>CAWASF010000001.1:0-142856 GCA_963784685.1 uncultured Actinomycetota bacterium
GGGTTGCGGTTGTATGCCGGCTGCCGCAGCAGCTCGGGGGCGGGGTGACCGCCAGCGGCGGCCCACCCTGATGCCTGCCGGTCCGCCCAGTGACGCCCGTTGCACTCACCCGGGTGAACTAGCTTGCCGGGTGATGACGAATCACCCCGCGTCGGTGAACCCTGATTCAGAAGCTGGCGAGCGGAGGCTGAAGTGCAGTCGATGATGTACCGGATCTGCATTCGAGGCCGCCTGACCGAGCGGCTCGGGTCCGCATTAGAAGGGATGCGCGTCGAGGCCGGTGCGAGCGAAAGCGTGTTCACAGGTGAAATCCGCGATCAGTCACAGCTTTACGGGCTGCTCGACCGGGTCCGTGATCTAGGCCTCGAGCTCGTCAGCGTGCAACCGCAGCCTCCAGCTGACCCGACAATAACAACCCGCATCAGGAAGGACCTGTAATGCAAGCCATCACTGTTTCAGATCGTGACGCCGGTGTCGCTGGGCTGTCGCTGACAGACCTGCCCTACCCCCAGGCCGCCGACAACGACGTCGTCGTCCGGGTACACGCCGCCGGTTTCACACGCGGCGAGCTTGACTGGCCGCACACTTGGATCGACCGCGCGGGTCATGACCGGACACCGAGCGTGCCCGGCCACGAGCTGTCGGGCGTCGTGGTTGAGTTGGGGTACGGCACCACCCTTTTGACCATCGGTCAGCGGGTGTTCGGGCTCGCCGACTGGGCCCGCAACGGCTCGCTGGCTGAGTACACGGCTGTGGAAGCCCGTAATCTCGCACCCCTGCCGATGGACATCGACCACACTGTGGCCGCGGCGCTCCCGATCTCGGGACTGGCCGCCTGGCAGGGCCTATTCGACCACGGCCGCCTCGCTGCGGGACAATCGGTTCTGATCCACGGCGCCGCGGGTGGGGTTGGGTCGATCGCCGTGCAGCTCGCTCGCGAGGTCGGTGCGCGCGTCATTGGTACTGGCCGGACCGCAGATCGAGACCGGGCGGAGGAGTTGGGCGTTCACAACTTTCTCGATCTGGAGACCGAAAAGCTCGAGGATGCAGGCGAAGTCGACGTCGTGTTCGACGTGATCGGGGGAGAGGTCCTCGCGCGATCGGCCGCTCTGGTGCGGGCTGGCGGAACGCTCGTCACCATCGCCGAGCCGCCGAAGACTCAGCCGCAAGACGCACGGGCAATCTTCTTCCTTGTCGAAGCCGACCGGGCCCAACTCGCCGGCCTCGCCGCGCGAGTGCGGGATGGACGCCTCAAGCCGGTGGTGGGTGCCGTGCTGCCACTCGTCGAAGCCGCCTCCGCATTCGCTCCCGGCAAGCGCATCCCTGGCAAGACGATCCTGCGCGTAGCCGAAGACTAAAAGGAAAGGCAGCCGAAGAAATGGTCCTGAAGATACCGCTCGCCCTACTGACAGTTGCGGTAATGCTCGCGCCTGCGGCCCACGCCGAGCCGGCGCCGGAGAGTTCTGATCAAAAACCGGTTGTCCGACCAGTTTTCAATCAACCTACCAATGTCCCGGGCAAATCGCTTGAAGCAGTGACCGTCAGCTATCCCCCGGGAGCAAAAAGCGGAGCTCACCACCATGCAAATTCAGCATTCATCATGGCCTACGTCATTTCCGGAGCGATACGTAGCCAAGTCGAAGGTGAGCCTGCACGCGTCTACCATGTCGGCGAGACATGGCGGGAAACCCCCGGCGCGCACCACACGATAAGTGAAAATGCGAGTGCCACCGAACCCGCTGAATTACTCGCAGTCTTCCTGCTAGACACCGGAGACGGGCCGCTCACCACGGACGACGACGCAAAAAAATGAGCCCGTCGGGTCAACGATGAAAAGTTTTCGCGCCGTTCGAGATCGACGACATCATCCATCGGAAGCAGTCCATGTACACGCCTGATCCGATCCGGGTTGTCCGGATCGCACTGCGTTTGTCGCTGGCGGCAGGCTTTCTGTCCGCTGTTGCCGACCGATTCGGTGGGTGGAAGCCGTTCGGGCAGGGTAGCTGGGGCAGCATGGGTCGCTTCGCCGACTATACCCACCAGCTTGTTCCGTTTGCTACCGGATGGTTCTTGACCGTGATTGTGTGGACTGCCACCGTCACCGAAACGGCATTGGCAGTCTTGCTCCTGACCGGCTGGCGGCCAAAGCTCGCCGGCGCGGCGACTTGCTTGGTGCTCATAATATTTGGAACCGCGATGGCCGTATCCCTCGGCATTGAACCACCGCTTAGCTACAGCGTCTTCTCCGCAGCAAGCGCAGCCGCGGCCTACGCGATACTGGGCAGCACAACATCGCCCCCACGCACCGCCGGCGCCTTATCCAGTCCGAACACTCGAAACCGTCGCAGCCTTCTGGTGGCCGAAGTGAGGGTAGATGAAGGCCGGTAAAGACTTCGACGTGGTTGTCGTCGGCGGCGGGGTTGGCGGTGTGGCGGCTGTCCGGAAGCTTGCGTCCGCAGGCCTATCGGTAGCGCTCGTTGAGGATCGTCTGGTCGCTGGGGAATGTCATTACTGGGGGTGCAACCCGAGCAAAACACTGCTTCGTCCGATCGAGGTGTTCAATCTCGCGAAGGCTGTCCCTGGTGTGCGAGAAGCTATTTCGAGCGAAGGATTGGACGTTTCGGCCGTCTTCGCGAAACGCGACGCGATCATCGAGCACCTGTCGGACGAAGACCGAGTCGCATCCCTGCGGCAAGCCGGTGTAGCAGTGTTTCATGGGTTCGGCCGGTTGAGCGGCGAACATGCAGTGCGCGTGGCGCATGCCGATAACACCGAAGTCGTCTTGGAGGGACGCCACGCGGTCGTTTTGGCCACCGGCACTCGTCCTCACGTGCCGGAGATACCTGGGTTGGCGCAAGCACGCCCGTGGACCAATCGGGATCTAACGACCATGACGCAAGTGCCACCGCGCGCCTTGGTGGTCGGCGGCGGCGCCGTCGGCGTCGAGTTCGCTACCATCCTGTCCGGTTTGGGCTCCGCGGTAACACTTCTGGTACGTGGGAACGCCCTGCTTCCCAACTGCGAACCCGAAGCCCGCGAGTTGGTCGCGCAGTCACTGCGAAGCAAAGGGGTCACGATCCACTTTCAGACAGAGTTGTCGGCGGTAGTCCGCCCCGTGGCAGGTGGTCCGGTCACCGCAACTTTCCGCCGCCAGACCATCGAGGTAGACGAGGTGGTCCTAGCCGCCGGACGGCGCACCAACACCGAAAACATTGGACTGGAAACCGTTGGCCTGCCGGGAGGCGGGATTGTTTGTGTGAACGACCATCTCCAGGCGGTCGGCGTCACGGGCGACTGGCTCTACGCCCTGGGCGATACCACCGGGCGTGCTCGGCTGTCTCATATCTCCACCTACCATGGCCATATCGTGGCCGAGATTATCGCGGCCCGGGCCGCGGGGCGTGAACTGGGGGAGACCGAGTTGACTGCGCGTGATTCGGGCAGTCTTGCACAGGTCATCTTCACTGAGCCTCAAGTAGCCAGAGCGGGGCTCACGGAAAGTCAGGCCCGCGCAGAAGGTTTCGTGGTGCGGACGCGAACTGCCCGCTACCCCGGCACACTGTCATTCTTGGCCCTTTTCCGGGATGGCTTCCAAGGATGGGCGAAGTTGGTCATCAACGCCGAGACGAACACACTGCTGGGAGCGACATTTGTCGGCCCGGAGTTCTCAGAACTGGTTCAAGCGGCCACCCTGGCTATCGTCGCGAAAGTCCCAGTCGGTCTCCTACGCCATGCTGTCGCTCCGCATCCGACGGTCAATCAGGTCTGGGATCTGCTGGTAGCCGAAGAGTCCGAACTTGTCCTATTGCCGAACAACGGAGCGCAGAGCGCACAGAAGAGCGCTCAATCGAATCGCGTTGTTTTTCAATCCCGTTGATCTCTATCTCTGAGAGGAATCACAATGACCTACTACTGGCAGGTCGTCTCGCCGTGACCATGCTTGTGGCGGGGGTCCGCACGCTCGGCGGCAAAGTGGAGACGTTCGAGGTGGACGACCCGCGACCGTTGGCGGCCGACGAGGTCCTCGTCGACATCCGCGGCGCCGGCGTTGGCAACTGGGACAACATCATTCGTTACGGCGGTTGGGATGTGGGCACGAGGCCGCCGCTGGCGCTCGGGGTCGAGGCTGCCGGGGTCATCAAGGCCGTTGGCGATCGCTCGGGCGGATTCAATGTGGGCGATGAGGTGCTCTGCCACCCCGTGCCGCTACGCGCCCAAGGCACGTGGGCGCCGCTGTTGATCGCACCCGTCGGATCGCTAGCCCACAAACCGCCCGAGGTTCCGTGGGAGACCGCGGCGATCTTTCCGGTGCCGGCGTTGACCGCCGAGCAGGTCGTCGGCGAAGCCTTGGCCCTCCACGGTGGGGAAACGTTGCTCGTTCATGGCGCGGGCGGAATCACCGGCGGGCTCATTGTCCAGCTGGCCGCCTTGCGCGGGGTCGATGTGCTCGCCACCGCTGGCCCGCGCAGCGCCAAGCGAGTCCGCCGGCATGGCGCCCGCGAAGTAATCGACTACCGCGATCCGCTGTGGCCACAACACGCAAGGGCGTTGGCGAGGGGCTCCATCGACGCCGTCGCCAACGCGGCACCCGCGGGTGCTGCTGAGGCGATGACCGCGCTTGCCGACGGCGGCCGGCTGGCCACCATCACCCCCGACCCGCCCGCATCCACTCGCGGGATCGGTGTGACCGCGGTTTACGTCCGTTCTGACGGGGCTCAACTCGACCGCCTCACCGCGCTACTCTCCTCCCGGCGATTGAGCATGCCGATCCCGCGGTCCTGCGGCCTGGATCAGGCCGCCGACGCCCTCGCCCACGTCGTGGCGGGCCACGAGCCCAGAGGAGTGGTCATCATAACGACATCTGACGAATTCGCAACACACACCGAAAGACCCACACCTACGGAGGAGTCTCGAGATGACCACAATTACCGCGATTTACACCGGAGTGGCCGCTCACATCGGCGAATATGCTGACGCCGTTGCGGTATCCGGTGGCGGTGGCACACAGATTTTCGTCTCCGGCACGCCTGGCCTGCGCGAAGACGGCACTGTGCCTGAGGACTTCGCGGAGGAAGCCCGGCAGTGCTGGGCCAATGTCGAAAGGGCGCTCGGTAAGGCCGGCGCCACGCTAATCGACATTGTCTACATGCGCCAATGGGTCACCAGCCGCGACAATGCGTCCGCCTACCTGGCGGTGAGCAAAGAGATCATCCGGCACGAACCTGCCGCCATGTTCAGCATCATCGACGGACTGGTGTGGCCCAACATTCGCGTGGAAGTTGAAGTCACCGCCGTTGTGCCGGTATGAGCGATTACCCCATCGTCGACTTGTCCATCGACGGACTGCTGACGACGACCCGCTCGGTGCGCATACGTCTCGATTTGACCAGACCTGTTCGCATTGGGCTGATTCGAGAATGCGTCTAGATCGCGGTGCAGGCACCAACGTCGGCCAACGTGCAGAATTAGAGCTTCGTTGTAGTCACCGATGCGGAACAGCGTAGCGCGATCACCGATGTTTACTGCTGCACATGGGACTCGATCGTCGCGTCCTCTTTTGCGGCGCCGATCGATTTAAGGACGATCCTGCGCGCAATCGCGAGCAGCGCAAGGTGTCTGGACAGCGCGGCGTATCTCGCCGAGCACATCGGCGAGGTCCCCGTGTTGGTGATCCTTTACGTCGAGGATCGACGGTGACGGCACGCTGGCGGGCGAAAACGCCAACCAGTATGGGAGTTCGTTCATGCCCGCCACGTGGAGCTACATGCTCGCCGCGCGTTCTCGGGGTTTGGGAACCACGTGGACCGGGGTCACCATCATGTCCGACGACGAGATGCGGCCATCCTCGGGCTCAGTGGCAGCCCAGACGACGGCCCATCGTTTTTCACGGTGGCGCGCGAAGAGTTTGACCAAGACGGCGAGGAAGACGGCTGACCGGTACCTCAGGTGATGGCCACTGATCCATCCACGCTCGGGTTCAGGGCTGCGTCACTCACCCGGGTGAATAGGTGCTTGGGGTGATGACAGCTCATCCCGCCCGGCTGCATTCTCAGTACAACCAGAACGGGGTGGGATGGTCGGTCCGCTTGCAGGTTGCCCTCGGCGAACCGCCTGTCCCGGCAGTACATCGATTGCGGCAATGATGTCTCCGACACCAACGATGAGAGGAAACGCCGGCGTGTCCAAACTCGAATTCTTCGACACCCCCGGATACGGCGAGATTGCCCGTACCCGCAACTATTACAGCCAGGCTTTACGCATCGGTGATCGCATCGAGATCTCCGGCCAAGGCGGCTGGGACGCGGACTTCACCTTGTCGGCCAAATCTCTGGAAGACGAGATCGTCAAGGCCTGCGACAACGTCGAAAAGACCCTCGCTGAGGCTGGGGCCAGCTGGCGCGACATCGTGAACATCCACTCCTACCACGTCCCCACCGCTGACGATTCCATTGGTGATCAACACATGTCGCTGATGGTGGGCCAGTTTCGCAAGCGGTTCGCGGAAGCTCTGCCGCTGTGGACCGCGGTGGGCGTCAAGGCGCTCGCACTGCCCGATCAGCGTGTGGAGATCGAGGTCGTAGCCATCGTTGGGTCCGGCAGCAAGTAGACGTCGGTACTGGGTCGCGAAGAGTCGCTTCGAGGTGTTAGTGCCAGGCGGAGTCGATCACAGGTGGCACCACTGACTTTCAGGGGTTCGATCGGCGGCGTAAGGCAACTCAAGTAACCAATCAAACGCACTGGAAGGGTTCATCATGAAGATCGTAGTCATTGGCGGTCGCGGGCTTATCGGCTCAAAAGTAGCGACCAAGCTCTCCGCGCAGGGACACGACGTGATCCCTGCCTCGCGCCGATCAGGTGTCGATTCACTCACCGGTGAAGGTCTCGCCAACGCCGTCGCCGGTGCGGATGTCCTGGTCGACGTCGCCGATTCACCATTGTTCGACGCTGAACCTGTGATGCATTTCTTCACGACCGCGACCACGAATCTTCTCTCTGCTGAACGGGAAGCGGGAGTCAAACATCATGTCGCGTTGTCCGTAGTGGGCGCGCAGATCATGCCGGATAGCGGGTACAACACCGCGAAAGCAGCTCAGGAAAACCTAATCAGGGATTCGGGCCAGCCTTATTCGATCGTGCGAGCAACCCCGTTCTACGAATTCGCAGTTGGCTTGGCCGATTCCGCGACAGACGGAGACATTGTCAAGTTGCCACACGCGTTGTTTCGTCCTATCGCCGCCGACGACGTCGCGACCGCCGTGGCCCGCGCGGCCGTCGGGAGCCCCATCAACGGCGTTACGGAGATCGCTGGACCCGAAGAAATGGGGATGGACGACTTTGTCCGTAGAGGCCTTGCCGCCAAAGGTGATCCACGCCGGGTGGTGACTGACGTCCGGGCGCCATACTTCGGTGCCGTGATCGACGATCGCACCCTCGCACCCGACGAGAACGCCACCATTTTCACTACTCGATACTCGGACTGGATCGCCGCACACTCCAGCCGACGCACTTAGAGCCATCTTCGGCTCCCGCGGGAAGCGTTGCGCGGATGCGGTCCTACTAAGGGGTCAACCAGTGTTGATGGCCATCAACACCTTCGGTGTATTCGCAGGTCATTTCGCGTCGTTTCGCGTACTTCACTTCGCCCTCTTCGACAGTGCGCTGGGCCTGCCGAGGGTGGCCATCGCAGTCACGGTGGCGACGACTCTGGCCGGTAGCTAGATTCCGCGTTTCCGCAGTTCAATGCCATTTTTGGGGCATTGCGGCGTCGTCGACGTCATATCCGAGCATGTTCGGCTCAGGCCCGGCGCATTCTGATCCGAGCGGCTCCGAGAAGGCGATTACGTCCGCCACGAAGTCCGTTGCTGCATCCAGCAATCCAGCGTCATACGACACGAAGCCAAACTCAAGGTGGTTGAGCGAACCTTCGGTCCAGTTGGCCGAACCCCACCACAGGGCCATGGGCCGGAACTTCAACTGTTCGTCCGAGCCGTAATCCGGGTGGCCACAATCGACAGGGTCAATTCTGCCCATTACCAACATCTTTGCACGCAGAATTGGGTTTCTTTTGCCGCCGCGCCATCCGACGATCCGTACTGGGTCGATGACGTGCTCAATGGCCTCCCTTGGCGTGCAGGGGCCGACCATCAACGGTGCCCCATCTCTCGAAGTCCTTGGACGTGGCGTGCACCCCGACCATCGCCGCGCCGGCTGCCCCCGGGTCCGCCCCCTGGCGGGGCCGGTCGCCGCACATGGCCGAATTCGTGACCGGGCCGTCGAGCTTTTGGGTGGTAGCAGGCAGGTCGAGGAATGGGAGATCGCTGCCATGCATCGCGAGCACCGCGCGAGTGAGGGCGCCTGTGTCCGAGCCACCTGGGTCAAGGTCGGCCCGGACCAGATCGACCGCGGCATCGACTTCTACAAGATGACGATCCTGCCCGCCCTCGAGGAGCTGGAAGGTTTCTGCAGTGGCAGCCTGCTAGTCGACCGGGCATCCGGTCGTGGCGTGGCCTCGGCGACCTTCGACAGCGTCGAAGCGATGGAGCGGAACAAGGACCAGTTGGACAGGATCAGAGCTACGGGCAGCCAGGAAGTAGCTGCAGAGGTGCTCGACGAGTGCGACTTCGAGTTGGCGATCGCCCACCTGCGTGTGCCCGAGATGGCCTGACCGCACGACAAGCGCGGAGCAACTTCAGCTGCCGCCACCTTCGTCAGAATTCCCCGTCACGGGCCATTGGGGTCGGACGAAACCAAACGGGGCCGCAGGCGCTTCGGTGTGATCTCGGCGGCCGCCTCGAGGTCGTCGATCAGCGCATCGGCGTAGTTGACCAAACTGGCGGCGTCGATCGCATACGGCGCCGGACGGTCGTGGTGGGCAAGACGGTTCGACGCGCGTCGAAGCAGGCTGATCGCACCCTTGACATTGCCGCGCTGGACGTGGGTGATGCCGACCGCGAGCTGGGCCAGGCCTTGCCACAACATCCGCTCGTCGTCCGGGCCGTTCTTCCATGCCGCCTCGAGCACCTCGTGCGCGTTGAATGCCAGGCCCCGGTCTAGCAGGTCCTGGGCATAGGCGAGGGTTTCGAGCGGCGACAACTCCAGGTCATCGGGGATGCGTGGAATGCCCTCACTGCCTTGCGGAAGGGGTCGGCCAAGAGCGTCGCGCGGGCGGGTGCTACGGGGCCGGCCGGATTCGTCGCGATCACGCTCAGACATACTTCGAGCTGTCGCCCCCACACCCGGCCATCGCACCCACCAGCAGCGCGAAAACACCGAGGCCGATCACTATGCCCGTCCCGCCGGCGTCCATAACGGTCCCCATTCGCCCTTCTTGAACTTTAGGCCGCCGATACCAGGACAAACCAACCCCAAAAATGGAATTGGTCCACCGAAAGAGAAACCCATGACCGACACGCCCGAAGACCTGCCGTCGCCCGACGAGTTCCGGAGGAAGATGGCCCACGTCGACCGCGAGTTCGCGGATGCCCGCCGGTACCTGTCGGCGTTGTGCGCCGAAGACAATCAGGCGCTCGGTGCGCTGATGGTGGAGATCCACCGCAGCGGACGCGCCATGAACGTCTTGGCAGCGATGGCGGTACAGGCCCTCGACTTCGCCCACCTGTCCGCGGACCGCCTCGGCGGCGATGTCCAGAAGTGGCTCGACGAGTCGGCGATGGCCCAGGACACCGCCGAGACCGAGCGGGACCAGACCGAGCTCGGCGGCGAGGGATAACCTTCGCGGCCGTACCTGACCGATAGACCGGTATCGGTGGCCGGGGGTTGGTGCAGCACAAGCGCTGTTGCCATGGTTGCCGACCCCTCGGGGTCCCTGCGAGTGACTGCCGCGACCGTTGACGGGGAGCGGCTGGCCCCAACCCTCCCTGATTTGTCATGTCTCGAAAGAGACGACATTCGAGCGTCTCAAAACTTCGTGCCGTAATCACCATGAACACCACGGACTCCCCAACACCTTTTATGTGCGGTGTCGTGGTTCGCCGGTAGCACCCAATGCGGGCTCAAGCGCGCATCGAAATCCATGACCCCTTATAGGGTTAGCCCGATCCCGAGAACATCCCAGCGGTTGTGCCACTGCGCAACGTGGGAGAAATCAATGGACCAGTCCCGACTCGCCGGGTTGCGTGGACGCCTCCCTCCGCACTCGGCGAGCCACTCTTGAAATCGCGCGCAGACATCAGTCTCAAGCGACTGCGCAGGAAGCACGTAGTAGTCGGGTGATTCTCCCGTTAGGTCGACTAGCACCCAAAATTCGTTATCGGGCGTCGGGTTTGGGCTATCCCCGTATTCCGGATACTCCGGATGCGCGTACTTGGGAATCGTGGTGACCCAGCGCCCGCCCGGCCCCTTCGCCTTCACCTGAATGGTGACGAAGTGTTTGCGGTCGGTGTCGAAAGCAACGATGTCAATTCCTGGCATTTTGCCTGCGAACGGCGTGGCATACCCACCACGTCGGCTGATCTCGGCGGTGACGTAGTGCTCGCCGGCAGCCCCGATTTGTTTCTTGTTCGGGCGGCGCCCTATGTCAGTCGTCATATGTACATCCTGCGCGGAGCGAACTCGGGCCGGAGCCTGTCAGAACGGCCCGGGTTTGTCGGTGAGCCGCGAATTGGGCGAGGACATCGCACCAACCCCGCGCGGACGGCCGTGGACGATGGAAACGAATCGGTCCTCCGCGTCGAAATACCCGACGGTTCGACGTTGACATGGCCATGGCCGAGTTTAGGTGGCCACCGACGGGGGAACGTGGAAGACATTAGGCACACGTCAACTAGGAGGGCAGGATCGGTGAACGTCGCTATCTGCCCTGCGTGCGGGTATCCCACTGTCGGCCCCGACCTGTGCTTTTACTGCCGCCCCGTGGCCATGGAGGTGAGGAGCGGCGACCGCGCCGGAATCGCCCAAGCCGAGGTAACCTCATGGTCGACATAGCGCAGTCGGGGCTGATGGTGGTGCTGCGCTCGTCACCGGTCGGGCGAATCCTGCAGCGCGTGCCGTAACCGCCTAAGTGTTCGGCGCTGCGCCGAAACCGTCTCCGGTCTTACTTCAAAATTTCCCTGACCCTCTTGGCGCCCCTCGACTGGCAGTCCTCCGCTAGCGGCGGCTTCTGACCTCTTGCTGTGAATGCGTCTGCTTTCTCCTTCGAAGCGGCCGTCCGGTTTTATGGTTTCCCTCAACTGCACTAGCGGGGAGGGGTGAAGTGGAGGGGACGCCGTTCGGCCGCTACCGGTTGATCGAGCTGCTGGGCCGTGGCGGCATGGGCGAGGTTTGGCGTGCCCACGACACGGTCATTGACCGCTATGTCGCTGTGAAGGTGTTGTCCACGGAACTAGGCGCTGAACCTGGGTTTCGAGAGCGCTTCCGTCGCGAGGCGCACACGGCCGCTCGACTGACCGAGCCGCACATCATTCCTATTCACGACACCGGCGAAGTCGACGGCCGGTTGTATCTGGTCATGCCGATCATCAACGGAGCCGATCTGGGCACCTTGCTTAAACGTGAGGGCCCAATGAGCCCGCAGCGGGCAGTTCGAGTCATTGAGCAGCTCGCGGCCGCGCTAGATGCCGCGCATGCCGCCGGGTTAGTGCACCGTGATGTAAAGCCTTCCAATGCCCTGATGACAAAGGGGGACTTCACTTATTTGATCGACTTTGGCATCGCTCACGACGTCGCAGAGACGAGAATGACTAAAACCGGTGCCATCATTGGGACTTTGGCCTACATGGCGCCCGAGCGGTTCACCGCCGGGGTCGCAGATGCCCGGGCCGACGTCTACTCGTTGACGTGCGTGCTCCACGAATGCCTCACCGGTACCCAGCCCTATCCGGGCGACAGCGCCGAACAACAGATCACCGCACACCTCACCCTCAGTCCTCCAAAACCGTCGAACCTCAACTCGTCAATTCCAGCCGCCCTCGACAACGTCATTGCCAGAGGTATGGCAAAACAACCAACGGAGCGTTTTGCCTCAGCGGGCGAACTCGCCAGGGCAGCAAGCTTTGCGGCGGCGTCGTCGCAGTCAGCAGCAGTGTTGGATCCCGGCCCTCGACAGCCGGTGGGCACCCGTCAGTTCTCGGCCAGATGGCCAAATCCAGACGGAACCGGAGACAGCCCCTACGCCGAAGACCTCCGAATCCCCGTATCAACGAAACGCAAGTTCGGGACCGGGCGACTTATGCTGATTGCCGGGGCAGTGACTGCGTTCATGGCCGCTGCGCTAATAGCAGCGTTGCTGATCTCGCGGAATAGCCAAGGGCCGCCGAGCGCTTCCAACGCGACGTTATCGACGACACCAAGTGCTAGCGACATGACGACAGCACCCCTGACGATCCGACCGTCTTCGACCACGTCGAAACCCCAACTCAGCTTGCCGGATACAGACGCACAAGGGTTTGTGGGTTATCCCGCCGCTCGGTGTGACCCGGGGAGCGCGCCAGCGGTGATGGGGCGCACCACCCAATCTTTAGTTGTGGTTTGTGAAGTCGGACCAGCAAATTACTACTATCGCGGTCTCCGACTCAGCGACGGTGCCAGCATTGAACTGGCCAACGCGGTGCGGTCTTCGGGCGGATTCGATGTCACCAACCCAGTTGATGGAACCCGCTATCAGGTGCGGCCAACTGGCATCTCAATCACATCGCCGAGTGGTCAGGTGTCCTCCGAACCAATGATTGAGTACGCGGGGAGGTGATCGACACATGCCGTTGACCAGCGGTCAAACCTTCGCCGGGTACAGCATCATTCGCCTGCTGGGGTCTGGCGGCATGGGTGAGGTTTACCTTGCCCAGCACCCGAGGCTCCCACGACGAGACGCATTGAAGCTGCTTCCCCAGGACTGGTCGGCCGACGCTGAGTTTCGCGCCCGCTTCAACCGCGAAGCCGATCTCGCTTCGACGCTCTGGCATCCCCACATCGTCGGTGTGCACGACCGTGGAGAGGAGGAGGGCCAACTATGGATCTCGATGGACTTCGTCGACGGACTCGACGCGGCCCGGCTCTTAGCCGATCGATATCCGGCTGGAATGCCAGTCGAGGAAGTTGGTCGCATCGTCACTGCGGTCGCCAGCGCACTGGATTACGCCCACAAACAAGGCTTGCTGCACCGAGACGTCAAGCCAGCCAACATCATGATGACCAATCTTGGCAACGAGGGCGAGCAGCGAATCCTCCTGACCGACTTCGGGATAGCCCGCAACGTCAACGACATCAGTGGGCTGACCAAGACGAACATGACTGTGGGCACGGTCGCCTACTGTGCTCCGGAACAGCTGCTGGGCGAAGACGTCGATGGTCGTACCGACCAGTACTCGTTGGCGGCCACCGCATATCACCTGCTGACCGGTTCTCAACTATTCCCGAACTCCAACCCCGCAGTCGTCATCAGCCGCCACCTCAATGTGCCACCACCGGCTTTAGCGGACAGCCGACCGGAGCTTGCCGAGCTTGATCCGGTTCTCGCCATCGGCCTCGCTAAGCGACCCGAAGATCGGTTCGAGCGTTGCTCTGACTTGGCATGCGCCCTTAGCGAAAAGATCAACTCGGCCGGTGCGCCAACCACTTCGGCTCCCACTGCATCAGCACCCAGGCCTACGTCTGCGGGCGACGCTGCGGCTCGACCATCGAGGCGACGAACTGTAGCAGTGGCGGTCTTTGTTGCCATTTTTTTGATTGCTTCAATCGGTGCGGTTGTGTTTCTACTACGGCCATCGAAGCATGACGGAGCGGCGAACAGCACCACCAGTACGGTGGCACCGGCTGTGCCAGCGGTCACTTTCGAGAGCATGCGAGATTTCGTCACTAGCTATTACGCCGACCTTCCAGCACATCCCACGGATGCCTGGGCCAACTCGATACCCACTGCCAAAACCAGACTGGGCAACGTCAATTCCTAGACTTCTGGGCCTCAATACAATCGGTGAGACTCGTTTCGGTTAGTCCGCGCGACGCCACGAGCGTGGTTGCCCAGCTTAAGTACGTCCGGCGCAACGGCACATCCGACAGCGAAAACCGCTGGCTTAAGATGGCATTGGTGAATAGCGCGATGCTAATCGACGAATCTGAGCGCGTCGAGTCAATTAGTGAGTCACCGACGTCACCACCACAACCGATGTTCTCGCCGAAGGCGATCGATCAGGTCTTGCTGACCGCTGACCAGTTGACCAGCTTGCTGGGAGTCAACGTCACCAACAACCCGGCCGGAGGTGGTGGCGGCAGTGCGCTCGCCATCAAGTCCTCCTCATACGGGATGTCGGATCACTCGGGCCAGGTCAAACCTCAGTCTTGCGTCGGGGTGGCCTTCACGGGCGAGCATGATGTCTACGCCACCGCAGATCCTGCGGCGATCAAGATCCAAATATTCGGAGAGCAGTACGGGGGCTCTGGCGGTAATGCAGCACCGTATTACGTTGAACAGAGCGCCGCAGTCTTTTCCTCTGCTGAGCAGGCTCAACAGTTACTGAAATCCGCGCAGTCTCAGTGGGATACGTGTACTAGCAGTGAGGTCGATGTCACTCTCGGCTTTGAGAACGGTCGGTCTTTTAAGTTGGGTGATGTGAAGCATGAAGGCGACCTGATCACCATCCGGATGGCATCTTGGGGTGGTTTGAGCGGATTGCATGCTTGTCAGCAGGCGCTCGGGGTCCGTGCGAACGTCGTGGTGGAGGCTCGCACCTGTGAAGAGCCGTCGGTCCCCAATTTCACCCCGAATGATCCGGTTAACCCCGCATGGGCCTCGCCCACCGCCGCGCCGCTCGCGAACGCGATGCTCGACAAGGTGAAGACCTAATACTGGCGGTTAGGCTCCGCAGGCCACGCGCGGTCTCGAAATAGACGAGATATGAGAGTCTCAAAAGATAGTCGCAGCTCGGTGCCAACAACCAGTGGCCTGACCCCGATCGGTTGATCCATGGTTTATGAGAGTCTTGCGGCCCACGACGTGGGCAGGAAGGCTCGACAGAATTATGGCGACGAGGAAGCGGCACAGTCCCGAGCAGATTGTGCGCAAGCTGATGGCGGCCGATCGGCTGCTGGCTGAGGGCAAGGACACCGCGGCGGCGTGCCGCGAGCTGGGTGTCTCGGAGGCCACCTATCACCGGTGGCGTAATCAGTTCGGCGGCTTGAAGGCCGAGGACGCGAAGCGGCTCAAAGACCTTGAGCGTGAAAATGCCACGCTGAAGCGGTTGTTGGCTGATGCGGAGTTGGAGAAAGTCGCGCTCAAGGAGATCGCGAAGGACGCTCCTATAGATGTCAAGTGCTGAGTTTGACGTAGTCGGCGCGTAGTGCGTGAAAGATTTCGCGGGCCAGGTAGCGCTTTTGGCAGCGGATGATTTCGGGCATCGACAGGCCCTCGGTGGTTCGGCGGTCGGCGTAGGCCCGGCTGCGGGAGTCGTAGCGCAGCCGGACGACTGTGGCGATGTGCAACGCAGTGTTGCCAGCCCGGTCACCGCCGCGGTGCAGTCGGTGCCGGTTGGTTTTGCCCGACGACGCTGGGATCGGGGCGACACCGCAGAGGTGAGCGAACGCGGCCTCGCTACGTAGCCTGTCTGGATTGTCGCCAATGGTGATCAGCAACGCGGAGACGGTGTCTGGGCCGAGTCCGAACACGGCACTGGTGGCAGGTGCGACGGCTTGGGTGAGTTCATCGAGTTGCCTTCGCAGGGACCGTGTTTCGGTGTCGAGGTGTTGAACCCGGAAGGCTATCGAACGCAAAGCGTGTTGGGCTGCGTGGACGGGCTCGGCAAGGTTGGTCAGGTCGGGCCGCAGACGTGCGCAGGCAGTGACCAGCTGCGCTGAGGATAGGGACCGCAGCTGGGTGCGTAGCGGCTCGGGAGCGGTGATAACCATCGAGCGCAGGGTGTTGAGAGCGGCTGTGCGGGCCTTGACTGCTCCGTTGCGGGCGATGCGCAGCATCCGGATGGCCTCGATCGGACCGTCGGCCAGCTTCGGTGCGCCGCTTGCCTTGCCTGCCAGCACGGTTCGCGCTGCGGCTTCGGCGTCGATCGGGTCGCTCTTGCCGCGTTGGCGGCGGATACGTCGGTCAGGACGCGGCACTTCAAGCACGTCGATGCCTTGATCGTGCAGGTAGCGGGCCAGCCCGGCGCCGTAGGCCCCGGTTCCTTCGACGCCGACCTGACCAAGTTTCCCCTTCCCGCGCATCCATATCAGCATTGATGCGTAACCGGCTGGTGTGGCCGGGAATTCGGCATCTGCGATGAGCCGGCCGTTGAGGTCGATGACCGCGGCGTGATGCGTTGCCGCGTGGGTATCGACGCCGCCGATGATGGATCGTTTGCTGCGCGCCATGGCAGGGCTGGTTCCTCTCCGTTGGCCGGGCGCCGTCGGAGAGGGTGGACAGGCCAGTGATGGGCCGCGGGCAAGCACGCTCCTATCAGGTCACACCCTTCGCGCCGAAGCCCGAGTTCTCTGTGTGTGGTGGGCGCCGGTCCGAGGCTCGACAGGTCCTAAGAAAGGCACACGATCGGCCAGGAAATTTCGGGGTCACAACCTCAGGCCGGCATCCAGAAACCATCATCACTGGAAACTTCTAGGCCCGGAACGCCGGCGGGCAGCCGTTCGTCACCTTCAGCGCGTGCTGGGGGTCAGCGAGCGGTTCGCCTGCCGCGTCACCGGGCAACACCGCGCCACCCAACGCCACGAGCCGGTCGCGGCCACCCCGGACGATCCTGATGTGTCGTTGCGGGACTGGCTTCGCGCCTACGCCAAGGACCACCCACGACGTGGGTTCCGGCCCGCGTATCACGACGCCCGCGCGGAAGGCTGGGCAGTCAATCACAAGAAGGTGCAACGCCTTTGGCGCGAGGAAGGGCTTCGAGTGCCGCAGCGCCGACGGCGCAAACGCCACGGCAGCTCCACCGCACCATCGACCGTCATCGCCGATGCGCCCAACCGGGTGTGGGCGGTGGACTTCCAGTTCGACGTCACCACCGATGGCCGGCCGATCAAGATCGTCTCCATCGTCGACGAACACACCCGCGAATGCCTCGGTGGGATGGTCGAGCGCAGCATCACCGGCGAGCACCTGATCACCGAGCTCGACCGTCTGGCCGCCCAGCGTGGTACTTATCCAGCGGTGCTGCGCTGTGACAACGGCCCCGAATTGGCCTGCAGCGCAATGGCCGACTGGGCCGCCGGACAGGTCGGCCTGCACTTCATCCCGCCCGGCGAGCCTCTCTTAACCGGCTAATCGGGATATTCGATGTCGCTCGACACGCCGTTTTCCTGCGGTTCTTGACCTGTGGCGGATTGGGATGCGATATCTACATCTCATGACAACGGAACTCTCTGCGGCTGTGGACGACGACGGCGTCTGGCAGTTGCGCGGAACGGCCGCGCAGAAGTTCGATTTGGTTAACCAGTTCTTGGGGTATCTGGCTGACCGCAATTTCTCCCCTCGAACCTGCCGTGCTTACGCCTATGACCTGCTGGCGTTCGCGCGGTGGCTAACTGGCGAGCACTTGGGTCTAGCGGAGGTGAATGTCGATGTGCTGCTGCGGTTCTTGACGGCATGTCGGGAAGCGACATTGCCGGGTCGGCCGGGCGGCAACGTGTATTCGATCCGTGATGGACGCAATCAGGGGTATGCGCCGGCGACGATCAATCGGCGGCTGGCGGCGATTTCGAGCTTGTTTGCGTTTCGGGAGATGCGTGACCCGGATGCGCGTAGCCCAGTCAGTAGCGGTCGCGCGGCCCGATTACGTTCGCGCAGTGAGCGTTCCGGGCTGTTGGCGCACACGGCGAAGCCAAAGTCGCGCTCGCAGTTGCGGGTCCGTGAGCCGCGCCGGTTGCCGCGCGGCTTGTCGCGGGAGGAGTCAGCGGCGCTGCTGGGCAGCTTCCGTAGCTGGCGTGACCGCGCGATCGGTGGGTTGATGCTGTTGTCGGGGCTGCGGTCTGCGGAGGTACTTTCGCTGCGGGTCGCCGATGTGGATATCGCCCGCCGCTGGGTTCGGGTGTTCGGTAAGGGCGGCAAGGAACGCTCGGTGCCGATCGATACCGACGTGGCCGGCGCGATCCAAACCTATCTGCTGGCCGAACGCCCCGAAACTGACGCGGATGCACTGTTCGTCGTCGCCAAAGGTGCCCATCGCGGGCGCCCGCTCACTGCGGCGGGGCTGCGCACGGTGTTCCGATATCACCGCGAGCGCTCCGGTGTCGCGGCGGGACATCCACACGCGTTACGGCATTCGTTTGGCACCGCACTGGCCGAGGCAGGGGTCGACCTCTCGGTGATCCAAGCGTTGATGGGCCACGACCATGTAGATTCCGCTGCCGCCTACATCCATTTGGCCCCAACGTTTCTGCGTGAGGAGTTCGATGCCGCCCGTGCGCGCCTACGCGCCCGCTCCTGAGGTCGACCTGCTCGCCGCATACGACGAACACTGTGCTCGGCTCGGTTTGATCAGTGTGAACCTTGGCTCGGCCGCGCGAACGTTCCTGCGGCGCTGGCCCGATCCGCAGCGGTGGGCCGGTGAGCCGCTTGAGGCGCGGTTGACGGTTTCTCATCCCACCCGCTCGTTCGTGACGTTTCTGATGTTGGCCGGGTATCTGCGGCCCGGATACGACTACCTGATCCGCCGCAAACTGGCCGTGTTCTGGCGGCATCTGCCACTGGGGCCGTTGGCCCAGGATCTGGTCCGGTTCCTGGACGCCGCGCAAGAACTCGGCTTCACCGAACGCACCCGCAGCGCGGCCGCATCGCAGGTGATCGGCAGGCTCCTCATCCAGACCGGCCGACGGCTGGATGCGTTGACCGACAACGATTTCGATGACCTACTGACCGCCAGCGCAGCCCGGCACGGCGCAGGGAAACCCAGTCGTCATTACAGCAGTGCCGCCCACACCGCCCGCCAGGTCATGTTTCACCTCGGTGTGTTCACCGAACAGCCGGTCAACGCAACCAGCCTGCTACGGCAGAGCTTTACCCAACGGATGCGGGATGCCACCCGCGCGCTGCGCGGATCGTTCGCGGCCTACCTCGATCGGTTGACCGCCACCCATAGCCGCGGCACGGTCACCGGCACCGCGACCCGGCTCAACCACTTCGCCGCGCATCTGGCCGCGGTCGACCCAGCGCTAATGAGCCTGGCCGACCTGGACCGCCGCCGCCACATTGAGACCTACCTGACCGCGACTGCCGAGGCGATGAACTCGCGCACCGGTGCACCGATCTCAGCCTCTGAGCGCCGGGGCCGGATCCTGGCCGTGCACTGCCTGCTCAACAACATCGCCGAATGGGGCTGGCCGCAAGCACCACAGCGGCGCCTAGTGTTTCGCTCCGACATCCCCAAGCTGCCCCGGGCCTTGCCCCGCTACCTCACCCCCGACCTGGATCGGCGCCTGACCCAAGCACTGCACGCCTGGCCCGAGCGGCTGCCCGCCGATGCCCTGCTATTGCAACGAGCGACCGGTTTGCGCATCGGTGAGCTCGTCGACCTCGAACTGGACAGCGTGCACGAAATCCCCAGCCAAGGCGCGTGGCTGAAAGTTCCGCTGGGCAAGCTGAACACCGAACGCATGGTGCCTCTCGACGAGGAAACCGTCGCGCTGATCGACCGCATCGTCGCCCACCGCTCACCCGGACGGCCGCTGCCCCACCCGCGCACGGCTCGACCCACCGATTTCCTGCTCACCCACCACGGTCGGCGCCTGACCGTCGATCACCTTCGCGACGTCCTTACCCGCGTTACCGCCGATGCCGGCCTGCCGCACATCACCCCACACCAACTGCGCCACACCTACGCCACCGCACTGGTCAACGCCGGCGTCAGCCTGCAAAGCCTGATGACCCTGCTCGGCCATGTCTCGGCCGAGATGAGTCTGCGTTACGGACGGTTGTTCGACGCGACCGTGCGCACCGAATACGAGCGGGCCTTGGCCGCCGCCAAAGCCCATCTCGGTACCCTGCCCACCGAACCGCCCCAGGGCCGCGTCTCACTGCCGATCGTCGACGGCGATTGGAAAGATGTCCCGGCGGTCAAGGCCCGCCTCGCCGGTGGCTTCTGTATTCGGGCTCAGGTCCAAGGCCCATGCGCCTACGCCAATATCTGTGAACACTGCCCCAACTTCCGCACCGACACCGGCTACCTGCCCGTCCTGGCCGCACAGCGTGCCGACACCGAAACCCTGGCTCGTGACGCCGAAGCCCGCGGCTGGACCAACGAAGCCGAACGCCACCGCCGCCTCATCGCACGCCTGGACGCTCACATCAGTCAGACACAAACCGGATGACACCTCAACAGCGCCGACAACACGTCGAAGATGCCTGCGCCGCAATCATTCTCGCCGGACAACAAGTGACTTTCGATGAGGTCGCCGCCCGCACCGGACTCGGGCGAGCCACCCTCTACCGCAACACCGACCTGCGCAGAATCATCGAAGAACACCGCGCTCGTGGCAGGGAAGCGCACACCCTGTCCGGGCTCACCGCCGAAATAGCCCACCTGCGCATCGCGGTGGACGCCCTCGCTACCACCGTGCGCCGCCACGAAGAAGAACTCCGCCGCCTCCGCAAGTCAAAAAACTAGCGGACCACCACGCTCAACAGCCGAAACTTGGCCCAGATTAGCCGGATAACCGTGGCGCAATGGCTACGTCGAATCCTTCAACTCCCGCATCCGCGACGAATGCTTGAACATCACCAGCTTCTGGTCACTGGCCCAGGCGCGGGTGGTCATCAGCGACTGGAAACACGAGTACAACCACCACCGCCGGCACTCGTCACTGGGCTACCAGCCCCCAGCCCGCTACGCTGCCACCTGTACCCACCAATGAACGACTCTCGTTCGCCGTGGACCAGTTCACGGGGTCCGGTCACCAGCGCCGCGAAAGCAGAGGGTGTGTCGCATTTGGTGGCGCGGTACCTAGACGTTCACGCGGGAGTCAGCAGGAATCCCAGTCCAAGCAGAAACTGACTACGAGATTAGGTACGGACGCTGGGAGGCATTTTGGCCTTGCTCCGGCGAGCAGACCGCTACCGGCCCTGGGAGTTTGGCATACACGAGTCGGACGGCTCTCCTCACGAAAAGAATAAGGAGCGCCGTCCGAAGCACCAACCATCTGGTTACCAGGCGTGCATGATGGCGCGGTGAAATGTGGCCTCGGCGTCAGGACAGAGTTTCCCGCCTGACGCAAGCCCACCACGCTGTGCCCAGTTGATGGGCTTTGCTTCGCGTGGGTGCCTAGTGATCGTGCTGGGCGCCACAGCTGAGAGGAGGAATCTTTTCTTCCGGTCCGACCTTGGTCTGCCGTGGATCCGTTCCCTCACTCTACGCCTGTCCAGGTAAGCAACAGGAGTTGGGTCGAGCGTTCGACGGGCATCTCGCCGACCATCACCAATTCCTGTGCGCGCAACCGACATCGACGAGCAGATCGAGGCGCGTCTGGCCCCTTTCATCTGGAAGACGATTCTGGACACTGGGGTCCTCATCGCCGAAGACCTGGGCGCAGCGCCGACACCCCTGGCGCTCGCGCCGGTGAAGTGCTAAACCAGAAGGAGCGCAGCCAGCCGACACCCGTCGCGATGGCGCGGTGCGGCAACCGACATCTAGGAGGTGGTTGCTGTGCTTCATCCCGATCCATTCCGTGACATCGACAGACTCGCCGCGCAGCTGCTCGGTACATCGCCCGGATCCGCCCGAGTCCCACTGGCCATGCCGATGGACCTCTACCGCTCAGGTGATCACTACGTGCTTCACGCCGACCTCCCGGGCGTGGACCCCGATTCGGTGGACGTCAGCGTTGATGGCGGCATCCTCACCGTGACGGCACAACGCAGCGAACGCACCGAACACGACGTGCAATGGCTGAGCTCCGAGCGCTTCACCGGCAGTTACCTGCGTCGCCTGTCCCTCGGTCAGGACATCGACGCCGACCACATCGCCGCCACCTATCAGAACGGGGTGCTGACCGTAACCCTCCCCGTGGCGGCAAGAGCCAAGCCGCGCCGCATCGAGATCAGCCACGGGGCACGTGAGGAAACAAAGATCATCGAGCCCAGCGACTCATCCGACGAGCACACCACGACCTAACCTCTCTTCACCGGACGGGGTCCAGGCGGGGCATGCCGGGGCCCCAACACTGCCTGATTTGTCATGTCTCGAAATAGACTGGACCCGTTGTCTTCAGGTTGATTAGGACGTCGATGGTGGTCGCGATACTGCTAGCCCGCCGTCCTGGCCAAACTCGTGCTCAGCTGACGGTACGGGCGCACAATTGAGGTGTCCGTCTGAAACCTGGGGAGCTGCGATGAGCGAGCAACTGTACGACTTTTTCGGCGAGATCTTCCAGCGGTACTTCAGACCCGCCATCGACGCATATCCGCGAATGGGTGGAGCACTCGTCGAAAGGTTATTCACGCTGTCTGACGATGTCCCCGATAGATTGGCACAGACCCGGTGCGCCGCAATGGCATGGGCCAAAGCCGAGACCCCGAACGCCAGGATCACCTCGGAGCTCTTCGTGATCACCCAACACGGACTGATGTATGCCGCCGGGTTGAACGAGTCGCGCCGGGCGCTGTATTACCTGGCCACGCCGCCCGCATTGTTCGATCCGTTCGTCGATCAGGTCGACACCGCCGACCTGCGTGGGGGCACGGTAGTCGTGGTGGACAGCCGGTTCGGCCACGACCTCGCATCCGCGCATCCGATGGACGCCGCGCTGCGCCGGATACTCGATGAGCACCTGGCGCTGCGGGTAGATCTGCCCGTGTAGCTATTTCTTCGCCGCCGTCGCCCGACGCCGTCGACCTGGTGGTGCTCTCGGACTAGCTGGTCGCCGACCCGCGCATGGTGCGCGATCTGCACAGCCAGGGCGTCCCGCACCTTCCGGTTCGCGTGCGAGACGGCACCGGTCTGGTGGGCCCGCTGGTAATTCCCGGGGTGACGAGCTGCCTGGGTGATTACTAGAGGGAACTACCGAAGGCTGAGGATTTAGGTTGGTCGACGCGGGCGGATGGACTAGGGCATTGCGATGCTCAGTACCCGCCCACTGGGCGCGGGATCATGCCGACAGCCGACTCGGCACGACAGCCTCCGGTGCTTCACTTTGGTTGGGCCGCGATGCGCGCAGTGCCACTACCGACTGGGCACGCCGCTGACCGCCGCGATAATTCACGTAGTACTGATCGACTTCCTCTTGACGGAGGGGTTCGGAGAAGATGCTCACGTTGTTGCGGGGATCGCCTTCCCTGCGTGACTGGGCCAGCTTCACGGCCCCCTTGCGGAAACCCACCACGGCTGCGACAAGAGAGCCGCCCAGGGCCACACCGGCGACTGCGGCCCAACCACTTCGGTAGGCCAAAGCCACTACGAACAGCCCGAGCAGGGCGGACGCGAGAAGCAGAAACAGATACCCCATGTATGGGTATGAAACACGACTTTCGCAGCGGCCAACACGGCCTGTACTTTCGTGTCCCTTGTTAGACGGTTCATGCTTTTGATGGTTCGCCGCCCAACCGGCATTCAGTAGAGGTCTTGATCTTGTGGGGCCACAAAGCTCCGTTGTGCCCATCACTGCCGGATGCTTTGGTGGCCGATCGGCATCCCCAGTGGTGAACCGGCCCCCCGCTGGATCAGGGGGACGGGGGCCGGTCACCCCACCCGGCGCGCTCAGGTGTCTTGAAAATCACTAGAGGGAATTACCAGGCGGCAATCAACTCAACGTTCCCAACCAGGGCGCGTGGCTCGCCACTTGAACCGCTGCACACCGAGCACCGTGCACATAGAACGAGCTGCTCGACGAGCGAGCGGCAGCGCTCTCGCCTTTGGTGGAAACGAACATTTAGGAGAGCCGGGCGTGCGTGACATTGAGACCATCGACGCCGAACTTCGGCTGCTGGCCCGGGCGTGGCGCGTAGCTCGGGTGTTGAGCGACCCGATGCCTAGTACTGCGCACATAGACGAGCTGCTGGATGAGCGCTCTGCCGCAACCTTTTCCGGGGCACAACCAGAAAACACAGGCGCCCCGCAGTAGTTGAGTGCGCGCCGGAGTAGCGCCGCCGGGCGTGCACGTCCTTAAAGGGGACGGCAATGCTGGGCCTCACTAGATGCCTCCATAGTTCTTACGGGGAACTACACATGCAGAGGAGAAATTGGAGCCATGACCGCCGCGCAAACCAGCCCCCACTCAATTCCCCTCCCCGCCGACGCCGTCAGGGCACAATGGCAAGATCTGGGCACACCCGCCGCGTTCAGATACTTCGAGGGGTCGCGGTGGACCGTCGACCGCCGTGCGGACCTGTCCAGCTGGACAGAATGGGCGTACCCTAGACGCCCCAGATGCCCACGACCAAGTGATGATGCTGCGCGGGTTGTGGGCGGCACACCGGCCACCGCTAGGAGAAGCACCGATCGCCGTATGCCGCAATTAAACTCGGCTTGGCCCCATCATGGGCTTCTTCGGAGAGAAACCAGCAGCGCCCTCAAATTATCTTGCAAGGCCCTCTCTCATCACCCGGACTTACAACAGTCAGGAGTGTTGAATGTGCAATCGCTTTTCCATTTGTTCCTGGGAAACGGGGTAATTCTTCTGCCACGTAGCTTTGAAGTTGTCGCGAGCGAGCTTTATCTGAGCTTTCGAACTGGGCGCGATGTGGGCTAGGCTAGAAGCAATTGAACTAACAGATCCTTATTTTCTTTCGCCGTTACCTGAGCCCTCCCGGCATGTCCGGAGACTCCCTACCTTGGGAGGATTCGAGATATGGGACGTCCGAGTAAGTACCCCGATGAGCTTCGTGAGCGTGCGGTGCGCATGGTCGCTGAAGTGCGGCCGCAGTACCCCTCGCAGTGGGCGGCGATCACTGCGGTGGCAGGCATGTTGGGGATCGGAACCCCCGAGACGTTGCGGACCTGGATCCACCGCTTGGAGGTCGACTCGGGCGTGAGGCCGGGCGTGACCTCGCAGATGGCTGAGGAAAACAAGGCGCTGCGTAAGGAGATCGCTGAGCTGCGCCGGGCCAATGAGATCTTGAAGGCAGCGGCGATTTTCTTCGGGGCCGAGCTCGACCGGCCCGGGAGACGGTAATTCGGTTCATCGCCGAGCACAAGGACAACCAGGTGCCCGGTCCCGATGGTGGGGCCGGGCTGGTCTGGGGTGTCGAGCCCATGTGCGCTGTGCTGTCCGAGCACGGTGTGCCGATCAGCCCGTCGACGTACTACGAGTGGATCGACAAGGCGCCTACGCGCCGGCAGCTGCGGGATGCCGAACTGGTGCAGATCATCACCGCCCAGCGCGAAGATAAGAAGACCGGCAAGTTCGTGCAGACCCTGGGGTCGCGCAAGTTGTGGATCAGACTGCGCGGCCAGGGCCACAACGTCGCCCGGTGCACCGTGGAGCGGATTATGCGCGAGCAGGGTTGGGAGGGTGCCCGTTACGGGTCCAAGCACAAGACCACGATCGCCGATGACAGCCACCCACGCTACCCAGACCTCGTCGACCGCAACTTCTGTGCTCCGGCGCCAAATCGCTTGTGGGTGGCCGACTTTACCTATGTGCCGACCTGGACCGGGTTCGTCTACGTCGCGTTCGTCATCGACGCCTTCAGTCGCCGGATCGTGGGCTGGCGTGCAGCCAAAGCGATGACCACCGCGCTGGTCCTCGACGCGGTCGAGCACGCCTTCTTCACCCGCGCACAGGAAGGCAACACCAACCTGCACGGCCTGATTGCGCACAACGATGCGGGCAGCCAATACACCTCGGTGGCGTTCACTCAGCGGCTCCTCGACGAAGGCGTCGATCCCTCGGTCGGGTCCGTCGGCGATGCATTCGACAACGCCCTGGCCGAGACCACCGTCGGGTCGTTCAAGAATGAACTCATCCGTCGACAAGGCCCCTGGCGCGACGTCAACCACGTCGAGATCGCCACCGCCGAATGGGTCCTATGGTTCAACACCGAGCGCCCGCACGAATACCTCGACGACTTCACCCCCGAAGCCGTCGAGAAACTCCATTACGATCACAGACGCACCCCACCAAAATCGAGGCTAGAAGCAATTGAACAAACAGATCCTGATTTTCTTTCGCCGGTTACCATTCTCTTTGATAACGGGTTGAATACAGCTATCCACGGTGGCTGGTTAAGCCGCCAATCAAATTTGCTCAGCCGGTCCATGGCTTGAGACGGTTTCGGCTGGTCAGATTGCATTGAGAGTCATTGCAAGACAGCGAAATTCAGTCGTTGTCCGACCGGGGGTCAAGTGGTCGCAGGTTCAAATCCTGTCAGCCCGACAACACAGAAACTTCAGTTTACCAGCGCGGATGCTGCTTCTGGCAAACCACTGCTGCACCCTGCTCGATGGACATTTTGGGACCACAGACGGTTCGAACGCAGCTCCTAGGCTCAATAACGGGCTGCCGATCGGGTTAAAGACGACGTTGCCTAACGGTCGGGCTTTCGCGGGCTGCGGTCAGACAAACCGCCCGTGAACTGGACAAATAAAGCAGCGTGGCCGATGTGCTGCGTCCCATTGAGAACCCCAAGTCGACATCGGTTCATGTATCCGACTTGACCGCTGGTCAAGTGGTCGCAGGTTCAGTCCTGTCAGCGCGGAGCTCAGTCAGTTCGGCGCGGGCACTGCATGTCGGATCCGTTCGCAGCCAACGTTTGTGGGGCTCACCGGCGGGTACTGTTACTGACCGTGGCAGGCGGCGAGCCGGGGAGTCAACCGATGCGGGCAGCACGGGCCCAGGAGCTCCGGGGCATGACTGCTCCGCTGGTCGACCTTATCCGTCTCACGAGCACCGCGATGAGCCACGCGACGGCCGCCCTGTTCAGCACGGATCCTCCCGCGGCCGAGAGCATCGCTGCCGCCTATGAGACGGTGTCCACGCTGGGCGATGAGCTCGAGGACCATGCAGCGGTGCTCCTGGCAATTCGTGCCCAGTCGAGGGTGCCGGAGCTGCCGACAACCATCGCGGCTGTGCACGTCAACGCGGAAGCCGAGCGCATGGGGCAACTGGCGCGCGAGGTCGCCGATATCGCCCGGACCCGGCGTGCCTGGGCGTCGATACCGGCCCCACTTCTGGGCGTGCTTCGTGAGCTGAGCGAGGGTTGCCTCGACACAGCTGCAAAAGCAGCCAATGTCGTGGAGTTGCACACGACGATCAGTGTGGCGGAGCTGACCCGGGGTGACGACAACATGAATCGGTTGCGGCACCTGCTGTATCAGCAGCTGTTGTCCAACTCCGGCGTGATCGACGTCGACGCGGCGATCGACCTCACGTTGGCCGCGCGCTGCTGCGAACGTTTTGCCGAGCATGCAAAAGCGGTCGCGCATCGTGGTGCGCTCCTCGCCGTGGGGGCGCCAAGGGGCTGAGGGCAGCACGGCGACCGCAGTCTCGGCGAGGATCAAGTGACCAACGGCGCCGTTCGGGCAGGTGGCGGGTCGTGATGAACGCATCGGCGGCCGGGCGGTTCACCTGCTCGCCGATAGAGTTGGTGCACGATGAAAGGGAGTCCTGGTGGCTGGTGCGGGGTGGCAGTTTTGGGTTGACCGGGGCGGTACGTTCACCGACATCGTGGCACGCCGGCCGGACGGGCGCCTGCTGACGCACAAGCTGCTGTCGGAGAACCCTGCGCGGTACCCCGACGCGGCGGTTGCCGGGATCCGTGCGCTGCTCGGGATCGGCGGAGGTGTGCACGTGCCGGTCGCGCAAGTGGAGGCGGTGCGGATGGGCACCACCGTGGCGACAAATGCGCTGCTGGAGCGCAAAGGGGAGCGCACGCTGCTGGTGATCACCCGCGGTTTTGGCGACGCGCTGCGCATTGCCTACCAGAATCGCCCCCGCATTTTCGACCGGCACATTGTGCTGCCGGAGATGCTGTACGAGCGGGTCGTCGAGGTCGACGAGCGGATCGCGGCCGACGGCACGGTGTTGCGCACGCCGGATCTCGAGCTGCTGGGCGAGCAGCTGCGGCAGGCCCACGCCGACGGGATCCGCTCGGTCGCGGTGGTGTGCCCGCACAGTTACCTGTACCCGGCGCACGAGCGGGAGATCGGCAAGCTGGCCGAGCAGGTCGGCTTCGTCCAGATCTCGCTGTCATCCGAAGTTAGCCCGCTGATGAAACTGGTCCCGCGGGGGGACACCACCGTGGTCGACGCCTACTTGTCCCCGGTGCTGCGCCGCTATGTGAACCAGGTGTCAGACCAGATGGGTGGCGTGCGGTTGATGTTCATGCAGTCCAATGGTGGGCTGGCCGAGGCGGGGCATTTCCGCGGCAAGGACGCGATCTTGTCCGGTCCGGCTGGGGGCATCGTCGGCATGGTGCGGATGTCGGCACTGGCCGGGTTCGACCATGTCATCGGCTTCGACATGGGCGGCACCTCCACTGACGTATCGCACTATGCCGGTGAGTACGAGCGTGTGTTCAACACCCAGGTGGCCGGGGTCCGGCTGCGCGCTCCGATGCTGGACATCCATACGGTGGCCGCGGGCGGTGGGTCGATCCTGCATTTCGACGGCACCCGCTATCGGGTCGGCCCGGACTCGGCCGGGGCCGACCCGGGCCCGGCCTGCTACCGCGGCGACGGTCCGCTCACCGTCACGGATGCAAACGTCATGCTCGGCTGCATCCAGCCCGCGCACTTCCCGGCCGTGTTCGGTCCCGGCGGCGAGCAGCCGTTGGATGACGAGATCGTGCGGTGCCGCTTCACCGAGCTGGCCGCCGCCATCCGGACGGCCACCGGTGATGAGCGATCGCCCGAGCAGGTCGCCGAGGGGTTCCTGCGGATCGCGGTGGCGAACATGGCTAACGCCGTCAAGAAGATCTCCGTCCAAAAAGGTCATGATGTGACCCGCTACGTGCTGACCACGTTCGGCGGCGCCGGCGGGCAGCACGCGTGTGCGGTCGCGGACGCGCTCGGCATCCGCATGGTGCTCGTCCCGCCGATGGCCGGTGTGCTGTCCGCTCTCGGTATCGGACTGGCCGACACCACCGCGATGCGGGAGCAGTCCGTGGAGATCCGGCTTGAGACCGCCGCCCTGGAGAGGTTGGCCCATGTCGCGGACTCCCTCGAGCAGTCCGCCCGGGCGGAGCTGCTTGACGAGGGCATCCCGCCCGAGCGGATCCGGGTGGTTCGCCGGGTGCATCTGCGCTACGAGGGCACCGACACCGCGCTGCCGGTCGAGCTGGCCGGGCTCGAGCCGATGACCACGGCGTTCGAAGCCAGCCACCACGCGACGTATTCATTTTTGATGGACCGTCCGCTGATCGCCGAAGCGCTCTCGGTCGAGGCGACGGGCATCACCGAGCAACCCGATCTGTCCTACCTGGGTGATCAGGCCGACAGCGCCGGCTCGCTCGAAACCGTCCGGGTCTACTCGGGCGGATTGTGGCGCGAAGCGCCCCTGCGTCACCGGGAGCGGATGCGGCCAGGGGAGACTATAACCGGCCCGGCGATCATCGCCGAGGCCAACGCCACCACCGTCGTCGACAATGGCTGGCAGGCGACGATGACCCGGTCCGGACATCTGCTCGCCGAGCGGGTGGTAGCTCCCGTGCAGCCCGATGCGGGCACCAAGGCCGATCCGGTGCTCCTGGAGATCTTCAACAACCTGTTCATGTCGATCGCCGAGCAGATGGGCTTCCGGCTGGAGGCGACTGCCCAGTCGGTGAATATCCGTGAGCGGCTGGACTTCTCGTGCGCGCTGTTCGATCCGCACGGCGACCTGATTGCCAATGCACCGCACATTCCGGTACATCTCGGCTCGATGGGTACCACCGTCAGGGAAGTCATCCGCCGCCGGGTCGGCGCCATGAGGCTCGGTGACGTGTACGCGGTCAACGACCCTTATCACGGCGGTACCCACCTGCCGGATATCACCGTGGTGACCCCGGTCTTCGACGCTGCGGGCGAGCACGTCCTGTTCTTTGTCGCTTCACGCGGGCACCATGCCGAAATCGGCGGGATCACCCCCGGCTCCATGCCCGCGAACAGCCACGAAATCCACCAAGAAGGCGTGCTGTTCGACAATTGGCTACTGGCAGAAAACGGACAGTTCCGCGAAACGGCAACCCGGCGCCTACTCACCGAAGCGCCCTTCCCATCCCGCAATCCCGATACCAACCTCGCCGATCTCTGTGCCCAGATCGCCGCCAACCAGAAGGGCGTCGACGAGGTCCGCAAGATGATCGACCACTTCGGTCTCGATGTCGTCCAGGCCTACATGCGCCACGTCCAGGACAACGCCGAGGAAGCGGTCCGCCGCGTGATCGACAGGCTCGACGACGGCGAATACCGCTACACCATGGATTCCGGTGCGACGATCGCCGTCCGGGTCACCGTCGACCGCGCGATCCGCAGCGCGACGATCGACTTCACCGGAACCTCTCCCCAGCTGGACACGAACTTCAACGCGCCATCGTCGGTGGCGACCGCCGCAGTGCTCTACGTGTTCCGGACCCTGGTCGCCGACGACATCCCGCTCAACGACGGCTGCCTGCGTCCGCTGCGGATCGTCATCCCGGAAGGGACGATGCTCGCACCGACCTACCCGGCCGCGGTTGTCGCCGGCAACGTCGAAACCTCCCAGGCGATCACCGGCGCACTGTTCGCCGCGCTACGTGTGCAGGCTGAGGGAGCCGGGACGATGAACAACGTCACCTTCGGCAACGAGCGGCATCAGTACTACGAAACCCTGGGATCCGGCTCCGGGGCCGGTGACGGGTTCGACGGGGCGTCCGTGGTGCAGACGCACATGACGAACTCGCGGCTCACAGATCTGGAAGTGCTCGAATCGCGTTTCCCCGTGCTGCTGAGAGAGTTCGGCATCCGGCGGGGCAGCGGCGGTGCCGGACGATGGCACGGCGGTGACGGTGCTGTCCGTCGGATCGAGTTCACCGAGCCCATGACGGTGAGCGTGTTGTCCAGTCATCGGCGAGTCGCACCCTACGGCATGGCGGGCGGCTCACCCGGGGCGCTGGGACACAACCGCGTGGAACGCGCCGATGGCAGCACCGTCGAGCTGGCCGGGTGCGACTCGACCGAAGTCCAGCCCGGCGACACACTGGTCATCGAAACCCCCGGCGGCGGCGGATACGGCACACCCTGATCGCATAGATCGCGTAGGTATCGATGAGCACGTCCTCCCGCGCAGTGTGAGCAGGGAGGAAGCGTTAGCGCTGGCGACAAATTTGACCGAGGCGTCCCTGCGCGAGGCGCTCTGTGTACAGAATACGTCCACCTCATGGCCGAAGCTGAAGGACGTTCCGCGGCTGGGCATCAGTCTTCTGGGCGAGTCGCACGACGAGGCCGCGCACACTGACCGCGCGTACCGGCGACTGGTTCGCGGGGTTGCAGGCCATCTCGACCGAGAACGGCGCGGTGTTCATCGAGGGCACCAGCGTCTGGTTGGAAAGCTCGATCGAGCAGTTAGTTAGAGTCGGCGATCCACCATCGTGACCTGGGGGTCAACGACATCACCGTTCACACCGAGGTGCCACCAATTGTATTCCACCGCAGCATATTTCGCGCTTCGGCGCCTAATCAGCGCCTACTGGCGATGGAACGGTGAAATCGCCCTCGAACGCGTCGGCTAGCAGCCGATAGGTATTGTGTCGGGTCTCGTTGTCGAGGTCTGCGGTGTGGATGAGGCGGGCCGTGTAGACCTGCGTGCGCACAAGTCGGTGTCTACCACCGCCGGCGTGGCCGCGACCAGTGCAAGCGCACCTGCTGACCGGGGCGGATCTGCGCGACCCGGTCGATGTCGTGATCGGTAACCACACCGATCACCGGATAGCTGCCGGTCACCGGATGATCGGGGCCGAGGATCACTGGCAACCCGTTGGCCAGCACCTGAATCGCGCCGCGGGTCGTACCCTCGCTCGGCAGCTGGCGATCCGGCCAGCGGTGCTGCAGCGGCCGGCCTTCCAGCCGCATGCCAACCCGGTCGCTGCGGTCGGAGGCCACCCACTCGCTGTGCACCAGTGCGTCGGGATCGATGAACCAGTCGTCGCGCGGGCCGGGCACCACGTTGAGCTCGATCGGGTCCTCGGTGAACGACGCCACCGGCGCCTGGTCCAGTTCGGAAAAGTCCGTCGTGTGCTCGCCGACGGGCAGCACGTCGCCGGGCCGCAGCGGCTGCGGACCGATCCCCGACATCACGTCGGAGCTGCGCGAGCCGAGCACCGGTTCGACATCGATTCCGCCGCGCACCGCCAGGTACGTGCGGAGCCCGTAGTGGGGCGAGCCCAGCGAGATCACCTGGCCGTCATGTGCGTAGTGAATGCTGTTGATGCCGAAGGGGATTCCGTTTACCGCGGGGTCGGTGTCGGCGCCGGTCACAGCGATTGCGATGTCGCCGCCGCACACCCGTGCGGTCAGCCCGCCGAAGGTCACCTCGATCGTGGCCCGGTCGGCGGGGTTGGCCACCAGCCGGTTGGCCAGCGCATGCGAGCGCCTATCCGCGGCGCCGGAGCGGGTGACCCCAAGATGGGCCAGGCCGGGCCGGCCGAGGTCTTCGATCAGGGCCAGCGGCCCGGTGCGCATGATTTCCAGCGTCGGCGGACGGGAGCGAAGCGACTGGGTGGTGAACTCGGTCGTCATCGCGCCTCCCAGAATTGCACCCACTTGCGCAGCGTCAGCAGCGCCGGATCGGGGCGGTGGACGTCCCACACCACAGCATCGGTCTGCCCGATCAGCGGCCAGCCGCCGTGGGATTCGCGCGGATAGATGCCGCTGAACTCGCTTGCACACCCGACGGAACTGGCGGGCACCTTGGTCCGGCGGCTCGCGGAGATCCGGATAGCCTTCACAGGACAACCGTGGCGAGGACGTAGCTCCATGTCAACAAGGAGATCGCGACGGGTTGGGACATTGACATTCGCCGCCTTCTGCCATCATGTCTGCTTCCCGCGTTGAGCATCTATCTTGCGCAGCAGTGTCGTAAGGTCCGAGCAGACGAACACTGGTAGGCGTAGTGAACGGTCGGCCCCCTATCAGTGATGCTGCGGCCGATGAGCCGTCGTTTAAGCAGCTTGCGTCATACCGACATTGCCTGGCGCGGATGCAGGCAGCATGGCCTGAGTTCGCTAGTCGGCGACGCGAACGACTCCAGCAGAGCCTGTTTGACGCGCCGGTCGAAAAGATCGCCGAGAACATCGTAGAAGACTTGTTCACAACAGTTCTCGATTGGTCGCTCAGCGACGTGAACCTTCAGGTCGGGCGCGCCGACGTGGTGTTGTCGGGACTGGGAATCAAACGGCTCGTGGCCGAGGTCAAGCGACCTGGCACTCTGGTATGGCATCGGAGAGCCGTCGAAGCGGCGTTAGATCAAGCGCGCCGTTACGCCGCAAGTCAGCGAGTTGGCGCCGTCTCGATTAGCGATGGCCACATGCTGTATGCGGCGGACTCCGCTGCGGGGAGCCGTCCAGCTTGACCGCTTGCACGCGACGTTCATGCGGATGAATGCCAGCGGCGTCATCTTCGTAGCCGCCCTCAACGGTTCCGCGCTGGGCCTGGGCGCGGAATTCGCCTGGGCGTGCGATCTGCGCGTCATGGCCGATGGGGAGTTCTTCATCGGCCAGCCGGAAATACTCCTGGGAATCAATCCAGGGGTTGGCGGGACGCAGCGACTGACCCGCCTGATTGGTACCCACCGATCCTTGGTAGCCATCCTCGAGGGCAGGCCGTTCACGCCCGCGCAGGCGCTGGCCAACGGGGCCGTCGACGAGGTTGTGGCGCCAGACGACGTCGTGAAGCGGGCAACCGAACTTGCCGAACACTTCGGCAAGCGGACCAAAGGGGCAGTCGCGGCTGTCAAGAGGTCGGTGTACTTCGGCGGCTCGATGTCGCTGTCGGAAGGCTTGCATGTCGAGCGCACCGAGTTTCTCCAGACCGATCAGTCCGATGTCGGCCAGGAACTGATGTGCGACTACCTCGCGGCCACGGAGGCCACCGGCGAACTGCCCCTCTACCGCCAGGACACCTACGCCCAAGCGCTCGAGTCGGGCCGGGTGCCCGGGGTCGGCTCGACCGACGGGGCGGTGAGCCTGTAATGAACGCTTCGCAGCCGTATGCCCGTAACGACGTCTGGTTCACCTCCGGCGAGGACACCTGTGCCGCATGGCTTTACATGCCCATCGGAGTCACCGCGCCGCCCGTGGTCATCCTCGGGCACGGCCTCGGCGCCACCCGCGAGATGCGCTTGGACGCCTTCGCGGAGCGGTTCGCACAGGCCGGTATCGCCGCTTTAGCCTTCACCTATCGGCATTTCGGCGACAGCGGCGGCCAACCCCGCCAGCTCCTGTCGATCAAGCGACAGCTCGCCGACTGGGATTCGGCTATCGCTTGGGTGAAGAATCGCCGCGACGTCGATGGTACACGAATTGCCCTCTGGCGCAGCTCCTTTGGCGGCGGCCACGCCATCACCGTCGCCTCACGCCACCCCGAACTAAAAGCAGCGGTGGCCCAGTGCCCATTCACCGACGGTTTGCCCTCCGTACTCGCACTTGGCGCGGCTGAATCCCTCAAGGTGTTGCCGACCGTTGCAAAGGATTTCGCTTCTATGATCGGCCGCCGAGCGCCCACCATGATTCCCCTCGCCGGCCCCCCCGGTTCACTCGCGCTGATGAACGCCCCAGACGCCCTTCCCGGCAACCAGGCGCTGCTGCCGCCCGACCCGACTTTCCGGAATGAGGTAGCGGCGCGGGTCGCTCCGACGATCATGGCCTACCGGCCCGGGCGCGTGGCGAAGAAGATCAAATTCCCAATCCTGTTCTGCGTCAGCAACACCGACAGTGTCACGCCACCGGCCCAAACCCTGCGATACGCGCGCACGGCACCGCGGGGGGAGGTCAAACGGTACGAAGCCGGTCATTTCGACTTCTACATCGGCGAGGCCTTCGAAGCGCTGGCACACGACCAGGTCGAGTTTCTTACCCGCCACCTCCACCCGGCCCACGCAGCGGGCACCCACGCCGCGGCGCACCGCTCATAACTATCAGGAGGAACAACATGAACGACACTACCCGCGCCATCAACCAGGAACCAGCTCGGCGGAAGCACACGATGAAAGCATTCGTTGTCAGTCGGTATGGGAAAGCGAACTGCGTTGAGGCCGTTGAACTTCCCGAGCCCGAGCTGGGGGAGGGTGACGTATTGGTCCAGATTCACGCCGCCAGCATCAATCCCTTGGATCTCAAGATTAGAAATGGCGAGCTCAAACCCCTTCTGCCGTACAAGTTGCCACTTGTGCTGGGTAACGATCTCGCTGGCGTTGTCATTAAAGCCGGAGCAAATGTCGACCGATTCAAACCGGGTGACGAAGTCTACGCAAAGCCTGACAAGGATCGGATAGGCGCCTTCGCGGAGCTGATCGCAATCAGTGAGAACGACGTCGCGAAAAAGCCGCATCGACTGGACATGGAACAAGCAGCCTCGGTACCTCTAGTCGGTTTGACCGCTTGGCAAGCACTGGTAGAAAAAGCGAAGCTGCAAGCCGGACAGAGGGTGCTCATTCACGCCGGTTCCGGAGGTGTTGGAACGATCGCGATTCAACTCGCCAAGCATCTCGGTGCCACCGTCGCCACCACCACGAGCACAGTGAACGTTGAGTGGGTGAAGCGCCTCGGTGCTGATGTCGTCATCGACTACAGGAGTAACGATTTCGAAACCGTCCTTCATGATTACGACGTTGTCCTTGACACCCAGGGCGGTCAGACGCTCGAAAAGTCCCTCCGGGTGCTCAAACCCGGCGGCAAAGTCATCTCGGTGGCCGGGCGGCCGGATCCCGATTTCGCCAAAGAGTTCGGGGCGAACTGGTTCTTGATACAGGCGATGCGTGCCCTGAGCTTCCAGATCAGACGGAAAGCCAAACGCCGCGGGGTCACCTACTCGTTCTTATTCATGAAGGCAAACGGGGACCAATTACACGAGCTCGGCTCGCTCATCGATTCCGGTGCTATTCGTCCCGTTGTAGACCGGGTCTTTCCATTCCAATCGACCATCGATGCGCTGGCCTACGTCGAGAAGGGGCGCGCAAAGGGCAAGGTCGTCGTAAAAATCAGATGAGAGGTTCTCGACGGCGGACACTCCAGCCTCGTCGTCGGCGGGTGTGCGGATTTGGGGCCGTTCACGAAGATGCAGGCCCGAGGGGACGGCATTGTCCAATTCGACGGGACGACGCCACCGCTCCGTATTATGAGCCGGCAGCTCGCGGAGGTAGGTGACCGCTCTTGACGCCGTCAAGACCCGAGAACAAAACCGCAGGTAACGAGCGGGACTTAACCGTAATGCCAGGTCAAGGATAGTTTCCTAGAAGCCATCCGAGCCACGTCGACAGCCTGTCCGTCGTATAACGCGTATGCAGGCTGAGGGAACACAGGGGGTGAGTAGGGTCGAGCCGTGATGCACGAAAGAGCCCAGGCATCGACCCCGATCTTGGCGCTGGTCGCGGTGGCCCGCGTCGGCGTGGGAGCGGCGATGATCCTCGCGCCGAGCCGGTTCGTTTCGCCAGGATCCGGGACAGAAATACTACTCATGCGGACCATAGGGATCCGTGATGTGGTTCTCGGCTCCGGTGCGTGTGCGGCCTGGGCACGCGGCGAAGAAGGCGAGTTGGGACGGTGGGCAACGCTTGGACTGGTTAGTGATGGAGCCGACTTTGTCACCGGGCTTCGCAGCAAGCCGCTAGTCGGTTCCAAAAGCGCACTGATCGCCACGCTCTCCCCGGTGCCCTTTGTGGCGGCCGGGATCCTGGGTCTAACCCGCAGCTTGAGAAAGCCTTGACGCAAAAGCCTTCATCAAACGATGCGGTGATGATCCCGACGAGCGCGAACGGGCAACCCAGTGCTACCGAGTACCGTCGGACGCCGGTACCGGTCACTTCTTCCGCAGTGCGGCGATTGCTATGAGCTGCACTGACGAGGACGGCGGTGTGGTGCCGATCCGCAGGACCAGCCGTGAGGCCAGATGGCGCACCTTCGTGCAGCGCTCGTAACGCCGCTGAGTGGCCCGTTAAGCTTCTACGGACGGGCAGGCGCGACAGCGCTTGCCATCTGGGCAAAGAGCGCGGACCTTCCACCGCCGTGGACCAGCGTCGCGCTCGATGTACGCGGCACCGGGAAAGACATTTGGCCGTGACAGTCTGATTTGGCCCCAGGGGGGCGGCTTGAAGTGGCCCCATCTGTGAGGCGGCGGGGTGTTGTTGTGACGGTCTGATTTGGCCCCACTTTTGCGACACGCCGCGACGGTTATGACGGCTTGATTTGGCCCCACCTCAGCGTGGTTGGCATCCGGATGGCCCGGATCGCGGATCACGAAGGTGAGGCTGGAGAGTGAGTGCGCGGGTGGAGCAGTTTGCGGCGATTCGCCGTGATCATCGGGTGGACGGAATGTCGATTCGGGCGCTGGCCGATAAGCATCATGTGCATCGGCGCACGGTGCGCCAGGCGTTGGAGTCGGCGATCCCGCCAGAGCGCAAGGTGCCCGAGCGGATTGCGCCGCGGCTGGAGCCCTTCAAGTGCGCGATCGATGAGATGCTGCGCACTGATCTGGATGCTCCCAAGAAGCAACGCCATACCGCTCGACGCATCTTGGCCCGGCTCGTCGATGAGCATGGCGCAGTTGGGTTGTCGTATTCGACGGTGCGCGACTACGTCGGTAAGCGCCGCCCACAGATCCTGGCCGAGGCCGGTAGGCCCCTGGAGCTGGGCTATGTGCCGCAGACCCATCCGCCGGCGGCTGAGGCCGAGGTGGACTTTCATGACCTGTGGGTGATGCTGCGCGGAGTCAAGACCAAGACCGCGCTGTTCACCATGCGCTTGTCGTACTCGGCACGCGCGGCGCACCGGGCGTTTTTGACCCAGGGGCAAGAGGCTTTCCTGGAAGGCCACGTCTACGCGCTGCAGCGGCTGGGTGGGGTGCCGTGTGACAAGGTGCGCTACGACAACCTCAACAGCGCGGTCAAGCAGGTGCTGTTCGGGCGCTCCCGCCAAGAGAACGAACGCTGGATCGCGTTTCGCAGCCACTACGGTTTCGAAGCCTGGTATTGCCAGCCCGGCCATGAGGGCAGCCACGAAAAAGGCGGCGTGGAAGGCGAGGGCGGGCGGTTTCGCCGCAACCACTGCGTGCCCATGCCGGTGGTGGACTCCATCGACGAGCTCAACGCATTGCTGGAGGCCGCCGACGACGCCGATGACGCCCGCCGGGTGGGCAACCGATCGACCAGTGTGGGCCAGGACTGGGCGTTCGAAAAGACGCTGCTGCGCCCATTGCCGACTCAATTATTCGATACAGCACTAACTTTGACACCCCGAGTAGACCGCTACGCCCAAGTGACGGTGCGCTGCAATCAATACAGTGTCCCGGCGCGCTTCATCGGGCATCGGCTGCGGGTCAAACTGTCAGCCTCGGCGGTGATCGTCTATAACCGCACCACAGTGGTGGCCCGCCACCAGCGCGCCGTCGGCAAGGGCGCCAAAGTCCTTGATTTGGATCACTATCTGGAGATCCTGCTGCGCAAGCCCGGCGCCCTGCCCGGTGCCACAGCGCTGGCGCAGGCCCGCGCGGCCAAGGTGTTCACCGCCGAGCATGAGGCGTTTTGGGTCGCCGCCCGCAAAACCCACGGCGATGCGATGGGCACCCGAGCGCTCGTCGAGGTGCTGCTACTGCACCGCCATCTGGATCGACTCGACGTGCTAGCCGGCATCGCCGCGGCGCTAACCGTCGGGTCCACCAGCCCTGATGTGGTGGCGCTGGAAGCCCGCAAGGCCGCCGAACGACACGGCACCACGACTGGCCCAAAAGATGCCAACACGTGCGGTCGTGTGGTCGTTCTGGCCGAGCATCGCTCGGCGGCCGTGCCCGCCGATACCCGGCCGTTGCCCTCGGTGCAGCAGTACGACGTCTTGCTGGGGCGAGAAACCTCATGACCCGGCGACACGCCGTCACCGAGCAGGCAGCCACCGCGGCGATCGAGCAGGGCTGTCGCATGCTGCGCCTGCCGACCATCCGCGACCGGTTCACCGAAATCGCCGCCGCCGCCGAGCGCGAGCAACTGTCCTACTTAGGGTTTCTCTCGGAGTTAGTGATCGCCGAATGCGACGACCGCACCCGCCGCCGCGCTGAACGCCGCATCCGCGACGCCGGATTTCCCCGCCCAAAACGGTTGGAAGAGTTCTCCTTTGACGACAACCCTGCCATCAATCCCGCTGTCATCGGGCAACTGGCCACCTGCGCCTGGGTCAAGGCAGGAAACCCATTGTGCTTGATCGGTGACTCCGGCACCGGCAAAACTCACCTGCTCATAGCGCTGGGCACCCAGGCCGCCGAAGCCGGCTACCGGGTCCGCTACACCCTGGCCAGCAAGCTCGTCAACGAGCTGGCCGAAGCCGCCGACGACAAGCAGCTCACCAAACTGATCAACCACTACGGGCGAGTCGATCTCATCCTGGTCGACGAGCTGGGGTACCTACAGCTCGACCGGCGCGGCGCAGAACTGTTGTTCCAAGTTCTCACCGAGCGAGAGGAACGCTCGGCCATTGCTATCGCCTCCAACGAGCCCTTCTCCTCCTGGACCAAGACATTCACCGACCCGCGACTGTGTGCCGCCATCGTCGACAGATTGACATTTGCCGGGCAGATCATCGAAACCGGCAGCACCTCCTACCGACTCGCCCAAACCCGCAAGACCCGCCCGGCAGGTGGGGCCAATTCAAACCGTCACGCCGGGGCCAGTTCAAGTTGACATTGCGAGACATTCGCGCGGCAATGCAGGCTGCGTTGGCATCGGGGCCGGATGTCCTCTTCGGACCATATGGCAGTGGTCCCATGCTCGACGCCGCACGCGCCTGTGAACGCGTGCTGTGGAACCATGGCGGTGCGAGTTCGCGTCTGCGTCGGCCCGTCTTTCCACAGGTAATCAATGTCATTGCGCCGGCTTCCACCTATTTCAGTGCGGCCCTGCAAGCCGCGCACACCGTCGACCCGTCAATCACGACGATTTCACTTCTTTACAGCACGACGGGCTTTGGTAGGGACGTGGCAGAAAGTGCTGCGACAACGGCAGCCAACCTTCACCTTGATCTCACCTCAACCGCGTTTGCGCCTTCTCAGGCACCGGCGATGGTTCCGGCGATCCCCGACGGCGATGTCCTCCTTGTGGTAGGGAACTTCGCGGACGAACTGGCTGTCGCCTCACTCTTACTGACCCGCCCATGGCGCTTTGCCGCATTTGTCGGAGCTGGTGTGGACAAAGTCCTCGCCACACTGGGCAATCAACGAGAAGGCCTCCTCGGGCCTGCCCAATGGCTCCCGACGGCAGCCATCGAGCCCGATGAAGGCCCAGATTCGGATTGGTTTGTTGAGGCCTATCGGAAAGAGGCGGGGACTGATCCTCCTTACGCTGCGGCACAGGCTTTTGCGGCCGGCGTTCTGTACGCACGATGTCTGCGAGAAGCGCAGGAAACAACCGACACAGCCATCCAAGCCGTGGCTCAAACGCTAGAATGCACAACACTTTACGGCAAATATCAGCTCGACCCTTCCAGTGGATTACAGTCGGGGCATCAGAGTCTGATCGTCCAGTGGCAACAGGGGAGACGCCGTGCCGTGTGGCCGCCAGAGCGGGCGGAATGCCCTGTTATTTTCCCCTTACCGTCGCAGCATCGCCGAGCAGGCCGATGAACATCGGGGGTACCCCACGACATCGATCGTGGGACAAGTGTTTACGTCGCAAATCGTGGAAGAGGAACAAACAGGCGTGGTCACCCGCCGGGGAGGGCCGCGTCGACCCTCGGGGCGCAAGCTTGGCCGCTGTCGGCTGCCAGGTGAAAGGGACCACTTGGGGCCTGGTTTTGCCATGAGCATGGGACCACCTGTTTGCCATTGATGGGACCACCTGGCTGGTGTTTTGCCAGTTATGGGACCACCCCCGCGTGGCGTCGGGGTCTTCCGGTTGTTGAGCCGCTGTATTGGCCAGATGAGCTACCGGGAGGTGTCGGTGATCGAGATTGTGGAGATGCTGCGGCTGTGGCTGCAGGGGTTGGGGCTGCGGGAGGTGGCCCGGCTAGCGGGAACCGACCGCAAGACGGTGCGCCGGTATGTGGACCGGGCGCGGGCGTGTGGGCTGGACCGCGACGGCGGTGAGTGTCAGCTCACTGATGAGTTGATCGCGGCGGTGATCGCCGAGGTTCGCCCGCACCGGCCGACCGGCAAGAGCCTGGCGTGGGAGACGATCGCGGCCGAGCATGAGCAGATCAAGGCCTGGCTCAAGGACGGGCTTACGTTGACCAAGATCCACACCCTGTTAGGCCGCCGCGGTGTGGTGGTGTCGTATCGAACTCTGAACCGTTATGCCACAACGGAGTTGGACTTCGGTCGGCGTCAGGCCACGGTGCCGGTGGCCGATTGTGAGCCCGGTAGTGAGGTGCAGGTCGATTTCGGTCGGCTCGGGATGCTCACCGACGTCGATGGTCGGCGGCGGGTGGTGCACGGGCTGATCTTCACCGCGGTGTACTCGCGGCACATGTTCGTCTGGCCCACCTACCGCCAGACACTGCAGGATGTGATCGCCGGGTTCGAGGCGGCGTGGGCGTTCTTCAGTGGGGTGTTTTCGGTGGTGATCCCGGACAACATGAAGGCCATCGTCACTCATGCTGACGCCACCGAATCTCGGCTCAATGACTCGTTCCGTGAGTATGCCCAGTCCCGCGGGTTCGTGATCGATCCGGCGCGGGTCCGCAGCCCCAAAGATAAGCCGCGGGTGGAGCGAATGGTTACCTATGTGCGGTCGAATTTCTTTGCCGGAGAACAGTTCCGAGACCTGGCAGACTGCCGCGACCGCGCCGAGCGGTGGTGTCGTGATACCGCGGGGATGCGCATCCACGGCACCACCCGGCTGCGTCCGGCCGAAGTGTTCGCCGCCGAGGAACTAGCGCACCTCAAGTCAGTACCTGAGGCGGTGTTCGACATTCCGGTCTGGACGCGTCCGAAGGTGGCCCCGGATCGGCATGTGCAGGTTGCTCGCGGGCTCTACAGCGTGCCCGGTGAGTTGATCGGTAAGCGCATCGATGCCCGCGCCGATGCGCATTCGGTGAAGCTGTACTGGCGTGGTGAGTTGATCAAGGTCCACCCCGTGGTGGCGCCTGGCCGTCGGCACACCGATCCGGCTGATCTGCCCGCGCAGGTGTCGATCTATGCGATGCGCGACATCACCGCGCTGCAGCGCAAGGCGGCCGCCCATGGCGCCCATGTGGGCACCTACGCCGCCGCTGTGTTGGAGCATCCGCTGCCGTGGACCAAGATGCGTCAGGTCTACCGGCTGCTCGGTTTGGTGCGCCGCCACGGTGCTGATGCGGTCGAGGACGCCTGCCGGCGCGCCCTGGACGCCGAAGTCATCGATGTCGGGCTCATCGAACGGATCCTGACCCGCGGCGGCGGTGAACAACTGCCGCTGATGCCCAAACCCCCTGGGGCGGCATCCCGGTTCGTGCGTGAAAGTACTGATTTCGCGGTGCGGAGGCCCTCATGAGCCCGCAACGTCCAGATGCCGCGCCGGCGGTCAAACCGATCGAGGTCTCCGCAGAACTCAAAGCCCTGATGCGCCGCCTCAAGTTGGGTCAGCTGCTCGACACCCTGCCCGAACGGCTGGCGCTAGCCCGCACCAACCGGTTGCCGCACCACGACTTTCTGGAGCTGCTGTTCGCCGATGAGGTCACTCGGCGTGACCGTGAATCCGCGGCTCGACGCGCCAAAGCCGCCCACCTCGACCCCGCCATGCAATTGCAGGCCTGGGATGACTCCACCGCGGTGAGCTTCGATCAACAACTGTGGGCCGAGCTGACCTCGCTGCGGTTTCTCGCTGATGCCTACAACGTGCTCGTCATGGGACCAGTCGGCGTGGGAAAGACGTTCCTGGCCAACGTCTTAGGACACATCGCCGTCCGCAAGCATCACAGCGTGCACACTGAACGCGCCGACAAACTGTTCAAACGCCTGCGCGGGGCACGCTAGATGAGAATCCAGTGTTCGCTCTTAATGGTCCACCCCCCCCCCCCCCCCCCCCCCTAGACGGCACCTACGAAGACGAGATGCGCAAACTGCACCGCGTCGAGTTGCTCATCATCGATGATCTGGCGCTGCACCGCCTGGAGGCCACCGCGACCACCGACTTCTACGAAATCATCGTCGAACGCCATCGCGCCGCATCCACGGTCATCACCAGCAACCGCGAACCACCCGAGATCCTGACCATGATGGCCGACCCCCTGCTGGCCCAATCGGCGATGGACCGACTGCAATCAGCAGCCTACGAACTCGTCGTCGAAGGCGAGTCCTACCGGCAACGCCAGAAACCCTCCGCGAAAACGCCGGCCCCTCCGACTCCGTCGGATTGACCGGCACACCCACCATCAGTCACCATCAACACGGCCCGCGACCGGAAGACGAACTGGTCCCATGCTCATGGCAAACCAGTGGTCCCATCACCCTGGCAGGCGACACCGCGGCCAACCGAGATCCGCGACGCTTCGATGACCCCGACCGGTTTCTGATCACCCGGCCCCCGGGCACGTATGAAGCCCGCAGCTCGCGGCGGTAGTGACCGCTCTTGACGCCGTCAAGACCCGAGAACGAAACCACAGGTAACGAGCGGGACTGAAGTGGATCGAGACGTAATGAAACTGCAGCTCAGAGAGCATTTCGCCTGGTAGAGCGGCGGGTTCGATTCCCGGCAGCTCCACAGACAGGGCCGCAGAGATGCGGCCCTTTTTGTTTGGCCACTTGACTACACATCAACACCGCCAGGGATAAACAACGCAGCGCGCTTGCCGCCGCGGATTGTGCCGTCGCGGGTGCCGGCCGCTGTCACAGTAAATGCGTACACCAAACGGTCGATTGGTGTAAGCGCCACGTCAAGGGAATTTCGGCGACGCCGTAATGTGCTGGTCTGCTCAGACCCGCACACGCTGCTGGTGACGTCCGGGACCTCAAGCCGCTACTCCGTCGTGGGCTGCGCAGCGGGTTGTCCGCATCGTCGTCGCGCGGTGGCTGCTGGAACAGATACACCTGCATGGTAACCGATGCTCGAACGGGTTACCGAAGAGGAGCTTGAGGAGCGAAAGGGATTGCGCGTCACCAGTTGACTGGCTCGGACACTCTCAGCATTCGGACGGACCTTTGGTGCTTGCAACGAGCTTCTGTTCGAAGTCGCCTCGCGAGCAAGCGTGACCTGCGTAGCGCTCAAAGCGGCGAAGGCCCAAGACCACACGAGGCAACTTCGAACAGAAACTTGGGAACCTGCGTGGCTGGTCCTCGGCATCAATTTGATGCACCGCGAGCCACGACGCTAGTCACTCGGCCGTGGCCGGTCAGAAGACGTTAGTTCCGTCGTCCGACAACGATGGAGGTCGACCGTGTAGATCAAGGGACCGAAAGCAGACCAGCGGCTTTCTCTAGCTCCCTGAGCGCGGGCTCAATCGCGTCGGCTAGTTCGTTGATGTCATTGGCGATCTCGGGCGTGGTGACGAAGCCGAAATCCACGAACCCGTTATAGCTCAAACAGGTGATGTTCAATGCGACCTCGAGCATGACCGGTCCGAGTGGTACGAGCTGGTCTACGACTGCGCCGGCCATGTAAATCGGGAAGTCGGGACCGGGCACGTTGGAGATCACCATGTTGATAGGAGCGACGTGACCACCGATATGGCTGGCCGTGTAGGCCCTGGCGGCGAGTGCCAACAAGCCGGGCGGCGTGGTCTCGGTCAGACCCATGATCTGGTGTGCGGTAAGCGCTTTGGCCATCTCCTTGGCGCCTTGGGAGTTGCCATAGATGGTTTTCATCCGTTCTGCGGGGTCGGCAATTTCCGTGCCGAGGCGGACGGTCATCGAGCTGATCTGGTTACCGATTTCTCTACTCTCGCCATGGGTTGAGATCGGAATCTGGGCGACCAGCGGCCGATCGGGGAGCTCGTCGCGGTCCAACAGATAACGGCGAATCGCACCGGAAACGAGCGCCAGTACCACGTCGTTGAGTTTCACACCGAACGCGCGCTTGACCGCCTTCACCCGATCCAGTGGCACTCTGCTGCTGCTGATTCGCCGCTGCGTGGAGATTTCTGCGTTGAAGCGCGTCGTCGGTGCCTCGAAGAACCGAGGGGGTTTGTTAGCCAGCCCGCGGACGGCGAGCTGTTGAGACAGGGTTTGCCGAGCGATTCGCAAGAGGCGGTACGGCGTCCTGACCGCCACGTTGAATATGCCGCCCAGCGCCCGCAGCTCAAACGGGGGTATGCCGCGCGTCGATGATGGACTGCCCTCGGCGGCCGGGGGACGCGGTTGAGGGCTGATGTCCAGCATGATCTCGCTCAAACCGGTACCCGACACGCCGTCGACGAGAGCGTGATGCATCTTCGTCAGGATTGCGATACGACCATGCTCCAGACCCTCGATGAACCACATCTCCCAGAGCGGCCGGTCCCGGTCGAGCGGATAGGACATGAGACGTCCGACCAGGTCCTCGAGTTCGCGACGTCCTCCGGGCTCGGGCACCGCGATTCGCCGGATGTGATAGTCGATATCGAGCTCGCGGTCCTCGACGAACCATGGCCTGTCGAGTCCCAACGGCGCGCCGGCCACTCGATAGCACAGCTCCGGCATCTCCGGAAGGCGAGACGCGACAAGGTTCTTGACTGCGCGGAAGCAGAAATCCGGCACGTCGGATGGATCGCAGATCGTTAGTCCGCCGCCGTGCATATGCCACGCGTGCGTCTCGGCGAACCAGAAGGCAGCATCTGCGCTCGACAGCCGCCTCATGCTGACAGAGTAGAGCGGGGAGGTCGTGCCAACGCGAAAACGCGTGGACTAAGGCCCATCTGATAGATCGTCGGGCCTGGGCAATAACACGCGGCGGTTATGGCACTGGCCATTCGTGGACTGGGGCACCGGTGCGTGCGTGCTCCGCATACCGCCGGGTCATCTCACGCAGCGCAAGGATGCGTTGCAGCCCGTGCTCCTCGAGGTAGCGCAACGTCTCGGTCTGCCAGACGGCGCCGTTGCGGCCGCATCGAACGCGCGCTTCGATGACACCGAGGTACCGGTCACGGTCGCCCGCGTCCACGCCCCAGGCGTCGAGCCCGGCCGCCGCGGCCGGCAGCAGGACCTCACGGGTGAGCTCATCGACGGGGCGGTCGACGCCCTGCCAGCACAGCCGCGCTGCCAGCCCGTCTCGTGCCGCACGGTGCAGGTTGTGCTCGGCGGCGGCGAAAGGCATCCGCTTCCATGGGGGTGGGTCGCTGTCGACGAACGCGCGGACCAGGCCGTAGTAGAACGCGGCGTTGGCGATCATATCGACGGGAGTCGGTCCGCTAGGCAATACCCGGTTCTCGATGCGCAGCTGCGGCCGCCCCGCCTGGACGTCATAGACCGGGCGGTTCCAGCGCCACACCGTTCCGTTGTGTAGCCGGAGCTCACGCAGGGCCGGCGCGCACCCGGCTCGGAGGGTGGCGTCGGGATCCTCGGTGGCCAGCATCGGAAACAGCGGCCGAAACAGCCGCACGAGGTCGTCGAAAAGCTCCACGGGGCCGTTGACCCACCGGTCGCCGAGCCGGACGCGCGCCGGTGCGCCGGCTCGGACCTCCCTGCGGCGGCGGGTGTCGAGCAGCTGCTCTAACAACGTGATGCGGGTTTCTTGCCATACCTGGCGGGCGAGCAGGTACGGCGAGTTCGCGGCCACCGCGATCTGAGCCCCGGCGATCATTTGGGCGGCGTTGTAGTACGCGGCGAACCGGTCCGGTGGCACCCGAAGGTGCAGCTGCAGGCTCGTCGCGGCCGCGTCGGGAGCCACCGAGTCGGTGGTGAACTCCACCGGCTCGCACCCGTCGATGATGCGCACTACAAACGGCCTCCGGCGAGCGGCGCCCATGCGGCTGGACAGCAGCGCGTAGCGCGAGGTGTGGGAGATCCGCTCGACGGTCAGCTCCTCGGCGCTGAGGGTGGGCAGCATGCCGACGGCGACGAGTCGAACACCGAGCCGCTCGATCCGTGCCCGGCACGCCTCGAGCGCGTCGGCGAGGTTGCGGTCGCTGTCTTGCAGCACCCGGCCTTGCAGCCGACGGGGACTGAGGTTCAGCTCGAGGTTGAACTGGCCGAGCTCGTGTTGCATGTCCGCCCGACCCAGCCGTGCGAGGACGGCGTCATTGATCAGCCGGGGCCGGCCTAACGGATCTACGAGATCGAGCTCCACCTCCATACCAATGGTGTCCTCATGGCCGTCGAACCAGCCGCCGTCGACCATGCGCTGCATGGCGGCCACGCACAGCTCGAGCCTGCGCCGCACCTCATCGGCATGGCCAACAACAAGGTCGGAAGGGTCGATGTGGTCACCCACGGCCACCTCCCTCGGGGCACTGCTGGACGTCGACCCACTGCATCCTCCTCTCTCAAGCTCTATCTCAAGCAGCCTCTTGCCATGCGGGCGAGTTCTCATGTGGTTGTCAAGCCGGGCTGCGGGGTGTTGATGCCATCAACACCTTTCGCGTATTCGCAGGTCGTTTCGCGTACTTTCGCGTCGTTTCACGTACCGATGTCTGGCGTTTCTGCTGGTCAGCGCGATTTCTGTGGCGGGTTCGATTCCCGGCAGCTCCACAGAAGGGCCTGTTCAGGTACTTAAAAATTCCGGTCAGCTAGCGGGCCAAGTCAGACAGCGTGCGCCAGGGCCTGCAGCGTTTCCGCCGAGGTGTACCTGGGCTTCCAGCCCAACTGGGTTTTGACTTTGGTGGTGTCCATCACCATCGACACCTTGGTGATGTGCAGCCATTCCAGGGCGGAGGGAACGAACGGCAGGTGCGCGATGACTGCCGAAGCGGCGCTGGCCGCGGCGGCCGGAACCCGCACCGGTTGGCCACCCAGTGCGGTGACGACCTCGGAGATGCTGACCTCGCCGTCGCCGGCGATGTTGTAGGCGCCCGGCGAAGCGTCGGTGGTCGCGGCCAACGCGATCGCGGCGGCGACGTCGTCGTGGTGCACCAGTTGCATCGGAAATCCTGGATCCGCCACCGGCATCTTGAGCAGGGGAACCGCCCGGGTGGCCGACTGCACCACTTCGGGCAGGTGCCGCCAGGGCATCGCGTCGGCCAGCGCGGGAGCCTTGGGCCCCGCAACGATGCACGGACGAAGGATAAAGACCTCCAGCGAGGATCCCTTGGTGATGTCGGCCAGCTCCGCCTCGCAGGCGGCTTTTTGTTCGGAGTAGTAGTGTTCCGGTGACCCGCGGGGCGCGACGTCCTCGGTGAGCGGGACCGGATTGTCGGGGCGGTAGCCGTAGGCGGCCACCGAGGAGGTGTAGACCAATCGCCTAGGCCGCGCGGCAGCCACCGTCGCCTCGAATACGTTGCGGGCGCCAGCCAGGTTGACGCGTGCGCTTTCCTCGCGCGAGCCGAAGATGATGAACGCCAGATGGATGACCACATCGGCGTCGGCGACCAGGTTGTCGACCGCCTGGCGATCTAGGATGTCACCCTGCCGGTAGATGGTCTTGGTCCACCCGAGCGAGGACGGGTCAAATGGGCGGCGCGCCATCCCGACGATGCGGTCGACCCCGGGGTTGTGCTCCAGCGCGGTCACGGCGGAGATACCGATCTCGCCGGTCGGTCCGGTAACGGCCACGGTGACTCCCACCCCGCCCGTCTTTCCGCCAGCCTTCGAATGCCGAAGCGGAACCGTCACATGTTGTGGTCGACTCATTTCAGCCGCCTCTCTTAGCGGCGATCTCGAGCGATGTCAGCGGGCGGCGAGACGGTCGGCCTCGCCCCGCACGCCTCGACGGCATGCGCGCCCCACGCACGGGAGCGGCGGAGTCCTTGCCGAACACGTCGAAGAACCTCCGCTGGCCATGCCCGAGGGCGCAAATGTTCAGCAGCTCAGCACCTTTAAGCGCCAGCTGGCCCATGGTCGCCGCCGAGTCACCGTTACCGAACCCCGGCCCGAAACACTGCGTGCCAGAAGCTCGTCGAGGAAGGTTCAAAGTCACAGCGACTCGCCGACCAGGGCAATCAGGTCGATCAGCCGATTCGAGTAACCCCATTCGTTGTCGTACCAAGACACCACCTTGGCCTGGTTGCCGATGACCTTGGTCAGACCGGAGTCGAAGATCGACGAGTGCGGGTCGGTGACGATGTCGGTCGACACGATCGGCGCGTCGTAGTACTTCAGGATGCCCTTGAGGCTGCCCTCGGCGGCCGCCCTGAAGGCCGCGTTGATGTCCTCGGCGCTCGCTTCCTTGGAGATCTCGGCTGTCAGGTCGATGACCGATCCGGTCGGTATCGGCACCCGCAGCGCGTAACCGTCGAGCTTGCCCCGAAGTTCCGGCAGTACCACCCCGATACCCTTCGCCGCCCCGGTGGACGTCGGCACGATGTTGATCGCCGCGGCGCGCGCTCGGCGCAGGTCCCGGTGCGGGCCGTCTTGCAGGTTCTGGTCCTGGGTGTAGGCATGGATGGTGGTCATCAGGCCCCGGACGATGCCGAACTCGTCGTTGAGCACCTTCGCGAGCGGCCCAAGGCAGTTGGTGGTGCACGAGGCGTTGGAGATGATGTTCTGGCTGCCGTCGTACTTGTCGTCGTTCACGCCGATCACGATCGTGATGTCGGGCTCGGTGGCCGGCGCGGAGATCACGACCTTCTTCGCGCCAGCCTCGAGGTGGCCGCGGGCCTTGTCGCCGCTGTTGAAGTGACCGGTCGATTCGACGACGACGTCGACACCCAGGTCGGCCCACGGCAGCGCGGCCGGTCCCTCCTTGACCTCTAAAGACTTGATCTTCTCGCCACCGACGACGATCGTGTCGTTCCCCTCGAGGGTGATGTCCTCGGGGAGCCTTCCCAATATCGAGTCGAATTTCAGCAAGTGCGCCAAGGTGGCGTTGTCGGTCAGGTCGTTGACCGCGACCAGCTGGATGTCGCTGCCGCTGCCATTGGCCTGCTGCACCTTCAAGGCCCGGTAGAAGTTGCGTCCAATGCGACCAAAACCATTGATGCCTACACGAGTCGTCACCTGAGTCTCCTTCGTCGTTGGTCTACCCCAAGCCGGCCCACTTGAGGGTGCGCAAAGCGGTGTAGAAAACGCGTCATGGCAGAGCGCTCGCGAAACCTGTTGTGAGTATTTGGTGGTACTGGGCGCGCATGAAATCCGCGGCGTCGCCGGGCCGTTGCCCTGCCGCGAGCCTGCCCTTGAACGCGGCGACAGAATCGAATCCCCGGCGGTCCATCCACTCGCGCAGCCCGTCCACCAGCGTGGTCAGATGCTCGGGACCGTGCTTCAGCAGCGCTGACGTCGACATCACCACATCCGCGCCGGCGAGCAGGTACTTGACTACTTCGTCACGGGTCCACACGCCGGTGGTAGCTGCAACCGAGGCTTTCAGATGTCGAGACAGCAGTGCAATCCACGTCAATGGCAGTCGGATTTCGTAGGGTCTGCTGAGTTGGAGGTCTGCCTGCGGCGCCAGCGACGTCAAATCGATGTCGGGTTCGTAGAAGCGGTTGAACAGCACGAGGCCGTCGGCGCCGGCCTGCACCAATTTCTTCGCCATGTTCCCTGGTGAACTGAAGAAGGGTGCGATCTTGACTGCGACCGGCACGCTGACCGTCGCCTTCACCCCGCGAAGTACTTCGGCATAACTGTCTTCGAGCGTCGCACCGGTCTCGGCCGGGTCGGCGGGAACGCGGTAGATGTTCAGCTCGATCGCACTCGCGCCGGCCTCTTGCAGCCGATGCGCGAAATCGACCCATCCCGCAGCGGATTTCGCGTTCAGGCTGGCGATGATCGGCACGTCGGTGCATGCGGATGCGCGGCGCAGCAGCTCCAGTCGGCTCTCCAGCACGCCCTGATCGGCAGCTACCTCAGGGAAGTACCCGGTAGCCTCCGCCTGCGTCTCGCTGCCTTGTTCGCGTAGCACCGCCTGCGCGAGTTCCTCGGCGACGATCTGTTCTTCGTAGATTGAGGCCAGGACGATCGCCGCGGCTCCTGCGTCGGCCAGGCGCCGGATACCGTCCAGATGAGAGGTGAGCGGCGATGAAGACGCGACGATCGGGTGTTTCAGCTCCAGTCCCAGATATCGTGTGGCCAGGTCGATTTCGGTCATTGGGTGACGTCCTCCCAATGCGGCAGGGAAGCGGATGCCCCCATGCGGGCAAGATGATAGGCGCATGCCAGGCCGCCCGGCCCGGCTCCCACAACCAGGACCTTCTTGCCACTCGGCGGTGCGACCGGCACGCGCCAGCCCTCATCAGCCGCGAGATCCCCGAGGAAACGCTCGACCGCGTGGATTGCGACCGGCGCGTCGAGAGACCCGCGGTTGCAACTAGTTTCGCAGCGGTGATAGCAAGCTCGGCCATGGGTGGAGGGAAGCGGATTGTCGTCCACTAGCGTCTGCCACGCCTTGTCGTACTGCCCGGCCTGAGCCTCGGCCAGCCACGCCTGAATGTCCTCTCCGGCAGGGCAGGCGTGATTGCACGGGGGGAGAAGATCGACGTACACCGGCCGCTGCCATCGCTGGCTACCCACGCCCTTGCGCGTTGTCTCCTGAAGGACATGAGTCATATCGGGGAGCTTCAAAGACCACAATCGCAGGACCCTCCCACTACACGTGGGGACACACAGCACTCATTCGCGAACACCATCGCACAGTCTCTGGATGCCGCAAAGGGCCATTCGGCCCCATATAGGTCCCTGCCCTTGAAGGCATCGCATTCGACGCCTGTCCAGGGATCAAGCGGCCGGCCTTCGATCTAGCGACCTCAACGACCGCAACCGCCCCCGGACGGGCTTCCCAGTGGTGACCGAAGACTTGAAAGTAGTTACGAAATACTCCGGTCTGACGGCCGCCGCAGGGCTAGCGTCGGCTTCGCACAACGGCGTGAGGGCGAGGAGAAGCTGATGTCGGCGCGCGGTAGTGAGCATTGGATGGCCTTGGAGGGTGGCGCGGACGGCTCGCCCGGTGCGGGGTCGTATACGAGCCGGTTTGCGGCGATCGGGGCGGCGATTCCGCAGCGGGTTTTAAGCACACAGGAGTTGATGGCCAGCACGAAGCACCGCACCGATATCGAGCTCGAGCAACTGACCGGCGTGCGCGAGCGGCACATTGTCGGGGAGGGCGAGGATTCGTACACGTTGGCGCTTGGTGCGGCCCGTGATGCGTTGGCCCACGCCGATTGTGCTGCCGCGGACCTGGACATGCTGCTGGTGTGCAGTATCAGTCGCCACGTGGGGGGGCTGCGGTTGCAGCTGGAGCCGCCGCTGAGCGTGGCGCTGAAGGCCGAGCTGGGCGCCGAGCGCGCACTCAGCCTGGACATCTCCAACGCGTGCGCGGGAATGATGACCGGCGTGTTCATTCTCAACGACCTGATTCGGCAGGGCCGCATCCGGCGCGGGATGGCCGTCAGCGGCGAGTACATCTCCGAGCTGGGACGCAATGCCGCGCAGGTGATCCGCACGGTGATGGACGATGAACTCGCCTCGCTGACGCTGGGGGATGCCGGCGCGGCCGCCATTGTGGAGCGGGCGCCGCAGGGCGCGCCGGGGATCGAGGTGGCCGGGTTTACAACGTTTTCGGAGCACAGTCGGTTGTGTGTGGCGTTTCCGTCGCCGGTTGGTCCGGGGGTGATGATGCATACCGATGCCCGCGGGATTCATCGGGTGGCCACCGAGGAGGCGGTCCCGATGCTTCGGGAGGTGCTCGATGAGGCCGGCTTGAAATTCGACGAGATTGACTATCTGATTCCGCATCAGACCTCGGCGCGGGCCATCAAGAAGGCATCGGAGGTGTTCTCGGAGAGTTTCACTTCCACGCCCAAGCATGTCGTGGTTACCGTCGACGAGTTGGGCAACACGGCGTCGACGACCCATTTCGTCGCGCTGCACAAGTACCTCACCGAGGGCCGCTTCGCGCCCAAGGACCGAGTTCTGCTGCTGTCGTTGGCATCTGGTTTGGAGGTGGGCATCGTGATCTTCACCGTCGATGAACTGGTGGGCCGCTATGGGCACCATCATTGAGGCGGCTGCGGCCGTCGAGGCCGCGCCATTCCCGGGAGCGCTGGGGCTTGCCGATGCAGCGGCCCAGGTGTGTCTGGAGCGGGCGAGGCGGACCGCCGACGAGGTGGATCTGCTGATCAACGCCGGCGTCTACAACGACAGGGGGATCAGCGAGCCAGCGATCGCGTCGTTGATCCAGGAGGATATCGGCGCCAACCCCGAGCAGCAGCCCGGCACCGGTCAGGGAACGTTCTCCTTCGACGTCCGCAACGGGGGATGTGGCATGTTGTCGGGCATTCAATTGGCCGATGGCCTGCTCGCATCCAAGACGGTCAAGCTGGCGCTGGTTGTCGCCTCCGACATCGACCCGGAGCCGGGCGTTTCGGAAGGGTTTAGCTTCCCCCCGGTCGGCGGCGCGGTGCTGGTGAGGGCGGATGACTCCCGCACGGGGTTCACCGCGTTTAAGTGCGTGACGTTCCCCGAATTCGCCGGGCTGTATACGAGCGACGTGGTTTGGCGGGACGACATCCGGCCGCATCCGGGCGATCCGGGGCGAAATGTCCTTACCGTGCGGATTGCGGACTCCTATGCGGAGCGGGCGCTGCTGTGCGCCGAGTCGACCGTGCGAGAGTTGGTTGCCGACAGCAGGCTTGACTTCGCGGAGGTCGACTGGCTGGTCGCGACGGCCTCGGTTCCGGGGTTCGCGGCCGAACTGGCCCAACGGCTGGGATTGTCTGCCGAGCGGGTCGCATCACCTTCGCAGGTCCTCGCCGGCGCGCACACCGCCGCACTGGCGGCCGCTCTGCAGTCGGCGCGCCTGGAGCCCGGAACGACGACGCTGTTCGTCTCTGCGGGCGCGGGGATCACCGTCGTTGCCGCGCTCTACCACGGCTGATAACTGCTCGAACTGACATCGTTCTAGGGCAGAGAAGGGACTGAGCGGGCGGTGGCCTGACTTGGGAGAGCACCGCCGCTGACCAAACAGCCGTCGGCGGCGCGGTGGCAACGGGGCTACTTTCTCGCCTCGTATGTGACCAGGTATGAGCGCCGGAAAGGTTTCGTCGCCGTTTCCCAATCGTCTAGCGGGACGCAAGCCGTTGCCCTCTGGAAAGCAGGATCCCTGAGCAGGATTTGTCGCTCGAATTCGGCCCACATCTCGGCATAGGGGAGACTTGGGTCCGCAAAGGCCTGCTTTTGCTTCTCGATGAGCGGGATGTCTTTCAGTGCTGACTGTGACGGTGACGGAAGGTGGGCGATTGCTTCCTTTCTACTTTCGTAGATGTGGGGTGCGACGCCGCGGCTGGCGAGTTGGTCGTGGAGTTTGAGGCGCATGAACGAGCTGGTGGTGTAGCGGCTCACGGATAGATAGAAGCGGTCGGCGAAGTCTTGTATGGACGCCGCATAGAAGTCGTAGAGGTCGGCGGGAAGGAAGAAGTTGTCGTAGTTGGCAACCAGATGGACCTTCTTGCCGACCTCGAGGAGGCGCGCTTCGATGGCGGAGCGGATCGCCTCTGCCTCGGCGGCGGTGTTGACGGCGATCCCTTCCATGTTGAGGAAGAACACGTTGCGTTTGGCGTCGTAGGCGAAGCGAGCATCGAGTGGGACCGACAGCAGATGCTCTTTCAACCCCAGCTTTTCCGGAGCGAAGATTCGTGAATCCATCAGGATCGGTTCCTCATCGATGATGGGTTCGAAGCTCATGTGGGCGAGGATGTCTTTGTCGATGTCCACACCCGGGGCGACTTCGGCGAGCTGCAAGCCGTTTTCGGTCAGGCGGAAGACGCAGCGGTCGGTGATGTAGAGCACGGACTGGCCGGTCTTGACGGCTTGGGCGCCGCTGAAGGTGCGTTGTTCGACTGCGTCGATGAACTTTGGCGCGGCGGGCGTCGGGTCCAAAACGATGCGACCGTCTTGGACACTGGTGCGGCTGGGGGCGAGGAAGGTACCGAGGAAAAAAACTTCTTTGGCGTTCTGGCTGATGTTGATGAACCCGCCGCAGCCGGCGAGTTTCGATCCGAATCGGCTGACGTTGATGTTGCCCTCGCGGTCGGCCTGGGCCATGCCCAGGAATGCGGCGTCGAGTCCCCCGCCGTCGTAGAAATCGAACTGGTAGGCCTGGTCGATGACGGCGTGCGCGTTGACCGCGACGCCGAAATCGAAGCCACCGACCGGCATCCCGCCGACGACGCCGGGCTCGGCGGTCAATGTCAGATAGTCGAGGATGTGTTCTTCTCTGGCGACGCTGGCGACGCCTTCGGGCATGCCGATGCCGAGGTTGACGACACTGTTTGCGTGCAGCGCGAGCGCTGCCCGCCGAGCGATGACCTTCCGTCCATCGAGTGGCATGGGTGCCGTCGCGCGCAGCGGTACGTGCACTTCTCCGCTGAATGAGGGGGAGTACACGGTGCCGAAGGTCTGCCAGTGGTGGTCCGGTGTCGAGACCACGACGCAGTCGACCAGCACGCCCGGAATCCGGACATCGCGCGAGTTGAGTGAGCCGCTGTTGGCGAGGCGTTCGACCTGCACGATGACGAGGCCGCCGGCGTTATGGACGGCAGTGGCGGTTGATAGCCCTTCCAGAGTGAGAGCTTCTCGTTCCATGGTGATGTTGCCGTCGGGGTCGGCGGTGGTGCCGCGCAGCAAGGCGACATCGAGCGACAGCGCCTTGTAGAAGAGGTACTCCTTGCCGTTGAGGGTGATCAACTCGACGCGGTCCTCTGTCGTTCGCTCGTTGACCTTCCCGCCGCCGTGCCGTGGGTCGACGAACGTGCCGAGCCCAACGTGGGTCACAAGTCCGGGTTTGCCGGCGGCGGTGTCGCGGAACAGTTGTGCCAGAACGCCCAGCGGCAGGTTGTGCCCCGCGATCTTATTCTCGATCGCGAGTTGCTGGATCGCCGGGCACATCCCCCAGTGCCCGCCGATGGCGTGGCTGAGCAGCCCGGGCTGGCAGATGCGGTCGAGTCCGCGGCCGTGCCGGTCGCCTTGAGCGACGGCGAAGACGATTCCGAGATCCCGTGGTGCGCCGGTGGCGAGGAAGCGTTGCTCGAGCGCGATGGTCAGTTCCTCCGGGAAGCACGCACCGCCGAAGCCCTCGATGGCGAGGGTGTCGCCGTCGCGGATCAGCCGTACGGCCTCATCGGCGGTGACGACCTTGTCGCGGGAAGGGGCAGTGGGCAGGAAGTCGATGATGGCGGGCATCGGTGTGCTCCTTGGGGTGCGATGCGGTTAGCGGGGCGCTATCCGAGTGGATCCGCGATGCGGATGACTTCCCTTGTTGATTATCGGCTTGGCGATCATCGCTAGGCCGAGTTCGGCGAATTCGGAGCTCTGGGCCGCCAGCAGCCGATAGACCCGGCGCACCTTTGTCTACGGCATCATGGCCTTGCGGCGCAACGAGTTCAAACAACGGTCGGCAAGTGCGCATTCGCGATCCTTGCCCCTCGGCACCACGCTGGGCAAGAGTCCATAAGACATTGTTTTCAGGAGGCATAGGTCACCAAGTGTTGGCCATTGGTCCTCAGTCCGTGTCCAGCCCTTGCGGTGTGGTACCTCAACGGCGATATTGTCGTCTCGCCAACGCGTTGCGGCGCGCTCAGCGTGTACCCATTAATTCAATGCAAGGGACGTTGGCATGAAGCTGCCGATCACCATCGACCCGCGCTATCACGACGCGGTGATCTTCGACCTCGGCGGTGTGGTGAGCGACACCGTACCGATCCATCAGGCGGCGTGGACCGAGCTCTTCGACAGCTATCTCGCCTCGCGACCCGAGACACGGGGCGAGGATCACGCGCCGTTCACCGACGCCGATTATCGGCATTTCGTCGATGGCAAACCGCGGTATGACGGCGTGGCGGACTTCCTGAAGTCGCGCGGCATCTCGCTGCCGTGGGGCACCGAGACGGACGACACCGACGACACCGTATGCGGCCTGGGCAACCGTAAGCAGAAACTGTTTCTAGATTTGTTGGCCTCCGGCGTGCGGGTGTTCGAGTCGACCGTCGAGCTCGTGCGGCAACTACAGCAGCTGGGCATCGGCACGGCCGTGTTCTCGGCCAGCCGCAACTGCGAACATATTCTGCGGGCTGGCGGGATCGCGGATCTCTTTAAGGTTCGCGTCGACGGCATGGTCGCCAAGGAACTCGGGCTGCCCGGCAAGCCCGATCCCGCGGTGTTGCTCGAAACAGCCAGGCGGGTGGGGGTCCGTCCGGATCGATGCGTGGTCGCCGAGGACTCGGAGGCCGGCGTGGCCGCCGGGCGCGACGGCGGATTCGCGCTCGTCATCGGCGTCGACCGCACGGATCACGGCGAGGAACTGCTGCAGTCCGGGGCCGACGCGGTGGTTTGGGATCTCGTCGCCGTCAGGGTCGCAACCGGCTACGAAAAGATGTCGGCGCTGCCGGACGTGCTCGACTCCTACGGAGAGATGTCCACCATGATCGCGATGCGGCAACCCGTGGTGCTCTTCGATTTCGATGGCACGTTGTCTGAGATCGTCGACGACCCCGGCGCCGCCACGCTGATCCCCGGGATGGCCGACGCGTTGAAGTCGTTGGCGGAGCACTGCCCGGTGGCCGTGGTGAGCGGTCGCGCCCTAGAGGACATTCGGGCACGCGTCGGCCTGTCCGGCCTCTGGTATGCGGGAAGCCACGGCTTCGAGCTGACCGCACCCGATGGCACGCATCATCAGAACAACGAAGCCATCGCGGCCGTCGAGGTGCTAGAGCATGCCGCGACGGAACTGAGCAATCGGTTGTCGGGCATCGACGGTGTCCTGGTGGAAAGCAAGCGGTTCTCCGTCGCCGTGCATTACCGCAATGTTGCGTCCGAGCGGGTCGCAGAGGTCACCACTGCGGTGCGGGTCATCGGACAGCGCAACGGCCTGCGGGTGACGTCCGGGCGCAAGGTCATCGAGCTGCGACCGAATCTGGACTGGGACAAGGGCAAAACGGTGGAGTGGATCCTTGAGCAAGTCGAGGGCCCGGGACCGAACTTCCCGATCTACGTCGGTGACGACCTCACCGACGAGGACGCCTTCGATGCGGTGCGTCACGACGGCGTCGGAATCATCGTGCGCCACGCCGAGGATGGGGATCGACGGTCGTCGGCGCGGTTCGCGCTCGACAACCCGACTGCCGTGCGCCGGTCCGTCGAGCGGCTCTCCGGGCAGCTCGCCGCCGAGCAGGACACCTCGAACAATCCGTGGACGATGACGTACGGGGGCTATGAGCCCCGTGACGAGCGTATGCGCGAGGCGTTGTGCACCATGGGCAACGGCTATTTCGCGGTCCGCGGATGCGCGCCCGAGTCGCGCGCCGGCCAGTTTCACTACCCGGGCACATATGTCGCAGGTCTTTACAACCGGCTGACCGACCAAGTCGGCGGATCCGTCATCGACAACGAAAGCATGGTGAACCTGCCTAACTGGATGGCGTTGACGTTCCGGATCGACGGCGGTCCGTGGTTCGACATCGACGACACCACGCTGTTGAGCTATCTGGTCACCATCGACCTGCGCCGTGCGATACTCGCCCGAGAAATACGGTTTCGCGACGAATCCGGCCGCACGACCAGTCTGACGCAGCGCCGATTTGTCGCGATGCACCGTCACCATGTGGGCGCGATGGAAACGACAGTGCTGGCGGAAAACTGGTCGGGACGGCTGGAGTTTCGATCCCTCATCGACGGCGATGTTCAAAACACGGGCGTGGATCGTTACCGCGACCTGTCGTCGCGACATCTGAACCTGTGCGGCATAGGTGAATTGTCAAATGACTCGGTGGTTTTGGAAGCCGAAACAAATCAGTCGAAGATTCGAATCGGCGTCGCGGCGCGCAACACCGTGTGGCGCAACGACGAGCCGGTGGCGGCCGATTATCGCATCGTGCGGGATGAGGCCCGAATCGGGCATGACATCGCCCTTGACATCGCGGCGGGCGAGTCCGTCATCCTCGAAAAGCTTGCCACCCTTTTTACCGGACGTGACCATGGGATATCGGAACCCGCCACCGAGGCCGAACGCGAGCTCAACCGCCTCGGCCGATACGCAGAGCTCGAACGTGGCCATCAGTTCGCCTGGGCGCACCTATGGGAGCGCTTCAACATCGAGATGGGCCGAGACGCCAACGCACTGCGGATCCTGCGCATCCACCAGTTACATCTTCTGCAAACGCTTTCGCCGCACACCGCTGATATCGACGTCGGGGTGCCCGCGCGTGGGCTGCATGGTGAGGCATACCGAGGGCACATCTTCTGGGATGAGCTGTACATCTTTCCGCTGCTGAACATCAAGCTGCCCAAGGTGACTCGATCGCTGCTGTTGTACCGGTATCGACGGTTGCCGGAGGCCCGCAGAGCGGCTGAAGAGGCCGGCTACGCCGGTGCGATGTTCCCGTGGCAGTCGGGCAGCGACGGTCGCGAGGAAAGCCAGCAAATGCATCTCAACCCGCGCTCGGGCCGGTGGCTTCCCGATCCGAGCGCACGGGCACATCACATCGGCATCACGATCGCCTACAACGTGTGGCAGTACTATCAGGTCACCGGCGACATCAGCTTCCTCATCGACTACGGGGCGGAGATGCTGGCCGACGTCGCCCGGTTCTGGGTGAGTTTGGCGACCTTCGATCCGGGGCGCGAACGCTACGTGATCCGCGGTGTCATCGGGCCCGACGAGTTTCATTCCGGCTACCCCGGCCGTGGCTATGACGGCATCGACAACAACGCGTACACCAATGTGATGGCGGTCTGGACGATCCTGCGCGCGCTGGAGGCCCTCGAGCACATACCGATCTATTACCGAGTCGCTCTGCTGGAGACGCTCGGCATCGACGACAAGGACCTTGAGCACTGGCAGGATGTGAGCCTGCGCATGTTCGTGCCCTTCCACGACGGCGTGATCAGCCAATTCGAGGGCTACGAGCTGCTGCGCGAATTGGACTGGGAGAGCTATCGCAAGCGATACGACAACCTGCAGCGGCTCGACCGTATCCTCGAGGCCGAAAACGACAGCGTCAACAACTACAAGGCCTCCAAGCAGGCCGATGCGTTGATGCTGTTCTACCTGTTGTCTTCCGACGAGCTGTACGATCTCTTCGGCCAGCTTGGATACCGCTTCGCGCCCGAACAGATACCGATGACGGTCGACTACTACCAATCCCGCACCTCACACGGCTCCACATTGAGCGCCCTCGTGCACGCCTGGGTCTTGGCCCGCGGCAATCGAAACCAAGCGATGCAATACTTCAACCTGGCGATGGCTTCCGACGTCGTCGACATCCAAAAGGGCACCACGGCCGAAGGGATACACCTGGCCGCGATGGCGGGCACAATCGACCTCGTGCAGCGCTGCTTCACCGGCCTGGAACTCCGTGGTGACCGGGTTGTACTCGAACCACTGTGGCCGAAAGCGCTTGGCAAATTAGAGTTCACGTTGCGCTATCGTGGCCACCGGTTACACCTGTGGGTCAGCGGGCGCAGCGCACAGATCAGTGCCGAGAGGGGCGTCGCCGCGCCGGTCGAGGTCAAGTGCCGTGGCCAGACGAAACAGCTGAAACCAGGCGGCACAGTCCGATTCGACTGAAGCCGCTACAGAAGCTGGTGAACGCGGCTGAATATGTGGTGCCCATCGAGGTGGGCGCCACCGTCGACGCCGAAATCGATGCTGCATCCACCCGACCCACCGGCCCCGGTAGCGCTCCCTCGATCGCCTACCCGACCTCGACCGCACGAAGCACAATGCTGCGGAAGGGGTTTCGGCATTCGCCGGTGAGGTCGGCTTCCCGTTAGTGGAGGTCGGCGCACAGCAGGACCGCGGAGTGGGCGTCCGCTCGGTATGTAAGGCCGTGGACTGGTGATGCGCTGTCAAGCGTGGCGATGTCATTGGGGGGATCGAGGGCCGTGTCGACGACGCGGCGTCATGGCAGCGTGGGTTTGGCAACCGGGGGAAGCTCGAAGTGGAGCGGTCGCTCATAGCTGTTGAATTTTTTGGGGTGGGTTCGATTCCCGGCAGCTCCACAGAGAACACACTGGTCAGCCAAAAGCTCGCCAGCTCGGCAACGCTGACCACCAACGCACCAGCGTCCCTCGGGATTCCGATCATTTGTGTCGACCACGAGATCGGCGTGCGGCTTTCGTTTTGTTCGCTGTTGAACCGCGCTTGGTGCGCTCGGGAAAGATATGTGCGAAACACCATGCCCCGGGGCGGCGGAACCCGCATGCTTATGGTTGACGACCCCCGAGCCTGATCACTTCTGCGGAGCCTGCGTTCGAGTCATGGTCCTGACGGCTGTATTCGTGGTGATCGTCTTTCTTTACAGCCTGGTCTCGCAGCGGCTGCAACGGACCGTCATCACCGCACCGATGCTGTTCACGGCCGCCGGCGCTGCGACGACCCTGCTGCCGGAGGCGGCACGCGAGCTGGTGCTCGACCGTAAGGTATTGCTCCTGATCGCGGAGCTGGGCCTGGTGATGTTGCTCTTTACCGACGCGAGCCGGATCAAACCATCGCAGCTGAAAGCCGGCCGCAGCCTGCCCATCCGTTTGCTCATTATCGGCATGCCGCTGACCATCGTGTTAGGCGCCGTATGCGCGATCGTCGTGCTGAGCGGACTGTCGTGGGGGGAAGCGGGCATACTGGCAGCCATCCTCGCCCCAACCGATGCCGGTCTCGGCCAGGTGATCGTGAACAGCGAACGAGTGCCACAGAGAATTCGCCAGTCTCTCAATGCTGAGGCCGGCCTCAACGACGGCCTCGCTGTTCCCTTCCTGCTGTTGTTCATCGTGCTTGCCGTTGCTGAGGAGAACACTGGCCCCGCGGGTGCGGTGCTCGCCGGTTTCCTCGGCGAACAGCTTGGCTACGGCACCCTGATCGGAATTGGGATCGGCACCGCGGGCGGATGGCTTCTCGGCCTTGCCCACCGCACGCGGTGGATGGCTCCGCCGCTCGGTCAACTCGGCGTGGCGGCGCTGCCGTTGCTCTGCGTCATCGTGGCGGAAGAGACCGGGGCGAGCATGTTCATCGCCGCGTTCGTCGCCGGATTTGCAGTCCAATTCGGCTTCGACGCGGCGGGCCGGCACAGTGTCGAGTTCACTGAGCAATGGGGGCAACTGTTCAACTATTTCGTGTTTTTCTTCTTCGGCACCGTCGTGGCCGGCTTCTGGGGGCATTTCACACCGGCCGTGCTGCTCTATGCCGTGCTGAGTTTGACAGTCGTGCGTATGGCGGCTGTTGCGCTGGCGTTGCTGGGAACTCGTTTGAGCCGGGCGACCGTGCTGTTCATGGGCTGGTTCGGCCCCAGGGGTCTCGCGTCCATCGTGCTCGCGCTGGTGTACCAGGCGCAGGAGGCAGGGTTGGCAGGCAACTCAACGATCCGGCTTGCGGTGATGGCGACGGTGCTGCTCAGTATCTTCGCGCATGGCCTGAGCGCGCAGCCCGGAATAAACCTGTATGCAAGGCGGATCGCGGCCCTCGACGAGACGTCCCCCGAGCACCAAGCGCTGGGGGATGGTTCACCCGAGCCGCCGCAGACGCCGCACGTCGGCACCTGAGCGCGCGTGAATGCCCCGGGTCTCCTCAGCAGCGGTCAGTCATTTTTGCGCGATGGGCGGCGTCGAGCCCGAAGGTGACGAACACACTGCGCCGAACCTGCCACTGACCAGGGTGCAATTACAGATCCGGCCGCGGGCCTGCTCGACCGCGGCGGCAATCGTGGCATGGCGCGATAAACGCGGCCCTCGGCACTCCGGAATCGGCAAACGCTGACATCGGCACGTACCGGTACCCACTCGGCGGATGCCGCGGGCCGAACGGCGCGAACAGATCCTGGCGGCCGCCAGTTCGGCCCGGCGGCCTGCGCTGGTCGGTCGCCGACGTCGCAATTGATTTGGTGGCGCTGCAATTTGCGCAAACGAGCTGAGCGCCGCGGGCACGTGGTCCGTCGCGAAACCATGCCCCACAATTTGCCTTCAGTTACAGACATCTCCAGTGATCTCGAGTGATGATTTCCCCAGCTAAAGCCCGGTTTCAGCGTTGTCACCAGGGCCGCGAGGACAATTCAATCCTGACAGGGGGCTCAACAGTTATCCGGGCGTTTTCGCTGGTAGAAGCGATTGCGCCGTGAGCACATTTTGAGCACGTTTCCACGAAAGAGACCGGCCCCATCCGGATTAAAGGCCGACCGGTAATGCATGAATCACTCGGGGACGAGTTGGTCGGTGTCAGCGAACACCAGGCTGCCGGTGTCCAACTGCACCGCCCACCGGCGGGCCGGGTCGATGTGGTGGGCACCGATATCGACGGCTTGGCCCGCCAGTTCACCGAAGTCCTCCACGACGACGCCTCGGCTCTCAGCGTTCGTGCCCGGATAGACGCGGACCCGCACGTTCACCGCCAATTGCTCGTCGGCCGCGCCACTGCTACCCCTGAGATGTTTCAACACTGTGCACCCCTTGCAACCGTCAACTCACGCTAGTGCCAGTACATCACCGTTGGTCGACGGCGGAACGGGAATCGGGTCCTTCAGCGTCGGATTCGAGGAACACGTTAACGAACTGACTCCTTCCTCTTCCCGCCGAGGGTCGGCGGTGGTCTTAGCGGCTAGTGTGTCGAGGCGGTCGGCAACCGCGTCGAAGTCGGAGTCGAACAGGTCGGCGTACACGTCCAGCGTCATCGCCGCCGATGCGTGCCCGAGCATCCGCTGCACGACCTTCGGGTTGGCCCCGGCGGAGATGGCCAGCGACGCCGCGGTGTGACGCAGGGCGTGGGCCGTCCACCCGGGGGGAGATGGGTCGGCTTCATGGGAAGCGGGCCACCACTCCCGACAGCCAGGAACCGTGCGATGACGGCGGGGCCAGATAGCCCCCGGTGGCTGACCAAGTTCGATCATCACCCCATCCGACTGGTGATGAACGACGGTGAACAGTGGTGGGTTGGCAAAGATGTTTGTGCCCATAGGTATCTCCAAATGACGCGATGCGCTCGTTCAGCTCGACCCCGATGACCGAATACCGGCGCAGCTGGGGCGACGGCGACTCTGTCGGGATTCCTTGCGACGTCGACCAGCCAGCGACCTGGCGGCACTAAACTCATCGGCGCGTGGGTTCTGACCTAGGAGGGCTTGTGACGGCGATCGCTTCAACCCCGAAGGGTCATAACGTAAAACCACCGCCCGGGCCGGCGGAACCGCCAGCGAGAACCACACCCTCCGAACTCACCGACGAGCAGCGGGGATGGCTCTCCGAGGCCTCGCGCAGCGACATCAACGGCTGGTTGCACGTCACGATCAAGGGATCACCGGCCGCACGCGGTTTTCAGTACGGCTTTCTCGTCGCCGACGAGTACGCGGAGTCGATCCGGGTGTACCGGCAGATGACCTACCAGGACATCGGTATGGGCTACGACTTCTTTGTTGAGCGGGCCGCCGAACTCCACGCCGACAAGATCCCCGACGAGCTGCGCGAGGAGATGGAAGGCGTGGCCGCGGGTCTGACGGCTGCAGGCGTGCCAGCCGCGTTCAAAGATGTGCTCGGCATCAATGATTGGATGGAACTCACCGGCTATTGGTGGCCCAAGAACTCGGGCCGCTACACCGCATTGGCGCCGACCGGCGGCGAGGGCAACCACTGCAGCGCCTTTATCGCGACCGGCAGCGCGACCGTCGACGGGTCGATCGTTGTGGGTCACACCAGCTTCGCCGGCTTCTGGCAGGGCCAATTCGAGAACGTCATCCTGGACATGACCCCCGACGACGGCAACCGGATGGTCATGCAGACCGCGCCGGGCTGGATCGCCAGCATGAGCGATTTCTGGTTGACCGGTGCCGGACTGGCGATCACCGAGACCACGATCGGTGGCTACGAGGGGTTCAAGGGCTACGACGAGACCCGGGTCCCGGAGTTCGTCCGCGCCCGTAAGGCCTCGCAGTACGCCCGCGACATCGACCACTGGGTCGAGGCGCTCAACACCGAGAACAACGGCGGGTACGCCAACTCTTGGTTGATCGGTGACGTCAAGACCGGTGAGATCGCGCGCTACGAGGAGGGCCTGCTGTATCAGAGCCTCAGCCGCACGACCGATGGCTACTTCTGGGGCGACAACGCACCGGTGGATCCGCGGATCCGTAACCTGGAGTGCTTCGGGACCGGGTTCAGCGACGTGCGCACCCCCAATGGGGCGCGGCAGGTGCGGTGGCGCCAATTGCTCTGCCAGTACAACGGACGCGTCGACGTCGAGGTCGGCAAGCGCATGCTGGCCGACACGTTCGACCCCTACCTCGGCTACATCCATCCCTCGGCCCGGACCATTTGCGCACATTCCGACGTCGACCCCTGCCAGTTCAGTGGCCTGACCCCGTTCACACCGTTCGGGTCCGTGGACGGCAAGGTCGCCACCTCAGCCGACATCAAGGCGCTCAATCTGTGGGCCCGGTGTGGGCGTGCCGACGGCACCGAGTTCGACGCTGAACAATTCCTGCGGCTGCATCCGCAATGGGATTGGCAGCGTGGCTATCTGAAGGACCGTCCGCAGCAACCGTGGACGTACATCGGGTCGGGCAGCACCGGCGGGCCCTGACCGTGCGTGCCTTCAGATGCCCCAGCTGCGGGCAGGCGGTCGACTTCGAGGGGCAGCAGTGCCCGACGTGCGCCGTGACGGTCGGCTACCACTACCCGTCGAGGCAGATGGTGGTCGCGCCGACGCGCACAGTGAGCGTGCACGGACGTGAGTGGGTCTGGTGCGCGCACTGGGAGCGGGGCTGCAACTGGTTGACCGCCGAGGACTCGGAGTTAGGCCGTTGCTACGCCGACAGTTTCGTGCGCGAGGGGCCGGCGCCAGATGACAACGAGGCGATGAGCGAACTCGATAGCACTCTAAAGGCGCTGCGGCGGTTGATCTTCGAGCTGATGGACCTGGGCCTGCCCATCCATCCGTACTACGTGGACCGGCAGGGGCTGGCGTTTGATCTGCTGTCGAGCCAGACGCTGGGGCGGCCGGTGGTGATAGGGCACTCCAACGGCGTGATCACCATCGACCTGTCCGAGTCGCTGGAGTTGTACCGGGAGCGTCTGCGCATCAAGCTGGGTGAGCCATATCGCACGATGCTGGGACACTTCCGCCACGAGGTCGGCCATTACTACGAGATGCTGCTGGTGCAGAACACCGCGCTCATCGACGACGCCCGGGCGCTGTTCGGCGATGATCGGCAGGACTACCAGGCCGCGCTGCAGCGACACTACCAGGGCGAGGCACCGGCGAACTGGCAGGACGACTTCATCTCGGAGTACGCCACCGCCCACCCGTGGGAAGACTTCGCAGAAACCTTTGCCCACTATCTCCACATCACCGGAACCCTTGCCACGATCGCGGATTCGGGCCTGGTCGTCGAAGCTGACCGGGTGCAGTGGGACCTGCCCGGCGATGTCGATGCTCGGGTGTCCTACGCCGACGGCACCATTGAGGACATTGTCGCTGACTGGAGGGTGCTGTCGGGGGTGCTCAACCGGGTCAACCACTCGATGGGTCGCGATGACCTGTACCCGTTCTCCATCTCCCCGCACGTCGTCGCGAAGCTTGGTTTCATCCATCGTGTCGTGACCACGGCTTCAACCGAACATGCCGCGGTGAAACAGAATTGACTGCCATGGCCAACACACCGATCGCCGCCGACCGGATCGCCGAGGCGGTCACCGCCGTACACGCCAGGCACAGGAAGAACCGCCGCGGCAAGAACGCCAGCTACATACCGGCCTTGGCGAAGGTGGACCCCCAGCTGTTCGGGGTCTGCGTGGCGACCGTTGACGGTCAGACGTTTTCGGCCGGCGACGCCAGATGTCAGTTCGCGCTGGAGTCGATCTCGAAGGTCTTCACGGCCGCGCTCGCTATGGAACAAGTAGGTCCGCGGGAGTTCCACCGCAAGGTGGGCGCCGATCCGACTGGTGCGGCGTTCAATTCGGTGCTGGCGCTGGAACTCCACAACGACAAGCCGATGTCGCCGTTGGTCAACGCGGGGGCGATGACGGCGGCCAGCCTGGTGTCGGCCACCGACGCTGAAGACCGCTGGCGCCAGATCCTGCAGATCCAAAGCGATTTCGCCGGGCATGCGATCTCGGTCAGCGAACAGATCACCGCCTCCGAGCGGGCCACCAACTTTCACAACCGCGCGATCGCGTGGCTGCTGCACTGCGGCGGATACATGTACTGCGACCCGATGGAGGCCTGCGACGTCTACACCCGGCAGTGCTCGACGCTGGTCACCGCTGTCGACCTGGCGATCATGGGCGCGACCCTGGCCAGCGGGGGCATCAACCCCGTCACCGACAAGCGCGTCATCGCACACGCCAACGTGTCGCACGTGCTGGCCGAAATGGCGATGGAGGGTGTTTACACCAGCTCCGGTGACTGGGCCTACACCGTCGGGCTGCCCGCCAAGAGCGGCGTCGGAGGCGGCCTGGTCGCGGTGTCGCCAGGCAAACTGGCGATCGCCGCCTACTCGCCGCCGCTGGACAAGGCCGGCAACAGCGTGCGCGCCCAGGCCGCGATCACCCAGATCGCGCACACCCTCGAGCTGGGGCTTTTCAATACGCAGCGCCGGGACTGACCCCGCCGGCGGCATCTCAACCCGGGTCGGTGCCGAGGCTTCCAAGCCGATCTTCAGCAGTCGATCAGCGACGAGTTACAGGTGATCGTGTCTCACCGCGAGGTCATTGACCAGGCGAAGGGAATGCTGATGGTGATCTATCAGCTGAGCGTTACAACACCTATTGAAGTCTCCCAATCCCAACGACATGCATATAGAGAAGTCCGAGGGGCTCGGGCCCGGACTGCCGCTCAACATTTATGGCCTTCCGCCCACCGATCCGCTGGCACAGATGCCGCTCATTGACTTCGGCCCATCCGGTGTCGCCAGTCAGCCGCCGATGTGGCCATCCCAGTCGCCGACCCCTGGCGGGCCCGGTTGCACGCTGATCTGCATCGGCTAGCTGGCGACTTTGCCTCGGACTCGTCAGTCCGCAGCGGTCCGCAGCAGCCCGAATGGCTTCGTCCAACCGACAGTCACAGCGTCCAGATCTTCATCTAACTGGCGGGGCGCTCCGCCCGGTGGAGCAATAGACCGCAGGCGGGCGGCGCGTCCCACACCACCCGCGACCGCAACGACGTATCCATAGAGTTCGAGCGGGAACCGGCGTCGACGCACCCAGAGCCAGCCAAACAATGGCATAGAGAGGTGGGTGGATCTGATGCTCGAGCCAGGACCACCAGCGTGTACGAAAAACGCAACATGATTTTGCAACTAACTCATCGCGCCACCGCGAACTCGCCGGTGTGGCTTTACGCACCTCTATGTGTTGGCTGAGGTGTATCTGGGATGTGACCTGGCCAAGCCCAGGGACGTGGTGTAAGAGTTCGCTCGATCGCGTGACCCTTCGCTTGGCGGTTTAAGCGGTCAGCGCCGGTGTGGTGGCGGGCTCATGCTCGGTTGGGGCGGCCAGTGTGGCTCGGGCGCGGGTGAGCACGTCGAGGCCGAGGTAGCGGCGTCCCTCGATCCATTCGTCGTGTTGTTCGGCTAACACAGCGCCGACGAGGCGGATGATGGCGGTGCGGTCGGGGAAGATACCGACGACGTCGGTGCGCCGGCGGATCTCTTTGTTGAGCCGTTCCTGGGGATTGTTGGACCAGATTTGACGCCAGATCTGTTTGGGGAAGGTAGTGAATGCCAGCAGCTCGGCGCGCGCGGCGGTCCAGATGTTCGGCCAATTTCGGGGAGCTTGTCGCCTAACGCATCGAGCACGCGGTCATATTGGGCCACACCGATTCAGCGTCAGGCTGGTCGAAGATGGAGTGCAGCAGGGTGGCACCCACGGCCAGGGGGACTTCGGGGTGACCGGACATCAGGTTGGTCGTGTAGTGGGTGCGGCAGCGGTGCCAGGCCGCCCCGGCAGCGTCGCGCCGATAGCGGCGACCAGTCCCGGGTGGGCGTCGCTGGTGACTAGCGCGACTCCGGATAGGCCGCGGGCGACCAGGTCGCGGAAGAAGGCCAGCCAGCCCGCGCCGTCCTCGGGCCGAGGACACCACCACACCCAGGATCTCGCGGTAGCCCTCGGCGTTGACCCCGGTGGCGATCAGAGTGTGCACGCCGACGACGCGGCCGTTCTCACGGACCTTGAGAACCAGCGCGTCAGCGGCGACGAATGTGTACGGGCCGGCATCAAGGGGTCGGGTGCGGAACGCCTCGACTTGCTCATCGAGATCTTTGGCCATCTCCGATACCTGGGATTTCGAAAGGTTTATCACGCCGAGGGATTCAACGAGCCGCTCCATCCGCCGCGTGGACACGCCCAGCGGATAGCAGGTCGCCACGACCGATGTCAGCGCTCGCTCGGCACGCTTACGACGGGCCAGCAGCCAGTCCGGGAAGTAACTGCCCTGGCGCAGTTTGGGGATGGCCACGTCCAGGGTGCCGGCGCGGGTGTCGAAATCGCGATGCCGGTAGCCGTTGCGTCGGTTGCACCGCGACTCGCTGCGTTCGCCGTACCCGGCGCCACACACCGCGTCGGCCTCCGCGCTCATCAATGCCGCAATGAACGTCGACAACAGCCCCCGCAGCAAGTCCGGGCTCGCCGTGCCGAGTTGGTCAGCCAACAGCTTCTCGACATCGATAGGGTGAGGATTGGTCATCGCGTTGTTCTCCTTCGATTGACTTGGCGGTCGTTCGAAGAATCACGCGATGACCTTCCTCTATCGGGCTACGACACGCCCGATCAGCGCGGATATCCGCCGATCTCTGTACACCACTTCTCTGGACGCAACTTGTGACCTTCCCGCGACCGCGACGAAGGACGCTCATCTTCATGACAGCGCTTGCGCTTATCTCCGCACTCGGAACAGCACTATGCGGCGGCTACCACCTCGGGCGGCGCGCTGGCTCGAAACCTTCAACCTGGAAGATGCGAACGAGCCGAGTGGCGCTGGGGAGGCTCGCGATTAACCTGCTCGTGTTGATGACCGCGCGCCGCGTCCGGCAGAGTTTCCTGGCCCGGCGCGTGTTCCCGACGCGGTAGGCATCTGGGGACTGAGATTGCTTGAGCCGCTTGAGCTGCTGCGTTGTAGCGCCGCGCGGTTACCCCTCCTATTGAGGGGCGCCTGCCAGTGTTGTTGATGCCATCAACACATTGCGCGTATCCGCAGGTCGTTTCGCGTCATTTGACGTCGTTTCGCGTAGTCAAATTGCACGTTTCCGCAGCTCACGACCATTTTTGGGGCGGGTTCGATTCCCGGCAGCTCCACCCTATAACCGCAGCTCAGAGCACACAGCAAGTTCCCAGAATCGGTTCCGTGTCAGTCGCGTCAGTCTGAGCCGGTGTTAGACCGGCACGCATGGCCTTCCTTCGCAAAGCGTGAGCACGCCGACGGTGGAGTTAGCTGGTCGGTATGTTACGACAGTCGTGGCAAACGGTCGTCAATGACATTCAACGGTGATTTGGGGCCTCATGCCGAGGCCGAGGCGATCCGGTTCCTCAAGCTCGTTGAGGCCGTCGGCCCCCAGCGCGCCCCTAGAAATTGAGGAGTAACGGAATCCTCAATACATTCGCCGTGAGTGGGGAGCCAAAAGCCGTTGGCGCAGAGATTAGTCAGGCGTTTCGACAGACTGGTGGATCGATTCACTCTCTACACGCCCTACCCCCTCGACGACGCCACGCGCGCAGCCGTCATCGAGGGGATCAAGGCTGCCGCTGACCTTTAGACCGCATCTTTTGGCCGCGACCGCCTCGCGGGGCTCGTTACCCAGAGTTGCTTACGCCGTACTCGGGGTAGCCATTCCGCCGATGTAGAAAGCCAGTCTCGGGCGCACCTGATCGGCGGCCCGGTGGGGTCGTCATCGATGACCACCGGCACGCTTGCCACGACCTCGAAATGTTCTGGACGCCCGCCTGCTCGGCGGACGAAGCCCTGCGACAACGCCTCGCGATAGAACGCGTCATGCGCCGGTGAGAAAAACAAAGCGTTGCCACACTCTCATCGACGTAGCCTTTCTTCATCTAGCAGATCCAACTTAGCGAACGTTTGTCCTTATTCACTGACGCTCTACGAGCAGCTGCCGTCGCTTCACAGCGGGGCTGCTGTGGATGTCCCGGGGACCGCTGTTCATCGCAGTCGCACGAAAGACTCTGCACCACATGCCTTCTGCGATGAGAGCAAAGCCGGGTAAGGCAGCCGCCACGTTGGTGGTAGGGCTAAACTATCAGCGTCTTTTCGCCTTTTGATGCGAATTGGCCTTGCGCTGCGGCACATTGGTTGAAATGCCGCCGCGTCCAGCGCCCAACAATTCTTGGCGCGATGTCGTGATGACGCCAAGGGAATAGCGGGCGAGTCGTTCGACCAACTCAGTTCGCTCAACCGGCAACTCGCCAGACACGTAAGCGATTGTGAGCTGGGCGATACCGCCGGCGACGAATAGCGCACTGGTGTAGTCAAATCCGATGTCAGTGGCTTTCTGGTGCTCGGTGATTGCGGTTGCGACCACCAACGTGAGTTGTTGCAGTTCCTGGCGAAGGCGTGATCCTCCTGCGCTGGCCGCAACGACGAGGGCGGCTTTGCGCGGATCGTCGAAAAGTACGCTCAGTGCGGCGTCCAGGCCCCGGCCGAAGCGCTCGAGGAGTTCTGATTCTGACGCCGTTTTAGGGTCTGCGAGCTCGGCGGCTTCCAGCCCGGCTATGCCAACCTCGAGTAGTTCGGCTGCCACACGTTGTAGAGCGGCGACGAGCAAATCGTCGCTGTCGGTGAAGCTTTCGTAGAAGTATCGGCTCGAAAGTTTCGCCTCGGAGGTGACGCTGCGCACCCCGATGGCCGGCAGACCGCCGCTACTGACAAGGGTGAGCGCAGCGTCAATCAGGGCTTCCCTGCGGCGGTCTCGCCGTTCGTCGGGCGTTTCGCCGAGGAAGTTCCGTGATTCGACCATGCCATAGCCTCTCATGTGGCGACGCCAGCGGTAAGGCGCCCGCCCCGTCAGGTCAACCTCTGCCGGGCAGACGCTTGATCAGCCGGCTGGCGGCGTTGGGCACTTTGAGCGAACCCATCAGAAGATTGAACGGCAGCGAGCCGGCCTTGGGAAAGATTCCGGACGCCTGCACGGCTTCGAAGGCATCCCAGAGGGTTTCGCCCTTGTAGAGCACGCCGTCGGCATTCCAGTAGTAGCGGTCGACCGCCGGACACTGCATAAACGTACCGTTGCCGGGTAGCGCTTGGGCCGTCTCATCGAACGGATACACCTTCAGCGGGCCGTCCCAGTGGCCGCTACCGAGATACCGCACCATCATCTGAACGGTTCCATCGGGATTGACCTGGAGGAAGGTCTGACCCGGCAGCGGGTCGTAACGCCAGTCGGGGATAGCGTCGAAGAACGCGACGTTGTAGTCGATGAACTCCTGGACGCCGACCATTTCCTTCCCGAAAGAGACCGGATCCTTGTAGCGCACGTCCTCGGTGCACAGCGACCGGATCACCGGCCAGTCCCGAACCAGCCAGCTCCACCACCACTTCTTGGTCCAGTCGAGCACCCACTCGAGGTCGTAGCCCAGCTTCTCATAGAAGCGGATCTGCTCTTCGAACTCACGGAACCAGGTTCGTGCGTTCTGGTTGAGTTCGTCTTCGGTGAAGACCTTCCGCGCCTGTGACCGGTTGCCCTGGACAAAGGCGGGCGGGGCCTTCTTCAGCTGCTTGCGGTCCAACGCCCGCTGGAACTTCTGTTCGGTGTAACCCGAAGCCGTCGCCTGGAACGTGTCTTTGCTTGCCACCGGTTCTCGTCTCCTTGATCGGGCGGGCGCTCGTCCCGCGTCATCTTGACAACAGTCGTATCTCACATCAATCTAGATGTAGGAAACGGTCGTGGTCAAGATTGAAGGAGGGTTCGATGGGTATGGACACGCATCTGCCGACAGGCGCGGCGGGTTGTCCGGTGGACCACGGCGCCGCAGCGCCGCAGCAGGCTGTCCGGGCGGTCGCACCCTCGACGCGGCACAGCACCTTCACGATGACGAAGGACGTTCTTCGCAAGGGATTCGGACGCGAAGACGGAATGATCGCCCGACTCGAGGGCCATGACTTCTCGCGCTGGCGCGTCGGCCAGCGACGCTGGGTGGCCATTCAGCACCCCGACGACATCGACCACGTCCTGCACATCAACCGGGAGAACTACCCCAAATCCTCTGACTATGAGCCCCTGCGGGGTGTCTTGGGACTCAGTCTGTTCACCGACGACGACCCCTCGTGGTCGCGGCACCGCAAGATGATCAACCCCAAGTTCCAGAAGCGTCACGTCGATGCGCTGCTGCCGCTGATGCTGGGAACGGTGCTCGACTTCCGTCAGGAACTGGACAGTCGGCCCGACGGAAGTCGGGTCGACATGGTCGATCTGATGACCGACCTAACGCTGGAGGTGGCGGGTCACTCGATGTTCAGCCAGAGCTTCCGCGGCTACTTCGGTGACGACACCTCGGCACTGATCACCGAGGGACTGCGGAAAGGCACCTGGTTCTCTCGCCTCTGGTTTCTCTTCGATCCGCCACCGCGGGTATCCGCTGCCATGTGGAAGGTGCTGCACGGCGGGGTCCCGACGCCCCCTCCTTTCAACGGCTTTCAACGGGTCGCCCGAGTGATCGACGGCGCCGCGGACAAGGTGTTGAGCGAGCGCATGTCCAAGCCCTCCGATTCTCCGGACCTGCTGAACCTCTTGCTTGACGTGTCCGACGATGACGGCCCACTGACCCCCGAGCGAACGCGCGCCGAGGCGATCTCGTTCATGCTGACCGGCTATGAGACCACCGCCAATGCCCTGAGCTGGTTGTGGTACCTGCATGCACTTAATCCTGATGCACGCCAACAGATGTTCGACGAGATCGACACCGTCTTGGGGCAACGTGAGGTGACCCTCGACGACGTGCCCAAGCTGCAGTGGACTACCGCGTGCCTCGAGGAGTCCATGCGGATCTTCCCGCCGGTGTGGATGATCGCCCGTCAAGCCATCGAGGACGATGTCATCGGTGGCCACCGGATCGAAGCGGGGACGACGGTCGCCGTCGTGATCGAGCACGTCCACCGCGACCCGCGGTTCTGGCCCGAACCAGAGCGTTTCGACCCGTCACGCTTCCTGCCGGGAGCCGATCGTGACCGCCCGCGTTCCTCCTACATCCCGTTCGGTGGTGGTAAGCGACTCTGCATCGGCCGCAACTTCGCGCTGCTCGAGGCGGTGATGATCACCGCGACGCTCAGTCAGCATCACGTCTTCGAACTCGTCCCGGGTCATCCGGTCTAGGCCGAGACCACTTTCACCCTGCGCCCCAAGCACGGGGTCAAGATGGTAGCGAGGCGTCGTGCGAGTTGAGGTGGACCGTGATTTCTGCCAGGGCAATGGCTTTTGCGAAGCGTATTCCCCTGAGGTCTTCGAAGTGGACGACGATGGCCTGGCCCAGGTGAAGGCCGACGTCGTGCCCGCCGAGCTCCGTGCCGCGGCGATGAAAGCCGTTGATTCATGTCCGAACGCCGCACTGCGCGCAGTGCGCACGGAGGACTGAATCGACATGAGTCCCGAACGGCAATGTGAGACCGTCATCGTCGGAGCGGGTTTCGCCGGCATCGCGTTGGCGGTAAAGCTGCGCGAAGCCGGGATCGCCGACTTCACAATTCTGGAGCGCGCTGCCGACCTGGGCGGTGTCTGGCGCGACAACACCTATCCAGGATGCGCGTGCGACGTCCCATCACATCTGTACTCGTTCTCCTTTGCGCCGAACCCGAATTGGTCGCGCACCTTCGGAAAGCAGTCCGAAATCCTGGCTTACCTCAAGACCGTGGCCAACGCCCGCGGTGTGGTGCGGCACGTTCGCTTCAACACCGAACTGCTCGAGGCCAACTGGGACGAGGCCGAGAAGTGCTGGGTTCTACACACCAGCTCAGGCCCAATCACCGCGAAGGTATTGGTGTGCGCGGGCGGGGTTTACGGCAAGGCGAAGTACCCGGATATCCCGGGCCGCGATAGGTTCGCCGGCAAGGCGTTTCATTCGCTGCACTGGGACCACGGTCACGACCTGACCGGCGAGCGGGTGGCCGTATTGGGCACCGGGGCGTCGGCGGTACAGATCGTGCCCGAGATTGCGCCAACGGTGCAGCGGCTCCTGGTGTTTCAGCGCTCCGCGCCATGGATCCTGCCGCGGTTGGATCGCCAGACGTCATCAGCCGAGCGGGCACTGCTTCGGCGTATGCCGTTAGTGGGCAGACTCATTCGAGGCTTCTACTACGCCGGCATCGAAGGGTTCGGCCTGGTGGGGTTCGTGGACAACCGATTCCGGTACCCCTACGAGCTGCTCGGCAGGTTCCAGTTGCGCCGCCAAGTACGAGATCGCCGGCTCCGCAAAGCGCTGACCCCTGACTACATGATCGGTTGCAAGCGCGCCGTTTTCGCCGACAGCTACCTGCCGGCTCTCAGCCGCGACAACGTCGACATCATCACCGCGGGGATCAAAGAGATCCTGCCGTACTCGATCGTCACCAACGACGGCGTCGAGCATCAGGTCGACACTATCGTCTACGCAACCGGGTTCGTAGCTCCCCCCGAGGTCTACGAGCGGATCCGCAGCACCAGCGGGCACAGCTTTTTGGAGCTCTACGCCAAACGGCCGCAGAGCTACTTGGGCGTTGCCGCCGCAGGGTTTCCCAACTTCTTCACCACCTTGGGACCGTTTGGAGCCCTGGGAAATCAATCGGCCATCTACATCATCGAGGCACAGGCCCGCTACATCGTCGACGCGCTGACCATGATGCGCCGCGAGGCCGTCGCCAGAGTGGAAGTGCGGGCAGACGTCCAAGATGACTTCCTTGACGAAATGGACAAGCGCAGCGAGAACAGCGTATGGCTGACCGGTGGTTGCGCCAGCAGCTACTACCATACCGACGACGGCCGCAACGCGGGCCTATATCCGGGATGGAGCTTTGAATATGCCTCTCGTACGAAGCAATTCGACCGCGAATCGTATGAATTGGGAGCCGGGGAGGTCGGCCGGTGTTAGGCATTCGTCCGCGTGAGGCCCGACTTGCTTTGGGCGGCCGGGTGGTCCTCATCACCGGCGCGGCGCAGGGAATCGGGCTGGCGCTGGCGCGCCACCTTTACGCACAACACGCGGAGGTCGCCCTGATCGATCTCGACGGCGCCGCTGTCGGACAGGTAGCGAGCGACTTAGGTCCGCGCGCATTCGCATTCGGCGCCGACGTTCGCGAGCGCGGCGCGATGGCAGAAGCCGTCGAAGCCGCAGTCCGTCACTTCGACGGTCTCGACATTGTTGTCGCCAACGCTGGCGTCTCACCGGCGCCGGCGACGCTGCGGACAATGGACAGCCACGATTTCGACCGTGTCCTGAGCGTCAACCTTGTCGGCGCTTACAACACCATCAAGCCTGCGCTCGACCATGTCATCACACGCAATGGGCATGTCGTGCTGGTCTCGTCGTGCGCCGCGTTCTCCCCGGGAGCCGGCGGATCGCCGTACATGATCAGCAAGGCCGCCGTAGAACAGCTTGGCCGCGCGCTGCGTCTGGAACTGGCCGGCTTCGGAACCAGCGTCCAGACCGCCTATTTCGGGATCGTCGACACAGCGATGACACACAACGTTCTCGATGCCGACGACCTGGGTCGGCGGATCGACCGAATGCTGCCGTGGCCGCTCAACCGGCGTATCACCACCGAGCAGGCCGCCAAGTCGATCGCAGGCGGGATCACCAACCGCGCGGCGACCACGATGGCACCGACCGGGTGGCAGCTCTACAGCATGCTACGGGGAGCGGCTAATCCGGTCATCGACCACCTGCTCGTCCGGGACAAAAGAATGCGCGAATTGATCTCTGATATCGAGAAGGCGCCAACACGTTGAGTCTGGTTCTCTCCGACGAGCAGCGCGCGCTCGTGCAAACGGTCCGCGACTTCTGCTGCAAGCACTGCGATACGCGGGAACAGCGGTTGGCTCTGAACCGACGGTGGTCGGGAACTGCACAGCGACACCGTCGCCGCCAAATGGCTGAACTCGGCTGGCTCGGCCTGTCCCTGCCCGAGGAATACGGCGGCGTCGGCGGTGGTCTGTTCGATGCCTGCTTGTTCGTGGAGGCGATGTCGCGGGAGCGGGCTCCGTTGTCGAGCTTCCCAGTGACTCTGATCGTCTCGCACACCTATCTGAAGTTCGCCAGCGAGTCTCTCAAACGCCAAGTGCTCAGCGGTGTCACTGCTGGGGCGGTCACGTCGATCGCAATGAGTGAGCCCGGGTCCGGCTCAGACGTCGCGTCGCTGACGTGGCGGGTCGACAAGGTGAGGGGCGGCTACCTGCTCAACGGCCAAAAGACCTGGTGTTCCAACGCCCACCTCGCCGACTACGTCATCGTCGTGGCCCGCAGCCCGCACAGCGGCGCCAAACACCAAGGCATCTCGATGTTCTCGGTGCCGACCAGCCACCCAGGCTTGAGTATTCAGCAGATTGACACCATGGGTGGGCGGGAGGTCAACGACATCTACCTCACCGACTGCTTGGTATCCGAGGACCGGCTGGTCGGCGTGGAAGGTCAGGGCTGGTCCCAACTGATTGCCGGTTTGAACATCGAACGGGTCATCATCGGCGCGATGTTCCTCGGGATGGCCCAGCGAGCTTTCGACGACACTCTGGCCTACGTCAAGCAACGCACCCAGTTCGGCAGGCACGTGGGGTCGTTTCAGGCCTTGTCGCACCGACTGGCCGATCTGGCCGCCGACTTGGAAGCGGCCAGACTGCTCACCTATCACGTTGCTCAACGCGTGGACAAGGAACCGGACAAGCTTCTGCCCCGTGAGGCTTCGATGGTCAAGTCGATAGGGTGTGGCGGGCGAGTGGGGGCTGTTTGCCGTCGAGGGTTGACGCGGGCGGCTACTTCGTATCCGCTTCCTGCAGCGCGGTTCGATTCCCACCAGCTCCACCGAACGTCCGGGGCGGCGGCCTTCTTGATGGCCGAAATGCTCCGATGAAATCGATGAAATCACCGAACCGATGCGCAGGCAGATCGCCCGTGGCTAGCGGGGGAGCTGGAGGTAGCGATGCACGAGGGCTATCGCTATGCCTCCTTCACCGACGGATGCTGCCACGCGCTTCACTGATTCCGAGCGAATATCGCCGACTGCGAAAATCCCCGGGGCGCTTGTTTCGAGGGCGAACGGCTCGCGGTCGGCGTTCCACTGTTCCGCCTTCATCGCGTCGGTCCCCGTCAAGACGAAGCCGTGCTGGTCGCGTGAGATCTCCGGGGGAAGCCAATCGGTCGCGGCTTCGGCGCCGATAAGCACGAAGAGCACCTTCGCATCCCGGCGAGAGGTGATGCCGGTGCTTCGATCGATAACCTCGATCGCCTCGAGTTGTTCCTGGCCGTGCCCGGCGACAACCTCGGATCGCGTTTCCACCCGGATGTTCGCTTTAGTCGCGATCTGCTCGATGAGGTAGTGAGACATGCCCTCGGCGAGTGACTCACCCCGCACGAGGAGCGTGACCGATCGGGCGTGGTTGGAGAAGAAGATCGCGGCTTGGCCAGCCGAATTGCCCGCACCGATCAGATACACATCGTTTCCCTGCGCCAGACCGGCGTCGCTGCGTGCCGCGCCGTAGTAGACACCGGAGCCGACGAATCGATCGACCGAATCGACCCGGAGGCGTCGCCACTCCACGCCCATCGCAAGCACGATCGACCTCGTTCGGAGAACGTCGCCCCCATCCAGGGTGACGGTCATGTCGGTGGGATCGATGCCTTCGACCCGACGGGTCACGACGATCTCGGCGCCCAACCGTTTCGCCTGTTGCAACGTCCGCGTCGCGAGCTCGTCACCGGAGACGCCGAACGGGAACCCCGTGTAGTTCTCGATCCGGGTTGAGGTGCCGGCCTGCCCGCCGGGGGCGAAGGATTCGATCAGTCCGGTCTGCAGACCCTCGGAGGCGCCGTTGACCGCCGCTGTCAGACCCGCTGGCCCGCCGCCCACGATCACCACGTCGTAATGCGCGCGGCTCGGCTCGACCGTCAGTCCAGCGACCGTGGCAACCGCACGCATCGTCGGAGTAGTCAGCCGAGTGCCGTCGCGCAGCACCACCACCGGATAGGCGGCGGGCTTGCCTCCGGTGCGTTCGAGAGCTGCAGGATCGTCCGGGTCTAGGCGTTCGTAAGGAATCTGGTTGCGATGAAGGAAGCTGTCGCAGTCGTGCACTCCCGGGTCCACGCGCGGGCCGATTACGAACATTGCGGGCTCGCGCGGGTGCGCGGTGGCATTTCTGAGCATGTCCATGCGCTCCAAGGCGGCGGCACCGACCGTTTCGGAGACCTGGGGGGCCATGGCCGCAAGCGTGTGGAACACCTCGACCGTCACTCTTACTACGCGCGATGGTTCGACGGCTCGCATGCTGGCCGGCAACGGTGTGCCGAGTGTCATCGGGATCTCGCCCGCGACTTCGCCCGGAAGCCGCACGCCAATTACCTGCTCGGCTCCGTTGGCCAGCTTCGTCAGCTCCGTCTTACCTTCGACCACGATCGCTAGGGAGCGGCCTTCGCCCTCGTGGCCTACGTATTCCCCGGGGATGAGGTGGATGTCCTCCACGGCGCCGGCAAGATACTCCAGTTCTTTCTCACCCAGCGTCGAGAAAAGCGGAATCGTAGCCAGTTCCTCGATAGTGAACATGACTGCCTCCCAACCTCTTTCGCGGGAAGTCGCTGATCCACGGGAGCGGCCCTCGCGTGCGGTGTCGAAATCTTCGATGCGGTAATCGTCCACCGCACAACCATGGGGGCGCATGAGGCATCCGCCCCAAGAATGTTGGGGATCGACCTCGGGCCGGCCGACGTCCAGCTGGTGCCGGCTGTTGTCGTTTGAGCTATTTAGCTCAACATGGCTACACCGACGGCCGTGAGCGCGTCTTCCAGGCGTGGTAGCGCGGCCTGTGTGCCGGCATGCACCTCACGGCCTACCAGTTCGGTAATGCCCCCGACCAGGGCGACGTAATGTTGCGTTGGGCGTGCGTGGCCGCTGCCGTACTGACAGTCGATATCGCGCATCAGTGCGGCAAAACGGTCCAGGTATCGGGTTCGCGCTGCGATGCCCTCCGGCCCGGCCGCGGCCAGCTCGAGGACCCACGCGCGGGTGTGGTCGGGCTCCTGCACGCAGCTCTGCAAGTACGCGCGGGCGAGGGCCCCCACCACCGTTTCTAGACTGTCGTCGGACGCCGCGCTCATCGCGTCTGCCAGGCGGGCCATCAGCACGTCACGACCCGCCTCTATGGCGGCCACAAAACAGTCCAGTTTGCCGTCGAACTCCTGATACAGGATGCTTCGGGACACCCGAGCCCGACGGACGATGTCGCTGATCGTGGTCGCCTGATAGCCCTTGTCGGCGACGGCGGAAATGACGGCCCTCAGCAGCCTTGCACGCTGATGAGCGGTCACATCCAAGGGGTCAAGGCTCGCACGTCCGCGCGGCAGTCCGGGGGCCGACTTCGGGAAACTGCCTGACAGCGTGCTCACCTCCGAGACCTTACTGCAGCGGGGGATGCGACTTGCCAACAAAAGTACTGTTGCGTACTCTAGACTGATACCTTCCAGCGAACCGTTCACTAGGAGTTGCGATGAGCACCACCACACCGCTGACGGGGCCGGTCACCACGCTTGATGACCTCCCCCGCCCAAAACTGCACTCCCTGGCGGGATGGGCCACCATGTGGGCAGCTCCCGAGGCTGCCCGCCAGCAATTTGCCGCTCTTGGCGAACGGTTCGCGATGGATGTTCCGTTGTTGCCCAAGATGTTTTGGACCTCGTCACCGGATGACGTGCGGGCGGTCTTTCAGGACAAGACCCGCGCGCTGTCGTTTGGCGCAGGTCTGCGACGGTTGGCCCCGCACGAGATCGTCTTCGGCGATCGGGTTATGACTTGGTGGGCGAGCGATGACCACACGGTTCTGCGTCGCAAGGTCACACCCGCTTTCATGGGCAAGGCATTACACGGCTACGAGCCGGTCATGGAGGACGTGGCCCGCCGTCTGGTGCATGATTTGCCGACGGGGCAGCCGATCCGCTTTCACTCCTACATGCGGACATTGGCACGGGAAGTAATCATGTCGGTTGTCTTCGGAGTCACCCAGCCCGAGCGCCGAGCGCGCCTTGCCAAGCACCTGATGGAGCTGGACCGGCTGCACGGATCACGCGGACTGGCTCTGCGATACGCGATGGCCATGGCATCGCACGGACGTTGGCTGCCCTTCCCGGCGCTCGCTCGGGTCCTGGCCGGTCTGGACCAGGTGACCTACGACGAGATCGCCGCCCGGCGTTCGAGTCAGCAGGACACCGAGCGGCCGGACTGCCTGGCAACCTTTTTGAGGATTCAGCAGGCCGACGACACGGCCCAGATGGATGACGAGATGGTCGCCGGCTTCCAACGCCTCCTGCTCATCGCGGGCCAAGACACCACTGCGGCGACCATGTCCTGGGTGGTCGAGCGGCTGATCCGACACCCAAAGGTGCTGGAACGGCTCGAGGAGACGCTGGCCAGCGGCGACGACAGCTACCTCGATGCGGTGATCACCGAGACGCTGCGACTGCGCCCCACCGTGCCGTTGACGATTCGCGCCGTCAAACGCGATTTCGTACTCAACGACGTTTTCCTTCCGCGAGGCTCCATGGTGGTCCTCTACATCAACGGAATTCACCGCCGCGGCGACTTGTATGAGGCACCCGACGAGTTCCGGCCGGAACGCTTCCTGGACGTGACGCCGGACCCCTACCACTGGCTGCCGTTCGGCGGCGGCATCAATCGTTGCCTGGGCGGACACATGGCCATGTTCGAAGCCCGGGTTCTGCTGCGCACAATCCTGCAGGAAGTGACTTTCGTGCCCGAGGCGTCGCCCGCAGAAAACCAGCAGGCGCAGACCGTCTTGCTGCTGCCTCACAAGCGGGCCCAGGTCACTGTGCGCAGGCGTGCCGACGTGGCGGCCGCGTCATGAATGGCGACAAGCGGGCTGCCGTGCGGGTCACGGTTGACCCGGCGCGGTGCGTCGGATCGGGTACCTGCATAGCCACCGCGCCGGCGCTGTTCGACATGAGCGACGCAGGAACAGCCGAACCGCTGCGGGCGGTCCTCAAACCCAACGCAAAGTTGGACGAGGCTGTATCGCGCTGCCCCGCGGGTGCGATTGAAGTGACCTCAAATTGAGTTGAGCGTCTGCCGAGAATTCCCTCGCCAGAGCTGAAACTCGTATCGAGCGCTCCGCAAAACCGCGTCGACCCGCTCCGACTTGCCACAATATTGCGCTCCTCGGCTTGCCCCCCAGCTATGCGATTATCTCGTCCCGCTAACCCGGACGCTCGGTCTGCCGGCTCAAACCGGCGAGACCTCACTTTGACGTGGTTGCCGCTGCCAGAACCGCGTCGTTGACCGCGGTCGGTGTAACCCCGACGATGGCTTTCTGGGCGCGACTGACGATATCTAGCAGGTAGCGACGCTTAGGACGTCTCGATGTCAGCGCGTGATCGACGGCCTTGGTGACCCTCTTGGGATCGGCAGCAAGCTTTTGCATACGTCGCAACAATTTCCGACTTCCAGCGAGGTGCGATGCATATAGTCGGCGATGCTCGTCACTGAGTTGTTTGGTCATATGGTCGTAGTCGTCGAGCACGTCGGCCCACATATCGGTACGGATCGGTCCTGGCTCGATGAGCGACACGCGAATCCGCCACGGACGCAACTCCATCCGGAGTGCATCCGCCAGCGATTCAATCGCGTACTTCGATGCGGTGTAGGCGCCGGTGCCCGGTGTGGTGATCAACCCGCTGACCGAGGACATGAATACCACCCGGCCGCGGGCGGCACGAATCTTCGGCAGCACCGCCTGCGTTACTGCAATCTGCGAGATGACGTTGACGTCGAGTTGATGTGTCAGATCATCAAGCGACAATCCCTCGACCGGCCCGTTGACGATGATGCCGGCGTTGTTGACGACGCCGTTCAGCTCGGCGGGAAGCCGATCGGAAAGCGCTGCGATCGCGGACCTGTCGGTGATGTCGAGCGAGATCGCGTGCACATTGGGTAGGCGATTGAGGCTATGCAGGGCGGCGTCGGATCGAGCGGTGGCATAGATGTCCCAGCCTCGTCGACTCATGTGCTCGGTGATCGCCAGGCCGATTCCTCTGCCCGCGCCGGTAACCAGTACTGAAGGCATCTGTATCAAACCGCCTTTGCAGAGAGGCGCCGCTGCCAGGCGAGCAGGATCGGCACTCCGATGGTCTCGAGGGCGATCGCCCCCACGGTGATGGGGTGCGGACGCCCGCGTTGTTGCCATGACCGCAGCCGCGCGAGGCCGCCAACGGCGATGGTTGCGGCCGCGAAAGACACGGCCGGTGACTGCTCGATATGGCGCAACTGAGACCAGATCACAGGCCCGACTGCGAATTTGAACACGTTGGCATAGCGCAGGGAACTGTCCACGGTCGGACTCACATCGGGTGAGCCGCCCGGTACCCCCTGCGGGCCTCGCACAATCTCACCCGTTGCGCTCGCCACGGGTATGGCTGCCAGCACCCCGAGCGTCCATTGCAATCTTCGCCGGCTGCCGATGCTTTGCTGCTTCACGTTGCCCCTTATAAACCGATCGGTCTACTCGACGCCGGCCAACGCTACACGCCTTTGCGGTGGATGTAAACCAATCGGTATCCTTAGGCAATGACCACCCAGCATGGGGCACCGTCCACCGAGAGATGCGGCGGCCGTGGAGCACGAGAGCGCATCCTCAACACAGCCACCGACCTGTTCTACCGGGAGGGCATCAACGCCACCGGTGTCGAGCGGCTAGCCAGCGAAGCATCGGTCTCCAAACGAACTCTTTATCAACACTTCCCGAGTAAGACCGCCGTCGTGAAGGAGTACTTGCGTTGCATTCAGCGAAGCGTTGGTGATCCCATTCGGCCCGGACCGGACGCCGCCGATCGGACACCGCGCGAGCGCATACTCGCCCTCTTCGAAACCCCTTTAGCGGACGGTCAGATGCGCGGGTGCCCCTTCCACAACGCGGCCGTCGAGGCGTCCGAGGTGATGCCGGAAATTCACGACATCGTCCACGAACACAAGCGCGCCTACATCAAGGGTCTGATCAAATTGGCCCGCCGAGCCGGTGCCGCCAACCCCACACTGCTGGGCAACCAACTCGGCCTTCTCTATGAAGGTGCAGCCGCACTGTCGACCTCCCTCGACGACCCGGCTCCGTGGACACACGCGCGCAAGGCGGCGGCGACGCTTATCGATGAAGCTGTGAGTTAAAGGCTGCGGGACTACCGCCCATGGCTCTTATGTGCGCTAATTCGCGACAGATACGCTCGACCAATTCTGCGCCGGAGACCTCCTTGGCGTCTAGTGCCGCAAGTTGTTCAGTCGCCGGTAGCCAAGCGAAATCGGCGGGGGCCATGGAACGAACATTTTCTTCATTACCCGACCTTTCGCGGGTCATTCCTGAAGGAGAGGGGCCGGTCAAGACCAACCTCTGTGTTGTTTTGGTTGGTTTTGCGAGCTTCTGTGTCCTGGCCGGACGCGTCGAAGTAGGCGTCGGGGTCAAGGCTCTGGCGGAGCCCGACCGCGTAGCGGCCGTAGGGCCTTGACGGCGGCGCCGTTGGGCGCATGCTGTTCAGGGCAGGGAGGTCGGAATTGCTTGTCCTGCTTTCGGCTTGGGTAGCAAGGGTGGTCGTTGGCGTCTTCAGTGCCGGTTTCCCGGTGTCGGGCAGGCGATGGGGCTGCCGGTCATTCCTTCGCCGCGGTGTGCGGCATGAAGCGGTTCGCAGGGACGGTCGGTCGGGATCAATCAGAGGGGGCGACCTCGCCGGGTTCGGGGGTCATGACCTGCACGATCCGCAACCGGCCGAGTCTGGCTGCTCACGCCGCGCGGGGTGGGTGGTGCAGGGCCCGGATGTGGTGGTCGCGCAGCCCGTAGAAGACGAGCTCGAGCTGTCTTCGGGCGGCGGCCACGGCGCCGATGTTGCGGTTGCCGCGGCGATGAGCGACCTGTTCGCGGATCGCGCCGATGTGACTGCTCGCGGGCAGGATTTTCACCGATTCGATCGCCGCCCAGCGCACCAGGCGCGAGCCTTGCTTGGTGATCCGACCGCGGCGCACCGTGGTGTCGGATTCGTGGTGCGACGGCGTCAGGCCGGCCCAACAGGTCAACTGGGCGGGGCCAGCGAAGCGGTGCACATTCCCGATCTCGGCGACGAACACCGCCGCCAACACCTGCCCGATGCCGGGGATCTGCTGGATCGCGGTGTAGCCGGCATCGTGGGTCAGCCGACGCTGCGCCAGACCGGTGAACAGGTCTATCTCCGCGTCGAACCCTTCGATGAACCGGCGCAGCGACGCGATCCGCTCCTTGTACGGTGCGGGCATCCTGACCTTGTCCAGCAGCAGGTTTCCCTCGACACCGAACAGGTCGGTCATCGGCACCCAGATCCCGCCCTTGGCCAAAACCGCGTGAACGTGGGCCTTGCACTGCGATCGCATCGCGACCAGTTTGGCCCTGTGGCGCACCAGCTCCCGTAGTTCCCGCGTTGCCGGCGGCGCGATCCACGCGTGCGGCAGACGCCCCATCCGCAGCAAATCCGCCAGATCGAAGGCATCGCGTTGATCATTTTTGACCCGCCGATACGAAAACGCCTTCACCCCCAGCGGGTGCGCCAGATGCACCGTCGCGCCCAGCTCGGCGAGCGCATCCGCTGCCCAGTACCACCCGTAGGTCGCCTCGAGCACCGCCTCCGGCGACTCGCCGGCCCGAGACATCACCTCGGCCAAACTGTCACGGTCGTTGAGGATTCGTACCGTCTCCAGATGTTCGCCAGACTCGGTCATCCGCACCAACACCGAGCGGCGACGATGCAGATCCATACCGACAAACTGCCGACGCGCATAAACTTCGCTCACAAGGGGCCTCCTTCGTCGTGGATTAACGTGAGCACCCCGAGCATGCGCGCTCGGAACGGACACGAGGAGCGGAGGCCCCGCTCCTTCATCACATCAGGGTTTTCGCCCTGGCCTGCTTCTCTGTGGGCACATTTTGGAGCACATCCCGAAACAAGGTCGTCCATCTTGTCGGCTACGTCGTCACCGTCTTGCTCGCATCGCCGCGTTGTGGGACGCCAGCGCTAGCGCGGGGTCATCACCCAGCCCGATTGCGATGTTGACCATGGTGGGTTGTAGGACTTGGCGGACGGGATCGCGGAAATGAGCGAAATGATTGCCGAGTTCGAGGGTGATGAATCCGTGTACGGCACTCCATAGTTGAGGCGCGACTGCTTCGGGGTGTTCGTCGGCTCGCACCCGCCCACTCGACACGAGCCGGTCGCAGGCAGCCATCAGCAAGGCGTACGCCACCTGGAAACTATCGGCCCGGACCTTGCCGGCGGAGTCGGCGGGGCGGTAACCGCCCCGGGTGGACAGTCCGAACATCAGATCGTAGAGGTGCGGATTGGCCTGGGCGAACCGCCGCGACGCCAACGCCATGGCGAACAGGTCGGTTACGGGATCGTTTGTGGTAGGTGTCTCGCGAAACGCGTCGGCAAGGTCGTTGAAGCCCTGCGCGACCACGGCGTTGACGAGTTCGGGTAATCCGCCGAGGTGGTGATACACCGCGATCGTCGACATGCCGGCGGCATCCGCGACCGAACGGACTCGAAGCTCGGTGGGCCCTTTGTCGGCCAGCAACGCGATGGCAGCAGTGACCAGTCTGGCTTCCGCCGCCTCGCGGTCCAGCCGAGTGTTCCTCGGCTGAATGCCTGACTTGGATTTCGATGCAGCCTCGGCGGGTTTGGGCATAGTTACGTCCATGTCTCCCCGGGGGTGCCTTGGTGTGAGTCGAGGCTACTAGCACCGGACGTCATCACCGTTGTCCAATCGGTCTGTCCAGCCGCTGTTGGCTCCGCTAACGAGGACCGTTTGGTCGGCGAAGATGGTCACTAATGCCTCCTGACATTGAGATGCGTTCACGGGCAGTCGAGTTGGCGCTAATGGAGGTGGTGCCCCGGTTGATTGGCGAGGGCGTCGGCTTCGACGCGGGGATTTGGGCAATGGCGTGTTCGGCGAGGGCGGTGATGGTCAGGGCTGGATTGACGCCCGGATTGGCCGGCATGGCCGATCCATCGCAGACGAGCATGTTGTGGTAGCCGAAGACGCGCAGGTCCTTGTCGATCACGCCGTGGGCGGGGCTGTCGGCGATGACGGCGCCGCCGAGTAGGTGCGCGGTGGAGGGGATATTGCCGATTGCTTCGAGCACGCTGCTCTGGGCGATGCCGCCGGTGCGTTCGGCCAGCCAGCGGGCGGCCTGGTTGCCCATCTCGATGTAGGTGGGGCTGGGGTTGTCGCTGTTTTGCACGGTGGAGAGCCGATAGCCGCGCCCCAGGCGGCGCTTGCGGGCGCGAAACGAGATCGCGTTGTCGCGCGACTGCATCACCAGCAGCATCACCATGCGCCGGCTCCAGCCCACCGGCCATAGTGTCTGCAGCCATTTCCGTGGGTGGCAGGCGATCGCGGCGAGCCACTTCAGCGGCCGCGTGATGCGGGTGCCGTCACCGACGAGCACGGTGTAGAGCAGGCTGAGCATGTCGGCGTGCGGTCCGTAGGTGAGCAACTCGACATTGGTGTCGGCGTCGACGTGCACGCTGCTGCTGGCGGTGACGTCGCGCCAGCTGCCGCGGTCCTCGGGCAGCAGCACGGTGAGCACGGATTCGCTGTTGGTGCGCACCAGTTCGCCGAGCCGATCGCTGATGCGGGGCAGCGAGCCGCCGTGTTTGCAGTTGGCCAGCAGTTCGTTGGTGCCCAGCGCGCCACCGGCGAACACCACTCCGCGGGTGGCGTAGGTGTGGCGGTCGCGGCGGCGCCCGCCGCGGGGGTGTTCGGTGGTGACCCGGTAGCCGTCGCTGCCGTCGCGGTTGCCCAGCGGGGTGACGTCGACGACCTGGTGTTCGGGCAGGATCTGCACACCGTTGTGTTCGGCGAACCACAGGTAATTTTTGGTCAGCGAGTTCACCGCCCCGACCCGGCAGCCCACCATGCAGGCGCCGCAACGGATGCAGCCGGTGCGGTCGGGGCCCGCGCCGCCGAAGTAGGGGTCGGGCACCGTTTTGCCGGGCTCGCCGAAGAACACTCCGATGGGGGCCCGGGTGACGGTGTCCTCGGTGCCGAAGTGGCGGCCCATCTCCCGGATCCATTGCTGGTGTACCGAATCGAATGGGACCGGGGCGGCGCCGAGCATCCGTTCGGCGGTGACGTAGTGCGGGGCCAGAAGCTGCTCCCAGTCGCCGAGGTGATTCCACTGGGCGGCGTCGAAGAATTCCTTCTTGGCGCGGTACAGCACTCCGCCGTAGACCAGGCTGCCGCCGCCGACCCCGCTCTGGGACGGGAAGAAGACGTGGCGGAACATCGAGCTCCGCATGATGCCCAACTTGCGCAGTCGCGGCGCCCAGGTGTACTCGTTGGACTGCCACGCCGAGGCGGGCAGATCTTCGGGCTCGTAGCGGCGGCCCCGTTCGAGCACGCCGACGCGAAACCCCTTCTGCGACAGGCGTAACGCCGAGACGCTGCCGCCGAATCCGGATCCGATGACCAGCCAGTCGAAGTCGAACACGTCGGCGGTCACGGTCACTGACCTTCGTCTGTCATGGTCACCACGACTTTGCCCTTGGAGCGCCCGCTCTCGACGTAGGCCAGGGCCTCCAGCGTGTCGTCGAACGGAAAGACCCGATCGATGACGGGGCGGACCACCCCGGCATCGACGAGGCCGCCCACTTCCCGCAGCTGCTCGCCGTTGGCGGTCATGAACAGGAAGGAGTAGGTCACCGAGCGCTTTTTGGCCTTGCGCCGGATGGAGAAACTCAGCGCCCGCATCGCCTGAACCAGAAACCAATTCGCCCCGAACTCGCGCGCGAACGCCGGGTCGGGCGGTCCGGCCACCGAGATCACCGCGCCACCAGGCTTGAGCACCTGCAGCGACTTCTCCAACGTGGCACCACCCTGGGTGTCCAACACGAGGTCGTAGCCGCTCAACTCGGCGGCTATGTCCTGCGTCTTGTAGTCGATCACGACGTCGGCGCCCAGGTCGGCGACCCAGGCGGCGTTTTTGGCGCTGGTGGTGGTCGCGACGGTGGCGCCGAGGTGTTTGGCCAGTTGGATGGCGATGCTGCCCAGTCCGCCGGAGCCGGCGTGAATGAGCACATTCTGTCCGGGCTGAACGCGAGCCTTGACCACCAAGGCCTGCCAGGCGGTCAGCGCGACCAGCGGCAGTGAGGCGGCCTCGATCATTTCGAGACGTTCGGGTTTGAGGGCGACGTCGTCCTCGTTGATCGCGAGGTATTCGGCGAACGCACCGATGCGGTCCTGGCGGGGTTTGGCGTACACGGTGTCGCCAGGTGTGAAGCCGCGCACTTGCTGACCGGTCTTGACGACGACGCCGGCCAAGTCGTTGCCGAGCACGATCGGAAGTTTGTAGGGGAGCAGCGGTTTGAGTTCACCGTTGCGGATCTTTAGATCCAGTGGGTTGATGCTGGCGGCGTGGATCCGGACTAGGACGTCGCCGTCGCGCAGTTCGGGTTGGTCGCGCTCGACGGCGGCGACGCTGTTGGTCTTGCCGTAGCGGGTCAGTGCGAACGCCTTCATCCTGTTGCCTCCTGATCGGGCGCGGGGGCCGCCGGTGCGGTGTGGGCGGTTCCAACTCCGGCTGGCTGCAGGCAGCGGGTGAGGAATTCGACCTGATCGGCGGCCAGCTGCTCGAACGGTTCGCCCAGGTAGAACTCGAAGTGACCGGCGTCGTAATGCTTGATCTCCCCGCGCGGCGCGGTCTTGGCGTATCGCTCGGTCTGTTCGGGCGGGGTGACGGTGTCGGTGTCGCTGATGCAGAACAGGATCGGGAAGGCGATCTTGTGGGCCGCCCGTCCGGGCCGATAGGTCATGATGGTCGGTGCGACGCGGGCGGCGACCTCGTTGCGGAACGTCGTGTCCGCCGGTAGCAGCGCCTGATAGCCGGGTAGCGCGTCCGGGGCGTTCATCAGTGCCAGCGACCCGGGCGGGCCGGCCAGCGGGATCATCGCCGGCGGCCGCTGGCGCAGGATCGAGGCGTAATCCTTGGCCACGGAGGGCAGCACCTTCAGCGAGGCGAGTGGTCCCAGCGCCAGCGCGGACGCCAACCCGTCGGTGAACGGGCATTGGGCCACCGCAGCGCTGAGTTCGGGGTGCCGCGAGGCGACGGTGATGGAGTGGCCGCCACCGAAGGAGCTGCCCCACACCGCGATACGGGTGCCGTCGACATCGCGGCGACCCTCGACGTAGGAGATGGCGGCGTCCCAGTCGGCCAGCTGACGTTTGATCGACAACAGTTGGCGCGGTTGGCCGGTGCTGTCACCGAAGTGCCGGTAGGTGAACGCCAGCGCGGCGATGCCGGCTTGGGCGAAGCGTTCGGCGAAGGCATCCAGGCGCATCTCCCGGGTGCCGCCCAGGCCGTGGCCCAAAATCACCACCGGCGGCGCGGTCACGCCCGTCGGCAGGTAGAGCCAGGCCGCGCAGGTGTCGCTGCCGGAGGCGAACGACACGTCGTGGCGGCTGAACGATTGCGTGGCAATCATTTACGTGTCACCTCCGCGCCGTTGGCGCCGAGTGCGGGCACCACGCCCGATTCCAGGGCCTGGTCGTAGGTGTCACCGTGATAGAGCGGCAACTCCCCGGCTGAGTCGATGTCGGCGAGGTATTGCAGCATCAGCTCCTGGCCCCGGAGGGATTGGTCGGTACCCAGGAACTCGGTGCGCTCCACGTGCAAGCCCTCGGGCAGCGACATCGATCCGCCGAAGTAGACCGCGCGCTTGATCGCCTCGACCGAGCCCTTGGTGCGCCGCCCGAAGTACTCCGCGACCTCCACAGCCCGCGACACCACCTGATCGGTGGGCACTACCTCGTCGACTGCACCGCTGGCCAGAGCCTCGGCGGGTGTGAACGGCTTGCCCTCCAAGATCGCGACCAGCGACTTGTGGGTGCCGATCAGCCGGGTAAGGCGCTGGCTGCCGCCGCCCCCGGGCATGATGCCCAGCAGGACCTCGGGCTGGCCTATGAAGAATTTATCGTCGTCGGCCATTACGCGCAGATCGCACGCCCAGGCGAATTCCGCGCCCAGGCCTAGCGCCGAGCCGTTGAGGGCGGCGACGAAGATGACGCCGCTGGCGTTCATCCGCAGAAACGTGTTGTGCAGTCTGTCGAGCTGGGCGACCCCGCGTAGCGGGGTCTTCTGTACCACCGGGTCCAGGGCCCGGGCCCGGTCGATGCCGCGGGCGAGCCTCAGCGCGGCCGAGGCGGCACGGCGATTCAACTCCGGCACCGCCGCACCTTCGGCCTGCAACCATCGCACGTCGGCGTGGCTGACGAACCGGCCTTCGCGGGCGCCGGTGAACACCACGGCGTGCACGTCGGGGTCGCGGTCGGCGCGGTCGACCAGCGCATCGAGTTGGTTGGCGATTTGGATGCCGAACAGGCTATGCGGCCCGCCGTCCACCCGTGCGACCAGCACGGGCCCGTGGTCCTCGATCACGAGCTCGCCGTGTACTTGCTGGGTCATCCCGGTCCCTCCATGTAGGTCTCTATAGCGAAGTTATAGAAAACTATAACGAAGTTATACAAGGAAAGCAAGCAACGGCGCCGGCGTCGCCGATCAGAAGGTCCCGCTGGGGTCAGCACAGCGGCCGATCCTCGATCCAGACCCTGGCCGCCACCGTCGAAGCCGCGCTGAGCGCATGCCGTGACGCGATACGGCGCGACGCACGCGTACCGGCGCTTCGCGCCGCGCTCGTGGCTAGCATTGCCGACAGCACAATTGCCGCCAACCATTGAAAGCGCTACGAGAAGCTACGCGGCGTGTTGGTGTCGTCGACAGATTTAGGGCGTCAGCCAGCCGTATAGAACGTCACGTACGAATCTTTTCGAACCATTCGCGCTACCGGCCAGACGCCCCATTACAGATCTTCTTGGACGACATCCCTGAGGGTCTGACCGATAGTGTTCATTCTGGAAAGTACCGCATCCCGTAAACCGGGGTCGGCTGCTTCCCAATTGGCAATAACGGCATAGGAGAACCACGTGTTCTTCCATCCGATGGCGCCAACATCCGCCCTGATTCCCGTATCAGTGCCTGTCTTGTTGCGTATGGAAAAGCCGCGATCTGATTCTGCATGCGCCAGTGGATCAAAACCGAAGGCTGACGCCACCATCGACAAGTCCACACCCATCGCCAGCCATGTGGTGAGCTGTTCTGAAATTGTCCGTGATATGAGTTCTTTTCTGACCAGCTGACTCATCAGACGAGACAACTCTGCGGCTGAGCCCAACGAAAAGGTCGGGGCGTCAGCGGGGCCGCGATGATCGCGAACATAATCAAGTAGCGCCGTGCCAATCAATCCGAGCGCGTCGGAAAGATCGCGAAGCCTCTCAAATCCGATGCGTTTCAGTAAAACATTTGTAGCGACATTGTCGCTGACGCTGGCAACCAACACACAAAGGTCGTGAATGGACAGTTTATCGACCTGCAGGTACTGCCAGATGCCCGAATCGGCAACCAAGAGCTCTGGATCACGCTCGAGTAATTCCATACCGGTTAGATCACCGGCACCACATTGTCGTGCGACCTCGGCTAGTAGCAGCAACTTACCTATGCTGGCAACCCTCATCGAAGTGTCAGGGTTGCGGGACGCTAATTCCTGACCGGCGCCATTTCGGATGCAGATAGACCAAGCAATGTTAGCAGTGGTGCTTGTTGCGTCGTCAATTGATCGTTGCAGCGCAGGGTGCGTCATTTGCCCTCTCGCAAGCTAGATTATTCGACTAAAGTACTGTGCCGAGACACCTTCGCGAGCCGATCCGTTTCTTCTATACTCGACCTACTCGCGGAGGGTGTGATGGCAACAACCTGGGACACGTTGGATCGCTATATCGTCATTTCGACCGATACCCACGCCGGGGCGGATCTTTACGGCTACAAACCCTATCTGCCGGCGCATCTCCACGATGAGTTCGATGCGTGGGCCAAGGCCTACGCCAGCCCGTTCGACGATCTGATCGTCGCCACCGCCAACCGAAACTGGGACCACGAGCTTCGGATGGCTGAGATGGATGCCGACGGCGTGGCCGCCGAGGTGCTCCTGCCCAACACCGTTCCGCCGTTCTTCCCGACCACCCCGAACATCACCATCAGCTTGCCGCGCAACCGCGAGGACTTCGAGAAGCGTTGGGCCGGTGTGCAGGCCCACAACCGGTGGCAGATCGACTTCTGCTCGCTGGCCCCGGCCCGTCGCCGCGGGTTGATTCAAATCTTTCCCAACGACGTCGAGCTCGCGCTAGAAGAAATCCGCTGGGGTGTCGAGCAGGACTGCTTTGGTGGGGTGCTCATCCCGGCGGTCTCGCCCGGTGACCCGCACGTGGCCCCGCTTTTCCACACGCGTTATGAACCGATCTGGGCGCTGTGCGCGGACTTGGACCTGACGGTGGTGCAGCACGCGGGGGCCGGCAGTCCCGAGATGCCGATGGACCAGCCGGCCTCCAACGCGGTGTTGATCACCGAGATGGCGATGTGGGCTCAGCGCACGGTTGGACACCTGATCCTGGCCGGGGTATTCGAGCGGTACCCGGCGCTGCGATTCGTGCCGACCGAGCAGGGCACGTATTGGGTGCCTGGTCAAATCGGCATGCTCGACGCGATGGTGCCCACCATGAAGTCCGAGGCCGGCAACCGCACCTACGGGATGTTCGGCGGATCGTCGGTCGACGAGCTGACCCTGACGCCGAGCGAATACGTCAAGCGGAACTGCTTTTTCGCCACCGAGCTGACACCGTTCGACTCGGGAATGATCGACTTCGTGGGCCCCGGTCACATCATGTGGGGCAGTGACTATCCCCACGAGGAAGGCTTTACGCCCCACTCCAAGTTGGCCATTCGTTGGGCTCTGCACGACAGGCCGGAGGATGCTTGCCGAAAGATCTTGGGCGGCAATGCCGGTCGCCTATATCGTTTCAATCTCGATGCGTTGGTGCCGGTGGCTGCCAAGATCGGGCCCACCGTTGCCGAGGTGCACACCCCTCTCGAGGACACGGGCTATCGCGCACCGGCCGCGTTCGGGTACCGACCGTTCGAAGGGGGGTTGGCCCTCAAGCGGCTGGCTCCGGAACGACGCTAACCGGACTTTTCGGTCAAGGCGGCACTGAGTCGCCTTGTCACAGCAGAGAGCTGCGCCCCCAAGCGGCTGACCGCCGCACCGCTCATCGGCGCGGCGCCGGGGACCAGGCTGAGCATGAGGGCGATGCGCGAATCCGGCTCCAGGATCGGCGAGTCGATGTGGCTCACCTCGTAGGTACCGTCCGGGGCCAGGCTGATCGGGAACCACTCCTCCTGATGGATCAGTTCGTCGGTCAACTCCCGCGCCAGCCGGCTCAGCCGGGTGGAACGTACCTCGGCACTATGCACGATCTGCGCCAGTTCCCGCAGGCGCAGATCGGGCAGGATGTGCAGACCGACCGCGTAGCCACGTTGCTTGGCGGCGGTGATCGCCTGGCGGTAACGGTCACGCACGTCCTCGGGCAGGGCGGCCAGCCAGCGCTCCCGAGCGTCTGGCCCGGCCCACGCAACGACCGACGCCCCGTAGGGCGGACGGTGGGGGAACTGGGTGCCGACGGGCATCGGGTGACCGCCGCCATGACGGCTCCGGACCTGATCGACGACGGTCGAGCAGTCATCGCTCACCGAAAACGCAACGCAGTGCGCGCCCGTCGCGGCCGACAGCTCGGCCATCGCCGAGCGCGCCAGCACCAGGGCCGGATAGCGGGCCGCCGCTTCACGGCCGAGCCTCACCAGAGCGGGACCGAGATGGTAGGTCTTGCGAACCGGGTCGCGCAGCAGCCAGCCGGCCCGGAGCAGTTCGGACAGCATCGAGTGGCAGCTGGCCTTATGGACGCTCAATTGGCGCGACACCTCGGCCAGTGTCATGCCCCGGCTGCCATCGCCTGCCAGCTGCTCGAACAGGTTCACGACCCGCTGCGTCTGCGGGGAGGGACGCGGAGCCATGTGGCCAATAGTCGCATAATGCGACTTCTTGCGGTGATATGCGCGACCGTGTGACCATTGCCCCAATGACTGCCTCACCGACAGACCTTCGGGGCAAGACCGCGGTCATAACTGGGGGAGCCGGAGGCATCGGCCAGGCCATGGGCAGGCGTTTCGGCCGGGAGGGCATGAAGGTGGTGTTGGCCGACGTCCTCGCCGAACAGCTGGAGAAGGCAACCCGGGCACTCGCGGACGAGGGCATCGACGCGGTCGGGGTGGCTACCGACGTGACCGACTATTCCTCGGTCGAGTCGCTGGCCAAGGAGGCCCTCGATCGCTTCGGCGCGGTGCACGTGGTGTGCAACAACGCCGGCACCGGCGGGGTCTCCGAGGGCTACATGTGGGAACACGACCTGGCCGACTGGCGCTGGGGGATCGACGTCAACGTGCTCGGCGTCGTCCATGGCATCAAGGCTTTCGTGCCCATCCTGCTCGAGGAGAACGAAGGGCATGTCGTCAACACCTGCTCGGGCAACGGCGGGTTCGCACCGATTGCCCGGGGCGCCATGGGCGGGCCGGCCATGGCGGTCTACCCGATGACCAAGGCCGCGGTGCTCTGCCTGACCGAAAGCCTCTACACCCACCTGGAGATGACACGGACGCGGGTGCGGGCGCACGCCCTTTTCCCCGGCGGGTTTTTGAACACCGGCATCTGGGAGTCGTGGCGGCACCGCCCGCAGCGCTACGCCGCGACCCAGGAACGTCGCACACCCGCGCACACTCTGGCAGACGTCGTGAATCGTTTCGAGGCCAATGGTGGCCATGTCGAATTCACCCCGCTCGAGACGGTGGCTGACCAGGTCGTTGACGGAATCCGGGCGGACCGCTTCTGGATGATGGGTCCGCCCACACCGGCCGATCGGGTCGTGAGCAGCAAGGCGGCATCGATCCTGGCTCGCAGCGAGCCCAACTACCTGGTCGACGTCCTCGGCCAGCATGCCGAGAACGCGCCGGAAACCGAAGGAGGAAACCGTTGAGCACCAACGCAGTTCGCTACGGTCCCCGCCCACCAGAGGCGCAGGTCGACCACGAGGTCGACGCCACCAAGGCGCCCATCGCCACCGAGGCGGTCACCATCACTTACCTCACCGATCCGGAGATTGTCGCGGCCGTGCTGCCCAGGCCGCTGGAGCCCGCGGCCGAACCACTGGCGCGGATCCAGCTTCAGCGGGTCCGGATAGAGGGCCGGGCGCCGTTCGGGTCGGCGGTGTTCTCGGTGACCGCCCGGCATGGTGAACTTCAGGGCGACTATCCCCTCTTCATGCCCCAGTCCACCGAACAGTCGGTCACCGGTGGGCGCGAAACATTCGGCGAACCAAAAAAACTCGCCCACATCGAGGTGCAGCGCGACGGCGATCGCGTCACGGCCACCGTTGACCGGCTGGGCTATCAGCTCATCAAAGTGAACGGCCAGATCACCGGCCCGGCGGAGTTGCCGCCCGACCAGACGAACACCGAGTTCTACTTCAAGTTCCTGCGTGCCCCCGACGGCAGCGGCATCACCGACCCCCACCTGGTCTACGGCGAGTATCACCGGCACTACGAGCTGCTCGAAAATATCGATGGCACATTCGAATTGGGAGAGTCGCCACTGGACCCGGTGGCCGACATCGTGATCCGCCAGATCACGTCGATCACATGGTGTCGCCGGCGCACGATCCAGGTGGGGCGGATCGCGACGCAGGTCCCGCAGGAATGGCTGCTGCCGTACGTGCACCAGCGCTACGACGACGTGGCCCTGCTCGCGGCCCCCAGGCCCGAGCCGGCGCGGGCCTAGCAAATGGACCGGTACACGGTCATCTCGGCCGACTGCCACGCCGGCGCTGACCTGCTCGACTACCGCGAGTACCTCGATCCGCAGTACCGGGACGAATTCGACGGCTGGGCAAAGACATACGTCAACCCGTTCGGCGACCTCACCGAGGCTGATGCCGAGCGCAACTGGAACAGCGATCGACGCAACTCTGATCTGGATTCCGAAGGCGTCGCGGGGGAGGTGCTGTTCCCCAATACCGTGCCACCGTTCTTCCCTCAGGCGAGTCTGGCTGCCCCGCAACCGGAGACCGGCCGGGAGCTCGAGCTGCGCTGGGCCGGCCTGCGTGCGCACAATCGCTGGCTGGCCGACTTCTGCTCGTTGTCGCCCGAGCGACGCGCCGGGGTGGGCCAGATTCTGCTCGGGGATCTTGATGAGGCCGTCGCCGAGGTAGCACAGATCGCCAAGTTGGGCCTGCGTGGTGGTGTGCTGCTGCCGGGGATCCCTCCGGCTAGTGGTATCCCCCAGCTTTACGCCGAGCACTGGGAGCCGCTCTGGGCGGCGTGCGACGAGGCGGGCCTGGTGGTCAACCACCACGGCGGCAACGCCGGACCGAACCCGACGGACGGATGGGGCAGCTCGTTCGCGGTGTGGGTGTATGAGACGCACTGGTTTGCGCACCGGGCGCTGTGGCACCTGATCTTCAGCGGCGCACTGGACCGCCATCCCGACCTCACCGTGGTGTTCACCGAGCAGGGCGCCGGGTGGATACCGGCAACCCTCGACTCGCTCGACGTGGCGGCGGCCCGTTACGGGCGGGCGAACTCGGCGATCGCGCGCTTCGCCGGGCCCACCGCCGGCTCGCTCGCCCTCAAGCCCAGCCAGTATTGGGCACGCCAGTGTTACGTCGGTGCCAGCTTCATGCGACCCGTCGAATGTGCCGAGCGCCATGGCATCGGCGTTGACCGGATCATGTGGGGAATCGACTACCCGCACTTGGAGGGCACCGCTCCCTACACCCGAGAGGCGTTGCGCCACACCTTCAGTGGCGTCCCGACTGATGAGGTGGCGGCCATGGTGGGCGGGAATGCGGCGGCCGTCTACGGTTTCGACCTCGAGGCCCTCGCACCCCTGGTCAACCGAATCGGCCCGACCACGGCCGAGGTTGCCGAGCCGTTGGCGGCCGTGCCCGCCGGCGCGAGCAGCACCGTCTTCGAGCCCGATCCCATCCGCGCCTGGTAGCGAAAGGACCCTCAGTGAAGCCGTACGTCATCATCTCCGCAGACACCCATGCGGAGCTGCCGACCGAGCGATACCGCGAATACGTCGACCCCGAATACCGCGAAGACTTCGAGGCCTACCTGGCCGAGAAGGCCGCCGCTGCGCAGGCCGGCGGATTCATCGACGAGCAGTTCGCCGAGCAGTGGTTCTCCGAGCATGGAGACGGTATCGCCGGGGGATGGGATGTAGCCCTGCGGGACAAAGAGCTTGACGGCGACGGGGTGGTGGGCGAGGTGATCTTTCCCGACGCCGACGCCGTGACCGGGGTCGCCGGGGCTCCGTTCGGGGCCGGCCTGGGCCAGTCGGGCGACCTCGACCCGAGGCGCGCCATGGCCGGGGCGCGGGCCCACAACCGCTGGCTGGCCGAGCTGTGCAGCCACAGCCCCGAGCGGCGGGCCGGGGTCGCCGTCGTGCCGATACTGGCGGACGTCGACGCGGCGGTAGCCGAGATCACCCGAGCGGCAGAGTCCGGACTGCGGGGCGGGATCCTGATCCCGGCGCGCTGGGTCGGCTACCCGCCCTATCACGACCGTCGCTACGACAAGGTCTGGGCCGCCTGCCAGGACCTGCAGATGCCGGTACACACCCACTCCGGCCCTGCTCCGCAGGAGGAGTACGGCGGGCACCTGGGCATCTATGTGACCGAGGTGCGCTGGTGGGGAACGCGGCCCCTGTGGTTCGCGTTGTGGTCGGGCGTTTTCGAGCGCTTCCCCCGGCTGCGCTGGGGGGTCACGGAGTGCGGTGCGTTTTGGGCCAACGACCTGCTCTGGCTGATGGACACGCGATACTTGCGCGAGCACTCCGCCAAAAAGATGAGCCATCAGATGGAGGGCGATCTGACGATGCCGCCCTCTGCCTACTTCGACCGGAATTGTTTTATCGGGGCGACCACCACGGAGCGCAGGGAGCTGGCGCGACGCTACGAGATCGGCGTGTCAAACCTGCTCTGGGGCAATGACTTTCCCCATCCGGAGGGGACCTGGCCGCACACCCGCGACTGGCTGCGCCGCTCCTTCTGGGACGTCCCCATCGAGGAGACCCGGCAGATGCTGGGCCTGGAAGCAGCCGAGGTGTACAACTTCGATCTGGCCGGCCTGGCTGCGCTGGCCGAGCGCATCGGCCCGACCCCGGAGGACCTGGGCCAGGACGATGCGGTGAGCATCCCCAAGTGGGAGGCGGCCCGCCGGGCCGGACGCCACTGGCTCACTGGCGCACAGCCTATACCCGACCTTGTTGAGAGCTGAGGAATTCAACAAGGGTGTACAGAAGCCGAGCGGCGTTGACGTCACACCTCAGCTGCCGGTGTCTCCCGACAGGGATGGCGACCTGTGAGCGCGGACGTGCCACGACGGCAGCGCTTACTATCAGGTGCGTTTCCGCTACGACAGAAAACAGCAGGGCCGCACCTTTGACAACCGGGTCGACGCCCGCTCGAAGAGAGGATTCTAGTGATGAGTATGTCGGATGCGCATATTCCGCAGTTGGCTGATTCGCCGGCGACATTCGCCCAACTGAAGGCCGCCACGAGGATCTTGGCGCTGGTGTCGCGGTACCAAGACGATGCCCGCCTGCAGAACCTCTTTGACAACCTGTGGCTCGACGGTAAGCGTTTTGGCTCACACATGACGCCGGCCGGCGTCGTGAACGGTCCTGTCAACGGCGAGCAGATACCCTGCGGTGACCGCTGGGCCAACGAGATTCCTGCCCAATATTGCGCTCATCTGACGAGCCACCCCGTCTGGCCATCTGACGAGGTCTGCGAACTGCTCGAGCGGAACGTTGGGATGTTTCGAGAGGAATTCGCCAACATCGACCCGAACGAGTACCAAGTCGACGCGCGGGACCACGTGGCCGGTTTGACGGACGGCCGCAACTGGACGGTTTTCCCCTTCTACGATGGGTACGGCAACCTCCAGGTCGACAACGCCCGCAAGTGCCCAAGGATTGCGGAGTTCCTGGGCAGCCGCGCCGGCGTCGGCAGCATCGGCTGCATGGCGTTCTTCTCGATCATGAACCCGAACACGCACGTGCCGCCACACACCTCGCAGCTCAACACCCGCGTGCGCTACCACCTGGGAATCGAAGTGCCCGAAGGCGATATCCGCTTCCGTATCCACGACCAGCTGATCACCTGGAAGCAAGACAGGTGCATCAAAATCGACGACTCGTACGAGCACGAGGTCTTCCAGCAGTCCGACCGCCGCCGGGTCCTGTTCGTGCTGGACGTGCCGCATCCCGAACTTCTGCCCGAGGAACTCGAGTTTCTGCAGGAGTTCATGCGATGCACAACTGCTCCTGGCCTTCGTTAACGCGGCCATGGGGCAGCGCGGCAGCGCAGCAAATCGGATAGTCCTGCAGGGCAAACATGACCAGGCGGGATACGATCCCCGCTCGTCGGCCTTAGGCGGGCCGGTCTGCAATGCCACGAAAGCGCGTCAGAGCGAGGCCATGGTTGCTTGACGGAGAGAAGATTCTGATCACCGGCGCCACGGGAAAGATCGGGTTTCCGATCGCGCGGGCACTGGCTTGTCGCAATGAGGTCTGGGGAGCCGCTCGGCTGAAGGCTCCGGCCGGCCGCGAAAGGCTCGCGGCGGCCGGTATCACGCCGGTGCCGTTCGACCTGGCGGCGGGCGACTTATCACCTCTTCCAGACGATTTCACCTACGTTTTCCACGCCGCGGTGGACCCCGGCACCGACGACTGGAGGCGCTGCGTCGAAACGAACGCCGAGAAGTCGGGCGACTTGCTTTATCACTGCCGAACGGCGAGAGGCTTCGTCTTCTGTTCGACCGGTTCCATTTACGCCTACCAGGGGCAGCGGCCCCTGACGGAGACCGATCCGCCCGGAGTCCCGCTGCGCGCGAACTACAGCATCTCCAAGGTCGCGGCCGAAGCGGTATGCACCTGGATCGCCGGCCGCTACGGAATTCCGTTGACCATCATCCGGATCTGCTCAACGTACGGCCCCGAAGGTGGCGCACCCGCCGACCGCCTGGAGGCCATGTTGGCGCACAAGCCGATTCGGCTGCACCCCGACAAGCCGAACAACTACAACCCGATCTATGAAGACGACTACGTCGAGTTCGGCATTCGCGCAATGGAAGTTGCGGCAACGCCCCCGGTCGTCGTGAACTGGGCCGGAAGCGAGACCGTCAGCGTCGAAGAGTACTGCACATACATGGGCGAGCTGATCGGCGTCGAACCGATCTTCGAGTACACGCCGGCCGCCCACACGCCGCTGTGGCCCGATGTCAAGCGCATGCACGACGTGCTCGGCCATACGAAAGTGCCATGGCGCGAAGGCTTTCGGAAGATGATCCAAGCCCGCCACCCCGAAATTGTGCTAAGGACATGAGATGACGCTTCCCGGCACGCCATCCGACGAGGTCGGCAGCGTCATCGCCACCGGCCGCGGAGAGATCGGCACCCTGTTCGTATCGATGTCGACTCGCCATCCCGAGGGCGCGGATGCCGACTATATGCGATGGCACACCCTCGACCACCGACCCGAACAGCACCGCTTGGCGGCCGTGCGTGCGTCGTTGCGACTCGTGTCCACTCCGTCCTGCCGGTCCGCACGAGCGGCCAGCCGAGGCCGATTCGACGCGGTCGACCACGTGATGACCTACTTCTTCACCGATCCCACGGGACTTGGCCCGTTCCTCGACCTCGCCGCGGCGCTGCGCGGCGCCGGCCGAATGCTGCCGTTGCTGCCCCCGGTGGAACGCGGTGTATACGACGTACGGTGCAAGGCGGCCGCGGCAAGGGTCAAGATCGGCTCCGATGTGCTTCCATGGTTGCCGTTGCGGGGCGCTTTCCTCTTGGTCGAGCAGGGCACCGCGCCGTCCACCGATCTGGTCGAGGTAGCGGGCGTTGCCGGCGTGTGGTCCGCCTGCGCGCTGGACGTGGACTCGAAGCTGGCGAACACGCAGCCCGGTCAATGGCTCAGCTACTGCTTCCTCGATGACGATCCGGTTGCCACCGCCGAACGGCTGCGACCCGTACTCCAAGCCGGTTGGAGCGAGTCGGGAACCCAACCGCTGCTGGCCGCTCCGTTTCACGTTGCGGTGCCCTACGAGTGGGGCCGCTATTTGCCGTGACGGGGGGCCTTCATGCGTGTTGGTCTGATGGTCGGCTCGGATAAAGAGCGCCCGCGGGCGGACCGTTTGGCCGGACTCATCGAGGACGGTTTCATCACCGGCCAAGTGCTCGTCGTCAACGGTGGGGGCGGTGATGTGACAGTGATTACGGGAGGTTCGCGATGATGCGATCGGATAGACCGGCGGAGGGATCCTGGACGGAGCACTACGCCGAATTGGGTACGGGGCCGGTGTCGTTCGCTGACTCCACATCCGAAGAGTTCTTCGAGCCGGAAGGCCCGTACGAAAGGGGACAGCGACCATGACCGGTTCACTGGCGGGAAAGGTCGCCATCGTCACCGGCGGTGCGTCGGGTCTCGGCCAGGGAATCGTCGAGAAGTTTGTCGCCGAAGGTGCCCATGTCGTGATCGCAGACGTCAACGACGACGCCGGGCGTGGCATTGCCGCGCAATGTGGCGCTCGCGCGTATTTCCGGCACACCGATGTCGCCGACGCCGCAGAGGTCGACGGCCTCATAGCGGCCGCGGTTGACCGCTTTGGCGGGCTCGATGTCATGGTCAACAACGCCGGCATCTCCAGCCAGATGGTCAAAAGCTTCCTGCGCGACGACCTCACCGATTTCCATCGCGTGATGTCGGTGAACGTGTTGGGCGTGATGCTGGGCACCCGGGCTGCCGCGCGCCACATGGCGGACCACGACGGGGGTGTCATCATCAACGTCGCCTCGATCGGCGGCCTGCAAGCCGGTGGCGGCGTGATGACCTACCGCGCCTCCAAAGCCGCCGTCGTCCATTTCAGCAAGAGTGTGGCCACCGAGCTCGCACCTTTGGGCATCAGCGTGAACTGCCTTGCGCCCGGCGGGATTCCGACGCCGATTCTGGCGTCGTCGGTCCGCGGCCTCAGCCCCGATGCCATCGACGCGTTCGTCGAACGCACGAGAGCCAAGATGCGCAGCGACCGGCCGCTTCCCCGGGAAGGCACACCGGACGACGTCGCCGAGGCCGCGCTGTACTTCGCGACGTCGGCCGCGACGACGGGCACGGTGCTAACCATCGACGGCGGCACCTCCGCCGACGAACCACTCTGAAAGCCGACAGCCCACACTCCGACTAAGTTCAGGTCGGGGCCGGGGGTGCAGAGGAGGTGCTCTAGTCCTTAGCGGGCTGACTTGCAAATGCGGCCCAACCAGAACCACCCGTTGGGGTCGCGGGTCCACACGAACGAGCCTTCTTCGAGTTCGGCGAATTCGGGCGACCCTACGGGCAAGCCGCTCCCGTTCGGCCGGCCGATTCACGGATTGCCCGAACCCACAGGCCGAGCCGACGGGCGCGATCGATGGAGGCTTGGGGCGCGACGGCATCGTTGCGGGATCGCATCGGCGCGCGGTAGACGGCGACCATACGAGACAACGTGTCCCGGCGGTGCTGCCGACCCGCCGGGAAGGCCAGCGTCTTCGCGACCGCCAAGCCGACGAAGTAGCAGATTTCTTGCTGGCACCGGAGGCCGCCGAACCAATTACAGTGACATGGCGGCCGCCAGGGGCTTCCAGTGGCCGAAAAGCATCGGAGAGCACACGCGTGACCTTCTGGGAAGCACTCGTCGTTGGCCTCGGCGTCGCGGCCGCAATCGCCGGAGGTATGGCACTCTACGAGAAGTTTAGGCCCGGGTTGGTCCGCGCCCGAGGGGCTTATATCTTGTTGCCCTTGTGCGGCCTCGGTATTGTCCTGGCCGCTTATTTCCTCGGCGGAGGTGGTGGCGGGGCGGCCGCAATCTTGTCGGTGTTGATCGGTACCTAGGCTACCGGCAGGCTGCACTTCTCTCGGAATCGGGATGATGTGCAACCGCCGGACAAACCCTCACCCGACGAGCCGTCGGAATAGTGGCTCGCGTCCAACGGACCGCATGGACACCGGCAGATTTGGTTTTTACATCCGCCTTCCGAAATGGGGCAGGATGATCCCGACCGAGGGCCGGACCCTCGCCCGGACTGGAGGGGACCATGTGCGGATTCGTAGCCGGGCTGCTGCGCGACGACCTGGAACCCACGCGCCTCGACCGCGCGCTCGAGACGCTCCATCACCGCGGCCCGGACTCCGTCGGCCGCTGGATCTCGCCCGACCGGCGCTGGTTCCTCGGCCACACACGCCTGTCGATCATCGGCCTGAACAACGGCGACCAGCCGATCGCCAACGAGGCCGGCGACGTCCAGATCGTCGTCAACGGCGAGTTGTACGGCTACCGCGCGATCCGCGATCGCCTGCGCGCACAGGGCTGCCGGTTCAAGACCGAATCCGACAGCGAGATCGCGCTGCACCTCTACCTGCGCGACGGCGTGAACCTGGGGCGCCACCTGCGCGGTGAGTTTGCGGTCATGATCGCCGACCGCCGTAGCGGCGCGATGCTCGCGATCCGCGACCGGTTCGGGATCAAGCCGCTCTTCTACACCGTGCACGAGGGCAACGTGTACTTCGCGTCGGAGGTGAAGGCGTTGCTCGCGCTCGGCGTTCCCGCCCGCTGGAACCGCGAGGCCGTGCTCCAGGAGTGCTTCCATTTCCGCCCGCACTCGCACTCGGTCTTCGAAGGCATCTACACGGTTCCGCCGGGCCACTATGCGATCGCGCAGCGCGGCGAGGTCCGCGTCCACCCGTACTGGGACCTCGCGTTTCCGACCGCGGCCGAGCTCGCAGCCGACGACCGCACCGATGCCGAGGTAATCGCGGGCTTCCGCGAGGTGCTCGACGACGCCGTGCGCGAGCGCCTGATCGCCGACGTCGAGGTCGCAAGCTACCTGTCGGGCGGGATCGACTCGTGCTCGGTGCTCGGTCTGGCCCAGCTTTACATGGACCGCCCCATCCGCGCGTTCACGCTCTGCTTCGACGACGCGGCCTACGACGAGTCGCAGTTCGCGCGCGCGCAGGCCGAGCGCTCGGGCTCGAGTTTCCACCCGGTGCCGGTGCCCCCGCGCGCCCTCGCCGAGGCGTATTCCGACGCGGTCTGGTACGCGGAGACGCCGTTCGTGAACGCGCACGGCGTGGCGAAGTTCCTGCTCTCACGCGCGGTTCGCGACGCGGGCATCAAGGTGGTGTTCACGGGCGAGGGGTCCGACGAGATGCTCGCGGGCTATGCGCCGTTCCGTCGCGACGTACTCCTCTACAACAGCGCCAGCCAGGATCCCGAGATCGTCGCGAAGCTGCTCGCCGAGATGCGCGACTCCAGCTCGAACCGCGCCGTGCCGATGCTCACGCCGACCGAGGACGCGCCCATCCCGCAGCTCGATGCCGTCGCGCGGCGGCTCGGCTGGATTCCGTCGTGGATCAAGACGTTCGGTGCGACCGGCGCGCAGGCCACGGAGTTCTTCAGCGCGGGCATGGCCGAGAGCGTGGCCGGGATCAATCCCTACGAGCTCGCGCTCTCGCTTCTGCCGATCGACGAGCGGCTCGCGGGCCGCGATCCGCTGAACCAGGCCCTCTACCTCTGGTCGCGGATCCACCTCCCGAATTTCATCCTGACCTTCCTCTCCGACCGCATGGAGATGGCCCACTCGATCGAGGGCCGCGTTCCGTTCCTCGACCACCGCGTCGCCGAATACGCCGCCGGCATCCCGATCCATATGAAGGTCAACGGGATGCGCGAGAAGCACGTGCTGCGTGAAGCGACGCGCGACGTGCTGATCGAGCCCGTCTACAACCGCGAGAAGCACCCGTTCGTGACGCCGCCCGCCAAGGTCGGCGAAGAGGACGCGATGCTCGAGCTGATGGGTGACGTGTTCGGCTCGCGGCTGCTCGACGAGCAGCCGATCTTCGACGCGGCCGCGGTGCGCAAGCTGTTCGCCTCGCTGCCCGAGCGCACTCCCTTGGAGCGCACGGCCCTCGACGGCCTATGGAATCGCGTGCTGAGCTTCACAATGATGCACCAGCGGTTCGGAATGGCGGGTTAGTCAGGGCGTGGGCGGCCTGCTCCGACCGCCGGGTACGGCTAAGCTGCCCTTGCCCGGCGACTGGAGGTCTGCGGTGCGCGTATTCGTTCGTACGGTGGCAGCGTCGCTGGCCACGGGCTTGGTGTTCGTCGGGTGTGACCACCCGGCTGAACAGCCTCCCAAGCCGAAAGTCGGTGCCTGGGGCGTCAACATGGCCGACACGGACAAGTCCGTCCGGCCCGGCAACGACTTTTTCGACTATGTCCTCGGCGCTTGGGTGAAGACCGCGAAGATCCCTCCAGACAAGGTGTGCGCCGGCGTAGGTCTCGATATTCAGAACCAGCTCAACGCGGACCTCAAGGCGATCGTCGCGGACGCCGCCGCCAAACACGGGTCCGCCGGCGATATCTCGCAGCAGATCGGCGACCTGTACGCGTCGTACATGGACGAGGCGCTGCTGAACAAGAAAGGCGTCGAGCCCGTGCGGCCCCTCCTGGCGTCGATCGAAGCCATCAACGACCGGCCGGGCCTCAATGCGGTTCTCGTGTCGTTGGACGGCAAGACTCAGGTGGACGACCCCTTCCCAGTCTCGGTGGATATCGACCCGAATGACCCGACCCGGTACATACCCGGCATCTGGCAGGGCGGCCTCTCGCTCGGCGATCGCGGCTACTACGTGAACACCGACCCCGAAGCGGTGGAGCTGCGCAACAAATTCGTCGCGCACGCGGCCCGGTTGCTCGGCCTCGCCGGTTACGCCGATTCGCAGCGGCAGGCCGAACAATTGCTCGCCCTGGAAACCAAGCTGGCAGAGGTGCAGCTGCCACGGGAGGACGTGCGCGACGTCGAGAAGACGAACAACATGATGTCGCGTCCTGAAGTCGAGCAGCTCGCGCAGGGCGCGCCGTTGCGGGAGGTGTTCGACGCGCTGCAGTTGCCGGCGGCGACCGACTTCCAGGTCGGCATGCCCGACGTATTGCGCAAGACCGCAGGGCTTTTCGCCACCGAGCCGTTGGACGCGTGGAAGGCGTACATGCGCTACCACGTCCTCCATGCCTACGGTGGCGAACTGTCGACGCCGTTCGCCGATGAGCTGTTCGACTTCTACGGCCGAACGATTGGGGGGGCCCAGGAGCGTGCACCGCGGGACAAGCGTGGTGTCACTCGGGTGAGCGGTGAACTCGGCGACCCGGTCGGAGAACTCTATGTACACGCGCACTTCAGTCAGCAGACGCGCGACCTGGCGCGAGCGCTGGTCGAGAATCTGCGCACCGCGTATGGCAAGCGCATCGACGGCGCCGCGTGGATGGCAGCCGAAACCAAGAAAGAAGCTCAGGCCAAGCTCGCGGCACTGCTCGCCAAGATCGGCTACCCCGACAAGTGGAAGTCGTATGCGACGGTCAAGATCGACGCGGGCGACCTTGTCGGCAACGAGAACAATCTGGCGGTGTGGTCATGGAACGACGACGTCAGCAAGTTGGGTAAGCCCATCGACCGCGCCGAATGGGGCATGACGCCGCAGACCAACAACGCCTACTACTCTCCGCGGCTCAACGACATCGTGTTTCCCGCGGCGATCCTGCAGCCGCCGAACTTTGATCCGGCGGCCGATCCCGCGGCGAATTATGGTGCGATCGGAGCCACCATCGGTCACGAGATGAGCCACGCATTCGACGACCAAGGCCGCAAGAGCGACGGCACCGGTAGGCAGCGCGATTGGTGGACACCGGCCGATGCCGAGCGTTATGTGCGCGAGTCGGACAAGCTCGTCGAGCAGTTCAACGGATATGAGCCGCTACCGGGCAATCGCATCAACGGGAAGGTGACACTGGGCGAGAACATCGCCGATCTCGCGGGACTGCGCATCGCTTACGACGCCTACAAGCTATCCCTCGGTGGAAAAGAGGCGCCTGTCATCGACGGCCTCACTGGCGACCAACGGTTCTTCATCGCCTTCGCGGCGAGTTGGAAGGAGATTTGCCGGCCCGAAACTGTGCGCAACCGATTGCTGTCGGACGTCCACAGCCCCGCCAAGTTCCGGGTCAACGGGATCGTCCGCAACATGGACGAGTGGTATGCCGCGTTCAACGTCCAGCCGGGAGACTCGTTGTTTCTCAAGCCCGAGGACCGCGTCCGAGTCTGGTGAACTGATCGGGCGATCACGGAAGGGCCTCTGAGCGACCCGGTCAGCCCGCGGCCAGGTCGTGAAGTAGACATTTCCGCGCGCGCCACTCCCGCGGTCGCCTATCAGGGAGGCAACCTCATGCCGCCGCCTGCAAGGTGATCTCGGAGATCGCCGTCCGGCTCTCGCCATCCGTGGTGCCCAAGGTGGTGATCCACACCAGCACGTTGGAGGTCTTGGTCGGGTTGTGAACCGCTATGCGGTTGTGTCCCCGCTGTAGGGGCGTGGTCGGGGTCAGCTCGGTGGTGTCGCCCAATTTGGCCGGATCCTGGGTGGGCGACGACCGGATCTGCACCTTGGTTCCCGTGCTGGACACGTCGATCGTCACGGCGCTGAGCGCGGTCGCTTCGGACAGGTGCAGCAACAGACCCATCCCTTGGATGAATTTCGGGAAGGGGACGGCGTCCTTGTAGGTGACGGTGGACCACGCCGTGTTCGGGTTGCCGTCGATGGCCAAACCCGCGTCCTGCGGATTGTCGGGGGAGCCGTCGGGGGAAAACACCGTGGCGCTCACCGGCTTGATGATTGGCCCGGGGCGAGTCCAGCGACCGAAGCCGTTGGTGAACCAGACAACCGCGGCTGCGGTCAACGCGATCACAGCGAGGGCGGCGACGCCCGCAACGATTCCGACCTTCCTGCGTTTCGGTGCTTTCGGCGCCTTGTCGGGCGGCGGTTTGGCGGGCGCCTGGGGTCGGCGGCGCTTCGAAGGAGCCTCGGTGGAAAAGTTGATGATCTTGTCGGCATCGAGGGTCTCGCCGTCCCAGGCGCCGCTGACCTCGACCTCATCCCCGTCCGCGAGCTGACCCGCTACGAGATCGGTCGGCATTTCGACCGGTACCGGCGCACTTCCGATGGCCAGCGGTTCATATGGGACCACCTGGAAGGACAGGATCCCGACCTGATTTTGCGCGCCGACCGCGGTTTGCCGTACCCCGCGCGCTATCCCGTTGACAACCAGACGCTGCAGACGCTGGGTGGGTGGACGTTCGCCTGAACCGACGTCGTCGGCGGGGCCCGACGGTGCGGCGGCATTGCGGCCGGGACCCTGCTGCGTGAGGGCTCGGGCAAACTCGCCGCAACTCGGGTATCGCTCGTTCGGGTCCTTGGCCAGCGCCCTGGCCAGCACGGCGTCGAGGTGTGCGAGCTCGGGTCGGCGCTGCGATATCCGCGGTGGTGGCGTACTGAGATGGTGGCTGAGCACGACGGCGCGATTTGAGTCCTGAAAAGGTGGGGCGCCGGTCAGTAGGTAAAAAGTCGTGGCGGCCAGCGCATATTGATCTGCTCGGCCGTCAAGCGCCTTGCCCAGGAGTTGCTCGGGGGCTACGTAACTGATGGTTCCTATGGCGACGTTGGCTTCGGTGAGGTTGCTGACGTCATCGATGCGGCGAGCGATCCCGAAGTCCGTTAACAACACCCGGCGGCGCTGGCCATCGGCCGCGGTCACCAGGATGTTCTCGGGCTTGACGTCACGATGGAGGAGACGACGATCGTGGCCGAAGTCGAGCGCATCGGCGACCGCCGTCACGATTTCCCCAACGTCTTCTTCCGGCATGCCGCGCGGATATCGCTCCTGCACCAGTCGGCCTGCGTCAGTGCCGTCCACATATTCCATCGAGATCCAGAGCCGGCCGTGGAACTCACCGCGATCGAGAACGCCGACGATATGTGGGTGCCACAGTGTTGCTGCCAATTCGGCTTCGCGCTTGAACCTCGCCCGAAACTCCTCGTCGGCCGTCGAGGCCAACGACAAGATCTTCAGGGCGTCGTGACGAGGCAGACGGGGATGCTGGGCGAGGTAGACCTCACCCATACCGCCAGTACCGAGCAGGCGCTCAATGACGTAGCCAGCGAATACCTCACCGTTGTTGAACGGCATGCCCGAAAGCCTACAAACCGGCACGGCCGGCGAGCGAATCCCGCCGACGGGTTGTTAAGTGACTCAAAACCGGGCTTAGCGGGTACAGCATTCGCAAGCCAACGCGAGAACCGTCGGCCCGACCACTTACGCGCCGCCGAGGTAACGGAGTTCGACATGGATCGCCCGGACACGATCATCGAAATTCATCGTGAACGCGTCCAGGATCAGACAGTCGGCATGTTCAGCGGCGACAAGTACACCCAATCGGTGGATGGGACCGGATACTCGGCGACGGCGACCCTTGATCTCACGCTGGATCGTGTCTGGTTCGTCCTCGACGCGCATCGTCGGTTGTGGCGCGAGGAGACGGACGGCGAAGCCCGTGACCCGCTGCGCCATTTCGCGATCGACCTGGTGATCTTCGATTCGAAAATCGTCATCGACTCGGTTACCTGTATCCCGCTGGTGCAGTTGCCGCCGGTCACCGTCACCATCCCGGACGGCCCCCGTGCCGGCGAGACGCGCGAGATCCCGTACAACGAGATCCCGGTGTTCGGGCGGTTGACCATCCACGATCAGCTCGAGGCGCACCAGACAGAGCCGGGCAGGCAGACCATCGCACTGAACTTCGCCGCGCAGGATGCTCCCGTGTTGGTGGCACCCCCACCGGCCGACGAGTACGCCCCGCGGCTGTTCGGTCCGCATATCGAGCGCCGTCCCGACGGCGATACCACCTTCACCGGGCAAGATCCGCGGATCAGCTGGGAACTGGACTATGCCGAGGCTTACTGGATCACCCACAGCATCGCCGGCGAACTGATGGTGAACCTGGAAAAGCTGCGGCACCCCGGCCTTGGCGACGCCGAGGCCAGAACCCGCATGCTCGACGGGCTGGCCGCCCAGATCGCCGATGCCGTCCGCCCGCAGGTCGCCGAGATGGGAGACCACGGCGTGCAGAACTTGCTGCCGTCACCGGTGGACGTCGACCCCGAAGCGCAGGACGACAGCACCGTCAAGGCCATCGACGCCATCGTGCAGCGCTTCGACGTCGGCGAGACCACCTACGAATCCTTGGTGGTCCAGCTGCAGACCTTGCGCGAGCTGCCGCCGGGCGAGGACCTGCCCGCCTCGATTCTCGCCGAAAACCCCCGTGAGAAAACGGGATTGGCCGTCACCGGGTGGAGCATCCTGCGACAGGTCCGTGACACCGTGATGAAAAGCTTTGATCTGCACGAGAGCGACTTCGTCGCCGACGCGCCGTGCGTGCTGGACGGTCCGAAGACCATCACCATCGGCGGCCAAGACCGGAGCCTCGACGCGCTCGACGCCGATATCGTGCCGCGAACCGGGGACGGCCGCTTGGTTGTCGACGGCACCGTGAGCGCCGAGACCAAGCTCTACGACTTCAAGGCGTCGTTCACGGTGACCTACGAGATGGGCCTTGACGTGATACCGCGTGACGCGAAGGCAGAGGAGAACTGGCCGGCCGACGTGGAAACCGTTGAGGCCCTTGAGCAGGCGCTGAGCACGGCCGGCGAGAAGAAGTGCGTGGGCAGCCTCAGTGGCGAGGATTACGAGGCGGAAGTCAAGCGAGTCAGCGAGCGGTTCGACGAACTCCCGCGCACCGTGGGCGTGCGGCCGGCGCAGAATACCGCGGAGCCGGAGGTGAATCCGGATTTCAGCCTGACGGCAGCCGGCAAGGTCGCCGCGGCCGCCGGCGCCGCCGCTGTTGTCGGTTTGCTTGCGCTGCCGGTGACCTCGGCGGCCGCGGCGGCAGGAGTAGGGGCAGCCGGGGCGGGTGGCCTGCTGACCCTCGCGATCGCGCAGTACATCACCACGGTGCTGACGATCGATTGGTTCGGCAGCGGAATCGGGTCACGTCAGGTCAAGAAGTCACTGAACGACCATCCCGAGGGCACATCCCTGCCCGCGATCGGCATACCGGTAGGCGTGGATCTCAACCGCCAACGCCTCGCGGTGTACTTCCGTCCGCCGCCGGCCAAACTCTGGGTCAGCTGCGTCACGGCCGAGGACGGCGAGGGCCAAGAGAACGGCGGCGCTGACATTCGGCTCCTCGGCGGCCGGTGGCCCACCGATGGCCAGCCCTGGACGCTTTCCAGCGATGACGCCATGTTGTTCGTCGATTCCGGGGAACTGCAGCTCTTCATGGAATCCGATGGTGCCGACGACAGCGAGCTGCCTATCGGGGTTGCCACCTCAGAGGAGGGACGACGCTACCTGCGGGTGGCGGGTGGGGATCGCGACCAGCTACGTGGGCTTCCGCAGTGCTCGTCGTGACCGCTGTGCGCACGTCGATGTGTTGACTGAGGTGTGTCTTAGATGTGACCTTGCCGCGACGGCGACCAAGGACGCTCATGTTCATGACAGCGCTTGCGCTTATCGCCGCACTCGGGACAGCGCTGTGGGTCGGCTATCACCTCGGGCGGCGCGCCGGCGCGAGATCCTCAACGTGGAAGAAGCGAACGGGTCGAGTGGCGCTGGGGAGGCTCGCGATCAACCTGCTGGTGCTGATGACCGCGCGCCGCTTGCGGCAGAGTTTCGCGGGGGGGCATCGGGGGACCGGGCTGCGAGTTGGCCTACGACGCGTCCGCGGGTGACCTGGCAAAAGCTTAGCCGTTGTGCCGGGAAGCCAGGTCGCCGCTGGCGGCCCGCATCCGCGCATTTTGCTGCGATCACGGCTACCACCTGCGTGGCGACTTCCGCGGTATACGAGGGTTTGCCCGCCTCACACAGCGACGGTTGAGAGCGGGACCAATTGGCGCACAATGAATTCCGAATTTCTGACCCAGACCGATAGGACGGGAGTCGCTGCGAGGTGGGCAAATCGCCGCGTGCATGCCGAGTATTAGTGGCGGGTCGTCGGTCAGATTGTGGCGACGCCGGGCGACCAGTTGTCGACGTAGTCGTCGAGTTCGCGCCAAGCGTGACGACCTTGTCCCAGAGGGCGCCGGACGTGATTCCCTGAACGGCGAGAATGTAGCCGCGTGGAACCGACTGTCCCGCAGGATGGTTCGAACTAGCTCGTGTGAAAGAACTTCGGGTCCAAATGGTCCCAGTGCGATCGGTGCCAACCGTTGCGCTGCCAACAGTTGCGGGTAGACCTCCGCTGTGAACGCCGTGTATCTCAAGCGCCATCCGGGCACTCCGCGGGCTGGCGCGGTCAAGCCGATCAACCCACAACCGCCGCCGTCACGACTGACGCGCCACGATCACGGGGATCCTGGCCCTGTTGACCACTGCCGCGCCGACCGAACCCAGCAACATGCTGGAGAACCCGCCGCGGCCGTGGCTTCCGACAACAATCACCTGGGCCAGTTCGGAAGCTTCGATCAGCCAACGCGCGGGCTCACCGATTTCGATTCTGCGACGGACGCCCACCTCGGGATAGCGTTCCTTCCAACCCGCCAGCCGTTCAGCAAGCGTCTCCTCTTCCTCAGATAGCAGAGCGTCCCAATTAAACTTCGGGAACACGTCTTTGAAGTCGGAGACCCGCAAATCGGTCCAGGCGTGCAGGGCGATCAAACCGACGCCCCGCCGCGACGCTTCTTCGAATGCAATCGCGGTCGCTGCTTCCGACGCCGGCGACCCGTCGATGCCCAACAGCACCGGTTCCCGCGCGACATTGGCGCCCATCGGTTCCACGTCGCGGATCACGGCGACCGGGCAATGCGCGTGATAGACCAACCCCGAACTCACCGAGCCAAGAAAGTTGCGGACCACCGTTCCGCCATGGCCCCGGTAGCCCACGACGACCATCTCGGCATCTTTGGAAAGGTCGACGAGCGTCGGGACGGTGGCCGAATAAAAGACCTTGCTATCGATTTGCACCCGACCACGCTCACCAGTGCTCTCCTCTGCGACGTTGATCGCCGACACGATGACTTCGCGTGCACGATCTTCCTGCCATTGCCTGAAGCCGGCTGGCGCGGTGGCCTGGAACCACCCCGGTACGGGCGCGTCGACGCAATGGACCAGCGTCAGTGGCACATTCCGCAGCGCGGCATCACGGGCCGCCCACCGGACGGCACGCAGTGCCGCTGCCGAGCCGTCGACACCGACCAAGATCGCGCGACGCGATGGTTGCGGCATCTCACTGACTTTCGATCGGCTATCTACCCACTGGCAGGATCACTCAGGGGCCGCCTTGATTGTCAGGGCCGAAGATATGCCAGCCGAAGGACCAAAGGCACCGATGAAGCGCCCACGCCTTTCACAGCAACCCCGCAGACTCTTCGTATTCGTTCCCGCTGTACTGCCGGAGTCGTAGCATCGTGGGCACGTGTATGCCCTCCAGGGAGGCTTCCCATGGATGAGGTGGCGTTTGGGCGCTACCGGCTGATCGAGATGATCGGCGACGGCGGCATGGGCTCGGTGTATAAGGCCCATGACACGGTTATGCATCGCGACGTGGCAATCAAGGTGTTGTCGCCCGAGCTGGCCAAGAGGCCGGGGTACGCCGAGAGGTTCCGGCGTGAGTGCTACATGGCGGCAAAACTCACCGAACCGCACATCATTCCGATCCATGACGCCGGCGAAATCGACGGCCAGTTGTATCTGGTGATGCCGGTCATCACAGGCACCGACCTGCAAACGCTGATCGGACGCGAGGGGCCGATGGCCTCGGACCGCTCCGTGCGGGTGATCGAGCAGCTGGCCGCGGCGCTGGACGCCGCGCATGCGGCAAGCCTGGTGCACCGCGATGTCAAACCGTCGAATGCGCTTGTGACCGCTCAGGATTTCGTGTACCTGATCGATTTCGGCATCGCTCATGACGCATCGGCTGTCAGGCTGACCCAAACCGGCTGCACGGTGGGCACGTGGGCGTACATGGCGCCCGAGCGCTTCGGTAGCGGGACCGCCGACGCGCGCGCCGATGTGTATGCGCTCGCGTGCGTGCTGTACGAATGCCTGACCGGGCACCTGCCCTTTCCGGGGGGCGGCGTGGAGGAGCAGGTCGCCGCGCACCTGACCAAAGATCCCCCTAAACCCAGCGTTTTCGATCCCGCAATCCCGTACGGGTTCGATGACGTGATTGCGCGCGGCATGGCCAAGGATCCTGAGCAGCGCTACCAGACCGCCTACCAACTCGCCGCGAGCGCCCGCGGGGCGCTTAACGGGGCGTCCAGCCCGGCCACCGCCAGACCCGCACCTGCGCCGACGATCGTCGACGGCCCGGTCCCGACCCTGACCGGGAGCCGACCGTCAGATGCGCGCCCGACCAATACGACCAAACCTGAGCTCAAGCAGGTGACGGTGCTGGTGGCAAGTGTGGTTGATTCGATGGATCTGGCTGCGGCGCTGGATGTGGAGCGGTTTTACGAGATCATGACCGGGCTGGTCAACCGCTGCACGGCGGTGGTGCAGCGCTACGGCGGAACCGTCGACAATCTCACCGGCGAGGGGATCGTCGCGGTGTTCGGGGCGCCGGCGGCGTTGGAGGATCATGCGCTTCGCGCCTGTTTGGCGGCCCTGGGGATCCAGCAGGAAGCCAAGGGCCTGGCCGGCGAAATCCAACGCCGCGAGGGTGCGAACCTGCGATTGCGCGTCGGCATCAATTCGGGGCGCATCATCAGCGGTGGGATCGGTTCGGGTTCTTTGGGTTTGGTTGGCGCGCAGGTCGGGATCGCGCAGCGCATGGAGTCGGTCGCGCCGCCCGGGGGGGTCATGCTCAGCGCGTCCAGCGCCCGACTGGTCGAAAATGCCGCGGTGCTGGGTGAGCCGGAGCCGGTCCAGATCGACGGGGGCCACGCACCGATGCCGGCGCGTGGTCTGCTGGGGGTGGCGTCGCAGCCCGGGGGGACCGGTCGTTTTGACACCACATTGGTGGGGCGCCAATGGGAAATGAGCATCGTCACGGGCATGTTGGATCGCATGGTCGGCGGGCACGGGTGTGTGGCGTGTGTGGGGGGACCGCCGGGCATCGGCAAGAGCCGGCTCGTGCACGAGACCACCGCTATCGCGCGCCGTCGTGGTGTCGAGGTGTTTTCGACCTTTTGTGAGTCCCATGCCGGTGACATCTCGTTTCATGTGGTGGCGCGGCTTCTCCGGGCGATCGCCGGGATCAGCGATCTGAGCGGTGAGGCCGCGCGGGCCCGGGTGCGCGGCCAGGTTCCCGACGGCGTCGACCCGGTCGACCTGGTGCTGCTCGATGACCTGCTGGGCATCCGTGACCCGGCAACCGAGCTGCCGCCCATCGATCCGGCCGCGCGGCGACGGCGGTTTACCGCGCTGATCAACGCGATGTCGCTGGCGCAAACCGAGCCGAGGCTCTACATCCTCGAAGACGCGCACTGGATCGACGCGGTCAGCGAATCAATGCTGGCCGAGTTCTTGAAGGTGATCCCGAAGACCCGCTCAATGGCGCTGATCACCTACCGCCCCCACTACCACGGGGCTCTGGTCCAGGTGCCCGGTGCGCAGACGGTTGCGCTGGACCCACTGGATGATGCGGATATCTCGGCCTTGATCAATGAGATGTTGGGCGCGGATCCCTCGGTAGGCGCGATCGCGGCGCTGATCACCGAACGGACCGCCGGTAACCCGTTCTTTGCCGAGGAGATGGTGCGCGAGCTTGCCGAACGCGGCGTGCTCGAGGGCGAGCGCGGTGGCTACCGGTGCCGCACCGACTTGGCCGAGGTGCGCGTGCCGGCCACCGTGGAGGCGGTCATCGCCGCGCGCATCGATCGCCTCGAAGCGGGAGCCAAACAGACGCTGAGCGCCGCGGCGGTGATCGGATCACGATTCGGCCCGGATCTGTTGGCCAGCCTGGGTATCGATCCGGCCCTGGAGGCGCTGGTCGACGCGGAGTTGATCGATCAGGTGAGGTTCACCCCATCCGCCGAGTACGCTTTCCGGCACCCATTGATCCAGGCGGTGGCCTACGACTCACAACTGAAATCGGAGCGTGCCAAGCTGCACCGGTGCCTCGCCGCGGCCATCGAGGCCGGCGACCCGGCATCGGTCGAGGAGAACGCGGCGGTGATCGCGGAGAACCTGGAGGCCGCCGGTGATGTGCAGCTGGCGTACGACTGGCATATGCGTGCCGGCGCGTGGTCGACGCATCGCGATATCTCCGCGGCGCGGCTCAGTTGGGAGCGCGCGCGAGAGATCATCGACTCGTTGCCGACCGACGATGCCGCGCGCACCGCGATGCGTATCGCGCCGCGCACCCTGCTATGTGGCACCGCCTGGCGAGTCCATGCGGACACCTCCGCCGAGCGCTTTGAGGAGCTGCGTGAACTGTGCGCCCTCGCCGGCGACAAGGCATCGTTGGCGATCGGCATGGCCGGGCAGGTGCTGAACCTCTGGGATCACGCCCGCGTGCGGGAGGCCTCGACGCTGGCATCCGAACTCATGGCCCTCGTCGAGGCGATCGCGGATCCCGAATTGATTGTCGGGGTGACCTTCATGGCGACACTCGTCGAGATAGAGGCCGGCGGATGGACCGACGTGCTGCGCTGGTCAGAAAGGGCCATCGAGCTGGCTGACGGTGACCCCACCAAAGGCAACTTCGTCATGGGGTCTCCGCTGGCGCTCGCCTACGCCCACCGCGCGATGGCTCAAGCGGTCCTGGGTCACCCGGCGTCGGAGTGGCTGGGCTCCCTCGCCATCGCCGTCCCCATGGCCTACGAGACGGACCCGACGACCCACTGCCTCGTCATCAACTTCCTCTACGGAGTAGGGATATGCGGCGGGGCGCTGCTGCCCGACGACGCCGCGCTGGAGCTGGTCGACGAGGCGCTGCGGATCGCCGAACGATCCGGTGACGATTTCGCGCTGGCCAATGCCCGGTTGGCGGTGGGCCTGACGCTGATGCATCGCGACTCCCCGACGGACCGTGAGCGCGGGCTGACGGTGCTCTCACAACTTCGGGACATGTGCCTGCAGGAGCACTTCAGCTTGTCCGAGTTACCGATCATCGAGGCCTACACCGCCAGGGAGCAGGCCAGGAGTGGAGACCTCGACGGTGCCATTCCGGCGGCGCGGGCAGCCGTGGACGAGCTGTTCGAGGCGGGGCTCCTCAGCTGGTCCAGCATGGCCACCGCCGTATTCGTCGAGATGCTGCTGGACCGCGGCGGCGAGGCCGATCTGCAGGAAGCCCAGACCGCGATCGAGCGGTTGGCAGATGCCCCGCTCGACGACGGGGTGGTGCTGCGCAAGATCTGGGTCCTCCGGCTCCGCGCGCTACTGGCCGGTGCTTGCGGCGACGAGGCCGCACACCGCGATTTCCACCAGCAATACCGGGCCACGGCCAGATCGCTTGGCTGGCTGAGACATATGGCGATGGCCGATTCGTGGGCTATCCGCGTCGCGGCGGCAGGCGCAAGCCGAATATTGTCCGCTTCGGCGAAGATGTCCCAAAAGCCCATGGTGAGCAGGATTATGCGATGGTCGACGGCGCCGAAGCGTCGTCGCTGACCGTGTTCTCGGCCTACAGGTGGACGGTGCCCACCCAGCCAAGGAACTTCAGCGACCGGTGAACATCGAGCGCGACGCTGGGGTCACAAAGGAAGTAGCATCGTGGGCACATGTATCCCTTCGGGGAGGCTACCCATGGATGAGGTGGCGCTCGGCCGCTACCAGCTGATCGAGATGATCGGCGAGGGCGGCATGGGCGCAGTGTATAGGGCCCACGACACCGTGATGCGTCGCGACGTGGCGATCAAGGTATTGTCGCCCGAGCTGGCCACGAAACCCGGGTACGCCGAGAGGTTCCGGCGTGAGGCCTACACGGCGGCAAAATTGACCGAGCCGCACATCGTCCCGATCTACGAGGCCGGCGAAATCGATGGCCAGTTGTATCTGGTGATGCCGGTCATCCAAGGCACCGACCTGCAAACACTGCTCACACGCGACGGGCCGATGGTAACCGAGCGCGCCGTGCGAGTGATCGAACAGCTGGCCGCGGCGCTGGATGCCGCGCATGAGGCGAGCCTGGTGCACCGCGATGTCAAACCGTCGAATGCGCTGGTGACTGCTCAGGATTTCGTGTATCTGATCGATTTTGGCATCGCCCACGACGCGTCGGCTACCAGCCTGACCGGCACCGGCCTCAGGGTGGGCACGTGGTCATACATGGCGCCCGAACGCTTCGGTACCGGGACCACCGACGCGCGCGCCGATGTGTATGCGTTGGCGTGTGTGCTGTATGAATGCCTGACCGCGCAGCTGCCCTATCCGGGGAATAGCATCGAGGAGCAGGTCGGCGCGCACCTGACCAAAGAGCCCCCAAAACCCAGCGATTTCGACTCCGCAGTCCCGCGCGGGTTCGACGATGTGATCGCGCGCGGCATGGCCAAGGATCCTGAGCAGCGCTACCAGACCGCCCACCAGCTAGCCGCCGCTGCCCGCGGGGCGCTTTATGGGGCGTCCACCCCGGCCCACCCCAGGCCGGCACCCGCGCCGACGCTGGTCGACGGCCCGGGCGACCCGACCTTCGCTGGAAGCCAACGGGCAGGCGCGCCCGCAACCGCGGCTACCAAACAATCTGCTGAGCTCAAGCAGGTGACGGTGCTGTTCGCAAGTGTGGTTGATGCGATGGATCTGGCCGCGGCCGTCGGTGTGGAGCGGTTTCACGAGATCATGACCGGGCTGGTCAACCGCTGCGCGGTGGTGGTGCAGCGCTATGGCGGAATGGTCGACAAGTTCACCGGCGAGGGGATCATGGCGGTGTTCGGCGCGCCGGCGGCGTTGGAGGACCATGCGCTTCGCGCCTGTTTGGCGGCTCTGGGAATCCAGCAGGAGGCCAAGGGCCTGGCTGACGAGGTCGAACGCCACGACGGTGGGGACCTGCGATTGCGCGTTGGCATCAATTCGGGGCGGATCATCGCCGGTGGGATCGGTTCGGGTTCTTTGGGTTTGGTCGGCGAGCAGGTCGGTCTGGCGCAGCGCATGGAGTCCGTGGCCGCACCCGGCGGGGTCATGCTCAGCGCGTCCAGCGCGCGCCTGGTCGAAAACTCCGTGGTGCTGGGTGAGCCGCAGCTGGTGGAGATCGACGGGGTTCACGCACCGATGCCGGCGCGTTGTCTGCTGGGGGTGGCGTCGCAGCCCGGGGGGATCGGTCGCTTTGAATCCACGTTGGTGGGACGTCAATGGGAAATGAGCACCGTCACAGCCATCTTGGATCGATCGATCGGTGGCCACGGAGGTGTGGTGTGTGTGGGGGGAGCGGCGGGCATCGGCAAGAGCCGGCTGGTTCACGAGACCGCCGCGATCGCGCGCCGTCGTGGTGTCGAGGTGTTTTCGGTCATCTGTGAGTCTCATGCCGGTGACATCTCGTTTCATGTGGTGGCGCGGCTGCTGAGGGCGATCGCGGGGGTCAGCGATCTTGACGGTGAGGCCGCGCGGGCGCGGGTGCGCAGCCGATTTCCTGTCGACGTCGACCCGGTCGATCTGGTGTTGCTGGATGACCTGCTGGGCATTCGTGACCCGGATACCGAGCTGCCGCCCATCGACCCGGCCGCGCGGCGGCGTCGGTTGACCGCGCTAATCAACTCATGGTCGCTGGCGCGCACCGAGCCGGTGGTCTACATCCTCGAAGACGCACACTGGATCGACGCGGTCAGCGAATCCATGCTGGCCGACTTTCTGGCGGTGATCCCGCACACCCACTCGATGGTGCTGGTCACCTACCGCCCGCACTACCACGGCGCCCTCGCGCAGGTGCCCGGCGCGCAGACGGTGGCGCTCGCACCGCTTGGTGATGCCGACACCTCGGCGTTGGTCGGTGAGCTGGTGGGCGCGGATCCCTCCGTGGGCGCGGTGGCGGCGCTGATCGGCGAACGGACCGCCGGTAACCCGTTTTTCGCGCAGGAGATGGTGCGCGAGCTTGCCGAACGCGGCGTGCTCGAGGGCCAGCGCGGTGACTATCGGTGCCGCGCCGATGTGGCCGAGCTCAGCGTGCCGGCCACCGTGCAGGCGGTCATCGCCGCGCGGATCGATCGCCTCGAACCGGGGGCCAAGCAGACGTTGAGCGCCGCGGCGGTGATCGGATCAGAGTTCGGCCCGGATCTGTTGATTAGCCTGGGGATCGATCCGGCCCTCGAGGCGCTGGTCGAGGCGGAGTTGATTGATCAGGTGAAATTCAGCCCGCGCGCCGAGTACGCATTCCGGCATCCGTTGATTCGCGCGGTGGCCTACGAGTCACAACTGAAATCAGAGCGTGCCAAGCTGCACCGGCGCCTGGCCGCGGCCATCGAGGCCGGCGACCCGGGATCGGTCGAGGAGAAGGCGTCGGTGATCGCCGAGAATCTTGAGGCAGCCGGCGATGTGCAGGTCGCTTATGGCTGGCATATGCGTGCCGGCGCGTGGTCGACGCACCGCGATATGGGCGCGGCGCGGCTGAGTTGGGAGCGCGCGAGCGAGATCGCCGACGCGTTGCCCCCAGACGATCCGGCGCGCACCGGGATGCGTATCGCCCCACGCACGCTGCTATGCGGCACCGCCTACCGAGTCCATGCGAAAGACTCCCTGACGGGCTTTGAGGAGCTGCGTGAACTGAGCACGCTCGCCGGCGACAAGGCATCGTTGGCGATGGGCATGGCCGGGCAGGTGATGGACCACTGGGTTCATGCCCGCGTGCCGGAGGCGTCGGCGCTGGCATCCGAACTCATGGCCCTGGTCGAGGCGATCGCCGATCCGGACATGACGGTCGGGCTGTCGTGCATGCCGACACTCGTCAAGATCGAGACCGGCGAATACGCCGACGTGCTGCGCTGGTCACAGGCCGTCATCGAGCTGGCCGACGGCAACCCCACCAAGGGCAACTTCATCATTGGATCTCCGCTGGCGTTCGCCCACGCCACGCGCGCGGTTAGCCGAGGGGGCCTGGGCCACCCGCTGACAGAGGTGCTGCCTGCCCTCCCCGTCGCCGCCGCCATGTCCCGTGAGACGGACCCGACGACCCATGCCATGGTCATCGCCTTCACATACGCACTAGGGATATCCATTGGGGTGCTGCTGGCCGACGACGCCGCGCTGGAGATCATTGATGAGGCGCTGCAGATCGCCGAACGATCCGCTGACGATTTCGCACTGGGCCACGCCCGATACGCGCTGGGCCTGGCGCTGATGCACCGCGACTCCCCAGCAGATCGTGAGCGCGGACTGACGGCACTCACACAACTTCGCGACATGTGCCTACACGAGCACTGGACCCTATCCGAGGTACCGATGATCGGGGCCTTCATCGCCTGGGAGCAAGCCAGGCGTGGAGACGTCGATGGTGCCATCGCGGCGTTGCGGGCATCCGTGGACGACCTGTTCAATGCGGGACAGTTCGCCTGGTGCATCCCTCCCACCGGCATGTTCGTGGAGACGCTGCTGACCCGCGGTGACGAGGCTGATGTGCAGGAGGCCCAGACAGCGATCGAGCGGTTGGCCGCCGCCCCGAACCACGACATGGTGGACCGCGAGATCTGGCTGCTGCGGGCAAGGGCACTGCTGGCCGGCGCCCGCGGCGACGAGGTCGCCTACCGCGATCTCCTCCAGCAACACCTCGCCATGGCCACAAAGTTTGGCCGGCTAAGGCTTATGGCGATGGCCGATTCGTGGACTGTCCGCGCTGCGGCGGCAGGCGCAAGCCGAATGTTGTCTATTTCGGCGAGAATGTCCCGAAAGCCCGCGTGGAACAAGTTTGTTCTCTGGTCGACGGCGTCGAAGCGTCGTCGCTGACCGTGTTCTCGGCCTACACGTGGACGGTGCCCACCCGCCAAGGAAGTTCAGCGACCGGTGAACATCGGAGCGCGGCGCTCGGCCGCTGCTGCCACACCCTCGCGGAAGTCGGCGGTCGCCTGTAGCCGGGTTTGTTCTTCGAGTTCATGTGCGGTGGCCGCGGCGACAGCGTCGGCGAGCCCGGCGCGCATGGTGGCACGGATGCTTGCCAGCGCAAGGGGTGCGGACGCGGCGACGCGTTCGGCGAACCGAATCGCCGCCGGGCGCACGTCACCATCGGCGGCGAATTCATCGAATAACCCTGCTGCATAGCCGATTTCACCATCGAAGCGCTCACCGGTGAGCATCCACTCGAGTGCCTTTTGCTGGCCGACGACGCGTGGCAACGTGGCGGTGATCCCGAACCCGGGATGGAACCCGAGCCGGCTGAAGTTGGCCGCAAACTTCGAGGAGGGTGCCGCCACTCGGAAGTCCGCGCTGAGGGCTAGCCCGAGTCCGCCGCCGATCGCGGCGCCGTGCACCGCGGCGACAACCGGCTTGCTGGTCCGGAACAAACGGATGGCCTGAACGTAAAGCTCGCCGGGCGACGAACGGTTCTCGGCGGGCTGCGAGAAGTCGGCGCCGGCGCAGAAGTGTTTTCCCTGCGCGCACAACACGATCGCCCGGCATTCCACGTCGTCGTCCAGTTGCTCGTAGGCGTCGGCGATGCCCTTGATCAACGCGGTGTCAAAGTAGTTGTTCGGGGGCCGATGGATCTCCACCAGGGCCACGTGGCCGGCGAATTCGACGGTGACATCCGGGATGGTCAAAGCTGTTCCAGCAGTTCGCGCGCGGCGGCATTGAACATCTCGGGCTGGTCCATGTTCGCGGCATGCCCCGCGTTGTCGATGACAACCTTGCGGGAATCGGAGATGTGGCGGTGCATGTAGTCGGCCGGGGCCAGGAAGTCGGTGTCCTGGGCGCCGACGATCACCAACGTGGGCACCGTGATGCTGTCGAGCGATGTGATCACGCGGGCGTCCTTCTGAGCCATCACACCGCGCGCGGCGCGAGGCAGCCCCTCGGGATGCTCGTGCACCGCCTGCGCGACCTCCGCCGAGAAATCGGTCGCCGCCTCGCCCCGCTCAAGCTGTTGGGCGCGTCGTTCCACCCATGCGTTCCACTTGTCGCGGGCCTCGTCGTTGCGGTAGCCCGGCCCCGTGTCGACCAGTACCAGCGCGGCGACCCGCTGGGGGTGGGCGAGGTGGAAGGCCAGGGATAGGTAGCCGCCCAAGGACATTCCGCCGAGCACGGCCCGATCGGCGCCCGCGGCATCGAGAATGGCCGCCATGTCGGCGACGCTGATCTGCTCGCTGTAGTGGTCCATGTCGTCGGGTGCGTCGCTGCTGCCGTGGCCGCGCTGGTCCCAGACGATCACCGGCCGGTCGACGCTCAACGCATCGATATTCGGGGCCCACATGCCCGCGGTGGCGCCGAACCCGTGCGTCAGCAAAAGCGGCACACCCGGCGCCTGCCGGTTGTGCACCTGATAGGCCAGCGTGACCCCGTCTTCGCGCTGAAGTCGGTTCACTGCACCACCTCGGACCCGGACTGGATGGCGGGGTACAGGGCGTCGGGGCCGCGGGTGACCAGGGCCGCGCCGAGCCGGTCCGCCCAGCGATGATGGCCCCCGGCTTCGTCTCGCCAGGCCCAGAGTCGACGGGTTAGATAATGCAACGGGTACTCCTTCGTCATACCGATAGCGCCGTGCGTCTGATGGGCGGCCGCCGTCACGATCTGCGCGGCCCGGTCGGCAAGCATTTTGGCGCAAGCGATTTCGAAGCCGCCCCGGCCGAGCTCGACCGCTTCGACCGCGCCGTCGATAGCCGATGCGACCACGGCGGCCTGCTGATGGATGGTGACCAGATGGGCTTGTACGGCCTGGAAACGACCGATGGGACGCCCGAACTGCTCACGCTCGCCGCTGTAGCGCAAAGTCATTGCCGCGACGGCACTTATCGCGCCGGCCATCAATGCGGCGCGACTCAGTGCGGTGCGTTCCCACAGCGTTTGTTCGGTGACCTCGTCCGGCGCAACGGCGCGTGCGGTCACCGGCACACCGTCCAAAACGACCGTGTCACGGGGGTCATCGGCGAGGTTGGCCCCGCGGCTCACCGTGGCGCCGCCCGATTGTGCGGCCGGTCCGGGCGCGAGCACGACGACGCCGTCGACAAGTCCGATGAGATGCTCGGCGCGGTGACCCCACGCCACGGCGGGCACCGTACCGAACAGCCGATCACCGTCGAGACGCAGCGCCGCCGCGGGCGGCAGTACCGTGCGAACACCCGGCGGCAGCGCGAGACCGGCACACGCCAAAAGCCAACCGCCGACGAGTCCGGCCTCGGCCAGGGGGACCGGCGCCGCGTGTGCTCCCGCGGCACGGAGCAGCTGGACCGCGTCGGCGACGCTGCCCCCGGCACCACCCAGCCCCTCCGGGACGGGGACGTCACTAAACCCGCTCTGCTGCAATGCTTTCCATAGATTGTGAGCCCAACCGGTATCTTCGGCTTCGCCGACATCCTGCCACCGGCTGTGCGTGGCAAAGAGTTTGGCGGCCGCGCCATACAGCTCGTCGCTCACGACAGACCTTTGGCGGCGACCGAGCGCAGGATCTCATTGGTACCGCCCCGGATGGTGAACGAGGGCGCGTCCAGGACAGCGCGGCGTAACAACCGTTCGAACAACGATGGCGCCGGCTCCGGGCCGCACACGAGCTCACGGTCCAACAACTCCCGCAGCGCGCTCACGACATCCTGTTCGAACCGGGTGCCCATCTCCTTGATGAGCGCGGCCTCGGCCGCGGGCGTGCCGCCCGCGTCGATCGCCCTGGCCACGGCCACCGAAAGCCGGCGCAGCACCCAGTACTGGGCCGCGAGTTCTCCGATCAGCCGGCTCCCGGCCGGACCGGCGGCCAGGTCCGGCCACTCGCGGATGAACTCCTGAACGAGCAGGAATGTCGAGATCCACCGGTCCGGGCCGCTGCGCTCGAAGGCCAACTCGTTGGCGTTCTGAGCCCAGCCCTGCCCGATTTCGCCGATCACCATCTCGTCCGACACCAGCACGCCGTCGAGTACCACCTCGGCGAAGTGGTCGGTGCTGCCGTTGAGGAAGGGGATCGGCTTGACCGTCACGCCGGGGCTGCGCATCTCGATCAGGAATCGGCTCAGTCCTTGATGCCGGACGCCCTCCCCGGTTCGGCACAGGGCGATCATGAAGTCGGCGCGCATGGCGTTGCTCGTCCACACCTTGACGCCCGACACCCGCCAGCCGTCGCCGTCGCGCACGCCGCGCGTCCGCACCGACGCGAGGTCGCTGCCGGCGTCCGGCTCGCTCATGCCGATGCAAAAACACAACTCTCCCCGGCAGATTCGGGGCAACAGCCACCGCTTCTGTTCCTCGGTGCCATAACGCACGAGCACTGGGGCGATCTGTCGGTCGGCCACCCAGTGATGCCCGACCGGGGCACCCCAGCGCAGTAGCTCTTCGACGACGACAAAGCGGTCGACCGCGGTGGCGTCGCGACCGCCGTAGCGCGCCGGGACCGCCATGCCGATCCAGCCGCGCTCGGCCAACGCGGCGGAGAACTTCGGATTGACCTCGGCCCCCATCCCGAGCCCGGGCTCGAACGTCCCCCAGGGCAGCGTCTCGGCCAGGAAGGCGCGAACCTGCTTCCGCAATTCCAGCTCCGAGGCGGTGAGCGCGGCAGGTGACGTGACCATACCTGGCAGGCTAACCACAACCTCGCTCTGAAGCGAGGAAGGGTGCTGTCGCATAGGGGCGGCTGACGTAAGTCAGGTCAGTCCCACGAGTTTGGGTGGATTGGGATGTCTCCGAGCGACAAATGCCCTGCGCGCCTTAGCTTGTCGCTGCGAGGCGGCCTGATTGTCTACCGGCTCGGCCCAGCGGTTGATGGGGCAGGTGTGACTGCTGGTGATCCCTATATCTCTTGCGGGACAGGAACTTTGCCAATCGAAGCCGACGCACGGCGTCTAGGAAACGTCCCGCAGGCGGGTCTCCACGTCCTTGATTCCCCGGCGCAGGTGCTCGGCCAGGTACCATTCCTCACCGCTGTGAGCATCGTGTAAGGCCTTGTCGACTGCCAGTTTGGCTTCTGAGAGGTGTCCCCGGCGTTCCTCTCCGCGGGTGGTGATCGCGTGCAGCACCGCCCTCATAGCCTCCTGACAAGAGGTGGCGAAACCGGTGAGATGTGTGACAGTCACATTGGCCCCTTCGTGGTGGATGCGGGCACCGCCGGCAGACAGCGGTGGTCAGGGCCATGCTCTGACGACGCCATCTTTTACGCCTGTTCAACAGTTTTGCCCGCTTTATGGGACTGCAAACATTCAGCGGCGGTCGATCCATTCGATGTAGCCGGTGCCGGTGATAGGGGCGTCCCGGAAGCGGCCGATGTAAGGGTGATCTCGCCGATCGTTCGGTTGATCTGAGCGATCACGGAGTCGATGACGCTTGACACTGCCCGTCTATCCCCCCCTAGTTGCCCGCCTCGATGGCCGCGACTCTTTTGGCGGCGTCGGGTCCGCAAAAGCGCTGGAGGTCTACCGGGCCCGCGGCCAGCAAATCGTTGATGCGCCGCTTGAGGTCCCCCGAGGAGAGGTGGGCATAGAGGTTCGCGCCAGGGCAAGAAGTCTGGGCGAGGTCCCGATGGCCCGCCAATGTGTCGGTCGCGATGCGAAAGGTTTGGACGGCCCACGCGAACGCGAGAGCCGCTCCGTGAAGCTGGGCCTCCGACACGACCTCTTGGTCGAAGTCCCCCTCGCACAGGACCAGGAAATGACCCGTCGTGTTGTAGTCCGTCGCGGTGTCGCCGGCGATCTCGGTGCTGCGCAGTTCGTAGACGTTGCCATTGCGGTCCACAGCGACGTGATAGGCGATGTCGACCCATCCCAACTGGTCTTGGTGGTAGTGCTGGTCCTGTCGCAGGCGGCCCGGGGCATTGCGGTTGTCGCCGAGCACCACGGCCTCGTGGTGGAGGGTCATCCGGGTGATGGTGTGCGGCCTGCCCCCGGAGCGGGCCGGCTGCGCCCCCCAGGCGTCCCGGCACAGCAGCTGTGTCGAAGTGGTGGTGGTCAGCCTGACGCCAGTCGTCGACGTCGCAGCAGGACTCGAGCAGGCGCTGACGACGGACGCCACGCCGAGGCCGCCGGCCAGCCCCAGCAGCTGACGGCGGCTGACCAAATCCGGCCGTTCGCGCCGGCCGGGCGCCGGCTCACACACGGCGTCAACGATACGGATGTCGGGGTAGAACTCACCGCGGCGGAGGGGGGACGCCGGCTCGGATCCTGCCGACCTCCGTGCGGGCGAAGCGGACCCGGTCGTTGTCGGCGCCGCGCGCGGCGGCCAGCTCGTCGGCGAGGCTGTACACGGCATTGAGGACATAGCGGGCGCGTTTGCGTTCTTGACGGTTCCTGCCACCCTTGCGGAAAGCCTTGCGCGCCTTGCGATTACCTGCCACAGCTTCGAGTTCGAGCCCGCTGATCACGTTGCGGGCCGCCTCCGGGGTCATGACGTCGCGCACGAAGTCCCGTTCCCGCTGCACGGTCAACTTGTAAACCCGCACACCGATGACGATCGCCAGCACGACGACCGCGATGAGCAGCCCCAGCAGCGCCAGCCCGTTTCCGCCGGCGATGGACCCCAGCGAGTCCCAGACCCCATGCAGCAGCATCGGCGTCGCCACCAGCAACAAACCCCGCCCGATCCTGCGGGGTTCAGCGGGCCGGCCGAGAAGATACACCAAACCGGCGCAGAAGATCGCGCTGTACAGGATGTGCGCGGCGACCCCGCTGACCATTCGCAGGACGATGGTGCCTATCGACGCCCCGATTTGGTTCGCACCGAATTGGGTGCCGGCCGAGGTCATCGCGTAGGAGATGTCCTCCACGATCTGGAATCCCAGTCCGATGAACGCGCCCAGGATCAACCCGTCGAAAGCGGTTCGCACCTGCCGTGGGGCCAACGTGATGAGCAGCAGCAGCCCCGAACCCTTCGCCGTTTCTTCGGTGAAGGGGGCGGCCAGCCCGGCACCCCAGTTCAGCGCCCATACCTGCCCGAAGACTTTCCCGTAGAGCGCGATGATCGCGCTGTTGGCGTTGGCCGCCATCGCCCCGGTGGCGGCGAAGCCGCCCCACAGAAAGGCGACGACCATCAGCTTGGCGGGAAGTTTGGCGTAGTGGTCGATGTACTGGGTGAACCACCAGAACAGCGCGGCGTAGATGGCGAATGACGTCACCGCCAACGCGATCGCGTCACCGTAGGCGTCGTACTCGCGGGCGAGTGTGGAGACGAAGACAAAGAAACCGATCCCCACCAGCATCAGATATCCCCAGAACGCGCAATTGCGGGGCTGGTAGAAGATGAACGGCCTTCCCCAGCCGGAGAGGTCGAGCGCGGCGTCGCGTGCGCGATCGAGGTCGGCAACCGTCGTCGTCACCGCTTCCCCTCCCCGTTGTGGCTGATGCTGCGGATCATCCGCAAGATCGTGGCCGTGGGCTGCGCGCCGGCATCCGAAGGTCCGGTCGCGACGGCTTCAACGCCGCGGCCCCCGAATACGAAGGCCGCGATCACGCCGGCGGTGTGCGGTCCCGTGACCCGCAGCGTCGCGCCCTCCTTGCCCTGATCGGTGACGATGGTCGTGTGCTCGCCGGTCACGTGGACGCCGCGACCGCGGTTGAGGGCCTCGGAGGTCGTCTCGATCTGGTCAAGCAGTTTGTTGGCGTCGCCGTCGAATTGTCCGGTATGGACCCTGAATTTCAGGGCCCCGTTCTCGACCGTCGCGGTCGCGGGATACTCGCCGGAAAGTGGGGCGTCACCGGCGCGGACACCGGACGTGATGCCCCACCCGGCCTCTGGAACGAAAGTCACATCGCCTTGCAGTTGCATAACGTAGCCGGCTTTGACGATGTCGTGGTAGGGCACTTCCGCGTTGATGACGGGCAGCACGACCGACATTGCCACGGCGAGCGCGAACACCATCAGTGTCGGGCCGATAGTGCGTCGGTCGAGGCCAAAGAACCGCACATCGGCCGGCACCCAGTCGTCGTCGGGTTCGAATCGCGGTGCTGAGGTTGGGGAATAGTCGGTTCGCGGATCCGGCATCCCTGCCCCCTCCTACCCGCTGCGGCAACGTCCGAGTGGGATTTGGGTTGAGAGTAACGACGGTGAGCCAGGATTAGAACGGTCCCATCTCGAAAGCACCCGCTAATCTTGCGAAGATGGCTGCCGGCCGGCACGGCACTCAGAAAATTCTCGCCGCGTTGGTGGTGCTCGAAGTGCTGGCCACAGCCGGATGTGCCGGCGGCAAGCCGAGGCGCGCGTCCCCGGTTGCGTCGCCGGCCCCGCCACCGGCAACCACGAACGCTGTCCCCGAGCCGGGTTCGGCCGCGCTCGTCGAAGAGGTTCAACGAGAACTCTAAAGCCATGCGGGTCACGCGCTACCAACACACGACCGACGTAGATGAGGGCCGCGGCAGTTACCTCTACGATTGCTCGGGGCTTCTCGATTACGCCGTAGGCCGGGTGCGGCCCGCCGATCTCAAACCCATCCCGCATACCGGCGCGCGACCGCTGGCCGCCGACATCGAAGGCTATCTGCATCGCGGATTGACCGGCCCGATCGAGGGCTGGCAGGCGTTGGCGCGCGTCGACGCTCTCGGCCCCGGTGACGTCGTGGCGTGGCAGGCCACCGAGGATTCCACGACGGACGACACCGGTCACGTGATGGTGGTGCTGGAGGCCCCGACCCCGAACTCTGTGCGCGCGGCCGAGTGGCTCGTGCGGGTCGCCGACTCCACGTTGAGTCCGCACACCCTCGACAGCCGGCACCCCGGCAGCACCGGCCTGGGCACCGGCACGATCGGGCTACTCGTCGACAAAGACGGCGCACCTACCGCCTTTTACTGGCGGGGCGGAGTCAGCCCACGGGCCAAGCCCACCCAGGTGGCACTCGGCCGCCCCCGGTGAGGTCGGGGTCACTAGTCCCGGTCGGTTCCAACAGCCGTTGCGGGTGGAGACCGTCGACCGCGCCGACGAAGGGTTGCGTGGCCCCGCCATCGGAAGCCGGGCTGTATGAAAACCGTTACGGAGTCGTCGGTTTCGCGGCACACCCGCTCGATGCGTCCGCGCAGCTCGTTCGTCGACCACAGGGGGGTGATCAGCTCGAGATAGTCGTCGAGGCGCAGCGGCCAGGTGAAGTACTCCAGCCCACGAAGAACGATCTGCGCCGCGCGCGGCATCTGCACTTGTGTTCCGCGCTCGGGCATCGGCTTCCCTCAGCGGTGACGGTATCGACAACGGCTGACTATCCCGACGGGCGGGCGCTAAACGGCTGCCCAGGAGCGGTTTCCGGCCCCTCAGGGCCGCTCGAAGTGTTGGTAGTCGATGGGACTCGTCCAGTTGCCACCCCATCGCCAGCCACGGTCCGTGAAGACGTGCACGGCCGGGTCACCGTCGTGTAAGAGTCCGGGGTCGGTGCGGCTCCGATCGAGATAGGCCGCGGCGTTTCGCGGTTCGAATGCGCCGCCGGCGTAGATGCACGGGTTGACAAGGGGATTGACGTCGATAGCTCGACCGTAGGCGTGCTGGGACCATTGGCTGGATCCCGGGATGCCGCGGCAGTTGAACGCCGAAGTGTTGTTGTCCTCCATCGACAGCTCGTCGTCGGCGGCTGGATATTGGTCGACCGTGCGGATCTTGTCGATCGGAAAGCCCAGTCGGTAGAGCCGCTCGAAGATCGCGATGACCTCCGGCACGAGGTCTTGGTGCACGATCAGCTCGCCGCGGTGGGTGTGGCCGTCTAAACCGATGTGGTCGACGCCGACGCGCCGTAGCTGCGCGGGTTCGACCGGGCAACCGGGATGCCAACTCGCCCCGAGTTCCGCAGGAGTGACCGGCTGGACCGTCGCATCGGCAGATGCCGGCGGCGCACCGGGCACCAGCGCGACACCCAGCATGCCCACCAGCAAGGCAATCGACCGCCTGAAGGACGTCAATCGGGATGAGTCCTCACCGCTTGCTTCCATTGGTAGACAAGTCGCATAACGCTACCGCAGCCATCGGATCCCGTTGGCCCTCGTTCGGCGGTCGGCTGAAAGACACACGTTGCCAAGGCCGTCGACATACGCTTGGGCTATGCCGGTGCGCGGGGGCAATAAGCGATCGCGGCGAAAGGCCATTGCCGTCGCAACTGTGTTGCTGGCACTCGTTGCGGCTTCCTCGCCCGGCTATGCGGAGCACATGACTTCGACCGACAGCGTGCAGGCCACGCCGGCGCCACATGTGCCTACGCCGGCGCCACATGTGCCTGCGCCGGCGCCACATGTGCCTGCGCCGGCGCCGAAACCTCCTCCCACACCGGACATCCCGGCCGTCTCCAAGCTGGTGAACGATGCGATCGCGGCACATGGGCTGCCGGGTGCAGTCGTGGTGATCGGGCACGCCGGCAAGGTCGTCTTCCGCCGGGCTTACGGCTCGCGCAAGCTCGCGGGCGAACCGGGGCTCGAGGGATCGCCCACACCCGCGGAGCCGATGACCGAGGACACGATCTTCGACCTGGCGTCGTTGACGAAGTCCCTCGCCACGGCGACTGCTGTCATGCAGCTTTACGAACAGGACAAGGTTCAGTTCGACGATCCCGTGCAGAAGTACTTGCCCGACTTCAACACGACGAACGATCCGGAGCGGGCTAAGGTGACGGTCCGCATGTTGCTGACCAACACGTCGGGCGAAGGCATAGACGTGAACCTCCAAGACCCGTGGGGACTCGACGGGGCCGACAAAACGGAGGGCATTCGTCGCGCGCTGACCACGCCCCTGCAATCGCATCCCAGTGAGGTTTTCCGTTACTCCGACATCAACTTCATTCTGCTTGGCGCGCTGCTCGAGAAAGTCACGGGCCAGGCAGAAGACGACTACGTCCAGCAAAACATATTCGCGCCGCTTGGCATGGAAGACACCCGCTACCTTCCGCCCGCCAAGGTATGTGGTCCCCATGTGCTGCGAGGGGCCGCTATCGGGTGGGCTCCCGCGCCCACCGGACGCGAGCCGGCGGCTTGTCCGGCAGGTACATGGAGCTCCAGTCTCTTGTCGCGCATCGCACCAACAGCACACGACGAGGAAAGCCGGGCCGATCAAAGTAAGAATCCCGATTATGACTTTCTGCTCAGGGGCACGGTGCATGACCCGACGGCGCGCCGCATGGGGGGAGTGGCCGGGCATGCCGGCGTGTTCTCGACGGCCAGCGATGTAGGGGTCTATGCGCAGGCTCTGCTAGATCGGCTTGCGGGGCGCCCGAGCAACTTTCCGCTCAAGCAAGCGACTCTGGAGTTGATGACGGCTCCTGAGCAGCCCGGACACTCGGTCCGACAACTCGAAGCGGCGAACCGCGTCGCCGGACAAGCGATCGCAAAGAGCTACCCGGCGATCCCAGGACAAAACCTCTTCGGCTTCGGCTGGGATATCGACACGCCCTTTTCGAAGCCGCGAGGCGTGATCTTTCCGATCGGTAGTTTCGGCAACACGGGTTTTACCGGAACGACGCTCTGGATAGACCCGGGCTCCGACACCTACGTAATTCTGCTCACGAACGCAATTCATCAGCGGGGCAGTCAACCCATTACGAATCTGCGGGGTGACGTGGCTACGGCCGCGGCCCGGGCTTTGCGACTTTACGGGAGTTCGTCATCGGTTACGACTCGGGAAAAGTGATGACTTTTCTTCCGCAAACTCCGCCTACTTCAACGCGTTCGGGCAATAGGCTTTGACCGCGGCCTGCGCCAAATTTTCGGCATCCTCATAACTGAACCGCTGCGCCCATGGATTGCCTTTCGCGACATCCTGATTCTCCGTAACCAAGATGTAGTTCACCGTCGCGTCCAGCGTCTGCGGCCTCGGCGGTAGCAGCGAGAAACATACGTGATGACCGAACTCCATAAACCGCTGACGGACGGCCTCACCGTGGTCGGGGATGTTGTAACCGGCCAACGCGGCCAGGAACACACCGTCCGCTCCGCCGCCAGCTCCGAGCCCTTTCGACGATGCGGTGACCGTCATCGTCGGCGGCCCGGGCGACGATGCCGTCCTGTCCCGCAAGGCGTAGTCGGCCACAGCGCTCAGGCCGGCCAAAGCGCCGACCGCCACAACAGCCGCGATGACGATGATCCCGAAGGGCCTCGCCCTCGACGAGCGTGCCGACCGTGCTGGTTGCTTGCGAAGCGCCGATCCGGTCGGGACATCGCGGTCTTCTACAGTCATGCGCTGTCTCCTACTGTCAGCTTCCCCCGGTCGCGCCAGGTCCCATCAATATCGGCACAAACAGCATTTTCGCAGCTCAATCGAAAAAAGAGCGGGAACGGCGAAGGTTCGATTTTCGGCGGCCACACCAGCAAATTTTGCGGCGGTTTGCTGCAAACCCCGCGGCGGTTTCGTGGCACTGCGCTCATCTATGCCGCGCAGCGGAACTGACGGGCGCATAGCTTGGGGATGGCGTTCCCGGCGCGCCGGTTGGCGGCGGTGAGGGAATCACCCGGTCGCACCGCACGCGCGCGAAACGCACGTCCGGCGGGTCCGGTGCTGGGCCCGGCGGAGGCGTTGGATCGTCGGCCGAATCCGTATAGAAGATGGGCAGATCGTAGCGCCAATGTCTCGAGGGCGTGGTTTAGGACCCCGGGCCGACGAGATTGCTGTTCTGCGGGCAGTAGGAGCGCACGGAAATGGCGACATATGTGTCGGCGTCACCGGCGAGTGCCGGGTTGCTGGCGCGAAACGCCGCGACTATCTGCGGCACCGTAAGCCCTTGACGGATGTCCTCGCACACCGTCTTGCCGTTGTAGACGGCCGCCTCGGGATTGGCGAACGAGATGCCGTGGTCGTTGAGGGCCTGGACGTACTGATTGTCCTGATCTGGTGTGGAAGAGATCGATGGCGGGGCAGTGGCCGTCGCCGACGGCGTCGCCGGTGGAGCGGATGTGGCACCGCCCGTCGGCTTTGGCGGCTGCGAGCCTTTGGTATTCGGGCTCAGGAGCCAGAAGGCCAGGACGATTGCTCCCGCCAACGCAAGGCCGGCCATCAGAAGCGCGCCGGCTTTGCGCCACGTCGCACCCCACGATTGGCGGTCGGCCACCGGTTCGCTCGGGATGGCGTCTTCATGGTCGCGTGCGGACGTGCGATCGCCTTCGTCCGAAGCGGCGTGGTTGGGAACGGCGACCGTCTCGGCGCGGTTGAGCCCGAAGGTTTCATCGGCAGCCGGGGGCGGCTCGGCCATGGAGGTCATGGTAGTCCACCCGCTTGAGCTGAACCTGCCGCTAGCCCGCGGCCGCGGTCCGCCCGGCGACTTGTTCGATTACTTCCGGCGCCACTCCGAGTCCGCGCAGGCAGAACCGGAGCGCACGTCCGCGAACTTCGGAGCTGTCCCAATGATTTGTCGTCCGCGACCCCTGAGTGCCCGCCCACACCACGCCATCGATCGACTTCGCCGCGGTCGCCGGCACGATGTCTTTGAATACGCCAAGTTCCAGGCCCCGCTGAAGCTGCTCGGCGAGCGACTCGAGGATCGCGTCGTACGCGGGCGAAACCACCTCGGGAGAGAACGCTTTCGAATCGGCCTCCAGCGACACCTGATGCAGCCAGAACTCGGTGTGCTCGTCGAGTGCGAGATCGAGTCGTCCCTCGATCCACGCGGCCACCGCCGCCGCCGGGCAGGCGATGTTCGCCATTCGTGTTCTCAGCCTTTGACTTTCGTCGCGCGCCATGTCCAGAAACACCGCCGCGACCAATTGGTCCTTCGAGTCAAAATGTCGGTAGAACGCGCGGGTGCTCAGCTGAGCGCGTTCCAGGACCGCGGCGATGTTGAGCCCGCGAACTCCCTGATCGTGTATCGATCGCGATGCGGCGTTCACGATCGCGCACCGCACGTTCGGGTCGGGCGCCTTGTTCCGTGATCGCGAAAGTGGGCCGCTCATGCATGCCTGCCAAGGGGAGCCGGGTTGGACAGGTGTTTCATAGTGCGTAGGTACCCTGGGGACCGCTCGCGGAAACAAATCTCGTGTGGGCCGTCGGCCGTGTCAATTCACCTTCGCGACCGCAGCCATCCGACCCGGGTTCTAGTCGCGCCGGACCTCGCCTGCCGGTGCGTTGCCCGGGGTCACCTGTGCGATCGTTTCCGGGTCCACACCCAGTCCGCGCAGGCAGAACCGCAACACACGCTGACGAACATCGTCGCGATCCCACTGATTGACTGCCCACCGCCGCCGGGTGCCGGCCCACACCACGCCGTGTATCGATTTGGCCGCGGTCGGCGGGACGATGTCTTTGAACACGCCGAGTTCGAGGCCGCGCTGAAGCTGTTCGACGAGCGGCTCGAGAATGGCGCTGTAGCCGGGCATAACCATTTCAGGGGAGTCGAATCCGTTCGACGGCGGCCCGAGCGACCCGTGGCGCAGCTCCGCTATGACGTCGTCGTCGAAAGCGATGTCGAGTCGTCCGTCGATCCACGCGGCCACCGCCTCAACCGGGGTGGCGGCGGCCGTCATTTTTTCTGTCAGCCGCAGCACCTCGGCGCGGGTGATCTCACCAAAGACCGCCTCGACCAGCTGGTCCTTCGATTCGAAATGTCGGTAGAACGCGCGTGTGCTCAGCTGCGCCTGTTCCAGGACCGTGGCGACGTTGAGGCCTCGAACGCCTTGTTCGCGAACGGATTTCGACGCTGCGGCCACGATCGCGCGGCGCACATCGGGGTCGGGCTCCTTCCGTCGTGGCATGCCGGGATGGCTGACGTAGGCCTTCCGATGCGTGAGCGGATCCCCCTGTTCCGACATAGTTAACCAAAATAAGACGCTTGACGTTCGCGCACACACACTTTCGGTCAGCCGTGTCGACAAATTTATAGTCCCGAGTCGCCAAGTTTATGGTTGCGGACGCACCGAGAACCGCCTGTGTGTTGGCGGGCTCACAATTCGAGCGAAGTCATGATGACGCCGATCAAGATCGCTCTTCGGCGGGCGGAGCTGGCCTTTGGGTCCCATCGCGGTGATCTCTTGAACGAAGAAGTGCGATATTGGCAAATGGATTCTTGTGTGAATGAGTTTGCCCAGCCGCTTTCGCCCGTTCTGTTAAACCTATGCCGAATAAGCGATTTCGGTTTAGGCTGCGTCAGTGTCAATCGACCGGCCCGCACTCCTCGCGGGCAGCATCCGGCTCGCCTCGGGCATCTCCTTCCTCGTCGATCCCCTGCGGGCGAACCGGCTCTGGGGCGATCCCGACGAGCCGACGCCGACGGCGCGACTTTTGCTGCGGTCGATGGGCTACCGGGATGCTTTGATCGGTGGGTTGCTTGCGGCGGCGGCGCTGCGCGGCAAGGACACCCGCGGCTGGTTCCTGGCCTCCGGCGGTGCCGACGCGGCCGACCTGCTGGGCGGGCTGAGTGTCCATGACGAGCTGCGGTCCTCACAAAAGCTTGTCGGCCTGGGCGGCGCCGTCGTCGGCATCGGCGTAGGGCTCTGGGGAGCGACGCGCCGGCCCACCCGGGTGGTGCAGGCGCAGCCGCGCTGACACGCGGGGCGTTCGTGCGGTTGACTGTGATCGTCAGCCGAGCGATGGGAGCATTAATGTATATCGGTGTCTTGACTTTTGTTACCGACGAGGGCATCGGCCCGGTCGAACTCGGCGAGGCGCTCGAGCAGCGTGGGTTTTCGTCGCTGTTTCTGGCCGAGCACTCGCACATCCCGGTCAATGCGCAGACCCCATATCCGGGCGGCGGCCCGATACCGCCGAAGTATTACCGCACCCTGGATCCGTTCGTGGCGTTGACGGCTGCGGCGGTCGCCACCCAGAGACTGCGTGTGGGCACCGGAATCGCGTTGGTGCCGCAGCGCGATCCGATCCACACGGCCAAGGAGGCGGCGTCACTGGATCTGGTGTCGGGCGGACGGTTTGACTTCGGCGTGGGTGTGGGCTGGCTGCGCGAGGAGATCGCCAACCACGGCGTCGATCCGTCGGTCCGCGGACGCGTCGTTGACGAGCGCCTGGACGCGATCATCGAAATCTGGACGCGGGAGAAGGCGGAATTCCACGGGAAATTCGTCGATTTCGACCCGATCTACGCGTGGCCGAAGCCGGTCCAGAAACCGCATCCGCCGCTGTACCTGGGTGGGGGGCCGGCGGGCTTTAAGCGCATCGCCCGGCTGAACGCCGGCTGGTTTCCGATGACCCCGTCGGCCGAAGTTCTCTCGGGTCCGCTCGCTCAACTGCGCGCCGTCGCCGGCGATGACGTGCCGGTGATCCACTTTCATGGGGGCGAACCGACGGCTAGCGAGCTCGAGCCCTATCGCGCGTTGGGAGTGGACCACGTCTTGCTGGACCTGCCGACCGAGCCGCGCGATCAGACGCTTCGACGCCTGGACGAGCTACAAGCCGAGGTAGTCAAGCTTGGCTAAAACTCAAGTGCCGCAGAAGGTTTGGTAGGGACCGAAGTCCTTGGGTGCGGGGCTGGCGTAGCGCTCGTGGCCGGGTCGTTGGTCGTACGGTGCTCTCACGGCGGCGAGGAGCCGCCCAAGCGGATCGAGTTCACCGGCCGTCGCCGCGGTGAGGGCCTCCTCGACCAGATGGTTGCGCGGAATGTAGATCGGGTTGGTGCGGTCCATCAATTCCGCCTGCGGCCCCAAGGCTTGCCAGCGCGACAGCCAGTCGTCGAAGCCGGCGAGGTTGATGAACAGTCCGCGCGCGGCTTCGGCCTCGCCCCGGGCAGCTTGGCCCAGGTGCCGGAAAAACGAGGTGTAGTCAATCCGGCTCTCCTTGAGAAGTTCGAGCAACTCGTCCACCAACGCCGTGACGTCCTCCGATCCGACGTTTGCGGACAAACCCAGTTTGGCGCGCATGCCGGACCACCAGACGGCGTCGTATTCCGGTTGGAACACTCCGAACGACTCCTCGGCGAGCGCGACCGCCTCCTCAACGTCGTCGGAGAGCAAGGGAAGAAGCGTCTCGGCGAACCGGGCGAGGTTCCACCCCGCAATCTGCGGCTGGTTGCCGTACGCGTAACGCCCCCAGAAATCGATCGAACTGAAGACAGTCTCGGAGTTGTAGGCGTCCATGAAGGCGCACGGCCCATAGTCGATGGTTTCGCCGGAGATCGTCATGTTGTCGGTGTTCATCACCCCGTGGACGAACCCGATCAGCATCCAATGGGCGATCAGCGATGCCTGCACGGCGACCACCGCTTCGAACAGCGCGAGGTAGGGGCGATCGGCCTGCGCAGCGCTCGGATGGTGGCGGGCTATCGCGTGGTCGGCGAGGCGTCGCAGCAGGCCGACGTCGCCGGTGGACGCGGCGTACTGGAAGCTGCCGACGCGCAGGTGACTGCTGGCGACGCGGGCGAGCACGGCGCCCGGCAGTTCCGCCTCACGCAGCACCGGGCGCCCCGTAGCCACGACGGCCAGTGACCGAGTCGTCGGGACACCCAGGGCGTGCATCGCTTCGCTGATGACGTATTCGCGCAACATCGGCCCGACCGCTGCGAGCCCGTCACCGCCGCGCGCGAACGGCGTGGGGCCGGAACCTTTGAGGTGGAGGTCGCGCACGCGTCCGTCGTCATCGATGAGTTCTCCGAGGAGCAGCGCGCGGCCATCGCCCAACCGCGGCACGAAGCCGCCGAATTGGTGGCCTGCGTAGGCCTGGGCCACCGGGGCGGCGCCGGCCGGGACCAGGTTGCCCGCCAAAAAGCGCAATCCGTCGGCGCTGCGCAGCCAGGAGCCGTCGAGGCCAAGCTCGGCGATCAGCGGCTCGTTGAGGGCGAGCAGTCGCAAGTCGCGCGCTGTCTCGGCTTGCCAGCGGACAGCCATCTCGGGCAACTCGCGGAAGAACCGGTCGTGCAGGGCGACGGTCGTATCCGGTGCGACGCTCACTTCACCGAGACTACGGAAGGTGTGAGCGGCGTGGCTCAGCCGACGGCTTTCTGGATCAGGTCGCGGGCGCGATCGAGCAGCGACGCGAACGGCCCTACGGCCAAATTCAGCTTGGCCGATTCCACGCCCGGATGCGGGCGGGTGGGCGCGATGGCCTCGGCGGCGCGTACCGCCGAACCCATCCGCTTGAGGTCGTCGGCATCGACCTCCCGCTGCAGCACGGGGAATTCCTCGTTCTCCTCCTGTTGAGCGTGGTCGAGCACGGCTTCGCGCAGTTTGGTCAATTCGTCGACGAACTGCTGAGAGGTGATATCGAGCTTCTCGATTTGCGACAGCAGCTCTTTGGCTTCGTGCTCTTCTTGGAGTCGGGCGTCGACGATCGAGTCACCGGCATCCGCCTCGCGGCGCACTCGGGGGTGCACGACCATCTCTTCGGCTGTCTCGTGTACCGCGAGCAGTTGGCGCAACTCTTGGAACGGCTTTTCACGCGCCTGGGGATCCGACGCATGCAGCACTTCGTCGAACATGTCCTCGATGAGGTTGTGCTGCGCTTTGAGGAACGCGACGACCTCGTCGGGCGATTGGACAATCATGTCGGCCATCGCCGATACCTCCAGTAAGGGATTGAGGGGTGCGGGCTAATGGGCTGTGCACCGCATTGGCTAGGCATACCCGGCGCAGGATTGTGCAAAACGCTCGGGCGTGTCCCGCCTTGACGCCACCAGCCCCCGCCAGACGCGTGCGGCGCCTGACGGGGGCTTGACCAAAGGTTGCTAGACGGCGCGCCCGGGGGTCGTGGTGGTCGCGACGCCAGTGACGGCGCCAGTGTCCCTGCGGCGCTTCAGTCCCGCGAGTCCGCCGAGGCCAAGGAGTCCGAGCAGTCCCCACAGGCCTGACTTGTCGCTGTGCTGGTCGCCGGTGTTCGTGTTAGTGCTGTTGTCCGCCAACGTCGTTGCGGTGGACGATGGCGCCGGAGCACTCTGAACGGTCGCGTTGGCGACGCCTGCTCCGCCGAACAACAGCGCACCGGTCGCGGAAACGACTGCAATGGTCTTACGCATAATCACTCCTGAGTTGGATTTCCCCGGTCGAATCCGAAAGGGCCTGACCGAGACAGAGTTCGGGACCAGTCGCCTCTAGTCCACGTGAAGCAACGCGAGACCACGGCCCACGACGTTGCAAGGGACGGGCTACCCCCCGGTGAAAGCGATGAAACCTGACGGTCTGGCGGCCCGCGCGACTTCCTGCAAGAGTGATCGCGAAGTGCGATCATTTGCGGGTGGATCAGCGGGACCAGTGGGGTCCCGCCCGGTTTGCAATGCCGCTACGGTTTAGGGAACACGAGCCAGCACCCACGGGATGAAGATGACGACAGATCACGCCATGCACGAACAGGTCGATAGTCACGCGCCGGATTCTGCCGACATCGGCTCCCGCATCGATCCGGTTCTCGCCCGGAGTTGGCTTCTGGTCAACGGCGCGCATGCCGACCGGTTCCAGGCCGCGGCACATTCTCGCGCCGACGTGGTCGTGCTCGACATCGAAGACGCGGTCGCACCCAAAGACAAGAAAGCCGCGCGCGACAACGTCGTGGGTTGGCTTCGCGCCGGAAACGCCGACTGGGTCCGCATCAACGGCTTCGGCACCCCGTGGTGGGCGGACGATCTCGCGGCACTGGCCGGCACCCCGGTCGGCGGCGTGATGCTGGCGATGGTCGAATCGGTGGATCACGTCACCGAGACCGCCCAACGGCTGCCCAACGTGCCGATCGTGGCGCTCGTCGAGACGGCCCGTGGCCTGGAGCGCATCACCGAGATCGCCGCGGCCAAGGGCACGTTCCGGCTCGCCTTCGGCATCGGCGATTTCCGCCGTGACACCGGTTTCGGGGAGGACCCGACCACCCTGGCTTATGCGCGGTCACGCTTCACGATCGCCGCCAAGGCCGCCAACCTGCCCAGCGCGATCGATGGGCCGACGATTGGCTCCAACGCATTGAAGCTCATCGAGGCCACGGCCGTTTCCGTCGAATTCGGGATGACCGGAAAGATCTGCCTCGCACCGGACCAATGCGCCGTGGTGAACGAGGGGCTGTCGCCGTCGCAGGAAGAAATCGCTTGGGCGAAAGAGTTTTTCGCAGAGTTCGAGCGTGACGGGGGAGAGATCCGCAACGGCTCCGACCTGCCGCGCATCGCCCGCGCCACCAAGATTCTGGAGCTGGCCCGCGCCTACGGCATCGAGGTGTCCGATTTCGAGGACGAACAGGTTCACTCGCCCGCGCCGACGGACACGTACCACTACTGAGCCGAGGGACAGGGCCTATGAGTACCGTCGTGGATTTTCACTTCGACCCGATGTGCCCATTCGCCTACCAGACCTCGTTGTGGATCCGCGACGTCCGGGAGCAGCTGGCCATAACCGTAAACTGGCGATTTTTCAGCCTCGAGGAGATCAACCGGTCGGAGGGCCAAAAGCATCCGTGGGAGCGAGAGTGGTCCTACGGCTGGTCATTGATGCGGATCGGCGCGCTGCTACGCCGGACGGACATGTCATTGTTGGACCGGTGGTACGCCGCGATCGGACATGAACTGCACACCCTGGGAGGCAAACCGCACGATCGCGCAGTAGCGCGGCGGCTACTGGGTGACATCGGCGCCGATGCGGCGATTCTCGATGCGGCGCTTGACGATCCGACGACGCACGACGACATTCACCACGACCACCAGCGCGTCGTCGACGCGGGTGGATATGGTGTGCCGACGTTGTTTCTGTCCGACCAATGCTTGTTCGGACCGGTATTGGTCGACCCACCCACCGGTCCGGCTGCCTTGACGCTCTGGAACGTCGTAACGGGCATGGCCGAGCTGCCGCATGTATATGAACTTCAGCGGCCCAAGGCGCAGGCCGATGTCGAACTGATCGGCCGGACCTTGCGCCCTTACCTCGATGGGCGGGATTGGGTCAGTATC
>CAWASF010000002.1:0-370821 GCA_963784685.1 uncultured Actinomycetota bacterium
ATAGCGTTGGAGGTTGTCCCGGTCTTCGTGGAATTTGAGGTGGCGGTCCCTCGCCTGAGGCCTGCCTGATGGTAGGTCTTCGGGTGAACGACCAAGAACACCCACGAAGGAAGGGACCGCCATGAGAACCGTACCTACTATTCGCGTTGCTGACACGGCCGATGCCGTGGTGTTGCCTGATCTGCCGGAGGAGATCGCACTGGCGCTGAGCGATATCGCTGGCGCGGCGCGAGAGGGGCTGTTGGCGATGAGCGTGGCCGCCGGGATGGCGGTGATGCAGGCATTGTTCGAGGCCGAGATTGCTGAGGTAGCCGGACCGAAAGGCAAGCATGATCCGGACCGGGCCGCGGTGCGTCATGGCGGCGGGCGCGGCTCGGTCACGTTGGGCGGGCGCCGGGTGGCGGTGGATCGGCCGCGGGCGCGCACCCTGGATGGGCACGAGGTGCCGCTGGTCAGTTACACCCACTTCGCTGCCGAGGACGTGCTGACGCGGGTGGTGATGGAGCGGATGCTGGCCGGGGTAGCCACTCGCCGGCACGCGCGGGTCGCCGAGCCTGTCGGCACCGTGGTGGACAAGGAGGCGAAATCGACGAGCCGCTCGGCGATTTCGCGCCGATTTGTCAAGCAGACCGAGACCGCGCTGGCCGAGTTGATGGCCCGCGACTTGACGGGCGAGGACATCAAGGTGCTCATGCTCGATGGTGAGCACATGGCCGAGCGCTGCGTGGTGGTGGCGCTGGCCATCACCGCCGACGGAACGAAGAAGCCGGTCGGGTTGTGGGACGGGTCCACGGAGAACAAGACCGTGGTGCGCTCGCTGTTGGCCGACCTGGTCGACCGTGGCTTGACGGTCGATGGCGGACTGTTGGTGGTCATCGACGGCGCCAAGGCGCTCTCGGCGGCGGTGCGGGAGGTGTTCGGCGCCAAGGCCCTTATCCAAAGATGCACCCTGCACAAGCGGCGAAATGTCGCTGATCACCTGCCCGACAAGGAGCAGGCCTGGGTGGATGCCAAGCTGGTCAAGGCGTTCGCTCACCCTACCCCCGACACCGGGCTGGCCAACGCCAAACACCTTGCCACGCAACTGGATAAGAGCTATCCGAGCGCGGCCTCGTCGCTACGCGAGGGGCTGGAAGAGATGTTCACCGTCGCCCGGCTCGGCATCGACGGCCGCCTCGCCAAGACACTGACCACCTCCAACCCGATCGAGTCGATGATCTCGATAGCCCGAACGACCAACCGTAACGTCACCCGCTGGCGCGACGGGCAGATGGTGCTGCGCTGGACTGCGGCCGGCATGCTCAACGCCGAACGGTCCTTCCGCCGCATCAAGGGCTACAAGCAGATGCCCCAGCTCGTCGACGCCCTGCGCCGACACGCCAATCCCGACACCGACACTGTCGGTGCCGCCGCATAGAGTTCACCGTGGATCGTCACCAAAATTCCACGCGACTCGGGACATGCTCTAGCGTTGCGTAGAACGCCTTAGCCGCGGACTGATCGGTGGTTTGCAGGTCGACCCAGTTCGGCGTGCCCTGGGCGTATTGGGTTATCTGAGGCATGGTTTACCTTCCATTTCGCGAATGAATCGGCACCGGCCCGCGTAGCAGACGAGTCGGTCGAGGATTCCGGTATCGGGCCCGGTCGCAACGTTCGGGCGAAGGTCGGATAGCCACGCCTTCCGGCGCGACGGGCTCGCTGCGAAACCTTCCAGTACGTAACCGGACACCGGCTCTGAGACTACCAGCCGCCGACTGGTAGCCATAGCGAAATCCTAAGTGCGGAATCGGAATTCGAGGGAGAGGATCTCTTTTACGAATGCATCGTGGGCGCGTAAGAGATGCCGATGATCGTGCCCTCGATGGACTGCAGTCGAGCGACGGTTTGTCCCCACGGCTCGGTATGTGCGTCGTGCAGCAGTGTGAAGCCCTTCTGCTTTAACTCGTCCGCTGCGACCTGGACGGTGTCGGCGTCCGCGACCTCGAACTCGACGCTGGCCTGCGGCACCGGCCGCTCAACTGGCCAGTCAGGCGTGCCAAAGCACGCTTTGCGCAGCCCGAGTCAGGGGCCAGACGCCGAAGGACTTGCAACCGTCGATGTCTTCACTGTGCAGATAGCCGTCGGCTTCCGCGGTCAGTGGCAGGCCAAGCGCGTCCACGTACAACCTTCGACTGACGGCCGGCGCAGGGGTGATCACTGCAACGCTCGTGATGAATTGCGCTTCCATGGCGTCACCTTCCAACGCGAATTCGACTGATCCACCGATCGTCGCATCCGGCCCCGACACCGCAGGCTGCGAACTCCGCAGCGGTCTCGCAAGCCGAACCGTCACCGCACGCTCACGGGCCATTGAGCGCTCACACGGATTTCCGCAGCCCGCCCCTGACCCGCGGATTCGCGTAGGACCCGCCCGCGAGATGCCCGATGAGGGGAAGGGCCTATCGCTTTGCCGGCTGGGACCTCAACCCTCCAGCGCGGACCGCACACCTGCATGCCCAAAGTCGTCGCCTTTCCAAAGCAGCGGCTCGCGGAGGTCGAGCGCGAGCGCGTACGAAAGGCAATCACCGAAGTTCAAACCGGCCGGGTGGCCGCTGCCTTTGCCGAAATCCACGTAGGCCTGGCGGGCCAAGCGGGCCTGGCGCTCGGTCACCGGCTCGACCACGAACTCCGCTTCCTGGAGGAGTTCGTCCAGACCTCTGCTAATGATCGGGTCACGCTGGGAGTCGAGGACGATCCCGCATTCGAGATAGCTTGCTGCGGACAGTCTTCGGACGTCGGCGCCCGCGATGGCCCGCGCGTAGACCGCCGCGTCGTCCTCCTCGGTGAGGATCGCGATGATTGCCGACGTGTCCACGATCACGCCGGGAGCCCTTGCTCGTCGTAGAGCAAACCCGCGTGATCCAGCCGTTTGGCCTCTGGGCCCATCCGGCTCGCGGTCTTGTGGCCGATCGCCAGCAGCCGGGCCGCGAGATCGTCCCTTTGCAGTCTGGCCAGACGCTCATTCACCGCGGTCGCGACAGCCTCGGCCTGCGACTCACCCGTGAGCCTTGCGATCCGCTTGACCGCCTCGTGGACCGACGCGTCCTTAATGTTCAAAGCCATAATGGTACCTTTCTACCTCCGCAATGGTACCAGCAGCCCCACCAAGGCAACGGAATTCGCCGGCCCGGGACGCTTGTCGCTGAAAAGTCGCTCTGAGGCGGGCATTTCGCGTAGTGGTCCGGCAGCGTGACTGAGGGTGTCCTCGTGCGCGCTGAAACCGAGGCGACGAGAGCCACTCTTCAAATCTGATTCACCTAATTCTGACGCTCGGGTCAACAGGAAATCGGGCGCATGTTTGTTCGGGTGGCATCAACCGGCTTGGCATCGCCGGCCGACTCGAAGCCGCCGCCCCCGGGTGCTACATCGCAAAATCCGGCGACTGTGTGCCGTATCCACAACAGGGCGGCTCACAACCACAAGGCGCGACCGCGCACTGCGCAGATGGAAGCTGGCCCTTCAGTGAGCACCCATACGCCAGCGGTGCTTGCCACGGGCACGGCGGCGTTCAACGGTACTTGTAGCGTCAGGGGGTTTCGCCGGTACGTGAGCAACTGTGGCACTTTGACATGGCCGGTAGAGTGCCCTTGATTCGCTTGACAAATACGTCATCACTGGACCGCTAGACCGGCTCGCTTTTTCACTCTCATAACCGCAATCCTGGGCCGTGTGGGCGATAGCATCGCATGGTGACCGATCCACCGCCGGGCTGGTACTCCGGCGCTCCAGTTCCCGGACCGTATCCGCCCTCACCGCAAGTGCCAGCGAAGCCAAAGAACACGCTAGGGCTAATCGCGCTGATCGTCGGGATCATCGGATTCATTTTTGCGTGCATCCCGGGAGCACTCATCGTCGGATGGGTGTTGTTGCCGTTCGCGTTCATTCTTGGCATCGTGGGATTGCTCTCGTCCGGAAAGGCCAAGGGAACAAGCATTTCTGCGGTCATCATCTCGATTGTTGGAACCGTGGTTGGCGTTAGCGTTTTCTTCTTTGTCGTCGGGGACGCGTTCAGCAACGCTTTTAGAAAAGCAGACCTGTCGCCATCCTCCCCGACAGCGATCAACGGCAATGGCAACGGCAACCAGTCTGGTGTTCGGGGTAGCAGGGACAACCCGCTTTCCATCGGCGACACGGTCAGTAACCAAGACTGGCAGGTCGCACTCGGATCTCCCCGCGAAGCATCGGCCGAAATCGCCGCGACAAACCAGTTCAACGAACCACCCAAAGCGGGCATGGAGTACTGGATTGTGCCGATCACGGCCACCTACACCGGAAACAAAACCGGCAACCTTACGTTTGGTATTACGGTCAAGTTCGTGGGTTCAGACAACCGGACCTACGACGGCCACTGTGGCGTCATCCCGGACCCCATTACCGATGTCGGCGAATTGTACAAAGGCGGCGTGGCTAAGGGAAACGCATGCGTCACGGTACCCGTCGGCGCAAACGGACTTTGGACTGTCTCGACCGGCTTTGGGGGTAAGCCCGTCTTCTTTGTCGCGAAGTAGTGCTCCCCCGCGATAATGCGGTGGTGCAGTGCTATCCCGCCGAGCTGACCTCGAGGGCGCGCCGTGGACGGTGACGTGCCAGACCCGCTTCTGCTCGGGCAACGTGTGGTCGCAATCCTCGAGACCGGCCTGCGCACCGCCACCTACAAGCTCGCCACATTGATGGCACTGATCGACCACTGCATCGAGAAGATCCCCGAGCGGCCCGGTGATGTGCTGCGGGTGCCGATTCCCGAGTTGGCGCAGCGGGTCCTGGAGATCTACTGGCCGCAGGTGCGGCCGTTCGACGGCCACGAGCTCCGCCAATCCACACAGCGTCGCGCACGAATCCTGATCGCCACCAACGCGTTACGTCAGGATGCTAGTACTGCAGCCGTAGATCGTGATCATTGGGTTTCTCGTCGTCGGTAGTGGGATTGGCGGGCTCGGTATTGGTGTTGTCGTCGCCAGCGTGACCAGGCCAGCAGGCTGGTGATGGTGCGGTTTGTGGCCAGTAGTAGGGCGTCGAAGAGTCGGCGAAACTCGTTGACGGTCAAGGTGATCAGTCCGGTCGGTGTGGGTGTGGTGTCGCGTTCGGTTGCGGTGGCCACGGCCAGGAAGGCGTGGGCGAGCATGGCCAAGGTGGTCCAGCGGTGCCAGGAGCGCCAGCGTCGGACCTGGTGCTGATCAAGCCCAACCAGGCCTTTGGCTGCTTGGAAGGATTCCTCGATGCGCCAGCGTTGTCCGGCCACGGCCACCAGGGTGCGCAACGGGACGGGCTTGGGGCTGTAGCAGCGCAGGTAGGCGTGCTCGCCAGAGGCGTCGTTGCGCCGGATCAGCAAATGGTGGGCGCCGGAGTCGGTGTCGTCTTCGGCCAGCAGGCGAAACCAGGCCCAGGAGTACAGGCGTGGTCCGTGTGCCCCCGCACCGGCGGAGTGTTTCTGCCAGGCGTGGGCCGGGATCAGCGCGGGTAGGGCATCGACGCGGATCGGGCCGGCGTGGGTGGGCACGCGTCGGTTGGCCGCAATGGCCATCACATACCCCAGACCGTGGCCGCGGATCACCGCCCGCAGGTGTGGGTCGGCGCCATAGACTTCATCCCCGGCGACCCATGCGGCGGGGACACTGGCGCTGACCGCGCGGTCGATCAGGGTGGCAGCCAGAGTTGGTTTGGTCGCAAAAACCTGTTGCGCGTGGGGGATTCCCGCTGCTGCGCAGCGGTCATGATCATCAGCCCAGGACCGCGGTAGGTACAGGGCTCGGTCGATCAGGGCGTGTCCGCGCGGGGCGGCGTAGGTCAGATACACCGCCACCTGGGAGTTCTCCACCCGGCCCGCGGTACCGCTGTATTGGCGCTGCACCCCAACGCTGTGGGTGCCTTTCTTGACATCGCCGGTCTCGTCGACGACCAGGATCGCACCGCGATCACCGAACGCGTCGATCACGTAATCACGCAGATCATCACGCACGGCATCGGCATCCCAGCTGGCCCGCCCCAAAAGATGCTGCAGCCCATCGGGGGTGGCAGCGCCGCGATGCTCGGCGATGGTCCAGCAATTCTTACGGTCCAAACCAGAGACCATCCCAGCGATCAGCTCAGCGGCATGACGCAGCGGCTCATATCGAGCGAAACGCGGCGCGATCTGATCAATCACCGCCGAGAACTCAGACAACCACCGATCCAGGTCTACGCTATGAACCGCGGCGACCGCGGCCAATTCAGATGTATTCACAAACTCCGAACAATGCCGCGGTCACCGCCCCGACCAGCGCAGACACGCCCAAACCACCCCAACCACGATCTACGGCTGCAGTACTAGGATCGCGCGAACCAGTATGCCGGTGGAAATCGCCAGGCTGCGCGCGCCTACCGCATACCGAAGCGCCATCGACGAGATCACGCTGTGCCTTGCGCAGCAGCCGCTGAATCGGCTCCAGAAACTGCCGGGCGCATCGACGAGTGATCCTTTTCTGTATGACGACTCGTTTTTGCATGACCAGGTGTCGCGGTCGAGGCTGCGCGCCCATGGCGACGCGATCGAACTCAGACCCGGTGTCGCACAAGGCCTTGCCCGGCTCGCCGGACTACTCAAGCCGGCGCTGGAGATCATGTGGGTTGACGACGTCCGCCGAATGAACAAGTTCCTCGATGCCGAAGTTCCCGACGTCGCGGGCCATCTGTTCGGTCGTGAGCGTACCGACCTAGCAGCTGTGCGGGAGCCATTCAAGCAGGCGTACGGCCCGCACTGTTTCTATTGCGGTACGCACCTGTCAGTAAACAATCCGATCGATCACGTGTTGCCGTGGTCCCTGGTCGGTATCGACGGCCTCGCCAATTTGGTGTTAGCGTGCGGCCGCTGCAACGGCGACAAGAGTGGTGCACTGCCGGCGGTGTCGATTGTCGACCGGGTGCTGGACCGAGACCGAGCGGCGCTCGAGCAGATCGCATCCGAGATTCAGTGGCCGACCCAGCACGACCGCGTCGTGGCTGCGGCGCTCGGCATTTACCGCGTGCAGCCTGCAGGCGTGCCGACGTGGTCGGGCTACAAGCAGAGCGAGCGGCTAGACATCAGCTTCCCACTGTCATGGACGTGATGGATCTGAGTGTGAACGTAGTCGTCCGCTCTTTAGAAGGGACGCAGCACTCCCCAACCTACTTGCCGGTTCCCTCACGCCACGGCAGCACGCGAAGCCATAAACACTTCGGTCGGCATCGGTCGTCGCAGCCGCCAGGTAATCGCCATCGGCCGATCCCCCTTCATGCGAGACGAAGTCGGCCGGGCCGAGAAACACATAAGGTGATGCGCCCAGCGCGTTGGTCTTGGCTTCACGGACGAATAGCAGGATGTGCGAGCCGCGCTCGCGGTGGTGGATGTAGCGCTGACCGGTGGGTGACGTGGAGGACGTCGTCGACTGCGATTCCCAATGGAAAAGCTCTGGGCTGAGGGCGAAGTCGCGGTACATCGTGGTCGGCGAGTAGTCGGTATCGGTTTTTTTGAGAGTGATCAAAAATGCATCGGCGTTGGCTGATTCGGACCAGGCGACACCCTCGCGCATGGTGCTGGGCGTACGATGCAACGACGCGAACCCCAGTGCGGCCAAGATTTCCTCGCGGGAGTAACTGGCATGCACGGCCAGCGGCACATCGGCGAGATCCGAGACGAGCTCATCGAGCGGGTAAGTGCTACGCCGTGCGCTATCGAAGGCAATGTCAATGACCTGATTCATCTCGTGGGCCACCGGCTCGTCCTTCAACGCTGCCAATCCCACTGCGGTACTGTCGAATCCGCCGCCGTCGGGAAACAACGAGAAGAACAGCATCTGAGCCAGCCGCTCCTCAGCGGGGCTCCCGGGCCGTGCGCTCCCGTTCAAGATCGCGTGGTACTCGGCGTGGCGGCGCCGGTCATCGACGTGGGCAAACGCTCGAACACGCTTGATCAAATCACGCTCACGCGGGCCAGGGTCGCCAACCGTCTTGCTAGCGTCGCGACACAACGTCGTCCACGAGCGACTCGTGCGCAAAACATCTTCCAGACCCCGGCCATAAGCATCCAGGTACGAGGCGAGATCGGCATTGGGATGCGCCCGCACCTCCGAGACCAACGCCGACAGGCGCGGCGCCAGCTGCTGGCGGATGTTTTCCAGCACGAGCTCCCGCGACACCGAGTCCAGCACGATCTGGCTCCCCGATGGCAGGAACGGAAATCCGTGCTCCACCTGGCGCATCAGCTGCTTGCGGCCGAGTCCTGTCAGGGCGTGAAAGCGTTGGTCGAAGCGGAACTCACGACGTTGGTGCCCAACGAAATCTAGAGCGGTGAGCACGGTTTTGCCTTCCGTTAACCGAAGACCGCGGCCTAGTTGCTGCAAGAAAACGGTGGCGCTCTCGGTCGGCCGGAGGAACAGCACCGTGTCAACCTCGGGAATGTCGAGGCCTTCGTTGAATAGGTCGACTGCGAACAGGATGTTGATCTCCCTGTCGCGTAGCGCTTTCAGCGCTGCCTGGCGTTCGGCGGGCGGCGTGTCCGCCGAGACCGCGCGGGCCCGAACCCCTGCTGCGTCGAACCGATCCGACATGTAGCGGGCATGGTCAACGCTTACGCAGAAACCCAGGGCTCGCATGGCGGCCACGTCGGCCACCTTGTCGCGGAGTTCCTTGAGCACGATCCGCGTGCGCGCGTCGTTGCCGGTATAAAGACTGCTTAATGCGGCCAGGTCGTACCCGCCGCGCTTCCAATGCAGGTCACCCAGATCGACCCTGTCGTGAACGCCGAAGTAGTGGAACGGGCATAGCAGATGCTGTTCCAGCGCCTCCCAGAGTCGAAGTTCGGCCGCCACCCGCCAGTCGAAGAACTCGCGCACATCCACACCGTCGCCGCGCTCGGGAGTGGCCGTCAGTCCCAACAATTCGAGGGGCTGCACATGGTTAAGCAGCCGCCGATAAGATGCGGCCTCGGCGTGGTGGAACTCGTCGATCACCACCACGTCGAAATGCTTGGGCTCGATGGCGGCAAGCCGTTCGGCCGAGAGCGACTGGATGCTGGCGAACACCTGGAGCCATTTCGTCGGCTGGTCGCCTCCGACAAGCAATTCGCCGAACGTCGGCTCAGTCAGCACCTCCTGGTACATCCGCCGTGCCTGCGTCAGGATCTCCTTGCGGTGGGCCACGAACAGTAGCGTCAAGTCGCGACCGTGCCCTTCGCGCATAAGGCGGCGATAATCCAGCGCGGCGACCACCGTCTTACCGGTACCAGTGGCCGCCACGATCAGGTTGCGGTGTCGGTCATGTAGACGCCGCTCGGCATCGAGTTCTTCGAGCATCTCCGCCTGGAAGGGCCTTGGACGCACCTCAAGTCCAGACAGCGTAATCGTCAGCCGGTCGCGTTCGCGCCTGCCGGCCGCGACGTCGAGCGCCGCCCGCAGTCGCTCCCCGTCCGACGATGGCCGATATGACTCGAATTCGTGATTCTCCCAATAGGATTCGAAGGTCGCCCGAAACTTCTCCAGGAGATGCGGAGTCGACACCGCCGACAGCCGCACGTTCCACTCCAACCCATCAACCAGCGCCGAATGTGACAGATTGCTCGAGCCCACATAGGCGGTGTGGAAGCCGGTGTTGCGCCGCAACAGCCACGCCTTCGCGTGCAACCGGGTGCGCGCAAGCTCGTAGTTAACCCGCACTTGCGCGCCAAACTCTTCGACCAAAGCATCAAGTGCGCGAGCGTCAGTGGCCCCCAGGTAAGTCGTCGTGATGACACGTAGCGGCACCCTGCGTAATCGCAACTCGTTGAGTTCGTCTTCCAGCAGCCGCAGCCCCTGCCATTTGACGAAGGCGCACAACAAATCGACGTGATCGGCGCTGGCGAGTTCGGCGCGCAGCTCGGCAGCCAGCGTCGGCTCGTGGTGCGCATTGGTCATCAGTGCCGCGTCCGACAACGGAGTAGCGGGCCGCGGCAGCCGGGCAACACCCAGCCTGTTCGTCGCTCTTACCTCGTCGAGCCGCTCAATCTTGCCGAACTCGCGTTGGTGCAGCGCTTCGACCATCGCGTCGGGGTCAGTTAGCGCGGCGAGGATTCGCTGCACTAAGTCAGCCCGGTCCTGCGGTGTCGCAGCCGCGCGAAGCGAGCGTTCGATCACCGGCGTGAGATGCCGCGCGATGGTGAGTGCCTGTTCCGCCTCATCAACGGAATCGATCTCGGGGTGCAGATCAGGCCGCGCAGTCAGCGCGCGGTGCAACCGGTCAGTCAGCAGCGACTCGTAGAGGCCCTCATGCACGCCCGGGAGCGTAGCGGACTGGTCCGACAGACGCGGTCGAAATGGGTTCGGGTGAGCCATCTGAATTGCAGTTTTTCGGGCGGCATGTACATGCCGAGGTGCCTTGAAATGGAGCTACGCAGCGTGTCACCAAAAACCTGTGCCTGAGCAGGTGATGCCTGTGACAAAGCCTCAGTTGCTAAGCCACTGCTTGACGCCACCATGGCCCGAGCACGTGCCTGTGTGGTGCGTGCTGAACGAGTAGTTACCATCCCGGCAGATTGCGGTAGCTCCGGGAGGCGACCCACCGCTACCCACGAGTCCGGGGGCACCACTGGGTGGCAGACCCGACGATGGGTCGGGGATACACTGCCCATCCGAGTTCTGGTAGTAGCCGTGGCCGCAACCGGCCAGAAAGGTCGTCGGCCCGCTCGCAACGACCGCTGGCGCTACGCATAAGGCCGCTCCCGCAATCACTGCCGAAGCAATTAAGAGTTGAACACGCATGTCTCATCCACAATGTTGATATTGAATGATGGGTGCCCGCCCCGAGACGGCAGCGTAACGCGCCTACCCCACGTTTCGCGGTGAATTCGTCAGAACTGACAGGTTTGAGGTTGAGTCCCGAGGGTCAGCTAGCCTTGACTACGCCCTCCGCCCGCTCGCGTAGCCCCACGTAAGTCAACCCCGTAACAAATAACCTCTATCTACCAGGCGTTTTAATTGGGGCCGGGCCGGGCTCGAACCCCCAACAACGGTTTATGAGTCCTCAGTCAACCGCGAATAGGCCAAGCAAGCCGGCCGCCGCCTACCGTGCTGAAAAAGCCTGCTCCTAAGGCCGACGCGGCAATGCCGACAACCATGCATCCGAAAGCAGTTCCAGCAGCTGTCCGTCCGGATCACGGATCATCGCCGACCCCTCCGACACCGTCCCGTCGACCACCGCTCCCCCGAACTCCTCAACCTTCTGCAAGACACCACCGAGATCAGACACCGAAAACGAGATATGCGTCAGCCCCACCTGATCCATGACACGTTCCGCCCCGGCGTGAACTTCACGCTTCGAGTAGTCGATAAGTTCGAGCACGAAGCCGTCGCGCACCAGATATGTCGCATGCACCCCGAGCGGCTCTGGAAGCCCCACGAGCTGGGCGGTGCGGTCGTCGGGCGGTTCGATTTCCCACCAGAACTGGAACCCGAGCAGGCCCTCATAGAACCGCCGTGACCGCTCCCGATCCGCGACGCATAACCCAACGTGGTTGAAAACCGTTCGGTGACTAGTCATTACAACCTTCCGAAGCCAGTCAGGGCGCGCCAATCGTCGCCCGTAGCGGCCTGGCGCTATCTCCGCGGAGCTAAAAGCGTAATAATGCGAAAGATAGCTTAGTAAGCACCGCGACCAGGCTCCTTGTGGAGGGCTTTCGATGGCCACACGCCCGAACGTCAGCCAAGACGCAATAGTCGACTTCGACCATCACTCCAACGAATACAACCTCAACGAGCTGGCCATCAATGCGGACCTGCGCCAGAAATGCCCAGTGGCCTGGAACCAGAACTACGGCGGATTCTGGTTCCTCAGCAGCTACGACGCTGTGAGCCAAACCGCCCGAGACGACGCCACCTTCTCGCACAAATACGAACCCAACGCCGAGAACGGCGTCGACTACCAGGGCGAGATGGGCGTCCCGCGCCCCGAGGGCCAACCGGCCTTGGGCATCGGCGAGGTCGACGGCCCCTACCACCAAGCGCTACGGCACGCCCTGGCCCCGTTCTTCTCCCCCGGCGCCGTGCAAAAGATGCGGCCGTTCATGGAGCAACAGTCGCACTGGTTCCTCGACCTACGCATCAAAGACGGAGAGATGGACCTCGTGCTCGACTACGCCAGCCCGGTCCCGGCCATCCTCACCATGAAGCTGATGGGATTGCCCTACGACAACTGGCACCTCTATGCCAACCTCTTCCACTCCGTCATGGCCATCCCCCAAGAAAGCGACGAATACATCAACGCCATCGCCAAAGTCCCAGAAATGATGCAGGACGTTCTCGACTACGCGGCCACCAGAAGGGCCAAACCGGAAGACGACCTGACCAGCTTCCTCATCCAATTCGAATTCGACGGCCAGCGCCTCACCGACGAACAGCTGCTTAACATCCTCTGGAACCTCATCGCCGGCGGCGTCGACACCACCACGTCACAGACCGCGCTGACCCTGCTGCACCTGGGCACCCACCCGGAGCTGCGCCAACAACTCATCGACCACCCGGAGCTCTACCGCACCGCCACCGACGAATTTCTGCGCTACTTCTCGGTCAACCAAACCCTGAGCCGCACCGTGACCCGCGACGTCGAGCTGAACGGCCAGCGCCTCCGAAAAAACGACCGCGTCGTCATCAGCTGGCTTTCCGCCAACCACGACGAGCAAGAATTCGATCGGCCCGACGAGGTCATCCTGGATCGAACACCCAACCGCCACCTCGCCTTTGGGCTCGGGCCACACCGCTGCATCGGCTCGCACCTGGCGCGCCTGATGTCCGAGGTGATGGTCAGGGCGGTGCTCGACCGCATCCCCGACTACCGAGTCGACCTCGACGGCGTCCACCAATACCTGGGCAACCCGAGCATGACCGGGCTGGGCAAGCTGCCGGTCACCTTCACCCCCGGAGTCAAGTCGAGCTCACCGATAAGCCCTTAGCTGGCCGTGGCGTACTGCAGCACCGGTTCTGAGGAATCGACGTGACCATTACTGATGATCCTGAGCCGTGCAGGACGTACCTCATACCGCACGCCGTTGGCCGGGTTGGTGGCATCGAACCCGTCCGCGGAGCGCACCGCATTGGGGATTTCGATGTTGGCGCCATCGCTTATCCGCTCGCCGCGGTAATAGAAAGTTCCGGGCCGACTCTGACAAACCACTGCGAGCGACAGAGCGGTTCGCACGACTGCCGCCGGCGGATTTCCCGCGTCACAACGGGCCGTATGGCCGACGAACCCGAGCCCGTCGGCGCCCTGTACGGGGCTTGATAGCGACGGCGTCTTCGTTGACGACGTGGTCGACGGCGCCGCCGACTCCGTTGACGAACTGCGTTGGCTGTGGCCGAAAACCGATATCACCGCCACGATCGCCGCGATGCACAGCATCGCTATCGCCCCCGCAGTGACGGCGCGCGGTACGCGGGCGGCCCCCGGCCGCCGGCGCGGCGCACGGGGTACCGGCGCCGGCGGCGGATATGGGCTGTAACCGGTGCTATCCGGATTCGGGTAAACCGACGTGAACGGTCGCGTGCCCGTCGGCGGAATTGGCGTACCGCTGGGGCGGACAGCAACCGGAGCCGGCTCAAGGGCCGTCGACGCGGCGTCGGCGGCCGCCCTGGCCAGTTCGCCCGCGGAAGAGAACCGTGCTGCGGGATGTTTGGCCATGCCTACGGCGACGACGTCATTGAACACGCGGCCGATCCCGCGCTTCATGATGCTCGGCCGCGGCGGCGGCCACAACATGTGCGCGGTGATCAGCTGCGGCAGGTCTTCACACTCGAAAGGCGGTCGCCCAGTGAGGCACTCATAAAGCACGCAGGCCAGCGAGTAGACGTCGGTCTGGGGCCCGACAGGGGCGCCGTCAAACCGTTCGGGTGCCATGTAGGCGCATGACCCGATCAACTCTCCGCCCCGCGTGAGGCTCGCGTCGCCGCTGGCGTGCGCGATGCCGAAGTCGACAAGGTACGCGAAGTCATCCGCAGTGAGCAGCACGTTCTCGGGCTTCACATCGCGATGCACCAGCCCCTCGGCGTGCGCGGCATCCAGCGCGGACGCCACCTGAGCAATGATTCGCGCCGCCCGGGCGGGTTCCAGCGCGCCCTCCGCCCGCAACAGGTCCTTCAGGCTGCGGCCGTTCACCAGGCGCATGTCGATGAAGAGCACGCCGCCTATGTCGCCGAAGTCGTGCACGGGGATGACGTGCGGCTCCTGCAACCGCGCCGCCATCCGTGACTCCCGCCGAAAGCGTTCCTGGAACGACGGATCCGCGGCCAGCTCGGTGCGCAGCACCTTAACCGCGACCATCCGATCCTTCGTCGTGTCGTAGGCCCGATACACCTCTCCCATTCCACCCACGCCGATCAGTGATCGCAGCTGGTAGGACCCGAACCGGGTGCCGAGACGCGAGCCGTGGTGCCGGGTGAACAATTGGCACTCCTTTCGCTGCGTGCGGCCGTTCGATCAAGACACCAGGATTCCCCCTTCAGGCGTTCGTCTAACTGGCCGCGTCGCCAATCGCCGGACCTCAGTGGGCCTCAGCACTCATCTGCCCGTCCCTTGCCTCTCGGGCAATCACCCCAAAGCAATCAGGGCGAGCCGTCGAGCAGCCCGCGCTCGATAAGTTCCAGCACCTGCCGCCGCGCGAATTCGATGCCGGCCGCAGTCCTGGACAATGGCCCGTCCAGCAGGAGGCTCGCGAGGCCATGCACCGCCGACCACGCCGCAATCTCGGCCCCGGGCCTGCGATCCGCGGCCAGCAGGCCGGCGGCTTGGCACTGGTCGAGCACTTCACCGAGGATGTCGAACGGATCTGCCCCATCGCCGGGTGGCCCGGCGTCCGCTCGATCCTGATCCGCCGCGGGCGAAGTGGCTGGATGCGAGGTAAACGCGGTGCGAAACAGTCCGGGCTCGGCCAACGCGAAGTCGATGTAGGCGGTGCCGACCGCGCGCAGCCGCTGGCGGGGACCTTTGGCGCGCGCAACGCGTCGGCGCATCTCGGCGGCGAGCTCGCCACGCGCATGGCGCGACACCTCGGCCAGTAGTGCGTCGCGGTCGGCGAAATGACGGTATGCGGCCGAGTGTGACACCCCGGCAGCGCGGGCGGCCTCGCGCAGGATGACCCGATCGGGTCCGCCATCGCGGGCCAGCGCGACGCTCGCCTCGACCAACGCCGAGTTCAGCGCGCCGTGGTGATAGGGCTTTCGGCGCTCGGGGTCGGCGCTGGCGGGACTCATGCTCGCCAGAATCCCATGCGTACCGCAATGTTGACAACGGTCACATCGAAGCCGATACTGCAATGTAACCAGTGGTCACATGATGGCTGGTTCGAGTAACCCGACTAGCGAAGGAAAGTCCAATGACAAACTCACGCGTGCTGGTGACCGCGGCCACCGGCAAAATCGGCCGCGCGGTGACCGCCCAATTGTTGGAAAAGGGCGTGCCGACCAGGGCTTTGGTGCACCGCGAGGATGCGCGCAGCAGCCGTTTACGAGCCCTGGGTGCCGAAGTCGTCGTCGCCGACATGTTCGACATTCAGCAGGTTGCGGCCGCGGTCGACGGGGTGGACCGGGTGTTTTTCAACCCGCCGTATCACCCGCACATCCTCGACAGCGCCGTCACCTTCGCCGTGGCGGCGCGGCGGTCGGGAGTGGAGGCGGTGGTCGCGTTGGGGCAGTGGCTGGCCAGCCCCGAGCATCCCTCGCTGATGACCCGGCAGCACTGGCTGATCGACAGGCTGTTTGAACTGCTACCCGATACCGTCCACGTGGCCGTCGACCCCGGCTTCTTCGCGGACAACTATCTGAACCTGCTCCCCGTTGCTGCGCAGCTGGGCGTGTTGCCGGTGCCGACCGGCGGAAACCGCAATGCCCCTCCGTCCAACGAAGACATCGCCCGCGTCTCCGTCGGTGCCCTGCTTGATCCGCACCGCCACGATGGGCGGGCCTACCGCCCGACCGGGCCGACGCTGCTCTCCGGGGCCGAGATCGCCGACGCGATCGGGGAGGCGTTGGGCCGGCGGGTGCGCCACATCGATATCCCGCCGTGGATGTTCATGAAGGCCCTGCGGGTGTACGAAAAACGACTCGGTTTCGACCTGTACGTCCAGTCCGGTTTGCGCCACTACCTGGCCGAGTATGCCCTGGGAACCTGGGAGGTAGGTGGGCCGACGACCCACGTGCGGGATGTCGCCGGCGTCGAACCCGAGGACTTTCTGACCATCGCGCGCCGCTACGTCGGCGGCCCGGAATCGCGGCGCACCGCAGGCAACTTCATTCGCGAACTGTGGAAGATGATGTTGATTGGGATTACGCCGATGCACCGGCTGGACAGGTTCGACCGACTCCAGCAGCATCCCCAGCCCGCCCATCCGCGGTTCTCGGCGCAATCCGCGATCTGGCGCGACGAACATGCACCAGCCGATCTAATCCAGACTCCCCCGGCATCGTTTGCGCGGCAAGCCGGGTAAGCCGGGCCGTCCAGGGGTCACCGGCGAGAGCGCCGGACGCTTGCCGGTGCCGGCAAGCTCCGCGCTCTTCCCGGGCCTTTCTTTTTAAGATTGCAATGTTAGGCTGGCAAGGGCGGGCGTCTCGGCCGCCTAGGTGGGGAAGCCCTTGAGAGGTCATGAATTTCAATCCGTATTCTCGTTCGCACCTCGGGAATCCTCACCGGGTCTACGCGGCGCTGCGCGAGGAACATCCGGTTCACCTCAACGACCGCCCGAGATTCTGGGCGATCAGCCGTTTCGAGGACGTCGAGAATGCGTTGCGCGAATGGCCGGTCTTTTCCTCCGCGAGCGGCATCACCCTGGACGGGTTCTCCGGCATCAAGCCGATGATCATCCTGATGGACCCGCCGCGGCAGGCGGAGTTGCGCAGGGTCCTGCAGAAAGCGTTCACCGCCAGGCGAATTGGCGCACAGGAAAGCCTGATCCGGCACACCGCCCGAGCCCTGCTCGACGCGATACCCGGCGAAGACGAAGTCGACTTGGTGTCGGCGTTCACCGCGCCGTTTCCGATCATGGTGATCGCCGAGATGCTGGGCGTCGATCCAAGCGACCGCGAGCTGTTCAAGCAATGGTCGAACGGGATCATGGCAACCGCGGCCGGCGCGTACGAATCGCTGGCCCACAACTATGAGCGCATCTTCGACTACTTCCGCGGGGTCGTCGCCGCTCGCCGCGCCGACCCGCGCGACGACCTGGTCACCGCCCTGGTGCAGGCCGAGGTCGACGGGCACAAACTCAGCGACGACGAGATCCTCGGGTTCTGTGCGCTGCTCCTGATCGCCGGCAACGAGACCACGACGAATCTGCTCGGCAACGTCACCACCGTGCTGGCCGCTCACCCCGACGCCCGGGCGGAGATCGTCGCCGATATGTCGTTGCTGCCCAACGCGATCGAAGAAGTTCTGAGATTCGAGGGGCCCGTCCCGACCCTGACGCGGACCACGGCGGTCGCCGTCGCATTCCACGGACACACCATCGACGCGGGCGAGAAGGTGATGCTGCTGTTGGCCGCGGCCAATCGCGACCCCCGCGTATTCGACGACGCCGACCGTTTCGACATCCACCGCGAGACGCGCAAACACATCGCCTTCGGCGGCGGCATCCACTTCTGCATGGGCGCCAACCTCGCACGCCTCGAAGCCCGGGTCGCATTCGAGGAACTGCTCTGCCGCTTTCCGCAATACAGCGTCACTGCCCCGGAAACGTTGTCCTACTTCAATACCCCGTCGATTCGCGGGCCCAAGACACTCCCGGTGCGACTGGCCGGCTGAGTGGCGAGTCGTAGCACCGGCGATAGCGCAAACAGAAATCGCCTTATGCCCGGCTCGCGACACTCACGTGGCTGATGTGATTACTGATACCGTGCATCGACGCACTAGGGGTCGCCCGCGACCGATCAGTCGCCTGGTCCCCCTTTGTGTTTCTTTCCCGGACCGCCCGGGCCCGGTCCCGGGTGCGGAGGTGGTGGCGCCAGGGGTGGTGGCAGGTCGATGCTGATGGGTGTTGGGGTGACCGTGGTCGTCGGTGACGGCATCGGCGTGCTGGTGGTCGCCGGCGTTGGCGGCGGCGACGAGAACGGCGGAGCGAGCATGAACAGCATGACGGCCAGGAGGAACAGGGCGACGATCGCCGCCACCCACAGTTTGCGCCGGTCCGGCTCCAGTCGCGCGGCCACGGGGGCGCCGGTCATCAGCGCGGGCGGCGCCGCCGCCATCACCCGAGTAGGCGGCCGAGCGGGCACCGCCGGGGGATAAGCGCCGACCAGCGCGGCCCGCATCTCGTGGGCATCACCGAACCGCAATGCCGGATCGCGCGCCATCGCACGTTCGATCGCGGCGCCAAGGCCCCGTGGCACGTCCGGGCGCAGCGCGGCAAGCGGCGGCGGGGTGTCGTGCAGGATCGCGTGGGCCAACGGCCCCAGGTCCCGTTGCGGGAACGGCCGCCGCCCGGTCAGTGCTTCGTAGCCCACCACGCCGACCGCATACAGGTCGTCGGCCACCGTTGCCGGCTTGGCAATGAGCCGGTCGGGGCTCATATAGGCCATGCTGCCGACGATTTCGCCGGCCTTGGTGTAGGTGGCGCCGGCTGTCTTGGCGATGCCGAAATCGGCGAGCTTGGGTTCGCCCGTGACGGTGAACAAGATGTTGCCCGGCTTGACGTCACGGTGCAGGATGCCCGCGTTGTGCGCCTCGGTGAGGGCGTCCAGGACGCCGCCCAGGACGGCCTGCACGAATGCCGCCGGGAGCGGCCCACGCGCGATGTGGTCGACCAGCGACACGCCGGGTAGCCGCTCCATGACGATGAACGGCATTCCGTCGTGCTCGCCAACGTCGTGAACGACAACGACGTGTCGACCGGTCAGTTGCGCGGCCGCCCGCGCCTCCGCCTCGAACCGCGGGCGGCTTTCCGGCCGCACGCTCGCCCCGGGATAGAGCAACTTGATCGCGACGGGGCGGCTCAGCCGCGTATCCCACCCATCACGCACCTCGGCCATCCCGCCGCGGCCGAGAAGACCACGCAGCTCGTAGCGACCGCCACCGAGGGTCGCTCCCGGCGCGATGAGCACCCCATTAGTGCCCCGGGCGCCGTGCTGCTGAGTCTCTTGGAGCACCGTGATTTTTCCCGCCTGTCGGAGAGCGGCCTCTGGATCGGGATAACCAAGCACCCGGAAACTGAAACGTGATTCAGCTACCGGGCCGCGTCGCGCACCGACAATACCGGCCAGGGGTCGCGCACGCCCTTGAGCTGGTGGCTGCCGCGGTCGTCGAAGGCGATCCGCGACCCGAGGACCAGCGGTGGGATCGCGCCCGACACGAGCACCTCGCCGGGCTCGGCGAGCGCCATGATGCGCGCGGCGATGTGGACCGCGATCCCGTGCACGTCGCGGTCGATCATCTCCACCTCGCCGGTGTGCAGGCCGGCGCGGATGTCGAGCCCGAGGTCTTGCACCGCGTCCCGGATCGCGCACGCGCAGGTGATCGCACGCGCCGGCCCGTCAAAGGTCGCGAGCGCGCCGTCGCCGGTGAACTTGATGATGTCGCCCCGCGCGCTGGCCACATACCTCTCGACGACCCCGTTGTGCGCGTCCAGGGCGGCCGTCCAGGCCTCGTCGCCGAGGGCCTCGGCGCGTTCGGTCGATCCGACGATGTCGGTGAACAACACGGTCGACAGCACGCGGTTCGTCGGCGAGGCCGCGCGCGCACCGGTCACGCACGATTCGATCTCGTCGATCACGCGGTCGGAGTCGCCGGCGAACCACACGTGGTCGTCCCCGTCGAACTCGACCAATCGCGCCTTGGGGATGCGTTCGGCGAGGTAATGGACATGTCCGCTAACAACGTGGCGGTCATCGCGGCGGTGCAGCAGCAGCGTCGGCGCCTGGATGCTGTCGAGCGCGGGCCGGACGTCGGTGCGCAGGTAGAGGTCGAAAATGGCTTTGAAATAGCCGGGGCCACCGGCCAGGCGCTCGCCGCGGGCCCACCATCGCCGCTTGCCGGCATCGCCGGCCCAACTCGGGGCCAAGTTGTCCATGACGGCACCGGTCCCGACGGTGTCGCCGAAGGCGTCGACGTATCGAGTGAAGGCCGGGTCGGGCATTCCGCACGGATAGTCGTCGGCTCGGAGGTAGCGCGCGTAGGGACCGCAAAGCACCAGCGATCGGATGCGCTGGGGGTGGCTGGCGGCCAGGAGCATCGCCGGAAGCGCCGACTCCCCCATCGCGAACACCGACGCGCACCCGCTTCCGACGGCGTCGAGGACCGCGACCAGCCCGTCCGTCCAGGCCTGCATCGCGGGAAGGTTCTGGATCGGCACCGCATCGGAGCTACCCATGCCGAGCAGGTCGGTCATGATCAGCCGGCTGAACGACGAGAGCCGACGGAGGTGGCGGGCCACAGTGGGCTCGTCCCACAGCAGGTCGATCGGGAACGTGGCGGTGGGGACGAAGAGGAGGTCCGAGCCGTTGTCGGCGACGACCTGGTACGCGAGGTGGGCATCGCCGTCTCGCGCGTAGACCGTTTGGGGGACGGTCGGCATGTGAAAAGCATGCCACTCGCGGTCGGCGCTACAGTGTGTAGCACTTTTGTGCTACGCTAGCCCGATGGCGACACCGGTTAGTCAACGGGAACTGCGCAATGAGAGCGGCGCGATCATGCGTCGCGTGCTGCAGGGTGAACGCTTTACGGTTACGCGAAATGGCGTGCCCGTCGCCGACCTGGTGCCACATGGTGAATCCGGACCCGCTCGACCCCCGCGCTTCATCCCGGTCGCTCAAATCGCAGCGGGTGCAAGCGGACTCCCCAGTTGGGACACCGCACGGTTCGCTCGTGAGCTCGAGGATCTCGACAACGCCGTTGACGACGGTGATGCGGACAGGTGGACCGCCACCAAATGAGCCGACCGCACGAGCGGGCGCTACTGGACACATCCGTCGTAATCGACTACCCGGCTCATGCCGTCGCGACGCACGCGTCCACGGCGGCGGTCAGCACCATAACGCTCGCCGAGCTGTCGTACGGCTTGCACACGGCCGATCCACTCCTCAACGCCGCCCGCGAGCAGCGCTATCACTGGATCACCGGCACCTTCGATCCGATTCCATTCGATACGCACGCCGCGCGGATCTATGGCGCGCTGTGCGCTACGGTTCGAGCCGTTGGCCGAGACCCGAAGCCGCGACGATTCGATCTACTCATTGCGGCGGTCGCAGTCGCGCTGGGCATCCCCCTCATCACACGTAATGAAGCTCATTTCACAGGTATTCACGAAAGCCTGGCCGTCATCGCTGTCCGTTAGGGCCCCAAGGCGCAGCTGCCAAGCGTCTACGATGAGCGACATGACGGCGCGCTTCGCGGAAATCGTTGGAGACCACAACCTGCTGACGGGCGACGCGATCCCCGAAGAATATTGGCACGACGAGGTGTTGACGACGGCACCGCAGCGGCCGGCGTATGTCGCGAAACCGGCGACGGCGGAAGAGGTTTCGCAGCTGCTGAAGGCCGCCTCGGAAGACGGCGTGCCGGTGACGGCCCGTGGGTCCGGCAGCGGCCTGTCGGGCGCCGCGATTCCGCGGGCGGACGGGCTGCTGATCTCCTTCGAACGGATGAACGCGGTCCTCGAGGTCGATACCACCAACCAGGTCGCCGTCGTCCAGCCCGGGGTGACGCTGACCGAGCTGGACGCCGCGACCGTCGACACCGGGCTGAGCTACATGGTCCAACCCGGCGAGCTGTCCTCCAGCGTCGGCGGCAACGTCGGAACCAATGCAGGCGGGATGCGCGCGGTCAAGTACGGGATCGCCCGCCACAACGTGCTCGGGCTGCAGGCGGTGCTGCCGACGGGCGAGATCATCCGCACCGGCGGCAAGATCGCCAAGGTGTCCACCGGCTACGACCTGACCCAGCTCATCGTGGGCTCGGAAGGCACCCTTGCGCTGGCCACCGAGGTGATCGTCAAGCTGCATCCGCGGCTCGACCACAGCGCCACCGTTCTCGCCCCCTTCACCGACTTCGACCAGGTGATGGAGGCGGTACCCAAGGTGCTGGCCAGCGGGCTCGCGCCCTACATCCTCGAGTACATCGACAACACGACGATGGCCGCACTCATCCACACCCAGAACCTCGAGCTGGGCATCCCCGAGAAGGTCCGCGACAGCTGTCAGGCGTATCTCGTTGTGGCGCTTGAGAGCCGGACCGCCGCCCGCCTCGAGGAGGACGTCGAGCACGCTGGCGAGCTGCTCGCCGAGCTGGGTGCCGTCGACGCCTACGTGCTCGAAGGAGCCTCGGCGCGCAACCTGATCGAGGCGCGCGAAAAGGCGTTTTGGACGGTCAAGGCGATCGGCGCCGACGACATCATCGACACCGTGGTGCCGCGCGGCGCGATGCCGAAATTCCTCGCCGCCGCGCGCGGTCTCGCAACTGCCGCGGGTGCGGGCGCGGCCGGCTGCGGGCACGCCGGCGATGGCAATGTGCACTTGGCCATCATCTGCAAGGACCCGGAGAAAAAGAAGCAGCTGCTGACCGACATCTTCGCGCTCGCAATGGAATTGGGTGGCGCGATCTCCGGCGAACACGGCCTTGGCCGCGCCAAGGCGCCGTACTTTCTCGAGCTCGAGGACCCAGTCAAGATCGACCTCATGCGCCGGATCAAGCAGAGCTTCGACCCGGCCGGGATCCTCAACCCCGATGTTCTCTTCGCAGCGCAGCAGGAATGAGTGCTATCAAGCGCCACCACCGACGACCTCGAATTCGCAACCCGCGCCCGAAGCGCGTGAAAGGCGCGCGTCAGCAGTGACTAGCACGACGTCCAGAGCCTCGGCCAGCGCAATATACGTGGTGTCATAGGGCGTGGCGACGTGCCGCAGTTCCCAAATGCGGTGGAGCAAAGGCTGGTGAGACGACCGACGCAGCGGCAGTCCCGCCAGGTCCGACACGGCACTCGTGGCTCTTCGCGCAGGCATCAGTTTTGCTGCGACATGGCGGCGCCACACCGCGACCACCTCGAGATCGACGAGCTCGGGGGCGACCAACGTCTCGTCCGCCAACCGCTCCCGGGCGGTCTGGCCGTCTGTCCCGTCATCACCCAGCGCTACAGCCAGTACACTCGCATCAACGACGATCACGTTCTGCCCGAACATGTTCGACTGCGGCCCTGAAGGAAACGCGGCCGCCTCGGCGCGCGGCGACGCGATCGAAAACCTCATCCAGCGTGGGCTGATCAGCGTCAGCGATCAGACGGCTGCGAAGGTACTCCTGTAGCGACTGGTGAGCGCGGGCAGCCCGTTCGCGTAGCACCCGGTGGGTGTCCTCGGGAACGTCTTTGATCTGTACACTCGGCATGGCGCCATTGTGGCGCCAATGGCGCCACAATGCAAGCGCAACCTCGAAACCCCGTACGTCACAAGAAGTTCGGGGTACGCCGATTTGTCCGCCTCATAGCGACAACTGAGGGCTCCGCAACATGCCACCGCAACTTGTCGCTATGAGGCGGACACAAGGTGTGCCTCCTCCCCGAGAGACTCCTGTGGCCGATGTGACTCAGCCACGCGATCATGGCTAGGAAGTGGCTATCGAAAAATTCCCGCTCGGGCGCGGCGCGACCCTGGATGAGCTGCAGGCAGACCCGCACCCGCTGCTAGCTCGGCTGCGGACGGCCGAGCCGGTGTCGTGGCTCGCCGTCCTCGGCGGGTGGTTGGTAACGAGATACGACCTCGCGGTGAGGGTGATGCGCGATTCGACCACCTTCACCGTCGACGATCCCCGGTTCTCCACCGCCCAGGTGATGGGCCCGAGCATGCTCTCGCTCGACGGCGCGGACCACACGCGACACCGCGAGCCGTTCGCGCACCCGTTCCGCCCGGCGGGCGTAGAGGATCGGTTCGCAGGGTTTGTCGAGGCGGAGGCCGATCGGTTGATCTCGGCGATGGGTCCCGCCGGCAGCGCCGACTTACGGCGCGAGTTCGCCGGGCCGCTCGCGGTGGCCGTGGTTACCGAGGCGCTCGGGCTGCGCGACGTCGAGGTCGACACGGTGTTGTCCTGGTATACAGCGATCGTGGCGGCGGTCTCCGGGGTGTCCGCCGGCAGGCCGGTCGCTGCAGCGGGCGCCGACGCGTTCGCCCGGCTGCGGGCCACCGTGACACAGACTCTCGACTGGGCGCCGGAAGGGCTGAGCCAAGACGAGGTCGCGTCCAACGCCGCGGTGGTCATGTTCGGCGGTGTCGACACGACGGAGGGGATGATTCTCAACGCCGTTCACCATCTGCTCGACGACGCCGCGACGCTCCCGCTCGTGCGTGGGCGCGCCGACCTTTTGCCGAACGCGATCGAGGAGTCGATCCGGTTGGAGCCGGCCGTCGCAATCGTCGATCGGTACGCGACCCGCGACGTCGAGCTGGGGGGCGTTCGGATTCGGCGCGGTGATCCGGTCAGCGTGTCGATAGCCAGCGCCAACAGGGATCCGGCCATGTTCAGCGACCCCGACCGGTTCGACATCGGGCGGGCCAACGCCAAGCTCAACCTCGCCTTCGCGCAGGGTCCACATTTTTGCCTCGGCGCACAGTTCGCCCGGACCGAAACCACGATCGCGGTCGGTCGACTCCTGGACCGCTCGCCTGGGCTGCGGCTCGACCCCGACTACCCGCACGCGCCGCGAGGTCTGGTGTTCCGCAAACCGCCGACGCTGCGTGTGCGTTGGGGTGTTTAGCCACTCACATGCCAAAGTGCGTGCGACGCATCGCCGCAAGGGCATCCGGTGGTCCGCTCACTTCGACCTGCGCCGCGTCTTGGCGCCCGAACACGTACAGGAGCAGCTCGCCCGGGAGACCGCTGAGCCGCGCCGCCGGTGAACCCGGCCGAACCGTCACCCGCTCGTCGGTCCCCGCCCATTCCAGCTCGAGCCCATAACCGTGCAGCCGACGACTCAGGTAGCGCCCGCCGCGGCGGACGTTTCGCCACAATGCGGCGTCCATGACGGGCGTGAGGCGACGCGGCCCGCGCCCATTCGCTCGGCGAACGTCCTCATGATGAACGAAGAACTCGTTGAGATTCGCCAAACCGCGCACCCATCCGATGCGGAAGAACCCGAGAGGCGGACCGGACCGGATTTGCGCGACGAGCCAGGTGAAGTCCTTGCGCTCCGCCAATCCCGCCCTGCGCCGCTCGGCGAACCGCGCGAATGCGCCGGGCAGAACCAGGCAGGGGCCGGCAACCAGGTCGCGTTCTCGCAATACCAGGTGGGCGGCGAGATCGTAGGCAGTCCAGCCGTCGAGCAGTGTGAGAGCCGAAGCGCCGAGCTCGTCGAAGAGGCCACAGAGCTCGAGCCGCTCTTGCGCGTCCAACGGAACGTCGGCCACGAAGCGGGAGTCTACGGGGGCTAGTCGAAGCCGGACAGCCCCCAGGTGTCGCTCACGCGACGGCCCGAAAGCCTCTGAACCACCCATTGGTTCATAGATACCCGTTCCTCGGCGGCTTCAAGGGCGAGCCGCCTGTGCAGCTCGGGGGACGTCCTCACGACGATCGCGCCGCCATAACTGCGAGCTAGCGGAATCCAGAGTCGCTTATCCCCCCCAAAAGGCCCGCCTCGTAAGGTGGGCCAATGCAGAGAGCCCGAACCTTCCATATCCTCCGACAAGCAGGGTCGCTAATGGTCACGGCTGTGACCGCGGCGTCCACGCTCAACGCGTACCGGCCACTGGCGCGCAAGGGATACCTGTCGATCTTCTCGTGGCTTTTCGGCATGGTGGTCACCGAATTGCCGCTGCAGACGCTGGTGAGCCAGCTCGGCGGACTGGCATTGACGGCCCGCCGCCTGACCCGGCCCGTGCGGATCGTCGCGTGGCTGGTGGCGGGCGTCTCGGCCGCGGGACTGCTCAACTTCAGTCGCGCGGGCCATAAGGCCAACATCCCGCTGGCCGAAGCGCTGAACGAGGGCCTGGGGCCCGATCGCCGCACCGACTCCACCAACCTGTGGCGGCGGCCGGCCGGCGCCGGCAGCGCCAAGTCGCCGGGAGTGCTGCGGATGTTGCGCATCTACGGCGATTACACCCACGACTCCGACATCAGCTACGGCGAATACGGCCGCGCCAACCATCTCGACATCTGGCGACGTCCGGATCTCGACCGGAACGGCAAGGCGCCGGTGCTCTTCCAGATCCCCGGCGGCGCCTGGACCACGGGAAACAAACGCGGACAAGCACATCCGTTGATGAGCCACCTCGCGGAGCTGGGCTGGATTTGCGTGGCGATCAACTATCGCCACAGCCCGCGCAACACCTGGCCCGACCACATCGTCGACGTCAAGCGCGCCCTCTCCTGGGTCAAGGCCCACATCGCCGAATACGGCGGCGACCCCGACTTCATCGCCATCACCGGCGGTTCGGCCGGCGGCCACCTCTCGTCGCTGGCGGCGCTGACGCCCAACGACCCTCAGTTCCAGCCGGGATTCGAAGATGCCGACACGCGCGTGCAAGCGGCCATCCCGTTCTACGGCATCTATGACTTCACCCGTCTCGACGACTCGCTGCACGCGATGATGCCGGCCCTGCTGATCAAATCGATTATCAAGCAACGGCCTTCGACGCACATGCAGACGTTCGCCGCCGCGTCGCCGATCCATCACATCAGTGCCGACGCTCCCCCATTTTTCGTGCTACATGGCACGAACGACTCGCTGGCCTTCGTCGAGCAGGCGCGCGAGTTCACCACCAAACTGCGGCAAGTCAGCAAGCAACCCGTCGTATACGCCGAATTGCCTTTGACGCAGCACGCTTTCGATATCTTCGGGTCGGCCCGCGCGGTGCACGCGGCGGTCGCCGTCGGGCAATTCCTGGCCGACGTTTACGCGACGAAACGCCAGGCCGAAGTGGCCTAACCGAGCAGCCGGCCCACCACGCCGGCGATCATGGCCTCCGGGTCCTGTTGAATGCCCACGGCTCGCAGTTCGCCCCCGATCGCAAGCGACGCGACGCCGTGCACGAGCGACCAAAGCGGCGCGGCGACCTCGCGCGGGTCTTCACCCTCCACGATCCCGGCGTCCTGGCACCGCCTGATCGCGTCGAGCAGATCGCCGAACGCCTGCTCCGCGGCGACCGCGAGGGCCGGGTGGTCCGCTTTGATGCGCTCGGCGCCGAACATGACCTGGTAGTGGTCCGGATGGGCGACGGCCCAGTGCACATAGGCACGACCGAGTTCGATCACCCGGGCCCTCGGCTCCGATGCGGCGTCGGCGGCCGCGGCCGCGGTGAGATCGGCGTGCAGTTCGCGGAATCCCTGTTCGGCGACGGTGGCCAGTAGCTCGGCCTTGTCGGCGAAGTGTCGGTACGGGGCCGCGGTGCTGACGCCGGCGCGCCGCGCCGCCTCGGTCAGGGTGAAGCCTTTCGGCCCCTTCTCGGCCACCAGCGATAGCGCGGCGCTGGTCAGCGCCCGTTTCAGGTCCCCGTGGTGGTAGCTGACGCGTCGCGCCACGGCGGTCTTCCGCACCATGTTGACGACATTAACATTTTCGTCTATGTTAATGCTATTCACATCCGGGGAAGGCACGGAATGGACAAGCAACTCACCACCGCCCGCGCCGGCGACCGCGACCGGCAGAAGACGGCCGCACGCTTGGGCCAAGCGCTCGCGCAGGGCTATCTGGAGCTGGACGAGTACGAGCACCGGGTGCAAACCGCATTCCAAACGCACACCACCGGGGAGCTCAAGGAACTCCTCGCGGATCTGCCGCTGGATCGCATCCGGCGCGCCGACCCCCGCCGTCGCGCCGCCCGCGTGGCCGCGGCGCGCAAGAGCGTCCGCATCCACCTCGCCGCCTACCTCGTGATGACCGCCACCGTGCTCACCGTCTGGGCCGCCACGGGCGTCACTTACTTCTGGCCGATCTGGCCCATCCTCGGCGCGGCGATCGGCCTCGTCAGCCACGCCCTGGCCGTTCGGCCAGTCGCGAAAACCATTACATATCAGGGAGTTTAGAGATGTCCTGGGCTGTGATTACCGGTGCCAGTTCCGGGCTGGGCGCCATCTTCGCCGACCAACTCGCGAAACGTGGCCATTCCGTGGTGCTCGCCGGGCGGGACGAGGCCCGGCTGAGCGCGGTGGCGCAACGCATTGGTCAGAACGTCGAACTCGTCGTGGGTGACCTCGGCACCGACAAGGGCGTCGACGCCCTCATCGACCGCCTGGCCGACCGGGAGATCGACGTGCTGGTCAACAACGCCGGCTTCGGCACCTACGGCCCGTTCGCGGGGATCGACGCCAACCGCGAGCATGACCTGGTCGCGGTCAACGTCGATGCGCTAACACGCCTGATCCACGCCGTGCTTCCCAAAATGCTGGCCCGCGGCCGCGGCGGCATCCTGAATGTGGCCTCCACCATCGCCTTTCAGCCCGGCCCGTACCAGGCCACCTACGGCGCCTCCAAGGCGTTCGTGCTGTCGCTCAGCCAAGCCCTATGGGCGGAGACCCGCGGCACCGGGGTCACCGTGACGGCGTTGTGCCCGGGGCCCACCCGCACCGGGTTCGTCGACGCCCTCGGATCGGACGTCTCGCACACCGCGGTCTATCGACACCTCGCCGCGCCCGAACCCGTCGTCGCCAAAGGGCTGCGGGGCCTGGACCGCGGAAGCGCCGTCGTCGTCCCCGGCTGGCGCAACCGGGTGACGTCCACTTTCGGACGACTGACACCCGGCTCGCTCTCGGCGCGCGTCACCGGGCGAATGCTGCAACCCGCCTAGCCCGGTCAGCCCATTATCGGGAAGCGGCGCTTGGCGGCCAGGTCGTCGAGGCCCTTCTGCATCAGGCCGCGCACGAGCGCGTCGACGTGCGAGACCTCGGGCGCCTCACCGAATTCCGCGGCGATGTCGATCGGCGGCAACACCTCAACGACGATCTTGGTGGGCAGCGGCACGTTGACCGGCGCGAGGACACTCAGACCGAAGGGCCACCCGAAAGTTATTGGCAGGATGTTGGTTCGGAAGAACTTCCGTTCGAACTTGGTGAGCCGAAGCAGACGCGAAAGCCAGGTGCCGCGGCTCAGGTACAGCTGACCTTCCTGCCCGCCTATCGATACCGCCGGCACGATCGGCACCCCGGCCTCGAGGGCCGTGGTCACGTAGCCGGTTCGGCCGCCGAAGTTGATGACGTTCTCGCGAAAGCTCGGGCGGTAGACGTCGAAATCGCCTCCCGGGAAAACCAAAACGACGGCGCCCGAGGCCAATGCCTTCGCCGCGTTCTCGCGCGTCGCACGGATCACACCGGTGCGGTTGAGAAATTCACCGGCCGGTCCGGCGAATACCGTGTCAAAGCCGAGCGCGTAGAGCGGGCGCTCGTAGCCGTACTTGTCGTAGTAGTCGACGGCGAACACCGACAGGTCGAACGAAGTAAGGCCACCGGAATGGTTCGAAACCACCAGGGATGCGCCGGGTGGGATATTGTCCAGGCCTTGGACCTCGGAGCGGAAATAGTGCTTGACGATCGGCCGGGTGAGCGCGACGACGTGCTCGGTCAGGGCGCGATCCCATTTGTCGACATCGCTCATTCACCGATTTTCGGCACGCCCCCAACGCGACGAATAGGGCATTTGGTCCGCTTCCACTATGACTTTGGCCGCACCCCGGCCGCGCGATACACGAACACCGGATCGACCGGAAACCGCAACGCCGTCGTCGGCAGCTTTTGCAGCACGTCGTCGGGGATCTTTTTCTTGTAGTTCAACTTCATGGAGCCGGAGAAGGCGGGATCGACTGCTTGCAGGTCGATTTCGATCTGCAGGCCTTTGTCGGTGACGGTAGCCCTCCCCGGGCCCTCGTTAGTGTCCCACGAGCAATCGATCGACCGCAGGTCGGCGTCCCCCCGCGCGGGGAAGGTCGCGACGATCCGCGCGTTGCTGAAGCCGAAACCGCCGTAATAACGCGAGACGCCCGAACTCGAGTAGACGCCCGGCACATGACCGCTGAAGTGTCGGACCACGCCGACCATGCCGGCGCTGAAGATCACCCCCTCGGCTTCGAGTTGTCCGCGTAACTCCGCGGGAAGTTTGCCTATCTCGGACAACACGCGCAGGAAGCCGACCACAGCCAGACCTTATTGCACCGTCACGTTCGCCGTGTACGTGCACGCCGGTTTGGCGCCCTTGCCCACGATGCTGGTGTAGGAGGTGGTGATCGTCGTCGATCCGTGTTTCAACGCCGTGAACGTCCAGACCTCGGTCCCGGGGGCGCCCCGCGCGTCGGAGGTCGGATTCACGAACCGGTGATCAGTTTGCTTGACGATCGTCGAATCGCCGATCTTGGTGTCGATCGTCCAGCGGTACGGGGTGGAGTAATTCGAGCCCAACTTCACCGTCAGCGTGTTGCCGACGGCCATCTCGACGTTCTGCGTGATGGCGCTCTGCTTCAGCACGTCGTCCATGGGGACCTGAAGGATTTTGTTTGACGGTGGTTCCCTCGACGCGAAGCTGCAGCCCAACAGCATCGATGAAACGAGCATCGCGACGGTCACCAAGAACCTGATCTTCACGAAAGCCATCTCCCCCATTATGGCGCGGTCCCCAATTTCCGCTCGGCGAATCTACCGGGGCAAGCGCCGAACCTCCGGTAGTTTCTGTGCATGTTTGGCATCATCCGGCCCTGCCGCCATCAGCTCGGCGGCGAGCTCGCCGCAGCGTGGACGGCGCAGTTGTGTGGATTGTGCTTGGCGCTGCGCGACGACTACGGCCAGGTCGCGCGGATCGCCACCAACTACGACGGGTTGGTGGTCTCCTTGCTGGTCGAAGCGCAGTCGGCCGGGCAGCCGGCGCGCCGGAAGGCCGGGCGCTGTCCGTTGCGCGGCATGCGGCGCGCCGACGTGGCCACCGGCGAGTGTGTGCGGTTGGCCGCGGTGGTGTCGCTGGCGCTGGCCGCGGCGCGGGTTCGTGACCACGTCGACGACCGCGACGGCCTGGTTGGCGCGGTCGGGGTGCGGCCGGCGGCGCGCCGCATCGCGGAGCGCTGGGTGCGTCAGGGCACCGACACCGGTCACACTCTGGGGTTCGACACCGGCGTGCTCGTCGCCGCGATGGACCGGCAGGCCGAACTCGAGGCGACGGCGGCCCCGGGCACCTCACTGTTGCTGGTGACGGAGCCCACCGAGACCGCTGTCGCGGAAGCGTTCGCGCACACCGCCGTGCTGGCGGGCCGCCCGGACAACGCGGCGCCGCTGCGTGAGGTCGGCCGGCTGTTCGGCCGGGTGGCACACCTACTCGACGCGGTCGAGGACTACCGCGACGACGTGGCGCGTGGCAAGTGGAATCCGTTGGTCGCCACCGGAACTCCCGTCGAAGCCACCCGCGCACTGTGTGATGACGCCGTGCTGGGCATCGGGCTGGCCCTGGCCGACGTCGAGTTCACCGAAGGGCGGCTGGTCCATCGACTGTTGACGGGCGAGGTGAGCCGGGCGGTCTCGCGCACCTTCGTCCGCGCCGGTTACCCCGGCGGGGGCCAAGAGGGGCCCATCAACTTCGGTGACCAACCCGTCGACCCCGCGGCCGAAGGCGAAACCCCCAGCCCAGGACGCAAATCGGGTCGAGGCGGGAGCAGCTACGTCTGCTGCTGCGACGGCTGCGACTGCTGCTGCGACTGCGACGACTGCTGCTGCGACTGCTCATAGTCCGCGCCGATCCGGCAGGATGAGCGGGTGTTTGGCCTTGAACTCATCGTTGCGCTCGTCTCCACCGTCATTGTGGGAACGGTCATCGGCCGGCGCTACCGCGTCGGCCCCCCGGTGTTGCTCATCTTGCTCGGCGCCCTGCTGGGCCTGATCCCCGATTTCGGCGGTGTTCACGTCAACGGGGAAGTCGTGCTGCTGCTCTTCCTCCCGGCGATCCTCTACTGGGAGGGCCTGAACACGAGCTTTCGGGAAATCCGAGCGAACGCGCGCATCATCGTTTTTCTCGGTGTCGCCCTGGTGATCGCCACCGCGGTGGCGGTGTCGTGGACGGCGCGGGCGCTCGGCATGGAACCCCATGCGGCCGCCGTCCTGGGTGCCGTGCTCTCCCCCACCGACGCCGCCGCGGTGGCCGGCCTCGCGAAAAATCTGCCACGCCGGTCGGTCACCGTGCTGAAAGCCGAGAGCCTCATCAACGACGGCACCGCGCTGGTCCTGTTCGCCGTGACCGTTCACGTCGCGAGAGGTGGGGCCGCGATCACCCCGCCCGATCTGGTCGGCCGGTTCGTCCTGTCCTATCTCGGCGGTATCGCCGCCGGGCTGCTTGTCGGCGGACTGGCGACGCTGTTCCGCAAGCGGATCGATGCGCCGCAAGAAGAGGGAGCCCTGAGCCTGCTGACGCCCTTCGCGGCGTTCCTGCTGGCCCAAACGTTCGACTGCAGCGGAGTGGTTGCGGTCCTGGTTTCGGCACTGGTGCTCGCCTATTCCGGGCCGCTGGTGATCCGGGCCCGCTCCCGCCTGCAGGCCCTGGGATTTTGGGACATCGCGACCTTCCTGCTCAACGGCTCGTTGTGGGTGTTCGTCGGGGTGCAGATCCCCGGCGCGCTGCACGGCATAAACGACGTTGGTGGCGGACTTCGCCACGCCGCCTACATCGCCCTCGCCGTCACCGCCGTCGTGATCGTGTCCCGGATCTTCTGGGGAGAAGGCACCACCGTGCTGATTCGCCTCCTCGATCGCCGCGAGGCGCAGCGCGAACGTCGTGTCGACTGGCGTCAGCGTTTCGTCACCGCCTGGGCGGGATTCCGCGGAGCCGTGTCGCTTGCCGCGGCGCTCGCCGTCCCGACGACCAAGTTCAACGGCGCGCCATTCCCGGACCGCAACTTGATCATCTTCATCGTGGTGTTCGTCATCCTCGTGACCGTCCTGGTCCAAGGCATCACGCTGCCGACCGTGGTCCGCTGGGCCCGGATACCCGACGATGTGACCCACGAGCAGGAATTGCAACTGGCCCGCACCCGGGGCATGCAGGCGGCCCTCGACGCGCTGCCGGCGGTCGCCGACGAGGTGGGCATCAGTGACGAGCTCCGGGGGCGGCTGCAAAGGGAATACGAACAAAAGGCCGCGGTGGCGATGGCCACCGAAGACGGTTCGGGGAGCAGCCGCCTGGCCAGGGGCAAGGAGAAGGTCTTGCGGGTGCGTCTGGGCGTACTCGAACACAAGCGGCGGGAAATCACCACGCTTCGAAACCAAAACCTCATCGACGACATCGTGCTGCGCGAGTTGCAAGAAGAGATGGACCTCGAGGAAGTGCAACTTCTCAACGCCACCGAGCACGACTAGAAGGGCGCACCATGGCTGACGAAAGTGCCGGCATCGTCATCGCCGGCGCCGGGCCCAACGGACTGATGCTGGCCTGCGAACTCGCGCTGGCCGGTATCCGGCCGGTCGTGCTGGACGCGCTGTCCGGCCCCACCTCCGAACCGAAGGCCAACGGCCTTGTCGGACAGGTGGTTCGGATGCTCGACATGCGCGGCCTGTATCGGGAGTTCACTGGCGACGAGGATCCGCCCCATCCGACCTATGGATGGATCTTCGCGGCGATGGCGCTGAACTTCCTCGGCGTGCCCGACAACCCGATGTACGTGCTGCCCATGCAACAGCCCCGGCTGGTGCGGCTGCTGGAGAAGCGGGCGCGCGATCTCGGGGTGGACGTGCGCTGGGGACACGAACTCATCGACCTGCGCCGGGACCCGGAATCCGTTGCGCTGACGGTGTCTTCGCCCGAGCGCGGATACGGCATCGCCGCCGGGTACCTCGTCGGCGCCGACGGCGGACGCAGCCTGGTCCGCAAGAAAGTGGGCATCGACTTCCCCGGCGTCACCTCGGACACGGTCGGCCGGCTCGCCCACGTGCACATCCCCGACGAATTCCGCCGCGCCGACGGCGGCATCGACATCTCCGGGTTCGGCCGGATTGGGTTCCTCCACAACCGGTTGGATCGCGGCGGGGTGATCTACGCCGAGTTCGAACCCGGGCGGTCGATGTTCGGCACCATCGAATTCGGGCCGCCGGTCGAGGACAAGCCGATGAGCCTGGACGAACTGCGCGCGAGCGCACGCCGCGTGCTCGGTGTCGACGTCCCGTTCGACGAGCCCAAAGGCCCTGGGCCGCATGCCCTTCGCCGGATCAACGGGCAGAACACCCGCCTCGCGGAGCATTACCGCGACGGACGGGTGCTCCTGCTGGGCGACGCCGCCCACGTGCACAGCGCCATGGGCGGCCCGGGCCTCAACCTCGGGCTGCAGGACGCCATGAACCTCGGCTGGAAGCTCGCGGCTCAACTCAACGGCTGGGCGCCGTCCGGATTGCTCGACACCTACGATTCCGAGCGTCACCCCGTGGGCGAGCGAGTCATGATGCACTCGCTGTCCCAGACCGCGCTCATGGCGCCGGGCCTCGAAGTCGCCTCGCTGCGAACGCTGTTGGGCGAACTCTTCACCATTCCCGACGTCGCCAAGCACATGGCGGCGCTACTGGCCGGCACCGACGTGAGATACGACGTGGGTGACGACCACCCGCTGTCGGGATGGATCGTGCCCGACCTTTCTCTGGAGAACGGCCGACGGATCGCCGACCTGCTGCACGCCGCCCGCCCGGTCCTGCTCGACCACGACGGAACCGTCGGGGACGCGGCACGCGGATGGGCCGGTCGGGTCGACATCGTCGACGCGAGCACCACCGACCTGCCGGCCGCTGCGCTGCTGATCCGGCCAGACGGGTTCGTCGCCTGGGCAGCGGACGCCTTCGGAGCGGCCGAAGAGGCGGGCCTGCGGAGCGCGCTGGCGCGCTGGTTCGGACCCGAGTCGAGCGGCTAGTAGTGCCGGCGACCAGACTGGGCTGCATGGCGGTACGCAGCGCGCAAAAGATCGTCGACGTGTTATCGGCGCAGGGAGTCGAGTACGTCTTCGGCATACCCGGCGCCAAGATCGACGCCGTCTACGACGCGCTGGTCGAAGGCGGACCACGGTTGGTGGTGTGCCGCCACGAACAAAACGCGGCGTTCATGGCCGGGGCGATCGGCCGCCTCACCGGCATTCCCGGTGTGGTGCTGGTGACGTCCGGGCCCGGCACCACCAATCTGGCCACCGGCCTGCTCACCGCCAACACCGAACAGGATCCGGTGGTCGCGCTGTGCGGCGCGGTCACCCGCGAGGACCGGCTCAAGCGCACCCACCAGTCGATGGACGCCGCCGCGATGCTCAAGACCGTCACGAAGTTCACCGGCGAGATCAACGACCCCGACAACGCCGCCGAGGCCGTCATCGGCGCGTTCCGCGCCGCGGTGAGCGAGCCGCGCGGGGCTGCCGCAGTGGTACTGCCCGCCGACGTGCTGGCCGCCCCCACGACGGCGGGCATCACTGCGCGGTTGCCGATCCCGCCGTTGGCGGCCGCCCCCGCGGCGGCGATCGGCAGGGCGAGCGAGCTGATCCGGGCCGCGAGCAGGCCGGCGCTGCTGGTCGGCATCCGCGGCGCTGACCCGGACAGCTGCCAGGCCCTGCGTGCCCTGATCGCCGCAACCGGGCTGCCCGTGGTCGAAACCTTTCAGGCCGCGGGCGTGGTGTCGCGCGCGCTGGAGGACCACTTCCTGGGCCGGGTCGGGCTTTTCCGCAACCAACCCGGTGATGTCATCCTCGCCAATGCCGACATCCTGGTCGCCGTCGGATACGACGCCGTCGAATACGACCCGGTGCTGTGGAACGTGGACCCAACGCTTCAACGGCGCACGGTCATACACATCGATTCGGTTTCCGCCGAGATCGACAATCACTATCAGCCGGCCCTGGAACTGCTGGGCAACGTCGCGGCCACCCTCACCACGTTGACCGAGAACCTGGCCGCACTCACCCTCACCGACGACTATCGGGCCGAGATCGCCACCCAGCGAAAAGCCTTGGCGGACATCGATGCCTGGGCCCAGGATCGCACACCTGAAGGCCCCGGCCTCAACCCCGTCGCCGTGGTGTTGCGGCTACGCGAAGAACTCGACGACACCGCCACCATCGCCTGCGACATCGGCTCGGTCTACATCTTCATGGCCCGCCACTTCCGCGTCTACGAGCCCCGACGGCTGCTGTTCTCCAACGGACAACAGACCCTGGGGGTCGCCCTACCCTGGGCGATGGCCGCCTGCCTGGCGCGACCCGGCACTCCCGTCGTGTCCGTCTCCGGAGACGGCGGATTCCTTTTCTCCGCTCAGGAACTCGAGACCGCGACCCGCCTGGGGCTGACGTTCACCCACATCCTCTTCCGCGACAACACCTACGACATGGTGGGCTTCCAGGAGGTCCTCAAATACGAACGCAAGTCCGGTGTTCAACTCGGTGATTACGACATCGTCTCCTACGCAGCGGCTTTCGGCGCCCGAGGCTACCGGGTGAAGACCCTGGACGAGTTCGGCGCGACGTTGCGCCGAGCGCTGGCCGAGGAGGGCCCCTCACTGATCGACGTCCCGGTGGACTACAGCCGAAACACCGACCTCGCCGCCCACTTACACGACGACAGGTTCGAATGAATAACATCACCGGCGCGCAGGACCGCTTCCGCCGTTGGGCCGCAACGCTTCTCCGGCAGCGCCACGACGACGAGGTCTATCAGTTCTCGACGATCAGCGCGCTGCTCGAGGGCGTCTACGACGGCGACGCCACCATCGCGGACATCCTGCGTCACGGTGACTTCGGCCTGGGCACCTTCAACCACCTCGATGGCGAGATGGTCATCCTCGACGGCGTTTGCTATCGGCTGCGCGCGGACGGCACCGCCACCCGGGCGGCCCCGACCGATCGGACCCCGTTCGCCGCGGTCACCCGGTTCCACAGCGACTTCGAGATCGCGGTCGAGACCCGCACCGGCCGCGCCGAAGTGACCGCCGCGATCGACCGTCAAATCCAAAGCGCCAACCTGATTTACGCGATCCGGATCTCCGGGCACTTCGCCGAACTGCACACCCGCACGGTGATGGAGCAGAAACCGCCCTATCCACCGTTGACGCAAGCGACCGAGGAGCAGGCCGAAACCGTATTCACCGATGTGTCGGGCACCGTGGTCGGATTCCGTACCCCCGACTTCGAACAAGGCATCTCCGTGGCCGGGTACCACCTGCACTTCCTCAACACCGACCGCACCGGCGGCGGCCATGTCCTCGACTTCACACTCGATAACGGAAAAGTCGCGGTCAGCGGCGCCTCACAGTTGCACCTGAGCCTGCCCACTTCCGGTGCGTTCCTCGGCGCGCAACTGGCCGGTGACGATGTCGCCGAGCGGATCGGCAAAGCGGAGGGACCCAAGGGCGAGGCTTCCGGTTAGGGATACCGGGACTGCCCTCCGAGCATCAAATCACCGACGCCCGCCCAGACCGCACGCATCGTCGCTCGGAGCCCGACAGGGAACATCCTTCCCAGCAGAGACCAATAAGACGCATGTGACGTCACCACCCGATTTGTTCCCGACACCAGGAATCGAAGAACACCGGACACTCCTTGAGACAGAAATACTTTGGATATCCCGAACCTCTGACGCAGTGTTGGAATTCCTCGTAGGAGGAGTACACCGTGTACACCATCCACGCGAGGACGACCGCGGGCAGCACGGTCGCAGCCATCCCCAGCACGACGCCCGCGGTCGCGGCGCCGCCCCCAACGGCGTCGCCGCGCTTGACCCGGCGGCGCGCGAGTACACCCGTCACCATGGCGCCCGTGCCGAGCGTGACACCGGCCACCGCAGCCACGATCAAGACGACCTTCCCCACCGCGTCCACACCGGAGGCCGCGGCGATCATCACCGACCAAAAGACCGCGACGGCGACAATCGCCAACGCCAGCGACGCAATGCTCAGCTTCGATGAACCCATGACCGGTACCAAGGTAGTCGTGGAATCATCGGAATTCACGGACTGTTCAGGCACGCGTCGGTTCCACATCGATGACTGCACATGCGCACCGCGTGTCCTCACGTTATGCGCGTGGTACAGGTCGCCAACTTCTACGGCCCTCGCTCCGGCGGCCTGCGCACCGCGGTGGACCGACTGGGCGCCGAATACTGCGCAACCGGGCACGAGGTGTTCCTGATAGTCCCCGGTCGATACGCCGAACACGCCCAGATGCCCACGGGCGTGGTACGAATCACCCTGCCCGCCAGGCTGATTCCATTCACCGGGGGCTACCGCGCGGTGATGCCGGGACCCGTCAAAACGCTACTGGAAGCGCTGAAGCCCGACGCTTTGGAGGTATCCGACCGGCTGACCCTGAGGTCGCTGGGGCCCTGGGGCCGCGAATACGGCGCCAGGACGGTGATGATCTCCCACGAGCGCCTGGATCGCCTTGTGGGACAGATACTTCCGCGCCGCACCGCCGAGAAGTTCGCGGACTTCGCCAACAGGCGCACCGCCGCCAACTACGACACAGTGGTGTGCACGACGGCGTTCGCGCGCGAGGAATTTGACCGGATCGGCGCGACGAACACGGTCACCGTGCCACTGGGCGTGGATTTGCAGACATTTCACCCGCGCCGACACTCGCACCTGGTGCGGCGGCGCTGGGCGGCTCCGCAGCAGATCCTCCTGATCCACTGCGGCCGGCTGTCGATGGAAAAACGCGTCGACCGCAGCATTGACGCCCTTGGCGCGCTATGCCAAGCCGGCGTCGACGCCCGACTGGTCATCGTCGGCGAGGGCCCGCTGCGGGCCAGGCTGGAAAAACAGGCCGCCCGCCTTCCGATCGACTTCACCGGCTTCATCAACAACCGGCATACGGTCGCGGGGCTGCTGGCCTCCGCCGATGTGACGCTGGCACCGGGGCCGCATGAGACATTCGGGCTGGCCGCACTGGAATCGCTGGCCTGCGGAACACCGGCGGTGGTGTCACGCACGTCGGCGCTGACCGAGATCATCACCCCGGATAGCGGCGCCCTGGCCGACAACGACCCCTTCGCCATCGCCTGGGCCGTCGGCGCTATCGTCGACCGCCCCGAACACCACCGCCGCAGCTCGGCCAGGCGACGCGCGGAAAGCTTCACCTGGGAACGGGCCGCGGCGGGCATGCTGGCCTCGTTGGGGACCGTCGGTACCGAAGAAAGCGCCTAATAGCTTCGCGGTAGTGCGGCCACCAACGCTTCGACCTGCGCGCGCGTGAGGCTGGTAATGCTGCCGTCCGGTATGCCCAGGATGTGGTCGACGGCGAGTCCGTGCAGTCTGGATCTCGTTGCCAGACGGTCGATCGCGCGCTCCCGTGCGGGCGCGTCGGCGGCCTGTAACACTTCCAGGATGGTCGAGTTGGTCCGCGCGGCAAGGCCATAAAGCATGTCGGCGACGCCCTCGGGGTCGAACGTGTCGAAGACGCCGACCGCGACGCCCTCCGATATCAATCCCGCTAGTAGCGGCAGGAAAAGCGCTTCCTCGACGGCCAGGATTCGTCCGTACAGGTGCGCATTGTCCGGCCGAAGCAATGACACCATCGCAACCAGCTGCTCCGGTCCGTCCATCTTCATGTTGACGTCAAAACCGGCCGCCAACGCCGCGTTGAGCCGGTCCAGCGCGTCACCCCCGGACGCGGCAACAGCATCCCGGACAGCGCCGAACGCTTCATGCGCACTACGCTCGGCCAGGGCCGCGATCAGCGCGTCCTTGGACGGAAACCAGTGGTAGAAGGCGCCTTTGGAGACCCCGGCATCGGCGATCAGATCGTTGAGGCTGACGTTGTCGTAACCGTGGCGCAAAAACAGCCCGGCCGCCCGGTCGAGCAACTCCGCTCGGCGGATGTCGGGATGTTTAACTACCCGCGGCATCCGGCCGGTCCGGCTTCCAGCCGACGTAGGTCAGGTAGAGGCCGGCCGAGGCCAGACAGATGAACAACACCCAGACCACCGCTGACGCGCCCGAGCTGTAGATGGCGTCGCCGGCTGAGTCGTAGGCCCGGGGCACGGTCAACAGAAGGAGCCCTCGTATCGCAAAAAACCACCCCACCAGGGAGACGATGACCGCCGCGGGGCTGCGCCAATATTGGTGAAACGCGATGATGAACAGGCCGCCCATCAAGAGAATGGCGCCGTAGAGCCACGGCCACATCGGGTTGGCCTTGAACTCGTTGAACATTTGCTGCATGTACCCGCCGCGCACCGCGACCGTGGTGGGCACGATGGTCAAATACGGACCCATCACCCGGACGAACAAGCGCGTGCGGACCTGTGATTGCTGGGACGTGCTCATTGCTTTACCTCCTGGTTGCCCAGAAAGTATAAATAGACTAGTGGTCGGTATGCCAGACCAGCAGTCGGTAAAGCTGTCGAGACCGCCGTCAGCGGGGCTTGTTCGGGCTGTGCTTGCCCGGGCAGTATTCCGCGGTGGCCGCGCCGATGAACATCTCGGCTTGCTGCTGGGTCAGTTTGTGTGACCCGGTCAGTTGGTCTATCTCGTCCTTTTGGCTGTAGCCCGCCTCGAGGTCCTGGCACATCACGTGCGCCATGTTCACCTCTTGTGCCGTCGAGCCCAGGCTGATGCCGTGCTGGCTGAGGTAGTTGGTGAAATCCGCGTCGTCGGCGCGCGCAACACCCCCGGGCAACACCATGACAGCCAACAGCGCGCCGAACGCGCCCGCACAAATCTTCCTCGTCATTTCGTCCACCACTTTCGAAGCTTCACGTCATCCTCGGATCAACACGAGGGTCAGCAGTAACACCGGAAAGAAACCAATAATAGATGATCCTTCCACGCAAGCGGGCGGTCAATAGCGCGTTCTCGGAGCGGCTGGCGCAACCCAAAGTTCAACCCCCCGTTCATTTTTAATTCGGAGCGATTTTAATGAACCCGTCGTTCATCTTGAATTCCCGCGTAGTTTACCTTTCATCTGCTGGCTACGCTCGCCGGAAACGACAAGGAGGCAAACCCTTGGAAGCACGCGACCAAGTGTTGATCACGGCCACCGAACTGATCGCCCGGATCGACGTCGGCGAACCGCTGACGATTCTGGACGTGCGCTGGCGGCTCGATGAGCCCGACGGCCATGCGGCCTACCTGCAGGGCCACCTACCGGGCGCGGTCTACGTGTCGCTCGAGGACGACCTCAGCGATCACACGGTCGCCGGCCGCGGCCGCCACCCGCTGCCTTCGGGGCGGAGCCTGGAGTCCGCCGCACGCCGATGGGGAATTCGTCAGGACGATTTGGTCGTGGTGTATGACGACTGGAACCGCGCCGGTTCCGCCCGAGCATGGTGGGTACTGACCGCCGGCGGGATGGACAAGGTGCGCATCCTCGACGGCGGTCTGCCCGCGTGGCGGTCGGCCGGACGAAGCCTTGAGACCGGCGCGATTAATCGGCCAAGCGGGAACGTGACTGTGCCGCACGATGATCTGTATGCCGGTGCGCGACCCACCTTGACGGCGGAGCAAACGGGCGCAGACACCGTGACGCTGCTCGATGCGCGCGCACCCGAACGCTTCCGCGGCGACGTCGAGCCGCTCGACCCCGTCGCCGGGCACATCCCCGGCGCGAAGAACCTTCCCAGCGGCGCGGTCCTGGCGGGCGACGGCACCTTCATCGGCGACCTCACGCTCGCCCAATTGCTGTCCGACCACGACGTAGATCGTCACAGCCGCATCGGCGTGTATTGCGGCTCCGGCGTCACTGCGGCTGTCGCCATCGCGGCGCTCGCCGCGGCGGGCCGCGAGGCGGCGCTGTACCCGGGGTCGTGGTCGGAGTGGTGTTCGGATTCGACCCGTGCCGTTGCCCGGGGTCCCGAATAACTTTCAGACTCCGGACCAGCGCTGCAGGAAAGCAGCCGTTACCCGGGCGGCGTTGTTCGCCGCGATCCGCTTGTAGAAGAAGAACTCGAGCGGGAAGCCCGGCAGGTGAAGCGGGTCGCCCGCGCCGTCGGAAATGCCACGGATCGCCAGGAACGGGAAGCCATGCGCGTCGGCGACCGCCTGCGCGGCCGCGGTCTCGGAGTCCGTCGCGTCGAAGGCCGCATCTGACGTCGACGCGACATTGAGATTGCTGATCAGCGCGTATTTCAGCCAGGGCCCCGCTGACCGGAAGAAGTTCCCGGTGTACCGAAGTGAGCGATCCGGTGCGGCGCGGGGCTGACAACCAAAAACGCTGCCGCCGTTCGGGATACACGGGAACGCCCGGCCGTTGTTGTTGTCGTAGCTGGACCCGTCGCCGCCGATGACCACTTGCGGCCGGCGCTTCAGATCGATCAGCTTGACCCTGCTTTCCAGGCCAACACGGAGTGCTCGTGCCGCAGCCAGCATGCCAGGATCGACCGGGTGGAATGTGGCGCCGCGATCTAGAGTCCATCGGGCCGGTATGGCCACGTCGCCGATCCTGACGCGACCGCCACCGCCGGCGACTCCCGAGAACACCACTGCATCAACGGAAATCGATGAGGCGAAGGCGGTCTCGATGGTTTCGGTCGCGTTGACCAGGCCGATACCGGTCATCGCGACGGCCACCTTCTTGCCACTCATCGAGCCGAGGTAAAAGTGCCGCCGGTCAGCGACCAATACCGGCTGACGCTCGAGAGTGGTGTGCGACAAAACCGCATCGGCTTCGGCTGGAAACGCGGACAAAATCAGCGTGCGCTGTTCGCCCCGAAACGCCTTGAGCACGATCCTTCACGCTAGGCTCAGTCGCGTAATAGCGACAGCCCGCTAGGAGCCAGGCGCATGGTCGACGTCATCGATAAGGGGCCCCGCGAGTCTCAGAAGGTGCCGTTGCTGTTTGTCCACGGTGCCTACCACGGACCCTGGTGCTGGGACGAGCATTTCCTGGACTTCTTCGCGGCGAAGGGCTATCGATCGCTGGCTGTGACTTTGCGCGGCCATTCAAAGAGCCCCGGGCCGAAGCCCGTGCGATCCCGTTCGATCGCCGACTTCGTTGACGACGTCGCGTCGGTGGCCGACAGCCTGCCCACACGGCCACTGCTTGTCGGCCACTCCGTCGGCGGCTTCGTGGTGCAGAAGTATCTGGAGTCGCACGCGGCCCCGGCCGCGGTGTTGCTGGCCTCGGTACCTCCAAGCGGGATCGCCAAATACTTCCTGCGCAGGTTCAAACGGCACCCATGGCTCACCGCAGGGAACCTGGCCGTGGGTAAGACGTTGCGCGCCGTTGGCGGCACGCCCGAATTGGCCCGCGAAACCTTCTTCTCGGCGTCGACTCCCGACGCCGAGGTGGCGCGCTACACCGCCCAACTCTGCGAAGAGTACGTATCACGGCTCGTGCTCGACATGCTGTTTCTCGACCTGCCCAAACCAAGCCTCGTCACCATCCCGCTGTTGGTCTTGGGCGCCGAAGACGACATTGTTTTCACGCAACGGGAAATCCGTGCGACCGCGGCCGCATACCGCACGGAAGCGGAAATCTTTCCCGGAATGGCTCACGACATGATGCTCGAACCCGGGTGGGCCGCCGTCGCGGAAAGAATTAACGCGTGGATCGAAACCCGCTGCCCGGCAACGCTGCCCAAATGATGGGATGGGCGGCGGTTTTGCGATTGCCGACCATCCTGTTGATGGGTTGCGTTGGCACGGCATGCACGACTGCCGCGCAGGGCGCGCCACCGACACCCACCACCACGCCACAATGCGTCGGGCTATCCTCCTGCCCCACTCCGCCGCCCGACGCTGAAGGCAACCCGGCGTGTTATTACGCCGACGGCTGGCAGCGCAGCGCCACGGGCGCCGGGATCGAAGTGTGGTACTTCCATGAGCCACAGAGCCTTTCGAAGCCCGACAAGGCCACCGCCCTGGTTCGCAAAAGGGATGGCACCAACGAGTCCCAGGACGCCGACATCGAAGCCGGGCAACAAGTGCACCGCTTCGAATTTCCGGCCATCGACACGTCCGCGGTTCAAGAGGTACTGCTGACCAGCAGCACTGGCCGCTGCTTTGTGATCGGGCCGAGCACCTGACTTGATCCCGCCGCCCGAACGAGCCGGGACGCTCCGAGTCCTATAGTCTCGTGACGTTCTTGCAGAGGAGGTGAGATGACCATCAGCGCCGCGCGGCGGCGACTCGTTCTCGCAGTGTTGTTGGCGGCCAGCCTGGCGGCCTGTTCCAGCAAAGGCGGTGGTCAGCCATCTTCTGCCCCGAGTTCGAGCCCGGCCGTCTCGAGCACAACCGTCATGATGGACGGCAACAAGCACACGATGATCGCGGGGGTCGAGTGCAAGAGCACGGCCGCGCAACCGAGTGCGACGCCGGCCGAGTCGGGGGACCTGACGACGCGCATCACCGTTCATGACGATTCGGCGTCGATATCGCTGGCACTGTCGGACGAAAAACCGCCGAGCGTCGATGGCTTTGCTATTTCGCTCAAGACGCGTTCAGGTCAGTACCAGGTGCCCTATCAGGCACCCGAGACCGCTAACCAGGTCCAAGCGACCAAGGACGGCAAGAGCTACACCGTGACCGGGACGGGCCAGGGGTCCTCGCCGAATCAAGGCGACGTCCACCAGGTGACGTTCGGTATTCACGTGACCTGCCCCTGAGCCCCTGACCCGAGGCTGAGAGAATGTGGACTTTTGCCCGCCTCACAGCGACTGCCATCGCTTCCCGGCGGGGTCGTCAGCTTGTCGCTCAGAGGCGGGCAAATTGGCACACCCCAAACTTTCTGTGACGCCTGGGAATTGGCGTCACACCGCGCCCGCGAACATATCCTTCCGCTCCTGCAGGAACTGCGCCAGGGACTGCGGTGGTCGGCCGGTGAACTCTTCGAACGCGTCGGTGGTGTGAAAGAAAGCCTGGTATTCCCTGGGGAGGGTGCGTAAGTAGCGCCACAAGTGCGTGAGGTGCTCCACCGCAACATCATTGACGCCGAGAGCCGAAGTCTCGCTGGCCCAGCGCTCCTCGTCAATCTCGACGTAATCCACCGGCCTGCCCAGGATCCGGCTGAACGTGTCGGCCATTTCTTTGTTCGTGATCCCACCGGCCATCAGTCGAACCACCGTGCCGTTCGGCAGCACCGGGCGCATCAGCACCGCGGCGGCCACGTTGGCGACGTCTTCGGCGGCCACCATCGGAATCGCTGTGGATTCCGCTCCCCAGGGCAGAGCGACCGCGCCCTCTCGGGCCAGGCTGATCATGGCCCAAGTGCACAGATTCTCGTAGAAGACGGTGGCATCCAGATGCACGGCACCGACGTCGGCCCAGTCGAAGATCTGCTCCACCAGCCAATGCCGCACTTGATGCGGGGTGGGCTGCTCGCCACCGTCCTGCAGCCACTGCGACAGATTCACGACCTGCTCGACACCGGCCGAGCGTGCGGCGGCCGCGAACGTCGCGGCGGCGTCGAGCAGGCCCTCCTGCACCGGATAGGCGAAGTAGGCGCGGCGGACGCCATCCACGGCGGCGGCGACCGACCGGAAGTCGAGCAGGTCGCCTTCGACGATTTCGGCGCCGAGCTCCCGCACCCGATCGGACCGTTCGTCGAGTCGGTGGACGAAAGCCCGCACGGGATGACCTTCTTCGCGCAGTCGACGCGTGACGTGGAAACCGGTCGAGCCCTGGATGCCGCCCGCGGCGCCGGTGACAAGGATGGGCGCCACACTCATGAGCAGAATCTAAATCTTTAAGACAAACAAGTCAATCATCTGAATAAAAAATCAGTTCGCGTGCTAGCGTAATCGAGTGACCGGCCGGCGGAGCTACAGCCAGGACTGTCCGATCGCCACCGGTCTGGATGTGCTCGGCGAGCGATGGACACTGCTGATCCTTCGCGAGCTCGTCGGAGGTCCTCGCCGCTATAGCGACCTGCGCGCACAACTCCCGGGCATCGCGACAAATCTTCTGGCTCAACGCCTCGATGAACTCCAACAGGCCGGCGTCGTCGAGCGCACCGACTTGCCGCCACCGATCGCGCGGACGGTCTACACCCTCAGCGACGACGGTTGGCGTCTCGTGCTTCCCATCCTCGGTGCCGTTGCAAGATTCGGCCTGCAGACGATGCCACCCAGCGTCGAGGCAGCCAGGTCGCCACTTAACGGCTTTCTCGTCGGTGTGCTCCTTGGTTTCGATCCCGTTGGCGCCGCCGGGCTGGAGGCGACGTATCGCGTGCAGATCGACGGCCGCGCATTCGATTTCGCCGTCACCAGAGGACGACTCGCCGGGGCACAGCGCGAACCGGAGGTGATCTTGAGCGCGTCAGCGTCCGACCTTGTGACCGCTCGACTGGGCCCCACCGCAGCGCAGCGTCTGGCTGCCTTGCGCCGGCTGCGCTTCGAAGGCGATCACGACGACATCGAGACCATGCGAAGGGCGTTGCGGCTAACGCATGAGACCGCCGCCGTCTCGATGAGCCAGGCGTGAGATGCTGACAGCTTGGACATCTTCGCGGAATGGCAAAACGGCGCTACGGAACTCCGCTGGCGGTCGACGACCGCCGCCAACGACGGTCGGGAAGTCGCGGTGTTCAGCCGCCGCTGCGGCACGCCCGGGGCACCCGCGCTGGTGCTCGTGCACGGCTTTCCGACGTCGAGCATCGACTATTTCGCCTTGGTCGGTGAACTGAGCTCCGACTTCGACATCTTCCTGTTGGACTTTCCCGGTTACGGATTGTCCGACAAACCACCCGCGCCGCACGTCTATTCGCTGTACGACGACGCACGTCTGCTCGTCTACGCGATCACTCAGGTGTGGAAGCTGACCGAGTACCGCATGCTCACCCACGATCGCGGCAGCAGCGTCGGAATGATCGCGCTGGAGATGTTGGCGGCCCAAGATCCGCCGACCGCACCCGTCGACCTCATCGTGACGAATGCCAACATCTATCTCCCGCTCTCGAACCTCACGGTGTTCCAGACCGCGCTGCTCGAACCCGCAACGGGACGGGGCACCGCGGCGGCCACGACGCCGGAAATGCTGGCGGCCGGCTTGGGCGCCAGCACGTTCATGCCGCGACGGACGCTGGAGGACCCGGAGATCGCCGCGCTGGCGAAGTGCTTCGCCCACAACGACGGAATCCGCGTCCTGCCGGACACCATCCAATACCTCAACGAGCGCGCCGCCGATGAAACCGGTTGGCTTGAAGCGCTTTCCAAGAGCCACGTCGACACCACGGTGGTGTGGGGCATCCATGACAACGTTGCGCCGCTGCGCGTCCCAAACTACGTGTGGCAGACGTATCTGCGGAACAAGCCGGGACGGAACCGCTACTGGGTGGTGCCCGGCGCCGATCACTATCTGCAGTGCGACGCCCCCGGGCAGCTGGCCCAGATCGTGCGCCTCACGGTTCGCGGTGACGACGTTGCGCTGCAGACGCTCGGAAACCAGCCCGACGGCGCCGTTCTGGTGGACGAAAGCGGCTCATAGGGCGCCGAGCAGTTGGCATTTCAACGTGTCAGCCAGCCAGTCGCGGTATTTCGTCTGGCTCCATCGGCGGGTACCGACCAGCGCGTGGTGTAGGCCGGCGTCGTTGTAGACCCAGATGATGTCGCGGGCTTGAGCGACGGACAGGCCAGAGCGCAGTCCGCCCTTGCGGCTCAGCAGGGTCGCCATCTCCTTCGCCCCCGCCAGGCGCTGCTGACTGAGTTCGGTCCACAGTTCGCCGACTTCCGGGTCGACTCCGGCGGCCGACCGCACCACCTCGTAGATGGCAGACACCCGCTGTTGGGCGTCGCTGAGCATGCCCGCGTATCCCGTGACGATCTCGGTGGGGTCGGCCATGGCGAATAGCTTGCGCGCGTCGGGACGTTCATGGAACGGGACCTGCTCGTCGTCGCCGACGATGGCCCGGTCGCACGCGGTTTTCAGCAGCCAGGACTTGCCACCGACGGCGGCGAACACGGTGGAACGCCCGACTCCCGCCTCCTCGGCGATCGCATCGATCGACGTGCCCCCGTAACCGCGTTCTACGAACAGCCGCGTGGCGGCGTCCAGCACCAGCCGCCGCGTGGCGGCGGCCTGCTCGGCACGCAACCGGGACTGATACGGGCTGCGGGAGGAATTCATCGGACCCCCAGTATGCCCCGCCGGACCGGTCGATTGGGAATTAATCCGACCCGCGATACATTGAGCATACTGTCAGTACGACGAATATGAGTGAGGAAGCCACCATGCCCGCTAAGCCCATCAGGCTCGGATTGACACTGCCCGGCCAGAACTCCGTACCGGAGATGGCCGAGGAAGCGCGTCGCGCCGAATCAATCGGCTTCGACGTCATCCTGCTGCCCGACCACCTCGGGTTCGCCGCACCCTTGGTTCCACTCGTGGCCATCGCGGCGGCCGCGCCCACGGTCAAGGTCAGCAACCTGGTGCTCAATGCGTCGTTCTACCGACCGGCACTACTGGCGCGCGACCTCGCCGCCGTCGACTCCGCGACCGGCGGGCGGCTGATCATCTCACTGGGCACCGGCTACGTCGAGCAAGAGTTCGACGCGGCCGGCCTGCCGTTCCCCAGCCCGGGCCGGCGCGTCCACATCCTGACCGAACACGTCACCGAAATCCGGCGACTGCTCTCGGATTTCGGCCACATCCCCCCGCCGGTACAGACGCCGCCGCCGATCATGGTGGCGGGCGCCGGAGACAAACTGCTGACGATGGCGGCACAGCGAGCCGACATCGTGGCCATCGCCTCGATGGGCACCGACGCCGACCTCGCCGAACGGGTCAGCTTCGTCAAAGCCAGGGCCGCAGACCGCTTTGACGACATCGAATTGAGCTTCTCGTTCTTTCAAGTCTCGATGGACGATCCCAGCGACCTGTCCTTGTTGCGCCTACTTGAGCCCCAAGCCCCCGAGGCCGAACTCCGCAAGCTCACCACGCTGCTCGACCTTCCCGTTTCCGGCGCGGCCGAACGCATCCAAAAGCTGCACGAGGAGCTCGGTATCAGCTACTTCACCTTCAACAAGACCTTCGGAACGTCCTGGGAAACCCTCGAGAAGCTCATCGCGGCCGTCAAATAGAAGGAGAGAACGTCATGTCACGCAAAACCGAAACCACCGCTGCCCGCCTCAGCGTCGGAGACCATTTTCCGCAACTGGAACTGACCGGCATCCTCGACGAACCCATCGCGATCCCCCATCCCGCAGGCGCGTTGACTCATCTGCAATTTCGGCGGTTCGCCGGCTGTCCGATCTGTAACCTCCACCTGCGCTCAGTCAGCGCACGACTCGACGAGATCACTGCCGCCGGCATCCGGGAGGTGGTCGTATTCCATTCGAGCCCAGCCGAATTGCGCAAGTATGAAAAAGACCTGCCCTTTCCGGTCGTCGGTGATCCCGAGCGGAAGCTGTACCGCCGCTTCGGCGTCGAGGCGTCGGCGAGGGCAATACTCAACCCCGGGGCGTGGCGTGCGCTGCCCCCGGGATGGTGGCATGCCCTCCGGACCGCGATCAGCAAGCGCCGAGCCCCAATGCCGGCCAACCCGACCAACGGCAACCTGGGCCTGCCCGCCGACGTGCTGATCGACGCCGACGCGCGCGTGGTCGCTGTGAAATACGGCAAGCACGCGTACGACCAGTGGTCGGTCGACGACCTCCTCGCCTTGGCGCCGCGAGTCACCCGGTGACGACCGGCAAGCGCGCCCACCCGCGCACGCACGCGGTGTGCGCCCGTTCGGCGTTGGCGTAGTCAACTTCCCAGTCGGGCCAGCGTTTGAGGACTTCTTCCAGCGCCACCCGCGCTTCCATCCGGGCCAGCGCCGAGCCGAGGCAGAAGTGCAGGCCTTGCCCGAAGCTGAGGTGGCCGCCTTGACGGTGGATGTCGAACCGATCCGGGTCCGGGAATCGACGTTCGTCTCGGTTCGCGGAACCGTTGAGCAGCAACATGAACGACCCTTCCGGTAATCACGTCCCTTGGATTCAATCGTTCCGGTGCAGGAAGCCATGCAGGATCGCCTGGACGAGTTCCTCGACGATCACCTTCCTCGACGGCTGCTTGGTTCCGAAGTAGGTCGATCGCAACGCGGCCATGCCGGCGATCATCGCCACCGTTGAATGGGCCGGCAGGTCCGCGTGATCCGACCGCATCCCGCGGATGTGCATTCCCTCGGCACTGATCCGGCCGAGAGCTCTCAGCGCCCGCCTGATGTCGGCAATGCCGGCGTCCGCTATTTCCTCTTCGCTGAGAGCCTCCGATGCCATCAGCGTCAGCAGTAGACCCTGGTGTTCGACGAACACGTCGTAAAGCTGCCCGACGAAATGCCCGGCCAACTCTTCCTCGCCGGTCTCTTCCGGGACGATCGACTGCCACGTCCGGCCGAACTCGTCGACGAAGCTGGTGAACGGCACGACGAGCGCCTCGCGGAAAAGCGCCGCCTTGGAGCCGAAGTGGCGGAACAGCAGGTGTTCGGTAACGCCTGCGGCCTGGGCGATTTCACGCGTCGTCGTGCTGCGGTAGTCCTGACGGGCGAAGAGGTCCCTGGCCGCGTCGAGCAGAAGTTGGCGCGGGGCGCCACGGGGCCGCCGCGTCGCCGTGGGGGTTGGCTGGGGCACGCCTGTTAGGATAGCATCCACTATCTAAAGCAGGGAAAGGGGTGCCGCGGTGGGCGCTGTCATCATGCTCGGCACGCTGTTCGGCCTGATCGTCCTCATATTCGCGGCCGTGCTTCGCTTCGACCCCGAAGCCCGGGGCCCAGGGGGCGAACGATGAGCGCCGGGTTGACGCCCCTGCTGAAGGCCTCCATAGGCTTCGCCTACGTCGGGGGCATCACGTTTCTCGTCATCGGCATTTACCTGAGCTATCGCCATCGCCGCCTGCACCCACTGCTACTCCTCTGCATCTCGGCGATCTCGTTCTCGTGGATCGAGGCGCCCTACGACTGGGCGATGTACGCGCAGTTCCCACCCGCCCTGCCGCGCATGCCGTCGTGGTGGCCGTTGAACATGACCTGGGGTGGGCTGCCCTCGTCGGTGCCCATCGGCTACATCGCCTACTTCGTGCTGCCGGCAATCATCGGTGCCGCGCTGGGGCGTTGGCTGAGCGCAAAGTTCCACTGGCGCAGGCCGATTATTCTCCTCACTGCCGGCCTCGTCGTCGGCTTCTGCTGGGCACTTCTCTTCAACGCGGTCCTGGGGGCGCGACTCGGCGTTTTCCATTACGGCCGGGTGATCCCCGGCCTTGGTTTATTCGAGGGGACCAAGCATCAGTACCCGCTGTACGACTCCCTCGCGATGGGCATACAGATGATGGTCTTCACCTACCTTCTGGCGCGGACCGATGCACAAGGACGAAATGTCATCGAGGCGTGGGCCGACAAGAGGTCGACGACTCGTCTGCATTCGTCGGTCCTGTCGGTCGTCGCCGTCGTCATCATCGGGAATGTGCTCTACGGAGCGGTTTTCGCGCCGCATCTGGCTACGAAGCTGGGGGGCTGGGTGACCGCGGGGCCGACGGGCGAGTTGTTCCCGGGCGTGCCAAACCAACCCAAGTAATACATGCGCCGCTCTAGCCGGTGAAGACCGGCAGCTTCGACCAACCCCGAACGCTCGACGTGTGCGCCCTGGTTGCATTGGCGTAGTCGACTTCCCAGTCCGGCCAGCGCTTGACGACTTCCTCGAGCGCCACCCGCGCCTGCATGCGCGCCAGCGCCGATCCGAGACAGAAGTGCAGCCCATGGCCGAAACTGAGATGGGTGTCGCCGCGATGGATGTCGAACTTCTCACCGTCGGGATACCGGCGTTCGTCTCGGTTGGCTGATCCGTTGAGCAGCAACATGATCGATCCCACGGGGATTGTGGTCCCACGGCACTCGACGTCGCGCGCGACGTAACGCGCCTGCACCGGCGACGGCGCCTCGTAGCGCAACACCTCCTCGATCGCCATGGGAATCAGCGACGGGTTGTCCACGATCTGCCGACGCTGATCGGGATGCTCGGCCAGCAGTTGGCCCATGAAGCCGATCAGACGCGTTGTCGTCTCGTTACCCGCACCGGCGATCATGCTGGTGTAGAGCAAGACCTCCGACCGGGTCAGCCGCCGCGCGCCGCCGTCCTCCTCGATCTCGGCGTTGAGCAGCTGCGTCATCAGGTCATCGGAGGGATGGTCCACTCGCCAGTCGACGTAGTTCGCGAACATCTCATGGCTGTGCTCCAAGAAGTCCTTCGGGACCGCCCGAAACGTTCCCTCTTTCAAGCTGAGTTGGCTGCCGCCCTTGTCGCGGATCGCTTGCTGATCCGCCTCGGGAATGCCCAGCAGATACCCGATCGTGCGCATCGGGACCATCGCGCCCAGGTTCTCGACGAAGTCGAACCTGCCCGAGCCCACCAACGGGTCCAGCGCACGCACACAAAACGCACGCGTCAGCGGCTCGATCGCCTCCATTCGCCGCGGCGTGAAAACCTTTGAGAGCAAACGACGATGAAGGTCATGGATGGGCGGGTCCTCGAAGAGGATGACGCCGGGCGGCAGGTCGATACCGCTCATGATGATGTCCATGGTGGTTCCACGACCCGACCGGAAAGCGTCGAAATTCATCAGCTCGCGGGAGACGTCCTCGTAGCGGCTCAGCGCGTAGAAGTTGTACTTGTCGTTATAGTACAGCGGGGCTTCGTCGCGAAGCCTCTTCCAGATCGGGTAGGGATCGTCGTCGATGTCGAAATCGAACGGATCGTAGTAAACCTCGGCGGTGCTTGCTCCGGTCATTGTGGTGTCTTTCTCTCGGACAGGGCCTCGGGCAACACGACTTCGCCCACGCGCCTGAGATAGGGCCATGCGACTTCCGGTTGCAGCCCACCGCACAGGGGCGACAGGTTGAGTATCCGGCCGGCGCGAACCCGCGAAATCGCTTCCGACACGGAGATGATCACGTGCGATGCCGCCTGCCGCAGCTCGTCGACGGTTGTCACGTGCGAGATACCCGCCGAGGTCTCGTTGCCGGGATTCCACTCGGCATAGCTTCGCGCGTCGTGGAGCAGATGCTCACCCAACTCCGACCAGGCCTGCTCCACGTCGTCGGCGACGAAGACCACCGACGGCTCGTCACGGTCGGGCAACAGCGTGGGCCCCACCTCGTGGCCGTGCTTCCGGCAGGCGGCTTCGTACGCCTCCTGCATCCCGGGGACATTGCCGTTCGCCAACAGACCAAGCCCGTATCTGCCGGCCCGTCGCGCCGCCGCCACGCTGCCGCCGCCCCACATCAGCAAGGGGCCGCCGGGGGTCTGCGGCCGCGGTGTCACCACGATCCGTCGTCCGTCGTGAACTACCGTTTCACCGGCCAGCAACGGGCGCAGTAGCGCGAGCTTCTCGTCGGCAACCCGCCCTCGATCACGCAGAGCCACGCCGAACTGCTCGAACTCCTCCGGCCGATACCCCAGGGCCAGGATGTACGACGTCCGCCCGCCGCTGATGATGTCGAGGACCGCCATGTCCTCGGCGAGCCGCACGGGTTCGTAAAACGGAAAAATCAGGATCAGGCTGAGCCCCAGGCGCTGCGTGCGCGCCGCAACCGCCGACGCCAACAAAAACGGGGACGGCAGATAGCCGTCCTCGGATCCGTGGTGTTCGCAGAACACCGCGGCGAGCCCACCGTGTTCCTCGGCCCAGGCGCACATCTCGGGCACGGCGGGGTACAACGCGGCCGGCGGCGCACCCCAGGAAGGGGCACGCATATCAAAGCGCAGGAGGAACACACCCAGCTCCTAGATAACCTAATATTTGTCCACGTACGCTACGTCCGGTCCAAGATTCGCGTCAACGTTTAGTCAAAGACGCGCCGCGGCAATGTCGTCGGTATGTCCAGCGAGCTGAGCAGGCCGGCCGGTGCGGCGACCACGTACGGAATCGCGTTGACCACCCGCATTGCCGTGGACGCCATGGCCGCACGCCCGGCGCCGTGGCCCTCGGCCTCCCCGAGCGTCAGCACGCAGTGAATGTCGGGATCGCCTTCTATGTCGACCCGATAGGTCGCGTCGCACTCCGAAGTGGGCCAGTAGGGTGCGACGTCGCGGGCCATCCGGATGACGTGCTCGATCACGATCGCCTCACGGCCGTTGACCACCCCCGCGGCCCGGGTGCGTACCGCGCCGCAGGTGCCTGCCTTGATGGTGCCGAACGCCACCTTGATGTCCCGATCGGCCAGCTGCCGGTCGAGCGAACCGTTCACGCGCTCGACCTCAACACCCAGCCCGCTTGCGATGAGGTGTAGCGGCGCCCTCCAGGCCATTTCGATGAAGCCGGGCTGGGACAGCATCGGCTCGAAATCCAGTGGGCGTCCGAAACCCATGCCGTCCATCATCACGTCGGCCACCGGATAGTGGTCGTTGAGCGCGATCTCACTGGCCGTGATGGAGCGGATGTGCTTGGACTGCGTCGTCATGAGCAGCGCCAGTTGATCGGAGGCGAAGCCGGGAAAGATCCCCGAGGCGTAGAACGACGCCCCGCCCGACTGGGCGGCCGCCTCGAGCTGGTCGCGCCAGTCCGGAGCGAAATACGACGGCGGATACACGAGACTCGTCGACGATGTCGACACGACGTTGATGCCCGCCCCCAGGAGCCGCAGGTAGTCCGGTACCGCGGCGCCGTCACGTTCGGGACCGCTCGCGGCGTACACCACCGCGTCGGGCGCCAAGGCGATCAGCGCATCGGCATCGTTGGTGGCCGCCAGGCCCAGCGGCTCGATGCCAGCCAGCTCGCCGGCGTCCTTGCCCACCTTCTCGGCCGAATGTACCCATACCCCAACGAGTTCCATGTCCGATCGGCGGCTGACGGCATCGATCGCGACCGTCCCCACTCCGCCGGTGGACCACACGACCACGCGCATAAGCACTCTCCTTAATCGCGGGCACGGGCGGCAGCGGCCGCGGCGCGCTCGACGTACGGCCACGCCACATCGGGCGGCACGCCACCACACAGCGGGTGCAGCGGAAGGAGCCGCCCACCGCGCATGTAGTCGGTCGCCTCGTCGGAGGTGAAAATGCGGTACGGGCCGTCCTCCGCACGAAGTGCGGCCACGCTGCCGGCTCGGGTGATACTCGCCACCGAGTCGTCGTGAGGTCGGTAGGACGCCGCCATCACAGCGTCGTGCAACATGTACCGCCCCAGCGCATCCCAGGCGGCGTCGACGTGGTCGGCGACGAAAGCCGCTGTGGGAGCGCCCCGAACGGGAAACTGGATCAGCCCGGGCTCGTGTCCGTGTGCGCGGCACTGCTCTTCGTACAACTCCTTCATGCCCGGCGCGTCGGTCTGCGAGACGAACCCAAGGCCAAGAGCGCCGGCACGTCGCGCGGCGGCCTTGCTGCCACCGGCAATCAGCATCATCGGTCCACCGGCAGATCCGCACGGCGGGGTAACGCGGACCGTGCGCCCCCGGTATTCGACCGGCTCCCCGCGCACCAGAGCGCCCAGCACGGCCAGGATCTCGTCGGCCACCCGGCCCCGCGTGGCCATGTCGGCGCCGAATAGCTCGTATTCCTCACTCCGATGGCCGACGCCGAAGGCGTAGGAGACGCGTCCCCTGCTGATCAGGTCCAGGACGGTCATCTCTTCGGCAAGGCGCACGGGATCCCATAACGGGATTGAGACCGCGGCCAGCAATATCGCCAAACTGCGCGTCCTCGCCGCGATCGCCGAGGCCAACGTCAACGGTGCGGGCAGATGACCGTCGTCCGTGCCGTGATGCTCAGAAAGGACCGCGAGCGCCGCTCCCCTGGTCTCGGCCCATGCGCACATGTCGATCGCCGCGGCGTAGAGATCGGCGGCCGGCGCCGCCCAACTGGGCGCCCGCATGTCGAACCGGAGCGTGAACATCAGCGTGGCTGCCCGGCGCCGACTTCGCCTGATCGCGTCATATCCAAGAACGATAACCTAATATTTGTTCTACCACCGCAACACCCTTGACCCCCTCGGATCGCGGCTGTAGCTTCCGGATCAAACATTGGGTATTAGCCCATGCGCGGGAGGAGCAAGATGGCAGACGGTGCTCACCGCGTGGTGGTGTGGGCGACGGGTGGCATCGGGTCGATCGCCATCCGCACCATCCGGCGACGCCCCAATCTGGACCTTGTCGGTGTGTGGGTGCATTCGGACCGAAAGGTCGGCAGGGACGCCGGCGAACTCGCCAATGGCGAGCCGATCGGACTGGCCGCCACCAATGACGCTGACGCGTTGATCGCCCTGAAGCCCGACTGCGTCATCTACGCGGCCAGCGGCCCCGAACGCGATGCGCTGGCCATCCCGGATTACGTCAGGCTGCTCGAGGCCGGGATCAACGTCGTCACGACCAGCACAACGCGGCTGATCAACCCGCACGCCTACGAACCCGCGGAGTGGCGCGACCAATTGGTCGCCGCGGCCAAGCAGGGCCAGGCGTCCCTATACGCGTCGGGCATCGAGCCGGGATTTGCCGCCGACTACCTCCCCCTCGTCCTGACCACCCAGTCGTCGTCCATCGAGAAGATTCACGCGTTCGAGATCGGCCTCTACGACGACTACGGCGTCGTCGACATCATGAGCGACGCGTTGGGCTTCGGACGTCCGCTCGACTACCAGCCCTGGATCAGCTTCCCGGGAGCGATCGCCGGCGAATGGCAGGGGCAGATCCGGTTGGTCGCCGACGCGCTCGGGGTCGAAATCCAGGAATTCCGTGAGACTTTCGACCGGGCGGCGACCAGCCGGACGCTGGAGGTCGCGATGGGTACCGTCGAGGCGGGGACGTGCGGCGCGCTGCGGATGCGGGCGATCGGGGTGGTCGACGGCCGGGAAGCCATCGTCATCGAGCACGTCACCCGGCTCGCGCACGACGTCGCCCCCGACTGGCCCACCGGGACCGGCGACCTGTCCTACCGCGTCGTGATCACCGGCGACCCGGACATCGACTGCACGATGGCCGCGACGCTGAAAGATCCCCGCAAGGCTGGGGTCGCGGGAATGACTTCCGGAGCGGGCGCAATGGTGGCGACCGCGATGCGTGTCGTCAACGCCGTGCCGTATGTCATTGCCGCCGAACCGGGATTGCTCAGCTCCGTGGACCTGCCGTTGACGATTCCGAAGCACGCGTTCGCCACCCGGTGAGTCGCGCGGCCGCCGCGGCTCAGTCGGCTGGATTGACGATTCTCCCACTCGAGGAACTCACGCTGGGCCCTTCATGCGCAGGATTCCATCGATCGCTCAGATCCGAAATAGTCATAGTTGACTGTTTTGATTTATGGACAGGACCGCTGCATGTCAATGCTCAGTGCAGCCAATCCGCGAGCACCTCGTCGGTGTGCTGGCCGGGTGCGCAAGGCGGGCTGTCCACCACGGCCGGAGTGCGTGAGAACCGAGGGGCCGGGGACGGCTGGGTTATGCCGTCGCCGACGAAAAATGTTCTGCGGGCTGCCAATTGCGGATGGCTCGGCGCATCGGCCATGCCGAGTACGGGTGCCACGCAGGCGTCGCTGTCGCTGAATATTTTTGCCCAGTCCCGTTGGGGGCGCGCGACGAACGCGGCGCTGATCTTGGCCCGCAGCGGCGGCCACGCGTGTCGGTCGAACTGCGCAGCGGGATCCGACGGGATTTCGAGCAGGCGCAGGAACTCGGCGTAGAATTGCGGTTCGAGCGCCCCGACGGCCATGAACTTTTCGTCCGAGGTCTGATAGACGCCGTAAAACGGCGAACCGCCATCACCGAGGTTGGTGCCGCGTTCATCGGACCAGATTCCCGCCGCAAAGCAGCTGTAGATCATGGTCATCAGATGGGCGGTGCCATCGACGATCGCCGCGTCGACCACCTGGCCACGGCCGCTGCGTCGGGCCTCGTCCAGGGCGGCAAGCATGCCCACCAGTAGGTACATGCTTCCACCGGCGAAATCGCCGACGAGGTTGAGCGGGATCTGCGGCGGCCCACCGGCTTGCCCGATCGCGTGCAGCGCGCCGGTGGGTGCGATGTAGGTGATGTCGTGTCCTGCGGTATGCGCGATCGGGCCGTCCTGACCCCACCCGGTCATGCGTCCGTAAATCAATTGGGGCCGGCGCAGCAGGCATGGTTCGGGTCCTATCCCGAGACGCTCGGCCACCCCGGGACGGAATCCTTCGAACAGGATGTCGGCATGCTCTACCAGTGACAGCACCGTCTCTGCCCCGCCGGGTTTCGCGAGATCGACAGCGATCGAGCGTTTTCCGCGGTTGAGCAGGTCCCGGGCCCACGGCACCAGTTGCATGCCGCCGCCACCCGGGCGATCGACGCGCGCCACGTCGGCGCCCAGATCGGCGAGCAGCATTCCGCAGAAGGGCCCCGGTCCGATCCCGGCTATTTCGAGAACTTTCACGCCGGACAAAGGGCCAGTCGTCATCTCGGTCTCCGCTCAGCTTTCAATACTAGTCATAGTTGACTAGTATTGAAGCTAGCTGTATTTTCGGTACTGTGTCAATTCGCCGCAAAACGTGAGGAGTTCGCCTTGGCAAGGAGTTCGGCCGCTACCCCGCCCGTCCGGATCAGTCAGCGCGAGCGCCGTCAGGCCGCGGAACGGAAGTTGCTTGACGCCACGGTTGCGATCCTGATAGAGCGCGGCTACGCGGCAACCACCACGCTCGAGGTACAGAAGCAGGCCGGCGTCTCTCGCGGAGTCCTGTTGCACTACTTCGGCTCCCGGGGCGAGCTCATCAGCGCGGCGGCGCGCCGCTTGTATGCCACCAAGGTCGGCGAGGTGCGGCTGCGTGCGGCCCAGACATTCGACGGCGAGGACTGGGCTTCGCTGCTCTGGCAAGTCGTCTCGGGCCCGTTGGGCGGAGCCTCCCTCGAGCTGCTCATCGCTGCCCGACACGATCCCGACATGCGCGAATATCTGAAGCCCCTCGAGCGCGAGTTCGCGCGCGCGAACCTGGACCTGTGCAAGGCGCTGCTCGGCGAGCAGCGGGCCGGCCACAAGCATTTCGCCGAATTCTGCATGGTGGTGATCAACTCGATGCTGGGAGCTGCGGCCAGCAAGCCCGGCCACGGCAGCCGGGAGGAGAAGCGCCTGCTCGACGCGTGGCGGCGGATGCCCGACCTCTACCTGGCCCCGGAGACAAGCGACGGGTGACCGTGGTTTCGGCCACCGCCCTTCCGCAATCGACGCCGCACATCGCGGGCCACGAACAGGCGCAGCAACGCGGCGACGGTGCGGCCTCGACGAGCCGAATACGGATACCACAGCAGTTGGTTTTCCATCCTCGGCACGCGAGACGTGGTGATGGCCTGCTGACGGCAGTACTTCCGGATCCCCTGAGGGCCGCCCAGCCTGGCCCCGAGGCCGGAACCCTTCCAGCCGCCATGTGGCAAGGGGAAGCAGAACAGGTTCGAGTAGGCGTCGTTGATGTTCACGGCGCCGACCTCGAGGCGGCGCGCGATATCCAGTCCGCGGCCGATGTCCTTGGTCCACACCGTGGCCGACAGTCCGTACTGGGAGTCGTTTGCCAACCGGATCGCCTCTTCTTCGTCGGCGATCTTCATCACCGGGATCGTCGGCCCGAAAGTCTCCTCGCGCATGCAGACCATCGAATGATCTACGTCGAGAAGGATTGTGGGCTCGAAGAATCCCTCGTTGGCCTTTCCCCCGGTCGCGACGGTGGCCCCGTGGGCGACCGCATCCCGGACGTGGCTCGTCACGATCTCGACCTGCTGCTCGGTAACCAAAGCGCCGACATCCGTTGAGTACGAACCGTTGTCAACCCCCTGCCTGATCGACAGGACGCGCTCGGTGAGCAGTGCGACAAACCGGTCATAGGCCGGCGCCTCGACGTACACCCGCTCCACCGAGACGCAGGCCTGACCCAAGTTGAACAGAGCCGCCCACGCGATGCCGTTGGCGGCGCGCGAAAGATCGGCGTCGGCCAGGACGATGGCCGGGTCCTTACCGCCCAGTTCGACGCCGCAGGGAATCAATCGTTCGCCCGCCCTCGCGGCGATGGCCCGTCCGGTCTTGGTGGATCCGGTGAACTGCACCATGTCCACGGCATCGACTACCGCCGCGCCCGTTGCGCCCAAACCGGTGACACACGCGAGGACCGGCGGTGCACCGATCTGTTCCCAGCCACGCGCGAGCTCGCGGGCGGACAGCGGAGTGACTTCCGAGGGCTTGATGACGACGGCCGCCCCCGCCAGCAGCGCCGCAACGGCGTCGACACCGGGGATGAGCAGTGGGAAGTTCCAAGGCGTGATCACGCCGACGACCGGGTACGGGCGGTACAACCTGGTGAGCTTCCTCGCGGCGGTGAGCGGACCGTGCGGTCTGAACTTCTTTTCGGCGAGGTACTTCCGGGCCCGGTCGGCGTAGTAGTTGATCGCGTCGCAGGTGACCATCACTTCGAACGCGGCCTCGACACGAGGCTTACCGGTCTCGGCGGCCAGGATATCGACGAGCCGGGACTCGTTGTCCAGCAACCAATTCCGCAACTCTCGCAACCAGACTGCCCGAGCGTCGGGCCCCAGCGCCTCCCAGGACGACTGACGGGTGCGCAGTTCGTCCACGACCGCGGCCACCGCCTCGCCGGATTGCACGGCGACGCTTCCGACGTGCTCACCCGTCGCGGGGTTGCGCACGTCGACCACCTCGGCGCCCGGAGGCGCCAGTTGATCGATATTCACGAGATGCTCCTCGGGTGGTGGATGGTGTTGGCGAACTGCCGGATTTGCCGCAGCGCGGCGCGCGTCTCGGGAAGCCACGTCCCGAGTTGATGCCAGGCGTGCGGCACCAGCGGGAAGATCTCGAGCCGTACAGGTACGCCGGCAGCGCGTGCACGCTCGGTCGCCCGCACCGAATCGTCACGCAACACCTCGGTGTGCCCGGTCTGGAACAGCAGCGGTGGCAGGCCCGAGAAATCACCGAACACCGGGGAGATCAGGGGGTCTGTCGCATCGACATCTGGTCGATACCACCGCTGCAGGAATGCCAGCCCGCGCTCCCCCACCGCGGCGTCGCGGCGCGCATTGATGCTGATCGACGGGCTGGACCAGGAGAAATCGAATCCGCCGCTCATCATGATCGCGCCCGCGGGCATCGGGAGGGCGGCGTCGCGGGCCCGTTGCAAAGTGACGAGGGCGGCGTTGGCGCCGGCCGACTCGCCCGCGATCATCAACTGACCCGGCTGCTGCCCTGCCTCGAGTAGTGCCTCGTAGGCGCGGAGGCAATCGTCGATTGCCGCCGGAAACGGGTGCTCCGGAGCCAACCGGTACGCCGGAACGACGACCCGGCTGTGCAGGTCGTTCGCCAGCCGCGAGAGGAACCCGGTGTAGGCGCTGCGCGCGTACATCACGAATCCGCCACCGTGCAGGTACAGCACGGTGCGACCCGGCTGCGGTCGAGCGGGGTGGAATTCTCGGGTGGTCAGGCCGCCCAATCGCCGATCGTGGATCCGGCATCCCGGTGCCGGGCGGGCGAGTAGGCCCGATGCCGCACCGGCAAGGTCGAGGAACCTGCGCATCCCGTCGAGGTCGTCGTGGTATCGGCGAAACGCCGATTGGCACACCCCACGAAACACCGGGTTGACGAGGCGCAGGGCGACACTTCCCTGGTGTCCGGTCATCTGGATGTCGCGCCGAGGATGGTCACCGTGGCCACCGCCGCGTCGGGTCCCATGTAGCCTCCCGCGTTTTCCGCGAGGGCGATCCGTGCGCCGTCGACCTGACGCTCGCCACAACGGCCGCGGAGTTGCTCGGCGAGCTCGACGATCTGCGCGAGACCGCTGGCAGCGATCGGGTGTCCTTTGCTTTCCAGGCCACCGCTGGTGTTGACGGGCAGCCTGCCCCCAATGCTGGTGTCGCCCTTGCGGATCATGTCCACAGCCCCGCCTGGTTTGGCCAGCCCGAGTTCTTCGAGGACGATCAACTCGGCAGGCGAGGTGGCGTCGTGGCATTCCAGCACGTCCACCTCCGCCGGGTCGATGCCGGCCCAGTCGAACGCCCGCTCCGCCACGCCGGCAACGAGCTCCCCGCCGACGCCGGGTTTCGAGGCGCCTGTCATGGTGGCCAGCACCGTGATCGGCTCCGCGCCCCAGCGCGCCGCGATGTCCGGGGTGGTCACGATGACCGCGGCCGCCCCGTCGCCGATGGGCGAGCACATCGGTAGGGTCAGCGGACCGGAGATCTTGCGTGCCGCCAACACCTGCTCGAGGGTAAAGCGATTCCGATACTGTGCCTTGGGATTAAGCGCACCGTGGTTGTGGTTTTTGACCGCAACACGCGCGAAGTCCTCCTGGGTGGCCCCCGTGCGGTCCATGTAGCCGGTGGCTGCTTTCGCGTAGACATCCATGAAGACCGATTGGTCCCCGCCGTTGGCACCGATCTCGGCGAAGATCTCCGCGAGCCGATCCTGGTCCAGCGCACTGCCCATGGCGGCGAAGGTCAGCTGTTTGTCGGGGTGATAGAGCTTCTCGGCGCCAACCGCCAGCGCGACATCGACATAGCCCGACGCCACCGCGATCCACGCCTGGTTGAGTGCGGTCGACCCTGAGGCGCAGGCGTTTTCGATATTGATCAGTGGAATGCCGTTGAGCCCCACCTCGCGCATGGCGTGCTGTCCGCGCACGGAGTGCTGGCCCTGCAGGACCCCGGACGCGGTGTTGGCGTAGTAGATTGTTTCGATGCCCTTGTCCGAGTCGGCCATCTCCGAATCCTTTATCGCGGCCTGAACCGACTCGGCGACAAGCGATTTGATGCTGCGATCGAGGAATTTGCCGAATGGGGTCATACCGACCCCGGCCACCACGACGGTGCGGAGCGTTGGTTGGGCGATGGTCATCGTGCCAGCACCTCCTTGCCGATGAGCTCGCGCGCTATCACGAGCTTCTGAATCTGAGGTGTGCCGTCGCCGATCATGCAGCCCGAGACATCCCGCAGCATTGCCTGCAGTGGCATTTCGTCGGACCAGCCGACTTGGCCGTGTAGCACGATGCAGTCGCGGATCGCGTTGTGCGCGGCCAGCGGTCCCCACCACTTGAGCATCGCGGCTTCACTGGTGTGGCGCTGCCCGGCCATCCGCAGTCCGAGGGCGTGATAACCCAGCGCCCGTACCGCCGAAACGTAGGTGCTGTGTTCGGCGATCACGAACGACACGCCCTGGTTGGCGGCCAGCGGGCGGCCGAACGTTTGGCGCTGTTTGGAGTATTCGATCGACATGTCGAGCGCGCGTTGTGCGGTGCCGATGTTCATCAGCGCGATCAGCGTTCGGCTCAGATCGAATTCGTGCATCACCATCGCGAATCCCCGTCCGATCTCGCCGAGTACGTGGCTGTCGGGCACGAACACACCGTCGAGGAAGATCGAGCCGCGACCGAGGGGCTTGAAGCCGGGATCGCGAATGACCTGGGTGGTGACCGCGGGATCGTCCATGTCGACGAGGAACATTCCGATGCCCTTGCCGCCGGACCCGGGTTCGGTCTGTGCGATCACGATCGCGACATCGGCGTGCACGGCCTGGGTGATCGAGGTCTTCTCACCGGAGATCCGCCATCCGCCGTCGACGCGGGTGGCTCGCGTGCCGAGATTCGCTGCGTCGGACCCGGCCCCCGGTTCGGTCAGCGCGAGGCAGATGACGGCCTCGCCGGCGATCCCGCGGGCGACCCACCGCTCGCGAACCTCGTCGCTGCCGTGTGCGGCGAGCAGAGCGTTGCTGACATTCGCCGCGAACGCCAGGTAGGCGATCGCGGGATCGGCGTAGGCAAGTTCCTCGACAGCGATACCGACAGCCAGCTCGTCGCCGCCCTGGCCACCGGCCGATTCGCTGATCAGAAGCCCGAGCAGTCCCGCGGCGCCGAGCTCGCCGAACTCGGCGGTCGGGAACTTCTCGCTCTGCGACCGGGCAAGCATCGAGTCGGCGTAGCGCGATCGGGCCAGCATCCGGACCGACTGCCGGAATGCGACGTGCTCCTCGCTGAGGGTGAAAGGCGCTGAAGGTGTTGAAGGCGTTGTGGTGTCCACCGCGTGAGTTCTCCTTATCGGCCTTGGTAGACGGGGACGCGTCGGGCGGCGAACGCCGCGATCCCCTCGGCGAAGTCTGCCGAGCGGCACTGCTCGCCGAGGGCGTGCTGCTCGGCGGCGAGTGCGTCTCGAAGAGACTGATCGGGTGCGTCGTTGATCAGTCGCTTCATGCGACGCAGCCCAAGCGGACTTTTGTCGGCCAAGGTGGTGGCCAGTTCGGATAGCCGGTTCTCGAGCTCTTCGGGTTCGACGATCTCGCTGACCAACCCGGCGAGCACCGGTGACGACGGCGGAAAGTGACCGCCTGTAAAAGCCAGGTATTTCGCCATGTGCGTGCCCACGACCCGCGCCAGCCGAACCGAGCCGCCGGCGCCGGGAATCAGTCCGTAGTTCGCATGCGCATCACCGATCCGCGCCGCAGTCGAAGCCACCACGATGTCACTCGCAAGCAGCAGCTCGAGCCCGCCGGCCAGGGCCAATCCGTTGACCCCTGCGATCACCGGTTGAGCAAGCGCGGCAAGGCGCTCGATGGTTCTACCCGCGTAGGCCACGAACTCGACGACCTTGCCCGGCTCGATCTCGCCGGTTTCAGTGGCGAGGGCCTTCAGGTCAGCGCCCGCGCAGAATGCGCGCCCGGTACCGGTCAACACGACCACCCGGATGGATTGGTCGGATTCGATCTCATCCAGTGCGAGGTTCAGTTCGTTCAACAGGTCTGTGCTGATCGCGTTCATCGCGGCCGGACGTTGCAGCCGTAGCCAAACGGCCGCTCCCGCAGAGTGTTTGGCCAGGGTGGGCGATAGAGCCGTGTCGGTCATGTCAGTTGACCGACCTCTCGAGGCCCGCCCAATAAGCGGCGCGAAGCACCTTCTTGTCGATCTTTCCGACTTTGGTCAGGGGTAGCTCGTCGACCACCTCGATGGACTTGGGAGCATAGTGCGGGCCTTTTCGCCGTTTGACGCTGGCCATCAACGCGGCGGTGTCCGGTGTGGCGCCGGGCCGGGGCACCACGAAGGCCTTGACCGCCTCACCCCACTTCGCATCGGGGACGCCGATGACCGCGACCATCGACACCGACGGATCGTCGGCGAGAACGTCTTCGATCTCGCGGGGGTAAACGTTGAAGCCGCCGGAGATCACCATGTCCTTCTTGCGGTCAACGATGTGGAAGAAACCGGCATCGCTGCGATACGCCATGTCCCCTGTGCGAAGCCAGCCGTTGCGCAGCACCTCGGCGGTTTCGGCGGGTCGCTTCCAGTACCCGGACATCACCGAACGTGACCGCACGCACAGTTCGCCGACCGTTCCGTTGGCAACTGGCTGGCCGTCCTCGTCGAGGACGTCGACGAGCGCTCCGGCGACCGCGCGACCACAGGAGGTCCGATTCTCCGGATCATGTTCGGAGGGCAACAAAGTGGTGGCCATACCGACGCACTCCGTCTGTCCGTACCCCTGCAACAGGGTCGGGCCGAACGCCCGTTGCGCCTCGTCGATGCGCGACGGCGACATCGGCGATGCACCGTAGACGACCGTCTCCAACGAGCTCAAGTCGAACCGGTCGATACCGCCGTGATCGAGCAACGCGTAGAGCACGGTGGGGATCGTGAACACGTAGTTGATGCGATGGGCCTCCACAGCAGCCAGCCACTCCTCGGCGTTGAAGCCCGCCTGAAGAACGACGGTGCCGCCCCGCAGCAGAGTGGGCAGGATCGGCAGGACACCGGCGTGGGTGATCGGAGTCGCGATCAGGGTCCGCGGGTCCAACGGCAGTCGCCAGGAGGCGGTAAGCGAAAAGACCTGCTGAACCATCGCGCGATGGGAGATCATGGCGGCCTTCGGCCGCCCGGTGGTGCCCCCGGTGTATTGCAACCAGGCGATGTCTTCTTCTTCGGCATCACCTCGGCTGAGCGATTCTGGTAAAACGTTGCGGCACAACGCCAGCAGGTCCTCGCCCACATCGGCGGGCCCCAGCGTGAGCAGACGCTTGACGTTGCCGGCGCGGGCGGCGACCTGCGCGCCGACCTCCGCGAACTTGGGATGGACGATGAGTACGTCGATATCGGCGTCCTCGCACAGCTGCACATGGTCGTCGACGGACCCCAGCGGGTGCAGCCCGGTGTACATCGCACCGCTCAGGCAGATCGCGGCATGCACCATCCAGACGTCGGGCGAGTTGACGCTGAGCGCGCCCACGCAACTGCCCTTGGCGCCGCCTTTGTCTCCCAGCAGGCCCTCCAGCACCCTGCGGATCCGGCTCGTGGTATCGGCCGCCTCGGCGTAGGAAACGCGGTTATCTCCCTGGATGAACGCCGTCCGATCGCGATGGCGGCTTAGTGCTTCAACGATCAACGCGGAGTAGGAGATTCCGGTATGTGGCTGGGTCATGATTTCCTCTCGCACGTGGAGGTCGCGGCTAGACATTGGGTAGCCGGGCACCGGCGTCGATCGACAGTGTCGTCGCGTTGATGTATCTGTTCTCGATGATGTGCATGACCAGCGAGGCGAACTCGGCGGGTTCACCCAGTCGCGGCGGGTTGAGCGCGGCCGAGCCGAGGGCCTGAACCGCCCTGGGATCGACGTCGGCGAAGATGGCGGTGTCGAACAGACCGGGCGCGATGGTCACCACGCGAATGCCATATTGAGCCAGGTCGCGAGCGGCAGGAAGCATCAAGCCGATCAGGCCGGCCTTGCTCGCGCTGTAGGCGGCCTGGCCCTTCTGCCCCTCGAACGCGGCGCCGGACGAGACGTTGATGATGACCCCTCGTTCACCGTCAAGGCCCGGGTTCATGTTTCGGGTCATCAGCGCGGCGCACTGGCGCATGACGTCGAAGGCGCCCACCAGATTGACATCGATGACCCGCTGAAACTGTTCGATATCCAGCGGCCCGCTCTTGCCGAACACCTTGCCTGGGTTGGGAATTCCGGCGGCGTTGAGGCAAACGTCGATCCGGCCGAAGGTATCGAAAACTTCGGCGATCGCCGCGCTGACCGAAGCACGTTCTGCGACATCGACAGTCACCGGGATCGTCGTTGCGCCGGCCTCCTCGACTACCGAACGCGCCGCCTCGGCATTGCGGTCCAAAACCGCCACTCGCGCTCCGGCCTTCGCCAGGGCCAGGGCGGTGGCTCGACCCAAACCCGACCCGGCGCCGGTCACGACCGCAACTCGATCAACGATGTCCACTGCCTGCCGATCCTTCCGTCGCGACCGCGATGCTGCCGCTCTACTCACCTGGTTTCAAACTAGTCACTATTGACTGGTTTTAAAGATAACACTGAATGTGGCGCAGGTCAACGACTGGGCAGAGCTGCGGCGGCAACGGACAACCGGAGGAATGTCGATGTGGCTCCTGAGCATGATTCAGCCTGCGCCCCAAGACCGGCACGCCACGATCGCATCGTGATCGCCGGCGGCCCTTGGTAGAGAATTCCTGGTAAGCCCGCACCTTAGTCAAACCAGTCACTATCGACTATTTCTAGGTTGGCGCTCCAACCTCGCCGATTGTGAGGTCGCCCGTAGTCCGCGATGCCCAGTGCTCTCAGTGAATCTCGCCCATCCGGTAGCCATACTCTTCGGCGCCCATCCCACGCGTGCCATCGTCGAGGACGAAATCAAAGTACGACGAGTGCACCAGGTAGCTATCGAGAAAACACGCCATTGAAGTCCGTCGCGTCCCGGTCAGGCGGTATTGGCGGCTTTGGGGATCACAGGCAGTGATGTTTACACTGACCGGCCTACATTCGCAGTCCAGTGTCTTGTTGAATTGCATCCCCGAGAGCGGCAGCACGCGCTCGCCGTCCCACAACCATGGAATCTGAACCAAACCCTTCGCCTGCTGCGTCTGGATCAGGCCGAAGGCGCGGCCGTCGTCCATCAACACCCAGGCGAGGTCGTAGGAGATCATGCTTTCCCAATGGCGTGTGCCGATCGAATGATCACGGGGCCCGATGCCGGCGAGATCAAAGCGCTTGTCACGGTATTGCATGTAGCCGCTGATGCGGCCCAACTGCTCGATGTGCATGTTGGAAAGCCCGGCAACACCCCCGGGCACATGCAGGCCGATCGAGTCGGCCGGTTCGTGCACTCCCTCCCATTCAAAAGTGAACTGAAGCAGCGCTGTGGGATCGTCAAAGCTGATCTGGAATCGATATTCGTCAAGCGACAGCGCACGGATTTCAAAGCCAGCGGCGCGTATTCCTGACTGCATGTCGCCTCCGGGGAGGGCCAGGTGTTCGAGATGGCGGTGGTAGAGCGGTTTGCCGTGGTGGCTCATGGCGACCATGACGCTGCAGGTGCCCTTGTTGGGTGCCAGTCCGATGCGCGTTATGCAGCACTGGTTCTGCCGCGGGTCGATGAAGTAGAAGACCCAGCTTTCGCTCCAGTTGGGCGCATCACTGTCCGGGGTGTGGCGTTGGTCGTCGGCGGCGGTCAGTGTCATGCGTTCGCTCCAGATCTGAGGGTGGCGCCCGCGGCTTTGAACAGCGTTCGCATCCGGTCCTCTTGCGCCGCCAAGATGCCGGTGAAGGGTTCGAATTCCTCTGCCGACATGCGACGACCGAAGACGTGCAGAACCAGCAGGGTGCAGTACGCGCCTTTTGCCAGGTGGTATTCCCAGTGCTGCAAACTGCGTCCGGAGGCACGCTCGTAAGCGCTCAGCCAGTCGTCGTCGCTCGGCAAATCGGCGATGTTGTCAGCACCGCCGAGAACGCGGGCGAAGGAATGCACGCCCATCAGCCAGCCCAGGTCGGACTCGGGGGCGGTGATGCGTGCCGTTTCCCAGTCGAGTACGGCGACGAGCTTGCCATCAGCGAACAACATGTTCGACGGCTGGTAGTCACCATGATTGAGCACTGGGGTGGTCACCCTGGGCTGGTTCTCGTGCAGCCAGCATTCGTAACCGGAAAGGCTGTCGGCAATCTCGTCGGAAGCACAGCGCAGGGCGTCGGTGTAGAAAATGATTTCCTTGCCGATCGAGTTCTCCGCTGCGCAACCACCCGGCAAAGTATCGAGCCCGACGGTGCGCCAGTCGATGGCATGGATTTCAGCCAACGTCTCCATCATGTCGGCGATCAGGGCCTGTCGCGTCGCAGCGTCGGCTTCGGCCATCGGCCCCTGCGCGTAGTAGTACTGCCGGGGTGCGACGCCGACGGCACGGCGCATGATGTAGCCCGGTGTGCCGAGCAGGCTGCCGTCGTCGTCGAGACACAGGGGACGTGCAACCTTGACACCGGCATCGGCGAGCGCGTGCTGCACGCGGAATTGCGCGCCCATGTCGTACCGGTTCATCAGTCCGTCGGCGGGCTGATAACGCAGGACCAGGTCATGCTCCCGTACCCCGGTTCCATCGTCGAAGCGTGCGCTGAAGAGCAGGTTGCCGCTGGAAGCACCCACATCGGGTCGGACCAAAGATCCTGTCAACGCAACCATGCCGCGAGCCACGCCGGCCTGCAGCAACGCGGTGATCCGGGTCTTCCAGAGTTCCTCGTCTGCCCCGCCGGCAATGCCTGCCCGGGTTTTGGCAACGAGCTGTTCGTAAGTATGTTCCTCGTTCATGTGCGGTCCTCTCTCGACCGGGATTGCGGAGGCCTGACCAATTCACTGACGCCTGACTCGCGCGGCGGCAACAACTTTGGGACTCGACTCAGTGGCCGCGGGCTCGCTGTTCGTAGGCGCTGCGTTGCTCGACGTCGAGCCGCGTGATGAACTGGTCGGTTCCCAGTAGATGGCCCATCGCTTCGGCGGCGCGGTGCGGCAGGAATTTCATCGCCTGCACCGCAATACCGGCCAGTCGCGTCACCCGCACCCGCGGCTTCGGCTTGACGATGAGTTGCGCTATCGCGGCGGCGATGTCCTCGGGCTCGGCGTTCTTCAGGCCCTTGGTGCCGCCGATCCCCGAGGTCAGTTCCGTGTGGGTGAAGGTGGGCAGCACCGAGGAGACCGCCACTCCGGTGCCCGCGGATTCCAGTCTCGCCGCGTCGCTGAAGCCGAGCACCCCGTACTTGGTGGCGCAGTAGGTGGCGAAACCAGGGAAATAGGTTTCCCCGGCGAGTGAGGCGATGTTGATGACGTGCCCGCCGCCGCGTGGTTGCATCCGGCGCAGCGCCAGTTTGGTGCCAGTGATGACGCCGAGAAGGTTGATGTCGAGCACGCGTCGGGTCAGGGCGTCGTCTTCGTCGACGACCAGGCCCACCGGCATGACGCCGGCGTTGTTGATGAGCACATCGATGGGGCCCAGTGATCGTTCGACCTCGTCGAGGAAGTCGGTGAACGAATCGATGCTGGTGACATCGACTGTGGGGCAGGTGTTCACACCGAGTTCGGTGCCGGCTTGCTTGAGTTGGGTCGCGTCGATGTCGCCGATGGCGACGATGGCGCCTTCGGCGATCAGCTTCTGGGCGGTGGCGTAGCCGATGCCACGCGCGCCGCCGGTGATGGCGACAACCTTCCCTTGGATTTTCCCTTGGATCGAGCCGGTCATGCTGATACTCATTTCTGTTGTTGGGCGGTGGGACCGGCAGCCGCAGGTCGTGTGTGACCAGCAGCCGCAGGACGCTTGCCTAGGCATGACCGCCGAGCCTCGACGCGATAGTCCTTCTGTCGTGACTGAGCAAAACTAGTCAGTAATGACTGGTTTAAGTTAGCAGCAGAAACGACCGCAGGTCAAGCGCCCGGGGCCGCTGCTGTCCTCGCCGTAGGGGGACCATTGGACCGCGCCCCCGGCGGCGCGCGGTGGCCGCAGTGCCAGACTTGACGCGGACCGCTGCGCCCGGCTGAGGGCAAGGAAGGCGCCATCACAGAGCAGGCGGTGCGCACAATCGGCTATCCATCAGTCGATCTGGGCATTGAAGCCGCACTCGGCCACAGTGGCGGCGCTGGTCCCGCACGCTTTCCGCGAACCTCTTGCTCAATTTAATGAGCCGAGGCGGGCGCGCCCTTAAAGAAGCGACATCGACTAAATTTGCGGCGGCATTCCCCGGCCGTTGCCACCGGGTGGCTTGCCGCGGGCCTGCGGCCGACCACCGCGCCGTCCGTATTCGCCGCTATTGACGGTAAGCCCAAACGCTGCTTTACTATGCAAATATAGTCAACTCTGACTATTTTTATGGAACGGACTATCGTGGACATCTCGAATCAAGTGACAGCGCTCATGGAACGGGTGGGATTCGCCAAACGAACCGACCAACTCGGCACGGTGGCAATGAACGCGGCGCAGCTGCTCATGCACGGTGGGTTCGAAACGGGCGAGAGCGGCTCGCCGTTCGAGGTGGTGGCAAAGGAGCCGATGTACCGGTTGCGCCGGTATTTTCCCGATAGTGACAGCACCGGACGGCCGGCGGTGGTGCTGGTCCCGCCGATGATGTTCGTGGCCGACGTGTACGACGTGTCCTCTTCGTCGTCGGCGGTGAGCGTGCTGCATGAGCACGGCATCGACCCGTGGGTGGTCGACTTCGGCGCACCCGAACACGAGGAAGGCGGGCTGCAACGGACACTCGCCGATCACATCGTGGCGACCAGCGAGATCGTCGACCGGGTCCGAAACCTGACCGGCAGAGATGTCCACCTCGGCGGATACAGCCAGGGAGGTGTGTTTGCCTACTCCGTCGCCGCCTATCGCCACGGTGCGGGGCTGGCGAGCGTGATCTCCTTCGGTAGCCCGGTCGACACCAAGTCGGTGTCGATATTTTCGCTGCCCGAACCGGTGACGGAATTCGCCGCAGACGCGGCCGCGGCGTTGCTGGACCGCACCGGATTGCCCGGATGGGCTACCCGCGAAGGCTTTCGGCTGCTCGATCCGGTAAAGAACATGCGCTCGCGAGTGCAGTTCCTGCGCCAACTGCACGATCGCGAAGCGTTGCTGCCCAACGAGCGCCAGCGGCGCTTCATCGAATCTGAAGGTTGGATCGCCTGGCCGGCTCCGGCGCTCGCCGACGCACTGCGGCAGTTCATCGCACAGAATCGGATGCTGGCCGGCGGCATGGTCATCGACGGGCGACCGCTGGCCCTCGCCGACATCGGCCGGCCCGTCCTGTGCTTTGTCGGCGAGAACGACAAGATCGGGCAGCCAGACGCGGTCCGGGCGATCCGCCGCGCGGCTCCGCGTGCCGACATCCATGAGGTCTCGCTCCCGGTGGGACACCTCGGCATCGTCGTGGGTTCCACGGCGACGACCGGCACCTGGCCTACGGTTGCCGCCTGGGCATCGCATCTCGACAGTAATTTTGGGGATGTTCGGGGCACGCAGATGCCGGAAATCATCAAGCCGGTTGCCACCACACCGTCGAAGGTCGCTGGGGGGACGCGTAACCCGCTCATCGCAGCGGCGGGTCAGGGATTGCAGGCCGGCTGGCGCTTGGGCGCGTCGACGCTCGATGCGACGTGGTCGTTCGCGGCCGGCGCCGCCACCAATCTGCCGCGGCTGCTGCGGCTGGAATTGGTGCGCCCGCAGACGCAAGTGTCTCTCGGCTGTCTCCTCGACGAACGCGCTGAAAGGCACCCCGGTGCGATCGGGTTCTTGTGGGAGGATCGCGCCCACACCCACGCCGCTCTCAAGGCGCGGATTGATGCCGTGGTGGCGGGACTCTTGTCGGTCGGCGTGCGTCAGGGTGAATCCGTCGGTGTTCTGATGGATACCCGCCCCAGCATGCTCATCGCCGTTGCCGCGCTGAACCGGATCGGTGCGGTGGTCGTGTTGTTGCGGCCCGGCGGGTCGCTGATCGAGGAGATGCAACTTGGTGGCGCCGCCCGCATCGTGACCGATCCGGAGCACGTCCACTCCGTCCGCGCGCACACCGACGCCGAGGTGTTCGTACTCGGCGGCGGCGGAGGACAACGGGACCTCGGCGTCGACGGCGTGATCGACCTGGAGCGCATCGATCCGGCTGAAGTCAGCCTCCCGACCTGGTATCGACCGAATCCCGGCCTGGCACGTGAAACCGCCTTTGTCTTGGTTACCGGCGACGGTCCCTCGACGAGGGCGCGAATGATCACCAATGCCCGCTGGGCGCGGGCCGCGTACGGAACGGCGGCGTCTGCTGAACTCGGACCGCGCGACACGGTCTTCAGCGTCAACCCGATCCACCACCCATCTGGCCTGTTGATGTCGCTGGGCGGTGCCGTCGCGAGCGGGGCCCGCTTCTCGATGGCGAGCCGGTTCGACCCCGACACGTTCTGGAATGAAGCCCGTCGCTACGGGGTAACCGTGGTTTCCTACACCTGGACGCAGCTGCGCGACCTCGTCGAGGCGCCTCCGCATCCCAGTGAGCAGCACCACACGATCCGCACTTTCATCGGCTCGGGCATGCCGGTCGGACTGTGGCACAGGGTGATTGAGCGCTTCGCCCCGGCCCGGGTGGTGGAGTACTACGCCTCCGCCCAGACCGACGCGATCCTGGTCAACATGTCCGGCGCCAAGGTGGGTTGCCTGGGCACCCCGCTTCCGGGCAGTCCCGAGCTGCGCATCGCCCGCATAGACGAGTCCACGCGGCAGCTGGCCCTGCGCGCCGACGGCTCCGCCGAACAGTGCGGGCCCAAGGAAATCGGAATGTTGATATCCCGGGTGGAGCCGGGAATGTCGCCGGTGGCGCGTCCGCATCGCGGGCTGTTCGCGCCTGGAGACGCCTGGCTGCTGACCGGTGACCTGTTCTACCGCGACGAGGACGGCGACCTCTGGCTCGCGGGCAGTGCCGACTCGCTCGTCACGACCGCCCACGGAGTGGTCGGTGGGTCCGCCGTGGAAGACGCACTCGGCGTCCTCGACGCGATCGACATGAGCGTCACGTACGCCGTACCCGGAGCGGACGGCGACGACCTCGCGGTCACCGCGGTCACGCTGCGATCGCAACGAACGATGGACGCCGCCGACCTGTCGGTGGCACTTAGCCAGCTGCCCCCGGACCGTCGACCGCACGTCGTGCGCGTTGTCGAGCGCATCCCAACCAGCACTTCGCATCGACCGCTGCCCGGCGCGTTCGCCCAAGGCGGCCGGCCCGCGCCCGGCCCAGGAATCTACCAGCTGGACCCGCTCTCCGGCGAGTACTCCGACGCGGTAGGGAGCCGATGATGACCCCGGCACACGACCACGACTACCTGATTGTGGGGTCCGGCTTCGGCGGCAGCGTATCGGCGCTGCGCCTGGCCGAAAAGGGTTATCGGGTAACCGTATTGGAGTCGGGCCGTCGATTCGAGGACGACGACTTCGCCGAGCGGCTGTCCGAGCTGCGCCGGACGATCTTCGCGCCGAAGCTGGGTCTGAAGGGCATTCTGCGGGTCACACCGTTCAAAGACGTCATGATCCTCAGCGGAAGTGGCGTGGGCGGCGGCAGTCTGGTCTACGCGCAGACCCTCTGGCGGGCCGGTGATGGATTCTTCGACGACTGGCGCAAGGTATGCGGAGAAGCCCCGGATCTGGAGAAGTATTACGAGTTGGCCGAGGGCATGCTCGGCGTCGTCACGCAGCCGCGGCGCACGCCCGCCGACGATGCCATCGAGGCCATTTCGGTTGAGCTGGGGGTAGCCGACACCTTCCGTCCGGTCCCCGTCGGCGTCTACTTCGGCGAGCCGGGCGTCCTGCACCGCGATCCGTATTTCGGCGGCGCCGGTCCCGCCCGGTCGGGTTGCATCGAATGCGGGTTGTGCCTGTTGGGATGCCGCAACAATGCCAAGAACACCCTGCCCAAGAACTATCTGTGGTTCGCCGAGCGCCTGGGCGTGCGGATCGATCCGGAACGCACCGTGACCTCGATACGGCCGCTGGGGGCGGCGGACGGATCCGACGGGTACGCCGTGACCAGCGAACGCACCGGCTCCTGGATCCGCAAGGACCGCCGCACGCAGACCGCACGCGGTGTCGTCGTGGCCGCCGGTGCGCTGGGAACCAACAAATTGCTCGCCCAATGCAAGAGGGACGGCGCGCTGCCGCGAGTCTCGGACCGGCTCGGCCAGTTGGTCCGCACCAACAGCGAGGCGATGACCGCGGTGACCACACCGGACGACCGAGGTTGGGGCCGCAGCGTTTCGATCACCTCGAGCATGCACCCCACCGGGGACAGCCATGTCGAAGCCGTCACCTACGGGCCGGGCGGCGACGTGATGGGCCTGATGTTCACACTGCTGACCGGCGACGGCACGAGAATCACCCGGCCGCTCAAGCTGCTCGCCCAGATCTGCAGACACCCGATTCGTTTTGTGCGCGTGACCAATCCGCGCGGCTGGTCACAACGCTCGCTCATCACCGGCGTCATGCAGAGCACCGACACCTCGCTGTCGCTGGTGCCCAAGCGGCGGATACTCGGCTGGAGACTGCGACTCACCACGCGCCAGGATCCGGACCATCCGACGCCCACTTTCCTGCCGCTCGCCAACGACTTCGCCCGGCGGCTCGCCGACCGGACCGGTGGCACAGCGCAGAGTTGGCTGACCGAAGCGCTGTTCAACATGCCTATTACTGCACACATCCTGGGCGGTGCGGTAGCGGCCGAAACCCCCGAGCACGGCGTTGTCGATGGCGAGCATCGAGTGTTCGGCTACCAGAACCTCCTGGTCTGCGACGGCGCGGTCATCCCGGCCAATCCCGGTGTGAATCCGAGCCTGACGATCACGGCGATGGCCGAGCGGGCGATGGCGGCAATCCCCGTAAAACCTGGTGCCCCGACCACAACCCCCCGCGCGAGGCTGATCCCGCCGAAACCCGCAGCGGTGTGAGTTTACGGCTCACGGCGAGATCATCTCTATGCGCGCAACATGTTTCGATTCGGAAACCGTGCGGGTCTGGGTATGCCCGCGTGCCCGCGGCTATAGTAGCGATGCCCTTTGACGACACCGGGTCGTCGGGTCCGATGCCGGCGCGCGTAGGAATTGCGGGCTGAGTCAGAAACCGTGATCGTGAGGTAGCCGCTGAAGTGCGATAGGTAATTTGGTTCCCGGAGTAGACCGAGCAGAACTCACGAACGTACGCGCCAGCCGAGCGGTGTTCCCGCAATGCCACTCGGCTAACGTTGGTTGACGTTGTCGGCGCGAAGCCGTCCTGATGTAGGAGGTGGTCGTGAGTGCCGAAACTGCCTCAGCATCGGAATCTTCCGGGGTGAACCCGTTGGAGGAGCTTACGCTGGAACAGCTGCGGCTCCGCACCAGCATGAAGTGGCGGGCGCACCCGGCCGATGTGTTACCGCTCTGGGTCGCGGAGATGGACGTCAGGCTGGCGCCGACGGTGGCCGACGCCGTGCGCCGGGCCATCGACAACGGCGACACCGGATATCCTTACGGCACTCTGCTTGCCGAAGCGATCAGCGAATTCGCTTCTCGGCGTTGGCAATGGCACGACCTGGAGGTCGGCCGCACCGCGATCGTTCCCGACGTCATGCTCGGCATCGTCGAGATGCTGCGTCTGGTCACCAACCGCGGTGACGCCGTCGTCGTCAACCCGCCCGTGTACGCCCCGTTCTACGCGTTCGTATCGCACGACGGCCGCCGAGTGGTCGAGGCGCCGCTTGACGCCGACGGCCGAATTGACCTGGGGGCCTTGGAGGAAGCGTTCGCGCGTGCCACCGCTTCGGGCGGGCGGGCCGCGTACCTGTTGTGCAATCCGCACAACCCGACCGGGTCGGTACACACCGCCGACGAACTACGCGGGGTCGCCGAGCTTGCCCGCCGGTCCGGCGTCCGTGTGGTGTCGGACGAGATCCACGCTCCGGTCATCTTCTCCGAGTCGCGGTTCATCCCCTACCTGACCGTCCCCGGAGCGGAGGACGCCCTGGCCGTGACGTCCGCCTCCAAGGCCTGGAGCCTGTCCGGACTGAAGGCCGCCCTGGCCATCGCCGGACCCGAGGCGGCCGCGGACCTTCGCCAGATTCCGGAAGAGGTCAGCCACGGCCCCAGCCACCTGGGCGTCATCGCGCACGCCGAAGCGTTTCGGACCGGTGGTGACTGGCTCGACACGCTGCTGGACGGCCTGGACGCGAACCGGACATTGCTGGGTGATCTTATCGCCGAGCACCTTCCCGGAGTGAAATATCGACCGCCACAAGGCACTTACCTGGCGTGGCTCGACTGCCGAGAACTCGGCCTGCAAGACACGGGGGCCGAAGAACCCGCCGACGGACTCGCGGTGGTGGCCGACCTGTCCGGGCCGGCCCGCTGGTTACTCGACCATGCCCGCGTAGCACTCAGCTCCGGGCACGTGTTCGGGACCGGCGGTGCGGGGCACGTGCGGCTGAACTTCGCCACCTCGCAAGCCGTGCTCGTCGAAGCCATAACGCGAATGGGCCGGGCCATCGTGTGATAGCGCCGGCGGCTTCAAACCTTTGCCGGCGTCGATGACCGCCTCGAGCAAGCCGGCCACCGTCTGCTGCGCATGGGCCAGGTGCAAGCGGTTCCAATGCATGTAATGCGTGTATCCGCCGATGTCGGCGATGAGCAGCACCGCGCGCCGGATGGCAATGATTTCGGCAGTTTAGTGGGCACCGGTGACAGCTCAAAGAAATCTCCTACTAGACGAAAAGCCTCGGGGGAGAGAGGCTTGCAGGGGTGCCACCCACCGGAGGAGCCGAATATGGATGTGCTGCGAACCCCGGACTCCCGATTCGAAAACCTGGAGGGCTATCCGTTCGTAGCGAACTACCTCGACGTATCGGCAAGTGACACCAAGCCGCTGCGGATGCACTTCCTCGACGAGGGACCGGCCGACGGACCACCGATCGTGCTGCTGCACGGAGAGCCCACCTGGAGCTACCTGTACCGCACGATGATTCCCCCGCTGGCCGACGCGGGGAACCGGGTGCTTGCGCCCGATTTGATCGGCTTCGGCCGCTCCGACAAGCCCAGCCGGATCGAGGATTACACCTACCTACGGCATGTCGAGTGGGTGACGTCGTGGTTCGAGCGCCTCAACCTGAAGGAGGTCACGCTGTTCGTGCAGGACTGGGGATCGCTCATCGGTCTGCGGATCGCCGCCGAGCAGAGTGACAGGATCGCGCGACTGGTGGTGGCGAACGGTTTTCTGCCAACGGCCCAGGCGCCCGCCTCTCGCGCCTTCGAGGTATGGCGGGCCTTCGCGCGCTACTCCCCCGTCCTGCCCGCCGGTCGCCTGGTCGCCGTCGGCACCGTCCGCAGGGTGCCCCCCAAGGTGCGGGCCGGCTACGACGCGCCCTTTCCCGACAAGACCTATCAAGCCGGGGCGCGCGCGTTCCCTCAGTTGGTGCCGACCTCGCCCAGCGATCCGGCCATCCGGGCCAATAGAGCGGCCTGGGACTCCCTGGGCCGCTGGGAGAAACCCTTCCTCTCCATCTTCGGAGCTCGCGACCCCATCCTCGGGCACGCGGACCGCCCCCTGATCAAGCACATTCCCGGCGGCGCCGGTCAACCGCACGCCCGCATCAACGCCAGTCACTTCATCCAGGAAGACGCCGGACCCGAACTGGCCGAACGCGTTCTGTCCTGGCAGCAAGCCCTGCGCTGACGGCGCGTCAACGGGTATTGACCAGTCGCGCAACCCCACGCATCACCGCTCTGCTGGCCGCGTGCCGGACCTGATCGAGCGCCGAACCGGCCCCGGACGGCGGCCCCGCCCCCAGTCGCGGAAACAGCGCGAGCGCGTTCGTGCGCTCGATGGCCGCACGGGCGTCAGGAGAAAGTCCGGGGTAGGTTTCCAGGCCCGCGGCGAACAGCTTGCCGGCCGCGACGGGCGCGAAGGGCCAGTCGGAGCCGAAGGTGACGTGTCCGGGCTTGGCGAAGGCGAGCAGGCTCGGTAGCGCCGCGGCGCTCGACGACAGCGCGGTGTCGAAGTAGAAGCTCGCGAAGTCGTCCAGGCTGTCCGCCGGGCTGCGTCCGATCTCCCCCATGAGCGCGACCGCCATCCGGTGCGAGGCGTAGGGGACGAAACCACCCGCGTGACTGAGGATGAATTTAATGTTCGGGTACTTGCGGCGTATTCCGTTGCGGACGAGAAGGTACGCCGCCCGCGTGGTGTCGAGCAGGAAGTCGGCGGCGAACGGTGCGACGCCGGCCACCGTGGGGCCGGGCAGGTCCGCAGGGTGGATGAACACCACCGCCGAACGCGCGTCCAGCGCGGCGAACAGCTCGTCCTGTCCGTCCTGGCCGAGGTAGGTGCCGGCGTTATTGGCAAGCAGCACAACCCCGTCCGCGTTCAGTTCGTCGAGTGATCTGGCCACCTCGTCGATGGACCCGCTGAGGTGCGGCAGGGGGATGGTCGCGAAGAATCCGAACCGATCCGGTTGGGCCGCAACGAGTTCGGCCAGATAGTCGTTGATGTCACGCGCGAGCGCGGTGGCGTCGGCCGCGCTCGGCAGAAACGCGGTGCCCGGCGTGGACACCGAAAGGATCGCGGTGGCGACGTTCAGTTCGCCCATCGTCCGCAGCGACTCCTCCAAGCTCCACTCGGGCAATTCTCGGCCACCGACCTCGTCGATCTTGGCCTTTCGCAACAGGTCCCGGTAGAAAGACGGGATGGCGTGGTGGTGCGTGTCGATCCGCTGCACTACTACTCCTCTGGCGATCGGTCCGGGATGTCCGCGCCCGCGAGCGCCGGGACGAGGTCCTCTTGGTGTAGCGGCGACGCGGCGCCGGTCTTGAAGCGACCTTCGTGCAATACTTTTTCTGTAACGATCACTACGGTAGTGTAGTGATCACTACAGGGTCAATACCCGATCGGCAGGGAGTTTCAGTGGCCACGGAAGACAAGCCGCAACGGCGTCGCCGCGTCGATGGTGAGGCATCCCGCGCCCGCATCTTGGATGCGGCCACCGAGATCGCGAGCGAGCGCGGCTACGAGGGCACCAGCATCGCGTTGGTCAGCGCCAAGTGCGGCCTGCCGGCCAGTTCCATCTATTGGCACTTCAAGGATAAGGACGACCTGGTCGCCGCGGTCATCGAACGCAGCTTCGCCCAGTGGCTTTCCGCATGGCAGATGCCCGCCCAAGGTACCGGGCGCGACCGCCTGGTCGCGGTGGCCATGCAGATCGCCAAGGCTCTCCTGGACTCCCCCGACTTCCTCCGACTGGGCCTGATGCTCGCGCTGGAGCGACGGCCCGTCGAACCGCGGGCGCGGGCGATGTTCCTCGCCGTCCGCGACCAGGTGTCCGAGACGCTCACCCCGGCCATCCGCGACCTCGCGCCCGGCCTGACCGACGCGCAGGTCCGCCAGCTGGTGACCTACGCGATCGCCGGTGCCGACGGCCTGTTCGTTGCCAAGGAGGTCGGCAGCGACTCCCTTGACCTGCCGGCACTGTTCGAGATGCACGCGAACGCCGTCTACGACGGCGCGCTGCGCATGACCGCCCTGTGAAAGCCGAGCGTCGAGTCGTTGTCGCGATCCGGGCGTGAGCGGCACAACAAATCCACGTTCGGCGCAGTGACTTGCATCGCTATGCAACGATCTGGACATGGACGGGGTATCGATGGGCTTGCTGGGCATGGTCGTGGGCGCGTCGGCCATGGGCGTGGCGGGCGTTGCGCGGTCGGCCGCCGATACCTTCCTCCCGCGAATGGTGGACAGCGGCAACAACAAGCATCAGATGCAGATGCACCTGCATGCGCAGCGCTGTGACGCCGTCCAACGCTGGCGAAGCGGCTTGGCGGAGGCGCGGGACAACTACCGGCAGTGGGCCTGCGGGCCTCGCAACGAGGATCCGCCCAACGCGGTGGGTGACGCGTGGTTCGAGGCCCTGCGACCGCACCTGTCGACGACCGGCGACGCGGCCAAATTCCGCGAAGCCCACGAAGTGCATTGCGACAACCCCACCCTCATGCTGCTCTCGCTCGAGATCGGGCGGATCGAGAAGGAATGGGCGATCCTCTAAGGCCGAGCGTCGAGTTGTTGGCGCAGTTCGGGCGATCGGCACAACTACTCGACGTTGGGCGCGGTGACCGCGAGCACGGCTTCGGCCAGTTCGGGACGGCAGACCACCAAATCCGGCAGCTTGGGATCCGGTTGGTTGTAGGCCAACGACGACCCGTCGATGCGAGAGGCATGCAAACCCGCCGCTCGGGCCACCGCGACCGGCGCGGCCGAGTCCCACTCGAACTGGCCGCCGGCGTGCACGTACACGTCGGACAGACCCTGGACGATCGACGCCACTTTTGCTCCGGCGGAACCCATTTCCACCAGGATGCCGTCCAGCGTGTCGCGGACGGCCAGCGCGATGGCGGGCGGCCGGGTGCGGGAGACCACGATGCGCGGCTTGACCGGCGCAGCGGGAGGCGAATCGACGTGCGGCGTCGCCAACGTGATTCCCTGTGCCGGCAACGCGACCGCGCCGGCAACGAGCTCACCGGCCTGCCAGAGCGCGACGTGCACCGCCCAGTCGTCGCGCCCGAGCTCCGAGAATTCCCGCGTCCCGTCGAGCGGATCGACGATCCACACCCGCTCCGAACGCAAGCGCACAGGGTCGTCGGCGCCCTCCTCGGACAACACCGCATCGCCGGGCCGATCGTTGGTGAGCGCTTCCATCAGAAAGTCGTGGGACCGCTTGTCCCCCGCCGCTTTCCGCTCGCTCGCGTCGGCATCGGCGAACTCCTCCCGAACCCCGAGCAACAACCGCCCGGCTTCGGTGGCCAGCCGCGCGGCCAGCTCGTGGTCATGCATCGATGACTCCACAGACATTCCTCAATATGTTGGTAGTGTTGACCAAATTTACCTTGTGATGATTCCTCCGGCGGTCGCCACCCCGCTGTGACGTTTCTGCCATAACCTGGTGAGCGTGAGCGGCAGCGTGTCTTCATCAAGCCGGTTGCGATTTCCGGGGGGACGTATGGGCTTGGCCGGCCTCGTGCTGGCTGTTGCGCTGACCGGTGTGCTCGCCTTCGCCGTCGTGAAGTTGACCCACGGCCACGGAAACGCGCCGAACCAAACCACTGCCCAACCGTCTCCGCCAACCAGCTTCGCCATCCCAGGCTGCTACAACATGTCGGTCCCGCCGGTCGAGCGTCCCAAGAAGCTCAATGTCTTGGGATGCGCCAGCGTAGCCGTTGCACTGCAAGACATGTCGTGGAGCTCATGGGGACCGCAGGGCGCCGACGGAACGGGAACCGCCGTTTTCAAGATCTGCGATCCGAATTGCGCGGCGGGGTATCAGCTCAGCGACCCGGTCGTCGTGCATGCCTGGAATGCGCAGCCGCCGCGGCCGGACGCCATCTGCCAGCGCGGCCTGAAGATCTTCGCCGACATGATCCTGGCCTTCCCCAAAGACGTCCCGCCACCCGGCGCCCAGAAAATGAACACCCAGTACAACGGGATGCCGGCGGTGCACTACGTCAACTACTCAGGTGCCAACCCCCACGACACCCAGTTCGTCGGCTACACGTTCTGCAACTGACCGTCGCTAGACCTCGATGACGACGGCGCCGCCCTGGCCGCCGCCCGCACACATTGCCGCGACACCGATTCCGCCGCCACGGCGGGCGAGCTCATAGGTCAGCGTGGTAACCATGCGCGCGCCCGAGGCCGCGATGGGATGGCCCAGGCTGCAGCCACTACCGGAGAAATTCACTCGCTCCTCGTCGATTCCGTACTCCCGACACGCCGCGATCGGAACGGAGGCGAAGGCCTCATTGATCTCCCACAGCGCCACGTCGTCGACCGACAGCCCGGCCCGTTGCAGCACCTTTCCGATTACCTTGACGGCGCCCAGGCCAGTGTCCCTGGGCGCCACGCCGACGGCGGCCCACGCCTTGACCGTCCCCAGCACATTCAGTTTCTCGGCGTCGGCGTAGTCGCGGTCGACGAGCGCGACGGCCGCGGCGGCGTCGTTGGTGCCGCTGCTATTGCCCGCCGTGATCGAGAACCCCTCGATCTCGGGGTGGAGCACTTTGAGCGCGGCGAGTTTCTCGATCGTGGTGTCGCGACGGGGATGCTCGTCGACCGAGAACTCGGTCACCGAACCGTCGGGCTGCGTGATCTTCAGCGGGACGATTTCGTCGAGGAACTTGCCCGCATCCATGGCCGCGATGGCGCGCTGATGCGACCGGGCCGCCCAGGCGTCCATCTCCTCACGCGTGATCCCGACCGCCTGCGCGGTGTTCCACCCAACGGTGATCGACATGTCCTTGGTGGGCGCGTCCGGAGTCTCGACATGCGTAGGCGGCAGCCACCGCTCTTCGAACTTCAGCTCGGGGCCGGGAATCCGCTGGTTCATCAGCGGCGTCATCGACAGCGACTGCACGCCGCCGGCGATGAGCACGCGCTCCATCCCGGAGCCGATCTGGGCCGCAGCATTACCGATGGCGGTGAGGCTCCCCGCGCAGTGCCGGTTCACCGCCTGGCCGGGAATGTGCTCCATGCCGGTCGCGACGGCGGCATACCGCGCTAAATCCCCTCCGCCGTAATGGGATTCCGCGAAGATGAGGTCGTCGATGGCTGCGGGGTCGATGCCGGACCTGCGCACCACCTCCGGCAGCACCGTGGTGATCAGCGTCTCGGGCGGCGTGTTGACGAGCGTCCCCTTGAAGGAGCGGCCGATCGCCGTCCTGGTCGCTCCGACGATGACGGGTGTAGGCATGCCGCGAATCGTATCAAATACCGTATGGCCAATAGTAAGGGCTGAGTATTCCGACTGGCCAGGCCGCCGCGAGCGTAGTCGAGGCATCGCCTCGGCCCGTTGGTTGAGTGCCCGGTGACTCGAGTGACCTTTGAGGCCTGCGTGACCCATGAGGCATCTCCCAAGAATCCGTAGAGAATCGCGCAAGGATCGCGCAAGGCCGCGGCGGAAACGTCTACAACATGACCGAGATCGCCCACTGCCAACCACTCACCACCCGCGACGCACCTGCGGGGCTGGCCTCGCTACTCGACGCCCTGGCCGCGGTCGCCATACGTGGCGAAGTGCCGGGCTCCGAGCTGCTGGCCCGACTCGCCCAAGCCGGGCGGACGCTGGCCGAGGTGGCGAAACTCCCCAACGAGGGAGAGCCGTACTCGCGCTCGATCCTGCGGGCCGACGACGAGGTTGAGATCATGCTCGCCCGCTGGCGCCCGGGCCACGGGTGCGCGCCCCATGACCACGGCGGGGCCGGCGGCTTCGTCATCCCGATCGAGGGCACGTTCGTGGAGCGCCGGTTCGGCTGGGACGGCCCGCGGCTGGTTGTCGTCGAGGAGACCAACCGGCCCGAGGGCGTACCGATTCGCATCACTTCCGCGGACATACATGACATGACGGCCGGCTCTCGTGGTCTGACCCTGCATTTCTACAGCCCGCCGGCGTCCAGCATGCGGGTGTTCGACCTGGAGCGGGCCGAGGTGCTGGAGCTGGTCGGCAACTACGGCGCCTGGATCCCACAGGGTGATCACCCGCGCGTCCCCTTCGCCTGCATCGCACCCAAAGCCGAAGCAAATCCGCTGATTTGGGTGGCACACACCACTCACTACCGCGGCGGGTCGGCCGAGTTCGCCGTCGCCGCGGCTACGATGGCCCGCGAGCTGGCGGTCACGCATCCCGACGCCGACGTGATCGTCTCCGGCCTGCACCACAAGGCCGACCTCCTGGCCGAGCTGGCCGGATTCGCCAACTCGGGACGGGCGCTGCGCGAGCTGAACCTGATCAGCCATGCGGGCATGTACGGTCCGATGTTCGGTTCGACGGACTGGCCCGAGCAGTTCTCCCCGCACGAATGGCGTTCCATGACAATCCCATTCGCCACCGACGGGCGAGCGTATTTCCACGCCTGCCGAACGGCGCGCTGGTTCGCACCCTTCTTCGCGGACGTTTTCGGGGTTCCCGCGTTCGGCAATTACAACTACACCACCGTGTCCACGCGCAACGACCGGTTCGCGTGGGCGGGCCGACGACCGACGGATCGCCCGAGTCTGTACATGATCGCCACGCCCGGCAAGAAATCCCACGGCCTAGGTGGCAGCGTCCGCAAGTATCTCGGCTCCGCCGCGGAGCCGATGGTGCAAAGCCGTCCCGCCGCGATGGCACCCGAGCGTTCCTACGACCGTGTGGCCGAGCTCTACGACCGTGCCTACGTCGACATCAAGGTCCGCGATTCCGAGTGGCGATGGATATCCGACAGAGCCGCCCGCGCTTGCACCGAGCTTGGCAGGCCGCTGCGGGTGCTGGAAATCGGTTGCGGCAACGGCGCTTTGCTGCGCGAACTGGACGACAACGGCGTCATCGACTTCGGCGTTGGGGCGGACAGCTCCGCCGAAATGCTCGCTCACGCACGGGAGCGCAGCCGCGACCGCGCCCGGCTGCGGTTCCTCAAGGTTGACGGCCCGGAACTGGATGTTCCCGACGACCACGTCGACGTGGTGATCTCGTTTCTGTCCTTCCGGTACCTCGATTGGGATCCGGTCATGGCAGAGATCCGCCGGGTGCTCGCCCCGGGTGGACGACTGTGGGTCGTCGACATGGTTGAAAATCCAGTGCGCATGCGCGAACTCGGCGTGCTCACCCGGTCGGCCTTCGCGCACCTGCGGGTGCGGCGGGTCCGCCCGCAGTTCGCCAGCGATCTGGCCGCGTTGACCACCCACCCAGACTGGCGGGAGATGCTGCGGCACAATCCAATCCGCGCCGAGCACGAGTATCGCTGGTATTTCGGCAGCCGCTTCCCCGGCGCCGGGCTGAAAACGTTGACGGCCAACATGTCTCAGCGAGTGCTGGCCTTCGATTCGGGGCCCCTTCCCAAGGGCCGCACCTTCCCACTCTCCTATCCCTGAGGGCCATGAACACGAACTCTTGTTTGGGCATCGTGGACTGGGGCATCGGCGGCCTGGGCCTGGTGCAGGCCCTCGACCGATCCGCACCCGGGCTGTCGGTGCTGTATTGGTCGGATGCCGGCGCCACCCCCTACGGGCGGATGCGCGTCGACGAGTTGGCCGGCCGCCTCACCACGGTGGTCAACGCGCTTGCCGAGCGCGGAGCCACCGAGGTAGTGCTCGCGTGCAACGCGGCCAGCACGGTGGTCGGGCGGCTTGGTGGTGCTGCGGTTCCCGTGGAGGGAATCATCGATCACGGGATTGCCTCGGTCCCCGAGAAACTCACCGGACGCGTCGGCGTGATAGGCGGGCGGCGCACCATCGCCGCCGGTCACTATCGCCGCGGGCTGGCCAGGCGCGGGCGAGTGGTGTTCTCCCGGGTGGCACAACCGCTTTCCGCACATATCGAGGCCGGTCGCACCGGCTCGCCAGAGTTCCTCGCCGACCTGACCGACATCCTCGCGCCACTGTGGCGAGTCGATGCGCTGGTACTGGCCTGCACGCACTACCCCGCCGCCAGCCGATGGTTCGCCGCCGCCCTGCCGAACGCCCTGCTGATCGATCCCGCCGAGCGGATGGCCGGCGCGATCGCCGAGCGGTACCCGCACGCACGTGGCAGCGCGAAACTCGGCAAGCGCGTGTATCTCACGACCGGCGACCCCGAGGCGATGCGGCAGGGCGCGGCCCGGGCTTGGGGAACGACATTGACGGCCACGCAGGCACAATGGGGCCCATGACCACCACACCCCTCGTTGTGCGCGATGCCAACCAGACCGCCGCTTACCGCGTCGCCTCGATGCTGATCGGCATAGGCACCCTCCACTTCCTGGCGCCAAAACCGTTCGACACGATCGTCCCCGCCGAACTGCCCGGAGACGCACGGGCCTATACCTATGCGTCGGGGGTGGCCGAGATATCGATTGGAACGCTGCTGCTGCCGCGGCGCACGCGACGGCTGGCCGCGACGGCGGCCGTCGCGCTGTTCGTCGGGGTTTTCCCCGCGAACGTTAACATGGTCCGGTTGTGGTGGGACAAGCCCTGGCCGATGCGCGTCGCGGCACTGACGCGACTGCCCCTGCAGATTCCGATGATCACCACCGCGCTCAGGATCAGGCGCAATAGCTGACGCGTCAGATCCGGCCGCACGAGTTCCTGTCGGCGAAGTTGTCCGTGGTGGCCGCCCGAGCAACAACCGTGACACGCGTCTACACGCTATGGGCAGGGTCGATCGTGTGGGCGCGAGACTTCACTGCCGCCGAGGCTTGGAATTCTTGAAATCGGTTGTGTTACATGGCAAGCACGACAGTGGCTAGCAATGAGCTGATAGGCTGATGCCCGTGTCAGAGGCGGCGAAGGTCCGCATCGATTTCACCGGGCCGGCGGAAACGATGCTCGCGACGTTGCACGCAAGGGCGTTGGACGCAGACGCCGCCAAACCGGTCCTGAGGGACACGTTCGCCAAAGACCTGATAGGCCGCATCGACTACGACTGGCGCAAAACCAGCGTCACGGGGCGCAACGCTTCCGCGGCCACCGTTCGCACCGCCCAATTCGACAACTGGGCACGCCAATTCATCGCCGTGCACGACCGAGCGGTGGTGTTGCACCTCGGCTGCGGGCTGGACGATCGCGTCTTCCGGCTCGATCCCGGCCCCGGTATCGAGTGGTACGACGTCGACTTCCCCGATGTCATCGCGCTGGTGAAGCAGCTTTATCCGGCCCGTGAGCACTACCACCTCGTTCCGGGCTCCGTCACGGATCCCGCCTGGGTGAGCGCCATCCCAGCCGATCGCCCGGTTCTGCTCATCGCCGAGGGCCTGACCTACTACCTGACCAGACACGACGGCGTCGCATTGCTGCGCAGGTTGGTTGAGCACTTCCCCTCAGGCGAACTGCAGTTTGATGTGTGCAATTGGCTTGGCATCAAGCTACAGAAGATCAACCCCATCGTGCGGCACTCAGGATCAACGCTGCGCTGGGCAATCAACGAGCCCGACGAGATTCTTCGCGCCGTTCCAGGTGTTCGGCTGCTGGCGGCGATCTCCGTCTTCGACACCGACGAGTTCAGACACCTGCCCAGCGGGGTCTACCGGGTTCTCGGAAAAATGATGTTGGCCGTCCCCGCGCTGCGCACGATTTCACAACTCCACCGCTACGCCTTCTGAGGATCAACTTTGCCCGCATCGAGCTTTCTCCACTGAACGACCAAGTAGACGACGATCAGAATGGCGATTGCGCCGCCGACAACGCTCTTTACCAAGTCCGGGCCTCTCGACGGGTAAATACCGCTCCGGACCAGACGTATGCGCCCAAGAACCTCCAGCAGGATGAACGACATGCCCAGTAGCGCACCGGTTTTCCTCTTCGACAGCAGCGATATACCGGCGGCGACATAGAAAGCTCCGACAAGGGCAGTCCATAAGGATGGCTTCAGCGGCTTGGATAGCAATCCCATCCAGTTACCGGTGATTCCGACCCATACCTCGGACAGCCCCGCGAAAATGCAATACCCGGCAACGACCGTTATTCCCGTTCGTCTGGGTTTCGGAATGGTGACCATCAGTTGATGACGACACTCTTTAGCTCTGGCTGGCGACTGCCCGCCCGAGGTAGGCCATGAGCCGGGCAGTTGGCGTCGAGCCCTCTGGCGCGGATCGGGCCGGCCCGAAGCCGCCCGGTCGCCGCAGCATGTCCTCCGGCACCGACTCCACAAGCCCGCGGCACAGCGCCAGCAGGTCGTCGGGCAGCTCGATAAGCCGCCCTTGTGAGCGATGTGCGTCCCAGCTATGCAGGGCCACGTCCGAGACGGGGTAGGTCAGCGCCCGGTGCAACGGAACCTCGCCCTCCGGCGATTCGCGCATCGCGTCGAGATCGGCGCCGGGCAGCGTACCCTGCAGCCGCGCGGCGAGCTCGCGAAGCCGTGCCGCCGGGTCCTCGCATAGCCAGTCGGCTGGCTGGGAGGGGCGGTCCCAGACTTTCCCGCCCTCCACGAGCGTCACGATCTTTGCTGCGCTGCCGGTAGCGTGACCGACCAGGTCACGCAAGCTCCAGCCCTCGAGGTTAGACGGCTGGCCCCAGCTCTCCGGTGAAATCTGGTCCACGGCGGCGTTGAGCAAGTCCATCGCCTTGGTGGCCAAAATGCCGATCCGTGCGGTCGCGTCGTTCATGAGTGCATCGTAGGGCCGAGACTGATCAGTCCGTGATGTTCATCGAATCGGCAACGGGGCCAAGGCGTTCGCCGTGTGACAGCGCTACCGGGCAAGCGCTTGCCTCTCCCTCACGGCCGAATCACCCTGTGCCGGTTTGCCTTCTGGCCTCCGAGCGTGATGCAGCCACACGAAGTTGTTCTGTCCCGCGGCACCCGCGAGAAATGGCTTCACCAGCATCGGATACGCCTTCATCGCCCCTGCCCGTGGGATTAGTTCAGGCCTCTCGAGCGCGTACTCCTTGCCGTTCCAACTGAGCATGCATTTGCCTGCGGCCAGCACATTTTCAAGCCAGTCAACGTAGGGATACGCCGCCGCGAGCACGAAACCATCACCAAGCGGGTAGGCGCTCAGCGGTGTCACATAACCCGGTAGTGTCACCAGCACACGCAGGAACCGTCGGCTTGCCATGGTGAGTCCTCCTATCGGCCAACGCCAACTCGAGCAGCAACTCTCCGCCGCTCAGCGTTCAACGGTCTAGGGTCGCAAGTCCTTGGATCCTTTGACGGCTCCGGCCGTTGCTCGATTGAGGCATAGTTCTCGCCGATAGGCGTCATGATGAAGGCGGGGCGAGATGAACCACCCCGTTGATCCCGAACTCCACTGGCGTGAGAACTTAGGTCGGTTGATAGCGCAGAAGGTCATCGTGGGCAGCACGGATATCGCGGCACTCCTCGCGGTAGCCGCTGCCCTGATGATCGGCATCGGAGATGTCCTGGAGCAGCGATCCGCCCAGCAGGTCATCGACAAACCGGTCGGCACCTTCGCCCTGTTTCGCCGATTGCTGCGCGATCGCCGATGGTGGACGGGCAGCCTCGTGGCCGCCGCCGGGTTCGGACTGCAGGCCGCGGCGCTCGGACTGGGGTCCGTGGTGCTCGTGCAGGCGCTATCGGTGACCTCGTTACTATTCGCCTTGCTCATCAGCGCAAAGGTGAACCATCGCAGAATCACTCGCCGGCAAGGGATCTGGGCCGTGGTGCTTGCCGCTGCCGTCACGGTGGTGGTTACGGTCGGCAATCCACAGGCCGGGAACCCACGAGGGTCACTTGAGACGTGGACCGTCGTGGCAGCGGTCATGGTCCCTGGCCTCATCCTGTGTGTGATTGGCGCTCGCAAATTCCCCGGTTCTGTCGGCGCGCTATTGCTGGGAGTGATGTCGGGTTCGCTGTGGGGCCTGTTCACGGTATTGACCAAGGGCGTGGTCGACCGGCTTGGCCACGGCATCCCGGCGCTGCTGCGCACACCCGAGGTGTACGTGTGGGCCGTGGTGGGAGTCGCCGCAACGGCCTGGGAGCAGTCGGCATTTCGGGCCGGCCCGCTGACCGCGTCACTACCCGCGGTGACCGTCGCCGAGCCCATCGTCGGATCGGTGCTCGGAGTCACCGTGCTGGGTGAGACGCTGAGAACCAACGACGTCGGCGTGGTCGCGCTTAGCGTGTCGGTCGCGGTGATGATCGCGGCGATGGTGGCCCTCGCTCACAGCCAGGCCGCCGGGGTCCCGGCATCCGGAGCGACGCAGGCGAATTCCCGCAAGCGGTAGGGCGTGTCGAGCCTGCGCCCGCACGCGTCCGTATCTGTTGGACGGATAACCCCCCGCCGTTTACCTATCGGCTGTAGCTACTCTCAGTAACGGCGACGTACGGCCTGTGCAATCCGTCCGCGGGCCCAGTCAAGCAGCGCTGAGGAGGGACAAGTGAGCACACCAGAAGAGAATGCGACGGAGGCCCGCGGCGAACTTCCGGTAATTCATCTCTCGCAGCTGCTGCGCGCCCCGGTGGTGGCCCGGTCGGGCGAGGATGTGGGCCGAGTGGAGGACGTGATCGTGCGGCTGCGCAGCGCCGACGAATATCCGTTGGTTACCGGGATCGTAGCCGGCGTCGGCGGACGGCAGGTGTTCGTTGGCAGCAAATCTATCACCGAATACGCTCCGCATCGGGTTGTGTTGGCCAGGAACAAGATTGATCTTCGCGCCTTTGACCGCCGCGAGGGTGAGGTGCTGCTGCGCGCCGACGTCCTCGGGCACCGGTTGATCGATGTGGCGGCCGTGGAGCTGGTGCGCGCCTATGACGTCGAACTGGAAGACACCGGCGCCGGGTGGGTGCTCGCGCGATTGGACACCCGCCGCCCACCGCGGTTCTTTGGCCTTATCAAACGATCCGGCGGCCACGCGCCCCGCGATTGGAAGGCTTTCGAACCACTGATCGGCCACGCCCGATCCGATGCGGTGCGCCGTGGTTGGGGGCGGGTCGGCGGGTTCAAACCGGCAGAGATCGCCGATCTTCTCGAGGACGCCGACAAGGCCGAGGGAGGCGAAATCCTCGATCGGGTGCGGAGCGATCCTGAACTGGAAGCCGACGTCTTCGAGGAACTGGACCCCGAAAAGGCCAGCCGGCTCCTCAATGACATGCGCGATGACGAGGTCGCCGCGCTGCTGGGCCGGATGCGCGCTGACGATGCCGCCGACGCGATCGCGGACCTGCGCCAATCTCGCCGTCGGCGCGTGCTGGACCTGATGCCGCCGGCGCAACGCACCAAGGTGATCACGCTGATGGGGTTCAACCCCGAAAGTGCCGGCGGGCTGATGAACGTCGACTTTGTTTCCTGCGCCGCCGGCGCAACCGCGGGCACGGCATTGGCGCTGATCGCCGATGCCCGCACCATACAGCCCGAGGCGCTCATCAAAACGCATGTCGTCGACGAGGATAAACGTCTGGTCGGTGTGGTGTCCGTGATCGCCTTGCTGCAGGCCCAACCCAGTGAAAGCGTTGGGACGCTGATGGATTCCGATCCTGTGCGGGTCACCGCCGACGCGGATCTGACGGACGTCGCGCTCTTGATGGCGGACTTCAACCTGTACTCCATTCCCGTCGTCGACGAGCAGGACCGCGTGCTCGGGGTGGTCACCGTCGACGACGTCCTGGAAGCCACCATCCCCGAGGACTGGCGCCGCCGCGAACCCGCACCCCGCCCTGTCCGCGAATTCACCCAACCCGAGGACGAGCGCAACGCGCCTGTGGGGGGAGGTGAGACACCATGACCTCAGGAGCCGACGAGGCCACCCAGCCGGAGGCACCGGCCGAACGAGCCGAGTCGCGGCGCAGCGCGGTGCTCGACTCCGCGCACCTGGGCGACATCGAGGGCGCGTTCGGGCGCATCAGCGTCGGCGAACCGGACTATGCCCGCTCCTGGAAGACCCGGCTGCTGACCCTGTTGGCCATCATCGGTCCCGGGATCATCGTGATGGTGGGCGATAACGACGCCGGCGGAATCGCCACCTACGCCCAAGCCGGCCAGAACTATGGCTACTCCCTGCTCTGGGTGCTGTTGCTGCTCGTCCCGGTGCTCATCGTCAATCAGGAAATGGTGGTCCGGCTCGGCGCGGTCACCGGGGTTGGACACGCCCGGCTGATCAATGAACGTTTCGGCCGCGGCTGGGGCTGGTTTTCCGTCGGCGACCTTTTCCTACTCAACTTCCTGACGATCGTCACCGAGTTCATCGGCATCACGCTGGCCGCCGACTACATCGGCGTGTCCAAATACATTGTGGTGCCGATCTCGGCGGTCGCGCTGGTCGCCATCATGGCAAGCGGCAGCTTCCGGCGCTGGGAGCGGGCCATGTTCGTCTTCATCGCCATTACGTTGCTGCAGATCCCGATGCTGCTGATGTCGCACCCACAATGGGCGCATGCGGCGAAGTCGTTTGTGGTGCCCAGTATCTCGGGTGGCGTGACCTCGGATGCCGTGCTGCTGATTATCGCCATCGTCGGCACCACGGTGGCGCCCTGGCAGCTGTTTTTCCAGCAGTCCAACATCGTCGACAAACGCATCACCCCCCGCTTCATGGCCTACGAACGCGCCGACACCGTACTGGGAGCCTTCGTCGTGATCGTCGGCGCCGCCGCGCTGCTGATGACCGGCGACTGGGCAGCGCGGTCCACCGGCACCGTGGGTGGTTTCACCGACGCCGGCGCCATCGCGCACCTGCTCGGCCAGCGCAGCGCGACGCTCGGCTCGTTCTTTGCGATCGTGCTGCTGGACGCGTCGATAGTCGGCGCGGCCGCAGTGACCCTGGCCACCAGCTACGCGTTCGGCGACGTGTTCGGTCTGAAGCATTCGTTGCACCGCGGGTTCGCCGATGCCAAACAGTTCTACGTGTCCTACACCGCCATGGTGATTTTGGCCGCGGCCATCGTGCTGATCCCCGGCGCCCCGCTCGGGCTGATCACCACCGCCGTGCAGGCCCTTGCCGGCCTGCTGTTGCCCAGCGCGAGCGTGTTCCTGCTGCTGTTGTGTAACGACCGGGAAGTGTTGGGGCCCTGGGTCAATCGGCCGTGGCTCAACTGGGCCGCAGGGCTTATCGTCGGCACCCTGCTGCTGCTGTCGGGCATCCTGATGGCCACCACTTTGTTCCCGCACATCGACGTCGTCGCGGTTGCCGGCTACCTGGCCCTGGTCCTGGTCCTACTCGCGGCCGCATCGGGGCCGGTGCTGCGCTGGATGGCCCGTCGCCAACCCGCGCCACCGCCCGCGAAAACCCCGGCACGCCCCGTCGACCGCAGCACCTGGCGCATGCCGCCCCTGACCCTGCTCGAGCCGGTCACCTGGTCCCCCGGGACCCGACTCGGCATGATCGCGCTGCGCAGCTACCTGGTCATCGGCGCGCTGCTCCTGGTGGTCAAAGCGGTCCAGCTAAGCCACTGATAGTCCCGGTCAGTCCGAGTTGGTCCGGCGCTAATTGCCGACGCGCGTGAATGTGTCGTCGAAATCTGTCTTCGTCGCGCAGGTGCCGATCCCGATCCCGGTCTGTTCGGTGTGACCGTGCCCGGTGAGCTTCGTGATGGGATCTTGTGGTGGTTGCGGCAAAGGATATTGCGCGCTCACTTGAATGTGGACCGTGCCGCCGCAGCTGGCCTGGTCTTGATCCAGGGTCATGGTCCAGTTCCCGCCGCCGAATGTCATTGGCATATCGAATGATCCCGACTGGAAGTAGCTCATGCACCGATCGCCGGTACGGAGACAGTCGGTGACGACGGCCGGCCCGTCCTGAAGTTGTGGGAGTCCGTTTTTGAAGGTTCGGGTCCAGTGGTAACGGCCGTGCAGCGCTTCGGCCGGCGACGCCACCCGCGCCGGCAGTTTAGCCGGGTCGGGAAGGCTATTGACGTCGACGTCTCCCGTGCGGGTGAAGGTCACGGGTCGTTTTCCGGCGCAGCCATGGGCATCGGCCCCACGGTATTCGCCGGCGAGAGTGCCATCGGGGCGCGGTTCGAGCGTGAAAACCTCCCAGGCTTCGCCTGCCTGCCCGTTGCACTTGTTCTGGGTGATGGTGACCGAGACCCAGCGCCCGCCAACCTGGTCGAACACCGCGCTCTTGGCGAGGTCCATATCGCCGCTCAGGCGTGCCGCGGTCGCAACGCACCCGGTGCTTCCGCACACCGAGCGGAACGCATACGTGTCCGTCAACGGCTTGGCTTCCGGGACTGGGGCGCCGTTGAGTTTGGCGCCCTGGTCGAATTGGGCCGTATACGTGCCGGTGAATGGACCCGTATTGGGTGGCGGGGCGGTGCTGGTGTTGGTGTTGGCGTTGGGTGCGCCGGTGGCGCCCGGATGGTGCGGCTGGTTGAGCTTCGCGACGGCGACGACACCAGCAGCGACCAGCAACGCGGCGCCGACGAGGGCGCCGATCAGCACACGGGAGCGCCGCCGTTTGACGGGGGGTGATGCGACCGTCGGTGCAGTCGCACCAAAGGGTGGCGGGGTGGCTGGGAACGGGATCGCTCCGGCGTGCCCGACATACTGACCCGGGTGGCCCAGTCGCTCGGCGAACTCCCGGCAGCTGCCGAACCGGTCCGACGGCGCCTTGGCCATCGCCGTGGCAAACACCGGATCCAGCCCGGCCAACTCCGGGCGGCGCGCACCGATCGAGGGTGGCGGGGCGTTGACATGCTGGCTGATGACCACCGCCGGATTGGAATCCTCGTACGGCGGCGCGCCGGTCAACATTTGAAACGCGGTGCAGGCCAAGGCATATTGATCGGCGCGCCCGTCCAGCGAGTCGCCCCTCAACTGCTCGGGGGCCGCATAGTTCGCCGTGCCCACCGTCATGTTGGTCGCGGTCAGCCCGGTCGCATCATCGATCCGCCGCGCGATGCCGAAATCGGCCAGAAAAACCCGCCGCTCCTGCCCGTCGGGATCGGCCAACAAAATGTTGGCCGGCTTGACGTCGCGGTGCAACAACCCACGCTGATGCGCGTAATCCAGCGCCGAGCCCACCGCGGCAATGATCGGCACCGCCTCGTCGAGGAGCATGCCTCCCGGATAGTGTTCGCGCAGTAGCCGGCCCAGATCCGTGCCGGCGACATAATCCATCGCAATCCAAAACTGGCCGTCCTCTTCACCGCGGTCATAGATCCCCACGATGTTCGGATGGGACAAACTGCCGGCCAGCTCGGCCTCACGCAGGAACCGTCCGCGGAACTCCGGATCGGCGGTCAAATCCGCCGGCAACACCTTCAGCGCATCCTGGCGCGGCAACCGGGGATGGGAGGCCAGATAGACAGTGCCCATCCCCCCTGCCCCCAGCACCCGCACGATCGTGTACCCAGCGAACACCTGACCGACCTCAAGCACCATGGCCAAATCGTAGATCCCCTCAGGTCACCCGTGCCTGCAATTTGCGCGGAGTGCCACCAACAGCTACCTGTCGTGCCCGAGCAGATGCGCGGCGTTACGCCAAAGCCAGTCCTCAAGGACTTCCCGCGGTAGTGGCAGCGCGCGCATCTCGTCGCACAACTGGGTGTAGGGGCGGTTGATCAGAAAAGCACCGGTGCCGTAGATGATCTTGTTGCGAATAGTCGTCTGCCCGAAGCGCATCAGGGGGTCCCATCCGGCGCCGGGCGTCGTGAAGTACTTGGGCCGGTGCGCGGCCAATTCGAGGTAAACGTTGGGGTGCTTCCACGCGATCAGGCATGCCTCGAGCACCCACGGGTAGCCGCCGTGGCTCATCAGGATGGTGAGCTCAGGGAACCGACAGGCGACGTCGTCGATGTGGCGGGGATGGCCGAGATCGCTGGGTCGCGTCCGGGTCCAATTGGCCGAGGTGTGAATGGATAGGGGCACGCCGAGTTCGACGCATTTGGCGTAGAAGGGGAAGTAAGCCGGATCCGTAGCGGGCCGTCCAATCATAAACGGCCGCAGGCTAAGTCCCCGAAATCCATGCTCACGCACCCAGCGCTCGAATTCGTCGAGCGCCGACCCGCCGGCCATAATGTCCGCACCGGCGAAGGGTAGAAAGCGGTCCGGATGACGGGCCGCGAGGGCGGCCACCGAGGCGTTGTGCACGAAAGTGATACCACACGTCGACATTTCGTCGAATCCGGTGATCAAGCTCAGGGTGATTCCGGCGGCGTCGAGGGAGTGCAGTATCTGCTCGTCGGTGCGGCGCAAGGTATCCGCGTAGTCGCTGAACTGCTCGGCGCTGACCGTTCTCTTGGTGAACACCTCCAGGTACTGCAGTTGCTCTTCCGGGAATCCGGCTCGTAGGTCGTCAATGACCTCGGCACTGGGAACGATCGGTGCCCACATGTCGATGACGGGCACCGGAGCTTCGACGGTCACGAGGTTGTGCGGGGACCGACGGGACCATGCAAGAACTCATCGAAGACGGAGTCGTGCTCGACGGCGAAGGCCTCCTCGAATGTTGCGCTGGGGCTGCTGATCAGGTAGCGCTTTGTGCACTCGAGCGCGGCCTGCGGGGCCTCGATGATTGTGCGTGCCATCGCCAAAGCGTCGTCGAGCACCCGCTCGGGTTCACTGATGCTGTTGACGAGGCCGATGCGCATCGCCTCGTTGGCGTCTATTCGTCGTCCGGTGAGGCACAGGTCTCGTGCGACGCCGACGCCGACGATCCATTGAAGCGGCGTAAATAACGGCGGCGCACCGAACTTGATCTCGGGATGCCCGAAAAATGCATTGGCCGCCGCGATCCGAAAGTCGCACAGCGCGCACAGGTCCATGCCGCCCGCCACCGCGGCGCCGTTGACGGCCGCGACTAGCGGCTTGGGGAAGTGCCACACTGCGAGGTGGTAGCGATGCGAACTTTCCTTAATACTCGGGGCGAGGTCGGCTTGCGCGAACTCGTCGAGGTCGAATCCGGCGCAAAACGTCGATCCCGCCCCGGTGAGCACGACCGCGCGGACCGCCGGATCCGTCGCCCAGCCGTCAAGCTGGTCGGTGATCTCGTCGCGGAGCTTGATCGACAGCGCGTTGCGCCGCTCCGGACGGTCCAGGGTCAGCGTCGCGACGCCGTCGTCGGCTAAGTGTGTGGAGATGTCCCGGCCCATCGCGCCTCCAAGGTAGCTGTGCCAGGAAATGTACTCGGGTCGCGCTCGAGGAGGCTTACCGCGTTGCAGCCGGCTGGTATCGGAAATAGGTGACCAGCGCCCATACCAGGCACACAAATATCGCCGCGAAGCAGACGCCGCGCACGTAAACCCCCCAAAGAGTGAATGTTTCAAAGGCGTCGTGCAGGGCGACGGTGTCGGTGTCCCCGAGATGTCCTACGCGCATCATCGTCGGTGCCGCGACAATGGTCGTGATGATGGCGCCGAGCGCGGCCAGCGCCGCCAGATACAGGGCCGGACGGGCCTGCCGGGGCGCGGACCGATCGAGGCGGCACGCCAACGCCGCGGCGAAAACCAGTACCCAGCACAACATCCCGCCCACTGAATACACAACAAGGCCGTTGTGCAGATCGGCGTGGCGGCTGTAGTCAGCCCATGCCTGCACGCCGACTTGGCGCCATGCGGAGGTGGCGACAGAAGCCCGATCCAAGAGTGAACCGAACAACCCCACGACCACGGTGGCCGCGATAATCAGGCCCCCGGTGAGGGCAATGCGGGGCCGCAATTGTGTTGTCATCGCGCCGTTTTCCTTGCCTTCGCGGCGGCCGGGCCGGGCGAGCCGCCGGTCAGTCCGGCCACCAATACGGCGATCGCGTCATCGAGTTCGTCGGCGGGCGCATCGGCTACGCGCCACATCACCACGCTGAACAGCAGCATCCGCGCCGCCGCCGGCGCGTTGTGGGCACGCAACTCACCCTCGTCGATTCGGGCCTGCAGATAGCCGGCGAGCAGCATCTGTGCCTCGTCGGTAAGCGCATCCATCCGCTTGCGCATTTCCGGGTGCGTCTGCGAGGTTGCCATCACCACCCGCATCAGGTCGGAATGTTCGGTAAGAAGTCCATGCATTCGGCGCGCGATTTGCGGCAACACCTCGGCCGCGGGTGCCGCGGGCGGCGCGGCCAGCATCTCCCGCAACTGCGGTAGGAAGCCGTGCCGCTGCACCACCGCGGCCAGCAGCGCTTCCTTGCTTTCGAAGTAGTGGTAGATCAGCGCCGGGGCCACCCCTGCGGCCCGGCCGATCTTCTTGATGCTGGCAGCGTCGACGCCCTGCTGAGCAAACACCGCCAACGCGGCGTCCACCAGCCGGTCCCGGCGCGACAAAGGAGATGAAGCGGTCATTCGAAGCGTCCTGATTGATCGTTCAATCAGAGATTATGCCAGCAGCGCATTCAACCAGGCAACCCCGGCGTTGTCCGCTCCCTATTGGAGTGCCGCGAACGCCGTCGCGTGCGTGTCCAGTTCAGCAGGTGATGCGCCGACGCCTCGCTGGGGGGCGGCTGCCCGGGGCGGTGAAACCCGCGGTGTCGTCGAAGAACGCCCACTGGCCCTCGTCGTTGACCTCCATACGCCAGCCCAACTCGGAGTTATCCCCGACGGAGGCGACAAACCATGCGTGCGCGGCTTCCGCGGTGGCAAAATTTTTGGTCGCGACAATTTTGCCGTGTGGGTCAATGACCCGAAACTCAACCATGGGACCTGATTATCCCTGGCGGCCCTGTTTCAATCACATGGAATGCCTGTGCGCCCCATAGATGCGAACTATTAGCACCTACACCGTTCGCGCCAGGCGTTCCGCAAGCAACTCGGCGAACCGTGCCGGATCCTCCAGTGCGCCGCCTTCAGCCAAAAGGGCTGTGCCGTATAGTAATTCGGCGGTTTCGGCGACCCCGGTGAGCGCAGCGTCGTCGTCCGCCTTCTTCTGCGCTTCCCGCAGGCCGATGACGAGCGGATGATTCGGGTTGAGTTCGAGGATCCGCTTTCCGGCCGGAACAACCTGTCCGGAGGCGCGGTAGAGGCGCGCCAGCGCCGGTGTCATCCCGAAGGCGTCGGTGATCAGGCAGGCCGGCGACTCGGTCAACCGGGTCGACAACCGCACCTCCTTGACGTGCTCACTCAGGGTCTCCTTGAGCCAGGCCAGCAGGTCGGCGAACTCCTTCTGCTGCTCTTCGCGCTCGGCCTCGCTTTCGTCCTCGTCGGAACCCAGGTCCACCTCGCCTTTTGCTACCGACTGCAGCCGTTTGCCGTCGAACTCGGTAACATTTCCTACCCACACCTCGTCTACCGGATCGGTCAGCACCAGGACCTCGTATCCTTTAGCCTTGAACGCCTCCAGATGTGGCGACTTCAAGATTTGCTGGCGGGTTTCCCCGGTCGCGTAGAAGATCTGCTCCTGACCTTCCTTCATGCGCTCGACGTACTCGGCGAGGGTGGTCGGCTCCTCCTCGCTGTGTGTCGAGGCGAACGAGGAGATGCGCAGCAGGGTTTCCTGATTGTCGAAGTCCGACATCAGGCCCTCCTTGACGACCCTGCCGAACTGAGTCCAGAACGTGCGATAGTCCTCCGGCCGTTCGGACTGCATGTCCTTGACGGTCGAAAGGACCTTTTTGGTCAGCCGGCGGCGGATCGCCTTGATCTGCCGGTCCTGCTGCAGAATTTCTCGGGAAACGTTGAGCGACAGGTCCTGTGCGTCGACCACACCCTTGATGAAGCGAAGGTAGGCGGGCATGAGCTCTTCGCAGTCGCCCATGATGAACACGCGCTTGACGTACAACTGAACCCCGGTCTGGGCGTCGCGGCTGAACAGGTCGAACGGGGCGTGGGACGGGATGAACAGCAACGCCTGGTACTCGAAGTTGCCCTCGGCCTTCATCGTGATGACCTCGAGCGGGTCATCCCAGGCGTGTGCGATGTGCTTGTAGAACTCCTTGTACTCCTCGTCGGAGACCTCGTCCTTGGGCCTGGCCCACAGAGCCTTCATCGAGTTGAGGGTCTCGGTTTCGATCGTGACGGTCTCTTCGCCGCCTGCCCCTTCTTCGTCCGGGGTAGCCGGTACTCGTCGCTCGACGTCCATTCGGATCGGCCACGCGATGAAGTCGGAGTACTTCTTGATCAGGTTCCTGATCTTCCACTCCGCGGTGTAGTCGTGGAGCTCGTCCTCGGCGTCTTCGGGCTTGAGGTGCAGCGTGACCGAGGTCCCCTGCGGAGCGCCGTCGACCGACTCGATGGTGTAGGTGCCCTCACCGCTGGATTCCCACCTGGTACCTTCGCTCTCGCCGGCCTTCCGCGTCAGCAGCTCGACCTTGTCGGCCACCATGAAGCACGAATAGAAACCGATACCGAACTGGCCGATCAGTTCGTCGGAGGCGGCTTCGTTCTTGAGGTTCTTGGCCTCGCGCAACTGCTGACGCAGTTCCGCGGTCCCCGACTTGGCCAGGGTGCCGATCAGATCCACGACCTCGGCGCGCGTCATCCCGATGCCGTTGTCGCGAACCGTCAGGGTGCGCGCATCCTTGTCCTTCTCGATCTCGATGTGCAGATCGGAGGTGACAGTGCCATCGGGGTCCAGGTCCTTGTTGCGGAACGCCTCCAACCGGAGCTTGTCCAGCGCGTCCGAGGCGTTTGAGATCAACTCCCGCAGAAACGAGTCCTTGTTGGAGTAGACGGAGTGGACCATCAAATCCAGCAGTTGCCGGGCCTCTGCCTGGAACTCCAACTGCTCGACACGTGCATTCATGAGACTTCCTTCGACGACATATCATGCGAATCTACCTAGACCCGAATGAAGGGAAATCAGGTGTCCGTTGCTCAACACGAACGTGCAGCCCTAGTCGAGACCATGCGCGCCGTCGGGCCGGATGCGCCCACCCTGTGCGAAGGCTGGACGACGCGGGACCTGGCCGCCCACCTGGTGATCCGCGAGTACCGCCCCGACGCCGCGCCGGGCATTGTGATTCCGTTCTTCGCGTCCCGTACCGCCAAGGTACAGAACGAGGTGACCGAGCAGACCGACTGGCAGGAGTTGGTGGACAAGGTCGCGTCTGGTCCGCCCATCTACTCGCCGCTCAAACTGCTCGATCCGGTGGCCAACGTCGCCGAGATGTTCATCCACCACGAGGACGTGCGCCGCGCGCAGCCAGGGTGGGAGCCGCGCGTGCTCGAGCCCGCGCTGGCCACGATGCTGCGTCGCACGCTGCCGCTGATGGGCCGGTTGACGCTGGCGAAGGTCCCCGGTCGCGTCGCGTTGCGCACCCCCGATGGCAAGACGTTGCTGGTCGCCGGTTCCTCGAAATCTCAGGGACCGGGGGTGACGGTGACCGGTGCGCCCGAGGAGCTGCTGCTGTTCTCCGTCGGGCGACAGGCGCGGGTCGAGTTCGACGGCGAGGCGGCTGCCGTGCAGGCGGTGCGCGACGCGCCGAAGGGGTTTTAGGTGCCGCCGCCGGTCACGCCAGTCACTTCGGCGCCATGAAGAGGGTCGTACCCGGATCGAAAACGTGATAGCGGATGCGCTATCACGCGCGGCGCACAGCGGACACTGCACCCTGAGGTGTCGACTCCCGCGATTACCTACTAGGTCTTCGCCGAGCCCCGTAGATAAGCACCTCACCGCGTATTCCTTTGACGTGCCGAGCTTCTGGGGACGACCACTCGATGTCGGCCGGATCGCCGATCGCCTTGCGCGCGGGCTCGGTCACCCGCACCGTGCTGGCCGGCGCCGCGCCGGTGACGCGGCTGGCGAGGTTGACCGGGCTGCCGTACCAGTCGCCGGCGCGGTTGACGGCGCGACCGAAGGCGAGTCCGACCCGGAGTCGTGGGAAATCCTCCGCGGCCGCCGCGTCGACGAGGTCTAGGACCGTCACCAGCAGTGTGTGCGGGTCCGAGCAGACCAGCATCACCGCGTCGCCGATGGTCTTGACGAATTGGACGGGACTGGCGACGACATCACGAGCGAGGTCCGCCAGGCGGATGGCGACCAGTCCCAGTTCTTCCGGAGATATCTGCTCGCCGAGCCGCGTGAAGCCCACCAGGTCGGCGAAGGCCACCCCGACCTCCCGCGCGCCCGGCAGAGTGCCGGCTCTGCGCTCGACCGCGTTAATCGCCTCGGTCTCAACCGAATGCCGCAGGGCCAGCCGCAGCAGAGCGTCGACCATCGGACCCAGGATTGGTTCGGCACGGTACGTCAGCGCTTCCAGCGCTTTGGCCAGCTCGAGTTCCGTGCAGCCCGGATGCAGTGAAGCTTGTAACGCCGCCTGGCGCATCGACACCGCCGCGGCCGTGAGACCGTTCATCAGGAGTCGCACGATCAACGCGACCTGCTGCGGGTCGAGCCCAAGGTCGACCAACCGCGCAGCGTCCAGGACGGATTCGGCATCCGCCCGCGACTGCAGACGTGCATCGGGATCCTCGGCACCAACCAGGCCGGCGGCGCGGTGCAGTCGTTTGAGCAGCTCCAGGCTTACGCCGCTGGACTCTGAAACGTCTCGCGGCGAGACCAACTCACCGTCGCCGCCGATCAAGCGAATGGCCGGCAGCAGCATGGGACTGAACTCGCTGCGGATCTGATCGACGTCGAAGCCGCTCGCGAGCAACCACTCAATAAGCTCGGTGCGCTCCTGGCGCGCTCGTCCCTGCAGGTTCTCGAGCAGCCCAGATGCCTCGATGTCCGGCGGGTTCGAATCTGCGGCCATTGGTAGTCAACGTACAGCACCGCACCGCCTCAGCCGAAGGCTTCGCGGAGGTCTTTCTTCATCACCTTTCCGAACTGATTGCGGGGCAGCGCATGGGTTATCACGAGGCGCTCGGGGTGTTTGTAGCGGCTCGGCCCTCGCGAGCGGCGCTGCTGCACTGGCGATTTCAGCGACACACAGGTCGCGGGCCCTTCGTCAACCTGCGGGCGAATCCAGGGATGCCGGGCGGAATCCGGAGTGGGCTATCGCGACGGACACACTGCTTCCTATCGGGCCCTCGCGGTCGACGAGAACGGCTGAGCCGGTCGCCACTCCGTCGCTGCTGTGGTGCGTAAGCGAGGCCAGGCCGATGTGGGGCCCTTCCGGCAACCGGCTCAGCGTCAGGGTGTAGTCGACGTTGATGAACTGCAATCCCATTGTGCCCCAATTGGCTATCGAAGCCGTGATGTCGGCGGCCATCGCCGCACGGGTGAAGGGGCTCAGCGGTTCGTCGTCGACCAGCGAACGCGTTTCATGCAGCCAGGTGTATTTCGGCCCAGGGGTATTGGCCCACCCGGGATCGGGATTCTGGATGCCGGCGCCCCACCCGTAGGTCCGCATGAAAAGCGACGGGTGGGTGCCGTCGTCTTCGAGCGGAAACCGCGGCATCTGTACAGCTTGTGACCAGACCTCTCCGTTGGGCTGCGGGCCCCGCCGCAGGAGCAGTGCGCTCGCCCGTGCCACGGTGGCGCCGCGCTGGATGAGAACGGCGTCGACGAGCCGCAATCTTCGTCGGTCGTGTTGCATACGGGTCTGCACCTCTATCGGCTCCAGCGCGGTAGGTGCGGGGAGGTCGACGGTCAGCCGCGCGGGCTGCAGTTGCGGGTCGTCAATTTCGCGTTCGACCGCCCAACCCAAGAGGCCGCCGACGACGTGCCCACTGATCGACGGGCCCCAGCCGCCACGCGCGATTTCCGTTGGTACGTAATGGCTTCCGTCGCGCAGGAAGTACGGCATCGTCGCCGCTGCACCAACGTCATTCGGTGTGAGCTTCGCCTCGGTCAACTGATGCCTCCAGGTGAGGGAACGTTCCTGAAATCCTCGTTCGGAGAATAGCAACAGTAGACATTACGGTTTCTTTTTCCAGTTGCGATCCCGGGTCCGGGAGATTGCGTTACCAGCGCAACATGGGGAGGGGTCTCGAGGGGTGTCGTGCGGCGTAGCCGAAGAGGCCCTTGGCGAGGAATGCGTGGAAACCGTTGTATGGCAGCTCGTCGACGACGGCGCGGACCCGCGCCCGGCCAACCCCGCCGGCGATGAATCCATGGCTGACGTCAATGCGGTCGGCGATGCGGAAGGTCTCGGTGATCGGATCACGCGCCGGCCGCAGCCGGTGGTGCTCAGTGATCAGCGTCCGTACCCGGTCCACCTCCTTGACCCCGAATTCGTTGGCGTGCAACGACGCGAGGTCGGCCGACGGGCCGAGGTAGTCGAAGCTGGCCGCGGTCCAAATGCCAAGATCGTGCGCGGCCCACGCAAGAGCTGCGAAGTCGGGGACCGGGGCGCCGAGCAGCAGCTGGTGGTAGGTCATGCAGCGGTATACGTGGTTGCGGTAGGTCAGCATGTGGTCTCGCAGCACATCCTGGTATCGGTCCAGCAGCGCGTCGACGATCGGATGGGCGGTAACGGCTTCCACGTTTCGACGGCTCATGAGACATCATCGCTTCTGCTAGCGTGGTTCGGTGGATATCGCTAGCGAGCGTATACGTGACAATCGCCTCTCGGCGGCTGGCGTGTCCTTCCTCTTCTACACGGCGATCATGCTCGTGCTGGAACGCCGCATGCGCCGGACCGGCGGACCGGGAATTATTCGATTTGAGCTGGCGGGCAGCGCATCCCGAGCCGACGACATCATGACCCGCTGGGGCGCCGAAGGTCGGCGGGCCGCCCGTTCATCCCTGTGGCTCGACTTCGGCTACATGGCGACCTACGGCGCATTCACGGCCCTACTCGTCGACCGCGCACGCCGACGTCGTAACCATCCGGCCGCCCTGCCCGCCATGGTGATCGTTGCCGTGGCCGCCGACGCGACCGAGGGAGTCTCGCTACTGAAGGTGCTCAACCGCACAGGCGTCGCCAGTCATGCGCGGCGCGCGCGGATCGCGGCTCTCATCAAGTTCGCCGTTCTCGCGGGCGCCCTCGGGTACGTCGCTGCGGACCTCGCATCCACGATCACGCGATGGCAGCGCCCACCAAATGGCCGATCGCATAGGTGATCGTCAAGGCAAGAACTCCACCGATGACGTTGCGGGCCACCGCCCGCCCCTGCGGCGCGCCGCCCAGTCCAGCCGACGCTGCCCCGGTGATCACCAAGGCCAGCAGGACCGCCACGACGGTGGCTGGGATTCTCCATGCCGCCGGCGGCGCCAAGATCACGATCAACGGCAACAATGCACCCAGCGTGAACGACAGCGCCGATGACAGTGCCGCGTGCCACGGGTTGCTGAGCTCCTCGGGATCGATACCCAGTTCGACCTCGGCGTGGGCGGCGAACGGATTGTGGTCGGTGAGTTCCTCGGCCACGGTGCGCGCGGTCGCCGGCGTCAGGCCCTTGCCTTCCAATAGGTCGGCAAGCTCATCCAATTCGGCGGCCGGATCGTCGTGCAACTCTTGAAGTTCCTTGGCCAACAACGCCTGCTCGGTGTCCCGCTGGGTGCTGACCGAGACGTATTCCCCCAACGCCATCGACACGGCTCCCGCGGCCAGCCCGGCGACGCCGGCGGTCAATATCGGACCGCGGGAAGCCGTCGCCGCCGCAACTCCAACGACAATGCCCGCGGTGGAGACGATTCCGTCGTTGGCACCCAAGACCCCTGCGCGGAGCCAATTCAACTTCGACGACAGGGAACCGACATGGGGTTCGGCGGCGTGGGACATAGTCGACACAGCCGCAACGATATACAGCAAAATCGTGTCTGACCAGCCAACATAGCCTTGCCAAAGCTAGATCACCCTAACCTAATCCGCATCGCAGTACTTGGCTTATCGAGCTCCAACCCTGCTGTGGTCGCGATCACTTACGCGCCTAAAACGGTGGTAGGGAGCCCTTTTGGACGCCGGCACCAGTCGCAAAAGGCCTCGCATGGGTCTTACACAGGGGATGCATAGCTTAGCTATCTAGCGTCTTGGGGTATCCGGGGGTCTGAGGGAACTCACTTCTAGATAGGTGAAAAACCATGAAACTGAAGCGAATTATTGCGGGGGGAACGATCGCCGGGGCTCTTACGGCTGCGGCGCTGGGTATGGGTAGCGGGTTGGCAAACGCCGCTCCGGGAGGGCCACCGCCGGCTCCGCCCGGCGGCCATGGCGCGCCGCCCGCGGATAACCATGGTGGCGCGGCGCCCGGGAGCTTCCACCCACCGACCGGACCCAATGATCCGGGCGGGCACGGCGGCCCCGGAGGCCCGCCGGGTGGGCCCGACGGCCCGGGCGGACCCCCGGCCGACCATCCGGGCGATCACCCCGGCGATCACTGGGGCGGGCCCGGCGCCCCGGGCGGACCCCCGGCCGACCATCCGGGTGATCACCCCGGCGATCACCCCGGCGATCACCCCGGTGGGCCGGGCGGACCCCCGGCCGACCATCCGGGCGATCACCCCGGCGATCACCCCGGTGGGCCGGGCGGACCCCCGCCAGGCGCATGGCGCGGCGATCCGCAGCGCGGCTACTTCCGCGGCGCCCCGTGGGGCGACGGAGCGGCACCCTGGGGCTGGGGTGCCCCACCGCGGCCAGCCTGGGACCGGCCGCTACCGCCGCCCGGCGGGCACTGGGACTACGGCCCCGTCAACTACTGGGGCTACAACGAAACGCCCGTGTGGGATCCCGGATTCAACCAATGGGGGTTCTGGTTCTTCGGGGTCTGGATCCCGCTGTAATCGGTAAACCCGCACACGACGGCCGCCTCGCCAATCGGCGAGGCGGCCGTTGTCAGTTAGCCACTTTGGGTTTGATCTCCTCGATCACCCACTGGGTGTAGTCGAGATACTCGTCTACCCCGCCGACGGCGGGCACCGGGACCGCGCTGAAGGTCACGCCCTGCTCCGCGAGCCAACCCAGGTGGTCGACGATCTCCTGCGCGCTCATCCCGGCACGGGCATGCGGATCGCGGCGGACGCGATGGCCCTCGCCGACGCGCCTGGTGGCCATTCCGTGCATGACCTCGAAGGGGCGCCCGTCATAGGTGGGTTGACTCTTGATGAAGTCAACGCGTTCGGCGATCTTTTCCGGCGGGGTCAGAAACGGCCACCAGCCGGAGGCGAATCTGGCTGCGCGCTTGAGGGAGGCATCGGCGTCACCCCCGATCCAAACCGGGAGATGCGGTTTTTGAACGGGTTTGGGCTCGAAGGCGATGTCCCGGAAGGAGACGTGTCTTCCCTCGAAGTGCGGCGATTCGCTGGTCCACAGTTCGATCATCGCCGCGAGGTACTCGTCGGCGATGCGGCCGCGTTCGCGGAAGGACACCCCGAGAAGGTCGAATTCCGTTTTGAGCCAACCGACTCCGAAGGTGACCATCATGCGGCCACTACTCATCCAGTCCGCGGTAGCCAGCGCCTTGGCCAGCACGATCGGATGCTGCAGGGGGAGCACCGTGACACACGAGTTCAGCCGAATCTTCTCGGTGGCACCCGCGATGTAGGCCTGCGCGATGGTCGACTGAAGGTAGTGCGGCCCGGACAGTTCGACGTGTTCGACGGGGATGGCGAAATGCTCGGGGATCGCGATCATGTCATAGCCCATTGCCTCGGCACGCTTGACGATTCGGGTCTGGTCCGCGCCGGTGACGCCGGCTTCCCAGCGCTGGGTGATCGCCTTGAGGCGCAGCATGTGCGGTAGCGGGAAGGCGAATTTCACGTGGGCTCCTGTGGATGCGACGACGCTTCGGGGTGTGCGTTGAGGGCGCTCGCCGGGCCTTCTTAGCGCCGTGTACGCACACCGGAAGCCATCACCGCACACTAGCCCGCCGGATAGCTACCCATGCGGCCCGTATTTTCCTTAGCTTTTGGTTCCGACGGTTATCAGGTCGGACACGATCCGGGTCCAGGCCGGTCGCGGGATTCGGTGCTGATCGCTGATGACGAACCCTGCGTCCTCGAACAGGCGCCGCATCTCGGCGGGTGACGTGTTGTGCTGAGGTTTCCACCGGTGGGCCGAGGGCGCCTGCAGCCGCCGTTGCCGCGTGCTCAGAGCCGAGACGGCCACCAGTCCGCCGGACGCCAGCACCCGGTGGAATTCCCGTAGCGCCGCCGGCTGGTCGAAGAAGTGAAACGCCGAGGTCGTCACCACGGCGTCGAGTTCCCCGTCGTCAAAGGGCAGCTGCTCGGCCGGGGCGCGCAACCAGTGCACCCGGTCGGATCTGGCGTGAGCCTGGTTGAGCATGCCTTCTGACATGTCGACACCGTAGACGGCGTCGGGGTGTAGTTCGCGTTCGATCCGATGGCTGAGAATGCCTGTACCGCAAGCGATGTCGGCAATCTTGCGGGATCCGTGGGCGCGCAGCCGCGCGATCACCTCGTCGTGCGGTGGGCGGTAGACCCATCGCTGCAAGAACGGCAGGTCGTATGCCGGGGCGAGGAAACCCCACATCCGCGTGACCGCGTCGTTGAGCCGGCGCCGCTGCGGGGCCGTCAGGTTGTCGTCTCCTGTGCGTGGCATGGGACTTGCTCTCGTGTGTCGGGCTGAATCGTTACTTAGCCAGCGTAACAACCCCTCGAGCAACCAATTTCTACCGCCGGCCGGGTCCGCCCGGCCCGCCAGGTCCCCCGGGCCCGCCAGGTCCGCCGGGGCCACCCGGTCCCCCGGGCCCCCCGGGCCCGCCGGGCCCGCCGGGTCCGTTTGCGGCCGGAAGCACGAATACGCATTGGTTCAAGTCGACGCTCCACGCCCAGCCGGGGGCGCAAGGCTCGTCGGTCCGGCTGATCGCCGGCGTGACCAGTCCGGTCGCCGGCAATGCCGGTACCACAAGAGCGAACGCGCCGATCGCGCAGCGCCGTAGAAAACGGCCTCTCGTTGCCATCGCCTCGGTCATGTCAGTTCCTCCTTCCGGCTCATCGCCGCTAGGTACCGAACTAATCGCCGCACGGCTCAGTCGACGGGCATTTGGTCGATTTCGGTCGGCGTCCGACGCGGTTGACGACTGCCGAATCGGGGTATGACCAGCCCGTTGGGTGTCCGATTCCCTAGAGACGAAGCGAGGGCGGATGGTCGGCTGGCTGGACAGTCTGCAGCGACGAAATCGTGCCGTCGGTGTGGCCATCGCGGTCATCTACAAGTACCTCGACGATCAGGGCGGTTACCTCGCTGCCCTGATCACCTACTACGGGTTCGTCTCGCTGTTCCCGCTGCTGCTGCTGTTGACCACTGGTCTCGGATTCGTCCTCGCCGGCCATCCCGACCTTCAGGCGCAGGTGCTGCACAGCACCTTGAGCCAATTCCCCGTCATCGGCAGCCAACTGCATCAGCCGGAAGGGCTCAGCGGGGGGACCGTCGCCGTGGTCGTCGGCATCGCCGGCGCGCTCTACGGCGGTCTAGGGGTCGGTCAGGCGGTACAGAACGCGATGGACTCCGTCTGGGCCGTCCCGCGGAACAAGCGTCCCGACCCGATCCGATCACGCTTGCGGAGCTTGCTTCTGCTATTGGTACTCGGCTCGGCGGCCGTCGCGGCCACCGTCATAGCCGCGGTCGGCCAGACCACCCAGGCGCTCGGAGTCTTCGGAAAAATCGGCCTCGCCCTGGTCGCCGTGGCGATCAATGGCCTGATCTGCCTCGTGGCCCTTCGCGTGACCACGGCGCGGCAGCTCACCTACCGTCAGGTCTTCCCGGGAGCACTTGCGGCTGCCTTCATCTGGCAGATCTTGCAATGGTTCGCCGCCGGCTATATCCGGCACACGGTGAAGACCGCCAGCGCCACCAACAGCGTGTTCGCGCTTGTGCTGGGTCTACTCGCCTTCCTCTTCCTGGTGTCGTCCACGCTGGTGCTCTGTGCTGAGCTCAATGTCGTTCTGGTGGAGCGGCTTTACCCGCGCGCGCTGCTCGCCCCGTTCACCGATGCCGCGGATCTCACCCCCGCCGACCGCGAGACCTATACCAAAAAGGCCAAGGCCGAACGCGTCAAGGCCTCCGAGCGTGTCAGCGTCAGGTTCGGCGGCGTCAAACGCGGCGCCGTGTAGCGCGTTCAGGCGTCGATCACCACGCGACCGCTTTTCGCCCGCGAGACGCAGACCAGCATCTCACCATCGCCCTCCGCGGTACGGCCGCGACGTTCGACATCCCCGGCCAGCACCTTGACCTTGCAGGTCCCGCAAAACCCTTGCTGGCACGAATACCTTGTCGCCGGGTCACGGTCGAGCATGACGTCCAGCGCCGACCGGTTCGCCGGCACGCCGACCACCTGCCCAGAGCGCGCGAGTTCGAGCTCGAACGGGACACCGTCGACGACGGGCGGCGGACCGAACCGTTCATAGTGCAATGACGCGCCGGCCTGCTTGTCGCGCGCCGTGCGCATCGACTCCAGCAGCCCGGTCGGGCCGCACACGTAAACGGCCGTCGTGGGCCCGGCGTCGGCGAGCAGTTCCGCTGCGGTTGCGAAGCGGCCCCGCTCGTAGTCGGCCCACACGGTGACCCGGTCCGATCCCAGCGCCACCACCTCGTCGAGCAGCGGCATGTACTGGCGGCTCCTGCCGGCATACACTGCGCGCCAATTGATTCCGTGCTGCCGAGCCACCTGAATCATGGGCAGGATCGGTGTCACGCCGATGCCGCCGATCACGAACAGCACGTCGCGCTCGTCCGTGACGAGATAGAACGCGTTGCGGGGCCCTTCGAAGACCAGGGTGTCGCCGACGTCATAGGTGTCATGCATCTCTATCGAGCCGCCGCCGCCATCGGCGATGCGGCGCACCGCGATGCGGTAGTCGGTGCGCCGTCCGGGCGAGCCGCACAGCGAGTACTGCCGACGCCGCCCCGACGGCAGCCGAACGTCGATGTGCGCGCCGGGTGTCCAGGACGGCAACAAGCCGCCATCGGGGTCGGCCAACGTCAACGCGACCACGTCGGGCGCGATGAGTTCGCGTTTGGTGACCATCGCGGTCTCGGTCCGCCGCACCGGCGACACTCGCGAAGGCGTCCACCGCGATGCCGAGGCAAGGCCGCCGAACAGCGCACCGACGCCCCACAACGCGGTGTAGGAGCGATCGCGCTTGCGGCGGCCGTACAAGTCGGCGGGTCTGGTACTCCAAATATCATGTGCCACAGTAGTTTCCTATGCGTGTCGAACGCAGATGAGGTCGGCCCACTCGCTCGTGAGCCGGGCGACGACGTCGGGATGCGAGGCCACCACCCAGTGCCCGCCGTCGATTGGCACGACCCGGCACCCGGCCGGTATCGAACCGGTGAACCGCTGCAGGGCAGGCGTCACGAAATAGTCCTTGCGCGCCACCAGCACCTGCACGGGGACGCTGGTCTTCGGCAGCTCCGCCGGCGGCGCCAGGATTGGCCCGGGCATGTTGGCGCGGTAGAGGTTGAGCCCGTTGAGGTAGTCGTCGATCGACCGGACCGTCGCCGCACGCCGCTGGCCACGGGCGCCCGATCGACCGATAAGTTCCACGGCCTCAAAAACTTTCACGGTTACCCGAGCGCGGATCGCCATCTCGGGCGCACCCGGGCACAGGAAAAACCAGATGTATCCGGACGCCAGGATTTGTCTGATGACGTCGAACACGGCGTGGGCCGTGCGCGGTGACCGTAGAAACCTGCCCGCGTAATTCAAATGTGGTCCGGAGATCGACGTGAACGACGCCATCCTGCCCATCACCGCGTCGTCGGTGACCGCCGCCCAGCCCTGAATCGAGCCCCAGTCGTGGGCCAGCAGGTGGACCTCGTCGACGCCCAGGCTGTCGATCACCGCGCCGACATCGGAAACCAGTTGGGGGAAAAGGTATCCCGACCGGTCCGCCGGGCGCGCCGACTCGCCGGCCCCGCGCACGTCGTAGGCCACGAAGTTGTAGCGGTCGGCAAGTTGGGCTGCGACCCCGTCCCACACGCGGTGGTTGTCCGGGTAGCCGTGGATGGCCAGGATGGTCGGGCGCCCCTTGTCGATCTCGTTGTAGGCGTGGACCGCCAGCGATACGCCGTCGGAGGCGGTCACGGTGGTGATCATCGAGTCCTCCGAAGAAAAGTCAGTAAGATGCGCGGGCTGCGGGCGATTTCGCCAAGTAGTCGACCGCGCGTCCCACGCCACCCAACTGCGACGGATGAAAACTCGGCTTGTAGTAGGCGCCGACGACTCCCAGGAACTCGAATGGGCCCGGAACCAAGCCGCGCCGCGCCGCGGAGAAGTAGTCGCGCCAGCGCGGTTTGGTTCCCGGCGGGAGGTGTGGGTCGACGGAATACATGAATCGCAGGCCCCGGATAAACAGCCACAGCAGCGAAGGCGTTATCAGCAGTTGCGTGCGCACTTGCCGCCAGTAGCCGGCGCGCAGATGTTTCATGGTGTCGAACGCGACCGCCTTGTGTTCGACTTCTTCCGCGCCGTGCCAACGAATCAAATCCAGCATCACCGGGTCGGTGCCGAGGGCGTCGAGTTGCGGCGTGTCGAGTATCCATTCACCCAGAATGGCAGTGTAGTGCTCGAGGGCCGCGACCATCGACACCCGCTCCAGCAACCAGTTCTGCCGTCGGCGCCGGCTCCACCCGGGCCGGTCGCCGATGAGCTTGCCGAACAACCAGGCCATCTGGTCGGTGAACGGTGTCACGTCAATTCCCGTTGCGGCGAAGTGGTCCTGCACACCAGCGTGCGCTTGGGAATGCATGGCCTCCTGGCTGATGAATCCCTGCACGTCCCGCCGCAGCTGGTCGTCCTTGATCAGCGGCAGCGTGTTCTTGAACGCCTCGACGATGAACTCCTCCCCCGCCGGCAACAGCAGGTGCAGGACGTTGCAGAAGTGGGTCGTGAAGGGCTCGTTGGGCACGTAGTAGAACGGCAACTCCGCCCAGTCGAACTCGACGTCGCGCGCCTGCAGGACGATCCGCTCGTGATCGAGCGAGGAATCGTGCGGACCCGCTGCCCGGTCATCGATTGTGAACATCGTCAAAACCCCTTGTGATGCTAAGCGATCCGTCGCTTCTCGGATTGGTTCTCGTCGATCAAACCCTCGCTGCGCAGGAATCGGACGAGATTGTCGACGGTCTCGGTCAGCGCCGGCTCTTTCAGGTGAATCTTGGCCAGCGTGCGCGCGCGCTGGTACTGCGAGTTGCCATAGCGCTTGTCGCGCATCGCCGCGATCTTGCCGGCCGAGCGGGTCAGGAAATCGACCAGCGGATAAACCGGATCGCGCGGCGTGCACCGGCGGTTCATCTGCTCCGCGAACGACGGAATGTCGTGGTAGGCAAAGCGGTAGCCGTACCGTTCGGTCAAGACCCGGGTGATGTCCATGAGGTTGTAGTAGTCGTCCGCGGTCATGTTGAAAACGGCGCCTGCCTCGGCCGGCAGATCCATCAGCGCGACGATGTGATCCGCGACCAGGTCCGCCGGCAACAAGCTGAGCTGGTTGAGCGCGTTGACGGCGATCCCGTGCTCGATCATGAACGCCATGGTGCGCACCAGGATGTCGTCCTGGGTACCGAAACCCGCGCTGGTAGGTGAGATCAACGAGGGCCGGTAGATGCGCACGTCGAGCCCTTGCCGCTGCGCGGCCAGCGCCAGCTGCTCGCCAACCCACTTGGTTTGCGAGTAGCCGAAGTCCAGCGCGTTCATCTCCTCATTCGCGTCGGACTCGCCGACTACCGGCTTGACGCTCCACCCGTAGATGAACGTGCTCGACACCAAGTGGAATGTCTTCCGGTGCGCGGTCATGGCCAGCCGCAAGAGCTGTTGCGTACCAAGCACATTGGCGGGCCGCAGGGCGTCGTAGGTCCTAACGTAGTTGACCAGGGCGCCGTTGTGGACGATGGCGTCCATGCTCTCAGCCAGTTGCTGGAACGCCGCTTCACCGATGCCGAGGTTCGGCTCGGCGAGGTCACCGCAGACGACGCGCACCCGCGCCCGGACCTCGGCTTCGAGGGCCGGCGACCACAGGTTGGCCCGGCGCAGCGACGCGACGATCCGGTCCAGGCCATGGGCCTCGTCCGTCGCGCGGACCAGCGCGTGCAGGGTGTAGGAAGTCCGCCCCAGCAGGCTGCCCACGAGGAACGGTCCCAGAACGCCGGTCGCGCCGGTCAGCAGGATGTCGCCCGACGCCTCCGCTCGCGCCGGCGGAAGCGCCGGCAGGGGCAGCCCGGCGTCGGCCCGCATCTGCGCGGCCTCGTTTACCTCGTACTCGGCGGAGATCTCATTCAATGCCTGACGCAGGGCGTCCAGCGGCTGCGCGGACTCCTCGCCGAACTGCCGAATGAGTCCGAAGAACTCGGAGACCGTCAGACGCTGGAGCAGGCGCGTGTTGACCTCGTCGGCCAGCTCGCCCGCGCCGTGGTGTTCCAGCAGGGCCTGCAGGTCCGCCCGGAGCTCGGCGAGGGCCAGCGAGTCGATGCCGAGATCCGCGAAGGAGCAGTCCTCCTGTCCGGTGAGGTCGTAGCTCTCGATGAGATTGCGGAAGCGGTCCAGAGGGCCCGTGCCCGAGGCCGGCCCGTCGTCAGTCCGGTGGGCCACCTGGTTAACCCAGCTCGCCACCACGGGCAGCTTGGCGTCCAGCCAGAGCCCGCGGGTCTCCGCGCGCCTGATCTTCCCCGAGGTGGTCTTGGGAATGCTGCGTGGCGACACGAACACTATGGTGTGCGGATCGACGTGGCCGTGCCTGCGGATCGCTCGCGCCAGCGCCTTGGCGTCCGGAAGCGCGTGCTCGTCGCGCACCTCGGCGATCACAACCAGCGCTTCCTGGTCGTCACGCTCGACCGAGAAGGCGGCGACGCAACCCTTTCGGACCTCCGCGGCCGACCGCTCGACGACGGCCTCGATGTCCGAGGGGTAGCAGTTGACGCCGCGAACGATGATCAGGTCCTTGCTGCGGCCGCAGACGAACAGCTCGTCCTCATACATAAAGCCGAGGTCGCCGGTCCGGAGATAGGTGTGTTCGTCGTCGCCGGCGACGCGGGCTCCGAAGGCCTCCGCCGTGAGCTCGGGGCGATGCCAGTAGCCGCCGCCTTTGGACGGTCCGTCCACCCAAACCTCACCAACCCGGCCCTCGCCCAACGCCTCCCGCGACTCGGGATCGACGATGCGGACCAGGTTCCCCTCGGTGGGTTTGCCGCAGCTCACCACCGGGGCCTGGTTGTTGTTTTCGGGCAGCGCCTTTTCGACCCGCGCGACATTTTTCTCCAGCGCGCGCTTGTTCAGAGCCAGCATCTGGCGCCCGCCGATGGAGACGATCAGGGTGTTTTCGGCCATGCCATATGCGCCCTGCAGCGCATCGGGCCGCAGACCGTAGGGAGCAAAGCGCTGCCGGAAACTGGTGAAAGTCTTGGCCCGCAGCGGCTCCGCCCCGATGAGCAGGCTCTCCAGGCTGCTCAGGTCGATCCCGTCCAGCTCGGACGTCGGCAGCTTGTCCTCGCGCAGGCAGTACTCAAGGGCGAAGTTCGGCGCCGGCGAGTGGGTGGCGCGCGCGTCGCTGATGAGCCGCAGCCAGGCCGACGGCCTCTTGAGGAAGTCGAGTGGTGACATCGCGTGCGTGGTCCCGCCCAGCAGTAATATAAACAGGTAAGCGGAGATCAAGCCCATGTCGTGGTGCTGGGGGAGCCAGCTGACAAGCACCTCGCCGCCTTTGAAGGCCGAGCGGTTGGCGATGACGTTGGCGTGACTCACGATCACGCCCTTGGGGTCGCTGGTGGAGCCGGAGGTGTACTGCAGGAAGAGCACCGGGCCAGGCGTGTCCGCCACTTGGGGACCGCCAAAGTCCTGCGTGCCGTCCGTAGCGAACCAGGGCAGGTCCGGAAGCCGCACGGCGTCTGGCCAGGGGGATGCGCCCTGGTGGTGGCCGAGCAACTGGCGGTAGTCGTACTCGAACTGCTTGGTCGACAGCACCACTTTGGCCTGGCAGTCCCGCGCGATGAAGCTGAGTTTGGCCAGCCCTGCTTGGAACTCCATGGGCATAGGAGGGCTGACGGGTACCGCGATCGCCCCGATGCGCGCACATGCGAAGAACGCCGCCACCATCTCCAGGCCCGGCGGGTAAACGAGCAGCGCTCGATCTCCCGGCTTGAGTCCGGCTTCTGTGAACAAGTACGCGGCCAACTCGCGGGTCCGCTCGCTGAAGCTCTGGTAGGTGTAGTGCTCGAGCTCGCGCCCCTCGGCATCGACGAACCGGAAGAGGGCCTGCTCCGGTTTCCGCGCTTCCCACATCTGCAGGTAGTCAATGAGCGTCTTCATCGTCGGACGCACTCTCCCTCCCAGGTCGGTGTCGGCCTCACCGCGAATTCAGCAGAACGGCTTCGTTAGATCGCCATTGGTTAAGCCGATCGTAGCCGCGGCGAGCGGCCGCAGGCAAAGGTGTCCCAGGCCTTTTTGGAAAGCTGTCATTAATCTCACAGGTCATGCTTAAGTATTGCATAAGCCTTTACATACCCGGGCCCGGATGGTGCGGCGCCTCGCGGCGGAACAGTCGCACTCCAGAAGCTCTCCGTAGATACAGGTTTCAGTATTTCAGCAACGAGTGCTGGTTATACACCGAGGTCAGAGGTCATCCGCTGATACTGATCTACGGATCTCCGTGTTCCCGTACACAATGACCGCCGACGCCCCACCCCGACTACTCGATATCGAAACTCCGCAATTATCATTTCCAGCATATTGTCTGGATCCGCAAACAGCGGATCCGTTAATTTTTCGCTCTATAGTTGCGAAATCGCAGGAACAATAGCAACCATTATCCGATGCTGTCGACGAAATAGGTCCCGCCTCTCGTGGGCGGCAGGCGGAGGTGGAGCATTGCTGTCAGTGGCCCGTGCCGCCGGTACACCGCCTCGGCTGATGGCAGCAGCAATTCATCGCCGACCGGTCAGCTATGGGCGCGAGCCCCGGGTGCGCGCTTGCGGCGGTCCGCCCTAACCAACGCACGGTCCCGTCATCGGCACTAAGGCGCCGCCGGGCGGAACCCCGAACTCCGCGAATACACGGATACTGGCCTACTGATATACGTGCCCGGGGAAGCTATCGCGCGATCGTGGACGACCCCACCTGGGCGATGCGGATGCGCGGCCCGGCGCGGGCCACAAGCCTGACGATGCCGTCGAAACGCTCCCCGTCGATGATCGGCGACAGCGGCTCCTCCTCGGCCTCGATAACCATCTCTTGGCCGTTGACATCGCGTATCAGCCCGCCACGGAGCTTGCCGCTTCTCAGCGCGGCGGGAAAACGCACGACGATCAACGAGGGCCTCAGGTTCCCGGCCTGGAAATGCAGCGCGCCAGGTTTCTCCGCTTTGGGGAAGAGCCGGAACCCCGCGCCGATATGCAGGTCGATCGCGCCGGCGTGCAGCAGCCGGTGTGTCCGCGTCGGAACCTCCTCGCCGTCGATGACGACGCGCGCCTGCGTTGGGGCGAACAGACTGGTCGCATAGTTGGGCTTGCTCGACCGGACAACCTTGTTGGTGACGTAGTCGGAGATTGAGCGAGCCATCACCCGGACGACGTCCGCCCGCCCGTGAGTGTGGTTGTCGTAGTACTTGTCGTAGAACCGGTTGCCGACACCTCCGGCTGCCAGCCCGAAGCAGAGCCGATGGAACTTCGCACCGTCGGCTGTTTCGCCGTCGAGTGTCAGCGTGTCCAGCGAGACCTCCGGCGGAGGCTGATCCGCCCGGGCGGCCGTGGCCAGCGCGCGCAGAATCGCCGCGGGCCGTCCCCGTACCTGCGCCTTGCGCGCGACAGCGTTGACACTGCCGGCGTTGTTGGGCACGAACGCCGGCCAGCGTTCCGGATCGCTGACGCAGTGCTCGGTTTCGTTGATCAACCAGTTCAGCGATCCGTCGCCGCCGTCGCTCACCAGGTGGCTGACCCGCGGACAGAGCTCGTCGACGACCTTGCGGAGGTCGTCGAAGGAGTTGGTTTCGTGCACCTCGCCCCACTGGCCGACGATGCGACGCAGCTCGGCACTGCGGTCACCCGCACCACGATTCTTGCGTGCGTGCGGATTGACAATGACGCCTATGTACATACGGACGCCCTCCCGCTGACCATGCCCGCACGATACCCGCGATGTTTAGGAGCACGTCCTGGCCCGCGCCACGGTCGGCGGCCGAAAAGATCCTCAGAACTCCCGATTAGTGTGGTGGCAATGCCAGATTGGACCGCAGCGGACCTGCCCCCGTTCACCGGGCGCACCGCCATCGTCACCGGCGCCAACAGCGGTCTGGGCGAGGTGACCGCCCGAGAACTGGCCCGGGTCGGTGCTCACGTCATCCTGGCCGTGCGCGACATCGCTAAGGGCGAGGCCGCCGCCGACCGCATGACCGGCCCCGCAACCGGCCAAGTCGAGGTGCGTCAACTCGACTTGCAGGATTTGTCTTCGGTGCGGCGCTTCGCCGACGAGATAGATAAGGCCGACGTCCTTGATCAACAACGCCGGCATCATGGCCGTCGACTACGCGCTGACCACCGACGGCTTCGAGCGCCATATCGGCACCAATCATCTCGGCCATTTCGCGTTGACCAACCTGCTGCTACCCAAGCTCACCGACCGGGTGGTGACGGTGTCCTCGCTGCTGCACAACATTGGCTACATCAGCCGCAAGGATTTGAACTGGCAGTCCCGCCCGTATTCGAGGTGGCTGGCCTATGGCCAGTCGAAGCTCGCCAACCTCCTGTTCACCAGCGAGCTGCAGCGGCGCCTGGATACCGCAGCCACTTCGCTGCGCGCGCTGGCCGCCCACCCGGGCTGGTCGCGCACAAACCTGCAAGGCCGCTCCGGCCGCAAGTTGACCGACGCGGCGGTCATGGCCGCCGACCATGTGGTCTCCACCGATGCCGACTTCGGCGCACGGCAAACGCTGTACGCGGTGTCGCAGGATCTGCCGGGCAACACGTTCGTCGGCCCACGATTCGGCCTGTATGGCCGCACCCAGCCGACCTGGCGCAACTGGTCGGCGAAGCGCGCAACCACCGCCGCAGCGCTTTGGGAGCTGTCCGAACAGCTCACGAGAACCAAATTTCCGCTGTGAAGCGCCACCGCGGCGGCGGTCCCCGTACCGCCTTCGAGGGGCCGGATCCGCGGAGTCGCGACTAGATTGGTCAGATAATCAGTCACGCGGCTTCGGCGCCGGTGCGCCGAGCGCGGCAAAGCGACGGCGCAAGAAAAACGCAACTGAATTTGGGTATACATACGGCTTCGGACCGGACGTCGGCAAGGAGGATCACCCATGTCGGAAGCGGGACTCGCGGCGCTTCTCGCCCTGTGCGCCGCGCTGGCATCCGCGATCGGCAATGTTATCCGTCAGCGTTCAGCGCAGGAGGTCACCGACAAGCAGGTCGGCCACCTGACACTCTTCGGGATGCTGCTGCGCGACAAACGTTGGTGGATGGGCGGTATCGGGGACATCTCGAGTTATTGCCTACTAGCGTGGGCCCTCGACGACGGCTCGGTGTTGTTGGTCATGTCGCTGCAGGTGACGGCGCTGCTGTTCGCCTTGCCCATCTACGCGAGGATGACCCGTCATCGGATAACCCGGGGCGAGTGGGCATGGGCGGTCTTGCTTTCGGTGGCGTTGGCGATACTCATCGCGGTCGGGCAACCGGCGGGCGGCCAGGAGCAAGCCTCTTGGCAGACCTGGCTTGTGGTGGCCGTCATACTGGGCCCGCTGTTGGTGCTGTGTCTTCTGGGCGCCCGGATCTGGTCGGATCGTCCCATCGCGGCGGTGCTGCTGGCGACGGTGGCCGGTTCGTTGTTGGCGGTGTTCGCGGTGCTGATGAAGGGCGTTGTCGACATCGTCGAACACAACGCCGGCCACTTGCTGGAAGCGCCCCCGTTTTACGGGTGGGTGTTCTGCGGGGTGGCCGGGATGGTCATTCACCAGTCGGCGTATCGCGCCGGCGCGCTCACCGCGTCCTTCCCGACGATCATCGTCGCCAAGCCCGTGCTGGGCGGGGCGCTGGGGGTCATCGTGCTCGGCGAGACTTTGGGCACCAGCGGCCCGGGGTGGTTCGTGCTGGCGGCGGCCGCGGTGTTGGTGATCGTCGCAACGGTGGGCCTGGCTCGCGGTGAGGCCGCCAACATGGCGGCCGGTGCTGGGCGTGACGTGATCACCGACAAGCCCAAGGCGGTGCCGCAAGGCCTGAGCGGCTGACGAAACCCGCTGCGCGGCAAGCACCGTCAGTGATTCGGGCCTACCACCGTCGCGCCGTTAGCCATCCGGTGGACGTATTGCGGGCAGTAGGACTGCGCCGAGTCGACCGTGATGAGTAAGGCGCTCCGCCGGTCGATGCCGGGGTTGTGGCTGGCCAGCTGCTGGCTGATCTGGCTGGGCTCCATGCCTTGGCCGAGGGCATCGCAGACGTGGTGGGCGACGTTGATGGCCGACTGCGTGTTGCCGAAGCTGATGCCTTGCTGATGCAGGGCGGCCAGAAATTGATCGTCCGCCGTGCCGGCGTGGGCGGTGCCTGCGTTGAGCAGGATGGCCAGGCCGAACGTGGCGGCGGCGATGGCGGTGCCGACAACGGGCTTGCGGAACTGAGAGATGGTCATGGTGGTGGACTCCTGTTCGGTGATTTGGCCGTACGGGAGACCAGAATTCGGGTAGCGGGTTGCCGGCTTCTGACAAAATCCTTGTCAGATTCTTGCGCGGGCAGCTTCAGCTTCCACCAAATTCAAAGGTGAATTCGTGGCCGCAGATGCGAATGCGGTCACCATCGGCAAGCGTCTCGCTGGTGCGAATCCGCTGATCCGCAACATCGACTCCATTGGCTGACTGCAGGTCGGTGATGACAAAGCTGTTTCCGGTATCGACGATCACCGCGTGGTGGCGGCTGACAGTGTCGTCGTCGACAACGATGTCGTTGTCGGAGAGGCGACCGATGCGGGTGGCGGTTCCGCGCAGCGGGTAACAACATCCGGCGTCGTCGCGCAGCTGTGCGACGGCGAACTCCTGGGCAACTTTCGGGCGCCGTTGGAGGGTTGCGACGACACGTTTGGCCGTGGCGCGGGCGGCATGTTTGATGTCCAGGGGCTCTTGGCGAAGGATCCGCTGGTGAAGGCCCCGCAAGGTGGGGCCGGGGTCGATGCCGAGGTCGTCGGCGAGCGCAGTCTTCAGGCGGCCGTACGCGTCGAGTGCATCGTATTGGCGTTCCGCAAGGTAGTAGGCGGTGATCAGCTGTGCCCACAGCGGTTCCCGGTAGGGGTGCTCGGCCGCCAGAGCTTCGAGCTCGCTGATTATGGAATGAGTTCGCCCACAAGCGATTTCGGATTCCGCCCGCACGGTCAGTGCCACCAGCTTGTCCTCTGTCAGCGCCGCGGCGAAGGCGTCGACGAACGGGAAGTCCCGCAGATCCTCGAGGACCGGGCCGCGCCATTCGGAAAGCGCGGCCGATAGGTGGCCGCTGGCCTGTTCGAACCGGCCGGCGGCCGCCGCGTTAATTCCCGCTTTCTGTTCGATCGCGAAGCGGCCGAGGTCGCACGCCTCGTCGGGCACGGTGAGGCGATACCCCGGCTGAGTGCTCACGACGACGGCGGTGGGATCTACGCCAGTGCTGCTCACCAGTCGGCGGAGCCTCGATATATGCGCATGCAGGCTCCCCCGCGCCTCCGGCGGTGGCCGTTCCTGCCACACCGCGTCGATCACCGAATCACTCGGAACGATGCGATTCCGATTGATGAGCAGCAGGGCCAGCACCGCCCGCTGCTTTGCGGCGCCGAGCGGCACGTCGGTGCCGTTGGCGCTCATCTGCAACGGTCCCAACATCCCAAACCGGAGTGTGCTGTGGGCCATCGCGGTAGCAATCCCTTCAGTTCAGCGGTGCTCAAGACCCTTCAAGACCCATTGTGGGACAGCCGCGGGTCTCACCACAGGTACACGCGCGCGCTCCTCCCGCCGATGCAGGTGATCCAGCTGTCTCCCGGCATCTGCTGGCAGTGCATAAGGAAGTTCGAACCGTTGCACAGCGCGCCGGGCACGGCCTTGCAGTCAACGGCCCCGGGTGCCGAGACGGCCCGCGGTAAGGGGCTGGCGTTGCCGTACTCGGCCCAGTACGACGTCAGCACGCTGTTCGCGAAAAGACATGACGTTTCGGGAGTCCCACGTCCGGCGTGGGTTCCGAACCCGGTGGCGGTCGGCAAAGTGAAGCCCTGATCGCAGGACTGATGCAGGATGCTCATGTCGGGACCCGTGACCAGCGGAGGCTGCGCAGCGCGCGCGGGCGGGGTCGGCTGCTGCCCGGTTGGCTTGTGGACGATCAGGCCGATGACCACACCGATGCCCCCAAGAATCAGAGCCGCCGCGACCCCGATCACGGTCGGCAGCACCCACTTGCGCCTGCGTTCACTCGAATCGCGGTCACGAGGCACCGCTACGGTGACGCCGTCCGGGACGGTCACGCCCGCATGCCCCGACTGCACTGACGCGACACTCGCCGCCAACGGTCGAGTGGCGTCCGCGGCGGACAACGAATGTCCGCCGGTCCCCAGGGCACGCAGTGCCGCGCGGCCCAGGCCGCCCGCCGTTCCGTACCGGTCGTCAGGGTGCTTGGCCATGCCGCGGGTGACGACGTCGTCGAGCGCGGCGGGAACGCGCGGATTCGCCGCACTCGGTCGTGGCGGCGGCGAGGCGATGTGGGCCGCCACCAACTTCTCGAGATGGTCACCGGCGAACGGGGCGTCTCCGGTCAGCGACTCGTACAACACGCATGCCATTGAGTAGACATCGACAGCGGATGTGGTTGCCTCGTTGGAGAAACGTTCGGGCGCCATGTAATTCAAGGTGCCGATCTGAGTCCCAGCCGTCGTCAGCCGCGGGTCACCTTTGGCCTCGGCGATTCCGAAGTCGACGAGGTAGACGAAATCGGCCGGTGTGACGATGATGTTCTGCGGCTTGACGTCGCGATGGATCAATCCCTCGGCGTGTGCCGCATCCAGAGCCTCGCCAACCTGACCGATGATGGCCACCGCAAGCGCGGGTTCCAGGGGGCCGTTCGCGATCAGGTCGAGCAGCGTCTGCCCCTGCACCAGGCGCATGTCGATGTAGAGGCTGCCGTCGATCTCGCCCCAGTCGTGGATCGGAATGACGTGCGGTTCCTGCAGGACCGCCGCCGCCTGGGACTCGCGCTGAAACCTTGTCCGAAACGTGGCGTCGTTCGAAAACTCCTCGGCGAGTATCTTCAGCGCGACAGTTCGTCCTTTGCCCGTGTCATAGGCTTCGTACACCGCCCCGCCCCCGCCCTTGCCGAGCAGACGCGTGATCCTGTACTTGCCGAACGTCGTTCCGACGCGCGAGTCCACGGCCATCCTCTTGATTTGCTCGGGTACCGACGCAGTATCTCGCTGGGAGCCTAGCCCGTCACAAGACTCGCGCAAGAATCGCGCAAGGTGTTTGCCACAACCTCTACGGGAACCGAAACTCGGACAGATTGCCAAAGGACACCGAGATGACCACGACGGCGCACCACAAGCGACTTATGAAGCGCGCTTTGATTGGTACCGCGACCCTCCTCGCCGTTGCGGCATGCTCGACGGGTACATCCGGCAAACCGGCGCCCAGCTCGAGCGGCCCGGCGCCCGCCCAGGCCGGCGGCTGCCAGGTCAACCCGTCGTCCGCGCCGATGCCGGCCGCCGAAAAGTACGAACCGGTGCCGCAAGTCGGCAGGATCTCCGTTGCACTCAGCGGCATCACATCGGGCGAAGTCAAGCCGGGCGATCCGCCGACGGAGGTCGACGTGGCGGTGTGCAACAACTCGCCGGTCGACTACCCGCAGGTGGGCGTCGTGCTGGTGCTGCAGCACTGCAGTTGCGCGCCCTATCCGTCCGGGATGCCGCGGGGCACCGTCGAGCGCTTCGACCAGGCCACCGGGGGCTGGGTCAAGATCGATCATCCGGCCGAGGGCTCGGGCATGGATTACGTCGGCAACTACTCGAACGTTCAGGCGCTACCGAAGGGCAAGTCTGTGACGCTGCGCTACCGGGTTGCGCTCGACGCTTCGATGACCGCGGGTATGGGTGGTGTGGAAGCAATTGTGGTCACGCCGGATCGCCTTGTTCAGATCGGCAAGGCGGACCTGCCCTTCACCGCCGTGAAGGGGCCCGAGGATCGATCGAATGGGCCGACCCCGGCCCCCCGCCCGACAGACTGTGTTGCCATTTACGGGTCTCACCTACCCGACCAATATGGCGGTGGGCGCGACCGGCGACGTCTACGTCACCGACTCTTACAGCAACCGGGTGCTGAAGTTGGCGGCGGGGTCGAATGAACAGACCGTGCTGCCGTTCGCCGGCCTGAACAAGCCCGGCGGTGTCGCGGTGGACGACGCCGGCGATGTGTTCGTCGCCGACGGCGCCAACAACCGGGTGCTGAAATTGGCAGCCGGGTCGAAAGAGCAGACGGTGCTTCCTTTTACGGGCCTAGACCATCCCGGGAAGGTCGCGGTGGACACCGGCGGCGACCAGACCGTGCGGTCGATGGGTGGCCTCAGCGCCCCCTTTGTGGTGGAATCCGCCGGTGATTTGTACTTCACCGACGATTTGAACAGGCAGGTATGGAAGCGGCCGGCCGGGTCGAACGACTCGACAGCCTTGCCGTTCAAGGGACTCGACGGACCCAGCGCTGTGGCGGTGGATGGTGCCGGCCATGTGTACGTCCTTGACAGCAACGGCTTCGGCCGGGTCGTGAAGTTGGAGTTGGGCTGATGCGCCGCCTCATCGCGGCGCTGGTTCTGCTTGCGGTAGCGGCCTTCGGCGTCAGCGGATGCAACGGAACGTCGCAGACCCCGCGGGCAACAACAACGCCGCCGACTTCGCGACAAACCGTGCTGCCGTTCACGGGCCTCGAGGACCCCCACGATCTGGCGGTGGACGCCGAAGGCAACGTGTACGTCGCCGACCTGCATCACGTCAAGAACGACAAGGGATTCGGTGACGTGACCACCCGGGTGATCAAGCTGCCGGCGGGGTCGAACACCCAAACGGTGTTGCCGCAGTTCGTTCACGCCGGACTGGTGGCGGGCCCCGCAGGTGCCGTGTGGGTTGTCGACGCCGGAAAGAACCACCTGGTGAAGCTGGCGGCCGGGTCGGATACCCAGATCGTGCTGCCGTTGCCCGACCTCGGCCTCCGCGGCGTCGTGATGGCAATGGATGCCACCGGCAACGCCTACGGCATGAACGGCGGTGGTGTGGACCGTGGGGGCGGGTGTTGCGTGCCCGTCCACGTCGTGGAGTCGGAAGCGGGATCGGACGCGCCGACCGTGTTGCTGATCATCAGGGTGTCCATCCTCGGCGGCGGCCCCAACGGAATGGCGGTGGACGCCGCCGGCGATGTGTACGTGGGCAATCCCACGGGGGTGCTGAAGTTGGCGGCTGGGGCGGACACCCACACGGTGTTGCCGTTCACCCAGCTCCGCGGCGTCGTCGATGTGGCGGTGGACTCGGGCGGGAATGTGTACGTGGTCGATGCCGAGCAAAAGCGAGTGCTGAAGTTGGCGCCCGGGGCGGATGCGCCGATCGTGCTGCCGTTCGCCGGCCTCGAGCACCCCGTAAAGGTGGCGGTGGACGCCGCGGGCAATGTCTACGTCACCGACTCGGGCACTCACAGCGTGATCAAACTTGCGGCGGCCCAGAAATGAAGCGAGACCCCGACGTTCAATGTCTACGCGGTGCGACGCTGTCGGTTCTGCTGGCCACGCAAGACACGCGCAAGAATCGCGCAAGGCGTTTGCCGCAGCCTTTAGGTGACCGACCAGGCAACCATAAGGACCCGTGATGAAACGCAGCCCTCTGATCGCCCTAGCCGTGGCGGCTGGGATCGGCGCGGCAGCGCTGTCAACGGCGGGATGTTCGACGACCACCGCGGGCGCCCCGACGGCACCGAGCGTTATTCGACCGATGCACTGGATGACTTACGCGCCGCAAGTCGTGTTGCCATTCGACAAGGACAACATCACACTGCTTGCCGGGGTCGCGGTGGACGCCGCGGACAACGTGTACGTGCTCGACTTCTACGGCCAAGTTTGGGAGATGGCGGCTGGCGCGGACAAACCGACAAAGCTGCCGTTCACCGACCTCGGCCATTCCGTTGATGCGGCCGCAGACGCTGTGGGCAACCTCTACGTCACCGACGTTTTGACGAACCAGGTGCTGAAGTTAGCACCGGGGACCACGAGCCCAACCGTGCTGCCGTTCGCCGACCTCAGTCAAATCGCCGGTATTGCGGTGGACACTGCCGGCAACGTCTACGTGGCCGATTCGGGCGGCAAGCGGATCATGAAGCTGGCGCCCGGCGCCAGTACCCCAACCGTGCTGCCATTCACCAACCTCGAGCGACCCCGCAGTGTGGCTGTGGACACCGGCGGCAACGTCTACGTGGTCGACGGGGGCAACAATCGAGTAGTGAAGCTGGCGCCTGGCGCCACGACCTCCACTGTGCTGCCGTTCACAGACCTCAAGGGACCCACCGCTGTGGCAGTGGACTCCCGAGGCAATGTCTACGTCACCGACCACGGTCTCACAGCTGACCGCGTGTTCAAGTTGAGTGCGGGCGAGAGTAGCCCAACCGTCCTGCCGTTCGGCCGACTTTCCGGCTCCTTCCAAGTGGCGGTCGACAGCAAGGGCAGCGTGTACGTCAACGATCTCTCCATTCGCATTCTCAAGCTCCCGGCCCGGTGATGAGGATGTCGCGTTTTGTCAGGCGGAGCACGCTGTTCGCGATCGCGGTCGCGGCCACGATCGCCGGCGCGGCGGGGTGCGGAACGTCAAGCACCGCGCAGCAGACCGCATCGATGACGCCATCGGCGCGGGCCACCACATCGGTTGCGGGGCAAGGGGATTCTGCCTGCACCGATCTCGGCGGAACAGTCGGCCCCGACCGGAACTGCCACGTCCACGCCGCTACTCCCACCTACCAGATCGACATGAGCTTTCCCCTCGACTACCCGGACATGCGGGCGGTGGCCGACTTCCTGAAACATGACCGCGACGCATTCCTCGACTGGGTCACCAAGTTCGGCCCATCGGAAAAGCGCGGTCGGCCGTATCTGTTCGCCGTCACCGCCCTCACTTACCGTTCGGGAACGCGGGAGTCGGGCACGCAAAGCCTGGTGCTGACGATCGACAACGACACCGGCCTGGCTCATCAAGGCCACCCAAACACCACGTTCAAGGCGTTCAACTTCGACCTGGGCAAGCGCGCCCCGATTACGTTCGACACGCTCTTCAAGCAGGGAACGAAACCGCTGGACGTGCTCAACCCGATCGTCCGGCGCGAACTGGATGCACCGTCCGCCGACCTCGATGAGCAGAAGTACCAAAACTTCGCGATAACCGACAAAGCGGTGATCTTCTTCTTCGGCCAGGACCAAGTGGTGGCGGACAACAGCGGGGGGCACGACGTCACGGTGAGCCGCGCCGAACTCGCATCGCTGCTGGCGTAATCCCGTGTGCCGCGGCGATCAGTTAGCCGCGCGCTGCGCGGCGCAATGCGGCGAACCTCTGGGTCGAGCGTTCACATTGTATTCATATGGGCCTCATACGCGGCCTGCTCTGGCGCAGTGACGGGCAGGCAAGAGACCTTTACTCGATCTTGACCGCGCGTTGAATCCCCTCCCCGACGATTACAAACGTGACTACGCTTCAACAGGTGGAACTGGGCGTTTTGGGGCCTCTGCAGGTCCGGCAGCATGGCGCGCCGGTCGCGATCCCGGGCGCCAAGCCTCGCGCGATCCTCACGATGCTCGGGCTGCACAACGGTTCGGTGGTCTCCGCCGACACCCTCGTCGAGCTGCTCTGGGGCGAGAACCCGCCGCGCACCGCCGGCAAAGCCCTGCAGACCCACATTTCTTTGCTACGTCGCACGCTGGGCGACGGCTTTGTTTTGACGGAGGGTGCGGGCTGGACTCTCGCCGCGAGCGAGGTTGACGCCTCGCGCTACAAATCGGCCGCCCGACAGGGACGCGACGCCGCCGCCGCCGGCGACACCGGCCAAGCGGTGGCCCGCTTCGAGGAGGCGCTCGCCCTCTGGCGCGGAATCCCCGAACTGCCCGACAGCCGGCGGGGAACCTCCGAAAAGACGCGGTGGATCGAGGGCCACGCCGCGCTGGTGGAGGATCGGGCCGACGCGCTGCTCGCGACGGGCCGCGCCGCGGAGATCATCGGCGAGCTGGAGGCCGCGGTGGCCGACGCGCCGCTGCGCGAGAGGCGTTGGGGACAACTGATGCTCGCCCTCTACCGCGCCGGCAGGCAGGGCGAAGCCCTCGGCGCATACCAGCGGGCGCGGACGCTGCTCGCCGATGAACTGGGCGTCGACCCCGGGCCGAACCTTCGCCGGCTCGAGGCCGCGATCGTTGCGCAGGATACCGCGCTGGAAACCCCTGTGGCACAACACAGTTCGGCGATTACTCGGGCCGTGACCTTCCTGCTGACCGACATCGAGGGGTCGACGGTCGCCTGGGAGGCCGACGCCGGCGCCATGGCGGTGGCGCTCGCCCGGCACGACGAGCTCGTCGAACAGGTCGTCACGTCACGCGGAGGGCGGCTGATCAAGACGCGCGGCGAGGGCGATGCCACGTTCTCGGTCTTCGAGCGGCCGTCGGCGGGTGCGGCCGCCGCAATCGAGCTGCAGGATGCGATCGTCCACGAGCCGTGGGCGCTGCGAGAGCCCATGCGCATCCGCGTGGCATTGCACACCGGGGAGGCCGAGCTGCGCGACGGCGACTACTTCGGCCGGGCGGTCAACCGCGCCGCGCGCCTGCGGTCGCTGGCTGCGGGCGGTCAGATCCTGTGCTCGGGTGCGACCGCGGAGCTAGTCGTTGACTCACTGCCCGACGATGTTGTGCTCGCCGACCTCGGGATGCGCCAGCTGAAAAATCTCGCACGGCCAGAGCATGTTTTCGAACTCCGAATGGACACAGCCGAAGTCGGTGCTCCGGCTCCGACAAGCGATGAGCCCCTCGGCCGGCCCGACCTGCCCGGGGTGCTGGGCGGTCCCGGGCCGTTCGTCGGGCGCGGGCGTGAGCTTGGGCGACTTTTCTCCGCATGGCAAAGCGTGCTCGCTGGTGGCGCGAGCGCGGTGCTGATCGCCGGCGAGCCGGGGGTCGGCAAGACCCGTCTGGCCGGCGAATGGTCCCGGCAGGCCTACGACCATGGCGCCCTTGTGATTTACGGCCGATGCGACGAGGACCTCGGTGCGCCGTACCAGCCGTTCGCCGAAGCCCTGCGTTCGCTGGTGCCCTGCCTCGGTACCACTCGGCTTCGGGGGCTGCGCGGCGTAGAGGCACTACTCCCGATGGTTCCCGGGTTGACCGACGTCATGCCTGACCTGGCGACGCCGACCCGCGCCGATCCAGACACCGAACGCTACGCACTCTTCGACGCCGTCGTCGCTGTCTTGGGGGTCGCCTCCGCGAGCGCGCCCGTCGTCCTGGTTCTCGACGACCTGCACTGGGCAGCCAAACCGACGCTGCTCCTTTTGCGGCATATCTTGCGCTTTGCCGAGCAGGACCGCGTGCAGATCGTCGGCACGTATCGCAGCACCGACCTTGACCGCTCCCACCCCCTGGCGGCGATGCTCGCCGATCTTCACCGCGACGGCACAGCTGACCGCCTTCAGCTCAGCGGCCTCGACGAGGGCGACGTGACCGCGTACGTCGCCGAGGCCGGCTACGACGACGAAGAGCTGGCCCGGGCGTTGGCGTCGGTCACGGGCGGCAACCCGTTCTTCCTCATCGAGGCGCTGCGGCACGTGGAAGAAAGTGGCGGGCATTGGGATCCGAGCACCTTGCCACAAGGGGTTCGAGAAGCCGTGAGCCGCCGGCTTTCGCGGCTGCCCGCGGAGACGAACAAGGCCCTTGCCGCAGCTGCGGTCGTCGGCAGTCGGTTCGCCGTGGACCTGGTCGAGCACGTGGTCGGGGACGACCTCGTCGACGCGTTCGACCAGGCGTGCAAGGCCGGCATCATCATCGAAGAGTCCGGCGGTCACTACCGGTTCAACCACGCCATCGTCCGACAGTCGCTGCTCGCCGAGCTGCCGTCCGTGCGGCGCATGCGGCTACACCAGCGCATCGCCGCGACGTTGGAGAACCAGCCCGGGGCCGATGACGAGCTGCTCGCCGAACTGGCCCACCACTACTTCGAGTGTGCGTGGGCGGGAAACGCGGCCAAGGCCGTCGAGTACTGCCGGCGCGCGGCGGACCAGGCGATGACCCGCCTCGCCTACGAAGGCGCCGCCGACCTTTACGACCGGGCCCTGCACGCGCTGGAGGAGATCGACGAAGAACTGCCCGACCGCGACGACCAAGTTGCCGCGCTGCTGATCGCCCGCTGCGAGGCGCTGTTGGCTGCGGGTGACGTCACCTCGGCGGCGGGCGCGGTTGCGCAACTGCAAGAAGCGACGCGGGATTCGGCCCGTCTCGCGGCCTGGGCGACGTGCTTCGACGGCCAACTCTCGATGCTGATCCATCCCGAACGACTCGACGAGGTCGAGACCGCGGTCGGCTCGGCCGCCGGCAAGCTGGCCGAACTGGACGACGCGGCCGGAGAAGCCATGGCGCACACCGTCCGTGCCGGGTGCCTTGCCCGCCTCGGTCGGATCGGCGACTGCGAAATCGCCCTGGACGACGCCCTCACCGCGGCGCGACGCGCCCGTGAGCACCGCCGGGTGAACGCGGTCCTGGCCGGTGCGCCACTGGCGGCACTGTGGGGGCCCAATCCCGTTCCGCGAGCGGGCGGTCGGTGTCTTGACGTGGTGCGGTTGCTGCGAATCACGACCGACTCCCCCGCGGTCGAGGCGACCTCGACGCGGTGCCAGGCCGTGTTGGAGGCCTTCCGCGGACGCGCGGCGGCGGCCCGACGGATGATCGACTCCGCCCGGCGCACGGTCACCGAGCTGGGCCTGCGCCATGCGCTGCTCGAGGTCGAGCAATTCGCCGGCATTGTCGAGCTGGTTGTGGATGATCCCGCCGCGGCTGAGGCGCATTTGCGTCAGGCGTACAACGGCTTTCGTCGCATGGGCCTGGACGCCGACACCGCCGAGACCGCCGCGCTGCTGGGGCGCACATGCCTCGCGCTTGACCGAGATGCCGAGGCCGACGAATTGTGCACGGAGAGTGAGCGTCTCGCCGGGCACGCGCTGAAGCCGTCGATCGCCTGGCGCGCGCTTCGGGCGCATCTGCTTTCGCGCGGCAACGATCACGAAGGGGCCCGGCGAGTGGCCGAGGCTGCTGTCAGCCTGGCCGAGCGCACCGACCTGTTGGTCGATCACGGCGACGCATGTGCCTCACTGGCAACGGTTTTGGGCGCCGCTGGCGATGCTGCGGGGGCGAGAGCCGCCGCGGAGCGGGCGGTCGGTCTGTACGAGCGGAAGGGTGCCGCCGCGCTCGTCGAGAAGGCGCGCGGCATCGCCGGTGCCACCGACGTTCGTCAATCACCCCAATCCGCACCCGCACCCGTCGAACCGACCAACGCTTGCGTACAAGCGGGCAGCCGGTTGATCGATGCCGTCAATCGCGAGGCCTGGGACGAGGTAGCGCAGCTGTTAGCCCCCTCCGTGTCCGTCGAGAGTCGCCGGAAGATCGTCGGCTTTTCGCGGATCGACGTCCCCAAAAATAAATGGCCCCAGGATATGAGGCGTTATCTCGAGACTGGCATGGTGCGCTACCGCCACACGGCTCTGGCCGTGCGCGGCCAGCGTCTTGCCCTCATGCGGCTGGAGATAGCCACTGTAGATCTGAGTTCGGGAGCGCCGCGGGACGAGATGCTCCAGGTAGTCGGCCTCGACGAGGAAGGTCAAATAGCGCTGCAGGTGAAGTTCGACGTCGAAGACATCGACGCCGCGCTCGCCGAACTCGATGCCACACATGCCCGATTCGAGGAAGAATGTCCCCGCGACCGGCTCGAGAGCGCCGCAAGCCGAGCCGATGCTCGGTTCAATGCGCTCTTTGCCGAAAGGCGTTGGGACGAGATCGGCGCATTGTTAGCCGACGATCTTCGTGTCGATGACCGGAGGCGAGGACTCCGCCGAGAGGGCAATGACCGCGCCACCGAGCTCTCGGAGTTACGGACGATCGCCGACCTTGGAACTAAGGCCATGACGTCAGACGTCATCGCGATCCGCGGGGAGCGTCTTGCCCTCGTTCGCACCCTCTACACGGGCCGAGACCAGCGGCCCGAGGCGTTCCACACAGAGGTACTCCGCATCGCGGAAATCGACACCGACGAGCGGATCGTGGCGTACGTCGCGTTCGACCCCGACGACGTCGACGCCGCTTACGAGGAGCTGGAAGCGCGGTACCTAACAGGCGACGCGGCACCCTACGCGCATGTCTGGCAGATCGGAATGGAGACGCTCGGCGAACTCAACCGTCACGAGTCTGGACGAATGATTGCCGGACTTGTGTATACCGATCACCGACACGTCGGGTTCGCACCGGGGGACTTCGGTCGCGCGGTCGAGGAACTGTGGGCACTGGTGCCCGACGCCCGCTATCGGACGGCTGCGGTGCACGCGCTCGACGCTCACGGCACCGTCGTCAAATTCGTCATCGAAGGCACCGATGTCCACGGGAACGAATTGCAGTGGCCTCGTGTGCTTCTCCTCTCCGTCGGCCGGGAAGAGACGCGGCTGGAAGTCTACGAAGAGGATGACGTCGACGCAGCCCTTGCCCGCTTCGAGGAGCTGCGCCCGCAGGCGCGGCGGCTGGAGAACGCGGCAAGTCAAATAACCGAGCGCCTCCAGGCGCACTTCGCGGCCCGCGATTGGGCCGCGTTGACCGACATGCTGGCCGACGACGTTTTCAGTGACGACCGCCGCCGCGTCGTGAACGCGGGGATCAGACGCGGGCGGGATGCCGCAATCCGAGATGCGCGCGCGAATTCCGACTTAGGCGTTAGGGATATAACGTCGACCGTCATCGCGACGCGCGGCGAGCGCCTCGTCCTTCGCCTTGCCCGATACTCGGGCGAGGCGTCCCACATCGATCTCTTCAGCGTCTTCGAGATCGGCGACGACGACCGGGTCGTGGCACGCGTCGTGTTCGACCCCGACGACTTCGATGCTGCCATTGCGGAGCTCGACGCCCGCTACCTCGCCGGCGAAGCGGCAGCCCACGCGCGCACGTGGTCCGTCATTGTGGACAACTACGCCGCGCTCAACCGCCATGAGCTGCCCGCGATGACACCGGACTGCGTGAGCATCGACCACCGGCGGGGAACAGCTTTCGCGCCCGGTGAGGTAATCGCATACGCCCGTGCCGCTTTGGACCACGACCACAACATCCGGAACCATGTCGAGGCCGTCCATCTACTCAATGACCTGGGAGTGTTTTACACCCATGTCGGGCATGAAACCTCACAGGAAGGCTTCGACGCCGAATGGCGGATCGCCTTCATCTGCACGGTCCAAGGCGGCATGGTCAACCGCTGCGAGCTATTCGACGAGGCGGATCTGGATACCGCGATCGCGAGATTCGAGCAGCTCAGCCGTCCGGCGCCGCGACTGGAGAACGCCGCAATCCGAGCGGCCGAGCGTTACTTTGCGCACTACGCTGCCCGCGACTGGGACGCGATGACCGGAATTGTGGCGGATGACTTTTCCATCGAAGATCGCCGGCGGGTGGTGAATGCCGGGATCCAATATGGTCGAGATGCCGGAATCGCAGGTGCGCAAGCGACCGCCGATGTCGGCTTCACATTAACGATGTTGGGCGTCATGGCGACCCGCGGTGAGCACCTCGCCCTCTTGCGTGTCCGCGCCGCGGGCCCCGACCCCGGTGCGATTCAAAACGATGCCCTTAATCTCGTCGAGGTCGACGCCGACGGACGAACCGCGGCGGTCGTCGTGTTCGATCTCGACGACTTCGAGGCCGCCATTGCGGAGCTCGACGCGCGCTACCTCACCGGCGAAGCGGCCGCCCACGCGCGCAGTTGGTCGGTCGTCGTGCGGAGCTATGCCGCAGCGAACAGGCAACCACTCACCCAATTAGCGCCGGACTACGTGAGCATCGATCACCGACGGGCGAGAGCGTTCGCGCCCGGTGAAATCAAGGCATACATGCACGCCACGTGGAACCTCGCGCCCGAGGTCAGGGTCTACATCGAGGCCGTGCATCAACTGAGCGATTTCGGTGCGGTGGTCACCCACGCGGCGAACGGCAGCTCGCAACAGGGATTCGAGGCCGAGTGGCGGGAGGTCAATCTATCGACAGTTGACGGCGACCTGATCAACCGGTGCGAGCTTTTCGACGAGGCAGACGTTGACACAGCGCTCGCGAGGTTCGATCAACTCAGCCGTCCGGCTCCGCGTTTGGAAAACGCAGCGAGCCAAGCGGTCGACCGCTACTCGGCGCACTTCGCAGCCCGCGACTGGGATGCGCTCGCGGAGGTATTGGCGGACGACATCGTAATCGACGATCGCCGGCGGGTCGTAAACGCGGGGATCCGACACGGTCGGGATGCCGAGATCGCGAACCTGCGGGCGACCGCCGACGCCGGGTTCACGTACCTGACGTTCGTCGTCATGGCAGCCCGTGGGGAGCGCCTCATCCTCGCGCGCGCCTCCGGCCGCGATACCGGGTCCGAAGAGTTCGAGAGCGATGCGCTGGGCGTCGCCGAAATTAACTCCGACAATCAGATCGCGGCGATCGTTGTGTTCGACCTCGACAACTTCGAAGCCGCCATCGCCGAACTCGACGACCGCTACCTCGCCGGAGAAGCCGCCGCTCATGCGCGCATGTGGTCACGGATCATGGCCGGCCACGCCGCGCTCAACCGGCAGGAGCTGCCGCCGATCACACCGGACTGCGTGAGCATCGACCACCGCCGCGGGACCGCGTTCGCGCCCGGTGAGCTGGCCGAATACCTCCGTGCGGGATGGGATCTCAAGCAAGAAATCCGGAACTACGTCGAGGTTGTGCATCGATTGAGCGACCTCGGAGCAGTCTGGACCGATGTGGGCCAAGGAGTCTCGGACGAGGGCTTCGACGCCGAGTGGCGGACCGTCGACATCATGACGGTCGAAGGCGACATGGTCAACCGCTGCGAGATTTTCGAAGAGGCAGATCTCGACGCCGCGCTCGCGAAGTTCGATCAGCTCAGCCGACCGGTACCGCGGCTGGAAAATGCGGCAAGCCAACTGTACGAACGCTGCAACGCGTGCTTCGTGGCCCACGACTGGGATGCCCTGGCGGAGACGTTCGCCGACGACATTTCGACGGACGATCGCCGTCGGGTGGTAGGCATTGCGGCCCTACGCGGTCGAGACACGGTGGTCGCAAACGGACGGGCAATCGTCGACTTCGCGATGACCAACGTGACAGCGACCGTTGTTGCGATCCGCGGTGAGCGCCTCATCCTCGCGCGTGCGCGTTTCACGGGCCCCGATCAAGGGCCCGGGGCATTCCACACGGACATACTCGCCGTCCTGGAGAGCGACGCCGACAATCGGATCGCGGCGCACATCGTCTTCGATCCCGACGACTTCGACGCCGCCCTCGCGGAGCTCGATGCCCGCTACCTCGCCGGCGAAGCGGCCGCCCACTCGCGCACATGGTCGCTCGTCACGAGCGCCTTCGCGGCGATCAACAGGCACGAACTCCCCGAGCTGACACCGGACTGGGTGAATGTCGACCATCGGCACGGAGCAGCGTTTGCGCCCGGCGACATGACCGCATACGTCCACGACTTGTTTGAAGACGCGCCGGACATCGATGTCTACATCGAGGCTGTCCATCGCCTGGACAACCTTGGAGTGGTTGTCACCCAGAGAGCGCACGGCACCTCGCAACAGGGTTTTGAGGCCGAATGGCGGGAGATCGGGATTTTCATGTTCGACGGCGATCTGCTCAGCCGTTTCGAATTGTTCGACGAGGCAGACCTCGCCGCCGCGCTCGCGCGGTTCGAACAGCTGAGTCGGCCAGCCGCGCGGCTAGAAAACGCAGCGAGCCGAGTGTACGAGCGCTTCATGGCGACCTTCGCGGCCCGCGACTGGGACGCAATGGCACAACTGTTGGCCAATGACACGTCCACGGACGATCGCCGTCGGGTCGTGAACTCCGGAATCCAAGATGGTCGAGAAGCCAACATCGCGACCATGCGAGCCTTCGCCGACCTCGGGGTCATGAACATGACATCGGAGGTTATTGCGACCCGTGGAGAGTGCCTCGCCCTCAGTCGTGTTGGCTCCGCCGCGTTCCAGACCTACGTACTAAACATCGTCGAGATCGGCGCCGACGAGTTGATCGTGGCCGTCGTCGGGCTCGACGTCGGTGACATCGACGCCGCGTTCGCGGAACTCGACGCCCGCTACCTTGCCGGCGAAGCTGCCGCCCACGCGCACACGTGGTCGGCCATCACGCGGGCCTACGCGGCAATCAACCGCCGCGAACTTCCCGCGACAACGCCGGACTGGGTCACCGTCGATCATCGGCCGCTCCCCACGTTCGAGCTGGGCGACCTGCCCGCATTCCTCAGTGTCACATGGGATCTCACGCCGCAAGCCAGCATCTACGTGGAGGCTGTGCACCGACTGAACAACCTTGGCGGCGTCGTCACCCATGCGGTGCATGGGACCTCGCGGCAGGGCTTCGACGCCGAGTGGCGAATGATCCAAGTTCTGACTGTCGCGGGCGACCGGATCAACCGCGTGGAAGTCTTCGAAGAGCCAGACATCGACGCCGCCCTGGCTCGTTTTGAGGAGCTGCATCGATCGACGCCGCAGCTGGAAAACGCGGCGAGCCAAGCGGGCGAGCGCTACTTGGCGAACTTCGCGGCAGGCGACTGGGACGCCATGGCGGAGATCATGGCCGACAACTTCTTCACTGACGATCGCCGTCGGGTGGTGGGCGCGGGAGTCCGGCATGGTCGAGACGCCCAGATCGCGGACATGCGGGTGATCGCCAACCTCTCGATCATGAACGTGACGTCGACCGTCATAGCGATCCGCGGGGACCGCCTCGGCCTTCTGCGCAGTCGCTTCTCCAATCGCGATCCAGGATCTGAGGCATTTTTGACAGATGTGCTCGCCATCGTCGAGATCAACGCCGACGAGCGGATTATCGTGGTTGTCTCGTTCGATTCCGACGACATCGACGCCGCCATCGCCGAGCTCGACGCCCGCTACGTCGCCGGTGAAGCCGCCGCCTACTCGCAAGCATGGTCGGTCATCGCCGGCGCCTTCGCCGCGTTCAACCGGCACGAACTTCCCGCGGCGACGCCGGGCGCGGTGAACATCGACCATCGACCGCTCGTAGCGATCGAGGCGGGTGACCTGCCCGCCTACCTTCGCGCCGCGTGGGAGGACCTCACACCACAAGCGACCGTCTACATCGAGGCTGTGCACCGGTTGAGCAACCTCGGAGCGGTCGTCACCCATGCCGGACACGGCATCTCGCATGAAGGCTTCGACGCCGAGTGGCGGATGGTCGACGTATTCACGGTCGACGGCAAACTGATCAGCCGCTGCGAGCTATTTGACGAGGCGGACATCGACGCCGCGATCGTCCGCTTTGACGAACTGAGCCGCCAGCCGCATCGATTGGAAAACGCGGCAAGCCGAGTCGACGAGCGCTTCGCAGCGTGCTTTGGGGCGCGCGACTGGGACGCGATGGCGGAGCTGATGGTCGACGACATTTCCATAGACGATCGGCGTCACGTGGTGAATGCCGGCCTCCGCTGCGGTCGGGATGTCGAGATCGAAAATCTGCGTGCGAGGGCGGGCACCGGGGTAGCAGAAGTGACGCCAGCAGTCATCGCGACGCGTGGGGAGCGCCTGGCCCTTAGCCGTACCCGCTTCTCGGGCCGAGACGAACGGCCAGATGCGTTTCACACCGAGGCGCTCACCATCATCGAGATCGACGCCGACCAGTGGATCGTGGCCCGCGTCGGGTTCGACCCCGATGACTTTGACGCCGCCTTCGCCGAGCTCGACGCCCGGTACCTCGCCGGCGAAGCCGCCGCCCACGCACATACGTGGTCGCTCATGGCGGAGATCCACGCCACGCTCAACCGCCATGAGATACCCCGAACGACGCCAGACTGGGTCAACATTGACCACCAGCGCGGGATCGCTTTTGCGCCAGGCGAAATCGTGCCGTTCGTTCGCGCCACTTTCGACGACACGCCTGATGTCCGCCATCACATCGTTGGGGTGCATCGGCTGAGCGACCTCGGAGCGGTCATCACTCAAGCGCTGCATGGGACCTCCGAACAGGGCCTCGAAGCCGAGTGGCAAAACGTCGGCCTTTTCACATTCGCGGGAGAACTGGGTAGCCGCGTCGAGATCTTCGACGAGGAAGACCTCGACACCGCGCTCGCGAGGTTTGACGAACTGCACCCGCAGGCGCAGCGGCTCGAAAACGCGGCAAGCCGGGCCAACGAGCGCCTCGTTTCGTACTACGCCGCCCGCGACTGGGAAGCAGCAACAGAGGCGCTGGCCGACGATTTTTACAGCGACGATCGACGTCATGTGGTGAACGTCGGGCTCCAGCACGGTCGCGATGTCGCGATTGCGAACATGAAGACAAGTGCCGATCTCCGAATCATGTTCGGCAAGCCAGACGTCATCGCTACCAGGGGGGAACGCCTGGTCCTCAGTCGTAGCCGATGGTCCGGTCCCGACCAGCGGCCCCAAGCGTTCCACACCGAGACACTCGCCGTCGTCGAGGTCAACGCCGACGAGCGCGTCGCCGCACGGATGATGTTCGACGCCAACGACATCGACGCGGCCTTCGCCGAGCTTGATGCCCGCTACCTCGCCGGCGAAGCAGCCGCCCACGCGCACACATGGTCGGCCATCACAGGTACCTACACCGCGTTCAACCGGCACGATCTCACCGTGGCCGACTGGGCCGTCATCGACCACCGGCGAGGTGCACTGTTCGCGGTCAGCAACATGACCGCCTCGGTCCGCGCCTTTTGGGACCAAACGCCAGACCTCAACATCCGCATCGAGGCGGCGCATCGGGTCAGCGCTTTTGGAGCGGTCGTCACACATACGGCATATGGGACCTCTCCGGAAGGTTTCGACGCCGAGTGGCGAATGATCCAGGTCTTGACCGTCCAAGGTGACCGGATCGATCGCTGCGAAATCTTCGACGAGACAGACATCGATGCCGCGCTCGCCCGCTTTGAGGAACTGCAGCCGCACGCGCCGCGGCTGGAAAACGCGGCAAGCCGAGTGTACGAGCGCTTTTCGGCCTGCTCTCTTGCCCGCAATTGGGACGTCGTGGCGCAGATGCTGGCCGACAACATTTTCAACGACGATCGCCGTCGAGTGGTGAACGCGGGACTGCGACACGGTAGAGATGCCACCATCGCAAGCATGCAGGCGTCAGCCGCCTTGGGGCTCTCGGCAATCGCATCAACGGTTATCGCGACTCGTGGGGAGCGCCTCGTCCTCAATCGTGAACGCTTCTCAATCCGAGATCAGGGGTCCGACGAGATTGTCGCCGAGGTGCTGGGCATCGTTGAGATCGACGCCGACGAACGGATCGTGACGCGCCTCGCGTTCGATCTCGACGACATCGGGGCCGCCTTCGTGGAGCTCGACGCCCGTTACCTCGCCGGCGAAGCCGCCGAACACGCGCACACGTGGTCGGTGATTACAGAGGTGTACGCCGCGTACAAGCGGCACGAACTCCCGGCCGCGGACTGGGTCAACGTCGATCACCGGCGAGGCACACCGTTTGCGACCAGCGACCTGACCGCCGTGATCCGCGCGTGGCGGGACGTTACGCCGGACTTCACCATGCATATCGATGCCGTCCATAGGCTGAACGAATTTGGAGCGGTGATCACCCATACGTCGCATGGGACCGCGCAGGAGGGCTTTGCCGCCGAGTGGCGAATGATCCAAGTTCTGACGGTCGAAGGCGACCGAATCAACCGCTGCGAGATGTTCGACGAGGAAGACCTCAACGCCGCGCTCGCCCGCTTCGAGGAGCTGCGACCGCACGCGCCACGGCTGGAAAACACCGCAAGCCGAGTGGAAGAGCGCTTCCGGGCGTGCTTCGTGGCCCGCGACTGGGTCGCCATGGCCGAGATTTTGGCCGACGACACTCTCATGGACGATCGTCGTCGAGTGATCGGCATTGGAGTCCGGCGCGGCCGAGATGTGCAAATGGCCGACATGACGGGCGGCGCCAAGCTCGACATCACTAGCCAGACGTCATCCGTTATCGCCACCCGCGGGGAGCGACTTGTTCTCTCGCGTGGCCGTTTTGGTGGCCGCGACCGACGGCCCGAAGCGTTTTATAGCGAGTTACTCAACGTTGCCGAGATCGACAGCGATGAACGGATCGTTGCGCGCATCATGTTCGACCTCGACGACCTCGACGCCGCCTTCGAAGAACTTGACGCCAGGTACCTCGCCGGCGAAGCGGCCGCCCACGCGCACACGTGGTCGGTCATCGCAGAGAGCTGCGCCGCGTTCAACCGGCACGAACTCCCAGCGGCGGACATGGTCACCATCGACCACCGACAGCTCGCCATACTCAAAGCGACTGATCCGCAAGGATTCATCGGTACCATCTGGGACGTCACGCCAGACTTCCACACCCACATCGAGGCGGTGCATCGGCTCAGCAGTTTCGGAGCGGTCGCCACCTATACGGCCTATGGGACCTCGGAAGAAGGCGTCGACGCCGAGTGGCGAGTGATCCAACTTGTGACCGTCGAAGGCGGGCGGATCACCCATTGCGAAATCTTCGATGAGGAAGACATCGACGCCGCGCTCGCCCGCTTCGAGGAACTGCACCCACAGACGCCGCAGCTGGAAAACGCGGCAAGCCGAGCGGAAGACCGCTTCTTTGCGTACTACAAGGCTCGCGACTGGACGGCGATCGCCGAGATCCTGACCGACGGCAGTTTCATCGAGAATCGCACGCCTGTGGTGAGTTCCGGGTTTTGGGAAGGCCGCGATGTCGTGATCGCGAATATGCAAGCCCTGGCCGAGGCTGTAGCGAACTCAACGTCGGCCGTGGTTGCGATCCGCGGGGAATGCCTCGCCCTCACTCGTCATCGTTTCCCAAACAGCGATGCGCGGTACGGGGAGTTCGTCACCGAGCAGCTCATCATCGCCGAAATCGACACCGACGATCGGATCGCGGCACACATCGTGATTGACCCCGACGACATGGACGCCGCGATTGCCGAGCTCGACGCCCGGTACCTCGCCGGCGAAGCTGCGGCCCACGCGCACACGTGGTCGCTCATGGCGCAGACCCACGCCACGCTCAACCGGCACGAGATACCGCCAACGACGCCAGACTGGGTCAACATTGACCACCGGCGCGGGATAGCTTTCGCGCCAGGCGACATCGTCCCGTTCGTCCGTGCCACGTTTGACGACACGCCTGATCTCAGCGATCAGATCGTGGCGGTGCATCGGCTGAGCGCCCTCGGAGCAGTCATCACCCAAGCGATACGGGGGACCTCTGGACAGGGCCGCGACGCCGAGTGGCAAAACGTAGGCCTTTTCACATTCGAAGGTGACCTGGCCAACCGCGTCGAGATATTCGACGAGGAAGACCTCGACGCCGCGCTCGCGAGGTTCGACGACCTGCACCCGCAAACCGCACGGCTAAAAAACGCGGTAAGCCAAGTGGGTGAGCGCTTCCTGATGCACTTCGCGGCACGCGACTGGGAGGCCATGGCAGGGCTGCTGGCCGACGACTATTCCAGTGACGACCGTCGCCGGGTAGTGGGCGCAGGCGTCCGACACGGTCGAGATGCCCAAATTGCGGACATGCGCGCTATCGCCGACCTCTGGATCACGAACGTCAAAATGACCGTCATTGCGACGCGCGGGGAGCGCCTCGTCCTCACGCGCACCAGCTTTTCCGGCCGCGATCAAGGGTCCGAGGCATTCCTCTCGGACGTACTGAACGTCGCGGAGATCGATGCCGATGAGCGGTACCTGGCGAACGTCTCGTTCGACCTCGACGACCTCGACGCCGCCATCGCGGAACTTGACGCCAGGTACCTCGCTGGCGAAGCCGCCACCCACGCACACACGTGGTCGGTGATCGCAGGAACGTACGCCGGGTTCAATCGGCACGAATTTCCCTCGATGACACCGGATTCGGTGAGCATCGATCATCGACGGCTCGTAACAAACGAGGCGGTTGATCTGGCCGCAGCTACCCGCAGCGTGTGGGACGTCGCGCCGAACCTCACCGTCCACATCGAGGCTGTGCATCGGTTGAGCGAACTCGGAGCCGTCGTCACCCACGTGGGTCATGGCACCTCACCGGACGGCTTCGACGCCGAGTGGCGGATGGTCAACATTTTCACGGTCGACGGTGATCTGATCAGCCGCTGCGAGATCTTCGACGAGACGGACCTCGGTGCCGCACTCGCCCGCTTCGAGGAACTGCACCCTCAGGTACCGTGCCCAGAGAATGCGGCAAGCCAAGTGGAGCAACGCTTTCTGAGCTATTTCGCGACCCGCAATTGGGACGCCATTGCGGAATTGATCACCGACGACTTTTCTATGGATGATCGTCGTCGCGTCGTGAACGCCGGGGTCCGGCGCGGTCGAGATGCCGAGGTCGCAAGCCTTAGGGCGATCGTCGACGTCGGCGTCACGAGCATGACGTTGTCAACCGTGATCGCGATCCGTGGAGCGCGCCTGGCCCTCGGTTGTTACTGCGTCTCGGACAGCTGGGGGGAGACAAAGGCGCTATGCGTCGTTGAGATCAACGCCGAAAACCAGATCGTGGCGCGCGTCGGGTTCGATCCCGACGACCTCGACGCCGCCTTCGAAGAACTCGACACCCGATACCTCGCGGGCGAAGCGGCCGCACACTCGCACATATGGTCCCTTATGAAGCAGGCCTACGCGGCGCACAACCGGCACGAGTTAGCCCCAACCGCGCCCGACGCGGTGAGCATCGACCACAGGCGCGCAATAGCATTCGAGCGAGGCGACATAATCCCGTACCTCCGAGCGACGTGGGATCTCGCGCCGAACGTCAAACTCTACATCGCGGCGGCGCATCGGCTGACCGACCTCGGAGCCGTCATCACACAATTCGCGTCTGGGACCTCACAAGAGGGCTTCGCCGCGGAATGGCGAGAGATCGCTCTGTTCACATTCGACGGTGACCTGATCAGCCGCTGCGAGATCTTCGACGAGGCCGACCTTGCCGCCGCGCTCGCGAGGTTCGACGAGTTGAAACCGCAGGCGCCACGGCTGGAAAACAAAGCAAGCCGAGTTTGGGAAAGCTTTCAGGCGGCAAACGACCGGGCCCGTCGCTTAGCCATGACGGCAGAAGACATTTTCACTGACGATCGCCGTCCGATAGTTGGCGCGGGCGTCCAACGGGGTCGAGATGTAAACGCCGCGGATATGCGGGCTGTCGTCGACATCGGATTCGACAATATGACGTCGACCGTCATCGCGACGCGCGGAGAACGCCTAGTACTCGATCGTTTCCGTCTCTCGGGTCGTGACCAGGCGCCGGAACCTTTTTACACCGAGCTACTTCGTATTCTCGAGATCGACGCCGACAACCGGCTGGCGGCATGCATCGCGTTCGCCCTCGACGACATCGACGCCGCCTTCGAAGAACTCGAAGCCCGGTACCTCGCAGGCGAAGCGGCCGCCCATGCGCACATTTGGTCACTTACGGCACGGAACTACGGCATACTCAACCGCCACGAGCTACCCCGAACTACACCGAACCTTGTGAGCATCGACCACCGGCGCGGAATAGCGTTCGAGCCAGGCGACGTCATCACGTACACCGGTGCCACCTGGGACGTCGCGCCAGACGCCAAACTCTACATCGAAGCGGTGCATCGGCTGACAAACATCGGAGCCGTCGTTACACACACGGCGCATGGGACCTCCCAAGAGGGCTTCGACGCGGAGTGGCGCGAGATTGTCCTTTTCGCATTCGAAGGTGACCTCGGCAGCCGCTGCGAGATCTTCGACGAGGCAGACCTCGACGCCGCGCTGGCCCGCTTTGACGAACTGCAACCGCGGGCGCGGCAACTTGAAAACGTGGCAAGCCGAGTGAGTGAGCGCCTTTGGGTGCACTTCTTGGCAGGCGACTGGGACGCCATGGCGGCGATGTTGGCCGACAACTATTTCACAGACGATCGCCGTCGGGTGGTGGGCGTAGGAGTCCGACATGGTCGAGACGGCTGGATTGCGGACATGCGCGCGACCGCTGACCTGTGGACCGCGAACGCTACGTCCACCGTCGTAGCGACCCGCGGGCAGCGCCTCGTCCTCATGCGTGGCCGCTTCACGCACCGCGATCAAACGCCCGAAGGATTTCTCACGGAGTTCCTCAGCATCGTCGAGATCGATGCCGATGAGCGGATCGCGACGATCGTCATGATTGACTCCGACGACACCGACGCTGCGTTCGAAGAGCTCGACGCGCGATACCTTGCCGGCGAAGCGGCCGCCCATTCGCACGCATGGTCCGTCATCTCAAGGCTGTACGCCGGGTTCAACCGGCAAAAACTTCCCGCAACGACGACAGACTGGACCTACCTCGACCATCGGTCGGTCATATCGATCGAGGCGGATGACCTGCCCGCATTCATCAGTGCCGGTTGGGAACTCACGCCGGAAATCGGCATCTACATGGAGGCCGTGCACCGGCTGAGCGACCTCGGAGCGGTCGTCACCCACACCGCGCGTGGCATTTCGTCCGACAACTTCGAAGCCGAGTGGCGGATGATCGACATCTTCACGGTCGACGGAGACCTGATCAGCCGCTGCGAGATGTTCGACGAGGCAGACCTCGACGCCGCGCTAGCGAGATTTGACGAGTTGCAACCGCAGGCGCCGCTACTCGAAAACGCCGCGACCCGCTCTTGGACGCGTCAAGCCGATGCGTTCAACCGCCGCGACCTGGACGATTTTCTTGCCCTCATCACGGTGGACGGCCGAGTTGAGGATCGGCGAAAAGGCTTGCGCGCCTTGTTTGAGGGCTCGGCCCGCCGGATTGCCGCACAGGCGATGTTCGAGGCACCGCGCGGCTGGCGGTTGGACGTGAAGCCCATCGCGGTGAGGGGCGCTCGCCTCGCGCTGACCCGGACATGCTGGCGCGACACCGCTGCGGCGGACCGGCCGGTCACCATCGAGCTTTTGGCGATAACGGAGGTCGGCGACGGCGACCTGGTACGCAACACCGTGAGCTTCGATCCCGACGACATCGACGCCGCCTTCGAAGAACTCGAAGCCCGCTACCTCGCCGGCGAAGCGGCCGCCTACTCGCGCGCGTGGACGGCCATGACGCAGGTCCAAACCGTGTACAACCGACACGAAGTCCCTCCGACGACCAAGGATTTCGTGGACATCGATCATCGGCGAGGTAGAGCGTTCATGTCCGGCGACTCGATCCCCTTCATCAACGCCACGTGGAAGGTCGCCCGGGACGTCAAGGGTCACATCGAGGCCGTGCACCGGCTGAGCAACCTTGGAGCGGTCGTCACAGAGGTAGTGACTGGGAGCTCACACGAGGGCTTCGATTTCGAGTTGCGCGAGATCGGCCTTTTCGCATTCGAAGGCGACTTGATCTGCCGCTTCGAGTTGTTCGACGAGGCAGACCTCGACGCCGCATGCGCGAGGTTTGACGAGCTCGATCGCCCGGCGGCTCTGCTTGAGAACGCTGCGACCCGGATCTGGGCGCGTTCCGTCGATGCATTCAACCGCCGCGACGTGGCCGGTTATCTTGGCCTGATGACTGCGGACGGCCGATTGGAAGATCGGCGAAAAGGCTTGGGCCTCTTATGTGAAGGGGCGACGCGGCAACAGGCCGTGCTTGGGTTCCTCGAGCCCCCGGAAAGCTGGCACTTGAGCACGGAGCCCATCGCAATCAGGGGATCTCGGCTATCGCTGACCCGTGATACTTGCCGCGACACCGGCGAACCCGACCAACCGGTCACCATCGAGGTGTTGACGGTAATGGAAGTCGGCGACGGCAACCTGATACGCGACACCGTGAGCTTCGATCCCGACGACATCAACGGCGCGTTCGCGGAGCTCACCGCGCGCTGGATCGCGTCTGGTGAGGTCGCGCACCCCGAGGTGATCGAGTCGGCGCTTCGGCTTACCGAGTCCCTCAACCGTCATGACTGGGATGCGTTCGCCACGCTCACCGACGGTGCCGCGTACGTCAACCACCGGCAGCTCGCAAGTCCCGGCGCCGACACGACAGCCGACTACCTGTCAACAATCCGGATGGGGGCGTCGCTGGTACCCGACTTTTGGGTCGAACTCGCCGAAGTCCATACTCATTCGGCGATAGGCCTTGTGGCGCATCAGGTCGTGAAAGGCACGTCGACAGATGGCGTCGCAATCGAACTTCCGCTTATCCAGCTCATCCTCGTCGACGGTGACCGCGTCACGCGCATCGAGGCCTTCGATCCCGCACAGCGCGACTTAGCCCTGGCCCGGTTCGAGGAACTCAACCGGCCCGGCTAGGAGCATCGTCGGGTAGCGTCAACGACCATGCACGCCGACCCGCGTGACCTTGACATCGTTCTTTACGGCGCGAGTGGTTCCGTCGGCAAGCTGACCGCTCGGTATCTGTCTCGCAGCGGACTCAGTGTCGCCTTGGCTGGCCGGTCGTGCCGGCGGCTGGACGCCCTGCTGCAGGCACTGCCCGACGAGGCCCGCGACTGGCCGCTGATCGTCGCGGACACCGGCGACCCGGAAGCCCTGAACCGACTCGCCGCCCGAACCCGCGTCATGGTCAGCACGGTGGGGCCCTACGCGGCGCACGGGCTGCCGGTCGTCGCTGCGTGTGCGGCCGCCGGAACCGACTACGTCGACCTTGCGGCGGAGGTCCCGTTCGTACGACACAGCATCGACGCCTACCACCAGGAGGCGACCGAAAGCGGCGCCCGGATTGTGCATTCCTGCGGATTCGATTCCATCCCTTCGGATTTGACCGTGTACGCGTTGCACCGAACGGTGATGGCAGACGGCGCAGGCGAATTGACCGACACCACGTTCGTCCTGCGGGACGCGAATTACGCGGTGGGCTTCTCCCGGGGAACGGTCGACACGATGTTCGAGCTGATGCGCGCCGGGTTCGGCGACCCCGAGACGCGACGGCTGCTCGACGACCCGTACAGCCTGAGCCCTGACCGGGCAGGCGAGCCAGACCTGGGGCCTCAACCCGACGTGTCGTTGCACCGCGGCGAAGAGCTGGCCCCGGAGTTGACCGGGTTGTGGACCAGCGGGTACTTGATGTCGCTGTACAACACCCGATGCGTCCGGCGCACCAACGCATTACTCGGGTGGGACTACGGCCGCCGGTTCCGCTATACGGAGACGGCAAGCATGGGTTCGTCTCCCGCTGCGCCCGCGATGGCGGCGATGACGAACGCGACCATCACCGGCGCCTCCAGGCTCGGTGGTGCATACCTGCGGATGTTCCCCACGGGGCTGCTGGAAAGGATGATCCCGCGACCGAACGGCGACGGCGCGCCCCGCGGTCGCTACCGGGTCGAGACGTACGCGAAGACCACTGGTGGAGCGCGGTATGTGGCGTCGACGGCTCAGCACGGTGACCCCGGCTACGCCGCGACCGCCGTGTTGCTGGGCGAGAGTGCGCTTGCGCTGGCGTGCGGGCGGGACCAGTTGCCCGACCGCCGTGGCGTGTTGACGCCGGCCTCGGCGATGGGTGACGTATTGCTGAGAAGGCTTGCCGCCGTGGGCGTCGCGGTGCACACCGAGCGCCTGGGTTGACGGTCAGCTCTAATCACAGCTGCCGCATGAATCTCAGATTCCAGGGTATGCGAGGATTTGTCCACCTCAAAGCGACAATTGGCTGAGGCGGGACCGACAGGGCGGGAATTGTCGCTGGGAGGCGGACAGATCGTCGTATACCGACCAGCCAGTGGCCAATGTGGCAGCTGGGGATAACACGGCGGTCACGGTTGATAGAACCCGCGGATGCGGTACCGGTGACTGCGACCGAGTAACGCGTTCGCCGCCTGCAGACCGGACATGACGGCGGCCTCCACGCATCCCGCGTTGAAGCCCGAATCCGTCCAGTCGCCCGCCAGAACCAGGTTGTCGTAACCGCTTTCGTCCGACCGCAGTCGATACTTGTCGGATCCCGGAACGGACTGGACGTAACGGTCCGAGGGATCGATGTTGACGCTGACGAACTGGGTTTCCAGTGCGGACGCTCCGCGGTGACCGTCGGCGCCGACAAGCAGGTGCCATGCGAAGCCCGCCTCGGTGACGGCGCCGGGCAGGAAGAGCCCGACATGGTTGTCCAGATAGCCGACGGCTTCGGTGAGCACCTTCTCGTGGCAGCTCGCGACATAGGCATCAGGGGCTTCGGTGTTGGGCCACAGCGCATTCAGGGCCCCGCAGAAGTAGGCCACAGTACCCGGGCGATCGTCGCCGGGCCACTGCTCGGCCCACAACGTCTGCGGCATCGACGCCCACGTGTCGAACGGGGCGACGTAGCCACTAGTCGTGACGCCGGGGCGGTTCCACCCCAGGGTCGGTTCGTCAGGCCGCAGCCACAGCTGGAAGGCTTGGGTGGCCACGGTGCGCAGATTGCTCGTCATGTCGCGCCAAGGCGGGCTGTCGGCGATCAGTTCGGCCGCGACAAGTTCGACCATGCCCAGCGACGCGGCCAACACCACGTGATCGAAATCGATTCCCCTGCGCAGCACGCGGGTCTCGACATCCGCATGCCCGCAGAAGTGCGACTCGAGGTCGCCATCAGCATGCGCCTCCAGCTGTTCGGCCAACGGCCGGTCCGGGAAGACCGGAAGGCCGCCGATCCGGGTCAGCGGTTCGTATTCGCTGAGTCCGTCGGCAAGCCGGGCCTGACGACCCATGGTGATCGCTTCGATCGCCTGACGGCGGTCGTCGAGGTGCAGCGCGTCGACGCGGTGGAAGAACTCGAACTCGACGCCGCGTCTGCGCAGCGCCTGATATAGGGGCGCGATGATGACGTCACCCATGCCGGCCGTCATCTTCCAGAAAAACGCGCCTTTGTACTGGAACAGCGCGATTCCGGTGAGCAGCAAGGCCACTCCCGCGGCTAGCGCGGGCCTGTTGAAGTCGCCATCCTCATACGCGAAGACCATGTCGTACAGCCCGCGCACCAGGGGGAAGTCCACCACGTCGGGATGGGCCCCGTGCCGCAGAATCCAGGCACAGAAGTCCTCGTCGTTGATGGCGCGGAAACCGCGCGGATCGGTGACCAGATTGTCCGCGATTATTCCGCGTGCGGTCGCCGTCTCCAGCGACAGGAACAACCAGAAGCGCCGATGATCGGGGCGATGCTCGTAGTCGAGTGCCTCACGGATAGCGTCCAGCACGTGATTCAACGCCCCGGACGGCACCACCCCGGGGGCAAGTGGTTCGGTCAACGTCGCCAGCATCGCCAACACGCCCCACCGGACCACTTGCAGCCACTCCCCTGTCGAGCCGTGGGAATCCGTTGGCAAATCCGCATTTTCGTCCGGGATGGGAAGCGAGTCGGCGAAGTTGAGTACCAACCGAAGCGCGCGCCGAAGGAAGTCGACGGCGGTGAACTCTCGACCCGTGGTGTCCGGCTCGCCGGGCAGCGCGTCGTTGCGCGGGAGCCCGCCGGGCCACACCAGCCACTCATCGTCGAAGCGGTCGGCGATGCCGAGGTGGTCCGACGGGGTGAACGCCTGATCCCAAGCGTGGATCGGAGCAGTGGGATCTGTTGTGGCACGGTCGAGCTCGGCGTAGGACTCGCGAATCAACGCGAACGCGTTGTCGTAACAGCCCAGCCACACGTGCAGGCCGTGTTCCTCGATGCGCCCATGCGGCCCGCGGCTGGACGCCCCCTTGCCACCAAGGCGCCAGCCGCGCTGATAGACGGTGATCGAGTCGAAGCGGTCCCGCCAGCCCGTCTCGCTCAACCGCCACGCCGCGCTCAGTCCTGCCATGCCGCCACCGAGGATGGCGACTCGGCCACGAGTCCCGGTCACCCCAGCAGCGCCCGCGCGCGGGCCAGGTCCGGCCATGTCTGATCGGTGGGCATGCGACCGGAAGCCTCGAGCAGTGCGGCCCGTGAGGGTTCACCCATGAGTTCGAAATCGTCAGCCGCCGCGCGCAGTTCGAAGATGTGCGCGCCCTGTTTCTGTGCTAATTCGATCGCGTCGCGAAAGTGACGGTGCCGTTCGTCAACGTCATCGAGCGTGTGCGCGCGCAAGCGCAACAGTTCGGCATCGTAGAACTGAATCAGGGTATCCCGTCCCATCTTCAGTGCGACGTCTAGGCACTCACGCGCCGCCTGCCGGTCACCCGCCGCCGTCAACAAGCGAGCCAGCACCCCGTCGTAGAACGCGAGGAACGTCTTCACCTCGAATGCGCGCCAGGTCTGCACAACTGACGTCATGGTCTTGACGTGCGGTATCAACGCGGCGGGATCGCTCGCCCCGGAAGCGAGTGCCATCAATGCTTTTCCCGCGCTCTGCTCGCTCCAGCCCACCATCAACCATTCGTCGAAGTCGTATTGCTTCGCCAGCGAGATGAGTTGGTCGGCGAGGTCGACGCAGCGCTCGGATTCGCCGGCTTCGGCGCGAATCAACGCATCGATCGATCGCCCGTAGCACAGACTGAAGGCGCCCTGGGGGAAGCCGGCGGCGTGGCTCCTGGTTTCCATGTGCTGCAGGGCAACGTTGGCGCCCGAAAGATCGCCCTGGGCGAAACGGATGAACGCCAGGAACGACAGCATCCCGCCGATGGGGTCGTTTGGCCCGTAATAGGTGCGGATTTCGCTGGTGGTTGTCTCGCCAACACCGGCGATGGCTCGTTCCAACGTGTTTCGGGCGCTGTGAAAGTCTCCTTGAAAGCCTGCCAGGATTCCCATGATGGCGTCACTGGCCGGGTTGACCCCGGGCACGTCGGCGAGTTTTGCGCGCAGCGTCTCCCCGACCTGGATACCGCGGCGCAGGTCGCCGCGCGCGGTGTAGTAGGTCCACAACGCGTTCAGGGTGGCGTACAGCTCCGGCGTCGGGTCGGCACCGATGAGTTGCAGGCAGCGTTCGAACTCCGCGGCCGCCTCCGTGCTCGCGTGCCCCTGCGCCACGGACGCGAGGAGGCCGGCCTCGAGTCGGACCGCAACCTCCCGCTTGTCGCGTGCCCGATTCGCCGCGGTGCGCCCGATGTTGTCCAATGCCCGGTTCAAACAGGTTCGCGCCTCGTTGAGCGCACCCCGGCGCCGGGCGTCCGCCGCGGCCCGCTGGTGGGCGCTCGCCGCCTCCTCGAATCGCTCCGCCGATTCGTAATGGCGTGCAACCAAGGACCATTCCGGGTTCGCATCAGCCGAGGCCGCGACGAGCGCGTCGGCGATTCGGCTGTGCAGCCGACGGCGGACGGTGGGCGGTGCGACCTCGGCCGCAACCTCACGTAGAAGTTCGTGGTGGAAGCGCCAGTTGCCCGCATCGATTGGTTCGAGGACGCGGACACGCATCAACTCTTCGAGCAGTCCGTCGACCTCCCGCTCGCCCAAATCCAGGACGGCGGAGAGCAAGGAACGATCGAAGCGGCTGCCGATGAGCGCGGCGGCCTCGACGACCGGAAGGGTGCGCTCCCCGGATCGCAGTCTCGCGAAAAGGGTTTCGTAGAGGGTATCGGGCACCTGTGCGGACAGGCCGGCGTCGAGTGTCTGCTCCTTGAGCTTTGCGACCACCTCCTCGATGTAAAGCGGAATGCCGTCGCAACGCTTCTGTACTTCGGTGCGCTCCTCGCTCTCGAGGTCCGGGTGCAGCGCGTGGACAAGCTTGTCGGCATCTGCATCGCTGAGCGGGCTCAGCTCGAACACCGCAATTGTCTTCTCGGGCAAGGGCGGAAGCTTGCGCCCGGTGATCACCACCATCAGCCGGCCGCCGCCCTCGCGGAGCAGCGCCTGGATCACCCCGACGGTGTCCTCGTCGAACCAGTGCACGTCGTCGACGAAGACGAGTGACGGTCCGGATCCCAGACACGCCAACAGGTAATCGTGGATGGCCCCGGCGATCCGGCCGGACAACTTGGGGCCTTCGGACCGGACGGATTCGTAGCCGGTCTCCGGGCCGATGCCCAGCACGGGGGCCAGCAGCGGTACCACGGCTGCCGGGTCGAGCGCACGCAGCGTCACCTCGGCATCCAGCTTGCGGAGCTGCTCGGCGGGATCGGAGTCCCTTTTGATGCCGCACCGGCGTTCCAGCAGCCGCCGAACGGGTCGTAGCCCCACATCGGTGTGGAACGGCGACCCGAACATCCCGAGCACCACGGCGCCGTCCCGCTGGGCCATGTCCACGGCGGCGTAGGCCAGGCGGGTCTTGCCGATGCCGCCCTCGCCCACGAACGCGACTCCGGGCGACGACAGCTCACCGTCCTTGGCCTGGGCCCAACTTCGTTGCAGACACGACAGCTCGCGCTCGCGCCCGACGAGCGGTCCGCCCGCCAGCATCATGACGTCGCGTTCGCCGACGGCGCGATAGGTGAGGATCGGATCGTCCACGCCCTTGACCGCCTGCCGCGGGTTCGGCACCAGCTCGAACGAGTCATGTACGACCCGTTCGATGGGCTGCGATACGGCGACCGCTCCCGGTTCGGCGATGCCGCACACGCGCGCCGCGAAGTTGGCTCCGAGCCCATAAACGTCGTCTTGGGCGGTGTCGAGGTAGACGAGTCCCCGGTGAATGCCGACGCGGACGCTGACGTCGAAGCCGAAGCGCGCATGCACCCGTTCGCTGAGCGTGTTGATCGCCCTGACGATGTCCAGGCCGGCGTACACGGCCCGATGCGCGTCGTTCTCGTGAGCCTTCGGATGACCGAACACCGCCAGCAGGCCGTCACCCTTGGTGGACCCGATGTGGCCCTCGTACTGGTTGACGACGCGGATCACTTCGTCGCGATACCGCCCGACGACGGTGCGGTAGACCTCGAGCTCGATTCGGGTCGACAGCGCCGTCGAATCGACGAGGTCAGCGAAAAGCATTGTCAAACGGCGGATTTCACCGCTATCCCCGGGAGCGGCCAGCAGCTCCTCGGCGTCTGGATTGCGCCCGTCGACGGCGAGCACCTGCCCGGCGAGCGCGTCGGCCGTCTTGCGGTCACCCAGATTGATGGCTCGAACGGCGCGATCAAGTAACTCGTCGATCGAGGCATGGGCTTGGTAACTCACAATCCGACGGTGACCATCATCTCGTCGGGCGCAAGAGACTGAGTGCTCAGCTTGATCTTCCCCATGTAGTTCGCGCCGGCGTAGTTGTAGTCCAGGAGCACGATCTGGAACTGCGTGACACCCGCGGGCAGGAACGGGGGCTCGAACCCGATGGCGGACGGGGGAAGCGTGATCTGAGGCAAACCGACCCGCACAAACGCTCCCTCGGCCTCGATTTGCCGCGGGTAGGAAGTCGGAGCGACTTCGATGGTTTCCGACGGCAGCGGCGCGTCCGCCTGTGACATACAGAGCGAGGAGGGCGGCCCAGCGATGATGCATTCCGCGAGGGTTGCCCAGCCCTTCGTCCAAAGATCACAGAGGCCGTGCACCAAAGCAATGCGGCCGTCGACGCCCAATCCTTCTTCGCAGTCGCTCTGCTCACCGGCCTCCGTCCAGAGTTCGGCTGCCTTGTCGATCAACTGCTGGGCGATCGCGTTATGGGCCTGCAACCGGGTCGCCGGGGTGCTCACTTGCCGCCTCCCTTTGGTTGGCTGATGGCTTGGAGGAACCTCCAGGGATCACTCGCTATCCGGGCGCCGACGTCCGCGCTGTACTGGGCCAGGTCCGCGACGGTCAACTGGCCCGCCAACCACTTGTCGGCCAGGTCGAACTGCTTGGCCGTCAAGTCCTGAACGCACTGGGCGACCATCGAGATGGCCGTGGACGCGGCCGAGTTGTCGCACGGAGGCTTCTGCGGCGCGCCTGTGCCCCCTTGCTCTTGGCTGGGCTGCTCGGTTGCCGGGTCGTCCCAGGGAGCGTATTGGAAGTCCGGATCGGGGTGTTCGGCCGAGCCGAACAGCATCTCCTCGACGACATAGCCGTAGCCCATGGCGCAGACGAACCGCTTCATGGTGTATGGCCGCAGGCCGTCGATGTGGCAGACCTTTCGGACCCGCACGAACACCGGCGGCTGGTTCGGGTCTCCGTTTTGCTCGGTCCACATGTTGATGTAGCCGTTGTCGACGGTGATTTTGCCGTCACCGTTGGGGTCGGGTACGGGATCGTTGAGGTCGTAGTCCAGCCGGGCCTCGTATCTGGTCGGATCGGTCCCAGGGCTCTTGTAGAACTTGAGCATGGTGACCAGCCTCGGACTGATCTGCGGGGAGAAACTGCAGAACCCTACGGTTTCCAGCACCCTGCGCCAGCCGTCGGGACGCAAACCCTTGTACTCCATCTTGCAGAAGAAGTCGGGGTAGTCTTCACTCCAGTTCCGCGGATCCACAACCTTTTTCAGGGCGTTGAGTGAAACTTTGTTGGATGACACCTCCGCATCGATGACCACTGACTCGATACCCTTGTAGTTGATCACCGCGGCATTGCACAGGGGTATAGAGGCCGCATCGGCCGTCAGGACCCCGTAGTTCACGAGTTGTTGTGTGATTGCGTACCAGTCCTGCCAACCCTTGAACTCGTTGGCGAAGAGGTTCACGATCGCGTCCAGCTGGTCGGTGTAGAAGGCCTGAGCGCGCTCGCCAGGTTCTTGCCCGCCGGTGAGCGCGAACACCTCGGCGAGGTGCTCGCGAGCCCTACCGCGCCCCACTGGATCCGAGAACGGCATCGGGTCCATGGGCACTGTCTGCGTCAGATGGATGACGGCACCGAGCGCGTAGATCAACCGGGAGGCCTCCGGGGCAGTCGGCCGTCGGTTGTCGGCCACCAGTTCCGCCATGGCCTGCACCGGATCGGCTTTTGTGCGCGGCTCGCTCTCGCCGTCGGCGCCGCGCGGAAGCATGAAGGCTTCGATTTCCTGGTACCACTGCGAATTTGTTGACGTGCCCGGAAGGAACCTGTCGGCGACTTCCATGACCCGCGGGTCCTGGGTGGCGAGGACCGCCGTGTCCAGGCAACCCTGGATTTCAAGTATTGCCCGGAGCGTCGACATTGCCGCCTCCTAGTCGGATTTGCGCCGCTATCATACCGTGGTGCGGGCGGCATCGCGCGTAACGGCGGCAAACGTATAGGGGTCGAGGCGCGCGGATGACAACGGCATGAGCAACGACCTTCCATGGTCTTCGGTATTCGATTCGGCGGCCAACCTGCGCGCTTTGAGCGCTATTCAGGCCGATGGTTTCCGCGCTGCCAGCGAACTGGTCGACCGCTTCGTGCGCATGGCGGCCTCGGGGCTCACCGGAAGCGAACCATCCGCAACGCCGGCTAATGAGGAGCCCGTCGATTTGTACGGGGCTACCGGCCTGGAGCCTTTTGTCACCTCGTGGTGGGCGCTGGTCGACCAGTTGCTGCGCATTTCGTCACCGCGCCGCGAGGCGCAAACGCCCCAGGCGGACACGCCAACCCTCGACTTCGCGGCGGCGCAGGCTCAGGGCGCGCTGCGGTTGTGCACCGTGGCGCCGGGTGCGGCAACGGCCGAAGTATGGCTGCATAACCGCGGACCCGTCGACTTGGGCAAAGTGGTGCTGCGGTGCGGCGACCTGCTGTCGCACGATGGCAACGTCATCGCGGCGCGACTGATGCGGTTCGAGCCCGACATCGTGCCGATGCCCGCGCGCAGCAGCAGGGGCGTGACCGTCGAAGTCGACGTCGAAGAGCACGTTGCGCCGGGCAGTTACCGGGGGACACTGGTCGCCGACGGGCACCCCGACGTCTGGCTGCCGATCGAACTCGTCGTCAAGCCGCTGTTGCCGTGAGTAGCACCGCCGACCGGGTGGACCTGATATCTGAGGTCGAGGGCCATTTGCGCGGCGTGGCCAAGGCGGTACGCCGCGCGATGCTAGACGCGATACCCGACGGCGAGCCCGTTCAGTGGCTTTACGGGCCGATGCGCGAATATCCCACGCGGCCTGGCAAGGCGCTACGACCGGCGTTATGCCTGTCCGCGAGCCGGGTGTTCGGAGCCGAGCCGGATGCGGTAGTGGGTATAGCCGTGGCAATTGAGCTGCTGCACAACGCGTTTCTCGTCCACGACGATATCGCCGACGGCAGCGAAATGCGTCGGGGGCGCCCAACGCTTGCTGCGAAGCACGGTATGGCCGCTGCGCTGAACGCCGGCGACGGACTGGCGATCGTCGCGGGGCAGGTGTTGCGAAAGGCGACCAGGCAATTGCCCGGCGACCTCGCCGACCTGGTCTGGCACGAGTTCGACACGATGGCGTTGCGCACGCTGGAGGGGCAAGCCATTGAAGCCGGCTGGCAGCTGGACAATGTCGAAGACTTAAGGCCCGAGGACTACCTCGAGCTGATCATGCACAAGACGTGCTGGTACACCACCATCCACCCGCTGCGTGTCGGCGCCTTGGTGGGTTCCGGAGGCAAGGCCGACTTGGCGCCTTTGGTGCGCTTCGGGTTTCACTTCGGCGCGGCTTTCCAGATCCGCGACGATCTGCTCAACCTCGTGGGCGATGAAAGCGCGTACGGCAAGGAGATCCTCGGTGACCTGTACGAGGGAAAGCGCACGCTGCCCCTCGTGCATCTGCTGGCAAACGCCACCGGTGCCGACCGCGTCCTGGTCCGGGATTATCTGCGCCGCAACCGGTCTGAGCGCTCCGGTGAATTGGTGCGCTCCGTTCGGTCGTTGATGGACGACTACGGCAGCATCGCTTTCACGACCGAATATGCCGAGGGAATTTTGCTGGTCGCTGAGGAATACTTTGAGCAGGCCTTCGCTGACGCCCGCCCCGGCGCGGACCTCGAGTTCCTGCGAGCCCTGGTGCCCTACGTGTGGGCCCGCTGGCGTTGATGGGGAGCCCCGTTCGAGGAGTATCGTGTGACTACCGTCACCACAAGCCGGAGGAACAAAGATGCTTGTGCGAAAGGTGGAACTCGACTTCAGCGATGCGAAGATCAGATGGGCGGAGGACCAACCGGAGTTCTGCCACCTTCTGAACGCAACCTCGAGTTTTCTGCACCACCTGGAATCCTTCTTGAACAAGGCTGTCCGGCAGTCCCGTAAGGAACTCGACGCGGCCGCACACCCGGCATTGGACACCGATGTGTCGATGTTCTGCGCGCAGGAGGGGTGGCACGCCAAGCTTCACGCTCAATACAACACCAAGCTCATAGAATCCGGGTACCCATGGATCGGTCCGGCAGCGGATAAAATGCGCGACGATTTCGCGAGGTTCTTGGCGACCAAGAGCCCGCGTTGGTGCCTGGCCTACTCGGAGGGGTTCGAGACCGTCGGCCCGATCGTTTCGCAGTTCTTTTTCGAAGAGGCCGGCGACGTCCTCTACGACTGGGATGAACCGACCGTGTACCTCTGGCTCTGGCACTTTGCCGAGGAGTACGAGCACCGAAGCGTATGCAACCACCTCTTCAAAGAGGTGTACGACAACAACTATCCGGCGCGGATCTATGGCATGGTTTATGCGCTGTGCCATCAGTTCTCGTACACATTGCGAACCGCGAACGCGTTGATCAACGCGGACCTCGCCGCGGGGCGGATCAAAGAGTCCAAGCTGCGAAGCAAACTTCGCTTCGCCAACATGATGAGACGTTTCTGGGTGTACCTCGTGCCGAAGGTCCTGGTCCGGACCATGCGGCCGAGCTACGATCCGGCGAGCATTCCGCCGCCGAAGAACTCATTGAAGTTCCTGGCGCAGGCGGAACAACGCTATGCCATCCGCAGGCCGGCCGAATTCATCGATGAGGCCGCCGGATAACCGGCGTATTATCCCATCTGCCACAGCGGCCAATGGCCGCTCGCTATATGACGACTTGTCCACCTCGCCGCGACAAATCGGAATTCATTGCCTACCAGTCGATCCCGCCCGCGACAGATTGTCGCTGCGAGGTGGACAAATCCACGCATCCCCCGGGAGTCGAGACGCATGCGTCATTCCAGCAGCTACTCATCGTCGCCCCGTTGAATCGCCTGCGTTACCACCGGGACCCGTCCTGCGCTGGCGCCACCATCGACCACGAAGTCCGCGCCCGTGACATACGAGGAGTCATCCGATGCGAGGAAGGCGACCAAGGCGGCGACCTCCTCCGGCACCCCCACGCGATTCAGCGGCGATCCGGGATGGCCGCCCGGCCCGCGGCGAACGTTGAGGTGCGCGATCATCGGCGTGTCGATCATTCCGGGGTACACCGTGTTCACACGAATCCCGAACTGACCGAGCTCAATTGACGCCACCTTCGTCAGGCCCCGCAGCCCCCACTTGGACGACCCGTAGGCGCCGTAGCCGGCGAGTCCATGCAGACCCGCCTGCGACGAAATGTTGATGATCGATCCCCCGCCGGCTGCCTTCATGGGCTCGGCAACCGCTTTGATTCCAAGCAAGGGCCCGACGAGGTTGATGCGCAGCATCCGCTCGAACTCGTCAATGGACTGATCCAGAATCGGTGCCACGGCGCAAATCGCCGCGTTGTTCACCAGCACATCGACACGACCGAATTCGTTGCAAGCCAACGCAACCACTTCTGCCCAACCGTCCGCCTCGCTCACATCGTGGCGGACGAACCGAGCCGCCTCACCGATGGAGGCTGCGACCGCTTCACCCTCGCGTTCGAGTATGTCGGTGATGACCACCCGAGCACCCAGTGAGGCGAACAACCTGGCCTCCGCCTCCCCTTGGCCGCGAGCGCCGCCGGTGATGATCGCTACCTTTCCCGACAGGTCGGCCAATCCGTCGCTCATCGCGACTCGTCCTTGCTCATGTCGAGGCCGGTGGTCATGAGCTCGCTTAGGCGGCGCGGCAACTCGGTCATCATGGCCGTTGCCACGATCCGGCGTGGAAGCGTGACGTATCGTCGCTGATGTTCGACCGCATCCGCTATCGCGTTCGCGACGGTTTCCGGCTCCAAGTCGTTGCGGGGCAGCATATGCCACCGTTCAGAACGTTCGATCACCCGTCGGGTCGGCCCGAAGCCACGAACATTGTCGACCATGTCCGTCTTGACCGCGCCAAGCTGAACCAGCGTCGTCGAGACCGGCGTGCCGCGCAACTCCTGGCGCAATCCCGACGTGAACTGACTCAAACCCGCCTTCGAGGTGCCGTACAGGGTGACGCCCGGGGTCACACTGATTGCGCCCATCGACGACACGTTGACGATGTGCCCACGGCCCCTGGACACCATTCGCGGCATCACCTGACGGCAAAGCTCCATCGGTGCAGCAAGGTTGACCTGCAACAGATCTCGGACCTGCTGCGCTGACGTGTCCGCGAACAGGCTCACACAATCCAACCCGGCGTTGTTCACGAGGACGTCGAGAGGACCGTCGGCCTCCACCCGGTCGATCAAAGCTTCGACGGCTGCCGGGTCGGTGAGGTCGGTCGGATATGCCTTGCCCCCGAGCTCCCTGGCGAGCGTCTCGAGCGCGTCGCCGCTGCGCGCCACGAGCGCAACCTCGCTGCCGCGCTCGGCGAAAGTCTGTGCAATGCTTCGTCCCAGGCCGCGGCTGGCACCGGTGATCAAAGCGCGGGTGCTTTTCAGTTTCACGGTTTTTGTACTCCCAATGCATCACGCAACACCGCGCAAATGTCGGCGTTGGCCTGTTCGGCCATCGGTACATCGTCGGGCAAATTAAAGAACCCGTGGAACATGCCGGGATAGCGGCGCACGGTGGCGGGAACTCCCGCCGCTCGCAACCGATCGGCGTACTCCTCACCGTCGTCACACAGCGGGTCGAACTCGCCCGTGACGATGTGCGCCGGCGGCAACCCGGCCAACTCCCCCAATATCGGTGATGCCCAAACGTTGTGATGATCACCGTCGGGGCCAAGGTATTGCTGGGTGAACCACCGCTGGTGCTCCAGTGTCAGCACACCGCGCGCCGACGGGTCGCGAACCTCCTTGGGCCTTCGGCGCTGATCGACCACGGGATAGATCAGCAATTGAAAAGCGATCCGCGGACCGCCGTGGTCACGAGCGATCATGCACGCGACCGTAGCCAGGTTTCCACCGGCGCTGTCTCCCGCGAGCACGAGGCGACCGGCGTCACCGCCGAGTTCCGATGCATGCGCGGCAACCCATTTCGTCGCCGCAAACGCGTCTTCCACGGCCGCCGGAAAGCGGTTCTCCGGCGCCAGCCGGTAGTCGACCGAGACGACAATCCCTCCCACGCCGTTGGCGAGCCGCCGACAGCACGCGTCATGCGAATCGAGGTCGCACAGCACGAAACCGCCACCATGCAGGTAGACGACGAGGGGCACGGCGGCGGAGGACACGTCGGGCGCAAGCGGGTGGTAAATACGCACCGGAATCTCGATGGTGGGATCCGCCCCGGGGATGCTGCGGTCCTCCACATGCGCAACGGCAACATCCCGCCGCGGTTTGCGACTGGCCTGCAAGCTGGCTCGGACCTGCGCCGCATCCGCGTTGCCGTCGCGGACCGAGGCAAATGCCGCTGACATGCGTTGCGCCAGTTCACGCTTTGTCGACTCCACCGCAGTCTGGTTCTCGATGTCCGGACGACTCACCTGACACCGTCCTTACAGGCGAGGTTGGCGCGCACGTAATCCCTGATCGCCTCGCCGTCGAGTGAGGTTCCGTTAGCGAGCTCCACAAAGTCCAGGGTCACCGCGGCGCTTTCGACCTTCTGACGCACATTCGCGCGGCAGGCGGTCAAAGTCTTCACAAAAAGCACTGTATTAGCCCCCGCAAACGCCGCCGAGCGTTTGACTATCACCGACGGGAAGTAGGCTCCGGAGACAATCGTCTCCCGCAGTAAGCGAGGTGGCTCGATGCGGCGCCTTAACAGCATGGACAACCTGTTCCTCAAGCAGGAGAACCACACGCAGCCGCAGCATACGATCAAGGCCGTCGTGCTTGATCCCGCCGCGGCGCATCAGCCACTCACTTTCGACGCGGTCCGTGCCGTCGTTCCCGCGCTGGTGGAGAAGGTCGAGCCGCTGCGCTGGCAGCTGCTGTGGCCGCGCTTCGGCGGTCGACCGTGGTGGATTGACCGGCCACACATCGACCTCGGCTATCACGTCAACTATGCCAAGGCGGAGTCGCCGGGTGGCGACCGTGAGCTGGCGGCGCGGGTCAGCGAGATCGTCTCGGAGGGACTCGACCACGGCCGTCCCGCGTGGCAGTTGTGGTACATCGACGGCCTGGCCGAAGGCCGGATCGCGTTGGTCCTGAAGCTTCACCACGCCCTCGCCGACGGCCTGGCTTCGGTCCGGCTTCTCGAGACCATCTTCAGCGCGGACCCCGCCGAACCGCTGCCGGTGGCCGGACGAACCCCGGTGGACGAACGGTTGCCGAGCACCGCAACGTGGCTTCGGTTGCTTGCGATTCACGAGGGCGGCGCACTGCTTCGATTTCCTCGTGTCTTGGTGCGCTCGGCCCGAACGGTCGGGACCATCCGGAGGCGTCGCAAGGCGGCCCGGCCCGGTTTCGCCGAGGCTTTCGCGGCGCCCGCCACCCGCTTCAACGAACGGTTCACCGTCGATCGGCAGTTCGCCTATGTCCGATGTGACATGGCCACGATCAAGGAGATCAAGAACGCGTTTGGCGTCACCCTCAACGATGTCTTTCTCGCGGGGTGCAGCGGCGCCATCCGCTGCTATCTGGACCGCCACGGCGAATTGCCCGCGGAATCCTTGACCACCGTTGTGCCGGTGGCGATTCGCCCACCCGGGGAGGAAATCGACTGGGGCAATCGGGTGACCATATGGAACGTCTCGCTGGCGACCGATGTGGCGGACCCGGTCGATCGGCTCGAGCGCATCGCCGCCAACACTCATGCCGCCCGGGAAGTGCAGGCCGAGCGCGATCTTTGGCTCTTCGGTGACTGGATGGACTACTGGCCGCTGTTCTGGTTCTACGCCCGCGGGTTGCCGCTTCTGGGTGCCCTGGCCCGGCGGCGCCCCACTTACAGCATGACCGTGTCGAACGTCCCCGGCCCGAAGAAGCAGTTGTACTTCGCGGGCGCACCGATCGAGAACATCATTTCGGTGGGCCCGATGATCTACCCCTACGGGTTGAACGTGACGGGCTGGAGCTACCTCGACACGATGACCATCGGAATGCAGGCCTGCAAGAAAAGCGTGCCTGACGTTTCGGAGATCACCGACGGGATCCCAAGGGCCCTCGACGAACTCGCCGTCCTGGCAGCCGATCGACGCGTGGCGAAGCCGGCCGCGGAAGTCCCATGACCGCCGTCGACACCACGATGGTCGGCTCCCTTCCGCGACGTCGGATCGCCGTCGCCTCAATGGTGGGTACCACCGTCGAGTTCTTCGACTTCTACATCTATGCCACGGCCGCGGTTTCTGTCTTCCCATACCTGTTCTTCCCCAAGGGCAACCACACCGCCGCGCTGCTGGCCTCGTTCGCGACGTTCGGTTTGGCTTTCGTGGCGCGCCCACTCGGGTCAATGTTATTCGGGCACTTCGGCGATCGCGTGGGCCGAAAGGCAACACTGGTCGGCTCGCTGCTGACCATGGGGATCGCCACATTCGTCATCGGACTGCTGCCGACCTACCAGCAGGTGGGCGTCACGGCGCCGGTGCTGCTGGCGCTCATGCGGTTCAGCCAGGGCCTCGCCTTGGGCGGGGAGTGGAGCGGAGCTGCGCTGCTGGTCACCGAAACTGCCGAACCCGACAAGCGGGCGCGGGCCGCGATGTGGCCGCAGTTGGGCGCGCCATTCGGTTTCCTGCTGGCCAACGGGCTGTTCCTGATACTGATCGGCTGGCTGGGCCACACCAACGTCAACGTCGACCCGGAGGGCGCTTTCCTGACTTGGGGATGGCGGCTCCCGTTCCTCTGGAGTGCGGTCATGGTGGCGATCGGGCTCTATGTGCGGCTGCGGCTGACAGAAACGCCGGTGTTCGCCAAGGCACTCGCGGGTGGCGAGCGAGTCCGGAGCCCGCTGAGCGCGGCGTTTCGCACCAGCTGGCGCGAACTGATCATCGGCACGTTCGTCATGCTCGCGACTTACACCCTCTTCTACACCGCCACCACGTGGGCATTGAGCTACGGCACCGCCAAGCGACCGCCGGGCGGGAGCGGGCTGGGCTTCGGTTATGTGGACTTCCTACACATCCAGTTGATCGCGGTGTTGTTCTTCGCGGCGATGGTCCCGATCGCGGGCGCGCTCGCCGACCGGTTCGGCCGGCGCCGCACGTTGTTGGTCGCTACGACGGCAATCATTGTGTACGGTGCCTCATTCGGTCTCATGCTCGCGCCCGGCAGCGCGACGAAGGACTCCGCGGCGCTGTTCTTGGTCATCGGAATGACGTTGATGGGCCTATCCTTTGGGCCGATGAGCGCGGTACTGCCCGAACTATTCCCGACCAACGTGCGCTACACCGGTTCTGGGATCTCCTACAACATGGCAGGCATCCTGGGCGCCGCGGTCGCGCCGTTCATCGCCACCTGGCTGGCCGCCGAACACGGAGTGGCCTGGGTCGGGTTGTACCTGAGCGCGGTGGCCGTCCTGACCGTCATCGCCTTGTTGCTGATGCGTGAAACCAAGGATATTTCGCTGGAAGCGTCGGTCGGCGACCATGTCGGCGATGCCGCCATCCCGGCTGACTAACAACGGATCATGTGTCCTCTGAGGAGGCCGGGTTAGGCTGCGGCTGCTCGGGTGGTGGCCAGTGGAGCGCGCTTCTGGGAGATGTCGGACGAGCAGCGGCAGACCATGATCGACATCACCGCAGTTCCCCACATGCTTTCGGCGGGAAACGGCGGCTCGCTTATAACATCAGCTCGGTCGCAGGAATTAAGGCGTTGCCTTCTCAGAGTCACTACACCGCCGCCAAGCACGGCGTGGTCGGGCTGACGAAGTCGGCCGCAATCGAGCTCGCGGAGTACAACATCCGGGTAAACTCGATCCACCCCTGGGGCGTCGCCACCGCGCCGGCTCAAGACCCCGAGCGTCGAAAAGATCGGACCTGTCTCGTGCCGTCACGGCAACACAGCTGACCGTCGATATGGGTGCCACCAAGGTCTAACCAGATGCTGCAGCCGGATTCACGAGGAACTTCTCTCCGGTCGCTCGTTTGAGGTATTCGTTGAACGCATCCGGATTGAGCATGCCGGCGAGTGAAACCTCCCGGGTGTAGCTGCTCGCGAATGTCGTGGTGAGTTCGGCCGCCACCCGAGCGCGCAGCCGACCAAAGGTCTCGGCCCCGACGCTCTGAATAAATGGGGTCAGCAGCCACCCCCCGATGCCCCAAGCCATCCCGAAGTTCCTGGTGAGCACCGTGGGACTGGTGTCGAGTGCGCCGTAGATGTACACCTGCTTGTGGACGCTCGACCCGTAGCGTGAGTACTCCCCCGCGGTCGCGTTGGCCGCCTCCTCCATACCGTTGAGGATCTGGCCGGCCAGCGTTCCACCACCGGTGGCGTCGAAGGCCAGGGTCGCGGATGTGGCTTTGAGGGCCTCGACGAGGTCTGCGGAGAACGACGGCGATGTCGAATTGAGCACATACGTTGCGCCGAGCGATCTCAGCAGCTTCTCTTGCTCGGGCTTGCGGACGATATTGACCAGCGGTATCCCGTCCTTCTGGCAGAGCTTGACCAGCATCTGGCCGAGGTTCGACGCGGCGGCAGTGTGCACGAGGGCCGAATGTCCTTCGCGGCGCATGGTTTCCGTCATTCCGAGTGCCGTCATCGGGTTGACGAAGGACGATGCCCCATCCCGTGCTGTGGCCCCCTCGGGCAGTACCAGACACGCGGAAGCATCGACCGCCCGGTATTGCGTGTACATCGCGCCGCCCGCAATCGCCACCGTCTTTCCGACGAGGGCCTGCGCCGCATCGGATGAACCCGCCGCTACCACGGTGCCCGCGCCCTCGTTACCCACCGGAAGTGATTTGTCGAGTCGCGCCGACAGCGCTCCGAGGGAGGCCCCTCCGACCGGGGCGGTCACGATGGGACGTTCGGGCGTGCCCGCTACCGTCGCACTAGTCATGTCCGCGCTGGCAACGAGAAGGCCCAAGTCCGAGGGGTTGATCGGCGAGGCTTCCACACGCACCAACACCTCGTTGGCGTCGGGAACCGGAACTGGAACCTCCTGTAGCGAGAGTTCGAGCGTGCCCCCAGACGTCACCAACGAACGCAGCTCTAGGGCGATATCGGGCAAATTTTCGGCCATGGGTGGTCCCTCGTTCCTATTTCCGGCGGATGCTCAGACCACATGAACTCGCAGCGTCACAAGAATCTTCCCCGGCCGTGTCCCTCAAATCCATTGCGCGACGCGCCGCACGAACTGAACCGCCCCGGCATGTCCGGAGACTCCATTTCTTGGAAAGGATGGAGTCATGTCAGGTAGTTCATCGAGGAGGTACCCGCCGGAGCTGCGTGAGCGGGCGGTGCGGATGGTCGCCGAGATCAGCGATCAGCACGAGTCGGAGTGGGCGGCGATCAGTGAGGTCGCTCGCCTACTTGGTGTTGGCACGGCCGAGACGGTGCGCAAATGGGTGCGCCAGGGCCAGGTCGATGCCGGCGCGCAGCCCGGGACCACGACCGAAGAGTCCGCCGAGCTGAAGCGTCTGCGGCGGGAGAACGCCGAATTGCGAAGGGCCAACGCGATTTTGAAGACAGCATCAGCTTTCGCACCATCGAAGAAGTCGAACTAGCCACCGCCGAATGGGTGCACTGGTTCAACCACCGCCGCCTCTATCGATGCGGAGACGTCCCACCGGCCGCGCTGGAGGCGGCCTACTACGCTCGACGCCGGACGCCAGCCGCCGGCTGAGTCCTCAAGTCAGAAGGTTTCCGAACTCATCGAGGCAGTTCATCTTTCCCCGTCCCATCAACGCATGAGGAGGAACCATCATGTGGCGCCATCTGCTGTTCGACACCCTGTACCGCCTCGGCAGGCCGATCTGGGACACCCCACCGCCTGAGGAACTGCGTGACGCGATCGAAGGGCCCAACGCGATACCGCCCGGGCACGCCCTCGACGTCGGCTGCGGAACCGGCACTAACGTGATCTACCTCGCCCAGCATGGCTGGCAGGCCACCGGCGTCGACTTCTCCGCCGCAGCGATCCGAAAAGCCCGCACCAACGCGCACGGAGTTGCTGGCGCTACCTTCATCGAAGGCGACGTGACAAAGCTGTCCCACCTCGATATCAGCAGACCCATCGATCTGGTCATCGACATGGGCACTTATCACTCCTTGCCCGATAACGCCAAGCCGACCTACGTGGCGGAACTGGCGGACGTGATGGAGCCAGGAACGCCGCTGATGATGTGGCAGGGCATCCGGCTCAAACCCGGCGAGATCCCCCACGCCCTCGGCCGCGACTTCATAATCGAACGCACCAAACCCAAAGACTTCATCATCAAACGACAGATGCTGCGCCACACAATCACTGCTCACTGGTACTGGCTGCGCCGACGCTAAACCGGCAGCCACACAACACGAAGCGCGATGCGCATCTCCGACGACCATCGGTCGGGGCGGTGGGCAGTTCATATGACAACGCTCTGGCCGAGATGATCAACGGTCTGTACAAGACCGAGTTGATCAAGGCCCGTAAGCCTTGGTGGACGAGTCGAGCTGGCTGCTGCCGCAGGGGTCCACTGGTTCAACCACCGCCGCCTCTACCAATACTGCGGAGACATCCCGCCAGTCGAAATGGAGGCCAACTACGCTCATCACAGAGACCAGCCGCCGGCTGAGTCCTCACACCAGAAAGTCTCCGGACTCACCGGGGCGGTTCAAACTACCAACAGCTACGCGGTTTAGTTCGATGCCGCGACACGCCTGGGGCGGGAATTTTCGGGTATTCCGATGCGAGCAAACACGGAAGCGTTAGGCTCCCTTCGACGAATCGGGCCACGTCGCCAGACGGGAATGTCACCGAAAGGAAGGCCCGCATGCTTGGCATCGAGACGATCGACTCGGAGCTTTGACAGGGTAGACGTGGACTTCTGGGCTCCTCCCGAGATCACATCGGCACTGATTCATTCAGGGCCGGGGCCCGGATCGTTGCTTACCGCTGCCAATGTCTGGCAACAGCTGGCGACCGAACTGGGACAGACCGCCGCCGACTACGCCTCCATCGTGGCGAGCATTCCGTGGCAGGGACCGTCGGCGACGGCGATGACCCTGTCCACCCTTCCCTACACCGCCTGGCTACAGATCACCGCAGTCCAGGCCGCGCAGATGTCGATCGCGGCTACCACCATGGCCAGCTCGTTCGTCGCCACCCAGACGGCTGTGGTGCATCCCAGCGTGGTCACCGCCAACCGCACCCAGTTGGCTCATCTGCTCGCGACAAACTTCTTCGGCATCAACTTCCCCGCCATCGCCGCAACCGAGACCCAGTACATGCAGATGTGGGCGGGTAACACGACCGCCATGCTGGGCTATCACGCCACCAGGCTGCAGACCATGACGTTACAGCCGTTCACGCGTCCTCCCACCACCACCAACCCAGCTGGCATGGCCGCGCAGAGCACGGCGGCAACCACAGCACAAGCCATCGACATCCCCGTCCTGGATTCGATTTTCTCCAATCCCACCATCGCGTTGGCGGTTCTCCAGCTGGACAGCGCCATCCAGAGCGGGTTCCCGTTTAACCTCGTTAGTACATTCACCGGGGGTCATGATTACTTCCCCGGTCAGTACCCAGATGTCCTGGCCGCCACCCCCCGCAATCTGGCCATTGCCTACAACCTCACCGGTCCCGAGGCCGTGGGAGGGGCTCCCAATTTCTATGCCCCACCCGCCGCTGCGACCAGTGCAATGGAGACTTCTGTCACCGCTTCTCTGGGCAAGGGAATGTACGTCAGCAACCTTGTGGTCCCGCCTTCGGCGGTCACCTCGCCGATCCAGCTGGCCGCCGCGGAGGCACCGTTGGTGGCAACAACCGCCGACGGCGCTCCACTGATCCCGATGTTCGTCCCGCCGATGCCACCGGGAGCACGTAAGGCCCAGCAGGACAAGCCGGCCGAGAAAGGCTACGGACCGCCGATCTTCGGCACGATCATGCGGCGACCTCCGGCAGGCGGCTGAGACGAGGGCTGCGGCACTTTCTACCCACAAACTTGGCCCACCTGTCCGTCAAGGGGGCTCGCCCCCTCGCAATCGCCCAGTTGCCATCTGCGCTGCGGGTTGTCGCGCAGGAATCCGTTGACGCAGGACTGGTGGGCAGCGGGATCGGTGATGCTGACGCAGGGATCGTCGGCGTGTGCTTGTGCGGGTGGAATGCAGAGGGGCCCCAATGCTATTGCTGCTGCGGCCGCCACGCCCATCGTTGCCCTGTTCAAAGTACGTCCTTTCGTGACCCCCTTATGGCCTCGTCGTTGTCGCCATCGACGCAGTGTCGCACTTAGGACGCCGTTTCGCGCGGCAACTTGTCGGCGTCAGCGAGCGCCGGGCACCGAAGCGCGACGTGGGCCCGGGGGCTCGATCCCGTGGCCAACGGATTGTGGGCCCCTAACCAACGTCTGGGCATCAACGCCAACGCCGTTAGCTCTCCGCAACGGAACAGCCCCACAACCGATTTCGCATCGGTTATGGGGCGGTTGCGTGCGTGACGACGTCAGGCGATGGTTGCGCCCTGGGGCGGCAAATCCGTCTTCGTCAGCGTTTGCCCGGTGCCAGTGTGGGTCCCGGTGGTCGGCACCGTGGTGTGCTTGGTGTGGGTGCCGGTGCCGTTGCCGGTGCCGCCGCCGGTGCCGTTGCCGCCCTGGCCACCGTGAGCGATGCGCAGTTCGTCCGCGGTCAGGGTGCGGATGCTCTGGCGACGCAGGACCAGCTTGTTGGGGTTGGTGTTCATGATTTCTCCTGATTGTTGTCGTCGAGGCCCCGTGTGGGCCGCGCTCATAGGTAAGAGCACCAACCGCCCCAAACCCGGACACTTTTTCGAAGAACTTTTTTGGGCCGTTTTTGAACGTCGAAATCGACGCGAGCGTGCTGCCCACTCGCACTCCTTCGAGCTGGCGTGAATCTCGGCGAAGAGAAACTAGGAACCGGCAACCTTGGCACCGGACGCCCGTGCGATCTGGCTGGCGTAATAGCGGTCCAGAAAGCCCAGGAGGATGAGCTCATGCGTGCGTGCGGCCGAACGCAGCAACCGGACCGCGTGCAGGTGGTCGAAGCTGTGCAGCAGCGACGAGAAGGGCTGGGTCAGCTCGCCTCGCCTGGACCGGTCCGCCAACTCACCGAGCAGCGGCGCGAGAACTTCTGATCGCTGCCTGAACACCTCACGCGCGGGTTCGTAGGGATGCTCGGTGGTGTCGTCGAGCAGCGCAGTGAGGTCGGCGCGCTCGTCGCGCCAGCGCCGTCCGACGCCGGCTTCGAGGTTGGTTGCGTTCGGGTATTCGGGCCGGTAGCCCGCCGCGCCGCTCTTGGCCCAGTCGCGACGCTGCTGCAAGTCCAGCCCGGCGTCGGCGAGCAGACGGTCGGTGGCGTACATGCAAAGTTTCCAGCGGGCCTCGGGCCCGTCATCGCCGTCGAGCATGCCCAACACCTTCAGCACGGCTTCGCTGTCGGCGCCGTGGATGAGCTCGGCGAGTTCGATGCCGGCATCGCCGCCGTAGCGCTCGATTTCGCGGTCGTAGGTGTCGACCGCGACCTTCGATATCGTCCCGTCGCCGAGATGGTCGGCCAGCGCATCGGTAAGTGCGGGCAGCGCGTGTTCGCGCAGCGCCGCCGGCTCACCGTGCAACCGGAACCGCAGATGATGCTCGGGGTCGGCATAGCGCAGGAAGAACCAGTGGTCGAAGACGCCCGCGTCCCGCAGCCGATCGATGACGGGGCCGACGGTGTCGGTGAGGATGCGGTCGGCGGTTGCCGTACCCGTATAGGCCTTGAGGTACAGCCACTCGCTGCCAGGGGCGAAGGCGCGCTGCACCCGGGGTGGGCGGAACGGCTGCGGGGTCGGTTCGGGATCGCCGCTGCGGACGAATGGCACGATGAGTTCGTGGGCGAAGCGGCCCTGCGGCCCCGCGGCGACCCCGAAGGGCAGCACCTCCTCGACGACCGCCGCGGACCGACCCCGCAGTACCTTCGCGGCGGTGGCGATCAGGGCGGCGCTGGCGGTGTCGACATACAGCCGGTTATCGCCATCCGCAATCAGCAGCTCGCCGGGCAATCCGCGGTCGCGATGCAGGTCCGCCCACCCGGCGGCCGCGTCGGCTCCGGTGACTTTCTTGAGCTCGGCTGCCGAAAGCTGCCAGCGGGCGCGGGCGAACACCAGTCGCCCGGCGGTGACGCGGGGCAGGGTCGGCGCACCCGCCAACGCGCCCCAGTCCCACGCGAGCCCGCCGGCCACCCCGTCGTTCTGCAGTGCCGCCAGGAACCGGTACACCCCGAAGCCCCGCCACGCCGGATTGTGCGCGGTGGTCAACCGCGGCCGGACCTCGGCGCCCAGCCGTGGGCTGTAGAGGATGAGCCGCTGACCGTCGAGGCGCAAGGTCAGCTCGTCCACACCGAGTTGGCGATCCGCCGGCGCTCCCGACCGTCCCAAAAGAACCAGTTCATAGTCGCGTAGCACCGGCCGGGCCAAGACATTGCCCACACGTCCTTCCGGCAGGTGAATGAGCTCGGCGAACACCACACCGGGAGCGCGGGCTTCCTCGGCGCGCAGGTGCGCGCGGACGGCTTCATGCAATCGGGAATCGCCGTGACAGAACCTTCCGAGAAGCTCCGCGCCCGACGGGCCGCTGATGCTGTGGATCTCGATGCCATCGTCGAGCACACTGGCGAAGACGGCCAGTGCGTCGGGCAACGGCGGAGGCGTCGCGCTTGCGAGACGCGCGACTGTATCTTTATCGAGCTCAAGGGTTTTCGCGCCACGCTCGCGAGCGCGCATCAGCATGTCGAGCAGGGCCGCGTCGCGGGCGGTGAACACCGAGTTCCCGTAAACACCGCCGAGGTCGATACCGGCCAGCAGCGGCGACTCGTCGGCGGCCGGATGCGTCGTCCGGTCGAACCCGATGCCCATCTCCTCGTCCAGCGCCTCCATCAGGGGAACTTCGCGCTCCTCGTAGCGGGCCGCGAAGTCCGCTTTGAAACGACGCAGCGCGGGATCCTCGAAACTCGGGGACACGCGGTGCAGCAGATCCACCGCCTCCGCGAGCAGCGCAACGGAATCAGGCCCCAGCGTCAGACCCGACCCGGCGCGGTGCAGGTCGACCTGGACCAGCCGCGCGTCGTCGCCCTCGCCGGCCAGATCGAGCAGCGTTTCGGCCACCGAGTCGTAGGCCTCGGGAGGGTTGCCCAGCCCGGCGGCGTCCAGCCCGGCGAGCTCGTCGGATACCCGACCCAATGCCTCCGATGGCGCAGTCAAACCGTGCCCGCTAAGAGATGAGACGACATGCGCCAATGGTTCGGGACCCGTCACAGCCGGCTCGGCCACCGCGGTGAGCACCTTGGCATCGATCAACGCGTCCACATAGTTGCGGGCCTCGTCGTGTTCGACGCCCGCGTGGGACTTGACCGCATCGACGACCTGCTCAACGGCACAACCACCGGAGGCCGCGTCCAAAGCGCACCGCAAGGGCGCGTCCTCCTCGATCACGACGAGGTGATGGCTGCGACGGCCTTCCCGCACCCGGCTTTCGATGATGCGCATGGCTCCCGCCGCGTGGTAGCGACTGGAGTTGGGCTCCACCACCATCGCCGGGCGCGTCGACGCGTCCGCCAGCAGGCGATCCACCAACGTCGCGAGCACCTCGGTGTCGGGTCGGCTGTGCCGCGCCGTGCCCTCCGGGCCGTCGACCACTAACGCGGTGGCATCGCCCACCTCGCCCAGCGAGCAGCCCGCGAACAAGCCGAAAGGCGTTGCGCGGGTACACATCCGAACTAGATACGCGGTCACCGATGCGGCCACCTTGTCATCCGGATTGCCTGCCGCCAAACGGCGCATCAGGCCCGGCGAAGCCAGGTGCAGCGCCTCACGAACTTCCGGTCGCCCCGCCAACTGCAGCCAGTAGGTGGGGTCGGCGCGCAGTCGATCCAATTCCTCCACCGGCAGCAGCGGGGCGCGCAGCACGAAGAAACCGGTCGGGCTCAGCTCCGTTCCCATCTCTGACTCCTACCGCTCGGTGTGGCCGACGAGTTGTCCGGCGACCAGTTGTGCGTAATGGCCGCCGGCGGCCAAAAGCTCACGGTGGCAACCGACTTCGACGACGCGACCGGAGTCCATCACGACGATGTGGTCGGCGTCGATCACGGTGGCCAGCCGATGCGCGATCATGATCACGGTGCAGCCGAGTCGAGCGATGTTGGCGTGGACCTTGGCTTCGGTGACGGTGTCGAGATTGCTGGTCGCCTCGTCGAGCAACAGGATCCGCGGCTGGGGCGCAAGCGCGCGCGCGAGCGCCAGCCGTTGGCGCTGACCACCCGACAGTGAGGCGCCCGCGTCGACGAGCGGGGTGTCCCATCCCATCGGCATCGCGCGGATGTCGTCGGCGACGCAGGCGAGCTCGGCGGCGGTCTGGAGCCGGTCCAGCGGCAGGCTGGGGTCCCCGAGTGCGAGGTTGTCGCGGATCGACAACCCGAAGATGTAGGGATCCTGGGTGACCACGCCGATCTGCGAGCGGACGCTGCGCGGGTACAGGCCCGCCAGGTCGATCCCGTCGAGCAAGACCCGTCCCCCCAAGGGCTGGTAAAGACCCAACAGCAGCCGGCCCAGTGTCGACTTGCCCGAGCCAGAACGTCCGACGATGGCCAGAACCTCCCCGGGCCTCACCTCGAGATCGACGCTGTCGATGACGGACGGCCCTTGCGTCGTGTAGTGGAAAGTAAGCCGCTCCGCGCGTACCGCGCCGGTGAGCTGGGGTGCGTGCCGTAGGTCGCGACCGGCGGTCTCCGTCGGGGTGCTGAGGACGTCATCGAGGCGGGCGAGGTAGCTGCCGAGCAGTTGGATCTGCAGGGCGGTGACGACAAGAGTCGCCAGCGGTTCCAGAAATGCCGTGGCCAGCGCGGCCAGCGCGAGCATGGTGCCCAACGAAAGCTGGCCGCTGCCCACCAGATACGCGCCGAACAACAGCACCGCGATCGGCGACAGCAGCGCCATCCCGTGCGTCGCCGTCTCCACCGCCGCCGCAAGACGCCCACGGCGCAGCGAAACGTTCAGTTCGGCGACGAACAGGTTCGTCCAGTGCGACACCGCGCGCCGCTCGGCGCCCGCGGCCTTGAGAGTTTCCACCGCGGAGAACATCTCGTAGGCGTAGGACTGCGACTTGGCTTCGGTGGCCAGCGACTCGCCCATGAGCTGTTGGTTGCGGCGTCGCGACAGCAACAAGACAGTGACCTGGACCGTGGCCAGCAACGTGACGAGGACTCCCAAAGGCGGTGACAGCACGAATATTGCGGCCAAATAGAGAGTCGCCAGGGTGCCGTCGAGCAGTGCGGCGATGGTGCCGCTCGTCAGGATCTCGCGGACCGTGGCGTTGCTGCGCAGCCGCATCATCAGATCCCCCGATGAGCGTTTGAGGAAGAACGCGTACGGCAGGTCCACCAGGTGTTCGAGAAAGCCCAGTGTCATGTCGACATCCAGTCGGCTGCGCAGCCGCAGGAGCAGATGAGCCCGCAGGAAGGTGGCGAGCATCGAGTAGCCGATCAACGCAACCATAACCGCGGCAAGGACTTTGATCAGGTGCGAGTCATTGGCGGGTACGACCCGGTCCACGACCACGCCGGTGAGCACCGGCACCGCCAGCACCATCAGCCGCACCACCACCGAAGTGGCCAGCACCTTGCCGATTCCCCTGGAGTGAACCAACATCCGGCGAGCATGGTGCAGCGCGCCCGGCACCCGTCGCCCGCCCGCCGCGAATTCGTCGGTGCGCTCCAACATGATCGCGACCCCGCTGTAGAGACCGTCGACGGCCTGCCATCCGATCCGGTAGCGGCCCGCGGCGGGGTCGACAACGGTGACGCCGCGCCGCGACGCCGAGTCCAGGACGACGAAATGCGCTGCGCCCCAATGCAGGACGGTGCCGCGAGGTAGCACACGCAGGTCATCGAGCTCGGTGGCGACCCCTCGGGCGCGCAGCCCGTAGGAGGACGCGGCCTCGGCAAGCCGCAGGGCGTCGACGCCGTCACGCCCGGTGCCGGTGGCGTCGTGCATCTCGGCCAGCGATACGTGGCGGCCGTGGTAGCCCAGCGCCATGGCCAGCGCGGCGGCGCCGCAGTCGGCCATCTCGGCCTGCGCGATGTACGGGATCGTGCGCCGGCTCCTCATCGCAGCCTCGGCAGCAGCACGGTGATCAGGCGCTGGCGTTCGGCCGGGACAAGCAGTTGGCCCGTCGACGCCGGGCCGGGCCGGTCCAGCCGCGCAATCACTTCGGTCTCGGTCACGTCGACGACGGTCGCGCCGAGCCTGATCCCGGACGCGTCCCGGTATTGCACGACGCTGCCCGGCGCGGGCGACGCCTCGCCCCGGGCCGCGGTCACCGACGTACCCTGCACCACGGCCGGCAACGCCTGCGTCCGTGCGATGGTCATCGTCCCGGCGGCGATAACGCCGACGGTCAACGAGACGCCCAGCGCGACAAGCCCGGCGTCGATCCACCCCGGCTGCTTGACGAGCTCACCCGGTCGGGCCCCCGCCGACTGGCTGTCGCGCCAACGCTCGCGAAAAACCGCCTCATAGGGGGTGCCGTCATCCTCGGTCACGGGATTCTCCTCCCAGGCGAGCTGGCCCCGACCCACATTGTTGCCATTGCGTCCCGGGGCCGCGGGCGGTTCGCTATTTGAGTCCGGCGATTTCCGCATGCCGGCGCTACTCACGGCTGCTTCGTCGTCGGCCGAACGGTAACGGTGTTCCTGGTGGGGATGCAGGTACCGGTCTTGACGGTGGTACCGGTGGTGGGGGGCGCCGAGGTGACGGTGCCGTTGACCTGGCCACCGTGCGCGACGCGCAGCTCGTCGGCGGTCAGCGTGCGGATGCTCTGCCGTCGCAGCGCCAGAGTGTTGCGATTTGTGCCCATGATTTCTCCTCATTGGTGTGGGTCGCGGCCCCGTGTAGGCCGCGCTCACAGGTAGGAGCACAAACCGCACGGGACCTGGACAACTTTTTGAGAAGAATTTTCTGGCGGGCCTCTTACCCAACCTCGGCACGACGCCATGAGCTGGTGCACACTCTTGGCATGAAGCCATGTGATCTGACCGCCGTCGCGCTGACCGCAACCCCCCTTCCGTCGACGTCACCGCGGGTGGCGTGATCGTGTCGGCCGGAAGCTTTGAGTCCGAGCCACTCCGACTGAACGGGTTATCGGACCTACGTGCGTTCTTTCACAACAACTCTGTACCGCTGTACTTCATCTCGCCCACGCCATTCAACCTGCTGGGCATCGACCGCTGGGTACGAAACTTCTTCTACCTGACTTACTTTGACTCGTTCGAGGGCAACCACTCGCGCGTGTTCGTGCCGCGCCGGCGCGACCGCCGTGATTTCGACTCGATGGGGGACGTCTGCAACCACCTGCTGGCCGATCCCGAGACCCTCGAGTTCATCGCGGGTCGAGGCCCCGGCGGCAAGGCCTGTTTTGTGATGCTGGACGAAGAGACCCAGGCCCTCGCGCGACAGGCGGGTCTCACGGTCATGCACCCCTCGGTGGAGCTGCGCAATCGGCTGGGCTCCAAGACCGTCATGACGCGCCTGGCCGACGAGGCGGGCGTGCCAAGTGTGCCGCATGTGATGGGGCGGGCCGGTTCCTACGACGAACTGCTGGCGCTGGCGCAGGATGCCGGATTGGGAGACGACCTGGTCGTCTCGATCCCGTACGGCAACGCCGGCAGCGGGACGTTCTTTGTGCACGATCAGCGCGACTGGGACGAGCATGCCGCTGACCTGACCGCGCAGCAGGAATTTAAAGTGATGAAGCGCATCCGCAACGTGGAGGTGTGCATCGAGGGTGCTGTCACCCGCCACGGCACGGTGATCGGCCCCGCGATGACGAGCCTCGTCGGTTATTCCGAGCTGACTCCGTACAAGGGCGCCTGGTGCGGCAATGACATCTGGCGCGAGGTGCTGCCGCCGGAGCAGACGCGTGCTGCGCGAGAAATGGTGCGAAAGCTGGGCGACATCCTGAGCCGCGAGGGGTACCGCGGGTACTTCGAGGTGGACCTGCTGCATGACCTGGACTCCGATGAGCTCTACCTCGGCGAAGTGAACCCCCGCCTGTCCGGCGCCAGTCCGATGACGAACTTGACCACCGAGGCCTACGCCGACATGCCGCTCTTCCTCTTCCACCTGCTCGAGTACATGGACGTGGAGTACGAACTCGACATCGAGGAGATCAACGCGCGCTGGGAGCGGGGCTATGGCGAGGACGAGGTCTGGGGCCAGTTGATACTCAACGAGACCTCACCGGAAGTCGAGATTTTCACCGCGACGCCACGCACCGGTGTGTGGCGCATCGACGACGACGGCCGTGTCTCCTTTGCCCGCCCCGCCAACGATTGGGCCACGCTGCTCGACGGGTCCGAGGCCTTTTACATGCGCGTCGCGGCCCCCGGCGACTTACGCTCCGAAGGGGCTCAGCTCGGCGTGCTCGTCACCCGCGGACACCTGCAGACCCCGGACTACCAGCTCACCGAACGCTGTCGGCGCTGGGTCAAGGGCATGAAGGCGAAGTTCGTCTCGACGCCCCTGACGCCGGCCGCGCCGATCGTCGGCCGGCTCGTCGCACGAGCGTGAGCGGCGGCGTCCCGGCCGGTATCTCACTGGACAACTGGCTGTCGCCGCCCTATTCGCATTGGTCATTCCAGCACGTCGAGGACTTCGTGCCGACCGCGGTGATCTCGCGCGGGACCGGGCCGGTCGCGGTGTTGCCGGCAGCCGGTGCTGCGATGGCCGAGATCCGGCTGACCGGCACTGACGGGATGGCCACCACCGTTGGCGAGGTGATGACCGCCACCGCCACCGACGGGTGGGCCGTCGCCTACCGCGGATCGATGGTGGCCGAGGAGTACCTCGACGGCATGGGGCCCCAGACGCGCCACCTGCTGTTCTCGGTGAGCAAGTCGCTGGTGGCGGCCGTGGTCGGTGCGCTGCACGGTACCGGTGCGATCGAGCTTGATGTGCCGGTCACGGCGTACGTTCCCGCGTTGGCGGACTGCGGCTACGCCGGTGCGACGGTGCGCCATCTGCTGGACATGCGGTCGGGTATCGCCTTCTCGGAGAATTACCTCGACCCGGCCGCGGAGATACACGTCCTCGAACAAGCGATCGGGTGGCAGACCAGGGGCAGTCCGGACGTCCCCGCCACGTTGTACGACTACCTGCTGACCTTGCGGCAGAAGTCGGCGCACGGCGGCCCGTTCGAATATCGCTCGTGTGAAACGGACGTACTCGGCTGGATCTGCGAGGTCGCCGGCGGCCAGCGGATGCCCGAACTGATGTCGGAACTGCTGTGGAGCCGCATCGGCGCCCAATGCGACGCCACCATCGGCGTGGACAGCGTCGGCGCAGGACTATTCGACGGCGGCATCAACGCCTGTCTTACGGACATGATCCGGTTCGGGTCGCTGTTCCTTCGTGACGGTGTCTCGTTGACCGGCCGGCAAGTGGTGCCGGCGACGTGGATCGCCGACACCCTCGACGGCGGGCCCGACTCGCGTCAGGCGTTCGCCGCCAGCCCCGACGACACCGAATTGCCCGGCGGGATGTACCGCAACCAAGTCTGGTTCCCCTACCCGGGCAGCAACGTCTTGTTGTGCCTGGGCATGTGCGGTCAGATGATCTACGTCAACCGCGCCGCAGAGATGGTCGCCGCCAAATTATCCACCCAGGCGCACTCGCATGAGCCGCACATGCTGGCCACGCTGCGCGCATTCGATGCGGTGGCACACGAACTGGCCGGAATCGCCAGGTAGGCCCGAGGTTCCGCTGTTCAGATCAGTCGCGTGATGTCTGGATAGGCGTCAAAGCCGCAATCGAAGCTCATGAGATGTGTGATGTCATGGCGCGCCATGACGGCAAGGTGCAACGCTTACTTATGTGATGAGCGTAGCCGACTCATCCGAGGCTTACGCTCTTCTCCGGCACTGGCCTGCAACCGGTTTCACCAAACGTCGCCCACGGCTTCTACCGCCGCGCAGCGAGACGTCGAGCCGGCGTGAACCGTACCGGCATCGACTTGATGCCGTTTATCAGGTATGACCGCACCCGTTCGACCGGCCCGGCGAGTTCGAGGCCATTCATCCGCGAGAGCACCTCGGGGATGATCGCCGAGGCCTCGACGCGCGCGAGGTTCGCGCCGAGGCAGAAGTGGGTCCCGCCCCCACCGAAGGCGAGATGGGGATTCGGTGCCCGGCCGATGTCGAAGCGGTCGGGATCGGCGAATCGGGTCTCGTCGCGGTTGGCCGACGGGTAGAACATCGCCGCCCGGTCGCCCGCCTTGACGGGTATCCCGCGCAATTCAGTGTCTTTGGTCGCCGTGCGCAGGAACACCGTCACCGGGCTCGTGTAGCGGAGCATCTCCTCGATCGCGATCGGCATCAGCGACAGGTCTGCATCGAGCCGTTGCCGCTCAGCGGGGTGCTGCATCAGGGCCAGAATGCCGGATGCGACCAGGTTGCGGGTTGTATCGCCGCCGGCATTGATCAGCAGCATGAAGAACAAGTTGAACTCCAAGTCGGTCAGGCTCTGACCGTCAACTTCGGCGTGGAGTAAAGAGGTCGCGATGTCGTCGCCGGGGTCCGCACGTTTGCGCGCCGCGAGTTCTGTTGAGTACTGGTACATCTGGATCACCGCCTGCTCGATAGCGCGGTCCCCGACGACGTAGCCGCTGTTCAGGATTTCGGACAGTTCGTAGAGTCGGCGACCGTCTTCGAGTGGAATGCCAAGCATTTCAGCGATCACATAGGACGGCAGCGCCCCAGCAACGTCGTCGACGAAGTCACACTCACCTCGCTCGATCACATCGTCGACGATCTGCCGCGCCATGTCCGCGATGTGATCGTTCAGCCGCGCGACCTGGCGGGGTGCAAAGCCCTTGTTGATCAGGTTGCGAAACTTAGTGTGCTTCGGCGGGTCCATCTGCAACATGATCAGCCCGAGTGAACTCTCGTCTTCGGGCGAGATTTCGTAACTCACGCCTTTTGCCTGTGACGACCACGTTGCGCTGTCCCGCGAAACGGCCTGAACCTCGTCGTAGCCCGTCAAAGCTAAGAAGCCGGGCCCGTCCTTGTACGGGTGCCAGGCAACAGGGGCTCGTCGGCGGAGCTCGCGGAACGCCTCGTAAGGCATGCCGGCCTCATAGGTATGCGGGTCGGCAAGATCGACGCCGCCGATGCTGATTGCGTCTTCGGTCACGCCCCACCTCCTGCGGCAAGCTTCGGCCCAGGGGCTGGGACGGCGCTACCAGCAAAAACCATAGCTGGCAAAAACAAACATTCGGAATACGTTCCAGTGGTCACGATGCGTATTCATATGTGTGCTGCAGAGGGTCAAGCCGATGGCGATCGCATCGATCATCGCTTCGATGCGGCGCCTCGGCGTCGTGGCGCGCGGTGCCCAGCCAGCACGTCGGCGTTCGCTCGCGTTTGTGCCTGAGCGGCCAGCGTCGATGCTCTGTTGGCGTGGGCAATTGCTTCGCTTTCGTTGCTCGCTTCCTTGCCGTGCGCCGCCGCCAGATGCCGTTTCGCCTCTTCGAGCCGGGCCTGGGCCTCGGCGCCGATGCTCTCGCTATGCCTCGCGACGTAGTCGGTGATTTGGCGCAATCTAGCCTCGGCGGTGGACAACGCCTGCGACAACGAATCAATGGTCAACTGGCCACCGCCAGGGTCGCCGCGCCGCGCACGGCGGCGGAGGAGCAGGAGAACCACGACGAGTATGACCACGGCGACAATGACGCCGATCGCGATCGGCAGCCAGACCCGGTTGAACGAGCTCGGCGAGCTTGGCGAGCTTGGCAATTTGTCCAACCCCTCGGCCGCAGCGACCGCAGCACCGCTCCAGTCTTTGGCGCCCACCGCTGGTGCAATTTTATTGCCCCGCAGGCTGTTTAACTCGTCCGCCGTGGGGCTCTGCACCGTCGGCGGCACGTTCAACACGTACAGCTTGGTGTTGGTGGCCACGGCCAACAGCGCGTCGTGGTCACCCATCCCGCTCGCGCTGCGGGTTTGGTCGGCCCAGTTTTCGGGCTTGAACCTGGAGAAGTTGTCGACGTAGGCCACCCACAGTTGAATGTGGCGATCGCGGTAAAGACGGTCGATCGCCGAGCTGACCGCCACCCGACCCGAATCCGTCAAAACGCCCGAACTGTCAGTGATGTGATCCGCGAGCTTGGACGGCGGTTGCGCGCCGGCGGGTGTAGCCAGAAGCAACCCCGCTGTGAGGATCGTCAGGACAACACCGAACAGGCGAACGCGCATACGGGCAATCTAGCCGTCAATTCATGGTGCGGCGTGACCCAGGATGGCGGCGAACGCCCCGGGCAAACTCCACGTATCCAACTACGACCTCGAGACTCGGGCGGTGAAATTGGCGGCGTGCTGAGCTTTTCGCAGCATGGCCATCGCCATAACCGGCGACAAGTTGGCGACGATTCATCGAACCCGCGACTTGCAGGAACGGATTTATGCCAACGCCGCACAGCGGTTTGCGGCGCCCTGCTCACGCAACCGGTGGATCAGCAGGTACAGCCGCACGCTTGAACGGTGCTGTAGAGCGAAGACCCGGCCTGCGCCGTTGCTGAAATACCGCCGGCATTCTCGAGCGCCTCATCGGAAATGTCATTGGTGAACACGTCACTGTAAATTGCGCCCGTGTTGCCCATAGCCGATTCCTTTCAGTTCCCTATCACTGGCGGGTCGCTGGCCATCACCAGGAAAACCGGTCAGTTATAGCAGTATGCGCACGCCCGCTGCCGGTGGTGGTTAAATACTCTGAGGTTTCTCTATGAGTTCGCTCGCCTGGTGCGCAGCTAATAAACGCCTGCCGTGCCCGATCAACTCGGGAGGTCGGATGGAGGCTGGTTACACGCGCGTGCTGGCACGGGCCGCGACGATCGATGAGCTGCTATCCGACGCCTATCAGCCGCTACCCGGGCAAAAGGACGACGCTGACCTGGCAGGACGCCGTCTCGCCGCCTGGTGCCGCGCGGCGGCCAGCGGCGACTGGTCGTTGTTCGCCAGGCGGCTGCACCGGGACGGGCTGTCGATCCCGGATGTGCTCGCCAGGTTCGCCACCGTCCGTCGCAACCCTTCCATCCCCGCACCCGGGTGGATGGACGACGCCGCGTGGGTTAGCGCAGCCCTACGCCGACCCGACGAACCGGGACCCGCGCACGCAGGCGCGGACGTGGCTTTCGAGCAGTTGCTCGCGCCGGCGGTCCGCGACGCCCAGACCCAACTCTGGGGTGGCGTCGACCCGCGAGTGCGTGCCGCCTTCACCGACAGTGCGCACGCCGATCTGCATAGTGCACTGTTGACCGAGTTGTCGGGCCTTTGCGCGCCGGCCCTCTACGAACGCTTCGCCGAAGTGCGCCAGCGCGGTGCCGGCTATCACGAGTTCGTCGCCGACATGAGGGCGACGGGATTTCGTTGCCTCTTCGAGGACCAGCCGGTTCTGCTTCGGCTGATGGCGTCTGTGACCCGGCAATGGATCGACACGTCGCGCGAAATGATCACCCGATTGGCTGCCGATCTGCCGTCGATCCGGCTCGACCTGTTGGGTTCGGATACGCCGTGTCGGGTGACGGGGATCGAAGGACGGCTCTCCGATCCGCACAACTTCGGTCGCACGGTTCGCATCATCGCCTTCGACGACGGGTCACGTGTCGTCTACAAACCCAAGGACCTTGGCGTGGACGCGGCTTGGGCGGCGCTGGTCGGCAGACTGAACGACAGCGCGCCGCCTGTGGACCTGCGCGCCATGCGGGTCATCGCTCGACCCGACTACGGCTGGACGGAATTCATCGCGCACACGATTTGCGCTGACCCACAAGACTTTCGGCTGTTCTTCCGCCGAGCCGGAGCCTGGCTGGCGCTCTTCCATGCGTTCGTCGGCGTCGACATGCACCAAGAGAACATCGTGGCGAGCGCATCGCATCCGGTTCCCATCGACCTGGAGATGATCCTTCAGGCGAGCGACGCCCGGTTTCACCTCGACAACACAGACGACTCCGACCAGGCTGTCCCGGCGGCCATGCAGACCGTGATCGACTCCGTCGTCGCGATCGGATTACTTCCCGCGTACGGAAAGCACGCCAGCAGCGGGATATTCGTGATCGGTGGCGTGACGTCGAACTCGTCACCGCGCGTGACGGTGCGCTGGACTGACGTGAACACCGATGCGATGCAGCCCGTGAAGCTGGTAGACACCGCCGCGACGATCTCCAACCTGCCATACGTTGATGGCCGTCGGGGCAGCCTCCGCGAGAACCTCGATGAGTTCATATCGGGCTTCGGCGATTACGCAAGGTTTCTGCAGCGGCACCAACCGCGAGACCTGTTGGAGGGCTTCAGCGGTTTGGTGGTCCGCACCGTCATCCGGCCGACCAGGTTCTATTCCTTCCTGCTAGAGCGCATGCGGGATCACCGCACGATGGACGACGGCGTCATCTGGTCCGCGCAGGCGGATTTCGCCGCGAGGCTTGCGGACTGGGAAAGCGATGCGGATCCCATCTGGCCGTTGCACCGCTCCGAGCGCACGGCCACAGTCGATCTCAATGTGCCGCACTTCACCAGGTTCAGCGACGGCCACGATGTCCGCGATGCGGCGGGTACCTCCATTCACACGCAGGGGCCGTCGGGCCTCGGCCGCGCGGAAGCCCGCCTGCACGGCTTCACCGATGACGAAATCTCCTGGCAGCTAGAGGTCATTCGGCAGAGCACCGACCTGCTACGACCACAGCGCACCACCGTCCCCAACGTGGGGTCGCCTGCCGCCACGGGCGAGCCCCTCGAGCAGGTGTTCATCGCAGAGGCTGACGCCCTCGCCGCGACGCTGTCGACGCACGCTGTGCGCAGAGGGCGGAACGCGGCGTGGATCGGTCTCGACTGGCTGGGCGATTCCGAAGTGGCACAGCTCGTCGTGCTTGGTCCGGATCTCTATAACGGCGGCTGCGGCATCGCGCTGTTCCTCGCCGCGCATGCCGCCGTTACCGGCAACGAATCGTCGGAGGCGCTGGCACGGGCGGCGATTGCCGGTGTGCGGCAACATCTTCGGGCCTGCAACCCGGCGCGGTTCGCGCGGACCGTTGGCGTCGGCGGAGGTCTCGGCCTGGGATCGATCGTCTACAGCCTGGCGGTGATCGCCGCGCTCATCGACGACACCGCGATCCTCGCCGACGCTTGCGCCGGGGCGGAATTGATCACGGACGAAGTCGTCGCGGCGGACCGCCAGCTGGACGTTCTAGGTGGTTGCGCAGGCGCCATCCTCGGTCTGCTTCGACTGTATCGGCAGACGAGTTCCGGCGACGTTTTGTTGCTCGCCGAGAAGTGCGGACGAAGGCTGCTTGCCCACGACCGCGCCGGCCCTCCAGGACAGCGGACCTGGGCCAGCCCGGCATTTGGCCGCCCGCTCAATGGCCTGTCGCACGGAGCGGCGGGTTATGCTTACAGCTTGACGGCACTGGCCCATGCGACTGGTGATGATGAATTCGAAAGCCCGGCAACCGAATGCATCGCCTTCGAGAACTCCACCTTCGAAGGCGAACACCATGGCTGGGCCGACCTGCGTGGCGTCGCCGGCTCGGCCTGGCCGTGCAAATGGTGCTACGGAGCGCCGGGCATCGGATTGGCGCGGATCGCAATGACAAAGCACGCCGGGGCGCCGCTCGCGTCGTGTGCCACCGACATCGGGCGTGCCCTCGTCGGCGTCGAGCAGGGATGGCCCGCGGCAACCGACAACTTGTGCTGCGGAACGCTCGGCAGCATTGAGTTCCTTTGGGAAGCCGGCGACGTGCTGGGCCGTCACGACCTGCGGGACCTGGCCACGCAGCAGCTACTGGCCGTCATTCAAAATGCCTGTACCACTGGTGATTACCGGTGGAGCAGCGGGACCCGTCGATTCAACCTCGGCCTCTTCCGTGGCATCGCGGGCATCGGCTACACGCTGTTGCGGGCCGTCGACCAGTCGCTGCCCAACGTGTTGATCTGGGACTAACCGATGAACCAGAAGCCGGCGAGCGTCCGGTCCTACATCTGGCGCAGCGTGGCCATGTTCGGCATGGTCCGCGGAGCGGTGGTGGTGTCGATCGTGCTGGGCCTCGCGGTGACGGCCCTACCGTTCGTGTCATACGCGGCGTTTGGGCCCCTGATGCAGGCGATCGCCCATGCGGGAATGGGTGGAAACCTCTCCAATGTATGGAATTTGAACGGATCCCTGCTCAGCCGCCGCAACGGCTCGACGTCGGGCCTCGTCGGTTGGTTGGCGACCCCGTTGCCGTTCGTGGCGCTGCTCACCATCTGGGCGGTGGCATTGATCGCGACGCAGGTCTTGGGCTTCGTCAAGTCCTGGATCGATGCACAGGTCGAGTGGAAGCTGTTGACGGCCATCCGTCAGCGCGCCCACGACCACATCCAGTCGCTGTCGCTGGATTTCTTCACCGGAACCCGAGTTGGTGCGCTCATGCATCGGGTGCAGGTGGAGGCGGCCGGAATTCAGCGGTTACTGACCGTCTGCGTGATCCCCCCGTCGGTCGATGCCGTGGTGTTGCTGGTCGCGCTGGCATACCTTACTGCGCTGTCGTGGCAGATGACCATCGTCGCGCTGGTCCTCTCGCCGTTGGCCTTGGTGGCACTTCGGTTCACCGGCCATAGCCTTCAGGCCGCAACGCGGCGGATGATCACCGCACATCGTGCGATGGGTGGCGAACTGGAAGAGACCGTAAGCGGCATCTCCGAGGTTCAGATTTTCAACGCTCAGCGGCAGCGCAGCGAGCGGTTTCATGATGCTTCCGAGTTTGCCGCTAAAAGCGTTGCAATGATGACGATTTGGACGAACGCGGGTACGACGAGCGCTCAGGTCTTGGTCGCATTGAGCACGGTGTTGGTGTTGATCGTCGGTGTGGCGTTCGGTGCAAGCCTCGGGTTGACGTTCGCCGGACTGGTGGTGTTCGTCGGTTTCGTTCCGACGATGTTCGCCGCCGTCCAACGAATCGTCGGGGCTTATACCGCATACAAGTCGATCCTTCCGAACGTTGTCGCGACGTACGATCTGCTCGACACCGAGCCCACCGTGCGAGAGCGGCCCGGTGCCCCGGCACTGGGCAAGGTACGCGGCGACATCGTGTTTGAGGATGTGGTGTTCAGCTATTCGCCGGAGCACAAGACTCTCGATGGGCTCTCGTTTCGTGTGAAAGAAGGCGAAACGGTGGCGCTGGTCGGTCCGATCGGCTGCGGCAAGTCGACCGTCTTCAACTTATTGCTCCGCTTCCTCGATCCGCAGCAGGGGCGAATCCTGATCGACGGCCACGACATCGGCGACGTCACGATCTCGTCACTGCGGGAGCGGGTATCCAAGCTCGCCCAGTTCCCGTTCTTCACCAAAGACACGATCCGCGAGAACGTCCGGATGGCGCGGCGGGACGCGAGCGACGCCGCGGTCGAAGAAGCCTGCCGGCTGGCGCGGGTGCATGCCGTGATCGTCGACCCGGCCAAGATTCACCGCGGCTACGACACCGTCGTGGACGTGCAGGTGCCGTCCGGAGGTCAGAAACGGTTGATCGCGCTTGCGCGCTGCCTGCTGCGCAAGCCGGATGTGCTGCTGCTCGACGAACCGACGGAGCACCTGGACTCGGATCAGCGCGCCCGGCTGACGCGAGTCGTCCGCGAATACGCCGGGGCTCGAACCTGCATCGTGGTCAGCCACGATATGGACTTCATCGCCGCCGTTGCAGACCGCATCATCGTGCTCGACGGCGGGCGCGCGGTAGAGGAAGGCACCCACGAGGCACTGTTGGCTCTGGGCGGCACCTACCGAAAGCTGTACGACGCCCGAAACATCGACCCGGCATTCGTTGCGAGCACCACGTCGGGGACTTAGCGGCCGAGGATCTCCCGTGCCGCGACCGAGGTTCCGTCCGTACGCACGGCGGTGGCCAGCGTTCGGGCGCGTGCTGGCACCGGAGTCGTCAGGCTTCGGTCCAGCGCTTCTGCCAGCGAGTCTGCGGTGGGTTCTGACGCCGCGTGACGCGTGCCGATGCCGAGAGCGGCAACGCGCTCCGCATAGTAGGGCTGGTCGAATTCGTGCGGAACAACGACCTGGGGTATGCCCGCCCGCATCGCCTGGGTCGTCGTACCCGAGCCGCCGTGATGCACAATCGCGGCCACCCGGGGAAGCAGTGCCTGCAAGTTCGTCTCCCCGACAGATAGCCAGTCCGCGGAATCGTCGGATGATCCCAGGCCGGCCCACCCACGCAGGACGACTGCGCGGTACCCGAGCGCGCGCGCCGCTGCGACCAATGTGGACGCGGGTGCCCGGGGCGCCCTCATGCTGCCGAAGCCAAACAGGATCGGCGGCGCTCCGGCGTCGAGAAAGGTCCGTAGTTCGGCCGAGAGCGGTCGGCGGTCGGGCATTAGCCAAGCGCCGGTTTGCACCACCTCCAACTCCGACGGCGACGGCCAGGGCGCCAGTGTGGGATCGGCCGCCAGCAACGGCCGGTCGGTGATCACGTGGCTACGCACATCGTTCACGGGGTCCAGACCGATCGCGGCGCGCTCGGCGTTGAGCCCTTGACGCCAGGTGTCGTTCCACCACTGGGCGTCGACGTCCCACATGGTGCGGTTGTCGAGGCCCTCCGGTCTAGGCGGTCCATGCGCCGGTGGCGGCGGGTGCCGTGTCGACGGCAGGGCGGCCGGCGCGTAGGCTGCGTAAACGTAAGGGATCTCGAACATTTCGGCAATCGATCGTCCTGCGATCTGCATCGCGGCAGCCCCGACGATAGCGTCGCAGTCGGCGGCCGCCGCCCGCAGCGCATCGAACTGCGCGCCGACCGTACCCACCGCGCCGCCGGGTACCTTTCGAGGACCCAGCCGAAGGTCGTGCCCGACCGGGAAGTGAGCCAGACCGAAGCCGTCGAGCAGTTCGTCATAACCCGGGGGGGCGCACACGCCAGCGTCGTGGCCGAGTTCGCGCAACCGCAACGCGAGCGCCACCAACGGCTGCACGTCTCCACGCGATCCGATCGTGGATAGCAGTACCCGCATCCGCAGCACCTCTCGGTCGTGCTCATGACCACACGTGCATCGGTATCCGACGCATTTTCTCGCATAGCGACCAGTGGAAGGTCACGCGAAGGTAGCATCTCGGCAAGCCAGAACGGGATCAGCGAGGATCTGTTGACAGATGACGGATGAAACCGCACCACTTCTGGTCCTCGCCGCCGGGCAGCGCTGCGGCAGCACCCTGATTCAGCGACTGCTCTGCTCGCATCCCCGGGTGCTGATCTGGGGTGAGCACGTCGGCCAGCTCCGACCCGTGCTGACCGCAAACCAGCGGCTTCGGCTGTGGACCGAGACCAACGGCATGGCGGGCCGAAACGAGTTGGCGGCCAATGGGTACCAGGGTTTCATCGCCAATTTGACCCCGGAGCGTAGCGTTATCGACGACGCGTGTTTCGCATTCATCGACACAATGTTCGCCAAGCCGGCACGCGAAGCCGGCCGGCCTATTTGGGGCTTCAAAGAGGTCTCCTACGAGCTTTCCGACGTGCTGTCACTGCGGGAGTTCTTCCCCCAACTGCGGGTAGTCCAGCTGGTGCGTGATCCGCGCGACGTCTTGCGCAGCCTCGACGAATGGGAACGCAGTGGCGGATGGAGCCGCGTCAACACCGATATGGCCCTTCGTCATTGGCTTGACGTCGCGCGCAGCTTCGTCGGCACCGCCACTGACCCGCATCTGCGTAGCTTCATCCTCCCGGTCCGATACGAGGACCTCGTCAACTTCTGCCAATCGTGGACCAAGGCCATCGCCGAGCACTGCGATCTGGAGGCAGATCTCCTCGACGAGTCGGTCTTCGAGCACTGGGTGCATACCGCGGGGCCGCGTGGCCGCGCCGAACGGCAGCTTCGCGCGTGGTCGGACCTCCCGGCGTCGCTGCGCGCATACGTCGACGACGAAGATCTCCAGATGGTCGCGTCCAGCTACGGATACGACCTGGCCGGGTCTTGCTCATCAGCCGGCCGTCCTCGATGAGCAGGACGCGCTGGAGCGCTGCTGATCTAGTCACTAACATCAGCGGCCCTGGTCCGCGGCGATCAAATCTGCCCCATCAATCGCTGGGCCGAGCCGGTGCACAGTCTGCCCGCCTCGCAGCGACAAGCTAAGGCGCGCAAGGGATTTATCGCTCGGAGCCGGGCACGGCCAACACCCCAACCTGCGGAAGCTGGTGTGATGACATGACAGCCGCTGTTGCGCCATGCGTTTATTGGGCAGGCAGTTTGAGCACGCGGGAATTGCCAGTGTCGGTGACGTAGACGTTCCCGGCGCTGTCCACCGCCACACCTCCGGGAGCCTGGAGACCCGTGAACGGGAGCACGCACTGCGTCGTGGCCCCCGCCGCCAGCTTCAGCACTCGGTGGTGACCGGGGTCGGTGACGAAGATGTTCTCGGCGCTGTCCACCGCCACACCTTGGGGGTGGCTGAGGAAGCTGAATGGCAACCGGGCCGGCGTCGTGGCCCCGGCGGCCAGCTTCACCACGACGGAGTTGAGCACGTCGGTGACGTAGATGTTTCCGGCTGTGTCGACCGCCACGGCACCGGGGAGGTTGACGTCGATGGACGACAGCACGGCCGGCGTCGTGGCGTCCACCGCCAGCCTCAGCACCCGATGGTTGTTGGTGTCGGCGACGTACACGTTCCCGGCGCTGTCCACCGCCATACCTTCGGGGTCCTTGAGACCGGTGAACGGCAACTCGGCCGGCGTCGTGCCCCCGACCGTTAGCTTCAGCACCCGGTAATCGGCGCCGTAGAGGCCGCCGGCGAGGACATAGACGTCACCGGTACTGTCCACCGCCACGCCATTGGGCAGGCTGAGACCGGTGAACGGCAGCACGGCCTGCGTCGTGGCCCCCGCTCCCAGCTTGAGCACCCGCTGGTTGTTGGAGTCGGTGACGTACACGTTCCCGGCGCCGTCGACCGCCACACCCTCGGGGCGGTTGAGACCGTTGAACGGCAGCACCACCTGCGACTGTTGGTGTGCTGCGCATGACTGCGCTGACCAGAATTTCCATAACGGTATCTGCATGCCGACCAAGATGATCACCACGATCACCGCAGCGAAAGCTGCTGCCGCCAAGGCGCCTTCGGCGAGTGAAAGGAAACGGCGAACGGCGACGCCGACCAAGCCCAGCAGAGCGGCGAGCATGAGCGCGGCCACCGGGGTAATGAGCCAGTAGTAGACCAACGGTGACATCGCGAGCAGACCGAGCACGAAACCCAGGAGCATCCACGGCGAACCGCCGGCGCGGACCGGCTGCGGCTGGGGTGTGAGTTCAGAGGACACCGGTGTCAACGCCATATGGCGAGTTGCCGCTGAAGCACGATCGAGCCGAGGATCAGCCACCCACTGGTCAGGCCGACAACCAATGCCAGACCGAGGCTGCGCACGATGCGGCTTCGGCCCAGCCGGATGCCGGCGCCGCCGACGATCACCAGCGCCGCCCAGATCACCGTCGCGATTAGCATCCGGTGAACCTGGCCGGCATGCATGGACGTTTGCCAAGGCGCGCCGTCCGGCGTCGCGATCGTGCCCAGTATTACGACGCCCCAGAAGATCCCGCCCAGGACAGCGCCCAAGTAGATGCCGAGCCGCCAGCTCAACCGGCCCTCACGGCGGCGGACGGGCGCATCGGCGATCGGTTCGGCTTGATCAGACACTTGCCGCCCCTTCGTCGTGCGCGCATCCTGTCCCATCTGAGACTAAGTGAGCTGGACACGCCGGCGTGCTGTTTTCGCGGGCAACTGGTTACGTCGACCCGCTCGGCGCCCCTGCGACCGCGGGTATGGTGTGTCCGGCCTCGTGGCGCGCATGCCGGGCGTTCGCACGTTGGCCGACCACAGCATTGACCGCAGGTCCGGCCGCGACCAGTACTCGTCCGGGGTGAATTCCTGCCTAACACAAGGCGAACTGGGAGGCTCGGGTGGCGCAAGGGCGTATTGTCCGCACTTGCCAACCGACAAACTCCTGTTAACTCTTGGCTTGCCTGTATGCCGACGCTTATTTGGGGGCGCCGTGAGCACACCCGAGGTGTTCAACATGTCGACAATGACCGACACCGACGAGGTCGTCGTCTCGTATCACGACCAAGCTCTGCTGTTGGGCGGTGACCCTGCCGCTGTGGAGTCATATCTGACGCGGCTGCGGGCGATCGCCGGGCAGGCCGTGCGAGTCGCCCGGATCGATGGCGCCTCGCTGACGAGCGCGGCGAGCGGGGTCGCGGGGCTGGCCTCGCTACTGGCAGACTCCGGCAAGTACGTGGAGCTGCATCGCGACAGCGTGAACGCGTTGAAGGACGGCGATCTAGTTCCGGTCAGCGACGGCTTCTTTCGGATGACGACCCGCGCTGTCGATGGCCAGTTCCTGGCACAACTTCAGTGGCAACCGGCACTGCTCGGCCCAGAAGCGATGATGTCGGTGCAGATGATCGCGGTGCAGATGGCGTTGAAGTCCGCGGTTGCCCAGGTGGAAGACGCCGTCCGTCGCGTGGAAGACAAAGTCGAATTTGTGCTCGAGGTTGCCCGGGCACACCGCGCCGGCGACGTTCTGGGCAATAACCTGACGATTTCACGGATGGTCGAATCATTGGAAAAGTACGGGTCGCTACCCGATGCGTATTGGGATTCGGTGGCAGTTCTGGGACCGGCGCTCAACGTCACCGTCGAGCAGCTGCGCAACCATGTCAGGCGGATCCTGGCGTCTTTCGATCACACCCTGGCCCTGCAGCAGCGCGCCGAGAAGCTGCGAAACGCGGTTGACGACAACCGACTTGGTGACGCTCTGAGCCTGCTGGTGATCGCGGAAGAATCGCTGCACAAATGGCAGCGTCTAAACCTCGCGCGAATCGAGTCGACGCAACCGGAGCAGCTGCTGCGAGCCATCGGCGAAGCTCGCGAGCTCATCGACCATCATCTCCGAGAAGACATCGACATCTACCGGAACGCGAAGGAAATACTCGACCGGTTCGCGAAGCCGGGGGCCATCGACGGCTTCCGATTCTGGGCGGTGCGACAGCTGGCCGAAAAGTGCCGCGCGCTCCGCGACGAATTCGACCGTTTCGCAGAGGCTCGCCACCACCAGGTGGAGACCTGGGAGGACTTTCACATTCCGAGCGTGTTCGATGCTGCCGTCGCCACCCTCGAAGCCGCCGCAACCTCCACGAATCGTGTGCTCGCAGCCGTCGGCCGAGGGCTAGTTGGCCTGGGCGCTCAGCTGGCAGAGCCGCTACGGGGCAAACACAGCGACGAACGACCAAATATAGATCAAGGCAAGGACTTTGAATGCCAGACGGGCAGCGCTGGACTCGACGAACTCGATCCGTCGTGCCAATCGAACGGTGGCGGTAGTCAACATCGAAGGCCCGGGATTAATTAATCACCAGCCAATCGGCGACGGACTTTCAGGTCCTCACACGTTTCCGACGTGTCGGCCCATTTGTCTAGGACAGGGGAGCCGCCCATAGCACCCGGGTCCCGCCGCCGGGGCCGTCGCCGATGGTGAGGGTGCCCCCAACCGCTTCGGCGCGTTGGCGCAAATCGACCAGCCCCCTTCCGATGATGTTGTCATCGACGCCTTTCCCGTTGTCGACAACGTCGATACACAGCTGGTCTCCGACATCGATGGTGACGGTGAGCTTGGTGGCGCCGGCGTGCCGTACCGCGTTGTTGATCGCTTCCCTGACGACGGCTTCGGCTTGCTCGGCCAGCGCGTTCTCGACCACCGACAGAGCTCCCTTATATTGCACGATCGTGGCCAAATCCCCTGATAATTGGGCGATTACCTCGTCGAGACGCCAGCGCAGCCCGGTGCCCTCGGTGGACTCGTCACGCGGCCCGAAGATCGCCGTGCGAAAGTCTTGGACCACTCCATGCAGGTCATCTACCGCCGCGTCAAGGCGCTGCTGTACATCGGTCGAGCGGACCCGCGGGATGGTGCTCTGTAACGCGAGCCCGACGGCAAAGACTCCCTGGAGTGCGTGGTCTTGGAGTTCGCCAGCGATGCGGTCACGTTCGGCGAATACTTCGGCCTTGGCGCGGGCGTCGGCCAGTTGGGACTGAACGGCCAGCTGCTCGGTGATGTCGCGGATCGCTGCCGACACCAACACGCCCTGATCGGTGCGCAGTGGGCTGAGGCTTACTTCGATCGGAAACTCGGTGCGGTCGCAACACAACCCCCACAGCACCAGACCGGTCCCCATCCGACGTGGCTCAGGATCGGCGAAGAAGCGGGCGCGATGGTGCTCATGGGCGCCCCGGAACCGGGGAGGGACGAGCACCTCGACGTCTTGGCCGATCAGGTCTTGACGCCGGTAGCCGAACATGTGGTCGGTTTGGGCGTTCGCGAGCATGATGCGCCCGTCCGACGCGACGATGACCATCGCGTCCGGGGCCGACTCCAGGAGACCATGGAACATGGTTTCGGCCCGCCGATGCTCGGCGGTTAAGTCTCTGATTACGTGTGTGAAGCCGGTGATGTGGCCCATCTCAATTTGAATCGGGCTCAACATCAAGTCCGGCCCGGAACCGCTGGCCGGACTTGCGCACCCGCCAGCCTTCGAACTCGTACCGCCCCAACTCGCGTGCGGCGACCAACTCGCGTTCGGGCAGCTCGCCGGCGCGGTCCTCCTTGGTGTAGAGGATCGACACCGGCTGGTCGAGGACCTCAGCCGCGGAGTAGCCCATCAACGCCTGTGCACCGGGGGCGCCAGCGGACCACGTTCGCATTCACATCAAGCTGGATGATCGCGTAATCAGTGATGGCATCCACCATCGCGTCCACGTCACAAATACGCTCGCGGAGGCTCTTATTCAGTAACGCCGCGCTCAAGTAGCGATCGGCGCTGGGGGATGTCATCTGACGCGCCCTCCCTCGTTACCCAAGCCCCACCCGCGCCGATGCTACCGTCCGACCAAACGCCCTGACCTGAAGCGCACCATAAATGGGTCGGGACACCTGCCACTTCAATACCGCTGGCTGGGGAGCATTCAACTCCAGCGCCGTGGGTTCCCGCGAAGCTTGCGCCCGGCTGACGCGGGTCAGCGCTGAGCGGCCGTCAGGGACCCACTTAGACAGCGGGCGCCGAGAGTACGAAGCGCGGATCGCGTCGCTAGTGCCGGGTTGGACGCAGCCACGACTGTTCGATTCCGGCGCACCGTGGGTTTCTTGTCGCGGGGCCCGCGGTTTACGTCGCATGACTGCCGACACGGTGCTGACGGGGGGCAGCTTTCGCTCGGCGAAATCCACCCGTGAGCGGATTATGAGTCCTTTTCGGCGCACGTGCGACCAGGCGTAACCGTTAGTCGAGACAGCTCAAATCGCCTGGAACACAGTGCTTTTAGCTTCGCCGACACGTTCGGGTATGCCCCGAGTTCGGCCGCAATTCGCTTGGGTGATTCTCAAGCCGTGCGGTGATATCCAAAGCGTAGTGCCCCTCGAAAATCGCCCAGCGGATTCCGACAGGTCAAGCGCTCAACCGACTCGCCGCTGGGCTTTGCGCCCCGGCGGTCAAATCAGGGACCTTTCGGCCCGGCCTTCCCATTGGCGCCCAATAGCAGCCCGCCGCTGCCGCCGACGCCACCGGGGCCGCCGGCGCCGGCAGCGGCACTGGCGCCGCCTTCGCCACCGCCGCCGCCGTTGCCGAACAGCCCTACCGCGTTGCCGCCGGGACCGCCTGCGCCACCATTACCAAAGATTGCGTCCCCGCCCTTCCCGCCGTGACCGCCGTTACCGAGCAGTTGCCCGCCATTGCCGGCTGCGCCGCCGCCTCCTCCGTTCCCAATCGCGGTAAATTGGTCGCCACCGGATCCTCCTCCCCCGCCGTTTCCGATCAGCCGAGCGCTCCCGCCCTTGCCCCCGTTTGCGCCCAAGGAGCCGTCGCCGCCGTCGCCGCCATCGCCGAACACCATGCCACCCGCGCCGCCTGACCCGCCCACGTTGCCCGTTTTGGCGAATCCCGCGTTGCCGCCGTGGCCTCCGGTCCCGGATAGCAGACCGCCATTGCCGCCACTGCCGCCGGCCCCACCGACACTGATAGTGCCGTTATTGGCTGAGCCGCCGCCACCACCAGCCCCGCCGCTGCCGAACAACCCGATGGCATTGCCACCAGCGCCGCCATTGCCCCCGCTGCCGTTCACAAAATCGTTGACCCCTCCCATGCCGCCCGCGCCACCGCTACCGCGTAGCATGCCACCCGCGCCGCCGGTGCCGCCGGTGCCGCCGGTGCCACCGAGAACGTTGCCGATGCCGCCGGTGCCGCCTCGGCCGCCGTGTCCGATCAGACCTGCGGCCCCGCCGTTACCCCCGTTCTGGCCTGGCATGCCGGAGCCACCATCGCCGCCGTTACCCCACAGAATCCCACCGGCCCCGCCGTTCTGCCCCGTGCCCGGCGCTCCGTTGGCACCGTTGCCGATGAGCGGGCGCTGCAGCAATGCTTCGGTGGGAGTGTTGATAGCGTTGAGAATCTGCCGCTGCACGGGCTGCAACGGGTTGGCGGCGGCGGCGTTGGCCGCCTCGGCGCTGGAATAACTGGCCGCGCTTGCGTTCAGGTTCTGCACCAGCCGCTGATGAAAATCGGCCGCCCGGGCGCTCAGCGCCTGGTACTCCTGGGCGTGGCCGGAGAACAGCGCCGCAATCGCTTCCGACACTTCGTCGCCCGCCGCGGCCCCTACGCTGGTGGTCGGGGCCGCGAAGGTAGCTCTCGCGGCATCGACAGACGAGCCGATACGTGCTAAATCTGTTGCGGCCGTGGCCATTACATCCGGTATTATGTAGACAGAAGACATTCTGCGCCCCCTTGGGGCCTATCTACCGCCCAGCGGTCGCCCAGCTCAGGTGATCGTCGAACTGTGCGGTAACGGAAAAACGTAACACGTGCAGCAAAATGGCATCACCGTTTCCAGCCAACTCATAGATAGTTCACATTCGGCCGTCACACGGCCGGCCGGGCACAAGCGATGAAGTCCGTCGTCACCAGTGGCAAGTCGCGCAGCCCGATGTCGGATGAATGGGTGAGACTATCGGTTCGGTAATCTTCGAGCCGCCGCCGGTGCTACTGTCCCTCGCGTCAGCCACACCAAGGGAGGAGCTGGATGATCGTGCCCAAACACTGAGGGCCACCGCCGTTTTGGTGGGACTGGCGATTGCCGGCGCACCCTTCGCGTCGGCCGACCCGCAACCAACTCTCGGCCGCGTTTGGGCCCCGAGCGTGCGGGGCTACGGAACGGTGAGACCGGCGAGAGTCTTCAACGGTGGCGACCCCACGGGCGACATCTGGGACATCACGTGGTCCTCATGGGGCGGAGAACAGGCCACGGGGGCGGGAACCTCCTACTGGGTGCCGCCGGGCGCGGGTGTCGCGGGCTCGGTCAAAGAACCGGCGACGATCGTGGCCTACAACCTCGGCACCTGCGACGGCCAGCTGATGTACCAAGCGGCGGCTGAACATGCGGGGCTTCGGGCCTCCACATCGGAGTCGGCGAGCCTCGGCATGTCGACATAACGGGCGACTCGGGGTATGTCGTCGTTCCGGTAACCTTCGAGTCCGACCTACCGAGCAAGCACCTAACGCAAACCGGCGCGCTGTTCATCGTGGCACTGCGCAAGGTCGGCGAACAGTGGCGCCTTTCTGCCTGAGCATGGGGGAAGGGCACTAATGCTTGACACCCGAGAGACCTAAAACGCGGCCCGCATTTGAGCCGTCGATCTGCCGTCAGCCGGTGGCCACGCAACCACAAGGACAACAATCTCGCCGACCAACGCGGCGAACCGGCGGACACAGCTGACGACACCGCGTGCGGCCGCGCCGGCCGGGGTATTGTTTGCCCTGCTGTTTGGTGCGGTGCTGATCTTAATCCGAACCAAAATGCCCGAGGGCGCGCAGGTTCGACTCAGTGGCTGACAAGTCGCCGCAGCGGGATCAAGACCGCGACGGTGCTGATGCCGTTCGCCGGGATCAGCTTCCTGTGGTTTATGGGCGTCGTGCGCGACGGCTTGGGGCGCTACGAAGACCGCTGGCGACGATCTGGTTGAGGACGGGCTTGATGCCGCGGTGGCTCGTTGGGCTCAGCTATCTGACTGCAGTCGCGCTGCTTCTGGCAAGCGATGTGAGCATGTGGGTCACGATGGCGTTCCCGGTGTGGGTGCTGGTGGTGAGCGCCTTGTTATTGGCCCGCGCGGGGCTGTTCGAGGAGCTGAGGGCTGGCGATGATCGACCGACTGAGCCTGCCGGATGAACAGCGGCGAAACGGTCGTCGCCTAGTCAACAGTGTCGTCGGCGAACGGGGTTCCTGAGCCCGCGAACAGGGGTAACGTGGCGCGAACCGCAGCGAGCGGACAGGAGAAGGTAGATGCCGACGATCGATCATGACTGGACCAAACCCGCCGCGATGGCGATCCCGAAAGAAGGATATTTCGAACTCGAGCGAGGGCGGTACGGCCCCATTTTCCCGCGAACCCCGGCCTGCTACGGGTTTTCGATCATCGCCAAGGTCAAGGAAGGTCGCGAGGAGACCGTCCGGGCCTACGGCAAGACGATCGAGGAGACGATCGCCAGCAGTCCGGAGGCGCTAGCGCCCTTACGCCTGCACTACCTGCGGTGGGTGCTGTTCGACGTCGGGTCGGGCCTGCACTTCCAGTATCAGGGCATCTTCGACACGGACTTCGACAAGTACACCGAGGATGCGGTCGCCTTGTTCAGCGCGACCGGAATAACGACGGTCTTCACGAATCTCGAAGGCTTCCCTGAGGATTGGAAGGAGAACCCCGATGCGTTCGTGAAGTTCGTCCGCGAGCATCACTATCCCAGCTTCCTGGAGTACGGCGAATATCCGTACGCCACCGCCGACGAGATCAAAAAAGCGCTGCGCCTGAAGGCGGCCTTCTCGACCATGCTTGATCAGATGCAGTAGATGCTCGAGTTCGACGACATTCAGCACATCCTGCTGACCCGCACTCCGGCGATCACCGGGCGCTACGAGTTCCTGTCCTTCGACACGCCCGCGGGCGGCCGGGCGTGGCTCACCGAGTTGCTCGACAAAGTCCAGTCGGCGGCGGATGCGCAAGCCACGATGGACGCCTCCGAACGTTGGGTCACGTTGGCGTTCACGTGGAATGGCCTTCGCGCACTCGGCGTGCCCGAGGAGTCCCTTGCCACCTTTCCCGACGAGTTCCGTGAGGGGATGGCGGCCCGCGCGGACATTCTCGGCGACACCGGCGCTAGTGCTCCCGAATGCTGGGTCGGCGGCCTGGCTGGTGAGGATCTGCACGCGATCGCGATCTTGTTCTCCCGCACCGATGAGCAGTGCAACCGCTCCATCGAGGAGCACGACAAGCTGTTGGCGAGAACAGACGGCGTGCGCTCGCTGTCATACCTCGAACTCAACGCGACGCCACCATTCAACTACGCGCACGACCACTTCGGTTTCCGCGACCGGCTGTCGCAGCCGGTGATGAAGGGTTCCGGCGAGGAACCCACCCCCGGCTCCGGCGCGGCGCTGGAGCCCGGCGAGTTCATCCTCGGCTATCCCGACGAAGACGGGCCCGTGGCCAATCTGCCTGAGCCCGCTGTTTTGTCACGCAACGGCAGCTACATGGCATACCGACGACTGGAGGAGCACGTCGGGGCTTTCCGTGACTATCTGCGCGACAACTCGGACACCCCAGATGGGGAGGAGCTGCTGGCCGCCAAGTTCATGGGCCGCTGGCGCAGCGGCGCACCGCTTGTGCTGGCGCCGGACAAAGACGATCCCGCATTGGGCGCCGATCCGATGCGCAACAACGACTACAACTACAAGGAGATGGACCCGTTCGGCTACGCCTGCCCGCTGGGATCGCATGCGCGCAGGCTCAATCCGCGCGACACTGCCCACAACATGAACCGCCGCCGCATGATCCGACGCGGTGCCACCTACGGGCCCGCCCTGCCGGAGGACGCACCCGACGACGGCGTGGACCGCGGCATTGCCGCGTTCATCATCTGCGCCAACCTGAACCGGCAATTCGAGTTCGCCCAGAACGTGTGGATCAACGACAAGACGTTCCACGAACTCCGTAACGAGCACGACCCCATCTGCGGAACCCAGGATGGGACACTGGATTTCACCGTTCCCAAACGTCCCATCCGCAAAGTCCACAAGGGGATACCCGCCTTCACAACGCTGCGGGGCGGCGCTTACTTCTTCCTGCCTGGGATGAACGCACTGCGCTACCTCGCCTCGCTCGGAAACTAAAGGATCATCATGCGCGCACGCACCTACAACCAGGGTCATATCGCCCGACCCCACACCGGCGGCCGACGCATCAGTATCTACTGGACGTGGAGTTATCCCTGGGAATCGCAACGTAATCCGGCTGAGATCTACAACCGCTTCTCGACGATGACCGAAGTCCGCAACGTGGCGTGGCCCGCCTACGAAGCGCCGGAGTACGACGCGGGCAGCTTCCTGCAGGGCATCGCGGGCACGTTGGAGCTCTTCCATCGGTCCGCCCTGGCCTTCCAGGACCTGGCGGAAGAGGCTACCGGCCACCCAGTAGCGGTATTTCAGCGCATCGATCAGGCGGGTTACCCGCTCCCCATCGATGAACGGGTGCTGGCCGACACCGACACTCTCATGGTGTTCGGCCTCGACCATCTGCTCTGCGAACAAGAAGCCGCTGCGGAAGAGATCGCGGCGATCACCGAGTGGCTCAAAAGAGAGGGCACCTGCCTGCTTCTCGCGCCACATCACGACGTCGGCTTCACCGACGACTACGCCCAGCGGCAGGTCGAGTACGAACACCATGGCGACCGGCTCGTTCCTCGCCAGCAGCGCTTCAGCCAGTACACCCGCTCGTTGATGAAGGCCCTCGACGTGCCCGTTCACAACATCTGGGGGCTGCGACCGGCCGTCGTCGAGGGCACCAAGGAGATCGCGCCACTGACGGGTTTCCGCGATCTGGACACCCCGCGGCTGCTCGACAACGTCACCACGTTCAACTTCCACCCGCACCTGCCGCACTACGAACTCACCGCGCCGGAAAGCGACGGGTTACGGGTCCTCGGGCGTCAGCGGGTTGACCCGAACAGACCACACCCGTTCACCGACGCAGGCAACACAGAGTTCAATGCGCTGATCTGGATGCCGCCTGCCGGCCAGCGAGCGGGCGACATGGTGCTCATCGACTCAACGCATTTCACTACGCTGTTCGGCGGCACCGACAGCCTGCGCAACCTTTGGCACAACCTCGCCACCATGAAGTATTGAGGAGCTGAGGCGCGACCGCCGCCAACACGCCGACCCATGCACGAGCTGATGTAACTCGCCGCTTACGTCCGACGAAGCGGCCGATCCACCACGACCCGCTGTCCACCTCGCCACTGAACGACGCGAATCTGATGGCCGGTTTGCACGCCGGTGACCGGATCGACACGAAACCGACCGAACAAGGTGGCGGTATCGAGTCGTTGTGACGCGGCCAGCACCGGCAAGGATTCAACGGTGCCGGCTTCCTTCACGCAGCGCTGCCAAACGACACCCGCGGCGAAGGCCGCAGCTGCCGGATAGGGCGGCTCAGTACCGTTCGCGTCCCGGTAATAATGGCTGAACCACTCGCTGTTGGGTCCGTCCGTGGGATGATCTGTCCTGTCGTCGAACCACTGGCACGGTCCGTAAAGCCGCTCAACGCGATCACCGATGGCATGCCGGAGCTCATCGACCCCCGCCGCGACCAATCCAACTGCACGCCAACGGCGTTCGCTGCCCCACTGCGCGATGACGACGTCATCGTCGAAGGAACCGGCAGATAACAGCACATCGCCCGCCGGGACTTGCGCCAGCACGTCTCTCGCCCGGCCTGGCAGAGAACTGATCGACCGCTGCAGGAGACCGAGTCGCCGCGCAGCCATCGACGCCCCTTCGGCCACCTCGCGGCCGAACCCCGTGTCGACGTGCACTATTACCACCTCCGACCCCTCACCAAGACCTTCGGCGACAAGGGTCTCGAGCACCTCGGCGAGATAGCGGTAAGCGGGAGACTCCACGTTGACGACACGCGGATACGCCGGCCGTGCCAGCCGGGAGGTGGCGCCACCATGGTTCCAGACGACCCCTTTGCTGGCGGCCGCGGCCGCGAGCGCGGGCCCTGAACCGTAGGGCCCGAACACCACGTCGGGCCGGCTAGCCTCGGCGGCCCGTATCGCGGACGCCGCGGAGGGGTAAGCGTCGATCACCTCCAGACTTACTCCGGAACGCTCGGCCCAGAGAGCAAGGGCGCACGCGCCTGCTTTCCCGAATCTGGCCAGAGGCCCCGACAGTGGGGTAACCAGGACGGCGCGAGCTGCCACACCCACAACATAAGCGCTTCGACAACCGCCCGACTCCCCGAAACCGCAGAATCGTCGCGTCAGCCGGTTTAGCCGGGGCGGTCGGTTCCGGTAGCGCATTGGCCGCCGTCCGCCTCGGGAATCCAATCGCCATACACGCCGGCGGAAACCCGCACGCGCGCCAGTACAGTGCCGGTATTGCGGGCCCAAAAGAGCCGCCAACAATCAGACGGATGCTAGAAATCGCCTCCGAGCTGCGGTTTTGTTTGTGGGGCGGGCGGGGCTCGAACCCGCGACCGACAGATTATGAGTCCCTACCCGGCGGTTCGGCGACCAGCGGAAACGGTTAGCCGACTCGACCCATACCGCCTGCTAGACGGTAAAGTCTGCCGTTGCCAGTACGGGAGCGGTACGGGGTCGGTACGGCTACAAAACGCCCAGGGTCGCCGGGGTGCCGCCGGGGTGAAGTAGATGCGGCGCTATTAGCTACCAGGCTGCGCAGGAGCATGGCTGACACGTCGGTGATGACTGACCTCGGCCGCGTCACGGTCACCGGCGGCTCGGGTTTCTTGGGCACCAACTTGGTCACCGCGTTACTGCGCGGAGACCGGGCCCGCTCCCTCGATCCGGCGCGCTCGCCGCGCTCCGCTCCCCCGGCTGGCCTTGGGTGCAGCCGGTCGCCTGAGGTGGTAGCGGGATAGCCGAGAAGATCCCGTCTGGGTCGAATCGATTTTTCGCTGCACGTAGCCGTGGGCCGTTGGGCCCGTAAGCGTGCGCGATTTGTTCGTGGTCGGTTGGGCCGAGCATGTTGGGATAGCCGCCGGGCAGTGCGTGGCGAGCCAAGTTGTTCGCGATGCCGTGCGTCCAGTCGCGGTGTCGGGCGCCCTGGTCGTCTGGTTCCCACGCGGCAAGAATCTCGATCATGTAGTGCGACCGGCGAATACCGAAGGCGGTCTCTTCGACGGGAACGCGGGTGGCCGCACCGTGGAAGTGGTGAACGACAATGCCGGACAGGGGCGACGTTTTTGAATCGCCAGCATCGATAAGTCCGGCGATGACATCGGGAGAGTAGTTCGCCACAGTCCGCGTCCGCATCGCGTAGTGGCGGCCGGTGACGATGTGAGCGTCGAACAAGCCCAGCATGTCGGCATAACTCCTCAGAGCCACCTGCGAGGACAGCGGGTCGCCCAGACGTAACAACTCGTCGATCGCGCGTTCACCCTGTGACGGCTGGCCGCTCCAGACCGGCGACAAGAACAACGTCGGACCGTCAAGACCGGGAAGCACCCCGGTTTGGACGGTGAGCTCGTCAGGACAGTCGGCGAGCACCTCGTCGATCCGGGTCCACACATTGGCGGCCTGTGACCAGGGATAGACGATCAGGCCGGCCAACACGCTCGGAACGTGGTGCAGTTGCAGCGTCAGCGATGTCACGACACCAAAGTTGCCTCCGCCACCGCGCAGGGCCCAGTACAGCTCCGGCTCTTCGGTGGGTGTCGCGGTGATGTGGCGTCCGTCGGCCAGGACCACCTCGGCGCGCAGCAGGTTGTCCAGCGCTAGACCGCTCCGGCCGTTGAGTGGCCCATATCCCCCACCCAGTGTCAGCCCGGTGATTCCGACGGCGCCTATGGTGCCCGTGACGGCGGCGAGACCATGGGGCTGCGCTACGCCGATGACCTCGCTGGCAGTGACACCGCCCTGAACGGTGGCCACCCGCGCGTGGGCGTCAACCGCGACGCGCTTCATTCCCGACATGTCGATAACTAGGCCATCGTGTCGCAGCGACCTGCCGGCCCAGTCATGGCCGCCGCCGCGAACCGACAGAGCCAGGTCGTGGTTGCGCGCCGCGAGAACCGCGGCCTGCACCTCAGCGGGCGATTCTGGCCGCACGATCAGGGCCGGTTCATGAGTGACGGCAGCGTTCCAGATCCGCACGCTCGCGTCGTATGCGGACCCCGACAAGACGCGACCCGCGGGCAGGTCAGCGAGCAGGTTCCGCGCGGGCGGGGCCATCACCTGGATTTCGGTCGTCATGAGTACTCCATTTTCTCGTTGTAGAAGATCGGTTGTAGAGCATTGGTTGATTTACTAGAGTTATACTCTAACAAACATAGCATGCTATTCTGATCGGAGTGCAACTCTGGACCACGCAGGGGGTTCTCTCTTGAACGCACAGGCGCCCACACCCAGCGAGCCCATCAGCCGGCGCGCGGAATACGCCGAAGCAACCCGCCGCGCGGCAGTGGACGCCGCCCGACGGCTGTTCACGGAAAAGGGCTACTTCGCCACGACCGTCAACGAAATCGCGGCCGCGGCGCGGGTCTCGCCGGCCACGGTGTACGCCGTCAACGGCGGCAAGCAGGGACTGCTGCGCACACTGATCGACGAATGGTCGGCCGCACCGGTGGTCGCTGAGGCCCGCGAGTACATCGAAAACCTCAACGACCCAAAGGAAATCGTGCGTTATCTCGCCGAGCTGACCCGCAAAATGCGCCAGGAGTACGGCGACATCATGCGCATTGTGATCGCCGCGGCCCCCCATGATCAGACCGCCGCCGAAGGGCTTGCCCTCGCCACCTCCCGCTATCGCGGTGGTAACCGATTGGCGGCCCAGCGCCTCGCCGATCTCGGCGCCCTGCCCGACGGCATGGACGCCGACGAAGCCCTCGACATCATCTGGTTCTACCTCGGTTACGCCGGATTCTTCACGCTCGTCGACGACAACGGGTGGACCTACCAGAAGGCTGAAAAGTGGCTCTGCACGGCAGTGAGCCAAGCCCTGCTGAAACCCTCACCGCGTCCGAAGCGGTGAGCACCATCACCGAGGAAATAGCCAGCGTCAAGGATCAGCCGAAGCACTGTCAAGCATCCCCAGAACCGAAATTCAAGCATCCAGCCGAGGTCATACAGGCGCACTGTGGGGCTGTGGGGCTGTGGGGCGGGCGGGGCTCGAACCCGCGACCAACGGATTATGAGAGCGTCCCACCTGGGGAGACGGGATTTGACGGCATTTTATGAAGTGTGCTGTCAAACGGTGGTATTCCGAACGGGCACAATTGAATGCGCTGCCGAAACGTGCCGAGCATTCAAGAGGGTGGTCGAGACTACTGCGGACTGTGTGCGGACTGGTGAACCGACTGCCGAGCGCACCCTGGCGTGCCGGATCAACCTTCCGCGTATGAAGCTGAGGGGAAGTCAGAAACGAGACGTTTGCGCTGGTCAAACCGGACGAGTTGGACCGATCCTGACGGTTCAGAGCACCCAATATGAATGGCGTGGCGGATGCGGAGCGGATGGTAACGAACTCCTGATCCGTAGGCACAGGCCGAGGATGTGACCAGGCACGATACGAGTTCATTTGTTGTGTGGGTGGAGGTGTCGGGAAGCCCAACTGTCGTCATCGTTGTCGTCACGACTGTCGTCAGCTCACGGTGCGAGACAACGGTACTCCCTTGGCGGGCACAACAGTTGATCGGTCGGCAGCTCAGAGCGGATTAGCCGATGCTGCGTTCCGTTCCAGAAAGCTCTCGGAGAACGAGGTGAAATCCCGCATAACTCCAAGCGGCGTTGTGCGCCGCCATCCGGCCACAACGCACGCAGGAATGATCAGGGCGAGCAGCCCTAAGCCCCCGACGATGTAGTCATCGCGCGCCCGCCGGTTGGGGAGCGGCTGTCCCCGACGACGGGCCAGCAGTGAGTCGATCGTGTTCGCAGCCCGGTTCGCCCACGTCATCACCCTTGCAATCATCGCAATGTCTTGCTGTTCCCGCGCATCGTAGAACGCCTTAAAGTGAGTGCCAATCGGCTCCGGCACGCCCCGTAAATCTGATCCGGCGAACGCCTGAACGTAGGCGATCGCAGCCCATCGGCGCGCGTCGAACGAGTCGGCATCCAGCCCCTCAAGCGCGCCCAACTCGTCTTCCGGGAGCCCCTCGCGCAACGCCCACTCTCGGTGCATATAACTGCAAAACCGGCAAGCGTTGGCCCTCGCAACCGCGACCATCAACTCTTCACGGAACGCGGGATGGACTCGGTCGCGTCCCCAAATCGCATAGATATCACGCCACCGGCGACCCAGCGTCCCAGTCGCGCGAACGAACTCAAGTGCCGTGAAAGCAGGCGCGCTCCTCGCTCCTGCTGTCGTCGCTGCGCTAACTACTCGAGTCTGTTTACGTGTCATGATCGCAGTTGCTCCCTCCTGGCCGCCTCCTCGGAGGTGCCGTTTTGTTGAGGTGTTTCATCCGGCCGGCCGAGTTGGCTGGGAACGTGGGCGCTGATCGCGAGGACCTCGGCGCCGATGGTTACCAGGACGGATTCCATGTTGGAAAAGCGGCGCAGATGAGGGGTCAACGCGATGTTGTTCATCATGGTCTGCACGGCTTGGACCCGGATCCGGGCGGGGACGGTGTCCCATTGCGGGTGGACTTCCCGCATGAGCGTGACCCATTCAGCGATGTAGGCATACTGGGCGGCTCGAGTGCGGTGACGTTCCGGCTCGGGTAGGTGCCCGGACTCGGACACGAGGACTTGGACCAGGTGCGGGTTATCGAAGACGAACGAGCAGTAGCTTGCGAGCAGGCGGGTGAGGCCGTCACGGGGATCGGATGCCGTCGCGAATGCTCGGTGCATGTCCATCCGGAGCCACTCGTTCCCACGCAGCATCGCCGCGGCCAGGATGTCTGACTTCGCCGGGAAATGGTTGTAGAGGCTGGGACCGCTGATGCCGACGCTGGCCCCGATGTCGTCAGTGCTTACTCCCGCGAATCCGTTGGTCGCGAAGAGTCTTGTCGCTTCGGTCAGGATCGTTTCCCGACGGGATTGTGTCCGCAGCGTCCGGGCATTGGCAACGTCGGCGCCCCGGGGTGTCATCGGCGATATCGGCGCGTCGATGACAGTGGAGATCAGTTCGGCCAGCAGCGCTGTGAATTCGGGTTCGGGCAGTTCCAGGCTGTGCAGCGAGACGCTGGTGGCCACCGCCAGGCCCGACCAGGCCAGCATGTCCGCTTCGGCCGTACCGAGGCCAGGTCGTCGTGTGTGGATGAGTGCGGCGAACCGTGCGGCGATCCGCTCGATCGCCGCGCGGAATGCCGCGCGGTCGGCGGCGGACAGCTGTCGTACTTCGCGCTGCCACAGCACGCCCGCGCCGCGATGCCTGAGGACAATCACACCCAGCGCTGCCGCCACATCGGACGAGGGGTCGTTCTCGGCCGCGGTGAGCGCGTCGCTGAGGGTATTGAGCGCATCAGCGACGACGGCGGCGAGCAGGTCCTGCTTGCTGGGAAAATGCCGATACAACGCCGACGGTCCGATCGCGACGGCGTCGGCCACATCGCCCATGGTGACCCCGGCATATCCCTTGCGGGAGAACAGGTCCGTGGCCGCGTCGAGGATCAGTTGCCGACGGTTGGCCGGGCGGGTGCCGCGCGGGGGTCGCGCCACAGGCTGCCGTGCGGACTTGGCTGTCGTGTCAGTCATCGGTCAGGAGACTTGGTTGGCGTCGTCGTTCCAATACTGTTTGCGAAGTTCGCGTTTGAGGATCTTTCCGGCTCCTGACATCGGCATGGCTTCGACGAAGTCCACGCTGCGCGGGGCTTTGTAACCGGCGACGAGCGTCTTGCAGTGTGCGCGCAGCTGCTCCTCGGTAACGTCCTGACCCGGCAGCAGCACCACCACCGCGTGCACCCGCTCGCCCCAGTCGGGGTCGGGCACCCCGATCACCGCGACGGCCGCGATCGCCGGGTGCTTTGCCAGCGCGTTCTCGACCTCGGCGGAGTAGACGTTCTCGCCGCCGGTGATGATCATGTCCTTGATCCGGTCGACGATGAACACATATCCGTTGTCGTCCATCCGGCCGCCATCGCCGGTGCGCATCCAGTCGTCACGGATCGCAGCGGCGGTGTCGTCGGGCCGGTTCCAGTAGCCGAGCATCACGTTGTCACCGCGGACCACGACTTCGCCGACCTCGCCGCGGGGCACCTCGCGTCCGTCAGGATCGACGATTCGCACCTCCACGTGCGGTGCGGCGCGGCCGGCCGATCGGCGCAACGCGGGGTCGTCGTGGTCGGCCGGTGTCAAAAGCGTTGCGACCGGCGAGAGTTCGGTCATGCCGTAGGCCTGGGTGAATCCGACCGCGGGGAACACCTTGCGGGCCCGTTCCAGGAGCGCTTCCGAGATCGGGGACGCTCCATAGATCAGGTGCAGCAGGCTCGACAGGTCGTAGTCGCCGACGGCCGGGTCGTCGACGAGCATCTGGACCATCGTCGGCACCAACAACGCGTCGGTGATGCCGTGCTCGGCGATCGCCTTCAACACCCCGACCGCACTGAACGTCGGCAGGATCACGTGGGTGGAGCCGACCAGACATCCCGCGGCCCATGCCGCGATGCCGGCGAGATGAAACAGCGGCGCGGTGTGCAGCAACCGGCCGCGGGGCGCGATGAAGTGACCGGAGGCGAGGCTGCCGATCGACGAAGTGAGCAGATTGTTGTGCGAGAGCATCACCCCCTTGGGGTGGCCGGTGGTGCCGCCCGTGTAGAACACGCCGAGTAACTCGTTGCCTCCCGTGCGGGTGTCCTCGACGGGGTCGTGCTCGGCGATCAGCGTCTCATAGCCCAGCGCGCCGACGGGCAGTTCGCCGTCCCCGCAGTAGATCACCGCACCCAGATCCGGAAACTGTTCTTGCAGTGTGGGAATCAACGATGCGAATGCGTCGTCGACGAACAGGACCCGGGTGTCCGAATCGGCCAGCGAGTAGGCGATCTCGACGGCGCTCCACCGGATGTTCACCGGGTTGACCACGGCTGCCATCCAGGGCACCGCGTAGAAGTACTCCAGGTAGCGGTCGGAGTTCAGGGCGAGGATGCCCACGCGATCGCCTGGCTGCACACCCAAATCGGAAAGCGCCGAGGCCAGTCGGGCGATCCGATCAATCGACTGAGCCACCGTGCGGACCCGGTCGCGGCAGATCGTGGCCGGGCGGTCAGGGTTCTGCTGCAAACTACGATGCAGCGACTGGGTTAGGTACATGTCTGCTCCTCGATCCGGCGCTACAGGGAGCGCGCGATCAGTTCCTTCATGACCTCGTTCGCGCCGGCGTAGATCTTCTGCGCACGCGAGTCGATGAACATCCGGGCGATCGGATACTCCATCATGTACCCGTAGCCGCCGAACAACTGCACGCATCGGTCGATGACCTGCACCTGCATATCGGTCACCCAGGCTTTCGCCATCGACGCCGTCGTCGCGTCCAGCTCGCCGCGCAGGTGCCGCTGGATGCAGTCGTCGACGAACACCCGCGCGATCCGCGCGATGGTGGCGCACTCGGCGAGTTCGAAGCGGGTGTTCTGCATATCGAACAGCGGCTTGCCGAAGGCGTCGCGGTTCTTGGTGTAGGTCACCGTCTCCTCGACGGCGCTCTCCATCGTGGCCAGGCCGCAGACCGAGACCACCAGCCGTTCGTGTGCCAGCTGGCGCATGGCGTAGCCGTAACCGGCGCCTTCCTCGCCTAGCAGGTTGCCGACCGGGACCAGGACGTCGTCGAAGAACAACTCCGCGGTGTCCTGTGCTTTCATCCCGACTTTGTCGAGCACCCGTCCGACTCGGAAGCCGGGCGCGTCGGCGGTTTCCAGCACGATCAACGAGACTCCTTTGGCCCCCGCCGCCGGATCGGTCTTCACGACGAGCACGATCAGATCCGCCGAGCTGCCATTGGACGTGAACGTCTTTGCACCATTGAGCCGATAATGCTCGCCGTCGCGGATCGCGTTGGTGCGCAACGCTTTCAGGTCGGATCCGCCGCCTGGCTCGGTCATCGCGATGGCGCTGATCAACTCCCCGGTCGCCATCCCGGGTAGCCAGCGCCGCTTCTGCTCTTCGGTGCCGTAGGCGAGGATGTAGTGCGCGACCAGCCCGCTGTGCACCTGGTTGCCGAATCCGGTTTCCCCGCAAGTTGCTTGGGCTTCCATGATCGCGAACTCGTGGGCCAGCGTTCCGCCGCCGCCACCGTATTCCTCCGGCACCGACGCGCACAGCAAGCCGAGCCGGCCGGCCTTGATCCAGAACTCCCGGTCGACACATTTCTGTTCGGCCCACCGTTCCCGGTGTGGGAGTGCCTCGGTCTGGAAGAACTTGGTCGCCATCTCCCTGAGGGCAACGACGTCGTCGTCGGCCCAGGCCGACCGGTACGCACCTGTGGTCATCGTGGTTCTCAGAAGCTGAAGCCGCCGCCGCAGATGAGGGTCTGCGCGCTGACGTAGTCGGATTCGGGGAGGCAGAACAGGTACACCGCTCCCGCGGCTTCAGCTGGTGTGCCGCCGCGGCCGAGGGGCACCATCTGCTCCATCGCCGCGAGTAGGCCGGGGTTGACACCGACCTTGATCTCCTTGCCGGCCACGTCGATCGTGCCATCGCCATCAGCGGGGGTCTCGGTGAGCCGGGTCTTGATCAGCCCGAACGCCACCGTGTTGACGGTGACGTTGTAGCGCCCCCACTCCTTGGCCAGCGCCTTCGTCAACCCTGTTACACCGGCCTTCGCCGACGAGTAATTCGCCTGCCCCGCATTGCCACCCGTCCCGGCGAGCGAGGAGATGTTGACGACCTTGCGGCAAGGGACAGGCTCTCCGGCGGCTTTGGCCTTCTTGACCGCGGCGGCGATGACCGGCTGCGCGGCCCGCAGGATCCGGAACGGCGCCTTGAGGTGCACATCGAGAATGGCGTCCCACTGCTCGTCGGTCATCTTCTGGATCACCGAATCCCAGGTGTAGCCGGCGTTGTTGACGATGATGTCCAAGCCGCCGAAGTTGTCGACCGCGGCGGCGACGAAGCGTTCGCCGAAGTCGGTGTCGGTGACGCTGCCGACACAGGCCACAGCCTGCCCGCCCGCGGCCTCGATCGCGGCGACGGTTTCCTTGGCGGGTTCGGCGTCGAGGTCGTTGACCACGACTCGCGCTCCTTCGGCCGCCAACTTCAGCGCGATCTCGCGCCCGATCCCACGGCCGGCGCCTGAGACAATAGCGACCTTGCCCTCAAGAGTTCCCATGTTCTGCAGTCCTTTTCGTTGTAGAGGGTGATTCAGCGGTCACAGCGCCACGACAGCGTCCCCGGTGAGGGTGACCGTGCCGTCCGCGAGGGCGACGGCGAGCTCGAGAGTCGCGCGCCGCTCGCCGTCGACCTCGTCGATCGCGGTGATCGGCGCGATCGACAATGGCGCAAGCTCGGTTCCCACCTCGATGGCCGGCGCGGCGGTCACTGGGCTTGTTCCGGGTTCCGCACGACGATCACGCTGTTCAACTCGGCGACCAACTCGCCGCTATCCCGGGTTACCACTGACGTCTTTTCAATGAATTCCAACGCTCCGTCCTTCTTGCTGTACACGTTTGCGATCCGTGGCGTCGCAGTCAGCACGTGGCCGGCCACCGCCTGTGAGTGGTAGGTGAAGGACTGCTCGCCGTGCAGGACCCGACGCAGGTCGACACCTACGCCCGTTAACCAGTCGAACGGGTCGGGGCGTTCCAGTTCGATGCCGAACAGGAAGGTCGGCGGCACCGGCAGGTCGGGGTGTCCCGCAGCGTTGGCCGTCTGCAGGTCGGTGAAGACCGGATTGGTCTCGCCGATCGCCTTGGCGAAGAAGCGAAGACGACCCGCGTCGACGGTCATGGTGACCGGCGGCAGTTGCTTGCCGATCACGTTCTGGTCCAGCGACATTGGTTCAGCTCACCTTCTCGTAGAGGGTCACGACGGCGGCACCGCCGAGTCCGATGTTGTGCTGCAACGCCAGCGTGACCCCCTCGACCTGGCGGGCCTCCGCCTGACCGCGCAATTGCCATACCAGTTCAGCGCATTGCGCCAAGCCTGTTGCGCCGAGCGGGTGCCCCTTGGACAGCAGCCCGCCCGACGGGTTGGTGACAACCCGCCCGCCGTAGGTGTTGTCGCCCTCAGCGATGAACTTCTCGGCGGTGCCCTCCGGGGTCAAACCGAGACACTCGTAGGTCAGTACTTCGTTGGTGGTGAAGCAGTCGTGCAGTTCGACGACACCGATGTCCTCGGGACCGACACCGGCTGCCTCATAGACCTGGTCGGCGGCGGCCTTGGCCATGTCGTAGCCGACGACCGTCATCATGTCGCCGCTGAACGTCGATGCGAAGTCGGTGGTCATCGCCTGAGCCCGGATTACGACCGACCCGTCGAGACTGTGAGCGTCGGCGAAATCCTCGCTGCACAGGATCGCGGCCGCAGCCCCGCAGGTCGGCGGGCAGCACTGCAGCCGGGTCAGCGGGCCGAAGATAGACGGAGATGCCAACACCTCCTCGACGCTGACCGGGTCGCGAAACACCGCATACGGATTGTTGGCGGCATGTTTGCGCGCCTTGACCGCGATCTGCGCGAAAACCTTGGGATCAACGCCGTACTTCTCGGCGTACGCCGTTCCCGCGCCGCCGAAGTACTGGGCAGCCATCGGCGCGTGCTCGTCCCACCCCTGTAGCGCTGTCGTGCGGTCATCGAAACGGGTGAACGGGCTCGGCCGGTCGCTCCACATCGAACCGAGTGCACCGCTCATCATCTGCTCGAACCCGAGCGCGATCACGCAGTCGGCAGCGCCGTTCTCGATCGCCTGCCGCGCCAAGAACAGCGCCGATGAACCCGTCGAACAATTGTTGTTGACATTGACGATCGGAATCGCGGTCTGCCCCAGCCGGTACAACGCGGCCTGCCCTGACGTCGAGTCGCCGTAGACGTAGCCCACATACCCCTGCTGCACCAGCGCGTAGTCGATGCCGGCGTCGGTGAGGGCTTTCCGGGCAGCCGCCTCGGCCATCACGTCGTACGGCGCGGTATTCCTCGGGGTGGTGAAGGGAATCATCCCCACGCCCACCACGGCGGCGCGTCTGCTCATCGGCACTCCTTCGGTCATTTAAAACTAGAGCTAATTCACTTAGTAGACAGCATGCGCGCGGCTTTGGCAAGCAAAGTTCGTATTTGTAGCTTTTGAAGGCAGGTATTGACGTCGCCAAGTCACAAACTGGGGGTGGTCAACCACACGAACATTGGTCTATTGTATGTTCACATCAAGCGGGCTCGCCCGGTCGATAGAGGCATCGAGGGCCCGGCCGCAACAACCCCGGTCGAGACCAATATCCAAGGAGGCGATCCAGGGTGACGAAACACAACCAACCGCCCGAGACACGGCCGGACGAGCACTACGACGTCGTGGTCATCGGGAGCGGTTTCGGTGGGAGCATCGCGGCCAACCGTCTGGCCGGGGCGGGCCTCAATGTGCTTGTGCTCGAGCGGGGCCCATGGCGCGACTCGTTGCCTGTACGCGGGCTTGGAATCCCCGACCGCGCCCCGTTCCCCTACGGCGCGCGGTTCGTGACGCATGCACTCCGCGGCATCCATGTAGGGCACAGCGCCACAAAGGGACTCGCTGGACGAAGTTACCTGCGCCGGCTGCGAGCTCGCGGTGTCGCGTTGCTGCGGGACTCATCGGGACTCCCCGTCGGGGCGTGGTGGTCAACAAGTACGGGATGTACGAGGTGTTCAGCTATCCCGGCATCGACGTGGTCTGCGTCTCGGGAGTGGGCGGCGGCAGCCACGGCTGGTTGGGCCTGCTCGTCGAGCCAGACGATCCGACCTACTGGGACAATCGACACCCCGATCTACGCGCCGACCAGATCTCGCGGTACTACGGGAAGATCCGGGCGGATCTGAGCGCCACTCGCCTGACCCGTCAGCATCCTGTCCCGACAAGCGTGTGGACTGAGCTGCCCGGGTTGCCCGGTCAGCGTTGTCAGCCCGCGGATCCGCAGCCTGAGGCTGCTTACCTGTACCCGCAATCCGACGCCGACCCCGGCCGACTGCACCGGGACGACGCCGGCGTGCAGCGCCGGTTCTGTGCGTTCGACGGGGACAGCCTGCTGGGGTCCAGAGAGGGAGCGAAATCATCGGTCGACGTGGCTTATCTCGCCCCGGTCCTCGACAAGGGCGTCACCGTTCGAGCCTTATCCGAGGTCAGTCGGGTGGTTCGCGAACCGGATTGCGCCGCAGGCGGATACGCCGTCCACTACCGCGATCTGCGCGGCAAGATCACCGGCACGGCACGGGCGCAACGCGTGGTGCTCGCCGCCGGCACGATGAACACGCTGCGATTGCTGTTCGAAGGCCAACAGCGCAACGATCTGGCCACGATGCCATCGTTGGGCGACACTTTCGGCGGCAACGGGGACGAGATCGGGGTCTGCTTCAAGAACTCCGCAGACCTCCCAACGCTGCCGGCACTGCCGGTCCTCGGCCGATTCACGGTTGATAAGGCTCCGTCGCCTTTCTACGGGCTGGCTTCCGCGACCGGACTCGACACTCTTCCGCTGCCCGGCCGGGTACGACGGCGCGTGCACCGCCTGATGTTCGCCTTCGGGATGGGCGCCGACTCGGGTACGGCGTCGGCGCACTTCGAGCGAGGCCGTGTCGAGATCGACTACGACAAGACCACCGAGCCGATCTTCGATCGGATTGCCGTGGGCTTGGACGCTTTCGAGGCCGATAGCGGACTGCGTGCGCTGCGTCGGCGTAAACCACTGACCGTGCACGCCTGGGGTGGGGCGTGCCTGGGCCCCGACCCCGGGCATGGCGTCGTGGATCACCGCGGCGAAATCTACGGCAATCCAGGCCTTTTCGTCGCCGACGCCGCCGCGCTGCCCGCCGCCGTCGGCACGCCGCCCTCGTTGGCGATCGCCGCGTGGGCCCATCACGTCGCGGACCACCTCGCCGACTCAATCGCTCGGCGCTCCGACCCGAGCGCCGTTGAAACGTCCACCGAGGGAGCACGGTAATGGCCGAGTTGTATGAGCGCGCTCGACAAGTCCGCAAGACCATCATGGACCGCACGCGGGCCGAGGGTGTCGTTCCCACGACTGCTGAGTTGGGCCGAGAACTTGGCCTGTCCGCGGAGGACCTCGCAATGGACCTGCTCAACCTCGAGGCCGCAGCTTCTCTCGCGCGGCAAGACTCCGCCCACGCCGGACTGAAGCAGTTTCAGGACGAGACCCTCGACGAACCCCTGCCGCCGCTGGGAGAGATCATGTACGCCCGCCCCTTCGCCGCGTTCAAGAACCACTACAAGGTCTGGGTGGACGGCGAGCAGAAGTGGTTCGCCGAATGTGCGGTCGAAGCGTGCTCCATCTCGGCGCAGTTTCCCGGCAAAGAGGTGACCGTCCGGTCGGTGTGCCGCCAGACGCGAGAGCCCGTCGAGCTGGTAGGACGCGACGGGGTGCTGTTGGACTATTCGCCGGCAACCCTGCGTGTGCACCTCGGATACCCGCTGCGAACCCTGCCCGGACGCATCGTCGGCTGGTGTGACTACAACAGCTTCTTCGCCTCCGAAGACGCAGCGCGCCAGTGGGCAAGTGCACATCCGGAGGTTCACGGGGTCACCCGCAGCCCCGAGACGATGGCACGACTGATCAGCGAGCTGTTCGGAAGAGGACGACTCGACTACGACTACCAACCCGCGGTGCCGATCCTGGACGCCGTGCTGCACATGAAGCGCTACGGCCTGGACAAGCCGACCGCGCTGGGATTCCGCGTCCCCGACCCGTTCTTTCTGCCCAGCGTCAACATGGTGCGGGACTGGAAACGGCAGGGATACGCCAATTACTTCCGATTCTCCCTGCGATGAGCGGGACGACCGACCGTGCGCTAGATGATGTTGAGCGCGTCGAGGAACCGAGCGGCGTAGTCGCGGTCCCCGGTGACGGCGAGACCGCTGTCGAGCCACCCGGTGCGGTTGGTCGCCCAGGCGGGAAAGTCGACCGACTCGCCCTCGATGCGGGCGGCTGAATCGGTATTGGACGACGGCGTGACGGAGAGGCGTCCATTGCCGCTCGGCCTGATCTGCCAACTGCCGCCCGCCAGGCCGGTCAACGTGAGGGTGATCGGCCGGTCGACCCACCGCATCTGTGCTTGATTCATCTGCTCCATGCCGGCCAGCATCCACTCCAAGGTTGCCTGCAGACGTCGCTCATCAGTTGGCGGCGCCGGCTTACCCAGGGCCGGGACGACGTCGTAGTGCAAGTGGGTGTGCCAGTCGAAGACCAACGCGCACGGCAGAACTCGAGCCGGATACCGGCCGATGGCGCCGAGTGGAAGAGTGATCTTTCCGAGTGGCCCGCGAGCGACCACCTCGAAGGCCCGCGCCGCGACGTGGCTCCAGCGTGCAAAATCAGCGAGTACGCGACCGGTTGCCCAATCCCGGCGTGGATCGACCAAGTTCTCGTTGGTGTGTTCGATGTCCTTGGACTGGATCACCTGAATCACACTGGGCCCGAACAGGACTCGGCAGCTCGCACCCATGTGGGCGATGACGTCGCGCACCCGCCACCCCGCGGCGCGGCTTGGGGTATTCCACTGCTCATCGGTGAGGTCAGCGCAGTAGTCGAGGACGTCGCGCCGCTGCGCCTTCAGAGCGAGGATCCGGTCGTGTGCCACGTATACTTCCTTAGCTCGGGTTCCTCTTCGACCTTGAGGGTGCTACAGGTTGCTTGCATTGTGCGTGATGCCGAGCCGGCGTAGGCCGTGGGCAGCAGTCGCACGCATGAGGCCCAATGCGAATCTGACCTTGCGGGGAGAGGACGGATACCAGAGCAGTTCTTTCGCCGAGGTCGGGATTCTGGGCGCGGTGATCGCCTGCTGGCGGCAGTATTTGCGGATTCCGCTGGCACCGCCCCACCGGGCGCCGACGCCGGATTGCTTCCACCCGCCCATCGGCAGGGCGAAACTAAACACGTTGGCAAGGGCGTCGTTGATGTTCACCGCTCCCACATCAAGTTGGCGCGCGACGCGTTGGCCGCGTTCCTTATCGCTGGTCCACACCGACGCCGACAGCCCGTAGACCGAGTCGTTGGCGAGCCGAATCGCTTCGGCTTCGTCGGTGACCTTCACCACCGGCAGGGTCGGCCCGAAAGTCTCCTCTCGGATGCACGCCATCGACTGCTCGACGTCGGCGAGCACGGTCGGCTCGAAAAACGTGCCGACACCAGTCGGCTTGCCCCCGGTCACGACTCGAGCACCCGCGGCCACGGCCTCGTCAACGTGGCGCTGCACGATGTCGCGTTGCGCGCCGGTGGCCATGGCCCCGATGTCGAACTTGAAGCCGCGGTCGTCCTGACCCTGCCGGAGTTGGCGGACGTTCTTGACCAGCTTGCCAAGGAACTCGTCGTACACCGGTTCCTCGACATACACGCGTTCGATCGATATGCAGACCTGCCCGGAGTTGAACAGCCCGCCCCAGGCAATGCCGTTCGCCGCCCGGTCCAGATCGGCGTCGGCGAGCACCAGCGCCGGGTCCTTGCCACCAAGCTCGAGGCTGTACGGGATCAACCGGTCCGCGCACTGCCTGGCCACAATCCGGCCAGTGGCGGTAGACCCGGTGAATTGCACGTAGTCGACATTGGCCACGACAGCGGTGCCCGTCTCGCCGTAGCCGGTCACGAGCGTGAGCACCGGCGGTGCGCCGATCTCGGCCCAGCCGCGGACGAACTCGACTGCGCTCAGCGGCGTCACCTCGGAGGGCTTGAGCAGCACCGCAGCGCCTGCCGCCAGCGCGGGGATCACGTCCAGGCCGGGCATCGCGAAGGGGAAGTTCCACGGCGTGATGACGCCGACGACCGGGTACGGCCGGTACACGGTGGTCAGCTTCTTGACTCTGGCGAGTGGGCTGTGCGGCGTCGGGTGGATGTCGGCGAGAAACCTCTCGGCACTGCCCGCCCAATAATTCAGCAAGTCGGCGCAGGCCGTCGGTTCGATGCTGGCGTCGACGCGTGACTTACCTGTCTCGGCCTGCAGCACATCGATGATGTGTTCAGAGTTGTCGATCATCCAGTCCTGGAACTTCAGCAGCCACGCCTTGCGACCCTTCGGGCCGATGGCCTCCCACTCGGGCTGAAAGAGGCGCAGCTCGCGCACCTTGGCCGCGACGGCCTCAGCCGTTTCGATCGGTACTTCACCGACCACTTTTCCGTCGGCGGGATTTGGAACCTTAATGGTCATCCGGTGGGCCTTCGCATCCGTCTCGCTCATAGTGTTCTCCTCAGTTTGGTCCGGACACGTCGCTCAGGGCCGACTTTCCGGCCGCCTCCCGTCGAGAGGGGAACCATCCCGCGCGGCGCTCGAGTCGCACAGCTCCACCGCGGCCGGGCACGAGGAGCACGTTGCTTCGACTGATGCGTTCCGGCGGTCGCGAGTTTGGCGCAAGTCTGGCTGCGCGCAGGATGGTCCTCAGCACGACGCGGGCCTCGATGAGGGAGAACGCGGCACCCAGGCAGCGTCTGCGCCCGCCGCCGAACGGGATCCAGGCGTAGGTACTGACGGTGGTGTTGAGGAATCTTTCCGGACGGAACTCCAGGGGATCTTCCCACAGGTCGGCTCGGCGCTGCACCAAGGTGATGTAGGGGACAACGATCGTGCCTGCCGGGATGGTCAGTCCCGGCAATTCGAAATCCTGAGCCGCCAGGCGGACGGTCATCGGCCCGACCGGACGCAGTCGCATCGCCTCTTTGATGACAGCATCGAGGTAGTCGTCGTCGCCGTCGAGTGCAGCGGCCTCGGTGCGGGCTACCACCTGCGGGTGGCGGGAGAGCCGCTCGAGCAACCACGTGAGCGTCGATGCGGTGGTGTCGTGGCCGGCCACCAGAAGGGTCCGCATCGCGTCGCACAGTTCGTCGTCGCTCATCGGCGCGCCGTCATCATCGTTGGTGCGCAACAAGATGCCGAGCACGTCGTCGTGGTCGATATCACCGATGCTGCGCCGGTGGGCGACCTCCTCCAGCACGATCGCATCGACCGCGGCCATCGCGCGGCGCATCCTCGGAAACGGTCGGTCCCAGCCGTTCTGGCGGGAGGTGGCGATCACCGCCTGCACCAGGAAGCGTCGCGAATATGCCTCGCGGATCAGCGCAAGCGTGGCGTCGCGGAGGCGTGTCACGCGGTCGCGATCGATGACCCCGAACACCACGGCGATGATGACCTCCAACGTGATCGCCTGCATGAGCGGCTGGGCCGGGATCGACCGCCCGTACGGCCAATGCGCGAGCACCTCGTCGGTCTTATGTTCCATCGTCGCCTGGTATTTCGTCAGCGCCGCACCGTTGAACGGGTGGTTCTGGACACGGCGCCTGCGCGCGTGCTCTTCACCGTCGACGTTTGTCAGCCCGGTCGGGCCGAGGACGAGTTGGTGCGGCGCCAATTTCGCTAGCGCCGCCCCCAACCGAAGCACATCGGTGTCGGCGAGGAACACCCTCTTGATGTCGTCAGGGTGGGTCAGGCACAGCCACGGCCCGGTCGCGGGCATCGCGACCTGAAACCTGTCGCCAAGCCGCTCGCAACGGCGGGCGAAACCATCGGGCGTAAGCCAATATTGCGCGGCGTTGATCGCCGCGGGACGACGCAACCTCGGTACGTCGAGTCGGGTCTGCCTCATAGTTCCCACCTCGCTAAGATACTAAGAGACTGTTGTAGTATCATTATCGCTATGTTGTCAATAGTCGAAGTACTCGACGCGGGACCCAAACCCGGCAGCGACGAACTGCTCGACCGTGTCGCATCCGCCGCACTGGCCCAGTTCGCCGACTTCGGAATACGACGGTCCACCATCGACGATGTCGCACGCCGCGCCGGCGTCTCGCGCGTGACCGTTTTCCGTCGCTTCGAAAACAAGCAGCGTCTGATCGAGGTGGTCGTGGCACGCGAGATCCGGCGTGGCGCGGCGGAACTCGCGAAAGTGTGGCAGGACGGAGAGTCTCTCGAGCAGCGCATGCTGCACGGGTTGTCGTTCACCGTCAGCTTCGTGAGCGGCCACCCATTGTTCGATCGCCTGCTGCGCAGCGAACCCGAGGTTCTGCTGCCCTTGCTCACCGTCGACGGCGGCCCGGCACTCGAGCTCTACCGGTCCCTGATCGCCGAATTACTGCGCTCCGAGATGAAGGCCGGCCGCGCTGCCACCGACGACCCCGACCGGGTGGCCGAGGTGATCGCACGCCTCGCAATCTCTCTGGTGCTCACCCGCGGCGGCACTGTAAGCCTCGATGACCCCGAGTCGATGGCTGCGCTCGTCAAGCACGTCTTACTTCCCATCCTGCGGCCACCCAGGGCGGAGAACCGCAAAGGCTAATCGTGGTGGCCAAGGCTCGAAGTTCTTCCGTCGATCCGACCTCACATGGTCACACTCGACCGACAGCGCACAGCTCCTCAGGCGCCGCCTGGGGTCGAAAGGCTCTAGCCGGTGATCGTGCGGAGGCGAAACCTTAGGGCAAGTCGCGGCAGCGGTGCATTCCCGTCGCGTCGGCTAAGGGCAGACAGGGAGATGCGTCGTGGGGACTTCCCCGAACGGTAAGAAGGACAATCAAAGGGCGCGAAGTGCGAAGTCCGACGGCAGGATCAAGCCGAGTGGCGAAGCTTCACAACCGGATTGGAGTCAGTTCGCCCTGCCGTCACCCGACCGTAGTCGCAGCGTGCTGCCGATCCCGGATCGCCCGTTCACCGGGCTGATCACCGGCGTGCCGACCGCGCAGCGGGAGCCCGCCGACTACCTACGCCTCGGCTACAACCTCTGCCTCGGCTACAACCTCCGCGACTACGACAAGAGCTCAAGGGCGGCATGGAAATGGCTTAGGTCTGCAACGGCCAAGCAGGTCACCGCGCAAGCAACGCGTCTTCGAGGCAGATAACAGGCTAGTCAATGGCACATTACTTCAACGTTTGCTTGATCCCGCAACGGTATTGAAGGAATGGCACCATAGGTGTTACGGCCTGTGGTCGGGTTACGGTATGGTCCCCGCCCGACCGGATGGAACACGCCGACATGGTAGGAACTGTGGACGTACTCTTTGGCACCCACCAGTTGTGACAGCGGCGTCTGGACAGACTGGCCGCTTGCGACTCTGGCGGCAATGGCGTTCAGGTCGAACCGCGGGCGCCATCCCAGGTCGTGTCGAGCCTTGGCGTTGAAGTACACGCGGTCCAGCCGATCGGGAAACCGCCACCCCTGCTCCCGCCACACGGCCGCGGCCAGCGGTGCCCGTCGCGCCAATACCGTTGCCGCGTCAGTACGCAGGTGCGCCATGTCCTCGCGGGTGAACGGCGTGGTGGCAGATACCACATAGCGCGCAAAACCAAGATGGGGCGCTCGCTCTGCTGCTCTGAGGTGTGCGTCGACGGCGTCCTCGAGCGCGACTCGGCGATAGGCGTATTCGTTTGCCTTGATGTTGTCGTCGCCGCGCCCGTCGTACTCGCCTGGCATGTCGTCGCCCTCTGCAAAGAATCGGGATGTACGCAGCACGATGCACGCCAGGCCGTCGTTGCGGTGCGCTAGTTGGCATAAGTCCTCGGCCCCGGCTTTGGTCACCCCGTAGATGTTCTTGGGAATCGGTGTGACGGACTCGTCGATCCACGCCGCGGGCTTGTCCGGCGGCGGGATCAGCGCATCCCCGAAAACCGTTGTCGAGGATGTCATCACAAATGCGCGAACATTCGCGGCAACCGCGGCATCAAGTACGTTCTGCGTGCCGCCGATGTTGGTTTCCACAAATGCCTTGCCCGGCAAGAAGGCCAGCTGCGGTTTGTGCAGGGCTGCCATGTGGAACACCACGTGAACCCCGGCCATCGCCTCGCGCAACAGATCTCGATCATTCACGGAACCAACTACATCCGTGCATGCCGAAGGTCGAAAATCGAGGCCAACGACATCGACGCCACGGTCACGTAGAGTGCGCACCAACGCCTCGCCGAGATGACCGGAGCTGCCGGTGACCAGCATGCGCGTCCCACGCGCGGCTGTGCCAATCGCCGGCGGTGTGCCCGGGTGCAAGAACAGCTGGTTTGATCGCACGCTAGCGTGGATTCTCCTGGCGGCTGAGTGCCCTTCCATGGCGCTCATGTGGACGATTCCGCGCGTGGTGGGCGTGATGAGCATCTGGATCGTTCCCCTTTTTCTCGAACGTGTTGGTATCTCGACGAGGTTCGCTGGGCACACTCGCTAGATCCTTGATGGATTCTTGGAGTGGCTGACACCGGCGACCACCACCCAAGTTGGATCCTCCTTGCCTAGTAGCAGCTGAAGGTCTGGCTTGTTGATACGCAGCGGGTGATAGCAGCCGTGTTCCAAGGATCTAGCAAGGATCCGACAAGGCCGCGGTCTGACCCTTTCCTCAATCGACCCCGACGGATGGGTCGCCAATGCTTTTCTTCACTGAAAGGGTTTGGACGCCATGTTCGTTAACAACGCAAGGGACGCGGAGCCGTTTGTGGCCGCAGACTTGTCCGAGATTCGGCTCCTGGTGGACCGGGTCAACACTGGCATCGCGTCGGTGAGTCTGGCCCACGCGACCCTGGCGGCCGGCGCGGAGACCGTGTGGCATCGACTGGAAAGCACCGATGAGATCTACTTTGTTCTCCTCGGGCGCGGGCTCGTCTCGGTGGGAGATGAATCTCGGCAGGTGGGTCCCGGCGATACGGTTTGGATTCCGGCCGGTGTTCCGCAAAAAATCCGCAATCTCGGTCCGGCACCTTTGCAATTCTTATGCGCTTGCGGTCCAGCCTACGTGCCGGAATGCGACCAGCCTGTCCGCCAACTCTCCTTGATCGAGGTACAGGCGTGATCACCGTCGGGGACCACCTGGTCAACAGGATGCGCGACGCAGGCATAACTGTTCTATGCGGGCTGCCGACTTCCAGGCTCGATTCTTTGCTGGTTCGCGCCTCCCGCGACGGGGGATTTCGGATCGTGCTGGCCCGGCACGAGGGCGGCGCCGGCTACCTCGCCGACGGCTTCGCCCGGGCGTCGGGTCAGCCTGCGGCGGTCTTTGCTGCGGGACCCGGGGCGACCAACGTTTTAACCGCCGTGGCGAATGCTTCGGTGAACCACGTTCCGCTGCTTGTCTTGACCGGCGAGGTATCGGTCCCTGAATTCGGTCTCCATTCGCAGCAGGACACGAGCGAAGACGGGCTCGGTCTGGGCGCGGTCTTCCGGCAGATGTGCCGGTGCTCGGTATCGATCGAATCCGTCGCCAACGCGCGGAGCAAGATCGATCGGGCATTCCGGGCTTTGGCGAGCTCCCCCAGAGGGCCGGTGCACATCGCCCTGCCGCGTGACCTAGTGGACGAGGTACTGCCGGACCTTCAGCTCGGGACTGCGGGGACTTCGGAGGCCGGCGGCGTGATGCCGGAAGTCCTTGCGCCTCAGGGTCCTGAAATTGCCGAAGAGGTGATCGGCAGACTGGACCGCGCCGTTGCCCCGATGCTCCTGCTGGGGAACGGCTGCCGGCTGGACGGCATCCACGAGCAAATCGTCGCGTTTTGCGAGAAGGCCGAACTTCCCTTTGCGACAACCCCGAATGGTCGAGGGATCGTTCCGGAAACGCATCCCCTGTCACTTGGCGTACTTGGGTTGTTCGGGGACGGCAGAGCCGAAGAGTATCTGTTCGAGGCTCCGTGTGATTTGTTGATCGCGGTCGGTGTGTCATTTGACGGCCTGGTCACTCGCTCGTTTTCACCCCGTTGGAACGGGCTGAAAGCTGAGGTGCTGCACGTCGACCCCGATCCGTCGGCATTCGGTCGACTCGTTGCCACATCGCTGGGGATCGCTTCCACGAGCCGTGCGTTTGTGGACTCGCTGGACCTCGGTCGGCTGCCGCAACCTTCCCGCAGGGCTCCGGTGCCGGTGCCCGCGCCGCCGCCGGTTCCAGAAACCCAAGGAGAAATCATCCATCCCCTTGAAGTCATGCGAGAGATGGACTCGATGCTTGCGCCCAATGCGACGATCTGCACCGATTCGGGAACCTGCATTTTTTGGGCTTTTCAAGGGCTACCTGTCCGGCGGGCCGGGACGTTTTTTGCGACCATTGATTTCGCCCCGATGGGATCCGGCATCGCCGGGGCCATTGGGGTGGCTCTGGCCGCACCCGAAGACCGCGTCATCTGCATCGCCGGAGACGGGGCCTTTTTGATGCATGGCACCGAGGTCTCCACCGCGGTCGCACAGGGGATTTCGGTGACGTGGGTCATCCTCAACGACGGCCAGATGACTGCGAGCACGGGTCCGCTCCGCGGGAGGATGGACCCATCGCAAGTCGCCGACATCGGCGCGAACGACCTAGCGGCAATGGCGCGCGCCCTCGGCGCACATGGGATCCGGGTCGACAAGCGCTCCGATCTTCACGCTGGGCTCGAAGAGGCGTTGGCCGCGACTGGCCCCTGCGTGCTCGATATCGCGATCGATCCAGAGATCAACAAACCCGAGATTGGGGTAGGCAAGTGACGCGAGATTTTTCCGGGCCGTCGGTAAGCCCCGGCGGTGCCATGCGGGCATCTGACCGGGTGTGCTGCTCAACCCGCGTGTAGGGCATCCGGGGGTCCAGTTGCCCACCGGCACGGCGATATTCAACTTGCACAGGGCCGTTCGGTTGCCGGAGGCGGACCGCGTAAAGTCCCGTCGTTGTCGCAGAGGGGCGCGGGCACCAAGCAATTGCCTTTGCGGCCTCTCAACCAAGCCAAGCCAGCGGACCGCCTGAGACGCTTCGGCTTTATCCCGCTCAGCGCACTGCATTGCATCCGATGGCCGCGCGGTCGGCCGTTCCAAGAATTCATTAAGTATCCGGCAAGGGTGGAAGCAGACCCTTTATGCAGACACCAACGGATTCCGACAAACGGAGGCACAGATGCTCACTGCATTGACCGAAAGAGAACCGGTCATTCTCGACACGACTATCCGCGACGGCAGCTACGCCGTGAACTTCCAGTACACCAACGATGATCTCCGCACCATCATCGGGGACCTCGATGAGTCGGGCATCCCCTACCTCGAAATCGGACATGGCGTCACCATCGGCGCCACGCCCACGCAAGGCCGCGCGGCGCAGACGGACGAGGAGTATTTCCGCGCCGCTCGCTCCGTAGTGGTGAAAGCGAAACTCGGGGCCGTGATCGTCCCGGCCCTGGCGCCGATCGAAAAGGTGGACTTGGCCGGGGATTATCTAGATTTCCTCCGGATGTGTGTGATCGCCACCGAGCTTGACCTCGTGACACCTTTCGTCAAGCGTGCACAGTCCAAGGGGCTCGAAGTCTGTATTCAGCTGGTTAAGTCTCATCTCTTTTCCCCGGACGCGCTGGCCCGTGCCGCGAACCAGGCCAGCGATATGGGCGTCCGGATCGTCTACGTGGTGGACACGACCGGAACCTTCCTCCCGGAGGATGTGAGGCGGTACGTCGAGGCCATCCGCAGCGCGAGCGATGTCACGATCGGTTACCACGGGCACAACAATCTCGGCATGGCCGTCGCCAACACGCTCGAGGCGTTCGAGGCGGGTGCCGATTTTCTGGACGGAACTCTGATGGGCTTCGGTCGCGGGGCGGGGAATTGCCAGACCGAGTCCCTGATCGCTGCACTGCAGCGGCGCGGGCATCTTGCAGGGGTTGACCTGGATCGGATTTTCGACGCGGCGCGGTCGAACATGCGAGGACGAGTCCCTGAGTCTTACGGCATCGACCCGTGGGAGATCTCCTTTGGATTCCACGGCCTCGATTCCCAGCAACTCGAGCACATCCGGATCTCGGCGGAAAATTCCGGTCTTTCAGTGACCCGGGTCATCCGGGAGGTCGCGAAAAACGTCGATGGGCCGTGGCTGTTACCGGACGACATCGATCGTGTGGTCGCCGGGATGCTGGCATGACCACGCTTTCCGCAAGGCGGCAAGCCCGGACCGGGGACTGCCCCGACAGGCTGAATTCCAGACTCTGGATGGTCACCGTGGCGTGCACGCTGCTCCCGGTGATGGTCACCCTGGACGCCACGGTCGTCAACGTGGCCCAGCGGACGTTGATCGACGAATTCTCTTCGACCCAGGCCGAGGTCGCATGGACAGTGACCGGCTACACGTTGGCAGTAGCGGCGGTGATCCCGCTAACCGGCTGGGCCGCCAACCGGTTGGGCACGAAGCGGCTCGTACTGGGTTCGGTGCTGCTGTTCTCCCTGGGTTCATTGCTGTGCGCGCTGGCACCGAGTATCCCGCTGCTGGTGGCTTTTCGGGCGTTGCAAGGCCTTGGCGGCGGAATGCTCATGCCGCTACAGCTGATCATCCTGGCCCGCGCGGCCGGCGCCGAACGGTTGGGGCGGGTGCTGACAATCAGCATGGTTCCCATCTTGATGAGCCCGATTTGTGGGCCCATTCTCGGTGGCTGGTTGATCGACTCGTTCGGCTGGCAGTGGATTTTCCTGATCAACATCCCGATCGGACTGCTCACCATGGCGTTAGCGGGATGGGTTCTCCCCCAGGACGTTCCGCTGCCCGCGGAGTCGTTGGACGTGTTCGGCTTGTTGCTGCTGCCCCCAGGGCTGGTGCTGCTTCTCTATGGTGTGTCACGGCTACCGGAGCGCCGCACGATCGCCGACCCGTGCGTCTGGGTACTACCAGCGGTTGGTGTGCTTCTCATCGGCGCCTTTGTACTCCACGCCCTGCGCCGCGCCGATCGCGCCCTGATCGACCTCCGGTTACTGAAGAATCGGGAGGTCGCAGCGGCCAATGCGACCAGATTCCTGTTCGCCAGCATGTTTTTCGGCAGCTGCATGCTGTTGCCCGGCTACTTCCAGCAGGTGCTTTCAAAGACGCCGTTCCAGGCTGGACTGTTTCTGATTCCGCAAACCCTGGGTGCTGCCGCAGTAATCCCGATTGTCGGACGCGTGATGGAAAAACGGGGACCGCGTGGGATCGTGCTGACCGGAACGATGCTGGCGGTCATGGGCATGGGTGCGTTCGTCTATGGCACAAGCCGGCATCATGTCGACTCCTCAGTGCTGCTGGCTGGGCTCGCGATGTTCGGCGTCGGGAGCGGCTGCATGATGACTCCGGTTTCCTGGTCGGCTGTGCACACGCTGCATTCGAGCGAAGTAGCCTATGGCTCAACATTATTCAATGTCAACCACAACACGGCCGCGTCCGTCGGCGCTGCGTTGATGCCGGTAATCCTCACCAGCAAGTTAAACGGCAGCACCAGCATGTCCAAGCTGCCGTCGCGGGTCCTCGCGCCAGATTTCCTACAGCACGTAGCCAACGACTTGTCACGCGCCTACGCCGAGGTTTTCACTGTTGCCATGATCCTAATCGCGGCGACTGCTATCCCCGCGTCGTTCCTTCGGCGCGCTGGTGGGGATGTGCGCCCATGACGACACCTGTGACTTTTGATATCACTGCGACCACAGTAGCCAGCGACGACCCCGATGTCATCGCTCGTCGAAATCCTTTTCGCTATAACTCTTCTCGCCGCGGGCCCTGCCACCTTGGAAGAGGCTGACTCCGATAAGCCAAGCATTGACCACTCGTGCTGGGGCAGGCTCGCCGATTGCGGCCTTGTGATCGGCGAGCACGTCCCGTTTCTCGTCGACCCAGCTGCCGAGGTTGGCGGGACCGGTTCGCACCACGACGTGAGTTTCCAGCTTGCGCCAATAATCGAGGGGACAGCGGTAGGCGAAGCCTACGGGCAGGCCACAGCTCCAGTGCCAGCTGAGGTCTTGCCCGTCGTCGAACTCCAGCGCGACGCTGAGGTAGTCGTGGGTGATCTTGGTGTCCTCCTCCGGTAGCTGCGACAGAAGTTCATCGACTCGCCGCTCGGGCCATGGTGGCGAGTTGCCGTCGCGCCCGGCGAAGTTTGGCTTCCCTGAACAGCTGCATGCAGCCGATCGTGCCTGACTCGGGTTGCTGACGTTGCCGCCTGCCGGTTTAAGTCACATGACTGCTGACTCGACGCGTCGCCGTGCTGCTGTCACCCCACTCGCACGAGCGCCGTTTCGGGTACCCCGATGCCAGGCTGGCAGGGTGGAAAAGGCCTCGATAACCTGCAGTTATCTTCGGTGGGGCTTCGGTGTTCGGTGGGGCTGTTCGGTGGGGCTGTTCGGTGGGGCGGGCGGGGCTCGAACCCGCGACCAACGGATTATGAGTCCGCGGCTCTAACCAACTGAGCTACCGCCCCTGGATGTGATGCGGCCACCATCGTCGCACGGAGCCCAATTGCCGGCACACCGTCAGCTGAACACCGTCTGGCCGTCGGCGTCGAGCAGGTAACGCTCGGTCCCAGATTCCACCCGGGGCGCATCGCCGCCCAGCGATACGGCGACCTTGTTGCTGGCGTTACGCATGATATCGAAGGTGAGCTCGACGGCTTCAACGTCGGAGAACCGAGAACGCACCTCCTCGACATCATCGGCGACGAGGTGCGCCGGGGTCCAAATTAACGCATCCGTATAGCGCAGTGCTGCTTTTGCGCGCGCGTCGAGCAGGGTCGACCTCGCAAATCGCTCGATGTCGTCGTACAACGTCTCGGAACCCCCGGCATCGAGCGCGTTGCCCTCGCGCAACGACATGCACAGCCGGCAGTTGTGCTGGGCCGCGCCACGCAGCCGGACCAACTCGGAGGTGATCGGGTCGAGCGCGCGCATCCGTGCCACGGCGGGCAGAAATTCGTTGAACACCAAATCCGACGGATCGGTGGTGTGGTCCCATGAGATCGGCCCGCTCACCCAGCCGAGATACTCCGACCCGACGCCGAGCGCCTCCAGCCCGGCGCGCACCCGCGGAATGAAGTCGGCGATATAAATCTGGGTGACCACGCCAAAGGTGTTGTTTCCCATGGATTTCCACAAGCGCGACCGCTGCTCGCCAGTGATCACCGAGACGTCGAGGCTGAACTGCTCGGCGAATTCGGCGACGATGGCCTCGGCCTCCGACTCGGGCTCGCAAACCTCGACGCAGGCGGGCAACGGCGGTAGGGACAACGCCTGTGCGCACACCCGCCGGGCCAGGCCTGAGATGCGCCCATCGCCCGGGGACAACGCAACCAGCCGCGTCAGCCGATCCTCTTCCATTTCTCACACGCTAGGACGCGCACCGTCGCGCGACAATGGATTAACGGCCCTGTTTTGCAGTTGCCCGACGGAGTAGTCCGGGCTAACCATGAGGCGACGTTTGAAAGCGGTAGCGCCGGCGCTAGCGGATTGGCGGTTCATGTGCAGGCCGCCCTCCGTTGTGCTGATGTGACCGATGCGAAAGAGCGGCCTCAACCTCGCGCGGCTACTGCGCCTGGCTCACCGAAGACATGTAGAAGTCCGGTATCCGCAGGCTCGGCATCGCCGCCCGGGTGGCCCAATCGCCCGATTCCCGCGGCAGGGTCTTCTCACTGGCACCGGCCTGCGTCACGCGTCGCAGCAGATCCAGCGGGCTTTCGTTGAAGCGGAAGTTGTTGACGGCCGCGGTCACCTCGCCGTCCTCGATCAGGTAGACGCCGTCGCGGGTCAGCCCGGTGAGCAGCAGCGTGGTGGGGTCGACCTCGCGGATGTACCACAGCGTGGTCAGCAACAGACCGCGCTCGGTCGCCGCGATCATGTCGGTGGGCTCGGCCGAACCGCCGGTCATCACCAGGTTGTCGGCCGCCACCGCGACCTCGGCATCGAATTTGGCGGCCGTGGCCCGCGGGTAGGCCAGCGCGTTGATCACCCCGTTGCGGATCCAGTCCACCTGGCCGATCGCCATCCCGTTGTCGAATACCGACATCGCCTCCGACGAACTGCTCGTCGCAACAAACGGCGTGCACGCCAGGCCCGGCGCCATCGGATCGGAAAACAGCGAGAGCGGCAGGTCGGTGAGCCGCTCCCCCACCCGGGTCCCGCCGCCGGGCGCGGAGAACGCGGTGCGGCCCTCCTGCGCGCCGCGGCCGATCATCGACCAGACCAGGTAGATCATCATGTCGGCAACCGTCGACGGCGGCATGATCGTCTCGTAGCGCCCGGCGGGCAGCTCGACGGCGCGCTGCGCCCAGCCCAGCCTCGTCGACAACTGCTCGAGCAGTGAATCGGTTGGCACGTCGATGAAATCGGCCGTACCGATACCCGCCCAGGCACTCGCGTCGCCGCGTTTGGCGTTGATCTCGACCGCGCCGGTCGGCTGAGTGTACCGCCGGCGCAGACCGGTCGACGTCGCCAGGAACGTCGTCGAAACACTATGGTGCGCAAAACCATACAGCCGGTCGGCGCCGCGGAACCCGCGGCTCAACGAGTCGACGACGTCGGCGAACACCAAGGGCCCGGTGCCGGGCACCGGCGCGTCCCAATCGGCGGGCTCACCGCTGCCGGCCAGCAGTGGCGCGGCATCGCCCGCCTCCGGCGCGGAGCGGGCCGCGTCCTGCGACGCCGCCACCAGCCCGGGGAGCACCCGCGGGTCCACTTCGGCGGACACCACCGTGCCGATGTGCGCGCTGTTCCCCCGCCGCACGACGGAAATCACGGCGATGTTGCGGCTGACCGAAACCCCGTTGGTGGTCATCGAATTGCCCGCCCAGCGCAACGTCGCCTCGACCCTGTCGGTGACCAGCACCATGGTCTCGTCGGCGCCCCCAATCTTGGCCGCCTCGTCCATGACGATGTTGACGACGTGCTGCGCGGTGATCATCGGCGGCCCTCGGCGACCGTGTTGAGCACGTTGACGCCCCGGAACAACGCCGACGGGCAGCCGTGGCTGACGGGAGCGATCTGTCCGGGTTGGGCCTTGCCGCAATTGAATGCGCCGCCCAGCCGCCAGGTCGACGGGCCGCCCACGGCTTCCAGGGATTTCCAGAAATCGGTGGTGGTCGCCTGATAGGCGACATCGCGCAACTGGCCGTCCAGGCGGCCCTCGCGAATACGGAAGAACCGCTGGCCGGTGAACTGAAAGTTGTAGCGCTGCATATCGATCGACCAGGATTTGTCGCCGACGATGTAGATGCCGTCCTCGACGCGGGCGATCAGGTCGGCGGTGCTGATCTCCTCGGGGGCGGGCTGCAGCGACACGTTGGCCATCCGCTGGATCGGCACGTGATGCGGGGAATCGGCGTACGAGCACCCGTTGGAGCGCGGCTGGCCCAGTCGTGGCGCGAACACCCGGTCCAGTTGATAGCCGACGAATATCCCGTCGCGCACCAGATCCCAGCTCTGCGCGGCCACACCCTCGTCGTCGTAACCGATGCTCGCCAACCCGTATTGGACGGTGCGGTCGGCAGTCACGTTCATCACGGGTGATCCGTAACGCATGGTGCCGAGTTTGTCGGGGGTGGCGAAAGAAGTCCCGGCATAGGCCGCCTCGTAGCCGATCGCACGGTCGTATTCGGTTGCGTGGCCGATGGATTCGTGAATGGTCAGCCAGAGGTTGGTCGGGTCGATCACCAAATCCTTGAGGCCAGGAGACACGCTGGGCGCCTTGACCTTCTCGGCCAGCAGCGCCGGCAGCTGCGCGAGCTCGTCGGTCCAGTTCCACACGTCGTCGCCGGCCAGCGCTTCCCAGCCCCGGCCCATCGGCGGGGCCAGGGTGCGCATCGAGTCGAAACTGCCCGCCTCGGCGTCGACGGTCACCGCCTCCAGCGAGGGCAGCACCCGCACCCGCTGCTGGGTGATCGACGATCCGAAGGTGTCGGCGTAGAACGTCTGCTCCTTGGCGGCGGTCAGGACCGCGGACACATGGTCGATTCCGTCGGCGTCCAGCAGCCGCGCGGAGTACTCCCCCAGCACGGCGATCTTGTCGGCCGCGGGGATGCCGAACGGGTCGATGCGGTAGTCCGACACCCAGGTGGCGTCGGTGTACACCGGCTCGGGTGCCAGCTCGACGCGCTCGGCGTTCAATACCGCCAGCGTGGTGGCCACATGCACGGCGCGGCGCGCGGTCTCGGCCGCGACCGCCGGTGTCAACTCCGCGTGCGAGGCGAACCCCCAGGTGCCGTCGACGATCACCCGCACCGCCAGGCCGACCTCGCGGCTGACGACGGCGGTCTCCAGCTCGCCGTCGCGCAGCTGGATGATCTCGCTGCTGATGCGGTGAAGCCGCAGGTCGGCGTGGCTGGCCCCGGCCGCTTTGCCCGCAGACAGCGCGGCTTCGGCAAGTTCGTGGCGCGGCAGGTCCAGGAAGTCGGCATCGATCCCCCGGTTCGGTGTCATAAGCCCCTATTTCTGCCCATCTAGCTGCGGAAACACCGTCGTGCAATTCGACCGTACCCACGCGCCGTACCCAAACCGGCTTTCAGAACCCCCCACGCAGCAAACATTACAGTCCGAGCGCATCGGACAGCCCGTCCACCGCCGAGCGGGTCGCCGCGTCCGAGGTGTGTCCGTAGATGTCACCGGTGATCGCTATGCTGCTGTGCCCCAACAGATCCGCCACCGCCTTGATGTGCACGCCGGCCTCTAGCCACGCCACCGCGGCAGAATGCCGAAGAGTGTGCACGGTCACGTCCGCGATCCCGGCCCGGTCCGCGGCGCGCTGGACGGCCCGCAGCACCGCGCGGGGGTTGACCGGCGCGCCGAACTCGTCGGTGAAGACCAGCCCGGAGTCGGTCCACAGCTCGCCGGCGACAGCTCCAGTGTCGTACTGCGGTATTTACGGGCGCAGGCCCATCGCGAACTTGGGTGGCCTGATGGTGAGTACCAAGAGGTGTTGGGTGATCTGCCCGCCGAGCTGGAGGAGCTCGAGGGGGCCGGTGATTTCCCGGTGGGCTGGTTTGAGTGGTCCGCTTCCCCGCACGCCCACCGCACCGATAGGGGGGCGTGGTGTCAGGCGAATCCCAGCTTGAACCACACCGAAATCACTCCCGATTGTGTGACTGAGCGCGCTTTGGTCCATGCTTTGCGCACCGATCCGCCGCATGTGTTCGAGACCGAAATTTTGTGTAGGTGGAGTTCCGCTGGTGATGTCGGCCCGTGGCCGGAGGGTAGTTGGTCCGCGACCCTCGATAATGCGGCGAGGCCGGTGGGTCGGCAGGTGGTTTGCGTGGACGTGTCCTGGAACCGGGCCCGGACGTATATCGCGCGGGCCGGTCACGATGAGAACGGTGTGACGTGCGTCGGTGTCGCCGAAGACAAGAGTGGAACCGATTGGGTGCTGGATTGGCTGATCGACCATCGTGACAGTTTCGAGGGAATTGTGGTGCAGTCCAATGGGGCTCCGGTCTCGTCGTTGCTGCCCGATATTGAGAACGCGCATTTGCCTGATGGGCGTGCGGCCGAGTTGCCGGTGATCGGTTGGAGGGGGACGGATTTGTCGGGGGCGACGGGTACGTTGTTCGACCGCTTGGAGGCCCGGAAGATTCGTCATTTGGCTCATCCGGGTTTGGATGCTGCGGCGACTAGTGCGTCGGTGAAGGTGCTCAGCGCGGGCGGCTGGGTGGTTGATCGGGCGCGTTCGGTGACCGATGCTGCGCCGCTGCAGGCGTGCATTGGAGCGGTGTGGAAGGCTGAGACGCTGGCGCCGGAAACCACTTACGACGTTCTGCAAAGTGTGTTGTGATAGCGGCGTGCGCGACTGGTTCGCGCTGGGTGTTTTAAAAAAACGCCACCATGTTCGACCGCGTGACTGAAGGTGCGCTTAAGGGGACGAAAGCCCCTATCCGGAGGACCACCGGGGGGTGGAGCCTGGATTCGTCACGGGAGTCCTTAAGGTCAGGGAATTTCGGAACATGTCGGCTTCCCACAGCGGAACGGGGGAAAGGCCGTGTCTGAGACTGGTTTATTCATAAGTTGGGGAGACATGGTGGACGGGCGCGAGAAGCGCGGCCTCGAACTCTTCAACAAGGCGATGCACTACTTGAGACGTCTTCAGGATGAGGGGCGGATCGACCAGTTTGACGTGGCAGTTCTTCCGCAAAACGACAGAGACCTTCGCGGCTTCATTCTGCTGCGGGGCACGGTGGAGCAGATCAAGCTGCTTGGCGATGACGAGGAGTTTCAGCGGCTACTCAGCGATGTGCAGGTTGTCGTCGACCGGGTCGGGGTTATCGACGCCTTTGTTGACGAGGCACTCGCGCGAATAATGCATCAATACCAGGATGTGGGTCGAATCGGAGAACTAAGCTGACCGCGCCGATGCGCTCAGCATCAACCAAAAAGACCGCCAGTCGGCCCCTGCCTTAACTCCATTCCGCGGGGGCCGCTGGCCCAAACCCCGACCGGCCCTGCGTACCGTTGTCGGCGCCGACGGGAGTCCCGCGACGTAGCGGGTGCATGCGGCGGCGGCGAGCACCGCGACAGCGGTTGCAATCCGTGTCCTCATCATTCGCCGCCTTCGCTACGACACGCATTGGAAGCTAACCGCCCGAGCCGGGTGCGGAGCTACGGGCGAAAGTCCCTGATCGCCTATCAGATCCGGGACGGGCGAAGGTAGCCGGGGCCGGCATGTCAGCTAACGGTTTCCGTACCCACACGCGTACCCAAACCGGCCCCGTTTCCGAAACCCCCAGCGCAACCTTTGCTGATCCGCCGATCCGGCCTCTGACCAGCCAACTAACGGACACCCACGGATACCAGCGAACACCCCAAATAGAACCCCCGGGTCGGTGTCACGGCTACACGGTATCGACCGCTCACCACCAAACCACGGCGGCGCCCGCTTTAATTACCTTCATGGCCGGCGCCGCGCCGAGGAAACAACCTCGATCCACCGCGCTGGGCTACGCCCTGCTCGCCCCCAGCCTGTTCGGTGTGGTCGCCTTCTTGCTGCTGCCCATCCTCGTCGTGATCTGGCTGAGCCTGTACCGCTGGGATCTGCTGGGACCGCTGCGCTTTGTGGGCCTCGCCAACTGGCGGTCGGTGCTGGCCGATTCCGGCTTCGGCAACTCACTGATCGTCACGGCCGCCTTCGTGGCGATCGTGGTCCCCGCGCAGACGTTGCTGGGACTGCTGGCCGCATCCATGCTGGCCCGGCAGCTTCCCGGCACCGGCCTGTTTCGCACGCTGTACGTGCTGCCCTGGATCTGCGCGCCCCTGGCGATCGCGGTGCTGTGGCGCTGGATCCTGGCCCCTACCGACGGCGCCGTCAGCACCGTACTCGGGCACCGCATCGACTGGCTCTCCGATCCCGGCCTTGCGCTGCCGCTGGTTTCGGCCGTCGTCATCTGGATGAACGTCGGATACGTCTCGCTGTCGTTTCTCGCGGGGCTGCTGGCCATCCCCGACGACGTCCACGCCGCCGCGCGCACCGATGGCGCCAACGCGTGGCAGCGTTTCCGGCGCATCACACTGCCCATGCTGCGGCCCACGATGTTCTTCGTCCTGGTGACCGGGATCGTCAGCACCGCACAGGTTTTCGACACCGTGTACGCGCTGACCGGCGGCGGGCCAGGCGGCAGCACCGACCTGGTGGCGCACCGCATCTACGCCGAGGCTTTCGGCTCGGCGGCAATCGGGCGGGCATCGGTCATGGCGGTGGTGCTGTTCGTCATCCTGATCGGCGTCACCGTCGTTCAGCACTCGTACTTCCGGCGGCGGATCAGTTATGACCTCACCTAGGCGGCTCACCAATGCCGTCATCTACACCGGGCTGGCGCTCGGCGCGCTGATCACGCTTTTGCCATTCGGGCTCGGCTTGCTGACGTCGTTTACCTCGGCGCACCAATTCGCCACCGGCACCCCGCTGCAGTTGCCGCGACCGCCCACGCTGGCGAACTTCGCCGAGCTCGGCGGGGCCGGGTTCGGGCGCGCCGCGGAGGTGACGGCGTTGATGACGGCGGTGATCCTGGTGGGCCAGCTGACCTTCTCGGTGCTGGCCGGATACGCGTTCGCGCGCTTGCAATTTCCCGGGCGCGATGCGCTGTTTTGGGTCTACATCGCAACGCTGATGGTGCCGGGCACCGTCACCGTGGTGCCGATGTATCTGATGATGGCCGAGCTTGGGCTGCGCAACACGTTCTGGGCCTTGGTGCTGCCCTACATGTTCGGCTCGCCGTATGCGATCTTCTTGCTGCGCGAGCACTTTCGCATCATCCCGAACGACTTGGTCAACGCCGCGCGCCTGGACGGCGCCAACACCCTGGACGTGATCGTGCATGTGGTGATCCCGTCCAGCCGCCCGGTCCTGGCCGCCTTGACGCTGATCACGGTGGTCTCGCAGTGGAACAACTTCATGTGGCCCCTGGTGATCACCAGCGGGCACAAGTGGCGAGTGCTCACGGTGGCCACCGCTGACCTACAGTCGCGCTTCAACTCCCAGTGGACGCTGGTGATGGCGGCGACGACGGTCGCGATCGTGCCGCTGATCGCGCTGTTCGTGATTTTCCAGCGGCACATCGTCGCATCGATCGTCGTCTCGGGGCTCAAGTGAGCGGGTGCGGGGCCGAGATTACCTTCACGGCCGTTCTTTCCGGAAATGTACGACCACGGTGGCAATCCGGGCGCCGACCATGACCCGCCCGCGCCATTCCACGCTGGTCACCGGGGCGCTTGTGCTCGTCGCGATCCTGTTGGCTGCCATGGCAATGCTGTTGGACTACTCCGGCGAACCCCACGGCGGCAAGATCGTAGTGCGGGTGCGGCTCTGGGGCGACCAGATAGCCGCCGCGTACCGGCAGTCGTTTGAGGCATTCAACCGCTCACATCCCGACATCGAGGTGCGCACCAACATCGTGGCGTTTTCGACATACTTCGATACGCTGCGCACCGACGTCGCCGGCGGCAGCGCCGACGACATCTTCTGGCTGTCCAACGCCTACCTCGCCGCGTACGCCGACGACGGCCGGTTGATGGACATCGGAAAGACCCTGGGCCCAGGCGCCGCGTCGGGCTGGGAGCCGGCGGTGGTGGACCAGTTCACGCGCGGCGGTGTCCTGTGGGGGGTGCCGCAGCTGACCGATGCCGGAATTGCCCTGTACTACAACGCCGACCTGCTCGCCGCCGCCGGCGTTGATCCCGCTCAGCTCAATGCCATCCGGTGGAACCCACACGGCGACGACACGTTGCGCCCCCTGCTGGCCCGCCTGACCCTCGACGCCGACGGGAACGTCGCGGGTACACCGCGTTTCGACGCGCGACGGGTCCGGCAATGGGGGTATAACGCGGCCAATGACCCCCAGGGGATCTACCTGAACTACATCGGCTCGGCGGGTGGGGTATTCCAGCGCGGCGACGAATTCGCGTTCGACAATCCCGCTGCGGTGGAAGCCTTCCGTTATCTGGTCGGTCTGATCAACGACGACCACGTCGCGCCGCCCGCCTCGGCCACCAACGACAACGGCGACTTCTCCCGCAACCAGTTCCTGGCCGGCAGGATGGCACTTTTCCAGTCCGGGACCTACAACCTGGCGCCGGTGGCCCGCGATACCCGCTTCCATTGGGGCGTGGCAATGATGCCCGCCGGTCCCGTCGGGCGGGTGAGCGTCACCAATGGCATTGCCGCGGCAGGCAATTCGGCGACCAAGCACCCTGATGCGGTGCGTCAAGTCCTCGCCTGGATGGGCAGCAGTGAGGGCAACGCATACCTCGGCCGTCACGGTGCGGCCATCCCCGCGGTCCTGTCGGCCCAACGGGTCTACTTCGACTATTGGGCCGGACAGGGCGTCGACGTCACCCCATTCTTCTCCGTGCTGGACGGACCGCGGATTCCGGCCCCGGGCGGCGCCGGCTTCGCCGCCGGAAACACGGCCCTGCAGAGCTATTTCGACGAAATGTTCCTGGGCCGAGGCGATGTCGCGGCCACCCTGAAGCAGGCTCAGGCGGCGGCCAACGCGGCCGCACAGCGCTAGAGCTGTTGGACGCTGCGGCGACTGTCACGTCAGTCCACCTCGAGCGACAAATCCTTTGCGCCCTTAGCTTGTCGGTGTGAGGCCGATAGAATGTGTACCGGCTCGGCCAGCGACTGATGGGGTATATGCGACTGCCGCGGACCGGGGCCGCCGATGTTGATGACGAGATCGGCAGCGCTCTGAGCCGCCCGGTCGCGCGAAAAGCGCTCGCGGCCTGGCGCCCTCACGTGGCCGGGCGTAGTCTGACCAAACTCAAAGAAGGGAGTGTCATGCCCGGGTGGTGGGTTGTTGCGATCCTGTTTTTCCTGCTCGCGATCGTGGCGCTTGTCGGAAGTGTGTTCATCGGCCAACGCTCCCGGTCGACGTGGTGGGGCATCACGGCCGGCGCGGTGCTTATCGGCGTGATCTGCACGCTCATCAGCGCCTATGACCGGGTGGACACGCGCAACGTCGGCATCATCACCGAATTCGGTAAGCCGGTGGGGGTCCACGGCGCCGGGATCGTGTGGCATGCGCCGTGGCGCAAGGTCAGTGAACTGTCCGAGGCGATCCAGTTGCAGGCGTTCGAGTCCAACAGTTATGACGACGCCAGCGCCGGCCGGGGCGCAAACGGCAGCCCGGCGGCGATCAATGTGCGGCTGGCCAACAACTCCAACGCCTACGTAGACGAGAACCTGAACTGGCGGCTGCGGGAGGGCGCGGCCCCCAAGCTGTTCCAGGATTACGGCGGGGCCAACGTGTTCCAGACCATCAAGGAGCAGTTGGTGGACCGGCAGGCCCAGGTGGCGTTGTCGAAGGTGTTCGCGACGTTCAACCCGCAGGTGATGCTGGCGGCCGCGGCGAATGCGCCGGGCGCGTCACCGCAGATGCCCGCGCCCGCCCAGGGCGCGGACTTGCCGGCGATGGCCGCGCAGGTCAAAAAGGATCTGCAAGATGCGGTCGGCTCCGAAATCGAGATCCTCGACGTGCGGATTCCGCGGATCTTCTACGACCAGCCAACCCAGCAGCGCATCGACGCCTACAACCAGAAAGTTCAGGAAACGATCAACGCGCAGCAGGACGTCAAGACGGCCGAACAGAACCGGTTGGCCGCCGAGCAGCGCGCCAACCAGCCACCGCCGGATCTACGGATCGCGATCTTCAACTGCCTGACCGATCAGGTGAAGAACGGGCGCGACCCCGCCGGATGCTGGGGCCAGATCGGAGGCCAGCCGCTGGTGCAAATCCCGCGCTGAACGACGGTCACTCCATTTCCGTCGGTTCGTATTCCGGGACTTCCTCGCCGTTCAGCGCGCTGTGGTGGCGACCCCACACGAAGTAGAAGAGCAACGCCACCGAGATCCATCCGGCGAACGCGATCCAGGTGTACCAGTGCAGGCTGATCAGGATGTAGCCGCAGGCCAGCACCGAAAGGGCCGGTGTGACGGGGTAACCGGGCACCTTGAACGCCCGTGGCAGCTCGGGTTCGCGCACTCGCAGGATGATCACCCCGACCGATACGACGATGAACGCGGTCAGCGTCCCGATTGACACCATGTCCGCCAGCTTGTCGAGCGGTATGACAGCGGCCAGGGTCGATGTGGCGATCGCGACGAACACGGTGTTGCTTACCGGGGTCATCGTGCGCGCGTTCACCGTGGCGAACCGCGATGGGAGCAGCCCGTCGCGGCCCATCGCGTAAAGGATGCGGGTCTGGCCATACATGGTCACCAGCGTGACGCTGAAAATGGAGATCACCGCGCCCGCCGACAGAATGGTGCCGGCCCACCTGGCGTGCGTGACGTTGTCGAGGATCGTGGCCAGGCCGGCCTCTTGCTGGCCGGCGAAGTCCCGCCATGGCTGGGTGCCCAGAGCGGCCAGCGCGACGAACAGGTAGACGCTGGTGACGATCAGAAGCGCCGCGATGATCGCGCGCGGCATGGTCTTTTGCGGGTCCTTGACCTCGTCGCCGGCCGTCGATACGGCGTCAAGCCCGATGTAGGAGAAAAAGATGGTGCCAGCAGCCGAGCCGATGCCGGCGACGCCGAACGGGGCGAAATCCTTGAGCTGATTGGCGTCGAAGGCGGTGAACGCGAGGATCACGAACATGACCAGCACGCCGAGCTTGGTCATCACCATGATCGCGTTGATCGTGGCAGATTCGCTGGCACCGCGGATCAGCAGCAGCGCACACATGACGATCAGGATGATCCCCGGAACGTTTACATAGCCGGGATCCGAGTCCCACGGCGCGGCCGACAAGGCGTGGGGCAAGTGAAATCCGAACAGGTTGCTCAACAGCTTGCTGAGATAACCGCTCCAGGTGACCGCGACCGCGGCGGTGGACACCCCGTATTCCAGCAGCAGGCAGGCGGCCACGCCCATCGCGACGACCTCGCCCATCGTGGTGTACGCATACGAGTACGACGAGCCGGAAACCGGCACGGCAGAAGCTAATTCGGCGTAGCAGATGGCCGCCAGCCCGGCCGCGATACCGGCAATGATGAAGGAGACGATCACCCCCGGGCCGGCTTCCGGCACCGCCTGGGACATGACGAAGAAAATGCCGGTGCCGATCGTCGAGCCGACCCCGAACATGGTCAGCTGGAACGTGCCGATGCTGCGCTTGAGGTGGTCCGCGGCGCCGAGGGCGACATGTGTGCCGACGGTTGGACGACACCGCAGCATCTGTTCTGTCAGGCTGATCGACGTAGCTGGCAATTGCGCCTCCTGTGGCCGGATCACCTGATTATCAGCCAGCCTCCCGCAATGCCGCAGCGAAGTGGTCGACGGCCCAGTCAATCTCCTGCTCGGTGATCACCAAGGGCGGCGCGAACCGCAGCGTCGAACCGTGGGTGTCCTTGACCAGCACGCCGCGCTGGGCCAGCCGCAGGCTCGTCTGCTTGCCGGTGCCCAGCCTCGGTTCGATGTCCACACCGGCCCATAACCCGAGGCCGCGCACGGCCACCACGCCTTCGCCGACCAGCTCCCGCAGACGCCGGTGCAGGTATGCGCCCAATTTCGCCGAACGAGCCTGGAATTCACCCCGCGCCAACATGGACACCACCGTGGTGCCGATCGCGGCGGCCAACGGGTTGCCGCCGAAGGTCGAGCCGTGTTCGCCGGGATGCAGCACACCGAGGATTTCGCGGTCGGCGACGACCGCCGACAGTGGGACCACGCCGCCGCCCAGCGCCTTGCCGAGCAGGTAGACGTCCGGCACGACGCCCCAGCGGTCGCAGGCGAAGGTGTAGCCGGTGCGGGCCAGCCCCGACTGGATCTCGTCGGCGATCATCAGCACGTTGCGCTCGCCGCACAGGGCGCGCACGGTCGGCAGGTAGTCGTCGGGCGGGACGATGATGCCGGCCTCGCCCTGGATCGGCTCCAGCAGCACCGCCACGGTGTTGTCGTCGATCGCCCGGGCCAATGCCGCGGCGTCGCCGAACGGCACCGAGCGGAATCCCGGCGTGAACGGCCCGAAGCCGTCCCGCGACGCCGGGTCCGACGAAAAGCTGACGATGCTGATCGTGCGGCCATGAAAGTTGTTGTCGGCCACAATAATATTGGCCCGCCCCGCGGGAACACCCTTGACCTCGACGCCCCATTTGCGAGCCACCTTGAGGCCGCTCTCTACGGCTTCGGCGCCCGAGTTCATCGGCAGCACCATGTCTTTGCCGCACAACCGGGCAAGGGCGGCGCAAAACGGCCCCAGATTATCCGAATGGAATGCCCGGCTCACCAGCGTGACGGTGTCGAGTTGCGCGTGAGCCGTCGCGGTGATCTCGGGATTGCGATGACCGAAGTTGACCGCCGAGTAGGCGGCCAGGCAATCGAGGTAGCGCCGACCGTCGACGTCGGTGATCCACGCGCCCTCGGCGCTGGCGGCGACCACCGGTAGCGGCGAGTAGTTGTGCGCCGCATACCTGTCGACCAGCGCGACCGCCGCCTCGCTTGAAGTCCGGGCGTCGAGAATCGTCATGGGAATACCTCCAATGTGCAGCACTTGACGGAACCGCCGCCCTTCAGCAGCTCGGACAGATCCACACCGATCGGCTCGAATCCGGCGTGACGCAGTTGTGTGGCGAAACCCTTTGCAGCAGAAGGAAGCGCAACGTGCCGACCGTCGGAAACGGCGTTGAGGCCGAGCACGTATGCGTCGGCGCTGCCGACCACGATGGCATCGGGAAAGAGCGTATGCAGTCGGTCGGCCGCTGCCGTGCTGAACGCCGGCGGATAGAACGCGATGGTGTGATCATCGAGAACGGTAAGCGCGGTGTCGAGGTGGTAAAAGCGCGGATCCACCAGCTCCAGCGGGACGACCGGCAGGCCCAGCGCGGCGGTGATTTCGGGGTGCGCGCGCCGGTCGGTGCGAAAGCCGTAGCCCGCCAACACTATTTCGCCGGCCAACAGCAAATCACCCTGTCCCTCATTGACGTGGCGAGTGGACGTGGGCCGGTAGCCGAGCGACGACATCCACCGGGCGTAGGCCCGCGACTCCCCCGCGCGCTCGGGAAATCGAAACCGGGCGACGATGGCGATGTCGTGCGCGATGAAGCCACCGTTGGCCGCATACACCATGTCGGGAAGGCCGGCGACGGGTTCGACCACCTCCACATGGTGGCCGAGCCCCAGGTACGTCTGGTAGAGGTTCTCCCACTGCGCCATCGCGACGTGAACGTCGACGGGTGTGGTGACGTCCATCCACGGGTTGATCGCGTACTCGACGGCGAAGAAGGTCGGCGGGGTCATCGCGTACCGGCGGGTCCGCGCCTCTCGCCCTGTCGCGGAGGAGAGTGTCGCGAGGTACGAATCGGTCATAAATCAACGGTATTTGCGGCTGTTGTGACAAGCAAACGACGTTTCTTGCGTGTCTATGACCTTTCTATTGCGCTAGAGTCGACGATACGACGATTTGTTGTCCGATGAGACGAGGAGCGGCCATGGACCGCCTGGACGACATGGACGAGCGGATCATCGCGGAGCTGACGCAGCACGCGCGGGCGACCTTCGCCGAGATCGGGCAGACGGTTAATCTCTCGGCGCCCGCGGTGAAACGTCGCGTCGACCGGATGCTCGACAACGGGGTGATCAAGGGCTTCACGACGGTCGTCGACCGCAATGCGCTCGGGTGGAACACGGAGGCCTACGTGCAGGTGTTCTGCCACGGCACGATTGCGCCCGATCAGCTGCGAGCGGCCTGGGTGGACATGCCCGAGGTGGTCAGCGCCGCGACGGTCACCGGCACCTCGGATGCGATCCTGCACGTGCTGGCCCGCAACATGCAGCACCTGGAGGCGGCGCTCGAGCGTATTCGGTCGAGCGCGGACATCGAACGCAGCGAAAGCATCGTCGTGCTGTCGAACCTCATCGACCGGATGCGGACCTGAGGCCGGCGTGGCGTGCGTTCCCGCTGCCCCCGGTTACGGGCTCAGGTGCAGGAAAATCTCGAGCGCCACCGCCGCGCCACTGGTCGCGATGGTGATCGCCAGTGCCATCCAGTCCGCCAGCTTCGGCCGCGCGGGGTTGGCCGAGAGCTGACCGGTGCCGCCACGCGCGGTGATCGCGTCGCCCATCTCGTCGGCGCGCCGCAGGGTCACGGTGATGGCCGCGGCCAGTAGGTCGATCAGTTCCAAAGCGTGCCGCCGACGGCGAGCCTTGCGGCTCTGCGGTATTCGCTTGGGCCGCAGCCGACGGGCGGCGTAGAGCACCTGGAATTCGTCGATCAACATCGGGAAGGCACGCAGCGCGAGCGCCAAAGCCACCGCCCATTCGTCGACCGGGATCCGCAGCAGTCGGAACGGGCGACCCAAAGTCGCCAGCGCGGGCCCGATTTCGGCGACGTTGGTGGTCCAGGACACCATCGCTCCAAGGGCGAGCAACACGACCGACAGCGCCGTGAACCGCAGGAAGTTCAACCCTCCGCCCAGCCCGATCTCGAGCCCGCCGACCGAGACCTTCGGGCTACCGCCGGCCAGCGCGGCGGTGATGCCGCCCAGGGCGAGGAGAACCCACAGCCACCGCGGCACCGACGGCAGCACGCCGCGCGGAATGCGTGCGATCCTGGCCGCAGCGAACACCAGTGCCGCCACCAACCCGATCGTCACCCACCCGGGGTAGAAGGTCAGCAGGACCGAAAACCCGAAAACGATCAGCAGTTTGGTGCCGGCCCACAGATCGTGGATGGTCGAGGTGCCGGGTACCGGGACCAGGAGCACAACCGGACGAGGGGGTCGTCGCGTCGAGCCTTGTGTCGGGGCCGGGGTTGTGGTCACGTCATACCCCCCGCCGCGGCGGGCATCGATTCCAGCGTGCCGTTGCGCAAATGCAGTGTGCGCGGACACAGGTCCTCCAGGCCACCGAAATCGTGCGAAATGACCACGACCGTCAGGCCGCGCTCGCGACGCAGGTCCTCCAGCAGCCGCAGCAGGCCCCGTTGGCTGGCGGCATCCAACCCGGCCAGCGGCTCGTCGAGAATCAAAGCGCGCGGCGAACGGGCCAGAAGTCCGGCCAGCACGACGCGGCGCATCTGACCGCCGCTGAGTTGATCGATCCGCCGCTTGGCCAGCGCCGGATCCAGCCCGACGACGCGCAGCGCCGTGGCGACACGATCGTCGTCGCGCGGCGAAAAGCCTGCTGCCGAAGCCACTTCCAGGTCGACTCGGCTGCGCATCAGCTGCAGCCTTGCCGCCTGGAAGGACAACGCCACCGCGCCGACCTGCTCGTGGGTGGGCCGGCCATCCATGAGGCAGGCACCGGCCGTGGGAATCGTCAGTCCGGCCATGATCCACGCCAGCGTCGACTTGCCCGAGCCGTTACCGCCGTGGATCAGCACTCCGTCGCCTTGCCGCACAACGAAGCTGACGTCGTGCAGTGCGGTCTTTGCCCAGGGGGTGCCGATGCCGTATTCGTGGCCAACGCCGACTAATTCGATCACCGGCGCGTGCTCCGGCCGATCCACCGCAACGGTCGCTGCGGGCACCTTCACGGTCTCGACCATGCCGGCGTTATCGGGTGAATCGCTGAGATCGATTGTGCGCTCGGCGGAATCGGCCTCGTTGTTGTAGTGCGTGATGTGCACCAGGGAGGTCCGGTGTCGCTTGGTGAGACCGGACAGCACGCCCAGCAGGGCATCCCGGCCCTGCTGGTCCACCATCGTGGTGACCTCGTCGGCGATGAGCAACGCCGGCTCCCGGGCCAGCGCCGCCGCTAGCGCGAGGCGCTGCAGTTCACCGCCGGACAGGCTGCCGGTGTCGCGTTCGGCGAGTCCGTCCAGGCCGACCTCCCCCAAGAGCCGGTCCACATCGATTGCGGTGCCCGGTGGCAGACCCCAGACCACATCGTCGGCGACCCGCGTGCCCAGGACCTGGCTTTCGGGGTGCTGTAGCACGAGCGCGGTGCCACCCAGCTTGCCCAGGCCCACCGCGCCCGGGCGCTCCACGGTGCCCGACGTCGGTTTCCGGCCGGCCAGGATCAGCATCAACGTGGTCTTCCCGGAGCCGTTGGGTCCGGTGATCGCGACGTGTTCGCCGGCGCGCAGGTCCAGGCTGAGCTCGCGCAGCGCGTCCTGCCCGGCACCGGGGTAGCGGAAACGGACCTTTTCCAACCGCACCGGGACCGGCCCGACGGGGCCTTCCTCACCCTTACTTCCATCCCAAGCGTCGAGCTTGTGCACATCGGGGATACGGCGCATCCGCTCCAACAGGCGGGACAACGCCCACCAGCCGATCAACGAGACGATCATGATCCCGACGGCGTAGTAGAGCAGCATCACCCACTGCCAGTAGTGCAGGCCGAAGGCGAAATACCGCTTCAGATCGGCCGCGACGCCCTGCATGTGGATCCGGTTCAGGAAGGCCGCGACGCCGTCCGCGTTGGCGGTTATCACCTTGAAAATCAGGTGCCGAAGACGGGTCATCACGGTCAGCGCGCCGACGTTGACGGCGCCGAAGGCGACGCCGGCGATCAGGGACGAGACGATCACGGTGGGTGTGCCGCGGCCCCTGCGTTTGATGACCCCGGTCAGCCCGCCGATGTAGACGCAGTGGACGACGGTCATGAAACCGCCCAGGCCGGCGATCAGGAACGCGATCACTCCGGCGGCAACGGTCGCGGCCATCAGCACACGCAGCCGGTAGCGGTAGGCCAGCAGCCCGGTCGGCACGGTGCCCAGCAACGCGAGCCCCGCCGCGAACGGCACGACAACAGAGATGATGGCGATCACCGCGCACAGCGCGCCCATGACCGCAGCCTGTGCCAATTCGACCGGCCGCAGCGGTCCGCCCTTGTGGCGTGGGCGGAAGGGCCTCGGGACGATCACGCCACCGATTCTGCCAGGCCGCAGCGCCAGGTCCCCGCACCACACCACGCGGCCTTGGGTTTTCGCGTCCGGGCGTGTGGGATTCGTCTCGCTTAGCAAAGCTATGCAACCATGGGTACATGAATGCATCCGCCGCCAACCACGCAGATGTCGTTGACGCCGCAAACACCGAGGCCCAGCCCGGACTGGGAGCGGACCTGCTCGCCGTGGTCGCGCGGCTCAACCGGCTGGCCACCCAGCGCATCCAGATGCCCTTGCCCGCGGCGCAGGCCAGGTTGCTGTCCACCATTGAGGCCCACGGCGAAGCCCGGATCGGTGACCTGGCGGCCGTCGATCACTGTTCGCAACCGACGATGACCACGCAGGTGCGCCGACTCGAGGACGCGGGACTGGTCACCCGTACGGTCGATCCCGGAGACGCCCGGGCGGTCCGGATCCGGATCACGGACGACGGGATACGCACGCTCAACGCGGTTCGGGTCGACCGAGCCGCTGCGATTGAACCGCAATTGGCCCTGCTCGAGCCGGCCGACCGTGAGGTGCTCAAGGATGCGGTCGAGGTGCTGCGCCGCCTGCTTGAAAACTCCGCGTCGTCGGCGCGCCGCAACACACTATGATCAGCGCCCGTCCGTCCGTTGTGGATAGACCGCCGCCAGCGGGTAGACACTTGCATCAGTGTCTGAAGGCGGCGTGACGAAAGGTGGCGGCGATGCGGCCCGAGGCTTCCGCCGTTTCGGCCTCCCCGTTGACCGTTTGGGTCGGATCGACGAGGTACGTCTTCGCCCCCGGCCGCGACGTGCTGGTGGGCTCCGGCCGGGGGGTCGACATCCCGCTGGATCGGCACGGCGGCGCTCCACCACCGCCCGCACATCGCCTCGACGTGGTGCTGCGGTTCACCGGTAGCCGCTGGATAGCCATCGACAGGAGCCCCCACGGCGTCTTCGTCAACGGTGCCCGGGTAGGGACGGTCGACATCCACTCGGGCCAGGCAATCACGATCGGTGATCCGCGGCGAGGCCCGCGGCTGGTTTTCCAGATCGGTCCAGCGCAGCGCCCGGCCTACCCGCCGCCCCCGCGCCCTGCTGCTGTCGCGGCACAGCCGGACCGGCCCGCGCGCCCCGAGTTCGATGCCCCGACCCAGCGGGACACCCAGCGGATGCGAACAATTCAACTCCCGCCACCCGCCCAGCGGCCGTCGGCGCCACCCGCCCCACCGGCCGTCTCGCCGGCGCCGCCCGTCCGGCCGGCGGTCCCGCCGCCACCGCCGCGCCACCGCCCGCGGAGCCAGATGGTCGCGGTTTGATCGAGCGGATGACCACGAACAAGCTGCCCGTTGAGCGCCCGTCCTTCCGCACTGCAGAGGCCAACTCCACACACCGGTTGCCGCTCAGACCCGGGGCACGCACCATGGGGGTCACCGCATACCAGCTTGCGCTTACCGCCGACGGACACGAGATCCTCACGGATATCTCGTTCACGGCGCGTCCGGGCACGTTGATGGCGGTCGTCGGGCCGTCTGCGGCGCGCAACTCGGCGCTGCTGCAGGCGCTTGCCGGTACCAGGGCAGTCAGCTCGGGCCGAACCACAGTGGACGGCCACGACGTGAACGCCGAGCCCGCGTCGATGCGCGCTCGCATCGGCATAGTGCCGCGCGAGGAGCGGCTCCACCCGCGGCTCACCGTCGAACAGGCCCTGGGTTACGCCGCCGAACTGCGCCTGCCGCCGGACACCGCGCCCGAGCACCGCCACCGGGTGGTGGAGCAGGTTCTCGAAGAACTCGAGCTGACACCGCACCGCGCGACCCGGATCAGCAAACTCTCGCCGGAAGTCCGCCGGTGCGCGTCGATGGCGATCGAACTGATCACCAGACCGACATTGCTGGTGGTTGACGAAGCAACCGCGGGGCTCGACGAGGCGCAACAAAACCATGTGATGGCAATCCTGCGGCGCCAGGCCGCCATCGGCTGCGTCGTGGTGGTGGCCATGTCATCGCAGTCATCGCTGAGCAATCTGAACATGTGCGACCAGGTAGCGGTGCTCACTCCCCGCGGCACCATGGCTTACACCGGGACGCCCCTGCAGATCGAGTCGTCGATGGGCACCAGCGACTGGTCGAAGGTTCTCGAGCAGGTCAGCGCCGACCCCGACGGTGCGCACCGCGCGTTTCGAGCCCGGCAGCGCGCAGCGGGTGCGAGCCCGCCGCCGGAGGTCGCCGAGCCGTGGCCGCTTCCCGTCGAGCTCGCCGCGAAGCGGCAGATTCGGCTGGTGGCCCGTCGCCAGGTGCGCCTGCTCTTCGTCGATCACATCTACTTTTTCTTTTTGGTGGTCCTGCCGTTCGTGTTGGCGGCGCTGACCCTGCTGATTCCCGGCGATTCCGGCCTCGACCGGCCCAAGCCGGGCAGCTCCAACCTGCATGAAGGCATCGAGATCCTGGCCGCGCTGAACATCGCCGCAGTGATCGTGGGCTCCGCGCTGACCATCCGCGCCGTGGTCGAGGAACGCCGCGTCTTTCGCCGCGAGCAGGAGGTCGGGCTGTCGGCTTCGGCCTACCTGGCGGCCAAGGTCCTGGTCTTCGGCCTGGCCGCGGCCATCCTCACGGCCGTCGTGTTCGCCATCGTCATCGCCGTCAAGGGCGGACCCGCGCACGGCGCGGTGTTGTTGCACAACGGGACGGTCGAGCTCTATGTGAGCGTGGGCGTCACCGCTGTCGTCTCGGCGATCGTCGGGCTGGCACTGTCGGCGTTTGGGAACCGGCTGCGGGAGGTGCTGCCGCTGCTGGTGCCGGTGATCCTGGCATCGTTGCTGTTTGACGGGAGCCTGGTTCAGCTGGTGAGCAATTGGGGCTTGCAGCAGATCTCCTGGTTCGTCCCGGCGCAATGGGGCTTCGCGGCATCGGCGTCCACCGTCGATCTGCGCAGGGTCGACACGCTGGCCGCAGACGCCGAGATGTGGACCCACTACTCGGGTTGGTGGGTGTTCGACATGGTCATGCTCGTGCTGTTCGGCGCGATGGCGGCCGGGCTCGCCCTGTTTCGGCTGCGGCCGCCGCCCCCCGCGCTTGCGGTTGAGGATCGGCCACGAGACCCCGAGCGCGGCGAACAACAGGAACTCGTGTCGCCTGACGCCGTCTGGCAGCGGCCGCCGCCGGCGGGGACTATACGTAGCGCCTGACGTGCCGGCAGTACTCGGTGTACTCCTCGCCGTACCGCCCGCGCATGAAGTCTTCCTCCCGCAGCACCTGCCGGTGGAACAGCGCGGTGCCGGCGATCAGGTAGATCAGCGGGACCCAGTCGGGAGACACCAGCAGCTGACCTACCAGGAAGACGAAGAAGCCGACATAAATCGGGTTACGGCTGACCGCGAACGTTCCGGTCGTCACCAACCGGCCCGGTTGGTCGACGTCGATGCCGACCCGGAAGCTGCTGCCGAACGACACCAGGGTGAGCACCAATATCAGTATCCCGATCAGACACAGCGCCACCCCGAACCAGGCGACGACCGCCGACTGCAAGAACCGCTGGCGATTGGCCAGGGGCCAACCAAAGGCGGCGGCGAACACCGTATAGAAGTAGAACAGCGCAACCGGCGGTATCAGGAAATCCGTCTTGTCGAGTTTCCCGAAATGCATTGCCCTGGTGCCGGTTCTTCGCAGCAGCAGGACCCTGCTCACCACCGTGCCCAGCAGGAGCACGACCATGAGAGCGGCCAGATACTGCGGCATTTTTCGATCCTGCCACGCGCCGAGCGCGCACCCGGCGCGAAAATCGAGCCTTGAATTCGCAGTGAATGCCCGTTGGACGAAGCCGGCGGGTTACGGTCGGGTTATGGCGCCAGACATGACAAGCACGGCCGAACATTTGCGCAACGCTTTGGACGGGCGTTGGCGTGACGTGAAGAACCACACGCGGGCCAGGTTCGAGCACGAGGAGTTCCGCCCGCACCACACGCCGAACACGGTGATCGCCCGCGCCAAGGTGTTCGAGCAGATGAAGATCATCGCCGGCGCGGGCATTGCCGACGAGGGGTTCCGCAAGGAGCACGGCGGCACCGGCGACGTCGGAGCGGCCATCACGATGATCCAAATGCTGGCGATGTCGGATCTGTCCCTGATGGTCAAGGCCGGTGTGCAATGGGGACTGTTCGGCGGTGCCGTCGAGAACCTGGGCACCGAACGGCACTTCGACCACGTGACCAAGATCATCAGCCTGGAGCTGCGCGGTTGTTTCGCGATGACCGAGACGGGACACGGCAGCGACGTTCAGTCGCTGGAGACGACCGCGACCTATGATGCCGAGACCGAAGAGTTCATCATCGACTCCCCCACCCCTACGTCCCGCAAGGACTACATCGGCGGTGCAGCCGAAACAGCAAGCATCGCAGCGGTTTTCGCGCAGCTGATCACCACCGAAGACGGCAAGCCGGTCAACCACGGCGTGCACTGCGTGCTGGTGCCGATCCGCGACGAAGAGGGCAACGACCTGCCGGGCGTGACGACGTCGGACTGCCTATACAAGGGCGGACTGCCCGGCGTCGACAACGGCCGGATCATGTTCGACCACGTCCGCGTCCCGCGGGAGAACCTGCTGAACAAGTACGGCGATGTCGAACCCGATGGCACCTACAGGTCACCGATCGACAATCCCAGCCGCCGGTTCTTCACCATGATCGGGACCCTGATCCGGGGCCGGGTCACGGTGGGGGGCAGCGCCGGGGCCGCCACCCAGGTGGCACTGGACATCGCCACCCGATATGCGTTGCAGCGCAAGCAATTCAGTTCACCCGACGGCGGTGAAGTGCTGATCATGGACTACCTGGTGCACCAGCGGCGGCTGCTTCCGTTGATAGCGAAGTCATATGCGCTGCAGTTCGCTCAGAACGAGCTGGTGTCCAAGTGTCACGACCTGCAGACATCGGACGTCGTGGATGCCGACGAGCAACGTGAGCTGGAGGCGCGTGCCGCCGGGCTGAAGGCCGCGAACACCTGGCACGCAAGCCGGGCCATCCAAGAGGCCCGAGAGGCATGTGGCGGTGCCGGCTACATGGCCGAGAACCGGCTGATCGCACTGCGGGCCGACACCGACGTGTTCACCACCTTCGAGGGCGACAACCACGTGCTGACCCAACTGGTGGCCAAGGAGTTGCTGACCGCCTATGCCGACGACATCAAGAGCATGAGCCCGGTGGAGTGGGTGCGTTTCGCGGCCAACACCGTCGGTCAGCGCGTGATGAAACGCACTGCGGCCGAGGCGATCATGCAAAGGATCGTGGACGCCCGGCAGGACAGCGAAGAAGAGGGCAGCCTATTCAACCGCGGCACCCAGGTCACGATGTTCGAGGAGCGTGAGGACTATCTGCTGTCACGGGTCGCGCGTCGGCTGCAGGCCAAGTCCAAGGAGATGTCGGCTTTCGATGCGTTCAACGCCGTGCAGGATCACGTGCTGCACGCGGCGCAGGCCCACATCGACCGGGTGGTGCTGGAGGCCTTCGTCGCCGGGATCGAATCGTGCCCCGACAAGGAGGCCCGCGAATTGCTGGACCTCGTGTGCGACCTGTACGCACTGACCGTGATCGAGGAAGACAAGGCCTGGTACGTCGAGCACACGTTTCTGTCCACCGAACGGGCCAAGGCGGTCACCCGTGGTATCAACGATCGCTGCCGGGCGCTGCGCCCGTATGCCGAGACGCTGGTCGACGGATTCGGCATCCCGGAGCAGTTGCGCTACGCCGAGATGCTGCACCCAGAGAACCTGCCCGACTGACCCTTTCGCAGCACGGCAATCGGAAGCCATTGCACGCCAAGGCTACTGATGAGGGATCTTCCCGAGCGCCCGCAGCTTGCCGTCTGACCCGATCTGGAACTTCACCGTGCCCGACCCGGTGGGACAGCACGGCTGATCGTTGCCGACCTGCCACCGGTACTGCACCGTGACCGTGTCATCCGAGGGCGCCAACACGGTGATGTACGGCTTCGGGTTCGGGGTCGGCGTGCCCAGCGGAGTGTTGTGGTCGAAGAACAGCAACTGTTGCGGAGTCGACTCGCTGGCGATCGTCGGAATGATCTGCACCCAGTGCAAGCGACATTTCAGGGTGTGTCCCCGTGCGATTTCCACCCACGTCGAACCTGGAACTTCGACCGGCACCGAGGCGATGGCCTGTCGCACGGTGTCGGCCGTCGGTCCGTCGGAGTCCCGACAGGCGTCGGGCCGCGCCGCCGGAGGTGTGGCCGGTTTTTCGCCGCAAGCCGCGGCCAACAAAAGCAGCAGAATCACAAACTGACGGCGCACATTGTGAGCTTAACGAAAACTGTGAATGTCCCGTCTGTTTCGTCAGAACCCCTTTCTGGGAGGCAATTCGGCAGGGTCCGCGGGTAATCTGGGCGCAGTCGCGGGTCGGCGCTGACCTGCGATTACCCGGCCGGCTTCGGGCTCCCGGACACTTCACATATCAGCCCGGATCCGGTGAGAGGAAGCCGTAAAACGGCGGAAACATCGGACGCCGGGTGTCGAAACATCCTTATCGCACCATTTAGCTCGTATGGCCCTTGCGCGCTCCGAAGGGAGGAAACCAGGCGTGGCTGAAAAGCCTCGTGGCGCCCGTGCGGACACCGTGAACAGCGTCTGCGCCTACTGCGGCGTGGGCTGCGGCATGGTGTTACAGGTCACAACGGACCAGCAGGGCGACCGCCGCCACGTTACGAAATCCATTGGAAACACGAGCCACCCGGCCAACTTCGGCCGGCTGTGCACCAAGGGCGCGACCACCGCGGACCTGCTCGAGGCGCCGGGCCGTGCGGAGTCGGCATACCTGCGGACCGACCGCTCCCAACCGCTTGAGCCCGCCGACACGGACACCGCGATAACCCGGTGCGCCAAGCGGTTACGGTCCATCATCGACCAGCACGGCCCGGACGCGGTCGCCCTGTACGTGTCGGGGCAGATGTCCCTCGAGGCCCAATACCTGGCGAACAAACTGGCCAAGGGGTTCATCGGCACCAACCAGATCGAGTCGAACTCGCGACTGTGCATGGCGGGTGCCAGTTCGGGCTACAAGCTCTCCCTGGGCGCCGACGGTCCGCCCGGCTCGTACCGGGACATCGACCGGGCCGACGTTTTCTTGGTCACCGGCGCCAATATGGCCGACTGCCACCCGATCCTGTTCCTGCGGATGATGGAGCGCGTCAAGGCCGGCGCCAAACTGATCGTCGTCGACCCCCGCCGGACCGCGACCGCGCAGAAGGCCGACCTGTTCTTGCAGATCGCCCCGGGCACCGACCTCGCGTTGCTCAACGGGCTGCTGCAACAGATCGTCGAAAACGGGCGCACCGACGACGAGTTCATCGCCGAATTCACCGAGGGCTGGGACGTGATGCCCGGCTTCCTGCAGCAGTACACCCCCGAAGCGGCCGGCGAAATCACCGGCATCCCGGTCGAAGACATCCGCACGGCGGCGCGCTGGATCGGCGAAGCCGCGAACTGGATGAGCATCTGGACCATGGGGCTCAACCAGAGCACCCATGGCACCTGGAACACCAACGCGATCTGCAACCTGCACCTGGCCACCGGCGCGATCTGCAGGCCCGGCAGCGGGCCCTTCTCGCTCACCGGGCAGCCCAATGCGATGGGCGGCCGCGAAATGGGTTACATGGGGCCGGGCCTGCCCGGCCAGCGGTCGGTCACGTCGGCCGAGGACCGCGATTTCGTCGAGGAGCAGTGGGGCATACCCCAGGGCTCGCTGCGCACCGACGTCAGCGCCGGCGTGATCGACATGTTCTCCCGCATGGCCGAGGGAGACATCAAAGCGTGCTGGATCATCTGCACCAATCCCGTTGCCACCGTGGCCAATCGCAAGACGGTGCTGGCGGGTCTGGAGAAAGCCGAACTGGTGATCACCCAGGACGCGTTCCTGGAGACCGAGACCAATGCGTACGCCGACGCGGTGCTGCCGGCCGCGCTGTGGACGGAATCCGAAGGGGTGATGGTCAACTCCGAACGGAGCCTGACCCTGTTCCAGCAGGCTGTGGAGCCGGGGGGACAAGCCCTGCCGGACTGGGAGATCATCACCCGGATCGCTTGCGAGATGGGCTTTTCGGACTCGTTCGGCTATGAGTCGGCGGAAGACGTATTCGAGGAGATCAAGCGGTTCGCGAACCCCGCCACCGGCTACGACCTGCGCGGGGCCAGCTACGACCGATTGCGGCAGACGCCACTGCAGTGGCCATGCCCGCCGGAGGGTGGCAACCGCAGCGAAATCCGCTACCTGAACGACGGTGTCAGCCAGACCCTTCTCGTTCGCGACGACGGCAGCGTGCCCCGGTTGGCGTTCCCGACCGCGACCGGTCGCGCGGTGTTCTTCGCCCGCCCGCACCTGCCGCCGGCCGAGATGCCCGACCGCGACTTTCCGTTCCTGCTGAACACCGGACGCCTTCCGCACCAATGGCACACGATGACCAAGACGGGCAAGGTGGACAAGCTGAACAAGCTCAACCCCGGACCGTCTGTCGAGCTTCATCCCGAAGACGCCGCGCGGCTGGAGATCCACGACGGCGACCCCGTCGAGATCGCTTCCCGCCGTGGCCGTGCCGTGCTGCCCGCCATGGTCACCGACCGGGTGCGGCCGGGCAACTGCTTCGCGCCCTTCCACTGGAACGACGTGTTCGGCGAATATCTGTCGATCAACGCCGTCACCAACGACGCCGTGGACCCGGTTTCGCGCCAACCGGAGTTCAAAGCTTGCGCGGTGACACTTACGAAAGTGGCTGTCGCCAAACCGACTGAGGCCACCCAACCTTCGACATCCGAGGCGCTGAACCTCGCGCGAGTCGACGCCTTCGCCGAGCTCGTCGGGACGACAAACGAACCGGCACCGCAGTTCGGTCCGCTCGGCCGCTCCTACCTCTCGGGACTGATCACCGGGCTGCGCTCAGAAGCCGGCCGACGCACTGCCGGGGTGCCCACCCTGCCCCAGAGCGCCCCGTTCGACGCCAGCACCAGGCTCTGGGTCAACGGCCTGCTTGCAGGACTTTTCGCACGCGTCGAGGAGCCCGAACCACCGACGCCCCGCCCCAAACCGGAACCCGAGCGCGCGCCGGTCGTGGTGTTGTGGGCTTCGCAGACCGGCAACGCCGAAGAACTCGCCGCCGGCGTCGCCGCGCGGTTGGGCGAGGCCGACCTGCCGGTCAGGTTGCTCAGCATGGACGACTTCCCGGTGGCGGAGCTGTCGTCGACGCGGAAGGTGCTGCTGATCAGCAGCACTACCGGCGACGGCGAGCCACCGGACAACGGCGCCGGTCTGTGGCGAGCGCTAACGTCCGACAGCCCACCACGTTTCACCGATACGCGGTACGCCGTCCTCGCGCTGGGCGACTCCAACTACGACGACTTCTGCGGTCATGGACGCAAACTCGACGAGCGCCTCGCCGAGCTGGGAGCGACCCGCCTTATCGACCGGGTCGACTGCGAACCCGACTACGAAGAGGCCGCCGCCGAGTGGCTGGACCGGGTTATCCAGGCGCTCACCCGCGCACCCACCCAGGCCGGCCGGGGTGCCGGGGCATCGATGCGCGCCGCTCCTGCCGCGTCGCCACGCCCTGCCGGGCGGCCCGAAACGCGGGCGTACACCAAGAAGCATCCGCTGATCGCCGGCATGGTCCGCAACACCGTGCTGAGTCAACCGCAATCGGCGAAGGACGTGCGGCAGTTGGTGTTTCAGCTGCCCGAAGAGACCGTGAGCTACGAGGCCGGTGACGCGCTCGGGGTGTGGCCGCGCAACAGCGACCGGCTGGTCGACGAGTGGCTGGCGGTCACCGGACTGGACGCGCAGACCACGGTCGAGGTCGGCGAGCTCGGTCTGATGTCGTTGCGCTCCGCGCTCACCGAGCGAATCGAGATCGCCCACATCAGCCGCGACCTGTTGCGATTCGTTCAGGAGCGCACCGGCGACGCGAAACTGGCAGAGCTGCTGAAGACGGAAAACAAAGCCGCCCTTAGCAATTGGGCGTGGGGACGCCAGTCCATCGACCTGCTGGCGCAGCTCCCGGTCTTCGCATCGGCCCACGAGTGGCTGAGGGTCCTCAAACGCCTTCAACCGCGGCTCTACTCGATCTCGTCGAGCCCCAAGGAGAACCCCGGCGAAGTCCACCTGACGGTCTCGCCGGTGCGTTACAACTTCCAGGGTGTCCCACGCCGCGGGGTGTGCTCGACCTACCTTGCGGACCGCTCCCCCGGCGACCGCGTCGCCGTCTATGTGCGGCCCTCGAGCAATTTCAGGCCGCCCAGCGATCCGGACACGCCAATGGTCATGATCGGTCCGGGCACCGGGATCGCGCCCTTCCGTGGTTTCCTGCAGGAACGTCGCGCTCTCGGCCACACGGGCCCCAACTGGTTGTTCTTCGGCGAACAGCACGCCGCCACCGACTATTACTACCGCGACGAGATCGAGAAGATGCACGCCGCCGGTTTGCTCACCGAGCTGGATCTGGCCTTTTCGCGAGACCAGCACGACAAGGTGTACGTGCAGCACCTGATGCGCAGACGGGGGGCCGAGCTGTGGCGTTGGCTGCAGGACGGCGCCCACCTCTACGTTTGCGGCAACGCCGACCCGATGGCCAAGGACGTCGATCGCGCGCTTTGCGATGTCGCGGCCGAACACGGCCACCTCGACCAGGACGCGGCGCGGGCCTACGTCCAGTCGCTGAGCGCCGACAAGCGCTACAGCCGCGACGTCTACTAGGGCATTTCTGACTTTGCGGGAAAACACGTAATACGACGGAAACGTCGCACACCCGCGGCCGAAACATCCCCGTCGCACCATTCACTCATTAGGTCGTGCATCTGAAGGAGTGACGTACGCGTGACTCGCGACTGCGAGGGGCCCGATCGGCTCATGAAGACCGTCTGTCCGCAGCATGGTCCGACCGACCAAGTCCACTGGGCGGGGCTGCCCATCAATCTGGACTTGGCGTTCTCACGGGAGCAGCGCGACAAGGTCTACGTGCAGCACGTGATGCGCAAGCAGGGAAGCCAGCTGTGGCAAGGATCGCGCGCCGACGCACGGCCGTGCATCTGTGAAGTCGCGGCCGAAAAGACCCTCGACCCGGACAGGGCCGATTCCATGTCCGGTCGATAGCCCGACGTCACTCGACCACAATCGAAACCGTCTGGATGGCATTGGCGCCGTAGCCGAGACGATTCCATTCGGGTCGCTCGGGCTGGGTGTTACCGGCCTGGTCGGTCGCTCGAGCCCGCACGGTGCTGGTTCCGCGAACTTCGCATTGGGTGAACAGCTCCCACCACTGCCAGCTATGCCGGCGGCGTTCACCCACAAGCCGGGCCTGCTGCCATGGGCCACCACCGACGGAGACGTCGACGCGGCCGATCGGTGCAGCGCCAGAACAGGCGACGCCTCGCACGACGACTTCTCCGGCTGTGACGGCGGCGCGGTCGGTGGGCTCGGCGATCAACGCGCGGACCCGCTGCAGGCGAACGGGCTCACGGACGGTGCGCCCGTCACGTTCCCATTCGTAGTGGTAACGCTTCGTCTGAAAGAAGCCGTCATATGGATGGCCGATTGCCTCGATCTCCGTCAGCCATTTGACCGATGCCACCGAATACCAGCCGGGAACGATCAGTCGGACCGGGCGGCCATGCTGCAGCGGCAGCGGTTCCCCGTTCATCGCGTAGGCGACAAGCGCACCCGATTCGTACGCGTCGCCCAACGAGAGCGCCCGCTCGAATCGTACGGGTGCCGTCGCGCCGAGGATCGACAGGATGTTCTGCGCCGCATCGGAATAGACGGCCGTGGTCTGGCCGAACAGCCGCCAATCTCGGTGGATCGTCTCCATGCGGGGATTGACGGTCAGCAGCAGATCGTTCGCACCGGTGATCGCCTCACCGAGCCGAGCGCCGTTGCCGCGCAGCGATTCTGCGAACGCGGAAAGGATCGCGTTCATCTTCGCCGGGTCAATGGCCTGCACCACCGACTGCAGATTCTGGAAAACGGTGTTCACCTCGGCGGTGACGTTGCGCGAGTGCAGCACCGCGCCCGGCTTGAGTGGAGTTCGGCTGGGATTCTCGGGCACGACGAGGTCGACGTACTTGGACCCAAAGGCGGTGGTCGATTTGATTTCGGCCTCGAGGTTGCTGGGCAGGTACTGGAACGGCCCCGGATCCATCTTCAGCTGCAGCTGAGCCGCTTTGACGTCGGTCCCGATCGTCGCGACCTGGCCTATCTGAACCCCCCGCAACTTGACCTTGGCGCCCGGTTCCATGACCAGTCCCGCCCTGTCCGACACCAGGGTGAGCGAGATGAACTGTCGGAAAGTGCCGGAGAACGACGCGGCGGTCAGCGCGATCAAGACCGCGACCACGATGAACGACGTTGGCGCCCACCAGATCGGATCGATCCTTCCCCTGCGGGCGCTGTTGTTGCCGGTTTGATGCTTGCCGCTCATCTCGTCATCCCGACAGGTTGAAGTTGCCGGACTGTCCATAGATGGACAGCGAAATCATCAGGCACACAAAGGCCGTGACGATCATTGATGACCGCACGAACGACCGACCGCCTCACCCGCACCGGCGGGGCCGCCCGTCGCGGTGAAGCCGTAGTAGGTGGGCACGACCATCACACCCGCCGCCAGCGTGAATACGAAAACTCCTGATCGGTGTCACCGCAAAGGATTAGCGGCATTCATCGCGCAATCCGGCCACTTCGCCTGGCTGCACCGCCGTAGGGTTGAAACCAAGCAGAGGATATGTAGCGAAGTTCAGCCGGCGGCTGTGCCGCCCTCGGCAATCCGGCGGGGCAGTGGTGGCCGGCGCGCAAAGCAATGCGACCTATCCGCTGCGAAAGTATCTGCCGCGGAATCACATTGGTGCGACACCACAAGCGGGCAAGACGATCTTGTCGTCCGTCCAAATGGTTGCAGCTCTTTTCGCCGTGCCTGACGAAACGCGCAGCCTTGCAGCGCGCCCCTCCACGGGTATGAGTCAGGGCCGCCGACCCGCGCGCCCGCGCGGTCTGACCTCGTGCCCGCCGCCCCCGGCGCGACTAGCGGTGTATTGGACCGGCCCCACGCGACGGCGCTGAAACCGTCGGGACGGTGCCAAGGGGTTGCGGGTGGCGGCGACCGAACCGAGCTCACGCGGGTACCCGGGGGCAGGGCCTATGCGCAGGGTGAGGCAAACCGATGCAATGCACGGATGTCCTATAGTGGGGCTATGCAACAGGCCACACAGCCGCGCCTTGTCCTTACGCGCCGCCCCGCCGTGGACTCTGGTTGTCGTTGTTGTTGTTGTTAGTTTCCTGACGCCTTCGGTCAAGCTAAGCCTCGCGCTTTTCCCTATGCGGATGGCACCGAGATGCCGGCAAACACAAGTCCTCAGGAAGAGAAGTTGCCACCGAATTCGACATCGTCTGGCAGACCGACGAGCCCCGTACCGACCTGAACCGACAACGCCTAAGGAAGTTTCATGAGCATCGCCGAGGACGTCACACAGCTGATTGGAAACACGCCGCTGGTCCGGCTGCGCCGGGTCACCGAGGGCGCGGTCGCCGACGTGGTCGCCAAGCTGGAATTCTTCAACCCGGCGAACAGCGTCAAGGACCGCATCGGGGTCGCCATGCTCGACGCGGCCGAGCAGGCGGGCCTGATCAAGCCCGACACGATCATCCTCGAGCCGACGAGCGGTAACACCGGCATCGCGCTGGCGATGGTGTGCGCGGCGCGCGGCTATCGATGTGTCCTGACGATGCCGGAGACCATGAGCAAAGAGCGCCGAATGTTGTTGCGCGCGTTCGGTGCGGAGCTGCTCCTGACGCCGGGCGCCGAGGGGATGGCGGGAGCCATCGCCAAGGCGGAGGAACTGGCCAAGAGCGACCAACGCTATTTCGTGCCGCAGCAATTTGAGAACCCGGCCAACCCGGCGATACACCGCAAGACCACCGCCGAGGAGGTGTGGCGGGACACGGACGGAAAAGTCGACATCTTCGTCTCCGGGGTCGGCACCGGCGGCACCATCACCGGTGTCGCCCAGGTCATCAAGGAACGCAAGCCGTCGGCCCAGTTTGTCGCCGTGGAGCCGACGGCGTCGCCGGTGCTGTCCGGGGGACAGAAGGGACCCCACCCGATCCAGGGGATCGGCGCCGGGTTCGTGCCGCCGGTTCTTGACATGGACTTGGTCGACGAGGTCGTCACCGTCGACAACGACGAATCGTTCGACATGGCCCGGCGACTGGCCCGGGAGGAGGGGCTGCTCGTCGGCATCTCCTCGGGCGCGGCCGTCGTCGCCGCCCTGGAAGTCGCCCGCCGCCCCGACAACGCCGGCAAGCTCGTCGTAGTTGTGCTGCCCAGCTTCGGGGAGCGCTATCTGAGCACACCGCTCTTCGCCGACCTGGCGGACTAGCCATGCTCGCGGCCATACGGCGGGACATCGAGGCAGCCAAGCAGCGGGACCCGGCCAGGCCCACGACGCTGCAGGTCATCTTCGCCTACCCGGGCGTGCACGCGATCTGGGGCCACCGCTTCAGCCACTGGCTCTGGCATCGCGGTGCCCGACTGGCAGCGCGCGTGTTCGCCGAAATCACCCGCATTTACACCGGCGTGGAGATCCACCCCGGCGCCATCCTCGGCCCCGGCCTGTTCATCGACCACGCGACCGGTGTGGTGATCGGGGAAACGGCCGAGGTCGGCGAAGACGTCACGCTGTACCACGGCGTCACGCTGGGTGGCAGCGGCACGGATACCGGGAAGCGACATCCCACCGTCGGTGACCGGGTAATCATCGGCGCCGGCGCCAAGGTCCTCGGCGCGATCAAGATCGGCGAGGACAGCCGGATCGGCGCCAACGCCGTCGTGGTCAAGGCCGTCCCGTCGGGCTCCGTGGTCGTGGGCGTCCCCGGGCAGGTCGTCAGCCGCGCCGGCCGGGGAACCCCGGACGACTCGATGATGCCCGACCTCGTGGGCGTCAGCCTGCAGTCCCTGCTCACCCGGGTGGCCAAGCTGGAGTCGCTGAGCGACGGTCCGCAGAACGGCCGCGTGATCCGGCCGCCCGAAGCCGGCGTGTGGCACGGCGAGGACTTCTCCATCTGAGTCATTCCCGTTGTGGCCTTCAGGCGCTCTTCAAGGTGCGTTCACCTCGATCAGCGCTACCGTGACGTAACGAGCACAGTCACGGACGGAGGTTGTGATGGGCGATCCCTGCGTGCCCCGAATCCCGACGGCGTTGGCCGCGCCGAGTCTGAATCGCGGGGTCGGCTTCACCCACGAGCAGCGGCGCCGGTTGGGCCTCACCGGCCGGCTTCCGTCGGCGGTGCTCACGCTCAATGAACAAGCCGGCCGGGTGTGGCATCAATTGCAAGGAATGGCAACGGATTTGGGCCGCAATCTGCTGCTCGAACAGCTGCACTACCGGCACGAGCTGCTCTATTACAAGGTGTTGGAAGACCATCTGACCGAGCTGATGCCGGTGGTGTACACACCCACGGTCGGTGAGGCCATTCAACGCTTCTCCGACGAATACCGCGGGCAGCGGGGGCTTTTTCTGAGCATCGACGAGCCGGACGAGATCGCCGAGGCCTTCGAGACTTTCGGGCTGGGTCCCCACGATGTCGACCTGATCGTGTGTACCGACGCCGAGGCCATTCTGGGCATCGGCGACTGGGGTGTGGGTGGAATCCAAATCGCCGTGGGCAAGTTGGCGCTTTACACCGCCGGCGGCGGGATCGATCCGCGTCGCTGCATCGCGGTGTCGCTCGACGTGGGCACCGACAACGAACAGCTGCTGCAGGATCCGTTCTATCTGGGCAACCGCCACGCCCGGCGGCGCGGCGAGCAATACGACGCGTTCATCAAGCGCTACATCGAAACCGCCCACCAGCTCTTCCCGCAGGCAATCCTGCATTTCGAGGACTTCGGGCCGATCAACGCGCGAAAGATTCTGCAAACCTACGGCGACGATTACTGCATCTTCAATGACGACGTCCAGGGAACCGGTGCGGTGGTGGTGGCCGCCGTATATGGCGGATGCCATGTCACCGGTATCCCGCTGCGCGACCAGAAAACGGTCGTCTTCGGCGCCGGGACCGCCGGCATCGGCATCGCCGACCAGATCCGGGACGCCATGGTCGCCGACGGCGCCACCGCCGAACAGGCCGCGTCTCAGATCTGGCCGATCGACAAGCAGGGCCTGCTCTTCGACGACATGGACGACCTGCGCGGTTTCCAGGTTCCGTACGCGAAGAACCGCCATCAGTTGGGCGTGGCCCCCGGGGACCGGGTGGGATTGGTGGACGCGATCAAGCTGGCGTCACCCACCGTGCTGTTGGGCTCGTCAACCGTGTTCGGCGCGTTCACCCGGGAGGTCGTCGAGGCGATGACCGCCTCCTGCGAACGCCCGATGATCTTCCCGCTGTCCAACCCCACCTCACGCATGGAGGCCATGCCGGCCGACGTGCTTCAGTGGTCTGAAGGCAGGGCGCTGATCACCACCGGCACCCCGGCCGCCCCGGTCGAATACAACGGGACCGTCTATACCATCGGGCAGGCCAACAACGTGCTGGTGTTCCCCGGAATCGGGCTGGGCATCATCGTCGCCCGGGCCCGGCTGGTAACTCCGGGCATGCTGCAAGCGGCGGCGAAAGCCATTGTGCGGCAAGCTAGTCCGACGAATCCCGGAGACTCACTGCTGCCGGATGTGCAGAACCTGCGCGACATCTCGGCGGCGGTCGCCGAGGCCGTCTACCACGCCGCCGTCGACGACGGGGTGGCCACCACCACGCACGAAGATGTCCGGCAAGCCGTCCTCGACACCATGTGGCGGCCCAAATACGACTGATATGGGCGCCGTTGCGGCAGCGCGTCTTTAGGCCACGAGTTCCTTGTCGATCTGCGGCCAATAGCGGATAGCGTCCGGAGTGATCAGAGTCCAGTCGTGAATGCCGCCCTTGGCCAGCACGAAACTGATCGGTGCCCCTTGGAGTGCGGCGTTGTGCTGGAGGACCAGCACGTCGGGTGCGACTGGATCCATGGAGCCCGAGTAGACGTACGTCGGCGGCAGTCCGTTCAGCGACCCATACAGCGGACTCACCTCGTAGTTGTTCTCGGGAAGGTTGCCTGCCCACTGCTTGCCGATCTGTTGCCCAGTCCAGATGGGTGGGAGCCAGGGATCTTTGACCAGCGCAATGTTGGGATTGGTGTTCGCTACCTCTAGCCATGGAGACAGCAGAACCATCGACGACGGCACGGCATCATGGTTGGCGACCAGATATTCGACGGCGGCCAATGCGATGGTCCCGCCCGCGGAATCACCGATCACGCTGACGTGGTTGGCCCCGTGTTGAGCGATTTCTGTGGAGATGAGGCCCGCCATTGCGGGGACCACCGTGCCGGCGGTACCTCCCTGCTGAAGCAACGGGTAGATCGGCACCACAATGGTCGCGCCGGTCTGGTGGGCCATCGCCGTGTAACCGAGCCAGTGGAAGATCAAGGGCGGGAGGACGAACAAGCCACCGTGAATGGCGACCACGTAGTCGCCGTTCGGATGGGCCGGGGTGATTTGCACGACGCTCATCCCGTCATATGTGGTGTGCTGGATCGTTTCTCCGAGCAGCAACGGCAAGAACTTCGGCGGGGAGTTGCCGACGAGCAGTGATAGCCCCGGGGCGTTGCTGCTAAGCAACGTCAAAAGGGGGGAAGCGGGTGTCACAAGTTGGTTGTCAACCACGGGTAGGTTGAAGAAGTCTTTGACCGGCCGCAACAACACAGCGTCTTCAAGTCTGGTCAGCAGCGACAGTTTGCCGGTGAAAGTCCCTGGCTGCGTTGCCGGGAATGGCGGATCAGCCGGCGACCCGAAGACATCAGCGAGGAGCCCGTGGGCCACCCCGGTGATCCCCGCGGCGGGTGTCGTGGAGATCTGCTGGATAGGTCTGGTGCCGAGCACATCCCGTTCCAGGGTCCGCGCCGGACTGGCCGCAAACGCCGCGACATTGGCGGCCTCGGCGCCGGCATAGGAACCCGCGCTCGCGTTCAAGGTCTGCACGAACTGGTTGTGAAACGCCGAGGCCCGCGCGCCCACTGCCGCAAACTGCCGGGCGTGGTCAGAAAACAGGGCGGCAACGGCCGCCGAGACCTCGTCGGCGGCCGCGCTCACCACCGCGGTGGTGGAGGACGCGGCCGCGGTGTGGGCCGCAGCCAGGGAGGAACCGATACCGGCCACCTCGGTCGCCGCCGGTGACAGCGTGTCCGGTGCTGCGATCAGGTACGCCATCGCTGGCCTCCCGCCGGTCGTGCCCGTCCCCCGGCCCGCAAAACGATACCCGCCACGCCCGCCACCCGGGCCGTTGTCGGCAACAATTTGACGCATGCTTAACAGGCAACCGGCCGAGGCGACATGATCGCAATCGGCGCCTAGTGGAGTGGGAAGCGTGTGGCGCCATGACCTGCTCCCCCGCCTGGACTCGAACCAGGAACCTATCGGTTAACAGCCGAACGCTCTGCCAATTGAGCTACAGGGGATCAACGATCGCGGGACGACTCTAGCGTACTGGCATAACCGAACCAATCAGAGGGAGTACGAGCCATTCTGACCTGGCGGTCGCCCTGTGAGGATGAAAATTGTGTGGTGGTCGCCTGTCGACGCCGTCTAACACTGTGGTCCTACCAGGCCGTGTATCGAGCCGGGCGTCGGATGTCGCATTTGGGCCCTTCACTGTTGCCGCTGTTTGGAGCACGAGGATCAGATTCGTTTCCCCTGTAGCGCTATCCGCAGGCGACCACGCCCCGAGATGAAGTGGTGTGAGTTGGAATGAGGAGATGACGGCGGTGTTGGCCGAATCGCACGATGAGGAGCAAATCATTGCCAGGGTGGCGGCCCTGGACATCGGCAAGGCGGAGTTGGTGTGTTGTGTGCGGGTGCCGGCACCCGCGGGCGGTAAACGGCGGTTGCAGGAAGTCACGACGTACTCGACGATGACGAGGTCGCTGACTGAGCTGGCCAACTGGCTGGTCGAGATGCGCGTCGAGCGGGTGGTGATGGAGGCGACGTCGTCGTACTGGAAGCCGGTGTTCTATCTGTTGGAGGCGCACGGGCTGGATCCGTGGCTGGTCAACGCCCGCGATGTCAAACATTTGCCCGGTCGACCGAAAACCGATGTGCTGGACGCGGTTTGGTTGTGCAAGGTGGCCGAGCGACAGATGCTGCGAGCCAGTTTCGTGCCGCCGTGGCCGATCCGGCGGCTGCGGGATCTGACCCGCTACCGGACCGATCTGGTGGCTGCGCGCACGGCGGAGAAGAACCGGGTCGAGAAGCTGCTGGAAGACGCCTGCATCAAACTGTCGGTGGTGGCCTCAGACATCTTCGGGGTGTCCGGGCGGGCCATGTTGGCCGCGTTGGTCGCTGGCGAACGCGACCCGAAGGTGCTGGCCCAGCTGGCACGGGCACGAATGCGCGGCAAGATCGATCGGCTCGAACAGGCCTTCGACGGGCATTTCGCCGATCATCACCGGTTCTTGCTGTCACGCATGTTGTCGCGGATCGAGGGGCTCGATGCCGACATCGCTGCGGTCGACGCCCAGATCGAGACGCAGCTGGCCCCTTTCGCTGAGGCGGCGGCCCATCTCGACGAGATCCCCGGCATCGGCCCGGTCGCCGCAGCCGCCATCATCGCCGAAATCGGAATCGATATGTCGCGGTTCCCGACCGCCGGGCACCTGTGCTCGTGGGCGAAGTTCGCCCCGGGCATCAACTCCTCGGCGGGCAAGACCAAGGGCAGCGCTTCTTCCGGGCATGGCAACCCGTACCTGGCGCGCGTCCTCGGCGAGGCCGCCGTCGGCACCAGCAAGACGAACACTTTCCTTGCGGCCAGGTATCGCCGCATCGCCCGGCGGCGCGGTCAACCCCGAGCAGTGGTCGCCGTCGGTCGCTCCATCCTGGTGATCATCTGGCACCTGCTCCATGACCCAGAATCTAGATACCAGGATCTGGGCTCGGATCACTACACCCGACACGTCGACCCCTCCGCCAAGAGGCGGAGTCACATTCGACAACTCGAAGCCCTCGGCTACACGGTCACTCTCACTCCCGCCGCCTAACCACGTGGGGGGCGCACCGAGGTCGACTCACCATAATTTTCGGATCAGATCTTGCGGTCCGGCCCGTGGGCCTAAACAGATAGTGCGCGCACAACTCCGGCCCCGTGAGGCAGGATGGAGCCATCGATCGTCGGGAGGAAAGCTTTGATCCGGTATTTCGTGGTGCTTGGGCTGGGTTACGTGCTGGGCTCGAAGGCCGGTCGTCGCCGATACGAGCAGATCGCCGGCACCTGTCGCGCGTTGACCGCCAGTCCCGTTGCCAAGTCGATGATCGAAGGGGGGCGCCGCAAGATCGCGAATCGGATCTCACCCGATGCCGGTTTTGTGACCCTGGCCGAGATCGACGACCAGACGGCAGTCGTCGAGCGGCCGGCCGATGCGGCGCTCACACCGTCAGATCGTCGCCGCTAGCCTGCTCCAGCAGACTGCGCCGATAGGCCTCCATGGCGACCAGGTCGCCGAACAGCGCGTGATACTCGTCGCCCTGCTCGATGGGCGACATGCGCTGCAATTTGGACTTCACCTCGGCGATCTGCCGGCCCATCCACACCTCCTGCAGACGAGCAAGCACCCCCGCGATGTAGCGCGGCAGCTTCTCGTCGTCGACCTGGATGGCCTCCACCCCCAGCTCGCTGATCAGGCCCGCGGTCAGGGCCGACGTGGTCTGCTGGCGCACCGCCTCGAGCCACTCCGCGCCGATGACTCCGGTCGATGTACCGCCGGCCGCGTCGATGGCCGCCCGCACGGCCGCGTACCCGGGGTGGGTGAAGCTTTCGACGGTCAGCGTGTCGAACACCGGGCCGGCGAGCGCCGGATACTGCAGCGCCGACTTGAGCGCCTCGCGCTGGGCCCACAGGGTCGGATCACGCGGGTCGGGACGCGCCGCGGCAGGTTCGCCCGGGGGCGGGACGGCCGGCTGCTGGGCGGCGTTGCGGCGGGCCGGGGATCCGGAGCCGGCCCGAACCAACGACTTGGACCTTTTGGCCTCGCTTCGCACCCGGCCGATGACCTGTGCGACATCGTCCCAACCGACCCAGCCCGCGAGCTGGCGGGCGTACTCGTCGCGCAGGGTGGGGTCCTTGATCTGACCCACCATGGGTACGCAGCGGCGCAGCGCGGCCACCCTGCCCTCGGCGCTGTCGAGGTCCATTTCGGCGATCGTGGTGCGAATCGCGAACTCGAACAACGGGGTTCGCCGGGCCACCAGGTCGCGCAGGGCGGCGTCGCCGGACTTCAGACGCAGGTCGCAGGGATCCATGCCGTCCGGGGCGACGGCGACAAAGGACTGCCCCGCCAGTTTCTGCTCGCCGTCGAAGGCCTTGAGCGCCGCGGCGCGGCCTGCCGCATCGCCGTCGAAAACATAGATCAGTTCCCCCCGAAAGAAGCTGTCGTCCATCATGAGCCTGCGCAGCATGGCCAGGTGCTCGTCGCCGAAGGCGGTGCCGCACGAAGCGACCGCGGTGGTGACCCCGGCCAGATGCATCGCCATCACGTCGGTGTAGCCCTCGACGACGACGGCCTGATGCCCCTTGGCGATGTCGCGTTTGGCCAGGTCGATCCCGAACATCACCGACGACTTCTTGTACAGCACCGTCTCGGGAGTGTTCATGTACTTGGCTTCCATCGGGTCGTCGTCGAACAGCCGCCGGGCCCCGAACCCGATCACTTCACCGGCCGACGTGCGGATGGGCCACAACAGCCGGCGGTGGAAGCGATCCATCGGGCCGCGGCGGCCCTGCCGCGACAGGCCGGCCGCCTCCAGCTCCTTGTACTCGAAACCCTTGCGCAGCAGGTGTTTTGTCAGTGCCTCCCAACCGGAAGGGGCGAATCCACAGCCGAACTGACGGGCCGCCGCGGGGTCGAAGTTCCGCTCCGCCAGATACTGGCGGGCCGGCGCCGCCTCGTCGGACTCCAGCGCCTCGGCATAGAACTCCGCGGCGGCCGCGTTGGCCGCGATGAGCCTGCTGCGACTACCGCGATCGCGTTGCACGCTGGTGGCGGCCGCGCCGGTGTAACTGATCGTGTGGCCGATCCGGTCGGCCAGCAGTTCAACCGCCTCGACGAAGCTGACGTGCTCGATCTTCTGGACGAACGCGTACACGTCGCCGCCCTCACCGCAGCCGAAGCAGTGAAAGTGGCCGTGATTGGGGCGGACGTGAAACGACGGCGACTTCTCGTTGTGAAAGGGGCACAGCCCCTTGAGCGAGTCGGCGCCGGCGCGTTTCAGCTGGACGTAGTCGCCGACGACTTCCTCGATGCGAACCCGTTCGCGGATGGCCGCGACATCACGATCGGAGATCCGGCCAGCCATCGCCCCAGTCTAGGACGACGGCTTCGCCGGCCCCTCTCGCTTGGGCACAACCCATTCTGCTATCCGGTCCCGATCACGCCGCATGCGATGCGGTCCATCGCGTTGGGGCTGTCGTCGGCGCCGTGGATCATCAACGCGGTCTTGTCACCCGCCAGCAGCTGGTCCCTGGTGAACGCATCGCTGGTGGTGACCAGATACGCGGAGCCGTCCTGGCGCACCTCGAGCGACGTCAGGTCGCCGCTCTCGGGTTTCCCGGTGTGTCCGGGCGCCTGGTAGTGACCGCCCGCGGACAAGAAGTTTCCGGGCGGACCCCCGGTCGGAGCGACCGAGTTGGGCTCGCACTTGCCGATTTCGTGGACGTGCATGCCGTGGAAACCGGGCGCCAGGATTCCGGCGGCAACCGTGTTCACGGTGACGGTGGCGTAGCCCTTGGTGAAATCGAAGGTGGCCGTGGCCACTTCCCGGCCGTCAGCCGTCTTCAGTTGCGCTGTCAGCGACCCGGCGCCGGGCGCCGGGGTGGTGGTCGCCGAGGACCCCGGAGAATCGCTGTGGACGGCGGGCGTGGTGCCCGGCTGGCTGCTCGCATGTTGGGGCGAACTGCATGCGCTCACGGCAACGGCGGGAATCGTCAGCAAGAGGGTGGCAACGGCGGGGAATTTCATCATGAGATGGGAGCCTACTGCCGGGGCCACGCGCGACTCGCTAGCCCGTCACCTGGCGGGCGTCGATGCGTTCCAGCCGGCCCTCCGTATAGGACGCGATCTGGTCGACGATCACGCGCAACCGGGCACGGTCGTCGGCCGCGACGTTGAACGCCGCGGCAAACATGGGATCGAGCGTTTGCGGGGCCCCGGAGTACAGCCAGTGCGCGACCCGGTGGATACGTTCGCGCTGCCGGGCCTGGGCTTCCAGGTGGCGCGGGTCGGACATGATGAACTGCAGCGCCAGGATTTTCAGCAAGGCGACCTCGGCGCGCACCAGATCGGGCACCTGTAGCTCGGCCCGGTAGCGCACCAGCGGCCCGGGACCCGCGGCCGCACGCGTGGTCGCAATAGCGGCCGAGGCAAACCTGCCGACCAATTCACTGGTCAGTCGCTTGAGCGCGACGGACGCTGCCAGCGTGGCGTCGTACTTGCCGACCGCGGCAACCACGGGCAGACCCGACAATCGTCGGGCGGCCGCCATGAAGTCGTCGGCACTCACCCGGGAGAATTCGCTCTCCCCCAGTTTGGCCAGGGCGGCCGCCTCCTCGTCGTCGCCGAGCACGCGCAGGTCGATGCGTTGGGAAACGACGCCGTCCTCGACGTCGTGCACCGAATACGCGATATCGTCGCCCCAGTCCATCACCTGGGCTTCCAGGCACGTCCGATCGCAGGGCGCGCCCTGCCGTGCCCAGGCCGCCGGTTCTGCGTCCTCGTCGTAAAAGCCGAACTTGCTTCTCCCGTTTCCAAGCCCCTGACGCCGGGTCCACGGGTACTTGGTGACCGCGTCCAAAGATGCGCGGGTCAGGTTCAGCCCCGCACTATTGCCTTGTGCATCAAGCACTTTGGGCTCGAGACTGGTCAGGATGCGGAAGTTCTGGGCGTTGCCCTCGAAGCCGCCGTGCGCGGCCGCCAACTCGTCGAGCGCGCGTTCGCCGTTGTGCCCGTAGGGCGGGTGGCCGATGTCGTGGGCCAGGCCGGCCAGCTCCACGAGGTCAAGGTCGCAGCCCAGCCCGACCGCCATGCCCCGCCCGATCTGGGCCACCTCCAGCGAGTGGGTCAGCCGGGTGCGTGGGGTGTCGCCTTCCCTGGGCCCGACGACCTGCGTCTTGTCGGCCAGCCGGCGCAGCGCGGCACTGTGCAGTACCCGTGCCCGGTCCCGGGCGAAGTCGGTACGGTGCTGCCCTTCCGTGCCCGGCAGACCCGCAGTCTTCGGCGCTTCGCGCACCGGCCGTTCACGGTCGAAGTCGTCGTAAGGGTCTTGCCGGTTCGTGGTCACCGACGCACAGTCTGCCAGGGAACGCGGGCTCCGTGGACCTATGCGCCACTGCTCGTCGGCTCGGGGCGGCGGCCGGTGCTGAGCCGGTCAGCCCGCGACAAGCGGGCTCAAGACGCGACCACCCCCGGGCACCGAGTGCCCGGGGGTGGTCATGCAATTTCTGCGGTACCGGCGGAGCGCACCAGGAATTAGCGCACCGCCGCTATCCGATCTTCCTTACGCCCAGCTGGACCCAACGGCGCTGTCGGTGCTTGCCATGTTGTTGCCGGCGGTCTGGACTTTCTGACCGTGGGCGTTGGCCTGCTCGTAGATCACCTGGAAGTTGCGACCCAACTGGGTGATGAACTCCTGGCAGGCCACCGAACCGGCGCCACCCCAGAAGTCACCGGCGGCCAGCACATCGCGCACGATGGACTGGTGCTCGGCCTCCAACGACGCCGCCTGAGCGCGAATCAAAGCGCCGTGGGCGTCCACGTCGCCGAACTGGTAGTTAATGCTCATGTTTACGTTCTCCTAGTTGAAAGTTTGTGGACGGCAGCGCTTTACGCCGCCGTGGAAGCTAGCTGGACAGGATGTTCTGGGAAGCCTGCTCTTGCGTCTCGTAGTTGTTGGCGTCGCGGATCAGACCGTCACGCACACCGTGCAGCATGTTCACGATGTTGCGGAACGCCTGGTTGACCTGACCCATGGTGTCGTACGACGTCGCCTGGGCCTGACCGCTCCAGCCCGCGCCGGCGATGTTCATCGAGGACGCCCACATCTTGCGAGCCTCGTCCTCAACGGTCTGCGCGTGCATCTCGAAACGACCCGCCATCGCCCGCATCGAGTGCGGGTCAGTCATAAAACGTGTTGCCATCTTGGCTTTCTCCTTCTGATTTAGTTTCCTGGAATTTTCATGCAGATAGACTTCGCAATTGGACGGCTACTCGGGTACCGAGGCCGCCGATCACGTCTGAAACACCCGACAGTCCTCCCCCTCCCCTTAACCGGCCGCCGGAGAATGCGGTACCACACTGCTTGTGCGCGGTACGTCGAAGCGAGGTTCGGCTTCGGCCTGCCACTCGGTCCACTCGGCCCACTCGTCCCACTCTGCGTTACCGTCAGCCACGGCGTCCGGGCTGACCGCTTCAGCCGCCGTGTCACCGTCATTGACGCCCTCTTCGGGCTCCGAGGCCCAATGGTCATAGTCGTCCGGCGGGACGGCGACGCCCCAGTTGAGCGGGACCGATAAGCCGCCGAGCATGCCCGACTCGCCCCGTTTCGCCGACACCGAATCGTCCGGCAGCGGCGAACCCAGAGGTAAAAGCACGCTGCCCCCTTCCACAGCCGATCTCCGCACACGCGCACTGGGTGGCGAACTAATCACCGCCAAGCACTTCGCATCGTATGTCAATCCTGATGACAATATCCGGAATTCACCGATTTCGCGCCCCCTAGAACGAACGGTCTCGGCGGGGGTCGAGTCCGTCGGGCATCCTTCGCTGATTCAAGACGCCACCGCCAGGCTTCGGGGGTGCGATGAGCGTGTTATTCCGCGGTTGCGGGACCGCCCGATGACATGCCGAAGGCGCGGGTAACACCGTATCCCCCCAGGTGTTACCCGCGCCCTTGGTGGCTTGTCAGGCCCAGCTAGACCCAACTGAGCTGTCGGTGTTGAACATGTTGTTGCCTGCGGTCTGCACCTTCTGACCGTGGGCGTTGGCCTGCTCGTAGATCACCTGGAAGTTGCGACCCAACTGGGTGATGAACTCCTGGCAGGCCACCGAACCGGCGCCACCCCAGAAGTCACCGGCGGCCAGCACATCGCGCACGATGGACTGGTGCTCGGCCTCCAACGACGCCGCCTGAGCGCGAATCAAAGCGCCGTGGGCGTCCACGTCGCCGAACTGGTAGTTAATGCTCATGTCTACGTTCTCCTAACGCCTGGAAGCCGCTAACTGCTCAAAGCTTGCTGCGAAGCCTGCTCTTGCTGCTCATAGTTGTTGGCGTCACGGATCAGCCCGTCGCGCACCCCTTGCAGCATGTTCACGATGTTGTGGAACGCCTGATTCATCTGCCCCATCGTGTTGTAGGACATTGCCTCAGCGCCGCCACCCCAGCCGCCACCGGAAATGCTCTGCGATGACGCCCACATCCGCCGAGCCTCATCCGCAACCGTCTGTGCATGCACCTCAAAACGACCCGCCATCGACCGCATCGCATGCGGGTCGGTCATAAACCGAGTAGCCACCACGCCACTCCTTCCTTCAAAGTTTTATTGACGCGCCGCACCGCACCGCACCATCCGGGTCCGCTACGGCCAAACTTGCAATCGCTGACCTATCACCTCCGACCTATCCAACCCCGGTTCGGGGCACCACGCTGGGCCGATTCTGCACGACATGATTCGGACTGGCCCCGCCGCGGCCCATCATTCCGCCGGGCATGCCACCGCCGGCGCCCGCGCCCATCGGCATCGGCATCGGCATCATCCCCGTGCCCGCCTGACCCCCAGCCATAGCGGCGGCCGCGGGCATCTCGCCGCCCAACCCCGACATCGCGGCACTGACCATCCTGGCCGGCGTCGACCCCTGCCACGTCGGCGGCACAGACATCGCCCCGACCAACCGCGCCTGACCCAGGCCGCCGCCGGCGCCCAGGCCGCCCAACCCGCCGCCGCCGCCCAGGCCCTTCGGAACCGTGTCACCAACGAATTTCGGCGTGTCGGCGCCCGCCAAGCCCGCGGCAGTGGCTCCGGCCAGCTCCGGATGCGCGCTCATGCCGGCCTGGGCCGCCATCATGATCGGCGACATCGCCATGCTCGCCGGGTACATCGCAACCTGTATTAGCTGGCCGTACTGCCCATACAACGAGGTGAACTGGGACAGGGCCCCTGAAGCAGCACCTTCTACTGGCGATAGCACCGGCGACAACGCCGACGTCAACGCAGGCGTTGCCGACGTCGCCAGCCCACTAACCTGCGACACCACACCGCTTAGCGGCGTCGACGCCAACACCCCTGTCAAGCCCACCGGATTGATCGGCGGCAAGCTGAACGACGGCAATGCCGCGGCCACCCCCGTAGCTCCTGCGTGATAACCCACCATCGCGGCCACATCCTGAGCCCACATCTCCATGTAGTGGAACTCAGTCATGAAGATGGCCGGCGTGTTCTGGCCCAAGATGTTCGTCGCGATCAACGCCAGCAGCTGAGAACGATTCGCCGCCACCGCCGCCGGGGGTACCGTGCCCGCCAACGCCGCCTCAAACGCCGTCGCCGCCGCGCGGGCTTGGGCGGCCGCGGCCTCGGCTTGCCCTGCCGCCGCAGTCAGCCACCCCACATACGGCGTTGCCGCCGCCGCCATCGACAGCGACGCCGGTCCCGACCACGGCCCGTTGGTTAACCCGGTAACCACCGAGTCAAACGACGACGCCGCGCCGGATAGGTCCGACGCCAGCCCCTCCCAGGCCGACGCCGCCACGAACAGCGGCCCCGAACCAGCACCAGCAAACATCAGCGCCGAGTTGATATCCGGAGGGAAGAAGACAAAAGCAGGAACCATCACAACCCCAACACATCCGGCCGCGTCAACGGCTCCGACACCAACACAGCTCCACGCTCATCTACAGCGCCTAGGCGCGCGCCTATCACCACAGCTGGATCGTAAGGCAATCAGGCACCAGAAAGCAGGGGTTTCACCAAACCGCTTCCACCAATCCGACAGGAGGTCGGAAACCGGTCGCCTGGCGGTCGTTAATTAGACGAATGTCCAAGTAGCGCACCGGAAATGTAAGGATTCCTCTTAGAGCCCCGAAAAGCCTGAGAGGGGTTCTTAGCAGCCCTTCAGCCGCACCGCCAGATAATCGCCGACGGCGCTTATCGCGACCCGCTCTTGAGTCATGGCGTCGCGTTCGCGGACGGTGACGGCGTTGTCCTCGAGTGAGTCGAAATCCAGCGTGACACAGAACGGCGTGCCGACCTCGTCCTGGCGCCGGTAGCGCCGCCCAATGGCGCCGGCGTCGTCGAAATCGATGTTCCAGCATTTCCGCAATTCGGCGGCCAGATCACGCGCCTTGGGACTGAGATCGGCGTGCCGGGAAAGTGGCAGGACCGCGGCCTTGACCGGCGCAAGCCGCGGATCCAGCCGCAGCACCGTTCGCCTGTCCATCCCACCCTTCGCATTCGGGGCCTCATCCTCGCTGTAGGCATCGATCAAGAAGGCCATGAACGAGCGCGTCAGGCCGGCCGCCGGTTCGATGACGTAGGGCACGTACCGGGCTTCGATGCCCTGGTCGTAGAACGACAGATCGGCACCGGAATGCTTTGCGTGCGTTGATAAGTCGAAGTCGGTTCGGTTGGCGACACCTTCCAGCTCGCCCCACGGGTTGCCGACGAAGCCGAAGTTGTACTCGATGTCCACGGTGCGGTCGGAGTAGTGCGACAGCTTCTCCTTGGGGTGCTCATACAACCGAAGGTTGTCGCGGCGGATACCGAGGTCGACATACCATTGGAGCCGCGTGTCGATCCAGTACTGGTGCCACTCCTTCGCAGTCGACGGCTCAACGAAGAATTCCATTTCCATCTGCTCGAACTCGCGGGTGCGGAAGATGAAATTGCCGGGAGTTATTTCGTTGCGGAAGCTCTTTCCTACCTGAGCGATGCCGAAGGGCGGTTTTTGGCGTGCCGTCGTGACCACATTGGCAAAATTGACGAAGATGCCCTGCGCGGTCTCCGGGCGGAGATAGTGCAGGCCTTCCTCGGTTTCGATGGGCCCGAGGTAAGTCTTGAGCATCATGTTGAACTCGCGGGGCTCGGTCCACTGGCCCGGCTCGCCGGTGTCCGGGTCGCGGATGTCGGCGAGCCCGTTGGCCGGTGGATGCCCGTGCTTGGCTTCGTAGGCCTCGATGAGGTGGTCGGCGCGATAGCGCTTGTGGGTGATCAGCGATTCGACCAGCGGGTCGTGGAAGACCTCGACGTGGCCGGAGGCTACCCACACCTGCCGCGGCAAAATGATCGCGGAGTCCAGGCCCACCACGTCGTCGCGGCCGGTGACCACCGAGCGCCACCACTGCCGCTTGATGTTTTCCTTGAGCTCCACGCCCAGGGGTCCGAAATCCCATGCCGACCTGGTGCCGCCGTAGATCTCCCCTGACGGATAGACCAAGCCGCGTCGTTTGGCCAGGTTGACGACGGTGTCGATGACGGACGCCACAGCTGGTGCACTTCCTTCCGGATCGAGGCGAGCATGCGGCGACCAGCCGCGGCCCGCAAAACATCAGTCATGGTATCGACCAGCGCCGCGGTCTTTGACATGCGTCATCATGCATGTGACAGTGGAGGGCGGCCGATCGCGGTTCCGACGGCAGGCACTCCCTATCCGGCACTTCCAGAGGTGATGACGCTCCGATGGCGAAGTCCTCCTCGACGCCGACCGCCGCCAGCGGCGACATCGGATCGGAGCTGAGCGCGGCGGAACACGCGCATGCCCCGGCAGGGTCCGGTGGACACTCCCTATTCCCGGCCTATCCCGTCCCGCCGTCGCAGGAGATTCTCGACTCGGCCGGCGAGCTGCTGCGCGCCCTCGCCGCACCCGTGCGGATCGCCATCGTGCTGCAGTTGCGCGAGTCCCACCGTTGCGTTCACGAACTGGTCGACGCGCTCGGCGTGCCGCAGCCGCTGATCAGCCAGCATCTGAAGATCCTGAAGGCGGCGGGCGTCGTCGCCGGGGAGCGGTCGGGCCGCGAGGTTCTTTACCGGCTGGCCGACCACCACCTCGCGCACATCGTCGTCGACGCCGTCGCCCATGCCGGCGAGGACACGCTATGACCGGCGCGAGCGTGCGCTCCACCCGTCAGCGGGCGGCGATTTCCACGCTGTTGGAGACCCTCGACGAATTCCGCTCCGCCCAAGAGCTGCACGACGAGCTACGGCGTCGCGGCGACAACATCGGGCTGACCACCGTCTACCGGACCCTGCAGTCGATGGCGGCCGCGGGAATGGTCGACACACTGCGCACCGACACCGGCGAGTCGGTCTACCGCAGATGCTCGGAGCATCACCACCACCACCTGGTGTGCCGCGGCTGCGGTTCCACCATCGAGGTGGGCGACCACGAGGTCGAGGAATGGGCGGCGGAAGTGGCCGCCAAACATGGCTTCTCCGAGGTCAGCCACACCATCGAGATCTTTGGAACCTGCTCCCAGTGCCGTTCCTGAGCTGACCCGAACCATCCGCGTCCACGCGAAGCGGCGTCCCGTCAAAAATCTTCGCAAAAAGTGTCCGACACGCGGCCGCCGCGTGCTCCTACCCATGAGTGGCCCACGGGCCGAGGAAATCACCCTCAAGGGAAGCGAGAACACGATGCGGAAGCAACCATTGCCCCACTTGCGGCCGGTGCGCGACGTCGAGGCTCCGTCGTTGCAGTTCCGGACCATCCATGGCTACCGCCGTGCCTTCCGGGTCGCGGGCTCGGGACCGGCTCTGCTGCTGATTCACGGCGTCGGCTGCGACTCCAAGTCATGGGAACCCGTGCACGCCAGACTTGCGCAGCGGTTCACGGTCATCGCGCCGGATCTGCTGGGCCACGGCGAGTCCGACAAGCCCCGCGCCGACTACTCGCTGCCGGCCTTCGCCAACGGCATGCGCGACCTGCTCGCCGTGCTCGGCATCGACCGCGTCACCGTCGTGGGGCATTCGTTCGGTGGCGGGGTGGCGATGCAGTTCGCCTATCAATACCCGGAACTGGTCGAGCGCATCGTGCTGGTCAGCGCCGGGGGCGTCTCGAAGGACGTGAGCTTGGCGCTGCGGTTGGCGGCGATGCCGATGGGCGCCGAGGCGCTGGCCATGCTGCGCGCGCCGGGCATGATGCCCGCGATACGGGGTTTCGGCCGCGCGGTCGGGAGCGTGCTCGGTTCCACCAGGTTCGGGCGGGACATGGCCGACGTCGTGGGTATGCTCGAAGGTTTCCAGGACCCCAGTGCGCTGGCGGCGTTCGCGCGCACCTTGCGATCGGTGGTGGACGGGCGCGGTCAATTCGTCACCATGCTGGACCGCAGCTATCTCGTGCAAGACGTTCCGGTGCAGATAATTTGGGGCGAAGACGACCCGATCATCCCGGTGGACCACGCCCACACGGCCCACGCAGCGATCTCCGGTTCGCGCATGGAGGTCTTCGAAGACTCCGGGCACATGCCGTTCCACGACCACCCGGATCGCTTCGTCGACGTCGTCGAGCGGTTCATCGATTCGACCCGACCGGCCGATTACGATCTGGACCTCATGCACTCGCTGATGCGGACGGGCGGCCGTTCGGTGGCCGCCGCGCCGACGAAATCCGCAGCCTCCTAGGCCGGCAGCGAACGACGTATCGCTGCGCCGGTGTCCAGCACCAGCAGGATCAGGGTGCGCAGGGCATCGTCGGTCAGGCCGCCGCCGGGAAAGTTGTAGCGCATCATCACGTCCGCGCTTTTGGACACGTTCTTGCCGGAGTTGCGCTGCACCGCCCTGGGGTTGTCCTTCGCGACCAGTGTCACGCTGCCGAAGTTGCTGTCGTGCGCCTGCTTGGCGACCTGGTCGCTGAGCTTTTTGGTGAGCGGCAGATCCCAGGCCAGTATCTGGGTCAACGAGACCAGGTCGAGGTCATCGGCGATGTTCACCACCCGCAGCGACGCCAGCGTGCCGTCGTGACGCACCGTCAGGGCGCCGTCGGCTTCCTCGTCGACCGGAAGGACGTCGCGCAGCAGCGACGCCAGACGCTCCTGCAGCGATGGCACTAGGCGCTCCCGAACCTTCGATTGCGATCGGCGTATTCCTCGCAGGCCGCCCACAGGTCGCGGCGGTCGTAGTCGGGCCAGAGCTTGTCCTGGAAGATGTACTCGGCGTATGCGGCCTGCCAGAGCATGAAATTGCTGGACCGCTGTTCCCCCGACGTCCGCAGAAAAAGGTCCACGTCGGGAATGTCCGGCCGTTGCAGGTGACGCGCGATCGTCGCCTCGTTGATGCGCTCCGGGTTCAGCCGGCCCGCCGCGGCCAGGCTGGCGATATCCCTTGCGGCTTCGGCAATTTCGGCACGGCCACCGTAGTTCACGCAGTAATTGACGGTGATGACGTCGTTCCCGGTCGTCATGGCCTCCGCGATCGCCAACTCATTGATGACGCTGCGCCAGAGGCGGGGCCGGGAGCCCACCCAGCGGATCCGGACTCCGATCGTGTTGAGGTTCACGCGGCGCATGCGCACCACGTCGCGGTTGAAGCCCATCAGGAAGCGGACCTCCTCGGGTGAACGCTTCCAGTTCTCGGTGGAGAAGGCGTACAGGCTGAGCCACTTGATCCCGATTTCGATTGCGCCGCATACGATGTCGATCACGACCGCCTCGCCCGCCCGATGGCCGTCGGTACGGGCCAGTCCGCGCTGGGTGGCCCAGCGACCGTTGCCGTCCATCACGATGGCGACGTGGAAGGGCAACCGGTCGGCCGGGATCCTGGGCGCGGCGGCTTTCGAAATGTGCTGCGGCGGCCGGCGCGGGCCGCCGCCGGGGGCGGGTGGCAGCTCCGGGAAAACGACGGGCCAGGTCGACTTGTCGGGGAAGACGGGGTAGTCGTCGGGCGCGGGGGGCAGCTGGGGGAAGTCGGTCGACTTCGGCTTGCGCTCAGCCACAGGCCATATCCTGCCCGATCAGCGCTGCGCGCCGTTCGGCGATGGTCCGGTCGACCTGATATGTCCGCTCTACCAGCGGCAACGTTTTGAGCTGCCGTTCCAGATGCCATTGCAGGTGCGCGGCCACCAATCCGCTGACGTAGCCGCGGTGCGATTGCGGCACCTGTTCGGCGGCCTCCCAGTCGCCGTCGTGCAACGCGGACATCAGGTCCAGCACACCCGGCGGCGGGGTGGTCGAACCGGCCGGGCGGCAATGTGCGCAAACGCTGCCCCCGGCAGCGATGTGAAACGCCCGATGCGGACCGGGTGAGGCGCAACGAGCGCACTCGGTCAGCGCGGGCGCCCATCCGGCGATGCCCATGGCACGCAGCAGGTAGGCGTCCAGCAGCAGGTCACGGGGCCGGTGTCCGTCGGCCACCGCCCGCAGCGCGCTGACCGTGAGCCGGTGCAGAGCCGGGGCCGGCGCCCCCTCCTCACCGGCGAGGCGTTCGGCGGTTTCCAGCATCGCGCACCCGCAGGTGTATCGGCCGTAGTCGCTGACGATGTCGGCGGCGAACGAGTCGATGGAGACGACCTGGGTGACGATGTCGAGGTTGCGGCCGGCGTGCAGTTGCGCGTCGATATGAGCAAACGGCTCAAGGCGCGCGCCGAATTTGCTGCGGGTGCGACGAACACCTTTGGCCACCGCGCGCACCAATCCGTGGTCACGGGTCAGCAGGGTCACGATCCGGTCGGCTTCGCCGAGCTTGTGCTGGCGCAGCACAACAGCCCGGTCTCGATATAGCCGCATCACAATAGTTTTGCACCCCGCCGCGACATTGCGGGTATCCGCGCCGTTAGTCTCGTACCCCGTGATTGGCGCTTCTGGGTCCGGCAACGGGTTCATCTTCGAACCCGGCAGCCAGCGCCTGCCCACGTTGACTGACCTGCTCTATCAGCTCGCCAGCCGCTCAGTGACATCCGTCACATTGGTGCGCCGTTCCCTGCAGGCGATCCAGGCGAGCCAGCCGACATTGAACGCCTTCCGGGTGGTGCTCACCGAGCCGGCGCTGGCCGACGCGGCGGAGGCCGACCGGCGCCGGGCCGCCGGAGACACGGCGCCGTTGCTGGGCATCCCTATCGCGGTCAAAGACGACGTCGACGTTGCCGGAGTGCCGACCGCGTTCGGCACCCAGGGGTATGTCGCGCCCGCCATGCACGACGCCGAGGTGGTTCGCCGTTTGAAAGCGGCCGGCGCGGTGATCGTCGGCAAGACGAACACCTGCGAGCTGGGCCAGTGGCCGTTTACCAGCGGACCCGGATTCGGGCACACCCGCAATCCGTGGTCGCGTCGGCACACGCCGGGCGGATCGTCGGGTGGTAGCGCGGCCGCGGTGGCCGCCGGGCTGGTCACCGCAGCGATCGGCTCCGACGGTGCCGGAAGCGTCCGCGTCCCCGCCGCGTGGACGCACCTGGTGGGCATCAAGCCGCAGCGCGGACGCATCTCCACCTGGCCGTTGCCGGAGGCGTTCAACGGCCTCACGGTCAACGGCGTGCTGGCCCGCACGGTGGCCGATGCGGCGTTGGTGCTCGACGCCGCGTCCGGCAACGTCGAGGGCGATCGGCACAAACCGCCCCCGATCACGGCGTCCGACTATGTCGGGATCGCGCCCGGTCCGCTGAACATCGCGCTGTCAACCCGCTTTCCCTACACCGGTTTCGGGGCCAAGCTGCACCCCGAGATCCTCGCCGCGACGCGGGCCGTGGGCAAACAACTCGAGCTGCTCGGCCACACCGTGGTGTCCGGCAACCCCGACTACGGCCTGCGGTTGTCGTGGGACTTTCTCGCCCGCTCCACCGCCGGCCTGCGGGACTGGGAGGAGCGGCTGGGCGACGGTGTCATTCTCGACACCCGCACCCTGTCCAACCTGCGCATGGGCCACGTGCTGGGAGAGGCCATCTTGCGTAACGCGCGCAAGCACGAAGCCGAGGCCCAGCGGCGGGTGGGGTCGATCTTCGACATCGTCGACGTGGTGCTGGCACCGACCACCGCCCAACCCCCGCCGTTGGCGCGTACCTTCGACAAGTTGAGCGGCTTGGCCACCGACCGCACCATGATCGAAGCCTGCCCGTTGGCATGGCCGTGGAACGTGCTCGGATGGCCATCGGTCAACGTGCCCGCGGGGTTCACGTCGGAAGGTTTGCCAATCGGCGTGCAACTGATGGGGCCGGCAAACAGCGAGGGCATGCTGATCTCGCTGGCCGCCGAGCTGGAGGCTGTCTGCGGCTGGTCGACCAAGCAGCCAACGATTTGGTGGGACGCCGACACGGGTACGCCGCCGGTGGTCGGCACGCCGTCGAGTCGGTGATCCGGATAGCCCGCGACAACGCGGGTACCCCCTCGAAATGGACCAATCCGATGCTCCACTGCTGGATGCGCTGGCCGATTATCACAACACGAACCGGTATGGGTTCACTCCACCCGGCCACCGGCAGGGCCGCGGCACCGATGACCGGGTCTTGGCGGTGCTGGGCCGCGAACCCTTTTTGGACGACGTGCTGGCCAGCAGCGGGCTGGACGACCGCAAGTCGAGCAACGGGTACCTGAAGCGCGCCGAGGACCTGATGGCCGAAGCCGTGGGTGCCGACATCGCTTTTTTCTCGACCTGCGGCAGTTCGCTGTCGGTGAAGGCGGCGATGATGGCCGTGGCCGGCGGCGACGGCGGCCTGCTGGCAAGCCGCGACAGCCACAAATCCATCGTGGCGGGCTTGATTTTCTCCGGTGTGCAGCCTCGTTGGATCACTCCCCGCTGGGACGCCGAGCGTCATTTTTCGCATCCGCCCTCACCGCAGCAGGTGGAGGAGGCCTGGGAGAAGAACCCGATGCCGCCGGTGCGCTCATCGTCAGTCCCAGCCCATACGGCACCTGCGCCGACATCGCCGGTATCGCCGAAATCTGCCACGGGCGCGGCAAGCCGTTGATAGTCGACGAGGCGTGGGGGGCGCACCTGCCGTTCCACGAGGATCTACCGACCTGGGCGATGGATGCCGGCGCGGACATCTGCGTGGTCAGCGTGCACAAGATTGGGCGCCGGCTTCGAGCAAGGCTCGGTGTTTCACGTGCAGGGCGATCTGGTCGATCGGGACCGCCTGTCGGCCTGCGCGGATCTGCTGATGACCACCAGCCCCAGCGTCCTGGTGTACGCCGCGATGGACGGATGGCGGCGGCAGATGGTGGAACGCGGCCACGACTTGCTCGGTGCCGCACTGGATTTGGGGTGTCAACTGCGCGAAGCCCTCGAACGGATTCCTGATGTGGAGGTGCTGGACGACGAGCTACTCGGCGTACAGGCGTCCCATGACCTGGACCGGTTGCAGGTGATGATGGACGTTTCGGCCACGGGCGCCTCCGGTTATCAGGCCGCGGACTGGCTGCGCGCGCACGCGCACACCGATATCGGGATGAGCGATCACCGCCGCATCCTGGCAACCCTGTCGTTCGCCGACGACAAGGACACCGCGAGTCGTCTCTCCGAGGCGCTGTCGGCGTGGCGCAAAGCGGCCGACGACCTCGACCCGCCGCCTCGGGTCCGGCTACCCTCCCCCGCGGAGCTGGAATTGGAAACCGTCTGCCTGCCGCGCGATGCGTTCTTCGGAAGCGTCGAGGCGGTGTCCTCGTGGCGTGTTCCCACCGATTGAATCCAACCAGTTCTGGAGTCCTGTGGCCCGATGTCGGGCTGGAAGGGACGATGAATAGACGGCTGGTCGGAAACGGCATTCCGCGGAGGACATCGTGCGGAAGCTGCGGCGGGCGGACGAGTTGGCTGCCGAAGGCAAGACCGGTGAGGAGATCGCTGTCGAACTCGGTGTGTCGCCGGCGACGCTGTACAACTGGCGGCGCACTTATGGCGGCATGGACACCGACGCCGCCAAAGAACTCAAGGAACTGCGCGAGCAGAACGGCCGCCTCAAACGGCTGCTGGCCGAGGCCGAGCTGGAGAAAGACGCCCTGCGGGAGGTGGCCAAGGGAAAATTCTGAGCCCAGCGGCCAAGCGCCGCGCCGTGGACATGCTCAAAGAGACGTTGAGCATGTCGGAGCGGTTGGCGTGCAGGGCTGTTGGGCTCACCCGCTCCACTTACCGACGCCTTCCCGTCGCGCAGACCCCAGCCGACCCGGACGCCGACATGAGGGACTGGCTGCGCGCGTACGCCACCAAAAACCCGTGCCACGGGTTCCGCCGTGCCTGGGCGGCGCTGCGCTTCGACGAGTGCCGCGAGGTCAAGAAGAAGAAGATTCACCGCCTTGGCGCGAAGAAGCCCTGCAGGTGCGCGTGCACAGCCCGCGCAAGCGGGCCGGGGTGTCTTCTATTCGGCCGGTCGAGGCCGACGCTCCGAACGTGGTGTGGGCGATCGATTTCCAGTTCGACTCCACCGTCGACGGCAAGGCCATCAAGATCGCCTCGATGATCGACGAACACACCCGCGTTTCGCTACTCCACGTGGTGGAACGGTCGATCACCGCCGATCGCCTGGTGATCGAGTTGGAGGATGCGTTCGCCGTCGCCGGCGGTCCGCCGAAGGTACTGCGGATGGACAACGGCCCTGAGTTGGTTTCCCAAGCCCTACAACGGTTCTGCGAGAACAAAGTCGGACTTTCCTACATCCCGCCGGGCACTCCTCTCTTAACCGGCTAATCGGGATATTCGATGTCGCTCGACACGCCGTTTTCCTGCGGTTCTTGACCTGTGGCGGATTGGGATGCGATATCTACATCTCATGACAACGGAACTCTCTGCGGCTGTGGACGACGACGGCGTCTGGCAGTTGCGCGGAACGGCCGCGCAGAAGTTCGATTTGGTTAACCAGTTCTTGGGGTATCTGGCTGACCGCAATTTCTCCCCTCGAACCTGCCGTGCTTACGCCTATGACCTGCTGGCGTTCGCGCGGTGGCTAACTGGCGAGCACTTGGGTCTAGCGGAGGTGAATGTCGATGTGCTGCTGCGGTTCTTGACGGCATGTCGGGAAGCGACATTGCCGGGTCGGCCGGGCGGCAACGTGTATTCGATCCGTGATGGACGCAATCAGGGGTATGCGCCGGCGACGATCAATCGGCGGCTGGCGGCGATTTCGAGCTTGTTTGCGTTTCGGGAGATGCGTGACCCGGATGCGCGTAGCCCAGTCAGTAGCGGTCGCGCGGCCCGATTACGTTCGCGCAGTGAGCGTTCCGGGCTGTTGGCGCACACGGCGAAGCCAAAGTCGCGCTCGCAGTTGCGGGTCCGTGAGCCGCGCCGGTTGCCGCGCGGCTTGTCGCGGGAGGAGTCAGCGGCGCTGCTGGGCAGCTTCCGTAGCTGGCGTGACCGCGCGATCGGTGGGTTGATGCTGTTGTCGGGGCTGCGGTCTGCGGAGGTACTTTCGCTGCGGGTCGCCGATGTGGATATCGCCCGCCGCTGGGTTCGGGTGTTCGGTAAGGGCGGCAAGGAACGCTCGGTGCCGATCGATACCGACGTGGCCGGCGCGATCCAAACCTATCTGCTGGCCGAACGCCCCGAAACTGACGCGGATGCACTGTTCGTCGTCGCCAAAGGTGCCCATCGCGGGCGCCCGCTCACTGCGGCGGGGCTGCGCACGGTGTTCCGATATCACCGCGAGCGCTCCGGTGTCGCGGCGGGACATCCACACGCGTTACGGCATTCGTTTGGCACCGCACTGGCCGAGGCAGGGGTCGACCTCTCGGTGATCCAAGCGTTGATGGGCCACGACCATGTAGATTCCGCTGCCGCCTACATCCATTTGGCCCCAACGTTTCTGCGTGAGGAGTTCGATGCCGCCCGTGCGCGCCTACGCGCCCGCTCCTGAGGTCGACCTGCTCGCCGCATACGACGAACACTGTGCTCGGCTCGGTTTGATCAGTGTGAACCTTGGCTCGGCCGCGCGAACGTTCCTGCGGCGCTGGCCCGATCCGCAGCGGTGGGCCGGTGAGCCGCTTGAGGCGCGGTTGACGGTTTCTCATCCCACCCGCTCGTTCGTGACGTTTCTGATGTTGGCCGGGTATCTGCGGCCCGGATACGACTACCTGATCCGCCGCAAACTGGCCGTGTTCTGGCGGCATCTGCCACTGGGGCCGTTGGCCCAGGATCTGGTCCGGTTCCTGGACGCCGCGCAAGAACTCGGCTTCACCGAACGCACCCGCAGCGCGGCCGCATCGCAGGTGATCGGCAGGCTCCTCATCCAGACCGGCCGACGGCTGGATGCGTTGACCGACAACGATTTCGATGACCTACTGACCGCCAGCGCAGCCCGGCACGGCGCAGGGAAACCCAGTCGTCATTACAGCAGTGCCGCCCACACCGCCCGCCAGGTCATGTTTCACCTCGGTGTGTTCACCGAACAGCCGGTCAACGCAACCAGCCTGCTACGGCAGAGCTTTACCCAACGGATGCGGGATGCCACCCGCGCGCTGCGCGGATCGTTCGCGGCCTACCTCGATCGGTTGACCGCCACCCATAGCCGCGGCACGGTCACCGGCACCGCGACCCGGCTCAACCACTTCGCCGCGCATCTGGCCGCGGTCGACCCAGCGCTAATGAGCCTGGCCGACCTGGACCGCCGCCGCCACATTGAGACCTACCTGACCGCGACTGCCGAGGCGATGAACTCGCGCACCGGTGCACCGATCTCAGCCTCTGAGCGCCGGGGCCGGATCCTGGCCGTGCACTGCCTGCTCAACAACATCGCCGAATGGGGCTGGCCGCAAGCACCACAGCGGCGCCTAGTGTTTCGCTCCGACATCCCCAAGCTGCCCCGGGCCTTGCCCCGCTACCTCACCCCCGACCTGGATCGGCGCCTGACCCAAGCACTGCACGCCTGGCCCGAGCGGCTGCCCGCCGATGCCCTGCTATTGCAACGAGCGACCGGTTTGCGCATCGGTGAGCTCGTCGACCTCGAACTGGACAGCGTGCACGAAATCCCCAGCCAAGGCGCGTGGCTGAAAGTTCCGCTGGGCAAGCTGAACACCGAACGCATGGTGCCTCTCGACGAGGAAACCGTCGCGCTGATCGACCGCATCGTCGCCCACCGCTCACCCGGACGGCCGCTGCCCCACCCGCGCACGGCTCGACCCACCGATTTCCTGCTCACCCACCACGGTCGGCGCCTGACCGTCGATCACCTTCGCGACGTCCTTACCCGCGTTACCGCCGATGCCGGCCTGCCGCACATCACCCCACACCAACTGCGCCACACCTACGCCACCGCACTGGTCAACGCCGGCGTCAGCCTGCAAAGCCTGATGACCCTGCTCGGCCATGTCTCGGCCGAGATGAGTCTGCGTTACGGACGGTTGTTCGACGCGACCGTGCGCACCGAATACGAGCGGGCCTTGGCCGCCGCCAAAGCCCATCTCGGTACCCTGCCCACCGAACCGCCCCAGGGCCGCGTCTCACTGCCGATCGTCGACGGCGATTGGAAAGATGTCCCGGCGGTCAAGGCCCGCCTCGCCGGTGGCTTCTGTATTCGGGCTCAGGTCCAAGGCCCATGCGCCTACGCCAATATCTGTGAACACTGCCCCAACTTCCGCACCGACACCGGCTACCTGCCCGTCCTGGCCGCACAGCGTGCCGACACCGAAACCCTGGCTCGTGACGCCGAAGCCCGCGGCTGGACCAACGAAGCCGAACGCCACCGCCGCCTCATCGCACGCCTGGACGCTCACATCAGTCAGACACAAACCGGATGACACCTCAACAGCGCCGACAACACGTCGAAGATGCCTGCGCCGCAATCATTCTCGCCGGACAACAAGTGACTTTCGATGAGGTCGCCGCCCGCACCGGACTCGGGCGAGCCACCCTCTACCGCAACACCGACCTGCGCAGAATCATCGAAGAACACCGCGCTCGTGGCAGGGAAGCGCACACCCTGTCCGGGCTCACCGCCGAAATAGCCCACCTGCGCATCGCGGTGGACGCCCTCGCTACCACCGTGCGCCGCCACGAAGAAGAACTCCGCCGCCTCCGCAAGTCAAAAAACTAGCGGACCACCACGCTCAACAGCCGAAACTTGGCCCAGATTAGCCGGATAACCATGGAATAACGGCTACATCGAATCATTCAACAACCGACTCCGGAAGGAATGTCTCAACCGCAACCACTGGAACACCTTGTTCGAGGCCCGGGTGGTCATTGGTGACTTCAAGGACGAGCACAACCACCGACACCGTCACTCGTCTCTGGGCTACCGGACACCAGCCGAGTACGCTGCGGCGTGCAGGCACGCCCACACCCTGGTCGCCTGCGAGATCAACTGTGCTGCACCAGAGTTGCACTTGTGCAGTGAACTTGAGACACGACGACCGAATCCGCGACCGTGGAGCCTATAGGCGCGTTCAAGATGGTTCAATCTTGCGAGTTCCGCTGGATTTTCTGCACCTCGTCTGCGCTCGCGCGGTGGAGGAGGTTATGCGCGCGGCCGGACGAGCGGTGCTCCGTGGCGCCGGATCGTCCAAAAGCAACCGCGTGGCGAGTCTGTTCCTCGACGACACCTGTGAAGGATGTGCTGGTTGCGGCCGAGCTTTGACTTGACGATTACACGTACATCATACGTATACTCATACGTACAGCGTACCTATCGCAAGGAGTTGTCAGATGCACGATGGCCTGGCCCAGACGAATCGCGTCGACTTTGAGTCACACGGAACCCGCTGCGCGGCGTGGTTGACCTATCCCCGGACAGCGGGGCCACACCCGGCGTTGGTCCTCGTCCACGGTCTGGGGGCGACTCACCAGATGATGTTGCAACAGTATGAAGAGGCTTTCGCCGACGCCGGCATCGCGACTCTCGCGTTCGACTACCGCCATACCGGAGCTTCGGAAGGAACACCGCGTCAGCGGATCGCGATGCGCCGCCAGCACAACGACGTTCTGGCGGCCATTGGCTTCCTCCAGGCCGACAACAACGTCGATGCCAACAGAATCGCGTTGTGGGGCACCAGCCTGGGTGCCATGCACGCGCTGCGAGTAGCCGCGGAGCGCCGCGACGTCGCCGCGGTGGTCGTGCAGTGCCCGATCGTCTACGGACCGGGCGCAGCACTTCGTTCGGGGATCCGACCGATGCTTCGGATGACTGTGCCCATTGTCGAGGATCTGTTGCGGGCAGCGTTTCGGTTGCGCCGCAGATACATCCCGATCGTTGGCCCTCCAGGGTCCACCGCAGTCGTGACTGTCGCCGGGGCCGAAGAGGGTTGGCGATCCACCGCTCCAGACGCGGTGCCTTTCGACAACAGGATCGCGGCGGCCAACGCCCTGGGTCTGGCAGTGATAAGCGCCAAGAGGAAGGCCCGGAGAATCGAGGCCCCTGCGCTGGTATGCGTGTCGACAAAAGAGACGCTGATGGACACGAAGCATGTCTACGACGTGGCGCGTTCCGCGCCCAACACTGTCGTTCGGTCCTTCGACGGTGATCATTTCCAGATTTACCATCCGCCGCTGGCCTTGGAGCTGCTTGCCGATCAGATCGCGTTTCTGCAGAGGGAACTCCATGTCAGCGCGTGAGCTTCTTCGCGCACATGACCGGCTACTTGTTGCATTCGCCAGGACTCTCGCACCCTCTGAGTGGAACCGGCCGAGCCTGTGTAGTGAATGGAGGACTCATGACGTACTCGCGCACCTGGTAGTCGGGTACACCATCCCACTACACTCACTGGCCTCGTCGATCCTGAAACACAGGGGAAGTTTCGACCGTGCGAATGCTCAAGTCGCCCAACGCCTGGCGGCCCGACAGTCTCCGCAAGAACTGATTGACACCTTCGAAAGGTGCATCGCTCGCCCGCAGGGCATCGGGAAGCTTTTCCCCCCAAGGCTCCTTCTGGGCGATCACGTCTTGCACCATCTGGACATCGCCCTTGCCCTCGGCCGGCAGACAGCAATCCCCGACAACATCATGGATGCCGTGCTCGACACCGAGGTGCGCATCCCTAATCCATTCGTACCCGCACGGCGAAATGCCGCGGGACTTACGTTGCGGGCGACCGACACGCGCTGGACCCTTACCAGAGGTGACGGCGCTCGACATGCGGTGCAAGGCAGCGCTATCCATCTGGCCGCGGCTCTCGCGGGACGTACTCACGCGCTGGCATCTCTCACCGGAGATGGGGTAGTGCAGTTAGACAACAGAATAACGCGACACCTCGGCGCCCCAGTGAAGAAGACGGCTCCGGGTCGCCCGTGACCACCGCGTTGGGTGAGGTGTCCCGCGTCGTTGACCTCGCTGGGGTATTCGCCAATGCGGTGCTTGGCGGCGCGGTGGCCCGCGGGCTGCGTATGGACCCGATCGGATTTGCTGCGCTTGCCCTTGTGTCCGGGCTGGGAGGAGGCATGATCCGCGACACGATCCTGCAACACGGACCTCCTGCCGCGCTGACTGATTCCCGATACGTGCTCACCGCTGCGGCGGGCGCGGCGGTGGCGTATATAGTGCCGATGCACACTCGCATATGGGCTCTGTCGTACCCGCTTGTAGATGCGTTGGCGTTGGGCACCTGGGCTGCCGTCGGCGCTCAGAAGACACTCGGCGTCGGTTTGGGCTGGCTGGCGGCGGTATTGCTGGGCACCATTAGCGCGGTGGGGGGCGGCGTGTTGCGCGATCTGACCGTCGGCCGCATGCCGCAGATCTTTGGTGGCAACACCCTCTACGCGACCTGCGCGGTGGCCGCGAGTGTGGTCGCGGTGCTGTTCAGTGATCACGGGTCAGCTTCGGAGGGCTCGGTGGTTGCCGCGGTCGTCGGGGCCGGACTGTGTCTGCTGGCCCGCTGGCGTGGTTGGCACTTGGGCCAGGGCTTGGCGTGGGACTACGAAATGCGCCGCCGGCCAGGCAGAAAGCTTCCCCGAATCATCGTACGGATGCGCCCCTACAATCACCCGTAACCGGATAGAGCCACACCGGGTTTGAGGTGGCACCGCCGCCGGTCAAGTCACGGCTTGTTTTTGACCACCACGCCGTCTTTGACGATGACGGCGATGTTGGTGTCCGGGTCGGCGAGCAGCGCGAGATCCACGGTGGGGTCGCCGTTGACCAGCAGCAGATCAGCCCAGGCGCCGACGGTGATCTCGCCGAGCCGAGCGGCCTTGTAGGGATCCCGCTCTCCGGACAGCCGAAAGAGACTGGCATTGCCCGAGGTCACCATCTTGAGGGCGTCGACAGTGGTGAAGTACTCGCCGAGGCGGGTCATCATGTCGCTCTGCCGCGCGGCGTTCTCCGGTTCGAACAGTAGATCCGTTCCCCAGGCCACCTTCACCCCATGCTGTTTCGCCCACCGGTAGACCTGTCCCGTACCGCTGCAGACCTTTCTGTTCTTCTCGGCGCTGTCGGCGCTGACGAAGTGGTGGTCGTGTTCGACGAACGGCTGCATCGAGAGCCACACGTCGCGTTCAGCCAGCAGGGCGATCGTCGCCTCGTCAGCCAAATGGCCGTGTTCGACGGACTTCACACCTGCCTCAACGGCCCGGCGTATCCCGGCAACGTTGTAGACATGCGCGGCCACGTAGGTGCCGTAGTCCTCGGCGGCCTGGACCGCCGCCCTGATCTCAGAGGGAATGAACTGACGCGTGTAGAGCGGATCGTAGAGCGAGGCCGCGCCGCCGCCCACCATCAGCTTGATCTGCGACGCGCCGAGCTTCAGCTGTTCACGGACGGCCGCCAGCATCCGTTCGGAGCCGTCGGCGACCCGCATGAAACCAATCTGCTCCGCGCGAGACTCGTTTCCGCCCAACGCGGTCGGCCGCTCGTAGACGAAGCCGAAGTCGCCGTGGCCGCCAGTCTGGGAGATGGCCGCCTGGCTGGGGTAGATCCGTGGACCCAGCACAGGATCGTCGTCGATCACCTTCTTGATGCCCGCCGTGTCACCGGCCATGTCGCGGACGGTGGTGAATCCGCGTTGCAAGGTGTCTTTAGCGCGAGCCAAGGTAGCCGCGACGAGCTGGCTCTGGGACGCCATCGCCAAGTCCATCAACGTGTTCGCCATCCCGACAAGGTGGACGTGGGCGTCCGTCATCCCGGGCATCAACACCCGTCCGGTGCCGTCAATGACGGTCATCGAGTCGGCCTCGGCGATCGTCGAAGCGTCGACCGCAGCGATGACGCGTCCGCTGATAAGGACATGCCCGGCACGTAGGCGATCCGAGACACCATCGAAGATCTGCACGTTCTTGATCAGCAGAGACTGACCTTCAGCGTTTGTACGGTTCATACCGACCTTCTGTCACCACCGGGATCTGTTGAGTCGCCCGTCGAACTAGACCGCGGTGCGGCCGCCGTCGACCGAAAGAGCGGCGCCGTGGATGAAGCTCGCCGCGCCGCTGACCAAAAAGGTCACCGCGGAGGCAATCTCACTCGGGTCTGCGACACGCCCAGCAGGGGCCTGCGCGGCGAGCTGATCAAGGACATCGCCCAACTCCGCTGAACCGGCCGTGCGTGTCGGGCCCGGGACCACTGCGTTCACCCGAACCCCCTGTGGTCCGAACTCGGCGGCCCAGCTCTTAGTCAACAAGAGCAACGCGGCCTTGGTTGCCCCGTAGACAGACATTCCCGGCATCGCGAACTGGCCGGCCATGCTGGAAACATTGACGATCGCCCCCTTTTGCTGCGCCGCCATCAGCGGCGCAAGCTCGCCCACCAGGTAAAAGGGAGCTGTCAGGTTGGTCGCGATGACGGCGTCGAAGGCATCTGCGGGAAAGGCGGACGTAGGCGCCAGAGCGCCGATCGCGGCGTTGTTGACCAAGATGTCTATGGCGCCCCTTGCCGCCTGACGAGCCTGTGACGCCAAATCTTTAGCTGCTGCGGCGCCCCCGCTGAGGTCCGCGCGAATGAAGTCAGCCTGCCCGCCCGCCTCGCGAATACCGGCGACGACGCTCTCGCCTCGACCCTGATCGCGGCCAGACACCAGCACGTGGGCTGCGTGGTGGGCGAGCATCGCAGCGATCACTGCGCCAATACCGCTGGTCGAACCTGTCACCAGCGCGGTCGATCCGCTCATATCGAATGTCATGAGCCCGACGGTAGAAGCAATATTTTGGAATATCGAATCCAAACTAGCTGGTGCACTGGGCTTTTGGGACATCGCCGCCGTGCGAGGTCAAAAGCGCGAGAACGCTGTCGATCGACGCTGCGAGCGCGCCGGTGTCCTGGTTGAGTTGGACGAGGACCAGCCCGCCAATCACCGTCGCCACTGTCACCGTTGCCAGCATGTCTGGATCGGCGCTTGCCGCCAGTCCGCCGTGCGTCTGCATGGTGCGATACCCACTGGCGATACTGTCCTGGAGTCGACGAAACGCCATTGCAATGCGCTCGAGTCCCTCGCCATCAGCGACCGCGAGCTCGCTGCCCAAGGTGGCGATCGGACAACCACCGTGACGGTGCGGCTCTCGTTGCTGATCGATCAGCAAGTCACCCCAGGCCCGCAGCGCCGCGACTGACTCGAAGTTGCGGGTCATCGGATCGCGACCAGTCACGTTTTGCTCGTTGTCGATGACCGCCAGGACCAGCGACTGCTTATCAGCGAAGTAGTGATAGATCTGTGAACTGCTGACCTTTGCGTCACTGCGGACGTCCTCAAGCGTCGTCCCGGTAATGCCATGAACAGCGATGAGTCGTGACGCCGATTCCACGATGCGTCGCCGCGTCTGCTGCCCCTTCGGTGTCAGCTTCGTCGAAACGTCGGTCATGACCGCGCGCAACTACCAGTCTCGGTCGCGTTCAATCCAGTCAGGAAGATCCCCAGACCACGATGGAAGTCCTCTGCGGCGCTGGATCGTTGGCTGACTGTGGCGAGAGCCGCAATGCATGGATAGTCGGTGCCTGCTACTTGACCGATTCGGGCGGCGCCGACAATATTTGCCTCGTCGTGATAGTCCGTGCCAGCGAAAAGGCCGGCGAACTCCGCCTGCGCTGACCCCGTCACGAGCGCCAAAACCGCCCGGAAGGCGGCAAGAATCTGATATTCGTCCAGACGTGATCGCGATAGCGCCTCAATCATCCGCTCGGCAGGAGCAAAGCTGGACGCAGAAACGGATCGACGCGTGAGAATCAAGGGAATCACGTTGGGATGCGATCGCAGCGCTTCCCACAGCGCCGTCGCCGCAGCGGTGAAGTCCGTCCGCCAATCATCCGTCGGTTCCGACAGGTTGACCGAACCGATGATCGCGTCAACGACGAGATCTTCGAGGCCATCGCGACCATTGACGTAGTTGTACAAGGTCATTGGACCCGTGCCCAATCGCGATGCTACGGCGCGCACACTGAGCGCCGCCACTCCATCGCGCTCCACGATGCCCAACGCACACTCGCGGATCTCATCGGTGGTGAATCGAGCCCGCACGTCACACCATCCTTTCCCGGCGCCTTCCGCGCGGCCACCCGCGGTGTATAGGTACATCGTACTTATATTCGGGTTGAACCGCCAGTAGACGACACACCGCCGGGCGTTCACGTTCCGTAACAGCCCAAAGCCAGTCAGGCAGCGGGCCCACCGCTGCAACGGTTCTCGATCGTCTCCAAGGGAGCGCCACGAAACTGCGACGAAAGCTCAATGTCATCGCGTGTCACCACCGGCACCGTCATTCATCTCTGGCTACCGGACAACGCTGTCCGAGTACGCTGCGGCGTGCAGCCACACCACACCTTGGTGGCCTGCCAGACAACTGAATCCGAACGAACAACTGGCTCTAAAACCTGTTGGACTCAGTATCGGGGACCTGCCACTCGGACCGGGCCGCCGGCCGCGTCGCCGCCGAACAACTCACGCCGTATCCGCCCGGCAGTCCTGCCGTCGTGCCGGGCGAGCGCCTCAATGAACGCCGTGCTCGACTACTTGTGTTCGGGTGTGCGCTCGGGCATGAATGTGCCTGACGCGGCTGATTCATCGCTGCAGACCGTCCGGGTTCTCGCGTGACGCGTTCTACCTAAGACCCGTTACGCCATCGCAGCGGCAGACTGCTGAGTACAACCGCGCCACCCTGCCTGAAGGTGAAGCTAGGGACGAAGCCACGTTCCAATTCGAAATCGGGTACGGCGCGCAACCATTCGCTCACGACCACCGTCAGTTCCGCGCGGGCCAGAGTCTTGCCCAGGCACCGATGGATGCCGCCGCCAAAGCTCCTGTGTTGCTTCGGGCGGATCTTTTCGTCGTCACCCGCGATCACCGATGACTCTTCGCTGTCGCCGAGGTTTGCCGACGCCAGGCATAGGCGCACCGGAGAGCCCGCCGGTATCGTGACGTCGGCGACGGTGACCTCTCGATTGGTGAAGCGTCCGATGAACGGAAGCGGGGTCTCAAGTCGCAGGACTTCCTCGGCGAACAATCTGACCTGATCGGGCTTGTCGCGAAGCAGTGAACGAAGCCGGGGACTACGGGCCAAGTGCAGTAGCGCAGACCCGATGGCTGCCTGCATGCCATCCTGGGCGAAATAAAGGAGGGTAAACAGTCCGATCACTTCGTCTTGGGTAAGCGGGTCGTCGCCGGTGAGCAGGCGGGCCGCAAGAACAGGCTTGTCATCCCCTTCGACCGCCTCGATAAGATATCTGATCAATTCAGATCCTTGCGCCGACGCGGGCATGTCCCAGTTAACGGCCTCCGCCCAAGCGACCACTTTGTCTCGGTCGTCCAACGGAAGCCCGCACAGAGTCGCCAACGCCCCGAACGGGAACGGGTCGGCAATGTCCATGATCGCCTCACACGCCCCGTTGGCCGCGACGGCGCCGATAAGCGCTGATGCCTGCTCCCGCAACGCGGACAACAGCCCTCCCACCGCCTGAGGGCCGAAGTAGGGTCGCAGGATTCGGCGGAAGCGCGTGTGGTCCGGCGGATCGTATGCGATCGGGAGCGCAATCGGCATGGACTTCATCCCGGCGCCGAATCGCGTGAGCTGCTTCCTGCGCGACACGAAGGTGTCGTGGTTGCGCAGCGCTGCGCGCACGTCGGCGCGGCGGGTCAACACGTAGTAACCGCTTGGTTCGCGAAACACGGCACCGTCCCGCAGCGCCCGCCAATAGTCCCGCGGGTCCGTTGCGATGAGGGACCTACTCTCGTCCATGAACGGGGGCGGCGGGAGGGCGACGCGGCTCACCTAAGCCACCGCGGTGCGCCTGGATGGATTGCGATCATGCACAGATGGTAGAGCAGGTGAGGCGCCTCCGCCGCAAGCCCTAGAACCCAAGTCGACCAAGCTGTTTGGGATCGCTCTGCCAGTTCTTGGCGACCTTGACCCGCAGGTCGAGATAGACCTTGGTGCCCAGCAGCTTCTCGATCTGGCCGCGCGCGGCGGTACCCACTTCCCGCAGCCGGGCGCCGCCCTTCCCGATCACGATCCCCTTCTGGCTGTCGCGCTCGACGTAAAGAACCGCGTGCACGTCGATCAGGTCGTCGCGTCCCTCGCGCGGGTTGACCTCGTCGATCACGACCGCGAGGGAATGCGGCAGCTCGTCGCGGACGCCCTCCAGGGCGGCCTCGCGGATGAGCTCGGCCATCAAGACCTCCTCGGGTTCGTCGGTCAGCTCGCCGTCGGGGTAGTACGCCGGACCGACGGGTAACGCCGCGGCGAGGACCTCGATCAGCACGTCGACCTGCTCGCCGGTTGCCGCGGACACCGGAACGATTTCGGCGGAATCGCCGACCAGTTCGCTGACCGCGACCAACTGCGCGGCCACCCGGTCTTTGGGCACCTTGTCGATTTTGGTGACGACGACGACGAGTGCGGTCTTGGGGGCGATCGCGCGAACCTGATCGACGATCCACCGGTCGCCCGGCCCGATCGCCTCATCGGCAGGGATGCACAGACCGATCACGTCGACTTCGGCGTAGGTGTCGCGGACCAAGTCGTTGAGCCGCTTGCCCAGCAGCGTGCGCGGGCGATGCAGGCCGGGGGTGTCGACCAGGATGATCTGGAAGTTCTCCCGGTGCACGATCCCGCGAATGGTGTGGCGGGTGGTCTGCGGCCGCGCCGACGTGATCGCCACCTTGGCGCCGACGAGCGCGTTGGTCAGCGTCGACTTGCCGGTGTTCGGCCGGCCAACCAAACATACGAAACCCGAGCGGAATTCGGTCATGAGTGCACGTTCGGCCTCACAATAGGTTGCCGTCGCGGTCGGTGACGATGATGACGGCGGTCGGCGAGAGTTCGCGAACGATGGCGATCCCGGGATCATCGGCCGACGCTGCCACCAGGACGGCGGCCTCCAACCCGGTGGCACCACTGGACGCGGCGGCCGCCACCGCCGCCTGCAGGCCGGTCAACTTCAGCGTCGACAAGTCCACCGGCGCGGCCGCATAGGTGCGGCCGTCGACGTCCCGGACCGCGGCGCCGCTGTCGGCTTCGGCGCGGGCAATCGCTGCCCGCGCCAGCGCCACCAGCTTGGCGTCCTCGGCATCCAATCGCTTAGCCATCCTGATTTGCCTCCCCGCCGCTCGACTCATCCAAACCCTCGGATTCGTCCGGGCTCAGCAGAACGGTGTTGATTCGCACCCGCCCCCGATGATCCGGGCCACCCTCGGCGCGCAGCCGCAAGCCGTGCGACACCACTTCGGCGCCCGGCAACGGAACCCGGCCCAATTCCAGGGCCAGCAGGCCGCCGACGGTGTCCACGTCGAGGTCGTCCTCGAATTCCACGTCGTACAGTTCGCCGACGTCTTCGATCGGCAGCCGCGCCGAGACTCGAAAACGCTTGTCACCCAGCTCTTCTATCGGCGCCGTCTCCGCCTCGTCGTACTCGTCGGCTATTTCGCCCACGATTTCTTCCAGCACGTCTTCGATGCTGACCAGTCCGGCTATCGCGCCGTACTCGTCGACCAGCAGGGCCATGTGGTTGCGATCGCGCTGCATCTCACGCAGCAGCGTGTCCAGCGGCTTGGAGTCCGGCACGAAGACCGCCGGGCGCATCACTTGCGACACCTTGGTGTCCCGGCCGCCGTTCGGCGACAAGAAGGTCTGCTGGACAAGGTCTTTCAAGTACACGACCCCGACGATGTCATCGACGTTTTCGCCGATCACCGGAATGCGGGAATGCCCGCTGCGCACAGCAAGGTTTGTCGCTTGACTGGCGAACTTGTCGCTTTCGATCCAGATCATCTCCGTGCGCGGCACCATCACCTCGCGGGCCGGGGTGTCACCGAGTTCGAAGACCGACTCGATCATCCGGCGCTCGTCGGCGGCGACTACGCCGCGCTGCTGGGCCAGATCGACTACTTCGCGCAGTTCGATCTCGGAGGCGAACGGGCCATTCCGCAATCCCCGGCCGGGTGTGAGCGCGTTGCCCAGGACAACGAGCAATCGGCTGAGGGGCATCAGCAACCACGAGATCACCCGCAGCGGAAGGGCCGTCGCCAACGAAATGGAATACGCGTGCTGGCGGCCGAGGGTGCGTGGGCCCACCCCGATCACGACAAAGCTGGTCACCACCATGATGGTCGCGGTGCCGAACAGCGCCCATCTAATGCCCCAGTTGTCATACAGGAACACCACAAGCAGCACGGTCGCGGTGATCTCACAGATGATGCGCAGCAGCACGACGAGGTTGATGTAGCGCGGCCGGTCGGTCATCACCTTGAGCAGGGAGACCGCGCCGGGTCTTTCGTCGCGGACGAGTTCCTGCACCCGGGCCATTGAGACCGTGCTGACGGCGGCGTCGATCGCCGCAAAAAGCCCGCCCAAAGCGATCAGGGCGATCGCGCCGAGCAGCTGATACACGCCGGTCAATTGTCGAAATACCTTGACACGTAAGTTTGCTTCCTCATGCGTTCTACCTGCTGATTTACAGGCAAGTCCAAGATAGCACGTAGCCCACAGAGTTGTATGTCAAGATATACGTGTGACGCAAAGTTTGCCCGACCTTGCGGGAATGCTCCCGTCGTGGGAACTGGCGCTGAAGGCCGAGCGCAAGGCACCCCGCACCATCAAGATCTACGCGGACGGCGTTAAGAAGTTCCTGCGCTGGTGCGCGGAGACCGGACAGCCCGCCGAGTTGACCCGGACAGCCGCACAGGCGTTCCTGGCCGATCTGATGGACGCCGGCATGGAGGCCAACACGGCGAAGTCCCGAGACCTGGCGCTGAAGCGATACGCGGCATGGCTTTTTGATGAGGGTGAGCTTAGCTCCAATCCACTGATCGGACTGAAACCGCCCAAGGGTGACAAAAAGGTGGTTGAGGCCCTCACCGACGACCAGCTGAAGCGACTCATTGCGGCGTGCAAGGGCAACTCCCTACAGGACCGCCGCGACGAGGCCATCCTGCGGTTCATGGCCGAGACCGGTGTGCGTGCCACCGAGGTCACCGACATGCAGGTCTCAGATATGAACGTCCATCAGGGCAAAGCGATTGTCCGACGCGGTAAGGGCGGTAAAGGGCGCATCGTGCCGTTCGGTGTCGAAGCTGCCGCCGCGATTGACCGTTACATCCGTGCGCGCCGCGCCCACCGACTTGCCGAGACCGGTGCCTTGTGGCTTGGCGGCGGCGGTAAGGGTCTCGGCTATTACGGGCTGGACAAGGCCCTGAAGGGCCGCGCCGCAGCTGCCGGGGTCGAAGGATTCCACCTACACATCTTGAGGCATACCTTCGCCACAAGATGGTTGCGTGCCAAGGGATCTGAGTCCGGTCTGATGGCTGTGGCGGGGTGGTCCAACCGCGACATGATTGACCGCTATACAGGGGCCAGCGCCTCCGAGCGTGCCGCCGAGGAAGCCCGCACGCTGGGCCTGGGTGACCTGTAACACATTTTCGTCGAACATTCTCAAATTGGCTTGAGCAGGTCAACTGAGCGCTGTACCGTCCATGACGAGGCCGTATTCTCCTGCCCCTGTGGCACTGCCGTCCAACGCGAGTAGCCCGCCTGGCCAACGTGGTTGTTGATGATGCATGACCACAGGGACATTTTGTTGACCACCACCACCGAAGCCCGTCTGCGCTCGCAGATCGGGGCACATGAAAGCTGGGCACGTACCGAAAACCGTTCAGCCCGTACACTTCCCGCCCGCATGGCTGCCGAGGCCCGCTTCCTGAAGCTGGCTGATGGCGACCCCAAGCGTGCCGAATCGCTACGCCAGGCCCACTACAAGCGCATGGCACTGAAGTCTGCCCAGGTGCGCCGCCGCCGCAACGAGGGTGCGGCCTAGTGAACACGAACGACCTCATCGCGACCGAACGCGGGGTGGTGGACCTGCCACACCATTGCAATGGCTGCACCAACCGCTGGAACGGACGCAACACCTGCCACTGCTATGACTGCCGGGACCCCTCCCGCGAGGCTCAGATTTCTGACGCACCCGAAATCGGGGGTGCGGCATGAGCGTTCAGAATCCCTACGCCATTCACCGCCAATCGGTATGGAAGGAACGCGCAGCCGACCGCGCCGCCAACCGGGAGTTACCGTAGTGGATACGCCTGGCAGCGTTAGCGTTTGGCTGCCACCGCCGCAACGGACACGCGAACTTTGCCCAGGGCGAGATCGCAGAGATCCTGGGCACTCCGGGCAAGCCCCTCTCCCCGTCCTCGGTCAGCAACGCCATCAAGTCGGCGAAGAAGGCTGGTTGGATCGCCCAGGAATCCAACTCCCGGTGCTTGGTGGTGCCGCCGCACGCCGTCGGAGGCGGCCTCGGTCATCCGTATGACCGGTGCGCTGTCCACGGGGCGGCGGTGCGGACACTTCACGTCGCACGTGAAAAAGCCGAGTAGTTTTCACGTCTCACCTGAACTCATTTCACGTCCCACGTGAATTCGAAGTCCTGTGACCTGCGGTTTTGTTGTCGCTCTTTATTGAATCTTATTAGGGTGGAGTCACGCCAGTGACGACAGCCCCCCGGCGAGCCGGATGGCAAGCGTCTCTGCGGACCCAGCCGTCCCCCACAGGTGAGGGCTTTGGAGAAGGCGAGTCGAAGGAATCCCACTTGGACACGGCCCCTCACGTTGGCAGCGCAGCCCCGGCGGCTGGCCGCCCGGCGGACGAACCGTTCGCCCTCGTTGACCTACTCGATGCGAACGAGTCAACATGGGCGTTTGTTGCGATTGATCGCGTTGGCTCCGTACAAAAGTCCGAGGTCAGACGGTTGGGAGCGTTGGCAAGCGAGGGCCGCTGATGAAACTACTGCGGACGCACCGCGGACGTCGATATGTAGCAGACGTCGGATGCACCAAGACCTCAACCAAATACGCTATCCGGTAATGCCGTTCGCGCCGCACGGGAGCGACACTCCTGCGCGCGGAGACGAGCACGGTGGAATGTACATCGGCACGATCAACGATTGTCAACTACCGCCAGACGGCATCGGGCCCGGACCCCACGCTGGGAGTGCGGGTTGGGTCCGGGCCAGGTGCTTCCGGTTTAGACGTGGACTGCTGCGTACTTTTTCAGCTGGGCTTCTAGTGCCTCCGGCTTGGAAACCAGGCCGACGACGCCACCCCCATCGCCGCGATCCTCGATGCCGAAGTTCGGCACCAAGTTGCGAATGCGGCCCTCCCGCGCCAACTTCGACGGATAGTGCGGCACCTGCGGTGGCGCGTCGCCGGCCGGGTTCGCCGTCCACCCGATGGTGTCGGGGTCAGTGCCCGGCCACGCGGGTGGGCGTAACGCCATCGACGGGGTATGGCTGAACGCCACCGGTGGAGCGAACCGCGTGAAGGTGCCCCACGGGCTGACCTGGTCCACGCCGTGGTCGATCAGGTCCTGCTCGGTGATCGGCGCGTAGGACTCGTCATCGACCGGCTCGACGAGGGTTTGACCGAAAGTGGAACAACGGGTGAGCGAGGTGTCGACGCGCCAGTAGCCGCCTTGTTCTTCGCGCTCGGCCAGCGCCGCCACCACCGCAATGGCCAACAGATAGCCGGTCAGGTGGTCATTCATCAGCGCGGGGGTCACGGTGGGAGCGTCTAGCCCCAGACCCTCGGAGTGCACGTGCGCGGTGCCGCTGACCGCCTGCGCAATCTGCTCAAATCCCCGGCGCCCGGCCCACGGCGTACCGAGTGAAGCGAACGACTCGGACCCGTAAACGAGATTGGGATTGATGTCGCGCAGCTCGGCCTCGCTGAGACCAAGACCGTCAAGCGCACCAGGCCGGTTGCTGCTAAGCAACACGTCCGCGCCGACCAGCAGTTCGACGAAGCGCTTTTTGCCGTCGGGACTCTTGATGTCGGTCAGGATGGTTTTCTTTCCCCAGTTCACGCTCAGCCAGATCGGGGTCACCCAGTCGCCGCGGGGCGGATGAACCGCAATGACATCTGCGCCCTGTTCGGCCAGCGCGAAACCCGCGGTGGGACCGGCAACGACGTTGGTGAGGTCAATCACCCGCACCCCTTCGAGCGGCCTGTATTTGGCGGTGCCCAGCGCGCGCTTCTTGGTGGTGCCCTGTTGATCGATGTTGAACAACGGCAGCCTGGCCGTTGCTGCTCCCTGCGGGTGGGCCAGCCATTCCTGCGGCGTGCGCACCACGCCCAGCGCCAGATTGAGGCCACCCGCGACCTCATCCTCGAGCTGCTGCGCGGTGTACTTCTCGACCGCCGCTTGGATCGCCTGAGCGGTGTTCGCGCACTGCAGTTGGCCCAACAGCGCGTTGACCAAGTGCGGAAAAAGCCCAATCATCCAGACGTAGCGCCCGTCCTTCGTGCGATAGGCACCGTTGTCGGCGCCCATCGGCCACGTGTCCAGCATGACCGAGTAGCCGTTGAGCAGCTGGACCTGCAGTTCGTTGAGATGAAACCCGCACAGCCGACGGTTCAGGGTCATCGTCTGGGACGGCAACCCGCGTAGCTCGCCGAGATGTTCGACGACCGAGCCGAACGCGGCCATGACACCGGCGGCATAGTCGTGAAGCTTGATCGGGCTCGGCAGGTAAGACACCCCGGGCTCCACGGTGATCTTCGCAGGATCAATTGCAAACGGAAGCGCGGCCGCGACCGCGTCGTAGGCTTTCCTCTGGAACGGGTTGCTGATCATTTTGGTTCTCCTTCTTACGGATCTTTGGTGGTTTTCTTCGGTTGTGTCTCTTCGATGCCGCGGTTCTGTAATTCGTTGGCAGGAAGCGTGTTTTCAGGTGTGGCGATTGCAGAAGCTCAGCGTCCGCCAGCCCGCTCGGTGCCCATTTGGCTACTGGTCTGCATATCGAGGACCACCCGAAATCTGGCCTGGCCGGACATCATTCGGTCATAGGCCGCAGGTGCATCTTCGAAGGGCAGCACCTCGGTCATGGGTGCGACTCTGTGTGTCGCGCTGAACTGCAGGCTCGCCTCGTTTTCAATCGCCGAGCCAGTGAGGCTGCCGACGATCGAGCGGCTATCAAAGACGAGATCGGAGGCGTTGACCTCGATCGGGTCGTCGCCCACACCGACGACCACCAGCTGACCGCGTGGTGCGAGCCCGGCTAGCAGCGGCGACATGGATGCGCCGCTGGCCGCGGTGGCGACGATCGCGACCGCTCCGCCGAGTTCCTGCAACGCCTTGGCGGGATCGACTGCTGCACTGTCGATGTAGTGGTGCGCGCCGAGTTTCTCTGCCAGCACAGCCTTGCCGGTGCCACGAGCGATAGCCGCGACGCGGTAACCCAACTTGTTGGCATATTGCACGCCCGATGACCCAGGCCACCTATGCCCTGGATCGCCACCAGCGCGTCGGGTTCGGCGTTCAATTTCTGCAATGCGTTGTAGGTGGTGATGCCGGCGCACAGCAGCGGAGAGGCATCCACAGACGCCAAGCCGTCGGGAATACGAACCAGCCCGGTCGCGCGGGCATAGACCACCTCGGCGTAGCCGCCATCCGCGGTGGTGCCCGGCCGAGGTTGGTTTTCGCAGTTGACGAAGTCGCCGCGACGGCACCAGACACATACGCCGCAGTGGCCGCCCAAAAAACCAAGGCCAATGCGGTCACCGACGCTCCATCCGCTCACTTGTTCTCCCAGGGCGTCGATGACGCCGACGACCTCATGCCCGGGTACCACCGGCTGGCGCGGGTCGGGGCGCAAACCCTCAACGGCGAGGACATCGCTGTGGCACACGCCGCAACTGTGCACGCGAAACCGCACATGACCGGGCTGCAGCCCGAGCAGCTCGCGCTCCACCAATTCAAACTGCCGCTGCCCTGTGACCTGAAAAGCGCGATACGTCGACATGCCAAGCCTCCTTTGGTGTGTGAGGGTGTGCGCCCTAGGACAGGGCGATGTCCTCGAGGTCAATGGAGATGATCACCGGCTCGGCCACCTTGCGGCCGCTCTCATCGGTGGGGTACACGCGGCGATGCGTTGGGAAGACAAAGCCGTCGAAGATCTGGTGGCCCCAGCCGTAGTGCGCCGAGTCGGTCTCGGCCGGGCCGAGCACGTCGGGGCGGTAGTCGTGGCGCCGGATGAGGCCCTGGGCGTCGATGTAGTAGGTCTGCACGCGGTTGTGGGTGGCGATGTGCTCGGGGAAGGTCACCTGCAGGCGGCGCCAGGTCTCGCCGTCCTCCTGCCACGGCTCGAGCTCGACGGTGGAGAAGCCCGGCTCGAAGGCGAACGGCTCGGTGAGGTAGGTCCACATCGCGTAGCCCGCGAAGTACGCCGCGTGCAGCCGGTCCCACGGGGTCTGCAGGGTGTGGCCGCTGAAGGAGGCGCGGGGGTTTGTGCGCTCCTCGACCAGCCGGCCGTCCACGGTCTCGATGGCGACGCGCTCGGGCGTGTAGGTGGCGCGGAGGTCGGGCGCCGCGAACGGCGCCAGGGTCGCGGACTGCAGGTTCGGGGTTAGCGTGAGCGTGTAGTGATCGAGGATGCCGGGCTGGCCCTTGAGGCCCCACAGCACACCGCCAGCGGAGACCTTCGCGGTCAGCTGGTCGAGCGAGCGCCAGCGGTCGAGGTCGCCGTACGCGGCAATGACGGTGTCGAGCAGGTCAGATTTGCGCGTGTCTGATGCTGTGCTGGTCATGATGATGGTTCTCCTCGGTGTGTAAGTGGCGGAACATGGGGTTGCTCCGGTGTTGTCGATCGTGTCGAGCCGCGGCCAGGTCTCGGTAAACCCGTTGAGGCTGGTAGCGGCAGGGCGAGGTTTAGGCTCGGTCATGTGGGCAAGGCCAACCACCTGGGCGAGTACCTGCGGGCACGGCGCGCGCGGGTGACGCCCGCCGAGGTGGGACTAGTGCCGGGCCCGCGACGGCGGCTTGCGGGGTTGCGGCGCGACGAATTGGCCATGCTGGCCGGTATCAGCAGCGAGTACCTGCAGCGCCTGGAGCAGGGCCGGGACCGACATCCCTCCGCCGAAGTCCTCGACTCGATCGCCCGGGCACTGCGCATGGACGCCAAAGCGACCGCCCATCTGCATCAGCTCGCTTACCCGACCTCCCGGCTACACCGCGCGCCGCGCGAGCAAGTGTCGGCGGCGATCGCCGAACTCATCGACCAGTTCCCCATGCCGACGGTCGTCGTGAGCCGGTATCACGACGTGCTGGCCGCAAACCCGATCGCACGGGCGTTGTCATCGAGATTTGAAGTGGGAGAGAATCTCTCGCGTTGGCAGTTCCTCGATCCCGCAGCCAAGCAGGTGTATCCCGACTGGGACGAAGCGACCGCCCTGACCGTCCGGGGCCTGCGGCAAGGCTGCGCCGATGATCCCGACGATCCCCGGCTGCTGACAGTCATCAGCGAACTGTCCAGTGCCAGCGAGCGATTCAAGCAGCTCTGGGAACAGGCCGACGTGGGATACCCCGTAGGCATCAGCCACGTGCGCCATCCAGAGGTAGGGGATCTATACCTGACCCGCACCCAGCTCGACCTCGCCCAGTCGCCCGGCCAATACATCATCACCTTGCATGCACCAGCCGACAGTGCATCGATGCGTGCACTCGACCAGCTACGCGCATCGCTGCCAAAAACCTTCGGCGAGTGACCGCTGAGACACGAGATCTACGAGGCAATGCATTCCGCCAACGTCGGCGTTGCATTCGCACACATCTACGTCGGCTCAAGAGCCGGAACGCCCTGGTTGTTGGCGCCCACGCGCGTGGCATGGAGGTCAGCCTGGCTGTTCCGCGAACATGCGTCAGCTTAGGCGTCGCTGCCCAGCACCCGGTAAACCGTAGCGCGGCTGACTTTCAGGGTCGTAGCGATCGTCGCGGCCGGCTCGCCGCTGTCATGCATCCGGCGCGCCAGCGCCGCCCGCTCGTCTGACAGCGCCTTTGGCCTGCCAATCGACTGGCCGCGTGCCCGACGCGCTTCCCTTGCCGCCGAACGACGCTCGCGCCCTAGCTCCAATTCAAGCTCTGCCAAGCTCGCGAGGACACCGGCCACCATCCTGCCGGTCGCGTTCGACGTGTCGATTCCCTCGCGCAGCGACCGCAGCACGATGCCGCGCTCTCCGAGTTCGCGGATGGTGGTCATCACCTCGGCAGCGTTGCGCCCCAAGCGATCAATCCCGACCACCACGATGGCGTCCCCTTCACGGGCGTAGTCCAGGAGCGCAGCTAGACCAGGACGCTGCTCCCGCGTCGAAGTTCCCGACAGCTTGTCGGAGTAGACCCGATTGGCATCGACACCCGCAGCGGTGAGCCTATCGACTTGCTGGTCGAGGGACTGGTGTCCGGTGCTGACACGGGCGTAGCCGAGTTGGGTTCGGGTCGCGTCGGGGGCTGTGGTCGTTGCCATACATTCAGTGTCTCAAAAGTCGCAGAACATATCAATATGAGACAGAGTTTTTGATCCAACTTTTGAGACAGCGCCAACTGGCAGTTTCTGTCGCACAACCCTTCACTGCGCTGCCGTATCAATTCTTTAGTTCTGAGACTGCGTGAAAACTGGTAAACGATCGACAGGGTACTGAACGACCGCTCGTCATCGCATCGCCTCGACCCTGCCCGCCATGATCTCTTCCCTTAGGGCGCGTTGCGTGAGCCGGGGCTGTCGCTGCTGGTCGTCGAATGGGGGTGGCGGCCACTACCGTACTCGCGCGACCACGACAGCAAGCCCATCAACTTCACGACGCATCGTTGCCCGCCCTAGATTGCGTCCACGCTCAGCGCCTCGTCGTTAGCGAAGCTGGTCATCGGCAACCGGCGCCTGGACAGCAGTGACTGCATGTCTTGGCCCGCCACGGGGCGCGAGAACAGGAAACCCTGCGCCCGGTGACATCCATGCTCTATCAAAGTCATTGCGGCAGCCGGCGTCTCAACGCCTTCAGCGACCAGTTGCAGGCCGAAGGCCTCAGCGAGTACGAGGATGGAGCGAACGATGGCCAGGTTGCTGGTGTTGGTGTCCAAGTCGCGGACGAACCCAGCGTCGATCTTGAGCGTATCGACCGGAAGCGATTTCAGGTACGACAGGACGGCGTAGCCGGTGCCGAAGTCGTCGATGGCGATCTGGACCCCCACCTCCTTCAACTTCGCAAGGGTTCTGCGAGTGGTTTCGATTTCGTGAACCACCGCACGCTCGGTGATCTCCAGGCACACCGAGTCGGCGTTGATGCCGAACTCGTCGATGATGTCGGCGACAGTGTGGACGAACCCGGGGATGACCAATTGACGAGGCGAAACATTGATGCGCAGTATCACGTTTCGTCCGACGCCAAGCGATTGCCACCGGCTGAATTCGGCGCAGGCGCTTCGCATCACCCATCGGCCCAACTCTCCGGCGAGGTTGGTCGATTCGGCTACGCCGATGAACGAATCCGGTAGCAGCAGCCCGCGCGTCGGGTGCCGCCAACGGACCAGCGCCTCGGCCCCCAGGATCACGCCGGTCAGCAAGTCGACTTCGGGTAGGTAATCCAGCAGCAGGGCGTCGCTGTCGATGCCCGCTTGCAGATGGAGTTCGACATCCTTGCGCAGGACGACGTTGCGGTAGATGTGATCGGTGCACACTGTAACCTGGTTGCCGCCCGCGCGCTTGGCCGTCAGGGCGGCCTCATCGGCGCGACGGAGTAGATCCGCGGTGTCGTCGCGTCCCGGCCTGCCCGCCGCCATCCCGATGCTGACGGAGGGAGTGATCACATAGCCGCCGATGTTCAGGGGACCGCGCAACGTCGTCTGAAGCCGTTGCGCGAGTGATTCCGCGGTCTCAGTTAGCATCGCCCGGTCCGGAATGACGAGGAACTCGTCCCCGCCGATCCGACCGATCGCGCCGAGCCCTTGCATGCCCGCCTGAAGCCGTTCGGCGAATACCCGGAGGTAATAATCGCCGGCGGCGTGGCCGAAGTAATCGTTGATCGACTTCAGTCGGTCGACATCAAGGTAGAAGACCGCGACGGGTCCGGGGCACCCCGCCGCGAGTCTGGTGGAAAGGTGCGTAACAACCGATCGGCGATTGTGCAGGCCGGTCAGTTCGTCATGCTCAGCCAGGTAGCAAAGCATTTCTTCGGCGGCGACGCGGGCCTGAAGCTGTGCAAACAAAGAGGCGAGCTCACCGAGCGTGCTCACCTCCGCCTGCTTCCACCTCCTGCCACGAAAGCTAGCGAAGCCAAGCACACCGGTGGTCACCGCCTTTGAAACCAGCGGTGCAACGGCCACCGAGGGCGTCGCGACGCGGCGCTTTCCCGTGACCTGGCGTCGAAAAGCCCTGTAAGCGTAGTTTGTCGAGGCCGGCGGCCGAATCACAACGGGTTCCGTGGGCTGAATCACAAGCGGTTCCTTGCCATGCACGCAAGGGGCGAAGACGTCGTCGGCGCTAGTGAAGTCGACAATCGGCAGGGGATCCGGGTCTGGACGGTCGGGTCGCGGTGGCCATTCGGCGATCAACTTCGAGGCCCCGATGGTTTGATCGTTGTGGCGTAAGAAGCCGGTATCCGCGTCGAACCGCTGGACGAGCCGAGCCAGTACCTCTTCGCTCACAGTGAGAGCGGTGAACGCATTAGCCTCGATCAGTTGGGCGGCGACGGAGGCGACGAACTTTAGGCCGTGCGGCACGGTTCCTCGATTGGCGCAGTGCAGACGATCTCAACCGATTCAAGCACGTCATCAGAGAATTCGGCCGATGCCGGCCCGGTCTTGTGCGGTGTCTCGGTCATCGTTGGACTCCTCAAACATCCAGGGGGTTGCCGTTGTTTGCGGGACGCGGAGACCAACCCTTTTTACACACGTGGCCAATGCGAGCGTCATCGCGGTGACCGTCGCCTCGCCGGCACGAGTGACTATAGCCCCTTCTTCGCGCGATCGCTTGGCCCCTTCGGCGAGCGCTTGTCGTGACACCCAGGTTTGGCAGCAACATCTGAGAACCTCAGCACGTTAGATTTGAGACTGTGTTGAATCCAAGTCTCTTGTCGTTGACTTCGTGGCGGATTCTCACGGCTGGGAGCGGACGCGGGTGAGGACCCTCCTCGGTGACATACAGAGAGAATCGCTGCCCGTCGTGTGCGGGGAGCCGGCTGGCACTTCAAGGTGAAAGGCGAAACGGCGCATACTGACCGCGGTAGGCTCCACTCCCCATGTTTCCATTACCGGAATGGCTGCTGATGCCCGACACGAACGCACAAGACGCCGACGGAGTGATCACCAAGGTCAGCCCGCACTCGGTGGCCGACACCATCGCTCGGCTCACCGCCTTGGTGATTGAAAAGAATATGAAGGTGTTCGCGGTGATCGACCACAGCGGCGAGGCCAGGAACGCCGGACTTGATCTTCGTGACACCAAGGTGGTCATCTTCGGCAGCCCTGTGGCCGGTACCCCGGTGATGGCGGCGGCCCCGCTGGCCGCGCTGGATCTGCCGCTCAAAATCTTGGTCTGGGCGGACCGGTCCATGACGATGATCAGCTACACCGCGCCGACGGCTCTCGCTGCCCGCTATCGGTTGCCCCAGCCGCTGGCGGACAGGCTGGCCGGCATCGATGCGCTCACCGATGCCGTGATCTCTACATAAAGCGAGTCGGTGTCGGTGCCACTACCACCGCTCGCCAGCCGGTTCGATTGAGTGCTGTTCGCTCTGACAAGAGGAGGGAGTGGGTGAAAATCCCTGCCGCGATTGTCTGGCGCGACCGTGCCGGACGAGCTTTGAGCGAACCGAGTTTCGAAAAAATATGCCTCCACACCGGAGGGGATGGTCATGGTTTCCTCCGGTTTGCTAAGTCCAAGATATTCGATGCCACAGAACACGTCGCTGACCATGTATAACCAGGTCAGACACAGTGCTTAGCAAGTCTCAATTGTCGAAATGCCTTGACTTATCCAGCAATCGGCGGTCCCGTTCCTCCTGGCGATCGTGCTCATAGGCCTCGACCTGTTCGGCGACCCAGTCCTGGAGCAGCCGCTCCTGAAGGGCGAACATCTCTTTTTCCTCGTCCGGCTCGCCATGGTCGTAACCGAGTAGGTGAAGCACACCGTGAATCGTCAACAGCGCCAACTCATGTCCCAAGCTGTGGCCCGCCGCGGCGGCCTGCTCGGCGGCGAATTCCGGGCACAGCACGATGTCGCCCAGCATCGATGGCCCAGGCTCGGGCGCGTCGGGGCGGCCACCGGGTTCGAGCTCGTCCATCGGGAAGCTCATCACGTCCGTCGGCCCGGGCAGGTCCATCCACCGCATGTGCAGGTCGGCCATCGCCGCGGTGTCCAACAGGACCATCGACAGCTCTGCGCTCGGGTTGACGTCCATGCTGGCGATCACAAACCGCGCGACGCTGACCAGTTCCGCCTCGGAGACGTCGATGCCCGACTCGTTTGATACTTCGATGCTCATTGGTCCATCATCGACGACTGCGCGCACCCGAGGCTCGCCGAGCTGCCCGGTTCATCCCCGACCCGGGCTCCTCGTACCTGGCATAAGCGTCGACGATCTCCGAGACCAGCCGGTGGCGCACCACGTCCACACTGGTCAGCTCCGCGACGTAGATGTCCTCGACGCTGTCGAGGATGTCGACCGCCGACCGCAGGCCGGACCGCGCGCCGCCGGGAAGGTCGATCTGGGTCATGTCCCCGGTGACGACGATCTTCGACCCGAAGCCCAGTCGCGTCAGGAACATCTTCATCTGCTCGGCGGTCGTGTTCTGGGCCTCGTCAAGCACGATAAAGGCATCATTAAGCGTGTTGTGTGTCAGCAGAAAATCCTCGGTGACGTAGAGGGAATCCGCTGCCGCAACTCGGATACACACTGCCTCCTCGGTGCCCGCGGGCTCGATCCGGTCAACGAAACGCATCGGCCGATCCCCGCCGGTCGCGTCGTACTTCGCGGCCTTCCGGGCTAGCCGGAACGGCACCATCCCCTGGGGCAAACAAATGTCGAGGACATGCGCATCGGATCGGTAATGCACCTGGCGGCCACGGGTAAGCCCTGGTTTGCGCCCTTCGGTCGCCCTGGTGCGCCAATTGACGACGCCGCCCAGCGACTGGACCAAGAAAATTACGTCATCGCGAAGCCGAGCGGAAACCGTCGTGAACTGGATCCTGCGGATACGCCCCTGCTGGGTGACGAAGCCGCCATCGGAGTCCAAAAGGCCTTGCAACACCGCCAGCCGCACATCGGCCGAGTTGAACAGGTAGTCGGCGGGGATGAACTTGGTGTTCGACCGTATGCCCGCTAGCCCAAGTTGACGCATGGCGCCGGTCACCGGGTTCTCGACAGTGATGACGTCGGCCGCCCGAGCGACGCGGTTCAACGCATAATCGACGTCCGATTTGCGCCGCACTTTCATCCCAGGGATCAGCTGCCCTAGAGATTCCGCAAGCTCCGGATCGGCTGTCGCGAAACTCGGTGTCGTCGAATATGTCACGCATCCGTCGCCGAGCAGGAGACCGAGAGTGTACGGATCGAGCAGCACCGCCCGTGGGGCGAAGCCCGCAGGGTCGCTCAGCAGTGGCAACTCGTAGCGGTGGTAGTGCGCCGCTCGCAGATTGCCGATCATCTCTTTGGTTTGCAGCACACGAGGCGGCTTCCCAGAACTTCGGTCCTTGCGGGTGTATACCGACCAGAGATGATCCCCCGACGCAAGCGTAGAGGATCCATCCTGAGTGAAGACCCGGTAAATCTCCTTGAAGCCCTGTGGATAGACACCCAAAACTTCCGTTGGGCGTCCATCGGAACCGATGACGCAGTCCCCGACCTGCAGTTCACCGATCGGCCGGAAACCGTTGGGAGTCAACACTTTTGTGAATACCGGTTGCGCCCTGCCCCGCATATACGCCAGTGGCGCAACCTCGATTACGCCGGCCGACATCAGCTTTGGGATCAGCTCGGCGTCCATCATGTCGTACAGCGCGTCATACAGCGGCCGCAGATAGGGGTCGATCTTTTCGCTCAGCGTGCCCGGCAGAAAGCCAAGGCGCTCACCGGCTTCCACTGCCGGCCGGGTCAAGATGATCCGGCTCACCTGCTTGGTCTGCAGCGCGTGGACGGCCTTGGCCATGGCCAGATACGTCTTCCCGGTGCCGGCCGGGCCGACCCCGAAGACGATGGTGTTGGCGTCAATGGCGTCGACGTAGCGCTTCTGATTGAGCGTCTTGGGTCGGATCGTGTGACCCCGGCGCGACAGGATGTCCAGGGTGAGGACCTCGGCGGGTGACTCGTTGCCGGTACCGACCAGCATGGCGACGCCGTGGCGCACCACCTCTGGCGTCAAAGGCTGGCCGCTGGCCACGATGGCGACCAGCTCGGAGATCACCCGCTCCCCCAGCGCGACGTCGGCCGGCTCGCCGGAAATGGTGACGGCATTGCCGCGCACATGCAGGTCGGCGTTGAGGATGCGTTCGAGGGCACGCAGGTTTTCGTCTGCCGAGCCCAGCAGGCCCACGACGAGATCGGGCGGAACGTCGATGCTACTGCGTACCTGAGCGTCAGCAGCGCTGGTCTCGCGGGGCGTCACGTGGTTTCCGATGCCTGCCTTCTGAAGTTCGAATACTGGTTTGCCAGTCTACCGCTGGTCAGGGGCGTGTCCCAACGATTCGGTTCGGGCGGGATTCCCACACTCCGTGGCCGCATCCCATCGCGGAGTGAGCACGCCGAGCGCGCCCAGCGCCACCGCGGCGGCGGTCGACGTTCGTAGCACCTGCGGACCGAGCCGGACCGCCACAGCGCCCGCCTCGGTCAACGCGGCAATCTCCTCCGGCGCGATACCACCTTCGGGCCCGACCAGCAAGAACACCGAATCAGCTTGTGCCACAGAGATATCCGCAAGCCGATCGGTCGCCGACTCGTGCAAGGCCAGCACCGTCGACCCGGCCGCCACCTCGTCGTACACCCGCCGAACCAGCGCCGCCGTCGACAACACGCCCTCGATCGGCGGGATGTGGGCCCGCCTGGACTGCCGGGCGGCCGCACGGGCGACGGCACGCCAGCGGCGCAGGCCCTTGTCGGTCCGGGCGCCGTCCCAGTTTGCCACGCAGCGGGCCGCCTGCCAGGCCAGGAACGCGTCGGCGCCGGCTTCGGTGGCTACTTCGATGGCCAGCTCCGAGCGATCGGACTTGGGCAGCGCCTGCACCACGGTGACAGCCGGGCATGCCGGCGCGACGTTCCAGCGTCCCAGCACCCGCGCGCGTAAGCCGTCGCGCCCCGCGTGCTCGACCTCGCACCGGGCGAGCCCCCCGGCCCCGTCCCCCAGCACCAGTTGCTCACCGGGCCGCATGCGGCGCACCGCGGCGGCGTGAAAGCCTTCGTCGCCGTCGACGACCGCGAGCGCGCCCGCGTCGGGCAGTGCGTCAACATAGAACAGCGTCGCCACCAACGGTTTCTCCTACGTCGGCCGCCGCCGAGACCCCACGTTCGACGACATGAGACCGCCCGACTAGCGCCCGGTGAAGGTCTCGCGGAGCCGGCTGAACAGCCCGCCACCGGCGTGCGTCGAACGGACCTCGACCACGTCGCGGTTGCGGCGCTCCTTCAGCTCGCGCAGCAGATCGCTGTCATGGTGGTCGAGCCGGGTGGGCACCACCACCTCGACGTGGACATGCAGATCGCCCCGGGCGCCCGACCGCAGGTGCGGCATCCCGTGGCCACGCAGTGTGATGACCGAACCGGGCTGGGTGCCGGGCGGAATGGCGATCTCGCTCTTGCCGTCCAGGATGGCATCGACGGTCAAGGTGGCGCCCAGCGCCGCGTCGACCATCGGCACCGAAACCGTGCAGTGCAGGTCGTCACCCTCGCGCACGAAGATGTCATGGGCCTGCTCGTGGACCTCGACGTAGAGGTCGCCGGCCGGCCCTCCCCCGGGCCCGACCTCGCCCTGGGCGGCGAGCCGAACGCGCATGCCCTCGCCGACACCGGCCGGAATCTTGACGCTGATCTCGCGGCGGGCGCGTACCCTCCCGTCGCCCATGCACTGGTGACACGGGTCGGGGATCACCACCCCGACACCGCGGCAGGTGGGACACGGCCGGGACGTCACCATCTGGCCCAGCAGCGATCGCTGCACGGTCTGCACCTCGCCGCGGCCGCCGCAGGTGTCGCACGGAACCGGCGCGGAATCGCCGTTGGTGCCCTTGCCCTGGCAGCGGTCGCACAAGACCGCGGTGTCCACGGTGACCTGTTTGGTCACGCCGGTCGCGCACTCCTCGAGATCCAGCCGCATCCGTAACAGCGAGTCCGAGCCCGGCCGAACCCGGCCGATCGGACCGCGCCCCGCGGCGCCTCCGCTGAAGCCGCCGCCGAAGAATGCCTCGAACACGTCGCCCAAACCGCCGAAGCCGCCGAAGCCGCCGGCGGCCGAAGCTGCGGCGTTTTCCAGCGGATCCCCGCCCAGGTCGACGATCCGGCGTTTCTCCGGGTCGCTCAGCACTTCGTAGGCGGCGCTGATCTCCTTGAACTTCGCCTGCGCGGCGTCATCGGGATTGACGTCGGGATGCAGTTCGCGCGCCAGCTTGCGGTACGCGCGTTTGATGTCCGCATCACTGGCGTTCCTGCTGACGCCGAGCAGCCCGTAATAATCGCGTGCCACGCCTTGACCTTCCTTGTGCCGCGGTTACGCGGCCGTCCACAAACTCTGCAGCGGGTGCGCGATCATCGGGCACCCAGAACTTCGCCGATATAAAGAGCAACCGCGGCGACGCTGGCGATAGTTCCCGGATAGTCCATCCGGGTGGGCCCCAGCACACCCATACCGCCGTACACCGTATCCGACGTGCCATAGGCGGTGGACACCATCGAGGTGCCCACCATCTGCTCGGCCGCCGTCTCGTGGCCGATGCGCACCGTGACCTTGCCGGCTTGCTGCTGGGCCGCCAGCAACCGCAGCACCACGACCTGCTCCTCGAGGGCCTCCAGGATGGACCGCAGCGATCCACCGAAATCCGCGGCGTTGCGGGTCAGATTGGCGGTGCCGCCCATCAGCAAGCGTTCCTCGCTATGTTCCAGCAGCGACTCCAGCAACACCGTGGCCGAGCGGCCCACGGCGTTGCTCAGGTTGTTGGACAACCCGCTGCGCCCGTCCAGCTCACCGGCCAGGTCGGCGACCGCGGTCGACGCCACGGAGAGTTTCTTGCCCACCAGCGCCTGGCCGAGCATCTCCCGCAACTGGGAAAGCTGAGGGTCGTCGATCACGTCGCCGAGTTCGACGACGCGCTGGTCCACCCGGCCCGTGTCGGTGATGACGACCATCAACAACCGGGCCGGTGTCAGCGCGATCACTTCCAGGTGGCGCACGGTCGACGTCGACAACGTGGGGTACTGCACGACCGCCACCTGGCGGGTCAGTTGCGCCAGCAGTCGCACCGCACGCCGCAGCACGTCGTCGAGGTCGACACCGGACTCCAGGAAGCCTTGAATGGCGCGCCGCTCGGCGGATGACAGCGGCTTGACGTCGTCGAGCCGGTCGACGAACTCGCGGTAACCCTTCTCGGTAGGGACCCGTCCGGAGCTGGTGTGCGGCTGGGTGATGTAGCCCTCGGCCTCCAGCACCGCCATATCGTTGCGGACGGTGGCGGACGAGACGCCCAGGTTATGACGCTCCACCAAGGACTTCGAACCGATCGGTTCCTTGGTGGCGACGAAATCGGCGACGATAGCGCGCAGCACCTCGAAGCGACGCTCGTCGGCGCTTCCCATCGGCTCCCACCTCCTTGATCGCGTCCATTTTACGGTCACCACCACGACCTCAAGGGCACCAAGTGCCATTGCGGGCGTGTGGCGGCGACCGCCGGTGATCGCGACTAGCCTGTCCAGCATGTATCCGTCGGGCCTGCGGGACGCGTCCGGGAAGACCCGCCAATGATTTTCAAGGGCGTGCGCGACGGCAAGCCGTATCCCGAACACGGCCTGTCCTATAAGGACTGGTCCCAGATACCGCCACAGCAGATCCGGCTCGACGAATTGGTCACCACGACGACCGTGCTGGCGCTGGACCGCCTGCTCTCGGAGGACTCCACCTTCTATGGCGACCTTTTCCCGCACGCGGTGAAGTGGAAGGGCATCACCTATCTCGAGGACGGCCTGCACCGCGCGGTGCGTGCCGCGCTGCGGAATCGCACCGTGCTGCATGCCCGGGTGTTCGACATGGACGTGCCGCTGGGTCAGCAGACGTAGTTTTTTGAGGTTTGGGCGCGCGGTCACGTTTGCACGTCGCCAGGTGTCGACGTAACGAGGACCACGTTCAAGGAGGACCGCCATGCCTCGGCTCCACGGAGTCTCCGACCGCGACGCCGGCCTCGGCGCCAAGGTCGCCTTCTTCTTCACCAAGCGCAAGCTGGCTCAGATGACCGGCATTAAAGACCTCGAAACCGCGGGGATGCTCGAACCGCTGCGGATGTATGCGCACATCCCCCGGCTGCTCAACGCCTACGGCAGGCTCGAGCAGGCCGAGTCGAAACTGGATATCCTCAGTCCCCGCCACCGCGCGCTGGCCGAGCTGAAGTCGGCCACCACGGTGCGCTGCGAGTACTGCATCGACCTGGGCTCGCAGATCGCCCGCCAGTGGGGGATCACCGACGAGGAGCTGCTGGGTCTGGCCGATTACCGGAACGCCTCGTGTTTCTCCGACGTCGACAAGCTGATCCTGGAATACGCCACCGCGATCAGCCGCACCCCGGTCGAGGTGAGCGATCAGCTCTTCGATGCGCTGCGCGCCCACTTCGACACCGCCCAGCTCGTCGGGCTCACCCATGTCATCACGCTGGGCAACCTGCGCGCCCGGTTCAACATCGCGCTCGACATCGGCTCGTCCGGCTTTTCTGCCAACCGCGTGTGCGCGCTGCCCGAGAAGGGTGGCACGTGACTCGGCCGGATGAGCCAGGTGCGTCGCTGTCGGCGCGTTTCGAGGCCGCGCGACCGAGGCTGGGTGGCCATCGCCTACCGCATGCTGGGCTCGGTCGACGACGCCCAGGATGCCGTTCAGGAGGCATGGCTGCGGCTGAGCGCCAGCGGCAGGCACCGAACGGCTGAGGAACAGATTGCCAACCTCGACGCCTGGCTGACCACCGTGGTGGCCCGCATCTGCCTGAACACATTGCGCGACCGCCATGGGCGCGGTCGGGAGGAGCCGGTCGGGCACCTGCCGGATCCGATCGTGGATGCCGAGGGGGAGTTCGATCCCGAACACCGGGCGATGCTGGCGGACGCGGTGGGGCTGGCGCTGTTCGTGGTGCTGAATACGCTCCCGCCGGCCGAGCGGCTGGCGTTGGTGTTGCACGACGCGTTCGCCGTCCCGTTCGACGAGATCGCACCCATCGTCGACCGGACCCCGGAGGCGACGCGCAAGCTGGCCAGCCGGGCACGCCGGCGCATCGAGCAGGCCGATCCGGCCCCCGACGGTGGTTTCGCCGCTCAGCGCGAAGCCGTTGACGCGTTCTTCGCGGCGGGCCGGGCGGGCGACTTCGACAGGCTGGTGTCGGTGCTGCATCCCGACGTCGTTCTGCGCGGCGACTTCGGCCGGGGGGCGGCCGGCTTCCGCGCCGAGGGCGCGGCGTCGGTGGCCAAGCTGGCCCGCGGCTATGCGGGACCCGAGCGAGAGGTGCGCTCCGCCACCGTCAACGGCGCGGCCGGGGCGGTGATCTTCGTCGCCGGCCGGGCGAGCGCGATCATGGGATTCCTCGTCCGCGCAGGTCAAATCGCCGCGATCGACGTGCTGGCAGACCCGGACCGCATCGCGCGGATCGACTTGAGCGCCGTAGCGGGTTAGCCCGTCGCCGCCTGTATCAGGCCGATCGCGGAGTCATGTTGCATGATCCAGTTGCCGCCTTGGTTGATGAACGCAAGGTGCTTGGTGACCGGCCCCGCGAACTTCGGGCCCGAGATGGCGACGTCGGCCTGGGCCGCATTCGGGCCTGCCGGCTCGATGTTGGTCACGTTGAACGTCTCCGGGAACTTCCCGTCTCGGAACGCCTTCCTCAGGTCGTGGTCGGCCACATGGCCCTCGCCGGGGCTGATGCCGTTTTCGACCAGGTTGGTCTTGGTTGTGTACGACACGCCGGGATCGGTCACCTGGTTGCACAGGTTCGCCAACTGGTCCGGGGTCGGCAGGCCCTGCCCCGGCGGCGGGTCCTGCGGCAGGGGGTACCACCCGCTTGCGGGGGATTCCGGCCCATAAGGTGCGCCGACCGCGGCGAGTTGCACGCGAGCCAGGCCGCTCGGCGGCGCAATCGAAGTGACGCCCGCGGCCGCGCCGCCGACAACGGCCAACGCCGCCATGCTGGAAACTACAAATTTCACACTTCCCCCTCGAGTGTCGACGGACTGGGTCATTCTCCGTTCGCGCGCAACAGTTTCACGGCCTGTATCGCCGATGCGCGCGACATCACCCAGCCGCCCTGGTTGACGAACGTCCAGTTCTGCGTGACCGGACTGGCGCGCTTGGGACTCGAGATCGTGACGTCGGCCGTGGCCGAGCCCGGCGCACCCGGTTGGATGTTGGTGATGTTGAACGTCAACGGCAGTTCCCCGTTCGCGGCCGCCTTCTGCAGCCTGCGGTCGGCCATCGACGCCTGCATTCCATTGATGCCGCCCTCGATCAGGTTGCTCTTGTTCGCGAACGGGACGTTGGGGTCGACCAGGCTGTTCATCAGCGCGGTCAACTGAGCGGCGGTCGGGAGGTTGGCGCTCGCGGCCGGCGGCGGCGGCGGATCCTGCGGCAAGGGTGCGCCTATCGCCGACAGGCGCACCTGGGCCATGCCACCGAGTGGTGCGATGGGCACCGCGCCCGCGGCTGCGCCCCCCACGGCGGCCAGCGCCGCCAGGCCGGCGGCAATTGATTTCACGGTTTTCACGGTTTCCCCTAGTGGTGTGGATGGTGTCAGTGTGCCTTGTGCGACTGTTGTTTCGTGTCCCGGGACGGTCACGTTACGAGCAAGGTATGTGGAGACGACATCAGTAGGCTGTGCATCAGCTGTATGGCGCCCGGGAAGGCAACGCGCGGATCGGTTCCCGGAAGTCATCGGGCTTTGGCAATAGTCGATTATCCGCGCGACAGTGTCAGCAGGCTAGTACCAAAGCAGCGCCCAGAAAAGGGAATGCCGCGGCGGATCGGGCCCGGAACGGATCTCGAGTACAGATGCGTACGCCGTGGCCACAGAGCCACTTCTCAGCTGTCTTCGCGATCCCCCCGCCCCGGCGCGTCGGGATCCCATGTGCCGGGCACCATCGGCATTCTCGGTCCCCCGCCGAACTTATCGCCGGAAAGCGCAATCAACCCTGACGCCTGGGCGCTATTTTTCGACACCGTCCCGGCAAAGCCCAGGGTGCCCGCGCGACGATCCGAGGCAGCCGGCGACGCGGCGGGCTCACCTCCGCCAGTGGAAGGTGCTTCCGGCGACGCACCCCACTCGGGGTCGACCTCGACATCCATGTTCATAAACTCGTCGCCGTACCCGCGCTGCTTCGCACGGCCGCGCCGCCGCGCCCGCACCCGGTCCCGTGCGGCCGCTGCGGCCGCCGCCACGGCGGCGTCGGCCTGCGGTGCCTTCGATTTGGCACTGGCGCTGGCGCTGGCGCTCAGCCCCGAACCGAACCCGATGCCGGGAGGCCCCACCGTGTAGGGGGGCACAAAACCCGCCCCGGCTGCTGTAGGCGGCGGCGCGGAACTGGCGACAGTGCTCGCCGTGGGTGCGGGCGCAGGGGCGGGGGCCGTGGCGGAGGCCGGGACGGTGCCAGGGGCGACGGCCGACGCAACGGCGGTCGGAACCATCCCGGCAGGCGGCAAGATTGCGGGCGCAGCCGCGACCGGAGCCGACACCGGCGCGATGTCGGGTTGAGGCACGGCAGCCAGTTCGGTCAGCCCGGCCAGCCCCGCGAGGCCACCCGCAGCCGCGACGGGGCTGGCCACGGGGATGAACGGGGAAAACACGCTGTAGGCAATGGATGGAAAATCATCAGGGCTCAGGACCAGTAAGAACGGATTAGTCAGCACCAACAACGGATCCGCCAAGAATTTGTTGATGATGTTCTGCACGAACCCCACGGGGTTCGAAAGCAATTCAAAGAGGTGGTCCTGCCCGAACCCGAAATAAAGGTCCGACAGCAAGGGGAACTGCCCTACGAAGGACTCGACCATCTCCTGTGTGTACCCCACCGGATCCTGCATGAAGGCCGCGATGCTGAAGTTTTGGATCACGTTCAGCAGCGACGACAGCACGTCGTACGGGTTCAGACTGGACGCGTCCTGAACGACCTGCTCGACGGTATGGATGCCGCCCGTCAAGGAGTCGATATACGTCGATATTGGGTTTACCACCGCCGGCGGAGGGGTGGTTTGTGGCGTCGAGGCCACCGCGGTGGCGGAGACCGCTTCATAGATGCTCATGGTGGTGGCGGCCTGGATCCACATTCGCACATAGTCGGCCTCGTTGAGTGCGATCGGGATGGTGTTGATCCCGAAGAAGTTGGTCGCCAGCAGCACGCCGTGGACGATGTGGTTGGTCGCCAGTTCGGCCAGGGTCGGCATGGCCGCCAACGCCGCGGTGTAGGCCGCGGCCGCGGCCTCGTGCTGGGCTGCAGCTGCGGCACTGTTGGCGCTGACGTGGATCAACCACGCCACGTACGGCAGATGCGCGGCCACATAGGACTCCGCGCTCGGCCCCTCCCATTCCCCCGCCTGCACGTCTGCCACCACCGCGGTGAGTTGCTCAGCTACCGACGCATATTCGGCGCTCAACGTGTTCCATGCCCCTGCCGCCGCCAACAACGACGCTGGGCCGGGACCACTGCTGAGTAACGCCGAATGCATTTCCGGCGGTGCGGCAATCCAGATGGGTGCCGTCATAAACCGCGGCCACCCGGATACGACGACGCCGCATCACTGACGGCATAACGGGCGCCCGACTCAGCGACCGTGGCCCGAGCCGCAAGCGTGCCAGCGTTGCAGTTGCCCAAGCCTCTGCCCCCTATCGGACGCCGCGTTAGCACACCGAAGTTAGCATTGCATAAGCTAACTTGTCGAGGCCCCACGCGACCAAGGGAGTCAGCTGCCTCCGAACGCATAACGCAACCGTCCCGGCGATGCCCGAAGGTTTCGTGTCGATCCCTATCTAGGTGAAAAGATTTGCGCTGCGGTCGGTTTCATGATCGAACCGCGGTTTCACGGCTGTTCGACGCCGAGATCGCCGAGCTGATCACCATGCTGGTCCGGTTCCGCATTCAAGCCGTGGCGACCGTCACCGCCACGCCCGCATCGTCGATCGAATCGAACATCGAGTCACTCGTCAGCCGCATACTCGCCAACTACTTGGAGCATCTGGCGGAGATTGCGTCACAGTCGTTTTCATCCGCAAGGCGCGATCTCGTGCCGGCTCGCCGAGGCGGGGGAAGCGTAGCGCCGTCGCGGACGTCGGGCACATCGGCTGGGGCGCTACGCTCGCGTCCCTAATACCCGGACAGGCCCGCCCCAAACTGCCATTGACTAATGTCACCATTTGCTGTTGAGTGCTTCGCATGACGGACGGCGTTCCGGCTCGCGGGTCACTGCGGTCCCGCGGCGCGGCGGCGGTCGGTGCCCGCACATTGCGATGGCGTACGTAGCGCTTCATCACCCACACGTGGCAGGACGCGCGCGTCCTCGCCGAGGAGGCCGGCTGACGATGTTGGGACCCCTGGACAAGCTGCTGAACAGGTCGCACACCACCAGCCGCGGCGCGTCGGCGGTGGTGACGGGTGCCGGCAGCGGAATCGGTGCGGCGTTCGCCATCGAACTCGGCCGCCGTGGTGGCGCGGTGGTCTGCAGTGACATCGACGAAGCCGCCGCCCAACGGACGGTCGACCAGATCACCGAGCGTGGAGCGAAAGCGACCGCGATCCGCTGCGACGTCTCACGATTCGACGACGTGTGCGCTTTGGCCGAGCGGTCGCAGTCCTGGCTCTCGGAGGCGTTCTCCAAGTCGCCCACGCTGGTGATCAACAACGCCGGTGTCGGTGCCGGCGGCGCGGCCATCGGCCATGTGCCCATGGACGATTGGGTCGCGACGTTGGGCGTCAACCTGTGGGGCCCCATTCACGGCTGCCACGTGTTCACCCCGATCCTGCGCGACGCCGGCCCCTCATCCACCGCCAGGGGCATCATCAACGTCGCGTCAGCCGCGGCGTTCGGCTCGGCTCCCGGCATGGCCGCCTACAACGTGAGCAAGGCGGGTGTGCTCTCCCTGTCGGAAACCCTTGCGGCCGAATTGTCGGGCACCGCGGTCAAAGTGACCGTGTTGTGCCCGACCTTCGTCAAGACCAACATCGTTGGTTCCGGAGTCGAAACCGGCCGCATCACCCCCGAATCCAGCGAGCGGGCCGCCAAATTGATGCGCTGGACCGGATTCTCGCCCGCCAAAGTGGCGCGAATGTGCCTGGACGCAAACGATCGCGGCGAGCTGTACTGCATGCCGCAGCTCGATGCCAAGATCGCCTGGAATGTCAAACGCCTTGCCCCGCAGGCATACACACGCTCGTTCGGGCTGGTTTCCCGGGCCTCCCGGGCTTCCTGGGTCTGAGCGAACAGAAGCCCCAACGAAAGGAGCGCCCAGTGGCCATCGACATGGAAGCCATGCTCGCCAAGATCAAGGATCGCCAGTGGGCACTCGCCGACATCGACTGGGACGCGCCGGGTGCCGATACCATCCGGCCCGAGTTCCGGCCCAAACTCAAGGCGTTCATGGCCGACCTGTGCTGGATCGAAAACGTGGGCGCGCGCGGATTCGCCGCGTTGGCCAAGAAGGCGCCCGACCCGACGCTCGCGGAGATCTACCGCTATTTCCACGCCGAGGAGCAACGCCACGCCAACGCCGAGATGGCCCTGATGAAGCGCTGGGGCATGCTCGACGACGGCGAGATCCCCAGGCCGAACGTCAATATCCGGCTGGCCATCGAGTGGCTGGACAGGTACTCGGACAACATGCCGCTGTCGGTGCTGGGCACCGTCATCCCGATGCTCGAGGTCGCCCTCGACGGCGCGCTGCTGAAGTTCCTGCTGGACACCGTCGAGGACCCGGTGTGCCATCACGTGTTCGAGAAGATCAACAACGACGAATCACGGCACATTGCGGTCGATTTCGAGGTGCTCGACATGATCGGTCACGCCAGGGCGCGTCGGCTGGCCATCGAATTCGTCGGCACCGTCGCATCGCCGGGGGTGATCATCGGTACGCTGATGTACATCCCGCTGCTCAACCGGGTGCGCAACGAGATGGCCGGGATGGGCATGGAGCCCGAGCGACTCTACAACGCGGTCAAGCGTTTCAAGCAACTCGGCGAGCGAGGTGAGCGCACCTGGCGGGTACCGACGTACCAACTTCTCAAGCGGCACGCCGCCGTGGTGGTCAACCCCGATCACCCGTATCACCTGTTGGCCAACTCGATGGTGTGGCTGTCGGATCGCTACCCCAAGCCACTGCTGCGACCGGTGCCCAGCTGGTTCAGGGAACTCACCCACCGGCCGGCGGCGTGACCATGGCGGACGAACACACCTACGCGGCGCTGATCGTCGGGGCCGGCTTCGCCGGGCTCGGAGCGGCAATCCGATTGGCCGACGCCGGAGTCGACGACGTCGTGATACTGGAACGCGCGGATCGGGTCGGCGGAACCTGGCGCGACACCACCTATCCGGGCGCGAGCTGCGACGTCCCCTCGCTGCTGTACTCGTACTCGTTCGTCAAGAACCCGACGTGGTCACGGACGTACTCGCCCGCCCCGGAGATCTACCGCCATCTCGAAGACATGGCGACCCGGTTCGGCGTCCGGCCCCGCATCCGGTTCGGCCACGAGGTCGGCGAATTGACCCTCCACGAGGACGCGGGCGTCTGGATCGCAAAAACAACAAACGGCAAGAAGTTTCGCGCACGCACCGTCGTGCTGGCTTCCGGCCCGCTGTCCGATGTCAGTTTCCCGGACATTCGCGGGCTGAAAAGCTACCGCGGACACAAGATCCACAGCGGGCGCTGGGATCACGACTACGACTTCACCGGCAAGCGGGTCGCCGTCATCGGCACCGGCGCCAGCGCCATCCAGATCATCCCGGAACTGGTGAAGCAGGCCGATTTCGTCAAAGTGTTCCAACGCACTCCGTGCTGGGTGCTGCCGCGTCTGGACGCCCCCACCCCACCGGCCGTGCAGGCCCTGTTCACCAAAGTCCCTGCTGCCCAACAACTTGCACGGCAGGCGCTGTTCTGGGGCCATGAGGCCAGCGCCACGGCCCTGGTTTGGAACACCCCGCTGACCTCGCTGGTCGCCCGGCTGGGGCGGGCACACCTGCGCCGGGAGGTCAAAGACCCATGGCTGCGCCGCCAACTCACCCCCGACTTCGCGCCCGGGTGCAAACGCATGCTCGTATCCAGCGATTACTACGCGGCACTGCAGCGCGACAACTGCAAACTCATCGACTGGCCGATCGCGACGCTCAGCCCGGTCGGCATCCGCACCGCCGACGGCATCGAACACCACCTCGACTGCATCGTGTTCGCGACCGGTTACGACGTCCACCTGACCGGGCCGCCGTTCCCGGTCACCGGGCTGGGCGGCCGGTCGCTGGCCGCCGAATGGGCCGACGGCGCGCAGGCATACAAGAGCATCAGCGTGCACGGCTACCCGAATCTGTTCTTCATGACCGGACCCAACTCCGGGCCCGGCCACAACTCGCTGCTGGTCTACATCGAAGGCCAGCTCGATTACGCGGTGCGCGGTATCACCGCCATCCTCGACAACGAGCTGCGCTATCTCGATGTGCGCAAAGACGTCCAACGCCGCCACAACGAGCGCATTCAGCGCCGCCTCACCAAGACGACCTGGATGTCGGGTTGCCGCAGTTGGTATCTGACCAAGGACGGTTACAACGGGTCCATGTACCCCGGCTTTGCGACGCAGTATCTTCGCCAGATGAGGGATCTCCGGTTCGCCGACTACGAGGCGGTCGCTCAAACCGCCGGAACTCGCGTCAGCTCGTACGCCTGAACGATGCCGCCCGACCGACCGTCACGCCCCGAGCCCGGCACGATCGCCGGCGTTCTGCACAACGTGCGACGCGCGCCCAAGCGCCTTCGACGCCAGTCCCGTGAGTACCGCCAACTGATCGAGACCGCCGTGTCGCAGCTCTTCGACGCGGCGGTCCGCCATCCCCACGGCGTGGCGTCCGGCGAGTACCGAATCGACGACCTGGCGCGGCTGGCCGGCACCACCACCCGCAATATCCGGGTCTACCGGGACCGCGGATTGCTGCCTCCACCGTTGCGCGTCGGCCGCATCGCCTTGTTCAACGACACCCACCTGACCCGGCTGCGTCTGATCACCTCGATGCTCGACCGCGGGTACAACATTGCGCACGTGCGCGAGATGCTCAGCGCGTGGGAGGAGGGCAAAAACCTCGGCGACGTCCTGGGGCTCGAGACCGCCATCGTCGGCACCTGGACCACCGAGAAGCCGGAAACCATGCCGCTGGCCGAAGCCGAACGGCTGGTCGACGACCCGCGCGCGTTCGACCGGCTGGTCGCGCTGCAGGTGATCCGGGTCGACGGCGCGCAGGCGACCGTCACCCGGCCCAAACTGATCGAGGCGTTCAACGAGATCCGCGGCTACGGCGTCAAATTGGACAAGCTCGTCGACCTGCACGAGCAGATCGTGCCCGAGATCGACAAGATCAGCGAGATGCTGGTGCGCGCCGGAGCCGAGCATGTCATGGACCGCATCAAGCCGGGCCAGCCGCTGCCGCCGGACGCCGAGATCGCCGAGCTGATCACCATGCTGGTCCGGTTCCGCACTCAAGCCGTGGCGACCGTCACCGCCACGCTCGCTTCGTCGATCGAGTCGAACATCGAGTCGCTCGTCAGCCGCTTACTCGCCGAGTACCTCGAGCAGTCTTCGGATCCCGCGCTCATCGACCGCTGAGCGTCAGCGTCCCTTCCGTTTTGAGCACCTTGCCGGCCGTGATCTTCTCGGTCTTGCGGGCCTCGCGCTCGAGGTAGCGCTGCTTGGACTCGTCGAACTTGTCGCTGGCCACCTCGAGCTCCTTGATCAGCACGCCGAGATCGTCGCGCATCCGCGCGGCCTCGCCGGTGAAGTCCTCGCGTTCGAAAATGCGCCACTTCCTCAGCACCGGCAGGACGACCTCGTTGAGATGGATGCGCGGATCGTAGACGCCGCCGACCGCGATGATCACCGCCTTGCGCCGAAACTCCGGCACCGTGAAACCCGGCATCTTGAAGTTGCGCAGGATGCGATGCACCGACCCCATCGCCTGATTGGGCGCGATGTCCAGGCCCGCGGCGCTGACGTCCCGGTAGAAGATCATGTGCAGGTTCTCGTCGTGCGAAACCCTGGCCATCAACTGTTCCGCGATCGCGTCGTTACAGGTCTTGCCGGTGTTGCGGTGCGCGACGCGGGTGGCCAGCTCCTGGAAAGAGACGTACATGACCGAGTCGAACAGGCTGTCAGCAAACATGTCGCCCTGGTGATTCTGGCCCGGGCTGAATCCGCGTGTCATTTGCTCCATGCGCAGCTTCTCCAGCTCCACCGGGTCGACCGCGCGGGTGACCACCAGGTAGTCGCGCAACGCCGTGCTGTGCCTGTTCTCCTCGGCGGTCCACCGGTTCACCCATTGGCCCCACGGGCCGTCCATGGTGAAGTTCATCGCGATCTCGCGGTGATACGACGGCAAGTTGTCCTCGGTCAGCAGGTTCTGCACCATCGCGACTTGTGCCACGTCGGACAGCCGGCTCTGCCCGGGCTCCCAGTCTTGGCCGTCCAGACCGTAGAAGTTCTTGCCGTCCGACCATGGGATGTAGTCGTGCGGGTTCCATTCCTTGAACATCGAGAGGTGGCGATTGAGCAGGCGCTCGACCACCGGCTCGAGTTCATGCAGTAGCTGGCGATTGGTCAGGCTGTTGGACACAGGCACTCCCAGTTATGTGTATCTATCAGTTACAGTGAATGTATCTGTGTCATGCGGTTACATCAAGGGCCAATAGTCCCTACCTGGGAACCGCGCCGGCGACGCTCACCTCGCGCTGAGCGTCAGCGTCCCTTCCGTTTTGAGCACCTTGCCGGCCGTGATCTTCTCGGTCTTGCGGGCCTCGCGCTCGAGGTAGCGCTGCTTGGACTCGTCGAACTTGTCGCTGGCCACCTCGAGCTCCTTGATCAGCACGCCGAGATCGTCGCGCATCCGCGCGGCCTCGCCGGTGAAGTCCTCGCGTTCGAAAATGCGCCACTTCCTCAGCACCGGCAGGACGACCTCGTTGAGATGGATGCGCGGATCGTAGACGCCGCCGACCGCGATGATCACCGCCTTGCGCCGAAACTCCGGCGCCGCGAAACCCGGCATCTTGAAGTTGCGCAGGATGCGATGCACCGACCCCATCGCCTGATTGGGCGCGATGTCCAGGCCCGCGGCGCTGACGTCCCGGTAGAAGATCATGTGCAGGTTCTCGTCGGCCGACACCCTGGCGAGCAGCTGGTCGGCGATCGCGTCGTTACAGGTCTTGCCGGTGTTGCGGTGCGCGACGCGGGTGGCCAGCTCCTGGAAAGAGACGTACATGACCGAGTCGAACAGGGTTTCAGCGAAGATGTCGCCCTGGTGATTCTGGCCCGGGCTGAATCCGCGCTCCATTTGCTCGATGCGCAGCTTCTCCAGCTCCACCGGGTCGACCGCGCGGGTGACCACCAGGTAGTCGCGCAACGCCGTGCTGTGCCTGTTCTCCTCGGCGGTCCACCGGTTCACCCATTGGCCCCACGGGCCGTCCATGGTGAAGTTCATCGCGATCTCGCGGTGATACGACGGCAAGTTGTCCTCGGTCAGCAGGTTCTGCACCATCGCGACTTGTGCCACGTCGGACAGCCGGCTCTGCCCGGGCTCCCAGTCTTGGCCGTCCAGACCGTAGAAGTTCTTGCCGTCCGACCACGGGATGTAGTCGTGCGGGTTCCATTCCTTGGACATCGAGAGGTGGCGATTGAGCAGGTGCTCGACCAGGGGCTCGAGTTCATGTAGCAGCTGCTGGTCGGTCAGGCGTTCGGACACGAGCGCTCCCCGTGGTGTGTCGCTATCGGCAATCGTCAATGTATCTGTGTCGTGTAGTTACAAGAAGCTGACACGCGCGAAATCGGTCAAGTAGGGCCGAAAGGCCCTAACGGCGCTATGGCCGTGCAATCAGATACGGGGCGAGCGTGGACAGCTTCTCGCAGGTCTCCTCGAATTCACGCTCCGGATCCGACTCCTCGATGATTCCGGCTCCGGCCCGTAACCACGTCTTGCCGTCGCATTCGTAAGCCGCTCGCAGCGTCAGGGCGGCGTCCAGCCCGCCGTCTGCCGAAATCACGACGACCGAACCGGAATACAACCCACGCGGGGCTTCGTCAAGGCGCAGGATGGCCTCGATACCGCCCGCCTTCGGGATGCCCGACGCGGTGACCGCCGGGAAAAGCGCTTCCAGCGCGTCCATCCGGTCGCTCGACGGGTCCAGGCGCGCGTTAATCGTCGAGCCCAGGTGCTGAACGCTCCCCCGCTCGCGCACCGTCATGAAGTCGGTGACCGCGGCCGTGCCCGGTTCGGCTATCTCGCTGATCTCTTGTAGCGAGGTGCGCACCGAAATAGCGTGTTCCACGATCTCTTTCGAACTCGATTCCAAGTCGTCGCGAGCCTGAAGATCGCGCGCCGGACCATGACCGAGCGCCCGGGTGCCGGCCAGCGGCTCGGTCACCACGCCGCCGCCGCCGTCAACGGCGGCGACAAGTTCGGGGCTGTAGCCAACGGCGCGAATTCCGCCCAGCCGCAACAAGAACGACCTCACCGGGGTGTTGTGCCGCCGGCCCATCCGGTAGGTGGACGGGAAGTCAAGGGCGAAAGGGACTTTGACGCTACGGGACAAGATCACCTTGCGGTAGCAGCCCGACGCGATCTCGCGAACCGCCACCGCCACCCGAGGGCGGAAATCGGACGGGTCGGCGGTCACGTCGACCGCACGGGCGTCCGGCAGGCTTCGCGCACCGCCGGCCACTAGCTCAAGCAAGGCCTCGTAGTGACCGGCCTCGGCGCCGAAAAGGTGAACGGCCTCGCGGGTCACCACGATCCGGGTGCGCGGCCAGAACAGGCGCGCCAGCGGGGTGCGCGGCGCCAGCCACCGCTCCAGCCCGTAGCGGTAGACGCCGAATTCAAAGGCGACCCAGCCGAAAAGCTGGTCGGTTTCCAGCAGCAGCCGATCGATGGCTTCGCCCAGCACTGGTCCGGGCCGCCCGGACCAACGCTGCCGCCGGGTTGCGCCGTCGCGGACTATGCGCAGCTCGTCGCCGTCGAGTTCGACCATCGCCTGCACACCGGTGGCCAGTACCCACTGATCGTCGCGCTCGTAGAGCAGGTACTCCTCGCCGACCCGCTCCGAGAGGACCGCGGCCAGCTCGGCCGCTAAATCGGCCGGATCGATGTGGACGGGGAGCGGAATCGGCGGTGATGCGGAGCCGGCGGAGGTGGTCGCGACGCTGAGCTCGGTCACAGTTAGTAAATGTAGCCTAACCTATGTAAGCGCGCGCAACCCCTTCTTGGACCGTTGGCGTCCCCGCGATCGCCAGGCGTCGCGCCTTCGGGGGCCGGGCCTCGCCCCCTCGACGGCATAGACACGCCGATACTTACAGCGAATCCCCAGAAAAGTCACAGAAGATTCACGCCAATCGCACCTTTCCCATTCCTACCAGCGCGGCTGTGACCTTTGGCTATGCCAAAATCGCGCATTCCGGCGCGGTTAAGTTAAGCGTGGGTTTCCAGGGCCGCGCCCGAGTGGCGGACCCGCATCAGCGGGGGCTAAATTTTGGCTCGGTCTCGGGATGTTTTGGTTGCCCCGGTTGTTTACGGTGCTTCCCCTTGATCACCGCATCAATGAGAGAGGCACCCATGCTGCAAGAGTTCTGGCACAACTTCACCCACAACCTGTTCAAGCCGCTCCTGCTGTTCTTCTACTTCGGGTTCCTGATCCCCATCCTCAAGGTGCGCTTCGAGTTTCCCTACGTGATCTACCAGGGCCTGACGATGTACCTACTGCTGGCCATCGGCTGGCACGGTGGCGAAGAGCTCGCCAAGATCAACACCGGCATCTGGGTCATCGTCGGATTCATGGTGCTGGGGTTCATCCTGAACTTCCTGATCGGGGCCATCGCCTACGTACTGATGGGTTGGCTGACTTCCCTGCGAAAAGTCGACCGAGCGACGGTCGCCGGATACTACGGGTCGGACTCGGCGGGAACGTTTGCCACGTGCGTGGCCTTCTTGGCCGCGGTCAATGTCGCTTTCAACGCCTACATGCCGGTCATGCTGGCCGTCATGGAGATTCCCGGCTGCCTCGTGGCGCTGTACTTCGTGGCGCTGCTGCGCCACCGGAACATGGACGCGGCGGGGTACATGCCCGGCGAGCCCGGATACACGCCCCCGGTCAAGGTCGCCGTCGGGCCCGGCACGGCGGCAAAGCCCCCGTACGGCCAGAGCCTCGAGGACGAGCGTGAGCGCGGGATCGAGCAGGAGCTGGAGCTCTCGATGGAAAAGCTGGAGCATCCGGACTGGGAGCCGGATCAAAACGCACCCCGCGCCAAGGGCAAGAGAGGGGTTCCCTTCTTCTCCCGTGAGCTCCTGCAAGAGGTGTTCCTCAACCCCGGGCTGGTTCTGCTCATCGGCGGCATCGCCATCGGGCTTATCAGCGGTCTGCAGGGACAGAAGGTCGTTGCGGACGACGACAAGTTCTTCGTGTTGGCCTTCCAGGGCGTGCTCTGTCTGTTCCTGCTCGAAATGGGCATGACGGCTTCCCGCAAGCTCAAAGACCTGCGATCGGCGGGTCCCGGTTTCATCGCCTTCGGCTTGCTCGCGCCGAATATCTTTGCGCCGCTGGGGATCATCGTCGCCCACATCTACGCGTCGGCCACCCATGCCGACTTCAAGCCGGGTACCTACATCCTGTTCGCGGTGCTCTGCGGCGCGGCGTCCTACATCGCCGTTCCGGCCGTCCAGCGGCTCGCGATTCCCGAGGCCAGCCCAACGCTGCCGCTGGCCGCGTCGCTGGGACTGACGTTTTCGTACAACGTCACCATAGGAATTCCGCTCTACATCGAAATCAACCGCCTGGTCGCGCACTGGTTCTAGCGCCGGAGGCCAAACCCCCAGCGCGAGCGGCGCCGCCGCGTCGGCCCGCGGGTGCGCACCAGTCGATCGCCCTGACATCCAACCGCTTTAGCGGCGATCGGCCGATGCGCGACGAAACACGCTGGGCCACAGATCTATTGATAGATCTCATCATGACCGACTGCGCGACATAATGCCGCGCCTGTCGCACAGGTGGGCATCGTCAAAAGAGGGATGAAAGACGGATGCTCGTTGTGAGTTGTTCGTAACCTGTTAATTGTTCGTAAAGACGGTGTAGCTCCGTTGACTCCGGTCGTGTGAGTCCACAAGGTTTCTCGTGTGAGTCCTCAAGGCTTATTGATGCTTGTGGACATCCCGCGCCAATTGCTCCTTTCCTCATCGCCGGACTAAGTCACGAGGCACAAATAGTTTCAGAAGTTCACCCGCGCCCTTTGCAAGCCGGTGCTGAGGGGGGCTCGCCCATGCAAGAGGGGCTAACCGTTCCGACCGAAAAGCCCCGCAATGGCCTGGCCGGTCTCAGACACTGGCGCTACGACCTTCGCTCGGGTTTTGCGGTGGCCATGATCTCGCTGCCGTTCTCAATGGGGATCGCGATCACCTCGGGCGCGCCGCCGATCTGCGGGATCTTGTCGGCGATCATCGCCGGTTTGGTCCTGCCGTTCCTGGGCGGCTCGTATGTGACGATCAGCGGCCCAGCCGCTGGACTGGCGCCGGCCCTGTTGGCCGGCATGGTCGCACTGGGACACGTCCGGCTGGGCCGGGGCGCCTCGCAATCCGAGGTGCTCGCAGTGGGATACCCCCTCGTCCTGGTTGCCATCGCCATCGCAGGTGTGTTGCAAGTGATCCTTGCCAAGTTGAAGGTGGCCCGTTTCAGCGCCATCTTCCCAGCCGCGGCCATCCAGGGGATGTTGGCTGCGATCGGCCTGATGATCATCGCCAAGCAGATCCCGCTCTTCATGGGTGTGAAGTTCGAGGCCCACGAATTCTGGGCGATCCTCGGCGAAGTGCCCAGCCACGTCGAGTCGATGAACGGCGAGGTCTTCGCTTTGGGGATCGGTTGCCTGGCGGCGCTTTTCCTGTTATCAACCTTTCCCGGACGACTGCTGAAGGTCATGCCGCCTCCGGTGTGGGTGTTCGTCGCCGGCACGATCGTCGCCACCTTCATCCTGAAGTTGGATAAACACTTCTTGATCAATGTGCCCGGTTCGCTCAAGCACGGGATCGTCTTCCCACACTTCGGTGATGCGTTCGCCCATGCCGAATTGCTGCTCCCCCTCCTCTACGTGGTCGTCACCCTTCTCTTGATCGACGGGACCGAGTCCCTGGCGACGATCGCGGCCGTGGACAAAATCGATCCCTACCGCCGCCGGTCCGACCCCGACCGGACCTTGCTCGCCATGGGCGTTTCCAACGTCGCCTCGAGCGTGCTCGGTGGCCTGACCATCATCCCCGGCATCGTCAAGAGCACGGCGAATATCCTGGGAGGCGGCCGGACCCAGTGGGCCAACTTCTACAACGCGTGCTTCCTGCTGACGTTCCTGCTGCTCGGCCGCGAGCTGATCAACATGGTCCCGCTGTCGGTGCTGGCCGCCATCCTCGTCTTCATCGGCTACAAGCTTTGTAAGCCCGCGGTTTTGCGCAACGTCGCGCGGGTCGGCACGGAGCAGTTCGTCGTCTTCTCTGTCACAGTGCTCGTGACCGTCACGACGGACCTACTCATGGGCATCGTCGCCGGCGTCGTCCTGGAGTTGCTACTGAACCTGTGGTACGTGGGCCTCTGGCACACCCTGAGGAACGGCTCTGAATCCGCCGGGCCGAGCCTCGCCGTCCGCTTCCTTAGTCTCTTCCGCAACCCGGTGTCTCAACGGGAATTCGATGACGGCACCTACCACCTGTATTTGAATGGTCCCCTGGTGTGTTTCAACCTGTTCCACGTGCTTCGGGAGCTGGGCCAGCTTCCGCACGACACGCGGGCGGTGTATCTGCACTTGAGCTCGCGTGTGCCTCTCGTCGATCACACGACAGGTGAGTCCCTCCGTCATTTCCTGGAGGAGTTCAGCGGCCAAGATCAGACTCCGAGGCTGGTGATCGAGGGATGGGATCACATGCGGCCCCTGTCCAAGCATGAGACGAGCACCCGGATCGCCCTGGCCAGCGTCGAGGACTTGGGCGCCCCACAAGCAACGGATTGACGGCCGATCACGTTGTCGCGCACTGGTTCCCGGGCGCCTGAGAACTAGCCCAGCAGCGTGCGCACCACCGCGTCGGCCAGCAGCCTGCCGCGCGGGGTAAGCACCAGCCTGTCACCGTCGGGCACCAGCAGGCCGTCGGCCACCACTGCCTTGGCGCGTTCGCGCTCGACGTCGCCCAACAGGGCTAGCGGAAGCCCTTGGCGCAGACGGATTTTCAACAAGACTTCCTCGGTGTGCAGCGCGTCGGTGTCGAGCTGCTCGAATCCCGCTATCGGCAGCGCGGCGGCGGCCAGCAGCTCCGCATAGGCGTTGGGGTGCTTGACATTCCACCAACGCATCGCGCCGATGTATCCGTGCGCCCCGGGTCCGGCCCCCCACCACTGACCACCGTCCCAGTAGCCGAGGTTGTGCCGGCACTCACCGCCCGGCCGCGACCAGTTGGACACCTCGTACCAGGTCATCCCGGCCGCGGACAGCCGGGCATCGACCAATTCGTAGCGGTGCGCCAGCACGTCGTCATCGGGAGCGGCCAGCTCACCGCGCCGAACTCGCCGGGCCAGCGCGGTTCCTTCCTCCACGACCAGGGCATACGCGGACACATGGTCGACGCCGGTGTCGACCGCCGTGTCGACCGAGCGCACAAGGTCGTCATCGAACTCCCCCGGCGTTCCGTAGATCAGGTCGAGGCTGACGTGTTCGAAGCCCTCGGCCAGCGCCTCGCGGGCCGCCGCCGCCGACCGGTTGGGCGTGTGTATCCGGTCGAGGACCCCGAGCACGTGCGGGGCCACCGACTGCATGCCAAGCGACACCCGCGTGTAGCCGGCCTCGCGAATCGCCGCGAAGAAGTCCGGCCAGGCCGACTCCGGGTTGGCCTCGGTGGTGACCTCGGCGTCGGGCGCCAGGTCGAAGTTCGCCCGCACCATGTCCAGCAGCCTGGCCATGCGTTCGCCGCCCAGCAGCGATGGCGTGCCTCCGCCGACGAACACAGTGCTGACGGTCGGCCCGTCCAACCGCGCGGCCGCCAGTTCCAGCTCTGTCCCCAGTGCGTCCAGCCACGCGTCCGGGTTGACACCACCCAGTTCGGCCGGGGTGTAGGTGTTGAAGTCGCAGTAACCGCAGCGGGTGATACAGAACGGAACGTGCAGGTAGAGGCCGAACGGCCGCCCGGGATCCGGCCGTAGGGCGGGCAGGTCGACCTGGGCCTCGCGAAGGGTCATGCCAAATCATAAGGCGGACGCCTCCCAGCGGATTCTCGGGTTTGTCAACCCAATCACCCAGGATTAGTCGGTAGTTTTAATCACCATGAGAGGAAATTCGACCTGGTGGCATCGCCGGTCGCCATCCATGGCAGAATGGCCCCCGTGATCGCCGCCCAGTCCCCCTCGCGCATCGCCTTAGTGGTGCGGCGGCATATCGATCTCAAGCGCGTCTGTAGCTGTTGCTGTCTATCTTGACGCCGTAGACCCGTCCACCTGTTGCCGTCTAGCTGACGCCGGATCTGCGCCGCCGAAATAAAACCGGTGAGTTGCGCGTCCATGCCTGCAACGTTTCCGAAGGAGAACCCCCCAGATGACCACAGCCCGTCCCGCCGGGGCCCAAAACAAGGCCCGAAGTGAGGGCCAATGGGCGCTGGGAGATCGCGAGCCGCTCAACCCCAACGAAGAGATGAAGCAGGCCGGCGCCCCACTCGACGTGCGCGAACGCATCGAGAACGTGTACGCGAAGAGCGGATTCGACAGCATCGAGAAAAGCGATTTGCGCGGGCGCTTCCGCTGGTGGGGGCTTTATACCCAGCGCGAGGAGGGCTACGACGGGTCGTTTACCGGCGACGAGAACGCCGACCTGCTCGAGGCCAAATACTTCATGATGCGGGTGCGCTGCGACGGCGGCGCGCTCTCGACCGCCGCGCTGCGCGCGCTGGGCCAGATCTCTACCGAGTTCGCCCGCGACACCGCCGACATCTCCGATCGGCAGAACCTGCAGATGCACTGGGTCGAGATCGAGAACGTCCCCGAAATCTGGCGGCGACTGGACGAGGTCGGACTGCAGACCTCCGAGGCCTGTGGTGACTGCCCGCGTGTGATTTTGGGCTCACCGTTGGCCGGTGAGTCGCTCGACGAGGTGCTCGATCCCACCTGGGCGATCGACGAGATCGTGCGCCGCTACATCGGCAAGCCCGACTTCGCCGACCTGCCGCGCAAGTACAAGACCGCCATCTCGGGCCTGCAGGACGTCGCGCACGAGATCAACGACATCGCGTTCATCGGCGTCAACCATCCGGAACACGGCCCCGGCCTGGACCTGTGGGTTGGCGGTGGCCTGTCGACCAACCCGAGGCTCGCCCAACGGGTCGGCGCCTGGGTCCCGCTGGATGAGGTGCCCGAGGTGTGGGCGGCGGTGACCTCGGTGTTCCGCGACTATGGCTACCGGCGGCTGCGATCCAAGGCGCGGCTGAAGTTCCTGATCAAGGACTGGGGCATCGAAAAATTCAGGGAAGTTCTCGAGACCGAATACCTCAAGCGCCCCTTGATCGACGGCCCCGCCCCGGAGCCGATCAGGCACCCGATCGATCACGTCGGAGTGCAACGGCTGAAGAACGGGCTCAACGCGCTCGGGGTGGCGCCGATAGCGGGGCGCGTCTCCGGCACCATCCTCTCGGCGGTGGCCGACCTGGCCGCGCAAGCCGGCTCCCACCGGATCCGGTTCACGCCCTACCAGAAGCTGGTCATCCTGGACGTACCCGACGACAAGCTCGACGATCTCATCGCCGGTGTGGAGGCACTGGGTCTGCAGTCACGCCCCTCGCGTTGGCGCCGAAACCTGATGGCGTGCAGCGGGATCGAGTTCTGCAAGTTGTCGTTTGCCGAAACCCGGCTCCGGGCACAGGGATTGGCGCCGGAACTGGAGCGCCGGCTGGACGACATCAACGCCGCGCTTGATGTGCCGATCACCATCAACATCAACGGCTGCCCGAACTCGTGTGCGCGAATCCAGGTCGCCGACATCGGGTTCAAGGGCCAAATGGTCGACGACGGCCATGGCGGCTCCGTCGAGGGGTTCCAGGTGCACCTGGGCGGCAGCCTCGGCCTGGACAGCGGTTTCGGCCGAAAACTGCGCCAGCACAAGGTCACCAGCGACGAGCTGGGCGACTACATCGAACGGGTGGTGCGCAACTTCGTCAAACACCGCACCGACGGTGAACGCTTCGCGCAATGGGCAATTCGCGCCGAGGAGGACGACCTGCGATGACCGACCAGGCAACGCGACCGACCGAAGCCGAACTGCGTGAGCTGGCCGCCCGCGGCGCGGTGGAACTCGAAGGCGCCGGCGCCACCGACCTGCTGCGGTGGACCGACGAGAACTTCGGCGGTGTCAACGGACCCCGCGGGTGGGCGACGTGCAACTACGTGGTGGCCTCGAACATGCAGGACGCGGTCTTGGTGGACATGGCCGCCAAGGTGCGGCCGGGCGTACCGGTGATGTTCCTTGACACCGGATATCACTTCGTCGAGACCATCGGCACCCGGGATGCGATCGAATCGGTCTACGACATCCGGGTTCTCAACGTCACGCCCGAGCACACGGTGGCCGAGCAGGACAAACTGCTGGGCAAGGACCTGTTCGCCCGTAACCCCGGCGAGTGCTGCCGGCTGCGCAAGGTCGCGCCGCTGGGTAAAGCGCTGCGCGGCTACTCCGCCTGGGTGACCGGGCTACGCCGGGTAGAAGCGCCGACCCGCGCCAACGCGCCACTGATCAGCTTCGACGAGGCGTTCAAGCTGGTGAAGATCAACCCGCTGGCGGCCTGGACCGACGAGGACATGCAGGACTACGTCGACGAGCACGACGTGCTGGTCAATCCCCTTGTCTACGAGGGCTATCCGTCGATCGGCTGCGCACCGTGCACCGCCAAGCCCGCCGAGGGGGCCGACCCGCGCAGCGGCCGCTGGCAGGGGCTGGCCAAAACCGAATGCGGGTTGCACGCCTCGTGACGACACTGGTGCTGACCGCCCACGGAAGTGAGGATCCACGGTCGGCGGCCAATGCGCGGGCCGTCGCCGGTCGGGTGGCGCGTATGCGCCCCGGCCTCGACGTGCGGCTGGCCTTCTGCGAGCTGAACGCTCCCAAACTGGTCGACGTGCTCGACACCTGCACCGCGGAGGCCGCGGAGGCCGTGGTCAGTCCATTCTTGCTGGCCGACGCTTACCACGCCCGAGTCGACATCCCTTCTCAGATCGCCCGATCCAATGTCGATACCGCCCAAGCCGACGTGCTCGGCGAAGATCCTCGACTGATCTCGCTGCTGCGGCAGCGCGTTACGGAGTTGGGCGTTAGCCGGCTCGACGACCGGCTCGGTGTGCTGGTGGTGGCGATCGGGTCATCAGACCCGGTAGCCAACGCGCGCACTCGGCAGGTGGCACCCCATCTGCTGGCAGGCACCCGGTGGGCGGGCGCGACGACCGCGTTCGTGACGCGTCCGGAACCCTCGCTGGCCGAAGCCGCCGACGGGTTACGCCGGCACGGTGCCCGACGGGTGATCATCGCGCCGTGGTTCCTGGCGCCGGGCCGGTTGCCCGACCGGGTGCGCCGTTTCGCGCACGACGCCGGGATCGCCATGGCCGAACCGTTGGGCGCACACCGGTTGGTCGCCGAAACAGTGCTGCATCGCTTCGATCAGGCGCTCGAATCTCGGGGCCACCGCGTCGCCGCCTGACCGTTGTTCTCCGGAGCCTAGACCGCGCGAAATCCCTTCTCCCACATTGGTGTCGCCTGTCTCAGAACGGCGAATCTTGTCGGAGCTCCGTCATAGTATTCGAACATGCCTTCGAGTGATCGTGACGCGATCGAGGCCGACTTTGCCAAGCTGCGCTCTGTGGTGTCGCGGATTCTGGGGCATTCCTATGAGGCCTTGACCACGCCCGACCGGCTGGCGTTGTTGCAGCAGCTGGAGCGGGAGACGCGGCGGCTGCGTGCGCCGGGCTATGAGTTGATCAATCAGGTCGCCGAGCAGGCCGGGCCGCGAGAGCTGGGCGGCCCGCTGCCCCATGCGTTGGCCGACCGGTTGCGCATCACCCGCGGCGAGGCGTCCCGGCGGGTGGCCGAGGCCGCCGATCTGGGGCCGCGCCGGGCGCTCACCGGTGAGGCGTTGCCGCCGCTGTTGACCGCGACCGCGGCCGCCCAGCGCGACGGCGCGATCGACCCCGCCCATGTGGCGGTGATCCGGCGGTTCTTTCACCAGCTGCCCGAGGCGGTGGACCTGGACACCCGCGCCTGCGCCGAAGCCCAGCTCGCCGAGCTGGCCACCCAGTACCGCCCGGACCACTTCGTCGACATGGCGCGCCAGCTCGCCGATTACCTCAACCCCGACGGCACCTACACCGACACCGACCGCGCCCGCCGGCGCGGGCTGACCCTGGGTAAGCAAGGCCTGGACAAGATGTCGCGCATCAGCGGTTGGCTCACCCCCGAGGCGCGCGCCACCATTGAGGCGGTGTTGGCCAAGACCGCCACCCCCGGGATGTGCAATCCCGAGGATGACAGGCCCGTGGTGGACGGCCCAGCCGACGAGAATGCGGTACAACGGGATTCGCGCAGCGCCGCCCAGCGCAACCACGATGGCCTCAACGCGGGCCTGCGTGCGCTGTTGGCGTCGGGAGAGTTGGGGACCCACAACGGATTACCGGCCACCATCATCGTGTCGACCACGCTCAAGGAATTGGAATCGGCGGCCGGCACCGCGGTCACCGGTGGGGGCACAAGAGTGCCGATGTCCGACGTGATCCGCATGGCCCGCCATGCGCATCATTACCTGGCGATCTTCGACAAGGGCGAAGCACTGGCGCTCTATCACACCAAGCGCCTGGCCTCACAGGGACAACGAATCGTGCTCTACGCCAATGACCGCGGCTGCACCCGGCCGGGCTGCGACGCACCCCCGTACTGGTGCGAGGTCCACCACGTCGAGGGCTGGGCCACCACCGGCTGCACCGACGTCAACACGCTCACCCTGGCCTGCGGATCCGACCACCCCTTGGTCGAACCCGGCGGCTGGGTCACCCGAAAACGCGCAGACGGCACCACCGAATGGATCCCCCCACCACACCTGGACTACGGACAGCCGCGGGTCAACAAATATCATCACCCGGAGAGAATCTTGTACGACGAAGAAGCCGACGACCCGTAGCTGACGCTGACCTCAGCGCGATCTCCTTTCAGGTCCAAGTAGCACAACGTATCTCGACTGACACACCTACGAACGCACGTGTCGCCGGGGTGGGTCAGCCGCGGCCTTGGACAGTGACGCGGATTGCGTAGCTGCTGCCGCCGCCGCCTGATTCGGTGAACTGCAGCATAATTCAACGAGCGAACATCTCTCGGACGTAGGGCAGCGTTGTCGACAAGTAGTACTGGTGGCCGGTCTCCAGATCACTTTCCCATCGGCGATAAACCGCTTCGGGAAACTCCGCGATCCAGAAGCTGTCCGGTATCGCGTCTGGCTCATCGGCTACGGGACCAAGCGTGACGTCAGCGGTGATAACGCCTTCGCCTTCTTCACGAGACATCCGCGCGAGAATGCGGCCGTGACCGTCAACGATCTGCGCCTCGCCCAGGTAGCGAGACGGGTAGCTCTCGCCCGAATCAGGCCAGGACTGTCCCACAAAACGTCCCGCGTGCGCGGCGTGAACCACCGGCACCCCAAGCATTCTCGCGAATCGGCTCGGCGTAACTTTCATAATTTCAAGGCCTAGCTCAGGTGAGGAGTCATCCGACTGCCCGCTGTCCTTTCGGCCCCACCATCCCGAACCGCCCACCACGATGTCGACTTTTCCCTTCAACCGCGCGGCGGTCCTGGATCGGATGAACTCCCAACACAGCGCGGCCCCTATGTTGCCTTGAGGGATGGGCAAGACGCCGTCATCGCTCCCGCCGATGTAGTAGCAATTCTCCCAGTACGTCGGGGCATCCTTATCGTGCCGGTGCGTGCTTCCGTCCGGCAGCGCCAGAACGAAGCTGTTATAGACGTCGCCGTCGCGCCACGCCAGAAACGAGCCGCCGACAATGGCATTGCCTTCGCGCGCCAAATCCAAGAGCACCTGGGCCGGCTGTCCGTCGATCGCCCGGGTCGCCGACGCCATGTGGGGGAAGAACGCATTACCGGAGGAAAAGAACTCCGGCAGGATGACGAAGTTTGCGCCGCGCTCGAAAGCGTCCCGCACGAGGCGCTCCGACATCGCCAGGTTGGCGTCGACATCCCCCAATTCGGCGACCATCTGAATCGCCGCGACACGAATCGTCGGCGAGGGGGCGGCGGAGTTGTCGTCGTTCGACATCGCCCGGATGTTACCCGCTCCGCAAGGCCGCGACCAGGAAACGAGACCTGCCGGAGGGGCCCGCATCGCAGGAACGGTGGGCCCGGACCCGACGTAGAGTACGTGTGGAGTCGAAGCCGCGGGAAGGGAGCACGCAATGGCTGAAAATGAACCCACTCCGCAGGCCCGATCCGCCTATCCCGTTCCCGATTCAGATGGCGGGTCAGGCAACTACAGCAACAGCGCGATTACGGCGCTGGGAGAACCGCTTCCCAATTCGCGCGACGAGCAGATACTCGCCGCCAAGATATCGCGGGCCATGTTGTCGGGCCCGCGCCACATCACCAGGGGCGCCACCGTTGCCGACATGGATGCACAAGGCAACCGCGTGGTGCTTCGTCAGGGAACCAACGACTGGGTGTGCTTCCCGGGTGATGAGAACGTGATCGGCAATGTCCCCATGTGCGCCGATCCCAATGGCCTGCAGTGGATGGACGACCTGAAGGCCCGCAAGCCGGCACCGACGAATACCGCGCCCGGGATCATCTATATGCTCTGCGGCGCAACGCAACACAGCAACACCGATCCTTTCGACAAAACCAGCCCTGCCATTCCCATTGGCCCGCACTGGATGATCATCTGGCCCTACAACGCGGCGCGCGACGGTCTGCCCAACACCGTGCGCGATGCCGGGGCCTGGGTGATGTTCGATCAAACGCCGTACGCATATCTGCATATCTGCGGGACCCCTTGGGACGGAAACGAATACGTGCGTGGCCAAGTACCCATCTGGACGATGAGATACGGCAACCCGAGCGAACCCGCGACCAAATAAGCACCTCGACGTAGTAGCCGTCGCGCAGTCCTGAAAGGCCACTCAGATATGCGCAACGTTCGCCCGAACAGGCCCTTGCGAATCGGAGCTTTGCTGGCCGCGCTGGTGCTGTGGCCGGCCGGGTGTAGCGCCAATCACGAGTCTGCGCCGAAGGCGGCGGGCCCGTGCGAGATCGTGGCTAACGGCTCGCCCGTGTCCAAGACGCCTCCGGCTTCGGCGCCTTCGGCGCGGAATACCGCGACGCACCCCGAGGTCGCCACCGGCTACCGCAGCGACATGACCGTCGTGCGGACCGCTCACTACGCGGTGGCGACGGCCAATCCGCTGTCCACCCAGGCAGCGTGCCGGATCTTGCGTGACGGTGGCACGGCGGCCGACGCCCTGGTGGTTGCCCAGGCGGTGCTGGGTTTGGTCGAACCGCAGTCTTCGGGGCTCGGCGGCGGTGGATTTGTCGTGTATTACGACGACCATTCCGGCACGGTGCAGGCCTACGACGGCCGCGAAGTCGCCCCCGCGGGGGCAGGCGAGAACTACCTGCGCTGGATCAGCGACGCCTACCACGCCGCGCCCTCGCCCAGCGCGCGGGCCTCGGGGCGGTCGATCGGAGTCCCGGGCATTCTGCGGATGCTCGAGCTCGTGCACAACGACCACGGACGCAAACCGTGGCGCGATCTCTTCGCCCCCGCAACGGCATTGGCCGATGGCGGTTTCGACATCAGCGCCCGGATGGCCGCCGCCATCTCGGACTCGGCGGCACAATTGCGCATCGACCCACAAGCCGGCGCATACCTGCTCAATCCCGACGGCAGCCCGAGGGCGGCCGGAACGCGGCTGACGAACCCCGCATACTCAAAGACCTTGTCCGCCATCGCCTCCTCGGGCGTCAACGCCTTCTACACCGGCGATATCGCTCGCGACATCGTCGCGGAGGCGAGCAATACCGCCGGTGGTCGCACGCCGAGCCTGATGACCTACGAGGACCTGGCGGCCTACGCCGCCAAGAAACGCGACCCGGTGTGCTCGACCTATCGCGGCCGACAGGTCTGTGGCATGCCCACACCCTCGTCGGGCGGCGTCGCGGTGCAAGCCACACTGGGAATCCTCGAACACTTCCCGATGGGCGACTACCCGCCCACCAACGTCGACCTCAACGGCGGTCGCCCGAGCGTGACGGGCGTGCACCTGATCTCCGAGGCCGAGCGGCTGGCCTACGCCGATCGCGACAAATACGTCGCCGACGCCGACTTCGTCGCGCTGCCCGGCGGCTCCCTCAATGCGCTGATCGACCCGGGCTATCTGGCCGGACGGGCCGCGCTGATCTCGCCGCAGCACAGCATGGGCACCGCCAAGCCCGGAGACTTCGGCATGCCGGCCGGCGTCGCACCGCCCGGTCGGGAACACGGCACCAGCCACGTCAGCGTCATTGATTCCTACGGCAATGCGGCCTCGTTCACGACCACCGTCGAGTCGCCGTTCGGCTCCTTTCACATGGTCGACGGATTCGTCCTCAACAACCAGCTCACCGATTTCGCCGCTGAGCCCCGCGCGCCCGACGGGTCGGTGGTGGCCAACCGCGTCCAGCCCGGGAAACGGCCGCGGAGCTCGATGGCGCCGACGTTGGTGTTCGATTCCTCGCCGGCGGGGCGGGGCGCGCTGTACGCGGTCGCGGGCTCACCCGGCGGTTCCACGATCATTCAGTTCGTCGTGAAAACGCTTGTGGCGATGCTGGATTGGGGTCTGAACCCGCAGCAGGCGGTGTCCTTGGTCGATTTCGGCGCCGACAACTCACCGCAAACCAATGTCGGCGGCGAGGATCCCGAGATCGACACGTCCGACAACGGCGACCACGACCCGCTGGTGCAGGGTCTGCGGGCGTTGGGGCATCAGGTCAACCTGACGGACCAATCCAGCGGCCTTTCGGCGATCACCCGCAGCTCATCGGCGTGGGCCGGCGGCGCCGACCCGCGCCGCGACGGTGTGGTCATGGGCGACAATCAGTGACGGGTTCGAACTCGACCCGCAGCACTTTGGCCGGTCGTACCTTCCCGTCCGGCGGCGGTGCGGTGGTGCCGCCGTCACTGGTGACGTAAGCGACGCGGCCGTAATCGGTCGGCCCGCGTCCCCAGGCGGCGCTCGAAGGCCCGACCAGTTGCTCGTCGAAGGGCTCGCCGGCCACGCAGGTGCGCGGAGCGTCGGGCCGCAGCGGTACCAGGTCGATGGTGTTCTCCCGGTGGGTGGTGACATAGGCCACGCCGGCGTCCTCGTCGATGCAGAAATCGTCGGCCATGGTGCCGCCCGCGACGAACTCCGGCTCGCCCGCGGGTTCACCCGTTACCGGATCGACCGCGACACGCATGAATAGCTTGCGTGTAGTCGAGGTGTAGTAGAGGAAGCCCGTCCTCTCGGCGAACCGGACGCCGTTGACTCCCGGCTGCGGGTTGAGCGGGTTGTCCGGATCCCAGGCCATCGAGTCATGCCGCAGCCACACCCGCGCGGTCGCGGCCAGGCCGTCGTCGCTGAGGTCGACACGCCAGATCAGGCCGCCCACCGAATCGGCGATCAGGATGACGCGCGGGGCGATCAGACAGCAGCCGTTGAGCACCGCGCCGGACTGGTCGAAGGTCAGGACGTTGGTCGCTTCGACGGACGCGCCGGGCGTCCACTGCCGCATGTCGATGCGCACGAGGGTGGCGATCCCGAAGGTGCACACGTAGAAGATGTCGGGGTCGGTTTCGACGATTCCCATGGTCGGGTAGTCGAAGGTGCGCACCAGTACCGGTTCGACGCGCAGGTCACCGCTCGGCGCCGGGACGTACCAGAGTTCCTTGCGGTTCAGCACCGTGACCAGGATCGACCCATCGCGCCGGACCGCGATGTTTTCCAGGAAGAACTGCTCCGGAAACTCGGCCACCGTCACAATTTTCGCGCGGATAGCGTTCTCAGTTGTCATCGTATTGACCCTTCAGATGGTGATTCGATCGGAAAGATCGGACCGGGCGCGGGGACGGCGAACATCGTGAGCGTGATGCATACCCCGTGATACACCCCGATGAGTGAGGTGATGTCAATCAAACCTATTGTGCCAAAGGTTATTTCGGCCTCGCGGTATAACTCATCAGACAGCCTGCGGTCGACGCAGAGTTGCCGGGTGACGCGTTGGGCGAGGTGCTCGCGCTCGGTCAGGTCGGCCGGAACTCCCCCGCTGACCACCGTCCGGATGGCCGACTCGGACAGGCCGGCCTGTCGGGCGACGGCGGCGTGTGCGTAGAGCTCGTAATCGGCGTGCCAGATTGCCCCGACCGTCAAGACGATGACTTGCCGCACCCGCTCGTCCAGCGACGTGTTGAGTTGCTCGGCGAATTGCAGCTCTAAGAATGAACAGGTCGCGCTGCACGCGCTCAGCGAAGCGGGATCGGCCAGCGGTAAGCGCCCTCCCAGGGCGCCCGTTTTGACGGTCATGTCGATGTGCTCCTCGTCTATTGATTCAAACCCACGGCATTTGCCGGGACGTCGAAGGCGGCGAAGGTGAACGACACGCCGGTAAACCAGCCCAGGAGCATCGTGAGATCGACGATGCCCGCGTCACCCAACAGCTCCTCGGCGCGTCGGTAGAGGCCCAGCGGCACCACCCGAGGGGTGATCAACGCGGCGGTGAGTTCATAGACGACCTGCTCGCGCGGATCGGCAAACGAGGTCGGCAAGCCGATGATCAAGGCTTGGACCTTCTCCGGCGCAAGGCCACCGGCCCACTGCCCGATCATCTCGTGCTCGTAGTTGCCGTAGGCGGAGCACCACTTGCCGTTGATCATGTTGGTGGCGATTTCGATCTCGGTTTTGGTCAACGTGGAATCGGTCTGGAAATAGGCGCCGGTCGGCACGATCGTCCGTGACAGCGTCGGGTTCGCCAGCCAGATCTTGTGCGGGCCCGGAAGAAAACCGCGCAGCTGCGTGGTGAAGTCGTAGGCGGCCTTCGTGTCTGGAGCCATCTGGTCGACGGGGGTCTCGTTGTACCTGCCGAACGTTCCGAAGTCGGGAGATTCATTCATGTGATCGAGTGTCGGCCGACGGCAGGGCCCGGCCAACGTCAAAGCGCCCCAGTGTTGGTGCACTGTGCACCACGCTTTAACCCGGGGGAATACGCTTCGCCGCATGGAATGGCAGCGCCCCCCGGAACGAATCAGTGAGTTGATACGCCAGGGCGCCACGACGGTTCTCAATAACCCGCAAGCATGGTTGGACGAACTCGACGAGGCGATCCTGTCGGCGGCCAACATGGAGGAGGTCGCCGGGGATCCCGTCCTCGCCGCCGGGTTGCGGCGCGTCATCCGCTCCAACGTGCTGCACTGGGCCGCGGCCAACGTTCGGGATCCCGGCGCCCCGGTGTCGGCCAATGTCGGCCCGGAGTCGCTGAGCCTTGCCCATGATCTGCTTCGCCGTGGGCTAACTCCGTCGGCATTGCGCGCCTATCGCATTTTGCAAAGCGTGTTCTGGCAGCGCTGGATGTCGTTGACTTTCCGGCTCACGTCCGACAACGGCGAACTGCAGGAACTGCTGGGGGTGTCGGCGAGGTCGCTCTTCTCGTTCATCGACGACACCAACGCCGCGATCACCGAGCAGATGCAACGGGACAGAGCGGAACTGACCCGCGGCACACAGGCCGAGCGCCGCGAAACCGTCGAACTGATCCTGGCCGGCGCGTCGATCGGCAAGCAGCGGGCGGCGAGCCGGTTGGGGTACAACCTCGACCAAAGCCACACGGCGGCGATCGTGTGGAGCGATCTGCCGGATTCGGACCCCGCTGCGTTGAACCGAGCCACCGAGGCGCTCGCGCAACTCGCACGCGCCGAACACCGACTGAGTGTCGTCGCCACCGTCGCCACTCGCTGGGTGTGGATCGCCGGCGCTGCCCCGCCGGAGCTTGTCCGGCTGGAAAAGGGCTTGGAAAAGGCCATCGACGAAATGCGTGGGATCCGGATCGCGATCGGACCGACGGCTCCCGGGATCGAGGGCTTCCGCAGGAGTCATTTCGATGCCATCGCGACACAGCGCTTGCTGGCCCGGTTGCATTCCCCGCAACGCGTCGCGCGTTTCGACACCGTCGAACTGGTGTCGCTCGTGACCCAGGACGCGACCCGGGCGGACCAGTTCATCAAGCGCACACTCGGAAAATTCGAATCCGCCGGCCCGGAGTTGCACACGGCCGTGCGTACTTTCGTCAACGAGCAGTGCAACGCCTCGCGCGCCGCGTCGCGGCTCTACACACACCGCAACACGCTGCTTCGCCAACTCACCCGCGCCGACGAACTCCTCCCGCGACCGCTCGCGGAGGACTGCGTCAATGTCGCCGTCGCCCTCGACGTCGTCAATTGGCGCGGCAGCGGGCGCGAATAGTGCAGTGACTGGGGCTTCCCGCGTCTCAAGCCGACGTCAGCGTGCTCTGATCGTTGTCGGCGACACCGGCTCCCCGACGGGGAACCACGACGTCGCTGGGGATGGGCGGCACCCGCGTGGCCCGGACGTACACCGTGTCACCGTCCTTCAACGCCAGCGCCTCGGCGTCGCCGCGCGTGATCTGCGCGGTGAACGGACGGCCGGTGGCCGCGCTGGTCAACTCCACCCGCACCTCGAAACCCAGCGCGACCACCCGGTCGACGGTGGCACGCACGACCCCGATCGACTCCGCGGTGCCGTCCCCGCCGGCGATCGCCATGTCAGGCTTGCGGCCGACCCGGATGTCGTGCGGGCGGACGAGGGCGCCGTTCAGCTCGGATACCGCGCCCAAAAAGGACATCACGAACGTGCTCGCCGGGGAGTCGTAAACCTCGGTCGGGGATCCGACCTGCTCGATGCGGCCCTTGTTGAGCACCGCGATCCGATCGGCGACATCCAGCGCCTCCTGCTGGTCGTGGGTGACCAGCACCGTGGTGACATGCACCTCGTCGTGCAGGCGCCGCAACCAGGCCCGCAGGTCCTCGCGAACCTTGGCGTCGAGCGCGCCGAACGGCTCATCGAGCAGCAGCACCTCCGGGTCGACGGCCAGCGCGCGCGCCAACGCCATCCGCTGACGCTGACCCCCGGAGAGCTGGTTGGGATAGCGGGTCTGAAATCCACTCAGCCCCACCACTTCCAGCAGATTGTCAACCTTCTTCTTGACCTCGGCCTTGGGTCGCTTGCGGATCTTCAATCCGTACGCCACGTTGTCGCGAACGGTCAGGTGCTTGAACGCGGCATAGTGCTGGAATACGAATCCGATGGCGCGGCGCTGCGGCGGCACCCGGGTGACATCACGACCGTTGATCGTGACGGTTCCGCTGTCGGGTTGATCCAGCCCGGCGATGGCCCGCAACAGGGTCGACTTGCCGGAACCGCTGGGGCCCAGCAACGCCGTCAGCGAGCCGGTGGGCACCACGAAGTCGACATGGTCGAGCGCGACGAAGTCGCCATAGTGCTTGTACGCGTCCCGCACGACGATCGCGTCGCCGCCGCGCCCGGTTTCGTCATCGGTCATCTACGAATCTCCTTGTCAGGCATATTTGGTCGCTCTTGCCCGGCGGACGTCCAGAGCCACCTGGAAGACCAGGACCAGCACGGCCACACCCATCAGCAGCGTCGACAGCGCGTAGGCGCCGTATTCGGCGCCGCGGTTGTATCGGTCCGAGACGAGCAAGGTCAGCGTCTGCGACTTGCCCGGCAGGTTGGATGACACGATGATCACCGCGCCGTACTCGCCGAGCGTGCGCGCGACGGTCAGCACGATGCCGTACGTCAGTCCCCACCGGATGGAGGGCAGCGTGATCCGCCAAAACGTCTGCCACCAGCCCGAACCCAGAGTTGCCGCCGCTTCTTCCTGGTCGGTCCCCAGCTCGTGCAGCACCGGTTCCACTTCGCGCACCACAAACGGCAGGGTGACGAAGATGCTGGCCAGGACGATGCCCGGCAGGCCGAAAATGATCTTGAGTCCGAGGTCTCTCTCGACGAATCCGAACGCACCGCCCGCTCCCCACAGCAGGATCAACGCCACGCCCACGATCACGGGCGACACCGCGAACGGCAGATCGATCATCGCCTGCAACACGCCCTTGCCGCGAAAACGGTTGCGCGCCAGCACCAGTGCCGTCGGAATGCCGAAAATCACGTTGAGCGGCACCACGATGGCCACCACCAGCAGCGTCAAATTCAGCGCCGATATCGCGGCGGGCGTGCTCACCCAGTCGAAGAACTGACCGAACCCCGGGCGGAATGTGCGCCACAGGATCAGCGTCACCGGAACGACGAGCAACACGAAGATGTATGCGAGCGCGACGGATCGGAGGAGATAGCGAACCCGGTTCGATGTCATGCGGCCAATGCCTCATGTTTGGCCGCCCGCCCACCGACGATCCTCAGGATGAGCAGCACGACGAACGAAATCACCAGCAGCACGATCGATATCGCGGCGGCACCGGTGCGGTCGTCGTTCTCGATCAACGTTCGTATCCATTGCGATGAGACTTCCGTTTTGCCCGGCACCGCGCCACCAATCAGTACCACGGACCCGAATTCGCCGATCGCGCGCGAGAACGCCAGCCCCGCACCGGATAACAGCGCCGGTGTCAGCGACGGCAACACGACCGAGGTGAAGACCTTGACGCCGCTGGCGCCCAAAGACGCCGCCGCCTCCTCGGTCTCCCGATCGATTTCCAACAGCACGGGCTGAACGGCGCGGACCACGAAGGGCAGCGTGACGAAGGCCAGCGCCACCGCCACGCCCCACGCGGTGTGCTGCAGATGAAGGCCCACCGGGCTGTTGTTCCCGTACAGCGCCAGCATCACCAGGCTGGCGACGATGGTCGGCAGCGCGAACGGCAGATCGATGATCGCGTCGACGAGCCGTTTGCCGACGAAATCGTCGCGCACCAGCACCCAGGCGATCAACAGGCCGAAGATCAGGTTGAGCAACGTCACCCCGCCGGAAATGGTCAGTGTCACCCGGAACGACTCCAACGCGGCGTTCGACGTGACCGCGAGCCAAAAGGCATGCCAGCCACCTCCCGCCGCCTGCCAGGCGATCGCGGCCAGCGGCAGCAGCACGATCACCGACAGCCACAGGGTCGCGACACCGAGCCGAAGTGACGTGGTGCCCGACCCACGGAGGCGCCAGGCGACCGGCGGTGCCTCCGGGGCGTCACCGTCGAGCTCGGGCCGGATCGCCTCCGGACCCGGCGTGACAGTGGCCGTCATCCCGTGGCCTTCGTGTAGATCTTGGTGATGCTGCCGGTGTTCTTGTCGAACAGCTGCGGATCCGCCGTCGCCCAGCCGCCTAGGTCGGCGATCGTCCACAGTTTCGCCGGCGCGGGATATTGGCCCCGGAAATCGGCGGCCACGGCCGGATCGACCGGCCGGAAGCCGGCCTGCGCCCAGACCTTCTGCGCCGCGGCGGTGTACTGGAAGTTCTTGAAAGCGACGGCGGCATCCAGGTGCGCGGTGGTGGTTACCACCGCCAACGGGTTCTCGATCTTGAAGGTCTGGGGTGGGGTGATGCGCTCGACCGGTTTACCCGCCCGCTCGGTCGCGATGGCCTCGTTCTCGTAGCTGATCAACACGTCGCCGCTGCCCTGGACGAAGACGTCGGTGGCTTCCCGTCCCGATCCGGGACGCAGTTTGACGTGTTCGCTCACCAACTTGTGGATGAAGTCGATGCCGGCCTGGCTATTGGCGCCGCCGTCGCTCTTGACGGCGTACGGAGCAAGCAAATTCCACTTCGCCGATCCCGAACTCAGCGGGCTCGGCGTGATGACCTCGATCCCGGGCCGCAGCAGGTCATCCCAGTCCTTGATGTTCTTCGGATTGCCCTTGCGCACCACCAGCGTGACCACCGACCCGAATGGTATTCCCTTGGTGGCGTCGGTATTCCAGTCTTTGGAAACCTTGCCGGCCTTGACCAACCGGGTGACGTCGGGTTCGACCGAGAAGTTCACGAGGTCGGCCGGCTTACCCTCGGCAACCCCGCGCGACTGGTCGCCGGAGGCGCCGTACGAGGTGATCACCTGCACGCCCTTGCCCTCGTCGGAGGCATTGAACGCCGGAATCACCTTGCTCCAACCGGGTTCCGGCGCGGAATAAGCGACCAGGGTGAGACTCGTATGCGCGTTGGCCGGCCCGCTGCCGCCGACGACGTCGCTGGGACCGCCCTGACACGCGGCGACCACACCGACGGTCAGGGCGAGCGCCCCGACGTACCGGACGGGCCGCCGGCGCGGTCCGCCGCCGATGTCGTTGAGCATTGGTGACCTTTCGGTGCGGGGCTTATGGATTTCTGTCCCGTGGCCGCGGAAAGGCGCCTAAAACTCAAGGAGAATTCACGACTCCATACCAGACCGCGCACGGGTTCGGGAGTCAGTGACAACAGTGCACGAAGACACCGCATTCCAAAACATCGGATGCCACGCGCATGTCGCGAAGCCTAACAGGAATTCGCTGGGCCGCCACCGCACGGCGGGTTGGAGCGGGACCCCAACGGATGCGCCGCGGCATGCCTCAGTGTGTCAGTAGCCAGGTGACGATCACCAGGACCACGAGCGTGACCAGAACCAACGTCACGTGTGACCGGGGCATCCGCGTTACCCGGGGGTCCCGTCGGCGCGGCGGATGCGGCGCATCAACCGGATGCTCTTGCCGAGCAGACCGTCCAGCAACGTCGCCGTGCCGTAGGCCACCACGAGCACGACGGGCATCACCACCATGGCCTGCAGCACAAAAGCGAGACCGGAAACCCACAGCTCGTTGCCGTCCCACCAATTCAGGAAGCCGGTCATCCCGCACACACTATTCGCCCCGGCGAGCGGAAACCAATGTGCCAAGATCGCCCAGTGCCCCCTGCATCGTCGGAATCCGACGCAACGACCTGTCTCATTGCCGGCGGCGGACCGGCGGGTGTGATGCTCGGCCTGCTGTTGGCGCGCGCCGGGGTAAGAGTCACGGTGATGGAAAAGCACGCCGACTTCCTGCGCGACTTCCGCGGGGACACGGTGCACGCGAGCACCTTGCGGCTGCTTGACGAACTGGGCCTGGGGTCTCGGTTCGCGCAGATTCCGCACCGCCTCATCAACGCGATCCGAATGGAGATAGGAAGCGATCCGGTGAGCCTGGACCTGAGCCGACTCCCGGGCGCACATCAGCACATCGCCCTGGTGCCCCAGTGGGACTTCCTCGAGATGTTGGCTGCCGCCGCTGAGGCCGAACCGACATTTCAACTGTTGCGCAGCACCGAAGTCACGGGCGTGCTTCGCGACGGTGACAGCGTCAGCGGCGTCACCTACCGCGACCGGGCGGGCCAAGCCCGAGAAATGCGCGCCGAGTTGACGGTGGCCTGCGATGGCCGCTCCTCGACCGTGCGCTCGGCGATGGGCCTGACACCGCGTAGCTTCGGGGCCCCCATGGACGTCTGGTGGTTCCGGCTGCCTCGTCGGGCCGACGATCCGAGCGGTCTGGCCGGGGTGTTCCGCGCCGGGCACGCGGCGATCACGATCGACCGCGGCGACTACTACCAGATCGCCTACATCATTCCGAAGGGCACCGACGCGCAGACGCGCTCCCAGGGCATCGATGCCTTGCGGGACGCGCTGGCGAGCATGGTGCCCTGGCTCGCCGACCGCGTCGACACGTTGAAGTCCTTCGACGACGTGAAACTGCTTGACGTGCAACTCAATCGGCTTCGTCGCTGGTATTCGGACGGTGTGCTGCTCATCGGCGACGCGGCGCATGCGATGTCGCCGGTGGCCGGCGTCGGCATCAACCTGGCCGTGGCCGACGCGGTGGCCGCCGCCCGCATTCTGGCCGAGCCGCTACGTGCTGGACGGGTGTCGGGCAGGCAACTGGCTCGGGTGCAGGCTCGCCGGTGGCTCCCGGCGGTTCTCCTGCAGGCGGCGCAACGAATGATCCACGCCAACGTGATCGCGGTCGCCGTGGGTGCCGGTGATCGGGGACCGCTGCGAGGCGTCGGTTTGGTGAGCCGCTCACCGGCTTTGCGACGATTCATCGGCTACCTGGTGGCGATCGGCCCCCTGCCCGAACACGTGCCCAAGTACGCGAGACGGGCCGGGTGAATCCCGGCACCGGCCCCCGCATCTAGGGCAAACATTGGACGCCGGGCAGGTCGACGGTCGATGATGTCGGGATGGTGCTGCACGCCCAACCCGCCGACCACCCCGCCGACGCCGGTGCCGAGGGGGAATTCGAGCCGGCCGCCGAGACGACCGTGGCGTCGCCGATCGACTTCAGCTCGCCCGGGCCCCTCGCGGCCAGCGGGTCGCTGCGCAACCCGTTTCCGCCGATCGCCGACTACGCATTCTTGTCGGACTGGGAGACGACGTGCCTGATCTCGCCGGCCGGGTCGGTGGAATGGCTGTGCGTCCCGAGGCCGGACTCCCCGAGCGTGTTCGGCGCGATCCTCGACCGTAGCGCCGGCCATTTCCGGCTCGGCCCCTACGGCGTCTCGGTGCCCTCGGCCCGCCGCTACCTGCCCGGCAGCCTGATCATGGAGACCACCTGGCAAACCCCCACTGGCTGGCTGATCGTGCGTGACGCACTGGTGATGGGGCCGTGGCACGACATCGAGCGTCGTTCGCGGACGCATCGCCGCACCCCGATGGACTGGGACGCCGAGCACATCCTGCTGCGCACGGTGCGCTGCGTCAGCGGCACCGCCGAGCTGATGTTGAGCTGCGAGCCGGCGTTCGACTACCACCGCGTCGGGGCCACCTGGGAGTACTCCGCCAATGCGTACGGCGAGGCCATCGCGCGCGCCAGTAGGCAACCGGACGCGCAGCCGACGCTGCGATTGACCACAAACCTGCGGATCGGGCTGGAGGGCCGCGAAGCGCGGGCACGCACCCGGATGAAAGGTGGCGACGACGTGTTCGTCGCGCTGAGCTGGACCAAGCACCCGGCGCCGCAGACGTATGAAGAGGCCGCCGAGAAGATGTGGCAGACCACCGAGTGCTGGCGGCAGTGGATCAACATCGGCAACTTCCCCGACCATCCATGGCGGGCCTACCTGCAGCGCAGCGCGCTCACGCTGAAGGGGCTGACGTATTCCCCGACCGGCGCCCTGCTGGCCGCCAGCACCACGTCGCTTCCGGAAACGCCCCAGGGCGAACGCAACTGGGACTACCGCTACGCGTGGGTCCGCGACTCGACGTTCGCGTTGTGGGGGCTTTACACCCTGGGGCTCGACCGCGAGGCCGACGACTTCTTCGCTTTCATCGCCGACGTGTCCGGCGCCAATAGCAACGAGCGCCACCCGCTGCAGGTGATGTACGGCGTCGGCGGCGAGCGCAGTCTGGTCGAAGACGAGCTGCACCACCTGTCGGGCTATGACCACGCCCGCCCGGTGCGGATCGGCAACGGCGCCTACGACCAAGTGCAGCATGACATCTGGGGTTCGATCCTGGATTCGTTCTACCTGCACGCCAAATCGCGCGAGCAAATCCCGGAGACCTTATGGCCGGTGCTGAAGAAACAGGTGGAAGAGGCGATCAAGCACTGGCGCGAGCCCGACCGCGGGATCTGGGAGGTGCGCGGGGAGCCGCAGCACTTCACGTCGTCGAAGGTGATGTGCTGGGTCGCGCTCGACCGCGGGGCCAAGTTGGCCGAGCGGCAGGGCGAGAAGAGCTATGCCCAGCAATGGCGCGCCATCGCCGAGGACATCAAGGCCGACATCCTTGCGCACGGCGTCGACTCGCGCGGCGTGTTCACCCAGCGCTACGGCAGCGATGCGCTGGATGCCTCGCTGCTACTGGTGGTGCTGACCCGGTTCCTGCCGCCGAACGACCCGCGCGTGCGCAACACCGTCCTGGCGATCGCCAACGAACTCACCGAGGAAGGCCTGGTGCTGCGATACCGGGTCGAGCAGACTGACGATGGGCTGTCCGGCGAGGAAGGCACGTTCACGATTTGCTCTTTTTGGCTCGTGTCAGCGCTGGTCGAGATCGGCGAGGTCGACCAGGCCAAGCGGCTGTGCGAGCGCCTGCTGTCCTATGCCAGCCCGCTGCATCTCTACGCCGAGGAGATCGAGCCGCGCACCGGACGGCACCTGGGCAACTTCCCGCAGGCGTTCACCCACCTGGCGTTGATCAACGCCGTGGTCCACGTGATCCGCGCCGAGGAGGAGGCCGACAGCACCGGGGGCTTCCAGCCCGCCAACGCTCCCATTTAGAACGCCGCTTCAGATCAGCGCGCCGACTTTGTCCGTCATGGCGCCCGCGATGTCAATGGCGGTGGTGTTGAAGTCCGTACCGGAATCGCCCGATCCGTGGTCCGGTTGTTGCGCGGCATCGAAAAAATCGACGCTGTGCCGCCGACGGCGACCGCGCAGCCGCGGCCAACATCGAAATCGCCAGTAGCGCCACGAATCGCCATCGCCCCCGTATGCGCTGACGCACCTCGAACCTCCCGATCGCCTTCCGTTATTTCTTGCACTACCGCCCAATTCACCCGCAGTTTAGGTTTGCGGGTGGTGCGATCGCCGTACGCCGGGCCGAAAAGACAGCCCACCGGCAGCGACATCTCAGGCTGCTCGTAGGTCCGCGCGGTTCAGCTCAGCGGCTCAACTTGGTGCACATCGTCCGCCGACCGGCGTGTTATCCCCAGCTGCCACAGTGGCCACGAGCTGCCCGGTATGCGAACATTCGCCCACCTCGCAGCATCAATTGCCGAATTCATTGTGTGCCAGTCGATCCCGACCTCAACACGTTGTCGCTGTGAGATGACATGTGTTGGGGACCCCCTCGGCTCAGGCGCTCGATATTGATCGGCGTCAGAAAATTGGTCTCAGGAACTCGAGGAGGACCACAGCAAAATTCAGCTCAGGGCGGTGACCTTATCCATCATGTTGCGCGCGATCTCCGCCGCGCTCGCGTTGATATCGCCCGAGGCTTGGTGCGACGGGTTTGACGTAACGAAGAACTCGACCTCGACCTCGACGAGGCAATTCCCACGGACCCCAATGGCCCGCCCCGCCGGAACGGCCGCCCCATCCGAACTGTGCGACGCAAACCCCCTCGAAACAGTCGCGGCGACAATCGAATCGGCAACTTGCACGTTGGTGGTCGTGGCCTCGAGGCTGAATACGCTTCCCGACAACGGCACCGTTGCGCCCTCGCATTTTCGCCACTGCTCGGAGAATTTCGCGAACAGCGCCTGGGCGTGTCCGGCCGTGGGCAAGCTGACCACGCCCTCCGTTACGCTGACCCCTTCCGCAGACCTGGCAACGTGTCGCCAGGTCTCAACCGCGGCGTGCGTCACCTTGCCGGATTGGTAGACGGCTTGTTGCAGCACCGCCGCGACGCCGAGGCAGTCGCCGGGCGAGTCCCATCCGTCGTCCCGGAGCGCCTCGGGGCCCCCGAACCGCGGCGGAAGGTGCGGATCGATCCTGAAGGACTGATTGAGAATTCGCGACAGCGCGCCGGGGCCGAGGAGCGCCTGCTTGATGATTGACCCGCTGAGTGGCCGCGCCTTGAAGTTGGCCCCCGGCCACGCTGTGCCGTCGACCGTCACTCCGCAGCCGGTGAGCGACATGACGACCGCGATCGATGCCACGAAGCACCGCCGGATCCTTGTGCCGCTACCCATCCGATACTTCTGGTTCATCTATCCTCTCCTGTGCGTTCACCAGAAGTTTACTTTGTGGAGGACTATTTAACAGGCGTATGACACGCCGAAAGCCGCGCAGCGTCAGTTCAGGGCGCTGACCTTGTCCATCATGGCGTGCGCGATGTCTGCGGCGGTGGTGTTGATGTCGCCCGTCCCTTGGTGCGAGGGATCGGACGTATTGAAGAAGTCGACCTCGGCCTCGACAAGGCAATTCCCCCGGATACCTATGGCGCGCCCCTCTGGCACGGCCGCCGGATCCGAGCCGGGCAGCGTCAGCTGCATCGAAATAGTCGCCCCCAGAATGGAATTGGTATCACGAACGTTGGTGATCTTGGCGGTGAGCCGAAGAGTGCTGCCCGGTAACGGCATCGTCGTGCCATCGCATTTTCGCCACTGCTGGGAGAATTTCGCGAACAGCGCGTCTGCGTCGGCCGCTGTGGGCAGGCTGACCACACCCTCCTTGACGCTGATCACCTTCACGGACCTGGCGGCGTGCAACCAGCTCTGCACCGCGACGCCTTTCACCTTGGCGGATTGATAGACGCTTTGCTGCAGCATCACCGCGACGCCGAGGCAGTCGACGGACGAAGCCGGTCCCTCGTGCTGCAACTGATCCGGCCCCCCGAACCGGGGCGGAAAATGCGGATCGGCCCTGAACGGCTGCTGAAGCAGCCTCGACAGCGCGGTGTCGTCCAACAGCACCTGCCTGACGGTTTGCCCGGCAAGCGGTCGCGCCCTCAGGTCCGGCGCCGGTCGCGCTTTCCCGCCGACAACCGCGGTGCAGCCGGCGGCCAGCAGGCCGACGCCCAGCATGGAAATCGCGCGCACCAACGCCACGGCTATTTTTTGCCCTTGTCTCCCGCGGCATCGGTGGACAACGCGGCGACGAACGCTTCCTGGGGTACTTCGACCCGCCCGATGGTCTTCATCCGCTTCTTGCCTTCCTTCTGCTTTTCCAGAAGTTTTCGTTTGCGGGTGATGTCACCGCCGTAGCACTTGGACAGCACGTCCTTGCGGATCGCGCGGATGTTCTCGCGCGCAATGATTTTCGATCCGATGGCCGCCTGCACGGGCACCTCGAACTGCTGGCGCGGGATGAGTTCCTTGAGCTTCGTGGTCATCTTGTTGCCGTAGGCGAACGCCGAATCCTTGTGCACAATCGCGCTGAACGCGTCGACGGCCTCGCCCTGCAGCAAGATGTCGACCTTGACAAGCTCGGCCTCCTGCCCGCCGGCGTCCTCGTAGTCCAGGCTGGCATAGCCGCGGGTGCGCGACTTCAGGGAATCGAAGAAATCGAAGATGATCTCGCCGAGCGGCATGGTGTAGCGCAATTCCACCCGCTCGGGCGACAGGTAGTCCATGCCGCCCATCTCGCCGCGTCGCGACTGGCACAACTCCATGATGGTTCCGATGAACTCGCTGGGGGCGATGATGGTGGTCTTCACCACGGGCTCGTAGACCGTGCGGATCTTGCCCTCCGGCCAGTCCGACGGGTTGGTGACGACGATCTCGGTGCCATCCTCTTTGACGACCCGGTAGACGACGTTCGGTGATGTCGAGATCAGGTCCAGATCGGACTCGCGCTCCAGCCGTTCGCGGGTGATCTCCATGTGCAGCAGTCCCAGGAAGCCGCACCGGAAGCCGAAGCCCAGCGCCACCGACGTTTCCGGCTCGTAGGTCAGGGCCGCGTCGTTGAGCTGCAGCTTGTCGAGGGCGTCGCGCAGATCCGGGTAGTCCGAACCGTCGACGGGATAGAGGCCCGAGTAAACCATCGGTTTGGGTTCGCGGTAGCCCGTCAGCGCCTCGGTCGCGCCGTGGCGGGCCGAGGTCACGGTGTCGCCGACCTTGGACTGCCGGACGTCCTTGACGCCGGTGATCAGGTAGCCCACCTCCCCCACGCCAAGGCCATCGCTCGGCTTGGGCTCGGGAGAGACGATGCCGACCTCGAGCAGTTCATGGGTGGCGCCGGTGGACATCATCAAGATGCGCTCACGGGGCGTGATCTTGCCGTCCACCACGCGGACATAGGTCACCACCCCGCGGTAGATGTCGTAGACGGAGTCGAAGATCATCGCGCGGGTGGGGGCGTCGGCGTCGCCTTGTGGAGGCGGCACCTCACGCACCACGTGGTCGAGCAGGTCGGCGACGCCCTCGCCCGTCTTTCCCGACACCCGCAGCACATCGCCGGGCTCGCAGCCGATGATGTGCGCGATCTCCCCCGCGTAGCGGTCCGGGTCGGCGGCGGGCAGGTCGATCTTGTTGAGCACCGGGATGATGTGCAGGTCGCGGTCCAGCGCCAGGTAGAGGTTGGCCAGGGTCTGCGCCTCGATGCCCTGGGCGGCGTCGACCAGCAACACCGCGCCCTCGCAGGCCTCGAGCGCGCGCGACACCTCGTAGGTGAAGTCGACGTGACCCGGAGTGTCGATCAGGTGCAGCACGTAATCGGTTTCGTCAACCCGCCAGGGCAGCCGCACGTTCTGCGCCTTGATGGTGATCCCGCGCTCCCGCTCGATGTCCATCCGGTCGAGGTACTGGGCACGCATCGACCGTTCGTCGACGACGCCGGTGAGCTGAAGCATCCGGTCCGCCAGCGTCGACTTGCCGTGGTCGATGTGAGCGATGATGCAGAAATTCCGAATCTGCGCCGGCGCGGTGAAGGTCTTGTCCGCGAAACTGCTGATGGGAATCTCCTGGAAGCGGCGGTTTTCGAGTGTCCAGCGTATCCATGGACGGCTGTCGAGGCCCAATCGTGACCGAGTGCCCGCGTCTATGCTGCGAGTATGGCGTCTCCCCGGAAATCGCAGTGGAAGACGTTTCAGCGTTTCGCGGAGAATCTGGTGTTCGATCGGGCTCCGCGGCTCGCCCGGACCGTGCAGAACTCGCAGAATGTGCTGCGGGAACTTCAGCAGGTCGTGAAGATCACCGCGAACGTCATCGCCGCGGCAAGCCCGCAACCATCGGTGGCGATCGCCGCGGGCCGGCCGGTGACCAGCGCGAGCTTCCCCACCGCCCAGCGGGCGCGCAAGCTCGTGTACGCCCCAAACCTGGACGGCCGGGCCGATCCCGGGGAGATCGTGTGGACGTGGGTGGTCTACGAGGACGATCCCACCCGCGGCAAAGACCGACCGGTCCTGGTCGTGGGCCGTGATCGCAGCGTCTTGCTGGGACTAATGGTGTCCAGCCAGGGGCGCCACGCCGGTGACCGGGACTGGGTCGGGATTGGTGCCGGCGCTTGGGATTACGAAGGCCGAGAAAGCTGGGTGCGGCTGGACCGGGTGCTCGACGTGCCCGAGGAGGGCATTCGCCGCGAAGGCGCGATCCTGGATCGCGAGATCTTCGATGTGGTGGCCGCCCGGCTACGCGCGGAATACTCCTGGAGCTAGTCCCGCGAGGCGCCCATCACCCCTGCGTGATGTACGAGTGCAGCTGCTGCTGCTGCGCCTCGAGCTCTTCCATCCGGGTCTTCACCACGTCTCCGATGCTGACGATGCCGATCAGCTTCTTGCCGTCCAGCACCGGCACATGGCGCACCCGGTTCTTGGTCATCAGCACGCTGATGGTGTCGACGGTGTCGGACTTCGTGCATGTCGCAACCGTGGAGGTCATGATCTTGGAGATCGGACGAGACAGCACGCTGGCGCCGTGCGTGTGCAACTGCCGCACCACGTCGCGCTCCGAAACGATGCCGACGACGCCCTCGTCGCCGACCACCACCATGGCGCCGATGTTCTGCTCGGCGAGGCCGGCCAGCAACTCCCGGACCGTCGCCTCCGGGTTGATCGTCACCACCGCCGCGCCCTTGTTCCGCAAGACGTCTGCAATCCGCATCAAGGCCTCCAGCCGGTTGTGATCCGCTTCACACCAGGCTACGGCTAACTCGGGCGGCGGAAAAGCCACTTCGAGAACCCCGCAACCGCAGGCTCCCGTAGCCCCGGATCCACGGCCGAAACCGGGCAATCGCGACCCGCCCGATCGGATCGGTCAAACGCCACTGCGCGCCGGGCGGCCTTGCAAGGATGGGTCCATGATCGAGATCACGTTGCTGGGAACCGTGCCCCAACCAGGCATAACACGGATCTACCTGCAGGTTCGCTCCGTGTAGTTCCCGTTCGATCCCGCTCGTTAACTGCCGTTTTGTTCTCGAGTCTTGACGCCGTCAAGAGGGGTCACCAACTTTCTTGCGCATCGAGTGATCGGGCGTCAGCCGATAGCCAAGAGCGGGCGGCGCTGACGTTCCGCAGCAGCCTCCACGATCCGCCGCGCAGTCCTGTAGTTGATCCCAGACGCTTTGGCCGCAGCGTTGATCGACTGTCACAAGTCTTTTGCAGGTGCCCAGACCGATCCCGCCTGCGGCTCCGGCGATGGGCCGGTCGGTGGTGCCTACGCCTTGTCGCGGGATAGCACCTCTCGCCTGAGCTCGATCACCTGTTTCTCAAGGTCGATCACAGCCTTGGAGCACATGGCTGTCAGTCCAATGAGTTTCACGACTACCGCCCATATCCGGCTGTGGCCGGTAAAGGATTCGTCGAACTCGGCGAACCGCTCGAGGAGTTCCCTTCCGATAACGGATTCGGGATCGAGCTGTATCCGCCGCATTTTGCTGAACGCCGAGAAGTCGGCTGTTTCTTCGGGATGGGGCTCCATCTTTCGAGCGTAGGCCGGCTTGAGCCCCCTGTCAGGATTGAACTGTTCTGACGGCCCAGCGGGGGAGGGCGAAAACCCTTCCTAGCAGCAAAAATTCATAACCGGTGTTGACAGCTGGACCCCATTGGTTACTGCAAATTGTGGGCAAAATGTGGGCACGCGCCTAGTCCTTCCGTCCTAGTGGAGTTACCGGCTGCCAGCTAGTTGGCGCGGGACGGGTTCGGACAGCTTCCGTTAGACCGGCGTGATCATTGCGCCTCCGCGAGCCACGTCTCGACGTCAGCACGGCGATACATCACCCGTCGGCCAAGCTTGAACGATGCGGGGCCGCCTGCTCCTACGGACCGCCTATACCGCAACGTGCCAACTGACAGCCGTGTCATCTCGGCCACCTCAGCGACGGTGAGAAGTTCGCCATCCTGCTGTCTGGCGGCACCTGCTGAGGCCGCATGTGATCGTCTCGGCTCCTGCCGGTTGAGAAGGCTTTCGGCGATGGATAACAGCGCGTAGGTGCTCGCAAGCTTCCACGGTGACGTGTGGGCTGGCTCCATCCGACCTGCGGCCTCTACCGCTTTCTCATGCCAGTCTGCAGTCGTCGATGTCCATTCCGGCCGGACATTCCTGCTTTGCGCACGGGTTCGGACCGTCCGTCGACTTCTGCGAGCCACTGTTCTAGATCCTTTCGCCGGTAGAGCGTGCGCATACCAGCGTTGATCGGTTCTCGGCAGGGAAATAGTCAAGAATTGTGGATGGGGCGTGGGCGTGGGTCTGCGTTCGGTTGTGTAGCTATTGCGATCCATCGGTCGGCACCTCGCTGGAGTTCTGCTACGGCTCGTTCGCGCCTGGGCGGCCCTTGTCGTCGGCCACGCACCCCTTATCCGCGATAATCGGTCAGTGATAACGCTTGCCGCGGGTCCGAACGAACAGTGACCGTACCCGTGCTGGTGGCAGCCGCCATCGCCGAATTAGTCAGCAACATCGCGCTCGGAGTTCTGCTCATCGTTTCTCGGCGGCAACTGAAGGGGGCACGGCGCGCGCTTGAGCGCAGCCGACAAGAAAGGCCCCGCCGCCGCCGACGCCACGGAGTCGCGCCGTTCGCCATCAGGACGGCCTGGCAGACGGCCGACTCGCTGATCAACAAGGGCATCGGCGCCACGGTGCGCAATTCGATTGAGGACCTCGCAGGCTGGGCGCAGGTCGAACGCCCCGATCTCGCCAGACTGACCACCGACGGCCAAGTCGTGATCGTCTTCTCTGATATCGAGGGTTCCACCGAGCACAACGAGGAGTTGGGCGATCGACGATGGGTCCAGTTGCTCGACCGGCACAACAAACTCATCCACAACCGCGTTGAAGATTACGACGGCCACGTGGTCAAGAGCCAAGGCGACGGATTCATGATCGCCTTCTCCGATCCCCGACAAGCTGTGCGTTGCAGTATCGCCGTGCAGCAAGCCCTGCACGAGAGCGCTGAGCACTGGGACCACATCCGGGTGCGGATCGGCGCACACATGGGTACCTCTATCAGACGCGGAGACGACCTCTTCGGGCGCAACGTGGCGATGGCGGCGCGGGTGGCAGGGCAGGCCGACGGCGGCGAGATCCTGGTCAGCGAACCGGTGCGCGAGGCGGTCGAAGGCCTGCCTGATATCCGGCTCGGCCCCCCTCGCGAGGTTGAACTCAAAGGCTTCCGCGGCAGCCAAGCTGTGTATCCGGTCGAACTGCCAATCTGACCGCGACTTCGAGAGAGCACCGGCCAGGCTATTCCGCGTGAGCCGGCGCAGCGACGCTGATTGCTAACGTCGCCAATGTGATTGCAATTGTCTTAGTCGCGAATAACCCTTTCTTCAGCGGCTACGGCTGTTGCGGTACAGCGTCACTCGACAGCGCGCGCGACCGTGACGAGATCCTCGAGCCCGGAGGCGCCCTGGTCGTTTAGGCGCTGTGCCCACCGCGAGAGTCGCGGCGTCAATCCGCCCAGGCCGACCGCTGCGCCGACCATCGCACCCGCCATGGCGGCAACGGTGTCCACATCACCGCCAACTCCCACGGCAACACGCAGCACCTCCTCGGGCTCGGCGGGTGCGCGGCAGTAGGCGAACAACGCATAAAGGACCGATGGTGTCGCGAAGGGCGAGATACCCTGCCACCGCTCGAAGTGCTGCGCCGCGCCCAGTGGTGGCGGGCTCCATCGGGCAATCTCATCGCCAACCGTCACAGGGTCGTCGCCAAGCCACTCAGGCATTTTCCGGATGCCGCTGGCCAGCCTTTCGTCCTGCGGCTCGACCGCATGAGCCGGCGCGTTGCACCAGTCGAGCGAGCACGTCGTCGGGCCGTGGTCGATGGCGTCTTTGACAACGAGTGCGACGAGGAGCGCTGCGGCGCGGGATCGCATATCAAGATGCGTAATGCGAGCCGCGTCGTCGGCAATGCGGATCACCTCGCTTCGGCCAACCGAGAGAAAACCGACGGGACCGGCACGCATGGCCGCCCCGTTGCCGGCGCTTGGCGACGGCTCGCCCGCCTGGTCCCACGGGATGCCGGCGATGATCCGGCGCGCCGCCGCCTCGGTCGCCTGGCCGCGCCCGACAATCGTCCCCTCCTCGAAGAGCTTGGCGAGCCGTAGGGAAAAGTCTTCTGGCACAAACCCTTTGCACGCCGCGAGGCTCAACGCCAGTTCTCTGGCCAGCTGGGTGTCATCGGAGTATTGGCCGAAATACCGTGGCGGATCGTCGCTGGAAAATGCCCTTGCGGCGAAGTTCTCGCACACGTCCGGCGGGAATCCCTCAACGAGAAAGCCCAGCGCGTCACCCAGTCCTTGCGTAATCAACGAGCCAGCGCGGCCATCATGTGGGTCGTGTGCGCGTGTCATCTCGATGTCACCCTCCCGAGGGGCAAACAAACATGAGACGGGGGTAAGTTTTTCGAGCCATTCGGTTCTCCTTGCCTCGTGGTCCTGGACCGATCAGGCGGGCGACGGAGTCCATGGACGGGACAAATTCGGCCGTTGGAGTTCAACGGTCTGGTCGAGCGCCGCAGCTCGGTTAGGACGCATGCGGTGGACCGAGATATGGGAACTCGGTCAGTGTGTCGGTATGCGGTGAGAGGCCCGACGGCGGACACTCGCCCTTGGTGAGGAACGCCAGCCGGTAGTCGATGACATCGTCGGTGAACACCCGGCCGTTCGGGTACTGCGCTGGTTTGGCCGGGTCGAAGGTCAGCATGTCCGGCAGGGTGCCCTCCTTCTCGATGACGGCGATGGCCTCCTCTCGGGTGTAGCCGCCGGTGTGACCCATTAGGTGGACGAACTGGTCAAGCCACCGGTTCCAGTCGTTCGGGGGCTCGCTGGCGTTGTACTCCAGTTTGGTGTCGTCGGTATTAAAGAAACTGCTCACCGACGGGTGCCCGGCCCGGTCCACATGATTCAGTGTGCCGTTCTCGCGCAGGCTGCAACGACCCCAGATCCGGATCGGCCCTGTCGCGCCGAGCGTGCTCGTCGGCAGCTCGATCGCCATCGAGCAGACATTGGCCTCGGTATTCGAATCCTGGCCCGTCCACGGCGATTTGCCTCCGAGTTCGGCGAGATGAGGAGCGGTGAAATTGCGCTTGCCGCTGGTGTCGAACAGGTTCTTGATGCCGTCGAAGTCGAAGAAGAAGGCATCGCTTCGAGCGCCGGCGGCGAACGTGACGTCACCGGCGGTGACCACACTCGGCTGCGATCCGAACGACACCTCGACATCGGTGAAGATCTGCTCGCCAACCGGCTCGGGCGAACGGGACTGTTCACCGCGTGCCATGAACACGTTGACCGTCTGCTGGCCCTCCACCGGGGTGGAGAACACGAAACTGAACGCGATGTCGTTAACCAGGTCACCGTCGGTGTCGATCGCCAATCGATAGATGGCATCCGGGTGCAGCGCGTCGGCGTTCGGATTGGCGTTGAGGATCAGGACGGTCCGCGAGCTGTCGGTCGGCGATTGGAACGCGTACAAATCACACAGGTCAAGGCGCTGATCGCCAAGCGGCGGTCCGAGACTTAGGCCGGTGAAATGGTTGGACATTGTGAAAGCACCTCTCCCCGCGTGTTCTCGTTCGTCGTCAACCTAACCCGTCAGCGCTGCGTGATGATTAACTGCGTCCCGGGCTCGTCGCCTCTCGCGTACCCCGGCTCAACTACAGCGCTCGCTTGACTTGCCCAACGCTCCGGAAGTCGTCGCCAATGATCGAGGGTCGCGTTACTAACCCCTTGCGCCTAGATCGGGGCCTTGATTCGAATCGAGCGTCGACGCCACGGCCGGTTACGAGTCAACGTCTTCAGGTTTCTTCCCAACCATGGAACCGATTGTGACCGGCTTGCGTCCAACCAGTCATGGATGACATCGAACGCGAAGCGATTCGAGCCGAAGGGCTCGACCCTGACACGATCCGGCCGTCGTGACGGCGATCGATCTTGTCAGATGGGAGTGTCACAGGCGAGTCCGAGTTCCCACGAATCTGACACCGGATGAATTGTCGGACTCCGGTGGTGCTGGTCATCACCCAGGGTTCGGTCGTGCTAAGCAACGAACCGATGGTGGCGTACTGGTCTGATGCTATGTGAAGAAGACGTCGTTGAGGGTGACGGTTTGCAGGTTGCGGCTTTGGATGATGTCGAGCAGCTGCGCGTAGCAGTGGGTGACGGTGGGCAGGTTCGCGTGGCCGATCACGATCTGTTGGGGCTGAAACGACTTCTGCGCGTTGGCGATGAGCGTGGATTCGTTCTCCGGCCGCCAGTCGCCTATGTCGGCGCTCCACATGGTGATCGTGGCGTAGCCGAGGTCGGCGGCCACTTTGTCGGTGGCGGCGGTGTGTCGGCCGTAGGGCGGGCGGAAATACGGGGTGCCGTCCACTCCGTAGGTGTTGCGAAGGAAATCGGCGTTTCGGCTGATCTGATCGGCGACGGCGCCCGGGCTGACGCGGGTGATGTCCGGGTGTGACCAGGTGTGGTTGCCCAGCGCTATCTGCCCGGAGTCCACCATGGGCCGCAGCGCGGGTGCGTTGACCGACCATGCGATGTTGGTGCCGTTGACGAAGAAGGTCAGCCGGGTGCCGCTGTCGTGGCAGAACTGCGCGTAGGCGGCCACCACGTCGACGCTGATGCCATCGTCGACGGTCAGCGCCACCTGATTGCCGTCCCCGGGCAACCGAGTCAGCACACCGGCAGGTGCGGGCACCCGACCCATGGGGATTTTCCATCGGATCGGGGCAGCACCTGCCGTCGCGGCCCGGGTGGCGGCCGCCAGCACGGTGACCGCTATGGCGCATAGCATCGTGCGCCGATCCATGTATGGCATGGGTTAATGTTACTCAGCCGTAGGGCGGGTCAAAGGCTTTCTTTCCTTCCGCGCCTTGAACTTTCGACTACGCGGACGCGTCCGGCCGGGGTTGGCAATGTCGGGGAATCAGGCGACGGCGGAAGGGTACGGCATGTCCTTACACAGCGATCGAATCGCATCTCTTAATCAGCGGTCGAGTCGTCGCAGGACGTGAGCAAGGAGACCGGAGGCGGCATGCCCAGGGGTGATCGGTGGTTCGCCAGCGTGCCAGTCCATGACCGGCGTCTCGCCAGGGAGTGTGGTCCCGGCCGTCGGGCCGGAGTCGCGTCAGAAGTGGTAGAGCTGGTTCGGGGAGCCGCCGCTGCTCAGCCATGGGTGAAGTGACGCCGGCCGCGCGCGGACATACGCTCCGCGCGTGCGCAATATCGAGACCATCGACAGCGAAACTTGGGCTACTGGTCGCGATCCGCCGCATGGTCCGCGAGGCGGAGGGTCGCCCTCCGAGTACGGCGCGGATAGACGCGCTGCTCGACGAGCGCACTGCCGCAACCTTTTCCGGGTCACAACCCGGATAAGGCAATTGCCTGAGTCGTCACTAAATGGGATTACCAAGCCATAAGGGAGCCATGCATGAACATCGGCGGTTGGCATTCGACCGGGCCAAGCGGCGCTCTACGCTGTGACTCGACCGACAGGATTGCAGGGAGCCGAAGTGACCGAAACCGATGGCGCCGTCACGAACCTGATTGAGCGATACCTGGCCATCGTCGCTAACGACGACTACGAGCGGTTCGGTGAGTTGTTGACCGATGACCCGGCGCTGGCTGTAAGCCGGGCCACGGTTTACCCCGTGCTAGCTGACCACACTGAAGACGCGGAGTGACCGCACACCGAGTTCATGGGGAAGTGATTCAATCCCAGTACCGCGCACCACGTCTGACCTGCGGTGATATACCTTCGCAGCGCCCGGCTAACGCTCAACTGACGCAATAGGGCGCCAAACCACACGAGTATCACATTACAAAAGGCTCTAGCCGAACCGGGGTGCGGTGTGGTCTCTGATTGCTTACACGGGCTGGCATCCGGCCACCCGTAATCCCTGTCCGATGGGAGGAAGTCGCATGACCATTGTTGGCACCACTGTGTTTCACGCTCACCCGGGAGCCACCTGGGATGACATCCAGAAATGCTTGGCCACGGGGATCAAACTCGCGACCAAGCACGGGGCCGAAAACGTCACCCCAATGGTCACAACGGTGGGCGGGCCTGCCACCAACACGCTGATCCTGATGGCCACCGCCCCGGATTGGGCGACGTGGGGCAAGCGGGTCGCAGCATTGAACGCTGACCCCGAGATGATGGCGTTGAGAATCGAAGTTGCCAAGCTGGGCACCACGGAGGCGTACTTGAGCGAAACGATCGAAGTCTAACCTCACAGCCTTGGCGGGGCGGGTGGCTAAGTGAACGCGCGCCCCGCTATTTCATCGCGGTACACCCGACGCCAAATATGTTGCAGCTGCCTGCATCGGACAGGCGGCTTTTTGTTCACTCAGCAGAGGAGTACATCTGCCCCGGCGTGCACGTAGCCCATTGAAACGCCCTGGCCGCCCCGCGATAGTGGGCGGCCAGAAAATCCCGGCCCGCCCGCTCGGCCCTCGGCGCGGGTCTTGAACACGAACCGGCCACCCGGCCCCGTCGACTCCCACCGCCACCGGCCATCGTCGGCCCGCACCGCCACCACCGTCTTAATCGTCGTCATCGTCGTCATCGACGGCACGTAACAACCGATCCCGCCAATCAGGAATCGCCTCCCACCAGAACTCGGGCAACCCGGCCCGCGCACGAATCCCCGCCAACTCACTCCGGATGTCGGCCTAATTGACCGCTCGTGTTGCGTCTGTGTTCGAATTCAACTGAGTGTCAGCCCCAGACTGCGGATGTACTTGAGCTGAGGTGCGATCAGTTGCGGGTTTCGCTCTAGCTTTTCGACAGGCTTCCGGGTCTGTCTCCTGTCTATTTCCTCCAGATTTAGCCCAGTACCCAGCCTTCCGTAGGTTTCAGAACCCGTTGTCACCCGTAGCCGCCCTGCAGAACCTGTCTTTTGCGCTCCCTGCACCCAGAAGAGGTAGAGGTAGCTCTTCTGCTCACCTCTGGTGAGAGGGGTCCGCCATCTGAGGCCCCGTGGGAGGTCGACGCATGGACGCCGACAGTGCACTCGTTCCCAGAGCCGAACTACTGAAGCAGCTCGGGATCTCTGACTCCAGTGAGTGGCGGCAGCGTAACGGCACTGCCGATTGGCCGCCGCATCTGGTCATCGGGAAAAAGATCTACTACCGCAGGTCGCAGATAAACGCCTGGCTGCGTCGTCGGGAGGCCGAGTCGGTCGTGCGCTACGAGGAGGCGGAGTCGTGAGCCCGGCGGTAAACCGCCCCAACGCCAGCGGGGCGGACCACCAAGCGGCCTGCGGGACTAACGAAGAGCCTCCTTTGTGGGTGTGCACCCACTGCAGCAGGACGAAGCCGGTCCACGATTTCGCCAGGAACTCCTGGACCCGGATTGGGAGGCGGCATGTCTGTGAGGTGTGCCGGAGGACCTACGACCGCAAGCATGACTACCTCTGCCGTGCACGGAAATACGGCCACATCCCTGTTTTTGACGATTTCACCCAGGCCGATCTGGTCGAACGCCATGGCGATAAGTGCTACCACTGCGGACACGGCCCGTTCGAGTGCATCGATGAACCGTCCCGGGTTTTATGCGCACCTTCCTTTGAGGGAAGGATGGCGCGATGGCGATCAGGTACGACGAGAACACCAAGGCCAGGGCGGTGCGGTTGGTCCGCGAGCACCGCGACGACTACGACTCGGAGTGGGCCGCGATGAAGGTGGTGTCGGGCCGGCTGGGAATGAGCGCGGAGACGCTGCGCAAGTGGGTGCGCCAATCCGAGATCGATGCTGGTGAGGCGGCGGGCGTGTCAAGCGAGGAGAAGCGGGAGCTGCGTGAGCTACGCAGGAAGACCCGTGAGCTGGAACAAACCATCGAAATACTAAAGGCCGCAACAAGTTTCTTCGCGCGGGAGTGCGACCCGCGACACCGCTGATCTGCGCGTTCATCAACGCGCATCGCGAGGAGTTCGGGGTCGTACCGATCTGTCGGGCACTGGCCGTGCACGGCGTGCAAATCGCCCCGCGCACCTACTGGGCGCACCGTTTGGCGGCGCCGTCGAAACGGGCCCTGTGGGACACCACGATCACCGAGATCCTGGCCGGCATCTACGAACCTGACCCCGATGGGAAACGCCCGCCGGAGTGTCTGTACGGCAGCCTGAAGATGTGGGCGCACCTGCAGCGCCAAGGTATTCCGGTGGCCCGTTGCACGGTGGAGAAGGTCATGGGCGCCCACGGCTGGCGTGGCGCCACCCGGGCACGGCCTCCGCCGCGCACGACCGAATCCGACCCGGCCGCAAACCGGGCGCCGGACCTGGTCGGCCGACGATGGCGGGTTGCGGCGCCGAACCTTCTGGTCGTGGCCGACTTCACCTACGTGCCGATGGTCGTGGGCTTCGGCTACACCGCGTTCGTCGTCGATGCCTACGCCGGGCTGATCCCCGGTTGGGAATGCTCGCTGACCAAGGACACCGGCTTCGTCGAGCGCGCGCTGCGCCACGCCGCGGCCTTCCGCTCCCGCCAAGGTCACCCGTTCGACGACGCGATCCACCATAGCGACGCGGGAAGTCAGTACACCGCAATACATTACAGCGAGACACTGATGCTCGAAGGACTGATCCCATCGATCGGCACCGTCGGCGACGCCCTGGACAACGGGCTCTGCGAAACCACGATCGGGCTGTATAAGACCGAGTGCGTACGCGAAGGTTCCCCGTTCCGTAACGGGCCCGTCCGCAAACTCGCCGACCTGGAGAACATGACCTCGGCGTGGGTGGCCTGGTACAACGAACACAGGCTCATGCACCGGCTCGGGCGTCGCCCGCCCACAGAAGCCGAGGCCGAATACTACGCGCGGCTGCAAGCCGGCCACCCCATCGGCCGTTGGTAGGCACCCCGCCGCGGCCGGGGTGCGCCACCGAATGCCGATGCGGCACGGCAGACTCAGGTCTCGTGGCGGAGTTGTTGATCGCGGTCAACCCGGACGAAGACTCCCGGCTGCCGTTGCTGCTGCGGGTTCCGCTCGCTGGCGGTGACCTGCTGTTCCGCACGTCGGGGACCTGGCCACGGGAGAAGGCTTTGTTCGCCTACCCGGTACCGCTGGACGAGTGGCCCGACGACCCGGTGATCGTCGAACACGTGCGGTTGCGGTCGTGTCGTCGGCGCGGCGCGGCGATCGACGTGATCGCCGACCGGTCCCGGCACAACCGCTCCCAGCTCGTGTTCACCCAGGCTCGGGGCCGCGACGTGGTGTTTTGGCAGTCGCCGCGCACCCGCAAACAGGCGCGCCCGAACGTGCGCACCCCGACCGCCCGCGCGCATGGCATCGAGGAGTTGCAGATCGTGGTCGACAGCCACGAGCAGTACGCCTACCGGTTCCCAACCCAGCAGGTCACCACGGTGAAGCGGGCGCTGCCGTGCGGGGACTACGGGATTGTCATAGATGGCCGGCTGATCGCCAGCGTGGAGCGCAAGTCGCTGGTCGATCTGGTCGCCAGCCTCACCGGCGGGAAGCTGCGTTACCAGGTCGGCGAGCTGGCCGCGCTCCCACGTGCGGCGGTGGTGATCGAGGACCGTTACTCGCAGCTGTTCAAGCTCGACCGCGTCCGGCCCGCGGTGGTCGCCGACGGGCTCGCCGAGCTGCAGATCCGCTGGCCGAACGTGCCCGTCGTGTTCTGCGAGACCCGCCAGCTCGCCGAGGAATGGACCTACCGGTTTCTCGCCGCAGCCCACGCCTGGGCGATCACCGAACATGCTGCCCTGCAACGTATCTCACCGATCACCGTCGATATTACCGAACTCGATGAGGCACCCGCAACGCCGACACCGCCCACTGCGCAGGTTCGCGCCTGGGCCCGAGGCGCTGGGTTCCCGGTGCCTGATCGCGGGAGGCTACGCCCTGAGATCTGGGCCGCCTGGCACGACGCCAACCCACCGAACCGAACCTAAAGCGCCACCGCCCCGTACTAGGCTCCTACCATCAGATCGGGAAGCACACCGGTCACACGAAATGAGGTGTGCATCAAACCCGGGATGCCTCACCGGCCACCTCATCTGCGTCCGTGTGGGGGGCACGCACACCCTCAACAACGTTGTGCCGTGCTGTCTTGACTGCAACACACTCAAACGATGGACCGTTGATGAACAGCTCATTAGGGCCTATCGGCTAACGACGAAATCCGGCGGAGTGGGCAACGGCAACAAGACCCAGTCAAGTCCAGAGTCCCGTCTTCCTGGGGCCCTCCCCCAGCACGACGCCGATCTGCAACTCGAACTAGCCGCCATCGTGCCGCTGTACCCAGACGTGCATCCAGACCGCTACGTCGATACGACGCAGGGGACTGACGTGGTCCGGAGCGCATGAGCAGACCTCGGCGTTATGCGGCCAAGTACCGGTACAGGGTGGCCCGGCTGACGCCCAGGAATCGGGCGATGTCTTTGGCGGTATGGCCATCGGCCTTCATTCGCCTCGCTGTCGCGATGTGCTGAGAATCGTTGACACTCTTAGGACGTCCAAACTTGGTGCCGTTCGCACGTGAGCTGGCCCGCTTAAGAGCTGTACGCTCCTTGATCAGCTCACGCTCGTATTCGGCCAGGGAACCGAGGACGCCGATCATCATCCGTCCTGCAGGAGTAGACGAGTCGATGCCGTCAGAAGTCGACACCAACGTCACCCCCCGGTCGGTGAGGGCCTTCACGGTCGCCAAGATGTGCTGGAGATTCCTGCCCAGCCTGTCGAGCTTCCAGACCACCACGGTGTCGCCGGGGCGGACGTAGTCCAGCAGGGCGGCTAGGCCGGGACGATCATCGCGAGCGCCGGACATGGTGTCGGAGAAGGTCTTCGATACTCCGGCCTTGACGAGTGCATCGTTCTGTTGATCAAGGGTCTGGGCGACGGTGGAGACACCGGTGTACCCGATCCGCTGAACCACCCCGGGTTTGATGCACACCTTCATTCGAGGGAAGGTATTTCGCATCATGCCGAAGAGATACGACGAGGAGTTCAAGGCCCGCGCTGTGCGGTTGGTTGCTGACCATTGCGGCGAGTACGACAGCCAGTGGGCGTGTATTCAGGCCGGGGCGCTGCGGCTTGGTGTTTCTCCAGAGACGCTGCGCCGGTGGGTCCGCAAGGACGAGCGAGACGGCGCTGGTCACGACGTGGTGGCCGGTGACGTTGTTCGGGAGAACCGTGAACTCAAACGTAAGAACCGTGAGCTGGAACAAACGATAGAAATCCTCAAGGCGGCAACGAGTTTCTTCGCGCGGGAGAGCGACCCGCGATGCCGCTGATCTGTGCGTTCATCGCCGAGCATCGAGCTCGGTTCGGGGTCGCTCCGATCTGTCGCGTGCTGTCCGAGCACGGCTGCCCGATCGCCCCGAGAACCTTCTACGCTTGGCTGTCGCGGTCGCCGTCGCAGCGGGCGCTGTGGGACATGACGATCACCTCGATCTTGGCCGGCTATTACCAACCCGACGAGCATGGCCGGCGCAAGCCTGAGTCGCTGTATGGGGCCACAAAGATGTGGGCGCATCTGCAACGCCAAGGCATCGGGGTGGCCCGCTGCACGGTGGAGCGCTTGATGCGCGCCAACGGCTGGCAGGGGGTGACCCGCCGCAAGAAGGTCCGCACCACCGTGCCCGATCCCACGGCGGGCCGCGCCCCAGACCTGGTGGATCGCCAGTTCGGGGTCACCGCGCCCAACGTGCTGCTGGTGGCTGATTTCACCTATGTGCGGCTGGCCAGCGCGGTGTTCGTGTACACCGCGTTTGCCATCGATGCCTACGCGGGGCGCATCGTGGGCTGGCAATGCTCAGCCAGCAAAAGTGACGGGTTCGTGCGTGCCGCGATTCGCCAGGCCGCCGAGCTGCGTCGCCGAGAGGGTAACCCGTTGACCGGCACCACGATTCATCATTCGGATGCGGGATCGCAATACACCTCGGTGCGGTTCGGGGAAACCCTGGCTCTGTCGGGCTTGGTGGCCTCGATCGGCTCGGTCGGCGATGCCTACGACAATGCTCTGGCTGAGACGACCATCGGGCTGTATAAGACCGAAGCCGTCCGCGACGACTCCCCATTTCGACGCGGGCTGCTGCACCGTCTAGCCGACGTCGAACTCCTGACCGCCGACTGGGTGCACTGGTACAACACCGACCGCCTCATGCACCGCCTGGGCCGGATCCCACCAACCGAATACGAAGCCAACCACTACGCTTCAAACACAGCCGAACAGCCGGTTGCACACCATTAACCAAGTGCGCATCAAACCCGGGGCGCTTCAATTCGAGATAGTTATTTCCGAGACGAACTTTTGAGA
>CAWASF010000003.1:0-89613 GCA_963784685.1 uncultured Actinomycetota bacterium
GTTCGGGGGGTCGAAGCTCAGCCCCTCGGGCAGTTTGCGGGCGGACAGCAGCTTGGGGTCGATCGCCCTTTCGGGGATGTCGGTGACCTTGAACTCGGGCCCGAAGCTCGACTTCACGGCGGTGACCTTGCTGATGTCGGCCTTCGTCGAGGCGGGATCCGAACCCGATGAGCAGCCCGCGAGCACGCAGACGGATGCGGACGCGAGCACCACCTCAACATCGTGGCCAATCTACCCAAACCGGGCGTTCAGCTGCGCAACGTGGACACCGTTTTGACGAGAAGATCGGCGGCGAATTGCGGTGGCAGCGCGGGAGCGCCGAGCCGGGGTCCGCGATCAGCGTCGTGAACGCATAGTAGTTACCGAGATATGCGATGAATGTGTAGCTGCGAGAATCTATTTCGGTGCCTGATTCGACAGACGACTTGGTGTCGGCCACCATGCCGAGGGTTTCGGTCCCGTCGATGTGTGGGGGGTCGGTGAGACCAACAACGGCCGAGGTGTGCCCGTCGCTCATGGTCCACCGGCCACATGCGGCAACGAGGTCGTGATCGAGGTTTACCGGTCCCGGCAATGCGACCACCACGGCGTCGACGATGCCGCCGCCCCCCGACCCGGAAACGCCCTGGGCGGATTGGTCGGTTCCATTGCCAGGATCGGCGAGCGTCGCGCATTGCGGCGGCTTGGTCGTCGCGTCGGGCCTTCAGCTCCAGATCAACCGCGGTGAGGCCCCGCCGGGGATTCCGGTGGTCACCTCGTAGTGGGGGGGCAGTTCGCCGGCGACGCGCTTGATGCTGGCCGGGTTGATGACGGTGCCGCGAGCCGACGACGATTTCGTGGGCGCGGCCGACGGCGCTGGGGCGGCCGGGTGGGCGCACGCGGCCACCAGCAGGGTGAGGACGGGAAGTGGCACTGCGCCAATCCGGAACGGACGCATGCCCGTTCAGCCGACCGCTTCGATGACGTGGCGGGCGACGCGCGTGATCTGGTCCGCCACGTCGCGACCGAAGACCAGCTTGCTGGGCACATCGATGACGGTGGTGATGACGCCGATGTCCTCGCGCTGCCAGACCGCGCCGTGGTGGTCAAGGATCGCGCGCATCGGCGTGTTTTCGGAAAGCATTCGCGCGGAGAACCTTTCGACTCCGTCCACCCTGGCGGCGATGGACAGCGCGCCGATCAGAAAGCTGCCTATCCCCCGCCCCTGATACGCGTCGGCGACGGTGAACGCGATCTCGGCGACCGTCGGATCGGTCTCGTCACGAACGAAGCGCGCGTCGGCCACCGGGTCGGCCCCGTCGGTCACCACCCAGACGAAGTGGTCGACATAGTCGACCTCGGACAGGTAGTGCAGCAGCGCCGGGCTGGGCATGCGCGCCGTCATGAAGCGGCGGTACAGCGTCTCGCTGGAGAATTGGATGTGGCCGCGCACGGTGCGTTCGTCGTCGCCGGGGAGGACCGGGCGCAGCAGGAGGCGGGTCCCGTCGCGAACCCGTATCGGGATGGGCGCAATGTAGCCGGCGAGACGCTGGCGCACCGTGCGCAGCAGGCGCGGCATGACGCCGGGGATCTGTACCATCCGCGCAAAGGCGTCGTTATCGCCGATCCAGCCCGTAAGCGGTTCGGCCGTGGTAACCGTCGCGATCCGCGGCTTTTCCCGCAACAGGGCGATCTCGCCCACGATGGTGCCGGCAGCGGCGTGTCCGAGGGCGATCACGCCGTCGCGTGCGACGTGCTTGATCTCGGCGCTACCAGACGAGATGAGCAGGAAGGAGACGGCCTGCTCGCCTTGCTGCATCAGCACCTGGCCGGCCGCGGCGCGCAGCGGCTGGAGGCAGGCCGCCAACGGCACGAGGTCCTCGAGGGTGCTGCCCTCGAAGACGTCCATCCTCGCGAGCTCTTCTGCGCGCGCGCCGGTCAGTTCGGCCACTGCATCATCCTAAGAGTCGCCGAGTCTCGGCACGGGAGAACAACCCGCGGTACCCGCACTGCCATGACCCTGTTCTCGTCCGATCCGCGACAGGCACCCAACCCATTCCCCGGTGCGGCCCGACCCACGTTATGGCGTCCGCTTCCGGTGCGGCAAGAACAAGACGCACGCCCCCGGCGCGGACACTGTGTTGGCGCCCATGACTTCTTTTCCGGCTCCGGGGCGTCGTATGTCATTGGCAAGGCCGTCGTCACCACTGACGAGGACCAGCCTCGATTTTTCGTGGAAAGTCCGCGGGACATGGTGTTGAGTTGGCGAAAGTGCCTGTCCTGCAAGGAAGAATGAGACTTCTTGAGGGTCCATGATTCCGAGCGGAAAGGCACTTCCTAGGTCAACAGTAACGCAGCGGTTGGGCGGGTGAAAGTGTCGGCGGACGGCCAAGGTGTCGTGTCGCACGCCGTGGTAGGGATGCTGCGCGAGGTCGCTGATCTGAGCGGGTTGTCGACGCAGGTCACCGCGGGGTTGGCCGACACCTATGACGGGCCGTGGATCCATGCACCGGGCGATGTGTTCGCTGATCTGGCCGCCGCGGTTGCCGATGGCGCGGACTGTGTTGACGGGGTCGGCCAGCTACTGGGGATCGCGAGCAGGTGTTCGGGGCGGTCGCCTCGACGACGACGCTGTGGAGGCTGGTCGATGAGCGCATCGATGCCGCCCACCTGCCGGCGATCCGGGCAGCACGCTCCCACGCGCGGGCGCAGGCCTGGGACACCGGGGCGGCGCCCGACCATGGTGGATGGCTGCATTTGGATGTGGATGCCACCATCACCATCGACCACTCCGACAACAAGGAAAACGCCGCCGCGACCTGGTAGACGTTCGGATTCCACCCGCTGCTGATGTTTTTGGACAGGACCGACATCGCCGCTGGCGAAGCGCTGGCCGGACTGCTGCGTGCGGGCAACGCCGGCAGCAACACCACCGCCGATCACGTCACCGTGTTGAACCAGGCGCTGGCATCGTTGCCAGCAAGCTATCGCCCGGGAACCGATAACCCGGACGCGCCGCAGATCCTGATCCGCTCGGATTCCGCCGGGGCGACCTACGGGTTCGCCGCGGCCTGCCGCGGCGCCGGGGTGGGGTTTTCTTTGGGCGCGGTGATCGATGCTGCTATCCGCGATGTCATCGAAACACTCAACAGCACCGATGCGTGGTATCCAGCGATCGATGCCGGCGGCGCCATCCGTGACGGCGCGTGGGTCGCCGAGGCCACCGCACTAGTGGATTTGGATAAATGGCCGCCCGGGACCCGGCTGATCCTGCGCAAGGAACGCCCGCATCCCGGAGCGCAGTTGAGGTTCACCGATACCGACGGGCACCGCATCACCGGGTTTCTCACCGACACCCCCAACGGCGTGATCCCCGGCCAACTCGCCGGGCTGGAACTGCGCCATCGCCAACACGCCCGCGTGGAAGACCGCATCCGCCAGGCCAAAGCCACCGGCCTGTGCAACCTGCCAGTCCAGTCCTTTCAAGCCAATGCCGCCTGGCTCGAAATCATCATGGCGGCAACCGATCTTATTGCCTGGACCAAACTCATCGGCTTCACCGACGATCCCGACCTAGCACGATGCGAGATCACCACCTTCCGCTACCGGGTGCTGCACGTCGCCGCCCGCATAAGCCGCGGCGCCCGACAACTGCGGCTACGCATCGACTCCACCTGGCGCTGGGCCCAAGCCATCGCCACCGCCTGGAACCACCTCCGCACCGCCTTCGCCTAAACCGCAAAAACCCCAGACCCGACGAGACGAAAGACCCCACAGGCCCTGGAAAGCCCGCCCACCCAGCGACACCGGGCAACTTGTCATACCCACCGGCAACAATCAACATCACGAGCAAGCCCACCACCTGGGCTCCGTTCACCCCAGCCAGTCGGTGCGAAAAATCGAGGTTTAGTCGCCGCATTTTCTGACCAATTTCGCTGAGTACTCGACCTCTAGGGCCTGTTGGATGGTCGCTAAACGTTGGAATATAATTAATGGATCACCGGTCGACGGCCACCTACGGATCGTAGAGCCAATGTTATGTGCTTGCATTCTCCGCCTGGCTGAGTATTACCAGACGGTAACCAATTTCTATGATGCTTGCCCGCACCGGCGAAGCGACCATTTTCGGTTTCGTCATACGTGGTTTTGGAGGGTGAATACCACGCGAATTTGTAATATGCTAACTTTTGGTTGGCTCGCTATTTGCATTCCTTGGGTCTGCTTTCGGCAACGAAAAAGGTCGGAGGAATGGCTATTACCAGCCAGCAGGGACATGGTTTGTACACTCACGTAAACCCATGCTCTAGGTACTCAATGCGTTGGTCCAACCAACCGAGAGTCACCGCCCCGGCACGAAGGACGCCCATGACCGCTATTCCGCTGGATGCTGCCACCGTCGACGGATTCCGTCTCCCGCAGAGCCTCAGCTGGCGTGATCCGGACATCGACTGCACGTTGGTGATTTCTCAACCGACGACGGACTGCGACCTGTGGGCAGAGTATATCGTCGGCGCATATCGCAGTTATCGCATGCATGGTGTCGAGTGCGCCCTCGACATCGACGCGCTGCGCACCGGAGCCGATACCGCCATGTACTTGGCGGTGATCGACGATGCTGGGCGGGTGGTGGCGGGTGTACGAGCCAAGGGACCGCTGCAATCGGCCGACGACTCGCACGCGATCGTTGAATGGGCGGGGCAACCCGGTCAGCAGGCCGTCCGGAATATGATCACCGACCGCGTGCCGTTCGGCGTCCTGGAGATGAAGTCGGCATGGGTGACCGACGATAGGGATCAGAATCGCTGTCTTACCGCCGCTCTGGCCCGCAGCGGTTTCCACATGATGGCTCTGCTTGACGTCCAATTCTGCATGGCGACAGCCGCCGCTTACGTCCTGAACAGGTGGCGCTCGTCCGGAGGGGTGGTGGCAGCCATTCCCGCGACGCCCTACCCCGACGAGCGCTACCAAACAAAAATGATGTGGTGGAACCAGCGCGATTTCGTAAATTATGCGGAACCAGAACAGGTTGCCAAAATACTCATGGAAACACAGCAATTGACTCAAGAATTTTTCCGCCAGTGCAAGACCGAAGTCCGCCTTTTCGGTGGAGCGTGATTGCGCTTAACGACGACGCTGGTCGAGCGGGCGCTTGCTGTTGCATCGGGTTAGTCGCGAACGGTTAGCGCCACGCCGCCACAAAGCATCACCTGTTCAGCGAACACCTTGGCCAGCTCCACCACTGCCTGCGACACCGGCAAACCGGCTCTTCACAATCGAGGGTGTAGTCGGGGTCTGAATCCGCCGGTTTCTAGCAGGGATCTGGCGATGTAGTTGGTCAGGTTGCGAAAGCCCAGGGCCGAACCGCGGAGGTGTTCGAGGCGCCCGTTGATCGCTTCGGTCGGCCCGTTGGAGGTGCCGGGACGTTCGAAGTAGGCCAGGACGTCGGCGGCCCGTTTCTTGAGCGTTCGGCCGAGGGTGATGATCTCGGTGAGGGCGGCGGGGACGCCGCGGCTGATGGATTCGATGAGGCTGGTCATCAGGGCGCGGCCGGCCTTGCGGTCGGGTTCGCGGTAGGCCGCGATCATGCGTTGATAGATGCCCCAGGTGGCTTGGACCTCGGCGTGCTCGTCGGCGGCGAACAGGGTCTGCAGCCGGGTCTTCTGCTTGTCGGTGAGCAGCTCGGCCCCGGTCTGCAGGGTCCGCCGCGACGCGTAGAGCGGGTCAGTTTTGCGGCCCCGGTGCCCGCAGGTGGCCAGCTGGACCCGGCGCCGGCACTCGTCGAGGGCGTTGCCGGCCAGGCGGACCACGTGGAACGGGTCCATGACCGCGACCGCGTCGGGCACTTCCTCGGTGGTGGCGGTTTTGAATCCGGTAAATCCGTCCATGGCAACGACTTCCACGGCGTCGCGCCAGGATCGCGGGCGGTCGGCGAGCCAGGTCTTGAACGCTCGTTTGGAGCGGCCTTCGACCATGTCGAGCAACCGTGCCGGGCCAGTATCGTCGCGCACCGGGGTCAGGTCGATGATCACGGTGACGTACTTGTCGCCGCGGCGTGTGTGCCGCCACACGTGTTCATCGACCCCGATCACCATCACCCCGTCGAACCGGTCAGGATCCTCGATCAGGACGCGCTGGCCTTCGGCCAGCACCGCGTTATTGGCGGTATTCCACGACACCGCGAGGCCATCGGCGACCCGGGCCACGCTCAAGTGTTGGCACACAAGGCCTTCCAGCGCCCATCGCAGACCGCGGCGGGAGAGCTTGGCCCGCGGATCGGCTGCCTTCGTGCTGTCTTGGCGCCACACATGACGGCAGCCGTGGCACCGGTAGCGGCGGATCGTGACCAGCAGTGTGGTGGGCCGCCACCCAAACGGTTCATGCGCCAGCTGACGTGTCACGGTATCCCGTGGGGTGCCTTGCTCGCCGCAACGGCGGCACCACGAGTCGTCGTCGGTGATGCGGCAGGACAGCACCGCCCGGTCTGCTTGCACTCGTTGACCAGTCACTTCCAGCCCGAGCTCATCAAGGCGGCAGAACGTGGTCAGGTCAGGGCAAGCAAAGCCGCCCCCAGGCGTAGCGTCAGGCATGTCGAGGTCTTCCGGATGAGGTGTGTAGGAACCTTCATCCTCGGGAGACCTCGACCCTTACCCCGGCAACGACGCGCCGACCACCTCTACACCCTCATTTGCGAAGAGCCGGCAAACCTTCGACCAGGCCAGGGAATCCGCCGGCTGCTTTGCGACGCCGGACCTACGGGCAAGCCGACGTGGCCCTGCGGCCCGGGCATTAGCTTCACGAGTGAGACACCAACGGGGACAGCGTTAGCTCGGTAAATGTTAGGCATCGGCGGCCGGGCAGCCATGCATTAATGCTCGCGAATCAGCCACCGCGCAAACCTAGCGAGATGGCGTACCCGCGACGGCGGGGCATGCGCTCGCGACGCGAACCTTTACCGCGGAACGCTTTAAGTCCCCCGGGGCAAAACACAGCGTGGCGGACGAACTTATTATGGCGGCGACCCCAATGCCAATAGTTCTGACCGAGTCGATTCCAGTTTGCAACCGGCGGCGCAGTTAGTGCCCAGTTGGGTCGCTACGGCACGGTAGGCGAAGGGCAACTTGCCTGGCGGCCCAACCAGCGGGACTTCGAAGCCGGTGCCACAGGCGCTCAAATCCGTCAGCCGGGACGGTTCATCTGCCTTTGAAGGCAGTCGGCGGGGGTTCGACGTATTCTCCTTCAAAGTTAAACTCGGCAGGACGACCTTCAACGCACGGGAACTGACATGGTTCATGCCACCGGAATCGACGTGGGCCGCCTTCCATTGGTGCCACGCAATCCGCTACCTCTTCGGCAGCAACTCACAGCGGCTCGGCACTACCACATCGGCCAGGACTGGCTTCGCCAGGCGGGGGGCGCAGTGACCCGGGTGCAGCTGGGCCCCTGGTGGTTGAGCCCTCCAATCGTCTTCGTGATGTCACCCACCGGGGCACACGATGTGCTGGCCCGCAATAACGAGTGGTGCGACCGGACCCTCGTTCATCGCGAAATACGGCGCTTGATGGGCGACAACCTCGCCGATCTGCCGAATACTCTCTGGCGCTCGCGCAAGCGCACCCTGCAGCCGGTGTTTACCCGCCAGCACGTAGCGACCTTCGGCGGTCACATGTCCGAAGTCGCCGCCATGATCGCCCGCGGTTGGGGCGAAGGCGCCGACATTGACCTCGACGCCGAGGCGCGCCGGCTGACCATGCGCGTGCTGGGACGCTCGGTCCTCGGGTTAGACCTCGATGAGCGCGCTGACGCGCTGGCCGAGCCGCTCAACGTCGTCTTGGCCTACGTCGCCGACCGTGGCATGCGGCCGGTACGGGCGCCATGGTGGTTTCCAACCCCGGCGCGTCACCGTGCCCGGACCGCCGGTGCCACCCTGCGTCGGCTCGCCGGGGACATCCTTGAGGTCTGCCGCACCGACCCCAGCCGTGACGCCCCGCTGGTGCAGGCGTTGATCGGCGCCACCGACCCGGAAAGTGGGCGCCCGCTGTCCGACCTCGACATTTGCAACGACCTGATCGCATTCATGGTCGCCGGCCACGACACGACCGCGACAACGCTGGCGTTCGCGTTGTGGGCACTGGGCCGCAATCCCGAGATCCAGAGCAAAGTGGCCGAGGAGGCCGCCGCCATCAATGACCGCGCACTGACCCCCGGCGATGTGTCCCGGCTGGGATACACCGTGCAGGTGTTGCGCGAGGCGCTGCGGCTGTGCCCGCCCGTCGTCGTTGCCGGGCGCACCGCCATGCGCGATATCGAGGTCGACGGCTACCGGGTGCAGGCGCGCAGCATGGTACTGGTGGGCGTATTCGGAATGCAGCGAGATCCGGCGCTGTGGGACAACCCGATGGAGTTCGATCCCGATCGGTTCAGTCCGGAGAACATCAGCCGCCTGGATCGGTGGCGATACATCCCATTCGGTGCCGGGCCACGGTCCTGCATTGGCGACCATTTCGCGATGCTAGAGGCGACACTGGCACTGGCAACGATCATCCGCACCGTCGAAATCGACTCTTCGGCCGCTGATTTCCCACTGGCGGTGCCGTTCACGATGGTGGCCGGTGCACCGATCCCGGCGCGGGTGCGGCGCCGGAGCTGATTTTCGCCACCTGGGCATGTGGAGGCGTGACCGTGTACACGCCGCGAGCAACGAAACCTTGTTGAACCGTCTACAACGGGAATTGCTGCGACCTCACGAAGAAGGTCTCCGCCGCGCTCCTTGTCTCAGCCGCTTTCCCGAGGACCTGTTCACATCATGCTTGATCGGATCGGCGCGAGCAGCCACCGCCCACACACACACGACTCTTGGCGTCATCCGGGGTATTGCGACCCAGACTTTTGAAGGTCGAGCGGAAAGATTCACCGGGCGATCACCGAAGCCGTCGAATCCCAATGTGATTCAAGGACGGTGACGAGGACTTGCCGGTCCTGTGGTTGTTCGACGCAGACGGTTCGTCGGATGCCGAAACCCCCACGTTGGAGAAGTCCATGGGGACGGCGCCTCTGGCGAGCAGGGACTCCATTGCAGCGGCATCCAGCGGGCGGGACAGCAGAAAGCCCTGCGCCCGATAGCAACCCAGATCGAGCAGTGTCTTGGCCGCGGCTACAGTTTCGACGCCTTCGGCGACGACGTCGAGCCCGAAGGCATCCGCCAAGGCCATTGTCGACCGCACGATCGCCAGATCACCCGCGTTCGTATCAAGACCGCGGACAAACCCCCTGTCTATCTTAAGCGTGTCGACTGGAAGAGACTTCAAGTAAGTCAACACACTGTAGCCGGTACCGAAGTCGTCGATGGCGATCTGTACCCCAATGTCCTTCAATCCGAAGAGCGTTTTACGCGTGGCGTCGATATCTTGGACCACAACGCTTTCGGTGATCTCTAGGCACACCGCGTTAGGATCGAGACCGAACTCGTCGAGGGTTGTCGCGACCGTGTCGACAATGCCGGCCGCGACGAGCTGCACGGGCGACACGTTGATCCGTAGCACGGCGCTGCCTGCGACGCCCCGTGAGCGCCAAAGTCCGAACTGCGCACAGGCTGAACGCATTACGAGACGGCCGAGTTTCGCGGCCAGATTGATGGATTCGACCACCCCGATGAACGAATCAGGCATCAAGAGTCCAAGAGTCGGGTGTTGCCAACGGATGAGCGCCTCGGTACCGAGGATCTCACCGGTGCGCATGTCAAACTCCGGGAGGTAATGGAGCACCAAGGCGCCGCTACCGCTATCAATCATCCCTTCCAGGTGCAGTTCGATGTCGTTGCGGATCTTGTTGGTTTGAGACATCTCTGGGCTGAAAGTTGCGACCTTGTTCCCGCCGAAACTCTTGGCCGACCGAGTGGCCTGGTCGACCCTGCGCAACAGGTCCGAAGTGCTGTCGCGCCCCGGTAGACCCGCAGCAACGCCGATACTGACGGTGCGGGTGAGCATCTCACCGTCGATCACGACTTGCTTGTGAACTCGATCATGCAGCGACTTAGCGAACCCTTCGGCGGCTTCGACATCCATTGCCGCCGAAGGCACGACGACAAACTCGTCACCGCCGAAGCGGGCGATGACCGCGGGAACATCGGTGGGCTCACGCAGCAACGCGGCGAAGGCCTCGATGAACTGGTCGCCGGCGTTTTGCCCGAGTTGATCATTGACGACCTTGAAACGGTCCAGATCAAGGAAAAATACCGACACCGGGCCTGGTTGCCCCTCAGCCAGTCGCTCGTCGAGGTAAGCGATCAACGCCCTGCGGTTCAGCAGGCCGGTCAGGTCATCGTGTTCAGCGAGATAGTGGATTTGCTGTTCGGCGACGATGCGGGCCTGCAGCTGAGCGAAGAGTGTGGCGATCGCCTGCAGCGCATTGAGCTCCTCCAGTAACCATTCCCGGTCTCCGAACTTGACGAAGCCCAGGGTGCCGGTGGTGATGTCCCCGGACAGCAACGGCACGCAGGCGAGGGAGACGGCGGGAACGCCGGTGCCCTCCTCGATATTTTGTTGATAGTCGGCGTTTGCGGGCTCGGGACGCAAAACGTCGGGCTCTTTCATTGTTTCGGCCCTCGCGATGACCGAGTCAGCGTCGTCGAAATACACCACACCGATCGGGTCAGGGTCGGGAACGTCCGTGCGCGGTGGCCATTCAGCGACGAGCACTGTCGCGCGGATCGTGTGGTCGTTGTGACGCAGAAAGCCGAGGTCCACGCCGAAGTGGCTAACCAAGTCGGCGAGCACCCGTTCACTGACAGCGGCAGAGTTGCCCGCGGTGGCCGCCATTAATTCGGCGGCCGCGGCCGTCACCAGTTCGTCCAGCGAGCCAGACATCCTCTATACGGTAGCCGGTGTTAACGCTGCAGCAACCTGACACGGTCGAGACTGCGACGGCTTTGCACCGAAGTGCGGCCACTGAAGGCTAATCGCAACACGAGCGCAATCCATTTGTCGGGGGGTGTGCGGGCAAGCTGCCGGAACTCGTTCTGCAGTTCCCCCAGTTCGTCAGCAAACGGCGTCGACAATTCGGTGAGATCTTCGGCATCGCGGGCGTACAAGAAGACCGGCGAAATGGGCTGAACAGCCAACCCATGCTGCTGCGCGGCAATCCATACCGCCTCCGCAGCAGATCCGCCGCGCGCAAAGTCGGTCAAGGTGCTCCCCGGCACTGAAATGACGGCTATGGCAGAGCTCGCCATCACGCGAAGGCGAGTGTCCGCGCCCAACGCGGTTCCGGCATTCCACTGCGCGAGGCGCGCCATAACCTCTGGGCGCTTCAAGACGTCGAACACGGCAAGATCGCCGGGGTCGAGTTCGAGGCTGCGCACGTCGATACCCGTGTCGGGACGCTGGTCACCGGGCCAGCGCAGCTCAGAAACCATGTCCGCGTGCAGTCGCGGCGTGAGGTACCGGATGCGGTCGGCTGCAGCGAAATTCATTGCCACACGGACGATTTCGTCGCGTTCGGCCATAAGATACAGTTCGGCTCCCTCGCGCTCGGCGATGGTGTGCAGCAGTTCGATCGTGTGAGTGGGAATCGGGCGCGACCTCCCGGGGCGGCGGTTGGTTTCACGCGCCAGCATGGGTTCGTAGAGTGCGGCAAGCTCGGGATCATCACCGTCACACAGCTGCAGGGTCGCCTGCAACGGCACACCGGCGACGTCATTCAGCAAGCTCACCGGCCCCAGCACGTGTTGGGCTGCAGCGGCTACCTTGGCGTTGAAAAGCGCCGCTCCGAGGGCGACTGCGCTGCCGCGTAAGGCGACGTCCATGGTCGAAGTGTGCTCGGGCGCAAGCCGGATGGTGATGACACCCGGCGCGGCCTCGATATGCCAAGGCTGTGCGTTGCCGCCGGATGGCGCACGGATAGCGGCGGCGGTGATGACGCCCGACCGGCCCGGCAGCACAGGATCTGAATACTCGACCGGGGGCAAGGGGTGATGCGTGGCCAGCCGAGGTTCTTCGAGTTGATTGAGCGCCCCGTCGACGTCGATGCGCGTCCGACCCGACCGTAGCTCTTCACCCAAACCGATCCTGCGGACGGCCTCAGCGATCGCGGCTGCTCCCAATACAACCTCACTGGACATCTGCGGCCACGTCGACAGCGTGCGGTCTATTTCGACCACGGACGCCAAAACGCGTGGTGACAACTGCGCGGCCTCGAGGAAACGCAGCATGTGCGGGACCTTATCCCGGCTGCTCAAGTTGGGAAGCCGCGCTAAATCCAAGTCGCCGAGGAGTCCATGCATAATTGGGCGCTGCGGCTCGAGATCAAAACGCTCCACGTCCAGCAGACCTCGGTCGCTCGTCGACATCAGCACCGGTATCCGACGGGCACGGGCGCCCTCCCGCAGGATGGCCTTGATGTCCAACGAATCGCACTCGTCGACGACGACGTCCAGTCCATCGAGGAACTCGTCGACGGTGTCGACCGTCAGCCCGACGTCCAGGACCCGGACGAGGAGGTATGGATCGAGTTCGGCGATTCTGCGCGCGGCCACCTCAGCCTTGTTCAGCCCGAGGTCCAGTACGGTCGCCGGCACCCGGTTGAGATTGGGCAGCTCAATGCGATCGAAATCCGCCAGTCGAAGCTCGCCGCACATGCCCTGAGCGGCCAAGGTGTGCGCGATGATATGTCCGACACTCAGACCGGCCACGCCGATGCGCAGCGCGCCGAGCCGCGTCTGTTCCTCTCCGGTGATCAGATTCCTGTTGCGATCCAACCGCACCGCTCGAAAGGCTCGGGGGCCCAGCACCGCCACGGCGGTCCTCCGCCAGGGGTAGTACGCCCATCGGCACGGTTCGGCAACCAGCTCGGGATCGGGTGGCGGCCGAAGCCTTCGCAACTGCTCTAGTTGTTCTTCGCGATGGTCGATGAATTCGATGACGGGATCGGCGCGCAGCTGCTCCAACACCGCATTGTCGCTGAGGTCTGCGGCATCGAGAACTTGAGCGGTGCAGGAAGTTATGGTCATCTCCTCGGTGCTCCGCCGCGTCAACGAATGCGGACCCACATCGGGCCACCCGCCACAATAGTGAACAGCGCCGCTAACGAGATCTCGTCGTGGCGCATAAGGCTCGGCGCGCCGAATCAACGTGGCCAGGTCCAAGGTGGCCTCCAGCAATGCGAAATGATCACCGATGCACAACCGCGGGCCGCCGCCGAATGAGATGCACTGTCAGTGGTCGCGACCAATCGAGTTCTCTGGAAGGGACCGGTCATGGTCAAACCCCGAAGATATTTTACCACAACGTAAGATTCCGCTGCAGCGCAAGCTGCCTCAACAGATGATGACTGCGGCTTGTCGCCGACATGCTTCGTCTCGGCGCTTGCAACGAGATGAGCAGGAGGTGCGGGTGCTGCGGCCCGGCGGTCGGATCGCCATCCTCACCACGCTTGCCGATGAAGCTGATCCGCTCCGCCACGTGGTGACCGGCGGCGCTCGTTTGATCGGGGTCAGGATGTTCGACCGACACGCCTTTGTGGACCTGTTCACGTCGGCCGGACTGGTCGACATCGAACAACAAGCGCAGCGCGTGCTGCAGTTCGTCGCAGCCGGCAAACCCGGCTGACATGTTTCTCGGCTAACCGGTCAGGTTGGCGCGGCGCTCAAGTCGGTCTCCTCATCGGGCTGCAGCACGAAGTCGACGATGATCCCGGCCATGGAATCGATCGCGTTGCGCGCCATGACCTCGTAGCCATGCGTGCTCAGCGTGGGCAGACACAGCAGCCCCGCGCGCGGTGTCAACCCGTTGGCCTTGGCGTGGGATGCGTCGGACTCGAACGCGCCCAGCACGGCCGCCTGGGGCTGCAACCCACGGTCGTTGGCAATCCGCATCAGCCGGTCGGCGATGTCCTTGTCATAAACACACAAGGCGTCGCTGTAGCCGACGATCGGACCGCCGCCGACGGTGGTCCCGTACTCCCGCTCGGTGGGCCCGACCTCCAGCGCCAGGGTGAGCGTTCCGGGCAGGCTGCCGCTGGCGTAGGAGCCGCCCACCCCGCCGATCTCCTCGTTCCTGGTGAACGCGAGGTAGACGTCGTTGACGGGCCGCACTCCGCGCTCGCGCAGCAGGCGGGCGGCGTGCAACAAGGCGGTCACCGCGGCCCGGTCGTCGAGGAAGTAACAGCCGACGTAGTCGCCCACCTCGACCAGCGCCCTCTTGCTGCGATGGACGCACACGCGCGTGCCGGCGCCTACACCGGCGGCGATCAGATCCTCGCGGCTGCGGCCGGTGAAAACGTAGACGTGCTCCCAGTCGAGCGCCCGGTCGCCTTGATCCGGTTTCGTCTGCCAGATCCGCCGACTCTCCTTGGTGGTGTGCTCGGAGCCCAGCGTGAGCACGCCGGTGAGCGTCTCGTGCTCGCCGAACACGGCCACTGGGCCCAGCCCGAAATTGGCCGGATACATCGTTCCCAGCTGCGTCAGGTGCAGCGTTCCGTCGGGTTCGATCCGCTTGACGAGCATGGACAGCTCGTCCATATGCGCCATGACCCGCGTCGCGGGCCTGGGCTCGGCGGTCGAGGCGGACCGGTGGCCGTGGCCACGGGTCGCGGCCTCGGCGGCGCGACCGTCCGCGGCGATATAGCCGATCAGGTTCCCCGCGTCGTCGGTCCATACGTCGTCGACGAAGGGTTCCAGTTCGCGGGCGCACACGGCACGAACCGCGTCCTCCTGGCCGCACGGCCCATAGGTCCACAAAAGTTCCTGCAAGAGCGCGTCGGTGGGGTCGGGATCCCTCTGCGCCATCGGGTCCTTTCCGTCAGTGCACCGCATCTGCGCCGGCCGATCCGATGCGGGCCGACAAGTGCATCAGTACCCAATTCGGTCGTCGGCAATCCCGCGCTCGATCCAGCGGTATCAGATGCGGAGCGACGAACTGCCCAGCGCGGCGGCGCGTTGCGTGCGAACGCAGTCCAGTAACCACGGGTCGCGCGGGCCAGGTCCAGGTCGATCCGCTCCCGTAGCTGCGCTGCGGTCCGCGGCTTAGTTGCTCAAATGTCGTGGAGCGTCACATGACAAGCGACTCACTGTACGATCCAGCGGTCCAGATGGACAACTGGACGTTGTCAGCCACCGCGCTCGCCACTGCTCGAGCCTCTGTGCCGTCCGAGTGCGGTAGATCTCGACGGCACGAAGCTTCACGTCCTCATAACCTCGAACGAGGTCAGGCAGCCCCGCGATCTCGGCGGCGAGCTCGACGGTCTCCGGTGACAGCCGCTGCACGACTTCGAGGATTGTGGCCCGATACTCGTCGACGAGTGTTCGCTCCAGCCGACGCATCCTGCTGTACCCGAAAATGTCCAGCCTGGTGCCGCGGACCCACCGCATCCCGTAGAGCAGCCGCAGCCACGGATTGACCCACGATCCCAGGGCCAGCTTTCCCTTGAGACCCACGGCACGAAGCGATGGGGGGTGCAGTCGTAACTTGACTGTCGCGTCCTCACCGAACTCAGCGGCCAGCTTCGAGCGGAAGGTGGGATCGACCGCCAAACGGGCGACCTCGTATTCGTCCTTATAAGCCATCAACTTGTAGAGGTAACGGGCCACCGCTTCAGTAACAACGGTCGTGCCGGCCGCAGCCGATTCCGCGACTCGGACCTGCTCCACAAAGTCCGCATATTCCTTTGCGTAAGAGTCGTTTTGGTACTTGACTAGGTCGCAAGCCCGCGACCCGACGATGCGCGCCAGCTCGCTGCCTTCGGCCGCCTGCACGGCGGCGGCGATCACGCGTACGGCGTGTGATGGCGGCGCAGGTGAGGACGAAGGCGTTCTCCGATTAATCATTTCGTCGACCGCCAGCGGCTCGCACACCACTAGACGGCCGCAACGAAACGCCTGCAGATTCGTCTCCACGGCCGCGCCGTTCAACGTAATCGCCTGTTCTATCGCCGCGGCGGTCAACGGAATGGCACCGGCCTGATACGCGGCGCCGACCAGAATCATGTTGGCGTACTGCTCGTTTACGAACAGCTCCCGGGCGAGGTGTCCAGCGTCGAGGTAAACAGCGCGCCGGGTCGATTCGTCGATACAGTCTCGGATGGTCCCCGCGTCGGGAAAGGAAACCGTGCTGTCGACAATCATCTGTCCGGTGGGCACCGTCGTGGTCGACACGACGGCGACGGTCCGATCGCGCGACGCCACCTTAAGGTTGGCTGAGTCGGTTCCGACCAGGCTGTCGCACACGAGATAGAGATCGCAGGTACCCTCGACCAGCTTCGACGACCGAAGCCGCGGGGCGACGGTGATTTTCAGATCAGAAATGACTGCGCCACCCTTTTGTGCCAATCCGGTTTGATCCAGCCCGCGAACGAACTTGCCGTCCAGCAATGCGGCGGTGGCCAGCATCTGGGAGACCGTGACGACACCGGTGCCACCCACGCCGAGTATGCGCATCGCGAAGCCGTCCGAACTGCACTCGTTTTCGGGTTCGGGAAGCCGACTCGCGGCCAACGGCGGCGTGTGTTCCCTGACTCGTTCATGTCCCGGGGCAACCGTCACGAAGGAGGGGCAATCGCCTTTCAGGCACGAATAGTCCAGATTGCATGATGACTGGTGAATCGCTGTCTTTCGGCCGAATTCGGTATCGATCGGATGGACGGAAAGGCAATTGGACTTCTCACCGCAGTCGCCGCAGCCTTCACAGATCCGTTCGTTGATAACCACTTTGGACGACGGCGTCTCGATCTGTCCGCGTTTGCGCTTGCGGCGCTTTTCGGCAGCGCACTCCTGGTCGTGGATGAGGACGGTCGTGCCGGGCACTGCGGCGAGTTCCCGCTGCACCGCGATCATTTCGTCGCGGTCGCGGACCTCGACCCCTTTCGGCAGGTTTTGCGAACGGACGCGGTCTAAGTCTTCGGTCGTCACGACGATCTTTGCCACGCCTTCGGCCCGTAGCAGCTGGACGAGGCGTTGGAGAGTGAACGCGCCCACCGGATCTTGGCCGCCGGTCATCGCGACGGTCCCGTTGTACAGCAGCTTGTATGTGATGTTCTCACCCGATGCGACGGCTGCCCTGATCGCCAGGCTTCCCGAATGCGTGAACGTTCCATCGCCGATGTGCTGAATGAAGTGCTTTTCGTCCGCGAATGGCGCCAGTCCCAACCATTGCGCCCCTTCGCCGCCCATCTGGGTCACTCCCATGACGTTGCCGACCAGCTTGTCATCCATGAACATGGTCATGCCGTGACACCCGATGCCCCCACCCACGATGCTGCCTTGGGGCACCCTCGTCGAGGAGTTGTGGGGACACCCCGAACAGAAATATGGGGTGCGGGTGAGCACGGGAAGTTCGATACGCGCACGCTTGGATCGCTTCTGCCATTCCAGGACCGGTTCTATTGCGTACTCGTTCCCCAGTCTGCGCGCCAGAGCCGTTGCGACACTGTCGGTGTCGAGTTCTCCGGCGGCGCTCACCAAAACTCGTCCACTGGGATCGAGCTTGCCGATCACACGAGGCGGGTCCGCCGTGCCATACAGCCGGTCCTTGATCGCCGTCTCGAGGAACGCGCGCTTCTCTTCGACGACGATGATTTCGTCGAGCCCGCGCGCGAAGTTGCCGACTATCTCGGCATCGAGCGGATAGATCATGCCAAGCTTGAGCAAACGAATACCGTAGTGGCCCAATCGGTCGTCACTGATGCCCAACGTGGCCAGAGCTTCCCTGACGTCGAGGTAAGTCTTGCCGGCGGCAACGATCCCCAGACGATCTCGGTGTCCCTGCTGGACAATACGATTCAGTGAATTCGCTCGCGCATAGTCGATTGCGCGCGGCAGCCTGTCGTCGACCTGGCTTTGCTCGAGTCGCAGCAGATTTCGGCCGATGACCCGTGCGTCAGGTGTGTGGCGGGACGCGTCGAGGCCGCCGAAGCTGGGCTCGACGCGCGTGGAGTCGAGTGCCACCGTCATGGATCCATCGGCGACCGCAGTGACGACCTTCAGGCCCGACCACAGCCCGGTGAACCGGGACAGGTACGGTGCGTGCACAGCATGATCGAGCGCCTCTTGCGGATCGCAGGGATATAGCGTGGGAATCATCAAGTCCGCCAACGCGAACTCGGATGCGCACGCCACGGTGGAGGACTTCGCGCCGGGATCGTCTCCGACCACGGCGACAGCCCCGCCCAGCGGATCGGTGCCAATCAGGTTGGCGTGCCGAAGAGCATCGGATGCCCGGTCGAGCCCTGGAGATTTTCCGTACCAATAACCGGTGATACCCCGTGTTTTGAACCGGCCGACTGAACCTGCCAACTGGGTCCCCATCACCGACGTCGCGGCCAATTCCTCGTTGACAGCGGGGCGGTGGACGATGTCGAATCCGTCCAAGGCCCCCCGCTGCCGCGCGATCTCGAGGTCCAGCCCGGCCAGAGGTGAGCCCTCGTACCCGGCGATGAACGTGGCCGTGTGGCAGCCTCGTGCCCTGTCGAGAAGTGCGCGGTCACGAAATGCCCGTACGAGCGCCTGGACCCCAGTCAGATGGACGGTGCCGGTGGTGCGGAGGTATCGGTCGTCCAGGGAATAGCTACCGGTGGGCTGCGGAGATGTCATCGTGGCCTCGCGGTGCGCTCGGAAAAGTTGGTCCGGCCAAGACTAACAGTTGAACAACTCCCACTATATGATGCCAATTAGTATGTGTCTTCTCTTTTGAATGCATTATCGGTATGATCGCCATGGCGCCGCCCCGTGACCACGACCCTCAAGGGGCGACCTGCTTTCACTGGTCTAGGGGGAGCGATATGGGACCTCTGCAGAGTGTGGCTTTGCCGAAGTGCGGACGGCAAACACCCCGCGCTGGTCGGGCATCGGGGTGCGGCCGGCAACACCTGCGGATACCGCCGAGGTTTGCGATCTGCTCGAGCACGGCTTCGTTGGCAGCGGTATTTCGGCCGATGGCTGGCATCCGCTTTGCACAACCAACTGGCTGCCGGACTACCCGCGAGGCTTCGTTGTCACCGATGGCGGCAGGATCGTCGGCCACGTCGGCACGATCTACGTGCAGCGGGAGATCAACGGAAAGACTGGCATCGTCTGCAACTTTTCCGGCTTTTATATCGCGCCGGCCTATCGCGGTCTCGGCTTGGCGGCGATGCTCCGCGCGGTCGTCGTGCGCGACGAGCGCATCACCTACACCTCCCTCACCCCCACCCCGGTGGCGCAACGGGTGCTAAAGGCCATGGGGTTTGCAATCCTCGAACGGCACTTACTGCTGTTCCCGCCGGGGCTCAATGCCGAAACCCTTTGGCGGTCGCGTATCTCGATCGATGTCAACGATCGCACGGTGCGTGCATCGCTCGGGCAGGCCGAGCGCCGGATCTACGATGACCACGCGCCCTACGACTGCCTGCACATGACCGCCCGCGATGCCGGCGGCACGGCCTATCTGGTGGTCAAGCGCCGTCTGCGCCGCGTGCGGTGGTCGGCCGGAATTCCGGTGTCCCAGATCTTGTATTGCAGCGCGCCGCACGTGCTCGCGCGCAACCTCGAACGAATCAAGCTGGCGATCATGTGGCAACAGAAGACCTTGGGCATCGCGATGTGAGCCGTCCCGGCGAGTCCGGAGACTGGTTGTGTTGAATCACCCCGCTTTTGGTGGGGTGCGTCTGTGATCGTAATGGAGTTTCTCGACGGCTTCGGGGGTGAAGTCGTCGAGGTATTCGTGCGGGCGCTCGGTGTTGAACCATAGGACCCATTCGGCGGTGGCGATCTCGACGTGGTTGACGTCGCGCCAGGGGCCTTGTCGACGGATGAGTTCATTCTTGAACGACCCGACGGTGGTCTCGGCCAGGGCGTTGTCGAATGCATCGCCGACGGACCCGACCGAGGGATCGACGCCTTCGTCGAGGAGCCGCTGAGTGAACGCCACCGAGGTGTATTGGCTGCCCGCATCGTTGTGCGCAATCAGGCCGTGCAGGTTGGTGTTGCCTTCCTGTGCGCGGGTGAAGAAGGCGTGCTCGACCGCGTCGAGGACCAGCGCGGTGGTCATCGCTTTGGCTGCACGCCAGCCCACGATCCGGCGACTGAAGGCGTCGATGACGAACGCGACGTAGACGAACCCGGTCCAGGTCGGCACATAGGTAAAGTCGGCCACCCACAAGCGATTTGGCGCCGGAGCACAGAAGTTGCGGTCGACGAGGTCTGGGTAGCGTGGGTGGCTGTCATCGGCGATCGTGGTCTTGTGCTTGGACCCGTAACGGGCACCCTCCCAACCCTGCTCGCGCATAATCCGCTCCACGGTGCACCGGGCGACGTTGTGGCCCTGGCCGCGCAGTCTGATCCACAACTTGCGCGACCCCAGGGTCTGCACGAACTTGCCGGTCTTCTTATCTTCGCGCTGGGCGGTGATGATCTGCACCAGTTCGGCATCCCGCAGCTGCCGGCGCGTAGGCGCCTTGTCGATCCACTCGTAGTACGTCGACGGGCTGATCGGCACACCGTGCTCGGACAGCACAGCGCACATGGGCTCGACACCCCAGACAAGCCCGGCCCCACCATCGGGACCGGGCACCTGGTTGTCCTTGTGCTCGGCGATGAACCGAATTACCGTCTCCCGGGCCGGTCGAGCTCGGCCCCGAAGAAAATCGCCGCTGCCTTCAAGATCTCATTGGCCCGGCGCAGCTCAGCGATCTCCTTACGCAGCGCCTTGTTTTCCTCAGCCATCTGCGAGGTCACGCCCGGCCTCACGCCCGAGTCGACCTCCAAGCGGTGGATCCAGGTCCGCAACGTCTCGGGGGTTCCGATCCCCAACATGCCTGCCACCGCAGTGATCGCCGCCCACTGCGAGGGGTACTGCGGCCGCACTTCAGCGACCATGCGCACCGCACGCTCACGAAGCTCATCGGGGTACTTACTCGGACGTCCCATATCTCGAATCCTCCCAAGGTAGGGAGTCTCCGGACATGCCGGGACGGCTCAATGAGCGAGCGCCTCGTTCCCAAGGCGCCGCGTGCGATGAAAAGGAAGGACATCGCCCAATACCGGTCGGCGGTGTTCACCCCCAGGGAACTCGACCTGCTCTACTCGGAGTTCGTGCTGCTCGACATCTAACGAGGCTTCGCCCCAGCCCGACGCGGGAAATAGGAGCAGAACTTCACGAAGAATGCGCCGAAATCGTCGTCTTAGCAATAGAAGTAGAAATGGTCGACCAGCCCGGTGGTCTGCATTATCCACAGGGTAGGAATCAACGTTGGCGTCGCGGCGTTTCTCGGTGCGGAACAGCTTCGTTCTCACCTGCGCCCGGCCGACGAACAGGACCCCTTGGCTACCGGTGAACCGCCGCAGGTGGTCGTGCATCACGTCGTCCTTGCGTCGGGCCTTGTCGAAGTCGACCCATGGGATGTCGTTGTCGAGGTCGAATCGGTGCACCGCCAGGGAGAACGCGTCGGCAACCCAGCCCTCGATGCACGTGGCCGACGGACCCGGCCGGGTACTGCAGCTGCGGAAGACAGACGTTGAAGAACATCCCATCGATGCACTCGGCCCGGAACCGCACGTGCTCGGTGAACATCGCCGACGGATCCCACCACGGTCATCAATGGGCTCCGATCGGACGGGCGGCCAGTCCACGCCAACCAACCGCGCTATGCGGTTCATACACCGGACCGGTCCACCGTCACGGTCTCAACCCCGTCCGACCGGAGCCTCCAAACCCAGGGCAACACGGCATGCCGCGTCGGGCTGGGGCGAAGCCTCGTTAGATGTCGAGCAGCACGAACTCCGAGTAGAGCAGGTCGAGTTCCCTGGGGGTGAACACCGCCGACCGGTATTGGGCGATGTCCTTCCTTTTGATCGCACGCGGCGCCTTGGGAACGAGGCGCTCGCTCATCGCGATGCCCAAGGTCTTCTGTTGCCACATGATCGCCAGCTTGATTCGTTCGAGGTTGCGCGCCAGCACGTGCGGCGCGCTGCAATACAAGATCTGGGACACCGGAATTCCGGCCGACCACCGCACGCGGCGCAGACGGCGCTTGACCACCAGATAGGCCGTGCCGCCGGCATCGCGGGCGGTCATGTGCAGGCAGTCGTAGGGCGCGTGGTCATCGTAGATCCGGCGCTCGGCCTGCCCGAGCGATGCACGCACCGTGCGATCGTTGACATCGATCGAGATACGCGACCGCCAAAGGGTTTCGGCATTGAGCCCCGGCGGGAACAGCAGTAAGTGCCGTTCGAGGATTGCAAACCCCATGGCCTTTAGCACCCGTTGTGTCACAGGGGCGGGGGTGAGGGAGGTGTAGGTGATGCGCTCGTCGCGCACGGCGGCCGCGACGAGCGTTGACCCTAAGCCGAGACCGCGATAGGCCGGCGCGATATAAAAGCCGGAAAAGTTGCAGACGATGCCAGTCTTTCCGTTGATCTCCCGCTGCACGTAGATCGTGCCGACGTGGCCGACGATCCTGCCGCCATCGGTGACAACGAAGCCTCGCGGGTAGTCCGGCAGCCAGTTGGTCGTGCAGAGCGGGCGCCAGTCGCCGGCAGCGATACCGAAGCCGTGCGCGAGCACATCGCAAATCTCGGCGGTATCCGCAGGAGTTGTCGGCCGCACCCCGATGCCCGAACTATAGGGCGTATCGCCCGTCATTTGGCGAAAGTCTCCACATTCTGCCGGGGTTCCCATGTCCGCTCCTAGACAAGTAAGAGCAGGTGGACCCTTGAGGGATCGTAGTCTCCCAGGAGTCAACTTACTGCTCAGTGGCCATCTGCGAGGTTCAAGCAAACGAGGCTGGACGCATGCCCGTAAACCGGTTAGCGCAAAGACGCTGAAGTGCCGCTGGTCGGATTGAGCTTGTTCCTTCCGGGACTCGGCTCTGTGAGCAATGGTTCCGTTGCAATGGTTCGGCTCCCATAGACGAAGTCTCTAACTGAGGCCCATAGCGCTCCCGATACTGCAGCCAGTGCGCTAGCACGTTGATGCTGCGCAGCAGGGCCCGGCCGGATCGATGGGGCGCCGCTTTGTCTTCGAAGGCATCCCAGAGTTTGCGGATGGCACCGCGCAAGCGAGGCCCTCCACGGGCGAACCTCGGCGTCGTGCCTGCAGCCATTTGCCGTCTCCTTCTGTGCGAGTAGAAACCAGACTCAATACGTGTTCGCGGACAGGTCAATTACTCCCCGCGCCGATCTCGGTCCCCGTGCCCGGCGGTACACCCGCCAAGCCTTCGTGCGGACCGGTTCCCGATATGGCGCGATCCGTGCACCACGCCCGTCAAGCCATTCACAAATCTGGGTAGGAGTGGTGTTAGGTCGTATTGTCAGGCGGGCAAGGGAAAAAGGGTCATCGCGTTGTGAGCTCAACGCATTCATCACCGCACCCGCCGAGGTGTGGCCGACCGTTGCCACTACACGGCGGATCCGGCTGCAATGGAAACCGTGGGGGTACGCGAAACTCAGAACTTGGTGGCCCAACTCGTCTTCCAGTATCTCCTTGGAATGACGAAGTTCATCGGCGACCTCTTTTGTGCGCATGATGTCCAGTTGGCGATGGGTATGTGTATGAGCGCCGATCTCGACGTTTGAAAGCTCGAGCTCGGCCAGTTGAGACCAATGAAGCATGGACGCCGGCGGGATCGCCATTTCAGGTGGGCGGGGACCGCGTCCTCGTAACGCGCCAGTAGTGACGTACAGAGTGCTAGGTATCTGGTGGCGCCCCAAAACTGCTGCAGCGTCGGCGAAGTCGGCAAAACCATCGTCGAAGGTAATGACCACCGGCCGTGGCGCCATCGAGGACTGACCACCAAGTGCCGCGCAAAGACTGGACACGGTGATTGGGTTTCGCCCGCTGCTGATAATTAAGTCAACGTGGTGTTCGAATGCCGCAGGCGTCACCGCAAAAGGTGCGATCCATCGCGCCGGGTCCGCCGAGATCGAGTGGTAGAGCAGGATCGGAATAGGCGTCGCCTCGTCGTCATCCGGACTGCGACGAGACCTCCAGGCAACTTTCGTACGCATCGGGGAAGCAGCGGCTCGGCGTGCGCGCCAACGACTTGACGCGTGCGGGGCGGTACCCGGTACCGGGCCACGCTTTTCCGGGCGTACCGGCCCCGGCGGCAAGCTCTGACAGCGGATGCGCTCCGATGACGGGCTGAAGGTGTGGGCGATGTCGCCGGCAATCGGCGCAGCAACGGCGCGTTCGTTGCCGCCTCGGCGATCGCTGCTCATACCGCTCCACCACACCTTGCCCGGGCATCAGAATCACGAGCACATCATCTTCTGATCGCCTACTGTACTATAAGTTTGTTTCAAGCGGTATACCATGCGGAAGGTATGTCCAGTAGCTCAAAGCTGGATCGTCCGTTTATCGATGGGTCGCATATCGCGTGGAGCCGCACTCGCACCCACCTGACCTCAAACATCGATTAGCAGGATGGGGAACGCGGCCGCGTGATACTGCAACTATCGGCGCAGGCCCGTACGGTTTTTCCGTCTGCTACGGCACCTTGAGGTGCGGCACGGCTGCCCGGACCCGCAGTCCAACATGAGCCGACCCCGCCGGCGGCGGCAAACCGGCCATATCCTGTGCGCTCCCGTGTGTTCGAGACAGCAAAGGAGGCGGCCGATGAAGTTCGGTCACGATCAGGCCAAGGTGCGGGCCAAGCGGACTCGGGCGATCCGGATGTTTCGATATCGATTGATTCGTGAGCCGGCCAGCGATCCCCGCATACAAACCGAGCGCAACCAAAAGGATGATGAACAAAATGATGAAGGCGATTATCATGATCGATGTCCTAGACCGGTGGCCGGGCATCACGTTCGACTTGGAAAGCCGTTCAGCGCCAACATTTCCCGGTGAGCCGGGTGTTGCGGTTTCGCGCCCGGCGAACGAGTCCGTCGACATCTGATGGGTGAGCTTACCCAACTCCTCGCGTGCTTCCCGTTCGGTCTTGAAGCGGCGGCGAACCTTGCTGCGCTGGCCGGTGATCCGGTCAACGCCGGCATCGGCCACAAGCTGATACCGCACAACCTTTTTCCCGGTCGCGCGGTCGAGCACCTCGATCTTCTTTATCTGCGGTGGCAACTGGCTGCGCGCCATCAGTTTTCCTCCAGCAATTCGTGACGACCTGCTCCATATCACGGAGAATCTCGGCCCCGATCGGCGCTTCCTCCCACAATGCCTGGGCGGCAAGCATATTCCTGTCGGCTTCGGAGTGGCGATCCGCGGCCCGGACAAGCTCGATGCCGAGGTTCCATGGCCCGACTTAACAGTCCACGACCCGCTTCATCGGTACGGTGTGACCAAGCAACTTCGACAATACGGGCGGCATGTTCGGCGCCGCCGTGAGCACCGGCAGCTCAATCATCTCCGGGGCACGGCTCCGGTAGCCGCTGTCGAGCTTGGCGAGAATCTTCGGCGACATCCTTTGGCCGAGCATGGCGGTCTCCTCCGACAGCCAGCGCGCCGACTTGGCCCCCGCGTGCCCGCTCCATCGTCGCGTCGGCTCGGCGCACGGGCTGCCGTCCCACAGCTCCGCGATGCGCCTAACTTGCCTCATCCGAATAGCACACCTCAACCCGTTGCACTTGTCGAATGCCAATCATGTGCCTGTGCACTTCATCTCCTGCACACCACCGTCCTCTGACACTCCCTGTCAAGCTCCTTCGACGTTCGTGACACCGATGGACACAAGGTCAGGCGGCTTGTGCCGTCTGAGTGGGTCGGTCTTCGAAGTCGACCGGGCTGATCATCCCGATGGCCCATTGCCGGCGGTCGTCTGCGATCGCAGCCTGAACTGCGGTATTGCCCTGCGTTTCCGCAGGTCGCGCGGATCTCCTCCTCGGATGCCATCGCCTTGGCCTCAGCGCGAGCCCACTGATCGAGCCCGGCATTGGCGAGCAACCAGAACTTGTCAACACCTCGAATTGGGGGGATCTAGAGACCGGCAGATCATAAATTAGCCGTAAGTCATCCGATCGGTTTTGCCTTCCAGCCATGTCCGTGGTGCTAGGTTTGTAACGACAGCTTGGGTGGTGGAGGTACCAGAGATGAAAGTCGAGCCGATGGTGTCGACGTTGACTCCCGCGATGAAGAATGCTGAGCCGCCGTCCTGGCCGGGCGCATCGTGGATCGGCGCACTGGATCTACCAGCGGAATTGGGCGAACGCATCGAACTCGCCGACTCGACAGGCTACGGTCGGGCGCGGCTGCTGGTACGTGAAGGGACGCGGCCGGTTGCCTTTGTCGAGGCAGATATCGTGGACGGCGGCATCGACGGTGGCCAGCTGGAACAGGCGTTAGCGACCCGCATGCCGGCCCCGATGGTCCCTGCGGTAGATCCCGATTTGTTGCCCTCCATCACGGTCGTAATTTGCTCGCGTAATCGGACCGCCTTGCTAAAGACCGCGCTCGCTTCGGTGTTGGCGTGTGATTATCCCGACTTCGACGTTGTCGTGGTCGACAATGCCTCCGATGATGCGGCAACTGTCGAATACGTCGAAAGCTTGTCCGACCCCAGAGTGCAGGTGCTGGTGGAGCCGATCCCTGGCCTCGCCGTGGCGCGAAACGCCGGAATAAGGGCCGCCCGTGGAAACGTGGTGGCGTTCACGGACGACGATGTCGTAGTCGATCGGATGTGGTTGCGCCGGCTGGGTGAAGCGTTTGCCACCGATTCGTCACTCGGCTGCGTCACCGGCCTTGTTCTGCCCGGCGAGTTGCGCACACAAGCGCAAGACGTGTTTGAAAAGCTGGTGCAAAAGCAGGCTAACTGGTCCAGCAAGCTGACGCGGGATAGTTTCGATATCGCGCAACCGCCGGCTGGCAACCCGCTTTTTCCTTTTCAGGTGGGTTTGTACGGCACGGGCGCCAATCTGGCGTTGCCCCGCGTGGTGCTCATGAAGCTCGGCGGTTTTGATGACGGGTTGGGGGTTGGATCACCCGCCGGCGGTGGCGAAGACCTTGACATATTTCTCCGGGTCATCACCGCGAGGTACCGGCTCGTCTATGAGCCGGCAGCCTTCATCTGGCATCGCCACTACCCCGAGATGTCAGCCCTGGAGAACGAGGTCCGGACCTACGGGCGGGGACTTGGTGCGTGGATGACCAAGGTGGCCTGCGACCCGGTCCTGGCGCCTATGGCACTGCGCAGGGCATGGTGGGCGGCCCGGCGCCTGCACCTCGTGACGTCCCCGCCAGATGTGGAGGGACTCGACCTGCCTTCCGGCATGCGGCGAAAACGGCTCGTGGGGATATTGCGCGGGCCGGTGGGTTACGCAAAATCGCGGCGCCAAGGCCGACGCGCGCGCCCACTGGCAGCAACGCGCACCACTGCCGCATCTTCATACGTAGCGATTTAAAGCAACACGGAGGTCGAGTGACGCCTTGGTGGGGAACTTTCGTGGTTCGCCGCGCCCTCGCGCCCGCATCGCAGGCCCGGTTACTGGCGACGTTGGCCGTCATCGCGGGTCTATCGGGGATGTTGTCGATGCTGCCGGTGCCCGCTCCGGCCCGGGCCGTGCTGCTGCTGATACTCATGCTTACCGGGGCGGGAAGCGCCCTCCTGTGCTGGGTAAGCCTGTCCGGCGCCGCGGCAGTGGCCGGTGTTCTCGGTGTGAGTGTGGCAACTGTTATCGCGTTAAGTTGCTCGCAGCTCTGGTTAAATCTGTGGCATCCGGTTCTGTCCTGCGTGATGCTGTCGGTCGGCGTCCTGGCGACGGGGTTGGTGCGGTTGCGGACTCTGCGAAATGAGGATGAGCCGTAGTGGTTAGCTCGGTTGCCGACATGGAAGTCGCCACACGAGAGCACCAGCCGAGCGAACAACACGCAGATTCGAGTTGGCGCTGGAACCGATTGCCCGCGGTCTCCTATGTGTCCGGCGCGATTTTGCTGGTGGCCATGGCGACTTGGCTGGTCGCTCTGCCAGGGCTGAGTGTCGACCCAGGCGGTCAATATGGACTGCTGGCCACGCCGGCCGGCGCGTTGCTGCTTATTGCGGTGATTCTGGCGATTATCGCCTTCGCGGTGTCGATCGCAGCGAATCGAATGTTCATCAGTGCTTCGTCGGTCCTGTTGGTGATTGTTTTCGAACGGGCGACTATCACACTGATAACCCCGCTCCCGATCTACTCATATACCTACCAACACATCGGAGTTATCGACTACATCCTAAAATTTCGTGCGCTGCCGCTCCCAAGGGTCGATCTTTATAACCAGTGGCCGGGGTTTTTCGGCGCAATGGCATGGTTCTGTTCGGTGGCGCACGTGGACCCCGTGGATGTCGCGCACTGGTTCACACCCCTAGTGGACGTGTTGATGGCTGTCGTGGTCACCGCATTGGGCGTAGCCCTCGGATTCGGCGGGCGCGTGGCGCTGACCGCGACAATGCTCGCCGTGGTGCTCAACTGGGTCGGGCAAGACTACTTTTCGCCGCAGGCGCTCGTGTTGGTCATGACGATTGCGATCCTGGTTTTGCTGGCAAGCTCCCACGAGTTCCCTGCGGCTGCCTATTTGTCCGTGCCGATCTTCGCGGGTTTGACAGCAACCCATCAGCTCACGCCGGTCTGGGCGATCGCGGTGTGCGCTGCCCTTGCCATCTTCAGGCAGATCAGCCCGCGATGGCTGCCCGCAGCGTACGCCGCGATTGAAATCGCCTATGTGATTCCTCGGTACCCGTACATCAAGCACTGGGCCTGGTTCAGCAACCCGCTGCACAACCTGACCGCCAGCGCCTCGTTGAAGACCGTGAGCCACCCGTCAGATGGGCGCATATTTACCACCCTCGTGCAGCGCGGGCTGTCGGCATCGGCGTGGTTGCTGGCCGCGATCGCCCTTTTTGTGTTGTGGAAACGCGTCGGAGTGCCCTGGACACTCGGCATCATGACATCGTCGGCGGTGCTCGTGCTCGGTCTAAGCTACGGTGGTGAATCCATCCTTCGGGTGTTCCTTTACTCCCTGACTGGCTGCAGCGTGCTGATGGCCACGCTTATTGCGGACGCGTTGAGCCACCGCGAAAATGGTCGCCAGGTCCTTATCGGTATTGCGGCGACGCTGCTATTGATCATTTTCGGCGCGGCGGGACTGCAAAGTTACTTTGGCTGGTGGCCATTAGTGACGATTACACGCGAAGAGTTGAACGCATCCCGTGGGATGTTAGCGACAAACGATCACGCGAAGCTTCTCACGATGGTGGCACCCCAGATGGGCTGGCCCATGCGGCCCAGTGCGGACTACGTCAAATTGGCGCTGACCGACAAATTTTACGACACCAACATGGACGACTTGAACATTAGTTTGTTGAACGGACCGCCCAAACCGGAGGATCTGGATGCATTGGAACGTGACGCGAATTTTAGACACAGCCCAATCTATGTCGCGCTGCCGTATCAGATATACGAGTACGACGCATTCTTCGGAGTTTGGAAGCCCGGCACCATTTCCGGCCTGATCGATATACCGTCTCACCGCCCTGGCTGGGTCAGGGTGATTGACGACTCTGAAAACCTGGAGTTTAAATACATGATTCCTGACGAGGCATTGCCTGCTGGTCGGTGATTTTGGCGCTCTGATCTGCGGGTGTCCGGCGCGTCGGTGCGTGGTTCCGGGCCGGGTGCTCAATCCCAGCAACGCAAATTCCACCGGCTCGGCCTCACCACCGCCATTAGTACTGCAGCCGTAGATCGGGATCATTCGTGTTCGCGGCGTCGGTAGTGGGAAAGGCGTGCTCGGTATTGGTGTCGTCGTCGCCATCGTGACCAGGTCGCAATGTCAACTTGAACTGGCCCCGGCGTGACGGTTTGAATTGGCCCCACCTGCCGGGCGGGTCTTGCGGGTTTGGGCGAGTCGGTAGGAGGTGCTGCCGGTTTCGATGATCTGCCCGGCAAATGTCAATCTGTCGACGATGGCGGCACACAGTCGCGGGTCGGTGAATGTCTTGGTCCAGGAGGAGAAGGGCTCGTTGGAGGCGATAGCAATGGCCGAGCGTTCCTCTCGCTCGGTGAGAACTTGGAACAACAGTTCTGCGCCGCGCCGGTCGAGCTGTAGGTACCCCAGCTCGTCGACCAGGATGAGATCGACTCGCCCGTAGTGGTTGATCAGTTTGGTGAGCTGCTTGTCGTCGGCGGCTTCGGCCAGCTCGTTGACGAGCTTGCTGGCCAGGGTGTAGCGGACCCGGTAGCCGGCTTCGGCGGCCTGGGTGCCCAGCGCTATGAGCAGGTGAGTTTTGCCGGTGCCGGAGTCACCGATCAAGCACAATGGGTTTCCTGCCTTGACCCAGGCGCAGGTGGCCAGTTGCCCGATGACAGCGGGATTGATGGCAGGGTTGTCGTCAAAGGAGAACTCTTCCAACCGTTTTGGGCGGGGAAATCCGGCGTCGCGGATGCGGCGTTCAGCGCGGCGGCGGGTGCGGTCGTCGCATTCGGCGATCACTAACTCCGAGAGAAACCCTAAGTAGGACAGTTGCTCGCGCTCGGCGGCGGCGGCGATTTCGGTGAACCGGTCGCGGATGGTCGGCAGGCGCAGCATGCGACAGCCCTGCTCGATCGCCGCGGTGGCTGCCTGCTCGGTGACGGCGTGTCGCCGGGTCATGAGGTTTCTCGCCCCAGCAAGACGTCGTACTGCTGCACCGAGGGCAACGGCCGGGTATCGGCGGGCACGGCCGCCGAGCGATGCTCGGCCAGAACGACCACACGACCGCACGTGTTGGCATCTTTTGGGCCAGTCGTGGTGCCGTGTCGTTCGGCGGCCTTGCGGGCTTCCAGCGCCACCACATCAGGGCTGGTGGACCCGACGGTTAGCGCCGCGGCGATGCCGGCTAGCACGTCGAGTCGATCCAGATGGCGGTGCAGTAGCAGCACCTCGACGAGCGCTCGGGTGCCCATCGCATCGCCGTGGGTTTTGCGGGCGGCGACCCAAAACGCCTCATGCTCGGCGGTGAACACCTTGGCCGCGCGGGCCTGCGCCAGCGCTGTGGCACCGGGCAGGGCGCCGGGCTTGCGCAGCAGGATCTCCAGATAGTGATCCAAATCAAGGACTTTGGCGCCCTTGCCGACGGCGCGCTGGTGGCGGGCCACCACTGTGGTGCGGTTATAGACGATCACCGCCGAGGCTGACAGTTTGACCCGCAGCCGATGCCCGATGAAGCGCGCCGGGACACTGTATTGATTGCAGCGCACCGTCACTTGGGCGTAGCGGTCTACTCGGGGTGTCAAAGTTAGTGCTGTATCGAATAATTGAGTCGGCAATGGGCGCAGCAGCGTCTTTTCGAACGCCCAGTCCTGGCCCACACTGGTCGATCGGTTGCCCACCCGGCGGGCGTCATCGGCGTCGTCGGCGGCCTCCAGCAATGCGTTGAGCTCGTCGATGGAGTCCACCACCGGCATGGGCACGCAGTGGTTGCGGCGAAACCGCCCGCCCTCGCCTTCCACGCCGCCTTTTTCGTGGCTGCCCTCATGGCCGGGCTGGCAATACCAGGCTTCGAAACCGTAGTGGCTGCGAAACGCGATCCAGCGTTCGTTCTCTTGGCGGGAGCGCCCGAACAGCACCTGCTTGACCGCGCTGTTGAGGTTGTCGTAGCGCACCTTGTCACACGGCACCCCACCCAGCCGCTGCAGCGCGTAGACGTGGCCTTCCAGGAAAGCCTCTTGCCCCTGGGTCAAAAACGCCCGGTGCGCCGCGCGTGCCGAGTACGACAAGCGCATGGTGAACAGCGCGGTCTTGGTCTTGACTCCGCGCAGCATCACCCACAGGTCATGAAAGTCCACCTCGGCCTCAGCCGCCGGCGGATGGGTCTGCGGCACATAGCCCAGCTCCAGGGGCCTACCGGCCTCGGCCAGGATCTGTGGGCGGCGCTTACCGACGTAGTCGCGCACCGTCGAATACGACAACCCAACTGCGCCATGCTCATCGACGAGCCGGGCCAAGATGCGTCGAGCGGTATGGCGTTGCTTCTTGGGAGCATCCAGATCAGTGCGCAGCATCTCATCGATCGCGCACTTGAAGGGCTCCAGCCGCGGCGCAATCCGCTCGGGCACCTTGCGCTCTGGCGGGATCGCCGACTCCAACGCCTGGCGCACCGTGCGCCGATGCACATGATGCTTATCGGCCAGCGCCCGAATCGACATTCCGTCCACCCGATGATCACGGCGAATCGCCGCAAACTGCTCCACCCGCGCACTCACTCTCCAGCCTCACCTTCGTGATCCGCGATCCGGGCCATCCGGATGCCAACCACGCTGAGGTGGGGCCAAATCAAGCCGTCATAACCGTCGCGGCGTGTCGCAAAAGTGGGGCCAAATCAGACCGTCACAACAACACCCCGCCGCCTCACAGATGGGGCCACTTCAAGCCGCCCCCCTGGGGCCAAATCAGACTGTCACGGCCAACCAGGCCAGCAGGCTTGTCAGGGTGTGTGTTGCGGTCAGTAGCAATGCGTCGAAGAGACGTCGAAATTCGTTGACAGTCAATGCAATCAATCCGGTCGGGGTGGGTGCGGTGTCGCGTTCGATGGCGGTGGCCACGGCCAGGAAGGCATGCGCGAGCATGGCCAGGGTGGTCCAGCGGTGCCAGGAGGTCCAGCGCCGGACTTGGTGCTGGTCAAGCCCGACGAGTCCTTTGGCGGCTTGAAAGGATTCTTCGATGCGCCAGCGTTGACCGGCCACGGACACTAGTACTGCAGCCGTAGATCGTGGTTGGGGTGGTTTGGGCGTGTCTGCGCTGGTCGGGGCGGTGACCGCGGCATTGTTCGGAGTTTGTGAATACATCTGAATTGGCCGCGGTCGCCGCGGTTCATAGCGTAGACCTGGATCGGTGGTTGTCTGAGTTCTCGGCGGTGATTGATCAGATCGCGCCGCGTTTCGCTCGATATGAGCCGCTGCGTCATGCCGCTGAGCTGATCGCTGGGATGGTCTCTGGTTTGGACCGTAAGAATTGCTGGACCATCGCCGAGCATCGCGGCGCTGCCACCCCCGATGGGCTGCAGCATCTTTTGGGGCGGGCCAGCTGGGATGCCGATGCCGTGCGTGATGATCTGCGTGATTAATGTGATCGACGCGTTCGGTGATCGCGGTGCGATCCTGGTCGTCGACGAGACCGGGGATGTGAAAGAAAGGCACCCACAGCGTTGGGGTGCAGCGCCAAGACAGCGGTACCGCGGGCCGGGTGGAGAACTCCCAGGTGGCGGTGTATCTGACCTACGCCGCCCCGCGCGGACACGCCCTGTCATCGACCGAGCCCTGTACCTACCGCGGTCCTGGGCTGATGATCATGACCGCTGCGCAGCAGCGGGAATCCCCCACGCGCAACAGGTTTTTGCGACCAAACCAACTCTGGCTGTCACCCTGATCGACCGCGCGGTCAGCGCCAGTGTCCCCGCCGCATGGGTCGCCGGGGATGAAGTCTATGGCGCCGACCCACACCTGCGGGCGGTGTTCCGCCGCCACGGTCTGGGGTATGTGATGGCCATTGCGGCCAACCGACGCGTGCCCACCCACGCCGGCCCGATCCGCGTCGAATGAGCTACCTGCGCTCATCCTGGCCCACGCCTGGCAGAGACACTCCGCCGGTGCGGGGGCACACGGACCACGCCTGTACTCCTGGGCCTGGTTTCGCCTGCTGGCCGAAGACGACACCGACTCCGGCGCCCACCATTTGCTGATCCGGCGCAACGACGCCTCTGGCGAGCACGCCTACCTGCGCTTGCTACAGCCCCAAGCCCGTCCCGTTGCGCACCCTGGTGGCCGTGGCCGGACAACGCTGGCGCATCGAGGAATCCTTCCAAGCAGCCAAAGGCCTGGTTGGGCTTGATCAGCACCAGGTCCGACGCTGGCGCTCCTGGCACCGCTGGACCACCTTGGCCATGCTCGCCCACGCCTTCCTGGCCGTGGCCACCGCAACCGAACGCGACACCACACCCACACCGACCGGACTGATCACCTTGACCGTCAACGAGTTTCGCCGACTCTTCGACGCCCTACTACTGGCCACAAACCGCACCATCACCAGCCTGCTGGCCTGGTCACGCTGGCGACGACAACACCAATACCGAGCCCGCCAATCCCACTACCGACGACGAGAAAACCCAATGATCACGATCTACGGCTGCAGTACTAGGGTGCGTAGTGGCGTCGGGCGCGCGCTGTAGCAGCGCAGGTAGGCGTGTTCACCGGTGGTGTCGTTGCGCCGGATCAGCAAATGATGGGCGCCGGTGTCGGTGTCGTCTTCGGCCAGTAGCCGACGCCACGCCCAGGAGTACAGCCGTGGGCCGTGTGCCCCAAACACCGGCGGAGTGTTTCTGCCAGGCGATGTTCGGAGATCAGCGTCGGTAGCGCATCGACGCGGATCGGGCCTGCATGGGTGGGCACGCGCCGGTTGGCCGCGACCGCCAGTACATACCCCAGGTGGTGGTCGTGAACCGCGTGCACGCAGCCGCGGATCGGCGCCGTAGACTTCGTCGCCGGCCACCCACGCCGCGGGTACCTGGGCGGCCACGGCGCGGTCGATCAGCTTGGCGGCCAGCGTCGGTTTGGTCGCGAAACCCCGCTTATCCTCAGGGATTCCGGCGTCGGCACACCGGTCGGTGTCCTCGTTCGACCATCTTGGGGTAGATACAGTGCCCGGTCTCGATCAGGGCGTGCCCGCGCGGGGCGGCATAGGTCAGATACACCGCCACTTGAGAATTCTCGACACGGCCCGCAGTACCGCTGTATTGGCGTTGCACCCCCACACTGTGCACACCCTTCTTGACGTCGCCGGTCTCATCGACTACCAAGATCGCACCCCGGTCACCGAAGGCGTCGATGACGTAATCACGCAGATCATCATGAAGATCGCCTCGACGTCCCAGCTGGCCCGTGCCAGTAGATGCTGCAACCCGTCCGGGGGCTGCGCCGGCACCGCGATGTTCGGCGATAGTCCAGCAATTCTTGTGGTCCAGGCCCAAGACCATCCCGGCCATCAATTCACCGGCATGCCGCAAGGGTTCGTAACGGGCAAAACGCGGCGCGATGCGATCGATCACCGCCGAGAACTCCGTCTGCCACCGATCAGGGTCTACGCGATCAGCTGCGGCGACCGCGGCCACTTCAGTTGTATTCACAAACACCGAACATGCCGCGGTCACCGCTCCTACCAGCGCAGACACGCCAGTATCAGTAACCTCGATCTACGGCTGCAGTATTAGTTCAGGGTCGGTGCCGGATGCGTTACGCCCCAGACGAATTCAAGGCCGCAGGACCTACTTGTCCGAGTTTCCCGGACGATGACAGCCGGCCGCTGCCGGCTATCTTTTTTTTTTTTTTTTTTTTTTTTTTTTAAAAAAAAAAAAAAAAAAAAAAAAAAAAAAAAAAAAAAAAAAAAAAAAAAAAAAAAAAAAAAAAAAAAAAAAAAAAAAAAAAAAAAAAAAAAAAGGTTCCATCACCAGCTTCCTCACCCCGGGCCTTTCGGGAACGCGGTAAAAGCCAGCAGTTCGCCGCGGACCGCGTTAGTGGCTAGGTGTGTAGCGAAACCATTTAACAAGCATCTTCGCTGGGAAAGGTGTCGCATTGGATGGTGGCCCCACCATCGTCCCACCGACGCCGAGAGTGAACAGCGCGTACATGGGCTGATTGTCGAACACCCATCGACTCCCGGGCGGCATCGACCCGGGCGTGAAAGTCGCCAGGGTGGCTGAATCGATGCCTTCGATGATCCGGCCTGGCTCGCGGGTCACCCAATAGGTGTGAAAGCCTTGGGATAGGTCGGCAATGGCGCCGTCAAATTGAATTTGGCCTTTGGGCTCTTGCGTTGATGGGCCGATCGCGGTGAGGTGGTAATGAGTGGGGTCGCCGAAGCTTTCCATAATGTCGAGTTCGCCGCACCCGGGCCAGCCGACGGCGTCGATGTTGGTGCCGAGCATCCAGAAGGCGGGCCAAATGCCTTGCCCCGCGGGTAATTTGATGCTGGCGGACGTCGTACCGTAGGTCATAGCCAGCTTTCCGCGGGTCACCAGGCGCCCGGAGGTGTAGCTGTTGCCCGATTTCAGGGCCGCGATGACCAGATGGCCCTGCCCGTCGAGGTAGACGTTGTCGGTGGAGTTGGTTTCCGTCTCGAGCGTGTTGTTTCCCCCGCCCCAGCCACTCCCCACGTCGTAGTCCCATAGCTTGGGGTCAGGTGGGAAGCCCGCGGGGCCGTTGAAATCGTCGAAGACCTCTGTTGGGGGCTCTGCACCTGCCTCGAACGAACAGGAACACTGCGAGAACATGAGGGCAAAAATCATCAAGATGATCCGGGTTGTCATCAGTGGTCCTGGCCTTCGTCAGGGGATGTGGATAATATCCTCAGAGTAGTTACACTAAGAGTCATGTAACTTCGTCAATGGCCGTGCCACCAAGCACCTGGATTGGAATGCACAATTGAAACCGCGAGACAAGACCGCATCGGCGTTGCCCAGGAAGACCAAGAAGAACATGAAGGAACTGAGACGCAAAATCCTTTGGCAAATTCGTTGGTCAACCCGAATCCGTGCATTCTTATTGCGTACCGGGAGAGACCACCCCACAGTCCTGTGGCACTATCTTGCAGACAATCGACACTATCGCCTGGTCAAACTTGGGGTTCCATCCGGCGCGACAAAGCACGTGGCCAAGGTTCGCGCGGAGTTTGAGGCGAACGCGGAGCAGGGTCAGTTCAAAAGAAAAATGGTTTGACGCGAATATCGTACCGTGGTGTGTTACTTTTTCGAAAATCTTTAACCGTGCGGACCCTGTGCGCATTCTTGTAGTCGGGTCGTGGGAAGGACGTTCAACCCTGTTTCTTCTGACCTACTTTACGCAAGGGCAGTTGATCGCCGTGGACACTTGGGCTGGCATGGACGAATACCAGTACAGCGCAACACGGGACTTGCGAGACCTCGAAAGCCGTTTTGATGCCAATGTTGCCCCGTTTGCAGCGCGGTTAACAAAGCGCAAGGGATCATCGCTGCACGTGTTGCCACAACTGCTCGATGAACAGCAGAAATTTGACGTGATTTATGTGGATGGATCCCACTTTGCCGACGACGTTTTAGCAGATGGAATCGCCGCGTGGCGGCTGTTAAAACAGGGCGGGGTACTGATTTTTGACGACTTTTTGTCGAGTCACTACCCCCGTTGGCGGGCCAACCCTGCATGGGCGATTAATCTGCTTTTGAAATACCACGCAGGGGAATACAACGTTCTGAGCGCTTACTACCAGATCATCTTGCGGAAAAAAACAACGTTTACCGATCATGTGACTAGGTCGAGTGAAGTCGCGCCCGTCGCCAGAATCCACGGACTAGGGCGCACTGCTTGACAAAAGTCAGGCCCGGTCATCGCGCGTCGTTCGCGAAGTCCCGCAGCGCGATTCCACAATCGGCCCAGTGGTCGACGTGTGGGACGTTCGGCGCGGGGCGCGTTAGCCCGAGGAGCGAGTCGGCGCGGAACCTTGCCCTAACGCCCGCGCCCTCCGCCGTCCGCAATGCTCGGTACACCAAGGCGGACCGCACCGGTACGGCACGGAGCGGCTCGGCGTTGACGGCGGCGCGCAGCGTCGACATGACCTCGCTGAACGGAACCCGGCGCGGATTGGCGACGCCGAGGACGCGGTGCGGCGGAGGCTGTTCGGTGGCGGCCACCACACAGCGCGCCATGTCTTCGGCGTGCACGGCATACAGGTAGGACTCCGGGAACTGCTGGCATCGGCACTATCGGGAGCGCAGCCACCTTGCGCAACGCGCCGATCATGCCGCCGTCGGCACCGCCGTGGACAATGCCGAGCCGCAGCGAGGTCCCGCCGCGAGCGGTGACGAGGTCCTCACAGGGAAGCTTGACGCCGCCATAGATCTGTTGCGTACCGGCGTACGCCGACTGCGAGGAGATGAGCACAAGCGGGACGTCGCCGATACCCTGCAGGAGCTTCTCGGTGCCGCCGAGGTTGATCCGTTCGATCTCAGCGCGGTCGCGGGCGCGCAGATCGTAAGCACAGTGGACGACCGCCGCCACGTCGCCAGGCAGCGTGGCCGGTCCATCCTCCAGAGAATATGGCACGTAATCCCTTGCGTCAGCAGGTGCGGAGCGCTGCAGAGCGATGACGCGGTAACCGGACGCGCCGAACGCCGCGCACAGGGTCATGCCCACGTAGCCGTTCGCGCCGGTGATGGCGACGGAGCCCCGGTCAGACATGCCGGCTCATTGTCACGATGCGGTGTGCGTTGGCCATCACCGTAAACGTGAAGGTGGTCGACGGCACCGACGGCAACACCGCGCCGTCGATGAGGTGGACGTTGCGGAACTGGCCGACGCGGCTTATCAGATCCGAGCCGCTGCCGTGGGGGAACGTCGAGCCGAAGTGGTAGCTCTTGCCAGGCCCGGAAAGCCGCACCATTGGCAGCACGGGGAACAAGTCAAGCCCGGGTCCGATCGCAGCAAGCCGACGGAGCACCGAGCGCAGCGTCGCCGGCCGTTCGTCGGACACCACCCGCACCGCGACGTCGGGCAACGCGTTCTCGTGCCGTGCCCGAATGTCGACTCGCATTCGGGGTGACCGCCAGGACGGGAGGTATCCGAGCCCGGCGGTGACCCGGCCGAGCACAGGCCCGGTCCATGACCGTGGCAGCCAGCCCGGCAGCGCCTCAGCCACCGCCGGGTTGTACGGATAGCAGTGCACCTGTGAGGTGGTGTAGGCCTCGTCGTCGTATTTCACCAGCAGGTTGAACTGGTTGAGGGTGAAGTCACGCTGCCCGCGTCGGTCGCCGGTGCCGCGCCGGGAGACGAACGGAACCAAAAACTGCGCCGATTCTTGCAGGGCGACCTGGTTCGGTGGCGCGCTCAGCGAGTTGAGCGCGATCCTGGTGGTGCCGAGTCCACCGGCGCCCACGGACACCCGGTCGGCATCAGGCGCATCGCGCGCCCGGTCGTGAGGTCGATGCCGTGAACCGACGGCCTGGCGCCGACAGGCTGATCGACGCGGACGACCAGCACACGCGAGATCACGCGCACGCGTCCAGCGGCGGCGAACCGGTCGAGCGTCTGGCGCGCGGAGTAGATCAACGAGTACGGACAACCGGTCATGCACAGGCCACAACGCATACAGGAGTCCGCGGCCAAAGCCAGCCGCGCCTTGCCGACGACGAGGCCCTTGGCGCGGATGGCGTCGCGATGGCGCCCATAGCGCTCCAGCACGGCAGCAGTCCGCCCGGACACGGGCGGCGGGGGCGCGTGCCGCCAGCAGCGGAAAGTCCTCCGCGTAGTCGTCTTCCTCGGCGGCCAGCGGCACCTCGTCCAGCACGCCCTTGTAGTGCGGCTCAATCTCGTCCCACCCGAAGGGCCACCGGTCGAATGTGGCCCGGGAGAACGGCATGATCTGCGCGCCCCAGACCGTCGAGAAGCCGCCGGCCGCTCCGGACACCGCCGCATGGTTGCCGCGGTCGGGCATGGTAAGCCCGCGCTGCTGGCCCCGATCGATGAACATGTGGTTGGAGCCGTAGGCGCGTTTCTCGGGAAGCGCCGAACCGGCGAGTGGCACCGGCTGCGCGGCGACCCGATCGACGTCGGCACGCGCCCATTGCGCCGGCTGCAGCACGCTCATCCGGTCGAGGCCGCGGCCGCGTCGTCGCGGAGCCGTTCCCGATGTCGACGACGGTGATCTGCTGGGCCGGGTCATCGGCCAAGGCCAAGATCGCCGCTGCTGCAGCCGGACCGCTTCCGATGATGACGTTATGCGTCGTCGCCTGCCGGGACGCGGTCGCGCGCGCGCTCGACGTCGGCTTCGCTGAGCCCGGTGGTCAGGATCTCCGCTCGGCATCCGCGGGCCAGTCGTACCCTGCCGGCGACGTATCCGCACCCGGCGAGCACCACGCCGACCAACCACCAGCGCCTGCACCAGCCGTGGGCCGCCCGCTCAGCGAGGCGACAGCGCCGGCCCCAACCCCAGCAGCACCCGAACGCCGAACCGCAGCTCGGCGCCGATGTGGCCGGCCTCGCCCATGTCGGCGAACGCGCGCACCTTGCTGCGGTTGACGTAGAAGCAGCGCCGCCAGAAGTACGACCAGGTCAGCCGCTCCGGAGCAACGTAGTGATGGACCTCGGCCCGCGGCTCGTAGCAGACGGCGGCCGGTCCGTAGCTGTAGGCAATCCGGTGCAGAGGTCCATGTCGTCGTGGTCGTCGGCGTGGAACCCGCCGACGGCGAGGATGGCGTCGCGGCGCACGCTCATGCTGGCGCCGATCAGATGGCGCACCGGAGCGAGCCGGTCGGGAAGCAAGCGGTAGTGGCAGCCGAACACCCAATCGCAGTCGGGCGGGAACCACGACGGTCGCGGCGCCCGTAGTTCGGCCGCGGCGCCCCGCCGACGGCGACGGTTCCGGGGTGGTTGGCGTACACGGCGAGCAGTCGCTCGAGCCAGTCAGACGCCGCTTCGGCGTCGTCGTCGAGGAAGGCCACAATGTCAGCGCGGGCGTAGAGCAGCGCGGTGTTGCGTGCCGAACCCAGCCGGCCGGGAACTGGTTCGCGACAACTATGATCTCCACAGGCGAGTCAGGCCGCCCACCTGCCCATTCCCGCCGGCACCGCTCGAGTAACTCTTCGTTGTGATCGACGACGATGATCAGTTGTTGTGGAGCGATGTGCTGCGCCAGCGCCGACTCCACCGAGTGCGCGAGTAGATTCCACCGGGCGAGGGAATAGGTGCAGATGACGAGATCCGCGCTCAGCGCGGTTTCGGCGGCCGGCACTGACGGTTCGCGGTTGATGTCTCGGAACTCAATCAGCCGCGCAGCGCTCGGCAAACGGCGTTCATCGGGCGCACTGCATACGCGCCTGCTGCTGATCCGGCGTTCCGCCTTAGCCGGCCCGGGCGGCTGGGCGCCCGGGAACTGAGTTAGGGGAACGTCACGCCGGTCACCCGAAATTGGATTATCCACGCGGACGTCATCGCCTGCTTTGCGCAGACGCTGCGACCCAGAACTTTTGGCGAGGTGTCGGCCGGCCCGGAAGTGAAGGGCTAGGGCCGCGAGCACCCATACCGCCCCAACTATGTTCCCCGCAACCACGCCCAGCCCAGCCAAACAAGCCCGCGGTGTGCCCAAACCTCCGCCAGTCCCAGCGAGACAGCGGCGCATGCGAAACTCGCCAAGATGAGGCTCCGCATTTGACCAGTCAGCCTCAGCAGGAAGCCCCCCCAGGTGCTCACGGTCACCGGGAGTGCGCTGAGTGCGAGTACCGCACCAGCTGGCTGCCGTGTTCGACGTAGTTGTGCCCGAACACAAGAGCAGATCCGGCCCTGCCAACCAGGAGCACACCAATACCGAAGGAATTATCAAAGCAATAGACTGAACTACAGATCGCCGTAACAAGCTGGGCAGCTGCGAATCGTCGAATGATCCTTCAGAAAGCAGCGCTTCGCCGGCTCCAAGGGCCAACCAATAAATGATAGTGGCCATCTGGAACGTCATATGCGTCGTACCCCGCGCCGGCGTTTCCAGCGAATGCAGCGCGATAAGCGGCAGGAGTGTCCTCGGTGCCATCGTGAAGATGCTCGCCGCATAGCCGCTGGCCGAATAGCCAACCTGATGCCGTGTGATGCCGCCGCGTAAGCGGAAGCGTCGAACCGAAACGCCGTCGCACGTGCCATATAGAACAGGCTGGCCGCCACGACGATTAGTAGGCCACTACAGTCGATCCAAAGATCCCATACGCGCCAAGACCGGTTAGCAAGAACAGCACGACAATTCTTGTCAGCCCTTGGACCAAACAGGTTACGAACAAGTTGTACTCGGTTTTGCGGGCGCCAACGAAAACCGCGTCAGCCAGCATGCTGATGCTGCCCAGAACCGACCCGGCCACGAAGCCGACCGCATACAACATATTGGAGCGCACAAAACCTAGTGACGGTTCGTAAAGCGGAACCAACAATAAATACGCGGCGCCCATAACTGCGGCAACGGCGGACACGATCGCGAAAGACTGCGTCACGAGCGCGTTCGGCTCCCGTCCTGACGCGTGAAATCTCATGATAGTGGTGTCCAAACCGCACATGCTGACGAACGCGATCATTGCGGCGGAGTTGATCAGGGATGTCGCGACGCCGACTTGCTCCGGGGTGAAGATCCGCGCGACGACTAACCAAAACGCAAATGCCAGAATGGCCCCTCCGACCTTCGCGGAGGTCAGAAACAAGCTAGTGCGCACCAGCTTGTCGCGCCCCCCAGAGAAGACGCTCTGTCGACTTCGACGGCCAGGGCCTGCTGCGGGCCGCCCATCTGGCCCACTCTGCGCACGGGGAAGACCCCCCGACTCGACAGCAGGAATCGAGTGCGGCACACTCGCTCGGTTCGTGCGGAACCCAGCAGCTCGCCCCAAGGAAGCCAGCAGGGCCGCCTGGGGTGAACCCGATCGCACAGCATTCCAGCCGGTCATGCTAACTGTGTCCCTTGATTGGCCGACGACTTGGAGGGCGACGCCTCGGCGCCCCGTTCTCTCCTGCATCGACTCCGCCCGTTACGTCGTTGCCCCGATCCGTGCATCGCCGCTGCCACCCCTCCCAATTTCGTCTGCCCGAATGTTGCGCCCGAAGGACCCGTCTGGACGATCCCGGTGACTTGTCCCCTAAACTCGCGAAGCTCATGATTGGCCGCCCGCCGTTGGAATGGATTGGCTGGGTGACGTCTGCATTGTGGTTGCGTCGTATACCCCGAGCCCGATGAAAAGAGCGATGAAAAAGATCACAACCGCGATCACGATGACCGATCTTCTAGAGAGCCGTGCTAGCCCTGACTGCGCGATCGCGGCCACAACCGCTACTGACAGTATTCTTAAAGCAGCAAGCGACGGCTTGCGAAGTGTCATCGCGCCGTTCATTAAAGTGGACGTCGCCCTGCGACGGTTAACGAGGAGCACGGCGGGTGCCATCGACAGGAAAACGATCGGGCCGAGCCAGATATGTGCCAGCAGCAGGATGACGGACACCGTACACAATGCAGCGAGGCCTGCTGCGAAAGTCAATGACGGGCCGGCGGTGATTTGAAACGAGTGTACCTTTTGCGCGACCGCGCAACGGGCTTTTGGGCGCATGACGAAGGCCAACGCGAAGCCAGACAAAAGACCGATTGCGAGCTGTAGGGAAATGCCAGACGATGGCGTTTTTCCTAACCAGCCGTTCCGCAATTCCGGCACTCCGAGGCCGCTTAGATCGTAGATAGAAATCGGACCTTGCCGGTAGATCGTGTTGATTCCGGGGAGGTTGTCGAATCTTGTTAATTCGTCTTGCGTGAGCCGCATAGGCTCCGGTGCCTCGCCCTTGTAGAAAAACCACCCAACATGTGGCAGTTCGTCGGCCAACCGCTGATCCACATAGAGATACCGCAGGTGCAGGTCGGCTGCGACCTCGGTCAGCCAGGGGTTCCATCCGTCGCCTTGATACAGCGCTGGCACGCCCAGATCGCCCTCACGCATTACCGGCCACAAACCGGCTCGGCTTGCCAGCAGGACGGAACTCGTTCGGTCCGCGCCGATTCGGCTTCCGGGCGCTAGTGCGTCGCGCGCCCAACGCACCGCCGCGAGCGACGCGGCATCCATCGATCGACCATCCGCGGAGGCGAGGTAGGCGCCGGGCAGTCGGGTGTAGTCGGGTCCGCTGCCCATCAGGTAGCCGCCGGCGAAAACGCCCGTTGCCAGCACCAACGCTCGCGCGCGAATGATCATCAGTTGTCGATGCGACGAGGGCTCGGCGTCTCCGCCCCAGCGCAATCGCGACCGGCGGTCGGCGACGCCGACAACGAGCAGGCTCAACGGCAGAAACAAGAAGCTGCCCAGGCGATCGCCGACCTCGCTGCCCCAAGTCGGCAGGGCCAGCAGAACTGGGTTCATCGCGACCAGGACCACAAGCAACACTCGTGGTTCCCAAGCCCGTGCGTTGGATTGGGGCGCACCGGACCGCAGTCGCGACATCACCGACCGGGTACAGGTCAAAATCAATAACGCCACCACGAAAATCACGGCTGCGACCCAGTAGATGAGAAGGACCCGCTCCCACAGTGGCGTCAAATAGGCCGACGCATCGGAGAACGCCCCACGCCGCGGCTGGTCACTCAACAGCGAACTCACGTCATGGATGATCGGGCCGAAATACTCGCGCAGCAGGGACCACTGAGTCACTGCCCACAAAGTGGTCGCGGCCACTCCGGCCGCCGCAGCGTAGAGAACGTGCCGCCTTGCCTGACGGCCACGTTGGGCAATAGCCCAGAAAACCAGAAAGGCCGCGGAGAGCCAACTGGTGACGTAGTCGGTGACAGCGACGGCGAGCAGACATACCGCCGCACCGCCCAATAACGGGCGCGGATCAGCGGCCCAGCGCGCGCGGGCAACAAAGGCAACCGCCGCCAGGGCGAGCGGTAATGCCAGGGTCTGATAGGCGAATTGCGAGTTGAAAGCCACGAACTGGGCGCACACCGCATACACCGCCACCGCCAGTCCACCGGCGCGAGGGTTCCCAGTCAGGTGCTCTACGGCATCGCAAAGCACTAAGACCAGGGCCAGCCGCGCCACCAGCACCACGGCCATCGCTGCGACCATCACGGGCAACCCGAGCTGATGGAACAGAGCCGCGACTGATTCCAGCCCTGGGTAATGGGGGCTGATCCCGAGCAGTGGGTTCGGCTGGAAGAGGCGGTGCGACAACACGATATCGCGCAGCGTTCGCATGTGGAGTTGCTCGTCGAAGCCCGTGAACATCAGCGGGTTTGCCAGCCACCGCAGGAGAGCCGGTGTCACCCCGAGACTCACCACCGCGGTGTTCCGCAACCCTCGTGTCAGCTGTGGACTAGTGAGGGACCTCAACGCGCTCGCGAATACCAAAGCAAAACCGCAGACGGAAATCAGTGCGGCCGCAGCGCTTGCCCCGCCCCTCGCGATGCATACCGCGAGTACCTGAGTGACCAACGCCCCGGCCTGGCAAAGCAGAAGTACCCGGACGGCGGTGGACGGCCGTCGGCAGAGACAGGCAAAACGGTAATGAACAACGCCAGACGGAACTCCCATCCCCCTCGGCAATCACCATTTAAGCCGCCCCCGGTCTTACAGCTGGCGTGCCGATTGATTCGCAATTGGCGCAGACCTGTCAGGCCGACGGTAGCGGTCGGCGCTCTGCGACTGTTGGTCGCTTGACGAGCTGTCCGACCTGCAATCGCCGGTTAGCCAGGTCATCAACGGTTCCTTTGCTTAAGTGGACTAGCTGCTCGTTGCTAGATGGTTAGCGCGGCGCCAAGCGAGTGACCCCGAGTACATTGACGCGTCCTCTACCTGTCGACCTTGCTCGTCGCATGTCCGTTGGTCGGCAGGTACACGATGGCCGCCTGGTATCCGGGCGGCGCGTGTCCGTTTGTCGGGAATCCGGCGGGTACCGGATACGCCGGGGTTGGCGGGGCCTCCGGCTCGGCCGCGTATCCAGCGGCTGGTGAGCGCGCCACCACGCTAAGGCGTGGCAGGTGTTTGGCCCCAGCGCCCGCGATCGCCCCACCCGCGATGGCCCCACCAATGCCCGCCGCGGCGGTCCGCCCTAGCCCCCCGGGCGGGAACAGGAACGGGAAACCAAATCCGGCGCCCAAGTTGGAGTCCGCCGCAGCCAACGGCGCCATCATTGGGACCGCGTTGAGCATCGACCCCGGAGCGGCCGCGGCCCAGCCCCAGCTGGGTGGCACCGACAAGCCCCCGAGTGGGATCGCTTGACCAAGGCCTGCAATGTCGCCGACACCGCCGGCGACAGCTGGGCCCAGCGCACCGTCGGCGGCCGCCGCCGCACCCTGGGCCAGGCCCGGTACATCGGCCGCGGGTGCGGCGGCGGCTTGGAATGCGTTGCTTATCGGCGTGCCCATAAGGGGGTCGAGCACGCCGCTCCCCATATTCATGCCAAACCACGCCGGGACAACAGCATACTCGGTCAACACGCCTTGCTCGAGGCCTCCGAGCGAGAACCCCGACGACGTGCCGGTCACAAGCCCTCCTAACCCTGTCGTGGTCGTGCCCCCCGCGGAGGAAGACCCACCCAGAAGCCCACTCAGGATTCCCGAAAGTCCCGATGTCGACGATGTCGACGAACCGGGCGAACTGAGGCTGTTTAGCGCGTGGGGAACCAAGGAGACCAGCTGCGACAGCGTCGACTGCACGCCCGCGCCAGTCGATGCGCCGGTGTGGGCAGTCGCGGCCCCCTGCGCGGCCAACCCTGCCAGGTTGGTGGTCTGCGGCGCCGGGCTAAACGGCGTCACCGCGCCGGTGGCGGCCGCCGAATTCGCGGCATAGCCGAACATGGCCGCGGCGTCTTGGGCCCACATTTCGAAGTAGTGGGCCCAGTTGGCCGCGATCGCCGGTGTGTTCTGACCGAAGAAGTTCGTCGCGACCAACATCATCAGCTGAGCACGGTTCGCCGCGACTTCCAGCGGTGGCACCGTCATCGCGAAGGCCTCCGCATATGCGGCGGCCGCCGCTTGGGCCTGGGCGCCCGCCAGCTCAGCCTGCTCGGCGGTCGCCGCCATCCACGCCATGTAGGGTGCGGCCGCGGCCGACATCGCCATTGCCGACGGTCCTACCCAAGGCCCGCTGGTGAGCCCCGAGACAACCGACCCGAAAGAGGACGCTGCGGAGCTCAAGTCGCCGGCCAACCCGTTCCAGGCGGCTGCGGCGGCCAGCATCGACCCCGCACCCGGACCGGCATACATCCGACCGGAGTTGAACTCCGGCGGTAACGCCGCGAAATCGATCACTGAAACCTCCGGCGCTCAGAGGACCGTGGCGGCGTTGGCGATTTCAGTACCCAGGTACGAACCGGAGCTGGTCGCCAGCGTGGTGACAAATAGCTCATGAATCGCGGCGGCTTCGGCACCGATCGCCTGGTACAGCTGGCCGTGAGCGGCAAAGTACGCCGCCGTCAGCGCCGACACTTCATCGGCAGCCGCGGGAGCCACTGCGGTCGTCGGTGCTGCCGCCGCCGTATTCCCGGCGACCACTACGGCGCCGATGCTTTGCAGATCTCCAGCCGCGGACGCCAGCGCCACTGGCAGTGCGGTTACGAACGACATGTGCTCCTCCTAAGGGAAGCAGGCCCACCCGAAGGCGGGCCATGGTACCGGCGCCTGAGTGCGATGGCGAGTGTATACCGATGATGCACCTGAATCAGGATTCTACATACTTAATAGCTGACAGTAAAGCAACCAGACAACTCATAGTCTTGTTATGGCCGACTAGCGAATCCGATAGATTTGGGCTACGCGTTTAAACAGACCGCCGGACCCATGCAGGAAGTTCGACGGAGAGATAGCGCCGCCTGCAGGCGGGTCAGCACGACCCACCCCCCGAGCAAGACCACCAGCGCCAACCGACGATCCGGGTCCGCCGGCCGGTTTGCCCGGAAGATTTTTGCCAGGGCTTCGCCCGCCTCGGTCGTTAGTATGCGACGGAGCCTCTACGGTTTCGGGGGCCGCCACCACCATTGGCCGGGGGCACCGATGATCGTCACTCCCCTCGTGATGAGAACGGGTCGCCGGTATGGCCCCTGCGTCCGATCCTCCTTGCTTGCCAACCGCGCTCGTCGTGAACGCCTGCTAGGCGGCCTGGGCCATAGCGGCCTGGTAGTCCGCGTCCACCATGAGGCGCGCCAGATCGGGCACGAGAACCCGTGGCTTCCAGCCAAGCAATGTCTCTGCCTTGGAAGCGTCTCCGATGAGGGAGTCAACCTCAGCTGGGCGCAGGTAGCGTTCGTCGAACTTGACGTACTTCTGCCAGTCGAGGCCAGCGTGTTCGAAGGCGACCTCGACGAATTCGCGCACGGTATGGGACGTTCCGGTGGCCAGCACGTAATCGCTGGGTTCCGGCGCTTGCAGCATCCTCCACATGCCCTCGACGTACTCCTTGGCGTAGCCCCAGTCCCGAGCGGCGTCAAGGTTTCCGAGGTAGATGTCCTTGTCAAGCCCTGCCTTGATCCGGCCGACCGCGCGGGTCACTTTGCGGGTGAGGAAGGTCTCTCCTCGTCGGGGCGATTCGTGGTTAAACAGTATGCCGTTGACCGCGTACATGCCGTAGGCCTCGCGGTAATTGCGGGTCATCCAGTAGGCATAGACCTTGGCCGCGCCGTACGGGCTGCGTGGATGAAATGGAGTCAGCTCGTTTTGTGGTGGCGGCGTCGCACCGAACATCTCCGAGCTGGACGCCTGGTAGAAGCGGCAGTCCAGCCCAACCATGCGAATTGCCTCGAGCAGGCGAGTCGTGCCGACGCCAGTCGTGTCGCCGGTGAACTCGGGCTCATCGAAGCTCACCCGCACATGCGACTGGGCCCCGAGGTGATACACCTCGTTGGGCTGGACTTTCTGCAGCAGCGTGACAAGGCGTGAACCGTCGGTCAGGTCGCCATAATGCAGGACGAAACGAGCTCCTTCCTCGTGCGTTTCAGCGCAAAGATGGTTGATTCGCGATGTATTGGAGCCGGAGCCACGCCGGACTACACCGTGGACTTCGTAACCCTTGTCAAGCAATAGCTCCGCCAAGTAGGAACCATCTTGTCCGGTCACTCCGGTAATCAGAGCTTTCTTCACCTGCGTCTCCTGGTCGTGTCGATGTGAGCTGATTCGCTGAGGGCCTTACACCCGTGCGGCCGCGGCCGCCGTGCCATTGACGACGGTCCAAACGTCGTCACGAACGACATGTGCTCCTCCTTACGGAAGCTGCCCGACCCAGAGGGCGACTGCGGTCACGGCGACGGCTGGGCACCACCTCAGGTGCGTATACGGAAGATGCTCATTGGCCGGCTACCACCGCTGAAATGGCGGCTGTCGGTCGCCCTGCAGCCTGTCGCACGGCCTGGTAGAGGTGCCCGGAAACACCCGAGCGATGATGACGCAGCACGGTTCGCAGGACGCGGATGCCGTCGCGGATCGCGTGCAAGTTCGATTGTCCGCTCAGGCGGGGCATCTCGAGGCTGGGAACCTCGGTGATGCGCAACCCCGCCTGCATAGCCCGCACGATCATCTCTGCCTCGATTTCGAAGCCGGTCGCGGAGAGGTCCAAGTGCTCGAGATACCGACGGTCGAACGCACAGAATCCGTAATTGATGTCGGTCAAGTGGCCCTCGTAAAGCGAGTTGACCACAGCGTTCAGGAACCGATCGCCGAGCCACCGGAACCAGGTGATGTCCAACGATGCCCCGCCGCTGATGAACCGCGACCCCTTGACGAAGTCGTAGCCGTTGGCAAGGTAATGGAGAAAGTGGCGGATCTCGCGAGCCGACATGCTGCCGTCCGCATCCATCGTGACGATGATGTCTCCGGTGGCAGCCAGAAAGCCCGTGCGCAACGCGCTGCCTTTGCCTGAGCCCTGCTGCCGCACGACCCGGACGTCCGGCCGGCATCGACGGGCGGTAAGCAGTGTGACATCGGTGGAATTACCGTCGACGAGAATGATTTCGGTCACTTCGTCCGCAACATGTTCGAGTACCGAGCTTATGTTCCGCGCCTCATTCCTGACAGGAATGACCAGGCTGACCGTCGGACTTGCGCCGGTCGATGATCTCGGCCGAGAGTGAGACCTCAGCGCGAGCGGTTGTTCTGCGGTTCCCGTGGATTCTGCCGGCTGCAGCGCCGACACGCCGTGTCCCAATACCAATTTCGTCGAGTTTGAGGGTGAAACGCTGGTCATGTCTCAGCTGCCAATCTCTTAGATGAATTGCTGCGCGAGTCGCAGCCTGGGTGAGAAGAACGTTGTTGGAAGGTGCGATCCGGCCATGTCTTGGTCGCCCTGCCGGTCGGCTGGAGATCTCGAGCCGCGCGATTCAGTTGAGTGGCGCAGCTTGTCAGCCGCTGTCTGCCGAGGCCCCATGTCGCTCCTTGTGGAAGCAGGTCGACTCGGAGGCCGGGTTCACGCCGCCTGAGTGCGACTCTTATGCATATACTGGTGATGCACCTGAACCAGCAGCATACATACTATTCGTCATCATGTAAACGCTATCGCTGAACTCAGAGTCTTTCATGCTCTACAAAGCGGGCGAATACCCGCGATGGCCGCTACTGAACAGACCCCAGACCTACGCACCACGCCGACGGAGACAGTCGTCGCCCCAGGCTGGTCAGCGCCATCCTCGCGCCCGACATGCAACCGCGAGCCCCCAGCACAACCCCGGACACCGGGCCGCGCAGCTGCCGCGGGCAGCGCCAGCAGTGGCACTACGCGCGTGCTGGCTCTGGCCCAGGGGATGGCCAAAGGGACCACAGCGTCAGGTATGCCAGCCCGAAAAAGGCCCCCACCGCAAGCGCCACGCCGGTCGGCTGGACGTAGGCGAGCGGCGAACGCACCCAATCGAACGTCGTTGCCGCCACCGCGCCCGGCTGTGTCACCAAATCCCAGGAGTTCCACCGCTGGAACCGCCCGATCACCACACCTATCGCGCACAGGCCGACCGAGACGATTACCGCGAGCCATCCGGTCACCGCACCGAACTTGCGCTCGATCCGCCGACACACCAGACGCATCGATACCACCCCGAGTGTGACGCCGGTCCACGCCGCGATCCCGTATTGCATGACGTGCCGCCACAATTCGCCGCCGCTGCCCAGGTGCACCAGGTCGGTCACCAGATATGGGGCATTGGGCAGGAACGCCAGCCACCCCAGCCCGAGTGGAACCAACCAGATCCGCCGGCGTACGAAGGCGAAACCGGTCGCAAAGAACACCGGGATACATGCCAACATCAGATTCCACATGAAGAAACGAGTCGGGTAGCTCAGGGGCGGCGCCGGATCGGTGATGCCTAGCAGGAGCGCCAACCCGGTTGTCGCCACCAACGATCCGATCAAGACCACACGGCGTGAATACGTCATGAGTGCAGTTTGCTCAGCAGAGTGCAACTGTCCTGAAGAATGACAAGCAGGACACCAGCCTGGGCGAGACACGACGGGGGCATGGTCGACAACCCTTCTGAGCTGTTGTGGCCTTAGTGCGGCACGACCGGCGAAGAGGTGCAGCCCGGGCGGAGTCTATTGAAGTGAAGCAGGACGGCTCGCTCCGGCAGGCCGACTGCTACCGCAGTGGCATCACACAGGCGACTTGACTAGGCCTTCGACTACCTGCTCGATGTTGCGTACCGAAGCGAAGGTGGACTTCGTGAGCACTTCATCGGGGAACTCGATGTCGAATTCCTCCTCAAGCGCAAGCATGACGTTGACCGACGCAAGCGACGTCAGGCCGAGCTCGTAAAGGTCGGCTTGACGGTCCACCTCGCGTGGATCGACCTCCAAGCGGCCATGGGCAGCTAGGACGTCACGAATCCGGTTCCGCATTACGCTTCTCCTCACTTCTCCGCCGTAACCCGGCCTGTCAGCCAGTGTCGGGTCCGGCAACTTAACCAATGTTGGCAACGGCCGCTTCCGGGCTTACGGCTCCGTGGGCGGAACGTAGGTCCCGGTCGCCTTGAGCCGCTTGCGGGCGGCGCGGCGGTAACTGAAGAAGTCCGACGCAAACGCCGGGCTGCCGTACAGCCAGTCCAGGGGTTCTCGCACGTCGTCCGCATAGCCGATGGCGTAGGAACCGCGCTGGTAGCCCATCAGCCTGAGCAGACCCTCGGGGAGGGTGCGAGCGACCTCGGGCGGGCAGGCGAGGTACTGGTTTTCCTCCTGGCGCAGCCACCCGAGCGAGTAGCCCACATTCATCCCGATCCGGCTGGTCTCGGTGGTGTTGGCGCCTGCGCCGTGGAATACCGAGCCGGTGTACAAAAGGACCGAACCCTTCGTCATGACCGCCGGGGAGGACAAGGCGGGGTCCACTTCGTCGGGATCGTCCTCCCACCGGTGGCTTCCCACCACCATCCGCGTCGCACCCATCTCTGCAGTGAAGTCGGTCACGGCCCACATGGTGCCGACTTCGGCTTCGAAGCCCCTCGGGAACTGATAGCGATCGTAGGACCACTGATCCCGATGAATCGCCTGCGCCGGCGCACCGCGTCCGACGGTAATCAGCTGCGTCAGGTCGATCTGGAAGGTGCTGGCGTGGTCGGCCAACACGAAATCGAGTGTGTCGATGACCGTCGGGTGGGTTATGAGTGAGCGAGAGGTCGGCGAACGGGCGACCAAGGCGCCGGTACGGCGGGTGATTTCGCCCAGGAAGTCAGTGTTGCCTGCGCCGGTGGTAGCAAGGTAGGGCTCGAGCTCGGCCCGAATCTGATCCATCGTTTCGGGAGCTGCGAGGCCGGAAATGACCACACAGCCGTCTTCGTTCAGCACCTTCGCGATGTCTGCCGGCGAGAAATCCGCACCGACTGTCTGTACTGCCGGAGGCGTGATATCCGAACTAACAGTCGGTACTACGGCATGCATGATGCATACTATAAAGTATTAAAGGCTTGTACGAGGGTGATCCGCTGAAAGTCGGCCGGTTTTGACACCTTCCTCTCATAACCGAGCGTCGGAGGTGCGACGACAGATGCTCCCGTTTCGATTCGGCGCGTACGCCGCGGTCGCGCCAACCATGTCAGCTTGCCGGGGCCGGGCCCGCAGGGCCCAGTTCGGAGGGTTTCCGGCGTCTCGCGGGGGCGACAGGCGGACCGCGCTACATCGCGGACGGCGTCCAGGCCCGGGCGTTGCCTTGCGATGGTGATCGAGCGTAGGACCCCGTCTCCGCCGTCGTCGACACCCGGCCGGTTCGGGTCTGCGCCCGGCGGCGAGGATGGGCCGTTCTCGCGGGCCCGGTGGAAGAGCCCGGTGCGTGGGCCGTGGCTGACGTCGGTGTTCGGGCTCGTTTTGCTGATCGGTATCCCGATCGAGTTCCTGACCGGGCTGCTCTCCTACGCCGCCTACAAACCGCGGCTGGGCGGGGACCCGAACCCCGACCACGGGCTGTTCGGCTTCTACCTCTTCGACTGGGTGACGTCGCCGAGCTGGCTCTACCGGGTGACCGAGGGCATCCACGTCATGCTCGGCCTTGCGCTCGTCCCGGTCGTCCTCGCAAAGCTCTGGTCGGTCATTCCCAAGCTGTTCGCCTGGCCGCCATGGCGGTCGGTCGCGTCGCTGCTCGAGCGACTGAGCCTGGTGCTTGTCGTCGGTGGGGTCATCTTCGAGATGACGACGGGGGTTCTCTACATCCAGTACAGCAACCCGCTCAGCTTCTACACCGGTCACTTCTACGGCGCGTGGGCATTCATGGCCGGCTTCGCGATCCACATCTGTGTGAAGTTCGGCGAGATGGTCCGCGCCCTGGGTTCGAGGCGGTTCCGGACCGAGCTGCGGACCGGGCTCGCCGACACCGTGCCCGAGGCGGTGGACGACGACCTCGTCGCGACCGAGCCTGCTGCGCCGACGATCTCCCGGCGCGGCGTGCTCGCGCTCGTTGCCGGAACGTCACTGACGGTGTTCGCGCTTACCGCGGGTGAGGCCATCGGCGGTGTCACGCGGCGGGTCGCGTTGTTCGGGACGCACTATCGCTCGCCCGGAGTCGGCGCCAACCGGTTCCCGGTCAACTTCACCGCAGCGCGCGCGGGCATCACCGCGGCGCAGACCGGCCCCGCCTGGCGGCTGGAGCTCGTGGGCGCTCAGCGGGTGACGCTGAGCCGCGAGCAGCTGCTCGCGATGCCGCTCACCACGGCGTACCTGCCGATCGCCTGCACCGAGGGCTGGTCCACGGTTCAGCATTGGACCGGCGTGCCACTCGTCGACCTTGCGCGGTTGGCCGGCGCGTCGAGCGCGGGTACGTCGGAGCTGACGTCGCTGGACACCCACTCGGTGCTCCTGTCCGCCGCGCAGGTCGCTGCGCCGCAGTCGCTGCTCGCGTTGAAGGTGAACGGCGCCGACCTGTCGATGGACCACGGCTATCCGGCGCGGCTGATCGTCCCGTCCGCACCGGGAACCCACAACCTTAAGTGGATGAGCCGGATCGCCTTCGGGGATCGGGGCTGATATGCGGTCGTGGCGACGTAGCTATGGTGCCGGTCCCTGGCACCTGCTGGGCGTGCTGGCGTGCTTCGCGGTCGCCGCGTACGCCGTCACACGGGTCTTCGCGCAGGGCGGGTGGAAGGCGATCCTGGTCTGGTTCGTGATCTGCGTGATCCTCCACGACGGGGTCGGATGGCCGATCTATGCCGTGGCGGACCGGGTGCTGACGCGGCGCGCGCGCCCCGGCGCCGCACGCGGCGGGCCAGGCGTGACCTGGATCAACCACGTCCGGGTGCCGACCGTGATCTCCGGGCTGCTGTTCGTGATGTTCGCGCCGATGATCTTCCGGCTCTCCAAGTCTACTTCGAGGGAATCACCGGCTGCAGCGAGAACGTCTATCTGTGGAACTGGCTGCTCGTCAGCGCGATCCTGTTCGGCGTCTCGGGGGCGCTCTTCCTGGTGAGGCTCGGCCGGGCGCGCCAGGGGGCCAGAAGCGCTTCGCCGTTCCACACGATGTATGAGCGAGGGTAGCGAGCGATGCAGCACCTGGGAAAACGCGTGCCGGTCCACGGCGTACTCGGTGCGGTGCTGGACCACGCCGATCGAGCCCCGGATCGGCCCGCCGTCAAGGACCTGGATCGCGCGTTGACCCGGGGCGAGTTGCGCGCCGCGGCTGGAAGAGTGGCCGCCGGCTTGCTTCAGAAGGGCGTCGAGCCCGGGGATCGGGTTGCCCTGCTGATCGGCAATTCTGTGGACTTCGTGGTGGCGGCCCTGGGCTGTCTGTGGGCGGGGGTCACGTTCGTTCCGCTGGCGATCACCGATCCAGATCTCCGCCGTGCGCAGATCCTGGCCGACTGCCGGCCCGTACAGGTGATCACCGCAGGCTCGGACCAAACGGCACCATCGGGACTTCCCGTCGGTACGGCGTGGACCTCCCTTTCGGCGTTGAGCGCCGCAGATGGGCGCACGTCACCACCCGCAACGGGGCCCGTCGCCTACGTCATTTACACATCGGGGACGACCGGTATCCCCAAGGGGGTGCAGATTTGCCCGGAGGCCTTTTTCATCGCAGTCGAAGCGTGCGCCGACGCCGTAGGACTCACCGCGGACGACCGGGCCCTGTGCGTTTCGCCCGTGCACTTTGACGGCTCCTTCTCTGCCATCTTTCCTCCGCTGGTACGCGGCGTCCCCCTGGTCATCCCCGACCGGGAAGCCCTGCTGTTCCCACGCAGGTTCTTCTCGATTGTCGCCAGCGAGGGGATCACGGCGACCAGCTTCTCCCCCAGCTATCTGCGGTTGCTCCGGGCCAGCGGCCGTCTGGCGCGGTTGGCTGACACCCCGCTGAGAGTGCTGGCCCTGGGCGGCGAGGCGCCGTCCACGACCGACATCAGGGCGGTATGGGCCGCCAGTCCGGGACTGCGGGTAGTGAACCGGTACGGCCCGACCGAGGCGACCATCGCCATCGCCCATCTGGAACTGACGCCCGAGTTGCTCGACGCGGCGCTGGTGCCGATCGGCCGCCCTCATCCCGGGAGCTCGTTTCACCTCGTTGACGAGAACGGACGGCTGGTAGACCGTCCTGGAGTGGTCGGCGAGCTCTACATCGGTGGGCCGCAGCTTATGGCCGGATATCTGAACGACCCGGCGCTGAGCGCAGCCGTGCTGCGGGCGGACGTCGTCGAAGGAACCGCCCTGTACCGCACCGGTGACCTCGTCTTCCGTGACGAACACGGCAACTACATATACGTCGGGCGTTCGGACCGCGTCATCAAGCGACACGGTGTGCGGATGTCGCTGGTTGAGGTTACCGAGGCGCTCGGTGGTATCGACGGGGTCGCATCCGCGGCGTGCACGACGTTCGACCTGGAGGGCGATCTGGGGGTCGTCGCATTCGTGGTGCCGGACGGCGAGGTCACCCCTGTCGCGGTCCGTAAGGCCGCCAGCCAACGGCTCCCGGAAACAATGCTGCCCGATCAATTCGTCTTGGTCGCCAACTTGCCCTTGACGTCTTCCAGCAAGGTCGACGAGCGACGGCTGGTGCAGGAGGCTGGCCTGTCTCCGCCGAACGAAGCGCCCTGAGCCGCCAGTCGACGCGATAACTGGACAACTACAGCTGTTAAGACACTCGGTCGACCCGGTCGACTCCGGAGATACTCCGGACGGGTCTGGCACACGGGATCTTCAAGCGTGACAATCGAGTACCGCCAGCAGACCCATTTCTGCGATCACCCGTTGCCGGCGTGGTCGAACGCGGGGCACCAAGCCCGCAACCGGCTGACGGCAACCTGGCGGCGCGATCGGTGACGACATCCCGACCGTTCTGTTCTGGCGCCGCCGCAGTTGCCGCCCGCATTGGGCCCCCGCCGTCGCTCCCGGTTTTAGGGCTCGTTGGTCCAGCTCGGGTAAGTCCCCGGGCGGCCGTCAGCGCCGCTTCGAATCCCGCCAAAGCTCAGGCCACCGGCGCCACCGGTGCCGGGCGAAGGTGCCGCCGTTGACCTCCCGAGTTGAGTTTGACCCAGGCCGAGCACCGCCGTCCCCTCCGTTGGCACCACTGCCGCCGGGGAGACCGTCGCCGATTAATCCCACGGTCTGGGACGTTGGAAGCGCCACCGCCTCCACCACCACCGGTACCGGTGGGGTTGATGCCGCCTGGCCCACCGGGGCCGCCGTTGGTCGTGGTGCCAGTAATCGGGGATGTTGCCGCTCCGCCAACGCCGCCGTCACCGGCGGTGCCGCTGGCGGAGGCGGCTTCGCCGCCGCCACCGCCGCCGCCGCCTGCGGCGTCACCGCCTGAGACGGCACCGCCCGCGCCGCCGCCTCCGCCGGCGCCGCCTGCGCCGCCGGTAGCGCCGAGTGCGACGTCACCGGCACCGCCGGTGCCGCCGCTGCCGCCGGAGGCGGTTGCGTAGGTTTGACCGTTGGGGTGCTGATGGCTTGGCTGCCGCTGCCGCCGCTGCCGCCGCCGCCGCCGGCGCCGCCGCTGCCGCCGCTGCCGATGCCGGTGCCGGCGTCGCCGCCGCCGCCGCCGATACCGCCGCCGCCACCGCCGCCGGCCGTGATCAGGTTGCCGTTGGTGGCGTCGGTGGAGTTGAAGCCGCCGGTTCCGCCGTTACCGCCGGCGCCGCCGTTACCCGCGTTGCCGTTGGTTCCCCCATGCGGGGTGCCTCCGCCGGCGCCGCCGAGCCCGCCTTGTCCACCATCGCCGCCGAAGCCGCCGAAGCTATATGTTGATGCCGGGACTGGTGCCGCCAGTGCCGCCATTGCCGCCGATGCCGCCCTTGCCGCCGGTGCCGCCGGTGCCGCTCGGGCCGCCGGAGTCGCCGCCGGCGCCGGCGGTGCCACCGACGCCGCCGCTGCCGCCGGAAGGCGCGTCGGCGCCGCCCGCATCCGGCGTGACGGGTCCGCTGACACGGGCCGCCCACGCCGCCGGTGCCGCCGTTGCCGCCGTTGCCGCCCGTACCGCCGCTGCCGTCGACGCCGCCGCTTACCGCCGGTGCCGGCCGCCCCGCCGGCACCCGCGTCGCCGCCGTGACCGCCGTTACCGCCGAGGCCGCCGTGGATGGGCCGTTACCCGGAGTGGTGGAGTCGCCGCCGTTGACCGCCGTCGCCGCCCAGGCCGCCGTTGCCGCCCAGACCGCCCGAACCGTTAGTCCCGCCAGCAGCGCTGTTGCCGCCTTTACCGCCCGCCCCGCCGCTACCACCCGCGGTGCCGGCGGTGCCGTCACCGCCGTCGGGCATCTGCGAGGTGCCGGCCATGCCGGACCCACCATTCCCGCCGTTACCGCCCGTCCCGCCGACGCCTGCGTTGCCGGTGCTGCCTCCGGTGCCACCGCTACCGGCGCTACCGCCAGCACCGGCGTTGCCGCCGTTGCCACCCATACCACCGGAACCCGCGCCGGCCCCGCCGTCATCGTGACCGGCGCCACCGCTGCCGCCATTGCCGCCATTACCGCCCAGACCACCAGCACCGTTGGTGCCACCGGCACCGGAATTACCACCCTGGCCGCCGTGCCCGCCCTGGCCGCCGCCAAAGCCAACCCCGCCGTCGGCGCCATTGTCGGCGCCAGCTCCACCGTTGCCACCTTGACCGCCAGCACCACCGGTACCCGCATGACCCGCGGCCCCGGCACTCCCGAAGAGGTTGAACCGGCCCGCGCTGCCACCGGCGCCACCGGCCCCGGCGTTACCGCCGTTGCCGCCGGACCCACCGTCAGCGCCGGCCGCACTCACACCGGCGGCGCCGTTGCCACCGGTGCCGCCGGCACCACCGCTGCCGCCGAGGCCGCCGGCTCCACCGCCGCCACCAAGCAACGCCCGGTTCGCCCCGCCGGCTCCACCGGCCCCACCGTTACCGCCCAGCGTGCCGGGCGCACCGGCAACACCCGAGGTCATGCTCGAGGCGCCGTTGGTGCCGCTCCCGCCGGCACCACCAGCCCCGCCGGCACCGCCGCTGCCGCCGCCGATGTAGGCATTGGCCCCGCCGGCCCCGCCGGCCCCGCCCGTCCCGCCGGCCGGCCCGCCTGCCCCGCCCGCGCCGCCGTTACCCCCGTGGCCCCACAACAGGCCCGCCTGCCCGCCGGCCCCGCCGGCCCCGCCGGCTCCGCTGCCCACGCCCGGCGTCCCTGAGCCACCGTTGCCGCCGTTGCCGATCAGCCACCCGCCGGGCCCGCCGGCCTGCCCGGTCCCCGGCGCCCCATTGGTGCCGTTACCGATCAGCGGGCGGCCCGTCAAAAGCTTCACCGGTCCGGCCCCGAAACCCGCCGCCGGGTTCGCAAGATCATGCGCGGCCGCCTGCAGCGGCGAGGCATTGGCGGCTTCGGCGAGGGCATACTGCGACGCGCCGCCGAAAAGGGTTTGTACGAACTGATCGTGGAACTGCGTGGCTTGGGCGCTCAGCGCCTGATAGGCCGCGCCGTGCGCTCCGAAAAACTGGGTAATGGCCGCCGACACCTCATCAAGCGCCGCCGGCGCGATCCCCGTCGTCGACGGGGCCGCTGCAGCCGTCGCCTCCCTGATCGCCTCTCCGATTCCAGTCAAGTCAGCCGACGCCGTGGCCATGGCCTCAGGTACCGCTGTTAGGTAAGACGACATTTAGGACTCCGATCCCCAAGGTTGGCGCACTTATGTAAGGAAAAATGCCCGCTAGCGTACTATATGCATGTTTACTAGCGGGCGACAGTGCCTTTCGGTATTTTTTTTCCGGTTTCTCGCGGGGACGGGCCGACACCGACCGAAGCAGCGCCCCGAAAAGCCGAAACCGAAGGCGGGTCGCGGATGGCATCTGTCGACGATCTCGCCGCCGAACGGGCGCGACCACACCATCAGCGACCGCTGTCGGCGCGATCAGCAAGCCGACTGCGCCTGCTATGAACGCGCACAAGCATGAGCCGGCGACGATCCCGGATCCGCTGCACTCCAGTCGCGGGCTGTGAAAGCAACCACGCGTTGCACACAGACCGCTCGGCCGGGAACGGTATCGGAGCGCGGTGCCTGGGCTAGTATCGCTGGGTGCAATCGAAGGCAACTGGCACGAGGTCGGAGGGACATTACGAGCAGCTGGTCCGGCGCCAGCGTGCCCAGTTGCAAGATGCGTACATGAAGGGGGTGCGCCAGCTGCGATGGGACGCAGGGCGCCTCGCCGCAGAACGCGAACGGCGTCTTCGGGAGCTGCTGGTGTACGCCGCCGATCATTCGCCGTTCTGGCGGGAACGACTGGCGGGCCGCGATCTGGCGAAGTTCACCGAGGCCGACCTCCCGTCTCTGCCTGTCCTGACCAAGCCCGAGATGATGGAGGAGTTCGACCGACTGGTCACCGTCCCTGAGTTGACACGCGCCCGGGTCCAACAGCACGTCGATCAGTTGAGCGGAGACGGCTACCTCGACGACGAGTACCGGGCGATCATCACGTCTGGATATGTCGGAAACCCGTCACTCCATGTCTACGGCTGGGACGCATTCGTCACCTTCGTGATGCAGGGCTCGCGCTGGACCGGGCGACGCGGCGAAGACCCGGACGCGGTGCTGGCGCAGTGCTTCAGTTGCAGCCCCAAGCATGAATCGGGGATCTTTTACGCCTTCAGCACATTCGAAAGCGGAGGGCCGGCATCGCACTGCTTCGATGCCACGCTCCCCCTCGACGAGATTGTCGAGGGTCTCAACAACGCCCGTCCGGCGGTGCAGGCTCTGCAAGGGTGGCCGAGCCTCATCCGGGAGCTAGCTCTGCAGGCGATGCAAGGACGACTCACCATAGAGCCCACCTGGGTGAGCGTCGCGGGAGAGATCTGCACCGCGCCCGTGCGAGAGGCAGTTGGGTCCGCGTGGGGGATCGAGGCTTCAGAGTTTTGGGGCTGCTCAGAGGGGACTTATGCCTTTCCATGCGGCGTTGGAGAAGGCATGCACATCGCCGACGATCTGGTCATTCTCGAGCCGGCGGATGCCGATGGCAACGTGGTCCCCTATGGGCAACCCGCGGATCGGATGCTGCTGACCAACCTGTACAACCTGACGCAGCCGCTGATCCGCTACGACCTCGTAGACGCGGTGACGATGTCCGACGAACCGTGTCCGTGCGGTTGTGCTCATCGCCGGATCACGTCGATCAACGGCCGGATCAACGGGGCCTTCGAGTACGGGAGCGGTGCTCTGGTGCCCCGGTCGGCCTTCGAGCAGACGGTCGTTGCCGCCCCCGGCGTGGCAAACTTCTTCGTGGGCAAGACGCAGGGTGGTGTCGACGTGTCCGTGGTGACCGACGGTTCATCCGACCTCCAGCGTCTGCGGACTGAACTGATCGACGTGCTCCGCCGGCACGGCGGCCCGGACTCGGACGTCGGTGTGCACGAGGTCGGTTCAATAGAGCGACTGTCGAGGGGAAAGTCGAAGCAGTTCGACCCCAAGTGATCTAGCGGCCCGCCGTGGCCTTGGCCAGGGCCTGGTCGATGTCGTCGATGATGTCGTCGATGTGCTCGATCCCGATGGACAGGCGGATCGTCTCCGGCCGGATACCGGCCTTCACCAGCTCCTCGTCGGATAGCTGGCGGTGGGTGGTGGAGGCCGGATGGATGGCCAGGGTTTTGGCGTCCCCCAGATTGAGCAGCCGCTTGACGAGCTGGAGCGCATCGAAGAAGGCCAGTCCCGCGTCGTAGCCCCCCTCGGCCCCGAAGGTGACGATGGACGGCACGCGCCCGTGCAGGTAGCGCTCGACCAGGTGGTGGTAGGGATGGTCGGGGAAGCCGGCGAAGCTCACCCAGGCCACCCGGGGGTCGGCGGCCAGGTAGTCGGCCACGGCCCGGGCGTTGGCCTCGTGGCGCTCGAGGCGCACGGCCATCGTCTCGAGGCCTTGAAGAAGCTGAAAGGCGCTGAACGGGGAGAGGGTGGCGCCGCTGTTGCGCAGCTGGGTGGAGCGCGCTCGCACGGTGAAAGGCCGCTCGGGGAAGTCGCGCGCGAAGACGACGCCGTGGAACGCGGGCTCGGGCTGATTGAACATCGGGAAGCGGTCGGGATGGTCGGCCCACGGGAATCGGCCGCCGTCCACGATGGCCCCACCGAGGGTGGTGCCGTGGCCGCCCACGAACTTGGTCAGCGAGTGGACGACCACATCGGCCCCGTGCTCGAAGGGCTTGAGCACGAGCGGCGTGGCCACCGTGTTGTCCACGATGAGGGGCACGCCGGCCGCATGGGCCACGGCGGCCACGGCCTCGAGGTCCACGATGTTGCCGGCCGGGTTGCCGATGGTCTCGCAGAAGACGGCGCGGGTGTTCTCGTCGATGAGCGGGGCGATCGACTCGGCTCGGTCGTCGACGGCGAAGCGCGCCTCGATGCCCAGGGTGGGCAGCACGTGGGCGAAGTAAGTAAAAGTGGCCCCGTAGAGCTGGGGGGCCACCACGAAGTTCGAGCCGGCAGTTGCCACCGTCAGGATGGCGTAGCTGACGGCCGCCATGCCCGAAGCCACCACCAGGGCCGCCGTGCCCCCTTCGAGGGCGCAGATGCGCTGCTCGAGGACGTCGCAGGTCGGGTTGTTGAGCCGGTTGTAGTGGAAGCCGGGCGTCTCCAGGTCGAGCACGGCACCGGCGTGGGCGGCGTTGATGAAGTCGTGGGCCACCGTCTGGTAGATGGGCACGGCCACGGCCCGCGTCCCGTCGGGTGTGTAGCCACCGTGGATGGCGATGGTCTCGTCGTGCATGACCTCAGGCGCTCCTCTCCTGGATGGTGCTTAACAGCCTGGTCGGGATGCTGCCCAACAGGTTGGCGTACAGACGCAGGGCCGCGCCCCGCCACGGCCAGGGGGCGCGGGCGCCGACCTCGTCGAAGGGAAAGGCGGCCACCAGGGCCGGGTCCCGCTCGCCGCCCACCACCCGCTCGTGCAGCCGACAAAGCCCGTCCCAGTCCGGACCGGCAACGCAGTCCCGGGGGAGGCAGGGCGGTTCGTCGCACTCGTGGCCGGCGTAGCGCCGCACGTCCCGGTGGTACTCGCGCACGAGGCTCGAGGGATCGTACTCGGGATGGCCCTGGACCAGCACGACCTCGGACCGGCCCACCGTCCTCGTGACCAGGCTCCACCCCACCTCCTCCGACTGCAGGGCCACCGCGTAGCCGGCGGCGGCCACCGCCTCTACGGGCACGGCGTTGCGCCGCGAGTGAGGCAGGACGACGGGACCGTCGAACCCGGCGGCCAGAGGGTGGGTCGGGTCGGCCTCCTGGGCGAAGACGCCCGTGCACTTGACCGGCAGGCTGGTCCGTTCGACGCCGTCGAAGACGGCCAGAGCGGCGTGGGCCGCCAGGCAGGACAGCACCATGACCGGCACGTTCTCGCTGCCCCACCGCAGCAGGCCGCACAGATCGGACCAGTAGGGCTCGTCCTCGATGCGGGACTCGATCGGGTTGCAGCCGGTCACCACCAACAGGTCGGGGGGGTCCGAGGCGATGTCCTCGAGGGGACGGTACTCAGCGGCGATACGGGCCCGGATGCGCTCGCCCCGGGGCACCCCGGCCATGGTGTGGCGGGTAAGGACGACCGTCTCGCACCCGGACCCGGCGTCCACAAGGTCCACGAACTGTCGCTCGGTGGCGCCGAAGGCGGCGTCAGGCATGTTGTTGACCAGGGCGCACGTCCATCGCACCGGTCCGTCGGCCCCGTCCGGAGCCGCCCCGGGGTCGCGGACCCCGGCCAGTCGAACGCTCACGCTCAATGCCTCTCGCCGGTGTGGGTGACGACAACGGGGCCGTACCGGTCGTTGGGGTCGGCGGCCGATTCGGCCAGCTGCATTACCGGTACGGAGCGCAGCCCGTGGGCCGCCGCCAAAAAGGGCCGCGCCCGTCCGGCCGTGAAATCCATCATGTGCTCAGCCGACTCAGCCGATGACGGCCTCGACGCAGTCCTGGGCGTCGTAGACGGCTCGGAGGCGGCTGCGCGGCGAGGGCAGATAGTGGGTGAAATAGCGCACCCCCTCGGTGAGCACGCCCAGTAGAGAGAGGTTGGACTGGAGCCGGCCCTCGGTGTCGTAGGGGTGGAAGGCCTCATTGATCGCCACGCTGCCCACGGGGGTGTCACCGTAGCTGAGCTGGGTCAGCCTTCCCTTGGCGTAGAGACGGTTGAGCAGTGGCGAGCTCGACCGGGCCAGCGAGGGCAGGTCGAGATGGCCCCGCACCACCCCGTCGACCGTCACGGAGGTCGGCTCGTCGAGGTCCTTGGAGCTCAGTCGGACGCCGTCGGGGCAGGCGGCCAGCTCCGGGTTCGGTCCGAGCGGGATGCGCACCACCCCGGCGTCGAGCAGCCCCAGTAGCTGCTGGGAGCGCACGGGTGGCGGGCCCGCGTCCAGGCGGTTGATGCGGCCCCGGACTTTGGACTGGAAGTCGACGTAGGAGTCGTGGGAGAGACCACCGAACTCGATGACCGAACGCAGCTGGTCCCGGAGGATGCGCAGCACCTCCTCGGCTGCCTTGATCGCGCTCCCCCCGGGTCGCAGGGCCTCGGTGAGGTCGGCCTCGATCATGTCGTAGACCTGGCCCTGGTAGTCGGCGGCCGACGTGTAGTGGCGGTCTTCGCCGGCGAAGACGTGGCTGACCGGGTCGAACCGACCGTAGCGCGGCTCGAGACTGTCGACGGCCTTGTCGTAGTGCGCGTTGACCCAGCCTTGGCGGAGGACGGCGCGGACCTCGGTCGATTCGACGTCGCCCCCGGTCAGCAAGGCGGCGTGTATGTAGTAGCGCGCCTGCATCTCCGCGAGGATGAGGGGGAGGAGCTCGGCCCGGAAGTCCACGTGCCGCCGCACCGGCGACCCGCCCGGATTGGTCAGCGCCGCGAACTCCTCGGGAGTACATACCACCGGCTGGTACTGGCCGGTGGGATCGACGCCGTGGGCCGACTTGGCGCAGTGGGGCACGCCCGAGCGCGAGTAGAGGGTGATGGTTGGCTCCCGGCCCGAGGGCACGTACCGCATGCGGTCGGCCCGGTCGCACCGGCCCACGAAGGTCCCGCCTCGTCCGATGGTGAGGGCGGTGAGGACGTCGTAGGCGACCAGGCCCATGCCGGCCACGGCCACCGAAGATCCGGCCGGAACGCTCTGGTCGAGGTACTCGACGGGGTAGGGCCGCAGGTAGCGCGCGCCTCCGCTGGCCCCGGGCTCGTCGTTCCACGTGTGCCCCGAGGTCAGCACCACGTGGTCGACGGTGAGGGTGGTGCCGTTGTCGAGCAGCACCGCCTCGCGCCCGCCGTAGCGAAACCGCCGGACGGCCGGCGAGATGTCGACGGCCGCCGCGTAGTGCCGAACGATCTCGAGGTTGGGCGGGGCGTAAGCCACCAGCGTGTCGTAGAACCAGACCAGGTACTCGCCCATCAACCGCCGGGGCAGGTAGTCGGTGGGCAGGATGGGGTCACCCCCGGCGCCGATGCGGCACTCGTAACCCACCCAGCGGTAGCCGCGGGCCACCGCCCACTGGTGCAGGCCCATGGCGTAGGGGGGGAGACCGTCCCCGTCGGGGGCGGCGTAGAGGGAGAGCTGACCGCAGGCGTTGTTGAGGACCAGGAAGTCGGGCTGCTCGGCGGCGTAAACCCCGCCTCCGAGCTGAGAGGGCTCGACCACGTGCAGCCGCATCGGCGTCCCTGCCCGCCGGGCCCGGCTCACCGTCCGCTCCATGACGCACAGACCCCACGAGCCGAGCCCCACGATTGCCATCTCGATCATCGGACACGTCCTATGCGCGCGACCTCAGATCGCCCGCCACTGGCTGATCTGTGCGTTCGGGCCCGTTTGGATCGGCTTTCCTCGATCGCGGCTGCGGTGAGTCGGCGGACCGCGCGTACCAGCTCGTCGACATCGTGGGTCGTGGTGGCAAAGGAGGTGACGAGCCGGACGACACCTGGTTCCCAACGGCCGTGGTAAAAGCTGTAACCCTGGTCCAGAAGTCCGTCGATGACCTGCTGGGGCAGGCGGCAGAAGAGGATGTTCGCCTGTGTGCCCGCAAGGCGGGCGCCGGGAATGGACTTCAGCCCCCCTTCGAGCCGCGCTGTCATGGCATTGGCGTGCCGGGCATTGCGCAGCCACAGGTCGTCGGCGAGGTAGGCGTCGAGTTGGGCGGCGGCGAAACGCATCTTGGCGGCGAGTTGTCCGGCTCGCTTCGCGCGGAATGTGACCTCGGTGGTCAGGGAGCGGTCGAAGACGACGATCGCATCGGCGGTTATGCCCCCGTTCTTGGTGGCGCCGAAGGACAGCATGTCCACGCCGGCGCGCCAGGTTAGCTCGGCGGGGTCGCAGCCCAATGCGGCGACGGCGTTGGCGAGGCGGGCGCCGTCCATGTGGACGCCCAGACCCGCGTCCTTCGCGATGCCGGCCAGCTGCCCGATCTCGGCGGGGGTGTATACCGCGCCGGTCTCGGTTGCCTGGGTGAGGCTCAACGCGGAGGGTTGCACGCTGTGCACGTCTCCGACCTTGCGGTGCACTGCGGCCCGCAGCTCGTCGGCGTCGATCTTGGCGTTTTCCCCACCCAGGGCAACGAGTTTGGCACCCCCGGCGAAGAACTCCGGTGCGCCGCACTCGTCGTTGTTGATATGGCTGTCGCGGTGGCATAACACGCTGCCCCAGGGTGGGGTCAGCGCGGCCAAGCTCAATGCGTTAGCCGCCGAGCCGGTGGAAACGGGGAGCAGATCGACGTCGCACTCGAAGATCTCGCTGAAGCGGCGTCGTGCGCTCAAAGTCCAACTGTCGGTGCCATAGGGCGGCGCCTGCCCGGAGGCTGCCGCTGCAACTGCTGCGATGATCTCGGGCGCACCACCAGCGGTGTTGTCGCTGATGAAGGAGCCTCCGGCTAGCGCGGGGTCCCGCTCTTGTTCGTAGGAACGCGAAGTGACCGAATACGTCTCGGTCGCCGAGCACTCACGGGCCGCTCCGACACGCTGCTCATGCGACCTGACCACCTGGTGGTCGCCCCGCCGGTCGGCCGGAAACCTCGATGGGGTTACCGCCGTCTGCCTACGCTCCAATGTCGCCTCCCAACGGAAGCAGGCCAACCCGGCAGCCGGCGGGGATAACCGCGGCTTCTGGGTGCGACCCGGGTTTGTATACCGAGAATCCAGTTAAATCACAGATTACATACCATCTGACACCACGTAAAGCGAATCGATGGACTAGCAGTCTTCTATGGTCATGAAGCAGCCATACGCCCTGAGAAACCACCGAAAAGCAGACCGCGCGGACCTGATAGTCGCTTGCACGACGAAGGTCAGGGGATGTCGACCACAGCCCTATCGGTCACTCGCCGCACCTTGACGTTTCAAGTCGACCACGTGCTGATCCGCCGGCGACGGCGTTTATAACCACTCCCGACCACAAACCGCTTGACTCCGTGTCCGCCAATGGGTCAAGCCCCGGGACACTACGGCTCGTCCACCCACAGTCGCTCCGTCAAATCCTTAAACGTCATCAGCACAACCGGATCGTCGCACTGCGTCAGCGCCGAATTGCTCATCCGGGCCCGCACCGTCCAACCCTCACCATGCCGCAACTCCACCACCAGATTCGCCAGCGCATCGACGCCGGGAAGGGTGCATAACACAGCCGGCATCGTGTCGAAGACATCAGGAAACGCCAGCCCCGCCAATCCGTCCGGCGGGTAACCCACCATCTCGGCAAACGCCGCGTTCGCGAACAAGATGATGCCGTCCCGCGCCATAGCAACTGTAGGAATTCCGATCCGCTCCAACAGCACGATGGCGGGCAACCGCATCAGGATGTCCATCGGTGAACCACTGGACCCCCCATCACGCCGGCGCTCAACCCGCCGACCGAAATCCATGCCGGCGCCGTCGCGCGTGCAGTCGGGTGGCCCCCCAGGAAGCAACCGCGCATTCGACGTGGTTGGCGCGGACCTCAGCACCTCCGGGTGCCTGGGCAGGAACGACATGTGCCCTCCTCTTTACGGAAGCAAGCTGACCCGCAGGTGAGCCGAGTTGCCGCGGCCCAAGTGCGACCGTTCAGGTATACCAAAGGTACACCTGAACCGGTATCTCACATACTATTAGTGAGGTATTGGCCAAACTAGTGACATTGGTAGTCTTCTATAGGCACCAATTGGTGAATAGGCTCGACATGTCAGGCGTAGAACAGACCGCGCGGAGTGGCAACGGCATGAACATTGACGGACACGGCGGCGTACCCACGGGGCCAGCACACCCGGCGGGTCACCGCGAAGGGTCTGGCTCGGCGGCGGAATTGCCTTGGCGCGAAGCGCTCGCCCGTTGCGCGCCAACCGCGGCGCGACAGGGGCAGCGATGAGTGAGACCAGTGAACGACGAGCCGACACCACACGCCATCGACTCATCGCCGCGGCGGCACGCCAGTTCGCTCACCACCCTTACAACGCGGTCAGCCTCGATGACATCCTGGCGGAGGCCGAGCTCACCAAAGGGGCAATGTATTTTCACTTCCCGTCCAAGCACGCGCTGGGCTTGGCGATCATCGACGACCTCACCGAAATGAGCCGCGCAGCAGCCGTCGAATCGCTTGCCCGCAAGATGTCGGGACTAGAAACACTTATCGACCTTGTCTTCCGACTTGCCGCTCAAGACACCCAATCCGACGTGGCCCGAGCCGGCGTCCGACTGCTCGACGCCCTCGACAACACAACGCTCTTGCCCCCAACACTGTGGCAATCAAGGATGGAGTTCGTCACCACCCTCATCCAACGAGCAATGACCGAGGGCGACGTCATCGATCAACACGATCCCGAAGACATCGCAAAAATGCTGGTGGCGCTGTGGGAGGGTGTTCGCAAAATCAGCAATCTCGACCGACCCGAGCACTACCTCGACAACCTGCAAAAAGCATGGACGTTGGCACTACCAAGCTTCACCAACCCCGATCGAATCGACTACTTCACCCAATTCATCCAACGACGCCACGCACTCGCGTAAAAGGGTTCGGCTACCAACGCACGCACCGCCAGCTACCCTTAGCCCACCACTGTTCGCCGTCTGCCACGGACATCGACATAATTAGCTCGATTGGCCACGACGCCAACGCACGTCAACCGCACTCCGGAGGTCTAGGGACGATGGCGCCCCAAGCCCGGTCTGAAGCCACCCGCCAAAAGATCCTGGATGCCGCGATAGATGTGTTCAGTGAGGTCGGGTACGCGGCGGCAGGACTAGGCGAGGTTATCGAGCGCGCGGGAATGACCAAAGGTGCCCTCTACCACCACTTCGACTCGAAAGAAGCCCTGGCAACCGCCATCATCGAACAAGGCACCAACCTAACGGGCGACGCGTTCCGGCACGTATGCGAATCGACCTCGCCCGCGCTCGAGAACATGATCCACGGCGTTTTCCTCGTCACAGACCTCCTCGTCTCCGACAAAACAGCCCGGACAGCCGAACAACTCACCCGCGGACTGGCCGAGTTCAACAGCACGGCCTCGCAAGTCTGGAGCAGCCGATTGGATGCGATGACGACCCAAGCCAGTCTCGCAAGAGCCGAAGGCGACCTCCGCGAAGACCTCGATCCCTACGTGGTCAGCGAATCCATCGTCAACACCATGCTCGGCGCCCAACTGCTCGCCGAGACAGCGGACGGCGACGATCACATCAAGCGACTGACCCGATCCCTACAACTTCTCCTGCCAGCAATCGTTGTCGACACATCACTGGCCTATTTTCGGGAGTTCCTTGCCCGCGAATCCCTACGCCACCGATCCGACTAACCGAGCACAACCAACCGTGCGAGTACTCGTCCATCCCCAGCCGATCCGTCAAATCGTCAAACGTCACCAACACAAGCGGATCATCGCGCCGTCTTGCTCATCCTGGGCCCGCACCGTCCAGCCCTCACAGTGCGGTAACTGCACCACCAGATCCGCGACTGCATTGACGCCAGAAAGCGCGGCCACCCTGGCCAGCACGGGATGGAAGATCTCAGGAAACTGCCGACCGCGCCAACCCGTCCTGCTCGTAACCCACCATCTCGGCAAACGCCGGATTGGCAAACAAGATGATGCCGTTGCGTGCCACAGCGAACGTAGGAACCGGGAGTCGCTCCAACGCCACCGCCGCAGGCAACCGCATCAACACGTCCATCGCTGAATCGCCGGACCGCCCATTGCAGCGCCGCAGCGAGTGCGACCACCTGTGGATACCGGTGATGTACCTGCGGCTCCGGACGCGTACCATTTCGCCCACAATTAAATATTTGGCTGCCTTCTAGTAAGATCGCTAACCGCGCGTAAACGGGTGTAAACGCAGGATGACAGCTCGAGCGCGGGCTGGGGACCACGGGAGGCTTCGACGGACACGCTGCCGCCCCGCGCGGGCCTGCACACTCTGCGGATAGCCGCCCCCTATCATCGAAGGGGTCGACGCAGTGGCGGAATTGCCTTGGGATGAAGAGATGGCCCGCTCCCGCGCCGGCCACGACGAGACAGGCGGGGACGATGACTGAGGTGGGCGGACGACGAGCCGACACCACACATCAGCGACTCATCGCCGCCGCGTCACGCCAGTTCGCCCACCGCGCTTACGGCATGGTCAGCCTCGATGACATCCTGGCCGAGGCCGAGCTGACCAAAGGGGCAATGTATTTTCACTTCTCCTCCAAGCAAGCGCTGGCCTTGGCGATCATCGACGACCTCACCGAAATGAGCCGCGCAGCAGTTGTCGAATCGCTTGCGCGCAAGATGTCGGGACTAGAGACACTTATCGACCTTGTCTTCCAACTTGCCGTTCAAGACACCCAATCGGACGTGGCCCGAGCCGGCGTCCGGCTGCTTGAGACCCTGGAAAACACAGCGCAAGTGCCACCAGCGCTGTGGCAATCAAGGATGGAGTTCGTCACGCCCCTCATCCAACGAGCAGTGACCGAGGGCGACGTCGTCGACCAACATGATCCCGAAGACATCGCCAAGATGGTGGTGGCGCTGTGGGAGGGTGTTCGCAAAACCACCAATCTCGACCGATCCGAGCAGTACCTCGATAACCTGCAAAAAGCATGGACAGTCGTACTACCCAGCTTCACCAATCCCGATCGAGTCGACTACTTCACCCAATTCATCCAACGGCGCCACACAGCGGCGGTGAAAAAGGTTTCAGCTGAAGCACTCTCAGTTGACCTCCAAGCCACCGCGCACGCCGACGCTTAGCTCCAACGCCACCCACCGCACCGAACCGCCGTAGGCTGTCCATCGGCGAATCGCCGGCCCCCACTGTGCCGCCGCTCCACTCGCCGATCGCCGTCCATGAGAGCGCCGTCGCGCGGGTAGTCCATTGTGCGCGCTCGACCGATGCCCCCGCATTCGACGCTCAGGCCCGGGCGAATGCGGCCTCCGGCTCCGGATCGAGGAGGCCGCGCTGCCAGGCGACGGTGCGCTTGATGCCTTCGGTGAGGTCGGTGTCAGGTTTCCAGCCCAGCACCCGGCCCGCCCGGGTCGGGTCCAATGCGCTCGCCTGAACCTCGCCGATGCGAGCCTCGGCGCGATCGGGCGGATGCGAGACGCCGACTGCCTCCGCGATCAGCCGGTGCAGTTCGGTGACCGTCGTCTGCACGCCGGTGCCGATATTGAAGATGCCGGCCGTCGTGATCGGCGCTTCCGCGGCGCGCAGGAAGGCAGTCACGACGTCGTCGACGTAAACGTAGTCGCGGGTGGCGCTGCCGTCGCCGTAGATGGTCGTGGGACGGCCGGAGATCATCGCACTGCCGAAGATCGCGACCACGCCGGCTTCCCCGTGCGGGTCTTGGCGTGGCCCATAGACGTTGGCCAGTGCCAGGCAGATGGGCGCTAGCCCGTACATGCCGGCGTAGGCGCGCATATAGAACTCGCCGGCGACTTTGGCCGCCGCGTAAGGGGAAAGCGGGTCTACGGGCGTGTCCTCGGTGGCAGGCAAGGTAGCCGGCGCACCGTAGCGGGCGCCGCCCGAGGAGGCGTAGACGATCCGCGGTACCCGCGCCCGCCGACTCGCTTCCAGCACGTTGATGGTGCCCAGCACGTTGGTGCGGGCGTCGTATTGCGGATCGTCGACGGAGCGGCGCACGTCGATCTGGGCGGCCAAATGGAACACCACATCAGGGTTGGAGCCCGCGATGACGTCGGATAGCTCGGGGTGCCGGACGTCGCCCGCGACGAAAGTGAAGCGACCGGGGCCGTTATGCCGGTGGGCCGACTTAAGGTTGGCGACTGGGGGGGCGGCGCTGAGATTGTCGACTCCCGTCACTTGGTGTCCCTCCTGTAGCAGGCGGTCGACAAGCGTGGAACCGATGAATCCGGCAGCGCCGGTAATGAGGGTGCGCATTGTCAGCTATCTCCAGTTCGACGGTGAATCATATACGGCGACAACCGGTTTGAGACGGGATCGGCGATCGGACCGCGGCGAGATCCCGGCCGCGGGCGCGGGCCGCACGAACCTCCACAAGGTGATGCGGTTGGGTCGCGACCAGGCCACCAGGCCGACCACGTTCCGTGAGAGCTCGTTGTCCGTTTTGCATGGTTAGCCATCGGCCTGCTTTTCCCGGGCCTGTGCGGCATCCTCGACGGGCGGTGAAATCGTCATCGGCGCAACGCGTGTGGCGCCGCGGCCCGCGCGGCCGGGCGCGCGTGAAACATCGAATCCTTCCCACGTTCTGACGGCGTCAAGCACCGGAGCCACGTTGGTGGCCCACCAGATGTGGTGGTTTGGATGGATGGCACAGTTGCGCCACGAGTCAGCAGCATGGTGCAGCCAAGTCAAGAGAATGGCAACGCGCTCTTCGATGTGTTCATTGCCGCGCTTACGGTCGCAAATGTCGGCGCCAGTCTGGTCGTGTGCAGCACGCAGGGCATTACGCTCGTGGTCTGCGAGGCCGCCCGCCCCTAGCCGGTCAGCGACGACAGTGCCCAGATCAGTTCGCTCCACAAGGCAGCTCGCCGTCAGGATCATCAGGTACTCGTCGATGAGCGCGGGCTGGCCCGGCCGCGCCCCGCCCCAATCCACGATGCCGGTGACCGGCCCCCGCACGCCGGCCACCCGAACGTTGCTGGGGGTGTAGTCGCCGTGCGTCCAGCTCACCGGCATGCGCCAGCCGACAAGGGTCTGCCGCAGCATCGCTCCAAGCCGCTCCACCTCGGGAACCAGACGGGGATCCAGCCGCTGGCACATGTCCGTCAAACCCGCCAGTGGTTCGACGACCCATCGCCGCAATAAGCAGACGTTGTCGACGACGACGACCGTGGCAGTCCCCCTGTGCAGCGGCGCGATGGCTTTCAGGGCCTGAGCGGTCAGCTCCTCGACTCGGTTCGGGCGGCGCGCCAGCACGTCTGCCAGGTCTGTTCCCCGCCGATAGGACTCCACCGACAGAGTTGCATCGCTGCGCTCGTCGAAAGCCAGGGTCCGCGGCAGCAGTCCGCGCCATTGTTCATCAACTCCCTGGTGAACCGCGAGTTCGGCGAGCACGCGCCGCTGCGCGCGCAATTTCGCGGCTCTCAGCGGGCCACGGGCCACCTTCAAAACCGCCGCGGGCGGTCCCTGTTCCGGACGCAGCAGCACCACGGTCGTGTCGCCCACGAGGTCAGCTGGCGGCATGCCTAGTTCGATGTCGATGAGATCGATCGGGAAGTCATTGGCGTCGATCAGCCAGTTGGATGACCGAGCAGCGCTCGTCATGCGGTCACGTTCCTGACCGAGTCGCTGCCGGTCGCCCTGCAGCGCGTCGCGCTGCCTGGCAGAGGTGCCCGGAAGTCCAATGTCGCCTCCTAACGGAAGCAGGCCAACCCGGCAGCCGACGGCGAAAACGGCGACGTCTGGGGTGCGACCCAGGTTTATATACCAACAATGCAGTTGATTTGGTAGAATACATACTGTCAGGCACCATGTAAAGTCATCTACAAACCTATAGTCTCTCCGAGAGGCAGTAGCAGCCATGTACCCTCACATTTTGCTTAGAGGCAGACCGTACGGATCGCGTGCAGGCTTCGACGACCGCCACAGCGCCTCTGCCAGCGGATCAACACGTGGTCGACGTGAAACTCACCGCACGGCGAGGCCCCGTTTCCCATTCGCGGTCGTTATGACGGCGGTCGGCTGCGTGCTAGTCAGTGCGACGGCGGGGTGTTCGCGGGGCTCGCCGCAGAGCGCACCGAGCACATCGGCAAGGGCGCCGGCCGTCGCGCCGCTAGCGGAAACTTCAGCCGTCCAAGACGAGTCGATTCCTGGCATAGGAGCTACGCGGGCCGCCTGGAACGCCACGCACAGGCCAAACGCGGCGAACGGCAACGGTTCGGTGTACGGTGACGACCCCAGCTTGCCGGCGTACCTGTCGGATAACGGTGCTGTCTACAGTGACGTCGACGACCAGGGCACTGGAAGGATCCAGAGCTACACCCTGAATATGCAAACAGTCGAAGGAGCCAAGGTTCTACGGCGGATCCGGTACGAGTTGCCTTCCGACGCGAAGGTCGCATGGGATTTAATGCTCGGCCAGTGCTATCAAGTCGCTTTCAACAGTGCGGCCCTCGAAGCCGCTGGGCAGTACATGCCAGAGGTTCGGCTTGAATACATCCAGGAAGACGGGACGAAGGCGAGGAACCCTGCCAGGTTCAACGTTGCCATGTTTTGGCTTGAAGGGGCCGGCTCGCCACCAGACCCTAACCTCCATTGCTGACTCGCGCGGCAGGCGGCCCTCGGTCATCCCTGTCCGGCGGGGTCCTCGAAGACGACGAAGCCCAGTAGGTCGTCGCGCCGGTTCATCGCTGATTTCCTCATGCGCGCCAGCACCGTAAAACCATCGCGATGAGTCAGCTCGACGAGCTCATCGGTGGAGGCGCGCATGGCGATGGCCGCTTTCCCCTCAGCGGGGTTGAAGAAGATCTGGTGAAATTTTAGCTGGCCGAGACTGCGTTGCGTCTCACCCAGCATGGCGGCAAGAGCCGCGTTGGCGAACAGGATGGTGCCGTGTACATCTATAACCAGCGCCGGTACCTCTATCTCCTCCAGCACCCCAACAGCGGACATCTGCTGAAGCTTTTCGGCAGCTAATTGTTCGACCTGGCCGGAGCGCCTCGCAATGTCAACTTGAACTGGCCCCGGCGTGACGGTTTGAATTGGCCCCACCTGCCGGGCGGGTCTTGCGGGTTTGGGCGAGTCGGTAGGAGGTGCTGCCGGTTTCGATGATCTGCCCGGCAAATGTCAATCTGTCGACGATGGCGGCACACAGTCGCGGGTCGGTGAATGTCTTGGTCCAGGAGGAGAAGGGCTCGTTGGAGGCGATAGCAATGGCCGAGCGTTCCTCTCGCTCGGTGAGAACTTGGAACAACAGTTCTGCGCCGCGCCGGTCGAGCTGTAGGTACCCCAGCTCGTCGACCAGGATGAGATCGACTCGCCCGTAGTGGTTGATCAGTTTGGTGAGCTGCTTGTCGTCGGCGGCTTCGGCCAGCTCGTTGACGAGCTTGCTGGCCAGGGTGTAGCGGACCCGGTAGCCGGCTTCGGCGGCCTGGGTGCCCAGCGCTATGAGCAGGTGAGTTTTGCCGGTGCCGGAGTCACCGATCAAGCACAATGGGTTTCCTGCCTTGACCCAGGCGCAGGTGGCCAGTTGCCCGATGACAGCGGGATTGATGGCAGGGTTGTCGTCAAAGGAGAACTCTTCCAACCGTTTTGGGCGGGGAAATCCGGCGTCGCGGATGCGGCGTTCAGCGCGGCGGCGGGTGCGGTCGTCGCATTCGGCGATCACTAACTCCGAGAGAAACCCTAAGTAGGACAGTTGCTCGCGCTCGGCGGCGGCGGCGATTTCGGTGAACCGGTCGCGGATGGTCGGCAGGCGCAGCATGCGACAGCCCTGCTCGATCGCCGCGGTGGCTGCCTGCTCGGTGACGGCGTGTCGCCGGGTCATGAGGTTTCTCGCCCCAGCAAGACGTCGTACTGCTGCACCGAGGGCAACGGCCGGGTATCGGCGGGCACGGCCGCCGAGCGATGCTCGGCCAGAACGACCACACGACCGCACGTGTTGGCATCTTTTGGGCCAGTCGTGGTGCCGTGTCGTTCGGCGGCCTTGCGGGCTTCCAGCGCCACCACATCAGGGCTGGTGGACCCGACGGTTAGCGCCGCGGCGATGCCGGCTAGCACGTCGAGTCGATCCAGATGGCGGTGCAGTAGCAGCACCTCGACGAGCGCTCGGGTGCCCATCGCATCGCCGTGGGTTTTGCGGGCGGCGACCCAAAACGCCTCATGCTCGGCGGTGAACACCTTGGCCGCGCGGGCCTGCGCCAGCGCTGTGGCACCGGGCAGGGCGCCGGGCTTGCGCAGCAGGATCTCCAGATAGTGATCCAAATCAAGGACTTTGGCGCCCTTGCCGACGGCGCGCTGGTGGCGGGCCACCACTGTGGTGCGGTTATAGACGATCACCGCCGAGGCTGACAGTTTGACCCGCAGCCGATGCCCGATGAAGCGCGCCGGGACACTGTATTGATTGCAGCGCACCGTCACTTGGGCGTAGCGGTCTACTCGGGGTGTCAAAGTTAGTGCTGTATCGAATAATTGAGTCGGCAATGGGCGCAGCAGCGTCTTTTCGAACGCCCAGTCCTGGCCCACACTGGTCGATCGGTTGCCCACCCGGCGGGCGTCATCGGCGTCGTCGGCGGCCTCCAGCAATGCGTTGAGCTCGTCGATGGAGTCCACCACCGGCATGGGCACGCAGTGGTTGCGGCGAAACCGCCCGCCCTCGCCTTCCACGCCGCCTTTTTCGTGGCTGCCCTCATGGCCGGGCTGGCAATACCAGGCTTCGAAACCGTAGTGGCTGCGAAACGCGATCCAGCGTTCGTTCTCTTGGCGGGAGCGCCCGAACAGCACCTGCTTGACCGCGCTGTTGAGGTTGTCGTAGCGCACCTTGTCACACGGCACCCCACCCAGCCGCTGCAGCGCGTAGACGTGGCCTTCCAGGAAAGCCTCTTGCCCCTGGGTCAAAAACGCCCGGTGCGCCGCGCGTGCCGAGTACGACAAGCGCATGGTGAACAGCGCGGTCTTGGTCTTGACTCCGCGCAGCATCACCCACAGGTCATGAAAGTCCACCTCGGCCTCAGCCGCCGGCGGATGGGTCTGCGGCACATAGCCCAGCTCCAGGGGCCTACCGGCCTCGGCCAGGATCTGTGGGCGGCGCTTACCGACGTAGTCGCGCACCGTCGAATACGACAACCCAACTGCGCCATGCTCATCGACGAGCCGGGCCAAGATGCGTCGAGCGGTATGGCGTTGCTTCTTGGGAGCATCCAGATCAGTGCGCAGCATCTCATCGATCGCGCACTTGAAGGGCTCCAGCCGCGGCGCAATCCGCTCGGGCACCTTGCGCTCTGGCGGGATCGCCGACTCCAACGCCTGGCGCACCGTGCGCCGATGCACATGATGCTTATCGGCCAGCGCCCGAATCGACATTCCGTCCACCCGATGATCACGGCGAATCGCCGCAAACTGCTCCACCCGCGCACTCACTCTCCAGCCTCACCTTCGTGATCCGCGATCCGGGCCATCCGGATGCCAACCACGCTGAGGTGGGGCCAAATCAAGCCGTCATAACCGTCGCGGCGTGTCGCAAAAGTGGGGCCAAATCAGACCGTCACAACAACACCCCGCCGCCTCACAGATGGGGCCACTTCAAGCCGCCCCCCTGGGGCCAAATCAGACTGTCACGGCCAAGCGCCGCACGTCGCCCGCCGAGATACGTGGATCATCGCCGTAATCACGCATCACACGTCCTTTTGGGACCCAGTGGGTTTGTGGGGTATCCCCGTGGGCCGTGGGGGCAGTCCTTGGGACGACCCAGCCTGGAAGTCGATCCCCTCGTCGCCACTCATCACCCGACCTTCGCCAAGCCGCGCGTAGCAACCCCACGAGCGACGAGGGAACTAACGGCGCGTCAGAACGTTTGCTGAAAAACTCAGTCAAAATCAAGTATTCCACACTAACGCGCAGTTTACGCCTAGTACAGTCCCTTCGAATTCCGGCAGACAAACTCGTCAAAAGCATTGCTAGACGTCACGGATAGCGGTAACCTTCCGTTATGGCCGCTCGCCGACTGCGCTGCTGGGAATGCGGCAACGCGTTCTACGGTCGCGCCGACGCACACTACTGCGGTGGCACGTGCCGACAGAAGGCCCACCGCAGCCGCACCAGATACCGTGCGGCCGACAAGGTCGTCCCCACGCCCGAGCGCAGCGATGCGTTGGCCCGGGCACAAAAGCTCCAAGAGGTGGCCCTCGCCGCATGTGCCCGCGCCCGAGCAACGTGCTGCATAGCCTCTGAAACCCTCGCCGAGCTGAACCACCCAGCCTCGCCTCATAGAGTCGTGGGGCCTTCGAGCCGATGACGGAGCACCGGCCGGCGATTCAGCGAGGGTTTGTGTGTCGGCACGACGAAAATCGAGCAGCGACATAGTCAGCCAGACCTCATCGACTGGACCGGCGAAGCGCTGCACCGGCTCGCCGGCGCCTCGACCGACCACCATTAAGCTGCGGCCGTTAGCGGCGCTGATGCTGCAAAAGTGTTCTTGGGTCCCGATGCCCAGCAACGGGATTGGTTCGGCTGTCGTGATAGTCGAGTAAGTCTTGGACCCGGAGGCTGGGGCCAAGTGGTTGGTATCGGTGGTACTTAAGGAGTTCGGCCGCGCCAAAACAGAGTCCACAGACCGGAGTCTTAGACCACCGACCCGATTGACCGAAAGCAATCGACCGCACTAAAGCTCGTGCCCCACAGCCAATCCGTCAAATCCTCAAATGTCACCAACACAAGCGGATCATCACGCCGCATCAGCGCCGAATGGCTCATCCTGGCCCGCACGGCCCAACCCTCACAATGCCGCAGCTCCACCGCCAGATTCGCCAGCGCATCGACACCTGAAGCGCGGGCCGGCAGAGTATTGAAGATCTCAGAAAACGACGACCCCGCCAACACGTCCTGCTCGTAACCCACCATCTCGGCGAAAGCCGTATTAGCAAACAAGATCATGCCGTTCCGCGACATAGCGAGCGCCGGAACCGGGAGCCGGTCCAACGCCACCACCGCGGGCAGCCGAGTCAGCACGTCCATCGCTGAATCTCCGGAGCGCCCATTAACCCGCCGCTCAATCCGCGCACTGCCGCCGCTTCCGTCCATAACAGCGCCGTCCCGCAGCTGGCCGGGTAAGCCCCCGCATCCGGGGGCGCCTCCGACATGGACGGCACGGACGTCGTCATCCCTGGTTGTGTTGTCCGCAACGGACATGTACTCCTCCTCATCGAAGTCCTCACAAAAGCAAGCCGAGCCGATGCCGGGACACCCAAGGGGGTGCACCCGGGCTAGATACCCGATCGTCCGTCTACCAGCGCGAATGAATACTTATCGTACACGTACTCAATAATTTGGTGGAAGATTCGAAAAATTGCCTAACGTGGGTAACGTCGAGCGTCAGCTCGAGGGTAGGCAGCGGACCACGCACAGGTTTATCGACGGATACGACGCGGCCCAGCCGGGTCTTTACCCTCGACGGGCCATCGCCCCTTTTCATCCAAGAGCTCGATGCGGGCGGCGGAATACCCCCCGCCGTGGTGAGACCACGACTGATCGCCGGTATGAAAAGCCCGTTTCAGCAGGACGGGCGGTATGGCGCCACCAGGCGACCCACTTCGGTTGTCGGCAACCCCCGGGGGCCCGGTGACCCCTCGCGTTCCCGAAATCAAGTAGTGATACCGCGCCTAGAGGATCTGCCAACCCTCAGCCGCAACCCGGTACACCAGGGAAAAGACGCCAAGTGAAAATCGCGAAATTGCGTCAGAAGCACTATCCGACACACGTAGAGTACCCGCAACTGTCCTGAAGTCTTTCCCCTGAGGCCCAGCACATGCGCTTGTGGGGAACGGGCACGACCGCCGGAGGCCAGCGATGTCATACCTGATCACAACTCCCGACCTGCTTTCGCTGGCGGCAGCCGATGTGGCCGATATCGGTTCCTCCCTGAACGCGGCCCACGCCGCGGCCGCGCCCTCCACCACCAGGCTGGTGGCCACTGCCGCTGATGAGGTGTCGACGGCCGTTGCCTCGCTGTTTTCCGGCCACGCCCACCAGTTCCAGGCGCTTGGCGCGCAGGCCTCGGCGTTTCACACCCAGTTCGTGCAAGCGCTGACCCGTGCGGGCGGCGCCTATCCGGGCACGGAGGCGGCCAGCGTCGAGCAGTTGCAGTCGTATCTGGATCAGCAGTGGTGGAATCTGAATGCCCAGGTGTGGAATGCCGAGCAGTCGGTGTTGTCGGTCATCAACGCCACGACTGAGTTCTTGCTGGGGCGTCCGCTGATCGGCAACGGCGCGAACGGGGCCAGTGGGGTGCAGGGCCAGCCCGGACAGCCCGGCGGCATCTTGTACGGCAACGGGGGCAAGGGGGGCGACAGCACCAGTACCGGCAACCCGGGAGGTGCGGGCGGCGCGGCCGGCTTAATCGGCACCGGCGGGATGGGCGGTGCCGGCGGCCCCGGCAGCGCCACCACCGCCGGTGGTGCCGGCGGCGCCGGCGGGCGCGGCGGGTGGTTGTACGGCGGCGGCGGACTCGGCGGACCCGGCGGAAACAACAGCGCCGCTTCGGGCACCGCGGGCGCCGGCGGCGTCGGCGGCTACGCGCCGCTGATCGGCCGTGGCGGGGCGGGCGGGGGAGGCGGGTCGGACACCGCCACCAATGGCGTCGGCGGCGCGGGCGGCGCCGGTGGTCGTGGTGGGCTGCTGTGGGGCCGCACCGGGGCCAACGGCGCGGCCGGTGCCAGCGGCCCCACCACCCCCGTCAACGTTGGCGAGGTCTACGTCGCCAACGAGGGCGACGGCACAGTGTCGGTGATCAACTCCTCCACCAACCAGGTCATCACCACCATCACCGTCGGCGGCAGCCCGCTCGGGGTGGCGGCCGCCCCCACCGGCACGCCCAACGCCGGCGACGTCTACGTCACCGACAACAACGGTTCCAAGGTGTCGGTGATCAACCCGAACAACCAGGTCATCGCCACCATCCCCGTCGGGAACAACCCGTCCGGGCTGGCGGTCAGCCCCGCCGGCACCCCCAACGCCGGCGACGTCTACGTCGCCAACTTCGGCGACAACACCGTGTCGGTGATCAACGCCGCCGGCACCGTCATCGCCACAATTCCCGTCGGCGCCAACCCGGACGCGGTGGCGGTCAGCCCCCAGACCGGCAACGTCTACGTCACCAACCAGGGCGCCGCCACGGTGTCGGTGATCAACCCCGCCGGCACCGTCATCAACACCATCAACGTCCAGCAGGGCCTTGCCTTCCCGGCCGAGCCGGCCGGGGTGGCGGTCAGCCCCACCGGCACCGCGGCCGGCGACGTCTATGTCACCGACGTGTCGCCTAACGGCGCGGTGTCGGTGATCAACCCGGCCGGCACCGTCATCAACACCACCCTCGTCAGCGACGGCACGTACGGGGTGGCGGTCAGCCCCACCGGCACCGCGGCCGGCGACGTCTACGTCACCAACCAACCCGACAACACGGTGTCGGTGCTCGACCCCGCCGGCGCCGTCATCGGCACCCCCATCAACGTCGGCGACTCCCCGACCGGGGTGGCGGTCAGCCCCACCGGCACCGCGGCCGGCGACGTCTACGTCACCAACTGGGGTGACGGCACGGTGTCGGTGATCAACCCCGCCGGCACCGTCATCAACACCATCACCGTCGGCAGCGGTCCGTACGGGGTGGCTGAGGTCGACTAGTCGCAACCACTTTGCGCTGACAACGGGTGACAATTCACGCGCCATCGGTCCGTCGAGACCGCCGCGGGCACTAGAGCACCCAGTCCGGAGGTTGCGGCCCCATTTCGGCCTGTTAGATCGGACGTTGAAGCTTCCGCCCACCGTCGACAACTACCGCGCCAGCCGGCACGCGGCACCACAACTCCGCGCACCGCTCAACCGCGGATCGCCCGGTGGGCGGGGCTCCCCTCTCTGCACCAGGCACTCCACACCGGCTACGCCCGACTGAACCACAAGCGGGTGTGGATCGTATTACTGCTGGGAACCGAGGTCCTCGGCACCGAAGAAGACGGCAGGAGATCGTGGATGACAACAGAGACCCAGGACGGCCCCGGCGCCGTGGTGATCGGCGCGGGGCCCGCTGGTCTGGCTGTCGCACGCGAGCTCGATCATCGGCATGGCATCAAACCGCTCGTTCTTGACCGCGCGGCGGCCCCGGCGATTTCGTGGCGCACGCGTTATGACAACTTCCGCCTCAACACGACCGGGTTCTTGTCGCACCTTCCCGGACAACGGATTCCCTTGAACGCCGGCCGCTGGCCGACCAGGGAGGACATGGTCCGCTATTTCGATCACTACGTTCAGCGGCAGAACATCGCACTCAGGCTCGGATGCGCGGTCCACCGCGTCGACCGTGCCGAGGGAGTGTGGCAACTTGACACGTCGTCAGGTGAAATCCGAACCCCGGCAATCGTCCTCGCCACGGGCAACTACAGTGCACCCACCATCCCCCGCTGGCCTGGACTGGGTCGCTTCAATGGCGAGATCGTTCACTCCGGGGACTTCACAAACGCTTGGCCCTACCGCGGCCGCGACGTCCTGGTCGTTGGCGCGGGCAATTCGGCCGCCGACATCGCTGTTCAACTCGCCAACGACGGCGCGCGACGGATCTGGCTTGCGGCGCGCACACCACCGCACCTCGTGCGGCGGGCCATCGGACCGTTTCCATCGGATATCTTCCTCGAGCTGTTCTCGAGGGTTCCCGCACGCATGATCGATCCGCTGATCGCGCGCATGAACCGCCTGATGTTCGGTGACCTGTCGGCCTACGGCTTCGGCCGGCCGACACTCGGGCTGAAGGCGACGGTGGAGCAGCGAGGCCGTATCCCGACGCTGGCCGACGAGCTCATTAACGCCGTGCGGGTCGGGCGCGTCCAGGTCGTCGGCGCGGTCACGGCGGTCGAATCCGACGGCGTGATCCTCGCCGACGGCACATCCGTAGCGCCACAGGTGATCATCGCCGCGACCGGGTTCGGCACGGATCTCGACGGTTTGGTCGGACATCTTGGCGTCCTCGACGAGCATGGCAACCCGCACGGCGGCTTTGCCTCGCACGTGGGCGACGGAATGTTCGCGATCGGATACGGCATTCCGCCGAACGGCCCACTCCGGGCGATCCGCCTCAACGCGACGCCGTTGGCCCGGCAAGTCGCCGCCTACCTGCAGCGGCTTGGTCCGTCCGTCCGGGAGCCACGCGAATGTGCGCCCGCGGATTTCGTAGCGCCGGGGCAGCTCCTTGGCGATGCACGCTGAGATGCCGCGCGCGAAAAGCAAAGGAACACAATGATTTTACTTTCCACCGAAAAGACCTTCTTCCGTGGCACGGACGGTTACGAGACGGCCCGTCGGACAACGGTATGGAATGGCCTCCTGCCGGATCGATTTCCGGAGGTAATCGTGCAGGCGCACGACGCCGACGACGTGGTCGCAGCGATCCGCTATGCGCGGGCCAACGGACATCACGTCGGCATACGTTCGGGCGGGCACAGCTGGGTGGCCAGCCACCTTCGCGACGGCGGCCTGCTGCTCGACGTCAGCCGGCTCGATCACTGCACTGTCGAACCGGAGCGGATGACCGCAGACGTCGGCCCGGGCAAGGTCGCCAGCGTCTTCGCGGCCGAACTGGACGCACAAGGGCTGTTCTTTCCCGCCGGCCATTGCGAAGGCATTTGCCTCGGTGGCTACCTTCTGCAGGGCGGATACGGCTGGAACAGTCCGGTGCTCGGGCCGGCATGCGAAAGCGTGCTCGGACTGGAAGTCGTCACCGCCGACGGCGAACAGATCTACTGCGACCCCGAAAACCATCCGGACATGTATTGGGCGGCCCGCGGCTCTGGACCGGGCTTCTTCGGTGTGGTCACCTCCTTCAAATTGCGGATTCACCCACGTCCCCCCGTCTGGGGCACCTGCCTGTACATGTACCCGATCGAGGTCGCCGACGAGGTGTTCACCTGGGGACGCTCGATCATTCCCGAGATCGACGACCGGGTCGAACTGCAGATCCACACCGCGCGCAGCTTTCCGGGAGCCGGGCTCAACCAACCTGGCATCACGATCGCCTCGCCGGTATTCGCCGACTCGGAGGACGAGGCGATGAAAGCCCTTGCCCCGCTGGGAACTTGCCCGGTCATCGATAAGGCGATCGTCAATCTTCCTTATGCGCCAACAACCTTGGCCAATTGGTATACCGCCGTGATGACCAGCTACCCCAAGGGACACCGCTATATCGCCGACAACATGTTCACGTCGGCTTCCGCCGAAGAATTACTGCCGGGCATCCGCAAAATCATCGAAACCATGCCACCGCACCCCTCGCACTTCATCTTCACCGGCTGGAACACGGCCCCCGAGCGCGCTGACATGGTGTACGGCTTGGAGGACGAGGTCTACATGGCGCTCTACACCATCTGGCAGGATCCGGCCGACGACGAACGGTACCGCGACTGGGCCGCGTCCAACATGGCGGCGATGTCGCATTTGGCGACCGGCATCTCGCTCGCCGACGAGAATCTGTGCCGGCGTCCGGCGCGATTCATCGCAGAATCCAACATGGCACGCCTCGACAAGGTGCGCTCGGCCTACGACCCGGATGGTCGATTCCACAGTTGGATGGACGGCGTCTGACCGCCGGCGGCCGCGTGGGCACCGAGCCCCGTAGCTTGCCTCCGATCTAACCGTGGCCGCCGTGCCGCGTGTGAACCAAACAGGCGCTTCGATCGTTTCCCCAGCAAGGAGGTGAATGAAGTGCCTATTCCAACAAGGTCGCCGCGTGCGGAAGCCGAGTTGACGAAGGCGGCAACGAGCGCTCGGCAGGGGCCGCGCTATTCACCTTCGCCCGCAACATAAATCATCCACGAGAGAGCCGCACTGCACGGGGCCGCGATGATGGCCCCACTGGCCGTCCGAACGGCCGCCGGCTACGAAATATCTGACGTATCAGGAGATGTCCCAGGAGATGGGAGTTACACGATGATGCCGCTATGGCGGCCCGGGACGCCGCAGGGCGGTGATCTATCCGGGCATGACGAGTACGCGATGTGGGATGCCGCATACGTGCTGGGATCACTGTCGTCCACCGAACGGCGGGAATTCGAAGCGCACCTGACCGGCTGTCCGTTGTGCCGCAGCGCCGTTGGCGAGCTCAACGGCATGCCGGCCCTCCTGTCTCGGCTGGATCGCGACGAGTTGGTGGCGATCAACGAGGCCGACCGCGGTGGCGCGGGACGGCCCCTGCCCGACGAGTTGCTGCCGTCGCTGCTGGCAAAGGTGCAATGGCGACGGCGCCGGTCCCGCATCGTGACTTGGACCGCCGGGGCCGCCGCAGCCGCGGTGCTGGCGATTGGAGTGCTTGTCGGCGGTGCGGGCCATTCCCCGACAACCGTGCCCACGCCGCCGCAGGCGAGCGTGTCGGTTCAGCCGATGGCGCAGGTCGGGACGAACAGGCTGGCCTCGACGGTCTCGCTCAGCAGCCGGCAGTGGGGAACGTTCATCTCGATGAACTGCGTCTGCCTGGCCCCGCTGAACGCCCATCACGACACGCTTGCAATGGTTGTGGTAGGTCGTGACGGTAGTCACACTCGGACGGCAACCTGGGTGGCGATCCCGGGCCATACGGCGACGCCCGCCGGCAGCATTTCGACGCCTGTCGATCAAATCGCCTCTGTGCAAGTGGTTTCCGCCGACGACGGCCAGGTGCTCCTGGAGCGTTCGCTGTGACTTGCGCCTAGGCGTGAACTGAAGTCACCCGCACGTCGTGTTACTGGCATCGACACAAGTTAGGTGAGTAGATGCACAGGCAACACAGGGTGGTCGACCATATCGTCGAGCACCTCGCGAGAATCGGCGGCGATTACATATTCGGTGTCGACGGTGCCAACATCGAAGATCTTTACGACGCCGCACATTTCAGTTCGGACATCACCGCGGTGTTGGCCAAGCACGAGTTTTCCGCGGCCACGATGGCCGACGGGTACAGCCGGAGCGGCGCCGGTTTGGGGGTAGTGGCGGCGACGTCTGGCGGGGGTGCGCTCAATCTCATTCCGGGCCTTGGGGAATCATTGGCCAGCCGGGTGCCGGTGTTGGCATTGGCGGGTCAGCCTGCGACCACGATGGACGGGCGGGGCAGCTTTCAAGACACCAGTGGCCGCAACGGTTCGTTGAATGCCGAAGCGTTGTTTTCTGCGGTGTCGGTCTTTTGCCGACGGGTGGTGACACCCTCCGACATCGTCTCGGCGTTGCCCAGCGCCGTAGCGGCGGCGCGAACCGGAGGTCCGGCAGTGTTGTTGCTGCCCAAAGACATTCAGCGGGCGATGGTCGGCGTCAACGGCTGCGGCGATAATGACCTGCCGGGCTTCGAGCGCCCCGGTGCGCGGATCGGTGATCCACATGCGATCGTGCGCGCTCTGCGCCGCGCGACTGGACCAATCACAATCATCGCCGGCAAGCAGGTGGCCCGCGACGACGCCCGATCCGAACTCGAGGAGCTGCGGGCTCTGCTGCGCGCGCAGGTGGCATGTGTGCCCGACGCCAAAGATGTTGCCGGCACACCAGGTTTGGGTTCGTCGTCAGCGCTCGGTGTGACCGGTGTGATGGGCCATCCCGATGTGACCGACGCGGTGGCAGCGAGCGCCGTATGCCTAGTGGTCGGCACCCGACTGTCGGTGACCGCCCGTGCCGGCCTCGACGACGCCCTCGGGGCGGTGCGGACGGTCTCGATCGGCTCGGCACCCCCATACCTGCCGTGCACGCATGTGCACACCGAAGACCTGCGAGGAACGCTGACGATGCTGACCCGGGCGTTGTCCGGGCCCGGGCGGGCAAGGGGACTGCGCGTGCCGGATTTCGTGGCACACACCGAACTCAGTCCGCCCCCCTTCGCCGGTGCGGGTGTGCGCTACCGCGATGCCATGGTCGTGCTCGATCGCGTGTTGCCCGACGGAACCGACATCGTCGTCGACGCCGGCAACACCGGCGCAGCCGCAATCCATCACCTCCCCGTTCGCCGGGACGGTCGGTTCGCGGTCGCACTCGGCATGGGCGGTATGGGCTACAGCTTCGGTGCCGGTATCGGGATGGCCTTCGGCCGTGCGACGAACCGTGGGCCCGGCCGGCGCACCGTGGTGATCGCCGGCGACGGTGCATTCTTCATGCACGGCATGGAGGTGCACACCGCGGTGCAGTACCGGCTTCCGGTGACTTTCGTACTGTTCAACAACAACGCCCACGCCATGTGCGTCACCCGCGAGCAGCTGTTCTACGACGACCTGTACAGCTACAACCGATTCGCGCCCAGCCGGCTGGGGGCCGGGCTGGCGGGCATGTTCCCCGGGCTGTCTTCGGTCGACGTGGCCGACGTCGACGCACTACCCGCAGCACTGAAACGGGCAATGGCCGTCGACGGTCCGTCCGTGGTCACCGTCGAGTGCTCCGCAGACGAAATCCCGCCATTCGCGGCATTCCTGAACAGGCAACCTGCCAATCAGGTTGTCGAACAACCGATCACAACCCTAAAGGAGAACCGATTCCATGTCCCTAGCAGCGCTTGACGATATCGCCGTCCACAGCGGCACCACTGAGCCGATCGAGGGAGTGGTCCGTATCGAGACCTCGCCGCTGGAGGAGACCGCCCCGATGTTCATGGAGAAGATGCGGTCGGTGTACCCACACGAAGAGGTCTTCGGTAAGTACTGCACGGTCAACGACTACGTCGACTGCCCGCCCGACGAGCTGTTCGAATACTTGGCCCACACCCGCAGCCTCGAGGAGTGGACCTATACCCTGCGTGACTTCACCCCCACCGAGGAGCCCGGCCTCTGGCTGGCCTACGACCGGTTGCTTCCGGACACCACGATCTACACCCGCACGGTGGCCAACGCGGAGGCCCGTACCGTCGACTACCACTGCGCCTGGGACCAGGGCGAGCACCTGTGGATGATCTACCTGATGCGGGTCCTCGACGCGCAGGTGGTGCTCGGCAAGCCCGGTTCCGTTGTGCTGTGGACCAATTGCCGTCACGCGTTCTATGACGACAACCCGCATCCCGAGGCCGCCCCGCCACAGCGCACGGGCTGGGTCGGCGACTTCTGGGACTTGTTCGGTGCCGGTCATGGGCTGGAGCTGAACAACCTCAAGTCAATCGCCGAGTACCGCCACCGCAACGGACTGCCGGTCACGCCGGCCTGGATGAGTGCTTCATGAACCAACCCACAGTCAGCCTGACAGACGTCTCGACGTACCTACCCGGCGAACCTGTCGGCGCCGACTACTACGCGCAGTTCGCCGGTTCGGACGACCTGGCGGCCAACCTGATGTTCCGTGCGCCCAAGTTCCGCCATCATGTCGGGCCGGACGAAACCGTGATCGACATGGTCGAGCGGGCCGCGCAGGGCCTGATCGAACGGCACGGCCGGGACGTGATCGCCAACGTCGAGGTGCTGATCACTCACGCCCAAATGCCCGACGTGCCGTTCTACGGCGGGGGCGGCGGCATCGCACACCGCTTGGGCATGCGCCCTAACTGGGTGCTGGATCTGCACAACGGCGGGTGCGCGGCATTCGTGCTGGGTCTCAAAGTGGCCCGTCAACTGCTCGCGTCCGGACAAGGGCGCACAGCTCTTATCGCGGTCGCCCAGAACGCGGCGGGCCAGATTTTCGACCAGCCCGGGGTGCGCCGCAAGGCGCAGTCGTCCGTGCCCGGTGACGGCGCCGCGGTTGGACTGGTCACCTTGTCGGACGAGTCGCCGATACTCGACATCGAGTGCCGCACCTACGGCGAATATGCCGGCGACATGACGCTCGTTATCGACCCCCTCCGCAAGTGGTGGCAACCCGGCCCGGGTGAGGGCTGCATCGGGTTCACCGAAACCAACATCGCGAAGGTGCTTGCTCGCGGCAACCAGCAGGTGCCCGACGTGGCGCTTGCCGTCTGCGATCGAATCGGCCTGTCGTCCAAGGACATCGACCTGCTGATCACCAATCAGCCAAACCGGGTGTTCCTGCACAACTGGCGCGAAGCGCTCGAGGTGCCCGAGTCGAGACACCTCGATACTTTTGACGAATGCGGCAACCTGTTCGGGGCCGGCATCCCGATCAACCTGGATCATGCGATATCCGACGGTCAGGTCAAGGCCGGCGACGTCGTGATGATGGCGGCCTTCGCGCACGCCGGCGATTTCGCGGGTGCGGCGGCGGTCCGGTGGGGCGGACGAAGCTGATGCGACCCCTCATGGCGGCGAGCCCTGTGACCGCGGAGATCCTCGACACGCTGCCGAACGCGACCGATCCATTCGCATTGTCGCTCAACGAGAATCCGTTTCCGCCGCTGCCGGCGGTGCGCTCGGCGCTGATCCGCTCGATCGATGTCGCCAACCGGTATCCGGAGTTCCTGCCCGAACGGCTGCGCCGCTTGATCGCAGGTCATATCGGCGTCCGCGACGACCAGGTCGTGCTCGGAGCGGGTGCGAGCGGGGTGGTGATGCAGGTCCTGCATGCGGTGACGCGGCCCGGTGATCGGATTGTGTTCAGCGAGCCGACTTTCGACGGGTATCCGATCTTCGCCCGGATGGCCCGCCTGACTGCGGTCACTGTTCCGCTCGACGGGCGCGGTCACCACGACCTGGACGCAATGGCCGAAGCGGCGACGGACGCCAGCGTCGTCGTCTTGTGCCGGCCCCACAATCCGACCGGCACCGTCGAGCGCCTCGCGGATGTGCAGCGATTCCTGCGGCGGATGCCTGACGAGACGGTCGTGCTGCTCGACGAGGCCTACATCGAGTTTGTCGCCCCCCAGCACCGCATCGACGGACCGGACCTGGTCCGGCGTTTTCCGAACGTCGTGGTGTTGCGGACGTTCTCTAAGGCCTATGGGTTGGCCGGACTTCGTATCGGGTACGGGTTCGCGTCGCCGGAACTGGCCGCGATGCTGTGGGGGATGCAATTGCCATTCGGCACGGGCATCACCGGCTTGGCCGCGGTCGCGGCGTCCTACGACGCCGAAGACCAGTTGCGGCAACGCATTCTGCGAATCACTGGTGAGCGGGATTACCTGTCCCGGCACCTTCGGGCTATGGGTGTATACACCACCGACGGGCACGCCAACTTCGTTTACCTGCCGGCCGTCGGGCGACCCTGGCGAGAGGTATTCGGCGACACCGCGCTGAAGGCCCGCTATTACCCCGACGGCGCTGCGCGGATCACCGTGGGAAGCCGCGCGTCCACCCAAGCGGTGCTGGCCGCGGTGGCAACGCGGCCGGCTGACCAAATCGCGTCCTGAAGTGAAGTAAAAAAGGCGTGGCCGCAGCC
>CAWASF010000004.1:0-27678 GCA_963784685.1 uncultured Actinomycetota bacterium
CGCCGCACGTCGCCCGCCGAGATACGTGGATCATCGCCGTAATCACGCATCACACGTCCTTTTGGGACCCAGTGGGTTTGTGGGGTATCCCCGTGGGCCGTGGGGGCAGTCCTTGGGACGACCCAGCCTGGAAGTCGATCCCCTCGTCGCCACTCATCACCCGACCTTCGCCAAGCCGCGCGTAGCAACCCCACGAGCGACGAGGGAACTAACGGCGCGTCAGAACGTTTGCTGAAAAACTCAGTCAAAATCAAGTATTCCACACTAACGCGCAGTTTACGCCTAGTACAGTCCCTTCGAATTCCGGCAGACAAACTCGTCAAAAGCATTGCTAGATGTCACGGATAGCGGTAACCTTCCGTTATGGCCGCTCGCCGACTGCGCTGCTGGGAATGCGGAACGCGTTCTACGGTCGCGCCGACGCACACTACTGCGGTGGCACGTGCCGACAGAAGGCCCACCGCAGCCGCACCAGATACCGTGCGGCCGACAAGGTCGTCCCCACGCCCGAGCGCAGCGATGCGTTGGCCCGGGCACAAAAGCTCCAAGAGGTGGCCCTCGCCGCATGTGCCCGCGCCCGAGCAACGTGCTGCATAGCCTCTGAAACCCTCGCCGAGCTGAACCACCCAGCATCGCCTCATAGAGTCGTGGGGCCTTCGAGCCGATGACGGAGCACCGGCCGGCGATTCAGCGAGGGTTTGTGTGTCGGCACGACGAAAATCGAGCAGCGACATAGTCAGCCAGACCTCATCGACTGGACCGGCGAAGCGCTGCACCGGCTCGCCGGCGCCTCGACCGACCACCATTAAGCTGCGGCCGTTAGCGGCGCTGATGCTGCAAAAGTGTTCTTGGGTCCCTATGCCCAGCAACGGGATTGGTTCGGCTGTCGTGATAGTCGAGTAAGTCTTGGACCCGGAGGCTGGGGCCAAGTGGTTGGTATCGGTGGTACTTAAGGAGTTCGGCCGCGCCAAAACAGAGTCCACAGACCGGAGTCTTAGACCACCGACCCGATTGACCGAGCGCAATCGACCGCACTAAAGCTCGTGCCCCACAGCCAATCCGTCAAATCCTCAAACGTCACCAACACAAGCGGATCATCACGCCGCATCAGCGCCGAATGGCTCATCCTGGCCCGCACGGCCCAACCCTCACAATGCCGCAGCTCCACCGCCAGATTCGCCAGCGCATCGACACCTGAAGCGCGGGCCGGCACAGTATTGAAGATCTCAGAAAACGACGACCCCGCCAACACGTCCTGCTCGTAACCCACCATCTCGGCGAAAGCCGTATTAGCAAACAAGATCATGCCGTTCCGCGACATAGCGAGCGCCGGAACCGGGAGCCGGTCCAACGCCACCACCGCGGGCAGCCGAGTCAGCACGTCCATCGCTGAATCTCCGGAGCGCCCATTAACCCGCCGCTCAATCCGCGCACTGCCGCCGCTTCCGTCCATAACAGCGCCGTCCCGCAGCTGGCCGGGTAAGCCCCCGCATCCGGGGGCGCCTCCGACATGGACGGCACGGACGTCGTCATCCCTGGTTGTGTTGTCCGCAACGGACATGTACTCCTCCTCATCGAAGTCCTCACAAAAGCAAGCCGAGCCGATGCCGGGACACCCAAGGGGGTGCACCCGGGCTAGATACCCGATCGTCCGTCTACCAGCGCGAATGAATACTTATCGTACACGTACTCAATAATTTGGTGGAAGATTCGAAAAATTGCCTAACGTGGGTAACGTCGAGCGTCAGCTCGAGGGTAGGCAGCGGACCACGCACAGGTTTATCGACGGATACGACGCGGCCCAGCCGGGTCTTTACCCTCGACGGGCCATCGCCCCTTTTCATCCAAGAGCTCGATGCGGGCGGCGGAATACCCCCCGCCGTGGTGAGACCACGACTGATCGCCGGTATGAAAAGCCCGTTTCAGCTGGACGGGTGGTATGGCACCACTGGGTGACCCAATTCGGTTGTCGGCAACCCCGGGGGCCCGTGACCCCTCGCGTTCCCGAAATCGGTAGTACTACCGCGCCTAGAGGAGCTGCAAACCCACAGCCACAACCCGGTACACCAGGGGGAAAGACGCGAGGTGAAGTTCGCGAAATTGCGTCAGTAGCACTATCCGATACGCGTAGAGTACCCGCACTGTCCTGAAAGTCTTTCCCCTGAGGCCCAGCACATACGCTTGTGGCGATCGGGCACGACCGCCGGAGGCCAGCGATGGCATACCTGATCACAACTCCCGACCTGCTTTCGCTGGCGGCAGCCGATGTGGCCGATATCGGTTCCTCCCTGAACGCGGCCCACGCCGCGGCCGCGCCCTCCACCACCAGGCTGGTGGCCGCTGCCGCTGATGAGGTGTCGACGGCCGTTGCCTCGCTGTTTTCCGGCCACGCCCACCAGTTCCAGGCGCTTGGCGCGCAGGCCTCGGCGTTTCACACCCAGTTCGTGCAGGCGCTGACCCGTGCGGGCGGCGCCTATCCGGGCACGGAGGCGGCCAGCGTCGAGCAGTTGCAGTCTTATCTGGGTCAGCAGTGGTGGAATCTGAATGCCCAGGTGTGGAATGCCGAGCAGTCGGTGTTGTCGGTCATCAACGCCCCGACTGAGTTCTTGCTGGGGCGTCCGCTGATCGGCAACGGCGCGAACGGGGCCAGTGGGGTGCAGGGCCAGCCCGGAGAGCCCGGCGGCATCTTGTACGGCAACGGGGGCAAGGGGGCGACAGCACCGGTACCGGCAACCCGGGAGGTGCGGGCGGCCGCGGCCGGCTTAATCGGCACCGGCGGGATGGGCGGTGCCGGCGGCCCCGGCAGCGCCACCACCGCCGGTGGTGCCGGCGGCGCCGGCGGGCGGGGCGGGTGGTTGTACGGCGGCGGCGGACTCGGCGGACCCGGCGGAAACAACAGCGCCGCTTCGGGCACCGCGGGCGCCGGCGGCTACGCGCCGCCGATCGGCCGTGGCGGGGCGGGCGGGGGAGGCGGCTCGGACACCGCCACCAATGGCGTCGGCGGCGCGGGCGGCGCCGGCGGTCGTGGTGGGCTGCTGTGGGGCCGCACCGGGGCCAACGGCGCGGCCCGTGCCAGCGGCCCCACCACCCCCGTCAACGTCGGCGAGGTCTACGTCGCCAACGAGGGCGACGGCACAGTGTCCGTGATCAACTCCTCCACCAACCAGGTCATCACCACCATCACCGTCGGCGGCAGCTCGCTCGGGGTGGCGGCCGCCCCCACCGGCACCCCCAACGCCGGCGACGTCTACGTCACCGACAACAACGGTTCCACGGTGTCGGTGATCAACCCGAACAACCACGTCATCGCCACCATCCCCGTCGGGAACAACCCGGCCGGGGTGGCGGTCAGCCCCACCGGCACCCCCAACGCCGGCGACGTCTAGGTCGCCAACTTCGGCGACAACACGGTGTCGGTGATCAACGCCGCCGGCACCGTCATCAACACCATCACCGTCGGCAGCGGTCCGTACGGGGTGGCTGAGGTCGACTAGTCGCAACCACTTTGCGCTGACAACGGGTGACAATTCACGCGCCATCTGTCCGTCGAGACCGCCGCGGGCACTAGAGCACCCGGTCCGGAGGTTGCGCCCCATTTCGGCCTGTTAGATCGGACATTTCAGCTTCCGCCCACCGTCGACAACTACCCCGCCACCGGCACGCGACACGGGGCTCCCCTTCCTGCACCAGGCACCCCATACCGGATCTGCCCGACTGAACCACAAGCGGGTGTGGATCGTATTACTGCTGGGAACCGAGGTCCTCGGCACCGAAGAAGACGGCAGGAGATCGTGGATGACAACAGAGACCCAGGACGGCCCCGGCGCCGTGGTGATCGGCGCGGGGCCCGCTGGTCTGGCTGTCGCACGCGAGCTCGATCATCGGCATGGCATCAAACCGCTCGTTCTTGACCGCGCGGCGGCCCCGGCGATTTCGTGGCGCACGCGTTATGACAACTTCCGCCTCAACACGACCGGGTTCTTGTCGCACCTTCCCGGACAACGGATTCCCTTGAACGCCGGCCGCTGGCCGACCAGGGAGGACATGGTCCGCTATTTCGATCACTACGTTCAGCGGCAGAACATCGCACTCAGGCTCGGATGCGCGGTCCACCGCGTCGACCGTGCCGAGGGAGTGTGGCAACTTGACACGTCGTCAGGTGAAATCCGAACCCCGGCAATCGTCCTCGCCACGGGCAACTACAGTGCACCCACCATCCCCCGCTGGCCTGGACTGGGTCGCTTCAATGGCGAGATCGTTCACTCCGGGGACTTCACAAACGCTTGGCCCTACCGCGGCCGCGACGTCCTGGTCGTTGGCGCGGGCAATTCGGCCGCCGACATCGCTGTTCAACTCGCCAACGACGGCGCGCGACGGATCTGGCTTGCGGTGCGCACACCACCGCACCTCGTGCGGCGGGCCATCGGACCGTTTCCATCGGATATCTTCCTCGAGCTGTTCTCGAGGGTTCCCGCACGCATGATCGATCCGCTGATCGCGCGCATGAACCGCCTGATGTTCGGTGACCTGTCGGCCTACGGCTTCGGCCGGCCGACACTCGGGCTGAAGGCGACGGTGGAGCAGCGAGGCCGTATCCCGACGCTGGCCGACGAGCTCATTAACGCCGTGCGGGTCGGGCGCGTCCAGGTCGTCGGCGCGGTCACGGCGGTCGAATCCGACGGCGTAATCCTCGCCGACGGCACATCCGTAGCGCCACAGGTGATCATCGCCGCGACCGGGTTCGGCACGGATCTCGACGGTTTGGTCGGACATCTTGGCGTCCTCGACGAGCATGGCAACCCGCACGGCGGCTTTGCCTCGCACGTGGGCGACGGAATGTTCGCGATCGGATACGGCATTCCGCCGAACGGCCCACTCCGGGCGATCCGCCTCAACGCGACGCCGTTGGCCCGGCAAGTCGCCGCCTACCTGCAGCGGCTTGGTCCGTCCGTCCGGGAGCCACGCGAATGTGCGCCCGCGGATTTCGTAGCGCCGGGGCAGCTCCTTGGCGATGCACGCTGAGATGCCGCGCGCGAAAAGCAAAGGAACACAATGATTTTACTTTCCACCGAAAAGACCTTCTTCCGTGGCACGGACGGTTACGAGACGGCCCGTCGGGCAACGGTATGGAATGGCCTCCTGCCGGATCGATTTCCGGAGGTAATCGTGCAGGCGCACGACGCCGACGACGTGGTCGCAGCGATCCGCTATGCGCGGGCCAACGGACATCACGTCGGCATACGTTCGGGCGGGCACAGCTGGGTGGCCAGCCACCTTCGCGACGGCGGCCTGCTGCTCGACGTCAGCCGGCTCGATCACTGCACTGTCGAACCGGAGCGGATGACCGCAGACGTCGGCCCGGGCAAGGTCGCCAGCGTCTTCGCGGCCGAACTGGACGCACAAGGGCTGTTCTTTCCCGCCGGCCATTGCGAAGGCATTTGCCTCGGTGGCTACCTTCTGCAGGGCGGATACGGCTGGAACAGTCCGGTGCTCGGGCCGGCATGCGAAAGCGTGCTCGGACTGGAAGTCGTCACCGCCGACGGCGAACAGATCTACTGCGACCCCGAAAACCATCCGGACATGTATTGGGCGGCCCGCGGCTCTGGACCGGGCTTCTTCGGTGTGGTCACCTCCTTCAAATTGCGGATTCACCCACGTCCCCCCGTCTGGGGCACCTGCCTGTACATGTACCCGATCGAGGTCGCCGACGAGGTGTTCACCTGGGGACGCTCGATCATTCCCGAGATCGACGACCGGGTCGAACTGCAGATCCACACCGCGCGCAGCTTTCCGGGAGCCGGGCTCAACCAACCTGGCATCACGATCGCCTCGCCGGTATTCGCCGACTCGGAGGACGAGGCGATGAAAGCCCTTGCCCCGCTGGGAACTTGCCCGGTCATCGATAAGGCGATCGTCAATCTTCCTTATGCGCCAACAACCTTGGCCAATTGGTATACCGCCGTGATGACCAGCTACCCCAAGGGACACCGCTATATCGCCGACAACATGTTCACGTCGGCTTCCGCCGAAGAATTACTGCCGGGCATCCGCAAAATCATCGAAACCATGCCACCGCACCCCTCGCACTTCATCTTCACCGGCTGGAACACGGCCCCCGAGCGCGCTGACATGGTGTACGGCTTGGAGGACGAGGTCTACATGGCGCTCTACACCATCTGGCAGGATCCGGCCGACGACGAACGGTACCGCGACTGGGCCGCGTCCAACATGGCGGCGATGTCGCATTTGGCGACCGGCATCTCGCTCGCCGACGAGAATCTGTGCCGGCGTCCGGCGCGATTCATCGCAGAATCCAACATGGCACGCCTCGACAAGGTGCGCTCGGCCTACGACCCGGATGGTCGATTCCACAGTTGGATGGACGGCGTCTGACCGCCGGCGGCCGCGTGGGCACCGAGCCCCGTAGCTTGCCTCCGAGCTAACCGTGGCCGCCGTGCCGCGTGTGAACCAAACAGGCGCTTCGATCGTTTCCCCAGCAAGGAGGTGAATGAAGTGCCTATTCCAACAAGGTCGCCGCGTGCGGAAGCCGAGTTGACGAAGGCGGCAACGAGCGCTCGGCAGGGGCCGCGCTATTCACCTTCGCCCGCAACATAAATCATCCACGAGAGAGCCGCACTGCACGGGGCCGCGATGATGGTCCCACTGGCCGTCCGAACGGCCGCCGGCTACGAAATATCTGACGTATCAGGAGATGTCCCAGGAGATGGGAGTTACACGATGATGCCGCTATGGCGGCCCGGGACGCCGCAGGGCGGTGATCTATCCGGGCGTGACGAGTACGCGATGTGGGATGCCGCATACGTGCTGGGATCACTGTCGTCCACCGAACGGCGGGAATTCGAAGCGCACCTGACCGGCTGTCCGTTGTGCCGCAGCGCCGTTGGCGAGCTCAACGGCATGCCGGCCCTCCTGTCTCGGCTGGATCGCGACGAGTTGGTGGCGATCAACGAGGCCGACCGCGGTGGCGCGGGACGGCCCCTGCCCGACGAGTTGCTGCCGTCGCTGCTGGCAAAGGTGCACTGGCGACGGCGCCGGTCCCGCATCGTGACTTGGACCGCCGGGGCCGCCGCAGCCGCGGTGCTGGCGATTGGAGTGCTTGTCGGCGGTGCGGGCCATTCCCCGACAACCGTGCCCACGCCGCCGCAGGCGAGCGTGTCGGTTCAGCCGATGGCGCAGGTCGGGACGAACAGGCTGGCCTCGACGGTCTCGCTCAGCAGCCGGCAGTGGGGAACGTTCATCTCGATGAACTGCGTCTGCCTGGCCCCGCTGAACGCCCATCACGACACGCTTGCAATGGTTGTGGTAGGTCGTGACGGTAGTCACACTCGGACGGCAACCTGGGTGGCGATCCCGGGCCATACGGCGACGCCCGCCGGCAGCATTTCGACGCCTGTCGATCAAATCGCCTCTGTGCAAGTGGTTTCCGCCGACGACGGCCAGGTGCTCCTGGAGCGTTCGCTGTGACTTGCGCCTAGGCGTGAACTGAAGTCACCCGCACGTCGTGTTACTGGCATCGACACAAGTTAGGTGAGTAGATGCACAGGCAACACAGGGTGGTCGACCATATCGTCGAGCACCTCGCGAGAATCGGCGGCGATTACATATTCGGTGTCGACGGTGCCAACATCGAAGATCTTTACGACGCCGCACATTTCAGTTCGGACATCACCGCGGTATTGGCCAAGCACGAGTTTTCCGCGGCCACGATGGCCGACGGGTACAGCCGGAGCGGCGCCGGTTTGGGGGTAGTGGCGGCGACGTCTGGCGGGGGTGCGCTCAATCTCATTCCGGGCCTTGGGGAATCATTGGCCAGCCGGGTGCCGGTGTTGGCATTGGTGGGTCAGCCTGCGACCACGATGGACGGGCGGGGCAGCTTTCAAGACACCAGTGGCCGCAACGGTTCGTTGAATGCCGAAGCGTTGTTTTCTGCGGTGTCGGTCTTTTGCCGACGGGTGGTGACACCCTCCGACATCGTCTCGGCGTTGCCCAGCGCCGTAGCGGCGGCGCGAACCGGAGGTCCGGCAGTGTTGTTGCTGCCCAAAGACATTCAGCAGGCGATGGTCGGCGTCAACGGCTGCGGCGATAATGACCTGCCGGGCTTCGAGCGCCCCGGTGCGCGGATCGGTGATCCACATGCGATCGTGCGCGCTCTGCGCCGCGCGACTGGACCAATCACAATCATCGCCGGCAAGCAGGTGGCCCGCGACGACGCCCGATCCGAACTCGAGGAGCTGCGGGCTCTGCTGCGCGCGCAGGTGGCATGTGTGCCCGACGCCAAAGATGTTGCCGGCACACCAGGTTTGGGTTCGTCGTCAGCGCTCGGTGTGACCGGTGTGATGGGCCATCCCGATGTGGCCGACGCGGTGGCAGCGAGCGCCGTATGCCTAGTGGTCGGCACCCGACTGTCGGTGACCGCCCGTGCCGGCCTCGACGACGCCCTCGGGGCGGTGCGGACGGTCTCGATCGGCTCGGCACCCCCATACCTGCCGTGCACGCATGTGCACACCGAAGACCTGCGAGGATCGCTGACGATGCTGACCCGGGCGTTGTCCGGGCCCGGGCGGGCAAGGGGACTGCGCGTGCCGGATTTCGTGGCACACACCGAACTCAGTCCGCCCCCCTTCGCCGGTGCGGGTGTGCGCTACCGCGATGCCATGGTCGTGCTCGATCGCGTGTTGCCCGACGGAACCGACATCGTCGTCGACGCCGGCAACACCGGCGCAGCCGCAATCCATCACCTCCCCGTTCGCCGGGACGGTCGGTTCGCGGTCGCACTCGGCATGGGCGGTATGGGCTACAGCTTCGGTGCCGGTATCGGGATGGCCTTCGGCCGTGCGACGAACCGTGGGCCCGGCCGGCGCACCGTGGTGATCGCCGGCGACGGTGCATTCTTCATGCACGGCATGGAGGTGCACACCGCGGTGCAGTACCGGCTTCCGGTGACTTTCGTACTGTTCAACAACAACGCCCACGCCATGTGCGTCACCCGCGAGCAGCTGTTCTACGACGACCTGTACAGCTACAACCGATTCGCGCCCAGCCGGCTGGGGGCCGGGCTGGCGGGCATGTTCCCCGGGCTGTCTTCGGTCGACGTGGCCGACGTCGACGCACTACCCGCAGCACTGAAACGGGCAATGGCCGTCGACGGTCCGTCCGTGGTCACCGTCGAGTGCTCCGCAGACGAAATCCCGCCATTCGCGGCATTCCTGAACAGGCAACCTGCCAATCAGGTTGTCGAACAACCGATCACAACCCTAAAGGAGAACCGATTCCATGTCCCTAGCAGCGCTTGACGATATCGCCGTCCACAGCGGCACCACCGAGCCGATCGAGGGAGTGGTCCGTATCGAGACCTCGCCGCTGGAGGAGACCGCCCCGATGTTCATGGAGAAGATGCGGTCGGTGTACCCACACGAAGAGGTCTTCGGTAAGTACTGCACGGTCAACGACTACGTCGACTGCCCGCCCGACGAGCTGTTCGAATACTTGGCCCACACCCGCAGCCTCGAGGAGTGGACCTATACCCTGCGTGACTTCACCCCCACCGAGGAGCCCGGCCTCTGGCTGGCCTACGACCGGTTGCTTCCGGACACCACGATCTACACCCGCACGGTGGCCAACGCGGAGGCCCGTACCGTCGACTACCACTGCGCCTGGGACCAGGGCGAGCACCTGTGGATGATCTACCTGATGCGGGTCCTCGACGCGCAGGTGGTGCTCGGCAAGCCCGGTTCCGTTGTGCTGTGGACCAATTGCCGTCACGCGTTCTATGACGACAACCCGCATCCCGAGGCCGCCCCGCCACAGCGCACGGGCTGGGTCGGCGACTTCTGGGACTTGTTCGGTGCCGGTCATGGGCTGGAGCTGAACAACCTCAAGTCAATCGCCGAGTACCGCCACCGCAACGGACTGCCGGTCACGCCGGCCTGGATGAGTGCTTCATGAACCAACCCACAGTCAGCCTGACAGACGTCTCGACGTACCTACCCGGCGAACCTGTCGGCGCCGACTACTACGCGCAGTTCGCCGGTTCGGACGACCTGGCGGCCAACCTGATGTTCCGTGCGCCCAAGTTCCGCCATCATGTCGGGCCGGACGAAACCGTGATCGACATGGTCGAGCGGGCCGCGCAGGGCCTGATCGAACGGCACGGCCGGGACGTGATCGCCAACGTCGAGGTGCTGATCACTCACGCCCAAATGCCCGACGTGCCGTTCTACGGCGGGGGCGGCGGCATCGCACACCGCTTGGGCATGCGCCCTAACTGGGTGCTGGATCTGCACAACGGCGGGTGCGCGGCATTCGTGCTGGGTCTCAAAGTGGCCCGTCAACTGCTCGCGTCCGGACAAGGGCGCACAGCTCTTATCGCGGTCGCCCAGAACGCGGCGGGCCAGATTTTCGACCAGCCCGGGGTGCGCCGCAAGGCGCAGTCGTCCGTGCCCGGTGACGGCGCCGCGGTTGGACTGGTCACCTTGTCGGACGAGTCGCCGATACTCGACATCGAGTGCCGCACCTACGGCGAATATGCCGGCGACATGACGCTCGTTATCGACCCCCTCCGCAAGTGGTGGCAACCCGGCCCGGGTGAGGGCTGCATCGGGTTCACCGAAACCAACATCGCGAAGGTGCTTGCTCGCGGCAACCAGCAGGTGCCCGACGTGGCGCTTGCCGTCTGCGATCGAATCGGCCTGTCGTCCAAGGACATCGACCTGCTGATCACCAATCAGCCAAACCGGGTGTTCCTGCACAACTGGCGCGAAGCGCTCGAGGTGCCCGAGTCGAGACACCTCGATACTTTTGACGAATGCGGCAACCTGTTCGGGGCCGGCATCCCGATCAACCTGGATCATGCGATATCCGACGGTCAGGTCAAGGCCGGCGACGTCGTGATGATGGCGGCCTTCGCGCACGCCGGCGATTTCGCGGGTGCGGCGGCGGTCCGGTGGGGCGGACGAAGCTGATGCGACCCCTCATGGCGGCGAGCCCTGTGACCGCGGAGATCCTCGACACGCTGCCGAACGCGACCGATCCATTCGCATTGTCGCTCAACGAGAATCCGTTTCCGCCGCTGCCGGCGGTGCGCTCGGCGCTGATCCGCTCGATCGATGTCGCCAACCGGTATCCGGAGTTCCTGCCCGAACGGCTGCGCCGCTTGATCGCAGGTCATATCGGCGTCCGCGACGACCAGGTCGTGCTCGGAGCGGGTGCGAGCGGGGTGGTGATGCAGGTCCTGCATGCGGTGACGCGGCCCGGTGATCGGATTGTGTTCAGCGAGCCGACTTTCGACGGGTATCCGATCTTCGCCCGGATGGCCCGCCTGACTGCGGTCACTGTTCCGCTCGACGGGCGCGGTCACCACGACCTGGACGCAATGGCCGAAGCGGCGACGGACGCCAGCGTCGTCGTCTTGTGCCGGCCCCACAATCCGACCGGCACCGTCGAGCGCCTCGCGGATGTGCAGCGATTCCTGCGGCGGATGCCTGACGAGACGGTCGTGCTGCTCGACGAGGCCTACATCGAGTTTGTCGCCCCCCAGCACCGCATCGACGGACCGGACCTGGTCCGGCGTTTTCCGAACGTCGTGGTGTTGCGGACGTTCTCTAAGGCCTATGGGTTGGCCGGACTTCGTATCGGGTACGGGTTCGCGTCGCCGGAACTGGCCGCGATGCTGTGGGGGATGCAATTGCCATTCGGCACGGGCATCACCGGCTTGGCCGCGGTCGCGGCGTCCTACGACGCCGAAGACCAGTTGCGGCAACGCATTCTGCGAATCACTGGTGAGCGGGATTACCTGTCCCGGCACCTTCGGGCTATGGGTGTATACACCACCGACGGGCACGCCAACTTCGTTTACCTGCCGGCCGTCGGGCGACCCTGGCGAGAGGTATTCGGCGACACCGCGCTGAAGGCCCGCTATTACCCCGACGGCGCTGCGCGGATCACCGTGGGAAGCCGCGCGTCCACCCAAGCGGTGCTGGCCGCGGTGGCAACGCGGCCGGCTGACCAAATCGCGTCCTGAAGTGAAGTAAAAAAGGCGTGGCCGCAGCCGAATCCGATAAACCGATCGTTCAGGCGATGGTCGACTTCGACCGCGCTGAGCGGCCCGCCGCATTGAAAGAGCTTGCGTAGCAATGAGTTGCGTCGAGGTGCGGCCGGCCGTAGCCGAATTGCCTTCGCCGGTGAACTTCGTGTCGACCTACTGCGTGATAGCAGTAGGAGGTGTTGAGATGAATCCGTTGCTGACGCTCTACTTCAGTGGGGGTATGTCGTTCGCTGGACTTGGCCTACTGAAGCTGCAAGCGCGACTTGAGCGGTGGGCTTACGAACGACACGCAGAGGACTGATGTGAGTTCCGCGAACCTGATGCCAGTGCCCAAAGCGCCGTCGAACCGGTCGCTTCGGATTCTCGTTGTCGGCGCCGGGGTGGGCGGCATCTCCCTCGCACGGGGATTACTGCGCGACGGACACGACGTCACCGTCTTCGAACGGCGGCCGGCTGTGACGGCGGGCGGCGGCGCCGTCACCATCTGGTCCAACGGCGCGATCGTTCTGGAGCAGCTGGGGGTCGATATGGACGGGGCCGGTCAGCCGCTGTCCACCGTGCGGGTTGTGACAGCCACGGGCCGGCGAGTCACCACTATGGACCTGACTGCGATCGTGGACCGGCTGGGCGCACCGGTTCGGATGGTCCCACGTCGCGTCCTGCTTCAACGGCTGCTGGAAGGCTTTCCGGTCGATCGCATCCGGTGCAATGCCCGCGCGGTCGGGTTCGTCAGCACGCAAAGCGGAGTTCGGCTCGAACTGGAAGACGGCAGCTGGGCCGAAGGAGATCTGTTGATCGGTGCGGATGGCCTGCACTCGATGGTTCGGGACATCGTCGGCGCGCAACCCGCGGAGCCGACCGGCTGGTGCAGTTGGCAGGGACTGGTCACCCTTCCGCACGTCGCCGACAAGCATGTCGCACAAATGATTATCGGCGAGCACGGAAACATCGGCCTGTGGCCGGCTGGAGGTTCGGATGTGCAGTGGTGGTTCGACTTGCCATGGTCGCCCGACTTCGTCAGACCGGGACGTCCGATCGACATGATCCGGTCCAATTTCAACGGATGGTCCGACTCGGCCGATCGAGTACTCGCGACGTTGACTGACGCGGATCTGGCCCGTTCGCCTTTCCCGCATTTTCGGCATCCGATCCCCCACCCGGGCCAAGGCGCGGTTACGTTGCTTGGCGATGCCGCGCACACGATGCCGCCCACCCTTGCGCAGGGGACCAATCAGGCGCTGCTTGACACGATGGTGTTGTGCAAGGCGCTTTCGGATTTCGTAACGGGCTGCAACGGCGTGCGCAGCGGCAACCGGGATCTCTCGAGCGCGCTGCGCTGGTACGAGAACACCAGGCGACGCAAGGTCAAGGCGGTGTCCTGGGTGACGACGCTGCAGGTGTCCCGCAGTGAGTCCGCGCTCAGGCCGGCGGCGATGATCTCGGACCGGTTCATGACCTGGGCACTGACAACGTTTCTGCGTGCGGTGAGTCACCGCCGGATGTCTAGGGAGATCAGCCGAGACCTCGCGAACGCGACGACCGCCCATCTTGTCGATGCCAATGAATAAATTGCGCAAGTCGCCCCGCACGAACCCCGAAGGTGAGGCCATGTCGGCGAGCACCAAGGTGCCGTCCGCCAAGCTGGCCCGCGTTGTCGAGTGGATTCGCCACTACCTGCATCGGCTTCATCAACGGCTGACACCCGCGCCGGCGGCGATGATGGAGATGATCATTGCCACCTGGACATCGCAGGCGATCACTGCGGCGGCCCAACTCGGTGTCGCCGATGCCCTGGCCAACGGCCCGCTGCCGATCGAGGAGCTGGCCGCCCAGGTGGGTGCGGACGCGGACGCGCTACGCCGGCTGCTGCGGGCCTTGATCGGCAAGGGCATCTTCCGTCATCGCCGCGACGGACGCTATGAGCTGAATTCCCTTGCCGGCACACTGCGTTCGGACGCACCGATCTCGATGACTTGGGCGGCGCAGTTCTACGGGTCAGCCGAGCAGCGCGAACGCTGGACCCTGATGGTGGATTCGATCCGAACCGGAAGTACGGTCGTGCCGGCATTGCGCGGCAAGGAGAGCTTCGACTACTTCGCCGGGCAGCCCGAGCTTGCCGAACTCTTCAACCAGACGATGACGAGTGTTTCGGAACTGACGGACGGGACGGTGGTCGCCGGGTACGACTTCAGCGCCTACCCGATGATCGTCGACGTGGGCGGCGGGCACGGTCCACTGCTGGCCGCCATCCTGGCGGGGGCGCCGGCTTCGCGGGGCGTGCTGTACGACCTGCCGCGGGTCGTCGCGAGCGCCCCAAACCTATTGCGCGAGCACAAAGTCGCTGACCGGGTCCGTATCGCGGAGGGGTCGTTTTTTGACAGCGTCCCGGCCGGTGGTGACGCCTACATCCTCAAGAACATCATCCACGACTGGCCCGACGAGAAAGCGGTGCAGATCCTGCGTAACGTCCGCACGGCAGCCGGCCCCCGAGCCACGGTGCTGCTGGTCGAATTGGTCATCCCCAAGCACGACCGTGATTTCCCCGGCAAATGGGTGGATTTGGAGATGCTGCTGAATTTGGGGGCCCGCGAACGCACCGCCGCCGAGTACCGAGAGCTGCTCAGCCAAGCCGGATTCCAGATGACCCGGGTGGTGCGAACCGCTTCACCCCTCAGCGTGGTCGAGGCCCGAGCGGCGTAACTACAACCACCGCGATGCTGGCACGTCCGTTAGCCTCTACCCCGCATGCACACCATGGCGTTCGTCGACGCGCTGGTCTCCCGCGCTGATATCTGAACGTTTCGGCGGCCCTCGTCGTATTCATGTCGGGGGAGGTGGTTGGCACCGCCAACGGACTAGTGCCAAGTTACGACCGATACAGCGAAGGAGCGACGTGCTGAACCGAATCGCCCGACTGGCCATCGCCGCACCACGGCGGATCGTCGCGATAGCGATCCTGGTGATGGTCGGAGCCGCCGTTTTCGGCATCCCGGTCGCAAAAAGCCTGTCGGCAGGTGGTTTCCAGGACCCGGGCTCGGAATCGGCCAGGGCGACACAGCTGCTGAGCGACAAGTTCGGCCAGGGCGACATGCAGCTGCTTATCACCGTAAGCGCGCCGGCAGGTGCCACCAGCGCGCGGGCCCGCGCGGTCGCCACCGACATCGTCGATCACCTGGCCCAATCTCCCCACGTCGCCAGTGTGACGTCGGCGTGGACCGCGCCGCCCGCGGCCGCGAGGGCGCTGACCAGCAAGGACGGCACCTCCGGTTTGATCGTCGCGGGAATCACCGGCGGCGAGAACAACGCCCAGAAGTACGCCCAGACGTTGTCTGACGAAGTTGTCCATGACCGTCAAGGCGTCACTGTCCGCACGGGCGGGATGGCGATGGTCTATGCGCAAATCAACCACCAAAATGAGCGCGACCTGCTGCTGATGGAGTCGATCGCCATTCCGCTCAGCCTCATTGTTTTGGTCTGGGTGTTCGGCGGGCTACTGGCTGCAGCAGTGCCGATGGCCGTGGGCCTCCTGGCAATCGCGGGCTCGATGGCGGTGCTGCGCGCCATCACCTTCGGCACGGACGTGTCGATTTTCGCGCTGAACCTGAGTACTGCGTTGGGCCTGGCACTGGCGATCGACTACACGCTGTTGATCATCAGTCGCTACCGCGACGAGCTGGCCACCGGCGCCGGTCGCGACGAGGCGTTGATCCGAACCATGGCCACCGCCGGACGCACAGTGTTGTTCTCCGCGACGACTGTCGCGCTGTCTATGGCCGTGATGGTCCTGTTCCCGATGTACTTCCTGAAGTCGATCGCCTATGGCGGTATCGCCACGGTCGCATTCGCAGCGGTGGCCGCGCTCGTGGTGACGCCGGCGGTCATCGTCCTATTGGGCTCCCGGCTCGATTCGCTTGACGTGCGCCGCCTGGTTCGTCGGCTGTCGCGCCGGCCCGAACCCGTCCCGCGCCCCGTCGAGCAACTGTTTTGGTACCGCTCAGCCAAGTTCGTGATGCGCCGCGCGGTTCCGATCGGGCTGGCCGTCGTTACGCTGCTGGTCCTGTTGGGGGCCCCCTTCCTCGGCGTCAGGTGGGGCATGCCCGATGACCGTGTGTTGCCTCACTCGGCATCGGCGCATCAGCTCGGCGACCAGTTGCGCAACGACTTCGGCGACAACTCCGCGAACGATGTGACGGTCGTAGTCCCCGATGCCCACGGCCTGACCCCGTATGAGCTGAACCGCTATGCCGCCGATCTGTCCCGGGTACCGGACGTGTCGGCGGTGACCGCCCCCAGCGGCACGTTCGTCGGCGGGAACCGAGTGGGGCCGCCCTCGGCTGCCACCGGGGTCGCACAGGGTAGTGCGTTTCTCACCGTCAGCACTACCGCGCCGCTGTTCTCCGGTAGCTCGGCGACCCAGCTCGATCGACTGCACGCAGTACCCGGGCCGGCCGGCAGGTCGGTCGAAATGACCGGTACTGCGCAGATCAACCGCGACAGCGTGGACGCCATCACGTCACGGATGCCGTTGGTGCTTGGTCTCATCGGCGTCATCACCTTCGTGCTGCTGTTCCTGCTCACCGGCAGCGTGGTGCTGCCCCTGAAGGCGTTGGTGCTCAACGTGTTGTCGCTGACGGCCGCTTTCGGCGCGCTGGTGTGGATCTTCCAGGATGGCCATCTTGGCGCGCTCGGAACCACGCCGACCGGGACGCTTGTGGCGAATTTGCCGGTGTTGTTGTTCTGCATCGCCTTTGGGCTGTCGATGGACTACGAGGTCTTCCTGATGTCGCGGATTCGCGAGTACTGGGTGCGTTCCCAAGCCGCGCGGCCGGCGACAGCACGTACGGGTGACGACAATGACGAGAGCGTCGCACTGGGTGTGGCTCGCACTGCGCGGGTGATTACCGCTGCTGCACTGGTGATGTCGATTTCATTCGCGGCACTGATCGCCGCTCACGTGCAGTTCATGCGCATTTTCGGCGTTGGTATGACGCTGGCGGTGGTGGTCGACGCGACACTGGTGCGGTTGGTGCTGGTACCGGCCTTCATGCGAGTGCTGGGCAGGTGGAACTGGTGGGCGCCCAAACCGCTGGCCCGGCTGCACGAACGATTCGGCATCGACGAAGGTGGGATGGTCGTCGCCCACCCGGTCGAGCCAGACCCCCGCGAACCGGAGCGGGGCCTGCATCCGGCGGGGACCGTGGCGACAGGCCGGCATCGGGCGACCGCCACACGTGTTGCGTTCGGACGCGCTGGCCCACGTGCGCTTTACGACCGTGACCTCGAAGCTCTATCGCATCCCTGATGGGATAGGGCTACGATCCTGAGCGCGCACCATCTGGCGTCATTCCGCCGATTTCCTCGGTGATGGCGCACGACCGGGTGTCGTTCATGTGGTTCGCCGTCATCGACTGGTTGGTGCCTTCAGGGCAAAGCAGCAATTTCCCTGTGCTCCGACGGGATTCGACGGGAGAGCGCCACTGCATCGGTGCGAGGCCCGCGGCATCGCACCGTGATGGTGTGTTTCCCAGGGCTTTTCGCCTGTCAAGGACAGCTCCGCAACCGCCGCGTCTTGTTGGAATAGCTTGCGCCACGCCCAGTTCAGCGCGCTGTCACACGCCGTCGTCGATGCGGATCTCCACGGCCCGCACGCCCCATGCATCCACAGTCCATCACCCTCTGTGCCCATGGTCGGCCGCGAACGGGCCTCTGCGCCAGCAAGATTCGTGCGTCCGTTAGTCGTGCGGCGAAAAATGCCCGCGCCATAAAGAAATGCTGACTGCCTTGCGGGAGTCAGGCCCCGGGGGGCCGGATTTTTCGGGGGCTGCTGGCCACCCGCGCCGTGCTCGACGGGCTCAGCTGAAGCAGTCCTGACCAGTCTGCGGCGACGACGATGCCGGGATGGTCGCGTTAGTGGTCGAGAACGTAGCCTCCACGCCGGTATCGGTGACCTTGACACTGTCGGCGTGGATGCCCAGCGGATAGTTCTGGGTCGCTTTGGACGTGAGACTGTCCAGCTTCTTCTGCACCGAATCCGTCGACAACTTGGAGCCCAGCGCGGTCAAGTTGACCACCTGCAGTGACAGCCCGTTGTTGGCAATCTGGGGCTTGACGGTGGCGCTGTCGAGGACACCCTTCAATTCGATGGTTCCGTCGCTGGGGTTGGTGGTGACATTGCGGGCCACAAAACTGCCAAGCACCGGGATGGCGTCCTTGATCGATTCCTTGATGCCGTCGGATGACCAGGTGATGGTGCCGTTCAGCGCGCCGATGGTGCCCTTGGAGTTGCTGGTGTCGCTCAGGCGGAGGTCCTTGATATCGATGGTGACTTTCATGCCCTTGGCGCTGCGCACCTGATTGCCGGCAGTCTGCACGGAGATGTCGGGGAACTGGCTGCTGATGTACTGCCACAGAATCGGCGGCATGGAGGCAAACGACACGGTGGCACTGTCCTGCACCTCGCACGCCACTGCGCTTGCCACCTTGCTGCCGATCAGGTGGCGGGCCAAGAGCTCAGCACCGACCACGACGGCCAGGACGACCACCAGCACGATGGCCAGGACCAGAGCCATCGTCCGCCGGTTGCCCAAGAAGCGGCGTCGGGTTTGCGCCGGCGCCTCCTTTGGCGGCGGCTGAGCGGAGAGCCGAGTGGTGGCCTGCTCCGGCTGCCTTGGTGGCGAGCCGGACTGACCCTGCCGCGGGGCCGGCGGGCGGCCCGGCGGATGAGGCTCGGAGGCGGGCGGGCGGCCTGGCTGATCCTGTTGCGGACTCGGCGGGCGACCGGGCGGCTGCGGTCGGTTCGGTGACGGCGGTGGTGGGTATGGCCGACCGCCCTGAGGAATCTGCCGGGTCGGAGATCCCGATGGAGGCGCGGGCCGGGGCCCTGGGGGTACCGGTCCCCTGCCGGGGCCCGGCGGCTCCGAGGGGCGATTCCATTCCGGCGAATCGCCGCGCGCCGGCCCTTGCGGAGTTGTCACCAGCACAATTTTGCCTTACCAAACTGAACGCGTCTGCAGCGGAGGTGGTGTTCGTCAAATACGGGCGCCCGGTTTGCAGGTCCAAGGCGAGGCTGGTCAAGCGAATACAGCGCCGCCAGTAGCAGCGACGCCACTCCGAACACGAGCAGCACGGTCTGAGGGAACCGCGGGCCCAGCGGCACGACGCTGATCTGGCAATAGCGCAGGATCGCATCAAAGCTGACCGCCAGTGCACGCTAAAAGCTGCGATCAGCATGACAGCGACCCGCCCAAAAGGATCAGCAGGGAACACACGACATTCAATGGTGGCGCTCTTGTCCGGCAACGGAATGATGCCGCGCACCGCCTCCGAAGTGTCCGCCATCTCGTTGCACGTCGGAGACCCTTCTGTGCCGCGGCCCGCCTAGCGTGGTTACTGATGCTCTACGGCGGGAATCCACCGGTGAGTCAGGAAGGAGAACCATCGCAGTGACCGTATCGACGAAACTGGAGCGGGAGGTCACGGCGCCGGTAAAACCCGTTGGGCAGGTCGCCGAGCACCTTGTTGACGGTGCGGCACAGCTCCTTACCAAGCCACGATTTCGTGGCTGGATCCACGTTTACGCCACCTTTGTGGCCGTCGTCGCCGGTGCACCACTGGTTGCGGTGTCGTGGGCGCTGATGTCGACGCGCGCGGGGCTGGCCACACTGGCCTACACCGCAGCGGCGGTGACGATGTTCGCCGTCAGCGCCACCTACCACCGGGTCGAGTGGAAATCGACCGCCGCTCGCAATCGGATGAGGCGCCTCGACCATTCAATGATCTTCTTGTTCATCGCTGGCAGCTATACACCCTTGGCGGCGGTGGCCATGCCGCCGCCGTCGGGCCACCTGGTGCTGTGGATCGTCTGGGGCGGCGCGCTGGCCGGGATCGCCCTCAATATGTCGTGGCCGACGGCCCCGCGCTGGGTCGGTGTGCCGCTGTATTTGCTGCTGAGCTGGGTAGCTGTCTGGTTCACCGGCACGATCCTCCACGACGCGGGGGTGACCGCGGTCGTTCTGCTGGCGGTCGGCGGCGTGATCTACAGCATTGGCGGCCTGTTCTACGGGCTGCGCTGGCCCGACCCCTGGCCAAAGACTTTCGGCTACCACGAGTTCTTCCACGCCTGCACCGCCGTCGCGGCGATCTGCCACTACACCGCCATGTGGTTCGCGATCTTCTAGCCCGGCGTAGGTGCGGGACCGCGCGCTGAGGAACCAGAGAATCAGACAACGCCCGACGAAACGATGACTAGCCCGGTACGCTCCTCGGGTCGCTGTTTGCTCCTGGCCGTAACAGACCCGCTGTGACGACCGCAGCAACCATCCACGCCGCGGCGTATCCGAAGCTGCCGGCGCAGACACCAGCGTGTACCGGAAACCGGCCACGACGGTCGCCATCGCGTCACCAACTGCCTGCGCCGCACCAAGAACACCGAAACCACTGCCTCGCAGTCCATCCGGCAGCAGCTGCGACACCACCGCCGACTCGGTAGGTTCGGCCTGTCCGATGCCCTGCCCAGCCGCCCAAAACGCCATCACGATCACCACAACGTGGCGATATCGATGCGCTGTTCGTTGTGTACGAACCCGAAGACGACGATGCTGCTTAAGCCGCGCGCGATCGCTGACGAAAGCGAGTCGTCACCCAACCCTTTCACCCGCAAAGACAACCGGGCGGGTTCGAGTAAGTCTGTTCGTCGGAGAGAGAAGGCGCTGGGTTGTGCAAGGCGGGTTCCGCTTGCGCAAGGGGTCACCCCCCCACCCTCTGGCCACCTTTAGTTTGCGGGACACCTTAGCGATTTCATCCGGCCAGCCGGACGACCTAGCGGCATCATCGTGGTCAGCATCTGAGCGAAACCACCGGAATCCAGCCCAGCCTGTAGCCGCTCAAGAGCGGCCCCGGCGGGCACTTGACCCGTCGCGAAGGAGCCATCCCGGAACATCGCTAGCCGTTCCTCAGTGATGGTCGAACCCGGTGTGATCGCATTGACCAAGATTTGGTGCGGTGCCAGTTCTTTGGCGAGATACGGGGTGGCTGCCCACAGTCCGGCTTTGGCTGAGCCATAGGCCGCTAGCGGACCCATCGGCTTAAACGCATCGGTTGACAGCAGGTTGATGATGCGGCCTCCGCCACCTGCGGCGATCATCGCTTTTGCGGTGTACTGCGCCAGGAAGAAGGCTCCTTTGAGGTCCGCCCCGACGACGCTGTCGAAGAGTTCTTCGGAGGTGTCGAGGGTGAAGCAGGGTGTGTAGAGGGCAGCGTTGTTGATCAGGATGTGGACGCCGCCAAAGCCTTAATCGGCTGCGGGCACGGGCTTCCAAAAAAGTCCCATAATAGAAGTTAGCGTTCCTTCACCGAGCGGCGCATACTCAGGATAGATAGTGACCGGCGCCGTCTATAATGAACAGGAGCCGATGCGCCATGTACAGCGCGCCATCTCCTATGACGACGAGCCGACTGGGCCGATCGGTGTTCAGATCGCTAGCCGGGGACGTAGTCGAATGTGTCTGGGTTGGGCCCGGTTCTTCCCGATTCGCCCTTGTCGAGTTCCGAGAGCGCGTCGACGTCGGTGCCGTCGAGTTTGAAATCGAAGATCTCGAAGTTTGATTTCATCCGATCCGCAGAAACAGTCTTCGGGAAGACGATGTCACCGCGCTGAATGTGCCAGCGCAGCACGACTTGTGCCGGGGTCTTGCCCAGGGCGCGGGCGATCCGCTCGACCACTGGGTCGTAGAGCACCTTGCCCTGAGCGATCGGCGACCACGCCTCGGTCGCGATGCCGTGTTCGCGGTCATATGTGCGTACCGACTCGTTGGTGAAGTACGGATGGACCTCGACCTGGTTGACTGCCGGCACCGTCGCGGATTCCCTAGCCATCCGGTCGAGATGAGCAGGTTGGAAGTTCGACACGCCGATACTGCGCGCCCGTCCGTCACCGGCGAACTCTTCGAGGACATGCCACGTCGACACAAAGTCGCCGTCGTAGAGGGTCGGCAGTGGCCAGTGAATCAAGAACAGGTCGACGTAGTCTGAGCCGAGAGCGGTCAACGTGCTGTCGAACGCACGGCGGGCATCGTCGGGGTGGTGGAAGCCGTTGTTGAGTTTGCTTGTGACGAAGACTTCCGAACGGTCTAGGCCGGCGTCGCGGATGCCCTCGCCGACTCCCTTTTCGTTTCCGTACATCTCAGCTGTGTCGATGTGCCGGTAGCCGGTCTCTAACGCGGCCCTGACGGCGGCGGCTGTGCGCTCAGGTGCGATCTGGAAGACGCCGAAACCAAGCTGCGGGATACGCGCGCCGTCGTTGAGTTCGATTGTCGGAACGTTGCTCATCTTGTATCTCCTCTATCTGTTTTCACATATCTGTTTCACACTGATGATCGATCACAGTTGCCGCCGTTGGGTGCGGTGTTCAATGCCGTGATGGCTGAGCCGACGTCTTCTTCGCCGTGACCGCTTGTGATCGCCTGCTGCCAGGTACCCAACAGTGCGGCGGTAAGCGGAAGCTCAGTCCCGTGGCTGTGGGCCGCCTCGACGGCCAAGGCGGCGTCTTTCGCCGCGTGCCGCAGCGGAAAGCCGGGCACGAAATTGGAGTTGAGCATGGCGTTGGCCTTGTCACTTGCGTAGAGCGACGCCAGCGGACCACCATCGATGGCTGTGATGAACAGCTGCGGGTCCAGGCCGAGCGCGCTGCTGAGAGCCAGCGTTTCGGCCGTCCCTTCGACCAGCACCGCCAGCCAGTTGTTCAGCGCGAGCTTGAGCCGGCTGCCATCGCCGACCCGGTCCAGCCACACGGTGCGGCGCCCAAGGACGTCGAAAATGGGCTCCAGGCGCGACCGCAGAGGGCCAGCGCCGGAGGCGAGGATCTCCAGCTGTCCAGTCACGGCCAACTCAGAACTGCCAGAAACCGGGGCATCGACGAAGGCGACGGCGGATCGCGCCGCCAAGTTGGCGAGTCGGTCGCACCAATCCGCACCGACTGTGCCCATTTGGATCCACACCGCATCCGATCCCAACACGGATAATGCGCCGCCCGGCCCGCTCATCACAATTTCTACCGCCGATCCGTCGGTCAGCATGGTGATGACGACATCGGCACCGGCCGCGGCGGCCGCCGGCGAGACTGCGCTGGTTGCCCCCTCGGCGGCCAGTGGCGCGGTCTTGGCCGATGTGCGATTCCAGACGCGTACATCGAAGCCGTGGCGCAACAGGTTGCGGGCGATCGGGCCGCCCATGATTCCGGTGCCGAGCACAGCGACGCGGCAGATCTCACCCGTGCGCCGAGTGCCTGTAACGATGTCCATGACTTTCAGAGTCGCGTTGTGGGTCGGGCGACGGGCGTGGTGGCGTTAACGGCGCTGCCGATGAGTGCGACGGCAATTGCCCCACCGACCGCAGCCGCGGTCAACAAAGGTGCCACGCTGGTATCGAGTTGATCAATCGAGTTGTGAATCATGGGATCACCGCCCCCCGGCCGCAGAAGCACCGAGCTGGTGGCCGATACCGAATACCAGTAGGGCCGCAACTCCGCCGATCAGCAGCTGACGTGCGCCGGAACGCATGGCGCTTCGGCCGTTGAGTACGCCGATCGCAGCACCGACCGCGAACAGTGTCAGGGCCGCCAACGCGATCGCCCAGATCAGCGCCGACCGTCCGGAACCAAACATGAAGGGCAGCACGGCGACAACGGCACCGAGCGCGAAAGCCAGGAGGCTTGAAACGGCGGCTGACCAGGGAGAGCCCAGTGCGCTAGGGTCCAAGCCAAGCTCCTCGCGCGCCATGGTGTCCAAGGCGACGTCACGGTCCTTCATTATCGCCGCCGCAGCCAGCGCGGCTTGCTCGCTGTCTAGACCCTTGGCGCGATAGATCAGCGCCAGCTCTTCGGCTTCAGCCTGTGGGTCTTCGCGCAGTTCCATTGCCTCTAAAGAGATTTCGCGTTCATAGGCCTCGCGCTGGCTACGCATCGAAATGTATTCGCCCGCGGCCATCGAAAACGCTCCGGCCAGTAGGCCCGCCAGCCCGGCGAACAGGATCACCGTGTTGGTCGCGCCTGATCCGGCGAAGCCCATCACCAGCGAGGCGTTGGAAACCAGGCCGTCGTTGACACCGAAAACCGCCGCGCGCAACGCGCCCGACCGGTCACCACGATGCCACGGTTCGTTGGCGCCGATTGCCGGAGAATCGTTGGTTCCCCGTAGCCGGGTTAACACACGCGCGTGCGAGCGCTCGTCCACGGCCATGGTGGCGATGGCGTCTGGATCACCGTCGTAAAGACCGGCGTCGGCGTGTTCAGCGCGCTCTAGGTGGGGCAGCACGGCGTCGATCGAGAACCACCGGGCCAACCACAGCAACCCTGTGAAGCGCAGGCTCGACGGCCGCCGATCGGGCACTGTCTCGCCGAGCTCGCGCAGCTTGTCGGCCCAGTGGGCGGCGTGCCGGCGTTCGACCGCCGCCAGTTGCGTTAGGACCGCCCGCCGCTCACCGGTAGTGGCATCGGCCAGGCCGGCGTATAGATCGGCGCTCCCGCGCTCGGACGCGAGCAGGTTACGGAATCTTGTTGCTGTCTTCGCATTTCGGGTCATCATCGATATCCGTTCACTTGTCTTCGGGGTTGAGCACGCGGAACACGAGGCCTGCGCAGGCACCCGCAACCAGCTGGGCGGCCAGGTAAATCAGCGTCGACCAAGCGAACAGACCCATCGCCGCACCGCCCACGACCACCGCGGGGTTGAAGGCACCACCCGATATCCCGCCGACCGCGACGGCCCCGACCGTGACCGTGAGACCGATGGCCAGGCCGTAGAACGAGTTGTCCGGGTGGTCGTGACTAGTTGCGACGTTGAGCACGACAAAAGCGAGCGCGAAGGTGAACAGCAATTCGACGGCCAACGCGGCGACCATGGCATGACCAACCGGCACGACCGTGTGGGCCTGCGAAGCACTGACAACCGCGCGCACGACCGAGGCAGCCCCGAGACCGCCAGCCAGTTGCGCGATCCAGTAGCGGGACGCATCCCTGCCGCCGATCCGGCCGCGGACGAGCGCGGCGAGCGTTACCGCCGGGTTGTAATGGCCGCCGGAGATGTGGCCGCCGGCATACACCATCACCATCAGCGCAGCGCCGATGGCCAGCGGAGCCAGGGCAGCGCCGCTGCGCACGGCGGCACCGACGGTGAACACCAAAAAGAAGGTGCCGATGAACTCGACGATCATCTTGCGGATCGTCGGGTCAAGCCTCACCGCGGTGGGGCTGGGTTTCGTGACCGGCAAGCCGATGGCCATGCGAGGCTCCTTATAAAAACTAGACGTTTAGTTTCTAAATTAGGATAGCGCGCGAGGCAGTGGTTTTGATCCCGCCGGATCTGTGACGTCAGCCTCAGCGCGCGAGGCCGCGCATGGCCGCGTCCACGATCGCGTCCGCGGCGCGGCGATCCAGTGGAGCGTGGCCGGCGACCAAGCGGTACATCGCGGGCCCGAAGATCAGGTCGATGGCGACCTCTGGATCGATGTCAGGCAGCAGCTCCCCCCGTGCGACCCCGCGGTCCAATATCGCCCGCACCAACTCCCGTCGAGAACCGACGAGGTGCTCACGCAGCTCTTTGCCGATTTGCGGGTCGAACTGTGCTTCCCCGATGAGTTGGGCATACGCTCGGCCACTCTTGCTGCGGTAGAAGCGGATCAGACCCCGCAGCGCGCGGCGGAAATCTTCCTCCGCGGACCCGGTGTCCGGATCGGGCGACTTCGTAGCCATTTCCGACAGGAACGCCTCAACGGCAACCGCGTACTTGTTCGGCCACCACTTGTAGATCGTCGCCTTGCTCACCCCGCTGCGGCTCGCGATCTCATCAGTCGTCATCGCGCGCAGACCGACCTCGTTGATCAACTCCGAAGTGGCGCGCAGCACCGCCAAACGGGACTGTTCGCTGCGCGGCCGGCCCGGACGCGACCCGGTCGGATCCTCTGGCATCTATCACTCTCTACAACCGCAAATAACCGAACTCGACGTTCACAATTATGCAGCGTCGCCCGAAACCCGGCATGTCGGGTCAGCGCCCCCGCGGCACCTAGTGTCGCGCGTCTGAAGTTTGTTGACGGGTGTGGGGCAGGACTTCGTCTGCGGTCTTGGTCCACAAGAACGGGTGGCAGCGTTGGTTCCAGCCGTCGATGAATGCACCGATGGCGGCCATGAGTTCTTTGACGCTGTCGAATGAACCACGCCGGATCGCCTGGCGGGTGATGATCGAGAAGAACACCTCGACCAGGTTTATGAACCACCCCGGGTTTGATGCACACCTTCATTCGAGGGAAGGTATTTCGCATCATGCCGAAGAGATACGACGAGGAGTTCAAGGCCCGCGCTGTGCGGTTGGTTGCTGACCATTGCGGCGAGTACGACAGCCAGTGGGCGTGTATTCAGGCCGGGGCGCTGCGGCTTGGTGTTTCTCCAGAGACGCTGCGCCGGTGGGTCCGCAAGGACGAGCGAGACGGCGCTGGTCACGACGTGGTGGCCGGTGACGTTGTTCGGGAGAACCGTGAACTCAAACGTAAGAACCGTGAGCTGGAACAAACGATAGAAATCCTCAAGGCGGCAACGAGTTTCTTCGCGCGGGAGAGCGACCCGCGATGCCGCTGATCTGTGCGTTCATCGCCGAGCATCGAGCTCGGTTCGGGGTCGCTCCGATCTGTCGCGTGCTGTCCGAGCACGGCTGCCCGATCGCCCCGAGAACCTTCTACGCTTGGCTGTCGCGGTCGCCGTCGCAGCGGGCGCTGTGGGACATGACGATCACCTCGATCTTGGCCGGCTATTACCAACCCGACGAGCATGGCCGGCGCAAGCCTGAGTCGCTGTATGGGGCCACAAAGATGTGGGCGCATCTGCAACGCCAAGGCATCGGGGTGGCCCGCTGCACGGTGGAGCGCTTGATGCGCGCCAACGGCTGGCAGGGGGTGACCCGCCGCAAGAAGGTCCGCACCACCGTGCCCGATCCCACGGCGGGCCGCGCCCCAGACCTGGTGGATCGCCAGTTCGGGGTCACCGCGCCCAACGTGCTGCTGGTGGCTGATTTCACCTATGTGCGGCTGGCCAGCGCGGTGTTCGTGTACACCGCGTTTGCCATCGATGCCTACGCGGGGCGCATCGTGGGCTGGCAATGCTCAGCCAGCAAAAGTGACGGGTTCGTGCGTGCCGCGATTCGCCAGGCCGCCGAGCTGCGTCGCCGAGAGGGTAACCCGTTGACCGGCACCACGATTCATCATTCGGATGCGGGATCGCAATACACCTCGGTGCGGTTCGGGGAAACCCTGGCTCTGTCGGGCTTGGTGGCCTCGATCGGCTCGGTCGGCGATGCCTACGACAATGCTCTGGCTGAGACGACCATCGGGCTGTATAAGACCGAAGCCGTCCGCGACGACTCCCCATTTCGACGCGGGCTGCTGCACCGTCTAGCCGACGTCGAACTCCTGACCGCCGACTGGGTGCACTGGTACAACACCGACCGCCTCATGCACCGCCTGGGCCGGATCCCACCAACCGAATACGAAGCCAACCACTACGCTTCAAACACAGCCGAACAGCCGGTTGCACACCATTAACCAAGTGCGCATCAAACCCGGGGCGCTTC
>CAWASF010000005.1:0-130921 GCA_963784685.1 uncultured Actinomycetota bacterium
GCAGACTGTCGCGAAGACTGTGGCGCCGGTGGCCCAGGTGGTCGCGCCGGTGGCCCAGGTGGTCGCTCCGGTGACGCGGTCGGTGGCCCAGGTGGTCGCGCCGGTGACGCGGTCGGTGGCCCAGGTGGTCGCGCCGGTGGCCCAGGTGGTCGCGCCGGTGACGCGGTCGGTGGCCCAGGTGGTCGCGCCGGTGACGAAGGCGGTGGCTCCGGTGGTCCAGTCGGTGGCGCCGGTGGCGAAGGCGGTGGCGCCGGTGGCCGCGGTGGTCGCGCCGGTGACGCGGTCGGTGGCCGCGGTGGTCGCGCCGGTGACGCGGTCGGTGGCCCAGGTGGTCGCGCCGGTGGCCGCGGTGGTCGCTCCGGTGACGCGGTCGGTGGCCCAGACTGTCGCTCCCGTGGTCCATGCGGTGGCCACGAACCTCCCCGTCATTCCGACCAACCTCCCCATGATTCCCGCGACCGGCGACGGGGCCGTGGCCCCTGCGGCTCCGTCCCGGACCACGCCGGCGCCGAAGTCCGTCAAGCTTTCCGCCGGCAGCGCGCCGTCCGCCGCAACGGCACTCCTGCGGCCCCGGCCGTCCCCATGTCCGCCCCGAGCATCGCGCCCGCCGGCCGTGGCAAGGCGATCCCCGCGCAGATGAGCGCGAGCCCCGCACAGCCGATCGCCACCGCGACAGCACACACGCGGGCGCCGCACGGGCATCGGGTGGGAGCGGTGAACGGTGGCGGCGCGGGCCGGTCGCGTACGACTCAACATCTCTCGGGTCACGGCTCGGAGCTGTACGCCACGTCGGTCGCCGCCCATCCGGGCAACGGCTCCCGAGCTTCACACGGATTGGACGGATCGACGGGGACGAGCAATCGCGCACCCACCGGTCCCCCGGCGCCCGTTCGAGCAGGCGTCGGACCTGGCAACGGTGGCGAGGGTGCAACAGGTGGCGGCGCCGGTGGGTTCTCGGGCGCCGCAGAAGATTTATTCGCAGACGGTCCTATACGCGCCCAGCGCGACGCTCGCGCTGCGGAGTTTTACCGGCTCTCGCGCGCCGGAACCGTTTCTGCTCTTGCTAGAGCGGCCTGGCTGAGGCTGAGTCGGTCTCCCAGGTAGTGGCAGCCGGGCGACCCGCCCGGGTGCATTGGCTTCTAGCAAGTAGGAGAACGAACTCATGTCACGCTCACGTTGGGCGTTGGCAGAGACCCGGGCGGCGTGGCGTGTTGGTCCACGGCGCTGGGGAGCGACGTCGGCTCGACGGTCGGTTCCGCGCCCAACGACGGCTCCTGCCCAGTGCAGTCTCGGCCACGAAATACACAGTCATATTGCTCGCGGCGGGCATCCTCGTGATGGCCGCCGAACCGGGCCGGGCGCTGGCCGCGTCGGCGCGAGGCGTCGACGCGACACATCCGCCCACGCCGGCCGTGCGTCCAGTCGGCCCGGTGGTGCTGGCGTTTGGGAGCGGCTACGGAGGCGGCTCGAACGCAGCGGAGGTGCGCACGTTGCAGCGTCGCCTGGACGGGCTTGGAAACTCCCCCGGGCCAATCGACGGACGGTACGGCCCGAGGACCGAGCAGGCCGTCGAGCGGTTCCAGAGCGCTCACGGACTGCGCGTGGACGGTATCGCCGGCGCGATCACACTCGCGGCGTTGCGCACGCCGGAGGCCGTGTTCTATCCAGGAGCCGGGGGAGTCCGGCCCGGGCTCCAACGGTGTCCGCGGCTTGCAGCGGCGGCTCCGTCGTGACGGATACTCACCGGGGCCGATCGACGGCCGCTACGGCCCGCTGACAACGCGCGCGGTGCGCCGGTTTCAGGCGGCCCACCGTCTAAAGATCGTCGACGGGATCGCCGGCCCGCGGACGTTCGGCGAGCTGAACGTCGTGGCGCTCCATCGGCGGCCGGGCACTCACTCCACGGCACGTCCACGCCCGAAGACGGCGTCCCCCCCGAATGCCCGGCGGACGACCCGTCCCAAGCCGTCGAGATCCGAGCACGCGGCACCCCACCCGCGCCAACGGAAGCAAATGGCCGGCGGCGCCGGTGCTCGCAGGTCTGATTGTCCTTGCGACCCTCGCAGGCGGCGTTTGGCTCGTCGGTCGCCGCCGGCGCGGCTTGATGGACATTCCGCGACGGCCCATGGACCCGGCGACCGCCGCGGCCGGCGGAGCCGAGGCGGGCTCGAGTTGACCCACCCGCAGGCTGAGTCGAGCAACAACCATGCCGGTCTCGAGCACCTCGGGGAGACGAAGAGGGCCGTCGAGCTCGGCGTTCCGCCTGCTGGAGCAGGGGGACAAGGCGGGCGCGGTGCGCGCGTACCGGTACGCCGATGAGCGCGGTGATGCGGTGGCTGCGTCCAATCTTGGCGTGGTGCTCGAGCATCGAGGCGACCTGGCCGGCGCGGAGGCCGCGTACCGCCGTGCGGACGCGAGGGGCAGCGCCGACGGCGCGTTCAACCTGGCGCAACTGCTCGCGGAACACGGCGAGATGGAGGAGGCGATAGTGGCCTACCGCCGTGCTGATCAGAGGGGCGACGCGGCCGCCGCGGTCGGTCTGGGACTGCTGCTCGAGCCTCGGGGTGATCTGGCCGGCGCGGAGGCTGCGTACCGCCGAGCGGACGCGAGGGGCAGTGCCGATGGCGCGTTCAATCTGGGCGTGCTGCTCGACAACCGCGGGCGGCTCGAGGATGCCGCGGCGGCGTACCGGCGCGCAGACGTGCGTGGCGATCCGGTGGCGCCGTCGAAGTCGGGATGTTGCTCGAGGAGACGGGTGACTTCTCGGGCGCTGCTCAGGCCTACAGCCGCGCTGCCGAACGCGGTCACGCCCATGGAGCGCTCAGACTCGGTGCCCTGCTCGAGAAGCGAAACGACCCGCAGGGTGCGCTGCGGGCCTACGAGCGAGCGCAGACGTCCGAGCAGCCCGAGATCGTGGAGATGGCCCGCAAGCGGGCTCTCGCGATCAGCAGGGGCGAGGGGCAGAAGCGATGCTCCGCGCGCGCAGCAGTTCGCAGTTCGAGACGGCATTGGAGAGGAGTGCTGGTGCCGCGGGCGATCGCCTGCGGGTGCTCGTCGCAGACTCCGATGGCCTCGCGCGGAGCATGATGCGGTTCGCGCTCCGCAACAGCGATCGGATCGCCGTCGTCCACACGGCTGGGAACGGCCGGGAGGCGCTCGAGCTCGCCCGGTACCACCACCCGAGTGTCGCGATCGTCGATACGTTCTGCCGCCCGGCGGCGTCGTCAAGACAACGGATTTCGGTGCGTTCGTGTCGTTGCTGCCCGGTCGCGACGGTCTGGTGCACATCTCCAAGCTCGGCAGGGGCAAGCGCATCGCGAAGGTCGAGGATGTCGTGAACGTCGGCGACAAGCTGCGGGTGGAGATCGCCGACATCGACAAGCGGGGCAAGATCTCTTTGGTCCTGGTGGCCGAAGAGGACTCGGCAGACACAGCAGACAGCACCGCCTCGGCTCCCGCCCCGGCCGATGCCGCCATCTGATCCAAGAAGACCGGCAGCTGATTCCGCGGCGGCCCTGCGCCGGGGGGCGCAGAGCGCCGAGGTGAACGCCGACCACAAGACCGTCCGCCGCACCACACTGCCGGGGGGCCTGCGGGTGGTCACCGAGTTCCTGCCCGCGGTGCGCTCCGCGTCGGTCGGCGTCTGGGTCGGTGTGGGATCGCGTGACGAGGGTGCCACCGTGGCCGGGGCCGCGCACTTCCTCGAGCACCTGCTGTTCAAGTCGACGCCGACGCGCACGGCGGTGGACATCGCGCAGGCGATGGACGCCGTCGGCGGGGAGCTGAACGCGTTCACCGCCAAGGAGCACACCTGCTACTACGCGCACGTGCTCGACAGCGATCTGGAGCTGGCCGTCGACCTGGTCGCCGACGTGGTGCTCAACGGTCGTTGCGCGGCCGAGGATGTCGAGCTGGAGCGCGACGTCGTCCTCGAGGAGATCGCGATGCGCGACGACGACCCCGAGGACGCGCTGGGCGATGTCTTCTTGGGGGCGATGTTCGGTGACCACCCGGTGGGTCGCCCGGTGATCGGTACCGCGGACTCGGTGTCGGCGATGACGCGGGCCCAACTGCACTCGTTTCATGTGCGGCGCTACACCCCGGAACGCATGGTCGTCGCGGTGGCCGGCAACGTCGACCACGACGAGGTGGTCGCGCTGGTGCGCGAGCACTTCGGATCGCGTCTGGTCCGCGGACGCCGGCCCGTTGCGCCGCGCAAGGGAACCGGGCGGGTCAATGGGCGCCCCGGACTGACGCTGGTCAAGCGCGAGGCCGAGCAGACCCACGTGTCGTTGGGCGTCCGCACACCGGGGCGTAGCTGGGAGCATCGCTGGGCGCTCTCGGTGCTGCACACCGCGCTGGGTGGCGGCCTGAGTTCCAGGCTGTTCCAGGAGGTTCGCGAGTTGCGCGGGCTGGCCTATTCGGTCTACTCGACGCTGGACATCTTCGCCGACAGCGGTGCGCTGTCGGTGTATGCGGCGTGCCTGCCGGGGCGTTTCGCCGACGTCATGGCCGTGACCAGCGGGGTCCTCGAAACGGTGGCGCGCGACGGCATCACCGAGGCGGAATGCCGGATCGCCAAAGGCTCCTTGCGCGGCGGTCTTGTGCTGGGACTCGAGGACTCCAGCTCACGGATGAGCCGCATCGGCCGCAGCGAGTTGAACTACGGCAAACACCGCAGCATCGAGCACACCTTGCAACGGATCGACGACGTGACCGTCGAGCAGGTCAACGCGGTCGCCCACCGGCTGCTGAGCAAGCGCTACGGCGCCGCGGTGCTGGGTCCGTATGCGTCGAAACGATCGCTGCCCCAACAACTTCGGGCGATGGTAAATTAGCGCCGTGGTTCTGGGCTTTTGGGACATCGCGGTGCCCATCGTGGGTGCGCCGATGGCTGGCGGCCCCGGGACCCCGGCGTTGGCCGCGGCGGTGTCCAACGCGGGCGGGCTCGGTTTCATCCCCGCCGGTTACCTCGATGCGGAGCAGTTCGCCGACGACATCGCCGCGGCGCGCGCCATGACCACCGGCCCGCTGGGCGTCAACCTGCTTGTGCCGCAGCCCAGTGTCGCCGACTGGGCGGCGCTGGACTACTACGCGAACGAACTCGAGGGGGTCGCGGAGCACTACCAGGTCGAGGTCGGTCGGCCCGAGTACGGAGACGACGACGACTGGGAACGCAAGCTCGAGGTGGTGGCCGATATCCGCCCGGAGCTGGTCTCGTTCACGTTCGGCGTGCCGTCGCCAGACGTCATTCGGCGGTGCAGCGCGCTGGGCCTGCTGGTGATGGTCACGGTGACGTCCGCCTACGAGGCCGGGGTGGCCGTCGCCGCCGGGGCGGACAGCCTGGTGGTCCAGGGTCCGGACGCCGGCGGGCACCGCGGCACCTTCGCGCCGGACATGGAGCCCGGCACCGAGTCGCTGCACCAGTTGATCGATCGGATCCACCGGGCGCACCGCGACGTCCCGATCATCGCCGCGGGCGGGCTGGGCACGGCCGAGGACGTCGCCGGCGTCCTGCGCAGGGGAGCGGTGGCCGCACAGGTCGGAACCGCGCTGCTGCTGTCCGACGAGGCCGGCACGAACAAGGCTCAGCGCACCGCGATGAGGAACCCCCTGCACGCCAAGACCATCGTCTCGCGCGCCTTCTCCGGCCGGTACGGGCGCGGTCTGGAGAACACTTTCACCCGGCTTCTCGACGACGTGGCCCCGCTGGGCTATCCCGAGGTCAACCAGATGACGCTGCCGATTCGGGAGGCCGCGGCCGACTGGGAAGACCCCAACGGGATGGCCCTCTGGGCGGGAACGTCGTTCCAGGAGGCCCGCTCCGCGCCGGTGGCCGACATCATCGCCAGCCTCACCGGTTAGCGTCAGGCCAATACGCTCGCGGGATCGGTGAACGGCAAACCCAGGTCGGCGGCCACCCGCCCGCACAGCAGCATGCCGTCGTGCGTGGAAAGCCCTTTGGCCAGCGCAGGATCCGACCGGCAGGCCGCGTGCCAGCCAACCTCGGCGAGCCGGAGCGCATAGGGCATCGTCGCGTTGGTCAGCGCGACGGTCGATGTCTTCGGCACCGCGCTGGGCATGTTCGCCACGCAGTAGAACAGCGTGTCGTGCACGGTGAAGGTGGGCTGATCGTGGGTGGTGGGCCGGGAATCCTGGAAGCAGCCGCCCTGGTCGATGGAGATGTCGACCAGCACGGCGCCCGGCTTCATCTGCGCGACAAGCGAATTCGAAATCAACGTGGGAGCCTTGGCGCCGGGGACCAGGACGGCGCCGATTACCAGGTCGGCGCGTCTGACCGCGCCTTCCAGCTCGTATGCCGACGAATAGCGAGTTCCGATGCGGCCGGCGAACTCCGCGTCGAGCAGCCGGAGCTTGTTGATGTCGACGTCGAAAACTATGACGTTCGCGCCCATGCCGCCGGCGACCCGGGCGGCGTTGTAGCCCGCGGTGCCGGCGCCCACCACCACGACGTCGGCGGGTTTGACGCCCGGCACCCCGCCCATCAGCACCCCGCGCCCGCCATGGGTCCGCATCAGGTGATAGGCCCCGACCTGAGCGGAGAGCCGACCGGCGACCTCGCTCATCGGCGCCAGCAACGGAAGTGTTCCGTCGGCGGCCTGCACGGTCTCGTAGGCGATCGACGTTGCCCCGGAGGCCAACAGCGCGTCGGTGCAGGCGCGCGAAGCGGCCAAATGCAGGTACGTGAACAGGATCTGACGGCGTCGCAGGAGGCCGTATTCGGCCGGTGTCGGTTCCTTGACCTTGAGCAGGAGGTCGGCCTCGGCCCACACCCGTTCGGCGGTGCTGCTCAGTTCGGCGCCCGCCGCCTTGAACTCGTTGTCGGGGATCGCGGATCCTTCTCCGGCGCCGGCCTGGATGAGCACCTCGTGGCCGCGGCGGGTCAGTTCGGCGACGCCGGCGGGCGTGACGGCCACCCGGAATTCGTTGTTCTTGGTCTCGGTGGGGATGCCGACGCGCATGCCTCAAGTGTGAAGAACATTCGATAGCTCAGCAAACACCCCGATGATCATTCGGTAAAGTCGTGTCGTGCCTAGTAAACATCCGGATCCGGACCCGCGCCCGGCCGATCCACCGAAGGATGTTCGGCCCGATCTCGACGAGGTGGACCGCAAGATCCTGACCATGCTGCACGGCGACGCCCGGATCCCCAACAACGCGCTCGCCGAGGCGGTCGGGATCGCGCCGTCGACGTGCCATGGCCGGGTTCGGCGCCTGGTAGACCACGGTGTCATCCGCGGGTTCTACGCCGACGTCGACCCGGTCGCGGTGGGTCTGCCGCTGCAGGCGATGATCTCGGTCAACCTGCAGTCCAACGCCCGCGGCAAGATCCGCAGCTTCATCCAGCAGATCCGCCGCCGGCGACAGGTGATGGACGTCTACTTTCTTGCCGGCGCAGACGATTTCCTCCTGCACGTGGCCGCGCGCGACATCGAGGACCTGCGCTCGTTCGTCGTGGAGAACCTCAACGCGGACGCCGACGTAGCCGGCACCCAGACGTCGCTGATCTTCGAGCATCTGCGCGGGGCCGCACCTATTTAACGCCATCCGAGTCTTATGATCGGCGGATGGACGACCCCTGCGCGACCGACACCGTGGAGATCGACGCCCGTCCCGACGTGGTGTATGGGCTCATCACCGACCTGCCGACACTGACTTCGCTGGCCGAGGAGCCGGTGGCGATGGAGTGGCGGAAAGGCAGTGCGGTCGGTCCGGGCGCGGTGTTCGTCGGGCACAACGAAAACGGCGGCCACCGCTGGACCACGAAGTGCACGGTCACCGATGCCGAGCCGGGACGCGTCTTCGCTTTCGACGTGCGGTACACCGTCATTCCGATTGCGCGCTGGCGGTACGACATCAGTGAATCGGGAGCGGGCGGCGGCTGCCGAGTCACCGAGAGCACCTGGGACCGGCGGCCCGGCTGGTTCCGCAAGATCGCCCCCAAGGCCACCGGGGTCGCCGACAGGGCGGCCGCCAACACCGAGCACATCCGCCTGACCCTGCAGCGGCTCAAGCAACGCGCCGAGGCCGGGTAGCCAGAGACGAGCCGGCCGATGACGACACGCGATCCCGCCGTAGCGATCGTCGGGGCGGGCATGTCGGGGCTGTGTGTCGCAATCGCGTTGCTGCGCAGCGGCGTCACCGACGTCACCATCTACGAGAAGGCCGACGAGGTGGGCGGCACCTGGCGCGACAACACCTATCCCGGTCTGACTTGCGACGTACCGTCGCGCGTCTATCAGTACACCTTCGCCACGAAGCCGAACTGGTCGCACTTCTTCTCACCCGGCGGCGAAATTCAGGCCTACTTCCGCGGCATCGCCGACGAATTCGGGCTGCGGGACCGGCTCCGGTTCGGCACAGAAGTCGTCAGCGCCCGGTTCGACGGCGGCCGCTGGGTGCTGCGCACCGACGACGGCTCGGAAGCTGAGGTGGATTTCCTGATCTCGGCGACCGGCGTGCTGCACCATCCCCGGATGCCGTCGATCGCCGGTCTGGACGACTTCGGTGGCCCCCTTTTCCACTCCGCGCGCTGGGATCACTCCGTCGAGTTGGACGGGCGGCGAATCGCGGTGGTCGGCAACGGATCCACCGGGGTGCAGCTTGTCTGCGGCCTGGCCGGCGTGGCGGGCCGGGTATTGACGTTCCAGCGCACGGCGCAGTGGGTGGTCCCCATGCCCAACCCCCGCTACTCCCGGTTCGCCGGCATCACCCACCGGAAGATTCCCTGGCTCGATCGGTTGGCGTACCGCGTGTACAGCTTCTTTTTCGACACCTTCGCGGTCGGGTTGGTCAAACCGGGCCTGCGACGGAAGCTGATGTCGGCCGTGTGCCGCAACAGCCTGCGCCAGGTGCGTGACCCGGAGTTGCGTGCCGCGCTGACCCCCGATTACCAGCCCATGTGCAAGCGGTTGGTGATCTCGGGCGGGTTCTATCGCGCGATGCAGCGCGACGATGTCGAACTGGTGACGGCGGCCATCGACCACGTGGAACGGCGCGGCATCGTGACCAAGGACGGCACATTGCACGAGGTCGACATCATCGTCGCGTGCACCGGGTTCGACACGCACGCGTTCTTCCGGCCGATGAAGCTGACCGGCCGGGACGGCATCGCCGTCGATCACGTGTGGCGCGACGGGCCGCGGGCGTACCAAACCGTCGCGATGCCGGGTTTCCCCAACTTCTTCATGATGCTGGGGCCGCACAGCCCCGTGGGAAATCACTCGCTGACCGCCGTGGCCGAGTCGCAGGCCGATCACATCCTGCGGTGGATCGAGCGTTGGCGCCGCGGCGAATTCGACACCGTGGAGCCGACGCCGTCGGCCACCGAGGCTTTCAACGCGAAGCTGCGTGCGGCGATGCCCGACACCGTGTGGACCACGGGCTGTGACAGCTGGTACCTGAACAAGGACGGCGTGCCCGAGGTCTGGCCCTTCACGCCGGCCAAGCACCGGGCCATGCTGGCAAAGACCGATCCGGGCCAGTACGAATTGCGCCGGCACGTCGCCGCCAGTTGAGACCGGATTTCTGGACAAAACCCGGTACCGGCGGTTTCGCATATCTGGGTGGACTCACTATACTTGCCACGCGCGGGTAAACGCCGAGGTAGGGGGCCAGATGTTCACCGTCGAGGACCAGGCGGCGGGGCCGCATGACGAATCGCTGGACCACGAGCGCCTGGTACTCGAGGCGCGCGATGTCGATTTCGACTGGGCGAAGTTGCCGTTCCACTACGTCCCGGGCGAGCCGTTTACCACCCATGTCCTCAACGTCCTGCACCTGCTGCTGCCCGCGGGCGAGGAGTTCTTCGTCGAGGTGTTCAAAGAGACGTTGCCGTTGATCAAGGACGATCAGCTGCGTCTGGACGTGCAGGGGTTCATCGGCCAGGAGGCCATGCATTCCCAGGCGCACTCCAAAGTGTTGGCCTATTTCGCCGCTCAGGGCGTCGACCTGACCCCCTACACCGACCAGATCAGGTGGCTGTTCGAGAAGCTGCTGGGCCCGAAACCCGGGTGGAGCCCGCGGCGGCAGCACAGCTGGCTGCTCGAGCAGGTTTCGGCCGTGTCGGCGGTCGAGCACTACACCGCCATTCTGGGCGAGTGGGTGCTGGATTCGCCGGCCCACGACGGGATCGGCACCGATCCGGTGATGCTGGACATGCTGCGGTGGCACGGCGCCGAGGAGGTCGAGCACAAGGCCGTCGCGTTCGACACCATGAAGCATCTGCGGGCCGGCTATTGGCGACGGGCGCGCTGGCAGCTGGTCGTCACGCCGGCCCTGTTGCTGTTGTGGATTCGCGGGGTGCGTTTCATGTACTCGGTGGATCCACACCTGCCGCCGGGAAGCAAACCGCGGTGGCGGGACTACTTCAGCGCGGCACGCCGTGGTCTGGTGCCCGGGCCGCGGCAATTCGTGCGGGTCGTCGGCTCCTACTACCGGCCGGGTTTCCACCCGTCCCAACTCGGCGGGCTCGTTCTGGCTGTCGACTACCTGGCGGTATCCCGCGCCGCCCGCGCCTCGCACTGACCGATGACCACCGCCTCGACCGTCACCGCATCCGACGGCGTCACCCTGGCCGTGCACCGCTACACCGAGTTCGACGCGGCGCGCCCGACCATCCTGGCCATTCACGGCTGGCCCGATAACCACCGCGTCTGGGACGGCGTGGCGGCGGAACTGGACGCGCGTTATCCCGGCCGCTACAACTTCGTGGCGTACGACGTGCGCGGTGCCGGCGAATCGTCGCGTCCCGCAAAGCGATCCGGGTACGCCTTCGCCCAGCTGGTGTCCGATATCGGCGCGGTGATCGACAGCCTCGGCGTCGAGCGGGTCCACTTGCTGGCCCACGACTGGGGCTCGATTCAAGCCTGGCCGGCGGTGACCGACAAGTCGGTGATGGGCAAAGTCGCCTCGTTCACCTCGATCTCGGGACCGCACTTGGAGTACGCGGGGAGCTTCCTGCGGTCGGCGCGCACTCCCCGCGCCGTGGCTCAGGTCGCCAGGCAGCTGATGGCATCGTCGTATATCGCCTTCTTCCTCTGCCCGGGCCTGCCCGAGCTGGCGTTTCGCTCCCGACTCGGCGTGAAACTCCTTGAAGCGCTTGAACGCATCGGCCGGTCGAGCACTCGCAGCCGAGGCGGCGCGACGCCGCGCTCGATCACCGACTACGTCAACGGGCTCAACCTGTATCGGGCGAACATGCCCGCCCCGATGGTGTCGCCGTCGCCGCAGCTGCCGGAGACCCGCGTGCCCGTCCAGGTGCTGGTGCCGCGCAGGGACCTCTTCGTGACGCCCGCCCTGCAACGTTTCACCGGCGCGATTCCCGACCGCGGCAGGGTGATCCCGATCGAAGGCGGCCACTGGGTGGTGACGTCGCGTCCCGACGTCATCGCCCGGCTGACGGCTGAGTGGGTCGACCGGAACGACGGCGGCGCGGCGGGCGCGAGCGCGTCGGTGGTGCGCGGCGGACCGCGCGAGGTACGAGGCAAACTCGCGCTGGTCACCGGGGCGGGGGCCGGCATCGGCCGGGCCACCGCGGTGGAATTGGCCCGACACGGCGCCCGCAAGGTGGTGATCGTCGATCGCGACCTCGCCGCGGCGAACGGCAGCGCGGATGCCGTCCGCGCCGAGCACGCGGAGGCCGCGGTGTACCGCGTCGACGTCAGCGACGAGTCCGCGATGAACGACCTTGCCGCGCAGGTGCTCAACGAGCACGGCGTGGTCGACATCCTGGTGAACAACGCCGGCATCGGGATGGCGGGCCGGTTCCTGGAGACCAGTTCGGCCAACTGGGAAGACATCATGGGCGTCAACGTTCGTGGGGTGATCGCCGGCAGCAGGGCATTCGGGGCGCAGATGGTCGAGCGCGGCGAGGGCGGAACGATCATCAACGTGGCGTCGGCGGCGGCGTTCATACCGTCGAAATCGATGGTGGCGTACAGCACCTCGAAGGCGGCGGTGTTGGGCTTCAGCGAATCGCTGCGGGCCGACCTCGCCGACGAGGGCATCACCGTCACGGCCGCGTGCCCGGGGTTCGTCAACACCAACATCGCCAAAAGCACCGTCTACGCGGGAATGACGGCCGAACAGCAGGAGCGAGCCCGGCAGAAGGCCGACGCGGCATACCGGCGGCGCAACTACACGCCGGAGGCCGTGGCCAAGGCCATCGTCAAGGCCGTCAAGACCGGCCCGGCCGTGCTGCCGATCGCCGCGGAGTCCCGGATCGGCTACGCGATGCGGCGCATCAGCCCGTCGGCGCTCCGACTGTTCGCGCGCTTCGACATTCGGCAGACGTGATTTTCGGAGGGACTCGCCGTTGACCGAGAGCATCTGGGCCAGCAGGCCCACGGACCTGTACGGCCGCCGCGACCGCGACCGCTTCGGCACCCTGTTGTGGGGCATCCGCATGGTGTTCGGGGGATTCGCCTCCACCTCGCGGTGGCAGCCGTCGCAGGTGCAGCCGGTGCGGCGGACGCAAAAAGCGGTGGTCACCAAGCGCGAATTCGTCGCCCCCGACGTGGTCGCGCTCACGCTGGCCGACCCGGACGGCGGATTGCTGCCCTCCTGGACGCCCGGCGGCCACATCGACGTTCAGTTGCCCTCGGGTCGACGCCGGCAGTATTCGCTGTGCGGTCCGCCCGGACGGCGCACGGACTATCGCATCGCCGTGCGCAGGATCGCCGACGGCGGTGGCGGTTCCATCGAGATGCACGACGCTTACGACACCGGTGACACGTGCGTGTTCGAAGGCCCCCGCAACGCGTTCTATCTCGGTTCGGCCGAGCGCGAGGTGCTGTTCGTCATCGGCGGCATCGGGGTGACGCCGATCCTGCCCATGATCCAGGTGGCCGCGCAGCGCGGAATCGACTGGCGCGCAATCTATGCCGGTAGCAGCCGGGAGTACATGCCGTTCCTGGACGAGGTGGTGTCGGTGGCACCGGGTCGGGTGACCGTGTGGGCCGACGACGAGCACGGCCGCTTGGCCACGGTGGACGACCTGCTGGCCGGCGCCGGGCCGACGACGGCCGTGTACGTGTGTGGGCCGACCGCCATGCTCGAAGCGGTGCGCGTGGCCCGTGACGAACACGCCGATGCGCCACTGCATTACGAGCGGTTCAGCCCACCGCCGGTGGTCGGCGGAGTGCCTTTCGAGTTGGAGCTGGCGCGGTCGCGGCTGGTGCTCGACGTCCCGGCGAATCGGTCGGCGCTTGACGTCATGCTCGACCGGGATCCGACGACACCCTACTCGTGCCAGCAGGGCTTCTGCGGGACGTGCAAGGTCAAAGTGCTTGCGGGCCAAGTTGATCACCGGGGGCGCACCGCCGTCGGCGATGACGAAATGGTGGTCTGTGTGTCGCGGGCCGAAGGCGGCCGCGTGGTCATCGACGCGTGAGCCGGTAACCCACGTGGGGCACGATCACCCCGGGCAGCGGCTCCCAATCGAGGGTGCGACCGTCGTTTCGAAAGTCTTTCCTCTCGTAGAAGCGGCGCGCCTTGTCATTCTTTTCCGCGCACCACAAAACCACGTCACCGGCAGGATGTGAGCTCACAACTTCATCGAGCAGGCGGCCACCGACGCCGTGCCGTTGACTTTCCTCGGCTACGTAGAGTGCGTCGATCAGCAGGTGGTCGGGATCCGCGGCGTCCGGCCCGAAGATGGTCACCCCGATCGTTCGGCCGCCGGACTCGACAATCCACATGGTCCAGCCACCGCGACTCAGGCTTTGTGGGTAGATCTCGGCGACCCAGCGTTTCGCTGGACCGAGTATGTCGAGTAAACGCGGCGAGAGTATCCCGGCCCAGGACCGTCGCCAAACCGCATAGTGCATCTCCGCGACGCTGGCGTAGTCGTCCGGCTTCGCTTCGCGGATCCGGATGTCGCTGGATGTCACGCGTCTAAGGCTAGATTCATTTCGCGGCGGACGGCTCCAGATAGGCGGCCAAGGCGTTGATCAGACCGCGCCGCGCCATGTCCAGGTCGGCGTAGGAGCCCAGCTGGCGCTCCGACACCAGGCCGCGCATCGCGCCGGGGATGAGGGCGGCGACCTCGCGCAACCGGTCCGGCTCGACGCCCAGACCCGCGAAGGCGTCTTGGCAGGTCGCCAGCCAGCTCCTGCCCCAGGAGAACAGCTCGGCGGCGGTGCGCGGGTAGAGGCGCTCCAGCTCCCGGGGGTCGCGGGGCAGTGCCGCCCGCAGGTTTTCGATCGCGCGTGAATCCGGCGATGCCAGGCCGCGGTAGAGGGTGTCGATGATGGCGGCGACACGCTCCCGCAACGGCGCGTCCGGGTGTACCGGCCCCGACAGCGTGGAGAAGGTCGCGGCGCGCCGCTCGGCGGTGCGGTGCAGCACCGCTGCCCAAAAACCATCGGCATCGCCGAACTGGTACTGCACGGCGCCCCAGGTGGCGCCGGCCTCCTTGGCGATGCGGTTGGCCGACACCGAGCCCGGGTCGCCGGAGGCCAGCGACTTCAGCGCGGCCTCGAGCATGCTCTCGCGCGTCGCATGGCCACGCCGGTTGGGCCGCCGCCCGGCGACCTTGGTGCCGGTCACCCGCCTAGCGTAGCAGTTTCATAGAGGGTACTGTGATTCTATGGCCAAGCCGCCGTTGTCGATGAAGCCCACCGGATGGTTTCAGGTCGCGTGGTCCGACGAGATCGGCGTCGGCGACGTCCACACGATGAAGTACTTCGACCAGGAGATGGTCGCGTGGCGGGCGGAGTCCGGCCGGCTCACCGTGATGAACGCGTACTGCGAACACCTCGGGGCGCACCTGGGTTACGGGGGCGAGGTCGTCGGCGAGGTGCTGCAGTGCCCCTTCCACGGGTGGCAGTGGAGCCCGCAAGGACGCAACGTCTGCATTCCCTACCAGGACCGGCCCAACCGCGGCAGGCGTATCCGCACCTACCCGGTGGTGGAGCGCAACGAGTCGGTCTACATCTGGCACGACGTCGAGCGCCGCGAGCCGCACTTCGAGGCGCCCGACGTGTTCGCCGCATTCGAGGACGGCAGCAGCGCGGGCGACTACTACCCGCAGCAGAGGTTGTATCGCCAAAGTCTGGAACTGCACCCGCAGTACGTGCTCGAAAACGGCGTGGATTTCGCGCATTTCAAGTACGTGCACAACACCCCGATCGTGCCGGTGTTCACCCGCCACGACTTCGGCGGCGCGGTGTCCTTCGTCGACTTCACCATCACGTTCGAAGGCGACGACGGCCAGAAGATCGAGGACGTCAACAGCGGCGTGGAGGCGATCAACGGTGGTCTGGGAATTGCGGTGACCAAGAGCTGGGGGATGGTCGACAACCGCACGATCTCCGCGATCACGCCGGTCGACGAGTCCACCTCCGACGTCCGGTTCATGGTCTACATCGGCAGGGCGGCGGGCAAGGATCCCGCCCGGGCCGAGCGCAAGGCGGCCGAATTCGGCCGCGAAGTGATCCGGCAGTTCGAACAGGACGTCGAAATCTGGCAGCACCAGCGCTACTCCGACCCGCCCGCGCTGGCCACCGACGAGTACAAGGGGTTTACCGCAATTCGCAAGTGGGCCAAGCAGTTTTATCCCGACGGCATCGGTGGCAGCGCCGCCGAAGTGTACGCGGCATCCCAGAAAGGCTGAACGCAATGAACGCACCCGCTCGACCGATCCGCGTCTTCCAGGTAGCGACCGGAAACGTCGGATCGGAGATGATCAAGCGGATCGCCACCCGGCCCGACCTGGAACTCGTTGGCGTGCACTGCTATTCGCCGGAGAAGGTTGGGCGCGATGCCGGTGAGCTCGCGGGCATCGAGCCCAACGGGGTGAAGGCCACCGGCACGATCGAGGAGATCATCGCGGCCGGGCCGGACGTGCTGACGTTTCATGGCGTCTTCCCCGACGAGGACCTTTACGTCAAAGTGCTTGAGGCGGGGATCAATATCGTGACCACCGCCGACTGGATCACCGGGTGGCACCGCGACAAGAACCACCCGCATCCGTCCGGCAAGCCGGTGACCCGGCTGCTGGCCGAGGCCTGCGAGAAGGGCGGCGCGACGTTCTACGGCACCGGCATGAATCCGGGCCTGAACCAGATCCTCGGGGTGGTGTGCTCGGCGGGTGTCGCCGACATCGAGAACATCACCACCATCGAGTCCGTCGACGTGTCGTGCCACCACTCGAGGGACACCTGGATCGAGGTGGGCTACGGCCAGCCGGTCGACGATCCGGAAATTCCGTCCAAGCTGGAGAAGTACACCCGGGTTTTCGCCGACAGCGTGCTGCTGATGGCCGACTGCTTCGATCTGCCGCTCGACGAGGTCACGTTCAGCTACGAGCTGGGCGCCTGTACCAAGGACGTCGACCTTGGTTGGTACACGCTGCCCAAGGGCTCGCTGGGCGGAAACTACATCAAGTACCAGGGCATGGTCGACGGGGTTCCGCGGGTCGAGACGCACCTGGAGTGGCAGATGACCCCGCACACCGATCCGAGCTGGAACATCAAGGGCTGCTACATCACTCACGTCAAGGGCGACCCGTGCGTCTACAACAAGCACATGATCTTCCCCAAGCCCGGCGTGGACCTGTCCAACCCGGACAACTTCGCCTCCATCGGCATGACCATCACCGGCATGCCCGCCCTCAATGCGATCAAGTCGGTGGTCGCCGCGCGGCCGGGACTCATCACCAGCGCCGACCTGCCGCTGCGCGGGTTTGCCGGGCGGTTCAAGCGGTAAGGGCTTCAAATGAGTTCACCCGCAACGGGATTGGGTGTGCGACGTCAACTCGGCGCCAGCGGCGGCGGCAGGCGGCCTCGCTGAACGTGTTCCTGCCAGTCAGCGAACGGGCCAAGCCCGGATCGGCTTGGCGCAGGCATCAGATAAATCGGTGTTTTTCGCGGCAGCGCTGCGGGTAAACTCGCGGAGTGCGCGCGGAATCTGGAATTGCCGCAGCCGCGGTCGCCGTGGTCATCGCCGGATGCTCGTGTGCCTCCGCTTCCGCCGACGCCACGCCCGAGAATCCACCGTTCCCGATCGGTCAGCTGGGCGTGCCCCTGCATGCGCGGGCGGCCGACGGCGCGACCGCCGACATCACTGTCGACAGTGCAACGTGGCTACCGCCGGGGTGCACCTCTCATTTTGCGATTCCGACCTATGGATCCGCATGCAACGTGGTGGAAGTGACTATCACCGGGACGTCCCACCTGTTCTTCGAGTTCAACCAGCAATACATATTTGCCGGATACGGCGGCGGCAATCAACCATGGACCCATCCCGACGACGCGCCCCGGCCGTCAACGTTGGCGGTCGACTACCAGAGGCTCCACAAGATGCCCCCGCTGCAGTCGGGCGGCCTTCACGACGGGCAGACCGCCCATGGATTCGTCGGCTTCGATATGCCAACGGGAGGCGACCTGTACATCGAGATCAACGATCCCGAGCAACCCGCTCCCTACGCCGAGGCGGGCTGGATAGTCCACACCTGATTCGCGCGGGAAATCCTCACTGGCCGGGATCAACATCGTGACCACCGCCGACTGGATCACGGGGTGGCACCGCGACAAGAACCGCCCGCACCCGTCGGGCAAGCCGGTGACCCAGCTGCTGGCCCTAGCCCTGTTCCCCGTTCCTCTCCTGATACGTCGCCAAGCCGAATTTCTCAACGAGCGTCAGCCAATCCGCCCCCCCGGCCATAAAGTCGGCGGGCTCATTCCGTCGTTGCCGCACATCGCCGTACCACGCAAACCGCGGGTTCATCGGGTTGACGCCGTGGGAGCTGGGCACGATGTCGGCCTTGTCCAGACATGTGATGGTGAGCGGTCGCATGCCAGGCATGCGCACGACCAGGACGGGCGACGCGTCGGCGGTCTGTGCGACGGGCAACGAGCCGAAACCGGCCCCGAGCTGGAATGAGTAGGTTTCCGGTGTCGCCGTGACTTGCGCGGGCGCGGCCGAGGCAATGAGCTCATTCGTGTTCGCGTCGACCACCCGGATCGCATCCGCGCCCATGTCCATCGCCAGGCGCGGTTGCCAGGCTGCTTTCATGAGTCGTCGTCTTTCTCCGCCGGCAAAGGCCCCCGTCTGTTGCGCCAGTTGAGGATTGGGAAACAGAAGGCAGCGAATTGTTTCCCCGGATGCGGGCCCGATTGCGCCCAAACGGGCCCCGTGACCGACCATGGTGAGAAGCTCATCGAAGTCCGAGGCCGATATCCACGCGTCGACGATGCTCGCGGGCGGCGCATCGAGCCGCGCTCCGGCACCGATGCGGTGATCCCGTCCGCCGAGCACAAAGCTGTCCGGGCCACATTGCAGGTGAAGCGCAGTGCCCACCGGCATGCCGTTGAGCAACGTCCATGCGCCCAGCTTTGCGTCATTGACCGAAAAAACATCACCCGGTCGCTTGTCGACGGTCACGGCATCGTTCGTGACGTAAACGCGGAAGTTCTGATTCGCATACCTAGAGGCGTAGGCGCGGTAACACAGATAAAAGATAAGACCAAAGGCAAGGGCCACCCCCATCCCGATCCCGGTACGCATTTCCGACTCGGGCAACTCCGCATTCATCACGTATATCACCGCAGAGATCGCGATTACCCCGCCCAAAAACCCGTACATCCATATGTAGGTCCGCTTGACGCTTCCAGCCTCTGAGCCCCAGGGTGGGGGGAACGCGACGAAACATTGCGACGCAGCGGATTGGTCGTTGACGTAGGCAGGGTCCATTGCCGCACGCTAGCACCGCCCGGTGCGCGGAGCGAGATTTGCCTGGACTTTTACAGCGCCTGGCAGACTGCGTGTTTGACGTGTGCGCAGTTAGCTGAAGGTCCCTCGTCATCGAACGCGACCGACCAGACAATTGAGCCGTGCGAAATGTCATCCCGGCGTATGGTCGTTGTGTTCGAATGGGCCGCCGCAATGAGAGGGAACAGCATGGCTGACGGTGAGAAGTTTGAAGTTGATCCGGCGGGTGACCCGCATCCCGGCGTACCCGATCATGCGTTGCCCGATGACGCCAAAGGGCCCCACCCGCTGGCTGATCCGGCCAACGATCCGACTCCGGGCGTGCCCGGTCACGCGAAAGACGACTGACGTCTAGTAGTAGTTCGGGCAGAGATCGGCGATGGCGTAGCTCACCAGGGCGTTGGCCTTTTCGGGGGTGAGCCCGTTGGCGCCGTGACTGGTATCGGAGCGTTGCACCGCCAGGGACACCAGCTGCTGGGGAGTGACGCCGTACGACACCTGGGTGCACAATTTCCAGCCCGTCTGCAACAAAGCGGCGTCACCGCCGTCGTCGCGGATCCCCGCGGTGTGCAGGTCGGTGAGGTAGGCGTTGGCGTCCGCCCTGGCCGGGCCGGCCCAGGCGATTCCGGCGGACAGAAGCGAACCACTTATCACCGCCAGGCTCATTAATCGGCCATAGTTTTTGTGTGCCACCATAATTCCTTCTCCTTTCATACCGGGACTCAATTGGAAAAGGTCGGCCGACGATCCGATGACGCTAACGCGCCTGGCTGTGCAGGACCTACGAAATTTGTCAGAGCGACCTGTCCGGTTTGAATTTCGCATCGATAATCCGCATAACGACGCGCCGACGCCTCGGGCTAGGGTGAGCGTCATGCGGGTAGGCGTGCTGGGATCCAAGGGCAAGGTGGGTTCGACGATGGTCAGCGCGGTGCAGGCCGCCGAGGATCTGACCCTGTCCGCACAGGTGGACGCCGGCGACCCGCTGAGCCTGCTGACCGAGGGTGGCACCGAGGTGGTCATCGATTTCACCCACCCCGATGTCGTGATGGGAAATCTAGAGTTCTTGATCGGCAACGGAATTCACGCCGTGGTCGGCACCACCGGCTTCACCGCCGAGCGCCTCGAGCGGGTCGAGTCCTGGCTGGCCGATAACCCCGAGACCTCGGTGCTGATCGCGCCGAACTTCGCGATCGGGGCCGTTTTGTCGATGCATTTCGCAAAGCAGGCCGCGCCGTTCTTCGACTCGGCGGAGGTCATCGAGTTGCATCACCCGCACAAGGCCGACGCCCCGTCGGGGACCGCGGCCCGCACCGCGAAGCTGATCGCCGAGGCCCGAAAGGGCTTGCCGCCCAACCCCGACGCCACCAGCAGCGGCTTGCCCGGTGCCCGCGGCGCCGACGTCGATGGCATACCGGTGCACTCGGTGCGACTGGCCGGGCTGGTCGCCCACCAGGAGGTGCTGTTCGGCACCGAGGGCGAGACGCTGACCATCCGCCATGACAGCCTGGACCGGACCTCGTTTGTGCCGGGCGTGCTGCGGGCGGTGCGCCGCATCAAGGAACGCCCCGGGCTCACCGTGGGCCTCGAGCCGCTGCTCGACCTGCAATGAGCCTGCAATGAACCAGGCCGTGCGCGCCCTGCGGATTCAGCTGCTGATCGCGTTCATGTGCGTGGCGATGCTGGCGTACTTCGCGATGCTGGGGCGCCTGGCGGTCGCGATGATCGCCTCGGAACGGCCAGCCGCCGTCGGCCTCGGGCTGGCGCTGCTGATCATGCCCGTCATCGGGCTGTGGGCGATGATCGCCACGCTGCGAGCCGGATTCGCCCACCAGAAGCTCGCGCGCCTCATCGCAGCGGACGGAATGGAACTCGACACCAGCGCACTGCCGCGCCGGCCGTCGGGCCGCATCGAGCGAGACGCCGCCGACGCGCTGTTCGCCACCGTGCGCACCGAGGTGGAAGGCGACCCCGACGACTGGCGGCGCTGGTACCGGCTGGCCCGGGCCTACGACTACGCGGGGGATCGGCGCCGCGCGCGGGAGGCCATGAAGACGGCCCTGGAGCTACACGGGGCGCAGCACGCGCGCCGCGGGAACACGCATGGCTAGGACCTCGCTGGGCTCAAATATGAAATCGCCCTCAGCACAAGGAAGAACGCGTAATCCATGCCGACGCTGCTGATCGTCCACCACACGCCCTCGCCGCACACCCAGGAGATGTTCGAGGCGGTGGTGGCCGGTGCCACCGACCCCGAGATCGAGGGCGTCGAGGTCGTGCGGCGACCGGCGCTCACCGTGTCGCCGGTCGAGATGCTGGAGGCCGACGGCTATCTGCTCGGAACCCCGGCGAACCTCGGCTACATATCCGGCGCCCTCAAGCACGCGTTCGACTGCGCCTACTACCAGCTGCTCGACAGCACCCGGGGGCGGCCGTTCGGCGTGTGGATTCATGGCAACGAGGGCATCGAGGGAGCCGAGCGGGGTCTCGCGGCCATCACGACCGGGCTGGGCTGGGTACAGGCGGCGGAAACGGTTGTGGTGATGGGCAAGCCGGGCAAGGCCGACGTGGAGGCGTGCTGGAATCTGGGCGCGACCGTCGCCGCTCAATTGATGGAGTGAATGGCACCAGCTCGGACTGGTTCGAACCCGCGGCGCTGCGCGGCGTAACCGACTGTGGGCGCGGTGGGCAGCCAGGTCGCTGGTACAAACTTGCTTGCTGCCCATTCACCGGTGGCATCACAGGTCAGGTAGCGGCGTTGGGCCTCGGACAGCAGCGGACTGCACCACCACGGTGGTGTGCTTGGTCAGCGGCATCGAATCCAAGCTGAAACAGGTTTGCCCGTGCGGGCGGCGGGTGGCCTCGGCGTCCCACCCGGCCTCGACCAGCCGCATAAACGCCTCGAGGGTGCCCGGCAACGGGGGCCGCTGATCTGAAACGGCCGCGTCCTTGCCGCGATCGTGCTTCCACTCAGCGATCAGCGCCTCACGATGAGGGCCGGTTTGATGGATGCCGTAACTCCAGAGTCGCCGTGCCGCGTGGTTGAATGCTGGGTGCGCATTGGAGTCGTTTTCCCACAGACCGAGCTCGCTGGCAGCCCCGCGGTTTTGCGGACCTACGGGCAGGGCGTCGAAGAACTCGGATTCACCCACATCCTCGCCTACGACCACGTCGTGGGCGCCGACCCGACGGTGCACCGGGACTGGCAGGGCCCGTACGACATCGAAACGACGTTTCACGAGCCGTTCGTCATGTTCGGCTACCTGGCGGCGGTCACCTCGCTGGAACTCGTCACCGGCATCATCATCCTGCCGCAGCGACAGACGGTGCTGGTGGCCAAGCAGGCCGCCGAGGTCGATCTGCTCACCGGCGGGCGCTTCCGGCTCGGCATCGGGCTGGGCTGGAACGCCGTCGAGTACGAGGCGCTCGGCGAGCAGTTCACCAACCGCGGCAAGCGCTCCGAGGAGCAAGTCGAGGTCATGCGCAAGCTGTGGACGCAGCGGTCGGTCACCTTCAGCGGTAAGTACCACGCAGTGACCGGCGCGGGCCTGGCCCCGATGCCGAACCAGCGGCCGATCCCGGTCTGGTTCGGCGCGGCCTCGGGCCGCGCCTTGGAGCGCGCCGGACGCCTCGGGGACGGCTGGTTCCCGATGGTCGGCCCCGGACCCCGCCTCGACCGCGCACGCGAACGGGTGGAGCGTGCGGCCGCGGCCGCGGGCCGCGATCCCGGCAGCCTCGGAATGCAAGGCCAAATCAACTGGACCGGTGACCGCGACAGGGCCGCCGCAGAGATCGCCGCCTGGGAAGCCGCCGGCGCCACGCATGTGTCGGTGAACACGATGGGTGCCGGGCTGGCGACCGTCGACGACCACCTCGGCGCGTTGGAGCGAGTTGCCGCCGATCTGAAGTAGCGCCGCCGGCCCAGGCGGTGCACAATCTGCTCGCCTCACAGCGACAAGCCAAGGCGCGCAAGGGTTTTCGCTCACCGATGCGCCAACGACTAGGTAAAGGAAGGCTGGAACGCCTCGGCGGGCTGGGCCAAGGCCAGTGCCGTGCTGGTGCCGATCGGCCCGTGCCGATCGAACAGGGTGGCGGCGCCGGTCGCCACACCCGCCGTGCCGTAGTGGCTCTGGGCGGCCAGGCCGACGAACTCCCCGTCGGGCAGTCGGCTCGCGGTGACGCTGTAGTCGGCGTTGATGTAGCGCAATCCGCCTGTGCCCCAATGGGTGAGCGAACTGGTGATATCGCCGACGAACGCCAGGCGAGTGAACGGCGTGAGGGGGTGGCCCTGCACCATGGGGCGAAACACCCTCGCCCACGCGAACTTCTGGGAGTGGGCCTGCTCCCACTCGCCCGCGGAGATGCCCGGCGTGCCGTCGAGGGTGGCGCCATACCCCCAGATGAGAAACGGCATGTCCGACGGGAAGCCGTCGAAGCTGGTCGGCAGCGGCGGCATCCGTACCGGGGACGACCACACCTGTCCCTCGGGATGATCACCTCGCCGCAGGAACAGCGCGCCGGCGCGCGCGACGGGCCTTCCGTTCTGCAGCAGCGTGCCGTCGACCAGCTTGATGCGCCGGCCCTCCCGTTGCACGGAGGTCCGAATCTGCACCGGCTCGAGCAGAACCGGACGCAACAGGTCGACCGTGATCCGTGCGGGCTGCAGGTCAGGCTCGATGCCGGACCGCTCTATCCCCCAGGCCAACAGGCCTCCAACGATCTGACCGCCCATGGCCGCGCCCCAGGGCCCTCGAGTCAAGTCCCCCGGGAGGAAGGAGTCGCCGTCGACCGTGAAGAACGCCTCGGGCATGATGGCGGAATCCTCGATCGTCACCGCTATCACGATAGGACACCGGAGAGTAAGGACCGGGCATGCCTCCAGTGATCGAAATTCCCCGCGACCACAATCCGTTCGGGACGACGGGTGTCTCCCGCGATGCCAACGGCATTCCGCGTTATGACGATTTGCCGGCCACGTTGGTGGACATGCTGGCCGAGCAGGTCAGCAACCGTCCGAACAGCGAGGCCGTCATCGAACTCGGCGCCGATCGATTGACCTACCGACAACTGTGGGACCGCGCGTCGCGGGTCGCCGGGGGGCTGCGCGCGGCCGGCGTGCGACCGGGCGATCGCGTGGCCGTGCGCTACCCGGCGGGAATCAACTGGGTGCTGGCATTCTGGGGCACCGTGATGGCCGGCGGCATCGCGGTCGCGGTCAATACGCGCTCGGCGCAACCGGAGGTCGAGTTCGTCCTGTCCGACTCGGGTGCCCGGGTGGATCTGGCGCCGGCCACGCCCCTGCCCGATGGGCAGCCGTACGTCGCCGAGCAGCTCGACCCCGCGGATGTGGCCGCCCTGTTCTACACGTCGGGCACCACCGGCCACCCCAAGGGCGTGCCGACCACACACGAGGCCTTCCTGACCAACATCGAGAACGCGCTCCGCTGCCTCGAACAGCCGAGGGATCTCGGCGAGGAAATGCGCACGCTCATCTCCGTGCCGCTGTTCCATGTGACCGGTTGCAACTCCCAGCTTTTGGTGGCCGCCCGCCTCGGTGGAGCGTCGGTGATCATGCCCGCACTCAACCTCGACGAGTTGATCGCGACGCTGACCGGCGAGGGCATCTCGGCCATGGTGACCGTTCCGGCTATCTACGCATTGCTGTTGCGGCACAGCGATTTTGCCAAAGCAGATGCGTCCGGCGTCCGTTGGGTGGCCTACGGCGGCGCACCGATCGCGCCCTCGTTGGTGCGGTCGGTGCAGCAAGCCTTTCCGCAGGCGACGGTGTCCAACGGCTACGGCATGACCGAAACGGCCTCGCTGATGACCGTGCTTCCCGACCGGGATGCCGTCGAACACGCCGACTCCGTCGGGTACGCGGTGCCCTCGGTGGACCTGGCGGTGGCCCCGTTCGACGGCGACGAGCCGGGTGTCGGCGAATTGGTCGCGCGCGGTGCGAATGTGACTGCCAGTTACTGGAATCGGCCGGAGGCCACCTCGAGCACATTCGCGGACGGCTGGCTGCACACCGGCGACGTGGTTCGGGTCGACGACGCGGGCCGGGTGCACATCATCGATCGGCTCAAGGACATCATCAACCGGGGCGGCGAGAACGTCTCCAGCGTCGAGGTCGAGGCCGTGCTGCTGGCGGCGCCCAACGTCGCCGACGCCTGCGTGCTCGCGGTGCCCGATGACGTCATGGGAGAAAAGGTCGGCGCCGTCCTATTCGGCGACCGGGAGCAGATCGACGTGCCGGCCGTGCTCGAACACTGCCGCGGGCAGCTTGCCGACTTCAAGGTTCCGCAATACGTCACGGTGGTGGCCGAAGCGTTGCCGCGCAACGCCGGCGGCAAACTGCTCAAGGGCAAGCTGCGGAATCAGGTCCAGTGGGGTAACCCGCTCCGATGAGTGCGACCCTGCTGATCGCGAACCGTGGCGAGATCGCGCTTCGAATAATCCGCACCGCAACGGAATTGGGAATGCAAACGGTCGCCGTCTACGCCGAAGACGACGCCGACAGTCCCCACGTGCACGCCGCCGACGAGGCGATCGGGCTGCACGGCGCCGGACCGGACGCCTACCTGGACCAAGCTTCGATGCTGGCCGCGGCCAAAAAGTCCGGCGCCGAGTTGATCCATCCCGGCTACGGGTTCCTCAGCGAGAACGCCGAATTCGCCCGCGCCGCTGCGGCGGCCGGCTACACGTTCGTGGGGCCGAACGCCGACGTGCTCGCCTCGGTCGGCGACAAGTCATCGGCCCGCGCCGCGGCGATCGCCGCCGGGGTCCCGGTGCTGCCCGCGACCGACGGGCCGACCGGCATCGAAGAGGTGCGCGCTTTCTTCGGGGCCCGGGACGGCGCCATCATGATCAAGGCGCTCGCCGGCGGCGGCGGGCGGGGAATGCGAAAAGTGGCCGGGGCAGACCAGATCGCCGACGCCTACCAACAGTGCGCCGCGGAGGCGCGACTCGGCTTCGGCGATCCGGCGCTGTTCGCCGAGGCGGCCCTCGACTCCGCGCGGCACATCGAGGTGCAGGTCGTGGGCGCACCGGCCGGGCACCAGACGCACGCGCTGGCCCTCGGCGACCGCGACTGCAGCATCCAGCGGCGCTACCAGAAGCTGGTCGAAATAGCGCCCGCCCAAGGGCTTTCGGACGGGCTGCGTCGCGAGTTACATCAGGCCGCGGTGCGGCTGTGCGCCAGGGTCGGACTGCGCGGAGTCGCCACCGTCGAATTCCTGGTCACCGGTGGGAATTTCGTCTTCCTCGAGATCAACCCGCGCATCCAGGTGGAGCACACGGTCACCGAGGAGACCACCGGGGTGGACCTGGTGGCCGTCCAGCTGGCCATCGCCGGCGGGGCGTCGTACTACCAGCTGAAGCTCCCCGCGGGAGTTGCCTCAGACGGAACCGAGGTCATCGGGGAACCCGCCGCGCGGCGGGGTGTCGCGATTCAGGCCCGGGTCAACGCCGAAACCTTCGCCGCCGACGGGTCCGTCGTGGCGACGGCGGGGACCCTGACGGTGTTCTCGCCGCCGAGCGGTCCCGGTGTGCGGGTCGACACGTATGGCCGGCCGGGCCTGGTCATCAGCCCGCGGTACGACTCGCTGCTGGCCAAGGTCGTCACCCATGTGCACGGGCCGTCGTTGCAGGCGGCGGTGCGCAAGGCTCGCACCGCGCTGGGCGAATTCGGCATCGAGGGCGTCGGCACGAACATCGCATTTCTACGAGAGCTGCTGTCGGACAGCCAGGTTCAGTCGGGCTGGGTGACGACGGATTTTCTCGACGGGAAGCTTCCCGAGTTGGCGACCGCGGCGCTGTCCCGCCAGCCCGACATCCGGCCCACGCCGGTCGAGCTCTACCCGGGGGAGGAGGTGCTGCGCGCGCACTTGGCGGGCACCGTGGTCGAGGTCGCGGCCGAAGGGGCCGAGTTCGGGGCCGGTGACCAACTGATCCTCCTCGAGGCGATGAAGATGCAGCACGTGCTCGTTGCGCCGGACGTGCTGCGGACGGTCCGGAGCCTGGTGACGGCCGGCCAGGTCGTCGGGACCGGAGATCCGTTGCTGGTCTTCACCCGTTCCGGAGCCGGGAACGACGGCCAATCAGCCTCGGCCGCAGTGGATCTCGATCGGCCCCGCGCCGACCTCGACGAGGTGCGCGAGCGGCATCAACGCACCCTCGACGAGGGCCGCCAGGCCGCCGTCGCCAAGCGGCACGCCCGGGGTCGTCGCACCGCGCGGGAGAACATCGCCGACCTGGTCGACGCCGGCAGCTTCGTCGAATACGGCGCGCTGGCCATCGCCGCGCAGCGCAGCCGACGCTCGGAATCCGACCTGATCGCCAACACTCCGGCCGACGGCCTGGTCGCCGGCCTGGCCACGATCGGCGCGGATCGATTCGGGCGAGCGGCGGCCGAGGCGGTCGTGGTGTCCTACGACTACACCGTGCTGGCCGGAACGCAGGGCATGCGCAACCATGCCAAGACCGACCGCGTCTTCGAATTGGCCACCCGAAAACGCCTGCCGGTGGTGCTGTTCGCCGAGGGCGGCGGGGGCCGGCCCGGGGACACCGACGTCGGCGGCGTGGCCGGGCTGGACGTGCCGACCTTCCGGATGCTGGCCGGCCTGAGCGGCCGGGTACCGCTGGTGTCGATCGTGTCCGGGCGTTGCTTCGCGGGCAACGCCGCGCTGGCCGGGGTGTGCGACGTGGTCATCGCGACCCCGGACGCCAATATCGGGATGGGTGGCCCGGCGATGATCGAGGGAGGTGGGCTGGGGATATACCCGCCGGAGGCGATCGGGCCGATCGATGTGCAGCGACGCAACGGCGTGGTGAGCCTCGTCGCCCGCGACGAGGCGCACGCGGTATCGCTCGCCAAGCAGTATCTGTCGTACTTCCAGGGCAATGTTGACGACTGGCAGGCACCCGATCCGCGGCTGGCCCGGAATGTTGTGCCGGAGAATCGGTTACGGGCCTATGACGTGCACCGGGCGATCGAGTCGATCGTCGACGTCGGCTCCGTCCTGCAGCTGCGTCCCGACTACGGCGTCGGGATCGTCACCGCTCTGGTCCGCGTCGAGGGCGCGGCCCACGGGCTGATCGCCAACAGCACGCACCATCTCGGCGGCGCGATCGATGCCGAGGCGGCCGACAAGGCCGGCGACTTTCTCGCCCTGTGCGAGTCGTTTCGGTTGCCGGTGATCTCGCTCTGCGACACGCCCGGATTCATGGTCGGGCCCGACGCCGAGAAGGAAGCGGCCGTCCGCCGCTTCGGCCGGATGTTCGTCCTGGGCGCGCGGCTGACCGTGCCGGTGGGAATGATCATCCTGCGCAAGGGTTATGGGCTGGGCGCGATGGCGATGGCCGGCGGCTCGTTTCGCGCGCCGCAGTTCACCGTGGCCTGGCCCACCGGGGAGATCGGCGGCATGGGCCTGGAAGGCGCTGTGCGCCTTGGCTTCAGCAAGGAGCTCGCCGCGGTGGGCGATCCGGTCGAACGCCAGGAGGTGTTCGACAAGCTGGTGGCGGCCGCCTACCAACACGGCAAGGCGCTACGGGCGGCCACCACTTTCGAGCTCGACGACGTCATCGACCCCGCAGCCTCCCGCGCCTGGATCACCAGGCTCGCGGGAGGCTGAGGACTTCAATCAGCTTCAATCAGCCGTGGCCGGAGCCGCAACCGACGCCCGGCAGGCATCCGGTACCGCTCGGCACGCCGCCGGGGCCGGCGAACTGTCCGCCGGAGCCGCAGCCGACGCCCGGGACGCAGCCCTGGCCGCCCGGGCCGCCGGCGGGCCCGCCGTTCTGGCCGCCGGAGCCGCAGTTGCCGTTGGCGTCGCAGCCGCCGCCGCCCGGGTCGTCCTTGAAGACGACGTGTGTCGGCGACGACCCCGTCATCCCGGGTCCGGCCGCAAGAACGTCAGCGGCGGCCGTCGGTGCGGCGGCGATGGCGGCAGCGACAGCCCCGGCCACCACCAGTGATTTCACAAGGTTTAGTTTCGCTAACATGCGTCTCGCATACCACGTGCACACGTGTACAAACATCCGTTGAGAGATCGGGCGGAACTACAATGACCTCACTCGACTTGACCGGCCGCACCGCGATCATCACCGGCGCCTCCCGCGGTATCGGGCTGGCGATCGCGCGGCAACTGGCGGCCGCCGGCGCGAACGTGGTGCTCACCGCCCGCAAGCAGGAGGCGGCCGACGAGGCGGCGGCGCAGGTCGGTGAGAAGGCCCTCGGCGTCGGCGCCCACGCGGTCGACGAGGAGGCCGCGCGGCGCTGCGTGGACCTGACGCTGGACCGCTTCGGCGGCGTCGACATTCTGGTCAACAACGCGGGAACCAACCCGGCGTACGGCCCGCTGATCGACCAGGATCACGCCCGCTTCACCAAGATCTTCGACGTCAACCTGTGGGCCCCGCTCCTGTGGACCTCGCTCGTCGTCAAGTCGTGGATGGGCGAGCACGGCGGCTCGATTGTCAACACCGCCTCCATCGGTGGCCTGCATCAGTCGCCGGCGATGGGCATGTACAACGCCACCAAGGCCGCGCTGATCCACGTCACCAAGCAACTGGCGCTGGAACTTTCACCGCGAGTGCGCGTCAACGCGATCGCCCCCGGCGTGGTGCGCACCAGGCTGGCCGAGGCGCTGTGGAAGGACAACGAGGACCCGCTGGCGGCGACGGTGGCGCTGGGGCGCATCGGTGAGCCGGCCGATGTGGCGGGCGCGGTCGCCTTCCTGGTTTCCGACGCCGCGAGTTGGATCACCGGCGAGACGATGGTGATCGATGGTGGCCTGCTGCTCGGTCCCGCGCAGGGCTTCCAGTCGCTACCAAAGGGCACGCAATGAGCTCCGAAGACGTCACCGCCGACCTCAAGGCGCGCGTGCAGGCGCTGCTGGAGGAGCACGACCCAGCGACCACCGACCCGAGGGCATTCCTCGGCGCGCAATACGACGCGGGACTGGCCTGGGTCCACCTGCCACAAGGTTTCGGCGGGCTGGGCCTGCCCCGGAAAGCCCAGGAGTTCGTCGACGCGGAGCTCTCCGCCGCGGGTGCGCCGGTGGGCGGCACCGTCAAGAACTTCATCGGGATGGGGATGGCGGCACCGACGATCGCCGCGTTCGGAACCGACGAGCAGAAGCGAAAGTTCCTGCGCCCCTTGTTCACCGGTGAGCAGGTCTACTGCCAGCTGTTCAGCGAACCGGGTGCGGGCTCGGACCTGGCCGGCCTGGCCACCCGCGCCGTCCGTGACGGAGACGACTGGATCGTCAACGGGCAGAAGGTGTGGACGTCGATGGCCCAGCACGCGCAGATGGCCATCCTGGTCGCCCGCACCGATCCGACGGTGCCCAAACACGCCGGCCTGACGTACTTCTTGTGCGACATGACGCAACCCGGCGTCGAAGTCCGGCCGCTGCGCCAGATCACCGGCGAGGCGGAGTTCAACGAGGTGTTCCTCACCGACGTCCGGGTCCCCGATGCCAACCGGCTCGGCCCCGAGGGCGGCGGCTGGCGCGTCGCGACCACCACGCTCAACAACGAGCGCGTCGCCATCGGCACTCGCGCCGGAACGCCGCGGGAGGGCGGCATCATCGGCAAGGTCACCGCGGCCTGGCGGGACGAGCCGGCGCTACGGAACGCCGCCATGCACGACGAGCTGATGCGGCTGTGGGTCGACGCGGAGGTCCTTCGGCTGGCCGGTGAGCGGCTTCGGCAGCAGGCCAGCGTGGGCCAGCCCGGACCGGAGGGCGCGGGCATGAAGGTGGCCTTCGCCAGGCTGGCGCAAGCCATTTCGGGTTTCGACCTCGAACTGCACGCCGAATCCGGTCTGCACTACGACGACTGGACCATGCGCAGGACCGAAGTCGTCGACTTGATCGGGCGTGAGCCCGGGTACCGCTACCTGCGCGCCCGTGGCAACTCCATCGAGGGCGGCACCTCGGAGATCCTGCGCAACACCATCTCCGAGCGGATTCTCGGCCTGCCGGGCGAACATCGCGTGGACAAAGACGTCCCCTGGAAGGACCTGGCGCGGTGAGCGACCTGTTGTACTCCGACACCGAGGAAGCGCTGCGGGACAGCGTTCGTCACCTGTTCGCCGACCGGTGCCCACCGGAAACGGTGATCCGATCCTTTGATGCGGTAGCCCCCGACTTTTCAGGGGTCTGGCGGACGTTGGGCGCCGAGCTCGGGGTGGCCGGGCTGCTGGTGCCCGAGTCGCTCGGCGGCGCCGGCGCGGGTGCGCGCGAGGCTGCGGTCGTCATGGAGGAGATCGGGCGGGCCGTCGCGCCGGTGCCCTTCTTGTCCAGCGCAATCCTGGCCACGGTCGCGCTGCTGGGGACCGGTGATGCGGAGACGGTGTCCGCGCTGGCCCGTGGTGAGCGCACCGCCGCCCTGGTGGTGCCGCTGTCCACCGCGCCGGGCGATCCGGTCGCGGGGGTCGGCATCGGCGCCGACGGCCTGGACGGGTTGATCGGCAGTGTCGCGGGCGCCGCCGAAGCCGACGTGCTCGTGGTGCCGGTCGCCGGGCCGGACGGACTCGAGCTGCACACCGTCTCCTCAACCGCCCCTGGCGTCGAGGTGTCCCCGCTGCAGGCGCTGGATATGACGAGACCGCTTGCGAACGTGCGTTTCTCGGGCGCGGCGTCGTCGCGCGTGGGGCCGGCGGAAAGCGCCGTGGCGCAAGCGCTTCAGACGGCGGCGGCCCTGCTCGCGTCCGAGCAACTGGGCGTGGCCCAGTGGTGTTTCGACGCCACGCTGGCTTATGCGAAGCAGCGCAAGCAGTTCGGCCGCACGATCGGTTCGTACCAGGCGGTCAAGCACCGGCTGGCGGATCTGTGGTTTGAGGTCGGTGCTGCGGCGGCGGTTGCCCGATACGCCGCCGACACGTGCGCCCGTGGCGACCAAGACGCGGCCACGGCGACGGCCATCGCGCAGTCCTACTGCAGCGGCATCGCCGTGCACGCCGCCGAGGAGTGCCTCCAACTACACGGCGGGATCGGCATGACCTGGGAGTATCCGGCTCACCTATACCTCAAGCGGGCCAAGAGCGACCAGTTGGCCCTCGGCACCGCCTACCGTCACCGCGCCCGATTGGCACAGTTGGTCGACTTGCCGGTCTCGTGATCAGGGTGTGTCGCTATTGAGCCACAGCTCTTCGGTGCGGTCGCGGAAGGTGACCAGAGCGACGATGTCGTCACGGCGTCGCATGGCCGACTTGCTCATGCTGGCCCACACCGAGTGGCCGAGTTTGTGCCGTAACTCGACGAGCCGCTCGCCACTCGTTCCAACCAGCACGACCCAGCGGTCGTCAGGGGTGAGGCTGTAGAAAAAATCATAGAAATTCGTCGAGCGGAGCTCGTCGCACGAATAGCCCACCAGGTCGCAAAACGCGGTATTAGCGAACAGCACGTTTCCGGCGGGGTCAACCGCCAGCGCAGGGGCCGGTAGCCGCTCCAACATGACCAGCGCCGGCATGCGCCTCAGCTCATCGAAGGGCGATTGGTCAGGCGGCCTCGGGCGTCGGCGCTCGATCGGCGGACTGGTGACGGTTGGCGCAGGTTTGGCCATCGTGGATGCCCCTATTGCTCTTGCCCGGTGCTTTGGCCCCAACGCGTTAGGGGAGTACGCTTCTTTTTAAACGTGGATGACAGCAAAGCATACGATATGCTTCGCGCTCCGTCCACGTTTCGCAAAGCTTAGTTGCTATTTGGCACGTGCATAATTGTCTCACCGCGTTAGTCCTGCGTTTCTTTGGATTTAGTAAACCCGTAATTTTTTGCTGAGACACTAATCGGCCCGACGTTGTATGGCAGGTTGGTCGGACACAGCTAACGCAAGCTGATCCCCGGCCCGGCACAGCGGCGGCCGCCCGGTCACACGAAAACGAGGGTTTCCGGTGGGCCTGCAGCGACCGAAGCCGTCGAAAACGCGACGGGGAACGCGGTCGGTGCCCGTCTCGCAGCGAATAGCGACGCTGCGTTGAACGGCACCCGGGGCGGGGTAGCTGAAGGACTGGCGCCCGTCGTCGGCTGCACCGCGTGCGGCCGTGCTACACAATTCGGTTGCCGACGTCACTCACTGCCGAAACGAGAGCAGCGACAATTGCGCTGGCGTGCTTACCCGCCGACGCCGGGGGCAAAGTCGTCAAGCAGCGCGCGATCGCTGATGTCCAGGACCTCCACGCCGTACCGATCCGACAACTCCTGGCCGTACGCCACGGCCTCCGGGCCCCCGTCCGTGTCCAGGAGACCCAGCTCGACGATGCCGCCCAGGCGCGCCCGGTACTCGGCACGCGGGCTGATCTTCATCGTCGGTATCGGCTGAAATGGGAGCACGTCGTACAAGACAACCTTGCCGACGACCAGATACGACCACGGCGGATCCACGACCCCCAATTGCGACACGACTTGCGACACCCTCGGGAACCCGCGTGCCCGCGCGATCACGTCGGCGACCTCGACATCGGCGTACCAGCCGCACTCGCACCCCGGCGCCGGCGGCACGTGCTCCGGGAAGCGGCATGCGGCATGGGACCATTTCGTCGGCCACGAGATTTCCGAGTAATACGGGGACCTCAGCACATCCCCGGGCATCCCCGTCCAAAAGCGAAAGCCCACGGCGGTTTCCAAGCGGCCGAAACCAGGTGCGATCAGGCGTCCGTCCAGCCACTCATGCAGCCCGGGCATCGCGGCCTCGATAGCTGCCAAGGCGTCCTCGAAATCGGCGGCGAAGAACGGATTCCGGACGTCGACGCACCTGAGCCGGTCGTCATCAACGCCAAGCTCGTGCAACACCCCGACATGTTCGCGACCCAAGGCAACCACCAAATCGGCACCAAGGTGCTCGGGGCCGACCAGCGCGGCCCGATGATCCGCCGGCACCGGGTAACCGCGCTCTGACAGCAACGAGCACGCGTGCTCGTCGGCGCGATCACCCACACAAGCGAATGTGCCCGCACTAGAAACCCGCACCAGGTCGGCCAGACCGCGCTCCCGCAGCTGCTCGGCGAACAACGCCGCGGCCATCACCGATCGTGCGCGGTTGAAACTGCATACAAACGCGACGTGCAGCCGAGGGCTACCCACAATGCGTACCGCTTCCCCAGCAGCGCGGCGAGGTCATGAGAGTCCTCCAAAACGAAGTTTGCCCCGCAACCCTAGCGCGCCAGCGCCGAACGGAAGACCTCCGTCATCGCCGCCCAGTGCCGCTCGTCGGCCGCGGCGTCGTAGGGCGGGTTGTCCGGGACCGCGAAGCCGTGGCCCGCCGAGTACCACTCGATGGTGTGCGGCACACCGGCGGCCGTCAGCGCCTTGTCGAGCTGTTCGGCGTGGTCGGCCGTAAACGACGCGTCATTCTCGGCGCCGCCCACGTAGACCGTGGCGCGCATCCGGTCGGCCAGCAGATGCGGGCTGTCGGCGGTGTCGGACACCAGGCCGCCGCCGTGAAAGGAGGCTGCCGCAGCGACGCGGTCCGGGAGGCGGCCGGCCACCACGACCGAGGCCCGCCCGCCCATGCAATAGCCGCAGACGCCGAACCGCTCGCCGGCCACCTCGGGGCGGGCGGCCAGGTAGTCGAACAGGGCGCCGGCGTCGCTCGCCAACTTGTCGGAGGTGAGGCTGCCGATCATGGAAAACAGCCGCCCGCGCTCTCGCTGGTCGCCGAAGACGGTGGCCATGTCGAACGGAGCCCAGTCGCCGTTGCGGTAGTACACGTCGGGAAGCAGCACCGCATAGCCGAATCCGGCCAGCTTGGCGGCCATTTGGTCGAAGGTGTCGCGCACGCCGCCGGCGTCGGGGAACATGACCACGCCGGGCCAGGGGCCCGACCCTTCGGGGGTGAACAGGCGGACGGGGCAGGAGCCATCGGGGGTGGTGACGGTGTCGGTGATCTTCGGCATGGCCTCCGTTGTACTCCGTGCGCCTCGACGTAAGCTGACCGCGTGCCGATCGCGACCCCTTACGAGGACCTGCTGCATCTGGTGCTCGACCGGGGCGCGGCCAAATCCGATCGCACGGGCACCGGCACCCGCAGCCTGTTCGGTCAGCAGTTGCGGTACGACCTGTCGGCCGGCTTCCCGCTGCTGACCACCAAGAAGGTGCATTTCAAATCGGTGGTCTACGAATTGCTGTGGTTCCTGCGCGGCGACTCCAACGTTGGCTGGCTGCGCGAGCACGGAGTCACCATCTGGGACGAATGGGCGGACAGCAGAGGCGATCTCGGGCCGATCTACGGTGTGCAGTGGCGATCCTGGCCGACCCCTTCGGGCGAGCACATCGACCAGATCAGCGCCGCACTGGATCTGCTGCGCACCGACCCGGACTCGCGGCGCATCATCGTGTCGGCCTGGAATGTCGGCGAGATCTCGCAGATGGCCCTTCCGCCGTGTCATGCGTTCTTCCAGTTCTACGTGGCCGACGGGCGGCTGAGTTGCCAGCTCTACCAGCGCAGCGCCGACCTGTTTTTGGGTGTGCCGTTCAACATCGCCAGCTACGCGCTGCTGACCCACATGATGGCCGCCCAGGCCGGACTTTCGGTGGGCGAGTTCGTCTGGACGGGTGGCGACTGCCATATCTATGACAACCACGTCGAACAGGTGCGACTCCAGCTCGCCCGTGAGCCGCGGCCGTACCCGGAACTGTTTCTCGCCCATAGGGATTCGATCTTCGACTACACCTACGACGACGTAGTCGTGAAGAACTACGACCCGCACCCGGCGATCAAAGCTCCCGTCGCTGTATGACGCTCGTGGGCCTGGTCTGGGCTCAGTCGACGTCCGGGGTCATCGGGCGTGGCGGCGACATCCCGTGGCGGGTGCCCGAAGACCTGGCCCGCTTCAAACGGGTGACCATGGGGCACACGGTGGTGATGGGCCGGCGGACCTGGGATTCGTTGCCCGAACGCGTTCGGCCGCTGCCGGGCCGCAGGAACGTCGTGCTGTCCCGCCGGACTGACTTCATGGTCGACGGCGCCGAGGTGGTGGGCTCACTCGAGGCGGCTTTGACCCTTTCCGAGACGGAGCCCGAGGTGTGGGTGATCGGCGGCGCGCAGATCTACCTGCTTGCGCTGCCCTACGCCACCCGGTGTGAGGTCACCGAGGTCGGCATCGACCTGCCGCGCGACGACGATGACGCGCTGGCCCCGGTGCTCGACGAGACGTGGCTGGCCGAGACCGGGGAGTGGCAGGTCAGCCGCACGGGGCCGCGATACCGGTTTCACAGCTACTCTCGCGCGTGACCGCTCATGCCCGTGCCGACGGCATGACCTGACATACTCGGACTCTGGGGGTCGGTCGCACGGGGTGTACCAGGCGTTCCAGGAGGGGAAAATTGGCAGTCATAACCGAACCCGCGAAGACGTTCTCTCGCAAGTTCATGGGCTACGACTCGGCCTCGGTTGACACTCACATCGAGATGTTGACCACAAAGCAGCGATTGCTGGTCGACGACGTAGAGAACCTGAGGGCCAGGCTGAAAAAATCCGGCGACGAGGTGGCGGCGCTCCGGAAGGAGGTCGCCGTCCTCACGGACACCTCGCCGTCGCCCCACGCGATGCAACAGCGGATGGCGAAGATGCTGCGGCGTGCGGTCGAGGAGGTCTCCGAGATGCAGGCGGAGGCGCGCGCCGAGGCGGAGGCCCTGATCGCGGCCGCCGAGGCCGAGGCCGAGGCCGCCCGGCAAAAGGGCGAAGAGCTGTTGGCGGACATGGCCGCGCAGCGAAAAGCCCTGGAAGCCGAGTACGAGGAAACCAAGGAAATGCTCGAGGCCGAACTGGCCGGCCTGCGCGACGACGCCGAGCAGGCGCGCGAGCGACTCCTCGCCGACGCCAAGCAGAGGGCCGATCGGGATCGTGAGGACGCCCGGCGCGCCGTGGAGGAGGCCAGCCGGCAGCGGATCAGGATTCTCGAGCAACTGATGGGCGTGTACCGCGACCTGGAGGCGGTTCCGGCCGCCCTCGAGTCGGCATACCAAGAACAAAAGAATCCGGCCGAGGAGAAAGTCGGCACGGGGTAAGCCGCGCCGCTGAGTGCGGGCGAACAAGACCGGTATTCTCAGCGCAGTGTCGATCCGGAACGGTAGCCTGACCGCCGCGCAAGCCCGGCGGATAGCCGTTGCGGCCCAAGGATTTAGCGAGCCCAAGCCCGGCGGCCCGGTAACCCGCGCGCACCTTCGGCGGCTGATATCGAAAATCCAAGTGCTACAACTTGATTCGGTTTCGGTGGCCGTACGCGCGCACTACGCGCCGGTCTTCAGCCGGCTCGGTCCATACGACCGCGACGTTTTGGACCGCGCAGCTTGGGGCCATTCGGCGCGCAGCCCGCGGCTGCTGGTGGAGTACTGGGCGCACGAAGCCGCGCTGATGGCCGTCGACGACTGGCCGCTGCTGCGCTGGCGGATGCGCCAGTATCGGCACGGTCGCTGGGGCACTCACATCGTGCGGGCCAATCCGCAGCTGTCCGAGGACATCGTCGCCGCCGTCGCCGAACTCGGGCCCAGCACCGCCGGGCAGATCGAGGCGCATTTGGCCACCGAGCCGCGCCGGAAAAAGGGCACTTGGTGGAGCCGCAGCGACACCAAGTGGGTCGCCGAGGCGCTGTTCGCCTCCGGCGTGCTCACGACCGCCACCCGGGTGGGCTTCGCGCGCCACTACGACCTGACGGAGCGGGTGCTGCCGCCCAGCGTTCTGGGCCGCGAGGTCGACGACGACGAGGCCGTCCGCGAGCTCACCCTGCGGGCCGCCGGCGCCCTGGGTGTGGGCACCGAGGCCGACATCCGCGATTACTTCCGGCTGTCGGCCCAGCAGGTCAAGCCGGCGATCGCCGACCTGGTGGCCGCCGGGGAAATCGAGCGGGTCGACGTCGAGGGCTGGCCCGCGCCGGCGTATCTGCGGGCCGGCCGCACGGTGCCGCGGCGGGACCGCGGCACCGCGCTGTTGTGCCCGTTCGACCCGCTGATCTTCTTCCGGCCCCGGGTCGAGAGGCTGTTCAATTTCCATTACCGCATCGAGATTTATACCCCGGCCGCCAAGCGCCAGTACGGCTACTACGTGTGGCCGCTGCTGATGGACGGCCGGCTGGTGGCGCGGGTCGACCTGAAGGCCGATCGGGTCACCAACTCGCTGCGCGTCGTGGGCGCATTCGGTGAGCCCGAAGTTCCGCGAGCGCGTGTCGCCGCGGCGCTGGCCGACGAGTTGCAGTCCATGGCGTCATGGCTGGGTCTGGGCGGGTTCAGCGTGTCCGGCCGGGGTGATTTGGCGCGGGAGTTGAGCGCCGCCGCCAAGCGGGCCGGCTGATGGCCCCGTCGACCTCCAAGGAGCTCAAAGCCACGCTGTGGAAGGCGGCCGAAAAGCTGCGCGGGTCCGTTTCGGCAAGCCAGTACAAGGACGCCGTCCTCGGGCTGGTGGTCCTCAAGCACGCCTCCGATTCGCACTGGAAGGTCTTGGCGGACAACGCAAACGCCGACAACATCGGTCGGCTCGTCGACGATGCGATGGGTGCCGTGATGACGGCGAACCCGGCGCTGGCCGGCATGCTTCCGCAACTCTACGAAAACCTCGACCAGCGCCGCCTCGGGGAGTTGGTGCACCTGCTCAACGGCGCGCCATTCAACCCGCAACAGGGTGATCGCGCGCGGGACCTGATGGGCGAGGTGTACGAGTACTTCCTCGGCAATTTCGCCCGCGCGGAGGGCAGGCGGGGTGGCGAATTCTTCACCCCGCCCAGCGTCGTGCGGTTGATCGTCGAGGTCCTCGAACCGTCGGGCGGGCGGGTGTACGACCCGTGCTGCGGCTCGGGCGGGATGTTCGTGCAGACCGGCGATTTCATCGCCGGGCACGGAGGTGATACCGCGAAAGTCACGATCTTCGGCCAGGAAAGCGTCGAGAACACCTGGCGGATGGCGAAAATGAACCTGACCGTCCACGGCATCGACGACAGGGGCCTGGGCACCCGGTGGGGCGACACGTTCGTCTGCGACCAGCACGCCGGGGTGCAGATGGACTACGTGATGGCCAACCCGCCCTTCAACATCAAGGACTGGGCCCGCGATGTCCAAGATCCGCGCTGGCGCTTCGGCGTTCCGCCCGCCACCAATGCGAACTACGCCTGGATCCAGCACATCCTGTCCAAACTGGCCCCGGGCGGCCGGGCCGGCGTGGTGATGGCCAACGGCTCGATGTCGTCGAACGCCGGCGGGGAAGGCGACATTCGCGCCCGGATCGTCGAGGCGGACCTGGTGTCATGCATGGTCGCGCTGCCCGCACAGCTGTTTCGCAGCACCGGAATTCCGGTTTGCCTGTGGTTCTTCGCCTTGAACAAGGCCGCCGCCGAGAACGACCGGTCGGGGCAGGTGCTGTTCATCGATGCCCGGGACCTCGGCGTTATGGTCGACCGCGCGGAGCGCGCGCTGACGACCGAGGAGGTTGTCCGCATCGGCGACACCTATCACGCTTGGCGCGGATCGCGGTCCGCCGCCATGAAAGGCCTTGGATACCAAGACGTTCCGGGATTCTGCAAGTCGGTTCCGCTGGACGGCATCAGGGCGGCGGGCTACACGCTGACGCCCGGACGGTATGTCGGCGCGGCGGCGGCCGGGGATGACGGCGAGCCCACCGCCGACAAGGTCGCGCGGTTGACGAAGGAACTGCTGGCGGCGCTCGACGAGTCCGCTCGATTGGACGGGGTCGTCCGTGAGCAAGTGGAGCGCCTGCGGTGCAGGTAAGGCTGGGTGACCATGTCGACTTCAGCAACGGAAGGGGTTCGCCGCCGCGGGAGTCGAACGGACGTTTTCCGGTGTACGGGGCCAACGGCGCCATCGGATACGCAGCCGAGCGCAACGCGGCCGGGCCGCTGATCGTGGTCGGCCGTGTCGGATCGTACTGCGGCAGCGTACGTTATTGCGATTCCGACGCCTGGGTTACCGAGAACGCGCTGGTGTGCCGCCCGAAAAACCCCGAGGAGACGCGATATTGGTATTACGCACTACAGGCCTGCCGGCTCAACGAACACCGAGCCGGGTCGGGACAACCGCTGCTCAATCAGCGGGTCCTTCGCGACGTCGTGGTGTGGACCGCCGCCGCGGACGAGCGGCGGCGGATCGCGGAACTCCTGGGCGCTCTGGACGGCAAAATAGCCGCCAACCGGCGCGTCATCGACGCGGCCGAGGCCCTGATGGTCGCCACCGTCGCGTCGCTGTCTGACCATGTGCCGTTGTGCAGCGTGGCCATTCGGTCGAGCGCAGCTCTGAGACCCGACGAATCAGACACGACCGTCGCTCATTTCAGCTTCTCGGCATTCGACGACGGCGCGTGGCCGAAGCTGGTCGAGTCCCGATCGATCATGAGCGGCAAATTCCTGTTGCCGGTGCCGTGCGTGCTGGTTTCGAAGCTCAACCCGCGGATCCCGCGGATCTGGGACGTCGCCGCCCTGCCCGACGAAATGGCGCTGGCGAGTTCGGAGTTCGTGGTTCTGCGGCCGGCCGGGGTCGGTACGTCGGCGCTGTGGTCGGCGTTGCGGCAGCCCGGCGTCTCGGAAATGCTGCGACAGCAGGTCGCCGGGACCTCGGGGAGCCGCCAGCGGGTTCGTCCGCGTGACCTCATGAAGATTCCGGTTCTGGATGTGCGCCGCCTACCTGCCGACACAGCGCGCGCGGTCGCGGACCTCGGTGCGCTGTGTCATGCGCGCCGCTGCGAATGTGCGCGCTTGTCGGCCTTGCGCGATGCCCTGCTGCCCCTGCTCATGTCGGGCACAATGCGGGTCACCGACACCGACGGCTAAAGGCAACCCACAGGTCGTCGACATCGTCTTCATTGAAACCGCGCATAGGCTGGCCCCGTCTTACTCGGTGTCGCCTCGTCAGGAGTGCCGGGCGACGATTCTCAAGGAGGGACAATGTTGAATGATGTTGCGCGCCAAGGTGGTGGCGGAGGACAGTCGTCGGGAGGCGGCGGCGGCAGGACATAACGGCGCATCGCCGGCCTAGGCATACGTTAATCACTCACCGCGCCAGCGCTTCTCACGGCGACACCCTGGCGGCGGCGGCGTCAGTCGCCGCCGCCAGGTGGTAATTGCCTTGTGCGGCTCCGGGATCGAACGTGAAACTACACGACGTCGCGCCGACGAACAGAGTGATGGTGGTGGCGATCATCGTGTCGATGGTCGCCTTCCTCGACAGCAACATCGCGAACCTGGCCCTCCCGGCCACAGAGCGCGACCTGGGCGGAGGCCTGCCCCTGCAGCAGTGGGTCGTCGACGGCTACCTGCTGGCCCTGGCCGCGATGATTTTGCCGGGCGGTTCCATCTCCGACCTGTTCGGGCGGGTGCCGGTGCTGCGCTTCGGGCTGGCCGCCTTCGGGACGGGCTCGGTGCTGGCGGCCGCCGCCGCCTGGCCGGCGATGCTGATCACCGCGCGGGTTATCCAGGGTCTCGGTGGCGCGCTTCTGGTGCCCGGTTCGCTGGCGTTGATCAACTCCGCATTCGACCGGGCAGACCGACCCGCGGCCATCGGGTCCTGGACGGCCTGGACCGGCGCCGCCTTCGCGCTCGGGCCACTGCTGGGCGGACTGACCGTCGACGTCCTGAGCTGGCGATGGATCTACGTCTTGTTGGCGATCCCGGTGGTCGTCGGCTTCGCCCTGACGTTTTGGCTGCACCCGATCCCCGGGCCCACCGAGCGCGCCCGCGTCGACGTCGCGGGTGCGGGGTTGTCCGCGACCGGGCTCGGGGCCACCGTGTATGCGCTCATCGAGTCCCAGCAGCGCGGATGGAACAGCCCAGTGGTCGCGACGTCATCGCTCGTCGGCCTCGTAGGTCTGCTGGCGTTCGTGGCCTGGGAGCGCCGCTGCCCCGATCCGATGGTGCCGCGGCAGTTGTTCGCGACGCGTAACTTCGCCGCCGCCAATTTGGCGACCGCGTTCGTCTACGGTGGCCTGACGCTGGGCTCGCTCGCCACCGCGCTGTATCTGCAGGAGGTCGCGGGCTACCCCGCCCTCGTCGCCGGTTTGAGCACGTTGCCGAGCCCCATCGTGTCGTTTCTGTTGGCCCGTCGGGTGGGCAACGCCGCGGCGCGGATCGGTCCACGGGTCTTCTTGGTCGCGGGCCCGGTGCTGGGCGGGGTGGGGCTGCTGCTCATCCGCCCGTATGCACACGATGTCGGCTTCGCGACCTCCCTGCTCTCAGGGAGGCTGGTGGTGGCCGCCGGTCTGGCCCTCATCATTACGCCGCTGAGCTCCGTCATTTTGATCTCCGTCGAACCCGCCCACTGCGGAATCGCAGCGGCGTTCCAAAACGCGGTGGGGCGGACCTCGGCGCTGACCGCCGTGGCCTGCGTGGGACTGGTGGCGGCCGGCCCGCTCAACGACGCCGGCTTCACCCGCCTGCTGCAGGTCGCCGCCGCGTTGTTCTTCCTCGGCGCCGTCGTCAGCGGCGTCGCCATCGCCAACCCGGCCGTTCCCGCCGACGCCCCAACGACATCCGCGCCTCGTGAAGCGGTCCATGCGGTCTGAACGCCCCTTTCGTCGCCCGGCTAAGGTAGAGCGCCGTGGCCGAGACCGCGCCCCTACGCGTGCAACTGATCGCCAAGACCGACTTCCTGGCGCCGCCGGACGTGCCCTGGACGACCGACGCCGACGGCGGCCCGGCGCTGGTCGAGTTCGCCGGGCGGGCCTGCTATCAGAGCTGGTCGAAGCCCAATCCCAGGACCGCGACCAACGCCGGCTACATCAAGCACATCATCGACGTCGGGCACTTTTCGGTGCTCGAGCATGCGAGCGTGTCGTTCTACGTCACCGGCATCTCGCGATCGTGCACGCATGAGCTGATCCGGCACCGGCACTTCTCCTACTCGCAGCTGTCGCAACGTTATGTGCCGGAGCGGGACTCGCAGGTGGTCATGCCACCGGGCATGGACGACGACCTCGAACTGCAGCAGATCCTGACCGCGGCCGCCGACGCCAGCCGCGCCACCTACACGGAACTGCTGGCAAAGCTGGAAGCCAAGTTCGCCGACCAGCCCAACGCGGTGTTGCGGCGCAAGCAGGCGCGTCAAGCCGCCCGCGCGGTGCTGCCCAACGCCACCGAAACCCGCATCGTCGTGACCGGGAACTACCGGGCGTGGCGGCACTTCATCGCCATGCGGGCCAGCGAACACGCCGACGTGGAAATCCGGCGGCTGGCCATCGAGTGCCTGCGGCAGCTCGCCCGCGTGGCGCCGCCGGTGTTCGCCGACTTCGAGATTTCCACGCTGGCGGATGGCTCCGAGGTCGCCACCAGCCCCTTGGCCACGGAGGCCTGAGGCCGGGGGCTCGCGAGTGTGCGCAGATGCACGGCGCCCACGGCGTGTCGGCGGACAAACACGCACGCTCGCGCGGGTGCTAAATGCCCTTGCCGCCGCCAGGTAACCTGAACACCGTGAACACCGTCGGATTCGACGTCCCCGCGCGGTTGGGAACCCTGCTGACCGCGATGGTCACACCTTTCAGCGCCGATGGCTCGCTCGACACGACCGTCGCGGCTCAGCTGGCGAACCACCTGGTGGACGCGGGGTGTGACGGGCTGGTGGTCTCGGGAACCACCGGCGAGTCACCGACCACCACCGACGAGGAAAAGCGCGAGTTGCTACGTGCCGTGCTCGAAGCGGTCGGTGACCGGGCTCGCGTCATCGCCGGCGTGGGCACCTATGACACCGCGCACAGCATCCGGCTGGCCAAGGCCAGCGCGGCCGAAGGCGCGCACGGCCTCCTGGTGGTGACGCCGTACTACTCCAAGCCACCGCAGACCGGTCTGATCGCGCACTTCACCGCCGTCGCCGATGCGACCGCACTGCCGGTGCTGCTGTACGACATCCCGCCACGCTCGGTCATACCGATCTCGAACGAGACCATCCACGCGCTGGCCGAGCACCCGAACATCGTCGGAATCAAAGACGCCAAGGGTGATCTGCACAGCGGAGGCCAGATCATGGCCGAGACCGGCCTGGCCTACTACTCCGGCGACGATGCGCTGAATCTGCCCTGGCTGGCAATGGGTGCCACCGGCTTCATCAGCGTGATTTCGCATCTGGCGGCCGGGCAGCTCCGAGAGTTGTTGTCCGCCTTTGACTCCGGGGACACCGCAACCGCCCGGAAAATCAATGTCGCCCTTGCCCCGCTGTGCAACGCCATGGCACGCCTGGGTGGGGTGACGATGTCCAAGGCGGGCCTGCGCCTGCAGGGCATCGACGCCGGTGATCCCCGGCTGCCGCAGATGCCGGCGACGCGCGAGCAGATCGATGCGTTGGCGGCCGACATGCGTGCGGCTTCGGTGCTCAGGTGAACGAGGACCTGGCCCCGCCCGGTCCTCTGGCTCCGGGCGGGTTGCGGGTCACCGCGTTGGGTGGCATCAGCGAAATCGGCCGCAATATGACGGTTTTCGAGCACCTCGGCCGGTTGTTGATCATCGACTGCGGGGTGATGTTCCCCACCCACGACGAGCCCGGCGTCGACTTGATCCTGCCCGACCTTCGCCATATCGAGGATCGGCTCGACGACATCGAGGCGCTGGTGCTGACCCATGCGCACGAGGATCACATCGGGGCGATTCCGTTCCTGCTCAAGCTGCGGCCGGATATCCCGGTCGTCGGTTCGAAGTTCACCCTGGCGCTGGTAGCCGCGAAATGCCGCGAGCACCGCATCAAGCCGGTCTTCGTCGAGGTCGCCGAGGGGCAACGCACCACGCACGGCGTGTTCCAGTGCGGATACTTCGCCGTCAACCACTCGATCCCCGATGCGCTGGCCATCGCGGTCTTCACCGGAGCCGGAACCGTTTTGCACACCGGCGACATCAAGCTCGACCAGCTGCCGCCCGACGGCCGGCCCACCGACCTGCCCGGCATGTCCAGGCTGGGGGACGCGGGCGTGGACCTGTTCCTGTGCGACTCGACCAACTCCGAGATCCCCGGTGTCGGGCCGTCGGAAAGCGAGGTGGGCCCGACGCTGCACCGGCTGATCCGGGGCGCCGACGGCCGCGTCATCGTGGCGTGCTTCGCCTCCAACGTGGACCGGGTGCAGCAGATCATCGATGCCGCGGTGGGACTGGGCCGGCGGGTGTCGTTCGTCGGGCGATCGATGGTGCGCAACATGGGCATCGCGCGGGAACTGGGTTTCCTGCGAGTGGGGGATTCCGACCTCATCGACATCTCCGCCGCCGAGATGATGGCGCCCGACCAGGTGGTGCTGATCACCACCGGCACCCAGGGCGAGCCGATGTCGGCGCTGTCGCGGATGTCGCGCGGCGAGCACCGCAGCATCACGCTGACGTCGCAGGATCTGATAATCCTGTCGTCGTCGCTGATACCCGGTAACGAGGAAGCCGTGTACGGGGTCATCGACTCGCTGGCCAAGATCGGAGCCCGCGTCGTCACCAACCAGCAAGTGCGCGTTCACGTTTCGGGCCACGCGTACGCCGGAGAGCTGCTGTTCCTGTACAACGGCGTGCGGCCGCGCAACGTCATGCCGGTGCACGGGACCTGGCGGATGCTGCGCGCCAACGCCAAGCTGGCGGCGCGCGCCGGCGTGCCGGAGGAGTCAATCCTGTTGGCCGAGAACGGTGTCAGCGTCGACCTGGTATCCGGCAAGGCCGCCATCGCCGGCGCGGTGCCGGTGGGCAAGATGTTCGTCGACGGTCTGATCACCGGCGATGTCGGCGACATCACGCTGGGCGAGCGGCTCATCTTGTCGTCGGGTTTCATCGCGGTGACCGTGGTGGTGGAGCGCGGTACCGGGCGTCCGGCCGCTGCGCCACAACTACATTCGCGCGGTTTCTCCGAAGACCCCAAGGCGCTTGAGCCCGCGGTGCGCAAGGTGGAGGCGGAGATGGAACAACTGGTCGCCGCCAACGTGACCGATCCGGTCCGGATCGCGCAGGGAGTGCGCCGCACCGTCGGCAAGTGGGTCGGCGAAGTTTATCGACGTCAGCCGATGATCGTGCCGACGGTCATCGAGGTTTAGGTCTTTTCCGCGTTTTGTTCGATGGCTGCCAACACCATTGGCCCAACTGCGATCTTTGCCACAGGATTTCGTTCCACAAGTTACTTCTTGTTCAGGAAGCCCGCATCGACGGGCAACGTGACGCCGGTGATGTAGCGAGCCTGGTCGGAGACCAGCCACGCCACCGCGTTGGCGATGTCGTCGGGCTGCATGATTGGCACCGGCAGCGCGTTGCCCATGTCCGGCGGCGATTCGGAGTCGGCGACCAGCTGCGCGAGCCACCCTCGGGTGAACTCGTTGTTGATCATCGGGGTGTCGACACCGGACGGATGTATCGAGTTGACCCGGATGTTGTGTCGGGCAAGCAGATTCGCGTACACGCGCATCAAACCGACAATCCCGTGTTTGGCGGCGGCGTAGCCGATGGACCCGGCATCGGCGCTGCCGACGCCTGCCAAGCCCGCGGCCGAACTGATCAGCACGATCGATCCGCCGGTGCCCTGGGAGACCATGGTCGGAATCGCGGCCTCCACGGTGTGGAAAACGCCGGTCAGGTTGACGTCGATGACGTCGCGCCAGCCGTCGACGCCCGACTGCATCGGGGCGATGCCGGCGTTGGCCACGACGATGTCGAGCCGCCCGAACTCATCGAGGCCGGCCTGCACAGCGGCCGTCAGCGATGCGGGTTCGCGCACGTCTGCCTGTCTGGGCACGATGCGGGCGCCGGTGTCCTCGACGAGTTTGACGGTGGCCGCCAGGTCGTCCGGGGTGCCCAGTGGATAGGGGACGCTGGCGATCTGCCTGCACAGGTCGACGGCGATTACGTTCGCGCCGTCGGCGGCCAGCCGAACCGAGTGCGCTCGGCCCTGACCGCGCGCCGCGCCGGTGACGAGCGCGACCTTCCCTTCGAGTGGCCGGCCCATCAGGGGCGCAGCTGGCCCTTGTCCGGATCGCCCGCGGGCACCGGCTGCAGCATCTTGATGTCCGGCGCTCCGGCCAGGTGCTCGCCGGCCGCCGCGAACATCTTGCCGATCGCGGGTGCGGTGCTGTGGGTCTTGAGCGCCTCGGGATCGGCCCATTGCTCGACGAAGACGAAGGTCTCGCCGGTTTGGTGAAGCGAATACAACTGGCAGCCGGGTTCGTCGTGCACTTCTTCGACCGCACGCGTGAGGATGTCGCGCACGGTGTCGACCGATTCGGGTTTGACGGTCATGGTGGCGACGACGACGACGGGCATGGAGGGCCTCCTGGGGGTGCCGGGGGTGAGGTGACGGCTTGACTTTCGTCACCGGGTGTCACCCTACCCACGCGTTCGCAAGCTCCGTCCTGGGAGGATCAGAGTTGCCAGTGTGGCGGATGGTGTAGATGATGCGTTGGCGGCTACGCTTGCGACCATGCCTAGTAAGACAGCGGCCCGCTCCAGAACCCGAACGAGCAGGTCAAAGGCCACTTCGCGGGGCAGGTCCCGAAGTGCGCGACCGGCAGCACCGCGTCGCCCCGTGAGCAGGCCCGCGAGGAGGCGCAACCGGTCGTTGCTGGTCGCCGCGGGGCTGACCTGCGGCCGCGCCATGCGCGCCACCTGGCTGATGGCGGCGCGGGGCACGGGAGGCGCGGCGCGATCCATCGGACGGGCCCGCGACATCGAGCCCGGGCACCGCCGCGACGGCATCGCGCTGGCTCTGTTCGGGCTCGCGGTCGTGGTCGCGGCGAGCTCGTGGTTCGACGCCGCCCGGCCGATCGGGGCGTGGGTCGACGTCGTGCTTCGTACTTTCATCGGGTCGGCCGTCCTGGCGCTGCCGGTGGTGATGGCCGGGGTGGCGGTTGTGTTGATGCGGACCCAGCCCAATCCCGATGCGCGGCCCCGGCTGATCCTGGGCGCGAGCTTGATCGCCCTTTCCGTTCTCGGCCTGCGCCACCTGTGGTCCGGTTCCCCGGGTGAGCCGGAATTGCGGCGTCGCGCGGCGGGATTCGTCGGCTTTGCCATCGGCGGCCCGTTGTCGGACGGGTTGACGGCGTGGATCGCCGCGCCACTGCTGTTCATCGGCTTCATGTTCGGGCTTTTGCTCGTGACCGGCACCACGATCCGCGAGGTGCCCGACGCGCTGCGGGCCATGTTCGGCACGCGGCTGGTGGGCGATGACGGCGAGGACGAATACGACTACGACGACGCGGACCCCGGCCCACCCGAGGACTTCTCCGACGGTTATTACGACGAGAGTTCGCTCAACCCTGACGACGAGCCACAGGCCTGGCCGACGGCGGACCCGGCCGCCTTATCCCTCGAGAACCAAGACGACATACCCACCGTTCCGGAGCCTGCCCTGCAAGCCGGGACTGCGCGCGGCCGGCGTCGCGGGAAACGACAGAGCGAAGCGGTGGACCGGGTCGTCGAGGGCCCCTACACGCTGCCGTCGCTGAGCCTGCTGGTCGCGGGAGACCCACCGAAAAAGCGCAGCGCCGCCAACAACCACATGGCCACGGTGATCGGGGAGGTGCTCACCCAGTTCAACGTCGACGCGGCCGTCACCGGGTGCACCCGGGGGCCCACTGTCACGCGTTACGAGGTCGAACTGGGCCGCGGCGTCAAGGTGGAGAAGATCACCGCGCTGCAAAAGAATATCGCCTACGCGGCGGCCACCGAGAGTGTCCGCATGCTGGCCCCGATCCCCGGCAAGTCGGCCGTCGGCATCGAGGTGCCCAACACCGACCGCGAAATGGTGCGGCTGGCCGACGTGCTCACCGCGCCCTCGACCCGCCGAGACCACCACCCACTGGTCATCGGGTTGGGCAAGGACATCGAAGGTGACTTCATCTCGGCCAACCTGGCGAAGATGCCGCACCTGTTGGTCGCCGGCTCCACCGGATCGGGCAAGTCGAGCTTCGTCAACTCCATGCTGGTGTCGTTGTTGACGCGGGCCACGCCGGAAGAGGTCCGGATGATCCTGATCGACCCGAAGATGGTGGAACTGACGCCGTACGAAGGCATTCCGCATCTGATCACTCCGATCATCACCCAGCCGAAGAAGGCGGCGGCCGCGCTGGCCTGGCTCGTCGAGGAGATGGAGCAGCGCTACCAGGACATGCAGGCGTCGCGGGTGCGCCACATCGACGACTTCAACGACAAGGTGCGGTCCGGTGCCATCACAGCGCCACTGGGCAGCCAGCGTGAGTACCGGCCCTACCCCTACGTCGTGGCGATCGTCGACGAGCTGGCCGACCTGATGATGACCGCGCCGCGTGACGTCGAGGACGCCATCGTGCGGATCACCCAGAAGGCCCGCGCCGCCGGCATTCACCTGGTGCTGGCCACCCAGCGCCCGTCGGTCGACGTGGTCACCGGGCTGATCAAGACGAACGTGCCGGCCCGGTTGTCTTTCGCGACGTCGTCGCTCACCGACAGCCGGGTGATCCTGGACCAGCCGGGCGCCGAGAAGCTGATCGGGATGGGCGACGGCCTGTTCCTGCCGCAGGGGGCGAACAAGCCGCTGCGGCTGCAGGGCGCTTACGTATCCGACGACGAGATCCACGCCGTCGTCAACGCCTGCAAGGATCAGGCGGAACCCGAATACACCGACGGCGTCACCACCGCCAAGCCCACCGGCGAACGCGCCGACGTCGACCCGGACATCGGTGACGACATGGACGTCTTCCTGCAGGCCGTCGAGCTGGTGGTGTCCAGCCAGTTCGGCTCGACCTCGATGCTGCAGCGCAAGCTGCGCGTCGGCTTCGCCAAAGCCGGCCGGCTGATGGATCTGATGGAGACCCGCGGCATCGTCGGCCCCAGCGAGGGATCCAAGGCGCGCGAGGTGCTGGTCAAGCCCGACGAGCTGGCGGGAACGCTGGCATTGATCCGCGGCGGCGCCAACGCCGACGGCGGGTCCGACGAGGACTAGGACCCGCGAGCAGACGCAAAATCGCGCTGAATCGGCCTGTTTTGTGCGATTTCGCGTCTGCTCGCGGGCTATGAGACCCGTCGCCTAGATTGAGAGGCCTCGAGCGGAGGCGGCTATGTACTCAACGGGCGAGATGATTCACCCTCGGACGCTGACCACCATCGACGGCGCGCAGGTTTCTCTTCCCGCGCCCGATCGCATGGTCCATCTGCAGTTTCGGCGATTTGCCGGATGTCCGATCTGCAATTTGCATGTTCGAGAGGTGGCACGCCGAAACCTCGAGATCGAGAAGGCCGGCGTTGTCGAAGTCGTCGTCTTTCACTCTGCAGCCGAGCGGCTTCGCAAATACCAAGCCGATCTCCCATTTGCTGTGGTAGCCGACCCGGAGCGAGAGCTCTACACCGAGTACGGCGTCGAGTCATCGCTGCGCTCGCTGTTCTACGCGGACGCCGCGCGTGCAGCGTTCCGGGGCATCCGGCATACCACGTCGATCATCGGTGGCTTGGCGCCGCGGGAAAACCACCTGGGTAAACCGGCGGACTTCTTGATCGCGTCGGACGGCACCGTCCTTGCGAGCCGGTACGGCGCGCACGCCGACGACCAATGGTCGGTCGATGAACTGCTGCGTCTGGCAGCGACCCGCTGAAGGATCGCAGCTACAGCACCAGCAGCATCCGGGAATTGCCCAGGATGTTCGGTTTGATGTAGCTCAGGTCCAGGAATTCGGCGACACCGATGTCGTAGGAGCGGCACATCTCCTCGTACACCTCGGCGGTGACCGGCGTGCCCTCGATCTCGGTGAACCCGTGCTTGCCGAAGAACTCCGTCTCGAAGGTCAGCACGAACAGCCGCTTCAACTGCAGCTCGCGCGCGACCTCCAACAGCCGATCGACGATCGCGTGGCCAACGCCGTGCCCGGTCACCGCCGGGTCGACCGCGACGGTACGGATCTCGCCGAGATCGGACCACAACACGTGGAGCGCCCCGCAACCGACCACTTTGCCCTCGTATTCGGCCACCCAGAATTCCTGCACGGCCTCGTATAGGGTCACCAGGTTCTTTTCGAGCAGGATCCTGCCCGCATACGTGTCGACGAGGTGTTTGATCGCGGGGACGTCCGATGTTCGCGCGCGCCGGACCACCGCCCGGTACCCCCGCGAACTTTCGGTCACGGGTAACAGTATCGGCATCTCGACTGGGTGCCCTGGTCAACAGCTATTCTGTTGCGGTGTCGGGGCAGCCTCAAACGGGTCCACTAACGGGACCGACTGGCCGTGCCCGCATCGCCAACCTCGCCAATATCCTCACCCTCTTGCGGCTGGTGTTGGTCCCGATTTTCCTGATGGCCCTGTTTGTTGGGGATGGCCACCAAATCGCCGGTCGCATAGTGGCTTTCGTGATTTTTGCGATCGCTTGCATCACCGACAGGTTCGACGGTCTGCTGGCCCGAAACTACGGGATGGCGACCGAATTCGGCGCGTTCGTCGACCCGATCGCGGACAAGGCCCTGATCGGGTCGGCGCTGATCGGCCTGTCGATGCTGGGCGACCTGCCGTGGTGGGTCACGGTGGTGATCATGACCCGCGAGCTGGCGGTGACGCTGCTGCGGTTGGCGGTGATCCGCCGCGGGGTCATTCCGGCGAGTTGGGGCGGCAAGCTCAAGACCGTGGTGCAGGCGCTGGCGATCGGCTTGTTCGTGCTGCCGCTGTCGGGACCGTTGCACGTGGTGGCATCGGTGGTGATGGGGATCGCGATCTTGCTGACCGTGGTCACCGGAATCGACTATGTGGCGTCGACCGTCAGGACGATCAGGGAAGTTCGTCGGAGCGGCTGACGGCGATTTTGTCGCCATCGGACGGGAACCATCACCACCGCCGGTGGCGTTCACCTAATGAGTGCCTGCTGAGCAGGCCGGAGTGGACAAGGAGAGCAGGATGCCGCCATTGGTGCGCGAGGTTATCGGCGACGTATTGCGCCGCGCCCGGACGTCACAGGGCCGGACTCTGCGGGAGGTGTCGGATTCGGCGCGGGTGAGCCTTGGCTACCTGTCGGAGGTCGAGCGCGGCCGCAAGGAGGCCTCCAGCGAGCTGCTGAACGCGATCTGCGACGCATTGGACGTGCCGTTGTCGGCGGTCCTCACCGGCGCCGGCGAGCGGATGGCCAGCCAGGAACGGGCCGCTCTCGGCGCGCCGGCGGGCGGGCCGAGCGGAACCACGATCGACGCCAGCACCAAGGTCGTCATTCCTCCCGTGGCCTCGCTGGCCGTTGCCTGAACGCGCGGGTGCCGGGCGATCGGATCCAGCGGCAGGGGTGGGGCGATCGTCGCTGAGCCACTAAATTGAGCTGCAGGGTAAGCGCAGAGCCAAATCACGGGGCCTCATCCAAGGCCCCGCCGGCACACACAAGAAGCGAAGGTGGAGCTAACTCATGGCCAATCCGTTCGTCAAAGCCTGGAAGTACCTCATGGCGCTGTTCAACGCGAAAATTGACGAGCATGCCGACCCGAAAGTGCAGATTCAGCAGGCCATCGAGGAAAAGCAGCGCCAGCACCAGGCGCTGACCCAACAGGCGGCGCAGGTGATCGGCAATCAGCGGCAACTCGAGATGCGTCTCAACCGCCAGCTCGCGGACATCGAAAAGCTACAGGTCAACGTGCGTCAGGCGCTGACGTTGGCCGACCAGGCCACCGGGGCCGGTGACGCCGCCAAGGCCACCGAGTACAACAACGCCGCCGAGGCTTTCGCCGCCCAGCTGGTGACCGCCGAGCAGAGCGTCGAAGACCTCAAGACCCTGCACGACCAGGCGCTGTCCGCCGCGGCGCAGGCCAAAAAGGCCGTCGAACAGAACTCGATGATGCTGCAGCAGCAAATCGCGGAGCGCACCAAGCTGCTCAGCCAGCTCGAGCAGGCGAAGATGCAGGAACAGGTGAGCGCGTCGCTGCGCTCGATGAGCGAGATCGCCGCCCCGGGCAACACTCCAAGCCTCGAGGAGGTGCGCGAAAAGATCGAGCGCCGATACGCCAACGCGGTGGGCGCGGCCGAACTCGCCCAGGGCTCGGTGCAGGGCCGCATGCTCGAAGTCGAGCAGGCGGGTGTTCAGATGGCCGGTCACTCCCGGCTGGAGCAGATCCGCGCGTCGATGCGCGGCGAAGCCCTGCCGGCGGGCGGGAGCGCCACGTCCGCCACTCCCGCGCCCGCCGAGACCGCCGGCGGCCAGGTTGCCGAGAAGCCCCTCGGCCAGTAGCGCGGCGGACGGTCTGAGATGGCGGTGAGGGCGACTGAGCGCGGGCCGTGGCGCGCGCTGTTGCAGTGGGGATTGGACACCGCTGCCGACCTTTCCGACTTGGTGGCGCGAAAGATCAGCGCCGCCACCGATCCGCGTGCCCGGCTGCTGCGCCGTCGCCGCCGCGCGCTGCGATGGGGGCTGATTTCTGCAGCAGGGTGCCTGTTCTGGGGGGTGGTGACGATACTGCTGGCCGCCTGGGGCTGGTTCGCGTTGCTGCTGGAGATCACCGGCGCCGTTGCGGTCGTGATGGCAATTCCCGCGACGCTGTTGCTGATTCGGTACCGCTGGCTCCGGTCGGAGCCGCTGCCGGCGCAGCGACCCGCCGGCGCTCGTCGGCTGCCCCCGCCCGGTTCCGCCGCTCGACCGGCCATGTACGCCCTGGGTGCCTCCGAACGCGGATTCTTCTCGTTGTTGGGCGTGATCGAGCGGGGCTCCATGTTGCCGCCGGAAGAAATCCACGACCTGACCGCGGCGGCCAAGAAGACTTCCGCGGCGATGGCGGCCACCGCCGCCGAGGTGGTGTCGATGGAGCGCGCGGCCCAGTACTCGGAATCGTCGCGGTCGTATCTGGTCTCCACGATCAACGCGTTCACCGCGCAGTTGGGCGCCGGCGTCCGTCAGTACAACGAAATGGTCACCGCCGCAGCGCAATTGGTTTCCTCGGCAAACGGCGACAGCGGCGCCGCGTTGGTGGCTTCGCAGGAGCGTTACCGCGCCGAGCTGGTCGGGGCGACCGATCGCCTGCTCGGCTGGGCGCAGGCGTTCGACGAACTGGGCGGGCTGGGCGGAATGCCCCGGCGTTAGAACGTCGCTCTGAGCGAGGGCACTACCAGCCCGGCCAGACCGCGCACGGTCGCCTTGAACATGTCGAAGAAGTCGAAGTAGTCCCGCCACAGCGTGATTCGACCGTCATGGACCTCGAACACGCCGCAGATCCAGAACTGCAGCCGCAGCGGGCCGAAGATCAGCGCGTCGGTGCGTTCGGTGAGCACCGCGGCGCCGTCGGCGGCAATGCGGTGGATCTTCACCTCGAAGGCGGCGCGGCCGTCCATCCGGCGAAACAGCTTCATTGCTCTGGCGCGGCCGTGGATCGTCGGCAGTCCGACGTTTTCGTAGACCAGGTTGTCGTCCAAAGCGGCCTCGGCGGCTTCGTAATCCACATCTTGCAGGGCGTTCAGGAAACCCTCGACCGTGCGCGTGTTCGCAATGTCCTTGGCAGTCAGCTCCGTCATGCCTGCCAGCGTAGGCCAGCGTCGCGGCTCGGGGCTGTGGCAGGGTAAGGCCGATGCGTGTCGCCGTCGTTGCCGGGCCCGATCCCGGGCACTCGTTTCCCGCGATCGCGCTGTGTCGACGTTTCGGCGAGGCGGGCGACGACGCCACGCTGTTCACGGGCGTCGAATGGATCGACGCCGCCCGCGCCGCCGGCGTCGCGACTCGCGAGCTGGAGGGGCTGGCGGCCATCGACGACGACGTCGACGCCGGGGCCAGGATCCACCGGCGCGCCGCACAGATGGCCGTGCTCAACGCGCCCGCGCTGCGGGAACTCGCACCCGACCTGGTGGTGTCGGACGTCATCACCGCGTGCGGTGGCATGGCGGCGGAACTGCTGGGGATCCCGTGGATCGAACTCAACCCCCACCCGCTGTACCTGCCGTCGAAGGCATTGCCGCCGATAGGCAGCGGGCTGGCGCCGGGCACCGGTCTCCGCGGCCGGCTGCGCGATGCCGCCATGCGGGCGTTGACGGCGCGGTCCTGGCGGGCCGGCCTGCGGCAGCGCGCGGCCGTTCGGGTCGAAATCGGGCTGCCGGCCCGCGACCCCGGCCCGCTGCGACGATTGATCGCCACGCTGCCCGCGCTGGAGGTTCCTCGTCCAGACTGGCCGCCCGAGGCGATTGTCGTGGGGCCGTTGCACTTCGAGCCGACCGATCGGGTGCTCGAAATTCCCCCCGGCTCCGGCCCCGCCGTGGTGATCGCGCCCTCGACCGCCTTGACCGGGACGTTGGGCCTCGCAGAGGTTGCGCTCGAGTGCCTGATACCGGGACAGACGCTGCCGGCGGGCTCGCGGCTGGTGGTGTCGCGGCTGAGCGGACCGGACCTGGCGGTGCCGCCGTGGGCGGTGGTCGGGCTGGGACGCCAGTCCTCGTTGTTGACGCATGCCGACCTGGTGATCTGCGGCGGTGGTCATGGGATGGTGGCCAAGACGCTGCTGGCCGGGGTGCCGCTGGTGGTGGTTCCCGGCGGAGGGGATCAGTGGGAGATGGCCAACCGGGTGGTGCGCCAGGGGAGTGCGCGGCTGATTCGGCCGCTGAGCGCGGACGCGCTGGTGGCCGCGGTCAACGAGGTTTTGTCGTCCCCCGGCTACCGGGAGGCCGCAGAAAAAGCCGCCGCCAGCATCGCGGGCGTCGCGGATCCGGTGCGGGTGTGCCACGAAGCGCTCGCTTTGACGGGGTAGCGGCTGGGTATCTTGGCTGACGTGCGGCTGACGGAGTTCAACGAGCGGGTTGTCCTGCGGTTCGGCGCCGCTTACGGCGCATCGGTGCTGACGGACCACGTGCTGACCGGCTTCGACGGCCGGACGGCCGCCCAGGCGATCGAGGACGGTGTCGAGCCCCGCGACGTCTGGCGAGCGTTGTGCTTCGACTTCGACGTGCCGCGCGAACAGTGGTGAGTTTGTCGGATTGAGTGCGCGTCCAGGGCGGTAAAATGGCCGCTCAGCGCGCCCTCAGAGCACGCTCGACGCCGCCAGCGCACACTCGGCGTGTCGAACTTGAATCGAACAAGTGTTCGTCTACTGTGGTGATCATACGACAGGACGACTTGTCGGTGGCCTTCTCTAATGTCACGGCCAACCGACCGATACCGGTCATCGAACACCGACTACAGGAGAGGCACCATGACGCAAGCCCCCGACCGCGAGAAGGCTCTCGAACTGGCGATGGCCCAGATCGAAAAGAGTTACGGCAAAGGCGCGGTGATGCGTCTCGGCGACGAGACGCATCAGCCGATCTCGGTCATCCCGACCGGATCCATCGCACTGGACGCGGCCCTGGGCATCGGCGGCCTGCCACGGGGGCGGGTCGTCGAGATCTACGGTCCCGAGTCCTCGGGTAAGACGACCGTCGCTCTGCACGCGGTAGCCAACGCCCAGGCCGCCGGTGGAGTCGCGGCATTCATCGACGCCGAGCACGCCCTGGACCCGGATTACGCCAAGAAACTCGGCGTGGACACCGATTCCCTGCTGGTCAGCCAACCCGACACCGGGGAGCAGGCGCTGGAGATCGCCGACATGCTCATCCGATCCGGCGCGCTGGACATCCTGGTCATCGACTCGGTCGCGGCCCTGGTGCCGCGCGCGGAACTCGAAGGCGAGATGGGGGACAGCCATGTCGGCCTGCAGGCCCGGCTGATGAGCCAGGCGCTGCGGAAAATGACCGGCGCGCTCAACAATTCGGGAACCACGGCGATTTTCATCAACCAGCTCCGCGAAAAGATCGGTGTCATGTTCGGCTGTGGATCCTGGTACACCAACGTCACCCTCGCCGACGGGTCGACCGAAAAGCTCGGCAAAATCGTAAACCAAAAGATGGACATCGAAGTTTTGTCCTACGACTTCGAGTCTGGTCGGATCGTGCCACGCAAGGTAACCAACTGGTTTAACAACGGCAAAGCAGAAGAGTTCCTGCACTTCAAGGTCGATCGGCCAGGAGGCGGCACAGGCCGCGGCCACGCTAGCTTGGCCATGACTCGGAACCATCTCATCCGGACTCCAGCCGGCTGGCGGGAAGCCGAAGGCATCAATGTCGGCGATCGTGTGATGTTGGCACAGCCAAGCCTGCTCAGTGACCAGCAGTGGGAAGTCGTGCTGGGTTCGTTGATGGGTGATGGGTGCCTATCCCCGCCAGTTCGACAGGATTCTGAGAGCGCACGACTCCGCATAGGACACGGAGCACAGCAGGAGGCATATCTTGATTGGAAAGTCTCTCTGCTTGAGAACATCCCGCACAGTCGCACCGTTAACAGCAAGGGTGCAGTATTCGCCGACTTTTCCCCGCTCGCGGAACTCCATGAATTGCGAAGCGCGATGTATTTGGGTGATGGGAAAAAGTTCCTCTCCGAGGAGTACCTCAAAGCACTAACTCCGTTGGCTCTGGCCATCTGGTACATGGACGATGGTTCGTTCAGCCTCCGCTCTAAGGGCCTACAGCAGCGCACGCAAGGCGGAAGCGGGCGAATCGAGATCTGTGTTGAGGCGATGAGCGAGGGTTCGCAAGTGCGCCTCCGTGACTATTTGCGCGATACTCACGGCCTCAACGTACGACTGCGGAAGGCCCGTGCGGCCGCCAAGGCCGTGTTGGCGTTCTCTACCGCGGCTACCGCGCAGTTTCAGAAACTAGTGGCGCCCTACATGTCGCCATGCATGGAGTACAAGCTGTTGCCTCGGTTCCGTGGCCACAGCATAGTGACGCCACAGTTCGTCGAACCAACTATGGAGCTGATGCCAGCACGTGTCACCGAGATTGAATCGAAGACTGATTACCCCATCATGAGTCGCTTCGATATCGAGGTTGAGGGTTCGCACAACTACTTTGCTGACGGAGTGATGGTGCATAACAGCCCCGAAACAACAACGGGTGGAAAGGCTTTGAAGTTCTACGCGTCGGTGCGCTTGGACGTGCGCCGGATCGAGACGCTCAAGGACGGCACCAATGCGGTCGGCAACCGCACCCGTGTCAAGGTCGTCAAGAACAAGGTCGCCTCCCCCTTCAAACAGGCCGAGTTCGACATCCTTTACGGCAGAGGCATCAGCAGGGAGGGTTCGCTGATCGATATGGGTGTGGATCAGGGCTTCATCCGCAAGTCCGGCTCTTGGTTTACCTACGAGGGCGAGCAACTCGGCCAGGGTAAGGAGAATGTCCGCACCTTCCTGATGGAAAATGCCGACGTGGCCAACGAGATCGAGAAAAAGATCAAGGAAAAGCTTGGCATTGGCGCGGTCGTGACCGATGACGACGTCCTCCCCGCCCCCGTCGATTTCTGAGCCATCCCGCGAAGAGCACGCGCGGGCATTGTGCCTGCGCCTGCTCACCGCGAGATCGCACACTCGGGCGGAGTTGTCCCGCCAGCTGTCCAAACGCGGATACCCCGACGATGTCAGCGCCCGGGTGCTCGACCGGCTGGTCGCCGTCGGCCTGGTGGACGACACCGAGTTCGCCGAACAGTGGCAATCCCGGCGGGCAAACGCCAGAAAAAGCAAGCGCGCGTTGGTCGCCGAGTTACAGACAAAGGGTGTCGACAACGACGTGATCACGGCGGTGCTGGGCGGGCTCGACGCCGGCGCGGAGCGAGACCGCGCCGAGCAGTTGGTGCGGGTCAAGTTGCGCCGGGAGACGCTGGGTGGGGACAGCAGAGACGAGGCGCGAGTGGTTCGCAGGCTGGTGGCGATGCTGGCGCGTCGTGGGTACAGCCAGACGCTGGCGTCCGAGGTGGTCCTCGCCGAGCTGGCCGCCGAACGGGAGCGTCGCCGGGTCTAACGCGGTGACGTGCGGTTTCTCGCCCGCCGCCGGCCCGCCGTACCATGGCCCCGTGACTTCGATGGTAAAGCGAGAGGCCGTGGCGGGTGCCGCCGCGCCGACGCGCACCTATCAAGTCCGCACTTACGGCTGCCAGATGAATGTCCACGACTCCGAGCGGTTGGCGGGCCTGCTGGAAGCCGCCGGCTACCGGCGGGCGGCCGAGGGTTGCGACGCCGACGTCGTGGTCTTCAACACCTGCGCCGTCCGTGAGAACGCCGACAACAAGCTGTACGGCAACCTCAGCCACCTGGCGCCCCGCAAGCGCGGCAATCCCGACATGCAGATCGCCGTCGGCGGCTGCCTGGCCCAAAAAGACCGAGACGCGCTGCTGCGCAAGGCGCCATGGGTCGATGTCGTCTTCGGCACGCACAACATCGGATCGCTGCCCACGCTGCTCGATCGGGCCCGGCACAACAAAGTCGCCCAGGTGGAAATCGCCGAGGCGCTGCAGCAGTTCCCGTCGTCGCTGCCGAGCGCCCGCGAATCCGCTTATGCCGCTTGGGTTTCCATATCCGTCGGGTGCAACAACAGCTGCACCTTCTGCATCGTCCCATCGCTGCGGGGCAAGGAGGTCGACCGCAGCCCGGCCGACATCCTCTCCGAGGTGCGCTCCCTGGTGTCCGACGGCGTGCTCGAAGTCACCCTGCTCGGCCAGAACGTCAACGCCTACGGGGTTTCCTTCGCCGACCCGGCGGTACCGCGCAATCGCGGCGCCTTCGCCGAATTGCTGCGTGCGTGCGGAGGTATCGACGGGCTGGAGCGCGTGCGGTTCACCTCGCCGCATCCGGCCGAGTTCACCGACGACGTCATCGAGGCGATGGCGCAGACCCCGAACGTCTGCCCGGCCTTGCATATGCCGCTGCAGTCGGGATCCGACCGTGTGCTGCGTGCGATGCGGCGGTCTTACCGCGCCGAGCGCTATCTGGGCATCATCGAGCGGGTTCGGGCGGCCATGCCGCACGCGGCCATCACCACCGATCTGATCGTCGGGTTTCCCGGCGAGACCGAAGAGGACTTCGCGGCCACCCTCGACGTGGTGCGCCAGGCCCGCTTCGCGGCGGCATTCACCTTCCAGTACTCCAAGCGGCCCGGGACCCCCGCCGCCCAACTCGACGGTCAGCTGCCGAAAGCCGTTGTGCAGGAACGCTATGAGCGGCTGGTCGAGTTGCAGGAGCAGATCTCGCTGGAAGGCAATCGCGCGCTCGTCGGGCAAACCGTCGAATTGCTGGTCGCCGCCGGTGAAGGACGCAAGGACACCCGCACGGCGCGCATGACCGGCCGGGCGCGCGACGGCCGGTTGGTCCATTTCGCCGCGAACGAAGAGGTGCGGCACGGCGACATCGTCACGACGGTGGTCACCGAGGCCGCGCCGCACCACCTCATCGCGGATGCGGGCATCCTGACCCACCGCCGCACGCGGGCGGGTGACGCGCACGCCGCCGGCCGGCGACCGCGCGGCACCGGCCTTGGCATGCCAACCGTTGGGCCGCCCCTCGGTCCGGCGGAACCGTCAGAATCACTGGGATGTGTCCGATGAAGAAAGAACAGACCGACCTCGACGCCCTACGCGACGAAATCGAGTCCGCAGAACGCCGAGTTGCACGCGAGATCGACCCCGGCGCAAGGGCTCTTGTGGTCGCGATCCTGGTGTTCGTGCTGCTGGGTTCGTTCGCCCTGCCACACACCGGCGGCGTGCGGGGATGGGATGTGCTGTTCAGCAGCCACGGCGCAGGCGCTGCCGCGGTGGCCCTGCCCTCGCGCGTGTTCGTATGGTTGGCGCTGGTGTTCGGCGTCGGCTTCTCGATGCTGTCATTGATGACGCGGCGCTGGGCGCTGGCCTGGGTCGCGTTGGCCGGGTCGGCGATCGCGTCCGCGGCCGGGATGTTGGCAGTCTGGTCGCGCCAGACCGTGGCCGCCGGGCATCCCGGACCCGGGTTCGGGCTGTTCATCGCGTGGATCACCGTGATGCTCTTGACGTTTCACTGGGCCCGCGTGGTGTGGGCGCGCACCGTCGTGCAACTCGCGGCCGAGGAGCAGCGGCGCCGGGTCGCCGCGCAGCAGCAGTCGGTGGGCCTGCTGGACAGCCTCGGCAACGCGACCGGTCCCGACAACCCCGAGGGTCCCGAAGGCTAGGACCGGCGGGTCAGCGCCTCGGCGGCCGCTTCGGCCCACTGCCGCCATTGTTCGGCGTTGGCTTTGGCCTCCTCGGCTTCCTTGGTCCGGCCGGCGGCGGCCGCCTTCTGAGCCTGCTGTTCGTACTGCTCGGCGCGAGTCCGGAACTGCTCGGCCCGCTCCTGCGCCTGGGGATCGGACCAGTCCGTGTCTCCGGCGTCGCGCACCTTCTTCTCGACCGCGCGCAGGCGCCGCTCCAACTCGGCCGACCGTTCCCGGGGCACTCTGCCGATCGCATCCCATTTATCGACGATGGATCGCAGCGCCGCCCGGGCGGCGTCAAGGTTGCTGGTATCCAGCTTTTCCGCCTCTGCCAGCAGCCCCTCTTTGGCGGTGGCATTGTCCCGCAATTCCGTGTCCTTCTCCGCCGTCGCGGCGTTACGGGCCGTGAAAAACGAATCCTGGGCGGCCTTGAAGCGGTGCCACAGTGCGTCGTCGACATCTCTGGTCGCTCGTCCGGCGGCCTTCCATTCGGTGAGCAGCTTCCGGAATTCCGCGCTGGTCGCGGTCCAGTCCGTCGAATCCGACAATTCTTCGGCCCGCTCACAGAGCTGTTCCTTCGCCTCCCGAACGCCCGATCGCTCACGGTCCAGCTCGGCGAAATGGGATCCCCGCCGCCGGTTGAAGGTTTCCCGGGCCGCCGAATAGCGCTTCCACAACGCGTCGTCGACCTTTCGGTCCAGCCCGGTGATCGTCTTCCACTCGTCGAGGATCGCGCGCAGCCGGTCACCGGCGGTCTTCCACTGAGTCGAGTTGGCGGCCAGCTCCTCGGCCTCGGCGGCCAATTCCTCCTTGCGGGCGGTCTGGGAGGCCCGATGCTCCTCGCGTCGGGAGCGATCCGCGGTAGCGGTGGCGTCGGCGAGTTCGAGGAGACGGCCCAGCCGGGCCGCGAGCGCGTCGACATCGCCCAGCACGCATGCCGTCGGCAACGTTTCGGCCAGCGCGGACGCATTGGCCTTGATCTTGCGGGCATCTCCGGTCCCCGACGCCAGCCGCTCCTCCATGAGCGTGATCTCGGTGCTCAGGTCGTCGAATCGCCGACCGAAGTGGGCGAACGCGGCTTCGCGGTCGCCGGCCTGCCAGGAGCCGACGACGCGCTCGCCGGCCGAACTGATCAGCCACACCGTGCCGTCGTCGTCGACGCGTCCGAACCGGTGCGGGTCGCTGGGCGGGTGCGCTGTCACCGGAAGAGCGGCGGGACGTGGCCCCGAGTTCGGAGGCCGGGGGCCGGGACGCGGTCCCGGGCGCGCCGCCGGCTTGGGTGAATCGTTGCCGTGGGGCTCTTCAGCCGTCATGCCGCTCGTCACCTGCCCTTCGCGCGGGAGGTCCCGCGCACCTGCCGCGCGTAGCGGCACCCATGCGGTCAAAGCCTGGTGCGGTCCTGTCGCCCGTCGCCAGCCGCTCCTTAACCGGTTCCAACAGTATTCAAGCAGCATGGCGGGCGGCGCGCGGCAAGTGGATAACAGTTCTATTCCACCGTCGCCCGGAGCATCTGGCGCCGTCGCGCAGCCGGGTAGCGTGGCGGAGGCGGGGGTTACCTCTGTTGCCGTTGGGGCCGCAGGAGGATCGCGACAGCTATTGCGCCGGTTTTGCCAAGGCGGCATACAGGGGCCGCACAGGCTTCTAGAGTAAACACCGACGAGGCCGCGGCCGTGGGGTCGAGACCTTGGGCTGGTCCCGCTACGGTGGTCGTTGAACCGCAACTAAACAGAACATTACGTACGGCTTTCGGGGGAACGCTCGTCGGAACGCTGGTGAGGGGGTCCCCATGACGAAAGTGGATATCGCGGCGCTGATCGCCTTGTGCGCGGCGTTTGCCTCCGCGGTCGGCGACGTGATCCGGCAGCGCAGCGCGCACGAGATCACCGACGAAAAAGTCGGCCACCTAGAGCTGTTCCGCATGTCGCTGCGCGACAAGCGTTGGTGGTTGGGCGGTTTGGCGGCGATCGTCAACTACTGCCTGCAGGCCGCGGCCCTGGCGTGGGGTTCGGTGATGCTGGTGACGTCGCTGCAGGTGAGTGCCCTGCTGTTCGCCTTGCCGATCTACGCGCGGCTCGCCAATGTTCGGGTGACCCGCTGGGAGTGGGTTTGGGCGGTCATAGTGGCCGGCGCGCTGGCGGTGGTCATCATCGTCGGCGACCCCAAGTCGGGTCACGACCGTGCGCCGCTGTCCACGTGGCTCATCGTGGCCATGGTGATGGGCCCCACGTTGGTGCTGTGCGTGCTGGCGGCGCGGATCTGGCACGGCCGCCCTGTCGCCGCGGTGCTGCTGGCGCTGGTCGCGGGTTCGTCGTTGGCGCTTTTCGCGGTGCTGACTAAGGGGGTCGTCGAGCTGGGCGAACACGGCGCAGGCGCGGTGGTGAGCGCGCCTGAGTTCGTTCCCTGGTTGCTGATCGCATTGTGCGGAATGATCTTCCAGCAGTCCGCCTTCCGCGCCGGCGCCCTGACCGCCTCGCTGCCGACGATGACCGTGTGCAAGCCCGTGGTGGCCGGCGTGCTCGGCGTTACCGTGCTGGGCGAGACGCTCAGCGCCCACGGGCCCGAGGCGATTGTGCTCGTCTTGGCCGTGGCCGTGGTCATCGTCGCGACGGTCGCGCTGGCGCGCGGCGAGGCCGCGTCGGTGGAAGCCGATTCCGGGCATGGCTTGGACGCCGCCGTCGCCCACGATGCGCCGCCCGAACTCATGGCCGACGAAGGTTTCCCGGCGGGGTGACGCTCTCGTCGATGCACCAGCGGCCAAGACGTTAGTTTGGTGGCGTGCTGAGCGCCATCACGATAGTTCCCTCCGCGCCGGTGCTTGTCCCCGAACTCGCGGGGGCGGCCGCCGCCGAGGTGGCCGACGCGACCGCGGCGGTGCTGGCGGCGGCCGCCTTGTTGCCACCGCGTTGGCTGGCCATCGGGACGGGCCCGGCCGACGAGGTAGTGCGCTCCGGTGCGATCGGCACCTTCGCGGGCTTCGGCGTCGACCTACGGGTCCGGCTATCCCCGCGGGTCGGTGACAACGCCGAGCCGACGGCCGAATTCCCCGTGTGTGCCCTGCTGGCCGCCTGGGTGCGGGGCCGGGCGCGGCCCGAAGCCAATGCGCAGGTGCGCGTCTACCGTGGCGACCATGATGCCGGCACCGCGCTGGCCCTCGGCCGGCAGTTGCGCGCCGAGCTCGACCGGGAGCCCGATCCGATCGGCGTGCTGGTCGTGGCCGACGGCGCCAACACCCTGACACCCGCGGCGCCCGGCGGCCACCACCCGGGCAACGCCGATGCGCAACTGGCCCTGGACGACGCGTTGGCAAACGGCGACGTTGCCGCGCTGACCCGGCTGCCGCCGCAGATTCTGGGGCGGGTCGCGTTTCAGGTGCTGGCCGGTCTGGCCGAGCCGCGGCCGCAATCGGCCAAAGAGCTCTACCGGGGGGCGCCCTACGGCGTGGGCTACTTCGCCGGCTTTTGGCAGCCATGAAACGAACCGGGCGACCACTGGCGATTATCGGGCCCACCGGTACCGGCAAGTCGCAACTGGCGCTCGACGTCGTCGAGCGGCTCGGCGGCGAGGTCTGCGCGGAAATCGTGAACGCCGACGCTATGCAGCTCTATCGCGGGATGGACATCGGCACGGCCAAGCTGCCCGTCGAGGCGCGCCGCGGCATTCCGCATCATCAGCTCGACGTCCTGGACGTGACCGAGACCGCGACCGTCGCCCGCTATCAACGCGCCGCCGCCGCGGATATCGAAGCGATCTCGGCCCGGGGAGCGCTGCCGGTGATCGTGGGCGGGTCGATGCTCTACATCCAGTCGCTGCTCGACGACTGGTCGTTTCCCGCGACAGACCCCACGGTGCGGGCGCGCTGGGAGCAGCGGCTCGCCGAGGTCGGGGTGGGCCGCCTGCACGCCGAGCTGGCCCGCCGCGACCCCGCGGCGGCCGCCGCGATCCTGCCCACCGACGGCCGGCGCACGGTGCGCGCCCTGGAGGTCGTCGAGCTCACCGGGCGGCCGTTCGCCGCGTCCGCGCCGCGCATCGGCGCTCCGCGCTGGGACACCGTCATCGTCGGCTTGGACTGCGACACAACGATTCTCGATGAAAGACTGGCTCGGCGCACCGACGCGATGTTCGATCGGGGCCTGGTCGACGAGGTACGCGCCCTACTGCACGAGGGCCTGCGCGACGGGGTCACCGCCTCGCGGGCCCTGGGCTACGCCCAGGTGCTGGCCGCGCTCGACGCGGGCGGCGGGTCCGATGAACTGCGCGACGCGCGGGAGCGGACCTACCTGGGCACTCGGCGCTACGTGCGGCGACAGCGGTCCTGGTTTCGCCGGGACCACCGGGTGCACTGGCTCGACGCCGATGACCGCGCCCGCATCGTCGACGGCGCGTTGCGGGCGTGGCGGCAAGTACCCTGATCTGGTGATCTTCGCCAAGGGACACGGCACCCAGAACGATTTCGTGCTGCTGCCCGACCTCGACGCCGGGCTGGTGCTCACCGAAGCCCGGGTGGCCGCGGTGTGCGACCGGCGCCGGGGATTGGGCGCCGACGGGGTGCTGCGGATCACCACCGCGCGCGCCGCCCTGACGGCCCGCGTCCTCGAGCGCCTGCCCGACGGCGTCAGCGCGGACGACTGGTACATGGACTACCGCAACGCCGACGGGTCGACCGCGCAGATGTGCGGCAACGGCGTGCGGGTGTTCGCGCACTATTTGCGGGCCAGCGGGTTGGAGTCCCGGGACGAGTTCGTCGTCGGATCACTGGCCGGCGCGCGGCCGGTCACCCTGCATCACGTCGACGAGACCAACGCCGATGTCACCGTCGACATGGGCAAGGCCAACCGGCTTGGCACGGGGGAGGCCGTCATCGGCGGCAGGCGGTTTACGGGCCTGGCGGTCGACGTCGGCAACCCGCACCTGGCGTGCGTGGACCCGCACCTGAGCGCCGAGGAGCTCGCCGCTCTGGACGTGGCCGCGCCGGTGCGGTTCGACCGTGCCCAGTTCCCCGAAGGCGTCAACGTGGAAGTGCTCACCTCCCCGGTCGGGGGCTCGGTCCGGATGCGGGTCCACGAGCGCGGGGTGGGTGAGACCCGCTCGTGCGGCACCGGAACGGTCGCGGCCGCGGTCGCCGCGCTGGCCGATACGGGCGCCGACACCGGGACGGTCACCGTGCGGGTGCCCGGCGGTGAAGTCGTCGTCACCATCACCAACGCCACCAGCTACTTGCGCGGGCCGTCGGTGCTGGTGGCCCGCGGTGACATCAGCGGGGAATGGTGGCGCGCACAACACCGTTAAATCGGATGCACGCCGGCGATCCGGCGTGCACTATTGCTAATTGCCTATGACGTATCCCGAGACTCCCTTTCACGATCAGCCGGATTCGGAACCCAGTGCGGGCGAGCTCGCCCTCGACGACCGAGCGGCCCTGCGCCGGGTCGCCGGGCTGTCCACCGAGCTGGCCGACGTTTCCGAGGTCGAGTACCGCCAGCTGCGGCTGGAACGCGTCGTGCTGGTGGGGGTTTGGACCGAGGGCAGCGCCGCGGACAACCAGGCCAGCATGGCCGAGCTGGCGGCCCTGGCCGAGACCGCCGGCTCGCAGGTGCTCGAAGGTCTCATCCAGCGCCGCGACCGGCCGGACCCGTCGACCTACATCGGCTCGGGCAAGGCCCAAGAGCTGCGCGAAGTGGTGCTGGCGACCGGCGCCGACACCGTCATCTGCGACGGCGAACTTTCCCCGGCGCAGCTGACCGCGCTGGAAAAGGCAGTGAAGGTCAAGGTCATCGACCGCACCGCGCTGATCCTGGACATCTTCGCCCAGCACGCCACCAGCAGGGAGGGCAAGGCGCAGGTCTCGCTGGCCCAGATGGAGTACATGCTGCCGCGCCTGCGCGGCTGGGGTGAGTCGATGTCACGGCAGGCCGGCGGTCGCGCCGGCGGCAGCGGCGGGGGAGTCGGCCTGCGTGGTCCCGGCGAGACCAAGATCGAGACCGACCGGCGGCGCATCCGCGAGCGGATGGCCAAGCTGCGCCGCGACATCAAAGACATGAAGCAGGCCCGCGACACCCAGCGCAGCCGCCGGCTGAGCAGCGACATGCCGTCGATCGCCATTGTCGGCTACACCAACGCGGGCAAGTCCAGCCTGCTCAACGCCCTGACCGGGGCCGGCGTGCTGGTTCAGGACGCGTTGTTCGCCACCCTGGAACCCACCACCCGCCGTGCGGAGTTCGACCCCGATTCCAAGGCGGCCGGCTCGTACACGATCACCGACACCGTCGGCTTCGTGCGCCACCTGCCCACCCAGCTCGTCGAGGCGTTCCGCTCCACGCTGGAGGAAGTCGTCGACGCCGACCTGCTGGTGCATGTCGTCGACGGCTCCGACGTCAACCCGCTGGCCCAGATCAACGCGGTCCGCCAGGTGATCTCCGAAGTGATCGCCGATCATGGGGTCGATCCGCCACCCGAACTCCTCGTCGTCAACAAGATCGACGCCGCGAGCGATCTGATACTGGCCAAGCTTCGCCATGCACTGCCCGCCGCGGTGTTCGTCTCCGCGCGCACGGGCGACGGCATCGACGGCTTGCGGCGGCGGATGGGCGAACTCGCGGCGCCCACCGACACCGCCGTCGACGTGGTCATCCCCTACGACCGAGGCGATTTGGTGGCGCGTCTGCACGCCGGTGGGCGCGTCCAGCAGGAGGAGCACAACGCCGACGGCACTCGGATCAGGGCCCGGGTGCCCGTGGCGCTGGCCGCCAGCCTGCGGGAGTTCGCCGTCCGCTAAAGCGTGGGGATTGGGATGTCGCGGCCCCGACAGCTGCCTACCAACCGTCTGGTTGGTATATGTTGGGCGGCAGAGTCCAGTTCGCCGGAGGTCACCGGAGGTCGTCCATGAGCAGTGCCATCAAGTACCAGCGCACTCTTTTCGAGCCCGAGCATGAATTGTTCCGTGAGTCCTACCGCGGCTTTCTCGATCGCCATGTGGCGCCCTATCACGACGAATGGGAGAAGGCGAAGATCGTCGACCGCGGTGTGTGGCTCGAGGCGGGCAAGCAGGGCTTTCTCGGCATGGCTGTGCCGGAGGAGTACGGCGGCGGGGGAAACCCCGACTTCCGGTACAACACGATCGTCACCGAGGAGACCACCGCGGGGCGCTACAGCGGCATCGGATTCGGACTGCAAAACGACGTGGTAGCCCCGTATCTGCTGCGGCTGGCCACCGAAGAGCAGAAGCAGCGTTGGCTGCCCAAGTTCTGCAGCGGCGAGTTGATCACGGCCATAGCGATGACCGAGCCGGGCACCGGCAGCGACCTGCAGGGCATCAAGACCCGGGCCGTCAAGCAGGGTGATCACTATGTGCTCAACGGCTCAAAGACGTTCATCACCAACGGGATCAACTCGGACCTCGTGATCGTGGTGGCGCAGACGGACCCCGACAAGGGTGCGCAGGGTTTTTCGCTGCTCGTTGTCGAACGCGGCATGAAGGGTTTCGAACGCGGCCGTCACCTGGACAAAATCGGACTGGACGCGCAGGACACCGCCGAATTGTCGTTCACCGACGTGCACGTTCCGGCCGAAAACCTCCTCGGCGAAGAGGGCATGGGGTTCGTCTACCTCATGCAGAACCTGCCCCAGGAACGGATCTCGATCGCCGTCATGGCGGCCGCCGCAATGGAAGCGGCGCTGGACCACACGCTGCAATACACCAAGGAGCGCAAGGCCTTTGGGAAACCGATCGGCAGCTTCCAGAACAGCCGCTTCGTGCTGGCCGAGCTGGCCACCGAGGCCACCATGGTACGCGTCATGGTCGACGAGTTCATCCGGCTGCACCTCGAGGAGAAGCTGACCGCCGAACAGGCGGCGATGGCCAAGTGGTACTCGACCGAGAAGCAGGTGTACCTGACCGACCGCTGCCTGCAGCTGCACGGCGGCTACGGTTACATGCGCGAATACCCAATCGCCCGAGCGTATCTGGATGCCCGGGTGCAGACGATTTACGGCGGCACGACCGAGATCATGAAGGAGATCATCGGTCGCAGCCTTGGGGTCTAGTCCATTCGGTGGGTCAAATTTGCTGTGGCGCGAGGCTACTCGGGTAGCCCGCAGATAATTGGTCGGGTGGATCATGACCAACTGACGCCCTCGCGTACCGTCGGCACATGTGTTTTTCGTTCTACGGTCGGTCGCGATACGGGCTTGACTCGGCATCATTTCGACATCGGCGCGGTCTCCGTTTCCGTACTATTCCTGATTCGACTTCGCATTTCGGGTCGACGGGGGCAGAGTTATGCCAGCCCGGCGATAATGCGGGTCGTAATGGGGTTACTTGCCCACGGTGGGGGTGCGACCCGCTCGCGGGGTCTGCAGGGTGCGGGCATGGCCGGAGTTAGCGGCCTATCCAGCGACTGGGAGGCTTGTTGAACGGGCAGAGAGGTCGAATGCGCAGGCTCGTGGGGCGCGTGCTGGTGAGCATGGCGACCGCGGCGCTGGCTGCCGCATTGCTGGCGCCCGATGCTTCCGCGTCTCCGATAGGCGACGCAGAGGCCGCCATGATGGCCGCGTGGCAGAAGGCGGGTGGCGACAGCTCACCGCTCGGCGCCAGGAAGGGCGACGTGTACCCCGCCGGCGACGGATTCGCCCTGGACTTCGACGGCGGCAAGATGTTCTTCACCCCGGACACGGGCGCCAAATTCGTCTACGGGCCGATCCTGGACAAATACGAGTCGCTGGGCGGTCCCACCAGCAGCGATCTCGGTTTCCCAACGATCAACGAGGTTCCGGGCCTTGCGGGGCCGGGAAGTCGGGTGGCCACCTTCTCCGCCAGCGACAAGCCGGTGATTTTCTGGACCTCCGACCACGGCGCGTTCGTCGTGCGCGGCGCCATGAACGCCGCGTGGGACAAACTCGGCAGCTCGGGCGGCGTGCTCGGTGCGCCGGTCGCGGATGAAACCTACGACGGTGAGGTCACTTCCCAGAAATTCAGCGGTGGTGAGGTCTCGTGGAACCGGAAAACCAAGGAGTTCACCACCAACCCCGCGGGACTGGCCGACCAGCTCAAGGGTCTGCAGGTGGCAACCGATCCGGCCGCGGCCATCAGCATGGCCTGGCGTGCGGCCGGCGGCGCCGGCGGTCCGCTGGGCGCCAGGCAGGGCGGCCCGTATCCGATCGGCGGTGACGGGATCGCCCAGAACTTCGCGGGCGGCAAGGTGTACTTCAGCCCGGCCACCGGCGCGAACGCCGTCGAGAGCGACATCCTGTCCAAGTACGAGTTGCTGGGCGGCCCGGTCGGCAGCGACCTCGGGTTTCCCACCGCCAACGAGTCCGACGGCGGTATCGGACCTTCCAGCCGGATCGCCACGTTCTCCGCGGCCGACAAGCCGGTGATCTTCTGGACGTCTGAGCACGGCGCCTTCGTCGTGCGGGGCGCCATGAAGGCCGCCTGGGACAAGCTGCGCGGTCCTACCGGAAAACTGGGCGCCCCGGTCGGCGATCAGACCGCGGAAGGCGACGTGGTCTCCCAGCAGTTCGCCGGCGGGAAGGTCTCGTGGAACCGGACGAAAAACGCGTTCACCACCGATCCGGCAAACCTGGCTCCGTTGTTGTCCGGTCTGCAGATGTCGGGGCAGAACCAGCCGAGTACTGCGGCGATGCCGCATGGCAAGAAGTTCGTCTGGCGGTGGTGGTGGCTGCTGGCTGCTATTCCGGTGCTGCTATTGGTCCTGTTGGCGGTGTTGGTGGTGGCTGGGCGGAGTCGGCTTCGCTCCCGCCGCGACAACGCTTTCGACGAGCCGGATGGCGAGGACGTGGACGATGGCTACGGCGCCGCGTTTGACGAGCACTGGGGGCCCGATGACGCCGATCTCGCCGCCGAGCGGCTCCGGGCCGGCGATCGACGCGCGCCCGAACAGCAGCCCCTGGCGCGCGTCAGTTGGGGCCGTGAAGCCGGGCCTGTCGTCGGTCCCGCCGAAGATGTCGAACCCGCCGGGGCACACGGCGACGAAGCTCCGCCCGAATCCCATGAGGGCGCAGGTGATTTCGAGGGCCCGGTCGGGATCGAAGAAGAAGACCCCGACGCGGTGGACACCGATTCCATACCCGTCGCCTCTGAGGATGCCCTGTTAGAGACCGGGTATCCCGAGATCCCCGAGGAGGCCGTCTACGCGGAGGTCCCCGAGGAGGGCGACTACGCGGACGCCGACTACCCGCAGGCCGGATACGCGGACGTCGTCCACGAGGACGCGGGCTACGAGGACGCAGGCTATGCGGACGCGGGCTACGAGGACGCGGGCTATGCGGACGCCGGGTATCCGGACGTCGCCGTCCCGCGTACCCCACCGGTTGCCGCCTACCTCGGTCCCGGCGCCCCCGATACGGCCGAACCGGATGTCGAGAATCCGGACGTCGCGGTTCCGCATGGCGCCCCGGATTTCGGGTATCCGGAGGCCGCCGCCCCGGAAGCCCAGGTCCAACCCACCGTCGTGCCGACCGTGGTGCCGGATGCCGGCCCATCCAGCGCCGAGCCGAGGACCGGGCGGCACGCGGCGGTGGATGCCGAAGACGACTCGGAATGGGCCGGCCAAGGAGTTGGCGAGGCTCAACCCGGGCGTCCGACAATCCACCTGCCGCTGGACGACCCCTACCAGGTGCCCGACGGATATCCGATCAAGGCCAGTGCCCGCTTCGGGCTGTACTACACCCCGGGAAGCGAGCTCTACCACGACACGCTTGCCGAAATCTGGCTGTCCAGCGAGGAAGTCGCGCGGGCAAACGGCTTCATCAAGGCCGACTGAGCCGGGGCTGAAGCAAGGCTCCGCCGCGGCACCGCGTGCGGTTATATCTTGCGGATGACCGTGACGACCTTGCCGAGCACGGTTGCGTCATTACCCGGTATCGGGTCGAACGCCGGGTTGTGCGGCATCAGCCACACTTGACCGCCCGCGCGCTTGAACGTCTTCACGGTGGCCTCACCGTCGATCATGGCCGCGACGATGTCGCCGTTGTCGGCGACGTGTTGCTGCCGCACCACCACCCAGTCGCCGTCGCAGATCGCGGCCTCGACCATCGAGTCGCCCACCACCTTGAGAAGGAACAACGTGCCCTCGCCGACCAGCTCACGCGGCAGCGGGAAGACGTCTTCGACAGCTTCTTCGGCGAGGATCGGTCCACCGGCCGCGATGCGCCCGAGCACGGGGACAAAGGTCGGTTCCGGCAGGGCGTCCGAGCCGGCGACTTCGGTGAGGACACTGGGACCGGCGGCGCGCATGTCTTCGGTGCCGCGGACATCGACGGCCCGCGGGCGGTTCGGGTCACGGCGCAGGTACCCCTTGCGCTCCAGCGTGCGCAGCTGGTGGGCCACCGAAGACGTCGACGTCAGGCCGACCGCATCGCCGATTTCCCTGATGCTCGGCGGGTAGCCGCGGCTGGTGACCGACGCGCGAATAACGTTCAGAATGGTGCGCTGACGCTCGGTCAGCGACGGGTCCACGGAATGCAAGCGGCCGTCGGCGCCGGCGGATGAGGTGTCGTTGCTGTCGCTCATGCACTGAATGTAGACCCACCGCGGGCAAGAATCAAACATGTGTTCGACTGGCGTGTCGGAGGGGTGCCGGTGCTGCGCACCGCGTCCGACGAGCCGAATAACAAACGTGTAACTCGCGGGCCGGTTGGGTATTCGAGTCTCATGTCAGCAGTGGCACCGACGAATCTGTCGGTGGTGTGGTCTAGCGTTTCGCTCGTCCGACACGCTTCGCTCAAATGTTCGGCTATCGAACACACGAGCGACTATAGTCGAACACACGAGCGAGTATCAGTTGACCGGAGGGACGCAGATGACAACCATCCACGAATTCTCGCCGCGCACGTGCAGCGTTCGGCGCCCGGTCAACCGACCGGTGCAGGGCCTTCGCTCGGGCCGGAATGGGCCGGCCGGCTCACGCAGACCCGGTCCGTCGGGGCCGCCGGGCGCACCGCTGCACTACGGGGGCACCGGCATCTCGATGTCCGTCGCGCCCCGTCGCAGGCGGCCGGTCACGTTGGCGACGACATTGGGCCTGGCCCTGGTCGCCGGCATGATCACCCTGTGGCTCGGTCTGCTCGCCAATGTCGGGCAGATGGTCAACGGCGACTCCGCGGGATCGGCGGCACCGGTACCGGACCGGCTCGCCGTCGTGCGGGTTGAGGCCGGGGAGTCCCTTCAGGATCTCGCTCACCGGGTGGCGCCGGACGCGCCGCCCCGCCAGGTTGCCGAGCGCATCCGCGAACTCAACGACTTGAACTCACCGACCGTGGTCGCGGGCCAGACGCTGATCGCGCCGGTCGGCTGACCTCGCGGTCGGATAGCCCCGTGGGCGAGCGCGCAGGTACGCTCGGTGTGTTCTGCGATCCCGTATGAGCACGGCGAAGGAGCGGTCATGCACTGTCCGTTCTGCCGCCATCCCGATTCCCGGGTGATCGACTCGCGGGAAACCGACGAAGGCCAGGCCATTCGGCGCCGCCGGTCGTGCCCCGAGTGCGGACGAAGATTCACCACAGTCGAAACCGCGGTATTGGCCGTGGTCAAGCGCAGCGGTGTCACCGAGCCCTTCAGCAGGGAGAAGGTGGTCAGGGGCGTCCGCCGGGCCTGCCAGGGCCGTCAGGTGGACGAGGATGCGCTGAATCTGCTGGCCCAGCAAGTGGAGGACACCGTGCGTGCCGCGGGGTCCCCCGAGGTCCCGAGTCACGAGGTCGGCCTGGCCATACTGGGACCGTTGCGCGAACTCGACGAGGTGGCTTACCTGCGGTTCGCGTCGGTCTACCGGTCGTTTTCCTCCGCGGACGACTTCGAGCGTGAGATCGAGGCGTTGCGCGCCCACCGCAACGTGTCGACCTCGAGCTGACGGATCCACATTTCAGCCAGTCGTTAGGCTGCTTTCATGCCTCCGGACTTGCATCCCGATCTCGAAGCGCTGGCACCGTTGCTTGGAACCTGGGCCGGTCAGGGCGAGGGCCATTACCCGACGATTCAGCCCTTCGCGTACCTCGAGGAAGTCGTGTTCTCCCATGTGGGTAAGCCGTTTTTGGCCTATGCGCAGAAGACCAGGGCGGTGGCCGACGGGAAGCCTCTGCACGCCGAAACGGGCTATCTGCGCGTGCCGCAACCCGGTCGCGTCGAGCTGGTTCTGGCCCACCCGAGTGGCATCACCGAAATCGAGGTGGGCACCTACTCGGTGACCGGCGACCGAATCGAACTCGAGCTTTCCACCACGGAGATCGGGTTGACCCCGACCGCCAAAGAGGTTACCGCGCTTGGTCGTTCGTTGCGCATCGACGGCGACGAGCTTTCATACACGGTGCGGATGAGCGCGATGGGCCACCCCCTGCAGGACCACCTCGCCGCCGTGTTGCGCCGACAGCCCTGACGGCGGACGGCGCCGGGATGGATCAAGTGGCACTGCGCTCGTCGGAACCCATGGCGTTGAGCACGGCGACGCGGGTGTCGGCCGAGCCGGTGACGGCCTTCTCACCGCCGCCGCTGCGAAGCAACTCGCGAAGGGCGGCCTGATCGTATTCTGCGGGCTCGGTGGTGTCGATGAAGCGCTGGATGACGTCGATGAAACGGGCCGGGTCGTCGTGGAACGGAAAGTGGCCGGAGCCTTCGAAGATCTCGAGGCGGGAGCCCGGCATCGCGGCGTGCGCCATCCACGCGTGACGGACGGGGACAACCACATCCTTTGTGCCCCAAACGATCTGCACCGGGATGGCCTCGGTCAAATAACAGCGATCCAGCATGGTCACGATCTGCCCACGCCAGTCCACCACGGCGCGCAGGGTCCGGCTGAATGCCGCCGAAGCCGTCGGCTCCGGCAGGTCATCCAGGATGCGCAGCACGTTGGGCAGATCGTGGCCCAGGCCGGTCGATCCGATCGCCAGGCCGGCTATCCGGCCGACCAGTTGAATTGCCGGCAGCAGCAGGGGCAGCCGCAGCAGCGCCAGAGCCTCGCTGCCCATGGGCAATGAGGCCAACCGCAAGGCGACGTTGACTTCCTTGGTGACGCCTCCGGCCGCGACCATGATCAGCCGGTCGACCAAATGCGGGAACTGGTAGGCGAATTGCATGGCCACCCCGCCACCGAGCGAATGACCGACCACGGTCACCCGCTCGATGTCGAGCACGCTGAGCAAGTCGCGCATCCCGTTTGCGTACGCGGCGACCGAATAGTCGGCGCGCGGCTTGTCGGATCTTCCGTGGCCCAACAGGTCCGGGGCGATGACCGTGAACCGCTGGGCGAGCTTGGCCTGCACGGCATTCCAGGTGGTGGAGTTGTCGCCGATGCCGTGGATCAGCAGGATCGCCGGCCCGGAACCGGCGACCCGGTACGCCCGCCGGTAACCGTGGATGGTGCGGAACTCCAGCTTGGGCGCCGTCACTTCACGCACCGGGCGAAGATTGCGCTTGGGCTTCCGCTCGGTCATCTCGCCCACCTTGTCGTCGGGCCTGGCTAAGACTTTCTAGGGCGTTCCAAAAAGCTCAAGCCTGGTCGTCGTCGTCGAACTTCTTCTCGGCCTGCTGGGCCAAGAATCGCTCGAACTCTGCGCCAAGCTCGTCGCCGCTAGGCAGATCCTCGTCGCGCGTTAGTAACGACCTGTTCTCCTGAGCGTCGATGAAGGCATCGTACTGGCGCTCGAGCGCAGCCACCACTTGAGCGACCTCCGCGCTCGCCTGCACCTGCTCGTCGATTTTGGCTGCGATCTCCGCCGCCGCTTCGGACAGCGCCGACAGTGGCAGCTCCAGCGACCCGGTCTTGGCCACTTGCTCGAGCAACGCCCGGGCGGCGGCGGGGTAGTCGGTCTGCGTCAGGTAGTGCGGGACGTGCACGGTGAACCCGACAACTTCATGGCCGTGCTGAGCCATCCGGTATTCCAGTAGGTTGGACGCGCTGCCGGGAACCTGGATCTCCGAGATCCACGGCTGGAAGTCGGCGATCAACTCTCCGTTATTGGAATGTGCGGTCAGCGTGATCGGCCGAGTGTGTGGGACCGCCATCGGGACGGTGCCCAGGCCGATGGTTCGCCGCACACCCAGCCGCTCGGCCAGCAAGCGCACCGCGGTGATGAAACGTTCCCACTTCAGGTCCGGCTCCATGCCGGCCAGCAACAAAAACGGCGTGCCGCCGCTGTCGCGCAGCGCGTACAAGCTCAGCTCGGGATCGTCGTAATTGGTGAAGTGATCGGTCTTGAATGTCATCAGCGGCCGCCGCGAGCGGTAATCCAGTAATTGGTCGATCGCGAACGACGCGACGAGTTCGCTGTCCAGGGCTGCCTTCAGGTGTGCAGCGGCCAGCCGTATCGCATGGCCGGCGTCGGAGAACCCCTCCAGAGCATGCACCAAAACCGGGCCGCGGCCGTCGGCCGTCGACAACTGCGGTGCCGGGAACTCTAGCTCGTACATGCCGGGCTGCCCTGGCTCGTAGTCGTCGTCGTCTGGGCTCTGATGGCGGGCCATCGGGTTTTCCTCCTCCCGGGGGTCTCTCCAGGGTGCCCCAACAAGTGTCCTCCGTATCCACGGGGACCGACAATGAATCTCCGAACTCGTGGACGCCAAACGTTCGAAACGCGCCAACGCGGCAACGTAATCCGCATACGACATCTTCCGCCGCGCCAGTTCAGCCCGGCAAACCTGGCCTTACACGCCGTTTGCGGCCAACGCTGCCGGTCACCCGATGGTCAGGCATGATGTACACCAAATGCGCATACCGACGGTGTTGCTGTGCTCGGGGGTCGGCCTGGCGACGTTGCTGACGTCGTGCACCCGGCCCGCCGACCATGCGGCGCGCCCATTGGTGACCACTCCCGTGGCCACCGGGCCGGTCGTCCAGCGGCTCAGCCAGCCCCAGCAGAAGGCGGTCGCGGGTCCGGTGGACCCGGACAGGCGGGTGGGCGCGATCTTCCTCAACGGCGCCAGCCTGCACGTGTGCACGGGTTCCGTGGTGCATTCGACGAGCGGGAACCTGGTGATCACCGCCGCCCACTGCCTGGCCGGGGCCTCGCAGTTGACCTTCGCTCCCGGTTTCGCCGGCGACGCGGCGCCCACCGATGTGTGGAAGGCCGACGCCGTCTACGTCGATCCGCGCTGGACCGCAAGCAAGGATCCGCATGCGGATTACGCGATCGCGCGGGTCAGCAACGCGGCCGGCGTTTCGGTTGAGTCGCACGTCGGCCTGGCGCTGACGCTGGGCACGGCCCCGGCGCCCGGCAGCCACGTCACGGTGCTGGGGTACCCGGTCGGGGTGGGCGGCTCGCCCATCGGCTGTCAGGCCAGCACCTCGGTCAACGCGAACGGGTTTCCCTCACTGGTGTGCGAGGGGCTGGTGGACGGCACCAGCGGCGCCCCCTGGGTCAGCGGCACCACGGTCACCGGGCTGATCGGCGGTTTCGAGCGCGGCGGGTGCGCCCCGAACGTGTCGTACTCGGCACCGTTCGACGAACAAACCGCGCAGCTGCTCGCCCGCGCCGACGCCGGCGGTCCCGGCGACCCCGTGCCCAACGACCTCGACGACAGCTGCCGGTAGGGCCGGGCCGCTCAGCGGCGGAACTGGCTGAGGGCCCGCATCTTGTTCGTCACGTCCAGCGCGGCGACCTTGTAGGCCTCGGAGAACGTCGGATAGTTGAACACGGCGTCGACCAGGTAGTCGATGGTGCCGCCACAGCCCATCACGGCCTGCCCGATGTGCACCATCTCGGTGGCGCTGGTCCCGAAGATGTGCACCCCGAGCAGCTTGTGATCCTCGGTGGACACCAGCAGCTTGAGCATGCCGTAGGAGTCGCCGGCGATCTGGCCGCGGGCCAGCTCCTTGTACCGCGCCACCCCCACCTCGTAGGGCACCGCGTCCTTGGTCAGCTCGACCTCGGTGGCCCCGACATAGGAGATCTCGGGGATCGAATAGATGCCGATCGGCTGCAGGGGAGTGATGCCGTCGCACGCTTCCCCGAATGCGTGGTAGGCGGCCAGTCGACCCTGCTCCATGGAGGTCGAGGCCAGGGCGGGGAAGCCGATCACGTCGCCGACCGCGTAGATGTGGTCCACCTTGGTCTTGAACCGCTCGTCGACCCAGATCCGTCCGCGGCCCTCGACCTCCAGGCCGGCGTTGTGCAGGTCCAGGTGGTCGGTCTGACCCTGGCGTCCCGCCGAGTACATCACCGTCTCGGCGGGAATCTGCTTTCCGCTGGCCAAGGTGGTGCAGGTGCCCGCAGAACCGACGTCGACCGCGGTCACCTCCTCGCCGAACCGGAAGGTCACCGCCAGGTCGCGCAGGTGGAACTTCAGCGCCTCGACCACCTCGGGGTCGCAGAAGTCGAGCATGTCGTCCCGCTTCTCCACGACGGTGACCTTGGTGCCCAAGGCGGCGAACATGGAGGCGTACTCGATGCCGATCACGCCGGCGCCGACGACGACCATCGACGCCGGCAGCATCTTGAGATCGAGGATCCCGTCGGAGTCGAGCACCCGCTCTTCGTCGAACTCGACGCCGGACGGTCGTGCCGGCCTGGTGCCGGTGGCGATGACGATGTACTCGCCGGAGACCGTGGTCATTTCTCGGCGGCCCGGGTCTTCGATGGTGATGGTGTGCGGGTCCACGAACCGGCCGTGCCCGACTAACAGGTCGATTCGGTTGCGCATCAACTGGTTGCGCACCACGTCGACTTCCTTGCCGATCACGTGCTGGGTTCGCGCCAGCAGATCGGCGGGCGTGATCCGGTCCTTCACGCGGTAGCTCGCCCCGTAGAGCTCGCGCTGATTCATCCCGGTGAGGTAGAGGACCGCCTCGCGCAACGTCTTTGACGGGATGGTGCCCGTGTTGACGCAGACGCCGCCGAGCATTCGGCCGCGTTCGATGATGGCGACGGATTTGCCTAGCTTGGCCGAGGCGATGGCGGCCTTCTGGCCGCCCGGTCCCGAACCGATGACGACCATGTCGTATTCCTGCATCGAACCCATGGATAGACGATAAGGCCCACAGTCGAGACTTTCTCCACAGACGGGCGGCTGGATCTGGCTGCGCGTGCACGGGCTGACGGTGGCCGCCGTCAGCGTTGGTCCCCATGACGACGCATCGAGGAGATTTTCGACTGAACCGCCCCGGAGCATTGATTGCCGCGCTACCGGCCGTTCTGGGCTTCGTTCCGGAGAATTCATTGGTATTGGTGTCGCTCGACGGCGGCGAACTCGGGTCGGTGCTGCGGGTCGACCTGTCCGAGGGGCTCCTCGACCGGGTGGGGCACCTCGCCGAGGTCGCGGCGGCCGCCGAACCCGAGGCCGCGATCGCGGTGATCGTCGACGCCGCCGGCGCGCACTGTCCCGGCTGTCACGCGGAATACCGGGATCTGTGCACGGCGCTCGCGGATGCGTTGTCGCAGTACGACATTGAGCTGTGGGCCGCGCACGTCGTGGATCGGGTGGCGCTCGGCGGGCGTTGGCACTGTGTGGACGGCTGCGGTTCGTCCGGCGCCGTTGACGATCCCTCGGCCTCGCCCCTGGCCGCCGCGGCGGTGTTGGACGGCAGGAGGTTGTACCCGCGGCGCGCCGATCTGCAGTCTGTCATCGCGGTCGACGACCCGGCGCACAGCGCCGAGTTGGCCGAGGTGGTCAGGCAATACGCGGCCGGACGGGAGCTCGCGCATCGCGCCGATCCCACGGGCCGCAGCCGCCGTGATGTCGAAAACGCGATGGCGGCCGCCGCCCGCGTCGCCGGCGGGCAAACGCTGTCCGACGCCGAGCTCGCGGAGCTGGGCTGTGCGCTGAGCGACGTGCAGGTGCGCGACACGCTGTATGCCCTCGCGGTGGGCGAGACCGCCGGCGAGGCCGAATCATTGTGGGCGCTGCTGGCGCGCACCCTGCCTGAGCCGTGGCGGGCCGAGGCGCTGGTGCTGCTCGCCTTCAGCGCTTACGCGCGCGGCGACGGGCCGCTTGCCGGGGTGTCGCTACAGGCCGCGCTGCGGTGCGAGCCCGAGCATCGGATGGCGGGCATGTTGGACAGGGCATTGCAGTCCGGGATGCGGCCCGAGGACATCCGGGAACTCGCCGTCACCGGCTATCGGCTGGCCAAGCGCCTCGGTGTGCGGCTGCCGCCGCGCCGGTCGTTCGGCCGACGGGCGGGATAGGGGTCAGACCTTCTCGACCTTGACGGCGTGCGCCATCTCGTGAGGCAGCGTGACGTTCTCGTGGCCCGGTATGAGGATGGTGACCCCACCACCGGTCGGGCTGGTCTCGACGGTCACGCGCGCGTTGGGGACCACGCCGGCGTCTTTCAGCCGCGTGATCAGCTCGGTGTCACCCTGGACATGTTCGGTGAGCTGACGGACGACCACCGCCACCGGCGATCCCGCCGGCAGCTCCGTCAACCGGACGAGATTCGCGCCGTCGGTGCCGGAGTCCGGGCCCACGCCCAGGTCCAACAGACCGGGAATGGGGTTCCCGAAAGGGGAGGTGGTCGGGTTGTTGAGCACCTTGACCAGCCGTCGTTCGACGTCCTCGCTCATCACGTGCTCCCACCGGCACGCCTCCGCGTGCACTTCTTCCCAGGGCACTCCGATGACGTCGACCAGCAGTCGCTCGGCCAGGCGGTGCTTGCGCATCACGGCGATGGCCAGGGTCCGGCCCTTGTCGGTGAGCTCCAGGTGGCGGTCGCCGGCCACGTGCAATAAGCCATCCCGCTCCATGCGGGACACGGTCTGGCTGACGGTCGGGCCGCTCTGTTCGAGGCGCTCGGCGATCCGGGCTCGCAGCGGCGTCACACCCTCTTCCTCGAGGTCGTAGATGGTCCGCAGGTACATCTCGGTGGTGTCGACCAGCTCGTTCATTCAGCACCCTCCATTGACGCTGAGTCTACTTCCCCAGCTTCATGAATGGGCGTAACGCTACCCAGGCAAGCAGTATGCCCGCCGCTTGCCGCGGCGGGCATACCGTCTGTTACCTGGCTCCTGATGCGTGGCGTCAGCTCGCGTACGACCGCAGCCGGTCGGCCCGCTCGCCGTTGCGCAGCTTCGACATCACGTCGCGCTCTATTTGGCGGACCCGCTCGCGAGACAGACCGAACAGCTTGCCGATCTGATCCAGGGTGCGCGGCTGACCGTCGTCCAGACCGAAACGCAACCGGATCACCTGGTGCTCACGCTCATCGAGAGTGGCCAGCACACTGCGGATGTCGGTGTGCAGCAACTCGGCGATCACCGCGTTCTCCGCGGACATCGCCTCGGCGTCCTCGATGAAATCGCCCAACGGGGCTTCTTCCTCGGAGCCGACGGGCATGTCCAGGCTCACCGGGTCGCGGCTGTGCTCCAGCAGGTCGTTGATCTTCTCCACCGGAATGCCCGACTCGGCGGCGAGTTCCTCGTCGCTGGCCTCACGCCCCAGGTTCTGGTGCATCTCCCGCTTGATCCTCGCGAGCTTGTTGACCTGCTCGACGAGGTGGACCGGCAGACGGATGGTTCGGCTCTGGTCGGCCATGCCGCGGGTGATGGCCTGACGGATCCACCACGTGGCGTAGGTCGAGAACTTGAATCCCTTTGTGTAGTCGAACTTCTCCATCGCGCGGATCAACCCGAGGTTGCCCTCCTGGATCAGGTCCAGCAGCGGCATTCCGCGGCCCGTGTAACGCTTGGCGAGCGAAACGACCAGACGCAGGTTCGCTTCCAGCAGGTGGCGGCGCGCCGCCTCGCCATCGCGCACGACGGCCGCCAGCTCGCGTTTGCGGTTCTCGCCGAGGCGCTTACGAGTTGCCAGCAGGTGGCCGGCATACAGCCCGGCCTCGATGCGCTTGGCCAGTTCGACTTCGTCGGCGGCGGTGAGCAACGCCGTCTTGCCGATGCCGTTCAGATACACACGCACCAAGTCCGCGGCTGGGCTTTGAGCATCCAAGTCGCTGTCAACCCGGCTTGTGGTGGCGTTGGCCATTGCGACCTCCTGATCGGCTTGTACTGTCATGTGCCTTAACGACAGACCCGCCTTGGGAGTTCCCACCCCTTCGCTATCTCACACCCTTTGACGTGCGGGAATGTTCCGACGACCTGAGAATGTCCTGAGAAGTGTGACGAAGGACCGATTACTCGGAACCCGGTTGTGGCTCCTGGCGTCGCGGGGGGTCGAGCGCCGGCAGCTCCGCCCTCGGGAACAGCGGCGTGCGCCGCCGCGCATCGTCGAACCGCCGCGGCTCGTCAGCTCGGCGCGGTGGTCGATCGTTGGCGATCAGCACGGCTATCCACGGCAGGGGCACCGACGCCGCCAGGATCAGCAGTGAGATCAGGCCGTTGTGCCAGGCCCCGTATGAGAGGGCCGCCAGGATCAGCGCCGGGATCCGAAACGCCATCAGGGTCAGGTACTTACGCACCCGGGCTCGATGCTCCACCTCATACGAGGGAGCGGCGGTGGTGATCAGCACCGGGTGGCCATTGTCGTCGAAACCCAGCTCGGAGCCGCGCTTCATATATCCACTCTCCCACACCCAATCGATTCCGGTACGACCGAGTTAGGAGGCACAATGTGAGGTATGCAGAGCCGGACCCTTGAACGCACCGATACCGATGAACGCGTCGACGACGGGACCGGCAGCGATACCCCCAAGTACTTCCACTACGTAAAGAAAGACAAGATCGCCGAGAGCGCCGTCATGGGAACCCACGTGGTGGCGTTGTGTGGCGAGGTGTTTCCCGTCACCCGGGCCGCCAAGCCCGGTTCGCCGGTCTGTCCGGACTGCAAGCGGATCTACGAGCAGCTCAAGAAGGGCTGATCAGGTCGGGCGGCTCCGCTATCGCGGTGTCGCGTTGTTGCGCTGCGGGACGCGATGGCGATCCCACCACCTGCTTGAGGCCGGGGGCGCGCGACAGCACCCAGTTGCGCAGCCGGTGGGCATGCGTCGCCCCGGCCGGCCATTCCTCCTGGATGGCGGCGTTGAGCTCGGCCCCGATCATGATCGACAAGCCGCCGAAGAATGCGAATAAGAGGAAGGCTATCGGGGTGGCGAGCGCGCCGTAGGTGTAGCCGGTGCTGCCGATCCAGCGCAGGTACAAACGCAGGCCCAGGGTGGCGACGAGGAATACCACCGTTGCCAGCACCGTGCCGGGGATCAGCCGATGCGTCGGCAGCGGAACCGGCAGCGCCACCCGGTACAGCACGGTCACTCCGGCCATCAGGCCGAGAATCAGTGCCGGGTAATAGCCGTAATCCAGCAGGTTTTGCGTGCCCACCGGAATGTGCTCGCTCACCTTGCGCGGGCCGACCACCGCCACCGGCAGAGCCACCACCACGAACATCAACATCACGATGTACAGGAACAGCGCGAAGAACCGCTGCCTTACCGGATGCCGCAGCGGAGTCTGGTCATGCGCCTCCACCACCGCATCGACGTACGAAGAAATTGCCGAGGATCCCGCCCACAGCGAAATCAAAAAGCCCACCGACACCACCTCGCCGCCGGCAGTGCCGGTGATGTCGCGGACGGTGGGCTCGATGATCTGGTCGACCACGTTCGGGGAAAAGAAGTTGCGCGTCATGGACAGCGTGCTCTTGATGATGGAGGCCAAAGTGCCCGGGCCGAACAGCGGCGCCACGTAGGCCAACGTGCCCAGCAGCCCCAGCAGCAAGGGCGGCGTGGACAGGCAGGTCCAAAATCCCGCCTCCGCCGACTCCGAAAAGATCGAGTCGTCCCACGCCTTGGACAGCGTCCTAAGACCGATTTGCCAGATGTGGTGGCGGGACGGTTTGGCGCGCTGGTCGCTCATATCCGTCCAGCATTGCCGAATAACGCTCGCGTTGCCGACATCGCCGCGCGAGTCGGGCGAACTTAGCTTGCGCTGACCTCGATGACGGCGTCGAGTTCGGTCAGTTTCGCCTCGTGCTTGTTGGCGTGGTGCTGGCAGAAGAGAAGTTCAAGCCCGGAAGGCAGCGTGGCACGGACCCGAGCCGCAGCTCCGCAGCGGTCGCAGCGGTCTGCTCTAGTCAGCTCGGGACTGGTCAGAGTTGCGTTCATGGCTTCTCCGTTCTCGTACATTCACTGTCTCAGACGTATACGGTTTTCGCGTTGTTCCCCGATCGTTCTCGGGTGTGTCGTTTCTCACGACTTCCTCACGCCCTTCCGGCAGGGCTCTTTAAGGTGAGCGACTGTGACCTTCGCTCCTGACGCATTGGTGCACCTGTGTCGCGTCGCGGAGTGGAATCGTGCCCGAGACCGGGGGGAAATTCACCCCGAAGCTTCCGGCGGTATCGACTACATCCACCTGTCGAGGCCTGAGCAGGTACATCTGCCGGCCAACCGCCTCTACCGGGGTCGCGATGACCTGGTTCTGCTGCACATCGACCCGGCACTGCTGGACTCACCCGTGCGTTGGGAGCCCGGGGTGGCGACGGATCCGGAGTCGATGCTGTTCCCGCATCTGTACGGTCCGTTGCCGGTGCGCGCTGTGATGAACGTCACCGCTTACCCGCCGGGCCTCGACGGCACGTTCCCGCCGATCCCCAGCGGCTCCACGTAGGCGTCGGCCTCGATTTCGACCAGCAGATCGGGCGCGATCAATGCGGAAACCTCGACCATCGTCGCCACCGGGCGGATCTCCCCGAAAACCTGTGCATGCACCGCTCCGACCTCTCGCCAGCGCGACAAGTCGGTCACGTAGATGCGCGTGCGAACCACGTCGGTGAGGGCCGCGCCGACCTGCTGCAGTGCAATCTCGATGCGGCGCAAGGCGTCTCGCGTCTGGGCCGCGATGTCACCGGCGGGTCCGGCGCCGGTAGTCCCGGCCACCGCCACGTGCGGGCCCACGCGCACCGCGCGCGAATAACCGACGGCCGACTCGAAGTCGGATCCGGACGAGACAAGTTTGCGGTTGGCTGACATGCGGTCAGGGTACGACGCCGGCGCAGCCGCGGCCGAATCCCCTTCTGCCACAGGCCGGCTGCGCATTAGACTGGCCGCTTCAGCGAAGGGAGCGCCGATGACCACGGGCGGCATCTCCGAAGAAGCGTTGCTTGCGCAGGAAGCGTGCTTCGCGCGGGCATTCGCGGATGGCGATCCGGCGGTCGCGCGCGACCTCTACCAACCGGACGTGGTGTACGTGAGCCCGACGGTGCGTCTCTTCGATTGGCCGGACCGCATCGAGGGCATCGAGCGCACGCTCGAGTTCATCGCACTCACCATTCGCGGCTGCGCGGGCATCCGCTACGAGGCGGTGGAGCACGCCGTCACGCCCGCCGCGGACGCGGCGTTCGTGCGGGTGCAATTCGATTGGAGCCATGGTGCGCAGCGCCTGCGGTCGACGTACGTGGTGATCTACCGCTACCGCGACGGCCGCATCGCCTACCAGGAGCTCTACTACGACCCGAGCGGGTCAGTCCAGATAATCCCGTAAGACCTGAGAACGGCTGGGGTGGCGCAGCTTTGACATCGTCTTAGACTCGATCTGGCGGATGCGCTCGCGGGTCACACCGTAAACCTGCCCGATCTCGTCAAGGGTGCGCGGCTGGCCGTCGGTCAGGCCGAAGCGCAGCCGTACCACGCCGGCTTCACGCTCGGACAGCGTCTCCAGCACCGACTGCAGCTGGTCCTGCAGCAGCGTGAACGACACCGCGTCCACGGCCACCACTGCTTCACTGTCTTCGATGAAGTCGCCGAGCTGGCTGTCGCCCTCGTCGCCGATGGTCTGGTCCAACGAGATCGGCTCGCGCGCGTATTGCTGGATCTCGAGGACCTTTTCGGGCGTGATGTCCATCTCCTTGGCCAGCTCTTCAGGCGTGGGCTCGCGGCCCAGGTCCTGCAGCAGCTCACGCTGAATGCGGCCCAGCTTGTTGATCACCTCGACCATGTGCACCGGGATGCGGATGGTGCGGGCCTGATCGGCCATGGCGCGGGTGATGGCCTGGCGGATCCACCACGTCGCATACGTGGAGAATTTGTATCCCTTTGTGTAGTCGAACTTTTCGACCGCGCGGATCAGGCCCAGGTTGCCTTCCTGGATGAGGTCGAGGAAGGCCATTCCGCGGCCCGTGTACCGCTTGGCCAGCGAAACCACCAGCCTCAGGTTGGCTTCCAACAGGTGGTTCTTCGCGCGGTCGCCGTCGCGGCAGATCCACATCATGTCGCGGCGGTGGGCCGCGGGCAGTTTGTCGCCGCGCTCGGCGTGCTCGCTCATCAGTTGGGTCGCATAAAGCCCGGCTTCGATCCGCTTCGCCAGCTCAACCTCTTCCTCCGCGTTGAGCAGCGCCACCTTGCCGATCTGCTTGAGGTAGGCGCGAACCGAGTCGGCGGAAGCGGTGAGTTCGGCGTCCTTGCGGGCCTGACGCAACGCCTCGGATTCGTCTTCGTCCCAGACGAAATCGCCGGAGGCCTTGTCTTTTTCGGAGGGCTCGGCGATCTCCTCGTCCTCCTCGGCGGGAGTCCCGCCGGGCGCGGGGGCGGCGGACTCGGCGGCACCGTCGCCGTCCTCGACGTCGACCGGCTCGAGGCCGGCGACGTCGGCCTCCGGCGCCACGTCGTCCTCGAGGTCGTCGAGATTGAGCTCCTCGGCGTCGATGTCGAGGACCTCGCCGGGCTCGAGGTCGGGTTCGGCGTCGAGATCCTCGACTTCGATGTTGGAGCCCTCGGAGTCGACGGCTGTCAGGCCGGCGTCCGGCTCCACGGGAGCGGCTTTGGCCGTTTTCGTCCCGCGGGCCGACGGCGCCTTGGCGGCGGCGGCCTTGGCCGGGGAACGGGTCTTCTTCGGGGTGTCGCCGGCACCCGTGGCGGCCGCGGCCTGGTGGCCTTTGGTGGACTTGGCGTCCCGCGGCGCCGTCTTGGTGGCGCGTTTTGCCGGGGCAGCGCCGTTGGCCGCCTTCGCGGCCGTTCGCTTGGCGGGGGCCGACTTGGCGGGGGAGGGTGGAGCCTTCGTGGCGCTGCGTTTCACCGGCTCAGCGGTCGCCGGGCTTGCCTTGGTCGCTGCCACTTACACCCCTTCGGTCGGACTCACTTTCGGTGGGTTTGGGCATGGCTAACCGAAAGTGTCTGCTATGTCGAATGTCGGCGTTGATTTCAGCGTAAGTACTCGCACGCTTTCAGTCGGGCGGTCGCCGAGGACCATTGTAACGACAGTGCACGCTCCTACCGGCCTACCGGGCGAAATTCAGTGCGTCACGTCGAAGGTCGCGGCCATCGCGGCTCCCACGATGCCGGCCGTGTTCTGCAGGGCCGCTGCCACCACCGGGGTGCGGTTTTCGAGCAGGTGCAGCCATTTGTCGGCCTTGCGGCTGATGCCGCCACCGGCGATGAACAAATCCGGCCAGATCGCGTTCTCGATGGCCACCAGGACCCTCGTCACCTGCTTGGCCCACTTCTCGTAGCTCCAGTCGTTCCGCTCCTTGACCGAGGACGCCGCCCGTTGCTCGGCCTCCCTGCCGCCGACCTCGAGGTGCCCGAACTCGGTGTTGGGTATCAGCGTCCCGTTGTGGATGACCGCGGAGCCGATCCCGGTGCCGAACGTCAGGAGCACCACCAGGCCGGACTGACTTCTGCCCGCCCCGTAGCGCTCCTCCGCAAGCCCGGCGGCGTCGGCATCGTTGAGGACGGTGACCTCCTGGCCGTCGAGTTCGGCGCTGATGACGTCGCGCGCGTTGGTCCCGATCCAGGCCTTGTCGACGTTGGCCGCCGTCTGGACGACGCCGTGGGTGACGACGCCGGGATAGGTCACCCCGAGCGGACCGGTCCATCGGAATCCGTTGACGACCTCGGCGATGGTCTTGGCGACTGCCGACGGCGTTGCGGGTTGCGGGGTAATGAGCTTGATTCGCTCTCCGATGAGCAGGCCGGTGTCCATGTCGACGATGCCGCCCTTGATGCCACTGCCACCGACGTCGATGCCGAACCCACGACGCTGCGGCGAGCCGGCGACCGTGTCGGCGCCGGGCGTATCCGTGGTCGAGTCGGTGCTGGTCATGGAAACTCCTCAGCGAGACTGGGCTGTGCGCCCACCTTAGCCCGGCGGCGATGGCCCTTGGGGCGTCTGCGCAGCCGTGGCGAACTGTGATGCGATAGTCCGGTGACCCGACCCGACGACGAGCCGGCGCGGCTGCGTTCGGTGGCCGAAACGCTGGCCGGCGAGGCCGCGGGGTTCGTGCGGCGTCGCCGCGCCGAGGTGTTCGGCGCCGCGGCGGGCCCCTTGAGTGCCCCACCCGGCGGCGTGGTGCGGTCGAAGACCACGCCCACCGATCCGGTTACGGTCGTCGACACCGAAACGGAGCGGCTGTTGCGAGATCGGTTGGCGCAACTGCGCCCCGGCGACCCGATACTCGGGGAAGAGGGCGGGGGGCCCGCCGATGCGGCGAACAACGCGGTTACCTGGGTGCTCGATCCCATCGATGGCACAGTCAATTTCGTCTACGGCATCCCGGCCTATGCGGTGTCGGTCGGCGCGCAGATCGACGGCGTGTCGGTCGCGGGCGCCGTCGCCGACGTCGTCGCCGGCCGGGTGTACTCGGCTGCGGTTGGCCTCGGCGCGCACGTCGTAGACGAGCACGGGACGGCGGCGTTGCGGTGCGCCGCCGTGGACGACTTGTCGATGGCGTTGCTGGGCACCGGATTCGGTTACTCGAGGCGGCGGCGCGCGACCCAGGCGGCATTGTTGGCGCACATGCTGCCGCTCGTCCGCGACGTGCGTCGCATCGGTTCCGCGGCGCTGGACTTGTGCATGGTCGCGGCGGGCCGCCTGGACGCCTACTACGAGCACGGGTTACAGCTATGGGATTGCGCGGCGGGTGCGCTGATCGCGGCCGAGGCGGGGGCGCGGGTGTCCTTGCCTTCCCGGTACGGGAGTGGGGCCGGCTTGGTGGTGGCTGCCGCGCCCGGAATCGCCGACGAGCTGTGGGCGACCCTTCAGCGGTTCAGCGGTCTGGACGCGATCCAGGACTGAGTCAGCAGCTGCCGGAGTGGATCTTTTGCAGCAATGCGGGATCTGACGGCTCCGTGGCACCCGGGCGCAGCGCGGCGAGCGCCGCGTCGATGTCGTCGTTGTGTGCCAGCGCGGTGAACTCCGTGCCGAGAGCGAGGTCGACCGAGTCGTCGGCCCGGTTGTCGTTGAACAGTTCCGTGCACGGTGCCACCAGCCATACCGCGGCCGCGGTGGCCTGCCCGGCCGTCCCGAAGCGGATTTGGCCCCGGCAGTTCAGCCTGGTGCCGGCATAGAGCGGATCGTTGGCCGCGGTCGGCTGCGCGAACCCCAGATCTTTCATCGCGCCGGCGATGTCGCCGGCTTGTCCGCCGCGGCCACTGGCGTTGAGGACGCGGACCTTGGTATCGCTGAGTTTGGCGGGTGTGACGTCCGCCATGGCAGTGCGCGACACCTGGTCGCCGAGCTGGGCCGGCGCCGACCCGGCGGCCTGCGGCGGTGGGTTGCACACGGCGGCCTCGCGCACCTGCGCCGGTCGCGTGAGCGCCACAGTCCACACCACGGCCGTCACCACCGCCAGGATGGCCACCACGAAGACGGCGGGCCGGGGGTTGCGGCGCCGAAAGGGCCTACCATGCTTGTCGAAAGCGGTACCCTCGGTGATTTGTGCGACCACAGCTGCACTCTAAACGCACTGTTTAAGCCGCATGAAAAGGGTTAGATCAGGGGTGTGACGTAAATCACACATGAATGAATGACGATACGGGCACGAATCATTTGGTCGATGCGTTCGACGCTGGTACAAAGCGTTGCTTGAGGTAATGAGGGCATGTGAGGGGATTGGACGATGCCTACCGACTATGACGCTCCGCGGCGTACCGAGACTGACGACGTCTCGGAAGACTCCCTGGAGGAACTCAAAGCACGACGGAACGAAGCGGCGTCGGCCGTGGTGGACGTAGACGAATCCGAATCCGCCGAATCTTTCGAGCTGCCCGGCGCTGACCTGTCCGGTGAAGAACTGTCGGTCCGCGTCATCCCGAAGCAGGCCGACGAGTTCACCTGCTCGAGCTGCTTCCTCGTGCAACACCGCAGCCGGCTTGCGAGCGAGAAGAACGGCGTGATGATCTGCACCGACTGCGCGGCCTGATCGGTCAGCTCCGCAATGCCGACAGCACCCGCTCCGGGTGACGGCAGCTCACCAGCCAGTACGGTGTCGGGTCGTCCGGGTCATCCAGGACCACCAGAACCATCGGGCCGACCCACGCCCGATGCACCACATATGCCGCCGGGTCCAGCTGGCGGCCCAGCGCCGCCGACTTTGCCGAGCGCTCTATCTCCGCGGACCGGGCGATCACCTTGACCGGCAGGTGCGCTTCCCCGGCCCACAGTTCCACTTCACCCGGGACGTTCGGGTCGGCGGTGACACGGATCTCCACCCTGCCCAGCCATAGCAGTGCCCCGGCCGCCGCGGTGAACAGCGTCGCGAACGGCACCCAGTCGGGAAGGGCGCGAACCCCGAGGTTGATTTCGAAAGCGATCAGCGCCGCCACCGCGAAGGCCAGTGGCCACCACCACCATGGCACCCACAGCCTTTCGCGATATCGCACGATGTGCGGCGCGATGCGCGTACCGGACACGCGGTCAAGGGTAGTCTGTGGCCCCGTGTCGACCAGTTTGGCAATCGTCCGCCTCGACCCCGAACTACCGCTGCCCAGCCGCGCCCACGACGGCGACGCCGGGGTCGATCTCTACAGCGCCGAGGACCTCAAGCTGGATCCGGGGCAACGTGCCCTGGTGCGGACGGGCGTCGCGGTCGCCATCCCGTTCGGCATGGTCGGCTTGGTCCACCCGCGCTCGGGCTTGGCTGCGCGGGTGGGGCTTTCGATCGTCAACAGCCCGGGCACCATCGACGCGGGCTATCGCGGCGAGATCAAGGTGGCGTTGATCAATCTCGACCCGGTGCAGCCCATCGTGGTCCACCGCGGCGACCGCATCGCCCAGTTGCTGGTCCAGCGGGTCGAATTGGTGAAGCTTGTCGAGGTGTCGTCGTTCGACGTCGCCGGGCTGGCCGAAACGTCCCGTGGCGACGGTGGTCACGGGTCCTCCGGAGGACATGCGAGTTTGTGATGGCATTCGGTAAACGCTCAGACAAAGGCGACAACGATCACACGTCCGTCGGGCCGGCCGACGAGTTGGCGGAACCAGAGGAGGACGTCGAGGCGCCGGCCGCCGACGACCGCGCCGACGAAGCCCTCGAGGAGCTCGAGGGCCCGTTCGACATCGACGACTTCGACGACCCCGCGGTCGCGGAGCTGGCCCGACTCGACCTGGGCTCGGTCCTCATCCCCATGCCGGAGACCGGTCAGCTGCAGGTCGAGCTGACCGAAACCGGCGTTCCGAGCGCGGTATGGGTCGTCACACCCAACGGCCGTTTCACCATCGCCGCCTACGCGGCACCCAAGACCGGCGGCCTGTGGCGCGAGGTCGCCGCCGAGCTCGCCGAGTCGCTGCGCAAGGACTCGGCCAAGGTCAGCATCAAGGACGGCCCGTGGGGTCGCGAGGTGGTCGGCACCGCCGAAGGCGTGGTGCGCTTCATCGGGGTCGACGGCTACCGCTGGATGATCCGCTGCGTCGTCAACGGCGCGCAGGAGACCATCGACGCGCTGGACCAGGAGGCGCGTGCGGCGTTGTCGGACACCGTGGTTCGCCGCGGTGATACGCCGTTGCCCGTCCGGACGCCGTTGCCTGTGCAGCTGCCCGAGCCGATGGCCGAACAGCTGCGCGCGGCCGCGGCCGCGCAACAGGCCCAGCAACAGCAGGGGGCCGAACAGCCGCCCGACGAGCCGGCCGCGCGGCGCAGCGCCGAGGGATCGGCCATGCAGCAGCTGCGCACCACAACCGGCGGCTAGCACCTAGACCTGGAGGCCGGCGAGAGCGGCCAGGCAGGCCGCGCCCAGCGCCGCGGTGTCCGCGCCGATCTGATCCAGCGTCACCGTCCGCAATGCCGCGCGCGGCGCGGCAGCGACCCAGTCGACGGCGACCTGTAGCGGGTGGATCGGGTCATCGAGCGCGGCGGCGACCGCCAGTGGCGCGGCCAGCCCGCCCAGGTCGGCGCGGCTCGGCGCGACGTAGGCCGCCGCGTCCTCCATGGCGTCGGGCAATTTTGGCCACTGGGCCCGCCAGGACCGATCCAGCTCGTCGGCCAGCCAAGCCGGGCTGGACGCCCGCATCTGCATGGTCGTTGCGGCCAAACCGTCGGCGCGCAACCGCGCCGCCGACTGCCGCGCAGCGAGAGCGGCCGGTGCTGACCCGGGTTCGCCGACCCAGGCCGGCAGCGCCGCCAGGACGGCGATCGCGTGATCGGGATGCGCGAGTGCCCACGCGGTCGCCACCGCGGCGCCGATCGAGACGCCGCCGACCCCGATCGGGCCTTCGCGGGCGGCGTCGTCCAGGGCCGACAGGTAGCCGTCGATCAACCGTTCCGGCCGGGGCGGCGGGGCCACCAGCAACGCTCCGACCTCGCGCAACGGGCCGGAAAAAGCCCGGTAGACGTAGTCGTCGTCGGAACCCGTTCCGGGCAACAACACGGTTGTGACACCGCGCAGATCGACAGCCACCCCTTGATATTGCCCGGCCGGCACACTGCGCCCAACATCACGTTTCATCGGCATGGCGCCGGGGAACCAAGAGGTCTACGGTGGCCGTTGGCATACATAGAAGCACCGAGGCTTATCAGCGTTGTCAGGAGTGGCCATGGGGGCCCAAAGTTATTTGCGCCGGCTCACCCGTCGGTTGACGGAGGACCCAGAACAACGCGACTCCGAGGAGTTGTCCGACGAGGTCGCCAGTGCCGGCGCACAGCGCGCGATCGACTGCGAACGTGGCCAGGAGGTCACAATGGTGGGCACGTTGCGCAGCGTGGAATGCAACGGCAAGGGTTGCGCGGGGGGAGTCCGCGCCGAGTTCTTCGACGGTAGCGACACCGTCACGTTGGTCTGGTTGGGTCAGCGGCGCATACCCGGCATCGACTCGGGCCGTAAGCTGCGGGTCCGGGGTCGGCTGGGCAAGCTCGAGAACGGCACCAAGGCGATCTACAACCCGCACTACGAAATTCAGCGGTGACCGTCCCCGGCGATTTTGGGGGCGAGCCCGTGACCACTAATCGCGTCAGCCCGGAGCGCCTGCTGGCACAGGTGGGCGGGTTGAGCGGTGTCATCTACTCGTCGCTGCCGGTCGTGACCTTCGTGGTGGTTTCCAGCCTTTCCGGCTTGCTGCCCGCGATCGGGTCGGCGCTGGGTGTGGCCGTGCTCGTGTTGGCGTGGCGGCTGATTCGGCGGGGATCCACCCAGCCGGCGTTGTCCGGGTTCATCGGCGTCGGGGTGTGTGCCCTGATCGCCTACGTGGTGGGGGAGTCCAAGGGCTACTTCCTGCTGGGCATCTGGATGTCGTTGCTGTGGGCAGTCGTCTTCGCGGTGTCGATGCTGATCCGCCGGCCCCTGGTCGGCTACGTCTGGAGCTGGGCCAGCTCCCGCGACCGTGCTTGGCGCGACGTGCCCAGGGCGGTCTACGCGTTCGACATCGCTACCCTCTGCTGGACGCTGGTCTTCGGCGCCCGCTTCGTGGTCCAGCGGCTCCTCTACGACGCCGATCAGACCGGTTGGCTAGGGGTGGCGCGGATCGCCATGGGTTGGCCCCTGACCGTGCTGGCCGCTCTGGCGACGTACGCGGCGATCAAAGCCGTTCAGCGCGCGCTGACGCCCACCGACGACCCGGCGACCGACCGCGACTAGGGCGCATGCGGCGCGCCGTCCGGCAGCAGCAGCTTGCGCAGGTCCTCCTCGACCTCGGTGACCGCGACGAAGAGCAGCTCGTCGCCGCCTTCCAGCGGCTCGTCGGCCTCCGGCACGATGACGCGCGGGCCGCGCAGGATCGTCACCAGCGCGGCATCCCGCGGCAGCTGCAATCGGCGCACCGGCTTGCCACCCCACGGCGTGTCGTCGGGCAGCGTGATCTCGACCAGATTGGCCTGGCCCGTGCGGAATTCCATGAGTCGCACCAGATCCCCCACCGCGACGGCCTCCTCGATGAGCGACGCCAGCATGCGCGGCGTGGATACCGCCACGTCCACACCCCAGGCGTCGGTGAACAGCCATTCGTTGCGGGGGTCGTTGACCCGGGCGACGACCCGGGGCACCGCGAACTCGGTCTTGGCCAGCAAGCTGAGCACCACGTTGACCTTGTCATCCCCAGTCGCGGCGACGACGACGTCAAAATCCTCGAGGTGGACCGACTGCAAAAGGCTGAGCTCGCAGGCGTCGCCGAGACGCCAGTGCGCGGCGGGGATGGCGTCGACGTCGACGTGGTCGGGATTGCGCTCGATCAACGTCACGTCGTGCCCGTTGCCGAGGAGCTCGCGAGTGACGGAGCGTCCGACCGCGCCGGCGCCGGCGACAGCTACTTTCATTTGACCGGTCCCGTCTCGAGATCCTCGCTGGGCGGCAGCGCGGCGATGGCCACCGCCTCGGCGGCGCGGCCGGATATCGCCGCGATGTAGACCTGATCGCCGGCCTGGATGACAGTCTTCGGCTCCGGCAACACCCCGGTTCCGAACCGGATCAAAAACGCCACCCGGGCTCCGGTGGCCTGCTCGAGATCCGTGGCCCGGTGCCCCACCCACTCCTCGTGCAGATCGACCTCGGCCACGGCGACCGTGCCGGTCGGATCGCGCCACTTGGCCGTCTCGCCTTCCCGGGTCAGCGCATTGAGCAGGCGATCGGTGGTCCACGGCACCGTGGCGATCGTGGGAATGCCGAGCCGCTCGTAGACCTCGGCGCGCTTGGCGTCGTAGATCCGCGCGACGACGCGCCGGACGCCGAAAGTCTCCCGGGCCAGCCGGGCCGAGATGATGTTCGAGTTGTCCCCGGATGACACCGCGGCGAACGCGTCGGCCTCCTGGATGCCCGCCCTGAGCAGAACGTCCCGGTCGAATCCCTGGCCCATGACGCGCTGGCCCGCGAACTCCGGGCTCAGCCGGTTGAACGCGGTGCTGTCGCGGTCGATCACCGCCACGTCGTGGCCGATTCGGGAAAGCCCGTCGGCCAGCGACGAGCCCACCCGCCCGCAACCCATCACAACCACCCGCACTTGAGGTCCTCTCGGTTGGCCAGCCGATTTCGGGTTCGGAACATTCTCGCCTACGAAACGCTACCAAGGGCCGGTGGGCTTACCCTTGGCTCTCGTGTCCAAAGTTTCAACCGCCGCGCGCCGACTGCTGATCGGTCGGCCCTTTCGCAGCGACCGGCTGAGTCACACGCTGCTGCCCAAGCGGATCGCCTTGCCGGTGTTTGCCTCCGATGCGCTGTCGTCGGTGGCCTACGCGCCCGAGGAAGTCTTCCTGATGCTGTCGGTGGCGGGATTGACCGCGTACGCGCTGACGCCGTGGATCGGTCTTGCCGTGGCCGCGGTCATGTTGGTCGTGGTGGCCAGCTACCGCCAGAATGTGCACGCCTACCCGTCGGGCGGTGGCGACTACGAGGTGGTCACCACCAATCTCGGCGACACCGCCGGCCTCGTCGTCGCCAGCGCTCTGATGGTGGATTACGTTCTCACCGTTGCCGTTTCGACGGCTTCGGCGATGTCGAACATCGGCTCGGCGATTCCGATCGTGGCGCATAACAAGGTGTGGTTCTGCGTGGCGGCCATCCTGCTCGTGATGGCGCTGAACCTGCGTGGGGTTCGCGAGTCCGGGGTGGCGTTCGCCGTTCCGACCTATGCGTTCATCGTCGGAGTCCTCGTCATGATCGGCTGGGGTCTGTTCCGGATCTTCGTGTTGGGCAACCCGCTGCGGGCGGAGTCCGCCGGATTCCACATGCATGCCGCGCATGGGCAAATCGTCGGTTTCGCTCTGGCCTTCCTGGTGGCGCGGTCCTTCTCCTCGGGGTGCGCGGCGCTGACCGGCGTCGAGGCGATCAGCAACGGGGTGCCGGCGTTTCAGAAACCCAAGTCGCGCAACGCGGCGACGACGCTGCTGATGCTGGGCGGGATCGCGGTGACCTTGTTGATGGGCATCATCGTGCTGGCCGAGAAGATCGGGGTCCAGCTCGTCGAGGATCCCGCCACGCAACTGAGCGGTGCGCCGCCCAACTACTACCAGAAGACCTTGGTCACGCAACTGGCCGAGACCGTGTTCGGCAGCTTCCACATCGGCTTCCTGCTGATCGCCACGGTGACCGCGCTCATCCTGGTGCTGGCCGCCAACACCGCGTTCAACGGGTTCCCGGTGCTCGGCTCGATCCTGGCGCAGCACAGCTACCTTCCGCGCCAATTGCACACTCGCGGTGACAGACTGGCGTTCTCCAATGGGATTCTGTTCTTGTCGGGGGCTGCTCTGCTGGCGATCATCGCGTTCCGCGGCGAGGTCACCGCGCTGATCCAGTTGTACATCGTCGGCGTCTTCATTTCATTTACGCTGAGCCAAATCGGCATGGTCCGGCACTGGACCCGCTTGCTGCGCACGGAAACCGATCCGCGGGTTCGGCGCAAGATGATGCGCTCGCGGGTGGTCAACACGGTCGGATTGCTTTCCACCGGGATGGTTTTGTTGGTCGTTCTCGTCACGAAGTTTCTCGCCGGGGCCTGGATCGCCCTCTTCGCGATGGGTTCGCTGTTCGTCATCATGAAGCTGATTCACCGGCATTACCACACGGTCAGCCGGGAAGTGGAGGAGCAATCCGCCGCCCAACGCGAGGTGGTGTTGCCCAGCCGCAATCACGCCCTGGTGCTGGTATCGAAGTTGCATCTGCCGACCCTGCGCGCGTTGGCCTACGCGCGTGCGACGCGCCCCGATGTGCTGGAGGCCCTCACGGTCAGCGTCGACGAAGCGGAAACCCGCGATCTCCTGCACCGTTGGCAGGACAGCGATATCAGCGTGCCGCTGAAGGTCATTGCCTCGCCGTACCGCGAAATCACCCGTCCGATACTGGATTACGTCAAACGCGTCAGCAAAGAGTCGCCGCGCACCGTGGTAACGGTGTTCATCCCCGAGTATGTGGTGGGCCATTGGTGGGAGCAGGCGCTGCACAACCAAAGCGCGCTGCGGCTGAAGGGCCGGTTGCTGTTCATGCCCAACGTCATGGTGACTTCTGTTCCCTGGCAATTGAGTTCGTCGGAGCGACTCAAGGCGTTCCAGCCTCATGCGGCGCCCGGCGACGCCCGTCGCGGAATTTTCGATTGAGCACCGGGGCGCCGGTGGCACCGGCCGGCGGCGAACTCACGGTGGTCACCGGTGCCCCCGCCAACGGCGGCAGCTGCGTCGCCCATCACGAGGGCCGGGTGGTGTTCGTACGTTACGCGCTGCCCGGCGAGCGGGTGCGGGTGCGCGTCACCGCGGACCGCGGTTCCTATTGGCACGCAGAGGTTGTGGAGGTGATCGAACCGTCGGACGATCGGGTCGCGTCCCTGTGCCCGATCGCCGGGGTCGACGGTGCCGGGTGTTGCGACCTGGCGTTCGCCGCGCCGCAGGCGGCGCGGGTGCTCAAGGCGCAAGTCGTGGCCAACCAGTTGCAACGGCTGGGCGGACATCCCTGGAACGGGCCGGACACCGGGGCCGAGCCGCTCTCCGATTCGGGTGCCACCGGTTGGCGCACCCGGGTTCGGCTGGACGTGGGTGGAAACCGCCGGCCGGGTTTTCACCGCTACCACAGCGACGAGCTGGTGACCGACCTGGGCTGCGCGCAGTTGCCGGCCGGAATGCTCGACGGACTCGCCGACGGTTTGTTCGTGGCCGACTTGCCCCCGAGCGCCCACCTGCACGTGGCCGTCGACGACGACGGTGAGCGGCACGTGGTGCGCACCCTGCGAGAGGGCAAGAAGACCGCGACCAAGGTGGTGGAAGGCAGCTACGAGGCGCTGCAGCGGGTCGGCGCGCGCAGCTGGCGGGTGCCGGTGACGGCGTTCTGGCAGGCGCACCGGGACGCGGCGGCGACCTACAGCGGTCTGGTCGCCGACTGGGCGCAACCCGGTACCGGCATGACGGTGTGGGATCTCTACGGCGGGACAGGGGTTTTCGCCGCCGCGCTCGGCGAAGCGGTGGGGGAGTCGGGGCGGGTGTTGACCGTCGACACTTCGCGGGCGGCGACGCGGGCCGCGCGTGCCGCACTGGCCGATCTCCCACAGATAGACGTCATCACCGATTCCGTCCGGCGGGCGCTGACGGCGCAACGAGCCGGCGCCGACGTCGCCGTGCTGGACCCGCCGCGGGCGGGCGCCGGCCGCGAAGTCATCGACCTGCTGGCCGCCGCCGACGTCTCGCGTATCGTCCACATCGGTTGTGAGGCAGCGTCTTTCGCTCGTGATGTCGGCCTCTACCGCGGCCACGGATACGTCGTCGAGAAGCTCAAGGTGTTCGATGCGTTCCCGTTGACGCACCACACCGAATGCGTTGCGCTGCTGACGCGTTAGGACGCCGCACGTGCATCGAGACTGCGCCCACGGTGTGTCTCGACTCCTTTCGGGCACCGTACACGCAGACTCGGGCGTGACTCACGCCAGTACGAAATACCGCAACCACAGGTAGAGCGCGGACAGCGCCAACGAGATCGTCGTGACAACCGCCCCCTTCCGGGTGAATTCCCAAAAGGAGATGGGATTGTCTGCGCGCGCGGCGATCCCCAGGACGACGACGTTGGCGCTGGCGCCGACGGCGGTGAGGTTCCCGCCGAAATCGGTGCCAAGCGCAAGAGCCCACCACAAGACGCCGGTGTTGACGTGGTCTGGCAGGGCCGGCGCCAAATCCGCGACTATCGGCGCCATTGTCGCGGCGTATGGAACGTTGTTGACGACCCCGCTGATGAGTAGCGACGCCAAGAGGATCACCGTGGTCGCAATCAAGGTGTTGCCCCCGGTGGCGGTGATCGCCAGATGGGCCAGTTGTTTGACGACGCCCGTCTTCACCAGAGCCCCGACCATGATGAACAGGCCGGCAAAAAACAGCAGCGTCTCCCACTCGACACTGGACAAGTAATCGGAATGCTCGAGCTTGGACACGACGATCAGGAGGCCGGCGCCCAATAGCGCCACGATGGAGGGCGCCATGTGCACCCACGAGTGGGCGACGAATGCCGCGAATACCGCCAGTAACACGACGCCGCAGGCGATGAGTAGCCTGCGATCGCGAATGGCCTCTTTCTCTTCCAGCGACATGACCTCGGCGACCCGGTCGGGATCGACGGTGAAGGCACCACGAAACAGGCGCGGCAGCAACGCGATTAGAACCGCCGTCACGATGATCACGATCGGTGCCAGGTGGATGAGGAAGTCGTTGAATGTCAGGCCGGCCTTGCTCGCGATGATGATGTTGGGCGGGTCCCCAACCAATGTCGCCGTGCCGCCGATGTTGGACGCGAACGCTTCGGCCATGAGAAATGGTGCCGCGTTGATCGCCAACCGATCACATACCAACAGGGTTACCGGGGCGATCAACAACACAGTGGTGACGTTGTCCAGCAGGGCCGACGCAATCGCGGTGACCAGTACCAACAGGATCATGACGCGCAGCGGGGAGCCGTGGGCGCGTTTGGCGGACCAGATCGCGGCGTAGTCGAACACGCCGGTCTGGCGCAACACACTGACGATAATCATCATGCCCAGAAGCAAAAAGATTACGTCCCAATCGATTCCGGTTTCATGGGAGTAGAAGACGTCATCGGAATTGATGATTGGCAAGGCAACGACGATCGCGGCGCCCGTCAACGCCACCAGCGTCTTGTGAACGCGATCGCTGGCGATCAGCACATACGCGACGACGAACACGACGACCGCCACGACGCTCATCGATTGTCCTGTGTGCTCAAGGCTTTGGGTATCAGGGTTTCAGTGCCGCGGCCAACAAACGCGATGCGGTAATGACGCCGACCAATGTCTCGTCTTTGACCACCGCGAGCAGCGGGCTACGCAAGCGCGCCATCACCGCGGCCACCTCGATGATCGTGTCGTCCGCGTGTGCCCACGGCACATTGGTCAAGTGGTCCGGCAGCATGTCCTCGACCGTTTTGCCGCCCAACTTGTCCGCCGCGCGGTCGGCGGTGGATTCGTTGAGCACACCGGCCAGCGAGGGATCGTCCTGCACGTATTTCGGCACGATGAACCGGACGACCTGGGAGGCCGGCAGCACCGCGAAGGGTTTTCCGGACCGGTCGGTGACGACTAATCCGGGCAGGCGGTGCTCGGCGAGCAGACGGGCGGCATCCAGCGCATCGGAGTCGACGGTTACGACCGGGAATTCCTCGGCGAGCTCCGCGGCGCGCATAAGGAGACAATACGTCGGAGTGTGCTCGAACCCACCAAACTAGTGATCCGGCGGTCGCTGCGTAGACTAACGGGATGCTGGAACAGATCCGCGGGCCCGCTGATCTGCAGCCCCTTTCCCAACAGCAGCTCCGCGATCTGGCGTCCGAGATTCGCGAGTTCCTGATCCACAAGGTTGCTGCCACCGGCGGGCACCTGGGGCCCAACCTCGGCGTCGTCGAGCTGACGCTGGCGCTGCACCGGGTGTTCTACTCCCCGCACGACCCGATCATCTTCGACACCGGCCACCAGGCCTACGTGCACAAGATGCTGACCGGACGCAGCCACGACTTCGAGAGCCTGCGCAAGAAGGGCGGGTTGTCGGGGTATCCGTCGCGCGCCGAGAGCGAGCACGACTGGGTCGAGTCCAGCCACGCCAGCGCCGCGTTGTCCTACGCGGACGGCCTGGCCAAGGCGTTCGAGTTGAGCGGGCACCGCAACCGGCACGTGGTCGCCGTGGTTGGTGACGGCGCGCTGACCGGCGGTATGTGCTGGGAGGCGCTGAACAACATCGCCGCCTCCCGCCGCCCGGTGATCATCGTGGTCAACGACAACGGTCGCAGTTATGCGCCGACGATCGGCGGGGTCGCCGACCACCTGGCCACGCTGCGGCTGCAGCCGGCCTACGAGCACGTGCTGGAGAAAGGTCGCGACGCGGTGCGCTCCCTGCCCCTCGTCGGCCAGATCGCCTACCGCTTCATGCACAGCGTCAAAGCCGGCATCAAGGACTCGCTGTCGCCGCAGTTGCTGTTCACCGACCTCGGTCTGAAATACGTCGGGCCGGTCGACGGTCACGACGAACGCGCGGTGGAGGCCGCGCTGCGCCACGCCCGCGGCTTCGGCCGTCCGGTGATCGTGCACGTCGTCACCCGCAAGGGCATGGGTTATCGGCCGGCGGAGGACGACGAGGCCGAGCAGATGCATTCCTGCGGGGTGATCGACCCGGTCACCGGCCAAGCGACGAAGATCGCGGGCCCGGGCTGGACTGCGACCTTCTCCGACGCGCTCATCGGCTATGCCAAGAAGCGGCGCGACATCGTGGCCATCACCGCGGCGATGCCCGGCCCCACCGGGCTGACGGCGTTCGGGCAGCGGTTCCCCGATCGCTTGTTCGACGTCGGCATCGCCGAGCAACACGCCATCACGTCGGCGGCCGGGCTGGCGATGGGCGGCATGCACCCGGTGGTTGCCATCTACTCGACGTTCCTCAACCGGGCCTTCGACCAGATCATGATGGATGTGGCGCTGCACAAGCTGCCGGTCACCATGGTGCTCGACCGCGCCGGCGTCACCGGTTCGGACGGCGCCAGCCACAACGGCATGTGGGACTTGTCGATGCTCAATATCGTTCCCGGCATCCGGGTGGCAGCACCCCGCGACGCCACCCGGTTGCGCGAAGAACTCGGCGAGGCGCTTGACGTCGACGACGGTCCGACGGCGATACGGTTCCCGAAAGGTGATGTGGGCGAAGACATTCCGCGCCTGGAGCGGCGCGGGTCCGGCATCTCGGGTGTCGATGTGCTCGCGCTGCCGGCTCCGGGGCTGAACCACGACGTGCTGCTGGTGGGGGTGGGCGCGTTCGTGCCGATGGCGTTGGCGGTGGCCAAGCGGCTACACAACCAGGGCATCGGCGTGACGGTGATCGACCCGCGATGGGTGCTGCCGGTGTCTGACGGTGTTCTCGAACTGGCGGTGCAGCACAAACTGGTCGTCACTTTCGAGGACAACGGCGTCAACGGTGGGGTGGGTTCAGCGGTGTCGGCCGCGCTGCGGCGCGCGGAGATCGACACGCCCTGCCGCGACGTCGGCCTGCCGCAGCGGTTCTACGAGCACGCCTCCCGGGGTGAGGTGCTGGCCGACCTGGCGCTGACCGACCAGGACCTGGCCCGGCGGATCACCGGTTGGGTCGCGGCCTCGGGCAGCAGCGTTCCCGAAGCGGAGATCAGCGAGCACCTGGACTAACGGCCGGCGGCGGGGTTGTCCGGCGGCTGAAGCGCCCGCACCAAGACGGGGACCACGAGTCCTCGCTGCCACGCCCGCGCCTGCCCCGCGCGCAAGAACTCTTCGACGGCCTCGGCGGGGTCGGGTGCGCCCTTCCAGTCCCAGCAGAGCCGCCGTACCAGGTCGGGTGAGATCAGGTTCTCGGCGGGAACCCCCACCCGCTGTGACACTTCCGCCAGCGCCGAGCGGGCCGCTTCGAGCCGCGCCGCGGCATCGGGTTTCCGCCTGCTCCACCGGGCGGGCGGTGGCGGCCCATTCGGCGGCTCCGACTCGTCGGGCTGATCCTGGCTTTGCCGGGCCGCTTCCAGGGCCGCAAACCAGACCTCGGCGCTGCGGCGTTGGTTGCGTCCACCGAACACCGGCAACTCGACGAGGTCCTGGACGGTCTTCGGGTCGGCGAGGGCGGCGTCGATGATGGCCGAATCCGGCAGGACGCGGCGGGGCGCGATGTCGCGGCGCTGGGCGATGCGGTCGCGTGCCGTCCACAGTTCGCGAACCGCGGCCAGGCCTCGCCGGTCGCGTACCCGATGGATCCCCGATGTTCGTCGCCAGCGGTCGCGCCGCGAAACCGGCGCCAGGTCCGCAGCGGCTTCTCCTGCCTTGCTGCGCAGATAATCGAATTCCTCTGCGGCCCAACCGGTTTTGTCTTGTGCGGCCAGCACTTCCGAAATCTTGGCGCGCAGCGGTATGAGCAACTCCACGTCCAGGGCCGCGTAGTTGAGCCATTCGGTGGGCAGCGGGCGCTTCGACCAGTCGGCCGCGCCGTGGCCCTTGGCCAGCCCGAGACCCAGAAGCCGCTCGGCCATGGTCGCCAGGTTCACCCGGTCGAACCCGGCCAGCCGTCCGGCGAGCTCGGTGTCGTACAACGCCGGTGGCCGCATGCCGACCTCGGCCAGGCAGGGTAGGTCCTGATCGGCGGAGTGCAGGATCCATTCGTCGCCTGCGAGCACCTCGGCGACGGGCCGCAGCGCGGTCAGCGGGTCAGCGCCGTGGCTGACCGGGTCGATGAGCACCGTGCCCGCACCGGCCCGGCGGATCTGAATAAGGTAGGCCCGGTTGGAGTAGCGGAAACCCGACGCGCGCTCGGCGTCCACCGCGAACGGACCGCGCCCACGATCCAGCAGTCGCGCGGCCGCCTCGATCTCGCGGACGGTCACGGAGATATCGGGAACGCCCTCGGTCGGGTGGAGTAGTGGGGTGGGTTCGGGTTCGGGGCTGCCCGGCGCGGTGCTGTCTGGCCCGCGGGCCTCCGGCCCGCCCATGTCAGGCGCGTGACCGCGAGCCCAGGTCCGTGACCCCGGACGGCGGTAGGCCCGCAGCGTGCTCCAAAACCTCGCAGAACGCCTCGACGTGCACCCCGACTTCGGGGGTGGTCGCCGTCCACGAAGCCCGCAGCTCCAGCTGGTGGGCGCGCGGCGGTCCCGAGATGTCGCCGTAGCGCACCGATGTGGTGGCGGTGACCGTGCCGCCCAGCGCGGTGACCTGCTCCATACGCGACTGCAGCGCGTCGGCGAGCCAGCTCCACGCCACCTCCGGCAGCAGTGGATCGACGGCCTCACTGGGATCCAGGTCGGCCTGGATGTAAGTGACCAGGCGGATGGTCCCGTCCCAGGCGTCGGCGCCCTCCGGGTCGTACAGCAAGATCAGCCGCCCGAACGCGTCGCCCTCGGACCGCTCCGGGACGATCTCGAGGTCGGGGTGCTTGACCTCGGCTCCCAGCGCATAGCTGTAGGGCGCCAGCCGCTGCGGCGGCCGGATCGGGCCCAGCTCGATCTCCGGCCGCACGGTCACGGCGTTCATCGCCGCCACCGCCTCGCGAAATGGCGCCGGTTCAGCTGAGGTCACAGCGTTCGACGGTAGACCTATCGGTCGAGACGCCGCCACAGGCGCGCCGAGCCGGGCACCCGTCGCGACCAAGCCGTTATGCGGGCTCATCGGGGGTGAAGCGGGCCGGGCGCTTTTCGCGATGGGCGGCGAGGCCCTCCCGGACGTCGGGGCCGCCGAAACTGAGGAATTCCAGGCCGAGCGACGTTTCGAAGGTGGGGCCGAACATGCGATACCAGTAGTTCAGGCTGTGCTTGGTCCAGCGGATCGCGTCTTGTGCGCCCTGCGCCAGATTTTCCGCGAGCCGGGTCGCCGTCGGCAGCACGTCGTCGTCGTCGACGCAGACGGAGACCAGGCCGATGCGTTCGGCTTCCTCGCCGAGCAACGTCTCGCAGGTGAGCAGGTAGTACTTGGCCTTGGCCATGCCGACCAGCAGCGGCCAGCAGATCGCGGCGTGGTCGCCCGCCGCCACCCCGAGTTTGGTGTGCCCGTCGATGAGTTTCGCGGTCCGGCCCGCCACCGAGATGTCGGCGAGCAGCGCCACCACCAGGCCCGCCCCGACGGCGGGCCCCCGGATCGCCGAGACCACGGGCTTGTCGAAATTGACCATGTTGAGCACCAGGTCGCGGGCCTCACGCATGATGCGGATCCGGCCTTCGTAGTCGCCGATGGTTTCTTCGATCAGGTCGAAGCTGCCGCCGGAGGAAAAGGCCTTGCCCTCACCGCGGACCAGGACGACGCGCACGGCGGGATCGCGATCGATCACCGGCCAGATGTCGGCGAGGTCGCGGTGCATCTGCGGACCGACCGCATTCAGCCCCGGGGCGTCGAGAACCAGCGTCAGCACGCCGTTCTTGCCGGGTTCGCAGCGCAGGCTGGGGAACTCGTCGTAGGTGACCGGCTTGGGCATTTTCCGGGCGCTCCTGAAGGTCGTGGCAGCATTGAGCTCAATGAGCACTCGTCGCGACCTTACCGAGTCGCCCTATCTGGCCGCGGTCGCCGGCCGCAAACCGAGTCGCGTGCCGGTGTGGTTCATGCGGCAGGCGGGTCGCTCGCTGCCCGAATACCGGGCGCTGCGCGAACGGCACAGCATGCTGGCAGCGTGCCTGGAGCCCGAGGTGGCCTGCGAGATCACGCTGCAGCCGGTCCGCCGGCACGGCGTCGACGCGGCGATCCTGTTCTCGGACATCGTGGTGCCGCTGCGCGCGGCGGGCGTCGAATTGGACATCGTCGCGGACGTCGGACCGGTTATCGCGCACCCGGTGCGCACCGACACCGACATCGAGGCGATGAAACCGCTTGAGCCGCAAGCGATTCAGTCGGTCTGCAAGGCGGTTTCGCTGCTGGTTGCCGAGCTGGGTGACGTTCCGCTGATCGGTTTCGCCGGCGCGCCGTTCACGCTGGCGTCCTACCTCGTCGAGGGCGGGCCCAGCCGCACGCACGCGCGCACGAAGGCGATGATGCTGGCCGAGCCGGCGAGCTGGCACGCGTTGATGTCGAAGCTGACCGACCTCACCGTCGCGTTCCTGCGCGGCCAAATCGAGGCCGGGGTGGACGCCATTCAGGTGTTCGATTCGTGGGCGGGGACGCTGTCGCTGGCCGACTACCGCCAATACGTGCTGCCGCACAGCTCGCGGGTTTTCGCCGCCCTGACCGAATACGGCGTGCCCATGACGCACTTCGGGGTCGGGACCGCCGAGCTGCTGGGCGCGATGTCGGCGGCCTTGAAGGCTTCGCAGGCGGGTGAGCAACCGGCCACACCGGCGGTCGTCGGCGTGGATTGGCGAACCACCCTGGAGGATGCGGCCGCCCGCGTCGAGGCCGGCACCGCGCTGCAGGGCAACCTCGATCCGGCCGTGGTGCTGGCGGGTTGGCCGGTCGTGGATCGTGCGGCGCGGGCCGTGGTCGACGACGGACGCCGCGCCGTCGACGCCGGTGCCGCCGGCCACGTCTTCAACCTCGGCCACGGGGTGCTGCCGGAGACCGATCCCGGCGTGCTGACCGAACTGGTGGCGCTGGTCCACTCGCTATGACGGTCCGCTCGTATTGTGTTGTGGGGGGCGGAATCTCGGGGCTGACGGCGGCGTACCGGCTGCGCGCGGCCGCCGGTGACGAGGCGAGCATCACGCTGTTCGATCCCGCCGACCGTCTCGGCGGCGTATTGCGCACCGAGCGGGTCGGCGGGCGGCCGATGGACCTCGGTGCCGAGGCCTTCGTGCTGCGCCGGCCGGAGTTGCCGGCGCTGCTGGCCGAGCTGAACCTGTCGGGTCGCCGGCTGACGACCACCGGCGCCCGGCCGCTGATCTACAGTCGGCGCGAGTTGCACCCGCTGCCCGCGGGCACGGTCGTCGGGATCCCATCGTCGGCCGGTTCGTTGGCGGGGCTCGTCGACGAGGCGACGATCGCGCGCATCGACGCCGAGCCCGCCCGCCCACTGGTCTGGCAACCCGGCGGCGATCCCGCGGTGGCCGAATTGGTGGGCGACCGGTTCGGCGAGCAGGTCGTGGCCCGTTCGGTGGATCCCCTGCTGAGCGGGGTGTATGCGGGCTCCGCGGCGACGATCGGCCTGCGCGCGGCGGCCCCCGGCGTGGCGGCGGCGCTGGACCGCGGCGCCGCCAGCTTGACCGACGCGGTCCGGCAGGGGTTGCCGCCGGCCACCGGCGCGCCGGTGTTCGGGGCTTTGGACGGCGGCTACCAGGTGCTGATCGACGAGCTGGTCGAGCGCGGCAGGCCCCGCTGGGTCCGCGCGACCGTCGCGGCGCTCGAGCCGGCCGGACACGGCTGGGCGCTGCTCGACGACACCGGTGCCCGCTGGCACGCCGATGCGGTGATCCTGGCGGTTCCGGCCCCTCGGCTGGCACGCCTGGTCGCCGGTGTTGCCCCGCGGACGCGCGCCGCCGCGGACCGGATCGGCAGCGCGTCGTCGGTGGTGGTGGCCCTCGCGGTGCCGGGCGAGACGCCGTTTCCGGAATGCTCCGGGGTGCTGGTGGCCAGCGGCGAGCCGCTGCGCGCCAAGGCGATCACGCTGTCGTCCCGCAAGTGGGGGACAGGCGGCGACACGCAATTCCTGCGGCTGTCGTTCGGCCGGTTCGGCGACGACGTGGCCACCGGCGCCTCCGATGACGAACTGCTGGGTTGGGCCTTGAGCGACCTGGTCGACGTGTTCGGGCTGTCCGTCGACCCCGTCGATGCCCGGATCCAGCGCTGGGTCGACGCATTGCCGCAGTACGGCCCAGGCCACGCCGACGTGGTCGCCGAGGTGCGCGCCGGCTTGCCGCCCACGATCGCGGTGGCCGGCGGCTATCTCGACGGAATCGGGGTGCCGGCCTGCGTCGGGGCGGCCGGCCGGGCGGTCGAGCGCGTCATCGGGGCCGTCGAGGGCCTGGGCGCGGAAGTGGCACCATAGGTTTCATGGCCAAACTCGACCGCAAACTCGACTTCGACGCCCTGAACTCGCAGCTTCGCTACCTGATGTTCTCGGTGTTCTCCGCGCGGCCGGGCGAACTCGGCGACCGGCGCGAGGCCGTCATCGACGACGCCGCCACATTCTTCAAGCAGCAGGAGGACCGCGGCGTCGTGGTGCGCGGGCTCTACGACGTGGCGGGCATGCGGGCCGACGCGGATTTCATGATCTGGACCCACGCCGAGCGCGTCGAAGCGCTGCAGGCCACCTACGCCGATTTCCGGCGCACCACCACCCTGGGGCGGGCTTGTTCGCCCGTGTGGAGCAGCGTGGCGCTGCATCGGCCGGCCGAGTTCAACAAAAGCCATATCCCCGCGTTTCTCGCCGGCGAGGAGCCCGGCAACTACGTCTGCGTCTATCCCTTCGTGCGGTCCTACGAGTGGTACCTGTTGCCCGACGAGGAACGCCGCCGCATGCTCGCGGAGCACGGCATGGCCGCCCGCGAATACAAGGATGTCCGCGCCAACACGGTGCCCGCGTTCGCGCTGGGCGACTACGAATGGATCCTCGCCTTCGAGGCGCCCGAACTGGACCGCATCGTCGACCTGATGCGCGAGCTGCGTGCCACCGACGCCCGCCGGCATACCCGTGCGGAGACGCCGTTCTTCACCGGTCCGCGGGTGCCGGTCGAGCAGCTGGTGAACTCGCTGCCATGACCCAATTCGACCCGACCGATCCCACCCGTTTCGAGGAGATGTACCGCGACGACCGGCTGTCGCACGGATTGCCCGCCGCCACACCATGGGACATCGGTGGCCCGCAACCGGTGGTCCAGCAGCTGGTCGCGCTGGGCGCGGTCAAGGGCGAGGTGCTCGACCCCGGCACCGGGCCGGGTCATCACGCGATCTACTACGCCTCCAAGGGTTATTCGGCCACCGGCGTCGACGGTTCGGCCGCCGCCCTGGAGCGGGCCCGGGAGAATGCGCAAAAGTCCGGGGTGTCGGTGAACTTCGAGCTGGCCGACGCCACCAAGCTGGAGGGGCTCGACGACCGGTTCGACACGGTCGTCGACTGCGCGTTCTACCACACCTTCAGCACCGATCCCGACCTGCAGCAGTCCTATGTCCAGGCGCTGCGCCGGGCGACCAGGCCCGGGGCGCGGCTGTACATGTTCGAGTTCGGTGAGCATGACGTCAACGGGTTCACAATGATGCGGTCGTTGTCGCAGGACGACTTTCGGAAGGTGCTGCCGGCCGGCGGCTGGGAGATCACCTACCTGGGGACCACCACCTACCAGGTCAACTTGAGCGTCCAGACGATCGAGATGATGGCCGCGCGTAATCCCGACATGGCCGACCAGGTGCAGACCATGCTGGAACGGTTCCGGGTGATGGAGCCGTGGCTGGTCAACGGCCGTGTGCACGCCCCGTTCTGGGAGGTTCACGCCACCCGGGTGGACTGACTCCCGCATCGCCGACGCAGCTGCAGGCGCCGGCCAACCATAAGAGCTCTCGCGAAACCCCGGAATTCGTGCCGCGAGATCGCATATGCTGCGCTCTGCCGATCCTCCAAGGGAGGCCGGCGACCCGGGGGGACATGACCTTGATTGATCATGTCGAATGGCGATCTTTGGGAGGAGTCCGATGTCGTTTGTGGTCGCGGCCCCCGACATGGTGATGGCCGCTGCGACCGATTTGGCGAATATCGGTTCGACGATCAGCGAAGCGAACGCGGCCGCAGCGGCCCCGACGACGGGTGTGGTGGCGGCGGCCGGCGACGAGGTGTCGGCGGCCATCGCGGCGCTGTTCTCCGGACACGGGCAGGCGTTTCAGGCGCTGAGCTCCCGGGCCGCCGCCTTTCACGGGCATTTCGTCCAGAACATGACCTCGGGTGGCGCCGCCTACACCGGCGCCGAGGCCAGCGCCGCGCAGAGCCTGGTCGACATTGTGAACGCGCCCACCGAGGCGCTGCTGGGGCGCCCGCTCATCGGCAACGGCACCAACGGGGGCACCGTCAACGGGGTCGGGCAGAACGGCGGCCCCGGCGGGATATTGGTCGGCAATGGTGGGGCCGGCGGCAACAGCACCAACCCCGGAGCGCCCGGCGGTAAGGGCGGGGCGGCCGGGTTGTTCGGCGCCGGCGGCCCGGGCGGGTCCGGTGGGTCCAACCCCGCGGGCGTCGGCGGTAACGGCGGGGCGGGCGGGGCCGGAGGGATTTTCGGCGCCGGCGGCGCCGGCGGCAACGGCGGATTCGGCTCAACCCACGGCGGTAACGGCGGGGCCGGCGGGGCCGGCGGACTGCTCGGTTTCGGCGGCCCCGATCAGACGCACGGCGGCCCCGGCGGCGCCGGCGGCAAGGCCGGGCCGGCGGGAATCGGTGGGAACGGCGGGGCCGGCGGGGCCGGCGGGCTGATCGGCTCCGGCGGGTTCGGCGGACCCGGCGGAGTGGGTGGGACCGGCGGGACCGGTGGGTCCGGCGGGGGCAGCTTGTTCTGGGGTAATGGCGGTGCGGGCGGCATCGGTGGCACCGGCACGACGAGCGAGGGCGGTGCCGGCGGGCACGGCGGCGACGGCGGCGGGTTCGAAGGGTCCGGCGGCCTCGGCGGGGTCGGCGGGACCGGTCAGATCAACGGCGGCAGCGGCGGCGGCGGCGGCACCGCCGGCGGGATCTCCGGCAACGGCGGGCCCGGCGGCGGCGGCGGCACGGGCATCGCCGGCAACGGCGGCAACGGCGGCAACGGCGGAAACTCCAACCCCTTCCAGGGCGCCGGCGGGGCAGGCGGTCGCGGCGGCACGGGCGCCGTCACGGGCGGAGCGGGTGGGTCCGGCGGCAACGGCGCCACGTTCAACGGCACGGGTGGGCCCGGCGGCATCGGCGGCTTCGGCAACGTCACGGGCGGGAACGGCGGCGTCGGCGGCAAGGCCGGGTTGATCGGCAACGGCGGGATCGGCGGTCCCGGCGGGGAGGGCTTGGTGACCGGCGGCAACGGGGGCAACGGCGGCAACGCCGACCTGATCGGCAACGGCGGCAACGGCGCCGAACCCGGGACCGGCGCAACCCCGGGCTTGCCCGGCGCCGGCGGCGCAGGCGGGAGTCTGATCGGCGGGCCCGGGATGCCCGGGACATAGCCGACGGCGGGGCGGCCGCGCTGCTAGCCGCCCGACGGGACCAGGCGCAGCGAGATCGAGTTGATGCAGTAGCGCTGATCGGTCGGGGTCGGATAACCCTCGCCGGCGAATACGTGGCCCAGGTGGCTGTGGCAGTTCGCGCACAGCACCTCGGTGCGCGTGGTGCCCAGCGAATGGTCGGGGCGCAGGATCACCGCGTCGGAGTTCGCCGGGTCGAAGAACGACGGCCAGCCGCAGTGCGACTCGAATTTCTCTGTGCTGCGGAACAATTCGGCGCCGCAGGCCCGGCACTGGTATACGCCTTCGGTTTTGGTGTCGGTGTACTCACCGGTGAATGGCCGCTCGGTGCCGGCGCGGCGCAGGACGTCGAACTCCTGGGGGTTGAGCTTCTTGCGCCACTCGCCGTCGGACAGTTCAAGCTTTGGACGTGCGGTCTCGGTCATGCATTCACGCTAGCGCGCTCTGTTTCGGCCGTCAGCCACGCCGGATCGATGCCCCCGTCCAGCCGGTTTTCGGCCTTGGCGTCCAGGTAACGGAAGTAGAGCACGGTGAATGCGACGATCAGCAACAGCGACCACCCGTAGGTGATCTTGAGGTAGTGCAACGCGCGGCCGTACCTCATGTATTTGTAAATCAGCCAGTCGTCCAGTGCCATGAAGCCGTAAACCCCGAGCCACGCCGGCCAGTTGCGGATCAGCGAGTTCTGCAGCACCACCGTCATCAGGAACGGGAACAGCATCATCGAGTAGTAGCCCTGGGCCAGCGGCAGCACCAGCCACGAACACAGCAGCAGCACACCCGACGAGCTGGTGAACCATAACAGCGGATCCCGGGTGCGGTAGTAGCGGTACAGCAGCCAGACCGCGCCGATCGCAATCAGAACGAACAGAACTCGCAGGAACACGATGAGCCAGGTGGGCAGGCCGAAGTAGACGCCGTTGCCCTCGATGGAGCTGTTGAAATAGTCGCGGGTGCCCCCGATGTACGGCAGCGTTTTGGTGACGAAGTCCATCGGGTCGCTGACCAATGGCCAGGCGGCCACATTGATGACCACGGGCACGACGATCGCGGGAACCAGCGTCCGCCACTGCCGGTTCAGCAGGGGCAGCAAGAGCAGCGGGCCCAGCACGGGTTTGAGCGTGAGTGTCACGCCGATCGCGACACCGGCCCACCACTGGTGCCCGACCTTTCCGTCCAGGAGCCAGCGCAAGAAGAGCACCTCCGCCAGCAGCACGCAGCCGTTGATGTTGGTGAACACCAGCGTGCTGGTCACGCTTTCCGTGCAGAACATGGCCAGCAGCAGGGCCGGGGCGGCCACCGACGACAGCGTGAATTTGAACAGCCGCAGCAGCAGGTACCAGGCGATGAGGATGGCCACGGTGTTGATCAGGATGAACAGGTAGCGCGACGGCGTGAAGGACAGGTAGCCGAACGGCGCCATCAGCAGCGTGCCGCCCGGCGGGTACAGGTAGTGCGGGTCGACGTAGTCGAAGTGCTCGTTGTAGATGTCCCAGCCGTGCCGGAAGTTGAGGACCGCCCGGTAGACCGGCTTGAAATCGTCGGTGATGTTGCCGTTGAGGGTGAGCACGATGCTGCGGTGGAGCACCGACATGATGGCCACCGGCCACAGCACAGACCGCAAAACCGTCGCCGCGCTCGGCGGGCCGGTGGGCGGCCGAAATGCGGCGAGGAGTCGATCGCGCAAGCCGGTTCGCATCGAGTCAGCTTCCGTCACCAGCGCACCGTACACCGGCGCGAACCGCGAAGTCTCAGGCGGGACAGTAAGTGTCGGTTGCCGGCAGCTTGCCGTTGTTGAGATAGCCGATCAGGGGCGGGACCGCGCAGGGCGAATAGATGCTGGCGCCGTGACCGATGCCCTGCCACATCACCCGCTTGCTGGCCGCGTTGGCGTTGATGATGGTGGCCGCCGTGGCGGCGACTCCTTCGGTGCCCACGATCGGGTCGTTCTGTACGCCGGCGAGCAGGACGTCGACCTTGAGGTCCTTGGGCGGGGCCGGCGGCGAACCGGTGGGCCAGTGCACGCATTTGACCAAGTTGAGCGCCGCGACGGTGCCGAATTGGGGATAGAGCTTGGCCCACGCCACCACGAGTTCGCGCACCCGGTCCGGGGTCGGGCGGTTGATCGCGTCGCTACAGGAGTTGACGAACTGGCCGTCGGTGTCGTCGGTGGCGTCGGCGCGAGTGATCAGGTTGTTCAACTGGCTGACGTCGCCGGAGCGGGCGGCCGCCAGCGCGTTGGCCAGCCTCGTGGTGGCGTCGACGCGGCCGCCGGAGGGGAAGCCCAGAGCGATGGTGATGGCGTTGGCCACCGCGGCCACCGGTAGGCCGCCGGGCGCCTTTCCGGCCCGCGCGTCGGCGAGCAACGCGCTGACGGCACCCTTCGGATCGGAGCCCAGCGCGCAGTTCACCGCGACGCACTGAGCGGCGAAGGCGTCGAGTGCGGCCTGCTGGCCCTTGACCTGTTGTTCGGCGGCCGCTTCGGCGTTGACGCCCAGGGCGACCGGGGAGTCGAGGATCAGTCGGGCGACCCTGTCGGGCCGCGACGCGGCGTAGCTCAGCGCCACCTGGGCGCCGTTGCCGATCCCGACTAGCGCGAGCGCGGGCACGTCCCAGAGGTTGCGCAGTCGCTCGATGTCGGAGGCGGCGTGCGAGTTGTCGTAGGTTGAGGCGCCCGGCGCGAGGGCGTCGGTGCAGGTTGTGGTCGCGGTGTTGGAGATGCCGGAAAGGTTGGCAACCGGGTCGTCGCCGGTTTGGAATTGCGCCTGGTCGCGCATCGCCTGGCGGTCGAGGCGATCCCGGCAGTCGATCGGGGTCGACATGCCCATGCCGCGACGGTCGACGGCGACGACGGGGTGGGTTTGGAGCACGTCGGCGCCCGCCCGTGACAGCCAGACCGGCAACTGCGCCGAGGACGGCAGGTCGGAGCCCGTGGTGAAGACCAGCGGGCCCGCGTCGCGCGGGGTCTGATTCGAGCGCGCGCGCACCACGCCGATGTTCAGGGTCGCGGAACCGCCGTTGACCGGGTCGAGGTCGGCGTTGTAGTTCGCGCAATCCAACTGGACGTCCGGCGCGGGAGGGACGGCCGCATCGCTGAACACCTGCGAGGTGCAGTCGTGCCAGGACAAGTCGTTCTTGGGTGCGGCGATCGGCGGCGGACCGCTGGGAGGCGGCTTCGGCGGGGCCACGCCCTGCGGCCGGGCGCCGGAATCGGTGGCGAAACGGGGTTCCGCGGCCAGGCCCGGGACGCAGCCGGCCACCATCGCGGTCACCGCAACCAGGATCGTCGCGGATGCGATCTGCCGACTCATGCCGACCACAGTAGTTAGTCCCTGACGTAGCGCGTGTAGAGGTAGCCGACGTCGTCGGTCAGGATGTGGGCACAGCGCATGCGGGTCAGCAGTTGGCCCGGGCCCGTCGCGATGCGCCGGGCCAGGCCGCCGACCAGGAACGGCGCGATCGTCAGGCACAGCTCGTCGAGCATGTCGCGCTGGACGAACGCGCCGAGCAGCATCGGTCCGCCCTCGGTCAGGATGCGGCGCATTCCGCGAGCCCCGAGGGCCTCCAGCAGGACGGCCTCGTCGACGCTGCCGGGATCGGCGCCCGAGCAGTCGACCACCTCGCACAGGTCGGCAAGCCGACGGCGCGTCTCTTCGGCGGCCGCCGCGCAGGTGATGACGAGGGGCGGCACCTCGGTCCGGGTGAACACCGGCATGTCCCGGTCGAGGCGACCCGACTTGGTGACGATCGCCAGTTGCGCGACCTCGCTTTGCCCGCGCGCCTGCCGCCCCTGCCGCTTGGCGACTCCCAGCTGTGCGCCGGAATAACCCTCGACCCGGACCGTGCCCGCGCCGACCACGATGACGTCCGCGAGTTCCCGCAGCAGGTGGAAAATAAGCCGGTCGCCGGGCCCGCCCATGGCGCCGGTCTTGCCGTCCGCGGTCGCACCGCCGTCCACACTGGCGATGAAATTCGCCCGGACCCACCTCGCGTCCCCCTCCGGATAGCCGTAGAGCTGGGGGAGTTCGCCATCGTCGAGTTCGCGTATCGACCCGAGCAGCGTCAGCGGCGCCCCGCCGGCGTCAGAGAGGGGCATGAGCTTGATTGCAGCACGCCGCTACAGTTCCTGCATGCACGGGTCCGCCTCCGCCGATGGGCCAGGCCCCGTGGCCCGGCTGGCGGATCGGCATCCGAGCGTCTCGCCGGAGCGGCTGATCGCCCAATTGAGGCCGCCCCCGACGTTCGCCGACGTGAGCTTCGCGACGTATCAGCCGGATCCGGCGGAACCGACCCAGGCGACCGCCGTCGTGGCCTGTCAGGACTTCTGCCGCCAGGCCGTCGAGCGCCGGGCCGGCCGCCGAAAACTGTTCGGCAAACGGGCGGCGCTGCCCGGCGTCGGGCTATATCTCGACGGCGGCTTCGGCGTGGGCAAGACCCACCTGCTCGCCTCGGCCTACTACCAGTTGCCCGGCCCGGGGCCGGGCGGGGCGCCGGACGGCCCGACCGCGCCCAAGGCATTCGCGACGTTCGGTGAGCTCACCCAACTGGCAGGGGTGTTCGGCTATGTCGAATGCATCGAGATGCTGGCCGAATACACGGCGGTGTGCATCGACGAGTTCGAGCTCGACGATCCCGGCAACACCACACTGATCTCGCGGATGCTCTCGTCGCTGGTCGAGCGGGGTGTCTCGGTGGCCGCCACGTCCAACACGCTGCCCGAGCAGCTCGGCGAGGGCCGCTTCGCCGCCCAGGATTTTCTGCGCGAGATCAACACTCTGGCAAGCATTTTCACGACGGTGCGAATCGATGGACCCGACTATCGGCACCGTGGCCTGGCGCCGGCGCCGCCGCCGTTGTCGGACGAGGAAGTCACCGCGCGCGCCGCGGAGGTCGACGGGGCGACGCTTGACGATTTCGACGCGCTGTGCGCGCACCTGGCCACCATGCACCCGTCGCGGTATCTGACGCTCATCGAGGGTGTGACCGCGGTGTTCTTGACCGGCGTGCACCGCATCGACGACCAGAACGTCGCGCTGAGGCTGGTTTCGCTGACCGACCGGCTGTATGACGCCGGTATCCCGGTGGTGGCTTCCGGGGCGCAGCTCGACGCCATCTTCAGCCAGGAGATGCTGGCCGGCGGCTATCGGAAGAAGTACCTACGCGCCACTTCACGGCTGCTGGCGTTGACCAACCAAGCTCGCGAACCATGATGTAGTCGTCCTCGCGCCGGGTGCCCACCTGAAAGGTCCTGGTGCCGTTGACCTTGAAGCCGCTCTTGGCGTAAAAGCGTTGCGCGCGTTGGTTTTCCTGGTTTACGCCCAGCCACACGCGGCGCGTGCCCCATTCTGCGGCGGTGGCCAGCGCCAAATCCATCAGCGCCTTCGACGCCCCGGTGCCGTGGTGGTCGGGCAGCAGATACATCTTCGACAGCTCGGCGGTGTCCCCGGTAGCGTCACGAATGAGCATGGCATAGCCGATGATTCGGCCGTCCTGCCGCGCGGTGAGGATCGCACGGTGAGGATCGGCCAGATACTCCGCGAAGCGCTCGGCCGACAGGTTCGTGTCGATGAAGGACGCGATGTTCTCGGGGCCCGTCGAGGGCGGACACGCCAACGGAAAGGTGCGCGCGGCGATGGCCGCCAGCTCTTCGGTATCGACCGAGCCCGTCGTGACGACCTGTACGGCCGGCGACTGGGTTCTCAGAGGTTCCACTGCGCGAGGTGGTAGCCCGTCTTCTTGTCCAGCAGGACGACGGTAGAGACCGGATCGCGGTAAGCGTCCCAGTAGACGCCGCCGCGGACGATCGCTCCGTTCGGCGCGTTCACCAGCACGTTGTCCAGCGCGTCGGGCGCGTCGGAGGCCCGCGGCTTGTAAGCGTCGGCGAATGGCGTCACCCCGTCGAAGCTGAAGTCGGTCGCCATGATGTACGGATTGGGCACCCGGATCGCGCGGATGGTCACGTCGGCCCGGTTGACCACGCTGCCGGGAAAGCTCTTGATCGGAACGCCGCTGCGCGTGTAGCCGAATCCCGGCGGTGGGTCGCACGGGGCCACGCTGCTGACGGTGACGTCGGCGATGTAGGTGCCGGTATCCACCCGCAGGGTGTCGCCGATGTGGCCGATGGGAGCGTCGCCGGCCCACGCGCGCGACGCAACGGCGCCGGCGGCGGTGAAGCTCGCGGCGGCGACGAGGAAGGTGGACACGGCGGTCAACCAGCGGTGCATCTTCGCCTCCCTTCTGGGGACCTTCGCATGATCGCACACGGGCTAAGGCGAGGGGGAGGGGTTCTGACCGCTGCCCAGCGACTCGAGCGCCGCGATCAGATCGGTCTCGACGCGGTCCTTGTCGACGCCGGACCGATGCAGCGGTCCGGCGCCGTCTTCGAGTTCCAGCAACGCCAGCAGCAGGTGTTCGGTGCCGATGTAGTTGTGGCCGAGTCGAAGTGCCTCGCGGAAGGTGAGCTCGAGCGCCTTGCGCGCCGGTCCGCTGAACGGGATGAGCGCCGGGGTTTCGGCGCATGCCGCGGGCAGTGTCACGGCGGCCCGGACGGTCCCGGGCTCGACGTGCTGGCGCTGTAGCAACACGGTGGCCAATGCGTTCGGATCGCTCAGCGCTCCGAGCAATAGGTGGTCGGGCGTGATCTCGCGGTTGGCCGCGTCGTGGGCGGCGTTCTGGGCGGCGACGACGGCGCTGCGGGCCCGCGGCGTGAACCGTCCGAAACCCTGTTCCGGGTCCAGGGTGGCGGGCTCCGCCCGCGGCACGAACCGCTTCTGGGCGGCCTGCTTGGTGACGCCCATGCTCTTGCCGATGTCGGTCCAGGAGGCGCCCGAGCGGCGGGCCTGATCCACGAAGTGCCCGATCAGGTGGTCGGCGACCTCGCCGAGGTGCTCGGCGGCCAGGACGGCGTCGGCGAGCTGGTCCAGCACGTCCGCGTGCACCCGCTTGACGGCGTCGATCATCTCGTCGAGGCGTACGGGATGGGAGATGGGCGTCGGCCGAGGCATGCGTCAACATTAGGTTGACGACTTCCGAGTGTCAACCGGGGGTTGACGCCCAAGCGGAGCCACCCGACATTGCTGCAGACCGTCGCGAGCGCGGAAAAGTGCGAGTAGTTTGCACGCTAACGTGAATCTCGATGGCCGACGACGGCCAGACGATCGGGGAATCGTGAAACGGGTCCTGCTGGCGCTGACAAGCCTTGCCGCCGCGGTCGGCATGGCCGTGCCCGCGCACGCCGACAGCAACGACGACGCGTTCCTCGCCTCACTGCAAGCCGCCGGCATCACCTTTCCCGACCCGGGCCGGGCGATCGCGGCGGGCAAATGGGTGTGCCAGGCGGCCGGCAAGGGCACGCCGATGGTGGATGTCGTCAAGACGATCCAGGCCGAGAACTCCGGACTCCGCGGCGACAACGCGGCGAGGTTCACGGCGATCGCGGCCAACGTTTACTGCCCCAACGCACTGGCGCACTAGCGATAATGCGCGCCGATCCCGGTCCGCTGACGTGGGCCGCCGTGGTGCAGACCTGGCATCTCGATGTGGCCTCGGCAGCGGTGATCGTGTCGGTGACCGCCGCATACGCGTGGTGCTACCGGCGCTCCCGAAACGCCGGGCAACCGGTCCGCCCCGCGCAGGCCTGGTGCTTCGGGGCGGGCATGGCGCTCTGGCTGGTGGCCACGGTCAGCGCGATCGGCGCCTACGCCTACGCCCTGTTCTGGATGCGCGCGCTGCAGGTGCTGATGCTGCTTTACGTCGTGCCGTTGTTCATCGCGCTGAGCAAACCGCTCACCGTCGTGCGCGATGCGCTGGGTCCCGCGGGGCGTGACCGCATCGACCGGTTGCTGGCAAGCCCGCCGGCCCGCCTGCTCGCGCATCCCGCGACCACGTCGCTGGCGATGCTCGGCACGCCTTGGGTGCTCTACCTGACGCCCTGGTACACCGCTTCCCTCGAGAACGAATGGATTGGCGCACCCACTCGAATCTTGTTGGTCGCGGTAGGTTTTGGCTATTTCTATGCCCGGCTGCAAGCGGACCCCGTTCCCCGCCGGTACCCACAGCTGATCTCGCTGCTGATCACCGTCGCCGAGGCGCTCGGCGACGGTGTCCTGGGGTTGGTGATATGGCAGGGCTCCTTGATCGGCGCGGCGTACTACTCGGGCTTGCATCGCTCCTGGGGTCCCGACCAGCGGCTCGATCAGACGATCGGCGCGGGCGTGCTCTGGATTTTGGGAGACGTGGTGGGATGGCCGTTCGCGTTGTTGTTGATGCGTGCGTTGTCGCGCGACGAGAAGGACCACGCGGTCCGGGTCGACGCCGAACTCGACGCGGCTCAAGCGGCAGAGAGCGAAAGCGCCGCGCCGTCGGGATTGTGGTGGGAGAACGACCCCGAACTGCGCGAGCGATTCCGTCGACGCTAGCGGGAAATGAGCCCTGATCAGTCAGCCGCGGCCCGCGCGCTCCAGGTGAAGCTGTGCATTTCGGGGATTCGCGGCGCCAGGACGTCGGCGACGCTGCGGCCGATTTGATCGGCTGTCGCCAGTGGAGTTTCGGGGGCCAGGAAGCCTTCGACCTCGACGCGCAGGGTCCGCCCGGTCCAGCGGGCTCGAACGTGCGCGTGCGTGACGCCGGGGACCGTGGTGGCAGCGGTTTCGGCCGTCGTGATGATCTCGGGGTCGACACCGTCGAGCAGGCGGTGCGCGATATCGGCGGTGACCTGCCAGCCGACGTGGCAGATGAAACCGGTTACCACCATTCCGGCGGCCGCGTCGGCCCAGCCCCATCCGAGTGCCACGCCGATCAGCCCCAGCATCGCCCCGGCCGAGGACAACGCGTCCAGCCAGGAATGCTTCGCGTCGGCCACCAGGGTTGCCGAACGGATCCGCCGGCCCACGACCAGCTTGTAGCGGGCCACGAGCCGGTTGCCCGCGATGCCCACGGCGGCCGCCGCGATGCCCCACCCCACATGGCCGGTGCCGCCGTGGCGGAGCAGCTTCGACACGCTCTCGAAACCCGCGACCAGAGCGCTGCCCCAAATCACCACGGCCACGCCGACGCCCGCGAGGTCTTCAGCGCGTTCGAAGCCGTAGGGATAACGCTCGGTGGGCACTCTGCGGGATGCCCGAAACCCGACGAACACCAGGGCGCTGGTCGAGACATCCGACAAGTTGTGCAGCGCGTCACCGAGCAGCGCGACCGATCCAGACACCAGTGCGATGGCCAATTCGGCGAGCCCGGTCAGCGCCAATCCGACGGCACTGACGGCAACGGCACGGTTGGCCTGGCGACGCTCGCTCGCATCGTCGGCCGTGGTGTCGAGGGGAAAGCTCGCCGCCGGGTCGCGGACTCCGCTGATCACATGCATTCCCGAAGGATGCCCGCGTCAGCGGTGTCATTCAACTGGTTTTCATGGTCACGGGAAACCGTTTCCTCCGGGTCCCGGAGGAGGCACTCCTTCGATGACGTGGCTGCCGGGGCCGGGCGCGTAGTACCGGTCGTGGCAGACGGCCAGCCCGACTCCGGCCACGGCGACGCCGCCAGACAACAGCGCCCCGGCAATGATCCGCGTGACGCGGTGTGCCGTGCTCATATCTAATTTCCTTTGTTCATGCGCAATTTCGCTTGGTGGCGTGGCATTTAAACAAAGCCGCCTTCGTGTGAAGGACAAAATGAGTCTGCTGCATGCAGTTTGCCAGATCCTCGCGAAAACTTTGCGAAATTCTTGCGTTTGCTCCGGAGCGGTTGCCGTCAAATTCTTTTGTCAGTCCGGTATCTGGGTACCGCGCACATACACCGTCACCTGATCGTGGACACCCCACCATTGAACCGGCCGGCGGGAATCGATTTCGGTCCATTCCGCATCGAGTATCCGGCGCAGCTCGTCATCGCCGGTGGCGCCCTGGCCCTCGCCGATGTAAATGACGCGCTTCCCCTTGTAGGCCATCAAAATCCGCGCCCCGACATCCTGAAGAAATGGCGGCCACGAAAGAAATAGGGTCCGGTCGGGGTGCAGGGCGACCGCTTCGGCGCAGTCCTTCGCGCATACTTCGGCGTAGAGGTCTTTGCCGTGCCAACCATTCGTTAATAGCGTTGTGCCGGGGTTCAGGTCGTAGGAGGCGACGTCGACGCCCACCTGCGAAAGAAGGTAGGCCCAATAGCCCGTGCCGGCGATCGGATCGACCAGGCCGCCCTGAGCGTGCTTGGCCACGAATGCCACGGTGTCGGGATCGGAAATGGTCCAGCAGTATTTCCTGACCAGCCTTTGCCGGTTCGGAAAGCGGGCCATGTTCTCTTGTACGGTTCGGTCCACCCGGAACTCACCGACCACCGGGTTGCCTCGGAAGCTATCGGTCTCGACGCAGTCCTTGACTGCATCCCAATAGGGATTGTCGATGCTCACACCCGGTACTCCCGCAAGCTGAGGCCCTTCGTTGCCATTCTCCGATAAATCCGGAGTCACGTCGCGCCAACTGAGCCGGACCCGCCGGATCGGCGGGAACAGGATTAGCGCCTGGGTACGTTGGTGCACTGTGTGGTTCGATCAGCACGAGCGGGCGAAAAGCCCGCGGCGTCAGGTGCACAGGAGAAAAGTGACAGTACGATTCCGCGGGATCCTCGTGGCCCCGGTCATCTTGGCGCTGGCGATGCTGCTCGCGCCGTCCGCGTCGGCCGACACCTACACGGAGCAGGTAGTAGGTAGGTTCGACGCCCGGACGCACGTGGTGGCCGACCCGGCCGCCACACCGCCGTTGCAGAACCCCGACAAATTGAACCAGCAGATTCTCACCAGTCGGTGGGCGTGGAGCGCCGCACCGCCGGTCTGGGTGGCGGCGGTGGCGCCCGGCCAGACCGGTGTCACCACGCCGGATGCCGTCCACAGCGTCATGGTGGGTCGCAACCCCCGGTTCAGCGGCGTCATTCTGGTGATCGACTCCCAGGGCTACCATGTGCGCGCCTACAACGTGCCCAAGGTGATCGCCGACAATGTGGACGACATCATGGGTCAATCGCGTAACGACCACCGCAATGACCCCTACGGCGCGACCAGCGAGTTCGTCAGCAGGCTTGCCGGTTTGGGCGCTGCTTCCGGGGGGCCGGCGACGACCTCGCCCGTTGTGCACGCCAACCACACCAACTGGACGTGGTTGTGGGTGCTGCTCATCATCGTCGGCGCGGTCGGCCTCATCTGGTTCGCCGCCAGCCGAAGTAGCAAGCGCCGCAAGGACGCTGAGGCGCGGGACCAGATCAAGCAGGAGCTGATCGCCGCCGAGTCCGACGTCGCCGACCTCGACAGCGCGGTGGTCACCAACACCGGCACGGACGTCAGCGCCGAGTCGTTGAAGGCCAACTCCAGCCTGTACGACGCCCGCAAGGCCTACCAGACCGGTGACTACACCGCGGCGCGGGCGCACCTGCGGAACGTGCGGTCCACCGTGGTCAAGGCCAACCGAAAGCTCAACCCCGGTCAGCCCATCCCGGATGTCGAGGCCGTGATGTCGGTGCCCGATGGCGACCGCAAGCAGGCGTCGGTGCGGACGAAGAACCCAGACACCGGTGAGTACGTGACGATCAACAACAACAGCTACAGCACCTCGCAGCAGCCGGGCTACCAGCACTACTACCCGGGTGGCTACTACAACGGGATGTTCTTTTACCCCGGCTACTACCCCTACGCGTTCTGGGGCCCGGGCTGGGGGTGGGGCCTCACCGACGTCCTGCTGATGGATGCGCTGTTGGACGACCATTGGGGCGGCGGTTGGGACGGCGGTTACGAGCGTGGCTTCGAGGCCGGCCGCGATTCGGCGGTGGTGGACACCAGTTTTGACGGCGGCCAGAGCGGCGGCTATGACAGCCAGCAGGCAGATGTCGGCTTCGGGGGTGGTTACGATTCCGGTGGTGGTGGTGGTGGATTCGACTTCGGCGGGTTCGGCGGGTCCGATTCCGGTGGCGGCGACTTCGGCTTTGGCGGGTCGGACTTTGGTGGGGGCGGTTTTGACTCCAGCGGTGGCAACGTCGGGTTCTAAGCGGTTGGGGTGAAAGCGCATTCGGGCGCGGAGCGTCCGGCCCCGGAAACCGGTTCGACGGCGATGCAGGGACGGGAGCGTGCCGACGGTGGGCAACCGTCTGCGCAGACGCCGTTGCGCAATCGCCTGTACCGCGGCTTGTTCACCGCGCAGTTTGTCTCCAACATCGGGACGTGGATGCAAAGTGTGGCGGCCCAATGGTTTCTGGTTGAAGGGCACAGCAGTGCCACCATCGTGGCACTCGTCCAGACGGCGAGCCTGGGGCCGACGCTCCTTTTGGGATTGTTCGCCGGAGTGCTTGCCGACCTGTTCGACCGGCGGCGGTTACTGATGTTTCTGCAGACGTATGCGGTGTTAGTGGGAATAGCCCTGGCAACGCTGACCTACCTCGACAGCCTCAGCCCCAGGGCGCTGTTGCTGTTTACCGTGGCCATTGGCTGCGCTTCTGCACTGACCGCACCGGCCTGGCAGGCTATCCAGCCCGAGATTGTCCCGCGTGAGCAGATAGTCGCCGCCTCGACTTTGTCCAGCGTTTCGGCGAATGCCGCCCAAGCGATCGGGCCGGCGGTCGGCGGTGTTGTCGTCGCATTGGCCGGCCCCGCAGCGGTCTTCGCGATCAATGCAATATCGTTCGCCGGAATAATCGTTGTCCTGGCGGGGTGGAAACGACCCAAGCAAATCGCGCCGATCGAACGAGAACATTTCGGCCACGCCATGATCACCGGATTGCTTTACGCGGCGAACAGTCCGATCTTCCGCAGGCTCCTGTTGCGTGCGGCTCTGTTCCTGTTCCCCGCCTCGGCCCTGTTGGCGCTGTTGCCGGTGGCCGCCGCCCACCTATGGCACCTGGGGGCCGGCGGCTACGGCCTGGCATTGGGAGCCATAGGTTTTGGAGCCTCGCTCGGTGTCGGGGTTGCCGGACGTTTGCGGCAGCGGGTGTCGGCCAACGCGCTGCTGGCGGTGGGCGCGACGGTGTACGGGTCGGCACCGCTGGCGGTCGCCTGGTTGCCCTTCGCGGCGGCCGCGCCCATGTTGGTGCTGTCGGGGATGGCCTGGCTGATCACGTTGGCAACGTTGAACGCCGCCGCGCAGCTGCACTTGCCCGGCTGGGTCAGGGCCCGCGGGCTGTCAGTGTATTTGCTGGTCTTCACGGGAAGCCAGGCGCTCGGGGCATATCTCTGGGGTGTCGTTGCCACGCGGGAGGGGCTGCACATCGCGCTGACTTGTTCGGCGGTGTTGCTGGGCGTAGTTGCCCTCAGCGTCGTCGCGCTTCCGTTGCGCGCGTCCACCGGGAAGTTGAGCCGCGACATTTCCACTTGTTGGGCATCACCGACGCTCGTCTTCGAACCACGCCCTCACGACGGACCGGTGCTGGTGACCGTCCGCTATCACGTACCGACCGAGAACCTCGATCACTTTGTCGAGGCCATGAGCCTGGTGCGGCGGTCACGCCTGCGCACGGGTGGTCATAGTTGGCGGTTGTATCGCAGCGCCGAACGTCCCGATATTGTCCTGGAGAGGTTCACGGTGACGTCTTGGGCCGACTTCGAACGCCAGCACACCGAGCGTTGGCTGGACTCCGACCATGAGGCCGTCGCGAGGGCACTGGGCTATACCGTCGACAACGACCGGCGGCACTCGTACTATCTCGCTTTGCGCGTGCCCCGATGAGTTTCACGCGTGTTTTCTGGTCTTATCAAGATGCGTTGTGCACCAAAGCATTTGGTTTAAGTTGCTTGGCCGATCGCTTGACTTCGGTATTGGTTGTTTGAACTCGCGCGGCTGGGATGCCAACCAACGCCCCGGCCGCGCTGGCGGCTTCGGCGAGCCCTGGCGGCCCAAAAAGCCGACTATTCAGCCCTCCATAAGCTGCATTTTCCCCAGCCTTCTCTATTCTTATTCGTGCCGTTTGGACCCGCACACTGACTGCATCGTCACGCCGAGAAGAAAGAAGCGCATCAAATGCCCTCACCTCGCTGGTTGGCCAGACTGACAATCCCCGTCATGGCCGGTGCTGCCCTGCTTACTAGCGGTGCAATTGCGACCGCCGATCCCGCCGATGACACATACCTCGCTCAACTGCGCGCCGCCGGTTTCGCGTGGCCGCCGGACCACGACGCCGCACTGACCGGGATGGGGCGCCTCATCTGCGACGATCTCGGGTGGGGCTGGACGTACGACCAGATCGCCCAGCAAGTCCACGCCACCTTGGACCCGCGGAACGTCACGTTGGGAGAGGTCGGATCCATGGTGAGAATCGCGCATTCGACATATTGCCCCAACCAGCGGTGCTGGGCCGCCCACTGCTAAGGGTTCTCATGACATTTCCACCGGCGACGCCACGTTAAGGTCGACGGGCGCCTAACCGCATCAGATCGAGGGGCCAGGGTGGCTTGCGCACCGTGGGTAGCCCGCCAATGGTCGGCACCCGGTTAACTTATAATTTGCGGCACATGAATGACCCGCTGATCTTTTACAAGCCGTGCTACATCGGCGACGCATATTTCCGTGAATGCCTGACGTGCGGTGCCATCGTCAAGAACGAAGGTCTCCACACCATCTACCACGAGCAGCAGGTCAGTCCGAAGCGATGCCCCAAATGCGGGCTTCTCGACATTGGCCGGCATATCTGCCCGCGGGAGGAGTAGACGTGCTGGTTGCCTTCGTCGCCGCTTCGCGTTCAGCCCACGCGCTTGAGCGTGTAATGGGCACTCATCCGTTTGGGGTCGTCTGCGAGCCTGTTCACCTCTTGGCGGATCGGATCGACCGGCCCGCCCAGTGCACCCGGGCAACCGTCGGGGCACCGGACTTCCCACCACATATCTGATTGGTGTGGCGGCCACGCCCCCAGGAGTCCGCCCCTCGGCTGGTAGCCGATCAGGGTCGAAGACTTGATGAGGTTACCGATGTGGTGTTGTTCCGGGCAGAAGAGCGATACGTCAATACCGAGGTGCTCTGTGTCGTTCATGGCCGCTATTCTCCGCTGTCCGGCAACTGGCGTTCGCGTCGGTGCTCGAGCTTGGCGCCATCCGCAGGCCGCACCCCGTCAGCCACTGGCCCTGTACCACCGAGCGCACCGCGACGGGCGCGCCGGCGACGTGGAAAAGTGAACCGTCGCAGTGCGATTGCGTCGTGGCGAGTGTCTTCGCGGGATAACGGGTCGGCTTTGATTTGATGGCGGGCGTTTAGGGTCATCCGAGTGGGGTACTCCCCGGCGAACGGTTGGGTGGCGGCCCCTTCCTTTCCTTCGCCGCCACCCGGCCGCCCAAACTAAGGTGACTTGCGCGGGTGCTTCTCGATTTCGGGTAAAGCCCTTGCAGCGCAGTGCATTACACGTCGTCAGGTAGATGTGGGATCGGTGTCCGAAGGGGCCGGTGCTAGCGTGCGCCAATGAACCCGGTGAACCTGGCAATGAATACAGCCATGGCCTACCCGTGGTACGGATACGTGGCGATCGCGGTCTCGGTGGTGCTACTGGTCGGTTTGCCATTAGCTGCGGTGATTTATGGCGTTCTGAGCGCGCGGCCGGCAGCGCAAGAGGATTCTCGTGCTGTTGACGACAATCGTCGGTATCTACACACAGGTGTCACGGACCAGCCACGGCAACACCACCAGCGCCCCTGCTGGCAACAGCGTTCCTGATCGATGATCATGTAACCGACCCTGCTGATCGCCTGTCGACGCCATGCTGTTGCGGCGGGCCGCTCCCGCTCTGCACGCAACTCAGCATTACGGAGGAGGTGGCGGTCCTCCAGGTACTGGCGCGCCGGGGTCAGGCGTCGCGGGCGCCGGGTTTTTGGTGCACGTTTCAGGCCCATTGCCCGACGTCCCGAGGACAGTGCAGACCCAAGAGCTGCCGTCGGGGTTGTAGCAGGTGACACGCTTGCCGACGGGGACGCCATATTTGATCACCGGTTCTTCTGGCATGCAGTTCTGACCGGGAGCGGCGTGCCCCGGCGTGGCTGTCGATGGGCAACGCCTAGTCCAAGACATCCAACGGCGACGGCGAGACCAGCCTTGATCATCATGAGCTCCCATTCGGGCCGTAGGCCTTCTGGCTCGGCCGCACCTCACAATGACGTGGATCGGGCCAGCCGTCAAAGGGGGGAGGCAATGGCCCCGGCCCGATCTGAATATTCAGACGCGAGCGAGGTCGATGTGCTGCTGCGCGCAGCGACGGCCGCAGCTCGCTCTTCGAGCAACTGGTCGATCAGCTGGGTACTGGGCATCTGGTCGCATACCACGCGGACCGAGCGCCGGGCGCGAGACAACACCCGAAGATCGGCGTCGATGGCCTCGATGGACCGCATGCGCGGAGTTTATGGTCGCGCCCCGCTGGCCGCACTTCACCGCCCTTGACGTGCTGTTCCTTTAAGGGCTCAGTCGTCGAGGTGCGTCGGTGGGTCAGCGAAGCCGAGGCCCCAAGGGTGCTGGTCAGGACCCATCAAATCGCAGCGCCTCTCGGGCACCAGGTGGGCGCTGGCCCCGCTACCCATCGAGTTCGCGAATACCACGCAACGTTGCCAGGTGCCGTCGGGCTGGACGGGTCCATCGCACTTGCTGATAAACAGTCCGCCGTACTGGCAGCCAGCGTTGGCCGGTGGCGCTGTGGCGATCAGCCCTGCCGCTCCCAGGCTGGCGATGAAGGCGGCTATGCCCAGCGAACACGTGATCTTGAATGCAATCATTGCGTCCCCTTTGGATTCGATCATTGCATCGCGACGAGGCTGGCACACCGTCTTTGCCGGTCCCGGCCGTTTTGCTGCGTCAGCGGCGGCACCTTGCCGTGCTCCTTGTAAGCGGTTCGCTAGCGCTGCTGGCCCACAAGCGCCGGAGGGTCATTGGCCGATGGCCTACCCGGCTGGGGGCTGTCATTTGGCCCGCGGCACGAATGATGCTCTGGCCCAAGGTAATTGCGTTGCCGGTCGTGGCCGACGTCGCGGGGCTCGCCCGGCGGGCCCAGCAACGAATCGCCCGTCGACGGCTCAGCGCGGAGCGCGACATGTGGTCCAATGCTGCGACAATGGCCCCATTTGCACGGAACCGCTGCCTTGATCGCGACAGATGACCACTAGGCCGCGGTGTTGTCGACCACCGTGGCGCTGGCCGCATTGGCCTTGATTCGACTCGATTCCCTTCTCGGCGGCCGCCTTCGTCTTGTAGCCCTGGCCGGTGGCGATGATCTCCCCGTTGGGTGCCCCCTGAGGTGGAACCGGAAATCTCCGCTTTTGCCCTTGAATACCTAAAACTTTGTAACCATCACACTCTCCCCTGACCGAGCGGTACAAAACCAGCAGCGATCTAGTTACCCATCAATTGCGGGGTTTACCGTTCGTTCTATGCCGCAACCAGCGGGCGCCCACGGCGCGTCGACAAGTGATGGGTGAGCGTGACCCTTAAACGTGTTGACGAATTAAAGCCCGGCGACCGGATTCGCATGAAGATCGGGCACGCTACCGTCATGGCCGTCGAGCCTCTTGAAGACGAACGCACCCTGCTCACCTTTGCGTACGGTACGAAGGGCACTGCCGACAACGATCTCACCGTAGATGTCCTCGAGGATGACGAGTGGGGTTGGTAAGACGGCACCATCGGCGCCGTCCTTGTCCCAGGCGGTGGTCTTGTCTACGGCATTTACCGGTTTGGCGGACGTCTCTAGATCGTCGGAGCCGCCCTCGGTGCTCATATCGTCAGAGGATAACGCCGCGCCTGGCGTGACGATGGTGGTTTGTTGCCTCGCTCAGGGGAGGCTCGCCCAAATGGGTGCGTGTCAAATCCACACTAGTGTCGTGAGTCGTTAATTACGGTTCAGTTGATAGACTGGGCTATGCCCAACCCGCAGGCTGCCGTAATCGTGTTGACCGATGCTGAACGTGCCGAGTTGGAGGGGTGGGCCCGGCGTCGAACCAGTGCTGCAGGGTTGGCGTTGCGGTCGCGAATTGTGTTGGCGGCCGCCGATGGTGAGTCCAATTCCGACATGGCGGCCCGGATGGGAATCTCGCGCACGACGGTGCAGCGGTGGCGTAACCGCTTTGTTGAGCAACGTTGCGACGGCCTGCTCGACGAGCCGCGGCCGGGCCGGCCCCGGGTAGTCGGTGATGCGCAGATCGAAGCATTGATCACCGCAACGCTAGAGACCACCCCGGCGGACGCCACGCACTGGTCGACGCGGTCGATGGCCACTCACCTCGGGTTGAGCCAGTCGATGGTCTCGCGGGTATGGCGGGCATTTGGATTGGCGCCGCACAAGCAAGATTCGTGGAAACTGTCCAAGGATCCGCTGTTGGTGGCGAAGGTCCGCGACATTGTGGGGCTCTACCTGGACCCGCCCGAGCGTGCCCTGGTGCTCTGTGTCGATGAAAAGACCCAGATCCAGGCGCTCAACCGAACTCAGCCGGTGTTTCCGATGCTGCCCGGAACGCCGGCGCGCGCCAGCCACGACTACGTCCGCTACGGCACGTCGAGCCTGTATGCCGCCCTGGACCTGGCCACCGGAAAGATCATCGGCTCGCTGCATGCCCGACACCGCTCCCAGGAGTTTCTGGCTTTCCTGAAAAAGATCGACCACGAAGTGCCCGCGGACCTGGACTGCCACGTCATTCTCGACAACGCCTCGACGCACAAGACTCCAGCGGTAAAGCGTTGGCTGACAACACATCCCCGCTTCGTTCTGCACTTCACCCCGACCAGCTCCAGCTGGCTCAACCTCGTGGAGCGCTGGTCTGCTGAATTGACCACCAAGAAACTTCGCCGGGGCACCCACACCTCGGTCCGCCAACTCAACGCCGACATCCGCGCCTGGATCGACACCTGGAACGACAACCCGCGCCCCTATGTATGGACCAAGACAGCCGACCAAATCATGGCCAGCATCAGCAACTACTGCACCCAAATTAATGACTCAGGACGCTAGGTAGCTGGCTGATCGGCCAGCGCGGCTCATAGTGACAGGGCGCCCCGAGAAGAGCGGCGCGGCCCGATCACCTACTTCGACGCACGTCGGGGACCTGTCGCCACCCTTCCTGCTAAGCCATGTAGCTCTGGGTCGCAACCGCCGTAACGGCGGTTCAGCCGGTCAATGAGCGCCTCCGCTTCTCGAATGTCTCGACGCAGCGCGGCTGCCTCCAACCGCATCGCGCATGCCCGGCCGTTCCTGCCAACACCTTGGCGTTCCACCCGGGCTAACTGGGCGGTCATTTCGTGCAGTTGATGGCGCAACGCACGGACCAACTCCAGCGCCTGGGCAACCTCGTACCGTCCCATGATGAGATGGTCGCACTCGCCGCCCGTAGCCGCGGCGAAACCGCGTAGCCATTTGACGAAAACAACACAGTGCCAGAATCCTTTGACTGTGGGCCACGTCATCCAGATCGATGAGGAGACACTGCTAGGGGAGATCCAGCGACGACTGCTTGACGAGTTTCCTTCCGTTTCGCCTCGGGTTGTCGACCTCCTCATCCGCGCCGAGCACGCCCGGTTCGAAGGCAGCCGAATCCGCGATTTCATACCCCTGTTCGTGGAGAAACGCGCCCGCCGCGACCTTAGAGACAGACCAAACTAGAGCTCGGCCGACGGTTGGGCGGTTACTCACACCGAGATTCGTGAAGCCCGCGCCAGCTTGCGCCGTTCATCCAGCAGCGCGTCTGTGTAATAGGTGCTCGGTGGCCGACCCTCCACCTCGCGGACCAGGTTGCAGATCGCGACCAGTCCCAAGTTCACTGTCGATGGTCTCGATATCGCGCACGCAGGGAGCGAATGCCCGCGCGTCGCTGGCAGCACTTCACCGTCTTTGACGTGACCCTCCTTCGCGGGCGGCCCAGCGAATTGGCTATGCGGGTTGGGGTGGACCGCCTAGCATGCTGATCGTGGCAGGTCAGGCCGCCGATGGATGAGGCGAACGGAACGCCTTTCGGTCGCTACCAGCTGATCGAGTTGCTGGGCCGCGGCGGCATGGGCGAGGTGTGGCGCGCCTACGACAGCGAAACCGATCGCATCGTGGCCCTCAAGGTGCTGCCCGCACATCTCTCGGAGGACGAGGAGTTTCAACGCCGATTCCGCCGCGAAGCCCACGCCGCAGCACGCTTGAACAGCCCGCACGTTATCCCGATTCATTCGGATGCTGGTGGCCTAGAAGGACTTCCGCGCGGGCCGGTGGAGAATCCTTTGGCTCCCGGCCCGCGCGGGAACAGACTCCGTGGACGGTGGAGCAGTGGCCGGTAAAAGGGATTTGGGCGGCAAGGACCGTGGCGGGACGTCAACCACCCAGGTCTCGGCGCACCTCATCGGGGATTACGCTCAGGTCTCGGCGCGCCTCATCGGGGATTACACCGGGCGACGCGGTGCGAATTTTTATTCTTTCTATTTCACGCAGGCTAGAAAGAGGCGACGGCTCAAGCCGCGCCTTCAAATCATCAAGCACATCAACGTAAATGTCGTGCGGCGAAATCGGAAAGTCCACGTCGCGCATCGGCGAGGCGTTGGCGGGGCCTCGGTGGACCCATATGAATTCGCGCCGGAGAGCAGGTTGCCAGTGAACAGGTCATGGAATGCCGCCGCTTGAGCGGCCACGGTCTGATAGCCCTGGGCGTGACTGCCGAACACCCCGGCGATCACTGCTGAGACCTCATCCTGGGCCGCAACCGCTACCTGCGTCGTGGACGCCGCTGCTGCGCTGTTCGCCGATCTGATCGCTGACCCGATCCCCGTCAAGTCCTGC
>CAWASF010000006.1:0-121331 GCA_963784685.1 uncultured Actinomycetota bacterium
CCATGACCGCGGCGCCCGACTCGCCTACGCGCTGCTCGCCAAGCGGTTGCGCCGCAACGCCAAGCCCGGTGACTTCGACCTGTCGACCCTGGCTCGCGCTGTCGGGCGCCGGCCCGTCGAAGCCGCCGACGTCAAGGACCTGCTCGACGCCGGCAAGCCGTTCGGCCTGAGGCCGTCGGCGATCCTGCCGGCCTCGGCATGGCCGAGACGACGCTGGCCGTGTCGTTTCGGTGTGCAACGCCGGCTGGTCGTCGACAGGTCGACGCCGACCTGCTGGCCGCCCTGCGCCGGCCCGTGCCGGCGACGAAGGGCGACACCCGCGGCTGGCCACGTGGGTCCCCTGCTGAAGGACCTCGAGGCCCGCATCATCGACGAGACGGCAGTGTGATCCTCCCGCGCGGCGTCGGTGTCATCGAACTGCGCGGCGAGTCGCTGACGCCCGGCTACCTGACCATGGGCGGCTTCATCTCTGCCCAGGACGAGCACGGCTGGTACGACACCGGTGACCTCGGCTACGTCACCGAACAGGGCCACATCGTGGTCTGCGGCCGCGTCAAGGACGTCATCATCATGGCGGGCTCGACATCTACCCCACCGACATCGAGCGGGCAGCGCCCGCGTCGAGGGGGTCCGGCCCGGCTGTGCCGTCGCGGTCCGTCTGGACGCCGGCCACTCGCGCGAGACGTTCGCCGTCGCCGTCGAGTCCAACGCTGGCAGGACCCGGTCGAGGTGCGCCGCATCGAGCACCAGGTCGCGCACGAAGTGGTCGCGGAGGTCGACGTGGGCCGCGCAACGTCGTGGTGCTGGGCCCCGGGACCATCCCGAAGACGCCGTCGGGCAAGCTGCGGCGTCCACTTCGGTCAGCCTCGTCAGCTAGCTCTGACGGGCTCACGGCTGCGGCCCCGGAACTTCCGGCGCGGCGAGCGTGCTCATGCCATGCTGTACGGCGTGTCGCCGCACAGCCACGTCTCGCTCGCCGCGGCGCTACCAGGCGTGGACGCGGTTTTGTGCCGGCTCCAGCCCCAGTTCGATGAGCAACTCGGTGGCGTCGGCGGCCTGCTCGCAGATCGTGGGGACTTCTGCGCGCTCGGCCGCGGTGAAGGTTTCCAGCACGAACGCCGCCGGGTCTTTGCGGCCGGGCGGGCGGCCGATCCCGATGCGCACCCGCTGAAAGTCTTGGTCCCCAGCGCGGCCGCCACCGAGCGCAGGCCGTTGTGGCCGCCTTCGCCGCCGCCGATCTTGAGCCGGATGCGGCCGAAGTCGAGGTCGAGGTCGTCGTGGACGACGATGATGTCGGCCGGGGCAACCGAATAGAACTTCGCCAGCGGTCCCACCTGGCGGCCGGATTCGTTCATGAAGCAGCGCGGCTTGGCCACCAACACCGAGTGCCCGGCCAGCCGGCCGCTGACGACCTCGGCGCCGGAACGCTTGTGCGCCTTGAACTTCGAGCCCAATCGCGCGGCGAGCAGGTCGGCAACCATGAACCCGAGGTTGTGCCGGGTGCGCGCGTAGTTGTCTCCGGGGTTGCCCAGGCCGACCACCAAAAGCGGTTCGGCCACGTCGCGAGCCGCCTACTCGGACTCGGCTGCGGGAGCCTCGGCTTCGCCGGCCTCTTCTTCTGCCGCTGCGGCTTCCTCGCCCTCGGCGACCTCGCCCGCGCCCTCTTCCTCGAGCTCCTCGGCGGTCGGTGCGTTCACCACGTTGACCACCAGCAGCTCCGGATCGGAAATCAGGTTCACGCCCGGCGGCAGAGTGATCTGCCCGGCGGTGAACTGGGTGCCCGGTTGTGCGCCCTCGACGGAGACGGTCAGCTGCTCGGGAATCGACAGGGCCTCGGCCTCGATCTCGATGGCATTGGTCTCCTGGGTGACCAGGGTGTCGGGTCCGGCCTCGCCCTGGACGAGGACGTTGACTTCCACGGTCACCTTCTCGCCGCGGCGCACCACCAGCAGGTCGGCGTGCTGGATGGTGCGGCGGATCGGGTGGATGTCGAGCGCTTTGGTCAGCGCCAGCTGTTCCTTGCCGGCGATGTCGAGGGTGAGCACCGCATTGGTGCCCGAGTGCCGTAGCACCGCCGCGAAGTCGTGCCCGGGCAGTTCTACGTGCTGCGGATCGGCGCCGTGGCCGTAGAGGACGGCCGGAATCTTGCCGGCGCGCCGGGCCCGCCGGGAGGCGCCCTTGCCGGTCTCGGTTCGCACCGTGACCGTCAGTTGGTTGACTGCGGACTTAGCCATTTCGTCGCTCCTGTGTGCTCTGGGTCGGGGCACGGCCAGGGTCGCGACAATGAGTCGGTCTCCGTCGATAACGGTGCTGGTTGAGGCCAGCCACCCTCGCCGTGACGCCCGGTCAGGTTAGCGCATGTGGAGGTCAGAGGTGAAATTTGCTTGCGACCCTCGAGTGTGCACGCTGGGCTTTTGCCGTGCGTTCAGGGTGGAGATTTCACGAATTTTGCACCTTCAGCGCACACGCGCAGCGGGTCAGAGCGGGAATTTGATGCCGGTGAGCTGCTCGGACAGCTCCCACAGCTTGGCGGCCGGGGCCGCGTCTTGCGCCCGCCGGCTGCGTCCGACGGCCTGGGTTCGGCCGACGTAGCCGAACCGGGGGCCGACAAGCGTGTCGCCGGGTAGGTCCTGCGACGCCGCGTAGAGGGTCTGCCGAGCGCCGTAGTCGGCGTCGGTGGCCACCACGCGGGTGGCGGCGGACACCACCGCGTCGCTCCACTTGCGGCCGGAGGCTCCTTGCAGGTTGGTGTGCGAATAGCCGGGATGGGCCGCCACCGCGCGCACCAACGACCCCACCGAGTCGAGCCGCCGTTGCAGCTCGCTGGTGAACAGCAGGTTGGCCAGCTTCGACTGGCTGTAGGCCAACCAGGGCGAGTACCGCCGCGACTTCCAGTTCAGGTCGTCGAAGTTGATGCGGCCCGGCCAGTGCGCCATCGACGACACGGTGACGACCCGGTCGGTGAGCTTGGGCAGCAACAGGTTGGTGAGCGCGAAGTGCCCCAGGTGGTTGGTGCCGATCTGGCTTTCGAAGCCGTCAATGGTCAGCGCGAAGGGCGCGGCCATGATGCCCGCGTTGTTGATCAGCACGTCGGCCTCATCCACCCCGTCGGCGAACCGGCGCACGGAGGAGAGATCCTGCAGGTCGAGTTGCCGCACCTCGATGTCGCCGGTCATCTGCCGCGCAGCGGCCTCGCCCTTGCTCGTGTTGCGGACGGCCATGATGATCTTGGCGCCGCAGCGCGCCAACTCGCGGGCCGTCACCGCGCCCAGCCCGCTGTTGGCGCCGGTAATGATCACGGTGCGCCCGGCGAACGAGGGCAGGTCCGCGGCGGTCCACTCGGTCATGCCTGACAACATTAGTGATCGACGGCCGTTACTTCGCCTTGACGGCGAATCCGCGGATGATCGCCTCGATGTCGTTCGACTGCGCGACCGCCTGGTCGGCCAGACCGGTGATGGTCAGCTGAACCAGGTAGCGCTGGTTGGCGGGCGGCGATCCGGTGGGGATGACGATCCGGTTGAAGCTGTGCAGCCGCATGCCATCGAGGTCGTAGCTGCCCTGGATCATCGACGAGGGAAAACCGTCGTAATTGGCCGACGACGCATCCAACTGCTTGAAGTTCTCGAACAGCTGCGCATCGTCGTTTCCGTGCTGGACGACCTGGGCCGGGTCGAAGTCGCCCTGCAGCTTGAACACCACCAGCCGTGCCGTCGGGTACTTGCCGCCCTTGGAGAGCATCACCGTCTCGGGTGCGATCTTCGGATTGGTATACGGCGACCAGCCCGCCGGCGTGGGTATCGACACGGTCAGATCGGGCAGGGCGTCCGGCGCCACCTGCTGCCCCCTGACCCCGAGTTTTTCGAGGTACTGCGACAGGGGGACGGGCTTCCCGGTCCTCGTGGTGGTGGCGGTGGTGGTCGAAGTCGTCGACCAGATCGACTGGTAGTCAGGAGCTTTCGGTCCGCAAGCCACCGCAGAGAGCAAGACCATCGTCAGCGCGACGACCGCTGCGACGGGAGTGGCCGCGTGGGTGCGGCCTGTCACAGAATCTCGCGGACCGCGTCGATCGGTCGGGCCAGTCGGGTGCCCTTCGGTGTGACGACGAACGGCCGTTCGATCAGGATGGGGTGCTCGGCCATGGCATCCAGCAATTGCTCATCCGTCGCATCGGCGAGGTTGAGTTCGGCGTACAGCGGTTCGCGCTTTCGTACCGCGGTGCGCACGTCGATGCCCGCGTCGCGGATCATCTTCACCAGCCGGGCGCGCGTCGGCGGCGTTTGCAGATACTGGACGATCGTGGGCTCAACACCGTTGTCCCGCAACAAGTCCAGCGTTTTGCGCGAGGTGCTGCATTTGGGGTTGTGGTAGATGACGGTATCGGCCATCTACGCATCCCCGTCGAATAGCCCTGTGACTGAGCCATTTTCGAACACGGCGCGAATGGTGCTGGCCAGCAGCGGCGCGATGGACAGGACCGTGAGCTGGGGGAAACGCTTCTCCTCGCCGATCGGGAGCGTGTTGGTGACGATCACCTCCCGGGCGCCGCATGCCGCCAGCCGCTCGGCGGCCGGGTCGGACAACACGCCATGCGTCGCCGCGATGATCACGTCGCCGGCACCGTCTTCGCGCAACAGATTCACCGCGCCGGCAATGGTGCCGCCGGTGTCGATCATGTCGTCGATCAGGACGCAGGTGCGGCCCTCGACCTCGCCGACGACGCGGTTCGACACCACCTGGTTGGGCACCCGCGGGTCGCGGGTCTTGTGAATGAAGGCCAGCGGAACGCCGCCCAATGCGTCGGCCCACTTCTCGGCGATGCGCACCCGGCCGGAATCGGGGGAGACCACGACCATGTTGCCGTCCGGGTAGTTGTCCTTGATGTAGCCGGTCAGCAGGTGCTGCCCGCGCATGTGGTCGACGGGCCCGTCGAAGAAACCCTGGATCTGATCGGTGTGCAGATCGACGGTCACGATCCGGTCGGCGCCCGCCGTCTTGAGCAGGTCGGCCACCAGTCGCGCCGAGATCGGTTCGCGGCCGCGGTGCTTCTTGTCCTGGCGGGCATAGGGATAGAACGGCATGACGGCGGTGATCCGCTTGGCGCTGCCGCGCTTGAGCGCGTCGATCATGATCAGCTGTTCCATCAGCCAGTTGTTCACCGGCGCCGGACACGATTGCAGGACGAACGCGTCGCAGCCGCGCACCGACTCTTGGAACCGCACGAAGATCTCGCCGTTGGCGAACTCCCGCGCGGTCTGCGCGGTGACGTGGACGTCGAGCTCTTTGGCTACCTGCTCGGCCAGCTCGGGGTGCGAGCGGCCGGAGAAGAGCATCAGGTTTTTGCGGTTATCGCTCCAGTCGTGGCTCAACAGACTGCCCTCGCCGTTGGGTATCGAAATGGATGCCCCATGGTACGTAGCGAACGGTAGGGAAATGTGCTCGGGTTGCCAGGTAACAAACTCACGGTGTCTGTTCGGATTCGGGTGGGCCGGCCTCGGAGGCTCGCCTGGCCGCCCTGTCCGCCGCCTCAGCGGCCGCACTGCCCGGGCGCTTGCGCTGCACCCAGCCTTCGATGTTGCGTTGCGGCCCCCCGGACACCGCCAGCGCCCCCGGCGGGACGTCGTCGCGCACTACGGTGCCGGCGCCCGTATACGCTCCGTCACCGACCGTGACCGGAGCCACGAACATGGTGTCTGACCCGGTGCGCACGTGCGAGCCGACGGTGGTGCGCCACTTGGATTCGCCGTCGTAGTTGACGAACACGCTGGAAGCACCGATGTTGCTGTGCTCGCCGATGTCGGCGTCGCCGACGTAGGTCAGGTGCGGAACCTTGGTGCCGGCGCCGATGTTGGAGTTCTTGGTCTCGACGAAGGCGCCGAGCTTGCCGTCGGCGCCCAGCACCGTGCCGGGTCTCAGGTAGCTGAAGGGGCCGACCGTGGCGCCGCCTCCGATCGACGACGACGTGCCATGCGTGCGCACCACCGACGCGCCGTCGCCGACGGTCACGTCGGTCAGGGTGGTGTCCGGGCCGACGACGCAGTTACCGCCGACCTGGGTGCGGCCGAGCAGCTGAGTCCCGGGATGGACGACGGTGTCGCGACCGATCGTCACGTCAACGTCGATCCAGGTGGTGGCGGGATCGATGATCGTCACGCCCGACATCTGGTGGGCGGCGACGATGCGCCGGTTGAGCTCGGCGCCGAGTTCGGCGAGCTGGACCCGGTTGTTGACGCCGGCCACCAGTGCGCTGTCGTCCACGTGCCGGGCATGCACGGAGTGGCCGTCCCCCCGAAGGATCGCGATTACGTCGGTCAGGTAGAGCTCCTGCTGGGCGTTGTTGGAGCCCAGCCGGGTCAGTGCCGAGCGCAACGCCGCGATGTCGAATGCGTAGACACCTGTGTTGACCTCGCCGATCTCCCGTTGCGAGGCCGTCGCGTCTGTGTGCTCGACGATCGCCATCACCTCGTTGTCCTCGGTCCGCAGGATGCGCCCGTAACCGCCGGGATCGCGCAGCGTCGTGGTCAGCACCGTCACCGCGGCCGACGTCGCGCCATGGGCCTCGATCAGATCGGCCAATGTGTCGGAGTCCAGCAGCGGGGTGTCGCCCGAGGTGACGACGACGATGCCGGCGTAGTCGTCGGGCAGGGCGGACAGCCCGCAAAGGACCGCGTGGCCGGTGCCCAGCGGCCGATCCTGCAGCGCCACGTCGATCGGGCGTCCGAGCCTGTCGGCGAGGTCGGCGACCAGCGCCGCGATGCGCTGGTGATCGTGGCCCAGCACCACCACCAGATGCTCCGGGGCCACCTTGGCGATCGCGTGCAGTGAATGCGCCAACATACTGCGGCCGGCGATCGTGTGCAGGACCTTCGGGGTGTCCGACCGCATCCGGGTGCCGGGCCCGGCCGCCAGAACCAGGACCGCGGTGTCACCACGAGACGACATCAATCCCCTTTCGGCGCGAGCGTGCGTGTTCGTACACCGACACGCCGTCAAGCGTGTCATTTCACGCACGTTCGCGGCAAAAAGCCACGCTCCGTCGCCAGGACTCGAACCTGAACTCTCAGAACCAAAATCTGATGTGCTGCCGATTACACCACGACGGATTGCATATCCACGGTGACTCTAGACGGTAAGCCGATACGCTGACTGACGTGGCCGTTCTCGACAAGGGGCCGGAGAAGGAGGTGCGGGCGCCGCGCGCCCGCATGACCGGCAGCGAGCGCCGACAGCAACTCATCGGCATCGCACGGTCGCTGTTCGCCGAACGCGGTTACGAAGGCACCTCGATCGAAGAGATCGCCCTGCGTGCCAACGTCTCCAAGCCGGTCGTCTACGAACATTTCGGCGGCAAGGAGGGTCTGTACGCCGTTGTCGTCGACCGTGAGATGTCGGCCCTGCTGGACGGCATCACCTCGTCGCTGACCAACAACCGGTCCCGGGTGCGCATCGAGCGCGTCGCGCTCGCGTTGCTCACCTACGTCGAAGAGCGCACCGACGGCTTCCGGATCATGATCCGCGACTCGCCGGCCGCCATCAGCTCCGGCACCTATTCCAGCCTGCTCAACGACGCCGTCAGCCAGGTGAGCTCCATCCTGGCCGGCGACTTCGCCCGTCGGGGCCTGGACCCGGATCTGGCGCCGCTGTACGCCCAGGCGCTGGTGGGCTCGGTGTCGATGACGGCGCAATGGTGGCTCGACACGCGGGAGCCCAAGAAAGAAGTGGTCGCCGCGCACCTGGTCAACCTGATGTGGAATGGCCTGACCCACCTGGAAGCCGACCCCCGCCTGCAGGACGAGTAGCTCGACAAGTCCGCAAGAAGAACGCAAGCGCCCGATGTTGTGATCGGTAGCAGTCCGGGCGGCATCCACTTGCTGGGTGAGCGGCCCGTCCGCGATCAGCCAGCAGTGGAGGAGTCGACATGAACCGAACAATCCCCGGTCTGAAAGCAGCGCTTGTCGGGTTGGGCACAGCCCTGATGCTGTGGGGCGGCGCCGAACTGACCGCACCCGCCGCCCAGGCGGGGCCGTGCCCCCGCCTCCAGGCGTGCACAACCTGGTGCCCGGGCCAACCGAACCCGGCCGGCAGGCCCGTCCCGTGGGACACCAGCGTCTGCCACGACTACTACTGGGATTCCTATGGCGTCCACGACATCGGCAACGGCGCGTTCTACGCGTGGCGATCGATGGGCTGGTAGCGGGCCTAGCCGCAGTCGCGCGACAGCAGGTCGGCGATCGTTTCGCGGCGAACCAGCGCCCGGGCCCGGCCGTTCTTGACCGCCACCAGGGCCGGCCGGCCGACCATGTTGTAGTTCGACGCCATGCTGTGGTGGTAGGCGCCGGTACAGGCCACGGCCAGCAGGTCGCCGGGGCGCAGGTCCACCGGTAGCTCGATATCGCGGGCGATCTCGTCGCCCGCTTCGCAGTGCCGGCCCGCCACGGTAACGCGCTGCTTGAGGCCCCGCGGATGCCGGTTCGCCAGCGCGATGGTGTACTGCGCGCCGTACAACGACACCCGCGGGTTGTCGCTCATCCCGCCGTCCACCGCGACGAAGGTGCGGCCGCCCGGCTGCGTTTTTACCGAGCACACGCGATATACCGTCACGCCGGCCCGGCCGCTGATGGCCCGGCCGGGTTCCACCACGATCCTCGGGCGGGGGAAATACTCGGCGGCGCAGGCTTCGTCCAGCGCGTCCTCGATGACGCGGGCCAGCTCGTCGAGGTTGAGCCCGCGATCATCGGCGACGTAGGGGATGGCGTGCCCACCGCCGATGTTCAGCTCGGTCAGGATCACGCCGTGCCGCGCGCGGATGTCGGCCATCGCCGCGATCATCCGGCGAATCGCTTCGCCGTAGAGGCTCGGGTCGGAGACCTGCGAGCCGATGTGGCAGTGCAGCCCGACCAGGTCAAGGATGGGGTGCGCCAGCACGCGCTTGGCCGCGTCGGCGGCGTGGTCGCCGCCGAGGGTGAACCCGAACTTCTGGTCGCTGATACCGGTGGTGACCGCGCGGTGCCCGTGAACGTCGATGTCCGGGGTCACCCGGATGAGCACCGGCTGGCGGCGTTGCGCCACGCCCGCGAGGTAGGCGATCTCGATGCACGAATCCAGCACGATGCGCCCGACCCCCGCGCGCACCGCGTCGCGCAGCTGGTCGGGCGATTTCGCGTTCCCGTGCATGACGATGCGGCCCGGGTCCACCCCACCGGCGAGGGCGACGGCCAGCTCACCGCTTGAGCAGACATCGACGCCGAGGCCCTCTTCGCGGGCCCAGCGGGCCACCGCGGTGGTCAGCAGCGACTTTCCGGCGTAGACGACCTGGATACCGCGCAGCGCCTTGCGGTAGCGCCGGGCGCGGTGCCGGAAGTCGGTTTCGTCGATCACGTAGGCCGGGGTGTGGAACTCGTCGGCGATGTCGGCCAGAGGTACACCGCCGACGCAGAGCCTGCCCTCCTCGTCGGGGCGCGCGGTGACGGGCCAGATCGCGGGATCGAACCGCGCGGGAGCCGCCTGACCAAGGGACGGCAGGATGTCCAGCAATGTCATGACTTCACGGTGCGCCCAGTCGGGTTCGGGTGCCGCTTTCCTAACGATCCCTTGACGGCGCCGGGCGCAATATTGACGAAGTCATTGCCCTCCAAGGCCCCCCGAATGGCCCCCTAGAATGGCGTCATCATGACCGCACCGGGGCCTGCTCGCCCAGAAACCCCGATCGCGGGGCTCGTTGAATTGGCGCTGACCGCGCCGACATTCCGGCAGTTGATCGAGACTGCGGCCGCTCGACCTGCCGAACTGAGCCTGGTCGGCCCGGCCAGCGCCAAATTGTTCGTCGCGAGTGGGCTGGCGCGGCTGGGCCCCCTGCTGGTGGTCACCGCGACCGGGCGCGAAGCCGACGACCTGAGCTCCGAACTGCGGGGCGTTTTCGGCGAATCGGTGGCGGTCTTCCCGTCCTGGGAAACCCTGCCGCACGAGCGGCTATCGCCGGGCGTCGACACGGTCGGCGCCCGCTCGCTGGTGCTGCGCCGGCTGGCCCATCCCGACGACGACCGGCTGGGCCCGCCCCTGCGCGTGGTGGTGACCTCGGTGCGCTCGCTGCTGCAGCCGATGACGCCGCGGCTGGGCCTGGTGGAACCGGTCACGTTGAGCGTCGGCCTGGAAGTCGAATTCGAGGCTGTGATCGCCCGGCTGGTGGAGCTGGCGTACACCCGCGTGGACATGGTCGGCCGCCGCGGCGAGTTCGCCGTCCGCGGCGGGATACTCGACGTCTTCCCGCCGACCGCCGAGCACCCGGTGCGGGTCGAGTTCTGGGGCGACGAGATCAGCGAGATGCGGATGTTCTCGGTCGCCGATCAGCGCTCCATCCCGGAGATCGAGGTCGACACGGTCGTCGCGGTCGCCTGCCGCGAACTGCTGCTCACCGATGACGTGCGGGAGCGGGCCGCCGCCCTCGCCGCCCGGCACTCCGGTGCCGAGCCCGCCATCACCGGCAGCATCACCGACATGCTGGCCAAGCTGGCCGAGGGCATCGCGGTCGACGGCATGGAGGCGCTGCTGCCCGTGTTGCGGCCCGGCGAACATGTGCTGCTGACCGATCAACTGGCCGACGGCACGCCCGTGCTGCTGTGTGACCCCGAAAAAGTCCGCACCCGGGCCGCCGACTTGATCAAGACGGGCAGCGAATTCCTCGAGGCGTCGTGGTCCGTGGCGGCGCTGGGCACGGACGCGCCCGTCGACGTCGCGCAGTTCGGTGGGTCGGGGTTCGCCGAACTGGATGACGTCCGGGCGGCCGCGGGCCGGTCCGGTCATCCGTGGTGGACCCTCAGCCAGCTCTCCGACGAGTCGGCCGTGGAGCTGGACATCCGGGCGGCGCCGTCGGCCCGTGGGCATCAGCAGGACATCGACGGCATCTTCGCGATGCTGCGCGCGCACGTCGCGACGGGCGGCCACGCCGCGGTGGTCGCGCCCGGAACGGGGACCGCCCATCGCGTCGTGGAGCGGCTCGCCGAGTCCGACACCCCCGCCGCGATGCTGGAACAGGGCGCGGCCCCGAAGCAAGGGGTGGTTGGCGTTCTCAAGGGCCCGCTGCACGACGGGGCCGTCGTACCGGGCGCCAACCTGGTGGTCATCACCGAGACCGACCTGACGGGCAATCGGGCGACCACGGTCGAGGGCAAGCGCCTGGCGGCCAAGCGGCGCAACACGGTCGACCCGCTGGCGCTCACGGCCGGCGACCTCGTTGTGCACGATCAGCATGGCATCGGGCGATTCGTGGAGATGACCGAGCGCACCGTCGGCGGCGCCCGTCGCGAGTACCTGGTTCTCGAGTACGCAACCAGCAAGCCGGCCAAAAAGGGGGGCCAGCAGGCCGACAGGCTTTACGTCCCAATGGATTCCCTGGACCAGCTGTCGCGGTATGTCGGCGGGCAGGCGCCGGCGCTCAGCAGGCTCGGCGGCAGCGACTGGGCCAACACCAAGACCAAGGCGCGCCGCGCCGTGCGCGAGATCGCCGGCGAACTGGTGTCGCTGTACGCCAAACGGCAGACCAGCGCCGGACACGCCTTCGGGCCCGACACCCCGTGGCAGGCAGAGATGGAGGACGCGTTCGGTTTCACCGAGACCGTCGACCAGCTCACGGCGATCACCGAGGTCAAGGCCGACATGGAAAAGCCGGTCCCGATGGACCGCGTGATCTGCGGCGACGTCGGCTACGGCAAGACGGAAATCGCGGTGCGGGCGGCGTTCAAAGCGGTTCAGGACGGAAAACAGGTCGCCGTGCTGGTGCCCACCACGCTGTTGGCCGACCAGCACCTGCAGACGTTCAGCGAACGGATGGCCGAGTTCCCGGTCACCGTCAAGGGTCTGTCGCGGTTCACCGACGTCGCCGAGTCCCGCGCCGTCATCGAAGGCCTGGCCGACGGCACGGTGGACGTTGTGATCGGCACGCACCGGCTCCTGCAGACCGGGGTGCGCTGGAAGAACCTCGGCCTGGTCGTCGTTGACGAGGAGCAGCGGTTCGGCGTCGAACACAAGGAGCACATCAAGTCGTTGCGGACCCACGTCGACGTGCTGACCATGAGCGCCACCCCGATCCCGCGCACCCTGGAGATGAGCCTGGCCGGGATTCGCGAGATGTCGACGATCCTGACGCCGCCCGAAGACCGCTACCCGGTGCTGACCTACGTCGGGCCGCACGATGACAAGCAGGTCGCCGCCGCGCTGCGTCGCGAGCTGTTGCGCGACGGCCAGGCTTTCTACGTGCACAACCGGGTCAGCTCGATCGACCGGGCGGCGGCCCGGGTCCGCGAGCTGGTGCCCGAGGCGCGGGTCGCCGTCGCGCACGGACAGATGCCCGAGGACCTGCTGGAACGCACCGTGCAGGGGTTTTGGAACCGCGAACACGACATCCTGGTGTGCACCACGATCGTGGAGACCGGTCTGGACATCTCCAACGCCAACACGCTCATCGTCGAGCGTGCCGATACCTTCGGGCTGTCCCAGCTGCACCAGCTGCGCGGGCGCGTCGGCCGCAGCCGCGAGCGTGGCTACGCCTACTTCCTCTATCCGCCGCACGTGCCGCTGACCGAGACGGCATATGACCGGTTGGCGACCATCGCGCAGAACAACGAGCTGGGTGCCGGGCATGGCGGTCGCGCTGAAGGACCTCGAGATCCGCGGCGCCGGGAACGTGCTGGGTGTCGAGCAGTCCGGGCACGTCGCCGGGGTGGGGTTCGACCTGTATGTGCGGTTGGTGGGCGAGGCCGTGGAGGCGTACCGGGCGGCCGCCGACGGCAAGACGGTCACCACCCCCGAGGAGCACAAGGACGTCCGGATCGACTTGCCGGTGGACGCCCACTTGCCCCCGGACTACATCGCCAGCGACCGGCTCCGGCTCGAGGGTTATCGACGCCTGGCCGCGGCTTCAGACGACGCGGCCATCAGCGCCGTCGTCGAAGAGCTCACCGACCGTTACGGGGCGCTGCCCGAAACCGCGCAGCGCCTGGTCGCGGTGGCGCGGTTGCGGTTGCTGTGCAGGGAAGCCGGCATCACCGAGGTGTCGGCCCCGTCGGCGTCGACGGTGCGCCTGTCGCCGGTGACGCTGCCGGATTCGGCGCAGGTGCGGCTGAAGCGGATGTATCCGGCGGCGCACTACCGCGCCACGACGGCCACCGTGCAGGTCCCCATTCCGCGGGCCGGCGGTGTCGGCGCCCCGCGCATCCGTGACGTCGAGTTGGTCCAGATGGTGGCCAACCTCGTGACCGCACTGCAAGGAAAGCCACAGCAAGACGTTGGTATAACGGGTTCGTCAACGCCGGTCGACGACGATGCGCGCCGGGAGACGGCGCGAGGAGGAGTCGGGCGATCGGCTCGAGCGATGTCCAGGGAGGAGCGGCAAGCGCGATGATCGTCGTCTTGTTCGACCCCCGCCGTCCATCGCTCGTGCCCGTCGAGGCCATCGAGTACCTCACCGGTGAGGTGGAGTACACCGAGGAGATGCCCGTCGCGGTGCCCTGGTCGCTGCGGGCCGCGCGGCCGGTGCACACCGGCGACGACGCGCCGGTGTTGCTGTCATCCGATCCGGACCACCCGGCCGTCACGGCTCGATTGGCGGCCGGAGCCAGGCTGATCTCGGCGCCGGACAGGCCGCGCGGCGAACGACTGGTCGACGCCGTCGCGATGATGGACAAGCTGCGCACCGCCGGGCCGTGGGAAAGCGAGCAAACCCACGACTCGTTGCGCAGGTTTTTGCTCGAGGAGACCTACGAGCTGCTGGACGCGGTGCGCAGCGGCAATGCCGACCAGCTGCGCGAAGAGCTCGGCGACGTGTTGCTGCAGGTGCTCTTCCATGCCCGCATCGCGGAGGACGCGCCGCAGTCCCCGTTCACCATCGACGACGTCGCCGCCGCGTTGATGCGCAAGCTCGGCAATAGGGTGCCGGGAGTCCTTGCAGGGCAATCGATTTCGCTCGAAGACCAATTGGCCCAGTGGGAAGAGCGCAAGGCGGCCGAGAAGCCGCGGACCTCGATGATGGACGACGTCCACACCGGTCAGCCCGCATTGGCCCTGGCGCAGAAGGTGATTCAACGCGCCGAAAAGGCGGGCCTGCCGGGCGACCTGATCCCTACCGACATCACATCCGTCTCCGTGTCGGCCGATATCGATGCGGAAAGTGCGCTGCGCACAGCGGTGTTGGCGTTCGTGGATACCGTCCGCAGCGTGGAGCGGGCGATTGCGGCAACCCGCCGCGGGGACAACGTCCCGGAGGAGCTGGATGTGGCCCCGCTGGGCGACGTCACCGACGACGAGTGGCGTGCGCATTGGCCATCCGGGGGATCGGCAGTCGACGGGAAGCCGGCAGAGGTCGCCGGCAAGGCGGACGACGCCGAGGCCGCCGCCGCGACCAAAGCGTCCCGCGGCGGCTCGAAGAAACGCGGCGGCCGGCGCTGAGGCCGTTTTGGTTCGGTTCGGAGCCGTTATCCATCAGCGATCGCCGCATTGTTTGCCCGACGAGCGCTTGTCGGCACCTGATGTAGCCTGTGAGGTTGCGAATACGATTGGCCGGCAGTTTTCTGACTTCGCTAGCCGTAGTTGCCGACAGCTAATGATGACTAGCTGAAACCGGCGCCGCGTGGGTCCCCTCGAGGCCCAAATCGGCGGGTTGGTCCCGAAACCCGTGGGACGATGGTGTGGCCGAAGTCTGTGCAGGAGAGTTTTGGGGAGCGTGGTGTCGCCGAGACGTTGGTTGCGCGCGGGCGCCGTGATCGGCGCGACCGCGATGCTTCTGGCCTCCAGCTGCACCTGGCAGCTCAGCCTTTTCATTCCCGACGGCGTTCCGCCGCCGGCCGGGGACCCGGTGCCGCCCGTGGACACTCACGTCAGTGGCCGGCCCGCGGATCAGTTGCGTGACTGGGCCGAGCCACGGGCGACGGCATTGGAAATTCCGGTCATCGCGCTGGAGGCCTACGCGTACGCCGCGCGGGTCGCCGAGGTGGAGAACCCGAAGTGTCATATCGCGTGGACCACGTTGGCGGGCATCGGGCAGGTCGAGAGCCACCACGGCACCTACCGGGGGGCGACGCTGGCGCCGAACGGGGATGTGAGTCCGCCGATTCGGGGTGTCCGGCTGGATGGCAGCGGCGGTACCCTGCGCATCGTCGACACCGTGGACGGTGCGGACGACGGCGCGGGGGTGGTGCGCGCGATGGGACCGATGCAGTTCATTCCGGAAACGTGGCGCCTGTACGGCGTTGACGCCCACAACGACGGCGTGGTCAGCCCGGACAATATCGACGACGCGGCACTCGCCGCGGCGGGCTACCTGTGTTGGCGTGGAAAAGATCTCGGGACACCGCGCGGATGGATAACCGCGCTGCGCGCCTACAACAACTCCGGGATCTACGCGCGCGCCGTGCGGGACTGGGCGACCGCCTACGCGGCGGGTCACCCGCTGTAGCAGGATGTATCGCAGCTACCAGGCGAGTTCAGGCAAGGAGAACCCAGTGCCGATTATCGAGCAGGTCGGGGCCCGCGAGATCCTCGATTCCCGCGGCAACCCGACGGTCGAGGTCGAGATAGCCCTGATGGATGGGACGTTTGCCCGCGCGGCGGTGCCGTCCGGCGCGTCGACGGGGGAGCACGAAGCCGTCGAGTTGCGTGACGGCGGTGAGCGTTACGGCGGCAAAGGCGTGCGAAAGGCCGTGCAAGCCGTGCTCGACGAGATCGGTCCCGCCGTGGTCGGACTCAGCGCCGACGATCAGCGGTTGGTGGACCAGGCGCTGGTGGACCTCGACGGCACTCCCGACAAGTCGCGGCTGGGCGGCAACGCGATCCTGGGTGTCTCGCTGGCCGTGGCCAAAGCGGCCGCGGACTCGGCCGATCTGCCGCTGTTCCGCTACCTCGGCGGGCCCAACGCGCACATCCTGCCGGTGCCGATGATGAACATCCTCAACGGTGGCGCCCACGCCGACACCGGTGTCGACATCCAGGAGTTCATGGTGGCCCCGATCGGCGCGCCCAGCTTTGGTGAGGCTTTGCGCTGGGGCGCCGAGGTGTACCACGCGCTCAAGTCGGTGCTGAAGAAACAGGGGCTGAGCACCGGCCTGGGCGACGAGGGCGGATTCGCCCCCGACGTGGCCGGCACCGCCGCGGCGCTGGACCTGATCGGTTCGGCCATCGAGTCGGCGGGTTTCAAACTCGGCGCCGACGTGGCGTTGGCCCTCGACGCGGCGGCCACCGAGTTCTACGCCGACGGCACCGGTTACACGTTCGAGGGCACCGCCCGCACCGCTGAGCAGATGACCGAGTTTTACGCCGGTCTGCTGAGCTCCTACCCGCTGGTGTCCCTCGAAGACCCGCTGTCCGAAGACGATTGGGATGGTTGGGCGGCACTGACCGCGTCGATCGGTGACCGGGTGCAGATCGTCGGCGACGACATCTTCGTCACCAACCCCGAGCGGCTCGAGGAGGGCATCGAAAAGGGCGTGGCAAATGCGTTGCTGGTCAAGGTGAATCAGATCGGCACGCTGACCGAGACACTCGACGCCGTTGCCCTGGCTCACCACAGCGGATATCGCACGATGTTGAGCCACCGCAGCGGCGAGACGGAGGACACCACGATCGCCGATCTGGCGGTGGCCGTCGGCAGCGGTCAGATCAAGACCGGCGCGCCCGCCCGCAGCGAGCGGGTGGCCAAATACAATCAGTTGTTGCGGATCGAGGAGGCCCTCGGCGACGCCGCACGCTACGCCGGTGATCTCGCGTTTCCGCGATTCTCGCTGGACCCGAAGTAGATTGGAATTCCCTTGAGCGCCAAGCCGGACCCGAAGCGGCGGTCCCCGGCACCGCGTCCGGGGAAGGCCGGCGATTCGATCCGGCGCCGCGGCTCCGCAAAGCCCGCGCAAACGCTGCGCGAGCGCGTTGTCGAACCCATCAAGCGGCAGGTGGCCGAATCCGTCGAGCAAAGGTCCGACCAGCGGTTGGGTTTCACCGCCCGACGGGCGGCCGTGCTGGCCGCGGTCATCTGTGTTCTGACGCTGACCATTGCCGGGCCGGTGCGCACCTACTTCGCGCAGCGCACCGAGATGGACCAGTTGACCGCAAGCGAAGCCGCGCTGCGCCGTCAGGTTGCCGACCTCGAGCAGAAGAAGGGCAAGCTCGCCGACCCGGCCTACATCGCGGCGCAGGCCCGCGAGCGCCTCGGCTTCGTGATGCCCGGAGACACCCCGTTCCAGGTTCAACTTCCGCCAACCGCGGCGGCATCCCCGCAGCCGGGAGCCGAGACGGCCAAGGCGGCCAGCAAGGACCCTTGGTATACCTCGCTGTGGCACACCATCGCCGACACACCGCATCTGCCGCCGGCCGCACCGAATCCCACGGCTCCAGGTGGTTGATCGTGCCGACCTGGAAGCGGTGGCGCGCCAGCTCGGGCGTGATCCGCGGGGAGTGCTTCACATCGCGTACCGTTGCCCCAACGGCGAACCGGGCGTGGTGAAGACCGCCCCGAAACTTCCTGACGGCACGCCGTTTCCGACGTTGTACTACCTGACGCATCCCTTGCTCACCGCGGCCGCGAGCAGGCTGGAGACGACGGGATTGATGCGCAAGATGACCGAGCGGTTGCAGCGGGACCCCGAACTGGCCGCGGCGTATCGGCGGGCCCACGAATCCTATCTGGCCGAGCGCGACGCGATCGAGCCACTGGGAACCACGTTCTCCGCGGGCGGAATGCCCGATCGGGTGAAGTGCCTGCACGTGCTGATCGCGCACTCGCTGGCCAAGGGTCCCGGCGTGAATCCGCTTGGCGACGAGGCGCTTGCGATGCTCGCCACCGAGCCGGCGATGACCACGGTATTGGTCGGTGAGCTGTGGCGGTAACCGCAGCCGCTATCGACTGCGGTACCAACTCGATTCGGTTGCTGATCGCCGACGTGAGCGACGGGCGGCTGCGCGATGTTCACCGCGAGACGCGGATCGTGCGATTGGGCCAGGGCGTCGACGCAACGGGCCGATTCGCGCCGCATGCGATCGACCGAACCCGGGCCGCGTTGACCGACTACGCCTCGCTGCTACGGGCGCACGGTGTCGAACGGGTACGGATGGTGGCCACCTCGGCGGCCCGGGATGTCAGCAATCGCGATGCCTTCTTTGCGATGACGGCCGAGGTGCTGGGCTCCGCGGTGCCCGGCGCGGTCGCGGAGGTGATCACCGGCGAGGAGGAGGCCGGGCTGTCCTTCCGCGGAGCCGTCGGCGAACTGGACAGCGCGGCAGCACCTTTCGTCGTCGTCGACCTTGGCGGCGGCTCCACCGAGATCGTGCTCGGCGGTGACCGGGTGGTGGCGAGCTACTCTGCCGACATCGGCTGTGTGCGGTTGACCGAGCGCTGTTTGCACTCGGACCCACCGACGCCGGAGGAGGTGGCGGCGGCCCGCCGGGTGGTTCGTGAGCGCCTCCAGGTGGCGCTGGGTGTGGTGCCCGTCGAGGCGGCCCGGAGCTGGGTCGGGCTCGCCGGAACGATGACCACGCTGTCCGCGCTGGCTCACGATATGACAACGTATGACTCTGCGGCCATTCATCTTTCGCGTGTCGGCGGCAGTGATCTGCTCGCGGTGTGTGAGCGGCTGATCGGGATGACGCGATCCCAGCGTGCCGCGCTGGGGCCGATGCACGAGGGCCGGGCCGATGTGATCGGCGGCGGTGCGATCGTGGTGGAGGAGCTGGCGCGCGAGTTGCGCACCCGCGCCGGTATCGACGAGCTGATCGTCAGCGAACACGACATCCTGGACGGCATCGTGCTGTCAATCGCCGGTTGAGTCACAACTGCCACACCCGTCCCTGGCAGGAAGCAACACGCTTTCTGTCCACCTCACAGCGACAACTTGGCGGCCTCGCGCAAAGCGCGCACCCGGTTGATGATCCGGTATTCGGTTGCGTGCGGGATATACGCCGGCCCATACAGGCCGCGGCGTAGCCGCCGTACACGGCCCCGTCCGATCTCCCAACGCAATGCGTCCGACACTGCTTTCGACGGCCTGCCGCGGACGCAAAATCCAGCCCAGCCAAGCATGTCGACCAGTTCGGTAATGGTCGCCGCCCCATGCCGGAACAGATGCAGCGTGAGCACGTACCGAAGCTCGATTCCTTGAAGCTCGTTCATGAACGAACCGTCGCACAAGGGTACGACATTGAGTCGCTACGAGGTGGACAAAAAGAGCACCGCTTCGTTCCGGGGGCTAAAGTGACGGATGTGACCTCACGCCTCGAAGCGGTAGCCCATGCCTGATTCGGTCAGCAGATGTTTGGGATGCGACGGGTCATCTTCGAGTTTGCGCCGTAGCTGCGCCAGATACACACGCAGATAATGCGTTTCGGTGGCATACGCCTGGCCCCATACCTCTTTGAGGAGCTCCTCCCGGCCGACGAGCTTCCCCCGATTGCGCACCAGCACCTCGAGCATGCCCCATTCGGTCGGCGTGAGATGCACCTCGGCGCCGTCCTTGGTGACCTTCTTGGCGGCCAGATCGACGGTGAACGCTTCGGTCTCGATGATGGGCTGATCCACTTCGGACGCCGCGGCGTTGCGGCGGACGGCGGCGCGCAGCCGGGCCAAGAACTCGTCCATTCCAAAGGGTTTGGTGACGTAGTCGTCCGCACCGGCGTCCAGCGCCTCTACTTTGTCCGACGAATCGGTGCGCGCCGACAACACGATCACCGGCGCCGTGAGCCAGCCGCGCAGACCGGCCAGCACCTCGATGCCCGATATGTCGGGCAGGCCGAGGTCGAGGATCACCACGTCAGGTTTGTGCTCGGCGGCGGCGCGCAGCGCTCCGGCGCCGGTCGCCGCGGTGACGACCTCATAGCCACGCACGGACAGGTTGATTCGCAGCGCGCGCAGGATGTGCGGCTCGTCATCGATCACCAATACCCGGGTCATCGCGCACCGATCGGTTGCGGCGCGGCCAGATCCACCACCACGGTGAGGCCGCCGCCCGGAGTGTCACCCGCCGCTATGCTGCCGCCCATCGCTTCGACGAAGCCGCGCGCTACCGACATCCCCAGACCCACGCCCGTGGTGTTGTCGTGATCGCCGAGCCGCTGGAAAGCCTCGAAGATCTGGTCCTCGGTGCCTTTAGGGATTCCGGGCCCTTCGTCGATGACATTGATCAGGACGCGGTCGCCCACCCGTCCCGCGTTCACCCGCACCACACAGTTGGGCGCGTACCGTAACGCGTTGTCGATCAGATTCGCGAGTACCCGTTCGAGTAGCCCGGCATCGGCCATCACCACGGCGTCACCGACATCGACCTTGACCCGGTCGATGGCGGATCGGTAGAACCCGGTGGCGCCCTTGCCGATACTGACCAATGCGCGCTGCACCGCCTCCTCCACATACACCCGGCGTAGATCCGGTCGGACCACGCCGGCGGCCAGGCGGGAGGAATCGAGCAGATTGCCGACCAATGCGGTCAGCTGGTCGATCGACTCCTCGATGGTGGCCAGCAATTCGGCCGTGTCCTCAGGGGAGAAGGCGACGTCTTCGGCGCGCAAGCTGGACACCGCGACCTTGGCCGCCGCCAGCGGCGTGCGCAGGTCGTGGCTGACTGCCGAAAGCAGCGAGCGACGCAACTCGTCGGCCCGCACGATCGCCTCCGCGCGGCTGGCTTCTTCCGCCAGCTCGCGCTGCCTGATCAGGCCCGCAGCCTGCTTGGCGACCGCGCTCAGCACCCGGCGATCCCGCGTCGAAAGCTTCTTGCCGGCCATCAGCATCCAGAACTTTTCGTCGCCGACCTCGATCGCGGTGTCGGCGGAATCAACACTCAGACAGGGGTCTTTGCCCACGCAGGCGACGATGTAGCTCTTCTTACCCTCGGCGCGCTCTTCCTCGCTGGGCTCACGCAGCATGCTGACCGCTCGCTGCGAGTAGGTCTCGCGCACGCGTTCCAGCAGCGTTTCCAGGTCGGCGCCGCGCAGCACGGAGCCGGCGAACAGCGTCAGCAGTTCGGCTTCCTGGGAGGCGCGCCGGGCTTCCCGGGTGCGTTTGGCGGCGCCGTCGACGAGGACCGCGACCGCGACCGCGATCAGCAGAAGCACCAGTTCGGTGATGGCGCTGTTGGGTTCGGCGATGGTGAAGCTGTGCCGCGGGGCGATCAGGTAATAGTTCAGCAGTAGCCCGGACAGCACGGCCGAAAGGGCAGCGGGCGCAACGCCTCCTAGGAGCCCCACCGCCAACACCCCGACGAAGAACAGTGCGCTCTCGCCGCCGTTGTCCAGATACCGGTCCAGGAAGGTCACGGTGACCCAGCAGATGACCGACGGCACGATTACGGCCGCCAGCCACGACGTGACCCGGCGCTCGCGGGGCGACAGCGACGCTATCCGAAGCCCGCTTTTGGATTCCTCGTGTGTGACGATGTGCACGTCGATCTTTCCGGACCGCTCGACGATCGTGGGGCCGATGCCCTCCTCGAAGATGCGCGCCCACCGCGGCCGGCGCGAGGTGCCGATCACCAGTTGGGTGGCGTTGTTCTCGCGGGCGAAATCCAGCAGGGCCGTGGGTACGTCGTCGCCGACCACGGTATGCACCGAAGCATCCAGGCTGTTGGCCAGCTCACGAATTTTGCCCATCCTGCGCTCCGACACCCCGGCCAGCCCGTCACCGCGTATGACGTGCACTACCATCAGCTCGGCGCTGGACTTCGACGCGATCCGGGATGCCCGTCGTACCAAGGTCTCCGACTCCGGGCCGCCGGTCACCGCCACGACAACCCGCTCGCGCGCCTCCCACAGGTCGGTGATCTTGTTCTCCGCGCGATACTTCGCCAGCGCGGTATCCACCTGGTCGGCCAGCCACAGCAGCGCCAATTCCCTTAACGCCGTGAGGTTTCCGGGGCGGAAATAATTTGACAGTGCCGCGTCGATCCGCTCGGGCGCGTAGACGTTGCCGTGGGAGAGCCTGCGGCGCAGCGCCTCCGGAGTGATGTCGATGAGCTCGACCTGCGAAGCCTGGCGCACGATTGAATCCGGTATCGTTTCTTGCTGTTCGATGCCGGTGATCTGGGCGACGACGTCGTTGAGGCTTTCCAGGTGCTGGATGTTGACGGTGGAGATCACCGTGATCCCGGCGTCGAGCAGTTCTTCGACGTCCTGCCAACGTTTTTCATTCTTACTGCCCGGTGTGTTGGTGTGGGCCAGTTCGTCGACCAGAACCACCTGCGGATGCCGCGCCAGCACGGCCGGCACGTCGAGTTCGGGGAAGCTGCCGCCGCGATATTCGATGTAGCGCGGCGGGATGACCTCGATGCCCTCAATCAGCTCAGCGGTTTTCGCACGCCCATGGGTCTCGACCACGGCCGCCACGACATCGGTGCCTCGTTCTAAGCGCCGGTGTGCCTCCCCGAGCATCGCGTATGTCTTGCCGACACCCGGTGCCGCGCCGAGGTAGATGCGCAGCTCCCCGCGCTTGGGATGGCGGTCGTGAACGCTCACGTCAACCATCATCCCCCTACGGCGCTAGCTCGAGACCGGATATTGGTGGTCGAGTTGCAGGTTGAGCTGCAGCGCGTTGACCGTGGGCTCGCCGAAGAATCCGAGGGCGCGGTCGCTGCGGTACTGCGCCACCACCGCGCGTATCTGATCCGGGCTGACGTGCCGGGCCTTGGCCACCCGCGCGACCTGGATGTCGGCGTAAGCGACGGAGATATTCGGGTCCAGGCCGCTGCCGCTGGCGGCGACCGCGTCGGCGGGCACGGCGGGGTTGGCGGGTGCAGCCCCACGGATGGGCACGATCTGGCCGATCGTGTAGTCCTCGCCGTACTTGGCGCACTCGACCCGCACTCCGTCGTAGATGGCCAGGAACGGCGCCTGCGTCGACTGGCACGGCTCGTTGACGCTGACCACCCGGGTGGGGTGGAGGACGTTTCCGCGGGCGTCGCGGGGGCCGATCACCGAGAGCACCGCGCCCACGCCGCCGCCCGTGCAGAACGGACGCGACCCGTCCACACCCTCTAGTTGGCCGACCGCGGCGCTGCGCGTGCACACCTGCGTCAGCAGGCTCGGCTTGAAGCCCGCGTCCGACGCGGACTTGCCGGCGGTCAGCTGCGCCGGGTCGGCGGGGGTGTCGACGATGCTTTCCGGGCCGAGGTTGCTCGCGCTCGAGTTCAGCGGGTCGTAGCCGTTGCCCGCCGCCGACGGGCGGCTCTGGAAGTACTGCGGCAGCGGGTTGCCGTCCTTGTCGGTGAACAGCTGGCCGATCAGCCGGCTGCCGACCGGCTTGCCGTTGGCGGTGAGGATCGACCCTTCCGCCTTGTCGTGCAGTCCCGGTATCTGCGCGACCAGCCAGATCAGCAGCGGGTAGGCGAAACCCGTGATCACGGTAAGCACCAGCAGCGCGCGGAAGGCCGCCCAGTGCATGCGGACGAAATTCGAGAACTTCATGTCAGCTCCCTATCCCTTTGGGTGACGCCTCGTAGGCGTGAAAATGGGGTCGGGTCGCCTGTCGACGCCGACGTGTCCTTGGGTGTGTGAGAGCCCGTATGTCAGCTTGGCGCCGGGGCCCGACCTTGAAGGGTCACGTACTGTTGCTTCGAGCACGCCGGTCAGAATTTCGGTTCCCTTGACCGAGGCCCCCAGGCGGCCCACCCGATGTTGGTGTATGGATTCGGTTGGAGGGCAAGCGAAGTGGGTCAGAAGGGGAAACGAAGGCCGACGCCGGTGACGGGCTCGGCACCGCAAGAGATTCTCGACGCCGAGCATGAGCTGGTGATCGAGCGGGCCGCCGCGGTCGATGTGGCCAAGGCGGCGGGCAAGGTGTGCGTGCGGCTGCCGAGCAACACCGGGCGCCGGTTTAGCCGGGTGTGGGACGTGTCGGCGCGCACCGCCGCGATCACCGTGTTGGGCGAAGAGCTGATCGAGCTGGGCGTGCAGAAGGTCACCGTCGAGTCCACCTCGGATTACTGGCGAATCTGGTACTACCTGCTGGAAGCCGCCGGGTTGGACGTGCAGCTGGTCAACGCCCGCGATGTCAGGAACGTCCCTGGGCGTCCGAAAACCGACAAGCTGGATGCAGTCTGGCTGGCCAAGCTGACCGAGAAGGGGCTGCTGCGGCCGAGCTTTGTGCCGCCGGCGCCGATCCGGCGGCTGCGCGACTACACCCGGCTGCGCGTGGATTTGACCCGCGAACGCGCCCGCTACTGGCAGCGGTTGGAGAAGCTGCTCGAGGACGCGTTGATCAAGGTGTCGGCCGTCGCGTCGAGGTTGGACACGCTCTCGACCCGGGACATGATCGAGGCCCTGATCGCCGGGGAGCGCGATCCGCGCCGGCTGGCCGAGCTGGCGCGCGGGAAGATGAAGGCCAAGCGCTCGGAGCTGATCGCCGCGCTCGACGGTCGCTTCGATGAGCATCACGCCGAGCTGGCGCGGATGCTGCTGGGCCAGATCGATGCGCTTACCGCCCAGATCGACACCCTGTCGGCGCGCATCGAGCAACAGCTCGCCGCGCTGCCCGACGACGCTGAGGGCATCGATCACCCCGACAGCGACCCCGGACCCGGCGCCGGCCCGGGCGCGGGCGTCGCTGCGGATACTGATCCCCCTGCCACCACCGGCGGCGGGAACCCGATGCGGGTCGACCCCGCCACGGGGACCCACTGCACACTGAGCACGGTCGAGCGGCTCGACGAGATCCCCGGTATCGGCGCGCACAACGCGCAGGCCATCCTCGCCGAGATCGGAGTGGATATGAGCAGGTTCCCCACCCCCGAGCACCTGGTGTCGTGGGCCAAGCTGTGCCCGCGCACCATCCAGTCCGGACCCGTGACCCGCGGCGGCAAGACCGGCAAGGGCAACCCCTACCTGAAAGGTGCGCTCGGCGAGGCCGCCGCGGCGGCCGCCAAAACCAACACCTTCCTCGGCGAACGCTACCGGCGCCTCGTCAAACGCCGCGGCAAACTTAAAGCCCTGGTCGCGGTCGCCCGCTCCATCCTGGTCATCATCTGGCACCTGCTGGCCAACCCGGCCACCCGCTTCCACGATCTCGGCCCCGACTACCACACCACCCAAATCGCTACCCAACGACGACTGCGCAACCACATCGCCCAACTCACCGCCATGGGCTACCGGGTTACCCTCGAACCCGCCGCCTAACACCAAATACACACACTCACAACCAAACCCGGCTCCGCGAGCTCCGCCGGGTGCTCTCGCATACCCACTCACCTTGGTCATTTTCCGGTCAGGACATCCCCGGGACGAATTGGATAAGAAGGTCGATCGCCTTGATTCCGATGAACGGGGCGATGATGCCGCCGAGCCCGTAGATGTAGAGGTTGCGGCTCAACAGTTTTGACGCGCTGCTCGGCGTGTAGCGCACGCCGCGCAGTGACAGCGGTATCAGCATGACGATGATGATCGCGTTGAAGATCACCGCCGACAGGATCGCGGACTGCGGGCTGTGCAGCCGCATGATGTTGATCATGTCCAACCCGGGGAACAGTGCGACGAACATCGCCGGGATGATCGCGAAGTACTTCGCGATGTCGTTGGCGATCGAGAACGTGGTCAGCGCCCCGCGGGTGATCAGCAACTGCTTGCCGATCTCGACGATCTCGATGAGCTTGGTGGGATCGGAGTCGAGATCGACCATGTTGCCGGCCTCTTTTGCGGCTGACGTTCCGGTGTTCATCGCCACGCCCACGTCGGCCTGAGCCAGGGCCGGCGCGTCATTCGTCCCGTCGCCGGTCATCGCGACCAGCTTGCCCCCCTCTTGCTCCCGCTTGATCAGCGCGAGCTTGTCCTCGGGCGTGGCCTCGGCGAGGAAGTCGTCGACGCCGGCCTCGTCGGCAATCGCCTTGGCGGTCAACGGGTTATCGCCGGTGATCATCACCGTGCGGATCCCCATCTTCCGCATCTCGTCGAAGCGGTCGCGCATTCCCTGTTTGACGACGTCCTTGAGGTGGATGACACCCAGCACCGCCGCATCGCCATTGACGATCTCTCCGACGACCAGCGGGGTGCCGCCGGCGGCGGAGATGCCGTCGACGATCTCGCCGAGCTGAGCGGGGACGTTGCCGCCTTGTCCGCGTACCCATTCCGCGACCGAGCTGGCCGCGCCCTTGCGCAGCAGGTGCCGGTCGAGGTTTACACCCGACATCCGTGTCGCGGCGGAGAACTCCACCCAGTGGGCATGTGCGAGCTCGCCCGGCGTGCGCGCGCGCAGCCCGAAGTGCTGTTTGGCGAACACGACGACCGAACGTCCTTCGGGTGTTTCGTCGGCGAGGCTGGACAGCTGCGCGGCGTCGGCGAGCTGCTCGTTGGTGACCCCGTCGAGGGGGATGAAGGCGGCCGCCTGGCGGTTGCCCAGGGTGATGGTGCCGGTCTTGTCGAGCAGCAACGTGTTGACGTCGCCGGCGGCTTCCACCGCACGACCCGACATCGCCAGCACATTGCGCTGCACCAGCCGGTCCATGCCGGCGATGCCGATGGCCGACAGCAGCGCGCCGATCGTTGTGGGGATCAGGCACACCAGCAGCGACACCATCACGATCCCGGTGACGCCATTGGTGTTGAGCGCCTGGGTGTCTGGGACGCCGGGGTTGTTCATCTTGGAGTAGATCGCCAGCGGCTGCAGGGTCGCGACGGCGAAGACGAAGATGATCGTCAACGCCGCCAGCAGGATGTTCAGCGCGATCTCGTTGGGGGTCTTCTGCCGGTTGGCGCCCTCGACGAGCGCGATCATCCGGTCGATGAAGCTCTCACCCGGCTTTTGGGTGATTTGCACGACGATCCGGTCGCTCAGCACGGTGGTGCCGCCGGTGACCGCCGAGCGGTCACCGCCGGACTCGCGGATCACCGGCGCCGACTCGCCGGTGATCGCCGACTCGTCCACCGAGGCAATGCCTTCCACCACGTCGCCGTCACCGGGTATCACCTGGCCGGCCTCGACCACGACGACGTCACCCTGTTGCAGCAGCGGCGCCGCGACCTCTTCCTCCACGGCGGAGCCGCCGGGCTGCCAGTTCCTGAGCCGCCGGGCCATCATGGAGGTTTTCGCTTTGCGCAGCGTTTCGGCCTGGGCCTTGCCGCGACCCTCGGCCACCGCCTCGGCGAGATTCGCGAAAAGTACGGTCAGCCACAACCAGATCACGATCAGCCACGCGAACCAGGTTTCATTGACGATCGCCAGATAGGTGCTCCAGGCGGCGCCGATTTCGACGATGAACATCACCGGGTTGCGCCACAGGGTGCGCGGGTCGAGTTTGCGCAGCGCATCGGGCGTCGACTTCCACAGCATCTTCGGATCGAGCAGGCCGCCCTGCACCCGCTTGGTGCTTGCGGGGGATTCGGGCTGCGTCTCCGCAGCAGGGTCGACGGTGGTCGCGGTCATCAGTGGATTCCTTCAGCGAGAGGCCCGAGCGCGAGCATGGGCAAGAAAGTGAGGGCAACGAGGATCACCGTGACGCCGGCGACCATTCCGACGAACTGCGGCCGATGGGTGGGCAGCGTGCCCACCGATTCCGGCGTGTGGCCCTGCTTGGCCAGCGAGCCGGCCAAGGCGAGCACGAGGACCATGGGCAGGAATCGGCCGAAGACCATGGCCAGCCCCAGGGCCGTGTTGTACCAGTTCGTGTTGACGCTGATTCCGGCGAACGCCGAACCGTTGTTGTTGGCCGCGGAGGTGAACGCGTACAACACCTCCGACAGCCCGTGCGGTCCGGTGTTCAGCATCCCTGCGCGCTCACCCGGCAGCGCCATCGCGACCGCGGCGCCGGTCAGCACGATCAGCGGCGTGACTAGGAAATAGCTTGCGGCCAGCTTGATCTCGCGGGGGTTGATCTTCTTGCCGAGGTATTCGGGTGTGCGGCCCACCATCAGGCCGGCGACGAAGACGGTGATCACCGCCAGGATCAGCATGCCGTACAGGCCCGAGCCCGTCCCGCCGGGCGCGACCTCCCCGAGCTGCATGTTGAACAGCGCCATCATCCCGCCGAGGCTGGTGTACGAGTCGTGGAACGAGTCGACGGCCCCGGTCGAGGTGAGCGTCGTCGAGTCTGCGAACACCGCCGAGTCTGCAATGCCGAACCGCTGCTCGACCCCCTCCATCGACGCGCCGATCGAGGTCGGCACCGTGCCGTGGTGCTGCAGCTGGAACCACAGCATGAAGGACACGCTGATCGCGTACAGCGTCGCCATGACCGATGCGATCGCATAGCCCTGCTTGGCGCTGCCCACCATCCGCCCGAACGTGCGCGGCAGCGAGAAGCTGATCACCAGCAGCAGGAAGATCTCCACCCAGTTGGTCCACGTCGTCGGGTTCTCAAACGGGTGCGAGGAGTTCGCGTTGTAGAACCCGCCGCCGTTGGTGCCGAACTCCTTGATCGCTTCCTGGCTGGCTACCGGGCCGCCGGTGATCGTCTGCTGGGCGCCACCGAGCGTGGTGACCACCTGGTCGTGGAGATGGAAGTTCTGGATCGCCCCACCCGCGATCAGCACGACCGCGGCCACGATCGAGATCGGCAACAGGATTCGAAACACAGTGCGCACCAGGTCGACCCAGAAGTTGCCCAGTTCGCCGGTGCGCTTGCGGGCGAACCCGCGCACCAGCGCGATCGCCACCGCCATGCCGACCGCGGCCGAGGCGAAGTTCTGCACCGCCAGCCCGGCCATCTGCACCAAATGGCCGTCGGTGGACTCACCGGAGTAGGCCTGCCAGTTGGTATTGGTAATGAAGCTGACCGCGGTGTTCCACGCCAGCGCGGGTGTCATCTTGGTCGCGGGATCGTGCAGGTGCAACGGCAACTTGTCCTGAACGAGCTGAAACACGAACAGGAACAGGATGCTGATGGACGAGAACGCCAGGACGCTTCGGGCGTAGACGCCCCACGTCTGTTCCGAGCGCGAATCAACACCGACCATCCGGTAGATCACCCGCTCGACATACAGGTCCTTTTCCGACGTGTAGACGCGATACATGTAGTCGCCGAAAGGCACATGCACCACGGCAAGTGCCGCAACAAGAACGATGAGGAAGATGATCCCCGCTGTCGTTGCGCTCACTAGAACCTCTCCGGGAACAGCAGGGCGCCCCCTAGGTACAGCGCAAGGAGGACGGAAAGCACCAAGCCGACGATATTTTCGTAGCTCACAGGCGCTCGACCAACTTCTGCGTCAGGCCGAGCACGGCGAACACCGCGATCGTCAGCAAGACGTAGATCAACACGCCCATCTTGTCTCCGTTCCGCGCCAGTCATGCGCATGCTTAATGACCTCATCGAGGTCGGCCACAATGCAGTCCCCGGAGGCAAGGTCAGCTTGAAGTTAAACGGGACTGGTTGGCAAGGGCCTTTGGTTGACGCTTTCCTAACGGCGGTGCAGTGCACCTTTACGGTTTCTTTACGACCGTCCAATCCGTTCGTGGAGGGCTCGTAAGGCGACGTATCGGCGATCGACGTCGGCGCGATCGGACTCCTCGGGAACCGATTCGGCATTTGCGCGCTGGATCATGTCCCCCTGACTCATGAGGATTTGTGCGCGGTGCTGGTCGGTCGTTTGTTCCATGATCGTCGTCAACGCGTCGAGCTGGCGGATCATCACCGCGGGCATCCCACGGCTGGCCTGGCGGATCTTTTCAAACGCGCGCTGCACCAGCCGCTCGTAGCTGACTTGATCGGAGATGACGCGAATGATTCCGCGCTGGTCGCGATGGACTTGGGTCGGTGTCCATACCGGCGCGATCTTGCATAGGCAGTCGCCGAGCCAGTCGATGCACGTTAGTGCGGTGAAGGTGTCGTTGACGGCCGGCGACAGCGCTCGGATGGCGATTTCGACGAGCTGATCGACGCCAAAGGCGACGTCCTGGGTCAGTGTGCGGTGCGGTCCCGTTGCCTGCGCGCGAGCTAAATACGTGGCAACCCGCTCGGCCGCTTCGGGCGGCCACACGCCGGCCAGTTCGCGGCCTTCGACGAGGAAGTGGCCGGGGCGATAGGGCAGCCGAATCACCGCGTCCGCCTCGGTGGCGACCCGGACCAGCGTCTGATGCCGGATGAATTGCAGGTAACCACTTTTGGGAGTGCGAATGACGCTGCCGGAGGTTTCAATGCGGGCGAGCAGTTCGTCGAGCGAGGGCCCCTGCAAAGGCCTTCGCGCCGCGAACCGCGGCTGGTCGCCGCTCTGCAGCGCGACGGCCTGGGCCAGGTCTTTGGCGATGCCGGCGATGACCTGTGGCAGCTGGATCTGGGTGGCGATGTGGTGAATGAAATAGATCAGCACCGCGAGATCGATCAGCACAAGGCCGAAAGCGGTCGTGATCGAGATGTGGGGGACGAATTCCCCCCGATCGCCCGGTCCGATGGACACCAGCGCGACAACGCAATACACAAACGTTGCCACGAACGTTCCCAGTGTGAGCTGGGTGCCGCGGTCGCGGATGAAGTTGCGTAGCATCCGCGGACCAAACTGCGTCGACGCCAGCGTCAGCGTGACAATCGTGATGGAAAAGACGATGCCCACGACCGTGATCACCGATGCCGCGATCGAGGTGAGGATCTGACGGGCCGCGTCGGCGGTGCCGCTGATCACCCACGTGGGAGGTCGTAATCGACCTTGGTAAGCGGCTTGGTCCAGCCGCAGGGTAACCACGAAAAGGCCCAGCGCGCCGAATATCACGATCGTCGGAACGAGCCACAAGTTGGTGCGCAGCTCTTCTCGCCGCCAGTGCGGCCAAACCACGTTAAGGCGTGGGATCACATCCGTGCAGCCGCCCGCCGAACGAACGTCGCAGCGTTCACCACCACGGCGGATATCTAACTGACCTGCTCCGACAAGTGCAAGTTGCGTCCGTTGACCGCACCGGGTGACGCCGGCGGCATCGGGTCGATAAGGTTCCGTAAAGGTTTGTTCGTCAAGCGTATGAATGGCGTTTGGATCGATCGTCACCGGCGCGAACCCGGCGTACACCCGAGTTCATGCGAAGGACCCAGCACCGGCCCGTTAAGCCGGATGTTCAGCAGCTTTGCCTGGCGCCACCGGCAGAACCCCGGTGGTGGTCGCGGCTGCTCGGCGGCGCCCACCTGTGGGGATCATTCGATGCTGCGATAGGCCGGTATGGTGTGCGGCGCTATCGGTTGGTCGTCTACCCGCCGGGAAGCACCGCCGCCGATCGGCAGCTGGCTCGGCTGTGGCGCGGGTGGCCGATAACCGGTGCTGCGCTCGCCCTGTTCGCGGTCATGCTGTTCGGCAACGTGGCCGCCTCACCCGACACGGTGCTGGGATACGCCGTGGCCTTCTACGTGGGCGTAGGCGCACTACTCTTCCTGCGCGCCGGACCGGCCCGCGTGCGCGTCAGGTCCATGTCGATCATCCTCATGCCCAAAGGCGCCGACGTTCGCGAGCAATGTAAGCACGCGGAATGGCGAATGCTGGTCCACATGCTGACCACGGCCGACCGAATGCTGGCGACCGGTGCGATCTCATTGGTCGAGCACGAAGCCGCCTGGTGGAAGGCCTACGACAGGCTCGGGGCGATCAGCCATGTCTGACACGCTGTCGCAGATCCCGGAGGCCGTCGCCGCGGCATCGGTGTTGCTGACCGTCTACTACCTGGGAAGGCGCCGTCCGGGGAGTCCCCGCTCCCAATTTTGGCCTGCTCGGCGACGACCGCGTTAACGCGAGCAGGAACCGCCTATCTCGGCAGTGCGTCGGCCGCTGGGCCGAGCGCCAGCTTGCCCACTGAGATGGATTATCGATGGGAACGCTCCTAATCCACGTGCGGCCTGCCCGAGGGAAAGCTACGGCGCATGTGGCCCAGACATGCCGGCCATTGCGCAATTCCTACATCATATCCGCCTTCGTTGATGCAATTTTGATCGACGTTTCGCCCGCGTGATCACGGAGGGAAGGGTTGGCGACGTTGGTACGGCCACGATGATGCAATTCGCGGCGTCAAGAAACCATTAAAAAATCTGCCATTTCGTCAAGAAGTCGTAAGCTGCGTTGCCTGCGCGCATCGCGGCCCGCTTGGATGGATCCCGTGACCCCCGCCATCGTTGAGGCCCTCACGGTGCCTTCGGTGCTGGAGCGTTACGGTACGGGCTGGGACGACGAACCGCCACCGCATGGGCTAATCAGCCTCTGAGCCGGGCTGATTAGCGCGCTCGACCGCTCAGACCCTTTGTCGATTCCCTTCATTTCTATTCGATTTCGATCGCGATCGCCTCGCATCACGTGAGGCATCCAATCCTACCTTCAGTTTGCGAAAGTTGTTATGTCCGAACTCATTTCCACCCCTCTTACAGTTCTCGTCACCGGCGCCACCGACGGCATCGGTTATGCAACGGCTCGGCGCTTTGTCGATGAAGGCGCGACGGTATATCTCCACGCGCCGGACCAGGACAGCGGCGAACAGGCGATGGCACGCCTCGTGAAAGATGGCGCGGAGCCGCTGCGCCTGTATCTGGTCGTCGCCGACTTCACCCGCCTCAGTGAGATCGCCGGCCTCGCCGACACCCTCGCGGCGACCCTGCCCTCGCTGGACGTGCTGGTCAACAACGCCGCCGTCGCCGCCCCCGAGGGACGCACTTACACGGAAGACAGCCAGGAGCTGACTTTCCAGGTCAACTACCTGGCGCCCTACCTTCTCACCACGAAGCTGGTGCCCCAACTTACAAACGCCGGTGGACGAGTGATCAACGTGTCCTCGGCGACGCACTGTGGGGGAAACATCACGTGGAAGAACTTGGCAGGCGACCAGTACTGGCCGCTGGCGGCGTACGCACAATCCAAGCTCGCCCTCACGATGTACACGAAGTCGCTGGCCGAGGCCGGTGGCGCGTCGTTCACCGCGCTCAGCGTTCATCCCGGCGTGTTCCGGACCCGGCTGCTACCCATGTACGGCCGCGTCGGCCGACCGGCCGAGGAGGCCGCACCGATCCTGACCACGCTGGGATCACCCGCACATCCCGTGGTCGACGGTGGCTACTACGACGGCCTGACCCTCGCGAAGGCCGCGGCGCTCGTCGAGAACCCGCGCGCCCGCAACCGGCTGGCGAAACTCAGCGCTCACCTCGTCGAGCCGGCGCTGCACTGAAAAGGAAAGGACTCCTTACCATGTCCAAACGAGCCGACAAGAAGCGCGCTCGTCGAAATAAGAACGCCAACCACGGAAAGCGGCCAACCTCTGGGAAACGCGTGCGCACGACGAAACTGGCGATCACCCGCCGTTAAGGCTCCGGTGGCTAGCCCGTATCCCCGGTCGGATCCTCGATCGTCGGCAGCTGTACCCGGAAAACCGTTCGGCCATTGGCGGATTCGGCGGTAACAGAGCCGTGATGGGCCTTGACGATCGAACTCACGATGGCCAGCCCCAGCCCGATGCCCGAACCGTTGGACCGGGAGATGTCCGCGCGGGCGAACCGCTCGAACAATCGGGGCACAAGCTCCGCGTCGATGCCGGGCCCGTTGTCGGCCACCGTCAAATCCGCGAACGTCGGCTCTGCGCCGTTGCGGTGGCGAGTGATTCCCGTCGTCACCGTGACACCCGGCGGCGTATGCACCCAGGCATTGCCGAGCAGATTGCTGACCAATTGGTGTAGCCGGGCATGATCGCCGCGCACCCACAGCGGCTCGTCGGGCAGTTCCTTGACCCAATGGTGCGTCGGGGCCGCGACGGCGGCGTCGTTCACTGCGTTACTGACGAGGTCGGCCAGGTCGACGTCTTCGGTGTGCAGATCTTCACCCTCGCCCAGGCGCGAGAGCAGCAGCAGCTCGTCGACGAGCAGCGTCATGCGCTGGGCTTCCGACTCGATGCGGGCCAGCGCGTATTCGGTGGTCGGTGGTAACGCCGTGCTGTCCTGGCGGGTCAGTTCGGCATATCCCTGAATCGCCGCGAGCGGCGTCCGCAACTCGTGGCTGGCGTCGGTGATGAACTGCCGCATCCGCAAGTCGGAGTCGGCGCGATGCGCCAGCGCGCTATCCACGTTGTCCAGCAACCGGTTCAGCGTGTGCCCGACGATTCCGACCTCGTTGTCGGGGTCGGTGTCCCCTGGCCGCACCCGGACGCTGATCCGCTGATCGCCGTCGGTGAGCGGCATGGCGGCGACCTCGGCGGCGGTCGCGGCGAGCCGGCGCAGCGGGCGAAGGGTGTATCCGACCACCCAAATGGTGAGCCCAGCGGTGACCGCCAGAGCCGCCGCGACGAGCGCCATGGTGATGATGTTCTTGCGGGCGATGATCTGGTTGGCGCGGTCCAGCGATACCCCGACAATCAGCACGTCGGACCCGTCCTCACGGTTGTCAACCCGGAACAGGCCCAGGCTGCCCAGTCGCTCGGTCCGGGGCGGGGCGTCGGGCTCGGGCCACGACTGGCCTTCGAGGTCGCGGACCATGTCGGCCGGCGCGGGTCGCGCTTCGGCTTCGGAGAAGACCGCCGAGCCGAGCACGACGCCGTCGTGCAACACGGCGATGACATTGCCCGGCATTTGGTCGGTGAACTCGAGCATCGCCTGCGCGATCGGCCGAGCGCCGCGTTGGGCCGAGTTATTTTCGCTGTTGCGGTACTTCGTGTACGAGTTTGTCAGTGCGTCAAGGGATTGGGCGACATCGGCGTCGCTCATCGCGGTGACGTAGCCCCGCAGGTTCAGGACGGACACGATTCCGACCGTCACCAGCACAATGCTGACGACAGCCAGTACGCCCAGTAGCAACTGACGGCGTAGCGAACGGGGCAGCCATCGGGGAAAGTCCCTGGATGCGGAGCTGCCCTCGCGGGTCATTCCGGTGGCCGCAGCATGTACCCAACGCCACGGACGGTGTGGATCATCGGCTCCCTGCCGGAGTCGATCTTCTTCCTCACGTAAGAAATGTACAGATCGACGATGCTGGTGCGCCCGGCGAAGTCGTAGTTCCAGACCCGGTCGAGGATTTCGGTGCGGCTCAGAGCGCGGCGGGGATTGCGCATCAGGAACCGAAGCAATTCGAACTCGGTCGAGGAAAGCGAGATCGGGGTCCCGCCGCGGGTGACCTCGCGGCTGGCGGTGTCGATTTGCAGGTCGCCGACCTTGAGGGTTTCGGCGGCGGGCGGGCTCAGCTGGGTAGAGCGGCGCAGCAACCCCCGCAGCCGGGCGACCAGCTCCTCGAGGCTGAACGGCTTGGTCATGTAGTCGTCGGCGCCCGCGGTGAGTCCGGTGACCCGGTCCATGACCGAGTCGCGTGCGGTGAGGAACAGCGTGGGGGTGTACGCGTCGGATTCGCGGATCCGCTGCAGGATCCGCAGCCCGTCCACGTCCGGAAGCATGATGTCGAGGACCAGCACGTCGGGGTTGACGTTCTCGAACTTCGCTATGGCGTCGCGTCCGTTGTGGGCGATGTCGACGACCCAGCCTTCGTAATGCAACGCCATCTTCACCAGGTTGGTCAGCGCCGGCTCATCGTCCACCAGCAAAACCCGGATCGGTGATCCGTCGGCACGGTGAATCCGGGGCAGCTGCCCAAGGATGGCCTGGCGTGGCCGCTGGCTGGTCGCGTATCCCGTCATTGCCGTCATATTTCGACATTCTGGCGCGTCCATATACCGTTGTCACGGACTTCATAGAGTTCTCAAATAAATGCCCGTTCCGTCGCTGACATCGCGGCGCGCGCACATATGTGTTCGATACGTGTTACGTGGGCGAATTGAGATGAACACATTTGCCAAAAAGACTGGCATGCATGGCCGTTGGTTTGACAGGGCTGAGCCGACCCAGTAGGTGGGTGACCAAACCATCGGCATCCTTATGGAATTCGCCGGTTGTGCGACGTTGCACTTGGCGGATGCCGTCGGAGCCCGACACGTACGCACGACGGCTGAGGACACCGTTGTCCTGGCTTTTTTAATTTCGAAGTTACGTGATGTTTTACGAATGTCGGTAAACCTACATGTCTTTCGCGGCGCGAGTCGTGCGTGCACCATCGGAAACTGCATTGACGACTGTTGACGGCTTTAGGGGTTTCGTTTCTGCCTGTCCCGCGGCATCCGCCGAGGATTCAACCCGACCGGTCCTCGTCCCGCGGGCGTTGCCCAAAGTTGCCGAAGGTGACGCCCGTGAATTCAACTACCTGCCCGCCGGAACCGTCGATCCGCGATCGCGGTCGCTGAGCAGCCTCACCGCTTGCATCAGTGGCGCCGGTCTCATCGGCGTCCCGCGGCCTACCGCGGTAGCGATGGAGGCCGCACACGACCATGCCAGCAAATCCAACTAGGAGACAGGGATAGCCGATGGACTTTGGGGCACTGCCGCCGGAGATCAACTCCGGCCGGATGTATTCGGGCCCGGGCGCGGCGACCATGCTGGCCGCCGGCGCGGGATGGGAGTCGCTGGCCAGCGAGCTGAACGCCGCCGCCGGGGTCTATCAGTCGGTGATCGCGCGCCTCACCGACGAATCGTGGCTGGGGCCGACGTCGATTTCGATGGCGGCCGCGGTCACGCCCTACGTGTCGTGGATGACTGCCACCGCCGAGCAATGTGAAAAGGCGGCGACCCAGGCAGCCGCCGCCGCGGCGGCGTACGAGACTGCGTACGCGATGACCGTGTCGCCTGCACTGGTCGCGGCCAATCGTGCGCAGCTCATGGCATTGATCGCGACCAACATTTTCGGGCAGAACACACCGGCGATCATGGCGACCGAGGCCGAGTACAGCGAAATGTGGGCACAGGACGCCACCGCGATGTACACCTACGCCGCCAATTCGCGTTCCGCCTCGATGTTCACGACGTTCGCCTCGCCGCCACGGACGACGAATCCGGGCGGGCTCGCCGGCCAGGCCGGTTCCGTCGCGCAAACGGTGGGCGCCAAGGCCCAGACGACGTCGGCGCAGCTGATGTCCTCGGTAACCCAGGCGCTGCAAGGGCTTTCAACCCCCGGCTCATCGTCGGCGCTGGGCACCTTCGCAGGACTGGCGTCCTCGGGCGCGTCCTCCCCGGCGAGTGCGGTGTCGAGTATCAGCGGCGCGTCGGGCAAGACGGCTACCAAGGGCGCCGGCACCGCCGCGGGCGCGCTATCCGGCTTGACCTCGAGCCTCACACCGCTGTTGGGCGGGAGCGGGGCGACCGCCCTGTTCGACGTGGTCGGCGTTGGCTCCGATCTGGCAGGCTTGGGCGGTGACGGTGCCGGCTTGGGCTCCGACGGAGCCGGACTGGGTTTTGACGGTTATGGCCTGAGCCTGGATTTCGCGGGCCTGGATTCGATTGCGGGAGCCGACGGTGCGGCCGCGAGCGGCCTGGGACTCGCGGCCGGCCTTGGCTCGGGCGCATCGGCGAGTGTGGGGCAAGCGGCCTCGCTCGGAACCTTGTCGGTGCCGCCGAGCTGGGCCGACGCGGTGTCGTCAGTCACGCCGCTGCCCGTTCTCGATGCCAGCGCAGCGCCGGGAGGGTGGAGCGCGCCGGCGTCGGCTGCCGGTCCCGCTGTCTCCAAGTTGCCGTTGGGCGGCATGGTCGGGCGTGAGTCCGAGGGCGCGGTTCAGCGGATCGGGTTCCGCGCTTCGGTGATTCCGCGCTCACCCGTGGCCGGATAAGAACGCTCTCGCGAGGACACACAAAAACCGGGGCCGCACACCGATCGGTGTGCGGCCCCGGCCGAAGGTTGCGGAGTCAGGCCCAGCTGGACCCAACGGCGCTGTCGGTGCTTGCCATGTTGCTGCCGGCGGTCTGCACCTTTTGACCGTGGGCGTTGGCCTGCTCGTAGATCACCTGGAAGTTGCGACCCAACTGGGTGATGAACTCCTGGCAGGCCACCGAACCGGCGCCACCCCAGAAGTCACCGGCGGCCAGCACATCGCGCACGATGGACTGGTGCTCGGCCTCCAACGACGCCGCCTGCGCGCGAATCAAAGCGCCGTGGGCGTCCACGTCGCCGAACTGGTAGTTAATGCTCATGTTTACGTCCTCCTAGTTGAAAGTTTTTGGACGGCAGCGCTTTACGCCGCCGTGAAAGCTAGCTGGACAGGATGTTCTGGGAAGCCTGCTCTTGCGTCTCGTAGTTGTTGGCGTCGCGGATCAGACCGTCACGCACACCGTGCAGCATGTTCACGATGTTGCGGAACGCCTGGTTGACCTGACCCATGGTGTCGTAGGACGTCGCCTGGGCCTGACCGCTCCAGCCCGCGCCGGCGATGTTCATCGAGGACGCCCACATCTTGCGAGCCTCGTCCTCAACGGTCTGCGCGTGCATCTCGAAACGACCCGCCATCGCCCGCATCGAGTGCGGGTCAGTCATAAAACGTGTTGCCATCTTGGCTGTCTCCTTGTCTCGAAACCTTCAGATTGTCGAAGTCTTTGTCGGTCGTGCTCTATGCGGCGGTAGCCGCATAACAGACAGATTACGGCCTAGCGGTTAATTGCTCGCCTCAAATGGGTAACATGTCCTCCTTTTCCCCGTATCAGACAACCACCTTGGGCATGACGGTCGGCTTGAATCCGTATCGCGGAGCGGCGTAGGCGCCGGAACCCTTGGCCAGTGCCCCCGCCCCCGGCATCCCGGGCATCGCGGCGACCGGGGCGGCCTCCTCGGTCGCGGCCGTCCACCCCGAGCCCTCCAGCGGCGCGGTCGACGAAGCCAGCGTGGCCGGGGTTGCCGCGGACCAGCCCGCCGGCACCGACAGCCCGCCGACCGAGCCCGCCTCGCCCATTGCCGCCGTCGCCGCCCCGCCGAGGCCTGTTGTTGACCCCGTGAGCGTTGTGCCGAAGCCCAAACCGGCGCCGAGGGGGGTGACGTCGCTGACGAACGGGGTCAGGCCTGACGGAGTGGTGGCAATGAGGTGTCCAAGGCTCGGCAAGACTGTAACCAAATTCCCCTGGAACCACGCCGCGGTGACACCGACTTGGGCAATAACGTTTTCGGTGGGCACGAGCGAGGCCCACTGGCCGAGTGATGGGACATTGCCGCCAAGCGTCCCCAGTCCGCCGAAGGGGCTACCCGTCAGGCCAGAGAGAATAGTGCCTAAGCCCTGCGCGGGCGTGGACGCCGCGGCCTGGGCGGTCGCGGCGCCTTGGATGCCCGCCGCGGCCGGGTTGGTGCTCGGCGTCGCCGGCGCTATCGGCTGAAGGACCGCGGCGGCCAGCGAGGCGGCCTGGTAGACGTACATGGTGACGGCGTCCTGGACCCAAAACTCGGCGTACTCGGCCTCCGTCGCCATGATCGCCGGCGTGTTGATGCCCAGGAAATTCGTCGCCACGAGCGCAGCCAACTGCGCCCGATTGGCAGCGATCGCCGGCGGGGGAATGATTCCCGAAAACGCCGCCTCGTAGGCGGCCGCCGACGACGTCGCCTGGGTGGCCGCCTGCTCGGCCGCCGCCGCCGCGTTGGTCAGCCAGGACACGATCGGCTGGGCCGAGGCGGCCGCGCCTAATGACCCCAGACCGGTCCACTGCTCGGTGGTCAGCGTGCCGACGATCGATTCCCACGAGGTCGCGGTGGTGCTCAGCTCGGCGGCCAGGTTGCTCCAACCCGCCGCGGCGGCCATGAGCGGTCCAGAGCCCGCACCGGTGTACATGAGCGCCGAGCTGATCTCCGGAGGTATACCTGCGAAATCCAAAACCATTTTTCTGTTTCCCGTCTCTTTTGACCGAATTTCGTTTCTTGTTGACTACCTGCGACCGCGTTGGCACCCGATCCTTAGACGGCCGTCGGCTTGGGCATGACGAGGGGCTTGACGCCGTAGCGCGGGGCACCGAAGCCGGCGCTGTTGCGTGCGGCCGCGCCCACCCCGGGCATCCCCGGGATGATCGCCCCCGGCCCGGCCTGCGGTGCGGCGGCGGTCCAGCCCCCGGTCTGCAGCCCCATCGGGCTGACACTCGACACGGTGGTGACCGTCCCGGCCCAGCTCGGCGGTACCGACAACTTGCCGACCATGGTCGCCCCGCCCATGCCCCCGGTCATTGGCATCGCGCCCAGACCGGCCATGGCGCCCATGCCGCCGATGCCGGGCACGGCCGGCCCGGTCGCGCCCGCGAGGCCCGCCGCGCCGGAAAGCCCGGTGAGGTCGCCGGCGGCGTCAGAAGGAGCCGTTATGGCGCTAAGACTGCCGGTTATCAACCCGAGGTCGTCCGACTGAGCGGATGCAAAGTTCCCAAGCTGAGTGGTCGTTATGGTGGCTGGGCCGCCTGACCCGCCAAACAGCGAGGTGCTACTGAGGAAGTTGTAGAGGGTGTTGAGTATGTTCCCGCCGCCGGCCTGGGCCGCGTTGCTGGCCTCGGCGGATGAATAGGTCCCGGAGCTGAGCCCCAGGGTGCTCGCAAACTGCTCTTGGATGGTCTGAGCTTCCGAGGCGAGCTGTTGGTACAGGGTGCCGTACGCCGAGAAGATTCCCGCCTGCTGGAGCGATACCGGGTCGGAGGCTGCGGGAGCAACGCCTGTGGTCGCGGCGGCGACGCCGGCGTTCTGGGCGGTCAGTGAACTGACGATCGCTGTCAGCTGGGCCGCCGCGGCGGCCAACTCTTCAGGCACTGTTGTCAGAAGTGACATCCATCGCTCCTTTTGTGTGAACCATCCCGATACGCCGGGCCGGGAAACTGTGGGTTGGCATACGGGCCACTGTGTACTGGCGTAAGGCTAGTGATCCCGCCATCCAGAGTCGTGATCGAAAGGGCTCGGGTGACAGCCGTTTACGGCTTCTTAACGCTGACGCAGGCAGTTTTAACAAGCTCCTGTCTAGCGACATGCCGGTGTCACCTGGTCCCGGGCGGCAACACTGGAGAAGACGCGCGGCGCGCGGATGCTACTCGAAGCGTGGCCGGCACGCGCGTTCGGAATCTGGCCAATCTTCAGTGGCATGCCCATGTCCCGGGTCCGGCTTCCGCGCGCTACATTCGCCGCCGGGCCCCCATAGCCCAATTGGCAGAGGCAGCGGACTTAAAATCCGTCCAGTGTCGGTTCGAGTCCGACTGGGGGCACCGCATTTGGACTGGTAGATGCATTTTTCGGTTCACTGGCAACCTCATCGGGCCGGTTTCGGTGTCACACCATGTCACAAGTGGCGCCTTAAATTGCTGCCGCTTCGGTCGCCTGCCGGTCCGGCCCGACCGTGCTCCGGCTAAGCCGGAGACGCAGCCAATTCTCGCTAACTTTATGGGTTGTCATCGGTACTGTTCAGGGGGGTGAGAACCTGACTCAGCAAATCTCGATCCAGGGTGGGTACGGTTGCTGGGTATGCCTGGGATGGGTTATGCCGCAAGGGCTTCGGTGCGCTGAGATGTGCTCTCCCACAAGGGATTTGGCGCACGCCGTCCCGTCAACAGTCGGGGTGGCAAGGGTCGCCCGGTGCTGGTGTCGGGACCGGTACGCGCCCGTGGGGCGGCGGGATCGGTCCGTACCCGTGGGGCGGCACCGTCGGGACCGACGGTCCTGGTACTGGCGGCACTATCGCGGGTTCCGTCGTTTCCATGAAGATCTGCGTTGGTGCCGGTGCTATGACGCGCGGCGCCGCCGCCACTGTGACGGTGGCAGCCGGTAGCGGTGCCGCCGTCACCGCGACAGGCGACACCGCAGGGACGGCAACAGGCGAGGCGGTCGGTTCCTTAGTTGGTGCGCCACGATCCTGCGGGACCAGCACGCCGACCAGCACCACCGCGCCCAACAGGATCAGCGCCGCGCGCACGCGGGTGTCTCGCCATGAGAAGCTGTAGGGCCGTCGGTGGTCTGGTGTTGCCAAGTGTTCGTCGGCATCGTCGGAGGACTGTGACGGTTCCGCTGGGGTCGTTTCCCTGTCTGGTTCGCCCGACCACACCAACTGCGGTAGCCCTTGCGCGGCGGCTTTGGTGACTGTCTCGGTGTCGGCACGCACCGCCGCCGTCAGCGGTCCATGCGGCGGTGCGGGACTCGCTAGATACCGCCGCCGCGGACGCCTGCGTCTGGTCCATTGCACAAAGATACTGCGTAGGTGACGCCACGGCGCCGCCGAGACTTTTGGCGAAATCGACACGTGCTGGAATGTCGGCGCGACGGTCGCGGCTCAGCTGATGGGAAGCTGGCTCGGTGGCCGCGGTAGCGAAGCTCACCACGCCGGTGTCCGGCCACGCACCGCGTCATTCGCTTTTAACAATTCGGTTTCCCGGACGACATGCGAACCAATCGCCACTCTGGGAACATCGTTGGCTATGAGATTCCTCCTGATGCTGGCAAGCCTTGCTGCCACGATCGGCTTGGCCGTGCCCGCGCACGCCGATAGCACCGATGACCAATTCCTCGCCGCACTCGGACCGGCCGGTATCAACTTTGACGACCAGGCCAAGGCAATCGCGGCCGGCAAGTCGGTGTGCACAATGGCGAACTCCAGCAATATGAGGATGGTGAATATCGTCCTGGCGATCCATAACTCCAACCCCGGACTGAATTGGACTAAAGCCGCCGACTTCACCAGGATCGCGGACAACGCGTACTGCCCCGACGTGCCGACGGACGACCTTGCTACCCTGCCTTGGGATGCAATGTCTCTAGGCGGGACGCACTAGTCCTTTACGGGCCAGCCACGCACTCGCTGACGGTGTGTCCTGACTGTTGGCTGTGTTGCCGTCAAGCCTTCCGACGATTGCTCCATGTGGTGATTACCTGGCTGGCGAAGTCGAGCAGTTCCTCGAGGCTGGGGAACAGTGCGAAGGCATCCACGATCGCCTCGTCGACGCCGTCCCCCGAGAAACGTTCGATCTTGTCGACCACCGAGTCAACGGACGTGCCGGGTTCGAGGTTGATCCGCATGGCGGTCTTCAGCGCGTCAGGATCGCGGCCGGCGTCCTGCGCCGCACGGCGGGCAATCGCCCACAGGTGGTCGGAAGAGTCCTGCAGCCCGTCGACCCCGAGCCAGCCGGTGCCGATGCGGCCGACCCGGCGCATCGCGGCCTCGCTGGCACCGCCGATCCAGACGGGCGGACCGCCAGCCTGGACCGGGCGCAGGTCGGCATGGACCGGCGGCAGCGAAAAGAACTCGCTATCCCAGGACACCGGGGTGGTCGTCCACCACTCGTGCAGGAACGCCAGCAGGTCATCGAGCATCCGTCCGCGCCGGCTCCAGTCCGCGCCGCGGGCGATGTCGAGTTCGTCCTTCATCCACCCGACTCCCACGCCAACGTCGAGGCGGCCGTCGCTGAGCACGTCGAGCGTGGTCAGCTGCCGGGCCAGGTGCGTTGGCTCGTAGTAGAACGTGTTGAGCGTGCTGGCGTTGAGCCTTACCCGGCTGGTCGCCGTGGCGGCGACCGTCCACAGCAGCACCGGATCGAGGTTACGGGTCATTTGCGGCGGGTAGGGCTGCTCTTTGCCCGGGTAGGTGGCCTGCATATCCACCGGCGTGACCAGTCGATCGGCGACCCACAGCGTGTCGTAGCCAAGATCCTCCAGCGCGCGGCAGAACGCGCTCAGACCAGCGGCGCCGTTGACAGCGGGCCCGACTGAGGGAATGACGAAACCAAGCTTCATCGTCGGGCTCCTCTGCCCGCTGACGATCGGCGGCCTGCGGTGACTGCTGACATACCAACACCTTTCAGTGATTCATCCACCATTTCGAGGGTGCACATCGCCCCCGTTCGTTCACTGCTCGGGACTAGCACCCGGGCGCAGCTCAGCCAGGGAATTCAGTGGCGCCGAGAGCGACCTCGAAGTTCTCCACGCCATGACGGGCGACACCCATCAGGATCAGGCCCGCTCCTTCCAGCCAGTGCGCCATGTTCAAGCCGCCGACGTCCAGCGGGCGCAGCCCGAGGCTCTCGATGAACTCCGACACGTGTGCCTTGGCCTGCGCATCGTCGCCAGCGAAGAACGCATCCACTGTCCGGTTCTTCTCCAGGACATGACCGAAGATGGTGTTGAAGGCCTTGACCACGCTGGCGCCGGCCGGGGCCGCCTTGGCAACTTCCTGCGCGATCGAGGTGTCATCGGGGATGGCTAGCCCGTCGGCCGCGTCATTGAAGGGGTTGCTGATGTCGACGATGACCTTGCCCGCCAGCGCGTCTCCGTACTGGGTGACGACCGGCACGACACTGGCGTATAGCAGGGCCACGATGACGATGTCCCCGGCCGGGACGGCGCCGAACTCGCCCGTCGTGGCGCTGCCGCCGAGAGCCTTGGCCAGGTCAGCGGCCTTGGACTGATCGCGGCCGATGACCTCGACGGTGTTGCCGCCCGCTACCGCCAGCGCGCCGATCGCGCGGGCCATGTTCCCGGTGCCGATGATGCTGATGCTGCTCATGAGGTGTCCTCTCTGGACTCACGGTCGAAAAGGTTGACTCCTCCACCTTAGTCGACTTTATTGATGCGTCAACTAATCGAGGAGCGTGGGGGTGATGGAATCGAAGTGGCTGGACCGTCGTGAAGACCGCGCCTGGCGGGCCTTCGTGCGCGCCCGTCATCCCCTCGTCGTGCACTTGAACCGGGGCGGCAGGAATCGGGCCTGTCCGGCGCCGACTACGCGGTCCTGGCGGTGCCCTCGGGTCACAACGGGGACCGCAAGCCCGCCCCACGCCCCGGGATCGAGCCCGGCGCGTAGGGCACGGCGTTGGTCGTTACTCCCCGTTTGTGCGCAGTTCCCAGGGCTGCATGCCGATTGCCTCCGCGAGGTTTCGCTGCAGCGCGACGCCGGCGGGCAGCGTGCGGTAGAAGATGCTCACCTCGGCGATCTTGCCGTCCGCGTCGAGCAGGACGAAGAATATGCCGTTGACCGCGGCGTCTCCGACTTGCAGCCGGAAGTGGGCGGCGTGGTGGGTCTCGCCGCTGAGGACCTCCAGATAAGTGTCGTCGGACGAGAGTCCGTTGACAGTCTTTATGGTTTCCACGGCGACCTCGCGGCCGGTGACTGGCTCATCGCCGAACGGGCCGTACAGCACCACGTCCTCGGCGAGCAAACGGGTGAGAGTGTCTTTGTCTGCGCCGCCGTGGATGCAGTCGACGAAGGACTCCAAGGTGTCGCGGTGCGGGGCGAACGTGGTCATGGTGACTCCTCGTAGTGGGTGAGACTGGGTCGGTGGGCCTAGGCCGTCAGCCGGCCGGGAAGTAATGGCCGTTGTCCAAATCGGCGAACAGGCCGGGCTCAGCGGGTTCCCAGCCCAGCGTCTGGCGCGTGATAAGGCTGGTCGCTGGGAAGGACCCCGTGACCAAATTCGTAAGGGGCCCAAAGTATCCCGGCAACATCAGGACGTCCACGGGAACGCTCACGGCGGGTAAGTCCAGATGGCTGCCAATGGCCTCGGCGATCTCGCGGAACGGGATTTCCCCTTCCGCAATCGCGTGCCAATATCTGCCAGCCGGACCCTTCTCCAGCGCCAAGCGGAACACGGAGGCGGCATCGCGGATGTGCACGGCGCACCACAGGTTCGCGCCGTCTCCGGGGTAGCCGGCGAAGCCCTTCTCCTTCGCGGTCCCGATCAGCCCCGGCAGAAAGCCAGCGTTATCGGTCGTGTCGTGCGCGATGAGCGGGAGCCGCACGATCGAAGACCGCACTCCCTGCTCGGCGAGGCCGACGACGGCGCGTTCCACGACGTTACGAACGCGCAGGGTGCCCTTGTGCTCCTCGCCGCTGGGAAGGGCCGGGTCGTCCTCGGTGGCCGGTCGGCCCAGGTTTCCGGGCGAGCCGATGCTGCCCGCCGCGACCAGCGGCTTTCCGGTCCCCGCGAGTGCCTCGCCGTACGCGAGCATGATCGGCAGCTCCGCGGCGGCCACGGCGTCCATCCCGCCGGATGGAAGCAGGTCTTGCCTGTGCGCGACGTGGATGACGCCGTCGGAGTCCGCGACCGCCTCCTTGAGCCCGTCGAGATCCTCAAGGTCGCCGCGACGCACCTTCGCGCCTTGCGCGGACAGCGCCGCTGCGGCCTCGTCCGACCGGGCCAGGCCGGTGACCTCGTGCCCGGCGGCGATGAGTTCGGGGATGATGTGCGAGCCGGCATGGCCGGTCCCACCAGTGACGAAAACGCGCATGTGAGTGTCCTTTCAAGGGTGGATGGTTGGGGTTGTGTTCTCATGCCGTAGATCAACTGAGGTGATGTGGCGCGAGACGTGGTGGTGCGGGGCCGCTCAGCTGAGCATGTTGACGCCGAGGAAGAAGTCGGTGTGGTTGAGGGAGTACTTCATCACACCCATCTCCAGCAGGCCCGCGTTCTCCAATGCCTGCGCCATGGGCAGCGGCCCGGCGTCGAACGGGCGCAGTCCCAGGCTCTCGATGAACACCGATACTTGGGCCTTGGCCTGCGCGTCGTCGCCGGCGATGAACACATCCAAAGGGCGACCCTCGGCTGGGCCGGCCGCCAGAACGTTGGCGAACAGGGTGTTGAACGCCTTGACGACATGCGCGCCGGCGGGGGCGGCCTTGGCGATCTCCTGCGCGCCTGAACTGCCCTCAGGGGTGACAAGGCCGGTGATATCGGGGGTGACGGGGTTGGTGATATCGATGACGATTTTGCCGTGCAGCTCGTCTCCGTACTCGCTCACGACCGGCACGGCGCTGGCGTAGGGCACAGCGAGGATGACGATGTCTCCGGCCGGGGCGGTGCCGGCCGCCCCGACAGTGGCGCCGCCGAGCGATCCGGCCAATTCGTTGGCTTTGGCCGGGTCACGGCCGATGAGCTCGACGGTGTTGCCACCAGCGAGCGCCCGGTCGGCCAAGGCGCTGGCCATGTTCCCCAGGCCGATGATGCTGATGCTGCTCATGAGATATCCCCTCTCGGTTGACGATCAAAAGGTTGACTCCTCAACCATAAGCCAGGATTGGTGATGCGTCAACCAACGGGGGTAGGATGGCAACCGATGGCACCGAACTGGCTCAAACCTCGTGAGGACCGCGCCTGGCGGGCCTTCGTGTATGCGAATTATCAGCTCGTCGCGCACCTGAACCGGGGCCTGCTGGAATCGGGCCTGTCCGGGGCCGATTACGCGGTCCTGGCGGTGCTCTCGGATCACGACGGGGACCGCATGCCCGCCCGCGAGCTGTGCAGCGCACTGGGCTGGGAGAAGAGCCGTCTGTCCCACCAGCTGCGACGCATGCAGAAGGACGGGCTGATCTGCCGCGAGCCCAACCCCGACGACGCCCGCAGCACCATGGTCTGCCTGCTGCCCGCTGGCCGCGCCGCCATCGAAAAGGCGGCACCCGGGCACGTGGAGGACGTCCGCCGGAACTTCGTCGATCTGCTCACCCCGGCTGAGCTCGACCTGCTCGCCACCCTCAACGAACGAATCCTGCACCACCTGGCCACAAACCACGACTCCCCCGACGAAGACGAGCCCTCATAACCTTCATCAGCTGTGAGCGGTTCACCCCGCATAACAGGTCTTTCGGTAAGGATGAGACTCCGGCTGTGAGTCGGCTTATGAGACGCCTGGGTTGATGGCGGTCACCAACCAGCGTTGCCCGTGCGCACCGGCGCGTTCTCGGCTGGCGGATCGTCAGCGTCACGCCACGGAATCGATGCGTCGTTCTGACGCTTGAGGATGAGGTCACCGACTGCAATGCGATGCCCGCGGGCCCAATTGGGCGGACAGGACGGCAATGGCTAGTTCGGAACTGTTGACGCATCAAGTATTGACGGCTAAGCTCGGAGCAGTGCCTGAGATCACGCGCCGGCCCGACAAATCGGATCGCATTTGGGGGTGTCCGCCGGCGTCCAACACGCGTGGTTGCACACGCGGTCCGCTGCACGCTATCGAGTCGACGTCGCTTCTTGCTAACCAAGGACAGCGGCGTGACGCCAGATGGCCAACCTGATCCACGCGACATTGGGAGTGCCGTGGCTCCGCAACTAAGCTATGCCGACTCCCGTTGGCAACTAAGGATTCTGAAGGTGGACCGAAGGTGATAGAGAATGCGCTCGGCAATGCTCAGCCGCGGGAGATGGCGTGACCGCCGACGAGCACACCAAGCCGGTACCGCACGTGTTCGTGCTGTTCGGGGCCACCGGCGACCTTGCCAAACGCAAGCTTTTTCCCGGCCTGTACCACCTCGCCGCGGCAGACCGGCTGCCGGGCGAGTACGCGGTCATCGGATCGGGGCGTCATTCCCCCGGCTCCGACGACGAGTTCCGCGACAAAGTGCGGTCCGGGCTCGACCAATTCGTCGACGACCTCGACGACGACGTAGTGCGAGACTTTTTGAGCCGCTTGTCGTTTCAGACCTCCAGTGCAGATGACGGAGCCGACCTTGCCGCAGTGGTGTCTGCGGCCCGCGAGCGCCTCGGTCACGACGCGCGCACGCTGATCTACCTGTCCGTACCGCCGACAGCCATGCAGTCGATGATCGGCATGCTCGGGCGCGAACATCTCACCGCAGGCGCCCGCGTGATCATCGAGAAACCGTTCGGCACCGATCTGGCATCGTCACGCGACCTCGACGCGGCACTCAAAGAAGTGCTCGACGAGGAACAGGTGTACCGCATCGACCACTTCCTCGGCAAGGAAGCGGTGCAAAACATCCTCGCGCTGCGGTTCGCCAACAGCTTCATGGAATCGGCTTGGGACCGCGAGCATCTCGTCTCGGTCCAGATCGACGTGCCCGAGACATTGACCGTCGAGGGACGCGGCAGCTTCTACGAGTCCACCGGCTGTTTCCGCGACATGATCTCCACCCATCTGTGCCAAGTGCTCGGCTTCATCGCAATGGAGCCGCCGGTGCACCTCGACGCGACGTCGCTGCGCAACGAGAAGTCCAAGGTGTTTGCCGCCATGCGGCCGCTGGACCCCCAACGGGTGATCTTCGGCCAGTACGAGGGCTACCACGACGAGGACGACGTCGCCGAGGACTCGTCGGTCGAGACATTCGTCGCGCTCGAGGCTTTCGTCGACACCGAACGCTGGCAGGGAGTGCCCTTCTATCTGCGCACCGGAAAGGCGCTGGGCGCGACCCGCCGCACCATCACGCTCACCTTCCGGACGCCGCCGATGGGTCGGTTCGGCGAATCCGCCTGCCAGCCAAACCAATTGGTGCTTGAGTTGTCGGACTCGCCGGAATTCCAGGTCAGCCTCAACGCCAAGCGACCCGGCCCAGACTTGGATCTGCTGCCACTGCAGCTGCAGCTGAATCTGGCTGATGAAGACATCGAGGACACGCCTCTGGAAGCCTACGAGCGGCTGCTGCTCGACGTGATGCGCGGTGACCAGACGCTGTTCACCCGGTCCGACGAGGTCGACCGGCTCTGGCAGATATGTCAGCCGGTGCTCGACTCTCCGCCGAAGGTCGCGTCCTACGCGCGCGGGTCATGGGGACCGCAGGAGGCGCTGGCGCTGGCGGGTCCGGACGGCTGGCGGTTGCCCGATGAGTGAAAACCGTTTGGGCATAGCCGATCACGGTCTGATCGGGGATTTGCGCACGTGTGCCCTGGTGGGCACCGACGGCACCATCGACTGGTTCTGCGCGCCACGCTTTGACTCGCCGAGTGTGTTCGGCGCGATCCTCGACGGCGACCGGGGCGGTAGCTGGCGGCTGGCGCCCACTCGCGGGGTAACCCGCAGCCACCAGTTCTACTTCCCCGACACCGCCGTGCTGATCACTCGCTTCCTCACCCCCAACGGCGTCGCCGAAGTCCACGACTTCATGCCGGTGATGGTCAAGGCCGACGACAACTACCGGCAGCGGCTGGTCCGACGGGTCAGCGGTGTGCGGGGCAAGATCGACCTGCAAATGCGGTTGGACGCCCGACCTGACTACGCGCGCCAATCGTGTTCCGCCAGACCGCTCGGCGACGGCGTGCTGATCACCGGCGACGGGGTACGAATGGGACTGATCGCCTCCACCGCACTGACCGTCGACGACGACAACCCCGACAACGCCGTGGTGTGCGCCGACATCCAACTCACCAGAGGAGACACCGCCCTGTTCGTGCTGGAGATGCTCGACGGTGACGACGAGCCTTCCGCCGACGCGGTCGATGTGACCGACGCATTGCTGGATGCCACCACATCGTTCTGGCGCGACTGGCTTTCCCAGTCGCGTTATGTCGGGCGGTGGCGCGAGATGGTGCACCGCTCGGCCATCACTCTCAAGCTGCTCACCCACGAGCCCACCGGCGCCATCATCGCGGCGTCTACTACAAGTATCCCGGAACATATTGGTGGCAGCCGTAATTGGGACTACCGCTACGTTTGGATGCGCGACGCCGGTTTCAGCCTGTACGCGCTATTGCGCCTTGGATTCATCGACGAGGCGCGGTCCTTCACCCGATGGCTGTCCGAACGGCTGGGCCACGAACGCGACGGCGACCAGGAACTGGGACCGCTGCGCGTGCTCTACAACATCGACGGCAACCTGCCCGATAAGGAGGTCGAGCTCGATCATCTTTCCGGCCATCGGGATTCCACGCCGGTGCGGGTGGGCAACGCGGCGGTCAACCAGTTACAGCTCGACATTTACGGCGAGCTGATCGACTCGGTGTACCTGTTCAACAAGTATGGGCCAGGCATCAGCGACGACGCCTGGCGCGACGTCGTCGAGGTGAATCGTTCACCCAAACCGAAGACGGTGACGAACTCGACGCCGGGGTGCTGCTCATGCCGATGGTGAAGTTCCTGTCACCGGCCGACCCCAAGTTCTTGTCCACCCTGCGCGCCATCGAACGCGAACTCATCACCGATAGCCTGGTGTTCCGCTACGACCCGACGTCCGACGGCCTGGACGGCGAAGAGGGCACCTTCTCGATCTGTTCGTTCTGGTACGTCGAAGCGCTCACCCGCGCGGGCCGGCTCGACGATGCCCAGCTGGCGCTGGAGAAGATGTTCACCTACGCCAATCACGTCGGGCTCTACGCCGAACAGGTCAGCGCCACCGGCGAACAGGTCGGCAACTTCCCCCAGGCCTTCACCCATCTGGCGCTGATCAGCGCCGCGATCAACCTCGACCGCGCCCTGAACTGAGGAAATCTAGTCTCCGAGCTCGTTCCGAACGGGCGTCGTGCTGACGCACGAAGGCGCCGTCTATCGGCGGGCTTACCGGCGGGAGCCGATGGACTAACCCGACTCGGCGATCCGGTCGGTAATGGCCTGCGCCGCCCTGCCGAGCCTCATCAGCTCGGCCTTCGTCAACGGCTCCACCACCAGTTCGCGCACCTTCGCGACATGCAGGGGGGCCGCGGCGGAGACCCGCCGCAATCCCGCCTTCGTGAGCTCGACCACGCTCACCCTGCCGTCCTCGGCACAGACGCGCTTCACCACCAACCCGTTGCCTGCGAGGCGCCTGACCACGTGCGACAACCGCGACAACGAGGAGTTCGCACTGGAGGCGAGCTCCGACATCCGCAGCGTCCTGTCGTCGGCTTCCGAGAGATTCGCCAGCACGAGGTACTCGAACGTCGTCAGTCCGGTGGTGCGCTGCAGATCGCTTTCCAGGGCCGCCGGAAGCTCCATAATCATCGAAAGGAGCTGACGCCACGCACGCTGCTGATCGTCGTCGAGCCACACCGTTTCGGGTTGACGACGCTCTCGCTCGGGCCGCGTCACCGCGACGACCCGATGGTTTTCTGATCGCCCAGCTGTCATCCGGACCTCCTGCATCTGAAGGATAGTTCAACCGTCAACCGTTAAACGTCAGCCGCCGACCGCGACGGCTCCGTCGTGGCAACCCCGCGCCACCGGCGACGGCGTCCGGCCGTTGTCGAGGCGTCACGGTCTGCATCACCGCGGGAATGACTCCGATGGAGCAGATTTAGTTGACGCATCACATTAACATCCGATAGGGTAATTGATGCATCAACTAATGACTCGTCCACGTGACTGCGAGATTCGCAGGTGCGAGCGGTCGGGTCGTCGCCCCTGTTCGTACACATACGTCTTCGAGGAGCCCAGGTGAACATCGCGGTATGGATCGCGTCCGGATTACTCGCCGCCGCATATCTCTTTGTCGGTGGCACGAAACTGCTGACGCCCAAGGAGCGCCTGGCGGAGAACCCGTCCATGGCTGCAGCCGCCGAGGCGTTGTCTGCGACGTCGCTCAAACTCATCGGCGGCGTCGAGGTGGCCGGGGCTCTCGGGCTGATCCTGCCGTGGCTCACCGGCATCGCGCCCATCCTGACGCCGGCCGCAGCCGTGGGTCTGGCGCTGCTGCAGGTGGGCGCGGCGGTGTTCCACGGTCGACGAGCGGAGTACAGCAGTGGCCCGTGAACGCCGTGTTCCTGGCGCTGGCGGTCTTCATCGCGGCTACTCGGACCGCGGAGGTCGTGCGATGAGCAGCGCTGTGCAGTACGCCGTCGTGGGCACCGGCACCGTTGGCACGGTTCTGGCGCAACGGTTCTCCGACCACCACGTCCCGGCACTCTGGGCCAACACGCGAGGTCCGGAGACGATCGACGTCACCGAACTGTCCGCCTCGATCACACCGGCCACCCTCGACACGGCCCTGGATGCGGACGTGATCATCTTGGCCATTCCGTTCTTGCAGGTCCGTGAGCTGGGTGGGCGCCGCGCAGACTGGTCGGGCAAGATCGTCGTCGACGCGACGAACGCGTTCCTGGTGCCTAATTCCGAGCAAATCCTCGACGGCCGCCTCTCGACCGAGTACAACGCCGAGGCGTTTCCGGGCGCCGCGGTGGTCAAGTCGTTCAACCAAACCGCCGCCAGGCAGCTCGCCGAGAAGCGCCCACCCGAATTCGGGAAACGCGTGGTCTTCGTGTCCAGCAACGACTCCGCGGCAAGCGCGCTGGTAGCCGAACTGTGCACCGATCTCGGTTTCGCGCCAATCGAACTCGGACGTCTCGACGAGGGTGGCGTGCTCATCCAAGCCCGCAACGCCCTGGTCTTACGCGAACTCTACGAGCTGCCGTCCGAACTCGAGAAGAACACTCAGGTGACGTCGGCGGTTGGGCGGGATCTGACCCCCGGCACGTGGACGATCGACCCCGTCCACTCGTCCATCACGTTCTCGGTTCGCCACCTGATGGTCGGCAGGGTACGCGGGCGATTCGGCGACTTCTCCGGGGCGATCACCGTGCCCGAGAACGGAACTCCGAGCATTACGGCCACCATCGCGGTCGGGTCGGTGGACACCGGCAACCCAACCCGCGACGAGCACCTGCGGGCACCCGACGTCTTCGACGCCGAGGAGTTCCCCACCGCGACCCTCGTCTCGGTCGACATGCACGCCACCGGGCAGAACGACTGGGTGCTCATAATCGACTTCACCCTGCGCGGAATCGCCAAACGCCTACCACTGGCGTTTTCATTTCTCGGCGCGAGCCCCGGCATGGGTCACGGTGAAGTGGCCGGGTTCGAAGGCGAGATCAAGCTGAAGCGCAGTGATTTCGGCGTCCTGACCGACACTCCCGTGCTAGCCGGAGGCGGCCCGATGCTCGGAGACACGGTCGACGTCACCGTGTGTGTAGAGGCGGTCAAGGCAACCGCCGCGCCGACGGGATGAGGTGGCGAAGCCACCAGGCGGCGAACGTCGCGACTGGATTCGAAACCCAGGGCATTGGCAACCCGGCCGTCGCCGATGTGGCGGCCAGCGCCGGAGTGCAAGAGACCTCCATCTACCGACGGTGGAGGAGTACCCGATCGTCGCTGCTCTGCTCGACGACAGCACGACGAAGACTCCTATTCTCGACAACGGTTCTGCCCGTGAGGATTTGATCGTTGTTGAGCGCGCCGTGGCCGAGAGGCTCAGTCAGCCCGGTGGAGTGGCGTTGGCGCGGATGGCCGGTCTAGCGCCGATGACGCCTCGGCCCCGCACCGCCACGAATTCTGCGAGAGCTGCACAGCGCGATATCGGTCGTCGTCGAACGCGGGATCGCTCGCGGGGAACTGCATTGGGCGGGAACTGCATTGGGCGGTCGATGCCCGAACCGTGACGACCACGGTGATCGCGCCTCTACCCATGTACGCGACGGTCATCAGGAAACCGATCCTGCCCGAACTGGTGGTGGACCTCGTCCTGGCTGCGCGGTCACCCGGAGCAGGCGCTCGCGTTTGCCGGTCCGACCTTCCTCAACACTCCTCTACTTCGGAGCTCTCGCCATGCCCCACAATCAAGACCCTTCTGGGACAACGACGTCCTCCGCGGGACCGATGGCGGTGGGGAAGGACCGCGCACCGACCTGGGAGCCCGATCCCGACTCAGTCGCCGATGCTGCGATCACCCAGTCCATCGGCATGGTCACCGCGACTTCGGGTCGCCGATTCGATGGTTATCAAGCCCTGTGGTCCTGGTCGGTCGAGCATTTCGAGGAGTTCTGGACTACCGCGAGGCGACACTCACCGAGATGACCACCGCTTGGCCGAACTACTTCGGCTACTTCGGTACGTACACGATCGACGCGGGCAACGCGGCCATCACCCATCACATCGAGTCGGGATGGTTCCCCAACCTCGCCGGCACCGAACAGGCGGGCTACTTCCACTTCGACGCCGAGCGATTGGTGCCGACGCCGACACCTCGTGGGACGCGTCAAGATCATCTGGGAAGGGGCGCGGCGGTCGTCCGTCGCGCCGTGACGACTAGCGCGTCAGTCGAACTCCGGCGCCTCAATCCGCGTTTCCCGGAAGTGCGGGTACGACGCGAACGTCACCGACGCGTCTCGGGCTTCACCGTTACTCCACATCGGTGCGCAGTTCCCAGGGCTGCATGCCGAGTGCATCCGCAAGGTTTCGCTGCAGCGCGACGCCGGACGGCAGAGGGCGCCAAAATATGGTCACCTCGGCGATCTTGCCGTCCGCGTCGAGCAGGATGTAGTCCATTCCGTTGACCGCGGTGTCTTCGATCTGCAGCCGGAAGTACGCGGCGTGGTGCGTCTCTCCGCTGAGGACCTCCTTATAGGTGAGGTCGGCCGCCACCGCGCCGACGCTCTGCATGGCTTCCAGGACTGCCTCGCGGCCGGTGGTTGGCTCATCGCCGAGCGGGCTGTACAGCACCACGTCCTCGGCGAGGATGCCGGAAAGAGCGTCTTTGTCTGCGCCGCCGTGCATGCAGTCGACGAAGAATTCCACGGTGTCGCGGTGCGGGGCGAAGGTGGTCATGGCTACTCCTTATGTGCTTCCTGTTATGTGCTTTCTTGCTTGTTGTGTGTGAGACCTGGTCGGTGCGCCCACCCGTAGGGTTGGGTCGGTGCCCAGGTCATCAAGGTGAGGTGAACGCGCCGAATGAGAATCAATTTCATCGATTCCCGCTAGCGCCGTATTGAGTTGTTGTGATGGATTTTGAGCTGGGTGGCCGGACGGTCACGACCACTTCACTCCGGAGCCGGACCCGCGAGGTCATCCGGTCGGGGGTGGTCGCCGAAACGGCGCGGCTTTCCGATGACCCGAATAACCGGACGACCAAAGCGGATTACCGGAAACCAGAAGGCCGTCAGGGGCCGATGGCCAGGCTCGCGTGCAGCGTGTCGCGGTATTCCTTCGACTCGACGATCTTTCCGTCGCGCACGACGAACAGGATCTGCACCGTCGCGATGTCATCCCGGTCGTACGTGCCGACGAAGGACCAGTCCCTGCCCGCGATCCAAAAGGTCCCCTCCGGATCGACACGGACGAAAGCCTGAGTCGCCCTCCATCTCAGGGTGGAACCGCGTTCCCCGGTACCCTTCTGCCGCGGTGGCCACGGTCCGGTGCGACGACGTCTTTGTCGGCGTCCATCCCGGTGTCTGGCACTCAGATCACTGTGGTGCCGCCGTCGACCACCAGCTCCATGCCATTGACATAGCTCGAGTCGTCGGAGGCGAGGAACAACGCGGCCGACGCGATCTCCTCAGGGCGGCCCATCTCTCGTCGCGGGATCAGGGACTCGAACTGCGCCTTCATCTCCTCGTCCATCACCTCTTCCAGCATCGGTGAGGCGACCTGGCCGGGGGTCAGCACGTTCACCCGGATCTTCCTGTCCCTCAACTCCGACACCCACACCCGTGCGTAGGCGGGCAGCACGGCCTTGCTTCCCGCGTACACGCTCCAATTCGGGTAGCCCCGCAGCGAGGCGTTTGACCCGGTCATGAAGATCGAGCCGCCATCGTTGAACAGCGGCAGCGCCTTCTGGACCGTGAACAGCGTGCCGCGCGCGTTCAACCAGAAGGCGTCATGAAAGTCCTCCTCGGTGATCTCGCCGAGCTTGTTCTGCTTGCCTATCCCGGCGCTTGCCCACAAGATGTCCATCGCGCCCTTCTCCTGCTTGACCGTGTCGAACAAACGGTCCAGATCGTCGAGGTCGGCCGAATCGCCCTGCACGCCAGTCACGTTCCGCCCGATCTGTTCGACGGCTTCTTCCAACGCGTCCTTCCGTCGGCCCGTGATGAAGACGTGAGCTCCTTCGTCAACGAACAACTTGGCACCGGCCAGCGCCATACCGCTTGTCGCACCGGTGATCACCGCTACCTTGCCATCGAGTTTTCCCACGATCACTCCAATCTTTCGATAGTGCCGGTGTTATGTACACCGATCCGTATGCTTAACGTATCGAACAGTTAGGTGGAATGCAAGCTATGCACACCGATCCGTACCCAACTGGGCTACGCTGGGTGCATGACGGAGCTAGAGAAGGGGCCCCGAGGCCTGCGCCGCGGCAGGGGCGCACGAGAGCGCATCCTCGGCGCTTCACGACAACTGTTCCGCGATCAAGGCATCAATAGCACCGGCCTGGACCAGCTCTGCGCGGTGGCCCAGGTGTCCAAGCGCACGTTTTACCAGCACTTCACCGGCAAGGATGAGCTGATCGCCGAACACCTACGCCGATTCGATCCCGACATCCTGCCCGAGGTGTTCGACCGCACCGACCTCACACCCCGTGAGCGGCTCCTGGCCGCCTTCGACATTCACGCGCCTCTGTGCCCGTTCATCGCGGCGGCCGTCGAACTCCACGACCCGGACCACCCGGCACGCCTACGCGCCCGCGACTACAAGAAGGCCTTTGCCGCGCGGCTCACCGACACCGCCCGCGAGGCCGGCGCCACCAACCCCGAACAGCTCGGCGAACAACTGGCGCTGCTCTTGGATGGCGCTTCGGCCCGCAACCGAGTCCTCAACACCGACACCTTCGCCACCGCCGCCGCCATCGCAGCCGTCCTCATCGACAACGCCATCCCCGCGACAGCGGTACCGCCCGGCGCAGGCGGGAACCCGTCGACCGGGACGGGGCCGCGCGCCGGATTCGGCGGCGAGCTCAGCCGAAATTGACGCCAAGGGAGAAGTTGAAGTCCCCCACGCCAGAGCGGCCCACGCCTACCGACAGCAGGCCCGCGCCACATAGACGGGGGTCAAGCCAGCTCGGCTTCCAGGATCAGCCAACGCAGGCTCGGCGCGTCTCGCAGAAGTGTGGCGGGATCAGGCCGAACGACCTTCTCGAATATGTCGCGTGGTGTAACCAGCAGCGTCTCATGCATCGGCCCGGGCGCATCGAATCCGCCGAAGCGGAAGCTACTACGATCAATTGGACGCCAGCCAACCGGCCGGCTCACAGAACCCCTAGGGTGTATGGAACTCGGGATGGTTCAGTTTGACGCCGGCGACTTGGAATATGGCTGCCCCAAGTGCTGGGCGGGCCTCAGCTTGAGGAGTACCGGGAGTGACCATCAACAATCCCTATTGGGAGGCTGTGAAGGACTGCGTTGAGACCGATCGGCGTCTCGGGGGGAACCTGGTGGTCGGTTATTTCAGTATGGACCGCACCCTGCAAGAGAACATGGCCCGCTCGCCGAACCGGGTAAGGCTCGTCAGGAAGTACTGCTGGGCCGTTCCCGACCCCGATACCGTGGCGTTCGTGGCCAAGCATGTTCAAGGCGGTCTTGTCGATCCGATGGCTGGTACCGGCTATTGGGCCTACCTGCTTGCGCAGGTGGGTGTGGATGTCATCTGTTATGACCTGAGCCCGGGCACGGCGCTGCTCACCAATGGTTGGCACGGCGAAGACCTCTATGCCGAGGTCTGCGCGAAGGACTGCGCCGAAGCGGCCGCCCTGCACCCGGACAGGACGCTATTCCTTTCGTGGCCGCCCCATGGCCGGGATGTCGGCGCGCGCACATTGATGGCGTACGAGGGGAAACGCGTCATCTATATCGGCGACGGCCGCGGCGGTGCGACCGGTGACGATCAGATGCACCTGATTCTCGAAACAGATTGGACCGAAGTGGATTCCCACTTGCCGGTTCAATGGTGGGGTCAACATGATCGGGTGACGGTGTACGAGCGTGGCGCCCGGCCGCCGAGCTCAGCGCCCGGGGGCGCAACCGCCTAGAAACCTTGCCGCCGACGCCACGGTGAATCGCCATGCCCTGGTGGTCCCACTGGCGATCGCCGGCGCCCCCTGCGCAGACTATCCCTCACGTGCTTCGATTCCGCGGGGTGCTCTCAGACGAATCGAGCCGACGGGACAAACGCGCCGATGTGGACGATGATATGGCGATGCGTCTGTTTGTAGTGCTTGCCAGCCTCGCCGCCATCATCGGCCAAGCCGTGCCCGCGCAGGCCGACCCGGGCCCCGCCGATCCGGGTCAAGATGCGAGCTTTCTCAGCCAGCTCAGCCAGGCGGGCATCAGCTACAGCAACGGGCCTGCTGCCGTCGCGGCCGCCAGAACGGCGTGCAACATGATGGACTCGGGCCAGAAGGAAATCGACGTCATCAAACAGGTGATGAGTCTCAATCCAGGATTTGGCCTCGCCGGCTCCACGAGGTTCACCGCGATTGCGTCGGCCGTCTACTGCCCCGACTACCTGAGCAAGTCCAGCGCTAAGACAAACAATCCCGGTTTTCCCGGCCTCCCAGGTTGAGACGACCCCATTCCATCAATGCCGTGAGCCCGGAGGCGGCGATCCATCTTCGGCCCTGCCGCCGACGGCACGCTTCGCCTCGCTCATAAACTGGCCCATCGTGGGCATGCTGTTTGGCTTTGCGCCGTGGATCGTCTACTGGGTGCTGGTCGGCAACGCTCCTTTCGCCGTTGGCGTGCTGATCGCGCTGGCGATCGCGGTCGCCGGGTTCGCGATCGGCATCGCCGGCAAGCCGTGGCATCCACTCCAAACCGGGGCCATGGCAACTTTCGTGGTGCTGACGATCCTGACGTTTGCGCTCGGCGACTCGTTCAATCAGCGGTGGCTACTGCCGGCCAGCTTCGCCGGGCTCTTGCTCGTTGCGCTCGTCGGCGTGCTGATCGGGAAGCCGTTCGCGCGCGAGTTAGTCGCCGCCGAACAGCCCGACGACGTCGTCAAGACCGAGTTGTTCCGACGGATCGTCGGGCTACTGACCTGGCTCTGGATCGGCGTGTTCGCCGGGATGACGGTTTCGTCGGCGATCCCGCCCATCGTGGACGGCCCGAGGGGAACGGGAGCGTCGATCCTGGACACGAGGACGCCGTTGTCGTTCGCCTGCTACTGGGTCATCCCGTTCTCTCTCTTCGGCCTGGCGGCGCTCGCGTCGCGGTTGCTGCCCGACCGGATGCTTGCCGGGATCGACGACATCGCCCGAGAGACTTCCTTCGTCGCCTACGACGAAGCGACGATCGATGAGCTCTACTATCTGGCCCAGGAACACGCCAATCGCGAGGTCGGCCCCGGTAAGGAGGCCTACAACGTCAAGGTCGGCGGGATGGGAACCCCGCTGACCGGCGACGAGTCCCGGAAGTCCTGGCCCTCCACCTACAAGGTCCGGGACAAGCGGCGTTAGATCACCGCCGAATTGACGTGGCTATCCCGCCGCGAGCCGGCCGGCGACGAATTGGGCTGCCTGCCCGGCCATTCCCGACTCCACGTAGACGCGGTGCGCCGCCGCGTCGTTGCCGGGCGAGCACACCGGGTCCGCCCCGTTGCACAGATCGATCGCCTTGGAGCCGAACAGCGGGCTCAGCGCGGTCAGTGGGCCCCCGGCGCGGTTGGAGGGGTTGCCGAAAACCGCCACTGCCGCGACATGGTCGGCGACGTCGCTGGGTAGCGGATCCCCGAATCCGAAGGTGGCCTGCCCGGGCACGGTGATCAGGTCGACGACGGCGGCGCCCTGGGAGTACCCGCCGAGCACCACCTTGGTCTGCGGGCACGCCGAGACGGTGCTTTCAACGAAGTGCCGGGCGTCGTTTGCGCCGTCGACAGCGCGCAGAAAGTCGTATGACGCCGGGTAGTCGACAGCATAAAGCGCCACGGACCTGCCGTTGACAAGGGAGCGCAACGAGTCGACGAATGCCTGGCCGACACGTCCGGGACCCGGTGGCTCGTTGGTGCCGCGCGCAAACACGACCTGAATGTCGGGGCAGGATCCGGTCCGCCCCGTGTGGGCACCGCCCGAGTCGGCAATCGATACCGCCGGCGAGACCAGCATTGCGGAGATCAGCGCCGCGCCGAATCCGACGAAACGCTTGGCCACCCTGGTTCTCATACTCACGCCTTCTCGCTATCGGCGGCGCTGCGGAGCGCCGCGCCCTGACGTCTTTACCCTGAAAGCATCGCCTGCCGGCGGCTGGCTGTCGTCAGCGCTAGCGCCCAAAGGCATTGGGTGCAACCGGGAATCGAGCGTCACGCGCTGGGCGGCGAACCTGGCTTCAGCAACGTCGTCGAGACCACGTTCAGCGTCCCGTCTCGCGCGTCCGTCACATACAGCAACTCCCCATTGGGACTGAGCTTCACCGCCGCCGGGTGAGCGCAGACCGGCACCGTCGCCACAACGGAGTTGTCCGAGGTGTCGAGACACCATACGGTCCCGTGAGCGAAATCGGTTGCATAAAGGCGCCTTCCGTCGGCACTCATGGCCAAGTGTCGCGGCAGCTCACCGAGCAACATGCTGGTAGTGCCCGCGGTGGCGGTATCGATCACCGTCACGGAGTGCGAGTTGGCCGAATAGACGAATTCGGTCTCCGGACGGGCCACGACCTCCATAGGCGCATCATCGACTGCGATGGCAATGGCACAATACGTCCCCGGGTCAACCACGGTGATGGACTTGGTGTGAAAGTGGGTGACGTACAGGATTCCTTCGGCGTCCACCGTGATGGTCTCCGGGGCGTGGTCAACCGCTACCGAGCCGACGGCGTTGTAGCTTGCCGTGTCGATGACCGCTATGGAGCCGCCGCGGCCATCAGAGCTGCTGCCAGCCGACGCAACGTACAACCGACGTCCGTTCGGGCTTACGGCCATTCCCGTGACGAACCCGTCGACCGCGGCGAAAGCCACAGAAGCGCCGTCGGAGCGGATCGCCGAAACCCAGGCGTTGCCGGGCTCACCAACCGCCTCGTTATGCGCCAAATAGATGTAGTCACCGTCGGGGCTGACGACCGCCGCTGTGCTGTGTTTCTTGACAACGGCTTTTGTCGTCAGCTCGATGGGATCGATTACCGACAGGGATCCGTCATAGCCGGTGACGTACATTCGACTGCCATCGAGACTGATCATCATCTGTTTCGACTCCATGCCGACCGGAATCGAGGCGACGATGTGGTGAAAGCTGTTGAGGACCTTGACCGAATCGGCAGTCATCACGTAGACGAACTCGCCGTTCGGGCTCGTCACGATGTCGCGGGGCTGGTCACCGAGCCATACCTTGGCAATGACGGCTTCGTCCCTGTCGTCATCGGAGCCGCTCGATGGACGTGGGGTGACGGCAGTGCAGGCATTTGGTCTGGTGCCGCGCACCACCGTCGGTGCCTGCCGGGCGGGGCTCGACGTGTCGACCGTCCACACGCACAAGCACGAGGGGCATTGCAGAAACACCCGCGCCGCAACATTTTTCAGCAGATACTGCCAGTGGGTGGCGCAGTTTCGCCTGTTGTGGCATTCGGGGCAGCCGGCGCCGTGGTCGCAATTGGGGCAAGCCAACCACGCACGCCTGCTCGGATCGGCGTCAGGGTCAATGTGCGACTGACTCATCGGTACTCCCAACTCGGTTTCGAACTGTCACGCGGCGGTCTGCAACGCACGCATGGCCGGCTCGGCGTCGGCGGCCGCCGCGTCCGCGCACAATGCGGTTGTCACGTATTCGATTACGCGTCGGTTCAGCAGCATCCCGAGATGGCCGACGCCAGTGAACGTGACGGTCTCCGCCCGCGGGTGGGGCGGCACCGACCGCGCACCGGGCACGACGATGTCGAGCGCGGCCGTCACCGACAGCCAGCGCACCCCTTCCGGCAACGGCGTGGAGGCGAGGCGGGTTAGCAGGGGCGACCCGGCCCGCAGCGCTCGGACCATATCGACAACCGGGAGCACGCCGGCCCAAGGGGAGCCTCCGAACGGGGAGCCCAGCGTAATGACCGTCTCGACCCGTCCGCTCACGCGGGCATCCGAGATCGCTTGCGCGATAATGACACCGCCCAGGCTGTGCCCGACCAGATGCACCTTTTCCGCGCCGGTCCGAGACAACATCTCTTCCACGTGGGCGACGAGCTTGTCGGCGAGCTGCTCCACCGAGTTTCCGACCGGTGCGTAGGCCATTGTGTCGACGATCAGGCCGCGGGCGCTCAGGGCTTGCGCCACCGACGACCAGCTGGACGCTGCGCCCCCGAAGCCGTGGACGAGCAACACCGGTGGCGCGGCGGCGGCGCGCGGTTGCGTCCGCGGCAGTGGCGAGTTGGCAGATCCATATTCGCCGCGGATGAGGCGTACCGGCGCAGCCGCGGGCACCGAGAGCAACAGCGCGGCCTCCTGCGCCTGCACCTTCGCGGCATGCGCGAGCGTCTGGAGTGCCGCGCGGGCGCCCCGAAGCGCGCGGGGCCGCGCCGTCATGTCGACCCGCCGCGGCGGACGGCTGACGCGTGCCGGTTGCCTCACTGCTGGCTGCGCTTGCAACATGTCGCACCTTCTTCGTGTCGCGTGTCACATTGACAATGGCCGCCGACGCAGCCTGAGTCTTCAATGCCAGCCGCAGTCTGGCATGCGGGTCCGCAGGGGCGAGGCGTTACCGGTTAGCCGGAGGGCCATCCCGATGATGTTGTTTATCAGTGGGTTTCGGTCCGCTCTCGGTGCGTTGAGGCCCCACTGTGGGGCTTATGGACGGGAAATCAACGATTTGCGTGCGTCGGGCCCACGGTGGGCACTGGTGGAGCCAGCCGGTACGACGATCGGGCCGCTAGCGGCAATGTGCATCCGAAGGTATGGGGTGACACTCGTCGTGTAACCGCGGCCGCGTCGAAGGGAGACGGACGTGTCGATCTCCGTCAAGCCCACGCTGTGGCCGGCTGCGGTTTTCATCGTCGTCGAGATCGTGCTGGTGGCCGAGACCGTTTCGGTCATTCTGCTCGACGAGGTCGACCCCCGGAATCCCGGCGCCGCGCCGATCGCCATCTTGCTGAGCGTGGCCCTGCTCGCCAATTTGGGCCTGGTGTGCGGCGTGGCCGCGGCGATTGCCGCCGACTCCGCTCGGCGACTGCGGCGAGCGGAAGCAAGCGCACTCATTGACTCGTTCACGGCGGTCGGTAGCCCGCTTGCCGGGATGGAATCCGCGGGCTTCGCTTCGCCGGCATGCGGCGCCATCCCTCGCCGGGGCCCCGCGTGGCATACGGATTCCGAAGACCTCGCCTCAGGGCTCGCCGCGTCCGCCATGCCCGCTAGCGGGTAGGCGAAAACCCCGACTGGTGGGGACCCCTGATGGGTGCCAGCGTCGGCGACATCCGGGCAGCGAAGCGCGAGTCTTTAAGACATCAACACGGTGTTGACGCCCTTGTACTTTTAGGAGGTGACGTCATGGCAGCGATGTATGGCGTGCTGGCCGCGATGCCAATGATCTGGGGTTACGCCGGCTATGTGCTCGTGTCTCACCCCGGCACCGCGGAGACCGATGTCCCGCGGGGCCTGCGGAAAGCGTTTTCGCGGAGCGGAAACTGAGCGGTGGCTAGAGCTTCTTGAGGCCGCGCAGGATTCTCGCGAATGGCCTCATCGCGGCAAGGCCGCCGCGCAGGCTCCGCTGCAGCGAACTGACGTCGGCCACAACGACGTAGCGCGCCCCGCGATCCCGCCACTGTGCGGCCTGGTCGATCACCTCGTCGGGTGTGCCGCTCAAGAACACTTCCCGCACGACGGGCGGCGGCACCTGGCCCGCATAGGACAGGGCCGTCTGTTCGTTGAAGGCGTGCGGCACGAGGTCCTGCGAACCCGAGAACCCTTGCCCCAGCGGATGGCAGGCGCCGTGGCGGGCGAACACCTCGTCGGACGCGGTGAGAGCCAGCGATTTCAGAACCGGGGAATTCAGCGCGTCGTCGACCGCTCCGCGGCTGGGGCCGGTGACGACCAAGAATTCGACGGCGGGGAGGACGGCGGTCGGGTCGCGTCCGGCGTCGGAGGCGGCGGTCCGGATGATTTCCAGCCGCTGGCCGTAGTCTTCTGGGCGGTGGGGGAACGCGGGAAACCAGGCGTCGCCGTATCGGCCGGTGGCGCGCAGCATCCGCGGACCGTGAGCGGCGATCCAGATCTCCGGCCATTTCCCGCGGTAGGGCGGAAGGTCGAACACCGCGTCGCGCAACGGAAAAAATGGCGAATCTCGTTTGACCAGTTCGCCATTCGAGTTCCACAACGCCCGGATCGTGGCCAGCGCCTCCTCGAAACGCGCGACGGGCTTCGACCAGTCCACCCCGTAGGGCTCGTTGCCTTCTCGTTCGCCGGTGCCGATGCCCAGGATCGCGCGTCCGCGCGTCAGCAGGTGCAGCGTCGCGGCGGCCTGCGCGGTGACCGCGGGGTTACGGCGCCCGGTGTCGGTCACGCTCACACCCAGGCGCAGGCGGCCTAGGCGGTTGCGGGCTGCCAGGTGCCCGAGCATGGTCCACGGCTCCAGCGATGCATCGGCGCGTGGGACGAGTCGCGCTGCCCCGCAATACTTCGGCGCCCATATCGACCGCGGCAACAGCGCGTTCAGGTGGTCGGGCACCCAGAACGAGTCGACCCGATTGGCGACCGCCGCCAGGTAATTGGCACGGGTAAGTGAATCCGCGGCCGGTCGCGCCACGAGGGCTGTGTCCATCACTCCAACACGCATCTTGAATATCTCTCTATACCTTGTCGTGCTGCATTCGGTGCAGGCATGGGATGGCGGCGCACCGGTGCGCATTTGTGCCGCCAACGTCGTGCCGCAACACTCGACCTAGTAGGCGCGAGGTAGTTTGAGCGCCTGCGTGGAGATGTAGTTGAGAACCATCTCCTGCGAAAACGGCGCGTTGCGCAGCAGCCGCGCCTCCCGCCACAGCCGCTCGACGTGATATTCCTTCGCGTAGGCGTAGCCACCGTGCGTGGACATTGCGCGATCGCAGGCGTCGAAGCCGGCCTCGGCGCCCAAATACTTTGCCGCGGCGGCCTCGATGCCACAGTCCTGGTGGCCGTCGTAGAGCTGCGCGGCATGCATCGCCATCAACCGCGCCGACTCGAGCCGGATCCAGGAATCGGCCAGCGGGTGGGCGACGGCCTGGTTCTGGCCGATGGGCCGGTCGAAGACGATGCGCTCGTTGGCGTACTTCGCCGCCAGCTCCAACGCTGCCTGACCAATGCCGACGCCCTCGAGGCCCACCACGATTCGCTCCGAGTTGAGCCCGTCGACGAGGTACCTGAACCCCCTGCCCACCTCGCCCACCACCTCGTCGTCGCGAACCTCGAGGTTCTCGATGAACAGCTCGTTGGAGTCGATCGCCGAGCGGCCCAACTTCTCGATCTCGCGGACCGTGATCCGTTCGCGGTCCAGGTCGGTGAAGAAGAGCGTCATGCCGTGCAGAGGTTTGTCGTCGTTGCGGGGCGACGTTCGCGCGAGCAGCAGAATCTTATGGGCGTTCTGCGCGTTGCTGATCCAGACCTTCTGGCCATTGACCACCCAGCCGCCGTCGACCTTGTCGGCCTTGGTCCGGATGCGCGAGGTGTCCACACCGGCGGTGGGCTCGGTGACGCCGAACGCCATCAGGATCTCGCCGCTTGCGAGCTTGGGCAGGAACTCCCGTTTCATCTCCTCCGAGCCGTGTCGGATGATGGGCGCCGGTGGGAACAGGTAGAAGTGCACTGCGGAGGCGCCGCTCGCGCCGGCACCCGCGGCGGCGATCTCCTGCATCATGGTGCCCGATTCCGCGATCCCGAGGCCCAGGCCGCCGTACTCCTCGGGGATGAGCGCACCCAGCCAACCGCCCTCGGCGAACGCCTTGACGAACTCCCACGGGTACTCGGCCAGCTTGTCCTTGGATCGCCAGTAGTCGTAGTCGAAGCTCCGGGCCAGCTCTCGGGTCGCCTTGCGGACGACCTCCACGGTGCTCTCGTCGGGCTCACCCATTTTCGTCCTCCTCTGCCACAACCGATTTCGGCACCTTGGTGCAGCGCGCGCGCAGCCATTCGCCGAGCGCCTTCGCCTGGCAGTCCAGGCGCAGCGTGGAGGTGGCGCCGGTGCCCAGCAGTCCGCGGATGACGAAGTTGACCGCGCCGAGGTTGGGCAGTTCGAAGCGCGAAACGTCCAGTTCCCGCGTCTCGGGAAGCAGGCGGCGGAGTTCGTCGACGGTGAGGGTCGACTCGAGCCACCCCCATGCTCGCCGGTCGCGCACCCAGACCCCGAGGTTCGCGTCGCCGCCCTTGTCGCCGGAGCGCGCATGAACGATCTCGCCGAGCGAGGCGACGACGAGTTCGTCGCTCGGTCCGGATTGCACCGATGGGACGGCCTGCGGGGTTGTCGCCGCCGCCGCGCCGTGTGGCCTTCCCGGTGCGACGACCTCCGTGGTCCCGTCGAAGTGATGGACCATGTGGTCGAGCAGTTCTTGCTCGATCAGTGCTGGCCAGTAGACACCGAATGCCGATCCGGGCTGTGGCGGGCCGAGGGAGTACAAGCCGGGGTAGCTGGAGAGGGCCTGCTCCACCATCCATGACGAAAAGGCCCTCCCGACGGCATCTTTGGTTCCCTGGACTGCGATCCTCAGCAGCTCGGTTCCCGCGTTCTGGCTCTCGGGATCGTGCTGCGCCTGCCCAATTCGGTCGATGGCGACCGCGTGGACGCCGTCAACGGCCGCGGTGTAGCGGCGCACGGACCGCTCTACGAGCTCGGCCTTGGCATCGAGTTCGGTGCCGGTGAGCGCGAAGAGGACGCTGTTCTCCCAGCCGCCGATCCCGGTGATCGCGACCTTGGTCGTCGCCGGCGGCGCCGAGCCCCGCAACGCGCTGATCTGCACGCGGTCATCGCCGAGGTCGGTCAGCTCCGCGGTGTCCAGGTGGGCGATCACGTCGGGATTGAGGTAGGCGGGATCGCCGATCTCGTAGAGCAATTGGGCCGTGACGGTGTCGCGAGTGACGGCCCCGCCGGTGCCGGGATTCTTCGTGATCACCGACGACCCGTCGCGCGCGATCTCGGCGATGGGGAATCCCGGTTGCTGAAGGTCGGCTACGGCACGAAAGCCGGAGAAATTTCCGCCGGTCGCCTGCGGACCGCATTCGATGACGTGTCCGGCGGCGACCGCGCCGGCGAGCGCGTCGTAATCGTCCTGAGCCCAACGCCACCACCAGGCGGCGGCGCCGACGACCAGTGAGGCGTCGGCGACGCGGCCGGTGATGACGATGTCGGCACCATGGGCCAGGGCGTGCGCGATTCCCATCCCGCCCAGATAGGCATTGGCCGTTTGGGGTTCGTGCGGCCAGGACGACAGTGGCTGCCCGCTCGTCAGGTGCGGCAGCGAATGGCCTTCGCGCCGCAGGGCGTCGAGGCGGCCGAAGACGTCGTCGCCTCCGATGTGAGACACGCGCAGGTCGTATCCGCGGCGCGCGATAAGCTCGCGGGTCGCAGCCACCAGCCCGGTCGGGTTGAGGCCCCCGGCGTTGACGACGAGCCGAATGCCGTTGGCCACAAGAAATTCGAGGGCCACGTCCAAGTGCTGCAGGAAGGTGGCCGCGTAGCCCTTGGTGGCGTCTTTGGCGCGCGCCTTGCCGAGGATCAGCATCGTGACCTCGGCGAGATAGTCCCCGGTGAGGATGTCGATGCCGCCGGCCCGCGCCATGTCGGCCATCGCCGACGCGCGGTCACCATAGAAGCCGGAGCAGTTCCCGACGCGCACTGGGCGTTGCCCCCGTGGCTCTGTCATTTCGCCTCTCCCGCAGTGGTTTTGATGACCGACACGGTGCCTTCGAATCCGGCCTCGCCGGACGAATGCTCCTCGATCACGTCGAGGGTCATCGTGTCGCCCTCGGCCCGCGTCACCCGGGCGGTGTACGAGAGATCGGCCGGCGCGTACACGGGCTTGCGCAGGCGATAGGCGAACTTGGTGACCCGCCAACCGGGCCCGAGGCCCTCGGTGACGCAACGCAGGGCGAGCGCCGCCCGCAGGTGGGAGTGCAGCGCCAGACCGCGGTGTCCCTCTTCGCGCGCGTAGTGCTGGTCGAAGTGGATCCGGTGCGGGTTCCACGTGACCGCGCTGTAGCGGAACAGCTGGAGGGGGGTGGCGGTGTGCTTGAGCGGTTCCAGTGTGTCTGAGACCTCGAAGTCGACCGACATCACGACTCCTGTACGGGGTTGCGTAGTGCGACGGTGCGGCGGTTGCGGTTGAGCACCGTCCCGCCGGCGGAGCTGAATGTGTTCAGTGTGGTGACGAAAATGCAAGGGCCGGAACGAGTTTGTTTGGGCGTCACGGCCTCCAGCGTGGTCTCGAGGACCAGCTCGGTGCCGGCGATCGCGGGGTTGACCAACTCCATTTCCTCGCCCGCGCCCATCACGCGGAGCCCGAGCTCGCCGTCGCCCAGCGGCATGTCGCCGTCGTTCGGCGTTCCGTCGGGTTGCAGCCGTTCCTCGGGTGTGCCGACGCCCCATTCCGCGATCGCGGCGAGCATGTTCGGCGGCGCCACGACGTCGGCGTACCCGGCCGAGCGGGCGGCGTCCGCGTCATAGTGGCACGGGTCGGTGGCGCCGATCGTCATTGCGTAGCGGCCGATCGTCACCGCGTCCAGCGTGCCGACGCTGCGCCGGGAGAGGACCTCGCCCACCCGCGACTGCGTCTGGGCATAGTACGTCGCCAGCGGTGTGCCGGATTCAAGCGGAGACGACACGCCGGCTCCCTTCGGCCGCCAGTTCCGCCACCACGTCCTCGGTCGACGCGCCCAGCAGCGGTGCGGCGCGCAACGGCCCGACCGGCGAATCACTAAGTCGTATTGGGCATCCGGGGACCGGCACGCGTCCCCGGTTCGGGTGCTCGACGTAAGTGATCATGCCGCGCTCAATCAAATGCTCGTCGGTGTCGACCTCGCGGACCGACTTGACCGGTGCACAGGGCACTCCGGCGGCCTGCAGGTCGGCGACCAACTCGGCGCGCGTCCGCGTCTTGGTGACCGAAGACACCTCTTCGTCGACCGCATCGATGTTGGTGACCCGGTCCTTCTCCGTGCGGAACCTCGGATCGTCGATCAGCTCGGCGCGGCCCAATGCCGTTGCCACGCCGTGCCAGTGCCGCTCGGAGATGCATATGATCGCGAGCCATCCGTCGCTTGCCGGATAGATGTTGTACGGCGCGACGGCCATCCCCGAATGGCGATTGCCGGTGCGCTCGGGGAGCTGACGGGCGGGGTCGTTGTGCAGGCCGCCGAGGCTCGATGCCAGCATCGGGTAGATGGTGTCGTGCATCGAGACCTCGACGATCTGCCCTCGTCCGGTGCGCTCGCGCTGGAACAACGCCGCCGCGACGGCGCCGAAGAGGTGAATGCCACCGGAGAAGTCCACGAACGCCGCGCCCGCCTTGGTGGGCGGCCCATCGGGGTACCCGGTGGCGGATGCGCTGCCCGACATCGCCTGCACGGTGATGTCCATGGCCGACATGTGTGCGTAGGGCCCCGTGGATCCATAACCCTTGCCCGAGGCGACGATCAGCCGCGGGTTGTGCTGCAGGAGTCGCTGCGGGGCCAGGTCGAGCCGCTCCATGGTGCCCGGCGCGAAGTTCTCGATCAGCACGTCGGCGGTCTTCACCAGGCCGAGCAGGGCCAGACGACCGGCGTCGGTCTTCAGGTCCAGCACCACGCTGCGCTTGTTCGAGTTGAGCATCACGAACTCGTGAGACTCGGCCCGCTGGTGGGAGCGGAAGCGCAATGGCTCACCGCCGGGTGGCTCGACCTTGATGACTTCGGCGCCCAGTTGTGCGAGGAGGAGCCCACAGTACGGCCCGTTGTAGACATGGCCGAGTTCGAGGACCCGGACGCCGTCAAACGCCGGTGACATGATCATTTTTCCCTTCTGAGTTCAGGACTCGACGACGCCGGCGGCACCGCCGTGGATGTAGCCGACCGGTCCGGTGCCCTGCGCCGCCGAAACGGTCTCGGTCACGTGCTGAATCGACGTCGCGTCATTGATGTGCTGCAAGGTTCCGTCGTCGTTGAAGCCGATCTGCGCGCCTTCCATCCACAGCAGCACCACGGTGTCCTCGGTGTTGTCCTCGGGGCAGTAGAAGGTGTGCACCGAGCCACCGGGCTCGTAGAGGTAGGAGCCGGCGGTCTGCGGCTGGTCCGGGTACTCTGCGTACTTCCAGCAGCCCGAGAACGTGTACACCTCGGCCGTCCCGGTGTGGTAGTGCACGGGCAGTTTGCAGCCGGGCGCCATCACAGCCATCAGGACCACCTGCCCTTTTTCGGGGTCGAGGCGCAGCGGCTGGATGTGGATGCCGGGGCCCATGGCGTCCTTGAGCAACGGGATCTGATCGATGTTGACGGTGAGAAGTTCGTCCTGGGGCATGGCGACCAACGGAAGCGGGACGCCGTTGGCGGTGCGAATCATTCCGGGGCGGGTGGGTGCGGACATCGGGTGGGCCTTTCTATTGTACGTATTTCCGTATTTATGACCGGATATGCGGATAGACGTTACTGTACTGTGACAGCCATCGCTTTGCAAGTCCCAGTTCGGGCTTTTCACACAGGGGTTCTCGGCCGCTCCAGCGGGCGATCCTTGCCGGCGCCGTTGAACCGGGACGGCGGGTTGCCCGGGAAGGCTACGCGCCGGTGGTCAGGCGCTGATCGAAAATGGCGGCGCGTGGCAGCAGGCCGCGAGTGATCCCGCGGATCGCAGGGCAAACCCCATGCGCTCGCAGGGAACAGTCACTGCTTCACTACTTCCGCAGGGTGAATTGGTTGAGGTCGGTGTAGCCCTCGCGGTAGAGATCCGCGCAGCCGGTGAGGTACCTCATGTACCGCTCGTAGACCTCTTCCGACTGGATCTCGATGGCCTCGCTTTTGCGTGCCTCTCGGCTTTTGCGTGCCTCTCGTGAAACCGCTCCCAGCCCTCCAGCAGCACCCGCTTGGAACGCGGGCTGTCCGTTTCCGCGAGCAGCTGCTCGACGTAGGCCCGTCGGCCGAGGCGGGCGGGCGAACTACGTCACGGCGGCGCGGAGGCGCACGATCGGAATGGTCCGGTGGCACCGCTCGGCGCGGCGGCGGTAGTCGGGCCAGAGGGGGTAGACCCGGTCGGCCATGGCCCAGATGCGTTCTCGGTCTGCGGGATCGCGGATTTCGGCTGCGGTGAGTAGGGGACCGCCGCCGTTGGTTGAGAGTTGGGCGCGAGGGTTGGCGTGCAGGTTGTGGTACCAGGCGGGATTCTTGTCATTGCCGTAATTGGACGCGATCACGATCACGTCGGTCCCGTCATGGAAGTAGAAGACCGGATTGGTGCGCGGTTGCCCGGTTTTGGCCCCGGTGGTTGTGAGCAGCGCTGAGGGCAGCATGAGTCCCATGCTCAACCGGCCCCGGGTGGTTCGGAGCAGCCACGGGTCGAGCTTCGGCGCGACGTTTTTCGCGATCCACCTGCCGAGGCCGGTCGCCAGGAAGGCGGCGTAGGCGCGGACCGCGCGGCTGACGCGGGCGGGCGGATCCACCCGCGTCAGATCGGCGGCCCCCGTGCTGGGTGAGTCGTTGCGGGTGGTCATTTCGACGCGTGTCCTTCCGTGTCGGGCGGTGATGAGGCTTCCGTATTCATCGGCTCGAAGACGATGACGTGTCGCACGCCGTTTCGCTGCATGTGACTGTCGTGCGCGGGCCACATCTCGACAAGCCGCGGCATGGTGCGGGCGACTTCTTCGGCTGTGGCCGGGCGGGACAAATAGTCCGCGGCGGTGCCGCCGATCTCGATGCGCGCCTTCGGGTTTGAGGCCAGGTTCTTCGGCCAGCTCGAGGCCGCCTGGAGCCCGAAATTCTCGCACGCTGCGACCAGGTTCTTGCCATCGCGCACGTAGTGCAGCGGGACCGTTCGATCCTTGCCGGTCTTTCGGCCCTTCGTCGTGAGCAGCATCGTGGTGATCTGCGTACCGCTCATTGAGAACCGGCCCCCGCTCGCGCGGATGAGCCACCGGTCGACCGGTGCCCCGACGTGCTTCATGAACAGCGAGAACCAGCGGTAGTGGCCGATCCGCCGCATCACGCGGAGGTAGAGCGCATAGGCGGCACCGAGCGGTCTCGCGTGTGGCCGAAGCCGGGTCGCATCCGATGCGGTCATGGGCACTCCATACGTAATTACAGATGAAAAAACTTATATACGTACAAGCGGACGTTACTGTGCCCTACGCCACCTGTGCAAGTCCTGATCCGGATTCGCTGGACGGGCTTGCTACCGTCAGCCGCATGCCTGCGCGCCCGCATCGCACGGTCGACCGAGTGATCCAGATCCTCGAGACCGTCTCTTTGAGCCCCCGCGGCTTGACGCTCGCCGAGCTGGCGACCGCCCTGGACGCGGCGAAGAGTTCCGTGCAAGAGCTGACCAACGGGCTACTCGCCTGCGGCTACCTCATCGAGCGGGAACGCCGGTTTTACCTCGGGCCGGGGCCGTTCATCCTCGCCGCCCGTGCGAACAAGCTGGCCGCGCTGTCGCTCGACCACCAATTCGTTGCCGAGTTGGGCGAAATGCTCGGCTGCACCGTCCTTGTCGGGGTGCGCGTCGGGGATGCCATCATCTTCACCGACCTGGTGGGGGAGGAATCACCGAGCCTGAGGTTCGTGGCGCGCATCCACGCCCGTCGCCCGCTGTATACGAGCGCTGCCGGAAAAACCCTGCTCGCCAACGTCTCTGACGAGGAGATGTATAGGCTGCTCGACCTCGCCGCTCCCGAGCAGGCGGGCGAGGTGCAACAGTTTCTCGCTGAGCTTCCCGACATCCGCTCCCGCCGGCTGGCCTTCAACCGGGGAGGCACGCTGGCGGATGCCCATGCGGTGGCGACACCACTGCTGGCGCCCGACGGCAGCCTGATCGCGGCGGTCAGCGCGGCCGTCGACGCCTCCCAAGCAAACCGTCTCGACGAGCTCGGCGAAGACCTGAAGAAGGCCGTCGCCACTCTGGGCCCTAAATACGGCCTCGGGCCGTCTTGACCTATTGCACGGATCTGGACCTCACCATCTACCGGCTGGCCGGAAGATCCGGCTGCTACTACCGGTACCCGGAGTCGTTGCCTCATGGCACATTCCGGTGACCGGCGGTGGCCGGGAAGGTTGGGTGCTAACCAGTAACGACGATTCGCGTTGGCAGGAGCGCTTTTCCACACCGCGCACACAATACTTCAGTGCATGACAGCCCCAGGACAGCAGTCGGAAGTACTTGCGAACGTCACTCAGGAGATCATCGACCTCGTTTCGACCGAGGCGCTGGCAGCGGATCTGACTGCGGATTCGGATCTTCAGGATGTCGGTCTCGATTCGCTGAAGTTCATGTCCATCGTCTTCAAGGTCGAGGCGCTCTACGACATCGAATTGCAGGAAGAGGACGCCGACGATCTCCGTACCGTCGGTGACCTGGCTAGCCTGGTGGTCGGTCGCATTGCGGAGCAGTCATGAAAGGGACGCCCGCGATCCGGCCTGAGTACCCGACACTGATCGAAATGCTCGACGCGGCAGCGCAATCCGAGCACGGCCTCGTGTTCGTGAACCGGAAAGAACAAGACCACGATTTGCCGTTCGCCCGCATCCGTGAGCAAGCGCTGTCCGTCGCCGCGGACCTGGTGCGCCGCGGGGTACGCAAGGGCGACCGCGTCGCCCTGGTACTTCCAACGTGCCCGGAGTTCGTCGAATGCTTCTTCGGCGTGCTGTGCGCCGGCGCGATCCCCGTTCCGCTGTACCCGCCTTTGCGGCTGGGGAAACTCGGCGAGTTTCACCGCAGGACTGCGGCGATGCTGAAGGCGGTGAATGCGGTCATGGTGGTGACCGACGAACGCATTCGGCGCTTTTTGGGGGTCGCCGTTGCGAACTCGGCTCCTGCGCTTGGGTGCGTGACGGCTTCCGGCCTGGGCGGTCCAATCTCCGACGCGGTCGAAGTCGCCGCCGAGGACATTGCGGTGATCCAATTCTCATCCGGGACGACAAACGATCCCAAGCCGGTGGCTCTCACACACGCGAATCTGCTCTCGAACCTCGCGACGCTCGAGGACTACATCACCGCGGACGGGGCACCGACCGTCGGCGTCACCTGGCTGCCGCTCTACCACGACATGGGGTTGATCGGAAATCTTCTCAGCGCTTTCTATCTTCGGCGAAAGCTCGTCTTGCTTCCTCCGGAGCTTTTCGTTGCGGTACCCGGCGCGTGGCTGCGAGCCATCTCACGGCATCGGGGGACCATCACGGCGGCGCCCAGCTTCGCTTTCGGCCTGTGCCTCAAGCGGATACGTGACGAAGAACTCGAGGGTGTGGACCTGTCCTCATGGAGCATCTGCCTCAATGGCGCCGAGGCGGTCAGCGCCGAAGCGCAGCGGCGGTTCAGCGAGCGGTTCGGGCGTTGGGGTTTTCGCGCTTCGGCGTTCACGCCGTGCTACGGCATGGCGGAGGCGTCGTTGGCCGTGACCTTCAAAACGGTGGGTACGTCCTTCAAGACCCTGGCTGTGGACGGCGACAAACTGGCCTCCGACGGGGTCGTCGAACCGGGCGACAAAGAGATTGTCAGCGTTGGCCCTCCGCTTGCCGGCATGGCGGTTGAGATCCGCGACGACCATGGAATCGGGCTGCCAGACGGGCATGTCGGTCACATCTTCGTTTCGGGCCCGAGCATCATGGCCGGTTACTTCGGCCGCCCCGATCTCACCGATCAGGCGTTGCATGAGGGGTGGCTGCACACGGGTGACCGCGGGTTCATGCACGACGGCGAACTCTATGTGTGCGGACGGCAGAAGGACATCGTCATCGTGCGCGGCGCCAACCACGCTCCCGAGGAGTTCGAGGCGGCCTTGGACGGCCTGCCGGGCGTGCGCACCGGATGCGCGGTCGCGGTCGGATTCGTGCCGCCGGGCGAGGACGACGAGGCGCTGGCAATGTTGGTCGAAACGACCTCCGAGGCCACCGCGAGTTTGGCGCAAGACGTCGCCTCGCGCGTCCAGCAGCACACGGGCATCGTGCCGGCGCACGTCGAGTTGCTGGCGCCGGGAACATTGCCGCGGACCAGCAGCGGGAAGCTTCGCCGGCGCGAGGCGCTCACGCAATGGCAGACAGGGCAGCTGGCTGCGCCCAAGAAGGTCACGGCCGCAAGGTTGTTGGTCCAGGCGGCCAACGGAGAACTTCTCCAGGCTCGTGCAGCGCTGGCACGACGCAGCAGGAACAACCGGTTCGTCGGGTAGAGCGAGAAGGAACATAACCCATGTATCGAGCAGATCACTTTGACGCGCTTTCCCCGTCGCACGTGACGGCGAGCGCGGTGCGCCACCGGCCGACACTGCTGGGCATCGCCTCGGCGCATCCGCCGTTCGAGGTCACCCAAGAGGACACCGCGCAATTCTTCAAGCGCGTGTCGACGGTCCCGTACGTGAAGCGGATCGTCGAATCGACTAAGGTCCAGAAGCGCCACATCATGTGGGACCCGGACAGCCTGCAAGAGGTCAGTCGCCTGCTCACCGGCGACCGGATGGCGGCGCACAGTGAGGCCGTCATCGACGTCGCTTCGCGATCCGTCAAAGAAGCGCTGGGCGGCTTCGACACGCAGCGAATCGGCAGCTTCGTCATGGCCTGCTCAACCGGCTATGTCAACCCCGGCCCCGATCTCCTGCTGGCCAAAGAGCTTGGGCTGCGGTCGGATCTGCGCCGCACCTTCATCGGCCACATGGGCTGCTATGCGGCGCTCAACGTCATCAAGGTCGCAATGGACAGCGTCGCGGCCCGACCCGACGAGCTGGTCCTTTGCAACAACACCGAACTGAGCTCCGCGCACATCCGCGAAAGCCTGATGCCCGGAGAGGACCCGGTGGAGGCGCTGATCACGCAGGCTCTGTTCGGCGACGCCAGCGTGTCGATGCTGTTGGGCTCCGCTCCCGACGGCGCTGGAATCCAGTTCCTGCGCACGCATACCGAGCAGCTCTACGACCAGCACACGATGATGAGTCTGAACATCGGCAACCGGTCGTTTTGGATGACCCTGGCCGCCGGTGTGCCGGCGGTGCTCGAGGAGAACATCGAGGGTTTCCTCGCCAAACTCCTGGGACCGCTGGGACTTTCCGTCGGCGACATCGCGCATTGGGGGATTCATCCCGGTGGCCCGAAGATCGTTCGCAAGCTGGGCAAGAAATTGGGATTGCAGCCGGAGCAGCTCCGCGCGAGCTGGGACGTTCTGGCCAACGCCGGAAACTGCGCCTCGGCCACGGTGCTGCTCGTGCTGGAAAACATTCTGCGAGTCGACAAGCCGCGCCGCGGGGAGCACGGTGTGCTCTTGGCGTTCGGCCCGGGGCTCACCATTGAAGGGGCGGTGCTTCGATTTTGAACGCCTTGGAGCGGCTCGCCCGACTCGCAATCCGCGCGCCGCGGCGGATAGTTGCACTTGCGCTGTTTGCCATGGTGACGACGGCGGTGTTCGGCTTGCCGGTAACGCACAGCTTGTCCGCGGGCGGCTTTCAGGATCCGAACGCGGAATCATCGCGCGCGACGACCATGTTGGCAACCACGTTCAACCAGGGCGACACCCAGCTGCTGATCACCGTCAGCTCGGATGACGGCATAAACAACGGCGCCGCCCAGCGGGTCGGCACCGACATCGTGCACCAGCTTGGCAACTCCCGTTATGTGGCGCGCGTGACCTCGCCCTGGACGGCGCGACCGTCGGCGTCGTCGCCGCTCATCAGCAAGGATGGCAAGGTCGGTCTGATCGTCGCCAGCATCACCGGCGGTAGCAACGCCGCAGGCCAGCACGCCGAGATGCTCAGCGACGAGGTCGTCCACAGCCGTGACGGCGTGACGGTGCGTGCCGGCGGGCCGGCCATGACCGATGCGCAGATCACCAGCCAAACCCGAAAAGACCTGAAGGTGATGGAAACCATCGCGGTTCCGGTGAGCTTTCTGGTGCTGGTGTGGGTGTTCGGGGGTTTCATAGCGGCCTTGATTCCGTTGGCGGTCGGCGGTATTGCGATCTTCGGATCGATGGCCGTGCTGCGGGCACTCACCTGCGTGACCGATGTCTCGATCTTCGCACTCAACCTGCTGCTGGCAATGGGCCTGGCGTTGGCGATTGATTACACATTGCTGATCCTGAGCCGGTTCCGGGATGAGATCGACAGCGGCGCCGAGCGGGACACGGCGCTCATTCGCACGATGACGAGCGCCGGCCGTAGCGTGCTCTTCTCGGCGATCACCGTCTCGCTGTCGATGTCGGCGCTGATGTTTTTCCCGGTGCCGTTCCTGAAGTCATTCGCGTACGCCGCGATCGCGGTAGTAGCCCTCGCGGTCGCCGCGGCGATAGTCGTGACACCTGCCGCCATCGCATTGGTCGGCCCGCGACTGGATTCGCGCCGGCTCAAGCACCGCCCTCGCCCGGTCGAGCAGACGTTCTTCTACCGGTTGGCCCATTTCGTGATGCGCCGGGCGGTGCCGCTCGGACTTGCCCTCTCCGCCCTACTGGTCGCGCTGGGCATGCCGTTGTTCGGAATGAAATGGGGCATCCCGGACGACCGCGTGCTACCGACCTCGAGCACGGCGCGTCAGGTAGGCGATCAGCTGCGCACCGAATTCAGTGCCGACGTGGCGACGAGCCTGACCGTGGTCATCCCCAACGCCCGCAGCGTCACGCCGAATGCACTGGACTCCTACGCCTCTCAGCTGTCAATGGTGCCCGATGTGCCGTCGGTTTCGACGCCTGGCGGCACGTTCGTCGCCGGCGCCCGCGTCGGACCACCGACGGCCGAAGCGGGTGTCGCAGACGGCAGCGCGTTTTTCACCGTGGCGAGCCGCGCGCCGCTTTTCTCCGCGGCCTCCGACACGCAGCTGGACCGGCTACACGCGATTGCGGGTCCGAGCGGTGAGCAGGTTCTGATCACCGGGACCGCCCAGGTGAACCGCGACACCGCCAGCGCCATCACGTCCCGGCTGCCTTTCGTCCTGGCGGCCATCGCCCTGATCACCTTCGTGGTGATGTTCCGACTCACCGGCAGTGTGGTAATGCCGCTGAAAACGTTGCTACTCAGTGGCATGTCTTTGACCGCCTCGTTCGGCGCACTCGTGTGGATCTTCCAGGACGGCCACCTCGGCGGCCTGGGGACCACCGCCACCGGCACACTGGTCCTCACCATGCCGGTCATATTGTTCTGCATCGCATTCGGCTTGTCGATGGACTACGAGGTCTTCCTCGTGTCGCGGATCTACGAGTACTGGCTGGCATCCGGCCGGACGGCGGCCGACAACGACCACAGCGTGGCGCTCGGCCTGGCCAGAACGGGACGCGTGATTACCGCTGCCGCGTTGATCATGTCAATTTCATTCGCCGCGTTGATCGCTGCGCAGGTGTCGTTCATGCGGATGTTCGGGGTCGGACTGACGCTGGCGGTGCTCTCCGACGCGACACTGATACGCATGTTGCTCGTACCCGCGTTTATGCACGTGATGGGCCGGGCGAACTGGTGGGCGCCCAGTTGGGTTTCGCGGCTGCGCAAACGGTCCGGGATCCGCGAGGCCGTTCATCATCATCCGAAGCGTCCAGGGGTGAGCAGCCAACCGGCCTATGCGATGGAAGCCAAGTAGCTCAAGCTCCGCGCTTGGATACACCTTTGGACCGCTAACGCGAGCGTTGCGGTGTGCGGAAAATATCGCGGACCATGGCTCGCAGAGCTGCGACGCCCGGATCGGCGTCCGCGCGGGCGTGCCAGTGAAGTCTTACTTCGTGCTTGGGAAGGGTCAAGGGAAGCTTGAAGATGCGCAGGGCCAGCCTTTGGGCGTAATAGTCTGCCAACCTGCGCGGGACGGCTGCCACACAGTCGCTGCTCTCTACGACCGCGAACACGGAGCTGAAGTGCGGGACGATCAGCGCCAGCCGCCGCGTGCGGCCGAGTCGTGCCAGGGCGTCATCGACTTCGCGTCCGCGCTCGGGCGTCACGCGAACGTGAGCGTGCGGCAAGCCCAGGAAGCGCTCGAGCGTCATGGGTCGGCGCGCCGCCGGATGATCTGCGCGCATGATGCCTACGGTGTCGTCCGCGAAGGCCGGCTCCGAGCGCCAACCAGCGGGCAGCTTGCCGGCGATCCCCAGGTAGAGATCGAGCTCACCCCGTGCCAAGGCGCCCGTAGCCTCCATTTGATCCACGGTCATCACGCGCAGCGACGTGTTGGGCGCTTCTTGCTGCAGCCGAAAGAGTAAGGCGGGCAACAATAGTGGGCCGTACAGCTCGGCGAATGCCATGACCCATTCGCGAGTGCTCGTGGCCAAATCGAAATTCGTCAAGTTTTGCGCGGCGCCCTCCAATGCCTTGAGCGCCGCGTCTAACAACGGCTGCATGGCAACGGCGCGAGGGGTCGGCGTCAGGCCGCGACCCGTGCGTACGACGAGTTGGTCGCCGAGCAACGCGCGCAACCGCGCGAGTGCGTTCGAAACGGCGGATTGCGTGAGATGAAGTCGCGCGGCCGCCCGTGTGGCGCTGCGCTCTTCCAGCACAGCGTGAAGGACGACGAACAGGTTGACGTCGACAGAAGCAAGATTCACCAGATCAATATCTCATATTACTAGATATGATTTGAATGAATACCACTGTCTGCGTAACGTGCGGTTTATTGCCATTTCGTCTTTGGAGGGTTTCATGCGAGTTCTGGTGACAGGTGCCACTGGTGGCGTGGGCGGCAGCGTCGTTCAGCAGTTGAGCGGCGCCGGCGTGACCGTGCGCGCGGTGAGCCGCAATCCGAAGGATCGCTCGCCAGGGGTAGAGGCGATGGCGGCCGATCTGGCACGACCGGCATCGATGCGCCGGGCGCTGCGGGACGTCGACGCCGTCTTTTTGTACCCCTACGCCCAAGACGGTCAGCTCGCTGCGCTAGTGACGGAGATGAAGCGGGCGGGCGTGAGCAAAGTCGTGGTGCTTTCCACCATCGATACGACGCGCAGCGAGCAATTCGTCGAGTACAACAAGCGCCTGCATCTTGCCGTCGAGAACGCAATCGCCGCGGCGGGATTCGCCTATACGTGTTTACGTCCCGGAGCCTTCGCGCGCAACGCGGTCCGCTTTTGGGCCGCACAGATCCGAGCGGAGAGACGTGTGGGCTTGCCCTTCCCCGAATCAAAGCAAGCCCCGATCGACGACGATGACATCGCCGCCGTGGCAGTTCGGGCTCTGACGTCGGCCGACCTCGATGGCCAACGCATCGTCCTCACCGGTCCGCAGTCCTTGAGCATGCGCCAGCAGATAGGTCTCATCAGCGAAGCCATCAGAGATTCGATTGCGGTTGAGACGATTTCCGAAGCCGACGCGCGCGCGCTGTACGCACCGGTCCTGCCGCCGGCGTACCTCGACCTGCTCATGAGCCAATGGGTTCACGAGGTTGGTGAACCCGCGGTGGTAACCGATGCGGTCCAGCGCATCACAGGACGTGCGCCCACCGACTACCTGAGCTGGGCCGTGTATCACAAGGGTCTGTTTTTATGATGTTCGGTTACTCAAGGAGGAAACGCTGTGGATCTTGTGTCTATCCGCATGATCACCGACGACCTGGAGCGTGCGGTCCGGTTATATGAACAGGTCACCGGGGTCGCGGGGGTGCGAGGCGATCCGGGTGACCGACCCGATGGTGAGTGTGCCCACCGCCTGGGCGCCGAGTGCCCAGGTGACCGCGACGCCGGCGACATTCCCAGCCCGACAGCGTCCCTTGCGGTGGAATGCGGTTACAGCTGGCGAGCAGGCCGCATTCAGGTTGCCTTACATCCGTTGATAGGCGCCAGCGTCGATGACATCGCAGGGCGCAACATCCACCCTTAACGGTGTGGGCGGCAACGGCCTCATCACGCGCCGAAGGACAAAGTGGTGGGAAATGCTTGAGTTTGCACTGCGACCCGACATCAGTGGATGCCGTGTCACGGCAGTGCACCGTGCGCGCCCTGCGGCGGACGCGCAGTGCGCCCCCGATATGCCCCGGCGGCGGATCGACGAGGCGCTGCGATGAGAACCGGCGGCCGGGGCGGCCCGGGATTAGCGATCCTGGAAGGGCTCACGTTTGACCTACCATGCGACGTCGTTGTAGCGGTCAGGTTTATTCGGCCGATTACGTTGCGGCGCTGCAAGAAACCGGCCAGATGGGCGGCACGCAAGCAGTGCTGCGGTGAGGTCTTGCTCTCGTGCCCCAAGCACCGGGACACCGTCGCGAAGTGCGGGCGGTGCAAGTTGGTCCGCTCTTGGCTGCGGTGGTCGCGAATTTGAAAGTGGCATCCAACCTCGTTGCGCGCATCATTGTTTGCGCACAAAGGCCACGAAAGATCTGAACCAAGGGGGACTTGCCGCGTCAGCCTGATCGCGCCTGGACGACCGGGTAACTTGCCCCAGGGGCCCGTCGGCCGCATGCTTCACCAGGGATCGGCAAGACTTCGAGTTGGCAGTGCCATCGCCTACTAGACGCGCCCCATGCCGTTAGCCAGCAGTGAAACACCCAATACTGCAACGACTATAGCGGGGATGGCGTGACGACGCGCGCTTATCCAGTCGTTCAGCCTCTGCACGACGGCAAGGGTCTGGGCCGGCGCGCTGAGATGGGTGATGAGCGGGACCTCGACGACCGTAAACGCCACAACGGTGAAGAAGAGGGCGGCGCCGAGTTGGGCAGTCGCGGCGGGCTCGGAGGCCACGATCGCCAGGATCGCCGCCATGTACTCAACCGGCGGGGTCGCCAGCGCGACCCCGGCGACGAACGCCACCAATAACGACCCACTTTCGAGCCGGCCGCGGATCGACAGCCGGCTTGCAGCCGGTGGCCTGTTCGGCTCCAACAGCAGGACCGAGGACTCCCCGGCAATCACCGGCACCGGTGGTCGCTGATGCGCCCAGGAGCGTGCGAGCAGGACCGCACCGAAGGACACCGCCAGCACACCAATGCCGACCTGTATGTACGCGGCAATCGGGCTGCTGGTGGACGACACTACCGCTCGCATAAGCGAGAGCGTCCAACCCCGCAAGAAAAGCAGTATGGCGAGCGCCGCGCCAATGCCCGCCGCCATGCCGCCGACCCAGAATGCAAACAGATTGAGCATGGGCCTCGGCCGTGAAATCAAGAGTGCCGTGATACCGATCCGCACCGGGTCGATTGCCGCCAGCAGCGACAGGGCGATGACCGCGCTAGACATCGACGCCTATCCCTGGTCGAATGCCGCTGTGCCCAAGGAAAACACGCGGCGGCGAGGCGGGGGTAGGGTCGGTGCCCACATATCTACAGTGTCACTCACGAGGCGGTGACCGGCGATACAACTGGCTGGTATTAACATTGGGGGGCAGCACTATTCGCCAACGGACACGACCGCCCGTAATACCACAGCGTTAATAGCGGTTGGCACCCAGTGCATATGGCGGCCAGCGGTACTGACACCGCACGGATGGTCGTCAACAATGTGAGGAACACGATGCTCATCCCGCGCCAGAAGATGGGAAGAACGATGGCAAGAATCTTGGCCTATACCTCGCCGGCGCTCGGCCATCTGTTCCCGTTCAGCGCCCTGCTGCTCGAGATGTCCGCCCGCGGCCACGAGGTGCACCTGCGCACGCTGTCCACCGGCGTGGAGATGGGCCGGGAGCTGGGTTTCATCACCGACATCATCGACCCCCGAATCGAGGCGACCGTCAACGACGACTGGAAGGCGTCCAGCCCGCGCGGTGCCCTCAAGAGGGCCGTCGATGTGTTCTGCCGCCGAGCGGCGTACGAGGTGGCCGACTTCGCCGACGCGGTGGCGCGGACGCGCCCCGACGCGCTGATCGTCGACGTCAACTGCTGGGGCGCCCTGTCGGTCGCGGACGCGGGGGACTCGCCGTGGGCGTGCTTCTCGCCGTATACGCCGCCCCTGCAGTCACGCGGGGTCCCGCCTTTCGGGTTGGGTCTGGCTCCTTTAGCCGGCCCGCTTGGCCGGATCCGTGACGCAGCGCTGCGGCCGATCGTGATGGGCGTGATGGAGCGGGCGGTGTTGCCGGCGGGCAACGAGATTCGCGCGAGCGCCGGCGCCCCGCCGGTCGCGTCCGCGGACGAGTTCTTTCGACGTGCTCCGTTGATGCTCGTTGCCAGTGGGAAGCCGTTCGAGTATGCGCAAACCGAGTGGGGCGACGCCGTGCACATGATCGGCCCATGCATGTATGAGCCCGCGATGGACTCGGTTCCCGAGTGGCTCGAGGCGATCGACCGGCCGATCGTTCTGGTGACGACGTCGTCGCAACAACAGGCTGACGAGAAGCTCGTCAGGACGGCGATTACCGCGCTGGCCGACTTACCGGTGCACGTGGTGGCGACGCTGCCCGCCGGGCTGCCGAGCGACATTCCACCGACGCCCAATGCGACGGTGGTCCAGTTTGTGCCGCACGGGCCCGTTCTGGACCGGGCGGTGTGTGCCATCACCCACGGCGGGATGGGCGGAACTCAAAAGGCCCTGGCCAGAGGCGTTCCCGTGTGCGTGGTGCCGTTCGGTCGCGACCAGTTCGAGGTAGCACGGCGGGTGGAGGTGGCGCGCTGCGGAACCCGCCTGCCCGCGGAGAAGCTGACCCCGAAACGGCTTTCGACCAAAGTCGAGCAGGCGACGACGATGACGGCCGGCGCACGGCTGGTGGCGGCGGGCTTCGCCGCCACCGGCGGCGTCGCAAGAGGCGCTGACCTGATCGAGGAACGAGTGCTCAGCGGAGCGCGGAGCGAAAGACCGTCGGTCACCGGGAACATCTGAGCGACCCACATCCCTTAGCAGGATCGAGACTTTTCTGTCCGGCTCCTGGCATCGCGCGTCTTGCACCCGGCGGGCCGGGCTCGGGGCCCAACCAGCCATCGGAGGCTGCGTTGGCTCTGGACGACCGGCTCGGGGACATCTGGGATCCGTGCCGGCGCACCTTCCAGCGGTGAGGCCTGGTCTCCGCCCCGAGTCAATTGGCGACGTTTGAGGGCCGAACGCCCCTAGTGCAGCGCGCGTCTTTGGCCTTAGGTTTCCCTATCCGTCGCAAACGGCGGGCTTTGACATGCGACCGGAAGACGTCTTGCCGACAAGAGTTCGGCGAGATTCGGTCGAAAGCAAAGGAGCAATACCCATGACCGTGAACGTAATCGCTGTGACTTTCGATGAGCAAAGCAAGGCGTATCAAGCGCTGAGCACCCTGAAAGGGCTTGACCGCGAGGGCCGCATAGAAGTCAAGAGCGCGGCCGTCGTCGAACGCGGCGCCAATGGGCAGATCCACATCCCGGAAGACACCGACAATGCCATCGGTGAGGGCTTTCTGGGCGGCGGGCTGATCGGAATGCTGGTCGGCGTCCTTGGTGGTCCCCTCGGGATGCTGCTCGGTTTGGGTACCGGCGGGCTGATCGGTGGTATCTACGACGTGGACCAGGCGGACGTACAAGACGAAACGCTGGCAGAAGTCGGCCGCCACATACCGCCCGGGCGCAACGCACTTCTCGCCGAGGTCGACGAATTCTCCGACGAGGTTGTCGACGGGGCCATGACCGCATTGGGCGGGGTCGTGATGCGCCGATCCGCTGACGACGTCTTGGCTGAGATCGAGGCGGCCGAGGAAGCCGCCGACGAGGCGCAGAGGCAGGCCCGCAAGAAGGCGCGCGAACGCAAGAAGGCGGAAATGCACGACAAGTACGAGGATCGCAAGGCGCATCTTCGCGAGAAGCTGCACATCAGCTGAGGTCTCCCGACTCGCCGGGGGCACGAAACCCAATGCGTTTCAGTGCCTTCCAGCCGCATCGGCGGGATTCACCGCAATGGAAAGCCGGCCGGTAGTGCGCCCTCAGCAACTCGCACTACCGGCCGGCCGGCTCTGTTGAAGGACCCCTAGAACCGAGCGTCCGGGCGGGCGTTGACGCGCGCCACCTTCGACCCCCACGAGATCAGCTCTGGGCTGGCGTCGTCGTTGGGGATCTGGCACTCGATCAGCACCGGGCCGCCCTTGTGGGCGTGGGCCTTCTCGATCGCGTCGGCCAATTCTGCTGCGGTGGTCGCCTTCAGCCCCAGCCCGCCGCCGTCCTCGGCGTTGAACGCGTCGACCAGCCCCGCGTAGTCCCAGTTCTTGTAGTAGTTGTACGGACCGTCGTGGATGGCCGACTCGATCACGTACCCGCGGTTGTTGACCAGGAATATCAATACCTCCTGGCGGTGGCGGATCATGTTCGAAACCTCTTGCGCCGTCAACTGGAAGGAGCCGTCGCCGATGACGGAGACCAGACGGCGGTCGTCCTCCAGGCCCATCGCGTAGCCGAAGCTGGCGGGAACCGACCAGCCGATCGAGCCCCACTGCATCTCGATCTCGAACCGGGCGCCACCGGGCAGCTGCGTGTACATGCCGTTGAGCCAGGAGTCACCGGTCTCCACCAACAGGGTGGTGTTCTCGTCCAGTTCTTCCTCGATCTGGCGCCACATCTCGACCCGGCTGAGCGGCTCCGACGGGTCGGCGGCCACGGGCCGCGCCACTGTCGCCGCGCCCCGCAGACGCTTGTACTGCGTCAGCGTCGTGTCGTTGGCTTGCACCTTCTTCGCGAGGTCGGACAGGAAGTCGGCCAGCGCCACGCCGGTGAACTCGGCGTCGGGGAACCGCACGACCCGGGGCTCGGCGTTGATCATGCGCTGCCGCGGCGGCAACGCGCTGTAACCGACCGTGGTGTAGTCGTTGAACACCGGACCGGCGGCCACGATCAGGTCCGACCAGTCGACGATGGCCTGGCACTGCGGGCTGCTCACCTCGCCCCAATATATACCCGCGTATTGGGGGTGGTCTTCGGGGAAGAAGCCCTTGGCGTTCGGCATGACGGCGACTGCGCAGCCCAAGGCCTCGGCCAGTTCGCGCAAGGCGTCGATCGCGCCGTAAGAGCGCAGGTGCACCCCCGCGAGCAGGATCGGCTTCTTCGCCTGGGCGATAAGGTCTGTCGCTCGGGCGACGGCCTCGGACAGCATCCGCGCGTTGCTGGGCTGCCAGGCCGGCAGCGTGGAGAACGGCGCGGGCGCGGCACACGGCGCGGCCGACAGGTTGCACGGAATCTCGATGTAGGCGGGCTTGCGCTCGCGCAGCGCCGTGCTGATCGCCTCGTCGATCATGGCCGGCGCGTTGTCGGGGTGCTGGATGCGCACCGCCGCGCAGGTCACCTGGCGGAACACCTCGTACTGCGCGGTGAAGTCGTGGGTGCCCACAGTGTGGTGCAGGATGTGGTTCTCACCCGCGTCGTTGGTGTTGGGGCTCGACGACACCATGATCACCGGCAGGCGTTCGGCGTGGGCGCCGGCCACACCGTTCAGCGCGGAGTATGCACCCACGTTGAAGGTGGTGAGCACGGCGCCGACCCCGTTCACCCGGGCGTAGCCCTCGGCGGCGTAGGCCGCGTTGAGCTCGTTGCAGCAACCGATCTGCTCGATGTTCTCGTTCTCGAGCAGCTCGTCGAGCAGGACGAGGTTGTAGTCCCCGGGGACCATGAAGTAATGCTTCAGCCCGATCTGCTCGAATCGGGCCGCGAGGTATTTCCCCACGGTGAAGTCGGCCATAATTGGTTCCTTTTCCCTTGAGTCGCTGAATGTTTGGGGAATTACTCGGGCGCGTCGATCGGGACGACGTTGATGAGCTTTTTGTTGACGAACTCCTGAATGCCGATGCTGGAGAGTTCGTGCCCGTAGCCCGAGAGCTTGACGCCGCCGAAGGGCAGGTCCGGCTTCGTCCAGGTGGGGTGGTTGACGAAGACCATGCCGGTCTCGATCCGCTTGGCAACCTCGACCCCGCGCTGGGGGTCTTGCGTGAACACCGAACCGCCGAGACCGAAGTGCGAGTCGTTGGCCAGCCGCACGGCGTCGTCCTCGCTGGTGGCGCGGAAGAAGAGCGCGACCGGTCCGAAGAACTCCTGGTAGTAGGCGGGGTTGTCCGGGGTGAGGTCGGTCAGGATTGTCGGCTGCACGAACGCACCCGTGGTGGGCACCGGCTCCCCGAGCGGGATGGCCGTCGCCCCGGCCTCGACCGCGACTTTGATCTTCTCGTTGAGCTCGTCGGCGGCACCCTGGCTCGACATCGGTGGCAGCGTCGTGGCTTCGTCGAAGGGGTCGCCGGCCTTGAGCTCGGCAAGTGCCGCCTTGAACCTCGCGAGGAACTCGTCGGCGATCTCCTCCGCGACGATGATCCGCTTGGAGGCCACGCAGCACTGCCCGCCGTTGTTCATCCGGCCCCACACCGCCCAGGGGACGGTCTTGTCCAGGTCGGCGTCGTCCAGCACGATCAGCGCGTCCGAGCCGCCCAGCTCCATGGTGGACTTCTTGAGGTTCTTGCCGGCCCGGGCCGCGACGACACTGCCGGCACCTTCGCTGCCGGTCAGCGACACACCGCGCACTCGGGGGTCGTCGATCAGCAGGTTGATCTGATCCTTGGTCGCGAAGAGGTTGGTGTAGACGCCCTCGGGGGCACCCGCCTCAAGCATCAACCGCTCGAAGGCGGCCGCCGCCTGGGGCACGTTGGAGGCGTGCTTGACCATGACCACGTTGCCGGCCATCAGGTTGGGGGCCGCCACGCGCGCCAGCTGGTAGAAGGGGAAGTTCCACGGCTGCACACCGAGGATCACCCCGAGCGGGGCGCTGACGAGCATCGCGTTGTCGTTGACGCTGACCGTGTCGATCCGCTCGGGCGCCAGGAACTTCTCGGCGTTGTCCGCGTAGTAAGAGAAGATGTTCGCGCTCAGCGCCACCTCGCCCAAGCTCTCCTTGTACAGCTTGCCCATCTCCAGGGTCAGCAGCCGGGCGAACTCGTCGGGGCGCTCGGTCAGGATGGCCGCGGCACGGCGGCACACCGCCGCACGTTCGGCGTAGGACAGCTGGCTCCAGGTCTCAAAGGTCTTCTGCGCCTGGTCCAGAAGGTTCATCGCCTCCGCATCGGTCAGTTCGTCGAAAGTGGCCACCACCTCGTTGTTGTACGGGTTGACGGTCCGGTATGCCATGGTGTTCCCTCCGGTGATCTGAAAGCAGTTCGTCACTGCGTTCGGTTGTGGAAAATCGCTCTTCGCACGCAATTACGCGCAGCATTTGCTGTCGCGGCGCTGTTCTCAGGATGCGGGTGTGGCGGGGGCATGTCGTTACCGCCACCGGCAAATGGCTATACCTGCCAGCAGGAAACCGCTCTGGCGCACGATTTTCTGACGAATCGTCAAGATTGACGGGCGCACAATGGGTTTCGCGCGAGCGCCGGGCGACAGTGTTTCGGGACCTCTTTCGTGAATGCAAGTCGAATTGGTGGGTCGAATGGGTGCTAGCCGGTACACGGGTCGGTGGCTGGCATGCGACCGTTGGCCATCGGATCTGGCGACACTCGTGGAAAGCGTTCAAACGTGAAAGGAAAACGAGGAAATGAAGAACATCAGGATCGCGCTATCCGGCGCATGGTTGGCTGTGGCCGGTCTCACGCTGGCCCCGGTGCTCACGACTTCGGCGGGCCCGAACCTTGCCGACTGCCCGAGCGGTTGGTACTGGGACAACTATCGGCAGAACTGCCTGCCGCCCGGACTGCCGAAGGATCCGCCGAATGGCTGCCTTACCGGTGACGGCACCCACCTCAACGGCACCATCTGCGTCAATTAGCCGGCGGGTCAACGGTACTGGAGGCCCGCCCGGCGCGGGGTGTCACCGAACTTGCCGGAGTGAAACTCGCGGAACGCCTGAGCGATCTCGGCCTTGGTGTTCATCACGAACGGCCCGCCCATCACGACGGGCTGGCCGTATCACGGCCGCGTGAGGTGATCCAGCGGGCCAGTGCACACGCCGTTGCGGATGGGGACGCACGAGTCGGGGAATTCCTGGACGACCTCGGCGCCGAGCGCGTCGAGGCCGTCGAGGAGCTCCGGCAGGTGGGACATCGCCCCGGTGGGCAGGTCGTGGATCACGACAACGCTCCACGGCTGGGTGGCGACTTCCGACAGGCACCGCCGTACCCAGGTGTCGGGCTGGTCCCAGTCGTGCGGCACGCAGCTCCACAGCACGCAAGTGTAGCGGTGTTCTTGCAGATAGCCGATCGCCGCGCGGCTGAAGAGCCGCCTATTGAGGATCCCGCCGCCACCGGCGGGCCGAAACAGCTTGTCCGGGTGGGCCATTGGGCCGATCAGATCTTGAGTCTCGCCGATCTCCCGTGCCGTCACTCCGGGGTCGTTGTTGTCGCCGAACTGAACCGAGTGGGTCAGGGTATGGTTGCCGATCCAATGACCCTCCGCGACGGCACGTTCGGCCAGCGCGCGAGCCCCAGGTTGCATGAGCTGCTGCCCGACGACGAAGAAGGTGGACGGGATCCCGTAGGCGGACAGCACATCGAGCACCTCGGCGGTGGTGGCGCTGGGTCCGTTGTCGAAGCTGAGAGTGACCCTCATGGCTAGAATTTCCCGGCTCCGCGCGCCCGCAGTCCCGCGATGACCATGTCCGCGACGAATCCGGCATGCGCGCGTACCGCTTCGGGATCCAGCGGATCCGTCGGGTTGAGCATTTGGGCGAACGGGACCGAGCTGAACGGCGCCGTGGCGCCGTGCGCGATCAAGAAGTGGAGGCTTCGCACGTCGACCTCGCTCAGCATTCCGCGATCGACCAGCGGCTTCAACGGCGCCGTGAGCATTGCGTGCAGCGGTGCGATGTGCGCCTCGTAAAGATAGGTCAGCCGCGGGCCCGGGGCCGCTCCTTCCACGGCAACGAGGCGAAGCATCTCCGGGTGTTTGGCATGCACCTCCAAAAACCGCAGAACCATGGCGCGCACCGCCACCAGGACATCCGGCGCGGCTAACCCGTCATCGGCGCGCAGTTCGTCGGCGATCTGCCCGAAAGCCCAGTCGACGGTGGCGTACCAGAGCGCCTCCTTGGATCCGAAGCGCCGATGTATGAGGTTGTGGCTCACCCCGAGTTCGCGGTTGAGCGCGCCTACTGACGTGCCGTCAAATCCCTTCTGCGAGAATACCCTCAGCGCCGCCGAAAAGATGTCGGTGACGGACGCGGGCGCCTCCGCGGCGGGAGGCCGCCCGGCGGGTTTGGTGCCAGTCATGACCGCAACACTAGCGCATATGTTGACAAGCATCAACATCTATGGTTGATTGTTGTCAACATCCGCGGAGAAGGACGAAGGAGTGCCCGCGCCATGACCGCTGCGATCCATCCCAACGGCGTGGATCATCTCGCCATCGCCACCCGCGACATCAAGAGCCAAATCGCTTACTTCACAGATGTTTTGGGCTGCCCCCTGCGCGCGCTGTATAGGATGCACGGGGCGGAGGGCGTCTGGCATGCTTTCGTCGAACTCAACCCTTCGTCGTACGTGGCGTTCGTATTTCACCCCGACAACCCGGACAAGAAGGAGCTCGGCGTCACCCACACGGCCGATCCGACCGGCACCGTCGCGTCGGGGGCCATGCAGCACGTCGCGTTGCACGTCGACACTTTCGAGCATCTGCTCGCGCTGCGTGACCGCATCCGCAGTCGCGGGGTGCCCGCCATCGGCCCGATCGACCATGGCTTCTGCCAATCCCTGTATTTCGCCGGGTCGGAAGGGCTCCTGCTGGAGCTGACCATCGGCGCACCGATCGACCCGCGCGCCTGGATCGACCCCGAGGTCGTCGAGATCAATGGCATCAGCGCCGAGGAGCTCGAAAACTACAAGAGGCCCGAACCTTTCGCTCGGCAGGAGACACCGGTTCCCCAGCCGGCGTACGACCCGGCGAAGCCCCACATCGCATACCGCGCCGACGCCTACCAGCAGATCCTGGCGACCGCCGACGACGAGGTATGGAAGATGGCCAGCCAGCCCGACCCGCCGGTTCGGCTGGATTAGCACAGCTTTAGGAGTCTGAAATGCACGTCGCAGCTATCGTGTTGTCCGTTCTGCTGGCCGTAGAGCTCGCAGCCACCGGGATCATAAAGGTCATCGGCACCGGCACCGCACGCACCAATGCCGAACACTTGGGCGTCAGCCCGGGTCTCAGCCGCTTGATCGGTCTCGCCGAACTCGCCGCTGTGGTGGGCCTGCTGGTCGGCATCGCGGTCAGGCCTCTTGCCGTCGTGACCGCCGCCGCGGTCGTCTTGCTGATGGCCGGGGCTATCGGCTACCACCTCAAGGCACGCGACAAGGTCGCCGCCGTGCTTCCCGCGGTGATCACCGGACTCGCCGCCATCGCCCTGCTAACACTCACAATTGCGGCGTAAACAACTGCGCTGCAAGATAACCCGATTAGGAGAACCCCCGGAATGCTGCTTGCACTCGCGACCGAGCCCTTCACCGCTCCGGTGGACCGCGACATGTTGCCCTCCGAGCGACGGGAATTCGTCCGCACCCACCGCACGTGCATATACGGCTACCGCCGCTTGCACGACGGCCCGGCGATGTCGGTGGTGTACTACATACCCACCGACGACGATGAATTGCTGGTCTCGACGACGGCGGCACGTGGCAAAGCCCGCGCGGCGGCACGCGACGGCAAAGTGAGCCTGTGCGTGCTCGACGAGCGCTGGCCCTTCGTTTACCTGCAGGTGTACGCCGACGTCGTCGTCGACCGCGATAGCGACCTCGTGGTCGATGTGATGATGGCCGTCGCCGGACGCATGTCGGGTCAGCCGCTGGGTGAGGAGGCCCGCCCCGTCGTCGCGCAGATGGCGGACGAGGAGGATCGGGTCGTCGTGCGCTGCCGCCCCTATGCGACATTCGCCCAACCGCCGCGGCACCTCCACCGCAACGACCAAGTGGAAGAGATCACCCACTGGGAGTCGCAGATAATCCCCTGGGACGCCCCCGACCCGGTCTAGGCCTCTGCTGACCTTCTTCGCGAGCGTAACCCCAGCACGAAAAAAGTCGCGAGATTTAGCAGTGGCGTCACGCTCGCGCGGAAAAGGCTTGTGCGGCGGGTCGTCTCAGGCGCACGGCGTGGCCTGGCAACCGGTTCAGTCGGCCAGGAACGCTACCGCCTTGGACGAGAAGTCCTCGTGGTACTGGAAGATCCCGCCATGACCGGAGTTCGGGTAGATGACGAGCTGCGAGCCCGGGATCCTGCGATGCATGTCTTCGGAGAGGACTGTCGGCACCATCCGGTCGTGGTCGCCGTTGGCGATGAGGGTCGGTTGGCTGATTCTCGACAAGTCGGCCGGTGTCGAGCGCCCCCATCGTTTGATCGCCTTCAGTTGCCGCTGGAGCGCCTTGATCTTGATAGGAGTGTCGCGATCCTCCGTACGTTCCTCAAGGCGCTCGACGAACTCGCGGCCCGCGTGGCGGCCGGTGGCGTCGCGATTGAAGAAGAGAAACTCCTTGGGATCGTGGCGCGTGAGCGCGGCGCGAAACATGTCGTAGTACGTGACCCCGGCCACCTTGTCGATCCCCTTTCCTCCCGCGGGTCCGGTGCCGGTGAGGATCAGCTTGCGGACCAGCTCGGGGTGCTTGAGCACGAGCGCCTGGGCGACCATCCCGCCCAGCGAGAACCCGAAGATGTCGATCTTGGGATGGCCGAGTGCCTGGATGAATGTGTATGCGTCGTCGGCCATTTCCTCGACGCTCAGCGGCACCTCGCCGCTGGAGGCGCCGACGCCGCGGTTGTCGAAGGCGATGACGTGGTGATGGGCGGCGATGGGATCGATGATGCGGGGATCCCAGTTGTCCAGGACCGCAGCGAGGTGGACGAGGAACACCACGGGCACACCACCTTTGGGGCCCAGTTCCCGATAGGCGAAGCTCACCCCCCCGGCGCTGACCGGGCGTGCCGGCGCATCGCGGTAGGACAATATCAGGTCATCTTTGTGGTGCGTGTTGTTCACTGAACACTCCTTTTTCTTCGTTGGTTGAATCGTCACCGAGAAAGCGCAGCACATCGGCGACGAACGTCTCGTGGTGCTGGAACACCCCGCCGTGGCCCGAGCGCGGATAAATCTTCAACTCGGCGTTGGGGATTCGCCGCGCCATGTCGGCGGAGAGGCTGCTGTCGACCATCAGATCGTGGTCGCCGTTGGCGACCAGAACCGGTTGGGTGATCGCCGACAGGTCGTCGGGCGCACTCAGGCCGGCCGCTCGGATCGCCTTCAGTTGCGCGACGCGGGCCTGAATCGAGATGGGCTTGTCGCGGTCGTGGCTGCGTTCTTTGAGGCGACGGAGATAATCGGAGGCGGAACGCTTTCCCTCCGGGGTGCGGGGGAAGAACAGAAAGTTTCTCGGATCGCTGCGCGTGAGAGCGGCTTTGAGGTAGGCGATGACGAAGATCTTGCTGATCTGCTCGATGCCTCCTCCGCCACGCGGCCCCGTGCCGGCCAGGATCATGCGCCGCACCAGGTTTGGTTCCCGGAGGGCAACCATCTGGGCCACGCCGCCGCCGAGTGAGAAGCCCAGCAGATCCACCTTTGTCAGTCCCAGCGCCCGGATGAACGCGATTGCGTCCGCGCCCATCTGTTCGATGTCCGTGGGTACCTTCGAACTCGTCGCGCCGACGCCCCGATTGTCGAAGGCGATGACGCGGCGGTGCGCGGCGATCCCGTCGATGACTCGCGGATCCCAGTCGTCCAGGACCGCGGTCAGGTGGTGCAGGAAGACCACGGGGATACCGGTGTCGGTTCCGAGTTCGCGATAGGCGAACTCGACGCCGTTGGCGCGAATCCTGTTCGTGGGCGCGTCTTTCCAAGTGGTCATGTGATCCCTTTCGTGGTGTCCGCGTACGACGCGGAGCGGCCGTTGAGCCATTTCTGTTCGGGCTGCCCGTCTTCGGCTATGCGCGGACGGCCGGCGGAAGATCGGGGAACGCGGCCGTGTCCAGGCCCAGCGAGCCCGAACTTGCCAGAGGTCGGACCTGCAGGTAGCAACCGACGCGGTGGGTTTCGGCCACACGGACGTGCTCCATCGCGTGCGCGTGACCCCCGGGAGCGTAGGCGTACTCGCGGGCCAGCTTGGCGGTTTTCCAGAGGCTGACCGAGGTGTGCTCGAACGGAAGCCTGGACGAGATGTCGACGCTGCCGCGATGTCCGGGATGAAACTTTGCTCGCGACGCAGCGTGCACATTGTTCTTCAAGAACCCGGCGAGGTGTCGCGGCTTGAGGATGCCGTGCACGACGACCACCATCGGCTCATCCGCCGATATGGGCCTGCTCCCCGCGGCCGACGGATTCCATCCGTACCAGTTGTGATGGGGTTCTTCGAGACGCACACGGGCCACCTCACCATCGAGGCTGTACCGATCGGGCGACTGCACCGCAGTGGCGAGCAGCCCGCGGAAGGCCGCCAGCGCCGTCTCGGGCGAATCCCACGCAGCCAGGAGAGCACGGCCCGGCGGAATGAAACTCGTCGGACTCAACGCATGCGTCAAATGGTTGGAATGGTTGACCGTCACCCACCTCAAGCCCGAGATGTCTTGCCTCAAGGCGGCTTTGACGTTCCTAGTCCACAACCATCGACCGCCCGGTGGGTGGTCGTACACGTCGATGGTGAGATAATCGGCCGAATCGGTCATCGGAGATTTCCTAACTGGTTGGCGCGAATCTCGCGCGAGGACACGTTGCGGTCCTTCATGCGGTTAGGGCTGTCGAGTGCGGTAAGGAGGCCGAGCGTGCGCTGATCGCGGGACATGCGGGCATCGAGGACGGGGTTGATGACGCCCCGCAGCGCCGAGATCACGTTCCACCGCGCCGGCACGACCACCCGGGGTGCACGACGGGCCAGTCCGTCGGCCAGCGCGGCGGCAGCGGTCTCGGGCTGCAACCGCACCCGGTAGGGCCGCGGCAATGCGGTGAGCAGTTGTCCGACGACGGGATCGGCGTCGACCCCCTCTTTGATCATCTTTGTGTCGATCAGCGAGAAGTAGGCGGTCGTTGTCGTCACGCCGTGCGCGGCGAGCTCGACCCGAAGCCCTCGCCCCAGTGCCTCGACGGCGGCCTTCGTCATTGCGTAGGGAATGACGCCCATGCCGTTGAGAAACGCGAACACCGAGCTGATCAGGACGACTTGGCCCCGGTGGGTGACGAGCTCGTCCATCGCGGCGTGGACCGTGTTCAGCACGCCGATCACGTTGACGGCGAACGCCGAATCGATCGCGGCCGCCGAGGTGACACGCAGTGTGCCGGCAGGAGGCAGGATGCCCGCGTTCGCGACGGCGATGTCGACGCGGCCGAATCTGTCGACGACGTTGGCGACCACGGCGTCCAACTCCCGTCGGCTCCGCACGTCGGCCACCGCCCCCATGGCAGCCGTCGGTGACATGCGCTCGGCGATCCGCGGTGTCTGCGGATCAACGTCGAGCACAGCCACTTTCGCCCCGCGGCGCATCAGCTCGCGGGCGGTGGCGTGGCCGATCCCGCCGCTGCCGCCCGTGATCAAGGCGACTTTGCCACCGAGGTCGTAGGGGCGGCGGCCCGAAGTTGCATTTCTTTGGCTTTCGATCATAATATTATGACTGTAAGCCAATGAGGTATCCTGAGTCAAGGGACGAGTTACTCAGTGAAGGGGACGACGGTGGCGAGATACGACAAGACGCACAAGGACGAGACGCGGCGCCGGATCATCGACCAAGCGGGGCAACGGTTGAAGCGCGACGGCATCGACGGTTCCGGCATCGCGGGTTTGATGTCGGACGCGGGGCTCACCAACGGCGCCTTCTACGCTCACTTCGGATCGAAGAACGACCTGGTGGCCAGCGTGGTGGCCGACCAATTGGGAACCCAAGCGGCCACGATGAAGGCGCTGCCGCCCGGCAGGAATTCGCTCGAGCAGTTCATCCACGAGTACCTTTCCACGGATCACCGCGACCACCCCGCGATCGGTTGCCCGTCGGCGGCGCTGCTCGATGAAATCGGCCGCTGCGACCGACAGGTCCGAAACTCCTACACCCAGGGCGCTCAAGCCATCATCGACGCGGTGGCAGCCCACTTGTCGCCGGATGACCCGGCGGCCGCCAGGAGCAGGGCAACCGGGTTGTTCACACTTCTTGTCGGCAGCCTGCAACTCGCGCGGGCCGTCACCGACCCGGAACTGTCAGGCGACGTGCTCACAGCAGGCATCAGTGCCGCGCTCGACCTCCTCAGCGTGGAAAGCCGGTCTTAGCAGATGACAACCGACGCTCGGGACATGTTGGGAGGCAACGTTCGACGCCTTGATGTCGCGACCTGACCGCACACCACCCGATCTCACCCACGTTCGAGAGGCACACCCAATGGCTTTGCAGAAACCAAAGCAGCTCAACTCGCGATTTGTCTTGGTAACCACGCGCTACCTCAGCCGGGGCCACGCTTTCGCCTACCGCATCAGCCGAGGGCGCTTCGGCGGCAACCTGCGCGTCGGAGCCGGCTTCCGCAAGCCGGCGCCAACGTTGTTGCTGGACCACCGGGGGCGCATGTCCGGCAAGCGCTTTACCACGCCGTTGCTGTACATGAACGATGGTCCCAACGTCATCGTCGTCGCGTCGGCGGCGGGACGTGACGAAGACCCGCAGTGGTATCGCAACTTGCTGGCCAATCCGGATACCCACGTCACGATTGGCGCCAAGCGCCGGGCCGTCACGGCGCGTCGAGCCGACGCCGACGAACGAGCGCGACTTTGGCCGCGCCTCGTGGACACCTACGCCGATTTCGATTCCTACCAGAGTTGGACCGACCGCGAGATCCCGGTCATCGTCCTCGAGCCCCGGTAGCTCACTCCCTCGCTCGATCGACGTGCCGGCGGCAGGCGAGGCGACGCGCTCGCAGGCAATGCTCACCGGGTCTAAAATCCGCGGTATTGAGGCGCTCGGCCCGGTGAGGACGGTGATTGTCGATGGGCGGTCGCGGCGGTAACGCGAACTCGTTGCTGTATGGGCGGCAAGCCGAGTGCGCGGTGCTGGACGGGCTGCTGCACCGGGTGCGGGGCGGTCGCAGCGCGGTTCTGGTGTTGCGCGGTGAGGCGGGGATCGGCAAGACCGCACTGCTGCAGGATGTGACCGGTCGCGCGGCCGGCTTCACCGTGGCGCGGTGCACGGGCGTGGAGTCGGACATGGAGCTGGCGTTCTCCGGGCTGCATGATCTGTGCACGCCGCTGCTGCCCTGCCTGGATGCGTTGATCGATCCGCAACGCGAGGCGCTCGGTGTGGCGCTGGGCCTCGCCTCGGGGGAGCCGCCGGAACTGTTCCTGGTGGCGGTGGCGGCGCTAAATCTCTTTGCGGTGGCCGGCGAGGCGCGGCCGCTGTTGTGTGTCGCCGATGACGTGCAGTGGATGGATCACGCCAGCGCTCAGGTGCTTGGGTTTGTTGCGCGGCGGCTGCTGGCCGAGCCGGTGGCGCTGGTCTTCGCTGCCCGAACGGGCGGCCGCGAGGATGCCATGGCGGGTCTGCCCGATCTTCGATTGTCGGGGCTGGCCGAGCCGTCGGCCCGGGCACTGCTCGCGTCGGTGAGCACCGCGGTTCTGGACGAGAGCGTGCGCAACCGCATCGTGGAGGAAGCGGGCGGAAACCCGTTGGCCTTAATGGAACTGGGTGCAATGGATTTCGCAGGTGGGTTCGCCACGCCCGATGCCGTTGACGTTCCGCGGCGCATCCAGGATCAATATGTGACGCGGCTGCGCGCGCTGCCGCAACAAACCCAACGGCTGATGTTGGTCGCCGCCGCCGACCCCGTGGGGGACCCGGGGCTCTTGCAGCGCGCGGCGGCGAAGTTGGGTCTGGACGTCAGCGCGGCCGAGGCGGCCGTGGATGCGGGCCTGTTGGATATCGGTGCTGCCGTGCGGTTTCGACATCCGCTACTGCGCTCGGCGGTGTATCGGGACGCCGGTGCCGAGGATCGGCGCGCGGCACACGCCGCGCTGGCCGAGGCGACCGACCCCCGGGAGGATCCGGATCGGCGCGCCTGGCACCGGGCCTACGCCGCCGGCGCGGCCGATGAGGAGGTGGCCGCTGAGCTGATCGGGTCGGCCGATCGCGCGGCGCGCCGCGGCGGTGCCGCGGCGGCCGCCGCGTTTTGGGAGCGGGCGGTGGCGCTGACCCCGGAGCCCGGCCGGCGGGCTGTGCGTGCATTGGTTGCGGCCGAAGCCAAGTTCGCCGCCGGAGATTTCGTTGCCGCCCAGAAACTATTGGCAGCCGCCGACATCGGGCCACTTGATGAGCTAGGCCATGCACGGGTGGAGTTCATGCGCGCGCGAATCGCCTTCAAGCTCAACCGCGGCGCCGATGCCCCGCTGCTGCTATTGCACGCCGCGCAGCGGCTGCAGTCGCTGGATGCCGACCTGGCGCGGCAAACCCTTCTGGAAGCACTTCTGGCCGCCATTTACGTCGGGCGCCTGGCGGATGGGTGCGGCCTACCGGAGGTGGCGCGGGGGGCGAAATCCATGCCGTTGGACCCCGAGCCGCTGCCGCAACCGCGATTGCTGCTTCGCGGGCTTGCGGTGCGGGCGCTCGACGGCTACGTAGCCGCCGCGCCGCTGCTCAAAGGCGCGCTGCGTCAATACCGGGCCCAACCGCAGGAAATGGATGTGCTGTGCCACCAGTACTGCTTCGTGGCTGCGGAGCTATGGGATGAGGAGGCCTGGTTTGAGATTGCCAACGGTCAAGTACAGCTTGCGCGCTCAAGCGGTGCCCTGAGCCGGCTTGTCGAAGCCCTGAATGGGCTGGCGGTATTCAGCATCCACGTGGGTGAGCTCGCTCAAGCGGAGGCGCTGATATCGGAGGAGAAAAACATCCAACTGGGAATCACAGAATCCCTTACCACCTACGCCGCGGTGCTGCTGGCGGCGTGGCGCGGAGACGCAGCGCGCACAGCGGACTTAATGGATCAGATGATCGTCAGTGCGTCCAGCCGGGGTGAGGGCATGGCACTGACCTTCGTGGAGTATGCCAAGGCGGTGCTCTACAACGGCCTGTCCGAGTATGAGGGGGCCTTCGAGGCGGCGCACCGCGCCAGCAGCGACGACAGGTTGCTCATACCGCATTGGCCGCTGCCCGAACTGGTGGAGGCTGCGATGCGAAGCGGGCAGTCGGCGCATGCTGCCGCGGCCTGTGAGCGGTTATCGGCGATGGCCGCGGCCAGCGGGACCGACAGCGCCCGTGGTGCGGCGGCGCTTGCCCGGGCACTGGTGGCCGACGGCGATGTGGCCGAAGATCTCTACCGGGAAGCCATCGAGCTGCTCAGTCACACCCGGATGGCGTCTCACCTCGCGCGGGCGCGGCTGTGCTACGGCGAGTGGCTGCGGCGCAGCAACCGTGGCGCCGAGGCCAGCGCCCAACTACGGGCGGCATATGACGCGTTTGCGGCCATTGGCGCCAACGCTTTCGCCGATCGTGCCCGCCGCGAGCTGGAGGCGACCGGGGAAAAGGTAGGCACGTACCGCGAGGACCCAGGCGTCGAATTGACGCCGCAAGAGGATCAGATCGCCCAGCTCGCCCGGACACGGCGCACCAATGCCGAGATCGGCGCCTTGGTGTTCCTCAGCGCACGCACCGTGGAATGGCACCTGCGCAACATCTTCACCAAGCTCGACATCAACTCACGCCACGAGCTCGACGCCGCGCTGAGCAGCCGCGACCGACCGATGGCCGCCGCCACGTCGAACCCATAGTTCGGGCGGCGCCGCCATCGCGGGCCGGCGTTAGGATTCGCGGTATCCGGGTGGCCTGAAGAGGACGGTGGTTGCGAGTGGGCGATCGCCATCATGACGCTGCTGGGTTGTCGTCGCTGTATGGGCGCCAGACCGAGTGCGCCGCGCTGGACGGGCTGTTGGATCGGGTGCGTGGCGGTCGCAGCGCGGTGCTGGTGTTGCGCGGTGAGGCGGGGATCGGCAAGACCGCCCTGGTGCGTTACGTGACGGAGCGAGCTGCCGGGTTCAGCGTGGCGCGGTGTATCGGCGTCGAGTCGGAGATGGAGTTGGCGTTCGCCGGGCTGCACGATTTGTGCGCGCCGATGTTGTCCTGCCTGGATGCGTTGGTCGAACCTCAGCGCGAGGCGCTCGGTGTGGCGCTGGGTCTGGCCTCGGGGGAGCGCCCGGAGACGTTTCAGGTCGCGCTGGCTGCGCTGAACCTGTTGGCGCAGGCGGGCGAGGAGCGGCCCCTGCTCTGCGTGGTCGACGACGTGCAGTGGCTGGATCAGGCCACCGCTGGGGTGCTCGGTTTTGTCGGACGGCGGTTGCTGGCCGAGCGGGTGGGGATGGTGTTCGCTGCGCGGACCGCCGAGCCTTCCGCGGAGGATCCGCTCGCGGGTATGCCGACACTGCGGTTGTCGGGGCTGGCCGAGCAACCGGCGCGGGCGCTGCTGGCGTCGGCGACCCCCGCGCCCGTCGATGAGAGTGTGCGAAGACGCATCGTCGAGGAGGCGCGCGGAAACCCGTTGGCGTTGCTCGAACTTGGCGCGGTGGATTTCGCCGGTGGGTTTGCGATGCCCGATGCCGTCAGTGTTCCGCGCCGCATTCAGGATCAGTACCTGACGCGGTTGCGGAGATTGCCGCGGCAAACTCAGCGGCTGGTGCTGCTGGCCGCCGCCGACCCGGTGGGGGATCCGGGGCTGTTGCAGCGCGCGGCGGCGACGTTGGGCCTGGACGTCGGCGCGTCCGAGGCGGCCGTGGACGCGGGCCTGCTGGAGATGGGTACGGGGGTGTGGTTTCGGCACCCGCTGCTGCGCTCGGCGGTGTACCAGACCGCCCGCGTCGAGGAGCGGCGGGCGGCCCATGCCGCGCTCGCCGAAGCGACCGACTCGCAGCGCGACCCGGACCGGCGGGCCTGGCATCGCGCCTATGCGGCGGTTGCCGCCGACGAGGACGTGGCCGCGGAGCTGATCGGGTCGGCCGATCGCGCCCAGCGCCGCGGGGGTGTCGCTGCGGCGGCGGCGTTCTGGGAGCGGGCGGTGATGCTGACGCCCGATCCGAACCGGCGGGCCGAGCGTGCGCTGGTCGCGGCCGAAGCCAAGTATGCCGCCGGCGATTTCGTGGCGACCGAGAAAATGTTGGCCCTCCTGGTCGAGGGCGCCGACATCGGCGCCCTCGACCAGCAAGGCCACGCGCGGTTGGAGCGCCTGCGGACACAGATCGACTGCGGCCTTCAGGTGGTGTTCGTGCTCAATCGGGGTCGGGATGCCCCACTTCTCTTGTTGCAGGCGGCGGGCCGGCTGCAACCGTTGAACGCCATCCTGGCGCTGGAGACCCTGCTGGAAGCGATGGTGGCCGGCATGTACGCCGGGCGTCTCGCCGTCGGGGGCGGGTTGACCGACGTGGCGCGAGCCGTCGAAGCCCTACCGCGTGGGGATGGGCCGTTGCCGCATCCACTGCTGTTGATGCGCGGCCTGGCGGTCAGAGCGCTCGACGGTTATGTGGCCGCAGCGCCGATGCTTAAAGAAGCGCTGCGTTTGTACCGCGCCGAACCCCGGGAGATGAACGCGGTGTGCCACCCGTACTACTTTGTGGCCGCCGAACTGTGGGACGACGAGGCGTGGTTTGACATCGCCAACGCCCAGGTCCAGCTGGCCCGCGCGAGCGGCACCCTGAGCTGGCTGCCCGTCTGCATCGGGTGGCTCGCCGGATTTCACGTCTGGGTCGGTGAGTTCGCGCAAGCCGAGGCCCTGATCGCCGAGCACGAGAGCATCGACCCCGGCATCAGCGAGCGCATCCTTGAGTACAGCTCGGTGCTGCTGGCGGCCTGCCGGGGGGACCTGTCGCGGGCAACGGAATTGATCGACAAGATGGTCGCCAGCGCTCGGAGACGGGGCGAGGGCTGGGCATTGACCTATGTCGACTACGCCAGATCGGTTCTCTACAACGGTCTTTCGGACTACGAGCGAGCCGCTGAGGCCGCGCACAACGCCGTTACCGCGGACGAAGTGGCCCACTCGTGCTGGGCGTTGCCCGAACTGGTCGAGGCCGCCGCGCGAAGCGGGCAGCCCGAGCGTGCCGCCGCGGCGTGCGAGCGGTTGTCTGCCGTCGCCGCGGCCAGCGGGACCAGCGGGGCCCGGGGGGCTGCTGCGCTCGCGCGAGCACTCGTGATGGAAGGCGCGGGAGATACTGGCGCCGAAGGCCACTACCGCGTGGCTATCGAGCTGCTGAGCGGCACGCGGATGGCGTCGCGCCTCGCGCGGGCGCGGCTGTGCTACGGGGAGTGGCTCCGGCAAGCCGACCGGCGCGCCGACGCCGCCATCGCGCTGCGGGCAGCGTTTGACGCCTTCACGGCCATGGGCGCCAAAGCCTTCGCCCAACGGGCCCGACGCGAGCTCGAGGCCACCGGCGAAAGCGTGGGCACCGACCCCGACGGCGCCGTCGCGGAGTTGACGCCTCAGGAACACCAGATTGCCCAGCTCGCCCGGACCCGGCGGACCAACCCCGAGATCGGCGCCGAGCTCTACCTGAGCGCGCGGACCGTGGAATGGCACCTGCAGAACATCTTTACCAAGCTCGGCATCGGCTCCCGCCACGAGCTCGACGCCGCCCTCACCCGCCGCGGCAATCCGCTGCCCCCGGCCATGCCGGACGAATGATGCCGCCGCAGCCCGCTACGCGGCTACCAGCGGCCGCACCTGGAGCCGGGCGGGACTGCGCCCCAGGACGCGCCGCCACGGAACCTCCGCGGGATCCTCCGCCAGGTGCAGTGGCGGAGTGGCCGCCAGCACCGCTCGCAAATACTCTTCGACCGCGACTTTCGCAAGCGCGGTTCCCAGGCAGTAATGCGCGCCGGCGCCGAAAGTCAGCACCCGCGGTGTCGGTCCGTTGAAGCGGTCGGGTTCGAATCCGTCCGGGTTGACCCACGCCGACGGATCCCGGTTCGCTGTGGCCGTGCAGAGGTAAACGATCGATCCGGCCGGGATGACGGTGCCGTGTGACTCGACGGAGTCGACCGTGGTGCGCGGAAGCACCGGGATGCTCGGCTCCAGGCGCATCGTTTCGGTAACGGCGTTGGCCAAGCGGGTCTGGTCGTGTTCTGCGCCGACGAGTCGGTCGCGATGCGCCAAAGCAACCAGTACGCTGCAAGGAATTTGGCTTCCGGTCGTATCGTGGCCGGCGACAAGCAGATTGGCGATCATGGCCGTGGTTTCGTCGTGATTCAAGCGGTCCCCATCCACCTCTGCGGCCAGTAGTGCGCTGATGAGATCGGGTCCCGGGTTTTGGCGTCGGCGCGTCATGAGGTCGTCGACATAGCTCAACAGTTCAGTGATCGCCGCCGTCGCGTCCACGACCTGCTCGGGCGTCATGACGTTGAAGACCGGACTCAACGTAGTCGCCCAGCTTTGGAAGACATTCACGTCGCCGTCGGGGACACCGAGCAGACGGCAGGTCAATCCGGTCGCAAGCGTCGAGCAGGTGTCGATGAGGTCCCCGCCGTCCTCGCTGACGGCGCCGACGGCTTCGGTGGCCATCTGGGCCGCCGTGGGGCGCAGGCCCTCAACAGACTTCGGCATGAATGCGCGGGAAACCAGCGAACGCATGCGGCGGTGATAGTCACCCTCGCTTGTGAACATGAGGCGGCCGTACCAGTCCCGTAAGGGACCGTCCAAAATGCCCATCACGTCGAACAGCAGCAACCCAATGCCTTGCAGCCGCGGGTCGCGGGAAAGCGCCTCGACGTCGTGCTGCCGCAGCACGATCGTTCCGCCGGTCAGAGTGTCCGTTGCCAAGGGGCCGCGGCGAGCTGCATCTCGCAGGACGCCATGCATCTCACCGGTCACGCTCGCGAATAAGTCGAATGAGTGGCTCGCCGTCACACATTGCAGTATGAGCGACGAAATGCCCGGATTCCAGAATCAGATCAGCAAACGGCGCGCGGCGATCGTCACGAATTTCGCCGCCCGGGGCCTTGCTGAACGCCGGAACGATACATACTGGCACCATGCCGCTCCCACGTTGGAGCACCCATTAGGCCCCGGTCCACGGCCGCGCGCCTACGTGTGTTGTTGACGCCGTCCATCCATCCGGCGCCTGCTGTCGCGCTCGCCCTTGGGGTTGGGTTTCTGATCGTCGAAGCGGTGCTCGTCATTCTGCTCAAGCAAGTCGACCCCAGGGCTCCAATCGGTGTGCTCTACGCCGTTTTGATGGGTGTCGCGCTGGTGGGCAACTTCTGGGCCGGGGTAGCGGTGGTCAACGCGGCCTCTGCCGACCGGCGCCGGGAGGCCGAGTTGGCGGCCCGACTGGCCCACCTGATGCTGCGCGTCGACGGTCTTCGTGCCGCCGCGGACGTGGCGGCGCGGGAGCTCGCCGGCACACTGGGCTTGCGGTTCGCGCGTATCGAGCTGGGCGACGTCCCCGACGATCCCGGACGCCGGGGCGTGTTTCGGCTACGCGATGGCGAACAGGTCATCGGCGTCGTGACGGTGCCCGACGACCTGCCCCGGGTGACGCGCGACCGCCTGGCGCGCGTGGTGCCGACATTCGAGGCATTGCTCGCTGCGGCAAGGGATCGGGAGAACATCAACAAGACGTTGCTGGAGAGCCGGCAACGACTGGAACGGTTCTTCGAGCTGTCCTCGGACCTGATGGTGATTTCCGATCAGGGCAATCTGCTCCAGGTCAACCCGGCGTTCGAACGAACCCTGGGCTACACGGTGGACGACCTGGCGCCCGAGCCGTTCGAGCTGGTCCCAGCCGAGGACCTCGACCGGTTGGCAGAACCCATCCACGAACTGACGCATGGCCGCGGACCCGTTCGCTTCGAGAACCGGGCCACCAGCCGCGACGGTTCGCAGCGGTGGATCGAATGGAGTGTGGCACCACACCAGGGCCTGTTCTATGCCGTCGGCCGCGACGTCACGGCGCAACGCACGGAACAAGAGCAGCTGCGCCAAACCCGAACCATGCTCGAGGCGAGCCGAGACGCGCTCGTCACGCTGGCCGATCAGCAGGCGGGCCTGCGGCGGATCGCAACACTGGTGGCGCAGGGCGTGAGCGCGGACGACGTGTTCTGCGCGGTGGCCGAGGAAATAGGCCGCTGCTTGCAGGTTGCCGGCGCGGCGGTGTCCCGCTACGACGACGATGGCATTGTCGTGCTGGCGCTGGCGCCCGTTCCTTCCGAGGTGAAAGAAGCGGTGCCGCTGCGCATGCGCTTTCCGCTCGAAGGCGACAACGTCGCGACACGGGTCGTCGAAACCGCCCGGCCGGCACGGATGGACAGCCACGACAACGCAACCGGCGCCATCGCCGAGCTGATGCGCGAGCTGGGTGTGAAATCCATCGTCGCGGTCCCTATCGTCGTCGGCGACCGCGTGTGGGGCATGGCCAGCGCGGGCACGACCGGGGACGAACCGATGCCCGCAGATACCGAGGAACGCATCGCGGATTTCACCGACCTCGTCGGCACCGCGATCGCCAGCGCCGCGGGCCGCGACGAACTTCAGGCCAGCCGCGACACGCTCGGCGAACTCGCCGAACATCAGGCCGGCCTGCGGCGGGTGGCGACACTCGTCGCCCACGGGGCGGGACCTGTGGAGGTGTTCGAAGCCGTCTACTACGAGATGGCGCGATGTGTGCACGCCACCAGCGCCGCCCTGTGCCGCTACGAAGACGACCGGACCGCCGCCGTCCTCGCCGCCCGGCACGACCCGGGAATGCACACCCTGCCCGTTGACTCCCTGGTGACGTTGGAAAACGACCGCGTCCTCGCGGCCGTCTGCACCACCGGTCGGCCCGCGCGCGAGGACAGCCCCGGCGAGGGCGGCGGTACGGCACTCGCTGTTCCGATCGTCGTCGACGGCCGGGTATGGGGTGCGATCAGCGCCGCCTCCTCCGGTTCAGAACAGCTGCCGTCCGACACCGAGACGCGAATCGCGGATTTTGCCGACTTGGTGGCGACAGCCATCGCAAATACGGCCGCCCGCGAACAGCTCGATGCCAGCCGAGACCGCCTGCGGCAATTGGCCCGGCAGCAGACGGGGTTGCGCAGGGTGGCGGAACTTGTGGCCCGTGAGGCCGACCCGGCGGCTGTGTTCGATGCGGTTGCGGACGAGATGGCCGATTCGCTGGACGTCTTCAACGCCCTGGTTCTCCGGTACGAAAGTGATGGGTTTGTCATCGAGGCGGTTGCCCTGCACGAGCCGGACATGCCGAACAAGCCGGTGGTCGGTGAGCGGTTCCCCATCGAGGGCGAGCACGTCGCAGGGACAGTTTGGCGCACCGGCCGCCCGGCGCGGATGGACAGCCCGGAGCAGGCGACCGGTCCGGCGGCCGATCGTGTCCGCGAGGTGGGCGTGCAATCTCTTGTCGCTGTCCCGATTGCGGTCGGCGCACAGCTATGGGGCGCGGCTATCGTGGCCTCTCGTACCGGGCCGCTGCCCGCCGACACTGAGGCGCGCGTCGCCGACTTCGCCGATCTTGTGGGAACGGCGATCGCCAATGCCGCCACCCGGGCCGAACTGCAGGCCAGCCGCGACGACCTGCGTCACCTCGCTCGACAGCAGACGGCCTTGCGGCGGGTGGCGGAACTGGTAGCCCGCGAGGCGGAACCCGCTGAGGTGTTCAACGCGGTGGCGGAGGAGATGGCCGGCTGCCTGGACGCCTACAACGCGACTGTGGCCCGCTTCGACGGCGACGACATCGTCATCGCCGCACTGGGGCGCACCGAGGTCGACTTGCCAAACCCGCCGGTGGTCGGAGAGCGGTATTCGCTGGACGGCGACCACGCCGCCGTCCAGGTCCGGCGCACCGGCCAGGCCGCGCGGCTGGACAGCCACGAGGGCGCGGCCGGTGCAGCGGCCGCACGCATCCGTGACATCGGCATCCAATCCATGGTCGCGGCGCCCATCATGGTCGGTCGGGACTTGTGGGGCGTGGCCGCCGTGGCGTCGCGGACCGGGCCGTTGCCCGCCGACACCGAGGGGCGCATCGCGGACTTCGCGGACCTGGTGGCGACCGCCATCGCCAACGCCGCCACCAGGGACCAACTGCAGACCAGCCGCGACACCCTGCGCGACCTCGCCCGCCACCAGACGGCGTTGCGCCGGGTGGCGGAGCTGGTGGCGCGCGAGGCCGAGCCCCGCCAGGTGTTCAGAGCGGTGGCCGAGGAAACGGCCGACTGCCTGGACGTCCACAACGCATCGATCGGCCGCTTCGACGACGATGCCCTCGTCATCGAGGCCCTTGGGCGCGCCGAGCCGGAATTGCCGAACCCACCGGCGATCGGTGAGCGGTTCCCCCTGACAGGCGACCACATCGCCCCCATCATCCGGCGCACCGGCCGGCCCGCCCGAATGGACAGCCACGACGATGCCGCGGGCGCCTCAGCCGCGCGCATCCGCGACATCGGTGTGCGATGCATGGTGGGAGTGCCAATCGTCGTCGGTGCACACGTTTGGGGAGTTCTCGCCGTCGCGTCGCGGACCGAGCCGCTGCCGGCCGACACGGAGGCGCGCATGGCCGACTTCGCCGACCTGGTGGCGACCTCGGTCGCCAACGCCGCAACCAGATTCGAATTGCAGGCCAGCCGCGACAGCCTGCGTCAGCTCGCCCGACAGCAGACGGCGTTGCGCCGGGTGGCCGAACTCGTGGCACGCGAGGCGAAGCCCGCCGAGGTCTTCAACGCGGTGGCCGAGGAGTTGGGGGAATGCCTGGACGCCTACAACGCCACGGTGCTCCGCTACGACGGTGATTTCCTCGTTATGGAGGCGATTGGACACACGGAGGTGGAGCTGTCGAACCTGCCTGCGATCGGTCAGCGGCTGCCGCTCGAAGGGGACCACGTCGCCCCGATGGTTCTGCGCACCGGCCGGCCCGCCCGGATGGACAGCCACGAGCACGCGGCGGGCCCGACGGCCGCCTTGATCCGCGGGCTCGGCATTCAATCCATGGTCGCGGTCCCCGTCGTCATCGGGAGCCATGTCTGGGGCGCGGTCGGCGCGGCGTCGCGGACGGGGCCCCTGCCGGCCGACACCGAGGCGCGCATGGCCGATTTCGCCGACCTGGTGGCCACCTCCATCGCCAACGCCGCCACCAGGTTCGAGTTGCAAGCCAGCCGCGACAGCCTGCGCGAACTCGCCGACAACCTCAGCGTGCTGGCCAGGCAGCAAACCGCCTTGCGGCGCGTCGCGACCCTGGTCGCGCGCGGCGTCAGTCCGACGGAGGTGTTCTCGGGGGTGGCCGAGGAGATGGCCGACTGCCTGAACGTGGGTAACGCCGAGGTGTTCGTTTTCGAGGACGACTGCGCGGCGGTCGTGGTCGTCGCCTCCTATGCGTCGCCCGGCGAGCCGCACCTGGAAGTGGGCGAACGCCTTAGCACCGAGGGCGACAACGTCTCCGCACTGGTGTTGCGGACCCGGCAGGCCGCGCGGATGGACTCCTGGGATGGCGCCGCGGGCCCCATCGCCGAACGCATCCGCGAGCTGGGTGTCCGGTCGCGTATCGGGGCCCCGATCGTGGTGGACGAGCGGGTGTGGGGAATCGCCGTCGTCGGCACCACTCAACCCGACCCCCTGCCGCCGGACACCGAGGACCGCATCGCCGAATTTGCCGAACTCGTGGCGACCGCGATCGCCGCTGCGACCACGCGGGAGGAGTTGATCGCCTCGCGGGCGAGGATTGTGGCCGCCGCCGATGACGCCCGCCGCCGCCTGGAGCGGGACATTCACGACGGAGCCCAGCAACGGATCGTTTCGCTGGGGCTGAAACTCCGTCTGGCGGAGGAGTCGGTGCCACCCGAGTCCGAGGCCCTCAAAAACGAGCTGTCCGAGGCGGTTTCGGGTTTGACCGACGTGTTCACAGAGTTGCAGGAACTCTCTCGCGGCATCCATCCGGCAATCCTGTCGACCGGTGGGCTGTCCGCGGCGCTCAAGACGCTGTCCCGCCGCTCGGTCGTGCCCGTTGACCTCGACGTCGCGATCGACCAACGCTTGCCGGAGTCCGTCGAGGTCGCCGCGTACTACGTCGTCGCCGAGGCGCTGGCCAACGCGGCCAAGCACGCGCGGGCCTCCGAGGTGAACGTGCGGGCTCACGTCATACACGAAAACCTGAGCCTGGTGATTTCGGACGACGGCATCGGTGGGGCGAACGCGGGCAAGGGCTCCGGGCTCATCGGGCTCAAGGACCGCATCGAGGTGTTGGGCGGCCGGATGCGGGTCGCGAGTCCTCCGGGTCGGGGAACGACGCTCGACATCACCATCCCCTACCGGTCCGACGAAACGTGACGGCGCGACCACTGCTGCTACCAAGTAGCACCAAGAACTGATTGCCGCTAGCGGTAGCGGCTCTTGGGCACCGCCTGCCCGTGGTACCCCCGTTACCACTTGTTCCCGACTTCACAAGCAGCCCAGGCGATCTCGTCGGCCTGTTCACCGCAGCCCTTGAGCGACTCGACGGCAAGGTGGTCACCGCGCCGCCGTCGGACATTCAGTCCTGGTTGCCGTCCTGGCTGGCGACGGCCTTCCCGGACGCCCGCAGCATCTGTTCGGCCACCGACGCGGTCAGCGGGACCGTGGACCCGGCGGGTTTCCCCGACTGGGCCGCACCCGCAGATGTCGACGTCACGGTCGTGCGCACGCCGCTGGGCGTCGCCGAGACCGGGTCCATCCTGCTCACCGAAAAGGAGCTCGCCATCACTACTGCCGCGGCGCTGGCCCGGCATCTGGTCGTTCTCCTGGACCCCGTCGACATCGTGGAGAACATCCACGTGGCCTATCGGCACCCCGCCTTCGAGCAGTCCGCGTACGCGGTGCTGTTGTCGGGGCCATCGGGGTCCGCCGACATCGGGGGCGTCACGGTGCATCCCGCGCAGGGGGTCACGACGCTGACCGTCGTGTTGACGCAGCGCGTCGTCCCGTAACGCGCGTGGCTTTCCAGAATGCTTCGGGCCCCAGCTCAACTCGAATTGTGCCCGGTTTCCGCTCGCCGACACCGGCAGGCCCACAACAGCCGCCGGCGCACCGTAGCGCCGACGGTGGGCACTGATGTGTGTAACGGCGTTAGGATTCGCGGTACTCAGGTGCTCGGTCCGGAGGGCGGTCGATGCTGGTGGGCGATCCCCGTCGCGACGGGAACGGGTCGCCGTCACTCTATGGGCGGCGACGCGAATGTGCGGCGCTGGATGGCCTGGTGGATCGCGTGCGTGGTGGGCGCAGCGCCGTGCTGGTGCTGCGGGGAGAGGCGGGGATCGGCAAGACGGCGTTGCTGCGTTACTTGACCGATCGGGCGGCCGGCTTCAGCGTGGCGCGATGCGTCGGCGTCGAGTCGGAGATGGAGTTGGCCTTCACCGGACTGCACGAACTTTGCACGCCGGTGCTCTCGTTCTTGGACACGTTGGACGAACCTCAGGGTGAGGCGCTCAGCGTCGCCCTTGGTCTGGCGTCCGGGGAGCCCCCGGAATCGTTTTTGGTGGCGCTGGCGGCGCTGAACCTACTGACGCACGCCGCGGAGGCCCGGCCGCTGCTGTGCATCGTCGATGACGTGCAGTGGCTCGATCAGGCGACCGCCGGCGTGCTCGCGTTCGTGGGACGCCGTCTGCTGGCCGAGCCGGTGGGGCTGGTATTTGCTGCCCGCACGATGGTGGACTGGGACGATCCGCTGGCGGGTTTGCCGGATCTACGGTTGTCCGGGGTGGATGAACCGTCGGCTCGGGCGCTGCTGGCGTCGGTGAGCACGGCGCGGGTGGATGAGAGTGTGCGCAGTCGCATCGTGGAGGAGGCGCACGGAAATCCTTTGGCGTTGCGGGAAATGGGCGCGATGGACTTCGCCGGCGGATTCGCCATGCCCGACGCTGTTGATATTCCGCGCCGCATCGAAGGCCAATACCTGACGCGGCTGCGCGAGTTGCCGCGGCACACTCAACGGTTGTTGTTGGTAGCAGCGGCCGATCCGGTGGGGGACCCGGAGCTGCTGGCGCGAGCGGCGCTCCGGCTGGGGTTGAACATCAACGCGGCCGATTTCGCCGTCGAGGCCGGCCTGTTGGATATCGGTGCGGGAGTGCGGTTTCGGCATCCGTTGCTGCGTTCGGCGGCGTACCGGGGCGCCGATGTCGAGCAGCGGCGGGCTGCCCATGCCGCGTTGGCCGAGGCTACCGACGCGCGGCTGGACCCCGATCGGCGGGCGTGGCACCGCGCCTACGCCGCGGGGGGTGCTGATGAGGAGGTGGCCACTGAGCTGATCGGGTCGGCCGATCGGGCGGCGCGGCGCGGCGGCGTGGCCGCGGCGGCGGCGTTTTGGGAGCGGGCGGTCGCACTGACCCCCGATCCGGCCCTGCGGGCCGAGCGGGTACTGGTCGCGGCCGAGGCCAAATACGTGGCCGGAGATTTCATGGCCACCCAAAACTTGTTGGCAGCCGCCGAGATCGGACTCCTCGACCAGCAGTGTCAGGCGCGGCTCGAGCGCCTACGCGCACAGACCCAATTCGGTCTCCAGTTGGCCTTCATGCTCAACCGCGGCCGAGAGGCGCCGCTGCTGCTGTTAAAGGCGGCGCAGCGGCTGCAACCGCTGGATGAGGCGCTAACCCTGGAGAGTTTGCTGGAAGCTTTGGTGGCCGGCATGTACGGGGGCCGCCTCGTCGCCGGAGGTGGCTTGGCCGAGGTGGCGCGGGCAGCCATGTCTGTGCCGTTGGGGCCCGAACCCCCGCATCCGCTGCTGCTGCTGCGCGGGCTGGCGGTGCGCGTCCTCGACGGATACGCCGCCGCCGCGCCGGTGCTCCAGGAGGCGCTGCAGCAGTACCGTGCCCAGCCGACGCAACTGGATGCGTTGTGCCACCCGTACTCCGTGGTGGCCGGCGAGCTGTGCGACGACGATGCGTGGGTTGAGCTGGCCAGCGGTCAAGCCCGGCTCGCACGTTCTTCCGGCACCCTGAGCTACCTTCCGTTCGCGTTGGCGTGGACGGCCGTGTTTCATGTCCGGGCCGGGGAGTTCGCCGAGGCCGAGGCCCTGATTTCGGAATCCGAGGACATCGATCCGGGAATCGCCGATCGCATCTTGCGGCATGCCGCGGTGCTGCTGGCCGCCTGGCGCGGGGACCGTCATCGCGCAGCTGACCTGATGGAAGAAATGGCGGCCGCGGGATCCAGGCGGGGCGAGGGCTCGGCATTGACGTACGTCGACTACGCCAGAGCGGTGTTGTACAACGGCCTGGCGGATTTCGACCGGGCCGCCGAGGCCGCCTACGCCGCCGTGAGCGCGGACGAAATTCTGGTCTCCACCTGGCCGCTGCCAGAACTCGTCGAGGCCGCGGCGCGAAGCGGTCAACCCGAGCATGCCGCCGCGGCAGCCGAGCGGTTGTCGGTGATAGCTGCGGCGAGCGGGACGTACGGCGCGCGCGCCGCGGCGGCACTCGCCCAGGCGGTGATTGCCAATGATGATGCGGCCGAAGGGCTTTACCGGGAAGCCATCGAGCTTCTGGTCGATACCCGGATGGCGGCCAACCTCGCACGCGCCCGGCTGTGCTACGGCGAGTGGCTTCGGCGCGCCGGCCGCTGCGCCGAGGCCGGCACCCAGCTGCAGTCCGCGTTCGACGCGTTTTCGGCCATGGGCGCCAACGCCTTTGCCGAGCGCGCCCGCCGTGAGCTCGAGGCCACGGGCGAGATGGTGCGCACGCACCGTGCGGAGTCGGGCGTCGAACTGACGCCACAGGAGCATCAGATCGCCCAGCTCGCGCGGACACGGCGCACCAATCCCGAGATCGGCGCCGAACTGTTCCTGAGCGCACGCACGGTGGAGTGGCACCTGCGCAACATCTTCACCAAGCTGGGCATTGGCTCACGCCATGAACTCGACGCCGCCCTCAGCGGACGCAGTGACTAACCAACCGGCGCAGCCACGCCCGAACGAGACCGGGCGTGGCGGCGCATTCCCGCGTACTGCCGGCGTCGGCGACTCGGCACGCGCGTCGCCAGTCCTGCTGGTGCGGGACAACGCCGCACATCACGATCCCGTACGCGGCTGACTTCCGAAAGTATCGCCGCTCGGTGATTACCTCGCGCGTCGGCGGGTATTGGCGCCGGTATGACCGGCGAGTCGCGAGACTCGTCTCCCGGATGGGAGGCAACCTACCGGCCCCGCACAGGCTTTCGATGCGGTGGTGTCCTCATGGGCTGAGTCGGTGCGCTGCCAAAGCGCATATGGCTGCCGGCGGCCGCAAGCTGGTTGGCGATACGGCACCCGCCCTGCGGCGGCCAGCAGGCGGTGTGCACACACCATTACCGGAAGTGGATACGAGCCGCGCGGCCAGGATCGCCCGGTGCGGCCGCGTGCGGTGCACCGTTTGCGGCGGATGTAAGGCCCCTTGGTGGGGTTATTTTCGGCGGTATCCGAGTTCGACTCCCGACGGCATTTGAAAATTGACCCTCGGGGCGCGGGCTGGTGCTCGAGTCAGGCGATGGCCCAGCCACCTGGTCCAGGGTGCAGGCCCAAGGTGGCCAGGCGGGCGAGGCTGAGGGCGCTGGCTCGGGTCAGGATGCCGGTTTGGATGCGTTTTTGCCGCGGCATCGAGCTTTTCGACCGCCCCAGGGGCGGCGGGGTGAAGTGGCTGATTTTTCGTTCCACGACGGGCCGGTTGGCCCGGTAGTCCTGCTGCCAGGCCGGGTCCTGTTGGCGGGCTTTGGCGTGTTGTAGGGCGGCTTCCTGGGGGTGGATGCTGATCACCCGTGCGCGGCAGGATTTGGTGCACTCGGCTCGCAGCGGGCAGGACCCGCAGAGCACACCGAAGCGGGCGACACGATGGCGCAGCCCGGCCCGGATCGCCACGGTGTGCTGAGCCGGGCAGGTGACGGTACCGGCGGCATAGAGCACGATCTTGGCCCGCACTACTTCCGAATGCGGTGACGTATACCTGCGAGCACGGGCTTCTAACCCGGTGCGCTCGGCATCAGTCAGAGACAGGCGATATGGACTCGTACGTGGCATGTTCTTCCCTGCTTGAGGGAACCATGACACGTAACCGTACGAAAGCGTGGGACCTAAATCACGTCACTGTAATTATTGCAGAGACCACTAAGTCCCCGTGGTCTTGTCGGTCACGGCGGGTTCATCCGCTTTTGCGGCGCTCTGGCCGCGCGCCGCCAACGCGCCCGCGATCGATGTGCAGGCGATCGTCAACAGGGCGCCGAACATCAACGCCGACGCTTCGCCGGCGGCGAGGAGGTGTTCCTCGGTGCCGATGGTGGCCGCGGCCACCGGCACGCCGAGCTGCGCGGCCGAGAGGGCCGCAAGTGTCAGCGGCTGGCCGAGCAACCTTCCCGCGCAATGCGCCAGCACAGCACCCAGCCCCAGGCCCACTCCCAGCAGAATAAATTTCGGGTGCGAACCCAGCTCGCGTACCTGCAGCGAGGCGCCCAGCCAGACGAAGAACAACGGGCTGAAAAATCCCTCGGTGATACCGAATAGCTGACGCGCCAGCCGCCGCGGTTCGCCAACGAAGGCGATCACCAAACCCAACGCGAAGCCCGCCAGCATGATCGACACGTGGGTGCTTACGGCCAGCGCCGCCAGCGCGAACAAGATGAGCAGGCTGGTCCGCAATTCCAACGCGACCCGGTGCTTCTCGGAATAGTCGTGTATGCGCCGACGCCAGCCCCTGCTCTCGACCGCGCGCAGCAGCACAAAGAGCACCACCGCGAAGCCCGCGATCACCAGCCCACCAAGTGCTGCCATCGGCGCCCGCCGGAAGTCGATCACCAACGGCAGCAACACAATACACGCGGCATCGGCAATGGCGATCTGCACAGTCACGGAGAGCACTTGCGGTCCGTGCAACCGCAGCGAATCGATCACCGGCAATGCCAGCGCCGCCGATGACGAGGCCATCAGCACCGCGTAAAGCGCCGCGTGGCCGGTCCCGAACCCAGCCGCCAGCCCAACACCGAGAGCCGCCGCGACGGCACCGATCACAACCGCCCGCGCCAATGCCCGCGGCACCGCTGAGCGCAGCTCGGGGTCGCGGACCGGAACATGGGAGCCCACGACGAACATCACCAGCGCGAAGCCGATATTCGCTAACATCTGAAAGGTTGTGTTGGCGCCATCGACGACGCCGAAACCGGTCTTGCCGACGACAAGTCCCGCGATCAGCTCACCGATGATCACCGGTATCCGCAAGCGCGGCACTGCGGCCAGCGGCGGACCGGCGAAACCAACGGCGGTCAGCAACGCCAGCGTGTGGAAGCCGAACCCGTGCACGTCAGCGGCCCTTCAGCGGCAGCGAGCTCACCAGGCTTCCAGCCGCTTTGAAGGCTAACTTCGGAGTCAGCACGATGTCATTTTGACATTCTTGATCGTCAGAGTTGGGCGGATCGTTGAACAGGACAAGCCGCGCTCGGGTTCTCAGGTCCGTTCACAAACGGCATTTCCGCTGGTGGCGGAGACAGTGGTGGCGGAGACACTGGTAGCGGAGACAGCATTCGAACCTGCGGCCGCTGGGTTGTGCAGCTACCGCGTCGGGCTCCGCCATTCCCACCTTGCGTGTGCAAAGCAAGGACGGTAACGGCATTGATCAGGCTACGACCTATATCAATCAGGGAATCGCCGATGGCCCAGCACCGGACCGCGGGTTCGCTTGGAGGCGTAGTGGTCACAGAAGAGGACGATCTTGATCACATCGACCGGCAACGCGTGCGGGCAAGCACACAAACGGGCTTCCTGTCCCAGCCGCACACTCCCGATATCCCCGGTATCGCCAGCTTCGATGGCAAGGTTGTCCACACCGCCGCGTGGGACGATAGCTACCGCTTTGCGTGGCGTCGTGTCGCGATCATCGGGTCCGGGGCGACGCGGTGCAACTTGTCCCTGAGCTGGCCAAAGAGGCCGCCGATCTGACCGTCTACCAACGCACCCCGATTCACGTGGTGCCCAAGATCGATTTCGCAATTCCCACGGTGATCCAACGCTGTTGGCGCGCCTGCCCTTGATGCAGCGCGTGTTTCGCCGGGTGACCGACACCATTTTCGAGCTGATCACGGTCAGTGTGCTGCAATATCCGCAGTTCCGGCGGCTCTACATTGCCGCTGCCGACCTGGCCAAGATCAACCGGTTCGTGTCGATGAGGGCCGTTTCCCCTGGTAGCGGTGGCGTGGCAGGTCCTCCATCACGATCCTGCCAGGTGGAGCCGCTAGTATCCGTTCGCATCGGAACCCGTAAAGGACACCATGACCGATTTCGATAGCATCGACTTTTTCAGCGACCCGTCCGTCGTCGAGAACTCGTATCCTTACTTCGAATACCTTCGTGAGAAGTGCCCGGCGTTTCGGGAACCGCACCACGGTGTGGTGGCCGTGACCGGTTACGACGATGTGCTGGCGGTGTACCGCGACATGCCGTTGGAGGTCTTGGTTGCCATCACGCCACCGGCCCGTTAAGACCCAGCAGGGTGTCGTAGTCGGCCGGGCAGCGTTGTTCGACCTCGACATGGGTGGGCGGTCCGATGATGTCGAACCGCTTGCGGCGCAGCAGTTGGCCGCTTCGACATGCTCGGGATCACTGATCGTCTGGTGTTTGGCCCAGATACGGGCGTGATCGGCGACTTGGTTGCCCTGACAGCAGATCTGGACTCGCCCCACGTCGGCGGTGTAGGAAGTTGGAGGGTGTTGACCGGAGATTAGTGGTCTGAGCTGTCACTATGGGTGCTGATCTGCGTTGCTATGTAGTCACGAATAGATGCGTGTTTGCTATCGTTGGTGGAATGGGTTATGATGCTTGCTATGCACGCGGCGCTGGAAAGGCTCGCGTGTCAGTCAGGAAGACTCATGTAGATAAGCAGGGTAACGAGCGTGTCTATGAGTCGGTGCTGCTGCGCCGCACCTACCGGGACGGTCAAGGTGCGCAACGAGACGGTGGCCAACCTGTCGATGCTGCCGAGGCGGCGCTCGCGCGCTGGAGGCGACGCTAAGGGACACACTTTGGTGCGCGGCAGGAGTTCACGGTGATGCGCACGCTGCCGCACGGGCATGTGGCCGCGGTGGCGGCGATGGCCGCGGTAGGGCCTGGCGGGGCTGCTCGGCCGCCGTGCGGTGCGGGATCTGGCGCTGGGGTTGATTATCTCGCGGGTGATTTTCCCGGCGTCGAAGCTGTCGACACTGTCGCGGTGGGGCGATTGCACCCTGGAGCCGACCTGCAGATTACCGGCGCATCCACCGACGAGGTGTATGCGGCGATGGACTGGCTGGTGAAGCGGCAAGACGCGATCGAAAAGAAGCTCGCCGCCAAACACCTTGGGCCGGAGGCGAATCCGTCTCGGATGGCGTTGTTTGACCTGACCAGCTCGTGGGTGACCGGCCGGCATTGTGAGGTGGCCGCCGCGGGTACTCCCGTGATCGCAAAAAGGGCTGGCGCAAATCGAATACGGCATCCTCACCGACCCGGCCGGGTGCCCGGTGGCGGTGCGGGTGTTTTCCGGTGATACCGCCGACCCCACCGCGTTCACCGACATCGTCGAGGTCATCCGGGCCAGCTTTGGGCTTGATCGGCTGGTGTTGGTCGGGGATCGGGGCATGATCACCTCCGCGCGCATCGAGGCTCTAGGTGAACTCAACGACGCCGGAGCGGGTTTCGGGTGGATCACCGCGCGCGCGCCCCGGCCATCGCCAAACTGGCCGCCGAGGATGGGCCGCTGCAGATGAGCCTGTTCGACCAACATGACCTGGCCGAGATCAGCCACCCCGACTACCCCGGCGAGCGGTTGATCGCCTGCCGCAACCCCGCGCTGGCCGCCGAGCGCGCCGCAAACGCGACGAGCTGCTGGCTGCCACCGAGGCCGCCTGACCCACATCGCCGAACGGGTCACCCGCGGGACGCTCGCTGGGGCCGGGCGCATCGGGGAAGCCGTGGGCAAGGTGATCAACAAGTACAAGGTGGGCAAGCACTTTCACCGCAGGATCACCGACATCGGCTTCACCTTCGAGCGCGACCACGCCGGGATCGCCGCCGAGGCCGCCCTCGACGGCATCTACGTGCTGCGCACCAGCGTGCCCGCCGCCGAGCTGGATGCCGCCGAGGTGGTCACGGGGTATAAGAACCTAGCCAATGTGGAGCGTGACTTCCGCAGCATCAAAACCGACGACCTGGACCTGCGCCCGATCCATCACCGGCTCACCGAGCGCGTCAAGGCCCACGTGCTGATCTGCCTGCTGGCCTGCTATCTGACCTGGCACCTGCGCAGGGCATGGGCCCCGCTGACCTTCACCGACGAGAACCCCCCACAGCGCGACAACCCGGTGGCCGCTGCGCAGCGCTCAGCGGCCGCCCAGGCCAAGGCCTCCCGCCACCAAGCACCCGACGGCACCGTGCTGCGCACCTTCCGCGCCGTGCTCAACCACCTAGGCACCCTGACCCGCAACCGAATCCGCTACCAGCACACCAACATCGAGATCGACATCCTCACCGAGCCCACCCCCGAGCAGCGCCGCGCTTTCGAGCTCATCGAGGCCACCATCCCCCACCATCGCCGCGTAGTCAGAACCACCAACCCACCAAACTCACAACCCCACGTAAAGCCCAAATCGGCTCAAGCAGGGTAACTGATCTAGATGCGCCGACCGACCGCGACCGGGTGCACCGAGTAGTTCGTTGCCATCGACCCGCACGTAGTGATCACGTGGCAGCGTGTCGAGTTCCGCCACCCGATGCTTGGCCCGACGGGCGGCAAACGCCAGCATCGCCGCCTTATCGGCCCCGATCCGGTCAGCCGGTCGACATCCCAACATCCGGTGTCGGCGAGGATTGGCCCGCACCAACCACTCCTGCAGCCGGGTATTGAAATCCGCTGGTGAGCCAAACACCCGACCCGGCAGGAACGCCCGCTCCAGGTAGTCGTGAAAGCTCGACGAGTCCGTTGGCTTCAGGTTATCCGGGTTTGCGGATCAGCACCTTGGCCACCAGCGTGCTGCGGCGCTAGGCTAGGCCGCGATCACCACCGCCGCACCGTGCCTCTCATCGGTCGGCCTATCGGGCCCTGTGTGTGAAGTCGATTCGGTCGACCGACCTTCCCCTGCCCACCAGGACGGTTGCCACCATCTCGGGCGGGAATAGGCCGTGCTCGACAACACCGGGTGTGGAGGCCAACCAGGCGGCCAGCGCTGCCGGGTCGGTGACTGGTCCCTGGTAGTCGGCGATCACGCCGCCGTCTGGGCTTAGCGGGACATCGCGCAACGAGGCCGGTGCGATCCGGCGCATCGTGGCGCGGAGCCCGAAGCGCAGCAGCTCGAGCGGGATGGGGCCGTGCAGAGCATCGACGAGCTTGGACGAGTCGGCGATGACTGCGAAGCGATCCGCGGCTGCCGCGACGATCTTCTCGCGGGTATGCGCGGCGCCGCCGCCCTTCACCAGCCACCCGTCGGGGGCGACCTGATCTGCGCCATCGATGGCCACATCGAAATGTTCGATGTCCTGCGGTGCCTCCACCTTCAGGCCCAGCTCGCGGGCGGCATGCTCGGTGCGCGGCGACGTAGCGGCACAACGAATGTCGAGCGCTCGGTGTGCCAGGGCCGGGAGCAAAAACGCCACCGTCGAGCCGGTGCCGAGCCCGACGGTCATGCCGTCTTCGACCAGATCTGCTGCCGCCTCCGCCGCGACCTGCTTCTCTCGCTCGATGCCCATGGGCATGGCAGTCGAAATGTTCGCTCTCCTTACCCTTTAAGTGTCCGATAGTGGCGAATGAGCGCGTTAGTCGACGAATCGTGGCCGAGTTCGGGCTCGGTGGCGCTCTTCAGCTCGGGGATGATCGCCAACGCCAGCTGCTTGCCCAGCTCGACACCCCATTGGTCGAAGGAGTCGATGTTCCAGATGGTCCCCTGGGTGAAAACGCTGTGCTCATACAGAGCGACCAGCGCGCCAAGCACATACGGAGTCAGCTTCTCCGCCAGCAGCACGTTGGTGGGGCGGTTGCCCTGCATGACCCGGTGTGGCACCACGGCCTCGGGGATTCCTTCCGCGCGGACCTGCTCCTCGGTTTTGCCGAAGGCAAGCGCCTGGGCCTGGGCGAACACGTTCGATGACAGGATGTCGTGGTGGTCGCGCAGTGGGTTGAGGCTCTTGCCGAAGCCGATAAGGTCGACCGGTATCAGCATTGTTCCCTGGTGGATTAGCTGATAGAAGCTGTGCTGGCCGTTGGTGCCCGGTTCGCCCCAATACACCGCGCCGGTTTGGTAGTCCACGACGGTGCCGTCGATGGTGACGTGCTTGCCGTTGGACTCCATTGTTAGCTGCTGCAGGTAGGCGGGGAAACGCTTGAGGTACTGGTCGTAGGGCATCACGCCGATCGACTGGGCCCCAAAGAAATTCATGTACCACACCACGAGCAGACCCATGAGCATCGGCAGGTTCTTCTCCGGCGGGGCGGTGCGAAAGTGCTCGTCCATCGCGTGGAAGCCGGCCAGCAGCTCGCCGAACCCCTCCGGGCCCAGGGCCACCATCGTCGACAAGCCGATGGCCGAGTCCATTGAGTACCGCCCGCCGACCCAATCCCAGAAGCCGAACATGTTCGCGGTATCGATGCCGAACTCAGATACCCGATCGGCATTGGTCGAAACGGCCACGAAATGCTTTGCGACCGCGTTGTTGCCGAGCTGGCTGATCACCCAGTCGCGGGCCGAGGTGGCGTTGGTCATCGTCTCGAGGGTTCCGAAGGTCTTCGATGACACAATGAAAAGCGTTTCCTCCGCCGCGAAGTCTCTGGTCGCCTCCGCGAAGTCAGTGGAATCGACGTTGGAGACGAAGCGGAACGTCAGGTTACGGTGGGTGTAGTGGCGCAGCGCTTCGTAGGCCATCACCGGCCCTAGATCGGATCCGCCGATGCCGATATTGACGATATTGCGGATCGGCTTGCCGGTGTGCCCCTTCCAGGCACCCGAACGGATCTTGGTGGCGAAATCGGCCATCCGATCGAGGACCTCATGCACCTGGGCGACAACATCGACCCCGTCGACTATCAGCGATGTGCCTTTCGGCATCCGCAACGCCACGTGCAGCACCGAGCGGTTCTCGGACACGTTGATCCGCTCCCCGGCGAACATCATGTCGCGGCGCTGCTCGAACTCAGATTGCCGCGCCAGCTGAAACAGTAGGCTCAGAGTCTCCTCGGTGATGCGGTTCTTCGAGTAATCGAGGTAGATCCCGGCGGCCTTAGCGCAGAACCGCTCACCGCGGGTAGCGTCCTCGGCGAAAAGTTCTCGCAGATGGCGGCCCTCCATCTTCGAGTAGTGTCGGGCAAGAGCCTCGTACGCCGGGCGCTCACGCAACGGCGGAATCGACACGTTTTGACTCCCTTCTTGGCATGGCGGTCCAGGTGGGCTGTTTAGGCGACCGCGGACGTCTGCGTCTCGATCCGGCCCATCAGCTCATTCCAGGCACTGACGAAGGAATTGGCCCCGTCGCGCT
>CAWASF010000007.1:0-10547 GCA_963784685.1 uncultured Actinomycetota bacterium
GCGGAATCCGGCGAGCTCATCGATGTCGCGGCTCGCGGTGGCGTAGGTGGTGACCACGACGTCGGTGTCGGCGAGATGCTCGCGCAGCGCGTCGCCGCGCAAGCGTGCCGTGCCGTGGTGGGCGTAAACCCTCAGTGTCGGTGCGAATTTCGCGGCTTCCCGTTGCCAGTTGCCGACCAAGGACATCGGGCACAGCAGCAGTGTCGGCGCGGCACCGGACTCGTCGTGACGTTGCGCGGACTCCAGGGCGAGCAACTGCACGGTCTTGCCCAGCCCCATATCGTCGGCCAGGCAGCTGCCCAGCCCGAGCGAGGACAGGAACGCCAGCCAGGACAGCCCCCGCTGCTGGTAGGGGCGCAGCATCGCGGTGAACTCCGGTGGGGGTGCCAGCGGCAGCAACGACTGGGCCGCCGCGCCGCTGAGCAGATCGCCGAGCCAGCCGTCGGCGCGCACCGCGGCGACTTCCAGCGGGGTGTCGGTGCCGTCGGGATGGCTGGCGGCGAGCGCGAGGATCTCGGCCGTGGTCGCTCGGCCGGTGGGATTCTTCGCCAGGAACTCCAGCCCGCGGCGCAGCTGATCGGGGTCCACCGCCACCCACTGGCCGCGCAGCTGGATCAGCGGGGCCTTGGTCTCGGCGAGCGCGGCGATCTCGTCCTCGGTCAAGGTGTCGTCACCGACCGCGAGTTCCCAGCGGAAATCGACCAGCTGGTCGCGGCTGAATCTGCTTGTGCCGCCCACCACCCCGTCGACCGGCGTGGACGCCGACACCGCGAGTCCGAGCTTGCGGCGCCGGTCCCACCATGACGGCAGCAGAACGCCGAACCCCGCCTCGTCGAGCCGGGGCACCGCAGTGGACAGGAAGCGGTAGGCACCCTCGGTGTCCAGGGAAATCTCGGACGGACGCGCCGTGCGCAGGGCGGGCGCGAGTTCGGGGTAGATCCGGACGGCGCGGCCGAGTTCAGCGAGCAGGAGTTCCTGGGGCCTGTCCAGCCAGCGGCGCAGGCTGCCATCCTCGTCCCAGGTCTGCTCCGCGGGTACCAACAGGCTGGGGTCAGCCATGGATTGCAGCAGGAACTCCAGCCGCCAGCCGGGCTGTTCGCCCTCCCGCTCCTCGGTTTCGGAGAGCCGGAACATCGCCCTTGCCGGGCCGGGCTCGTCGGCACCGATCGCATCCCACGGCTGCAGTGCCCCGGCCAGCGCGTCGAGTTCGCCGGAGTCCGCGTCGAACCGGCCGTCCGGGGCGGTCAGCGCGGTCAGCCAGGCTTCCTGGGCCGGAACGTGTTTCGGGCGGCGGCCACGCCGGGGCGGGAGCAGGTCGATCCCGGCCGGCAACGTCGTTCGTACCGCCGCATCCGCGAACGCATACAGCGCCGAGATGGCCAGCTCGTGGCCGTCCTGGGTCTCCGGCTCAGCCCGGCATACCGGCGGCATCGCGGCAATCAGCGCATTCAGGGCCACGACGTCCGGACCCTGCACCACCGGACGCCAGAACGCGACTGGCCCGTGTTCGTCGCAGGAGAGCGCGGGCAGGACCCGGCCGCGCTCCACCAACTCCCGCGCGAACGCCGCCAGTTCGGCGAGATACGCCACGGATGCGCCGTACCGCACCTCGGCGGCGGGCTCGTCCAGCGCGGTCAGCGCCGACGCGGCGGGCAGGCACATCACCGGAACCGTCCAGGGCAGCAGAACGGGTTGGATTCTTGGTGCCGGGCGCGGCGTGACCCGGAACAGCTCCGGTGAGTCCAGTGGCGACTTCCGCAACGACGGCAACAACAGAACCGCGGTTCCTCGCTTACCGGTGTGGATCGGGGCGATGGCATCGGCGTCCGCGGCGAACGGATGCGGGCGGGCCGCACGCAACGCTTCGCTGGGACTCGTCACCGCGAGCGCGGAATCCTCCGCCCACAGGCATAGCCCGTTCGAAGGGGACCAGAACCCGTGCAGGACCAACATTGACGTTTCTCCCTCGTCGGATGCGGCCAGGCTAACGAGCGAAGGTAAGCACGCCGAGGCGCCACGCGGAAGCCGTTAGGGCAGTTCACCGAAGTCGTGACCGGTGGGGCAGATGGTGTCTTGATGCCAGAGGGATGACACCAGCAGTCGTACCATGCCTCCGTGCAGAAGACGACGGCCTGCCTGCCTGCCGCACGATCTCAAGGTGGCGGTGAAGCGCGCCGCGTAGCTACGCACCGTGTCGGAAGCCGAGGTCATCCACGAGTCGATTCGGGTCGGCCGTCGGCGAGCCAGACCGCGGCCTCGTGATGGGCTTCACCCCGGCCGCGAACCGATCGCCCGACGCGTCGACGACCTGCTCGAGGGCTTTGGTGAACGGCGATCGTCGACACCAGCGAAAACTGGACTCGCACCGTGAGATTGCACTCGGGGCTACGCTAGGGCCCGGTCGCGGTGGAACTCGATAGCGGGTCAAACCTGTGCAGGACGAACGACGGACGATCTGGTAGTCGACCAACCTCTGTCGGACTGATTACGGTTACCTTGTGGGCCAGTGGGACGCCGGGGCGGTCACAGCGCTACGCGCTGGGGGTGTACAACGCCGACGGGTCCGTCGTGGAGGTGGTGCGCGAACGGCTAACCGAGCAGGTGCTGCAGCTAGCCGGCGATGGCCTGCTGGACGCGATCGCACAGCATGTGGAGGGAGCGGTCGACTTGGCCGCACAATGCGTGGCGGCGCTGCGGGAGCGCTACTGGGAGGGCGACGAGGAGTTAGCCGACCAGCTGCAGGCGGCCCTGGGCCGGGGCGCTACGCCGCTGCTTCGCTCACTGCCGGTCGATCTCGAGGAGCTGGCTTCGCTACTCGAAGGCGATCCGCTCTGCGGCAGCGGTCGCATCGACCTACGATCCGGTGCGTGCTGGCCGAACAGCGTGGACGACGGAGGGGATAGCGGAGACGAGGATGACGAGGATCGCTGGCTCCACGTGGCGTGCTTAGGCTCGAGGGAGAGCTACCGGGATATGGAACTGTTCATTGCCACGGTCGAAGATCCCGCACTCGTCGAGCGTCTGCAGTCTGCGATCACCGGGAAAGGCGCCTTCCGGCGATTCAAAGAGGTGCTCTCGTGCTGGCCCCACGAGCTACAGCGCTACTACCTGCTCTCCAATGATCGCCAGCGCGGCCGGGCTCGAGCATGGCTTGCAGCCGAAGGCTTCCGACCTGCCGGCGCAGCAAAGCCACGATCGTGAGCAACAAGCCAGGAAGCATGAGTGGCGCGAACCGCACGAAGTAGGTAATCCTCCTCACCCTCGAACTCGAGGTAATCCGTGACACCAGAGACGGTGATCGCAGGACCCTCGGTACAGAAGAACGCTGAAACGTCGGTGAGCCAGTCCGAGATGCCGCTGAAGATAAAGGGAGCCCCTCCGCGCAAATCGAACTGAAAAACCGGATTCAAGTGCTTATTTCCGTTTTTGCCGTTTTGGCGGTGTTAGCCAGGGCTGGTTACAGACTGCTACGTAACAGTGGACCGAGGGGGGAAAACGACCCTGAGCTGGACTTTCTCAGTGGAGCTAAGGGGACTCGAACCCCTGACCCCCACACTGCCAGTGTGGTGCGCTACCAGCTGCGCCATAGCCCCAAGAAGTTGTGCCAATCGAAGCTACACCACTGTCAGGTGGCGTTCAAAGTCACAGGTCATTCCTGAAGGAGAGGGGCCGGTCAAGACCAACCTCTGTGTTGTTTTGGTTGGTTTTGCGAGCTTCTGTGTCCTGGCCGGACGCGTCGAAGTAGGCGTCGGGGTCAAGGCTCTGGCGGAGCCCGACCGCGTAGCGGCCGTAGGGCCTTGACGGCGGCGCCGTTGGGCGCATGCTGTTCAGGGCAGGGAGGTCGGAATTGCTTGTCCTGCTTTCGGCTTGGGTAGCAAGGGTGGTCGTTGGCGTCTTCAGTGCCGGTTTCCCGGTGTCGGGCAGGCGATGGGGCTGCCGGTCATTCCTTCGCCGCGGTGTGCGGCATGAAGCGGTTCGCAGGGACGGTCGGTCGGGATCAATCAGAGGGGGCGACCTCGCCGGGTTCGGGGGTCATGACCTGCACGATCCGCAACCGGCCGAGTCTGGCTGCTCACGCCGCGCGGGGTGGGTGGTGCAGGGCCCGGATGTGGTGGTCGCGCAGCCCGTAGAAGACGAGCTCGAGCTGTCTTCGGGCGGCGGCCACGGCGCCGATGTTGCGGTTGCCGCGGCGATGAGCGACCTGTTCGCGGATCGCGCCGATGTGACTGCTCGCGGGCAGGATTTTCACCGATTCGATCGCCGCCCAGCGCACCAGGCGCGAGCCTTGCTTGGTGATCCGACCGCGGCGCACCGTGGTGTCGGATTCGTGGTGCGACGGCGTCAGGCCGGCCCAACAGGTCAACTGGGCGGGGCCAGCGAAGCGGTGCACATTCCCGATCTCGGCGACGAACACCGCCGCCAACACCTGCCCGATGCCGGGGATCTGCTGGATCGCGGTGTAGCCGGCATCGTGGGTCAGCCGACGCTGCGCCAGACCGGTGAACAGGTCTATCTCCGCGTCGAACCCTTCGATGAACCGGCGCAGCGACGCGATCCGCTCCTTGTACGGTGCGGGCATCCTGACCTTGTCCAGCAGCAGGTTTCCCTCGACACCGAACAGGTCGGTCATCGGCACCCAGATCCCGCCCTTGGCCAAAACCGCGTGAACGTGGGCCTTGCACTGCGATCGCATCGCGACCAGTTTGGCCCTGTGGCGCACCAGCTCCCGTAGTTCCCGCGTTGCCGGCGGCGCGATCCACGCGTGCGGCAGACGCCCCATCCGCAGCAAATCCGCCAGATCGAAGGCATCGCGTTGATCATTTTTGACCCGCCGATACGAAAACGCCTTCACCCCCAGCGGGTGCGCCAGATGCACCGTCGCGCCCAGCTCGGCGAGCGCATCCGCTGCCCAGTACCACCCGTAGGTCGCCTCGAGCACCGCCTCCGGCGACTCGCCGGCCCGAGACATCACCTCGGCCAAACTGTCACGGTCGTTGAGGATTCGTACCGTCTCCAGATGTTCGCCAGACTCGGTCATCCGCACCAACACCGAGCGGCGACGATGCAGATCCATACCGACAAACTGCCGACGCGCATAAACTTCGCTCACAAGGGGCCTCCTTCGTCGTGGATTAACGTGAGCACCCCGAGCATGCGCGCTCGGAACGGACACGAGGAGCGGAGGCCCCGCTCCTTCATCACATCAGGGCTTGAAGTGAATGGGCGCCACCAGGGGCCGCGGGTGGCTGTTTTCAGACGCTCTAGCGCATGCGCTATCGCATTCGCGATTCGGGTGTGGTCGTTCAGCCGATGACCGAGTTCACCACCTCGCGGGCGGCGTCCTGCACCTCGGCCAGATGCTCGGATCCGACGAAGGACTCCGCGTAGATCTTGTAAATGTCCTCGGTGCCCGACGGGCGTGCCGCAAACCAAGCATTGGCCGTCGTCACCTTCAGGCCGCCCAGCGGGGCACCGTTGCCGGGCGCGGCGGTGAGTTTCGCGGTGATCGGCTCCCCCGCCAACTCGGTCGCGGTCACCTGATCGGCCGACAGCGTGGACAGCCGGGCTTTTTGCTCGCGGTCGGCGGGCGCATCGACCCGCGCGTAGAACGGGGTGCCGTATTCGTCGGCCAGGGCCTGATACCGCTGCGACGGCGTCGCGCCGCTGACGGCCAGGACCTCGGAGGCCAGCAGCGCGAGGATGATGCCGTCCTTGTCGGTCGTCCACACCGAACCGTCGCGCCGAAGGAACGACGCCCCGGCCGACTCCTCGCCGCCGAAGCCGATGGTTCCGCCGATCAGGCCGTCGACGAACCACTTGAACCCGACCGGCACCTCGATGAGCTTGCGGCCTATGCCGGCGACCACCCGGTCGATGATCGAGGAACTGACCGCCGTCTTGCCCACCGCGATGCCGGCCGGCCAGGACGGGCGGTGGGTGTAGAGGTAATCGATTGCAACCGCCAGGTAGTGGTTCGGATTCATGAGGCCGCCATCGGGGGTGACGATGCCGTGGCGGTCGGAGTCGGCGTCGTTGCCGGTGGCGATCTGGTAGCGATCCCGGTTGGCGATCAGCGAGGCCATCGCGTCCGGCGAGCTGCAGTCCATCCGGATCTTGCCGTCGTGATCGAGCGTCATGAACCGCCACGTCGAGTCCACCAGCGGATTGACCACGGTCAGCTCGAGCTTGTACCGCTCGGCGATCGCGCCCCAGTAGTCCACGCTGGCCCCGCCGAGCGGGTCGGCGCCGATCCGCACCCCGGCCTTGCGGATGACGTCGACATCGACCACGTTTTGCAGGTCGTCGACATAGGCGTCCATGTAGTCGTGGCGCTCGGCAGTCCGCAGCGCCCGGGCAAACGGATTGCGCTTGACGCCCGACCCGTCACGCAGAATCTCGTTGGCGCGCTTGGCGATCGCGTTGGTCGCGTCAGTGTCCGCCGGGCCGCCGTTGGGCGGGTTGTACTTGAAACCGCCGTCGTATGGCGGGTTGTGCGACGGCGTGACGACGATCCCGTCGGCCAGCGCTTCGGTGCGGCCGCGGTTGTAGGTGAGGATGGCATGGCTGACCGCCGGCGTCGGCGTGTAGCGATCCGCAGAGTCGATCAGGGCGACGACGTCGTTGGCGGCCAGCACCTCGAGCGCCGAAACCCATGCCGGCTCGGAGAGGCCATGCGTGTCGCGGCCGATGAACAGCGGCCCGGTGGTGCCCTGGGCGGCGCGGTACTCGACGATGGCCTGGGTGATCGCCAGAATGTGGGCCTCGTTGAACGCGCCGTTGAGCGCCGAGCCGCGGTGACCCGACGTGCCGAACGCCACCTGCTGAGCGACGTCGTCAGGATCGGGCTCGATCGAGTAATACGACGTAACCAGATGGGGCAGATCGACGAGGTCTTCGGGCAGGGCCGGTTCACCGGCGCGTGGGTGGGCCATGGTTTCCAATTCTGCGCGTCCCGCGCTCGCATGTCGCTCTATGCTGCGAAGCGTTCACCGGCTGGAAAGGAACCGACCCGTGGCACGACACGACTATCGCGAGTTGGCCGCGGTTTTCGCCGGCGGAGCGCTCGGCTCCCTGGCCCGTGTCGCGCTGAGCAGCCTTGCCGTCAATGATCCGGCGAGTTGGCCATGGGCGACGTTCACGGTCAACGTCGTTGGCGCCTTCCTGGTGGGTTATTTCACCACCCGACTGCTGGAGCGGTTGCCACCGTCGAGTTATCGCCGTCCCCTGCTCGGCACCGGATTGTGCGGCGGGTTAACAACTTTCTCGACAATGCAGCTGGAGTCGCTGAAGATGATCGAGCACGGCCACTGGCGCTTGGCCGTCGCCTACACCGTGACCAGCATCGTGCTCGGATTGCTCGCGGTGCAGGTGGCCACCGCCTTGGTTCGCCGGGTTCGGGCCCGCCCATGACGGCGCTGGTTTGGGCCGGCGTCGTGCTCGTCGGCGGCACCGGGTCGGTTTTGCGTTTCCTGGTGGATCGCACGGTGGCCCGGCGATTGTCGCGGCCGTTTCCGTTCGGCACCTTGGTGGTCAACATCAGCGGCGCCACAGTGTTGGGCTTTCTGGGCGGCCTGGCGTTGAACAAGGAGGCGGCCCTGCTGGCCGGCACCGCGTTCGTCGGCGCCTACACCACCTTCTCCACGTGGATGCTCGAAACCCAGCGCCTCGGCGAGGAGCGTCAGGCGTGGGCGGCGCTCGGCAACATCGTCGTCAGCGTCGTGCTGGGTGTAGCGGCGGCACTACTCGGGCAGCGGATCGCGGCCCAGTTCTGAATCGTCGCGGAGGCAGGGCACATCGTCAGGCGTGCGGGGCAGCCCGTAGAGCGCCATCCGCCGATTCGACATGTCGTGCTCGCCCAGAAACACGCACCCACCGGCCTCACAGAACCGTCGCGCAGTCTTGTTGCGGTGGTCGGGATCGAACATCACCCGGCGACACCGCGGATCGAGATTGAACATGCCGCCCAACAGGTGCGGTAGCAAGTAGCTGACGTGCCCCTGTTGTATGTGATCCAAATCGGCGACCGCGACGTGCAAACCTAGATCGTGGGGGTCATACTCGTACCTGGTGGCAATGGAATCCTTTGCCGCCCTGTATATTTCGACGTATCCCCGGTTCACTCCGTCCAGGCTGGCAATGAAGGGTCGGGAAAATCCGCTCTCGAGTTGCGCACGCAGGTAACGGCGCCAGCGCGCCGCCGGCCATACCGATTCCCACGACTCGGCCAGGTGCGGCCTGCTCATCCACTCGGCGAGCATCTCGGCGTCGGCGTCCGGGTCGGCCAGGCGCAAACCGTACGGTTCGGGCAACTCCGGTATGGGCGGCGGCGGGACATCGCGGACCTCGTCGGGGATATCGGTCAGTTCCCGCGGCAAGATCACTTCGGGTTCACTCATATCAACCGGGCAGCCTACCCAAGCCTTCTCACTACGGTCAGCGGCTTTGGAGGAGCCTCGCTAGGACGGCCGCGTGGCTGCCGTCCACTTCGCGGGTGGCCGTCACCAGGGTCACGACGTTGCGCTTGGTCAGCTTTCGCAGTTCGGCGAACGCCGCGTTGTCGAGGAGCTCCTCTTCATAGCGCGCCGCGAATTCGTCGAAGTGTTCCGGCCGGTGGTGGTACCACTCGCGCAGTTCTTTCGACGGCGCGACGTCCTTGAACCATGTGCCGACCCGCGGGTCGTCCTTGCGGATTCCGCGCGGCCAGATGCGGTCCACCAGGACGCGCTGACCATCATCCGGATCGATCTCGTCATAAATCCGCGCGGTGCGGACAGAGGGCTTGTCGCTCATCCGTGAATCAGATTCGAATGCCCGTCGCAGTAGCTGTTGATCGCCGCCTGCACGATCCCATTGGCTTCCTTTTTGTTGAAGTTCGCGGGTCCGCCGACGAGCCTGTTGACCGCGGCGTCGAACGACTGCGGGGTGGGGTTCTGGTCAAGCATCGCGCAGGTGGTGTGGGCATCGGCGATCATCGTCTGGGTCGTGGTTCGGTTCTGGTAGTTGACCCCTATCTCCGAGAGCCACTTCGTGTAGATCTCGTCCTGATGCGTCAGACTCGGATCGGCGCGGGCCGCGGGGAGAACCAGCGTTACCAGCCCGACCAAGGCCGCCGCAAACGTTGCTGAATACCTCATCATCGACCTCCTCGATAACTAAACGGAGACGTTACGCTGGATCCGCCGTGGTGGGCGTTTGCTGTTCGCCTTGTCAGACCCTGTGGATACACTCGCACGTATGTTCGATTATCTCGTGGCGGTTGACCCGGCGGCCAGCGAATCGGCGTTGGTCGAGCGCATCGCGGAGTTGGAGCGGATCAAGTCCGCGGCCGCGGCGGGGCAGGCCCGCGCGGCGGCCGCGCTGGACGCGGTACGCCGCGACGCCGAGGCGGCCGCCGGGGTGCCCGCCGCCAAGCGTGGACGCGGGGTGGCCGGCGAAATCGCGCTGGCCCGACGGGATTCCCCCGCCCGGGGCGGGCGGCATCTGGGCTTCGCCAAGGCCCTGGTGCACGAGATGCCCCACACCCTGGCCGCACTGGAATGCGGGGCGCTCTCGGAATGGCGGGCCACGCTGATCGTGCGCGAAAGCGCCTGCCTGGACGTCAAGGACCGCCGCGCGCTGGACGCCGAGTTGTGCGCCGACCCCGCCGGACTCGACGGCATGGGCGATGCCCGAGTGACCGCGGCCGCCAAAAAGATCGCCTACCGGCTGGACCCCCACGCCGTGGTCGAGCGGGCGGCCAAGGCCGAGCAGGACCGCACCGTCACCATCCGCCCGGCACCTGACACCATGACGTATCTGACCGCGCTGTTGCCGGTGACCCAGGGTGTTGCGGTGTATGCGGCGCTGCGCCGCGAGGCCGACCAGCGCGCCGACGGGCGCTCGCGCGCACAGGTGATGGCCGACACCCTGGTCGAGCGGGTCACCGGCCGCGCGGCCGCGGTACCCACCCCGATCGCGGTCAACCTGGTGCTCACCGACGAAACGCTGCTCGGCGCCACCAGCACACCGGCTGATCTGTGCGGCTACGGACCCATCCCGGCCGCGGTCGCGCGCGCCCTGGTCGCCGGCGCGGTCGACGATCGACGCTCCCGCGCCACGCTGCGTCGCCTCTACGCCCATCCCCACTCGGGGGCGCTGGTGGCCATGGAGTCGCGGGCACGGCGGTTCCCGCGCGGCCTGGCCACCTTCATCGAGCTGCGCGATCAGCGCTGCCGCACGCCCTACTGCGATGCGCCGATCCGCCACCGCGACCACGCGCAACCGTGGGCACGAGGTGGGCCGACCACCGCGCACAACGGCGTGGGGACCTGCGAGCGCTGCAACTACACCAAAGAAGCCCCCGGCTGGCGCGTCACCACCAGCATCGACGAAACACACACCCACACAGCCGAATTCACCACACCGACCGGCAAAACCTACCGATCCACGGCGCCACCACGCGCACCCACCATCACCATCAGCGAACTCGAAGTCCGCGTCGGCATCGCCCTCGCTCGACACGCCGCCTAACGGGTGAGGTGTTCGACATCGATGACTTCACCGCGGTT
>CAWASF010000008.1:0-378615 GCA_963784685.1 uncultured Actinomycetota bacterium
TCGGTCTGGTCGGCGTACAGCCGGGCGAACCGGGCCAGGGCGATGTCCAGCCGGTCGGAGGAGCCGGCGTACCCGACGATCATGGACGCGCCGCTGGTCCGGGCGTGGCCCTTGGCCAGCAGGTGGCCGATGACCGCGGCATAACCGGCCAGGGCCGCGGCGCCGATGGAGTCCAGCGCGACGGTGCCCTTCATGTTCCGGAACTGGCGGACGTAGTACTGGAGCCCGGCCACCGTGGCCCAGCCCAGCAGCGGGTCGCTGACCGTCTGCAGGGCCTGCTGGTATTCCACGACCCGCTGGCCCTGGTGGGCGTGCCAGGCGGAATCACCATGCACGTACCGGGCGAGAACCGAACGGCGGGCCTGCTTGAGCTGCAAGAACAGCACGTCATCAGGGCTGCTGCCTTCCAGCAGGGCGACGTAGGCGCGCAGCCCGACGCTGCCGACGCCGACCACCTTGTGGGCGATGTCGATCAGCGTGTAGCCGCCCAGACCCGCCGCCAGTGCGGGGCCAGGGTGCCCAGGTACTCATCCAGCCCGCGAGCGAGCTGGTCCGCCTCGGCGTAGTTGATCCTGGTCACCAGCGGCGGGTCTTCCACGATCCGGCGCTGCCCGTCGCGTTCGCTGGTGAACCTGGGCAGCGCCCGGTCACTGGTCCGGCGCCGTGCCTGCGCCGCGGCCCGCTTGATCTCGGCCCGCAGCGACTTGCCGGTCACGCGGTGCTGCAGCCGGCCGCGTCGACCGCTGGTAGGACCGGGCCAGCAGGGGCGTCGAGGCCAGGGCGCGGACCTCGTCGCGGTATCCGGCCACGCACCGCAGGACCGCCGACTCGCACTGGGGCTCGCTGGCGCCGTTCTGCCGGCCCGCGACCCAGATGCTCGCTGCCAGGCGGCGCAGGTCCCACTCCCAGCCGCCGGGGTGCGCCTCGTCGAAGTCGTTCAGGTCGATGACCAGGTCCCGCTCCGGCGAGGCATAGAACCCGAAGTTGCCCAGGTGCGCGTCGCCGCAGATCACCGGCGTGATACCGGTGGCCGGCAGCCGGGCAGCATCCGCCGCCATGACGATCGCCGCGCCGCGCAGGAAGCCGTACGGCGCGCGGTCATCCGCCCGACCCGCACCGGGACCAGCCAGTCCAGCCGGCCCTGGTGGGACTCGATGACCAGCTGCACCGGATCGGGGCTGGCCGCGATCGGGGACCACTTCCCCAGCGAGCTGCGCGGAACCTGCCGCCGCAGCTCTCGGCCCATCTGGTACCGGTCAGGACCGCGACGCCGGCCGCCGGCAGCGAGATGAAGGCGTCGCTTTGTCGGCCGAGCGAGCGACGACATGCCCGCGCGCGGGTCAGCGGAACCGGTTTGTTTCGTCATGTTCGGTAAGGCTCCTCACCCATCGAACGCCTGATCATCTGCTCCCCCTGTTATGACTTGGGGGCGTTCGTCCGAGCGCGAATACCGCGGACCCGGGCCAGGAAGTCCTCGTAGGCGCCGATGGCGGTGTTTAGCCGGTGCGGGCCGTAGGCGAGGTCGGAGCAGTCAGGGAGGAGAAGTTCTCGGTGCGGGCCGGATTCCTGCCGGTCATCCGCTGTCCTCAGCGTGGTGGGCCGGGGGAACGCCCGCCAAAAACTGCGTCCCGGCGGGGCTCTGCAGCCTATTGCGCCGTCGCTGGAACTGGTCGGCTATCAAGGCGGTGACCAGGGCGCAGGAGGTGCCGAGCAGGATCCCGGCGGTGGCGTCGGAGAGCCAGTGGGCGCCGAGGTAGGCGCGGGAGAGCCCCATCATGATCGAGAACGCCACCGCGGCCGCGCCCCACAAGGTGCGCCGCCTGCCCGCGGGGATCAGGGCGATGACCGCCGCGACGACGGTGACCGAGGCGGCGATGGCGTGTCCGGACGGGAACGACGCGCCGCTGGTGGCGACCAGCGACCCGGGCGGCCTGGCCCGGTCGTAGATGCCTTTCAGCGAGCCGATCAGCACCTCCGACAGCACGATGGCCGCGGCGAAAGCGGCCAGGTGCCACCACTGGCGGCGCAGGGCCAGGTACCCGGCCAGGGCGATCCGTACCGGCAGCGTGACGTACACAAGCCCGAGGACGTTGAAGACCTTGGCGATCGCCGTCAGCGCCGGCGCCCGGCCGGAGATCATCAGCCGCAGCCACGCATCGTCAAGCCGCTGGATGCGGGCCAGCGTGCCGTGGTCGGCGGCCAGGGCGAACACCACGGCCGTGACCGCCACCACCGCGGCGGTGAGGAGCGCGGCCTGCCGGGGACGGCCGAGAAGCGCGTCCTCCTGCGGCCGGGCCGTGGCCGGCCGGGTCATCCCGGGCATGCGGCACCTCGCCCGCACAGGGCCAGGCCCTCGGTGCGGCGGACGTAGCCGACCAGCTCCGACCGGGGCATGAACGCCACCGCGGTGTCGACCGTGGTAGCCAGGGCCGGGGAGGCGCCGGGCGCAAGGACGAACTGATAGGTCGCGCAGCCGCCGGGGAAGGTGTAGTAGCGGACGTCGGAGTACCGCGGGACCAGGCTCGAGCGGGCGCTCGAACCGGCGCATGCCGGGCTGGTCGGAGGGGATCTGCCGGGCGCCCGTGGTGTTGCAGGTCGCGGTCAGGGTGATCGTCACCGTCACCTGCGCGGCCAGCGACGGCCGAGGACAGGTTCAGGCCGCTCGCCCCCGGCCTGAGCCGGAGTTCAGCCCGAAGCTGGCCTGCCCGCTGGAGATCTCGGGCGTCGGCCGCGGTCCAGCCCGACGGGAGCGCGGCGATGCAGGGCAGGAAGGCCGCCGAGGGAACCGCCTGGGCCGCCAGGATCATCGTATGGCCCGTGCCGCACTCGGGCGCGTGCACAACTGGCGCGTGCACACCTGAGTTGTTGGCCGGCAGCAGCAGGCCGACGCCGAAAACGGTGGGCACGGCGAAGAGGGCGAGCATCGCCGCGGCCAGGGTGACCCGGCGGATGCTCCAGCGCTGCAGCACGATCGGCTGTCGCTGCGGGGCGAGCTTGCGGAACTCGGCGAGCAGGTCCCGGGGATCGCGTTTCATGAAGGCGCGCAGCTGCGTCGGGCTGGCGACCCCGCGGGTGGCGGCGAAGGCCTCGGCCAGCTCGGCCTCGGTGAAATAGTTCAGCGCCTGCCGGTAGACCCGCGCGGGGTCGGTGCGGACCGCCAGGACCAGCATCATGTTGCCCAGGTCGACGGCCTGCCGCCAGGGCGAGGGGCGGACCTGGGCGAAGGCCACGTCGATCAGCAGCAGCTGCCCGGCGCGGACCATCAGGTTGCCCGGCTTGATGTCGCGGTGGGCGATCCCCGCGTCCCACAGCGCGCGGATCAGCAGCAGTCCCTGGTCGATCACCTGGTCATCGATGTCGGCGTCGCCGATTTCCACGGCGCCGTCGAAGAACTCGGTGACCAGCAGGTACTCCCGCTCGGGAGTGATCTCCACGATGCCGTAGGGCCTGGCAACGGCGATCCCGGCGTCCTGCAGCAGGCGCAGGGCGTAGTCCTCGTACTCGGCCAGGCGCCGCACGGTCTGGAAGGGGTGCTCGTCCTCCAGGGAGCCGTACAGGATCGTCCGCCATATCTTGTACCAGCGGTCGGCGCGGACGTGGCCCTTGGTGTAGAGCTTGGCGAACAGGTATTCCTGCGGGCCGCCCTCGGTCCGCAGCCGCAGCGGGGTGGAGCCGGCTGAGGACTCCAGGCCGACCGGCGTGATGCCGGTGACGGTGAGCCCGAGCTGGTCGCGCACGCCCTGCCGGATCGCCTCGCCGCGCGCGCCGGTCACGTCCACGTGCGCGGTGTTGCCGCGCCGGTAGGCGACCGGGAACACCTCGTTCGGGGTGAAGAAACGGAACGCGCTGACCGGGATCGCGACGCCGAGAGCCACACCCAGGAGCAGGTCATCCACGTGATCGACGGCCAGGTACAGGCGGGCCAGGCAGAACACGGTCACGATGACCGCGATGGCCGCCTTCGCGTAAGAGCGGGGCCGCCCGGGCACGACCAGGCAGTAGGCGATGCTCACCAGCAGGAACGTGAGGACCGTCACCGAGACCGCCGGCGCGGAATACCCCGCCCAGCCCCCGATGATCAGCACGCCGTACGGCCGCGGCCGGGTCATCCCCTCGGCGATCAGCTGTATGGCGACCTCGAGGAGGAACAGGCTGCACAGGAATACCAGCAGGTGCCGCCAGCGCCGGAACGCTATGGTCAGCACGACTGCCGACAGCCCGAGCACCGTGGCTCCCCAGCCGGAGCCGGCCGCGGAGATCCCGCTGGCCACGTCGGTCAGCCACGGCGTCCGGGCCCGCGCGAAAAACCGGAGCACCGCCGAGTTGACCTGATCATCGAGCCGGAGCGACGGGGCCCGCACCGAGATCACGATCACGCCGGCCAGGACGACAACCGCGAGGACCAGCCAGGCCCTGGTGGTGACCGAGACCGGGTGCGGCAGCGGCGGGGGCGCACCGGTCGGGCGCCGGTGGCGCGGCGTCCGCCGCACGGCGGGACCCGGCGCAAGGCTCGCCGTGCCAGTCGGCGCGGTTACTTTCCGCCTTCTCGCTCAACGCGACGCACCCCCTCCGGGGCCAGCCCTTGCGCCCGCAGCCAGCTCTCGGCCACCAGGCGCGGATCTTGCCCGCGTAGTTCCGCCCGCGCGTTCAGGGCGCGCAGCGAGCCGGTCGTCAGGCGCGCCGATACGGTGCCGGGCGCCGCGAGGAGCCGGGGGCCGTAGCGGGTGACGGCATCCCGGCGCACCAGCGGGACCACGTTCTCGGCTGGCTGCAGGCCGCGGTCATCGGCCAGCACCACCAGATGGTCCGCGGTGATGGCCGGATCGGTGCTGAACAGCAGCGCGACGCCGATGTTCCCTGCCTCCAGGGCCTGCAGCGTCAGCGGGCCCCCGGCGTCCAGCGGTATGAAGACCCGGAACAGCGCCAGACAGGCTACATACGCCGGCATCCGCGCTGGCGCGCCCGGGCCGGCGGACGGGCTGGCGCTCACACATACCCCCGGTGCTGCAGGGACCGCCAGCACAGCCAGCCCGGCAGGACCGGCAGCCAGTAGGTCGCCAGCCGGTACAGCAGTACGGCCGAGACCGCGGGTCCGGGCTGCATGCCCACGCCGGTCAGCCCGGCGACTAGCGCCGCCTCGATCGCGCCGAGGCCGCCCGGTGTCGGGGCGGCCGCCGCCAGCGCGGCGGCGGCCAGGTACACCGCGCCGATCACGATCAGGCCCGGGCCCCCGCCGAAGGCCTGGACCGAGGCGGCCAGCCCGGCGATGTAGGCCAGGGTGATCAGGGCCGAGCCGCCGAACAGCAGGCCGAGCTTGACCGGGCTGGCGGCGGCCTGGCGCAGGCTGCCGGCCGCGGAGCGGGCGCCGGGGATCAGCTGCTTGCGGGTCCAGCGGCGGCCGGGCCGGGTCGCCAGGACGATGCCGATGACCGCGATGATCACCGCCAGGACGAGCAGGATCTTGCTGCCGGACGGCAGCTTGAACGCTTTGGTGAGGTCGTGGCCGGCCAGCGCGAAGAAGACCACGATCAGCACGATGTGCATGACGGCGCCCGCCAGGGCGTTCACGCCGACCGCCGCGACGCTGGCCGGGGTGCTGGTGCCGGTCTTTTGCAGGAACCGGGCGTTCAGCGCCATCCCGCCCACGTTGGCCGGCGAGACCCGGTTGATGAATGATGAGGCGCCCTGCGTCAGCACGGCCGGGCCGAACGGGACAGGGCCGGGTACCGAGCCGATCAGCGCTATCGCGCTGGCCACGTAGGTCAGCGCGGACAGGCCGATGATCACCGGCAGCCAGGCCCAGTTGACGTGCTGCAGCGCGTGCCAGCTGCTGCTCACCTCGGCGATCTGGGGAAGCAGGAAGTAAAAGGCGCCGGCCAGCGCGGCGATCGCCAGCAGGGTGCGCGGCCGCACCCGCTGCAGCCGGGCGAGGTCCTTGTCAGCGTCGTCGCCGGAGGCCGCGATCGCGGCCGCGCGCGTGTTCTTCAGCAGCCCGTCCTGGCCCTTGATCGCGCGCCGGGTGCCGGCCGACAGGGCGAGCGGCTGCAGCAGCGGCACCGCGGCGGCGACGCCGTCGGCGCCGATCACGGCGGCTGCGGCGGCGACGGCACGGTCCGGGCCGATCCGGCCGGCCAGCCAGGTGAGCAGCTCAGCCACGTCGATCGCCCGCTGGCGGCTGGTCGCGGCGAGCTCGGCGAAGCTGAAGTCGGCCAGCACGGCAGACCCGTCCTGGCTGATCATGATGTTGCTGCCGTGCAGCGACCGGTGCGCGATCCTGGCCTGGTGCAGCCGGCCGACCTCGCGCCACAGGCTCCGGGCGAGCTGATCGGTGATGCGATCGGCCGGGACCTGGTCCAGGGACTGGCCCGCTACCAGTTCCATGGTCAGCAGCACCGACCCGTCCTTCGCCCTGATGACCTGGCCGACGTGCGGCACCGCGACGCCGGCCCGCTCGGCCATCACGGCCAGCAGCGCCTCATGCTCGACGGCCTCCAGCAGCGAGGCCGCGGGCCTGGTGTCGCCGACGCCGCGCAGCCGGACGCCGCGCCAGGCCCGGTACAGCAGGTCGGCGTCCCGCTGGTCGGAGCCGAAAACCTTGACGAACAGGCCCGCCCGTCGCCGGTCACCGCCTGGAACGGCCGCGATCCCTTCGCGGGGCGCAGCGGCCCGGTCACCTGGCCGACCGGCACCCCGCCCGCGCGCAGCGCCGCTGCCACCCCGGCCGCGCCCATCCGCCGGTCCGGCACCCCGAACACCACCAGCAGACCGGCCCCCACGGTCACCCCGGCGGCCAGCGCCAGCACCAGCTGCAGCGGCAGCAGCCCGCCGGTGACCAGCCGGGCCACGCCGATCAGCAGCAGCATGGCCCAGGCCGCCCGGCGCCACGGCCGGCTCAGCCACGGCGCCGCGGCCACCGCGACCGCCGCCAGTCCCGCCAGCACCGCCGGATCGGGGAAGCCCGCGCCGGCCAGCCAGGAACCCTGGCGCAGCCCCGCGGGCGCGGGGCCGCCGGGCCCGGCCAGGTAGGTGATGGCGGCCATCAGGGCCGCCGCCGCCGCGAACCCGCCCGCCACGGTGACCAGCACCCGGAACCGGCGGTACCGCAGCGCGGCGACCAGCAGCACCAGGGCCGCCGCCGCGATCGTCACCTGGACCAGGCCGGTCAGCACCTGCCCGGCCGCGGTCGCGGGCCCGACCCCGGTGACCGCCGCGGCCGGCCGGAGCAGGGCAGGCAGCAGCATGGCGATCACGGCCGCGGCGGCCAGCACCAAGCCCGCGGCGATCAGCCGGATCACATCGCCCGGATGCCGGTACCGCGTCGGCGCCAGGACACGGCCCCACGGCCGGGTCTTCGGCTCCCCGGCGGCCAGCCGTATCGTGGGCGAATCTGTCGTGGGCGGCTCTTCGGTGACTGTGCCGCTAGTGCGTCGCGGCATGGTGCGCCTGGTCAGGTCCGTGGCCTCGGCACGGCCGGGCACCGCCCCCGTGCTCGCGCGGCCTGCCTAGGCACGGCCCGTGACCGATTCCAGGAAGCGCAGGGCTGCGCCGGTGGTGATGTCGGGCCGCTGCGACTGCGGGTAATGCCCGGCCTCGGGCACCATGACGACTTGTGCGCCCAGGGCGCGGGCGATCCAATCGGCCTCCGCCCGCGGGTCGGGGAAGTCGGGGTCCTGCTCGCCCATCACGACCAGGGCGGGCGCTGTACATCGGCCAGCCGCGCCTCCGCCAGGTCGTGGCTGGCCCGCGTGGTGGCCGAGAACGCCTTCGCGTGTCCCGGCCGCGAAGGCTCCGATACCTCGTCGCGGTACTCGCCGAAATCGGCTGGCCGCGCGTACAGCTTGGGCAGGTACGACTTCCAGGAGATGGCCGCCCAGGGCGGTGCCATGGCCACGCGCAGCAGAAGCCGGCGCGTCGCGCTGGTCTTACCGTTGCGGACGAACGGCCCGATCAGCACCAGGCCGCAGACCAGGCCAGGTCGCTGCGCGGCGGCGAGGACCGCGGACCCGGCGCCCATGGAGTTGCCCACCACTACCGCGGGGCCGCCGAGTTCTCCGATCAGGGCGATGACATCGCCGCGGTTTCCTCGTCGCCGTAGGAGGCGAACGTGGTGTCGCTGTCGCCGTGGCCGCGAAGGTCGGTGCAGGCGACCCGGTAACCCGCTGCCCGCAGGGCAGGAGCGAGGAAACGGTAGCCCGCAGGTCACCATGCCAGGCACCAGCACCACCAGGGAGCCGGCGCCTGCGACGTCGTAGCCGATCCGCCCCTCAGGACAGCGGAGATAACTGGTTTCCTCGACAGCAGGCACGGAGCTGGAATGGCTGGCGCGCGTTGTATGGTTCGCTGCGGTGCTCACGCGTTCATCGCCTTTGGTTTTGGTCTGGCTTCGCTACCAGGCGGCGGTCGTGGCCATGACGGCGGCGAGCACAGTGCCGGCAGGTTGGCGGGCCCGGCCGCAGGGTCCTTCAGCTGACCGGGTACGGCCGGGGTCAGGGCTGAGGCGGCCGGTCTGGGTGCGAGGTCATCGGGTGCGGGGGCGGGCGCGTCGGCGCCGCCCTGGTCCAGGCGGAACGGCGGGTAGGCGTCGGTCATCAAGGCGGCGTAGGCGACGACCCGCAGCACCCAGCGGTTCATGCCGACGATGAAGTCATAGAGCCCTCGCGGGTAGCGGCCCGCGACCAGCAGCGTGATCGCCGCGAAGCACACCAGCAGCCCGATCAGGCCGCCGGACAGGGCATCGGCCCGCCAGGCCCCCGAGCTGCCGGTCGCGGTGTAGGCGGCGCCGCCGGCGAACACGGCGGCGATGGCGTACTGCGGGATGGCCAGCAGCCACCACTTGACCAGGACCAGGCCGCGGGACAGCCGCTGCGGATAGGCGACGTCCAGCGTCGCCGGGTAGTCCGGCTCGGCGTCCAGGCTGAACGGCGGGTAGCGGTCGGTCCCCAGGGCGCTGTAGGTGTAGTAGCCGACCCGCCAGGACCAGCGCAGCACCCCCAGGTTGAAGCCGAACAGCGAGCGGGGATAGCGGCCGGTGAACAAGATCGCGAAGAACGCGATGACGGTGACGACGGCGAACGCGATCCACAAGAAGAACAGCACGATGTAGTGCGGGATCGCCAGCAGCCACTTGACCAGCCACAGCCAGCGGCTCAACGGCTCATCCAGCCGCGCTCGCACCTGCACGGGATAGCTCTGGTCCATGATTTCCTCCTTGTCAGTGCCCGTCCCGGCGGACGTCACCGCCACGAGCCCAGCCCGGCGCTGCGTTGATGGTGTCCCCGGCCGGTCCCGCGGTGGAGGACCGGCCCGTAAACGGAGGCCGGCCTCTGGGGCCTACCTCAAAACGCTGTCTCCACGCTACGTCTGCAACCAGAAACTAGCAATGGATTTCTGGAAATGATCTTTAGTAATTTGCGGGCGTGGCGGACTGGAGCTTCCTGACCAACCACGCCCGGGTGCTGCCGTGCATCGCCCACGACCCGGGCGTGCGGATGCGCGACATCGCGGCCAGGACGGACGTCACCGAGCGCACCGCCTAGGGCGTCGTCACCGAGCCGGATGGTCCTCAGATGAGGTGGGCGGCATCGTTGTGTATGGCGTGCAGAGCCGCGCTGCCGGCCGCGCGAGATCGGGCCGCGAGCCTGCTGGCGCCCCTTCGCTGCAATCAGGCGAGGCCGACGTTGCCGCTGCAGGGCGGAGTCCCAGAAGGCCGAGATGACGATGAGCCGGTCGTCGTTCCAGCTGGAGGTCTGGCCGAACTCGACGTCGAACGCCTTGCCTGTCGGGGGGATCACCGAGCCGTCCGGCAGCGTTATCTCGCCGGTGAAGGTCCCGGTTGCGCTGGTGACGACGGTGATCCAGTCGCCGCTCCCGAACTGAACGGGTAGGGTGAGGTGGACGTGCATGTCGGGGAAGATGCGGAAAAACTGCGCATCGCCTCGGCATGCGCTTCCCTCCCGTAGACCGGTTCCGCGCTCCCGGTGATATACGCGATCATGTCGGGATGGTGGACAGTGCCCATGCCGCGAAGTCGCGGGCGTTGAACGCGTCGTCGCCCTGGTTCATCAGCGCGAGCAGACGCGCGGTCCGGCTGGCGCCTGGGTGGTGGGCATGACTCCCTCCTTGCTTAGTGCGGCGGGCCGCTCAATCTTGTAATCGTTTACATTTTAGAGTCAACTCTAAAAATCGTGGCACTATTCTGAGCCCCAAGCTCAATATCAGAAGGCTAAAGTCCGGGATGACCGAGCCCCGGCCTGCGCGAGCTCAAGAAAGCCCGCGCCCGCCGGACATCGCCGACACCGCGGCTCGGCTGTTCGCCGAGCGCGGGTACGAGCAGGTCTCGGTCGCCGACGTGGCGCGCGAGGCCGAGGTCGCCGAACAGACCGTCTACAACTACTTCCAGACCAAGGAACAGCTGGTCACCGATCGCGATCAGCTGATCCAGGACGGGCTGTCCGGGCTGATCCGCACCCGGCCGCCCGGGACCCCGGCCGCAGCCATCCGGGAATATGTGCTCGACACCGTCGAGGGAGTCGCCGCATTCCCGCCGAGCAGTGGCGCGGCGAGCTCGGCTTCCTGGCCGCCATCAGTCACGACGCCCGCGATCACCTGGCCGATTACGACGATTTCTTTAAGGCCTATGCGCAGCTACTTCTATTGGGAAAAACACTGCTTTGACATTCCGATATGCTGGGCTTTTCGTTCGCTCCTCCAGACATTCGACAGCGTCGACGAGTTGACCGATGAGTTGGGGAATACGGTGCATGGCCTCGCTATTATCGACACGGTGACCCCACAGCTCGTCCCGCAGATACACTCCGCTGTCACAAACCTCAGAGCAATACAGTCGCTGACGTACACGCTGCAAAGCACCTTCCATGCGCTCATCCCACAGTTGGAATCTACAGTTCACCCGTTGGTCGACATGGCGCAGTCGTTTGATAACGCGAAGAATGACGACTTCTTCTTTTTGCCGCCGGACGCCCTCAAAACGCCCGATTTCCAGGTCGGCATGAACTTTTTCATGACCGCGGATGGCAAGGGCGCCCGCATCACCGTCTTCCACGACGGTGAGGCCATGAGCCCGGAAGGCATCAACCAGATAAAACTTGCGGCTGCCGCCGCGCGAGAATCCCTCAAGGGAACGCCGCTTTCGAATGCAAAGATATGGGTGGCAGGCGCCTCTTCAAACTATCGTGATATTCAGGACTTTTCGCTTAATGACCTCATAATTATGATGCTTGCGACGTTTGGACTGGTGTTTCTGATCGTCTTGCTCATCACCAGGGCCTTTATTGGCTCCATCGTGGTTCTCATCACCGTGATTCTTGCTTATGCCGGAAGCCTGGGATTGGCTACCTTGATTTGGGAGACCCTCCTCGGCATAACGCTGCACTGGCTGACCATTCCGATCTCATTCATCGTTCTTGTTGGTGTAGGTTGCGACTACAACTTGCTGCTGCTTTCGCGTTACCGAGAGGAGCTTGGCACCGGAGTTAAGACCGGCCTGATTCGGGCGATGGCGGGCTCCGGAAACGTGGTAGTCACTGCGGCCTTCGTCCTTGCGGGGACAATGCTCGCGCTGCTTTCCAGCGATGTTGTGAACATTGGCCAGGCGGGCTCAACTATCTGCATCGGCCTGATTTTCGACATGCTGATCGTGCGTCTGTTCTTGGTGATGCCGCTCGCCCGGGTGCTCGGTCCCTGGTTTTGGTGGCCCCAGAGAGTTCGAAGCCGCCCCAGCCTTGCGGTATGAGCTAGCAAGCTGGGGCCGACAGCGATCGCAGTTCCTCCAGCGCCCTGGCGGACGCACTGCCGGGCTCGGCGCGATACATGAGCACATGCTGCCCAACCGCGTGCGGAACATGCGGAACGTTGAGCTGGTTCCGGCATAGATAAAGGTCGCCGACGCGCGGATGGCGCAGGTGCATGACTCCCAACCGATAGCCGACGTTTGCGCGCGCCCAAATTTCACCGGAATATGGGCTGGCGGATGACAATTCAGCGATCAATGTCTGCATGCGAGGGTCGTCGGGAACTGTGGCGGCGAGTTCCCTTAAGCCACTCACCGCGGCGTCGACCGCGTCCTCCCAATCAACGTAGAGCTCCCGCGCAGCGGGGTCTAGAAGGCGCCAGCGCAGGAAGTTTTGTCCCGGTGCAAATCCCGGCGAGAGCGCCTGGGCGATCGGATTTGCGGCCAGCACATCTTGGTACCTACTGGCCACGATTGCCGGGAAAGGCAACTGATCGATCAGGTCGTCCAGCCCCTCGGCCGCCGCGTCCAGAACGGAGTGATCCCAACGGCTGATGGTCGGGTTGGCCAGTTGGTGCAGATACCGTGTGGGCTTGATATCCAGCCGCAGGGCCTGCGCGAGCGCCTCAACAACCTGAGCCGACGGGTTCTTGTCGCGGCCCACCTCCAGGCGCAGGTAGTACTCGGCGCTGATGCCCGCCAACATCGCCAGCTCCTCGCGGCGCAAACCCGCGACGCGCCGACGCGCGCCGGGAACCAGCCCGACATCCTCGGGGAGCACCCGCTGGCGCCGCGCGCGCAGGTAATCGCCCAGCGCGTTGGCCTTTGGCGCCATTACTTATTCTCTGCCAGTGCCGATGGAGGCGGCGGAAAGAGATCGCAGCTCCTCGAGCGCCCTGGCGGATTCGCTGCCGGGCTCGGCGCGATACATCACCACGTGATCCCCGCCGGGATATGGAGCGTTGAGCCGGTGCCGGTTCAGATATAGGTCGCCGACCAGGGGATGACGGAGGTGGTGGATTCCCAAGCGGTAACCCACCTCCGCACGCGACCAGAGTTCGCGGAAACGTGGGCTCACCGAGGACAATTCAGCAACAAACGCCTGCATGCGAGCATCGTTGGGACATGGACCGGCGAGTTCCCGTAGTCCATTCACCGCCATCTCGGTCGCGTCGTCCCAATCGACATAGAGCTCCCGGGCGGCGGGATCGAGTAGGCGCCAGCGCAGGAAGTTTTGTCCTGGTGTGAACCCGGGTGACAGCGCGCGGGCAAGTGGATTTGCCGCCAAAACATCTTGGTACTTGTTGGCCAGGATGGCCGGCATCGAGAACTCATCGATCACTTCGGCTAATGCGTGGGCCCGCGCTTCCAGATCGGAGGTATGACCCCCGGGTGCGGCAACCAGTTGCTGCAGATACTGCGTGGCTTTGGCGTCCAGCCGCAGGGCCCGCGCGAGTGCGTCGACAACCTGAGGCGACGGGTGCTTGTCGCGGCCCACCTCCAGCCGCAGGTAATACTCGGCGCTGATGCCCGCCAACATTGCCAGCTCCTCGCGGCGCAAACCCGCGACGCGTCGGCGCGCGCCGGGAACCAGCCCGACATCCTCGGGATGCACCTGCTGGCGCCGCGCACGCAGGTAATCACCCAGCGCGTTGGCCTCGACAGCCATCATCCGAGTCTAAGCCTGTCCCCGCCAGTACCGGGGATAAGCGCGGTCTTCCCGACTGAGTCCCGGCGCGCTGATGGTTGACGTAGGGCCCCGGCCGAGTGGCGAATGTGATCTATCGGCCAGCCCGGTGAGGTAAGGAGAGAACGATGCTGAGCGTGATGTATGGGCTGATGGCGATGATGCCGATAACGTTCGGTATTGCCGGTTACGCGCTGGTGTCTCGCGACTGAGCGGTGCGTCAACATCGCGCTTCAGCCGTAAGCCGAACGCAATTCGCAAATTGGGGCGCGAGAGATGTTGTCACGCTTACCAATCTGGCGGAAACGTCTTTGGCGTTAACCAGATTCCAGTGGAAGTGCGGACTGAACCGGCGGCGCGGCAGACATGGATCGCAGTTTCTCGAGCGCTCGGGCGGAGTCACTGCCGGACTCGGCGCGATACACCACCACATGGTCCCCGCCGGCATACGACGTGTTGAGCCGGTGCGTGTAAAGATAAAGGTCGCCCACCAGAGGATGGCGGATGTGACGGATTCCCGCGTGGTAACCCACGGCCGTGCCTTCAATCCATAGTTCGCGGAAATGCGCGCTGACCGAGCACAGTTCATCTATTAACGCCCGCATGCGATGATCCTTCGCCGTACAGGGCCCGGTAAGTTCCCGCAAACCACACACCAAACTTTCGGTCGCCTCGCCCCAATCAGGGTAGATCTCGTGGGCGGTGGGATCTAAAAAGCGCCAGCGTAGGATGTTTTGTCCCGGTGTGAACTCCGGTGACAGGGCGCGAGCAATCGCATTTGACGTCAACACATCTAGGTATCTGTTGGCCACGACGGCCGGCGTCAGAAACTGATCGATTAGTTCGGTTAATGCGTAGGCCCGTGCTCCTTCCAGATCGGGGTCATCTGATCCGGTCGGGTTGGCCAGGCTGTGCAGATGCTGCGTGGCTTTCGTGTCCAGCCGTAGCGCGCGTGCGAGCGCCTCAACAACTTGAGCCGACGGATGCTTGTCGCGGCCTACCTCGAGTCGCAGGTAGTACTCGGCACTGATGCCCGCCAGCATTGCCAGCTCCTCGCGGCGCAAACCCGTGACGCGGCGGCGCGCGCCGGGAACCAGCCCGACGTCCTCGGGCCGCACCTGCTGGCGCCGCGCGCGCAGGTAATCGCCCAAGGCGTTGGCCTCGACAGCCATTGTTCGAGTCTAAACCTCGCGCGCCGGAGCATTGCACATCAGGTAGACGTTGCGCCGGATCGAGCCGCAATCGTGCCTGCTGTTCAGCAGATGTCATCGGTCTCGTCGCGTCTGACACGCCCGCGTCGAGGGTGGGGCGGTTGCGGGGGTTGCACCCATTCCGCTCCGCTGGCTTCGAACAGCCGGCCGATCTCGTCGATGTGCATGTCGGCGAGGTCCCACACATCGGGTACCAGGTCGCGGTCGACGATGAAGCCGAAGTCGAGTCGGTCGAGATAACTCACCACCGTGATGTTTAGTCCCTGTCCGTCGGTGACGATCGACACCGGGAACTGATGGCACAGTTGCGCACCCGCGAAGTACAGCGGCCGGCGCGGTCCGGGCACGTTGGAGATCACCAGGTTGAACGGCTGGGCGATGCGGTCAGCCAACCGCAGTCGCGACGCCAGTCGCACGGCCGAGGTCGCCAGCACCGGGGTGGAGAACTGGGTGAGGTCGACGAGCTCGTCGGCCGGCACCATGTCAAGGGTGCGCTTGGCGTTTTGCATCGCCTGGCTGCATCGGGCGACACGTTCTAGTGGGTCGGCGCAATCGGTGGGCAACTCCGCGACCAGACCCGAGACGCGGTTGGTCCACGGGTCCTCTTCTTCGCCGGTACGGATGGACACCGGCACCATGGCCCGCAGGGGACGGTCGGGCAGTGCGTCATGAGACAGCAGATATTGGCGAAGCCCACCCGCGCAGATGGCCATCACGATGTCGTTCACGGTGCCGCCCGTGGCATTCTTGAGCGCCTTGACATTGTCCAAAGACGTTGTGCGCATGGCGAATCGGCGATGGCCCGTGATCGACTTGTTCCACGGCGTCGGCGGCGCCTGCGTGGTCGGTAAAGCGATGCGCGGCCCGTCGGAGCGGCCGAGTCGGGCGATGGCCTTGACCGCCGCTCCGGCCTGGCCGGCCGCACTGCTGACGCTGTGGACACCTGCGGTGTCAGCAACCTTGCGAACCAGCCGCGCTTGAACCCGCAGTGCTTTGACGGGATTCAGGGCCAGCCGGGTTGCCGTGCATCGCAACAGATCTACGGTGCTCGGAAGAGACTCGGCGTCCCACGCGGGACTCTCGCCCGGTGGTGGGGCGTCGGGGTCGGGATCGGTCATGATCTGCAGCATGAGCTGTCCGGCGGCGCCGTCGATGGTGGCGTGGTGGTACTTGGTGAGCAGCGCCCAACGTCCGCTGTAGAGGCCGTCGATGACGTAGACCTCCCATAGCGGACGGGTCCGGTCCATGGGGCGACCGACAATGCGGGATACCTGATCGGCCAACTGGTCGACCATGCCGGGCTTGGCCAGATGGATCTCCCTGATATGGAAGTCGAGATCCAGATTGGGGTCGGCTACCCAGTACGGATGGTCGAGCTCGAAGGGCACCTCGACGAGGCGGCGGCGCAGCGGCTCGAGCTCGCCGACCATCGAGGCGAATTTGGCGTAGACGGCCCCGAACGGGTCGAAGTCTGCACTGGGCCGCTCGAAGATCATCAGGCCCGTGACGTGCCCGAAGGTCGTCGGAGTCTCCATGTACAGAAACGTCGCGTCCAGGCCGCTGAGTTGCTTCACGGTCGGCTCCTTAGGTGGTCAGCATTCCGCCCTCGACGGGCAGCGTGATTCCGGTGATGTAGCTGCTGGCGTCGCTGGCGAGGAACAGCAGTGCGGCGCTGAGTTCTTCGGGCTCACCCAGACGGCGGCACAGTGTGCGCGGCACGATCATGGAGTCGAAGTACTGGGGCTCAAACTGGTCGGTCATCTCGGATGTGAAGTAGCCCGGCGCGATTGCGTTCACGCGGATACCTCGGCGCCCGGTCCATTGCTGGGCGAGGTCTCGGGTCAGACCGATCAACCCCGCCTTGGAGGACGCGTAGGCGGCCTGCGGCAGACCTGCGGTGGTCAAACCCAGCACGCTGCTGACATTAATGATCGAGCTGCCCGGCTGCATCACGCGGCCACATTCCTGCGCCATCCAGTAGCACCCGTTGAGATTGAGATCGATGACCGACCGGAACTGCTCGGGCGTCTCGCGAGTGGCCGGCACAGCCGTTCCGACGCCGGCGTTGTTCACCAGGATGTCTACCCGTCCGAATTCATCCATCGCCGCGCGCACCAGAGCGTGGCAGTCGGCGGGGTCGGTGACGTCCGTTCGGACCGCGACGGCCCTTCGGCCCGCGGCCTCGACCAGCGCACGGGTGTCCTCTAAGCGGTCAATGCGCCGGGCGCCGAGCACCACGTCGGCGCCCGCCTCGGCCAGAGCCTGCGCGAACGCGACTCCGAGGCCACTGGACGCGCCGGTGACGACGGCGACGCGATCGTCGATACGAAAGCGATCAAGCACGGGCATAGCAACACTCCTTTACTCAGGTCCGATCGGGGTCTACGCCCGTTCCACATCAGTATGCAACGTATTACCAAAATGTTGCATAGGTGCGACCGATAAGAGACTGATCTCACATGGCGTCCTGGTATCGGCGGTACGCTAATCCGAGATTCGGAATCGCCGGTAATCTGGAATCTATTTCGACAGAGGCTAATTCAAGTTATGATGAGCGTAATCGCGAGCACCGCACCCCGACATTCGAATGCGCGGTGGCTCGCAACGTTTGATAGGATGCTGCATACTTTACTTCCCGAGGAGGTGCACGATCGCGGAAACACCGCTATCCCGCATGTTGGCGGAGGAGCGCAAGCCTGACGCGCTGGACGCGTTTCGGCTGGCCCGGCGGTGGTTCATGGCCGGGCGCCGCATCGAGATGCAGGAACTGGCCGCCGAGCTCGGCGTAAACCGCGCGACCCTTTTTCGCTGGGTCGGCGGCCGCGACGAACTGCTCGGGGAGATTCTCTGGTCACTGGCGGGGCCGGCCCTCGCCGCTGCCGTCGAGGCCTCCGACGGCAAGGGCGCACAGCGCCTCACCGGCGCGATCGGTCGCTTCGCGGCCATGGTCGACCAAGCCGACTACCTTCGGGAGTTCGTGCGGCGAGAGCCCGAACGTGCGCTGAGAATTCTCACCACCCGCGCCGGCACACTTCAGGCGCGACTCGTCGGCGCCATCGACACCCTGCTAAATGACGAGGTCACGCAGGGCAACCTACGTTCACCACTTCCGCCGCGTGACTTGGCCTACCTCATCGTCCGGATCGTCGAGTCTTTTCTGTACGCCGAGTTCATCACCGGCGAGGAACCCGACATCGCGATGGCGGAACTAGCCGTCGGGGCACTCCTCGGACGCCAGGATTCTGATTCCGGTTGACGCGGAAATGTATCTGGAACGTCGCAGCCTTACTGCGCCTATCGCTGCGCACCGTTAAGCCTCACGTGCACAACGCATTTGCAAAACCCGGTGCCAGCTCGCGCGCCCACCACCGGCCCACCTAGTAGTCCATCCACACGGCCCCAACATCCGTCACTCGGGTGAGCACGCGGCCACTGCTCAGCCTGTCCCTGCCAGTACCGGGGATAAACGCGGTATCCCGACCTCGTCGTCAGTGGGCTGATGGTGGATGAATGGCCTGGCCGATCGACCAACCGGCGAATCAGCAAGCGGCCGCAAGGGTGAGAACTTACCCACCACTGAAAAGAGAGGACACCATGACCATCACAGTGACGTTGCCGCCAACGCACCACCCATATCTGGAGGCGGGGCAGCTGCCGGCCGATTTCTACAACTACGAAGAGTTGCTGTCGGACTCGGAGCGCGAGAAGGTCCACCGCATACGCGACTTCTTCCGTACGGAAGTCACGCCGATCGTCGAGGAGTATTGGGCTCGGGCCGAGTTCCCGTTCGAGCTCGTCAAGGGGTTCGCGAAGCTGGGCCTGCTGGACTGGGCCGATCCCGATTCGTCGGAGCCCGCGCCGAGCAATCTCCTGACCGGCATCACCGCGATGGAGATGGCGCATGGCGACCCGTCGCTCTCGGTGTTCTTTGGGGTACATAGCGGCCTCGCGATGGGCAGCATCCTCACTTGCGGCTCCGAGGAGCAGAAGCGGCGGTGGCTGCCGGCCATGAGCCGATTCGAGAAGATCGGTGCGTTCGCGTTGACCGAGCCGCACGGCGGCTCCGACGTTGCGGGCGGCATGGAGACCACCGCGCGCCGCGAGGGCGACGAGTGGGTGCTCAACGGGGCGAAGCGCTGGATCGGTAACGCCACGTTCGCCGACGTGGTGGTGGTGTGGGCCCGCGATGTCGAGACGAATCGTGTGCTGGGCTTTGTGGTCGAGAAGGGCACCCCGGGTTTCACCGCGACGAAAATCGAGAACAAGTTCGCGCTGCGGATCGTGCAGAACGCCGACATCGTGCTCGACGAATGCCGGATTCCGGAGGCCAACCGGCTGCAGAACGCGAACTCGTTCCGGGACACCGCGGAGATTCTGCGCCGGACCCGCAGCGGTGTGGCGTGGCAAGCGGTGGGCGTCCAGTTCGCCGCCTACGAGATCGCGCTGCAGTACGCCAAGGAGCGGACGCAGTTCGGCCGCCCGATCGGCAAGTTCCAGATGGTTCAGGACCTTTTGGTGAAGATGCTCGGCAATGCCACGGCATGCGCTGGGATGATGGCCCGCCTGGCCCAACTGCAGCACGAAGGTGTGTATCGCGACGAGCAGTCCGCACTAGCGAAGGCCTACTGCACGGTGCGGATGCGCGAGACCGTTCATTGGGCACGGGAGTTGCTGGGCGGCAACGGCATTGTGCTGGATTACAACATCGGCCGCTTTGTCGCCGACTCCGAGGCCCTCTACTCCTATGAGGGCACGCGGGAAATGCAGACGCTGATTGTCGGTAAGTCAGTTACCGGCCTGAGCGCATTCGTTTAAGGAGACAACGATAATGACCACGCAGACAAACTCTTTGGTGTTCTCCGGGCTCAAGGTCGTGGAAATCGCCAGCTTCATCGCCGCTCCTGCGGCGGCGACGATGCTGTCGGACTTTGGCGCCGACGTCATCAAGGTCGAAGCACCCGGGATGGGTGACCCCCAGCGGCTGCTGAGCTCGGTTCCGCCGAGCCCGGCAGCGTCGGGAAATTACAGCTGGCACTTGGCCAACCGCAACAAGCGCGGCATGGCCGTCGACCTCAAAGCGGAGGGCAGCACGGAGATCCTCAAACGTCTCGTCGAGTGGGCCGACGTGGTGATCACGAACTTCCCACACGGCACCCGCGAGGGCCTGCACTTGGGCTACGAGCAGGTGTCGCAATGGAACCCGCGGGTCATCTACGCCGACATCACCGGGTTCGGGGACGCCGGACCGGATGCGCGGCTGCCAGGGTTCGACCTGACCGCCTTCTGGTCGCGCAGCGGGCTGCTCGCCTCGACCCGCGACGCGGGGGCGGCGCCGACATCCCCAGTTTGGGGTAGCGGTGATTACACGACCGCCACCGCGATTTACGCGGCGATCACGACCGCGTTGTATCACCGCGAACGCACCGGGCGGGGCGCCAATGTCGGCACATCGCTGCTGGCGACCGGAGTGTGGGCGACCGGAACCCTGGTGTCGGCGGCGCTGGCCGGCGGCAAGCCTTACGAGTTGAACGACCGCACCGCACCGGTCAACGCGATGACGAATCCGTACCAAAGCGGAGACGGCCGTTGGTTCATGCTGGCCGCCAGGCGATCGGCCTGGCCGGCGTTGGCCAACGCGATCGGACGGTCCGATCTGCTTGCCGATCCACGCTTCAGCGACGCGGACGCGATCAGCCAGAACGCCGCGGAGTTGGCCAAGCTGCTCGACGCGGAATTCAGCGCGCAACCGCTGGTGCACTGGAAAGAGGTTCTGGATGAAGCCCGCATCCCCTACGGCGTCATCCAGACCGCGGAGGAGGCGGCGGCCGATCCACAACTGCGCGCCGCCGACATCGTCGTGCCGATCGAAGGCGCCAGGGACCTGGAGTACACCGTCAATAACCCGATCACTCTGCGCGGGCTCGCCAGGGTTCCTTCCCGGCGCGCACCCGAGCATGGCGAGCACAACACCGAGATCCTCACGCAGCTGGGATTCAGCACGGCTGAGATCGATCAACTCCGGGAACAGAAAGTGATTCCCGTTGCAGCAGAACAGGAGATAACGAAATGACCACCACAGAAGTAGCCACCGAGCTGGTGCGCACCGAGCGTCAAGACGGCGTCCTGACGATCACCATCAACCGGCCGGCGCAACGCAACGCCATCAGCCGCGACGTCGCCGTTCAACTGGCCGCCGCGCTGGATCTGCTGGACTCCGATCCGTCGCTGTCAGTGGGCGTGCTCACCGGAGCCGGTGGAACGTTCAGCGCGGGCATGGACCTGAAGGCATTCGCCGGCGGGCAGACCCCGATCCTTCCCGGTCGCGGGTTTGGCGGAATCACCCGCGCCGAAGTGTCCAAGCCGCTGATCGCCGCCGTCGAAGGATGGGCACTCGGCGGTGGCTTCGAGATGGCTTTGGCCTGCGACCTGATTGTCGCGGCCCAGGACGCCAAATTCGGCCTGCCGGAAGTGAAACGGGGACTCATCGCCGGCGAGGGCGGCGTCATCCGCCTTCCCCAGCGCATCCCGTATCACGTCGCCGTCAAGGTGCTGCTCACCGGTGAGCCGATCTCGGCCGTCGATGCCAAGCAGTACGGGCTCGTCAGTGAGCTGACCGAATCCGGGGCGGCACTGACTGTGGCCCAAGGGCTGGCGAAGCGCATCGCCGTCAACGCGCCGCTCGCGTTGGCGAGGGTCAAGGAGGTCCTGCGAGAAACGCAGGGTCTCAATGACGCCGAGGCGTTCAAGCGACAGGACAAGGACGCTCACGGCCTGCTCGACAGCGAGGACGCGCACGAGGGTGCGCTGGCGTTCGCCGAAAAACGTGCACCCGTCTGGCGCGGGCGCTGACAACCAATAGAAATAGAGGAGCAACGATCATGAATTCACAAAAGCCAGTGCGCCGCATCGCAATCGTCGGTACCGGCACCATCGGCGCTAGTTGGGCGACGCATTACCTCGCCCGCGGCTTCGATGTCACGGCCACAGACCCCGCGCCGGGCGCCGAGGCAGCGCTGCGGTCCTACGTCGAGGGTTCCTGGGAGGGGGTGAAGACGCTGGGACTCGCGCCCGGCGCCTCCCAGGACCGCCTGAAGTTCACCTCCGACCTGGCGGCGGCCCTTGCGGACGCCGACTTCGTTCAGGAGAACGCGCCGGAGCGCCCGGAACTGAAGGTCAAGCTGTTCGCCGAGATCGACGACGCCACACCGCCCGAGGCGATCATCGCCTCGAGCTCGTCGGGCATCACGATGAGCGTGATGCAGGCCGAGTGCCGGCATCCGGAGCGAACCGTCATCGGCCACCCCTTCAACCCCCCTCACGTCATTCCCCTCGTGGAGGTCGTCGGTGGGACGAAGACCGCCCCGGAAACGATCCACGACGCGATGGTGTTCTACGCGTCGATCGGCAAGAAGCCCATTCACCTGAAAAAGGAACTGCCCGGCCACGTCGCGAACCGTCTGCAGTCGGCGCTGTACCGGGAAGTGGTTTATCTGATCGGTCAGGGAGTGCTCGACGTCGCCGACGCCGACGACGCGGTGTCGTGGGGCCCCGGGTTGCGCTGGGGGGTCATGGGCCCAAACCTGTTGTGGCACCTGGGCGGCGGCCAGGGCGGTATCCAGCACTTCATGGACCACCTGATGCCCCGCATGGTCGCCGGCTGGCCGGGGCTGGGTAACCCGGAGCTCACCCCGGAGCTTGCGCACCAGATCGTCAACGGCGTCCTCGAAGAAGCGGACGGCCGGTCGATCGACGAGCTCGCCGCCGAGCGCGACGAGATGCTGTTCGCGTTGCTGGCGACTCGAGCCGAGTACGGGTCAGCTCCCGCAACGACCGAATGAAAAGCACTTCGATGTAAGGAGACAACGATGCTGAGCGTGCTGTACGGGTTGATGGCAATGACGCCCATAACCTTCGGTATCGCGGGTTACGTGCTGGTATCGCGTGACTGACCTTGTTCTCGTCACATCAAATGCGTTGACGTACTTAATAATCAGATCGAGAGGACCTAATCATGACTCTGACCGGAAAACTGTTCGTGCTCGAAGCCAGCGGCGGTGGGCGGCTGTTCTCCATCAACCCCGACGGCTCCGAGAAGACTTACCTCGTCACCGGATGCCCCGTCCCCGACGGTGTGGCGGTCGATGTGCAGGGCGGCCACATCTACTGGACCAACATGGGGGTTCCGCCGCGCAACGACGGCTCGATCGAACGCGTGGACCTCGACGGAGGCAACCGCACCACAGTCGTTCCGAGCGGGGGCACGTACACGCCCAAGCAGCTCCATTTCGATTCCGCCGGCCGCAAGCTGTACTGGTCGGACCGGGAAGGCATGCGGGTGATGCGCTGCGACCTGGATGGCTCGAACGTCGAGACCCTCGTGCAGACCGGGGAGGGCGACGAAGACCGCCGCGACGAGACGAACTGGTGCGTTGGCGTCGCTGTCGACCACGTCGGTGGGCACCTGTACTGGACGCAGAAGGGCCCCAGCGATGCCGGACTCGGCAGGATCCTGCGCGCCGGAATCGACCTTCCCGCAGGCGAGTCCGCTGCCAACCGCACCGACGTCGAGGTGGTGTTCAAGGACCTGCCCGAGCCGATCGACCTCGAGATCGACGCGACCTCGCGGATGCTGTACTGGACCGACCGTGGTGACCCGCCAGACGGCAACACCGTCAACCGGGCTCAGTTGGACAGTATCGGCCTCAGCGAACCCGAGATCGTGATGACCCACTTGATGGAAGGCATCGGTATCGCGCTGGATCCGGGTCACAACCGCATGTTCGTCACCGACCTGGGGGGCAACGTGTGGGCGGCCGCCCTGGACGGATCGGACGCGCGACCCATCCGGGCCGTGCAAGGCAACCTCACCGGCATCGCCTACGTCGAGTTGCCCGCCGGCAGCCCGTCATGAAGCCGCCCGAGAACATCGCCGGCCGGCCGGTGACCGTGGTCGGCGCGGGCACGCTCGGCCGCCGCATCGCGCTGATGTTTGCCGCACATGGCGCCGAGGTTCGGATCTATGACCTCGCCGAGGAGCAACGCCGCGCCGCCGTCGATTACGTGACGCAAAACGTCGCGACAGTGGCGGACCGGGCCAATGGCGTTGTTCCGGGCCGGGTTTCGGCCGATGCGGACCTCGGCGATGCGGTGCGCGATTCGTGGCTGGTCATCGAGGCGGTCCCCGAGCGGCTCGAACTCAAGCGGCAGGTATTCGGACAACTCGACGAGCTGTCGGCCGCCGATGCCATCCTCGCCAGCAATTCGTCGTCGTATGCCAGCCGCATGTTCCTGGACAAGGTGCACCGCCCCGAGCGCGTGCTGAACATCCACTTCTACATGCCACCTAAACAGAATGCCGTCGACGTCATGTCCTGCGGCCAGACCGACCGCGACGTCATTGACTTCGTCCTGGCAACGCTGCCGCGGTTCGGGTTCTACCCGTTCGAAGCGCGCAGGGAGAGCACCGGTTTCATCTTCAACCGGGTGTGGGCGGCGGTGAAGCGGGAGTCGCTGGAGGTCGTCGCCGAAGGCGTCTCCACACCGCAGGAAGTCGACCGGATGTTCGAAATCAACACCGGCTCCGCCGCCGGCCCGTTTCGGATGATGGATAGGGTCGGCCTGGACGTCGTCCTCGACATCGAGGAGCACTATTGCGCCGAGCATCCGGAATACCCGGAAGGACCCCGCAGGCTGTTACGCACGTACCTGCAACAAGGCCGGCTGGGAGTCAAGTCCGGTGCTGGGTTCTACGACTACCCAAGAGCCTCTGGGGAGCCCAGGTGACCAGTCAAACGGCGCTATGGCTTCAGGAAATTCAGGCGGTCGCAGCCGTTGCCACGACCATCGGCGTCCTCATCGCGCTATATGTCGCCGTTGTCCGGGAACCCCGGAAAGCGGCCGAAGAACGCAGACACCACGAGGCACAGATGGCTGCGCTGCGGCGCGCCCACGGCAAACGTGTTGCCGCTCAAGCCAGGAAGGTCTTTCCCTCTTGTGCCAGAACGCCGATGTTTGGTGATTCATGGTGGTCGGTGCGAATCGATAACGCGGGCAACGCGGCGACGACGATCCTTGCGGTCGAGGTTATGGCCATAGATGCCAACGGCATCGAGGTGCCTGAGGGCTGCAGGCCGGCCCACAACACCGTGGCGGTGGACCAGGCTTTCGATCGGTCCATCCGGGCGGCGCTGTCCGCCAATTCGCAGCCGCGAAGCGGCCAGGTCGCGCCAGCCTTCAAACAAGCGCTGCGGGACTCCCTTGTCAGTCACTTCGCCACAGAGTGGCCGCGAACCCTGCCGCCGAATCAGCACACCGTGATGGCCTACACAACCACAAGTCCCGGCCACACGCTGCGCGTCACGATCGATTACGAAGACAAAACCGGTTATCAATGGCGGCGCACCGACACCAGCCAGCCGACTCGCATCTGGCCGGCCTAGCGGAGCCCCGCCGACCAGCAATTCTGCTAAACGCGCCCCAGCAACCGCGGTCGTTGTTAAGAATGGTCTGGGTGGGGACGTTCCAGGCGCAACAGCTACAGGTTATTCCTGAGGAGCTGGCATCGGCGGCGAAGGACGTCGGCAACATCGGTGCCATGCTCGAAGAGGCCCACTCCGCCGCGGCGCTGCCGACGAGCGGCATCCTGCCCGCCGGGGCCGATGAGGTCAGCGCGGCGATCGCGCCGCTGTTCAACAACTACTCGACCGCCTATCAGGAGGTGGCGGCGCAGGGCGCAGCGTTCCATCTGCGGTTCACGCAACTGCTGGGTGCCGCCGGCGCCGCATTCACCGGGACCGAGCAGGCCGCGCTGCAGGCGCTGCGCGACGGGATCAGCGCCGTGGAAGCACCGCTCTCCTCGTTGTTCGCGTCGAACGAGCAGGCAACTGCTCCCACGAGCATCCCGCCGCTGGTCGTGCCGACGAACGGGTCGGTGGCGCTGATCGTCGGCGGCACCACGTTCCCCCTGCCCAACAGCAGCTACGTCAGTTCGATCATGACCAACTTCCTCAACAACCCGGCGCTGTCACCGCTCACCGGGGCGCTGGGCCAGGCGATCTACACGCCGGAGCAATTCTGGCCGGCCACCCCGCAACTCGGGAACCTGACGCTTGGTCAGTCGACGGCCCAGGGCGTGCAGTTGCTCAACAACGCCATCAATACGGAGCTCGGGGCGGGCAACAAGGTGGTCGTCTACTCCACCTCACAAGGTGCGCTGATCGCCACCAACGAGATCCGCAACTACATGGCCATGCCCAATCCGCCCGATCCCAGCAAGCTGTCCTTCTTTCTGACCGGTGACCCCGGCAATCCCGACGGAGGGTTCTTCGAACGTTTCAAGGGCCTGTACATCCCGTTCTGGGACGTTTACCTCAACGGCGCGACGCCGCCCAACTCGCCTTACCCGACGGTGATCTTCACCAACCAGTACGACATGGTGGGCGACTTCCCGCGGTACGTGCTCAACCCGGTCAGCGATGTGAACGCGGTCATGGGATTCCTGCTCTTTCACGGGCAGCACGACTATGTCGACCTGACGCCGACGCAGATCGCCCCGGCGATTCAATTGCAAACGTCGCCCGGCTACGCCGGCAACACCCGCTACTACGAGCTGCTCACGCAGAACCTGCCGCTCGTCGAACCGCTGCGCGGGCTACCGGCGCCCTTCGGGAACGCGCTGGCGGACCTGCTGCAGCCGGATCTGCGGGTGATCGCCGACATGGGCTACGGGTCCGGGGAGTACGCCAACCTCCCCACCCCCGCCAGCCTGCTCGAACTGCCGGACCCGTTCACCATCGTGCCGGATCTGGCTCACGGTGCGGTTCAGGGGCCGCAGGCGGCGCTGGTGGACCTCGGGCTGCTGCCGGCGTCGATGATGCCGACCGGCTACCCGTTCAATCCGGAACTCGATCCCGGCCTGAACTTCCCGCTGCCCCAGTGGCCGGTCAGCGCGATCTCGCTGCTCACCGGGTCCGAGGGCGAGTTGATGCGCCTGCTGGGACAGATCCCCAGTTGGGACAGCTGAAGCGCCGGCTAAGCGATGTAGCCGCGGGGCAGCACCGAAAAGTCAACGCACGCCGCGGCCAAGACGTCGCCTAACTGCGAAGGAACCGGCGCGCTGAGTTTGAGCCACGCACCATACGACGGTGCCTTCAGGCTGGTGACGTTGTAGTTGAGCAGCAATTGGTAGGCCTCTTCTTCGATATCGCGCCAACCGGTGTGCGCCCTCATCAGGGTGAGGACACCGAGTTCTTGGCCGGCGGGCGACATTATCCGATGATGCCAGGCGCCATCCGCCTTGAATCCGGTGTGCGGCTGCACCACCGCCAAGACGGTGCCGCCGCCGTCCTCGAACCGTGCCGCGCCGTCGGAAGGCACGATCCTCCCCACGGGTGTGTTCTGGTTCGTGATGGTCGTGGTTCCCGCCACCGCGATACGGAGTTCCTCACCCGCGGCGCTGGACAGCGTGTAGTCGCTCTTGCCCCCGTTCTTGAATCCGAACAACACGGCGGCGCCACCCTTTTGTTGGGCGCGCCCCAATTCGCCGTCCGGGGTGGTGAGTTCGACCCGTAATGCGTTGGACGTCGCCCGCGTCACTTTCGCGGCAACCGTCGTTGCGTTTCCAAGAATTGGCATGCCGGGATCGTAGGCCCTCTTCGGTTTTCACATCTTCACGGTCAGCGATGGCGCGATCCGACGAGAACTTGTCGCTGCGTGCGGTATTCGCGGTGGACAACCTTGATGGACCGGTTGACGTCCGGGTCGGTATTTGGCTTACCGCCAAAAATGAAGGCCCGCTGGGGAATCGACAGTCCTGGGTTCTGCTTGAGCGGGTGGTACAGCTCGACGATGTGACGGGATGCGCTTCGTCTGGACGTCGAACATCCAGTCCGGACTCAGCTTAATGTACTTTGGCGGCAATCTGGTGGGCGATGTTGACTGCGGAGCCGGGCGGGCCGACGCACGTGGTGACGTCGATTGCGACGTTGTTGGCCACGGTCAGTGCCCGCTCGCAGGCCCCAAGGCTGTTGGCGGGCTGGACAGTGGCGCTCAGGGTGCCGTTCGCGTTGGAAACCGGTCCAACGGTGTGCACCTGCGAATTGCCGCCCATGGCAATGGTGAATTGACGATTGGAGCATTTTCCCCAGCTTTTGGTGGAGGCGCTGAAGAACGAGCCCGCAGCTTGCGGGGAGGGAAATAACACGACGGCCTGAGTCACTGCGTTCTGAGGGGCCTTTGAGACCACCTCTGCGCGCATCGTGCTCCACCCACTGCCGTCATACGAGGAGGCTTCCACCGCAAAAGCCAGGGGTAGGCACGACTTGTCCGACACGAAACTGCTGCGGTCTTGCATCAACGTCATGGTGCCAACGGAACTCATCCCGGTGGCATTCATCGCGGTGTTGATTTGGTCGACGCTGAGCAGCAGCCCATCCAGTGCGTTTGGCGGAAGCGGTGGCAGCTGAGGCGTGCTGGGGGTCGGGGTCGAAGGTGGTGAGGGTTGCGCGGTTGACGTTTGGGATGGTGAGGGTTGCGCGGTTGGCGTTTGGGATCCGTGTGATTGCTTCAGGATGAAATAGCCGGTGAGGCCTATGATGCCCCAGGCTAGGACCACGACGCCCACGACGATCGCGACGATCAGGCCCACCCGGCGTTTGGGCGGTGGTGTCGGGACCGGCTGCCGGTCGGACCCGAAGTCCGGCATACGACGGGCAATCTGTTCGTTACCGCGTTCGCTAACCTCTGGGGCCCGCGGGCTGGGCGGGGGTCCCGGTTGCCGGTACTTCGTAACCGCCGGCATCGGGACAGGACTTGACGGCGGCTCGGCCGATGGCCGTGTGGGAGCTGGCGCCGGTCGGCGAATGGGGACGGTGATCGCGTTGCGGGCGGCGTCGGCCAGCTCGATTGTTGTGGCATAGCGCTGCTGGGGCTCTTTGGCCATACCGGTCGCGATGACCTCGTCAACCTGTGAGGGCACATTGGTTTGCGTGAACGAGGGCCGCGGCGGCGGATCCGTCAGATGCGCTATCGCTTGGCTTTCAAAGGTGTCGCCCGGAAAGGGTGGCCTACCGGTCAGACATTCATACAGCACACAGGTCAACGCATAGATGTCGGCGCGGGCGTCCACCTCGCGAGCCCTCATACGCTCGGGTGACATGTACGCCCAGGTGCCAATCATGGCGCCGGTGCTGGTCAGCTTGGTCTGGCCGGCGCTGCGGGCGATCCCGAAGTCGATCAGATAGGCGAAGTCGTCCTCGTCGAGCAGAATGTTCGATGGTTTGACGTCGCGGTGCACCAGCCCGATCTTGTGCGCGGCATTCAGCGCCTTAGCGACTTGCCCGACGATGTCCACCGCCCGCGCCGGGGCCATCGGCCCATTAGCGAGTACGGTATCCAGGTCGCGGCCTTCGATCAGCCGCATATCGACATAGAGGCGGCCATCGATTTCGCCGTAACTATGGATGGGAATGACGTGCGGGTCGTTCAATCGCGCGGCCGCGTGGGCTTCGCGGCGGAATCGCCGCTGAAACTCGTCATCCTCACACAGATGCGTCGGCAGGACTTTGATCGCGACGACCCGATCGGTCACAGTGTCGTAGGCCCGCCACACCTCGCCCATGCCGCCGCGGCCCAACAATTTGATCAACCGGTAGTGCCCAAACGGTGTGCCGTCCATATCAGCCTCCTCGGCGTCCACGGTCCAACACACGATAAACCCGCCAACGGCGTTGCACTCAGAACTGCGACAGCCGCAACTCCGGGAAAAGCCGGCGCGGTCGACGCCACGCTTGGCCGGTTCGCCGAAAAGCTGATAGGCAAACTGATTTCACGGGAGAAATCTCCCCGAACCGCCCGTCCAGCAGGCGGAAGCGAGACGGTCTTGCGGGTTCGGTTCAGATCTTCACGGTCAGGGGCCAGACGTTCCAGATGTCGTCGCAGTACTCGGTGATGGCGCGATCCGACGAGAACTTGCCGCTGCGAGCGGTATTAAGGATCGACATCTTCGTCCACGAATCGTGGTCCTGCCACGCGGCGCTCACCCGCTCCTGGCAGTTCACATAGGACGTGAAGTCGGCGCACACCAGGAAGGGGTCGTCGTAGCGGAGGTTGTCCACCAGCGGCCGGAACACCTCGGTGTCGCCGTGCGAGAACGTCCCGCCGGCAATCAGATCCAGCACCGCCTGCAGTTCGTCATTGCTTTCGATGTATTCGGCGGGGCGGTATCCCTTTGCCTTGAGTTCTTCGACATCTTGCACCGTCAGACCGAACAGGAAGAAGTTCTCGGCCCCGACCTCTTCGCGCATCTCGACGTTGGCGCCGTCGAGCGTGCCGATGGTCAGCGCGCCGTTGATCATGAACTTCATGTTCCCGGTGCCGGACGCCTCCTTGCCCGCGGTGGAGATCTGCTCGGACAAGTCGGCGGCCGGGTAGATCATGTGCGCGTTCTGCACGTTGAAGTTCGGGACGAAAGCCACCTTGATGAATCGGTTGACGGCCGGGTCGGCGTTGACCGTCTCGCCGACGGCGTTGATCAGCTTGATGATCCGCTTGGCGAGGAAGTAGCCGGGAGCGGCCTTACCGCCGAAGATGAAGGCCCGCTGGGGAATCGACAGCCCCGGGTTCTGCTTGAGCCGGTGGTACAGGGCGACGATGTGCAGGACGTTGAGGTGCTGGCGCTTGTACTCATGGATGCGCTTGACCTGGACGTCGAACATCCAGTCCGGGTTCAGCTCGACGCCCGCCACTGACCGGATGTACTTAGCCAGGCGCGCCTTGTTGTTGCGTTTGATGTCACGCCATTCCCGGCGGAAGGCGGCATCCTCGACGAATGGCTGGAGTCCGCGCAGGCGTTGCAGGTCGGTCAGCCAGCCGTCACCGACGGTGCGGTCCAGCAACTCTCGCAGGCCGGGATTGGCCAGCGCGAGGAAGCGGCGCGGCGTCACGCCGTTCGTCTTGTTGCTGAACCGCTCCGGCCACAACTCGTAAAAGTCTTTGAGCACACTGCTTTTCAGCAGTTCCGAGTGCAGTGCGGCGACACCGTTGATGGAGTGGCTGCCGACCGTCGCCAGGTGAGCCATTCGGACGTTCTTACCGCCGTCCTCGCCGATCAGTGACATCCGCCGGAGTCGGTCCTCGTCCCCCGGGAATCGGGCGCGTACCTCGTCGAGGAACCGGCGGTTGATCTCGTAGATGATCTCGAGGTGGCGCGGCAGTGCCTCGGCGAACATGTCCCGCGGCCACGTCTCGAGTGCCTCGGGCAGCAGGGTGTGGTTGGTGTAGCCGAACGTCGCGACCGTGATGTCCCAGGCCTCGTCCCAGTCCAGCCCGCGCTCGTCGACCAGCAACCGCATGAGCTCGGCGACCCCGATCGACGGGTGGGTGTCGTTGAGCTGCAAGGCAAACCGCTGGGGGAGTTCCCTGACGCCGGCGTCGGCGAGATCGTCCATGATGTGCAGCACGTGCTGCAGCGAGCACGACACGAAGAAGTACTGTTGGAGTAGGCGCAGCTCTTTGCCCGCCTCCGGCTCGTCGTTCGGGTACAGCACTTTGGTGACCGTCTCCGACGTGACCTCTTCCTCGACCGCCCCGTAGTAATCGCCGACGTTGAAGGCTTCCAACGCCAACGACTTGACCGCGCGCGCGCTCCACAACGTCAGCACGTTGCAGGTGTTGACGCCGTAGCCCTGGATGGGCGTGTCGTAGGCGACGCCTTTCAGCAGCCGCTTCGGCAGCCACTGGACGCGGTCGTGGCCGGCGTCATCCGTGTAGTGCGCCGCGTAGCCGCCCCACTTGACCAGGTAGTTGACGTCGGGTTTGGCGATCTCCCAAGGGTTTCCGCGGTCCAGCCAGTTGTCGGTCTGCTCGACCTGCCAGCCGTCGTGGATCTCCTGGTCGAAGATGCCGAACTCGTAACGGATGCCGTAGCCGATCGCCGGACGCTCGAGGGTCGCCAGCGAGTCCAGGTAGCACGCGGCGAGCCTGCCGAGGCCGCCGTTCCCCAGTCCCGGTTCTTCCTCGCAAGCCAGCACCTCGTCGTAGTTCTGCCCCATCGCGGCCAGCGCCTCTCGTGCCGTCAGCTCCATGCCGAGGTTCAGCAGGTTGTTACCCAGCTGCGGACCCATCAGGAACTCGGCCGACAGGTAGCAGGTCACCTTGCGGCCCAGATCGAGGGACGTCTGCGTCGAGGCCACCCGGCGGTCCTGCATGCGGTCGCGCACGGCCAGCGCGAGCGCCCGGTAATAGTGCTCGGGCCGCCGTGCCGCGGCCGGACGGCCGATCGAGTAGCGCAGGTGATCGTTGATCGCCCGCGCTAGCGCGACCGCCTGCATCCCGGTGCGGGTCGGCTCCGCCAGGTCGGCCCGTTGCGGGCTGCTGGGGGCGATTCCTTCGGAGGGCGTCTGCTCGACATCGGTCATCGTGAGTCCTACTCCCTGGAGATGGGTGGCAGCACGGTGCCCGGAACCACATGAGTGCCCGGCGTCGCGCAGGCCGTCAGTCTGGCAGTGATGTTTGCACAGCGAGCGCGAAATTGATATCCGGCACGTGAACGAAAGCCCACGTGATAGTGACGAAACGGTCACCGTCGGGATCCGCATTGGCTGTTTTGGAGCGCTGCCCGTCTCGAAGCGTGGGGTTGGTGCACAGTGCTTTTCGACTACGTTCGTCGGATGAGATCGACGACGTTTGAGGTCGACGGGCGCACGGTGTTCGCGGTGGAGGCCGGCAGTGGGGAGCCGGTGCTGCTGCTGCACGGCTACCCGCAGAGCGCATCCTGCTGGCGCCACCAGATCGCGGCGCTCGCCCACGGGCATCACGTCGTGGCGCCGGACTGGCCGGGTTTCGGCCGATCCGATCCGCCGTCGACCGCGCCGACCTATGACAACGAGATAGATCGGATCGAGCGCCTCGTACAGCGGTTGGGGTGGCAACGATTCAACCTGTGCGCCCACGACTACGGCGGCTTTATCGGACTCGGTTATGTCATTCGCCACCCCGGACGGGTTCTCCGACTGGCCCTGTTGAACACCCGCGCGCATGGCGTCTTTCGCCCCTGGTTCTACCGGTTCTCGGTGGCGCAGCACCGGCTCGCGACTCGCCCCGCGCTGGCGGCGGCCGCACGGCACCTTCCGTTGGCCACGCTGCACCAGTTTGCCTTGGCCCGCTACCGAAAGCTCGGCTGCTTCGACAGCGCGGTGGAGGCCGAATATCTGGGCTGGATGAACACACCACAAGGCAGGCGCACGTTCTGGGAATTCTTCGCCCACTACCCGGTGCCCGCCGTGCCCTGGCTGGCGGAGGGACTCGCGACGATACGGTGTCCGGTCTCGGTCATCTGGGGCGACCGCGATCCTTACGTTCCGTTCGACACCGCACGCGAACTGGCCGACCGCATTCCCCACGCCACACTGACCCGCCTGCGCGGCGCCGACCACTACGTCATGGAGGAACGCCCTCGGGAGATCACCGACGCGCTGGTAGGCCTGCTCAGCCTTGCTCCCGCACCCATCCGGTGACGGTCATTTGGTCGCCGCTGGTGGCCCACGCCGCGGCGAAGATGTCGATTGGCACCCGCTCGTCGCGGCCCGCCTCGCTGCCGCTGTCGTTGAGATGCACGATTCCGGCCGCGGTGTCGACGCCGGTCACCACGACGGCGTGGTTGGCCTCGGGTTTGCCGTCTGGCGTCTTGTCCTCGACCGGTTCGCGCCAAATCATTTCGGAGTTGACCCCGGCGATCACCTTGCGGCCCTTGGCCAGGTCCTGCTCGAGCGCCTTGGGGCCCGTGGGGACACCGGAGTTGGCGGCGCTTCTTTCGTCGGTACTCACGGCTTGGATGCCGTAGTGCGCGAGCAGCGCGGGTTCATCGTCGAAAGCGGTGCCGTCGCCCAGCTTGTGTCCCTTCGGCTTGGTGTAAATCGGTCCGGAGTTGACGGTGCTGGGGGTCGATCGGGCCACCCTGATGACGGCTTGCTCGGTGGGCCGGTGGCCGGTTAGCTCACCGATCACGTCGGCGATCGCCGCTTCCACGCAGTCGTCGTCATATGCCTGGTAGCGCCAGAACGGGGCGGCCCCCGCGGGGTCGCCGTAAAGCGCGCCCTCGCCGCTCGTCGGCTGGGGCGCGCCGGGAGCGGCCTGCGCCGTGCCCGCCGCCGGGCCCAGGGCCAACGCGAGCGCGGCCGCGCCGGCCAGCCCCGCAATTCGCGTGCTGATCATGCCGTGTCCCCGTCAAGAAGCGCCCTCGTTGTCCGAATGAACTTCTGTGCGGAGCGTCTTTTCGTTACGGGCGCTTCGGGCTGGCCATCGACGGTATGGGAATGGCTATCTGGTACACGTTTCCGTGGCTGTCTTTCACCATGGCGCGGCGGTCGCCATAGAACTGATTCGATGGCGCCTCGACGGTCTGGGCACAAACACCTCGCCCTCGGCAGCAAAGACCGACTGCAGAAACCAAGCGCAAGGCGTTGCGCCGTCGTCGTCAGCCATGACACTCATTGTCGATGCGCACCGCCGAAACTCGAGGCGGGCCGCGACCGTAACCTGTGCGTTGTGACGAAGACCCGCAACCAACTTCTCGCCCGTTACGAGCCGGCCGTGCTGAGCCTGTTCCGGTTGGTCTACGGATTACTCTTCGCCGGCGAAGGCTCCTTGGCGCTGTTCGGTTGGCCCGTCCATCCCATTCGGCCCGTCGCGTTCGGAGACTGGCCCGGCTGGTATGCCGGCCTGATCGAATTCGTCGCCGGGCTGCTGATCGCCGCCGGGTTGTTCACTCGCGCCGCCGCGTTCATTGCCTCGGGGGAAATGGCGGTCGCCTATTTCTGGATGCATCAACCGCGATCGCTCTGGCCGATCGGCGAACCACCGGCGGGCAACGGCGGGACTCTGGCAATACTGTTCTGCTTCGGTTTCTTTCTGCTGGTCTTCACGGGTGGGGGAGCTATTCGATCGACGCCCTGCGACGTGGCGGGCAGTTCGGAGGAAATCGACGATGAACGCCGATCGACGATGTGACGGGATGGTGGCCCTGGTCACCGGGAGCAGCCGGGGCCTGGGCAAGGCGATCGCCCTACGGCTTGCCGCGCACGGTGCCACCGTGGCGCTGACCGCCCGCACCTTGGACCCCGATCGCAAGTATCAGGGATCGCTGAGCCAGACCCGCGACGAGATCGTGGCCGCCGGTGGCCGGGCCGTTGCGGTGCAGGCGGATCTGTCCCAATCCGAGGAACGCGCAAGGCTTTTCGCGGAGGTGGTCAGCGCCGTCGGCGCCCCCGACATCCTGGTCAACGATGCCGCGGTCACGTTCCTGCGGCCCCTCGACGGGTTTCCCGAGCGGCGGGTCCGGTTGATGATGGAGATGCACGTCCTGGGGCCGTTGCAGCTGAGCCAGTTGGCGATTCCCGCGATGCGTGAGCGCGGAAGGGGCTGGATCCTGAACCTCACGTCGGTCGGCGGCGACCTGCCGCCCGGTCCGCCGTTCTCCGAATTCGACCGCACCGCGGGCTTCGGACTTTATGGAACGGTCAAGGCGGCGCTCAATCGGCTGACCAAAAGCCTTGCCGCCGAACTCTACGACGACGGCATCGCCGTCAACGCCGCCGCTCCGTCCAAGCCGGTGGCCACCCCCGGCGCCGGCACCCTGGACCTGGCCAAGACCGACACCGAGGACATCGAACTGATCACCGAGACCGCCTTCCGGTTGTGCACGGGTGACCCGAAGACCATGACCGGGCGCATCGCGCGCACCCAGTCTTTCCTGGCCGAGGTCGGCTGGTCGAGAAGCGGCCCGCCGACCGGATGACAATGGCCGAGCTCGACCTGGACGAGCTGCGACGGCGCCTCGCCCGCGCCGGCATCACCGACGTCGCGCCGCTGGCCGGGGGAGCGTCGAGTCTGACCTTCCGCGGCGAGCGTGCCGGCCGGGCGGTGGTCGTCAAGGTCGCTCCGCCCGGCGTCGAGCCGGTCGCGCACCGCGACGTGCTGCGTCAGTCCCGCATCATCAAAGCTCTTGCCGCGAGCCAGGTTCCGGTTCCACAGGTGCTGTGGGAGGACGCGGGAAGCCCGCCGCTATTCGTGATGTCCCATGTCGACGGCGACTGCGTGGAGCCGCTTTTCGACGGCTGCGCACCGACCGGTGATCTGATCGAGCGCTACCGCAATGCGTCCCGCGTCATGGCCGCGCTGCACAGCCTGTCGCCGAGCGACCTTGGGCTGGGTAGTGAACCGGTCATCGATCCGGTCTCAGAAGTTCACCGCTGGTGCCAGACCCTGGAGACCGTCGATCCGGCGCTGGTGCCCGGTTGGCAGGATGTCCGCGACGCGTTATTACATTGCGCACCAACCGCTGTCGGACCCGCCGTCGTGCATGGTGACTTCCGGCTGGGCAACCTGATGGCCGCCGGAGCCCAAATCAACGCGGTGGTCGATTGGGAGATCTGGTCGATCGGAGACCCGCGCATCGATGCGGGGTGGTTCTTGATCAACTGCGATCCCGCCACCTACCAACGTGTTCCGGCGTCAGCCGGTGTCGCACCGCCGACGGCCGAACTCGCCCGGATTTACCAGGACGAGCTGGGTCGCGAGGTCACCGACTTGGCGTGGTTCAACGCGTTGGCGTGCTTCAAGTCGGCGGCAACGTGGTCGCTGATCGTCAAGCACAACCGCCGAAGGCGTGCTCCGCGAGACGAATTGGAGGACATGGTGCCCGCGTTGCCGCGGTTGCTGGCACGGGCCAGGTCAACGGTGGACTAGCAGGGGACTACCGGCACCTCACGAATAGATTTTCGCAATACATTCCGACACGATCGGAGGTGGTTCCCGGACCACCTTCGTCGCGTGGATCCACAAACAGGTCCGGAGTCTCCGTCAGTATCTGATCGATCAACCCCGGTGTAGGCGACGTAAAGGGGTCGTCGGCGTGCGCTACGCCGGTACCGGCCGCCAGAGCCGGTAGGCTCATTGCGACCACAAGCAATCCGCGAGCGCACATGTGACGTGTCATCGCCACCCCTTCCTTTGGCGAGTAATTCTAGCTGCCGGCTAAAGGTTCGGCGCCGAATATCGCTGATGAGTTACGAACGCACAACAAGTTCGACGGTTCGGCCGGCAAATTTCGCAATTCGGATCACACCGTGCGTACGGTTTCGCGCGTGAGGCCGATAGCCGTGGTCGTTCGCCGCGCTGCGGCTGTCGCGGCCTGCCTTGTCATGTCAGTGACCATGGCGCCATCGACAAGTGCTGATCCCGACGCCGACCCTGCCGGTGCTGCGGTAGCGCCACCGCCGGACGGAAGTTTGCCCTCGGCAGATCCGGTCATCCTCAACACGCCCGACGGCTGGACGCTGGGCCTCGGCGCCAAGGACGAGAGGCAAATTCCGGTCGCGCCGTTGACCACCGCAGTCTCGTCTCGCGAATACCTCGCAAGCGGGATTTACGTGGCCACGCTGAGCGGACCGGAACAGCCCCGCGGCGAACTCGAGGTGGGTTACGAAATCGGCTGCGGGATCGACATGAGCACTTCCAACGGCGTCACGATGGCGGGTAGCGCCGGCCTCAACCCGGGCCTCGGCTTCCCGTTGGCCGGTGGTTTTATCCCGTTGGTCAGCGTGCCGGTCAACGGCGTGATCACCGTGGGGCTCAAACCGGGCCTGGTAATCGTCGTGCCCGTGGTCAAGAAGGAATTCAAGGGCCCAAATCCCTGGGTGATGATCAGCAACTTCCACGTCAAGATCGACGGATGCGTGGGCCAGTCGTTCATCCGCTCGTTTGCGACGCTGACCCGGGTGACGGATCAATCCGACGTCGTGTTGTCCTACGTGGGCATCACCAAAGCGGTCTAGCCTCGGGGAACGCCGGCCAGCCTGTCGGCGAACTTGGCCTCGGCGGCTGCGCGCAATCGCAGCAGGTGTTCGGACGGAAACATATCCGGCGCGGGCGCGCGGTCTTTCAGCAGCAGCCGGGCCAGCGTGACCTTGTGGACCTCGGTGGGACCGTCGGCAAGGCCGAGCACGAAGGACTCCACCAGGTATTGCACGAACGGCATCTCATGGGTGGTGCCCAGCGATCCGTGTAGCTGAAGCGCCCGCGACGACACGTCGTGCAGCACCTTCTGCATCATCGCCTTCACCGCCGAGATGTCGGCCCGCACCGCCTTGTAGTCGTTGAATTGGTCTATCTTCCAGGCGGTTTGGAGGGTCAGCAGCCGGAAGGCCTCGATCTCCATCCACGAGTCGGCGACCATCTCCTGGACGAGTTGCTTGTTGGCCAGGACCTCGCCCTGGGTGTAGCGCGACACCGCGCGCTCGCAGATCATGTCGAATATCCGGCGGACCAACCCCACCGTCCGCATCGCGTGATGAATACGCCCGCCGCCGAGACGGGTCTGCGCCACGACGAAAGCCCCACCCCGCGGACCGAGCATGTGGTCGGCCGGCACCCGCACGTTCTCGTAGCGGACGTAGCCTTCGCGGCCGCCGCCGATAGGCTGATACCCCAGCCCGACGTCGCGCATCACGTTGATGCCCGGGATGTCGCCGGGCACGACGAACATCGAGTAGCGCTGATAGGGGGGTGCGTCCGGGTCGGTCATCGCCATCACGATGATGAAGGACGCCATCGAGGCGAACGACGAGAACCACTTCTCCCCGTTGATGATCCAGTGGTCGCCATCCGGCACCGCTGTGGTGCGGAACACCTTGGGGTCGGCACCGCCCTGTGGCTCGGTCATCGAGAAGCAGGACACGATGCGGTTGTCCAGCAACGGCTCGAGGTAGCGAGCTTTGAGCGCGGGCGTGCCGTAGTGCGCCAGGATCTCACTGTTTCCGGAATCGGGAGCCTGCGAGCCGAAGACGATCGGCGCGCATTCCGAACGGCCCAGGATCTCGTTGAGCAGCGCCAGTTTCACCTGGCCGTACCCCGGACCACCCAGGTGCGGCCCGAGGTGGGTGGCCCACAGGCCGCGTTGTTTCACGATCTCCTGCAGCGGCGGAATCAGAGCCTGCCGCACCGGATCGTTGAGATCGTGAGACTCCTTGACGAGCAAGTCGATTGGCTCGCACTCACCGCGCACGAACTCCCCGACCCACTCCAGTTGTTCGGCCCACTTCGGGTCGGTGGAGAAATCCCACGACATCCGTCGTCCTCTCTCGGTCCGGTTATTGCGACCACTTCTTGCGGCGGGCGGCCGCGTCCTCGGTCGCGTGCGAGATCACCTGGTTGCGGTTCTCCAGTTCCAGTGCCGACGAGAGTCCGGCCGCGTCGGTGTTGATCTGCAGTGCACGCTTTGTCAGCTGCACGCCCAAGGGAGCGAGATCCGCGATCAGCGCTGCCAACTCGAGGGCGCGGCCGGCCAGCCGATCGGGTTCGACGAGCTCGCTCACCAGACCCCGCCGGTCGGCTTCGGTGGCCGTCACCGTGCGTCCGGTGAGCATCCAGTCGGCCGCGACACTGGTTCCGACGATGCGGGGTAGGTGGTAGCTCATGCCCATCTCGGCGCCGGACAGCCCGAGCAGGATGGCGGCGTTGCCGAAAGAAGCTTCCGCAGAACAGATCCGGATATCCGCGGCAAGGCACAACGCCAGTCCCGCGCCGACGCACGGTCCGTTGACGGCGGCGACGACGGGTTGCGGCAACTGACGCACAGCCTCTGCGAGCGCCGCCATGCTTTCCTGGAAGCGCATCCGGTCCAGCGCCGGGGCGGTGGCCTCCGGCACGTCGGGTCCGAAGTCGCGCATGTCGATCCCGGCGCAAAAGCCGCGCCCGGCGCCCGTGAGCACCACGGCATGCACGGACCGGTCGGCGGCCAAATCGCTTAGGGCCTGGCCCAATTCGGTTTGCATGACCTCGTTGATCGCGTTGAGCCGCTCGGGGCGGTTCAGGCGCAGGACGACGACGCCGGGGCGCGGCCGGTCGAGTTGCAGCGTCGTGGGCATGGTCACACGGTGACCGGCCGGGACCGGTTGCAGCCCATAATCTTTGCCCGGTCCTCCAGCGGCAGATGGCCGAGTGCGTCGAGGTGAAGGCGGGAACCGAACAGCGCATACGGCAAGGTCGCCGTTGGCCTAGACATAGCGAGCTCCTCGCAACTCTGATGCGGTGGGGACGTTGGCCGACAGGTCGCCGTCCGCAGCCGATCGTAATGCTTCTCTCAACTGAGGAGGTGTCTGCCACACCTGCGCGAGGTCATGCCAAACGTACCCGGTGTCGAACAGCCCGACGGCGTCGCTGGCCCAGCTGCGCACGAGTTCCGGTCGATGCATTACCGCGTTCACCACGTGGCCGCCGCCCCAGTCGTGCCCGACGAGGTCGACCGGGTCGTCGATCTGCGCCAACTCATGTTCAAGCCAGTCGCGGTAACCCAGGTAGGTCGCCGAGGCTTCGGTCTCTGGATTGCCATGCACGAGAACCACGGTCATGGTGGCCATCTTGGCACGGCCCGACTGCCGACGGCCGCTACGTAGCGGAGTCGCGGTGACCGTCGCGGCTCTCGCGGCCGGGCGACTGCCCGGGGCCGGTATCGCCGTAGAAGCCCAACCGAAGCAATGCGGTGATCTCGCTGACCAATGGCATCCGCGGATTGGTGCGATTGCTGAGATCCTCGAACGCCGTCATCGCCAACGCCGGCAGCGCCTCCAGGAATGGCTCCTCAGGGACGCCGAACTCCTTGAGCGAACGCGGCATGCTCAGTCGGTCCAGGAGATCATCAACCCCTTGGAACAACCGGCGGCGACCTTCGTCGGCATCGTGGCCACCAAAGAGCAGCCGGCCGAGCTGTGCATATTTGGCCGGCGCGATGTAGGCCGAATATCCGGGCGCGGGCATGAATTTGCTTGGCAGACTCGCGTTGTAGCGCAGCACATGCGGCAGGAAAATTCCGTTCGCCCGGCCGTGCGGGATACCGAATTTCGCGCCGACGGCATGTGCGAGCGCGTGATTCGTCCCGACGAATGCATTCGAGAATGCAAGCCCGGCGAGGGTTGCTGCATTGGACATGCCCGTTCGCGCGGAGAGATCGTCGGGATCCTCGTATGCTCTTGGCAGAGCATCGAATATCAGCCGTGCCGCCTGGGCGCACAACGCATCCGTGTAAGGCGAGGCGAAGATCGAGACGATCGCCTCCAGCGCGTGGGTCAGCGCGTCGATGCCCGTGTCTGCGGTCAGTTTTTGCGGCATCGACGAGGTCAGGACCGGGTCGACGATCGCGAGGTCAGGCACGAGGCTGTAGTCGACGAGCGTCTGCTTCTTCCCGCGCACCGTCAACACGGCCGCCGGCGACACTTCCGATCCGGTCCCCGACGTCGTTGGGACAGCGACCAATTGGACACGATGACGATCGGTCGGGTAGTCGGCCACGCGCTTGCGGGGGTCGAGGAACGGCATCGTCAACTCGTCGAGGCTCTTCTCCGGGTGTTCGTAGAACAGGCGGATCGCCTTGCCGGCGTCAAGCACCGAGCCGCCGCCAACGGCGATCAACAGGTCGGGTTGGACCCGCTGCAGCAGCGCGACGCCACGGCGGATCGTCGCCTCGTCGGGCTCCGGTGTCACCTCGCTGAACACCTGCACGTGTTTGGTGCGCAACCTGCCGCGCAGCAGGTCGACCACGCCGCGCTCTTCGGTCAGAGCATCGGTGATCACCACGACGATTTCGCAGTCGAGCTCGCGCAAGTTGTCGAGTGCGCCTTCGTTGAAGTAGGTGTTGGACGGGACACGGAACCATTGCGGCGGGGTGCGGCGCCGCGAGACGGTCTTGATGTTCAGCAGCTGCCGGTAGTTGACGTTCTCCGTCGTGCTGGAGCCGCCCCAAGTGCCGCAACCCAGCGAGAAGGTGGGGGTCAGGTTGTTGTAGACCCCGCCGAGAGCTCCGACCGCAGTGGGCGCGTTGACCAGGATGCGCCCGGTGCGAACCGCCAGGCCGTACGCCTCGATGACGTCCTCGTCGTTGGCGTAGATCGCCGAGGTGTGGCCTAAGCCCCCGTGCTCGGTGACCAGGACGGCGACGTCGATGCCGTGCTGGACGTCGCGCGCGCGTACCACCCCGAGCACGGGCATCAGCTTCTCCTGCACCAACGGGTGCGCGGCGAGTTCGTCCAGGTCGGTCGGCAGCGGCGCCAGCAGCACCTTCACGGTCGGTGACACGCTGAAGCCGGCCCGCGCGGCCAGTTCCGACGCTTTCTGTCCGACCGCGTCGAGCGAGATCTTGTCGCCGCAGCCAAATGCGAACTCCGCCACCGCCTGCGCCTCGTCGGGGGTGAGCAGCTGGGCACCCATCCGCTGGAACTCGGCCATTACCTCGTCGTATACCTCGTCGTCGATGACGCAGGTTTGCTCGGCCGGACAGATGACCGACGAGTCAAAGGTTTTCGAGATCAGGATGTCGACGACCGCGCCCTTGAGGTCCGCGGTTTTGTGAATGTAGATCGGGGCGTTGCCGGGACCAACACTGAGCCCCGGCTTTCCGGCCGAATTCGCCAGCGCAACGATCTTCGGTCCGCCGGTCACCCAGATGAAGTCAACTTTTGGGTGTTTGAACAGATAGTGGGTCACCTCGTGCGCGGCGTCCGGGATCACCTGCAGCGCCCCGGGTGGCATCCCGGCGGCTTCGGCCGCCGTGCGGAGGATCTCCAGGCTGCGTTCGCACGAGCGCACCGCAACCGGTGACGGTCGAAAGAGAATCGCGTTGCGGGTCTTGGCGGCCACGATCGCCTTGAACAGCACCGTCGAGGTCGGGTTGGTCACCGGGGTGATGGCGAGCACCACCCCGATCGGCTCGGCCATGTGCACAATGTTGTTCTCGACGTCCTCGTCGATGACTCCCACCGATTTCTTGCCGCGCAGATAGTCGTGGAGGAATTCGGTGGCCACATAGTTCTTGACGACCTTGTCCTCGAAAACGCCAAATCCGGTTTCCTCGATGGCCACACTCGCCAGTTCCGCCGCTGCGCGGACCCCGGCGCGCACCATCGCCTCGACGATCGCATCGACCTGCTGCTGGTCAAGCTTGCGGAATGCCCGGGCCGCCTCGGCCGCGGTGTCGACGATCGTATCGACTTCGCGTCTGCGTTGGTCGACAACCGCGGGTGCGGCGACGGAGGAGGCGGACTCGGTTTGCGCAGTGGTCATGATCGCGTTTTCGACTCAGGAAGGGACACTGGGGGTCTCCCGAATGAGCAGATGCTACGCCGTTTGCCTCGATGCAAAGTAGGGCTGAAAGGCCCTCGGCGAGCTGGCCCGGAGGGGCCATATCTGGCGCATGTGGACCACTCACGACGGGGGGCCGCCGCCGACACTGGGCCTCATGCACATCACCGTCGACTACGACCTATGTGAGGGACACGGGCAGTGCCTGCTGGCCGCTCCCGACGTCTTCGACATTCCGGACGATGCCGAACAAGTGGTGGTGCTCGAGCCAGACCCGCCCGAAGCCGACCGCGAGCGTTTGATTCGGGCCGCCGCGATGTGCCCGGCGCAGGCGATCCGAATCCTTAACTGAGCGAGTCGGTTTCGGCAACGTCATCGAGCAGTCGGTACCGGCCCGCCAGCGCGGCAGCCGCAATGCGATTGCCGACCCCGAGCTTGTGCAGCAACGCGGCCACCATGCGTTTGGCGGTGCGCTCCGACACCAGCATCCGGTGGGCGATGTCACCGGTCTCCATGCCGGTCGCCAACAGTGCCCACAGCCGCAGGTCCTGGGCGGACAGGTTGTCCAGCAGCTCCGACGGCGGCTTGCGAATGTTGCTCAGCAGCCCATCGAGCAGCGCGCCGTCGATGACCCGCAACCCCTCGGCGATCGTCCACAGCGGGCCGGCCAGCGCCTCGGGGCGCGCAGTCTTGGGCAGAAACCCATCGGCGCCCGCGCGCAACGCCTCTTCGGCCAGCCTCAAATCGTCCGTCCCCGACAACGCCAGGATCCGGGTCTTCGGGTGCCGTGCCTTGATGTGCCGGATGGCGGCCACGCCGCCCAGCGGCGGCATCGACAGATCGATGATCGCGACGTCCGCAGCACAGCGGGCCACCAGGTCGGCGGCCTCTTCGACATACGTCGTCTGCCCGCCGACCGTGAACAATTCGCCCCATTCGCGGGTGAGCAGCAGAGCCAGGCCCTGTGCGAACAGCTCGTGGTCGTCCACGATCACCACGACATACGGCGAGCGGGTCATTGCCGCGATGCTAGCCCCAACCTTATGGTCAGCCGGGTGAGACCGCTCGATCAGCTCAGAGCCACGGTGGACGTCCACGGTGAGGACTACGGGCTGGCCCGCACCATCGTCGCGGTACGGGTCGCCGTCGTTGTCTCCATCGGTGTGCTGCTGGCGATCGGACCCCAGTGGGTCCGTCAGCACACGGCGGTCACCGTGGCGGTCCTGGTCGCCGCGATGGTCTACGCGGCCGTACTGATGGCTCATCCGCAGCTGGAGGTCCGGCGCACCCGGTACTCGTGGCTGGTCACCGGCTTCGACTCGGCCTTCACGCTGGCGCTCATCGCGCTCAGCGGAGGCGTTTACAGCCCGGTGGTCGCGGTGTTGGCGCTGGCGGTCATCGCGTCGGCGGCGCGGCTGTCGTTCATCGAAACCCTGCTCGTTGCAGTCCTTTTGGGCGCCGCCTATGTCCCCGTGGCGCTGACGTCGTCGCCGAGTCTTCCGGTCACCGCGGCTCCGGCACTGCAGGCCGGTTGGTCGGCGCTGTATTTGGTCTTTGTCGCGATCATCACGGCGGGGCTGTCCGCGCTCGCCGAGCGCGAACACCGTTCCCGGCTGAGGGCGCTGGTAGAAGCCGAGGCCGAACACGCCGCCGCCGAAGAGGAACGCGACCTGCGGGCCCGCCTGCTGCGGTCCTATCAGTCGCAACAGGATGGGCTTCAGGTCCTGGTGCACGAATTCCGCACCCCCGTAACGTCTTTGGAGGCGCTGACGGAGGCGCTGACGGAGGCGCTGACGGAGGCGCTGACTTCGACTCACCCCATGTCGCAGGCCGACCACGACACCAGTCTGCGGTTGGTGGCCCGGCACGTGCGCCATCTGGCCGACATGCTCGACGCCTTGTCCGACGTCGCGCTGAGTCGCCGCCCGACATTCTCGGCGGGCCGGATTCGCCGCATCGACGTGGCCGACCTCGTTGTTGCCGCCGCCGATGCGGTCGGCCTGACGGCGCCGAGGTTGCGGCTGAGCGTCAGCGGCGACGTCGACGCCGTGGCTGTAAACGCCCAGGGGCTGCGCCGGGTGCTGACCAACTTGCTGGAGAATGCCTCCCGGCATGGGCGGGGCGACCCGGTCGATGTCACGTGCTTGCGCGACGGAGACGAGTTGGTCCTTGGCGTGCTCGACCGTGGCCCGGGTATTCCGGCGGACAGCCTCGGCGAGCTGACCACCAAGTACGTCACCGTCGGCGGCCAGCGCGGCACCGCGGGCCTAGGCCTGTGGATCGTCCAGCAGATCGCCGAAGCGATGAACGGCCGGGTGGACTTTGCCGCGCGCGACGGCGGGGGCTTGGTCGCCACGTTCCGCGCCCCGGTGGGCTGAACCGTTGGCCCGCACAGGCCAGTGATTGGCACCCGCGCCTGCGCCTGGCGGCCGCCGCGCCGGCCAGCATGGGTGCTATGACCGCACCCACGACCGCCCCCACTCACGGGGACATCGATCTGAGCGCCCGCGCCTTCTGGGCCAAACCCCCGGAAGAGCGCGACGCTGCGTTCGCCGTGCTGCGCGCGGAGAACCCGGTGCCGTGGAGCCGCCCGGCGGAGTCGGATCTGCTGCCCCCCGAGCTCAACACCAAGGGGTTCTGGTCGCTGACCAAACAGGAGGACATCCGGATGGCCAGCCGCCACCCGGAGATCTTCTCCTCGGCGCAGGGCATCACGATGGAGGACTTCGCCCCCGAGGCGGTCGAGATTGCGCAGTCGTTCATCGCGATGGACGCGCCACGGCACACCCAGCTGCGCGGGATCACGACGGAGGCCTTCAAGCCGAAGAACGTGCGCCGACTCGAGGGCTGGATCCGCGGCCACGCCCACGACCTGGTCGGCGAGATGGCCCACCTGGGTCAGGGGGACTTCGTCCAGCTCGTATCGGTGAAACTGCCCGGCCGGATTTTCGGCAGCTTCTTCGGGCTGCCGGAAGGCGAACTGCGCACTAAGGCCGTCAGCGCCGCGCAGCGCCTGGTGGGCTGGACCGACCCGAAAATCCGTGGTGAGCAGAGCGAACTCGAGCTGTTCATGGGTGCCGTGATGGAACTGCACGAGGTGGCATCGGTGTTGATCCCCGAGCGGCGGGCCAACCCCGGTGAAGACCTGCTGACCTGGATGGTGCAGGCCGAGTTCGACGGCAAGAAGATGACCGACGACGAGCTGCGGGCCTTCTTCGTGCTGATGGGCGTCGCGTCCAACGACACCACGCGGCACGCCTCGGCGCACGCCATCGCAGCCCTTTCGAAGTTCCCCGACCAGCGCGCGCTGCTGACCGAGGACGTCGAGGGCCGGGTCGGCACCGCCGTCGAGGAGGTGCTGCGGTGGGGATCGCCGTTGCTGCACATGCGGCGCACCGCGACCCGGGACATCACCGTGCGCGGGTCGGAGATCAAGGCCGGAGACAAGGTCGTGCTGTGGTACTACTCGGGCAACCGTGACGAGGACGTGTTCGACGATCCGCATACGTTCAACATCCTGCGAAACCCGAATCCGCACATCGCATTCGGTGGCGGCGGCCCGCACTTCTGCCTCGGTGCGGCGCTGGCCCGAACGATGCTCAAGGCGTTGCTGACCGAGGTGTACACCCGCATTCCCGACATCTCGGCGCCGGAGCCCGACTACGCCCTCGCCAACTTCATCAACGGCATCAACAGCCTGCCGGCGACCTGGACCCCCGAACGACGTTGACTGTGAGGAGTATTCGATGAAAACCAAAGCCGCGGTGCTGTGGGGGCTGCACCAGAAGTGGGAAGTCGAAGAGGTCGACCTCGACGGCCCCAAGGAGAGCGAGGTTCTGGTCAAGGTGGCTGCCGCCGGGCTATGTCACTCCGACGACCACCTGATCACCGGCGACATGCCGATGCAATTACCGGTGGTCGGCGGGCACGAGGGCGCCGGCGTCGTCGTCGACGTCGGCCCGGGTGTCACCGACGTCGCCGAGGGCGATTCGGTGGTGCTGAGTTTCATTCCGGCCTGCGGTCGGTGCGAACCGTGTGCGCGCGGCATGAGCAACCTGTGCGTGCTCGGCGCCGCCATCATCGCCGGGCCGCAACTCGACGGCACCTTCCGCTTTCACGCCAAAGGCCAAGGGCTGGGCCAAATGTGCGTGCTGGGAACATTCTCCGAGTACACGGTGGTGCCGATGTCGTCGGTCATCAAGGTGGATCCGTCCACCGCCCTGGACACCGCCGCCCTGGTCGGGTGCGGCGTCACGACCGGCTACGGCAGCATGGTGCGCACCGGCGAAGCGCGCGACGGCGACACCGTGGTGGTCATGGGTGTGGGCGGGATCGGCATGAACGCGGTGCAGGGCGCGCGGATCGCGGGCGCACGTGTGATCGTCGCGCTCGATCCCGTCGAGTACAAACGTCGCCGCTCCCTCGAGTTCGGTGCCACCCACACGGCGGCGACCGTCGACGAGGCCCACGCCCTGATCAACGACCTCACGCACGGCCAGCTGGCCGACGTCTGCGTGGTCAGCACCGACTCGGCCGAGGGCGCGTACGTCGCACAGGCGCTGAGCCTGGTCGGCAAGCGGGGCCGGGTGGTGATGACCGCGATCCCGCACCCCACCGACACCTCCGTCGACATGTCGCTGTTCGATTTGACCCTGTACGAAAAACAGGTTCGCGGTTCGCTTTTCGGATCCTCGAATCCCCGGCACGACATTCCCCGCATGCTCGACCTGTACCGTGCCGGAGCGCTCAAGCTCGACGAGCTTGTCACCCGCGAATACACCCTCGACCAGATCAACGAGGGCTATGCCGACATGCATTCGGGTGTCAATCTGCGCGGGCTGATCCGATTCTGACCCGGGCTCAGTCGAAGTTGGTACTGGCGGTGAGCCTCGCCCATTTGGCGATCTCGTTCGCGCGCGCTTCTGTGACGTAGCGATAGGCGGCCAGGGCGTCGGGCCCGAGCAGCAGGAACGCCGGGGGCTCAGGTGATTCGACCGCCGCGATGATCGCGGCGCCGGCCTTGGCGGGGTCGCCGGCCTGGTTGCCGTGCATGGTGTCGTTTTCCTTGCGGCGCTAGACCGGCTGTGGTCGCGTAGTCGTCGACGACCGTGGCCGACTGGACGAGCGAGCGTCCGGCGAAGTCGGTGCGGAATGCGCCCGGCTCGACGACCGTGACCGAGATGCCCAGCGGCGCGAGCTCACCGCGCAGCGCCCCGCTCATCCCTTCGATGGCGGCCTTGGCCGCGGAATAGTAGCCGGAACCCACCGGGGTCAGCTGGACGCCGATCGAGGAGATGTTCACGATCGCGCCGCTGCGGCGTGCCCGCATCCCGGGCAGCACGGCCTTGATCATCGCGACGGCGCCGAAGAAGTGCGTCTCGAACAGGGCGCGGACGTCGGCGTCGTCGCCCTCCTCGACCGCGGCGCGATACCCGTAGCCGGCGTTGTTGACCAGAACGTCCGGGCCGCCGAACCGCTCGTCGGCGCGCTGCACCGCCGAGCTGACCTGCGCGGGATCGGTGACGTCGAGGGCGACGGCGAGCACCCGCTCCGGCGCGGTGTCGGCCAGGTCGGCGACCTTCGCGGCGTCGCGCGCGGTGACGACGGCGTTGTGGCCGGCCGCGATGACGGCTTCGGCGAGGGCGCGGCCGAGCCCTGTCGAGCAGCCGGTGATGAGCCAGGTGGTCACGACGTCTCCTCCGGGTCGATGTGCGGCGCTCAGTCGGTCAGTGCGCGGCCCACAATCAGCGGATCGGGCTCGCTCACCATCTCATCGTCCTTGTCGTCGTAGTCGGATTTGGCGAGTACGAAGCGCATGGCGTTGATCCGGGCTCGCTTTTTGTCGTTGCTCCTGACCACGACCCAGGGGGCGATGTCGGTGTCGGTCGCCTTGAACATCGCCTCCTTCGCCGCGGTGTAGTCGTCCCACTTCGTCACCGATTCCATGTCCATCGGCGAAAACTTCCACTGCCGCACGGGGTCGACCAACCGGATGGCGAAGCGGGTGCGCTGCTCGGCGGGTGACACCGAAAACCAGAACTTGGTCAGCGTTATCCCGTTGTGGACCAGCATCTCCTCGAAGAGCGGCGCCTGATCCATGAATTCGACGTATTCGTCCTCGGTGCAGAAGCCCATCACCTTTTCGACGCCCGCGCGGTTATACCAAGACCGGTCGAACAACACGATCTCGCCGCCCGCCGGCAGGTGGGTGATGTAGCGCTGGAAATACCACTGCGTTTTCTCGCGCTCGGACGGCTTCTCCAGTGCCACCACCCGCGCGTGGCGCGGATTGAGATGCTCCATGAACCGCTGAATGGTGCCGCCCTTGCCGGCGGCATCGCGTCCCTCGAACACGATCACATGCCGCGCGCCAGTGCGTTTGGCGTGATTCTGCAGCTTCAGCAGCTCAATCTGTAGGCGCCGCTTCAACCGCTCGTAGTCGTCGCGCGGCATGCGGTGGTCGTACGGGTATCGCTCGCGCCAGGTGTCGACGTGATTGCCCTCCCGATCGACCAACACCGGGTCGTCGTCATCTTCGTCGTTGACGCTGTAGCCATGCCCGGAGGTCGAAAGGGCCTCCAAATCTATCTCTGCCATAGTCCGAGCTATAGCCGTTGCGGCCTGGACTTACACGGTCTCACACGCTGGCGGCGGCACACCGCTCGAGCCGGAAGGTGCGCTTGAATCCGGCAGGTTGCGTCGTCAGCGTCACTTCGACCGCGCCGCCGGGGGCCACGACGTAGCGCTCCTCGACGTCCGGTCCGTCCTGCCACCGGCCGACGGGCTGGCGCCCGAGGTCCTCCCGGTCGTAGAGCGCCGGGTCGAAGGGGAAGAGGACCGGGTCGTAGGGCGTCACGTCCCCATCCGGACGGCCGTTGACGACGCGGCTGCACTCCACGAACCGGAAGTGTCCGATGTTGTGTGCCGCTCGATAGGTCCGCTTGACCACCAGCGGGGTCTGGCCGTCGGGCGGCAGCGAGGCGTCCTTGCACACGATCGGGTCGAAGACCACGCCGGCGCCGGCCTCGGCCTCGCGGAAGACGCCGAAATTACGCGAGAAGCGTTCGGACAGCGCGAAACCGGCCTCCTTGTCCAGGAAGACCGCCAGCCCGATGGCGGTCGCCGCAAACGGGTGGGGCGAGCGCTTCACCCGCTTGTCGCCGAACGTCGTGCGCAGCATCCGGGAAATCAGCGGGAAGGCCCCGGCCCCGCCCACGACGTAGATGCCCGCCACCTCGGGCCACGTCACGTCGTGCAGGACGCGATCGAGCAATTCCGTTGTCTTGTCGACGAGCGGCGCACATGCCGAGTAGACGTCGTCGATGGCGCAGGAGAACGGGGGCCGGTCCACGGCGGAAAGGTCGGCCAGGAAGCGCCGCGTCTGCGGGCCGATGGCCTCCTTGCGGGCAACGCATTCCTCTCTCAGCAAGTCACGGATCGCTGGATCCGACTCGCGCAGGTGCGACCGGGAGAGGACGAGCTCGAGGATCGCCTCGTCGAAGTCGTCGCCGCCGAGACGCTGGATGCCCTCGCTGATCACCACTTCGTGGGCATGGCCGGTCATCTTCAGCAGCGAGGCGTCGAACGTGCCCCCGCCGAGGTCGTAGACCAGGACGTACTCGCGCTTGGCGGTGATCGTCGAGCGGTACCGATGGGCGTATTCCAGGCTGGCGGCCGACGGCTCGTTCAGCAGCGCGACGACGTGGAAACCGGCCGCCACGAAGGCGTCGAGCGTCAGGAGGCGCTGGGCACTGGACGCATTGGCCGGCACGCTGATCGCGGCCTCGATGTTCTCGCCCGGCGCAAGGCCGGCGTTCGAGCGACGCTGCAGGTCGCTTTTCAGCTGGGCCAGAAAGCCGGCGACCAGGTCGGCCAGTCGATGGCTACGTCCGGCCAGGTTCACTTCCGTCTGCGGGCCGGCCTCGGTGAGGAGGCGTTTGAACGATCGCAGCACCGACCATCCCGGATCGTGGCGGACGGCGTCCGCGTCCGCGCCGAATCGCAAATCTCCGGCGGCGTTGGCGGCGATGACCGACGGCCAGGTATCGACTCCGTCGAACGAGACGACCGGATAGTTGCCTCTGTCGACGGCGGCAACGACGGTGTGGGTGGTGCCGAAGTCGATACCGACTTGCATCTCCCAACTTTAGGACTGTGCCACCGATTTCGACACAACCTTTACGCGGCGCGCCGCGGGCGGTCAGTCCTCGAAATGCCGCTCGTAGTCGCTGCGCTCGAGCCGCCACTGCAGGTTGTACATCCCCGCCGCGAACATCGCCATCACGACAGCGGAGGCGGCAGCGACGACCAGGCTCACAGCCTGCCCATTTCACGTGCCATGAGGGCGTTCTCGAGGAACCCGTAACGCCTGGGCTCGTATTGTGGCCGCGGGCGGGATGCCTTTTCCGGCGTTGCGAAAATCTGCCGCATGCCGGCGAAGAGCCGCTCGCCGATGCTCTGGCGTCGCACTCCCACCGCGGCCGCGGTGCTGAAGCGCACCTCCTGCGTGCTGATCAGAACCTCGGTGGACGACCCGGTCGAGGGTGGTTGCGGTAGGTGCTCGTCGACGGGCTTGAAGGTGCCGGGGAGTACGGGTGCCGAAGTGAACATTTCGTCTACCTTCTTCGCGGTTTTGCTCCGTTGACCAGGCAAGTCGCCCGTTGGTGCCACCAACGTACGATCGACGACCGTCCCTTGGGATGCGTAGTCGACTACTTGTTCCCGCGCGCGACCACCCGCGGCGGACCAGGTGTGAAGCGACGGTCAGTGGCGCCGCGCCGGCTCGGCCCGGGCATCCCACCGTTTCTGCAATTCCCGCTCACCGGCCGTCGGGATCAAGCCGGCGGGCGCGAACCTTTTCGACGGCACCGGCTCGTCCTCGGTCAGCGGCCGTCCGCCGCCGCGAATTGCCCTGAGCGCAACGACAATCCCGGCGATGACCACTATGACGACGACCAGCGCGAAGAGGATCGACAGGGTGCCCTGGATGAACGTGTTCCTGATGACGTCGTCGAGCTGCTGGACGTTCTTCGCCGAGCCGAATGCCGTCTTCCCCGCGTTTTTCGCCGCTAGGTATTGGGCGTGCTGAGTCCAGTAGCCGACCGCGGGATCGCCGGAGAAGATCTTCTGCCACGACGCCGTCAGCGTGACCGTCAGATCCCACAGCAGCGGAACGCCCGGGATCCATGCCCACCTCAGCAGGCCCTTCTTGACGACCACCACGGTGACGACGGTCAGCGCGATCCCCGCGAGCAGCTGGTTGGCGATACCGAACAGCGGGAACAGCGTGTTGATGCCGCCCAGGGGATCGGTCACGCCCATCAAGAGGGTGCTGCCCCAGGCAGCCACGACGGCGAGGCTGCAGATCCACACGCCGGGGCGCCAGCTCGGGTTGCGCAGCTTGGCCAGCGGGCCACCGAAGTTGCTCAGCGCGTCGGAGAGCATGAAGCGATTGACCCGGGTGCCCGCGTCCACAGTGGTCAGGATGAACAGCGCCTCGAACATGATCGCGAAGTGATACCAGAATGCCTTGAGTCCGGCGCCGCCGAACACGCGCTGCAGCACCTCGGACATCCCGAACGCCAGCGTCGGTGCTCCGCCGGTGCGCGACACGATCGACTTCTCGCCGACGTTCCTGGCGGCCTGGCCGATCTGGTCCGCGGTGGCCGGCGGACCGGACAGGCCGAGCCGGTTGACATACTCCGCGGCCTTGGCCGCGGTGCCGCCGGTCTGCGCCGCCGGCGCGTTGATGCTGAAGTAGAGATGCTGGTTGATGATCGACGCGGTAATCAGCGCCATGACGGCGACGAACGACTCGGTGATCATGCCGCCGTAGCCGATCAGCCGCATCTGGCTTTCCTTCTCCAACATCTTCGGGGTCGTCCCGGACGAGATCAGTGAGTGAAATCCGGACAGCGCGCCGCACGCGATCGTGATGAACAGGAACGGGAACAGCGAGCCGGCGAACACGGGACCGTTGCCCTTGGTGGCGAACTGCGAGATCGCCGGTGCCTGCATCACGGGCCGCGCGATGCAGATACCGAGCGCGATCAGCCCTACCGCGCCGACCTTCATGAACGTCGACAGGTAGTCGCGTGGCGCAAGGAGCAGCCACACCGGCAGCACCGACGCGGCGAAACCGTAGATGATGAGGCACCAGCACAGCGTGACGGAAGACAGCGTGAACCAAGATGCGCCCCAGGATGTTTCGGCGACCCAGTTGCCGGACGCGACGGCGAGCAGCAGCAGCCCGAAGCCGATCACCGATACCTCTGACACCCGCCCGGGGCGTAAAAACCGGAGGTAGCAGCCCATGAACAGGGCGATCGGGATGGTCATGGCGATGGAGAACACCCCCCACGGGCTTTCGGCCAGTGCCTTCACCACGATCAGTGCCAGAACCGCGATCAGGATCACCATGATGACGAGGACCCCGACGAGGGCGGCGGCCCCGCCCACCGCGCCCAGTTCGTCGCGGGCCATCTGGCCCATCGAACGGCCCCGGCGGCGGGTGGAGATCCACAACACCAGGTAGTCCTGCACGCAGCCGCCGAACACCGCGCCGAGGACAATCCAGATGCTGCCCGGCAGGTAGCCCATCTGCGTGGCCAGCACCGGACCGACGAGTGGTCCCGCCCCGGCGATGGCGGCGAAGTGATGGCCGAACAGCACGCGCCGGTCGGTCGGCACGTGGTCGGTGCCGTCGTCGAGAACTTCGGCCGGAGTGGCGTGGTCGTCGCGCGGGCGAACGATCTTCATCTCGATCAATCGGGCATAGAACCGGTAAGCGATGACGTAGGTGCAGATCGCCGCGACCACGAACCAGACCGCGTTCACCGTCTCGCCACGGGCGAACGCGATGATTGCCCATGCGACCGCACCGATCACGGCGATGATCCCGAAGACGATCTTGTGCCGGAGGGTGATGGGGGAGCGGTCGATGATCGCGACCGGCGGCAGGTCTTTGTCGGTGTGGATGTAGCGGACGTCCTCGTCGTACTCCTTGAGTGCCACGGCGAAAACCCTACGCGCGCGAATCGGAGGCTGCTCGTTTCCCATCGATGGTCTTCACGAGACGCGGGCATTACCGTGATCTGATGCCGCTATGGCGCCTTCGTGACTACGACGACGGCGATCTGGATCAGGCCGTTCAGATCTGGGACCAAAGCCGGACCACCGGGCCGGGCGAGCCGGTGTTCGCGGTCGCCGAGGTGATGGCGGCGGCTCGGGCAGGCCAGCCCGCGGTGGTCGCCGAGGTCGGCGACGAGGTAGTCGGCATGGCCGTCGCGCGCACCGACGGCGAGCGGGCGTGGGTGCTGCTGGTCGCCTTGGCGTCACGGTGGCGGCATCGTGGTATCGGCAGCGCCCTGCTGGCGGATCTCGAACGACGGCTGCGGTCGGTGGGGGTACGGAAAATTTGCACGATCCTGCCGGACGGCGCGACGGGTTCGGCGGCGCTGGAAAACTCCGGGTACACCCGCCGTGACGGGCTGGTGTACTACGAGATGATCGAACACCTCCGGCCCGATCAGGCCAACATGCTCGCACAGCTGGGCGGTCGCATGCTGCCGCCGGGGCTGTGGCAGGAGCTGGCGGGCATGGAGCAGGAAAAGCGAATCATCGAACAACGCATCATCGCCCCGTTGGCCCACCCCGACGTCGCCGATCGGTATGGAGTCCGTCCCCCGAAGGCGGTCATCTTGTTCGGGCCGCCGGGGACCGGGAAAACCAGCTTCGCCAAGGGCATTTCGTCGCGGCTCGGCTGGCCCTTCGTGGAGCTCTTTCCGTCCCGGCTGGCCGCGGCGGCGGAGGGCGGACTGGCGGCGTCGCTGCGGGAGGTGTTCGCAGAACTGGCCGAACTCGACGAGCTCGTGCTGTTCATCGACGAGGTCGAGGAGATCGCGGTCGCGCGCGCCGGCGCCAGCACGACCGAAACCGGCGTCACCAATGAATTGTTGAAACTCATCCCGTCGTTTCGTGAGCACGACGGGCGTCTGCTCGTGTGCGCGACCAATTCGGTCCACTTGCTGGACTCGGCATTCTTGCGGCCCGGGCGCTTCGACTACGTCATTCCCGTCGGCCCACCGGACAGGCCGGCCCGCATGGCCGTGTGGAAACGGTACCTCGGCGAAGCCAACTCGGAGATCGATGTTGACCGGCTGGTCGCGGCGACCGAGCTGTTCACCCCCGCCGACATCGAGTTCGCCGCCCGTAAGGGCGCGCAGGTGGCGTTCGATCGTGAGATGGCGCATGGGCGTGGCGAGCCCGCGACCACCGAGGATTACCTCACGGCGATCGCGGACGTCCGCCCGACGCTGAGCGCTGCGATGCTGGACGAATTCGCTGAGGATAAAGCGCAATTCGCGAGACTGTAGCCCCTCGCGTGGCTCAGTACAGCGCCCGCACCGCGTCGATCGTGTCGGCTTCGGCGGATCCCTTGTCGTCGCGGTAGCGCACCACCCGGGCGAACCGCAGCGCCAACCCGCCGGGGTAGCGCGACGACTTCTGCACCCCGTCCAGGGCCACTTCGACGACCTGTTCGGGCCGCACTTGGACGACGTAACCGTCCGTGCCGCCGACGGCGAGCTCAGTGAATCGCGTGGTCTGCCAGTCCAGCATGGCGTCGGTCATGCCCTTGAAAGTCTTTCCCACCATGACGAATTCACCGGTGACCGGATCGCGCGCGCCCAGGTGGATGTTGGAGAGCTTCCCGCGACGGCGCCCCGACCCCCACTCGACGGCGAGCACCACCAGATCCAGCGTGTGCACCGGCTTGACCTTCAGCCAGCCCGCCCCGCGGCGGCCCGCTTGATACGGCGCATCCGGGGCCTTGGCCATCACCCCTTCGTGGCCGGCGCCCAGGGTGGCGTTCAGGAAGTCGGCGGCCATTGACGGGTCGGACGTCATCAGCCGGTCGACCCGGTGCGCGGGCGGCACCAGCGCGTCCAGGGCGGCCAGTCGTTCGGTGGTCGGCGCGTCGAGCAGGTCGCGGCCGTCGCTGTGCAGGATATCGAAGAAGAACACCGAAAGTGGCTGTGCTGCAACGGCTGCCGCCACGTTGACGGACCGGCCGAATCGCGACGCGGTGACCTGGAAGCGGTGCGGCCGGTTGTCGGGCCGCAGGGCGATCGCCTCGCCGTCGGCGACCAGGTCGGTTACCGGCAGCGCCAGCGTTGCCTCCACCACCTCGGGCAGCCGTGCGGTGACGTCGTCAAGGCTTCGGGTGTAGACCGTGACCTCATCGCCGACCCGGTGGATTTGCACCCGCGCGCCGTCCAGCTTGGCCTCGAATATGGTTGCGCCGCCGTGACGTTCGAGCGCGTCGGCCACACCGGTCGCGGTCTGTGCCAGCATCGGGCCGACCGGCCGACCCGGCCGCAGGGTGAACGCTTCCAGCGCCACCGCTCCGCCGGACAGACCCGCCTTCAAACCAGCCGCAGCGACCGCGGGCAGATTTCCGCCCAACATCGCGGCGCGTTGCACCGCGACGGCCGGGATACCGGCGGCCTTGGCCACGGCGTCGGCCATGATCCCGGCCAGCGCGCCCTGGCGGAGCTCGCCGCCGAGCAGCCGCAGCAGAAAGGCCTGCTCGGTTTCGGTCGCGGCGGCGAACAACCCCGCGACGAGTTCGGCGCGCCGCGCCTGCGCCCCTTTGCCCGAGACGGCCCCGATTTCCGAGAAGGTGGCGTCGACACCGATCACCGTCAAGACCGGATCGGAAGCGGGCGGCGGACGCGACCGCAACGACGCCCAGCCGACTCCGATCTGGCGTTGGCGCAACTCACCCGAGAGCCACGACACGATGATCGCGACCACGTCGGGCTCGGCCGCGGCTCTGCGCAGCAGTTCGGCGATGTGCGCGACCTTGGTCAGCCGCGACGACGTGCCGCCGACATCGGTTGACGTCGTCGCCACGTCGAGAAGGAGCACGGTTGTCAGCTTGACACGGCTCGCCGACAACCCTGGAAGCGCGGCACGCTAGCGTCTACGTAACGTTACAGATTGCGTGGATTCTGATAAGCCCCAACAAGGAGGGTCCGGATGGAGATCAGCGGGAAGAAGGTCGTCGTCATCGGCGGCGCGTCGGGGATGGGTCGTGCCAGCGCCGAGCTGCTGCACGAACGTGGCGCCCAGGTCGCGGTGCTCGACCGCGAGGGGTCCGACGGCAAGACCGTCGCCGAGGGTATCGGCGGCGCGTTCTACCCCGTCGACGTCACCGACTTCACCGGCACCGAGGAGGCACTGCAGGCCGCGGTCGACGGGCTCGGCGGGCTGCACGTCGTGGTCACCACCGCCGGGGGTGGCATCGCCAAGCGCACCATGACCAAGTCCGGTCCCCATGACCTCGAATCCTTCCAATCCGTGATCGACCTCAACCTCATCGCCACCTTCAATATCAGCCGGCTGGCCGCCGCGCACATGAGCAAGAACGAGCCCGAGGACGAGGAGCGCGGCGTCATCATCAACACCGCGTCCATCGCGGCCTTCGAGGGCCAGATCGGGCAGGTCGCCTACACCGCCGCCAAGGCGGGCATCGCGGGCATGTGCCTGACCATGGCGCGTGACCTGGGATCGCTGGGCATCCGGGTGCTGGCGATCGCGCCCAGCCTGTTCGCCACCGGACTGACCCAGGGCATCCCGGACGAATTCGCGGCGGCGCTGACCAAGGACGCGGCCTTCCCCAAGCGCCTCGGCCGCCCGGAGGAGTACGCGAAGTTGGTGGCGGCCATCGTGGACAACCCCATGCTCAACGGCCAATGCCTGCGGCTGGACGCCGGCCAGCGGTTCGCGCCCAAGTAAACGACCCAGCCGCCGCCCGCCCGCGCGCCGACATTAAGTACACTCTTTATCGTTCAGCTCGGCGACGAGGAGGGCCCCATGGGTATCGCACTGACGGACGACCATCGCGAACTCGCCGAGGTGGCCCGCGCGTTCTTGACCTCTCAAAAGGCGCGCTGGGCGGCGCGATCACTGCTCGACACGGCCGACGAATCCCGGCCCCCGTTCTGGCAGCACCTGGTGGAGCTCGGCTGGCTGGGGCTGCACATCGGCGAGGAGCACGGCGGCTCGGGCTACGGGTTGCCCGAACTCGTGGTGGTGATCGACGAGCTCGGCCGGGCGGTGGCCCCGGGACCGTTCGTGCCGACGGTGATCGCCTCGGCGGTGATCGCCAAAGACGGCACCGACGGCCAGAAGTCGCGCCTGCTGCCCGGGCTGATCGACGGAACCGTCACCGCGGGAATCGGTTTGGACGGCCAGGTGCGGGTTTCCGACGGTCTCGCCGACGGCGACGCCGGAATCGTGCTGGGTGCCGGGCTCGCCGGGCTGCTCGTGGTCGCCGCCGGCGACGACGTGCTGCTGCTGGAGCGTGACCGCGACGGCGTATCCGTGGAGGTGCCCGACAACCTCGATCCGACCCGGCGCTCCGGGCGCGTCCGGCTGGAAAACGTGAGCGTCACTGCCGACGACATCGTGCCCGGTGCGCGCGAATCGGCCCTGGCGCGGGCGCGCACCTTGTTGGCAGCGGAGGCGGTGGGCGGGGCGGCGGACTGCGTCGACGCCGCCGTTGCCTACGCCAAGGTGCGCCAGCAGTTCGGGCGCACCATCGCCACTTTCCAAGCCGTCAAGCATCATTGCGCGAACATGCTGGTGGCCTCCGAGTCGGCGACCGCCGCGGTGTGGGACGCCTCCCGTGCGGCGTCCGAGGACGAGCAGCAGTTCCGGCTGATCGCTGCCGTCGCGGCCGCATTGGCGTTCCCGGCCTACGCGCGCAACGCCGAACTCAACATCCAAGTGCACGGCGGGATCGGCTTCACCTGGGAGCACGACGCGCATCTGCATCTGCGCCGCGCCCTGGTGACCGCGGCGCTGTTCGGCGGCGACGCACCGGCCCGGGATGTCTTCGACCGCACCGCGTCCGGCGCCGTCCGGGAGAACAGCCTGGACCTGCCGGCCGAGGCCGAAAAGCTGCGCACCCGCATCCGGGCCGAGGCCGCCGAGATCGCCACCCTGGACAAGAAGGCGCAGCGCGACAAGCTGATCGAGACCGGGTACGTGATGCCGCACTGGCCCAAGCCGTGGGGTCTGGCCGCCGACGCGGTCGAGCAGCTGGTGATCGAGGAGGAGTTCCGGGCGGCGGGCATCAAGCGCCCCGACTACTCGATCACCGGATGGGTGATCCTGACCCTGATCCAGCACGGAACTCCTTGGCAGATCGAAAGATTCGTGGAGAAGGCGCTGCGGCAGGACGAGATCTGGTGCCAGTTGTTCTCCGAACCCGAGGCCGGATCGGATGCGGCGTCCGTCAAGACCCGCGCCACCCGGGTGGACGGGGGCTGGAAGATCAACGGGCAGAAGGTGTGGACCAGCGGCGCACAGTACTGCAGCCGCGGCCTGGCCACCGTGCGCACCGACCCGGACGCCCCGAAGCATGCGGGCATCACCACGGTGATCATCGATATGAAGGGCCCGGGCGTCGAGGTGCGGCCACTGCGTCAGATCACCGGAGGCTCGGAATTCAACGAGGTGTTCTTCAACGACGTGTTCGTTCCCGACGAGGACGTGGTCGGGGCGCCCAACTCCGGATGGACGGTCGCGCGGGCGACGCTGGGCAACGAGCGGGTGAGCATCGGCGGCAGCGGGTCGTTCTACGAGGGGTTGGCGGCCAAACTGGTTCAGCTGGCTCAGCAGCACGCAGACCGGTCGGCGGGCGCCGCGGTCCGGGTGGGGTATTACCTCGCCGAGGATCACGCGCTACGGCTGCTCAACCTGCGTCGCGCCGCCCGCAGCGTCGAAGGCGCGGGCCCCGGTCCGGAGGGCAACGTCACCAAGCTGAAGCTGGCAGAGCACATGGTCGAGGGTGGCGCGATCTCGGCGGCGCTGCTCGGTCCCGAGGTTGCGCTGACCGACGGGCCCGGCGCCGTGGTTGGCCGGATGATGATGGGCGCCCGCGGAATGGCCATCGCCGGGGGCACCTCCGAGGTCACCCGGAATCAGATCGCCGAGCGGATTCTGGGCATGCCGCGCGACCCGCTGATCAACTAGGTTCGGTTCCAATGGCGAGCGTGCGTGTTTGTGCGCCGACACGCCGCGCGAAGCGGCATTCTGCGCACGCTCGCCGCTCGGGGAATCAGGCCGGGGCGAACGCGGGCGCGCCGCCGCTGCCCTTTTCGGACCGGATATCGACGGGCATCCCACACCTCACCGAATCGGGTTCGCAGCCAACGATGTTGGCGGCCACCCGCAGCCCGCTCTGTTCGGCGAGCTCGACGATGGCGATCACGTAGGGTGTCGGGATATCCGGGTTATAGGGGTGGTAGTTGACCGTATAGGTGAACACCGTGCCCCGCCCGGATACGGGCCGCGCCACCAGCGGGCCGCCACAGTCGCGGCATTCGCCGGTCGCCGGGTGCACCCAGCGCGCGCATTCGCCGCAGTGTTCGATCAGCACGGCCAATACAGTACACTCTATTGTTTCCGTGCGGGGAAGGGCGGGTGCATATGACGTACTTCGAAAAAGACGCGATCTTGTCCGGAATCGGCATCTCGCGAATAGGCCGTCGCACCGGCATTCCGGGCCTGGAACTGACCATGGAGGCGGTGCGGGCCGCGATCGAGGATGCCGGCCTGGTGCCGGCCGACATCGACGGGATCGCGACCCTGGGCGACACGCCGGCCCAAGAGGTCAACGCGGCACTGAATATCGAGGCGGCCGACTGCGGAGCCGGATTCGGCACCGGCGGCCTGCTCAGCCCCGTGATGTCGGCGTGCCGCGCGGTCGCGGAGCGACGGGTCCGTCATGCGGTGGTCTACCGGACGATACAGATGCTCGGCGGGACGGTCCCGGTGAAACCGCAGGAGAATGCGCCCGCATCACCGATGGCGCGCATGTTCGAAACCCCCGAGGGCGTGCAGCGGCCGGCCGTCGGCGCCATGGACGATATCAAGGATCTGGTTGCGGCCCATGCCTATTCCGCCGCGAACTGGCTGGCGCTGAACTGCCGCCGCCACATGGAGCTGTACGGAACCACCAAGGAACAGTTGGGCTGGGTGGCGCTCAACGGCAGACGCAACGCCGCGTTGAATCCCCTTGCGGTTTACCGCGAACCGATGACAATGGCCGACTACCTGGCCGCGCGGCCCGTGTCGACGCCCTTCGGCCTGCTGGACTGCGATGTCCCCATCGACGGTTCGATCGCGGTGGTGGTCTCGAACGCGGAGTACGCCCGCGACTGCCCCCACCGCGCGGTGGCAGTGGAGGCGATCGGCGGGTCCGACGGTGCCGGTGGCTGGTTCCACCGCGATGACTACCCCAAGATGGCGATGTCGGATGCGACGACGCAGATGTGGTCGCGCACGCAGTTGACGCCCGCCGACCTCGACCTCGCCGAGTTGTACGACGGTTTCACGTATCTCACCATCGCGTGGCTGGAAGCCCTCGGGGTATGCGGCGACGGCGAGGCCGGGCCGTTCGTCGAGGGCGGCGGGCGGATCGCGCGCGACGGCGAACTGCCGCTGAACACCTACGGCGGTCAACTCTCGGCCGGTCGCATGCACGGCTATTGGGCGCTGCACGAAGGGTGCCTGCAACTGCGCGGCGAGGCCGGAGAGCGCCAGGTGGCGGAACGCCCTGAGGTCGGCGTGGTTTCCGTCGGCGGCGGACCCGTCGCCGGATGCATGTTGCTCACATGCTGACAACGCTCAAATGAGCGCGAGATGAACTCGGTGGCGGACACCGGCCCGCCGGACAAACTCGCCGCACAGATCGCCCGCCAGATCGAGGCGGACGTGGTTCGTCGCGGCTGGACCGTCGGCGAATCGCTGGGCTCCGAACAGGCCCTGCAACAACGCTTTCGCGTGAGCCGGTCGGTGCTGCGGGAGGCCGTTCGCCTCGTCGAGCACCACCAGGTTGCCCGGATGCGCCGCGGACCCAACGGCGGGCTGCTGATCTGCCGGCCCGATGCCGGCCCGGCCACCCGCGCCGTCGTCATCTATCTCGAGTACCTGGGCACGACGCTGGGCGACCTGCTCAACGCGCGCCTGGTGCTCGAGCCGTTGGCGGCTTCTCTTGCGGCGGAACGGATCGACGAAGCCGGCATCGACCGGCTGCGAGCGGTATTGCGCGCTGAGGAGCGGTGGAAGCCGGGATCACCGGCACCGCCCGACGAGTTCCACGTCGCGCTGGCCGAGCAATCGAAAAGCCCAGTGCTGCAACTATTCATCGACATCTTGATGAGGCTCACCACGCGATACGCCCTACAGTCGCGGGCCGACTCGGCAACCGACGCCATCGAGGCCGTCGACCAGATGCACCACGACCACTCGCAAATGGTTGCCGCGGTCACCGCCGGCGATTCCGCGCGCGCGAAGACGCTCAGCGAACGACACGTCGAGGCGGTGACCGCCTGGCTGCAGGAACATCACCCCGGCAACAAGAGTCGGCCGCGCACGCCGCGCCGCCTGCGACCCGAGGGCGACGCGCCCCGCGGCAAACTCGCCGAGATGCTGGCGGCCACCATCGGCGACGACATCGCCGCGAGCGGCTGGCGGGTCGGTTCCGTCTTCGGAACCGAGGCGGCGTTGCTGCAGCGCTACCGGGTCAGCAGGGCGGTGTTCCGGGAAGCGGTGCGGCTGCTCGAATATCACTCGGTCGCGCGGATGCGCCGCGGACCCGGCGGCGGGCTGATCGTCACCAGACCTCAGGCTCAGGCCAGCATCGACACCATCGCCCTGTACCTGCAGTACCGCAAGCCGAGTCGCGAAGACCTGCGCTGTGTCCGGGATGCCATCGAGATCGACAACGTCGCCAAAGTCGTCAAGCGGCGCGCGGAGCCCGAGGTGTCGGCCTTCTTGGCGACCCATCGAGAACCTCGAGAAACCACGGGCGACGTGCGCGAGGCCGCCGTCGAGGAGTTTCGGTTCCACCTGGGGCTGGCGCAGCTGGCCGGCAACGCACTGCTGGACCTTTTCCTGCGGATCATCATCGAGTTGTTTCGCCGGCACTGGTCCAGCACCGGGCAGGCGCTGCCGACCTGGGCCGACGTCGTGGCCGTCGAGCATGCGCATTCGCGGATTCTGCAGGCGATCGAGGGCGGCGACGACAGCCTCGCCCGCTATCGCATCCGTCGCCATTTGGACGCCGCGGCGTCCTGGTGGCTCTAGGGAACGGGCTGAGTGGATCGAAGTGAAGTGATCTTGTTCTCACGCATACGTAACGTTCTTCTGGGGTACGGGGAAAGGAAAGAAAGCGGCCGGTCCAGCAGGGGGGTTGGCAATGCTGATCGAAAGCGAGAGGGCTGGAATGATCGGGGGGATCGGGGGGACGAGCACCGACCAACCGGGCTTCGTTCATTCCGCGCTCCTCTACCACTCGCAGCAGGAGTACCTCGACTTTGTGGTGCGCTTCGTGGCCGACGGCCTGGCGAGGGACGAGGCGGCGCTGGTCGCGGTACCGGGCGACGAGCTGGACTTGCTCCACCACGCACTGAAGGGCGCGGGCGGTGGGTTCCCGGCCGAATTGCGGATGGCCGACATCACCGAGGCTGGCCGTAACCCAACCCGGTTTATGGCGATGGCGGGTTCCTTCGCCGACGAGCACGCCAATCGGCGGGTGCGGATCGTGAGCCAACTCATTTGGCCCGGGCGCACCGAGGACGAGTTCGTCGCCTGCATGGAGCACGAAGCGCTCGTCAACGAAGCCCTCGCGGGATACCGGGCGACGGGCTTGTGCCTGTACGACGCGAGCCGGCTCGGTGAGGACGTGCTGGCGGACGCCCGCGCCACCCATCCCTTGATCTGGAGATGCGGTGCGCTGCATCGCAGCGCCGAGTATTCCCCGGATGATGTCCTGGCGCGCTGCAACCAGCCCCTGCGCGCCAAGCCGGGGGCCGTCACGTACATGGTCAGGAAGTCCGCAGACCTCAGCCCGGCCCGGTCGTTCGCGGTCAACTACGCCGGCTGGATGGGGCTGTCCCGGGACGGCATCGAGGATCTGCAATTGGTCGCCACCGAGCTGGCCACCAACAGCCTGATGTATACCGACGGAGCGTGCCAACTGGCCTTCTGGCGGCAAGACAAGCATCTGGTCTGCGAGGCGCGCGACACCGGACGGCTCGCGGACCCGCTGGTCGGGCGCCTGGACCCCGGTCCGAGCGGCCCCGCCAGCCGAGGTCTGTTTCTGGTGAACGCCATATCGGACTTGGTGCGCACACACACCGCGTCGACGGGAACGACGATCCAGGCATATCTTCGGTTTGACCCGTCGCCCGGATCGAATGGCTGAAGCGCTATCTGAGCGTGCCCTTCATCTTTTGAGTAATCGGTCAGCCACCGGGGTTCGGCGACCCGAGCGCACCGGGCGACGGCGGCGGCGGAGCCGGGCTTACGGGCACAGTTCCCGTTGACGCAGTCCCGCATCCCACTGGGAATAGCGTGGCGAGCACCGCGGCCACGATCGCGCCTTTGCGGATTTCGTTGCGGGCGTTCTTCGCGTTCATCGAAGCCCCTCTCATCTGCCGAAACACACCCGAAATCTCTATTGGTCCTGCGTCAAATAGTAATGTCGTCACCTGGTCCGGCAAGCCGTTTTGCGAATGGAGTGATCGGAGATCATGCACCACCGCGATGACAGCGATCGGGTTGACACGGGAACCCCGGAGTCACCGTGGTCGTCGCGCTGGTTAGGTAGAAGGTACCTGTTTCGCGTTGGGCGACTTCGCATTCCGAGCTATGCCGCGATGCTGTACGTCGGCTTTGCGCTCGGGGTGGTGTTGGGCGGCCACGAATCTGGCCTTGACTATCCACGTTTTACGGCATCCGCGCTCGTCCTTCTGGTGGCTGCCCTGATCGGTAGCCGCCTGTGGTACTTCGTCGGTCACCCGGATTTCCTGACCGACAGCGGCGGCGAGCGGGTCGAGGGCGCCGGCGCCGGGCTCTACGGCGGCTTGGTGCTCAGCTTCGCGGTCTCGTGGCCGGTGCTGCGCCTCACGGGTTTGGAGTTCTGGCGGTTCTGGGACGGGGCGGCGATAGTCCTTCTGGTCGGAATGGCCGTCACGCGTATCGGTTGCCTGATGAACGGTTGCTGCTCGGGACGAGAAACCGATGGGCCCTTCGGCCTGTGGCTGCCCGATCACCGCGGCGAATGGAAACGCCGCTACCCGACACAACTGTTCGAGGCGGGTTGGTCGGCAATGATTCTGATCGTCGCCTCATGGCTGCACGGTCCGTCCGATCGTCCCGGGCTGTTGTTTCTCGGCTCGGCCGCGGCTTACGGCATTGGCCGGTTGGGCATGGAGGTGCTGCGCGCCGAGGCCGCGGGCACGCCGCTGCCGGCACGCATCAACATGGCGTTCTCCGCGATCCTGGCGGTGGTCGCACTCGTCGCCGTCGTACTGAGATTGCGGTAAGTCAAATCACGTTGCATTGGCGCCCGGCGGCGTCTAACGTCGGTCCCCGTGCGTCTTCTTATGCCGTAGTAGCCAGCACCCGCAGCGGGGTCTGATCCAAGACCGACCCCCCGCTGTGGGTCGGAAGCTACTGCCGTCGGTCCCCCTCCATCAGAGAAGACCGGCACGATGTCAATTCCAAACCCTTTGAGTCTTTCGGCACGGCAATGCCTTGCCGCCGCCTGGTTCGTCCATCACTTCGGTGTCGCGTTGCCGCGCGGTCTGCGGGAGGAAGCCGACGCGATGTCCTGGGAGAGCTTCGTCGCGACCTACCACCACACCGCCGGCCCGCTCCGACTTGGACAGTGGGCCTGCACCGACGTCGAGCGACCCGCGGGGCGGCTCGGTCCCCAAGCCCGCAACTTTTCGGCGACTATTGCCGTCGGCGATCAGCTGCGCACCTCGACCACCTCGGCGAGCGGTCCGGTCGCCGCGCTCACCGCGATGCTGCACGACCGGGGGATCGCCCTGGAAATGCTGAAGTTTCATCAAATGCGATCGGGAGCGACCACCGCGACCTTTGTCCACGCCACCAACGGGATTCGCGCCGAGTGGGCGATGGGCTTCTCGGAGGATCCGACGCTGTCCGCGCTGCGCGCCGTGATCGCCTGCGCCAACCGGCTGCTCACCCGATGATGCCGAGCAGACGCAGAATCGCATGCTCGCTGCACGCTGAGTGCGATTCTGCGTCTGCTCGCGAAGTAAACCGAATTAAAGCGGGCGCAACACAATCGGCATGCCGTCCTTGGGGATCGGGATGGTGCGGTAGTCCCACCTCGCCTCGTAGGCCGGCCTGGGCAACTCTAGCCGGTAGCGGCGCAGCAGCCGATGCATGATCGTCTTGATTTCCAACTGGCCGAATACCATTCCGATGCACTTGTGTGCACCGCCGCCGAATGGGGTCCATGCATACCGGTGGCGCTTGTGTTCGCTGCGAGGCTCGGTGAACCGTTCCGGGTCGAACTTCATCGGGTCGGTCCAGATCTCCGGCAGGAGATGATTTACCCCGGGAAACGCGGTGACGTTGGTGCCCTTGGGTAGGTAGTGGCCCAGCAGTTCTGTGTCGCGCACCGTCCGCCGCATCGCCCACTGCACGGGCGTCACCAACCGGATCGACTCATTCATCACTAGATCCAGCGATTCCAGCTTCTCCAGCGATTCGATGTCGAGCGGACCGTCGCCCAGCCGGCCCGATTCGTCGCGGCAGCGCTCCTGCCACTGCGGGTTGGCGGCCAGCTGGTAGGCCATATTCGTCGCGGTGGTGGTAGACGTGTCGTGGGCGGCCATCATCAGGAAGATCATGTGGTTGACGATGTCCTCGTCGGAGAACTTGTTGCCGTCCTCGTCCTCGGTCTGGCACAACACGGTGAGCAGGTCCTTGCCCTCTTTGCCGCGGCGTTCCTGGACGCGTTCGTCGAAGTAGTTCTCCAGCAACTGCCGCGCCTTGAGCCCACGCCACCAGGTGAAGGGCGGCACGCCGGTGCGGATGACCGCGTTGCCCGCCCGGACGGTCATGGTGAAGGCTTTATTCACCCTCGTCACTAGTTCCGGGTCGGTGCCAGGCGCGTGTCCCATAAACACCATTGATGCGATATCCAGGGTGAGTTCCTTCATCGCCGGATAAAGAAGGAAGCGCGCGTCGTTGACCACCCAGTCGTTGGCGATCGCTTGCGACACGACCCGGTCCATCTGTTCGACATAGCCAACGAGCCGGGACCGAACGAATGCCTCTTGCATGATGCGCCGGTGAAACAGATGCTCTTCGAAGTCGAGCAGCATCAGACCGCGATTGAAGAAGGCACCGATCACCGGCGTCCAGCCCTGCTGGGAGTAATCCTTGTTGCGGTTGGAGTAGATCTCCTGGGCGGCGTCCGGGCCTAGCGCCGCGACGAACGGCAGGATTGGCGAGTCACCGAAGACGAGCGGGCCCTTGGTCTGGTACAAGAACAACAGATACTCCGGGCCGCCACGCAACATCTCGATCATGTGCCCGAGGATCGGCAACCCGGCATCACCGAGCACCGGCTTGAGCCCGCTGCCCGGCGGCGGGTCGGCCAGTTTGTGCTCGGGGAATTTGGTGTTCAGCAGCTTGTGTTCGACAAGACCCATGCCGGGAAAGTTGTTGAATGACGGGGTGAACCGGCGCCGCGCCTGGTCAAGCAGGTAGTGCGGGGTGCTGATGGTCGCGGGCATCGAGGCTCCTTTGCGCTCATTTGCGAACCCGGGGCTGGTGACGGCGGTCACTGAACACCATCTTTCGGGACAAACTTGACGCCTGTCAAGTTTGGGTGCATGGTCAGACGCGTGAGCAGCCACGCCGCCGATTCCCAGCCGGGCGAGCCGGCCACCCGGCGTCGTGGCGACAAGCATCGCCAAGCGATCGTGCGGGCCGTGCGCGAACTACTGCAGGAAAAACCGTTCGCGGAGCTGTCCGTGAGCACCATCAGCCTGCGAGCCGGGGTCGCCCGGTCGGGCTTCTATTTTTACTTCGACTCGAAATACGCGGTGCTCGCGCAGATCGTCGCCGAGGCCACCGAGGAACTCGAAGAACTCACGCAGTACTTCGCACCCCGTCAGCCGGGCGAGTCCCCCGACCAGTTCGCCAAGCGGATGGTCCGCAGCGCCGCCGCCGTCTACGCGCACAACGACCCGGTGATGACGGCCTGCAACGTGGCCCGCCACACCGATATGCAGATTCGCGAAATTCTCGACCAGCAATTCGAGGTGGTGCTGCGCCAGATCGTCGCCGTCGTAGAGGCCGAGGTGAAGGTCGGGACCGCGAATCCGATCAGCGACGACATCCCGACCCTGGTGCGCACCCTGACGGGCACCACCGCGCTGGTGTTGGGCGGCGAACCGATCCTCATCGCCCCCGATGGGGACCTCGAACGCCGGGTGCGCGTGCTCGAGCAGTTGTGGCTGAACTCGCTCTGGGGTGGGGGCCAGAGGTAGCGCGTTACCGCCGGTATCGTCACGACCATGGCACCAAGGCTTTCTGGGGAATCTGGACGGTATTTCGCGGGGAAGCGGTGCCTGATCACCGGTGCGGCCAGCGGAATTGGCCGCGCCACCGCGTTGCGGCTGGCCGCGCAGGGGGCCGAACTGTATCTGACGGACCGCAACTCGGACGGTCTGGAACTAACCGTGGCCGACGCCCGCGCGCTGGGCGCGCAGGTACCTGAGCATCGAGCTCTTGATATCTCCAACTACCACGACGTGGCTGCGTTCGCGGCCGACATCCACACCCGGCATCCCAGCATGGATGTCGTAATGAATATCGCCGGCATATCGGCCTGGGGAACCGTCGACCAACTCACCCACGAGCATTGGAGCAAGATCGTCGCGATCAACCTGATGGGTCCGATCCACGTCATCGAGACGTTCATCCCGCCGATGATGGCGGCCGGCCGGGGCGGGCATCTGGTCAACGTGTCGTCGGCGGCCGGGCTGGTCGCGCTGCCCTGGCATGCGGCGTACAGCGCCAGCAAGTACGGATTGCGCGGCCTTTCCGAGGTGCTGCGTTTCGACCTGGACCGGCACCGCATCGGGGTGTCGGCCGTGGTGCCCGGCGCGGTGAAGACCCCGCTGGTCGACACCGTCGAGATCGCCGGCGTCGATCGCGACCATCCCAAGGTGAGCCGCTGGATCGAGCGCTTCGGCGGTCATGCCGTGACGCCGGAAACGGCCGCCGAAAAGATTTTGGTCGGGGTCGCAAAGAACCGGTACCTCATCTACACGTCGCACGACATCCGGGCGCTGTATGCGTTCAAGCGGCTGGCGTGGTGGCCCTATAGCGCGGTGATGCGCCGGGTCAACGTGTTCTTCACGCTCGCGCTTCGGCCCAGCCCATCGCCGCGCTGAATGCTATTGGGGCATGGCCAGTTCGAGTCGGACCCCGAGTAGCCGAACCGGCCGGTCCAGCTCGAAGAGGTCCAGGACGCGCAGGGCGGCGGCGGTGATGGTCTCGGGATCGGTGGTGGGCGCAGCCAGCTTGCGGATCTTGGTGCGGGTGTAGAACGTCGCGGTGCGTACGGTAACGGCTACCCGGCTGACGACGCGTGCCGAGGCCATGACATCGTCCAGGGCTTGCCTCGCCAATTCTGTTACGGCCGACTCCATTTCGGATCGGTCAGTGAGGTCGCGCGGGAACGTGACGACGTGGCTGCGGGAGCGCGGGATCCAAGGTTCGGCGCTGACCTCCGCGTCGCCGCCGCCCTTGGCGAGCAGCAGCAGCCACAGCCCGGTGCGTGGCCCGAAGGTGGACGTCAGCAGCTCGGCGTCACTGTTGGCCAGCTCTCGTACCGTAGTGATCCCCAGCGCCGCAAGCTTTTTCGCCGACTTGGGCCCCACGCCCCACAGCGCGTCGACCGGGCGGTCGGCCATCACGTTCATCCAGTTGGCATCGGTGAGCGCAAAGATGCCAGCCGGCTTCGCGAAGCCGGTCGCGACCTTCGCCCGCTGTTTGTTGTCGCTGATGCCGACCGAGCAGGACAGCCCGGTTTCCGAAAAGACAACGGCGCGAATCTGTTCCGCGACATCGGTGGGATCGGCGGCCGTCACCGACACATAGGCCTCGTCCCAGCCCCAAACCTCGACCGGGTGGCCCAGGTCGCGCAACAAGCCCATCACCTGGTCGGACGCCGCGTCGTAGGCGGGCGGATCCGACGGTAGGAAGGTCGCGTCGGGGCAGCGCCGGGCGGCCGTGCGTAACGGCATGCCGGCGTGTACGCCGAATTTCCGGGCCTCATACGAGGCGCAGGTGACGACCTTGCGCGGCTCGGCCGGATCACCGTTGCCGCCGACGATGACCGGGAGCCCGGCCAGTTCGGGGTGGCGCCGCAGCTCGACCGAGGCCAGAAACTGGTCGAGGTCCACATGCAGGACCCAGCTCGTCACCGCCCGCACAGCTTGCGAGCCAGGCTTTCCCACGCGTCTCCCAAGGTTTCGAGGGTGTGGCCGCCGTCGTTGAGTTGATGCTCGACGTAATCGGGGTCGAGCAGGGCCAGCAGGGCGTCGGTCTGGACGTCGAGGTCGCCGGTGGTGTGCGCGGACTTCAAAAGCACCCGCACATGGGTGCGCTGCACCGCGGCCGCCCCGACGTGGCGGGTGTGCGGATCGCGGTTGGCGGCCGAGAGCAGCGCGTGGTGGGTGTGGACGAAGCGGATCCGCTCGCGGCCGAACGCCATCAGCCGATCCATCGGCGGGGCGTCGGGGCCCAGCGGCGCAGGGCCGAACAGGAAAGCCTGCTGGCTTGCGCGTTCGTCCTCGTCGAGCAGCACCATCATCAGGCCGGCCCGGCTGCCGAACCGGCGGAACAGCGTGCCCTTGCCGACGCCGGCGGCCGCGGCGACGTCGTCCATGGTGACGGCCTCGGCGCCGCGCTCGGCCACCAGGGTGCGGGCCGCGTGCAGCAAGAGCGCGCGATTGCGCGCCGCGTCGCCCCGTTCGTGCGGAGGCTCTTGCGGAGCCGACACCGGCAACTCGCCCAACCGCTCGACAGCGCTCACAACTGCACTTTAACGCGGCCGGAATAAATCGGACTACAGTCCGGTTGCGTCGTGCGAAGATGTAGACCAACAACCGAAGGGAACGGAACAGTGCCCCAGACCCACTCCGACATCAAGATCCTGGCCCTGGTGGGCAGCCTGCGTGCGGCGTCGATCAACCGCCAGATCGCCGAACTGGCGGCGGCGGTGAGTCCGGACGGCGTCACCGTCACGGTCTTCGAGGGGCTGGGTGAGCTGCCGTTCTACAACGAGGACATCGACGACGCGACGAACGCCGAAGCCCCGCCGCTGGCTCCGGTTGTTGCGCTGCGGGCCGCGGCCGCCGACGCCGACGCCGCGCTGGTGGTCACCCCCGAGTACAACGGCAGCATCCCGGCGGTCGTCAAGAACGCGATCGACTGGCTGTCTCGCCCGTTCGGCGACGGCGCGCTGAAAGGCAAGCCATTGGCGGTGATCGGCGGCTCCTTCGGCCAGTACGGCGGGGTGTGGGCGCACGACGAGACCCGTAAGTCGTTCGGAATTGCGGGTGCCGAGGTGATCGAGTCGATCAAATTGTCGGTGCCGTTCAAGACTTTGGAAGGCAAGGCGCCCGCCGAGGACGCCGAGCTCTCGGCGAACGTGCGCGACGTCGTCGGCAAGCTGGCGGCCGAAGTCGGCTGAATTTGGCGATACCGGACAAGTCCTTCGGCGGCGACCAGCGAGGTTGCGACAACGGAATGGCCAAAGCCGCCAGCTCGAGCCGGGGGCTTTGCTAGGGAGGCCGCGCGAGCAGGTCGCGGCGCAGCTGTCGGTGGCCGGTGGTATACCGATGCGCATGGGCGCCCCGGGCACGGATGTGATCTGCGACACGCCGGACGCGCGTCCACGACAGGGCTTACGACCAGGGAATTTCAAAATTGTTATTCAGAACATCTTGTATCTAGAGATCTTGTCAGCCACTAGGTGTAGTGTTTCGAGCACCGGCAGATCCCAGGATCACCAGGCCAGCGGGCAGGGCGATCGTCCCGGAATCGGCTTGCAGATGTCGAAGTCACACCATTCGACCCCGGCAGGTGCACGACGGGAATCTTGGGGCTTGACGGATCGCTGAAGGTAATACCGACGTAGTTGCCAGTTCGATATCAGTTCCCCCGCAAAGGAGCGGCCTCCAGATGAGCATCACCGTGTACACCAAGCCGGCATGCGTGCAGTGCAGCGCCACCTACAAGGCCTTGGACAGGCAGGGTCTTGCCTACGAGAAGGTCGACATCACGCTGGACGCCGAGGCCCGCGACTACGTGATGGCGCTGGGTTACCTACAGGCCCCTGTGGTGGTGGCAGGCAACGACCACTGGTCGGGTTTCCGGCCCGACCGGATCAAGGCGCTCGCCGGCTCGGCGCTCAGCGCCTAAGTGGCGGGTGCGACGGACGAACGTAAGGAGGGTTGCGGTGCCATGGATGCCACGCGGCGCAACCTCGTCTATTTTTCCAGCGTTTCGGAGAACACCCACCGCTTCGTGCAGAAGCTGGGTGTTCCCGCCACGCGGATACCGCTGCACGGCCGCGTCGAGGTCGACGAGCCGTATGTGTTGCTCCTGCCCACGTACGGCGGCGGCCGGGCCACCCCCGACCTCAATGCCGGCGGCTATGTCCCCAAGCAGGTCATCGCATTTCTGAACGACGAGCACAACCGGTCGTTGATCCGCGGTGTCATCGCCGCGGGTAACAACAACTTCGGCGCCGAATTCGCTTTCGCGGGCAACGTCGTCTCCCGCAAGTGTGGCGTTCCGTACCTTTACCGCTTCGAACTGATGGGAACCCCGGACGACGTGGATGCCGTCCGTGCGGGTCTCGCTGACTTTTGGAAGGAACAGACGTGCCACCAACCGTCGCTGCAGAGCCGGTAACCTCCGGCGCCCACGCGCTGCCAGGCGAAACGGACTACCACGCGCTGAACGCGATGCTGAACCTGTATGACGCGGACGGAAACATTCAGTTCGACAAGGACCGGGAAGCCGCGCATCAGTACTTCCTGCAGCACGTTAACCAGAACACGGTCTTCTTCCACAATTACGACGAGAAGCTCGACTACCTGGTCAAGGAGAACTACTACGAGCGTGAGGTGCTCGACCAGTACTCGCGGAACTTCGTCAAGACGCTGCTGGACCGCGCCTACGCCAAGAAGTTCCGGTTCCCGACGTTTCTCGGCGCGTTCAAGTACTACACGTCGTACACGCTGAAAACCTTCGACGGGAAGCGCTACCTGGAGCGCTTCGAGGACCGGGTGGTCATGGTGGCGCTGACCCTGGCCGGCGGCGACACCGGGCTGGCGGAGAAGCTGGTCGACGAGATCATCGACGGACGCTTCCAGCCGGCCACCCCGACGTTTTTGAATTCGGGCAAGAAGCAGCGCGGCGAGCCGGTGAGCTGCTTTCCTGTCGGAACGCCAGTGGATACCCCCGACGGGCCGCAGGCGATCGAGACTTTGCGGGCAGGTGACCGGGTGCTATCGCACGACGGGTCCTTCTCAGTCGTCGAGTCCGTCGTCGAGAACCCCAACGACCAAGCGCTCATCTCCATCTCACACTTCGGGCACGGGGAGCCAATCCTGTGCACTCCCGAGCATCCGATCCTGGTGTGGACCACGCGCGGTGTGCAGACACTTATCGATGGCGACGGTGCTGACCCGTTCCACGGGTTCGTTTGGTTGGCTGCCAAGGACATTCGTCCCACAGACTTCATCGTGACTGCAGCACCACTGGAGGGGCGGCCGCGGCGGGTCTATGACCTCATGGAGTACGTCGGCGCGGGGGAATACGAAGAGGTCGACGGGCTCATCCGCAAGGTCAACTCCGATCGGAAGCACCGCAACAAGCAGCGCCACCACATGCGCTTCGTATCAGTGAATCGCTATGTTGAAGAGTCGTACGACCTTGGCCTTCTCCTCGGCTGGTACGTCGCCGAAGGTCATATTTCCAAGCGATCGGGTCCCGCGGTGCCGATCCCCAACGGCATCCACTTCACGATCGGCACGCACGAACTTGAGTACCAGCAGGAGTTGGCGGCGGCATTCAAGCGAGTGTTCGCAGCGGACCTCGCCATCCATCAGAGCGTGGCGGACCAGTCGGTGCGCATGATTTGCAACAGTAAGGTAGTTTCGTCGCTGTTTCTGTCTATGGTCGGCACGGGATATCGCCCAAAGCGGTTGTGCCATGATGTCTTAACGGCCGACGAAGAATTTCAGCGTGGATTGCTGGCCGGGTTGTTCCGCGGGGACGGGTGCAGTACAACCGGCGGCATGGTGCTCGACCTAGTGAATCCGGAGCTGATTGATCAGGTGCAGCTCATATTGCGCCGAATCGGGATCGTGTCCAGGGTCCGCCAATACGTCAACCGATCGGGCAACGTGACGGGACAGGTGTTCGTGCCCGGTCTGCCCGGCGCCAACGAAGACTTCATCTTTGACGTCGGTAAGAACCTGCACAACTATGTCGGCCAGAAGGGGACGTCGCGCACGACTTATCAGGTCGTGCATGGGCGGCACGTGTACGGAATCCGCGAATTGAGGCGCACAGAGGACGCTCCTGCAAAGGTCTACAACCTCCACGTCGAGGACACGCACACGTACGCGATTCGTGGCACGGTCGTGCACAACTGCTTTTTGCTGCGCATCGAGGACAACATGGAGTCGATCGGGCGATCGATCAACTCCGCACTGCAGCTGTCCAAGCGCGGTGGGGGAGTTGCGTTGCTGATGACCAACATTCGCGAGCACGGTGCCCCGATCAAGAACATCGAGAACCAGTCGTCGGGCGTCATCCCGATCATGAAGCTGCTCGAGGACTCCTTCTCCTACGCCAACCAGTTGGGGGCGCGCCAGGGCGCCGGCGCGGTGTACCTGCACGCGCATCACCCCGACATCTACCGCTTCCTGGACACCAAGCGGGAGAACGCCGACGAGAAGATCCGGATCAAGACGCTGAGCCTGGGCGTGGTGATCCCCGACATCACCTTCGAGCTGGCCAAGAAGAACGAGGACATGTACCTGTTCTCGCCGTACGACGTCGAGCGCGTCTACGGGGTGCCGTTCGCCGACATCTCGGTGACCGAGAAGTATTACGAGATGGTCGACGACGCGCGGATCCGCAAGACCAAGATCAAGGCGCGGGAGTTCTTCCAGACACTGGCCGAGCTGCAGTTCGAGTCCGGCTATCCGTACATCATGTTCGAGGACACGGTGAACCGGGCCAATCCCATCGAGGGCAAGATCACGCACTCGAACCTGTGCTCGGAGATCCTGCAGGTCTCCACCCCGTCGTTGTTCAACGAAGATTTGTCGTATGCCAAAGTGGGCAAAGACATTTCGTGCAACCTCGGGTCGATGAACATCGCCAGGACGATGGACTCGCCGGACTTCGCCCAGAGCATCGAGGTGGCCATCCGGGCGTTGACCGCGGTCAGCGACCAGACGCACATCGCCTCGGTGCCCTCGATCGAGCAGGGCAACAACGATTCCCACGCAATCGGGCTGGGGCAGATGAACCTGCACGGCTACCTGGCCCGCGAGGGCATCTACTACGGGTCCGAAGAAGGCATCGACTTCACCAACATCTACTTCTATACGGTGCTGTACCACGCGCTGCGGGCCTCGAACCGCATCGCGATCGAACGCGGTACCCACTTCAAGGGTTTCGAGCGGTCCAAGTACGCGTCGGGGGAGTTCTTCGACAAATACACCGAGCAGGTGTGGGAGCCCAAGACCGACAAGGTGCGTCAGCTCTTCGCCGACGCGGAGATTCGCATCCCGAACCAGGATGACTGGCGGCGGCTGAAGGAGTCGGTGGCCGCGCACGGCATCTACAACCAGAACCTGCAGGCGGTGCCGCCGACCGGGTCGATCTCCTACATCAACCACTCGACGTCGTCGATCCACCCGATCGTGTCGAAGGTCGAGATCCGCAAGGAGGGCAAGATCGGGCGGGTCTACTACCCGGCGCCCTACATGACCAACGACAACCTGGAGTACTACCAGGACGCCTACGAGATCGGCTACGAGAAGATCATCGACACCTACGCCGCGGCCACCCAGCACGTGGATCAAGGGCTTTCGCTGACCTTGTTCTTCAAGGACACGGCCACCACTCGCGACGTGAACAAGGCGCAGATCTACGCCTGGCGCAAGGGGATCAAGACGCTGTACTACATCCGGCTGCGACAGATGGCGCTGGAAGGAACCGAGGTCGAGGGCTGCGTCTCCTGCATGCTGTGAATTCAGACGCCGGGCGCCGTAACGTGCGGTCTGCCCAGGTCAATGGCCGCCACACGGTAAAGTGCTTGACGTGGTGAAGATCCCCCGACCCCACCCCGGCGTGAAGCCCGGGGTGAAGGTCGACGCGCGCAGCGAACGCTGGCGCGAACACCGCAAGAAGGTGCGCGGCGAAATCGTCGACGCGGCGTTCCGCGCCATCGACCGCCTGGGGCCCGAGCTGAGCGTGCGGGAAATCGCCGAGGAGGCCGGCACCGCCAAGCCGAAGATCTACCGGCATTTCCAGGACAAGTCCGACCTGTTCGTGGCGATCGGGGAGCGCCTGCGCGACATGCTGTGGGCCGCGATCTTCCCGTCCATAGACCTGAAGACCGACTCGGCGCGCGAGGTGATCCGCCGCGCCGTCGAAGAGTACGTGGACCTCGTCGATCAGCACCCGAACGTGCTGCGGGTCTTCATCCAGGGCCGGTCCAGCACCAACCCGCAGTCGACCGTCAAAATCCTCAACGAAGGCCGCGAGATCACGCTGGCCATGGCCGACATGTTCGACAACGAGCTGCGGGAGATGGAGCTGGACCACGCGGCGGTCGAGCTGGCCGCGCACGCGGCCTTCGGATCGGCCGCGTCGGCCACCGAGTGGTGGTTGGGCCCGGACCCGGACAGCCCGCGACGCATGCCGCGCGAGCGATTCGTCGCGCACCTGACGACCATCATGATGGGCGTCATCGTCGGCACCGCCGAGGCGCTCGGCATCACGATGGATCCTGACCGGCCGATACACAGCGTGGTGCCGAGCAACCACGCTGCCAGCTGAGGACCTTTGGCACGTTGACATCGTCTGGGCGATCGTCAACACTCGTTCCAACCGATACCCTGGGTACTGGGTATTTACCGTATTTGTAGCGGCTGGGCCGAGCTGACACCCGGGCCGATCTCGAGTAGGAAGAGCGCCATGACCGATGCCATGACACAAGTGGAGCCGACGAGCCGGGCGCAGGGTCCCGTCCACACCCGTGCCCTCATCATCGGGACCGGTTTCTCCGGGCTGGGCATGGCCATCCGGCTGCAGCAGCAGGGCGTGGACTTCGTCATTTTGGAGAAGGCGGACGACGTCGGCGGCACGTGGCGCGACAACAGCTACCCCGGCTGCGCGTGCGACATCCCGTCGCACCTGTACTCGTTCTCCTTCGAGCCCAAGCCCGACTGGACGCACCTGTTCTCCTATCAGCCCGAGATCTGGGACTATCTCAAGGGCGTCACCGAGAAATACGGGTTGCGCCGCTACATCGTGTTCAACTCCCTCGCCGATCGCGCCCACTGGGACGACGACGAGCACCGATGGCATGTATTCACCACCGACGGGCGGGAGTACGTCGCCCAGTTCCTGATTTCGGGGGCCGGCGCCTTACACGTCCCGTCCATTCCTGACATCGAGGGGCGCGACGAATTCCGCGGTCCCGCTTTCCATTCCGCGCAGTGGGATCACAGCGTCGACCTGACCGGAAAGCGCGTCGCCGTGATCGGCACCGGCGCCAGCGCTATCCAGATCGTGCCCGAGATCGTCGGGCAGGTAACGCGGTTGCAGCTGTATCAGCGCACCCCGGCGTGGGTGCTGCCACGGACCAACAACGCGATTCCGGTCTGGCTCCGGAGCGTCCTCGCCGGTGTGCCCGGTACTCGGGCACTGCTCCGCTTGGGCATCTACTGGATCCACGAGGGCCTCGGTTTCGCCTTGACGCAGCGTCAGGAGCTGCTGACCATCGGTGAGATAGCGGGCAAGTGGAACATCCGGCGCCAGGTCCGTGATCGTGCTTTGCGCCGCAGACTCACACCCGACTATCGATTGGGATGCAAGCGAGTCCTGTTCTCCGACAACTACTATCGCGCAATCGCTGACCCCAAGACCGAACTGGTCACCGACCGTATCTCCCGAATCACGCCTGACGGGATCGTCACCGCAGACGGCACAGAACGGAAGGTCGACGTGATCGTCTACGGCACCGGCTTTCACGTCACTGACTCCTACACCTACGTCCAAATCAAAGGACGCCAAGGAGAGGACCTGGTCGATCGCTGGAACCGCGAGGGCATCGGCGCGCTTCGCGGGATCACCGTCGCCGATATGCCTAACCTGTTCTTCCTGCTGGGACCCAACACTGGGTTGGGCCACAACTCCGTGGTGTTCATGATCGAATCGCAGATCCATTACGTCGCCGATGCCATCAAGACCTGCGACAAGTTTGGGGCACAAGCTCTCGCGCCGACCCGCGCCGCGCAGGACAAGTTTAACGACGAGCTGCAGCAGAAGCTCGCGGGCTCGGTATGGAACACCGGCGGTTGCAGCAGCTATTACCTCGACGAGCACGGCAAGAACACGTCATTGTGGAGCGGCTACACCTGGCAGTACTGGTTGGCAACGCGGTCGGTCAAGCCCGAGGAGTACCGGTTCTTCGGGGTTGGCGAACGCTCACGTGGCCGCCGTAAGGCCGTCACCGCCTAGCAGGCTCGCGAAGGCCTTCGCCGCCGCGTCGACGCCGGCCTCGTCTTCGGTGGCCACCAGATCCAGCAGGAGGCCGCGCACGACCGCCAGTCCCAGCCTTGCCATGGCCTGGTCGACCGGGTCGCCGGCGGCCGCAGCGAGGTGGGTGACCTCGGCGAGCCAGCTGTCGACCGCAGTGGGAACCATTCGGGCGAAAGGTTTTTCGCCCTGAGCGCCGCGGGCGTAGCACTCGAAGAAGAGGCGTTCCAACCGGCGCAGCTCGGGGCGACGAAGTTCGGCCCACATGGCGGCGAAGCCCTCGGCCGGATCCGTGGGCAATCCGGCCAGCAGGCCCATCTGGCGGCGCTCCACCTCCTCCACGACAGCCAGCAGCAGATCCGCGCGAGAACCGAAGTGGTGCAACAACATCCGGTGGCTGGTGGCGACCGCGCCGGCCACCTCGCGCAGTGAGCGGTCGCCGATCCCGCCCTGGGCGAACTCCTCGATCAGTGCGTCGAGTAGCCGCCCGCGCCGCTCGGTGTCAGGAGTGCGCGCCATCGGCGCGGCTGAGTTGCTCGGCGCGGGCCTTGAGCCCGCGCGCCTCCAGCTCGAGAAAGCGCTTGGTCTTCTTGATCATCAGCCGCCCGACGAGAGCGCCGAGGACGCCGCGCTGGTCGAGTTGCTGGCGCACCAAAGTGCCGCCGTCGGTGTGGGCGGTGACGTCGTGGCGGGCGCTCACCCGCACGCCGGGGGAGCGTTGCACCCAGGTCCAGGACGTCCCAGGCTCGATCTCGGTGACCTGCCAGACCAGTTTCGCCATGCCGGGCTGCTTGATCGCGAACCGCTTCCCGACCGCGAGGGTGGGTCCATCGAGTCCGGTCAGCGACGTCACCGAGGCGGTCCACTCGGGCCAGCGCTCGACATCGATGAAGACGTCCCACACCAGCGCCGGCGGCGCGTCGATCGCGATGCTGTCTTCGGTATTCATGTACCAAATGGTACAACCCGGCGACACGCAAACACAACTTCTTGTGTTGCGCCGCCTTGTCGTACCCCAGGGGTAGTGTTTGAGGTCTGAGTATCGCAGGCAAATCGCCTGGTGAAGTGGGTTCTGGAGGCGACCAAGATGAAGCTGATTGACCGCGTATCGGCGATCAACTGGAACCGGCTGCAAGACGAAAAAGACGCCGAGGTGTGGGACCGGCTGACGGGCAACTTCTGGCTGCCCGAGAAGGTGCCGGTGTCCAACGACATTCCTTCGTGGGGCACCCTCACGGCCCACGAAAAAGAGATGACCATGCGGGTGTTCACCGGGCTGACGTTGCTGGACACCATCCAGGGCACGGTCGGCGCCGTCAGTCTGATCCCGGATGCGCTGACCCCGCACGAGGAGGCGGTCTACACCAACATCGCATTCATGGAGTCGGTGCACGCCCGCAGCTACAGCAACATCTTCTCGACGCTGTGCTCGACCGCCGAGATCGACGACGCCTTCCGCTGGTCGGAGGAGAACGTCAACCTGCAGCGCAAGGCCGAGATCGTCATGCAGTACTACAAGGGCGACGAACCGCTCAAGCGCAAGGTGGCCTCCACGCTGCTGGAAAGCTTCCTTTTCTACTCGGGGTTCTACCTGCCGATGTACTGGTCGAGCCGGGCCAAGCTGACCAACACCGCCGACATGATCCGGCTGATCATCCGCGACGAAGCCGTGCACGGTTACTACATCGGCTACAAGTACCAGCGCGGCCTGGCGCTCGTCGACGACACCAAGCGCGCCGAACTGAAGGACTACACCTACGAGCTGCTCTTCGAGCTCTACGACAACGAGGTGGAGTACACCCAGGATCTCTACGACGAGGTCGGGCTGACCGAAGACGTCAAAAAGTTCTTGCGCTACAACGCCAACAAGGCGCTGATGAACCTCGGCTACGAGGCGCTGTTCCCGCGCGACGAGACGGACGTGAACCCGGCCATCCTGTCGGCGCTGTCGCCCAACGCCGACGAGAACCACGACTTCTTCTCCGGCTCGGGCTCGTCCTACGTGATCGGTAAGGCGGTCGTCACCGAGGACGAGGACTGGGACTTCTAGGGCGGTTGTTAGCGGGGTGCGAAGCGACGCCCGCCCGGGGGCTGAGCTTGTCGTACCGAGCAATTGGATGCGGTCATCGCCCAAACGCGCTGCACGGCAGGGTCGGGCGCTCAGCCCGCGGGTTCAAAGTCGGCTAAATCCCGCCAAAACAAACTTTCACCCTTCTATATCTGCTGTACTCAGGACATCGGGCCCAATGTTCCTTCTACGAACTTCTCGTGTTGCGCACAGCGATGCTGCTTTCGGAGGTTTGCCGAGGGATGTCCCAGGCGATGGGTTGGCGGAGTAAGCCCGAGAAGTACGAGTGGATCAAGGCGTTTCTGTGCGAGCGGGGACGGTTGCGTGCGGCGCGTTGGATCATGGCCGTTGTCTGCGCGTCGGCGGCGTTAGCACCGTTGAGCGTGTTGTCCAGCCAGCACCGCCCAAGCGCAGGCGCGGTAGTCTTCGGCGCCCTCACCGCCGTGTTCAGCATCGGTATGACCGTCTTTTATCTGACGCGCTGGCCAACGCGACGGCAGTCGGAGGCGGCCGCCGTGGTTGGCGTGCTGTGCATCGCAGCGTGGAGCTTTAACCAGCCCACCGCAGCTCTCTCAGCACTGGCGTGTACTCCCTCGGCAGCCACGGGGGCCTACTGCGCAATACTCCACCGTCGAAAAATCGTGCTGTTCCACAGCGCGGTGGCTGTCGCGATCGCGATCGCGGCGGTGGCGCGGTTGGCCGGGGAAGTCAGTCTGGCCGCGGCGATATCGGCGTTCTGGCTGATCAACTTCGTCAATGTGTCGGTGCTCCTTGGTGCTTGGGGCATGTCGCTGGCGCTGGGGGGGTATGCGCAGCGCTCCGAAGAGGATCCGCTCACGGGCCTGTTGAACCGGCGCGCATTCATCGAGACGGTCAGCAATCGCCTCGCAGATCCATCCCGGGCGCACACCCATCTGACCGTGGCGATGCTCGATCTCGACGATTTCAAGGGCATTAACGACACCCATGGCCATTGCGTTGGTGATCATGCGCTCCGGGCAGTGAGTGGGCTGCTGATCGAGCACACTCCCGCCGACGCCGTCGTCGCCCGCGCCGGCGGCGAAGAATTCCTCGTCGCGCTGACGTGCGTGACTTCCGAGATAGAACCGCTGGCCGCTCGGATTTGCGCCGCCGTGACCGGACTTTCGCCGCGGATGACGGCCAGTGTCGGCACTGCCAGCGCCGAGTTGCAGTGGTTGAGCGGGCCTGAGCGTACCGCCCGTATCGATGAACTGATCGCGATCGCCGACAGCGCAATGTATGCCGCCAAGCGCAGCGGTGGGAACCAGGCTCGCCACGCGGCGAGGCCAGATAGCCGGGCCGATCACGTGCCGTCCGGCGAGAACCACGACTCCTTCTCCGGCTCCCAGTCGTCGTAGGTGATCCGGAAGGGGTCGTCACCGAGGACGAGGACTGGGACTTCCAGGAACCAGGTGTTCGGGTCGTGAACGGCGCGTGAATTGTGCGTCTGGTGCGACGCCCCGCAAGCGGACCAACGTGAGACTTGTTAGGTGACTTCAACCCACGCTTCGCACAAGCACGCCAAGTTTCTCAAGTCGGTGATCCGTTGGCTGGACGTCGGGTACCCCCAGGGCGTCCCCGGGCCGGACCAGGTGGCGTTGTTCGCGCTGCTCAAGAGCACACCACTGACCCATGATCAGCTCGAAGAAGTGGTGCACAACATCATCTCGAAGCACAAGGCCGAGGGCGACGGCGCGATCGACCGCGATGAGATCGAAGAGTTCATCTCACAGACCACCCATAAGGATCCCGGCCGGGAGGACATCATCCGGGTGGCCGCCACGCTGGCCGCCGCCGGTTGGCCGCTGGCCGGGATCGACGTCAGCGAAGTCTGCCCGGGCGACGAGCACGGGGAAGCGGCCGAGGAGATCGCCTGCCGGCGCGATGATGTGGCAGGGGGCGTCTCACAAGGCTGAGATGTCGATGACGAAGCGGTAGCGCACGTCGCTGGCGAGTACGCGCTCGTAGGCTTCGTTGATGTAATCGGGCTCGATGAGCTCGATTTCGGGTGTCACGCCGTGCTCGGCGCAGAAGTCCAGCATCTCCTGCGTCTCGGCGATCCCGCCGATGTTCGACCCGGACAGGCTGCGCCGCGCCAGCGCCAGCGGGAACGCCGGCACCTCCATGGGGTGTTCGGGGATGCCGAGCTCGACGAGCGTGCCGTCGACGTCCAGAAGGTTGAGGTAGTCGCCGAGATTCAGGTTCGCCGAGACGGTGTTCAAAATCAGGTCGAAGCTGCCGCGCAGCTTCTTGAAGGTCTCGGGGTCGGCGGTCGCGTAGTAGTGGCCGGCGCCCAGACGCAGGCCGTCCTCCATCTTCTTCAGCGACTGCGACAGCACCGTCACTTCGGCGCCCATCGCGGCACCCAGCTTGACGCCCATGTGACCCAGTCCGCCCAGGCCGATCACCGCCAGTCGGGTGTTCGCCCCGGCGTTCCAATGCCGCAGCGGCGAGAACAGCGTGATCCCCGCGCACAGCAGGGGCGCGGCGGCGTCCAGCGGCAGCGCGTCGGGTATGCGCACCACGAAGTTCTCGTCGACGACGATCGCCTGGCTGTAGCCGCCCTGGGTGGGCCGGCCGTCCCTGTCGATCGAGTTGTACGTAAAAGTCGCGCCCGGCTTGCAGTACTGCTCGAGCCCAGCCAGGCAGCTGCTGCATTTGCCGCAGGAGTTCACCATGCAGCCGACCCCGACCCGGTCGCCCACCGTGTACTTGGTGACCCCGGAACCCACCGCGGTCACCACGCCGGCGATCTCGTGGCCGGGCACCACGGGGTAATTCGGTTGTCCCCATTCGGCTTTGACGGTGTGGATGTCCGAGTGGCAGATCCCCGCGAACTCGATGTCGAACGCCACGTCGTGCGGGCCGGGGTCGCGACGGGTGATGGTGGTCTTGGTCAGCGGCTCGGTGGCCGACGTGGCGGCATAAGCGGAAACGGTGCTCATCAATGATCCCTCTTTGATTCAGTCAGTCCCAAAAAGTTCAGCTTATGCGTCAGTTGATCGGGGCGTTGAGCAGGCGGAGGTCGTCGACGACGCCACGGGCCGCGACCAGGCCCTCGCCCGTCTGCCATATCTCGTCGTTGACGACGTAGACCCGGTTGTCGTGATTGGCGGACAGCTTGCGCCAAGGGTCGCTGTCCAGGACGGCGGCGGCGCGCTGCGCCGCGGCCGGCGTGGCGCAGGACACGTAGACGACGTCGGCGTCGGCGGCGGAGAGATCCGGGTTCTTCGCCAGCTCGGCGTCGGTGGCGCCGATTTCGATGTAGGCCTTGTCGGTGAACCGTTGGGCGGCGGGCCGGTCGACACCGGCGGCGGCGAGCACGCTGGCCGGGAAGTTGTCGGCGCCGTATACCCGAATGGTGTTGGTGGTCAGCTGGACGATCGACGCCTGGAAGTGGCCCGCGTCGTGCGACGCCCCGATCTGGGTGGCCCGCTGCGTGAAGCCGGTGACCAGCGCGTCGACCGCGGCGGTGCGTGCCGTGGCGGCGCCGACGCCGCGCAGGTTGTCTTGCCAGGCCGCGCCGGGTGCCCCGGTGAACACCGTAGGGGCGATCGCGGCCAGCTGGGGGTACAGCTTCGGCGTCAACGCCACCGATCCGAGGATCAGATCGGGGTGGAACGCGGCAATGCCGTGCAGGTCGGGGCTGGTGCGGGTGCCGACATTGGGCAGCCCGTGCACGGCGGCGCCCAGATACGAGGGCTGGCTCGAAGAGCCCTCGGGCGTGGCGGCCGCGACCACCCGGGATTGCAGGCCAAGCGCGCACAGCGCGTCGAGTGAGTCACCGGAGAGCACCACGATGCGCTGCGCGTCGGCGGGCACCTGGACCACGTCGGGAGTGATGCCGGCCGCGTTGCGGGCCTCTCGTGTCGGCGGCCCCGGATCGGCGGCGGCGGCGTCGCGCGCGCACGAGTAGTCCGGCCGGCGATCGTTTCCCAGCACTCCGGCGCCCGCGATTTGGGTGGTCGGGGTGATCAGCGAGCGCGTCGACGCTTTCGACCCGGATCCCGACCCGCAACCGGCGCACGTCACGACCACCGCCGCGGCCACCGACACCGCGACGGCCATGATCGTTCGCCTCCCGGGCACGCGTCCGACGCTAACAGTGAACCGTTTACGACAGTTTGTAGGACCAGGCCTCCCGTCGACCTGATCGGAGGCTAAGATTCCTGTCATCACTGGGTTCGGGCCCTGTCCGATACGGATGTTTGGAGGAGCTGTTGACAGCCGAAGCCCCCCCGTTGGGAGAACTCGAGGCCGTCCGTCCGTACCCGGCCCGGACCGGTCCCAGAGGGAACCTCGTCTACAAGCTGATCACCACCACCGATCACAAGTTGATCGGGATCATGTATTGCGTCGCCTGCTTCGTCTTCTTCTTCCTGGGCGGGCTGCTGGCGCTGTTGATGCGCACGGAGTTGGCCGCGCCGGGTCTGCAGTTCTTGTCGAACGAGCAGTTCAACCAGTTGTTCACCATGCACGGCACGATCATGCTGCTGTTCTATGCCACCCCGATCGTGTTCGGCTTCGCCAACCTGGTGCTGCCGCTGCAGATCGGTGCCCCCGACGTCGCGTTCCCGCGACTGAACGCGTTCTCGTTCTGGTTGTTCGTGTTCGGCGCCACGCTCGCGGTGGCCGGCTTCATCACGCCGGGCGGGGCCGCGGACTTCGGCTGGACCGCCTATACGCCGTTGAGCGATGCCGTCCACTCGCCCGGCGTCGGTGGTGACCTGTGGATCATGGGGCTGGCGGTTGCAGGCCTGGGCACGATTCTGGGCGCGGTCAACATGATCACCACCGTGGTGTGCATGCGGGCACCCGGAATGACGATGTTTCGGATGCCGATCTTCACCTGGAACATCCTGGTGACGTCCATCCTGATTTTGATCGCGTTCCCGCTGCTGACCGCTGCGCTGTTCGGCTTGGCCGCGGACCGCCACCTGGGGGCCCACGTCTACGACCCCGCGAACGGTGGTGTCCTTTTGTGGCAGCACCTGTTCTGGTTCTTCGGCCACCCCGAGGTGTACATCATCGCGCTGCCGTTCTTCGGGATCGTCACAGAGGTCATCCCGGTGTTTTCCCGCAAGCCGATCTTCGGCTACACCACGCTGGTCTACGCGACGTTGTCGATCGCCGCGCTGTCGGTGGCGGTGTGGGCGCACCACATGTTCGTCACCGGAGCCGTTCTGCTGCCGTTCTTTTCGTTCATGACGTATTTGATCGCGGTGCCGACCGGGATCAAGTTCTTCAACTGGATCGGCACGATGTGGAAGGGCCAGCTGACCTTTGAGACCCCGATGCTGTTTTCGGTGGGCTTCCTGGTGACCTTCCTGCTGGGTGGTCTGACCGGGGTGCTGCTGGCCAGCCCGGCGCTGGACTTCCACGTCAGCGACAGCTATTTCGTGGTCGCGCACTTCCACTACGTGCTTTTCGGCACCATCGTGTTCTCGACGTTCGCCGGCATCTACTTCTGGTTCCCGAAGATGACCGGCCGGCTCCTCGACGAGCGACTCGGCAAGCTGCATTTCTGGTTGACCTTCATCGGGTTTCACACCACGTTCTTGGTGCAGCACTGGCTGGGCGACAAAGGCATGCCGCGCCGTTACGCCGACTACCTGGACACCGACGGCTTCACGGGTCTGAACATCATCTCGACGGTCGGCGCCTTCATCCTGGGTGCGTCGATGTTCCCGTTCGTCTGGAACGTCTTCAAGAGCTGGCGCTATGGCGAGGTCGTGACCGTCGACGACCCGTGGGGCTACGGCAACTCGCTGGAGTGGGCGACGAGTTGCCCGCCACCGCGGCACAACTTCACCGAACTTCCCCGGATCCGTTCGGAGCGACCGGCATTCGAGTTGCACTACCCGCACATGGTGGAACGGCTTCGCGCCGAGGCCCACGTGGGGCGCCACGCCACGGCGCTTGAGTCGCCGAAGGGCTTCGGTCCGAGGACCGAACCGGATCGCTCGACCGATGAGCAGTAGCAGCAGCTGCCGCGAGTGAACTCACCACCCAAGGTGTCGGTGCTGATCACCGTCACCGGCGTGGATCAGCCGGGTGTGACGTCGGCGCTGTTCGAGGTGCTGTCGCGGCACGGGGTCGAGCTGCTCAACGTCGAACAGGTGGTGATCCGCGGTCGGCTGACGCTGGGTGTGCTGCTGTGCTGCCCGCCGGACATCGCCGACGGCGGGGTGTTGCGCAGCGACGTCGAATCCGCCATCCGCGCAAAGGGTCTGGACGTCAGCATCGAGCGCAGCGACGACGTGCCGATCATCCGCGAACCGTCGACCCACACGATTTTCGTTCTGGGACGACCGATTACGGCACGGGCGTTCGGCGCGGTGGCCCGGGAGGCGGCAGTGCTGGGCGTCAACATCGACCTCATCCGCGGGGTGTCGGACTATCCGGTCACCGGCCTCGAGTTGCGGGTTTCGGTGCCGTCCGGGGCCGACGGTGCACTGCGCAAAGCGCTGACCCGGGTGGCCGCCGACGAGGTCGTCGACGTTGCGGTCGAGGAATACAGCCTGGAACGGCGCGCCAAGCGGCTCGTCGTGTTCGACGTCGATTCGACGCTGGTTCAGGGTGAGGTCATCGAGATGCTCGCGGCCCATGCGGGCGCCGAGGGGAAAGTCGCCGCGATCACCGAGGCCGCGATGCGTGGCGAGTTGGATTTCGCGCAGTCGCTCCAACAGCGGGTTGCGACCTTAGCGGGCCTGCCCGCCACGGTGGTCGACGAGGTCGCCGATCGGCTGGAACTGATGCCTGGCGCCCGGACCACGCTACGGACGCTGCGGCGCTTGGGTTTTCGCTGCGGCGTGGTCTCCGGGGGCTTCCGGCGCATCATCGAACCGTTGGCGGAGGAGTTGATGCTGGACTACGTCGCCGCCAACGAGCTGGAGATCGCCGACGGGATACTCACCGGCCGGGTCGTCGGCCCGATCATCGATCGCGCCGGTAAGGCCGAGGCGCTTCGGGAATTCGCGGCGCAGGCCGGGGTGCCGATGGAGCAGACCGTCGCCGTCGGCGACGGCGCCAACGACATCGACATGCTGGCCGCGGCCGGGCTCGGTGTGGCTTTCAACGCCAAGCCGGCGCTGCGCGAGGTCGCCGACGCGTCGCTGAGCCACCCCTATCTGGACACGGTGCTGTTCCTCCTGGGCGTGACGCGGGGCGAGATCGAGGCCGCCGACGCGATCGACGGCCAGGTGCGCCGCGTCGAAATCCCGCCGGACTAGTGCCGCCGCGCGGTGACCAGGCACGGTACGGCACGATGGTCGGGTGCCCGAAAACGGAAGCGAGGCAGCCGACCCCGATCTGCTGATTGACTTCAGGAACGTGGCGCTGTGGCGCGCGGGACACGTGCTGGTCGGGCCGGTGGATTGGGCGGTCGAACTCGACGAGCGCTGGGTGATCATCGGACCCAACGGAGCCGGCAAGACGTCGCTGCTGCGCATCGCCGCGGCGGCCGAGCACCCATCGTCGGGCGTCGCGTTCGTGCTCGGCGAGCGGCTCGGCCGGGTCGACGTGTCGGAACTGCGTTCGCGGATCGGGTTGAGTTCGTCGGCCCTGGCGCAGCGGGTGCCCGGCGATGAACTGGTCCGCGACCTCGTCGTCTCGGCGGGCTATGCGGTGCTGGGTCGATGGCGGGAGCGCTACGAGGACGTCGACTACCAGCGGGCGATCGACATGCTAGAGAGCCTCGGCGCCGAGCATCTGGCGGATCGCACCTACGGGACGTTGTCCGAAGGGGAGCGCAAGCGGGTGCTGATCGCCCGGGCTTTGATGACCGACCCCGAGTTGCTGCTGCTCGACGAACCGGCGGCCGGCCTGGACCTGGGCGGCCGGGAGGAGCTGGTGGCCCGGCTGGCAGACCTGGCCGCCGACCCCGATGCGCCCGCGCTGGTGCTGGTCACCCACCACGTGGAGGAGGTTCCGCCCGGCTTCAGTCACTGCATGCTGCTGTCGGAGGGCAGGGTGGTCGCCTCCGGTCTGCTGCCCGAGGTGCTGACGGCCGAGAACCTGTCCACGGCGTTCGGGCAGTCGATCGCCCTGGACGTGGTCGACGGGCGTTATTTCGCTCGACGGCTTCGCACCCGCGCTTCCCACCGGAGGATCACGTGAGGTCGCCGGGCGAGTCACCGCCGTTGACGCCGCGGCCGGCCGCCACCGTGATGCTGGTCCGCGACACCCCTGACGGCGTCACAGTGTTCCTGATGCGCCGGCACTCGCGGATGGAATTCGCCGCCGGGGTGATGGTGTTTCCCGGCGGCGGCGTCGACGACCGCGACCGCAACGCCGACGTGGAGCGGCGGGGGGCGTGGGCCGGGCCGCCACCGGCGTGGTGGGCCCAGCGGTTCGGCATCGAACCCGACCTGGCCGAGGCGCTGGTCTGCGCCGCCGCCCGGGAGACCTTCGAGGAATCGGGGGTGCTGTTCGCCGGGCCGGCCGGCGATCCCGACGGCATCGTCGGCGACGCGTCGGTGTACCGCGAATCCCGCCACCAGCTCGCGGCGGGCACGCTGTCGTTCGCGGACTTTTTGCGCCGGGAAAACCTGGAGCTGCGGTCCGACCTGCTGCGGCCGTGGGCCAACTGGGTCACCCCGGAGGCCGAACGCACCCGCCGTTACGACACCTATTTCTTTGTCGGAGCCCTGCCGGAGGGTCAGCGGGCCGACGGTGAGAACACCGAATCCGACCGCGCCGGCTGGACCACGCCGCAGGCCGCAATCGACGATTTCGCCGCCGGCCGCAGTTTCCTGCTGCCGCCGACGTGGACCCAGCTGGACTCGCTGGTTGGTCGCAGCGTCGCCGACGTCCTGGCCGTCGAGCGCCAGATCGTTACGGTGGAGCCGCACCTGGAGATCGAGGGCGACAATTGGGTGTTCGAGTTCTTCGATTCCGACCGCTACCACCGGGCGCGGGAAGCGGGCGGGATGGGGTGGTGGCATTGAGCGAGTTCGTCAGCGTCGTGGTCAGCGACGGCTCGCGGGATGCCGGCCTGGCCATGTTGCTGTTGTCGCGACCGCCGACCAATGCGATGACCCGCCAGCTCTACCGTGAGATCGCGGCCGCGGCCGCCGAGCTGGGGAGCCGCGACGACGTCGCCGCGGTGATCCTGTTCGGCGGGCACGAGATCTTCTCCGCGGGCGACGACATGCCCGAGTTGCGGGGGCTGACGGCCCAGGAAGCCGAGGTCGCGGACCGGGTCCGGCAGCAGGCCGTCGACGCCGTCGCGGCGATCCCGAAGCCGACCGTGGCGGCGATCACCGGATATGCACTGGGCGCCGGCCTCACGCTGGCCCTGGCCGCCGATTGGCGGGTCAGTGGCGACAACGTCAAGTTCGGCGCGACCGAGATCCTGGCCGGGCAGGTCCCCGGCGGCGGCGGACTGGCCCGCCTGACCCGTGCGGCCGGGGCGAGCAGCGCCAAGGACCTGGTGTTCAGCGGACGTTTCTTCGACGCCGAGGAGGCGCTGGCGCTGGGCCTGATCGACGAGATGGTGGCCCCCGACGACGTGTACGACGCCGCCGCGGCGTGGGCGCGCCGCTTCCTCGAAGGCCCGACCCAAGCGCTGGCCGCCGCCAAGGCCGGCATCAATGCCGTTTTCGGCGCGGATCGGCACGGCGGTTAGGCTGCCCTTCATGACGACGAGTTCGACCGACGCCGTTCCCAACCCGCATGCCACCGCCGAGCAGGTGGAAGCGGCGCGGCACGACAGCAAGCTCGCCCAGGTGCTCTACCACGACTGGGAAGCCGAGAACTACGACGAGAAATGGTCCATCTCCTACGACCAGCGCTGCGTCGACTACGCCAGGGACTGCTTCGACGGGGTCGTGCCCGACGAGGTCCTGCGCGAGCTGCCGTACGACCGCGCCCTCGAATTGGGTTGCGGTACGGGGTTTTTCCTGCTCAACCTCATCCAGTCGGGCGTCGCCCGGCGCGGGTCGGTCACCGACCTCTCGCCCGGCATGGTCAAGGTCGCCACCCGCAACGGGCAATCGCTGGGCCTGGACATCGACGGCCGGGTCGCCGACGCCGAGCGTATCCCCTACGAAGACAACACGTTCGATCTGGTGGTCGGGCACGCCGTGCTGCATCACATTCCCGATGTCGAGCTGTCGCTGCGCGAGGCGATCCGGGTGCTGCGTCCGGGCGGGCGGTTCGTCTTCGCCGGCGAGCCGACCGGTGTCGGCGACGTCTATGCCCGCACCCTGTCCACGCTCACCTGGCGGGTCATCACCAACGCCACCCGGCTGCCCGGCCTGAGCGGCTGGCGGCGCCCGCAGGCCGAGCTCGATGAGTCCTCGCGCGCCGCGGCGCTGGAGGCCCTCGTCGACCTGCATACTTTCGCGCCCCAGGACCTGGAGCGCATGGCCACCGCCGCCGGCGCCACCGAGGTCGCGACCGCCACCGTGGAGTTCACCGCCGCGATGCTGGGCTGGCCGCTGCGCACTTTCGAGTGCGCGGTACCCCCGGGCCGGCTTGGCTGGGGCTGGGCCAAGTTCGCGTTCACCAGCTGGAAGACGCTGAGCTGGGTGGACGCCAACGTGTGCCGGCACGTGGTGCCGAAGGGCTGGTTCTACAACGTGATGATCACGGGGGTCAAGCCCTCCTGAGCGCGGGGCTGCGCTTCGGCACCGACGACGTCAGCTACCTGCGGTCGGAATCGGGTGCCGCGGCGCTGGCCGCCGTCGCCGAACTCGAGCTGACGGAGGCTACCCGGATCGCCGATGTCGCCGCGGTGCGCGCCCGGTTCGGTGACCGGGCACCGGTGCTGGTGGAGACGACGCTGCTGCGCCGCCGCGCCACCGACAAGCTCGGGGAGCTGGGGGTCTCCGATTGGCTCTTCACCAGCGAGGCTCTGCAGCAAGCGACCGCGGCGCCGGTAGCACTGCACCGGGCACGGCGACTCGCCGGGCTGCTCGTGCATGATGCGACCTGCTCGATCGGCACCGAGCTGGCGGCGCTGCACCGCGCGGGGATCCGGGCGGTGGGCAGCGATATCGACCCGGTTCGGGTGGCGATGGCGCGCCACAACCTCGGGGCGGCCTTCAGCCTGTGCCGCGCCGACGCGCTGCATCCGGTGACTCGCGACGCGGTCGTCGTGTTGGACCCGGCGCGCCGCGTTGGCGGACGGCGGCGCTTCAGGCCGGACGACTATGAGCCCGGCCTCGGCCAGTTGATCGACAGCCACCGCGGCCGTGATCTCGTCGTAAAGTGCGCTCCCGGAATGGATTTCGATTACCTGCGCCGCCTCGGTTTCGACGGCGAAATCGAGATCACGTCATACCGCGGCTCTGTCCGGGAAGCGTGCCTGTGGTCGACCGGGCTGGCGGGCCGGGATGTGCGCCGTCGAGCGACGGTCCTCGACACCGGCGAACAGATCACCGACGCCGACCCGGACGACTGCCCGGTGCGGCCGGCCGGGCGCTGGATCATCGACCCCGACGGCGCGGTCGTGCGAGCCGGCCTGGTGCGCCACTACGGCGCGCGACACGGCCTCTGGCAACTCGACCCCGACATCGCCTACCTGTCGGGGGACCGGCTGCCGGCGGGGACCCGGGGCTTCGAGGTGCTCGAGCGGGTGGTGTTCGACGAGCGCCGGCTCCGGCAGGCGTTGTCGGCGCTCGACTGCGGGCCGCTGGAGATCCTGGTCCGCGGAGTGGGGGTCGACCCCGACGCGCTGCGGCGACGGCTGCGCATGCGGGGCGACCGGCCGCTGTCGGTGGTCATCACCCGCATCGGCTCCGGGCCCGCCGCCCGGGCGGCCGCCTTCGTCTGCCGTGCCTCCCGGTAGGCCGCGGGTACGCTGGCTGCCGTCACTCTTCGCGCCGCCCGGCCCATTTAGTCTGCGAGGGCATATTCGACGATGCGTTACCTGATCGCGGCCGCGCTGCTGGGCGCCCCGCTTTTGCTGGGCTGGCCGGCGGGCGCCGAGCCCCCGTCGTGCGCCAGCCTGGGCGGCACCGTCGGCGACGGGCAGATGTGTCATCTGCAAGCTACCGGGCCCACGTACACGCTCAGCATGACGTTCCCCGCCGACTATCCCGAGGAACAGGCGCTGACCGACTACGTCACGCAGAACCGCGACGGCTTCGTCAACGTCGCGCAGAGTTCGCGGGGCCGCGACCAGCCCTTCCAGTTGGAGGCCACCACCGAGCAACACACCGCCGGCAAGCCGCCACACAACACCCGCAGCGTCGTGCTCAAGTTCTTCCAGGATCTGGGCGGGGTGGCGCCGTCGACCTGGTACAAGGCGTTCAACTACAACCTCGGGGCCAAACAGCCCATCACCTTCGACAACCTGTTTGCGCCCGGCACCACGCCGCTGGACAGCATCTTCCGGATAGTCCAGCACGAGCTGCAACGCCAGAACCCTTTGGGCGCAGCGATATTGCCTTCGACCGGGCGTGACCCGTCGCACTATCAGAACTTCGCGATCACCGACGATCAGCTGATCTTCTACTTCGCCCCGGGTGAGATGCTGCCGGCGTATGCCGGCCCGGCACAGGTCCAGGTTCCCCGCAACGCCATTCCGCCGCTGGCGATTTAGTGCCTTTAAACGGGACCGGCCTGCCATTCCATCGCCGCGGCGCCGACCGCCAGCCCGGCCTGGGTCACACATCCGATGATCGGGACGAAGAAGGCCGACTTTCGCCGGATGAGGAGATAGCCGGCGGTGACGACGTCGATGAAAAAGATGGCGGCGCCGGCCCAAACCCCCAACTTCATGGCCCGGTCGATCCAGGCGGGGTCGCCGCACTTCACCGAACCGCACGGGTCGGTGACCATGACGAGCAGACCCAGCAGCACAACGGTCGCGCCCAACAGGAACCCGTGGACTATCAGCAGGACGACGGTCGCGGCGATGTTCGCGGGCTGGCTGCGCTTGGTCATTTGTTTCTAGGCCGGCGCGAACCCGTAGACCTGACCATCGCTGGTGGCGGCCACCACTCGGCGATCGTTGCCGACCGAGATTCCCACCGGGTAGCCGGTGGCCGCCGGAAGCGGATAGCTGTTCAGCGTGTGACCGTTGGCCGGATCGAACACGAGCACCGACATGCCGGCTGAGCCGTCGGCCGACGGGCCGTTGACCACCGTGTAGCCGACGCCGGCGCCGGCCAGGCTGGCCGATGACAGCGGTACGACGTCGTCGCGGCGCCAGACCTGATCGGCGTGACCGCCGGCATCCTTGAACGCCGCCAGCCGGGTGTCGGGCCCGCCGCCCGACACGATCAGCCCCTGCGGGGTGACCGCGGGCGGCGTCTGCGCCAGAAAGCCCAGCGGCACAGACCATTTCGCTTTTCCGTCGGCCGCGCCCAGCGCCCACAGCCGTTGGTCGCGGCCATTGACGTACACCGTCGACCCGTCGGCCGACAACACCGGGCTGGCGATGACACCGGCGCTCACGGCGTCGCTGGTCCACTCGCGGACAAGCAACGGGTTCTGTCCCGCGTGGTATTTCAGGCCGACCAGCCCGGCGGCCGGAGCGCCCGGCTGCCAGATGCCCAGCACCGCCGTCCCGTTGACGGGGGAGAAGGCGGGCGCGGCCGCGACCGGGCAGCCCTGCAGGGCGGGCGCGCAGTCGGCCAGCCCGCGCGCCGCATCGGTGGGGTCGACGCCCTCCACCAGGTCCAACGGGCTACCGACCACCTCGCCGCGGTGCGAGTCGAAAACCAGCACCTGGCCCAGGTGGGTGGTGACGAGCAGTTGGCCGTGGCCGAGAAACCGGGGGGTGGTGGGCATGCCGATCACCGGTTGCCGCCACCGCGTCCACTGGGTCACCGGAAACGACAGGAAAGCCCCCGGTTGACCGACGTAGAGGTTGTCGAAGCCGTCGAACAAGGGGCCGGCGAAGCCGCCGCCCTGGACAAGTCGAACGCACCAGCGCTGCCTACCTTTGTCGTTGTTCTCCCATTCCATCAGCGAACAACCGGCGGGGGTCTGCGCGTTCAGGGCGAGATAACCACGCGCGCTGAGCGCCGGGCCGGCCGCCAAAGTGCCCTTGACCGAGCGCGTCCACTGAAGCGACAGCTTGCCGGCGCCCGCGGTCGCGGTGTAGCTGCTGTTGGCGGCGTCGCCGTACTGCGCGGACCAGGCCTGCGCGGCGGACGCCTCGACCCACGAGTCGGTGTTACCGCAACCGCCGAGCCCGACTGTGAACCCGGCCGTGAGCCCCGCCGCCAGCACGACAGACGACCAACGCCGAAGCCCACGCAGGAGATGTCGGGCAAGCACCTCGGGTTTCCAAATCCTTCGACGTGTGCGGGCAGCGATCGAGTACAGGTGAGGGTAACGCGTGGCCACTTCGATAGGCTTTCCGGCCATGACGAGCATGTGGAATGCTCCGCTGCACCGCCGTTGGCGGGGGCAGCGGCTGCGGGACCCGCGGCAGGCCAGGTTCCTGACCGTGGCCTCGCTTAGATGGGCGCTGGCCAACCGGGCGTACACCCCGTGGTACCTGGTGCGCTACTGGCGGCTGCTGAAGTTCAAGCTGGCCAACCCGCACATCATCACCCGCGGCATGGTGTTTCTGGGTAAGGGCGTCGAGATCCACGCGACACCCGAGCTGTCGGAGCTGGAGATCGGCCGATGGGTGCACATCGGGGACAAGAACACGATTCGCGCGCACGAGGGGTCGCTGCGGTTCGGCGACAAGGTGGTGCTGGGCCGCGACAACGTGATCAACACCTACCTCGACATCGAGCTCGGCGATTCGGCGCTGATGGCCGACTGGTGCTACGTCTGCGATTTCGACCACCGCATGGACGACATCAACCTCCCGATCAAGGATCAGGGCATCGTCAAGTCGCCGGTGCGGATCGGGCCGGACACCTGGGTCGGGGTCAAGGTGACGATCCTGCGCGGCACGTCGATCGGGCGCGGCTGCGTGTTGGGGTCGCACGCGGTGGTCCGCGGCGTGATCCCCGACTACTCGATCGCGGTCGGCGCACCGGCCAAGGTGGTCAAGAACAGGCAACTGTCCTGGGAGACCTCCGCCGCGCAGCGCGCCGAGCTGGCCGCCGCCCTGGCCGACATCGAACGCAAGAAGGCGGCCCGGTAGGGGCGACTATTCGGGCCCTGTTGGGGCGCTACTGGGGGTGGTCGTCGACCTTGAAATGGAAGTGGACATCGCCGGCGTCGACGTCAGTGACGGTGACGTTCACTCCGTACGTGTCCCCACCGCGTGTCAGTTGACACCTCAGCGTCGCGCCCTGAACGCCTTTCAAGTTATCGGGGCATGTCACCGAATCGGGCCGAGTGCCCTGGCTGGCAAGCTGGTCGCTGATCAGGCTGGCGACCTGGTTTTTATCCATGGTTTCCACCATGTCGAACTCCACGTGACTGCCATTGACGCTGGTCACGGTCACGTTGACGTTGAAGGTCTGGTCCTTGACCTTCATCGTGCAATTCAGTTGCGCACCAACGTTTGCCGGCAGGTCGCCCGGGCAGATCACCGAATCGGGCTTGTTGCCGGCGCCGTCGGTCAACTTGGAGGTGATCTGCTGGGCGACGTCGGACTTGCTCACCGCGTGCGACGACGATCCGACCGAACACGAACAGGCGCCCACCCCGGCCATCAGCCCCGCAGCAGCGCCTGAGACGAGCAACGTCCGAACGATCGGGTGAGCCATACCGCCTCCTGAGGCCCGTCTGCAACTGTGAATCGGCTGATAATTACATGCCAAACACCTCTGAGCAAAAAATGAGCGGAAACGTGCGGTCGTGTAATGGTCGTTTGCTCAGATGCTTTGATAGCGGTGCAGCGCCTCGGCGCGCTCGGCACCGTGGTCGACGATCGGCGCCGGGTACGCGTCGGGCCGTGCCCCCTTGGGCAGGTGCGCGTCGTCGACCGAGCGCAGCTCGGGAACCCAGCGCCGGATGTAATCGCCCGACGGATCGAACTGCTCGCCCTGCTTGGCGGGATTGAAGACCCGGAAGTACGGCGCGGCGTCGGTGCCGCAGCCCGCGCACCACTGCCACCCGTGCTGATTGTTCGCCATGTCGCCGTCCACGAGTTGATCCAGGAACCATTCGGCGCCCCACTGCCACGGCAGGTGAAGGTCCTTGACCAGAAACGACGCGACCACCATCCGTACGCGGTTGTGCATGAAGCCCGTCTCACGGAGCTGGCGCATCCCGGCGTCGACGAACGGAAACCCGGTCTCGCCCGCTTTCCACGCATCGAAGCGGCGTTTGGCTTCGGGTCCGGTGTCGGTCTGGATGCCGTCGAACTCGCGGTTCCAGTTGCGCCACGCACTGGCCGGCCGGTGGTGCAGCACGTCGGCGTAAAAGTCGCGAAAAGCCAGCTCCCGCAGATACGCTTGCGCGCCACTGCCGCGCAAGTCGAGGTCGGCGACCATGGTGCGCGGATGGATGGTGCCGAACTTCAGGTGCGCCGACATCCGGCTGGTGCCGTGCAGGTCGGGCCGGTTACGGTCGTCGCCGTAGCGTGCCAATCCGTTGTCCACGAACGACTTCCAAACCGTGAGCGCGGCCCGCTCACCGGCGGCAACGTCGAGCGCCGCTCCGGGATCCGGGACCTTGCACTGCTTGATCCCCAGCTGCGCCGGGTCGAGCCAGCGCGCGGACGCGGCGCTTGATTTCGCCGGCGCCCGCCAGCCGATATCGCGCCATTGGCCGAGAAACGGCGTGAACACCTGGTAGGGGGAGCCGTCCTTCTTTGTGACGCGACCGGGTGACACCAGGTAAGGCGACCCCGTCGCCACCAACGGCACGGAACCGAGCGCCGCCCGCACCCGCTCGTCACGGCGTCTTCCGAAGGGCGCGAAATCTTCGGAGACGTGCACCGACGATGCCTCGATTTCCCTGGCGATGCGCGGAATCTGCTTCTCGGGCTGTCCGCGGGTCACCAGCAGCCGACCACCCAGGTCGTCTCGTAGGTGCCGAAGCGAGTCGCCGAGGAACTGCAGCCGGCGTCGGCCGGACGACGCCTCTAGGCGCGGATCGAGCACAAAGCAGGCGAGGACTTGCGCGTTGTCAGCCGCAGCGATCAGCGCCGGGTGATCGTGCAACCGCAAGTCGCGGCGAAACCATAAGAGCGTGGGCATAATCGGTGTTCCCTCAGCGGTTGAGCCGCCAGACATGGGTGGCCAGGATGGTAGCGAAGGCACACCACAACGGGTACGGGGACAGCGCCGCTCCCGCCCGTTGGTCGGCCTCCGCGGCGCGGCGCGCGAGGTCTGCGCTGCTGGCGGTCAACGCCGCGGCGCCCAGCGCGGACGCGCCGAGCTTGTGGTACCGGAAGAAGAGCCAACTCCAGCCCGCGTTGAGCAGGAGGTTCACGCCGAGAGCCACGGTGTAGCGGCGTGCCTTGTCGTCTTCTCCCGTGGCGCGCAGCCGGTCAATGGCGACGGCGGACGTCGCCGCGATATCGGTGTACAGGCTGGTCCACACCACGGGAAAGACGGCGTTGGGCGGTCGGTAGGGCGGCTTGCGGAGCCTCGCATACCAGACCGGGACACTTTTCGCGCTGGCGATGCTTCCGGTGCCGGCCGCCACCGCGACGGCCGCCGTGGTAGCGGCAATTGTTGACTTGTTCACGCGGTGCTCCGTTCGTGTTGGTGCTCAGGGATTTTGGCCGGGCTGGGGTGGTTGGGCCACCAGATGCGGTCGCCGATCACGGCGAACAGTGCGGGGATGACCAGGGTGCGCACGATGAAGGTGTCGATCAGGATTCCGAGACCGACGATGATGCCCAGTTGCGTCAGCACGACCAGGGGCAACACCCCCAATACGCAGAAGACGGCCGCCAAGACGATTCCGGCGCTGGTGATGACGCCGCCGGTCGCCGACACCGCGCGGACCATGCCCACGCGGGCACCGTGCTGCGCGGCTTCCTCGCGCGCCCGGGTGACCAAAAAGATGGTGTAGTCGACGCCGAGGGCGGCCAAGAACAGGAACGCCAACAGGGGAGTGCTGTTGTCCAGTGCGGGGAATCCGAAGACCTGGATGCTGGCCCACGCACCGACGCCGAGCGCGCCCAGTGCGCCCAGAATCGTTGCGGCGAGCAGGGTCGGCGGCGCGAGCGCCGATCGCAGGAGCGCATACAGCACGGCCATGATCACGGCGAGGATTGCCGGTATCAGCACCAGCCGATCGTGCGCGGCGGCGTCACCGACGTCGAGCGCCTGCGCGTCGGCACCGCCCACCAGCGCGTCGGCAGTCACCTCTTTGGTCGAATTCCTCAGCGTTGCAACTATTTCGAATGCCCGGTCGGACGACGGGGCGGCGTCGATCACGACGGACCACTTCGTCAGTCCCGTGGTCGATTGACCCGCCTCGGATGCCGACACCACGCCCGGGGTGGAACGGATGGCCTGCTGAAGTTGCGCCGCGCGCGCGGAGGGGCCTACGACCAGCGTGGGGCCGGCGACACCGCCCGGAAAGTGTGCGGCCAGAACGTCATAACCGGCCACCGAATCCGCCCGCACCCGGAACTGCTCCGTCTGGGACAAGCCGATCCGGGTTCCCGTCAGGCCGGTGGCGAGGGCCATCAGGAGCGCGACTGCGAGCGCTGCCACCACTGCCGGACGCCGGTCGACCCATTCGGCGACCCGGTGCCAGGGACCGGAATCGGGCGTGCCGTCGCCGTCGGCGCGCGGGATGAAGGGCCAAAAAATGCGTCGTCCGCACATCGCGAGCACGGGCGGCAGCACCACCAAGATCGACACCGCGGCGACCACCAGTCCGCACGCGGCCAGGGCGCCCAGGCTCCGGGTGCTCGGCGTCGAGGCCAACAGCAGGGTCAGCAAAGCCAACACCACGGTGGCGTTGCTGGCGACGATGGCGGGCGCCGCCAGACGCACCGCCGTGCGCAGCGCGTCGCGGTGTTCGGCGTGGCGCGAAAGTTCTTGCCGATAGCGCGAAATCAGCAGTAGCGCGTAATTGGTGCCCGCCCCGAACACCAGCACGCTGGTGATCCCGGACGTGGCGCCATCGAAGCTCAGCCCGGTCTTCGCCGCCACCCCCGTGCCCATCGCCGTCGCCACCCGGTCGGCGAAGCCGATCACGAGCAGGGGCGCAAGCCACAGCACCGGCGAACGGTAGGTTGCGATCAACAGCAGCGCCACCACCGACGCCGTCACCGCCAGCAGGGTGACGTCGGCATCGGTGAAGGCGTTGGCGATGTCCGCGCCGAACGCCGGACCCCCGGTGACCTGGGCGCGCAGGCTCGCGGGCAGGTCGGTGACGGCGGCGGCGCGCAGGCCGGCGACCGCGTGGTCCAGGGGCAGCCCCGACAGGCCGGCGCTCACGGAAACCACGCCGATAGCCACTTTGCCGTCGGCCGAGACCGCCACAGGCGCCCCGCCGGTGTCGTGGCTGAGCGCCACCATGCGGTCGCGGGCCGCCCGGGCGGCGCCGACGTCCGCCGGTGCCAGCTGCCGGCCGTCGGCGCGGCTCACCACGACGATCAGAGGAGCGCGATCGCCGCCGGGGAGCTGGCGGGCCAGCGCGTCTACCTTCGCGGAGTCCGAGCCGTACGGCACCGACAGCGGCGCCCGGCCCGCCTGGGTGTTTCCGCCGATCAGCACCATGAGCCCAGTACCCAGCAGGATCGCCGCCAGTCCGGGAAGCCACGAAGGCCGGCTCGTCACAGCAACGGCCAGCCTGTCGAACATCACGTGGATAAGCATTTCAATCACTTAAACATTAATCAAGTTAACAATCTGGCGTTCGGGCGGTATGCTGCGACTCTGATGGAAGACGCCACCGAACGTGTGCGGCTCGAAGAGCTGATCGCGGCCGATGCGCGTGCCCTCACCGCCGAGTCCGATCAGTTGGGTCGTGTGTTCGCCGCGGTGCATCGGTTGCGTCCCAGCGACTTTCGCGCCCTGCTGCACATACTGGTGGCGGAAAACTCGGGCTCGCCGCTGACCTCGGGGGAGCTGCGCCAAAAGATGGGGCTGTCCGCGGCGGCGATCACCTACCTCGTCGAGCGCATGATCAATTCGGGACATATCCGGCGCGAGTCGGATGCCGCCGATCGGCGAAAGGTCTTCCTGCGGTACTCGGATCCCGGGTCGGCCACCGCCCGCTCGTTTTTCGCCCCGCTGGGGACGCACACCCGCGCGGCGCTCGATGACCTGCCCGAAGCCGACCTGGCCGCGGCGCACCGCGTCCTGACCGCGCTCATTGCCGCGATGGTTCACTTTCAGGGCGAGTTGCGTTCGGGGCAGCCGTAGTACGGCCGCGGCGGTGCCAACGTGCCAGCCATTCGGGCGCCCACCAGTTCAGACCTCCCAGCACATGCATGAAGGCCGGCACCAGCAGCGTCCGCACCAGTGTCGCATCGATTAAGACGGCGATCGTCAGCCCGAGGCCGAACATGCGCATGAAGGACACGCCGGCCGAAATGAGAGCGGCGAACGAGATCGACATGATCATTGCCGCGGCCGTGATCACCCTGCCCGTGTGGGCGAGACCCAATGCGATGCTTTCGTCGTTGTCCGCACGGGTTCGGGACGAATCCAGCCAGTGCTCGCGGATCCGGGACAGCAGAAAGACTTCGTAATCCATCGACAGTCCGAATGCGATGCAAAACATCAGCACGGGGACGTTCACCGCCAGCGTGCCGGTCGATGTCGTGCCGGCCGCCGCCAGGTGACCCTCTTGGAAGATCCACACCAGGGCGCCGAATGCGGCGGTGAGCGAAAGCATGTTGAGCAGTACCGCCTTCACCGGGAGTATCACGCTGCCCGTAAGTAGGAACAGCAGCATCAGGGTGACGACGGCAATGAAGCCGAACACCAACGGCAGACGCGACGTAATGCCGTTTACGCAATCACGATTCGTTTGCGCCATCCCGGCGATCTGGACCGTTTGACCTCGCGGCGGCGCGACCGCGTGCAAGCGGACCAACTGGTCCTCAGACGCCCGTGTGTAGAGGGGGGCGGTGCTGTCCACGGTCAGATAGGCGCTGCCTCCTGCCAATCCGGTCGGAGCCGAGGGCGGTCCCCGGTACTCACCGGCGACGAAGGTGCCGGCCGGCGAGGACACCGCCGAGACGTCTGCGACGAGGGAGAGCGCAGCGGCGTAGCCGTCCAGGTCAGCGCCGGTGAGGCCGCCGGTTCGCGGAAGGACGATCCTCAGTCGCGCCTCGGAGTTCGTGCGGAATTCGCTGCGGATGCGGTCGCTGACGACACGGGCCGACGACGACGTCGGCAGTACCCGGTCGTCCGGATATCCCCAGCTGACACCCAGGAACGGTATGCCCAGCGCAAGGAGCAAAGCGGTAAGGGCCAGGGCGACCGGAATCGCCTGACGCATAACCAGTTTCGCGGTTCGGTACCAGAAGCTCTGCACCAGGGTTCGCCGCGGTGGCGCCGGGCGGCGGAACAGCCGGCGGCCCAGATGCCACACGTTGAGTGCGTCGAGCCGGTCTCCCATCACACTGATGACAGCCGGCGCGACCGCCACCGCCGCGAAGGCGGCGAAGGCGACCACGGCCGTCCCGGCGTAGGCGAACGATTTGAGGAAGTACATCGGAAAAAGCGCCGTCGACGCCAGGGCAAGGGCCACCGTGGTCGCGGAAAACAGCACGGTGCGCCCGGCTGTCGTCACCGTTCTTACCAAGGCCTCGTCGCGGTTCGTCGCGACCCCCAACTCGTCGCGGTACCGACTGATGATCAGCAAGGTGTAGTCGACGGCCAGGGCGAACCCCAACGCCACCGTCACGTTCAGGGCAAAGATCGACACGTCGGTGAACAACGCGATCGCACGCAACACGGCGAGCGAGCCCAGGATCGCCGATCCCCCCACGGCAATGGGCAGCGCCGCTGCGAACAACCCGCCGAACACCCACACGAGCGCGATGAAACTCAGCGGAACCGCGATGAACTCCATGCGCAGGAGGTCTTTCTCGGTCTGCCGGTTGACCTGTTCATACACCAATGCCGACCCGCCCGCCTGCACCGTGATCCCGTCGCGATCACGCGCGAATCGCTTGGCCAACAACTGCGCGTGCTCGGGTGCGCTGGTTTCGTCGCCCTTGAGCGCGACCAGGATCATCGCGGTCTTCCCGTCGGCGCTGAGCAGGTCCGGGGCAGGTTGCGGATCCCAGGGCGACGCCACCTGCGAAACGAACGGATATTGGGCAAGCCCTTGGGCGATTTCGGCGCCGACGGCCCGCGCGGGCCCGTCTGCGGCACCGTTCACCGAACTCACCAGCAGCACCAGTCCCATGTCGCTTTGATCGAATTTCGTGGCGAGCAACGCGGCGGCGCGGGCCGATTCGGATGTCGGGTCCAGGAAACCGCCGGCAGATAGGCTCTTCGCGGCGGGTACGCCGAAAACGGCCGCGGCGATCATGAACAGCACAGCGGCAAGGATGATCCGTCGCGGCGCCGCCACGCAAAGGTCAGCCGTTCGCGCTAGCATGCACCGCCCTCTGCACAATTTGCGGTTGGTCGCGACCGCCGGCCGCGTACTGGACTGCGGATCATGCTGTCCGGCAACGGTTAGCGGTGACCCGCCCCGACTGGGCTGCGGATCCGAGGACGGGCCATACCTCAGACGCACTTGGTTCGGCCATCGCGACATTACGTTAATATTCTTAACCATTCAAGTACTTAACTAAAATCGCATCAATCGGTTAGGCTTGCTCATGGTGGACGGCAACAGGGGCCGACGACGGGTACCACCTGACGACGAAATGTGAAGGAACGGGGTGTTTGTGCTCGGGTCGATAGGAGCCATGATCGGAGAGGCCACGCACGCGGCGGGATCGGTGGTCGGTTACCGCGGCGGCACCAGGGAGCCTGACCACAGTGCCGAGCGGCTGGCCGGGGCCGTCGAAATCCGCCGATATGGTGCTCGAATCGCCGCGGAGACGACGGTCACCGCCGGCGAAGAGGCTGCCCGCAACGCCGGCTTCCGCCGCCTTGCCCGCTACATCTTCGGCGCCAACCATGCCGACGAGAAGATCGCGATGACGGCGCCGGTGGCGCAGCGGGCCGTCGGCAAGCGTGGCGGGGGCGAATGGGCGATCCGATTCTTCATGCCCGCCGACAAGACGCTCGAGTCGCTGCCGCAGCCCGACGACGCCGAAGTCCGATTGGTCCGCGTGCCGCCGGAGACTATCGCCGTGCGCCGGTTCACCGGCAGCCGCAGTCGCCGCGCCGTTGCGGCACAGACGGCCCGGTTGTTGGACACGCTGCGGACCAACGGATTCGAGGTCACCGACACGCCGGCGGCGTGGTTCTACGATCCGCCATGGACGATTCCGGCTCTGCGCCGCAACGAAATTGCCGTTCCCGTCGAGCAGGTTGGATGATCATGCGCAAATCGACGTTGATCGCCACCGCCGCGGCGACCGCGACCGCTTCCACGGTCGGCGGCCTGGCCACCCGGCCGGCGGTTCAGTCGGTCTGGTACGCGCGGTTGCGGAAGCCGGCCTACCAGCCGCCGCGGACGGTGTTCCCGATCGTGTGGCCCGCGTTGTACGCGGACATCGCCGTGGTGTCCGCGGCCACCGTCGACGCGCTGCGCGACACCGGGAACCGGCCGGCGGCCCGGATTTACGCGACGTGGCTGGCCGTCAACCTCGCGCTGAACACGGGCTGGTCATGGGTGTTCTTCAATCGACGCCGGCTGGCGGCGGCCGTCGTCCTCAACGCGGCGCTGACGGCCAGCAGTGCCGACCTGGCCCGTCGCGCCATCGCCGTCCGGGGAACCCGCGCCGTGCCGCTGGTGCTCTATCCGGCTTGGTGCGCGTTCGCGCTCGCGCTGTCCGCCCACATCTGGGTGTTGAATCGCCGCCGCACGATAGACGTGCCATGACGGCAGATCACGGCGACATGACCGCCCGCAAACGCCGCCACATCGACGTGTGCCTCGACGGCGACGTCGATTATCGGGGAGTGACGACCGGCCTGGAACACTATCGGCTGCCCTACAACGCCCTGACCCAGACCAGCCTGGACGACATCGACCTGTCCACCGAGTTTCTCGGCGCGCGGCTGCGGGCCCCGATCCTGGTCGGCGCTATGACCGGTGGCGCGAAGCTGTCGGGCACGATCAACCGGAACCTGGCGACCGCCGCGCAACGGCTCGGCATCGGAATGATGCTGGGGTCACAGCGCGTCATGCTCGACAGCGCGCTGGGGGAGCGGGCCGCGACGAGCTTCGCCGTTCGCGACATCGCACCGGACGTGCTCTTGTTCGGCAACATCGGCCTGGCTCAGTTGACCAAGGACGCGGTGCCCGACATCGTCCGCGCGCTCGACCGGGTGGGCGCGAATGCCCTTGCCGTGCATACAAACCCGCTCCAAGAGGCCATCCAGCACAAGGGTGACACCGACTTCGCCGGATCGCTGGATCGGCTGCACGACCTGGCCGACCTGCTGGGCTACCCGGTGCTGCTGAAGGAGGTCGGCCACGGGATCGGGGCCGCGGCGGTCGCCGAGCTGCTGCGGCTGTCCGGTGAGCCGCCGGTGGCGGCCATCGATGTGGCCGGCGCCGGCGGCACGTCGTGGTCGCGCGTCGAGCAATTGGTTCGCTACGGCGAACTGCGCTATCCGGACCTGGCCGACTGGGGCATACCCACGGCCCAGGCGATCGAAGAGGTGCGTGTGGCGCTGCCCGACATACCGTTGGTGGCCTCCGGCGGAATCCGCACCGGGATGGATGCGGCCAAGGCCCTGGCTTTGGGCGCCGATGTGGTGGCCGTTGCCCGCCCGCTGTTGCCCGCCGCGATCGATTCCGCGGCGGCGGCGGCGGCGTGGCTGCAACGATTCATCGACGGGCTCCGCATCTGCCTGCACGGGTGCGGTGCGGCCGACCTGCGTGCCCTGCGCGACGTCGGCGTGACGCCGATTTAACGGCGCAAGCGCATGGCAGTGATTTTGGCTTACGGGTCGCCCGCGCTCGGCCACTTGTACCCGATGGGCGCGCTGCTGCGGGAACTACGTGAGCGCGGCCATCAGGTCCACCTGCGGACCCTGGCCGGTGAGGTCTCCACCATGCGCGGTTACGGCATGCACGCCGAGGCGGTCGACCCGCGCATCGAGGCCATCATCGGCCGGGACTGGCTGGCCCGCAACGCGTTAGGGGTTCTGAAGACGACGATCGACGTGCTGTGCCGACGCGCGGCGATCGAAGTCGGCGACCTGGGGTGCGCGCTGACACACGTGCAGCCCGACGCGGTCATCGTCGATGCCAACTGCTGGGGAGCGATGTCGATGGCTGAGGCCGGCGGCGTTCCTTGGTTGGTGTTCTCGCCCTTCACGCCGTACCTGCGGTCTCGCGGGGCGCCGCCGTTCGGCCCCGGCTTGCGCCCGCTGCCCGGAGCGCTCGGCAGTGTCCGCGACGCGTCGATGCGCCCGTTCGTGAGCGCGCTATTCGATCGCCGAATAGTGCCGCGCGTCAACGCGATCCGCAGGGGCCTCGGTGTGTCGCCGGTCGGGTCGGTGGATGCGCTCATGCGCCGCGCCGCGCTGTTGTTGGCGGTCGGCGGCGAACCGTTCGAATACTCGCGTCCCGACTGGCGCGACGCGCATTTCATCGGTGCCTGCGTGTTCGAACCGGCCTCCGCTCCCATCCCGGGTTGGCTGGCGGCCGTCGACCGCCCCATCGTCTTGGTCGGCACCTCCTCGATCGCACAGGCGGACGCCGCGCTGGGCCGAGTCGCCTTGCGGGCGCTGGCCGATGAGCCGGTCCACGTGGTGGCGACGTTTCCGGCCGGCGTCCCCGACGGGCTGCCCCGGACGCCCAACGCCACCGTGTCTCGTTTCGTGCGACATGGTGCGGTGCTGGACCGGGCGATCTGCGCCGTCACCCACGGGGGGATGGGCAGCACGGTGAAGGCGCTGGACCGCGGCGTCCCGGTGTGTGCGGTGCCCTTCGCCCGCGATCAGGCCGAGGTCGCGCGGCGGGTTGAAATGGCCCGCTGCGGCACCCGGCTGCCCGCTAAAAGGCTGACCGAGGCGAGGCTGCGCGCCGCCGTGCGCGACGCGACCACGATGTCCGAAGGTGCGCGGCGGGTGGCCGCCGGGTTCGCCGCGACCGGCGGTGTGGCGCGCGGCGCGGAGCTCATCGAACAGCGCGTGCTGAGGGTGGGTCGGGTTGGTCGGCGAGCTCGTCCTCGAACGTCGACATCGCGGTGATCATCGCCGCGAACACCCGGTGGGCGGCGACGAGGTCCTTGTCGCTCAGATCGGCCATCGCCTTGCTCAGATGGGCGCCCAGGGGCCTGAAGAAGTCGTGCGCCAGGGCCATGCCGCTTTCCTGGTAGCGCAGCAGCCACTTTCGCCGGTCCTCGGGATCGGGCTCGCGCCGGATGTGGCCCGCCTCGATCATCCGATCGACGAGATAGGTGATCGCCGCGGGCGACACGTCCATGCGCTGCCGAAGTTGGGCCAGGGTCAACGGCTTTCCGGCGGTTTCGCTGACCATGATGTGCAGGAGCGCGTGGAAGTCGCCGCTGCTCACGTCGTTCACCCGCGCGTAGTGGCGGCCCACGCGATCAGATTGCGCTGTTATCGCTCGAATGTCGGCCGACAACTGCCTTTCCAGCTCGGTGCGGCCGGGCTGTGGGTCTTGTGCGCGGCGCTTGGTCACCTATCCCGAATCCTTCATCAGACCCACCAGCGTATCCGCGCCCTCACCCGGGTGGCACCACGACGTGCCGTAAGCCCCGCCGGATCGTGTCCGAAAATCGTCAACGGGTGGCGACACCTGTCTGAGTCAGTCGTGGTGAGGGCGTAGGGCGCTCGGTTTGTGGACGGCCTCGGCGCCGGTCTTGTCGCTGCGCACCTGGTACTGCGGCTCGTCTTTCGCCGCCCGGACCGTGCGCCCGGCCGCCTCTGTGTCCGAAACGATCTCACGTTGTACGGTTCCCGTGACGGTGCTGCCGTGGCTTCGCCATTCGACCCCGTCGCCTTTGCGGAACTTTTTGTCGTTCAAAAGTATTCGCTTTCGTCGTCGGGATGGGTTCTCGGGTGGGTACCCGCCTGCGGTTCACCGAACACGTCGGGCGTTGCGCCGCTTTTCCGCCAGGGCGATCCAGGATGTCGCGGCCGCCCCGAAGGCGAAGGTGCGGACGGTGCCGGTACGGTCCCGCGGGTACAGGACCCCGGCGAGGTAGCGGTCGACGAAGCCGCTTCCCGGCAGCGGGTTCAGGCCGGCGCGGACACGGGCCCAGTTTTCCATCGTGGTCAGCGGACACGGCAACGGCAGGGCCACGATCGCCAGCCCCCAGCACACGCTTGCCAGGTGCAGCCAGACGGTCCGCGGCCAGCGCAGCGCCAAGAATCCGCCGCCGGGCACGTAGACGAGGTAGGCCAAGTGCGCGGCGGCGGTGACCGCAGTCAGGGATCGGTAGCAGGCGGAGTGCGCTTTGTCCATCGCCGGTTCGGCCTTCTGCTGGTCCCCCGTGTTTCGGTCCGTCCATGTTAACCACCCGTGCGGAGCCGATAGCGGCGTTCGGCGTAGGCGAGGTCGTCGCGCCAAAGCCGGGCAGCGGCAAAGCGCATCAACGGTGTGACCAGCGGGCGCACCCGGCGCGCGGCGCGGAACCCAGGGCGTTGCGACCTTGCGATGGTGGCCTCCGTCACGACGACGGCCGGCCGTCCGTCCGGCTGCAGACCCATTGGTGTGGCGTGGGTTTCGACGACGCTCCCGGTTCCCTCGCCCTCGATGATGCGCATTACGACGGTGCGCGCCTGCGGGGTGGTGAATTCGGCGATCACGGGCACACCGAAGCGACCCATGCGGAAAGTGACCGATAGCAGGAACCGGTCGTCTTCCTCGGTCGGGGTGGTGAGCACCTCGAGCCGGGTGAAGGAGTACGGGTGGAACCATGCGCCGTGCCACGGGTCGAGCCGGTTGGCGATGATGTCGGACGGTTCGCAACGGCCGACCACGCGGGTGACGGCCGCGAGGGTGTCGCCGGCGGGCCGGGGGCCGAGCACCGGCTCGTCCAGTGGCGGCTCTTTCCCCACGGCGTCGAGGCGCACCCAGGCCAGCACGCCGTCGTCGTGGGCGGGGAATGCTTTCCAGCGTAAGTCGCAGGTGTCGCCGTCCAGGGCCAGCCCGTGCCAGCGGCAGTACAACACGCCGCCGCGCACGACTCCGGTGGCCAGGTCGGCGCCGAGGTGCGGGCAGCTTGCGGGGCCCACGCGCAAGCGGTGGTGCTTGTCACGCCAGGCGACCAGCTCGAGCCCACCGACCCGGGCGCCGAACGGGCGGCTTGCCCGCACGTCGCGGCTTGCCGCCAGCACGTACCAGTTTCCGGTCGGCCGGTGTTGGGCCCTGTCCAGCGCGGCGTTGATGATCCCCGGCTGTGCGTCACGGTAGGTCGGGCGCTGTTGCGTCCAGGAGACGCGGGGAATCACGCCGACGGGCCAGTCCTTCGGCCACCGGCGGCGCAACCGGTCGCCGGCGCTCATCGCCGGCGTCCCTGGCGTTCGGCCAGTGACCGCAGCAGCGCCGAGCGCCCCCGCGTCGGAACCGTCCGCAGCTCATGGCCGGCGAGTCCCCACGACGCCAGCAGGCGGTTGGCCGCCGACCAACCCGTCGTGGCCGCGCGCTCCATCAGCGCCACGGGCAGGTCGACGCGGATCCCGTCGCCGGCCAGCGCCAGCCCAGGCTGCGGCGTCGCCACGGTCGGCCGCCGGAAATACGTTCCGGGCGCGAAGAGGGGACAATCGCTGCGGCGCAGTTCGCGCTCGTGGACTACCCGCGCCGCAGCGGTTTCGGGATACAGCTTGTGCAGTCGTCCGACCCCTGCGGCGGCGGATGTTTCGGAAGTGGCTGCGTACGAGTGCAATTCGACGACCGACCCGCCGTGTTCGCGCGCCCACTGCGCGGCCTCGCGTTCGTAGCGCTCGAGCACGCTGATGTTGTCGACGGGCGGGTGACCGGCGGTGCCGAGGAAGGGGGGCCGGTGTCCGGCGACGGGCCGGTCGAGCCACAGCCGGTGCACGACGAAGGACGGGGCGGTGCGCAACTGCCGTATCCGGTCGCGCCAGGCACCGTCGCCAAGGCCGGGCGACGCGGCCACGACCTGCTGCAGCCCGCCCACGTCGAGCGCGAGCACCACGGCGTCGGCGTCGAACCGCTCGCCCGAATCGGTATGGACGGCAAAGGTTTTGCCGGCGCCCGGGTCGACACGCGACACCCGCGCGCCGAGGTGCACCCGAACACCCCGGCCGCTCAGGTAGTCGCGCAGCGGATTCCACAGGCCCGCATCGAAGTTCGCGGTGGCGACGTCGAAGATCAGGCCCTCGCTCGATCCCAGGAAGTAGATGTGGAACATGGTCGCCAACTCCGCGGCGGACAACTGCGTCGGCTCGGCGAAAAAGCTGCGCGAGAACACCTCGAACGCGAGGTGGCGCGCGGACTCGGGAAAGTTGATGGCTTTCAAGAAGGTTTCGGCGTCGATGTGGTCGAGCCGCCGGTAGATGCCGGGCACCGACACCGCGGCCAGAGGTGCGGCGGCCCGAGCGTTGATGCGCGCCAGGTCGCCGAGGCGAAAAGTCGGGCTGCGCAACGCGAACGCCAACGCGTTCCACGGCGGGGTGCGGGGCAGCCCGCGGAAGGTGTCCCGTCGCCCGGCGCCGTCGATCAAGGGGTAGTCGCTGACGGGTGCCAGCATCCGCAATTGCGGGTCGACCCGGCTGAGCAGGGCCCGCAGGTTGTAGTACTGGCGAAAGAAGGCGTGAAATCCGCGGTTCATCGCCAGCGCGGCGCCTTCAAGGTCTCCGGGCCGTTCGGTCCAGCCGCCCACGCGGCCGCCCAGGTACTCTTCGCGCTCCACCACGTCCACGGTGACGCCGCGTTCGGCGAGCGCGGTGGCCGCCGTCAGGCCGGCGATTCCGGCGCCGACGACGACGGCGCGGGGGCGCGACGACAGAGCGCCGGCGTCGGGCGATCCGGGCGCTGCCGGATGAACTTGGCTGCGGCGGTCCATCATTGCGGCGCTTCCCCCAGGAAGGTGTGCACGACGTCGCGCTCCCATCCCGGCATCGCTTCGGTGCGCACCTCGGCGAATCCGGCGTCGCGCATGCGGGCCCGAAGTCGCTCCGCCCCATCGAAAGCCAGGACGCTTCGCCACAGGTGCCGGTACAGCGTGCTGTCGTGGGTGCGCCACCAGGCCGTGGGGATGATGATGCCCCAACACACCGCGTGCCAGGTCAGGGTCGCGGCGCGGGAGTCGCGCACCGAGTACTCGTGCAGCGCCAGGGTGCCGCCGGGCGGAAGAAGCCGGCGGAAGGCGCGCAGTTGAGCGTCCGGGTCGGGCAGGTTGCGCAGCAGGTAGGCGGCCAGGATGCCGTCGAACGGCCCGGCGATGCCGTGCTCGTCGAGTTCTTCGATGCGGGCGTGCACGAACCGGACCGAGGGCGGCCACGGCTTGGCCCTTGCCGCGGTGAGCATTTCGCGCGCGGCGTCGACCGCCACGATCTCCGCCTCGGGGGCCGCCGCCAGCAGAGCGGCCGTCGACGCGCCGGTGCCGCAGCCGGCGTCGAGCAGCCGCAGGCCTCGCCCGCGGTTCGGCAGCCGCATCCGGCGCGCCGACAGCTGCAAATTGGAGTGGTAGCAGGGGTTGGCGCCGACCAGTCCGTCGTAGGCCGCCGCGCCACCGTCGAAGGCCCCGGGCACATCGATCCGGGGCAGGCCCGCCTTATCCATGTTTGTCCCCGGCGATCCGCCTTGCGCGTTGGCGCTCCCACAACAGCAGCACGGCGGTCACCAGTGCGAAGCCGAACAGGAAGTCCTCGACGGGAATGTCGAGCGGGAATCGCACGCCGCTGGTCTGGCGTTCGTTGTAGATCACGATGGGGGCGCTGCGTTTTGTCAGCCAGCCGTCGACCGGAACCTGGAAACCGAGCACGATCGCCATCGACAACCAGTACGCGGGTCGCCGGAACAGCCGCGTGCGCAGCACCGCGAACTCCAGCCCCAGCACCGCCAGTACGGCCGAAACGGCCGGCAACGTGTAGCCGAGCCCGCTCATCGGCGCCTGCTCCGATCGAGGATGGCGGTGACCGCGTTGTAGGTCAGCAGCCCGCACACCGGGATCACCACGAAGAACAGCGCTTCCTCGATGGGCACCCGGAACGGGAGGTGGACGCCGGTGATGTACGAGTCGTTGTAGGTCCACACGCCGGCTCGGATCGCCACCGCGTCCCAGACGAGGAAAACCGCGGCCACCGGAAGGACCGCGCGCAGCAGCCGGCGCGGTTGCCGGTAGACACCGGGGCCGAACAGCTCCAGCGGCGCGGTGATCGCGAGGCACAGCCCCAGCACGATCAGGTATTGCCACCGGTCGCTCACGCCGCACCGGGTTTACGGTGCTCGGACCCGCCCGTGCGCCGCCACCAGGATCGCAGCAGCGCACCGCCGGCGACCCGGAGCCGTCGCGTCGTGCCGACCGTGGCGCGCCGGCTGAAGACGCAGAAGTCGATTGCCTCGATGCAGTCCAAGATTTCAGAGTAAAGCGTCAGCGCGGTAGCGACGCACGGGCGGGAGCGCGGCGCCAGCAGCGCGATCCCGCCGGCGGCGAAGCGATAGATGTCGCGGGTGATGTCGTGCTGAGCCTGAAGGGCGGCGCGCACCCGGGTATCGGTGCGCTGATGGGCATGGCACCACGTCAGCAGTTCGCGGTCCACGCCGAAGGCGGCGAGTTCGTCGGCGGGCAGGTAGATCCTGTTGCGCGCCAGGTCCTCGGCGACGTCGCGCAGGAAGTTCGTGAGCTGAAACGCGCGGCCCAGCGCCGCCGCGTACGGCGCGGCCTCGTCCGGGTCGCCCACGGTGCCCAGGATCGGGAGCATTTGCAGCCCAATGACTTCCGCGGACCCGCGCATGTAGCGGTTGAGCGCGGCACGGTCGGGATAGTCGGTGACGGTCAGGTCCATGCGCATCGAGGCCAGAAAGTCCTCGAACAGGTCCACGGGAATCCCGTAGCGGCGCACGGTGTCGTCGACCGCGGCCAGCACGGGCTCGTCGTGGCGGCCGCCGCCACTGAAGAACCGGTCCGACAGCTGCTGCAGCCGGTCGGCCCGCGCGCCGACATCCAGCGCCGGGTTGAGGTCGTCGAGGATGTCGTCGGCGTGGCGCGCGAAGCCGTACAACGCGTGCACGGCCGGGCGCTGGTCCGGGGCCAGCAGCCGGGTGGCAAGAAAATAGGTGCGCCCGGTCTCGGCGGCGACCTGCCGGCAGCACCGATATGCCTCCCGCAGGCGCAGATCCTCGATTCCGGCCGCGTTCAATTCCGTCCGGATCATCGCGATCGGGCTTTCAGGTCGAGTGTCGTCGTCTTCGGAACGGTCCCGGTGATGCGGTCGGCGGCCAAGCGACCGGAAATCAGCGTCGTCGGCACCCCGACGCCCGGCAGGGTGGACGACCCGGCCAGCACCGCGTTGTCGACGCCCCGCACGGTGTTGCCCGGGCGGAACGGCCCGGTCTGGGCGAACGTGTGCGCCAACGCGAACGGTGTTCCTGCCGCCATGCCCTGGTCGGCCCAGTCGGCCGGGGTGTCGACGTGCAGCACCTGGGCGTCATCCCGCAGGCCGGGCAGCAGCCTGTCAGCCACGATGTCGAGGAGTGAGTCCGTGTACGCGTCGCCGGTGGCCGCCCAGTCGACTTCGCAGCGCGAAAGGTTCGGGGCCGGCGCCAGCACGTAGAGCAGGTCGCGGCCGGCGGGGGCCAGGCCGGGGTCGCCGGCCGTCGGCCGGGTGACCAGCAACGACGGGTCCGCCATCAGCCGGCGCTCGCGGATGATGTCGGTGAACGTCCGCTCCCAGGCCTCGCCGAAAAGGATTGTGTGATGGGCACTTTGCGGCGGCGCGGGGCGGCAGCCCAGGTGCAGCACCACCGCCGACGGCGCCGCACGCAGCGGGAGAACGCGTCGCGGCCGGCGGCCCAGCAGCCGGTAGGTCTGCGGCAGTTCGGTGGTCAACACCACCGCGTCGCAGGGGATGCGCTGATCCCGGTCGGTCTGGACCGCGGTGATCCGCTCGCCGGCGCGCTCCAGTTTGGTAACCGTCGAGGAGTAGCAGAACCGCACCCCGGCGTCGGCGGCCGCCGCCGCGAGCGCGTCGGGCAGCGCGCGCACGCCGCCGCGTGGGAAGAAGACGCCGGCGACCGTGTCCATGTACGCGATCACTGCATAGACCGCCAGGGCTTGTTGTGGCGCGACGCCGGCGTAGAGCGACTGGAAGGTGAACACCCGGCTCAACCGCGGGTCGTTGAGGTGGCGCTTGACCATGGTGTCCCAGCGGCGGAATCCGCCGAGCGCGGTCAGCCGAGCCAGGCGGCCATTGAGCAGGTTCAGCGGCGAGTCGAAGTTCGCGGCGATGAAGCCGTCGAACTCCGCGCGGTACAGCCGGTTCAGCCACTCACGCAGCCGCCGGTAGCCGTCGGCCTCTTGTGGGCCGGCGAAGTCCCGCACGGCGGCGGCCATCCGGTCCGCGTCGGTGTGGACGTCGATGGCGCTGCCGTCGGCGAACATCGCCCGGTAGGCCGGATCGACCGGGAGTAATTCGATTCTGTCCGAGTAGGATTCGCCCACGGCGGCGAACGCCTCGTCGATGATGTCGGGCATCGTGAGCACCGTCGGCCCGGTGTCGATCCGGTAGCCTTCGATGTCGCGGCGGCCCGCTCGACCGCCGGGCCACGGGTGCCGCTCCACCACCGTGACGTCCCGCCCGCGGCCGGCCAACTGCAATGCGGCCGACAGCCCCGCGAATCCCGCACCGATCACGACGACGCGATCGGTCCGCCCGCGCACCGTCCGCATCAGGGTGCCACCCTCGCGCTCATGCGGCCCGCCGCGTGCACAGGCCCGCCATGTCGACGAGCGCAGCCGAGAGCGGGCCGTCGACCATGTTGCCGTCCAACGCCTTCAGCGCAACCTCGACGCGGTCGGCGATCAGTTCCTCGATCCACTGCACCGCCCCGGTGGCGAGGATCAAGGTCCGCCAGCGTTCGAGCGCCGACTCGTCGAGCCGTTCTGCAGTCATCAGTTCGCGAAACTGCATCCGCGTCGACAGGTCGGCCAACTGATGCGCGGCCACCACGACGCTGGTGGCCTTGCGTTCGATCAGGTCCCCACTATTGGGCTTGCCGGTGGCCGCAGGGGATCCGAAGATGCCGAGGATGTCGTCGCGCAGCTGGAACGCTTCACCGATGGCGGACCCGTACTCGCCGAGCGCGGCCAGCACCCTTTCGCCGCAGCCGGCCATCGCGGCCCCGATCTCCAGGGGCCGGCGCACCGTGTAGTTCCCCGACTTGCGCCGGGCCACCTCCCGCACGGCCTCCAGCGTAGGCAGGTCGCGCGCGTCGGTCGCCAGATCGGCGAATTGGCCCACCGCAAGCTCGGTGCGCATGGCGTTGTAGCGCGGCCATGCCCGTAGCAGCTGGTCCGGCTGCAGGCCGCTGTCCCGCAGCATCTGTTCGGCCCAGATCAGGCACAGGTCGCCCAGCAGGACGGCGGCCGATTCGCCGAACCGGCGTGACGAGCCGGACATCGCGCGTCCGCGATGCCACGCCGCGAATTGGACGTGCGCCGCGGGGCGGCCCCGACGCGATGGCGAGTCGTCCATGACGTCGTCTTGGAGGAGCGCGAATGCGTGCAACAGCTCCAGGCTGGCGGCCGCCGACAACGCCGCGTCGCTGGCCGGCGCGCCGCACAGCCAGCCCAGGTACATGAACGTCGAACGCAGACACTTGCCTCCGTTGACGAACTCCAGCAAGATGTCGCCGGCCACGTCGACCCCGCAATCGCCCAGCTCGTCGGCGCAGCGGGCGGCGACGAATCCGGCGACGTGGGACAACACCGCCCGCCGCAAACCCGTCCGCCAGCTGTCCAAGTAGTCGGCGCCGGGCACGGAAGTCGTGGCTGTCCGAGCGGCTTCCGCGGCGAGACGCACCCGTGGCAACGCGTGCAAAGCTGCCACCGACGCCTCCCCCACGGGGTGGCTCAGCTGGATCGAACGGCTCGGATTCACAAGTTGGTACCCCTCTGGTGAGAATCAGCACTGGCGATGCGGGACGTGCCGGGCAGCCGCTCCGGTCGGCGCGTCTCGTTTCAGTTATTGAAACATTAATTTACTTAATGATCGGCTTGTGCGCCAGTCGTGCTTTCCCCGCGGGGAACGAGGGCGGGCGGATCCGCTGTGGCTCAGCGCATCGAGCCCTTGAGAGGAGACCTCAAGAGGGAGTGGCGGCGACCCGCGCGGACTCGTGCGGCGGTTGCCGATGACGGGACGGCAGGGTTTTTCTCAGCGGAGAAGGGGAATCCGGCGGCGGTGGATGCTTTCGATCTCTTCGATGTCGCGGCCAAGCCCTTCCAATGGGGCTCCACGCTTCGTGGCCGCCGTTTTTTCCACCCCGTCGGTGTGTTGGCGACAGGCTCAATCGAACGCGTCGCGCCCGCAGGCGACGGGTTGCCCCTCCCGTCGTCGGACGTGGTCGCCCGGGTCTCCAAGGCCGCGGGGACGCCGGGCGCACTGCCGGACTTCATCGGCCTGGCGATCCGCGTGGCACCGCAGCAGGCGGCGGCACCACCGTGGGACATCCTCTTGGTGACCGCCGGCTCCGGTGTGCTGGCCCGGGCGGTGGCGCTGCGGCCCACCACCTCGTGGACCGGGCAGACGTTGACCAGCCTCATGCCCTTTCGCTATCACGGCAAAATCTGGTGGCTGAGGGCGCAAAGCGTCAGCCCGGTTGACGGGTTCGGCCTGTCGCTGGGCAGTCTCCGGGGTGCGATCGACGAGGGCGGCATCGACTTCGCGATCGATCAAGCCTGCGGCAGAGCCGATTTCACGCCCCTGGCCCGGCTGAAGTTGACAGGCGTCCTCAAGCCCGGGCCGGACATCTCGTTTGACCCGGTCGCCAACATCGCGCCCGAACTGAGCCTCTACCCGGAATGGCTCGCCCAATTGCGCGCGCGCGCCTACCAGCGCAGCCGCGACGGCAGAGACGCCGAGTGAGCTTCGCGTGCCCTGAGTTATCTTGTGCGCCCGAGCAGGTGGCGCAGGGCCCCGTCTAGGTCCGGCTGACGGAACCGGTGTTGGGCCGCCGCGAGCTTGTGGGGAGTCACTCGTTGGCTCGCGCAGGCGAGTTCGCGAGCGCCCTGTTCACCGAGCAGGAGCCTGGGCCCCAGCGAAGGCACCGGCAAGATCGCGGGTCGGCGCAAAACCCGGGCAAGCGTTCGGGTGTACTCCGAGTTTCGGACCGGTTGCGGCGCAACGGCATTCACCGGACCAGACAGCGTGGTGTCCCACAGTGCGCGGTGATAGACGTCGATCAGGTCGTCGATCCCGATCCACGACAGCCATTGCCGTCCGTCGCCGAGCCGGCCACCCAACCCCGCGCTGAACAGCGGACGCAACAGTTGTAACGTGCCGCCGCGGGGGGATTGCACGATGCCGGTGCGCACTCGGACCACGCGCACCCCGACCCGCTCCGCGGGCGCCGTGGCGTCCTCCCACTCGGCGACCACGTCGGCCAGAAACCCGTCGCCGCGATCGCTGTCCTCGGTGAGAGTCTCGTCGCCGCGGTCGTGTCCGTAGTAGCCGATCGCCGACGCCGAAACGAATACCGAGGGCCTGGGATCGGTGCGGTCCAGCAGTTCGGCCAGCCGACGGGTCGGCCCGATCCTGCTGTCGCTGATGGCCTTTCGGTGCTTGTCGGTGAACCGCCCGGCGATCGACGCGCCGGCCAGGTGGATCACCGCATCGACCCCGGCCAGCAGGTCCGGGTCGGGGCCATCCGGGTTCCACTGCCGCTCATCGTCGCCGTTGGCGGTTCGGCGGACCAGCTGAATGACCCGGTGGCCCCCGGTGCTCAGAAAGGCGGTCAACGCTGAACCGACCAGTCCCGACGATCCCGTCACGGCAATGGTCGAGGGTCTCAGGCCGTTGGCGGCCGCCACCCGGTGGGCGGCCAGGTCGTCGGCCAGCTGGCGGTGACGGTAGACGAACATGGGCCGCAACAGCGACCCGGGTACCGGCGTCTCGACCCGGTCGATGACCCGGGTCCTGTTGCCGCCGACGTCTTCGAACTCGTGAATGTGTCGCCACCGCACCGCGACCCGGGCCGGCAGGGAGGTCAACCCGTCGCTGCCGATGGCGTCGACGAAACGCCTTGGCGGATCGTAATAGTCGGCCTGGTGTTCGGCGACCCAGCGCAAGCCCCCGGGCAGCGCGAGCTCGGCGCGCCCGTTCTCGAGCGAGTCGGCCTCGGTGACCACCCGAAGGGGCTGCCACGGCGGCGACAGCCGGTTGAAAGCGCCCGGCCTGGCGTACCAGGCGAAGACGTCGGCACGCGGCGCATCGACAACGCTCGAATATTCCAGCCCCACGGCTTCGACTTTAGCGATCCGGCAGCGCGTGCTCGACGATCGGCAGGCGCGCCTGCGGCTGCCGCTCGCGGCGTTTGGCCGCCAGGTAGAGCTGCGCGGTCTCGTCGGCCACCGTCTGCCAGTCGAAGTCCGCGGTGAGCCGTTCGCGAGCGGCGCGGGCGCGTCGCTGTGCGGCATCGGGATCATCGAGTACGGTGCGTACCGCCGCGGCCAGCGCCGCCACGTCGCGTGGCGGACACGATATTCCGGTCTGCCCGTTGATGACCGCCTCGCCCAGTCCGCCGATGTTCGAGGTCACCAGCGGAGTGCCGGCCGCGGCGGCCTCCAGAGCCACGAGCCCGAACGGCTCGTAATGGCTGGGCAGCACGGCGGCGTCGGCCCGATGCAGCACCGCCAGCAGCTGCTCGTGGTCGAGATGCCCGACGAACCGAACCGCCTTGAGCACCCGGTGTTTACGGGCCTGCTCGACGAGCCAGTCCTGCTGGGTGCCGTCCCCGGCGATGGTCAGCGTGGCACCGGGGTGGGTGCGCCTGATCCGCGGCAGCGCGGCGATGGCGTCGTGCACGCCCTTCTCGTACTCCAACCGCCCGAGGTAGAGCAGTTCGGGCGGGCCGGTGCGTGGCCGGCGGGCCGCGAAGGGCCAGCGCGCCGCGTCGATACCGTTGCGGATAACGGTGATCTCGGCCAGGCCGGGACCGAACAGCTCGGTGATCTCGTCCGTCATCGACGCCGAACACGTGATCAGCGAATCGGATTCGCGTACCAGCCACGATTCGACCGCGTGCACCTGGCGGCTGAGCGCCCCGCTGACCCAACCGGAATGCCGGCCAGCCTCGGTGGCGTGGATGGTGGAAACCATTGGCACGTCGTAAAACTGGGCGAGGGCAATCGCCGGGTGGGCCACCAGCCAGTCGTGGGCGTGCACCACGTCGGGGCGCCAGGAGCGGTCGGTCCCGTATTTCTTCAAAGGCAGCGCGGCGCGGATCATCGAGTGACCCATCGCCAGGGTCCAGGCCATCATGTCGTCGCTGAAGGTGAATTCGTGCGGATCATGGGCGGTCGCGATGACCCGGACGCCCTCGCTGACCTCATCGGACGACGGGTGCGTGCGGGGATCCGTGCCCGACGGACGGCGGGACAGCACGACGACGTCGTGTCCGGCGGCGGCCAGGGCGGTCGACAGGTGATGCACATGGCGGCCCAGCCCGCCGATCACGACCGGCGGGTACTCCCACGACACCATCAGGATCTTCACGGTGTGCCCCCTGGTCGCGAGCGTGCGCGAAATGCCGCCCGCAGCGGCGTGTCGTAGTACAAACACGCACCTTCGCGTGGTGAAAAGCCTTTCACCGCGGAAGCCTACGCGCATCCAGGGCGCCGAACAGGCCGTCGGCGCGGTTCCACCCGTCGGCCAGCCGCTGCGCGCTGTCGCGCCGGCCCGCCGCCAGCGCCCCGGCGATCTCGCGGGTGGCGTGCGCATGGAGGTGGGCCCGGTACCGCGCGTAGTCGGCCGCCGAATCCTTGCTCACCATGAACGGCCAGTCGCTGGACACCGTCAGCAGGGTCTCGCGCAGGATCTGGTCCGCGACGCGGTCGCGGGGGAGCGGCCCGTCCAGCGACGCCGTTTGCGACAGCGCCTTGTCGACGGTGCCCAGTGCGGTGTCGACCACTTCGTCGTTGAGCTGGACCAGGTCGGCCACCTTGTCGCCGGCCCACACCTGCCAGTCCTTGCCCGAACCCCACGAACTTGGCGGCAACGAAACCGCATGCCCGACGTAGCCCAGGGACAGGGCGTCGGCCAGCGTGCCGACCCGCACGCCCGCGGCGGGCAGGGCCCGCAGGACGCGCTGCAGCCAGGTCGGGCCCTCGTACCACCAGTGCCCGAACAGCTCGGTGTCGAAGGCCGCGACCACGTGAGCCGGCCGCCCGATGCGCTCGGACTCGCTGCGCAGCCGGCTGCGGACCACGTCGACGAAGTCGGCGACGTGGACGTCGACCGCCCGGTCGGCGAGCTCGGGGTCGTAGGGCGCCTTGGCCTCCGACGAGACGTTGCGGCCGGTGACCCGCGCCGGCTTGAGCCCGGTCAGGTGGTCGTAGGTGTGAAAATCACGGTAGGCGGCGTTCCCCGGGTAGCCGGATTTCGGCGACCACACCCGGTAACTGACCTGCAGGTCGCGTCCGAACGCGACCACGTCGGTGTCGCCGACGGGCCGGCCCAGCGCGGTGTCCCCGTGCAGCGACGGGCCGTCGACCATGAAGTGTGTGATTCCCGCGGCCGCATAGTCGTGTTCCATGTCCGGGGCGTAGGCGCACTCGGGCGCCCAGATGCCGGCGGGGAGATGCGCCAGCCGCAGCTGCGCGTCGGCCAGTCCCTCGCGCAGCGCGAACTCGCGCAGCCGCGGCGCGAGCAGCGGCTGGAAGGGGTGGGCCAGCGGGCCGCCGAGCAACTCGACCGTGCCGGCGTCCAGCAGGGTGCGCAGCAGCGGGCTGCCGCCGTGCCGCCACAGGTTGGCGAAGTCGTCGAGCGCCCGGTCCGCCTCCGCGCATTCGCGAATCCCGAAGGTGCGCAACGCTTCCGGCGTGCACGACTGGTAGCCGGCCGACTTCGATCCGGGAATCGACCGCACACTGGCGGCCTCACTCGCCCGCAGCCGCCAGTTGGCCAGCCAGTGGTGCATGCCGTCGAGGCAATACGGGTCGTCGAGCTGGGCGTTGACCACCGGGGTGACGCCCAGCGTGAGCAGCCGGTGGCGATCCTCGTCGGCCAGTGTGTGCAGCACCCGCAACAGCGGCAGGTAGGCCGCCGCCCAGGATTGGTACAGCCATTCCTCGCCGACCGGCCAGCGGCCATGGTGGGCCAGCCACGGCAGATGGGTGTGCAGAACCAGGGTGAACAGGCCGGGAACCCGGTCTCGGGATGTGTTCAAGGGCGCGCTCACGGCCGCACCGCGATCGCGATGAGGTCGAGGCTCTCATCGATGTCACGGTCGCCCGCGTCGACGAGGTCGAAGTCGTCGGTGGTGACCGCGGCGACGTCGGCCGCCAGCGCGGGCGGCCACGGCGCGTCGGCCACCGCGCGCGTGATCTGCGCGTCGATGATGGAGCCGCCGTGGCGGGCATCCATCTCCCGCAGGCGCGCGCCGTGGAACAGGCCGCTGATCGACACGTCGGAGAAACCCCCGTCGAGGAGCAGCCCGGACAGCTCGTCGGCGTTGAGTTCCCGGGTGTGAAACGGGTTGATCGGGGTGTCCCGGCCAGGGGAAAAGGTGATGCGGTTGGGGGTGGACACCATCAGCAACCCCGACGGACGCAGCACCCGGGCGCACTCGTTGACGAACTGCGCCTGGTCCCACAGATGCTCGATGACCTGAAAATTAACCACGACGTCCACCGAGGCGTCGGGCAGCGGCAGCTCGGCCAGGTTGGCCTGCATGACCTCCACCCCGGGATAGCGGCCTGCGACGTGGGCCACCGCCGCCGCGTCGTAGTCCACCGCGACGACCCGGCGGGCGACGCCGGCGATCAGGTCGGCGCCGTAACCTTCGCCACATCCGGCCTCGAGCACGTCGCGGCCCGCGCAACGCGGCGCCAACCGTTGGTAAACCACCTGGTGGCGGCGAAACCAGTAGTTCTCGATGTCCAGATCGGGGATGGTGCGCTCGCCCGTCAGCGTCAACGCCGCGTCAACCGCGGGCGAACGGTCGTCGGCCCTCTGGCGGGGACCGCGGGACAGGAATGCGCTCATTGCATAGGCAGGCTAACGCGAAGTGTCTGATTCGCGAACCGGGCCCGGACACAGGCTCAAGAACCTGCATGAAGACCCGCTATGGTGTGAAGGCACCGAGGTCCCGCAGTCGAACGCTGTCGGGACGCCTTCGAGGAGGACGAAGCAAACTCATGACGAACATCGTGGTCCTGATCAAGCAGGTCCCGGACACCTGGTCGGAGCGCAAGCTCACCGACGGCGACTACACGCTGGACCGCGAGGCCGCGGACGCAGTGCTGGACGAGATCAACGAGCGCGCCGTCGAAGAGGCGCTGCAGATCCGCGAGAAAGAGGCCGCCGACGGCGTCGACGGGTCGGTGACCGTGCTGACCGCGGGCCCCGAGCGCGCCACCGAGGCGATCCGCAAGGCCCTGTCCATGGGCGCCGACAAGGCCGTCCACCTCAAGGACGACGGCATGCACGGCTCGGACGTGGTCCAGACCGGGTGGGCGCTGGCGCGTGCGCTGGGCACCATCGAGGGGACCGAGTTGGTCATCGCCGGCAACGAAGCCACCGACGGGGTCGGCGGGGCGGTGCCGGCCATCATTGCCGAATATCTGGGCCTGCCGCAGCTCACTCACCTGCGGAAACTGTCGGTGGAGGGCGGCAAGGTCACCGGGGAGCGGGAGACCGACGAGGGCGTGTTCACCCTCGAGGCCAGCCTGCCCGCGGTCGTGAGCGTGAACGAGAAGATCAACGAGCCGCGCTTCCCGTCCTTCAAGGGCATCATGGCCGCCAAGAAGAAAGAGGTCACGGTGCTGACCCTGGCCGAGATCGGCGTCGAGGCCGACGAGGTCGGGCTCGAGAATGCCGGCTCGACGGTGCTGTCGTCGACGCCGAAGCCGCCCAAGACCGCGGGTGAGAAGGTCACCGACGAAGGCGAGGGCGGCAATCAGGTCGCGCAGTACCTGGTCGCCCAGAAGATCATCTGAACGAGCACTTGGATACCTCAAGTCAGACGAGAAGACAGACGAGAAGAGCGAAATAAAACATGGCTGAAGTACTGGTGCTCGTCGAGCACGCGGAAGGCGCGTTGAAGAAGGTCACCGCCGAATTGATCACCGCCGCCCGGGCGCTGGGCGAGCCGTCCGCCGTCGTGGTGGGCGCCCCCGGAACCGCCGCGCCCCTGGTGGACGGCCTGAAGGAGGCCGGAGCCGCCAAGATCTACGTCGCCGAGTCCGACGACGTCGACAAATACCTGATCACCCCGGTGGTCGACGTGCTGGCTTCGCTGGCGGAATCGAACGCGCCGGCCGGCGTGTTGCTGGCCGCCAGCGCCGACGGCAAGGAGATCGCGGGCCGGCTCGCGGCCCGGATCGGATCCGGCCTGCTGGTCGACGTGGTCGAGGTGAAGGAGGGCGCCAAGGGGGTGCACTCTATCTTCGGCGGCGCGTTCACCGTCGAGGCGCAGGCCAACGGCGACACCCCGGTCATCACCGTGCGGGCCGGCGCCGTCGACGCCGAGCCCGCGGCCGGCGCCGGGGAGCAGGTCAACGTCGACGTGCCGGCTCCCGCCGAGAACGCCACCAAGATCACCGCCCGCGAGGCGGCCGTCGCCGGTGACCGTCCGGAGCTGACCGAGGCGACCGTCGTCGTCTCCGGTGGCCGCGGCGTCGGCAGCGCGGAGAACTTCAGCGTGGTGGAGGCGCTGGCCGACTCGCTGGGTGCGGCCGTCGGGGCCTCCCGCGCCGCGGTCGACTCCGGCTACTACCCGGGCCAGTTCCAGGTCGGCCAGACCGGCAAGACGGTCTCGCCGCAGCTCTACATCGCGCTGGGCATCTCCGGCGCGATCCAGCACCGCGCGGGCATGCAGACCTCGAAGACCATCGTCGCGGTCAACAAGGACGAAGAGGCGCCCATCTTCGAGATCGCCGACTACGGCGTGGTGGGTGACCTGTTCAAGGTCGCGCCGCAGCTGACCGACGCGATCAAAGCCCGCAAGGGCTAGATTTTCCTGCGCCGGCTGGGCGTACCTCCCGCCTGCGGGGAATGTAAAAGCCCCCGACACCCCGGCGTGTCGGGGGTTTTACGTCTGTTCACCCAAGGCATTGTTCGTCATCTGACGTGCACCGACACGTCATAGCGGCGATGCCGACCGGTACATCGACTCCGCAACGTTGGTGCCATGAGCATCGCTTCTGTCCTGATACCCAGCGACAAGCCGGACGGCGCGGCGACCGGCTCGCCCGGACCGCGCTATTCGTTGTTGCTGTCCACCGATCCCAGCCTGATCGAGGCGGCACAGCGGCTCCGGTACGACGTGTTCACCAGCACACCCGGCTTCACGCTGCCGGCCGCCGGTACCGGGCAGACCGACCGTCTTGATACGGACAGGTTCGACGAGTACTGCGACCACCTGCTGGTACGCGACGACGACACCGGCGAGCTGGTGGGGTGTTACCGGATGCTGGCGCCGGCCGGTGCCATCGCGGCGGGAGGCCTCTACACCGAGACGGAGTTCGACGTTCGCGCCTTCGACCCGCTGCGGCCGTCGCTGGTGGAGATGGGACGCGCGGTGGTTCGCGACGGCCACCGCAACGGTGGCGTCGTGCTGTTGATGTGGGCCGGCATCCTGGCCTACCTGGACCGCTACGGCTACGACTACGTGACGGGCTGCGTTTCGGTGCCCATCGGCGACGAAGCCGACGACGAAGTGCCGGGGAGCCGGCTGCGCGGGGTGCGCGACTTCATCCTGAGCAGGCACGCCGCGCCGTCGCACTACCGGGTCTACCCGTACCGGCCGGTCCGGGTGGACGGGCTGGCCATCGAGGACATTCCGCCGCCGCCGCGGCCGTCGGTTCCGGCGCTGATGCGCGGCTACCTGAGGCTGGGCGCACAGGTCTGCGGTGAGCCCGCGCACGACCCCGACTTCGGTGTGGGCGACTTCTGCGTGCTGCTGGACAAACGACACGCCGATACCCGATATCTCAGGAGATTGCGGTCGGTCTCGGCCGCCGCCGAGATAGGGGCCGGCGCCCAGTGAACACCCCCGGGCGCGCTCCCGCCGCCACCGCCCACTCCTGGCTGCCCCGCGCGACGTGCGATGCGACGTGTGTGGGTGCGCACAGCCGCGCGCGGTCGCGGCGGCCGGTGGTGGTGCTGCGGGTAGCGCTGCGCGTCACGTTGGCCGTGTTGTTGGCGCCTGGAGTTCCGTTGCTCGCGGTGCCCCTGCCCGGCCGCACGCGGGTGCAGCGCGTCTACTGCCGATTGGTCCTGCGCTGCTTCGGTGTCCGGATCACGGTGTCGGGTAACCCGATTCGCAACCTGAGCGGGGTCCTGGTGGTCAGCCCGCACATGTCGTGGCTGGACGCCTTCGCCATCGGCTCGGTGTTGCCCGGGTCGTTCGTCGCGCGGGCCGACATGTTCACCGGACGGGCCACCGGCATCGTGGCCCGCATCCTGAAGATCATCCCGATCGAGCGCGCCAGTCTGCGTCGGCTGCCCGCGGTGGTGGAAGCCGTCGCGCGCAGGCTGCGCGCCGGCCAGGCCGTGGTGGCCTTCCCGGAGGGCACCACCTGGTGCGGGCTGGCGTGCGGGTCGTTCTACCCGGCGATGTTCCAGGCCGCGATCGATGCCGGCCGCCCGGTGCAGCCCCTTCGGCTGACCTACCACCACGTCGACGGCAGCCTGTCGACCGCCCCGGCCTTCGTGGGGGAGGACACCTTGTTGCGGTCGGTCTTCCGGCTGCTCACGGTGCATCGCACGCTGGCGCGGGTGCGCGTGGAATCCCTCCAGTTGCCGGGCACCGATCGCCGGGACCTGGCCCGCCGGTGCCAGTCCGCGGTGCTGGCGGCCTCGCCACCGTCGGGGCCGCATCCGGGCCGGCAACCAGGTCACCGACCCGTGCTGGTGGCCTGACCGGCCGTAAGGGCCGGTATCGTGGGGCGCGTCATGGTGTACCTCGATCACGCCGCCACCACCCCGATGCACCCCGCCGCCGTCGAGGCGATGACGGCTGCGCTCGGAACCGCCGGCAACGCCTCCTCGCTGCACACCAGCGGCCGGGCGGCACGGCGCCGGATCGAGGAATCCCGGGAGCTGATCGCGGACAAACTGGGCGCCCGCCCGTCGGAGGTGATCTTCACCGCCGGCGGCACCGAGAGCGACAACCTGGCCGTCAAGGGCATCTATTGGGCCCGACGAGGGGCCGAGCCGCGCCGCCGGCGCATCGTAACCAGTGAGGTCGAACACCACGCCGTGCTGGACTCGGTGAACTGGCTCGTCGAACACGAAGGTGCCGAGGTGACGTGGCTGCCCACCGCCGCCGACGGCTCGGTGTCGGCGGCCGGGCTGCGCGAGGCGCTGCAGAGCCACGACGACGTCGCGTTGGTGTCGGTGATGTGGGCCAACAACGAGGTCGGAACGGTCATGCCGATCGCCGAACTCGCTGCCACCGCCGCCGAATTCGGCGTCCCGATGCACAGTGACGCCGTCCAGGCGGTGGGCCAGTTGCCCGTCGGCTTCGCCGCCAGCGGGCTGTCGGCGATGAGCGTCACCGCACACAAGTTCGGGGGTCCGCCCGCTGTCGGCGCGTTGCTGCTGCGCCGCGACGTCACCTGCGTCGCCGCTGTCGCACGGCGGTGGTCAGGAGCGCGACATTCGCTCCGGCACACCCGATGTCGCGGGCGCCGTCGCAATGGCGGCGGCGGCCCGAATCGCGGTGGACGGGCTGGAAACCAACAGCGCGCGGTTGCGCGGGCTGCGGGATCGCCTGGTCGACGGGGTGCTCGCCGGCATCGACGACGTCAGCTTCAACGGTGCCCGCGACCCGCTGCGACTTCCCGGCAACGCGCACTTCACGTTCCGCGGCTGCGAAGGCGATGCGCTGTTGATGCTGTTGGACGCCAACGGAATCGAGTGTTCGACGGGATCGGCCTGCACGGCCGGTGTCGCGCAGCCGTCGCACGTGCTCATCGCGATGGGTTCCGACCCGGCCAGTGCCCGGGGGTCGTTGCGACTCTCGTTGGGACACACCAGCGTTGATGCCGACGTTGATGCGGTGTTGCGGGTGCTGCCGGGGGCCGTGGAGCGCGCCCGCCGGGCGGCGCTGGCGGCCGCGGGGGCTCCCTAGGTGAAGGTCCTCGCCGCGATGAGCGGTGGCGTCGACTCGTCGGTCGCCGCCGCCCGCATGGTCGATGCCGGGCACGACGTGGTCGGTGTGCACCTGGCGCTGTCGTCGGCGCCGGGCACGTTGCGCACCGGCTCGCGGGGGTGCTGCTCGAAAGAAGACGCCTCGGATGCGCGCCGCGTCGCCGATGTGCTCGGAATTCCTTTTTATGTCTGGGATTTCGCGGAGAAGTTCCAGAAGGACGTGATCGACGATTTCGTGTCGTCGTATGCCCGCGGGGAGACACCGAACCCGTGCGTGCGGTGTAATCAGCGAATCAAATTCTCGGCGTTGTCGGCGAAGGCCCTTGCGCTGGGCTTCGACACGGTGGCCACCGGCCACTATGCCCGGCTGTCCGGGGGCCGGCTGCGCCGCGCCGTGGATCGCGACAAGGATCAGTCCTACGTGCTGGCCGTGCTGACCGCCGAGCAGTTGCGCCACGCGGCGTTTCCGATCGGGGACACCCCGAAGCCGCAGATCCGTTCGGAAGCCGGCCGCCGCGGCCTGGCCGTCGCCAACAAGCCGGACAGCCACGACATCTGCTTCATCCCGTCCGGGAACACCCGGGCCTTTCTTGGCGAGCGGATCGGGGTTCGCCGCGGCACCGTGGTCACGCCCGACGGCGCGGTGCTGGCCACCCACGACGGGGTGCACGGTTTCACCATCGGGCAGCGCAAGGGCCTGGGCATCGCCGGGCCGGGACCCGACGGCCGCCCGCGGTATGTGACGGCGATCGATGCCGAGACCGCGACCGTCGAGGTGGGCGGGGCGGCCGACCTCGACGTGCATGCGCTGGTCGGGCGGTCGCCGGTGTTCACCGCCGGCGCGGCGCCGTCGGGACCCGTCGAGTGCGCTGTTCAGGTGCGCGCACACGGCGAAATGTCCAGCGCCATAGCCGAATTGGTCGCCGACGAGCTCGTCGTACGGTTACGTGCTCCGCTGCGCGGTGTGGCGCGCGGCCAGACGCTGGTGCTCTACCGCCCGGACCCGGACGGTGACGAGGTGCTCGGCAGCGCAACCATCGCCGACACTTCGCGCTGAGCTTTCGTGGCTGACGCCGCGCGGCTAACCGGGGATGTTGGCCGCGATGTTCGTTATCACGATGTCGGACACCGACTGCGGAAATCCGCAGAAGGTGACTTCCACCATGGCCACCGACAGGATCCGATAGTCGCGCCCGCAGCCGCCCGGGGCCAGGTGCAGTGAGTCGGCCTTCGCGTTCCAGTCGCCGACCAGCTCGCCCGCCGAGCCGCCCGCACAGTTCCCGACGCTGCCCACCAGGGCGCTGAAGGCGCGCCGGGCGGTGTCGACATCTCGATAGGCGGCGGCGCCCTCGGAGATCAGGGCGCCATCGGGCGGGTCCTGGAAGCTGGTCTTGTGGAACTCCTCGACATCGGGCCCGAACGTGGACGTCTCGGCGTAGAGGAACCGGCATTCCCGCGGCGTGGCGTCGGCCAGGGCGTCGATGTCCACCGGGCGGTTGCCGTCCATCGAGGGAATGATCGTCAGGTGCTCGCCGGCGCCGGTGATCGCGCGCATCCGCGACTGGTCCAGCAGGACCGTGTCGACGTTGACGCCCTGGATGCCCTTGGCGCCGGGACCGAATCCCGGGACGGCCACGCCGCCGACCACCCGGGTACAAGCCGCCGTCAGCAGCATCGCTGCCCACAACACCAGCGGCCGGGTCCATCTCGCCATCTGCCCACCCTTCTCGGTTAGAACCTACTCGCGGCAAACACCCCTCGCGACCGGCGCACACGACGGCGTCGAATACGGTTGCCGGATGAGCGTTTTCGCACATGTCTTTCCCAAGGCCACCGGCACCGGATCGTGGCCGGGCGCCGCCGCACGGGAGGCCGCCGAGGTGGTGGTCGGCGAGTTGGGGGGCGCGCTGGCCCACATCGTGGAGCTGCCCGCCAGGGGCGTGGGCGCTGACATGCTGGGGCGCACCGGCGCCCTGCTGGTCGACGTGGCGATCGACACGGTTCCGCGCGGGTACCGCATCGCCGCCCGGCCCGGCGCGGTGACCCGGCGCGCCGTGAGCCTCCTCGACGAGGACATGGATGCGCTGGAAGAGGCCTGGGAGACGGCCGGGTTGCGCGGTGCCGGGCGCGTGGTCAAGGTGCAGGCTGCGGGGCCGGTCACGCTGGCGGCCGGGCTCGAGCTGGCCAACGGGCACCGGGCGATCACCGATCCCGGGGCTGTGCGCGACCTGGCGGCGTCGCTGGCCGAAGGCGTTGCCGGGCACCGCGCGGCGCTGGCGAGGCGCCTCGACACGCCGGTGGTGGTGCAGTTCGACGAGCCTTCGCTGCCGGCGGCGCTGGGCGGACGGCTTACCGGGGTGACGGCGCTGAGTCCGGTCCACGCCCTCGACGAGGCGGTGGCCGCCGCGCTGCTCGACACCTGCGTCGCGACCGTGGGCGCCGACGTGCTGCTGCACAGCTGCGCGTCGGACCTGCCGTGGGATCTTTTGCAGCGCAGCACAATCAGTGCGGTATCGGTGGATGCGGGCACGCTGCGGGCGCGCGATCTGGACGGTATCGCCGCGTTCGTCGAATCGGGCCGCGCCGTGATGCTGGGCGTGGTCGCCGCCGGCGCTCCGCAGCGGCGGCCCTCGGTGGAGGAGGTGGCCGCCGCGGTTGTCGCGGTGACCGATCGGCTCGGCTTCGAGCGCTCGGCATTGCGCGATCGCATCGGCGTCACTCCGGTTTGCGGCCTCGCGGAGGCGACGCCCGAGTGGGCCCGCACGGCGATCGGGCTCGCCCGCGGGGCCGCCGAGCTGTTCGCGGAGGACCCTGACGCCATCTAACCGCGATACGCAACCGAAAGGTTGCGCTTTGCGCCGGCACGTGGTGCACTAATAGGCAACCAGGAGGTTGCATATGAACACGGATCGAATCGAGAGGCAAGTGCTGCTGCGCGGTATGAGCGTCGTCGCGGCGCCGCTGTTCGACGCGCTCGGGGATCCCAATCGGCTGAGCATCATCGTCCGGCTTTGCGATCTCGGTCCGAGTTCGACGTCGCAAGTCATCAGCGTGGTTCCGGTCTCCCGACAAGCGGCCAGCAAGCACCTGCAGCTGCTGGAGTCCGCCGGGCTGGTCACCAGCCGTCGGCGGGGTCGCGAACGAGTCTGGACCGTCCGGACCGAGCCGCTGGCCCGGGCCAGTGACTACCTCACCCAGCTGTCGCGCCGATGGGACGCCGCGGTGGATCGGTTGCGGACGTTTGTGGAGGACGAGTAGGCCGGCCGGGGCCGCGCTGTAACCGAGGCGTCGCGGGCGGCCACTGTCAGCGCCCTCCGATAGCCTGCGGAGGTGAGTTCGGCAGAAGCTGATCCGGTCGCGCCCGACGTTCGGCGGCGATGGCGGGAACTGGCCGACGAGGTCCGCGAGCACCAGTTCCGGTATTACGTGCGCGACGCGCCGATCATCTCCGACGAGGAGTTCGACCGGCTGCTGCGGCAGCTCCAGGCACTCGAGGAGCAGTTCCCCGAACTGCGCACTCCCGATTCGCCGACCCAGCTCGTCGGCGGCGCCGGCTTCGCCACCGATTTCACGTCCGCCGAGCACCTGGAGCGAATGCTCAGCCTGGACAACGTCTTCGGAGCCGACGAACTCGAGCTGTGGGCGGCCCGCGTCCGCGCCGAGGTCGGCAAATCTGGTTCGCAAGACGTGCCGTACCTGTGCGAGCTCAAGATCGACGGCGTCGCGCTGGCGCTGGTCTACCGCGATGGCCGCCTGGTCCGGGCCGCGACCCGGGGCGACGGCCGCACCGGCGAGGACGTCACGCTGAACGCCCGCACCATCGACGACGTCCCCGAACGGCTGACGGCCGGCGGCGGCCCCCCGATCCCGAAGGTGCTCGAGGTGCGCGGCGAGGTGTTCTTCAGGCTCGCCGACTTCGAGGCGCTCAACGCCGCGCTGGTCGAGGACGGCAAGGCGCCGTTCGCGAACCCGCGCAACAGCGCCGCGGGGTCGCTTCGGCAGAAAGACCCCGCGGTCACCGCGCGCCGCAAGCTCCGGATGATCTGCCATGGGGTGGGATACACCGAGGGGTTCCGGCCGGCCACGCTGCACGACGCCTACCTGGCGCTGGGGTCCTGGGGCCTGCCGGTCTCCGAGCACACCACCCGGGTGGAGAACGTCGGCGGTGCGCTCGATCGCATCACCTATTGGGGCGAGCACCGGCACGACGTGGATCACGAAATCGACGGTGTCGTCGTCAAAGTCGACGATGTGGCGCTGCAGCGCAGGCTCGGATCCACCTCCAGGGCGCCGCGCTGGGCGATCGCGTACAAGTACCCGCCCCAGGAGGTGCAGACCGAACTCCTCGACATCCGGGTCAACGTCGGCAGGACGGGGCGCGTCACGCCGTTCGCGTTCATGACGCCGGTGAGGGTCGCGGGGTCGACGGTGGGGCTGGCCACGCTACACAACGCCGCCGAGGTCAAGCGCAAGGGCGTGTTGATCGGCGACACCGTGGTGATCCGCAAGGCCGGGGACGTGATCCCCGAGGTGCTGGGTCCCATCGTCGACCTGCGCGACGGCACGGAACGCGAATTCGTCATGCCCACAACGTGTCCCGAGTGCGGCACCACGCTGGCCCCGGCCAAGGAGGGCGACGCCGACATCCGCTGTCCCAACGCCCGAACGTGCCCGGCGCAGTTGCGGGAGCGGGTGTTTCACGTCGCCGGCCGCGGCGCGTTCGACATCGAGGGCCTCGGTTACGAGGCCGCCATCGCGCTGCTGCAGGCCGGGGTGATCGCCGACGAGGGGGACGTGTTCACCCTCACCGAGCACGACCTGTTGCGCACCGAGCTGTTCCGGACCAAGGCCGGCGGGTTGTCGGCCAACGGGGCGCGGCTGCTGGCCAACCTGGACAAGGCCAAGGCCGCGCCGCTGTGGCGGGTGCTGGTGGCGTTGTCGATCCGCCACGTCGGCCCGACGGCCGCGCGCGCCCTGGCGACCGAGTTCGGCAGCCTCGAGGCGATCACGTCGGCGTCCACCGAGCAGCTGGCCGCGGTCGAGGGCGTCGGTCCGACGATCGCCGCCGCGGTCACCGAATGGTTCACCGTGGACTGGCACCGCGCGATCGTCGACAAATGGCGGGCGGCCGGGGTGCGGATGGCCGACGAACGCGACGCCAGCGTGCCGCGCACGCTGGAGGGATTGACCATCGTGGTCACCGGTTCGCTGACGGGTTTTTCCCGCGACGACGCCAAGGAGGCGATCGTGGCGCGCGGCGGCAAGGCCGCGGGCTCGGTGTCGAAGAAGACCGCCTACGTCGTCGCCGGCGACTCTCCGGGCTCCAAATACGACAAGGCGGTCGAGCTCGGCGTGCCCGTCCTCGACGAGGACGGGTTCCGAAAGCTGTTGGCCGACGGGCCCTCCGAGATTGAAGGCGCCGGCGGCGACCCGGAAGTGTCATAGTGGGTGATGCCGTTCTACCAATGCCTTGTGCCGGCAGGGTCGCTCAGCGCGGATACCCGCGCCGCCCTTGCCGAAGCGATAACCGACATTCATTCCACCGTTACGGGTGCGCCCCGCGGATTCGTCAACGTCGTGTTCCTCGAGTACGAGCCCGGGACCTACTTCACCGCCGGCAAGCCGCGCACGTGTTCGGCGATCAACGGCACGATCCGCGCCGGCCGGGATCGTGAGACGCGGGCGCGGCTGCTGACCGAGCTGTCGCGGGCGTGGGTGTCGATCACCGGCCAGGAAGCCCGCGAGGTGCTGATCGGCCTGAACGAGATGGATCCCACCTCGATCATGGAGGCCGGTCTGATCATGCCGGCACCGGGCGAGGAGGCCGACTGGCTAGAACGCAACCACGAGGTGCTCGGGGAGCTGCTCGCCAGCCAATAGCCGCCTCAGCGCAGCATCGTGGCCACGATTCCGGCGAGGTAGCCCAGCCGGGCGACCTCCGAAGGCCGGAACTCCGGGCCCGGGCGGCCCAACACCACCGCCGTGTGCGGGTCGCCCAACGGCGCCGCGACCATCGTGATGTCCATGTCGCGCCACGCCTGCGGGATCCATTCGCCGCTGCCGTCCAGGGTCGTCGCGCGCTCGATCGGCAGCCACGGGGCGGAGGATGCCTTGGTCTCGGGGGCGCCCGCGCTGCCGGCGAGGCGCTCCAGCTCGTCCTGCGAACTGTGCAAAACCACACACCAGCTGACGCGCAGCACCTTGGGCGCCTCGTCCACCAGGACTTGCAACCGGGTCGCGTTGTCGGGGGCGGCGGCGGCGTGGTCGAGGAGCTCGAGCTCGCGGTGGGCTTCCAGCAGGCCCATATGTGGGCGGACGCTGTCCACCCGTACTCCGCGAAGCGCCTCGGCGGCGGTGATCAGCGTGTCGGGCATCGCGCCCGGCGGGAGTTCGATGACCAGGTCGTCGATCGCATAGCCGCCGCCGCGGTCCACCACGTCGAGCGACAGGATGTCGGCGCCGACCGAACCGAGCGCCACGGCCAGCGCGCCCAGGCTGCCCGGGCGGTCAACCAGCTCGATGCGCAACAGGTACGACGGCACGCGCACACTTTCGCACAACCATGTATCCGTGGCATTTCGGCGAACCTGAGTGCCCGGTCACTGGGGTCGCCCGACTAGGCTTTGCGCTCGTGTCTCAGATCTCCCGCGACGAGGTGGCGCACCTCGCACGGCTGGCCAGGCTGGCGCTGACCGACGCCGAGCTGGACAGCTTCGCCGGCCAGCTCGACGCCATCCTCACCCACGTCAGCCAGGTCGCGGCGGTCGATGTCACCGGCGTCGAGGCGACCGACAATCCGCTCAAGGACGTGAACGTCACGCGCCCGGACGAGATGACGCCGTGCCTGACGCAGGAGGAGGCGCTCGCCGCGGCGCCCGAAGCCGTCGACGGCCGGTTCGCGGTCCCCCAGATCCTGGGGGACAGCGAGTGACCGAGATCGTCCGATCCGATGCCGCGACGCTGGCCGCCCGGGTCGCCGCCAAGGAGCTGTCGTCGGTCGAGATCACCCGGGCCTGCCTTGACCAGATCGCGGCGACCGACGACCGGTACCGCGCGTTCCTGCACGTGGCGGCCGACGAGGCGCTGTCGGCGGCGGCGGCGGTCGACCAGGCCCTGGCCGCCGGTGAGCGGCTCCCGTCGGCGCTGGCCGGCGTTCCGCTGGCGCTCAAGGACGTGTTCACCACCATCGACATGCCGACGACCTGCGGGTCCAAGATCCTCGAGGGCTGGCGCTCGCCGTATGACGCGACCGTCACGGCGCGGTTGCGTGCCGCCGGCATCCCGATCCTGGGCAAGACCAACATGGACGAGTTCGCGATGGGCTCGTCGACGGAGAACTCCGCCTACGGCCCCACCCGCAATCCCTGGAATCTCGACCGGGTGCCCGGTGGCTCCGGCGGCGGCAGCGCGGCGGCGCTCGCCGCTTTCCAGGCGCCGTTGGCCATCGGATCCGACACCGGGGGCTCCATCCGTCAGCCGGCCGCGCTGACGGCGACCGTCGGGGTCAAGCCCACCTACGGCACGGTGTCCCGGTACGGGCTGGTGGCCTGCGCCTCGTCGCTGGATCAGGGCGGCCCGTGCGCGCGCACCGTGCTGGACACCGCCCTGCTGCACCAGGTGATAGCCGGGCACGACAGCCGCGACTCCACATCGGTGGATGCCGAGGTGCCCGACGTCGTCGGCGCCGCCAAGGCCGGTGCGGACGGTGATCTGCGCGGCGTGCGCATCGGCGTGGTTCGGCAGTTGCGCGGCGAGGGCTACCAGCCGGGGGTGCTGTCGTCGTTTCAGGCCGCGGTCGAGCAGCTGACGGCACTGGGCGCGGAGGTGAGCGAGGTCGACTGCCCACACTTCGATTACGCGCTGGCCGCCTACTACCTGATCCTGCCGTCGGAGGTGTCGAGCAACCTGGCGCGCTTCGACGCGATGCGGTACGGGCTGCGGGTCGGTGACGACGGCACACACAGCGCCGAGGAGGTGATGGCGCTGACCCGGGCCGCGGGCTTTGGCCCGGAGGTCAAGCGGCGCATCATGATCGGCACCTACGCCCTGTCGGCCGGCTACTACGACGCCTACTACAACCAGGCGCAGAAGGTCCGCACGCTGATCGCCCGCGACCTGGACCGGGCTTACGAATCCGTCGACGTGCTGGTGTCGCCCGCGACTCCCACCACCGCGTTCCCGCTGGGCGAGAAGGTCGACGATCCGCTGGCCATGTACCTGTTCGACCTGTGCACACTGCCGCTGAACCTGGCCGGGCACTGCGGGATGTCGGTGCCGTCGGGGCTGTCGCCCGACGACGGTCTGCCGGTCGGGCTGCAGATCATGGCTCCGGCGTTGGCCGACGACCGCCTCTACCGGGTGGGCGCCGCTTACGAAGCCGCCCGCGGACCTTTACCGAGCGCGATCTAGGCGCGAGAAGACGCAGAATCGCACAAATAGCCGCTTTGGGTTGCGATTTTGTGTCTGCTCGGCCGTGCTAGCGGCCCGCGGTGCAAGATGAGGGGCATGCGGATCGGAATTCTCACCGGGGGCGGTGATTGTCCCGGGCTCAACGCCGTCATCCGGGCGGTGGTGCGCACCTGCGACTCCCGGTACGGCTCGTCGGTGGTCGGGTTCCAGGACGGGTGGCGCGGGTTGCTGGAGAACCGGCGCATGCAGCTGGCCAACGACGACCGCAACGACAGGCTCCTGGCCAAGGGCGGAACGATGCTCGGCACCGCCCGCGTGCATCCCGACAAACTGCGGGCCGGGCTGAACCAGATCAAACAGACCCTGGACGACAACGGCATCGACGTGCTCATCCCCATCGGCGGTGAAGGCACCCTGACGGCCGCCCACTGGCTGTCGGAGGAAAACGTTCCCGTGGTCGGCGTCCCCAAGACCATCGACAACGACATCGATTGCACCGATGTGACTTTCGGCCACGACACCGCGTTGACCGTGGCCACCGATGCCATCGACCGGTTGCACAGCACCGCCGAATCCCACCAGCGGGTGATGCTGGTGGAGGTGATGGGGCGGCACGCCGGCTGGATCGCGCTGAACGCAGGGCTGGCGTCCGGCGCACACATGACGCTGATCCCCGAGCAGCCCTTCGACGTCGAGGAGGTCTGCCGGCTCGTCAAAAGGCGCTTCCAGCGTGGGGATTCGCACTTCATCTGCGTGGTCGCTGAAGGCGCCAAGCCGATCGCTGGATCGATCACCCTGCGCGAAGGGGGAATTGACGAGTTCGGCCACGAGCGGTTCACCGGTGTCGCCGCGCAGCTGGGCAACGAGGTGGAAAAGCGGATCAACAAGGAAGTACGGGTGACCGTGCTCGGCCACGTACAGCGTGGCGGCACCCCGACGGCCTACGACCGGGTGCTGGCCACCCGGTTCGGTGTCAACGCGGCCGACGCCGCGCACGCGGGCGAGTACGGCCAAATGGTGTCGCTGCGGGGCAGCGACATCGGCCGCGTGCCCCTGGCGGATGCGACGCGTCGACTCAAGCTGGTGCCCGAAAGCCGCTACGACGACGCCGCGGCTTTCTTCGGCTGAGCCGACGAGTTTGCGAACAACGGGTAGCAGCGACTTGACGACTGCCTGAATTTGTCACCGAATCGAGCGGCTCGCCCCAGGTCGGCGCGCAATTCGTGGTTTTCCGCCCGTTCGAAACGGTTATACCGTGCACTATGAGCAACCGCGGTTCAGTTCGCGGAGTCGTTCAGCAGCCCGCTGCATCGGCGTGGCCACCGCGCCCACCGGCCCGTCAGCCGCAACCCGCCCGCCGCCCCGAGGCCAACCCGGCGCCGACCACTGCGCCGCAGCCCTATCGCACAAATCCGTCCGTGCCCCGACAGCCGACCCGACCCGCTCAGCGCCGTGAGCTGACGCCGGGCAAGACGGCCCTCGACGGCCTCGACCAACGGGACATGGAAGACTCCGGCAGGTTCGGCTGGCGGGAACTGCTTCGCCGCGTCACCGGAATCGACCTGGGCCCCGACAGGAAGTCGGCGTATGAACACGAACTGCGGGATCGCGTCCGCGCGCCGGTCGGTGGCGCGATGCCCATCGCGGTGCTCAATTTCAAGGGTGGTGTCGGTAAGTCAGTCGTCGTCGAGGCGCTCGGCTCGACCTTTGCCGCCGTGCGCAACGACCGGATAGTCGCCGTCGACATCGACGCCGGGGACTTGGCCGAGCGCCACGGTCGCCGAAACCCGCTGAGCATGGCCGACCTTCTGCTCTACGACACGAACGCGCAGTATTCGGACGTACGGGCGCACACCTACATGAACAGCTTCGGGCTGGAGGTCCTCGGGCTGCCGGACTATGCGCGCACGGACTGGCGGCTGGAGCGGCACGACATCGTCAAAGTTTTTTCGCTTCTGAGGAACCACTATTCGGTGCTGCTGGTGGATTGCGTCAAGGCGATCAATTCGGCCGTGATGGATGCCGTTCTACCGGAGGCGCGGGCCCTCGTGGTGGTCACCAGCACCTCCATCGATGCGATACGAAAGACCAGGACTACCCTGGAGTGGTTGCGACACAACGGACATCAGCGATTGCTGAGTTCGACGGTGCTGGCCGTCAACCACGTCGAGCAGGGCAAGGTCGGCGTCGTGGCCGCCAAGGAAATCGAGGAATTGTCCGCGTCCGTCGCCGCCACCGTGGTGTTGCCGTTCGATCGGCATGTGCATGACGGCAAAGAGATCGGGCTGGATCGGCTGAGCAAGGAAAGCCGGCGCAGCTACCTGGAGATGGCCGCCGTGCTGGCCGACATGTTCCCTCGCCGGCGGGTGGAGCAAAACCTCCGGTTGGCTGCCGCGAGACCGCCGCGCGGGCACTGAGCAGCCGACAGTAGATCGTCGTTAGGATCGACGGCATGAGTGTTGCCGCCGGTCCTGATTTGCTGGATTACGACGACGTCATCGCGCGCTTTGATCCCGTGCTCGGTCTCGAGGTGCACGTCGAGTTGTCCACCGCGACCAAGATGTTCTGCGGCTGTTCCACCATGTTCGGCGCCGAGCCCAACACCCAGGTGTGTCCGGTGTGCCTGGGGCTGCCCGGCTCCCTGCCGGTGCTCAACGGGGCCGCGGTGGAGTCGGCGATTCGGATCGGGCTGGCGCTGAACTGCGAGATCGTGCCTTGGTGCCGATTCGCCCGGAAGAACTACTTCTACCCCGACATGCCGAAGAACTACCAGATCTCGCAGTACGACGAGCCGATCGCCATCAACGGCTACCTCGACGCGCCGCTGGAGGACGGCACCACCTGGCGGGTGGAGATCGAGCGGGCGCACATGGAGGAAGACACCGGAAAGCTCACCCACCTCGGCAGCGAGACCGGCCGCATCCACGGCGCGACCACGTCGCTGCTCGACTACAACCGTGCCGGCGTGCCGCTGATCGAAATCGTCACCAAGCCCTTCGTGGGGGCCGGAGAGCGGGCGCCGCAGATCGCCCGGTCCTACGTCACCGCGCTGCGGGACCTGTTGCGCGCCTTGGAGGTATCCGACGTCAGGATGGACCAAGGCTCGATGCGTTGCGACGCGAACGTGTCGCTGATGCCAACGGGGACAACCGAGTTCGGAACCCGGACCGAGACCAAGAACGTCAACTCGCTGAAGAGTGTCGAGGTCGCCGTGCGTTACGAAATGCAGCGCCAGGGCGCCGTGTTGGCCTCCGGTGGCCGAATCATCCAGGAGACCAGGCACTTTCACGAGGCCGGGTACACCAGCCCGGGCCGCGCCAAAGAGACCGCCCAGGATTACCGCTATTTCCCCGAGCCCGACCTGGAACCGGTAGCGCCCAGCCGCGAGTGGGTCGAGCAATTGCGATCCACCATCCCGGAACTACCGTGGCTGAGCCGCAAGCGGATTCAGGACGAGTGGGGCATTTCCGACGAGGTCATGCGGGATCTCGTCAACGCCGGCGCCGTCGAGTTGGTCATCGAAACCGTCAAGCACGGCGCGTCCAGCGAGCAGGCGCGCGCCTGGTGGGGAAACTTCTTGGTGCAGAAGGCCAACGAGGCGAACATCGGGTTAGACGAGCTGGCCATCACCCCGGCCCAGGTCGCCGCGGTGGTGGCTCTGGTCGACGACGGCAAGCTGTCCAACAAGCTGGCCCGCCAGGTCGTGGAGGGCGTGCTGGCCGGGGAGGGCGAACCCGAGCATGTGATGACCGCTCGGGGCCTGGCGCTGGTGCGCGACGACTCGGTGACGCAGGCCGCCGTGGACGAAGCCCTGGCGGCCAATCCCGATGTGGCGGAAAAGATCCGCGGCGGCAAGGTGGCCGCCGCCGGCGCGATCGTCGGTGCGGTGATGAAGGCCACCCGCGGGCAGGCCGACGCTGCCCGGGTGCGCGAACTGGTCCTTGCCGCCTGCGGTCAGGGCTGAGCCGTTCTGCCGCTGGCGAACTGCGGCATACCGGAAACGGTCCGGACGCTGAGCAGGTTATGCCCGACGACGGTCATGACGCATTGGACGCATACTCCGCCGTGGTCACCGCGGTGGCGGAGGCCGTGTTGCCCAGCGTGGCCAGCCTCGCGGTGCACACCCGACGCGGCAGTGGCAGTTCCGTAGGCGGCGGCAGCGCCAGCGTCATCACGTCCGACGGTTACCTGCTGACCAGCGCGCACGTCGTCGCCGGGGCCGGCTCGGCCGAGGCGACGTTCACCGACGGCACCACGGTGGCCGCGGATGTCGCCGGTCGCGACGAGCTGTCCGACCTGGCCGTGCTGAAGGCGCGTGGAGGCGTTCCGTCGCCCGTCACCATGGGACGCGCGGAGGACCTGCGGGTGGGGCAACTGGTGGTGGCAGTCGGGAACCCGATGGGGCTGGCCGGCAGCGTCACGGCCGGCATCGTGTCCGGTCTCGGGCGGTCGTTGCCGACGCGTAACGGTCGCGTCGTCGACGAGGTGATCCAGACCGATGCCGCGCTCAATCCCGGGAACAGCGGCGGCGTGCTGGCCGACAGCCGTGGCCGGATGGTCGGCGTGAGCACGGCGGTCGCCGGCGTCGGGCTGGGGCTGGCCGTGCCGATCAACTCCTCGACGCACAAAATCATCGCGGCACTGATGCACACCGGCCGGGTACGCCGCGCGTGGCTCGGCATCGCCGGTGCACACGTCCCGGTGCCGCCCGTCGTCGCCGACAAGCTCGGCACGGCGCAGGGCCTGCAGGTCGCCAGCGTCGTCGCGGGCAGCCCGGCCGCCGAAGCCGGCGTTCGTCGCGGCGACGTCGTGGTCAGCGTCGACGGGCGCCGCGTCGTCACCGCAACCGCGATTCAGCGGCTGATGGTCGAGGACGCGATCGCGCGCCGGATCGAGATGACGGTGTGGCGCAACGGCGCGCTCGTCGACGTGTTCGTGGTGCCCCGCGAGCTCGCCGACTGACCGCGCGGAAAACGGCTTAGAAGCCCCCAAATGCCGCCGCGCGGATCCATGATTGTTGACGTGGTGGACGAATCGTTCGAAGACTTGATGGGGATGTTGGACTATCCGGCATTCGTGGTGACAACCCAGGCCGCCGGTGTCCCAGCGGGTTGCCTGGTCGGCTTCGCCACCCAGTCCGGCACCCAGCCGCCGACATTTGTGGTCGGCGTGGACAGGACCAGCCACACCTTCGCGACCGCGAGCCAATCCCAGCACCTGGCGGTGCACGTGCTCGCGCGGCACCAGCGCGCGCTGGCCGAGCTGTTCGGCGGCCAAACGGGCCATCAGGTCAACAAATTCGATCGCTGCTCCTGGCGCGCCGGTCCCCAGGGGATGCCGATTCTCGACGATGCGATCGCGTGGTTCGTCGGCAAAATAGTGGGTTGGCTCGATGCCGGAGATCACGTGGCCTACATGCTGGTGCCAGTCGCCACCTGGGCCCCCGAGTGCGACGAAGATCCGCTGTACCTCTCCGATCTCGACGACCTCGAACCCGGTCACGAGGCGCCACAGCGGCTAGTGGACGGACCGGGCCACGTGGCGCACCGATACGGCCTGAGGTTCACGATCGGCGGGGTCTGATCCCGCTAGGTCTTGTCGTCGTTGTTGCGCGGGAAGCCGCCGCCCTGCGGGAACAGCGGGAACACCACATCGTCGAGCTTCTCGGCGTCCCCGGCCGTCTTGTTGACCGTTGCGCCCCATACGTTTCCATCGGGCGACATCCGCAGCGCCCACGCGTGGGCGTGGGTGTCCTTGCGGACGACGTCGGGTTCACCGGTGACCGCACCCGTCGACGGCGCGAGCCGGACCGCCACCGTCAGCTTCGTGTTGATCAGGTTGACCATCACCGTCCCGTCCATTGCCGCGCACCCGGCGACGCCGGGTTTGTCCGGCCACGTCCACACGGTGGAGACCTGCGACGTCTTGGTGATGCGTTGCAACCGGTCCGCCGTGGGGGTGCGGTCGGCGACATACAGCGAGCCGTCGACGGGATCGATGCACAGGCCGCCGCCGGAGCCGATGCCGGACAGCGCCGTCGTCGGCGGCGCCTGGCCGATTGTGGTCGGCTGCTCGATGCGTAGCACCTTGCCGGCCAACGACTTTGGGTCGGCGGCGAGTGCCGGGTTGCCCGCATCGCCGGTCAGCACGACCAGGGTGGTGGGGCTGGTGAAGACCAACGCGCCGGTGTTGCCGGTGGCACCCTTCGGGATCCCGGTGAGGATGTCCTTCGGGATGTCGCCATCGGCGATGCGGATCACCCGGTTGTCGGTGGGCGTGCTGATGTAGGCGTACATCAGGCGGTCCTGGTTATAGGTGGGCGACAGCACGATGTCCATCAAGCCGCCGTCACCGGAGGGGTCGACCGGGATGACCAACTTCACCTTCGGCTCGGCGCTGACGGAGATCTCCTTGACGGCACCGGTGGTGCGTTCGGCGACCAACGCGGTTTTGCTGTCGGTGCCCATGATCAGGCCGCTGGTGCTCTCCAGGCAGCCCTGCATGACCCCCGGCGCCGGGCACGCCTTCGGGAAAGGGGTGGGCGGCAGCGGCGGTGGCGGGGGAGGCGTCGCGCTCGGCTGGGGCTTGAGTTCCGGGTTGGTGGTGAAGGGTTGCGATTGGGCGTCGTTGAACCGTGCACAGCCGCTCGCGACGAGCACCACGGCGCTGAGCGCGGCGAGCCCGCACCGCACCGACCGCCGTATCCGCATGACCGACAGGCTACGGAACCCGCGGTCATGGTCGCCACACGCCGCCAATCAGCCGGCCGGCTATAAACACACCAGCGACCGGTTATCGGGCGGCCGCGGCCGCTTTAGTCATCCGCTTCACGACCCGTTACTGCTGGTCGCGGCGTGTTCCGACGACCTGGAATCGATCGGCGGCGCCAACACCGGGGGCCTCGGCGGCTTCCAGCTGTCCGGGGCCCCGCAGATTCCGCCCGTCGTAGCCTTGCGTTCACCATTTTCGGACTTCCCGACGGGCGGGAAAGGCGCTTTGGGGCCAATCTGGACCTAATTTGTCCGACCCACCGGGTGAAAGCGCGGGTCAAATCCCCAATTCGGGACCAACTGCCCTTACCCTGGCACCCGTGACCAGTCAATCGAATGACGCACATTGGAGCCGGCCCGGCGAATCCCCGGAGCCGATCGCGGGGCGCCCCGCCTCGGCGCGCTTGGTTGATCCCGAAGACGACCTGACGCCGGTCGGATACCCGGGCGACTTCGGAACCACCAGCGTCATCCCGCACCGCGACCTGGCGGCCTCAAGCGGCGCCGCGGCCGGGGGATACGAGCTGCTCGACCAGCAGGAACCCTTGCCGTACGTGCAACCGCAGCCCCCGGCCCAACCGCCGGCACTTCCGCGCCCCGAAACCGACACCGACGCGGACAAGGGCCGGGCAGGCGCCGTCGACCGGCGCGGCACCCAGCATCTGGGCTTGCTGATTTTGCGCGTCGGGCTGGGGGCGGTGCTGGCCGCCCATGGGCTGCAAAAGCTGTTCGGGTGGTCGGGCAGCTCGGGGATGACCGGATTCAAGAACTCACTGTCGGACGTCGGCTATCAGCACGCCGACATCCTGGCCTACGTGAGCGCCGGCGGCGAGCTCGCGTCCGGTGTGCTGCTGGTGCTCGGGCTGTTCACCCCGATAGCCGCCGCGGGTGCGCTGGCGTTCCTGATCAACGGCCTGCTCGCCACCATCTCGGGCCGGCCGCACTCGCGCACCTTCTCCTACTTCCTGCCGGACGGGCACGAATACCAGATCACGCTCATCGTCCTGGCCGTCGCGGTCATTCTGTGCGGGCCTGGGCGCTACAGCCTCGACACCAACCGGGGTTGGGCTCGCCGGCCCTTCATCGGGTCGTTCGTGGCCCTGCTGGCGGGCATCGCCGCCGGCATCGCGGTGTGGGTGCTGCTCAACGGCGTTAATCCGATCGCCTGATCCTCACCGGTAGGGGTTGGGGACCCGCCCCGAGCTGGCCGCGGTCAGCTGCGGCAGCGTCGCGAAGGTGACCGCGGGCAAGCGCAGTTCGGCGCCGCTTTTGAGGCGCGCGCGAGCCCACGAACCCCGGTGGAAGCGCAGCCCGTCGATGTCATCCCAGCGCACCGTTTGGCTGCCCAGCAGGGTCCGAACGGTCACGCCCTGATCATCGGCGACGGTGCGGAGCCGGATGATCAACGCCGACAACAGGATCGGGATGAGCAGCAGTGGCGCGGACAACGGCCAGGCCAGCACCGGTATCAGCAACCCCAGGGCCAAGAACCCGACGGCGAGGTGTGCCATCGGCGACACCTTGATCACGACGGGGGAACCGGTAACCACCCTCGCATCATTCCACCGCCCCGATGAGACCCGCCGCGGTGCAAGGGTGTGCGATCAGGGCGACGTCGCCCGGCGTGTCGTCGCCCTGGACGCACACCGGAAGCCACGGACGCACACTCGGCGCGGTGCACGAGGCGGGCACCGGATTTGACTCCTGAGCTGTGCGAAGGCTACCGTCGGACGTTATGGATACCGCCGGAAAGCCCGGAATGCTCGTAGTACTTAGTCGGCGCGTTGGTGCCTGACTAGCCCTTCGGCATTTGAGGCGATCCAGCACCAATGCGCCAACCCTCGTACAGCAGCCGAGCTGACGGGGGTTTTTTCTTGCGCAGCAACGAGACTCCCAGAGTGAATAGGACCAGAAGACAGTGAGCGCTCCCACCAGGGGACACGCCCCGCAGGTGCCAAGTGCGGCCGACATCGCCACGGACGCGGTGAGCCCCGCCGCGAAAACCCCGGCCGCCCACCCGAAACGCGTTGCGCCGGAGCAACTTACCGGTGCTCAGTCGGTGATCCGGTCGTTGGAGGAACTCGACGTCGAGATCATCTTCGGGATTCCCGGCGGGGCCGTGCTTCCGGTCTATGACCCGCTGTTCGACTCGAAAAAGCTTCGCCACGTGCTGGTTCGCCACGAGCAGGGCGCCGGTCACGCCGCCAGCGGATACGCGCACGCGACCGGCAGGGTCGGGGTGTGCATGGCCACTTCGGGTCCCGGCGCCACGAACCTGGTAACGCCGCTGGCCGACGCGCAGATGGACTCGATTCCCGTCGTCGCCATCACCGGGCAGGTGGGGCGTGGGCTGATCGGGACCGATGCCTTCCAAGAGGCCGACATCTCGGGCATCACCATGCCGATCACCAAGCACAACTTCCTGGTTCGCTCCGGCGATGAAATTCCCCGGGTGCTGGCCGAGGCCTTCCACATCGCAGCCTCGGGACGTCCCGGCGCCGTCCTCGTCGACATCCCCAAGGACGTGCTCCAGGGGCAGTGCACGTTCAGTTGGCCGCCGCGGATGGATCTGCCGGGTTACAAGCCCAACACCAAACCGCACAACCGGCAGGTCCGGGAGGCCGCCAAGCTGATCGCGGCCGCGCACAAGCCGGTGCTGTACGTCGGCGGCGGGGTCATCCGCGGCGAGGCCACCGAGAAACTCGGGGAACTGGCCGACCTGACCGGGATTCCCGTGGTCACCACGCTGATGGCCCGCGGCGCGTTCCCCGACAGCCATCCGCAGAACCTGGGCATGCCCGGCATGCACGGCACGGTGGCCGCGGTGGCGGCGCTGCAGCGCAGCGACCTGCTGATCGCGCTGGGCACCCGCTTCGACGACCGGGTGACCGGAAAGCTGGAGTCCTTCGCGCCCGAGGCCAAGGTCATCCACGCCGACATCGACCCGGCCGAAATCGGCAAGAACCGGCACGCCGACGTGCCGATCGTCGGCGACGTCAAGGCCGTCATCACCGACCTCATCGCGATGCTGCGAGACCGCGAGGTCCCCGGCAACATTGACCTGACCGACTGGTGGGCGTATCTGCACGGCGTGCGGTCCACCTACCCGCTGAGCTACGGCCCGCAGAGCGACGGCAGCCTGGGCCCGGAATACGTGATCGAGAAGCTCGGCGAGATCGCCGGGCCCGACGCGGTCTACGTCGCCGGCGTCGGCCAGCACCAAATGTGGGCGGCCCAGTTCATCAAGTACGAGAAGCCGCGCACCTGGCTCAACTCAGGGGGGTTGGGCACCATGGGGTTCGCCATCCCGGCGGCCATGGGCGCCAAGATCGCCCGCCCGGACGCGGAGGTCTGGGCGATCGACGGCGACGGCTGCTTCCAGATGACCAACCAGGAGCTGGCCACCTGCGCAATCGAAGGCGCGCCCATCAAAGTGGCGCTGATCAACAACGGCAACCTCGGCATGGTCCGGCAGTGGCAAAGCCTGTTCTACGCGGAGCGGTATTCGCAGACCGATCTGGCCACGCACTCGCATCGCATCCCGGACTTCGTGAAGCTGGCCGAGGCGCTAGGTTGCGTCGGATTGCGTTGCGAGCGTGAGGAAGACGTCGTCGACGTGATCGACCAGGCGCGCGCGATCAACGACCGCCCGGTGGTCATCGACTTCATCGTCGGCGCCGACGCGCAAGTGTGGCCGATGGTGGCCGCCGGCACCAGCAACGACGAGATCCAGGCCGCCCGCGGCATCCGACCACTGTTCGACGACGAGAGCGAAGGGCACGCCTGATGAACAGCGGACACGCACCAAGAACGCACACGCTGTCGGTGTTGGTCGAGGACAAACCCGGCGTGCTCGCGCGGGTGGCGGCGCTGTTCTCCCGGCGCGGCTTCAACATCGAGTCGCTGGCCGTCGGTGCCACCGAGCAGAAGGACATGTCGCGGATGACCATCGTGGTCTCCGCCGAGGAGACTCCGCTCGAGCAGATCACCAAGCAGCTCAACAAGTTGATCAACGTGATCAAGATCATCGAGCAGGACGACGAAAACTCGGTGTCCCGGGAATTGGCGATGATCAAGGTGCGGGCCGACGCCGGTACCCGCGGCCAGGTGGTCGAGGCGGCGAATCTCTTTCGTGCCAACATCATCGATGTATCCCCGGAATCGCTGACCGTTGAGGCAACCGGCAACCGCGGCAAGATCGAGGCCCTGCTGCGACTGCTGGAGCCGTTCGGTATCCGCGAAATCGCCCAATCCGGAATGGTTTCCGTGTCCCGCGGTCCGCGCGGTATCGGTACCGCCAAATAGCAAAGAAGGAGATGTTCAGGTGCCAGCAGAGGCATTAGAGATGTTCTACGACGACGACGCAGACCTGTCGATCATCCAGGGCCGCAAGGTCGGCGTGATCGGATACGGCAGCCAGGGGCACGCGCACTCGCTGAGCCTGCGCGACTCCGGCGTGCCGGTGCGCGTCGGGCTGAAAGAGGGCTCGAAGTCCCGGGCCAAGGTCTCCGAGCAGGGCCTGGACGTCGACACCCCGGCCGAGGTCGCCAAGTGGGCCGACGTCATCATGCTGCTGGCGCCCGACACCGCCCAGGCCGACATCTTCAAAAACGACATCGAGCCCAACCTGAAGCCCGGTGACGCATTGTTTTTCGGTCACGGGCTCAACATCCACTTCGGCCTGATCAAGCCGCCCGCCGATGTCACCGTCGCGATGGTCGCCCCCAAGGGCCCCGGCCACCTGGTGCGCCGCCAGTTCGTCGACGGCAAGGGCGTGCCCTGCCTGATCGCCGTCGAACAGGACCCGACTGGCGAGGGCGAGGCGCTGGCGCTGTCCTACGCCAAGGCCATCGGCGGCACCCGGGCCGGCGTCATCAAGACCACCTTCAAGGACGAGACCGAAACCGACCTGTTCGGTGAGCAGGCCGTGTTGTGCGGTGGCACAGAAGAATTGGTGAAGGCCGGTTTCGACGTGATGGTCGAGGCGGGCTATCCGCCGGAGATGGCGTACTTCGAGGTGCTGCACGAGCTCAAGCTGATCGTGGACCTGATGTACGAGGGCGGCATTGCCCGGATGAATTACTCGGTGTCCGACACGGCGGAGTTCGGCGGATACCTTTCGGGTCCGCGCATCATCGACGCCGACACCAAGGAGCGGATGCGCGCCATCCTGCGTGAGATTCAGGACGGCACCTTCGTCAAGAAGCTGGTCGCCAACATCGAGGGCGGCAACAAGCAACTCGAGGACCTGCGCAAGCAGAACGCCGAGCATCCCATCGAGGTCACCGGCAAGAAGCTGCGCGACCTGATGAGCTGGGTCGACCGCCCGATCACCGAGACGGCGTAGCGAGGTCAGACCGAGCCGATGCAGAGCACCTCGTCGAGGCTGGCGCTGCCCAGGCCGGCGGTGGCCGCCCGGCGTCGAAGTGCCGCAATCGGATCCGTGTCGACGGCGTGTACCCCGCCGGCCCGATCGAGTCGTGCGGTATCGAACATCGCCGGGCCGCAGGCCACCTCGTTTGTGAGGACGTAGCGGCCGGCATCGGGCGTGCGGTGCACCTCGGCGTCGGACGCGCAGGCGCCGGTCAGGTTGACGGCATCGCCGAAATTGATCCCCACCTGGAACACCTGGGATTCGGCCTCGAGCACTGCGGTCAGTCGGGTGATGAAGTTCTCCGGTGCGAAAAAGCGCCAGCCTTCGCCCAGGTGTAGCCAGAACCGACCGTCGATCTGACCGCGCAGTCGGGCGAGTTGGGCGCCGGGCCCGTCCGCGGGACCCAAACGGTCGAACTCGAGGAACCCGTAGCGCTCGCACAGCGTCGCGCGGTCCGGGGGTGCCAGCCCGGCGTCGACCACAAGGAAGCGCCCGACCCGCGACACATCGGTGCAGCAGTTCAGAAACGAGTTCAGTGCGTGCTCTACGCCGGCCAAATCGGGACCGGCGACCAGGCTGACGACCACTTCGTTATCCCGTCGGCCGGCGGCTGGGCGCGGCAGGGACGGCACCAGCACGTCGGGGTAGGACAATGCCGTTTCGATCATCGTCGGTGCGCAAATGTCACGGTTTGCCGCGATCCTGTGCCGATCGTCGTCGGGGATACCCGGTCGGGCCAGCAGGCGCCGCCACAGCGTGAACGCCTCGGCGTGTCGGCCGATCCAGGATGCGCACAGCGCCTGCTCGTCGATTGCGTGCCAGGTGTAGATGTCTGCGCGGGTAATCAGGAGGTCCTGTTCGGGAAACGGTATTTCGGCGGCGACCTTGAGAAACTGATGGCCGAGTTGGTAGCGCAGATCTTCTCGGTAGATGCGGCCGATGGAATACAGCGGCTCGGCGCGCGTCGGCCGAAACTCCCAGGCCCGCAGGTAGGCATCCTGAATCTCCGGCCACGGCCTACCGAGCTTCGTCATCGACTCCGCGACCCGGCTCAGTGCGAAGTAGACCTCCTCCTCAAAGCCGCCCATCTCGGCCCGCCTCGCATACCATCTGAGCGCGTGTTCGAAATCATCGAGATCACCGCAGCTGACAGCTAAATCGAAGTAGCTTTGGGCCAGGTAGAACACCGACCGTGCGTCCTCGGGGTTGCGCTCGACCTCGGCCAGCAACAGATCGCGGTCGCGCGCATACTTCTCCGGATCCAGGTTGCGGGCACCCAGGCGACGAGATTCGATCTCGTACGGGCCGTCCAGGCGCGCGTCGACGAAAGGGTCGTCACACATGGGGTGCTCGTGGACGACGCCCACGTAGCGCACGCGCAACCCGTCGCGGAACAACTGCTCGCGCCAATAGACGTCATCGACTCCGCTGCACCGCAGGAAGTAGATGTCGGCTCTCAGCCGGGTGAAGTCGGGTGTGCCCCTGACCGCGTCGTCGGCGTCGACGACCCAGATGTAGTCGCCGTGGCCCTGGGCGAGGTCCAGCGCCTCGGACCGGTTGTGGCCGAAGTTGCGCCACGGTCGTTCGTGAAGCTCACCGGGGATGCCGAGGCGGGCCATGTGGTTGCGGATCAGGTCCTGGGTGCCGTCGTTGGAGCCGGTGTCCACAATCACCCACGAGCTGATATACGGCGCGACCGAGTCGAGTGTCTCCTGGATGATGTGCGCCTCGTTTCGCACGATCATGTTGAGGCAGATCGCCGGACGCGCGGTCACCGGGTCGGACACGGCCAGATCCTACCCAGCATGGCCCCTCAGGTGGAGGCGATGCAGAGCACCTCGTCGAGGCTTGCGGTGCGCAGCCCGGCGGTGGCCGCCCGGCGCCCGAGTTCGGCGAACGGATCCGGGTCGTTGTCACGCACACCGCCGGCGCGATCGAGGCGTGCGGTATCGAACATCGCCGGGCCGCAGGCCACCTCGTTTGTCAGGACGTAGCGGCCGGCATCTGGCGTGCGGCGCACCGCCGCCTCGAGCGCGCAGGCCCCGGTCAGCTTGACGGCATCGCCGAAATTGATCCCCACCTGGAACACCTGGGATTCGGCCTCGAGCACTGCGGTCAGTCGGGTGATGTAGTTGTCCGGTGCAAAAAACCGCCAGCCCTCGCCCAGGTGCAGCCAGTACCGTCCGTCGATCTGCCCGCGCAACTGGGCGAGTTGGGCGCCGGGCCCATCCGCGGGACCCAAACGGTCGAACTCGAGGAACGCGTAGCGCTCGCGCAGCGTTGCGCGGTCCCGGGCCGCCAGGCCGGCCTCGACCACCAGGAAGCGCCCGAGCCGCGACAGGTCGGTGCAGCAGTTCAGAAACGAGTTCAGGGTGTGCTCGATGCGGGCCAAATCAGGCCCGGCGACCAGGCTGACGACCACCTCGGTATCGCGTGGACCGGCGGCCAGGCGCCGCAGGGACTGCACCGCCGCCTCCGGGTAGGACGCCGCCGCTTCGATCATGGTCGGCGCACATACGTCGCGGTTGGCCGCGATCCTTTGCCGGTCATCGTCGGGGACGTCGGACCGGGCCAGTATGCGGCGGTTCAACGTGAACGCCTCCGCCTGCTGGCCGATCCAGGATGCGCACACCGCCTGCTCGTCGCTTGCACGCCAGGCGTGGATGTCTGCGCGGACGAAGAGTGTGTCCTGTTCGGGAAGCGGGATTTCGGCGGCGCGCTTGGCGAACAGGTAGCCGAGCCGGTAGCGCTCATCGCTGCGATACCGCCGCGCGATGGCATACAGCGGCTCCACCCGGGTCGGTCGAAACTCCCAGGCCCGCAGGTAGGCATCCTGAACCTCGGGCCACGGGGCACCGAGTCCCGCGAGCGCCTCCCCGATCGAGTACATCGCGTAGTAGGCCTCTTCCTCCCAGCCGCCCAACTCAACGCGACGCGCAAACCACTTGCGCGCGTTCTCGTAGTCGTGGCCGTCGCCCTGGGTGATAGCCAGATCCATGTAGCTTTGGCCCAGGTAATAGACCGACCGCGCATCCTCGGGGTTGCGTTCAACCTCGGCCAACAACAGGTCGCGGTCGCGCGCATACTTCTGCGGGTCCCGGTTCCGGGCACCGAGGCGGCGAGATTCGATGTGGTAGTCGCCCTCGAGGCGCTCACCGGCGAAGGGGCCGTCAACCATGACGTACTCGTGAACGACGCCCTCGTAGCGGACGGCCAACCCGTCGCGGAACAACAGCGGGCGCCAGAAGACGCCGTAGGGGGATCGCTGGCGCAGTTGGTATAGGTCAGTGCTCAGCTGGCCGAAATCGACTGTGCCCACAAGCGTGTCGTCGGCGTCGATGACCCAGATGTAGTCGCCGTGCCCCTGCGCGAGGTTCAGCGCCTCGGACCGGTTGTGGCCGAAGTTGCGCCACGGCCGCTCGTAGAGTTCGCCGGGGATGCCACGACGGCCCATGTGGTCGCGGATCAGGTCCTGGGTGCCGTCGTTGGAACCGGTGTCCACGATCACCCATGAGCTGATGTAGGGCACTACGGAGTCGAGCGTCTCGCGGATGATGTGCGCCTCGTTTCGCACGATCATGTTGAGGCAGATCGCGGGGCGCGGGGCTCTTCGGGCGGACACGGCCAGATCGTACCCGGCAACCGCTGGTCGCGGCGTGGGATTTGGTCAGGGTGCCATGGCCGTGTAGCGGCGCCGTTCGCGGGGTCCACATGCGCGCGCACCGCCGTGGATGATTACGCGGTCGGCCCCGGGTAGGACTCGGGCGTCAGCATCCGCTGAAGATCGCCGATGCGCTCATGCCGATCAACCAGTTCGGCGAGCACCTTCACCGCAACGGCACTGGCATCCGCAGAAGGCCGATCGCCCATCTCGGCGTGCTCATAGCCGAATTCGATCATGTCATCGGCATAGATTTTCTCGATCAGTTGCAGGAGCGCCGCGCCGACGGCCGCCCGCTACCTATCCCGAAGTGAGCCGGCCCGCTGTCGACACCACGCGGCGGGCCAAGTGGTCGAGGGCGTTCTGGGTCGCCTCGTCTAACTCGTGAATGTTGTCATGGGTGGAGACCAGGCTCACCCCGTACGGGTTGCCGTCGACGAACTTGCACGGATCCGTGTATCCCGGCGGCACGAGGATGCCGCCGAAATGCATCAACGTGATGTAGAGCGCGAGCAAGGTTGTCTCCTGGCCGCCGTGCAGGGTGTTGGAGGACGTGAAGCCCGCATACACCTTGTCGGCGAGCTTGCCTTCGGCCCACAACCCACCAAGCGAGTCGAGGAAGGTGCGCAATTGCGCATGGGGAGAGCCGAAGCGGGTCGGCGAGCCGAAAATCACCGCGTCGGCCCACACGACGTCGTCGCCGGTGGCGGCCGGAAGATCCTTGTTCGCTTCGTAGTTCGCCGTCCAAGCCGGGTTGTGGGCGAACGATTCGGGGTCGTAGGCTTCGGCGACGTGCCTGAGGCGGACTTCGGCACCCGCCGACTCGGCCGTCGCGGCGATGCGCTGTGCCATCGTGGTGCCATGCCCGGTGGCCGAGTAGTAGATGATCGCGAGTTTGGTCACGGCGCCATCTTAGGCATGTGGGTGATTCCGAACTCGTGCTTGAGCAACGCGCGCGCGGCGTAGTAACCGGCCATGCCGTGCACGCCGCCGCCGGGCGGGGTGGCCGCGGAGCACAGATACACCTTGGGAACCGGTGTACGCCAAGGGTTCAGCCGCGGTGTCGGGCCGGCGATCGCGCGCCACGCCGAGTTTGCGCCCATCGAGATGTCTCCGCCGACGTAGTTGGGGTTGTGGTCGGCCATCCGCGCGGCCGGCACGGCGCGGGCCGCCACCACGATCTCGCGGAAGCCGGGCGCGAACCGCTCGACCACCCGGGTCACGGCCTCGGTCGCGTCCAGGGTCGAACCCGCCGGCACGTGGGCATAGGTCCAAAGTGGCCGGCGGCCGACACCGTCTATGCGGCCGGGATCCGCGATGTGCGGCGAGGACCCCAGCACCATCGGCCACGGCGCGTGGCGGCCGGCGGCGATGTCGGCCTCGGCTCGCGCCATCTGCTCGCGGGTGCCCCCGAGATGAAGGGTGGGCGCGCGCCGCAGGCGCGGGTCAGACCACGGAATGTCCTCGCCGAGCACGAAGTCGACCTTCGCGACTCCGGGCCCGAAGGTGTAGCGGCGCAACGCTTTAGCGTAACCCCGCGGAAGCGCGTCGCCGTAGACGCGCAGCAGCGCGGTCGGCGCCGTGTCGAACGCGACGACGCCGACTGGCGGCTCGGTCACCTCCGCGCCGGCCATGAGCTCGCCACCGTGCGCGCGGAGGTCGGCGATCAGCGCATCGGTGATCACGCGGCTGCCACCCACCGGAATCGGCCAGCCGACCGAGTGGGCGAGCGTGGCCAGCAGCAAACCCGCGCCGGCCGCCGCCATCGACGGCATTCGCGAAATCACATGGGCGGCAACGCCGGTGAACAGGGCACGCGCATCCTCGCCGATCAGCGACCCCCATGCGGGGGTTCCTTGGGCCAGCATCCGCGGCGCGAGATGCAGCGCCGACGGCAACGAGCCCGGCACCGAACGCTTGTCGCCGAGCATGAATCCCACCACGCCGTCGGAGTGCTCGACCAACGGGCCCAGCAGTCGCCGCCACGACGCGCCGTCGGCCAATTCGGCGCAGGTGCGCTCCAGGTCCCGGTAGGCGATCGCGGCGGGCCGGCCCGGCAGCGGATTGGCGTACGAAATCTCGGGCACCGCCAACTGGACCCCGCGGGCGGGCAGATCGAACGCCTCGAAAAACGGCGACGCCAGCGCCAGCGGGTGAACCGCCGAGCACACGTCGTGCAGGACTCCGGGAAATTCGAAGTCGGCCGCGCTGCGGGCGCCGCCGCCAAACGTCGGCTGGGCCTCGACGACCTGTACCTTCAGCCCCGCGCGAGCGCAAATTACGGCGGTGGAGAGCCCGTTGGGCCCGCTGCCGACGACGGTGACGTCCATCCCCCGATTACAGCCGACTACGCTGGCCGCGTGAACCTGCCTGTGGTGTTAATCGCCGACAAACTCGCCCCATCAACCGTCGAAGCCCTCGGAAACCAGGTCGAGGTGCGCTGGGTGGACGGGCCCGACCGGGAGAAGCTGTTGGCCGCGGTGCCGGAAGCCGACGCGCTGCTGGTGCGGTCCGCCACCACCGTCGACGCCGAGGTGCTGGCGGCCGCCCCCAGACTGAAGATCGTCGCCCGCGCCGGGGTCGGACTGGACAACGTCGACGTGGACGCCGCCACCGCCCGCGGTGTGCTGGTGGTCAACGCCCCGACGTCGAACATTCACAGTGCCGCCGAACACGCGTTGGCGCTGCTGCTGTCCGCCGCCCGCCAGATCGCGGCGGCCGATGCCACGCTGCGCGAGCACACCTGGAAGCGGTCGTCGTTCTCGGGCACCGAGATTTTCGGCAAGACCGTCGGGGTCGTCGGGCTGGGCCGGATCGGCCAGTTGTTCGCCCAACGGATCGCGGCCTTCGGCACGCACGTGATCGCCTACGACCCGTACGTCGCGCCGGCCCGGGCCGCACAGCTGGGCATCGAACTGCTGTCCCTGGACGAGTTGCTGGCCCGCGCCGACTTCATCTCGGTGCATCTGCCGAAGACGTCCGAGACCGCGGGCCTGATCGACAAGGAGGCGCTGGCCAAGACCAAGCCCGGCGTCATCATCGTCAACGCCGCGCGCGGCGGTCTGGTGGACGAGGCGGCGCTGGCCGAAGCGGTGAGCAGCGGCCACGTCCGCGCCGCCGGCCTCGACGTGTTCTCCACCGAACCGTGCACCGACAGCCCGCTTTTCGAGCTGCCGCAGGTGGTGGTCACACCTCATCTGGGGGCGTCGACCGCCGAGGCCCAGGACCGGGCCGGCACCGACGTGGCGCAAAGCGTGCGGCTGGCGCTGGCGGGGGAGTTCGTCCCCGATGCCGTCAACGTCGGTGGCGGCGTGGTCAGCGAAGAGGTGGCGCCCTGGCTGGATGTGACGCGCAAGCTGGGGGTGCTCGCCGCCGCGCTGTCGGGCGAACTGCCGGCGTCGTTGTGCGTGCAGGTGCGCGGCGAGCTGGCATCTGAAGACGTTGAGGTGCTACGACTTTCGGCACTGCGCGGCTTCTTCTCCGCGGTCATCGAGGACGCGGTGACTTTCGTCAACGCGCCGGCGCTGGCCGCGGAGCGCGGCGTCTCCGCCGAACTCACCACGGCTTCGGAAAGCCCGAACCACCGCAGCGTCGTCGACGTGCGGGCGCTCGCGCACGACGGATCGTGCGTCAACGTCGCGGGCACGCTGTCGGGTCCGCAACTGGTGGAGAAGATCGTGCAGATCAATGGCCGCAACTTCGACCTGCGCGCGCAGGGCACCAACCTGGTGATCAACTACGTCGACCAGCCCGGCGCGCTGGGCAAGATCGGCACCCTGCTGGGCGCGGCCGGGGTGAACATCCAAGCCGCGCAACTGTCCGAGGACGCCGAGGGCCCGAGCGCGACGATCCTGTTGCGACTCGACCAGGACGTGCCCGGCGACGTGCGGTCGGCGATCGCGGCGGCGGTGGACGCCAACAAGCTGGAAGTGGTTGATCTGTCGTGAAGTTGGCGCTGATCGGCGGCGACGGGATCGGCCCGGAGGTCGTGGCCGAGGCGGTCAAAGTCCTCGACGCAGTTGTGCCGGGCGTGCAGAAGACCAGCTATGACCTCGGCGCGCGCCGCTTTCACGCCACCGGCGAGCTGCTGCCGGACTCGGTGCTCAAAGAGTTGCGCGAACAGGACGCCATCCTGCTCGGCGCGGTCGGTGACCCGTCGGTGCCGAGCGGCGTGCTGGAGCGAGGTCTGTTGCTGCGCCTGCGCTTTGAGCTGGACCACCACGTCAACCTCCGGCCGAGCCGGCTTTATCCGGGTGTGAGCAGTCCGCTGGCCGGAAAGCCCGACATCGACTTCGTCGTCGTGCGCGAGGGAACCGAGGGTCCCTACGCGGGCACCGGCGGCGCGATCCGCACCGGCACGCCCAACGAAATAGCCACCGAGGTAAGCGTGAACACCGCGTTCGGAGTGCGCCGCGTGGTGGCCGACGCGTTCGAGCGCGCCCGGCGGCGTCGCAAGCACCTGACGCTGGTGCACAAGAACAACGTGCTCACGTTCGCCGGGAAGCTGTGGACGCGGATCGTGGCGGAGGTCGGCGAAGAATATCCCGACGTCGAGGTGGCCTACCAACACGTCGACGCCGCCACCATCTTCCTGGTCACCGACCCGGGGCGCTTCGATGTGATCGTCACCGACAACCTGTTCGGAGACATCATCACCGACTTGGCGGCGGCGGTGTCCGGCGGAATCGGCTTGGCCGCCAGCGGAAACATCGACGCCACGCGGACCAATCCGTCGATGTTCGAGCCCGTGCACGGGAGCGCGCCCGATATCGCGGGCCGGGGCATCGCGGATCCGACTGCGGCGATCATGTCGGTGGCGCTGCTGCTTGCCCACCTCGGCGAGGACGACGCCGCCGCCCGCGTGGACCGGGCGGTCGAGGCTTATCTGGCAACTCGTGGGAACGAACGGCTTGCCACCAGCGAAGTCGGCGAACGGATTGCCGCCGGGCTGTAGTTTCCAGGCCGGGTGGCACCAGCTTGGTCGGCACCAACGGTATTGCCACCAACGGGAACAACCCGCACAGCGCCCAGGCCGTCGGATATCTGGCCGCCGCGATCAGCGCACCGAACAACGGAGGTCCCATCGCCGCCATCACCCGCTGGGTGGTGTTCTGGACGCCCAAGGCGCGTCCGCTCCAGAACGGTCCGGCGAATTCGGTGATCGCGGTCGCCTCCAACCCGTTGTCGAGCACCGCGATCACCGCGATCGCGACCATGAGCGGCACCTCGTAGCTCGTGTTCAGACGGTCGGCGAGCGCGAGCAGGAACAGGGTCGAGGCGGCGGCGATCGCGACGATGCGCACCGGTCGCATCCTCGAGCCGATCCGGTCCGACCAGCGGCCCACCGCGACGCGGCCCACCGCGCCGAGCAGCTGCGAGAGGGTCACCCAGGCGCCGGCGGTCGCCACCGACCAGCCGTGGTCGTTCATCAGCCAAACCAGCATGAACGTCACGGTCACCGTCTGCGGCATCATCAGCAGGCCCGCTACCGCGTGGATGCGCCACAGCACGGCCGAGCCGCGGTACGGACTGGCCAGTTCCTCCGCCGTGGCCGCCTTCCGGGATTTTCGGGGCGGGTTGACGATGCCGACCGCACTGGCCACCGCCGCCGCGGCGCACACAACCGCCGGAAACATCAGCCCGGCGTGCGGGCCGCGCTCGGCCAGCTCGGGCATTATCAGCGCGCCCAACGCGATTCCCAGCGGCTGGGCGGTCTGGCGGATGCCCATCGCCAGGCCGCGCTGGTGCGGCGGGAACCAGCCGGATACCAACCGGCCGCCGGCTGTGTTGCAACTCGCCGCGGCCATGCCGCCGAGGAACAGGTAGACACCGACCCACACCATCGAATGCACCGATGCGGCGGCGTAGGCCGCGGCCGCGGTGAGCCCCGAGCCCACGGTCAGCACGAGCCGTTCGCCGACGTGGTCGAGCACGTAGCCCCATCCGACCAGCGTGGTGACCATGCCCCAGCTCGGCATCGACGACAACAGGCCCGCTTCGGCCAGCGGGGTTCCACGCGTGGCTTCGAGCGAGGGAATCAGGAAGGCGACGCCGTTGATGAAGAGGAAGGAACTCGTCGTCACGAACAGCGATACGACCATGACCGTCCAGCGCCTCCGCGCGCTGAGCACGGCCGGGCCGCCCTCGGGCATCAGCCCATGCTGCCACGTCAGTAGGCTCGGGCGAATGCGCCTCGGTCGAATCGCCAGCCCCGACGGTGTCGCCTTCGTCAGCATCGAGGGCGAATCCGACGATCCCGCCGCAATGATCGCCCGGGAGATCGCCGAGCACCCGTTCGGCACTCCGAGCTTCACCGGCCGATCATGGCCGCTGGCCGATGTCCGGCTGCTGGCTCCGATGCTGGCCGGCAAGGTGGTCTGCATCGGCAAGAACTACGCCGATCACATCGCGGAGATGGCGGGCTTCGCGACCGGCCCGGCACCTGCGGACCCGGTGATATTCCTCAAGCCCAACACCGCGATCATCGGACCGAACGTGCCGATTCGGTTGCCCGCCAACGCGTCACCCGTGCACTTCGAGGGCGAGCTGGCCGCGGTGATCAGCCGGCCGTGCAAAGACGTCCCGGCCGCCCGGGCCGCCGACAACATCCTCGGCTACACCATCGGCAACGACGTGTCGGCGCGCGATCAACAACAAGCCGATGGCCAATGGACTCGAGCCAAAGGGCACGACACGTTCTGCCCGGTGGGGCCGTGGATCGTCACCGACGTCGATCCCGGGGATCTCGAACTGCGCACCGAGGTCAACGGGGAAGTGAAGCAACACAGCCGTACCTCGCTGATGATCCACGACGTCGGCGCCATCGTGGAGTGGATCTCGGCCGTGATGACCCTGCTGCCCGGCGATCTCATCCTCACCGGAACGCCGGCGGGCGTCGGTCCCATCGAGGACGGCGACACCGTGTCCGTCACCATCGAGCGAATCGGCACCCTCACCAATCCCGTTGTCCGCAAAGGAAAGTCGTGACAGTTCGCGTCCGATTCTGCCCGTCGCCCACCGGCACCCCGCACGTCGGGATGGTCCGCACGGCGCTGTTCAACTGGGCGTACGCCCGACACACCGGCGGCACCTTCGTCTTTCGCATCGAGGACACCGACGCGCAGCGCGACACCGAGGAAAGCTATCTCGCGCTGCTCGACGCGCTACGCTGGCTCGGCCTCGACTGGGACGAGGGACCCGAGGTCGGCGGGCCTTACGGGCCCTACCGGCAGTCGCAGCGCACCGACGTCTACCGGGACGTGGTGGCCGACCTCCTCGAAGCGGGGGAGGCCTACTACGCCTTTTCGACGCCCGAGGAGGTCGAGGCCCGTCATATCGCCGCCGGCCGTAATCCCAAGCTGGGCTACGACAATTTCGACCGAGCGCTGACCGATTCGCAGCGCGCGGCGTTCCTGGCGGAAGGCCGCAAGCCGGTGGTACGGCTGCGGATGCCCGACCAGGATCTCGGCTGGGACGATCTGGTGCGCGGGCCCACCACCTTCGCGGCGGGCAGTGTGCCCGATTTCGCGTTGACCCGTGCGAGCGGAGATCCGTTGTACACGTTGGTCAACCCGTGCGACGACGCGCTGATGAAGATCACCCACGTGTTGCGGGGCGAGGACCTGCTGCCGTCGACTCCGCGCCAACTGGCGCTGTATCAAGCGCTGATCCGGATCGGCGTCGCCGAGCGCACTCCGGAATTCGCGCATCTCCCAACGGTGTTGGGGGAGGGGACCAAGAAGCTTTCCAAACGCGACCCGCAGTCGAACCTGTTCGCCCACCGCGACCGCGGCTTCATCCCCGAGGGCCTGCTGAACTACCTTGCGCTGCTCGGCTGGGCGATCGCCGACGATCACGACCTGTTCAGCCTCGATGAAATGGTCGCCGCGTTCGACGTCGTCGACGTCAACTCCAACCCGGCGAGGTTCGACCAGAAGAAGGCCGACGCGATCAACGCCGAGCACATCCGGATGCTGGACGCGCAGGACTTCGCAACCAGGTTGCGCGACTATTTCAGCGCGCACGGCCGGCACATCGGGCTCGACCCGGAAAAATACGAAGCCGGATTCGCCGCCGCCGCGCACCTGGTGCAGACCCGCATCGTGGTCCTCGGCGACGCATGGGACCTGTTGAAGTTCCTCAACGACGACGAGTACGCGATCGACCCCAAGGCCGCCGCCAAGGAGCTCGGCCCGGACGGGATCGCCGTGCTGGATGCCGCGCTCGCCGCGCTGGACGGCGTGGCGGACTGGACAACCGAACAGATCGAGACCGCTCTGAAGGCCGCGCTGCTCGAGGGCCTGGCGCTCAAACCGCGCAAGGCGTTTGGTCCGCTCAGGGTCGCCGCCACCGGAACGACGGTCAGCCCGCCGTTGTTCGAATCGCTGGAGCTACTGGGCCGCGACCGCAGCCTGAGCCGGCTGCGGGCCGCCCGCGACGAGGCGGCCTAGGTTTTTGGTAGTCTGCACTGCGGTTCGCAAAGGCCGACAACGGCTGGCGGCAGCGGTCTGAGGACATGTGTTGGGGTCCGCAGAATGCGTTCTGACCAGCGGTTTTAGGCAGCCAATGGGGTATGGTGTAATTGGCAACACAGCTGATTCTGGTTCAGCCATTCTAGGTTCGAGTCCTGGTACCCCAGCAAAATATCGCCACGACAAGCGATTAGGTCGGCATATCAGGGTGAGCTATGCTGGCAGCTCGGATCGGTTCTGGCCCCGTCGTCTAGCGGCCTAGGACGCCGCCCTCTCACGGCGGTAGCGTGGGTTCGAATCCCATCGGGGCTACAAAATGTGCGGCTGCTCGCCGCGTTACCGGCCGGTCCCCAGCACGGCCGGCGCCGTCGACCCACCCACCGGCATGGCCGGTAAGCCGAGCTTGCGGTGGTCCCACGAACGCGCGCGGCGGGCCACGATGCGCACGCAGACCCGCTTGTTCATCATCTGCTCGACGAAAGGCTTCATTTCGTCGCTGTAAGGGCCGGTGTAGCGCTCGAACACGCTGACCCCCACCCGGTGCGCGACGTCGGGATCGTCGACGATCTCCGCGACGCCTTCGAAGGACACGCCGCGCAGCGCGTCGTACGTGTCGCCGCCCTCGATCAAAAAGCTCACCCGCGGATCCCGTTTGAGGTTGACCGCCTTCTGTGACTTGGCTTTGGTCTCCAGCCAGATCTCCCCGTCGACCACGGCGTACCACATGGCGGTCAAGTGCGGCTGGCCGTCGGGGCCGACGGTGGCCAACGTCCCGGTGCGGCTCTTGACGACGAATTCGGCGATCTCGTCCTCGGACATGACGATGCTCGCGCGCTGATTGGTTCCCATGGCGTCAGTGTGTCAGGCAGCCTGCGGTTGACTGTGCACTGGTGGCTTTGAGCGTGGGCAAAGGCCGGAAGTTTCGCGACTTCGCCGCCGCGGTTACCCGCTCGACGCGGATCAGAGTTGGCGGGTGAGCGCTTCTGCCGAGGCCAGCAGGTCGGCGGCCCAGCGCGCGCCCGGACGCCTGCCGATGCGGTCGATGGGGCCGGACACCGATATGGCGGCGATGACGACGCCGCGGTCGTCGCGCACCGGCACCGACACGCTGGCAACGCCCGGTTCGCGCTCGGCAACGCTTTGTGCCCAACCCCGCCGGCGCACTTCGGCCAGCACGCGGTCGGTGAATTTCGCCGACGGCAGTACGGCTTTCTGGGTGGCGGCGTCGCTGAAGGCGAGCAGCACCTTGGCCCCCGAGCCGGCGGTCATCGGCAACCGCGCCCCGACCGGAACCGTATCGCGAAGACCCGCAGCCGGTTCCAGGGCGGCCACACAGACGCGCGAGGTGCCCTCGCGGCGATACAACTGGACGCTTTCGCCCGTGGCCTCGCGCAGCGCCGGCAGCACCGCCGCGCTGGCCGCGAGCAAAGGATCGTTGACCCGCACGGCCAGTTCGGTCACCGCGGGACCAAGCCGCCAGCGCCCTTCGTCGTCGCGGGCCAGCAGCCGATGAACTTCGAGGGCGGCCGCCAGCCGGTAGGCCGTGGCTCGGGGCAGTCCGGTTCGTTCACACAGTTCGGCTAAACCGACCGGAGATTCCGCGACCGTGTGCAGCACGCCCACGGCTTTGTCGAGGACGCCGATGCCGCTATGCTGTCTCACAGAGAGATATTAGCGTCTCGCATTGTGAGATTGCCAGAATCGAGGCGAATTCGAATGGGATCCGACACCGGCGGCGCCGAGAAGACGCGCACGCTGGCCGAGAAGGTTTGGGACGACCATGTGGTGGCCGCCGGCGAAGGAAGCGCGCCCGACTTGATCTATATAGACCTGCATTTGGTGCACGAGGTCACCAGCCCGCAGGCTTTCGATGGCCTGCGCCTCGCCGGCCGGCCCGTGCGGCGCCCCGACCTGACGCTGGCCACCGAGGACCACAACGTCCCCACCATCGACATAGACAAGCCGATCGCCGACCCGGTGTCGCGCATCCAGGTCGAGGCGTTGCGGCGGAACTGCGCCGAATTCGGCGTCCGGCTATACCCGATGGGAAACATCGACCAGGGCATCGTGCATGTCGTCGGGCCGCAATTGGGACTCACCCAACCGGGAATGACGATCGTGTGTGGCGATAGTCATACCTCCACCCACGGCGCATTCGGCGCACTGGCGATGGGCATCGGCACCTCGGAGGTCGAGCACGTGCTGGCCACCCAGACGTTGTCCTTGCGGCCCTTCAAGACGATGGCGGTCAACGTCGACGGGCGGTTGCCCGCCGGCGTCACCGCGAAGGACATCATCCTTGCGTTGATCGCCAAGATCGGCACCGGCGGCGGGCAGGGTCATGTCATCGAATACCGGGGCAGCGTCATCGAATCGCTGTCCATGGAAGGCCGGATGACGGTCTGCAACATGAGCATCGAGGCCGGTGCCCGCGCGGGGATGGTGGCGCCGGACGAAACCACCTACGAGTTTCTGCGTGGCCGCCCGCACGCCCCGACCGGTCCCCGGTGGGATGCCGCGGTCGAGTACTGGAAGCGGTTGCGCACCGACCGCGGCGCCGCCTTCGACACCGAGGTCCATCTCGACGCGGCCTCGCTGAGTCCGTTCGTGACGTGGGGAACGAACCCCGGCCAGGGGGTGCCACTGGACGCGTCCGTGCCCGATCCCGAACTCATGGCCGACGACGGCGAGCGGCAGGCCGCCGAGAAAGCCTTGGCCTACATGGACCTTCGACCCGGAACGCCGATGCGCGATGTCGGCGTGGACGCCGTGTTCGTCGGCTCTTGTACCAACGGTCGTATCGAAGACCTGCGGGTGGTGGCCGACGTGTTGCGCGGCCGCAAGGTGGCCCCAGGGGTTCGGATGCTCGTCGTCCCGGGCTCCATGCGGGTACGCGCGCAGGCCGAAGCCGAAGGGCTGGGCGAGGTTTTCACGGCCGCGGGCGCCGAATGGCGGCAGGCGGGATGTTCGATGTGCCTAGGGATGAACCCCGATCAGCTCGCGCCGGGTGAGCGATGCGCGGCGACGTCCAACCGCAACTTCGAAGGGCGGCAGGGCAAAGGCGGCCGAACCCATCTGGTGTCGCCGGCGGTCGCCGCCGCAACCGCGGTCCGGGGCAGGCTGTCCGCGCCGGCCGATCTGAACTCAAACTGATTGGAATCGAGGACGAGGATGGAAGCCTTTCGCACTCACACCGGGATCGGCGTGCCGCTGCGACGGTCCAATGTCGATACCGACCAGATCATTCCCGCGGAGTTTTTGAAGCGCGTTACCCGAACCGGTTTTGAGGACGGCTTGTTCGCGACATGGCGGTCGGATCCCTCATTCGTGCTTAATCTCAGCCCCTTTGATCGCGGTTCGGTTCTGGTTGCCGGACCCGATTTCGGCACCGGATCGTCGCGGGAGCACGCGGTGTGGGCGCTCATGGACTACGGGTTCCGGGTGGTCATCTCATCTCGATTCGGTGACATTTTTCGGGGCAATGCCGGCAAGGCGGGCCTGCTTGCGGCCGAAGTCTCCCAGGACGGTGTGGAGCTTCTTTGGAAGCTCATCGAGGAGAGCCCGGGGTTGGAAATCACTGTCAATCTTCAAGATCGCAATGTCACCGCCGGAACGGCGGTGTTGCCGTTCAAGATTGACGACTATACCGCTTGGCGACTGCTTGAAGGACTCGACGATATAGCCCTTACGCTGCGGAAACTCGACGAAATAGAAACATTCGAGGCGGCACGCCCGGACTGGAAACCGCGCACTGTGCCCGCTCCATGAAGGGTCGGCCGGGGCAGATTTTCCGCTCGCTCACCTAAGTAAACCGGGCCGATTTTCGGGTCGCGCCACCGGTCAAGGGCGGCAATCGGATTGCGAAAACTTTGATTGTTCGGTCCTGAAATTGCGCGTGGCTCTTGGAAATTTGCTAGGTGAGGGTTTACCGTGTCCACTAGTCGGTTCGCAAAACGAGGACCACTAGCTTCGGAGGGTTTTGGATGAACAAGGCAGAGCTCATAGATGAGCTCACAGCGAAATTGCAGACGGATCGTCGGCAGGCGACTGCCGCCGTCGAGAATGTTGTCGACACCATTGTGCGTGCGGTGCACAAGGGAGACAGCGTCACCATTACCGGGTTCGGCGTGTTCGAGCAGCGGCGGCGCGCGGCGCGGGTGGCCCGCAATCCGCGTACCGGCGAGACGGTAAAGGTTAAGCCGACGTCCGTACCGGCATTCCGGCCCGGTGCCCAATTCAAAGCGGTTGTCTCTGGCGCACAGCGTCTCCCGGCGGAAGGACCTGCAGTGAAGCGTGGTGTTGTAGCAGGCGCGGCGGCCAAGAAGGCCGCGAAGAAGGCGCCCGCGAAGAAGGCTGCGGCCAAGAAGGCCGCAAAGAAGGCGCCGGCCAAGAAGGCCGCGACCAAGGCCCCGGCCAAGAAGGCGGTGAAGAAGGCGCCGGCCAAGAAGGCCGCGACCAAGGCACCGGCCAAGAAGGCCGTGAAGAAGGCGCCGGCCAAGAAGGCCGCGACCAAGGCCCCGGCCCGGAAGGCTCCGGCCAAGAAGGCCGCGACCAAGGCACCGGCCCGGAAGGCTCCGGCCAAGAAGGCCGCCTCGCGGCGCGGCCGCAGGTAGGAAAGTTCCACAAGCAGATGCCCTTTGGGGTGGCGGCGCTGCCACCCCAAAGGGCATTCGCCTGTCAGGCCCGCACGTTGGCGGCCAGCGCGTCGCCGATGTGGTCGGCCGCCACCAGTCGGCCTTTCGCCAGCGACAGCACCCAGGTGCTGCCCTTGCGGTTGCGGGATTTGTCGGGCCGCACCCCGTCGCGTTCGCACCACCACGCGATCAAGTCCGGAATCACCTTGCCCTGAGTGCAGATCACCGGTGTGCCTTCGCGCTCGGCGATCCGCAGGATCCGCTGGCGGGCGCGTTTGGGGTTCTTGGCGTATGACTCCTCGGTCAGGGTGGGCTCGTTGTGGACGCTCACACCGAGTTCCTCGGCGAGCGGTTCCACCGTCTGGTGGCAGCGGAGCCGGTCCGCGGCATACACCTGGGAGGGCCCGAAAGCCAGTAGCTGTGGAACCAGTGCCTCCGCCTGTGCACGGCCCCGTTTGTCCAGCGGTCGTTTGGTGTCGTCACCGGCGAAGCGCGACTTCCTGCCCGCGGTGCCGTGCCGGACGATCAGCAGGGTGTGGGTATCTGCGGGTTGTTTTGCGAAGTGCCGCAACATCTTTCGATCTTGTTCGTAGTTCAGTCTGGCCATCGCCTCGGCGACCGGCAGCCACACCAGTTGATCGACCTCGCGGCCCGGTGTGAATTCGCCGCCGGTACTGCGCGCCGCCCAGTAGTAGACCTTTTTGACGCCCTGGTCGATCGGGTAACTCACCATGTCGAGGCGCCTGCCGAGGATGGCGCGCTGACCGGTCTCCTCGAGCACCTCTCGCGCTGCGGCAACCGGTGCCGTCTCACCGGGATCCACCTTGCCCTTGGGCAGCGACCAGTCGTCGTAACGGGGGCGGTGGATCACCGCGACCTCGAGGCCCGGGTTTTTCGAATCGGTTGGTCGCCACAACACCGCGCCTGCGGCATACACGATCCGGCTCCCCGGGCGTCGAGCCGCGGGCGAGTTCTGGATCGACACCTTAACTCCTGCCGGTCAATTCGGCCCTTGACTGGGTCAGGTCACTCGTTGGTCGGTCAGGGGCTGCGGTGCCGCTCCATCAGCGACTCCTGATGGTCGCGCACGGTCTGCCCTTGATGGGGGGAGGCCGTCCACTGGCCGTCGGGCCCGAGTTCCCAGCATCGGGTGGACGGATTCAGTGCGGACTCGAACAGTTCGTCCAGATACGCGGTTAGCCTCGGGTCCTTGACTTGAACCAGCGCCTCGACGCGCCGGTCGAGATTTCGGTGCATCATGTCGGCGCTGCCGATCCAGAACTCGTTGATGTGACTGAAATGGATGATCCGCGAGTGCTCCAGGAAGCGGCCGAGAATCGAACGGACCGAAATGTTCTCCGAGAAGCCTTGCACGCCCGGGCGCAGGGCGCAGATGCCGCGCACCACGACCTCGACGCGCACACCCGCCTGCGAAGCGCGATACAGCGCATCGATGACTTGCTCGTCGACGAGCGCGTTCATCTTGAGCCGGATCCGCCCCCCGCCGCTCTCGCGGTGAGCGTCAACCTCGCGCTCGATGCGTTCGATGATGCCCGTGCGAATGCTGTGCGGGGCCACCAACAGGTTTCGGTAGGACACCTTGCGCGAATAGCCGGTAAGCGAATTGAACAAGTCGGTCAGATCGGCCCCGATCTCTGGAGAGGCCGTCAGCAGACCGACGTCCTCATAAAGCCGCGCCGTCTTCCCGTTGTAATTGCCGGTGCCGATGTGGCAGTACCGCCGGATCGCCGAACCCTCGCGGCGGACCACCAGGCAGGTCTTGCAGTGCGTCTTGAGCCCGACGTACCCGTAGACCACGTGCACGCCCGCCTGCTCTAGTGTGCGCGCCCAGCGGATGTTGGCCTGCTCGTCGAAGCGCGCCTTGATCTCCACCATTGCCACGACTTGCTTTCCGGCCTCGGCGGCTTGGATGAGCGCCCGGACGATCGGCGAGTCACCGGAGGTGCGGTACAGCGTCTGTTTGATCGCCAGCACGTTGGGGTCGGCGGCGGACTGCTCGATGAATCGCTGCACGCTGGTGGAGAACGACTCATACGGATGGTGAAGCAGCACATCGCCTTCGCGCAGCGTCGCGAAGATGCTCCTGGGCGTTTCGCGGTCGGCGAAGGCGGGACTGGTGGCCGGAACGAATGCGGGGTCCTTGAGCGCGGGACGGTCGACGCCGTATATCTGCCACAGCGACGACAGGTCAAGCAGCCCCGGCACCTCGATGACATCGCCGGGATTCACGTCGAGTTCGCGCAGCAGAAGTTCCAACATGCTTTCGGTCATGTCGTCGGCGATCTCGAGTCGCACCGGGGAGCCGAACCGCCTGCGCGCCAACTCCCGTTCCAGCGCTTGCAGCAGGTCTTCGTCGCGGTCCTCTTCGACCTCGTAGTCGGCATTGCGGGTGATGCGGAACGCGTGATGCTCCACGATCTCCATGCCCGGGAAAAGCACCGGGAGGAAGGCCGCAATCAGCTCTTCCGTTGGCAGGTAGCGGATTATGACGGGCCCTTCGCCGTCGTCGGCATCGCCGCGCGTTTTGAGTTCGACGAAGCGATCGACGTTGTTGGGCACCTTGACCCGGGCGAAGTGCTGGCCGCCGTCTTCGGGTTGGCGCACCATGACTGCCAGGTTCAGGCTCAACCCGCTGACAAACGGGAAGGGGTGAGCGGGGTCGACGGCCAGCGGCGTCAGGACGGGGAAGACCTGCTCCATGAAATAGGTCGACAGTTCGTCTCGCTCAGCCTGATCCAGATCCGCCCACGTGACTATATAAATGCCCTCCTCGGCCAGCGCCGGGCGCACCGAGTCGAGGAACACCCGGGCGTGCCGGGTGGCGATGCGCTGCGTCTGCTCACCGATCCGGGCCAGTTGCTCGCGCGGTGTGAGCCCGTCGGCCGAACGGACGGACAGCCCCATCTCGTCGCGGCGCTTGAGGCCGGCCACCCGAACCATGTAGAACTCGTCGAGGTTCGAACTGAAGATCGCCAGGAATTTCGCCCGCTCCAGCAGTGGCAGCGAGTTGTCGGCGGCCAGCGCCAGCACGCGCGCGTTGAAGTCCAGCCAGCTCAATTCCCGATTGAGGTAGCGGTCCTCGGGCAGCTCGTCGGCGATCGTCGCGGGGGTGGCCGCGGGCGGCGCAGTCACGGCGCCCTCGCCCGAGTGCCACAGATTCTCGTCGGGCCTGGCCTCGGCGTCGATTTCAGTCACCCTGCGATCATTGCTTATCACCCGCTGGTGGTGCCAGCGTCCGGCGGACATCCATTCGCCGTTGGTGTGCCGTTCACCCTTCGGCCAGGTTTGTTGCTCGGCCGGTTGCGCTAGTGCTGCGCGACGACGCGGGCGGTTGCCGGCCCGACCCCGAGGCGGCGGGCGGCCGCCAGGTCGGCGGGGGTGTCGACGTCGCAGCGCAGTCCGGGCCACGCCCCCGTCAGCTCGATCGCACCCGAACGGCGGTGGCGCGCGGACGAATCCGATCCGAACTGCGGGTCGAGCGCGGTTCCGAACGCGCAGAGCGCGGCGGTTCCCGTGGCCAGCCGGTCAGCGACGAAACTGCGCCGGTGGTGGCGTGCGGCGGCGATCGCCTCGGCCAGCTCCTGGCTCTGCAGGGCCGGCAAATCGCCTTGCAGTGCAACGATATTCGAGAACGACCCGGCGACCACTCGTTCCGCCGTGACGATCGCGTTGTTCAGTGGGTCACTGTGGCCCTCGGGCGTCGGGTCGGCCAGCACGTCGGCTCCGAGGTTGGCAGCGGCGGCCGCCGCGGAGTCGTCGGGCGTGATGACGGTGATCGAGCCGAGCGACGCAACGCGTGCGGCCGCGGTCAGGGTGTCGACCAACATGGCCAGCACCACGTTCTCCCGGGTCCGCGCCGAGAACACCGGGGCCAGCCTGGTCTTGGCGGCGGCCAAGCGCTTTACTGCGATGATCAGGGCGACATCACCTGAACCGCCGTCCGCACCGTCGGCCCGTGTGCCGCTCATGTGGCCTATCCTGCCAGCGCTAGGGTGTAGCGGCTGCGGGTGCCGCTTTGACATGACGGAGATGACCGACCCGAACAGACGGGGGTGCTAAATGGTCAGCACAATGCCCAGTTCTGCGGGCGCCGTTGCGGTGATGGGCGCCGGTGCCTGGGGCACGGCGCTGGCCAAGGTCCTCGCCGATGCCGGGAGACCCGAAGACGAGGTCAAACTGTGGGCGCGCCGCCCCGACGTCGCCGAGCAGATCAACGCCACCCGATACAACCCCGCCTATCTGCCCGGCACGTTGCTGCCGCCCGCCATCCGCGCCACCGCCGATGCCGGTGAGGCGCTCGGCGGCGCGTCGACGGTGCTGCTCGGAGTGCCGGCGCAGACGTTGCGGGCCAACCTCGAGCAGTGGGCGCCCTTGTTGGCCGACGGCGCGACCCTGGTCAGTCTGGCCAAGGGCATCGAGCTGGGCACGCTGATGCGGATGAGTCAGGTCATCGTGTCGGTGACCGGCGTGGACCCGGCTCAGGTCGCGGTCATCTCGGGTCCGAACCTGGCCAGCGAGATCGCCGAATGTCAGCCGGCCGCCACGGTCGTCGCGTGCAGCGACTCCGGCCGGGCGGTCGCGCTGCAGCGCATGCTGAACAGCGGATATTTCCGTCCCTATACCAACAGCGATGTGGTCGGCACCGAGATCGGCGGGGCTTGCAAGAACGTCATCGCCCTCGCGTGCGGGATGGCGGCCGGCGTCGGACTTGGCGAGAACACCGCGGCGGCGATCATCACCCGGGGCCTCGCGGAGATCATGCGGCTGGGCATGGCGCTCGGCGCCAAGGGCGCGACGATGGCCGGGCTGGCGGGCGTCGGCGACCTGGTCGCCACGTGTTCGTCGCCGTATTCGCGCAACCGGTCCTTCGGCGAGCGCCTGGGCCGCGGCGGGACCATGGAGTCGGCTATGCGGGCCGGAGGAGGGCACGTCGTCGAGGGGGTGACGTCGTGCGAGGCGGTGCTCGCATTGGCGTCCAGCTACGACGTCGAGATGCCGCTCACCGACGCCGTGCACCGGGTGTGTCACGAGGGACTCTTGGTGGACCAGGCGGTGGCGCTGCTGCTGGGCCGCCGCACCAAGCCCGAATGAGCCGCTCAACCGGTAGCCTCTCCAGGTTGTGAGTGCCAGCGGTAGCCGCGTGCGCGTCGCCGTCGTCTTCGGCGGGCGCAGCAACGAGCACGCGATCTCCTGCGTGTCCGCGGGCAGCATCCTGCGCAACCTCGACCCGCAGCGTTTCGAGGTGATCGCGATCGGCATCACGCCGGAGGGGTCGTGGGTGCTCACCGACGCCGACCCGGATGCGCTGGCGATCACCGACCGGCGGCTGCCCGGGGTGACCGCCGAATCGGGCACCGAGTTGGCCCTGCCGGCGGATCCGCGGCGCGGCGGCCAGTTGGTGGCGCTCGCCCCCGGCGCCGGTGAGGTTCTGGGGTCGGTCGACGTGGTGTTCCCGGTGCTGCACGGTCCGTACGGCGAGGACGGCACGGTCCAGGGGCTGCTCGAACTCGCCGGCGTCCCCTACGTCGGCGCCGGCGTGCTGGCCAGCGCCGCGGGGATGGACAAGGAGTTCACCAAGAAATTGCTTGCCGCCGAGGGACTTCCGGTCGGCCCACACGCCGTGCTGCGGCCCTCCCGGGCGGCGCTGCGCCCCGAGGAGTGCGAGCGGCTGGGCCTGCCGGTGTTCGTCAAACCCGCACGGGGCGGCTCTTCGATCGGCGTCGGACGGGTGGCGTGCTGGGACGATTTTCCCGCCGCGCTGGCCGGCGCTCGCCGGCACGATCCGAAAGTCATCGTCGAGGCGGCTATCAGCGGTCGCGAGCTGGAGTGCGGTGTGCTCGAATTTCCCGACGGCACAGTGGAAGCCAGCACGGTCGGCGAGATCCGGGTGGCCGGGGTGCGCGGACGCGAGGACGCGTTCTACGACTTCGCGACCAAATACCTCGACGACGCAGCCGAATTGGACGTGCCCGCGAAGGTCGACGAGGACATCGCGGCCGCCGTGCGCAAGTTGGCGATCCGGGCGTTCGAGGCCATCGACTGCCAGGGTCTGGCGCGGGTCGATTTCTTCCTCACCGAGGACGGGCCGATAATCAACGAAATCAACACGATGCCGGGCTTCACCACGATCTCGATGTATCCGAGGATGTGGGCGGCCAGCGGCGTCGACTATCCCACCCTGCTGGCCACCATGGTGGAGACGGCATTGGCCCGCGGCGTGGGTCTACGCTGACGCGCCGGAGCCGGGTCGCCCTGGTCGGTGTGCGTTCAGGAATGCACACTCAACGGGCCGGCCCGGGGTCGATCGCAACCGCGGCGACGGTGTGGTCGATCAGTTCGGAGAACTGCTGGATCGGCGTCGGCCCCGATCCCGGCGGCAACGTGAGCGCCACGTACACCGGCCGGTCCACGGTGTACCACGTCGACCGGCCGGCTTCCCCGGCCGATTGCTGTCCGGCCGTCACCTCGAACCACTGCACCCTGTCGACGACCTGGATCGGAGATCCGACGACAAAGTCGGCGGGACGGTCGAGGCCGCAGCGCAGCACGACCGGCTCGCCGTCGGGGCCGGCCCGCCAGGCCGCCGCGCCCGGGGGCGCCGGCTGCGCAAGCGATGCGCGTTGATAGTCCCCGAGCCGTTGCGGCAGGGCATCGGCCAGCGCCCGGCACGCGGCGTTGTTCGCCTGCGGAGCCGGGACGGCGGGCAGCACGACCGGCTGGGGCGGCGCGTGGCGGGTTGCCGCGATGGCCAGGATGACGCCGATCGCCACGACGGCCAGCACGACCGCGGCGATCAGCAGAGCGCGTGGTGGCCGGCCCAGGTCGGGATCGGAATCCGGGTCATACACTGGCGCGGTCGGCATCAAGACTCAACTTACTGCAGTTCGGGCAGCGTTCGGCCGTCCTGTCGGGCCGGAGGAGGTGGAGTGCGCGACGACGCTCAAAGGCCTCAAGGGGAGACCCCGACGCTGGAGCAACTCGGTGAGTTCGCGGTCATCGACCGGTTGGTGCGGGGCCGTCGGCAGCCCGCCGCGGTCCTGCTCGGGCCCGGCGACGACGCGGCGCTGGTATCCGCCCGGGATGGCCGGACCGTGGTGTCGACCGATGTACTGGTGCAGGACCGGCACTTTCGGCTGGACTGGTCGACACCCCACGACGTCGGCCGCAAGGCGATCGCCCAGAACGCCGCCGACGTCGAGGCGATGGGCGCGCGGGCCACGGCTTTCGTGGCCGGCTTCGGCGCACCCGGTGATACGCCCGCGCAGCGGGTGGACGCACTGGTCGACGGGATGTGGGACGAGGCGGCGCGGATCGGCGCCGGCATCGTCGGCGGGGACCTCGTCAGCTGCCCGCAGTGGGTGTTGTCGGTGACGGTGCTGGGCGACCTGGACGGCCGCGCGCCGGTGTTGCGATCCGGGGCGAAGGGCGGCTCGGTGATCGCGGTCACCGGCGAACTGGGCCGCTCCGCTGCTGGATATGCGCTGTGGCACAACGGAATTCAAGGATTCGACGAGCTGCGGGTTCGTCACCTGGTCCCGCGGCCGCCCTACGGGCAGGGAGCCGCGGCCGCGGCGGCGGGCGCGCAGGCGATGATCGACGTCTCCGATGGCCTGATCGCCGACCTGCGGCACGTCGCCGAGGCATCGGGGGTGGGTATCGATTTGTCCACCGAGGCGCTGGTCGCGGACCACGACGCGCTGACCGCGGCGGCCGCCGCCGCTGGCGTCGACGCCTGGCAGTGGGTGCTGGGTGGCGGGGAAGACCACGCCCTGGCGGCGTGTTTCGCCGGGTCGGCGCCGGCCGGGTGGCGAGTGATCGGGCGGGTGCTCGACGGCCCGGCCGGAGTGCTCGTCGACGGGCGGGAGTGGCGGGGATACGCTGGCTGGCAGTCGTATTAGGGTGGCGCGGGTGACCGTCTACGCGATCGCCCAGCTGAGATTCACCGACAGGGCGGCCTACGAGCGTTACCAGGCTGCCTTCATGGAGGTTTTCCGTCGTCACCCGGGAACGCTGCTGGCCGCCGACGAGTCGCCTCAGGTCATCGAGGGGCAGTGGGATCGCGAGAAGCTGGTCCTGATGTCGTTTCCGGACGAGGCCGCGTTCCGGGGCTGGGCGCAATCACCCGAATACCAGGCCATCTCGAAGGACCGGCTGGCGGGCGCCGACACGCTGGTGCTACTGGTGAACGGGCTGCAATGACGGCGCGCCCGTTGAGTGAGCTCATCGAGCGGGGCTGGGCGAGCGCGCTCGAGCCGGTGACCGATCAGGTCGCCCGGATGGGGCAGTTTCTGCGGGCCGAGATCGCGGCAGGGCGCAGGTACCTACCCGCGGGCCCGAACGTGTTGCGCGCCTTCACTTACCCGTTCGACGACGTCAAGGTCCTGATCGTCGGGCAAGATCCCTACCCGACACCGGGACACGCTGTGGGCCTGAGCTTTTCGGTGGCACCCGAGGTGTCTCCGCTGCCGCGCAGCCTGGCCAACATCTTCGACGAGTACACCGCCGACCTCGGCCATCCCCGGCCGTCGTGTGGCGATTTGACGCCCTGGGCACAGCGCGGCGTGCTGCTGTTGAACAGGGTGCTCACCGTGCGCCCCGGCAACCCGGCATCGCATCGGGGAAAGGGCTGGGAAGCGGTGACGGAGTGCGCGATTCGCGCGCTGGCGGCGCGGTCGCGGCCGCTGGTGGCGATCCTGTGGGGCCGCGACGCGTCAACGCTCAAACCCGTTCTGGCCGAAGGCGATTGCGTGGCGATCGAGTCGCCGCATCCTTCGCCGCTGTCGGCCTCGCGCGGATTCTTCGGCTCACGACCGTTCAGCCGGGCCAACGAGCTGCTCGCGGGAATGGGCGCCGACCCGGTCGATTGGCGGCTGCCGTGACCGCGATGACGGCTCTGCGCGCGCACCGCCGCGGCGGCCCGGAGGTATTGGTCGTCGAGCGCGCGCCGGTGCCGGTTCCCGCGGCCGGCGAAGTCTTGGTGTCGGTGCACGCCGCGGCCATTACGTTCGACGAGCTGGCGTGGGAGGAGACGTGGACGCGTGACGGTGCCAGCCGGACGCCGGTCATCCCGTCCCACGAGGTTTCCGGTGTCGTCGAGCAAATAGGTTCCGGCGTCACGGATTTCGAGCCGGGTGACGAGGTGTACGGGCTGATCGCCTTCGACCGCGACGGTGCGGCGGCCGAGTTCGTGGCCGTGCCCGCCGCCGATCTGGCCGCGAGGCCGTCGACGGTGTCGCACGTTGTGGCCGCCGCGTTGCCGCTGGCCGGGCTCACCGCCCTGCAGGCGCTTGTCGACCACGCCGCGGTCCAACCCGGAGAAACGGTCCTTGTGCACGGCGGGGCCGGCGGAGTCGGCGTGTTGACAGTCCAACTGGCCGCGCTCCTCGGCGCGCACGTCACCGCAACCGTCCGCAGCGACTCCCGCGAGCTCCTCGGCAGCTTGGGTGCGCAGCGGGTAATCGATGTGCGGGCAGAGGCTTTCGACAAAGCCGGCTCCCCGTACGACGTCGTCATCGACACGGTCGGCGGCGAGACGTTGGAACGCTCCTATCGGTTGCTGCGCCGGGATGGAAGGCTGGTGACCTTGTCGGCGCCACCGCCGGCGGGCAAGGCCGACGAACACGGCATCACCGCAAGCTTTTTTATCGTCACGCCGAGCCGGGCTCAGCTCGACGAGCTCGCGCAGCTCGTCGATGGCGGTCGCCTGCGCGTGCAAATCGCGGCGACCTTCCCGCTCGAGGAGGGGCGCATGGCATTTGAAAGCGGCCGGCGGTCAGGCCGGCGCGCGGGAAAGACCGTCATCGTCGTTCGGGAGTGACGACGGGCTAGCCGCGGACGACCTTGCCGGCCTTGATGCAGGACGTGCAGACGTTGAGCCGCCGCTTGTTGCCGCCGGGACGGTTCACGACGCGCACAGTCTGGACGTTGGGGTCCCACCGGCGGCTGGTGCGGCGGTGGGAGTGCGACACCGACTTGCCGAAGCCGGGGCCTTTCCCGCAGATATCGCACACAGCGGCCATGGTTCAAACTCCTTGGATCTTCTCTGGCTCCGGCACCCGGCCGGTACAGCCCGGGACGGCCCGGGCCAAGCCAGGATACCGACTGTGGTGGGCAACCACCAAAACGTGGGCCGTCAGAAGGGCGGTGGTTCGTCGTCGTCGACCGGTGGGGCGGGACCGGAGTAAGCCTCCTGGCGTTCTCGGCGCTCGGCTTGCCGGGCTTCGCGGTTGTGTCGGCGTTCGGTGGCGATGCGGTGGGCGCGGTTTTGGGCGCGGGTGCGGGTGCGTTTGGGCATCATGGCGGTGCGCTGGGCGCGGTAGTCGCGGGGTGGGTCGGCTTCGGGGGCGGGCATGCCGCCCACGGCGTGGCACAGGCTGGGGAACAGCAGGGCGCTGCCCGGGGTGGTGATGTAGGTGTGCCCGGCCGGTGAGGTGAAGATCAGGGTTCCGTCGGCCAATTGTTGTTCCTGCCAGCCCAAAAAGGTCTTCACCAGGTGGTGGGTGCGGCACTTGCAGTTCAGGTTGCCCGCATGCGTCGTGCCGCCCTGGGCGTAGGGAATCGAATGATCGATGTCGCAGTGGACGGCGGGCTCATCGCAGCCCGGCCAGCGACACGTCAGATCCCGGCAGCGCACAAAATCGGCCAACGCTGTGGAGGGCACATAGCCGTTCTCGGGTGCGGCGTGGCCGGGGTGGATCAGCGGCACCAGCTTGGCCGAGGCCGCCAGCTGGGCGATCAGCTCGGGGGTGATCAGGCCGTCGGCGCCCACCAGCGAGGCCGGCGCGCTACCCGCGCCGTCCAGGGTGGCCTGCTCGGCGATCACATGGATCACCACCGGGCCCGCCGCGGGGCGCTTGCCGGCCGCACACTCCTGACGCCCGCAGCCACACCCCAACCGATCCGCGCCGGCGGCCAGCGCGCCCAACGCGTCGGCGCGACGCTGATCGCGGGTGCGGGGGTCGTGGTCACACACCGTGGCCGCCAGCGCGGCCAACCGTTGGTCGAGCGCCCGCGCGTCGGGGGTCAACAGCGTGCCCTCGAGGTGCGACAGGCCGTCATGGCCCTCCCAAATCGACACCTGGCGACCGGCCTGGCGCTGGGTGCGCCGGCGCACCGCATCGGCGTCGGCGCGGGCCACCACCCGCGCCACCGCGGCGCCCAACCGCCCCCTGCTCAGCGACGGCCACAACGGCACCTTGACACCCAGTTCGGCATCCACGGCGGCCAGCACCGCGGCGTCGGTGATCAGATCGGTGTGAAACACGATCGTCTGAAACCCCCGATAGTCCAGGTCACCGGCCTTGAACAGCTCACCCACCTTAGGCAGCCGTTCGCGCATCGCGCGGGCATACCTCAGCCGGCTTTCGGCCATGCCCTGGCTGATCCGCAACGCCGCGCCCACCTCGGCGGCCACCGCCGCCATGGTGTCGATGGCGCAGTCCTGGGTCTCCGAACAGCGGGAAAGCCGGTAGGCGAACAACTCCCCGATGCCCTCCAGCTGGGCGCCCACCGCCCGGTTCTCCAACCGGGTGAACGCGGCGATCCCGTCCACCAGCGCCGACGACTGCGCCGTCTTCGACGGATAGCATCGCTCGAACATCTCATCAAAACGGGCGATCACCTCCGCCCGCCCCGCTTCATCGAACATACGTGCGAGTATGCCACCGGGGTACGACAGTGGATCTGGCCCACCGGTGAGCACGGACGACTGTCGGTGTCACCCGCCGTGGCTACGCTCTATGGGCCGGTTCACCCGGGCCGGCGAGCTACGCTGGCGCGCACCGGGAGGCCGCGCGGAGGAGGTGGGTCACACTGGGCATGTCGGATCGTCTGCTGGATGCATCGGCCTTGAGGGACTGGGCACACACCGTCGTCAGCGACCTGATCACTCACATCGACGAGATCAACAGGCTCAACGTGTTCCCGGTACCCGATTCCGACACCGGCGCCAACATGCTGTTCACCATGCGGTCCGCGTTGGCGGAGGCGAACGCCGGAGCCGGCGCCGACACCGGCTCCGGGTGTGTCGCCCGGGCCGCCGCGGCGCTGTCGGCCGGTGCCCTGAACGGCGCTCGCGGCAATTCCGGCGTGATCTTGTCGCAGATTCTGCGTGGCATCGCCGACGCCACCGCCACCGCGGCGGCCGAAAACGGCGATGAGTTGCCCCACATGGACGCCGTCCTGCTCGGGGCGGGCCTGCAGCGCGGGGTCGAGCTGGTCATCGCGTCGATGGGCGGCGCCGAAGTTCCGGGAACCATCGTCTCGGTCTTGCGCGCCGCCGCCGACGCCGTCGAAGAGTGCGCCGACGAAGGGCTGGCCGCCGCGGTCACCGCCGGTGGCGACGCGGCGGTGGTCGCGCTGGAAAAGACCCCGGAGCAGCTCGACGTTCTCGCCGACGCCGGTGCGGTGGACGCCGGCGGCCGCGGCCTGCTGGTCCTGCTGGATGCGCTGCGTTCGACCCTCACCGGTCAGGCGCCCGCCCGCACGGTGTACGAGCTGTCGCCGCGCGCGCCGCAGCCAGAAGCGGCCGCCGAACAACCCGCGCCGCAATTCGAGGTGATGTACCGGCTGGATGGCTGCCGCTCCGAAGCCGCGGACGCGCTGCGGGGTCGGCTCGACGAGCTCGGCGAATCGGTGGCCATAGCTCAGGCGCAGGAAGCCGACGCGCCGGACAGCTACTCCGTCCACGTGCACACCGACGACGCCGGCGCCGCGGTCGAAGCGGGGCTGGAGGCCGGGCGGCTCAGCCGGATCATGATCTCCGCCCTGAGCTCGGGGGCGGCGGGCCTGCCGGCGGGCAGCTGGACTCGGGAACGGGCGGTGCTGGCCGTCGTCGACGGCGACGGCGCCGCCGAGTTGTTCTCCGGTGAGGGCGCATGTGTGCTGCGGCCCGACCCGGAGGCGGGCGATCCGACCACGGATATCAGCGCCCACCAGCTGGTGCGGGCCCTGGTCGACACCGGCGCCGCCCAGGTGATGGTGCTGCCCAACGGCTATGTGGCCGCCGAGGAGCTGGTTGCCGGCTGCACCGCGGCCATCGGCTGGGGGATCGACGTGGTGCCGATACCGACCGGTTCGATGGTGCAGGGGCTGGCCGCGCTGGCCGTGCACGAAACCGACCGGCAGGCGGTCGATGACGGCTTTACCATGGCCCGCGCGGCGGGCGCGGCCCGGCATGGATCGGTGCGCGTCGCCACGGAGAGCGCGTTGACCTGGGCCGGGCGCTGCCAGCCGGGGGACGGCCTGGGTATCGCGGGCGATGAGGTGCTGATCGTCGCCGCGGACGCGCCGCGGGCGGCCATCGGCCTGCTCGACCTCCTGCTGGCGTCGGGCGGCGACCTGGCCACGGTCCTGATCGGCGCAGGCATCGAGACGGAGGACGACGCCGCCGCCGTGGGCGACATCCTCCAGGAGCATGTGCACGACAACCACCCGGGAACCGAGCTGGTCACCTACCGCACGGGTCACCGTGGCGACGTCCTGCTGATCGGGGTCGAATAGCCGTGGTGTCGCTGGCAGACCGGCTGGACTGTGTCGTGGGGGCCCCGGCCGCGAAATCCCTCGACGAAGTCTTCGGCATCCGGACGGTCGACGACCTCCTGCGGCACTACCCGCGCAGCTACACCGAGGGCGCGGCCCGCTGGGGCGCCGGCGACGAGCGGCCGGAAGAGGGCCAGCACATCACCATCGTCGACACGATCACCGCCACGGAAACGTTTCCGATGAAGAAGGATCGGAAGCGGATGTGTCACCGCATCACCGTCGGATCGGGCCGCGGCAAGGTGACCGCCACATTCTTCAACGCGAATTACCTCAAGCAGGACCTCGTCAAAGAGGCGAAGGTGATGCTGTCCGGCGAAATCGGTTATTACCGGGGAGCCATGCAGCTGACACACCCCGCTTTCCTCATCCTCGAGTCGCCGGGTGGAAAGAGTTACGGCACGCGGTCCCTGAAGAAGATCGCCGTCGCCTCGCACGCGGTCAGCAGCGAACAGGTGACCTCGGCATATGAGGGCCGCTTCTTCCCGATCTATCCGGCCAGCACGAAAGTGCAGAGCTGGGACATCTTCGCCTGCGTGCGTCAGGTTCTCGACGTCCTGGATCCGGTGTCCGATCCGCTGCCCGCCGACCTGCGTGCCCAGTTCGGCCTGATGTCAGAGGACGGGGCGCTGCGCGCCATCCATCTCTCCGAAAGCGAGTCCGAACGCCGGCGAGCGCGTGAGCGATTGACGTTCGACGAAGCCGTCGGGCTGCAGTGGGCCCTGGTCGCCCGACGGCACGGCGAGCTGTCGGAGTCAGGACCTCCGGCATCGGCGCGGGTCGATGGCCTGGCGGCAGAACTGTTGCGGCGGTTGCCATTCGAGCTGACGGCGGGGCAGCGGGAAGTGCTCTGCGTACTGTCCGACGGCCTCGCGGCGACCCGCCCGATGAACCGCCTGCTGCAGGGTGAGGTGGGGTCCGGGAAGACGATCGTCGCGGTGCTGACGATGCTGCAGATGGTGGACGCGGGCTACCAGTGCGCGCTGCTGGCGCCAACGGAAGTGCTTGCGACACAACATTTGTCGTCGATCCGCGACGTGCTGGGCCCGCTGGCGATGGGCGGTCAGCTGGGTGGGGCCGACCTGGAGTGCGGGGCCACCCGGGTGGCACTGCTCACCGGTTCGATGACGGCCGCGCAGAAAAAGCGAATCAGAGCCGAGGTGGCGAGCGGTCAGGTCGGAATCGTCATCGGCACCCACGCGCTGTTGCAGGACGCCCTGGAATTCGACAACTTGGGCATGGTGGTGGTCGACGAGCAACACCGCTTCGGGGTCGAGCAGCGAGACCGATTGCGCGCCAAGGCTCGCGCCGGAGTTACGCCGCATTTGCTGGTCATGACGGCGACGCCGATACCGCGCACGGTGGCGCTGACCGTATACGGCGACCTGGAAACCTCGACCTTGCGTGAGCTCCCGCTCGGCCGCAGGCCGATCACCACCAACGTCATCTTCGTCGCGGACAAGCCCGCCTGGCTCGACCGTGCGTGGCAGCGCATCATCGAGGAGGTCGCCGACGGCCGTCAGGCCTATGTCGTCGCACCGCGCATCGACGAGACCGACGAGCCGGAAAGCGGGGAGCAACAGAGCGGCTCGAGGCCGACGGAGACCGCCGTGGGCCTTTACGACCGACTGCGGGCCCGCGAGCTGGCGAACCTGCGGTTGGGGCTCATGCACGGGCGCTTGCCCGCCGACGAGAAGGATGCGGCGATGGCCGCCTTCCGCGCGGGTGAGATCGATGTGCTGGTGTGCACCACCGTCATCGAGGTCGGCGTCGATGTTCCCAATGCCACGGTCATGCTGGTGATGGACGCCGACCGGTTCGGGATCAGCCAGTTGCATCAGCTTCGCGGGCGCATCGGCCGCGGCGAGCACCCGGGCCTGTGCCTGCTGGCCAGTTGGGTCCCGCCGGGATCGGCGGCCGCCCGGCGGCTGCGCGCCGTCGCCGAGACCATGGACGGCTTCGCCCTCGCCGACCTGGACCTCAAGGAAAGGCGGGAAGGAGACGTGCTGGGTGCCAACCAGTCCGGCAAGGCGATCACCCTGCGATTGTTGTCGCTGGCGGACCACGGAACGTTCATCGAGGCCGCCCGCGACTTCTGCGTCCGGGCCTACGAGGGGGACCCGTCGAATCGCGAATTGGCTTCGATGGCAGCGCGGTTCACCGACACCGACCGAATCGAATACCTGGACAAGTCTTGAACCGCAAACTGCTGCTGTGGTTGTCGGCGGGCGCGGTGCTCGCGGTCCTGGTCGCATATCAGACGCTGGGATCGTCGGCGGCCCGGCAAGCCGAGGTCGCCGCGCGCGCAGATGTTCCCACGGTGCAACCGGGTACCGATGTGTTGGCGGGCGTCGCGGTGCTGCCGGAGCGGATGCACCGCTACGACTACCGCAGGCCGGCGTTCGGCGATGCCTGGACCGACGACAACGACGCCCCGCTCGGGCACAACGGGTGCGACACCCGCGACGACATCCTCAATCGGGACCTCGTCGACAAGACATACGTGTCGATCAAGCGCTGCCCGAGCGCGGTGGCCACCGGCACGCTGCACGACCCGTACACCAACACCACCGTCGCCTTTCAGCGCGGCGCCAAGGTCGGCGAATCGGTGCAGATCGACCACATCGTCCCGCTGGCCTACGCCTGGGATATGGGGGCGTACAACTGGGCGTTCCCCGAGCGCCTGCGTTTCGCCAACGATCCGGCCAACCTGCTGGCCGTCGAAGGCCAGGCCAACCAGGACAAGGGCGATTCGCCGCCCGCTCAGTGGATGCCCCCGAACGCCGCGTTCGCGTGTCAGTACGCCATGCAGTTCATCGCCGTGCTGCGTGGTTACCAGTTGCCGGTGGACCAGGCCTCGACGGGCGTGCTCCGCCAGGCCGCCGCCACCTGCCCCGCGGGGTAACTGGCCGGCTAGGAGCCGTCGTAGGTGTCCGGATCTGGGCGCACCCGGGTGCCGTCGTTGAGAGCGTTGATGGCATCCATGTGTACGGCGGCCAACTCGAAATCGAAGATGTCCAGGTTGCCGGCGATCCGCTCGGCTTTGGTCGATCGGAAGATGACCGAGTTGCCCAGTTGCACGTTCCACCGCAGCAACACCTGGGCGGGTGCCCTGCCGTATTCGCCGGCGACCGAGGTCACGGTCGGGTTGTCCGTCAACCTGCCGAGAACCAGCGGGGTGTAGGACTGGGTGACGACGTTGTGCTGCGCATTCGCCTTGCGCATGTCGGTTTGATTGAGCAGTGGGTGCAGCTCGATCTGGTTGACGGCCGGCGTGACGAAGGTCAAGTCGATGAGCGTCGACAGGTGATCGTCGGTGAAGTTGGACACGCCGATCGAGCGGGCATGGCCCTCTCCGCGGGACTGGATCAGGCCGCCGAAGGCGTCCGGGTACTTGCCCAGCGACGGGGCCGGCCAGTGGATGAGATAGAGGTCGACGTAGTCCAGGCCGAGCCGCTCCAGGCTGGCGATGCAGGCCTGCTGGGCGCTGTTGAAACCCTGGTCGGCGGTGGCCAGCTTGGTGGTGACGAACAGCTCTGCCCGCGGGATCCCGGAGGCCGCGATCGCGCGGCCGACGGCGGCTTCGTTGCCGTAGGCCGCCGCCGTGTCGATGAGCCGGCAGCCGACTTCCAGCGCGGCCGACACCGCGCGTTCGGTCTCTTCGTCCGATAATTCGGCGACCCCCAGGCCAAGCACCGGCATGGTGTTTTCGTCGTTAAGAGCGATTGAGGGCACGGCGGCGCGCGACTCACCAGTCAACGTCCTTCACCTACCTGTGAAATTGAAGGTTCGGGGATCCGGGCCCAGCCGGGTTCCATCATCGAGCGAGGATATCGACGTCATCTCAGCGGCGCTGAGTTCGAAATCGAACACGTCGAAGTTGCTCGCAATCCGTGTGGGGTTCACCGACTTGGGGATCACGATATTACCCAGCTGGATATGCCACCGGATCAACACCTGGGCGGGTGTCCTCCCGCATGCTTCCGCGACGGCCGTGACCGTCGGATGAGTCAACAGCGAGCCCCGCCCCAGCGGCGCCCACGCCTCGGTCGCGATGCCGCGCTGGGCGTGCACTTCGCGCAGCTCCTCCTGGGGAAACCGCGGATGCAGCTCGACCTGGTTGACGGTCGGAACGATGCCGGTGGCATCGATCAGAACCGTGAGGTGCTCGGGCTCGAAATTGCTGACCCCGATGGAGCGGATGCGGCCCTGGTCACGCAGGTGGGCGAACGCCTTGAAGGTGTCGACGTACTTGTTTAGCGCGGGCAGCGGCCAGTGGATGAGGTACAGGTCGAGATAGTCGAGGCCGAAGCGGTCCATGCTGGCGTCGAAGGCCTTCAGCGTGCTGTCGTAACCCTGGTCGGAATTCGCCAGCTTGGTCACCACGTAAAGTTGGTCGCGGGGCACGTCGGAATCGGCAATCGCTCGTCCGGTCTCACGCTCGTTTCGGTAGGCCGCCGCGGTGTCGATATGACGGTAACCGGCGTGCAGCGCTGCACTGACAGCCCGCTCGGTTTCCGCCGGAGGGACCTGGAAGACTCCGAGCCCGACGACGGGGATCGAATTGCCGTCGTTCAGCGTGACCGCGTTTTCTTCGAGGGAGCCGCCCATGACCAAGAGTCTGCCAGCCGCACCGGACCTTCATGTCGGAGCGAAACGCTCACCGATGGGGTGGGTCAGTCGCATGCAGGGCGTGGTCAGCACCGTTGGTTTCAAAGTCATTCCGTGGATCCCGACCGCCGCGAGGAGGACGCTCGTCCGTGGGCATGCGGTCATGATCGACGGCAACACGCTGGACCCCACGCTGCAGCTGATGCTGTCGGGGCTGCGCGTCGTCGGCATCGACGGCCTGGCCGTCGACGACGACCCGGCCGCGTCGCGCGCCCAGATGCACGAGATGGTCCTCGGATTTCCCGGCCCACAGATTCACGTCGACACCGACGACTTTTCGATACCGGGCCCGGCCGGTGAGATCCCGGTGCGACATTACCGCCCGGCCCACGGCGGCGCCGCGCCCTTGCTGGTCTTCTACCACGGCGGTGGCTGGGTCATCGGCGACCTGGACACCCATGACGCGCTGTGCCGGCTGACGTGCCGTGACGCCGGCATCCACGTGCTGTCGATCGATTACCGGCTGGCGCCCGAGCACCCGGCCCCGGCCGGGATCGAGGATGCTTATGCGGCGTTCAAGTGGGCGCACGAGCACGCGGGTGAACTCGGCGCGACGCCCGGGCGCGTCGCGGTCGGCGGCGACAGCGCGGGCGGGAACCTGGCCGCGGTCGTGTGCCAGCTGGCGCGGGACGACGCCACAAACGGCGCGAGCCCCGTCCCCGTGTTGGAGTGGCTGATCTACCCCCGGACCGACTTCACCGCCCAGACCCGGTCGCTGAGCCTGTTCGCCCGCGGATTCTTCCTGACCAGGCGGGACATCGACTGGTTCCACGCGCAGTACCTGAGGGACTCCGGTATCGACCCGACGGATCCGCGGGTGTCTCCGTTGCTGGCCGAATCGCTGTCCGGGCTGGCGCCGGCGCTGATCGCGGTCGGGGGATTCGACCCGTTGCGCGACGAGGGCGAGAGTTACGCGACTGCGCTGCGGGCCGCCGGGACCGCGGTGGACCTGCGGTACATGGGTTCGCTGACCCATGGCTTCGCCAGCCTGTTCCAGCTCGGGGGCGACAGCGCCGTCGCGACCAGCGAATTGATTTCGGCCCTGCGCGCCCACCTGAGCCGGATCTGAGTCGCCGGGCGGGTCGCCGGTAATGTAGAGGCGCCTCCGACCGCCGGACGGGCCAGCACCGAAGGATCAGCGACACCGTGGCCGACAAACCCAAGCGTCCGCAATTTGAAGTGAAGTCCGCCACCGCCAGATCCAGCCGACTCGTGCCGATCGCGGCCACCGCGGTCGTCGTGCTCCTGTTGGTCGGCGTCGTCTACTGGATCATGAGCCACAAGAAACCGAGCGCCGCCGCGGGCGACACGGTGCGAGTGACGTCGAGCAAGGTGGTCAACCAGCCGGGGACCAACAATCCCAAGGCCGTGGTCACGTTCTATGAGGACTTTCTGTGCCCCGCGTGCGGCAACTTCGAGCGCACCTTCGGGCCGACCGTGTCCAGGCTCATCGACGCCGGCGCCATCGCGGCCGATTACTCCATGGTGGCGATTCTGGACAGCCCGAAGAACCAGGATTATTCGTCGCGCGCGGGCGCGGCCGCCCGCTGCGTCGCCGACGAGTCCATCGACGCGTTCCGCCGCTTCCATACCGCGCTGTACAGCGCCGGCATCCAGCCCGACGAGCGCGCCTCCAGCTTCCCCGACAACGCGAGGTTGATCGAGCTCGCCCGCGAGGCCGGCGCGGCCGGCAAGGTCCCCGACTGCATCAACAGCGGCAAGTACCTGGCCGCGGTCAGCGGCGAGGCGGCGGCCCAAAAGATCAGCGCAACGCCGACCATCAAGATCAACGGCGAGAATTACGAGCCGTCGACACCCGACGCGTTCGTCAGCAAGATCAAAAGCATTGTGGGCGACGTGCCGGGCATCGACACCGCGGTCGCTCCCGCAGCCCCGTCGTGACCACCCCGGTCTCAGCGGAAACCGCCGAGCCGAAACCGGATTCGCGCTCGCCGGCGCGCGTGGTCGCGGCCGGCGCGTGGTGGGTGCTGATCGCAGGCGTGATCGGCCTGGCCGCCTCGATGACGCTGACGGTGGAGAAGATCGCCCTTTTGCGCAATCCCTCGTACGTGCCGTCGTGCAACATCAACCCGATCGTGTCCTGCGGCTCGGTGATGGTCACCCCGCAGGCGTCGGTTCTGGGATTCCCCAACCCCTTGCTCGGGCTGGTGGCCTTCACCGTGGTGATCGTCACCGGCTTGTTAGCGCTCACGAAAGTGCCTCTGCCGCAATGGTATTGGTATGGACTGACGGTCGGCGTCCTGATCGGCTCGGCGTTCGTGCACTGGCTGATCTTCCAGAGCCTGTATCGGATCGGGGCATTGTGCCCGTACTGCATGGTGGTCTGGGTGGTCACCCTCTCGCTGCTGGTGGTGGCCGCCTCGACCGCGTTTCGTCCGGCGCTGCAGCGCCACCAATCGGGCGCGGCGCGGATGCTGCACCAATGGCGATGGTCGATCTTCACGCTGTGGTGCACGGCGGTGTTTCTGCTGATCATGGTGCGGTTCTGGAGCTATTGGTCGACTCTTTTGTAAAACCCCCGGACATTGCCCGGGGGTTTGCCGACTGTTCGGATCAGAATCGTGCGCAGCGGGCCGGATGAAGGAGATCGGCCAGCGGGCCGGTGCAGGGGCCCACCCAGCTCTGTGGTGGTGCGTAATCGGCGGGCGGCGACCAGCCCTGCGGCGGCACCCAGTCGTTCGGCGGTTGCCAGCCCGGTGGCGGAGCCCAACCCGGGGCCGGGTAGCCGTTGTTCCAGCCCGGACCCCATTCGGGGTGATACCAGCTGGCCGGTGGCCGGTAATTGGGTGGCGGCGCCCAGCCCCGCGGCGGGCTCCAGTCGTTCGGCGGTTGCCAGCCCGGTGGCGGAGCCCAACCCGGGGCCGGGTAGCCGTTGTTCCAGCCCGGGCCCCATTCGGGGTGATACCAGTCGTACGGGTCATCCAGACTCCAGCCCCCCTGGACGCTTGCCTGTCCGCCCGGGATTGCGGGCCCGGCTGCCGAGGCGACCGGAGGAAGTCCGGCCACGCTCACTGCCGCCGCACCGGCCGCAGCGAGTGCGAGCGTTCGCAATTTGATAGGTCTCTTCATGATTGTCGCCCCCCTTTTCGACGATCAGCTTATGGCCGCGAGACTTGGCCATAGGTCACGGAAAAGCGGCTGTTTTGCTTCCTCTTGGCGTCTGCGGCCCGGTCGAATCTCTATACGGAGGCGCCGATGACACCTAGGCTTGTTCGTCGGCCGATGGTTGTCGCGGTAGGCGTCGAGCGAAGGTAAGGGGCCAAGGGTGATCTCCAAAGTGCTTGTGGCCAACCGGGGCGAAATCGCGATTCGGGCGTTCCGCGCGGCCTACGAACTCGGCGTCGGCACGGTGGCCGTCTACGCGTACGAGGACCGCAACTCGCAGCATCGACTCAAGGCCGACGAGTCGTACCAGATCGGCGAGGTGGGTCACCCCGTGCGGGCGTACTTGTCCGTCGACGAAATCGTCGAAACGGCCCAGCGGGCGGGCGCCGACGCCATCTACCCCGGTTACGGGTTTTTGTCGGAGAACCCGGACCTGGCCGCGGCGTGCGCGGACGCGGGCATCACGTTCGTGGGTCCCGGCGCCGAAGTGCTGAAGCTGACCGGCAACAAGTCCCGGGCGATCGCTGCGGCGGGTGCCGCCGGCCTGCCCGTGCTCATGTCGTCGGCACCGTCGGCCAGTGTCGACGAACTGATGTCCGCCGCCGAGGGCATGCCGTTTCCGTTGTTCGTCAAGGCGGTGGCCGGTGGCGGGGGTCGTGGCATGCGGCGCGTCACCGAACTCGCCGCGCTGCCGGAGGCGATCGAAGCCGCCAGCCGCGAAGCCGAGTCCGCGTTCGGGGAGGCGGGCGTCTATCTCGAACAGGCGGTGATCAAGCCGCGCCACATCGAGGTGCAGATCCTGGCCGACACCCACGGCAACGTTATCCACCTCTACGAGCGTGACTGCAGCGTGCAGCGTCGCCACCAAAAGGTCATCGAACTGGCGCCCGCGCCCAACCTCGCCGCCGAGCTGCGCGACAAGATGTGCGCCGACGCGGTCGCTTTCGCCCGGCACATCGGGTACAGCTGCGCCGGCACCGTCGAGTTTCTGCTGGACGAGAACGGGCGGTACGTCTTCATCGAGATGAATCCGCGGATTCAGGTGGAGCACACCGTGACCGAAGAGATCACCGACGTCGACCTGGTTTCGAGCCAGCTGCGCATCGCGTCGGGCGAGACCCTGGACCAGCTGGGCCTGCGACAGGAGAACATCCTGCCGCACGGCGCCGCGCTGCAATGCCGGATCACCACCGAGGATCCGGCCAACGGGTTCCGGCCCGACACCGGCCGGATCAGCGCATACCGCACCCCCGGCGGCGCCGGCATCCGCCTGGACGGCAGCACCAACCTCGGCGCCGAAATCAGCGCCCACTTCGACTCGATGCTGGTCAAGTTGACCTGCCGGGGACGTGACTTCCCGGGCGCGGTGGCGCGGGCGCGCCGGGCGATCGCGGAGTTCCGCATTCGTGGGGTGTCGACGAATATCCCGTTCGTGCAGGCGGTCCTGGACAACCCGGACTTCCAGGCCGGCCGGATCACCACGTCGTTCATCGACGAACGGCCGCAGCTGCTCACCGCCCGCGCGTCGGCGGACCGGGGCACCAAGATCCTCAACTACCTGGCCGACGTCACCGTCAACCAGCCGCACGGCACGCGGACATCAACGGTGTACGCGCAGGACAAGCTGCCCGAAGTCGATTTGGAAGTTTCGCCGGCCGCGGGTTCCAAGCAACGACTCGTCGAGCTGGGCCCGCAGGGTTTCGCGCGCTGGCTGCGGGAGTCGCCCGCGGTGGGCGTCACCGACACGACGTTTCGCGATGCCCATCAGTCGCTGCTGGCGACGCGGGTACGCACGAGCGGACTGGTGGCGGTGGCGCCGTATCTCGCCCGCACCGTGCCGCAGTTGCTGTCGGTGGAGTGTTGGGGAGGCGCGACCTACGATGTGGCGCTGCGGTTCCTCAAGGAGGACCCGTGGGAGCGGCTGGCCGCGCTGCGCGCGGCGTTGCCCAACATCTGCCTGCAGATGCTGTTGCGGGGCCGAAACACCGTCGGCTACACGCCGTACCCGGAGTTGGTGACCTCCGCGTTCGTCGCGGAGGCGACGGCCACCGGTATCGACATCTTCCGCATCTTCGACGCGCTCAACAACCTCGAGTCGATGCGCCCGGCGATCGACGCGGTGCGCGAAACGGGTTCTGCGATAGCCGAAGTCGCGATGTGCTACACCGGCGACCTGTCCGACCCGGGTGAGCGGCTCTACACACTCGACTACTACCTGAAACTGGCCGAGCAGATCGTGGATGCGGGGGCGCACGTGCTGGCCATCAAGGACATGGCCGGACTGTTGCGACCACAGGCGGCGCACCAACTGGTAGGCGCGTTGCGCAGTCGCTTCGACCTGCCCATCCACGTGCACACCCACGACACCCCGGGCGGCCAGCTGGCCAGCTATGTCGCCGCCTGGCGCGCCGGCGCCGATGCCGTCGACGGTGCGGCCGCGCCCATGGCGGGGACCACCAGCCAGCCCGCGCTCAGCTCGATCGTCGCCGCCGCCGCACACACCGAATACGACACCGGCCTGTCACTCCCGGCGGTGTGCGCGCTCGAGCCGTACTGGGAGGCGCTTCGAAAAGTGTATGCGCCCTTCGAGTCTGGGCTGCCGGGGCCGACCGGGCGGGTGTATCACCACGAGATTCCGGGTGGGCAGTTGTCGAACCTGCGCCAGCAGGCGATCGCGCTCGGGTTGGGGGATCGATTCGAGGAGGTCGAGGAGGCCTACGCGGGTGCGGATCGCGTACTGGGCCGGCTGATCAAAGTCACCCCGTCGTCCAAGGTGGTGGGGGATCTCGCGCTGGCGCTGGTCGGCGCGGGCGTGACCGCTGACGAGTTCGCTTCGGACCCAGCGCGATTCGATATCCCGGAATCGGTGTTGGGTTTCCTGCGGGGCGAGCTGGGCGACCCGGCGGGTGGGTGGCCCGAACCGCTGCGGACCAAGGCCCTGGCCGGCCGCGGCCAGGCCAGGCCCACCCAGCAACTGAGCGCGGAAGAAGAGGCCAACCTGTCGCTGACGGGACCCAAACGTCAGGCCACCCTGAACTGGCTGCTATTCCCAGGCCCGACAAAGGAATTCGAAGAGCACCGGGAAACGTACGGCGACACTTCGCAACTGTCCGCCAACCAGTTCTTCTACGGCCTGCGGCAGGGCGAGGAACACCGGGTGAAACTCGAGCGCGGTGTCGAGCTGTTGATCGGGCTGGAAGCCATCTCCGAACCCGACGAGCGGGGCATGCGGACGGTGATGTGCATCATCAACGGACAGCTCCGGCCGGTGCTGGTGCGCGACCGGAGCATAGCCAGCACGGTCCCGGCCGCGGAGAAGGCCGACCGCGGCAATCCCGACCACATCGCGGCACCGTTCGACGGGGCGGTCATGGTTTCGGTATCCGAGGGCGATCACGTGAGCGCCGGCCAGACCGTCGCCACCATCGAGGCGATGAAGATGGAAGCCCCGATCACCGCCTCCAGGGACGCCGTCGTGCAGCGGGTGGCGGTGGCCAGCACCGCACACGTGGAGGGCGGGGATCTGCTGGTGGTGCTCAGCTGACGCGGATCATCGGCGGCGTCGCCGGGGGCCGCCGCATCGCCGTCCCGCAACGGGGGACCAGGCCGACCACCGATCGGGTGCGTGAGTCGTTGTTCAACATCGTGACCGCACGGCGGGACCTCAGCGGCCTGGCGGTGCTGGACCTCTACGCCGGTTCGGGCGCGCTGGGGCTCGAGGCGCTGTCGCGCGGGGCCGCGTCGGCGCTCCTCGTGGAGTCCGACCAGCGCACGGCGGCCGTCATCGCCCGCAACATCGAGGCGCTCGGGCTGCCCGGGGCGACGCTTCGCCGGGGCGCGGTGGCCGGTGTCCTCGCGAGTGGCACCGCGTCTCCGGTGGACCTGGTCCTGGCCGATCCCCCCTATGACGTCGAGGCCGCCGAGGTGGAAGCCGTCCTGGCCGCGTTGACCAGCCATGGCTGGGTGCGCGCCGGAACCGTTGTCGCGGTAGAGCGCGCGGCCACCGGCGGGGCGCTGACCTGGCCGGCGGGCTGGTCCGTGTGGCCCCGGCGGGTTTACGGCGACACCCGTTTGGAGCTGGCCGAATGGCGCGGAGGCAGCGTGTAGCGTCATCCGTCATGAGCGGCGCGGTATGCCCGGGGTCGTTTGACCCGGTGACGTTGGGCCACGTCGACGTCTTCGAGCGCGCCTCGGCGCAGTTCGACGAGGTGGTGGTGGCGATCCTGACCAACCCCGCCAAGAAGGGCATGTTCGACCTCGACGAGCGGATCGCGATGATCGAAGAGTCGACGACGCACCTGCCTAACCTGCGGGTGCAGGCCGGGCAGGGTCTGGTGGTCGACTTCGCCAAGTCCCTGGGGATGACCGCCATCGTGAAGGGGCTGCGCACGGGCACCGACTTCGAATACGAGCTGCAGATGGCGCAGATGAACAAGCACATCGCGGGTGTCGACACCTTTTTCGTGGCGACCACGCCGCGGTATTCGTTCGTGTCGTCGTCGTTGGCCAAAGAGGTCGCGCTGCTGGGCGGTGACGTGTCGGAGCTGCTGCCCGAGCCGGTGAACCGCCGGTTGCGGCATAAGCTTTCCCGCGACCGGTAAACCACGGGAACCCGAGAAGTTCTTCGTCGAGTGAGTTACCGTCCCCACATGTCGGAGACCGTGTTGATTACCGGCGCCTTCGGCCTGGTCGGCTCGGAGACCGTCAGGCGGTTCGCGGCCGATGGCTGGCGCGTCGTTGCCACGGCTCATTGCAACGCGGACGCAGAATTGCCGCCCGGCGTCCAAGCGCGATGGACCGACTTGACCGACCCCCGCGAGGTTGACCGTTTGGTGTCCGAGGTGTCACCCGCCGTGATCGTCCACCTGGCCGCCATCATCCCGCCATCGGTCTACCGCGACGCCAAACTCGCCCGTAGGGTGAATGTCGATGTTACCGCTGCGTTGGTGAATGCCGCTGAAAATCAACCGAATCCGCCACTCTTCTTGCATGCGTCCAGCTGCAGCGTGTACGGCTCGCGCAATCCCCATCGCCACTCGGAACGAATCGGTGTGGACACCCCAACGCGGCCGTGCGAGCTGTACGGCGGCCACAAACTCGAAGCCGAGGAACTTGTGCGGTCGTCGAGCCTGGATTGGGTGGTGTTGCGCCTCGGCGGTGTGCTCAGCGTCGACCCGTCGGCCATGCCCTTCAGCTCCGACATCGTCTACTTCGGCAGCGCGATCCCGAGCGACTGCCGGGTTCACTGCATCGATACCCGTGACGTCGCAACGGCGTTCGCGGCAGCTGCAGAAGGGGACGCCGTCGGCGAGATCCTGTTGATCGCCGGTGACGATTCGCTCCTGCTCCGGCAAGGGGAAATTGGGGCGGCCATGGCGGCCGCTCAGGGCATGGTCGGCTTGATGCCGGCGGGCCGGCCCGGCAACCCGAACAACGACGACGACTGGTACCTGAACGATTGGATGGATGTCAGCCGCGCGCAGCAACTGTTGAAGTTTCAGCATCATTCGTGGCCCGACATGCTGGCCGAGATACGCGAACAGACCGGCTGGAAGCGCTACCCGATGCGGCTTGTCGCGCCGATGGCGCGTCAGTTCGTGAAACGTCAAGCGGCCTATCGCAAGGCGCCCGGCCAGTACGCCGATGTCTGGACAGCCCTGCGCGCCAGGTTCGGTGATCCGGCATTGGATACTGCCAAGTCCGAATAAGGTCGGGCCGCGCTCTTTAGAAGACGACGGTCTGGTTGTCGTGAACGATAACTCGGTCCTCGCAATGCCAGAGTACGGCCCGAGACAGCACCGCGCGTTCGACGTCGGCACCCATGCGCACCAGATCGTCGACCGTGTGAGTGTGGTTGACGCGCACGACATCTTGCTCGATGATCGGACCCTCGTCGAGCACTTCGGTGACGTAGTGGGCGGTGGCGCCGACCAGCTTGACACCGCGTTCTCGCGCGCGCTTGTAGGGGGCTGCGCCGATGAAGGCGGGGAGGAACGAATGATGGATGTTGATCAGTGGGCAGCCGATCGCGTCGAGAAACGCCGGGGTCAGTATCTGCATGTAGCGTGCCAGCACCACCAAATCGACATTGCCGCTGAGTAACTGAAGCTGACGCTGTTCGGCTTCGGCGCGGTTCTGGCGGGTGGCCGGGATGTGGATGAACGGCACCCCGAAGGGGCGTACATGCTCGGCCAGGTCCGGATGGTTGGCGATCACCATCGCAACTGACATCTGAAGTTCGCCGCGACGATTACGCCACAACAGATCCAGCAAGCAGTGGTCCTCTTTGGAGGCCATGATGGCGACCCGCTTGGGCTTAGCGGCTTCGGTAAACCGGTAATCGATATGGAATTTGTCAGCCACGGTACTGGCGAACTCGCGCTCCAGTGCGTCTCGGGCGGCGGTTAGGCCAGGCAAGTGAAAAATTGCCCGCTGCAAAAACGTTCCGTCCTCTGGCGCTGTGGAGTGCTGGTCCAGGGAAATGATGTTCGCGCCGGCCTGAGCCAGAAAGTTGCTCACCGCGGCGATCAGTCCCGGCCGGTCGTGGCAGCGCAGCAATAGCCGACCGATATCGGCCGGCGGCGGGCCGCCGGGCGGTGGCGGATAGTTACCGGCCTCTGTCGGCGTTGACACCATGGGTTCCTTAGCCTTTTCGCAGGCAACAATACCGCCCGTGATGCGCGAGGGAACGGCGCCCGCAGGGGAAGGCCGCTAGCGGCTTTCGGGTGAGTGATCGTGGTCGTCGCGCCCCGTGTCGGGGGAGCCACCCATCATGTGCACCATTGGGAGTCCGCCGCTGGTGATGAACCGGGCGATCAATATCGCCGCGATGACAAGGAAGGCAATATTGAGCCAGGTCGTGTAATTCCACGAGATCGCCGCTTGCATCACCGTGGCGTTGCGTTGCTTGGGAATGAGATTCGTTGTGCCGAATAATAATTCGATGAGGTAACCGGCAGAGACCATCGCAGCGTAGAAGGTGCCCAGCAGCGTGAGCATCATCCGAGTGCCGTAGTACTTGCGGTAGATGTTCAAGATCGGCAGGATCACCAGGTCGGCGTAGATGAACGCGATGACACCGCCGAAGCTGATGCCCCCGTTCCACAGCACCGCGGCCAGTGGCACATTGCCGATCGAGCAGACGAAGGACACGATCGCCACGATGGGCCCCACGAGCGGCCCCCATAGCGCCGACCAGCCCGGGTGATCGGCCAAAAAGAAGGTCTGCCAAAACCTTTCGGGCACCCATGCCGCGATGGCACCCGCGATCAACAGGCCCAAAACGAGGTCCCGGAGAATCGCCAACCACTCCATGACGAACACGTGCGAGACCGAGGTCAGGCCCTGCGGGGAAAAGAGCCGTTGCCAAAACGACCCCTCCCCTTTGATGGACATGTCCATGGCGGCATGGCCTTCCATCGAGCCGGCAATTCCCCGCTCGGCCTGCTCGCGGGCGGCGTCGACGAGCCGGGACCGCACGAACAGCCGGAACAAGACGGCGAGCGCCACGATCATCAGCGGGCCGCCGACGAACTCGGCGGCGGTGAACTGCCAGCCCATCAGGAGCGCCAGGATGATGCCCAACTCCACCACGAGGTTGGTGGAGCCGATCTCGAACGCCATCGCGGCGGTGAAGTTGGCGCCCTTGCGGAACAGCGAGCGCGCCAGCGCCACCGCGGCGTACGAGCAGGACGACGATGCGGCCCCGAGCCCGGCCGCCACCGCGAGGGTGCGCGGCCGGTCGTCGCCCATCAAGGCCACGATCGTCGAGCGACGCACCACGGCCTGCACGACCGCCGACAGGGCGAAGCCCAGGATCAACGCCCACAGGATTTCCCACGTCATGGACCCCGCCAGCGCCAAGGCGTGCCCGACCGCTGCCAGCACTCTGCCTGTCACTGGGTCCTCCGCTTCGGTTGCACACCCCGGGCGACTATCACTTAATGGTCTGGGTCTCCGAGGCCGCTCGGGGAACTATACCCCAATAGGGTATAAGCAAAGCGATCCGTCCGCTTCCCGGTCAATGAGTAAAGCGGCAGGTCAACGCCGCAGCCGCGGCGACCAGTGGGGAAATTCTCCCATTCACGCGCCACGCTTATATTGGGCGTCTAAGCTTGGCGGTTCGTGTGATGGGTTCTGCGTCGATACCCGGGTTAGCCCGGGTTCGGGGTTGCGCGAGCGACGAGCGCTGCGCCCCTCCCCAATTTCAAAAATGTCGGTGACGCTCGCAAGCGTCGCTGGTTGAACTGAGACGAGGTTGAACGGCGATGGAGTCACGTGTCACTCCCATTGCGGTCATCGGAATGGGATGCCGGCTTCCGGGCGGGATCGACTCTCCCGAAGCGTTTTGGCAAGCGTTGCTGCGCGGCGACGATTTGGTGACCGAGGTCCCCGCCGACCGGTGGGACGTTGAGGAGCACTACGACCCCGAGCGCGGGGTACGGGGCCGGTCGGTGTCGCGGTGGGGTGGCTTCATCGACGACATCGGCGGCTTTGACGCGTCATTCTTCGGATACGGGGAGCGAGAAGCGACTGCTATCGACCCGCAGCACCGATTGCTGTTGGAGACGTCCTGGGAAGCGATCGAGCATGCGGGCATCGTGCCGCCGAGCTTGGTCGGCTCCCGCACAGGTGTATTCGTGGGATTGTGCCACCACGACTACACGGTGGTGACGAGCGACGCCGGCGCTCTGGACGACGCCTACGGCTTCACCGGCACGCCGTTCAGCATGGCGTCCGGGCGGATTGCCTACGGCCTGGGACTGCTAGGTCCGGCGATCACGGTGGACACCTCATGTTCCTCTGGCTTGGTAGCCCTGCACATAGCGTGCCAGAGCCTCGACAGGGGTGAGAGCGACCTTGCCCTGGCCGGAGCAGCCATGGCGTTGCTGGAGTCGCGGGTTTCTGCCGCTGCGTCGGCGCAGGGCATGCTCTCACCCACCGGTCGCTGCCACGCCTTCGACGTCGCCGCCGACGGGTTTGTGCGGTCGGAGGGTTGCGGTGTGGTCCTGCTCAAGCGACTGCCCGATGCTGTGCGCGACGGCGACCGGATTCTGGCCGTGGTGCGCGGCACCGCGGCCAACCAGGACGGCCGTTCCGAGACCATCACGACGCCGTCGTCGGACGCGCAGGCCGCCGTGTACCGAGCGGCGTTGCAGCTGGCGGGCGTGGACCCGGCCACCGTCGGCATGGTGGAGGCGCACGGCACCGGAACCCCGGTCGGCGACCCGCTCGAGTTCACCAGTCTGACCGAGGTCTACGGCGCCAACGGGAATCGCGTCGCGCTGGGATCGGCCAAGAGCAACCTGGGGCATACCGAGGGGGCCGCCGGCGCCATCGGGCTGATCAAAGCCGTCCTCGGGCTGCAGCACGGGCTGGTGCCGCCGATGGTGCACTTCACCCGGTTGCCTGACGAGCTGCAGCAAATGGAAACCGGTCTGTTTGTGCCGCAGGACGTCACCCCGTGGCCGGACAAGGGCGATGGGCCACGACGGGCCGGGCTGACGTCGTTCGGGATGTCCGGGACCAACGCGCACGCCGTCCTCGAGCAGGCCCCCGAGACCCAAACCGACTCCGCCAGCGTGGCCGGGCCCCTGCTCTTCCCGCTCTCCTCGACCTCATCCGACAAGCTGCGCCGGACCGCGCGGCGGCTCGCCGAGTGGGTGGACAAGAACGAGCAAGGCCTGGCGGCGTCCGACCTGGCATACACCCTGGCGCGCCGGCGTGGGCACCGGACGGTTCGCACCGCGGTGATCGCAGAGAGCCTGGACGAACTGACGGCCGGCCTGCGCGAGATCGCCGACGGCGAGACCCCCTACGTGCCCGCCGCCGGTCACGACGACCGTGGACCGGTCTGGATTTTCTCGGGCCAGGGTTCGCAATGGGCGGCGATGGGCAAAGAGCTGCTGGCGAAGGAGCCGGTGTTTGCGGCAACGGTCGCCCAGGCCGAGCCGTTGGTCGCCCGGGAGTCCGGGTTCTCGGTCACCGAGGCGATGTCGGCCCCGGAAACGGTGACCGGCATCGACCGCGTACAACCGACGCTGTTCACCTTCCAGGTCGCGCTGGCCACCGCCATGCGGGCCCACGGCGTGCAGCCGGGCGCGGTCATCGGGCATTCGCTGGGCGAGGCCGCGGCAGCCGTCGTCGCGGGGGCGCTGTCGCTGGAGGACGGGGCCAAGGTGATCTGCCGGCGCTCCAAGTTGATGTCTCGCATCGCGGGCGCGGGAGCGATGGCCTCGGTGGAGCTGCCCGCCCAGCAGGTGCGCGACGAGCTGGCCGCGCGCGGCGTGAGCGACGTCGTGGTCTCCGTGATCGCCTCACCGAACTCCACCGTGGTGGGCGGGGCGACCCAGGCGGTTCGCGACTTGGTCGCGCAGTGGGAGGGCCGTGAGGTCATGGCCCGCGAGGTGGCCGTGGACGTCGCGTCGCACTCGTCTCAGGTCGATCCGATCCTCACCGACCTGGCCGAGCAACTCGCAGACCTGCGGCCGACGACGCCGAAAGTGACGTATTACTCAGCGACGCTTGATGATCCGCGTACCCAGCCAACTTTCGACGCCAGCTACTGGGTGGACAACCTGCGGCAGTCGGTGAAGTTCGCGGCCGCGGTGCAAGCCGCGCTCGACGACGGTCATCGGGTCTTCGGCGAGCCCTCGCCGCACCCGCTGCTGACCCGCGCGGTGGAACAGACCGCCGCCGCGGCCGACATCACCGTCGCGGCGCTGGCCGGCATGCGGCGCGAGCAACCGGTGCCCTACGGGTTGTTCGGCTTCCTGGCGGACCTCTACCGCGCGGGCGCCGCGATCGACTTCTCGGTCCTGTACCCGGGCGGGCGTCTGGTCGATGCTCCGCTGCCGACGTGGACCCATCAGCGCCTCCTGGTGCAGTCCAACGGCTCGCGGGCACAAGGAGAATCCACGGTGCCGGTACACCCGCTGCTGGGTGCGCACGTGCGGTTGCCCGAGGAGCCCGAGCGCCACGCTTGGCAGGGCGAGATCGGCACCGCGACGCTGCCCTGGCTGGCCGACCACCAGGTGAACGGGGTGCCGGTCTTTCCCGGTGCTGGCTTCTGCGAGATGGCGCTGGCGTCTGCGGCGGCGGTGCTGGGGCCGGACTCCGAGGTGCGTGACGTTCGCTTCGAGCAGATGCTGATGCTGGACGACGAGACGTCGGTGAGCGCGGTGGCTTCGGTGGAGGACGCCGGGGTCGTCGACTTCGTCGTGGAGACCGATCGCGAAGGGGATCGCACCCGGCGAGCGGCCGCACTGTTGCACGCGGCCGATGACGAGGCGCCGCGGCGGCGCGACGTTGCCGCCCTGCTTGCCACCCACCCGCAGCAGACGGATGGCGCCGCATTGCGGCAATCGTTCGGGGAGCGCGGGATTCAGTACGGCCCCGCCTTCACCGGACTCGTGTCGGCGCGCACTGCCGAAGGTAAGGGCCGCAGCGTCGTCGCCGAGGTCGCGTTGCCCAGCGGGGTGCGGTCGCAGCAGGCCGGCTACGGGGTGCATCCCGCTCTGTTGGATGCCTGCTTCCAGTCGGTGATGGCGCACCCGACGGTAGCCGCCGCCGATGGCGGGGTGCTGCTGCCCCTGAGCATCAAGAGGCTGCGCCGCTACGCCCCGACGCGTGGGACGCGCTATTGCCACCTACGGGTGACTTCAGAGAGCGGGTCGACGCTCGAGGTCGATCTGGACCTGCTCGACGAGAAGGGCGCGGTGCTTCTGGCTGTGCAGGGCCTGCGAATGGGTACGAGCGGGGGCGGCGCCGACCGGCTGATGGCCGAACGGCTGCTGACCATTGACTGGCAGCAGCAGAAGTTACCACCCGTGCCGGACCGGGCCGTCGGGAGTTGGCTGATGATCAACACCGCCGAAGCCGATCTGCTGGAATCAAGGCTCGCGGATGCGCTGAAATGCTTTGGCGCGCAATGCACAACCCTGAACTGGCCGGAGCAGGCCGACCATGTTGCCAACACCGAACAGCTAGCCACTCAGGTGCGCGGCGGCCTCGAGGGTCTCGTGATCGTTTGCCCGCCGCCCGTCGGCGAGCCCGACGAGCAAGGTCTGGTACAGGGCCGCGAACAGGTGCGTCATGTCATACGCATGATTCGCGACCTGCCGGAACTGTCGGCACAGCCGCCCCGGCTGTATGTCGTGACCAGGCGGGCCCAGATCGTCCTGCCCGACGACCGGCCCAATTTGGTGCAAGCAGGGTTGCGTGGTCTGCTCCGCGTGATCGGCGCGGAGAATCCCCAGCTGCGGGTCAGCCAGATCGACCTGGAAGACGACGGTGACGCCGAGCAGGTGGCCCAGGAAGTGCTGTCCGGTTCGCGAGAGGACGAGACCGCCTGGCGTGGCGGCCAGTGGTACACGGCACGGTTGCGCAGCACGCCGCTGGGCGCCGACGAACGCCGTGTCACCACCTTAAAGCACGAATCCGACCGCATGCGGGTGACGGTCCGTCATCCTGGCGACCTGCGGACCCTGGAATTCATTGCCCTCGACCGCAAGACGCCCGGGCCGGGGGAGGTTGAGATCGCGGTAGACGCGTCCAGCCTCAACTTCCTGGATGTCCTTGCTGCCCTGGGCCGTTATCCCGACCTCGAAGGGCGGCCACACCAGCTGGGATTCGACTTGGGCGGCGTGGTCACCCGGGTCGGCGGCGACGTCGCCGACCTTCAGGTCGGGGACCGGGTGGGCGGTTTCTCCGGCTACGCCAACGGCTGCTGGGGCACATTTGTCACCTGCGATGCGAGGCTGGTCGCCACCCTGCCGCCCGACCTGGCCGCCGGCCAGGCCGCTTCTGCAGCAACCGGTTACGGCACCGCGTGGTACGGGCTGTGCGATCTGGCCAGGATGTCGGCCGAGGACAAGGTGCTGATCCACTCCGGAACCGGCGGTGTCGGCCAGGCCGCGATCGCGATAGCTCGCCTGGTGGGAGCCGAGATCTACGTGACGGCGGGCAGCCCGGAGCGCCGGAAGATCTTGCGCGACATGGGCATTGAGCATGTCTACGACTCGCGCAGCTCCGAGTTCGCCGACCAGATCCGCCGCGACACCGACGGGTATGGCGTCGACATCGTGCTCAACTCGCTGACCGGCGCGGCGCAGCGCGCCGGACTGAACCTGTTGGCCTACGGGGGGCGATTCGTCGAGATCGGCAAGCGCGACATCTACGGCGACACCCGGCTGGGTCTCTTCCCATTCCGCCGCAACCTCACCTTCTATGCCCTCGACCTGGCGCTGCTGTCGGAGACTCACCCGCGGCGGTTGCAGGAGCTGCTGCGCACGGTGTACCAGCGGCTTGCCGACGGTGACCTACCCCTGCCGGCCATCACCGAATACCCGCTCTCGGAGGCCACGACCGCGATCCGGGTGATGAGCGCAGCCGAGCACACCGGCAAGCTGGTGCTCTCGGTGCCGCATACCGGGGAGAGCCGCGCGGTGGTGCCGCCGGAGCAGGCTCCGGTCTTCCGCGACGACGGCGCCTATATCGTTACCGGCGGTCTCGGCGGCCTGGGGCTCTTCCTGGCTACTGAGATGGCCAAGGCAGGCTGCGGCCGGATCGTGCTTACCGCCCGCTCCAACCCGACCCCCAAGGCGCAGCAGGCCATTGAGCGGATCCGTGCCACCGGGGTCGACATCGTCGTGGAGTGCGGCAACATCGCCGAGGCCGCCACCGCGGCCCGGGTGGTGGCCGCGGCGACTGCCACCGGGCTTCCGGTGCGTGGGGTGCTGCATGCCGCGGCGGTGGTCGAGGACGCCACTCTGGACAACATCACCGACGAGCTGATCGACCGAGACTGGGCGCCCAAGGTTTACGGCGCTTGGAACCTCCACCACGCGACGGCAGGAGAGCCGCTGGACTGGTTCTGCTGCTTCTCCTCCGCGGCTGCGTTGCTGGGCTCAGCCGGGCAGGGCGCTTACGCGGCAGCCAACAGCTGGGTGGATGCCTTCACCCACTGGCGGCGCAGCCTGGGCCTGCCAGCCAGCGCTATCGCGTGGGGGGCGTGGGCCGAGGTCGGGCGCGCCACGTTCCTGGCAGAGGGCGGCCGCACCACAATGATCACTCCCGACGAGGGCGCGCACGCGTTCGAGGAACTCTTGCGCTACGACCGTGGCTACACCGGCTACGTCCCGACAACGGGGGCGCCGTGGCTGGCCGCGCTGGTTCAACGTAGCCCGTTCGCCGAAGCCTTCCGGGCCGCCGGAGAGCACCAGGCCGACACCACCACCGTGCGTACCGAACTGCGGTCGCTATCGCAGGACGAGTGGTCCACCCGGCTTCGGCGTCTGATAACTGAACAGACCGGCCTGATCCTGCGCCGGGCGGTCGATCCCGACCGCCCGTTCGCCGACCACGGTCTGGACTCGCTGGGCAGCCTCGAACTGCGGACCCGCATCGAGGCCGAGACCGGAATACGGATTACCCCCAAGACCGTCGCCACCTATAACACCGCGCGTGCTTTGGGCCTGCACCTGTCGGAGACGCTGGCGGCTGAGCTGACCAGCTGAGGGGGCCTCAGGTCACTCAGACATCCAGTCATCGTCGGAGGGTATAGCACAGAGCAGCGCATGTATCGCCTCGATAGTCCCGTCGGGTGCGGGTGCATGTGCAAAGTGCTCGATGTGGAGTTGACCGGAAAACACCGAGAACGCATACATATCGACGCCGGCCGACGTCGCGTTAAACAGTTCCGTCTGAACACCCGCCACCATCACATCCGGTGGCGTGCGCAAGCTGGGCACGGTACCGCCATCGGTGCCCATCACGATATCGGGCAGCCCCGGAGGAGTGCCTGCGTATTGCAGGTTGAAATGAAGCAGAGACTGTTGGGTTACCCCGTCGGCTAGGTCCGCTCGGAAAGTCTCGACGATATCGCTTGCCAGATTGACGATGTCGGTACTCGGCCCGATTTTGGCGAGGTACGTCGCGACCCCTAAAGGATTGGTGCTGGCGGTCGCCTCCACCGGCGGTGAAACAAGGAGTCGCAAATCGACGGGATAGAGGTAGGGAATCGGGATGTTCGGGGTGTTGCGGATCTGCCACTCGGCCAGCAAGATCGCCGCCGATACCACGGCGTGGACGCTGAGCCGATGACCACGACAGAAAGTGCTCAGAGCCGCGGTCTCCTGCTCCGTCAGCACGCATCTGGCGACAGGAACCTGTACAGGTACGGAGGGATTTCCGCCCGCATTCTTTCTCGCAGACGGGGGTAGTTCGTAGGCGAACATTGCAGCCGTGAACCGCTCGAGTCCTGATCGCTGCTGCTTTTTGATGCCACGCTCGTCCAGCACCACCTCCAAGGGTTGAGGTGCGGGCTCGGCGCTTACCGGACCGGTATCGCCGGTGCATACCGCGTCAGCGTAGAACGAGAACAGTTCCTCAAGGAGCCGGAACGCATGCCTAGCGTCCGCCAGGCTGTGATGAATGTACAAGCTCACCTCGGCGCGTCCGTCGGCGGGCGTCAACCGCAGATTGCCCAGTGACACACTCTGGTCAAGTCGCATTCCGGCGGCTCCCGGTGCGGGCGCGGGGTCAGCATCGACCACCCAGATCCCGGGGTGCACGAAGTCGTCGACGACGATGTGGTGCAGGCCATCGAGTCCCTTCTCGAGGTGGCCGGCAAGGACCGGGTGAGCTTGCAGAAGCGCGTCGAACGCGGCCGACATCGCCGCACGGTCGACCGGGCCGTCCAGGAGTACTGTGGTACCGACGAAAGTCCTACTCTGCGCGAACATCTCCTCGCTGCGCGCCAGTTTTCGGATGACCGATGTCGGAAACGTCACCGCATACTCGCCTTTCGATACCCGAAGACCATCGGCACGACGCACACGGCGACCATGCCGCCCGCCCACAGCAATGTAGCCGTCATCGGCCAGGCAACCGGACCGCCCAGAGATAGTCCGCGCATCGCCTCGATGGCATATGACATCGGCTGGTGCTCGACCACGGGCTGAATCCATCGCGGATACTGCTGCAACGGCACGAACCCGGTGCAGAAGAAGACGCCCAGTGTCGATACCAGTGCGATTCCCTCAACAAGCGTCGTCCAGGGCTGTGAAGAACCGGCCGCGGAGTAGAAAGCGACAGTTGTGACGAGGGTCGCGAATGCCACTCCGAAGATTACCGGCACCATCAGCCACACCAGCCCTGCGAGCGACCCCTCGTGGAATCGGAAACCCAGCACCAGTCCGGCACACAGGATCAGCACGGTGGTGACGAGAACCCGAACGGCTTCGGCAGCAAGGCGCGAAAGCACACCCGATGCACGGTGCACGGGTAGCACCCACAGTCGGGCAAGCAACCCGTCAGCGCGCTCCCCCATCAGGCCGACAGCGCCGGCCGACGATCCGGTGATCGCTGCGACGACGGCAACCATCGGAACGCTGCCGGACAGCGCACTGTGCCCGGTAATTACCGAGATCCTGTGCCCCAGAACCGTATTCAACGTCAACAGAAAGAGAATCGGAACAACCAGACACAAGATGACCATTGTCGGGTCGCGACGCCACCGGACAAGTAGTCGTTTCGTCTGTAGCAGCGTCTGCGGAATCAGCGCGCGGGGCGAATTCTCCGCGCGGGCTCTGGGACGCGCCCAGTCGTTTAACAGGGCGAAGCCCGGCCGCGTTTCCTGCTGTGCAACAGACATCACGGCCGCCTCGCAGCAGCCACGGCTGACGTAGGCACCGCGAACACAAACAAACCGAGCAACCACAAACAGGTCGGTGTCATCACCGACCAGGTCGGCGATCCGACCGCGTCTGTCGTATCGCCTGCCAATGCCCGCAATGCGCAAATAAATTGTGAGATCGGCTGATTGCGAACAATCGGCTGGATCCATCCCGGAAACTGTTCCGCCGGCTGGATACCGACTGACACCAGCCCGAAGATCAACTGCGGCAACATCAGCAGCGGCGTCGTGGCCTCCGGGTTCTGTGTCATGGTGCCGATCAGGTCGAAGAGCGAAGACAGCACAACGCCGATCAGCAACACCAGTAGACAGAAGCCGACAATGTAGAACGGACCGCGGTGGAATCGAAAGCCGATCACGTAACCGCATATCAGCGCGATCGTCAAACCGACCACGCACCGGTACACGTTGGCCGACATGCGGGCGGCGGCAGGTGTCAGGGTTGCGATCGGCATGGATCCAAATCGTCGATTGATGCCCTGTGCGGTGTCGGTTGCCGCTCGGAACGCCCCGGAAATAGAGGCGAATGATATCGCCTGCAGCGCGATCAATGGCGTCAAGAACTGCCCATAGCTGCTGCTTATCCCGAGCGTGGCGGCGCCCATGAATTCCTTCAGCGGGATGTAAAAGCCGACAGTGAAAATCACCGACGCCGCAATCGCGGTGGCCCACTCCCCGTTGCGCAGCGTTGGCACAATCGATCGAACCGTCAGTACCCACCATTGCTGCAACGCGGACGGCCCTGGGCGCAGTGCAATCGGAACGGTCATGACGTCACTTCGGTCGCCGCATGGTCCCGCACGGAAGGTTCTGCGGAATCCTTTGTCAAGGACAGGAATACCTCATCGAGCGAAGGTCGCCGCAATGCCACGTCGACCAGCACGATCTTCGCCGCGTCCAACCGCCACACCGCCTCGATGAGCGTGGTTGCGCCGTTTGGCGCAGGCATGACGATTCGATCTGATGCGACAGTCAGGGCCGCCCGATTCCTCTCCGGCAACAGCGCACTGAGCAGGTCGGCCATCGCCGGCAGATCTTTGATATCTCGCGGGACTATCTCACAGTAATTGCCGCCGGTGCGTTCCTTGAGTTCGTCGGCGGTTCCCGCAGCGATGACGGTCCCATGGTCGATGACAATGATGCGATCACTCAACGCATCGGCCTCTTCGAGATACTGGGTCGTCAACAGCGTAGCAATTCCAGCACTTTTGAAGCGGGCGACCAGATCCCAGATACTTTTCCTGCTCCTGGGGTCGAGCCCGGTGGTGGGTTCATCCAGGAACACCACCTCGGGCCGGACAACCAAACCACAGCCGATGTCTATCCGCCGACGCATACCGCCGGAATACGTGCCAACACGGCGATTCGCGGCGTCAACGAGGTCGAACTCATCGATGAGCTGTGTCGCCCGGGTTCGCGCGGCCGATTTGCTGAGCCCCTGTAGTCGACCGAACATCACCAAATTCTCATAACCGCTGAGAATCTGATCGACTGCCACTTGTTGACCGGTCAGCGTGATCGAACGGCGGACGCCAGCAGGATCGGCGACGACGTCATGGCCGGCAACCACGGCGCGGCCCCGGTCGGGACGCGTCAGAGTCGACAAGATGTCCACCATGGTCGTCTTGCCGGCCCCGTTGGGGCCCAGCAGGCCAACCACCTCACCGTGACCAACCTCAAAACTTATGTCGCGCAGTGCGCGAACACTGCCGAACGACTTGCTGATCCCATCGACGATGACACTTTTATCGGCTCTATCGGCTCTATCGGCTCTATCGGCCTTAGACATCTGTTCCTCCCACCTTCGCAAACCTCACCCCAGACCTAGCCATTGTCCAGCGACGACAAATCCACGAGTGCGAACTCTTCGTAGTTCTCGGTCATCTCGTCGCCTTCATCCGTCGAGGAGAGGGATTCCTGGATCAGCTCGGTCAGCGCGACCGGGAAGTGCGCCATCATCTCTTCGACCTTGGCGGTTTCGAGCCGGCGGGTGTCAAGCCACCAATCCATGTGCAGCACACCGGAATTGCGATACACCCGTAGTTCGAGGGCATGCCCCAGGCCGGGCAGTATCTCGCTGACGAGCATCACCGGGTCGATGTCGAACTGCACCGGTCCCTCAGCCGGCGGCAGCTCGGGGATCGTGCCCAGGTAGGAGAAGAAAATGTCGGGCGAGGGTTGCGCGGCGAGTTGCCGTGCAGTCGGCGCATAGACATACCGGAGTAACCCGTGCCCGATCCCGTAGTGCGGCACCGCATCGAGCGTACGGTGGATGTCGTCCAATGTCTCTGCCGCGCTTGCATTCCCGCCTGCTACGCACATGACGGGAACCGGATAGATGGTGGTGAACCAGCCGACGGTTCTGCGCAGCTCCACATCCGGTTTGAGTGCCAGGCGGCCATGTCCGGCCAGATCAACCGCGACAACACCCTCGCCGACGGTGTGTGCGATCGTGCGGCCCAGCGCAGCCAGCAGTATCTCGTCGACGGGCACGCGCACCCGGCGCTGCGCGTCGTCGACGTCGGCGGTCTGCGCGCTGTTCAGCACCGATGACATCTTCACCAGATCGTCAGCGTGAGGCGGATCGGTGATTTCCTCCCCGCCCAGCCGCAGCGTTGTTCTGCCGACTTTTTCGAGCCAGAAGTCGCGGCTTTCCAGAACGGCGGGATGGATGGCGAGTCCCGCCCATCGCGCCGACCATTCCCGCCACGTCGTGCTGACCGGCTGCAGCGCGATGTCCTCCCCGGCAAGGCGCTGGGTGAACGCGGTGAAAAGGTCGGTAGCCACGATCTGGCGCGACATATTGTCACCGGCCAAGTGGTGCACGGTGATCGCCAGGTAGCACGGGCCAACCTGAGTGCCTGCGATGTACACCGCGGACATCGGTGTGTGCATAGCGTCCTGGCCGGCGACGAGCTCGGCGAGGATGGCCAACACCGCCTCCCGTTCCGCATCGCTTCCCGGCGCCACATCGCCGGGGAGCGACCGCGTGGACAGCTCGGTGAACTCCTGCTGCGCCGGGAAGGATTGCTCCCAGGTGCCGGCACGTTCGACGATCTGCAGGCGCAGCGCATCGTGATGGTTGATGACGGCGGTCAGCACTGCGCGAACGTCGTCGACGGACACCTCGGGGCTAAGCCGCAGGATGAACGGAACACACCAGCGGCCCGCCTCCTGCAATCCGCGCTCAAGGAAGTACGAGATGTTCGGTGGGACAGGCGGATTCTCGGCATCAGTGAACGAGCCTCCCAGCCCCTCAGCGCCGTACCGCTCGGCGAGCACGGTGGCGAGTCCCGCTATGGTGTGGTGTTGGAACAGATCCTGCGGGGAAAGATCAAGGCCTTCCTTTACCAGATTGTTCGCGATCCCGATGGCGCTGACCGAGTCACCGCCGAGTTCGAAGAAGTCGGCATTCCGGTCGATCGAGTCGACGCCCAACGACTGGGCCCAAATGCGCTGCAGCGTGGCTTCGATCTGCTGCTGCCGACTTGCGGCCCCGTCGTTAGCGGCATGGGAGCCGTTGGTGGAGGCCGAGGGGATGGTGCTGGCGGCCGGGATGGGCAGGTCCTGGCCCTCGGTGCTGATCCTCGGATCGACCCAATGCTTCTGGCGCGCAAACGGATAACCCGGGAGGATGACGCGCAGCGCAGGTTCGGCGGTGCGCAGGCGTGTCCAGTCGGCGTCCACTCCGGCGGACCATAGCTGGCCGAGGGCGAGCAGGAAGGCGTCGCGGTCGTCGCGGTTTTGCAGCTGGTGGCGCATCAGCCGGACGGCGCGGTGTTGGTCCGACCACCGCGGCTGACGTGCGGCCGATGCGGTCAGGCTGCCGCCCGGGCCGACCTCCACCACGACACGATGCGGGTCGGCAAGCACCGTATCGAGCTGATCGGAGAACTTGACGGTGGCCCGGATTTGGCGGGCCCACCGGGCCGGATCGGTCGCCTCCTCGGCGGTCATCCACGTTCCGGTGGTGTTCGACAGCACCGGGGTGTGCGGCGCACGCAGCGTCAAGCCGCGCAGGATCGCCTCGAATTCGGGTAGCACCGAATCCATCGAGCTGGAGTGGAAGGCGTGCGATGTGCGCATCCGCCGCGCCAGCACGCCTTGCTGGGCAAGCCGATCCTCGAGCTCGCGCATGGCTTCCTCTGCTCCGGACACCACACAGTTGCCCGGGTCGTTGACCGCCGCGATATCGAGGCCGGGTGGCAGCTGCTCGGCGATGTCGTCGAACCTCAGCGCGACAGCGAGCATCACGCCGCGGGGTGCGGCATGCATCAGCCGCGCCCGCGCTGATACGGCGGTTATCGCGGTCGGCAGGTCGAACACACCCGCCAAGGTGGCCACCACATACTCACCGATGCTGTGTCCGGCCAGTGCTGCAGGGCGGATGCCATAGAAATCGGCCAGCGCCGCGAGGGCGTACTCGACGGCGAACAGGGCGGGCTGGGCGTGGTCGGTGCGGGCCAAGTTGGCACCGCGGCCTTCGAACATCTCGGCACGCAGGTCGATTCCGAGCTCGTCACGGAAACCCGTTGCGCACCTGTCGAAGTGCTCAGCGAAAACCGGCTCGGATTCGTACAAGCCACGCGCCATTCCGGCGTGCTGGGCACCTTGGCCGGGGAAGAGGAAGACCACTCGGGAGCCCGATTCGGTGGTGTCGACGGATTCGCCTGCGAATACGTTGTCGTGCTCGGCGGCTTCCAGCACGCGAGCCGCGTGCTCGTGATCGTGCACGACAGCCGCCACCCTCAGCTTCTCGGTTCGCCGGCCCGCGAGGGTGAACGCGATATCGGATAGGTCCGGGGCGTCAGGGCCGGCCAGCTTTGCGGCCAAGTCCGACCGCAATGCCCGTAGGCCCTCGGCGGTGCGGGCCGACAACAACAGCACCTGCGAGCCCGCCCGGCTCTGTCGTGCAGGGGCCTGGGGCGCCTCTTCGAGGACGACGTGCGCATTGGTACCACCGACCCCGAACGAGCTGACCCCGGCCCGCCGGATGCCGTCCCACTCCCACGGGCTGTACTCGGTGCCGACGGTAAAGGGGCCCTGGTCCAGATGCAGTTCCGGGTTGGGGCTGGTGAAGTGCAGCGTGGCGGGGATGGCGCGATGCTGCAGGCACAGAATCGTCTTGATCAGGCCGGCGATTCCCGACGCCACCTCCAGGTGCCCGATGTTCGACTTGACCGAACCGAGGATGCAAGGCCCAGAGCGGGCCGCGTCGGAGACGCCGAAAGCCCTTCGCAGGCCCTCGATTTCGACCGGATCGCCGAGCGGTGTGCCGGTTCCGTGGGCCTCGACGTAACTGATGCTCGACGGATCGACATCTGCGACCGCGAGGGCCTCGGCGATAACGTCAGCCTGGGCCGCGGGATTAGGCGCGGCGTAGCCGATTTTCATCGAGCCGTCGTTGTTGACGGCCGATCCCCGGATGACGGCATAAACGCGGTCCCCATCATCGATGGCCGCTTGCAACGGCTTGAGCGCCACCACCGCGACCCCGCTGCCGAATACGGTCCCGTCGGCCCGCACATCGAAGGGACGGCAGTGCCCGGCCGGCGACACGATCGACCCCGGCTCGTACCAGTAGCCCACGTTGTGGGGGATGCGAATCGATACGCCGCCGGCAAGAGCCATGTCGCACTCACCGTTCAGCAGGCTCTGGCACGCCAGGTGGACTGCCACCAGGGAGGACGAGCACGCCGTCTGCACGGCCATGCTCGGGCCCCGCAGGTTGAACTGGTGCGACACCCGCGTTGCCAGGAAATCTTTGTCGTTCTGGAATGTCAAGCTGATCAGGTCGATATTCATGCCCTGGCCCATAATGGTTTTCACACTGCGGTGCGAGAGCAGGTTGTAGGCGAGATAGCCACTGGCAGAACTCGCTCCGTACACGCCGATCGATCCACCGAACTGTCCCGGGTCGCAGCCCGCATCCTCCAACGCATGCCAGGCACTCTGCAGGAACAGCCGGTGTTGCGGATCCGTCATCCGGGCGGCCTGTGGGGTGAAACCGAAGAAGTCGGCGTCGAACTCGTCGATGCCGTCCACAAGTGGCGCCCGGCGGACGTACGCCGAATTCGCGAGTACCTCATCGCCGATACCCGCGGCACTCAACGTTTCCGCGGATAGCGTTGCGATCGACTCCTCCCCGCTGCGGAGGTTGTCCCAGAACGCGGACACGGAATTGGCGCCGGGAAACCGGCCCGCCATCCCGACGACCGCGATCGCGTTGGCCGGCGCAGCCCTTAGGGATTCTGAAGTGGTACTCACACCCGTTGTCCTCCGAATTTCGTCTCTACTTCGGCCACCAAATCAGGAATGTGCTCGGCGAAGTAGAAGTGGTTGCCCGGGAATACCCTCAAGGCAAAGTCTGCTGTCGTGTGCACCGACCATCCCGCCATGCTCTCGTCGGTTGCCAGCCCGTCATCCGTGCCGACGAACGCGTAGATGGGGCAGGACACCGTCACCGCGTCCGGGCACGAATATCCGGCGATGGCGTTGTAGTATCCGCGCAGCGCGGGCAGGATCATGTCGACAAGCTCGGTGTTGTCCAAGACTCTTGGGTCGGTGCCGCTGATGTCGATCAGGAACTTCATGAGGTCATCGTCCGAGAGGTCCCGGAAGTATTCCGATTTCATCCGACCGGGCGCCGCGCAAGCCGACACGAACAGCGCCCGGATCGGGTTCCCCGCCGATTCGAACCGACGTGCTACCTCGAATGCGACGAGCGCTCCCATGCTGTGGCCGAAGAACGCCACCGGGCCTGTCGGCGCCTTGATGAGGATCCGGTAAAGCGTGTCAGCCAGCGACTGAATGCTCGGAATGCCGGTTTGCCCGTTCTGCGTGCCGGGGTATTGGACGGCAATTCTTTTGATACCGGCCGAAAATGCCTGGGAGAACGGGACATAGAAGCTCGGCGAGCCGCCTGCGTGAGGGAAGATGTACAGCCTGGGATCGGTCATCATGCGCGGCCCGCCGACATCTTCACCACCGGAGGCGACCCCGCGATGCGGCTGCCGACACCCAAGACGAGTCGAACAATGCGGTCGAACATCTTGTCCGGCAACGCCCAACGCGCCAGCAGCACTGGCTTGGCGCCCAAGCCGATCCGGTAGCGCGTCCGGGGGCGACGCGCCTCGGCGGCGCGAACGATGGCGTCGCCGATCACCTCCGGACGTGAGGCGAGACCTCCCGCTGAGAGTACCTTGACGAGGGCAGCGGCCTGACCCCCGTAGGCGCCTTGGGCGGACGCGGCCATCAGGTTATCGCCTGCAACGCCGTGCCACTCGGTGTCGATGGCGCCGGGTTCGATGACGACGACGCGGATGCCGAACGGCGCGAGCTCCATACGCAGGGTGTCGCTGAACCCTTCGACGGCGAACTTCGTGGCGTGGTACCAGCCACAAAGCGGCAGATGGATCCTGCCGCCCATGGACGAGATGTTGATGATGCGACCTTCGCGCTGCTCGCGCATGTGGGGAACGACGAGTTGGACCAGCCGGGCCAGCCCGAAGAGGTTCACATCGAACTGACGCCGGGCCTCGGCCATCGGGACGTCTTCGAGCGCACCCAGCGAGCCGTAGCCAGCGTTGTTGACGAGAACGTCGACTCGCCCGGTCTCAGAAACGATCTGGGAGACGAACGCGGTCAATGAGGCGTCGTCGGTGACGTCGACCCGCATTGCCCGGATGCCGGCCTCGGCGAGCGGCGCCATCCGCTCGATCCGCCGCGCTGCGGCGTAGACGACGTATCCGCGCTCGTGCAGGCGGCGGGCCGCTGCGGCGCCGATCCCCGACGAAGCGCCGGTGACGATGGCGACTTTGGTGTTCATTGCTGCCCTGCCGGAAAGTCCGACGGGATCTGCAAGGAGGAGATCACCGCGGCCAACGCATCGTATTGCCCTGCCAGCATGCAGAATTCGATCAGCTGCCGCCGATGCAGATGGTGGGACAACGCCTCCCAGGTGTCGTGACTGATGGTCCGCTTCTCCACGAACTCATCGGTGGCGTTCAACAGCGCCTGCCGTCGCGGCGAAAGCCCGTCGGAGTCCGGCCAGCCGAAGATCTCCGCCTGCACCCCGGCGTCGAGACCGCGGCGTTCGGCGAACCGCCGATGTTGCTGTAATTCGTATTCGCAGCCTCGCAAACACGCTACCCGCAGGATCACCAGCTCGGCATCAAGTAGCGGCAATGTGCCCACGTACAGCAGCCCACGGAGGAACAGCCACGCCCGGAACAGTCGCTTGTGCTGACCCAGCGTGGTGAACAGATGCATTTGCGGCACTCGGAGCACGCGGGCGGCGATCTTGGAGATCAGCCAGTTGATCGGCCCGAGCTTGCGAAAGCCGCCATAGGGGATGCGGCCGCCCGTCACGTCCACTGCACCAGGGGTGTTCACCCGCGCTGTCCTGGCTTCCGCCGCAGTGCGGCTTGCTGGCGCGCGGCTGCACGCTGCTGAGCCCGATCGCGAACCCGGTCGGCCTGCTGCGAGACGGCGGGCTCGGCGAGGCCGAGCTGGCGGATGAGATCCGTCGTGACATCCTGCAGCGAGGCGCCCTGCAACAGCAGCGCCACCGGAGGTTCCACGCCGAAGTCCGTGCGAGCGGTGTTGCGGATCCGCACCGCCATAAGGGAATCCATCCCCATTCCGATTAACGGCTGGGTCGAATCCACAACCGACTGGTCGGCATAGCCCATGACCGCCGCGATCCGTGCACGCAACCGATCGGTCACGATGCTGCGCACCTCATCGGGTTCGAGGTCGCGCAGCGCGTCGGGACCGGCCCAGTCGCCGCCGTCGCTCGCCATATCCAATTCCTCGACCACCCGTGTGAAGTAGCCCAGTTCGCGGATCTCCGGGAACGCGACCAGTGCGCGATCGGCCCGCAGCCGCGCAACGCCGGTGATGGTGCGGCCCGCGGCCAGCAAGGATTCGAGGGCGTCGATCCCCTCGGCGGGAGTAATCGGGTCGAGGACACTGCCGACCAGCGAGCGGGCGATACCCACCTCCGACCATGGTCCCCAGTTGATCGCGGTGGCGGGCAGACCGGAGGCGTTGCGCCATACCATTAGGGCGTCGAGCCAGGCGCTTGCGCACGCATAGGCCGTCTGCCCAGGCGAGCCGAGCAACGAAGCCATGGAGGAGAACCCGACCCACCAGTCGAGCGCCCGGGTGAGGGTGGCTTCGTGCAGTCGCAATGCCCCGATAGCCTTGGGAGCCCACACCCGCTCCAGGCTTTGCCTGCTCATCGCGATCAGCAGGCTGTCGTCGAGCACCGCCGCCCCGTGCACAATCCCGCGCAACTCGAGTGCCGTCTCCTCGGCTGTGGCCACGAGCCGCTCGGCCACCCCCGGAGTGGCGACATCGCCTGTGACGACGACAATGTCGGCCCTGCCCTCCAGTTCGGCCAGGACTTTTCGCTGCTCGTCCGAGGGATCGTTGCGACCGTTGAGCACGACACGGCCAGCGCCTGCATCGACGAGCCATCGGGCGACAACCATACCGAGTCCGCCCAGACCGCCGGTGACGATGTATGCGGCCCCTCCGCGGACCACCGGGTGATGCTTCGGCGAACCCGGGGCGGCCCGGGAGAGCCGTTCAACGTACCTGCGCCCGGACCGCCAGGCGATCACGTCATCGGAATCGGATGCGCCCAGCTCCGCGGTCAACGCGGCGAAGGTGTCCTGACCGCTGTCCAGATCGACCAGCGTGGCGCGTAGGTCAGGATGCTCAAAGGCAAGGACCCGGATGAGCCCCTTGAGGGCGCCGGTCGCAAGGTCTCCCGGCTCGTTGGCGTGAACGGCAAGCCCGCCCCGGGTTACCAGCCACAGCCTCGGAGGCCGGCCGTGCCAGCCGCCGACGACGGCACGGACTGTCGACGAAATCGACCAGATCGACTCCCTCGCCCGAGCGACCGCGTCACCCAGGCCTGCTGAACCGCCTCCGATGAAGAGGACCACGCCGACGGGCGGACGGTCGGGCTCGCCCGCCGTTTCGGCGAACGCCGCGAGCACCGCGGACTCGTCTGCCAGGTTCGCAGTGATCACCCGCCACTGCGATGAGCGCCACTTTGCGGCGAAGTCGTCTGCCATTACCTTGGCATCTGTCTCGTCGGCCAGCATGAGCCAGCTTCCGGGCGCTGTAGCAGACGTCGCAGGTCCCCGTGCGGCCGGTCTCGGGCTTTCCACCCATGCGGTGTCGAAGATCTTCTGTTCCAGTGGCAGCGGTACCGCCCGACGTTCGACACGCCGCAGGTAGACGCCGGTGATCTCGGCGGTCGGGTCACCGGCGTCATCGGTCAGGATGATCGTGCCGAGCTTGCCGGCGCAGGTGTCATCGAGATCCACTACGTTCGCGTGGCAGCGCGCGTGCCGGCCAACGTCACGAAACAGCCTTATCTTCTCGAACGATACGGGTAGGTAACTGACTTCGGCGGCTTCCGCGATCGTGCGGTCCGGCATTGCGGCCGCCACGCTTTGCAGCGCCGCGTCGAGCATGACCGGGTGAATCCGGAAACCCGGATGCCGCGGAGCCTGTTCAGGGACGGTGATTTCGGTTTCCGCGGCACCATTGGGCCGGCGAACGATCTGGGTCAATGCCGCGAACGCGGGCCCGTGGTGTTGACCGGTCTGTCGCAAAGTAACGTAGAAATCGGCCGGCGACACCTCGGAACCAGACATTTCGATGCGCCCGTCTCGCCGGGTGAGCAAGCTGTCGCCTTGCGACGCAACGACTTTGGCGACAGCATGCCTAAGCCATCGGTCGGTGGTGGAGCGCGAATATATTTCGACCCGGGCCGCGCCGTCCGGACCGCGATTGAGTTGGGTCGTTATCCGGGTATGGCTGGCGAGGGGCAGCATCTGCTCGACTTCGAGCTGCACCACCGATACCGCGTGAGCGGGCAGGCCGAGCGCTTCGCTGCCTGCCGCCAAGGCGATCTCGGCGAAGGCCGCGGCCGGCAGGATGGGTTGGCCCTGCACCTTGTGGTCGACAAGCCAGGAACAAACCTCGGTTCCGACGTCGGCCTGCCAGACGTGGTCGCGGTTGGCCGGGACTTCGACGTGCACGCCCAGCAGCGGATGGGCGACCAGATCCGACCGGTCGTAGCTGGTCGACCGGTCCTCGACCCAGAATTGCGTGTGATGCCAAGGCGTCGCAGGGATCTCGGTGAGGCGACCAGCACCCGCGGCCGGCGCGGCGCTGCCGACCGAAGCCAGTTGTGCGTGGAAGGTGAGGGTGTCGTCGGTGTCGCGTTGCATGGTGCCCAGGGCGCGTGTGCCGACTGACCCAGTGTCCTCGCCCAGAGTGTCGGTGATGGCGTGGGTGAGTAGCGGGTGCGTGCTGATCTCGATGAAGGTGGTGCCCGGCGTGTTGGTGGCGCTGATGGCCTGATGGAAGCGCACCGGGTTGCGCAGGTTGGCCGCCCAGTAGTCGGCGTTTAATCGGGGTTGTGCGCGGTCGGGGTAAGTCGTGCTGATCATCGGGGTGGCGGGTGGTTGGGGCGCCAAATCGGCCAGCGCTGAGCGCAATTCGGGCAGGATCGGGTCGATGATGGGGTGGTGGGAGGCCACGTCGACCTCGATGCGCCGCGCCAGCAGGTTTTTCGCCGCCACCACAGCGATGACGGCGTCGACCTGCTCGGGTGGGCCGGCGATCACCGACTGGCGCGGCGAGGCGTGCACGGCCAGCGTCAGTTTGGGGTAGTCGGCGATCAACGCCTCGGCGGCGTCGGCGTCGAGCTCGAGCAGCGCCATTGCGCCCTGGCCGGACAGCTGCGCCATCAGCCGCGAGCGGGTGGCGATCACCTTCAGCCCTTCGCCAGGCGTCAGTGCGCCGGCCACCACCGCGGCCGTCACTTCGCCCATGGAGTGCCCGATCACCGCGTCGGGCTGCACCCCGTAGGACCGCCACAGCGCGGTCAGGGCCAGCTGGATGCCGACAAGGACGGGCTGGATGTTTTCGATGCCGGTGACTTCGCGCCCCTCGGCCAGGATTTGGCGCAGCGAAAAGCCGGTCTGGGCCACGAATTCGGGCTCCAGTTCGGCGATCGCGGCGGCGAACGCCGGTTCATCGGCGAGCAGCTGGCGGCCCATGCCGGCCCATTGCGAGCCCTGGCCCGAGTAGACGAACACCCTGCGGGGTCCGGCGCCGGCGTCCTGGCAATCGACCTCGCCGCCGGCCAGCGCGCGTAACCCGGCCACGGCCTGGATGTGGTCGCGCGCGACGACGGCGCTAAACCGGGGGTGGCGGGCCCGGTGATGGTTGAGGGTGTGGGCCACATCCGCGAGGGGGGTGCCCGCCCCGGGGCCCGTCAGCCAGTCGGCCAGCGCCGCCGCCATCGACGCCACCCGTTGCGGCGTCTTACCGGAGACCACCAACGTCGACACCGCGGGCTGCGGCCCCTGCCGCACCAGCGGCGCCATGTTGGGCGCCTGCTCGATCACCGCATGCGCATTCGTCCCGCTGAGGCCGAAGGACGAGACCGCCGCACGGCGCGGCGGCCCGGCGGGCCACGCCGCGCCCTCGGTCGGCACGTACAGCCGGGTTTCGGACGCGTCGATGGCCGGATTCCAGCGGGAGAAGTGCAGATTGGCGGGAATGTAGCCGCGCCCCACGGCCAGGGTGGCCTTGATGAACCCGGTGATGCCGGCGGCGGCCTCCAGATGACCGAGATTGGTCTTCACCGCTCCGAGCGCGCACGCGCCAGCACCGCGACCGTAGGTGGAAGCCAGCGCCTCGAATTCGATGGGGTCGCCCAAAATTGTTCCAGTGCCGTGGGTTTCGACGTAGCTGATGCTGTCCGCGGTGGCGTCGGCGAGCCGCAGCGCGGTGGTGATCACGTCCCGCTGCGCCAGGGCGTTCGGGGCGGTCATGCCGTTGGACCGGCCGTCCTGGTTGATCGCCGAACCACGGACCACCGCTAGCACCCGATCACCGTCGCGGGTGGCGTCGGCCAGCCGCTTGAGCACCACCACCCCACAGCCCTCGCCGCGCACGAACCCGTCGGCGGTCGCGTCAAAGGTCTTGCAGCGGCCGGTCGGCGACAGGGCCGACCACTTGGACAAGGCGATCCCGGTGAACGGCGACAACGCGAGCTGGATTCCGCCCGCCAAGGCCACGTCACTTTCTCGCAGGCGCAGGCTCTGGCAGGCCAGGTGCACCGCCACCAACGACGACGAACACGCGGTGTCCACTGCAACCGCGGGGGCGCGCAGCCCCAGTAGGTAGGAGATGCGGCCCACCGCCGCGCTGTGTGGGTTGCCGGTGCTCAGGTACGCGTCGATCTCGGCGCGACGCTCGATGTTGACGATGGTGTAGTCCCACGACGACATCCCCATGATCGCGGCGATACGGTTGCCGCTCAACGAATCTGGCGGCAGGCCGGCGTGCTCCAGCGCCTCCCAGGCCACCTCGAGCAACATCCGCTGCTGGGGGTCCATTGCGGCGGCTTCGCGTGGGGTGATGCCGAAGAAGTCGGCGTCGAAGCCGGCAACGTCGTCGACGAATCCGCCCCATTTGGTCGTCATCCGCCCGGCCGCCTGGGGATCGGGGTCGTAGAACGCGTCCGCGTCCCACCGATTGGCGGGCACCTCGCCGACGGCGTCTCGACCTTCGAGCAGCAGCTGCCAAAAGCTTTCCGGCCCAGACACGTTTCCGGGCAAGCGGCAACCGATCCCGATCACCGCTATCGGTTCCGCGACGTCGGTCGGGAACGCCGTTCCCGCGCGGACCAGCTCACGCGCGAGGACCTCGCGCGCTTTCGGCGACATTTGCGCCGCGCGATCGGCCAGACTTGTCATGACTCGCTGCTCCCCGTAGCGGCTTCCAGCTCGCTGGCCGCAACCAGGTCGGACAGCAACTCCATCTCCTCATCGGATAACTCGCCGTCGGATGCCTGCTCGGCTTCGGCGGGCGTCGCGTATCCCAGCCGTTCGCACAACGCGCCGGCGAGATCGCTGATCGTCGGGTATGCCCAGACCAAGGCGACTGGCAGCGTTGTGCCCAGGCTTGATTCGAGCCTGTTGCGCAATTCGAGGGCCATCAGCGAGTCGAGACCGAGCGATTCCACCGGCCGATCGTGGTCGATCGGATCGGTCGAGCGCAGCACGGCCCGTATCTCGTCGGCGATGGCCGACGCAAGCCGCGCCGGGCGCACCGCAGCGTCGCAGGAGTCCAGTTCCGCCCGGATGCGGCCGTCGGCGCGGCGCTCCCCGGTGATCGAGGTGATCGAATCCTGCAACTTCGCGAATAGCGACGATCCCGCCGCGGCGGGGAAGGACTGGAACCATTGCCTGGCGTCCAGAGTGAACACCCCGGTCCGCGCGCGATCGGCGGACAGCACCAGCTGCACCGCGGCGAGCCCTTCGGCCGACGTGATCATCGAGATGCCGAGATCGGAAAAGAACTGGGCGCGCCCCACCTCGGCCCAGGGGCCCCAGTTGATTCCGGCGGCCGGCAATCCCAGCGATCGCCGGTAGGCGACCAGGCCGTCGAGCCACGAGTTCGCGGCGGCGTAGGTGCCCTGACCCGGCGAACCGAGAAGTGACGCGGCGGACGAATAGGTCAGCCACCAGTCGAGGTCGGCGTCGGCGGTGGCCTGGTGCAGCCACCAGCCGCCGTTGACCTTCGGGTCGAACACCCGCGTCGCGGCCGACTCGGACATGTTCAGGACGATCTCGTCGGCCAGCACCATGGCGCTGTGTACGACTCCGGCCAGCGAGAAGCCGGCGTCTTCGACCGCCGCCACCAGGCGCCGCGCGCTTTGCGGGTCTGCGATGTCGCCGGTGATGACTTCGACGCGGCAGCCTTGAGAGGTCAGCTCCGCGATCTCGGCGAGCAGTTCCGGGCTGGGCGGCGAACGCCCGCTCACCACAACCATTCCCGCGCCCTGCTGCGCGAGCCAGCGCGCGGTGACAAAACCCAGGCCGCCCATGCCGCCCACGACGATGTATCCGCCGTCGGCCCTGACGAGTGGCTGCGCTGGCCGCGGCGCCAGGGCGGTGATGCTGCCGTTCTGCGGTATCGAGATGACGATCTTGCCGGTGTGCCCGCCCGACGCCATCAGCCGGAACGCGTCGATCGTATCGGCGAAGGCGAACTCGGTGACCGGTAGTGGGGCCAACTCCCCCGCGGCGGCGTGCCGCAAAATCTGCTGCAAGCACTCGCGGTAGCGCTTCGGCTGCAGCCGCATGTTCAGGTCGACGTCCACCACCGAGAACGAACCGCTGCGGGCTAGCGCGGCCAGCCCGACCGAGGCGTCGGCGAAGACATCCTTCTTGCCCAGTTCGATGAACCGGCCGCCAGGGGCCAGGATCCGCATGCCCGCGCGAATAGCCTCTCCCGGCAGCGAATTGAGGACGATGTCGACTCCGGCGCCATCGGTGACGTCAAGGATCTCGTCGGAGAAGGCGATGCTGCGTGAGTCACCGACGTACTCGACGCCTAGCCCAGTGAGCAGTTCGCGCTTGGATTCCGTTCCGGCGGTGGCGTAGATCCTGGCACCGATCATCTTGGCGATGGCCATCGCAGCCAGACCCACTCCGCCGGTGGCGGAGTGGATGAGCACGCGCTCGCCCGGCGCCAATCGCCCGATTTCGCACAGCGAGTGCCACGCTGTGAGGTTGGCGACCGCGAACGCGGCCGCCTCGGAATCCGACAGCGATTCTGGTGTGGGAACCACAAGGTCGGGGTGCGTTGTGAGATGGGAACCAATGGTCCCGACGCCGAAGGCGATGACGCGCTGTCCCACTTCGAGTCCGGTTGCGGCCGAATCCACGTCGCGGCCGAGCGTGGTCACCACGCCCATGCACTCGCCGCCGATGACGGCCGCGTTGCCGCCCGGACCCGGGTAGATGCCCATCACCTTGAGGACGTCGCTGAAGTTCAACGCGGCGGCGATGATGCGGACCTCGACCTGGTCGTCGGCGGGCGGGGTGCGCTTGACCGCGTGGACCTTGAGTCCGTCCAGCCGGCCCACCTCGTCGAGCTCCAGCTTGAAGGCACCGCCGGCGTCGACGTTCACCGTCGTTTCGCGGTTCTCGAGGGCAAGGGCGCCGGAATGTGTCGTCGGTGCCGCCACCAGCCGGCGCACGTAGCGCCACGAGGCGCGCAGGGCGACCTCGTCCTGCTCTGAGTTGGCCAGCAGTTCGTCCAGCAAGCCAGACAGCGGTTCGGTACCGGCCGGATCGATATCGACGAGCGAGGTTTTCAACTCCGGGTGCTCGAATGTCAGCACTCGGGCGAGTCCGCGGAGCTGCGACTGTGCCAGCGTAACCGGCTCGCCGGGGCTTAGTTGTTGCGCACCGCGGGTGATCAGCCATAGCCGCGGACTGTTGCGGGCGCCCATGCGGGACACCGTTTTGACGATGTCGGCGACCCGCAGCGTGCGTTCCCGCGCCAAATCCAATTGCGCTTGCTCCGAAAGGGACTCGTCCACCGCCCGGGCCGGGCACAACACGACAATGGCGTCCCAATGCGCGCCGGTTCGGCTGATCGCCGCCCGAATCGCCTGGTCATCGTCGTCGCGAAGGAGCTCGCAATACTTGGTTTTATCCTGCAGGGCCACCTCCAGTGCGCCCGGCAGCGGGTCCTGGTCGTTGTCACCGATCAGCAGGAGCGAACCGCCGTCGCCGGCCGGATTGGCTGATTTCTCCAAGGCCGCCTGCTCCCACTCGAGGGTGAACATGCGATTGCTGAGTTCGGTTGCGTCGCCGCGTGTTCGCAGCACCGCCATGCCGACTTCGTCGATCTCGAGGAGCGTGCGTCCGTCCGCATCGGTCAGCAGCACCCGACCGACCAGCCGATCCGGACTGTCGGTGGTGGCCAGCGTGGCAACCGCGTGGGCACCGTCCGTCACGTCCCCGTGCACGTGGATGCCGGTGAACCTGATCGGAAGGACCGTGGCCCGTCGGTCGGTCGCGCCGGTCGCCAGCTCGGTGGCCAGTCCCGTCGCGCCCAGGGTCTGTAGCGCGATATCCATCATGACCGGGTGCAGTAGGAACTTGCCGGAACCGGTCTTGGCCTTGGCGGGCAGCCGCACCCGCGCGAATGCCGCGCCGGACGGCGAAACCGTAAGTCCCGCGATTCCCTGAAACGCGGGCCCGTGTTGCTGGCCGGCGTCGCGCAGCCGCTGATACAGCTCGTCGGGATGGAGTTCGGCCGCAATATCACCGCCGGGGTTGGGTGCGGCTTTGCGCGCTGCATGGTCCGGCGCGGGCGCCACCGTTGCGGTGGCATGTTTGATCCATCCCGAAGCGCTGCGGGTGCGCATTTCGACGCGGCACAGTTGTTCGTCGCCGGTGAGCGTGGTGGCGAGAACCGTGTCGTCGGTGATGTGCATCAGCTGATCGAGTGAGAGCTCGCGGACCATCCACGACCGATCGCCCTCGGCCGCGAATGCTTCCGTCGCTGCGGCAAGCGCGATTTCGGCGTAGGCCGCGCCCGGCAGCACGCAGACGTCGTCGACGCAGTGGTCGCCGAGCCACATCAGCTCGGGGTTGAGCTTGTTTTGCCACACGCGGGTGCCGTTGGTGGGATCGATGACGCCGGTGCCGAGCAGTGGGTGAGCGTTCGCGCTGTGCGTTGACGTGGCGGTGATCCAGTGCCGGGTGTGCTGCCACGGGGTGGCCGGGATCCGCGGGTGCGGTTCGGGTGGGTGCGGCGTGTCGGGAGGCCGGCTGTAGGTCGAGTTGAGATTGGTGTGGAAGGTCAGCGTGTCGTCGGTGTCGCGCTGCAGGGTCGCGATGGTTCTGAAACCGCCCGAGCCACCGGCCTCGCCGAGGGTGTCGGTGATGGCGTGGGTGAGCAGGGGATGGGGGCTGATTTCGATGAACATGTGGTTGGTGCCTGCACTGGCGCTGATCGCTTCGTGGAAGCGCACCGGGTTGCGCAGGTTGGCCGCCCAGTAGTCGGCGTTCAACGGGGGTTGGGCGCCGTGGTCGCGATGAGCGGTGGTGACCATCGGGATGACCGGCGCCTGTGGCGCCAGATCGGCTAGTGCCGAACATAATTGGGGCAGGATCGGGTCAATGATGGGGTGGTGGGAGGCCACGTCGACCTCGATACGGCGGGCCAACAAATCTTGGGTGGCTACCATCGCGATGACCGCGTCCACCTGGTCGGGCGGGCCGGCGATCACCGACTGGCGCGGTGAGGCGTGCACGGCCAGCGTCACCTGCGGGTAGTTGGCGATCAGCGTTTGGGTGTCCTGCGCGCTGAGTTCCAGCAGCGCCATGGCGCCCTGCCCGGCCAGTTGGGCCATCAACTTCGAGCGGGTGGCGATCACTCGCAGCCCCTCGGCGGGTGTGAGCGCTTCGGCGACTACTGCGGCGGTCACTTCACCCATGGAGTGCCCGATCACCGCGTCGGGGTGTACGCCGTAGTGGCGCCACAGCGCGGTCAACGCCAGCTGAATGCCGACCAGCGCGGGCTGGATGTTTTGGATGCCGGTGATTTCGCGGCCCTCGGCCAGGGTTTGGTGCAGCGAAAAGCCGGTCTGGGCCACGAATTCGGGTTCCAGTTCGGTGATCGCGGCCGCGAATGCGGGTTCGTCGGCAAGCAATTGGCGGCCCATGCCGGCCCTTTGCGAGCCCTGACCCGAATAGACGAACACGGTGCCCGGCCCGAGCGTGCGCTCCTGGCAGCCCACCACCCCGGGAGCGGGCGCATCGGTGGCCAGTGCACGCAGTCCGGCAACCGCTTGAGCCTGGTCGCGCGCGACCACGGTGGCGAACTTGGTGTGACGGCTCCGGTGGTGGTTGAGCGTGTGTGCTACGTCGGAAAGTGTTGTAGCAGAACCGGTTCCGTCCATCCAGTCGGCCAGCATGGCGGCCATCGAGGCGACTCGCGTCGGTGTCTTGCCGGAGACCACCAAAGTCGAGACAACCGACATGCGTGCGTGCCCCGGCGACGCCACCGGCGCCGGACTGGCAGCCTGCTCGATCACCACGTGCGCATTGGTCCCGCTGACACCGAAGGACGACACACCCGCCCGACGCGGGTGCCCTGTCGTCGGCCAGTCCATGGGTTCGGCGGCGATGGTCAGCCGCGACACACCGTCGCTGACGTGCGGCGTGAGCTGCTGGAAGTTCAGGTGCCGCGGGATGTGGCCATGCCCGACGGCGAGCACGGTCTTGATGAATCCGGCGATCCCCGCCGCCGCCTCCAGGTGACCGAGATTGGTCTTCACCGATCCGAGCACCAGCGGACCGCGGTCTTCGCGATCGCCGAAAACCTTGCTCAGCGAATCGAGTTCGATCGGGTCGCCGAGCGGTGTGCCGGTCCCGTGGGCCTCGATGTAGTCGATATCGGCCGGCGTCAACCTGGCCGACGTCAGGGCCTGACGAAGCAGCGCTTGCTGCGCCGGTCCGTTGGGCACGGTCACCCCACTGCTGGCGCCGTCTTGGTTGACCGCCGAACCGCGCACGACGGCCAGGATGGGATTGCCGTCGCGCTCGGCGTCGGCCAGCCGCTTGAGCGCCACCACGCCGCAGCCCTCGCTGCGCACATACCCATCAGCGGTGGCGTCGAAGGTCTTGCACAGGCCCTCCGGTGACAGCATCCCCCAACGCGAGCACGCGATGCTGGGCCCCGGGCTGAGCAAAAGGTTGGTGCCGCCGACCAACGCCGTGTCGCTTTCCCGCGAGCGCAGGCTCTGACAGGCCAGGTGCACCGCCACCAGCGACGACGAGCACGCCGTGTCGATGACTACGGCGGGTCCGCGAACCCCGAGGAAGTAGGCGAGCCGCCCCGCGGCGAAATTTGCCGCGTTGCCGGTCGGGATGTAGGCGTCGAGATCTTCGGGCCGCAGTTGCCCCGACAACGTGAGCATGTAGTCGTAGGCGGTGACGCCGACAAAGACCGAGGTTTGCGTCCCGCGGATGGTGTGCTGCGCAATGCCCGCGTGTTCCAGCGCCTCCCAGGCGACTTCGAGCAACAAGCGCTGTTGCGGGTCCATCGCGGCGGCCTCGCGCGGCGAGATCGAGAAGAACTCCGCGTCGAACTCATCGGGTTGCCAGCCGGTGAGGAAGCCGCCCTCCCGGTTGCAAATGGTGCCCGGCACGGTGTGGTCGTCGGTGAAGAAGGCGTCGGCGTCCCACCGCTCGGAAGGAACCCGGACGATGCCGCTTCGGCCCGCCCGCAACAACTCCCAGTACTGGTCCGGGCCATTCGCCCCACCGGGGAAGCGGCACCCCATGCCGACGACAGCGATCGGCTCGGTGCTCGCCTTGTCGGCGATTTCAAGACGGGCGGTCAGATCATCGATCTTGTGCAGGGCTTCGGTGATGATCGCTCGCCGATCAGGAGTCGGGGCCGTCATCGCGCTCAGCTGAGCCTCTCCGAAAGTTGTTGCAACAACTCGTCCTCGGTCAGGTCGTTGTAGTCGTCGGCGGGCTCCGGGATTTCTCGGTCGGCCGTCTCGACGAGTTCGGGCAGGATGGTGGCCAGATAGTCGGTGAGGCTGTACACGGTCGGGTAGTCGAACACCACCGACGCAGGCAGGAACTCGCCGAGCGCTTCCGAGAGTGCGCGCTGAAGCGTCACGCTCATCAGCGAGTCCATGCCGAGCTGGAAAAAGCCCGCCGACGGATCGAGCGTCTCGGTGGGCGATAGGCCCATCACCCGGGATGTCAGTGCGCTGACTTGGTCGAACAACGTGTCGTGGCGGCGCTCCGGCGGGCACTTGCGGAGGGTTTTGCGGAAATCGCTTTCGGGCAGCTTCTCGTCGCCCGCCGCGGGCAGCAGGTCGTCGACCACGTGAAGCGATGCCCGCGTGCGGTACGCGGCGGCGAGCAGCGGCCAATCCGCGGCCACCACAACGGAATGCAGTCCGGCGTCCGGGTTCATCGCGTGCGGCAGCGCGCCGATGGCCACCTCGTCGGCCATGGGCTGCAGTCCCGATTCGGAGCTCACCTGACTCGCGTCTTGCTGCGCGTCGGCCAGCGATTTCCACAATCCCCAGGAAACGACGGTGGCCGGCAGCCCCAACACGTGCCGGCCGTAGGCAAGGGTGCTCAGGAACCCGCTGGTTGCGGCGTAGTGGGCCAGCCACCGAGAGCCGATGAGACCGGAGATCGAGGAGAACAAAACAAACTGCCGCACCGGGTGTTTCAGCGACAGTCGGTGCAAAAGCGCCGCGGCGTCCAGCTTGGGCCTGAACATGGCGGCCACATCGTCGTCGCTCATCTCGCTCAGCAACACCGGCCGGCCGGCGAAGGCCGCCAAGTAGATTCCCTCGAGCGGGGGCAACTCTGTGCCGAACCGGTCGAACAATGCATTCATCGCGGCCTGGTCGGCCGCGTCGGCGGCGACGTGGATCAGGTTGGTTCCCGTTGACTCGAGGCTTTGGGTTAGCTCCGCCAGCCGGGTACCGGGGTTGCGGGACACCGCGACGATCGTTCTGGCTCCCATCTGGGCAAGTTGCCGGATCAGGTGCGGCCCGATGTTGCCGGTCGCCCCGATGACGAGCTGGCTGCTGTCGGCGTCCAGCGTCACCGGGAACGCCGCAGGCGCACTTGGCCTTTGCAGCCGGGGCACATGGCGCAGGCCCGACCGGTAGACCACCTGGTCCTCCCTGTCGGTGCTGCCGGCTTCGTCCAGCACGTGGCGCACCGCCAGCTCGACGGGCATCGACTCGTCGAGATCTATGACGCCGCCCCAGATTTCGGGATGCTCGAGGGCCACGGTGCGGCCCAGGCCCCATAGCACCGCATGGGCGGGGTTGGCTCGGTCGCCCGCCGAGACGGGCTGCGCATTGCGGGTCAGCACGAACAACCTTGGCTGCGAGGGGCAATCGACCATCGCCGCGGCCAGCCGTCGCGCCGCACGGAACAGGTCATACGCGGACTCGACGTCGAGGGGTCCGCCCGGGACCGGTGGCGCGTAGAGCACGTTGTCGGCACCGCCGAGCGCCTCGCGCAGCGGGGCCGGATCGCCATCGAGCACCGCGGGCGCAAGGAATTCAACGCGGGATTCGGGGCCGGCGGCCCGGGCCAATTCGACGGATAGCCCGGGACCCGCTACCACGAGCCATGCGCCGCAGTCGGTGGTCCCTTCGGTCGGCACTGGGCGGACCGGCCACTCCAGCTGGTAGCGCCAGCCGTCCAGCACATCGTCTCCGGACCCGGCCCCCATCGCAATTCCATTGCGGCCCTGGATTATCGGCGCGCGGTTGCGCGCTGCTGAGATGGTGGTCCAGTGGTGGGTGTGTTGCCATGGGGTGGTGGGGACGGGGTGGTGCGGCTCGGGCGGGTGCGGAGTCTGTGGTGGGTGTGTGTTGTCGGCGGTGTAGAGGTTGGTCCGGAAGGTGATGGTGTCGTCGGTATCGCGTTGCAGGGTACCGATACTCAAGTATTGGAGGGACGACTTGCTTTCGTGGTGCGCCTCTTCCAGGGTGTCGGCGATGGCCTGGGTCAGCAGCGGGTGCGCGCTGATTTCGATGAAGGTGTGGTGATTGGTTCCGGCTGCGGTGACGGCCTGCTGGAAGCGCACCGGATTGCGCATGTTGGTGGCCCAGTGCTCGGCATCGAAAACCGGTCGGGTGTAAATGTTTTCGTAGGTGGTGGAGATGATCGGAATTGTCGGTGGCCGCGGGGTCAGATCGGCCAGCTCCGAACGCATCTGGGGCTGCAGCGCATCCATCGCCGGATTATGCGGGGCCACTTCGATATTGACCCGACTGGCAAAACGGTTTTGCGCGCGCACTGGGTCGATGAGGGCGTCGATCTGCTGGGTGGGTCCGGCGATGACGGTTTGGCGTGGGGAGTTATAGATGCCCACCGTCACCTGCGGGTGGTGGGCGATCAACGCCTCGGTGGCCGCGGCGTCGAGTCCTAGCAGTGCCATGCCGCCCTGTCCGGACAGCGGGGCCATCAGCCGCGAGCGGGTGGCGGTGATGCGCAATCCCTCGGCGGGGGTGAGCGCTCCGGCAACGACCGCGGCGGCCACCTCGCCCATGGAGTGGCCTATCACTAGGTCGGGTTGCACCCCGTAGGAGCGCCACAGCGCGGTGAGCGCCAACTGCATGCCGATCAGTCCCAGCTGGATCTGCTCAATGCCGACCAGTTCTTTGCCGCCGGCGATCACGTCGTGGAACGAGAACCCGGCCTGTTCGACGAATACCGGCTCCAGTTCGACCACTGCGGCAGCGAAAGCCGGTTCATCGGCCAACAATTGGCGGCCCATCCCGGCCCACTGCGAACCGCGGCCGGAGTAAACGAACACCGTGCCCGGCCCCGACGAGCCATCGTGGCAGCCCACCACGCCGGGGGCGTGCTGGCCTGCGGCCAGTGCGTGCAACCCGGCTACCGCCTGGGCGCGTTCGCGGGCGACCACTGTGCCGAACCTGGGCTGGCGCGACCGGTGATGATTCAGTGTGTGGGCCACCTCGGGCAGGGCCACCCCGGCGCCGGGGCCCTCCATCCAATCGGCCAGCACCGCCGCGGTCGCGGCCACCCGCTGCGGCGTCTTGCCCGTCACCACCAACGTCGACACCTCGGTGTCGGTGCCGCTTCCGGATACCTTTCCGCATACGAGAGCCAGCTCGGGGCCCTGCTCGATGATGACGTGTGCGTTCGTCCCGCCCAATCCAAACGACGACACCGCCGCCCGCCGCGGACCCTCTGTAGCCGGCCACGCGATGTTCTCGGTGGGAACGAAGAACCTGGTCGACGACGCATCGATCGCCGGATTCCATTGCGAGAAATGCAGATTAGGCGGGATCTGCCCGCGCTGCACCGCCAGCGAGGCCTTGATGAAGCCGGCGATCCCGGCCGCCGCCTCGGTGTGACCGATATTGGTCTTTACCGCCCCCAGCGCGCACCCGCCTTCGCCGCGACCATAGGTGGCCGCCAGCGCCTCGAACTCGATTGGATCGCCGAGCACCGTGCCGGTTCCATGGGCTTCGACGTAGTTCACGCTCTCGGGCGCAAGGTCGCCGGACCGCAACGCATCGGCGATCACGTCGCACTGGGCCGCAGTATTGGGCGCGGTGACGCCGTTGGAGCGACCGTCCTGGTTGATCGCCGAGCCGCGCACCACGGCCAGCACGTCGTCGCCGTCACGCACCGCGTCGGTCAACCGCTTGAGCACCACCACCCCGGCGCCCTCACCGCGCACAAACCCGTCGGCGGCGGCGTCGAACGTGGCGCACCGGCCCTGCGGGGACAGTAATCCCCAGGCCGATATGGCGATTTGGGTCTCCGGCCGCAGGGTGATGCTCACTCCGCCAGCAAGCGCGAGATCCGTTTCGCGTAGCCGCAGGCTCTGGCACGCCAGGTGCACCGCCACCAACGAGGACGAGCACGCGGTGTCCACCGCCACCGCCGGACCTCGCAGGCCCAGCAGGTACGAGATGCGGCCCACCGTGATGCTGTGGGCGTTTCCGGTTCCGCTGTAGGCGTCCACGCTCTCGGCGGTGGCGGCCAGCACGGACTGGTATTCGTTGAAGTAGACGCCCATCATGACGCCGGTTCGGGTGCCGCCGAGGGAATCCGGTGGAATGCCGGCATGTTCGAGGGCTTCCCAGGCAACCTCGAGCAGCATCCGCTGCTGCGGGTCCATCGCCGCGGCTTCGCGCGGGGTGATGCCGAAAAACTCGGCGTCGAACCCGGCGATGTCGGGCACGAAACCGCCCCACTTCGTCGTCATGTGCCCCGGTGTCAACGGGTCGGGGTCGTAGAACGCGTCGGCGTCCCATCGATCGGCCGGTATCCGCGAGATGGCGCTGCGGCCTTCGACGAGCAAGTCCCAGAGGCTTTCCGGCCCGCTGACGTCCCCGGGAAAGCGGCAACCGATGCCGACCACCGCAATCGGTTCTGCCACCGCGACCCGGGAGATCTTGTTGAACTCCTCGGCCAGCTTGGCGCGCTGCTGCTCGCTCATACCGGAAATCCGGCTGAAAGCTGTGCGCATCAGGCGGACCCGTCGCCCTCGGTCGAGGTCGATTCGATTTCGTCGAACAGGCTGTCCAGGATGCTTCCCGCCGATGCGGATAGCAGGGCCATCTCGTCTTCTTCCGAATCAGTCGACGGCGCAACAAGTCTGGCAAGGTAGCCGGACAGGGATGCGACGGTGGGATGGTTGAACAGCATCGTTACCGACAATTCGATGCCGACGAATTGCTCGGCCTCGTGCCGAATGGCCATCGCCATAAGGGAATTGAGTCCCAGTTCGGCAAACGGCCGGTCGGTGTCCAGCTCTGCCTCCGGCACGCGGAGTTCGGCACCGATGATGCGACGTAACCCGTCTTCGAGCTCGCCGCGCACCTCGGTTGCGGGCATCTGCGACCAGTTCCGTGCCGGCACAAGCTGCGTGTCCGTCCCGGCGGATCCGTCGGTGCCGACCGCCGTCGGCACCGGCACGACAACCGCCTGCGCGATGTCGTACGTGTCGGCGTACTCCCAGGCGGTGAACGCCTCGGCCGGCGTGATGTCGCGTGAACCCATCCGCTGCAGTTCCTGGCTGACAATCTGGGCGTCGGCGGCGAATCCGAGCCCCCGCCAGGCCACCCAGTCGAGGCTCACGGTGTGGCAGCCCTGCTGTTGACGCAGTCGCGCCAACGCGTCCAGGTAAGAATTAGCGGCCGCATAGGAACCCTGCCCCGCGATGCCGAATATCGCTGCCGCCGAAGCGATCAAGAACAAGAAGTCGACGCTGCCGGGTGGGAACGCCTCGTGCAGGGCCTGACCACCGCTGACCTTGGGCCACATGACCTGCCGCACCGCACCGCCGGACATGTTCGTGACCAGTTGATCGTTGGTGACGCCGGCCGCGTGGATGATCCCGCGGATCGGCGCGGCTCCGTCGCGATCGCGCCTGGCCAGCAGGGCCTGCACATCATCGATGCATCCGACGTCCATGGCGACGGCTTCGACTGCTACACCACGCATTTCCAGCGCGCGGATGGCGTCGATCTTCTGGCGCAATTCGGCGTCGATGGTGTCGAGATTCCAATCCCGCCTGGGTGGCAGCGGCGTACGACCAGTCAGGACCAAGCGACGAGCGCCGCGGTCGGCGAGCCAACCGGCCATCAGCAGGCCGAGCGCGCCCATGCCGCCGGTGATGAGATATGCCGCGTCGGGCCTGCACTGCAAGGATTTACGGGCGGGCTCGCCCCTGACGGGCGCCAGCGTCGGGGCCAGAACCACCCCGTCGCGCAGCACCAAGATCGATTTGCTCGGAGTCGCAAGTAGGTCCGCGAGCGCCGGCGCGGCTTCGCCGAGGTCGGCGTCGATGGCCAGATCGACGAGACCGCCCCACAGCTCGGGATGTTCGGCGGCGATCACTCCCGCCAGCCCCCACAGGAAGCTCTGACGCAGCGCAGACGAACTCGCCGCCTCGTGTACGCCGCGCGTGACGATCCAGAGCGCGGCGGGGTTATCGACGTCCCGCTTCGCCAGGGTCCGCACCAGACCGGTTACCTCGGCCGAGATGCGTACCGCGAAGTCTACGTCGGACTCGGTCGCGTTACCTGCCTGGGAAGCCAGCCGGGAGTCGGCGACGTAGAGCACGTACCGCGCATCGGAGAGCGCTGCCGTTGCGCAGCCGGTGTCTTCGAAGCGCGGCGCAAGCAGGGAAGCGGCGGCGTCATCGCCCTCGACGGCGACGGGGCCGGCGACGGGATGGCCCCCGGCGTTGTCCAGCCGCGGCTGCCAGTCGATCGTGTGCACGAACTTCCTGGCGTCGGAGCTTGATTCGTGTTGTTCACCGGGTTGCCCGTCGCCAAAGCCCAGCGCCCGGTACCGAAGGGACCGCATGGACACAGCGGGCACTCCGCTGCGGGCGTCGATCGTGATGTCGACGGTGACCCCATCGCCGTCACGAACGGTGTGGCTCACCGAAACCGAGCCGCCCGGTTCGGTGACGGCGTCGCTGAGCCACACGTGCTCGAGGCTTGCCGGCACGTACAGCCGCGAATCGTTGATGTCCGCCAGCGCGGCGACCTGGACCGCGGCGTCGAGAAGCGGCGCAGTCGAACCGTTGGGGAGAGACTCCGGGAGTGCAACGGCGGCCGTCAAACCGGTCGACGTTGGCGTCCACGAATCCAGCGACCAGGTGAAGGGCAGGCCGTCGACTCCGCGCCTGGCGAGTAGCTCGTTAATTTCCGGAATCGGGTGCGCTACCGGGTCTCGTTGACCGTTCTCGCGTTGGTGCCCGTTGCCCCGGTAGGGGTCATTCGCGCGGACGGCGGACTCGTGCGGCGTCGACGAAAGGTGCGCGGTCACGTGCCGAGTCCACCGGTCAGCGGCCGCGTCGGCGGCCGGGGCCGAGGCCAAGCTGATCGAATCGCTGTCGGCCACCACCTGGATGAGGCGCGGCTGGTCGGCGAAAATCGGTTGCTCGAATCGGATCCCGGATAGCGCCGAGTAACCCAATTCTGCTGCGGCAGAAAGGATCGTGTGCAGCACGATGGACGCGGGGACCAGTTCGGCCCCGTGGAATCGATGCCAGCCCGGGTACGGCTTGGCTTCCGGCGCCAGCCTCGCTTGCCAGAGGTGGGTGGGCGGATTCCCAGAAGTTGGGGACACCGTGGTGCGTCGGCCGAGCAATGTGCCCGCTTTTGGCGCCGATCCCACGGAGTTCGCCGGGTGGGCGACGGTGATCCAGTGGTGGGTGTGTTGCCAGGGGGTGGTGGGGATTTGGGTGTGGGGTTCGGGGGGGTGGGGTGTTTGGGATGGGTGGTCGGTGCGGATGGTGTTGAGGTTGGTGCGGAACGTGACGGCGTCGTCGGTGTCGCGGTGCAGGGTGGCGATAGTGGTGTATTTGCTGCCGTGTTGGGCGGTGCGCAGGGTGTCGGTGACGGCCTGGGTCAGCAGGGGGTGGGCGCTGATTTCGATGAAGGTGTGGTGATCGGTTCCGGCGGCGGTGATGGCCTGTTGGAAGTGCACCGGGTTGCGCATGTTGGTGGCCCAGTGCTCGGCGTCGAAGATCGGCCGAGTCTCGAGGTCTGGGTAGGTGGTGGAGATGATCGGAATCGTCGGGGCCTGCGGGGCCAGATCGGCCAATTCCGCACGCATCGCGGGCTGTAGCGCGTCCATGGCGGGGTTGTGCGGCGCGACTTCGATGTTGACCCGGCCGGCGAACCGGTTCTGGGTGCGCACCCGCGCGATCAACTCGTCGATCTCCCGCGTGGGCCCGGCGATCACGGTTTGGCGCGGCGAGTTGTAGATCGCCAGGCTCACCTGCGGGTAGTCGGCGATCAACGCCTCGGTGGCGGCCACGTCGAGTTCCAGCAGCGCCATGGCGCCCTCGCCGGACAAGGGTGCCATCAGCCGCGAGCGGGTCGCGGTCACCCGCAACCCCTCGGCCGGGGTCAGCGCCCCGGCGACCACCGCGGCGGCCACTTCACCCATCGAGTGCCCGATCACCAGGTCGGGGTCCACCCCGTGGGAGCGCCACAGCCCGGTCAGTGCGAGCTGCATGCCGATCAGGCCCAGCTGGATCTGCTGGATGCCCACCAATTCCTGTCCGGTGGCGATGATCTCGCGCAGGGAGAATCCGGCGTGTTGCACAAACACCGGCTCCAGTTCAGCCACTGCGGCAGCGAAAGCCGGTTCGTCGGCCAACAATTGGCGGCCCATGCCGGCCCACTGCGATCCACGCCCGGAGTAGACGAACACCGTGCCCGGCCCGGGGGAGCCCTCCTGGGGGCCGACCACCCCGGGCGCAAGCTCGCCGGCGGCCAGGGCGCGCAACCCGGTCACCGCCTGGGCGCGATCGCGGGCCACCACGGTGCCAAACCTGGGCTGGCGCGACCGGTGATGATTCAGCGTGTGGGCCACCTCGGCCAACCCCACCCCACCACCAGGGCCCTCCATCCACTCGGCCAACACACCCGCCATGGCCGCCACCCGCTGCAGCGACTTACCCTGCACCACCAACGTCGAGACGCCGGGATCACCGGCCGGCTGGGTCGCCTGAACCACGTCCTGGCCCTGCTCGAGGACCACGTGCGCATTCGTGCCGCCGAATCCGAACGACGAGACACCGGCTCGGCGTGGGCGGCCAACTTCTGGCCAATCTGTTTGTTTGTCAACGACTTTCATCCGCAAATCGGCGAAGGGGATGTGCGGATTGGGGCTTTCGAATCGCTGATTAGGTGGGATCACGCCGCGCTGCACCGCCAGCACCGCCTTGATGAACCCGGCGATCCCGGCCGTGGCCTCGGTGTGACCAATATTGGTCTTGACGGCGCCGATCAGCAGGGGAGATGTCTCGGGACGTCCGCGGCCCAGCACCGTGCCGAGCGCGCGCGCTTCGATGGGATCGCCCAATAGCGTTCCGGTCCCATGAGCTTCGACATAGTCGACCTCGCTCGGCTGCATCCCGGCGTTCGTGTACGCAGCCCGCAGCACCGCCATCTGAGCCGCGGGGTTGGGGGCCATCAGCCCGTTGGACCGGCCGTCTTGATTGACCGCTGAACCGCAGATCACCGCCAGCACGCGATCCCCATCGCGCTGCGCGTCGGTCAGCCGCTTGAGCACCACGACGCCGGCGCCCTCACCGCGCACGAACCCGTCGGCGGCCGCGTCGAAAGCACGGCACCGACCCGTCGGCGACAATGCACCGACCTGGTCGAAACCGCGAAATACCGCTGGGGACAACAACAGGTTCACTCCCGCTGCGATCGCCAGCTGGGAGTCCTGAGTTCGCAAGCTCTGACACGCCAGGTGAATCGCCACTAACGACGATGAGCATGCGGTGTCCACCGCCACCGAGGGGCCGCGTAGGTCAAGGAAATACGAGAGCCGGTTCGCAATAATGCTCATTGCGCCGCCGGTGTTGTTCCATCCATCGATCCGGCAGAGATCGATGGAAGCGATAGCCCCATACTCGCTCAGACACGATCCGGCGAATACTCCGGTCTGCGACCGGCGCAGCGAGCTGGGCGGAATCCCGGCGTGCTCCAACGCTTCCCAGGCAACTTCCAGCAGCAGGCGTTGCTGCGGGTCCATCTTGTCCGCTTCGCTGGGCGAGATCTCGAAGAATTCCGCATCGAAGGCGTCGATATCGGGAAGGAATGACCCCCACCGCGTCGTGCGGGCCAGCGCTGCCGCTACCTCGGGTGAGCCGTTGTCGAAGGGCCGCCACCGTTCGGGTGGGACCTGCCCGATCGAGCAACCGCGCTCACAGAGAAACTGCCAGAGCGCTTCTGGCCCCGTTATGCCACCGGGGAAGCGGCACCCCATTCCGATGACGGCGATCGGCTCCTCGAGCGAACTCCGAGCCGGGCGCTTGAGCGCCGCTTCCGATTCGGCGTCGGGCTCGGGCGCGGTGAGGTATGCGGCTAGCGCATTGATCGTCGGGTGCTCCCAGAAGTCGATCGGGGATACGGTCTTGCCCAACAATTCTGACAATTCACCGGACAGCACGACCGCGTCGCGGGAGCTCACGCCGAGGTCGGCCAGCGTCAGATTAGGGTCGACCTCGTCCGGTGTGCAGCCGATATTCGTTACCAAGTAATCGACTAACCAGTGACGCAAATCGGCTTCGTTGTTGATGCCCGATGTCATGCAGATACGTCCAACCGCTTGAATCCGTCACTTCGATACCGTTCGACGCAGGCTGAACGCCGGATCTTGCCGCTGGTGGTGATCGGAATCGAACCGGGTGACACCAGAACAAGATCGGCGACGCGCAGACTGTGCAACTTGGATATCGCCGATGTGACTTCGCGCTTCACCGAGTGAAGTTTGAGCATTCTCTCTTCAGTGGAAGTTCCGCGCCTCTTCAGTTCGATGATCGCCACCAATTGCTCGGTGATGTCGTCCGCCACGGATATCGCCGCGACCCGGCCTCCGGTGATTTCCTGGATCGTCGCCTCGATGTCGTCGGGATAGTGGTTCCGCCCGTCCACGATGAGAAGGTCCTTGATGCGGCCCATGATGAACAGTTCGCCGTCGGACATGACGCCCAGGTCTCCGGTCCGCAGCCACGGCCCTTCCGGTGTTCCCGGGGCGGGATCGACGAGCTTGGCGTGGAACGTGCGCGCGGTCTGTTCGGGCTTGCGCCAATATCCCATCGCCACGTTTTCGCCATGCACCCAGATCTCGCCGACCGTTCCCGGCGGGTTCTCAGTCAGGGTGTCCGGGTCGACGATTCGCACGGACGACGCGCGGGGCGCGCCGTAGCTGATGAGCTCGGTACCGACGCTACCCTCGGTTCCGCAGGGCCTCGCCTGACCGGCGGCCAAGTGTTCGTAGTCGAAACGCACCGTCTTGGGCGGGAGGCCGGCTTCGGGTGTGGCCACGTACAGGGTCGCCTCCGCGAGCCCATAAGAGGGTCGTAGTGCTTTCGGGCTCAGACCGAAACGAGCGAAACGCTCGGTGAACCGCTTCACTGTCGCGACGTGGATTCGCTCACTGCCGCTGACGATTCCGATTACCTCGCCGAGGTCGAGCCCGGCCATATCTTCGTCGGATGTTCTCCGCACGGTCAGTTCGAAGGCGAAATTCGGTGCCGCAGAAAAGCACCGACCGCTTTTGGCAAGCAGTTGCATCCAGCGTGCCGGGCGACGCAGAAACGCCATCGGGCTCAGCAACACGGCGCCGCGCCCCGCCACCATTGGCGCGCAGATGCCGAGAATCAAGCCCATGTCGTGGTACAGAGGCAGCCAGGACACCACCACACACCCGGTCGGAACCTTTGCCGGATCGCCGAAATAGCCGTACAGGCTTTGCGTCACGTTGGTGATGACGTTCTTGTGCGACACGATGACGCCGGCCGGCGCGCGCGTCGACCCGGAAGTGTATTGGAGATAGGCTACGCCGGAAGAATATTGCGCAGTGTGCCGCAACTCGTGTGGTGAATCGAGGTCGAGCAGGTCGAGTTCGATGACGAGCGGCGCGGGCTGTCCGTCGTGTCCGGTTGCGTATTTGGTCACGTCGGCGACCACAGCGGAAGTCGTGAGAATGGCGACCGGCTGGGAATCACGCAATACCGAGGAAACCCGGTCGTCGTGAATGCCATATTGCGGTGTTGAGAGTGGAACCGCGATGAATCCTGCCTGCAGCGCCCCGAGGAAGGCGACGACATATTCCAGCCCCTGCGGCGCCAAGATCGCCACCCGGTCGCCCGGCGAGCCGCAGAGAGCGAGCTCCTGAGCAAGCGTACGGGCACGGCGGTAGACCTGCGACCAGGTGAGACTCTCAGCAAACCCAGCAGGGTCTTGTCCGTAGTCAATATAGGTGAATGCCGGAGCATCTGGCTGTTGCTCAGCGCGTGTCTGCAGCAAAACAGGGATCGAAGAGGGTGTCAACGGCACTGAATACCTTCCCGTGTCGCCCCCCCGGCGGTCATTATGCGCACGCGCCCTGTGAGACACCTGTCTAACAACTATACAGACGCCTTTAGCGCCCCAGGCCTTGCCTGGTCCAAGCTGCCGAAGTCCTCGCACGGTGTGCGTAGCGCACGGCGCCTACTGGTCGAAGCGTCGTGCGCATAGGGGCCGGAAGGCAGGGAGGTCGATTTTTCTTTTTCCCCGCATCCAGGCCCCTGCAAGCACGGTAAGCATTTTTCGCGGGGAAGGAAGGGGATTTAAGAAATCCACAGCCTTGGAGTGACGGTCGCAGAGCGTGATCGCTTCGTATTTCATACCTTTCCGCTGAAATCTTCGTTTTTGCAGCTGACATGTGCCGTGCGTCACAGTGATTCGTGAGGCGTGTGATATGCGGGTGACAGGTGACCGCTAGAGTGCAATCGGACCTGGCGCGTCCCAAGGGTTGAAACGGACGATCCGTTTTGGCACCGGCGCACCGTTTTTAATCCAGCGAGCCGTCGCGCCGCAACGCGCTGCTGCCTGCTGGGCGGCCCTAGCGAGCGGCGGTCCTGCACCAGGCCGGCTGTAGGACGTTTGTGCCGGAGTTCCCCGTGACCGGCTTTGGGTCGTGGCATCCAGCAAACGACGTCTGGCAGCGACACTGTGAGCGTGGCGACCGGAGCCTGAGCCTGCTCGATCGTCGGGCTAGCTAACTCCTGCTGCGGTGGCAAAGCACTTTGTCCTCGATATCTGACCAGTTCTGGCAAATGTCGGTTGAAGTAGAAATGGTCTCCGTAGAACATCCAGACCAAAACTCGGCTGAGATGCGATCGCGCCAAGCCTCCATGTTCTCGGGGCCGACGATGATGTCGTTATCCCCGAGAAACCCGTAAATCGGGCACGATACGGTCACCCCGGCTGGGCGGGTATAACCGGCAATGGCCCGGACGCTCTGTAATATCGCCAAGACCGTCGCGACGAATTCGTCATTGGCCAGTAGCTCGGGATTCATGTCGGTTACCTCGGCAACCAAGTTCAAGATGTGGCCGTCAGATCCCTGTAGTTCCTTGCACAGGATATGGCCCGGTGCGGCGCACGACGATACAAAGAGGGCGGAGATCGGATGTCCGGCCGATTGAAACCTCAGGGCCACTTCGAACGCCAGGTGTCCGCCCATGCTGTGACCAAAGAAGGCCGCCTGACCGTCGGTTGGGGCCGAGGGCGCCATCATGGTGAATATTTCGTCGGCCAGGGCGGGGATGCTGGTGACCTGAGTCAAGGCCTGCCGATCGCGTCGTCCGCACTTCGGTCCGTGGGCCCGTTCACCGAGCCAGCGGATCTCCGTTCGGCCGGTAGGCCGCCCGGTTGCCGAAAGCGCTGAGGGCGTTGCCTTGACCTGCGCCTCGGGAGCTCGAGCGGCGTAGGCTTCGGCTGCAATAGCTCGGGCGTTGGATGTTCGAGCCGCTGGCGAGGGTATTAGCAGGGCTGGTAATGCGACTTCGGGAATGCGCGGGTGCGGCGTTGCACGATCGCGCGGGCTCCGGCAGGCAAATGCCCGACACACCGGCCTCGCCACCACTGTCACAGAGGCAACACCAGGCACACTGGTAACAACAGGATTTTTGTAAGACGCCAGGAGGGTATGGCCGTGTACCGAGTTTTTGAGGCGCTGGACGAATTGGGCGCCATTGTCGAAGAAGCGCGTGGCGTGCCGATGACGTCCGGCTGTGTCGTTCCCCGCGGTGACGTGCTGGAGCTGGTAGACGACATCAAAGATGCAATCCCGGCCGAGCTGGACGACGCCCAGGATGTGCTGGATGCGCGTGATTCGATGCTGCAGGACGCCAAGGCGCACGCCGAATCCATGGTCTCCTCGGCGACCACCGAGTCGGAGTCGATGCTCAACCACGCCCGCGCGGAGGCCGACCGGCTGCTTTCCGACGCGAAAGCGCAGGCCGATCGGATGGTGGGTGAGGCGCGCCAGCACAGCGAGCGGATGGTCGGTGAGGCTCGCGAGGAGTCGATTCGCATCGCCACGGCGGCCAAACGCGAGTACGAAGCCAGCGTCAGCCGCGCGCAAGGCGAGTGCGACCGGCTGATCGAAAACGGCAACATGTCCTACGAGAAGGCCATGCAGGAGGGCATCAAGGAACAGCAGCGCCTGGTGTCGCAGAACGAGGTGGTGCAGGCCGCCAACGCCGAAGCCACTCGTCTCATCGACACGGCGCACGCCGAGGCCGACCGGCTGCGCGGCGAGTGCGACATCTACGTCGACAACAAGCTTGCCGAGTTCGAGGAGTTTCTCAACGGCACGCTGCGGTCCGTGGGGCGCGGTCGCCACCAGCTCCGGACGGCGGCCGGCACCCACGACTACGCGACCCGCTAGGAGCGCGGGTCGGTATTGCCGAAGTGGGCCGGGGGTGGCGCGTCGGGGACCCTGTTCATGCAGCGGCGGGTGTGGCGGAGGGTGCGGATCGGGGGTTCGATGCGGTCCGGGTTCGATGCGGTCCGGGTTGGGTGGCAGGGCCGGGCCCGCGGGTCAGGTCCGCGCGAGAGCGGCGAGCCCGTGAGCACCGATGACGCCGTGGAGTTTGCGTAGGTTGTGGCAGGTGGCTAGCAGCAGCCATTCCCCACGAGCCTGGTCGAGTCCGCGCAACAACATTTGTTTGGCGTTTTGCAGTGTGCTCATCTGACCGAAGACCGGTTCGACGATCGCCTTGCGGCGGGCATAGATCGCGTGGCCGTTCTTGGTTGTCAGTGTGCGGGCCATGCGCTGCTTGGCGGTCGCGGACTTCGGGATCCGACCGCGCGCAGCCACCGGCGGCGGCTCGTCGCGGCGCCGGCGCCCGGTCGCCACATAGAACTCGGTGCCGTACTGGTCGGTGAACTCGCTGGCGCGCTCGAGGTTGTCGGCCGAGCAGTAGCCGGCATCGGCGAGCATCTGGCCTGGGGCCTGCCCGGTGTTGGCCGCGGTCTGCTCGGTCATCGGGATCAGATTGCCCATATCGGCGGCGTTGGTGTTCATGTCGGTGGCCACGATCACCTGATGGCCCTCGTCGACCACGGCCTGGGCGTTGTAGCACTGGTGGAACGCCCCGTCGCCGGTGAGCATGATTTTGGAGTCCGGGTCGGTGAAGTTGCGCTGCGCCTTCGGTTTCGGCGTCGCCGCATCCGCCGCGGCAGCACCCTTGGCGGCGGCGGTGTCCTCGTCCTCACCACGGTCGCGGGCCGCGGTTTCGGCCCGCTGCCGCGCCGCCCGCGCAGCCTCTTCCTCGAGCGCGGCCTTCGCCTCGCGGATCTTCGCCCGACGCGTTTCACGGCGCCGCAGCTCCTCGGGCAGCTCGTCGCCGCGGTTGTTCTTGCCGTAGCGGGCGTCTTCGGCCTTGTCGATCCGCTCGGCCTCGGCCAGCAGCGCCGAAACCTCGTCGGCGAGGACCTTTTCCTTCTCGCTCATCCGGGCATAGCTCATCGCCTTGCGTTTGGAGGCGTTCGCGCGCACCTTGGTCCCGTCCAGGGCGACCCGGCCCAGCCGCACCATGCCCGCGGCCTGACACAACGCCAACGCCTGCACGAACAGATGCCCGAGCGCAGACAGGTGCCGCTTACGGAACCGGGCGATCGCCCGATAATCCGGTCCCGCCCCCGCGGCCAGCCACCGAAACGCCACGTCGTCACTGCACTTGACCTCGATAGCCCGCGAGGAGCGCACTCCAATGGTGTAGCCGTAGAGCAGGATCCGCACCATCAGCCGCGGGTCATACGGTGGGCCACCACGTCCCTCGGTATAGGCGGCCCAGATCCGCGACAGCTCCAGGTGCTCATCGACCAGTTCGGCGATGAACCGGGCCAGATGCTCGGCCGCCAACCAGTCATCCAACGACGGCGGCAGCAACAAGCCCTGACCCGGATCGAACACCCGAAACGTCTTGTCCACCGGCGGTTTCGGTACCCGAGAATGCGCGTCAACCCGCTGCGCAGGATCTATCGAAAACAGCCCCTCACCAGCATCACCAGCCACACCTCATCATCTCGTGCACCCAGCCATCAGCCGAGCACCCCGCCCGGCGTGTTACTGACCCACGCTCCTAGCGCCGACACCGCGTCAACCCGGCGTCCGCCGCGCCCTGGCATTACCCGGGCGGCGCCGTAGGATTTCTTCTATGCCGCGCCAGCACAGCACCACGACGCAGCGCCATCAGACCTCGCCGATGACCGTCGACATCACCCGACTCGGGCGACGTCCCGGAGCAATGGTCACCCTGCGAAACACCGTGCCCAGCCCGTCGCGCATCGGACTGGCGATGATCGGGATCGACGAGGGCGCCCCGCTGGAACTGGACTTGCAAGTCCAGTCGGTGTCCGAAGGCGTGCTGGTCACCGGAATGGTCACCGCGCCCACCGTCGGCGAATGCGCCCGTTGCCTGACGGAGGTCACCGGGCGCGTAGAAGTCGGGTTGACCGAATTGTTCGCGTACCCGGACAGCACGACCGAGGCGACCACCGAGGAGGACGAGGTCGGTCACATCGTCGACGAGACCATCGACCTCCAGCAGTCGATCATCGATGCCGTCGGGCTGGAGCTGCCGTTCTCGCCGGTGTGCAGCCCCGACTGCCCGGGATTGTGCCCCGAATGCGGCGTTTCGCTCGCCGCCGAGCCCGGCCATCACCATGACCGCATCGACCCGCGATGGGCCGGGTTGGCCCGGTTGTTGCCGCCGGAAGCGCCCGGTCCGGATACCCCGCGGGACGAGCCGTGACCGCACCCCAAGCGTTGCTCGATGCACTCGGGGTCGATCTGCCCGATGAGCTGCTCTCGCTGGCCTTGACGCACCGCAGCTACGCCTACGAGAACGGTGGCCTGCCCACCAACGAACGCCTGGAGTTTCTCGGCGACGCCGTGCTGGGCCTGACCATCACCGACGAGCTCTACCATCGGCATCCCGATCGTTCGGAAGGCGACCTGGCCAAGCTGCGTGCGAGCGTCGTGAACACGCAGGCGTTGGCCGACGTTGCGCGCAACCTGTCCGGCGAGGGCCTCGGCGTTCACTTGCTGCTCGGGCGCGGCGAGGCGAACACCGGCGGCGCCGACAAGTCGAGCATCCTGGCCGACGGCATGGAATCGCTGCTCGGCGCCATCTATCTGCAGCACGGGATCGCGACGGCACGCGAGGTGATCCTGCGGTTGTTCGGCGCGCTGCTGGACGCCGCGCCGACGCTCGGCGCCGGGTTGGACTGGAAAACCAGCTTGCAAGAGCTGACCGCGGCGCGTTCCCTGGGCGCGCCGTCCTACGTGGTGAGCTCCACCGGACCGGACCACGACAAGGAATTCACCGCAGTGGTCGTCGTGATGGACACCGAATACGGGTCAGGCGTCGGCCGCTCCAAGAAGGAGGCCGAGCAGAAGGCCGCGTCGGCGGCTTACAAAGCCCTCGAAGCCCTCGAAGCCCTGGAAGCGCTCGACACCGCGGGGAAAACGTCCGCCTAAATGCCCGAACTACCCGAAGTCGAGGTGGTGCGCCGCGGCTTGCAGGCCCACGTGGCGGGCAAGACGATCACGGCGGTCCGGGTGCATCACCCCCGCGCGGTGCGCCGCCACGAGGCCGGCCCCGCCGACCTCACCGGCCGGTTGCTCGGCGCGCGGATCAGCGGAACCGACCGGCGCGGCAAGTACCTGTGGCTGCTGCTCGACTCGGACACGGCGCTCGTGGTTCACCTCGGCATGAGCGGCCAGATGCTGCTGGGTGCCGTGCCACGGGCCGAGCACGTTCGCATCTCCGCGTTGCTCGACGACGGGACCGTGCTGAGCTTCGCCGACCAGCGCACGTTCGGCGGGTGGATGCTCGCCGACCTGGTGAGCGTGGACGGCACCGATGTTCCGGTGCCCGTCGCCCACCTGGCGCGTGACCCGCTGGACCCCCGATTCGATGCCGACGCGGTAGTGAAAGTGTTGCGGCGCAAGCATTCCGAGCTCAAGCGGCAGCTTCTCGATCAGCGGGTGGTGTCGGGCATCGGCAACATCTACGCCGACGAGGCGCTCTGGCGGGCCAAGGTGCACGGCGCGCGGATCGCCGCGACCTTGAGCCGCCGCCAACTGGCCGCCGTCCTGGATGCCGCGGCCGACGTGATGCGCGATGCGCTGGCCAAGGGCGGGACCTCGTTCGACTCGCTGTATGTCAACGTCAACGGCGAGTCGGGGTACTTCGACCGATCCCTGGACGCCTACGGCCGCGAAGGCGAAAGCTGCCGGCGATGCGGCGCGGTGATGCGCCGCGAGAAGTTCATGAACCGCTCATCGTTCTACTGCCCCCGGTGCCAGCCGCGGCCGCGTGCTTCGCGTGTGCATTGAGTAGGGATTCCGCCCGGGATGCACACGCGGTGGGCTGAGCTACATCCCGTTGGTCCCGGGCTGGCCGAGTAGCCCGCCCTTGCCGCCAATGCCGGGCTTGCCCGGGGTCGGGCCGGACCCGGCGTCGCCGCCGTCGCCGCCGTTGCCGAAAAACACCGCGTTGCCGCCGTTGCCACCATTGCCGCCGGTCGCCAAGCCGGCCCCGCCGGCCCCGCCGGGCCCGCCGCCCCCGATCAACGAGGAAGTGCCGCCGTCCCCGCCGTTCCCGCCGGTAATCAGGCCGAACCCGCCGTGGCCGCCCGCCCCGCCGTTGCCGTCGACGGGGTCGGAGTTGCCGCCGTGACCGCCGTTACCGCCGTGGCCCCCGAGCCCGGTGCCGCCGGCGCCGCCGGTGCCGCCGTCGCCCGAGATCCCGCCGGCGGTGCCGCCATCCCCGCCGTTACCGCCGTTGACGGCGCCGGTGCCGCCGGCCCCGCCGGCCCCGCCGGAGCCTTCGAATGCGCCGGCGTTGCCGCCGTGACCGCCCGCACCGCCGTCGCCCGTCGTGCCCGCGCCGCCGATGCCGCCGGCCCCACCGTTGCCCCACAGCAAGTCGCCCCCGCCGGTACCTCCGGTGCCGCCGATCGCACCGGCCCCACCGACGCCTCCGACCCCGCCCGAGCCAAGGAGCCCGCCCCTTCCACCGGTTCCGCCGGTTCCGCCGGTCCCGGCGGCCCCGGCGGCGCCGCCGGCGCCACCCGCACCGCCGGTGACCTGAAGCGGGCCCTTGAAGCCGATCAGCCCGCCGGCCCCGCCGGCGCCGCCGTGACCCCCTTGGATGCTGCCGAACCCGCCGACGCCGCCGGCCCCGCCGGCGCCGAACAGCCCGCTGGCCCCACCGTGACCGCCGGCGCCGCCAATGCCGGCGGGGTTGTCCCCACCGGCGCCGCCGGCACCGCCCTTGCCCAACAACCCGGCCGCCCCACCGTTGCCGCCGGGCGCCCCGGGGTTGGTGCTGTTGCCGCCCTTCCCGCCGTTGCCCATCAATACTCCGCCGGGCGCGCCGTTCTGCCCGACCCCGTTCACGGTGCCCCCGTTGGCGCCGTTGCCGATCAGCGGGCGCCCCAGCAGCGCCTGGGTGGGCGCGTTCAGGATGTCGATCAGGCTCTGCTGGGCGCTGGCCTCGGCGCCGGTGTAGGCGGCGCCACCCGAGGTCATGTTGTGCACGAACTGCCCGTGGAAGGCGGCGGCCCGGGAGCTCAGCGCCTGAAACGCCTGCCCGTGTCCGGAGAACAGCGCCGCGATGGCCGCCGACACCTCGTCGCCGGCCGCCGCCAGCACACCCGTCGTCGGCGCCGCCGCGGCCGCGTGGGCCGCGCTGATCGTCGAACCGATGTTCGCCAAATCGGTGGCCGCAGCCACCACCATGTCGGGGGCCGCGACCACGAACGACATTTGACACCTTCCGTTTCCAGATACGCCGTGGTCAACAAAATACGTCATCTCGGCGGAGATGAATGGCGTATCGGCCACGCGCACTACCCGTATTTACGGGCGGCCCGATGGTATCCGGCATCGATGCGGGGCCGGATGATTCCCGAGGCGACGTCCCGCGCGCGCCTCGGCAGAAACCGGGTGAGCGGCAGCGGCCACGTCGGATAGAGGTAGGTGGTGACGGTGCCGCCGCGTGGGCATGTGGTGACGTCCAGCACCGGCGTCGAACTGTTGGGCAGATAGGGGTGTGGCCGCTTCGCCGATCGCGGCACTCCGCAGTGCATCATCACGAACCCGGCGATGGCGTTCATCGTGGCGATGGTGGCGCGGCGGTTTTCGGGCCAATCGGCGGCGCCGTCGTACTCGCGCTTGATCACGGTCACGTCGTACTGCGTGTCGGCCGGCGCGATCACGGTGTAGTCGAGCACCGGGACCCTCCGGCCGGGCGCGAAGAAGGTGCGCAGCATCCCGCCCGGCCTGATCGGGTCATTGACGAGGACGACGCTCATGTCGGAGGGCGGCGGAGCGTCGGGGTCGGTTTCGAGGTTGCGCAGTTCTTGCTCGATCACCAGGCACCCTTGGCTGAATCCGATCACCACCACCTCTCCGGTCGCGCTTTTGATGGCCGCGTCGAGCATCGGCACGCCTTGGGCGATCGACGCGCCCACCGTGGGTGACGAAGCCCCCGTCAACGGCCAGAACTTGGCCGGATAGTTGAGCCGCTGGCACGCGTACTCCGACCCGGCGAATGCGCCGCCGAACGCCGACGTCATGACCTTGTGCTGCTGGTCCGTCGTCAGCGGCCTTCCGGCACGAGTGCCCGGCACGAAAATAATCGTCGGCACGAAAAGGCATGATAGGCGGCTCCGGGTAGAAATGGACCCATGACGGAACTGTGGGTCGAACGCACCGGATCGCGTCGCTATACCGGATATAGCTCGCGAGGCGCGCAGGTACTCGTCGGCTCCGAGGACGTTGCGGGTGTGTTCACGCCGGGCGAGCTGATGAAGATCGCGCTCGCCGCGTGCAGCGGCATGTCCACCGACGAGCCGCTGGCCCGGCGGCTCGGCGACGAGTACAAAGCGGTGGTCAGGGTGTCGGGTCCCGCCGACCGTGAGCAGGAGCGCTACCCGCTGCTCGAGGAGGCCCTCGAGGTCGACCTGTCCGGATTGTCCGACGACGAGAAGGACCGCCTGCTGGTGGTCGTCAACCGGGCCGTAGACCTGGTCTGCACCGTCGGGCGCACTCTCAAGTCCGGTACCACGGTGAACTTCGAGGTCGGCAGTGTCAAAACCTGAGTCGGATCCTGATGTCCGGCTCACCGCCTGGGTGCACGGTCAGGTCCAGGGCGTCGGTTTCCGCTGGTGGACCCGCTGCCGGGCGCTGGAGCTCGGCCTCACCGGGTACGCGGCAAACCTGGCCGACGGGCGCGTCCTGGTGATCGCCCAGGGGCCGCGCGATGCGGGCGAGAAGCTGCTGCAACTCCTGAAAGGCGGCGGCGCGCCGGGTCGCGTCGACAAGGTCGTCGCCGACTGGTCGCAACCGGGGGAGCAGTTCGTCGGCTTCGTCGAGCGTTGACGCACCCGCGATCAGTGACGGATGTGGCCACTGTGGCCAGTGCGTCGACGGGCGGATTTAGGGCCCACCGACACCCCGTGAGCGAGCCTGGGCCGGGCAATCCGAGCGGTAGTCTGGCAGGCCGTGTACCTCAAGAGTCTGACGCTGAAGGGCTTCAAGTCCTTCGCGGCGCCGACGACTCTGCGTTTCGAGCCGGGCATCACCGCCGTCGTGGGGCCCAACGGTTCCGGCAAGTCCAACGTCGTCGATGCGCTGGCTTGGGTGATGGGGGAGCAGGGAGCAAAGACCCTGCGCGGCGGAAAGATGGAAGACGTCATCTTCGCCGGCACGTCGTCGCGAGCCCCGCTGGGCCGCGCCGAGGTCACCGTCACCATCGACAACTCCGACAACGCGCTGCCGATCGAATACTCCGAGGTGTCGATCACCCGCAGAATGTTCCGCGACGGCGCCAGTGAATACGAAATCAACGGCGCCGGTTGCCGTTTGATGGACGTCCAGGAGCTGCTGAGCGACTCCGGCATCGGCCGCGAGATGCACGTCATCGTCGGGCAGGGCAAGCTGGAGGAGATCCTGCAGTCCCGGCCCGAAGACCGCCGCGCGTTCATCGAAGAAGCCGCGGGCGTGCTCAAGCACCGCAAGCGCAAGGAAAAGGCGCTCCGCAAACTCGACGCGATGTCGGCTAACCTCGCCCGCCTCACCGACCTGACCACCGAACTGCGTCGTCAGCTGAAACCCTTGGGCCGCCAGGCCGAGGTGGCCCGGCGCGCCCAGACCATCCAAGCCGATTTGCGCGACGCCCGGTTGCGGCTGGCCGCCGACGACCTGGTCAGCAGGCAGGTGGAGCGCGACGCCATCTTCGCGGCCGAGGCCGCCGTCCGCCGCGAGCACGACGAAGCCGCCTCCCGCCTGGCGGTGGCATCTGAGGAACTGACCTCCCACGAGACCGCGCTGGCCGAACTCTCGGTTCGGGCCGAATCCGTCCAGCACACCTGGTTCGGGCTGTCCGCCCTGGCCGAACGCGTCGCCGCCACGGTGCGCATCGCCAACGAGCGCGCCCAGCATCTCGACGCGGAGCCCCTGACGACCGGCGATACCGACCCCGACGCGCTGGATGCCGAGGCCCAACAGGTGGAGGAGGCCGAGCAGCGGCTGCTGGCGGAGTTGGCCGCGGCGCGCACCCGGCTGGATGCGGCCCGCGCCGAACTGGCCGAGCGCGAGCGCGCGGCCGCCGAGTCCGATCGGGCCCATCTGGCGGCGGTGCGGGCTGAGGCGGACCGCCGCGAGGGCCTGGCGCGGTTGGCCGGCCAGGTGGAGACCATGCGCGCGCGCGTCGAATCGATCGATGACAGCGTCGCGCGCCTGTCCGAGCGCATTGAAGAGGCCGCCACCCGCGCACAGCAGACCCGGGCGGAATTCGAAACCGTGCAGGCACGCGTCGGCGAACTTGATCAGGGCGAGGTGGGCCTTGACGAGCACCACGAACGGACCGTGGCCGCGTTGCGGCTGGCCGAGGAACGCGTCGCCGAACTGCAGGCGGCCGAGCGGGGCGCCGAGCGGGAAGTGGCTTCGCTGCGGGCCCGCATCGATGCGCTGTCGGTGGGGCTCGAGCGTAAGGACGGCGCGGCGTGGCTCGCGCAAAACCACTCTGGCACAGGGCTTTTCGGGCCGGTCGCCAAATTGGTCAAAGTCCGGCCGGGCTACGAGGCGGCGCTGGCCGCGGTGCTCGGGTCGGCGGCCGACGCGCTGGCCGCCGAAAGCGTCGGCGCGGCCCGTTCGGCGGTCGCCGCCCTCAAGGAAGCCGACGGGGGCCGCGCGGCCCTCATACTGGGTGACTGGCCCGCCGCTGAACCCGCGCCCACCGCCCCGCTGCCCGACGGCGCCTTGTGGGCGCTCGACCTGGTCGAGGCGCCGCAGCGGCTGCGGGGCGCGATGATCGCCATGCTTTCGGGCGTCGCGGTGGTCGGCGACCTGGGCCGGGCGCTGGATCTGGTGGCGGCCCGTCCGGCGCTGCGCGCGGTCACGCTCGACGGTGATCTGGTGGGCGCGGGCTGGGTGAGCGGGGGCTCCGACCGCAAGCTGTCCACGCTGGAGATCACCTCGGAGATCGACAAGGCCGGCGGCGAGCTGACCACAGCCGAGGCGCAGGTGGCCCAGCTGAGCGCGGCGCTGTCCGGCGCACTGACCGAGCAGGCCGCCCGTCAGGATTCCGCCGAGCAGGCGCTGGCCGCGCTCAACGAATCCGACACCGCGATCTCGGCGATGTACGAGCAGCTGGGCCGGCTCGGGCAGGAGGCCCGGGCGGCCGACGAGGAGTGGAACAGGCTCCTGCGCCAGCGCGAGGAATTGGAAGCGGGGCGCACGCAGACCGTAGAAGAGGTCACCGAACTGGAAACCCGGCTGCGCAACGCCCAAGAGACCCGGTTTGCGCACGCGGCAGAACCGGTCGACCGGCACCAGATAGCCGCGGCCGCCGACAGCGCCCGCGGCGTCGAAGTGGAGGCCCGGCTGGCGGTGCGGACCGCCGAGGAGCGCGCCAACGCGGTGCGCGGCCGCGCGGACTCGTTGCGCCGGGCGGCCGCCGCCGAACGCGAGGCGCGGCTGCGGGCGCAGCAAGCGCACGCGGCGCGGCTGCGCGCGGCCGCCGTGGCCGCGGCGGTGGCCGACGCGGGGCGCCTGCTCGCGGAACGTCTGAACCGGGTGGTGGACGCGGCATCGGCGATCCGCGACGCCCTGGTCGCCGAACGCCGGGAGCGCTCGGCGGCGATGGCGGCGGTGCGCGACGAGGTGAACGCGCTGGGTGCCCGGGTGGCCACCCTCACCGACTCGCTGCACCGCGACGAGGTGGCCAACGCCCAGGCGGCCCTGCGTATCGAGCAACTCGAGCAGATGGTGCTCGAGCAGTTCGGCATGTCGCCGGACGACCTGATCGCCGAGTACGGTCCGGAGAATCAGCTGCCGCCGACCGATCTGGAAATGGCCGAATACGAGCAGGCCAGGGAGCGCGGCGAGCAGGTTTTCGCGCCCGCGCCGATTCCCTACGACCGCGCCACTCAGGAGCGCAGGGCCAAGCGGGCCGAGCGTGAGCTGACCGAGTTGGGCAGGGTCAATCCGTTGGCGTTGGAGGAGTTCGCCGCGCTCGAGGAGCGCTACAACTTCCTGTCCACCCAGCTCGAGGACGTCAAGGCCGCCCGTAAGGATCTGCTCGGCGTCGTCGCCGACGTCGATGCCCGCATCCTGCAGGTGTTCAGCGACGCGTTTGCCGACGTGGAGCGCGAATTCCGGGAGGTGTTCGCCTCGCTGTTTCCCGGCGGCGAGGGCCGGCTGCGGCTGACCGACCCCGACGACATGCTGGCCACCGGCATCGAGGTCGAGGCCCGTCCGCCCGGCAAGAAGGTCACCAGGCTGTCCCTGCTGTCCGGTGGCGAGAAGGCGCTGACGGCGGTGGCGATGCTGGTGGCGATCTTCCGGGCCCGCCCGTCGCCGTTCTACATCATGGACGAGGTGGAGGCCGCGCTCGACGACACCAACCTGCGCCGCCTGCTCGGCCTGTTCGAACAGTTGCGGGCCCGGTCGCAGATCCTCATCATCACCCACCAGAAGCCGACGATGGAGGTCGCGGACGCGCTGTATGGCGTCACCATGCAGGGCGACGGCATCACCGCGGTGATATCCCAGCGGATGCGCGGCCAGCAGGTGGAGCAGCTGGTGTCGAGTTCCCCGTAGGGCCGGTCCCCGCGGCATCGGACCGCTTGAAAGACTGTCAGCGTGTCACAAGGTCTTTGGATCGCCGTCGCGGTCGTAGCCGCCCTGCTAGTCATCGCCGCGCTGGCCTTCGGCCTGGTGCGTTACCGAAGGCGACGGATCAGCCTGTCGGGCCGGCCCGAGCCCGGCGCGCTCGACCGTTCCGGTGGTTACACAGCGTCGTCGGGCATCACGTTCAGCCGGTCACCGACGGTCGAGGACCGGATCGACACCCGCGGGCTACCCGCCGTGGGCGACGACGCGACCGTCCCCCGGGACGCGCCCAGGCGCACGATTTCCGACATCCGGCTTCCCGAGCCCGAGGCTCCGCCGGCCGCCGAGGCCCCGCCGGCCCCCGAAACGCCGCCGGCAACGGAGGCCGCCGAGATCGAGGCCATTGCCCCGCCCGAAGGCCGGCTGGAGCGACTCCGCGGCCGGCTGGGCAGGTCGCAGACCGCGTTCGGACGCAGCGTGCTGGGCCTGCTCGGCGGCGGCGATCTGGACGAGGAGTCCTGGCAGGACGTCGAGGACACGCTGCTGGTCGCCGACCTGGGCCCGGTCACCACCGAGTCGGTCATCTCGCAGCTGCGCAGCAGGCTGGCCAGCGGCAACGTGCGCACCGAGGCCGACGCGAAGGCCGTGCTGCGCGACGTGCTGGTCAACGAGCTGCACCCGGAAATGGACCGCTCGATCCGTGCGCTCCCGCACGCCGACCATCCCTCCGTGCTGCTGGTCGTGGGTGTCAACGGCACCGGAAAAACCACCACCGTCGGCAAGCTGGCGCGCGTGTTGGTGGCCGACGGGCGGCGCGTCGTGCTGGGCGCCGCCGACACCTTCCGGGCCGCGGCGGCCGATCAACTGCAGACCTGGGCCGCCCGGGTGGGCGCGGAGGTGGTGCGCGGGGCCGAGGGCGCCGACCCCGCCTCGGTGGCGTTCGACGCCGTCGACAAGGGCATCGCCGCCGGTGCCGACGTCGTTGTCATCGACACCGCCGGGCGGCTGCACACCAAGGTCGGGCTGATGGACGAGCTCGACAAGGTCAAGCGCGTGGTGACCCGGCGCGCGGCGGTCGACGAGGTGTTGCTGGTGCTCGACGCCACCATCGGGCAGAACGGGCTGGCGCAGGCCCGGGTGTTCGCCGACGTTGTCGACATCACCGGGGCGGTGCTGACGAAGCTGGACGGAACGGCCAAGGGCGGCATCGTTTTCCGCGTCCAACAAGAGCTAGGCGTGCCGGTCAAGCTGGTCGGACTGGGCGAAGGTCCCGACGACCTGGCGCCTTTTGAGCCCGCCGCCTTCGTGGACGCCCTGCTCGGCTGACACCCCTTACACCCCGGCCGCGACGTTAATGCCGCGGAAACACTACGGCCCCATTGCCGAAACAACGATTGCGCATGGTTCTGGATCAGGTCATCAGGCGCGTGTCTGACGGCCAGCCGAGGCCGACCGGAGGAGATAGCGAGTGACATACCCGATACTGGGCCAGCCCAACACCGGCGATACCGCCTGGATGCTGGCGAGTTCCGCGCTGGTGCTGTTGATGACGCCGGGTCTGGCGTTCTTCTACGGCGGCATGGTGCGCGCCAGGAGCGTGCTGAACATGCTCATGATGAGCATCAGCGCGATGGGCGTGGTGACGGTGCTGTGGGTGCTCTACGGCTACTCGCTCGCGTTCGGCGAGGACGCGGGCGGCGTCGTGGGCAAGCCGACCTCATTCTGGGGCCTGAAGGGTCTCATCGGCGTCAACTCCGTGGCCGCAGACCCGAGCAAGGGCACTGCGGCAGTGGATATCCCGTTGGCCGGCACATTGCCCGCCACCGTGTTCGTTGCCTTCCAGCTGATGTTCGCGATCATCACGGTCGCCCTGATCTCGGGTGCCGTGTCCGACCGGCTGAAGTTCGGCGCCTGGCTGGCGTTCGCCGGACTGTGGGCGACCTTCGTCTACTTCCCGGTCGCGCACTGGGTCTTCGCGTTCGACGGTTTCGCATCTGAGAAGGGCGGCTGGATCGCCAACAAGCTGCATGCGATCGACTTCGCCGGCGGCACCGCGGTCCACATCAACTCCGGTGTGGCCGGCCTGGTGCTGGCGATCGTGCTGGGCAAGCGGCGTGGCTGGCCCACGACGCTGTTCCGGCCGCACAACCTGCCGTTCGTGATGCTCGGTGCGGGATTGCTGTGGTTCGGCTGGTACGGGTTCAACGCCGGATCGGCGACCAGCGCCAACGGCGTGGCCGGGTCGACATTCATGACCACCACGATCGCGACGGCCACCGCCATGCTGAGCTGGATGCTCACCGAACGCATCCGCGACGGCAAGGCGACGACGCTCGGTGCGGCGTCGGGCATCGTGGCCGGTCTGGTCGCCATCACCCCGTCGTGCTCGTCGGTCAACGCGCTGGGCGCGCTGGTGATCGGCCTGGTTGCAGGAGCGCTGTGCGCGCTGGCGTGCGGGCTGAAATTCAGGCTCGGCTTCGATGACTCGCTCGACGTGGTCGGGGTGCACCTGGTCGGTGGTCTGGCGGGCACGCTGCTGGTCGGTCTGCTTGCCGCCCCGGAAAGCCCCGCGATCAACGGCGTGACCGGGGTATCCAGGGGGTTGTTCTACGGCGGCGGCTGGTCGCAGCTGGAACGGCAGGCGGTCGGCGCGTTCAGCGTTCTCTTCTACTCCGCCACCCTCACGCTGATCATCGCCTTGGTCCTGAAGTACACGATCGGGCTGCGGCTTGGTGTCGAGGAAGAGGTCTCGGGCATCGACGAGGCCGAGCACGCCGAGACCGGCTACGATTTCGCGGTGGCCACCGGTTCGGTGGTTCCCCCTCGCGCGGCGGTGGAGGACACTCGTAACGGCCACGAGGAGCTAATGGTCGAGACAGTGGAGGCGGAGCACAAATGAAGCTGATTACCGCGATCGTTAAGCCGTTCACCCTCGATGACGTCAAAACCAGCCTGCAGGAGGCCGGCGTCCTGGGGATGACCGTCAGCGAAATCCAGGGCTACGGACGGCAGAAGGGCCACACCGAGGTTTACCGGGGTGCCGAATACTCGGTCGACTTCGTCCCGAAGGTTCGGATCGAGGTCGTCGTCGACGACGCCATCGTCGAAAAGGTCGTGGACAGCATCATCCTGGCGGCGCGCACCGGCAAGATCGGTGACGGCAAAGTCTGGGTAAGCCCCGTGGAAACCATTGTGCGCGTGCGCACCGGCGAACGCGGAACCGATGCTTTATGACGCGTCCGGGGCATCAAAGATAACGGAGACAGGAAGCGCCTGCGGGGCAAGCGATTTAGTTGCCTCGCGGCGCCAACTGTTGGCGGATGGGAATGGGCTGAGCGCGGCCGAGTTGCGGCACGCGTGGCAGGATCTGCACGAATCGTGGTTGACCGCCAAGGCGGCGGAAATCGGGATCACCGAAACCAGTGGCTTCGCGATCGTCGGGATCGGCGGACTGGGCCGCCACGAGCTGCTGCCGTATTCGGATCTGGACCTGATGCTGTTGCACGACAACAAGTCTGCCGATGTGCTGCAGCGGGTGGCCGATGAGCTGTGGTATCCGTTGTGGGATTCCAACGTTCGGCTTGACCATAGCGTTCGAACCGTCTCCGGGGCTCTGGGCGTCGCCAACACCGACGTGATCGTGGCCCTGGGCATGCTGGACGCTCGCCACGTCGCCGGCGACGCACGTCTGTCCGAGGAACTGATCGCGGGTGCAAGAAGGCAGTGGCGCAGCGCAATTCGCTCCCGGATGGACGAGCTTGTCGACGTCACGCACGCCCGCTGGCAGCGAAGTGGCCGGATCTCGCAACGAGCGGAGCCCGACCTGAAGTCGGGTCGTGGCGGGCTTCGCGACGTGCAGTTGCTGGATGCGCTCGGGGTGGCCCAGCTCATCGACCGGCACGGTATGGCCCGCCCGGAGACGCCGGGAGGTTCATTGGACGATGCGTATCTCACGCTGCTCGATGTGCGCACCGAACTGCACCGGGTGTCCGGCCGCGGACACGACCTCTTGCTGGCCCAATACGCCGACGAGATCAGCGCGGCCCTGCATTTCGGCGACCGGTTCGACTTGTCGCGCAAGCTTTCCGGTGCCGGCCGCACGATCGCCTACCATGCCGAAACCGGGCTGCGGACCGCCCAAAACGCGCTGCCGCGGCGCGGGGTGGCGGCCTTGGTGCGGCGGCCGAAGCGGCGACCGCTGGACGAGGGCGTCGTCGAGTACGCCGGGGAGATCGTGCTTGCCCGCGACGCCGCCCCCGAAAAGGACGTCGGTCTGGTGCTTCGGGTGGCCGCAGCGTCGGCCAACACCGGATTGCCGATCGGCGCCGCCACGCTGAGCCGCCTGACCGCCGCCGCCCCCGAGATGCCGACGCCCTGGCCCGGCGAGGCATTGGACGACCTCCTCGTTGTACTCTCCGCCGGTCCCACCGCGGTGGCGACGATCGAAGCGCTTGACCGGACCGGGCTATGGGGCCGGTTGTTGCCGGAATGGGATGCGATCCGCGACCTTCCGCCCCGCGACGTCGCGCACGTGTGGACGGTGGACCGTCACGTGGTCGAGACGGCCGTCAACGCGGCGCCGCTGGCCACCCGCGTGGCCCGGCCGGATCTGCTTGCGCTGGGCGCGCTGCTGCACGACATCGGCAAGGGGAGGGGCGTCGATCACAGCGTGCTCGGCGCCGAGATGGCCCGCGAAATCGGCCCCAGGCTCGGGGTTGCGCCCGCGGATGTCGACATCCTGTCGAAGTTGGTCCGCCATCATCTGCTGCTGCCGGTGGTCGCCACCCGCAGCGATCTGAAGGACCCGGGGACCATCGAGGACGTATGGGAGGCGCTGGGCCGAGATCCGCTCTTGCTCGAGGTGTTGCACGCGCTGGCGGAGGCCGATTCGAAGGCCACCGGCCCCGGGGTGTGGAGCGACTGGAAGGCGTCCCTGATCGACGACCTGGTGCGCCGCTGCCGGCTGCTGATGGCCGGCGAGCCGCTGCCGCAGGCGCAACCGACTGCGCCGCAATATCTTTCGCTGGCCGCCGACCATGGCGTCCACGTGCAGATCGAGCCCGGCCAGAGCGAGCGCATCACGGTGGTGATGGTCGCGCCGGACCAGCGGGGATTCGTGTCGAAGGCCGCCGCGGTGCTCGCGCTGAATTCGCTGCGGATCCATTCGGCGGCGGTCAACACCCACGAGGGTGTCGCGATCACCGAATTCGTGGTGTCGCCCCTGTTCGGTTCGCCGCCCGAAGCGGGCCTGCTGCGTCAGCTGTTCACCAACGCGCTCAATGGTGACGTCGACGTCCTGGCCACCTTGGAGAAGCGCGGAAGCGACGCGGTCAGCGTGGCGACCGGGCGGGTCGGGGAGGTGCCGGTCGCGGTGCCGGTGACGCGGCCGACCGCCCCGCCCCGCATCTTGTGGCTCGACACCGCGGCGCCCGACCAGCACGTCATCGAAGTGCGCGCGACGGATCGATTGGGCTTGCTGGCACTGCTGGCCCAGGCACTGGAGCGGGCCGGAGCAGACATCGGCTGGGCTAAGGTCAACACGTTCGGATCGACGGCGGCCGACGTGTTCTGTGTGACGGTGGCGCAAGGCACTCAAGCGGCCGTGGAGCAGCAACTGCTGGCCGTGTTGGGCGGCGCCGGCGAGGTCGCCGTCGGCTAGCCCTGGCGGGACTGTTCGGAATTCAGCTGCCGCAAGGCTTCGATGCGAGCTTGAAGCTGCTCGCGGGTCGCCGCGGCGATCGGTGGGCCCCCGCAGCGCCGGCGAAGCTCGCTGTGAATCCATCCGTGCGGCTTGCCGGTGCGGTGGTGGGTCGCTGAGACGAGGGTGTTGAGCTCGCGGCGCAGCTCGCGGAGCTGGCCGTGCATGGATGGCGCCGCCGATGGTGCTCCCTGAGCACCGGCGGCCCGCTTTCTGAGCTGCTCGTCCTGGCGTCGGTGCAGCAGGGCGCGCATCTGGTCGGCATCGAGCAGGCCGGGGATACCGAGATAGTCCGCCTCCTCGTCGCTGCCGGCCGGAGTCGCGGTGCCGAACGACGACCCGTCGAAGATGACCTGATCCAATTCGGCGTCGGCTCCCAGCGAGGTGAAGCCGTTGTCCGTTTCACTTTTCTCGGTCTGGGTCAAGACGGCGGGATCGGCGTCGAGCGGATCCTCGGCGTCGCGGTGCGGTTGGCCGAGCACGTGGTTGCGCTGGGCCTCCAACTCGCTGGCGAGCTGCAGCAGGCTGGGCAGCGACGGCACGAAGACGCTCGCGCTTTCTCCGGGCCGGCGCGATCGCACGAAGCGGCCGATGGCCTGCGCGAAGAACAGCGGCGTCGAGGCGCTGGTGGCGTAGATCCCCACCGCCAGCCGTGGCACGTCGACGCCTTCGGAGACCATCCGCACCGCGACCAGCCACCTGCCCGTGCCCTCGGCGAACTCGCTGATGCGGGCCGACGATCCCGGGTCGTCGGACAGCACGACCGTCGGCGCCTCCGACGTCAACCTCGTCAGCAGGGCGGCATACGCGCGGGCGGCCGCCCGGTCGGAGGCGATGATCATGGCGCCCGCGTCGGGCACGTGGGTCCGCAGTTGGCGCAGCCGCTCGTCGGCCGCGGCGATCACCGCCGGCATCCATTCGCCGGCGGGGTCCAGCGCCGTGCGCCACGCGCGCGCGGTCTGCTCCGCGGACAGCGGCTCGCCCAAGCGGGCGGCGTGCTCCTCGCCGGCGCTGTCCCGCCAGCGCGCCTGTCCCGAGTAGGCGAGGAATACCACCGGCCGCACCACGCCGTCGGCGAGAGCCTCGGCGTAGCCGTAGGTGTGGTCGGCCTGCGAACGCAGCACCCCGTCGGTGCCGGGCGTGTAAGTGACGAAGGGGATGGGGCTGTCGTCGCTGCGAAAGGGGGTGCCCGTCAAGGCGACTCGGCGCGTGGCATCGCCAAAGGCTTCGCGGATCGCCTCGCCCCAGGTCTTGGCGTCACCGCCGTGGTGTATCTCATCGAAGACGACCAGGGTCTTGCGCTGCTCGGTGCGCACGCGGTGCAGCGTCGGATGCGCGGCGACCTGGGCGTAGGTGACCATGACGCCGTGGTACTCGGGTGACGTCTGGGGGCTGGTGTTGGAGAACTTCGGGTCCAGGGCGAGCCCGTGCCTCTGTGCGGCCAGCGCCCACTGGACCTTGAGGTGCTCGGTGGGCACCACGACGGTGATCTGCTCGACCGTGCGCTGGCCGAGCAGTTCGGCCGCCACCCGCAGCGCGAACGTGGTCTTCCCGGACCCCGGCGTGGCCACGGCCAGGAAATCGCGCGGCTGGGCGGCAAGGTATTTCACCAGCGCCCGGCGCTGCCAGCCGCGCAGGGACAAGCCGGTGTCGCTGCCCGACCGCATCGACACAGATCTCCCCCCACTGCACGCACAAGTCTTGGTGTCCGCGACCCGGCCTACGCGGCCGACGGCGGGTGTGAAATGTAGCATGCCAACGCTTTTCGTCGCAGCAGCGACTCGGCCCATCCAACCCCGCAACGTGCGGCCTGCCGCACGTTGGCAATCGAGTGTGAAGCTGACCGCACGCTCGCGCCGGCGGGGCACGCGCCCGGCTTCGCCGGCCGCGCGGTCCACTAGGCTGGCGGGGTGTTTGAATCGCTGTCCGACCGGTTGACCGGTGCCCTGGCGGGGCTGCGCGGGAAGGGTCGACTGACCGACGCCGATATCGAGGCCACCACTCGCGAAATCCGGCTCGCGCTGCTGGAAGCGGACGTTTCGCTGCCCGTCGTGCGCGCGTTCGTCGGCCGCATCAAAGACCGTGCCAGGGGCGCCGAGGTCTCCGGTGCCCTCAACCCGGCGCAACAGGTCGTCAAGATCGTCAACGAGGAACTCGTCGGCATCCTGGGCGGTGAGACACGCCGGCTGGCGTTCGCGAAAGCGCCGCCGACCGTCGTGATGCTCGCCGGCTTGCAGGGTTCCGGTAAAACCTCGCTGGCCGGCAAGTTGGCCGCCTGGCTTCGCGGCCAGGGACACACGCCGCTTCTGGTGGCGTGCGACCTGCAGCGGCCGGCCGCCGTGAACCAGCTGCAGGTCGTCGGTGAGCGCGCCGGCGTGCCGGTGTTCGCGCCGCATCCGGGCGCGTCACCCGAGTCGGGGCCCGGCGACCCGGTCGCGGTGGCGGCCGCGGGGCTCGCCGAGGCCCGCGCCAAACACTTCGACGTCGTCATCGTCGACACCGCCGGCCGGCTGGGGATCGACGACGAGCTGATGGCCCAGGCCGCGGCCATCCGGGATGCCGTCGACCCCGACGAGGTGCTGTTCGTCCTGGACGCAATGATCGGCCAGGATGCGGTCACCACCGCGGAGGCATTCCGGGAGGGTGTCGGCTTCACCGGTGTGGTGCTGACCAAGCTCGACGGGGACGCGCGCGGCGGCGCCGCGCTGTCAGTCCGCGAGGTGACCGGCGTCCCAATCCTTTTCGCCTCCACCGGCGAGAAGCTGGAAGACTTCGACGTCTTCCACCCCGACCGGATGGCCAGCCGCATCCTGGGCATGGGCGACGTGCTGACCCTGATCGAACAGGCCGAACAGGTCTTCGACGCGCAGCGCGCCGAGGAAGCCGCCGCCAAGATCGGCACCGGCGAGCTGACGCTGGAGGACTTCCTCGAACAGATGCTCGCCATCCGCAAGATGGGCCCGATCGGCAACCTGCTGGGCATGCTGCCCGGCGCCGGCCAGATGAAGGAGGCCCTGGCCGAGGTCGACGACAGACAACTCGACCGGTTGCAGGCCATCATCCGTGGGATGACGCCGCAGGAGCGCGCCGACCCCAAGATCATCAACGCATCGCGGCGGCTGCGCATCGCCAACGGCTCGGGTGTGACGGTGTCCGAGGTCAACCAGCTGGTCGACCGCTTCTTCGAAGCCCGCAAGATGATGTCGTCGATGCTCGGCGGCATGGGCATCCCGGGCATGGGCCGCAAGTCCGCGACCCGAAAGAGCAAAGCGGCCAAGGGCAAGGCGGGCAAGAAGGGTAAGAAGGGGGGACGGGGTCCGACGCCGCCGAAGGCCCCCAACCCGCTCATGCAGGGGATGCCGGGCATGCCGGCCGGGTTCCCCGACCTGTCGCACATGCCCGAAGGCCTCAACGAACTGCCCCCCGGGCTGGCCGACTTCGACCTGTCCAAGCTGAAGTTCCCGGGCAAGAAGTAACCGCCCGTGCGCATGCACGTGCGGGGTATCGGGCTTCCGGACGAGACCGAGATCCAGCTGTGGGTCGTCGACGGCCGCATCAGCCTGGAACCGGTCGCCGGCGCCGACACCGTTTTCGGTGCTTCTGGAGGCGGCTGGATCGTGCCCGGGCTGGTCGACGCGCACTGCCACGTCGGTCTCGGTCACTCCGGCGAGATCCCGCTCGACGAGGCGATCGCCCAGGCCGAGACCGAACGCGACATCGGCGCCCTGTTGTTGCGCGACTGCGGCGCGCCGACCGACACCCGCAGCCTCGACGACCACGACGACCTGCCCCGCATCATCCGGGCCGGAAAGCATCTGGCCCGGCCCAAGCGCTATCAGGCCGGTTTCTCCGTCGAGCTCGAGGACGAATCCCAGCTGCCGGCGGCGGTGGCCCACGAGGCGAAACGCGGCGACGGGTGGGTCAAGCTGGTCGGCGACTGGATCGACCGCGGCGTCGGCGACCTGGCCCCACTGTGGTCCGACGACGTGCTCAAGGAGGCGATCGACACCGCACACGCGCTCGGCGCGCGCGTCACCGCCCACGTCTTCAGCGAGGACGCCCTGCCCGGCCTGATCAACGCCGGCATCGACTGCATCGAACACGGCACCGGGCTCACCGACGACACCGTCGCCCTGATGCTCCAGCACGGAACCGCCCTGGTCCCCACGCTGATCAACACCATCGAGAACTTTCTCGGCATCGCCGACTCCGCCGGGAAATACCCTGCGTACGCGGCGCACATGCGTGACCTGCACGCCCGCTGCCACCGGCGGACAGCCGCGGCGCTCGATGCCGGCGTGCCGGTGTACGCCGGCAGCGACGCCGGCAGCATGATCGCGCACGGGCGGATCGCCGACGAGGTCGAGGCCCTCAAGGGCATCGGGATGAGCGCCACCCGGGCGCTGGGCGCGGCGTGCTGGGATGCGCGTCGCTGGCTGGGCCGCCCCGGCCTCGATCACGGGGCATCGGCCGACCTGTTGTGCTACTCCCAGGACCCGCGGTCGGGTCCGGACGTGTTGCGACGGCCCGATCTCGTGATACTGCGCGGCAAGCCGCTTCGGCCCGAACGTTAGGCGCACGCCGACGACCAGGAGGAAACGGTGGCCTACGACGTGATCATCCGCGACGGTCTGTGGTTCGACGGCACGGGCGCCGAGCCCCGAACCCGCACGCTCGGCATTCGTGACGGCGTGGTGGCCGCGGTCGCGGGACCGTCGGAAGAACCGCTGGACGAGACCGGTTGCCCGGAGGTGATCGACGCCGCCGGCAAGTGGGTCGCGCCGGGCTTCATCGACGTGCACACGCACTATGACGCCGAGGTGCTGCTGGACCCCGGGCTGCGGGAGTCGGTGCGCCACGGTGTCACCACGGTGTTGCTGGGCAACTGCTCGTTGTCGACCGTCTACGCCAATCCCGAGGACGCCGCCGATCTGTTCAGCCGGGTGGAGGCGGTGCCGCGCGAATTCGTATACGGCGCCCTGGAATCCGGCAAGACGTGGACGACGGCCGCGGAATACGTCGAGGCGATCGACGCGCTGCCGCTCGGGCCGAATGTCGGCTCGCTGCTTGGTCATTCGGACCTGCGCACCGCCGCGCTCGGACTAAAGCGCGCCACCGACGCCGGCGTCAAGCCGACCGGGGCCGAACTGGACAAAATGGCGGCGTTGCTGGACGAGGCGCTCGACGCCGGGATGCTGGGCATGTCCGGGATGGACGCGGCCATCGACAAGCTCGACGGCGAGCGCTTTCGCTCGCGTGCCCTGCCGTCCACCTTCGCGACCTGGCGGGAGCGCCGCAGGCTGATCAAGGTCCTGCGCAGGCGCGGCCGGATGCTGCAGAGCGCCCCCGACGTCGAAAACCCACCGTCGGCGCTGATGTTCTTCCTGACCAGCAGCCGGATCTTCGGCCGCGGCAAGGGCGTCCGGATGAGCATGCTGGTGTCCGCCGACGCCAAGTCGATGCCGCTCGCCGTGCATACCTTCGGATTCGGCACCCGCGTGCTCAACGCCGTCCTGCGCTCGAGTGTGCGGTTCCAGCATTTGCCGGTGCCGTTCGAGTTGTACTCCGACGGAGTCGATCTGCCCGTCTTCGAGGAGTTCGGCGCCGGCACGGCGGCGCTGCATCTGCGCGATCAACTGGAGCGCAACGAGCTGCTGGCCGACAAGGAGTACCGCCGCCGGTTCCGGCGCGAGTTCGACCGCCGCAAGCTCGGACCGTCGTTGTGGCACCGCGACTTTCACGACGCGGTGATCGTCGAGTGCCCCGATGAGTCGTTGATCGGCAAGAGCTTTGGCGCGATCGCCGACGAGCGCGGGCTGCACCCGCTCGACGCTTTCCTGGACGTGCTCGTCGCAAACGGTGAGCGCAACGTGCGATGGACGACCACCGTCGCCAACCACCGGCCCAAGCAGCTGAACAAACTCGCGGCCGACCCGAGCATCCACATGGGCTTCTCCGACGCCGGGGCGCACCTGCGCAACATGGCCTTCTACAACTTTCCGTTGCGAATGCTCAAGCGGACCCGGGACGCCGACCGGGCCGGGGCGCCGTTCCTGTCCACCGAGCGGGCGGTGCATCGCCTGACCGGCGAACTGGCCGAGTGGTTCGGCATCGACGCCGGCACGCTGCGCCAAGGCGACCGCGCGGACTTCGTCGTGATCGATCCGGCCGGCCTCAACGACTCGGTGGACGCCTATCACGAGGAAGAGGTGCCGTTCTACGGTGGCCTGCGGCGCATGGTCAATCGCAACGACGACGCCGTCGTCGCGACCGGTGTGGGCGGCGAGGTCGTGTTCCGCAACGGCCGTTTCCGCGACGGCTACGGCCGCACCGTGAAGTCGGGCCGCTACCTGCGGGCGGGCGAGCGGCACCGGGGCCGCAGCGCCCTGAAAGCCGGGGCCTGACATGGCCAGGACCCAGCAGCAGCGTCGCGAGGAAACCGTCGGACGGCTCCTCGAGGCCTGCATCGCCACCATCGTCGAGGTCGGTTACGCCAGGGCGTCCGCCGCCGTCATCACGAAGCGCGCGGGGGTGTCCGTCGGCGCCCTGTTCCGTCACTTCGAGACCATGGGCGACTTCATGGCGGCCACGGCATCGGAGGTGTTGCGCCGCCACTTGGAGTCGTTCACCAAGCGGGTCGCCGAGATACCGGCCGACCGGCCGGCGCTGGAGGCGGCGCTGGCAATACTTCGGGACATCACCAGCGGCCCGACCAACGCCGTGTTCTACGAGCTGGTGATCGCCGCGCGCACCGATGAAAAGCTCAGAGCCACAATGCAACACGAGCTTGGGCAGTACGCTGCGATGATTGACGAAGCCGCCCGGGCGTTGCCGGGGGCCGAGGGCTTCCCGCAGGAAACCTTCCCGGTCGTCGTGGCATTGATGAGGAACGTGTTCGACGGAGCCGCCGTGGTCGAGGGGGTGCTGCCGCAGCCCGAAATAGCCAGGCAACGGATTCCGGTGCTCACGGCGCTGCTGACCGCGGCGGCGCCGGGCTAACCCTGGCCGCGGTACCTACAGCGAGCCGATGCCGGACCCGGGGTTGAGTGCGAAACCCCAGTCGAACAGGCTGCCGGCCTGGTCCCAGTACGACGGGCCGCCCGCCTTCACCAGCCCGTACATCATTGCGATCACCAGCCGGCGCCCACCGCGTGCGGCCCCGCCGACGAACGTCTTGCGGGCGGCGTCGGTGAAGCCCGTCTTGCCGCCGATGGCACCGGGATAGCGCTGCAGGAGCTCGTCCTGGTTGACGATCGGGTGATCACCGTTGTCGCCGGGGAACATCGCCGACGGCTCCGAGGTGATCTGCGCGAACACCGGATTGGCCATCGCCGCCCGGAATATCACGGCAAGGTCGTGCGCCGACGACGCCCCGGAGCCCCCCGGCCCGTCCAGGCCGGACGGCGTCGAAGCGTGGGTGGCCGCCGCGCCCAGGGACGCCGCTTTGGCGTTCATCTTGGCGACCGCGGCGTCCGCCCCGCCCAGCATGTGTGCCAGCGTGTTGGCGGCGTCATTGCCCGACACCAGCAGCAGGCCGTCGAGCAGTTGGCGCGCGGTGTAAACGCGGCCCGGTTTGATGCCGACACAATTGCACTCGACCTGGGTATCGGCGGCGTCGGCGACCACGGTGGTGTCCAGGCTCAACTCGTCCAGGACCACCTGCGCCAACAACACCTTGATGGTGCTCGCGGGCGGGTGGGGGACATTCTGGTCGCGCTCGGCCAGTACCTGACCGCTGTCGATATCGGCGACGACCCAGGTCTGCGCCGGCCCGTCGGGGATTGGCACCGAGCCGACCGGCTGCCTGCTGTCGGCCCGGGAAGTGGGGGCGGTCGCGGCGGCGGTGATACCGGAGGATCCGACCGCAAGGAGGGCGGCGGTCGCGGCCATGAGTTTTCGCATGGGCGCAAAGTGTAACTTCCGGGCGTGCTGGACGCCTATCCCGTCGTCAGCAAGGGTCCCCGTCGGGCGTGTAGTACGGCACACCCTCCGTCGTGTAACAGGGTGCTTCGCCAGGCCAGTACGCGTGGTCCGACGCCACGACGGCCCCGGTGATGGCATCCCCGGCCAGGCCGGGGGTACAGCCACCCACCCCGAAGTGGCGCCCTTGTGCGCCGGCGCAGATGTCGGCCTGCGCCGCCGGTGCTATGGCCACCGGCACTGCCGCCATCGTCGTGGCTGTCATTAGTGCTGCCGCCAATAACTTCTTCATCTCGGACTTCCCTTTTGCGATATCGGCGACCGTGGTTGATCGGGCGCATCACTGATTGTCGCCCCGATCCGGCGGTTCGGAGGTGGTATGTCAAACTTCCCGCTTGCCGGTCACAACCCGGCGGCAACCGGCTCGGCCGCGGGGGCAACCGGCTGGGTGGCGGGGGTGGCGGTGTTGGCGCGCAGGAAGCTGCCGGTGCGTTGCGTGCCCAGCACGTCGGTCGCCTGCCCGTTGAGGAATACCGCTTGTCCCGCGACGAGGACGGCGCTGACGGTGTCGTCGTTGCGGTTGACCATCCGCGACAGTCCGCCGTACTGCTCCACCTTCTCCTCGCTGTAGCTGTCCAGCGAGTCGTCGAGGTGTGCGGGGTCGACGATCACCAGGTCGGCGCGGTCACCCATCCGCAGATGGCCGGCGTCGATCTGATACCAGTCGGCCAGTTCGCCGGTGAGTCGGTACACCGCCTGCTCGATGGTCATGAATGGCGTGCCGGCCTTCTGGGCGTCGTGGACGTGGCGCAGCAGTCGCAGCCCGAAGTTGTAGAACGCCATGTTGCGCAGGTGTGCGCCGGCATCGGAGAAGCCCATCTGGATGCCCGGCTCGCGCGCCATCTTCTTGAGCACCCCGGGGCGGTGGTTGGAGATCGTCGTGCGCCACCGCAGCGCGGTGCCGTGCTCGACGACCAGGTCGAGGAACGCGTCGACGGGGTGCAGCCCGCCACGGTCGATTCCCACCTGCCCGAACGACTTTCCGATCACCGACGGATCGGGGCAGTCGACGATCTCGGCGTCGAAGAAGTCGCGGTGCCACACTCGCAGCCCGTACTTGCTGTCGTAGTCCTTGCGGAACCGCCGGCGGTAGTCCTGGTCGCGCAGCAGGTCGTTGCGGTCGGTCAGTTGTTCTTTCAGATGCATGGCGGCCGCGCCGGAGCCGAACTCCTCGAAGATCACCAGGTCGATGCCGTCGGCGTAGACCTCGAATGGCACCGGCAGGTGCTGCCAGCGGAAGTCGCCGCCCAGCTTGGTGACGAGGCGGGCCGCCGGGCCCATCGTCGCGATCAGCCACGGGTTGGCCTTGATGTCGGCGGCCGACAACAGGCTGGTCTTCAGAGGCCTGCGGAAGATGCCCAGCGACTGCGCCGCCTGGGAGCCGATGTTGAACGGGTTCTGGATGTCGGGACCGGCCTGCAAGACCCGTCCGCTACGCCGCAGCAGGGACTTCAGCCGCCGCAGTTCCCGCGGTTTGGCGTACGTCGAGGGCAAGGTGCGCGAGCGGCAGGTGTCGCCATCAAGCTTGTCGAACAGCAGTTGCTGCGAAGACATGCCGACGAACCCGGCCCGCAGCGCCTCGGACAGCATCTGCTCCATCCGGGCCTGCTCGGCCTTGGTCGGACGCACTTCCTTGCGGGTGGCGCGGTCCAAGCCCATCGTGGCCGCCCGCATGTCCGAATGCCCAATGAAGGCAGCGACATTCGGACCCAGGGGCCGCGCCTGAAGCGCGGCGATGTACTCCTCGCAGTTGCTCCAGGTCTTGTGCCGGTCGACCGTGCTGATGACGTGCGCGCGGGGGATGGCCTCCACCCGGGCGAACAGGTCACCGGCGTCTTGGCCGTCGACGTGCACGGTCGACAGCGAACACGACCCCACCATCACCGTCGTCACGCCGTGGCGCAGCGACTCCGACAGCGACGGGCCGCCGAGCACCTCGACGTCGTAGTGGGTGTGGATGTCGACCATGCCGGGCAGCACCCATTTGCCGTCGGCGTCGATCACCTGGCCGCAGCCCGTTTCGTCGAGCGGCTGCGCGCTGATGGCGGCGACGTGACCGTTGCGGATGCCGATGTTGCGGATCGCCGACGGTGCGCCGGTGCCGTCGAACCAGCGGCCGTTGCGGATGACCGTGTCGAAGCTCATGGGGGTTGGTCCTTCCTTTGGGTCCTCGGATTGCCTCGTTGGCTCCCAGGATGCGGCCGCGGCGCCCCAAAGTCTTGACAGTTGTTGACGAATATTTGACATTTGTTGACATGTCGGTGGTGCGCGGAACGTCGCTGTCGGGCTACCCGCGCCTGGTCGCCGAATTGGGCGGCGATCCGGCCGAGCTGCTGCGCGCCGCCGGCATCCGGCTCCAAGATGTCGGCGACCACGAAGTCTTTCTGCCCTACCGCAACCTCATCGTGGCGGTCGAAACCGCGGCGGCGGCCACCTCAACCCCCGATTTCGGGCGGCGGTTGGCCCTGCGGCAGGGCATCGAAATCCTTGGACCGGTCGGGGTGGCCGCGCGCACCGCGGCCACCGTCGGCGACGCCTTCATGATTCTCGAAACCTTCATAGCGGCCTACAGCCCGGCCATCTCCGGGCGCATTATCCCGAGTACCGACGCCGAACAGTCGTTCTACGCATTCGAGGTTTTGATCGAGCGGCCGCCGCCGCACCCGCAGACCATCGAATTGTCCCTCGGGGTGTCGCTGCGGGTGATGCGGTTCCTGCTCGGCGCACAGTACGCACCCCTGACGGTGCACCTTCCGCACCAGCCGCTCACCGCGACCGCCGAATATCTGACCTACTTCGGCTGCCGTCCGTGCTTCACACAACCAACAGCGGGCTTCACTTTCCACACGGCCGATCTCGGGCGCGCGCTCAACCAGGACGCACTCGCCCATCAAGCGGTCGTGCAGTACTTAACCGGAATCACCACACACCAACCCGGCATGACCCAGTCGGTGCGCACCATGGTCCGCCAGCTCCTGCCCACCGGCACCGTCAGCCTCGAGTTGATCGCCGCCCAGTTCGATCTGCATCCCAGGGCACTGCACCGCCGCCTGTGCGCGGAGAAAACCAGCTTCGGCGAACTCATCGACAGCGTGCGCCGCGAAACCGCCGAACACTACCTGCGCGACACCGACATCAGCCTGTCGCACCTCACCCGAGAACTCGGCTACGCCGAACAGAGCGTGCTCAGCCGGTCATGTCGGCGATGGTTCGGCTGCGGTCCCTGCAGCTACCGCAGGGCGGCCCGCTCGGATCGTGTTCAATCGACGACATGTTGAGCCTGGAAGAAATCTCGGATCGGCTGGAGATCCAGCAACTGCTGGTCGACTATTCGACCGCGATCGACAACCGGCGATTCGACGACCTGGACAACGTGTTCACGCCCGACGCCTACATCGACTACCGGGCGCTCGGCGGCATCGACGGCCGTTATCCAGAAGTCAAGAGATGGCTTTCGGAGGTGCTGTCGAACTTCCCGGTGTATGCGCACATGCTCGGCAACTTTTCGGTCCGCGTCGACGGCGATACCGCGTCGTCGCGGGTGATCTGCTTCAACCCCATGGCGCTTCCCGGCGACAAGGGCCAGGTGCTGTTTTGCGGCCTGTGGTACGACGACGAGTTCCTGCGAACCCCCCAGGGTTGGCGGATGACTCGCCGGGTCGAGACCAAGACCTTCCAGAAGGTGATGTAGGCGAATTTCTGGTCGAGCAGCGTGTTCTGGCACAATAGGCGGCTGTCCGCCGTGCGACCCAGGCTGCGCGGCGGTCACACACGCGAGGCAAAACCGGGCCAGGGCATTCCGCCCGCGCCGCTGAATTGCAGCGTGACACACACAGGAGAAATCGCTTAACCATGGCTGTGAAGATCAAGCTCACCCGGCTTGGCAAGATCCGCAATCCCCAGTACCGCATCGCCGTCGCCGACGCTCGGACCCGGCGTGACGGCCGCTCGATCGAGGTCATCGGCCGGTATCACCCGAAGGAAGACCCGAGCCTCATCGAGATCAACTCCGAGCGCGCCCAGTACTGGCTTTCGGTGGGGGCTCAGCCCACCGAGCCCGTCCTCAAGCTGCTGAAGATCACCGGTGACTGGCAGAAGTTCAAGGGGCTGCCCGGCGCCGAGGGCCGGCTGAAAGTCGCCCCGGCCAAGCCCACCAAGCTCGAGCTGTTCAACGCCGCGCTGGCCGCCGCCGACGGCGCGCCGACCACCGAGGCCGCGAAGCCGAAGAAGAAGGCGCCGGCCAAGAAAGCCGCGAAGGCGGCCGAGCCCGAGGCCACCCCTGAGGCCGCTCCCGCAGCCGCTCCCGTAGCCGCTCCCGAGGCCGCGGACGAGACGGCGACCGACGCCGCGCCGGCCGACGCGCCGGCCGCGTCTGCGGAAAGCTGACCGGCGCGATGAGTACGGTCGTCGTTGACGCTGTCGAGCATCTGGTCCGCGGGATCGTCGACAACCCCGACGATGTCCGGGTCGACCTGGTGACCAGCCGCCGCGGGCGGACTGTGGAAGTACATGTCCATCCCGACGACCTGGGCAAGGTGATCGGTCGCGGGGGACGCACCGCGACCGCGTTGCGCACACTGGTCGCCGGGATCGGCGGCCGCGGTATCCGCGTCGACGTGGTGGACACCGACCGGTAGCGGAGCGCTGCTCATGGAACTCCGTTGGAGTTGACAGTCGGGCGCGTCGTCAAAGCGCACGGTGTCGGCGGCGAGGTGGTGGTGGAAATCCGCACCGACGACCCCGCTTCCCGGTTCGCGCCGGGAAATACGTTGCGCGCCAGAAGACCTCGGGACGACGGCGAAGCACACAGTTACGTCGTCGTCGACGCGCGCGAGCACAGCGGACGGCTGCTGGTGCGATTGGCCGGGGTGGAAGACCGGGACGCCGCCGACGCCTTGCGGGGCAGCGTTTTCGTGGTGGACTCCGAAGACCTGCCGCCGATCGACGAGCCGGACACCTACTACGACCACCAGCTCGAAGGGCTTCGCGTGCGGACGACGACGGGACGGGACGTCGGCGTCGTCGCGGAGGTACTGCACACCGCCGCCGGTGAATTGTTGGCCGTGCGGGGCGATTCGGGCGAAGTGTTGGTTCCCTTCGTCGGCGCGATCGTCACCTCGGTCTCGCTCGAGGACAGGTCGGTCGAGATCGATCCGCCCGAAGGCCTGCTGGATCTGCAGTAGCAACGGCCATGAAGATCGATGTCATCACCATCTTCCCGTCCTCCCTGGACCCCCTGCGGCAATCGTTGCCGGGCAAGGCGATCGCGTCGGGTCTGGTCGACTTGCGCGTGCACGACCTGCGGCGGTGGACCCACGACGTGCACCACTCGGTGGACGACGCGCCCTACGGCGGCGGCCCCGGGATGGTGATGAAGGCACCGGTGTGGGGCGAAGCGCTCGATGAAATCTGTTCGGAGGAAACGCTTTTGGTTGTCCCCACGCCGGCCGGCTCGCCGTTCACACAGGCGATCGCGCAACGCTGGACCACCGAGACGCACCTGGTGTTCGCGTGCGGCCGCTACGAGGGCATCGACCAGCGGGTCGTCGATGATGCCGCGCGGCGAATGCCGGTCGCGGAAGTCTCGATCGGCGACTACGTGTTGCCGGGTGGCGAGTCGGCGGCCGTGGTGATGATCGAGGCCGTGGTCAGGCTGCTGGACGGCGTTCTCGGCAATCCCGCTTCGCATCGCGACGATTCGCACTCCCCGACCCTGGGCCGGCTGTTGGAGGGGCCGAGCTATACCCGGCCGCCGAGCTGGCGCGGGCTCGACGTCCCCGACGTCTTGTTATCCGGCGATCACGGGCGGATCGCCGCCTGGCGCCGGCAGGTCTCCCTGCAGCGCACGCGTGAACGCCGCCCCGATCTATTGGAATAAGCGACCGCGCGACGTGGCGCGGGTCAGATCCGGCCGTCGGGAAATATCGTCTTGACGGCATCGGTGATCGTCTGGCGCGCGGTGGCGTCGTCGGAGGTCTGCAGCGACTGGACCGCCACGATGTAGCGGCGGTCCACGCCGATCACGCCGGTCGACAGGTGCACCCAATCGCTGCCGATACAGCACATCCAGCCCTGCTTGACCGCCACCGGTTCGGCGAACAGGCCCTCGGGAATGCCGAACCGCTGCGGGTAGCCGTCGATCCCTGTCGGGGTGGACCGGGACAGGTCGTTGACGATGATCCCGGCCCGCTCGGCGGGCAGCCCGCCCGACCCGTCGAGCAGCAGGTCGTAGTAGTGGATCAGGTCGGTCAGTGAGCTCGTCGTGTTCCACCAGCGCCCGTCGCCGGGGGGATCGTGGATGACAGCCCGTACCGGTTCGCGACCTGGATGATGATGGCGTCGCCGCCGCCCTGATTCCAGAACTTCTCGGCGGCGTCGTCGTCGGATGACTGCAACATGACGTCCAATGCCCGGCGGTCGTCGGGGGACAGGGTGGTCCTGCCCTGGGATTCCTGCAGCAGCAGATCGTCGGCGATGAAGAGTTTGGCTACCGATGCGGTGCCGACGACCTGGGTGTTGCCGTTGGAGACCAGCTCACGCGTCTTGCGGTCCAGGACGGCCACCGACAGGGTCGCCCCGCTGGCGGCGGCTCCGTCTATCGCCTGCTGGATGCGCGCCGCCAGACCGCCGATCCGCGTGCTCGACAGGGCCGGCGGCGGCGCGGCGACCGCGGCGGTGTCCATCAGCAGTTGCACCGCCTCCGATTGCCGACCCGACGTGCGAGGGGGCAGGCTGTGCGAGGGCTGGCCGGATTGCTTCGCCTGGATCTGTGTATCCAGCATCGCCTCGTCGCACCCGGCCAACACCAGCGTCGCCGCCGCCATGGCGGTGAGCACGGTGAGCGGGCGGCGACGCATCCTCGATCTCCTCGGGCGTGACATGTGGATATGGGCGGGCCGCATCGCCATCTGCCCCGACGGCGCCAGATTTTCGGGTTCGACTGGCGCGTTTTGACCCCAACCATGTGTACCACTCGCCGGGCCCGGGGGATGGTTAGAACCGCAGCGTTTACATGGGATTTTCAATGCGGGCGGGCTGTCTGGCACAATTGGTCAGTTGTTCGAACCCGGGCCGGGGTTCCCGCCTGCGGGATCCGCACCGAAAGCTCGAAACCATCGGCTTGATGACCGCCCCACGCCCGCGTGTGGCAGCTGCCGCAAGCCGCGACCGCAAGGAAGTGTCTTCTCACGATGAACAGGCTGGACTTCGTCGACCAAGCGTCGCTGCGCGACGACATCCCCGCCTTCAACCCGGGCGACACCATCAACGTGCACGTGAAGGTCATCGAGGGCGCCAAGGAACGTATCCAGGTGTTCAAGGGCGTGGTGATCCGCCGACAGGGTGGAGGCATCCGCGAGACGTTCACGGTGCGCAAGGAGAGCTATGGCGTCGGCGTCGAGCGGACCTTTCCGGTGCATTCGCCGAACATCGACCATATCGAGGTGGTGACTCGTGGCGACGTCCGCCGCGCCAAGCTGTACTACCTGCGTGAACTTCGGGGCAAGAAGGCCAAGATCAAGGAAAAGCGCTGACCGGGCGCGCCTTGGCGGTGTGCCGAAGCCACGAACCGCGCTGGCTACGCTGATCTCGTGACCGAAACCCCGGACTCACCTGCGCGCCGGCCCGACGCCGGCCAGCCAGACCCGAAAATCTCTACCCGCGAGGTCGACGGGCCCGCCGAGGGGCCACCGGACCCCGCGCCCCCCCAAGCGGTCGAGCCTGAGGCGAAGAAGAAGTCCACGCTGAAGGAACTCGCCATTCTGGCGGTCATCGCGGTGACGCTCTACTACTTCATGCTGACCTTCGTGGCGCGCCCGTATCTGATCCCGTCGGAATCCATGGAGCCCACCCTGCACGGATGCCCGGGCTGCGTCGGCGACCGCATCATGGTGGACAAGCTCAGCTACCGCTTCGGCGCACCGCACCCCGGCGACGTCATCGTCTTCAAGGGACCGCCCCCGTGGAACGCCGGATACAAGTCCATTCGGTCGAACAACACCGCGCTGCGCTGGGTGCAGACCGCGCTGTCGTTCATCGGTTTCGTGCCTCCCGACGAAAACGACCTGGTCAAGCGCGTGATCGCCGTCGGCGGGCAGACGGTGGAGTGCCGGGCCGATACCGGGTTGACGGTCAACGGCAAGCCGCTCAAGGAGCCGTATCTGAATCCCGCCACGATGATGGCCGACCCGTCGGTGTATCCGTGCCTGGGCAGCGAGTTCGGGCCGGTCACCGTCCCGCAGGGGCGGCTGTGGGTGATGGGTGACAACCGGACGCACTCGGCCGACTCGCGCGCCCACTGCACCAGCGTGCCGGCCGACGCGCTCAAGGGCCTGTTGTGCACCGGCGATCCGATGTCGGGCACCGTGCCGGTGTCCAACGTCATCGGAAAGGCCAGGTTCATCGTGTGGCCGCCGTCGCGCTGGGGTGGCGTGAGATCGGTGAACCCCCAGCAGAACCAGTAGCCATGGCCACCACCTGGCCGCCGCGCACGGTGATCCGCAAGTCGTCGGGGCTGCGCACCCTGGAGTCCGCGCTGTACCGCAGCGGCCTGGGCCCGGTGGCCGGGGTGGACGAGGTCGGCCGCGGCGCGTGTGCGGGCCCGCTGGTGGTGGCGGCCTGCGTGCTCGGCTCCGGAAGGCTGGAAAGCCTTGCCGCACTGGATGATTCGAAGAAACTCGCCGAAAACGTGCGGGAAAAGCTGTTCCCATTGATCCGCCGATACGCCCTGGCCTACCACGTCGTGTTCATCCCGTCGGAAGAGGTCGACCGGCGCGGCGTGCATGTAGCCAATATCGAAGGCATGCGGCGCGCGGTGGCCGGCTTGTCCGTGCGGCCCGGTTACGTGCTGAGCGACGGCTTTCGCGTGCCCGGCCTGCCGATGCCGTCGCTGCCGGTGATCGGCGGCGACGCCGTGGCGGCCTGTATCGCGGCGGCCAGCGTGCTGGCGAAAGTCAGCCGGGACCGGCTCATGGTCGCGATGGAGGCCGACCACCCGGGCTACGGCTTCGCCGAGCACAAGGGCTACAGCACGCCGGCGCACTCCATGGCGCTGACCCAGTTGGGTCCGTGCGCCCAGCACCGTTATTCGTTCATCAACGTCCGGCGCGTGGCAACCGCGTCGGGTTCGCGGGTGGTGGCCGAATGCAGACCGGACCTCCGGCCGAGCGTGACCGATACCGGTGAGGAAAGATGGGACCAGTTCCCCAGGGAGAAGGACATCTGAGCAGATGAGTGCCGAGGATCTCGAAAAGTACGAAACCGAGATGGAGCTCTCGCTGTACCGCGAATACAAGGACATCGTCGGCCAGTTCAGCTACGTCGTGGAAACCGAGCGGCGCTTCTACCTGGCAAACAGTGTGGAGATGATGCCGCGCAACGCCGACGGCGAGGTCTACTTCGAGCTGCGACTGTCCGATGCCTGGGTGTGGGACATGTACCGCCCGGCGCGGTTCGTCAAGCACGTGCGGGTGGTCACGTTCAAGGACGTCAACATCGAAGAGGTCGAGAAGCCCGAGCTACGGCTGCCGGAATAGCCCGGTGAGCATTGCCGGCTAACCGCCCGGCCCCGGCTGGTCTCCGCCGTCGGACGGCAGTCGCCCGCGGTTCTCGATGATGGCCCGCGCCACGTCGGCCAGCTTGATGTTCAGGGCCTGGGAGTGGCGCCGCAGCAGGTCGAAGGCCTCGTCTTCGGTGACGTCGTGCAGCAGCATCAACATGCCGACCGCCTTGCCGATTTCGCGGTTGCTGAGCAGCCCCCGCCTCAGGCTGGCTGCATCCTCGCCCTTGGCGATCGCGTTGATGGCCACGCTGGCGAACGACGCCAGCACCGCCGCCCGTCCGGCAGACTCGGCGTCGAAGAGATTCGGCGTGTCGCTGAAGAGGTTCAGCGCGGCGCCCTTGCGTTTGTCGATTCGGATACGAAAACCCATCGCGCCGCGCACCGGCGTCTCGGCGACGAGGATGGACGCGAACTTGGGCCAGAGGGAGGACGTGGACAGGTCGGTGTCGATCTGGGGGGTTTCTTCCTCGATCGCATCGATGCACGGGCCGTCGCCGGCACGGCGTTCGAGATCGTCGATTTGCTGCGCGAGCCGGTCGCTGGCGCCAACGGTGACGTAGCGGTCGTTTTCACGCACCAGCAGGCTCGCGTGGTCGCAGCCGCGGATGGCCAGGGTCGCCGCGACGCAGATGGCCGCATACATCTCTCTGGCGTCCGAGCCCTGGTAAATGATCTCGGCGAGGGCGGCGAAAACGGTCGCCGGGTCGGCTTTGTCCCCGCCGGGTGTCGAACCGTTCGCGCCCACATTCGATCCGTCTGCCATGTAGTGCCTCGTTTCCACCGCGCGCTGCGTCGGCGCCTGACGACCTTAGTCGAAAGTATCGACATTGGTGACCCGTTTTGGGCCGGGACAAACCGAGCGGCCATCAACGACTTTTGTCATCCTGGTTTCATCGGCAGTGCCGGAGGGAAGGACACCTGAGGTGGGAGTAACCGTCGCCGTGACCGGGCCGACCGGAGAGATCGGAGTTTCCGCGGTGACGGCGCTGGAGCGAGAGCCGACGGTGGAGGCCATCGTGGGGATGGCACGCCGGCCGTTCGACCCCGCGTCGCGTGGCTGGGTGAAAACGACCTACCAGCAGGGCGACATCCTGGACCGCGAGGCCGTCGACACATTGGTGTCGCAGGCCGACGTGGTGATCCACCTGGCGTTCATCATCATGGGCTCGCGCGAGGAGAGCGCGCGCATCAATCTGGAAGGGACGCGGAACGTCTTCGAGGCGACGGTCGCCGCCGAGCGGCCGCGGCGCCTGGTGTACACCTCGTCGGTGGCGGCATACGGCTATCACTCCGACAACCCCGTTCCGCTCACCGAGGATGTGCCGACGCGGGGGTCCCCGGAGCACTACTACTCCGCGCAGAAGGCGGCGTGTGAGGCGCTGCTTTCCGAGATCACCAAGAATTCGTCGCTCGAGGTGTTCATCCTGCGGCCGTGCATCGTCGCCGGGCCCGAGGCGCCCGCCCTGGCCGACGCGATGCCGTGGAACCAACTCCCCGGGCCGGCGCGTGCCGTGGCCAAGGTCGTGCCGGTGTTGAAGCCGGTCGTGCCGGATCCCGGTTTCCCCTTGCAGCTGGTGCACCACGACGACGTCGCGGCGGCGATTGCGCTGGCGGCCACTGCGCCGGCGCCGCCGGGGGCGTACAACATCGCCGGTGACGGCGTGGTGACGGTTTCAGAGGTGGCCAAGGCGCTGGGTGGCCGGCCGGTGCGGGTTCCGGCCGTTGCCGCCGCGGCGGCGTCGGCGGCGATTTCGCGCGTGCCTTTCGTGCCTTCCATGCTCGAGTGGCTGCATGTCGCGCGGACCTCGGTGGTGATGGACACCGCCAAGGCGCGCACGCAACTCGGCTGGCAACCCGTCCACTCGTCGGCGGAGACCCTGGCTGCGCTCGCGGCGGCGGTGTGATGGCGATGTGAAGGCGGTGTGAAGTCACCGGCCAATGTAGTTTGGCTGCGTGAGGGGCCGCGTAACGGCGCGTCGACGCGCACAGCATCTCAGCGCGGACCGGGCCGTCACCCGGCCGGAGACCCTGGCCGTCGAGGAGCCGTTGGAGATCCGCGTCAACGGCACGCCGATCACGGTGACCATGCGCACGCCGGGCTCGGATATCGAGCTGGCGCAAGGCTTTCTGCTCACCGAAGGGGTGATCGGGGGACGCGAGGACATCCTGACCATTCGCTACTGTGGCGGGCGCGGCGACGATAACGCCAACACTTACAACGTCCTCGACGTGACACTGGCTCCGGGCCTCAAGCCCCCCGTTCTCGACGTCACCCGCAACTTCTACACCACCTCGTCGTGCGGGGTCTGCGGCAAGGCGTCGCTGGAAGCCGTGCGGCTGATCGGCCGCTTCTCGCCCGGCGCCGATCCCGCCCCCGTGGCCGCGGCCACGCTCAAGGCGATGCCCGGCCAATTGCGTTCCGCGCAAAAGGTTTTCGACACCACCGGCGGCCTACACGCGGCGGCGTTGTTCGGGGTGGACGGGACGATGCTCGTCGTGCGTGAGGACATCGGCAGGCACAATGCGGTCGACAAGGTCATCGGCTGGGCGCTGGAACATGCGTCCGTGCCGGTAGCCGCCTCGGTGCTGCTGGTCAGCGGGCGGGCTTCGTTCGAGTTGACGCAGAAAGCGGTCATGGCCGGGATTCCCGTGCTGGCCGCCGTGTCCGCGCCGTCGTCGCTGGCGGTCTCGCTGGCCGAGGAGTCCGGGATAACGCTGGTGGCGTTCCTGCGGGAGGACTCGATGAACATCTACACCCGGGCGGACCGGATCAGGTAGCGGTGCGGCGCCCCGTCTGTGCACAGCCCGTCGACTGGGGATAACCGGTCCGTTCGTGGGCCGCTAGCCCCGATCGCGCCTCGCGCTGTCGGGGCCACCGTGCACCGTGGCTTGCGTGACGACCCAAACGACGATGACCCGGGTCCAGCTGGGAGCGATGGGCGAGGCGCTCGCCGTGGACCATCTGACGAGGATGGGATTGCGGATCCTGCATCGCAACTGGCGCTGCCGCTACGGTGAGCTCGACGTGATCGCTTCCGACGAGGCCACCCGCACCGTAGTTTTCGTCGAGGTCAAGACCCGAACGGGCGACGGGTTCGGAGGGGTGGCGTACGCCGTCACACCGCGCAAGGTCCGACGGCTGCGCAGGCTTGCCGGGCTCTGGCTGGCCGGCCAGGATGCGCGGTGGGCGGCGGTGCGCCTCGACGTGATCGGTATACGGGTCGGGCCTAAAAATTCAGGCCGCACCCCGGAAATCACGCACCTGCAGGGAATCGGCTGATGGCGCTGGGGCGCGCGTTCTCGGTCGCGGTGCGCGGATTGGACGGGGCGATGGTGGAAATCGAGGCCGACATCGCCTCCGGCCTGCCGGGTGTGCACCTGGTGGGTCTGCCCGATGCCGCCCTGCAGGAATCCCGCGACCGGGTCCGGGCGGCGGTCACCAATTGCGGCAACGACTGGCCGATGGCGCGGCTCACGCTCGCGCTGTCGCCGGCGACACTGCCGAAAATGGGATCGGTCTACGACATCGCTTTGGCGTCGGCCGTGCTGTCGGCGCAGCGAAAGCACCCGTTGGAACGTCTGGAGAAGACGGTGCTGCTGGGCGAGCTGTCGCTGGACGGGCGGGTACGGCCGGTTCGCGGAGTGCTGCCGGCGGTGCTGGCCGCCAAACGCGACGGCTGGCCGGCCGTCGTTGTCCCGGTGGACAACCTGGCCGAGGCCAGCCTGGTCGACGGGATCGACGTGTGGGGCGTGCGCACGCTGCGGCAACTGCAGGGCTGGCTTGGCGGATCAGGGCGCCTGGACCGAAGGATCAGCGCGGAACCCACGGCGGCGGAGCCCTCCGCCGATCTGGCCGACGTGGTCGGGCAGGCGCAGGCGCGGTTCGCGGTGGAGGTGGCGGCCGCGGGGGCGCATCACCTCATGTTGACGGGGCCGCCGGGCGTGGGCAAAACGATGCTGGCCCAACGGCTTCCGGGGCTGTTGCCGCCGCTCTCGGAGAGCGAGTCCCTCGAGGTGACCGCGATTCACTCGGTGGCCGGCCTGCTGTCGGCGGATACGCCGTTGATCACCACGCCGCCGTTCGTAGCGCCGCATCACAATTCCAGCGTCGCGGCACTCGTCGGTGGGGGATCGGGGATGGCCCGTCCGGGCGCCGTCAGCCGCGCGCATCGCGGAGTGCTGTTCCTCGACGAATGCGCCGAGATCAGCGTCAGCGCGTTGGAAGCGTTGCGAACACCGTTGGAGGACGGGGAAATCCGTCTCGCCCGCCGCGACGGGGTGGCCCGCTACCCGGCCCGATTTCAGCTTGTGCTGGCCGCCAATCCCTGCCCGTGCGCCCCGGCCGATCCCCAGGACTGCATCTGCGCGGCGGTGGTCAAACGGCGCTACCTGGGAAAGCTGTCCGGGCCGTTGCTCGACCGCGTGGACCTGCGGGTCCAGACGAATCCGGTACGCGCGGGGGCGTTCTCGCTCTCCGATGGCGAGTCGACGGCACAGGTCCGCCATCGGGTGGCGGCGGCACGCGAGGCGGCAGCCGAGCGTTGGCGACCATACGGATTTCGCACCAATGGCGAAGTCAGCGGGGCGCTTTTGCGGCGAAAGTTTCGGCCCGGCAACACCGCAATGGAACCGTTGAAGAGAGCGCTGGATCGTGGTCTGCTCAGCATCCGCGGCCTGGACCGCACTTTGCGGGTCGCCTGGAGCCTGGCGGACTTGGCCGGCCGGGTGTCGCCCGGGCTCGACGAGGTCGGCGTCGCGCTCAGCTTCCGGGAACCAGGGGCGCAGCGATGACGACGGCGCTCGACGATCCGGCAGCGCGGGCCTGGGCTTACTTGTCCCGGGTGGCCGAGCCGCCCCGCGCGGAGCTTGCCGCCCTGGTGCACCGCGTCGGCCCGGTGGAGGCGGCCGAGCGGGTGCGGCGCGGACTCGTCGACGACGACGTGGCCCGGTGCACGGAGGCGAGACGCGGAATAGACCGGGCGGCGGCCGATCTCGAATGGCTCGCCGGTCGCGGCGGGCGGTTGATCACACCCGACGCCAACGAGTGGCCGGCGCTCGCTTTCGCCGCATTCGGCAATGCCGGTATCGGGGCCGAAGTCAGGGCCCGGGGCGGGCCGCCGATGGTGTTGTGGGCACTGGGTCCCGAACGGCTCGACGCGGTGGCGCAACGCGCGGCCGCCGTGGTCGGAACGCGGGCTTCGACCGTGTACGGCGAGCAGGTGGCCGCCGATCTGGCGGCCGGACTGGCCGAGCACGACGTCGCGGTGGTCTCCGGCGGCGCCTACGGCATCGACGGCGCGGCCCATCGCGCGGCGTTGGCCTGCGACGGCATCACGGTGGCCGTTCTCGCCGGGGGCCTGGACGTCCCCTATCCGGCGGGCCATTCGGCGCTGCTGCATCGCATAGGCCGGCACGGGCTGGTGTTCACCGAGTACCCGCCCGGTGTCCGCCCGGCCCGGCACCGGTTTCTGACCCGCAATCGCCTGGTCGCGGCCACCGCGGGAGCCGCGGTGGTGGTGGAAGCGGGCCTGCGCAGCGGCGCGGCGAACACCGCCGCCTGGGCGCGGGCCCTGGGCCGGTTGGTGGCCGCGGTGCCCGGACCCGTCACGTCGTCGGCTTCGGCCGGGTGTCACGTGCTGCTGCGCAACGGCGCTGAGCTGGTCACGCGTGCCGACGACATTATCGAGCTTGTCGGCCGCATCGGTGAGCTGGCACCCGAAGAACCGCACCCGACAACCGCTTTCGACGGGCTGAGCGACGCCGAGCGCCAGGTGTATGAAGCGTTGCCCGGTCGCGGGGCCGCGACGGTCGACGAGATCGCGGTCGCATCCGGGTTGGCCGTCGAGCAGGTGCTCGGGCCGCTGGCGATGCTGGAGGTGGCCGGATTGGCGCGGCGCGACGAGGGACGATGGCGGATTGTTCGCGCCACCACCGGCCGGACTTCGTCGGCCCGGCTCGTATAGTCGACGAAGTTCGGGTCCGGACAGGAGGAGTAAGTGGCAGGTCGACCTCTGCAAAGATTCGAAGTCCTCCGCACCCAGCAACTCACACCGCACATGGTCCGGGTGGTGCTCGGGAGCAGCCGGTTCGACACCTTCGTGCCGAGCGAATTCACCGACTCCTACGTCAAGCTGGTATTCGTCCCGGACAACGTCGACATGGACGGGCTGCCGCGGCCGTTGACGCTGGACAGCTTCGCCGACCTGCCCCCCGAGAGAATGCCTTCGGTGCGGACGATGACGGTCCGTCATGTCGACGTCGCGGCCCGCGAGCTCGCGCTGGACATCGTGGTGCACGGCGAGCACGGGATCGCGGGCCCCTGGGCCGCGCAGGCCCAACCCGGACAGCCCATCCACCTGATGGGCCCGGGCGGCGCCTATGCCCCGGACCCGACCGCCGACTGGCATCTGCTGGCCGGTGACGAAGCGGCGCTGCCGGCCATCGCCACGGCGCTGGAAGCCCTGCCCCCCGACGCAATCGGTAAGGCGTTCATCGAAGTGGCCGGCCCCGAAGACGAAATCCCTTTGACCGCACCGGATTCCGTCGAGGTGAGTTGGGTGTATCGCGGTGGTCGTGCCGATCTGGTTCCCGAGGACCGCGCGGGCGATTTCGCGCCGTTGATCGAGGCGGTCACCACGGCCCAGTGGCTGCCCGGGCAGGCGCACGTCTTCGTCCACGGCGAAGCGCAAACCGTCATGCACAACTTGCGGCCCTACATCCGCAAGGAGCGCGGCGTGGGCGCCAACTGGGCGTCGATCTCGGGTTACTGGCGCCGCGGCCGCACCGAAGAGACATTCCGGCAGTGGAAGAAAGAGCTGGCCGAGGCCGAGGCGGGGGCTTGATGGCATTCGGGGACTACCAGAACGAGATTTACCTACAGGGCTTGGGCGGGGTGGCGCCCTCGCTGCCGATGGTGTTCGCGGAGTGGGCGGCAAGGGCCAAGATGGCGCTGCCGCCGTCGGTTTGGTCCTACGTCGCCGGGGGAGCCGGCGACGAGCGCACCCAGCGGGTCAACTGTGAGGTCTTCGAGCGTTGGGGCCTCATCCCGCGCATGTTCGTCGGTGCCGCGCAGCGTGATCTATCCGTCGAGCTGTTCGGCCGCAGCGTGCCGGCCCCGGTGTTCATGGCGCCGATCGGCGTCATCGGGTTGTGCGCCCAAGACGACCACGGCGACCTGGCCACCGCGCGCGCCGCGGCACGCACCGGCGTCCCCATGGTCGCCTCGACATTGTCGGTCGACCCGATGGAAGACGTCGCGGCCGCGCTGGGCGACACGCCCGGGTACTTCCAGCTCTACACGCCCACCGACCGCGAGCTGGCCGCCAGCCTGGTGCATCGCGCCGAGGCGGCCGGCTTCAAGGGCATCGTCGTCACCCTCGACACCTGGGTCACGGGCTGGCGCCCCCGCGACCTGACCACCTCGAACTTTCCCCAGTTGCGCGGGCACTGCCTGGCCAACTACACCAGCGATCCCGTATTCCGCGCCAGCCTTCAACGCCCGCCCGAGGAAGACCCCCAGGGCGCCGTGCTGCGCTGGGTACAGGTCTTCGGAAATCCCCTGACCTGGGACGACCTCGGCTGGCTGCGGTCATTGACCGACCTGCCGCTGCTGGTGAAGGGCGTCTGCCACCCCGACGACGCCCGGCGCGCCAAGGACGGCGGCGTCGACGGCATCTACTGCTCCAACCACGGTGGCCGCCAGGCCAACGGCGGCCTGCCCGCTCTGGACTGCCTGCCGGCGGTGGTCGAGGCGGCCGACGGGCTGCCGGTTTGGTTCGATTCGGGGATCCGCAGCGGCGCCGACGTCATCAAGGCGATCGCGCTGGGCGCGACCGCGGTGGGCGTCGGTCGGCCATACGCCTACGGGCTTGCGCTCGGGGGTGTCGACGGCGTCGTGCACGTGCTGCGCACGTTGCTCGCCGAAGCGGACCTGATCATGGCCGTCGACGGGTATCCCACGCTGAAAGATCTCACCCCGGACACGCTGCGGCGCGTCGATTGAGCCGAACCCCCCGGCGCCTGCGAACGTAGAGCCGTGGAGGCGATCCTCGACGAGTTCGACGAGTACCTGGCGCTCCAATGCGCTCGTTCGGCGCACACCCGTCGGGCGTACCTGGGTGACCTGCGTTCGCTGTTCGCGTTTCTCGAGCGCCGGGCAGTCGGCCTGGACGGATTGAGCCTGCCGGTCCTGCGGTCGTGGCTGGCCGCGGCGGCCGGCGCCGGAGCCGCCCGCACGACGTTGGGCCGACGCACCTCGGCGGTCAAGGCTTTCACCGCATGGGCGGTGCGGCGCGGCCTGCTCACGGGGGATCCGGCCGCTCGACTGCAAGTGCCGAAGGCCCACCGCACGCTGCCGGCGGTGCTGCGCCGGGATCAGGCGCTACAGGCCATGGCGGCGGCCAAATCGGGTGCCGAGCAAGGCGATCCGCTGGCTCTGCGGGACCGGCTCATCGTCGAGATGCTGTATGCCACCGGTATCCGGGTCAGCGAGCTGTGCGGCCTGGACATCGACGATGTGGACACCCGGCATCGGCTGGTGCGCGTCCTCGGCAAGGGCAACAAGCAGCGCAGCGCGCCGTTCGGGGCGCCGGCCGCGGACGCGCTGCGCGCCTGGCTGGCCGACGGGCGCCCCGCCCTGGTGACCGCGGATTCCGGGCCCGCACTGCTGCTGGGCGCGCGGGGCCGGCGGCTCGACGTGCGCCAGGCGCGCACTGTCGTACATCAGACCGTCGCCGCGGTGGACGGGGCGCCCGACATGGGACCACATGGGCTGCGTCACAGCGCGGCCACGCACCTGCTCGAGGGCGGGGCGGACCTGCGGGTCGTCCAGGAGCTGCTCGGGCATTCCAGCCTGGCGACCACCCAGCTCTACACCCACGTCGCGGTGTCCCGCTTGCGTGCGGTGCACGACCAGGCCCACCCGCGGGCCTGAGGCGCGAAGGGTTCACAGCGGATACCGCTCAGCCGTGCAGCGGCTTGAGCCGGATCGGCGTCGACTTCAGCAAACCCAGCGGGTCGACGTAGTGGGCGCCCGAAGCCGGGCCCCACATCGCGCCCCAGTGCAGGCACGCGGCGGCGCGGCAGCCGGCGTGCCCGGCCGAAAGCTCGCCGATCACGGTCTCGGCCGTCACCCGCTGACCGACCCGGACGGTCGCCCGGACCGGCTCGTAGCTGGTGCGCAATCCGCCGGGATGGGCCAGCGACACGACCGGCCGTCCGGCCAGCAGCCCGGCGAACACCACGGTCGCGGCGCCGGCCGCGTATACCGGCTGACCGGGCGTGCCGGGCAGGTCCACGCCACGGTGCCCGGGATTCCAGTCGGGCGACGGGGCGTCGAATCCCCGGGCGACGGCCGGGGGCGGACGCAACGGCCAATCGAGCCGGACGTCGTCGGCGCTCGCGGGTACTACGTTGACAAGGGCCAGCGTGAGCATCAGCGCCATCCACCGCACTCGTCCAGTTCAGCGCCACGCCGAGGGCCGGGCCAGCCACGCGCTCCCGGTCCTGTGGACAAACCACCTGCTGAGTCGGTGTAAACTCCTGGTCGCAGCTCGTTAGCGGGCTGACTTCGCGTGCCTGCAGTCAACCGATTGCCGTGCGGTCCCGCCGAGGCGGGTGCGGCATTCCGCGGGCACCAGGGCCTGGCCTCACCCCGAAGCCGGGCGACAACCGACAACAAAAGGACATGGCCGGCAATGGCTGTCGTAACAATGAAGCAGCTGCTTGACAGCGGCACCCACTTCGGGCATCAGACCCGTCGCTGGAATCCCAAGATGAAGCGGTTCATTTTCACCGACCGCAACGGCATCTACATCATCGACCTGCAGCAGACGCTGACGTTCATCGACAAGGCGTACGAGTTCGTCAAGGAAACCGTCGCCCACGGGGGTACGGTGCTGTTCGTCGGCACCAAGAAGCAGGCGCAGGAGTCCGTCGCCGCCGAGGCCACCCGCGTCGGCATGCCCTACGTGAACCAGCGCTGGCTGGGCGGCATGCTCACCAACTTCTCCACCGTGCACAAGCGGTTGCAGCGCCTCAAGGAGCTCGAGGCGATGGAGCAGACCGGCGGTTTCGAAGGCCGTACCAAGAAAGAAATCCTCGGCCTGACCCGCGAGAAGAACAAGCTCGAGCGCAGCCTCGGCGGTATCCGCGACATGGCCAAGGTGCCGTCGGCCATCTGGGTCGTCGACACGAACAAGGAGCACATCGCCGTCGGCGAGGCCCGCAAACTCGGCATCCCGGTCATCGCGATCCTGGACACCAACTGCGACCCCGACGAGGTCGACTACCCGATTCCGGGCAACGACGACGCGATCCGTTCCGCCGCCCTGCTGACCAAGGTGATCGCGTCCGCGGTTGCCGAGGGCCTGCAAGCCCGCGCCGGGCTGGGCCGCGGCGACGGCAAGCCCGAGGCGGAGTCCGCCGAGCCGCTCGCCGAATGGGAGCAGGAGCTGCTGGCCGCGGCCACCACCAGTGCGCCCTCTGCTCCGGACGCCGCATCGGGCGCAACCGAATCAACCCCCACGGAAGGCTGAGATGGCGAACTTCACCGCTGCCGACGTCAAGCGGCTCCGGGAACTCACCGGTGCCGGCATGCTCGACTGCAAGAACGCACTGGCCGAAACCGACGGCGACTTCGACAAGGCCGTCGAGGCGCTCCGCATCAAGGGCGCCAAGGACGTCGGGAAGCGCGCCGAGCGGGCCACCGCCGAAGGTCTGGTCGCGGCCAAGAAGGGGGCACTGGTCGAGCTCAACTCCGAGACCGACTTCGTCGCCAAGAACGCCGAGTTCCAGGCCCTGGCCGAGCAGGTCGTCGACGCCGCCCTGGAAGCCAAGGCCACCGACGTCGAGACGCTGAAGGCCGCCAAGATCGGCGACAAAACCGTCGAGCAGGCCATCGCCGAGCTGTCGGCCAAGATCGGCGAGAAGCTCGAGCTGCGCCGCGTGCGGTACTTCGACGGCAATGTCGAGACCTACCTGCATAAGCGCGCCGCCGACCTGCCGCCCGCGGTCGGGGTGTTGGTCGAGTTCCAAGGCGAGGACAACGACGCCGCGCACGCGGTTGCGCTGCAGATCGCCGCGCTCAAGGCGCGCTACCTGTCCCGCGAGGACGTGCCCGACGACGTCGTGGCCAGCGAGCGCCGCATCGCCGAGGAGACCGCAAAGGCCGAGGGCAAGCCGGAGCAGGCGCTGCCCAAGATCGTCGAGGGCCGGTTGAACGGATTCTTCAAGGATGCTGTGCTGCTCGAGCAGCCGTCGGTGTCCGACAGCAAGAAGACGGTCAAGGCCCTGCTCGACGAGGCCGGGGTGACCGTCACGCGGTTCGTTCGCTTCGAGGTGGGCCAGGCCTAGGCGCGGTCGCATGCGACGCCTGCACGCTTTCGGTGACGACGCCCTCGGCGAACTCGACGCGGTCGGCCTGGCCGACGCCATGCGCGCGCGTCGGGTGGGCCGGGCCGAGGTAATCGAGGCCGCGATCGCCCGGGCCGAGGCCGTCAACCCCGCCCTCAACGGCTTGGCCTACGCAGCGTTTCACCAGGCGCGGGCCGCCGCCAAGGCCGACGCGGGCAGTGCCCTCTTCGGCGGCGTGCCGACCTTCGTCAAAGACAACGTCGACGTCGCCGGGCAGCCGACGATGCGCGGCGCCGACGCGTGGGTGCCTTTCGACGCCGCAGCCGACGGCGAGTTCACCCGGGTCTACCTGGCCACCGGGGTCACCCCGCTGGGCAAGACGCAGATGTCGGAGTTCGGGTTCAGCGCGTCCGCGGAACACCCCCGGCTGGGGCCGGTCCGCAACCCGTGGGACACGGAGTACACCGCGGGCGCGTCGTCTTCGGGTTCCGGCGCGTTCGTCGCCGCCGGTGTGGTCCCGATCGCGCACGCCAACGACGGCGGTGGCTCGATCCGTATTCCGGCCTCCTGCAACGGACTCGTCGGCCTCAAGCCGTCGCGCGGCAGGTTGCCGCTGGACCCGGAACTGCGCCGGATGCCCGTGGGCATCGTCGCCAACGGCGTGCTGACCCGCTCCGTGCGTGACACCGCGGCCTTCTATCGGGAGGCCGAACGGATCTGGCGTAATCCGAAGCTGGCGCCGATCGGGGACGTCACCCGGCCCGGGAGGCAGCGGCTGCGGATCGCGGCGATCACCCGTTCGGTCCGGCGCGAGGCGAGCCCGCAAGTGCGCGAGCTGACGCTGAAGTCAGCGGCGTTGCTCGAGGAACTCGGCCACCGCGTCGAACACATCGACGATCACCCGGTGCCGCCGAGTTTCGTGGACGATTTCGTGCTGTATTGGGGGTTTCTGGCGCTGGCGCAGGTACGCAGCGGCAAACACGTGTTCGGCGACACGTTCGACCGCACGCGGCTGGACTGCCTGACGCTCGGCCTGCAGCGACACACCGGCCGCAACCTCCATCGACTACCGCCGGCGATCGTGCGCCTGCGCCGGTTGCGCCGGCGCACCGCGCGGCTTTTTCGCACCTATGACGCGCTGCTCACGCCGACCCTCGCCGACGAGACGCCGCAGATCGGATACCTTGCTCCCACCGACTATCAGCAGGTGATCGACCGGCTGGTCGACTGGGTCGCGTTCACCCCGGTGCAGAACGTCACCGGCGAGCCGGCGATTTCGCTGCCATTGGCCCAATCCGCCGACGGCATGCCGGCGGGCATGATGCTTTCGGCCGATCTCGGGCAGGAGGCGCTGCTGCTGGAACTGGCCTACGAACTGGAAGAGGCCAGGCCGTGGGCCCGAATCCAAGCCCAATGATCGCCCTCAGTCGGAGCCGAGCCTGTCGAGCATGCGTTTGAACTCGCGCTGCTGCGCTTCGGTGAGCTTGCCGAGGATCCGGGCATCAGCCATCCGGACGGCGCCTTCCGCGCGCTTCAGCAGAGCGCGGCCGTGAGTGGTCAGCGTGGCCGGTAGAGCACGGCCGGAGGGCACCGACGCCGGCCGCTCCACCGCGCCGATGTCTTCCAGCTTGCGCAGCACCGTGTTCATCGCCTGCGGTGTGACGTTGGTGTGCCGGGACAATTCGGCGCTGGACATTCCCGGGTACATCGAAAGAATGCGCATGCAAACGAATTCGGGCAGGGTCATACCGAGTGGGCTCAACACGGCGGAAACCTCCGGTCGCAGAACGGCTGCCACCCGGTAGAGCAGGTACCCAAGCGGGGCGTCTTCGACCATGTCAATCATATTGACATATATCCCGAGTCCGGATGTGCACTTTGCGGTGCGGGCCGGGCCCGTGATTTCCGCGCGCCTAAAGGGGTAACCCCTGTAGGAATCCAGATGAAGGAGCGCGCATGGGCAATACCGACGTTACCGGCCGGGTGGCCGAGCGTGCGCGGCGAGAAGCCGACGCGTATCGCGGAGACAACCCGCGACCGTTGGAAGGCTATGCCGTCGTCCTCGGAATCTATGGCGTCCTGGTCGCCCTTACGGCCGTCGTCGCCGCGGCCACCGGTCGAAGGTTGCCCGCGCGCTGGCCTCTTCAGGATCTGGTCACCGTCACCATCGGTACCCACAAATTGTCGCGCACGGTGTCCAAGGACGCGGTGACCAGCCCGTTGCGGGCGCCGTTCGCCCGTTATGCGGGTTCCGGTGGGCCGGCCGAGGTGATGGAGGAGACCCGGCACGGCAGCGCGCTGCGCCACAGCGTGGGGGAGCTGCTGACCTGCCCCTTCTGCCTCGACATGTGGGTGGCCACGGCGTTTGTCATCGGGTTGATCTTCGCGCCCAGGTTGACCCGATTGATCGCGGGCACGTTCACCGCGCTGGCAGGGGCCGACTTTTTGCAGCTGGCCTATGCGAAAGCGCAGCAGATGACCGAGGGTTGACGAGCGAGGAGGTTCGATGCCCAAGACGACGAAAGGCGGCAAGCCGAAGAAGAGCGAGTTGCCCGGCACGCTGGAGCGATCCAACGCCAAGGCGCAGCGCACATTCGCGAAAGTCCATGACTCGGCCGCCGAGCAATATGGCAGCGAGGAACGGGCCCACCGGGTCGCCTACTCCGCCCTGAAGCACAGTTTCGAGAAAGTCGGCGATCACTGGGAGCCCAAGGAACAAAAGGGCCCTTCCGACGAACTGGCCGAGGGCGGTGGTCCGCGAAACACCGGCCGGTCGGCCGAGGGCGTCGACGCCAACGCCAGCAAGAAACACCTGCTCGACGTGGCGCGCCGGCTCGATGTGCGCGGCCGCTCGACGATGAGCAAGCCAGAGCTGGTCGAAGCGATCATGAAGCGCAACCGCCGCGTTCGGGGCGTTTAGGCCGAGGCAACTCCAGCACTGCCCCAACCAGGTTGATTTTCCGGCCAAGGAGGATCTGCTCGAGGCCGCCGGCGGTACGTGCGACGACGAGACTGTCCGTGCGCTTCACCATCGTCGATGACCCAAGCCAAGGACATCGACAGCCGAAGTCCGATGGTCGACGAGTTGGGCGAGAACCCGGGCTCCTGGGCGGGCGACCGCGTCGGATACCGCATCGAATCATCCAGGTATATGCGGTGTTTCGTTGAGGGCGGTGAAAAACTGCTCGACCGCGGGCGACACCCGCCTGCCGACGGAGAGGCCGCGCCACTCGCGCCGGATCACCGCGACCAGGCGGTGGCAGTCGTCGATCGGGACGATCCAGTGTTCGGTGGCGCCGCGAGTGGTGTTCACCAACAGCGCCTCCGCTGCCGTCAGCAGCCCGACGAGCGGGCAAGCGTGCTCAACCGCCCGCCAGCTGTCGGCATCCACCTCCCATGTCGTCGTTCCGAGGGGACTGGGATGGTGCGCGGTCACTGCTCCGTCGCTGCCAATGGTGAAGAATGCCAATCCAACCGGCACGCCCAGCTGTTCGAGTTGCAGCGTGGGCAACCGGAGCCGCCGTTCGGGAATCAACCGCGCGCGCTCCGGCCGGGTGGACGCTCGCCGGGTGGTGCGTCGAAGCGCTACCAGCCTCGTTCCGGTAACCATGCCCATGCCGTACCCGCGCCGGGCGGGACTAAACGCAGCGGCCGGCGATGTCCGCCGGCAACTACAGGATCGGCCGGCCGCCGGTCACCGCCACTCGTGCTCCGGAGATGTAACTCGCGTCGTCAGAGGCCAGGAGCACGTAGACCGGGGCCAGCTCGGCCGGCTGGCCGGCACGCCCCAGCGGTACGTTGTCCCCGAAAGATTCCACGCTCTCCGCGGGCATGGTCGAGGGAATCAAGGGCGTCCATATCGGGCCCGGCGCCACGCTGTTGACCCGAATTCCCTTGTCGCCCAAGAGCTGAGCGAGGCTTGCGGAGAGGTTGGCGATCGCTGCCTTGGTCGCCGCGTACGGCGCCAGGGTTGGATTGGGGCTGTCGGAGTTGACGGAGGAACTGCCGATGATCGACGATCCGGGGCTCATGTGCCCCACGGCGGCCTTGGCGAGGTAGAAGTAGGCGCCGACGTTGAGCCGAAAGGTGTAGTCCCATTCCTCGTCGCTGATCTCTTCGAGGCTCTTGTGCATCATCTGGTAAGCGGCGTTGTTGACCAGGATGTCGATGCCGCCGAATTCCCGCACCGCCCGGTCGACCACCGCGCGGCAGTGGGCCGGGTCGGACAGGTCGCCCGAAACGAGCACGCATCTGCGGCCGGCGTCCTGGACATAACGGGCGACGTCGCGCGCGTCATCGTCTTCATTGAGATAGGAGATCAGCACGTCGGCGCCCTCTCGGGCAAACGCGATCGCCACGGCGCGGCCGATGCCGCTATCGCCGCCGGTGACGATCGCCCTTTTCCCGGTGAGCTTTCCCGAGCCCCGGTAACTGTTTTCGCCGCAGTCCGGTACGGGTTTCATTCGAGCCTGCACACCCGGAACGGCTTGTTGCTGCGCCGTAAAGCCCATTGCGACTTCCCCTTTCGCGTTTTAGCGAGGCACCGCCTTATGATTCGCGGTTTGCCGGGCCGGCGGTGGGGACGTTCCGATCGTCGTCGGCCGGCGGCTCGGGGTCGCGCCATTCCTCAATGCGACTGGACCGGTTCGCGCGCATAAGTGCCCTCCAAGTCATGCTTCAATTCATCGTCTCCGCGTGGACTGTGCTTGGCGTTTCCACGTTCCATCGACGGCCCCCTCCAGTCGTCTTGCCCGGTCAAGTCGTATCGCTGCGGCTACCCTCTCGAACGAGAATTAATCGCCCGCCGCGGCCGAGACAGTGGTGGCATTTGATGCCGATGTTAATTCTGTGGCGCGAAAGGGGCTGCGACCCCTTCCCTTTACGTGTTTAGCGCCTGCGTCGAATGGTTATGCGAACCGGGTGTGGTTCTCGCCCAAATGAGGGCGACCGTTCGACGCGAAAGGAAAATTAGCAATGAAGGTCAACACAACCGCTGTCAAGACCGCGGTGGCTGCTGGGGGGATAGCGGCGGCAAGCGTCTTCGCTGCGGCGACCGCCTCCGCTGCGCCGCCCAACATCCAGGGATTCGGCACCAGCGAAAAGCTTATTGACGGACCGCTGGTTACCGACTACACGGTGAGCAACCTGCAACCCAGCAATGTCGTGATTCCCGGCTACACCCCCAAGGGAACGCTCTACCAGGCGGACATCACCGCCCGGTCCGACGGCGGGCTTGTCACCCCGATGGTCAACGACTTCGTCGCCCGCGGACCCAACGGCCAGAACTACCGGGTGATCGACAAGGTCGCGGCACCGGGCAGCCTTAACCCGGCGCCAATCCCGCAGGGCAGCGAATCGACCGGCACGCTGTACTTCGACGTGACCGGCGCACCCCCGAACGGCGTCGTCTACAACGACGGGATGCAGGACATCCTGATGTGGACGTCCAACGTGCCGGGGGGCTCGGCGCCCGGCGCACCGAACACTCCTCCGCCGGGGGCACCGCCCGGGCCGGCGGCACACACCTGATCCGGTTGCAAATCCCTCCCCGCGCCACGCCCAGTGGTGCGGGGAGATTTGCGTAGGTGGGAATCCTGCGGGCCCGAATCGGGTATCCCACACCCATGAGCAACCCCGATCACAGGCCGGCCGAAGTACGCGCACAAGCCAAGCTCCACGCCAAGCGGGCCCGGGTGGCCATGGACGAGCGGCGCAGCAAGCAGGATGGTGGAATCAGCGGTTGGATCGCCGGGCGCGCCGGCAAGTGGGATCTGTCCGGGCACGACGAAGCCACGCTGCAGCGTCAGAAGTTCCTCTGGAACATGTTGGTCGACTACTGGTTTCGCATGGAGATCGACGGCTGGGAGAACGTCCCGAGCCCACCGGCGCTGTTGGTGGGGATTCACTCCGGGGCCCCGTTCGTCTGGGACGCCTGGACCGTGGGGATGCAATGGTGGCGACGCTTCGGCCCGGATCGCCCGTTGCACGGCACCGCGCACGACGCGTTGATGGCCATCCCGATCTTCGGGCACTACTTCCGGTCGATGGGTGTGCTGCCGGCCGCACCGGACGCCATCGCGACGGCATTGGCCGAGGGCCGCGACGTGGCGTTGTGGCCCGGCGGCGAAGTGGACTCGCTGCGTCCGTGGACCGAGCGCGATCGCGCCAACCTCGCGGGGCGAAAGGGCTTCGTGAAGATGGCGATTCGGGCCGGCGTGCCCATCGTCCCCATCGCGACCGTCGGCGGCGCCGACGCCATGCCCGTGCTGATCCGTGGCGACCGGCTGTCGAAGGTGCTGAAACTCGACCGCCTGCTGCGGCTCAAGGTCTTTCCACTGGCGATCTCCCTGCCCTGGGGGATAGCGCCGGCGGCGCTGCCGCAGTTGCCGCTGCCGGCCAAGATCAGGACCCGGTTCATGCCCGCCGTCGAGCTCGACCACGATCCCGCGCGCGCGGAGGACGACGAGTACGTCGACCGCAAATACCACGAGGTGGAGGATGCCATTCAGGAAGGCATGGATGCGCTGGCACGCAAGCGCGCGCTGCCGCTGTTTGCCTGACTAGAGGGCCGCAACCCCTTCGCCCCCAAGTCCTTTCGAGTTCACCGTCGACTCGCTGAGAATCCATTCCGGTTGCGGTGGCGTCGCGGCCATGTAACCCACGCCGCGGACGGTGTCGATCACCGATTCGTGCTCGGCTCCGAGCTTGGCGCGCAGTCGTCGCACGTGCACGTCGACCGTACGGACGCGACCGTTGCAGTCAAAGCCCCACACCTCGTGCATCAGCCGTGTGCGGGTGAAGGCCCGACCGGCATGCTCCACAAGGAAGTTCAACAACTTGAACTCGGTCAGCGTCAGGGCCAAGTCTTTGCCGTCCAACGATCCCGTGAAACTGGCCGGGTGCAGAAGGAGGTCGCCGAACTTCAATGTGCCGGCCATTGCGCTGCGCCGGCGGGTGATCGCCAGCCGCAGCCGTGCCTGCAGTTCGTCCGTCCCGGCGGCGGGTAGCAACACATCGTCGCAACGCCAGTCGACGTCCACCGCCGCGAAGTCCGTCAGCGCCACCACGGCCACCACCGCGACGGCCGGCGCGTCGGAGGTCAGCCGGCGGCAGACCGCCCGGGCTGCGGCGAGGTCGGTGCGCGCATCGATGATCGCCACGTCGGCGGTATCGCCATGGCCGTTGATGCCGTCGGTGAGCGGGCCGTGGTGCACGGTTTGCGTGAACGAAGTCAGCGCCGGCAGAGCCGATTCGAAATCGTCTTGGTCGCTAAGCAGTAGAACGTCCAACGACATCTCCCAAACCCTATGAGGCGTGTTGCCGCTCCCCACCCATAGGCACCTCACCAGGAGATGTCTGCAGCGCACCGCTGTATACCCGGTTGAAAACTATGCAAACTATATTCCCCGGGCCCGCCGGGGGTGTGCTTGCTCCGGTTTCGGAAATGTCGATGGGCCCGGCCCGTTTTCACGGACCGGACCCATCGTGGTGACAAGCTACGCTACTGGTTGGACTTCTGGCGCTCCTCGGCCGCCTCGGCGCCACCGCGGGCCGCTTCTGCTTGGGCTTCCTTCTTGGCAGCGTCGCGCTGCGCCTCGGCCTTGTCCTGTTGGGCCTGGCCCTCGCGAGTCATGTCGTCGCGCCCGGTCACCGCACCGACGGCTTCCTTGGCCTTGCCCTTGACGTCCTCGACGACGCCCTTCACGGCTTCGGCAGGTCCTGATTTGTTGTCCGCCATGGATTAGTTCCTCCTCATTGGCGTACGTATTGAGCGACTTCCACTCAAACGCCGATCGACGTTGATCGGCCCATCCCACGGCGAGGTAGGTCCTAATTCTTAAGACCGTTTGTTGCCCCCGCCTCGGTGCGGATTCCCCATGCCGCCGCCGGCTCAAACATCCGATGGCAACTGTGCAGATAATGCACCCCGCTCACGCAACGTTGTGCTGCGATGAGGCAGGATGTGAAATGCCGTTCCGGACGAGATCGCCCGGGATGGCGCTGTCGTGCGAGGAGTCTGATGACGGAGCCCGATATGGCCGGCGCGGCGGCCGACAACCCGCAGCCGCCGAACAACACCAATGGCGCGAGTCGCTCCAAGTATTCGAGAGTGTTGCTCAAGCTCGGCGGTGAAATGTTCGGCGGCGGGCAGGTGGGCCTCGATCCCGATGTGGTGGCGCAGGTCGCTCGCCAGATCGCCGAGGTGGTCCGCGGCGGTGTGCAGGTCGCCGTGGTGATCGGCGGCGGCAACTTCTTCCGTGGCGCACAGCTTCAGCAACGCGGTATGGAGCGCACGCGCTCGGACTACATGGGCATGCTCGGCACCGTGATGAACAGCCTCGCGCTGCAGGACTTCCTGGAGAAGGAGGGCATCGCGACCCGCGTGCAGACCGCGATCACCATGGGGCAGGTGGCGGAGCCGTACATCCCGCTGCGGGCGGTGCGGCACCTGGAGAAGGGCCGTGTGGTGATCTTCGGCGCCGGTATGGGGCTGCCCTACTTCTCCACGGACACCACGGCCGCCCAGCGGGCTCTGGAGATCGGCGCGGACGTGGTCCTGATGGCCAAGGCGGTCGACGGCGTGTTCGCCGAGGACCCGCGGGTGAACCCGCAGGCCGAGTTGCTCACCGCGATCAGTCATCGCGAGGTCATCGACCGCGGGCTGCGGGTGGCCGATGCCACCGCGTTCAGCCTGTGTATGGACAATGGCATGCCGATCCTGGTGTTCAACCTGCTGACCAGTGGGAATATCGCCCGTGCGGTCGCCGGTGAGAAGATCGGGACGCTGGTCACCACTTAAGGGGAAGACGCACATGATCGATGAGGCTCTCTTCGATGCGGAAGAGAAGATGGAGAAGGCCGTATCAGTCGCCCGCGACGACTTGTCAACCATTCGAACCGGCCGCGCCAATCCCGGCATGTTCTCCCGGATCGTGATCGACTACTACGGCACCAACACCCCGATAACGCAGCTGGCCAGCATCAACGTCCCCGAGGCGCGACTCGTCGTCATCAAGCCCTACGAGGCCAATCAGCTGCACGCGATCGAAACGGCGATTCGTAACTCCGACCTCGGGGTGAACCCCACCAACGACGGCACCCTCATCCGGGTGGCCGTGCCGCAGCTCACCGAGGAACGCCGGCGCGAGCTGGTCAAGCAGGCCAAGCACAAGGGGGAGGAGGCACGGGTCTCGGTGCGCAACATCCGTCGCAAGGCGATGGAGGAGCTGCACCGCATCCGCAAGGACGGCGAGGCCGGCGAGGACGAGGTCGGCCGCGCGGAAAAGGATCTGGACAAGACGACGCATCAGTACGTCACCCAGATCGATGAATTGGTCAAGCACAAAGAAGGCGAGCTGCTGGAGGTCTAGCGGCCGCTCAGCAACCAATCCCGTGGCAACCACTGGCGCCGGCGCAGACACCCCGCCCGAGGAGCCGGCTCGCTTGGTCGAAGAGCCCGTCGAACAACCCGCCCAGAAGACGTCCCGGGCGGGACGCGATCTGCCGGCCGCGATCGCGGTGGGCGTGTCGATCGGCGCCGGCCTCATCGCGACGATGCTGTTCCTTCCGCGCGGATGGGTCGCCCTTTGCGCCGGCGCCGTCTTGATCGCCAGCCATGAGGTGGTGCGCCGGCTGCGCGAGGCCGGATACGTCATCCCGCTCATCCCGCTGCTCATCGGTGGGCAGGTCACCGTCTGGCTCACGTGGCCATATGGTGCCCGGGGCGCGCTGGCCGGCTTCGGCGCCACGGTGGTGGTCTGCATGTTCTGGCGGCTCTTCATGCATGACGACAGCAGGCACCACGATCCCGCCGCCGGTCCGCCACCCCCGTCGCACTACCTGCGCGACGCATCGGCCACCATCTTCCTGGCCGCGTGGGTCCCGCTGTTCGCCTCCTTCGCGGCGCTGCTGGTGTACCACCCGCGCGAAGGGGCGGGCCGGGTGTTCTGCCTGATGGTCACGGTCATCGCCTCCGACGTGGGTGGCTACGCGGTCGGGGTGCTGTTCGGCAAGCACCCCCTGGTCCCGATGATCAGCCCGAAGAAGTCGTGGGAGGGATTTGGCGGTTCGCTGGTCTTCGGAATCACCGCGGCGATTCTGACCGCGACCTTCCTGGCCCACCGACCGCTCTGGGAGGGCGCGCTGCTGGGGCTCGTGCTGGTGTTGACCTGCACGCTTGGCGACCTGGTGGAATCCCAGGTCAAGCGCGACCTCGGCATCAAGGACATGGGCCGGCTGCTTCCCGGCCACGGTGGCCTGATGGACCGGCTCGACGGCGTGCTGCCCTCGGCGGTGGCGGCCTGGACCGTGTTCACATTGCTGCCGGCCTGAGAAGACCGATACTGGACACGTCATGGTCCAAGAGTTGATGTTCGAGGCGCCGCGCGCCGGCCGCCCGCCGCGGCACCTGGCCGACCTCGATGAACAGGGCCGCGCCTCGGCCGTCGCGCAGCTGGGCTTGCCGGCGTTTCGCGCCAAGCAGCTCGCGCACCAGTACTACGGGCGGCTGATCGCCGACCCGCGACAGATGACCGACCTCCCGGCGGCGATCCGCGACCTGATCGCCGAGACGATGTTCCCCAACCTGCTCACCGCGGTCACCGAAGTCACCTGTGACGCCGGCCAGACTCGCAAGACGTTGTGGCGGGCCATCGATGGTGCCGCCGTCGAGTCGGTGGTGATGCGCTACCCGCAGCGCAATACGGCGTGCATCTCCTCGCAGGCCGGTTGCGGCATGGCGTGCCCGTTCTGCGCGACCGGCCAGGGCGGCCTGACCCGGAACCTGTCCACCGCGGAGATCCTCGAACAGGTGCGCGCCGCCGCGGCAATCCTGCGCGACGAGTTCGGTGACCGGCTTTCCAACGTGGTTTTCATGGGCATGGGGGAGCCGCTGGCGAACTACGCCAGGGTGGTCGCCGCGGTGCGGCGCATCACCGATCCCCCGCCGTCGGGTTTCGGCATTTCGGCCCGCTCGGTGACGGTATCCACCGTCGGTCTGGTTCCGGCGATCCGCAAGCTCGCCGACGAACGGCTCGGGGTGACTCTGGCGCTGTCGTTGCATGCGCCCGACGACGAACTGCGCGACACGCTCGTTCCGGTCAACAACCGGTGGAAGATCGGCGAGGCCCTCGACGCGGCCCGGTACTACGCAGATGCGACCGGCCGGCGGGTTTCGGTCGAGTACGCGCTCATTCGCGACGTCAACGACCAGCCGTGGCGGGCCGACCTGCTGGGTAAGCGGCTGCATGGCGCGCTCGGGCCGTTGGTACACGTCAACCTCATCCCGCTCAACCCGACCCCGGGCAGTGATTGGGACGCCAGCCCCAAGGCGGTGGAGCGGGAATTCGTCCGGCGGGTCCGGTCGAAAGGGGTTTCGTGCACCGTGCGTGATACCCGCGGCCGTGAGATCAGCGCCGCCTGCGGACAGCTGGCCGCCGAATCGTGAGCGGGCCGGCTGAACCGAGACGGCGGCTGTCACGTCTTCAGGGCATGATGCGCCTGGTGTCCCCGCTCAAACTGTTTGCCGCCACGGTCTTCACGGTCACCGCCATACTCGGGTTGGCTGGCGCTCCCCGATCGGTGGCCGCCGACGATCGCCTGCAGTTCAGCGCAACCACCCTCAGCGGTGCGCCGTTCAACGGCGCCGGCCTGCAGGGAAAGCCCGCGGTGCTCTGGTTCTGGACGCCGTGGTGCCCGTTCTGCAACGCCGAGGCGCCGGGCGTCAGCCAGGTGTCGGCGGCCAATCCGGGCGTCACCTTCGTCGGCGTCGCGGCCCACTCCGACGTCGCCGCGATGCAGGGCTTCGTCTCGAAGTACAACCTGAATTTCACCAACCTGAACGACGCCGACGGCTCGATCTGGGCCCGCTACAACGTTCCCTGGCAGCCGGCGTGGGTGTTCTATCGCGCGGACGGCAGCTCGACGTTCGTCAACAACCCCACGTCGGCGATATCCCCGCAGGAGCTGTCCGCGCGGGTCGCCGCGCTGACGCACTGACCTCGTGGATCGGGGTCTGATCGGTCTGGCCTTCGCCGCCGGGTCGGTGGCGGCCCTGAACCCCTGCGGGTTTGCCATGCTGCCCGCCTACCTGCTTCTGGTGGTGCGCGGGCAGCGGTCCGGCGATGGGGCCGGACTGGCCGCGGTGGGGCGGGCAGTGGCGGCCACGGTCGGGATGGCGCTCGGTTTCCTGACGGTGTTCGGGCTGTTCGGCGCACTGACCATATCGGCGGCCGCGACCGTGCAGCGCTACGCGCCGTACGGCATCGTGGTGATCGGCGTTGCGCTTGTCGCGCTTGGGGTTTGGCTGTTGTCGGGTCGGGAGTTGACCGCGCTGACGCCCCGGCCGGTCGGACCGCGCTGGGCTCCGACCGCGCGGCTGGGCTCCATGTATGGCTACGGCATCAGCTACGCGATCGCCTCGCTGTCGTGCACGATCGGGCCGTTCCTGGCGGTCACCGCCGCTGGTTTCCGGGGCGGGTCGGTTCTCGCCGGCGTGTCGATCTACCTCGCCTATGTCGCGGGCCTGACCTTGGTGGTGGGCGTACTGGCCATCGCCGCGGCGACGACCGGTTCGGCCCTGGCCGAGCGCTTGCGGCGAGCCTTGCCGTTCGTCAACCGGATCAGTGGCGTCCCGCTGGTCCTGGTCGGGCTGTACGTCGCCTACTACGGGGTCTACGAGCTGCGTCTTCTCACTGCCTGGAACGGCAACGTGAATCCCCGCGACGCGGTGATCATGTGGGCCGGTCGCGTGCAGGGCGCGCTGGCCGGCTGGGTGCACCGACACGGCTTCTTGCCGTGGGTGGTGGCGTTGGTCGTGCTGGTGGCCGGCGCATTCGCCGGTGCCCGTTATCGACGCGCGCGGCGCGGACACCGGTTATAACGGCTACCTGAGCCAGCCGCGCCGGCGGCCCCACCAGTCGCGCACCACGACGAAGAGCGCCAGGGCTGCGAAGCCGATCAGGAACCAGTCCTCGATATGGCCGACGTGGTTCCCCCACATCATCACCAGCAGGAATCCGACGGCGAACAGGCCTACGGCGTGCCAGGTGCGGTAGTTGATCCGGCTCCATCCCCACGCTGCGGACGGCACCTCGGCGACGTCGACGCCGTTGTAGTGCTCCACCTCGGTACTGGCCACGGCGAATCCCTTTCGGATGGGTCGGCTTGTGCATCAGATTCTGGCACACCCGCTGCGAGGCCCCGCAGGGATTGTCGGCGGGGCACAATGAGTGGGTGACCGATCCGATGGCGCGAGCGGGTTCAACGGGCCGCCTGCGCGTGCTCGTGTTGGGGAGCACCGGCTCGATCGGCACCCAGGCGCTGGAGGTCATCGCCGCCAATCCGGACCGCTTCGAGGTGGTCGGGTTGGCGGCCGGCGGCGCGAACGTGGAAACGCTGCTGCGGCAGCGCGCCGAGACCGGGGTCACCAATATCGCCGTCGCCGACGACCGCGCGGCCCAAAAGGTCGGTGACGTCCGTTTCCGCGGGCCGGAGGCGGTGACCCGACTGGTCGAGGAGACCGACGCCGACGTCGTCCTCAACGCGCTGGTGGGAGCGTTGGGCCTGCGACCGACGCTGGCCGCGCTGGAGTCGGGGGCCCGGCTGGCGCTGGCCAACAAGGAGTCGCTGGTGGCCGGGGGCCCGTTGGTGCTGCGGGCGGCGCAACCGGGCCAGATCGTGCCCGTCGATTCCGAACATTCCGCGCTCGCTCAATGCCTGCGCGGCGGCGCCCCCGACGAGGTGGCCAAGCTGGTGCTGACGGCCTCGGGCGGCCCGTTTCGCGGCTGGACCGCCGAGGAGCTCGAGCGCGCCACCCCCGAGCAGGCGGGCGCCCATCCCACATGGTCGATGGGTCCGATGAATACGCTGAACTCGGCGTCGCTGGTCAACAAGGGGCTCGAGCTCATCGAGACCCATCTGTTGTTCGGCATCGCCTACGACCGCATCGAGGTCGTCGTGCACCCGCAGTCGATTGTTCACTCGATGGTCACGTTCGTCGACGGCTCGACGATCGCCCAGGCCAGCCCCCCGGACATGAAGCTGCCCATCTCCCTGGCGCTGGGCTGGCCCCGGCGGGTGCCCGGCGCTGCGGCGTTCTGCGACTTCGGCACCGCGTCGACCTGGGAGTTCGAGCCACTGGACACCGACGTCTTCCCCGCGGTCGAGTTGGCCCGGCACGCCGGTCAGACCGGTGGCTGCATGACCGCCGTCTACAACGCCGCCAACGAAGAAGCGGCGGCGGCCTTCCTCGACGGACGGATCGGCTTCCCCGCGATTGTCGCCACCATCGCCGAGGTACTGCGCGCTGCCGACCAATGGGCCGTCGAACCGGCTACCGTGGATGACGTACTCGAGGCGCAGCGCTGGGCCCGCGCGCGAGCGCAACGCGAGGCTTCCGGAATGGTTTTAGAAAGGTCCTAAGAGCGGAGATGATGTTCGTTCTCGGCATTGCGCTGTTCGCGCTGGCCATCCTGATCTCGGTGGCGCTGCACGAATGCGGCCACATGTGGGTCGCCCGCGCCACCGGCATGAAGGTGCGTCGCTATTTCGTCGGCTTCGGCCCCACGCTGTGGTCGACGCGGCGCGGGGAAACCGAGTATGGCGTCAAGGGTGTGCCGCTGGGCGGCTTCTGCGACATCGCGGGCATGACCCCGGTCGAGGAACTGGCGCCCGACGAAACCGAACGCGCGATGTACAAGCAGAAGACGTGGAAGCGCGTCGCGACCTTGGTCGCGGGTCCCGGCATGAACTTCGTCATCTGCCTGGTGCTGATCTATGGCATCGCGCTGGTCTGGGGCCTGCCCAACCTGCACCCGCCCACCAAAGCGGTAATCGGTGAAACCGCTTGTGTGGCACCGGAAGTGGCCCCGGGCAAGCTCGGAGACTGCAGCGGACCGGGCCCGGCGGCGCTCGCCGGAATTCGCCCCGGCGACGTCGTCGTCAAGGTCGGTGACACCCCGGTGTCCACTTTCGAGGACATGGCCGCCGCGGTGCGCAAGTCGCACGGCAGCGTTCCGGTCGTCGTCGAGCGCGGTGGCACGACGATCACGACCTACGTCGACGTCACGCCGACCCAACGCTTCCTGACCAGCGGGGCCAAGGGTCAGGGCGGGCAACCCGAGGCCGCCACGGTCGGCGCCATCGGCGTCGGCGCCGTCAGGCTCGCGCCCGCACACTACGGCGTCCTCACGGCGATACCGGCCACCTTCGCCTTCGCGGGAGACCTGACCGTCGAGGTGGGCAAGGCTCTGGTGACCATCCCGACGAAGGTCGGCGCGCTGGTGCACGCGATCGGCGGCGGGCAGCGCGACCCGCAGACGCCGATGAGCGTGGTCGGGGCCAGCATCATCGGCGGCGACACCGTCGACCACGGGCTGTGGGTGGCGTTCTGGTTCTTCCTGGCCCAGTTGAACCTCATCCTGGGTGCGATCAACCTGGTGCCGTTGCTGCCGTTCGACGGCGGTCACATCGCGATCGCGGTGTTCGAGAAGATCCGCAACGTCATCCGGTCGGCCCGCGGCATGGTCGCCGCGGCGCCGGTGAACTACCTCAAACTGATGCCCGCCACCTACGTGGTGCTGGTGTTCGTGGTCGGGTACATGCTGTTGACCGTGACCGCCGATCTGGTCAACCCGATCAGGCTGTTCCAGTGAGCGTCGGGTCCGTCGGTCTGGGCATGCCGCAGCCGCCGGCGCCCACGCTTGCGCCCCGGCGCAAAACTCGCCAATTGATGGTCGGCGACGTCGGGGTCGGCAGCGCTCACCCGATTTCCGTGCAGTCGATGTGCACCACCAAAACGCATGACGTCAACTCGACGCTGCAGCAGATCGCGGAACTGACCGCGGCCGGCTGCGACATCGTCCGGGTGGCCTGTCCGCGTCAGGAGGACGCCGACGCGCTGGCCGAGATCGCGCGGCACAGCCAGATCCCGGTGATCGCCGACATCCACTTCCAGCCGAAGTACATCTTCGCCGCGATCGATGCCGGGTGCGCCGCGGTGCGGGTGAATCCGGGCAATATCAAGGAATTCGACGGCCGCGTCGGCGAGGTCGCCAAGGCCGCCGGTGCGGCGGGCATCCCGATCCGCATCGGCGTCAACGCGGGCTCCCTGGACAAGCGGTTCATGGAGAAATACGGCAAGGCCACGCCGGAGGCGCTCGTCGAGTCCGCGCTGTGGGAGGCCTCGCTCTTCGACGAGCACGGCTTTGGCGACATCAAGATCAGCGTCAAGCACAACGATCCCGTCGTGATGGTCGCGGCCTACGAGCAGCTGGCCGCCCAGTGCGACTATCCGCTGCACCTCGGCGTCACCGAGGCCGGTCCCGCCTTCCAGGGCACCATCAAGTCCGCGGTCGCGTTCGGCGCGCTGCTGTCCCGGGGCATCGGCGACACCATAAGGGTTTCGCTGTCGGCGCCGCCGGTCGAAGAGGTCAAGGTCGGCACTCAAATCCTGGAGTCGCTGAACCTGCGGCCGCGCTCGCTCGAGATCGTGTCGTGTCCGTCGTGCGGTCGCGCACAGGTCGACGTCTACACCCTGGCCAACGAGGTCACCGCCGGATTGGACGGGCTAGACGTGCCGCTGCGCGTCGCCGTGATGGGCTGCGTGGTCAACGGCCCCGGCGAGGCCCGCGAGGCCGACCTGGGCGTGGCGTCGGGAAATGGCAAGGGCCAGATCTTCGTTCGCGGCGAAGTGATCAAGACCGTGCCCGAGGCTCAGATCGTCGAGACGCTGATCGAGGAGGCCATGCGGCTCGCGTCGGAAATGGGCGCCGATAAGGGTCCTGGGCAAGAAACGAGCGGTTCGCCGATTGTGACCGTAAGCTGATAGGGGCCCGCGCCCTTTGTCTTTGAAGACCCTTAGTTCGCAGCACAGAGAGTTCGCCAGATGTCGGCTCCGTCCATCTTTCGCCTTGTCGGCGAGCGGCGGGTTTCCGTGGTGCGCGACGCCGCCGCCGTCTGGCGGGTGTTGGGGGACGACCCGGTCGGCTCGTGCATGGTCGCCGCCCGCGTCGCGGACCACGGCATCGACGCCCACGCTATCGGCGGGGAACTGTGGACCCGCCGCGGGCCGGAGGAGTCCCTGTGCTTCGCCGGTGCCAACCTCATTCCGCTGCGCGGGGCGCCGGCCGACCTGAATGCCTTCGCCGACGAGGCAATGAGCGGCACGCGGCGGTGTTCGTCGCTGGTCGGCAGGGCCGACCTGGTGATGCCGATGTGGGAGCGGCTCGAGTCGGCCTGGGGTCCGGCGCGTGACGTGCGCGACCAGCAGCCGCTGTTGGCGCTCACCTCACACCCCAACTGCGAGATCGACACCGAGGTGCGCCAGGTGCGGCCGGACGAGCTGGACGCCTACCTGGTGGCCGCGGTCGACATGTTCATCGGCGAGGTGGGCGTCGACCCGCGCCTCGGCGACGGTGGCCGCGGCTACCGCCGGCGGGTGGCCAGCCTGATCGCGCTGGGCCGGGCCTGGGCCCGCTTCGAGCACGGTCAAGTCGTCTTCAAGGCCGAAGTGGGGTCGCAGTCGCCCGGGGTCGGCCAGATCCAGGGGGTCTGGGTGCACCCGGAGTGGCGCGGCCTGGGCCTGGGAACCGCCGGCACCGCAACCGTGGCCGCCGTGATCGTCGGCAGCGGACGGATCGCCAGTCTTTACGTGAACAACTACAACGCGGTCGCGCGTGCCGCGTACGCCCGGGTGGGCTTCACCGAGATCGGCACCTTCGCGACGGTGCTGCTGGACTGAGCGGCCTGCCGAGCCGAGCGCCACTCTGGCGTGACTGTCGGCCATCAACGCCACTCTGGCGTGACTCTCGGCAGGAAAATTCCCATAACGGTTCGGTCGCGGTGTGTCTGCGCCGGTGTCGCGGTCGCATTTCTTAACATCAGCAACGATGGTAACAAAAATAACACTAGCCTCATGCGCCTCAGGCCTGCTGCTCGTCGCGGTCATCGCCCTGTCCGGATGCACGCCGCGGCCGGACGGCCCGGGTCCGGCCGCCGAAAAGTTCTTCCGCGCCTTGGCCATCGGGGACACCGCGACGGCCGCCCAACTCAGCGACGACCCCAACGAAGCCCGCGAGGCGCTCAACGCGGCGTGGGCCGGGCTGCAGGCCACCCACTTGGATGCGCAGGTCCTCAGCTCCAAGTACGCCGAGGACACTGGCACGGTCGACTATCGCTTCACCTGGCATCTGCCCAAGAACCGGACGTGGAGCTATGACGGCCAACTGAAGATGGCCCGCGACGAGGGGCGCTGGGAGGTCCGGTGGGCTCCCAACGGGCTGCATCCCAAGCTGGGCGAGCACCAGACGTTCGCGTTGCGCGCCGACGCGCCCCGCCGCGCCTCGGTGAACGAGCTCGGGGGCAGCGACGTGCTGGTGCCGGGCTACCTGTATCACTACACGCTGGACGCCACCCAGGCCGGGCCGGCGCTGATCGGGACGACCCACGCGATCGTCGATGTGCTGCGGCCGTTCAACAACACGCTGACCGACCCGCAGCTGCTGGCCGAGCAGGCGAGCTCGGCGCCCCACCCGGTCGATCTGGGCGTCACGCTGCAACCCGACCTCAACGACAAGGTGTTTCCGGCGATCGGCAGGCTGCCGGGCATCGTGGTCACGCCCCAGGCCGCGATGCTGCCGACCGACCCGCACTTCGCACCCGCCGTCATCGATGAAGTCAAGAAGGCGGTGACCGAGCAACTCGACGGCCAGGCGGGCTGGCGAGTGGTCAGCGTCAACCAGAACGGCGTCGACGTCGCCGTCTTGCACGAGGTCGAGGGCTTGCCCGCGCCGTCGGTGTCGATCACCCTGGACCGGGTCGTGCAAAACGCCGCGCAGCACGCGGTGGATACCCGGGGCGGCAAAGCGATGATCGTCGTGATCAAGCCGTCGACCGGGGAGATCCTTGCGATCGCGCAGAACGGGGGCGCGGACGCCGACGGCCTGCCCGCCACCAACGGCCTGTTTCCGCCCGGGTCGACCTTCAAGATGATCACCGCCGGCGCCGCCATCGACCGCGATATGGCCACGCCCAACACGATGCTGGGCTGTCCGGGCCATATCGACATCGGGCACCGCACCATCCCCAACTACGGCGGCTTCGACCTCGGCGTGGTGTCGATGTCACGTGCATTCGCCAGTTCCTGCAACACCACGTTCGCCGAGCTGGGGAGCAGGATGCCACCCCGGGGCCTGACACAGGCGGCCACCCGCTACGGGATCGGGCTCGACTATCAGGTGGACGGCATCACCACGGTGACCGGGTCGGTGCCGCCGACGGTGGACCTGGCCGAGCGCACCGAAGACGGCTTCGGCCAGGGCAAGGTACTGGTCAGCCCCTTCGGCATGGCCCTGGTGGCGGCCACGGTCGCCGCCGGCAAGACCCCGGTGCCACAGCTGATCGCGGGGCGGCCCACGACGGTCGAAGGCGACAACACGCCGATCTCGGAGAAGATGGTCGACTCGCTGCGGCCGATGATGCGGCTGGTGGTGACCAACGGGACCGCCAAGGAAATCGCCGGCTGCTGCGGCGAGGTGTACGGGAAGACCGGTGAGGCCGAGTTCCCCGGCGGGTCGCATTCCTGGTTCGCCGGTTACCGCGGCGACCTGGCGTTCGCGGCGCTGATCGTCGGGGGCGGCAGCTCGGAATACGCGGTCCGGATGATCAAAGTGATGTTCGAATCGCTGCCGCGGGGCTACTTGGCTTAGGGCTGGCTCAGGCTCGCTCCTTGCGGCGGTAAGTTGCGAGGATGAGCGAAGTATCCGGTAAAGACATGGTGGCTCCGACGTCACTGCGGGTCTCGGACGCCGACCGGAACGGCATACTGCGGCGGTTGCACAATGCCGTCGCGCTCGGGCTGATCGACATCGACGAGTTCGAGCAGCGCTCGTCGCAGGTGTCCTACGCGCGCACCCGCATCGAGCTGGACGGGCTCGTCGGTGACCTGCCCGGACCGGGCGCCATCGTGACGTCCGCGGCCGACAGGGTGCAGCTGCGCGGCTGGGCCGGCTCGCTGAAGCGCCACGGCGAATGGACCGTACCCACCCGTCTCGCGCTGGTCCGCCGGCTGGGCTCCGTCGAGCTCGACCTCACCAGGGCCCGGTTCGCGGGGCCGGTGGTGGTCATCGAACTCGACATGAAGTTCGGCTCCCTGGACCTTCGGTTACCCGATGGTGCCAGCGCCTCGATCGACGACGTCGAGGTCTATGTGGGCAGCGCGAGCGACCGCCGCAAAGACCCGCCCGCAGAAGGAACGCCGCACGTCGTGCTGACCGGTCGGGTGACGTGCGGTTCGGTGGTCATCCGAGGGCCGCGACGCTCGTATCTGCGCCGTCGCCAGGCCTGACCGGCGACGGCCCCAGCGTTCGTTTCTGCGGCGCCGCGACGGCCATGGTTAAGCTGACGGCATGCCTGTCCGCGCCGCGCTTGCCCCCGGAGTGATCTCACCGACGCTGCCGGTGCCGAGCAGCATCCCGCGCCCGGAATACGTCGGCAAGCCGACCGCCAAGGAGGGGACGGAGCCGTGGGTGCAGACGCCGGAGGCGATCGAGAAGATGCGCGTCGCCGGCCGGATCGCGGCCGGCGCGCTGGCTGAGGCCGGCAAGGCGGTCGCGCCCGGGGTGACGACGGACGAACTGGACCGGATCGCCCACGACTACATGATCGACCACGGCGCCTACCCATCGACGCTGGGCTACAAGGGATTCCCCAAGTCGTGCTGCACGTCGCTGAACGAGGTCATCTGTCACGGGATCCCGGACTCGACGGTGGTCGCCGACGGCGACATCGTCAACATCGATGTCACCGCCTATATCGACGGGGTGCACGGCGACACCAACGCGACCTTCTTGGCCGGTGACGTGTCCGAGGAGCACCGGCTGCTCGTCGAGCGGACCCACGAGGCCACGATGCGCGCGATCAACGCCGTCAAACCGGGCCGCGCGCTCTCGGTGGTCGGGCGGGTCATCGAGTCGTACGCAAATCGCTTCGGGTACAACGTCGTTCGTGACTTCACCGGCCATGGTATCGGCACCACGTTTCACAACGGTCTGGTCGTGCTGCACTACGACCAGCCTTCCGTGGCGACGATCATGCAGCCGGGAATGACCTTCACCATCGAACCGATGATCAACCTCGGCGCGCTGGACTACGAGATCTGGAACGACGGGTGGACGGTGGTCACCAGGGACCGCAAGTGGACCGCGCAGTTCGAGCACACCCTGCTGGTCACCGACACCGGCGTCGACATCCTGACCCAGTTGTGAGTTTCGGAAAAAGGTGAGCGGCGCGCTGCTGGTCGCGGGCACCAGCTCCGACGCCGGGAAGTCCGTGGTGGTCGCGGGTTTGTGCCGGTTGTTGGCGCGCGGCGGGGTACGGGTGGCGCCGTTCAAGGCGCAGAACATGTCCAACAACTCCGTGGTCACCGTGGAGGGCGGCGAGATCGGCCGCGCCCAGGCGATGCAGGCGCGGGCGGCGGGGCTGGAGCCCAGCGTGCGATTCAACCCGATTCTGCTCAAACCGGGAGGTGACCGGACGTCGCAACTGGTGATCCGCGGGCAGGCCACCGACTCGGTGACGGCGGCCGGCTATGTGGAGCATCGGGACCGGCTCGCCGGCATCGTCGCAGACGAATTGTCTTTGCTGCGAAAAGAATTCGACGCGGTGATCTGTGAGGGAGCCGGTTCACCGGCCGAAATAAACCTGCGCGCAACCGATCTGGCCAACATGGGGCTGGCCAGGGCCGCCAACCTGCCGGTGATCTTGGTCGGCGACATCGACCGCGGCGGCCTCCTCGCCCATCTGTTCGGGACGGTCGCGGTGCTCGCGCCCGACGACCAAGCGCTGATCGCCGGCTTCGTCGTCAACAAATTCCGCGGAGACCCCGCACTGCTGGCACCCGGGCTGCGGCAACTGCAAGCCCTGACCGGCCGTCCAACCTATGGGGTGCTGCCTTACGCCGACGAGGTCTGGCTGGACGCCGAGGACTCGCTGTCGGTGGTTGCCCACGGCGTCATCGGCAACCCCGCGCCACCGCGCGGCGCCGAATGGCTGCGGGTGGCCGCGGTCCGGTTGCCCCGGATCTCCAACTCCACCGACGTCGAGGCGTTGGCATGCGAGCCCGGCGTGCTGGTGCGCTGGGCCACCGACCCCGCCGACCTGGCCGACACCGACCTGGTCGTGCTTCCGGGCAGCAAGGCCACCGTCGCGGACCTGTCGTGGCTGCGGGATCGCGGCCTGGCCGGCGCGATCGTCGATCACGCCCGGGCCGGCAAGCCGGTGCTGGGTATCTGCGGCGGACTGCAGATGCTGTGCCGCGACATCGAGGACACGGTCGAATCCGGCGCGGGGGTGGTGACCGGCCTGGGGCTGCTGGACGCCGACATCGCGTTTGACGAGGCCAAGGTCCTGCGTCGTTGGCGGCAGCCGCTGACGGGATATGAAATCCACCATGGGCGGCTCTCCCGGTGCGCCGAGGACGGCTGGTTCGGGCTGGGCGCGGAACCGCAGGGCATCGCGCGCGGCGCCGTCTTCGGCACTCATTGGCACGGCCTGCTCGACAACGACGACTTCCGTCGAGCCTGGCTCGTCCGTGTCGCTGACGCGGCCGGCCGTCGCGGCTTCGTCGTGGGCCACACCAACGTCGCCGCGCGACGCGATGCCCAACTCGATCTGATCGCCGATCTGCTGGCGGCCCACCTCGACCTCGACGCCGTTCTCGGTCTGCTCGACGGCCCGCCGCCGCGGCGACCCCGCATCGCAAGTCGGTTGCGGCCGTAGGGAAGCCTCGCGCCCGCAGGCCATTGGCTGTAGCGTGCGTAGGTGTCCTCGATGATGACCACACTCGACGGGTTTCCTGTCCCGGTCGCCGTGTCCGGTCCGGAAAAGGGCCTCGTCGTCGTCATTCTGGGCGACGAGCAGCGCGCGCCGGTCGCCTACGACGCGGTCTGCGAGCGCCTGCACACCGCGACGATCCGGACCGTCGTCATCGGATTTGACCGGCGGCTGACGCCGAAGTCGGCGGTCGGCATCCTCGACGCGGTGGGAATCGGCTGGGCCGTCGTGGTCGGCGACCGCGCCGGCGGTGAGCTCGCCTGGGAACTGGCCGCGACGAAGTTGGGCCGGTTCGTTGGCCTGGTGGTCGTCGACCGCGGACATCCGCGGGTGGCCGGCCCCAACGGCGAGGTTGCCGACGAACACTGCCCCCCGGTGGAGATCGGCACGACCGTGCTGGTCAGTTCCCCGGCCGCCCGGGCTGTGGCCCGCGCCAGCCAGCGGTTCGTTTACGCCGAATACCGTGTGGTGGACCTTGGACGGCGCAGCGTGCAGGAGTCGACCGCGCAGTTGGCCGCCGAGATCGTGTTGCGCACCAGCACCTGGTAGTCGCCTGGTTGACTTGCGGTCATGACCGGTCCGGATTCTCCAATGTTGTCGCCGGCCGCGCTGGAACAACTCGTGGACAGCGGCGCGGTCGACACCGTCATCGTGGCCTTCACCGACATGCAGGGCCGGCTGGTCGGCAAGCGGATGGCGGCCCGGCTTTTCGTCGAGGAAGTGGCCGCGCACGGCGCCGAGTGCTGCAGCTACCTGCTCGCCGTCGACGTCGACATGAACACCGTGGCCGGGTATGCGATGTCCAGCTGGGACACCGGCTACGGCGACATGGTGATGCTGCCGGATCTGTCCACCCTGCGGCTGCTCCCGTGGCTGCCCAACACCGCCCTGGTGATCGCCGACCTGCGTTGGGCCGACGGCGGCGAGGTTGCCGTCGCGCCGCGGGCCATCCTGCGCCGCCAGCTCGACCGGCTGGGCGAGCGCGGACTGGTCGCCGATATCGCCACCGAGCTGGAGTTCATGGTGTTCGACCAGTCGTATCGCCAGGCGTGGGCCGATGGGTACCGCGGGCTGACCCCGGCCAGCGATTACAACATCGACTACGCGATTTTGGCGTCGTCGCGCATGGAGCCGCTGCTGCGCGACATCCGGCAGGGCATGCAGGGCGCGGGCCTGCGGTTCGAGGCCGTCAAGGGCGAATGCAACATGGGTCAGCAGGAGATCGGCTTCCGTTACGACGAGGCGCTGGTCACCTGCGACAACCACGCCATCTACAAGAACGGTGCCAAGGAGATCGCCGACCAGCACGGCAAGAGCCTGACGTTTATGGCGAAATACGATGAGCGCGAAGGAAACTCGTGTCACATTCATCTGTCGCTGCGTGCCCGGGACGGCACCGCGGTGTTCGCCGACGACAGCCGCCCGCACGGCATGTCGGAAGCGTTTTGCAGTTTCGTCGCGGGCCTGCTGGCGACGGTGCGCGAACTGACGTTGTTCTACGCGCCGAACATCAACTCCTACAAGCGATTCGCGCACGGCAGCTTCGCGCCCACGGCGTTGGCCTGGGGCCTGGACAACCGCACCTGCGCGCTGCGGGTCGTCGGTCGCGGGCGCAACATCCGGGTCGAATGCCGGGTTCCCGGCGGCGATGTGAACCCCTACCTCGCGGCGGCGGCGCTGGTCGCCGGCGGGCTTTACGGCACCGAACGGGGCCTACAGCCGCCCGAGCCCTACGCGGGAAATGCGTATGAGGCGACCGGCGTCCAGCGCCTGCCCGCCACGCTGGCCGAGGCGGCCACGGCGTTCGGGGAGTCGACGCTCGCCCGCGACGCGTTCGGCGAGGACGTGGTGGCGCACTACCTGAACAACGCTCGCGTGGAGTTGGCGGCGTTCAACGCGGCGGTCACCGATTGGGAGAGGATGCGTGGTTTTGAACGCCTCTAGACGCCCTGCCAGGCCGATAGTGGGCCTGACGACCTACCTCGAGCAAGTGCGGACCGGGATCTGGGACGTCCGCGCGGGATATCTGCCCGCCGACTATTTCGAGGGTGTCATCCTGGCCGGTGGTACCGCGGTGCTGCTGCCCCCGCAGCCGGCGGGCACCGGCACCGTCGACGGGGTGCTCGACAGCCTGGACGCTCTGGTGATCACCGGCGGTTATGACCTGGACCCCGCCGCCTACGGTCAGCAACCGCATCCGACCACGGACCAGCCGCGCGTCGCGCGCGACGCTTTGGAGTTCGCGCTCCTGCGAGGCGCATTGGACCGAGGGTTGCCGGTACTGGGCATCTGCCGCGGCGCGCAGGTGCTCAATGTCGCGTTCGGCGGGACGCTGCACCAGCATCTGCCCGACGTTCTCGGCCACAACGGGCATCGCGCGGGCAACGGGGTGTTCACCAGGATGCCGGTCCGCACCGTGGCGGGCACCCGGCTGGCCGGCCTGCTCGGGGAGTCCGCCGAGGCGCCGTGCTACCACCACCAGGCCATCGACAAAGTCGGCGAGGGCTTGGTGGTCAGCGCTTGGGACCGCGACGGTGTGGTCGAGGCGCTGGAGCTGCCCGGGGAGCGCTTCGTGCTGGCGGTGCAATGGCATCCGGAGAAGTCCCTGGACGATTTGCGGCTGTTCAAGGCGGTGGTGGCCGCCGCGCAATCGTATGCGGACGCCCGATGACGTCCGCGCAACTGGTCAACCCCGCCACCGGGGAAGTGCTGCGGTCGGTCGACCTCCTCGACGCCGCCGTGGTCGACGATGCGGTGCAACGGGCGCGCGCGGCCCAGCGGCGCTGGGCGCGGCTGTCGCCGGCGCAGCGCGCGGCGGGCCTGCGGGCATTCGCCGCCGTCGTCGACGCCCACGCCGACGAGTTGGCCGCCCTCGAGGTGGCCAACTCGGGACACCCCATCGCATCGGCCGAATGGGAAGCCGGCCACGTCCGCGACGTTCTGACGTTCTATTCCGGTAGCCCGGAACGCCTGTCCGGCAAGCAGATTCCCGTCGCCGGCGGGCTCGATGTCACTTTCAACGAACCTCTGGGCGTGGTCGGCGTGATCACGCCGTGGAACTTCCCGATGATGATCGCATCCTGGGGCATCGCACCGGCCCTCGCGGCCGGTAATGCGGTGCTGGTCAAACCCGCCGAGTGGACGCCGCTCACGACGATCCGGCTCGGCGAGTTGGCGGTTGAGGCCGGCCTCGACAACGACCTGCTGCAGGTGCTGCCGGGTAAGGGCGCGGTGGTCGGACAGCGGTTCGTCACCCACCCGGACGTTCGCAAGATCATGTTCACCGGCTCCACCGAGGTCGGCAGGCAGGTGATGGCCGGCGCGGCGGCGCACGTCAAGCGGGTGACGCTGGAGTTGGGCGGCAAGAGCGCCAACATCGTCTTCGACGACTGCGATCTGGAACTCGCGGCGGCGACCGCGCCCGCCGGGGTGTTCGACAACGCCGGGCAGGATTGCTGTGCGCGTAGCCGGATCCTGGTGCAGCGCAGCGTTTATGACCGATTCATGGAGCTGCTGGAACCGGCGGTGCGCGGCGTCGTCGTCGGGGACCCCGGATCCCGCGACACCGAGATGGGTCCGCTGGTGTCGGCCGCGCACCGGGACAAGGTGGCCTCCTATGTGCCCGACGACGCGCCCGTCGCGTTTCGCGGCACGGCACCGAACGGTCGCGGATTCTGGTTTCCACCAACGGTTCTCACCCCACAGCGCACCGACCGCACCGTGACCGAGGAGATCTTCGGCCCGGTCGTCACCGTGTTGGCGTTCGAGGACGAGCACGACGCCGTGACGCTGGCCAACGACACCGCCTACGGGCTCTCGGGGTCGATCTGGACCGACGACCTGTCCCGCGCGCTGCGGGTGTCCCGGGCGGTCGAGTCCGGCAACCTGTCGGTGAACTCGCACTCGTCGGTCCGTTACAACACGCCCTTCGGTGGCTTCAAGCAGTCGGGGTTGGGGCGTGAGCTCGGCCCCGATGCGCCACTGCATTTCACGGAGACCAAGAACGTGTTCATCGCGATCAAGGAGGCTCCGTGATGGACCTGACCCAGCGGCTGGCGGGCCGGGTGGCGGTGATCACCGGCGGCGGCAGCGGCATCGGATTGGCCGCCGCGCGGCGGATGCACGCCGAAGGCGCGACCATCGTGGTGGGCGACATCGACCGCGACGCCGGTGCGGCGGCGGCCGGCGAGCTTTCGGGCCTTTGCGTGCCGACCGACGTTTCCGACGAAAGCGCCGTCAACGCGCTGTTCGACGCCGCGGCCGAGTCGTACGGCCGGGTCGACATCGCGTTCAACAACGCCGGCATCTCGCCGCCCGAGGACGACCTGATCGAAAAGACCGAACTTGGCGCGTGGCAACGGGTCCAGGACGTCAACCTCAAATCGGTGTACCTGTGCTGCCGGGCCGCGTTGCGGCACATGGTGCCCGCGCAGAAGGGCTCGATCATCAACACGGCCTCGTTCGTCGCGGTGCTGGGGTCGGCGACGTCGCAGATCTCCTACACCGCCTCGAAGGGCGGGGTGCTGGCGATGTCACGCGAGTTGGGCGTGCAATTCGCCCGGCAGGGCGTCCGGGTCAACGCGCTGTGCCCGGGACCGGTCAACACCCCGCTGCTGCAAGAGCTTTTCGCCAAAGATCCCGAACGGGCCGCCCGCCGGCTGGTGCACGTGCCGTTGGGCCGCTTCGCCGAACCCGACGAAATCGCCGCCGCGGTAGCATTTTTGGCCAGTGACGACGCGTCGTTCATCACCGCCTCGACGTTCTTGGTCGACGGCGGCATCAGCTCGGCCTACGTCACGCCCCTCTAACCGCCCTTACGCGACGGTTCCACGGCGGACGGGGGTTGGCGTCTGCGCAATTGACCAGGCATGCGGGACGGTCAGTGTCGCGGTCGAGGTCCCGATCGTCGCCCCGCGCCCGAACGTCGCGGCAACCGCCGCGCCGCGAGCGCCACCCTGGCCCGGCAGGAACCACCGCAACGCCGCCGCCTTGTTCAGCGAATTCAGGTGGCTGATCGCCAAGCCCGACGGCGCACTCAGCGAACTCAGCTTCGACAGCGACGATGTCACCGACGAAAGCGGCACTTCCAACGTCACCTGCGGTGAGACGGAAAGCGCTTGCAGCGCTTCGGGGATCGCCGTCATCACTTGCTGTCCGGCAGAAACTAGCTCCGGTGCCGACTTCACCGCCCAGGTGGTGGCCCTACCCGAGCAGGCGCGTCCGGTGCTGGCGGGTGGAGAGGTGAACGGCGTCATCTTCGTGGCGGCGGCCGATTCGCAGGCGTAGGCGTGCATGGCATCGGCGTCCTGAGCCCACATCCGTTCGTACGCGGCCTCGGTGTCCGCGATCGCCGGGCCGGTTTGGCCGAGGCGGTTTTCGCCGGCGAGCGTCCTTCGCCGCGCGCGGTTGGCGTCGATCACCGGCGGGGGAACGATCGCCGCCAGCGCCGTCTCGTGGGCGCTCGCGGCCGCGGCGGCCTGGCCGGCCGCGCGCTCGGCATAGGCGGCAGTGGCGTTGAGCCACTTTATGAAACGCGCCGCAACGTCGGTCGCTGGGGCCAGCTTCGAGGTCACCGCCTGATAGTCCGCCGCCGCGGTGTACAGCTGGGTGGCCAATCGCTCCCAGGCCGTCGCGGCCTCGGTCATCGATCCCGGGCCGGGACCGCCATACATTCGCCCGGAGTTGACCTCCGGCGGTAGGGTCGCGAAGTTCATCTGAGTCGTTCCTGAAGCATCGAGTCTTTTTTCAAGACATAGGCGCAGGGGTTACAGGCGTTACAGACCACCCATGGCAGTGAAACTCGCAAGACACGATGCGAGCTGTGAAACCCGTCAGAGTCCGGTATGAGTTGCGACGGACGACTCGTCGAGCACCGACGCCCGGTTCGTGTCGGCGGTAGCAGTCGCCGCACCGCGCAAGCCGAGTACGACGGCGAGCAGCACCGGAAATTCCAGGTAGGCGTGGTAGCTGGCGAAGGCCGAGTACAGGGCTTTGCCGGACGAATAATCGATGACGAACAACCCGGCCAACGCAACGCCGAGGGCGGTCCCCAGCGTCCAGGCGCGGCGACTCGTCAGCCACGGCGCCCGCGCCTCGAAAGCCTTTGTCGCGTCGGGCGCGCAGCGGGGAAGGAAGAACACCCAGACGAAGTAGTGCATCGTCTGCAGGAAGGCAAAGACGACGAGCAATCTCATTCCGACCTCGGTCACCACCGCCGCGGGCGGAGCGCTGGCCGCCAGTATCGGTCGCGGATTGCCAACGAAGCCCGTCAAAGATGACCTCGCCGAGCCGAATTGCCGGTCGAGGAGCCCGGAAAGCAGAAGTGCGGGCACCACGAGGACCCACCCGACTTGGACCGACCGAAACCAGCGTCGAACGGACGGGTTCGGGAATCGGGCAGACAACTCCCAGAGGAAAAACAGCGGCACCACATTGTGCAGATGAGCGAGTATCACGAAGTGGTATGCCGGGCAGCTCAATGAGGCGATCGCCGCGGCGGCAAGCACGGTCAGCGCAACCAGCAACGCCGGTCCCCGCGAAGCCGCCAAGCAGGCGGCGACCAGTACCGCGTACCCGATCGCGATCTCGGCCAGCCGGGCCGGCTCGCCGACGATCATGCCGGCGAGCCGGCACACCACGATCGCGGTGATCAGTCCCACGAGCCACAGCAGTAGCCGGCCCGAGAGCACGGCAGCGAAACGCCCGGAGACGTAGCGCAGTTCCAAGATGTTGTGCAGGACCCCGAAGGCGATCAGTCCGAGCACGGTTGTGGCCAACGGCGCCCGTACGGCGACGACCAGCGCGACGGCGGCAACCACAACAAAAAGCCAGACTGCCCGTAGAGTCATCGCGTGTCCCAGCTGGCGGCATTCGGTCTCACCCTCGCGGTGGAACTTCCTTGGTACGTGGGCGGTCTCGTCGCTCTCGTCGGGTTGCGTGTGTGGTCGGCGCTCGTGTTGGCGGTCGCGGTCAACGCGTGCACCCACCCGGTGCTGTGGTGGGTGCTCGGGCCACATCCGGCGCCGGCCCACACGCTGCTGGCGGAGGTCGCGGTGATCGTGGCCGAGGCGGCACTGCTCGCCGCGGCCGTCCGCCGCGAGTTTGCCGTCCTCGCAATCCTCAGCCTCGGCGCCAACACCTCCTCGCTGCTCATCGGTCTGCTCCTCAACCGATAGGCGGACCCGGGGGCGGTGGCGGCGGGTTTCGCCGGCGGGAGCGACGCACCAGCAGGATCACCACCACGATCACCGCCACGACAATCAGCACGAACAACACGAGGGCGACGAGGGGCGCGACGCTTGTTACCGGCGCCACGTCGGCATACAGGCTGACCACGCCGCAACGATAACGATCTTTTGCTGTAAGCACCGGCCTTTCGGGCTCTTAACGTCAGCCCCGCCAGGCGATCAGCGGGATCGCCATCTCGGCCGCGGTGCCCCCGCCGTGAAAACCTATGAGGCGAGCCGTTTCCGGGGGCTCGTGGCCGGTCGCCAGCACGGCCGCGTCGCCGGTGCACACGACGACGACATCGCCGATCCGCGCGAGATGCCGCGGGTTGACCGGCCCGAACATCCCCGTTGCCACGGCCTGCTCGCGGCTGTACGCCGCTACGCGGCCCTTGAGCACTTCGCTCCACGCCGACTGGACGTCTGCCGCGGCCCCCGGCTCGGTGTGCAGGTAGCGCACCCGGGGTTCGCCTGCGACCACCCGCACTCCCGCGGCCAGCCGTGGGTCGGTGTCGAGGTCGACGCGAGCGTCCGGCGGGACGTTGAGACCGCCGTGGTCGGCGGTCACCAGCAGAGCCGTGTTCGGGGGCAGCGTCTCGACCAGGCGGGTCAGCAGCGCGTCGACGTGGGCCGCCGCCGTGTGCCATTGGGGCGATCCGATGCCGAACACATGGGCCGCCGTGTCCAGATCGGCCGTATAGCCGTAGACCAGGCCCGGCCCCGCGCGTAGCTCGTCGGCCAGCTCCCCGGCGTAGTCGTCGCTCGTGTGCGTCGGGCGAAAGCGGGCGCCGCGATACGCCGCGTCGGTCAGTCCACTGCCCATGAAGGAGGAGGGCAGCACGGCGCGCGCTTCGATGCCGGCTTGCTGCAGCCGCCCGAACCACGTTGGCAGCGGCTGCCATTCGGTGTGCGGCGGGTCGTCGCGCCACCGGATGTGGTTGAGCACCCTATCTGTGCCGGGCACGTTGAGCGTGAAACCCAGGATGCCGTGCTCGCCGGGCTGGGCTCCGGTACCCAGGGACACCAGGCTGCTCGGCGTGGTCGACGGAAAGGTGCAGCTGAGCTCGCGCAGCCGTCCGGTGTCGCCGGCCAGGACAGAGGCGAGCAGCGGCGCACTCGGCGCCAGCTCCGGTAGTAGGTGCCGGCCCATTCCGTCCACCAGCACGACGGCGACACGATCGACTCGAACAGCGCCAATCCAGTCGGCCAACGCCAGCGTGTCCTCCGCGCCCGGGGCCCCCAGCAGCGCGGCCGCGGCGGGCAGCACGTCGCAGATCGAACCGTGAACCGGACCGGGCATTGGGCCAGTCTGGCACGAACCCACACGCGCGCCGGCGCCGTGGTCTGGCGCGCGACTCAAGCGGCGGGATCGGTTCAATCAATGTCGGAATAGCCAGGGGCTGGCCGCCAGCCGGCTGCGCTATGGGCGGGCGATGCGCGAGCGGCTACCGCGGGTGGGTGAGGTGTTCGGGCCGGGGACATCGACTATCGGATGTTTCAGGCGATCGTCTACCGCACCGATCTGATCACCGACTCCTGCGGTGTTGGCGGTGGTGGATGCCGGATTGGCGGTCAAGGTGCCGCCGCTGGCTGTCGATGAACCGGGGCCGGCTGGCCGGCCAGATCGACAAGATCGTGGCCAGAGCCGACGCGGATGCGGTGCGCCGCCGCCCAGCAGCGCCAGGCCGAGCGTGAGGTGTGGATCGCCGATGGCGGGGAGGGCATCTCGGAGATTCATGGCAGCTGTTCACCCCGGATGCCCATGCGCTGGACAAGCGGTTGGAGGCGTTGGCGGCCACGGTGTGTGAGCACGACCGGCGCGGCCGCGAGCAGCGCCGCGCCGACGCCCTGGGTGCGGTGGCGGCCTGCGCGGATCGGTTGGGCTGTCGCTGCGGGCGCGCCGAGCGGGCGGTCGGCACGCGGCATGCCGCAACGCCGGTGGTGATTCATGTGATCGCCGAGCAGGCCACCATCGACGGGAGTGGCGATGCGCCGGGATCGGAGGTGGGTGCCGATGGGCTGATCACCCCCGAGCTCATTGCCGAGCTGGGCGCCTCGGCGAAACTGGTGTCGCTGGTCCATCCCGGCGATGCTCCGCCCGAGAAAGGCTATGTGCCGTCCAAGGCGTTGGCCGATTTTGTGCGCTGCCGGGATTTGACGTGCCGCTGGCCGGGCTGTGATCGCCCCGCGGTGGGCTGCGACGTCGACCATACGATTCCCTACGCCCAGGGCGGCACGACGCATGCGGGCAATCTGAACTGCAAGTGCCGCACCCACCACCTGGTGAAGACCTTTTTGGGCTGGCAGGAACAACAATTGGCCGACGGAACGCTGATCTTCACCTCACCGGCCGGGCACACCTACATCACCACCCCGGGCAGCGCCCTGCTGTTCCCCAGCCTGTGCCACGCCGTGGGCGGCATGCCCGCCCCCGAAGCCGACCCACCCCGCGACTACCGCGCCCAGCGCACCGCCATGATGCCCAAACGCACCCGCACCCGCGCCCAAAACCGCGCCCACCGCATCGCCACCGAACGCCGACACAACCGCGAAGCCCGCACCGGCCCGCGCCAAGAGCCAGTCAGCCACGTCGGGCCCGCACCACCCGATGATGACGACGAGCCACCGCCGTTCTGACCGCCCGCCAACGGTTTACGCAGAGGCGACGGCGAACAGGCGCCACTCACCCGGCACGCCCTTGAGCTGGTGAGCGCCGCGATCGTCGAATTTGAGTCCTGACCCGATCACCAGGTCGCGCAGCGTGCTGGACACCAGCACGTGGTTGGGCCCGGCCAACGCGCTCACGCGCGCCCCGATGTGCACGCCGATCCCGCCGATATCATCCCCGCGGACCTCGCACTCGCCGGTGTGCAACCCCGCACGCACCTCGATGCCGAGCGCCTGCACCGCGTCGCGGATCGCCATGGCGCAGCGGATCGCCCGCTGCGGGCCGTCGAACATCACCAGAAATCCGTCACCCGACGTGTTCACCTCGCGACCCCGAAACCGCGACAACTGCGGCCGGATGATGGCGTCATGCGCATCGAGCAAGGCGTGCCAGTCGCGGTCGCCCATCTCCGCCGCGCGCCGCGTCGAGTCGACAATGTCGGTGAAGAGCAGCGTGGCAAGCACCCGGTCGTCGGCCACGTCGGCCTGCTCGCCGGTGAGAAACTCTGCGATTTCCTGGAGGACGCGCGCCGGTCCTTCGGGCGACGCGCGGTAGGCGACGCGCAAGTCCCCGTTCATCGCGTAGCGCGTCTCCGAGAACATTGCAGAAGTGTAAGCCGAGGATCGGGGTCGGATCTCGTGACAGCAGAGAGCTGAAATGTACTTAGCGCAGTCGTTCCCGTCATTTGGTGAAGACGTTTTTGGGGTTGGAGTGAACAACAACTGGCCGACGGCACGCTGATCCTGAAATCGCCGTCCGGGCACACCTACGCCACCGCCCCGGGCAGTGCGCTGCTGTTCCCGAGCTGTGTCCCGCTGTGGGCGGCATGCCCGCCCTGATGTCGATGCACCCCCGGACCACTACGGCGAGCGGACCGCGATGATGCCCGACGCGCCCGTACCCGCGCCCAAAACCGCGCCAACCGCATTGCCACCGAACGCGACAGGATCGGGCGGCGCGCGCCGCCGAATCTAAACGGGCGCCAGCCGTCGACTCGTCACCTGCAGTTGACGGTCCGTGGTGTCGGCGAGCGCCTGGATCTGCTCCGGTGACAGCCGGCCGCACAGCCGTCCCCAGTGCACCGCGACCTCGTCGCCGACCGCGACGTCGGGCACGGCGCTGTACCCGTCGGCCCAGACTTCGAGGGGACGCGCCGCGGGCTCGGACAGCGTCAGCGCCTGACCGTCCAAAACGAGCCGTCGACACCTGACCTCGACGCCATCGCCGGTGCGGGAAACGACCGTCCCCCAGGTGATCCGGCAATTGTCGAGCACGCTCAGCGGGTGTTCGTCCATGCCGCGGCCGAGAAACCGGGTCCAGGGATACACGCCGAACACGTGGAAGCAGTGGTTGGCGGCCGCCTCGCGGGCCAGGTCCGCCGTGAGGTGCGACCAGTAGCGGCCCGCCTGCGGGCCGATGATGTCCAGCAGCGCGTCGAAGAACTCCTGGGGGTCCAGGCCGGCGCCGACGCCGCCGCCGAGCCAATACGACTCGACGAGTTGATAATCCAGCGGGTCGGCGATGCCGGTCAGCCGGGACAGCACCCGCAGGTACGGCCAGGCCCCGGAAAACCTCGTCGCCGCGCTGCGCACCTCGTCGACCGAACCGTCACGCAGGGTGGCCCCCAGGGGGGGACCGCAATAGCCCAGCGCGTTGGGCGCATACGCGTAGCGGGCGAACATCTCTGCACCCTTGTAAGAGCCACGGGCGCCGGGCTCGTCGTTCAAGTACGCCCCACGAGCTTGACGGCGTCGCGGTGCATGCGGCCGAAGTTGTAGTAGGCGGCGCACGCCCCCTCGGGGGACACCATGCACGTTCCGATCGGGGTCTCCGGGGTGCACGCGGTGCCGAAAACCTTGCATTCCCAAGGCTTCAGCACCCCCTTGAGCACCTCGCCGCACTGGCATGCCTTCGGGTCGGCGACCCGCACGCCGGGCATCGCGTACCGCAGCTCGGCGTCGAACTCCGCGAAATCGTCGTGCAGCCGCAGCGCGCTTTGCGAGATGAAGCCCAGCCCCCGCCATTCGAAGTGCGGACGCAACGCGAACACCTTGCCCATCAGCGCCAGCGCGGCCGGGTTGCCGTGCTCGGGCACCACCCGCTTGTACTGGTTTTCCACCTCGCACCGACCCTCGCGGATCTGCCGCAGCAGCATCGCCACCGCCGCCAGGATGTCCAGTGGTTCGAACCCGGCCACCACCAAAGGCTTTCGGTACACGTCCGGCACGAACCGGTAGGGCCGGTTGCCCACCACCGTCGACACGTGCCCGGGCCCGATGAAGCCCGACAGCCGCAGATCCGGCGACTCGAGGATGGCCTTGATCGGCGGCACGATCGTCACGTGGTTGCAGAACACGCTGAAATTGGGCAGGCCCATATCGCGCGCCCGCACCAGCGTCACCGCCGTCGACGGCGCGGTGGTCTCGAATCCGATGGCGAAGAACACCACCTGCTTGTCGGGGTTGTCGACCGCGATCTTCAGCGCGTCCAGCGGGGAATAGACGAACCGCACGTCGGCGCCTCGCGCCTTGGCATCCAGCAAGCTGCCGTTGGATCCGGGCACGCGCATCATGTCGCCGAAGCAGGTGAAGACGACGTCGGGTTGGCCGGCCAACCACATCGCGTCGTCGATGCGGCCCATCGGAATGACGCAGACCGGGCAGCCCGGTCCGTGCACCAGCTCGACGTTGTCGGGCAGCAGGTGCTCGATGCCGTGCCGGTAGATGGTGTGGGTGTGCCCGCCGCACACCTCCATGAACTTGAACTGTTCGCCGTCGGTCCCGGCCAGGTGCTCGATGGCACCGAGCAGCTTGCGGGCGGCGGCCGGGTCACGAAACTCGTCAACGAATTTCATTGTTATTCCTCCCTGGCCTCAAACTATGGCCGACGAGTCGAAGGCTTCGATCTCGGTGGTATAGGCGTCGCCGAGCTTCTGGATGGCGGCCAGGGTGAGCAACGCCTCGGTCTCGTCGATCTTGGCCATCGCGAACCCGACATGCACCAGCACCCAGTCGTCGGGCTCGGGCATGTCGTCCTCCAGCAGCCGCACGCTGATCGCGCGCTGTACCCCGCTGACGTCGACCTTCGCCAAATAGTTGGCAGGATCGGTGATTTCGACGATCCTCCCCGGAATCCCAAGACACATCTGTCATACTCCTTCAGCAAATCCTCGGTAACGGGTCGCCGACGAGCATGTCGACGATCCGCGTTCCGCCGAACCCGGTGCGCAGCACCACGGTTTCCGCCGGTTCGGGGACGATTTCCCCGACCTCGGCCGCCTCGGCACCCAGGGGATGCGACCGCAACGCGGCCAGCGCGGCCTCGGCCTCCCCCGGCGCGACGACGGCGACGAGCTTGCCCTCGTTGGCGACGTAAAGGGGATCGATGCCCAGCAGCTCGCAGGCGCCATTCACCATGGGCCGCACGGGTAGTCGCTCCTCTTCGAGCAGCACTCCGAGGCCGCAGGCCTGGGCGAGTTCGTTGCACACCGTGCCGACGCCGCCCCGGGTCGCGTCCCGCAGCCACCGGGTGGCGGGGGCGGCCGCCATCAGCAGTTCCACCAACGGGCTGAGACAGGCGGTGTCGGAAGCGATATCGGCCTCGATGGCCAGATCGCCCCGGGCGAGCATGACGGCCATGCCGTGATCGCCCATCGACCCGGACAACAGCACCCTGTCGCCGGCCCGCACCGAGGACGCCGACAGCGTGCGCCCCGCGGGAATGACACCGGCTCCGGTGGTGGTGACGAACAGGCCGTCGGCGGCGCCCTTGGGTACCACCTTGGTGTCGCCCGTGACGATCTGGACACCGGCGGCCGCGGCCGCGGCCGCCATGTCGGCGACGGTGTCCTTCAATTCGGCGATCGGAAAGCCCTCTTCGAGCACGAACGCCGCCGAGATCCAGGACGGCACGGCACCCGCCATCGCGAGGTCGTTACAGGTGCCGTTTATGGCGAGTTCGCCGATGGAGCCACCGGGAAAACGCCTGGGCTGCACCACAAACGAATCCGTGGACATCGCCAGGCGCTCGCCGCTCGGCAACGTGAGGACCGCGCCGTCGCCCAGCGACTCCAGCAGCGGGTTGCGGAACGCCTCCAGGAACACCGCGTCCGTCAGCGCCGCCGACGCCTTCCCGCCGGCGCCGTGCGCGAGCGTCACATGGTCATCGAGCAGGCGGGGGCGGCGCCTGCGGAAAGACTCGATCCGCTCGATGACCTCGCCCTCGCCGAACCGCGGTCCCGACGACAGGTAGTCACCCGCTGACTTGCTCATGCGGCCCCCAGACCTTGATCGCCACTGAGATGTTGGTGCACGGCCAACCACAGCTGATAGCCCACCAGCGCTTGGGATTCCTGGATTCGGTGCACGCTCTGCGAACGAACGACGAAGCAGGCGTCCACGTTTGGGTTGCTGGCGAAGGCGCCGCCGTCGTAGCCGGCGAAACCCACGGTGTACAGCCCGCGCTGGCGCGCCTCGGCCAGCGCGGTCAGCAGGTTGGGCGAATTGCCGGAAGTCGACATGGCGATCGCGATGTCACCGGCCTGCGCGCGGGCGATCAGCTGGCGGGCGAACACCAGCTCGAACCCTACGTCGTTGCCCAGTGCGGTCAGGATGGCCTGATCGGCGGTCAACGCCCACGCGGGTAACGGGTTGCCGATCGGTGGCCGGGCGAACAACGTTGCCAGAGTGGTGGAATCGGTGCAGCTGCCGCCGTTTCCGAAGGTGAACAACCGTCCGCCCGCCGCGAACCGGCGCGCCATCTCGGCGGCGGACGCCGCCAGCAGGTCGGCGTTGGCCTCCAGCGTGGAGCGCCTCAGCGCCAGGCTCTCGGCCGCCTTCGCCTGCGCGGACGCGGCCAGGTCGGCGAGCAGCGATTTGGGGTCGTCTTCTTCGGCGTCGATGAACGGATACAGGAAGTTGGTGGGTTCGTCGTGCGCGGGCATCAGACGTCCTCCTCTTCCACCCGGCTGATCGCCGTCCCGGCGTGTACGAGGACCAGATCGCCGGCGGCGACCGGATCGACGAGCGCCGTCACCACGCTCTCGACACCGCGCGCGGTGCGCACCATGGCCGATCCCGTTTCCGGCGCGCTCACCACCTCGCCCAGGCGACCCTCGTCGCTGCACGTGACGCAAACTTCTTCGGAGCACTCGGGTTTGAGCAGCCCGGAGTGCTCGAAGCACACATGGGTCAGCTCCCACAGCAGGTGATAGAACAGCACGAAGCCACCGGTCGCGGGCACCCGCGGATCGGGGTCGTCGAGCCACAGCACGTGGTCGGCCATTCCGGCGGTTGGCCGTTCGCCGCTGCCGATCCAAATCGTGGTGGCGCCCCACGCCGGGCTGCGCCGCATCACCGAGCGCACCTGCGCGTTGTCCGCGGCGGAGACGGCGACCACGATGTCGCCGGGCCGCACCGACACCCGCACCAAATCCACCAGCTCCGGCCCGGTCAGCGCCACCGCGGGCAGGGCGCGTTTCCCCATGATCACCGGATGCACGAACTCGACCGCGATATGCAGCGCGTGCGGTTCCCACGACGGCGCGATCGACCACATGGTGGCGCCCGCGGCGAAACGCTTGGCCAGCGTGAACGCGGTGGCGGCCAAGTCCTCGGCCAATTCGGCGCCCAACCCACGATCAATTGCGGTGGTAGTCATCAGTCCTCCTCTCCCCAGCCCTCTTCCAAACCCGTCAGCATCGAGATCGCGGCCTGACCCAGTGCCAGCCCGCCATCGTTCGGCGGCACCGTGTGGTGGGTCAACACCTCGAATCCGGCCGACTGCAATCGTTTTCGGCAACCCCGCAGTAACAGCACGTTCTGGAATACCCCGCCGGTGAGGCCCACCAATCTGATCTCGCCGGCCACCCGGGCGACCACGTTGGCGACGGCGTCGGCGACCGCCTCGTGGAACGCCGCGGCGAGCGGCGCGGGCGGCGTGCCGGCGTACAGGGCCGCCACCATCGTTTGCACCATGGTGGCCGGATCGATCACCCCGTCGGTGCGCACCGTGAGCGGCAGCGACGGCCCGGGCGCCGAACCGACCGACTCCGCGAGCGCCTCGAGCTCGATGGCGGCCTGGCCTTCGTAGTCGATCCGGTGGCGCACCCCGAGCAGGGACGCGACGGCATCGAACAGCCGGCCCATGCTCGAACACGGTACACATCCGGTGCCGCTCTCCAATTGCGAACGGGTGAGGCGCAGTTCGTCTTCGGTTGCGGCGGCGACCGGCGCCAGGTCCGGTGTCCAGTCGATGCCGGCCATCCACAACTGGGAGAGCGCCATCCGCCACGGGTTGCGCACCGCGGCGTCACCGCCCGGCAGCGGTACGGGTAATAGGTGGCCGACGCGAACGAATCGGTGGCTGTCGGCGCCGAGAGCGAGAATCTCACCGCCCCAGATGGTTTGGTCGCAGCCGTAGCCGGTTCCGTCGAAGGAGACCCCGACGATGGGCTCGCCGATGCGCCCGTGCTCGGCCAGCAACGAGACCACGTGCGCGTGGTGGTGCTGGACGAGGTCCAGCGGCCGATCGCCCGCATGGCGTTCCGCCCAGCTTCGGGTGTGGTATCCGGGATGCAGATCGGCGGCCATTCGCGCCGGCTTGCCGCGTATTTCGCTGAGCTGGTCCACCGCGCGTTCGAACGCGCGCAAAGTCTCCCAGGTGGCCATGTCGCCGATGTGACCCGACATGTACGCACGTGACCCGTCGGTGAGACAGAAGGTGTTCTTCAGCTCCCCGCCGACGGCCAGCACCGCCGGGCCGGCCGGCCCGATGTCGAGCGGTAGCGGCGCATAGCCGCGGGATCGGCGGATCGGCAGTTCCCGGGCCCCTTCCTGGTCTCTGACCACGCGCACCACCGAGTCGTCGCACGGCACGTGGATCGGCCGGTCGTGGTCGAGGACCGCATCGCACAGCACCGAAAGTCTCTGCGCGGCATCGTCGTCGGTGAAGCAGATCGGCTCGTCGGAACGGTTGGCGCTGGTGAGCACGAGCGCGTCGGGCACCCGCTCGTCGGCGCCGGGCACGGGCGCCAGCAGCAGGTGATGGATGGGGGAGTAGGGCAGCATCAGCCCGAGCAGCGGGCTGCCCGGCGCGACGGCGTCGGCGACGGGCGCGGTGTTGTCCGATGGGAGCCGCCTCAGCAACACGATCGGGCGGGCGGGACTCGACAGCACCGCGGCCTCCGCCTCGTCGACGTAGGCGTATCGCCGCGCGACCTCGAGGTCGCGGACCAGCATGGCGAAGGGCTTGGCGCCCCGCGCCTTTCGCGCCCGCACCGCGCCGACCGCGGCCTCGTCATCGGCGGCGCAGGCCAGGTGGTAACCCCCGATGCCCTTGATGGCGACCACCGAGCCCGTTGCGAGCGCGCGTTGGGTGGCCGCCAGCGCGGCATCCGATCCGGTCACCCGCCCGGCCTGCGACCGGAACAACAGCGAAGGCCCGCAATCGGGGCAGGCGATCGGCTGCGCGTGGAATCGGCGATCCGTCGGGTCGTGGTATTCGGCCGCGCACCGTTCGCACATGGCGAAGGCCGACATGGTGGTGGCGGGTCGGTCGTAGGGCAACTCGCGGATGATGGTGAACCGCGGCCCGCAGTTGGTGCAGGTCACGAAGGGGTGCCGGTAGCGCCGGTCGTGCGGGTCGAAGAGCTCGGCGACGCAGTCGTCGCACACCGCGATGTCGGGCGGAATCGGCGTCCTAGCACCGGCGACCGTCCGGCTCGGCACGATCCGGAATTCGCGCCCGCAGGTGGTGTCGGCCTCCAGATCGGCGACCGAGACCGCGGTGATCCGCGCCAGCGGCGGGGCCTCGGAACGAAGCCGACGACCGAATTCGTCCAGGCGGGCGCGCTCGCCCTGCACCTCGACGAAGACCGCACCGGAATCGTTGCCGACGAACCCGGCGAGGCCCAGTTCGCCGGCCATGCGGTGGACGAAAGGACGAAAGCCGACCCCCTGGACAACACCGGTCACGGTGAAGCGCTGCCGAAAGTCATCGGACCGTAGCAGCAGGGGGGCGTCGGTCATCTCAAACGCCCCCCGGGCTGTCCGCCGGGTCGGTGCGGCCCCTGCCCATCAGCTCCAGACCGGCCATTGCCTGCTCGGCACCGGCGCGGTCCGTCTTCTCGACGGCGAAGCCCATGTGGATGATGATCCAGTCGCCGGGCGCGAAGGTCTCTTCCGGCAGCATGCCGACGTTGACCCTGCGCTCCTCGCCGGTCACGTCGACCAGTGCGAGCTGTCCCTCGTAACCGTCCAGCATCCGGATCACTTGACCGGGAATCCCGAGACACATCGCTCAGCCGTCCTCTCGCACGGTTGCGGCCGTGGACGTCTGCAACGCCGCGACGATTTCCTCGACGGCCCGCGCGGCCCGCGAGACGGCCTTGGCCACGGGCTCGGTGAGCCCGATGCCTTCCTCGACGCTGCCCGCCTCGCACCCGACGACGACCGTGTAGGGCGGACTGCCGCCCAGCGCCCGCAGGCTGGCGAACACCGCGGCCGGATCCATGCTGTGGGCATCGACACCGGTTGAGCCGAAACCGGATTCACGGCCGGCCGCCACGTCTTCCTCGGAGTCGTGCTGGAAGACGTGCAACGTCCCGGGGCTGCCGCGGCTGGGTACCGCGTCGACGAGGACGAGCGAGTCCCATTCCTCGAGCAGGTCGTAGGCCAGGTGCATGCCCCTGATGCCATAGTCGATCACCCGGACACTCGGATCGTCCTGCCGGATCTCGGCTTTCCGGACGACTTCCGAACCGAATCCGTCGTCGCCCAAGAAGATGTTGCCGATCCCGGCTACCAGGATGCGCCCCGTCATCGGGCTCTCCGGTTGGTTACATCCGCCTCAGTTTCAGGTAGCGGCGGGCATCGGGCAGCGATACCAGCCCGAGCCCGAGCGCGACCAACACCACCAACGCGACGATGGCTATGAATAGCCAACCCAAGACTTCCATTTCGAACTCCTTTCAGGGGTTTATCGGTTGCTCAGCTTCGAGCGGCTCTATTTCGTCGGGCGAGAAGTACAGATAGCGGCCATACCAATCATGCAACTCGGCGGCCGGATCGTCGTCGGCCACCACCCCGACGTGCTTGTTGCCCTCCACGTCCTCATGCACCGACGTCACGCGTCCGGTCTTGCCGGCGATGAAGATGTCCTGCGCGTCGGCGTTTCGCCGCGGCCGCAGCCGCACCCGGCTGCCGCGGGCCACCCGGATCCCGTTCACCAGCACCGCGTCGATGTCCGGACGAACGGCGTTGTCGGCCAGCGGATCCCACCAGTCGACGCCCTCGGGAATCTCGGGGACCAGCCCCGGGGCCCCGTGCGGGTCGCGCAGCACACCGTGCAGGCGCTCCATCGCCTCGGGCGACATCGCGTCGCACTGGTCGACGATCCTGGCCGCCCGCGGATCGGTGGCCCGGGCCTGTGCCTTCTCCTCGTCGGTCATCGTCATCACGCGCAGGGTGAGGATCTCGTCGATCTCCGTGCAGTCATACAGGGCCGTGTTGCTCTGTTCGGCGACCTCCGGGTGGTCGTACAGAATGATCGGCGATATCAGCAGGATGTCCTGGGTGCCGACCGGGCCCGCCAGCACGGGGAAGCAGCGGTGCCGGCTGCACCGCGACACCGCGTCGGTGGCGTGGGGCGGCGGCTCCAGCAATGAAACGAACTGACCGCCAACGACTTCGGCGATGATGTGAGTTCCGATCATCGACCGTGCAATGGCTGACTCTTTGCTGTCGGCTTCGTCGCCGACGTTGCTGACCCGCACCGAGACCCGGCGCAGGTCGCCGTCGGGCTCGCTGGTCACCGCCAGTTCGCCGCGCACCTCCTGCCGTTGCCGCACCAGGCGCCCGCCCTCGAGTAATTCGATCTCGGTCGCCGCGTCCACCTGGAGGGGCAACGTGCACGGTTGGTCCTCGAATGCGAGCGGGCCGAAGGACAGTTCACACTCGACCGCCTCGTCCCAGGTCAGCCAAGACCCCGCCGGGGTGGTCAACTGGTCGACGGGTTCGAATTCGCCGTGGGTGAACTCGCGTTCGGCGTGCCGGTGCTGCAACTGCAGGAACCGCACCACCAGCGTCAGGGCCTGGCCGCCCTCGACCAGAAAATCCGCCGCGAGGGTGTCGTCTTCGCCCAGGCCGGCGTCCGCAGCGCCGGGTGGGCCCAGAACGCCGAACTGCCAACGTGATTGGTTCTTGCTCGACGTTCCCCGGTACGGGTAGAGGAGATAGCCCTCGTAGAGCACCGCGTCGGCGACGGTGCGGGCCCGGTCCCAGGTGGAGGTCATCGGGCCGTCTCCCGGTCGCCGTCCAACAGCGAGATGACCGCGTGGTCGAGGTCGAGCAACCCGTGCGCCGACTTGTAACCGACCAGCGCCGCGATGGTTTCGTGGCTCAGCCGCACCCAACCGGTGTTCGGATAGTGCTGCGCGATCAGCTGCCGCCAGACCGCGACCGGCATGTCGTAGCGGTACTCGCAATCCCAGGGCACCTGCTGAACCGAGAACCCACGTTCGGACTTGACGAAGATCGTTCCGCTGAAGAGGAATTGGAGCGGTAGCGCGCCTTCGCGCAGCGCGTGCAGGTATTTGGCGGCGGCGACCTCGAAGTCGTACGTGCAGTCCAGCGGAAGGGCCACCGTCGTGTTACCTGCGAAGCCCGGCACCATCGCGGTGCAATGCTGCCAGAGGAAGGTGCGCTGGGTCTCGGCCCAGCGTTCGCGGGTGCCGAACAGGTCGATCAGGCCGGCGGCTTCGTCGTCGGTATAGGAACGTCGCAGCGGCTCGATCCGCACCTGGCAGCGCAGGGCGATCGCGTGCACCGGGTCGTCTGCACCGGCGGCGACACCGACGCGCGCGGTCAGCACCGGGCTGACCGCATAAGGCTCGGGCGCCACGTCGAGAACCACGAAATTCACGTCCACGTGCGGTCCGGTCATGGCGGTGTCCCGGGCGGCGTGTCTTTGGCGCGAGCCTGGATCTCTGCAAAGAAGTTGTCGATGAACGCCCGGGCCTCCTGGCCACCGTCGAACCCCCGCCACAGCATGCGCAGCCGTCCGACGAACTCGTAGCAGGCGTCGATCGGAACGAGATAGGTTTGCGGCGGGCCGGTTTCAGGGACCCGGACCAGCAGGGCCTCGACGTCATCGACCAGCAGGTCCACCCGCGAATCGGCGCCCTTGATCGCGTTCCAGGCGTCCATATCCAGTTGGGATTCGCATGCCCCGGCCGGCCCGGGATAGAACGCGACGGTTCGCTCGAGCGCGGAGTTGGTGAAGAAGAACGCCACGCCGACCGGAATCTGCAGCGCCTCCCAGGCGCGGCGGTCGAGCGCGAAACCCGGAAACGCCAGATATCGATCGGGCACCGCCCGGTAGCGCAGGTCGGCCTCGCTGTCGGTGAACAGCAGATAGCAGGCCCGGCAGACGCACATCAGCTGCCGGCCGGCCACATTCACCACATGCTGGTGCTCGTCGCGAATCGGCTCCGAGCACATCTCGCAGCGTTCGCCGGCCGGCTCGGGGGTCGGCCGGTTGTTTCTGATGCGCGCCAGCACGTCGTAAGGACTGGTCATGCCGGAGCACCCAGCCGCTCGCCCCGCAGCGCCACCGAAAGCACACCCTCGCGGGTCAGCAGCGGCAGCGGGTCGAGGTGCGCCCCGCCCGGAACATCCCGCCCGGCGCCGGCGTGCACGACGTCGAAATCCACCTGACAACGCGGACAGCGCAGGAAGGCGTCGTGCAATTTCGCTCCCTGAAGAGTGTCGTCACAAACCGGGCAGTGGTCCCGATAGGCGAAGGTGTCGTCGCGGACCCGGCACGCCAGCAGCGTGCTGCCGCCGACGCTGAAGCCGGCGACCTCGCCGGGTTTGAGCTCGGCGACTTCGGGCACCGGGTGCCAGGGGGTCCCGCCGTGGCCGTTCGTTCCGTTCGAATGCACGTGCGCCAGCAGGGATTCGGTGGGAATCACGCTCGGGCCGGACCTGGCTTCGGCCGTGACGACTTCGATGTCGGCGATCTCCGGCGCGGCCGCCCGCACCGCGTCTTCGACCGCCAGCTCCAACGTCACCGCGGACGACGGGCAGCTCTTGCAGCTGCCCTTGAACGCCAGGCGCAGCACGGCCCCGTCGGGTCCGTCGGCGACCTCGAGCAGATCGACGTCACCACCGTGGGAGCCCAGGTAAGGCCGGACCCGATCCAGCGCCTCGGACACCCGCCGGTGCACGTCGTGCGGGTGCAGGCCGTGGACCAGGAGCAGGCTGGCCACCAGGTCGTCGGTGGCCAGTCGCTCTATCAGGCGGGAATCTTGTCCGGCATGTTCAGCCAACTCGGACATGATGCGTTCGAGCGCGACCCCGTAAAGTCCGACGACCTCGCGGACCAACTGCTGGGCGCGTTCGTGCGCGGCCGCCCCGCCTGCCGCGCAGGAATCCAGAAGCGTCTGGATCCGATCGCCCGCTGTACGCCACTGTGTGTCGTTCTCGGGGGTTTCCGGGCGATCCGCCATGTCACTCCCCGACGGGCGACTGCGTTGGAGTGTGCAGTCTCTCGAGGGTCTTGCCCTTCCCGAGGTACATGTGCACGCCGCAGGGAAGGCAGGGGTCGAAGCTGCGCACCGTGCGCATGATGTCGATGCCCTTGAAGTTCTCCCTGCTGTTCTCCTCGAAGATCGGCTGACCCATCACCGCGTCCTCGTAGGGGCCCGGTGTGCCGTAGCTGTCGCGCGGGTTGGCATTCCACGGGGTGGGTGGGTACGGGTGGTAGTTGGCGATCTTGCCGTCCCGTATCACCATGTGGTGGCTCAGCACGCCGCGGACCGCCTCGGTGAAGCCGCAGCCGATGGCCTCGTCGGGCACCTCGAACTTCTCCCAAGTCTTGGTCCGTCCGGCACGGATCTCGGCGAGCGCCTTCTCGGCGAAGTGCAGCGCGCATGCCGCCGCGTAGGCCTGGAAGTAGGTCCGGGCCCGGTCGCGTTCAATCGTGTTGCTGCCGTGCTTGGGGATCTTCCACTCGAACTCCGCCGGCCCCTTCAGGACGGTCTTGGGGAGGTTGATCTTCACGCTGGTGCCGGTCGCCTTGACGTAACCGATGTCGACCAGGCCGGCCAGTGCGGTCGCCCACAACCGGGCCAGCGGGCCGCCGCCGGTGTCCAGCGCCAGGTGATCCTTGCCGTCGAACCAGCGGGGTGACATCACCCAGCTGTACTTGCCGCCGTCCATGTCCCGCTTCTGCGGGTGCGGGTTGGTGTGCTGGTTCCACGGATGGCGCCGGTCCACCTGGTTGCCCAGCGGATCGGTCTTGACGAACATCTCCTGCTCGGTCCAGTCGTCGTAATACGAGCTGCCCAACAGGATCCGGATACCGAGGTTGATGTCCACCAGCGAGTGGGTGACCAGCTTGCCGTCGACGACCACGCCCGGGGTGACGAACATGGCGTTACCCCAACGCTCCATGTCCTTGTACTCGAAGTTGCACACCTCCGGGTCCTGGAAGGAACCCCAGCAGCCCAGCAGGGTGCGGCGCAGCCCGACCTTCTCGTAACCCGGCAGCGCCTCGTAGAAGAAGTCGAACAGGTCGTCGTGCATCGGCACGACCTTCTTCATGAACTCGACGTAGCGCATCAGCCGGGTCATGTAGTCGGTCATCAGCTGAATGGTCGCGACGGTGCCGACCCCGCCGGGGTACAACGTGGACGGGTGCACATGGCGACCCTCCATGAGGCAGAACATCTCTCGCGTCCAGCGACTGACCTGCAGCGCTTCCCGGTAGAACTCGCCGCTGAACGGGTTGAGCGACCGCATGATGTCCGCGATCGTCCGGTACCCGTGCGCGCCGGCCTGCGGCGCCGGGGTTTTCTCCGCCAGTGAAAGCACGCTCGGGTTGGTCTCGGCGACCATCTTCTCGCAGAAGTCAACGCCGACCAGGTTCTCCTGGAAGATGTTGTGGTCGAACATGTATTCCGCGGCCTCGCCGAGGTTGACGATCCACTCGCCCAGGTGCGGCGGCTTGACCCCGTAGGCCATGTTCTGCGTGTAGCAGGAACAGGTGGCGTGGTTGTCGCCGCAGATACCGCAGATGCGGCTGGTGATGAAGTGGGCGTCGCGAGGATCCTTGCCCTTCATGAAGATCGAGTAGCCACGGAAAATCGACGACGTGCTGTGGCACTCGACGACCTCTTTGTTCTCGAAATCGATCTTGGTGTAGATGCCGAGACTGCCCACGATCCTGGTGATCGGATCCCACGCCATCTCGACCAGTTGGCCGGGTTCGCGGGTGGCATGTGACGGCTCAGGGACGATCGTTGTCATCGGCCTTCGCTCTCTTTTGAGACGATCAAGATTTGTTGGTTGTCACCGGGACGGCGCTGCTTGCTGAACGCCGGTGCGGCTACCAGGTGCGCCGCGCTCCAGTGGTGAGCTGGTCGCCGCTGTGGCGCCACTTCGGCTCTTTGTCGACGGTGCGGCCGGTGATGCCCCGCAGGCTGCGGATCACGCTGCCGTACAGGCCCGACGCGGTGCTCGAGAGCTTGCCGCCCGGCGGCTCGTCCATGAACGGCATGAACTTGTCCGGGAAGCCGGGCATCGTGCACCCGATGCAGATGCCGCCGACGTTCGGGCAACCGCCGATGCCGTTGATCCACCCGCGCTTGGGCACGTTGCACTTCACGACCGGGCCCCAACAGCCAAGCTTCACAATGCATTTCGGTGACCCGTACTCGGTGGCGAAATCGCCCTGCTCGTAGTAGCCGGCCCGGTCACACCCCTCGTGCACGGTGTTGCCGAACAACCACTTGGGGCGCAGCGCGTCGTCGAGCGGGATCATCGGCGCCTGACCGGTGGCCATGTAGAGCAGGTAGGTCAGCGTCTCCGACAGGTTGTCGGGATGGATCGGGCAGCCGGGGACGCAGACGATCGGGATGCCGGCCTTGCTCTTCCAGTCCCATCCGAGGTAGTCGGGCACGCCCATCGCGCCCGTCGGATTGCCGGCCATCGCGTGGATGCCGCCGTAGGTGGCGCAGGTTCCGACCGCGACGATCGCGGTGGCCTTGGGCGACAGCCGGTCGAGCCACTCGCTGGTGGTCATCGGCTGGTTGGTGGCCGGGTCGTTGCCGAACCCGCACCAGTAGCCCTCGTCCTTGAGCTTCTCGTTCGGAATCGATCCTTCGACCACGAGCACGAAGGGCTCGAGCTCGCCGCGATCCGCTTTGAAGAACCACTCGAGGAAGTCGTCCGCGCCTCCAGTGGGTCCGCATTCGAAGTCGATCAGCGGCCAGTGCACGGCGACCTTCGGTAAGCCCGGGAGCGCACCGAGGGCTATTTCCTCGACGCTGGGCTGTGTGGCGGCAGTCAACGCCACCGAATCGCCATCACAACTTAGCCCGGCATTAATCCATAGAACATGGATCAATGTTTCTTCCGCTTTGACTGCTGCTTCCGTTGGCATTCTGCAGCTTTCCGGGGCGGGCTGAAGCCCCTACGCTGCCGGAGTCGACCGTCGGCCCACTTGCGCAGCGCTGTTTCTGGGTCTACGCCTGCCGTCAAGCGTTGTCAACGTTTGGTCGTTTGCTAATAAATAGACAGATGTTCTATAGGTTTGCAGGTTGGGCCAAAGCTCTGTCGCTACAAGGGATTTCGGGTCGTTTGCGCGATTCCTGAACATCGGTGAGCAGGCCAATCGAGAGCGGCTATTTTCATCGTTATGCAAGTCATTCGCAGGAAGAAATGCGCCCGTCGCGGCCGGGACGTGACGCCTTCAGGCCTCCGGGCCTTTCGCGAACCGTCGCAACCAGCCGAACCAGGCGCCCATGCCGTCTCCGGTGCGGGCGCTGACCGGCAGGATCGTCGCTGCCGCGTTGACTTCGCGGACATGCGCGATGTAGGTGTCCACGTCGACGTCCAGATGGGGCACCAAGTCAATCTTGTTCAGCAGCACCACATCCACCGACCGGAACATCACCGGGTACTTCAACGGCTTGTCCTCGCCCTCGGTCACGGAGTAAACCATGGCCTTGGCGTGCTCACCGACGTCGAACTCCGCCGGGCAGACCAGATTGCCGACGTTTTCGACGATCACCAGGTCCAGGCCGGGAAGGTCGAGGCCCGGCAGCGCGCGGTTGACCATGGGCGCGTCGAGGTGGCATTCGCCGCCAAACCCGTTGCTGGTGTTAAGTAATGACACCTGGGCGCCGCGGCCGCTGAGCTTGGCCGCATCCAGGTCGGTGGCGATGTCGCCTTCGATCACACCGATCGCGAACTCACCGGCGAGCTCGTCGAGTGTCGCCTGCAGGATGGTCGTCTTCCCCGAGCCCGGTGAACTCATCAGGTTGAGGGTGCGGATACCGTTGCTCTCGAACGCGGCCCGGTTGGCGTCGGCGAGAATGTCGTTCTCCGCGAAGATCGCCTCCAGGACGTCGATGCGCTGTCTGCCGGTCTGGTAGCCGGTGTGATCCCCGTGGTCGTGCTCATGGTCATGCTCGTGGGGAACGTGATCGTGCTCGTGGGTGTGCACGGTCCCGTCGTCGTGGCGATGAAATCTACCCATAGTCAAATCCATTCATGCGGAACATCTTTCACGAGACGTCCAACGAGGTAACCAGGAATTCGTTGCCGTGTAGCACCTCGACGTCGGAACTGTCGCACCGCGGGCACCAGATCGACCAGGCCGAGGTGATCTCCGAGGAGCGGCCGCACGCACGACAGTTCACCTCGGCGCCGACACACTCGAGTTCGAGCTCGGCGTCCGGCATGTCCTCGGAGTCCCGGACGAGCGTCCAGCAGAACGACAGCGATTCCGGCACCACCTGGCGCAGGGCGCCGATCCGCACGCGCACCACGTCGACGTGCCGGCCGCCGGCGTGGGTCTTGACCAGACCGGCGATCGCTTCGCACAGCGATAGCTCATGCATGGCCCTTTTCTACACCCAAATCGCGGTTATCCTGAACCTCGCGGGGCGCATTGTGAAGGTTGACGAGTTATTCGCCTCGATCGAGGCGAACCGCCCCGGTCGCGATGATGTCGTGTATCTCGAGCGCCGCGGGGACGAGTACGACTGGCGGATCGTGCCCGCCGACGGGGCGATTACCCCGATCGCCGAAGCCGGACCCGAGCCCGACGCGTGGATGTCGTTCTCGGCCTCTTGGCCGTCGGAACCGCGACGGCTACGGGCGTTCTTCGATGACCTGCTCGGCGAGCTGGAGTCGATGGTCGCTCGCACGGATCGCTGTCGCTGGCCGGTGGACGATCCCTGGCCGCATTCGCATTGAGCGGCGGCGCGGACCGTGAACTATCGGATCACCGAGGACGATCGCGCCCGGTTCAAGCGCTGCCGGCGACAATGGGATTTCGCGTCGCCGCATCGCCGCGGCCTCGAGCCGGTCAGTCGCGCGAATCCGGTGTTGCCCGCCGTGCTCAAGGATGCCCTGGCGGTCTACTACTACCCCGGCACGTGGGACTGGCAACCCGAGTTGCGGCAGTCGCTGGTACACAAGGCCGTTGTCCGCGCGCTCGACGATGCCGGCGCGCCGGATGCGTTGCCCGGCGCAACGGCGTTGGTCGATGCCTACGACGCGTGGGCGAGCACGGTCGACGACTTCGCTCCGGTGAAGATCGGCCCCGAGGTCCAGGGGCTGCTCCCCGACCCGCGCGACCCCGAGCGCGGGCTGACGACCCCGGACGGGTCCGCGGTGATCTACGCCTGCCGGATCGACCTGCTGGCCGTCGACGCGAGCGACGAGTATTGGGTGGTGCGGCACCAAATCCTTGACGAGTGGCAGGAGTTGGAGGCGCTGATCGCTGACGAGTCGTCGGTCGCGGCCTGCTGGGCCTGGGAACAGGAATACCTGGGCATGGAGATCTCGGGGACGATTCACAACCAGGTGCGCATCACCGGCCCGCTGGATCGCCCAGCCCCCGATGAGTCCGCACCCGATCGCGTGCGCCAAAGCGAGGGCAGCGGCGGCGGCCGCTCGATCCCGCAACACCGGCGGCTGGTGGCGCGCACCTCGCGGGCTGACCAGTCGGGCCCCATCGAGCAGTTCACCGCCGGTCCGTTGCGGCGAACCCGCATTCGGCGCGGTCGCGCCGAGATCGGGGGAGTCGGCGCGCTGATCGCCGGCGACGCAATCGAAATGAGCCGCGAGCCGGCGATCTATCCGACCTTCGCCGCCCACTGTCAGGAGTGTGAATTCACCGGTCCATGCCTGGCCCTCGTCGAGGGGTCGGACCCAGAACCGATGCTGGCGGCGGATTTTCGCCGGCATCCCCCGGAGGATCAGCTAAAGCCGCGGCTGGGTCAGTCGACGTGGGGCTTCGGCCGAGGCGCGGCACCACCGCAGTGGTAACGGGGAGCGGCTGCGACGGCGTTTGGGCATCAGCATGCCGCGGCGCGGTGCCCGGATGTTCGGTTGCCGTTGGGACAGTGGGTATTTCGCCGGTGGGTAGGCACAGGCCGGGAGGTCGGCCGCCGATGTCAGCTGATGCTAGCCGCCCTTGCCGCCCTGGCCGGCGGTGACGACCATGGTGACGAGGCCGCCATCCACCACGGTGGCGGCGCCACCGCCGCCGCCACCGCCGATGCCGGCGGTGCCGCCCTGACCAACGACTATGGTGCCGCCGGTGCCGGGGTTGAACAAAAAGCCTCCGAGGGTGCCGGCGGTGCCGGCGGCGCCGCCGGCGCCCCCAAGAATGTTGCCGCCGGCTTGGCCACCGGTGCCGCCGGTGCCACCGGTGCCACCGGCGATACCGCCTCCTCCTCCGCCGCCGCCGCCGGCAGCGACAACAGCGCCGCTCACACCGCCGGTGATTGCGCCGCCGGTACCACCGGCGCCGCCGCCGGCGCTGTCGGCGCCGCTGCCGCCGGTGGCGGTGGCGGTACCGAAGCCGGCGAGGGCGCCGCCGCCGCCACCACCACCGGAACCTCCAGTGGTAGCGGCAGCGCCGCCGCCAGTGCCGCCGCCGCCGCCGGCGCCGGCACCGCCGGCGAAGTCGGCCAGCTGGACCGAGCCGCCGGCACCGCCCGTGCCGCCGGTGCCGCCGGTGCCCCCGCCAGTGCTGTTGCCGCCGCTGCCGCCGCTGCCGCCACCACCGCCGCCGATGGCGCCACCGAGCCCGTCCCTGATGGTGCCGCCGCCGCCGAGGCCGCCATTGCCGCCATTGCCGCCGATGTTGCCGATGCCCCCGTTGCCGCCGTTGCCGCCGTTACCCCCGGTAACCGACGCGGTGGCGCTGGTGCTGGTGACGTCGACGGTGCCGCCGCCACCGCCGTTGCCGCCGTTGCCGCCGTTGCCATTGGCGCCCGCATGGCCGCCGAGCAATGCGGACAACCCCTGAGGTTGGCCGCCGGCGCCGCCTTTGCCGCCGTTGCCGCCGTCGCCCCCGTTGGTGCCGTTGACTAGGCTGGTGGTCGCCCCGCCGGCCCCGCCGGTCCCGCCGATGCCGCCAGCGCCGCCGACGCCGCCGTTGCCTTGCAACAGCCCGCCGTGCCCGCCGGCCCCGCCGGCTCCGCCGGTACCGCCGAGGCCGCCGTTCGTGCCGCCGGCCACCGAGCCCGCGGTGCCGGTCACGCCGGCCCCACCGGCTCCCCCCTTGCCGCCGCTGCCGAACAACAAGGCGTTACCGCCCTTGCCGCCGGGCTGCCCGGGCGCCCCCGAGCCGCCATCACCGCCATTGCCCCACAAGATCCCGCCGGGGCCGCCGGGCTGCCCGGTCCCGGGCGCACCGTTGGTGCCCTTGCCGATCAGCGGGCGACCCAGGAGCAGATCGGTGGGTGCATTGATCACCCCCAACACGTCGTGCTCGACGGTCTGCAACGGCGAGGCGTTGGCCGCCTCGGTCAGCGAATACGCGCCCCCCGCACCGCTCAACGCGCGCACGAACTCGGCATGAAACGCCGCTGCCCGCGCACTCAACGATTGATAGGCCTGACCGTGGCTGGAAAACAGCGACGCGACCGCCGCCGACACCTCATCACCGGCTGCGGCGACCACCCCGGTGGTCGGCGCCGCCGCCACGGCATTCGCGGCGGTCAGCCCCGAGCCGATGCCCGCCAGATCCGACGCGGCCGAGGCCACAAACTATGGGACCGCCACCACATACGACATTGATGCCCCCTGCTGGGTCGTCGACACCTCTTCGAATCAAATGCAACGCCGAGAAAATGCAGATCGTCCGCCGATTCCGACCCGTTATTCAGCCTTACCGCCAACTTTTCACCAATCGCGGCGACGTTGGCCGAAGGACGTTTTCAACACGCGTTCAACAACTCTCACTATTGCCAGACGGGTAGCGAACAGCGCGCACAGCTACCGCTGATCCGAGAAGGGCGGGGGCGATCGGCGACCCGTTCTCGGGTGGGCCATCAGCTCAGCGATCGCGGCCAGCCGGCGCGCCGCGGCCACGGCCTCCACCCGGGCGCGCTCGGCGATCGCGGCCACCACCGCCGCGTCATCGGCGCTGCGCAGCGCGGCAGCGTCGGGCAACTGAGGATCGAACATACTTTCGAAAGTCTAGTGAAAGCCGCCGACGCCGATACCGCCGGACCTCCACACAGTGGATGAACCGCCAAATGTGAATGACTAGAGCTATATACCGCTTTCGGCTGAGGTCCACTTCTCTTCGAAGCGGCCGTAGCGCCAGACGAGCAGCGCCACCGCCCAGGTCAAGACGAACATGCCGACGACGATGAAGCCCACGACGTCGAGGTTGAGCGCCCCCAGCCAGTCCCAGAACGGGCCGCGCCAGCCGAGCTGACTGGGGAACAGGCCGAGCAGTTCGATGGTCCCGATCAGCAGGGCGACGGCCACCGACAGCGCGGTGATGGTGATGTTGTAGTAGATCTTGCGGACGGGCCGGGAAAAGGCCCAGCTGTAGGCGAAGTTCATGAACGAGCCGTCGATGGTGTCCAGCAAGCACATGCCCGCGGTGAACAGCACGGGCAGGCAGAGGATGGCGTACCAGGGCAGTCCGGCCGCCGCGCTGGTGCCGGCCAGGACCAGCAGGGCGATCTCGGTGGCGGTGTCGAAACCGAGCCCGAACAACAGCCCGACCGGGTACATGTGCCAGGACTTGGTGATCGACTTGGTGAAGCGGCCCAGGAACCGGTTGAGCAGCCCGCGGTTTTCCAACTGCCGCTCGAGTTCAGCTTCGTCGTACTGGCCGCGGCGCAGCCGGATGAACAGGCGCAGGATGCCGATCAGCACGATCAGGTTGAGGATGGCGATCAGGTACAGGAAGACGCCCGAGACGCTCGTGCCGATCAGGCCGGTGTAGTGGTGCAGCGTTGAGGAGTCGTTCTCGACGGGTCCGATGATGGCCTTGACCCCGGTCGCCAGCAGGAGCGCCAGCACGAAGACCACCGTGGAGTGGCCCAGCGAGAAGAAGAAGCCGACGGCCAGGGGTCGCTGGCCGTCGCTCATGAGCTTGCGGGTGGTGTTGTCGATGGCCGCGATGTGGTCGGCGTCGAAAGCGTGCCGCAGGCCCAGGGTGTAGGCGGTCAACCCGACGCCGATGCCAAATGCCTTGCCGCCCAAGCTAAGTCGGGCCGGTTCCACGATAGAGACGAGGGTGATCCAGCCGATCAGATGCAGCGCGACGATGACCGCCAGCATCGATAACAGACGTGACCACTCCGCGCGCGTCAACACGCCGTGCAGCCGGGCCAACCCTGACCGCCTGGAGGCGAGTTCACTGGTCATGTCCATCCTTCCGGCATCGGGCAGGAGGCGACAGCCACGACTGTAGGTTCGCTCGCGATCCGGATGCAAGTGACTTGCAGGAATCAATGCGGGCATATTGCCCGCGGGCACTGGCAATCGCCGGTATGCGGCGCGACACTGAACGGGTGACGCCCAAGCCGTCGGCCCTCGACCCCGCCGTCACCGAGCGGATCGGTGGCTTCCTTCGTGCCCGCGGGCTGCGGCGGATGGCGTCGCGGATTCAGGTGCTGGCGGTGCTCGAGCCGGTCAACGGGCACCTCCCGGTCGCCGAGATCCACCAGCGGGTGCGCGCGTGCCTGCCGGCCGGCGCCCAGCCACCGGACGTGGCGACCATTTATCGCACGGTGACCACCCTGGTGGCCCAGGGCCTGTTGCACGCGTTGACCCTCGACGGTGGCGTCACCACCTACGGGCTGGCCACCGCCCCCCACCACCACGCGGTGTGCACGCAATGCGGCTCGATCATCGAGGTTCCGGCCCGGCAGCTCAGCTCGGCGCTCGAGCACGCGATGGCGGGCAGTTCGTTCGCGTTGTCGGAGGCGGCCGGCCTGACGCTGCACGGCCTGTGCCCGCAGTGCCAGGCGTCAGAGCAGATCCAGTAGCGCGTTTTCGACCACCTCGGGCAGGGCCGGATGAATCCAGTACTGCCCGAGGGCCATCTCCGCGGCGGTCAGCCCGAAGCTCATCGCCTGCACCAACGGCTGGATGATCGACGATGCCTGGTAGCCCATGATGTGCGCGCCGAGCAGGCATCCGCTGTTGCGCTCCGCGATCAGTTTGACGAATCCGGTGGTGTCTTCCATCGCCCAGCCGTAGGCGATATCGCCATATTCCTTCGTGCCGACCGAAATGTCGAATCCGCGTGAGATAGCTTGGTTTTCGGTGAGGCCGACCTGCGCCACCTGGGGGTCGGTGAACACCGCCGCGGGCACGAATCGATGATCGGTCTTGGCCATTGAATCGGTGTCGTCCCAGTCGCACAACAGGTTGCGTTGCACCACGCGGGCCTCGTGGTTGGCGACGTGCTTGAGTTGATGCGGCGACGAGACATCCCCGAGCGCGAAAACGCCACGGGCCGAGGTACGTTGGTGTTCGTCGACCGCCACCAGGCCACTCTCGATGTCGATGCCGGCCGGTTCGGCGTCCAGCAGGTCGGCGTTGGACAATCGGCCCGTCGCCACCAGCAGCAGATCGGCGTCCACGGTGCAACCGTCGTCGAGCTCTAGGGCAACGCCCGGGCCGCGGTTGGCGGCGTGCGTGACGTTGCGGTGGGTGCGCAGTTCCCATTTGGTCGACGCTGTGCGGGTGAAACGTTCGCAGATGGTGTCGTCGCAGTGCCGCAGCATGCAGCCGCCGCGGATAACCAGCGTGACCCGCGCCCCGAGCGCGGAGAAAATATGCGCGAATTCCGCTGCCACGAAGCCACTTCCGATGATCACGATATGCTCGGGCAGCTCGGCGATCCGCATGACGGTGTCGCTGGTGTGATACCCCACGTCGGAGGCCAGGATCGCCGGCGGGACCACCGGGCGGGAGCCGGCCGCGATTACCACCTGATCGGCGGTGAATTCCTCGCCGGCGTCGGTGCGCATCAGGTAGCGCCCGTCGGGCTGAACCGGCCCGAACCGGGTGTGCTGGTGATACACGTCGATATTGGGTGCCGAGCGCCGATAGTCTTCGCCGCTGAGCGCGATCGGATCGATCCGTCCGAAGACGCGCGAGACGATGTCGTCCCAGCGCACCCGGTCGAGGTGCGCGTCGACGCCGTACCGCGCCGCGCTCCGGACCGTGTTGGCGACATCGGCGGCGTAGACGAACATCTTCGTCGGGATGCACCCGACGTTCAGGCAGGTGCCACCGAAGGTGCCCTGCTCGCAGATCGCCACTCGTTTGTGGGCGTAGCGATCGTCGAGAATGCTGTTGCCCGAACCGGTTCCGATGATCGCGATGTCGTAGGTTTCCATTTCCGGGGTCCTCACCCCTTCCCCGAGGATGCCGAGGCGTCGCTGTTATCGGTGCTGAGGTAGTCATCCAGCCAGAGGTCCAGTTGGCGATAGGCGAACCGGCGCGGCTGAGCCAGCGACAGGAACACGTCGTGTTTGGCGTCGGGTACCGGCACGATGGCGCTGCGATTCCCGATGCAGCCGGCCCACCTGGCGATATGGGTGACGTCGAGCACCGCGTCGCCGCACTGCATGGACGCGGGGTCTTCGCTTTCTTCCACGGTGTGGTCGGAACGCAGGATCAGGTTGGGCACGCCGACGTCGAGCCCGCGATGCAGCCGGGCCTGTCCGCGGCGGACGGCGTTGAGCCAGCCGACGGTTATCGGGAAGCCGCCCACCGGCTTCCACTGCAGGTCGTAATCGAACTCGCCGTGGTAGTCGCGGTGCAGGGTCGTGCCGTAACCGCCTTCGGTGGGCCCGCGGATCACTCCCTTGGACCGCACCCGGGACAGGCCGGCGATCACCGCCGAGGTCACCGGAAGCCGCAGGACCACGGGGCCGCGCAGATCCAGAAACGGGCTGTTGAGCACCAGGCCGCCGACGCCGGCGTGCGCCGCCGGGTCGCGCCGGCGCAACCGGTCCAGCCATAACGAGACCATCAGCCCGCCGGAGGAATGGCCGTACACGAGGACACTGGGGGGCTGGCCGGGCCGCCGCGGCCGGGTTTCCTCGCGGATGACCGACAGGGCTTGTTCGAGTTCGGCGTCGTAGTGGGCCAGGTCGGTGATGAAGTGGGGGGTCTGGCCGTCGCGCCGCGATCGGCCGCACTTCTGCAGGTCCAGCGCATAGAACGCAAAGCCGCGATTGGCGAAGTGGTCGGCCAGCGCGGTGTTGAAGAAGTAGTCGGTGTAGCCGTGTACGGTCAGGACCGCATGGTCGGCGCCCGCGGGTTCGCCGCGTCGTACCAGGGTTGCAACGATCTCGCCCTCGCCGGCGGGATCGGGCCCGAGGGGAAGCGTGCGCTGCCAATAGCCTGGCAGCACATCGGGCACCCAGCCAGTCATCCCGCCAGCTTAAAGCCTCGGGATAATCTGGGACGGTGTCAGAGCCAGGCCGAACCGCACGGACCGACGTCGTGCTGGTGGGCGCCGGCATCATGAGCGCCACGCTGGGTGCGTTGCTGCGGTGGCTCGAGCCCGATTGGTCGATCACGCTGATCGAGCGGCTGGACGCCGTCGCCGCCGAAAGCAGCGGTCCATGGAACAACGCCGGCACCGGGCACTCGGCGCTGTGCGAACTGAACTACACCCCGCAGAACCCCGACGGCTCCATCGACGTCACCAAAGCGGTGCGCATCAACGAGCAGTTCCAGGTGACCCGCCAATTCTGGGCGTACGCCGTCGAGCACGGCATCCTGACTGATCGCGGCTTCCTCAACCCGGTACCCCATGTGAGCTTCGTGCACGGAACCCAGCCCGTCGACTATCTGCGGCGGCGACAGCGCGCGTTGGCCGGCAACCCCCTGTTCGCGCGCACCGAGTTGATCGACGACCCGGACGAGTTCGCCCGCCGGCTGCCGTTCATGGCCGCCAAGCGTGACTTCTCCGAGCCGGTCGCGCTCAACTGGGCTTCCGACGGCACCGATGTCGACTTCGGTTCACTGTCGCGACAACTCATCGGGTTTTGCGTTCGCAACGGCACCACCGCACTGTTCGGTCACGAGGTCCGCAACCTGACCCGCCAGTCCGACGGCACCTGGACGCTGCAGATCGGCAATCGCCGTACCGGCGGAAAGCGCTCGCTCAATGCGAAATTCGTCTTCGTCGGCGCCGGTGGTGATGCCCTGCCGCTGTTGCAGAAGTCGGGCATCGACGAGGTCAAGGGCTTCGCCGGCTTCCCGATCGGTGGACGCTTCCTGCGCACCGACAACCCGGCTCTGGTCGCCGCCCACCGGGCCAAGGTGTACGGCGTCCCCGCGCCGGGGGCCCCGCCGCTCGGTGCGCTGCATCTGGACGTTCGGTTTGTCAACGGCAAGTCGTGGCTGGTGTTCGGGCCGTACGCCGGCTGGTCACCGAAGTTCCTGAAGCATGGCAACGTCACCGATCTGCCCCGCTCGGTCAAGCCGGACAACGTGCTGTCGATGCTCGGTGTCGGCGTCACCCAGGTGGCGCTGGTGAACTATTTGATCGGGCAACTGCGGCTCTCCGAACGCGACCGGATGGACGCGCTGCGCGAATTCGCTCCCAGCGCAGAGGATTCGGATTGGGAGCTGACGGTGGCCGGTCAGCGCGTGCAGGTGATCCGGCGGGACCGACGCAAGGGCGGCGTGCTCGACTTCAACACCACTGTGCTGGGCGCCGCGGACGGCAGCATCGCGGGGCTGCTCGGCGGCTCCCCGGGAGCGTCCACCGCCGTGCCCGCCATGCTGGAGGTGCTGCAGCGATGCTTCGCCGACCGCTATCCGTCCTGGCTGCCCAGGCTCAAAGAAATGGTGCCGTCGCTCGGGGTCGAACTGTCCGGTGAGCCGGCGCTGTACGAAGAAGTGTGGTCGTGGGGCACCAAGGTGCTGCGGTTGGCGGCCTCATGACGATCGCGCCGGCGACGATGCAGAGCGAAGCGATGAGGAGGAGCGGCGCTTATGAGTGAGTCGCTGCATCGCGTGTGGGCCAAAGACCTTGACGCCCCAGCCCTTTACGAGCTGCTCAAATTGCGGGTGGAAGTCTTCGTGGTCGAGCAGGCTTGCCCGTATCCCGAGCTGGATGGGCGCGACCTGCTGGCCGAAACCCGGCATTTCTGGCTGGAAACGCCCGACGGCGAAGTGATCTGCACGCTGCGCTTGATGGAGGAGCACGCCGGCGGCGCGAAGGCGTTCCGGATCGGCCGGCTGTGCACCAAACGCGGCGCACGCGGCCACGGCCACACGACTCGCCTGTTGCGCGCCGCGCTGGCCGAGGTCGGCGACTACCCGTGCCGGATCGACGCGCAGACGTATCTGGCCGACATGTACGCCCAGCACGGGTTTGTCCGTGACGGGGACGATTTCGTCGACGACGGGATTCCGCACGTGCCCATGCTCAAGCCCTCACGCCCGCCTCCTCAGGCCGATACTCGGCCTGCATCGTCGGCGAGCGGGCCCGGCGCCGGCCTGGCGGAGCAGCCGTGAAGCCGTATCCGTTCAGCGCGATCGTCGGGCATGATCAACTGCGACTGGCGCTGCTGTTGTGTGCCGTGCGCCCGGAGATCGGCGGTGCGCTCATCCGCGGCGAGAAGGGCACCGCCAAGTCGACGGCCGTGCGCGGGCTGGCGGCCCTGCTGTCCGCCGCCACCGGAAATGCCGGCGCGGGGCTGGTCGAAATGCCTCTGGGTGCAACCGAAGACCGGGTGATCGGCTCGCTGGACCTGCAGCGGGTGCTGCGCGACGGCGAGCATGCGTTTTCGCCCGGCCTGCTGTCCCGCGCACACGGCGGCGTGCTGTACGTCGACGAGGTCAACCTGCTGCACGATCATCTGGTTGACGTGCTGCTCGACGCCGCGGCGATGGGACGGGTGCACGTCGAGCGTGACGGCATCTCCCATTCGCACGAGGCCCGGTTCGTACTGATCGGCACGATGAATCCGGAGGAGGGGGAGCTGCGTCCGCAACTGCTGGATCGGTTCGGCCTCACGGTGGACGTGCGCGCGTCGCGCGATGTCGACGTGCGGGTGCAGGTTATCCGGCAGCGAATGGCATACGAGGCCGACCCCGATGCGTTCGCGGAGCGCTATGCCGACGCCGACGCGGAACTGGCCCGACGGATCGCCGCGGCGCGTGCCCTCGTCGGCGATGTGGTGTTGCCGGACAACGAGTTACGGCGCATCGCGACGCTGTGTGCGGCATTCGACGTCGACGGGATGCGGGCCGACCTGGTGGCCGCCCGTACCGCGGCCGCGCACGCCGCCTGGCGCGGGACCGACACGGTCGAGGAGCAGGACATCCGCGTGGCGGCCGAGCTGGCGTTGCCGCATCGGCGCCGCCGCGACCCGTTCGACGAGCCCGGCATCGATCGCGAGCAGCTGGACGAAGCCCTGGCCCAGGCCGGCGCCGAAGAGCCGCAACCCGATCCCGATCCCGACCCACCCGGTGGCGGTCAGGCCGCCAATGACTCTGGGCCGCAGCCCAATTCGCGCGCCCCGTCCAAGTCGTCGTCGACGAGACCCAGCGCTCCGCCGTCGAAGGTCTTCCGCACCCGGGCGCTGACCGTTCCCGGGGTCGGCGAGGGCGCGCCGGGACGGCGGTCGCGGGCCCGCAACGCCTCCGGCAGGGTGGTCACGGCGGCCGACGCCGGCGATACGAGCTCCGGCGCGCACGGGGTGCACGTGTTCGCCACTCTGTTGTCGGCCGCCGAGCGCGCCGGCGACGGGCCGTTGCGGCCGCAGCCGGACGACGTGCGCTGCGCGATTCGCGAAGGGCGCGAAGGCAATCTGGTGATCTTCGTCGTCGACGCGTCGGGTTCGATGGCCGCCCGGGATCGCCTGGCGGCGGTCAGCGGCGCCACCCTGTCGCTGCTGCGCGACGCCTACCAGCGCCGCGACAAGGTCGCGGTGATCACTTTCCGCCGGCGGGACGCGCGGCTGTTGCTCCCGCCGACGTCGTCGGCGCACATCGCCAGACGACGGCTGGCCGGGTTCGACACCGGCGGCAGGACACCGCTGGCCGAGGGCCTGCTCGCCGCCCGCGAACTGATCGTCCGGGAAAGGGCGCGTGACCGGGCGAGGCGCCCCCTGGTGGTGGTGCTCACCGACGGCCGGGCAACCTCAGGGCCGGACCCGTTGGGCCGCACCCGAATCGCGGCGGCCCGCCTGCTCGCCGAAGGTGTCGCGGCCGTGGTCGTGGACTGCGAGACGTCGCACGTGCGGCTCGGGTTGGCCGGCCAACTCGCCCGTCAGCTCGGTGCGCAGGCCGTGCGGCTGGAGCAGTTGCACGCCGACCACCTGACGCGCGCAGTGCGCAGCGTGGCCTGAGCGAACGGGGGATAAGCGTCCTTGCCACAGGGAAAACCGGTTCAAATCCCCGATGACGGCCTGACCACCCGGGCCCGGCGCAACACGCCGGTGCTGGCGGTGCACACCGGCGACGGCAAGGGGAAGTCGACGGCGGCATTCGGAATGGCGTTGCGAGCCTGGAACGTCGGCCTCGACGTGGCGGTGTTTCAGTTCGTCAAGAGCGCCAAGTGGAAGGTGGGCGAGGAGGCGGCGTTCGCCCGGCTCGGCGAGCTGCACGACCGGCAGCGGATCGGCGGGGCCGTCGAATGGCACAAGATGGGCGCGGGCTGGTCCTGGACGCGCAAGTCACGGGCGGCGGGCAGCGAAGTCGACCACGCGGCGGCCGCCGCCGACGGCTGGGCCGAGATCGCGCGCCGGCTGGCCGCGCAGCGCCACGACTTCTACGTGCTCGACGAATTCACCTACCCGCTGAAGTGGGGCTGGCTCGACGTCGACGAGGTGGTCGACGTCCTGCTGGAAAGACCAGGCCACCAGCATGTGGTGATCACCGGGCGTGATGCCCCGCCGCGGCTGGTGCAGGCCGCCGACCTCGTCACCGAGATGACGAAGGTCAAACACCCGATGGACGCGGGGCGCAAGGGGCAGAAGGGCATCGAGTGGTGATCCCCGTGGCTCCCATCCATCGCGAGCGTGCGTGTTTGTACGCCGACACGCCGTGCGGGCTGTCATTCTGCGCACCCTCGCGGCACCGGGCGGAGCCATGATCCCCGTCCCCGCTGTGGTGATCGCCGCGCCCGCGTCGGGTAGCGGAAAGACCACGGTCGCAACGGGTTTGATCGGGGCCCTGCGACGGGCCGGCCACACGGTCGCGCCGTTCAAGGTCGGCCCGGACTTCATCGATCCCGGCTACCACACCCTGGCCGCCGGGCGCCCGGGCCGCAACCTCGATCCGGTCCTGTTGGGGGACAGGCTCATCGGGCCGCTATACGGCCACGGCGCCGGTGGCTCGGACATCGCGGTGATCGAGGGTGTGATGGGACTATTCGACGGCCGCATCGGCACCGCGGCAACCACCCCCGCGCCCGGCTCCACCGCGCACGTCGCCGGACTGCTGGGCGCCCCGGTGATCCTGGTGGTCGATGCCCGCGGCCAGAGTCACAGCATCGCCGCACTGCTGCACGGCTTTTCGACGTTCGATCCCGCGACCCGCGTCCGCGGCGTCATCCTCAACAGGGTCGGCTCGCCCAGGCATGAGCAGGCACTGCGGCAGGCGTGCGAACAGGCCGGTGTCCCGGTGCTCGGCGCCATTCCGCGCACCGCCGAATTAGAGCTGCCGACAAGGTATCTCGGGCTCGTCACCGCCGTTGAGTACGGCCGTCGTGCACAGGTCGCGGTCGAGGCGATGACCGCCTTGGTCGCCCGCCACGTCGATCTGGCCGGGGTGGTCGCCGCCGCCGGATGCCGCTCCGCCGATCCGCCGTGGGACCCCGCGATGGCGGTGGGGGAGACACCGGGCGGGCACGCCACCGTCGCGATGGCGGCCGGAAAGGCATTCAGCTTCGGCTACGCCGAACACGCCGAGCTGCTGCGCGCCGCCGGCGCCGACGTGGTCGAGTTCGACCCGCTCGCCGACCCGTTGCCCGACGGCACGGATGCGGTGCTGTTGCCCGGCGGCTTTCCCGAACAGTTCGCCTCGGAGCTCTCGGCCAACGACGTCGTCCGCAGGCAGATCAACGCGCTGGCCGCCGCCGGGGCGCCGGTGCACGCCGAATGTGCCGGGCTGGTCTACCTGGCTTCCGAGCTCGACGGGCACCCGATGTGCGGAGTGCTGGCCGGATCGGCACGGTTCACGGAGCACCTCACGCTGGCGTACCGCGACGCCGTCGCGGTGGCCGATTCGCCGCTGTATCGCGCGGGCCGGCGGGTCGTTGGGCACGAATTCCACCGAACCGCGGTCACATTCACCGAGAGCTACCAGCCCGCGTGGGCGTATGGGGGCGACGAGGAGGTCCCCGTGCGAGACGGCGTCGTGCACGCCGGCGTGCACGCGTCGTATTTGCACACCCATCCGGCCGCGGCGCCGGATGCGGTGGCGCGCTTCGTCGCCCACGCCCGGCTCCGCCGCACCGGCGGCTCAGCTCTTAGGCTTGGCCGGTGACCGAGAGCCCGTACCTGGTCGGACTGCGGCTGGCCGGCAAGAAGGTCGTGGTTGTCGGCGGGGGCACCGTCGCCCAGCGCCGGTTGCCCCTGCTCATTGCCAGCGGCGCGAACGTGCACCTCGTCTCGCGCAGCGCCACCCCGGCCGTCGAGGCGATGAGCGGCATCACCCTGGCCAGGCGGGAGTACCGCGACGGCGACCTCGAAGGGGCGTGGTACGCGATCGCGGCCACCGACGATGCGCAGGTGAACGCGGCGGTGGTCGCCGAGGCCGAGCGCCGTCAAATCTTTTGCGTCCGTGCCGACATCGCCGTCGAGGGGTCCGCGGTGACCCCGGCGTCCTTCGCCTATGCGGGGTTGTCGGTGGGGGTGCTGGCCGGCGGCGAGCACCGCCGGTCGGCGGCGATCCGGTCGGCGATCCGTGAGGCGCTGCAGACCGGGGTGATCACCCCGGAAAGCCCCGTGGGCTCCGAGGCCTCCGATGTGGTGCGCGGCGGGGTGGCGCTGATCGGCGGCGGCCCCGGCGATCCCGAATTGATCACCGTCCGCGGCCGCCGGCTGCTCGCCCAGGCCGACGTGGTGGTCGCCGACCGGCTTGCACCGCCCGAACTGCTCGCCGAGTTGCCGCCCCACGTCGAGGTCATCGACGCCGCCAAGATCCCGTACGGGCGCGCGATGGCCCAGGAAGCGATCAACGACGTGATGATCGAACGCGCGCGATCAGGGAGCTTCGTGGTCCGCCTCAAGGGCGGGGACCCGTTCGTCTTCGCGCGCGGCTATGAGGAGGTGCTGGCGTGCACGGAGGCCGGAATCCCGGTGACGGTGGTGCCGGGTGTGACGAGCGCCATAGGCGTGCCGGCGTTGGCGGGCGTTCCGGTCACGCATCGGGCGATAAACCACGAATTTGTGGTGGTCAGCGGCCATGTTGCGCCGGGGCACCCCGAATCGTTAGTGAATTGGGACGCATTGGCCGCAATGACGGGCACCATTGTTTTGCTGATGGCCGTCGAGCGCATCGAGCTGTTCGTCGAGGTCCTGTTGAAAGGCGGTAGACCAGCGGATACGCCGGTACTTGTGGTGCAACACGGAACGACGGCAGCTCAACACACGTTGCGGGCCACTCTCGCCGACACGCCGGAAAAGATCCGCGCCGAGGGGATCCGACCTCCCGCGATCATCGTCATCGGTCCCGTTGCGGCGTTCGGCGTTTAAACGATTCTTAAGATTACTGTAAGGTAACCAATCATGACGGCTCTCAACGAAACAGAGCGCGCGGCCCAGAACTGGACGTCCGCGCGCCCCGATCGTCCGGCCCCGGCGCGCGCAACGCACCCGGCGGAGACCGCCACATCGCGTATCAGCAGGTATTACCCCGCGTGGCTACCGTCGCGTCGCTTCATCGCGGCCGTCATCGCAATCGGTGGCATGCAGCTGCTGGCGACCATGGACAGCACCGTCGCGATCGTCGCGCTTCCTAAGATCCAGAACGAGCTGAGCCTGTCGGACGCCGGCCGTAGCTGGGTGATCACGGCATATGTGCTCACGTTCGGCGGGCTGATGTTGCTCGGCGGGCGCCTCGGCGACACCATCGGGCGCAAGCGCACCTTCATCGTCGGCGTCGCGCTGTTCACCATTTCCTCCGTGCTGTGCGCGGTCGCCTGGGACGAGGCGACCATGGTGGTCGCCCGGCTGTTGCAGGGGGTCGGGTCGGCCATCGCGTCGCCTACCGGTCTGGCATTGGTCGCGACGACATTCCCGAAGGGTCCGGCGCGCAACGCCGCGACGGCGGTGTTCGCCGCGATGACCGCGATCGGCTCGGTGATGGGCCTGGTGGTCGGTGGGGCGTTGACCGAGTTCTCGTGGCGGTGGGCCTTCCTGGTCAACGTGCCGATCGGGCTGGTGATGCTTTACCTGGCCCGTACCGCGCTGCGGGAGACCAATAGGGAGCGCATGAAGCTCGACGCGACGGGCGCCTTCCTCGCGACGCTGGCCTGCACCGCGGCCGTGTTTGCCTTCTCGATGGGCCCGGAGAAGGGCTGGATCTCCGTCACCACCATCGGCTCGGGTGCGGTGGCGTTGACCGCCGCGCTCGCGTTCGTCGTGGTGGAGCGCACCGCCGAAAACCCCGTCGTGCCGTTCGACTTGTTCCGCGACCGCAACCGGTTGGTCACGTTCGTCGCGATCTTCCTGGCCGGCGGCGTCATGTTCACCCTGACGGTATTGATCGGACTGTACGTGCAGGACATCCTGGGCTACAGCGCGCTGCGCGCGGGAGTCGGCTTCATCCCGTTCGTGATCGCGATGGGCATCGGTCTGGGCGTGTCATCACAGCTGGTGTCGCGATTTTCGCCGCGGGTTTTGACGATCGGCGGCGGATGCCTGTTGTTTGTCGCGATGATCTACGGCTCGTTCTTCATGCACCGCGGCGTGTCGTACTTCCCGCACTTGGTGGCTCCGATCGTCGTGGGGGGGATCGGCATCGGCATGGCCGTCGTCCCGCTGACGCTGTCGGCGATCGCGGGCGTCGGTTTCGACCGGATCGGCCCGGTGTCGGCGATCGCGCTGATGCTGCAGAGCCTGGGCGGCCCGTTGGTGCTGGCCGTCATCCAGGCCGTGATCACCTCGCGCACGCTGTACCTGGGCGGTACCAATGGCCCGGTGAAGTTCATGAACGACGCTCAGTTGCGGGCGCTCGACCACGGCTATACCTACGGCCTGCTGTGGGTCGCCGGAGCGGCCGTCATCGTCGGCGGCGCGGCGCTGTTCATCCGGTACACCCCGGACCAGGTTGCCCACGCCCAGGAAGTCAAGGACGCGATCGACTCCGGCGAGATTTAGCTCGCCTTCAGCCAGACAACGGCCAAACGAGTTGGCGCACGTACCCGACGGGTTCATCGGCGTCGATGCCGTACCGCGCCGGCCACCGACGAGCAGGCAGGTAGAGGGTGCCGAACAGCGCGTCGACGGCCGGAAACTCCCCGGCGTAATTGGAGTTGTAGGCCTCCGGTTCGCGGGCGTGATGCCAGTGGTGGAACTGCGGGGTGGCGATCACCCATCTCAACGGCCCGAACGTGAGCCGGACGTTCGCGTGGATGAAAATCGCCTGCAGCGTGGTGAGAACGACGAAGGCGCCCAGGCTCATTCGACCGAAGCCGAGCGCATACAGCGGTAGCACCGCCGACGAGCGGATGAAGATCTGGTCGAGGGGATGCAGGTGGTTGGCGGCAAGCCAGTCCATCTCACGAATGCTATGGTGCACGCGGTGGAATCGCCACAAGAACGGAACCTGGTGCGCCGCACGGTGTCCCGCGTAGCCGCCGACGGTGGCGATCGCCAGCGCGGCGACGATTTGCGCCCAGCCTGGACTCGCGGCGATCGCGGCGCGGAAGGGTGCGGGAACGAAAGCCCGCATGACGGTGCCCACCACCGCCACCGCGATGACAACACCGACCTTGAGCGCGGCCCCGTTGATCAGGTAGTGCACCACGTCGGTGCGCCAGCCGGCCCGCAGAATTCGGCGCGGGCGCAGCGCGAACAGCCGCTCGAGCGGAATGAAGATGATTGCCAGGACGACCATCCCGATCACGATCCCGCTGCGCACGCTCAGCGCGGCCAGTACCAGCGCCGACGTCAGCAGCACCAGCACGACGCCAGCGAACCCCACCTTGCCCGCCTGAGTCGCCGGATCGCGCCCTTCCGGCATCACGGCGGCCTCGGGTGACACAACCGAAGGGGCGGCTGATGGGGCCGACCTCCCGAGCCGACCCCACCCCGCCAGCACGCCGGCCGTCACAACGACGCCCGCCACTCCGGCGGTTGGTCGTTGCGTCGCAAGCGCGATCGCGGCTATCAGAAGCGCCGACTGGACGGCCAGTCCGGTCACGCTCAACCTGCGTTGGCCCCGCAGCAGTCGTATCGCATGCCAGCCGACCAGGGCCGCCGCAGCGACCGAGGCCAGCGTCAACAGGCCCGCACCGCGCCCCAGGTGCGCGCGCCCCAGTCTCGCGACAACCGTTGCAGCGGAGAGGATCCCGATCACTTCGACCGAGTACAACATGGTCAGGATCGTCGCGACCGGGCCGCCCCGATACCCGGAGCCGGCGCCGGCCACCGTCGTGCCCATGGGCGGAAACGTATCGCACGCAGCTGAGGAGACCCTGAGTTCCCGCGGCAAGGTAGGCATCGTCGCCAGGCTAGGCTTGCCCGCTGTGATCACCCGGATGTCCGAGCTGTTCCTGCGCACCCTGCGGGATGATCCCGCCGACGCGGAAGTGCCCAGCCACAAACTGCTTATCCGGGCCGGCTACATCCGGCCCGTCGCGCCCGGGCTTTACAGCTGGCTGCCGCTGGGGTTGCGCGTGCTGCGCAAGATCGAAGCGATCGTGCGCGACGAGATGAACGCGATCGGCGGGCAGGAGATCCTGTTCCCGGCCCTCCTGCCGCGCGCGCCGTATGAGACGACGAACCGCTGGACCGAATACGGCGACGGGGTGTTTCGGCTTCAGGACCGCCGCGGCAACGACTACCTGCTGGGCCCGACCCACGAGGAGCTGTTCGCGCTGACCGTCAAGGGCGAGTACAGCTCCTACAAAGACTTTCCGTTGGTGCTCTATCAAATCCAGAACAAATACCGCGACGAGGCGAGGCCGCGGGCCGGCATCCTGCGCGTCCGGGAATTCCTCATGAAGGATTCCTACTCCTTCGACATCGACGACGGCGGGCTCAAGGCCGCCTACCACGCGCACCGGGAGGCCTATCAGCGCATCTTCGAACGGCTCAAGGTGCGCTACGTCATCGTGTCCGCGGTGTCGGGAGCGATGGGCGGTAGCGCTTCCGAGGAGTTTCTGGCCGAGAGCCCGGTCGGCGAGGACACCTTCGTGCGGTGCCCGGAGTCCGGGTACGCGGCCAACGTCGAGGCCGTCGTCACCACACCGCCGGAGGCGCCGCCCGCGGAAGTCGTGGCCGGGCTGCCCGAGGCGGTGGTCTACGACACCGGCGACACCCCGACGATCGCCACCCTGGTGGACTGGGCCAACAACGCGGACCTGGGCCGCGAGGTTACCGCCGCCGACACGTTGAAGAACGTCCTGGTCAAGGTGCGCCAGCCCGGCGGGGAGTGGGAGCTGCTGGCCATCGGGCTGCCGGGGGACCGCGAGGTCGACGACAAGAGGCTCGGCGCGGCGCTGGAACCGGCCGCCTACGCGTTGCTCGACGACGCCGACTTCGCCAAGCACCCGTTTTTGGTCAAGGGCTACATCGGGCCGAAAGCATTGCGCGACAACGGTGTTCGCTATCTGGTCGACCCGCGGGTGGTGGAGGGCACCAGCTGGATCACGGGGGCGGACGAGCCCGGCCGGCATGTCGTCGGCCTGGTCGCCGGCCGGGATTTCACCGCCGACGGCACCATCGAGGCCGCCGAAGTGCGCGACGGCGATCCGTCTCCGGACGGCGCCGGCTCGCTGGTGTCGGCGCGCGGCATCGAGGTCGGCCACATCTTCCAGCTCGGCCGCAAATACACCGACGCGTTCACCGTCGACGTGCTCGCCGAGGACGGCAAGCCGGTGCGGCTGACCATGGGCTCCTACGGCCTCGGGGTGTCTCGGATGGTCGCCGTCATCGCCGAGCAGCAACACGACGAGCTGGGCCTGCGCTGGCCGCCGGCGGTCGCGCCGTTCGATGTTCACCTGGTGATCGCCAACAAGGACGCGGAGGCTCGCGCGGGAGCCACCACCCTGGCCGCCGACCTGGATCGCTTGGGTGTGGAGGTGCTGCTCGACGACCGCCTGGCGTCGCCGGGTGTCAAATTCAAGGACGCCGAGCTGCTGGGCGTGCCCTGGATCGTCGTGGTGGGGCGCGGCTGGGCGGACGGAGTGGTCGAGCTTCGGGACCGCTTCGGGGGACAGACTCGCGAGCTGAGTGCCGGTGCGTCGCTGGCGGGCGATATCGCGGCGGCCGTCGGCCAGTAGTTGCCATGTAGGGGCAACGGCGAACCCGGCGGATTGGTGTTCGGCCAGCACGGCGCGCCCGGTCCACCCGGCTGACGAAACCGCGCTACTCGTTGCCGCCGGGGAAACTCGTCGTGATGGGCCAGGCGCCCAGCAACCGGTTCCATCTCGCGGCCATGACGGCGCTTTGCGTCAGGGCCGTCGAGGCGAACGCCCGGTCATCGGCCGTGTCGGCGTGCTCGATGACGGCGCGCCAAGCCGTCGCGCCGTCGTTCTCCATCCGCGCCGCCAGCCTCGCGGCGTCCGAGGCGCTGGCCACCAGCAGGGGCAGTTGATAGCCGGCGGCCGCGACCGGGGCGCTGACGTTGCGGGCGGCCAGCATCGCGATGACGTCGTCGCGACGTTGGCGGTGCTGGAGCAGGGCTTCCACCACCAAGTCGTTGACGCTGGGTGGCGACAGCGCGGACACGATTCCGTATCCGTAGATCGTCGAGTGTTCGATGGCCAGCGCGTCGCACAGCGCCGCGTTGTCGGCATCCTTGCCGGAGCTCATATCGACGGTCCCCCCGGCACCAGCGCAACCGTGTAAGACGCCGTGCAGGAGGCGGCGATGGACGCGAGCAGGCCCGCTCGGTAGCCGGGGGAGGTGGCGGCCAGGCGGGTGGCGCTTTCGGCCGATGCGCGCAGCGAATTGATGACGTCGGATATCGGTGGCGGGGGCGGCGGCGGGCCCGCCGGCGCGGCCTGGCTGGGGCTGGTGGTCTCGCTCGACGAAGACGCGAGCTTGCCCGCCGCCCGGGAGATTTCGGTGGACAGGGCGCGAGCATGGTCGGCGCGCTGGGTGGCGACCACCGCCAGCGCGGCGGCGATCTGTGGTGGGTTTCCGGTGGCCGCGGCGGCCGCGCCGGCCAGCGCACTGTCTTTCCTGGCCTGGTCCAGCGGCCCCAGCAGGTCTTCGACGGGGGGCGGCTTGGGCGGGGACTGACCGCAGGCGGCTCCGAGGAGCCCGAGCACAGCGAGAGCAGCGCCACCGGCGAGCACGCCCCGCCTGCTGGTGACGGGTACTGCGCTGGGCACAGCAACATCCTGCCATTGGTAGGGGGATGGGCAGGCGCGAGGACCGCGACCAGCGCGCGAAGATCGCCCCGTTATCCGCGACACCTGGCGTATCGTTGGTAGCTGGCTCTTGCGGAACGAAAGCGGGTGCGTTCCGCTGGGACGACCCCGCCCGATGACCGCACAACTCAAGATGAGGAGCTCGCCGTGACCAACGGGCTACCTTCGCAGACGCAGGTGATCGAGCTACTCGCTGGCGAATTCGCGCGCGCCGGTTACGAAATCGAAGACGTGGTCATCGACACGCGGGCGCGCCCGCCGCGGATCACGGTGATCGCCGATGGCGACGACCCCCTCGACCTGGACACGATCGCCACGCTGTCGCGTTCGGCGTCGGCTTTGCTGGACGGCTCGCAACTTTTCGACGGCATTCGGGACCGCTATCTGCTCGAGGTCAGTTCGCCCGGGGTGGAGCGCCCGCTGACCAGCGAAAAGCACTTCCGCCGCGCCCGGGGCCGCAAGGTCGAAATCGCGTTGTCGGACGGATCGCGGCTCACCGGCCGCGTGGGCGAGACTGACGCCCGCGCGGTCGCCCTGGTGGTCCGCGACGGCCGAGAATGGGCGGTGCGCGACATCCCGCTCGCCCAGATCGCGAAAGCTGTTGTCCAGGTGGAGTTTTCACCGCCATCCCAGATCGAGCTGGAACTGGCGACTGGGGCTTTCGGAGCGCGGGCCGACAGGACGGAGGTCGGAACATGAACATCGACATGGCTGCGCTGCATGCGATCGAGGTGGATCGGGGCATCTCGGTCACAGAACTGCTCGAGACGATCAAGTCCGCGCTGCTCACCGCCTACCGGCACACCCAGGGCCACCAGATGGACGCGCGTATCGAGATCGACCGCAAGACCGGCGTCGTTCGCGTGATCGCCTGCGAGACCGATGAGGACGGCAACGTCATCAGCGAATGGGACGACACTCCGGAGGGTTTTGGTCGCATCGCCGCGACGACCGCACGCCAGGTGATGCTCCAGCGATTCCGGGACGCGGAAAACGAGCGGACCTACGGCGAGTTCTCCACCCGCGAGGGGGAGATCGTCGCGGGCGTGATCCAACGGGACAACCGGGCCAACGCCCGCGGTCTGGTCATCGTCCGGATGGGCTCGGAGACGAAGGCCTCCGAGGGCGTGATCCCGGCGGCCGAACAGGTCCCCGGCGAGAGCTATGAGCACGGCAACCGCATCCGGTGCTATGTGGTGGGTGTGACCCGCGGGTCCCGCGAGCCGGTGATCACCCTGTCCCGAACCCATCCCAACCTGGTCCGCAAGCTGTTCTCGCTGGAAGTCCCCGAGATCGCCGACGGGTCGGTCGAGATCGTGGCGGTCGCCCGCGAGGCCGGCCATCGCTCCAAGATCGCGGTGAAGTCGAACGTCGCCGGTTTGAACGCCAAGGGTGCCTGCATCGGTCCCATGGGCCAGCGGGTCCGCAATGTGATGAGCGAGCTCTCCGGGGAGAAGATCGACATCATCGACTACGACGAAGACCCGGCGACCTTCGTCGCCAACGCGCTGTCGCCCGCCAAAGTGGTCTCCGTGTCGGTGATCGACCAGTCGGGCCGCGCCGCCCGCGTGGTGGTGCCCGACTTCCAGTTGTCGCTGGCCATCGGCAAGGAGGGGCAGAACGCGCGGTTGGCCGCCCGGCTCACCGGGTGGCGCATCGACATTCGTGGGGACTCGCCGGCCCATTCCGAGGGCCAGCCCGAACATGGTGCCGCCCACGGCATGGCCCACGATCGCTCGGCCCGGTGACGATGCAGACCGCGACGTTGGCAGCCCGCTGACGGCCGAGCTCACAGCGCATGCGCGGGTGGTTCTGACCATCGGTCGAGTGACGCTAGACTGAGCCGTGATCCAGCGCGAGCTTTCGGCCCCGGTGCGGACATGTGTGGGGTGCCGGAAGCGAGAGTTGGCCGTCGAACTGCTTCGCGTGGTGGCTGTGCCGAGCGGGAACGGTGAATACGCCGTGATCGTTGACACAGGGAGTAGCCTGCCGGGGCGGGGTGCATGGCTGCATCCCGTACCGCAGTGCGCGCAACAGGCGATTCGGCGGCGGGCTTTCACCAAAGCGTTGCGCATCGCCGGTTCACCGGACACCTCCGCGGTGGTCGAGCACCTAGAGTCGCTAGGCGCGTCCGATCCCCACGGCAACAGAACAGGTAGCAAAGAACATGAGCACACCGTGAAGCCCCGATGACAATGCGTCATAGCTAAACCCGAGGCGCGGCCCGCTGCTGTCGCCTCATAGACAGGAGATGTAGTGGCAGGTAAGGCCCGCGTACACGAGTTGGCAAAGGAACTCGGTGTCACCAGCAAGGAAGTCCTCGCCCGGCTGAATGAACAGGGCGAATTCGTCAAATCCGCATCATCGACGGTAGAGGCACCGGTCGCTCGCCGGCTGCGCGAGTCCTTCGGGGGCGGCAAGCCGCCCGCCGCCAAGGCGCCCGCCAAGGGACCCGCCAAGTCACTCGACAAAGCCCTGGACCAGGCGATCAGCACGGCCGCCGGCAACGGCGAAGCGGCCAGCGCCCCCGTCAAGGCGGCCAACACCGGCGCGACGGCAACCGCTGCTGCCCCGGCGCCCCCGGCTGCGGGCACGGAGACGCCCGCGCCGCCGGCGCCCGGACCCCGGCGGCCGTCGGCGCCGCCGCCCGGGCAGCCGGGCGGCCCGACCCCAGGGCAGCCCACCGGCCAACCGGGCCCGCACCCGGGCATGACACCCGGGCCGCGTCCCGGTCCGATACCGAAACCGGGAGTGCGCACCCCGCGCGTCGGCAACAACCCGTTCTCGTCGGCGCAACCCGTCGACCGGCCCATCCCGCGTCCGCAGGCTCCCCGTCCCGGCGGGGCCCGCCCGGGCGCGCCGCGCCCGGGCGCTTCGCCCGGCAGCATGCCACCCCGTCCCGGCGGCGCGGGTGGACAGGCGCGGCCCGCGCGTTCGGGCGCACCACGCCCCGGCGGCGGCCGGCCCGGTGGGCCCGCCGGACGCTCCGACTCCGGTGGCGGTAACTATCGCGGCGGCGCGGGCGGAGTGGGCGCAGCGCCCGGAGGCTTCCGCGGCCGTCCCGGCGGTGGCGGTGGCGGCGGCGGCGGCGGTGGCCGTCCCGGTCAGCGCGGCGGTGCGGCAGGCGCGTTCGGCCGGCCCGGCGGTGCGCCCCGACGCGGCCGCAAGTCCAAGCGGCAGAAGCGCCAGGAATACGACTCGATGCAGGCGCCGGTCGTCGGCGGCGTGCGGTTACCGCACGGCAACGGCGAGACGATCCGATTGGCCCGTGGGGCTTCGCTGTCGGACTTCGCCGAAAAGATCGATGCCAACCCGGCGGCGCTGGTGCAGGCACTGTTCAACCTCGGCGAGATGGTGACGGCCACCCAGTCGGTCGGTGACGAGACCCTCGAGCTGCTCGGCGGTGAGATGAACTACGTCGTCCAGGTCGTCAGCCCGGAGGACGAGGACCGCGAGCTGCTCGAGTCGTTCGACCTGACGTACGGCGAAGACGAAGGCGGCGAGGAAGACCTGCAGACCCGCCCGCCGGTCGTGACCGTGATGGGTCACGTCGACCACGGCAAGACCCGGCTGCTGGACACCATCCGAAAGGCCAACGTCCGCGAGGGCGAGGCCGGCGGCATCACCCAGCACATCGGTGCCTACCAGGTTTCCGTCGACCTCGACGGCACCGAGCGGCCGATCACCTTCATCGACACCCCGGGCCACGAGGCGTTCACCGCCATGCGTGCCCGCGGCGCCAAGGCGACCGACATCGCGATCCTCGTGGTCGCCGCCGACGACGGCGTGATGCCGCAGACGGTTGAGGCCATCAACCACGCGCAGGCGGCCGACGTGCCGATCGTGGTGGCGGTGAACAAGATCGACAAGGAGGGTGCCGACCCCGCCAAGATTCGCGGCCAGCTGACCGAATTCGGTTTGGTGGCAGAGGATTTCGGTGGCGACACGATGTTCGTGGACATCTCGGCGAAGGTGGGCACCAACATCGAGGCGCTGGAGGAGGCGGTGCTGCTGACCGCCGACGCCGCGCTGGACCTGCGGGCCAACCCCGACATGGAGGCCCAGGGTGTGGCGATCGAGGCGCACCTGGACCGCGGCCGTGGCCCCGTCGCCACCGTGCTCGTGCAGCGCGGCACGCTGCGGGTCGGCGACTCGGTGGTGGCCGGCGACGCCTATGGTCGCGTCCGCCGGATGGTCGACGAGCACGGCGAGGACGTCGAGGAGGCGCTGCCGTCGCGGCCGGTGCAGGTCATCGGCTTCACGTCGGTGCCCGGCGCCGGTGACAACTTCCTGGTCGTCGACGAGGACCGGATCGCCCGCCAGATCGCCGACCGGCGCAGCGCCCGCAAGCGCAACGCGCTGGCGGCGCGCTCGCGCAAGCGGATCAGCCTGGAGGACCTGGACTCGGCGCTGAAGGAAACCAGCCAGCTGAACCTGATCCTCAAGGGCGACAACGCCGGTACGGTCGAGGCGCTGGAAGAGGCCCTGCTGGGGATTCAGGTCGACGACGAGGTGGAGCTGCGCGTCATCGACCGCGGTGTCGGCGGCATCACCGAGACCAACGTCAACCTGGCGTCGGCCTCCGACGCGGTGATCATCGGCTTCAACGTCCGCGCCGAGGGCAAGGCGACCGAGCTGGCCAACCGCGAAGGCGTCGAGATCCGTTACTACTCGGTCATATACCAGGCGATCGACGAGATCGAGAAGGCGCTCCGCGGCATGCTCAAGCCGATCTACGAGGAGAACCAGCTGGGCCGTGCCGAGATTCGCGCGCTGTTCCGGTCCTCGAAGGTCGGTGTCATCGCCGGCTGCATGATCAGCTCCGGCGTCGTGCGCCGCAACGCCAAGGCCCGTTTGTTGCGCGACAACATCGTCGTCGCGGACAACTTGTCGATCACCTCGCTGCGACGGGAGAAGGATGACGTCACCGAGGTTCGAGAGGGCTTCGAGTGCGGTATGACGCTGGGCTACTCCGACATCAAGGAGGGCGACGTCATCGAGTCCTACGAGCTGGTCCAGAAGGAGCGCACCTGATGGCCGACCCCGCGAGGGCGCGTCGGCTGGCGAAACGGATTTTCACGATCGTCGCCTCGGCGATCGAGTTCGAGATCAAGGATCCGGGGCTGGAGGGGGTGACCATCGTCGATGCGAAGGTGACCGCCGATCTGCACGACGCCACGGTGTTCTACACGGTGATGGGGCGCACGCTCGACGACGAGCCGGACTATGCGGCCGCCGCGGCCGCGCTGGAACGGGCCAAAGGCGCGTTGCGCACCAAGGTCGGGGCCGGCACGGGTGTGCGCTTCACCCCGACGCTGACGTTCACCCGCGACACCACCGCCGACAGCGTGCAGCGGATGGACGAACTGCTGGCCCGCGCTCGCGCCGCGGACGCCGACGTGGCGCGGGTTCGCTCGGGAGCCAAGCCGGCGGGGGAGGCCGATCCGTACCGTGTCAGAGACACCGATGACGACGACCGACCCGAAGACTGAGCCGCACGGCGCCCCGTCAGTGCGGGAAGGGGGGGCATCCGTGGACACCCTGGGTGCCGTCGAGTTGCTGTCGCGCGCCGCGACGATCGCGGTAGTCGCTCACGTCCATCCCGACGCCGACACCATCGGCGCCGGGCTGGCACTGGCCCTGGTGCTGGACAAGTGCGGCAAGGGCGTCGAGGTCGGTTTCGCCGCGCCGGCGACGCTGCCGGAGTCGTTGGCGTCGTTGCCCGGCTGTCATCTGCTGGTCGACCCGGATGCCATGCGGCGCGACGTCGACCTGGTTGTGACAGTTGACGTTCCGAGTGTCAAGCGGCTGGGGGCCTTGAGTGATTTGGCCGGTCCCGACCGGGAGCTGCTCGTCATCGACCACCATGCCTCCAACGACATGTTCGGCACCGCGAACTTCATCGACGTGACGGCGGATTCCACCACGATGATGATCGCCGACATGCTCGACACCTGGGGCAAGCCGATCGACCCCGAGGTGGCGCACTGCATCTACGCCGGCCTGACGACCGACACCGGATCGTTCCGCTGGGCCAGCGCCCGCGCCCTTCGGCTGGCGGCCCGGCTGGTCGACATCGGCGTCGACAACGCCGCGATCAGCCGCACGCTGATAGACAACCACCCGTTCGTGTGGCTGCCTCTGCTGTCGCGGGTGCTGGGGTCGGCGCGATTGTTGCCGGACGCGGCCGGCGGTCGCGGGCTGGTCTACGCGGTTGTCGAGAATCGGGACTGGGTCGGCTCTCGCCCGGAGGAAGTCGAGAGCATCGTCGATATCGTGCGTACCACGCAGCAGGCCGAGGTGGCGGCGGTCTTCAAGGAGGTCGCCCCGCGGCAGTGGTCGGTGTCGATGCGGGCCAAGGCAGACGTCGACCTCGCGGCCGTGGCCTCCGGGTTCGGCGGTGGCGGCCACCGGCTGGCCGCCGGCTACTCGACCGACGGTCCCATCGACGACGTCGTGGCGTCGCTGAGCGCGGCCCTCGGGTAACCCTCGGCTAAAACGCCCAGCTCCCCGAGCGCTGCAGGACGAACCCGTGGTCCCCGCTGGTGGTGTCCAGACAGGCGACGAGATTGTCGGCGCCGACGGCGCACGTCACGTTGAGGTACGACAACTTCTGGCCCACGCCCAATGATTTGCTGCCAGACGGCTGTGTGGGCGGGCTGCCGCCGCATCCGGAGTAGGACATGCGGCTCAACTCGTAGCCGGGTCCCTTGAAGTTGACCGAACCCACGACACAATCGCCCGGTTTGGTCCGGCCCCCGCCGGGGAAGGGAACGTCGTCCATCCCGGGCATGTCCCCGCTGCACTTGATGTCCTGTGAGGGTTGCGGCGGGGGCGCCGGCCCGCCGTAGAAGTCGCAGGTCAGCGTGGGCGTCGGGGAAAAGCTGATCCGCGGCGGTGCGCCCTGCCCCGAAGGGGTGGCATAGCCCTCCGCCGGAACGGAAGTGAAACCGTCGAGGTTGGGAAATCCCGGCGGCGGCAGCGCGGCCGATTGCGGCGCCGGCGCCGCGAACGCGGATGCCGCGGCCAGGGTGAGGCCGCCGAGGGCTCGCACGATGAGGGCCCGCATGGCCAGGGGGCCGGGACGCATCGATGTCTCCTGGGTGAGTGTTGCGGTTGGTCGGATCCTAGTGGTTATCGCACCTGTGCCCGCCCGCGTTGCAACACCGCCTCCCGGTTGGCGGCGATGTCGTCGCCGCTGGTGCGGAATTGCCTGGCCGCCATCGCTTCGAGCCAAAGCCCCGCGCTGGTCTGCGAGTCGTCGATCCGGTGGTAGGACGCCAGCAGCGCCCTTACCGCGTTCTGGTTGTTACCGACGATGGCGGCCGCCACCTGGCGGGCCGTCGGCAGCAGCCGGTCGTGCGCCACCACCTCGGTCACCAGGCCGGCACGCAGGGCGTCGGTGGCGGACAGGTAGTCGCCGGTGAGGCTCATCCGCCGGGCCAGGCCCACCCCCACCTTCTGGGGTAACCGGACGCTCAGTCCCCAGGTGGGCAGCAGCCCCACGCGGGCATGGGTGTCGGCGAAGCGTGCCTGCTCCGAGGCGACCAGGACGTCGCAGTACAGCGCCAGCTCCAGCCCGCCGGTGACCGCGGCGCCGTTGATCGCGCCGATGACCGGCTTGGTCATCGGCGGCCACCGCGGCGAGATGTCCGGAAGCGCCGACTGGCCACCCAACTCTTTGAGATCCAGGCCCGCGCAGAACGCCGGATCGGTGCCGGTGAGGATGACGACGTCGACGTCGTCGTCGTTCTCGGCGTCCGTCAGGGCGGAAAAAAACCGATCCCGCAACGCCGAGGACAGCGCGTTGCGCGCCTGGGGCCGGTTGAGGGTGAGCGTGCGCACCCGCTCGTCCGTCTCGATCAGCAGGATGTCGTCGGTCATCACCTCACCGTAGAGGTCGCTCGGGTCGACGGCCTCGACGAGCCTGCGCCAAGAGCGTCGCGTTTATCGTTGAGCCATGTGCCGGAACATCACCGAACTGCGCGGCCTGCAGCCGGCGGCCACGCCCGAGGAGGTCGCCGCGGCGGCGCGCCAGTACGTGCGCAAGGTCAGCGGCATCACGCACCCGTCGGCGGCCGCTGCCGAGGCGTTCGAGGCGGCGGTTGCCGAGGTCACGGAGGCGACGACGCGATTGCTGGAGGCCCTGCCCGCGCGGCGTCAGCCGCCGAAGACCGTCCCGCCCTTGCGCCGGCCGGAGGTCGTGGCGCGCCTCGCCGGGTCGACGTGACCCTGACCGCGACGATGCCCGCGCTCAAGGAGTGGAGCGCGGTGGTGCACGCGCTGCTTGAGGGTCGGCAGCGGGTGCTGCTGCGCAAGGGCGGCATCGGTGAAAAGCGGTTCGAACTTTCGGCCCGGGAGTTCTTGCTGTTTCCGACGGTCGCCCACAGCCATGCCCAGCGCGTCCGGCCCGAGCATCGAGACCTGCTGGAAGCCGGGGCCGCCGACAGCACCGACGAACACCTGACGCTTCGAGCCGCAGCGAAAGTCGTTGCGGCGGTGACGGTTAACCGGCCCGAACGTCTGCAGGCGATCGAGGATCTGCATATCTGGACCGCCGAGTCGGTGCGCGCCGACCGGCTCGACTTCCGGCCCAGGCACAAGCTGGCCGTGCTGGTGGTGTCGGTGATTCCGTTGGCTCAGCCGGTGCGAATCACCCGGAATGCCGAGTACGGCGGCTGCAAGAGTTGGGTGGATCTTCCGATACGGGCGCCATTGGCGCCACCGGTTTACGACGACGAAGCGCTAGGCGAGGTCGCCGTCCGGGTCCGCGCCGCGGTCGGCTGACGGATCGGCGGGACCGAACGGGAGCAGCAGCCGCGAGCGCCCGTAGTGCACGGCGTGGGTGGCAGCCTTGGACTGCTGGCCGGTCAGCATCGGTTCCTCGGTGCCCAGGTTGCGCGCGTAGCGGGGAAACCAACTGCCGGCGATCAGGAGGCGGATGCGCGAGCCGGCGCGGAAGCGGTGGGCGATCGCGTCGAGTTCGACGCTGACGCTTCCCGCCGCGGTTTCGGGCGCGGCGCGCAACCGCCGGTAGCCGTCGCTGACGTTGCGGGACCGGCCCCTGGCGTCGACCTCGCTCACGCGAACGAACAGGTCGACGTGCGGGTTGTCCGACACATGCGTCAGCTCGACGACCGGGTTGCCGTAGACGTAGAGATCGTCCGTGAGGCGCAGGCTGGTGAAGGCGAGCACGTCGTCGCGCAGCGCGAGCCGGCTGTCGTCGCGGTAACCGCCGTTCGGAGACAGCAGGGGACCGCCGGTGGTGGGCGTCGGATCCGCCGGGTCGTAGTGGAACGTCGCCGGCGCCAGCCCCGTCAGGTCCGTCGGCGCGGTCTCGCCCAGGTGGCCGCCGGGCCGAAGAAAAAGCTCGCGTTCGGTGGTGGCCGGGGGCCATTCTCCCAGGTTGCGCCAGCCATGGCCGCGGACGTAGACACGCACCCTGCTGGGCCGGTTCGGGGCGGGCGCGCCGCCCAGGTGGGCCTCCAGCCAGTCCAGTGATTCGCGGGCACAGGTAGCCAGCCCCTTGCCGAGCATTTGGACGTGCGTCCACGGGCCGACCGTCAGCGCGACGTCGACGTCCCGGCCGCGCAGATGCCCGTACTGCTGCAACGTCTGCTTGAGGAAGATGTCCTGCCAGCCGCTCAGCAGCAGCACCGGCACCTGCACGCGGTCCAGCGCCTCGTCGACCCGCAGGGCTTTCCAGAACGGATCGTCGGGTTCGGAATGTTCGATCCACGATTCGAACCACGGCGCACCCGTGCCGAGCAGATTTCGGGTTCCGGCTCCCAACGGCACCTCACCGACCGCCCGCGCGATTTTCCGCCGCGCCTGCAGCTGGCGGATGCCGTTCTTGATGCGCCCGGGGTCCTCCTGATGGGAAACGAGGTCACTCCAGCCCAGGAAGTCGTTGACGGCGAACGAGCCGGTACCCCAAACCGAGGCGTTGAAATCGTGCGGGCCCACGGTGATGACGGCCGCGGCAAGTTCCGGCGGCGGATCCTGCAACAGCGCCCACTGGGTGAAACCCAGGTACGACAGGCCGACGGTGGCGAATCGACCGGTAAACCAGGGCTGCTCGCACAGCCAGGCGGCCGTGTCGGCGCCGTCGGCCGCCTCGTTGACCATCGGTTCGAACTCGCCGCCCGACCCGAAGGTTCCGCGCACGCTCTGCAGCACGACGTGGTAGCCACGCGCCGCGTAAAGCCTGGCGAATGCCAGCGAGAACGGGAACGCGCGGCCGTAGGGTCCGCGGACCAGCAAGGTCCCGACGGGGCTCGAGGTGATCGGGGCGTAGTGGTCGGCCGCCAGTTCGACGCCGTCGCGCATCGGCACTCCGACGCGATCGACGGTGTAATCGGTGGTCGCCGGCGGCAGACCCAACAGCCGGCCGACGGCATTGCCGCCGAATTGTCTCAGGGTGCGCATCTAGAACTTGTAGTACGGCGCGAGGTCGTTGGCCCGCTGCAGATTGGTGGCCATGCAGTCGACTTCGGGGTTGGAGTAGACCGTCGAGAAGTACAGCGCCTGCTGGATCACCCCATAGCCGGTCTTGAACACGACCATGCAGGAGTAGAACCAGAAGCTGTTGTGATAGGTCGGCTTCATGACCCAGTACTGGGCGGCGCGGTGACCCTGGATCGTGGTCTCGACGGCGTCGGCGGGCAGGGTTTCCTGGTAGGTGCGCCAGATGATGGGCTCGACGGCCATCTGATAGTTGCCGGCGTCCAGGTGGCAGCGCAGCCCGTCCTCGTGTTCGGGCGGGGTGAACGCCAGGCCGAGTCCCTGAAGCACACCGATCGGGATGTCTTCGCACGCGTCGAACGGGCGCGGGTCGGTGGTCGCCACGATCGGACTTTTCATGGTGGTTTCCAGCGGCTGGCCGGTGGACCGCAGGTCGACGGCACCGACTCCGGTCGGTGCGGGCGGGGCGGCCTGGGCGCCCAGCGTGCCCCCTGCGACCGCAATGAGCAGCGCACCGACTGCTCCGATCAGACGCACATCGGCCAAGATGACACCCCCTTGCTGGCTCGGCTGTGCCCTGCCGGGGAGTGTACAAGTCGCGCGAGCGGCATCACAGTGAAACGAGAACACGTTCCAATCGTGCGGGCAAGGGCCCAGGCGAAAGCCGCCGGGCGTACCGAGTCATTAGGCTGGTTAATCGTGGCGGGGCAGGAATCGATCAACGGGGCGCAGCCGACGCTGTGGGCGATCTCCGACCTGCACACCGGTCACCTCGGTAACAAGCCGGTCGCCGAGTCTCTGCACCCGTCGTCGCCGGAGGATTGGCTGATCGTTGCCGGCGACGTCGCCGAACGCACCGACGAGATCCGCTGGACGCTTGACCTGCTGCGGCGGCGGTTCGCCAAGGTGATCTGGGTTCCGGGCAACCACGAGCTGTGGACCACTACCCGGGATCCCATGCAGATCTTCGGCCGGGCGCGCTACGAGTACCTGGTCAACATGTGCGACGAGATGGGCGTGGTCACGCCCGAGCACCCGTTCCCGGTGTGGACCGAACGCGGTGGCCCGGCAACGATCGTGCCGATGTTCCTGCTTTACGACTACACCTTCTTGCCCGAGGGGGCGGCGAGCAAAGCCGAGGGCCTGGCCATCGCCCGGGAGCGCAACGTGGTCGCCACCGACGAATTCCTGCTCTCACCCGAGCCGCACCCCACCCGCGAGGCCTGGTGTCGCGAGCGACTGGTGAGCACGCGCGCCCGCCTGGAAGAGCTGGACTGGGTGACACCGACCGTTCTGGTGAACCATTTCCCGCTGCTGCGAGAGCCCTGCGACGCGTTGTTCTACCCGGAGTTCTCGCTGTGGTGCGGAACCACCAAGACCGCCGACTGGCACACCCGCTACAACGCCGTCTGCTCGGTGTACGGGCACTTACACATCCCGCGAACCACCTGGTACGACGATGTGCGCTTCGAGGAAGTGTCGGTGGGCTACCCGCGGGAGTGGCGACGCCGCAAGCCGTACGCCTGGCTGCGCCAGGTGTTGCCCGATCCCAAGTACGCGCCCGGCTATCTCAACGACTTCGGCGGCCACTTCGTCATCACGCCGGAGATGCGCCGGCAGGCCGAGCAGTTCCGGAAGCGATTGCGGCAGCGGCAGTCGCGATGACCGGGCGCCTGCTGGTGTCGTCGGTGCTGCCCGACACGGTGTCCGGGGATCTGGGGTATGCGGAGTTGTATTCCGACCCGCCGGACCTGACCCCGTTGCCCCAAGAGGAGCCGCTGATCGCCAAGTCGGTTGCCAAGCGGCGCAACGAGTTCATCAGTGTCCGCCACTGCGCCCGGATCGCGTTGGGTCAGCTCGGCCTGCCGCCGGTGCCGATCCTCAAGGGCGACAAGGGGGAGCCCTGCTGGCCCGACGGTGTGGTGGGCAGCCTCACCCACTGCACCGGCTACCGCGGGGCGGTCGTGGGGCGCGGCACCGCGGTGCGCTCGGTGGGCATCGACGCCGAACCGCACGACGTGCTGCCGAATGGCGTGCTGGACGCGATCACGCTCAAAGAGGAGCGCCACGAAATCGCCGCGTTGCCCGAGGGCCTGCACTGGGACCGAATCCTGTTCTGCGCCAAGGAGGCAACGTACAAGGCCTGGTTCCCGCTGACCAAGCGGTGGCTGGGTTTCGAGGACGCCCACGTCGTGTTCGATCTCGATCCCTCCGGCGGGGGAGCCGCCGGGGTGTTCGTATCCAAAATCCTGATCGATCCGGAGGCGCTGTCGGGTCCGCCGCTGACGGCGCTGCGTGGGCGTTGGTCGGTCGAGCGCGGACTGGTGCTCACTGCCATCCTGTTATGAGCGCTATGAGCGCTATGAGCGCTATGAGCGCCGGCATCGTCGTCGTCGACAAGCCGGCCGGGATGACCAGCCACGACGTGGTGGGGCGCTGTCGGCGGATCTTTTCCACCAGAAAGGTCGGACACGCGGGAACGCTGGACCCGATGGCCACTGGCGTGCTGGTGATCGGGGTGGGGCGCGCCACCAAGATCCTCGGCCTGTTGGCCGGGGCGTCGAAGTCGTATGCCGCGACCATTCGCCTGGGCCAGACCACGTCCACCGAGGACGCCGAAGGCGAACTGCTGCAATCGGTTTCGGCCGACCATGTGAGAACCGAGGATATCGCCCAGGCGATGGCCGTGCTGCGCGGTGACATCAAGCAGGTGCCGTCGGCGGTCAGTGCGATCAAGGTCGACGGCCGCCGCGCATATCGGCTGGTCCGCGAGGGCCACACCGTCGAACTGCAGCCGCGGCCGGTGCGCATCGACCGGTTCGAGCTGCTGGCGGTGCGGGCTCGCGATCGGCTCGTCGACTTCGACGTCGAAGTCGACTGCTCGTCGGGAACCTACATCCGGGCGCTGGCCCGCGACCTCGGCGAAGCGCTCGGCGTCGGCGGGCATTTGACGTCGTTGCGGCGCACCCGCGTCGGCCGGTTCGAGTTGGACCAGGCGTGTTCGCTCGACGAGCTGGCCGAGCGGCCGCGGCTCAGCCAGACCCTGGACGAAGCCTGCCTGCTGGTGTTTCCGCGCCGCGACCTCACCGCCGCCGAGGCCGAGGCGACCAGCCACGGCCGGCCGCTGGTGGCGGCCGGCATCGACGGCGTCTATGCCGCGCGCGACGCCGACGGCCGGGTGATCGCGTTGCTGCGTGACGCGGGTTCTCAGACCAAGTCGGTAGTGGTGTTACGCCCGGCGACGCTGCAGGGGCCCTAGAGCCGGCCGAGCAGTTCGGCCTTCTTCGCGGCGAACTCCTCGTCGGAGAGGATGCCGCGCTCGTGCAGCCCGGCGAGCGACTCGATGGCCGCGACGATGGCCCCGGGGTCCCCGGACGCGCCGGGGGCGGGCGGTGCTGCCTGCGGCGCAGGTGCGAATTGCTGCGCCGGTTGGGACGGGCCGGACTGAAACTGCGACTGATACTGCGGGGCGTGGGTCGCCGACGCGGGCGTTTCGGCCGCCTGCCCGGCGCCCACCTCGCGCAGGCTCGACACGTCGAAGGTGCCGAACTGGCTGGTGAAGCTCACCGAACCGGATCCGCCGCCCTGCTGCTGTTGCACGCCACCGATCTGGTGCTCGCCGGTGTCGAAAACCTTAGTGACGCCGTTGACCTGGATCGCCAGCCGCCGGGTGCTGGGGAACACCGCGTATCGCGCGTCGTTCTGCCCGCCCACCGAACTGGGCACGCCGAGGTCGGCCGGCCACCAGTTGGCCGCGCCGGGAAATGCCGACGGCGGAAACACCGTCGTGGTGGTGAGTAATTGCGCCAGCTCGTTGCAGAGTGCGTCGACGCGCGCCTTGAGCGCGTTGTCGAACATGTTGCCGACCATCGTCATCCCGCCGCGCATCCACTGGCCGGAGCCGCCGAGCTCGGGGATGTTGAACTGGGCCATGGTGCCGCCCCCCACGTGCAGGGCATACAGCATGGCCAGCACCGCCTCGCGGGAGAGCCCATGGCGCCGTGCGATGTCGGCGATGGCGTGCTCGGATTCGGGGGTCACCGTGGCCTTCATCGTGGTGAGTCTTTCGTCGTGGGTACCGCTTCGAGCCTACGCAAGCCACGGGCGGATACGCACCTGAAGGCGTGGGTTCCGGCCGAGAGCTCCGCACGGCTAAGCTGCCCGACTAGACGGGTGTCAACAAGCCCAGGGTCCGGAAGGTGCGCGTGATGTCTAACAAGGTTTTCGTCGTCGGGGTCGGCATGACGAAGTTCGAGAAGCCCGGCCGCCGCGAGGGCTGGGACTACCCGGACATGGCCCGCGAGTCCGGAACCAACGCGCTGGCCGATGCCGGCATCGACTACCGCGAGGTGCAGCAGGGCTACGTCGGATACGTTGCCGGCGACTCGACGTCCGGGCAGCGGGCGCTCTACGAGCTGGGCATGACCGGGATTCCGATCGTGAACGTCAACAACAACTGCTCGACCGGTTCGACGGCGCTTTTCCTGGCGGCCCAGGCCGTCCGCGGCGGGATCGTGGACTGCGCCATCGCGCTCGGCTTCGAGAAGATGCAACCCGGCTCGCTGAGCGGTGGCGCCCAGGATCGCGAATCGCCGATGGGCAAACACGTCAAGGCGATGGCCGACATCGACGAGTTCGCGATGCCCGTCGCACCGTGGATGTTCGGCGCCGCCGGCCGCGAGCACATGAGGCAATACGGCACCACCGCGGAACATTTCGCCAAGATCGGTTACAAGAACCACAAGCATTCGGTGAACAACCCGTTCGCGCAGTTCCAGGAGTCCTACACGCTCGACGACATCCTGGCGGCCCGGATGATCTCTGACCCGCTCACCAAGCTGCAGTGCTCGCCGACCTCGGACGGTTCGGGGGCGGCGATCGTGGCCTCGGAGTCTTTCGTCGACAGCCACGGGCTGGCCGGCCAGGCGGTGGAAATTGTCGGTCAGGCGATGACCACCGACTTCGCGTCGACCTTCGACGGCAGCGCAAAGAATCTCATCGGCTATGACATGAATGTTCAGGCGGCGCAACGGGTTTACGACCAGTCCGGCCTGGGGCCCGAGGACTTCCAGGTGATCGAGCTGCACGACTGCTTCTCCGCCAACGAGCTGCTGCTGTATGAGGCGCTCGGCCTCTGCGGCCCCGGCGAGGCGCCCAAGCTGATCGACAACGGCGACACCACCTACGGCGGACGCTGGGTGGTCAACCCGTCCGGCGGCCTGATCTCCAAGGGCCATCCGCTGGGTGCCACCGGATTGGCGCAGTGCGCCGAACTGACCTGGCAGCTTCGCGGCACCGCGGACAAGCGCCAGGTCGACAACGTGACCGCGGCGCTGCAACACAACATCGGGCTGGGCGGCGCGGCCGTCGTCACCGCATACCAGCGCGCCGAGCGCTAGGGAAGGCGTTCACCCCGCAGGACCGGTGCGTTAATCTGACATTCACAGCAGAATCCAAATCGCTGTCGACAGGTTGATACCGATCGGAAGGGTGGCCGTCGTCATGGCAGCAGGTGTCGACGGGCAGCGGGTTCGGCGCACGCAGGCCGAACGGAGCGCCGCGATGCGGACGCGACTGTTGGACGCGACCGTGGAGTGCCTGGTCTCCTACGGCTATGCCGGGACGACCACGCCGCGAGTCGCGGAACTGGCGGGTGTCACTCGCGGCGCCCAGATCCACCACTTCCGGTCGAAAGAAGACCTGGTCGTCGCCGCGATCGAGCATCTGGCTCAACAACGCGCCCAGGCGGCCATCCGCGAACTGGGCCGCGCACAGGCAAGCCCGGATCCGATATCCACCGTGTTGGACTTTTTGTGGGAAGCACATCAGGGGCCGATGTTCGTTGCCACACTGGAACTTTGGGTCGCCGCCCGCACCGATCCGGTGCTGGCCCAGCAGATCGAACGAGTCGAGCCCGTGGTCAACGGCACGTTGATCTCGGCGATCGGGCAGTTGGTGCCGGACCGGGCGGCGCAAAAGGAACTCCGCAACGTCGTCTACACCGCCATGGACGCGCTGCGGGGGATCTTGGTTGCGAGCTTCGTCGACCGCGACACCGAGCGCGCGCGCCGGCGCTGGGACCGGGCCTGCGAACATCTCCGCACGCTGATGGCCGACGTGTTGCCCTGAGCGGGGCGCATTGCATAGATACAATCAGGTGTGTATGTTTGTTGCCGCCGCCTGGAAGGAGCGCAATGGCGAACCCGGTTTATGTGATTGGCGTGGGAATGACGAAGTTCGAGAAACCCGGGCGCCGCGAGGGCTGGGATTACCCGGACATGGCCAGAGAATCCGGGACCGGGGCGCTCGAAGACGCGGGCATCGACTACAGCGAAGTCGAGCAGGGTTACGTCGGATACGTTTACGGCGAGTCCACGTCCGGGCAGCGGGCGCTCTACGAGCTGGGGATGTCCGGGATTCCGATCGTCAACGTCAACAACAACTGCTCGACCGGATCGACCGCGCTATACCTTGCCGCCCAAGCGATTCGGGGTGGCCTTGCCGATTGCACGATCGCGCTCGGGTTCGAGAAGATGAAGCCCGGGTCGCTGGAGGCGTCGTACGACGACCGCGCGCAACCGATGGACAAGCACATCCTGGCGATGGCCGAGATCTCAGAGGTGCTCTTTCCGCCGGCGCCGTGGATGTTCGGGGCCGCCGGTCGCGAACACATGAAGCAATACGGCAGCACAGCAGAACATTTCGCGAAGATCGGCTACAAAAACCACCAGCATTCGGTGAACAACCCGTACGCGCAATTTCAGGAGCCCTACAGCCTCGACGACATCCTGGCCGCGCGGATGATCTACGACCCGCTGACCAAACTGCAGTGTTCACCCACCTCGGACGGGTCCGGTGCGGCGATCCTGGCCGGCGAGCGGTTCGTCGACCAACATGGGCTGGCCGGGCAGGCGGTCGAGATCGTCGGGCAGGCCATGACCACCGACTATGCCGACAGCTTCGACGGCACCTGTAAAGGGCTCATCGGCTACCACATGAATGTCCGGGCGGCTCAACGCGTCTACGACCGGTCCGGTCTCGGGCCGGAAGACTTCCAGGTGATCGAGCTGCACGACTGCTTCTCGGCCAACGAGTTGCTGCTGTACGAGGCGTTGGGTCTGTGCGGCGAGGGCGAAGCGCCCAAGCTGATCGACAACGGCGACACCACCTACGGCGGACGCTGGGTGGTCAACCCCTCCGGCGGCCTGATCTCCAAGGGCCATCCGCTGGGCGCCACCGGTCTGGCGCAATGTGCCGAGCTGACCTGGCAGTTGCGGGGTACCGCCGACCGGCGGCAGGTCGACGGCGTGACCGCCGCACTGCAACACAACATCGGACTCGGCGGCGCCGCGGTGGTCACCGCTTACCTGCGCGCCGAACGCTGACCGTATCAAAACCCTAAGGGAGGAACGGAATATGGGACACATCGAGGCCACGCGAGAACTGACCGCCAGCCCGGATGCGCTGTGGGCAACCGTCTCGGATCTGGCCGGCTGGGACAAGTGGTTCAGCGTGCACGAAAAGTGGTTGGAAGAACCGCCGGCTGCCCTCTCGGAGGGTGTGCAGCTGACGGCCAAGATCGTGATGCTCGGAATGGCCAACAAAATCGAGTGGACGGTCGAATCCGTCGATGCCCCCAACGGACTGGTGCTGGCCGGTACGGGGATGGCCGGGGTCAAGGCCAGGTTCACCTTCGTCATCGAACCGGCCGGAAGCGGCTCGAGCTTCACGGTTTCCGGCGACTTCGAGGGCGCGCTGATCAAGGGTGCGCTGGGCAAGGCGGTGGAGAAGGACGGCGCCAACCAGCTCGCCAAGACGCTCGACCAACTCGACGCGTTGGCGTCCGCGTCGGCATGACCGAGCAACTCGAGTTCGACGACAGCGGCCTGAACCGCTGGACCGAGGACGAGCGTTTCGAGGTAACCCGGGAACGGCTCGCGCAGTACGCGGCGGCCACCAATGATCCGATCGAGGCGCATCGCCGTGGGGACGTCGCTCCGCCGGTGTTCGCGATCGTGCCGGTCTTCGAGGCGCTCCTCACCCCGGCCGTCGACGTGATGCCGGTCGAGGCGATCCCGCGAATCGTGCACGGGGAGCAGGACTTCCACTTCCATCGGCCGATCCGCCCCGGCGACAGACTGGTATCCCGCGGAAAGATGATCGGTTACCAGGGCCTGGATAAGGGTACCCGCGCCGCGATCGTGCTCGAATGCCGCACGGAGGACGGCGAACTGGTCAACGAACAGTACGTCACGACGTTTGTTCGGGGCCTCAGCGTCGGCAAGTCGGTCGGCGGGCTCAGCCCCGACCACAGGTTCGAAGACCTGTTGCGTGAGCAAGCACCGGTGGCCAAGGTCGTGCAACACGTCGACGCCGACCAGACTTTCCGCTACGCCCCGGCGGCCGGCGACCCGATGCCGATTCATCTCGACGAGGAAGTGGCCAGGGACGCCGGGTTGCCCGGAATCATCGCGCACGGTCTGTGCACGATGGCGTTCACCTCCTGGGCGGTGCTCACCGAGTTGGCCGGCTCGGACGTCGCCCGGCTCAAGCGGTTGGCGGTGCGGTTCTCCAAGCCGGTGTTGCCGGGTGACGACCTGGAAACCCGGATCTGGAAGAAGGCCACCGGCAACGGGATCACCAGCTACGCATTCGAGACCGCACGTGGCGACGACTTGGTGATCACCGACGGCCTGGCCGAGATAGCTGACGAATAGGAGACGCGCGGATGGGTGCACTGGACGGGCGGGTGGCGGTGATCACCGGCGCCGGCCGCGGGATCGGGCGTGAGCACGCGTTGCTGTTCGCCAGAGAAGGGGCCCGGGTCGTCGTCAACGACCTGGGCGGCGACAACGCCGGGGAGGGATCCGACAGCGGCCCGGCGCATGCGGTGGTGGACGAGATCACCGCCGCGGGTGGCTCGGCGGTCGCCAACACGGCGAACATCGCCACCTGGGACGGCGCGGAAAGCGTTGTCCGGCAGGCCATCGACGGGTTCGGCCGGTTGGACGTGCTGGTCAACAACGCCGGCATCCTGCGGGACTCCTTTATCGCGGGCATGGAGGAGTCGCAATGGGACGCAGTGATCGCCGTGCACCTAAAGGGGCACTTCGCGATGCTGCGACATGCCGCCGCGTACTGGAAGGCTCAGTCGAAGGCCGGAGAGCGGCCCAATGCCGCGGTGATCAACACCGCGTCGGGCTCGGGGGTGACGCTGCCGAATCCCGGGCAGGCCAACTACGGCTCGGCCAAGGCGGCGATTGCCGCGCTGACCCTGATCGCCGCCGAGGAGCTGGAACGCTACGGCGTGCGGGTCAACGCGATCGCCCCGATCGCCCGCACGCGGCTCACCCTGGCCACGCCCGGCATGGGCACGCTGATGAGCGAACCGGAGGAGGGTGAGCTCGATCTGTTCAGTCCGGCCAACATCTCGCCACTGGTGGCCTATCTGGCAACGGAGAAGTGCCCGATCACCGGCAAAGTCTATGCGGTGCAAGGCGGTGCCATCTCGGCGTTGCAGGGATGGCACGACACCGAGACCATCGAGACCGACGGTCCGTGGCTGATCGACGACATCGCCGCGCGGCTGCCGCAATGAAACAGGAGTAGACGATGTTCGAGTGGTCCGACACCGATCTGATGGTGCGGGATGCGGTTCGTGGGTTCATCGACAAGGAGATTCGTCCGCGTCTGGACGAACTGGAGACGGGCGCGTTGCCGCCCTACCCGATTGCCCGCAAGCTGTTCAGCCAGTTCGGTCTCGACGCGATGGCCGCCGAATCGGTCAAGTCGATGCTGGAGCGGGAGCGTGCCCGGGAAGCCGGCGAGGTCAGCGACGAAAAGCATGACGGCGCAGGCGGTTTCGGATCGGGCGCGCAGGCGTCGATGATGGCGGTGCTGGTCTCCGAGCTGGCCGGGGTCAGTATCGGGTTGCTGAGCACCGCGTCGGTCAGCATCGGTTTGGGCGCTGCGACCATCATGAGCCGCGGGACGCTGGCCCAGAAGGAACGCTGGTTACCGGACCTGATGACGTTGAACAAGATCGCCGCGTGGGCCATCACCGAGCCGGACTCCGGCTCGGACGCGTTCGGCGGCATGAAGACCCACGTCAAGCGCGACGGTGCGGACTACATCCTCAACGGGCAGAAGACCTTCATCACCAACGGGCCCTACGCCGACGTGCTGGTGGTCTACGCCAAGCTCGACGATGGCGACACGACCGTGGACCGGCGCAACCGGCCGGTGCTGATCTTCGTGCTCGATTCGGGCATGCCGGGCCTGACGCAGGGCAAGCCCTTCAAGAAGATGGGCATGATGTCCTCGCCCACCGGCGAATTGTTCTTCGACAACGTGCGGCTGACCCCCGACCGCCTGCTCGGGGAGAGCGAACAACCCGCCGGCGGGGACGGCCGCGACAGCGCCCGCGCCAATTTCGCCGCCGAACGGATCGGGATCGCGATGATGGCGCTGGGCATCATCAACGAATGCCACCGGCTCTGCGTGGACTACGCGAAGACCCGCACGCTCTGGGGCAAGAACATCGGGCAATTCCAGCTGATCCAGCTGAAGCTCGCCAAAATGGAAGTCACCCGGATGAACGTGCAGAACATGGTGTTCCAGACGATCGAGCGGCAGCAGGCCGGAAAACCGTTGACGCTGGCCGAGGCGTCGGCGATCAAGCTGTACTCGTCGGAGGCGGCCACCGACGTCGCGATGGAGGCCGTGCAGCTGTTCGGCGGGAACGGCTACATGGCCGAGTACCGGGTGGAGCAGCTGGCCCGCGACGCGAAGTCACTGATGATCTACGCCGGCAGCAACGAGGTTCAGGTCACCCACATCGCCAAGGGCCTGTTGAGCTAGCTGACCACCCACCGCAAGCCTGCGCGAGCGTAACGCCAGCGTGAACCCGCCCGGCGTCATCTCGCAGTGACGTTACGCTCGCGCGGAGAAAATCAGGCCGTGACCCAGATCGCCCGGGCCGCCGGACTGCCCAGCTCGACGGCCGTCTCGCCGTCGGCGGATTGGAGCGCGACAGAGATCATGCCGGCGAATTCCCGGCGGGCCACGATTCGCAGCCGCGAATCGAGATTGATCCCCACGTCGGCGAAATAGCGCAGCATCTCCGGGTCGGCATCCGAGATTCGGGCCACCGTCCCGGTGTCCCCGTCGCGGCACGCCCACAGTTGGCGGGCCGGCGGCGTGGGCACCTGCCCGTCAGAGGCCGGGATCGGGTCGCCGTGCGGGTCGCGCCGCGGGTACCCCAGCTTGGCGTCGATGCGGGCCACCAGGCGATCCGATACCGCGTGCTCGAGTACCTCGGCCTCGTCGTGAACCTCGTCCCAGCCGTAGCCGAGCTCGTTGACCAAGAAGGTCTCCAGCAGCCGGTGCCGGCGCACGACCTCGAGCGCCGCCCGCCGGCCCGCCTCGGTCAGGGTCACCGCGCCATACTTCTCGTGATCGACCAGGCCCTGCTCGGCGAGTTTGCGGATCGACTCCGACGCCGTGCTGGCCGAGACCCCGATCCGGTCGGCCAGCATTTTGGTGCTGACCTTTGCGGGGCCGCCTTCCGAGGACCATTCCTGGGCATTCCAGATGACCTTCAGGTAGTCCTGGCCGACCGCGGTGATACCGCCAGGCTCGTCGTCAGCCCTCACAAGCAGAAAGTCTAAAGCGTGTCGAGTCTGCGGGGCGCGGTCTCGGCGCCCTCGGACAGGCTCGCCGCCGGTCTGGCGCGCCATGGATCGCCTTCGCGCCGTAGGCTTGCGGTCGTGCAGCGGTGGCGCGGCCAAGACGAGATTCCCACGGACTGGGGCAGGTGCGTGCTCACCATCGGGGTGTTCGACGGTGTGCATCGCGGCCACGCCGAGCTCATCGCGCATGCGGTGAAGGCCGGCCGCGCGCGCAACGTGCCGGCCGTGCTGATGACGTTCGACCCACACCCGATGGAAGTGGTCTATCCCGGCAGCCACCCGGCGCAGCTGACGACCCTGACCCGGCGTGCCGAACTCGTCGAAGAGCTGGGGATCGACGTCTTCCTGGTGATGCCGTTCACGACCGATTTCATGAAGCTCACCCCCGACCGTTACGTCCACGAGCTGCTGGTGGAACACCTGCACGTGGTGGAGGTCGTAGTAGGGGAGAACTTCACCTTCGGCAAGAAAGCGGCGGGCGACGTCGACACCCTGCGTCGCGCCGGCGAGCGATTCGGGTTCGCGGTGGAATCGATGTCGCTGCTGTCCGAGCACCACAGCAACGAGGTTGTGACGTTCTCGTCCACCTACATTCGCTCCTGCGTGGACGCCGGTGACATGGTGGCGGCGACGGAGGCGCTGGGCCGCCCGCACCGCGTCGAGGGCGTGGTGGTTCGCGGTTACGGGCGCGGCGCCGAGTTGGGCTTCCCCACGGCTAACGTGGCTCCGCCGATGTACTCGGCGATCCCGGCCGACGGGGTCTACGCGGCCTGGTTCACCGTGCTCGGGCACGGACCGGTGACCGGCACCGTCGTGCCGGGTGAGCGGTACCAGGCCGCGGTGTCCGTCGGGACCAACCCGACCTTCTCCGGACGCACCCGCACCGTGGAGGCATTCGTGCTGGATACCGAGGCGGACCTGTACGGACAGCATGTGGCGCTGGACTTCGTCACGCGCATCCGCGGACAGCGCAAGTTCGACTCGGCAAAGGATCTCGTCGCCGCGATGGGTGACGACACCGACCGGGCGCGCGCGCTGCTCACGGACTGAAAGCCCGCCGACGATTCGGGGCGGGCACGCCTCGGCTGATAAACTGCCCGACGACATCGGCGCGTGCTGCGGTTCGCGGTGGCCGCGCTGTGAGAATCCATGATCGCGGACCAATTGATGGAGATATTCCGTGGCGCTTACGGCCGAGCAGAAAAAAGAGATTCTGAGCCAGTACGGCTTGCATGACACCGACACCGGGTCCCCCGAGGCGCAGATCGCGCTCCTGACCAAGCGGATCGCGGACCTGACCGAGCACCTCAAGGTGCACAAGCACGACCACCACTCGCGGCGGGGACTGCTGTTGCTGGTCGGGCGCCGGCGGCGGCTGATCAAGTACGTGTCGCAGATCGACGTCGAGCGTTACCGCTCGCTCATCGAGCGGTTGGGCCTGCGCCGCTGACTCCGGCAAATCCCGAGTCCCCGCTGGCAGGCTGGGTTCGCCCGTGTAGAGTGGGAGCGTTCTGGGCCGGTTCGGCCTGAGCAAACGGTGCGGCTCGCGCAGATCCGCGCGTGCCGTTCCTGCGTGTCACTGTGCACGTCACCAGGGAGCTGCCCGGGTCTGCATCGGGCGGTCTTCGGTAGTGGCTGCCGGGCTCCCCGGATCTGGGGCAGGTCGGCCGCTTCGATCGATGGCCGTAGCCGCATTCAGACTCCTTCCTCTTAGGAGGCTCTCGGGTCACCCGTGGCGACGCGAAAAAGCTGAACAATTTGAGAGAGGCCGTACGGACGATATGTCTGTAGAGGAATTTGACCAGGGCGTGTTCGAGGCGACCGCCATCATCGACAACGGGAGCTTCGGCACCCGCACCGTGCGTTTCGAGACCGGCCGGTTGGCCCAGCAGGCCGCCGGCGCTGTCGTCGCCTACCTGGACGACGAAAACATGCTGCTGTCGGCGACCACCGCCAGCAAGCACCCCAAGGAGCATTTCGACTTCTTCCCGCTGACCGTCGATGTCGAGGAGCGGATGTATGCCGCCGGCCGCATCCCCGGCTCGTTCTTCCGCCGCGAGGGCCGGCCGTCCACCGACGCCATCCTGACCTGCCGGCTCATCGACCGCCCGCTGCGCCCGTCGTTCGTCGACGGCCTGCGCAATGAGATCCAGGTCGTGGTGACGATCCTGAGCCTGGATCCCAACGACCTCTACGACGTGCTGGCGATCAACGCCGCGTCGGCGTCCACCCAGCTGAGCGGGCTGCCGTTCTCCGGCCCCGTCGGGGCTGTCCGGGTCGCGCTGATCGACGGCACCTGGGTCGCGTTCCCCACGGTCGAGCAGCTCGAGCGGGCCGTGTTCGACATGGTGGTGGCGGGCCGCAAGGTCAATGACGACGTCGCCATCATGATGGTCGAAGCCGAGGCCACCGAGAACGTCATCGCCCTCGTCGAGGGGGGTGCTCAGGCGCCGACGGAAACGGTTGTGGCGCAAGGTTTGGAGGCGGCCAAGCCGTTCATCGCGGTGCTGTGCGGCGCGCAGCAGGAACTGGCCGACGCCGCCGCCAAGGAGACCGGCGAATACCCGGTGTTCCCCGAGTACGGCGACGACGTGTACTACTCGGTGTCCTCGGTGGCCACCGACGAGCTGGCCCAGGCATTGACGATTTCGGGCAAGGCCGAACGCAACGAGCGCACCGAGGAGCTCAGGGCCCAGGTGCTGCAGCGGCTGGCCGACACCTACGAAGGCCGCGAGAAAGAGGTCAGCGCCGCCTTCCGCTCGCTGACCAAGAAGCTGGTCCGCCAGCGCATCCTGACCGACCACTTCCGCATCGACGGCCGGGGCATCACCGACATCCGCGCCCTGTCGGCCGAAGTCGCCGTGGTTCCGCGGGCGCACGGCAGCGCGTTGTTCGAGCGGGGCGAAACCCAGATCCTCGGCGTGACGACGCTCGACATGGTCAAGATGGCCCAGCAGATCGACTCGCTGGGGCCCGAGACCTCCAAGCGGTACATGCACCACTACAACTTCCCGCCGTTCTCCACCGGCGAGACCGGCCGGGTCGGCTCGCCCAAGCGGCGCGAAATCGGGCACGGCGCGCTGGCCGAACGGGCGCTGGTGCCGGTGCTGCCCAGCGTCGAGGAATTCCCGTACGCGATCCGGCAGGTGTCCGAGGCGCTGGGCTCCAACGGCTCCACGTCGATGGGGTCGGTGTGTGCGTCCACGCTGGCGCTGCTCAACGCCGGTGTACCGCTGAAGGCGCCGGTGGCCGGGATCGCGATGGGCCTGGTCTCCGACGACGTGGAAGTTGACGGGGGCGGCACCGAGCGTCGTTTCGTCACCCTGACCGACATCCTGGGCGCCGAGGACGCATTCGGGGACATGGACTTCAAGTGCGCGGGCACCAAGGACTTCGTCACCGCCCTGCAGCTGGACACCAAGCTCGAAGGGATCCCCTCACAGGTCCTGGCAGGCGCTCTCGAGCAGGCCAAGGATGCCCGGGTGACCATCCTGGAGGTCATGGCCGAGGCGATCGACGCACCCGACGAGATGAGCCCCTACGCGCCACGGGTGACCACCATCAAGGTCCCGGTGGACAAGATCGGTGAGGTCATCGGCCCCAAGGGCAAGGTCATCAACGCCATCACCGAGGAGACCGGCGCGCAGATCTCGATCGAGGACGACGGCACCGTGTTCGTCGGCGCCACCGACGGGCCGTCCGCGCAGGCCGCGATCGACAAGATCAACGCCATCGCCAACCCTCAGCTGCCCACGATAGGCGAACGGTTCCTCGGGACCGTC
>CAWASF010000009.1:0-1060868 GCA_963784685.1 uncultured Actinomycetota bacterium
GCCCGCTACGGCGAACGGCTCAGCGCTCACGCGATCAGTCTGGAGTGGCTGATTCGACTGCGCCGCAAACTGTTCGTCGACCTCGCCGCGCTCCCGGTCGCCGAGCAGCGGCGGTTCGCGTCGGGCGAGGTACTTGACAGCGCAATGGCCGACGCCGACGCGGTGGTCGAAGCACTGCCCGGCGCAGTGCTCCCGCTCGCCGCGAACGCGGTGACGGTGGTCGTCAGCACGACCGTCCTGGCGACGATCAGCCCGTTCGCCGCGACACTCCTCGCGGGGGGAACCGCGGTGATCGTCGCCGCGGAAACACATGTCAGCCGGCGGCAACGCCTCCTCGCCGCCGACATTGCCCGCGGTCGCGGGGCGGCCCGAGCACAGTTGATAGCGGCAATGGCAGCGGCCGACGAACTCGTTTCACTCGGCGCCGTCGCTGAGGTGCGCAGCACGGTTGCAGACTTGATCGCGGCTGCGGCCCTAAAGCGCAGCGCCGCGGATCGTTTCGATCGATGCGCCGTGGCAGCCATCTCGGTGGCCGAGGCGGTGACAACAATCAGCGTCGCGCTTACGGTACTTATGACACCGGGAATTTCGCTGCCGAGGGCCACGCTTATTCTGCTGATGACTATCGCCACCGTGGATCTATTCGCAGACGCCCACCGTCAGCTGCGGCAGCTGACCCGATCGGCCGCTGCGGCAACCAGACTCGCTCGGACTGCGCCAGCAATGGCGGACGACCCTCCGCCACCTTCTGCCGCCGTGACGGCGGGGGTGCGCGTCGAGATGTCGGCCGCCGGCATATCGGCGCAACCGGGCGAGACCATTATCGTGCACGGCCGTTCCGGGTCAGGAAAAAGCACCCTGCTTCAACGTATCTCGGACCGTAGTGATGATGTCTTGCTCGACCGCCGGCCATCACGGAGGCTTCCTGTCCGCGCGGTCGTCCTGGTCGCAGCCGACGAGCCGCTGTTTAGCGGAACCGTCGCGGAAAACCTCAGACTCGGCAACATCGACCTGGACGACGCCGAGATGCGTCGGCTGCTGGATGACGCGGGTCTGGGCGAGCTCACGCCCGACACCGCCGTAGGCCGCGGCGGGCGCGCCCTGTCCGGCGGCGAGGTGCGCCGCCTCGCGGTGTTGCGTGCACTGGTCGCCCGGCCCCGCCTGCTGCTGCTCGACGAACCGACCGAGGGTCTCGACATACCCACCGCACAACGAATGCTTGGCCTGATACGAGGGGAGCTGCCCCACGCCACCGTGATCGCCGCGATGCACGACCGCCACCGGCCGCACCTTGCGGCAACTGCGCATCGTCTTGTCGAGGTTGGGCTGCACCGGACCGGGTAAATCCCGTTACCCCGCTGCTGGCTAAGGCTGGCCCCCCATGCCCAAGCGGTATGAGAAGACGCCGACAGCTTTCCGTCGTCGGAGCAGTCGCCCTTGCCTGGGTGTCGGTAGTGGCGTCGCCTTACGTCTGTGGTCAGGCCCCGTGACAGGCATCGGGCGGGGTGAGAATCCTGTCGGAACGCTCGCGTTATCACCCGGGCGAATAGACGGATCGGGTGATGACGATTCACCCCACGCGCGGGCAGCCTCATCGAAGAGGAGATGTCGGCGGGCTCATGACTAGGTAGCAGGGCGCAGCCCAGGCCCGCACTACTTGTCGACTGGATCGAGAACGTAGCTCGACGGTCATTGGTCCAGCCGCCATGGAGACCGGGAAGGAAACCAGGACGTGCTCACGGGCCTGAATGCCAAAAAGGTCGTCGTCGGGCGCGGCGCAGCCGGTGCCGACGATACCGTCACGGATGCGACAGGCCGGCGCGGTGAAGCCCGGAGGGGCCTCGTCGGACGCATCGATGTCGCGGTTACTGGCGTCCATCCCAGCGCCGCAAAAGCCCACCAAACTCAACGGTGGTTTCTGATATGAAGCGTGCCATGTCGCGATTGGCGTCATCGACGACACTGAACTTCGCGAGTTGTGATTTGCTGACGCAATCCAGCCCCACGATTGACCCGTCCATCATCTCCGACGAGGACATGGTGTGGTCACTGGTCGATGCGGTGAAGTGGTGTCTGAGCGACTATGAGCGCACCCTTGTTTTCGTCGAATTAGGCTGCGGGGAAATCTATCTCGTGATCAAGCGCATCCTCACCGCCCTACTGTCAACCCCCATGACGTTGCCGGTAGCGATGCTTTCAAAGCTGACAAGCTGGCTGAATGGCTACGCGGGTAGCCCGGAGGAGCCCCAACTTCGCATGATGCTTGCCATCATTCGAATGCAGCAGTCCGAGGCGGTTTAGGTGGTAGGCGATGACTGAGGCTTATGTTTTGGGGGGTGTGCGAACCCCGTTCACGCGCTATGGCGGCACGCTGTCGGGTATTCGGGCAGATGACTTGCTGGGTATGACGATGAAAAGCGCCTGCGACCGGCTAGGTGTGCCCCTCGATGCCGTGGAAGACATCGTGGCGGGTTGCGTGAACCCTGCCCACGAGGGCATGGGCGACGTCGCCCGGTGGGCAGCGTTGGCTGCCGGATTTCCTGACACGGCGGCCGGATCCACCGTGAACAGATTTTGCGGATCGTCACTAAGCGCGGCGGTGACTATTAGCCACGCGATCAAGGCCGGCGACCTTGGCCTGGGTATCGCCTGTGGAGTCGAGTCGATGTCTCGATCGGGGTGGGCGCTGATGAAGGGCGACGCCGCCTTCAGTCCCCGTGGTCCCGTTCTCATGCTCGACACCATGTGGAGCGGCGCCGGAGGTCCGCCCAACCCGGTGTTGCTGGCACGCAACGCTTACATCAGCATGATCGAGACCGCGCAGAATGTCGCCGACCGCTACTCACTGAACCGCGAGGAGATCGACGCCTTCGCGCTGCGATCCCAGCAACATGCCAAGGCCGCCCGTGATCGGGGTCGGTTAGCCAAAGAGATTATGCCCGTGACGATCCCGGCGACGAAAAAGGCACATGCCCGGGTGGCAGAACATGATGAGTTCATCCGCGATGACACCACCGCCGAGGTGCTGGCGGCTTTACCGGCCCAGCCCGGCACGACCCAAATGACGGCGGCCAACTCCTCGCCATTGAGTGATGGTGCCAGTGCCGTAGTCATCGCTTCCGGGGAGCGGGCCAGGGAACTCGGCGTCGAGCCGTTAGCCCGAGTGGTATCGAGTGCGGTCTATGGCATCGACCCTCTCATCATGGGCGTGGCCCCCGCATGGGCGATTCCGGCCGCGATCCGCCGGGCAGGACTTGTCCCCGAGCAGATCGACGTGTGGGAGGTGCACGAGGCGTTCAGCGCCCAGGCGCTCGGGGTGCTGCGGGAATTGCCGTACCAGCTGGGCGGTTTCGTGGTGCCCGATGACAAGCTGACGCCCAACGGTGGCGCGGTCGCGATCGGACATCCCTTCGGGGCTACGGGAACTCGCTATTTGTTGACACTTGCGACCGAACTGCGTGAAAGAGGTGACCATTATGGGGTGATCGGGATCTGTATCGGCTCGGGGCAGGCAGTAGCAATGGTTTTGGAAAACCCACGCGCAGAATAGAAGACGTATCGACATCGCCACCATCGGCACCGGATCTGACAACGCCATCCTCGACGAGCCTCATGCTGACAGGCGCATCGCGATCTGCGAGCAGGGTGTGTTCGGCGGCACCTGCATCAGCGTCGTCCGCCCCAACCGCCGGGCTCGTCAATCGTCTTCACCCGGGTGAATCGGTGTCGAGGGCGATGACATCTCACCCGGCCTGGCGACACGCTGGTCGACAAAGCTCTGCGGATCCTTCCCACGCAGGCGGCGGCCCTCGGGCAAGCCGCTGTATCTCGCCGATGGGGTCACAGGACACCGTGGCCAAACAGCAAGCGTGTCCGACGACCAAGAAGGGGCACTAACAGCCCGCCTAACTTTTGGCCCGCGACGACGGCAGCCGCGGGATCCATGGAGGGAGGCCTACGACGACGTTGCTTCTCGCCTGTGGTCAGCACGCCGTTGAGAGATTAACCGACACAGCCCTTTTACTCGTCACCCCAGGAAGGCCCCGAGCGATGAGCACACCAGTCCCCCGCCAGTATGACCTGGTGGTCGTCGGGGCCGGCTCCGGCGGATACGTCGCTGGCATCCGCGCGGCCCAGCTCGGCATGACCGTCGCGATCGTCGAAGAACGTTACTGGGGCGGGGTCTGCCTCAACACCGGGTGCGTTCCGTCAAAAGCCTTGCTGCGCAATGCCGAGATCGCCTCTATCCTGACCCATCAGGCAGACGAGTTCGGCATCTGCGGTGACATCAAACTCGACTACGCCCGTGCGGTGTCACGCAGCCGTGAAGTCGCCGACGCCCGGGTCCGCAGCGTGCACTTCCTGATGCGCAAAAACAAGATCACGGAAATCGACGGCCGCGCCCGCTTCAGCGGCTCCCACACACTCGACGTACAGCTACGCGACGGCGGCACAACAAGCCTCCGCTTCGACAACGCCATCATCGCCACCGGCTCACGGGTGCGGATGCTGCCCGGGGTCACCCTCAGCGAGAACATCGTGACCTACGAACAACAGATCCTCGACGCGACGATACCCGAGTCCATCATCATCATCGGAGCCGGCGGAATCGGCATGGAATTCGCCTACATCCTCAACAGCTACGGCGTTGACGTCCAAATTCTCGAGTACGCCGACCGCGCACTTCCCAACGAAGACGCCGACGTCTCCAAGGAATTGACCCGCCAGTACCGACGCCGCGGCATCCCCATCCAGACCAACACCCGGGTTGACTCGGTGATCGACCACGGCGACCACATCACCGTCACCCACACCGACCGCACCGGCCACACCACCTCAGTCGACGCCGCCCGTGCGTTCATCTGTATCGGATTTTGCCCCAACGTCGAAAACCTCGGCCTCGACATGCTGGGCGTAGACCTCACAGCAGGCGGGGCCATCGACATCGACGACTATATGCGCACCTCGGTTCCCAACATCTTCGCGATCGGCGACGTCACCGCCAAAGTGCAACTCGCTCATGTTGCCTCAGCCCAAGGAATCATCGCCGCCGAAACCATCTCCGACGCCCCGAGCATGCCCATGGACTACCGCATGATGCCGCGCGTGACCTTCTGCCAACCCCAAGTTGCCAGCTTCGGTTACACGGAAGACCAGGCCCGCGCCAGCGGCCGCAACATTCGAGTGGCCACATTTCCCATGCAGGCCAGCGCCAAAGCGCACGGCCTGGGCGAACGGGCCGGCTTCATCAAAATCATCGCCGACGCTGCGCACGGCGAACTGCTCGGAGCTCACCTCGTCGGCGCCGAAGTCAGCGAGCTACTCCCCGAACTCACCGCCGCCCAACTCTGGGACTTGACCGCCACCGAACTGGCCCGCAACGTGCACACCCACCCCACACTCGGCGAGGGGCTACAGGAGTGCTTCCACGCTCTGACCGGCCATGCCATCAACCTATGACGCCGACAGCGAGCCGGATTCGTGATGTCATCATCGTCGGGTCAGGGCCCGCCGGGTACGCGGCGGCAATCTACACGGCTCGGGCCGGGCTGGACACCCTTGTCATCGAAGGACATGAGCCCGGCGGTGCCCTCGCGGCCGCCGGGCCGGTAGACAACTACCCCGGCGTCGGCCCCGTCGTCTCGGGTCCCGCACTGGCTGACGCGATGCGGCGGCAAGCACAACACTTCGGCGCCGAGTTACGCCCCGGCTACGTCGTAAGATTCGACCTCGGCGACAAGCCCAAGACGGTCAGCATGAGCGGTGACCAGCACCACGGTCATGCCCTGATTCTTGCCATGGGTTCGGCCCCCCGGTCCCTCAACGTGCCCGGTGAACGCGGGCTCCACGGCGTGAGCACCAGTGCGAAACGCGACGGCGCACGGTTCACCGGACGTGACGTCGCCGTCATCGGCGGGGGCGACGGTGCCGTTGAAGAGGCGCTCTACCTCGCGCCGCTGGCCCGCCACGTCACCCTCATCCACCATCGCCCCCGACTCCGGGCATCAGCCATCGCCGTTGCGCGTCTGCAGGATCATCCCAACGTCGCGATCCTGACCTCCACCGAAGTGCTGGCCATACAAGGCGGCCGACATGTCAGCGGCGTGCGCATACGCGACACGCACCGCGCCGCCGATTCCACCATCGCAGTCGGGGCCGTCTTTGTCGCTGTCGGCCAGACGCCGTGCTCAGATCTCTTGATCGGGCTCGTCGACCTCGATGCCGGTGGCCACATCCTGACCAAAGGCGATACGACGCGTACCTCCGCGGAGGGCGTATTCGCTGCCGGCGACCTGATTGATCGCCGCTACCGCCAAGCAGTCACCGCCGCAGCCAGCGGCTGCGCGGCCGCACTCGATGCGCAGCGCTGGCTGAGCAACCGCACTGTCCCCTATCGGATTCCATTGCCAGGAAAGGAAAGATCCCCTCATGACCTCACATCGGCCCATCACCGTGAGCGATGCCTCGTTCACCACCGATGTCCTCGAAAGCCCCACACCGGTATTGGTTGATTTCTGGGCCCCGTGGTGTGGTCCGTGTCGCGCCGTTGCACCGATCCTTGAACAGCTCGCCCTTGACCACGGCGACAAATTGGCCGTGGCGAAGCTTGACGTGGAGGCAAATCCGCTGACTGCTCAACGGTTTCAGGTGGCGTCGATCCCCACCATGATTGTCTTCAAGGACGGCATACCAACCACGCGCCTGGTGGGTGCGCGTGCAAAGTCGGCCCTGCTCCACGAGCTTCGCGACTACCTCTAGACGAGCTGGTGCTCGACGTGTGTTACTCGCGTCGAGCGTCAACGCCCCACCCGAGCGGCTCAACGCTCAGTGTTCCCGGACGACGTGGATGGCGTTTCGTTCCGGATGGCCGCGATCGATTGTGCGTCCTCCCCGGTGACCTGGCAGGCGCCCTGAAGGACGGTTCGCACGTCGTTGGCAGGGATGGCGACAGCGCCCGAGGAGTCGGCGAAAATGTAGTCGCCGGGATGGATCCCCACCCCCGCCAGGACTACCGAGCGGTTGGCCTCGAAGGGGGTGACAACGTCACCACCCCAGCGCGTTGCTTCGCCTCGGCAATAGATGGATAGGTCAGATTGCTGGAGTTCGGCGAAGTCACGAAGTCGACCGTCCGTGAGGATGCCTGCAAGCCGATGGTTTTGGACGCGCGACAACTTCGTTCCGCCGCCAAGTGAGGTGTCGGCGTATCCGTTACTGGCCAAGACGAGGACACATCCTTCAGCGCCATCAGCGATGGCCTCATAGAAGAGCCGCTTGAAGTTGTAGCGTTCGGGGGGCAGCGCGGTTCGACAGGTCGGGAAGTAAGAGATTGTCACGGCCGGCCCGAAAAGCACGCGGCCGGGCGTGGGACTCACCAGATCGAGCAGATCGCTGCGATGTTGATGCAGTCGCCCCATCGCGTCCACGATGTCAGCGGTACGGACGCGACGAGCGAGCTCACTGAGCGAGTTCATTGCCGGCCCGGGATCGCTGCCGTAGGGCGGGCTTGCCCCCAGCGGAAATGGCTTACATCCGGCCCTGTGTGTCATGCGCACTCGCTTCCCGCCAGCGTAGCCGGGGCGGCGGCGTTGGGATCCGTAACCCTCTCATCCTTTAACAGAATGGAGATCGCGCCCTTGGCTTCGAAGATCGCGAGGTGAATACGATCGAAGCTTTCGTGTCCCTGCAGTCGTAGCACAGCCTCGAGATCGGCAGTGGTTAGTCCGCATCGACGCAGGTTGCGTCGGTCGACGTATCCGTTGCGGATCAGCACTTTCAGAGGCGGATCGATGAAACGTCGAATCCCCGGAATGAAGCGCAATCTCGCAAGTACCGCGTGGCTGGCTAAAAGGCAAATCAGCGCCGCGGTCGCGTTGAGCCACGAGGTATCGCTGGCGGTGGCAGCCCGACCGACGATGGCTCCGGCGGCGACCGCAGCGATCCAGTCGAACGGCGCGAATTCGGCGAGAGTGCGGCGCTCCATGAAACGAAACAGGATCGCAGCCGTGAGAAACAGCGCCGAGGTTTTGATGGCAGCGTCGACGGCACCGGGTGGGCTACCGATCAGGACGTGAAATATGCGGTCCATGCGTGCCTGTCCTTCACGGTCGGCGTATCCGGCGGCGCTGGCGATAGTTCAAAGCGAAATGTCCTTTCTGAGCGGCGGTTTCGATCGAGCAGCGCGCCGCGTCGAACGAGGCTGTACACTCGCCGCCGGCTGCCGTGATCGGCCGCTGGTGGCGGCGGTCGACCATGACGCCGTCGGCGATGACATCACTGAACCGGGATTGGGATACGCCAGGACTGGGCGCCGCGGAGGTCGAGCCACACGTCGGTGGGCGTTTGGACCAGCCGGGCCAGGACGTTTTCGCAACCAGCGCACCTCACCACGATGCCCGGCCCGCGAAGATAGACATGACTCTCGGCGAAGGCCTCGACCTGACCACATCCGGCGCAGGTCAGCATCGCAGTGGTGACATCGAATCCCAGCACCTCCGCGAAGGCACCCCCGGCGGCGTTGCCGTCGACGTGCGTTGGTTCGGTCATCATTCCCCGCTTCTCAGTTACTGGCTCGGTCCGAACCGCTCGGTCCGGATGGCTGGTGGCTGATAGCCCTGCTCGATCAGCATTGTGGTCATTGATTCCACAAATCCCGTTGGGCCGCAAACATAGACGCGCGCACCGTCGGCGAGCACCCACTCCGTCGGCGCGAGGTCTGCGGCGCTCACCCGGCCGGGTGGCCGGACGGTCTGCGGCGGCGCCACCCGGGTGTAGACCAGCGCGAGCTGCAGCCAATCGCATGCACGCTCGAGCCGGCCCAACTCTTGGGCGTAATAAACGTCAGCGGGACTGCGCACCGAGTAGACAAGCCGAAAGTGGGCTGTGCCGGCGACGACCCGCTGACGCAACATGGCCATCAATGGCACGATTCCCGATCCGCCGCCGACCAGCAAAACCGACGCCGCATCGGCGGGCGCCCACACAAACCAGCCGCCGATGGGGCCGCGAAGTTCGATCTGGTCTCCAGCCCCAAGCCCAGCGAGGTAGGGCGAGACTTCCCCTTCGGGAATCTGCTGGACAGTGAGCTCGATGCGCTCACCGTCGGCTGGTCTGCTCAGCGAATAGCTGCGTTGCGCGCTGTACCCGTCCTCAGCGGTCAGCTTGACATCGACGTGCTGGCCGGCCCGGTGACCGCCCCATCTCGGCACGTTCAGGCTGATCGTTTGAGCAGATCCGGTCTCGCGTGCAGAGTGCACCACACGCGCGACGCGCCAGCGCAACATCGAATTCATATGGACTCCATGGCCGTCAATCCCCGGCGTAGCGTTGTTCTCGCCACGGGTCCCCGTAGTTGTGATAGCCAAATCGTTCCCAGAACCCCGGTGAGTCGCTGTCACGCAGCTCGATGGATCTCACCCACTTCGCGGACTTCCAGAAATACAGGTGCGGCACCAACAGCCGCGCCGGGCCGCCGTGTGCCGCGCAAAGCGGTGCGCCCTGATAGCCGTAGACGATCCACGCCTTCCCGCCGCGAAGATCGCGCAGCGGGAGATTGGTGGTGTAGCCGCCGTAGGAACCGATCAGTGCGAATGCGGCCGCAGTCTCGATTGATTCGAAAAGTGTGTCCAGCGAAACGCCTTCCCACTCCGTATCCAGCTTGGACCACGTGGTGACGCAGTGGATGTCCACTGTGAACCGCTCGCTGGGCAGTAGCTTGAACTGGTCCCAGGTCCACGAGTGTTCCGAGCCGAGCCCGTCGCGAATGGTGAATCGCCAGTCATCAAGATCGATCCGCGGAGTCGGACCCGCTTGCAGGACAGGGAAGTCCGCGGTCAGATGTTGACCGGGCGGCAGCTCACGCGCCGACTCACCACCCTGTCGTCTGCGAAAACCTTTGTTGACGATACTCATTGGCGCTCCGTTTCGTGGGTGGTCATCAGCCCCAGCAAAGGCGGTGTTAGATGTGCGGCTCAAATAGCACCGCGGGGATCTCGTACGGTGCCGTCGCTTTGCTCTCCGCCTCCTGCGGCGTGGGCGGGTCACCCATCAGGCACGTTGAAAATGATTCTGCCCCTGCGGTCTTCGGTAGCTGGATGACTTCGCTGGCAGTGAATTGGGCGTCGACACCGCGGACGAATCCCATTGACAACACGGTGCGGGGGAACAAGACGTCGGTGAGATATGCGAGTGCGACCGCCCAGCGGTTAACGAGCCTGGGAATCGCGTAAATGTGGTAGGCACGGGCGACAAGCTTCGCCGGATAGCCCGACAAGTGCACGCCTAGCGGGTTGGCGACGGCGTAGCGCGGACCCAAGTCGACGACCATACCCTTGTCGCTGTGGCGGTATTCCTTCCGCTGGCCGTACCCGAGACTTGCGGCGACGTTGCGGGCCAACGTCTTACCTTGTCGGGTCGCGTGCTGGGCGGTGGGAGGGGCGATCTTGCCCGGCTGGGTTAGGTCCGGAACGGCGGCGGCGTCGCCCGCCGCAAACACGTCGGGGTGGCCTGGTACCTGCAAATCGGTGTGCACCTTCAGTCGGCCCCGCTCGGTTTCCAAGCCCAGCGTGGCGATCAGCGGTGACGGTGTCACGCCTGCCACCCACGCTACCGTGTAAGTGTCGATGCGCGTATCATCGCTGAGCACAACATGATCGGCGTAAATCCCCTTCAGGGTCGTGCCCAACCGGACATCGATTCCGCGAGAGCGCAGCACACGCATAGCCGCGTTGCCGAGCTTCTGCCCCAGCTCGGGCATGACCTGGTCGGCCAAGTCCAGCAGCACAAACCGCACCGAGGCCCGATCGAAGCCGATCTGCTTTGCCGCTGCGTCAGCGAGCGCACGCAGCTGTGCCGTCAATTCGGAACCCGAATACGATGCACCGACAACAACGATCGTGCGCCGCGCGGCCGCGCGCACCTCGTTTTCGTCGACCTGAGCCAGTTCCAACTGCTCGATCACATGATCACGCAGATACAGCGCCTCGGCCGTCGACTTCAGACCGTGTGCGAGGGTGGCCAAACCGGGCGTATCGAACAGCCGGGTCACCGAGCCTGGGGTTAGGACCAGCCGATCCCACGATAGCGTCCGTACCTGGCCCTCCGGATCGGTGAACGAGAGCACACGCCGATCGAAGTCAACGCTGTCGACCCGGCCGCGCACCGCCCGCACACCTTTCAGTGTTCCGGCCAGCGGAATACAGACGAAGCGCGGGTCGACCAGCCCGCCGGCCACATCAGCCAGCAATGGCGTGTACTGCATGTAATCGACCGGCGAAACAATGGTCACCCTCACATCCGAGGCGCGCGCCCTGTCTAACCGTCGGGCCAGGCCGCGTGCGCACTCGAAGGCGGCGAACCCGCTGCCGACGATCACAACCGACGCGGCCGGTTCCGCCTTCTCCGCCTGATGGTGAAGTGCGACCGCGTTCAATATCTCTTCTCCTGTTTGGTATTCGGGTATCCACAAAGGGGTCGGGGATCGATCGCACGGTGTCGTGATGTTCCTTCGTTGCCACGGCGTCCTGGACCGCGGCGTTGTAGACCGCTGTGGAGATCTCCCGCACCAGCATCGCCCGACTCTGATCCGTATGTCACCACCCCTCAGCACGTTTCACCCGGGTGATAAGGCACGTGCTGCGACCGCTGCATCGGATGGCTGCCCAGGCGCACTGACCGAACGTACGCTTGGGGGAACCTTCAGCGGCGCCCCGCCGTGGGCTGAGTCACGCGAATCGCGACACAGGGTGCGCGACTCGGAAGGCGCGGCGACCAATCATAGGGCGGAGGGACTCATTGGATCAGGGGTCGCAATTGCGCCGCACCGAAGGAGACACTGAAGCGCTCGCACCACAGGACTACGCTGCGGAGCGCGTCGGTGTCGGCGCCGGTGGGCACAACGTAATCGGCGTTACCCCGGTTGGCGCGTAGGCGGCCGAGGTCTATGTGGGTGCTGTGTGCGAACTTTCGCCATGGGAAGCTGGCGTGGTCGACAGGTGTGTCGCTGAGCCACACGCGCAGTCGTGGTCCTAAAGTGGCATGCAGATTTTCCAGCCGCAGAATCTGTGCTCCGTCACCTAGGGTTAGTAGGCGAGCAGCACCGCTCGTTCGGTGGATGTGGCCGGTGAATTCTCCACAGCAGGTGGTCTGCGCTCCTTGCGGCAGCCTTTCATCGGCGGTGGTCCTGATCAACAACTTCCACGGCTGCAGCCACCACAGGGCCATAGGCACCCCGACGATGGCAATCGCTCGTCGCGCGACGCGATGCGGCATCAACTATCACCGGAACCACAGAGCACTCGTCGACCTAATCAAGGTCGTGCATCAGTTCAGATCATCGCGGGCTATGAGCCGGCGGGCCGCCTCGGTGATCGAGCCGGACAGCGAAGGATAGATCGCAAGCGTCTGCGCCAAATCGTCAACGGTGATCCGGTTTTGAACAGCGATCGCGATCGGCAGTATCAATTCCGAAGCGATCGGCGCGACCACCACGCCACCGATCACCACGCCGCTGTCCTGACGGCAAAATAGCTTGACGAAGCCCTGACGCAGCTCCGACATCTTCGCCCGCGCATTGGTTTTCAACGGCAGCGTGACACTGCGGGCCTGAATCGAGCCGTCGTCGATCGCCGCCTGCGAGATGCCGACCGCGGCGACCTCGGGATGGGTGAACACCGTGGCCGCGACGGTGCGCAGCCGGAGCGGGTTAACGGCTTCACCGAGCGCGTGATACATCGCGATCCGGCCCTGCATCGCGGCAACTGAGGCTAACGGAAGAAGCCCAGTGCAGTCCCCCGCGGCGTATATGCCCGCTACTGGTGTTCGCGATACCCGGTCGACGGCAATGTAGTTGCCGGGCCCGGGTTCGATGCCCACGCGTTGTAGGCCTAGCCGGCCGGTGTTGGGCACTGATCCAAGTGTCATCAATGCGTGGCTGCCCTCGACGGCGCGTCCATCGGTCATTGTCACTAACACCCCGTCGTCGGTGCGCCTGACGGATTCTGCCCGGGCCTGTTTGATCAGTTTGACTCCGCGTTCGGCGAACGATTCCTCGAGCACCTGCGCGGCGTCGGGGTCCTCGTATGGCAACACCCGATCACGGCTGGCTACCAGCGTCACTCTCACGCCCAGTTCGGTGTAGGCATTGGCGAATTCGGTGCCGGTCACCCCGCAACCCACCACGATGAGGTGGTCGGGCAGCGAGTCTAGGTCGTAGAGCTGGCGCCAGGTCAGGATCCGCTCGCCGTCGGGCGGCGCCGAGGGCAGGACCCGAGGGCTGGCGCCGGTAGCGATCAACACCACATCGGCATCGCGGATCGTAGTGCTGCCGTCGCGGGCGGTCACCTTGACGCGGTGAAGCGCCAAACCCGTAGCCGCGTCGACCAGCTCGCCGCGTCCCGCGATCAACTCGACACCCGCACTCAACAGCAGGGCGGTGATGTCCGCCGATTGCTCGGCAGCGAGCATCTTGATCCGCAGGTGGATCTCTGCCAAACAGATTCTGGCGTCGTCGCTATGGATGTCGAAGCCAACGCGGGTTGCGCGTCGCAGTTCAGTGCGCAGCCCCGTGGAGGCGATAAAGGTCTTCGACGGCACGCAGTCGCACAACACCGCGGCGCCGCCGACCCCGTCGGAATCGACGACGGTGACGCGGGCGGCGGCGGGGCCTCGTGCAGCCGCAACCAATGCCGCCTCGTACCCGGCCGGGCCGCCACCGAGGATCACAATGCGAGTTACCACAGCCCAGATTTCACCGACGGGCCGGAACGACAGGTCACCAGACACCCCATCTCTCACCGTCGCTGGTGTCTTCATCGACGACGATATGCATGGCGGCTTCCTCAGCTGAGGCAGCGCCGCCATCAATGCCGACGTCGTGGGCACGGTAATCCGCAGCTGGATCCGTCGCGTCGACGTCGTAGGCGACGAGCCGACCGGCGCGCATGTCGCCGACCTGATCGTCGATTAGCTCACCATCGCTGTCGGCGCTGTCACCGATTCCATCGCCATCCCACTGATCGCTCACGTCGGGCACCTCACGGGCCAGCCGGCGAGCCAGACTTTCATGGGTCCGCGCTTCCCTCGTGGTGAGGCCCCACGCCTGCAGTTCACGGGGGCGCTCCGGAGGCGAGTAGCCTTCGTCGAGGTCGATGCCAGTCTGTTCTGAGTCCAGGCTTTCTTCTGGTTCGAGCAGATGGGTCTGCACGTCATCGAATTCAGAAATCTCCACTAGCACCGTCTCCATTCCGTATTTCCAAGGTCACAGTCGCGCAGCGAAGTCTGCCAAGAGATCGACATCATGCGGCCTTGGGCACTCCACACCCGCTCGGTGGTTGTCTCAACCGAGCGCCTCAACAAGGTCGCGGCAGGCTCGTTCACAGCGACGGCACACGTCGGCGCACACGCGGCAATGCTCGTGTTTCGCGGCATGCTTGTCGCACTCGTCTGCACTTGTCTTACAGGCGGTGGCGCACGTTTGGAGCACCGTCCTAGTCAGGTTGGCGTCATAGTCCGTGTGGCCTGACCCCAATTGGTTGATCCATTGCTTATGAGAGTCTTGTGGCCCACGACGTGGGCAGGAAGGCTCGACAAGATCATGGCGACGAGGAAGCGGCACAGTCCCGAGCAGATTGTGCGCAAGCTGATGGCGGCCGATCGGCTGCTGGCTGAGGGTAAGGACACTGCGGCGGTGTGCCGCGAGCTGGGTGTCTCCGAAGCGACCTATCACCGGTGGCGTAACCAGTTCGGCGGGTTGAAGGCCGAGGACGCCAAGCGGCTCAAGGACCTTGAGCGTGAAAATGCCACGCTGAAGCGGTTGTTGGCTGATGCGGAGTTGGAGAAAGTCGCGCTCAAGGAGATCGCGAAGGGAAACTTCTAGGCCCGGAACGCCGGCGGGCAGCCGTTCGTCACCTTCAGCGCGTGCTGGGGGTCAGCGAGCGGTTCGCCTGCCGCGTCACCGGGCAACACCGCGCCACCCAACGCCACGAGCCTGTCGCGGCCACCCCGGACGATCCTGATGCGTCGTTGCGGGACTGGCTTCGCGCCTACGCCAAGGACCACCCACGGCGTGGGTTCCGGTCGGCCTATCACGACGCCCGCGCCGAAGGCTGGGCAGTCAATCACAAGAAGGTGCAACGCCTTTGGCGCGAGGAAGGGCTTCGAGTGCCGCAGCGCCGACGGCGCAAACGCCACGGCAGCTCCACCGCACCATCGACCGTAATCGCCGATGCGCCCAACCGGGTGTGGGCGGTGGACTTCCAGTTCGACGTCACCACCGACGGCGGCCGGTCAAGATCGTCTCTATCGTCGACGAACACACCCGCGAATGCCTCGGTGGAATGGTCGAGCGCAGCATCACCGGCGAACACCTGATCCCCGAGCTCGACCGTGTGGCCGGCCAGCGCGGCACTTATCCAGCGGTGCTGCGCTGTGACAACGGCCCCGAATTGGCCTGCAGCGCAATGTCCGACTGGGCCGCCGGACAGGTCGGCCTGCACTTCATCCCGCCCGGGGAGCCGTGGCGCAACGGCTACGTCGAGTCGTTCAACTCCCGCATCCGAGACGAATGCTTGAACATCAACAGCTTTTGGTCACTGGCCCATGCCCGGGTGGTCATCAGCGACTGGAAACACGAGTACAACCACCACCGCCGGCACTCGTCACTGGGCTACCAGCCCCCAGCCCGCTACGCTGCCACCTGTACCCACCAATGAACGACTCTCGTTCGCCGTGGACCAGTTCACGGGGTCCGGTCACACCAATGAACGACTCTCGTTCGCCGTGGACCAGTTCACGGGGTCCGGTCACGTGTGCCGGGACAAGACGCGGCCGGTTGTCGCGCAGACATCTGAGCAGTCGAGGCAAGTGCGGATGCATTTGGTTAAGTGATTGACGTCGTCTTCACTAAGGCAGGCGTCTGCACACGCTGTGCAGGCTTGGTCGCATTCGATACAGGCGTCGATACATTCAATCAGCTTGGCTATATCGATCCGGCCTAGATCTCGTGGATAGGTCTCCAGCATTCTCCTGGCGGCGCTCACCATGTCCTCCTAGCTCGGGGCGATGATTGTCTCTGTACTGGTCTGCTCACGGAAGCTACCGCTGGGGTGCGATCAGTCTTCCGCTGTGCTTCTTACACAACAGAACACGGCTGTGCAGGTGTAGATGTTAAGAGCATGGCGCGAAGAAGGGTGAACTGTCGTCGCCCACCTCCGTGATTCACCCGGGTGATAGTTGGACGTGTGGATGGCGTCCTCGACGACCCCCCAGTCGCTCAGATCGGCGCGTCGGCGTTCAGAGCGCGGTGATATGTGCGCCGGCACCTCAACGTTTTCGTGATCGAAGGCACCGCGCAAAGTGGGGCAGGTGAGTCGCCACGGCCTCGACGACCGGGTTGATCGCGGAGGGTTCGAAGGCGAAGCGAAGCCGCCAGCGCACCACTAAAGCAACTACCACAGCGCTGACGGCCAAGTTGATCCAGTGGGTGGCGCGGGCTCTCATCCGGATGAATTGCCTCGGCGGGTGATGACCACTCACCCCGCGGCGGTGGATGCTGGCACCAGAATGGCAAGCAGAGGAGGGATATAGCGTGGGTCGCGTGCGCGCGGAATGTACAAAGGTGCCAGACGGCTCGCCTAGCGCTCAATTTGAAAGCGCCGTCATCCCGCTCCTTGAGCCTCTCTATCGGCAAGCTCTTCGGATGACATCCAATCGTGTGGATGCGGAGGATCTGGTGCAAGAAACCGTGCTCAACGCTTATGCCGGCCTCCGGGCATTCGAGCCAGGAACGAACCTCAATGCATGGCTGCGGCGGATCATGATCAATACGCATATCAGCAGCTATCGGAGGCAAAAGCGCCGTCCCACGCAACATCCGACTGATGAGATCACCGATCGACAGCTAGTGGCCAGTGCCCCACGCACGTCCAGGGGCCTATTGTCGGCGGAAGACGAAGCGCTCGAGATGCTCCCAGACCCCCACCTCAAGGCGGCAATGATGGCCTTGCCCGAGCAGTTCCGCATCGCCGTGTATTTTGCTGACATTGCGGGATACTCCTACAAGGAGATCGCCGCCATGACGGACACGCGGCAAGGAACGGTAGGTTCGAGGCTCAACCGGGGACGAAAACAGTTGCGCGATCTACTATCCCAGTCGCCATTCAACCATGCGGTCAGGACAATCGACGACCCCGAGCGGACTACCCAGCGGGTTGCAATCGTCAACCGGGCTGAACGCAGTGGCGGTCAGCCGGCCGGCGATGATTCACTGACGGGCTCGGGCCGCCGCGACGGTGAAAGCAGACTCGATGGTCCAGATCAGCGCATTCTGCCCCCATTAGGCGCTGACAACTGTGCGATACGCGCAGACCTGCAACGGGGAAGATCAGGGCACGCCATCGGGCCCACGCGACCTGCCCGAAGGTCGGGAGCCATAATGAATAAAGCGAAAGCCCAACGCACGTCTAAGTTTTACGCGTCGCCGCCCAGGAGTGTCCGCCTGGCTCTGCCCGCACCGGAACATCTTGCATTCTATGCCGGCATCGGTGCAATGGCCGTACTTGGGATTATGGAATGGCCTGTTGCTGCGGCGCTGGTGGTGGGTTACACGTTTGTCAACGCGCAACACAACAAGGTTCTTCAATTACTTGGCGAGGCATTGGAAGAAGCCTAGCCACAACATGTAACCCCTTGGCGCCGGCGCGCTCCGGGAATGGCCGGCTGACCCGAAGCCCTCCCAACAGCGGCGTCGATGTGGACACTAGTTCGATCTCCTAGACGCACGAAGTTGAATCGCCACAGGGTGTTTAGCGTTGAAGTGCCTGAGACCAGGACGCCGCGAACTTGGACACCCCGTCGTGTTCGAGCACTTCGAACACGTTGGGCAGATCGACACCGACCGCGGCCAGCCGGTCGAACAATTCCTGCGCCTGCACCGCCTTCCCAGTCAGGGCTTTCCCGGCGATAACGCCATGGTCGGCCACCGCCTCCAGTGTCGACTCAGGAATGGTGCTGACCGTGTTTGGTGCCACCAGTTCGGTGACGTACATCGTGTCGGGGTAAGCGGTGTTCTTTACCCCGGTGGAGGCCCATAGCAGGCGTTGCACGCGAGCACCCGCGGAGCGGAGCGCGTTGTAGCGTGGCTCGGCTTCGAAGACTTGCTGGAAGGCCGCGTAGGCCAGTCGCGCGTTGGCGATGCCCGCCTGCCCCCGCAGTGTGAGTGCCTCATCGGTGCCGATCGCCTCGAGTCGCTTGTCGACTTCGGTGTCGACCCGAGATACAAAAAGTGATGCTACCGAATGGATTTGGGATACATCAACCCCCGCGTGCTGGGCGGCTTCGATACCGGCCAGGTAGGCGTTCATCACCGCTCGGTGCCGTTGAACGGAAAAGATCAGCGTCACGTTGACAGAGACACCTTTGGCCAGCGTCGCGGTGATCGCCTGCAGCCCCGCCGTGGTCGCCGGTATTTTGATGAACACGTTGGGCCGGTCGACGATCTTCGCCAACTCGACGGCCTGCATGACCGTCGCATCGGTGTTGTGGGCCAGCGCCGGGTCGACTTCTATGGAGACTCTTCCGTCGACGCCGTCGGACGCCTCCCACTGCGGGCGCAGCACATCGCAGGCCGCCCGGACGTCGTCGGTGATTGCAGTGCGGACTGCGGTGTCGATGTCGGCACCGCGACCCGTCAGCTCGGCGATCTGGCCATCGTACGCGCGGCCGTGTGTAAGTGCGCGCTCGAAGGTGGACGGGTTAGTGGTCACGCCGACAACGCTTCTCGTGTCGATCAATTGCCGCAGCTTGCCCGATTGCAGCAGGCTGCGGGACAAGTCATCCAGCCAGACCGACACCCCCGCCCTTGATAGGGCAGCCAGATTCGGGTTCTGGGTCATCAGCCCCCTCACCGCCGCTGCCCACTGCTGGGCTGGCGAAAGACCCGGGCTGCAGCACATGCGGCGCCATAGAGCACCAACGGCGCGTACGCGCTCAACAGCACCTGCCAATCAGGCAGAGCAGTCGGATCCTTGTCTTTTGTTACCGGGCCCATGTCGTTACTGAGTCGGCTCTGCATGTGCTGCCGTCGCTGCTCCCGCACCGGCGCCTTCACCGCGATCGGGCAACGTCCACTCGGGGCGAACGTAATGGCAGGTGTAGCCGGATGGATAGCGTTGGAGGTAGTTCTGGTGCTCGGGTTCGGCTTCCCAAAATTCACCGGCCGGGCTGACCTCAGTGACGACTCTGCCGGGCCACCGCCCTGAATCCTCGAGGTCGGCGATGGTGTTCTCTGCGATTTGCTTTTGCTCGTCGTCCAAATAGAAAATTGCTGACCGGTAACTGGTCCCGACATCGTTGCCCTGACGATTCTTGGTGGTCGGGTCATGGATCTGGAAGAAGAATTCCAGCAGTGCCCGGTAATCGGTCTCGTCTGGGTCGTAGGTGATTTCGAGTGCCTCGGCGTGGCCGGGATGATTGCGGTAGGTGGGATGCGTGTTGCTGCCGCCGGTGTAGCCGACACGGGTGCAAACCACACCGGGTTGCCGGCGGAACAGGTCCTCCATGCCCCAGAAACACCCGCCGGCGAGAACGGCGATCTTGTTGTGATCAGTCATGATTTCTGCTCACTGACGATCTGGTCTTGCTCGGATACATCTTTCGCGAACAGGTGCAGATATTGCCCATAACCCTGTGCTTCCAGCTCGTCACGGTGGACGAATCGCAGCGATGCCGAGTTGATGCAGTAGCGCAACCCGCCGGCTTCTGTTGGGCCGTCCGGGAATACGTGGCCCAGATGGCTATCGGCGTGGGCTGACCGCACCTCGACCCGATCCATGAAATGGCTGCGGTCGCGCCTCTGAACAAGGCCGTCCGCGTCGATGGGCTGGGTGAAGCTCGGCCAGCCACTTCCGCTGTCGAACTTGTTCACCGATGCGAAAAGCGGTTCGCCAGAAACAATGTCGACATAGATACCGGGTTCATGGTTGTCGCAATACTCGCCGGTGAACGGAGGCTCCGTGCCGTTCTCCTGGGTGACGTGGTATTGCTCTGGGGTCAGCGCGTCGACCGCGGCAAGGTCTTTGCTGTATTGGTGTGACACCTGGATATCCTTCGTTTGCGCAGAATTGATGGTGATGAGCTTGGCGTTTCGGTAGGTCCTGCGTCGTTGTTCGGTTAGTTGCGCCCGGCCATGATGCCGCCATCGACGTTGAGAATGGCGCCGGTGACCCAGCTGGCTTGGTCGGAGAGCAGATAGGTTACGGCGTTGGCGACGTCGGCGGGGGTGCCGACTCGTCCCAGTGGATGAAGCGGCGCGAAAGTCGCAAGCGTGGCGTCGATCTCGTCCTTCGGGAGGAAGCCCTCGTAGAGCGGGGTCTTGACGACTGCCGGTGCCACCGCATTGACGCGGATGTGATGCCCGGCAAGTTCGATGGCCAGGTTATGGGTGAGCGCATGCAGGCCGGCCTTTTGCATCGAGTAAACCGACGATGGGGTCAGACCGATCGCCTGATGTGCCCACATGCTGCCGATGTTGACGATGGAGCCGCCCTCCCCGCGGGCGATCATCCCCTCGACGACGGTCTGCGTCAGGAAGAACAGGGCATAGTTGAGCTCCATGTACGAGTCATAGGTCAGCGCGTCGTACTCGAGAAACGGCTTGGGGATGAAGAATCCGGCCGCGTTGACGAGCAGCGTCGCATCGCTGTGATCCTCGGAAAGCGCGCGCTGCACATCGGCGACCGCGGCGCGATCGGTCAACTCCGCAGTGATCCCCCAGGCTTGGCCACCGCCGCCGGTCAGTTCGGTCACGGTGTCATCGACACGGTCTTTCGACCGACCAACGATCACCGCGCTACCGCCGTGGCGCACGATATCAACAGCGACCTGCCGGCCCATGCCGGCGCTGCCTCCGATGACGATGACCTTCTTGGAATCGAAGTGCATGGTGAGACCCTTCTACTAATCATTTTCGGCGGCTCCTGCTGGGCCATACTGCCTTTGCCCGGCACGAACACATTGTGGCGTTTGCGACGACACCCGGCGCCCCGTATGTCGACGTTGAACTGGCTCGAGTCTGCAGTCCGCCCGGGTGAGCCGTCATCACCCCGGCGTTGTTTCACCCGGGTGAGTTCTGGTGAGGCGCCGAGGCTAACTACTGACACCCAATGCCCTACCGGTGTCCGTTTGATCACGCCGTTAGCAGCGTAGGTTCGCGACATCACCCGGCCCGCGTCGCTGAGTTGCTAAGGCGCAGAAAAAAATTCGGTGAAGTCACAACCAGCGAGCGTGTATGCTAGCTCCAAGAGTGGGTTGAAATTACCCCCAGCACGGGATGGGCAGGGAAGCGGTCGCGAATTTTGTTTAACTAGCCGGCGGCCATCATGTGCGGCGACGGCCGAGGCAAGTCATCTCAATCCGGGCGTCAATTTCTTTGCAGATGGCTCAGCATCAGATGCGCCGTTGCGGTACACGATGATGGCGCCGCAAGGTAGTTACTCAATAACGTGCTCACCCACAGTCATGAGGCGAAAGTGAAGGAGCGTCAACCATGTACGACCCCGATGAGGAAGTGGTGCTGATCACCGAGGCCACGGCTTTGCCGGGCAAAGGAGACGACCTGCGGCGTGCGCTTGTTGAGTTAATCCCTCAGTCGCTGGCTGAAGGAGCCGTTAGCTCCTTCCGGCTCCACGAAGACCGCGATCGGCCTGGGCATTTCACACTTTACCAGCGGTTTCGCAACCAGCAAGGTGTAGACCTTCACGTCCAAACCGATCATTTCGCGCTCAGTATGGAAGCGTTGGCCCAGTTCGCTGAGGGCGGCATGCCTCAGACCACCTTCTACCGTGTACTCAGTCGCTAGGCCCTCCAAACTCGAGCCAGGTGTGTCCTGCAACTTGGGTGACTTGTTCCAGTACGTGTACCACAACTACAGGAGGCGACATGGTTGAGCATCGCCACGTCGAATGGGACCCCGATACGCGACACATCCTGACGACCCGACTCCTGTTGCGCCCCTGGCAACTCGACGATGACATCGGCGCCTACGGGATATACGGAGCGCCGGCGGTTTCGCGCTGGCTGTGTCCGGCGCTGCCGTTGATCACCGACGATGCGCACATGCGCCAACTCTTGGGCGCATGGATCAGCCAGAGCGACGCGGCCGGATTGCCCCTGGGCCGATGGGCGATCACCGATCGAGACTCTGGCGACCTGATCGGAGGAGTCGCACTGCTTCCACTTCCACCCGGCTGCACCGATCTCGAGATCGGATGGCAGGTTGCACCGATGCTGTGGGGTCGCGGCTACGGCGCAGAAGCTGGTCATGCGGTGGCCCATCAAGCATTCACAAACGTCGGTGTCAGTGAGGTCTTCGCCGTAGTGCGGCCGGGCAACCATCGCGGGGTCGCTACGGCGAGGCGAGTGGGCATGGAATGGGTCGGCGAGACGGACAAGTACTACAACCTGACCCTTGAGGTCTACCGTCTTACCAAAGCAGATTTGGATCTGCCAGAGCCCGCGGGCGCACCGGCGGCGGGATCGCCCTAGCCCTGAATACTGTAGCGGCGCGCCTCTCAGCACGCCGAAATAATCTGTCAAACCGTGGCATTGGCGGTCTTGCTGTCGAAATGTGTTGTGGCAATTTGTCGTTTTCAAGCTGCGATCCACGGCCGGTGCAACTGGGCCGCCGCGCAGCCTGGTTGCAATCGAGAGATTACTGGTGCAGGCGACCCATCACTGGAGACATCATCAAACCCGCCGCGATCCGTGACGAGGGCTTTGACCCCGACGACCTCGGTTCGCGACCGCGGCGCCGGCCGGAATTTTCCGCTTAAAACTGAGACAATCGCCTCGTGCCCACCGATCCCCCACATCCACCGCCGGCCGCGCCGAAACCGCCGCCGGTTCACGTTACGCCCGAGGACTTGGAGAGGTTCGGCGACGAGGAGCAGGTGCGCGCGGCTTGGGACGAGAGCCGGCTCCGCGACGAGCGACCGCCGCATCACCGCTAGCCTGCCGCACTGATCCCACCCCGACCGCCTAGGCCGTCCACACTGGGACCCGCGGGAAACAGTTATTTCTGGGTGTGGAGCTGCCGGGAATCGAACCCGGGTCCTACGGCATTCCCTCAAGGCTTCTCCGTGCGCAGTTCGCTATGCCTCTACTCGGGTCTCCCGGTCACGCGAACTAGCCGGGATGACGACCCCAGTCGCTGTGTGTGTCCCGATGAGTCCCGCGACCGAACTCATCGGTGGATCCCTCTAGCTGATGCCAGGGTCCGGGCCGAGGGCGTTCCCGGTCTGACAGACTAGCTGTCGCTTAGGCAGCGAGAGCGTAGTCGCGCTGTGTTGAAACGGCGCTTATATGGTTGCAACGACGCTTACGGTGGTCTCTTGCCTGCACCGGCACGCTTCCCTTGATTCGATGCGCGAAGTCGAAACCTTTCAGCCCCTCGCATCCCCACCGACTTTCGGCAGGACAACCTATGGTACGCCGCCATCAACGAGCGGCAACCGAATTATGTTCCCGACACCATGGCTTGCGGTCAGATCACGAAGTTCAGGTGCTCGACGACCCGAGCGGCCACGTCTTTGTCGCCGCCGAGCTCGACGTCCCGGGGGCGCGCGGCACTCATGGGACGCCCGCCGCAAAGCCTGGTGAACTGCAGCCCGTCGAGGCGGATCGTCGCCGTCGGCTCCTGGCCGCCGAAGTCGTCGACCGCCTGAGCGCGGCCGTCGACGCTGACGCGGATGCTGCGGGCCACCGGGCCGGTCAGCTCGAACAGGACGCGCGAACCATCGGGCGCCTTGGCGAGCTTGCCCACCACGTACCCCATCGTGGCCGTGATCTCGTCGAGGGACAGTTGCGACGGGGCCCCGTCGAGCTCGCCGTCTGAGGACGGCCGCGACAACGCCTCGCGCATGTCCTGCTCGTGCATCCAGCAGTCGAACGTCCGCACCCGCATGAACCGGCCGTAACTCTCCATGCCGACCGGCGTCGGCGTTACCGCGTTCCATTCCTCGTCGGACATGCCCGTCAAGGCCGTGCGCCGGCTGTTGGTGATTGCGCGAAACCGCTCGAGGACGCCGGAACCCGGTTCGCCCCTGAGGTGGCGCACCCAGCACTCGTTCATCACGCCGATGTCGTTACGCACATGCTCGAGGGTCTTGACGTCGGTATCCGGTTGGGGCGGCGCGATGCCCTGCAGGAATGACTCGGTCCCGATGATGTGCGACACCACGGCCTGGACACACCACCCGGGCAGCGGCGTCACCGCCTGCCATTCCGTTTCGGACAACCCGTCCAGCAACGCGTCGATGGAGTCCCAGACGGCGAAGAGGCCGGAGAGGATCTCGGACTTGTCGAGCTCGGTGACGGGACGAGTGGCCATGGATGGATCCTAAGGCCGATCAAGGCCTAACTTGCGGCGATCATTGCCACAGAGCCCATGGCCATCACCATGCCGACCCCCTGGCAGCGACTCACCCGCTCGCGCAGCACCACCATCGCCAGCACGACCGTGGCCGCCGGATAGAGCGAGATCAAGATGCTGGCCAGCGACAGCAGCCACGTGTGCAGCGCCAGCAGCATGGTCACGTTGGCGCAGATGTCGAGCAGGGCCACGCCCAGGGCCAGCTTCAGCGGCTTCCCGCGCGGCATCCGCAGGTTCTTGCTCATCGCGGCCATAACGAACACCACCGCGGCGGCGGACAGCCGCGCGAACACGAGCGGCCAGAGTTTGCATTCGTGGGGGGCCTGATGAAGGAACACCAGGTTCAGGCCCATCGCCGACCCCGCCAGCACCGTGAGCCAGGCCACCTTCGGGGTGAACCGGTACGGCGTGCCGCCCTCGACCGTCGCCTCGCGGCTGACCAGCATCACCGCGACCAGGGCCAGCACGACGCCGACCGAGGCCGCTTGTCCGGGCCGCTCCCCCATCGCCACACCGACCGCCACCGGGACCGCGGCGTTAAGCACGGCCGCCAACGGTGAGACCACCGAGATCGGCCCGGCGCCCAGTGCCGCGAAGAACGCCCACATGCCGAACGCCATGCCGACGCCATACAGACCGCCCCAGATGACCGCGCCGGGCTGGATCGGGCCGCCGACGACTACGGCGAGCGCGCCCATGATCAATGCCTCGATCGGATAGGCCACGAGCATCACTCGCAGCGCGGCCACCCGTCGAGCTGCTACACCGCCCACAAAATCGCTGACACCGTACGTAACGGCAGACAGCTGGGCGTAAGCGGCCCCGATCAGCTCATTCCCTTGGCACGGCGACCCATTTCGCGATGCACTTCGCGCTGGGCGTCGCGGCGGGCCATGTCCTGCCGTTTGTCGTACGCTCGCTTGCCGCGCGCTAACGCGAGCTCGACCTTCACTTTCCCTTCGGAGAAATACAGAGACAACGGCACGAGGGCGAGATTACCATCTCTTATCTTGCCGACCAGCCTGTCGATTTGTTGCCTATGTAACAACAACTTTCGATTGCGGCGTGGGTCATGGTTGGTCCAGCTACCGTGCTGATACTCCGGAATGTGCAAGTTGCGCAACCACACTTCGCCGTCGTCGACGGTTGCGAACGCGTCCGCTAACGATGCATGCCCTTCCCGCAGGCTCTTTACCTCGGTGCCCTGCAAAGCCACTCCCGCCTCGAAGAGCTCGACAACCGAATAATTATGCCGCGCTTTGCGATTGGTGGCCACGATTTGTTTGCTGCCGCGCTTGCCGCCAGTCGCCTTGCCGCCGCCCGACTTAGTGGCCACAGCTACCGCCGTACGTAGAGTCGCAGCGTTGCGTAGGCGGTCAGCCCGGCCATCGACACGCCGAGCAGGACAAGAATCGGGGAGACGTAGAGGATGTCGGCATAGTCGACTCGCGCGATCAAGTTGGCTTGGTAGAACTGGTTTAACGCGTTCTCCAGGAAGAACGCGCGCACGACGATCAAGCCGGCGATCGCGATGCCCACACCGATAGCCGCGGCGACCATCGCCTCCACCAGGAAGGGCAGCTGGGTATACCACCGGCTGGCTCCAACCAGCCGCATGATCCCGATCTCCGTGCGCCGCGTATACGCCGCGACCTGAACCATGTTGGCAATCAAGAGAATGGCACCGATGGCCTGGACGACGGCAACGGCGAATGCGACATTGCTCAAGCCGTCCAGGACCGCGAACAGCCGGTCGATCAGGTCCTTCTGGTTGAGCACGGAGAGCACGCCTGGCTGACCCTGCATCGCGGAGTCAAAGTCCTTGTGCTGCTCGGGGTTGTTCAGTTTGACGATGAAAGACGCGGGGAAAGAGTCCTTGCCCGCAACGTCCTTGTACTGCGGGAACTTTCGGATCGCGTCGTCGTATGCGTCCTGACGGTTGAGGAACCGCACCGATTTGACGTCTTCGCGCCGTTCGATCTTTTCGCGCAGCGCCTTGCACGGGTTGTTGCTGCAGGACGGGTCGTTGGCGGAGATGTCTTCGGTGAGGAAGACCTGCGTCTCGACGCGGTCGAGGTAGATGGCGCGGGAGTTGTCGGCCAGCCGAACCACCAGCAGACCACCGCCGAAAAGGCCGATCGAAATCGCGGTCGTCAAAATCATCGCGGCCGTCATGGTGACGTTGCGACGAAGGCCGGTGAGGACCTCGTTGAGTAGGAAACCGAAGCGCACCTAGCGTTCCATCCCGTAGATGCCGCGCTGCTCGTCGCGCACCAGCCTGCCCAGGGACAGCTCGACGACCCGCTGCCGCATCGAGTCCACGATGTGGTGGTCGTGCGTCGCCATCACCACCGTCGTGCCGGTGCGGTTGATCCGCTCCAACAAATCCATGATGTCCTTGCTGGTGTCGGGGTCGAGGTTCCCGGTGGGCTCGTCGGCCAGCAACACCAGCGGCCGGTTGACGAACGCGCGCGCGATCGCAACCCGTTGCTGCTCGCCGCCCGACAGCTCGGTTGGCAGCCGGTTGGCTTTGCCCGACAGGCCGACCGTCTCGAGCACGTCGGGCACCGTCGTATTGATCGTGTCCCTTCGCTTGCCGATGACCTCCAGCGCGAACGCGACGTTGTCGAACACGGTCTTTTGCTGCAGTAACCGAAAATCCTGGAAGACGCAGCCGATTACCTGACGCAGCTTCGGCACGTGCCGACCGGGCAGCTTGTTGACATGGAACTTCGACAGCCGAATGTCGCCGCTCGTCGGCGAATCCTCACCCAACAGCAACCGCATGAACGTCGATTTACCCGAACCCGAGGGGCCAATCAGGAAGACGAATTCACCCTTGTCGATTTTGACGTTGATGTCGTCCAACGCCGGGCGCGCCGACGCTTTGTACTTCTTGCTGACATGGTCCAGGGTGATCATCACGGCACGCCAGTGTAGCTGCGGACGTCGCAGGCAGGCGAAATCAGCCCGCCGGTGGCGCCGAAGTCGGCGCGGGAACGGGACCCGGCGACGGCGTCGGTGTCACGCTTGAGCTTGGCGGACAGAATTGCGGCGGCAGCACGCACGGCAGCGTCGGCAGCACGAACGGCGGGGGCGGTGTGCTCGTCGGGGGCGGGCTCGGCGGCTCCGTGCTGGTCGGGGTCGGCGTGGTGGTCGGAGTCGGAGTCGGCGTGGGCGTGACGGTTCCCGGGGGCTGCTGGACCCGGCTCTTGGGCACCCAGGTGTAGTTGGGGTCGGGGACGAAACCCGGCGGCACCACCTGCGGCGCAGGCTGGGGTTGCGGGCGGTATACGTCGTACACCCACCACGCCGCCAGGAACGCAACGATGAGCACCAGCGTCGAGGCGCGCAGGCGCCCGCCGAACACGTACCTGGGCCAGCGCCGGTCCTCCTCGTCGCTACGCTTCTCGAGGATATTCAGCGTGAACTTCACCCGCTCTGCACCGCACCCTCGGCTTTTTCGCCGGCATTCTCTTCAGCGACCTGGTCCGCGGGCACGCCGGCGGCATCGACAAGACCCACCGTCGCGTCGGCGGCCGTCACGATGCCGGCGCGGGCGAGCGCCCGGATGACCAGCATCCGCAACTGCCGGCCCGCCTCGAACTGCTTTCCGGGCAGCGTGCGGGCCACCATGCGCAGGGTGACGGTGTCGACCTCGATGCTCTCCACGCCCATCACGGTGGGTTCATCCAGCAGCAACTCGCCCAGCACCGGGTTGTCGAGCGCGTGCTCGCACTCCTGGTGCAAGACCTCGTTGACGCGGTTCAGGTCGGCGTTGGTCGAAACCGGGATGTCCACCACCGCGCGGGCCCAGTCCTTGGACAGGTTGACCGATTTGACGATCTGGCCGTTGGGGATGGTTAACACCTCCCCGTCCGGCGAGCGCAGCCTGGTCACCCGCAGCGTCACGTTCTCGACGGTGCCGCGCGCCTCGTCGCTGGCCCCGCTGACGGTCAACGAGACCAGGTCGCCGAAGCCGTACTGCTTCTCGACGATGATGAAAAAACCGGAGAGCAGGTCCTTGACCAGCTGCTGGGCACCGAAACCCAGCGCGGCGCCAAGCACCGTGGCGGGCGCGATCAGCCCACGGACGGAGAACTGGAGGACGTCGCTGATCTGGACGATGACCCAGATGGCGATGACGACGATCGACACCCACTGAATCACCGACGCGACGGCCTGGCGGTGCTTGGTCGCCTCGGAGCGCACCAGGGCGTCGCTTTCGGCGAAGCCCTCGTCGAGCTGCCGGGTCACTTGTTGGGCCACCCAGGTGACGAAGCGGACCGCCAGCACCGCCGCGATCAGCAGCATGACGATTCGCAGACCCCGGGTGATGATCCATTCACCGATCTCGCCGCGCCAAAAGTCGTGCCAGCGGTGCGTCATCGATGTTGCAAGAAGAGTGGTGTTAGTCGTCATCTTTTCGGTTGCGCCACCGGATTCCCGCTTCCAGGAACCCGTCGATGTCTCCGTCCAGCACGGCGGCCGGATTGCCCACCTCGTACTCGGTTCGCAAGTCCTTGACCATCTGATACGGGTGCAGTACGTAAGAGCGCATCTGGTTCCCCCAGGAGCTGCCGCCCTCGCCTTTCAGTGCGTCCAGCTCGGCGCGCTCTTCTGATCGCTTGCGCTCCAACAACTTTGCTTGAAGCACTCGCATTGCCGAAACTTTGTTCTGCAGTTGCGATTTTTCGTTCTGGCAAGTTACGACGATACCCGTCGGGATGTGAGTCAAACGAACCGCCGAATCGGTGGTGTTCACCGACTGGCCGCCCGGACCGCTGGAACGGTAGACGTCCACGCGCACGTCGCCTTCCGGAATGTCGATGTGATCGGTGGTCTCCACCACCGGAAGCACCTCGACTTCGGCGAACGACGTCTGACGCCGGCTCTGGTTGTCGAACGGGCTGATCCGGACCAGCCGGTGGGTGCCCTGCTCGCTTGCCAACGTGCCGTAGGCGAACGGGGCGTGCACGGTGAACGTGGCGCTCTTGATGCCGGCTTCCTCGGCATAGGAGGTGTCGAACACCTCGGCCGGATACTTGTGCTGTTCGGCCCAGCGGATATACATCCGCATCAGCATCTCGGCCCAGTCGGCGGCGTCCACCCCGCCGGCACCGGAACGGATGGTGACCAGCGCCTCACGCTCGTCGTATTCACCCGAGAGCAGGGTGCGGACCTCGGCGGCTTCTATATCGGCGCGCAACGCCTTGAGTTCCGCGTCGGCCTCGGCGAGAGCGTCGGCGGCCTCGGGTCCGTCTCCTTCGTCGGCCGCCAGCTCGTAGAGCACCGGCAGGTCGTCGAGGCGCTGCCGCAACTCCTCGATCCGGCGCAGCTCCCCCTGCGCGTGGGATAACTCACTGGTCACCCGCTGCGCGTTGGCCTGGTCGTCCCACAATTTGGGATCGGAGGCCTCGTGCTCGAGCTTTTCGATGCGGCTGCGCAGACCGTCCACGTCGAGCACCCTCTCCACCGTGGTCAGGGTGGAGTCGAGTGCGGCGATGTCGGCTTGACGGTCGGGTTCCACAGTCGCCCACGTTACCGGCGTCATGGCCGGCATCGAATGCTCAGGTCCTGCTCCCGAGGGCAGCGTTTAGCATCAAGTGCCATGCGCCCATATCACGTCGCCATCGTCGGCTCCGGGCCGTCGGGCTTCTTCGCCGCGGCATCTTTGCTGAAGGCGGCCGACGCGTCCGAGGACATCGATGTTGCCGTCGACATGCTGGAGATGCTGCCGACGCCGTGGGGGCTGGTGCGCTCCGGAGTCGCGCCCGACCACCCGAAGATCAAGTCGATCAGCAAGCAATTCGAGAAGACCGCCGAGGATCCGCGGTTCCGCTTCTTCGGCAACCTGGTGGTGGGTGAACACGTCGAGGCGGGCGAGCTCACCGAGCGCTACGACGCCGTCATCTATGCCGTGGGGGCGCAGTCCGACCGCGCGCTGAACATTCCCGGTGAGGACCTTGCGGGCAGCATGGCCGCCGTCGATTTCGTGGGCTGGTACAACGCGCACCCCCACTTCGAGCACGCGACGCCGGATCTGTCGGGTGCCCGTGCCGTGGTGGTCGGCAACGGCAACGTGGCCCTGGACGTCGCACGCATCCTGGTCACCGATCCCGATGTGTTGGCCCTGACCGATATCGCCGACCATGCCTTGGAGTCGCTGCGCCCGTGCGGAGTCGACGAAGTGGTGGTCATCGGCCGGCGCGGGCCGCTGCAGACGGCGTTCACCACCCTCGAGCTGCGCGAGCTGGCCGATCTGGAAAACGTCGACGTGGTCGTCGATCCGGCGCACCTGGAGGGCATCACCGACGAGGACGCGGCGGCTGTGGGCAAGGTCTGCAAGCAGAACATCAACGTGCTGCGCGGCTACGCTGGGCGCGCGCCCCGGCCGGGCCATCGACGGATAGTTTTCCGGTTCCTGACCTCACCGATCGAGATCAAAGGCGACGGCAAGGTCGAGTCGATCGTGCTCGGCCGCAACGAGCTAATCACCGACGGGAGCGGGCGGGTGGCGGCCAAGGACACCGGCGAACGCGAGGAGCTGCCGGTGCAGTTGGTCGTGCGGTCGGTCGGCTACCGGGGTTTGCCAACCCCCGGGCTGCCGTTCGACGACAAGAGCGCGACGATCCCCAACACCGACGGCCGGGTGGACGGCAGGCGCAACGAATACGTCGTCGGGTGGATCAAGCGCGGGCCGACCGGTGTGATCGGTACCAACAAGAAGGACTCCCAGGACACCGTCGACACCCTGCTGGCGGACCTGGCCGGCGCAAAACAACAAGGCGAGCTCGCGGACTTCCCCGACGCCCACGCCGACGAGCTGGCCGATTGGCTCGCCTCGCGGCAGCCGAACCTGATCACCTCCGCCCATTGGCAGGCGATCGACAGCCATGAGCGAACGGCCGGCGAGCCGCACGGCCGTCCGCGGGTCAAGCTGCCGAGCCTGGCCGACCTGCTGCGCATAGGCCACGGCTGATCACGGATCGACGAGCACACCCGGGTTGAGGATGCCGGCCGGATCAAGCGCGGACTTCGCCGCGCGCAAGGCCGCCGCGAACGGATCCGGTCGCTGTCGGTCGTACCAGGGCCGGTGATCGCGGCCGACCGCGTGGTGGTGGGTGATGGTGCCGCCGGTGGCGATGATCGCCTCGGAGACCGCGGCCTTGATCTCGTCCCACTGCGTATCCAGAGAGCCCCAGCGCCCGCCGGCATAGATGCCGTAATAAGGGGCCGGGCCGTCGGGGTAGACGTGAGTGAAGCGACACGTCACGACGCCGGTCCCGCAGACCCGTTCGATCGCTTTGCCGGCGGCCTCGGTGACCGCGGCATGCAGCCCATCGAATCCGTCCCAGGTGCATGCGGTCTCGAACGTCTCGGCGATGACGCCGCGGCGGGCCAGGGCGTCGCGCTGGTAGGGCATGCGCAAGAACGCCGAGCGCCAGTTCCCGGAAGCATCCGAATTTGTTGTCTCGCTTGCGGTTTCGCGGCCACGCCGCGCGGTCAGGGTGCCGCCGTGGTCGGCGGCGATCTCGACGGCCCGGTCGAGCCACGGGTCGATCGGGTGGTCGGCCGATTCGAAGGCGAGCACCAGCAGCCCTCCCCCGACCGCGACGCCGGCGTTCAGGAACGCCTCGGCCGGGTCCAGCAGCCGGCAGTTCGACGGGTAGAGCCCGGCCTGCGCGATCGTCCGGGTCGCGGCCACCGCGGCGGTTCGGTCGTCGAACGTCAACGACGCGGTGACCTGCCACTTCGGACGGTCTTGTAACCGCATCCACGCCTCGGTGATGATCCCGAGCGTGCCCTCGGAGCCGAGGAACAACCGGTCCGGCGATGGGCCGGCGCCGGAACCCGGCAGTCGCCGGGACTCGCTCACCCCGGCCGGCGTGACGACCCGCAGCGATTCGGTCAGGTCGTCGATGTGGGTGTACAGCGTGGCGAAGTGCCCACCCGCACGAGTGGCCAACCAGCCGCCAAGGGTGGAGAAACCGAATGACTGCGGAAAATGCCGAAGCGTCAAATCGTGTGGGCGCAAATGGTTTTCGATCACCGGACCGAGAGCTCCGGCCTGGATCCGCGCCGCGCGGCTGGTCCGGTCGATCTCGACGACCGCGCTCATGGCGGTGGTGTCCACCGTGACGGCCGGACCGTCGAAGCGCGGCTCGACGCCGCCGACGACCGAACTGCCACCGCCATAGGGGATAACGGAGATTGCTTGGCGCGCACACCAATCGAGCACATCGACCACGTCCCGCTCATGGCGCGGCCGCACGATCACGTCAGGCACGTGGTCGAGCCGGCCCAGCAGATTGCGGGCAACGTCGCGAAAAGCCTTGCCGCGAGAGTGACCCGCCCGGTCGACGGGGTCGGTGGAACACAGGTCGGCGAGTGACGACGGCGGGGTGATCCGTGGCGTCGCCAACCCGAGCGCGGTCGGGTCCGGCGGCTGGTGATCGGTCAGGTCGTGACCGGGCAGGAGCGTCGCCACGCGCGCCACCAGGTCGCGTGTTTCCTGCTCCGAAAGCGCGTCCTCGACGGTGCCCCAACCCCACCACGAACGCATGTTGACCGCGTCAGCGCTTCAAGACGACCGCGGCCGTGCCGGCGATCACCAGCAGGATCGCCGCGGCGATGGCCCAGCCGACGCCGGCAAGCCACCAGATGAGGCCCAATGCTACGAGCGCCGGTGACGCCGCGAAGAGCACTATTCCGGGGTTCTGCTTGATTACCGCAAGTGCACCGGTCGCCCGGACCGGATCGATTTCTTTACGGGCCATGCCTTCAGAATGCCAGTTCAGGTCACGGCCAACCGGACGTGGGTTCCGCGGGCCACGCCCAATTTGACCAGCAAGCGCGAGACACCGTATCGCACGACTTCTTCGGCCAGGCCCATCCGCCGGGCGATTTGCTTGTTGGTCAGGCCGTCGCCGAGCAGGGCCAACAACATTCGTTCCCGCTCATCGAGGCCTGACCGCCCGTCGCTGTTCTCGGTGATCCAGCGGAGCTTCGCCATCAGCGCGGCCGCGGCCCGCTTGTCGAGCAGCGACCGCCCGGCGCCCACGTCTTTGATCGCGCACGCCAATTCCATTCCCTTGATGTCTTTGACGACATATCCGCTGCCGCCGGCCAGGATCGCGTCCAGCATCGCCTCGTCGACGGTGTACGACGTCAAGATCATGCAGCGCAGGCCGGGCACGCACGACAAAAGGTCGCGGCACAATTCGATGCCATTGCCGTCCGGCAACCAATCGTCGAGCACCGCCACGTCCGGACCGGCAGCGGGGATCCTTGCCATGGCTTCCGCGACCGATCGCGCCTCACCGACGAGATCGAGTTCGGGATCCCCACTGAGCAAATCGATAAGGCCGCGCCGCACCACCGCGTGGTCGTCGACCAAGAAAACCTTTACCAACGCGTCCTCCCCGCTCCACGCGTAACGCTATTGGCGAGAAGCTCCGGGAACCCAGGGACCATTGGATCCAAATATGAGTGCCATTGGTCCCTTTCACCGCTGCGGGCGGAACGCTAGTCGGCGGCCGGCCCGGGCGGTGCGAACCACCACCTGTCCGGATTCTTTGGCGAATACACCACGGGGAGCAGTTGGCCCACGATCGGCCAGTGGTCGACGTCGACCGCCATGCGCTGATACACCTCGTACTCATTGACGGTCGGTCCGTTGACAACGCCGGCGATGGTGACGTACTGCTGGCCGTCGGCGTCCGGTCGTGGGCTGACCCCGGTCACCAGCAGCGTGCCGCTGGCCAGCTCGCCGCGCGGACCACGGGCGATGAACCGCTGCGCAAGGATTCCCGCCAAGACCGCCGCGGGGAGGAGCACCAGTCCGAATTCCCACACTCGTTCAGGTTAGGGCCTTCTTGAAGTCGTGGTAGTACTGCTGGCATGAGCCAGGACGATCTGACGCTGGCGCTGATGCTGGCAGACCGCGCGGACGCGCTGACCTCGGACCGCTTCGGCGCGCTCGACCTGCGCATCGACACCAAACCGGATCTGACGCCGGTGACCGATGCCGATCGGGCGGTCGAAACCGAGCTGCGTGAGGTGCTCGGGCACGAACGGGGCCGGGACAGCATCGTCGGCGAGGAGTTCGGTGGAACCGCCACAATCAGCGGGCGGCAATGGATCATCGACCCGATCGACGGCACCAAGAACTTCGTGCGCGGGGTGCCGGTGTGGGCCAGTTTGATCGCGTTGCTCGAAGACGGCGTCCCGTCGGTCGGTGTCGTGAGTGCGCCCGCGCTGCAGCGTCGGTGGTGGGCGGCGCGCGGCCAGGGCGCGTTCGCCGCCGTCGACGGCGGCCGTCCGCGGACGTTGTCGGTTTCCTCGGTGGCGCAGCTGGGTTCGGCCAGCCTTTCGTTCTCCAGCCTGTCCGGGTGGGCGCAGCGCGGCCTGCGCGACCGCTTCATCGAGTTGACCGACGCGGTGTGGCGGGTCCGCGCCTACGGCGACTTTCTCTCTTACTGTCTCGTGGCCGAGGGGGCGGTCGATATCGCCGCCGAGCCGGAGGTTTCGGTGTGGGATCTGGCGGCGCTCGACATCTTGGTGCGTGAGGCCGGCGGGACACTCACCGGCCTGGACGGCATCGCGGGCCCGCACCGCGGCGACGCCGTGGCGACAAACGGTTTGCTGCACGAAGAAGTGCTCGCCGGCCTGCGCCCCGATCGGCTGTGAATAGTTAACACGGCGGCCCTACTATCTTACTCCGGAGTAAGATAGGCTTATCCGCATCGCCCCAACGACCGAGGCTGCTGAAATGACGGACACCCTTTCGGGTTCAAAAAAGACTTCAAAGACCTCCCGCTCGCGCTTCAGACGGCCCGGCCGCAGGACCGGTGTCGGCCTGCAACCGCACAAGCGGACCGGAATCGATGTTGCCCTGGCGGTGCTCACGCCGATCGTCGGCCAAGAGTTTCTGGACAAATACCACCTGCGCGACCCGCTGAACCGGGGCCTGCGCTACGGCACGAAGACGATATTCTCCACCGCGGCCGCCACCTCCCGGCAGTTCAAGCGGGTCCAGACCCTCCGCGGCGGACCGACCCGGCTCAAGTCCAGCGGCAAGGACTACTTCGATCTGACTCCCGACGACGAGCAGCAGATGATCGTCGAGACCCTCGACGAATTCGCCGCGGAGGTGCTGCGACCCGCCGCCCACGACGCCGACGAGGCGGCGACCTACCCGCCCGGGCTGATCGCCAAGGCCGCGGAGTTGGGCATCACCGCCATCAACATTCCCGAGGATTTCGAGGGCATCGCCGCACACCGTTCCAGCGTGACCAACGTATTGGTGGCCGAGGCGCTGGCCTATGGCGACATGGGCCTGGCGCTGCCGATTCTGGCGCCCGGGGGCGTGGCGTCCGCGCTTACCCACTGGGGCAGCGCCGACCAACAGGCCACCTACCTTCACGAGTTCGCGGGCGAGAACGTCCCGCAGGCGTGCGTGGCCATCGCCGAACCGCAGCCGCTGTTCGACCCCACCCGGCTGAAGACCACCGCCGTGCGAACCCCGAGCGGATACCGGCTCGACGGCGTGAAGTCATTGGTGCCCGCTGCGGCCGACGCCGAACTGTTCGTCGTCGGCGCGCAGCTGAATGGCAAGCCGGCGCTGTTCATCGTCGAGTCGTCCGCGAAAGGCCTTACGGTCAAGGCGGATCCAAGCATGGGAATTCGGGCGGCGGCGCTGGGACAGGTCGAGCTGTCCGGGGTGTCGGTGCCGCTCAATGCCCGGCTGGGCGAGGACGAGGCCACCGACGCCGACTACTCCGAGGCGATCGCACTGTCCCGCCTGGGCTGGGCGGCGCTCGCCGTCGGCACCTCCCACGCGGTGCTCGACTACGTCGTCCCGTACGTGAAAGAACGCGAAGCATTCGGCGAGCCGATCGCGCGTCGTCAAGCGGTGGCCTTCATGTGCGCCAACATCGCCATCGAATTGGACGGGCTGCGGCTGATCACCTGGCGCGGCGCCGCGCGTGCCGAACAGGGCCTACCGTTCACCCGCGAGGCCGCGCTGGCCAAGCGGCTCGGCGCCGACAAGGGCATGCAGATCGGACTGGACGGCGTCCAACTCCTGGGCGGACACGGCTACACGAAGGAACACCCGGTCGAGCGTTGGTACCGCGACCTGCGCGCCATCGGCGTCGCCGAGGGCGTCGTCCTGATCTAAGTAGTCAGCTAAGTCGTCATCCCACCCGGACTACCGAAAGACCAATCATGGCAATCAATTTGGAACTGCCTCGCAAACTGCAAGCGGTAATCGTCAAGACGCACCAAGGCGCCGCCGAGATGATGCGGCCGATCGCGCGCAAGTACGACCTCAAGGAACACGCCTATCCGGTCGAGCTCGACACCCTGATCAACCTGTTCGAGGGAGCTTCCGAATCGGTCGCGTTCGCCGGCGCCGACGCACTTCGTGACGAGGACGAGGACGAGGACAAAGGCAAAGGCAAAGGCAAAGGCAAAAACCACAACGGCGCCAACATGGCCGCACTGCTGCAGACGATGGAAGCCTGCTGGGGTGATCTGGCGATGATGCTGTCAGTCCCCTACCAGGGTCTGGGTAATGCGGCCATCTCCGCGGTCGCCACCGACGAACAGCTGGAACGCCTGGGCAAGGTGTGGGCGGCGATGGCCATCACCGAGCCCGGCTTCGGATCCGACTCGGCGGCGGTGTCCACCACTGCCAAGCTCGACGGCGACGAGTACGTCATCAACGGAGAGAAGATCTTCGTCACGGCGGGCTCGCGCGCCACCCACATCGTGGTGTGGGCCACGCTGGACAAGTCGCAGGGCCGCGCGGCGATCAAGTCGTTCGTCGTGCCGCGCGACCATCCCGGCGTCACGGTCGAACGGCTCGAGCACAAGCTCGGCATCAAGGGTTCCGATACCGCCGCAATCCGGTTCGACAACGTCCGCATTCCCAAGGGCAACCTGCTGGGCAACCCGGAGATCGAGGCCGGCAAGGGCTTCTCCGGTGTCATGGAGACCTTCGACAACACCCGGCCGATCGTCGCCGCCATGGCCATCGGAGTCGGCCGCGCCGCCCTGGAGGAAATCCGCAAGATCCTCACCGAGGCCGGCGTGGAGATCTCGTACGACAAACCGTCGCACGCCCAAAGCGCGGCCGCGGCTGAGTTCCTGCGAATGGAGGCCGACTGGGAGGCCAGCTACCTGCTGTCCCTGCGCGCGGCCTGGCAGGCCGACAACAAGATCCCCAACTCCAAAGAAGCGTCGATGAGTAAGGCCAAAGCCGGCCGGATGGCCAGCGACGTTACGCTCAAGACCGTCGAATTGGCCGGCACCGCAGGCTATTCCGAACAGTCAATGCTGGAGAAGTGGGCGCGCGACTCCAAGATTCTGGACATCTTCGAGGGCACCCAACAGATCCAGCAGCTGGTGGTCGCGCGCCGCCTGCTAGGTCTTTCGTCGTCCGAGCTCAAGTAATCGGCCCGCGCGCCGAACGTGTACCGACTGCGAGATTCGGCGAATTTCTCGCAACGATTACACGCGCAGGCCCTCTACCAGGAGGGTGGACACCAGGCGCGCGTGTTCCTCGATGGCGGCCGGCTCGAACGGCGAAGTGGCGTCGAACTTGGTGGCCAGTGGCACTAGCGCATGCGGCGCGGTGGCGCCGTGGGCCAGCAGAAAGTGGAAGGTGCGCAACGGGATTGGGCGGATCAGCCCTTCGCCCACCAGGTGGTCGAGCAGCCGGGCGACATCGCTGAGCATGGGTTCGATGTAGGTCTCGTAGACGTAGCCCAGCCGGTCGGTGTCCCGCCGCGCCTCGATGTTCATCAGGGCGACCAGCTCCGGGTGGTCGGCCGAGTACACCACGAATCGGTGCACCGCCAGCCGCAGTTGCTCGAGCGGGTCACTGATGGTCGGGTCGAAAAGGCCCTGCAGGTGCCGCATCAGACGGCCGAAGCCGAAGTCCACCGCGGCCCGCCAAAGCTGCTCTTTGGTGCCGAAGCGCTGATAAATCAGGTTGTGGCTGACCCCCAGCTCGCGATTGAGGGTGCGCAGCGACATCCCGTCGTATCCGACCGTGGCGAACATGCCCAGCGCCTTTTCCAGGATCTCCTCGATCGGCATCGAATCCGACGCCCTCGGGCGCCCGCGCGAGCGTTCGGGCTTCGTTTGGGTGGCCACGGAATCGATCATGCCATGTCAACTGACAATTTAGAAGTTGACAGCTGACAATTTAATCCTTAGCTTATGAGTCGCCGCACCGAAACCGAGGAGTTGTCGCCATGACCAAACCGCTACGCACCCCCGTCCTGATCGCGGGCGGAGGACCGACCGGCCTGGTGCTGGCGGCCGAGCTGTCCCGCCACGGCGTGCCCAGCGTGCTGGCCGAACGCAATGAACACACCACCGTCTTTCCGAAGATGGACATCACCAACGGCGCCAGCATGGAGTTGCTGCGCCGGTTGGGAGTCGAGGCGGACCTGCGCGCCGCAGGGGTCGCGCCCGAGCACTCTTTCGACGTGGTCTTCGCCGCCAGCCTCAACGGCCCCGTCCATGGACGCTGGCGGCAGCCATCGGTCGACGAGCAGCGTTCGACCATCGCGGCGACCGCCGACGGCAGCATGCCGGGCCAGCCCTGGCAGCGCTGCTCACAGGCGATCTTCGAGGCCATGATGATGGAGCGCGTCCGCCGCGACCCGTTGGTCGACGTCCGGCAGGGTTGGCGCCTGAAAACCTGCAGCCAGGTCGGCGACGTGGTAGCCGCCGAATTGGCAGACGGCGCAGGCAATACCGTCACGGTGCACGCCGATTACCTCGTCGGCTGCGACGGCGCGTCCAGCAGTGTCCGCAGCGAACTTGGCATCGAAATGGAGGGGCTGAAGGATTTAACCACGTTCGCGTTGGTGCATTTCCGGTCCCGGGATTTGACCAATCTGCATGCCCTGGGCCAGTTCTGGCATCTGTACACCGCCAGCGGAGCGGTACTGGTCGCCCAAAACGAGACCGACGCTTGGACTCTGCACCAAGACCTGGGTGCCAGTATCGACGATCCCGATCCCATCGGCGATGCCCGGGAGTTCGTCGCCCGGGCCCTGGGGCGGCCGATCGACGTCGAGGAAGTCCTCGTCTCGAGCCTGTGGCGGCCCAACGCGATGCTGGCCGACTCCTACGGCCGGGGCAGGATCCTGCTCGCCGGCGACTCGGCGCACACGATGATCCCCACTGGCGGATACGGCATGAACACCGGGCTGGGTGACGCCGTGAACCTCGGTTGGAAACTCGCTGCGGCGGTGCGGGGTTGGGGCGGGCCGCACCTGCTGCCCAGCTACGAGGCCGAACGGCGGCCGGTCGGGGAACGCAACCGTAACGCATGCGTGGAAAACGTGATGGTGATCCTGCGATACCGCGAATTGGCCGGCCAACCATTGGCCGACGAGGACAGTGACGAAGGCCGGACGCACCGCGAGCACGTCGCACAGTTCCTTGCCGCCAACGACGCCGAGAACATCAGCCTCGGCATCGAACTCGACGTTCGTTACGAGACGTCGCCGGTCGTGGCGCCCGACGGCAGCCCCGCCCCGCCGTGGGACCGGCGAACGTTCGTCCCCACCGTGCGACCCGGCCACCGGGCGCCGAACATCATTGTGGGCGAACAGGAAACGCTGTTCGACCGGTTTGGTCCCGGCTTCACCCTCGTCGACGCGCTCGACGACGACAGCCAGTCTCGCCGGCTGCTCAGCCAGGCTTCTCATGTCGGGCTTCCCATCGAACACCTGAAACTCACCGATCCGGCGCTGGCCGCCCTCTACGGGCACCGGCTGGTGCTTGTCCGCCCGGATCTGCACATCGCCTGGAGCGGCACGGACGCCACCGACGCAGAGGGCATCATCGCCCGCGTGCGCGGCATGCACCCGGCCGCGGCACTGGCCGAAGCCACCGCGTGACCGATGCGGGCGACGGAAAAGCCACCGAGTGGAAACGACTCCATGGCGTGAGGTTAGCGTCGTCTCATGGACACGTTTCAAGCGCTCGTCGCGCGTCAAGATGGTGACCGGATAACCCCGTCGATCGAGACACTGACCCAGTCGGACCTGCCGCCGGGCGACGTGACGATCCGGGTGCTGTATTCGAGTGTCAACTTCAAGGACGCGCTGGCACTCACGCCGGGCGGCGGAGTGGTGCGCAACTATCCGGTCGTGCCGGGCATCGACCTGACCGGCGAGGTCGTCGAGTCGCAATCGCCCGACTTCGCCGTCGGCGACCGGGTGCTGGCTCACGGGTATCAGATCGGCACCGGCCACCACGGCGGCTACGCCGAATACGCCCGGCTGCCGGCCGACCAGGTGGTGGCACTCGGCGAGTTGAGCCCGCACGACGGCGCCGCGATCGGAACCGCCGGCTTCACCGCCGCGATGAGCGTGCAGGCGCTGATCGACTGGGGTGTCGACGCCGCGGCGGGGCCGGTCGTCGTCACCGGCGCCTCCGGCGGCGTCGGGTCGGTAAGCGTGGACCTGCTCGCGGCCGCCGGATATCGGGTGGTGGCCTCGACCGGCAAGGAAAAGGCGGCCGAATTGCTGAAAGAGCTTGGCGCGGCGGAGGTTATCGGCCGGCTGCCCGAGGACCCCGACGCCAAGCCGCGGCCGCTGGCCAAGGCACGCTGGGCGGCAGCGGTGGATTGCGTGGGCGGCGCGACGCTGGCCGACGTGCTCAGCACGATCGATTACGGCGGCGCGGTGGCCGCCAGCGGCCTCACCGGTGGCGCCGCCCTGCACACCACGGTGATGCCCTTCATCCTGCGCGGCATCGCGCTGCTGGGGATGGACTCCGTGCTCATGCCGATCGGCCCGCGCCGGAAATTGTGGGCGCTGCTTGGGGATTCGTTGCGGCCGCGCCATCTTGACTCGGTCACCAGCGAAGTCGACGTCAAAGACGTCGTCGGGGTGCTCGACCAGGTCCGCGCCGGCGCGTTCTCCGGCAGGGCGGTGGTGCGGGTCGCCGGCGGATTCTGAGTCGGCAGTAGGCTGACCGACCATGCGAGCTGCACGGGTTACTCGGCTGGATGGGCCGGACGGGATCGAGGTGACCGACGTCGACGAACCCACCGGCGACGGCGTGATGGTCGACGTACACGCGGCCGGCGCCGCATTCCCCGACGCGCTGCTGACTCGCGGCCTCTATCAATACAGGCCGGATCCGCCCTTCGTGCTCGGAGCCGAGATCGCCGGGGTGGTGCGGTCGGCACCCGACGGGGCGCACGTGCGCGCCGGCGACCGGGTGGTCGGCCTGACGATGCTCACCGGCGGCATGGCCGAAGTCGCGCTGCTGTCACCCGACCGGACCTTCAAGCTGCCCGACAACGTGAGCTTCGAGGCCGGCGCCGGCCTGCTGTTCAACGACCTGACCGTGTACTTCGCCCTGAGCGTGCGCGGCCGGCTCCAGCAGGGCGAGACGGTGCTGGTGCACGGGGCGGCCGGCGGGATCGGAACGTCGACGCTGCGGCTGGCACCGGTGCTCGGGGCGGCGCGCACGATCGCAGTGGTCAGCACGGAGGAGAAGGCCGAACTGGCCACGGCGGCCGGCGCCACCGATGTGGTGCTGGCCGAGGGATTCAAGGACGCGGTCAAGGAGTTGACAAACGGCCGCGGTGCCGACATCGTCGTCGACCCGGTCGGGGGCGACCGATTTACCGATTCACTGCGCTCGCTCGCGCCCGGCGGGCGGCTGCTGGTGGTCGGCTTCACCGGCGGCGAGATCCCCACCGTGAAGGTAAACCGGCTGCTGCTCAACAACATTGACGTGGTCGGCGTAGGCTGGGGCGCCTGGACGCTGTCGCACCCCGACGCGCTGGCCGAGCAGTGGGCGGGGCTCGAACGGCTGCTCACCTCGGGTCAGCTGCCGCCCCCCGAGCCAGAGGTCTACCCGTTGGAGTCGGCCGCCGCGGCGGTCGCTTCGATTGAGAATCGCACCGCCAAAGGGAAAGTCGTTCTGCGCGTGCGCGATTGATGCGCTCAGCGGAGAAGGGATCGCATTTTTGCCCGCCTCCGAGCGACAACTGCGCCGACCACGTCTGCATCTCCCGAACGGTCGCTGTGGAGGCGGGCACCGAAGCGTGTCCTTCCCCGCTCTTGTGCGAGGTAGAAACAAAAAGTAATGTCACTTTCAGTTTTCTGGCCCGAAGCCCCGGGAGTAACCCCATGGAATCCTTTGTCCACCTGCGAAAAGGCAGGACACCACGACGCCTGCATGCCGATCTCGACGGGCTCAAGGACGACGAGCTGGGCCGGGGCGGCTTCACCGGGCGGACCGCCAACATTTACCGCCGCCACGACCCCACCGCCTATCGCGCGGTCGGTCCGTTGCGGCCCGTCGACGTGCTCGCCGGCGAGCTGAAACCGAGCGATGCCACCGACGCCAGCGGCGGCCCGCTGCTGATGTTCAGTAACGACGACTGCCGAATCCTGCTGAGCCGTCGTCACGACCCGATGCCGTTTTACACCCGCCACGTCGACGGCGACCTGCTGTGTTTCGTGCACCAGGGCGCGGGCCTGCTGGAGACGGAGTTCGGGCCGCTGCGCTACCGGCAGGGCGACTGGGTCTATATCCCGAAGGCCTGCACCTGGCGCCAGGTGCCCTCCCCCTCAACAGAAGCCGAGACCACGCTGCTGATGATCGAGGCCGGCGACGAGTTCCGGGTGCCGCCGCCCGGCGCGCTGGGCCGCCACTTCCCGTTCGACCCGTCGCAGGCCACCATCCCCGAACCGGCCCCCATCGACCCCGATCCTTTCCAAGACGGCCGCGACGAGTACGAGGTCCGGCTCGTCCACGAGGGCGGCCCGACAACGCTGTACTACCAACACAATCCGATCGACGTCGAAGGCTGGCGCGGGGACAACTTCGCGTTCACCTTCAACATCGCCGACTACAACGTCGTCACCTCCGACAGCGTCCACCTACCCCCGACGGTCCACCTGTTCATGCAGGCCACGGGCGTCTACGTGATGAACTTCCTGCCCAAGCCGGCCGAGGGCGTTCCCGGCACCGAACGCACGCCCTGGTACCACCGCAACGTCGACTACGACGAGATCGCCTTCTTCCACGGCGGCTCGCTCTACGGCGTGCCGATGCCGCGGGGCCTGATCTCGCATGCGCCGCAAGGGGTTCACCACGGCGCCCCGGAGAGGGCACGCGAGCGCGCACGCCGCAAGTTCGACGAGCATTCGCGGGTGGACTGGCAGGTCATCGCCATCGACACCCGCCGCCGGCTCACACCGTCCGCCGAGGTGCTCGCCCACGACCTTGGGCAGCACTCGTGAAGCACGAGTACGACCGCATCCCCTACCTCGTTGCGTTCCAGAACAATTCCGGGGTTCGCGACGTCTATGGCGGGCTGGCCGAGATCACGGTGCTGGAAAGCTATCTGCTCAAGCCGAAGACCAAGCCGTCGGACACCGTGCTGGTGTTCATGCACCCGATCGGCGGCGGGGCGTATCTGCCGATGATCAACGCACTCGCCAGGGCCGGCCACCACGTCATCTACTGCAACAGCCGGTTCCGCGGCACCGACTCGGCGCTGCTGATGGAGAAGGTGGTCGAGGATCTCGGCGAGTGCATCAAGGACGCCAAAACTCGCCTCGGCTACGCGAAGGTGGTACTGGCCGGGTGGAGCGGCGGCGGCTCCCTGTCGATGTTCTACCAACAGCAGGCCCAGCACGCGACCATCACGTCGAGCCCGTCGGGCGACGGGCCCGACCTCACCCAACTGAAGCTGCCCGCCGCCGACGGCGTCATGCTGCTCGCCGCGCACATCAGCCGGCACGGGACGCTGACCGAATGGCTGGACGCCTCCATCCTCGATGAATCCGATCCGACCGAGCGCGATCCCGAGCTGGATCTCTACAACCCGGACAATCCCAACCAACCGCCGTACAGCCAGGACTTTCTCGCCCGCTACCGGCAGGCCCAGATCGACCGCAACCGCCGCATCACCGCGTGGGTCAAAAGCAAGCTCGCCGAACTGAAGGCCTCCGGACGCCCCGATGACGAGTTCTGCTTCGTCGTGCACGGCACCATGGCCGACCCGCGCTGGCTGGACCCAACCGTCGACCCCAACGAACGCACCCCGGGGCTCTGTTATCTGGGCGATCCTCGAGTGGTGAACATGAGCCCGGTCGGGTTGGCCCGGTTTTCGACGCTGCGCGGCTGGCTATCGCAATGGAGTTACGACGACGCCCGCGGCGATGGGGTCGCCTGCGGGCGCGATCTCGCGGTACCGGCGCTGGTGATCGGTAACCTGGCCGACGACGCTTGCACGCCCAGCCACACCCGACGGCTCTTCGACGCGATCGGCCACCCCGACAAGGAGATGCACGAGATTCCCGGCGCCACACACTATTACGCCGGTCCCGACCAACGGGACAAGCTGCGCCACGCCGTCGACATCGCCACCGACTGGCTGGTCCGACACGACTTCGCGGGCGCCGAATGACGGCCGCGGGCCCGCTGGACGGCATCCGGGTGCTCGAGCTCGGCACCCTGATCGCCGGACCGTTCGCCGGCCGGCTGCTCGGCGACATGGGCGCCGACGTCATCAAGGTCGAACCACCGGGTGCCCCGGACCCGCTGCGGACCTGGGGCCAGGCCGAACTCAACGGGCACCACGTCTTCTGGACGGTGCACGCGCGCAACAAAAGGGCCATCACGCTCGACCTGCGCCGCCCGCGCGGCCGAGAGCTGTTCCTCGAACTGGTGGAGAAGTCCGACGTCGTGGTGGAGAACTTCCGTCCGGGCACCCTGGAGAAATGGGACCTGGGCTACGACGTTCTCCGCGAACGCAATCCAGGCATCATCCTGGTTCGGGTATCCGGCTACGGGCAGACCGGACCCGACGCGCACAAGGCCGGCTACGCCTCGGTGGCCGAGGCCGCCAGCGGGCTGCGGCACCTCAACGGTTTCCCGGGCGGCCCGCCGCCGCGGCTGGCGCTCTCGCTCGGTGACAGCCTGGCCGGCATGTTCGGCGCACAGGGCGCGATGGCCGCGCTGTACCGCCGCAGCGTGACCGGACACGGGCAGGTGGTCGACGTCGCGCTGACCGAATCATGCTTGGCCGTACAAGAATCCACGATTCCCGACTACGACGCCGGCGGCGTGGTGCGCGGACCGTCGGGCACCCGGCTGGAGGGCATCGCGCCGTCCAACATCTACCGCAGCGCCGACGGCTCCTGGGTGGTGATCGCCGCCAACCAGGACACCGTGTTCGCGCGCCTGTGCCGCGCGATGGGGCGCCCGGAGCTGGTCAGCGATGACCGGTTCGCCACCCACGGCGCCCGCGGCCGCAACCAGGACGAGCTCGACGAGATCATCGGCGCGTGGGCGGCCGAACGGCAGCCCGGCGAAATCATCGAAACCCTTTGCGCCGCAGGCGTGATCGCGGGACCGATCAATACGGTCGCCGAGGTGGTCAACGACCCGCAGCTGCGGGCCCGCGACATGCTGGTCGAGCACTTCGACGAAAGGGTCGAACGCAACGTTTTAGGGCCCGGAATCGTGCCGGTGCTCTCCGAATCCCCGGGCAGCGTCCGCAACGCCGGCCCCGCGCATCCGGGACAACACAACGACGAGGTCTACATCGGGCTGCTGGGCAAGACCGCCGAGGAGCTGGCGGAGTTGCGCGCCGAGGAGGTGCTATGACGCACGTGGATATTCGCGAGGTGTCGCTGCGCGACGGCCTGCAGATCGAGGCGCCAATTCCCTTGGCGGCCAAGCTGGAACTGTTGGCGGCGGTGGCCGCCACCGGGGTTCGCGAAGTGGAGGCCACCGCTTTCGTGTCCCCCTCGAAGGTGCCGTCGATGGCCGATGCCGCGGAGCTCGCCGCCCACCTGCACGACTACCCGGACATCGAGTTCTCCGCCTTGGTAGCCAGTCCCAACGGGACCAAGCGGGCCGTCGCCGCGGGGCTGCGGTCGATCGAGTACGTGGTGGCGGCCAGCGACGCGTTCAGCGAGGCCAACGTGGGGCGCAGCGCCGCGGAGGCCACCAACCAGATCGACGAGATCGTCGCCATCGCGCACGGCAGCGACGTCACCGTCGAGGTCATCGTCGCCACCGCGTGGGATTGCCCGTTCGAGGGCCCGACGCCGCCGCAGCGGGTGCTCGAGATCGGCGCGGCCGCCCGCGATCGCGGCGTCGACCGGTTCTCGATCGCCGACACCATCGGCACCACCACGCCGCGCCGGGTGAGTTCGCTGATCGCGCGACTGCGTCCGGTGATCGGCGACATGCCGCTGGGCGCGCATTTCCACAACACCCGTGGCGCCGGGCTGGCCAGCGCGTACGCGGCGGTCAGCTCGGGAGTCACCCGGCTGGACGCCTCGGTCGGGGGGCTGGGCGGCTGCCCGTTCGCGCCGGGCGCTACGGGCAACATCGCCACCGAGGACCTGGTGTACCTGTTGCGTGACAGCGATATCGGCGTCGACATCGACCTGCGGGCGGCGATCGCCGCCGCCGAAGTCGCGAAAACCGTTGTCGGCCATGATCTGCCGAGCGCCCTGTTGCGCGCCGGCGACCGGATGCTTTCCTGATGCCGGCCGAGCTGCTGACCGCCAAGGGCCGCCAGACCAGGCAGGCCATCGAACAGGCGGCGCGCAAACTGTTCGCCGAACGGGGTTTTCACGGCACCACGCTGGCCGACATCACCTCGGCCGCGGGGAAGTCGCCGGCGGTGTTCTACCGGTATTTCGCCGATAAGGAAGACCTGCTGGCCGCTCTTGCGGAGTCTTTTCTGCACGAGGTCGTGGCCCCGTCCGGGTTGAGCCTGCACCTGGCGGACTCGCCCGACGACGACGCGTTTTTCACCTCGGTGGTCACCGGGTACTGGAACATGTTCAAGCAGAACATCGGCATCATGATCGCCGTCGCCCAGCTCGCGGCGACTCAACGGCGCTTCGCGGCGGTGCAGAACGAATTCCGCCGCTTCGGGATGGACATCGTTGCCGCCTCGGTGCGCCGCGCCCAGGAGCAGGGTTACGGAACCGAGCTCAACCCGCAGCACACGGCGGCGGCGATCGCGCTGCTGTTCGAGAACTTCACCAGCGTCTTCGTCGGCCCGTCCGGCCCGGGGGGACTGGGCGTAAAGATCAGCGACGAGGACGCCATCACGACATTGTCAACGGTCTGGAAGAAAACCCTGTACGGCGCGTAAGGAGATCAGAAGTGGATTTCACCCTGCCAGAACACCTTCCGGGGCTGCTTGCCGACATGGACGCGTTCATAGATCGTGAAATCGCGCCGCTGCAGGCGGAGAACATGCAGTACTTCGACCAACGCCGGGAGCATGCCCGCACCGATTGGGACAACGACGGCATACCGACGCGGGAGTGGGAGGATCTGCTGGCCGAGATGCGCAGGCGGGCCGACAAGGCCGGCTGGCTGCGCTACGGGCTGCCGGCGTCACTGGGCGGTCGTGACGGCACCAACCTCGACATGGCCGTCATCCGGGAGCACCTGGCGCACAAAGGCCTTGGCCTGCACAATGACCTGCAGAACGAATCCTCGATCGTCGGGAACTTCCCGCAGGTGATCATGATGGAACGCTTCGGCACCGACGAGCAACGCCGAGTTTGGTCCGAGGCGCTGATCACCGGGGAACGCTCGATGGCGTTCGGCCTCACCGAGCCACTCCACGGCTCCGACGCCACCTGGCTCGAGACGCGCGCCCAACCCGACGGCGACGGCTGGGTGATCAACGGCGCCAAGCGGTTCAACACCGGCGTGCACCGCGCAACCCACGACCTCGTCTTCGCCCGCACCTCCGGTGAGCCGGGGGCGGCCGTCGGCATCACCGCTTTCCTCGTCCCGACCGACGCGCCCGGATTCAACGTCCCCTACTACTGGTGGACGTTCAACATGCCCACCGACCACGGCGAAGTCGACCTGACCGATGTGCGGGTCCCCGCCGATGCGGTCCTGGGTGACGTGGACCGCGGCCTGGAGGTCGCGCAAACCTTTCTGCACGAGAACCGAATTCGGCAGGCGGCGAGCAGCCTGGGCGCCGCGCAGTACTGCATCGACCGCGCCGCCGAGTACGCGGGCAACCGAAGGGTGTTCGGCAAGCCGCTGTCGGTCAACCAGGCCGTGCAGTGGCCGCTGGCCGAGCTGCAGACCGAGGCCCAGATGGTGCGGCTACTGGTCCAGTACGCCGCCTGGCATCTGGACCGCGATCACCACATGGAGGTCTCGGACAAGGTGTCGATGGCCAATTATCGGGCCAACCGGCTGGTGTGCGACGCCGCGGACCGGGCGATGCAGATCTTCGGCGGCCTCGGCTACAGCCGCCACGAGCCGTTCGAGCACATCTACCGCCATCACCGCCGCTACCGGATCACCGAGGGCGCCGAGGAGATCCAGATTCGCCGGGTGGCCCAGCGGCTGTTCAAGTTCGGTCACAGGTGACCAACGTCGAAGAGCTGGCCGACCGGCTGGCGCGGGTCCTGGCGCCGGCGCTCGGCACCGGTGTTGGGATCGAGAACCTGCGCGCGTTGACCGGCGGCGCCAGCCGCGCCACGTGGGCGTTCGACGCCGTCACGGCCTCCCACCGCCGTTCGCTGATCCTGCGCACGGGACCACCCGACGACGTGCACGCCGGCATGGAGCTCGAAGCCCGCGCGCAGGCCGCCGCCGCGGCGGCCGGCGCACCGGTCCCCCACATCCTGGTCGCCGACGATTCCGTTGCCGCACTGGGCAATCCGTTCCTGATCTGCGACGCGATCGAGGGCGAGACCATCGTCCGGCGCATCCAGCGTCGGCTCGACGGCGCCGACGGGCATGCGGGCCGCACGAGGCTGTTGGGCCAGTGCGCGCGGGCGCTGGCCGCCATCCACCGGGCCGATCCGCAAATTCCCGGCCTGGCACACGAGGACCAACTCTCGGCATGGCGCGAGCGGCTCGACGCCATGGGCGACACCACCGCCACCTTCGAATGGGCGTTTCGCTGGCTGGCCGCCCACCGGCCCCAGCCGTCGTCCGCGGTTCTGGTGCACGGGGACTACCGGATGGGAAACCTCATCGTCGACGGATCCGACCTGGCCGCCGTCCTGGACTGGGAGCTGGTGCACGTCGGCGAGGCGTACGAAGACCTGGCCTGGTTCTGCATCCGGGCCTGGCGGTTCGGCGCCCCGGTCGGCCTGGCGGCCGGGGGCCTCGGCAGCGTCGAGAGCTTCCTGCGCGCCTACGAGGACGCGAGCGCGACTACCGTCGATCGGGTGGCGTTTCATTGGTGGCTGGTGCTGGCCACGCTGCGCTGGGGAGTCATCTGCCGCCACCAGGCGGAGCGGCATCTGAGCGGTCAGTTCCGCTCGGTGGAGTTAGCCGCGATCGGCCGCCGCGTCTGCGAGACGGAGTGGGATCTGCTGGATCTGCTCGACGGGGCCCGCGCATGATCGGCGCCTACGGCCGCCCGATCGCGGCCGAACTCGTGGCCGCGGTGGCCGAGTTCCTGGAAACCGATGTCCGGGCGGCGACCAGCGGGCAGGTCAACTTCCACGCCAGGGTGGCCGCCAACGCGCTGCGCATCGTCGAGCGCGAACTGCTCGACGAAAGCGAGGAAGAATGCGGTGCCGCGCTGGCCGGCCTCGGCTTCGCCGACGAGGACCAGCTCGCCGCCGCGATTCGGGCCGGCGAGATGGACGCGCGCGCCAACGACGTCACCGCCTGCTTGCGCACACTGGTACGACGTCGGCTGGCCGTTGCCCACCCGGGATACGACACCGAATAGCAGCGCATAGGAGCCATCATGTCCGCTACCACCGCCGAGACCATCGTCGACGTGGCCGACCGCCTGTTCGCGGCGATCGAGAAGACCGACATGGCAGCGGTTGACCGGCTGTGGAGCGACGACATCGCGGTCTGGCGCGTCGGGGCGCGCCGCGACGACGACAAACCTCGCGCGCTGCGGGTGATCGACTGGTTCATCACGACGACCGTCGAACGTCATTACGAGATCCTCGACCGCCGGCTCTTCGAGGACGGGTTCGTCCAGCAGCACATCCTGCACGCCACCGGGCATGCCGGCCAATCGATCTCCATGCGCGTTTGCATCGTGATCAGAATGGGCATAAACGGCCTGATCAACCGGATCGACGAGTACTTCGACCCCGCCGAGATCGCGCCGCTGATGAGGTGAGATGGACGATGACGACTCTGGAAACACTGCTGACCGATCCCGACATGTCCGGCGTGTGGAACCTGGTTCCGAACCGCTCGGCCATCACGTTCAAGATCCGGAACATGTGGGGCCTGCTGAACGTCAAAGGCCGTTTCACCGAGTTCAGCGGCGACGGACAACTGACCGCCAAGGGCGCGGTTTTCGGTCGCCTCGACATCCGGACCGCGTCCCTGAGCACCGGCATCGGACGTCGCGACCGGCACCTGCGCTCGGCCGATTTCTTCGACGTCGAGCGCTTCAATGAGATCAGCGTCGTCGTCACCGCGGTGGAGCCGACCAAGGGCAGGGCCGCCAACCTTCGGGCCAGCCTGACCATCAAAGGCATCACGGAGCCGCTGCCGCTGCCCGTCACGATCAGCGAACTCGACGACGGCTCGATCGAAATCTCCGGCGAAACCAAGGTCGACCGATCCCAGTTCAACCTCGGCTGGAACAAGTTCGGCATGATCGGCGCGGCGGCGACGGTGGCGGCGGAAGCCGTCTTTGCTCGGGCGCCCCGGTAAGGTCGCCCCGACACCAGTACCATCTGACCGTGCCCGACTCCACCAATGCCCTGCGGATCCTTGTCTACAGCGACAACGCCGAAACCCGCGAAAAGGTGATGCAGGCGCTGGGCAAGCATCTGCATCCCGACCTACCGGAGTTGACCTACGTCGAAGTGGCGACCGGGCCGATGGTGGTCCGCACGATGGATGAGGGTGGCATCGACTTGGCCATTCTCGACGGGGAGGCGACCCCGACCGGCGGCATGGGAATCGCCAAACAGCTCAAAGACGAACTTGCGACCTGCCCGCCCGTCGTGGTGCTCACCGGCCGTCGGGACGATGCTTGGCTGGCCAACTGGTCGCGCGCGGAAGCCGCGGTGCCGCATCCCCTCGACCCCATCGTGCTGGGCCGCACCGTGCTCGGGCTGCTGCGCGCCCCCGCTCTCTAGGCGATTCCGCGAACTAAGCCCCGCTGTGTGCGTCATCACTACCCCGGGCATGTGCGCCGGGCCTGGTAACGCTATGTTGAAAGTCACTGTGACGGGCTACAGACCACGTCCGTCACAGCAGCCCGGTCACCGCCTGGCCGCCGAGATGGCGGCCCATACGACGGATCTTGGAGCGAGTTGAACGTCTACATACCCATCCTGGTGCTAGGGGCGATTGCCACGGCTTTTGCCGTGGGCTCGGTCGCGCTCGCGAGTTTGGTCGGCCCGAAGCGTTACAACAAGTCGAAGCAGGCCGCTTACGAGTGTGGAATCGAGCCCACCGAAAAGCCCGTGAGCGGCCCGCACGCGACGGCCGGGCAGCGGTTCCCGGTGAAGTACTACCTCACCGCGATGCTGTTCATCGTCTTCGACATCGAGATCGTGTTCCTGTATCCCTGGGCGGTCACCTACGACGCGTTGGGAACGTTTGCTCTGGTCGAGATGGTGGTCTTCGTGCTGACGGTCTTCGTGGCCTACGCCTACGTGTGGCGGCGCGGCGGCCTGACGTGGGATTGAGGTAAGACGTGGGCCTGGAAGAACAGCTGCCCGGCGGGATCCTGCTGTCTACGGTCGAGAAGGTCGCGGGCTACGTCCGCAAGAACTCGCTATGGCCGGCGACATTCGGGTTGGCCTGCTGCGCGATCGAGATGATGGCCACCGCGGGGCCGAGGTTCGATATCGCGCGGTTCGGCATGGAACGCTTCTCGGCGACGCCCCGGCAAGCCGATCTGATGATCGTGGCCGGGCGGGTCAGCCAGAAGATGGCCCCGGTGCTGCGCCAGATCTACGACCAGATGGCCGAGCCGAAGTGGGTGCTGGCCATGGGCGTGTGCGCCTCGTCGGGCGGCATGTTCAACAACTACGCGATCGTGCAGGGCGTGGACCATCTCGTTCCGGTGGACATCTACCTCCCCGGCTGCCCGCCACGCCCGGAGATGCTGTTGTACGCAATCCTGAAGCTGCACGAGAAGATTCAGGAAATGCCGCTGGGCGTCAACCGGGAACAGGCGATCGTCGAGGCCGAACAGGCCGCGCTGGCGGCCAAGCCCACGATCGAGATGCGCGGACTCCTGCGATGAGCTCGCCCGACCACGACCCGAAGGTCGCCGCGAGCGAAGTGGGCGGAGCAGCGCCATCGGCTGACGAAGAGGTAATCAGCGTGCGCCACGGGATGTTCGGGGTCTCGGGCACCGGCGACACCTCCGGATACGGACGGCTGGTGCGCGAGGTCACCCTGCCGGGCAGCAGTGCCCGGCCGTACGGCGGATATTTCGACGACATCGCCGACCGGCTGGCCGAGGCGCTGAAGCGCAACGGCGTCGAATTCCACGATGCAATAGAGAAAGTCGTGGTCGACCGCGGCGAGCTGACGCTGCATGTGCGGCGCGACCAGTTGCCGCAGGTCGCCCAGCGGCTGCGCGACGAACCCGACCTGCGCTTCGAGTTGTGCCTGGGCGTCAACGGGGTGCACTACCCACACGAGACCGACCGGGAATTGCACGCCGTCTACCCGCTGCAGTCGATCACCCACGGGCGCCGCCTCCGACTGGAAGTGTCTGCGCCGGACGGTGATCCGCACATCCCGTCGCTGTTCGCGATCTACCCGACCAACGACTGGCACGAGCGCGAGACCTACGACTTCTTCGGGATCATCTTCGACGGGCACCCGTCGCTGACCAGGATCGAGATGCCCGACGACTGGCAGGGGCACCCGCAACGCAAGGACTATCCGCTGGGGGGCATCCCGGTCGAGTACAAGGGTGCGCAGATACCCCCACCCGATGAGCGCAGGGGCTACAACTGATGACCGAAACTGTCGTCGTCGCGGGCGGTCAGGACTGGGACAAGATCGTCGACGCCGCACGCAACGCGGACCCCGGTGAACGCATCGTCGTCAACATGGGACCCCAGCACCCGTCCACCCACGGGGTTTTGCGGCTGATCATCGAGATCGAGGGCGAGACCGTCACCAATGCCCGATGCGGAATCGGCTACCTGCACACGGGAATCGAGAAGAACCTCGAATACCGTTACTGGACCCAGGGGGTCACCTTCGTGACCCGGATGGATTACCTGTCACCGTTTTTCAACGAGACCGCCTATTGCCTGGGCGTGGAGAAGCTGCTCGGCATCACCGACGAAATCCCGGAGCGGGTCAACGTCATCCGGGTGATGATGATGGAACTCAACCGGGTCTCGTCGCACCTGGTGGCGCTGGCGACCGGCGGCATGGAACTCGGCGCCATGACGCCGATGTTTGTCGGCTTCCGCGGCCGCGAGATCGTTCTGACCCTGTTCGAAAAGATCACCGGTCTGCGGATGAACAGCGCCTACATCCGGCCGGGCGGTGTGGCGCAGGATCTTCCGCCCAACGCCGAAGCCGATATCGCGGACGCCATCAAGGAGTTGCGCCAGCCACTGCGCGAAATGGGTGAGCTGCTCAACGAAAACGCCATCTGGAAGGCCCGCACCGAGGGCGTGGGTTACCTGGACCTGACCGGGTGCATGGCGCTGGGGATGACGGGGCCGATCCTGCGCTCGACCGGGCTGCCGCACGATCTGCGCAAGAGCGAACCGTATTGCGGCTACGAGAACTACGAATTCGACGTGATCACGGCGGACACGTGTGATGCCTACGGGCGCTACATGATTCGCGTGAAGGAGATGTGGGAGTCGCTGAAGATCGTGGAGCAGTGTTTGGACAAGTTGCGACCGGGTCCGACGATGATCTCCGACCGTAAGATCGCCTGGCCCGCCGACCTGAAGGTGGGCCCGGACGGCCTGGGCAACTCGCCCGAGCACATCGCGAAGATCATGGGCAGCTCGATGGAGGCGCTGATCCACCACTTCAAACTGGTCACCGAGGGCATTCGCGTTCCGGCGGGCCAGGTCTACGTCTCGGTGGAATCGCCCCGCGGTGAGCTCGGTGTGCACATGGTCAGTGACGGTGGTACCCGCCCCTACCGGGTGCACTACCGGGATCCGTCCTTCACGAACCTGCAGTCGGTCGCCGCCATGGGCGAGGGCGGGATGGTCGCGGACTTGATTGCCGCCGTCGCCAGCATCGACCCGGTCATGGGCGGGGTCGACCGATGACCGGCCCGCAGGGTCAACCGGTGTTCATCCGGCTCGGGCCGCCGCCCGAAGAGCCCAACGCGTTCGTCGTCGAGGGCGCCCCGCAGTCGTATTCACCGGAGGTGCGGGCGCGGCTGGAGGTCGACGCGAAAGAGATCATCGGCCGCTATCCCGGCAAGCGCTCGGCGCTGTTGCCGCTGCTGCACCTGGTGCAGTCCGAGGACTCCTACCTGACGCCCGCGGGTTTGGAGTTCTGCAGCGAGCAGCTGGGACTCACCGGGGCCGAGGTCTCGGCGGTGGCGAGCTTTTACACGATGTATCGACGCGGACCGACGGGCGACTACCTGGTCGGGGTCTGCACCAACACGCTGTGCGCGGTCATGGGGGGCGACGCCATCTTCGAGTCGCTCAAAGAGCATCTGGGCATCGGCAACGACGAGACCACCGCCGACGGCTCCGTCACCCTGCAGCACATCGAATGCAACGCCGCCTGCGACTACGCCCCGGTGGTGATGGTGAACTGGGAATTCTTCGACAACCAGACGCCGGAGTCGGCGCGCGAACTCGTCGACTCCCTGCGCTCCGGCAAGCCCGCCGCGCCCACCCGCGGCGCCCCGCTATGCGCCTTCCGCGAGACGTCGCGCATCCTCGCGGGCCTGCCCGACGAGCGCCCCGACCAAGGCCAGGGCGGAGCGGGCGAAGCGACATTGGCCGGTCTGCGCGTGGCGAAGGAAACCGGCATGGAGGCTCCGCCCCCGCCCGGAGGCCCATCATGACCACTTCGCAGGCAACACCGTTGACCCCCGTCATCAGCCGCTATTGGGACGATCCCGAGTCGTGGACGTTGGAGACCTACCGCCGCCACGACGGCTATAAGGCGATGCAGAAGGCCCTGGCCATGGAGCCCGACGCCGTGATCGGGGCCGTCAAGGACTCCGGGCTGCGAGGCCGTGGCGGCGCGGGCTTCGCGACCGGGACCAAGTGGTCGTTCATCCCGCAAGGCGACACCGGCCCGGCGGCCAAGCCGCACTACCTGGTGGTCAACGCCGACGAGTCGGAACCCGGTACGTGCAAAGACATTCCGCTGATGCTGGCGACACCGCACGTGCTCGTCGAGGGCGTGATCATCACCTCCTACGCCATCCGGGCCAGCCACGCGTTCATCTACGTGCGGGGCGAAGTGCTGCCCGTGCTGCGCCGCCTGCAGAACGCGGTGGCCGAGGCCTATGCCGCCGGTTACCTGGGCCGCGACATCAACGGTTCCGGCTTCGACCTGGAGCTGGTGGTACACGCAGGCGCGGGCGCCTACATCTGTGGCGAGGAGACCGCGCTGCTCGACTCGCTGGAGGGCCGGCGCGGACAGCCGCGGCTGCGGCCACCGTTCCCCGCCGTGGCCGGGCTGTACGGCTGCCCCACGGTGATCAACAACGTCGAAACCATCGCCAGCGTCCCGTCGATCATCCTCAACGGGGTCGACTGGTTCCGCTCGATGGGCAGCGAGAAATCGCCCGGCTTCACCCTGTATTCGCTGTCCGGGCACGTCACCCGCCCCGGCCAGTACGAGGCCCCGCTCGGGATCACGTTGCGCGAGTTGCTCGCCTACGCCGGCGGGGTGCGCGCAGGGCACCGGCTGAAGTTCTGGACACCCGGCGGGTCGTCGACGCCGCTGCTGACCGACGAGCACCTCGACGTGCCGCTGGACTACGAGGGTGTGGGCGCCGCCGGCTCGATGCTGGGGACCAAGGCGCTGGAGATCTTCGACGAGACAACGTGTGTGGTGCGTGCGGTGCGCCGCTGGACCGAGTTCTACAAGCACGAATCGTGCGGCAAATGCACGCCATGCCGGGAGGGCACCTTCTGGCTGGACCAGATCTACGAACGGCTGGAAATCGGCAAGGGCACCCTCGAGGACATCGACAAGCTGTCGGACATCTCCGACACCATTCTCGGAAAGTCGTTCTGCGCGTTGGGCGATGGCGCCGCCAGCCCGGTGATGTCGTCGATCAGGCTCTTCCGCGACGAGTACGTCGCCCACGTCGAAGGGGGCGCCTGCCCGTTCGACCCCCGAGACTCGATGCTGGCGCCAAACGGAGGTAGCGCGTGACACAGGCGGCCAAACCTCAGACCGGCGACGGGGTAAGCCAGCCGGAGATGGTGACGTTGACCATCGATGATGTCGAAATCACCGTTCCCAAAGGGACTTTGGTGATTCGTGCGGCCGAATTGATGGGTGTCCAGATCCCGCGGTTCTGCGACCATCCGCTACTGGACCCCGTCGGCGCTTGCCGCCAGTGCCTGGTAGAGGTTGAGGGACAACGCAAGCCGATGGCATCGTGCACCACCGTGGCCACCGACGACATGGTGGTGCGCACCCAACTCACCTCGCCGGCCGCGGACAAAGCCCAGCACGGCGTCATGGAGCTCTTGCTGATCAACCATCCGCTGGACTGCCCGATGTGCGACAAGGGTGGCGAGTGCCCGCTGCAAAACCAGGCAATGTCCAACGGCCGGGCCGATTCCCGCTTCACCGACGTCAAGCGAACCTTCGCCAAGCCGATCAACATCTCGTCGCAGGTGCTGCTTGACCGCGAGCGTTGCATCCTGTGCGCGCGCTGCACGCGGTTCTCCGAGCAGATCGCCGGTGACCCGTTCATCGACATGCAGGAGCGCGGCGCCCTGCAGCAGGTCGGCATTTACGCCAATGAGCCGTTCGACTCCCATTTTTCGGGCAACACGGTGCAGATCTGCCCGGTGGGCGCGCTGACCGGGACCTCGTACCGTTTCCGGGCCCGCCCCTTCGACCTGGTCTCCAGCCCCAGCGTGTGCGAGCACTGCGCCTCGGGGTGCGCGCAGCGCACCGACCACCGCCGCGGCAAAGTGCTGCGCCGGCTCGCCGGCGACGACCCGGAAGTCAACGAGGAGTGGAACTGCGACAAAGGTCGGTGGGCGTTCACTTACGCGACCCAGCCGGACGTGATCACGACTCCCCTGATCCGGGGCGCGGACGGCACGCTGGAACCCGCGTCCTGGTCGGCCGCGATCGTGACGGCGGCCCAGCGACTGGGGGCGGCCCGCGGGCGCACCGGCGTGCTGGTCGGCGGACGGGTGACCTGGGAAGACGCCTACGCCTACAGCAAGTTTGCCCGAATCGCGTTGGACACCAACGACATCGACTTCCGCGCCCGCCCGCATTCGGCCGAGGAGGCGGATTTCCTGGCCGCGCGCGTCGCCGGCCGGCCGGTCACCGTCAGCTATTCGGACCTGGAGTCGGCGCCCGTTGTGGTGCTGGTCGGGTTCGAACCCGAAGACGAGTCGCCCATCGTGTTCTTGCGGTTGCGTAAGTGCGCCCGCAAACACGGCGTGCCGGTGTACGCGATCGCGCCATTCGCCACCCGCGCGCTGACGAAGATGTCGGGCCGGTTGCTCAAGACCGTTCCCGGCGCCGAGGCCGCCGCCCTCGACGAGCTGGCCACCGGTCAGATCGGTGATCTGTTGGCCACCGAGGGGGCGGTCATCATGGTCGGGGAACGCTTGGCCGCGGTGCCCGGCGGTTTGTCCGCCGCGGCCCGGCTCGCCGACGCTACCGGTGCCCGGTTGGCATGGGTCCCGCGCCGCGCCGGCGAGCGTGGCGCGCTGGACGCCGGCGCGTTGCCCGGGCTGCTGCCCGGTGGCCGTCCGGTGGCCGACGACGCCGCTCGCGCGCAGGTTGCCGCGGCGTGGAATGTCGACCAATTGCCTTCTGCGGCTGGGCGTGACGCGGACGGGATCCTGGCCGCCGCCGCCGACGGGTCCCTGGGCGCGCTGCTGGTCGGCGGGATCGAACCGGACGACTTCGCCGATCCCGACGCGGTCCTGGCCGCGCTGGACGCCGCGGGTTTCGTCATCAGCCTGGAGCTGCGGCACAGCGCCGTTACCGAGCGCGCCGACGTGGTGTTCCCGGTCGCACCGACGACCCAGAAGTCCGGTGCGTTCGTCAACTGGGAGGGTCGCTACCGCGGGTTCGAGCCCGCGCTGCGCGGCACCACCCAGCAATCCGGCCAGTCGGATCACCGGGTGCTCGACACGCTGGCCGACGAGATGGGTGTCTACCTCGGGGTGACCACCGTCGAGGCCGCCCGCGAGGAGCTGTCCGGGCTGGGCACCTGGGACGGCAAACACGCCGCCGCACCGCAGGTCCCTGCGCCGCAACCGGCCACGCCCCAGCCGGGCGAGGCGGTGCTGACCGGATGGCGGTTGTTGCTCGACGAGGGCCGAATGCAGGACGGCGAACCGCACTTGGCCGGAACCGCGCGCAAACCCGTCGTCCGGCTCTCGGCCGAAACCGCCGCCGAGATCGGCGCGACCGACGGCGACAACGTCACCGTCAGCACCCCGCGCGGCTCGATCATGCTGCCGCTCTGCATCACCGACATGCCCGATCGGGTGGTGTGGCTCCCGCTGAACTCGCCGGGTTGCGCGGTGCACCGGAAATTGGGCGTAACCCTCGGCGGCATCGTCGCGATCGGAGTGGGCCTCGCCGGCGACGATGCAGTGGGGGCACCTCCCGCTTGCGGGGGACGCAGCGATGAGGAGGAGCGGCGCATATGACTACCCCGTTGACCGCCTTCGGACACGACCCCTGGTGGTTGGTGCTGGGCAAGGCGCTGGCCATCTTCGTCTTCCTCATGCTGAACGTGCTGGTCGCGATCCTACTCGAACGCAAGATCCTCGGCTGGATGCAGCTGCGGCCCGGCCCGAACCGGGTGGGGCCGTGGGGCGCATTGCAGAGCCTGGCCGATGGAATCAAGTTGGCACTGAAGGAGAGCATCACTCCCGGCGGCGTCGACAAGTTCGTGTACTTTGCGGCGCCGTGCTTTTCGGTGATTCCGGCGTTCACGGCGTTCGCCTTCATCCCGTTCGGCCCGGTGGTGTCGGTGTTCGGCCACCGCACGCCGTTGCAGCTGACCGACCTACCGGTCGCGGTGCTGTTCATCTTGGGTCTGTCTGCAATAGGGGTGTACGGCATCGTGTTGGGGGGCTGGGCGTCGGGGTCCACCTACCCGCTGCTGGGTGGGGTGCGCTCCACCGCGCAGGTCATCTCCTACGAGGTGGCCATGGGGCTGTCCTTCGCGGCGGTCTTCCTCTACTCCGGCTCCATGTCGACATCGCAGATCGTCGGCGCGCAGGACCGGGTCTGGTTCGTCTTTTTGCTGCTGCCGTCCTTCGTGATCTACCTCATCTCGATGGTCGGTGAAACCAACAGGGCGCCATTCGATTTGCCCGAAGCAGAGGGCGAGCTGGTCGCGGGATTCCACACGGAGTACTCGTCGCTGAAGTTCGCGATGTTCATGCTGGCCGAGTACGTCAACATGATGACGGTTTCGTCGTTGGCCACGGCCATGTTCTTCGGCGGCTGGCATGCCCCGTGGCCGCTGAACATGTGGGCGGGCGCCAACACCGGGTGGTGGCCGGTGATCTGGTTCACCGTCAAGATGTGGACCTTCCTGTTCATCTACTTCTGGCTGCGCGCCAGCCTGCCCCGGCTGCGCTACGACCAGTTCATGGCGCTGGGCTGGAAGTTGCTGATCCCGGCCTCGCTGGTGTGGGTGTTGATCGCCGCGGGGATCCGTACCCTGCGCAACCAGGGGTATGCGCATTGGACCCCGCTGCTGGTGATCAGCAGCCTCGTCGTGGCCTCGGTGCTGGTGCTGCTGCTGCGAAAACCGTTCAGCACGCCGACTATTCGTGCGATGGAGCGCGAGCTGCGCCACCAGCGCGGCAAGACCCCCTCCCCCGAAGTCACCGAGCCGGCATTCCCGACACCGCCCCTGCCGGGGCAGAAAGTCGGTGCGAGCAAGGAGAAAGCACGTGCCTAAGTTCCTCGACGCCGTGGCAGGCTTCGGCGTGACGCTGGGGTCGATGTTCAAAAAGACTGTGACCGAGGAGTATCCGGAGAAGCCGGGCCCAGTCGCCCCCCGGTACCACGGCCGTCATCAACTCAACCGGTACCCCGACGGCCTGGAGAAGTGCATCGGGTGCGAGCTTTGCGCGTGGGCCTGTCCCGCCGACGCGATCTACGTCGAGGGCGCCGACAACACCGAGGAGCTGAGGTATTCGCCGGGGGAACGCTACGGCCGGGTGTACCAGATCAACTATCTGCGCTGCATCGGTTGCGGCCTGTGCATCGAGGCCTGCCCGACCAGGGCGCTGACGATGACCAACGACTACGAGATGGCCGACGACAACCGCGCCGACCTCATCTACGAGAAAGACCGGCTGCTTGCCCCGCTGCTCCCCGAGATGACCGCGCCTCCGCACCCCAGGACGGACGGCGCCACCGACAAGGACTACTACCAGGGCAACGTGACCGCGGATGGATTGCGCCGGAACCACAGTGCCGGGTCCAAGGGCGGAGAAGCCCCGTGACCACCGTTGACTTGGCGACCGAGGCCATCGTCCGCACCTCCACCGGTGAAGCGGTGACCTTCTGGGTCCTCGGCGTGCTGGCGGTGATCGGCGCGCTCGGGGTGGTGCTCTCGGTCAACGCGGTGTACTCGGCGATGTTTCTGGCGATGACGATGATCATCCTGGCGGTGTTCTACATGATCGAGGACGCGCTGTTTTTGGGTGTCGTTCAGGTCGTGGTGTACACCGGCGCGGTGATGATGCTGTTCCTGTTCGTGCTGATGCTGATCGGCGTGGACTCCGCGGAATCACTCAAGGAGACGCTGCGCGGCCAGCGCGTGGCCGCAGTGGTCATCGGCATCGGATTCGGCGTTCTGCTGCTGGCCGGCATCGGCAAGGTGGCGACCGGGAGTTTCGTCGGGCTCACCACCGCCAATGCCAACGGCAACGTCGAAGGGCTGGCCGCACTGATCTTTTCACGTTACCTGTGGGCATTCGAGCTCACCAGCGCCTTGCTGATCACCGCGGCCGTGGGCGCGATGGTGCTCGCCCACCGGGAGCGTTTCGAGCGACGCAAGACGCAGCGCGAATTCGCGCAGGAACGCTTCCGCGCCGGCGGGTACCCCACGCCGCTGCCCAGCCCGGGCGTCTACGCGCGCCAGAACGCGGTCGACGTGGCCGCGCTGCTGCCCGACGGTTCCTACTCGGAGCTATCCGTGCCTCCCATACTGCGGAGCCGCGGCGCGGACGGGAAAGAGATCTCCTCCGCCGAGGCCGTGAAAGGCGAGGCCGTGAAAGGCGGTGCGTCGTGAATCCTGGTAATTACCTGTATCTTTCGGCGCTGCTGTTCACCATCGGGGCCGGGGGTGTGCTGTTGCGCCGCAACGCCATCGTGATGTTCATGTGCGTCGAACTGATGCTCAACGCCGTCAACCTGGCGTTCGTCACGTTCGCGCGGATGCACGGCCATCTGGACGGGCAGATGATCGCGTTCTTCACGATGGTCGTGGCGGCCTGCGAGGTGGTCGTCGGCCTGGCCATCATCATGACGATTTTCCGTGCCCGCAAATCGGCGTCGGTCGACGACGCGAATCTACTCAAAGGCTGAGAACGCCACGATGACACACTTCACCTGGCTGCTCGTGGCACTGCCACTGGCGGGTGCCGCCATCTTGCTGTTCGGCGGCAGACGCACCGACGCGTGGGGCCACCTGCTGGGCTGCGCCGCCGCGCTGGGGGCATTCGGGGTCGGCGCGACCCTGCTCGCCGAGATGCTCGGCCGCGACGGGGCCGACCGCGTCATCCATCAGAAGCTGTTCACCTGGATCCCGGTCGGGCAACTCCAGGTCGACTTCGCGCTGCAGATCGACCAACTGTCCATGTGTTTCGTGCTGCTGATCTCCGGCGTCGGATCGCTGATCCACATCTATTCGGTCGGCTACATGGCCGAGGACCCGGACCGTCGCCGCTTCTTCGGGTATCTCAACCTGTTTCTGGCTTCGATGCTGCTGCTGGTGGTCGCCGACAACTACGTGGTGCTCTACGTCGGCTGGGAAGGCGTCGGCCTGGCGTCCTACCTGCTGATCGGTTTCTGGTACCACAAGCCGACGGCGGCCACCGCGGCCAAGAAAGCGTTTGTGATGAACCGGGTCGGTGACGCCGGCCTGGCACTGGGAATGTTCTTGATGTTCAGCACTTTCGGCACGCTGTCGTACGCCGGGGTGTTCGCCGGCGCACCGGCCGCCGGCCGCGGCGCGCTGACCGCAATGGGCCTGCTGTTGTTGCTCGGCGCCTGCGCCAAGTCCGCCCAGGTTCCGCTGCAGGCCTGGTTGGGTGACGCAATGGAGGGCCCCACACCGGTGTCCGCGCTGATCCACGCGGCCACCATGGTGACCGCGGGCGTGTATCTGATCGTGCGGTCCAACCCGCTGTACAACCTGGCGCCGGACGCGCAACTGGCCGTGGTCATCGTCGGCGCCACCACGTTGCTGTTCGGGGCGATCATCGGCTGTGCCAAGGACGACATCAAGCGCGCGCTGGCGGCATCGACGATCAGCCAGATCGGCTACATGGTGCTCGCCGCCGGCCTGGGCCCGGCCGGCTACGCCTTCGCGATCATGCATCTGCTCACCCACGGTTTCTTCAAGGCCGGGCTGTTCCTCGGCTCCGGCGCGGTGATCCACGCGATGCACGAAGAGCAGGACATGCGCCGTTACGGTGGCCTGCGCGCCGCGTTGCCGATCACGTTCGCCACGTTCGGGCTCGGGTATCTGGCGATCATCGGCGTGCCGCCGTTCGCGGGCTTCTTCTCCAAGGACAAGATCATCGAGGCGGCGCTCGGCGCCGGCGACACCCGTGGCTTCCTGCTGGGCGGGGCCGCGCTGCTCGGTGCCGGCATCACGGCGTTCTACATGACCCGGGTCATGCTGATGACCTTCTTCGGTGAAAAGCGTTGGGCGCCCGGCGCCCATCCGCACGAGGCGCCGGCCGTGATGACCTGGCCGATGATCGTGCTTGCCGTCGGCTCGGCCTTCTCCGGCTTGTTGCTGTGGTGGGGCAGCGCCCTGCAGCACTGGCTCGAGCCCGTCGTCGGAGCACGTGAAGAAGCCGCGAATGCCCTGCCGGCCTGGGTCAGCAGTGGCCTGGCGTTGGCGGTCGTCGCCGTCGGGATCGTGGTGGCCTACCGGATGTACGGCGGCCGAGTGGAAATCCCGAGGGTGGCCCCGGTCCAGGTCTCGGTGCTCACCACCGCCGCACGCGCCGACCTCTACGGCGATGCCTTCAACGAGGAGGTGTTCATGCGCCCTGGCGCGCAACTGACTTCGGCGCTGGTCGACGTCGACAACGTGGGCGTGGACGGCTCGGTCAACGCGCTGGCGGCGCTGGTGAGCCGGACTTCGAATCGTCTACGGGGACTCCAAACCGGGTTCGCCCGCAACTACGCGTTGTCGATGCTGGCGGGCGCCGTCCTGGTGGCCGCGCTGATCCTGGCGGTGAGGGCGTGGTGAACGGGGCATTCTTCAAGGACGTGCCGTGGCTGAGCGTCCTGTGGCTGGTGCCGCTCGCGGGTTCCGTGCTGATCATCCTGATGCCCCCAGGGCTGCGACGGCTCGCCAAGTGGACCGGCCTGGTCGTCGGCGTGCTGACGCTGGCGGTGGCGATCATCATCACCGCCGGCTTCAAGACCGGCTCAGAAAACGGCGCGGCCACATACCAATTCGTCGAAAGCCATCGCTGGATACCGGCGTTCGGCGCCGGCTACTCGCTCGGCGTGGACGGCATCGCGGTGGTGCTGGTGCTGCTGACCGCCGTGCTGATTCCGCTGCTCCAGATCGCCGGCTGGAACGACGGCGGCGAGGGCACCCGCGGGGTGCACGCCTACATCGCCTTGACGCTGGCCATCGAGTCGATGGTGCTGGTGTCGGTGATCGCGCTGGATGTGTTGCTGTTCTACGTGTTCTTCGAGGCCATGCTCATCCCGATGTACTTCCTGATCGGCGGCTTCGGTCAAGGACCCGGCAGGTCGCGCGCGGCGGTGAAGTTCTTGTTGTACAACCTGTTCGGCGGTTTGATCATGCTGGCGGCCGTGATCGGGCTGTATGTGGTGACCGCGCAGCACGGTTCGGGCACGTTCGACTTCCGTGACATCGTGGCCGGCGTCGCCTCAGGCCGCTACGGCGCGGATCCCGCGGTGTTCAAGGCGCTGTTCCTGGGCTTCATGTTCGCGTTCGCGATCAAGGCCCCGCTCTGGCCGTTCCACCGCTGGCTCCCCGACGCCGCCGTCGAGGCCACACCGGCGACCGCGGTGCTGATGATGGCGGTGATGGACAAGGTCGGCACGTTCGGCATGCTGCGCTACTGCCTGCAGCTGTTCCCCAGCGCCTCAACGTATTTCCGTCCCCTGATCATCGTGTTGGCCGTGATCGGAGTGATCTACGGCGCGATCGTGGCGATCGGCCAGGCCGACATCATGCGCCTGATCGCCTACACCTCGATCTCGCACTTCGGGTTCATCATCCTGGGTATCTTCGTGATGACCAGTCAGGGTCAGAGCGGGTCGACGCTGTACATGCTCAACCACGGCCTGTCCACCGCGGCGGTGTTCCTGATCGCGGGTTTCCTGATAACCCGGCGCGGCAGCCGGGCGATCGCCGACTACGGCGGCGTCCAGAAGGTGGCACCGATCCTGGCCGGCACGTTCCTCGTCTCGGCCATGGCCACCCTTTCGCTGCCCGGTCTGGCGCCGTTCATCAGCGAATTCCTGGTCCTGTTGGGAACTTTCAGCCGGTATTGGGTGGCGGCGGCATTCGGCGTCACCGCGCTGATCCTGTCGGCCATCTACATGTTGTGGCTCTACCAGCGGGTGATGACGGGACCGGTGGCCGGCGGCAACGAACACATCGGCGACCTGCGGGCGCGCGAATTGGTCGTCGTCGCACCGCTGATCGCGCTGCTGATCGGGCTCGGCGTCTACCCCAAGCCGGTGCTGGACCTCGTCAACCCCGCCGTCGCCAACACCATGACCACCATCGGCCAGCACGATCCCGCGCCGACCGTGCCACCGGGTAGCCCCAGACCGGCCGAAGCGCCCCGGACAGCCGAAGGACCGCATCGATGACCCTCCCCACCCCCAGCGTGGAGTACTTCCTGCTGTCCCCGATGCTCATCGTATTTTCGGTCGCCGTGGTCGGCGTGTTGCTCGAAGCGTTCCTGCCCAGGCGAATTCGCTATGTCGCCCAGGTGGCGCTGGCCCTTGGCGGCTTGGTCGCAGCGTTCGTCGCGGTGATCGTGGTGAGCCGCTCGCTGCACGCCGGTCGCACCGCGGTGCTGGGCGCGGTGGCCATCGATCGACCGGCGCTCTTCCTGCAGGGCACCGTGCTGCTGGTCGCGGTGCTCGCGGTCATCTTCATGGCCGAGCGGACCCAAGTGAAGGCGAAGAGCAAGGTCGCCGTGGCGGCGGGAGTGGCGGGCTCAGGCGGGTTGGATTCCTTTACGCCGCAAGCGTCGGCGGTTCCCGGCAGCGACGCCGAGCGCGAGGCGGAGCGGGCCGGCGCCGCGCAGACGGAGCTCTTTCCGCTGGCGATGCTGTCCGTCGGCGGCATGATGGTGTTTCCCGCGTCCAATGACCTGTTGACGATGTTCGTTGCGCTGGAAGTTCTTTCGCTGCCGTTGTACCTGATGTGCGGCCTGGCGCGTCATCGCCGGCTGCTGTCCCAGGAAGCGGGGATGAAGTACTTCCTGCTCGGCGCGTTCTCGTCGGCGTTCTTCCTCTACGGTGTGGCGCTGCTGTACGGCGCGACCGGCACCTTCGTGCTGCCCGGGATCCGGGATGCGCTGGCCGCCCACGGTGATAGCTCGATGGCGCTCACCGGCGTCGCGCTGGTGTCGGTGGGCCTGCTGTTCAAGGTGGGCGCGGTCCCGTTCCACTCCTGGATTCCCGACGTCTACCAGGGCGCGCCCACCCCGATCACGGGCTTCATGGCGGCGGCGACCAAGGTCGCGGCGTTCGGCGCGCTGCTCCGGGTCGTCTACGTCGCGCTGCCCCCGTTGCATGATCAGTGGCGTCCGGTGCTGTGGACGATCTCGATCCTGACCATGGCGGTGGGCACCATCACCGCGGTGAACCAGACCGACGTCAAGAGGATGCTGGCCTATTCGTCGGTCGCACACGTCGGTTTCATCCTTACCGGTGTGATCGCCGACAACCCGGGGGGTTTGTCGGCCACGTTGTTCTATCTGGTCGCCTACAGCTTCAGCACTGTCGGCGCGTTCGCCATCGTGAGCCTGATCCGGAACGCCGACGGTGTCGAAGACGCCACGGTGTCGCATTGGGCCGGACTCGGCCAGCGCTCACCCATTGTGGGCGTGATGTTTTCGATGTTTCTATTGGCCTTTGCCGGTATTCCGCTGACGAGTGGCTTCGTCAGCAAGCTCGCGGTGTTCAAGGCGGCCGCCCAGGGCGGCGCGGCGCCGCTGGTCGTCGTCGGTGTGGTCGCGAGCGGGGTCGCCGCGTACTTCTACGTGCGCGTCATTGTGTCGATGTTCTTCACCGAAGCGACCGACGACACTCCCCAGGTGGTGGCGCCCGGCATCTTGAGCAAGGCGGCGATCGCGGTATGTGCCGTGGTCACAGTGGCTTTGGGGATCTTCCCGCAGCCCCTGCTGGACCTGGCCGATCACGCGGCCGGGCTGCTGCCCTAGGGCGAAAAACAGATCAGCTCAAAAGCGAGTGCATCGCCAACACGTAGATCGCCAGGACACCCAGCGGCGCGGCCAGCGGCAACCACGGCAACTGTAGCGGGAACGCCGTCGCAACCAATCCGGCGATCGTAAACCCAACTGCGCCAACGACTGTCGGCCAGCTAAACATGACGGCGCGGACGGGCGTCCCGACAGCGTGGCGGCATACCAGGTACGCGGCGGCGCACAGCCCGGACCAGGCCGCGAACACGGGCGGGGGGTTGGACACCAAGAGGGTCATCACCGAAAGCAATACGGCAAGCGTTCCCGCCGGGCGAGATGCCACCCCGACGCCTACGGCGATCAGCGCGGCCGCGGCCACGGCCACTGCCAACCCGTGCGAGCCGATGGCGGCCAGCCCCACCATCACTACGCCGAAACCGGTCGACAGGGCGAGTGCGGTTGAACGCGCTAGTGTCGTCATGCTATCCCCTGAGCCGTCCCCGCACCCGACGCCGGCGATCGGGCATCACACCCATCGACTGCTCCAGGCTCTGATCCGCTTGCCAGGACAGGATGTCGACGCCGACGGTGGCCATGTCGCGATACATGGCGGAGCGCTGCAGCGCCCACAGCCGATCGACTAGGGGATCCTGCTGACCTTCGAACGGGGAGCGGTCGAGGATGTCGACGGCGATCACGACATGCCCGCGTTTGCGGAGATCGATCAGCGCCAGCGCGAATTCGGTGTCGAGCAGCGTGGAGAACGCGATGACGATCGCTCCCGCGGGAACCGCCGCACGCGGTGCCAATGTGCCGGTTGTGGTTTCGAATTGGTCGCCGGCATCGAGCACGGTGTCGAGGATCCGATAGAACTGGCGCTGCCCGATGTCGGCACCGAGCCACCGCGGGCGATTGCCGCCGAGAGTGACGATCCCGGCGCGATCACCGTGTCGGAGCGCCGTCTGCACCACCTGAGCCGCGCCGCGCACGACTCGTTCGGTGGCTTCGGTCGCCGGGCCCGCCGGCTGCGGATACGTGTCGATCAGCACCACGACGTCGGCCGCGCGATCGGTCAATCGTTGCGTCACGTGCAGCCGGCGGCGGCGGGCGCTCACCGACCAGTTCACCGCGCGCAGTTGGTCGCCCGGCACGTAGGGCCGAATGTCGGCGTACTCGACACCCGGACCGATATGGCGGGTGAGGTGGGAACCCAGGCGGTCGAGCAACTCCGTCTGCGGGATTGGCGTCGCCTGCGGCGGCGTGAGCGGAAACACGATGATCTGGGCGGCATCGACGGTGGCCGTTCCGGTCAGCATTCCACCGCGCGCGGCCACCTCGATCCGGGCACGGATCGAATACCGACCCCACCGTTGTGCGGTTACCGCAACGGTTTTCGTGCGCGGGGAATCCGAGTCGAGCGCTTCGAGCTGCATGCCCGCGATCGCCGGAACCGTGAGCTCGACCGCCGCCGGCTCGGCGGTCCCGGCGCCTGCCGCGGATTCTTCGGTCGCCCACACGGTCAGCCGCACCTGCTCGCTCTCAAAGCATCGCTGGGAGCCCGGTTCCGCGTGCACTCGAACATTCGGCACCGGGCGCTGCCAGCTGAGCGAGCACAGCACCCCGAGCAGCGGCGCCGCAAAGGCGATCAGCTGCCAGCGGGCGCCGAGCACGGCGGCGGCCAGCGCAACCCCGGCGCAGGTCGCGATCGCCCGCGTCAGTTGCGATGCGCTCCAGCGGAACTCGACTTCGGCGCCCTGGATCACCGCGAGCTCACGCCGGGCTCATCCGGTACCCCCATGGCCTCCGGTTGTCCGAGGCACCGGCAAGCGGCGCAAAAGTTCTCCGACCACGTCGGCGCCCTGGATCTTCCGCACCCACATCTCCGGCCGCAACGTGATCCGGTGCGCGACCGCCGGAACGGCGAGCGCCTTGACATCTTCGGGGATCACATAATCGCGCCCGAGCAAAAGCGCACGGGCACGGGCGAGTTGGACCAGATCGAGTTCCGCCCGCGGGCTGGCGCCGACGGCGACCTGCGGATGGTGGCGGGTAGCGTTGGCCAGCGACACCACATAATGCAAAACGTCCTCGTGCACGGTCACCTGTTCGACCGACTCCCGCATCGCCAGCAGGTCATGGCCGTCGACGACTTGATTGACCATCGCCTCGGCCGAACCGCGTTCCAGGCGGCGGCGCAGCATCGCGGTCTCGTCCTTCTCCGAGAGATATCGCAGTTCCAGCCGGATCGCGAACCGATCCAGCTGTGCCTCGGGTAGCGGGTATGTGCCCTCATACTCGATCGGGTTATCGGTCGCGAGAACAATGAAAGGCATTGGTAGCTTATGTGTTTCGCCATCGATGCTCACCTGGCCCTCGGCCATCGCCTCCAGCAGTGCCGCCTGCGTCTTCGGCGGTGTCCGGTTGATCTCGTCGGCGAGCAGCAGGTTGGTGAAGATGGGTCCGGCCCGGAACGCGAAGCGGCCCGACTGCATGTCATAAATCGTCGAGCCCAGGAGGTCCGCGGGCAGCAGGTCGGGCGTGAACTGCACCCGGGTGAATCTGAGCCCCAACGCGGAGGCAAAGGATCGCGCGATCAGCGTCTTGCCCAGGCCGGGCAGGTCTTCGATGAGCACGTGGCCGCGCGCGAGGACCGCGGTGAGTATGAGCGTGAGCGCGGAGCGCTTCCCCACCACCACACGCTCGATTTCGTCGAGCACCGCCTCGCAATTGGCGGTGGTTGTCGCGGCCGGCAGAGTCATATCCGGGTGGCGCCTCCAATCACACTTGCTCCAACCTTCGCAGAATCTCTTCCAGCGTGCCACGGCCGGGACCGGGCTCGCGGTCACCGGTGCGTGTCACATTGTTCGGATTGACCCATTCCCACAGTTCGGCGCCGAAGAGCATTCGGCCGCTTGCGTGATAGGCCGCGGGGTCTTTGGACTGCCTTTGGCCCGTGGTCATTTCGTATCGCCGCGCGAGCATCGGACGCAGGTGCCGGTCCCAGTCCGCTCGGGTGGAGTCCGACCAGCGGATCGTCGTCTCGGTCGTGGAAAGCCAGCGGCGCAACGAATCTCCGAGATCGTCGGGGTCCGGTTCCGCCTCGGGTTCCGCTCCGCGCCTGACGAAACGACGGACGTTGAGCAGCACCAGAGCCAGGGCGGCGCCCGACGCCGCCAACACGAATCGGCGGTCATGCAGTGTCAGCATCAACAGCTCTATCACGACGATGAGGCAAACACCCAAGACGACAAGCTTTTTCATACCGGGCTCCGCAACTCCGCGAGAACGAGCCGCAACACGTCCACCGCCATCTTACGATGGCCCTCGTTCATCACATGCGGGGAAAAGCGTGCCTCCTCGAAGAGGTTCACCAACTGGGCCGCATTATCAACATGCAGTGCGTGTTGTTCGACGGCCCGCACCAGTACCTCGGTCGGCGTGTCGAAGTCCTGGGGGACGGCCCCCGGGACATTGGCGAGCTCACGCTCCATCGCGGCATAGCATGCGATGATCGCCTCGCGGGGTTCCCGGTTGAGGTCGCCGATCTCCGCCAGTCCGATTTCGGCCGCGCGGACCAGCGATTCCGAAGGCGGCGCCGGTGTCGGGGATTTGAAATCGCCGGCGATGGTGGCCGGTGTGGTCGCGCGCCACCGTCGACGCGAAATGATCACCGATCCGGCGACGATCACCAGCACCATCGCGATCGTGCTGACAAGCAGGATTCGGAGCGTGTCCCCGGAGTCATCTTGCGGGTGTTGCTGTGGTGGCGGGCCTGTCGCGTGGGCTGTCGGCGGGCCCGTCGGGGCCGGGGCGGGCGCTGAGGGAGCGGCAGCGGGTGGAAGCAAAAGTCGGATGAGAAGCATCAGAATCAACAGCCAGGCCACGATGACCGCGAGCCCGATCAGGATCACGCGCCAATTCGGTCGGCCCTTGCCGGTGCCGAGCAAGTCGGACAGGTCCTCGCCGTGTGGCGGCCCCGCCCGTGGATCCCGCAACCGCGCGATGACGGCGATCGTCAGCAGCGTGACCGTAGCGCTGAGAGCGGCTATGACGAAAACCAGCGCGGCCCGGCCGCCGCCGGCTTCCCTGTGCACGGCTTGATCTTGGGCCGGAAGGTAGCCGCGGAGAGCGGCAGCACTGAAGATCATGAGGCCGATCAGGGCAATAACGCGCCCCGTCGGCTTGTCAATACCGGGCTTAGCACCGGACATGCGCACACCACTCGACCGGTTGCCTGCCGCCGTTGCGGCACTGGCTTTCTTCATACTGGCACGTCAGGCGGCGATCTCGCCAACGTGCCCGTGGCGAGTTGTCCACAGTTGCGCCTTCATCCACAGGTTATGGATGTTGCTGTCTGGGGGGCGGGGGTTTGACGGGGGTGGTTCATAGCGTGGGGGCGTGGGTTCGTGCGTGAGTGGCGAGGAAGCGCGGGAGCGGATCGGTGCTGCTCTTGATGCTATCGATGCTGCGCACGGGGTCCTGCGCGACACCAACTCCGATGTGGTGGGCAACGAGTTCCGCGTCGGGGTCGCTGAGCGGTTGGAGACGCAGGAGCGCGCCAACCGCGGCCTGATGTATCGGTTCTTCGCCGAGATCGCCGACCCGCCCGATGGCAGCGGGTGCGCGCCGGCGGTGCGAGACATGCTGTGGGCGCGGCTGCGCGTCACGCGTGGGGAGATCGTTCGCCGCGTCAAACTCGCGGCCCGGATCCGGCCGCGGCGCTCGCTGACCGGTCCTCTGCTGCCACCGGAGTTGGCGGAGTTGGCGGCCGCGGTGGAGGCGGGCGCGGTGGGCGAGGACCACATCCGCGCCGTTTGCCGAGCCGTCGACGTCCTGCCCGCCAGCGTCTCGCCCGCCGACGTGGCAGAAGCCGAGCGCACGCTGGTAGGGCACGCGAAAAAACTCGACGCCGCCGTGGTCATCAAGTTGGGCCAACGCATCGCCGACTACCTCAATCCCGACGGCCTTTTCAGCGACGAGGACCGGGCGCGTCGCCGCGGGCTGCGGCTGGGCCCGGCGGGGCCCGACGGCATGTCGCGGCTGTCGGGGTTGCTCGACCAAGAGGCCCGCGCGTACTTCGAGGCCATCGAAGCCGCCGTGCGGCCCGGCCGCCACCAACCCGACAGTGCCGGGCCCGGCGAGCGTGATCAGCGCTCGGCGGCCCAACGCTGCCACGACGCGCTCAAACTCGGCCTGGAAACCGCCATCGCCTCCGGCAAACTCGGGACACACCGCGGTCAGCCGGTCACCGTCATCGCGACCACCACACTGGCCGAGCTCAACCAGGCCGCCCACGCCGTCGTTGGCCCGTCGATCCCGATGCCGGCGCCCGCGCAGACCGGGGGCGGCTCGCGGCTGCCGATGCGGGATCTGATTCGCATGGCCGCCACGGCAATCCACTACTCCCCCGCAAGCGGGAGGTACCCCCAGGCCGTGTTCGACGACCACACCGAACGGCCACTGTATCTGGGCCGCCAAAAACGCCTCGCCACCGCCGATCAACGACTGATCTGCTACGCCCGCGACCGCGGCTGCACCCGCCCCAACTGCCTGCAACCGGGCGATCGCTGCGAAGTGCACCACTCACCGGACTGGGCACACGGTGGCCGCACCGACGCCGACAAGCTGTTTTTCGCCTGCGGTTGCGACCACGGCGGCGCCAGCCGCGGCGAGTGGCAGACCATCGTCACGGACAGCGGACGCCTCGGCTGGACAGACGGCAACAACCCACCGCAAATCAACCACGCCCACCACCCCGAAGAACTGCTGCGCGGAGACCCCGACCCACCCGACGCGAACGAAGATTGAGTGCGCGCGACGGTCGACCGAACCGGTGGGAGAATGGGACGGGTGCCGCCCACCGTGACCTGGCGGCGTTCAACGATCGAGCGCCCGAATACGACCGCGGTTGGCGTGGCCGGCTACACCATGAGATTGCCGACCGCACCGCCACGCTCGCCGCGATCACCGTCCCGTCTCCCGGACGGTTGCTCGACGTCGGCTGCGGGACGGGTTATCTGCTTCGCACGCTGGCCGGCCGCTACCCGGGCGCCCAGCGGCTTCGCGGTGTCGACGCAGCGCCCCAAATGATCGCGACTGCAAGCGCTTTCACTGGGGACGACCGGCTGAGCTTCGCCTTCGGGATGGCCGAAAACCTCGGCTACCCCGACGGCAGTTTCGACCTCATCGTCAGCACGACATCATTCGATCACTGGGCCGATCAGCATGCCGGACTGATCGAATGTGCCCGGATGTTGCGTCCCGGTGGTCACCTGGTGCTCGTCGAACAATTCTCGCGGTGGCTGCTGCCCACCCTGGCCACCAGCCGTCGGGGCAAAGCCCGCACCAGGGACCGCGCAACCAAACTTGTCCTTCGTGCGGGATTCGTTTCCCCGCAATGGCATAGCATCTACGCCCTGATTATCAACGCCGTTACCGCGACCAAGCCGGCTTAGCCCAGGCTGAACGGCCGGAAGCTGCCGTCGAGCACCTGCAGATGACCGATCGTGCGTCCGGTGACGAGGCCCGGGTCGACCAACGCCAATTCCACTGCCGCGTGGGCGAATTCATCCGCCGGAGCGGTTTCGACGAATTCTTTGGCATAGTAAGCCAGGCCCGGCGTAAGGATCGGTTTCGACGGCGACAAAGCGTTCACCGCGATGTTGTGGTCGGCGAGATCGAACGCCGCGCACTGGGTGAGATGTTCGAGCGCCGCCTTGGATCCGCCGTAACCGGGCAGTACTCCGCCGCTTCGGTCCGGATAGGGCCCGTCGCCGGGCATCCGCGATGCGACCGAGGTGATGTTGATGATCGCCCCGCCGCCCGCGTCGATCATGTCGGGGCAGACCAGTTGCATCAGCTCGTAGGCGGCGAAGACCCCGATCTCGAAATGCCGGCGAAACGCACGCAACGGTGTGCTGACGAAGCCCGGCCAGCCGGGTTTGCCACCGCCCGGGCCGGGCTTAGCCGTCGTCTTGGCGGACTTGGCGCGCGGCTCGGCGCCCGGAACCGGCGGGCGGCCCGGCGCGGTGAAGGCCGCGTTGTTCACCAGAACGGTGATGGGACCCAGTGCATCTCGCGCCTCCGCCATCAATCGGGCGATGTCGTCGCGGTCGGTCAGGTCGGCCCGGATCGCCACAGCGCGCCCGCCCGCCGCCTCGATGTCGGCGACCGTCTCAACAATGGTTCCGGGCAACCGGTCGTCCCATACCTGCTCGGTGCGCCCGACGACGGCCACGGCCGCACCCTCCGCGGCAAGGGCCAGCGCGATCGCCCGGCCCAAGCCGCGGCTGCCGCCGGTGACGAGCGCGGCCCGTCCCGCCAGCCGCCCCGTCATCCCGTCACCCCGTGCACGACGATGGCGGCCGTTTGCTCCACCCAGGTGTCGTCCAGCTTTTCCTCCGGGCGCAACAGCATCCGCAGCATCGTCGCTCCCCCGATCAACTCGATCAACCGGTCCGGGTCCACGCCTCGATGCGCCTCACCCCGCTCAACAGCGTCCCGTAGCCGCACCCGCACCGCGGTGAACAGGTCGGCGAAGCGCGACATCACCCGAGCGTTGAGGGCGGGATCGGCCGTCATGTCCGCGACGAGCCCGGGCAGCGCGGCACGCACCACCGGGGTGGTGAACACATCGCGGGTGGTCGCGATCATCATCCGTACATCGGCGGCGATGTCGCCGGCCGGAGCCTCCAGCGCGGTGGGCGCCGTCGGGAACGCCGCCTCGTGCACCAGTTCGGCCTTGCTCGACCACCGACGGTACAGCGCGGATTTCGTGGTGCCCGCACGCTCGGCGACCGCGGCCAGACTGAGGTTCGAATAACCGATTTCCACAAGAAGTTCCGCGGTCGCCGACAGAATCGCCGAGTCGATGCGCGGATCCCGGGGCCGCCCGGCGCCCGGAGGCTTGTCAATGGCGGGTGTGTCTGCTTTCATAACGCTACCTACCGTATCGTAATTGCCGCATTGTCTCGAGGAATGGAGGCACCCCGTGGCCAGTGAACCCGTTCTCGACAAAGTCGAACGACTTCGGCGCTCCAGCCGCGACGTCACCACGCTGCCCGCGGTGATGTCGCAGTGGCTGTCGACCGTCCTGCCGGGCGGGGCGATTCCGCAGGTCACCGTCGAAAGCGGCGTGGACTCGACGGGCATGTCGTCGGAAACCATCATCCTGACCGCCCGCTGGCAGCAGGACGGGAGGCCGATCGAGGAAAAACTGGTGACCCGGGTGGCGCCCACCGCCGAGGACGTACAGGTCTTCCCCACGTATCGGCTCGACCATCAATTCGAAGTGATACGGATGGTCGGCGAGCTGACCGACGTCCCCGTCCCGCGCGTGCGCTGGCTGGAGACCACCGGCGACGTCCTTGGAACGCCCTTCTTCCTGATGGACTACGTCGACGGTGTGGTCCCGCCCGACGTCATGCCCTACACCTTCGGCGGCAACTGGTTCGCCGACGCAACCGCCGAACGCCAGCGCGAACTGCAGGACGCCACCGTGGGTGTGCTGGCGACGCTGCACTCAATCCCCAACGCGGAGAAGGCTTTCGCCTTCCTGTCCGAAGGCCGCACCGGCGACACCGCGTTGCGCAGGCACTTCAACTGGGTCCGGTCGTGGTACGACTTCGCGGTGCCCGACATCGGCCGATCGCCGCTGCTGGAGCGGACTTTCGACTGGCTGGAGGACAACTGGCCGGAAGAGGTGGCCGCACGCGAGCCCGTGCTGCTGTGGGGCGACGCGCGGGTGGGCAACGTGTTGTACCGGGACTTTCGGCCGGTGGCGGTGCTGGACTGGGAAATGGTGACGCTGGGTCCACGGGAGCTGGACGTCGCGTGGATGATCTACGCGCACATGGTTTTCCAAGAGCTCGCCGGTCTGGCAACGCTGCCGGGCCTGCCCGAGGTGATGCGAGAGGACGACGTCCGCGCCACCTACCGTCGGCTCAGCGGTGTCGAAGTGGGCGACCTGCACTGGTTTTACGCCTACTCCGGGGTGATGTGGGCCTGTGTGTTCATGCGCACCGGCGCCCGACGGGTGCACTTCGGAGAAACCGAGAAACCCGACAGCGTCGAATCGCTGTTCTACCACGCCGGATTGATGCGCCGACTTATCGGAGAGAGCCCGATCGGAGAGGATCAGTAATGCTCGGACCCCTCGACGAGTTCCCGGTCCATCAGATTCCCCAGCCGATCGCGTGGCCGGGTTCCTCGGACCGCAACTTCTACGACCGCTCCTACTTCAACGCCCACGACCGCACCGGCAACATCTTCTTCATCAGCGGCATCGGCTATTACCCCAATCTCGGGGTGAAGGACGCGTTCGTGCTCATCAGGCGCGGAGACGTCCAGACCGCGGTGCACCTGTCCGACGCCATCGACTCCGACCGGCTCAATCAGAACGTCAATGGCTACCGGATCGAGGTGAGCGAACCGCTGCGCAAGCTGCGACTGATCCTCGACGAAACCGAGGGCATCGCGGCCGATCTCACCTGGGAGGGCCTGTTCGACGTCGTCCAGGAACAGCCGCACGTCCTGCGGTCCGGCAACCGGGTCACGCTGGACGCCCAGCGGTTCGCGCAGCTGGGCACCTGGAACGGCCGCATCGCCGTCGATGGGGACGAGATCGCCGTCGACCCCGCGGCCTGGCTCGGCAGCCGCGACCGGTCCTGGGGCATCCGTCCGATCGGCGAACCCGAGCCCGCGGGCCGGCCCGCCGACCCGCCATTCGAAGGCATGTGGTGGCTGTACATGCCGATGGCGTTCGGCGACTTCGCCGTCGTGCTGATCATCCAGGAGCAACCCAACGGTTTCCGTTCGCTCAACGACTGCACCCGCATCTGGCGTGACGGCCGCGTCGAGCAGCTGGGCTGGCCCCGGGTCACCATCCACTACCGCTCCGGCACCCGAATCCCCACCGGCGCCACGATCGAGGCGAGCACCCTCGACGGCACCCCGGTGCACTTCGACGTCGAGTCCAAGCTGGGAGTCCCCATCCACGTCGGTGGCGGCTACGGCGGCGATTCGGACTGGCTGCACGGCATGTGGAAGGGCAAAAAGTTCGTCGAACGCCTGACTTACGACATGACCGACCCGGCGATCATCGCGCGGTCCGGCTTCGGCGTGATCGACCATGTCGGCCGCGCAGTGTGCCGCGACGGCGACGGCGAACCGGTGGAGGGCTGGGGTCTCTACGAGCACGGCGCGCTGGGCCGCCACGACCCGTCCGGCTTCGCCGACTGGTTAACAGTGGCGCCCTGACTTCGACGTCGGGCAACGGGCAATCAAAATTTTCCCTACGAAATCCTCAAAATGCGGTTGACTAGAGCGCGTGCCGAAGCCGCCGCGAATGGTCGACGTCGTCGTGGTCGGTGCCGGCTTCGCCGGGCTGGCCGCCGCGCGCGAGCTGACGCGACAGGGCCATGACGTGCTGGTTTTCGAGGGCCGTGACCGGGTTGGCGGGCGCTCGTTCACCGGCAGCGTCGCCGGGTTGCCCGCCGATCTGGGCGGCACCTTCGTCGGCCCGACCCAGGACGCCGTCCTGGCGCTGGCGGCCGAGCTTCGCGTTCCGACCACCCCGACTCACCACGACGGTAAGAACGTGATCCACTGGCGCGGCTGGGCACGCCCCTACCGCGGCACCATCCCCAAAATCTCGCTGACCGGCCTGCTCGACATCGGCCGGCTGCGTTGGCAATTCGACAGGATCGCCCGCAGCATTCCGCTCGCGGCACCTTGGGACGCGCGCCGCGCGCGCGAGCTGGACGGCATGTCGCTCGGCGACTGGTTGCGCTCGGTGCGCGCCACCGCCTCGTCGCACGACCTGCTGGCCATCGTGGCCCGGGTGACCTGGGGATGCGAACCCGACGACGTCTCGATGCTGCACGCCGCCCGCTACACACACGCCGCCGGCGGCCTGGACCGGCTGCTCGACGTCGAGAACGGCGCCCAGCAGGACCGCTTCCCGGGCGGCACTCAGCAGATCGCCGAGGCGGCGGCCGCCGAACTGGGTTCCTGCGTGCTGCTCAACGCACCCGTCCGCCGCATCGAGCGACACGGCGCCGGTGTGACGGTTACAAGCGCCGCCGGCCAGGCCGAAGCCGGTTTCGTCATCGTCGCGATCCCGCCGGCCCATCGCGCGTCGATCGAGTTCTCTCCCCCCTGCCCGCCGAGTACGAGCAGCTGGCCAAGCATTGGCCTCAGGGCCGGCTCAGCAAGGCCTACGCGGCCTACGAAACGCCGTTCTGGCGGGCCGACGGGTATTCCGGTCAGGCGTTGTCCGACAAGGGCCCGGTGTTCATCACCTTCGATGTCAGCCCGCACGCGGACGGGCCCGGCATCCTGATGGGCTTCGTCGACGCGCGCGCATTCGACTCGCTGCCCACCGAGCAGCGCCGCCGCGACACCCTGCGCTGCTTCGCCTCACTATTCGGCGACAAAGCGCTCAAGCCGCTCGACTATGTCGACCAGCGTTGGGGTGCAGAGGATTTCGCCCCCGGCGGTCCGACCGCGGCGGTACCGCCCGGCTCGTGGACGCGATTCGGCCCGTGGTTACGCGAGCCGGTCGGGCCGATTCACTGGGCCGGCACCGAAACCGCCGACGAATGGACTGGGTTTCTCGACGGCGCCGTCAGGTCCGGTCAGCGGGCCGCCGCCGAGATCACCGCCCTGCTATGAGCTGATCCGGCGCACCCGCGCGGCGTGGGTCACCGATTCGACCAGAGCCCGCAGGTGCCGGTTTACCTCGTGGGGCTGTTCCAGCATCGAACAGTGGCCTCCGGGCAGCTCGACCAGGCCGACGACGTGGGGCGCGGTGTCCGCGATCTTGCGGGACTGGCTGATCGGCGTCAGCCGGTCGCGTTGGCTGCCGATGACCAGGGTCGGCACGGTCAACCCGTCCAGCTCCAGATACCGCGAGCCCAGCGCGTCAACGAGCATCTTCGCGCAACTCCCGCGCGCCGCGGGTGAGGTCTGTGCGAACAGCTCGTAGACGACGCGCGCCGCGCTCGGGTCGGCGCCTTTTCCGAGCGCCAGCATCGCCACCAGGTAGCGGCTCGGGATCCGGACGGCGGGCGGAAGCGGAAAACCGCCGAACGCGTTGATCAGGCCGCGAGCGGCCAACACGCGCGCCGGCGACAACTCGCGCGGCACCGAAAACAGTTTGACCTCGCGGACCAAATCTCCGGTGGTGGTGTTGATCAGCGCGACGGCGTCGGCTCGCCGGCGCACCTTGTCGCGGTAGAGCGCCGACCAAGCCGCGATGGTGATGCCGCCCATCGAATGCCCGGCGAGCACCGCCCGCTCGCGGGGCGCCAACGTCGCCTCCAGAACCGAATCAAGGTCGGCCGCAAGGTGTTCCAAACTGTAGCCGCGACGCCGCGGGATGCCGCTTCGCCCATGGCCGCGATGGTCGAAGGCGATCACTCGGTAATCGGTGGCCAGGTCGGTGATCTGGTGCGCCCACGCGCGGATCGCACAGGTGATGCCGTGGGTGAGGACGATCGGATAGCCGCGCGGCGGCCCGTATACCTCTGTGTGCAAAGGTGTTCCGTCGCCCGCGCGTACGGTCATGGTGCGGCATGGCGGTAGCACGTCGGGGAGTCGCCCGGTTGTGCGAGTCGATCGCGCAGCACTCATAGCCACTCCAAACCGAACACGGCCATGTCGCCGCCCTCTGGACCACGCGAGTCTAACCCGTAATCACCAACGAACGGGCGAGATTCGGCCCAATACGCACCCGCGAATTTGAACACGATCCGGTAACGACTCCGGGTCGAAGCCCGGTGCGCGCGGCACGCGATATGAGAGGCTGACAGCCGTGTCCCCGATGTCCCGTCGGGAGTTTTTGGCGGCAACGACGAGCGTCGTCGGCGGCGGTCTGGCCGTCGCCTGTGGGCCGGGTCGACGGCCGCCCGCGGACGCAAAATCGGTGCTCATCGTCGGTGCCGGCATGGCGGGCCTGTCCGCCGCGCGCGGCCTCGCCGACGCGGGATGGCCGGTGCGCGTCATCGAAGCCCGCGATCGCATCGGCGGCCGCGTGTACACCAGCCGCGACTGGGGCGTACCGCTCGAGATGGGCGCGTCCTGGATAAGCGGCACGAAGGACAATCCGCTGATGGAGTTGGCGCAGAGGGCGCGGGCACAGCTCATCCCGACCGACTATTACGGGTGGGCGAAGCTTGCGGTCGATCCCCGACTCCAGCCGCTGGACTACGACCCGGGAACCTGGCACAGATTCGTGGAACGGGCTCGTGACCAGGTCGACGGCGGAAGCCTCGGCGCGGCCGTCGACGCCGCGGCGACCGACGAGGAGCTATCCGATTCCGACCGTGCGCAGTTGGCGTTCTATCTCACCACCGAGATCGCGGACGAATACGCCGCCGATGCGAATCAGCTGTCCGCCATTACATTTGACGACGGCGAATACTCCGGTGGCGATCAGGACGTCGTCGTGAACGGCTATGACGCCCTGCCGCGGCTAGTCGCCAACGGGCTTGAGATTGTGCTGAATACGCCGGTAACCGCGATCGCGCACCGCGGCGACTCCGTGGTTGTGCGGGCCGGCAACCGCTCCTTCGCGGGATCCGCCGCGATCGTCACCGTGCCCCTCGGCGTGCTGAAAGCCGGTGACATCGCCTTCGACCCTCCGCTCCCCGACGGACACACCCAAGCGGTGAACGCACTGGGATTCGGCGTGCTGTCCAAGAGTTACTTCCGCTTCGACCGGCGAACCTGGAACGTGGAGAACGCTTTTTATCAATTCCTCGGCACCGGGCCGGGCCTTTGGGCGCAGTGGTTCACCCTGCCGAGCGCCGCGGGCCCGATCGTGTTGGCATTCAACGCCGGTGAGCGCGGCCGGTCGGTGGAGTCGTCGGACCCCAAGGATCTGATGGCCGGCGCGCTTCCCATCGCGAGACAACTGTTCGGCGACGTTTCCCCGGTCGGGGTCCGGACCTCGAGCTGGACCGTCGACCCGTACGCGCGCGGCACGTACTCGTTTCACGCACCCGGATCCGGCCTTCAAGATCGGCGCCGACTGCAGGAACCTATCGGCGACCGGCTTTATTTGGCGGGTGAGGCCGTCGGCGTCAACAATCCGGCCACCGTGACCGGCGCCGTGGTCAGCGGCCGTTACGCCGCAGGCCAATTGATGCACCGATTGAGTGGTTGACGACCTACTTCTCCAGCGCCTTCGCGCACGCATCAAGGATCGCGCGGAAACTCGAGCGCAGCAGCCGATAGCTGACCGCCTCCAACAGCTTGCCTCCGGCCAGGGCCGGATGGGTGTAGTTGCTCAACCAGTCCACGCGGGTGCCTTCGCCGGACGCGGTGAACGTCAGGGCGCCGCCCTCGTGATTGAACGGCGGGAACGACCGGACGATGAGGTAGGAGTAGCTACGCGGGCGATCGTAGGCCGTGATCTCCTCCCGGAACCAGGTCCCGACCCCGATCACCTCGCGCAGCGCGCCCGCGCCCGACCCGGCGGAATCCTTCGCCCAACCCGCCCTGAGGGCAGCGGGGCCGCGGCCAGGTTCGCCGGGTCGGCCAGCCAGTCGAAGACCCGTTCCACGGGCGCGTCGATCGTTTTCTCCAGGTGAAATCTCGACCATCACTCGCACATGCTGGCCGCGATCCCGGTCGAAGGCGAATCGCTTTGTGCGCGTTGGGAAATGATAGCCGCTGCTACCCGGAGTATGGTCCTACAGAGGTCAACGAACGGTGGTCGATGAGCGCGCTGTTGCTGGACACCAACGATTTGGGGGAAGCCGAGCAGATCCTCGGCCGAACCTATGGCGCCGTGCGCATCAGCGGCGGCGGACGCGATGCCACGCCCATGCGGATCTCGAGGAGTTGCTTGGGCGCGCTGAGCATCGACGACGCCGAAGTCGGTGGCGAAATCAGCTATGACGCCGAACCGTCGGACAAAATCTGCCTGTGCAGGCCGCGTTTCGGGGTGATCGAGGAGCGTCTGCCGGGAAGGACTCCGAACCGCGTCGGCGCCGACGGAGTGATTGCCATCGGTGCGCTCGAGGTCCCCTACAGCGGTCGGGTAGGCCGCACGCGCTGCGACGTCGTGACGGTGGAACGCACCCTGTTCGATCGGGTGGCGGCCACGGGAGGCGGTCGCGGTCTCGAGCCGGTCCGGCTGACCGATTCGCGGCCAGTTTCCGCGGCGGCGGGCCGGCGCCTGGTCCACACCATCGACTATTTGCAAGACGTGCTGGCCGAACCCGTCACCGAAGGCGCAACCCTGATCGCCTCGACTGCGATGCAGTACGTGGCAGCCGGCGTGCTGGCCGCGTTCCCCAGCAACGCGCTGTTGGATCCCACCATTGCGGATCGGCGCGACACCACTCCGGTGTTGCTTCGGCGCGCAATGGCCTTCATCGAGGACCACGCCGACGGCGACATCGGCATCGCCGACATCGCCGGCGCCATCTACGTCACCCCCCGCGCGATTCAGTTGATGTTTCGTCGCCACCGCGATTGCACGCCGATGGAGTATCTGCGCCAGGTACGACTCGACCACGCACACCGAGAGTTGCTAAGCGCCGACAGGGCGCAGACGACCGTCACCCGGGTCGCCGCCCGGTGGGGATTCGCCCACACGGGTCGGTTTGCCGTCTACTACCGGCAGGTCTACGGCGAAAGCCCGCATAGAACGCTGCGCAACTGACGGGCGTCGGGCCGACACGTCATTGCTTGAGGGTGGTGTGCGGGCTCTGGCCGTACGTCTGCCGATACAGCACCGCGAACCGGCCGGTGTGGGCAAAGCCCCAACGCTGTGCGATCTCGGTGACGGTGGTCTTAGACCGGTCACCGGCCAGCAGTTCTTGATGCGCACGATGCAGCCGGACGCTACGCATGTACTCCGTCGGCGTGGTATCGAGCTGGCGCCGAAACAGGTATTGCACCGCCCGGGGGGTCAGATGCACCGCGGCCGCTATCTCGTTGATGCTGATGTCGTCGGCATGGTGGTGGATGAAAGCCACCGCGTCCTTAAGCGCTTCGGGGAGCGCGGGGGCGCCGTCGAGGTCCTGCTCGGTCAGGTTGGACGGGTAGCACTCGAGCAGCGCGCCGGCCAACACGGAAGCCGTCGGGGCGACGACCAGCGGTTGCTGGCCGGTGTCGGGCGAAGCCAAGGTTGCGGTCACGTAATCCAGCGCTCGGTGCCACGCGCGCACGGCGCCATGTGAGCGCGGATGCCAATCCAGGAACCGGATGTGCTGAGATAGCGGAGCGTACCGGTCGCCGGCGACGCTTTGCAGCGCCTCCGGCGCGACGGTCACCACTTCGAACCGGGCACCGGTGACACGCAGCGCGCATGCCGTGGGCCACCAGCAGCGGGGAATCCGGGTCTGGGAACGGACCGCCCGTAACGGTCAACGATCCCGCTCGAGGCTGGATCACGACAACCGTGTCAGCGGGTGGGATCTCGAAGCCCAATCGACCCCCGACCAACACCTCGTCGACCATGATCAAACCGGTTTCGCAGCGCCGATGGGTGAGCGCCGGCCGGCTCGCGAGCTTGGTGACCCGCCAGCCTGGCCGGTAGGCGCCGGCGAAGAACTGGCGCACGGCCTGGGGTTCGACGGTGTGGAACTGTTCGTACCGAAGTGTCGCCGGGCTGAGTCCCGGCCCCAAGTCGCACGCGGCGGCGTGATCGGCGGGACGGAGATAGATTTCGACGGCGTCGGGTTCGGCGCCTGCATGAGCGAGGACGTCGGATGCCGCGTTGTCGGTAATTGTCGTCACGGTCGTCATGGTCGTCATGGTCGTCATGGTCGTCGTGGTGGCCCTGCACACTGGGCAGCGCGCACCGTCATGATTGCATCATTAGACACGCGTCGACTGAAACCCCGCCCCCACCGGACGTTGCGATTCGAGCTGTCGGTAGATGTTCAGCGAGTCGAGCGCGATCCGGTCCCACGTGAACCGCGACACCGCGCGGCTTCGGCCGGCCGCACCCATGCTTTCGCACTGAAAGCTCTGCGCCAGAAGGTTTCTCAAAGCGAGGGCCAATGCGGCGGTGCTTTGTTGCCAAACCACGAGCCCGGTCACGGCATCCACCACGGCGTCGGTCAGGACACCGACGGGCAGGGCAACCACCGCCACCCCGCTGGCCATGGCCCGCAAGACAAAAGCCGCGCGCGGTGGGTGTCGAGGCGTGCACGCGAGCACGTCGGCGGACCGCAGGAGCATTGGCAGCTCCTCGTCGCGGACCGTTCCCGCGAAGCGCACGCGATCCGCCACTCCCAAATCGGCGGCCAGGCGTTCGAGCCGGGTCCGCGCCTCGTCGTGGACGCGGTCGCCGGCGGTTTCCGCGAGGACGAGCTCGGCGCCCATGATCCTGGGCAAAGCTTGAATTGCGATGTCGAACCCGTTGGACCACAGCGGGTTCGGTGCCAGGCAGAGAATACGATGCAGGCCGTTGCGGGCGGCCACCGGCCCGACCGGACTGTATCGCTCGACGTCGACGCCGCTGCTGAGGACCGACACCCGTGCCCGGCCTCGACGTAACCGGGCCAGCGCGTCGACATCGGCGGTGCACTCGCCGGTCACCCACGTCGCGCCACGCGCCAAGAGCGGCTCGATCCGGTCGCGTTCGGTCTGGCCCGAGCTGCCGCTACCGCGGGAACGTGACGTCGCGGCCAGTCCGTGGAAGCTCTGAACGGTGGGTATCCGCTGCCGTCGGGCCGCCAGCTGAGCGGCCAAGCCGCCCAGCCAGCCGTATGCGTGCACGACATCAGGTCGATCCGATGCCCACGCGCGCTCGAGTGTGGCCGCCCAGTCGCCGACGTACGGCAACACCTCCGGCGCCGATGCACCCGCGCCGGGACCGACGCGTGTCGTCACGGTCCGGTAGTCGCCGCTCACCGCGGCGGTCCGCCGGCCCTGCCGCCGCAGGTAGGCGGTCGTCTCATGCCCCCGGGCCGCGAGCGCGGCACAGAGTTGCTGGGGGTCGTCACCGTAAAGGTCGTCTCCGGTGACGATCGCAACCTTCACGGGCGCTCCCTTCGACGGCCCGGACCACCTCCGCCCCCAGGAGTCTGCTACCCGGAACGGTTGGGGACGAAACGCGAAGAGCACTGCTCTTCGTCCATTGGCCGGTATTTGGTATGCCGGATACCGGCCGCAACAGCGGGCACTATGACGTAGCCGCCCGCGGGAGGAGACTGGTGGGTATGACGACGGACCCGCCCCGCCCGGCAATCGAGCTGGTCGTCCTGCTGGCGTCCGCGGGCGGGTTGGACGCCTTGTCCATCGTCTTGAATGATTTACCAGCGGAGTTTCCGGCCGCCGTTGTTGTGCAGCAACACCTCGGAGGCCTCAGCAGCGTGCTGCCCACGATCCTGGGCAGGCAGACGTCCCAGCGCGTCAGTTGGGCGCAAGACGGGGTGGCCGTCGCGCCGGGAGAGGTGATCGTGGGTCCGCCGCGAGTGCACCTGGAACTGGCGGCGGACGGCACCTGTCGCCTGCGAGACACCGAGGCGCTCGGGGAGCGACGGTTCGACGTGCTGCTGGAATCGGTGGCCAAGTCATACGGACCGCGGAGCGTGGCCGTCGTTTTGTCGGGCTCCGGGCACGACGGCGCCGTCGGCACCGCCGTGATGAAGCGGGCCGGCGCCATCGCCATCGCACAAAGCCCCGACACCGCCCGATACCCCTCAATGCCGATCGCGGCCGCACGCGCGGGCGCCGATCTGGTGTTGCCGATTCATGAGATAGGGCACGTCCTGGCCGACATCGTCGCGGGTGCGCCGCTACCCGAGCCGCGCGCCCGGAAGGGGGCCGCAGATTCGTTGGGCACCCTGGCCCACGGTCCGGCGGACAGGAATGGCGGCGATGCAACCGCTGCGGAAGGGGAATCGATGGACAACAGTGCCACGAACAGTGCCGGCGCCCGCGCCGAAATGGCCCGCGTGCGCGCGGCCGAACTGCAACTCAGACGCCAGGACCTGTCCGCGGGATTCGGTGCCACCGCGCAGTCGGTGGTCGTGGCGCGGCGCAGGGCCGCAGAGTCATTGCGCCGCGCACAACTTGCTCACCAAGCGGCCGAGGAAGCGGCCGCGCACCGGGAAGACTGACCGTCGAGCCGTGCCGGGCTAATCCAAAACCTCCATCAGCAGCAACGCCCCGCTGACATCGCCCTCACCCGCACGAAACGGGGCGCACGTGACCCGCACGCGGGCCCGGCGGCCACGCCGGTTGACCGCGTCCACCTGCACTTCGCCGAAGCTGTCCGGATCGACGAACGCGTTGCCGATAAGCGGCCGCACGGTGTCCATCGGCAGTCCGATGTCCAGCGCGGTCAATTTAGTCCCCGTCGTCTCGTCGGCCCGCAGCCCCCAGAGGTCTTCGCATCCCCGATTCCACACCACCACCCGCATCTCCCGGTCCACCACGACCATTCCCAGCTGGACCGAGTTGATCAGCGAATCCAGGAAGTTCTTGGCTTCGTCCAGTTCTACGCTGCGCTCGCGCAGCGTGTCGTTGATGGTGTGCAGTTCGTCGTTGGTGGACTGCAGCTCCTCGTTCATCGTCTCGAGCTCTTCGTTGGTGGATTGCAGTTCCTCGTTGGTCGTCTCGAGTTCCTCGACGGTGGATTGCAATTCTTCGTTGGTGGTCTCGAGTTCCTCGTTGGTCGATTGCAGCTCTTCATAGGCCGCCTCGAGCCGGCTGTTGGTCTGTACGACCTTGTCGAGGAGTGCCCGTGTCGAGGTGACGTCGAAGAAAACTATCGACACGCCGAGGAGGCCGTTCTCGGCGTCGACGAGCGGATTGATGTGGATCTCGAAAAACACCGTGTCGGCGCCGGGTCGCTGCCACTTGACGTCCGGAATCCGCGTTGACCGCCGCTCCACCTTGGCCTGCTCCACGTAGGCGCGCAGCTCTACCGGACGATAGGACACCTCGAGATCCCGCAGCAGCCGGCCGATGTCGCGAGCCGAGAGGCCCAAGACGCTCTCCGCCTGTTGGTTGATCATCGCGACGGTGTCCTCGCTCGTGATCACGATCTGGGCCACCGGGCTGGCGCGAAAAGCCAAGTCGCGCAACGTGGTCAGGCCCGGCAATTCGCCGTGGCTTTCATAGAGCGCGGCGGCCGGGTCGTAGCGCCCAACGCCCCCGTTCGGTGCGAGAACCTTTCGGAAGATCCGGTTTTTGAGGTTCAGCGGCGCGAAGCGGTCACTGTAACTCAACAGCATCTCAGCGTGCCCAAGGAACAGCGTGCCCTGGGGCGCAAGCGCGAAATATAAGCGCCCCAGCACGTTTCGCTGGGTCTCGGCGTTGAGGTACATCAGCGTGTTGCGGCACACCAGCAGATCGACGCGCGAGATGGGGGCATCCTTGACCAGGTCGTTACGACCGAAGATGACCGCGCGGCGCGAATCTTTCTGGAAGACGTAGCGACCGTTGACGTGGTCGAAGTAGCGGGCCAACAGGTCTTGTGGCACGCCCTCGATGGCCTTGGCGTCGTAGGACGCGGCTCGCGCCTCGGTGAGCGCCTCCTCGTCGATGTCGGTGGCGTAGATCTTGACCCGCTGCCGGAATGCGTCGGGTCCCATCGCCTCGGCAAGCAGCATGGCCAGCGTGTAGGCCTCCTGCCCGGATGCACATCCAGCGCTCCACACCCGAATCGGATCGCCGGGCCCACGCTCGGCCAGCATCCGCGGAATGACCTCGGCGCTGATGAATTCCCAGGCTTCCGGGTCGCGGAAAAACGCGGTGACGTTGATGAGGATGGTGTTGAACAGCGCCGCGAATTCGTCGGAGTTGGCCTGCAAAACGTCGAGATACTCCTCGAACGAGGAATATCCCGCTTGATCCATCCGGTGACGGACGCGGCGCCTCAGCGACGTGCGCTTGTAACCGGTGAAGTCAAAGCCGCGGGAATCCCGCATATAGCGCAACAAACCCTCGAAGGCCTCGTCAGTCGTGCTTTCCATGTTGGGCCGCCGTTTCGCGAGAGTGTCCGCTGTAGGAATTGGAGACTACTCGCGGCGTCAAAGCTGATTTTCGTGACCGACCAAAGCCCACACTGTCTTACCCGACGACGTCGGGGTGGCACCCCACGCTCGACAAAGCGCGGAAACCATGGCGAGACCGGACACGATCTCGGGGCCGCGATCGGCGTCTTCGTGCCGGCCGGGCAGATGGTCGCTGCCGTCCTCGACCGCGACCGTGACGGTGCCCTGGTTGAGTTCGACGATCAGCACCGGCGCGCTGTCTGTGTGGTCGAGGGCGTTTTCGACGAAGACGGTGGCCACCGTCGCCGCGACCGGAACCAGCTCGCAGTGGCCCCATCCGGTGAGCCAATCGGTGACCATGGCGCGGGCGAGGCCCACACCGACCCTCGTGGCGGGAAGCTGGCTGCGCGCCCGCCGCCGGAGAGGCAACGACTGGTGAAGGACCGCGTCCAGCGCCGACGCCCGGCTGGTATGGACCGGCACGTACCGGGTCACGCCGACGGCGCGGATCGCCCGCCGAACCTGCGATTGCCCACACACCAGCAGGATTGGCACGTCCGGCCAGATGCTGACGTGCCAGCGAGCGCTGGTGAATACCGACCAGGCCGAGCGGGACGGCACGCCCAAGCGGTTGACGTCGACGATCACCGCGCGCGGCTCGTCAAGCGCCGCCTTGATGACGGTGTCGCGAATACTCCGATACGTCGAGCTGTCCAGCAGTCCGTCCACCACCAGGATCGGCACGTCCCGCCCGGGTTCGACATCGACGCGGACCGACGGCGGAAGTTCATCCACCGGGATCACCGCGACCGGCAACACTCTCCGACAGCCGGTCGCTGAGCACGGCCAACGCCCGCTCGGATTCGGCCGCCATGGCGCTGTAATGGCGGAAGAGCAGACCGGGACCGGTGCTATCTGCCATTTGCCGGGCCAACTTGGCCTTCTCCTGCAGGCTGCGCAGTGCGACCCATAGTGCGCCCTTCACCTCGTGGTCTCGCCCGGCGAGCAAGGCATCGGGCGTCCAGGCATGACCGACGCGGCAGCGAAAGTGTCCCTCGCCGACCGTAATCAGCGAGCCATTGCAATCCGGGCAGGTGTAGCCCGAAGGCGCACCCAATTCCTGGGTGTCGAAGTCGGTCGAGAACCGGGACGTCATGGCAATTCGGTTCTCGAGTTCCATCGCCCCGTCGGGCTCCATGTCCGGCGCTGCGATCTCTCGCTGGGACAGCTCTTTGAGGACCGCGCCCATGTCGGCGGCCGCGGCCTGCCGATCCAGCACGCCGGCGTCTCGCGCATTAATAGGCAACGCGGGGAACAACGCGTCATCGGGTGACTGGCCGATGGTGGTGCCGCCGCGCGAGCGGATCGCCGCCAGCCCCAGCACGCCGTCGTCGAGCACGCCTGAGAGCAGCACCCCGATGGCGCGGGCCCCGTTCGCCAAAGCCACCGAGCGGAATAAAGCGTTGATCGCCGGCCGATGTCCGTTCTCGGTCGGTCCCTCCGACAGGAGCACGCGATGGTCGGCGACCAGCAGATGGCGGTCCGGACTGCCGACGTAGATATGTCCCGGCCGAAGCGTCGCGCCGTGCTCGGCGGTGACCGCGGGCAGCGGCCCACTGCGGTCGACGATGCGGGCCAGGATGCTGGGCGCACCGGCAGGGACGTGCAACACGATCAAGTAGGCGAACGGCACATCCGGCGATAGGCCGGCGGCCAGACGCGACAATGCTTCGACTCCGCCCGCCGAGGCGCCGATCGCAACCACACCGCGGAGGTCGCCGTTTCCGTTGGTCGCGTCAATCACCACCCTCGACTACCCCCATCAAGCGTACGTAACCGCGCAGGTGGTGGGTAGGTGCATCGGTTGTCTGTTTGCGCCGGTTTCGCAGTGGTACCCCAACCGCCATGAACACCGACCACACTTCCGATCCGAAACAGCGGGACCTCGAGCCGTCGCGCGTACGTCGCGACACCGGATACCTGACCACCCAGCAGGGCGTCCGGGTTGATCACACCGACGATTCGCTGACCGTCGGCGAGCGCGGACCCACGCTGCTGGAGGACTTTCACGCCCGAGAGAAGATCACCCACTTCGACCACGAGCGCATCCCGGAGCGAGTGGTGCACGCGCGCGGGGCAGGTGCTTACGGCTTCTTCGAACCGTATGACGACTGGCTGGCCGAATACACCGTCGCGAAATTCCTCACCACGCCCGGCACCCGCACTCCGGTGTTCGTGCGGTTCTCCACCGTGGCCGGGTCACGCGGTTCGGCCGACACCGTCCGCGACGTGCGCGGCTTTGCCACCAAGTTCTACACCGAACAGGGAAATTACGACCTGGTCGGCAATAACTTTCCGGTCTTCTTCATCCAGGACGGCATCAAGTTTCCCGACTTCGTGCATGCGGTGAAACCTGAGCCGCACAACGAGATTCCACAGGCGGCATCGGCTCACGACACGCTGTGGGACTTCGTGTCGCTGCAGCCGGAGACGCTGCACACCATCATGTGGTTGATGTCGGACCGTGCGCTGCCGCGCAGCTACCGCATGATGCAGGGTTTCGGTGTGCATACGTTCCGGCTGGTAAACGACCGCGGCGAAGGCACTTTCGTGAAGTTTCACTGGAGGCCGCGGCTGGGTGTGCACTCGCTGATCTGGGACGAGTGCCAGAAGATCGCCGGCAAAGACCCCGACTTCAACCGCCGCGACCTCTGGGAGGCCATCGAGTCCGGCCAGTACCCCGAGTGGGAGCTCGGGGTGCAGCTCGTCGCCGAGGCCGACGAGTTCAAGTTCGACTTCGACCTGCTCGATGCCACGAAACTCATTCCGGAGGAACAGGTTCCGGTGCGGCCGGTGGGCAAGATGGTGCTGAACCGCAACCCCGACAACTTCTTCGCCGAAACCGAGCAGGTGGCCTTCCACACCGCCAACGTGGTACCCGGGATCGACTTCACCAACGATCCGTTGCTGCAGTTCCGCAATTTCTCCTACCTCGACACGCAGTTGATCCGTCTGGGCGGTCCGAACTTTGCGCAGCTGCCGGTCAACCGGCCGGTGGCCGACGTCCGCAACAACCAGCAGGACGGTTACGGACAGCACGTCATCCCCCAGGGCCGGTCCAGCTACTACAAGAACACCCTCGGTAGCGGGTGTCCGGCGCTGGCCAACGACGACGTGTTCCGGCACTACACGCAGCGGATCGACGGCGCCGCGATGCGCAAGCGCGCCAAGTCCTTCGAAAATCACTACAGCCAGGCGCGGATGTTCTGGAAGAGCATGTCGGCGGTGGAGGCCGAACACATCGTCGCCGCGTTCGCCTTCGAACTCGGCAAAGTGGAAGTGCCCGACATCCGTTCGGCGGTGGTGTCCCAACTCGCCCGCGTCGACCACGGGCTGGCGACCCAGGTGGCGGCGAAGCTGGGTCTTCCGGCGCCGCCCGACGAAGCCGTCGACGGCGAGGTCACCGCGTCGCCGGCGCTGTCCCAGATCGTCCCTGGCGACACGATCGCGTCGCGCAAGATCGCCGTGCTGGCCGCCGACGGTGCCGACGTCGTCGGGACGCAACGCTTCAAGGAACTCCTGCAACAGCGCGGGGCGGTGGTCGAAGTCCTGGCCCCCGTCGCCGGCGGCACCCTGCGCGGCGGTTCCGGCGGCGAACTTCCCGTGGACCGGGCGTTCACGACGATGGCGTCGGTACTGTACGACGCGGTCGTGGTGGCCTGCGGGCCGGATTCGGTGGCGACGCTTTCCGGAGACGGCTACGCGATGCACTTCGTCGTCGAGGCCTACAAGCATCTCAAGCCGATCGGCGCCTACGGCGCCGGGATCGACCTGCTGCGCGCGGCGCACATCGAGAATCGCCTCGCCGACGACACCCGGGTTGTCAGCGACCAGTCCGTCGTCACCACCACGGCGGCCGCCGACGAGTTACCGGACGAATTCGCCGAGGAATTCGCCGCCGCGCTGGCCCGGCACCGCTGCTGGGAACGCCAAACGGACCCCGTGCCGGCATAGCCCGACGGGTCTCACCACGCACAGGAGGATGAATCCATGCCACGTTCGTCGATCAAGAACGAGAAGCTCTACCAGGATCTGCGCAAGAAGGGCGACTCCAAGGAGAAGGCCGCACGGATCTCGAATGCGGCCGCGGGCCGCGGGAAGTCGTCGGTTGCCCGCAAGGGCGGCAAGTCCGGGTCTTACCAGGACTGGACCGTTCCGCAATTGAGGAAGAGGGCCAAAGAACTTGGTATGTCGGGTTATTCGAGCCTGACGAAAGACAAGTTGGTGGCCAAACTGCGTAACCACTGACGTGTGCGGTCAGCCGGTGAGCCCGAGCCGGTCGGCCAGCACCAGGAACGCGACCGCGTAATCGTTCTCGGCGGTCTGGGCGCGGATGTGATCCCAGTCCAGCCGTTCGCGGATCGCGCGCACGGCCGGAAGCAGCTTCGCGAAGTCGCAGTGGTGCTCACCGAGGGAGCGCAGCTTCTGGATCATCACCATGGTGGGCGGCAGCACCGGCATCGCGATCGCCAACACGTCGCGCTGCTCCGCACAGCCCAGGAGTTCCTGCCCCACCCGCGCGCCGTTGATGCGGTAGAGCACGTCCACCACGGTATCGCCGGTGCGGGCCTTGAACAGCCAGTCCTCCGGCGGATGTTCGACCGCGAACCCGGAATCGGCGAGGGTGGCCTCCGCATCGGCCACGTCGGAGTCGGCCACCACCAGATCCACATCGTGGCTGGGTTCGGGTGCCCCATAGGCCCATAGCGCATAGCTACCGGCCAACGCGAAACGCGGACCGTTTTCCTTCAGCGCGGAGGCGGCACTGCGCAGCGCTTCCCGCAGCCGCGCGCAGGCCACGGGCACATCCGCGGGCGTCTGAGTCGGTGCCATGGTGCATAGGTCATACCCCGCGCCAGGGGTGGGCAACCTGCGCGATACCGCAAGGCGTCGTTTGCCAGCCGTTTAAGTGGCGGCCAGAGTGGGCAAGTCTTCAGTTATGTCAGCCCTGCTCCGCGCCTACGACCGGGCTGCCGTTGTGATTCCCGCCCACAATGAACGGGCAAAGCTGCCGGCATGCTTGCGCGCGGTGCTGACCGCAGCCCTCGGCGTGCCGATCCCGGTCCTGACAGTGGTGGTCCTCGACGCCGGCGACGACGACAGCACGGCGCTGGCCGGCCGGTACGGGCCCGACGTGCACTTCGTCCGTGTAGACGCGCACAGCGTCGCCGCGGCGCGTGCGGTCGGCTTCGGCTACGCGCGTTCGCTGTTTACCGACGACCGCTGCTGGTATGCCACCACCGATGCCGGCAGTCGGGTGGATCCCGGCTGGCTGGTACATCAGGTGGGGCTCGGTGCGGACATGGTTCTGGGCATCAACGGCGCCAGCATGGGCTTCAGCGCCCGGGCGTACTGGCGGGTCGGCGGCTTTCGCGCGCTGTCGTCCGGCGAGGGCGTCGACCTGGTCGAGCGGTTCGAGGCCGCCGGCTACACCATTCATCGGGATACCGAAGCGTCGGTCATCACGTCGGCGCGAACCCGGGCTCGGGCCCCACACGGGTTTGCTTGTTACCTAAGGCAACTGGGGGGATCGGTGGCGGGTGATTGCGCGTGACCGCGGGCTTGGTAAAGCACTGGCTGGAGTCAGGACGACTCGAATTGCCATTGCCCGCGTCGGGACGTACCGCCGAACGCTGGCAACGTCTGCAACAACTGGCTGAGGACGACATCGTGGCGGCCCGGATCGCCGAGGCCCATGTCGACGCCGTCGCGATACTCCACGAGCTGGGCGGCAAGCCCCCCGAATCCGGGCAGCTATGGGGCGTGTGGGCGACCGAGTCGCCCGACGCGATCCTGAACGCCACCAACATCAATGGCGGCGCGAGCGTCCTCAACGGCACCAAGGTGTGGTGCTCGGGAGCCGGGTTCTGCACCCATGCGCTGGTGACGGCCCGGCTCCACGACGGACGACGGGGCCTGTTCGCGGTGAAGGTCACAGAACCCGCCGTCAAAGCGTTGCCAACCACGTGGTGGAACGTCGGGATGGCAGGCAGCGACACCCGAGCGGTGCAGTTCCACAACGCACACGCCGTCTCCGTGGGTGATCCCGATGGCTACGTGAACCGGCCCGGGTTCTGGCACGGTGCGATCGGCGTGGCCGCGTGCTGGCTCGGCGGCGCCCGCAGGGTCGCCGAGCCGCTGTATCGGAGCGCCAAAAGCCAGTCGGCCGACGCCTACTCGCTGGCGCATTTGGGCGCCGTGGATGCGGCGCTCGCCGCGGGCGACGCGATCCTGGCCGCGGCGGCAACACGTATCGACGCCGACCCCTTCGACCGGTCCGGTGCGGCCCAATTGCTGGCCCGCCGCGCCCGCACGGTCGTAGAACACGCGGCCGACGAAGCCATCACCCGCACCGGCCGCGCCCTGGGACCCGGCCCGCTGTGTCAGGACGGCCGGCACGCTCAGCGGGTGGCCGACTTGACCATCTACATCCGCCAAAGCCACGCCGAACGGGATCTCGCCGAGCTCGGGTGGCTCGCGGGGTGGCCGAATTGAGCACCGCCTTGACCACCATCCCTGCCGGTAACTGCGCCAAGTTCGCGGCCAAGCCCTTGACCCGCGGCGGTACGCCGGTACCGGTGTGGCTCGCCGCGCTCGACGGGGGGCCTCTGCCGCCACTGGATCTGACCGGTTGCCGCCAACTCATCGTCGTCGCGCCCCATCCCGACGACGAAATCCTCGGCCTGGGCGCGACGACCGCACAACTGGTGGCGTCGGGCGTCGACGTCCTGGTGGTGTCCGTCAGCGACGGCGGCGCCGACCACCCCGGTGCGACGCACTGGGACCGGACCCGCTTGGAAACCACTCGACGATACGAACTACACAGAGCGACAAACGTTTTAGGCCTTCCTCCGCCCGTACGGCTGGGTCTGCCCGACGGTCAGCTGGCCGAACACGAGGATGGGGTCGCCGAGTCGCTCGCGGAGATCCTGGAGGGCGCCGCGCCCGGGACCTGGTGCGCGGCCACCTGGAGGGGCGACGGGCACCCCGATCACGAAGCCGTCGGACGTGCGGCGGCGACGGCCTGCGAGCGCACCGGCAGCACGCTGCTCGAATATCCCGTTTGGATGTGGCACTGGGCCACCCCGGCCGACCCTGCGGTGCCATGGAACCGGGCCTATTCCGTGCCGCTGTCGGTCCGGGCGCTCGATCGCAAACGCCTTGCCGCGCAATGTTTTCGCAGCCAACTCGAACCAATCGGCGCCGGCACCGCGCCCATGTTGCCGGCATTTGTGCTGCAGCGGCTCCTCGCGGTCGGCGAGGTGGTATTCCGGTGACCGCGCAGCAACCCTAAGCCCGGTAGCCACGGCCGGGAAGTGGGTATCGAGAAGGTATGCGCGTGGCGACCTTCAACATCCTGCACGGCCGCACCGTCGGCGATGGGGTGGACCCGCAGCGGCTGAGGGAGTGCGTGCGCCGGCTGAATCCCGATGTGCTCGGCTTGCAAGAGGTCGACTGTGAGCAACCGCGTTCCGATCTCGCCGACCTCACCGCCGTGGCGGCCGAAGCCATGGGCGCCGTGGAGCACCGGTTCGTGGCCGCGATCTCCGGCACGCCCGGCGCCACCTGGATGGCCGCCACCGGACGCGAGCAGCCCGGAACCGCCGCTTACGGGATCGCGCTGCTGTCCCGATTTCCGGCGGCCAGTTGGCAAGTGGTGCGATTGCCCCGGATTCCGATGCGGTTTCCCATGTTTCTGCCGGGGCCCAATCGGGTGATGGTCGTCAACGAAGAACCACGGGCGGCGGTCATCGCGCAGCTACACACCCCGTCCGGTGGCCTGACGGTGGCGAACACGCACCTGTCTTTCGTACCGGGCTGGAATCGACGCCAGCTTCGCCGACTGGTCCACGACCTGCGCGGCTTTCCCGGCCCCCGGCTGCTGACGGGTGACCTCAACATGACACCTGAGGCAGTGCGCCGATGGTCGGGCATGCGGCCGCTGGCCGTGGCCGCGACGTTTCCCGCGGAGACTCCCGACCGCCAGCTCGACCACATCCTGACCGACGACCATCGCCTGCGCGGCGGAGCCGCCGAGGCCGAACTGATGCCGATCTCCGATCACCGGCCGCTGGTGGTCGACCTCGACTTCGTGTGAGCGCTCAGCCCGTCGCATCGAGTCGGCGTTTGACACGCTCGATGTCGTCCAATGAGGGCATCTCGCCGGTGACCCGGATGATCTCCACGCCGATATCGGCACTGCCGAGCGGCCGGCGTTTACCCTCGATGAGCTTGCACGTGACCGCGACGGCCTCGTCATCCGACAGCTTCCGCGGCAACAGCGCGAACAAAGGCAGGTAGCCGGTGGCGGGCGCGCTGTTCGGGTACCCGGCACGCACAAACGCGACGATGCTCGACACCCAAGTGCGCAACATGTTCCACCTCACTGATCGCTACCTGAATAGCCCGACGGATTGGTTTGAAACTACCTGCGGGCGACTATTTTCCGCGTACGTTGACGCACATACGACGCAGATATGACCGGGGTCCGGTCCATAGTAGGACCGGACCCCCGTCATCACCGGGTTATTGGTTTTCCTTCTGCCGTTCTTCGGCGGCCTCCGCACCGGCGCGCGCCGACTCGGCTTCGGCTTCCTTCTTGCCCGCGTCGCGCTGAGCGTCGGCCTTATCCTGCTGCGCCTGGCCCTCTTCGACCATGTCGTCGCGACCGGCGACGGTCCCGACGCCCTCTTTCAACTTGCCCTTGACACCCTCGACGGTCCCCTTGACCGCTTCCTGTGGTCCGCTCTTCTGATCCCCCATGGATCGACCTCCCTCTGGTTGGGCGAGTTTGCGCTCATGCGCACTTACTGGCTTCCCAACCCGCGCTGGGTCAAACAACCGCGCGGGCTCGCGGTCCCTCGCGCGGTAACCGGCATACGCCATGCGAAAGAGCTTGTTTGAGCGGCATTTCAGTGGGTACTAATAGCCGCCGACTACGGAAAGCGGGGTGAGGTCACTGAACACGGTTGCTGTGATAGGGGCTACCGGTACGGCCGGCTCCCGCGTTGTCGCCAGGCTGAAGGCCCGCGACGTCGCGGTAATCGAGATCTCCCGGGCTCATGGCGTTGACGTGATGTCCGGGCAGAAGCTGTGGCAGGCGCTGGAGGGAGCAGACGTCGTGATCGACGTCTCCAACCCGATGCCGACCGATCGACGGTCCGACGTCATCCGGACGCTGGCCACGGCGACGCGCAACGTCGTGGGTGCGTGCGCCGCACGCGGAATCGAACGACTGGTGGTGTTGACGATCGCCGGCATTGACGACCCCACATTCGACGGAATCCCCTACTTCGAGGCCAAACGGGTGGCGAAGGAACTGGTGCTCGAAAGCGCCGTGCCGGCGACCATCGTCAAGTCCACCCAGTGGTACGAATTCGCGACCAACCCCGCGGCGGTGACCTGCAACGACGGCGAGGTGGCGGTCGAGGACTGGCTGATTCAGCCCCTTGCCGCCGACAGCGTCGCCGATGTGCTGGTCGAGGCGGCCCTGGGGCAGACGCCCATGCCGCGCACGGTCACCGGCCCCCATACCATGCGGTTACCCGACCTGACGTCGAAACTGCTCGCCCGGCAAGGTGATGACCGTCGCGTACGCGCCGTGCGACCCGGGTTGACCGGACTCGCCGCGGGTGCGCTGCTTGCCTCCCGCGGCGCCAGAGTCATCGGCCCCGACGTCGACACTTGGCTGCATACCCTGGCACCGACGGGCACGAACGGCGGCACAGCGGCGGACGAGAGCAAGCAACCCGCGGGCGATAGGTGAACAGACCGGGGACCTGGCCGGGAACGAAGATTTAGCAGCGGCTTGGCGCCGCGGTGATGACCTTCGGTATGCCGGCCGAAGCCGGGCACGCTAGACTGGTTTCCAGTTGAGTCCACAGCTGCATGCACATTCCAGCGGCGTGTAGGACATCGCGGTCACTCGCCCTACTCACCAACTCTTCTGAAGGGCGTCAACGAATGACTGCTGAACCTCAAGCCGGCCTACCCGGGGAACCGCGTAGCCGCTATGCGATCGATTGCGCCGGGGCGCAAGTGAATGTCCACGCGCGCAGCCTGGCCACAGTCCTGCGTATTGAAGGCGAAATCGACGCCGCCAACGCCGATCTCGTAGCCCAGACGGTTCGCCGCTTTGCGCGGCTGAACGCCCCGCTGGTCCTCGATCTCAGCCACCTGGACTTCATCGGGAGCGCGGGCCTTCGAGCGCTGCTGCTCCTCAGCGAGGAACAGCGGCAAGCCCGACTGCACTGCAACGTCGTCACCGGTGCAGCGCTGCGTCGGCTGACCAGGGTGGTCAGCGACCACGGCCTACCGGTGGTCGATTCGGTTACCGAAGCTCTGCAGAACACCCACGAATTCATCCACGCGCGCCGTCAGCTGCGCCTGCTTGCGCGACAACCAGAATCGCGGCGCAAAGTCTGCTAGCCGATCATGTTGCGGCGCAGCCCTTCTCGCGCCACCGGTCGTCGGGTCACAGCAGCAGCCCACACGCGGCGGCGATCATCCCCACTACCGCGAAGGCGGCGTAGTCGTTGATGCTGCCGGTGTGGGCGCGCCGCGGCCACCGCAGGAGCCTCGACACGCGATCGGTGCGCGGCACCAGCGCCAACATGCCGAGGCCGAGGAGCAGTTCAACCGCTATGAGCGCCAACGTATTCGCGTCCAGACAGTGGAAGCCCATGCCGGCGGCGGGCACCGTGGCGACGCCTCCGTGCGCGGCCGCCGCGTAACCGGCCGGATTCAGCAGACCTGCGGCCGCGGGGCACCGGTCGCGATGGCGACAATATGCGCCTGCTCAACGACAGGTTGGCGACCACGATCCGCGCCGCACACTCGGCGGCCAACATCACCAAAGCGGCGAAGCGCCGCGGCCGCGGGCGCGGTCCACGGCCCGGCCACCTCGTCCAGCGGTGCGAACGCGACCCCGCAGCCCACCGCGGCCAGCGCGATCACCCGTTGCGCTCACTGCAACTCCTGACGACGTGGCCATGCCGGATACCCGCCGGCCCCATGGTCAACCGCAGCGGACCCATTCGTTGGCTGGTGCACGCGCAGATAAGTGCGGCATCGGGCGCAATTTCAGGTCACGGTTGTGTCACGATCGGCATTAAGGTTGTCTAAGAACCGGCCCGGTTTTCTGAGAAATCTCAGCATCGGACGCCCAATTTGGCCGCTCGCTTAGCAAAAACCTTGTGATTGGCCACATCGGAGACCGGACGAGACGCAGCGTTCGTTTTCAGCGAACGTTACCGCTTTTTACTTGCGCTAACTTGGTTTCTGAGGTTCGGACCCTCATTCGAAGACACAATTGAGATCGATTCGAAGGACAACACCGATCATGAAAATCAGCAGTATCGTCGCGTCCCGGCGAGTGGCCGGAATCAGCGCAGGGTGTCTGCTCGGGGGATTGACCATGGGCATCATCGGTGCCCCATCAGCGGCCGCAGCACCCGACTGCAGCCCGGGTGGAGTGAACGCCACCGTTTCCTCGGTGACGGGCGCGGCGCAGCAGTACCTCGCCGCCCACCCCGATGCCAACCAGGTGGTCACGGCCGCCTACGGCCAGTCGCCCGCGCAAGCTGAGTCCAGCCTGCGCGGCTACTTCACCGCGCATCCTCAGCAATACAACGACCTGCGCGGCATCCTGGCCCCGATCGGCGACACCGAACGGCAGTGCAACGTCTCTGCCCTGCCGCCGAACCTGGAGTCGGCCTACCACGAGTTCATGGCCGGCTGATCCTGGCGATAAACGACCCGCCACGGCGCCGTGGCGGGTCGTTTTCGTCCGGGTGAAGTGTGAGCGGCCCTGCGGGCGGGTAATTGCCCAGTCAGACAACGGTACTGGAGGCCAAGATGCGGCTGCGTCGCAGCGATCTCAGCAAGCCCGGGATCGCCCGCAAACGCCGGGGTAAGGGTTTCGCGTACTACGACCCCGAGGGCAGGCTGTTGTCTGACGCGGACACCCTCGCTCGCATCAAGGAGCTGGTCATTCCGCCGGCGTGGAAGAAGGTGTGGATCTCGCCGCATCCCAACGGCCACATCCAGGCCGTCGGCACCGACGCGGCCGGACGCCGCCAATACATCTACCACTCCACTTGGCAGCAGGAGCGCGCCGAGGAGAAGTTCGACCGCGTCCTGGACCTCTCGACGCGGTTGCCACTGTGGCGGGCCCGCGTCGCCAGGGACCTGGCGGGTCGCGGTTTAACGCGTGAGCGGGTGTTGGCGCTGGCGCTGCGCCTCCTTGATCGCGGCTACTTCCGTGCCGGCGGCGAGCAATACGCCGAGGAAAACGAGTCCTACGGAATCGCGACCCTGCTCTGCGAACACATAACGGTGCGCCGCCATGCGGTTGAATTCGATTACCCCGCCAAGAGTGGAGTGCGGCGCACCGTCGAAATCGAAGACGCCGAAATCGTGCGCGCGGTGCGCGCATTGATGCGCCGTTCCGACTGCACCGAACGATTGCTGGTGTGCCGCACCGCATCCGGCTGGGTCGACATTCGGTCCGATGACCTCAACACCCGGTTCAAGGAGATGGTCGGTGACGAATACACCGTCAAGGACCTGCGGACCTGGCATGGAACGGTCCTGGCCGCCGCGGCGTTCGCCGACGCGGACCCGGCCGTGTCGCAGCGGGTGGCCAAGCGCGTTGAGGCGGCCGTCATGAAGGAGGTGGCCGACGGGCTCGGCAACACCCCGGCGGTGGCGCGCGGCTCCTATGTCGATCCGCGCGTGGTCACCGGGTATGAGCGGGGGCTGACCATCGCCGCGGCCGCCCGCCGCGCCGAGCGCGCCCGCCGGCCCGAAGCAGCGCAGGAAATACTCGAGAAGGCCACCCGTGCGCTGATCATCCGAGTGGCCAAAGGCCACGGTGCAGCCGAAGCGTCCAACCTGCCCCGGAGCGCGTAAACCGGCGGAGCGACGCCGGACGACAAAAACCCGGCTGACCTGGCCGGAATGCGTTAGCAATGCGACGAATAACCGCCGCGATTGCGGGGTATCACGTGATTTGTGGGACTGCCAAAGCCGCCCATCCGAGGTTGGATTGCGGTCGTCACCGGCGCCAGCGGCGAAACCAGGCGCGCAAACAGCCGCGACGGTTACGCGATCGAGTCTCGCGTAACACCTCTACTCGGTTTAGGGAGTGTCCATAGTGTCCAAACAAGACGTCGCTGACTATCTGCTCGAGCGGCTGCGCGCATGGGACGTGCGCCACGTGTTCGCTTTCCCCGGTGACGGCATAAACGGAATCCTGTCCGCTTGGGGCCGCGCGGACAACCAGCCCGAGTTCATTCAGTCCCGCCACGAGGAGATGAGCGCGTTCGAAGCCGTGGGCTACGCGAAATTCTCCGGCCGCCTCGGGGTGTGCGCGGCGACATCCGGACCCGGAGCGATCCATCTGCTCAACGGCCTCTATGACGCCAAACTCGACCACGTGCCGGTACTCGCCATCGTCGGCCAGACCAACCGCAGCGCCATGGGCGGGTCCTACCAGCAGGAGGTCGACCTGCTGAGCTTGTTCAAAGACGTTGCCAGCGACTTCGTCCAAATGGTCACCGTCCCCGAACAATTGCCCAACGTGCTGGATCGCGCCATCCGGGTCGCGATGACCCAGCGCGCGCCGACGGCGCTGATCATCCCCGCCGATGTCCAGGAGTTGCCGTACTCGCCGCCGACCCATGCGTTCAAGATGGTGCCCTCGAGCCTGGGCATCGAGTGGCCGGCCATCGTGCCGGACGACGCCGCCATCGCGCGCGCGGCGGAGATTCTCAATGAGGGCAACAAGGTGGCGATGCTGGTGGGCGCGGGCGCCCACGGGGCCCGCGAAGAGCTGATCCAGGTGGCCGATCTGCTCGGTGCCGGAGCGGCCAAGGCCCTGTTGGGTAAGGACGTGCTCTCCGACGAATTGCCTTGGGTCACGGGATCAATCGGGCTGCTCGGCACCCGGCCGAGCTACGAGCTGATGCGCGACTGCGACACGCTTTTGACCGTGGGCTCCAGCTTCCCGTACACGCAATTCATGCCCGGGTTCGGGGACGCCCGCGCGGTGCAGATCGACATCGACGGCCGCTTCATCGGCATGCGCTACCCGTACGAGCTCAACGTGGTCGCCGACGCCAAAGCCGCACTGCAGGCACTCATTCCCAAGCTGCGCCGCAAAGAGGACAGGTCGTGGCGGGACGGCATCGAGGCAAACGTGGCGCGCTGGTGGGAAACGATGCACAAGGAAGCGATGGTCAGCGCCGACCCGGTGAACCCGCTGCGACTGTTCGACGAGCTGTCCCCCCAGTTGCCCGACGACGCCATCATCACAGCCGATTCGGGATCATCGGCCAACTGGTACGCACGAAACTTGAAGTTCCGCGGCAACATGCGGGGCTCGCTGTCGGGCAACCTGGCGACGATGGGTCCCGGTGTCCCGTACGGCATCGGCGCCAAGTTCGCGCACCCGGAACGGCCCGTAATCGTGTTCAGCGGGGATGGTGCCATGCAGATGAACGGCATGGCGGAGCTCATCACGATCAAACGGTACTGGCGCGAATGGAACGACCCGCGCCTCATCGTGGCGATCCTGCACAACAACGACCTGAACCAGGTCACCTGGGAAATGCGTGCCATGGCCGGCTCACCGAAGTTCGCCGAATCGCAGAACCTGCCCGACGTGGACTTCGCGGCGTTCGCGGCGGGACTCGGCCTCAACGCGATGGCCATCAAGGACCCGGACGAACTCGCGGATGCCTGGCGCAGGGCGCTCTCGGCGGACCGTCCCACCGTGCTGGACGTCTACACCGATCCCGACATGCCACCGATTCCGCCGCACGCCACCTGGGACCAGTTCAAGTCGGCCACCGCCGCGGTGCTCTCCGGTGACGAGGACCGGGTGGGCTTCGTCAAGGTCGGCTTGAAAACCAAAGCCCAGGAGTTCCTGCCACACAAGGACAGCTGACGGGCGACGATGACTGGAGGTCGAACGCCCACACTGTTCGAGGCGCTGGCCGCCGAGCTTCGGGACAACGTCGACGGCGAGGTCCGGTTCGACCCGCAAGGGCTGTCGCAGCGACTGCCCGGTCGACGTCGACATGGCGACCTACAAGGCGGAGTTTCTGTTTCACCACTATCGAGGACGGTTCGGGCCGATGGCGCACTACTCGATGGGCTGGATCCCGCTGTGGGCCCGCCTGGCCGCGGTGGCGCCGCGCACGCTCAACACCGTGACGCACGCATCCGGTTTATCGAGTCTCGTCAAAAAGGTCGGCGGCCTCGGATGTTGTGGTCTGGCAGGTAATTTCGGCTTCGAAGCGGGTCATTACGACGTGTCGGTGGCGTGCGCCGAGGACAAGCTGATGCCGGCGCTGCGCGATGCCGACCCCGATACACTCGTGCTGGCCGCCGGCTTCAATTGCCGCACCCAGATCCGTGACCTCGCCCACGACTGCCGGCCGATGCATCTCGCGCAGGTGCTGGCCGGCGCCCTGGACCCGCGCGCCTGAAGTTCCGGCGACTCGCCGAGCGTAACCTAACTCGCGTACGCGTTGCGCGCGCTGCGCAGGTCGTCGACGAATGACTTGTAAGCCTCGTCGTGGGAATCGGTGCGGTCTCGCAGCACCGACGACGGATGCACGGTCGCGACCACCGTCGGTTCAGGCGCCAGCGTGACATCGTCTGCGGGCGGCAGCCCGAGTACCTGACCGCGCTGAGCGGATACCCGAAACGCCGTTCCGAGAAGCGATTGCGCGGCGGTCGCCCCGAGGCAGACGATCACCTGCGGCCGCACCGCCTCGATCTCGGCGATGAGCCAGGGTCGGCAGGCGACGACTTCGGTGCGACTCGGTTTCTGGTGTATCCGCCTCTTGCCGCCCTTGCGGGTGAACTTGAAGTGTTTGACGGCGTTGGTCTGGTACGTCAACATCGGGTCGATCCCGGCGTCTTCGAGCGCCCGGGCGAGCAGCCGCCCCGCGGGCCCTACGAAAGGCAGACCCGCGCGGTCCTCCTGATCTCCCGGCTGCTCGCCCACCATCATGATGGGCGCCCCCTGGCGTCCGTGGCCAAAGACCGTTTGGGTGGCGTCGGCGAACAGCGGGCAGCCGTGGCAGCGGTCTGCCGCCGATTTCAGGGACTCCAGCCCGCGATCTTCGGGCAGGTAACGCGCGGCGCCCGTCTTCGCTATGACTAACCCTTCCCGACGATCAGGTCGCGAGCCCGGTCCATCATCGCGGCGAATGGACCCGCGGCGAGGTTGGCCACCTGGGACTCGACGCCGGCGTGCGGCCGGGTGGGCGCGATCGCTTCGGCAAGCTTGGCCGCGCGGCCCATCCTTTCGAGCTCTTCGTCGCTCAATTCCTCTCCGAGCTTGGAGAACTCGTCGTGCTCTTCATGCTCGGCGTGATCAATGACGGCATCGCGAAGTTCGGTCAGCTCGCGGGTGAATTCCTCGCTGTCGACGTCGAGCTTCTCCAGCTTCTGCAGAACCTTCTTGGCCTCGTGCTCTTCTTCCAGTCGCTTGTCTACCACCGCGGCACCGCCGTCGAGCTTCCGCTTGGCCCGCGGGTGGACGATTTCCTCCTCGGCGGTCTCGTGAACGGCGAGCAGGCGCCGGAGCTCCACGAAGGCTTTCTCGCGTTCTTTCCCGGAAGCCGAGAGCGTTTCGGCGAACAAAGACTTGATCTGCTCATGCTGACTGACAAGAAAATCGACCACATCGGTGGGCGACTTGATGGCGGTCTGAGCCATGGTCTGTTTCCCTCTTTTCCATCTTCTTCTCGATAAGCGCGCGGGCTGTTGCGCGCTGTCTAGCGGGCTACCCGGCCGACACGGACACCAAACGGGTGTATGCGCGCGTGTGATGTGTGTGAATCGGGGTAATTCTTACCAAATAAGCGCCCGCGAAAGGACGGTGAGCGATCGTGGCCGCCCGTTTGGGAGTGGTCGCCGCCGCGTTGCTTGCGGCGGCATGTTCGGCGTGCTCGGCCCCGGGGTCGACGTTGGAAAGCGCTCCCGCGGTGACGTTGTGGTCCGTCGGCACGGCGCTGCGGCAACCGGTGTGGTCGTATCGCACGCACGCCCTCATCGCGATCGCCGACGACAACCGACTGGCTGCGGTCGCACCCGGCGACCGTGCCGACCAGGCCAAAACCCGGTTTTCCGCGCCCATGGCGGTGGGGCGAAATCTGCAGATCAGTCAGAAAGACGACCACATCGTGTTCGTGCCGCAACCCGAGCGCGACAAAGTGGCCGCCGTCGACCTCGAAAGCCTGCGTCAAATAAACGATTTCGACGCCGGCCGTGCCCCGGCTTATGTATCCGAAGACGCGGGGATGCGGATATTGCTCGCGTTGTCCGCGGACGGAACGGCGGTGACGCCGGTAGACGAGTACGGTCTGCGGAAACTACCGACGGCCCCGATGACCGACGATCCCGCGGATAGCATCGACGGTGCCAACCGCGGACGAAAGATCGACTACCACGCGTACGGGCCGTCCGGAATCCGCTATTACGAAGGCTTCTCATCCCCTCCTCAGAACCGCGGCTCCCTGCGCATGGATGTCGCGGTCTCGGCCGGCGACGGCGTCGCCGACAGTCGCAGCTATGTGGCCGGCCACGACAGCAATACGCTCTATGCCGTCGACTCACGCCGCGGCGGCAGGGGAATGGAGGTGCTGGCTACCAGCCGGTTGCCGTCCCCGATTCGTGAGCTGGGCACCGACGATTCCCGGATCTACGCCGCGACGGACAACGAGCTGGTTGTTCTCGAGTTGGACAGCGTCACCGGCTATCGGCAGCAAAAAATTCCGGTGATCCGGGTCATCGACTATCGGGCGGCCCTGCCCGGGGGCGCCGTCAAATCCGCGCGCCTCTCCGGCATGGCCGTTGGGCCGCACCGGGTATACCTCACCCTCGCCGGCGCGCCCTACGTGGTCAGCGTCGCCAAGCCGAACCTGTGACGCAGAGGAGAAACCGATGAGCGCAACACAAGACGACACTCGCGCGGTGGTCGACATCGACGACGATGTCGAACTGATCACCGAACAGATCAAGGCGCTCAAGGAACTTGGGACCAAGGACGACGAGGCACCGATAAGCGAAGGGCAGCGCTACGACTTCAGCATCAGGTGGGGCACCGTGCTGGCGGGGCGGCTGCGACGGCTGGTCCATTACAGCTCGCTGGGCCGGCTCGATGCGGAAGATGAGCGCAGGTTTCGCGAGTTGTGCGACGAGCTGCGCAGGCTGTCGCACCTCATCGATCGATTCCGGCTCGCTCAGCCGGTCTTCACGCCTGGCCGGCCCGCAACGGCCAAACGCTTCCGTCCCCGCAAAGACAGCCGGCGCTGAGAAAGTCCTTCTCGGGCAGGACGATTCCGGTCCGCGGCTTGGCGCATTGCGCGTTGCGGCAGGTCAGCGAGATCATGTAGGCGTCGTGATCCTCGTCGAGGAAAAGGAACCCTAGGTAGAGGGCGTCGCCGACGTCGAAGTCCTTCTCGCCGCAGCATTCGCAGTGTCCGCCCTTGGCCGCGACCTGTTCCAGCACCCGGCGACGGGAATCCGGATCCAGCATGATCAGCTCGGGTCGGACATCAGCCATCTCAGATCTCCACGTCCTTGTCGTAATGGATGTTGTCCTCGCGCCAGCCGCCCAGGCCGTACCCGATGCCGCGGTGGTCGTCGATGAACTCGATTTGGTAGATCCATTTGGCCATCTTGAAGCCCACCTGGGTCTCGACCCGTAGCCGCAGCGGCGCACCGTGCTTGATCGGCAACGGCTTTCCGTTCATCCGATACGCCAGGATGGTTTGCGGCTTGTAGGCGAGTTCGAGATCCATCACCTCGTAGAACTGTCCCTCCCCCTGCGCGCTGGGCTCGTCGCGGCTGTTGTCCTGCATCGTCAAAAAGCACATGAAGCGGGCCTCTGGCAGTGGCCGCACCAGGTCCGCCAGCGCGGCAAGCGAAAGCCCCTCCCACTCGCCGATGCTCGACCAGCCCTGGACGCAGTTGTGCAGAACCCGTTGCTTTTCCGCTTGGGCCAGGCCACGCAGTGCGGCCAGATCCAAGGTCACCGGCCGTTCGACAAGCCCGCCGACCCGAAGTCGCCAGTCGACGAAGTTGTGCACCGCCATCACCTTGTACTCGGTCGAACACGGCGGCTTGCCGTTGACGCGGTGTTCCTCCGACAGCATCCGTTCCGGATAGTCCTGTCGCGAGTCCAACGGCCGCAGCAGGATGAGCCGAGCGCGGGTGATGACCCCGCCGAGTATCCGGCGGACCTGGATCGGCCGGCGCAGGCTCCACACGGTGGCCGCCACGTGGACGGCGACGATCGCGCCGATGATGAGGAACGAGCACACCACGCCCCAGGTGAGGTTGCGCACCGAGCCGAAGATCATCGAGGAGTTGAGTTGACCCCAGCCCCAGAAGAAGACCATCGACAGGTGGATCGCGATGAAGACCAGGAACGCGACCAGCCCGAGGAAATGCAGGCTCCGCGCAGATTGCCGTCCACCGAAGAGCCGCACGAACCAGGGGAACCGGGCCTCGACCGCCGGGGATTGCGCCGCGCCCGTGAGGATCTGGAATGGTGCGAGCAGGAAAATGACCCCCGCGTAGGTCAGCTTCTGGATGGCATCGAGCGGTTCGTTGGGCAGCACCGGGGGCAGATTGAACGTCATATACGTGAGTACGTCGTTGCCGGCCTCCACGAAGGTGGCCCACGAGTAGGGGCAGTAGCGGTGCCACTGGCCGGTGGCGAAAAGCAGGATGTAGTAGGAAAGCCCGACCAAAATCCACCCCATCACCGAGATGAAGTGCCAGTGCCGGCCCATCCCCAGCTTCTTGTGGCCGGGCAGGGCGATCAGCGAGCTGTAGGCCTCCTCCTCGTCGAGGGTGTCGTAGAGCTTGTCGGTCGGCATTTCCTTGGTGGTGAAGCGCGCCCACTCGGTGCCGGGCTTGCTGTCCTCGCGCCCGTACAACTTGGGATGGGTGGAAAGGATCTCGAAGCCGCTGCGCAACAACAACGTCAGAAACAGAACGTTGAGCCAATGATCGATGCGCAGCCACGCCGGGTAGTCGAGCGCAATCTCGGTCATCGGTGCCGCCCGCTCAGTCCGTCCAACCCTGCCGTTTCGGATAGGCGACATTGATGCCCAGCAGCACCGACCCGTGCACGGCGACGAACGCGCCCGCGAAGATGAGCGAGAACGAGGCCGGCGCAAAATCCCACCTTCCCGTCATCGCGGTCATGCCGGGCAGGCCGGCCAGCCGGGTGGCGATGCCAACGCCCAGCACGATCATTGAAAGCAGGCTGCCGGCATACCAACCCGCTTGTGCCACAAGAGGATTGCGCCCATATCCCATGCTGCCCACGACCAGCGGGCAACAGGCGATCACGGCGGTGGCGTACACCACGAAGTACCAGGGCTGCACCTCTTGGGTGGCGAGCAAATAGACGTGAGTCGCGGCGATGCCAAGAAGTAGTACCGCCCCCAAACCCGTTACCGCCCTGGGCAGGTCGAAAGCGACATATCCGCCGAGGCTGAGCACTCGAAACAGCCGACTGCGGTGCCAAGTTTCCGGCCAAGACTCGACAAGAAGACCCACGCTCTGCTAGTTACCCGGCGGCGTAGTGGTCAAACGGCCGCTGCGCGGCGAGGCACTAATCGGCTACATTCGCGAAGGGCAGGCAAGGAGGCCGCCGGTGACCAGCCCGCAGGACCCGTACGGGTACGACCCGTTCAGTTACGATCCGCTCGGCCGTGTCCCGTACGCCGGTCCGCCCGCGGAACCGCCGCCCTTCACACCACCGCCCGAAGCCCCTTACCCCACGTCCGTCAACGCATTGGCGACGCTGTCGCTGGTGTTCGCGTTCGCCTTTCCGCCCGCCGGTGCGATCCTGGGGCACCTGGGGCTCGCGCAGATCCGCCGCACGGGTGAACTCGGCCGCGACCGCGCGGTTGCCGGGGTCGCGCTGTCGTATGCGTTCATCGCGCTCGCGGTCGTCGCGCTGGTCGCATGGGCCATCCTTGCCCCCTTCACTTCCACGCCGAGGCAGACCGCGTCGCCCGCCACCACCACGACAACGGCGCCCCCGCCACCCGCGGTCGCGCCGGACACCGTGGCCGCGCTGTTGCCGAGTCTCACCGACCTGAAAAACATCACCGCCGATCAGAACCTCGAGGCCGGCCCGACGTTTGCGCATCCGGAAAGGTCCGACAACGAAGGGTCCGTCAACCGTGCGGAGTGCTGGGGAACCATCGCGCCCGGGATGCCGGAGGCCTACACCGTCGACGCCATCCTCGGCTACCACGCGGCGATCTTCTCCGACACACACGGCTTCCTCAAGTCGATCCAGGTCATCGAAGCCGTCGCCGCATTCCGTGACCCGGCCACGGCCCAATCACAACTGGACAAGCTGATGTCCGGCTGGCGCCAATGCGGCGGCACCAGCGTGAGCGTGACGATCCCCGGCGTGGGACCGACACCCTATTCGCTCGGCGCTCCCGTCGATGCCGGCAACGGCGTCACCACACTGGATCTGGCTCCCAAGGGATTACAGGTTCGGTCCACCCGCGCGGTCGCGGCCAAGGCCAACGTCTTCATCGACCTGTCCGTGTCCTCCAGCGGCACGACCGACAGCGACCACCCCCGGCAAACCGTGGTCAGCATCGCCAACTACGTACTCAACAAGATCCCCGGCTGAGGCTCTGGCAAGACCTCAGTAGGGTGGGGGCCATGCAATATATCGACGTCGAAGGAGTCGGACGCGTCAGCCGAATCGGCCTGGGCACCTGGCAATTCGGGTCGCGCGAGTGGGGCTATGGCGACACTTATGCCTCCGGTGCCGCGCGTGACATCGTGCGGCGGGCCCGGGCTCTGGGCGTGACGCTGTTCGACACCGCCGAGATATACGGATTCGGCAAAAGCGAGCGGATCCTCGGCGAGGCGCTCGGCGACGAGCGCGCCGAGGTCGCGGTGGCCAGCAAGGTCTTCCCGGTGGCCCCCTTCCCCGCCGTGATCAAGCAGCGCGAGCGCGCGAGCGCGCGGCGGCTGGGCCTCGACCGAATCCCGCTCTACCAGATCCACCAGCCCAACCCGGTGGTTCCCGATTCGGTGATCATGCCGGGAATGCGTGACCTGCTCGACGGCGGAAAGATCGGCGCGGCCGGGGTGTCGAACTACTCGCTGGCGCGGTGGCGTAAGGCCGACGCCGCGCTCGGCCGACCGGTGATCAGCAACCAGGTGCGTTTTTCGCTCGCCTACCCCGGCGCACTCGAGGATCTGGTCCCGTTCGCCGAACGTGAGAACCGCATCGTGATCGCCTGGAGCCCGCTGGAACAAGGGCTGCTGGGCGGCAAGTACGGCCTCGACAACCGTCCCGGCGGCATTCGCGCGACGAACCGGATGTTCGGTACCGAAAACCTGCGCCGCGTCGAGCCTCTTTTGCAGAAGTTGCGCGATGTCGCGGCGGAGGTCGGCGCGAAGCCGGCCCAGGTGGCGCTGGCCTGGCTGATCAGCCTGCCCGGGGTGGTGGCGATTCCCGGCGCTTCCAGCGTCGAGCAGCTCGAGTTCAACGTTGCCGCGGCCGACATCGAGCTGAGCCCGGACGCCCGCGACGCCCTCACCGCCGAGGCGCGCGCCTTCAAGCCGGTGTCGAACGGGCGCTTCCTGGCGGACAAGGTCCGCGAGCGGTTGGGCCGCTAAGCGAAGGCCGGAGGCCTGCCGGGCGCACCTCTGACGACCACGACGGGCATCGACGTCGCCGCGTCGGTGCGCAGGATCGTGTGCACCACGTCGACGAGGTCCTCGACGGGCATCAACTTGCCCGGCATGCAACCCAGCGAGGTCCACAGCGGGTGGGCCTTGGCGGCGAGCTCCATGTCCCAGCCGATGTTGAATCCCGTTTGGCCGTCTCCCTCGCCGCCGGTGCACTCCCCGGCGATGAGGCAGGTGAAGCCGACGTCGGGGTGCTCGGCCCGCCACGTTTCGACGAGTCTTTCGAGCGCTGCCTTGCTGACGCCGTACGCTCCGAGACCCGGCCACGGCGGACCGAACGTGCCGGCCGGGGAGGAGAGGTAGACCGCGGTGCCGGCGGAAGCCGTCAGGTGTGGCACGGCCGCGGCCGTAACCAGCGACGCGCCGATGACATTGGTGTCGAAGACGCGCCGCCAGGTTTCGGCGTCGGTATCGACCATGCGGACCAGGGGCCCTATGCCGGGTGTGTAAACGAGGTTGTCGATCCCGCCAAGGGCGTCGGCGGCGTCGCCGATGGCCGATCGGCACGACGCTTCGTCGGTGACGTCGCATTCGATGGGGATCGCGCCCGGCCCCGCCTCCGTGGCCGCCGCCTCGATGCGCTGCCGGCGCCGGGCGAGCAGCGCGACCTGATGGCCGCGTTGCGCGAGGCCGACACCGATGCAGCGCCCGAGTCCGCTCGAGGCGCCAACCACCACCGTCCTTGACATATTCGCCCTCTCCTGTAACGAGTTGCTATCGGCGAGAAACCTACCGGATTCGCCGGGCTGACGACGCAGCCGGCGGGGGGCGGCAATAGGTGCCACCCCTCGCCCGCTTGCTTAAATCCGGATGACGGTGTTCCTGTCGCCCAACTTGGCCCGATACATGGCCGCATCGGCCCGGGCAATGATCGAGTCGACGTCCTCGCCGGGAAGGGCGATCGTGGCGCCGATGCTCAGGGTCGCGCGGAGCATGTTCTCAGACACATGGATGGGTTCGGCGGCGCGAGAGCGAATCTTCTCGGCGATCTGGGCGACCTCGTCGATGCTGTCGATGTCGGGGAAAATGACGAGTATCTCGTCGCCTCCCGTCCGCCCGACTGTGTCCCCCCGGCGCACGCTTGCGCGGATCCGTGCTGCCAGCGTTGCGAGCACGCTGTCGCCGGTGCCGTGCCCCCAGGTGTCGTTGATTTCCTTGAAGTGGTCGACGTCGCAGAACAGGACGCCGACGTACGTTCCGAGAGGTTGCGGTTGCTCCAACGCCGACTCGAGGCGGCCAATGGCCTCGGCCCGGTTCACCAGGCCCGTAAGGGTGTCGAACCGGGCCAACAGTTCGAGACGCCGCTCCGCCTCGACTTGATCGTCGATGACGCGCAGCGCCGCGATCAGCCCATCGGTGCTGCCGTCGGCGTCGACGTATGGCTTTCCGTGGCCGTCGACCCAGTGGTACTCGCCGTCGACGGCGCGGACCCGGAACCGTTGGAGGACCGATTCCCCGTTGGCGACCCTGTCCAGCGCGGTTGTGACCGCGTGGAGGTCCTCGGGATGAATGTGGCGGGAAAAGTCTGGGCCGGTCCACCACTGGGGAGGCCCTCCGAGCACCGTCTGCGCAGACGGCGAGACCCACGCAACCTCGCCCTCGCGGAAGTGAACGACGATGTCGACGGCACCGTCGGCGAGGATGCGATAGCGCATCTCGGCGTCAGCGCGTTCCTTGCTGACTAATTCGTTCTCTATCAGCAGTTTGTTCTCGCGCTGCGTCAAGTAGAGCGTGACGGCCCCGACGATCGCGCTGCCCAGCAGGATCGAGAAGGTCCACTCCGCGCGTTCGCCCATGCCGAGCGTTAGGAATATGGGCCTCGACAGCGCCACGACGATCGGAAAGCCGGCGAGGACGGTTGCCAGCCGGAGCAGCACCTTCCGGTCGGGTCGGGCGAGCAGCCAAGCGACCGGGAACCGGTCGGGGCGCGCCAGCGACGTCGCGGCGGCGAGCAGCAACAGCCCGAAGGCCGTCATGAGCGCCTGGCCGGTCGAAGGCGAGTAGCCCACCAGCGCCAATGCGTTGAACAGGTAGGCGCCGACCGTGACGAACGGAATGGCCCCGCCGGCCGCCATGCATGCGGGCCACACCACGCGCGTCCACCGATCCACTCGGATCAGTGCCGCAGCGGCCGTCAGCAGCAGGACCGACGATGCCGTCTGCGGACTCGGACGCCCTGGCCAGGTTTGTTGCGACGCGCGCACCGCGTCGCCGAACCACACCTGGTCCAGGCCCGACGACGCCCTACCCGTCGCGTACTCCACAAGGGTTATGCCGGCGAGGGCACCAACCACCAGAGCGAACCCGCGCCCTGCCCAGACGCGGCCCCGCGGTGGGTGGCCCGACTGTGCCAGGATCACCACACTCAGCGCCGCCAGCCACAATGCAGTCCACGGCATCATCTGCGGCCAGCTCGGATCGATCCGGGTTAGCCGGTCGACACCGGTCGCCCACCCCACCCACGTCGCGGCGGCGAGGCTGAAAACCGCCAGCAAGGCGATCCGTCGGCACCAGACCACGTCATTGAGGCATGCGTCGGGGCTCGGCGTCTCCATCGGTTGCCCCTTCCTTCCCCGCGGCGGCGCAACCGACATTGTGCGCGGATAGGTGACCCGTTTCTGGGGCAAATGGTCACTAATCTCCGGGCGAAGGTCATTAAACGCGCTCGATCGGGCCGCCGAAGCGTTGATCAACCCCCTTCGGGGGCCTGCAGCACTACCGCGGCGTACGCGTCAACTGTGAGGGCGCCCCCGCCGGGCACTTCGTCGGCGGGCGTCTCCTCCTCGGGACCGGTGTACACCACGAGGTTCCATGTAGCACCGAATTCCTTCGGCGGAAGGGTGAACTCGATCGGCTCGTGGTGGGCGTTGAAGCACAGCACGAACGAGTCATCGAGCACCCGCCGGCCCCGCGCATCGCGGTCCGGGATGCCGTGCCCGTTGAGAAACACCGCGACGGATTTCGAGAATCCCGCGCCCCAGTCCTCGTCGGTCATCTCGGTGCCCTCGGGGGTGAACCAGGCGATGTCGGGCAGGCCGTCCTGGCCGCGGCGCCCCACCGGTTTGCCGGAAAAGAACCGGCGCCTGCGGAACACCGGGTGGTTGGCGCGCAGCGCCGACACCGCACGGGTGAACTCCAAAAGGCCGGTGTCGGCGTCGGCCCAGTCGATCCAGGTGAGCTCGTTGTCCTGGCAGTAGCCGTTGTTGTTGCCGCTCTGGGTGCGGCCGAGCTCGTCGCCGTGGCAGATCATCGGCACGCCCTGCGACAGCAGGAGGGTGGTGAGAAAGTTGCGCTGCTGGCGGGCGCGCAACTGGGTTATCTGCGCGTCGTCGGTCGGGCCCTCGGCGCCGCAGTTCCACGAGCGGTTGTGGCTTTCGCCGTCGTTGTTGTCCTCGCCGTTGGCCTCGTTGTGCTTCTCGTTGTAGGAGACCAGGTCGCGCAGGGTGAACCCGTCGTGGGCGGTGACGAAGTTGATCGAGGCCACCGGCCTGCGCCCGGTGTGCTCGTAAAGGTCGGCGGATCCGGACAGTCGGTAGGCGAACTCGTCGAGGGTGGCCGGCTCGCCGCGCCAGAAGTCCCGGACGGTGTCGCGGAACTTGCCGTTCCACTCCGTCCACTGCGGCGGGAAGTTCCCGACCTGGTAACCACCGGGCCCGACGTCCCACGGTTCGGCAATGAGCTTGACCTGGCTGACCGTCGGATCCTGTTGCACGAGTTCGAAGAACGCCGCCAGCCGGTCGACGTCGTAGAACTCGCGGGCCAGCGTCGCGGCCAGGTCGAATCGGAAGCCGTCGACGTGCATCTCGGTCACCCAATAGCGCAGCGAATCCATGATCAGCTGCAGTGCGTGCGGGTGCCGGACGTTGAGGCTGTTGCCGGTGCCGGTGTAGTCCATGTAGTAGCGCTTGTCGTCGTCGACGAGCCGGTAGTAGGCGGCGTTGTCGATGCCGCGCATCGACAGCGTCGGGCCCAAGTGGTTGCCCTCGGCCGTGTGGTTGTAGACCACGTCGAGGATTACCTCGATGTCGGCCTCGTGCAGCGCACGGACCATCGCCTTGAACTCCTGCACCTGCCCGCCCGGCGTGGTGGCGCTGGAGTATTTGAAGTCGGGCGCCAGAAAACCGATCGTGTTGTAGCCCCAGTAATTCGAGAGGCCTTTGTCGACCAGGGTGGAGTCGTTGGCGAAGTGGTGCACCGGCATCAGCTCGATCGCGGTCACGCCGATGCTCTTGAGGTGCTCGATGATCACCGGGTGCGCCACGGCCGCGTAGGTGCCGCGGAGTTGCTGGGGGATGTCCGGGTGCGTCTGGGTCAGGCCCTTGACGTGCGCCTCGTAGATGACCGTGTCGGCATAGTGGTGGTCGGGTGGTCGGTCGTTGCCCCAGTCGAAGTAGGGGTTGATGACCACCGACTTGGGCATGCTGGCCGCCGAGTCGTCGTCGTTGCGGCTGTCGGGGTCGCCGAAGTTGTAGCTGAACAGCGACTGGTTCCACTCGAACGTGCCGTCTATGGCTTTCGAATACGGGTCGACCAACAGCTTGTTCGGATTGCACCGCAGTCCGGACGACGGGTCGTACGGACCGTGCACGCGGAAGCCGTAGCGCTGGCCCGGTTCGATGTGGGGTATGTAGGCATGCCAGACGAATCCGTCGACCTCCGGCAGGGTGATCCGGCTCTCGGTGCCGTCGGCGTCGAACAGACACAGTTCCACGCGCTCGGCCACCTCACTGAACACCGCGAAGTTGGTGCCGGCGCCGTCGTAGATTGCTCCGAGCGGGTAGGCCCTACCCGGCCACACTTCGCCGGTGGGAGTGGGAGCGAGGGCGCTTGAGCTGGTCATGGCGCATTTGATACCCGAGCAGTGCGACAATCAAACCGGTATTCCGCGACCGTACGAAACACCCTCGCGGACAATGGTTTTGAATGTTCATCTATGGCTTCAGTATGACTTTGACCGCTCCGTCCCTCTTCTTTTGGAAGATGTCGTAGGCGTGCGGCGCCTCGTCGAGGGGCAGCACGTGCGTGGCGAAGTTGTCGACGCCGAGCGGGTCGTCGTCGGTCAGCAGCGGCATGATGTCGTCGACCCACTTCTTCACGTTGGCCTGCCCCATCCGCAGCGTCACTTGTTTGTCGAACAGCGTCAGCATCGGCAGGGGGTCGGCCATCCCGCCGTAGACGCCGATCAGCGAGATCGTCCCGCCGCGGCGCACGATGTCGATGGCCGAGTACAGCGCGCTGAGCCGGTCGACGCCGGCGGTTTGCATCAGCCGCTTGGCCAGCGCGTCCGGCAACACCGCTGTGGCCTGCTGCGCGAGTCGCGCCGCCGGGGATCCGTGCGCCTCCATGCCGACCGCATCGATCACCGAGTCCGCACCGCGCCCGTCGGTCCGCTCACGGACCGCCTCGCCGAGCGAAGAGTCGAGCCGCCCCAGATCGATCGTGTGGATGCCGCGCTCGGCGGCCCGGGCCAGGCGTTCGGGGACCAGGTCGACCGCGATGACCCGGTAGCCGAGGTGATCGGCGATGCGTGCCGCCATGTCGCCGATCGGACCCAAGCCGAGTACGGCCACCGTGCCGCCGTCGGGGATGTCCGCGTAGACAACCGCCTGCCACGCGGTCGGCAACACATCGGACAGATAGACGAACCGCGAATCCGGCTGTCCGACAGGGACCTTGATGTGAGTGAACTGGGCCTGCGGGACGCGCAGCAGCTCGGCTTGGCCACCGGGGATTTCGCCGTAGAGCTCCGAATAGCCGAACAGCGCCGCTCCCATGCCCTGCTCACGGACCTGGGTGGTCTCACATTGCGTGTAGAGCTGCTTGTCGCACATGTGGCAACGGCCGCAGGAGATCTGGAACGGGATGACGACGCGGTCCCCGATCCGAAGGTCGCCCGTTTCTCCACCGATCTCACGGACGATTCCCATGGCTTCGTGACCGAGGATGTCCCCGGGCTTCATGAATGCCCCGAGAATTTCATAAAGATGCAGGTCGGACCCGCAGATGTTCGTCGAAGTGACTTCGACGATGGCATCCGTGGCCTGCTCGATCTTCGGGTCGGGCACCGACTCGACGCGCACGTCCCGCTTGCCGTGCCAGATAACCGCTCGCATGGGCATGGCACATACCCGCGTCGTGCCCGCCGAAACGCGTCGTGGGCAACGCAGCCGTGCTCACCCAAAACGAGGACACGCCCACGGATTCGGCTAACGACTGATCGCAGAAAGCCTTTCAGTCAGCGATGTGCGCGCTTGAGCGGATGTTCGCTGTCGATCAGCGCCGTAGCGATGTCGATCAGCTTGGTGTTGGATTGCTGCGATAGCCGGGTGAGCAGATCGAAGGCTTCGACGGCGTCGAGGTTGAAGCGCTCCATGATGACCCCCTTGGCCTGACCGATGATGTCCCGTGACGACAGGGCGCTGCGGAATTGGTCTTGGCGGCGCATCACCGACCACCCCAACGCGACATGAGCGGCGAAAACGCCGGCAAGCTCCAATGCTTCGTCGCTGAATGCGTGCGGATGCTCGGCATAGAAGTTGAGGGCGGCCATGCCGTCGCCGTCGTCGTACAACTCGTACGAAGCGATCGATCGGACGGGCGTCTGTTCGAGCGCGTGCCGCTGGTAGTTCGGCCAGCGTTGGTCGACGTTCAGATCCTCGACGTAGATCATGTGATGCCGCCAGGCGGCAGTCAGGCACGGTCCTTCCCGGCAGCGGTCCTGAATCGCGTCGAGCACCATCGGGTAGCGGTGCGTGGCGACCACGCTGGTCACGGCCTTGCCCTTCTCGGCCAGAGTTATCCCCGCGTACTGGCAGCCCGCCACGTGCCGAACGCTGTTTTCGATGAGTTCGCGCAGCCCGGCCCTCGTCTCCGTACCATCGCGGTCCAGATTGGCAACCAGTTCTGCCAGCTGGGCGATGATCATGTCTTTGCCGTCGGACACGGCATCACCCCCTCGCGGATGTCGCGGCAGGATTGACCGTCCCTCGCGCATGCCCCCCTACGCTGCAGTTACCCGGACACGTTACATCCACGCGGAACCAAGCCCCACAGTGTCATGGTGGCGGCGAGCAACTCCACCCGTCTACCCATAAAACGAAGTCTATGAGCCACACAGCGAAGTGTAAGCCCGGGTAACGAATAAACGCGTGGACCGCCTACACGAGTTCAACTGCGGAAGCGAAATTAACTGGGCAGCAACAGATCCCGTGGCCGACTGGGCGGGCCCACCTGCACCGGCGTCTTGCCCGGATTCTAGGGCGACGGTCGTTGGCCTTCAGACTGCCGTGCGCCCTTCGCCGCGTTCCGCCGCAACGAACGATTCGTCGACCGCAGGTCGGTATTGGCCGCCGACAGTGTGGCGTTGTCATCCTCCAGGCAGAGGATGCGGGCGATGCCGGCCAGGTTGACCCCGGCCTCGACCAGCGCGCTGATGCGTTGCAACCGGGCCAGGTCGTCGGCACTGTAGCGCCGGGTACCGCCGCCACTTCGGGCCGGCGTCAGCAGGCCGTACCGTTCGTAAAGGCGCAGCGACTGCACCGGGATGCCGGAAAGCTCGGCGGCAACAGAGATTCCGTACACCCCCTGATCAGCCGCCGGCGCTCCGGTGTTGCCGGGATTGACGGCCATCGGGCATCTCCTTAGCTGGCTGTACAGAAAATCTGTTTATCACACTTGCGCTGAACTGTCGACAGTGCTATATCAAAACTATGTCATTAGACATAGGTAATTGCCGTTTCACAACAGCAGATCCAAGTGAGAGGTGACCACCATGCTGATGCGTACCGACCCATTCCGTGAGCTCGACCGCTTCGCCCAGCAAGCCCTGGGCACGGCCGCCCGTCCTGCGGTGATGCCGATGGACGCCTGGCGCGAGGGGGAAGAATTCGTCGTCGAGTTCGACCTGCCCGGCATCGACGCCGACTCGCTGGACATCGACATCGAACGCAATGTAGTGACCGTCCGGGCCGAGCGGCCGGCCGTCGACCCCAACCGCGAGATGCTGGCCACCGAGCGGCCGCGGGGGGTGTTCAGCCGCCAGCTCGTTCTCGGCGAAAACCTCGACACCGACAAGATCGAGGCGTCCTACGGCGAAGGTGTCTTGATCCTGCGCATCCCAGTGGCCGAAAAGGCCAAGCCGCGCAAGATTTCGGTCGGCCGTGGCGCCGGCCACAAAGCCATCGACGACAATGTACCCAAGCGGGAGGTCATAGACGCCTGACCGATCGGCGGGCGGGGCGGCGACCGTGAGTCGGCAACCGAGCGACCGGATCCGTGCCAACGTTCGGGCCGCCGCCCTGCGCGCCGGGGAATCGATCGAGCGCCTCGCCGTGTGAGCTGAGCCAGAGGAGGCAGGGTCAACGATGAATTGGCATCTCGACGGCCAATCCGCCGACGTCGAACAGGCGTTGGCCGGCGGCCTCCCCCAGCGCGCGGGCTGGTTCCGGTTTTATTTCGCCGACCAGCGATGGGAATGGGGCGAACAGGTGCAGCGGATCCACGGGTACGAACCGGGCACCGTCACGCCGACCACCGAATTGGTGCTCGGCCACAAACATCCCGAAGATCGCGGCCAGGTCGCGGCCACCATCGATGAGATTCTGCACACGCGCCGGCCGTTCAGCACCCGCCACCGGATCATCGACACCGGCGGCAACGTGCGCCACGTCGTCGTCGTCGGGGATCAGCTCTTGGACGAACAGGGCGAAGTCATTGGCACGCACGGGTTTTACATCGACGTCTCCCCCGGCCCCGAACAGGAACAGGAGGACGTTGTCACCGCGAAGCTGGCCGAGATCAGCGAAAACCGGGCCAGCATCGAGCAAGCCAAGGGCATGCTGATGCTGATCTACGACATCAACGACGGCGCAGCCTTCAATGTGCTGAAGTGGTTGTCACAGGAAGCAAACGTCAAACTGCGGTTGTTGGCCGAACAGATCTCCGAGGACTTTCGCGGCGCCGGCGTAACCCTGCGCTCCCAATCCGATTTCGACCACCTGCTCCTGACCGCCCATGAGCGCATCCGCCGTGCCGGCAACCGACCGTCGATCAAGAAGCACGGGGGTGTTGCCCAGGGAACGCGCTGAGCGACGGTCAACCGCAATGTTCACGAGGTCGCGGAGCCCGCGGCGACCCGCGCCCGCTTGAACCGGCGAGCACGGCCGGCCTCGACCAGCTGCGCGACCCCGTTCTCGATTCCCGCTGCGAGGGCTTCGATGTCGGGTGCGGTGTCGTAGTCGGCGGTGATGCCGAAGACGAAGGTGTCGGCGTAACTCAGCATCGCGATCCCGGTGCGCAACCTAAGGACGATCGGAGGGATCGGCAGGATCTCGAGCACCCGCCGGCCCAGCAATCGCTGCTGGCCTCGCGGGCCGGGCACGTTGGTCGCCAAGGCGACAACCGCGCGCTGGGGCAGGCGAGTCAGCGCGCGAATCGCCCACGCAGAGAACGCGAACGGGACGTTTTTGGTCGCCTCAACGATCGCGTGGCCGCCTTCGCTTTGACCGCTGGCCTTGGCCCGGGCAAGCCGACTATGCACCAACTCGAGCTGTCGCACCGGGTCCGCCTCGTCGACGGGCAGTAACGGCAGCATCGCCGAGACCTCATTGCTCGTGACATTGAAATGGTCGACCGTGCGGACCGAAACGGGAACAAGCGTGCGAAGCGAGTTGTGGCCGGGCTCTTCTCCCCGGTCGAGCAAGACCCTGCGGTAACTGTCGGTGATCGCCGCCAGCGCCACGTCGTTGAGCGTCACACCAAATGCCCGACTGACCGCCTTCAGATCGGCCAACCGGACCCTGGCCGCACTGTAGCGCCGCAACGTCGTGACGGGACCGCTCAGGGACGACGCCGGCGCCGGGGTGAGCAGACTGGCCGCCAGTTCGGCCGCACCCACCGCCAGGAGTTCGGCCCTCGCTGCTGCGGCGACTGCGCTCCGCGCAATCCCGCTCACCCAGCTCAACGGGTTCAGGCTCACTTTGCGCAGACGCAGGCCGGGCTGGGCCGGCTCCTTGGCGCCGTGAATGTCCCTGGCGAAGGTGTCGCCTCCCCCGGCGTCGTCGCCGAATGACGCCAACATCTGCGCTGTCGCGATGCCGTCGCCGATGCAGTGGTGGATTTTGGTCAACACCGCCCACCGGTCGTCGCTCAGCCCCTCGATGACGTAGCACTCCCACAGCGGGCGTTCGCGGTCGAGCCGCCGCTCCATTACTGTCGCGATCACCTGGAACAGTTCGGCGTCGCCGCCGGGTTGCGGCAGCGCGAGCCGGTGCAGGTGTCGCGAGACGTCGAAGTGCGGGTCGTCCACCCACTCGGGTGGGCCCAGATCGAGCGGATGCGTACGCAAAACCTGCCGGCAGCGAGCAATTGTCGGCGCACGTTCGGCAAGGGCGGAGACGAACTCGTCATAGCTGGGAGCCGGCCCCTCCACGATCGACACACCCCCGACCGCCAAGCTCACATGCGAATCGGAGTCCTCGACTTCGAGGAAGGCGGCGTCGAGGGCTGTCAATTGCTCCATCTCGCTACTTTCCGCCGTGCCCGCCCGTCCGGTGAGAGTCAGAAGTCCTCAACTATGGGGGCCCAATGGCGGCTGTGCTGCGGCGCAAGCGGTCATATCGTGAGCAACATGATGGCCGAGTGGTTCACCGGCGATGCGCACGGCGACGTGACTGCGCTGCCCGATTTATCGCACGGCAAGCCGCGTGGGGGCCCGACGCGCGATCGTCGGCCGGTTTACGTCGACCTGATGCCGCCGTGCAACGCCGGATGCCCCGCCGGTGAAAACATCCAGGCGTGGCTTGCCCACGCCCGGGCCGGGCACAACGAGCAGGCCTGGCGTGAGCTGACCATCGACAATCCCTTCGCGGCAATCCACGGCCGGGTGTGCTATCACCCGTGCGAATCGGTATGCAACCGTGGACATCTCGATGCGCCGGTGTCGATCCATGCGGTGGAGCGGTTTCTCGGCGATACGGCCCGCGAACGCGGTTGGCAGTTCGAACCGGCTGCGCAACCCACAGGCAAGCGCGTTCTCGTCGTCGGCGCCGGCCCCAGCGGACTGTCGGCCGCCTATCACCTCGCCCGGCTGGGCCATGAGGTTGAGGTCCGTGACGCCGGCGCGGAGCCGGGCGGGATGATGCGCTACGGGATCCCGAACTACCGGCTGCCCCGCGACGTGCTCGACGCCGAGATCGAAAGAATCGCCGCGCTCGGCGTGCAGCTGACGTGTGGGCACCGGGTCAAAGACCTCGCCGCCGAGCGGGACGCGGGACGTTTCGACGCGGTGTTCGTCGCGGTCGGCGCCCATCTCGCCAAACGCGTCGACATCCCGTCGCGCGACGCGGGATCGCTCCTGGACGCCGTGTCGTTCCTACGCGGCGTCGCGTCCGGCGAGCGACCCGACCTCGGTCGCCGCGTCGCCGTCTACGGCGGCGGCGACACCGCGGTGGACGCCGCCCGCGTCGCTCGCCGGTTGGGTGCCGAGGACACCGTCATCATCTACCGCCGCACGGCGGCCCAAATGCCCGCCCATCAGAACGAAGTCGACGAGGCGGAGCACGAGGGCGTTCGGATCAACTGGCTGCGCACAATCACCGCCTTCGACGGGCCCGAGCTGCAGGTGGAGCTCATGCGTCTCGACGAATCCGGACGCCCTTCACCCACCGGACAATTCGAGACGCTCGCGGCCGACACCGTGATCATGGCGCTGGGACAGGAGACGGAGTCGGCGTTCATGCGGAACCTGCCCGGCATGGAGGTCGACGACGACGGTTCCGTGCGGGTCTCGTCCACGCTGATGACCGGCTGCCCCGGCATCTTCGCCGGCGGTGACATGGTGCCCTGTGAACGCACCGTGACGGTCGGCGTCGGACACGGCAAAAAGGCGGCCCGCCACATCAACGCGTGGTTGCGCGGCGGCACGGGGGAACTCCCGCCGAAGCACCCGGTCGCCGAATTCGACCAGCTGCACCTGTGGTATTTCGGTGATGCGCGCCAGCGGACGCAGCCGGAACTCGCTCCGGCACAACGGGTCACGGGCTTTGACGAGATAGTCGGAGGCCTGTCCGCCGAGGCCGCGAAATTCGAGGCCGGCCGGTGCCTGTCTTGCGGCAACTGCTTCGAGTGCGACGGCTGCCTGGGGGCGTGCCCGGAGGACGCGGTGATCAAGCTGGGGCGCGGTCACCGCTACCGCTTCGACTATGACAGGTGCACCGGTTGCGCCACCTGCTACGAGCAGTGCCCGGTGCACGCCATCGAGATGACGCCGGAGCCGAGATGACGCGTATCACGGTGGACGGCAACGAGGCCGCGGCCTCGGTGGCCTACCGCCTCAACGAGGTGTGCTGCATCTACCCGATCACCCCGTCCTCGCCCATGGCCGAACTGGCGGATTCCTGGTCGAGCCGGCAACGGCCCAACGTGTGGGGCGCGGTACCGACGGTGTTGGAGATGCAAAGCGAGGGCGGGGCGGCGGGCGCGCTGCACGGCGCGTTGCAGGGCGGGGCGCTGGCGACGACGTTCACTTCGTCGCAGGGCCTGCTGTTGATGATCCCCAACATGTACAAGATCGCCGGTGAGCTGACCGCCGTGGTGATACACGTTGCCGCGCGAGCCATTGCCGCACAAGGCCTTTCGATTTTCGGCGACCACCAGGACGTGATGGCGGTACGCCAGACCGGCTTTGCGCTGCTGTCGTCGGCCTCGGTGCAGGAAGCCCAAGACCTCGCCCTGGTCGCCCAGGCGGCCACGCTGCGCACCCGGGTGCCGTTCGTGCACTTCTTCGACGGCTTTCGCACCTCTCACGAGCTCAACACCATCGAGTCGCTCGGCGACGACGACCTGCGAGCCCTGGTCCCCGAGCGGTTGATCCTGGATCACCGCGGCCGCGCGCTATCGCCCGACCGGCCGTTCATCCGCGGCACCGCACAGAATCCCGACACCTACTTCCAGGCCCGCGAGACCGTCAACCCGTTCTACGCCCGGGTGCCCGAGGTGGTCGAGGAAATGATGAATGAGCTTGGCCGGCGCACCGGGCGGCCGATGCACATCGTCGACTACGCCGGACACCCCGAGGCCGACCGGGTCTTGGTGCTGATGGGATCGGGCGGTGAGACCGCGGCCGAAACCGTGGCGGCCCTCAACGCGCGCGGCGAGCGGGTCGGGGTGGTGCAGCTGCGGCTGTATCGGCCTTTTCCCGCCGGGGCGATACTGGCGGCCCTGCCATCCACCGTCCGCGTCGTCGGTGTGCTGGACCGCACCAAGGAACCGGGTTCGCTGGGCGAGCCGCTCTATCTGGACGTCGTCGCCGCGCTGGCCGAGGCGTACAACAGCGGCGACCGGTCGACGCTGCCGCTGGTGTGCGCCGGGCGTTACGGGTTGTCATCAAAGGAATTCACGCCGGGGATGGTCGCCGGTGTGTTCGGTGAGCTCGGCCGCGGACGGCCGCGGTCACGCTTCACCGTCGGGATCGACGACGACGTCAGCGGTTTGAGCATCGACTACGACGCGGGCTTCGACATCGAGTCCGCCGGCACGGTGCGCGCGGTGTTCTTCGGTCTCGGCTCGGACGGCACGGTCGGCGCCAACAAGAACACCATCAAGATCCTCGGCGCCGAGCGGGACCTGTACGCGCAGGGCTACTTCGTCTACGACTCCAAAAAGTCGGGCTCGCAGACCGTTTCGCATTTGCGGTTCGGGCCCGACCCGATCCGCGCACCCTACCTGGTGCAGCGCGCCGACTTCGTGGGCTGCCATCATGAGCGGTTTCTGCGCACCGTGGACGTGCTGGGCCGTGCCGCCCAGGGCGCTGCGCTGCTGCTGAATACCACCCATCCACCCGACCGGGTGTGGGATCGCCTGCCGGGCACCGTGCAAAAGGAGATCATCGACAAACAGATCAGGCTGTATGTCATCGACGCCGGCGGCATCGCCCGCGAGGTCGGGCTGGCCGGGCGGATCAACATCGCCCTGCAGACCTGCTTTTTCGCCATCTCCGGCGTGCTGCCCGCCGACGAGGCGCTCGCCCGCGTCAAGGACAGCGTCGCCAAGTCCTACGCCGCGCAGGGCGCCGACGTGGTGGCCCGCGAGGTCGACGCGGTGGATCGCACCCTGGAGCGACTGCACCGAGTCGACATCCCCGATCGGATCCGCTCCGGCTCCGAGCCCGAGCCCCTCATTCCGGTCGGCGCACCGGATTTCGTGCGGACCGTGACCGCGGAGATGATCGCCGGCCGCGGGAACGCGCTGCCGGTCAGCGCCCTGCCGGTGGACGGCAGCTATCCCAGCGGCACCGCGGCCTACGAAAAACGCAACGTCGCCGACCTCGTCGCGGTGTGGAATCCCGACACCTGCATCCAGTGCGGCAACTGCGCATTCGTCTGCCCGCACAGCGTTATTCGCACCACGTTCTACGACCAGGAGCGGCTTCGCGACGCACCGGCAACGTTCCCCTCGGCACCGCTAAACGCGGTCGGCCTGCCCGACACCCGCTACACGTTGCAGGTCTACGTCGAGGACTGCACCGGATGCAATCTGTGCGTGGAGGCCTGCCCGGCCGTCGTCCCCGGCACGCCGGTCACCAAGGCGATCAACCTGGCGCCGCGGGAACCGCTGGTTGCCGCCGAGCGTGAGAACATCGCGTTCTTCGAAACCCTGCCGGTGGCCAACCGATCCATGGTGGATTTCGGGACGGTGCGCGGCGCGCAGTTCCTGCAGCCACTGTTCGAATTCTCCGGCGCATGCGCGGGTTGCGGGGAAACCCCCTACCTGAAACTGCTTTCGCAGCTTTTCGGCGACCGGCTGGTGATCGCCAATGCCACCGGCTGCTCGTCGATCTACGGCGGCAACCTGCCGACCACGCCCTGGACGACCAATGCGGAGGGACGCGGCCCGTCCTGGTCCAATTCGCTGTTCGAGGACAACGCGGAGTTCGGCCTCGGCCTTCGGCTGGCCGCCGACGCCCACCTCCACCAGGCCCGTCAGCGGCTGACGGAACAACGCGAGGTCCTGGGTGCCGATCTCGTCGATGCCATCCTGGCCGCCCCGCAGCAGCGGGAGTCGGAACTGCACGCCCAGCGCCAGCGGGTTGCCGAACTGGCCGACCGGCTCGACAGGCTGGCCCCGGCGCTGCGCGACGAGTTGCGCAGCGTCATCGACCACCTGATACGCCGCAGCGTGTGGATCGTCGGCGGAGACGGCTGGGCCTATGACATCGGCGCCGGTGGGCTCGACCACGTGCTGGCCAGCGGACGCAACGTCAACGTCCTGGTGCTCGACACCGAGGTGTACTCCAACACCGGCGGGCAGATGTCGAAGAGCACGCCGCTGGGCGCGGTGGCCAAGTTCGCCGCCGGGGGTAAGACGGTGCCGCGCAAAGACCTCGCACTGCAGGCGATTTCGTACGGCAACGTCTACGTCGCGCAAGTCGCCATGGGCGCCGATCCCGAACAGACGCTGCTGGCCTTCCGGGAGGCCGAGGCCTACGACGGGGCGTCGATCGTGATCGCCTACAGCCATTGCATCGCACACGGCTTCGACATGCGTTACGGCCTCGACCAGCAGTACCGCGCGGTGGCCAGTGGCCACTGGCCGTTGATCCGATACAACCCGGTGCTGCGCGCCACCGGAACACCGCCGTTCCTGCTGGACTCCCACCGCCCCCGCCTCCCGCTTGCCGACTACCGCTATCGCGAGCTGCGCTATCGCAGCCTGACCAACTCCGACCCGGACGAGGCCGAACGCCTGCTGGCGCTCGCGCAGGAATCGATCGACCAGCGCTGGAGCACCTACGAAGAGATGGCTTCCCGCGCTCCGCAACACTTTCCGTCCGATGCGCGGAGGACGCCCTGATGGACCTGTCCACTACCTACCTCGGGCTGAACTTGCGCAACCCGCTCGTGGCCTCGGCGTCACCGCTCAGCGCCACGGTCGACGACGTGCGTCGGCTCGCAACTGCCGGTGTCGGCGCGGTGGTGCTGTACTCACTGTTCGAGGAACAAGTGCGCCTCGAAGCCGCCCACGACGAGCGGATGGCGCTGCAGGGCTGCGAAAGCTACGCCGAGTCGCTCAGTTATTTTCCGGCCACCGTCGATGACGGTCACGGCGGTCACCGGTATCTGCGGCTTGTCGAGCGCGCGGCGACCGCAATCGACATTCCCGTGATCGGCAGCCTGAACGCATCGACGCCGGGCAGCTGGGCGCGCTACGCGCGCCGGATACAGGACGCCGGCGCGGCGGCGATCGAGCTGAACATCTATTACCTTCCCGGCGATACCGGCATTGACGGCACCGCGGTGGAGCAGCGGCACCTCGACGTGCTCGCCGAGGTCAAAAGCGCGGCAACGATTCCGGTCGCCGTGAAGCTCAGCCCATATTTCAGCGCGCCCGCGGACATGGCGCACCGACTCGACGCAGCGGGCGCCGACGGGCTGGTGTTGTTCAACCGGTTTCTACAGCCCGACATCGACCCCGAGACGCTCAGCACGGTACGTACCGTCTCCCTGTCGACTCCCGCGGAAACACGTTTGCCGCTGACCTGGATCGCGTTGCTGCACGGTCGGATCCGCGCCTCCCTGGCGGCCAGCACAGGCGTCGAGTACGCCAGCGACGTGGCCAAGTATCTGCTCGCCGGGGCAGATATTGTCCAGTGCGCCTCCGCGCTGCTGCGCCATGGCCCCGAGTACGCGGGCGTCCTTCTGCGGGAATTGAAGGACTGGATGAGCCGCAAGAGATTTCATGACCTCAACCAGGTGCGCGGGCTACTGGCAGTCGCTAACGCCGGGGACGCAGCAACACAAGAACGCGCGGACTACGTCTGGGCATTGCGCGAGGCCAACAGCGGGATCTACGACACATATCGAACGCAGCAACCAAGGAGGAACACACCATGAGCGACTTCAAATACATTCGCTTCTTCGAAGAAATCGGCATCGGAGACGTGCCGATCGTCGGTGGCAAGAACGCCTCGCTCGGCGAGATGTACCAGAAGCTGTCCGGGCAGGGCGTCCGCGTCCCGAACGGATTCGCCACCACCGCCGAGGCCTACCGGCACACGTTGGACAGGGCCGGCGCCTGGGACGCGCTGCACGCCGAGCTCGACGATCTCGACCCGGACGACGTCACCGCGTTGGCGCGCAAAGGCAAACGCGCCCGTGAGATCGTCTACGGCGCAGGGCTTCCCGACGACCTGGCCGCCGAGATCTCGGATGCCTACCGCATGCTTCAGCAAGAGTATGGCGAAGAGGTCAGCCTCGCCGTGCGCAGCTCGGCGACCGCCGAGGACCTGCCGACGGCGAGCTTCGCCGGCCAGCAGGAAACCTACCTCAACATCAAGGGTCGCGAGAGCCTGCTCGACGCGTGCCGCCGCTGCTTCGCCAGCCTGTTCACCGACCGGGCCATCCACTACCGGATCGACCAGGGCTTCGACCATTTCAAGGTCTCGCTGTCGATCGGCGTGATGAAGATGGTGCGCTCCGACCTCGCCTCGTCGGGCGTGATGTTCTCCATCGACACCGAGTCGGGCTTCAGCGACGTCGTGTTCGTGACGGGCGCCTACGGCCTCGGCGAGAACGTGGTGCAGGGCGCCGTGGACCCCGACGAATACTACGTCCACAAGCCGACTTACCAGGCCGGCCACCGCGCCGTGCTGCGCCGCCTGCTCGGCGACAAGGCGGTGAAGATGGTGTTCGTCGAGGGCGAGACGAAGCACACGGTCCGCAACATCCCCACGCCGAAGGCCGATCGCGGCCGCTTCTGCCTCACCGATGAGGACGTCGTCGAGCTGGCCGGCTACGCGTGCACCATCGAGCGGCACTACGGGCGGCCGATGGACATGGAGTGGGCCAAAGACGGCCTCGACGGGAAGCTCTACATCGTCCAGGCCCGCCCCGAAACGGTTGCTTCCCAACGCAACCCGAGCGTCGTGGAGACCTATGTGCTCGAGGGCAAAGGTGAGGTACTCACCGAGGGCCGGTCGGTCGGCGAGAAGGTCGCCTCGGGCGCCGCGAAGCGAATCGACAACCCACAGCACCTCGCGGACTTCCGGGCCGGTGACGTACTGGTCGCCGACACCACCACGCCGGACTGGGAGCCGATCATGAAGATGGCCGCCGCAATCGTCACCAACCGCGGCGGACGCACCTGCCACGCGTCGATCATCGCGCGCGAACTCGGCATCCCCGCCGTCGTCGGCGCGGGCGATGCGACCACGCGCGTGCCCAGTGGTGCGGTCGTCACGGTGTCCTGCGTGGAGGGCGACACGGGGCGTGTGTACGCCGGCGAAGTCGGCTTCCACGTGGATCGCACGGAGGTGGCCGGCCTGGCGCGGCCGCGAACCCAGATCATGGTCAACCTCGGCAACCCCGATCTGGCCTTCAAGACATCGTTTCTGCCGAATGACGGTGTGGGACTGGCCCGGATGGAATTCATCGTCAGCGAATACATCAAGGTTCACCCGCTGGCCCTGCTGTACCCGGAAAAGGTCGACGACCCCGAGGCTCGCCGCATGATCGGTCAGCTCACCGCCGGCTACCCCGACGGCGGTGCCTTCTTCGTGGAGCGCCTGTCCGAGGGAATCGGCACGATCGCGGCCGCCTTCTGGCCGAAGCCCGTGGTGGTCCGGATGTCGGACTTCAAGACGAACGAATACGCCAGCCTGATCGGCGGACGTGGCTTCGAGCCAACCGAGAGCAACCCGATGATCGGCTTCCGCGGCGCCTCGCGCTACGCGCACCCGGCTTACGCCGAGGGATTCGCGCTGGAGTGCCGCGCGATGAAACGGGTCCGCGAGGAGATGGGCCTGACGAACGTCGTCATCATGCTGCCGTTCGTGCGCCGTGTTGCCGAGGCGGACCTGGTGCTGCAGACCATGGCCGACCTCGGCCTGCAGCGCGGCCAGAACGGGCTAAAGGTGTACGCGATGTGTGAGATCCCGAACAACGTCATCCTCCTCGACCAGTTCGCCAAACGCTTCGACGGCTTCTCCATCGGCTCCAATGACCTGACCCAGCTCACCCTCGGCGTCGACCGCGACAGTGAGATCGTGGCCTTCGACTACGACGAACGCGACGAGGGTGTCAAAGAGATGATTCGCCTGGCCGTGGAAGGCTGCCGGCGCAACGAGATCCATTCGGGGCTATGTGGACAAGCGCCGTCGGATTACCCCGACATGGCCGAGTTTCTGGTCCGCATCGGTATCGACTCGATAAGCCTGAACCCCGATGTGGTGGTGAAGACCACCCGCCAGATCCTCGAGCTGGAGCAGCAGGTGGTGCCGGTGAGATGAACGCGACCGGATTTGAACCCGCCGGTTGTCATCGACCCGCCGGTCATCGCCCGATCGTGCTGTGGATCGGCACTTCGTCGCCGAAGCTGATGCCCATATCGCGGGCGGTCAGCATGGAGTCGCAGTCGAGCGGCACCGTTTTCTGCCGGCGGGTGGCCTCTGCCAGCGGTACATAGTCCACCACCGGCGGGTTGAGCGCCACCATCACACCGTTCTGTCCTCCGTCGAGGGCACGCACGGCGGCTGCGCCGAACCGCACGCCGAGCAACCGGTCGCAAGAGGATGGCGAGCCGCCGCGCAGTAGGTGGCCGAGCACGACCGTGCGTGCCTCCCGTCCAGTCACTCGTTCGAGCTCGGCGGCCACCTTGGCGCCGATGCCGCCGAGGCGCTCTGCCTGTCCTGGTGATTTGCCGACGATCGACGACTCGCCGCCCACCGGCCGGGCGCCCTCGGCGACGCAGACGATCGAGAACTTCGCGCCGTGTCGCTCGCGGTGGCTGATGACGGCGGCCACCGGCTCGAGACTGAACGGGATCTCGGGGATGAGGATCGCGTGCACATCGGACGCCATTCCGGCGTTCAGGGCGATCCATCCGGCGTATCGGCCCATCACCTCCACCACGATGATTCGCCCGTGCGACGTCGCGGTGGTGAACAACCGGTCGATGCACTGCGAGGCGAAGCCGACAGCGGTGTCGAAGCCGAACGTCGACGTGGTCTTGTCCAGGTCGTTATCGATCGTCTTGGGTACCCCGACCAGACGCAGCCCATCCTCGTGCAGCTGGCTGCCCATCGACATCGTTCCGTCGCCGCCGACCAGAATCAACGCGTCGATCCCGTGCTCCGCGAAGCGGCCTAGCAAATCCTGAGTCCGGTCCACCTCGATCCAGTTGCCATCACGCTGTCGCACCGGATATGCGGTCGGGTTGCCACGATTGGTGGTGCCGATAATGGTGCCGCCCTGGTGGATGATGCCGCGCACCCTGTCACGGGTCAGCTCGATCAGCCCGCCATCGGGATAGTCGTCCGGGGAAAGCAACCCATTGAAGCCGTCGCGGATCCCGACGACCTCCCAGCCGCGGTTTCGCCCAGCCAGGGTGGCCGCATGGATGACGGCGTTGAGTCCCGGCGCGTCGCCGCCACCGGTGCTCACGGCGACCCGCCTGATGGGGTGTTTCACCAGACGACCCCTACGCCAGCAAACTCGCTCACGCCTGAGCCGCGGTCTGCCGGACGGACCCGTCTGAAGTCCGTGGCGGCTGGCGGTACAGTGCGGCACCGGCGGTGACGCCCGCGCCCGCGGCGACGAACAAGACCCGCGCGCCCGCCGGGAGCTTTTCGACCTCCGGTTCGAGCGCCGCCGCCAGCGCGGCCGTGTGCATGCGGTGATCGTCTGCGACGCAAATCTTTTCGACGGGCGCCCCGAGTAGGCTGCTCAGCGCGGCGCGATACCCGGGCCGGGCCGGAGCGGCGACAATCAGGTCGATGTCTTCCAACCGCACGGATTGCGCGTCCAGGCAGGCGCGGGCCGCCTGCGCTGCCGCCGCGGCGAATCGCTCGTCCATATCGGGCGACTCGGTGAACCGGAGGATATTGCGCGCGTCCTTGAATCCCACTGTCGCAGTGAACGCCTCGGAATCTTCTCCATTGGTGTTCACCCACGACACCCGGCTCAGGCCGTAGTCGTCATCGGTCCACCGGCACAGCAACGCCGCCCCGGCCGCCGAAAACGGAAAGTGCTCGCTCATCCCGTGACCCGGGTCCGCGTCGCTGGCCACGACGAGCGCTCGGTGGATGCTGTGCGTCCGCAAGAACCCGTCGACGATCTGCAGCGCCGTCAGCACTCCGCAGACACCATTGGCGATGTCGAAAGAGAACGTGCCGTGAGCGCCGGTGTGGGGATCCTCGGTGTTGGCCCCGATGTCGTCCTGGATCAGCGCCGCCAGCGCCGGCTCCCCCAGGTTGCGGTCGCGGTAAATGCCCGCGTTGACCACCAGATCCAGCTCGTCGGGGTCACATCCGGCCCCCCGCAGACAGTTCTTGGCGGCGGTGACGGCGAGGTGCAGCGCGCTGTGCCGGTTGAGCCACCGCGAATGCGCCAGGTCGACTCGATCAATGACTGTGCCCATAGCGGCTCACCAAATCCTCATCCAGGGTCAACAAGACCACGCCGATCTCCAATCCCGAGGCCAGCGCGAGCAGCGCGACCCTTTCTCCGGGCTTGATGTGTCCGGCCTCGAGTTCCTCGACCAGAGCCACCGTGTGGGTCGTCGACGCCGTGTTGCCATACCGGTCGACGGTGATCACGGCGTCGTGCCGGGGGCTGTCGCCGAACGACTCCGACATTCGGGCCATCCCCTTGCGGATGGCACGCGCCGAAGTCTGGTGGGTGATGACGTGGTCGATGTCGTGTACCGAAATGCCAACGGCATCAAGCACTTCACTAAGCAGCAGTGGGGTATTGGCGATTGCGGCCTTCTGGATGGCACGCGAATTGGTGAACATCCGCGCGCCCGGGTCGTTGCCCCGTGGATAGGCCAGGCAGAGCCGGCTGTAGTCGGCGACCGTGGTGAACCCCGCGAGGGCGATTCCCGCTGAGCCCGCGGGAGCGCGCTCGAGCAGGAGCGCCGCGCCGGCATCACCGAGGGTCAGGCAGGCGAGTTCCTTGCTCATGATGTTGCGGATGTGGCGGGCCGCGTTGAGGCTCAACTGCGAGATGTATTCACCGCTGACCACCAGTCCGCGCTCGACGATGCCCTGCCGGATCCAGTTGTTCAAAATGGTGACCCCGGTGAGCATCCCGGCGCATGCGTTGGACACGTCGAAGGTCATCGCCTGCGGCGCCCCGATCGCGCGGGCCACGGCGCCGCTCATCGTCGGCTCGAGCCATTGGGTCAGGCCGCCGCGGAGTTTGGTGATGCTGCAGCTGATCACCACGTCGAGCGACGCCGGGTCCTGTTGCGCTTTGGCGAGACAGTTCAGCGCCGCCGAGGTGGCAAGGCTGTACGAATCCTCCTCGCCCACCGAGACCCGGCGCTCGCGGATCCCGGTCAGCCGCTCCAGGTCGATGTGTGTGCGGTGGCGCGTGGACGCCATCAATTCGTCCGTGGTGAGGTGAGTCTCGGGCAGGTGCCGGCCGGCACCGGCCAGCCGGGACACGAACAGTGCCCGGACGCCTTCTCCGTCCGTCTCCATAACCAGCCAGTGCCGAGTCATCGGCGCTACCTCCTTTGCGGTCGGCGCGGTGTCATTTGCGAAATTCGAGAAGTTCCGTTACCAGACGCCGAGCGGTGGGTTCGACGTGCTGGTCCTTCAGCGATGACCTACCGACCCGGATCAGCAGTTGCGGCTCGCCGGCGGCCCCGGTGACCTGCGCGATGATGTTTCGGCTCATGGCCATTTCGGTCATGTGGGTCAACGTGCAGGTGGCCATGCCGGCCACGGTGCACTCGAGCAAGACCGCCGACAGCGCCTCACCGCAGCGCAGCACGTCCAGCCGATCATCGCCATATCGGGTGGAAAGTACGAGGATCTTGGAGTGGTCATGATCGACGGCGGCGCGCCGTTGGCCGCCATACCCCGGCGGAAAGGCGCGGGCGACATCGACGCGGGCCGCTGCCGAGCTGGACGGCAGAGCACTTTCGGGCACGTGGGTGGCGTCCGACTCGAACGGCGAGGTCCACCAACGCAATTCAGATAGGTAGGACGTGTCGTAACGGCGCAACGCCTCGGTGAGCCGTGATTCCTCCGCCAAGATTGGTCGCGCATCGTCTGCCACCACGTCCAGCGTCACCTCATATGGAAGGACCTCTCGGCGCAGCGCCGACTCCAAGGCCGGCCACGCGGGCGGAGCCGCGAACGGCAACCGGTCGGTGCGGCGCCGAAGGATCGCGGCGGCGCGCCGCTGCTGCGCCTCGGTCACCACCTCCGCGGGCTGAAACTGAACCGTGGCCAGATGATCCGGCTCGGAGGGATCGGGAAGGCGCTCGGTGGCGCTGTCCCACCCGGCGGCGGCCATCGCGACCCGCAGGTGATCGAGGACCGCACCGCAACTCAACGTCAGTTCCCGGCCGGTGCGATCGGTAGCGGGCATCATCCGGCGTGGATCGGCCCACAAGTGCATCGTCGCGTCTTCGACGACCCACCGCCAGGGCTGGCTATTGTGCAGTGAAGGCGCCCGACCGGCCAACATCACCGCGTCCCGGATGACTTCGGGTTCCGGCGCCGTCACTGGCATGTCAATCACCCACTCTCTGACCTCGACCGTAGGGATGTCTCCCGGGGTGCTGACAGGGGCGTTGGTCCTCAGGCGAGGGGGCGTTCGACTCCATCGCGCCATCGCCTCGTCCAGGGGCCTAAACGGCTCGGCGCCACACCTCGTGGGCCGCTCGCACTGAGTCTTCGGAGGCCCGAGAGGTGTCGATCCGGTGTGCGGTGTCCCAGCCGGAATGCCGGGCGGCCATGGCCGCGGCGATCTCCGGGGTCACCTCAGAGCTACCCGGCTGCCTCGCGGTAATCCGGCCGGCCGCGGAGTCGACCGTTGCCGAGCACATGAGTTCCACCATCGCCGAGTGCGTTTCGGAAGCGACGCGATGAGCGTGAGCGCGCATGTGCGGATCCCGCCAGGTGCCGTCGAGGATCACCGATTGCCCATCGATCAACAGCCGGCCTGCCCGGCCCAGGGCGACCTCGTAGACCGTCGCGACGTTGTCCGGGCTGTACAGTCCCTGGTCGAGAACACCGGAGTCCCCGGTGATGATCCCCGCGTCGCGCAGCTCCCGGCGTACGTTATCGGTCGAGATGACCTGTGCCCCAGTGTTTTCGGCGAGCGCATGCGCGAGCGTGGACTTGCCGGTGCCTGGATTTCCGCCGACGAGCACCAGCCGAACCCCGCCGTCCCGCAGGTGCCCCACCGCAATGGCCAGGTGCCGGGCGGCGTCTTCGGCCGCCTGCGATTTGCCCTGCCGCAGCCGCACGCAGTCGACCTTTGCCCTGACGACGGCGCGATACGCGATGTAGAAGTCTTGCAGCGCCGACGGCGCCGCGTGCGCCGAATGCGCCGCGTAGCGTTCGAGGAAGTGGTCCCCAAGATCCTTGCGACCCAGGAACTCGAGATCCATCGCGAGGAAGGCGGCGTCATCGACGCAATCCACGTACCGGAGTTCGTCGTCGAACTCCAGGCAGTCGAGCAGCACCGGTTCGCCGTTGACCCAGAAAATGTCGTCGGCGAGCAGATCGCCGTGGCCGTCGACGATGAGCCCCTGCTCGATTCGGTGCGCAAACAGGGGTTCACGGCCCGAAATGAACTCGCCCGCAAGGCGCCGGATCCGCGTGACGGCCTCGGCCGAGACGTCCGAGGAGTCGGCGTAGCGGTTGAGCTCCGTCAGGTTGTCGCGCCAGCGTCGCTCGACCGCGCCGGCCTCGCCCTGGGCGTTGATCACCGGACTCCGCTCGGCCCGCTCGTGAAAGCGGGCCAGCACGGCCGCGATGCTGTCGAGTACGCCTCGAACGGACTCGTCGGGGCCGCGGGTCACCATCGACGCCAGCCGGTCGTCGTCCCGGTAGCGCCGCATGACGATGATCGGTTCGGCCGGCCCGCCGGTGGGGTCGGTGAGATGCGCGACCCCAAGGTAGCTATCGGGTGAGAGACGGCTGTTCAGCTCGACTTCCCGGCGGCACGCGCGCTCGCGCTGATCCGCTGTGCGGAAGTCGAGAAAGTCGGTCAATAACGGCTTCTTCGCCTTGAACACCCGGTCGCCGGCCAACACGACCACACCCGTGTGAGTTTCGTGCACATCGACATAGGGCACCGAAGTCTTCGTCACGGATCCAGTGTCCGTCGCCGCGGACATGTCCGAGGGGCCCTAGGACGAGCGCGCCACGATAACGGGCATCCGCACCGAGTGAAGGACGGCGTTGCTGACCGACCCCAACAGCGTCCTGGCGATGCCGCCTCGGCCGTGGCTGCCGACGACGACGAGCTGGGCGGATTCCGACTTCTCGATCAGCTGGCGGGCCGGCTGGTCACAAACGAGGAGCCGGTGCACAGTGACGTCGGGGTAGCGTTCCTGCCAGCCCGCCAGAGATTCGGCGAGACTGCGCTCGGCCTCGTCCTTGACCAACCGCCAATCGAACCCGGGGATTTCGAGCACCTGAACGTCGCTCCACGCGTGCAACGCCATCAGCTCGACCCCGCGGCGCGACGCTTCGTCGAATGCGATGGCCGTCGCAAGCTCCGAGGCGGGCGATCCGTCAATGCCCAGCAGCACGGGGGCTTGCAGCGGGTGAGGCATCAACGGATCTTCATCCCGTATGACCGCAACCGGGCACTTCGCGTGCCGGACCACGCCCGAGCTGACTGAACCAAGCAGCACCCGGCCCACGGCTCCGCGCCCGTTGCTGCCTACGACGATCATCTCCGCCTCTTCGGACAGATCCCCCAGGGTCGGCACCGGGGGCGAACACCTCAGCTCACTCTCGATTTCGATCCCGTGGCCGGTCTTGACGGCTTCCTCGGCGATCTTGACCCCCTGCTCGAGAACCTGCCGGCCGTCGTCTTCCTGCCAGAGCGCAACTCCGGCGGGAAGTGGTATCTGCGGAAACGTCGGCACGTACGTGTTGTAGGCGTGGACCAAAGTCAGCGGGACGCCGCGCATGGCCGCATCACGAGCAGCCCAGCAGACAGCGGCGCTGGATGCCGGCGATCCGTCGACTCCGACGACGATGCCATGGCGCTTGACGGGTGCGGTCATTTTGTTCTCCTCTGTCAGCGAAAACGCTATTGCCCGACCAGTCATCGATCATGAGGCTTTAGTCCCCAACCCCATGGACATGAGACCTTCTTGCGCCTGCCGGTGTTGACCCGGGCCCGCAAAGTGGCATCGTCACAGAAGTGACCGAATGGCCCGCCACCATCGACAGGCGATACCACGACGCGGTGATCCTGGGGCTCGACAGCGTGGTGGCCGAGACGGCGCCGGGCGTCGTCGAGGCGCGCGATTCCACCGTTCCGCTGCTGCGGCGGCTGCGAGATGTCGGCGCCGCAACGGCCGTTTACTCATCCACCCGGGACTGCGCGCACGTGCTGCGCACCGCGGGAATCGACGACCTCGTCAGCGTTGTTCTCGGCGAAGCCGATCTCGTGGAGAAGCTCGATGCGCCTGCCCTGGCCGAAGCGGCGAGGCGCCTGAGGGTCCTTGCCGTTCGCTGCGTGGTCATCGGCCGCGACCAAGCCGTCCTGAAGGCCGGCAGCGACGGTGGCTTCAGCCTCGTGATCGGGCTCGGACACGGCGACGAGCTGCAGTCCTGCGGGATCGACGCCGTAGTCGACGACCTCGCCGAGATCACCGTGCGTAGCGGTGGCAGCGCCATGTCATCCATCGCCGACGCCATGCAGGTCTACGGCCAGCTGAAGGAACTGGTGACAAGGCGACGCCTGGTCGTGTTCCTCGACTTCGACGGCACGCTGTCCGACATCACCGCGCATCCGGAATCGGCGGCACTCGTCGACGGTGCCGCTGAAGCGTTGGGCGCGCTGGCCGCACAGTGTCCCGTAGCGGTGCTCAGCGGACGTGATCCGGCCGACCTCCGCGAACGAGTCAAAGTCGACGGGGTGTGGTATGCGGTCAACCACGGCTTCGAACTCATCGCACCGGACGGCACCCCCCGGGAGAGCGCCGCCGCCGGCGTCATCGCCAACGTGGCGCGTGTGGCCCGCCGATTGGCGGAGACACTTGGTGATATCTCGGGAATGGTGTTGGAGCACAAGCGCTTTGCCGTGGCCGTTCATTACCGAAATGTCGATCCGGCCGACGTGGAGCGGGTGATCGCGGCGGTCCATAATTTCGGGCGTTCCGAGGGCCTTCCAATCGCCACCGGCCGCAAGGTCATCGAGCTGCGCCCAAACACCGAGCGGGAAAAGGGCACAACGCTCAGTTGGCTGCTCGAGCAGATCGAGCCAGGCGACGGCGCCACCGGTGCTGATGCCGTCTTGCCGATCTACATCGGTGACGACATCACCGACGAAGATGCCTTCGACGCGGTCCAATTCGACGGCGTGGGAATCGTGGTGCGTCACGACGAGCATGGTGATCGCCCGTCCGCCGCCATGTTCAGCCTCGAAAGTCCTTCCGCAGTAGCCGAATTCATAGGTCGGTTGGCCCAAGATCTGGAACGCGCAATGTCGGAGCCGGACGACGCCTGGGAACTCGTCTACGAGGGCTATGACCCGAAGTATGAGCGGCTGCGCGAAGCCTTGTGCACCGTCGGCAACGGCTACGTCGCTACCCGTGGTTGCGCACCGGAGGCGGCGGCATCCGAGGCGCACTACCCGGGCACCTACGCCACAGCCGTGTACAACACGCTGACCGACCGGGTCGCGGGCCGGACCATCGAGAACGAGAGCCTCGTCAACCTGCCCAACTGGCTGTCGCTGACGTTTCGGATCAACGGCGGGGCGTGGTTTCACATGGACGACACCGAATTGTTGTTCTATCGGCAGACATTCGACCTAAGGCACGCGACGCTCACCCGCAGGCTCCGATGCCGGGACGGCTCGGGCCAGATCACCACATTGACACAGCAGCGTTTTGCATCGATGCACCAGCCGCACGTGCTTGCGATGCGAACGACGGTAGGTGCCGAGAATTGGTCGGGCACAGTCGAGTTCAGGTCACTGCTGGACGGAACCGTGCAAAACACCATGGTCGAGCGCTATCGCTCGCTGTCGAGCGCTCATCTCACCGAAACGGTGATAGACGAGATAGCGCCCGATTCGGTGATATTGCGAACCGAAACGTCGCAGTCGCACATCTCGATCGCGGTCGCGGGCCGCACCATCGTGTGGTGTGACGCCGCCCCGGCCGGCGCGGAATACGCTGTCGTGCGGGACGGCGACCGCGGCGGTCACGATATCCGGGTCCCGCTGTCCGCGGGACAGTCGGTCACGTGCGAGAAAGTCGTGGCAATTTTCACCGGCCGCGACACGGCCATATCCGAATCGGCCAGCGCCGCGGGGCAATGTCTCGACGCCGCCGGTCGATACGCCGATCTCCACCATCAGCACGCCCGGGCGTGGGCCCGGCTGTGGGAGCAGTGCAGCGTCGGCCTTGCGGACAACAGCACGGGGGCATTGAAGGTTCTCCGGCTGCATCTGGTTCACCTGTTACAGGCGATTTCGCCGCATACCGCCGAACTCGACGCCGGAGTCCCGGCGCGGGGGCTGCACGGCGAGGCCTACCGCGGCCACGTCTTCTGGGACGCGTTGTACGTCTCCCCGGTGCTGAGCCTGCGCATGCCGAACGTGTCCCGGTCGCTGCTGCTTTATCGGTATCGCCGGCTTCCGGAGGCCCGACGCGCCGCGCAACGGGCGGGCTATCTCGGCGCAATGTATCCCTGGCAATCGGGCAGTGACGGGCGCGAGGTGAGCCAGGAAGTGCACCTCAATCCGCAGTCCGGACGGTGGAACCCGGATGCCAGCGCGCGCGCACATCACGTCGGCCTCGCCGTCGCGTACAACGCGTGGCAGCACTACCAGGTGACCGGCGACCGGCAGTTTCTCATCGACTACGGAGCCGAGATGCTGGTCGAGATCGCCCGTTTCTGGGTGGGACTGGCCAACTTCGACGACAGCCGCGGCCGCTACACGATCCGGGGGATCATCGGCCCCGACGAGTTCCATTCGGGCTATCCCGGCAAGGAGTACGACGGGATCGACAACAACGCATACACCAACTTGATGGCGGTCTGGGTGATCCTGCGGGCGATGGACGCACTGGAGCTGCTGCCGCTGCGGGACCGGCTCGATCTGGTCGGGAAAGTCGGTCTGACGTCAGACGCGCTCGACCGGTGGGATCACGTGACGCGGCGCATGTTCGTCCCGTTCCACGACGATGTGATCAGTCAGTTCGAAGGCTATTCGGAACTGGCCGAACTGGATTGGGAGGACTACCGGCAGCGGTACGGGAATATCCAGCGGCTCGATCGCATCCTGGAAGCCGAGAACGACAGCGTGAACAACTACAAGGCGTCCAAGCAAGCCGACGCGCTGATGCTGTTCTACCTGCTGTCGTCGGAAGAGTTGCTGGGCTTGTTCGGCCGGCTCGGGTATCACTTCACGCCGGAGCAGATCCCGAGGACCATCGACTACTACCTCGCGCGCACCTCGGAGGGATCGACGCTCAGCGCGATCGTGCATTCGTGGGTTCTCGCCCGCGCCAACCGGCAGCACGCCATGCGGTACTTCGTGCGGGTACTGGCTTCCGATGTCGCCGACATCCAGGGCGGCACCACGTCGGAAGGAATACATATGGCCGCGATGGCCGGCAGTGTCGATCTGCTGCAGCGGTGTTTCACGGGACTCGAGACACGCAACGACCGGCTTGTGCTCGGCCCGCATTGGCCGGAGGCGCTCGGCCCGATCGAGTTCCCATTCGTATACCGCGGCCACCGCCTTCACCTCCGGATCAGCGGACGAACCGGCGCTCTGACCTCCGAGGGCGGCAACGCCGGACCCATCACGGTCGAATGCCGCGGCCGTATACAGCATCTCCAGCCCGGACGCACCATCGAGGTCGCGTAGGGCGTCGCCCGCAGGTGACCATCGCCCCGAAACGAGGGTCGAACGACCCTGCTGAGAATCGGCTTCGCCCAATAACGTTTGGTTGGCGGGTCCGGGAATGTCCCGGTCGCCCAGTTATCGGACCGGGAGGACGCGATGAACCATCCGCAGGCATCGGAGCGGATCGTTGTAGGCATCGACGGCTCGGACGCGGCGATCAATGCCGCAAAATGGGCGGTCGCCGAGGCCGTCAGCCGCGATATTCCCCTTCGGCTAATCCACGCGATCCCCGAACGCCAGCGGGGTCAAAATCTGGGTGACGAGACGATGGACATCGAGTACGGCGAAACAGCGCTGCGGTTGGCCTCCGCCGCGCTCCACGCCATGGGCGAGCCAGTCAAGATTGAGTGCGATCTCGTGCAGGGGACACCGGATAGCGCCTTGATCAAAGAATCCGACCACGCGGCGATGATTTGCATTGGATCGGTTGGGATTGGGGCGATTGCTCGCAAGGTGCTCGGCTCAACCGCCGAGACCGTCGCGAAGAATGCGCAGTGCCCGGTGGCCGTCATTCGCAGCACTGGCCACGGTGAGAAGCCACACGCCGGATCGATCGCCGTCGTCGTCGACGAATCACCCGGCAACGATGCGGTGCTCGAGCACGGCTTTCGGGAAGCGCGACTTCGTCAGGCACCTATTTTGGCCATGGGAGTGTGGCGCTGCGGTTTGGGCGAAATCCCTTACGAACAGCTGAATCATCGGCTCGGCCGCTGGGTGAATGAGTATCCCGAGGTGCACGTCCAGCCCGCTGCCGCGCGACAAGGAGCCGCCGATTTCCTGGGCAACACGCAGGAGGACGTGCAACTCGCGGTGGTGGACAGCAGCGCAGCCAGCGACGTCGCTCGAATCGTCGGTCCCCACCATCGCCACTTCGGGCGCGCCGAGTGTTCGGTGCTCGTCGTCCGAAACTAACGCCCGGACTCTGTTCCCAGAAAGGAGAACTCGATGATCGAACTACTGCCGGACATGCCGGATGGAGTGACCGGTGTCCGCGTGTCGGGCCGGCTGGGAGGTAAGGAGCTGCGCGAGTTCAAGCCCGCAATGGAAGAGCGGCTGAAAAACGGCGAGATCAGGGTGGTGGAGGTGATCGCACCCGATTACGAGGGGTTCGGGCCCGGTGGATTTGTCGAGGACCTAAAGCTGGGCCTGGGCACCGTGTTGCCGCATCATTCGGCCTTCAAGCGAATCGCCGTGGTGTCCGACAAGGACTGGGTCGCCCATGTCCTGCATGCGCTGGCCTGGATGATCCCGGGCGATCTCGCCGTGTTCGGGCTCGATGAGCTTGAAAGCGCCAAGAAATGGGCCGCCGCCTAAAACGGCCTAACGAACCACAACGACCGGAACTCGTGCCGCTTGCGCCACGGCAGAGCTGACCGAACCCAGAAGCATGCCGGGAAAACCCCCGCGGCCTCGGCTTCCGACCACCACGAGTTGGGCGTCCTCAGATTTCTTGAGCAGCCACTGGGCGGGCTTGTCGCAGAACAGCAGTCGCTCGACGCGCACGTCCGGATACCGTTCTTGCCAACCGGCCAGGCGTTCCGAAAGAATCTCCTCCCCTTCGCTCTCGCGATCGCGCCAATCCATCCCAAGAACCGGGAACACCCCCACGTCGCTCCACACGTGCAGGGCCAGCAGCCCAACTCCACGGCGCGACGCTTCGTCAAAGGCCAGGGCAGTCGCCCCTTCCGATGCCGGCGACCCGTCGATGCCCAGCAGCACAGGTGCGGCGGAATCAGAAGCCGCGCTTTCATTGAAATGGATGACCGCGACCGGACAGTGGGCATGGTGAACCAGTCCCGTTGTGACCGAGCCCAACATGAGTCGGCCCAATGCACCCAGACCCTGGCTGCCGGCGACGATCATCCACGCATCCTTGGAGGCATCGATCAGCGCCGGGACGGCGCTGGAATACACGATCTCGGTGTGCATTTCAGGTGGCTCGGACCCGCCCAGGCTGGCGCGCAGTGTCTTGCGTGCTTGATCAATGGCGTGCTTTGCGTTGTCTATCTGCCACTCGGGCATTTCGGCATACAGTTGACCCACGGGCCACCCGACGATCACCGGCGGTATTGCATGGATCAGCGTGACGGGCAGCCGACGCATGACGGCCTCGCGGGCCCCCCAGGCAACGGCGGCGTCGGATGCCGCCGATCCATCGACACAAATTAATACCCCGTATTTACCTGCGGTTTCTGACATTTCGCATCCTTCGCTAGCAGACCTTGGGCGCCTCTTCGGCAAAATCGGGCAGCTCGATCTCCAGATGGCGAACCGACTCGTAGTCCGCCGGCACACAACGCCAGCCGAGGTCGAACACGACCATCAGCATGAGGTGGTTCTCGCCCAGGACGTCGGCGACAAATCGTCCAATTCCGTGGGCTCGAGCGATCCGGGCCAGCTGTTTGAGCAACGCCGTGCCGACGCCGAGTGAATGATCCTCATGGGCGACCACTATGGCGAACTCAGCCGCTTTCGGGTCGTCTTGGACGAGCACATAGTGCGCCACACCGATCAGCCGGTCCGCGTCGAACGCGCCGAGAGCGCACAGCCCGTCGGCGGGCTCGGTCAGCTTGCCGACGAGTTCGCCCAGCGGCGCAGGCTGCAGCGTGAAGAAGCGGAAGTATCGATCATGGTCGGAAAGGTGTTGATGGAGTGCCATAACGGCCTCGGCGTCTTCGGCACCGAGACAACGCAACGACACGACCCGTCCGTCGAGAAGTCCAGCAGTAGCCGCGACTTCCACCGCTGGATCGCTCACAATCCAGACGTTATCCCGGGTCGGTGGGGTTCGGCAGGGGCCGTTGGACCCCACGCGTCGGCCATTGGTCCCGGACCGCCGGCTCGGTCTCGCCGGTCAGAAATCGATGAGCGGAGCGACCCAGTGGACCCGGGTACCGCCCTCGGGTCGATTACTGACCTCGCAGGCGCCGCCAAGCTGTTCAGCGCGGTATTTCATGTTGGCCAAGCCGCTGTTGCGTTCATTGCCGGCGGGTATGCCGCAGCCGTTGTCGACGATGTCGAGGACGAACATGTCGCCGACGTCGACCTCGACGGTCAGCCGCGACGCACCGGAGTGACGGAGGGCGTTGCTAACGGCTTCCGTGGTGACGGCTTCGGCATGCTCGGCGAGCTCACCGCCGACGGCGGTCATCGGTCCGTGAATGCGCGTTGTGGTCACGATGTCACGATTTTCGGTCAGGTCGGCGACCACTCGTTGGATCCGCTGCCGGAAGTCGGGCGTTTTACCCAACGGGGATTTGAGCTGGAAGATCGTCGTGCGGATCTCTTCGATGATGGTTTGGAGATCGTCGAGCGTGCGGTTGAGCCGCTCGGCCACCTCGGGTGAGCGCGCCCTGGCCAACGTGCCCTGCAGATTCATGCCGGCGGCGAAAAGGCGTTGAATCACGTGGTCGTGCAGATCGTGCGCGATGCGCTCCCGCTCGGCCACGAGCGCCAGCTGGCGCGCGTCCTCACGGGCCGACGCCAGCGCGAGTGCTATCGCGGCGTGGCTGGCGAAATCGCGCACCAGGTCCAGGTAGCTGTCGTCGAACGGTGGCTGGTCGGCAGCTCGGGCGAGCGCGATTACGCCCACGACGTGACCTTCGGCGGACAGCGGCATCACGATCGCCGGGCGCTGCCCGATATCGGTGAACGCCTCGATCGGATACCTCAATGCCTCGGTGACCAGCGGTTTGCCAGAACGGAAGACATCGCCGCTGGTGGAACCGTCCACCGGAACTCGCCGATCTATCACTTCAGCGGCATGAACCCCTACCGCGGCGGAAACCACCAGCGTGTCGGATTCGTCGTTTGGCAGGTCGGCGTCAGCCGGAAGGAGCACGATCGCCTGTTCGGCATCGGTCAGGACACATGCACGTTCGGCGATCAACTGCAGCGGGCGCTGGTGCGGCTCGGCGCTGGACAGCAGGGCGGTGGTGATCTCGCGGCTGGCCTCCATCCACTTCGCCAATGTCCGCTGGCGTTCGAACAGTTGCGCATTGTCGATGGCGACCGCGGCCGCGAACGCCAGCGCGCGAGCCGCAACCTCGTCGGACTCGGAGAACACCCGCCCCGGATCGATGTGGGTCAGATAGAGATTGCCGAAGGCAATCCCGCGGATGGTGATCGGCACCGCAAGAAAACCCCGCATGGGGGGGTGGTGCTCGGGAAACCCGACGGCAGCCGGATGCGCGGTCAGATCCTCCAGGCGCAGAGCCGGCGCGCCCAAGAGCGAGAGGTTCAGAAGTCCTTTTCCAACCGGCAGATGTCCGATGCGCCGAACCGTGTCGGCATCCATTCCCTCGTGGACAAACGACAGCAGGTTGCCTTCGGGGTCGCGTACTGCCAGCGCGCCATACGGCGCAGATGTCAGTTCCCTCGCCGCGACAATGATCCGGTGCAGTGTCGCGTCGAGATCCAGACCAGTGCCGATCTCAACGAAGACGTGCAGCAGGTGCTCCATTTGGTCGCGCGCCGCCAGCAACTCATCGAGTTGCTCATGCATCCTGCCAACCAGCCCACGCTGACCGAGCCCAGCAAAAGCCGAAGTGCGTTCATCGTCGGCCACCCGACTTGATACCTCCACGTACCTCCACGACGCCTTCAGCGGTGCCGCGACTCGCGCGTCGGGAACACGACCAGCACGAAGTGCGCAACGCGAGCACCGCTGGACAGCTTAGTCCCCTTTTTTGTCGGGTGCCCATATTCAGGCCGACGCTGAACACTCTGACTGGCCGATGCCGATCAGCGATCCGGGGCAGCGCTGGTCAGGCCCCTATCTGTGCGCCGCCGGCCGGTCCGGAGGCACTTCCGTCGGCGTGGCCGCGTGGCCCGAACGTTGATCCAGCTTGGAGGCGAACACCGCTGCCTGGGTCCGTCGCTCCATGCCGAGTTTGGCCAGCAACCGCGATACATAGTTCTTCACGGTTTTCTCGGCGAGAAACATCCGGGCGGCGATCTGCCTGTTGGTCAGACCCTCACTGAGCAGAGTGAGTAGCGTTCGCTCTTGTTCGGTCAGCCCGGACAGTGGGTCGTCGCGTTCTGCTGCCCCGCGGAGTTTAGCCATCAGCGCAGCGGCCGCCCGGTTATCGAGCAGGGATTTACCGGCGCCGACATCTTTGATCGCCTGAGCCAGCTCCATACCTTTGATGTCCTTGACCACGTAACCGCTGGCGCCGGCCAGAATCGCCTCGAGCATCGCTTCGTCGGAGGTGAATGACGTCAACATCAGGCACCGGAGGTCCGGATGATCGGACACCAGGTCGCGGCACAATTCGATTCCGTTCCCATCGGGAAGGCGCACGTCAAGCACGACGACGTCGGGCTGTAACGCCGGAATCCTCGCTTTGGCCTCGGATACGGAACCGGCTTCGCCGACGATTTTCAGATCGGGGTCCGACGCGAGCAAATCGGCGAGACCGCGCCGAACGACCTCATGGTCGTCGACGAGGAAAACCTTGACCATTATGAGCCCCTTCTGCTGTGCGTGCGAGGTAAGAGTCATGGTACGACCGCCTCAATATCGCACATTTTCATAATGGCCGACCTCATAAATGTTGTTGGTTGACGACGACTAACAGCGAACAGTCGGCGCCCTGCAGTGTCGCGCTGCCGGCCGGTCCGACGAGTTCGCTCAAATGCTTGCGGTTGTGCGCGCCGACAATCACCAACCGGACCCCCCGGCGGTTGTAAGCCAGGTATTCCAAAAGGTCGCCCCGTACCGCTGCCGACTCCATCCGCAGATCCGGATGGCGTCGCTTCCAACTGGCCAGCCGGCGATCCAGGTCGGCGAGTGCCCGGCGAGTGCCCTCGGTATCCACCGTCCCGTTGTCTCCCGCCGCGGTCTGCCGGCAGATGATCGCCCGGAGAGCAGCGTTGCGCAGCCTGGCCTCCTCGATGGCGGCGCCCAGCAACACATCGTTGGCGGGAGACCCGTCTACCTCGACGACGATCTCCTCCGCGGGCGGGTGGACCCGGTCGTCCCGGGCTCGAATGATCGCCACGGGACAGCGCGCCGAAACGGCAAGAGCCGCTGCGGTGGAACCCACCCGGCCCGGTCGAAAATGACGCAATCCGACCGCACCCACGCACACCATGGCCGCCGATGCCGACGCGCGAATCAAAGACCCGATCGCGGGCCCGTGGGTAACTTCGGTCTCTATCTTCACCGGTGCGCCCCCGGCTTCAATTGCGGTGACCGCGTGGCGAACCGCCGTTTCTGCGGTGGCCAGCTTGCGCGCCGCGTCATCCGGGTCGCTCTGGTTCTGGTCCTGCTCAATTGCGCACAGGAGATGCAGGGATGCGTCACGACTCACCGCCTCGTCGACCGCCCAAAGCGCCGCGCGTATCGCGGCCTTTGAGCCGTCGATCCCGACGACGACCGGCTGGGACATGGCTGACTCTTTCATCGATGGACCTCTAATGGCGAATGACAAGCACCGAGCAGTCGGGGTAGCCGACGATCGGGTGGCAATTCGGGGTTGCCAGCCCGGCGATCTCGGCGGCGTCGGCGCTGCCCACAACGGCCAGTTCGATGGCGTTACTTTGCTTTTCGCCGGACTTCACCCCGGTGCCCGCAGCAACGGTCTGGACGTGCACATCCGGATATCGCCGGACCCAGCTGTTGAGCCGCCGATCGATCTGCCGCACCGTGGCGTGGCGGCGGCGTCCCTGCTCCATCGCCTGGTGCACAACCTCGTCGTTGTCGGGGTCGTCGTTGAGGACGACGGCGATCACACCGAGCTCGGTCGGGGATCCGTCGGGATTGGTGCGGATGATCGCTACCGGACATCCGGCATCCGCCACCAACGCGGCAGCGGTCGGGCCCAACAACCCGTCGCTTGCCCATCCCCGCCGGGAGGTGCCGACGCAGACCATCGCCGCGTCCTGCGAAGCATTGACCAACGCTCGCGCGGGATCGCCCGAGAGAATGGCCGTTTCGATTTCGACCGGTTTGCCCTGGCTTTTGGCGGCACTCTGTACGGCGCAGTCCGCCTGGGACAGTGCCGTTTCGGCGCGTTCGAGCTCCCACTCGGAGGTCGGCGGTGACCCGGATTGCGCCCCTCGGCGAGAGATCACGTAGACCAGGCGCAGCGGCTGCTGCCGACTCAGCGCCTCGTCGATTGCCCATTTGGCGGCATTGACCGCGGCTTGCGAGCCGTTGATGCCCACGACTACCGACTTTGCATCGAGCTGGCTCATGTCGCTCCTGACTGGTGTGATTCGCTCCAGTCAAGGCTATTGCGGCTTGGCTCTTTTACGGAGGGGTCGTTAGGCCTTATCTGGGAAGCCATTCGTCCCCGGGCTAATGTGCCGGGCGCTCAGAGACTTCGGCGACGTCGCAGGGTTCTGCCGATTGCGCGAACAACTTCTCCACATCGGTCCGATCGCAGGCGGCCGTTCCAGGTGTCATCAGCATCGCCGCGCCCGCCGCGATGCCAAACCGTACGGATTTGACGAGCGGCCACCCGCGGCAGAGTCCCACCGTGATCGCGGCGACCATCGCGTCACCTGCCCCCACTCCGCTCCCGCCCGGCATCGGAATCGCCGGAAAGCGCTGGCTTGCATGCTGTGTCGCAAGCAGCGCACCGTGAGACCCCAAGGACACCAGCACCGCCGCCGCGCGGCCGCTACTGACGAGTTCGTGTGCGGCGGCGAACTGCTCGGTTTCGGTGGCCAGTGGTCGCCCGACGCATTCCCGCAGTTCCCGCACACTCGCTTTCAGGAGAAACACCCCTGATGAGACGCGCTGCAAACCGCCGCCAGAGGTGTCCACGACAAGGCGGGCACCCAGATGCCGGCAGATGTCCGCAACCCGCTGGTAGAAGTCGGTTTCCACGCCCGGCGGCAGGCTGCCGCTTGCTACCACGAACACCGAGGACTTTGCCGCGAACCGGAGTTCCTCCAGGCAATGCGCCTGTTCGCGCAGCGTCAGCTGCGGGCCCGGAAGGACGAACCGGTACTGGCGGCCCGTGCTGCTCTCGTTGACGGTGAAGCTCTCTCGTGTCGACGCGGCGATGCGGACTTGCACAAAGGGCACACCCTCATCGCCGAGCAGCTTTACGAGCAGACCACCGGTCGCCCCGCCGGCGGGAAAAACCGCCAACGCCGACCCGCCGAGCATGTGCGCGATGTGTGCGACGTTGATGCCGCCGCCGCCCGCGTCGTACCGGGTCGCCGCGCACCGCAACTTGTCGGTCGGCCGCACGACGTCGACGCTCGTCGTGATGTCCAGCGCTGGATTCATTGTCAGCGTGACGATTTGCGGTCGGCCTGCACGCGGCCGCACTGGCATCGGCATGCTTTCTTCGCTCCGCTCGTTGCCGGCGGTTACAGGCCGGAGGGGTATGTTTCCGGCGTTTCGCCGGCAATCCACAGACTCGTCACCTCGAGAGGTTCCAGCGCCCGGGTCTTGTCGATGTGAATCATGGCGTCGAACTGGTCGGCGGGCCGAACGTGGAAGTAGTGGCTCTGCCGTTCCGTTTCGGGCCGGTAGATCACACCGATGGCGCGGCCCAACCGAACGCCGCTGAGCGGGTCCGCGGCCCCCGGACTGATCCGGGCCGACACCAGGAAGTCGGCCTTGCCGGCCTCGTGCAGCAGTTCTTCGATGCTGCCATTGAGCGCCGGGCGCACGACCTTTCGTTCGGCAACCCCGCCCCACTCGCCGGCCGCGGTCACCGTGCCCGCGTACGTGCTAAACCCGATGAGACGTGACTGGCCGCCGTACCGCTGCCGGGCAAGTTGACCGAGCGTGAGCTGGCCGTCGGCCCACACCTCGGTCGCTCGCGCATCCCCCACGTGAGAATTGTGGGCCCACACCACAACTCGCGCAGAGGGCACATCGTGGTGGCGGTCCAGGTGTTTCAGCAACGCGTCGAGTGTCTGCGCCATGTGCTTGTCCCGCAGATTCCACGAGGTGACGCGCCCGCTGAACATGGCGCGGTAGTACACCTCCGCGTTACGCACCGTCTGCGCGTTCTGCTGCGCGTAGAACAGTTCGTCCTCGGCGAGCAGCCCATCCCTGCGCGCATAGGCCAACGCGTTGCGCTGGATTTCGACCAGCTGCTCGATCGCTTGGTTCTCGCACGACGGACCGGCACCGAACGCTGCCGAAAAGCCGTACGCCTGGCCGTCGTCGGCCGAAGCGTGGTCAAAGCAGGCGTAGCGCTCTCGCGCCCGTGCCGCCGCCTTCGGGTCGATATTGTCGAGGTAGGTGATGACTTCCTGCATCGACCGGTGGAGGCTGTAGAGATCCAGGCCGTAGAAGCCCGCCTGCCGCCGACCGTTTGACCCCAGCCGTCGGTTGCATATACGCAGCCAATCGACAAAGTCACGAACCACGGTGTTGCGCCACATCCAGGCCGGAAAACGCTCAAATCCGCTCAACGCCATATCGGCGCTCACGTCCTCGCCGAGACCGCGAACGTAGCGATTCACCCGATAGGCGTCGGGCCAGTCGGCCTCCGCGGCGACGGCACAGAAGCCCTTTTCCTCTATCAGCCATTTCGTGACTGCGGCCCGGGCCTCGTAGAACTCGTGCGTGCCGTGGGAGCTCTCGCCGATCAGTACGACCCGCGCGTCGCCGATCAGCTCCTCCAATGCCTCGCGCGGCGGGACACCCTCCGGCGCCTCGATGGCCATGCTCGCGATCACCTCGGCGGGTGTCCGTGCCGCGGCTGCTGCTACCGAGGTCTCGGTTGTCGGAGTGGCCAGTAGCTGACGAACGTCCTCATCGGTGACCTGGCGGAAATCCCAGAACGACTCCCCGACCGCGAAAAACGGCGTCGGCATCGATGCGCACACGACGTCGTCGACGAGGGCGGCGAATTCCCGGCAAGTGGATTCCGGCGCGGCCGGCACGGCAATGACGATGTGCGCGGGTTCGGCTTCGCGCAACGCTTGGACGGCCGCGAACATGCTTGCGCCAGTAGCCAAGCCGTCGTCCACGAGAATCACCGTCTTGCCGGTCACATCGACCGGTGGACGTCCGTCGCGATAGGCGGCCTCGCGCCGGACGAGCTCCCGGCCTTCGCGTTCGGCGATGGCGCGCAGCTGCTGCGGCGTGATCCGCAACCCCCGCACGACATCGTCGTTGACGACGACGCGGCCTCCACTCGCCAGCGCTCCCACCGCAAACTCTTCGTGGCCGGGGGCACCGAGTTTGCGCACGATGAAGGCATCAAGCGGGGCATGCAGGGCGGCCGCCACCTCGAATGCGACGGGTAGCCCGCCCCTCGCCAATCCCAGTACGATCACATCCCCGCGGTCGCGATACGCGGTAAGCAGGTTTGCCAACACCAGGCCGGCCTCGCGGCGGTCGCGAAACACGCGGCGCGGAGCTTGCCGGGTGGCATCAGCCGCTCTGGTCATTGCGCACCGACTTCACTGCCCGTTGGCGGACCGCACCTGGACCCGCCGCTCGGTGGGGTTCTGCTCCGAGATCGCCACGGAGACAGAGAGGATGCCTTTGTCGTACGTGGCCTCGATGTTGTCTTCGTCGGCGCCCGCCGGCAGCGACACGGTACGAGCGAACGAGCCGTATGAGAACTCCGACCGCCCGTCGAAGTCTTTCTTCTCGCTACGTTCGGCCTTGATCGTCAGTTGCCCGTCGCGCACGGTGATCTCGACGTCCTTCGCCGGGTCGACACCCGGGATTTCCGCGCGCAAGAGATAACGGCCGTCCTGCATCTCGTCCTCGAGCCGCATCACGGGGGTGTCCAGAACAGGACGGAGTGCGGCCATGGGAGGGAAGCCGGCGAACAGCTCCGAGAACTCGGGGAAGAGCGACCTCGGATGACGCCGGAGGGAAAGGGTGCTCATTGGATGTCTCCTAGAGATCAGGATTCAAAGATGTTGACGATGTCCATCCGACCAGTGGGCCGCTATCCGCGATAGGGACCGAAGTCCCGGGCATGCGGGCCATTCGTCGGCTCAGGACGCACCCCGAGGTGGGCCATGACGCGGTTGAGGACGAGGGCGTATGCGTCGCCGTCTTCGGCAAGGCGGACCAGTCCCCGTCGGCGGAGAAAGCCTTCGACGCGTCGATCCAGCGGCCAATCGGCATAGGCCGTATCGGCATAGGCCGAGTGCAGGAATTGCCACGCGAGCGAATCAACATCAGAGTCGGTCAATAACGGTGGACCGCCGAGCGTAGATGCCATTTCACTTCCCTTGTGCGCAGGATGGCCTAAGCATTTCGGTTGCGAGCACGTCGCGGATAGGGACTGAAGTCACCTAGTGATGCGGCCCCGGGTCCCGCTTGCGTGCCGGCCATGCGGGTGCCCCCGCGGTCGAAGAAACGCAAATGACTTGGCTCAGCGGCGAATTCGACCGCGCCGCGAGAAACTGCTAATTTCCGCGTGCGTGATCGGTTATGGCCGCCTGCACCGCGGCAAACCGTGACCGTGCCCGCTGGCCGGCGGCTTTCGGCTCGTCGGCCGCCACGACGATCGCATCCGGGCCCGGGAAGACGGTCGCCTCTTCGTCCGTGGCAAGCCACCGGACCCGGTACGGCGGCTCGCGATCCGGCGACCTCACCTCCGTGATCAATCCGCGCAGATCCCGATGGCCGATCGTGCCGCCCTTGATCACCAGCCAGTCCCCGACGTTGGCCTTCATCGTCGACTCACTCCTTTCCATGCGCGACGCGGCGCTAGCGGCGAATCTCTAACACATCCGTCAGGGGTCGCCGCGGGGTCGGCTCGGGAGGCAACTCGCCCTCGGGTGCGATGCCGACCCGGATCAAAATCTGAGGTACCGCGGCCCGACCGGCCGCGAGATACCTAATGATGTCCCGACTGGCTTCCAACTCCGTGATGTGCGTTACCGGGCAGGTGGCCAGTCCGGCCATCGTGCACTCCAGCAGGATCGCCGACAGCGCCTCGCCGCAGTTGAGGGCGTCGACGCGCGTGTCCCGGGGTGTGGACAGCACGAGAATCTTCGCCTGGTCGTAGGTGCCCGCGGAGCTCCGCTCGTCCAACGGGTCGATGGGAAACCGACGGTTGACGTCGACTCGGCGGGCGTCCGACTCCGATACGAGTGCGCTCTCGGGTATCCCTTCAGCCTCGCGCGCCGGCGATGTCCACCAGAGCAATTCATGCTGGTAAGAGTCGTCGTAGCGGCGTAGAGCATCGGTGAGCGCGGACGCCTCGGCCAGGCGCGATCGTGCGTTGTTGGACAGTACGTCAAGGGCAACCAGATCGTCGTCCAACGAGCTCCGTAGTACGGGTTCGATCGCACCCCAGCGCTTCGGGGCGCGGAACGGCAGCCGGTTGGTCCGGCGGTGCAGGATCGCGTTGGCGCGATCCCGCCTTGGCTGCGTGACGTAGTCGACCGAGGCGAAGTCGATCGAGGCGAGATGGTCGAGATTGTTCGGGTTGGGAAACCGGTCGACGTTCGTTTCCCAACCGGCCGCCGCCATCGCGACGCGAAAGTGATCGAGCGCGGCGCCACAGCTGATGATCGCTTCGCGACCCGGCCTGTCGGTCGATGTGACCGTTCGGTCCGGATCAACGAGAAGGTCGACGCTCGTGTCGCCCGCCACCCAGCGCCAGGGCTGGATGTTGTGCAGGGAGGGAGCGCGGCACGCGAGTTCAACCGCGCTCGTAACCACGCCGGTGTCCACCATCGTTGGGGTCATTGCACTCACTCGCTTCCCGTCCCAAAGTCGACCCTCCGGCATGTGAATACTCGGACGCCAGGGTCCTTGGTCCCCAGCACCACGTCATTTGGACCCGGGCGGTCCCACTGATGACTTTTGTCTCTATTGCGGCATTGCGGGCCGGGCAAACGATGAAGGTGCCCAAGCTGCAGGCGAGGGCCACACGGCAAGGACCCACCATGGATCTCATCCAAAAAACTTCCCGCGACTGGGCAGTCCGGCCCAACCTCGGAGACTACGAACAAGCGCGGACGCAGTTTCACTGGTCCGATGTGCCGGCGTTGTGCGAGGGCATGGGCCCGGGCTTGTGCAACATCGCTTACGCCGCGCTGGACCGGCACGTGGTCGGCCCGACCGCTACACGCACCGCCCTGCGGTTCGTCGCCGACCTGGGCTGGGACGGCGCGATCGCCACGCGCGATCTCAGTTACGCGGAGCTCGCCCGGCATGCCAGGCGGTTCTCCGGTGCGCTGCGATCACTTGGCATCAACAAGGGCAACCGAGTGTTCACGATCATGGGCCGCTCCCCCGAGCTCTATATCGCGATGCTTGGTGCGCTCCGCAACGGCAGCGTCGTCTCTCCCTTGTTTTCGGCCTTCGGCCCAGAGCCGATCGCCACCAGGGTGAGCATCGGGCAGGCCGATGTTCTCGTGACGACCAGGGCGATCTATGAGCGCAAAATCGCCAAGATTCGCAACCGGCTGTCGTCGGTGCGGCATGTCTTCGTCGTCGACGACGGCAAGGCCGGCGACCCACCGCCCGGGACACTCGACTTCTGGGACTGGCTGAAAGCGGCCGACGAGAACGCGCCGATCGAGCCCACCGTCGCCGAAGACCCTGCACTGCTGCACTTCACCAGCGGCACCACCGGCACACCAAAAGGCGCGATCCACGTGCACGGCGCCGTGGCGATGCACTATGTCACCGGCTTGTATGCGCTGGACCTGCATCCCGACGACACCTATTGGTGCACGGCGGATCCCGGATGGGTTACCGGAACGTCTTACGGCATCATCAGTCCGCTGCTGCACGGGGTTACCTCGATCGTCGACCAAGCGGACTTCGATGCCGAGCGGTGGTACCGGATTCTGCAGGACCAGGCCGTGTCGGTGTGGTACACGGCACCGACCGCGATAAGGATGCTGATCAAGGCGGGTCCGGAACTGCCGGCACACTATCGATTTCCACGGCTCCGCTTCATCGCAAGTGTGGGCGAACCGTTGAACCCCGAAGCGGTCTGGTGGGGAAAGCGGGTGCTGGGCTTGCCGATTCACGACAATTGGTGGCAGACCGAGACCGGCGGGATCATGATCGCCAATACCCCTGCGTTCGACATCAAGCCCGGCTCGATGGGCCGTCCGCTGCCCGGCGTGGAGGCATTCATAGTGCGGCACAACGACGACGGCACCATTGCGGTCATCGAAGAACCCGACGTCGAGGGTGAGCTCGCGCTCAAGCCGGGCTGGCCGTCGATGTTCCGCGGCTACCTCAACGCCGAGGAGCGATACCGGAACTGCTTCGCGGACGGGCTCTACCTGACCGGAGACCTCGCGAAGAAGGACGCCGACGGCTACTTCTGGTTTGTCGGACGCAAAGACGACGTGATCAAGTCCGCGGGGCATTTGATCGGTCCGTTCGAGGTCGAAAGCGCGCTGACCGATCACCCGGCGGTCGCCGAAGCCGCGGTTATCGGCATACCCGATCCGATGGTCGGCGAGATGATCAAAGCCTTTGTCACGCTTAAGAATGGCGTGGTCGGCGACGAAGACCTGCGCCTGGAATTGATCGGCCACGCACGAAAGCGGCTCGGGGCCACCGTGGCGCCCAAGGAGCTCGAGTTCGTCGACAGCTTGCCGCACACGAGCAGCGGCAAGATCATGCGGCGGCTGCTGAAGGCCCGCGAACTCGGGCTGCCCGAGGGTGATACCTCCACCATCGAGCGACATCCCGACCACGACGCCGAGGCGGTGCCGTCATGACCGACACGAAGCTGGCCCACGAACTGTTGTCGGACATGGTTCGCGTGCGCCGTATGGAGGAGAAGTGCGCGGAACTCTACAGCGCGGCCAAGATTCGTGGGTTCCTGCATCTTTATGTCGGCGAAGAGGCGGTCGCGGCGGGGTCACTGCGCGCGTTGGCCGACGACGACGCGGTCGTCGCGACCTACCGCGAGCACGCGCACGCGCTGCTGCGCGGAATCCCGATGACCTCGATCATGGCCGAGATGTTCGGCAAGCAGGAGGGCTGCTCACGCGGCCGCGGCGGGTCGATGCACCTGTTCGACGCGTCCAAGCGGTTCTACGGAGGTAACGCGATAGTCGCCGGTGGCCTGCCACTCGCGGTGGGCGTAGCCCTCGCCGACGCGATGCTGCAGCAGAAGCGGGTGACGGCCTGCTACTTCGGCGACGGCGCGGTGGCCGAGGGCGCGTTTCACGAGTCGTTGAACATGGCCGCGCTGTGGAACTTGCCGGTGTTGTTCTGTTGCGAGAACAACTTTTACGCGATGGGCACCGCGCTGGAGCGGGCGCAGTCCCAGACCGATCTCACCGTCAAGGCGGCGGCGTACAACGTTCCCACGCTCGCCGTCGACGGGATGGACGTCGAGGCATGCCACCGGGCCGCACAGCAAGGCGTCGATCACGTCCGCGACACCGGCGGGCCCTTTTTCATCGAGTTCCGCACCTATAGGTTCCGGGCCCATTCGATGTTCGACCCGGAACTGTATCGGGACAAGGCCGAGGTCGAGCAGTGGCGCGAGCACGACCCGATCCGGTCATTCACCGAACAGTGCCTGCGCGACGGCACGCTCTCCGACGCCGACGTTCGTGAAATCGAGGATTCGGCCGCGGCGGAGATCGAGGCCGCGGTGGCGTTCGCCGAGGCGGGAACGTGGGAAGACGCAGCGGATCTCGAACGCGACGTCCTTACCCCGATATCGGAGGCACCATGATGAAGACCACCTACCGGACCGCCGTCCACGACGCGATTCGCGACGCGCTGCGCGACGACGCACGCGTGGTGCTGATGGGCGAAGACGTCGGGCGGTACGGCGGGACCTACGCGGCGTCCAAGGGTCTGCTGGAAGAATTCGGTCCCGACCGCGTGCGTGACACACCGCTGTCGGAACTCGGCTTCGTCGGAATCGGAATCGGGGCCGCTCTCAACGGACTACGCCCGATCGTCGAAGTCATGACGGTGAACTTCAGCCTGTTGGCGCTCGATCAGATCGTCAATACCGCCGCGGCCCTTCGTCATATGTCGGGCGGGCAGTTCTCGGTCCCGCTCGTCGTCCGAATGGCCACGGGAGCCGGCCGACAGCTCGCGGCTCAACACTCGCACAGCCTCGAGCCCTGGTATGCGCACATCCCGGGCATCAAGGTGGTGGCCCCGGCCACCGTCGAGGACGCCTACGGCATGCTTGGCCCGGCGCTGGCGGACCCGGATCCGGTGGTGATCTTCGAGCACGTTCAGCTCTACAACACCTCGACCGACATCGAAGCTCTCGGCCCTACCGATATATCCCGGGCGGCCGTGCGGCGCAGCGGCAAAGACGTCACCATGGTGGCCTACGGCGGCTCTCTATGGAAGGCGCTCGACGCCGCCAACGAGTTATCGCTGGCCGGAATCGACTGCGAGGTAGTCGATTTACGGGTCTTGCGACCGCTTGACGACGACACCATCCTGGAATCGGTGCGCAAGACGCATCGCCTCGTCGTGATCGACGAGGCTTGGCGCACTGGAAGTCTGGCGGCGGAGATCACGACGCGAGTGGTGGAAGAGGCTTTTTACGACCTTGACGCCCCCGTCGCGCGGGTGTGCAGCACCGAAGTTCCCATACCGTACGCCAAGCACCTGGAACAGGCGGCGCTGCCCCAGGTCCCCAAGATCGTCGCCGCGGTTCAGAACCTGTTCGGTGACCGGCAATGATCGAGTTCAAAATGCCCGCGTTGGGCTCCGATATGGACGAGGGCACGCTCAACGAGTGGCTGGTCAAGCCCGGCGACACGGTCACCCGCGGCCAAATCGTGGCGGTCGTCGAGACCACGAAGGCCGCCGTTGAGGTCGAATGCTGGCAGGAGGGCACGGTCGGGGAGCTGCTCGTTCCCGTCGGCGAAACCGTCCAAGTGGGAACCGCATTGGCCACATTGCTGGCGCCGGGTGAGCGAGCGGAGAAGCGGCCCCGCGTCTCTGCGGGGCGCCGGCCGTCGAAGAGCGCCGCCACCGAGCCGGTAGCGGCTGCGTCGAGCGCGCCGCCGGTGCCATCGGGGGCCGTCACTGTATCGAGCGCCCCCGGCCGGCGTCGCTGGGTCTCACCGGCCGCTCGCCGCCTGGCCCAAAGTCTGCACGTCGATATCGACGCGGTGAGCGGCACCGGTCCCCAGGGGGCGGTCGTCATCAGCGACATCGAGCACGCCGCCGCCGCCCTCGAGCACGTCGCGGCCGCCAGGGAACCAACCACGACACCGAAACCCAAGCCCACGGCGGCCGACCGTGCGGCTCAAATGCGAAAGTCGATCGCGGCCGCGATGAGCCGGTCCAAGCGGGAGATTCCGCACTATTACCTCGCCGACGAAGTCGTGTTGGAAAGCTCGCTGGCCTGGCTGACGACGCGAAACGCGCAGCGCTCCATCGACGAGCGGGTACTGCCGGCCGTCTTGCTGCTCAAGGCCGTCGGCATCGCCGCGCAGCGATTCGGCGAGTTCAACGGATTCTGGCGCGACGACGGGTTTCAGCCCGCGACCGGCGTTCACGTCGGTGTCGGGATATCGCTGCGCGGCGGTGGTCTCGTCGCGCCCGCGATACACGACGTCCCGGAAAAGAAGCTGGGCGAATTGATGGAAGATCTCACCGATCTCGTTGCGCGGGCGCGCTCGTTCTCGCTGCGGAGTTCGGAGATGTCGGACCCGACCATCACGGTCACCAACCTCGGCGACCAGGGCGTCGGTGCGGTCTTCGGCGTCATCTACCCACCGCAGGTGGCCATTGTGGGTTTCGGCCGGCCGGCCCAGCGAGTGTGCGTCATTGACGGCGGGATCCGGGTCGTCACCAGCGTGCAAGCCACGCTCGCCGCCGACCATCGAGCAAGTGACGGTCACCGGGGCGCGTTGTTCCTCGGCGCAATCAACGAGCTGCTCCAGCAGCCCGACCTCCTGGAAAAGTGATGTGCAAATGACAACGACAAACGAAGACACGCGGACGGTGGTCCTGTCCGTGCTGACAACAATTGCCCCCGAGGTCGACCCAGACGACATTCGCGACGAAGTCCTGCTGCGGGATCAGGTCGATCTCGATTCCATGGACTGGCTGAGCTTTCTGCGGGGTATCCACCGGCGGCTGCACGTCGACATCCCCGAATCGGACTACGCCTCGCTCCGGACATTGGCCGACGTGGTCGGCTACGTCGAAAAGAACGCCTCCATCCCGGGCGCTTGACGCCAGGTGGCCGAAGCCGAATGGCCCTCACGACCGGGCCAAACGGCCCTTATGACCAGGCTCGGTGTCGCCTAGCGTCGACCGCGGAACTCCGAACTCGGCAGGGGATCAACGTTCATGAAGGCGACGCTGGACATCCAGACGCTCAACGATGCGGTGCAGCTCGCTTGCCGGGCTCCGTCGGTGCACAACAGCCAGCCGTGGCGGTGGGTGGCCGAAAACGGAGTCTTGCGGCTGTTCGTCGATCGCGACCGGACGGTGCCGGAAACGGACCCGTCGGGCCGGGAGACGATCATCAGTTGTGGCGCCGCACTCGATCACCTTCGGGTCGCCATGCTCGCCGCGGGTTGGCACGCGAAGATCGAACGGTTCCCCAATCCCGATGACCCCGACCATTTGGCATCGATCGAATTCAGTCGCGTCGATGAGGTGACCAGCGCCCAACGCGACCGCGCCAATGCGATTCTGCAACGCCGAACCGACCGGCTGCCCCTCGGGCAGCCCACCTACTGGAGCTTCTTCGAGCCCGTCCTGCGCAGCACGTTGGACGAGAGCGTCGTGAGGCTTGACGTGCTATCCGACGATGCGCGACCGCTGCTGGCCAAGGCCTCACAACTCACCGAGGCCCTGCGCCGCGACGATGTGTCGTATCACGCCGAACTCGAATGGTGGACATCGCCCTTCGCGTTGGTCGAGGGCGTGCCGCCGGATGCGCTGGCATCCGACGAAGAGCGCCGCCGGGTCGATGTGGGGCGCGAATTCCCGGCCCGAGACCATCAGCAGCGGCGTCCCGAGGTCGCGGTCGACTGGTCGAAGATTCTTGTGTTGTCGACCCCGAAAGACACCAGGGCGGATGTATTGAGATGTGGCGAAGTGTTGTCGACCGTGTTGCTGGAGTGCACGATGGCCTTCATGGCGACCTGCACGCTGACCCACCTGATCGAGCTGGATGAAAGCCGCGCGATCGTTCGGGGCCTGCTCAACGACGGCGGCCAACCACAGGTCCTGATCCGCGTCGGGATTGCGCCTCCGATGGAGTCACTTCCACCACCGACGCCGCGGCGTCCGGCGGGCGATGTTTTGCAGATCCGCTAGACACCGACAACACGAACGGGTAAGGCTAAGTGGTCGAACAACTTCGGTCCCCGCGAAGCGAGACGTACCCTTATCGCAATGACGTATCAGACATATCAATGAGGGGTGGCCGATGTCTAAGACCGAGCACGGGATAACCATCCTGCCGGTGCATGAATGCTGGGATCTTCTGGGCGGCGCGGCGCTGGGGCGGCTGGTGACCAGCGTTGACGGCCAGCCCGAGATCTTTCCGGTCAACTACGTCGTCCAGCACCATACCGTGCTGTTTCGCACCGCGGAGGGCACCAAGTTGGTCAGCGCCGCGATCAACAACCGCGTGCTGTTCGAGGCCGACGACCATAACGTCGCCGAGGGGTGGAGCGTGATCATCAAGGGCAGGGCGCGCTCGCTTCGCAGCGATGAGGAGATCGAGGAAGCCGAGCAGGCCCAGCTATTGCCGTGGACGGCGTCGGAGAAGTCGCACTATGTGCGGGTGATTCCCGAGGCGGTCACCGGCCGCCGGTTCCGTTTTGGTCCACCAATACTGGGGAGTCGCGACCGCGCCTGAGTCAGCTCGCCAGCCGCAGATGGCGCGGGCGGGGAATGAACTCGAGCGACAACAAGACCATCAGCGCGGCCGGTATGTGGTGAGCACAGATCACCACATAGCGCCGCTCGCTTAGCGCGTGGAACTTGCAGAGATAGCGGTAAAGGGACTCGAGTCGGATCAGCGGATCCAGCAGATGGATCAACCGATACGCGATTCGCTGCAGTGGTCCCGGATGGGTGGCATCGAAGATCTCCGGGAACGCGGCGAATGCCAGCGAAAGCCGCAGTGCACCTTTATTTTTCGCGTCGGTGATCATGTCGACGCTGAGCCGCTCGTCGACGCCGTTGGGGGCGTCCGGGCGGCGAAACGGCACATCGAGGCTGACTTCTGATCCTTTGCCGGCGGTTGCGTATCGGTGAAACGCCACCACCCGACCGGACCGGTCACGCGCGATGGCCAGCTTGATGCCGGGGTAGCGGCCCTGCAGGGCCCCGTCAAGGTTCATGCAAAACCCGCGTTCGCTGCGCGCGGCACGATGCGCCGCATACAGCACCTCGGAGAGCTCGGCGGTGAGTTCGTCGCTGAGTTCTTGCTCGTCGACGATTTCGGTGGTCACGCCGCAGTTGCGGGTGCGCTGCACCGCCTGACGCAAGTTGCGAAAACGACGTCCCGTCAAAGAGAAGTGGGGAACATCGACGACGACGTCGCGGCCGATCGGCACCGCGAGCATTGGATGCCCGACCGTCTCGTTGCGCCACAGCTTCAGGTGGCGCTCCCCGCCGGCCAATACGATGATCTGCCAGCCCCGGCTGCGGCACGTGCGGACGAAACCGGTAACGAGATCGTCGAATCGGGTTGCGTCTCCGATCGGGTCGCCGCTGACGACGGCGAACCCAAGCCGGGTGCGGTAAGCGATCGCCGCGGTCATGTCCGCGTTGAAGTGATAGCTCTTGCGCGAGTGCATGGCAAAGGGTGCCAATGCGTCCTCGTGCGTGGCGTCGACCAGCTCCCCCACCTGCTCCACCAGCTCCGGTTGAGGTTTGGCCGTCGTCGGCAACACGAGCGCAAGCCCACTGCCGGCGACCAGCATGTTGCCGAGCAATCCGAATGAGAAGTGCGCGAACAGCCCCGCTCCCGCCGTCGCGGCGGCAATCATCGCGTGCCCTGCGGTCACCGGTCGGCCCAGGAAAATACCCCGTGCGATCAGCGTCACCGCGGCAAGCAACGCCAACGACCAGCCGAACCGACCTGGCGAAACCGGCTCGTGGCCAAGGTGTTCGCGCACGGCGGGCACCGTCAGCCAGCCCAGGACACAAAGCAGCATCAGCACACTGACGAAGCGGGCCGCCCGAACATCAACGTTGATCAAGACGCGGTCGCGCGCCCGTGCCGTGACGAGCCCCCGGCTTCGTGGGCTGATCTTCACTTCTTCACTGCGCTCGCTTCCGGTTGGCATCGGGGCCATCAAGGAATAATGCCGACCGTATTGGCATGGCCGCGCATCGGCGAGAGCCATTTGTCCTCGCGTTATGGCCCTAAGTCCCCGAGCGACTAATCGACCGGTAGGGCAGTGAGATTCACGACGAGTGTCCCGACGGAAGGGGACTTCGGTCCCTTCCCCGGAGCTGCGGTCAAATGCTCAGATCTAGCCATGGGATGAAGATCCCGAACTCGATAACCGGCCTGGCACCGCGTGAGGTCAGCCAGTGGAGGTACGTAGAAATGAGCACTACAGAACAACAACAGCTCCGGACGCGGATGTTCGCCCGCGTGCTCGGTCCGTACTTCGTCATCTTCGCCGCCACGACGGTGGCCCGTGCGTCGGATATGCGAATGCTGCTGTCGGACTTCGAGGCCAACGCCGCGTCGCCGTTTGTGACGGGCGGTTTCCTGCTTTTGGCCGCCCTCGTGATCGTTGCGCTTCATCCGTACTGGCGAGGCGCGGCGGCGATCACCGTGTCCGTGATGGGCTGGCTCCTGGCACTACGCGCCGTCTTTCTGATGGCTTTCCCGCACGCCTTCATGGCGGCCGCCGATTCCGCCATCCGGATGACCGCATTGTGGGTGAGCGTCACCATCTTCGTCGGACTGGTGGGCCTGTACCTGACCTACGTCGGCTGGCGGCCGGTACCGAGTCAACCGGTGATACCGGCGGAAACATCAACTCAGGGCGTCCCGCGAGCCGCGTGATGTGGACACCGCTCCCGTCTCCCTCTCCACCGCCCGCTCGGCCTGCAACTCTCGCGCGAAGGAGAAGACCGCGTTCAGTCCGATGATCAATATCACCGCGGCGGCAACGACGTTCGACTCAACGATCAGCAACAGGCCTGCGGCCAGCCAGAGCAACAGCGCGAGTGGATGAGTGAACTGGCGCGCCAAGTCGCCGGGCCAGCGGCGCCTGTGCCGCCGCCGCAGAGTGTTTGGCCCGTGCTGCTGCCTGGGACTGGCCGGACACAGCTCGGCCTCAACGACCGGCCATTCAGCGTCGGTTGAGAAACCAGACATGGCCGGACAGCAGGGTGGCGAACGCGCACCACATTGGATACAGGACGAGAGGCGCGGCCCGCCTGCCCTGAACAGCGACTGCGCGCCTGGCCAAGTCGGCGCTGCTGCCGGCGAGCACCGCCGCCGCGATCGCGGAGGTGCCCAACCAACGCCGATTGAAAAACAGCCATGACCAGCCGGCATTCAACGCAAGGTTGACCGCCAGGGTGGCCGCGTATTCACGTCGTTCACGGCTGCGCCCGCTGCGCTCCATCTCGTCCAGAACGTTCGACGACACGATCGCGATGTCCACGTAGAGCATCGGCCAGACAATGGGAAACGCTTGCCGCGGGGGCTGATATGGCGGCTTGCGCAACGATTGATACCACGGCGAATCGGCGGACCGGCTGGCCAGACCGCCGACGACACCGGTCGCTGCCACAGCCACGGCGGCGGGGATCAGAGTCCGTGCCCACACGTCAGGCTCCCGTTCGCAGCGTCGCGGCATGGACCCTGTTGTCGTCGGGTAGCCCGACGGCTTGCTCGGTCGACCTGGAGGCGTGCGACTCACGGGTCAGGAAGGCGGTGAGTTCGCCGATCGCGGTCATCAGCGGGGCGGGAAAAACGATGGTGGTGTTCTTCTCCACCCCGAGTTCGAGCAAGGTCTGCAGGTTCCGCAGCTGCAAGGCCAGCGGATGCCGCATCATGGTGTCGGATGCATCCCCCAGTGCAGCGGCGGCACGGGCTTCGCCTTCCGCGGCAATGATTTTGGCCCGCTTCTCCCTCTCCGCTTCGGCCTCGCGGGCCATCGCGCGCTTCATGCTGTCCGGCAGTTGGATGTCCTTGAGCTCTACCAACGTAACCTCGACACCCCATTCCACAGTGGTGGTGTCGAGGATCTGGCGGATGCTGCCGTTGATCTTCTCCGTCTGGGACAGCACCTCATCGAGGGAGTGTTGTCCGACAACGTTGCGCAGGGTGGTCTGCGCGATTTGGTCGATGGCGGCGTGCACGTTTTCGATGACGACGACGGCCTTGCGGGCATCGATGACGCGGAAGTACGCAACGGCGGCGATGTCGACACTCACGTTGTCGCGGGTGATGATGCCCTGCGACTGGATCGGCATCGTCACGATCCGCATCGAAACCCGCCACAGGCGGTCGATGACCGGAACGATGAACCGCAACCCGGGTTCGCGGACCCCGATAACCCGGCCCAGGCGAAAGTGCACACCACGCTGGTACTGCTGCACTATCCGAATTGAGGCGATCGCCAGCAGCGCCACTACGACGGCGCCGGAAACCGCCCAAATTGCGGCACTCTGACTCATCAGGATCACCTCTCTGCGGCGCCCCGCGGCCCCGCAGCGACAACGGATGCCACTAACGCTAGAACCGCCACGGTCGACAGTCAGCGGCCGAAAGTCACCACCCACCACACCGAAGGGCCCTTCATCGTGCCTCGTCGGAGGCGAACGGGCCGGTGATTGACCGAAGCCCAGGCCGGGGGAGTCCGTAGAACACGGCAACGTAGGTCCTCCACGGTCGGGACTTCGGTCCCTATCGACCAACCCGAGCCAACCGGTCAAATAGGCATTGTGACTGCGATCTTCCCGCACCGGAGGGAAATGCTGCGGAACGGCCCGCTCGTCCTGGGCCGCCCGCGTCCAGCTGAGCTTTTCGAAGCATTCGTCGAATGCGGTGACGGGAGGAACGATTTACCGTGACATCGGTTGCCGAGGCGAAAATAATCGTGCTCGAGTCACACCCGGCTTGGGTTTCGGCTCAACGAAGTGCACGTGAGCGTATTGAGGCGATGCGCCGCCATCCATCGTCGTTGGCCAAACAGTCCTGTGGTGGTCAGGCCGAGATCCCGAGGCCTCGGCGGTGAATGACATAGCGGCTTGTTCATCGGGGCGCGGCACGCCGGATACCGAGCGGGCTGCAAATTCGGACGTGAGGGTGGCGCCGAGACGCGCCCGCTGGTTTCGGGCGTCAGTGGTGGTGTCCGCGGCCGCTCTGACGCTGTTGGCTGGATCGCCGGGCACCGCATCTGCGAACGGCGGGCGTCCGCAAGCCGCACCGGAAGAACGGGCGGCGGCCCTGATACGGCCGTCCGTGATGTACCTTGCCGGTGAAACCTACGGCACGGTGAGGCTGCCCAACGGCGAGATCCTTTCTCAGTTCGGGCGAGGTACCAGCATGCCATTCCTGGCCACCTGGACCTGCACGGCTTTCGTCGTCAATCCCGACGGTTGGGTGGCGACGGCAGGTCACTGCGTCGACCCGGCGAGCGCCAAGCTACTCATACTTAAACGGGCCGCCGCCGAATACCGAACTCAGTTCCCGGATGCGCCCGAGTCAGGCGAGCCGGCAACGACTTTCGAGTGGCTTCAGAAGAATGCGAGGGTGGAAGGCGACACGGCCGACCAAGGACCTCACGTAAGTTTCACGGTGATGTCCGGCACCGGGACGAAGATCGCCGAGAAGGTGCCCGCTGGCGTCGTCGATTTCCGTCCGCTCCGGAATGGCGACGCCGCTCTGCTCAAGGTACCCAAGGGCAACCTTCCGTCGTCTGAACTCGGTACCGACGCCGACGTCGCCATTGGCACGCAAATTCTCGCGGTGGGTTTCCCCGCCAGCATCCAAAACGTCACCGGCCCTTCGCTGGACCCCAGTTACAAGAGCGGCACGGTCAGCAAGAAGTCGATGATGGGATCGAGTCCCGAGTACGAGGTCGACGCCCCGACATCGGAAGGCATGAGCGGTGGCCCCGCGATCGGACTGAACGGCAAGGTGATCGGGGTGAACAGCTTCGCCCCCGCCGGCGAACCGCAGGCATTCAATTTCATCGCACCTGCCGATGGCGTAGCCGCGTTGTTGGCCGGCAGGGGTCTCAAGGCGATGCTCGGACCCGCCGACTTGTCTTACCGCAAAGGATTGAGCGACTTCTATTCGGGCCGCTACACCGATGCCATCAATGAATTCGACCAGACTCTGGGGATGTCGCCTGGCTATCCGGGCTTGGAGGACCTGAGGGCGAGCGCATTCAGTTTGCGCCAGCAGTACGGGGATGCCTCCCCGCTCAGGGGCGCAGTTCAGTTGTGGTACCTCGTAATCAGCGCGATAACGCTGGTAGGCGTTGCCGCCGCCATGACCCTTATAGCACTCAAGTTGCGCCGTCGGCGCCTCTCGGCACCGGCCCCGACGGTGACGCCCGTGCCGGGCGGTCCACCCGCCGTCGAGGGCGACACCGCGGAATCCGGCAGTGCCCAAGAAATTACGCAAGTCGAGCCGCGTTCGATACCCGAAGATGACGACGAAACCAGCGGCGGACAACCACTTCGTCTGATACCGAGTCAACAGTCGGCCACCGACGAGCCCCATTTCTGTGCCAATTGCGGGGCTGAGCACCACCCAGCCGAACGATTCTGCCCGAACTGCGGCAACCAGATAAGACGTTCAGGAGCAGCGGGGAAACCGGCCTGATATCTTGACGTCGTTCTCGTCTGGCCTGCTACCGGTGACGGAGGCCGTTCAGGTGAACGTGCGATTGACTTCCGCCACCGCCATGCTGACCACTTCCGGCACGGCGCGCGCCACCCACGGGGTCAGACCAAGGCCATGACCTGTGTCGGCAACTTCGACGGTGAACAGGACAAGGTCGTCGGGCACTCGCCCGAGTACCCGACCCAAGGCATAGGTGGAGCCGATATCCACGCTGTGGGAACTCAATTCCCGCGATGCGCCGACCACATCAGTCAAGCCGCAGCGACGGACGCGCCCCGGCGCCGGCGGCGTTCCAATGGCCCCGTCGACCACCACGGCCAGCCCGGCGCCCGACCACGCGTCGAGCAAACCCATTGGTTCGTTAATGCCGGTTACTACGCGAACACGCGGCAGCGCAAGCACATCCAGCGCCGCGGCGGCGGCGACCCCGACGCCGTCGTCCCTCCGGTAGCTGTTGCCGAGGCCGATGACCACGGTCTCACCGCTGATCAATTCCGGTCCACCGTCAGCGTCAAGAAGTGTGCGGAACATGAGATACACGGGTCGTAGCTGCGGATCAACTGCTCGCACAGCGCCGTCAGCGCGGCGTCGTCCAGGGACAGATTGTCGGAAATGAGGCGGGCCAGGTCGGCTTCGATCGCGGCCTGGTTCTGTGAAGTCGGCGGGATGATCGTCGCCGCGGAAATCAGCCCTTCCTCGTCGATCCGGTATCTGTGGTACAGGAGGCCCCGGGGCGCCTCGCTGACGCCGTGACCGATCCCCGGGCGAGCCGGGACGTCGACGAACGGGCGCGATGGACGCTGGTATTCGTCGATGATGCGCAGTGCCTCTTCGATGGCGTAAACCACTTCGACGGCGCGGACGGCGATGCTGCGGAAGGGATTTCGGCACTCGGCCGACAGGCCGGCCCGGGCGGCGGCCTGCGCCGCGATCGGTGACAACGCCGACGAGTTCAGCGAAAACCGCGCAATCGGCCCGGTCAGATAGCGGCCGCCGTCGAGTGTCGCGTGCAGGGCGGTGGAATGCGGCACCTGCGACTCCGCGACGTGCTCGGTGAAGTCGGCAACCGGGAAAGGCGCGCCGCGGCTGCGCGCGATGGTGCCGTTCTCGATCGGGTACCGGCCCGGCGCGGTGAGCGCTAAGAGCTCGTGATCCAGCTCGAGGTCGGGAAACTCGAACCCGGACACCCACTCGACGGTGGCCAGGGCGTTGTCCAGCGCTCGGCGCAACTGCTCGGCGATCGGCGCGAACTCCTGCCGAGCTGGCACAGAATAGAAGCCGCCCAACCGCACATTGATCGGGTGTATCGCGCGCCCACCGACAAACTCCATCAGCTGGTTACCCGTCTTCTTCAGCGACAACCCGCGCTCGACGGCGTCCGCATGGTCGCGCGCCATGCCGATGATGTCGGGATAACCCATGAAGTCCGGCGCGTGCAACAGATAGATGTGCAGAACGTGACTGTTGAGCCATTCGCCGCAATACAGCAGCCGGCGCAACGCAACGAGTTCCTCATCGACCTGGACACCGCAGGCTTCTTCGATCGCGTTGCAGGCACTGACCTGATAGGCGACCGGGCAGATGCCACAGACACGAGCCGTCAGGTCGGGCGGCTCGGTGTGCGCGCGTCCGCGCAGGAAGGCTTCGAAAAACCTTGGCGGCTCATAGATGTTGAGCTCCACCCTTTCCAGCGTGCCGTCCTTCAGCTTGACGTGCAGCGCGCCTTCGCCCTCCACCCGCGTCAGGGTGCCCACACTCAGCGTGCGGGTGGACCGGTTCACTGGTTGCTCCCCTCGGCGGTGAAACCGGCTTTGAAACTGGTGACATTGAACGTCGAAAACACGCGGTCAACTCCCCCGTCGGACATTCCGTCGCGGCGCAACAGCGGGATCAGCGTCGCGGTTCTGGGCGCCGCCGACGGGCCGAAACAGCCGAAGCAGCCGCGATGGTGCCGGGGACACAACGCCCCGCACCCCGCATGGGTGACGGGTCCCAGGCACGGGATTCCTTCGGCGACAACGACGCACGTCACCCCGCGCATCTTGCATTCGGTGCACACCGTCTTGGCGGGGAGCCGGGGTTTGCGCCCGATCAACAGGGCCGCGAGCGTGTCGAGCAGCTGGCCGCGGTCGATCGGGCAGCCCGGCAGCTGGTAATCGACCTTGACATGCGCCGACGCCGGCGTGGAAGTCGCCAAGGTGTCGATGTACTCCGGCTTGGCATAGACGACCGAAGTGAACTCGGCGATGTCGGCGAAGTTGCGCAGCGCCTGCACTCCTCCGGCCGTCGCGCACGCACCGATCGTCACCAGCACCCCGGACTGTTCCCGAATCGCGCGAATGCGTTGTTCGTCATGGTGGGTGGTGATCGATCCCTCGACCAGCGACACGTCGTACGGGCCGCCGACCATTGCGCTGGAGGCCTCGGCGAAGGTGGCGATCTGCACCTGGTCGGCGAGGGTGAGCAGCTCGTCCTCGCAGTCCAGCAGTGTCAGCTGGCAACCGTCGCAGGAAGCAAACTTCCACACCGCCAGCGTGGTTCGGCTCATCTAAAGCTCCTTCACTGCCAGCAGCGGGCCGGCAACGTCGTAACCGACGACGGGGCCGTCGCGGCACAGCAACAGCGGACCCAGCTGGCAATGGCCGCACCAGCCGACTCCGCATTGCATGTTGCGTTCCAGCGAGACTCGAATGTCTTGGGGAGCAATACCTTTCGCCACCAGGGCCTCGGCGCCGAAGCGCAGCATCGGCTCGGGCCCGCACAGGAACGCGGTGGTGCCGTCGGGGTCGAGCGTGAGCCGGTGGAGCGGCTCGGTGACCAAACCGACTTCACCGTGCCAGCCTTGCACCGGCACGTCGACGGTGACGTGCAGCTCGATCTGCGGGTCCTGGGCCCACTTTTCGAGCTGCTCGGCGAACACGAAATCCGCCCGCGAGCGGGCGCCCACGACGAGCGTCACCTTGCCGTAGCGGGTTCGCCCGGCCAGCGCGCCCAGCACCGCGGGGCGCAACGGGCACAAGCCCACCCCGCCGGCGACCATGACCAAATCCCGGCCCGCGGCTTCCGCGAGCCCCCACGTGGTGCCGAACGGGCCGCGCACCCCCACGACACTGCCAGGTTCGGCGTTGTGCAGGGCCCTGCTGACCGCGCCGACGGCTCGAATGGTGTGCGTGATCGAACCGTCGGTGACGGTGGGGTCGCCGCTGATCGAGATCGCCGCCTCGCCGACACCGAAGGCGTAGAGCATCATGAACTCCCCAGGCTGGGGCGGCCGCAGCGACTCGCCGACCGGCTCCAGGCACAGGGTCGCCGAATCCGGGCTTTCCACAACGCGGCTGCGCACGCGATACGGGATCGGCGCCATGGCTGATGCCGGCGGCGCCATGCTTGTCGCCCGGTCACTCATCGCCGGCCATCTTGTTCATCTCTGCGGTGATGTCGATCCCGGTGGGGCACCACGCGATGCATCGCCCGCAGCCGACGCAGCCCGACATGCCGAACTGGTCGTGCCAGGTGCCCAGTTTGTGGGTCAGCCAGTGCCGGTAGCGGGAGGCGCCGGACTGGCGGACGCTGCCGCCGCCGTGGACGTAGGTGAAGTCGAATTCGAAGCACGACGCCCAGTGTCGCCAGCGCTCGGCGTGATCGCCGGTGAGGTCGCTGACGTCTTCCGTGGTGGTGCAGAAGCAGGTCGGGCACACCATCGTGCAGTTGCCGCAGGTCAGGCAGCGGCTTGCGACCTCATCCCATTGCGGCGACTCGCGCGACCGGATCAGCAGCTCCCGCAGGTCCGTGTCCGGCATCTGCCGGCCCATCTTGTGCGTCGCGGCCTCGACATCGGCTCGCGCACAACCGACTTCATCACTGCCGGCGGCCCGGTGCGGCACCTCGGCGAGCACTTCGGCGCCTTCCGGACTTCCGACGTCGACAAGGTAGGACGGCGCGTCGCCCGCGAGACGCTCCGTCAGGGCGAGGTCGTAGCCCGGGCCCGCCGCGGGGCCGGTGCCCATCGAAGCGCAGAAGCACAGCCCACCCGGCTCCGTGCAGTTGACCGCGACCACGAAAATCCGCCGCCGGCGGTTGACGAAGGCGTCGTCCGGATATTCGGAACGGCCGAGCACCCGGTCCAGGGTGGCGATCGCGGCCAGGTCGCAACCGCGGACTCCGAGGAACGCGTACCGCGGGGCCTCGGCGTCTGGTTCGGCATCGGCGGCCCCGTCCGGCGTTCCGGCCCACAGTCGCTGCCGCGGGGGGTGGAGGAACTGTTTCCACGACTGCGGACCGGCCGAGTGCCCGAACGCCGCGTCGTCGTCGCGTCGGCGCACCCGATAATGTCCGGGACCGACATCGACGCCCCAGCCGCGCGGCAGATCCCCGGCGGACTCTAGCTCGGCCAGCACGATCGCGTTGTCCCGCAACGTCGGACCGATCACGCGATAGCCCCGCTCGATCAGCACCTCCACAAGACGGTGCAGTGCGGCTGCGTCGAACAACGCGACACCAGAGTCTTCCCCGTATCCGCTCATCGACACATCATCGGTTCATCCGGCCACCGTCGTCCACCAGGCATTTGATTTCGCGCTCCCACTGGGCGTCGCGTGCTCGATCGAGCCGTGAACGGATCCCGGCTACCAGGGATGCTATCGCGAATCCCACCATCATCGACAGCACCCCGGCCATGCCGACCGCGTCCCCCACCGCGTGCCACGTCGGGGTCGGCGGAGGTGATGGCGTGCCGTCCTTGTCGACCCAAAGTTCGATGCGCGCAACCGGCCTGACCGCGGCGATGCGTTGCAACGTCGGACTCCGCTCGCCGGCTGGTACCGGCCACCGGGCTTGCACGGCGGTCGCGCAACATGACGGCTGATTCGATGCGGTCGGCGCGACGGAGCAGCGGGTTGCGGCCAATAACGCGGGCGATCCGCCAGCAGCGTGGGTCCAGCGTGAACGTCTCCATCGGAACTCCCCCGCGCCTCAACGGATTATTCGTCCACCCACTCGACAAACTCGGAGAGTTCGCGTCGCGGTGTCGCCAGCAACGGGTCCGCGTTGATCGGCGCCCAGCCCACCCGGAGCAGCATCTGCGGGTAGTCGCCACCGCCGAAGACGTCGGAGCGGACCGTCTCGCGTGTTGCGGGGATCTCGAGTGGTTCGGTCACCGGGCAGCTGGCCAATCCCATGGATGTCGCGGTGAGTAGTACGGCGCTCGTGGCCTCACCGGCGCGCAACTGCGACAACCGGTCGTCGGCCCGGGTTCCCAGTGCGATCACGATGGCGCTGTCGTCGGCGGATGACGATTCCGGTGCCATGGGCAACGCAGGACCGGCGAAGAACCGACCGGGTATCTTCGCCGTCGGGTCCGACACCGCCGCACTGCGGGCGGGGACCCCCGCCAGCGACGCATAGCGACCGCTCCATGCCGTGAGCTCCGCAAGGTAATCGTGGTTCATGTGATCCCAAACGGATTGGGCGACAATCTGATGCAGCCTGTCGAGGTCTTCCACTTTGCACAGCGTCACGCCATTTCGAGCCGCGCGCGCGGCCATCAGCGCGATGTCGGCGACCGGTACCGCCCAGGAACTGTAGTGGCGCCGGTCAGTTCGACGCCGCGGTATCGCCGCGGCAAGCGCTATGTCGGCGCGATCAGCGGGGTAGGGCGATAATTCGATCGCGGCAAGGTGATCTGGATCAGCCGGATTCGGCAGCCGCGTCACTTTGGATCGCCACCCGACGGCCGCGAAAGCAACCACGCAGTGGTGCAGCGCGGCGCCACAACTCAGGATCAAGTCGCGGCCATCCGGATCGGTGTTGGGCAGTTGGCGGCTGGCGTCGGCGTACAGATGCAGGCTCGCCGCGTGGACCCGCCACCGCCAGGGTTGCGTGTTGTGCACCGACGGAGCCCGAGATGCCAGAGTCAGGGCCGTCCGGACCGTGCCGGCATCGGGAAAGAGCGCGTCCATGGCCGTTGGCTCCCTTCGGTAAAGCGTCGTCGCATCTACGATCGCGAAATTAGACCGACCGCGCGAGGGCACGACGACACTAGCAAAGAGGACTTTGTGCCACTGGCGAGGCTTGATCCGGCTAATTGGAGTTTTTCGTTGCGCTGGGCTTTTCCGCCTCTGCGCGAGCCTGCCCGCGCGCCGCCAACGCGCCGGCGATCGATGTGGCGGCGATCGTCAACAAGGCGCCGAACATCAACGCCGCCGGTTCGCCCGCGGTGAGGAGGTGCTGCTGGGTGCCGATGGTGGCCGCGGCCACCGCCACACCGAGCTGCGTGGAGGACATCACCGCAAGCGTGAGCGGCTGGCCGAGCAGCTTTCCCACACAATGGACCAGCACGCCACCCGTCCCAGGCCAATCCCCAGCAGAATGAACTTCGGGTGCGAACCCAACTCCCGCACCTGCAGCGAGGCGCCGAGCCAGACGAAGAACAGCGGGGCGAAGAATCCTTCGGTGATGCCGAACAACTGACGCGCCAACCGATGCGGCTCGCCGATCATCGCGATCACCAAACCCAACGCGAAGCCCGCCAGCATGACCGACACGTTGGTGCTGACGGCCAACGCCGCCAGCCCGAACAGAATCAGCAGGTTGGTCCGCAATTCCAGCGCGAATCGCTGCTTCTGCGAATAGTCGTGCATGCGCTGACGCCAGCCCCTGCGGTCGGCAGTGCGCAGCACCAGAAAGAGCACCACCGCGCAGCCCGCGATCGCCAGCGCACCCAAGGCCGCCTTTGCCGCCTGCGACGGGTCGATTACCAAGGGCAGCAACACGATACCAGCGGTGTTGGCGATCGCGATCTGCGCCATCACCGAGAGCACCTCCGGGCCCTGCAATCGCAGCGAATCGATCATCGGCATTGCCATCGCCGCCGACGACGAGCCCATCACCACCGCGTAAACCGGGGCGTGGCCCGTGCGAATGCCGCCGCCAGCCCGAAACCGAGCGCCACCGCAACGGCACCGACCAGAACGGCTCGCGCCAACGCCCGCGGCATCGCCGAACGCATCTTCGGGTCCCGGACCGGAACATGCGTGCCCACGACGAACATCACCAGCCCGAAACCGATGCTCGCGAAGAACTGAAGGGTTGGGTTTGCGTCATCGACCACTCCGAAACCGGTCTTGCCGATGACGAGCCCGGCGACCAGCTCGCCGACGATCACCGGAATCCGCAAGCGCGGCACGGACGCCAACAGCGGACCGGCGAAACCCACCGCGGTCAACAGCACCAGCGTGTCGTATCCAAACCCGTGCACGTCAGGCCTACTGGGTTGCTTTTGCGGCGATCTTGTCGGCCGCTAGCACGCCCTCGTTGCCGATCTTGAAATCACAGGCTTTGACGTCGATGACCAGATTCCACACCGCGCTCAGCGCACGCTGGCAGGCCCAGCCGCCGGCGTTGTGCCTGTTCATAATCAGCGAGATCTTCGGCGGGTCCCCCGCGAAATTCGCGAAGGTCCATTGGAAGCCGCTGCCCTCATCCACGGTTTGCCCGGCGCAGGCTTTCCACTTGGCGGCCGACGCTTGCACGAAAGACAGGGCCTGGTCGGCCTCGGGAAAGGTGGTTACGCCTTGCTCGATGCTGTGCTTGTACCGCTCACCCTGCTCGCGCAGCACGTCGAACTTGACCCCGGTGTACCCGCTGTCCCCATAGACCGCCGGTTGGACGATGTGGGCGGCCCCGAGGCAGTCCGCATTCGACACCGGAAAGACGTTGGGGTCGAGGTTGGTTTGGCCCCCGAAGTCTCCCATGGCGGAGGAGCCCATGATGGCGTCGCCTTCGTCGGCGGTGAGCAGGATCGAACTCAAGCGATCCTCCGGCACCCTCGGCGCCGTGGAGGTCGGCGGTGCGGGCGCCGCCGATGAAGTCGGCATCGTCGAGGTCGGCGTCGAAGAGGTCGGCGTTGATGTCGCCTTCGACGTGGCCGGCGCCGACGATGGTTTCGAGCAGCCGGCGAGCGCCACTGCCACCACCGCCCCGACGGCAGCTAACCGAATTCCCCCCACGGGCACCAGACTCGGGAAACCAAACTCGAACTTGAGCCGCCTATGAGTACCGAACATGGACCCCTCCCACTCCTTGACCCGCAAAGTCTATGAGACCGGGCGTCGTAAGTCAGGCCCATCGAAGGCCACGACGCGGACGAAAACGCTTCAAGGCCCTCCACGTTGGGCGGCGAAACGCGATCAGCATCACCACGACTTCCCGACGGCAGAGGAAGTGGTGTCGCTGAATCTCGATGGTTCTCAATGGGATCGGGTCCAGGTCGCGGCTTTCGAGCGCGATGCGCTCGGAACGGCCGGAAAGCACGCCGTGCTCACCTACAACGTGATGGTGCGGCGGCGCCGTTCGGCTTGAGCGCCCTTGCCGCGCGAAAGCGACACACCGGCGCCTCGGACCGGCTACGCTGCGGCCACAAAACCACGGGCGGTCCGCTGGCGGCCGCCCCGGGCTAGGAGCTGATACGCGGTGGGCCATTACCGATCCAACGTGCGAGACCTGGAGTTCAACCTGTTCGAGGTTCTCGGCCTCGATGCCGTGCTCGATTCGGGCGCCTACGGTGAGCTGGACACCGCGACGGTGCGTGAGATTCTCCGCGAGGTGGCGCGGCTGTCGGAGGGGCCGATCGCCGACTCGTTCGTCGATGCAGACCGCAACCCGCCGCGGTTCGTACCGGGCGACCACACGATCGTGGTACCGGAGTCGGTGCGGCCGGCCGTGGCCGCGTTCAAGGATGCCGGATGGTGGCGGATCGGGCTGTCCGAAGTGATCGGCGGGGTGCCGGCACCGGCCCCGGTGGCCTGGGCGGTCAACGAGATGATGGTCTGCGCGAACCCGGCCATTCAGTGGTACACCACCCCGGTCATGTCGCAGGTGCTCGCGCTCGTCGGCACCGAACAACAGAAGCGTTGGGCGCGAATGGGTTTGGAGCGAGGCTGGACGGGCACGATGGCACTGACCGAACCCGACGCCGGTTCCGACGTCGGCGCCGGGCGCACCAAGGCGATCCCGCAGCCGGACGGCACCTGGCACATCGCGGGTGTGAAGCGGTTCATCTCCGGCGGGGACGTCGGTGACACCGCGGAAAACCAGTTCCACGTCGTGCTTGCGCGCCCGGAGGGTGCCGGGCCCGGGACGAAGGGCCTGAGCCTGTTCTACGTCCCGAAATACCTGTTCGACCCGGACACGCTGGACCTGCGCGAGCGCAACGGGGTGTTCGCGACGGCGCTGGAAGACAAGATGGGCCTGAAGGCGTCCCCGACCTGCGAGTTGACATTCGGTGCGACCGACGTGCCGGCCGTCGGTTACCTGGTCGGCGACGTGCACGACGGCATCGCGCAGATGTTCAAGGCCATCGAGCTCGCCCGGATGATGGTCGGCGTCAAGTCCATCGGGACGCTGTCGACCGCGTACCTGCACGCGCTCGACTACGCCCAGCAGCGCGTGCAGGGTCCCGATCTGACCCGCTTCACGGACAAGACCGCGCCCCGGGTGCCGATCACGCGCCACCCCGACGTGCGGCGAAGCCTCATGTTGCAGAAGGCCTATGCCGAAGGGTTGCGCGCGCTGTACATGTACGCCGCGGCGCACTCCTACGAATTCGGGCCCGAGCTGGTGCCGGGCGTCGACGCCGACCTGGCGGCCCGGGTGCTGGATCTGCTGCTGCCGATCGTCAAGGGCGTCGGGTCCGAGAAGTCCTACCAGTGGATGAACGAAAGCCTGCAAACCCTGGGCGGATCGGGGTATTTGAAGGACTACCCCATCGAGCAATACATCCGCGACGCCAGGGTCGACTCGCTCTACGAAGGCACGACCGCGATCCAGTCGCTGGACTTTGTGTTCCGCAAGATCGCGCGCGACAGAGGGGTCGCCCTCGGGCACGTCGCCGGGCAGATCGCCGCGTTCATCGACAGCGCCACCGGTGACCGGCTCAAGGCCGAGCGCGCACTGCTGCAGGCCGCCCTGTCGGACGTGCAGGCGATGACCGGCACGCTCACGACGTATCTGCTTGCCGCAGAACACAATCCCGCAGCGCTGTACAAGGTCGGGCTGGTGTCCGTCGCCTTCCTGCATGCCGTCGGCGACCTGCTCGTCGGGTGGCGTCTGCTCGTGCAGGCCGAGATCGCCGCCGCCGCACTCGACGCCGGCGCCGACGACTCCTTCTACCGGGGAAAGCTGGCCGCCGCCTCGTTCTTCGCCAAGACCATCCTGCCGGGGATCTCGGCGACCCGGGCCGTCGTCGAGAACGTCGACACCGACCTGATGGAAATCGGCGACGACGCCTTCTGAGGAAGCCCCGTAATCGACTGAGTTCTAGGGCATTTCAAGAGGCTTTGGCGTACCGGCGGACTAAATCGTCCTCTCCGAACGTGCTCGTGCACTCCTGACCCCTGGCGTCGCGGCTGAAAAACGTCCATTTCCGCGGAGATTTCTGCGGACCGCTAATCAGCTTGACCGTGAGGCGCAATTCGGTCGGCTGTTGCGTGCCTATGACGTCACCGACCCGGATCTGCCAGGGATGGATCTCGGGTGCATCGCACCAGTTCTGTATGTTCATGCACCCCGTCCTCACGTAGCTGTCCTCACGTAGTTGTCTTCACCCTACCCCCGGTCATGCCGCGCGGCGCCCGGATTTCGTTCCCGAGGTCGCCAAACCGGCCTGACGCGGCCGGACATGCACCGGCTAGGCTTACCCGGGTGAGGTTCATCAGCGCGCGCTGCGAGTAGCAGGTGGGTTGGCGACGTTAGGTGTCGGGCCAGGTGATCGGGTGGGTGTGCGCTCGCCGGCGCCCGAGTGCAGATCGCGCTCGGCGCGCGGGTGGGTGGTTGCGGGGCGCGTGTTTGACACCGCGTACTGCAGGCGTGGGCGCACGACACCTTGGCGGTCATCGTCCTAGTCATCGTCCTGATTGAGGCGATTTGTGCTGCCGCCCATCCAGAGCAGCTGCGGCTCCGAAGGACTTGTATCGGATGGGGACCCGACGGTCCAAAGCGCCGTCGACGATAGCGAGGAGCCGAAAATGACATAAAATACTGAAGAAGTCGATTGCGCAGGCGCACGTCCGACGGCTTCTTCCTGCTGCTTTTTAAGTACATCTGCCCTCGTAACTTCCAAGCGGGGGTCGCCGCACAATTCGAGCGAAAGGTCGTGACATCATTTCCTCCAAACTGATCCCCAAATTTAAGATGGCGCAGGCGCATTACGACCTGTCTGACGACTTCTTCCGGCTTTTCCAAGACCCGACGCAGACCTACAGCTGTGCCTATTTCGAGCGGGACGACATGACCCTCGAAGAGGCACAGATCGCGAAGATCGACCTGTCGCTCGGCAAGCTGGGCCTAGAGCCCGGGATGACGCTGCTCGACATCGGCTGCGGCTGGGGCGCCTGCATTAACCGGGCGCTGGACAAGTACGACGTCAATGTCATCGGTCTGACGCTGAGCAAGAACCAGGCCGCACACGTTCAGTCGCTTCTCGACAAGAACCCGAGCAAGCGCTCCAAGACGGTCCAGTTGCGTGGCTGGGAGGAATGGGAGGGCAAGGTCGACCGGATCGTGTCGATCGGCGCATTCGAGCACTTCGACTTCGACCGCTACGACGAGTTCTTCGACATCACCTACCGCTCGATGCCCGCTGACGGAGTGATGCTGCTGCACACCATCACCGTCCTGACCGCCAAAGAGATGATCGCCAAGGGTTTGCCGCTGACCTTGCGGCTGGCACACTTCGCCAAGTTCATGCGCGAGGAGATTTTCCCCGGCTGTCGGCTCCCCACGGTCGATATGGTGCCGGATCATGCCGCCAAGGCCGGCTACACCTGCACCCGCGTCCACGAGCTGCAGTCGCACTACTGCAAGACGCTGGACGCGTGGGCGGCGGGACTGAGGGCGCACAAGGATGAGGCCATCGCGCTGCAGGGCGAAGAGGTCTACAACCGCTACGACAGATACCTGACCGGGTGCGCGCAGTTGTTCCACGAGGGCTACCTCAGCATCGCCCAATACACCCTGGAGAAATAACCGGGAACCGTGTACGTCACGACCTGGCCGGGGCTGACCGCGTCGTTCAGGTGGTGCAACGGCGCGCGGGGAATCGACCAGCCGGTCGATCACCGCGCCGGCGTCGTCGCGCGCTTGCTGCTGATCGTCGGCGCGAACGATAGAGAGTCGCCTCTCGCAGTGCTCCCAGCATTGTCAATGCCGTCGCCTCCGGGTCGGATCGGATTCGCCTGTGCGTTAACACTCTTCGTTGACTGAGTGCCAAGTGTCCCGCGTCGGTGGCGTAACCCCATCCGTCCCGGCGCTGGCGTTCCACGCGGTGGCACGGACATTCACACACCGGCATAACTGATGAATCCTTCAGAAATCGTTGACTGACGATGCCCTCGCATATGACGATTTCGTCAACAATGAGGAAAGGCGCACCCATGAGCGCTGGCACCGGCACCCTCATACCGCCGAGCCCCGCGCAGGTACGGATGCCCACGGCGGACTGGAAATGGGCGCGCTCGCGCAGGCACTGGGGCTCCCCCAGCTGGTGCGCGCCAAGGTGTTGCCGATTTCGGTGTCCTTGGGCTGGGGAATCAATGTGGGCCTGGGGGCGCTCAACAACATCATCCGCCGACACGAGCGATTGCCACTGCGCCTCACCGCGCGCCGACCCACGATCGTGACCGCCCCTGTCGGTGGCAGCGAGCGAAGATAGCCCGCCGACATAAAGCCAATGTTCGCGGATCTCGACGGCAGTTCGTCAAACGGCACCCATGCGACCGTGTGCACCTCGTTTTCGCCGGCCGATGCTTTCCCCGCCGGTGTCTCCGAGGAACCGGCGCCGACAGCATCCACAGCAAACGAGTCACAGCCGAGTGTCCGCGCCGGCCAGTGAAACTCGAACGGCTCCCAGGTGGATGGCGGTGCGTCCCCACACTCGCAGCGCCCGATGGAGTCGATGCTGCGGCTGATGTAGGTGGGACCTTCGGCCCTACTTCCCGAGCGTCCGTGGCCATTAGCGTCGGACAGGTTCCGCATCAACCGGGCTGCTACCAGCCCCTCAACAGAACGAACGTTAGTTAGGGAGTCGATTATGAGGTTCTTGATGTCATGGACATTGCCGCACGGTGACGACTACCGGACAGCGGTCGCGCGATTTCTCAAGACCGGCGGTTCCCCTCCTGCTGGCGCTCAATTGATCGGCCGCTGGCATGGCTCCAATGGCAAGGGCTTCGCTATCGCGGAAAGCGACGATCCGAAGGCCATCTTCCATTGGATGGCGGAGTGGTACGAGGTCATGCCGATCGAGGCCACCCCCCTTGTTGAAGACGCGGACGGAGCGGCAGTGCTCCAGTCGCTGTACGGCTAGAACGCGGATGCGGCCCTTGCTGGTGTAGGACGGCGTGGGCGGTGTGGGCGGTCACGCCTTCGGCGGCGTACGCGGTGCTGGCATAACCCAGGATGATCTGGTCGCGCACGTAATCGTTCTCGAACACGGCGTGAGCTTTGTCGGTGAGGCATTCCTGATCTACCTACGCTCGGTGGCCACCGAGAAGTCACCGGTAATCATTAGCGGCACTAGTGTTCCCAAAAGTGTGTTCCCAAAGGGCATGAAAATGGCCCCCGGAGTCTCCTCCGGGGGCCATTTCCGCTGGTAGCGGGGACAGGATTCGAACCTGCGACCTCTGGGTTATGAGCCCAGCGAGCTACCGAGCTGCTCCACCCCGCGTTGGTAAATGCCAGGTTACCGAAGATCTGTCACGGCGGCCAAATCGCGGTTCTAACAGGGACGATTCACGGCGGCGTCAGTGCGAAGGCGGGTTCAGCCCGTATCGCTGCGCGATGTCGTCCACCCAGGGCGGCGTCCCATACATCAGACCGTATTTGTCGGCAAGGTCGGTGAATTCGGGCAGCTCGTGCAAGAGCTTGCCGGCCGGGTCGTTGGCGTGCTCGACGAGCAGCTCACCGAGTTCCCGGAAGTAGTTCTCGAACCCGCCTGGCGTGATGACCTCGATGATGCGGCCGGGCTCGCTGCCCGCGTTCCACATCGCGTGCATTTGGCCGCGTGGTTTGGTGATGTAGCCGCCGGGACCGAGCACCACTTCGCTGTCGTCGGAGCGGAAGCCGATCTCACCCGCCAGCACGATCGAATGCTCGTCCTCGCGGGTATGCCGGTGCGCCGCGGTGATCAAGCCGACCTCAAACGGATGCTCGACGATGGATACCTCGCCCCCGTTGGTCTTGCCGGATAGCTTGAACACCGCCCCGAAACCAGGCAGGGCCACGTAATCGCCTTCGCCGGGCTGCACAACCGTGACCCCGATTCTCGCGTCGGCCATGTGACGTACCTTATGCCGCTGCATTTTTCGAGTCACCACGATCCGATTGTTTTCGGACGTTACTCGGGCCAGGTGTTGTTGAGGATGAGGTCGACCATGTTTTCGCGGACAAACTTGGGATCGAAGTGCTCCAGCACGTCGGCGTTCATCGTGCCGAAGGTGCTGTGCGGCCGGTGCTTCATGCCGTCGTTGAACGCCGACAGGATGCGCCGCTTGAATTCCGGGCGTGGATGAGCCGCGGTGACTGCGGCGAGGGCTTCTGGGGAAAGCTCGTCGCGGCCGATGCCCAACACGTCGGTTTCGACACCTGCGGTGACCAAGGAGATTTCGGGCGCGAGGAACTCGGGTATGCCGGGGGTGGTGTGCAACGCGATGCCCAACCACACCTTGTCGGCGTCGGCGTTGTCGACACCATGTTGCATCAGGAAGTCCCGCGCCGCATTGGCGCTGTCTACCTCGAACCGCAGGGTGGAGGTGAGGTAGCGCTGGGTAAGGCCCAGGTCGTGAAACATCGCCCCGGCATAGAGCAGCTCCAGGTCCGGTTGCAGCCCGCGGCGCCGGCCCTGCAGCGCACCGAATAGGAACACGCGTCGGGAGTGGTCGAAAAGCAAGTCGTCTTCGGCGTCGCGAATGAACTCGGTGATGTCGCGCACCAGCGCGGTGTCGGGTATGGCGATGTCGGCGATGGTGTCGGGCAGTTGGATGGCCATGATCTCGTCTCCTTGAGTGATGTTGTAGTTAGTCTGTTGGTCCGCGGGCTGTCGGACCGTTGCCATTCGCGCCGTCCTTCCCACAAAAAGCGACACATGGTCTGATGGGCGGGTGGCCGACGCCAAGCCGACATCTCGCGTGATGGTGTTTGTCGTCTTCGACGACGTAACGATGTTGGATGTCGCAGGCGCGGGCGAGGTCTTCGCTGAAGCCAATCGCTTCGGCGCCGACTACCGGCTCAAGATCGCATCGGTGGACGGGCGAGACGTCACGACCTCGATCGGGACCCGGTTGGGTGTCACGGACGCCATCTCTTCCATCGAATGCGCCGACACGATCGTGGTGGCCGGCAGCGACAACTTGCCCCGGCGAGCGATCGATCCCGAGCTCGTGGAGGCCACGAAGTCGATCGCGGCCCGGACCCGGCGCCTGGCGTCGATTTGCACGGGGTCGTTCATCCTGGCGCAGGCCGGCCTGCTCAACGGCCGGCGCGCCACCACGCACTGGCATGATGCCGGGTTGTTCGCCCGGGCCTTCCCCGATATCACCGTCGAGCCGGACGCGATCTATGTCCGCGACGGTGACGTCTTCACCTCGGCCGGGGTGTCGTCGGGCATCGACCTGGCGCTGGCGTTGGTCGAATTGGACTACGGAACCAAGCTTGTCCGCGATGTGGCTCGGTGGTTGGTCGTCTATCTCAAGCGCGCCGGTGGCCAATCCCAATTTTCGGTCTTGGTCGAGACCGATCCGCCGCCGGATTCGCCGCTGAGGGCGGCCACCGATGCGATCACCGCCGACCCCGGCGCCGACCACAGTGTGAAGAGACTTGCCGACCGCGCATCGCTGAGCACCCGTCAGCTGACCCGGCTGTTCCAGTCCGAACTCGGGATGACGCCGGCCCGCTACGTCGAACTGGTCCGAATCGATTTCGCTCGCGGCGCACTCGACGCGGGCCGCACCGTCACCGAGGCCGCGCGCACGGCCGGCTTCGGCAGCACGGAAACGTTGAGACGGGTGTTCCTCAACCACTTGGGCATCACGCCCAAGGCTTATCGGGACAGATTCCGCACGGCCTGCGCCTGATTTCGGGATACTGTTCCGCCGTGCACATCGATGCGATGACGATTCCGCAACCGCTGGGACAGACCGCAGAGCTGGCTCGTCGAGTCCAGGCCGCGGGGTTCTCCGGTCTTTTGTTCACCGAGACCGGACGCACGGCCTATCTCAACGTGGCCGTGGCCTCGCAGGCCGCACCCGGCCTCGAGCTGTCCACCGGGGTCGCGGTCGCATTCCCGCGGAGTCCTTTCGTCACCGCGGCGACGGCATGGGAACTGCAAGAGGCGTGCGGTGGGAACTTCCGGCTGGGCCTGGGCACGCAGGTGCGCACACACGTCGTGCGGCGATACGGCATGCCTTTCGACCATCCGGGCCCGCGGCTGCGCGACTATGTGCTCGCCGTGAAGGCGTGCTTCTCCGCTTTCCGAACCGGAAAATTGGATCACCACGGTGAGTTCTACGCTCTCGACTTCATCACGCCGCAGTGGAGCGCGGGACCCATCGACGCGCCCGACCCCAAAGTCGATGTCGCCGCGGTGAATCCGTGGATGCTGCGGATGGCGGGCGAGGTGGCCGACGGGGTGCATGTCCATCCGCTCGGCGAGCCGGGCTACCTCAGCCGTCACGTCGTTCCGAACGTCGCCGAGGGCGCGGCGAAGGCGGGGCGCCGTCCGTCGGACATCGCAATGATCGTGCCGGTGATGACGATCGTCGGTGACACCGACGAAGAGCGCGACCGCGAACGGGAGTCGGTGCGGGCCAGCATGAGCTTCTACGGCAGCACACCCAACTACGCGTTCGTCTGGGACGAGGCGGGGTTCGAGGGGACGACCGCGCGGATCCGGGAGAAGCAAAAGGCCGGCGACTTCGCCGGCATGGCGGCCCAGATCACCGACGAGCACGTCGCCGCCTTTGCCACCGAGTCGACCTGGGACGGGCTGGCCGACGCCCTGGCCACGAAGTACGCGGGGATCGCGACGCGCCTCGTGCTGTACAACGCCCTCGGCGATCGCGAGCGCTTCGAGCGCTATGGCGAGGTCGCCCGCCGGCTGCAGCGGTGAAGGGCTGGACGCGCGGCGCGAGCGTGCGCAGAATGCCACCGTTCACGGCGTGTCGTTGGACAAACACGCACGCTCGCGGCAAGAACTATTTCGTGTTGTTGTACTTGTTGATCGCGTCGTCGAGCCGCTGCAATGCCGCGCCGTAGGCCGCGAAATCGCCCCTCTTCTGCGCGTCTTTCGCCGCTCCGATCGCGGACTGGATCTCCTGCAGGGCGGCGGCCTTGGCCGGGGACAGCGTCACCGATCCGTCCGGAACGGGCGGCGCCGCCACCGGGGGCGGTGTCGGCGAACCCGATGCGGGCGGCACCGCGGCAGGGGCCGGTGGGTTCGGGTTCGCAGGGGGGTTCGGGGCCGCCCCGGGCTCGGTCGGTTGTATGCCGGTCGCGGTCGCGCCCGCCCCGGGCCCGAACAAGCCGTTGAGAGCATCACCCACCGTCGGGCCGTAGCCGATCTTGTCGTTGTACATCATCGCCACCCGGATCAGGCGTGGGTACGACGAGGCGGCGTCACTGGCCCCCGGGGAGGCGTAGACGGGTTCGACGTAGAGCAGTCCGCCCTGGCCTACCGGAAGTGTGAGCAAGTTGCCCCACCTGATCCGGTTCTGGTTGTCGCGCCCGATCACGCCGAGGTCCTGGGACACGGCCGGATCGGTGGTGATCGCGTTATTGGCCAGCTTGGGGCCGTTGACCTGCCCCGGAATGGTCAACACGGTGATCCGCCCGTACGTCGCGGGATCGGAGCTGGCGCTGATGTAGGCGGCCAGGTAGTCACGCTTGAACCTGTTCATCGCGCTGATCAACTGGTATGCGGATGAATTATCGTTTCTTGCAATGTTTTTCGCGACGATGTAGTAGGGCGGCTGATAGCTGCTGGCGGTCGGGTTCGGATCCAGCGGGACGTCCCAGAAATCCGACGTGGAGAAGAACGTGACCGGGTCGTTGACGTGGTATTTGGCCAGCAGCATTCGCTGCACCTTGAACAGGTCTTCGGGATAGCGCAGATGTTGGGCGAGCTCGGGCGTGATGTCGCTCTTGGGCTTGACGGTGCCGGGGAAGACCCGCATCCAGGCTTTCAGCACCGGATCCTGTTCATCCTGCTGATAAAGAGTGACGGTGCCGTCGTAGGCGTCCACAGTGGCCTTGACCGAATTTCGGATGTAGGAGACCTGCTTGTCGGGCGCGAGCCGGTTGGACGCCACCTCGGTGGAGTCTGCGGTGGCCGATTCCAGGGACGTGAGTTCGGAGTACGGGTAGTTGTCCAACGTGGTGTAGCCGTCGATGATCCACACCAGTCGCTTGTTGACGATCGCCGGGTAGACGGCGCTGTCAGTCGTCAGCCACGGCGCCACCGCCTCCACCCGCCGCGCCGGGTCGCGGTTGAACAGGATCTTGCTGTTGGACCCGATTACGTTGGAGAACAGAAAGTTTCGCTCGGCGAACTTGGCGGCGAACACGCTGCGGGATATCCAACTGCCGATCGGAACTCCCCCGAGCCCGGTATACGTGTAGTTCTTGGTTTCGGTGCTGGTTTCGTAATCGTATTCCCGGTCATTGCCGTTGCGTCCGACGATCGCGTAGTCGGCGGAGGTGTTGGAGATCACGGGCCCAAAGTAGACGCGCGGCTGTTCCAGCGGCGCCGGTCCGTCGGATACCACGCTGCCGTTGGCGCCGACGACGTTGACCAGAAACTCTGGGTAGCCACCGTTTTGGTTGGGATCGTTGGCGATACCACGCACCGTGTTGGCCGGCGACGCGATGAATCCGTTGCCATGGGTGTAGACGGTGTGCCGGTTGATCCAGTCGCGTTGGTTGTCGATCAGCCGGTCCGGGTTGAGTTCACGGGCCGCGACGACGTAGTCACGCAGCGCGCCGTTGTGGTCGAGGTAGCGGTCGATGGACAGCTGGTCTTGGAAGTAGTAGAAGTTCTTGCCCTGCTGGAACTGGGTGAACGCCGGGCTGATGATCGTCGGGTCGAGCAGGCGGATGTTCGAGGTGGTCGCCCGGTCGGCGGCGACCTGCTGGGCAGTGGCCTGCCCGTCGCCGGTGTAGTTGCGATAGGTCACCACGTCGGACGTGAGGCCATACGCTTGCCGCGTCGCCGTGATGCTCCGGGCGATGTATTCGCTTTCCTTTTGCGCCGCATTGGGTCTCACGCTGATCTGCTCGATGATCAACGGCCACCCGGCGCCCACGATCAGCGACGACAGCAGCAACAAGACCAAGCCGATGGCCGGAATCCGCAAGTCCCGCAGGACGATCGCGGAGAACACCGCGCCGGCGCAGATCAGCGCGATCGCCATCAGGATGAGCTTCGCGGGCAGCACGGCATTGATGTCGGTGTAGCCCGCGCCGGTGAACGGCTTGCCGCCGCGGGTGTGCGACAGGAGCTCATACCGGTCCAGCCAATAGGCCACGGCCTTGAGCAACACCAACACGCCGACCAGGGTCACCAGCTGGATCCGCGCGGAGCGGCTCACCGCGCCCGTCCGGCCGGAGAGCCGGATTCCACCAAAGATGTAGTGCGCCAACAGGTTCGCCAGGAAAGCCAGAAACACCGCCACGAACAGGTAGCTGAGCGCGAGCCGGTAGAACGGCAGGTCGAAAGCATAGAATCCGAGGTCCTTGCCGAACTGGGGATCCTTGACGCCGAAATCCTCGCCGTGCAGGAACAGCTGGATCCGCACCCAATAGCTCTGCGCGATGATGCCCGCCAGCAGGCCGATCGCCGAAGGGATTCCAATGCCGACCAGCCGCAAGCGTGAAAGGACGACGGTCCGGTACCGGGCCACGGGATCGTTGTTGCTGCTCGGAACGAATACCGGGCGGGTGCGATAGGCGACCGCGAGCCCGGCGAACACGATCCCGCCGACCAGTAAACCGGCGACCAGAAAGACCACGATGCGGGTCACCAGTACCGTGGTGAACACCGAGCGGTAGCCAAGCTCACCGAACCACAGCCAGTCGACGTAAGCGTCGATCAGCCGGGGGCCGACGAGCAGCAAAACGATCACACTTAGTGCGATCAGGATCAGAATCCGGCTACGCCGAGTCAGCTTCGGCATCCTTGCGGTGGGCCGCATCCCCACTGGCTACGCTCCTGATCGATTTGGCTGGCGTCGGGTTAGCCCGGGCTGTCGGCCGCCAAAGATTTTTCTAGACGGACACAACTGTACGCACCTCACGCCGGTGGGCGCCGTCAGCAACTGGGCGGCTGGCCTCCCGATGTGACGGCGTGCAGCGCGTCGACCGCGTCGCTGAGAGTGTCGACCTTCACCAGGCGCAATTGGGACGGATTGTCCGAGGCCGCCTCGTAGCAGTTCTTGGCCGGCACCAGGAACACCGTGGCTCCGGCCGCGTGGGCGGCGGCCATCTTGTGGGTGATGCCACCGATCTGGCCCACCTTGCCGTCGACGGCGATGGTGCCGGTCCCCGCGATGAACGTCGACCCTGCCAAGTCACCGGTGGTGAGCTTGTCAACGACCGCCAGGCTGAACATCAGCCCGGCAGACGGTCCGCCCACATTGGCGAGGTTGAAGTCGACGACGAACGGCGCCCAGGGAGCGTCAAGCACCGCGACACCCATGAAGCCGTAGTCGCGGTCCTTGTTCGTACCCAGCGTGATTTGCGCCACGCCGGCCGGCTCGTTCTTGCGTCGATAGTCGATCGTCACCACCTGGCCGGGCTTGGTGGTCTTCAGAAATCCCGTGAACTGCTCGACGTTGGCCATCGGGGTTCCGTTGACCGCGTCGATGGCGTCGCCGGCCTTCAGCTTGCCCGCTGACGGACCGGAATCGGTGACGGTCGCGACGGTGACCGCGGGCGGGTACTTCAGATATCCGAGCGCGGCGTATGCGGCGCTGTCCTCGGACTGTTTGAAATCGGCATTGTTGGCCTTGTCGACGTCCTCGCGCGACTTGCCCGGCGGGTAGACGAGATCGCGCGGTACCAGCTGTTCCTGCCCCGAGAGCCACAGCGTCAGCGCTTCGCCCAGCGTCAGCTCGTCACGCTCGGACACCGTCGTCATGTTGAGGTGGCCCGTCGTCGGGTGGGTCGAGGTGCCTGAGATTGCGACCACCTGCTTGCCGTCGACCTCGCCGAGCGTGTCGAAGGTGGGGCCGGGGCCCAGCGACACAAACGGCACCGTCACTACCGCGAGCAGCACACCGAAAACCACAATCGGCACCAGCGCGACGATCAAGGTCAGAATCCGCCTGTTCACGCCGCTTACACTAGACGGACAATGCTGAAGCTCGTTCAGCTACGAGCGTGACTGGAGTTCGCGTGTTCTGTTCCGGCCCTGGGTACCGTTGACGTTATGTCTGACCTGCCTTTCGGCTTCTCCTCTGGAGACGACCCCGAGAAACACGGGAAGAAAGATCCCGATGCCGGCTCGGGCGCGTCAGACCCGTTGGGCGCATTCGGCATCAGCGGAGATTTCGGCATGGGCGACCTGGGACAGATCTTCACCCAGCTGGGGCAGATGTTCAGCAACGCCGGCACCGTCACGGCCGGGGGCAAAACGTCAGGACCGGTCAACTACGAATTGGCGCGCCGAGTCGCGTCCAGCTCGATCGGGTTTGTCGCGCCCATCCCCGCCGCGACCAACCAGGCGATCGCCGATGCGGTCCACCTCGCGGAAACCTGGTTGGACGGGGTGACTGCGCTGCCCGCGGGCACCACGAAGGCGTTGGGCTGGAGCCCCGGCGATTGGGTCGACAACACCCTGGAGACCTGGAAGCGGCTGTGCGATCCGATGGCCGAGCAGATCGCGACGGTGTGGGCGTCTTCGCTGCCCGAAGAGGCCAAGAGCATGGCGGGCCCGCTGCTGTCGATGATGTCGCAGATGGGCGGCATGGCGTTCGGCTCGCAGCTGGGCCAGGCGCTGGGCCGCCTGTCCCGCGAGGTGCTGACCTCAACCGACATCGGTCTGCCGTTGGGGCCCAAGGGGGTGGCCGCACTACTGCCCGACGCCGTCGAAACGTTCGCCGCCGGACTCGAGCAGCCCCGCAGCGAGATCCTGACGTTCCTGGCCGCCCGTGAGGCCGCGCACCACCGGCTGTTCAGCCACGTGCCGTGGCTGTCCAGTCAATTGCTGGGCGCCGTCGAGGCCTACGCCATGGGCATGCAGATCGACATGAGCGGGATCGAGGAGCTGGCGCGCGACTTCAATCCGGCGTCGCTGTCCGATCCGGCGGCCATCGAAGACCTGCTCGGCCAGGGAGTCTTCGAGCCGAAGGCGACGCCGGCGCAGAAGCAGGCGCTCGAACGGCTCGAGACACTGCTGGCCTTGATCGAGGGCTGGGTCCAGGTGGTGGTGACCGCGGCCCTGGGCGATCGGATTCCGGCCGCGGCCGCGCTCAGCGAGACACTTCGCCGCCGCCGGGCGAGCGGCGGCCCGGCCGAGCAGACATTCGCGACGCTGGTCGGCCTCGAACTGCGGCCGCGCAAGCTGCGGGAAGCCGCCGCGCTGTGGGAGCGGCTGACCCAGGCCGCCGGTGCGGACGCCCGCGACGCGATCTGGCAACACCCCGATCTGCTGCCCGCGGCGGACGACCTCGATGACCCGGCCGGCTTCATCGACCGCGTCATCGGCGGGGACACCAGCGGCATCGACGAGGCGATCGCCAGGCTAGAAGAAGACCCTGGCACCGAAGGCCCCGCCGGCGGTCCTGTGGATAACTGACCGCGGCGTTTGCCGGCGGGCTGGCACAGTTGCCACCCATGGCTCAGGTTGTGTCCAAGGCCGCGGTTTCCCTGTTTGCGCTGGATCCGGCGATGCCGGTGCTGCTGCGACCCGACGGCGCCGTTCAAGATCGTCGAGGCGCTGCGCTGCTCCGGGGCGCGCATCGCCCATAGCAGCCAGCCCCATGCCACCGTGTCGCACGCCGCCGCGGACCTGGTGGTACTCACCGACTACCTGGTCGCCGACCCGCGCATGGTGCGCGACCTGCACAGCCAGGGTGTCCCGCACCTCCCGGTCCGAGTGCGAGACGGCACCGGCCTGGTGGGCCCGCTGGTCATTCCCGGGGTGACGAGCTGCCTGGTTAATCACTAAGGGGAAATACCCGGCAGCAGGTGGTCCGGGTGCGCGACGACGACGAGCTCGAGGAACTCACGTATGACGGTTAGGCGCTAGGCGCACACTACAAGCGAGCATAAAGACGACCAGGAGAGCGCTTATGACCGCCAGCGGCCATGATCAACGAACCCGAGAACGCTGGCGGCTCGTGCCGACACCGGTGCTCACCCGCGTGCTAGCGGTCATCGGTGCCGTCGCGTTGGCCACGGTGGTCCTATCTGGTTGTAGGGGTTTGTCGGGGAGTTCCGGATCGGCTGGTCCGACTAACAGGGCTACGGTGCCCGTCGGCGAGCGCCCGTACCAGGTGGCGGTGGACCCGGGCAGCCACACCGTCTACGTCACCAACGACGACGACGGCACGATGTCGGTGATCGACACCTCGACGCGCGCCGTCACCGCCACCGTGCCCGCCGGCAAGCACCCGCACGGGGTGGCGCTGGACTCGAGCAGCCACACCGTCTACGTCACCAACTACTTCGACAACACGATGTCGGTGATCGACACCTCGACGCGCACCGTCACCGCCACCGTGCCCGTCGGCAAGCACCCGTACGGGGTCGCGGTGGATCCGGGCAGCCACACCGTCTACGTCATCAACTCCGACGACGGCACGGTGTCGGTGATCGACACCTCGACGCGCGCCGTCACCGCCACCGTGCCCCTCGGCAAGCACCCGGGCGGGGTGGCGCTGGACCCGGGCAGCCACACCGTCTACGTCACCAACCACGACGACCACACGGTGTCGGTGATCGACGCCTCGACGCGCACCGTCACCGCCACCGTGCCCGTCGGGAAGGATCCAATCGGGGTGTCGCTGGACCCGGGCAGCCACACCGTCTACGTCGCCAACTACGGGGACAACACGATGTCGGTGATCGACGCCTCGACGCGCACCGTCACCGCCACCGTGCCCGTCGGCAAGCACCCGGGCGGGGTGGCGGTGGACCCGGGCAACCACACCGTCTACGTCACCAACTACGGGGACAACACGATGTCGGTGATCGACGCCTCGACGCGCACCGTCACCGCCACCGTGCCCGTCGGCAAGCACCCGGGCGGGGTGGCGGTCGACCCGGGCAACCACACCGTCTACGTCCCCAACTACTCCGATAACACGGTGTCGGTGATCGAATCTAAATAGTGATGCGCATCGGCGTCTGGGCGCGACGTGTCGGCTGCCGGTCGTTAGACCCGGGCCGCCTGTGGATAACTGATCCAGGCGCCGGCGCACGGCGTGGCACAGTCTGGATTCATGCCCCGGGCCGCGGTTTCCCTGTATGCGCTGGATTCGGCGATGCCGGTGTTGCTCCGACCCGACGGGGCCGTTCAGGTCGGCTGGGATCCCGGGCGCGCCGTGCTGGTCCGTCCACCGGACGGCCTGGCCGCTGCGGAACTGGCGACGCTGCTGCGGTCCATGCGGTCACCGACACCGATATCCGAGTTACAGCGGCAGGCGACCGACCGCGGATTGACGGACACGGACGGCCTGGCGAATCTCGTCGCGCAGTTGGTGGGCGCCGGTGTCGCGACCGAATGCCGGCAGCCGCGGGGCCGGGCGGCGTCGATCCGCGTCCACGGCCGAGGCCCGCTCTCGGAGCTGATCGTCGAGGCGCTGCGCTGTTCCGGGGCGCGCATCGCCCATAGCAGCCAGCCCCATGCCACCGTGTCGCACGGCGCCGCGGACCTGGTGGTACTCACCGACTACCTGGTCGCCGACCCGCGCATGGTGCGCGACCTGCACAGCCAGGGTGTCCCGCACCTCCCGGTCCGAGTGCGAGACGGCACCGGCCTGGTGGGCCCGCTGGTCATCCCCGGGGTGACGAGCTGTTTGGGGTGCGCGGATTTGCACCGCAGCGACCGCGATGCCGCATGGCCGGCCATCGCCGCACAGCTGCGCGACACCGTCGGGGTCGCCGACCGGGCCACCCTGTTGGCGACCGCGGCCCTGGCGCTCAGCCAGGTGAACCGGGTGATCGCGGCGGTGCGCGGGCGGCAGGCGGTCCCCGATCCGGCGCCGCCCGCGGCCCTCAACGCCACTTTGGAGTTCGACCTCAACACCGGCTCGATCGTCGCGCGTCAATGGACCAAGCACCCGCTGTGCACATGTGGGCAGATCGACAACACGGCGTGCTGACCGTCGTGGATGATGGACGTGTGGCAGACATCAAACGCGGCCGCGCTGCGCGCAATGCGAAGCTGGCCAGCATCCCCGTCGGCTTCGCCGGTCGGGCAGCGCTCGGATTCGGCAAACGGCTGACCGGCAAGTCGAAAGACGAGGTCCAGGCCGAGCTGCTGGAAAAGGCCGCGCACCAGCTGTTCACCGTCCTGGGCGAGCTCAAGGGCGGAGCGATGAAGGTGGGCCAGGCCCTGTCGGTGCTGGAAGCCGCCATTCCCGAGGAGTACGGGGAGCCCTACCGCGAAGCGTTGACGAAGCTGCAGAAGGACGCCCCGCCGCTGCCCGCCGACAAGGTGCACCGGGTGCTCGACGCGCAGCTGGGCACCAAATGGCGAGACCGCTTCAGTTCGTTCGACGACACCCCGGTTGCCTCGGCCAGCATCGGCCAGGTGCACAAGGCGGTGTGGTCCGATGGCCGCGACGTCGCCGTCAAGATCCAGTACCCGGGTGCCGACGAGGCGCTGCGGGCCGACCTCAAGACCATGCACCGGATGGTCGGGTTGGTCAAACAGCTCGCGCCGGGCGCCGACGTCCAGGGCGTGGTCGACGAGCTGATCGAGCGCACCGAGATGGAACTCGACTATCGGCTTGAGGCCGACAACCAGCGCGCGTTCGCCAAGGCGTATCAGGACGACCCACACTTCGCGGTGCCACGCATCGTCGCCAGCGCGCCCAAGGTGGTGATCCAGGAATGGATCCAGGGCATCCCGATGGCGGAAATCATCCGCAACGGAACCCCCGAGCAGCGAGACCTGATCGGCACGCGGCTGATTGAACTCACCTTCGACGCGCCGCGCCGGCTGGGGATGATGCACGGCGACGCCCACCCGGGCAATTTCATGCTGCTGCCCGACGACCGGATCGGCGTCATCGACTTCGGAGCCGTGGCGCCGCTGCCGGGCGGGTTTCCCATCGAGCTCGGGATGATCATGCGGCTGGCCCGGCAAAAAAACTATGACCTGCTGTTGCCGACGATGGAGAAGGCCGGGTTCATTCAAAAGGGCGGGCAGGTGTCGGTGCGCGACGTCGATGAAATGCTGCGGGCGTACGTCGAGCCCGTCGAGGTCGAGGTCTTCCACTACACCCGTAAGTGGCTGCAGAGACAGACCAATATCGAGGTGGACCGCTCCGTGAGGCAGGTCAGGGCGGCCCGGCAGATGGACCTACCGGCCAAGCTCGTCATCCCGATGCGGGTGATCATGTCGGTGGCCGCCATCCTTTGCCAGCTGGATGCTCATGTGCCGATCAAGGCGCTGTCGGAAGAACTCATCCCCGGTTTCGCCGAGCCCGACAGCGCGGCCGTTTAGCGTCGTTTCAGGCGGCGACATCCTGCTTGCGGGGGCGTCCGCGCGAACGTTTGCGCCTCACGATCGAACCCCGCTCGAGGATCTCGCCGCCCCACACCCCCCACGGTTCGGCCCGTTCCAGCGCGGCCGCCAGGCACTGGCGCCTGATCGGGCAGGCCGCGCAGAGCGTCTTGGCGCGCTCCAGGTCGGCCGGGGTGTCGGCGAACCAGAGATCGGGGTCGCCGGCATGACACGGCAACACCGGGCGCGTCGGTCTGGGGACGGTCGGTGCCGACATGTCCTCTTCACCTGCTTCCTGGTCTGGTGGCTGTCCTTCTTGTGATCCGGACCAGGCGGGAGACTGTCGATCCCTAAAACTGTGGCCACGGATCCTGCTGACTTCGGGTCCGTGGCCATCTGGCGAAACTTGGGCTGGTTACGTAGCGCTTACGTATGGCCCCGATCCACGGACGCTTCGGTCGCGGCGGCGACACGGTGCTTCACCGCTGCCGCCGGCGCGGCGGCGTGCGCGGCATGGAAGGTCGCCGCGCCAGCACCCATTGCGGTGGTGATCATCGTGGCGACCCTCCTCTCAGCGCGCAGCGGAATGCAGTTCCGAGGGTAAATGGTACCGGCCGGCGGCCACAACCGATTTTTCGGCGCCGAGCTTGGGCCCCGACCGGCCTCGTGGCTCAGCGGGCTTGCCTGACCAGCTCCAGCACGTCCGGCCCATACTGTTCGAGCTTGCGTGCGCCGATACCCGGGATCGCGATCAGCGCCGCGTCGTCGTCGGGCAGCAGCTCGGCGATGGCGACCAGCGTGTTGTCGCTGAAGACGACATACGCGGGCACCTTCTGCTCCTTGGCTACGTCCAGCCGCCATGCCTTGAGCCGCAGTAACAACTCCTCGTCGATGTCGACCGCACATGTTTCGCAGCGCCGCAGCATGACGGCGGCCGGGGTGGTCAGGTTGTTGTTGCAGACCCGGCAGCGGGTCGGAGTGCCCCGATTGCGGCGGGGTTTGGTCCCCGCCGGATCGGCACGCGCCTGGGGCGCGATGCCGTTGAGGAACCGCGACGGCTTGCGCGTCTGCCGTCCGCCCGGGCTGCGCGCCGAGGCCCAGCTCAGCGTCAAATGGATTCGCGCCCTGGTGATTCCGACGTAGAGCAGCCGACGCTCTTCTTCGACGGCCTCGCTTTCGGCGCCGTGCGCCAGCGCGTGGGAGATGGGTAGCGTGCCGTCGGCCAATCCGACCAGAAAGACCGCATCCCACTCGAGTCCCTTGGCGGCGTGCAGCGAAGCCAGCGTAACCCCCTGAACCACCGGTGGGTGCCGCGCGTCGGCCCGCATCCCGAGCTCGGCCACCAGACCGGGAAGGTCGAGCTGCGGACGCTGCGCCACTTCATCGTCGACCAGCTCGGCCAGCGCGGTCAGCGCCTCCCAGCGATCACGGGCCCGGGTACCGGTCGGTTGCTCGGCCGTCAGCCCCAGAGGCTCCAGGACCGTCCGCACGACGTCGGGCAGAGGGCCTTCTGAGGCCGTGGCGCCACGCTCGGCCGCACGCCGCAGCGCCAACAGCGCCTGCTTGATCTCCTGACGGTTGAAAAAACCCTCACCGCCGCGGATTTGATAGGTGATGCCCGCCTCGGTCAACGCCTCCTCGTAGACCTCGGACTGCGCGTTGACCCGGTAGAGCACCGCGATCTCGGAGGGTGAGGTGCCGGATTCGATCAGCCGGGTGATCGACGCCGCGACTGCGGCGGCCTCGGCGGTCTCGTCGGGATGCTCATGAAACGACGGAGCCGGACCCGGCGCGCGCTGGCCGGAGAGCTGCAGCTTGCTGCCGGCGACCCGGCCACGGGCCGCCGCGATCACCTGGTTGGCCAGCGACACCACCTGCGGGGTGGACCGATAGTCGCGCTCCAGGCGCACCACCGTGGCGTCCGGAAACCGCCGCGAGAAGTCGAGCAGGAAGCGGGGTGTGGCCCCGGTGAACGAATAGATGGTCTGGTTGGCGTCGCCGACGACGGTCAGGTCGTCGCGGTCGCCCAGCCAGGCCGCGAGCACACGCTGCTGCAGCGGGGTGACGTCCTGATACTCGTCGACGACAAAGCATCGGTAGCGATCGCGGAACTCGTCGGCCACGGCGGCGTCGTTTTCGATCGCGGCGGCGGTGTGTAGCAGCAGGTCGTCGAAGTCGAGCAGGGTCACCGATTCGTCGCGGACCTTGAGGGCCTCGTAGGCGGAGTAGACCGCCGAGATCTGCGCGGCGTCCAGTGGTATGTCCCGGCCGGCGGCGGCCACGGCGGTTGGATAGTCCTCGGGGCCGATCAGCGACGCCTTCGCCCACTCGATCTCGCCGGCCAGGTCGCGCACGTCGTCGGTGCTGGTGTTGATTCGGCAACGGCTGGCCGCCCTGGCCACGACGGCGAACTTGCTGTCGAGCACCTGCCAGCCGGTGTCGCCGACCACCCGCGGCCAGAAGTAGCGGAGCTGGCGGTGGGCGGCGGCATGAAAGGTCAGGGCCTGTACCGCGCCGACACCGGAACCGGGGCGCGCGGTGGCGGCGAGCGTCCGCAACCTGGACCTCATCTCCCCCGCCGCGCGCTGGGTGAAGGTGACCGCCAGCACCTGCCCCGCGGCCACATGACCACTCGTGACGAGCTGGGCGATCCGGTGCGTGATGGTGCGGGTCTTGCCCGTTCCGGCGCCCGCAAGCACACAGACCGGCCCGCGCGGAGCGAGCACGGCTTCGCACTGCTCGTCGTCCAGCCCGGCGGTCAATGGGTCGACGACGGTCGGCATGGCGTCCATCTTGGCAGTGATGGCCGACAAAGCGCATGCAGCGCCACACCCCATACGCGGAATGCGTCGTCGCGGGGTTATGTTGGACGGGCTATGACCAATGCCCCGCTCACCGTGTACACGACGTCATGGTGTGGCTACTGCCATCGGCTCACGACGGTGCTCAAGTCCAGCGGAATCCCCTACGACGAGGTCGACATCGAGCTGGACCCCGCGGCGGCGGAGTTCGTCGTCTCGGCCAACGGCGGCAACAGGACGGTCCCAACGGTGAAGTTTTCGGACGGGTCGACGCTGACCAACCCGAACGTGGCCCAGGTCAAGGCGAAGCTGGCCGAAGTCGGCGGCTAACCACCTCAGTCGAGCGCCGCCCAGGATTCGATGATGACGCGCGCGATCGAAATCGACCCGGGCAGCAGCAGTTTCGAATCCGACGAGCTGCTCCAATCGCCGGCTTCGAGCGCCGCGCGCACCTCCTCGCGGGTGAACCACTTCGCCTCGGCGATCTCGCCGTCGTTGAACGAGAAGTCCTCGGCCGGGTCGGCCAGCGCATGGAAACCGACCATGAGCGAGCGGGGAAACGGCCAGGGCTGACTGCCCAGATAGCGCACATCGCGTACGGTCAGGCCGATTTCCTCACGGATCTCCCGGGCGACACAGACTTCGAAGGATTCGCCGGCTTCGACGAATCCCGCCAGCAGAGAGAACATGCGCTCCGGCCACACCGCTTGGCGAGCCAGCACGGCGCGGTCGCCGCCGTCATGGACCAGGCAGATCACCGCCGGGTCGATGCGCGGGAACTCCTCATGACCGGTGACCGGGTTGACGCGTGACCAGCCCGCCCTACCCGGTCTCGTCGGTGAGCCGTCGGTCGCGCTAAATCGCGCACTGTCATGCCAATTCAGTAGCGCGATGGCCGACGACACCAGTTGGCTGCTGGTGTCGTCGAAGATCGGGCCGAGGCTGCGCAGGTTCACCACTTCGGCTTGCACGTCGGGATCCTCGGGTGCCTGCAGCGCACCCCGGATGGCCCAGACGTGGCGACCACCCTCGACGCGGCCCAGGAACACCGCCTCCGGCGGCGGCTTGTCGGCCAACGCGGCCGCGGCGCCGAGCACTACCCGGCCGTTGGCGACCAGCACCTGACTACGCGAATCCACCCGCAACAGCGCCGCATCCGCCCATCCCGCGGTGGCCGCCTCGACGTCGGTGCGTAGCTGATCGGCCCGGTCGGCGCCCACGCGCGACAGCAATGGAACATTCCGCAGCTGGAAGTCGGCGATCGCCACTAAAGCCCCGCGTTTCGGATGTAGAGCAGTCGGTCGGTGGCCTCGATGGCGTCCGCCTCGGGGGCGCCGATGCGCAGTAGGTGACCGTCGCGCACCACACCGAGCACGATGTCGCGCAGATGCCGCGGAGATCCGCCGATTTCGGTCTGCTCGACCTCGCGTTCGGCGATTGCCAGCCCGGCGTCCGGAGTAAGCAGGTCCTCGATCATCTCCACCACACTGGGCGTGGTGGTAGCGAGGCCCAACAGCCGGCCGGCGGTTTCCGAGGAGACCACCACCGAATCCGCGCCGGATTGCTGCAGCAGGTGCTGGTTTTCGGCCTCGCGGATCGACGCCACGATCTTGGCCTTGGGCGCGATCTCCCGCGCGGTCAACGTGACCAGCACGGCGGTGTCGTCGCGGCTGGTGGCGACGACGATCGAGGCCGCGTGCTGCGTCCCGGCCAGCCGCAGCACATCGGCCCGGGTGGCGTCGCCGTGCACGGTGACCAGGCCGGCGGTGGCCGCGTGTTCCAGCGCGCCCCGATCGGTGTCGACGACGACGACCTCGCCCTGGCCGGCCTCGTCACCGAGGATGGCCGCGACCGCCGTCTTGCCCTTGGTGCCGTAGCCGATCACGACGGTGTGGTTGCGCACTTTGCTCCTCCAACGCTGGATCTTCCACGCCTGCCGGGACCGCTCCGAGAGCACCTCGAGCGTCGTGCCGACCAACACGGCCAAGAACGCGATCCGCAGCGCCGTGAAGATCACGGTGTGGACCAGGCGCGCGGTCTCGGTGTAGGGGGTGATGTCGCCGTAACCGGTCGTCGACAGCGACACCGCCGCAAAGTACAGGCAGTCCAGGAACGTCAGCGGCTGGCCGCGCACGTCGCGATAGCCATTGGGATCCAGATAGACGATGAGGGCGGCGCCGAACAACACCACCAACGCGATGGCCACCCGGCGCGCGATGACCCGGATAGGGCCGGGGTGGTCTTCGGGGATGCGCAGAACGCCGACCAACTGATGACCGGGTTGGGCGGTCAGCGTCTCGTCGAGACCGCTCAGTTTGCGCGATCTACCGCTGCCCATGGCGGTCCCTCATCGGCTTGACCCCAGCGCACGAGACACGCACGACTCAAATGTAACCACGAGCGCGGGTCGCTCAATAGCTCGGGCGGCGCGCGTCACACGCCGCTCGCGGTGGACAACCCAGCCAGCTCAGCGGGATCGGGCAGTTCGTCGGGCGCGACCGTGGCGCCGGTGCGCACGTAGTAGAAGGCGGTGCGCACCGAGGATTCCGGGAGTCCGGACAAAGCGGCCCACGCCAAGCGATAAACCGCGAGTTGGACAGCGGCCTGCCGAAGGGCTTCCGCCCCGCGCGGCGGCTCGCCGGTCTTCCAGTCCACGACGGTGGCACCGCCATCGGGGTCGGCGAACACCGCGTCGATGCGGCCGCGCACCACCGTGTCGCCGATCGGCATCTCGAAGGGAACCTCGACGGCCACGGGAGTGCGGGCCGCCCAACGCGATTCGGCGAACGCCGCCTGCAACGCGGCCAATTCCCGGCTGTCGCCGACGTCCGAGTCCGCCGCTCCGGGCAGGTCGCCGAGGTCGAACAGCCCCTCGGCGCCGTAGAACTGCTGGATCCAGGCGTGAAAAGCGTTGCCCAACAAGGCATGCGGGTCGGGGCGCGACGGCAGCCTATGCATCAACCGCTGCGCCGCGCCGGCCGGGTCGCGCGCCAGGTCTACCAAGCCGCTCACCGACAACTGGCCGGGCAGGGCGCGGGCGGGCGGGCGCTCCGAGCGTGCCCGCTCGGCCAGTAGGGCGTCGACGTCGGCGGTCCAGCCGTCGGTATCGGGGCCGGCTTCGCCGGTGCCGGCCGCCATGGCCTCGAGGACCAGCACCGCCCCGCGCTCGACATCACCGCGACGCGCGGCCAACGGGTCGGCGGGCCACATCGCTTCGATAACGTTGTCGTGCAGCGGATTTCGTTCACCATCAGCGGGTGCGGGTGCCCACCGTTCGACCACCCCGCAAGGATCGCCCGCGGCGGTCGAACGGTCGATGACGGCCTTGAGTTCGCACAGGAAATCCGACGGACCCCGCGGTTTTACCCCGGCGGATCCCCAATGATGGCCGGACACCAGCAAGGTGTCCTCGGCCCGGGTGACGGCCACATACAGCAGTCGGCGCTCCTCGTCGACGCGCCGCTGCTCGAGCTGGCGGCGGTGATCGGAAATCTTGTCCGACAGCTGCTTTCGATTGGTGACATCCGAGATGTCCAGCACCGGGATGCCCACTGAGCCCGCCGTGGCGCGGTCGCCGCGCAATAGCGGCGGCAGCTCGGCGGCGTCGGTGAGCCAGGTGCTCCGCGACGCGGTCGACGGAAAGATTCCGCCCGACAGGTGCGCCACCGCGACCACCTGCCACTCCAACCCCTTCGCGGAGTGCACCGTGAGGACCTGGACCCGGTCCCGCGCGACGGCCGGCGGGGCGGGCGGCAATCCGTTCTCGACCGCCTCGGCGACGTCCAGGTAGGCCAGCAGCCCGGCTATCGATGCCACCGATGATGCCCTGGCCGACCTGTCCGTCGCGGCGGCCGCTGCGCTTGTTCGTTCGGCATAGGCGGCGACGACGTCGGCGAACGCATCGAGGTGTTTTGCGCCGGCCCAGCCGGCGGCCATCCCCGCAGCCGCCCGGATCTCGCAGTCGACGCCCAGGACGCGGCGCACCTCGGCGACCAGGTCGGGCAGGGGATGGCCGAGGCGCCCGCGCAGTGCGCTCAGTTCGGCGGCCAGCGCGGTGATCCGCTGATATCCCGCAGTCGAATACGAGTCAGCGGGGCCGGGATCGCTGATCGCGTCGGCCAGACACGCGGCGTCGGGGTCGGGTCCGGCCGCGATCGCGATCGACTCGGGCGAGGGCGTCGAGCCGTCGCGTTGCTCGGTGCCCAGGGCCAGGGCGCGGTGCCACAGCGCGGCGATGTCGTGACCACCGAGGCGCCATCGCGGACCGGCCAGCACCCGCATCGCCGCCGCGCCGGCCGTCGGGTCGGCGACCAGCCGCAGCATGGCCACGACGTCGGCGACCTCGGGGACGGACAGCAGCCCGGCCAGCCCCACCACCTCCACCGGGATTCCGCGGGCGCGAAGGGCCTCGGCGACCGGTGCCGCATCGGCGTTTCGGCGCACCAGCACCGCGGCGGTCGGCGGGCTGATGCCGTCGGCGTGGGCTCGCCGGTATCGCTCGTAGAGGTGGTCGGCGATCCACTCGCGTTCGGCCCGCACATCGGCAAGCAACGCGCACCGGACGGTGCCGGGCGGGGCGTCGGGGCGCGCGCGAAGCGCATGCACCGCAACCGATCGTCGCCGTGCCTCCGCGGATACGGCGTTGGCGACCTGCAGGGCACGCGGTGGGTTGCGCCAGCTGGTCCGCAGCTCGAGGACCGGCGCCGGGGTGCCGTCCGAGCGGGGGAAGTCGGTGCTGAACCGCGGCAGGTTGGTCGCCGAGGCGCCGCGCCAGCCGTAGATCGACTGAATCGGATCGCCGACGGCCGTCAACGCCAGCCCGTCGTCGACCCCACCCCCGAACAGCGCCGACAACGCGATGCGCTGGGCATGCCCGGTGTCCTGGTACTCGTCGAGCAGCACCACCCGGTAGCGCTTCCGCAGGTCCTGACCGACCTGTGGGAAGGTCACGGCCAGCCGTGCCGCCGAGGCCATCTGTGCGCCGAAATCCATCACCTTGCCCGCGCGCATGCGCTCGTGCAGCGCGTCGAGCAGCGGCACCAGTTCGGCGCGCTCGGTCTGGGTGGCCAGCATGCGGAGCAGCCACTGGCTGGGTCCGCGGTCGCGCTGGTAGGGGCCCGCCGGCAGGGTGTGGATCAGCCGTTCCAGCTCGACGTGGGTGTCGCGGAGCTGGCGGGTGTCGACCAGGTGCTCGGCCAGCTGGCCCCACAGCCGCAGCACCATCGAGGTGATCGCGGCCGGGGTCTTGTCGGTGCGCAGCTCCCCGCGGTATCCGTTGACCACATCGAACGCCAACTGCCACAGCTCGGTCTCGCCGAGCAGTCGGGTGTCGGGCTCAACGGGCAACAACAGCCCGTGGTCACGTAGCAGCGAGCCGGCGAAGGCGTGGTAGGTGCTGACCGTCGGGGCGCCTACGGGTTCCGCCCGGCCGGCGGACTCGGTCAGGCCCAAGCTGATACCGGCCAGCCGGGCCAGCCGGGAGCGGACTCGGCGCAGCAGCTGCCCCGCCGCCTTGCGGGTAAACGTCAAACCCAGCACCTGGCCGGGTTCGGCGTAGCCGTTGGCGATGAGCCATACCACCCGCGCGGCCATCGTCTCGGTTTTACCCGCGCCGGCCCCCGCGATGACGACCAGCGGGCCCGGCGGTGCGGCAATGACCGCGGCCTGCTCGGCGGTGGGCGGGAAAAGCCCCAGCGCGCAAGCCAATTCGGCGGGACTGTAGCGTGGCTTCATAGCGGTCCCGTCCCTTCGGGATCGACGTGGGCCGGGCAGCACGGCCGCATCGGGCAGTGCGGGCAACCGTCATTGCGGCGCGCGATGAACCGCGGCCCGGCCGTCGCGTCGGCCGCCGCCCGGACGAGGGCGCGCCATTCGTCTCGCGCGGCGGTCGTCAATGGATCCTGCTCGCGAACGGTGGCACCCGCGGCACCGACCTTGCCCAAGTAGACGAGTCGCCCGCCGCCCGGCTCCTCGCCGGCGCCGATCAAGCCCTCGGCCACCGCGAGCTGATACATCGCCAGCTGTGCGTGTTGTTGAGCGTCATCCTTGCTCACCGGCGTCTTGCCCGTTTTCACGTCGACGATCACCGGACGGCCCGCTCCGTCGCGTTCCAGACGGTCGACCCGGCCCCGCAGCCGAATTCCGCCGCCGTCACCGCGCGGCGTCGGAAGGGTTCCGTCGATGTCCACCTCGGTGCCGACCTCGGTCAATTCGCCCCGGGTCTGCGCTCGCCACTCGACAAACGCCGCAACCATTGCCCGGTGCCGGGCGAGCTCGTTCGCCGCGTGCCACTGAGCGTCGAAGGGCAGGTGCTTCCAGGCCCGCTCGAGCCCGGCCAGCAATTCCGATTCGCTTTTGTGGGGTTCGGCGATCAGCGCATGCAGCACCGAGCCGATGGTGGACCGCAGATCACGCCCGTTGGTTCCGCCGTGCCGGTCGGCCAGCCAGCGCAGCGGGCAATCGTTGAGTGTCTGCAGCGCCGACGGTGTCAACGTCACGAGGTCGCCTTCCCCGCGCAATGGTTCGCTTGTGCTGACCGGTATCAAGCCGTGCCAACCGGCCGGGTCGGCACCCGGCACACCGGCCTTGGCCAGTCGAGCCAATTGCGTTGCCGCGCAACGCCGAACGACATCTTCCACGGCGCCGTCCGGTGCGCACACGACCCCGCGGAGCCGGCCCACCAGCGCCGCCGCCGACAACACCCGCGGCGCCGAGATGGGTTGCACGGCAGCGGGATCGCCGTCGCCATCGGCCCACTGCGCAATCTCGTAGAAGAATGCCGATGGTAGCGCAGCTCCCAGCCCCGCCCCGCCGGTGTCGCTGTCCAGGGCGGTCACCAGCAACCGACGGCGGGCCCGGCCCATCGCCGCGACCAGCAACCGGCGCTCTTCGGCCAGCAGCGGCGCCCGCACCGAGGCATCCTCGGTGATACCGTCCAGCGCATCGAGCAACCGCTGGGTGCCCAGCACACCGCCACGCGGAACCGTGTTGGGCCACAACCCTTCCTGCAGTCCCGCGATGACCACGAAATCCCATTCATGCCCCAGCGCGGCGTGCGCGCTGAGCACCCTGACCTCCTCCACCTGAGACACCGGGTCGGCGTCGGGGCGCGGCAACTGCAGCGCTGCCACGTGCTCGATGAGTCCGCGCAACGACGCACCCGGAGTGCGGGAGACGTAGTGGTCGGTGATGTCGAACAGCGCCGTCACCGCCTCCAGGTCCCTGGCCGCCCGGGCGCCGGCGGGACCGCCGCGCTCGCTGGCCGCCAGCCAGCGACGCTGTAGGCCGGACCGGTGCCAGGCTGCCCACAGGGTGTAGCGCGGATCCTTCCCTTCGCGGTGGCAGCGCGCGGCCGCGTCCAGCACCGCGCGCACCCGTTGCAGCGGGCGTGATCGCACACCGGGGCGGGAGGCGTCGGCCTGAAGCGCTCCGACGAGGAGATCCGCGACGTCGCCCCGCCGGTGATCGGGGTTGGCGCGCTGCAGGATTCGGCGTAGGTGACGAAGCGACACCGGGTCAACGCGACCGATGGGCCCGGTCAACAGTGCCAGTGCCTGTTCACCGGTCAGCCGGTCAGCGGTGGCCGCCAGAACGGTGAGCAGCGCCCGGACCGCGGGTTCGGCGGACAATGGTCCACCGACCGGGGGTGCGGCCGCCGGGACACCGGCGGCGGCCAAAGCGCGCGGCAACCGCGCGCCGGTCCGTGGCACCGAGCGGACGATGACCGCCATCTGCGACCACGGAACCCCGTCGATCAGGTGCGCACGCCGCAACGCGTCGGCAATCATCGCCGCCTCCGCGTGCGCCGAGGCGGCCAGGCGCACCGTGACAGATCCGTCCTCGGGCCCCGTGCCGTCGATGTGCCTGCCGACGTTGCCGCCGGGCAGTCGGCGCGCGATGCCGCTGACGGCACGCGCCACGGCCGGCGCACAGCGATGCGACATCGTCAGCGTCACCGACGGGGAATCATCGGCCAACAACCCGGAGGCCTCCCCGCCCCGGAAGCCGAACACCGCCTGGTTGGGGTCGCCGGCGACCAGGGTCACGTCCGTGCCCGCGGCCAGCACCCGGGCCAGCCGCGCGGCCTGCGGGTCGAGTTGCTGGGCGTCGTCGATCAACAGGACGCGGACACGGGCGCGTTCGGCCGCCAACAATTCGGGATCGACCGCCCACGCCTCCAGCGCGGCGCCCACGAGTTCGGCGGCCCCCAGCGCCGGCGTCGTCGCCTGCGGCGCCGCCGTCCCGACGGCCGCCCGCAGCAACATCACCTGCTCGTACTGGCGCGCGAATTGACCGGCGGCCGTCCATTCCGGACGCCGCCAACGCAGGCCCAGTCGCTCCAGTTCCTGCGGGTCCACCCCGCGTTCGGCGCAGCGCGCCAACAGGTTTCGCAGTTCGGTGGCGAAGCCTGCGGTGCCGAGGGCGGCCCGCAGATCGACCGGCCACGCGCTGCCCGCGCGGGGGCCGTCCTCGAGGTCACCGGCCAACAGCTCACGGATGATGGCGTCCTGTTCGGCGCTGGTAACCAGGCGCGGGGGCGCGTCGCCGGCACGCTCGGCGGCCCGCCGCAGGACCGCGTAAGCGTAGCTGTGCACGGTGCGCACCAACGGCTCGCGAACCGCGGCCCGGCCGCAACCGTTGGGGCCCGAGCGCAGCAACGCCGTCGTCAAGGTGCTGCGCGCACGCATCCCGATGCGACCGGAACCGGAAAGCAGCAGAACCGATTCCGGGTCTACACCGGCGCCGATCCGAGCGGCCGCGGCGTCGATCAGCAGGCTGCTCTTACCGGTGCCGGGCCCACCCAGGACGCGCACCAGTCCGCGCAGCCCGGGTGCCAGAACGGCTCGCGCCTCGGCATCCCAGGTGTGTGACATGGCTGCATGCAATCACTAGGGTCTGACAAGTCGGGTAGAAGGAGGATTGGAAACCGTGAACGACGTCGAGGGCTCTCATTTTCCCGGCCCCGATGACGGGGTGCCGGAAGCAGACGCCGCGGAACAGCGGCAGGTTGTCGATTCCGACGACCAAGGCGGGTTGGATGCCGAGTACTTGAATGCCGACGCCACAGAGCGCGATGCCAACGAAGCCGATGTGATCGAGCAGGCTTTCATCGTCCCCACCGACGACGAGTGGGATGACGATAATTGAGCGGGGCAACCTTCATGTGCACCGCTACGGTCCGGCCGGCCCGGTGCGCATGCTTGCCATTCACGGGCTGACCGGGTATGGCGGGCGGTGGCGACATCTGGCCGGCTACCTGCCCGAAATCGCCGTCGCCGCGCCCGATTTGCTCGGCCACGGTCGGTCATCATGGGCGGCGCCGTGGACGATCGACGCCAACGTCTCGGCGCTCGCGGCGCTGCTCGATCACGAGGCCGACGCGCCGGCGCTGGTGGTGGGCCACTCGTTCGGCGGCGCCCTGGCGCTGCACCTGGCCGCGGTTCACCCGGATCGGGTGGCGGCGCTGCTGCTCCTCGACCCGGCGATCGGGTTGGACGGTGTCTGGATGCGCGACGTCGCCGACGGGATGTTCTCGTCGCCCGACTACTCCGACGCCGACGAGGCCCGCGGGGAAAAGACGGCCGGCTCCTGGGCCGGTGTGGACCCCGCGTTGCTGGACACCGAGATCGACGAGCACCTCGTCAGATTGCCCGGCGGGCGGTACCGCTGGCGAGTCAGCATGCCGGCGATGATGTCCTACTGGAGTGAGATGGCGCGCGACATCGTGCTCCCGCCGCCCGGAATGGCCACGACCCTGGTGCGGGCGAAGCACACCTCGCCGCCCTACGTCACCGACCAACTGATCGCCGGGCTTGGGGAGCGCCTGGGACCCGATTTTCAGCTGGTGGATTTCGACTGCAACCACATGGTGCCGTATGCCAAGCCGACCGAAGTCGCGGCGCTGGTCCGCGAGCGACTGGCAGGCCGCTGACCGTGGCACCGGTGACCGATAAGCAGGTCGAGCGGGTGCGTGCGCTGGTCGCGGCAATCCCCTCCGGCCGGGTCGCCACGTACGGCGACATCGCGGCTGTCGCAGGGCTTTCCAGTGCGCGCATCGTCGGGTGGATCATGCGCACCGACTCCTCGGATTTGCCCTGGCACCGGGTGATCACCGCGTCCGGGCGTCCCGCGAGGCACTTGACCACCCGCCAGCTGGAATTGCTGCGCGCCGAAGGGGTACTCGCGGTCGACGGACGGATCGCGCTGGGCGAAGTTCGCTACGAGTTCCCGTCCGGACCTAGAGCACCAGGCGGACCAGCGCCGCGGTCCGGGCCAGACCCGGGAACGCGTCGGCGGTCGACCGCGGGTGCAGCGCATGAACCGCCAGACGAAACATCAACGCCCGCAACAACATTTGCGGCCATTCCGGCAACGCATTCCAGCGTTCGATGAGCCCGTCGTCGGCCTCACCCCACGACAGCGCGTCGACGACGACTACGCCGGCCGCCCAAGAGGCAGGCCGCCAGTAGGGCGTGATGTCGGTGATCCCCGGCGCCGCGGTGCCGATGAAAAGCACTGTGCCGTAGAGGTCGCCGTGCACCAGCTGGTTGGGGCTCTTGGTCGGCCTGCGCAGGGTGGCCAGTTGGTTGATCAGCTCGATCGATCGCTGGGCATCCGCCGACGGCGGGGCCGTCCGCGCACCCGGTGGCACCGACTGCAACGGCCGTTCCTCCCACGCGGCGCGATCGGCGGCGATGAAGACATCGACGTCCCCCCAGGGCACGCTGGGCCCCTGGGTCAGGAATCGGGGGCGTTCCAGCTTGCCGGTCGCCTCGTGCAGCCGCACGGCCGCCGAGACGACCTCGTCATGCCTGGGCTCCGGCGTGCCGGCGACGAAGGTGTCGGCCCGCCAGCCGGAAGCCACGTATCGCCCGTCGGTCGAGCGAACCGGCCGGGCCAGCCGGACGCCGTCGACGAACAACGTCTCCCGTACCCGGGCCGACCAGGCCGCGCGGGCGTGGTCGGCCACGACCGACAACACGACTTCGCCGCATCGCCAGCCGCCCTCCCAGCCGGCACCCAGGGCGACGGGCTGCAAACCGGTCAAACCGAACGCCGCCAGCACATGCTCCGGCGGTGGTTCGACATTCACACGCGTAGCCTAATGGAGCCCACCGGGGGTATCGGCTCAGTACATCACCATGTCGGGCTGCATCTGTTCGGCCCATGCGACGATCCCGCCCTGCAAGTGGACCGCATCGGCAAAGCCGGCCTTCTTCACCGCGGCCAACGCCTCGGCCGACCGCACACCCGTCTTGCAGTACAGCACCGCCCTGCGGTCGTGAGGCAGCCGCGCCAACCCCTCGCCGGAACTGAGCAGCGACTTCGGGACCAGCTGAGCACCATCGATGTGGTTGATGTCCCACTCGACCTGCTCGCGAACGTCGATCAGGGCCAGCTTTTTGCCGGAGTCCATCATCTCGCGCAGTTCCTGCGGGGTGATGGTGGAGCCGCTGGCCGCCTCCGCGGCATCCTCGGACACCGCGCCGCAGAATTGCTCGTAGTCGATCAGTTCGGTGATCCTCGGCGTGGCCGGGTCCTTGCGGATCTCGATCGTGCGGTAGCTCATCGCCAGCGCGTCGTAGATCATCAGCCGGCCGAGCAGCGATTCTCCGATCCCGGTGATCAGTTTGATCGCCTCGGTGCCCATCACCGACGCGACGGAGGCGCAGATCATGCCCAGGACGCCGCCTTCGGCGCACGAGGGCACCATGCCGGGTGGCGGCGGTTCGGGGTAGAGGTCCCGGTAGTTCAGGCCCCGCCCGTTGGGAGCGTCCTCCCAGAACACCGAGACCTGGCCGTCGAACCGGTAGATCGACCCCCACACGTACGGCTTTCCGGCCAGCACCGCGGCGTCGTTCACCAGGTAGCGGGTGGCGAAGTTGTCGGTGCCATCCACGATCAGGTCGTACTGCGTGAACAGCTCGACGGCATTGCTGCGATCCAGCCTGAACTCGTGTAGGCGCACCTCGATCAGCGGGTTGATCGCGGCGATCGAGTCGCGCGCCGACTGGGCCTTGGACCGCCCGACGTCTGCCACGCCATGGATGATCTGGCGCTGCAGGTTCGACTCGTCGACGACGTCGAAGTCGACGATGCCGATGGTGCCGACCCCGGCGGCGGCCAGGTACAGCAACGTGGGTGCGCCGAGTCCGCCCGCGCCGATCACCAGCACCCGGGCGTTCTTGAGCCGCTTCTGCCCGTCGACGCCGAGGTCCGGAATGATCAGGTGCCGACTGTATCGGGCCACTTCATCCCGGCTGAGCTGCTGCGCGGGCTCGACCAGCGGCGGCAGTGATGTCTGGGATATCGACACCGGAACATCTCCTCGAATCGCTAAGTCAGCTCTATCCATCACAGCAGTTGCCTCGATCAACGGCAAACAACCGGGTTGCTTCCCGTGCGGGCGGCGCCGAGACTGCGCACAGATCGCGGTTTGCACGCGATCGCGCGCGCTCGGCACAGTCTCGGCGCACGCCGCCGGGTCAAGCGATCGGGTACGGCCACGGGTTGAACCGGCACGTCTTCCCGTCGGCCTTGACGACATCGGGGTCAAACTTGGCGGCGTCGTCGTTCGACGTGGAGAACGTCTGCTGCATCATCACCGGCGCCAGCCCACCCTGCTGATCGCAGGGCGCGTGCCGCACATACCCGATGGCGTGGCCGACCTCGTGGTTGATCACGTACTGCCGGTAGGAACCGACGTCGCCTTCAAACGGCACGGCGCCGCGCACCCAGCGCGCCTCGTTGATGAAAACCCGCGCCTCCCGGTCACGCCCGTATACCGGGTTGTAGCAGGAAGTTTCCAACCGAAATTCGTAGCCGCACCCGTCACGCACCGTCACCGGGGACACCAGCGAAATCCGGAAATCCGGCTTTCCGCTGTCGATCCGGACGAACGCGAATTGCGGGTTGTGCGTCCAGCCCTTGGGATTGGCCAGTGTCTGGTCCACCATCTCGGCAAATGTGTTGTCGCCGCCGAACATCGTTGGGTCGATGCCGTTCTCCACCTCGACGGTGTACCGGAAGACTTTTGCCGTGCCCTGACCGGCCTTCGGCGCCGTGCCCGGCACGAGATGCCAAGTCTTGTCGCCCGCCTCGGTGTAGGGTCCACCATTCGGCAGCGTGCCGGCGGGCAGATTGGCGTCGAAGGCGGCGAGCCCGCGGGGCGGTGCGTCGATGATCGACGTGCCGACCGCGCCGAGGTCCGGCGGGCCCTGGAAGGGTTGGCTCGCCACGGGTTTCGGCGCACTGGTGCCGGTCACGGTCTGGTAGATGACCAGCGCGGTGAGGGCCACGAGGACGGGCAATGCGTAGGCGCGCCAGCCGTAGGTGGATACGAAGCGGCCGAGCCGTGTTTGTTTGCGCCATCGGCGTGTCCGGTCACGGTCGCCTCTGGGCCGCCCGGCGTCCCCGGTTATCGGGTCACGCAGGGCCCGAAGTGGTTCTCGCCACTCGTCACGCAGCATGGGAACCTGACCGGTGCCGGGCACAGGCCGCTGCGACGTCATTTCCCCAGGATGGCACAACCGACACGGCGACCGCCCTTGGCGCGCCCTATCGCACCGCCCGACACCGTTTCTGCCAGGGGCAACGGCGGCGATGACGATCACGAAGGCGGCGCGGGTAGTAATGTCGTTGCGATGAGCGGCGCGCGGCTGCCCCGGGGGTCCGGCGGTCAGTTGCCCACAATCGGATGAGGACTCGATGAGCGATCTCGCCAAGGCAGCGGCACGGCGTGCCGTCAAACCGGCCGACCGCGCTCGGCCGGCAGACGGCATCGCGGCCGCCAGCCGGCGCGGGAACCGGTTGCCCCGGGACGAGCGTCGTGGCCAATTGCTGGTTGTCGCGAGCGATGTCTTTGTCGACCACGGGTACCACGCGGCCGGTATGGATGAGATCGCCGACCGGGCGGGGGTAAGCAAACCCGTTCTGTATCAACATTTTTCGAGCAAGCTGGAGCTGTATTTGGCGGTGCTGGCCCGCCACGTGGAAAACCTGGTCTCCGGCGTGCAGCAGGCGTTGAGCACTACCACCGACAACCGGCGGCGCCTGCACTCCGCGGTCCAGGCCTTCTTCGACTTCATCGAGCACGACAGCCAGGGTTACCGGCTGATTTTCGAGAACGACTATGTCACCGAACCCGAGGTGGCGGCGCAGGTGCGGGTGGCCACCGAGTCGTGCATCGACGCCATTTTCGACCTCGTCAGCGCCGATTCCGGGCTGGACCCACACCGCGCCCGGATGATCGCGGTGGGACTGGTCGGCATCAGCGTCGACTGCGCCAGGTATTGGCTGGACTCCGACCGTCCGATCTCCAAGTCGGACGCCGTCGAGGGCACCGTTCAGTTCGCCTGGGGCGGGCTGTCACACGTGCCGCTTACTCGCTCTTAGCGGCCTTTCCGCCGGCCCTCGGGGCCGAGTCCACCCCGATTCCGAAGCCGACCCTGCGGGCATCGGCGACGCCGATCTCCACATAGGCGATCTTGGTGGCGTGAATCAGGAAGCGACGGCCCTTCTCGTCGCTCAGGCTCAGCAGGCCCGAGCCTTCGCGCAGCGCGGCCGCGACGAGTTCTTCGACTTCACCCTGTGTCTGCGTGCTGGAGAGAACCAGCTCGCGTGGACTATCCGTGATACCGATCTTGACCTCCACGGTGGCCCCTTCCGTTGGTATTGAAGTCGACAGACGTGTCAGCAGCAGGCTAGTGGACGCGGCGAGAGGCAGTGGTTCGCGGTAAGCGAAAAAGGGCCGCGCGAAGGTAACGATTGGCTCCCAACTGGGCCAACATGCCGCAGGCGACCGGATAGCCATAATTCACATCGCTAACATCGGCACCATCAGTAACACGTTTACCGATCGCGTCGGCCTAGTCCAAGGCCCGGTCCACGACTACCCCGACGACGAGTTCTATGACGAAGCCGACCTGCTGGACGGCTCCGACGAGTCAGCCTGGCCGCCCGAGAGCCGATGGCGCCCGGCCACGGCGATTCTGGGCGCCGTGGTCGCCCTCGGCGCCATAGCGACCGCGGTCATCGTCAACAGCGGGGACAGCACATCGACGAAGGCGACCGTCGGGCCGCCGGCTCCCCTGACTTCGGCCCCCTCGACGCCCAAGACGATGCCGCCCAGCGCCTCGCAAAGCCCCTCCCGGACGCCCCAACTACCGCCCGAAACGGTCACCACGGTCGCCCCGCCCAGCCCGCTCCCCACCATGGCACCGACGCGGACACCCACCGCCGTGCCGGCGCCGACGAACGCACCGCCACCGGCCGTGCTTAATCCGCGCACCGTCGTCTACACCGTCACCGGGACGAAACAGTTGCTGGACCTGGTGAACGTGGTTTACACCGACGCGCGGGGCTACCCGCAGACCGAGTTCAACGTCTCGCTGCCATGGTCAAAAGTGGTCGTGCTGAATCCGGGCGTCCAGACCGAGTCGGTCATCGCGACCAGCTTCTACGCCAGGCTCAATTGCTCGGTCTTAAATGCCGCCGGTCAGACCGTGCTGGCGTCGAACAACAACGGGAACATGGCGACCTGCACGCGCTGAGCCACAGCACGCGATATCGCCGATCAGCTCAGACCGAGTTCGCGCATCCGCCGGTCGTGCGTTTGCTGCAGATGGTCGAAGAACGCCCCGAGCTGCCCCAGGCCACCGGGACCGAACGCCACCAGGTCGACCAGCTCGTCGTGCTCGGCCAGCACGTACTGGGCCTGGGTGATCGCCTCGCCGAACAGGCGGCGCGACCACAGCGCCAGCCGGCTGCGCTGCTTACCGCTGGCGGTCACGGCGGCACGGACTTCGGCGACGACGAATTGAGAGTGGCCGGTCTCCGACAGCGCCGCCCGCACCACGTCGGCGGTCTCGTCGGGTAGCCCGTCGGCGATCTCGAGGTACAGGTCGGCCGCCAGGGCGTCGCCGACGTAAGTCTTCACCAAAGCTTCCAGCCACGTACTCGGCATGGTCAGCCGATGGTAGTTTTCCAGCGCCGAAACGTACTTCGACATCGCCGGCACCACGTCGACACCGCGGCTCTCCAGGGCGTCGCGCAGGAGCTCGTAGTGCTGCATCTCGGAGGCGGCCATGCTCGCCATCGAGATCCGTCCCCGCAGGTCTGGCGCCATCCGTGCCTCGTCGGTGAGCCGGTAAAACGCGGCTATCTCGCCATATGCCAACACTGCGAACAACTCGTTGACGCCCGGGTGGTCTGCCGGCAGCCGTGAGGCGGGGGGATCGTCCACCCGGTCGGCGGAGGAGGGCGAGGTCATGGCAACACTCTAGTCGCCGGTTTTAGCGGAAAGTGGGCGCCAGCGCACGACCAGCTATCATGCTGGTAGGTAATGGCTGTATTTCCTTTATTGCCGTTACCGGCGAAATGTGCGTGCACAGCTGGCCCGCCCGGTCCGAGCCCCGCTCGGTCCGAGCCAGGGCCGCGATTCGGCGACGTATTCGGAGTCGGAACTCGTGCGCGCGTGACCGCGACAGAGAAACACCGACACATACCGATACCGTCACCGAAAGGCTCGTCACCCACGTATGACCGCACTTACAAGCACAACTGAACTGACTCCACAATTAACATTTGCCAAACTTGGCGTTCGCGACGAAATTGTCCGCGCACTGGCCGACCAGGGCATCGAGTGCCCGTTCGCTATTCAGGAACTGACCCTGCCGCTGGCGCTCGCCGGCGACGACGTGATCGGCCAGGCGCGCACCGGCATGGGCAAGACCTTCGCCTTCGGGGTGCCTTTGCTGCAGCGCATCACGGCCGGTACGGGTGTGAGGCCGCTCACCGGCGCGCCGCGGGCGCTGGTCGTGGTGCCCACCCGCGAGCTCTGCCTGCAGGTGACCGACGACCTGGGCGCCGCCGCCAAGTACCTGACCGCCGAGGAGCGCCGCCCACTGTCGGTGGTGTCCATCTACGGGGGACGCGCCTACGAGCCACAGATCGACGCGCTGCGCGCGGGCGCCGACGTCGTGGTGGGCACCCCGGGCCGGCTGCTGGACCTGTGCCAGCAGGGTCACCTGCAGCTCGGCGGGCTGTCGGTGCTGGTGCTCGACGAGGCCGACGAGATGCTCGACCTGGGCTTCCTGCCCGACATCGAGCGCATCCTGCGTCAGATCCCCGCCGACCGGCAGTCGATGCTGTTCTCGGCGACCATGCCGGACCCGATCATCACCCTGGCCCGAACCTTCATGGATCAGCCCACCCACATCCGGGCCGAGGCACCGCATTCGTTGGCGGTGCACGACACCACGGAGCAGTTCGTCTACCGCGCCCACGCCCTGGACAAGGTGGAGCTGGTCAGCCGGATCCTGCAAGCGCAAGACCGCGGCGCGACCATGATCTTCACCCGCACCAAGCGCACCGCGCAGAAGGTGGCCGACGAGCTGGCCGAGCGCGGATTCAAGGTCGGCGCCGTGCACGGTGACCTCGGCCAGATAGCCCGCGAGAAGGCGCTCAAGGCGTTTCGCTCCGGCGATATCGACGTGCTGGTCGCCACCGACGTGGCCGCGCGGGGCATCGACATCGACGACGTCACCCACGTCGTCAACTTCCAGTGCCCCGAGGACGAGAAGATGTACGTGCACCGCATCGGGCGCACGGGTCGCGCCGGCCGCACCGGGGTGGCGGTCACCCTGGTGGACTGGGACGAGCTGCCCCGCTGGACGATGATCGACAAGGCCCTCGGCCTGGCCTCCCCGGATCCGGCCGAGACGTACTCCAACTCGGCGCACCTTTACGCCGAGCTGGGAATCCCGGCCGAAGCGGGCGGCACCGTGGGCGCGCCCCGCAAGTTGCCCGTCAAGCGCCGCGACGCCGAACGCAACAACACCACGCAACGCCAAAACTCACCGAAGTCGGGACGTCCGCGCTCCGGCGCGCGGCGACGGCGCACCCGCGGCGGCCAACCGGTCACCGGACACCCCGAAGGCAGCGCGGCCGCCGGAGCTGCCAACGGCGAAGTGGATGCGGAGACCCCGTCCGGCAGCCCCGCGGCTAAGCGGCGCCGCCGTCGGCGCCCCAAACCCGCCGAAGCCACCGCCACCGCGCATCCCAACTGAGCTCGCGCCGGCGCATGGTCAGACCCGAACGCCGGACCAAAGGCGACATATTGGCCGCCGCGGCGATCGCGGTCGTCGTCGCCGCGTCCGCGTCGCTGATCTGGTGGACCAGCGACGCCCGGGCCGCGGTGAGCCGTCCGGCCGCGGTTCCGGTGCCCACCCCGACTCCGGCCCGGGAAGTGCCCGCAACCCTCAACCAGCTGTGGACCGCCGCCAGCCCCGCCACCAGCGCCCCCGTGGTGGTGAGCGGGGCGATTACCACCGGCAGCGGCCGCGAGGTCGACGGGCGGGATCCCGGGACGGGGCAGATCCGCTGGAGCTACGCCCGAGACAGCGACCTGTGCGGGGTGTCCTGGATCTACCACCTCGCCGTCGCAGTCTTCAAAGACGACCGCGGATGCGGCCAGGTCAGCACCCTCGAAGGGGCCACGGGTCGGCGGGGGCCCGCCCGCAGCGGCTACGCCGATCCGCGGGTCCGCCTCTCCTCCGACGGCACGACGGTGTTGTCGGCCGGCGACACCCGGCTGGAACTGTGGCGCTCGGACATGGTGAGGATGCTGGCCTACGGCGAGACCGATGCCCGGGTGAAACCTTCGGCGCGGGGACTGCACTCCGGCTGCCGGCTGGTCTCGGCGGCGGCCAGCTCCTCGGCGGTGTCGGTGCTCGAGAGCTGCGCCCAGGAGGCGGACCTGCGACTCGTCCTCCTGCGCCCCGGCAAGGAAGACGACGAACCCCAGCAACACATGGTGGCCGAACCCGGGATCCGGGCGGATTCGGGTGCCCGCGTGCTGACCGTCTGGGAGAACAACACCTTGGTGTATCTGCCCGGCGTGCAGCCCCGGGTCGAGGTGATCGACGACACCGGCACCACCGTGTCGAGCACACTGCTGCCCAAGCCGCCGTCGGCGTCGGCAACGGTGTCGCAGGCGGGCAACCTGGTGACCTGGTGGACCGGCGACTCGCTCATGGTCTTCGACGCGAGCAATCTGACGCCTCGCTACACCATTGCCGCGGGCGAGACGACTGCGCCGTTGGGACCGGGCGTGATGATGGCTGGTCGGCTGCTCGTGCCGGTCACCGGCGCCATCGGGGTCTACGACCCCGTCAGCGGGGCGAACGAACGCTATATCCCGGTGAACCGGGCGCCGAGCAATTCGGCTGTGGTGCCCAGCGTTTCGGGATCCCGGGTGTTCGAACAGCGCGGCGACACCGTGGTGGCCCTGGGCTGACCCGGCGCGGCGGCCCGGGCCGAAGGCCGCTAGAACTCGACGGCGAACGTCGGCAGCGCTTTGCCGGTCTTCCAGTGCTTGAGCAACGCCTGCGCCAACTCGCCGTAAGCCGCTGCTCCTTTGTTCTTGCGCCCGGCCATCACCGACGAGCCCGAGGCGCTGGCCTCGGCGAAGCGCACCGTGCGCGGGATCGGCGGAGCGAGCAGCGGCATGTCGTAGCGGTCGGCGACATCGGCCAACACGTCGCGGGTGTGAGTGGTGCGGGAGTCGTACAGCGTCGGCAGAGCGCCCAGCAGCTTCAGATCGGGGTTGGTGATCTGCTGGACGTCGGCGATGGTGCGGAGGAACTGGCCGACGCCGCGGTGGGCGAGTGTCTCGCACTGCAGCGGGATGATGACCTCGTCGGCCGCGGTCAGCCCGTTGAGGGTGAGCACACCCAGCGACGGCGGGCAGTCGATGACGACCACGTCGAACTGGTCGGAGAGTTTGGCCAGCGCGCGTTTGAGCGCATACTCGCGGCCGGCCCGCATCAGTAGCATCGCCTCGGCGCCGGCGAGGTCAATGTTGGCGGGCAGCAGCGTCATTCCCTCCATCGTCGTGACCAGCGCGGCGTTCGGCTCGACATCACCGAGCAGGACCTCGTGCACCGAGCACGGGAGTTTGTCGGGATCTTGGCCGAGCGAGAAGGTCAGGCAACCCTGCGGATCCAGATCGACGAGCAGCACACGCCGGCCCTCATCCGCCATCGCCGCACCCAGCGAGGCAACCGTCGTCGTCTTGGCCACGCCGCCCTTCTGGTTGGCCACCGCCAGTACCCGGGTCTTAGTCACAGGCGCCGCTCCTCCTCGTCAGTTCGTCCCCGCAAGCGGGGGTACCCCCACTGCATCGTCGCCGGCGCAGTCACAGTGCCCATCCTGACATGTTCGAGGCCGGGTGCTAAGGGCGACGGGCCCGCGAGTCTCCGGCAGAATCGGTCGGCATGGGCTTGTACAACCACCGACTGGTGTTACTGCGCCACGGCGAGACGGCATGGTCGAAATCCGGTCAGCACACCGGCCGCACCGACATCGAGCTGACCGACACCGGCCGGCTTCAGGCCGAGCTGGCCGGGCGCGTCCTGCGAGAGCTGAACCTCGCCGATCCGCTGGTGATCAGCAGCCCGCGGATACGTGCCCTGACCACGGCCAAGCTGGCCGGACTCGCGGTCGATGACGTATCTTCGCTGATTGCCGAATGGGATTACGGTTCCTACGAGGGGTTGACGACCCCGCAGATTCACGAATCGGTCCCCGATTGGCTGATCTGGACGCACGGATGCCCCGGCGGCGAGAGTGTGGCGCAAGTCAGCGACCGCGCCGATCGGGCCGTCGCGTTGGCATTAGAGCACATGACCTCGCGCGACGTGGTGTTCGTGGGCCATAGCCACTTCTCCCGCTCGGTGATCACGCGCTGGGTCGAGCTGCCACTCGTCGAGGGCAGCCGCTTCTGGATGCTCGCCGGCTCGATCGCCGTCTGCGGGTTCGAGCATGGCGTCCGACAGCTCGCTGCGCTCGGACTGACCGGGCTCCCGCAGGCAATCGCACCCGGGTGAGCACCACCGAACCGCCGTTCACCCTGTGCGGGCCGGGAGGGACCCTGGTCGCCGACGGGGTGCAAACGCGCTACTGCGACGTACCGGCCGCACAAGCGGCACTGCGTTCGGGGAAAGCCCCAATACTGTTGGGCGCGTTGCCTTTCGACGTGGAAAGACCCGCGGCGTTGCTGGTGCCGAACACCGTGCGGCGTACCGATGGGCCGCCCGATTGGCCGACGGGCCCCCTACCGCGCGTGCGCATCGCCGCGGCCGTGCCGCCGCCGGCCGAATACCGGGACCGGATCAGCCGCGCACGAGATGAGCTGGTCGCCCCGGGCGGCGCGCTGCGCAAGGTGGTCCTGGCTCGTGCCTTGCGGCTGGTCGCCGATGCCCCGCTGGAGCCCCGTGTCGTCCTGCGTCGGCTGGTCGCCGCCGATCCGGCGGCCTACGGCTACCTCGTCGACCTGAGCGCCGCCGGCGCCGACTACGCGGGCGTGGCGCTGGTGGGCGCCAGCCCGGAGCTTCTGGTGGCGCGCACGGGTGACCGCGTCGTGTGCCGGCCGTTCGCCGGTTCGGCCCCACGCGCCGCCGACCCGGAACTTGATGCGGCCAACGGCGCCACGCTGGCCGATTCGGCCAAGAACCGGCACGAACATCAGCTCGTGATCGACACGATGCGGGAAGCGCTGGAGCCGCTGTGCGACGACCTGACCATCGCCGCCGAGCCCCGATTGACGCGCACCGCGGCGGTCTGGCATCTATGCACCCCGATCAGCGGTCGGCTGCGCGACAAGTCAACCAGCGCGATCGATCTGGCGTTGGCGCTGCACCCCACTCCGGCGGTCGGAGGGGTGCCGACGAAGGCCGCGACCGAGCTCATCGCCGAGTTGGAGGGTGACCGCGGGTTCTACGCCGGGGCCGTCGGCTGGTGCGACGCGAGCGGCGATGGGCGTTGGGTGGTGTCCATCCGCTGCGCCCAGCTGTCGGCCGATCGCCGCACCGCCCTCGCGCGCGCCGGCGGAGGCATCGTCGCCGAATCCGACCCCGATGACGAAGTTGCGGAAACCACAACGAAATTCGCCACGATACTCAATGCGCTGGAAGTTGAGCCTGGAAGTTGAATAAGAGAGCAACCATCCGCCGCGCCATTCCGGAAGACGCCGACGATATCACCGACATGATCCACGCTCTGGCGGAATTCGAAAACGCGGCCGATCAATGCACCGTCACCGAAACACAAATTTCCACAGCGCTTTTCGGCAGTTCTCCTACCGTCCATGGACACGTTGCCGAGGTTGACGGCGAGGTTGCGGCCATGGGGCTGTGGTTTGTCAACTTCTCCACTTGGGACGGGGTCGCGGGAATCTACCTCGAAGACCTGTTCGTACGCCCGAGGTTTCGCCGCCGTGGCCTGGCCCGTGCGCTGCTGGCGGCCCTGGCCGCCGAATGCGTCGACAATCGCTACACGCGGTTGTCCTGGGCGGTGCTGAACTGGAACTCCGATGCCATTGCGCTGTACGACAAGATCGGCGCAGAGCCGCAAAGTGAGTGGACCACCTATCGGCTGTCGGGCCCGGCATTGGCCGAGTTGGCCGGACCTTCCTGATCGCCTCCGGCCGCCCAGCGCACCGCCGCGGGACTGAACAGCAACGTCAGCGCGGTCAGCGCCACGATGCCGGTGGGAATGCCGAAAGCCGGCTGATGCGAACTCACCGCCAGATACCACGCCACGGGCAGCAGGAGCAGCTCGGTCACCACGGCCAGCCCGCGGCCCCAGCGCTTTCCGAGCACCAGCGCGCGTCCGGCGGCGAGCACCACCCCGCCGACCAGAGCGAACAAGACCGCCGTGCCGAGGCCGTTGACCACACGCTGGTCGGCACCCGCAATCCCCCGCACCACCAGCACCGTGGCCACCACCAGCGCGGCCACACCCTGTACCGCGACGATACGGCCGGCGCCGCGCACGGCGGCCGGCGCGGGTGGGGGGAGATTCACAGAGTCAGCGTAGTCACGCCTCGGGCTGCCCCCGGTTAAGCGGGCGGTTGCCCCACAGCCGGGTCTTAACCACGCCGCATAGGGTGGTGCATCATGCGCGCCGTGCTGATCGTCAACCCAACTGCCACGTCCACGACTCCAGCCGGCCGCGACCTGCTGGCTCACGCACTCAAGAGTCGCTTGAAGCTCACCGTGGAGCACACCAACCACCGTGGCCACGGGATGGAACTTGCACAAGCGGCCGCCGCCGACGGAGTCGACCTGGTCGTGGTGCACGGCGGCGATGGCACGGTGAGCGGGGTGGTCAACGGACTGCTCGGACGCCCCGGCTCGAGGCCGACGGGGCATGTGCCCGCGATCGCGGTGGTGCCCGGCGGTTCGGCGAACGTGCTGGCCCGGTCGTTGGGCATTTCCCCGGACCCCATCGCCGCAACGAACCAGCTCATCCAGCTGCTTGACGACTATCGCAGCCACCAGACGTGGCGGCGCATCAGCCTGATCGACTGCGGGGAGCAGTGGGCCGTGATCAACGCCGGGATGGGCGTCGATGCCGAGGTGGTCGCCGCGGTGGAAGCCCAGCGCAACAAAGGCGTCCAGGTCAATGCGGTGCGTTATTGGCGCGTGGCGATACCCATCACCCTCGCCTTCCGGCGCCGCGAACCGACGCTCACCATCGAGTTACCCGACCGCGAACCCATTCCCGACGTGCACTTCGCCTGGGTGTCGAACACCAGCCCATGGACCTACAGCAACAGCCGGCCGATGGTGACCAACCCCGGCTGCAGTTTCGAGTCGGGCCTGGGAGTGTTCGCGCTCAACGACATGAAGGTATTGCCCACGCTGCGGCTGGTTCGGCAGCTCCTGGTCAAGGGACCGAAGGGCAACCACAAACAACTCATCCGTGATGACGACGCCGCTTGCCTGAAAGTGACCGCGACGGGGGGCCCGATCGCCAGCCAGTTCGACGGGGATTACCTCGGCTTGCGCGAGAGCATGACGTTCCGCGCGGTTCGCGACGTGCTTCCGGTGGTTGCCCCGCCCAGCAAAACCACGCCTGAGCTGCGGTAACGAGGGACGAGACCGAAATTCTCGCGAGGTGCGGCGCGCGAGCGTAGTACAACGGAGTAAGGGCTCGGCTAAGAAATCTCTGAAGTGAGATACCCCACGAGGTACTTCACACTATTGACATCTGTTGAGCCTGTGAAACGATCGAAAGGTTGCATGGAGAAATTTGTGTAGGGGCACGGACCCTTTTCTAGTGCACGCTTAACAGCCGAAGAAAAATGGCCGTGCGCCTTGCTGCGCACTCAGTGAGGAGTAAAAGCGTATGGATTGGCGCCACAAGGCGGTCTGTCGTGACGAGGACCCGGAGCTGTTCTTCCCGGTAGGGAACAGCGGCCCGGCTCTCGCGCAGATCGCTGACGCGAAACTGGTCTGCAATCGGTGCCAGGTGACGACAGAATGCCTCGCCTGGGCGCTTAATACTGGCCAGGACTCGGGCGTATGGGGCGGCATGAGCGAAGACGAGCGGCGCGCCCTCAAGCGCCGCAATGCCCGGACGAAGGCCCGTAGCGGAGTCTGACGCAGTTTGCGGACAGTGCGGCCCCGACAATCGTCGGGGCCGCACTGTTGCGCGCGGCATTCACAGCAGCAGTCGGGTCCGCCGACCGATCGGCACCCGCAACACCACATCGGTGCCGCGAGCGGGGGCTTGCCGCATGCCCAACGTGCCGTCCAACTCGGCCGACACCAAGGTCCGCACGATCTGCAGACCCAGGCTGTCGGACTTCTCCAGGCTGAATCCTTCGGGCAGTCCGCGCCCGTCGTCATGCACGACGACGTCCAGCCAGCGTGCCGAACGCTCCGCGCGAATGGTCACGGAGCCCTCTTGGGCCGCCGGATCGAATGCGTGCTCGATCGCGTTCTGAACGAGTTCGGTGATCACCATGATCAGGGCCGTCGCGCGGTCTGAGTCCAGCACGCCCAGGTCGCCGACCCGGTTGATCCGGATCGGCCTGTCCACCGACGCGACGTCGTTCATGATCGGCAGAATCCGGTCGATGACCTCGTCGAGGTTCACCTGCTCGTCCACCGACATCGACAACGCGTCGTGGACCAAGGCGATCGACGACACCCGACGCACCGACTCGATCAGCGCTTCCCGCCCTTCGGCGTTGACCGTCCGGCGGGCCTGCAGGCGCAGCAGCGCCGCGACGGTTTGCAGGTTGTTCTTTACCCGGTGGTGGATCTCCCGGATGGTGGCGTCCTTGGATATCAAGGCGCGGTCGCGGCGCTTGACCTCGGTGATGTCGCGGATCAGCACCGCGGCACCCGCGCTGGCCCCGTGAACCACCAACGGCAGCGTCCGCAGCAGCACCGTGGCGCCCCCGGCGTCGACCTCCATCCGCATGCTCTTCCCGCCGGCCAGCAGGTCCCGCACGTGCTCGGCCACTTCCTGCGCCTCGAAGGGGTCGGAGATCAGCGGCCGCGTTACGTCGATGAGGTTGTGGCCTTCCAGCTCCGACGTCAGCCCCATCCGGTGGTAGGCCGACAGCGCGTTCGGGCTGGCGTAGGCGACGACACCGTCGACATCGAGGCGGATGAAGCCATCGCCCGCGCGCGGCGTGGAGCGCGACATGACCACGTCCCCCACGTCGGGAAAGGTGCCCTCGGCGAGCATGTGGACCAGATCGGTGGCGCATTCCAGGTATGCCTTCTCGAGCTGGCCCGACGTGCGATCGGCCGCCACCGCGGTCTGATGCCGCGTCAGCACAGCGACCACATGCTCGCCATACCGAACCGGGGAGGCCTCCACGTGCGGACCGGGAAGCTGCCACGAATGGTCTTGGCCCGCATCGCTTTCCGGCATCGCGGTACCGGAGCCGAAAGTATCGGCGACGAGCGGAAGCCGCTCGCCGGCAACGACGCTACCCACCGCGTCGGTCTGCAGCACCGTCGGCGCGGTGTTCGGCCGGCACTGCGCCACACACACCAGCACGCCGTCGTCACGCCTGACCCACATCAGGTAGTCGGCGAACGACAGGTCGGCCAGCAGCTGCCACTCCCCGACCACCGCGTGCAGGTGGTCCACCGCGTTGCCCGGCAGCATTGTGTGTTCGGCGAGCAGATCACCGAGAGTGGACATGAGCGAAGCTAGGGTCCAGGGGCTAGCTGATCACCGCGATGAGGTCACCCGCCTGAATGACATCGCCCACCGACACGCTGACCTTGCTGACGGTGCCGTCGACTTCGGCCAGGACGGGGATCTCCATCTTCATCGACTCCAGCAGCACCACGACGTCACCCTTGCCGATCGGGTCACCCTCGTTGACGGCGACTTCGAGCACGCTGGCCACGATCTCGGCGCGAACATCCTCGGACATCTCCACCCCACTCGTATCGGCCATTGCTCTTATATATCGAACCACAGGACCGGCCGGGACCGCGGCACGCGGGCCGTTGACGGCACCTCGGGCGTCGCGTGAGAGACTGTAGGACAACGTAACGGGCGCCGGGCGCCGGTCTTGACGAGCGATCAACGGAGGTTTGGGAGATGGCCAAGCGTGGCCGTAAGAAGAAAGACCGCAAGTACAGCAAAGCCAACCACGGCAAGCGGCCCAATTCCTGACCCGAATTCCCGCTGGGTCGCTATTGCGCGCCGCGGATGATGGTGGTCCTTTGAATTTCCAGCCGGAGGCGCTCCCGTAAGCCCTGGGGGGCCTTCTCGCCGCCGCACTTTGTCGCTATCACGGCCTTGAGCCGCTCCTCGATCCCGTAGTGCTGGAAGCATTCGGGGCATGCCTCGAGGTGGTGGCGCAGCGATTCGCGAGTTTCCGGCGTGCATTCACCATCGAGCAGGAGCCAGACCTGGCGGATCACCTCGGCACAGCCGACGTCGCCGTGGGAATGGTCGTTGGGGCACGCGTCGGCCGTGCGGCCGGAAGACTCGCTCATGACGACACCTCCTCGTGGGCCTGCTGCCCGCGGGTAAAGCCCCGCTCCTTGGCCACGTCGGCTAAAAGATCACGCAGCTGGCGTCTGCCGCGGTGCAGCCGCGACATTACCGTCCCGATCGGCGTATCCATGATCTCGGCGATTTCCTTGTACGGGAAACCTTCGACGTCGGCGTAGTAGACCGCCATTCGGAACTCTTCGGGTAGGGCCTGCAGCGCTTCTTTGATCTCGTTGTCGGGCAGCGACTCGAGCGCCTCGACCTCCGCCGAGCGCAGACCGGTCGAGGAATGCTGGGCGTTCGACGCCAATTGCCAGTCGGTGATCTCTTCGGTCGGATACTCCGCCGGTTGGCGCTGCCTCTTGCGGTAACTGTTGATATAGGTGTTGGTCAGAATCCGGTACAGCCAAGCCTTGAGGTTGGTGCCGGCCCGGAAGGAGCGGAACCCCGCGTAGGCCTTCACCATCGTTTCCTGCAACAGGTCCTCGGCATCGGCGGGATTGCGCGTCATGCGCAGCGCACCGCCGTACAACTGGTCCAGCAGGGGAATCGCGTCGCGCTCGAACCGCGCCGTAAGTTCCGCGTCCGTTTCTTCGTGGGGAGCGGGCTCGGTAATCTCAGCCGCCGCCGAGCCGTCGATATCGGCCATCTCGATTAACACGGTCCCTTCTGCTGCGGTGTCGCCGGATGGCACCGGAAATACCACCGGACTCGCCAGCAAGCGAGCCAGCCACTCAGCACCCGTTGGACTGCCCAACAGGCTCGTCGCCGTTGACACCCGACTGCCCCTCCCAATCTAAAGGCTGTTCCCGACAGTGTCTGCCCGGGTCCGCGGGCATCAGAAACCGAACCTATTAACAGCATTTGCCGGCGGGCTATTTCCGGTGCGCGGTCCCCCACTCCGGCCGCGTTGAGCATGGCGTTAGTGTGGCGCCATGTCCCTCAACGGCAAGACCATGTTCATCTCGGGCGCCAGCCGCGGTATCGGGCTGGCGATCGCGAAACGCGCCGCGCAGGACGGCGCCAACGTCGCCCTTATCGCCAAGACCGCCGAGCCGCACCCCAAGCTGCCGGGCACGGTGTACACGGCGGCCAAGGAGCTCGAGGAGGCGGGCGGCCAGGCACTGCCGATAGTCGGGGACGTCCGCGACCCGGATTCGGTCGAGTCCGCGGTGGCCAAGACCGTCGAACAGTTCGGCGGCATCGACATGTGCGTCAACAACGCTTCGGCGATCAACCTGGGATCCATCACCGAGGTGCCGATGAAGCGGTTCGACCTGATGAACGGCATCCAGGTGCGCGGCACCTATGCGGTCTCGCGGGCGTGCATCGCCCACATGACGGGGCGGGAGAACCCGCACATCCTGACGCTGTCGCCGCCCGTGCTGCTCGGCAAGGAATGGCTGAAGCCGACCGCATACATGATGGCCAAGTTCGGGATGACGCTGTGCGCGCTGGGGATCGCCGAAGAGATGCGCGAGGCGGGCATCGCGTCGAACACGTTGTGGCCGCGCACCCTGGTGGCCACCGCCGCGGTGCAGAATCTCCTCGGCGGCGACGAGGCGATGGGGCGCGCGCGCAAGCCCGAGGTGTACGCCGACGCGGCCTACGTCGTCCTGAACAAGCCCGCCCGGGAATACACCGGCAACATGCTGCTGTGCGAGGACGTGCTGGTGGAATCCGGCGTCAGCGACTTGTCGGTGTACGACTGCGTGCCGGGTGGGCAACTGGGCGTCGACTTCTGGGTGGACGGCGTCAACCCGCCGGGGTATACCGGCCCCAAGTAGCCTTCAGCAAAGGTGGCCGGCGCAGCCACACGGGGGATCGCGGCGCTTATCGAAGGCGGTGTGCCGCACGAGGTCGTGAAGTTCCGTCACGATCCCCGAGAGTCAGCGTTTGGCGCGGAGGCGATCCACGCCCTGACCAAGACGGGAAGCGTTGCGCTAGAACAGATTTGCAAGACGCTGATCCTCGCGGTGCCGGACGGTTTCGCCGTCGCGATACTGCCGGCGTCGGCCCGGCTCTCGCTCAAGGCGGCCGCCGCGGCGCTGGGTGTGGCGAAAGCAAGCATGGCCGAACCCGCGACCGCCGAGCGGGTGACCGGCTATGTGGTTGGCGCCGTTTCGCCGTTCGGGCAGCGCAAGGCGCTGCCCACCGTCGTCGACGCCGGTGCGCTCGCCTGGGAGCGCGTGTACTGCAGCGCGGGCCGGCGCGGCTGGGATGTCGCCGTCTCGCCGCAGGATCTGATCCGGCTGACCGGCGCGATCACCGCGGACATCCGGGCATAACCGTGCCACGGGCCCCGCTAGGCCGGCGTCGCGCGCCGGCTTCCCGGTGGCTCAGGGACGATCCCCCGGTTCGTCCAAAAACCCCTGTATGACGGGCGCGAGTTCGGTTGCGTTGTGCACGACGTCGATATGGCCGCCGGAATGCAGGTGCAGCAGCGCGTGCGGCAGCAACGCGTGCAGGATGCGCGCGTTGGCCACCGGGATGATCGGATCGTCGGTGCCCGCCACGATCAACGTCTCCTGCCGCACCGCACGCAACGCGAACAGGCTGGTCCACACCGAACCTGCCAGCAGCTGGTGCAGGTAGCCGACCTTCGATCCCGCATGCAACTGCCGCACGAACAGTTGCGCGACGTCCTGACCATGGGCGCGCACGGTCCCGCCGTACAGCTCACCCGCGATGGACGCGGCATATCCCGGGTCCGAAAACCTGCGCGGGGTAGCCATTTTCAATAGCACCCCTGGGTGAGCGGGCACCATCAGCACGCCGGTGCCCGTCGACACCAACACCAGGCGCCGGCACCGGCGCGGATTCTGGAAGGCGAACTGCTGCGCGAGCGCGCCGCCCCAGGACAGTCCCAGCACGTCCACCACGCCGATCCCCAGCTTGGACAGGACCCGCCCCAGGACCCACGCAAGGTAGGGAAACCCATAGGGCAGAAGGGATGTCGGGGATCCCCCGGTCCCGGGAACGTCGAATCTGACCACGGTGGTGTCCAACTGCTCGACCAACGGATCGAGCACCTCGAGGCTGGCTCCGATGCCGTTGCACAGGACGAGCGGCACGCCGGTTCCCTGACGCACGTTCACTCGGATCCGCTGCCCGCCCGCGCTGACGTAGCGCTCCTCGCCGAGCGAGCTCACCGAGCCCATCGCGGCCCCCGCTGCGCACATGGGCTCACTTCTCCATGACGTAGCCGCCGGGGGCCGGACCGAGCGGCGGGAGGTCCTCTCCGCCAAGCGCTTTCGGAGCATCCACCTCCGAGCCGCTGCGCTCGGCGAGCCAGCTCACGTAGTCCGGCCACCAAGAATCACTGAACTTCTGCGCAGACTCCAGCCACTGTTGGGGATCTTCGGCGTCGACCGGACCGGTTCGAAATGACGCCTTCGGGTTGCCAGGCGGGTTGACCAACGCCGCAATGTGACCGCTGGTCGACAGCACGTAGCGATTGTCCTTACTGCCGAGCAGGCGTGCGCTGCGATAGGTGGCCTGCCATGGCGAGATGTGGTCGGCGATGCCGCCGACGACGTAGGCATCGGAGGTGATGTTGGACAGGTCCACCGAACTGCCCAGCATGCTGACCCCGCCGGGGGTAACGAGCGCGTTCCGCTGCGCCATCAGGATCATGTCGCGATGCAATGCGGCGGTCATCCGGGTCGTGTCCGCATTCCAGAACAGGACGTCGAACGCCGCCGGCTTGCGCCCCTGCACATAGTTGTTCACCCAGTACCGCCAGACCAGGTCGGTGGGCCGCAGCCACGCGAACATCTCCGCCATGTCGCGCCCGTCCAGGTAGCCCTGCCGGGCGGAAACCCGGATGGCGGCTTGGGCCGCGCGGTCGCTCATCACGGCGACCGCCAACCCGGCGCGGGTCTCGTCCAACACGGTGACCGACAGGTTGAGCCCGGCCACCCGGTCGCCCTCGCCGATGTCGGCCAGGTGGGCCGCCGTCATCGCGGCCAGGATGCCGCCCGAGCACGTGGCGAACAAGTGGGTGCTGTCGGTCCCGGCGATCTTCTGCACCGCGTCCATGGCCTCGACGATCGCGGCGCCGTACGCGTCGAAGCCCCAATCCCGGTGCCGCTTCTGCGGATTGCGCCAGGAAATGGCGAACACCTGCTGCCCTTGCTGGACGAAGTACTCGATGATGCTGCGTCCGGGCGCTATGTCCATGATGTAGAACTTGTTGATCACCGGCGGCACCATGAGCAACGGTATCGCGCGCACTTTCGGTGTCTGCGGGGCGTACTGGATCAACTCGAACATCGAGGTCTGCAACACGACCGCACCCTTGGTGACGGCCAAGTTTTCGCCCACGACGAAGGCGTCCGGCTCGACCATCGCCGGAACCCGGGGCTTCGAAAGCATGTCCCGCGCAAAGGCTTTCACACCGCGAACCGCGCTCAGGCCGCCGGTGTCGATCATCGCCTTCCAACCCAGCGGGCTGATCAGCGGGTTGTTGCTCGGGGCAAGACCCTCGACGAGGTTGTCGATGACGAACCGCATCCTCTCCTGGTCGCGCCAGTCCAAATGGGCTTCCGCGAGCAGCGCTTCGGCGGTCTCCCCGCCGACGAGGTAGGCCTGCATGATTCGGTGCAGCAACGGGTTCTGCTCCCAGGCCGGGTCGGCGAATCGCTTGTCGGACCGGGCCGGCACGCGGTGGGATTTGCCCGCCGCAATGGCGCCGAGCTCACGCGTGAGCGCGCCGATCCGGCCGGCCACCGCGCCGGGTTGCTTTGCGAGGTTGACGCCGAATCGGGTCAAGGTGTCGTCGGGCAGCATGCGGCTCGCAAACGGCTTCGTGGCACTGCTCAACAGCAAGTCGAGCGGCACGGCGAGCTCGTCGGGCCTGGTGGGAGGGGTTGCCATGGTTAAGGTGTGCTTTCGGTCGTCGGAACTGTGATTTCGCGCTTGAGAAGCTTGCCGGTAGGCCCCTTGGGCAGGGCGTCGAGGAGCCAGACGCGACGCGGGTATTTGTAGGCGGCCACCCGGGACTTGACGTAGTCGCGCAGATCGTCGGGCGTGACCGCGGCACCCTCCTTGAGCGCTACCGCGGCCCCGATCTCCTCGCCGAGGGAGTCGTGCGGGATACCGATGACGGCGGCCTCCGCCACCGCCGGATGCTCGTAGAGCACCTCCTCTATCTCGCGTGGGTAGACGTTGTACCCCCCGCGGATGATCATGTCCTTGGTCCGGTCGACGATGTAGAAATAGCCGTCTTCGTCGACGCGTCCGACATCGCCGGTGTTGAGCCAGCCGTCGTCGGTGATCGTCTCCTTGGTGGCGTCGGGCAGGTTCCAGTACCCCTTCATCACGTTGTGGCCGCGGATCTGGATCTGACCTACCTCCCCCTGCGGAACCTCAACTCCGTCGAGGTCGACCACCCGCATCTCGACCCCCTCGACCGGGGTGCCGATCGAGCCCGCCTTGCGCGGCCGGTCCGGATGGTTGAACGCGGCCACCGGAGAGCTCTCGGATAGCCCGTAGCCCTCGAGAACCGTGCAGCCATAGCCCTTTTCAAAGTCGGTGAGAACCTGGACGGGCAGCGCCGCGCCGCCGGAGACACAGGTCCGCAGGCTGCGCGTTGCTTCCGGAGAGACCTGGTCTGCCACGCTGAGCAGCGCCGAATACATCGTCGGCACCCCCTCGAACACCGTGACGGCGTCACGCTCGATCACCTCGAGGGCCTTGCGTGGGTCGAATCGGGGGATGAGCGTCATCATCGCGCCGGCGAGGACGGAACCATTGAGCCCGCAGGTCAGACCGAAGACGTGAAACAGCGGCAAGCAGCCCATCACCACGTCGTCCTGACCGGTTTGCACGAGGGTGCGCATGCTCACCTCGCAGTTGCGGTTCAGGTTGGCGTGGGTGAGCATGGCGCCCTTGGGCTTGCCGGTGGTTCCGGAGGTGTGCAGGATGACCGCGACGTCGTCGTCGCCGCGTTCCACCGGGGAATGCTCGGGTAGGTCGGCGATCAGCTGCATCAGGCCGGCGTCGTCGACAAGCCAGCACTGCGCACCCACCTCGGCGGCGCCGGCGCTGGCCTCGTCGGCGAAGGCCGGTGACCCGAACAACGCCTTGGCGCCGCTGTTGGACAGGTAGTACGACACCTCGCGGGCCTTGAGCAGGGGGTTCATCGGGACCGCGACCGCGCCGCGGTAGATGATGCCGTAAAACGCGATGGCGAACGCGGGCGTGTTGGGCAACATCAAGCCCACCCGATCGCCCGGCTCGACCCCGGCGCGCTCCAGCAGCTTCGCGACCCGGGCTGCCGCCGCGTCGAATTCGGCGTAGGTGAATTCCAGGTCGTCGCAGCGCAGGGCGGTGCGGTTCGGGTAGCGCTCCTTGGACGCGACTAGATTGGCGCTTAGGGCGGTCATAATGCCTCCGGGAAGTGCTCGAGATGGCTGGTTACGGGCGTGTCGTGGCTTTCCAATCGTCCTCTCGGTGGCCTCGCAGGACAATGTCTTCGGCGACAACAACCTGGCCGTATTGATGTGACGGCACACATGTCTCGGTGAGCGCGGGCGCCGATGCATCGCAACCCCTGGCATTGCCAGGGGATCCCACCGGCCAGAATCGGCCGAAGGGTCTGCCATGAATTCGGTTTCATACGCTAGCGAGGAGCGGACCACCGGCTTTCCGGGCGACTTCGCTTACCTGTGAACGGCGTGCGCGCACTCGATTTGGGTTGGCACACGGTGGAAAACGCAGATGTCGCCGACCACGTCTTGCACCGGCGCCCGACCGGTTACAAACAAGCCATGGAGCGCTTACCCGATCGATGACCGAGAAGTGACCCCTGAGGAAGCCACCTTTGGCTGCCCGGATCACATTTGCCACTGAGCGCGCCTATGGTTTTCGGATATGAGCACGGCTACAGACCCCGTCGGCGTCCGGCAGAGCGCAACGCCCGATCGGCACGTCATCAAGCTGGGCAAGCTCATGCTGGCCCGGGCCCCGAAATTGGGGAGGGCAATGGCGGATCTGCTCTGCCGCGAGATCGACGCTTACCGCGACGGCGCCGTCGTGACGAAAGAACAAGTGGCCGAGAGTTGCGTAGCGAACGTGACGTTCATCTTCGACTCGCTTACCGGGGACGCCGACGTCGACGTGTCGCCCGCGGAGCAAACCGGCACCGCCCGCGCGCTCACCGGTGTGCCGCTGCCTGCGGTGATGACCGCTTACCGGATCGGTTTCCGATTCATGTGGGAGGAGACCCTTGCCACCGCGCGCGCCGCGGCAATACCCACCGACTCGATCCTGGATGCCACCGCGCGAGTGTTCTTCGCACAAGACACCTTCACTCAGGCAATGGCCAGCGCCTACCGCCAACAGTTGACCGCGCAGATTCTCGAGCGGGAGGAAGAACGCTCGGCACTGGTCGAGGCGTTGTTGTCCCACCGGATCACCGACAGTCAAAGTCTTTGGGAGGCAGCGGACTTACTGCGGCTGCCCACTTCGGGGCCATACGTCGTCGTGGCGGCCGAGCTGCCGGCGATCGGAAAGCTGGGGCTACCCGCAATCGAGAACAAGCTGTCCATCCGTGACATCCGGTCGGCGTGGCGGTTGCTGCCGGACCTACAGGTCGGCATCGTCCACCTGAGGGGCCGCGCCACCGCAAAGACCCTGGACACGGTCGTCGACGTGCTCCGGCAGGCCGCGACGGCGCGAGTCGGCATCAGCCCTCCGTTCCACGAACTGGCCGAAACCAGCGACGCGCTTCGCTTCGCCCGGCTTGCGGGCGCCGGGAAACCATCGCCCGACTCGCTCGTCGCGGTCTTCGACGACAGCACGCTCGCGGTCGCGGCGGTCAGCGCCCCGGAGGTCATGGCGAAGATCAGGTCGTCGGTACTCGGCAGGCTGACGGCGCTGCCGGCCGAGGAGTGCACGGTGTTGCTCGATACCTTCCAGGCCTGGCTGGAAGCGGGCGGCTCGGCCAACGACACCGCGGCGAAGATCTACTGCCATCCCAATACCGTGCGGCACCGCCTGCATCGCATCGAGGAGCTGACCGGCCGATCGCTCGCACGGCCAACGGACCTCGCCGAGCTGTGCCTGGCGTTCGAGGTCGAGCGGCGATTGCCTTAAGTGCCTTAAGCGGCGGTCCCCAGAGATTCCGCCACGTGTTTCGTGCGGTGGCGAACCTGGAACGCGGTGATGACGTCCACGATGCCGATGGCGATCAGCCAGCAGCCGGCGACCAGGGTCAGTACGGCGATCGAATCGATCGGGTAGATGATCAACACCGCCCCGCCGACAATGATGATCAGGCCGGAAAGCACCTGCCAGCCACGCCCGGGCAAGTGGTCGAAGGATAACGCCGCGGCGAGCAGGGTCATCCCGCGGAACACCCAGCTGATGCCGATCCAGAGGGCCAAAAGCCAGATCGCCTCGAATTTGTCGCGGAAGCAGAAGAAGCCCAGCACCAGCGACACGACGCCGGTCAAGAATGCCAGCACTCTCATTGCGCCGCCGGTGTGCGCGCCGAAAGCGGCAAACACATATCCAATTCCGGTAACCACCAGGTAGATGCCGAACAGGACACCCGCCACGAGCAGTGTCTTGCCCGGCCAGACAAGCACGATGACACCGAGTGCCACCGCCGTGACACCGGTGAGCAGGAGCACTTGCCACGCGCTGCGAGCAAGCTGCTGCAGCGGACCTTCGAAAACGGTGCGATCGCTGTTAGTCATCTGTCCATCATCAGTCAAAATCGACGCCAAGAGAATGTCCGCGGCGACACAATTCGGCATCTTGCGTAGGTATCGCGAACAAAGCCTGAATGAAACCGCTGGTATACGGGGCCGGGATCGCGCAGCAGGGGCTCCCACGGCCTTTTTGTCGCCGCAAGACAACAACCCGTCCCAAGTTGGTCGGTTAGAGACATCGCTACGGCGGGGCGGCGCCGATAAGTTTCCTGTCAACGCAAAGCCGCGTTTCAGCAAACCAGCTGACACAGACCCGAATTACCAAGTACGACAACCTATCCCACCGTACCGCCCGTCGGAGAATGTGAGCACATCATGATCAGCACCGTCTTAGCCATCGCCGCAATGCTTGTCCTCGTGCTGTTCCCGGTGCTCGTCCCGGCGATCATCACCGCCGTCCACGTCATCCTTGGAACCAATCGGCCGGCCCGGACACGCGGGGGCTTGCAGCCCGCCGCCGCATGACCTCCAACGGCACCACCCCACCGGGGCCCACCTGCACAGGTGCGGCCCCGGTTTTATTTCGGCTGCAGAACCGCGCTGCCGTACCAGTGACAGGCGACCAACGCGAGTTCGACGTCGAGCCGATCTGTGCCGATCTCCCGACCCCGGCGAGCTACGGCGCGGCCAACCCGGTACTTCACCGAGTTGAAGTGCAAGTTGAGCTCCTCGGCGGCCAGCTTGTAGCTGCAGCCGCAAGAGAGATACACCCGCAACGTCTCGCGCAGGCGGGCGTCGTTCTCGTTGTCGCCCACGAGGTCGCCTAGCACGGTGGCCACCCAGTCGCGAGTGCCGGCAAAGTCCCCACCGAGGCGCGCAACGACGGACAACCCCGGATCGGTGGCCGCGATCACCGTCGGCGCCGAAGAGTTCGGCCGCCCGCGGACGATGGCGACAGCGCGGGCCTCCTCCGCCTCGCGGTGCGAACGGCGAAAGCCCTCGACGCCTGCGGCCATCGTCCCGATTGCCACACTCGGCGGGTCGGGTCGCTGCTGCACGAACCGGCGGATCTTCGGAACGATATCGGCCGTGGCCGCCCGATACGGCAGCCATCCCCACGCGCAACTCTGGTCGGTGGCCGCGAACAGCGGGCTGGCGTCGGCGGCGACGGTCTCGCCCAGCTCCCGGAGAAATCGTTGCAGCCGGGCGAGTTCGTCGCCTTCGGTGCTCATATCCGGGTACCACATGACCAGCCCGACGTGGTGCCACTGCAGCGGATAGCGAATCGACGTGGTTGCCGCATCAACGTCGACGGCCTTGTTCCCGGCCAGGATCTCCCGCACCCGCAGGGCCCGAAGACTGTTCTGGTTCTCCAGCCATCGTTCGCGTTCGTCTTCATAGACGGCGACGACTTGCTGTGACATCCAGTCGATGTACTCGAACATCGTGCCGGTGATCGCCTCGATTGCCGCCACCCGCATCGATTCCGGGATGTCGATCGCCCGCAATTCGGCGAAAACCAGCTCGTTCATCCGGCGCTGACCGAGCCGATACGCGCGCACCAGCGCGTTGACCGGGACTCCGTGCTGCGCCAGCCGCCGGGCGTACTCCAGCGCCGCGGTGGGCGCCTCGACACGCTCGACGGCGATGTCGTACCGCAATGCGTGCAAGACCGTGTTCACGTTGCCCTCGACGCTGGTGCCGAGCAACTCCACGAGCGCGGCGTCGCCGCGCAGCTCGGGAATCTGATCCTCGAGCGAACGACGCAGCGCCGACGACACCTCGACCAATTGCTTGTGCAATCGGTCGGCGACCTCGGCGACGTAACTGTTCACCCCGACGCCGGTGTCAAGGTGCGGTTTCTTCACCCCAATGACGTTAGACGCGGTTGTCGATCGGCGATAACACCCCCGCGCGGTTTTGTTGTTCCGCGACTGTCTCGCACCGCCCGTGACCCCTAGCGTTATCGCCACTCTCGGCAAACAATGTCATCACTAGGAGCCACTCAAATGGGATTCACCAAGCCCTACCTTCCGGATGTTGATCCGGACACCTTCCTGAGGAAGCCGCTGATGGAGCGGATGCGGATCCTCGCCACCGATTGGGCGGAAAATGGCTTCGGCTCGCCGCGGATGGTCCACACCATTTACCTCGTGAAGCTGGTCGTGTTCTTCGCGATCGGCGGCATCACCGTCGCGACGGCGACGTCGGGGCTGCCCGCCTTCTGGCACGTGACCGAATGGTGGAACCAACCGATCGTCTTCCAGAAGGTCATCCTGTGGACCGTGCTACTCGAGGCCATTGGCGTGGCCGGATCCTGGGGGCCGCTGGCCGGCAAGGTCAAGCCGATGACCGGCGGCATCCTGTTCTGGGCGCGACCGGGGACCATCCGGTTACGGCCGTGGAAGTGGGTGCCCTTCACCAAGGGTGACCAGCGCAACTGGTTCGACATCGCGGTCTACCTGGCACTGCTTGCCAGCCTGGCGGTCGCGCTGCTGTCGCCGGGCGTGCACAGCGACTCGCTCTCAAAGGCGTTGCCGCACAACACATCCGGTTTGGTCAATCCCATCTTGTTGGTGGCACCGATGGCGCTGCTGGTTCTGATCGGTCTGCGGGACAAGACCGTCTTCCTGGCCGCCCGCGGCGAGCAGTACTTGCCGGCGCTGTTCTTCTTCAGCGTGCTGCCCTTCGTGAACATGATCATCGCGCTGAAGATGCTGATCGTGGTGGTGTGGGTCGGCGCCGGCTTCTCGAAGTTCGGTAAGCACTTCTCCAACGTCATTCCGCCGATGGTGAGCAACACGATCTTCGCGCCCAAGTTTCTGCGAAAGGCCCACTATCGCGACTTCGGGCGCGACATGCGGCCGTCGCGACTGGCTGACTTCATGGCACACGTCAACGGCACCACGGTCGAAATCGCCGCCCCGTTGGTCCTGTTCTTCTCCACGAACAAGTGGCTGACGTTGGCCGCGGCACTGGTCATGGTGGGTTTCCACCTGTTCATCATCTCGACCTTCCCGCTCGCGGTGCCGCTGGAATGGAACGTCGTCTTCGCCTACACCACGATCTTCCTGTTCCTCGGCTTCCCGAACAGCGACGGATACGCCCCGTGGAACATGTCGCCGCCCTGGCTGGCCCTGATCATCGCCGCCGGTCTGTTGTTCTACCCGATCCTGGGCAATCTGCGCCCGGACAAGGTGTCGTTCCTGCCCTCGATGCGGCAGTACGCGGGCAACTGGGCCTCGGCAGTGTGGGCCTTCGCGCCCGGCGCCGAACAGAAGCTCAACCGCGTCACGCGCACGGCGTCCAACCAGATCGACCAGTTCATCGCGGCCGGCTACGAGCCCAAGTGGGCGGAGATCACCATGCAGAAGACGATCGCGTGGCGAAGCATGCACAGCCAGGGTCGCGGCCTGTTCTCGCTGCTGATGACCCACCTGCCTAGCATCGACACCCGCACCGTGCGGGAGGGTGAGTTCGTGTGCAACTCCCTGATCGGCTTCAACTTCGGCGACGGTCACCTGCACAATGAAGACCTGATCCGGGCCGTGCAGCGTCAAGCGGAATTCGAGCCGGGCGAGTGCCTCATCGCCTGGGTGGAGTCGGAGGCCTTTGGCAGTGGCGTCCAGCACTACAAGCTGATCGACGCGGCGCTCGGGGTGATCGAGCGTGGCACCTGGAAGGTGGCCGATGCCGTAGCCGAACAGCCGTGGCTGCCCAACGGCCCCATTCCCCTTCAGGTGAGCTGGTCACTGCTCAGCACCAAGCCGGCTTTCCGTGAAGCTGAGGCCCGTACCGATCAGGATCACGGTCACGGAGCGCTGGCGTGAGCACCGCAGTAGTGGTAGGCGGCGGGCCCAACGGGCTCGCCGCCGCCCTTTCCCTGGCCGCCGAAGGCGTTCAGGTCACCGTGCTCGAGGCCGCCGACGAGGTCGGCGGCGGCACCCGAAGCTGCGAGGCCATCGTCCCCGGCCTGCTGCACGACCACTGCTCGGCGATTCACCCGATGGCCGTCGGCTCGCAGTTCCTCGGCAAGTTCAATCTGGACCGGTACGGCCTGACGTGGCGCCGGCCGGAGATCGATTGCGTTCATCCGCTCGACGACGGCAGCGCGGGCGTGCTGCGCCGCTCGGTGGAGGCGACCGCGGCCGGCCTGGGTCGCGACGGACGGCGGTGGCGGTTGGCGTTCGGCTACCCGGCGGCCCGGTTCGACGCCCTGAGCGAGGACATCATGGGGCCCCTGCTGCGATTCCCTCACCATCCGCTGATGCTGGCCCGGTTCGGCGCACCCACCGTGCTTCCCGCGTCCACGTTCGCCCGGCTGTTCCGCACGGAAGAAGGACGGGCGTTGTTCGGAGGCGTTGCGGCCCATGCCTTCCGGCCGCTGCACTACCCGATGACCTCGGCCATCGGGATGGGCATCATCGCGGCCGGCCACCGGCACGGCTGGGCGGTCGCCGAAGGCGGATCGCAGTCGATCGCCAATGCGATGGTGGCGCTGCTCGGTGATTTGGGCGGCAAGATCGAGACCGGTGTCCGGGTCCAGACGGCGTCGCAGCTGCCGCCCGCCGACGTCACGATGTTCGATCTGGCGCCCGAGGCGGTCGCCGGGATCCTCGGCGATCGTCTTCCGCGCCGAGTCTCCCGGGCTTTCACCAGATTCCGGCGCGGTCCCGGAGCGTTCAAGGTCGACTTCGCCGTTGAGGGCGGCGTGCCCTGGACCAACCCGGATGCCCACCGGGCCGGCACGGTTCACCTGGCCGGGACGTACGCCGAACTGGCCGCCACCGAGCGGGAAATCCACGCCGGGCGTATGCCTGAGCGCCCGTTCGTGCTGGTTGGTCAGCAGTATCTGGCCGATCCGCAACGCTCGGTGGGCAATACGCACCCGGTGTGGAGCTACGCGCACGTCCCGAACGGCTATGCCGGCGATGCCACCGAGGCGATCATCGCCCAGATCGAGCGGTTCGCCCCCGGTTTCCGGGAACGCATCGTGGGATTGACGGTTCGATCGACGACGCAGATGGATGCCTACAACCCCAACTACGTCGGCGGCGACATCATGACCGGCGCCAAGGACATTCGCCAGCTGGCCTTTGGGCCGCGAATCACACTGTCCCCGTATACCATTGGCGTCCCCGGCATGTACATCTGCTCGGCGGCCACACCACCCGGGCCCGGCGCCCACGGCATGTGCGGCGCCAACGCCGCCGAACTCGCACTCGCCCACCTCGCGCGGCGGGCGTAGCTCCGCGAGCGTAACGCCACGGCGAAAAATGGGGGCAGATTTTCGCCGTAGCGTTACGCTCGCGCGCTGGCTTGCCCTCAGGAGGCGGTCGCCACCGCGGTGTCGCTCCAGACCCAGCGAAAATAGCGTCGCAGCGAAAACCCTCGTGTAGTCATCTGACTAGACCTAACGTTAGTGCTGGTTTGTGTCTCCGCCCTGGAGCAAAACAGGAGGATTGGAAATGAAGCGATCGGTTTACGCATTTTGCGCGGCTGGTGTGCTGGCTCTCGCGGGGTTGATGACCACCGGTGTGGGCATCGGCCACGCCGACACGCTACAGACCGAGGGCACCTACCCGAGCCATCAGGCCTGTCAGGATGCCGGCCCGGGCGTCAAGGCGACGACACCACCCGGGAACTGGCAAAACTTCTGGTGTGTCCCGGATCCCAGGAATGTCGGCAACTGGCGCCTGGTTCTCAGCAACGGCTGACTCAGCCGCGCGGCCGCGGCCGCGCGCCGGCTGCGTACGTATAGAAGCCCTCGCCGGTCTTGATGCCGAGCTTGCCCGCATCGACGTAGCTCTGCAGTAACTCTCGCACGTGCTTGGGCAGGTGCGGGAACTCGTCGGCGTAGTGATTCTCGATGTCGAGCACGACGTCGAGGCCGACCAGGTCCATCATCTGAAACGGCCCGGCCGCCACGCCCAGATTGGCCTTGAACATCCCGTCGACATCCTCCGGACGGGCGACACCCTCGGCGACCACGGCCAGCGACTCGCGCTTGATGGCCGCCCAGACGCGATTGAAGATGAAGCCGGTGCACTCCTTGCGCGCCTCGAAGGGCAGGACCCCGAACTCGGGCAGCACGGTCAGCAGCGTGTCCAGCAGGCCGCGGTCGGTTTCACCGTCGGACATCAGGTCCACCCCGTTGACCTCGGGCGGCATGTAGAAGTGCATGTTGCACAACCGCCGTTTGTCGCGCACCTTTTCGGCCATGAGGCGTGAGGGGTACGACGACGAGTTGGTCGCGAAGATGGTGTCCGGCGGGGCCGCTTCGTCGATCTGGCCCCACGCTTCGATCTTGACGTCGAGCTTCTCCGGGACGGATTCCACGACGAGCCAGGCGTCCTCAAGCGATTCTTCGAGCGACCCCGCGGCCGTCGCGCCACCCACTTCGCCAAAGCCTCGGTCGGACACCAACTTCGGCAGCGTCTCCGTCACGTAATCGACCGCGGCGGCGCGCTGCTGGGCGCGGGGGGCGCTGATCCGCACGGTTCCGCCACGGCTGGCGAACATCAGCGCGATGCGGCGACCCAGCGTTCCCGCCCCGATCACCGCGACCGGGCGGTTCTGGATGTCTTCGAATGTGTATGTGTACGAGCCAGGCACAAATGCACACTAAGCCGCTCCGGAAGGGGAGGCTAGGTCGCCGAACAACAATGGATGGGCCGGCTGTTATCGCGCGCAGACAAAAGGCTCCGGAACTCGTGCCACCTCTTCCCGACGGTCGATTACGGGAGTACGACCCCGGTGGCCGGGCCCAGGATGATCTGCTGGCCGCCGGGTGGCACGTAGCCGCCGGTGGGTCCGTAGAGACCGTAGATCGGGTCGGCCGGGCCGGCGCCCGCGTAGATGTCGTCGATCCAGCCCGTGGACAGGGTGTAGACGGCCGCGGTGTCGCCCGCCGGGGAGAACTTGGTGACCAGCTGCGCGAGGAAGTCGACGACCGGTTTGTTGCCCAGCAGCGAGTCGACATGCGAGCCGTTGACCAGCTCGACCCCGACAAACTGTCCCGGGTAGAGACCGACCAGTTCATTCGTGGTGGCACCGAAGGCGTTCCACGCCTGGGGCGGCGCGGCCACCACATAGTCGGGGATGTTCAAGGCCTTCAGGTTGCCGATCGCGGCGCCGAAGGCCGACGAGTTGGTCGCGACCCCGTCGAACATGATCACACCGAGAAGGTGGTTGTTGGCGGTGTTCCCCCCGAGGTCCGCGACGTAATCGCCGGCGGCGAGCGTGGCGAGGCCACCGCCGGCGGAATGCCCGGCAATCAAAAAACTTTGCGGCAGCGTGCCGTGGTAACCGGCCTGGTTCGCGCTGGCGTTCAGCGCCGGCTCGCTGCCGAGGAACAACGAGCCGACGGCTTGCTGCATCCGGGTGCCGCCCAGCCAGGCACCGCCCGGCAGCGGAATCGACGACACGGTCGGGACGACCACGATGCTGTCGGTGCCCTCCGCCAGGGCGATGGCCAGGTCGCCGTACCAGCCACCCGTTCCCAGGAACCCGTGCTGCAGATAGATCACACCGCGGGCATTCACCGAACCGTCCGCCTGCGTCGGGAAGTACCAGCGCGCCGGGGCATCGTAGCCATGGGGGCCGACCGGAATTTCCAAGTAGGAGAACCCCTCCCGGACCCCGGTCACCCTGCCGGGGGTCCCCGTCCCCTGTGACACCCCGCCGCTGCCACTCCCGAGAGTCCCGTTGAAAAAGCCGGTAAGCAGCCTGCCGCCCAGACCTGGGCCCGTAGACCCGGTGACGGCGGGCCCGACGGCACCTTTACCGAAGAGCGGTTGCCCGGTCAGATAGGTGAACGGTGAAAAAACACCCTTGTCGAAGAACTGTTGTTCCACGCCCTTCACCAGCAACGACACATTCCCGACCTCGCCGGCGGCGTACGCGGCCCCGGAACCGCTCAACGCACTCACGAAATGCGCGTGAAACAGCCCCGCGTGGGCGGTCACCGCATGAAATTCGTCAGCGTAGCCGCCAAAGCATTTCGCGATAGCCGCCGACACCTCGTCTTCGGCCGCCGCCATGATTCCGGTCGTCGAGGGCGCCGCCGCGGCGGCGGCATCCCTGATGGCCTCTCCGATTCCGGCCAACTCCCCCGATGCCACCGCAATGGCGTCTGGCACTGCGATCACTTGCGACGACATCGGCGGCTCCGATCCTCGCGGGCCCGACAACCCAAAGACAGCTACAAAAGGTACTGAGGTCAGGGCTCAAGCGCCTGACGATTGGGAAAATTCGCGCGGATGCCGGTTGCCGGCTGGTTTGTGCCGGAACTGGTCGAACCGTTGTCCGCGGTGGACAATCGTGTGGGTATCAACAGAGGTCAACGACCTCCCGCGTGAGATAGTGACCGTTGATGGCCGACGTCGATCAGCATGCGCCGCATCGGGATCGGGTCCCCGACCTTCCCGCGGAGCTGCGCGACGCGGGCTTCGAGGATGCGGCCGAAATCGGGCGGGGCGGCTTCGGCGTGGTGTATCGCTGTGCTCAGCCGCTCCTGGACCGCTCGGTGGCCGTCAAGGTATTGACCGCCGACCTCGACCCGGAAAATCTCGACCGCTTCCTGCGCGAACAGCACGCCATGGGTCGACTGTCGGGCCACCCCAACATCGTGACCATCCTGCAGGTCGGCACGACGAGCACGGGCCGGCCCTTCATCGTGATGCCCTACCACGCGAAGAACTCACTGGAGGCGCTGATCCGTCGGCACGGGCTGCTGGATTGGCACGAGACGCTGCACATCGGCGTGAAGCTGGCGGGGGCGCTCGAAGCCGCCCATCAGGCGGGCATCCTGCATCGCGACGTCAAACCCGGCAACATCCTGCTGAGCGAGTACGGCGAACCGGAGCTGACCGACTTCGGTATCGCCAGGATGGCCGGGGGGTTTCAGACGGCGACGGGGGTGATCACCGGGTCACCGGCGTTCACCGCGCCCGAAGTGCTCGAGGGCGATGCGCCCACGCCCGCATCGGACGTGTATTCGCTCGGCGCGACGCTGTTCTGCGCGCTGACCGGCCACGCCGCCTTCGAGCGCCGCAGCGGCGAGAAAGTGATCGCCCAGTTTCTTCGGATCACTTCGCAACCGATACCCGATCTGCGCGAGCGGGGCTTTCCGGCCGACGTGGCAGCGGTCATCGAATGGGCCATGTCCCGGGAGCCCGCTTCCCGTCCGGTTAGCGCAGCGGCGTTCGGCGAGGAGCTGCGCGAGGTTCAGCGCACGAGCGGCGTGGCCGTCGACGAGATGGCCCACCCCGTCGAGTTAGGCGTGGAGCGCCGGACGTCAACGGCGGCCGCGTCGTCGCCCCGGCGGGATACCGGGGCCACTCCGACGCCCCCGACTCCTTCGACGAAGTATCGCCCGCCGGTCCCGACCCGATCGCTGGTTGTTCGCGACCGGTTGACCGACGTGCTGCGGGCGGGCGGTCGGCGACGGTGCGTACTCATCCAGGCCCCGTCGGGGTTCGGCAAGACCACGCTGGCGGCCCAGTGGCGAGAGGAACTCTCGGCCGACGGCGTCGCGGTGGGCTGGCTGACGATCGACGAGGACGACGACAACGTGGTGTGGTTCCTCTCGCATCTGCTCGAGTTGATCCGGCGGATGCGTCCCGCACTCGCCCAGACGTTGGGTCAGGTGCTCGACGAGCGCGGCGACGACGCCGTGCGCTACTTCCTGACCACCCTCATCGACGACATACACGAAAATGGCGACCCGGTTGCCGTCGTGATCGACGACTGGCACCGGGTTTCGAACCCCGAGACCACCGCCGCACTCGCCTTTCTGCTCGAGCATGGCTGCCATCACCTGCGCATCATCGTGACGAGCTGGTCGCGCGGCGGACTTCCGGTGAGCAAGCTGCGAATCGCCGACGAACTGGTCGAAATAGATTCCGAATCTTTGCGTTTCAACGTCGATGAGGCGCGATCGCTGCTGAACGGTATCGGCGGCTTGCGGCTGCCGGAAGCCGAAATCGAGGAATTGACCACGTCGACCGACGGCTGGGCCGCCGCCCTGCAACTGGCCGCCCTGTGCGTGCGCGGCGGAGGCGACGCCACCAGCCTGGTAAGCCGATGCAGCACAACCGAGATGATCGGCGAATTCCTCGCCGAAAATGTCCTCGACACGCTGCAGCCGGAGATGGTCGAGTTCCTGCTGACAACATCGATCACCGAACAGACGTGCGGCGGCCTGGCGTCCACGCTGGCGCGAGTGCCGCGCGGGCAGGCGACGCTCGAAAGCATCGAGCGGCGCGGCTTGTTCCTGCAGCGGATCAACGACGATCCGAACTGGTTTCGCTACCACCACATGTTCGCGGAATTCCTGCACCGGCGGCTCGAGCGGGACCATCCCGACCGGCTCGAACCGCTGCACCGCGAGGCCGCGGCGTGGTTCGCCGAACACGGCCACCTCAACGAGGCCGTCGACCACGCGCTGGCCTCGGGCGACGCCGCCCTTGCCGTCGACCTTGTCGAACGGGACGAGACAAACCTGCTCGAGCAGTCGAAGATGACGACGCTGCTCGCGATCGTCAAGAAGTTGCCTCCACAGCTGTTGGTTTCGCGGCCGCGGCTGCAACTCACCATCGCCTGGGCGAATAACTTGCTGCAGCGCGGGGCACCGACCTACGCCGCGCTGAACCGGTTCGAGGCGGCAATGGTAGGTGCCGACCTCTCGGACGCCGTGCGGGCGGATCTGCGCGCCGAAGCCGACGCGGTCCGCGCGGTCGCCGAGATATTCGCCGATCGCGTGGGCGCCGTCGACGATCTGGTGGCCGTCGCCCTGTCGAGGCCGGACACCTTCAACCCGCGGGTGCCGGGGGTGGCTTTCAATGCCGCGGCGTTCGCGGCGATCTACCGCTTCGAGTTCGACGCCGCGCACCGGCTTCTCGAGTCGGCAGCGCCCTACCAAGAGATGCTGGGACCGCTCGTCGGCGTCTACGCGCGCTGCTTCGGCGGCATCGCCGCCAGGTATCAGCTCGACATCCCCGGCGCCCTCAAGCACTTCCGGGAGGCCTATGCGATGGGCGTCGGCGTCGGGGCGCACTCCTACGCCGCACGCGTCGCCGGAGCGCTGCTCGGCGAACTGCTCTACGAAACCGGCGAATTGGCCGAAGCCACAAGCCTTCTGGACGAGAGCTATCAACTCGGGTCCGAGGGCGGCGGAGTCGACTACCTGACCGCGGTGTACGTGGTTGGCGCGAGAATCAAGGCGGCGCAAGCTGATCGCCGCGCCGCGGTCGAGCGCCTCGCCGACGGCGCGAAAGTCGCGGGGCAGTTGCGACTACCGCGCCTGGCGGCCGCAATCAACAACGAGCGGGTCCGGCTGGGTGTCGAGATCGACCCGCCGGTGGCCGCCCGGTTGCGCGCCGTTCGCACCATCCCGCACGACGACGGGATCGCCGTCATCACCGCCGAACTCGACGAGAACTCCGGGATTCGGCTGTTGTCGGCGAGCGATTCGGCCGACGACCGTGAGCAGGCGCGCCGACGCGCGGCCGACCTGGTCTCCGGAATCGACGCCGAGCGAAGGCCATTGGCGGCGCTGAATGCGCACCTGTTGCTGGCCCAAACGCTTGTGGCCATGGGAAGGGCGGACGACGGCGGTGCCGTGTTGCCGGACATCGCGGTCCGATGCCGAAAACTCGGCCTGCCGCGCTTGCTCGTGGACGCCGGAATCGGGTAGGCGCAGGCGCTTTCCTACGGGCGCTCCTCGATAACACACTGCACGATCGCAGTGGAAGCGCCCGCGTCGAATCCCCGCTGGCTTACTTTCTGAGCTTCTGCAGCGGGCGGAACGCCGGAATTGAGATCCTGCTCGATGAGTCGGGCGAGCTGCAAACTTTTCGGGTCGGGCGCCTGCAGCGGGAGCTCCGTAATGTTGCCCACGCAATTGCGGTAACCACTGATGTCGGCGTGCGCAGGCGCCACCCCCATCAGCACAATCGGGGCGACGAACTGGACGGCGACGGCTGTGCCGACCGCCGCGGTGCCGCGGATGTAACGCATGCCTGAGGATATACCCCCCGCCGGGGCAAATAAGTCCCTAACCGTCGGTTATCGCGGACATCACTTCCGCGCCTTGCGGTGGGAGCCGATTCGGCTGAGCCGAACCGCGAGCACGATTATCAGCACTATCGCCAGCACCCCGCACATGGCCAGGGCAGTCAGCCAATGACTGGGCGTGTTGTCCCACAGAGGGTCTATGTCCCCACCGGTCTGCTCGTGCAGCCAGTTCATATCCACCGTCGCAGCGGTCATCGCGTAGGCCCACCGCGACGGCGACAGCCACGACAGCCACTCCAGCGGCCCACGACCCTTCACCGCGAACAGCCCCCCACACAGGACCAGTTGCGCGATGACCACCAGCACCAGCAACTGCATGGCGCGATCGGCATTGCTGACGAGCGCCGAGATCAACAGTCCGATGATCATGGAGACCACGGTGACGGCGACAACCGCGATCGCTATCTCGAGTCTGGCGGAGGCCAGCACCACCGGTGCTGCGGGAGGCGGGAAGCCCACCACCCCAAGAAACCCGAGCATCAGCCCCTGCAGGGTGGTCAACGCCGTGAGCACGACCAATTTGGAGGCCAGGTAGGCACCGCCCGACAAGCCAATGCCGTGTTCGCGCCGATATATTGCCTGTTCCTTGACGATTTCGCGGACCGAGGACGCGCACCCCATCAGCACACCGCAGATGATCAGCAACACCAGCAAGAAAGTGACCTGATTGGAATGCTCACTGAAGGCCTCACCGACCGACAACCCGGCATGGCCCGGGGGCGTGTGCGTCAGCAGACTGAGCACCAGCGGCAGGAGAAGCAAGAACACCGAATACTGGCGATCGGCGGCCATGACCGCAAGGTACCGCCGGCTCAATACGGCGAATTGCGCGAACGCGCTTTGCTGACGGACCGACCGTTTAGCGGGTGCCGGGGCTGCGGGCGGCTCGGGAGCGCGCGCGACGGGTCTCGGACCGGTGAAGGCCTCGTGCATTGGTGAGGCGTTGAAGCGGCCCGTCCAATCGGTGGCGGTGTCCTTTTCCAGAAGCGTGAACAGGTCGGCGAAGTCGGTGCAGTTGAAATAGGCCAGCGCAGTTTTTGGCGGGCCGAAGTACGCCAGATGGCCGCCGGGCGCCAGGACGAGCACACGGTCACACATGTTGAGGTGGGCGATGTTGTGGGTGACCACCACCACCGAGCGGCCATCGTCGGCGAGCGATCGCAGGGTCTGCATGACTGACTTCTCATACCCCGGGTCGAGGCCCGACGTCGGCTCGTCGAGGAACAGCAGCGACGGTTTGGTCAGCAGCTCCAAGGCGACGCTGGTGCGTTTTCGCTGACCGCCCGACAGGCTGTCGATGCGTTGGTTGGCCTGTGCGGTCAGCCCGAGTTCGGCGAGGACCTCCTCGATGCGCTGCTCGCGTTCCGTCGCGGAGACATCCTGCGGGAACCGCAGCTGGGCTGCGTAATTCAGCGCCCGGCGCACGGTCAGGGCGGTATGCAGGATGTCTTCCTGCGGAACGTAACCGATCCGGTGCCGTAGCTCGGCGTAGTTGTCGTAGAGGTCGCGATCGTCGTATCGCACCTGCCCGCTGCCGGCGGGGCGGAACCCGGTGAGCGCCCCAAGCAACGTCGATTTCCCGGCGCCGCTGGGCCCTACCACTGCCAAGAAGCTGCGTTCCGGCAGGGCGAAACTGATGTCGGCCAGCAACACCTTGCCTTTCTTGGTCTCCACCCGCAAGTTCGACGCGGTGTAGGAGATATCGCCGGTGTCGACGTATTCCACCAGCCGATCGCCGGCGAGGTGCAGCAGCTGGCGGCCGATGGCGACGACATCGTCCGGTCCGATGACCGCGCTGGTGATTCGGGTCCCGTTGACGTAGGTGCCGTTGGAGCTGCTGAGGTCGGTGAGAGTCCATCGGTCACCGGACCGACGCAATTCGGCGTGGTGGCGGGAAACCAGCAAGTCGTCGAGGATGACGTTGTTGTCGGGTGCGCGACCGATTGTGACGGCGAGCTGCTCGATGGTGTGTACCGCGGTCGGCGGCCGGGCGATTGTCGTCCCTTCCAGCAGGCGCCGATCGTCGGTCCCCGCCATGGTTGGTTGCACGGCTTGCTGCCCGATCGGGACGAAACGCAACGTCTCCCCCGAGGAGACCGAACCCAGCACCACGGTAACGGGCTCGGTCACCGTCAGGCGTTCCACCCGGCGGCCGTCGACGAACATCCCATTGTTGCTGTGGTTGACGAGTAGCCATCCTTCCGGGGTCGCCTCCAGCACCGCTTGGTCCCGAGACACCCTCGGATTTTCCAGATGTATATCGGCTTCGTTGGCGCGGCCGATAGTCCAGACCCGGCCTGCCGTCGCCTGCCACCTGTGTCCGGCGCCCCGCACCTCCAGGGGAGTGGTACCGATTTGGGTCCTGTCGTCCATGCCTAGCCTCCGCTGCGTCGACTGATGGCCCGGGAATCCGGTTCGGCCGGGCGAGAAACGCCAAAGATGCCCTGCTGCAATGGCTCCGACAACCAGTCAGCGGTCAGGCGAGGGGTGTGGAGAACTTCTTCTGCAGTTGTCATAAGTGCGGCGACCACCGTGATCCGGGTTTGCTCATCGGACCACATCATATGGCCGGCACCAGATTACCGCCGGGTCTCGGCCGTCAAAGCGGTCCACCGGGTGGCTCGGTGGAGATCAAAGTCTTTGACGGTTGATCGGTTTGGCCGGCGGCTGCGCGCCTGCGCCGTCGGTGACCACCCCGACCACTAGCAGAGCCGCCTCACGCTCGAGCGTCGCGTCAGCTAAAACCCTTGTTGCAGCCATGTAGGTCGACCGAACCGCCGCTGCCGACCTTGGCCAGCGCGGCCTGCTCTGCTTCTTCCAGCGTGGACCCGTGCGCGGAGGCGATGTTTCCTCCGGATTGGGTCTTGACGAAGGCGGCGGCGGCGCAGTCGGTGAAGTCGATAAGGACCTTGCAGTCGGATTGGCCGCAGTTGCTGACCGCCGCGCTGTCCGCCGCGTCCTGCGAGGGGGCGTTAACGACGCCGCCCCCTTGTGGGTTGCCTTTCGCGTCGGATTTGCCGGAGTAGGCGATCGCACCGTAATAGGTGCCTGCCGCCCTTGCTGGCGTTACCGCGGCGAAAGACGCCATGGTCACCGCTGCGACGGTGACGACGGCAGCTCGTCGCGGAAAAGCGGTCATTTCCATGGTGGTTCCTTTCCCGAGCGGGTGATCAGGCGGATTTGAAAACGATCGGGTTTGACGGGGTCCTATGTGGCGACGGCTATGTCGGTTTGGTGGCGGTGACGGTCTTGCCCCAGTCGGACATCGTCAGCGTCACCGTCCCGTTCTGGACTGGCACGATCTCGAACTTGACGAGGTGGTAGGACCCGTCCGAGGCGATCCAGACCGTGGTGGGCACCGTCGTCACGTCTTGCGGGCCCAGACGCCTTCCGGCCAGCCTCGCGATGTCGTTGGAGCTAGACGACCCAGTGATCTTGGTGGTCGCGATGCCGTTGACCTGCTCGCTACCGGCCACCTTCGGGTCCTTGAGGTTGGCGAGCACCATGGCCAGACCCCGGTCGGGGTCGAGCAGGGTCGAGACGTCATAAATCGATATGCCGTCTCCGTAATTGACATACTTGCCGGGAGCCGCCAGGTCGGAATACAGGTTGCCGTCGACATAGACGAACTTCGCATCCTTGCTCGCGTCGCCGACGGTCACCGTCGCGGTGCCCGTGGCGACCGGTTGTGGGGTGTTGGATACGTCGCCGTCGAGCTTGGTCACCTGGAGGCTGGGCACATTGCCCTGCACCGTAAGGCTCATGTGCATCCCGGTGACCTTGCGCATAGCGTCTGCGGCCTGCTTGACGGTGTTGGCAGCATCGACATTCGGCGCGGTGCTCGATCCGCCCTGGTTCGATTTGGAGGAACAGCCGGTAAGCACGAGCGCCGCCGCGACAATGGCGGACATGACGGCGATACCGCCACGGGACCGGAGTTTCATTGACACTCTCCTTCGTCGAGGAACGACACGTTGCCGCGGAGCAAACGCATTTGGAGGCATGCACATAAGCCCGGAGGTCATCGTAAGCAACAGGCCGAGCATTGACCAGGTTATTCTCAGATCCGTTGCGTGGCGGACCGCGCGAGCCGCGCGCAAGGGGCGTCCCGCCGGCGGGCTGACGGGGTCGCCGGCCATCCCGGGTCTGACCGGTCGCCTAGAGCAGGCGGGCCTGCTCGGGTTGCGGGTCAACCGGTTCGAGCAACTCCGGGCCGTTGTTGCGCACGCTGTTGACCAATGTCGACACTTCCCGCACGCGGATGTCACGCACGTCCGGCGGGCGGGTGAGGAGCTCTTCATCGACGGGCGCGTCCGGGTCCAGCCAGCGGTCCCAGTCGCGTTCGGACAGCGCCAGCGGCATCCGATCGTGGATCTCGGCGAGCTCCCCCGGCGCGTCGGTGGTGATGATCGTGCAACTCAGCAGTGGCGCAACGTCTTCCGCCGGCTTCCAAACCGACCAAAGCCCCGCCATGAACAGCGGCTCGCCGTCTTCGCGGAACATCAAGAACGGCGTCTTGCGCGACTTCTTGCCGGCGGCGTCGGCATTGGCTCGCCATTCGTAATAGCCATCCATCGGCACCAGGCAGCGCTTGGACTTGGCGCTCGAACGGAAGGCCGGCGAGCCGGTGACCTTGTCGGCCCGGGCGTTGATCAGCAGCGGCCCCTTGTTCTCGGGCGTCCCGTCGGGACCGGCCTTGACCCACGGCGGGATCAAGCCCCAGCGCATGAGCCGGACGCGCCGCGTCGCCTCGTCGTCCGGCTCGCTGTGCCGGGTGACCACGGTCGCGATGGTCGCGGTCGGGGCCACGTTGTAGTTGGGCCCTCCTGCGTTGGGCACGGTGCCGGTCGCTTCGTCGATGGCCTTGATTTTCTCGGCCAGCTTGGCCGGATCCGTCGTGACTGCAAACCGTCCACACATGACTCCCATGGTGCCTCCGCACACACTCCCTTGGGTGCCTGGTACCCACGACACCCGCCGACACGGCAGGATGAAGCCGTGAACGGCGGCGAGGCCCAGAAGACATGGACGGCCCCGCATACGACCGCGCCGGTGCACGCGACCGTGACCGTTCCCGGCTCGAAGTCGCAGACCAACCGGGCGCTGCTGCTGGCGGGCCTGGCCGCCGCGCAAGGCCAAGGCATTTCGACCATCAGCGGAGCGCTGCGCAGCCGGGACACCGACCTGATGATCGGGGCGCTGCGCACGCTGGGCCTGTCGGTCGACGGTGCCGGACCGGAACTGACCGTCGGCGGCCGCATTGCCCCCGGCCCCGGTGCACGGGTGGACTGCGGCCTGGCGGGCACGGTTTTGCGTTTCGTTCCGCCGCTGGCCGCGTTGGCCGATTCGGTGGTGGAGTTCGACGGCGACGAACAAGCCAGGGCCCGGCCCATCGCGCCGCTGCTGGAGGCGCTGCGCGACCTCGGCGTCCGGATCGACGGGACCGCTCTTCCCTTCCGGGTGCACGGCAGCGGATCGGTCGCCGGTGGCACCGTGGCGATCGACGCCTCCGCGTCGTCGCAATTCGTGTCCGGACTGCTCTTGTCCGCGGCGTCCTTCGTCGAAGGCCTGATCGTTGAACACACCGGCTCGGTGCTGCCGTCGGCGCCGCACATCGCGATGACGATCGCGATGCTGCGCCAGGCCGGGGTCGACGTCGACGACTCCGTCCCCAACCGCTGGCAGGTTCGGGTGGGCGCGGTGGCCGCCCGGCACTGGGAAGTCGAACCCGATCTGACCAACGCCATTCCGTTCCTGGCGGCGGCCGTGGTCAGCGGCGGGACCGTACGCATCACCGGCTGGCCCGCGACCAGCGTGCAACCCGCCGACGACATCCTGGGCGTCTTGGGAAAGCTGAATGCCGTTGTCATCCAAACCGATTCGTTCCTCGAGGTGCGGGGCTCAGCGGACTACCAGGGCTTCGACGTGGACCTGCGTGCCGTCGGCGAGCTGACACCGTCGGTGGCCGCGCTGGCCGCGCTGGCGGCCCCCGGATCGGTGTCCCGGCTGAGCGGAATCGCCCACCTGCGCGGCCACGAGACCGATCGGCTCGCCGCGCTGAGCGCCGAGATCAACCGCCTGGGCGGCGACTGCCGGGAAACGCCGGACGGTCTGGTGATCACCGCGACGCCGCTTCGGCCCGGCACGTGGCGCGCCTACGCCGACCATCGGATGGCGATGGCCGGCGCGATCGTCGGCCTGCGGGTCGCCGGAGTCCGGGTGGACGACATCGGCGCGACCACCAAGACGTTGCCGGAGTTTCCGCAACTGTGGGCCCGGATGCTGGCCGACGGGAAAGAGCCCGGCATGTGAGGCCCGGCGACTACGACGAGTCCGACGTCAAGGTCCGCTCCGGCAGGGGCTCGCGACCGCGGACCAAGACCCGTCCCGAGCACGCCGATGCGGAGTCCGCCATGGTGGTCAGCGTCGACCGCGGCCGGTGGGGGTGCGTGCTCGGCGGCCGCGCCGATCGCCGGGTCACGGCCATGCGGGCCCGAGAGCTGGGCCGCACCCCGATCGTCGTCGGCGACGACGTCGACCTGGTCGGCGACCTGTCCGGGCGGCCGGACACGCTGGCGCGGATCGTGCGCCGGGGCCCACGGCGAACGGTGTTGCGGCGCACCGCAGATGACGACGACCCCACGGAACGGGTGGTGGTCGCCAACGCGGATCAACTGCTGATCGTGGTGGCTCTCGCGGACCCGCCGCCGCGCACCGGCCTGGTGGACCGAGCGCTGATCGCCGCATACGCCGGCGGGCTGGCACCGATTCTGTGCCTGACCAAAACCGACCTGGCCCCGCCGGAACCGTTCGCCAAGCAGTTCGAGGACCTCGACCTGAGGGTGGTCGCCGCCGGGGTCGACGACCCGCTGCTGGCGGTGGCGGACCTGCTCGCCGGCCAGATCACCGTGCTGCTCGGCCACTCGGGTGTCGGCAAGTCCACATTGGTGAATCGGCTTGTGCCCGAAGCGGATCGCGCCGTCGGGGAGGTTACCGAGATCGGGCGGGGCAGGCACACCTCGACCCAGTCGCTGGCGCTGCCGCTCGAAGGCTCCGGTTGGGTGATCGACACCCCGGGCATCCGTTCGTTCGGGTTGGCCCACATCGAGCCCGACGACGTGCTGATGGCTTTCTCTGATTTGGCCGAGGCTATTCGTGACTGCCCGCGCGGCTGCGGCCACATGGGGCCGCCCGCCGACCCCGAATGCGCGCTGGACGCGCTGTCCGGTCCCGCCGCTCGCCGTATCGCCGCGGCGCGGCGGCTGTTGGCGGTGCTCAGGGAGACGTAACCACCCCGCGAGCGTGCGTGTTTGTCCGCCGACACGCCGCTGAAGCCGTGCAACCGCGCACGCTCGCGCTACTTGGACCGGACCAGCCGCATGCCGAGTTCGTCGGCTGGCACTAAATGCCCTTCGGCGCAGCGGATTTCGACGCCCGCGTCGGCGCCGCAGCCCAGGTGCGTGAGCCGCAGCCGGTCGCGGCCCGGCAGGTGGCGCCGTCCCCACTGGAACATCGCCCAGACCACCGGCATGAAATCGAGGCCGGCGTCGGTGAGCACGTACTCCTCGCGAACGCGCTGCCCGGGCTCCCGGTAGGGCCGTCGCGTCAGTAGCCCGATCTCGACCAGTTCGGCAAGCCGCGCCGAGGCGGCGGCCTTGGTAATGCCCACCCGGCGGGCGAAGTCGTCGAACCGGGTGGTGCCGTAGTACGCCTCGCGCATGATGAGCATCGCGGACTTGGTGCCGAGCACGGACATGGTTTTCTCGATCGCGCACTCGCCCACCGCCGACCACTTCTCCCGGTCGGCCAGGGCGCCCTGAAGAAAAGTCATGTAAATCACCTCCGATCTGGGTTGCATTTAGTATACCTAGATGTTTACCTGGGTACAGCTAAGAATACCTAGGCAGGGACTCGAGGAGGAGCCATGACCAACTACCAGGGCCGCGATGCCGTCATCGTCGGTGCCGTCCGTACCCCGATCGGCAAGGGCAAGGCCAGCGGCGCGCTGCACGACGTGTTGCCCGCCGACCTGCTCGCGCACAGCCTGCGGGAACTGGTAGCCCGCACGGGGGTGGACCCGGTGCAGGTCGACGACGTCATTGCCGGCGCCGTCACCCAGGTGGGCGACCAGGCCTTCAACATCGCCCGCAATGCCCTGCTGGGCGCCGGCTTCCCCGAGTCGGTTCCCGGCGTGACCATCGACCGCCAGTGCGGCAGCAGCCAGCAGGCCATCAGCTTCGCCGCCCAGGGCGTCCTCGCCGGCGCCTACGACCTCGTGATCGCCGGAGGCGTGGAGTCGATGAGTCGCGTCGTGATGGGCAGTTCGCTATTGCCGGGCAGCAACCCGTTCGGCAACGACATGGACGCGCGCTATCCCGAAGGTCTGGTGCCACAGGGCATCAGCGCCGAACTGATCGCCGCGAAGTGGGGCTTTACCCGCCCCCGGCTCGACGAGTTCTCCGCCGGCAGCCATGAAAAGGCCGCCCGCGCCACCAAGGACGGCCTCTTCGACAACGAGCTGATCCCGATCGCCGGGCTGGAGACCGACGAGATCGTCCGGCCCGCGACCACGGTGGAGACCCTGGGCACACTGCAGCCGGCGTTCTACAGCGAGGCGATGAAAGCCCGCTTCCCGCAGATCAATTGGTCGATCACGCCGGGCAACTCCTCACCGCTCTCCGACGGCAGCGCCGCGGTGTTGATCACCACCAGCGAGGTCGCCAAGAAGCTGGGCCTGCGTCCGCTGGCGCGGATCCACACCACCACCGTCGTCGGCTCCGACCCGCTCTACATGCTGACCGGGGTCATCCCGGCCACCGAGAAGGTGCTGCAGCGCGCGGGCCTTTCACTAGCCGACATCGACCTGTTCGAGGTGAACGAGGCGTTTGCGCCTGTTGTGCTGGCGTGGGCGAAGGACGTACCGGGGCGCGGACCTGGCCAAGACCAACGTCAACGGCGGCGCCATCGCCATCGGTCATCCGTTGGGCGCCAGCGGCGCCCGCATCATGACCACACTGGTGAACGCGCTCGAACAGCGCGGTGGGCGCTACGGGCTGCAGACGATGTGCGAGGGCGGCGGCATGGCGAACGCGACCATCATCGAGCGGCTGGGCTGACCCGTGACTGAGATCCGATTCGACGGCGTGCGAGTGCGCCATGACAGCGCCAGGAGCTACGACGAGCTGCTCGCCGCGCTGCTTGCCGACATCGGCGAACGCCCGATTCCGATCAACGACGTCGCGACGGCCACCGACGGCTGGCGGTCCTATCAGGAACGGGTTGAAACATATGTAGGGCCAAGCGGATTCATGTTGTTCGGCCTGATCGACCACGGTGCGTGGATCACCAAGGCCGGCATCGACCGCAGAGTGATGCGCGTCATCCTCGGTAATCCGCTGATCGCCATCACGATGCTGCGGCATGACGTGACCGCGGGGCTGTTCGCCCCGGTCGAGCTGCTGCTCGTCGACGAGGGAGAGGGCCGCAGCAGCCTGACCTACGTCAAGCCGTCGTCGCTGATGGTCATCGAACCGAACCCCGAACTGCTCAGCGCGGCAGAGAAACTCGACGCCAAGCTGGCGGCGCTGGCCACCAAGGTCACCAGCCGCTGATGACGCAACTTGGTCAGCGCCGCGGTCGTTAGGGCTGCACACGATGTGTGACGGCGGCGGCATGGCCAACGCCCCTCTCATCGAGCGTCTGGGCTGACTTACTCGAGGCGAACGAGCCTACTTGGCCGTTTGCTTGCGCTGAAGCGTTGGCTGACTTGAGGAAACATTAACAGCGTCAGTCCATGTCCGCGAAAGCTCGAGCGATGTGTGCATCACCGCGGGTGTTGCTGAGGGATGTCGGCGGCGGTGCGGGTTTGGTTGCGCGGTCGGCAGCCGGGTAGCGCTAACGAAGTTCTTTATGCCCCAATGTGTTTGAGCTTCGATACGATGCTGCTAACCAACCTGCATATCAGTTGTTTGTCGGTGGTGGTTGGGGTTGGAAGGGTTGATACCGCCACCACTGGGCGCGCTCGCCGGTAGGTCCCGGGCAGGGCGCCACCGCGGGCGGGGGCTGTGTGGTGGGCGCGCCAGCGATCCCGGGCTCAGTACCCGCCCGGCGTTGTCGGTGACTTTGAGGGCGCCTGCGGGTCCGGTGATGGTGATGACACCACGGTGGTGCAACCGGTGATGATATGGACATAACAGCACCAGGTTGGCCCACTCCGTGGGCCCGCCGTCCTCCCAGTGCCGCAGGTGATGGGCGTGCAGACCACGGGTAGCGCCACAGCCGGGAACCGCGCACATGCGGTCGCGGTGCTCCAGCGCGCGGCGAAGCCGCCGGCTGATCACCCGGGTCGCCCGCCCGGCACCAATGACCTCACCGTCACGTTGGAACCACACTTCACCGGTGGCATCACAGGTCAGGTAGCGGCGCTCGGCGTCGGACAGCAGCGGACCCAGATGCAGTGCCGCAGCGCGCTGCTCAACATCGAGGTGCACCACCACGGTGGTGTGCTGCCCGTGCGGGCGGCGGGTGGCCTCGGCGTCCCACCCAGCCTCGACCAGGCGCATAAACGCCTCCACAGTGCCCGGCAACGGCGGCGCCATATCGGAGGCGCCCTCGCCATCGCCGTGATCGTGCTTCCACTCAGCGATCAGCGCCTCACGATAAGACGCCAGCGCGGCGTCGAACTTCGCCGCGTCCAGGGGCGCAAGTCTGATCCGCCAACAGCTGAACTCCTCACCGGAGGTCTTGGTGATCGAGGGCCCGGGCCCAGGATCGGGTTGGGGTCGCGGTTCCAACTTGACCGCGGTACGCAACTGAGTGACCGTGGCACTGCGCGCCAGCTGCGCGTAGTGCTCATCGGATCCCCGCCCGGCGCGCGCCGCGATCACCCCGACCTGATCCAACGACAGCCGGCCCTCCCGCATGCCTTGAGCGCAGCGCGGGAACTCCGCCAGCCGGCCCGCGACGGTGGCGATGGTGTGCGCGTTGGCCGGCGAGCAGCCGGTCTTCCAGGCCACCAACGCCGGCACCGACCGCGGCCCCGGTGATGCCGCCCAACTGGTCGCGATCGATCTCGGCGACGATCTCCACGATGCGCCCATCAATCGCGTTGCGCTGACCACTCAACTCCGCCAACTCCTCAAACAGCACCTCAAGACGCTCACCAGGACTGACCACCACAGCGCCAGCAGATGCGGTCGAAGACATGACCTCATCATCGCAGGCGGGTACGACAAATTCGGGCCGCCCGACCCTGCCTGGAAATTCAATGCACACATCCCCAGCCCAACCCTGAACACAACAGCTCAACCCGCCACCCCGCAAACCCCGATTCGTAAGCCAAGCCCCGGTTAAACGGCTAGAGCGCCAGATAGCCGAAGTTTTCGACGAGGACGAGCCAATGGCCAAAGCCGACGAGGGGATTTGAAAGTCGGTGGGGGCCGCCGGTGTCGGTCGGGTTGCGGACGCGCGGCGACACTGCGCCGTAGCGGGCGTTGTGGACGACCAGCCCCCAGCGCCACAAGACCAGCGGCGATCCCCAACACAGGCCAGGGCGATAGGCGTTGACGCTCGGTTCGCGACCTATCGAGCTACGCGTCCCGCCGCCTCGAAATCAGAGCCAGCCGGTGCGGGCGGCGGCAACCGGCTCGGCGGGGGCAGGGGCCAACTCCCCGTCCCGCACGCCGTCAAGCATCCGATTCACCGCGGCGACGATCTCCGGCGCTGCCGCGGCCAGTCCGGTCACATCGGCGTGGCTCACCTCGTCCGCGTCAACGCCTGCCCGGGCCAGCACGGCGGCCGGATCCGCCAGCTGATCGGCCAGCCAGGCCACCGGGTCTGCCGACAGCTCGGGGACGAAGTTTCGGCGCCCGGGTTCCCAACCGCTGAATCGCGGGTGATGATGGGCCCGGTCCAGCGTCCCCGGCGGGCTATGGGTGGAACCGAAAAGGTCCACCCGCCACACCGGGCGGTTGAAGGTGATCGGGACGCCGGCGTAGATCGATCCCTGCGGCTCACCCCGGTCGATCACACGAAGTTCCAGTCTGACTCCCCGTTCCGGGGTTTCCTGACCCTCTAGCGGGGTCGGGTCGACGAAAAACATGTCGCCGACGACCACACCCAGGGTCTCGAATCCAAAAGCTACGAGCATATTCCCGAGGGTAGACCCGGTTTGGTGCGCCGTTCGAACGGGTCAGGCCGCCAGGCCGTCGGTGTCCGTGATCCCTTGCGCCGCTTGCTTCTTGGCGCGCCGGCCCCGTCGCCAACCGCGCACGGTGGCGATGGCGGTCTTCAGCCCGCGGCGGTGTCCGGTCGCCGGGTCGGTGCCCGCGAAACCCGGCTCCAGTTCGGCGAACATCCGCTCGCTACGGGTCTCCGGGGCGTCGTCGGCGTCGTCGAGCAGGTACTTGTCCGGGACGGACAACTTGGCGATAGTGCGCCACGTCTTGCCGTATTGCACCAGGAACGAGCCTGTGGTGTAAGGCAAGTCGTACTTGTCGCAGACTGCGCGCACCCGCACCGAGATCTCGTGTAACCGGTTGCTCGGCAGATCGGGGTACAAGTGGTGCTCGATCTGGTGGCACAGGTTGCCGCTCATGAACCGCAGCAGCCATCCGCCTTCGAAGTTGGCGCTGCCCAGCATCTGGCGCAGGTACCACTGGCCCTTGGTCTCGCCGATCATGTCGGTCTTGGTGAATTTCTCTGCGCCATCGGGGAAATGGCCGCAGAAGATGACGGCGTTGGCCCACACGTTTCGGATCACGTTGGCGGTTGCGTTGGCCGTCAACGCGGACCGGTACGTCGCGCCAGGCGACAGCGAGGTCAGCGCCGGGAACGCGACGTAGTCCTTGACCACCTGCCTGCCGGCCTTGGCCAGGAACTCGTCAGTCCTTTGCCGAGCGTCCTCGTGATCCATCCGCTTCTTGGCAATCTTGCCGATCTCCACGTGCTGCAGGCCGACGCCCCATTCGAAGAGGAGCGCGAGCAGGGTGTTGTACAGCAGGTTGAGGATGTTGAATTTCTTCCAGCGCTGGTCGCGGGTGACGCGCAACAGGCCATAGCCGACGTCGTCGTCCATCCCGAGGATGTTGGTGTACTTGTGGTGCACGAAGTTGTGGGTGTACCGCCAGTGCTTGGACGACCCGGTCATGTCCCACTCCCACGTCGAGGAGTGAATCTCGGGGTCGTTCATCCAGTCCCACTGGCCGTGCATGACGTTGTGGCCGATCTCCATGTTCTCGACGATCTTGGCCACGCTCAGGGTCACCGTGCCCGCCCACCAGGCCGACCGCCGTGAACTGGCGGCCAGCAACAGCCGGCCGGCTACCTCCAGCGCGCGCTGCGCCGCGATGGTGCGGCGGATGTAGCGGGCGTCGCGCGCGCCGCGATCGTCTTCCACGTCCTGGCGGATGGCATCGAGCTCGACGGCCAGGCTTTCGATGTCGGCGTCCGTCAGATGGGCGAATACGTCAACGTCTGTGATCGCCATCGTCTATCTCTCCCTGCGATCGTTTGTCCGGTTCTAACTCTTCTCAGACCTACGCTATCGTAAGCTACGAATCCGTAGGTTACCTGTGAGTAGCCTTTAGATGTCGAGCGCGCAATCACCCGAGGCGGCCGAAATACAGGTCTGAACGCGGGTTCCGGGGTCGTGTTCGGCGCCGGTTCGCAAGTCACGAGCGTGGCCTTCCACCAGGGTAACCACGCATGACTGGCAGATTCCCATCCGGCAGCCGAACGGCATCTGCACGCCGGCGCGTTCCCCGGCGTCCATCAGCGATGTCGCTGCGTCGGCGGCAGCCGTGCGCCCGCTCTGAACGAAGGTCACCGTTCCGCCGGCCCCGGCGGGTGCCGCCCTGGTCACCGCGAACCGCTCCAGGTGCAGCCGGTCGCCGATGCCCGCGGACGACCATGCCTTTTCGGCCTGGACGAGCATTCCCTCCGGCCCGCACGCCCAGGTCTGGCGCTCGCGCCAGTCGGGCACCTCGCGATCGAGCGAAGCGAGGTCGAGCCGGCCCTGTTTGCGCGTCTCCCTCACCCGCAGGCGGTAGCCCGGCTGGTTGTCCGCCAGCGCGGCCAACTCGGCGCCGAACATCACGTCGGATTCGGTGGGCGCCGAATGCAAATGCGTGACGTCACCAATTTGGTCGCGGCGCACCAACGTTCGCAACATCGACATCACCGGCGTGATCCCGGAACCGGCGGTCAGAAACAAAATCGACGACGGCGCCGGGTCGGGCAGGACGAAGTTGCCCTGAGGTGCGGCCAGTCGCACGATGGTCCCGGGTTCGACACCGGCCACCAGGTGGGTGGACAGGAAGCCCTCGGGCATCGCCTTGACGGTGATGGTCACCGTGCGCGGGCCAGACATTTCAGCCGGGCTCGACGTCAGCGAATACGACCGCCAGCGCCAGCGCCCGTCGACCAGGAGACCGATCCCCATGTACTGGCCCGGCTGGTAGTCGAAGCTGAAGCCCCAGCCCGGTTTGATCACCAGGGTCGCGGAATCTTCGGTCTCCCGGCGCACCTCGAGGATGCGGCCCCGCAACTCCCGTGCGGACCAAAGCGGATTGGCCAGGTGCAGATAGTCGTCGGGCAATAGCGGCGTCGTGATCCGCGCGGCCACCTTGCGTAGCGCGTGCCAGCCGGGGTGCCGGTCGGCGCCGGCGACGACCGGACGCCGGGTGGCGACGACATTGGCGGTAAGCGATGCGTTTTTCTTGCTCATAGGAAGCTCCTGCTCGCGTGCGGGTTCGGCTTCCGCTCACGTCGGAGGTGATTTCACGCCGCCGACAAAGGCTACGGTACCGTAACCTACGGTGGCGTATCCAGGCTCGCGGGCCGGAGATTCGTCACATTCGCGTCAGAGCAGGTCAAGCAGGAATGGCAGCTCCTGGGTGGCATACCAGGCCAAATCGTGGTCGAGGGCGTCGCCGACAATCAGCTCGGCATCCTCGTCGCCCAGGTCGGCGGCGTCGATGGCCTCAAGCGCCCTGAGTACGGCCGGCTCGGCCGCGGCGTTGTCGACGTAGGCGGCGACCACCTGCTCGATCGTGACGGGCGCGCCCAGCCTGACGACGGCGTCGTCGAGGTCGGGACGGTAGCTTGCCCCGGATTCGTCCAAGTCGACCTCGGCGACCAGCGCCGCGCGCCGGGGCGGCAGGGCGTCCTGCTCGGCCTCCTCCTCGGGGATGCCGGCCACCAGCAGTCGCAGCGATGCCAGCGCCGCTTCGCGCATTGCCACCTCGGCGAGCTCGTCGTCGTCACCCTCGGCGTAGGCCTCGCGCAACGTCGGCGTCACCGCGAACGCGGTGCCGTTGACCGGCCACAACGAACCCTCGGCGACGAGCCGCCGCAGCATCGCCAGGGTCGCCGGAATGTAGACCTGGATTGCGGGACCGCCCACGACTAGCCCTCGATCAGGGTGGCCGCGTAGTCGTCGACGTACGTCGACAGCTCACGCGGCGGGCGCTGGTAGTTCTCGCTCGCGATCGGATGCTTGGGCAGTTTGACCTTGGGCCTGTCCACTTCGCGGTACTCGATCGTGGACAGCAGGTGCGCCATCATATTCAGCCGCGCGTGCTTCTTGATATCCGATTCCACCACGTACCACGGGCTGACCGGGGTGTCGGTGTGCACCATCATCTCGTCCTTGGCGCGCGAATAGTCCTCCCACCGATACAGCGATTCCATGTCCATCGGGCTGAGTTTCCATTGCCGGACAGGGTCATTCATTCGCGCCCGGAATCGGCGAAGCTGTTCGGGCTCGGAAACGGAAAACCAATACTTGCGCAACAGGATCCCGTCGTCGATCAGCATCTGCTCGAAAATTGGCGTCTGCCGTAGAAACAGCACGTACTCCTGCGGCGTACAGAATCCCATGACTTTTTCGACGCCGGCGCGGTTGTACCACGACCGATCGAACAGCACGATCTCCCCTCTGGCGGGCAGATGCGCGATGTAGCGCTGGTAGTACCACTGGCCGCGTTGCCGATCGGTCGGGGCGGGCAGCGCCACGATGCGGGCGACGCGCGGGTTCAGGTATTCGGTGATCCGCTTGATGGTTCCGCCTTTGCCGGCCCCGTCGCGTCCTTCGAAGATGACCACCACACGCGCACCGGAAGCGCGCACCCACTCTTGCAGTTTCACGAGTTCCGTTTGCAGCCGGAACAATTCGGCTTGATAGACGGCGTCGGAAATGGCTCGCTTGGCCGGACGGGTTCGCTTCTTCGCCCCGGCGTCGTTTGTTGCGGTGCTCACATCAACGAATCATAGATCCAGGCAGCGATTTTCACCCCCAACTTAACTGGAGGCTTCGAGCAGTTCCTCAAGCGATTGGCTCAACAGGCCGGGCAGCAGGTCGACGTCGCTCATCGCTTCGCGATCGGCATTGATTCCGAAATACAGCATGCCGTTATAGGACGTCACACTGATGGCCAGCGCCTGGTTCCGCAGCAGCGGTGGCACGGCGTAGGTCTCCAACAACTTGGTGCCCGCGATGTACATCTGCGACTGGGCTCCCGGTGCATTGGTAATCAACAGGTTGAACGTGCGCTTGCTGAAGCTCGGGAAGCCGGTGGCGACCCGAATGCCCATGGCGTGCAAGGTGGGCGGTGCAAAACTCGAGAGCGTGACGATGGTCCTGACATCGACCAGGCTGGCGGCCGTCGGGTTGGATTCGGTGGCGTGCGCGATCTGCGACAGCCGCACCACCGGATTCGGCTCCCCTACCGGCAGATCGACCAGGTACGGCGTGACCTGACTGATCGTTTGGCCAGGACCGCTCAAGTCGTGTTGACCGTCGGCATAGACCGACAGCGGTGCCATCGCGCGCACGGTCGCGGTCGGTGACACCGCCACCCCGCGCGACATCAACCAGTTGCCCAGCGCGCCCGCCACCACGGCGAGCACGACGTCGTTGACGTCGCAGTCATAGCGCGCACGCACGGTGCGGTAGTCCTCGAGGGTGCCGCGGGCGACCGTAAACCGCCGATGGCGCGAGACGGGCGCGTTGAGCGGGCTGCTGGGGGCCGTGCCACGCGCCACCGTGCGCGCGATGTCGATAACGCGGCGGCCCGCGTCGAGAAACTCGCCATAGTTCGTCACCGCTCCGGCCACCGCAGACCCGGCGGCCTGCAGCTGCGTGCCGGGCCCCGCCAGCCAGTCGCCGATGGCGCCCAACACCAGCCGGGCGCTGCCGGGGTCGCGTTCCGGTATCCAGATGTCTTCGGGGAACGGCGGCGCGCGCCTCGTCCGGTCGACCATGACCTGGCCGATCTCCAGTGCGGTCATGCCGTTGATCAGCGCCTGGTGCGACTTCGTGTACAGGGCGACCCGGTTTTTGGCCAGGCCCTCGACGAGATACATCTCCCACAGCGGCCGCGACTTGTCCAGCGGCCGCGCGGCCAGCCGCGCGATCAGCTCGTGCAGCTGCTCGTCACTGCCCGGCGAGGGGAGCGCCGACCGCCGCACGTGATAGGTGATGTCGAAGTCGGCGTCGTCGATCCATACCGGCCTGGCCAGGCCGATTCGCACTTCGCGGACCTTCTGCCGGTAGCGCGGTATCTGCGGCAGCCGCTGTTCGACGGTGGCCAGTAGCTTCTCGTAACTCAATCCGGCGCGCGGACGGCGCAGGATGGACAGCGATCCCACGTACATCGGGGTGGCCGTGTTCTCCAGCCGGAAGAAGGAGGCGTCCGCCGGGGACAACCGGGTCACCATTGCGGCGATGTCCTCCTTGTCAATTCGTCGCCCTTTCGTTTTGTGGACCGAGCACCCGCCCACGGTAATCGTCCGGCCGCGGTGGTGCTCGGCGCGGGTACGCGTCCGCTCGAGTTGTGCCATGATGACCACTGACCAACCACTGTCCGCCACTCTCCAGCGGGCTCGGAGTTCGAATCGAACGAGCGGTTTCACCGTTTGAGTTGGAGGGTGCGTTGACCATCGGTCCTGTCTTCGCCGTGACGCCCGTCGTCGACTACGAGCCCCCCAGGCGAGACGTTCCCCAGTGCCGGACATCGCCGCACCCGACGTTGCGCCGCCGCAGCCTGAGCGCGCCGCGCCGGCCCTACAACGGCCAGCCCAATAGGCAACCGAAAGCGCCCATCACCGACGTCTCGTCGGTACCGATGCGCCAGGCCGCGATCTTCGCCGACGCCGCGGTGCGCCGAGTGTTGGAAGTCATCGACCGCCGCCGCCCCGCCGCCCAGCTGAAGCCCATGCTGGCGTCGGGCCTGCTGGAATCGGTGCTCGCGATCGGTCGTTCGGCGGCCGGGCCGGGTCACGAGGGCGCCGCGGTACTGCGCCGGCTGCGGCTGCAGCCGGCCGGGCACGACGACCCGGAGACCGCGGCCGAGGTTTTCGGCTCCTACAGCCGCGGGGACCGCATCCACGCCATCGCCTGCCGCGTGGAACGGGTGCGCCGCGGCGGCGGAAGCGCAGGTGACCGATGGCTGGTGGTGGCCCTGCACATCGGTTGAGGGCGCGGATCGCCGAGCTCCCGAGAGTTAGTGCTGGGCAACCGTTTCGGTCGATTGCCGCGCCGGCCTGGGTACCAACATGGGAACCTCGCGTCGATAGTCCCGGTACTGGTCGCCCAGCGCCGCTACCAGATTGCGCTCTTCGAGCTGCACGGCGATCAGGATGTAACCCGTCATGGCGATCGAGAAGAGCAGGTGTCCGGCCGTCATGGTCGGCGCCGCCCAGAAGGCGATGAGGAAACCGGCCATCAGCGGGTGGCGCACCAACCGGTAGAACCATCGAACTCGAAAAGCTAGGTGGGTGTATGGTTTTCCGCGCCAGGCCAGATACACCTGCCGAAGGCCGAACAGGTCGAAGTGGCTGACCATGAAGGTGGACGCCAGCGCGATCGCCCAGCCCAGCCAGAAAAGCGCCCACACCGCCAGGCGCCCCGCCGGCGGCCGCACATCCCAGATGACGGCCGGAATCGTTCGCCATTGCCAGTAGAGCAGCACCAGCACAGCGCTTGACAGCACCACGTAGGTGCTGCGCTCGATTGACTGCGGCACGAATCGTGTCCACCACGCCTTGAACGCCGGCCGCGCCATGACGCTGTGCTGGACACCGAACGCGCCGACCAGCAAGGCGTTGACCAGCACCGCCTGCCCGACGGGGGCGGGAAGGCCGTGATCGACGGTTCGCGGCACCAAGATGTTGCCCACGAAACCAACGAGATACAAGAACGCCGCAAGAAATAGCAGATAAGCGACGGCGCCATAACCGATGATCAGATATCGCTTCATAGCCTGAGTGTCCGCCGCACAGGCGCTTTGGCATATAGGTCATTTGCCTCAACTTTGCGCAGCGGGCACTAGTTATTTTTGACTACTCCGTTGCTGGGCGCATACGGGTCGGCTGTCGGACTTCCCGAGTTGAGGCAAATGCCTCATGCGGCCTTGGAAGCCGTGGACCGATGATCACCCATGACAGAGCTACTTCGGGAAAGCACGGAGATCAGATCATGACCGAATCAACATGCGAGGCAACGACCATCGAGCGGCGCGATGCTCGGCGATCGGATTACGCCGCGAAAGCACCGGGCGGCGTTCGGGTCGATGCCGTCGACATCAGCCGGCGCATCGGTGGGCGACAGACCCTTCATAAACTTTCGCTCTCAGTAGAACCCGGCGAATTGGTCGCCATCGCCGGCGGCAGTGGAGCGGGGAAGACCACATTGCTCGAGATCCTCGCCGGACTGCAACTGCCCTCCGCCGGAGAGCTTCGGCACGACGGCGTCGCTCGCCGTGATCGCGTAGGCGCCGGCTCCGCAATCGGTTATGTGCCTCAGGACGACATCATCCACCTGGAGATGCCCCTGCGCCGCACGCTGCGCTACGCGGCGCTCCTACGACTCCCCGCGGGCACCACTGCGGGTGAAGCGGAGCGGATCGTGGACAAGACCCTGCACGACCTCGATTTGGCTGATCGGGCCGACGTGCCGGTGCGTGCGCTGTCCGGCGGTCAACGCAAGCGGGCCAGCATCGCCGTGGAGCTACTGACCCGGCCACGCCTTTTCTTCTTGGACGAACCGACCTCCGGGCTCGATCCCTCGACTGCGGCTGACGTGATGCGCCTGCTGCGCCGGCTCAGCCAGCGCGGAATCACCATCGTTCTGACAACACATGAGCCGGCGGGCATCGACCGTTGCGACCGGGTGGTCTTCCTGGCTCGGGACGGCCACTTGGCCTTCAGTGGCAGCCCCGCCGCGGCCCGGCGCTACTTCGGTGTCCAGACCCTGACCGAGGTGTACGAACGCCTGGCTGCCGAGCACACTCCGCAGGTCTGGGCGCAGCGGTTCGCGGAAAGCCGCGTGAAGTCGAAAACCCGGCTCGGCCTGAATCAGCGGCCCGCGCTCGCCACCCAGTCGGACGTCAAGCGCACGGGCATGGTCAGGCAATGGTGGCTACTCACTCGGCGCAACGTCGACATTCTTGGCCGCAACCGGCTGACCCTGGCAATCCTGCTCGGCTCACCGGTGCTTGTGACGGCGATGATGGCGACATTGTTCAAGCGCGGAGCGTTCGATCCGGGCAGCGCGGCCGGCGCCGGCCCGGCCCAGATCGTGTTCTGGATCGCGTTCGACGGCTTCTTCTTCGGCCTGACCTACGGCCTACTCCAGATCGTCGGCGAGATGGCCGTCTTCCGGCGCGAACGCCTGGCCGGGCTCAGCGTGGGCGCCTACGTGGCAGCGAAAATGACAGCGCTGCTTCCGGTTCTGGCGGGAGTGAGCGCGGTGTTGCTGGTTGTGCTGCGGGCGCTCGGACGACTCCCCGCCGTCGGATGGGATGTGTACGCCTCGCTGTTCGCGACCGTTGTGATTGAAGCGACCTCGGCACTGGCGCTGGGTCTTTTCGCCTCGGCCGCCGTCTCCAACGCCGCGCAGGCGGCCCTGGCCCTGCCGATGCTGTGCTTCCCCCAGGTTCTCTTCGGTGGCGCCATCGTCCCCGTCGACCAGATGGCCTCGCCCGGACGCCTGATGAGCCTGGTCCTATCGAACCGCCACGCCTTCGACGCATTGGGTCGCGACCTTGGGCTCGACCGCTACACCACCGCGCTGCCGGCGATGTCCGCGTACCACGCCACCTTCCACGGGGGCACCGCCGCCAGCCTCATCGCGCTCGCCTCGTTCGCGGTTGCCCTCACGCTGGCAACCGCCTGGGTGCTGGACCGGCGATCCAGGCCCGGTGTATCTCTGCGATGATGGCCCGCCCTGCCACCCAAATATCAGAGGCTGGCCGGCGCGCTGCCCGTCAGGCCGTGCCGTGTCGCGTACAAGCTGGCCCCGATCCGGTTCGAGACCCCGATCTTGGCATAGATGTGCTCAACGTGATTGCGCACGGTCTTCTCGGAAATCCAAAGGGCCGAAGCGATCTCGCGGTTGGAGAGTCCCTGTGCGAGGTGGAGCAACACCTCGGCTTCGCGCCGGGTCAATCCCGCCGGCCTGGCGGCTCTGCGCGACGGCCGGTGGCCCGCCGCCTCCAGCACGGCTTCAACCGAGTCGCCGTCGAGGCGGCCACGCGTTGCTTCACCCCGTAATCGCTCGGCCGCCGCGGCCTCGTCCAGTGCATCCCGATAAGGTCGTGGCTCCATTGAGCTGCAATAGCTTTCGGCGGCGGCAAGTACCCGGTCGCGAACGGACAGGTCATCACCCCGAATACCGTTTGGATAACCCGAGCCGTCCAGTCGTTCGTGATGGTTCACCGCGGCCTCGCGGACAGCCTTCAATCCACCGACCCGGGCCAAGATCCGGCCGGTCAGATAGGGATGCAAATGCACGCGCTCGCGTTCGGCGTGAGTCAGTTCACCCGGTTTTTCCCACACCCGGTTGGACACTCCAATCCGACCAAGATCGTGAACGTAGCCCGCGCGGCGCAGAACGTCGATCTCGTCCTGCGGCAGCCCGGCACATTTTCCGGCGTTCTCTGCCAGCTCGGCCACGGCGCGGGAATGGCCAAGCGTGAACGGGCATTTCAGGTCGACGAAGTCACCCATCGCGCGCAGGAGCCGGTCTAGCGCGGTGCCAGTCAGCGCTTCCCCCGGATCCGGGGCGAGTGCGGCAGCGGTCGACCACGCATCTTCGTCCTCGCGCAGCAGGTGGTCGGCGCCCGCGGAAAACGCTGCCACGATATCCGGGTCGAACTGTTTGCCGCTGCGGCGGCGAACCTCCGTGGTCGCGGCCCCGGCGCCGTAAGCGCGATGATGCACTTCCGCGATGTCGGCGACCTGCGCCACCCGCATCGCCACGGGTATCTGGCATCCGGCGGCTCCGGCGGGAAGACCGCTGCCGTCCCAACGTTCGTATGCGTAGGGCAGCGCTTCGCAGACGTCCGCGCCCAAGCCGATCTCCTCGGCGAGCAATGCGGCCGACAGACAATGGGACCGGGCCAACGCGCCGAGATTCCCGCGCGCGTCCAAGAATAGTTTGGCCGCCAACTGCGCTCGTTTGGGCAGCGTCGACCCACGGCCCAGGTTGCCCATGAGAAATCGCCGGTACGGTGCGCCGGACCAGTCGATGAAGTGGCTGTCGCGTCGCATCGCGATGTCGTCGCCGAACCATCGCGCGTACTCGTGGGAGTCGGCGTGACACCCGATCCACATGACCAGACCCGTATAGAAAACCGTCCCGCGCTCACGCTCGGTGAGCCCAAGCCGCTCGGCAAGTCTGGTGCCCATCGCCGCCGACCGCAGCATGTGGTCCATCGGTTGCCCGAGACCGAGGTCGATCGCCAACGATAGCGCCGCCAGAACCTCGGTCCGCGACACAGCGCCGCCGAAGGGCATGAAACTTGCCCCTTTCCCGACCGATCACGGTCGCGGCGTCAGTGTAGCCACACAGGAGCCGACGCCTGATAACCCTATGGCACAGGCGTTGCCGCGCCGATCGCGCGGCTAGCGCCTCTTGACCGATTTCGGCGGCTTGGCCCCGCGACCCTGTTGCCGCGCGGCCGCCCGGCGCTCGCGCCGGCTGGCACCGGCGGGCACGCCGGCCGGCGTCTTCTGCGCGCCGCCGCCGTTGCGTTGCAGCTGTGCCGAACCGTCCTCCGACGGGCCGGAATACGTCAGAGCGGGCGCCTCGTCTTCAATACCCTTGGCGCGCAACGTGCTTGGGGCCTCTTCGGATACCTCGGCGGGCGCTTCGGCTTGGGCTTCGGGGCCGTCGGCCGTCCCCAATTGCGCCAGCCCTTCCGGCGCCTCCATCGGGGCGACCTGCGGGGCCGGGACCCTCTCCACGGACACGTTGAACAGGAAGCCGACCGACTCCTCCTTCATGCCGTCGAGCATGGCGGTGAACATGTCGAAGCCCTCGCGCTGGTACTCCACCAGCGGATCGCGCTGCGCCATCGCCCGCAGCCCGATGCCCTCCTTGAGGTAGTCCATCTCGTAGAGGTGCTCGCGCCACTTGCGGTCGATGACGTTGAGCAACACGTTGCGCTCCAGTTGGCGCATCGCACCCTCGCCGCCGATTTCCTCCAGCTCGGCTTCCCTTGCCGCATAGGCGCGTTCGGCGTCCTTGAGCAGGGCTTCGAGCAGCTCGTCGCGGGTGAGGTCGTCGCGCTCGGAGTCCCTGTCGTGACGTGTCAGGCTCTCGTGTTCGATCCCGACCGGGTAGAGCGTCTTGAGCGCCGACCACAGCGCGTCCAGGTCCCAATCCTCGGCGTAGCCTTCGGCCGTCGCGCCGTTCACGTAGGCGGTGACCACGTCGCGGACCATGTCCAGCGCCTGCTGCTGCAGGTTCTCGCCCTCGAGGATGCGGCGACGCTCGGCGTAGATCACCTTGCGTTGCTGGTTCATCACCTCGTCGTACTTGAGGACGTTCTTTCTGACCTCGAAGTTCTGCTGCTCGACCTGCGTCTGCGCACTCTTGATGGCGCGGGTGACCATCTTGTTTTCGATCGGCACGTCGTCGGGCAGGTTCAGCCGGTTCAGCATCGCCTCCAAAGCGGCGCCGTTGAACCGGCGCATCAGCTCGTCGCTCAACGACAGGTAGAACCGCGATTCGCCCGGATCGCCCTGGCGGCCCGAGCGGCCACGCAGCTGGTTGTCGATGCGCCTCGACTCGTGCCGTTCGGTGCCCAGCACATACAGGCCGCCCGCCTCGATGACCTCGGCCGCCTCCTTGCCCGCCTCCTCTTTAACGAGGGGCAACTCCTCGTGCCAGGCCTGCTCGTACTCTTCGGGCGTTTCCACCGGGTCCAGTCCGCGGGCACGCAGCCGCAGGTCGGTGAGGAAGTCGACGTTGCCGCCCAGCACGATGTCGGTGCCGCGCCCGGCCATGTTGGTCGCGACGGTGATGCCGCCCCGTCTGCCCGCCTCGGCGATAATCGCCGCCTCCTGCTCGTGGTATTTGGCGTTGAGCACGTTATGCGGGATGCGCCGCTTCTGGAACTGCCGCGACAGGTACTCCGAGCGCTCGACGCTGGTGGTGCCGATCAGGACCGGTTGGCCCTTCTCGTACCGCTCGGTGACGTCGTCGACCACCGCGATGTACTTGGCTTCCTCGGTCTTGTAGATGAGGTCGGAGCAGTCGGTGCGGATCATCGGCTTGTTGGTCGGGACGCTGACCACGCCGAGCTTGTAGATCTCGTGCAGCTCGGCGGCCTCGGTCTGGGCGGTGCCGGTCATCCCGGCGAGCTTCTCGTAGAGCCGGAAGTAGTTCTGCAACGTGATCGTGGCCAGCGTCTGGTTCTCGGCCTTGATCTCGACGTGCTCCTTGGCCTCGATGGCCTGGTGCATGCCTTCGTTGTAGCGGCGCCCGATCAGCACCCGGCCGGTGAACTCGTCGACGATGAGCACCTCGCCGTCGCGGACGATGTAGTCCTTGTCGAGGTTGAACAGCTCCTTGGCCTTCAGCGCGTTGTTGAGGTAGCTGACCAGCGGCGAGTTGGCGGCCTCGTAGAGGTTGTCGATGCCGAGCTGGTCCTCGACGAACTCGACGCCCTTTTCGTGCACGCCGACGGTGCGCTTGCGCAGGTCTACCTCGTAGTGCAAGTCCTTTTCCATCAGCGGCGCCAACCGGGCGAACTCGGTGTACCAGTTGGAGGCGCCGTCGGCGGGACCGGAGATGATCAGCGGGGTGCGGGCCTCGTCGATCAGGATGGAGTCGACCTCGTCGACGATGGCGAAGCTGTGCCCGCGCTGCACCAGGTCGTCGAGCGAGTGCGCCATGTTGTCGCGCAGATAGTCGAAGCCGAACTCGTTGTTGGTGCCATAGGTGATGTCGGCGTTGTAGGCGACCCGGCGCTCGTCGGGCATCATCGGGGCCAGGATCACCCCAACCTGCAGCCCGAGGAACCGGTGGACGCGGCCCATCCACTCGCTGTCGCGTTTGGCCAGGTAATCGTTGACGGTGACGATGTGCACGCCCTTGCCGGCCAGCGCGTTGAGGTAGGCGGGCAACACGCAGGTCAGGGTCTTGCCCTCACCGGTTTTCATCTCGGCGACGTGGCCCAGGTGCAGGGCGGCCGCGCCCATCACCTGCACGTCGAACGGCCGCTGGTCGAGCACCCGCCAGGCCGCCTCGCGGGCCACGGCGAACGCCTCGGGCAGCAGGTCGTCGAGGGTTTCCCCCTCTTCGAGGCGCTTCTTGAACTCGTCGGTCTTGGCCTTCAGCTCGGCGTCGGTGAGTTTCTCGATGTCGTCGGACAACGAGTTGACATAGTCGGCCACCCTCTTGAGGCGCTTGACCATGCGACCTTCACCAAGGCGCAGCAACTTCGACAGCACAGCTATGTCCCCTGTTGGATGGGCGGTTCTTCGACCTTCGTCGGTTCGGCGCCATCCATCGTAGGTGACACGCACGCAAACCCGGCGGCGCAGCCGTTCAGCAGAGGCTGATCAGGCCGTAATCGTAGGCGTGGCGACGGTAGACGACGGACGGCCGTTCGGTCTGCTTGTCGTAGAACAAAAAGAAGTCGTGACCGACGAGCTCCATCTCGTAGAGCGCGTCGTCGACGGTCATCGGCCTGGCCTGGTGCTCCTTGGTTCGCACCACCCGTCCCGGCGCGCGGCCATCGTGATCGGGTTCCGCGCCGTCGTTTTGCTGCGCCTCCTGCTCGGTGTCGACGGCCTTGTCCGGCAGCGGGGCCACCGCCGTGGCGGCCGCCAGGGAAACCGGGGTCTTGTCGCCGTAGTGGACCTTGCGGCGGTCCTTGACCCGGCGCAGCCGGCTCTCCAGCTTGTCGACCGCGGATTCGAAGGCCGCGTAGAAGCTGTTGGCGCAGGCCTCGGCCCGGCTGACCGGCCCGCGGCCCCGGGCGGTGATTTCCACGCGTTGACAGGATTTGCGCTGACGGCGGTTGGGCGCGTGTTTCAGCTCGACGTCGAAAAGGTAGATGGAGCGATCGAACCGTTCGAGGCGGGCGAGTTTCTGCGAGACGTAGATGCGGTAGTGATCGGGGATTTCGACGTTGCGGCCCTTGAACACGACTTCGGCGTTGGTTGTCTGTTCGACCGCCTCGGTGGTTTCTGTCGGTGGTTGGTCCAGAATCTGACCGGAATCCGCGCTAATCCTTGACATACGTGACAACTCGTTTCTCTTTCCACGTTGCACGCGAGGCGTGCCCACGTTCTATGAAGACGCGCCGACGAGGTGGGAGCGGTTGCGCCGCAGGCTGCCCGCCGGTGCAAGGTGTCGAATACTCACCCCCCTTTGCAGTGGCGCCTCAACCTGGGAATCGCGACCAGTGAGTCAGACCAGATAGTCATTGAAGGTTGTCCTCGACGTTAGCTCGTGTTCGCCATCGGATGCCACCAATTTCTCCCAGCTGATACGAGTTCTTCACAACCTCTTGGCCGCCTCATCGCGGTTTCACGGCTAAGCGGCCGCGATGGCGAGCACGGCGGCCACCCGGATCCCCGCGGCGTGCAGGGCCCGCACCGACTCGCGCGCCGTCGCCCCGGTGGTGACGATGTCGTCGACGATCACCACTTCCGTGCTCAGAAGTTTTGCGCGGTGACCACGCAGCAGCACCCGCCCGGCGATATTGCGCTCGCGGGCGGAGGTGCCAAGGCCCACGGAGTCGCGGGCCGACGCCTTCACGCGCAATGCCCGGACGACGGCGACGTCGGGGTGACCGGCCACCGCGGCCTGGGCCAGCCGGGTGACGGGGTCACCGCCGCGGCGGCGCGCGGCCGAACCTCGTGTCGGCGCGGGCACGATCGTCAGCGGGGTCTCGACCATCCCCCACGTCAGCAGCCGGTGCACCCCGACGGCCAGCGCGTGGGCCAGCGGCGCGATCAGGTCGCCGCGACCGTGCTCCTTCATCGCGAGGATGGCCCGGCGACGGGCGCCGGCGTAGCGGCCCAGCGCGAACACCGGCACCTGCGGGTCGATGCGGGGGTTGATCACATGCGGCTGCTCGGCGGCCACCGACAGCTCGGCGGCGCAGGCGTCACACCAGCGGGTCGACGGCGCCCCGCAGCCGCCGCATTCCAGGGGCAGGATGAGGTCGAGCACCTCGCCAGTGTGCCGGGCCGGGGTGACAGCGGCGGCCAGGAAGATCTAAGGCAATACCAGGCTGAACATGCCGCGACTGAGCTGGGTGATGATCTCTTCCAGGCTGCGCAGCGGCAACTCCATCCGCCATTGCGGCAGCAGGCCGGACACCTCCAATGCCTCCGATCCGAGGCGGACGTCGGTGACCAGCAACCCATGCGGCAGGTCGGGCAGCGGCACCGGGTAGGCGAGAATCCGCGTGGGCAGCGTCCACCGCCGCTGCCCGGTCACCACTGCGGACGGTCGCAGCCACAACGTCGTCCCCACCACGTCCACGCCGACCTCGAGGCCGCCCCAGCCGGGGCGGCGGCTCCAGTGCAGCAAGGCCGTGCCGTCCGCGCCCGGCACGCTGCGCAGTTGGGGCGCCGCCCGACGCAGCGCATCGTCGACAATCTTCGCCGGCAGGGTCACGGTCAACTCCGCCGGCGCCGCCGTCACGGTCGGGGGCACGCCGGGACGGAAGTGCACGTTGTGCAGCACGGCTACGGCGTGCTGCAGGTGATGATGGTCCCAGGTGATGTCGCTAGCCGCTACCCGGACCTGGCCCAGCTGGCCGACGGCCAGTTCGCGTGGTTCGAGCGCAGATTCGAACTCGGTGACGGTGAGCACCACGTCGTGGTCTCCGGCGCGCACCGTGACTTCCCTACCGATGAGCGATTGTTGAAGCGCCGTGAACAGCGTCCGGTAAGGCATCGCGGCCGCGTGCGCGGCTCCGGTGGTGACCGACGGCAACCCGGCCGACGACCACAAAGAACCCAGCATGTCCAAGGCGCGGAAGGGATCATCCCAACGCAGGCGGGGAACTTTGGGCGACATCGGCTGCGCCTCCTCACTGCGAGGGTAGCCGGAACGAAGAGCTCCCAGAAAGAAGCAGAAGAACGCTGACCGTTCAGCCCGGCAACACCGGCACCGCTCCGGCCACAGCCAACCCGGACACTTCCGACCAACTCGGTTGGCCTTCGGCGGCCGACGCCGAATATTGCAGCACCCCTTGGGGAGCGGCGACGTACACCGTTGACGGGTTGGCCGCAACCGTCGTCACGGGAATCTGCAAGCCGTGGGCCGGCGCGTCGGAGTTCACCCCGTCCAGGTTGACGTAAGACACCGGGTGGCCGGCGTCGGTGCGGGTCACCACGATGTCATCGCCGGTTCGCCAGGACAGCGAGACCACCGAATTGCCCAGGCCGAAACCCAACCGCCGCGGATAGGTGAGGGCGAACTGCCCGGCCTGGGTCTGCTCGACGCTGGCGAGGATCACCTGACCGTTGATCACCATGGCGGCACGCGTCGAATCGCGGGACAGCTGGAGGTCGGTGATCGGCCCGGGGAAGCTGCTGGCCACCGCCGCGGAATCCACCGGAATGCGCGCGGGCTGCCCCGACGCCGGTTCCTGGATCGCCCGCAGCACGTTGTTGTTGTCGACCACGACCCAAACCGCGTCGTCCAGCGACCAACTGGGCCGCGTGAGGCTGTGCCCGTCGGCGGACTGCACGGCCTCGCCGCCGAGGTCACCGATCCACAGCGACGCCGCCTGATCCGGAGCGCCCCGCCGCAGCGTCACCACCGACGCCACCTGCCGCCCGCTGCGGGACAGCGCGGCCCCGGTCTGATCGCCCGTCCGTCCGAAGGCCCCCGGCACGGGGGCGGTGTGCTGCCCGTCGAGCGCGACCAGCGATCCGTTGACCAGGGCGTGCAATCCGGCCCCCGCGCCGTCGGCGACGCCGGGGTCGGTGGCCGCGACATCGGAGGTGGTCCACCCGTCGCGGAACCTGTCGTCCAGCGGTGCGCCATCGGCATTGATCACGTACGGGCCTCGGACGTCGGCTCGCGCCAGCGTCCAAATGATCTGTGCGGCAAGCAGTTGCCTGCTGTGCGGATCGGTGGTGGACAGTTTCTCCAGATCGATCCGCGCGCCGCCGTACCCGCGCCCGATACCGTTCTTGCCCCCGTCGGCTCGCGTCACCGGCCCCCGCAGCCGCAACGGCGGGGCGAGCAGATTGCGGACCGTGTGCGCCATTTCGGGCCGCGGCCCGGCCAGCAGTTTGGAGACGAGTTCGGTGGCCAACTGGTCGTGATCGGACACCGCCACGTAACGCGGATCGGGAACGACGGTCTTCCCGGTGGGGTCGGCGAAGTACAGCGTGTTGCGTTTGTAGGTCGCCTGGAACTGCTGCCAGTCCAGGAAGACCCCGTTGGGCAGGCGGTCGATTCGCCAGCCACCGGACGTCTTGACCAACTCGATCGGGCCCGGGTCGGGCAACACGCCCTCCGCGGTTTCGAACACACCCACGTCGGACAGCGAGCCCAGGATGTCTGCCCGCATGGTCACCGCAACCCGTTCGGCGGCACGGGTTTCCACGAACACCACGTGGTCGATCAGCAGCGCGCTACCGGCGTCGTCCCATGCGTTGGACGCCGATTGGGTGAGGAACTGCCGCGCGGCCAGATGCCGGTTCGCCGGATCCGCTGTGGCCTTGAGGAATTCGCGCAGCACCACGTCGGGATCCATGCCGGGGGTCGGCTTGGGCAGGTTCGACGGCGCCGGTCGTTCGACGGTGCCGATGGCTTGCGGGGCCGACGAGCCGGGCACCCCGGCGCAGCCGGTGAGCAGCGCCGCCAGCGACAGCAGAGCCAGCAGCCGGCGCACTACCCGCTCCTCTCGGCGTGCTCAGGTTGTCGCTGGCGATCCTTGCGTTCGGGGGCGGTCGGCTCGGCCGGTTGCGGGATCGGTTTCAACGGCAGCGGACTGGTGGTGACCTTGTGGCCCCGGACCAGCGGCAGCGTCAGCCGAAAGCACGCGCCCTCGCCGGGCTCGCCCCATGCCTCCAGCCGGCCCTGGTGCAGTCGCGCGTCCTCGATGCTGATCGCCAGACCCAGCCCGGTGCCGCCGGATCGCCGCACCCGCGACGGGTCCGAGCGCCAGAACCGGCTGAACACCAGCTTCTCCTCGCCGGGCCGCAGCCCCACCCCATGGTCACGGACGGTGACGGCGACCGTGTCTTCGTCGACGCCCATCCGGATCTGGACCGGTTTGTGCTCGGCGTGGTCGATGGCGTTGGCGATCAAATTGCGCAGGATCCGTTCCACCCGGCGGGCGTCGACCTCGGCGATCACCTCTTCTCCCGGCAGTTCCACCTGCAGCTCGATGCCGGTCTCCTCGGCCAGGTGGCCCACGTTGCCCAGCGCGCTCTGCACGGTGGTGCGCAGGTCCACGGCCTCGACGGACAACTCGGCCACACCCGCGTCATGCCGGGAGATCTCCAGCAGGTCATTGAGCAGCGTCTCGAACCGGTCGAGCTCGCTGACCATCAGCTCTGTGGACCGGGCCAGCGTGGGGTCGAGGTCGGCACTGTGGTCGTAGATCAAGTCGGCGGCCATCCGCACGGTGGTCAACGGCGTGCGCAGCTCATGGCTGACGTCGGACGTGAAGCGGCGCTGCAGGTTGCCGAACTCCTCCAGTTGGGTGATCTGCCGGGACAAACTCTCGGCCATGTCGTTGAACGACACCGCCAGCCGGGCCATGTCGTCTTCGCCGCGCACCGGCATCCGCTCGGACAGATGGCCCTCGGCGAACCGCTCGGCGATCCGCGACGCCGACCGGACCGGCACCACGACCTGGCGGGAGACCAGCAGCGCGATCCCGGCGAGCAGCACCAGCAGCACGGCGCCGCCGGTGATCATCGTGCCGCGCACCAACTGGATCGTGGTCTGCTCGTTCTTCAGCGGAAATATCAGGTACAGCTCGAGGTTCGCCACCTGCGACGACGCCGGGGTGCCGACTATCAACGCCGGCCCGGAGAAGCCCTCGGTGTGCACCGCGGCGTATTGGTAGGCCGCCTGTCCGGCCTTGACGAAGCCGCGCAACGAGTTGGGTATCTGGTCGACGGGCCCGGCCGCGGTCGCGGCGCGCGGGCCGTCGCCCGGCACCATCAGCACCGCGTCGAACGCACCGGCCAGCCCGGCACCCGAGGCGGAGTCGGTCTTGGACGTCAACGTGGTGCGGGCCAACTGAAGGCTGCTGTCCAGCGAGCGCGTCTCCTCGCCGTTGACGATCCCACCGACGGTGGTGCGCGCCCGCTCGATCTGCTCGATGGCGGCCTTGACCTTGACGTCCAGCACGCGATTGGTGACCTGGCTGGTCAGCACGAAGCCGAGCGCGAGGATCACTGCCAACGACAGCCCAAGGGTCAGCGCCACGACGCGCAACTGCAGCGATCGGCGCCAGGCAATGCCTACGGCTCGACTCAACGCACCCATGCCGCGAGTCATGGGGCCAGAGCGACCCCAGCGGCTCCGAGTGCGTCGCCGCGAGCCCCGGATCACGGGGGTCCGGCCTTGTATCCCACTCCTCGAACGGTCAACACCACAGTCGGGTTCTCAGGGTCTTTCTCGACCTTGGCCCGCAGACGCTGGACGTGCACATTCACCAGGCGGGTATCCGCCGGGTGACGATATCCCCACACCTGTTCGAGCAGCACATCACGAGTAAACACCTGGCGCGGTTTGCGTGCCAGCGCGACCAGCAGGTCGAACTCCAGTGGTGTCAGGAAGATCTGCTCGCCGTTGCGGGTGACCTTGTGCGCCGGCACGTCGATCTCGACATCGGCGATGGAAAGCATCTCGGCGGGCTCGTCGTCGTTGCGCCGCAGCCGCGCACGCACCCGGGCAACCAGCTCCTTGGGCTTGAACGGCTTCATGATGTAGTCGTCGGCGCCCGACTCCAGGCCCAGCACCACGTCCACGGTGTCGGTCTTGGCGGTCAGCATCACGATCGGAACGCCGGAGTCGGCGCGTAACACCCGGCACACGTCGATGCCGTTCATGCCGGGCAGCATCAGGTCCAACAGGACCAGGTCGGGGCGCAACTCGCGCACCGCGGTCAGGGCCTGCGTACCGTCGCCGATGACCGCGGTGTCGAAGCCCTCCCCACGTAACACGATGGTGAGCATCTCGGCCAGCGAAGCGTCGTCATCGACGACCAAAATCCTTTGCCTCATGAAGTCCATGGTGTCACCAGATCGGGATAAATCTCGGGCACCACACGGGCGTTTCTTGCGCGATAGGCGTAAATACTCACAATTTCACCCATCCGGGGCCGTGAGAGCAGCCGCGAGCGCCCCCGGATCGACCTCCGCGTCGACGACCAGCCAACGTCCGCCCCAGCCCGCGTCGGCCAGCCCGGCGTAGACCGCGCCGGTGCGCCGCTGCAGTTCGTCGTCGCGTTCGTAGCTGTCGCGCGCCCGGCCCGGCTCGGACTCGGCCCGGTGACGGGCCCGCTGCGCGGCGAGTTCGGCGGACACCGCAAGCAGCACCTGCCAATCGGGTGGGGGCAGCCGCAGGCGCTCGTATTCGAGCCGGTGGACCCACGCCACCGCCGCCCCCGCCGCGTCCTCATGCAGGCGCGCGGCGCTGTAGGCCGCGTTGGAGGCGACGTAGCGATCCAGGATCACCACGTCGTGGTCGCGGCCCAGCGCCGCGATTTCTTCGATCGCCCCGGCACGGTCGAGCGCGAAGAGCATCGCCATCGCATACGCGGAGGTGGCGAGGTCACCGTGCTCGCCGTGCAGCGCCTCGGCCGCGATGTCGGCGGTCACCGATCGTCCGTAACGCGGGAAGGCCAGCGTGGCCACCGACATCCCGGCCTTGCGGAAGGCCTCGCTCAACCCTTCCGACAGAGTCCGCTTGCCGGCGCCGTCGACCCCTTCGATCGCGATCAGCACGGCGCGAGCCTAGCGCGCGCCGAGACGCACGCTTGCGTGACGCTCGACGCCGAACGCCACGCTGGCGTGACGCTCGGCGACCACGGCGCGATCCGGCCGCGGCTCAGTAGCGGTAGTGGTCGGCCTTGTAGGGACCCTCGACGTCCACGCCGATGTAGTCGGCCTGGTCCTTGGTCAGCTTGGTCAGCTTGCCGCCGAGCGCCTCGACGTGGATGCGGGCCACCTTCTCGTCGAGGTGTTTGGGCAGCCGGTACACCTCGTTGTCGTACTCGTCGTTCTTGGTCCACAGCTCGATCTGCGCGATCACCTGGTTGGAGAAGCTGTTGCTCATCACGAACGACGGGTGACCGGTGGCGTTGCCCAGGTTCAGCAGGCGGCCCTCGGACAGCACGATGATCGACTTGCCGGTGTCGGCGAAGGTCCACTGGTCGACCTGCGGCTTGATGTTCAGCTTCGTCGCCCCCGACCGCTCCAGCGCGGCCATCTGGATCTCGTTGTCGAAGTGACCGATGTTGCCCAGGATCGCCTGGTCTTTCATCGCCTTCATGTGCTCGAGCGTGATGATGTCCTTGTTTCCGGTCGCGGTGACGACGATGTCGGCGTCGCCGATGACGTCCTCGACTCGCTGGACGTCAAAGCCCTCCATCAGTGCCTGCAGCGCGTTGATCGGGTCGATCTCGGTGACGACGACGCGTGCGCCCTGGCCCTTCACCGACTCCGCGCAGCCCTTACCGACGTCCCCGTAACCGCAGATCAGCACCTTCTTGCCGCCGATCAGGGCGTCGGTGCCGCGGTTGATGCCGTCGATCAGGGAGTGCCGGCAGCCGTACTTGTTGTCGAACTTGGACTTGGTGACCGAGTCGTTGACGTTGATCGCCGGGAAGGCCAGGTCCCCCGCGGCGGCGAACTGGTACAGGCGCAGCACGCCGGTGGTGGTCTCCTCGGTGACCCCCTTGACCGACTGGGAGATCTTCGTCCACTTGCCCTTGTCGGTCTCGAAGCGGGCCCGCAGCAGGTCCAGGAAGATCTTCCACTCGGCGGAGTCGTCCTCTTCGGCGGGCGGCACGACGCCGGCCTTCTCGTATTGCGCACCGCGCAGCACCAGCATGGTGGCGTCCCCGCCGTCGTCGAGGATCATGTTGGCCGGCTCGTCGGGCCAGGTCAGCATCTGCTCGGCGGCCCACCAGTACTCCTCGAGCGTCTCGCCCTTCCACGCGAACACCGGCACGCCCTTGGGCTCCTCGGGAGTGCCGTGCGGGCCGACGACGATCGCCGCGGCCGCATGGTCCTGTGTCGAGAAGATGTTGCACGACGCCCAGCGGACCTCGGCGCCCAGCGCGGTGAGCGTTTCGATCAGCACCGCGGTCTGCACGGTCATGTGCAGCGAACCCGAAACGCGGGCCCCCTTCAGGGGTTGTACCTCGGCGTACTCGCGGCGCAACGACATCAGGCCGGGCATCTCGTGCTCGGCCAGCCGAATCTCCTTGCGGCCGAAGTCCGCCAGCGACAGGTCGGCGACCTTGAAGTCGATGCCGTTGCGAACGTCGGGGGTCAGCGCACTTTCGGTCGTCGTCATGCGTGTTTCATCCTTCTGCGGGCTCAAAGGGGTTCCAAGCGGTACTTAGCTTAGGTATGTTCTTGCGCCACTTTAGCCGCCGAGCACTCAGGGAACGTTGACGACCCCGTAACGCTCGGCGAACGGCGCCATCAACCGCGCCAGGTCCGCCGCCACGTCGTGATCGGCCTCGGGCGGCATCGACACGTAGCTCAGGCACAGCCTGACGATGGCCCGCGCCAGCACGCCGGCGTCCTCGTCGCTGGCGGCCACCCAGCTCTGGACCAGAGCCGAGGTCAGTCGGGCCGACGCCCGCGTGATGATCGGCCCGCTGTCGGTGGTGATGATCTGCAGGAGATCCGGCTTGGCGACACCGGTCAGCAACGAGATCACCAGGGGGTCGGCGGCCGACTCCGCGAAGAAGGAACGAAAGCCTTGCAGGAAGGCTTCGTAGATGTTGCCGACGTTGGCGTCGATGGCGGCCTGCACGGCGTCGACCAAGCGGTCGGCCAGGCGCAGGGCGTAACCCTGCGCCAGTCCTTGCCGCGAGCCGAACTCGTTGTAGATCGTCTGTCGACTGATGCCCGCCGCGCGGGCGACGTCCGACAGCGTGACGGCCGACCAGTCCCGGCTCAGCAGCAGTTCCCGCATCGCATCGAGGACGGAGTCACGCAGCAGGACGCGCGACGCCTCGGCGTACGGCATCCGCTTCACAGGCGCGACAATATCTGTTTTGGCAACGCCGGTGGTCCCGATCACGGACGAGCAACCTCGATCATCTCGAAGTCGGATTTCGCCGCGCCGCAATCCGGGCAGCTCCAGTCCTCCGGGATGTCGTCCCAGCGGGTGCCGGGCGCGATGCCGTCTTCGGGCCAGCCCTTGGCCTCGTCGTACTCGAAGCCACACTGCACGCAGACGAAGAGCTTGTAGTCGCTCACTGGTTCACTCCGATCGTTTCGAAATCGACCTTCTCGCGCACCGCACAATCGGGGCAGCACCAGTCGTCGGGGATGTCACTGAAGGGCGTGCCCGGGGGAAAGCCTTCCCGCGGAGCGCCTTTCGCTTCGTCGTAGGTGTAATTGCAGCCGGGGCAGCGGTGGGCGGTCATGCTTGGTCCATTTCGGGGGCCCCGTACTTCGCCAGCACCTTGTCGCGCACCCGCGGCTGGACGTTGACCCTGGTGATGTCGCCGTCGTAGTGGGCCAGCACCCGGTGGTCCATCACCTTGCGCCACAGCGGCGGGAAGTAGGTGAGCGAGATCATCGACGCGTACCCGCTGGGCAGGTTGGGCGCGCCTGCCATGCTGCGCAGCGTCTGGTATCGCCGGGTGGGGTTCGCGTGGTGGTCGCTGTGCCGCTGCAGGTGATACAGGAACAGGTTGGTGACCACATGGTCGGAGTTCCAGCTGTGCACCGGCGCGCAGCGCTCGTAGCGGCCGCCGGCGTTCTTCTGCCGCAGCAGCCCGTAGTGCTCGAGGTAGTTCACCGCCTCCAGCAGGCTGAAGCCGAAGACGGCCTGGATGACCACGAACGGGATCAGCGCCGGGCCGAAGACCGCGATCAGCGCGCCCCACAACACCACCGAGATCAGCCAGGCGTTGAGCACGTCGTTGGACAGATAGGTCTTGGGGTTCCACGGACTGACGCCCAGCCGGCGCAGCCGCTGCGCCTCGACCCGCAACGATGACCGCAGGCTGCCGAAAACGCTGCGCGGCAAGAACTCCCAGAAGGTTTCGCCGAAGCGGGCCGACGCCGGGTCTTCCGGGGTGGCCACCCGCACGTGGTGACCGCGGTTGTGCTCGATGTAGAAGTGGCCGTAGCACGTCTGCGCGAGGGTGATCTTGGACAACCACCGCTCCAGCGAATCCTTCTTGTGGCCCAGCTCGTGGGCGGTGTTGATGCCGACGCCACCGAGCACGCCGACCGACAGCGCCACGCCCAGCTTGCCCACCCAGCTCACCGGGCCGTCGTAACCCAACCAGCTCAGGTTCGAGGCGGTGAACAGGTAGGCGCCCAAGACCACGCTCAGGTACTGGAACGGGATGTAGACGTAGGTGCAGTAGCGGTAGTACCTGTCGTTCTCCAGCTGCTCCATCACCTCGTCGGGCGGGTTCTGGCCGTCGGGCCCGAAGCGCAGGTCGAGGATGGGCAGCAGAACGTAGAGCAGGATCGGCCCAATCCACAAGGGCACCTGCGCGGCCGCGTGCCAGCCGAGCCGGTTCAACCCCCAGATGATCGGCAGCATCACGAACAATGCCGTCGGGGCGATCAACCCCATCAGCCAAAGCCGGCGCTTCTTGTCCCGCCAGACCGGCGTTTCGGACTCTCGGCCTACCTGCGGTCCGAGTGTGGTCATATGCCAAACCTCCCTGTGAGTCATGCCACGCTTCGGTTTGGACAATACGGCAGTTTGTGTCTTCTGTCTAGACACAAGATATGATTTTGTAAAGCGATTACGCCATCGCGCCGTCCGGGTCGGCCGCTTCCGTCACTGTCGCCGACCCGGACTGCCCGGCCTCTCGACGTCCCTGCACCGAATGGCGGAACCCGTAGCCCGCGTAGATCGCGGTTCCCACCACCAGCCAGACGGCGAACCGGATCCAGGTCACCGCGGTGAGGTTCAACATGAGCCACACGCACGCGGCGATCGAGGCGATCGGAAGCAGCGGCACCCAGGGGGCCCGGAACCCCCGCGGGAGGTCCGGCCGGGTCCGGCGCAGCACGATGACGCCGGCGGAGACGAGGATGAACGCGAACAGCGTTCCGACGTTGACCATCTCCTCGAGCTTGCTTATCGGGAAGACCGATGCCGTCGCGGCCACCACCACCGCAACCAGCACGGTGATCCGGACCGGCGTGCCGCGCGAACCGGTCTTGGCCAGCGCCCGGGGCAACAAGCCGTCGCGCGCCATCGCGAACAGCACCCGGCACTGCCCGAGCAGCAGCACCATCACCACGGTCGTCAGGCCGGCCAATGCCCCGACGGCGATGATTTTGCTGGCCCAGTTGATCCCGTTTGCCGAGAAGGCCGTCGCCAGGTTCGCCGACTTGCCGCCGGGCACGGTCCTGAGCTGTGTATACGAGACCATGCCGGACAGCACTACCGAGACAGCGACGTACAGAACGGTCACGATGGCCAGCGAGACCAGGATCCCCCGCGGGAGGTCGCGCTGAGGCGTCTTGGTTTCCTCGGCCATCGTCGCCACGATGTCGAAACCGATGAACGCGAAGAACACGATCGATGCCCCCGCCAGCACCCCGTACCAGCCGTAATGGCTGCTGTGCGCCCCGGTCATCAGCGACAACAACGACTGGTTGATGCCCGTTGCGCCGCCCCCGACTTCCGGCTTCGGAATGAACGGCGAATAGTTGGCCGGTTTGATGTAGAAGGAACCAACCGCCACGACGAACACCACCACCGACACCTTGATGCCGGTGACCACCGCGGAGAACCTCGACGACAACTTGGTGCCGAGGGCCAGCAATATCGCCAGCACCGCGACGATCAGCAGGGCGCCCCAGTCGAAGTCGACCGATCCGAGTTTGACCGTGCCACCGGCGAATCCGAACACCGTGCCCAGATAACTGGACCAGCCTTTGGACACGACGGCGGCACCGATCGCCAATTCCAGCACCAGGTTCCAGCCGATGATCCAGGCGAGGAACTCACCGAAGGTCGCGTAGGAGAACGTGTATGCGCTGCCCGCCACCGGCACCGCCGAGGCGAACTCGGCGTAGCACAACGCCGCCAGCGCGCAGGTGATCGCCGCGATCACAAACGATATCCAGATGGCCGGCCCGGTGATGTCGCCGGCAGTCGACGCGGTCACCGTGAAGATGCCGGCGCCGATCACCACCGCGACACCGAACACCACCAGGTCCCACCAGGCGAGGACTTTGCGTAGCCGGGTTTCCGGTTCGTCGGTGTCGGCGATCGATTGTTCGACCGACTTTATGCGCCATCGATTGGCCATCCGCCCGCCCCTTCCACGACCCTTCATGACCCACTGGACCGCACAGTACTGGGTAGTCTGCTTCAGATGGGGGCTAGCGGAGAGAATTCCAGGGACCACGCGGTGGTCATCGGGGGCAGTATCGCCGGCTTGTGTGCCGCGCGGGTGTTGTCGGATTGCTACTCCCGGGTGACCGTGTACGAGCGCGACGAGTTGCCGGGCGCGCCGGCAAACCGCGCGACGGTCCCTCAGGACCGCCATCTGCACATGCTGATGGCCCGCGGGGCGGCCGAATTCGAAAGCCTGTTTCCCGGTGTGCTCGAGGACATGGTCGCGGCCGGCGTGCCCATCCTGGAGAACCGCCCGGACTGCATCCACCTGGGCGCCGCCGGCCACGTCCTCGGCACCGCCCACACCCTGCGCGACGAGTTCACCGCGTACGTGCCCAGCCGGCCTCACCTGGAATGGCAGCTGCGCAAGCGGGTCCGGGAGATCGACAACGTCGACATCGTGCGGCGCTCCGTGGCCGAGCCCCGGTTCGACCGCGCACGCCAGCGCGTCACCGGGGTGCTGTTGGATGCCGAAGCCCGGTCGGGCCCGCACGCCGATGAGCCGGAATTCGTGCCTTCCGACCTCGTCGTGGATGCGGCGGGCCGGGGCACCCGGCTGCCGGTGTGGTTGGAGCAGTGGGGATATGAGCGCCCCGCCGAAGCGACCATCGACATCGGCATCAACTACGCCACCCACCGTTTCCGGGTGCCGGAGGGCCTGATCGCGGAGAAGGTGGTGGTCACCGGCGCGGCCCACGACCAGCCGCTCGGGCTGGGCATGCTGTTTTACGAGGACCGCACCTGGGTGCTGACCACCTTCGGAGTCGCCAACGCCAAACCGCCCAGGACGTTCCCCGAGATGCTCGTGCTGGCCGACGAGCTGCTTCCGAAGCATTTGACCGACGCCCTGAAGCACGCCGAACCCGTCGGCGAGCCGGCGTATCACGCGTTTCCCGCCAGCAGGTGGCGCCGCTACCACAAGCTCGACCGCTTCCCGGCCGGCATCGTGCCACTCGGTGACGCGGTGGCCAGCTTCAACCCCACCTTCGGGCAGGGTATGACGATGACGTCGCTGCAGGCCGGTCATCTGCGGCGCGCGCTGCAGTTCCCGGACGACCGGCTGGCGGCGGAGCTGAACAGGGCCACCGCGAAAACCACCTACCCGGTGTGGATGATGAACGGCGTCGCCGACGTCAACTTCCACCACGCGGGCACCAAGGAGCCCGTCCCCTGGTGGTGGCGGCCGTCCGCGAAGCTGTTCGACCAATTCCTCGGGGCCGCCGAAACCGAACCCGTTTTGGCGGAATGGTTTCTACGCCGGTTCTCGCTGCTCGACAGCCTCTATATGATCCCGCCCCCACGGATTATCGGCCGCGCCATGACGCACAACATGCGGCTGTGGCTGGGCGAGCGCCGGCAGGCCCGAAAAGATCAGGCCGGCAAAGAACGGGCCGTCACAACCCCACGGTCGCCCTGAACAGCTTGGCGGGTTCCCGCGCGATCAGCCGGATCGGGCCGTCGTCGGCCGCGACCCAGGCGGCCATCCCGCGGTCCAGCGTGAGCGACCCGGACTTGGCGTGCACGGTCGTGCAGCCCTCGGCGCACAACAAGATCTGCGGGCCCTCGTGGCTGCACGACGCGTCGACCTCGTGGCCGAGGTACTCGCCCTCGAGCGTCAGCAGCGCGACCGCGAACTCGTCGGCCGGCGTCTCGTAAATCCGTTCGAACCCCTCGCGGCGCACCCGCGGGCGCAGCTGTGCCTCGGTGGTGGGGTCGAAGTCCAGCACCCGCAGCAGCTCCGGCACGTCGACGTGTTTGGGGGTCAGGCCGCCGCGTAACACGTTGTCGGAGTTGGCCATTACCTCCACCCCGAAACCGCGCAGATAGGTGTGCAAGTTGCCGGCCGGAACGAAGATGGCCTCGCCGGGGGCCAGGTCGATGCGGTTGAGCAACAACGCCGCCAGCACACCGGCGTCGCCGGGGTAGCGTTCGCCGAGCTCGAGCACCGTCTTGGCTTCGGCCGCGAATTCCGTTGCCCGGGAGCTGACGTACTGGATGGCGCCGTCGAGGACCGCGGGCACCAGCACGTCGAGGTCGGGCTGCGGCGCGGTGATCCAGGTGGTGAACAGCGCGCGCAGCCCGTCGGCGTCGGACTGGTCGTTCAGCAATTCGATGTAGGGATCGAGGTCGGAAACGGCCAACGCCCGCAGCAGCTCCACGGTCCGTGACGCCTGACGAAATCCGGCCAGCGCCTCGAACGTCTGCAACGCCACCAGCAGTTCGGGCTTGTGGGAGGTATCGCGGTAGTTGCGGACCGGTGAGGAGACGGGGATACCCAGCCGCTCCTCGCGCTGGTAACCGTCGACGGCCTGCTGGGCGCTGGGGTGGGCTTGCAGTGAGAGCGGCTCGTCGGCGGCCAGCACCTTGACCAGAAACGGCAGCACGTCTCCGAACCGGGCGCGCGACCCCGGGCCCAGCTGTCCCTCCGGATCGGCGACCAGCGCGTCCAGTAACGAGACTTCGCCCTTGTCGGTTTCCAGCCAGGCCGGGTCGCCGGGGTGTGCGCCGAACCAGAGCTCGGCCTCCGGGTGAGCGGCCGGAACCGGACGCCCGGTGAATTCGGCGATGTCGGTGCGCGATCCCCAGGCGTACGTCCGCAAGGCCCCGCGAAGCAGTTCCACTTGTCTATCTATCCCCGCACAAGTCGCATGTAAACCGCCGCCATCTCCAACCGAACGGCCAACACTGCCAGTTGCTGCTCGGGGCGACCGGCACCGGTCGACGCCGGTAAGGCGCCGGACGCGGCCAAACCGCCGGGTGCATCGGGCACGTCCTCGGCCGCGATCAGGTAAATGTCGTTCAGTCCGGCGACGCGAGCGGCCACCACCGTCCGCTCGTCATCCAGCGTCAACACCAGCACCCGCAGTCGCTCGGGAAGCGGTCCGTCGATCTCTTCGTCGTGAAACAGAGCATCCACCGACGAGGATGAGTCGCCCGGCTCCGAAGTCGCCCGCAATGCCACCACCGCATCGGCCAGCCCGGTCGCGGCGGCCACCTGGTGCGCGACCCGCAGCACCACCGAACTGCCATGCCGGGCCAGCGCCATTGTCGCGGCACAGTCGCCGGCCAGTGCCACCCCGCGGGCGGACACGCGCGCGGCGAGTGTTTTGGCCGGGTTGGTGAACAGTTCCCGGCCGGCACTGTTGCGCAGTGCCTCGGCGTCCAGCTCGTCGGCGAGCGCCGCGAGATCGATGCGCACGTTGGAGTCCACGGTTTGCAACGCGGCCAGGCCCGCCGCGAGGTAGCGGCACAGCCCGAACTCATCGCGAACCGGCAGCCGGGGCTCCAGCACCGCGACGCGCCCCGCCGTGCTGTCGCGCAGCGGACCTTCGTACGGCGCCACCACCACGACCCGCGCACCCCGGCGCACCCCGGTTGCGGCGGCCCCGACCAATGCTGGATCGCCGGGATCATCGCCGGCGACGATCAGCACGTCGAGCGGCCCGATCCACGGCGGTACCTCGCTGACGACCACGATCGGCTCTTCCGCCACACCACTCGACGTCGCGGCCAGGATGGCCCCGGCGGTTTCGGCGGTACCGCGGCCGGCCACCCAGATCACGCTGCGCGGGCGATCGCCGGCCCGCAGCGAGTCCAGTGCGCCCTCGTCGAGCGCGGCGGCGACCGAGCGCACCTGAGCTCCGGCCGTCGACGCGGCCCGCAGCAAGCCCTCCCGGTCGGCGGCGACCAGGCCCTCGGCGTCTTCGAGATCGATCACCTGGGTGACGTTCACGGCCTCGCTTCTCCGTACGGCATTTGGGCGGCGATCTCGGCGCTGACCTGCGCCACCACCGCGTCGACGTCCTCGGTGCTGCGGCCCTCCACGTTGAGTCGCAGCAGCGGCTCGGTGTTGGAGCTGCGCAGGTTGAACCAGCTGCCGTCGCCCAAATCCACGGTCACCCCATCCAGGTGATCGAGGGACTGAATCCGGCCGCCGAAGAACTTCAACACCGCGTCCACACAATACGACGCGTCGGCCACTTTGAAGTTGATCTCGCCGGACGATTCGTAACGCTGATAGTCGGCGGTCAACTCCGACAACGGCCTTTCCTGCTCACCGAGGGCGGCCAGCACGTGCAGCGCCGCAAGCATCCCGGAGTCGGCGCCCCAGAAGTCGCGGAAGTAATAGTGCGCCGAATGCTCACCGCCGAAGATCGCGCCGGTGTCGGCCATCGTCGCCTTGATATAGGAGTGTCCGACCCGGGAGCGCAGCGGCGTGCCCCCACGCTCGATGACCAGTTCGGGGACCGCGCGGGAAGTGATCACGTTGTGGATGATGGTGGCGCCGATCTCCCGGCCGAGCTCGCGGGCGGCCACCAGGCCGGTCACCGTCGACGGCGCAACCGGCCGGCCGCGTTCGTCGACCACGAAGCACCGGTCGGCGTCCCCGTCGAAGGCCAGCCCTATATCCGCACCGACGGCGCCGACGAATTTTTGCAGGTCCACCAGGTTGGCCGGGTCGAGCGGGTTGGCCTCGTGATTGGGGAAAGAGCCGTCGAGCTCGAAGTACAACGGCAACAAGGTGATCGAGCCGATCGCGCCGAGCACGGCGGGCGCGGTGTGACCGGCCATGCCGTTGCCGGCGTCGACGGCCACCCGCAGCGGACGCAGCCCGGAGGTGTCCACCAGCGAACGCAGGAACTTTCCGTAGTCGGCCAGCACATCCCGATCGGTGACGGTGCCCGGCGGCCCGTCATACTTCGCGACCCCGGCAATCACGTCGTCGCTGATGACGGTCAGCCCGGTGTCGGCGCCGACCGGTTTCGCGCCGGCCCGGCACAGCTTGATGCCGTTGTAGGCCGCCGGGTTGTGGCTGGCGGTGAACATCGCGCCGGGGCAGTCCAGCTGCCCGGCGGCGAAGTAGAGCTGATCGGTGGACGACAAGCCGATTCGCACCACATCCAGGCCCTGGCCGGTCACCCCGGTCGCGAACGCGGCGGCCAGCGTCGGCGAACTGTCCCGCATGTCGTGGCCGAGGACCACCTGCCGCGCACCCTCGGCACGCATCAGCTTGGCGAATGCGGCCCCCAAATCGGTGACCAGCGATTCGTCGAGCTCTTCACCGACCAGCCCACGCACGTCGTACGCCTTGACGACACGGTGGACAGTCGCGGCGGGCCGAGACATGCGGGACTCCTGACGATTGGATTCTTGGCGTCAGCCTAATGGCCCGGGGAAACACGGGCGGCAACGGTGCGCGGCTTCCGGCGCGGCCCAGTCCCCCGCCTAGTCGGCGGGATCGGGCAACACCCGCAGATGTCCGCGGCGCCGTCCGGAACGATGCTCGGGCGGCGCGAGCAGGCCACTGCTTGGCGCGGTGGCCTGGGCTCCGGCGTGCTGAATGTGTGCATCGGCGAAGCCGTTCGGTAACGCGCCCCCGTGGGCCGCGCCCCGATCCCTCGGGCCGCCCTCGCGCACCGCGTCCGCCAGGGCCACCAGGTCGTCCTCGTCGGGATGGGTGGGCTCAGAAATCAGCGGACCGGCGTGGCGCACGAGCTCCCATCCGCGGGGCGCGGTGATCCGGCCGGCATGGCCGACGCACAGATCCCAGGAATGCGGTTCGCGCGCGGTAGCGAGTGGCCCGACCACCGCCGTCGAGTCCGAGTAGACGAAAGTCAACGTCGCCACGGCATAGTGCGGACACCCGGGCCGGCAACAGCGACGGGGAACGTTCACGATCGAAAGGCTATCGTGGACAAACGCCGCCGAAGCGCCGGACACGCGCATCCGCTCGACCCGCGATGTGCAACCGTTACCATCGGCGCGTGGGCGATTCGCGCGGCTCCCGGCAAAGCGATCGGCGGTGGCGCCGGTCGGCCTCCGTCCGAGCGTCTCGGAGAGGCCACGATATGCGCGGCCCGCTGCTGCCGCCCACGGTGCCGGGATGGCGCAGCCGGGCCGAGCGGTTCGACATGGCGGTGCTGGAGGCCTACGAGCCCATCGAGCGGCGCTGGCAGGACCGGGTCGCGGATCTCGATGTGGCGGTCGATGAAATCCCGCGCATCGCCGCCAAGGACCCCGACAGCGTGCAGTGGCCGCCCGAGGTCATCGCCGACGGGCCGATCGCGCTGGCCCGGTTGATCCCGGCCGGCGTCGACGTCCGCGGCAATGCCACGCGGGCACGAATCGTCTTGTTCCGCAAGCCGATTGAGCGACGGGCCAAGGACACCGTCGAACTGGACGAACTACTCCACGAGATCCTGGTGGCCCAGGTGGCGATCTACTTGGACGTCGAGCCCTCGGTCATCGACCCCACGATCGACGACGAATAACCAAGTGCGGCAGCGGCGCGTCAGATTATGCCGCGCTTGAGGCGGCGGCGCTCGCGCTCGGAAAGTCCGCCCCAGATGCCGAAGCGCTCGTCATGCGCCAGCGCGTACTCCAGGCACTCATGACGTACTTCGCAACCCAGGCAGATCTTCTTGGCCTCCCGGGTGGAGCCGCCCTTCTCCGGAAAGAACGCCTCGGGATCTGTTTGTGCGCACAGCGCGCGGTCCTGCCATTGGTCCGCGGTCGGCGGCAGGGGCTCGGGTTCGAATGCGACTGGCGCATCAGGAACCACAGTCAGGTGCGGACGGGGGATTGCCGTCGGCGCCGAGCCAATAGTGGTGCGCGGTGTGCTTGTCATAACGCCCCGAAGGTGCTCATAAGACATGCTTCGTCCGCCTCCTCAGGTTTGATTTGAGAGGGTGAGTGATTCCCACTGTTCTGATGTACCGACAATTCGAACAAGTGATCGAATCTCGGTCTGCGACACCGGAACCGGCCGGCCAACCGGGAAATGACACTGTTGTGATTAGACACTCGTTGACCTGCCTGGTCAAGCATTACGGCGCATTTCCATATCATCTCGTTACTAATTTTCGGCGTTTCTGTTGTATTGCACCCTCGGCGTGTCGCTCACAGTCGGCGCAATTTCCCTTTGGGGCGTCATGACGGCCCGCGGACCGCGTCGTCGTTGGCAGTACTGTCAAGCCCTGTGAAGGACAAGTGAAGGTCACCGTTCTGGTCGGTGGGGTTGGCGGCGCCCGCTTCCTGCTGGGGGTTCAACAGCTGCTCGGGCTGGGTCAGTTCCAAACGCAGGGGCGCCCGGACACCGGGACCGACAGCCACGAGCTGACCGCCGTCGTCAACATCGGCGACGACGCCTGGATCCACGGGTTGCGTGTCTGTCCGGATTTGGACACCTGCATGTACACCTTAGGTGGAGGGGTCGACCCGCAGCGAGGGTGGGGTCACCGCGACGAAACCTGGCACGCCAAAGAGGAATTGGCGCGCTACGGCGTGCAGCCCGACTGGTTCGGCCTGGGCGACCGCGATCTGGCCACCCACCTGGTGCGCACCCAGATGCTGCGGGCCGGCTACCCGCTGTCACAGATCACCACCGCGCTGTGTGACCGCTGGCAACCGGGCGCGCGGCTGCTGCCCGCCAGCGACGACCGCTGTGAGACGCACGCGGTGATCACCGATCCGGCCGACGACCGTCGGGCAATCCACTTCCAGGAGTGGTGGGTGCGCTACCGGGCCCAGATCCCAACGCACAGCTTCGCGTTCGTCGGCGCCGAAAAGGCCAGCGCCACAACCGAAGCGGTGGAGGCCATCGCCGACGCCGACGTCATCCTGCTGGCACCGTCCAACCCGGTGGTGAGCGTCGGCGCCATCCTGGCCGTCCCCGGCATTCGCGGCGCGTTGCGCGCGGCCCGGGCTCCCATCGTCGGCTACTCCCCGATCATCGGTGGAAAGCCGTTGCGCGGCATGGCCGATGCCTGCCTGTCCGTGATCGGGGTCGAATCCACCGCGGAGGCGGTCGGCCGGCATTACGGGGCGCGGCGGGCCACCGGGATCCTGGATTGCTGGCTGATCCACGAGGGTGACCGGGCGGACATCGAGGGGGTCGCCGTGCGGTCGATACCCCTGCTGATGAGCGACCCGCAGGCGACGGCCGGGATGGTCGGCGCCGGCCTGGCGCTTGCGGGGGTGGCGGTGTGACCGAGCATGGCGCGGCTTCGGCGATCGAGATCCTGCCCGTCGCCGGGCTTCCCGAGTTCCGGCCCGGTGACGACCTGGGCGCGGCCCTCGCCGCGGCCGCCCCCTGGCTGCGCGACGGGGACGTCGTCGTGGTGACGAGCAAGGTGGTATCCAAGTGCGAGGGCCGGCTGGTACCGGCGCCGCAGGATGCCGAGGAGCGGGACCGGCTGCGCCGCAAGCTGGTCGACGAGGAATCGGTGCGCGTGCTGGCACGCAAGGGCCGGACGCTGATCACCGAGAACCGGCTGGGTCTGGTCCAGGCCGCCGCCGGCGTGGACGGGTCCAACGTCGGCCGCGACGAGCTGGCGCTGCTACCGGTCGACCCCGACGCCAGCGCGGCGGCGCTGCGCACCGGGCTGCGTGCGCGACTCGGCGTCGACGTCGCCGTGATCATCACCGACACGATGGGCCGCGCCTGGCGCAACGGCCAGACCGATGCCGCAGTCGGGGCGGCCGGTCTGGCTGTGCTGCACAGCTATTCGGGGGCCGTCGACCGGCACGGCAACGAGCTGGTGGTCACGGAAGTCGCGATCGCCGACGAGGTCGCCGCGGCCGCCGATCTGGTCAAGGGCAAATTGACCGCGATGCCGGTCGCCGTGGTGCGCGGGCTTCCCGTGCACGACGACGGCACGACGGCGCGGCAACTGGTGCGACCGGGCGAGGAAGACCTGTTCTGGCTCGGCACCGCCGAGGCCCTCGACATGGGCCGCCGCCAAGCCCAGCTGTTGCGCCGCTCGGTGCGCCGATTCAGCGACGAGCCGGTGCCGCCGGGGCTGGTCGAGGAGGCCGTCGCCGAGGCCCTCACCGCGCCGGCCCCCCACCACACCCGGCCGGTTCGGTTTTTGTGGCTGCAGACTCGAGCCACCCGGGTCCGGCTGCTGGACCGCATGAAGGACAAGTGGCGCTCGGACCTCGCCGGTGACGGCCGGCCGGCCGACTCGATAGACAGGCGAGTCGCGCGCGGCCAGATCCTCTACGAGGCGCCGGAGATCGTCATCCCGTTCCTGGTGCCCGAGGGCGCCCACGCCTATCCCGACGCCGCCCGCACCGACGCCGAGCGCACCATGTTCACTGTCGCGGTCGGCGCCGCCGTGCAGGCGCTGCTGGTCGCGTTGGCGGTGCGGGGGCTGGGCAGCTGCTGGATCGGCTCGACGATCTTCGCCGCCGAGCTTGTCCGCGCCGAGCTCGAGCTTCCCGCCGAATGGGAACCCTTGGGCGCCATCGCGATTGGCTATGCCTTTGAGCCCACCGGGCTGCGCGGCGCGGCGGATGCCGGGGATTTGTTAGTCCGCAAGTGATACTTGGGCCCATGAAGACGTTCGCGGGCAAGGCGGCCGTGTCCGCCGACAAGATCCGCGGCGGCTACTACACCCCGCCTTCGGTCGCCCAGTTCCTGGCGCGCTGGGTCGGCGAAGCCGGTCCGCGCATCGTCGAGCCGTCCTGCGGCGACGGCCGAATTTTGCGCGAGCTGGCCAAGCTCGGCGGCCAGGTGCAAGGTGTCGAGCTGATCGCGCACGAAGCGGCCAAGTCCCGGAAGTTCGCTCCCGTCGACGCCGAGAACCTGTTCACCTGGCTAACCAGGACCGAGGCCGGCAGCTGGGACGGGGTCGCGGGCAACCCGCCCTACATCCGCTTCGGCAACTGGGCGGCCGCCGAGCGCGACCCGGCCCTGGAACTGATGCGGCGCGAGGGCCTGCGCCCCAGCAAGTTGACCAACGCCTGGGTCCCCTTCGTCGTCGCGAGCACCGTATTGGTGCGCGACGGCGGACGCGTCGGCCTGGTGTTGCCCGCCGAGTTGCTCCAGGTTTCGTATGCCGCCCAGTTGCGCGACTTTCTGCTGGCCCGCTTCTGCGACATCACGCTGCTGACGTTCGAGCGCTTGGTGTTCGACGGCATCCTGCAAGAGGTCGTGTTGTTCTGCGGTGTCGTCGGCGCCGGCCCGGCCCGGGTGCGCACGGTCAATCTCGCCGATGCCGACGCGCTCGCCGACGCGGATCTCAACGTGGCGTCGGCGCCCGCGCTGCTGCACGAAAAGGAGAAGTGGACCAAGTACTTCCTCGGCCCCGCCGCGATCCGGCTGCTGCGAACGCTCAAACAGTCGCAGGCGATGACCCGGCTCGGGTCCGTCGCCGACGTGGACGTGGGCATCGTGACGGGCCGCAACAGCTTCTTCACGTTCACCGATGCTCAGGCCAAGGAACTGGAACTGAGGCCGCACTGCGTCCCGCTCGTCTCGCGCAGCGGCCAGCTGTCCGGATTGGTATACGACATCGACTGCCGGACAGGCGATATCGCCGCCGGGCACCGGACCTGGCTGCTCGACGCGCCCCCCGAGCCGACCGATCCCCCGCTGACTGCGCACATCCGCGCGGGTGAAGCCGCCGGCGTCCAGCTGGGCTACAAATGCTCGATCCGCAATCCGTGGTGGACGACCCCGTCGCTGTGGATCCCAGACCTGTTCATGTTGCGCCAGATTCACCTGGCGCCGCGGCTGACCGTCAACGCCGCAGCGGCAACGAGCACCGACACCGTGCACCGCGTTCGGCTTGTGCCCGGCGTCGACGCAACCGCGCTTGCCACGGTGTTCCACAATAGCGTGACGTTCGCGTTCACCGAGATCGTCGGGCGCAGTTACGGCGGGGGCATCTTGGAGCTGGAACCGCGCGAAGCCGAGCAGCTGCCGATCCCCGCCCCGGCGCATGCCGGCGCGGAACTCGCCTGCGACGTCGATTTGTTGTTGAAGGCCAACGAAATCGAGAAGGCACTCGACCTCGTCGACCGCCGTGTACTGGTCGACGGACTGGGTCTCTCGGCCGACGTGGTGGCGGAATGCCGCGCCGCCTGGGTGACTCTTCGGGATCGCCGGAAACGGCGGGGATCCCGGTGAGCGTTCGCGAGTCGGCGATCTCGATCCTCACCGACTGGCGCGCCCCCGACCCCGCCCAGGATTCGCTGCGGCACGCCGTCCTGTCCTTCGTGCACGGCCGCACCGACGCGTGCCTGCGTGAGTGCGTGCCGGGTCATGTCACCGCTTCGGCGCTGGTACTCGACGACACCGGCAACCGGGTCCTGTTGACCCTGCATCCGCGGCTGGGCCGCTGGGTACAGCTGGGCGGGCACTGCGACGACGACGACAGCGACATCGTCGCCGCGGCGCTGCGCGAAGCCACCGAGGAATCCGGCGTCACCGGCCTGCGCATCGTGCCCGAGCTGGCCGCCATCCACGTTCACCCGGTCACCTGCTCGCTGGGCGTGCCGACCCGCCACCTGGATCTGCAGTTCGTCGCGCATGCACCGGCCGACGCGCAGATCGCGATCAGCGACGAGTCGGACGACTTGCGGTGGTGGCGGGCCGACGCGCTGCCGGACGGGACCGATCACGCGCTGGCGTACCTGGTCGCCCGGGCCATGCGAGCATCACGCTAGCGTGACGGCCGGCGTCGAGCGTCACGCCAGCGTGGCGCTCGAGCCGAAGCCGGGCTCAGACGTCCGACGAGTAGCGGATCCCGCCGTCGGGAATGGCGACACCGGGCCAGACCCGGGCGCCGCGCAGCAGCTCGCAGCGCGCACCGATGTCGGCGCCGTCGCCGATCACGCCGTCGCGGATCAGCGCGCGCGGACCGATGCGCACACCGAAACCGATGATCGAGCGCTCGATCACGCTGCCGGCCTCGACCTTGACGCCGTCGAAGATCACCGCGCCGTCGAGCCGGACACCCGGGCCGATCTCGGCGCCGCGCCCGACGACCGTGCCGCCGATCAGCAGAGCGCCCGGAGCCACCGCGGCCCCGTCGTGCACCAACTGCTCGCCGCGGTGGCCGTGCAGGGCCGGTGACGGCGCGATCCCGCGCACCAAATCCGCCGATCCGCGTACGAAGTCCTCGGGTGTGCCCATGTCCCGCCAATAGGTGGCGTCGACGTAGCCGCAGACCTTGACGTCGGCGTCGGACAGCAGGGCGGGGAACACCTCCCGTTCCACCGAGACCTCGCGGCCCCGCGGTATCCGGTCGATGACGGCGCGTTCGAAGACGTAGCAACCGGCGTTGATCTGATCGGTCGGCGGGTCCTGCGTCTTCTCGAGGAAGGCGACGACGCGGCCCTCCTCGTCGGTGGGCACGCAGCCGAAGGCTCGCGGGTCCCCCACCCGCACCAGGTGCAGAGTGACGTCGGCTCGATTGGCCTGGTGGAACTCGAGCAGCTGGCCCAGGTCGGCGCCGGAGAGCACGTCGCCGTTGAACACCATGACGGTGTCGTGACGCAGGTGGCCGGCGACGTTGGCGATGCCCCCGCCCGTCCCCAGCGGACGCTCCTCGGTCACGTAGTCGATCTGCAGGCCCAGCTTGGAGCCGTCACCGAACTCGGCCTCGAACACCGCGGCCTGATACGACGTGCTCAGGATCACGTGCTCGATGCCCGCGGCGGCGATCCGCGACAGCAGATGGGTCAGAAACGGCAGCCCGGCGGTGGGCAGCATCGGCTTGGGCGCCGAGAGCGTCAACGGCCGCAGGCGGGTGCCCTTGCCACCGACCAGGACCACCGCGTCCACCTGGGGGCGACGAAGCGGGTCTGTCATCTCAGCGCCGCCCTTCTGCCGCTTTCCGACGACGTTCCCGGCTGATGCTGCGCAGTGAACTGCGCACCATCAGTCGCGAACGCACCGCCAACGAGGCCCGCAGCGTCCCGCGCAACGGGGCCCGCCACCAACCGGAATGGCGGTCGGCCAGGAAGATATAGGTGCTCCTGTGATGTGCCGCCAGATGGTTTGCCGGGTCGTGCCCGGTGGAGTGGCCCCGATGGTGCAGGACCTCGGCCGACGGCACGTAGACGCTCTGCCAGCCGGCCTTGCCAAGCCGGTCGCCCAGGTCGACGTCCTCCATATACATGAAGTAGCGCTCGTCGAATCCGCCGATCTGGTCGAAGGCCGACCGGCGCACCAGCAGGCACGATCCCGAAAGCCAACCCACCACGCGTTCGCTGGGCTCGAGGCGCTCCTGGCGGTAGGTGGCCGTCCAGGGGTTGCGCTTCCAGAACGGACCGATGACCGCATGCATGCCGCCGCGGATCAGGCTGGGCAGGTGGCGCGCCGACGGATACACCGACCCGTCGGGGTCGCGGATCAGCGGCCCGAAGGCTCCGGCGCGCGGCCAGCGGGTGGCGGCGTCCAGCAGGGCGTCGATGCTGCCCGGGCCCCACTGCACGTCGGGATTGGCCACGATCACCCAGTCCCCGTTGTCTTCCAGGTCTTGGCCCAGCCGGGTGACCGCGCGGTTCACCGCCGTCCCGTACCCGAGGTTGGCGCCTGTGTCGAACAGCCGCACATTCGGGTAGCGCTCGACCGCCGCCTGGGGCGTTCCGTCGGTGGAGCCGTTGTCGGCCAGGAGAACGCTGACGGGGCGGTCGGTGGCCAGCGACAGGGAGGCCAGAAACCGCTCGAGATGCGGGCCCGGCGAGTAGGTCACCGTTACGACGGGCAGGGCGTCAGTCACGCGTAGAGGGTATCGGTCGGTCGGCCACTGCACCGCCGCGAGATGCTGCCAGCGCCGCGACAAGCGCATCGCGCCACGGCCGTAGCGGCGTCAGGCCCGCCGCGGCGGACTGCCGGCCACCCAGCGCGGAGTAGGGCGGGCGCGGCGCGGGGCGCGGAAAGTGCGCGGTGCTGACCGGCCGCACCCGTGCCGGGTCGGCCCCGCATTCCTCGAACAACGCGCGGACCTGCGCGAAGCGGGAGACCTCCCCCGCGTTGGCGGCGTGCAGGATGGGCCCGGGCACGCGATCGTCGGCGACCTGCAGCAGCGCGACGGCCAGGTCGGCGACGTAGGTCGGTGACCCGGTCTGGTCGACGACCACGTCCACCGGACCATCCCCCGCGGCCAGGCGGCGCATGACCGCGACGAAGTCGTTGCCCGTTCCGCCGGTGTAGACCCAGGCGGTGCGCACCACTACGCCGTTTGAGGCGTCCGGCAGCGTCGCCAGCACCGCCCGCTCCCCCGCGAGCTTGCTGCGCGCGTACACGCCGCGCGGATCGGTTTCATCGCTGGGCTCGTAGGGGCGTGGCTCGCCGTCACCGAAGTCGCCGCTGAACACGTAGTCGGTCGAGACGTGGATCAACCGGGCGCCGACGCGGGCGCAGGCGCGCGCGATGCGCTCCGGCCCGGCCGCATTGACCGCGAAGGCGCGAGCCTCGTCGCTCTCGGCGCCGTCGACGTTGGTGTAGGCGGCGCAATTGAAGACGATGTCGCGGGCCTGGATGATTTGTTCGGCAGCGGCGGGGTCCGTGATGTCCCATTGCGACGACGTCAACGCCAGCACGTCGCGGCCCCGGCCGGTCGCCAGCGCCGCCAGACAGCCGCCCAGTTGCCCGCCGGCACCGGTGATCACGAGCCTTTCTGTCCCGCCCGACATGTTTCGAGTCTGGCACGACCCCGACAAGCTTGGACCACGCCGCCGCCGGCTCCCAGCGAAAAGCTGTGCCGCAAGTAACCTAGTGTGATGCTTGTGCAGCGTGGGGTTCGTGTGGTTGCCACTGTGCTGACCCTCGCGGTCGTTCTCGGCACGGGGCTCGCGTGGAGCAACGTCCGGGCCTTCGAGGACGGCATCTTCCACATGTCCGCGCCGTCGCTGGGCAAGGGCGGCGACGACGGCGCGATCGACATCTTGCTGGTCGGCCTGGACAGCCGCACCGACGCCCACGGCAACCCATTGTCGGCCGAGGAGCTGGCGACGCTGCGGGCCGGCGACGACGAATCGACCAACACCGACACCATCATCCTGATCCGGATACCGAACAACGGGAAGTCGGCCACCGCGATTTCGATTCCGCGGGACTCCTACGTCGCGGCCCCCGGCCTGGGCAAGACGAAGATCAACGGCGTCTACGGGCAGACGCGGGAGGCCAAGCGGACCAGCCTCGTCAATGCCGGGGTCTCCGCCCAAAAGGCGATGGCGGAGGGCACCGAAGCGGGCCGCGAGGCCCTGATCAAGACGGTCGCGGACCTCACCGGCGTCACGGTCGACCACTACGCCGAGATCGGGCTCCTCGGCTTCGCGTTGATCGCCGACGCGCTCGGCGGCGTCGATGTCTGCCTCAAAGAGGCTGTGTTCGAACCGATGTCGGGTGCGGACTTTCCCGCGGGGCAGCAAAAGCTCAACGGGCCGCAGGCGCTCAGCTTTGTGCGCCAGCGCCACGACCTGCCGCGCGGCGATCTGGACCGGGTGGTGCGCCAGCAGGCGGTGATGGCGTCATTGGCCCACAGGGTCATCTCCGGCAAGACGCTTTCCAGCCCCACTACGCTCAAGCGCCTGGAGGCCGCCGTCCAGCGCTCGGTGGTCATCTCCTCGGGCTGGGACGTCATGGATTTCGTCCAGCAGCTGTCGAAGTTGGCCGGCGGCAAGGTCGCCTTCGCCACCATTCCGGTGGTCGACGGGGCCGGCTGGAGCGACGACGGCATGCAGAGCGTGGTGCGGGTGGACCCGCACCAGGTCCAGGAGTGGGTCGCCGGCCTGCTGGACGGCCAGGCCAAGGGCAAGACCGAGGAACTCTCCTACACGCCCGCCAAGACCACCGCCGACGTGGTCAACGACACGGACATCAACGGGCTGGCGGCGGCGGTGTCGGATGTGTTGAGCTCCAAGGGATTCAACACGGGCACCGTCGGCAATAACGAAGGCGCCCACGTGAAGGGCAGCCAGGTGCGGGCCGCGAAGAACGACGACCTGGGCGCCCAGCAGGTCGCCAGGGAATTGGGCGGGTTGCCGGTCGTCGCCGATAGCTCGCTCGCGCCGGGGTCGGTCAAGGTGGTGCTGGCCAACGACTACACCGGCCCGGGCTCCGGCCTGTCCGGTGGTGGCTCCGTCGTCCCCGCCCGCGGGACCGGCGCCGGGAGCGCCGGCGATCCCAACGTGCCCCCGCCATCGCCGATCCTGACCGCCGGCTCCGACAAGCCGGAGTGCATCAACTGACCACGCTCAGCGGGGCGATCCTGGATCCGATGCTGCGGACCGACCCGGTCGGGCCGCGCATCACCTACTACGACGACGCCACGGGCGAACGCATCGAATTGTCGGCGGTGACGCTGGCCAACTGGGCGGCCAAGACCGGCAACCTGTTGCGCGACGAGATGGCCGCGGGGCCGGGCAGCCGGGTCGCGATCTTGCTGCCAGCGCATTGGCAGACCGCGGCGGTCCTGTTCGGGGTGTGGTGGATCGGCGCCGAGGCGGTGGTCGGGGCGGGCCCGGCCGATTTGGCGCTGTGTACCGCCGACCGACTGGACGAGGCCGACTCGTCGTTGAGCATGACGGCGCCCGGCGGCGAGGTGGCCGTGCTGTCGCTGGATCCGTTCGGCCGCCCGGTACCCGACCTGCCGATCGGCGTCACCGACTACGCGAGCGCGGTGCGGGTGCACGGCGACCAGATCGTGCCCGAAGCCAGTCCCGGTCCCGCGCTGGCCGGCCGATCGGTCGAGGACATCCTGGCCGATTGCGAAACTTCAGCGGCAGCAAGGGAATTGACGTCACGGGACCGGGTGCTTTCCAGCGCGTCGTGGACGCGACCCGGCGAACTGGTGGACGGTCTGCTGTCGATCCTGGCCGTCGGCGCTTCGTTGGTGCAGGTGGCCAATCAGGACCCGTCCGCACTGCAGCGCAGAATCGAGACCGAAAAGGTCACCAGGGTCTTGTGAACCCGCAGCCGCTACTTGTGGCTTGGTCGGGTTCGCCGCGGATTGCGGCGGGGACCGCGTCTCTTCGGTCGGATCCGGTAAAACGCATCGAGCACGTCGAGTTCGCGGCCGAGGGCATCGGCGAGCGTGTCGATCCGCGGAACGGCGCGACGGCACCCGGTCAGGCCGAAGGAGATTTGCTCGTTGATGCTCGTGCAGGTGATGTTGAGCGCCTGGCCGTCGGCGATCACCGACAACGGGTAAAGGGCATCGAAGCGGGCGCCGTTCCAGTAAAGCGGCTCCTTGGGTCCGGGAACGTTGGAAATCATCACGTTGGGCGGGCGTAGCGGTCCGGGTGCGCGGCCCAGCGTCACGGCCAGCGCCAGCGGGGCGGCGCCGAGCGCGCTCATGGCCCACACCTGAGCCTGGCTCCGGCCGGCCAGCGCCGCCTTCCCTTCGCGCATGCTGGTCTGCACGGCCGCGAGACGCTCGGCGGGATCGGCGAGGTCCGTGCCCAGGCAGCAGGCTAATGTCCCGATCTTGTTGCCCGGAACGGCATCTGGCGAGATGACCGGTTCGTCACCACGCAGCGAGACGGGCACGGTCGCCATCAGCGGCGTGTCCGGCAGCGCGTGCCGAGCGACAAGATAGCGGCGCAGCGCCCCGCCGCACATGGCGAGCACGACGTCGTTGAGGGTGGCGTCGGTGTGTTTGGCGACCAGTCGCAGCCGATCGATCGGGAAGCTGCGGCCGGCGAAGGACCGGGCGCCCTCGATCGCGACACTGAACTGGGTATGTGGTGCGGACAGGGTTAGCGGACCGCCGCGCCGGCGCGCCGCCCGCCAAGCCGTATCGACCAGTGCCGGCGGCAGGCTCGCGAGGTCGCCGGCCGCGCCCAACACCCACCGGGCGGCGGCCAGCGGACCGACGCCCGTGATGGCTGTCGTCGTGTCGTCGCTCGGGGCGTGCTCGGTCGCCTCCCAGAGGGCGGGCATCCCGCGCCGATCCGGGTCCGGGCTGACGGTCTGACGCAGCAGCCGCATCGTCGAGACGCCGTCGGCCAGCGCATGGTGGGTCTTGATGTAGAGCGCGTACTGCCCGCCGGCGAGGCCTTCGATCAAATGCATCTGCCAGAGCGGGCGGGAGCGGTCCAGCGTTTCGGCGTGCAGCTCGGAAACCATGTTCCACAGCGCGGCCTGGCCGGCCCGCCGCGGGAGCGCACCGATCTGCACGTGGTAATCCATGTCGACGTCGGTGTCGGTGTGCCAGTACCACTGCCCGAATGAGCTGAGCGAGCGCCGGGGCCGGCGCCGCCACAACGGTGCCACCCGGCCGCGATCCAGCGCCGCGGCGAACGCATCCCGCACGAAGTTCGGGCCGGCGCCGTCAGGACGGCTCAGCAGCGCCAGCGCGCCCACGTGCATCGGCCGTTTGGGCGTCTCGACGGCCAAGAATAATGCGTCGGCGGGCGACATGGGAAAAGCCATGGGCAGCAGCACCTTTCGGCAAACCGAAATGTCCCGCCGTGCGGCTGTTCCCTCCCACGGAACACGCGGATCGCAACCTGCCGCCCCTATTCCGGACGGCCGAACCCGCCCGAGAACTGGCGAGCTTCTTGTAACCATAGTGCTTAATCGCCGGGCGCGGCAAGCGGTGGCGACCCTTGCTTTCGGCGCCGGGTGTGGGGCCTCAGCACGGGCGCCGCCCCGGACTCGTCCATAGGCCCCACGCTCGGCGGCGCAGCGCGTGTCAGCCGGTACCGGATCAGCCGGGAGCCGTTGGCCCACGGCAAAATCCACAGGTCTTCAGATGGCCTCATAAATGTTGGCCACCGGATTCGTCAGTAGTCTCCGATAGCACGTCATCGTCGTACGCTCGAACGGGACCTGTGCTGGAAGGGAGAAACCGGTGCTTACATTGCGGGACCACCGCGCTGCGGACTATGCGGCATTGCGCGACATGGACACCACCGATGTCGCTGTGCTGGATGAGACCGATCGCGCGTGCCTTGAAGAGTTGGGCCGTTATCTCGCCTCCACCGATGCCTGGCGGCGATTCGCGATCTGGCTGCTGCACAAGCACTTTGAGCCGTCGCCGGGAGAGGTGTTCGCCGAAAGGGTGACCACGGCGCCGCGCGGAACCCAAACCACGCTTGTCCAACGCTCCTGCGCGCCGGATTTGAGCGCGACATCTCTGCGCTTCGACCCCGACGTCAGCTCTGGTGTCGGCGTCATCGGCATGGAGTTCGCCGATCCGGCCGACTTCGGGCTCACCTCGTCGGTCAGTCACGACGACGAGGGCGTCTTCACCGGCATCGCCGAACTGTTGCGGGCCCACGGCAAAATTGAGCGGTTCGGCGTGCGGTTGATCCGCGATCCCCTTGGCCTTTCCGAAGACGAGGTGCTCGTCGAAAACTGCGACATCGTCCGCCGGACCCTGCACTGCAGCGTCGGCGAGCGTGCCGGCGTCAGCGCCGACAACAACGTCGAAACCACTTGGCGGTGGAAACCAGGCCCGAGCACGATCGGGCCCGAAGTGACGCTGTACTGCATGGTGCTGTGCGGGTCGGACCCCGACGGGACTCACTACATGGAGGCCCACATCGTAGAGGCGGATTAGAGTCAGCCGCGGACCGTATCGTTATGCTGGCTAACCAGTGACCGAAGGGAAGACATGGCGCGCACCGACAACGACAGCTGGGACCTGGCGACCAGCGTGGGAGCCACGGCGACCATGGTTGCTTCGGGAAGGGCCCGAGCCACCCGGGACGCGCTGATCGACGATCGCTTCGCCGAGCCGCTGGTGCGCGCCGTGGGCGTGGACTTCTTCACCCGCTGGGCGATCGGCGAACTCGACTCCGCCGACGTCGATGTCCCCGGTGCCCAGTGGGGCATGCAACGCATGACCGACATACAGGCGGCGCGCACGCGCTACATCGACGCGTTCTTCGCCGAGGCGGGTGCAGCGGGCATCCGCCAGGTGGTGATCCTGGCTTCCGGCCTGGACGCACGCGGCTATCGACTGCCATGGGCGCCGGGAACGACGTTATTCGAGATCGACCAGCCGCAAGTCATCGAATTCAAGGCCGCCACGATCCGCGCGCTGGGCGCCGCGCCCACGGCCGACGTGCGCGCCGTCCCGATCGACCTGCGCCACGATTGGCCGTCGGCGCTGACACAGGCCGGGTTCGACACCGGGCGGCCGGCCGCATGGGCCGCCGAGGGCCTGCTCGGCTTCCTGCCGTCGGACGCTCAGGATCGGTTGCTGGACAACATCACCACGCTCAGCGCCGACGAGAGCCGGCTGGTGGCCGAGGTCTTTCTGAATTCAGGGGCCAACCTGCAGGCGTTGAACGCCGCCACCCAGAAGTGGCGCGAGCAGGGCCTCGACGTCGAGCTGCAGAACCTGGGCTTCCCCGGTGAACGCAACGATGTGGCGACCTATCTACGGGAGCGCGGCTGGGACCCGGTTCGCACTTCACTGAATCAGCTGTTGGCCGACAACGGTTTACCGCTGCAGCCGACACAAGAAGACGCGCCGTTCTCGGAGAACTACTACTGCACCGCGGTATTGCACGAGGCAGGTTAAAGGAAGGCCCACCGATGCCCAACCGGCCAAATGGCAAGCCCGCCAAGCCACTCGACGGATTCCGGGTGCTCGATTTCACCCAGAACGTCGCCGGGCCGCTGGCCGGACAGGTGCTGGCCGACCTGGGCGCCGAGGTGATCAAGATCGAGGCCCCCGGCGGTGAGGCGGCCCGGCAGATCACGGCCGTCCTGCCCGGACGGCCACCGTTGGCCACGTATTTTCTGCCGAACAACCGGGGCAAGAAGTCGGTCACGGTCGACCTCTCCACCGAAGAGGGCAAGCGGCAGGTACTGCGCCTGGCCGACACCGCCGACGTTGTGCTGGAAGGCTTTCGGCCGGGGATCATGGAGCGAATGGGGTTGGGCCCCGACGACCTACGGTCGCGCAACCCCAAGCTGATCTACGCGCGCCTGTCGGCCTACGGCGGCAACGGCCCGAACGGCAGCAGGCCGGGCGTCGACCTGATGGTCGCCGCCGAGGCGGGGATGACCACCGGGATGCCCACCCCCGACGGCAAACCGCAGATCATCCCGTTCCAGCTCGTCGACAACGCCAGCGGTCACGTGCTGGCCCAGGCCGTGCTGGCCGCACTGCTCAACCGCGAACGCCACGGCGTGGCCGACACCGTCCGGGTCGCGATGTACGACGTCGCGGTGGGGCTGCAGGCCAACCAGCTCACCATGCACCTGAACAAGCCGGGCGAGGTTCCGGCGCCGGAACGAGAATCCGCGCCAAAACCCAAGAAGCGCAAGGGGGTTGGCTTTGCCACCCAACCTTCCGACGCGTTCCGGGCCGCCGACGGGTACCTGCTCATCAGCGCGTACGTACCCAAGCACTGGGCGAAGCTGTGCGAGATCATCGGCCGCCCCGATCTGCTGGAGGACGAGCGATTCCTCGACCAGCGCGCCCGGGCGCTCAATTACCCCGAGTTGACCGAGGAACTCGAATCGGCTCTGGCCGCCAAGACCGCGGCCGATTGGGTTGCGCTGCTGCAGCAAGGCGGCCTGATGGCCTGCCATGCCTACACCTGGAAGCAGGTCGTCGACACCCCGCTGTTTGCCGAGAACGAGCTGGCGCTGCGGGTCGGCAGCGGCGATAGCGCCATCACGGTGATCCGCACCCCGGCGCGCTATTCCAGCTTCGACGCCGTGGCCACCGATCCCCCGCCCGCCGCGGGACAGCACAACGACATGTTCCTCGGCGCGCCGGAGCCGGCTTCCTGATCCGGGCGGTACTGCAAATCAGGGCGCCCACTTGACCGTTCGGTCGTTGCCGCGGTCGGCAACGTACACGTTGGCGTCCTTGTCCACCGCCACCCCCAAGGGCGTGTTCAGGCCGGTCAACGGAACCGTCGTCGGGGTGTTGGACCCGGCGGCCAATTTCAGCACCTGATTGGCGTCGTGTTCGGTGACGTACACGTCGCCGGCGTTGTCCACCGCTATGCCCCAGGGGACGGCAACGCCGGTGAACGGCAGCACGGCCTGCGCGGTCGCACCGGCCGGCAGCATCAGCACCCGGTCGTTGTCGGTGTCGGTGACGTAGACGTTGCCGGCAGGGTCCACCGCCACGCCGTCCGGGTTCTTGAGGCCCGAAAAAGGCAGCACCGTCTGGGCGTTCGACCCGGCCGTCAACTTCACCACCCGGTTGTTGCCCCGGTCGGCGACGTAGACGTTTCCCTGACCGTCCACCGTTACCCCTTCGGGGTAATTGAGGCCGGTGAACGGCAGCACGGTCTGGTTCGTCGAGCCGGCCGTCAACTTCACCACCCGGTTGTTGAAGTCGGCGACGTACACCGCGCCGGCGCTGTCCACCGCCAGACCCTGGGGCTGATAGAGACCGCTGAAAGGCAACACCGTCGGGGTGCTCGATCCGGCCGCCAACTCCACCACCCGCCCGTACATGCCCTCGCTGGTGACGTACACGTCGCCGGCTTTGTCCAGCGCCACCCCGCCGGGCGAGAGGCGGAAGTTCATGCCGGTGAACGGCAGCTCGGATTGTCCCGACGCCTGCTGCTTTGACGCCGCCGACGGGCGCGTTCCCAGGTAGGCGGTGGTACCGATGGCGGCGACGACCAGCAGGACGGCCGCGCCGGCGACGACCCACGGCCTGCGCTTGCGGCGCGGGACGGGCGTGAAGTCACGCTGGGGACCACTCGGATGTTGGCCGAATGGCGGTGGTGCGGGCGGCGCGAGTTGACGCAGGTAGCCACCACTCGGGCGCCACGGCACCGGCCGGACCATGGTCTCGTTGGCGCCCGCGTTGACGTAATTGCTGGACATCATGGTCGCGTTCGCGCCCTGCCGCAGAATCTCCGCTTCTTGCTGCTGCTCGGGTGCGGCCAGCGCGCAGTGGGCGGCCGCGGCCAGATCCCCGGCGGTGAAGTAGCGGTCCGCCGGGTTTTTGGCCATGCCCTTGCCGATCACCGGGTCCAAAGACGGTGGGATCCGCCCGGGCCGCAGTTGGCTGGGCCGCGGGGCGGGCTCGAGCAGGTGAGCGGCGATCAATCGCTCGACGCTGTCGGCCCGATAGGGCGGTGCCCCCGTCAGACACTCGCCCAGGACGCACGCCAGCGCATAGATGTCCGAGCGGTAGGTGACCTCGTCGCCGGTGAACCGCTCCGGGGCCATGTAGTTGTATGTCCCCAGGGCGACTCCGCTCTGGGTAAGGCCGGGATCCGTTGCGCCGCGGGCGATTCCGAAGTCCACCAGGTAGGCGAAGTCGTCATTGGTGACCAGGATGTTTTCCGGCTTGACGTCGCGGTGCGTGACGCCGTTGGCGTGCGCGGCGTCGAGGGCGGCGGCGATCTGGTGCACGATGGCCACGGTTCGAGCCGGCGGCAGCGGACCGTAGTTCGTCAACATCGTGCGCAGGGAGACGCCGTCGATCATGCGCATCTCCACATAGAACTGGCCGTCGATGTCGCCGTAGTCGTGAATGGGCACGATGTGTGCTTCGGTCAGCCGCCCGGCGGTGTCCGCCTCGCGTTGCATGCGCGCGCGAAAAGTCTTGTCGCTCGAGAACTGTGGCGAGATCAGCTTCAGCGCGACTATCCGGTGCTTGCGGGTGTCCTCGGCCTCATAGACTTCGCCCATGCCGCCACGGCCCAACAGCCGCCTCAGCTGATAGGGCCCGAAACGTAAACCGACCCGCGAAACGGTATAGTTCACCATTCACGTCCTTTCACCAATACCCGATCGCCTGGTTAATGCTCGCTAATTACGAAATTGCGTTCACGGCGGCCGCGATTTTCGATTGGAACGCGCTCGGCAGCGGAATCGACCCGTACTGATCCAATCCGACCTGGCCCGGGCCAATGGCGGCCTGCATAAATGCCTTTACCGCCGCTCCGGTCGCCGAGTCCGGATATTTCGAGCAGACGATCTCATAGGTCGGCGCCACGATGGGATAGGCACCGGTTTGGGTGGGCTTGTAAAACGACGAGGTGTCCACCCGCAGGTCATTACCCTGCCCCTTGAAGGTGGCCCCGGCGATGGTCTTGCTGACCGAGTCGGTGGTGATCGACACCGGATCCGCGCTGGCCGAGGTGATGATCTCGGCCATGCTCAACTGCCTGCCCACCCCGAACGACCACTCGTTGTAGGCGATCGCCCCTTCGGTGCTCTGCACGGCCGACGAGGTCCCGTTGTCTCCGGCGGCGCCGTCACCGACACCCCCGCCGAACGCCTGGCCGACGCCTTTGCCCCAGGCGCCGTTGGACGCGGCATCGAGGTATTGCTCGAAGTTGGATGTGTCAGCGGACTGGTCGGTGCGAAAGACGACGTGGATCGGCTCCGACGGCAGGCCGGTGCCCGGATTGAGCGCCTTGATCGCCGGGTCGTCCCACCTGGTGATGCCGCCGTTGAAGATCCGGGCGAGCGTCGCCCCGTCCAGTTTCAGCGTGTTCACGCCATTGACGTTGTAGGTGACCGCGATCGGCTCGAACACCGTGGGCAGGTCCGACGCCGGCGAACCGCACCGCTGCGCCGCGCGGTCGACCTGACCCTTCGAAGGGTTCAACGGATCGCCGGAGCCCGCCAGATCGGAGACGTTGCTGAGGAAATCCGTTACCCCGGCGCCGGAGCCGTCGGCGTTGTAATCCAGCGTGTACCCCGGGCACGCATGGACGTAGGCGAAGACGAACTGCTCCATCGCGTTCTCTTGCGCGGTCGCGCCGCTGGCCTTCAGTTGCTTCTTGCCGCCGCACTGCACCGGCGCCGCGCTGGATCCGGGCGACGAAGCGTGGGTGGTGCCACCACACCCCGCGAGCACCAGCGCCGCGGCAGTCAGCAGACCCAGCACGGCAGCCGATCGGTTGAACTTCACCGGTAACTCCTCCGAACGAATCACGGAGACGGACAGCCGCGCTCCGCCACCGCGAAGCCCCCTGGGACACGTCCCGCCGCATCCGGCAATCACGTGAACCTCTGGATATCGAAGCCTTGGAACATGGGCGCAGGGTTAGCGACGACTTTGAAAATAAGCAGAGGACCGGGAGGCGCTTTGAAGATGAGCGCAATTTAAGTGCGGAATCAGCCGCGCCTGTACAAATGAGGCGGGGATTAGCGGCGCCTTAGAAGATATGCAGAGGTTCGCCGCGCCTGGTTTTTTATCCATGATGGCGACGTAGCTTGATGGGGTGTTTACGACGCTTGCAGAGCTGGACGCCGAGACCCGTGGCGGCGACGGCGATTTCGCTATTCCTGCCATGTCCGCGATGGACCTCACCCTGAGTTTCGGGGCCGAGACCGTGCTGACCGAGGTGAGCCTGGACTTTCCGGCGCGCGCCGTCACCACCCTGCTGGGGCCGACCGGATCGGGCAAGACGACCTTCCTGCGCACCTTGAATCGGATGAACGACAAGGTCTCCGGGTACCGCCGCAGCGGCGATGTTCTGATGGGCGGGCAGAGCATCTTCAAAAGCCATGAGCTGATGGGGTTTCGGCGCAGGGTAGGCATGCTGTTCCAGCGCCCCAACCCGTTCCCGATGTCGATCGTCGACAACGTGCTGGCCGGTGTGCGCGCCCATAAGCTGTTGTCGCGCAAGGAATTCAAGATGGTCGCCGAGGCGCTGCTCACCGAGGTCGGCCTGTGGGACGCGGTCAAGGATCGACTGGGCGATTCGCCGTTCCGGCTCTCCGGCGGTCAGCAGCAGTTGTTGTGTCTGGCCCGTGCGCTCGCGGTGAACCCGGAGGTGCTGCTGCTCGACGAGCCCACCTCCTCCTTGGACCCGGCCAACACCGAGAAGATCGAAAAGCTGATCCGGTCGCTGGCCAACCGGCTCACGGTGATCATGGTGACCCACGATCTGGCCCAGGCCGCCCGCATCGGTGACCGGACCGCATTGTTCTTCGACGGCCGGCTGATCGAGGAGGGTCCCACCGAGCAGTTGTTCCTGGCGCCGAAGCACCCCGAAACCGTCAGGTACGTCGGGGGACTGTTCGGCGACCGCCGGCCGGTTGCAAGCGGGGGTCTAAACGGGGGTAGTGAAAGGTGATGGCCCATGAAGATTCGTTTGCGCGCGCTGCTGCTCGCCGCACCGGTGATGCTGGTCGCGGCCGCCTGCGGTTCGAACTCGACCGGCGGTTCGGCGAGCCCGGGCTCCGGTACCGGTAGCCCCGCCACCTCGCCCGCGACGTCCAAGGTGGCGTTGGCGGAGACCGGTGCCACCGAGCTGTACCCGCTGATGAACCTCTGGGCGCCGGCCTACAACGCGAAATATCCGAACGTTTCGATCACCACCGGCAGCACCGGATCCGGTGCCGGGATCTCACAGGCCGCCGCGGGGGCGGTCAACATCGGCGCCTCCGGCGCGTACCTGTCCGAGGGTGACATGTCCGCGCACAAGGGGCTGATGAACGTCGCGTTGGCCATCTCCGCCGAGCAGGTGAACTACAACCTGCCCGGTGTCACCGAGCACATCAAGCTGAATGGCAAGGCGCTGGCCGCCATGTACCAGGGCACCATCAAAACCTGGAACGACCCGCAGATCGCCGCGCTCAACCCCGGGGTGAGCCTGCCCGCCACCCCGGTGGTTCCGCTGCACCGTTCCGACGGCGCCGGTGACACGTTCGTCTTCACCCAGTACCTGTCGAAGCAGGACCCCGACGGCTGGGGCAAGTCGCCCGGCTACAACACCACGATCAACTTTCCCGCGGTGCCGGGGGCATTGGGCGAGAACGGCGCCGGCGGCATGGTGACCGGGTGCGCCCAGACCCCCTGTTGCGTCGCCTACATCGGCGCCAGCTATTCCGACCAGGCCGGCCAGAAGGGGCTGGGCGAGGCGCAGTTGGCCAACGCCTCGGGTAACTACCTGCTGCCCGACGCCGACAGCATTGGCGCCGAGGCCACCGGCTTCGCCTCGCAAACCCCCGCGAACCAAGTGATTTCGCTCATCAACGGGCCGGCCCCGAACGGATATCCGATCGTCAACTACGAGTACGCCATCGTCTACAGCAACCAGAAGGATCCGGCGATCGCACAGACGATCCAGGCGTTCCTGCACTGGACGGTGACCGACGGAAACGGCCCCTCGTTCTTGAACCAGTTCCACTTTCAGCCCCTCCCGGCGGCTGTGGAGAAATTGTCCGACGCCCAGATCGCCAAGATCTCCGGCTAGGCGGCTCCGGTGACCCTCACGCTGCCCCGGCAGCGGCGTGCGCCGGGCCCCGCCCGGCAAGCGGGCAGCGGGACCCGCATGGTCCGGTGGGCAGGCGGGCTGAGCGCGGTGATCCCGCTGCTCGCGCTGCTGTTCGTGTTGGCCACGCTGGCCATCGAAGCGCACGGCGCCATCCGGCTCAACGGGCTGCACTTCTTCACCGGAACCGAATGGGATCCCGGCAACACCTACGGTGAAACCGTTGTCACCCAAGGTGTTTCACACCCCGACGGCGCCTCCTACGGGGCGCTGCCGCTGATCGTCGGCACCCTGGCGAGCTCCGCGATCGCGTTGATCGTCGCGGTGCCGGTGTCGCTGGGGGCGGCGTTCGCGATCGTGGAGCGGTTGCCGAAACGTCTCGCCTCGGCCGTCGGCACGGTGCTCGAATTGCTGGCCGGCATACCCAGCGTCATCGTGGGCCTATGGGGAGCGATGACGTTCGGGCCGTTCGTCGCCCACCACGTCGCTCCGGTGATCGCCCGCAATGCCCCAGACGTGCCGGTGCTGAACTACTTTCGCGGCAACACCGGCAACGGGGAGGGCATGTTGGTGTCGGGCCTGGTGCTGGCGGTCATGATCATTCCCATCATCGCCAGCACCACCCGGGACCTGATCCGGCAGGTGCCGTCGCTGCCCCGCGAGGGGGCGACCGCGTTGGGCATGTCCGATTGGGAGTGCGCGCGCCGGGTCACCCTGCCGTGGGTGTCCACCGGCATCGTCGGCGCCGTGGTCCTGGGGCTCGGTCGGGCGCTCGGGGAGACGATGGCCGTCGCCATGGTGTCCGGCGCGGAGTTGGGCGCACTGCCGAACAACATCTACTCGACGATGACCACCATCGCCGCCACCGTTGTCTCGCAATTGGATTCGGCGCAGACCGACTCCACCGACTTCGCTGTGAAAACCCTCGCCGAGGTTTCCCTGGTGCTGATGGTGATCACCCTGCTGACGAACATGGCAGCCCGGGCGTTGGTGCGCCGGAAGTCCGGCACCGCACTGCCGGTCGGACGGGGGGTCTGAAGATGAGCGGACTGCGGTCGGTCACCGTTCGCCGCAGAGGCGTCAACGCGCTGTTCTGGACGGCCTGCTTCTGTTGCCTGGCGATGGTGGTCGCCCCGACGCTGTGGATGCTGATCGGGGTCATCGGCCGCGCGCTGCCGGTTTTCCACTTCAGCGTGCTGACGCAGGACACGCAGGGCAACGGCGGCGGGCTGCGCAACGCCGTCATCGGGACCGCGGTCCTGGGTCTCGGGGTCATGCTGGTGGGCGGCACGATCAGCGTGCTGGCCGGGATCTATCTGTCCGAATTCGCCACGGGCAGAACACGTTCGGTTCTGCGAGGCGCCTACGAGGTGCTGTCGGGTATCCCGGCCATCGTGCTCGGCTACGTCGGCTACCTGGCACTCGTGGTGTATTTCGACTGGGGGTTCTCCCTGGCCGCCGGGGTGCTGGTGCTGTCGGTGATGAGCATCCCGTACATCACCAAGGCCACCGAGTCCGCGCTCGCTCAGGTGCCGACGTCATACCGGGAGGGCGCGGAGGCGCTCGGGTTGCCGGCCAACTGGACGCTGCGCAAGATCATCCTGAAACCGGCGATCCCCGGGATCGCCACCGGCATGCTGGTGGCGCTGGCACTGGCGGTCAGCGAGACGGCGCCGATGCTGTATACGGCGGGCTGGTCGGCGTCGCTGCCGACCGGGAAGCTCACCCACTCACCGGTGGGTTACCTCACCTATCCGATCTGGACGTTCTACAACCTGCCGTCGAAATCGGCCCAGGACCTGTCCTATGACGCGGCCTTCTTGCTGATCGTGTTCCTGCTCCTGCTGGTGATGCTCGAGCGGCTGACCACCTTGTTCGCGCGGCGGCATTCGGAATCTCAGCGCTGAGGCCGGCCGCGGACGTCGTCGGAGTGCAGGAGCAGTCCCGTTCAGACCCCGGGGAGCCGCACGACCTGAACGAAGAACTCGTCGATCTGGCGGACCGCATTCATGAATTGGTCGAGGTCGACCGGCTTGGTGACGTAGGCATTGGCGTGCAGTTCGTAGCTGCGCAGGATGTCCTCCTCCGCCGAGGACGTGGTGAGCACGACGACCGGGATACGAGAGAGGTCCGGGTCGGACTTGATCTTCTCGAGCAGCTGCCTGCCATCGTATTTCGGCAGGTTCAAATCGAGCAGGATGAGGTCGGGCCGCGGGGCATCCTCGAATTGGCCTCGCCGGCAAAGGAAGTTCAGGCCTTCCTCCCCGTCGCGCGCGACGTGCAGGTTGTTCTTCAACTTGTTGTGCTCGAACGCTTCTCGGGTGATGAGCTCATCGCCCGGATCGTCCTCGACGAGCAGGATGTCGATTGCCCTACCGGCCGATGTCATTGTTTCGCTCCTTCCGCAGCCTCGCGGCTTTCCACCCCTACGGGAACGGGGAGGGTGAACTGTAACCGGGTTCCCTCGGTGTAGGACGTGTCGATCCAGATGGTGCCGCCGTGATGCTCGACGATCTTCTTACACAGCGCAAGGCCGACACCCGTTCCGGAGTACACCTCCCGGCCGTGCAGACGCTGGAAGATGATGAAGACCTTCTCGGTGAACTCCTCCGCGATGCCAATGCCGTTGTCGGACAAGCTCAATAACCATTCGTTCTCGCGATCACCCGTGCCCTCTTCGCACTCGACGACGACGCGGGGCCGGCGATCTGGCCGCCGGAATTTCACGGCGTTGCCGATCAGGTTCTGCCACAGCATCGTCAACAGCATGGGATCTCCGATGATCCGCGGTAGCGGTTGCTTCGGGCGCACGATCTCGACGTCCGACTCCTCGATGGCGGCGGCGAGGTTGGCCAGTCCGGCATCCAGCGCCGTGTCGAGGTCGACCTCCGTTTGCCTGGTCCCCAGTCGTCCGACCCGGGAGAAGCTGAGCAGGTCGTTGATCAGCGCCTGCATGCGCTTGGCCCCATCGACGGCGTACCCGATGTATTCGATGCCGCGCTCGTCGAGCTTGTCGCCGTATCGCTGCTCCAGCAACTGGCAGAACGAGGCGACCTTGCGCAGCGGCTCCTGCAAATCGTGCGACGCGACGTAGGCGAACTGCTCGAGTTCGGCGTTCGAACGTTGCAATTCGACCGTCTGTTCGTCCAAAAGCGCTCGGGCGGAACGCGATACGTCAAGCTCTTCGACGATCCGTTCCCGCATGTTCTCCACATCGATTGCCATATCTCGGATGTCTTTGGGGCGCTTCGGCGGCGAGATGACCTCGCCGAAACTGCCCTCGGTGATCCGCCGGCACGCCGCGGCCAGCGCGGCGATCGGACGGGTGACCACATCCCGGATCAAGAGCCCCAGCGCGGCGGCCGTGCCGAAGAAGACGAGCACCATTGCGCCCAGAACCCGGTCGCGCCAGGCATCGGTGTGTTGGAGATCGTCGGCGGCGCGCGTCCGCGCCACGACCAGGTTCGCGTTCTGGGCATCGAAAAGCGTGCGTATGTGGTCGAATTCGGCTTTGCCGCGTTCGGCCGACGGCCGGCTCATGACGTTGCGGGCGTTCGGGTCAATGCTCGCGATCGCCGGCTCGGCATAGTTTGTCCGCCAGTCCGCGGCGGCCCTCTCGACCGCGTCCAGATCGGCGATCAGGTCTGGGCGGTGACTCATGCGGCTCCGGATTTCATCTGCCGCCGCCCGTTCGGCGTGCTGCCCGTCGTAGTACGGCGTGAGGAACTGCCGGTCGGCCGCGATCAGGTACCCACGCACGCCCGTTTCCTGGTCGCGCAAGGCCGACTGCAGCTGGAAGGCCGCCACCCGGGCCGGCTGAATTTTGTCGGTCAGCGCTTGCGACGTCGCGTCGGCCCTGTCGAGCAACACGGCCCCGACCACCGCGCCCGCGAGCACCGTCGCGCCCATGATGCACAGGACCAGGGCCTGCCATCCGCGCACGGTGAGCTGCGAAAGGCGCGGCAGGCGCATCGCGGGGGTCACCTCGCGGTCCGCTCGACGCGCAACACGGCTATGTCGTCGGTCAGCCCGCGTGGCTGGGCGAGTTCCTCGGCACCGTCGATCAACGCGTCAACGAACGCCGGGCCCGGCAGGCTCGCGTGCGATCGGGCCAGCGCAAGCAGACCGTCCTCGCCCAGACGTCGATTGCCCTGCCCCGAATATCCCTCGAAGAGACCGTCGGTCAACAGGAGCAGGCCGTGGCCCACAGGCAATTCCAGCGGATGCGACGGCCAGTCGTCGGCGCGCAGTCCCAGCGCCGGCCCGGCCGGCGGCTCGATCCATTCCACGCTGCCATCGTTTTGCAGCAACATGCCGGGATGACCGGCACGGACGGCAACGACCTGCGGACTCTCGGGTTGGATTTCCAGGCTGAGCACCGTCGCGAAGATACCGCCGCCGATCCGTTCGGAGCGCAGCACCCGTTCGAGCTGTCGCATCAGTTCCACTCCACGAACGCCGGCGAATGTCAACGTACGAAACGCAATTCGCAGTGCCGCGCCCAAGGCGGCCTCGTACGGCCCGTGCCCGGCGACGTCCCCGATCACCACGTGCACGACCCGGTCGGGCGTCTGTACGACGTCGTAGAAGTCTCCGCACAGCAATGCGTCCTCGCGGCTCGGCCGGTATCGGGCCACGATGTCGACGGCGGGGTCGTCGAGCAACAGCGGGGAGGGCAGCAGGCTGCGTTCCAGCAACGCGTTCTCCCGGGCCCGGAGCTGGCTCGCGTACAGGTCCGCGGAGACGATCTCGGCCCGTTTGCGCTCGATCGCGTAAAGGAGGGCACGCCGCAGCATCTCGGGTTCGACGCGCCCCTTGACCAGGTAGTCCTGCGCACCGGCGGCAACCGCCGAGGCCCCGAAATATTCGTCGTTCAAGCCGGTCAGCACGATTATGGGAACCGTCGCATCGCGATTGGCGATGCGGTCGAGAGCGTCCATCCCGCTGGCATCGGGCAGGTGCAGGTCCAGCAGCACGCAATCGGGCCGCGCCGCCGCCAGCTCACGCTCCGCGTGCGCCATCGACTGCGCCCACCTCACCCGGATGTCGGCGACCGCGCCCGCGATCAGGTCTTCGACGAGTATGGCGTCGGCGCGGTCGTCCTCGACCAACAGCAACGACAACGACCGCGAATGCGCAACCGGGGTGGCGGGAGCTCGCACAGGCATCAGTTCCCGGTCATCCGTTGGTAAGACCCTTTGTTCCGTGACGACGCTCCGCCCAGGTGGCCGGCGCGACGACGCTGACATTATGTGTGGCCGGACCACCCCGAATGGCTGCCGAGCCAGATCCTATTCGTTGCGGTTGCGGGCTTCCGACCTGGGTGCCTGCGACCGTGACGGCTCCGTCCCGCGAAGACGGACCTGCGATGCGCAGCACGGATTGGTCCGGTGAAACACCGGCGCAGGGCCTGGAAGCCGCGCTGATTCCGGGCTCCGCGACCGCGGGCTTCGGTTTGCAGCCGGCGCAACAATCCCCGTAGCGGATCGTCCGGACAGTGCACGACCGGGCCTCGGGCCAAATCAGGACCAATCAGGACAAATCAGGACAAATCAGGACCGATCAGCACGGACATAGCCGATTTGGCTGACCCCGGGTCTTTCCCTAATAGGAGACCTTGCGAGGACTTAGGACCCTACGCCCACGCGCTGCGCGGCGGGACGATGACAGAGACAAATCGACTGAGCTGGAAAGGATCTACTGATGGCTGACAATGGCCTGAGCGAGCGATTCAAGGGCATAGCCGTCGCCGCCCAAGACGCGAACGAGAAGATACGAGCCGCCGGTCAGGAGGCCCGCGAGCGGGTCGAAGCCGATGCGGCCCGCGCGCGGGACAGGGCATCGCAAGCCGCCGATCACCTCAAAGACAGGGCCGAAACGGCCCACGACAAGGCGTCCGAGCATTGGCAGGATCTCACCGACAAGTGGAATTCCCACATCGCCAAGATCCGCAAGGACTTGAATGAGAAGAAAGAAAAACACGACGCCAAGGAGATGCGGGCCTACGCCGAGATGGCCGAAGGCTACGCTTACGATGCGATCGACTTCGCGCAGGCTGCGATCTACGAAGCCGAATACGCGGTGATGGAAGCAATTTCGGCGCGCGCTGCCGCGACGATGATGGTCACCTGAGACGACTTTTCACGGCACGAGCACGCCCGGCGGCCGCGGGCTGTGGGCTTTCTGGAGCTCACGGCACCGGCCGTCGGGTCGTCAGGCCATCCAGTGGCCCGTCAGGGGCCCGTCTGGAAGCCTGCGCTCGCCGCCAGTCAACCCAACCCGAACACGGTTTCGATCAACACGACAAACGACAGCAGTCCCACGACGGCGATGCAGACGGTGGCCACGGCTTTGAACACGGGGCCGTTCTTGGCCGCGCCCAGCACATTTGATCGGTTGGCCAGGATCAGCACATAGGCGAGCAGCATCGGTGTGATGATGCCGTTGAGGACCTGGGCGTTGATGATCAACGAAACGAGGTTCCCCGGTGCCAGCGCGACCCCGGCGCCGATGACGATCTGCAAAGTGAACAGGCCGTAGAACAGTCGCGCCTGGCGAAATCTGCTCGTTACCGACCTGACGGTGCCGATGGCGTCGGCGACGGCGTAAGAGGTCGACAGCGGGACCACCGAGGCGGCCAGCAGCGAGGCCCCCAGCAAGCCGACGCCGAACAGCGCCGGGGCGGCCGGGCCGGCGACGGGCCGCAGCGCCGCGGCGGCGTCCCCGGCCGTCGCCAGCGGTCCGCTACCGCCGATCGCGGCGGCGGTGGCGATGATGATGAATACGCTGATGACATTGCTCCAGATCGAGCCGGTGACCGCGTCGAGCCGTTCGCTGGGGTACTCGGCGGGCGTGAGGTGTTTGTCCACGCATGCCGAAGCGGCATAGAACTGCATATAGGGAGTGATCGTGGTGCCGATGAGGGCCACCGCGAGCAAGAGAAACGCGTGGCTGGCCGAAAAATGGGGCCATACCAGGTTGCTGGCCACTTCCTTCCAGTTGGGATGGCCCAGGAACGCGGCGATCGGGTAGGCCAGAAACGCCAGGGTCAGGATCAGAAAAAGCCGCTCGGCGCGCGAGTAGGTGCCCAACACCGTCAACGCCCAGACGAACACTGCGGCGATGGGCACGGAGATCTTCGGCGAGACCCCGAAGATCTCCATCGCCGCGCCGACCCCCGCGAATTCGCTGACGGTCAGCCCGGCGTTGGCGATGAGCAACAACAGCATCGCGATGAACGAGGCCCTGACGGAGAACTGCTCGCGGATGAGGCCGCCGAGCCCTTCGCCGGTGTAGACCCCCAGCCGCGAACACATCTCCTGCACCACGACCAGCGCCACCGTCACCAGAACCATCAAAAATATTGTGCGGTAGGCGAATTGAGATCCGGCGCTCGCGTAGGTCAAGATTCCCCCGGCGTCGTTGCCGGCATTGGCCGCGATCAGTCCCGGCCCGAATACCCCTAGCACCGCCAGCACCCGCACCCACCACCGTCGACGCTTGCGCGCCCCGGTAGCGGCAGGCGGTTGCGGCGCGGTCATTTGCCGTCGCCGGTCAACAGCGCCCGCAGGCGGATCCGGTCCGGTTCATCGAGCTCCCCCAGCAGCGCCTCACGCTGTTCGGGGTCCAGCGCGGCGAGGGCCTCGGCCGCGGCTTTGGGCTGCGCCAGCATCGCCAACTCCGCCTGCTGCGTGCGGGGCAGATCCGCAAGGATGACCGCCACCTCCTTGGCTCGCAGCGTCTTCAGGTTTGCCGCCGAATCCCCCAATTGCACCCCGCTGCCCGGGGTGCCGGCGGCCACGGCCGGCCCGGACTCCCACGCGAGGCGGTGTCGGTGAACCGCGGCACAAACGCGTGCAGCTCGGCCCAGTCGATCACCCGATCAACCGGCGGGCACCGCCGGCGCCGGGGCAGCAGCCGGCGGCACAGCGAGCGCACGCCCACGTCGACACCCGCGAGCTCCCATCCGCTGGATCCGTTGAGCAGATACACGTCCGATGCGCGCAGCACCTGCACCCCGGCGATGTCCACCAGCTGGCGATCAAGGATGTCACGGGCCAGCGCCACGTCGCCCTCGCGGCGGATCGGACGCGAGACGGCATTTTGGTCCGCGCGCAAGCGCACCCCGGTCTGACTCAGAATCACGGCCTGCTGATCGATCACGGCGAAACCACGGCCCAGCGGAGCGAGAACACCGGTGACGGGCGGATAGGCCACGCCGGGGTCCCAGCGAACCACGATGTCGGCGATCTTGCCGATGCGTGCGCCATGGCTGTCGAGAATCGGAGCGCCCACCAGGTGGGCCAACGCGATCACCTGGTCGCCAAACGCCCGACGCTCGGCCAAGCGATCGTGCAAGGCAGCCGAGAGCGGGCGCCGGTGCAGCGGTTTATCGCCGGCCCCGGTCACGGCATCTCCCGGTAGCGGGGTGGCGCAACTTGCCGTCGCGGGTTTTCCCTGAAGTCCTTCTGCCCCAAGGGCTTTGGGGAAGGCCGCGCCCTACTCGACCGCCCTGGGCCGGGTAACGCATCCCGTCCCGTTGGTCGCGATGCGGCTCCCGCGGAACATCGCAGCGGTACCTCAGCACTCGGCGCCCTCCAACAGCGTGAGCTCCCAGTTGAACCATGCGCTGGCAAACCGAATTCGTTCCTTCCCCTCGTCGATATCGGGCTTGACGGCCAGGCCCTCGACGATCTTCTCGGCCAGATGGCGCGGAGGATCCGACACGCCTTCGGCGCCGCAGGCACACGTAAGCCTGCCATCGGGAGCGAGGTCGCCAGGGCGGTGTTCGTCGATGATTCGGCAGACACGATCGACCAGTCGCCGGTGGAAGTGCTCCAACGGATCTGCCATGTCATCCGCCCCAGGCAATTCGGCCGACGCCCGGCAGCCGGCTTGCCACCGCTGCCATGCTAGGCCGCCCGCCGCGGCGCCCAGGAGTGGTCATAGCCGGTTGCCCTCCGTCTTGTCTGGCAGATGCCCTCCATGCAAGCGGCCGGCCGGGCGTTGTCAATAGGGGCATAGGGCCATCGAAACGGGCAAATAGTCACTTTCCTGGTAGTCCCTTTCCTGACACGGCTCGGCCACACCCGTCTCATCTCGGAACCCGACGTCGGCGTTTGGCGTGGCCGGTGATCCCGAGGGCGGTTCGTCGCCGTACCGCGTGCAGACCGATGGGCAATCGTTGCGTGCGCAGCGGTGAACGCGACCAACGGATCCTGCTTAAGGGACTTCCGGCACTACGCGAAAACGGCAGTGCGGCTTACCTTTGCGGTCACAAAGCAACAGCAGGCCGGCTACAGGTTTCTCACCATGCGCACGACGGCCCGATTAATGAAGCAGCCATGCCGGGCGTGATATGCGCCGCCGGTGTGAATTAAGGAGCACCGATGGCCGAGACCGATCTGAGCGGTTATTTACGGCAGCTATGCAAGCAATCGGAATGATGGAGAACCGATGACCACAAGTGACCCAGTGGAAAACTCGTCCCGACGGGAGAAGTCGGCGGCGTGGCGACGGTGGATGCGCAAACTCAGGCAGTATGCGACATGGAGGTATTCAGGCCCGGCGCTGCTTGCGCGGGCGCGGCGCCGTAACCGACACGACCGGTGAATCACGAAAAACGCGGTGAATGATCGCGGCCGGCGCATGGCGAACGCCCGGGTCCGCAGCCAAATCCGGCTGAACTGTGTTCGCACTCAGCGGTAAGCCGGCACGCATCAATTCCGTCGCGATATGGGCGCCCCGGTTCCCAACGCACCATCGGGACAACGTAATTGGGACAACTCAATTCCAGCCCCCTCCAGGCGCGGGGACCGCTACCGGCGAAACAGGTACCGCGAGATGGACAGCAGTATCGTGACCCCGACCGAGATCAGGAGCATCGAGATCACCGGGACGTATATTCGCACGTTCCCGCGCTCGATCCGGATGTCGCCCGGAAGGCGGCCAAACCAAGAGAGTGCACCAGTCCACGCCAGGACGCCGACTACCACGATGACGATTCCCGCCATCACGAGGACTGGACCTATGCTGCGGCCCATCGCTCCCCATTCGCCACGACTCGCCCGCTGCCGGTCAGTATTCTCGCGACGATCACACCGAAGACGAATCCGCCGACATGCGCGAAGAATGCGACACCACTGCCACCGTTGCTCGAGGGATGGACTAACGCACTGTTGCCTTCAATGAACTGGTAGAGGAACCAGCCTCCGAGGTAGATCCACGCCGGGATGCTGACCGGGAACCACAGCAAGAGCGTGCGGACATTTGAGGTGGGATAGAGCACGAAATAGGCTCCCAGCACCGCGGCGATCGCGCCACTGGCGCCGAGGTTGGGTATCTGTGCATCCGACGCGCTGCCGAACAGCAGGGTCATCGCTGTCTGCATCATCGTCGCGGCGAATCCGCCGGCGAAGTAGAACAGCAGATAACCGAGTCGTCCGAATGCGTCCTCGACGTTCTTGCCGAAGATCGCCAAGAACAGCATGTTGCCCAGGATGTGGTCCCAGCCGGCATGCATGAACATGGCGGTGATCCAGCCGACACCCCATGGCACGCCCAGGTGGCAGGTGCCATTGACATCGCAGGGATGAAACGACGCCTGGTTAACCGCCGCATCCCCGCTCGGCAACTCGTAAAACAAGAAGACCGCGAAATTGGCCGCGATCAGCATGACATTGACGACCGGGAATCGACGGGCCCGAACGTCATCGGATAACGGGATCACGAAGCTCCTTCCTGGTGTCCGGAAGACTTTCCGCCTTGAGCGCTACGCGCGACGATCGCTATCTAGGAACCACGTCTATTATTTCTGTAATCCATCAATTCAACAACGGCTCGGTCGTCGACGCCTCAGGTTCATCGTCGCCGACGTTGAAAAGGGTCCGCTTCCGCGGCAGACCGCCCTAGGGCCGAAGGTCCCGTGATGTAGCGCCGTGCGTCGCTCCGTGCGACCGGTCACCTTCGACTTGCCGGTGTCGTCCTCCGGCGAAGTGATGTAGACGCCGGACACAGGGACCGTCGACCTACGTGGAATACGCCCCCCCGTCATCGCGGGTTGCTGGTGTGACCAGTTGTCGGGCGATGCTTGGCCCGCATGTCGCACCCAGCCCATCTCCGCGGCCCACGTCCCCGCCGCCACCTCGGGCCAGCGCGTGCTTGGTTGCACGCCAAGGACATTCGGCGTGGCCTTTCCCTTGCCTGACGTCGCGGGCCGCCGCCGCACGCGCTCACATCAATGACTTTCTGCCCTATGCGGACCCGGTGCGAGGCGCGAACATCGCAAGCACGACGGACGGAAATCCCGGTGCAGAAATTGCCCACGGTTCAGTGAGGTCCAGGAGGTAGCGGTGGCAGAGCGGTCGGGCAGCGACAACCATTCAAACCGAGAAATTGTGGCCGGCATCGGGACCTACGCGGCGACCGCGGTGCCGTTCGTCGCTGCGACGGTGAGCGTACTCGAGGGCATTTCCGTGTTGGGCCATCCCCGTCGCCGTCGCTGCGCCCCGACCGGTTTCGCCGTGTGACGATCTGCCGGTGGCGTTCGTGAGTCCCACCCGGGGCCTTCGGCCCTTGGTGCGGTCGGCGTCCGAGCCACTTCTGGCAATTTCAGGGGCGCCGGCCATGACATCGAAACAGTGGCTCGCAGGGCCGCCGACCAACTCACGGCGGAAAGGGTGACGATCATGACTGTTGGCGCTCGGAGCGCGGCGCACGATCTGTGGAAAGTCGTGCTGGGATGGGGCACGTTGACACTCATCTTGGGCATCGTGATGCTGGCCAGGCCCGAGAAGTCAATCGTTGTCGCGGGGGCGCTGTTGGCAACCTACCTGGTGATCTCGGGAATCGCAGAGATGGTCTTCAGGACCGTCCTCGATTCCTCGGTGAACAGCCGCATCCCGCTGTTTGTCACCGGAGCGCTGTCATTGGCTTTGGGCCTGCTGGCATTTCACCACTTCGGTTACGCCGCCGCAGTCCTGTTGCTGGCGCTCTCGATTGGGGCGGTCTTCATCTTCGAGGGCGTTTCCGCCATCGCACTGGCGTTGGAAGATCCGTCGCTGCCCGACCGGGGCTGGTACGTCTTCCTGGGAATCATCGAGGCGATTGCGGGCCTCGTGATGCTCGCATGGCCCTTCCGGTCCCTTGCCACGGCCACCGTCGTCGCCGGAGTCTGGCTGGTGGCCATCGGCGGTGCCGACATCCTGTGGGCCCTGCGCGCGCGCCGAGCCATTGGCGGTTTACAGCGCACGGCCGAACTCCTGACACATACCTCGGCGAGGTCTGCCACTCGGGGCCAGACGGCACCAGCGCGGCGCGGGACCGATCAGCGCAACAGAGCCCGCGACATCACCACGCGCTGAATCTGATTGGTGCCCTCGTAGATCTGGGTGATCTTGGCATCGCGCATCATCCGCTCGACGGGGAAGTCGGAGGTGTAGCCGGCGCCGCCGAACAGTTGCACCGCGTCGGTGGTCACCTCCATCGCGACGTCGGAGGCGAAGCACTTGGAGGCCGCGGAGATGAAGCCGAGGTCGGGTTCGCCACGCTCCGCTCGAGCGGCGGCCTGATACACCATCATCCGCGCGGCTTCCACCTTCATCGCCATGTCGGCCAGCATGAACTGCACGGCCTGGAAGCTGCTGATCGACTCACCGAACTGCTTGCGGTCCTTGGTGTATGCGATGGCGGCGTCGACCGCGCCCTGCGCGATGCCCACGGCCTGGGCGCCGATGGTGGGCCGGGTGTGGTCCAGCGTCGCCAGCGCGGTCTTGAAGCCGGTACCCGGCTCACCGATGATGCGGTCCCCCGGGATGCGGCAGTTCTCGAAGTAGAGCTCGGTGGTCGGTGAGCCCTTGATGCCGAGCTTCTTCTCCTTGGGACCGACGGTGAACCCCTCGTCGTCCTTGTGCACCATGAACGACGAGATGCCGTTGGCGCCCTTGTCCGGGTCGGTAACCGCCATCACGGTGTACCAGCTCGACACTCCGCCGTTGGTGATCCAGCACTTGGCGCCGTTGAGGATCCAGTGGTCCCCGTCGGCCTTGGCACGGGTACGCATGGACGCCGCGTCGCTGCCGGCTTCGCGCTCGCTCAACGCGTAGGACGCCATCGCGCTGCCGTCGGCGATCGATGGCAACACCTGTTTCTTCAACTCCTCGGAGCCGCGCAGGATCAGCCCCATGGTGCCCAGCTTGTTCACCGCTGGGATCAGCGACGCGGACGCGTCGACCCGGGCGACCTCCTCGATGACGATGCACGCCGCGACGGAGTCCGCACCCTGCCCGCCGTACTCCTCCGGGACGTGGACGGCGTTGAAGCCCGACGCGTTCAGCGCGTCCAGCGCCTCCTGCGGGAATCGGGGCTTCTCGTCCACGTCGGCCGCGTGCGGGGCGATCTCTTTCTCCGACAGCGCCCGAATCGCGGCCCGTAACTCCCGGTGCTCCTCGGGCAGTTGAAACAAATCGAACGACGGGTTTCCGGCCCATCCGGCCATCTCGGTCTCCTTGCTACTCGCGGGCAAATTTACCCTGACGCTGCTGCAGCGCCGCATCCTTGGTGCGCACGCTGTCGGCCAGCTGCTCTTGGAAAGCGACGATCCGCGCCCGCAGCGCCGCGTCGGACGAGGCCAGAATGCGCACGGCCAGCAAGCCGGCGTTGCGCGCGCCGCCGATCGAGACCGTCGCCACCGGCACACCCGCCGGCATCTGCACGATCGACAGCAGGGAGTCGAGGCCGTCCAGCCGCGCCAACGGCACCGGCACCCCGATCACCGGAAGCGGCGTCGCGGAGGCGACCATGCCCGGCAGGTGAGCGGCGCCGCCGGCGCCGGCGATGATCACCTCGAGGCCGCGGTCGGCCGCGCCGCGGGCATAGTCGAACATCACCGCGGGCGTGCGGTGCGCCGAGACCACCCGAACCTCGGTCGGTATGTCGAATTCCCCGAGCGCCTCCGCGGCGTCGGCCATCACCGACCAGTCGCTGTCGCTGCCCATGATCACCCCGACGCGGGGCTGTTCAGCCATGCGGATCCCATCCGTCCGTCCACTGCCCGTGTGACAACCAGTGTGCCGCCAGCTCCGCGCGTTCACGCAGCTTGGTCAGCTCCGTCGGGTCCGCACCCAGGAAGTTGAGGTGCCCGATCTTGCGACCGGGGCGTTCCGACTTGCCGTAGAGGTGAACCCGGGCGTCGGGCATCCGCGCGAACAGGTGGTGCAATCGCTCGTCCATGGTCATCGCCGGCTGCTGCGGGGCTCCCAGCACGTTGGCCATCACCGTCACCGGGGCGATGGCGCCGGTGTCGCCGAGCGGATAGTCCAGCACCGCGCGCAGATGCTGTTCGAACTGGCTGGTGCGCGCCCCGTCCATGGTCCAGTGTCCGGAGTTGTGCGGCCGCATCGCGAGCTCGTTGACGAGCAGAGCCCCGTCGGCGGTCTCGAACAGCTCGACCGCCAGCACGCCGACGACGCCCAGTTCGGCGGCCAGCCGCAAGGCCAGCTGCTGGGCGGCCGAGGCGACGTCGTCGGGCAGGTCCGGCGCGGGCGCGATCACCTGCACGCAGATCCCGTCTCGTTGCACCGTCTCCACGACCGGCCACGCCGCGCCCTGGCCGAACGGCGAGCGCGCCACCAGCGCCGATAACTCGCGGCGCAGGTTCACCTGCTCCTCGGCCATCACCGGCACCCCATCGGCCAGGAAGGTGGCAGCGATCTCGCGGGCGTGCGAAGGGTCGCGGGCCATCCGCACCCCCCGCCCGTCGTAACCGCCGCGGACCGCTTTGACGACGACTGGGCCGGCTATGCGGTGCGCGAAGGCGTCGAGTTCGTCGACGCTCCGGATCTCCGCGTAGCGGGGCACCGCAGCGCCGAGGGCCTCTAACCGCCGCCGCATGACGAGCTTGTCCTGGGCGTGCACCAGGGCATGCGGCGGCGGCGCCACGTTGACGCCCTCGCTGACCAACTTCTCCAGCAGCTCGTTCGGGGCGTGCTCGTGATCGAATGTCAGCGCGTCGGCGCCGGCGGCGACGCGGCGCAGGTCTTCGAGATCGGTGTGCGAGCCGATCACCACGTTCGGGGTGACCTGCGCGGCCGGTTCGTCGGCGGCGGTGGCCAGCACCCGCAGCGTCTGTCCGAGCGCTATCGCGGCTTGATGGGTCATCCGGGCGAGCTGACCGCCACCGACCATGGCGACGACTGGGGTGGCGGCGTCCGGCGGGCGGTTGGTCGGCACGGCCATCATCGTGTCATGGCCCGCGGCAGCGTGTTGATCGGCTGTGATGCCCATATCGTTATGTAGCATTTTGCGTCATTTTCGCGTCCGTCCGTAGACTGGCGTGCTGTGTCCCTCGCCGATGCCGTGATCGCGCGCCTGCCCAAGGCTGTCCAGCCCTATTTGTGGCGCCATCACGAACTGATCAAATTCGCCATCGTCGGCGGCACCACGTTCGTCATCGACTCGGGCATCTTCTACACCCTGAAGCTGACCGTTCTCGAAGCCAAGCCGGTAACCGCCAAGGTGATCGCGGGCATCGTCGCGGTCATCGCGTCCTACGTGCTGAACAGGGAGTGGAGCTTCCGCGATCGCGGCGGCCGGGAGCGCCATCACGAGGCGTTGCTGTTTTTCGCGGTCAGCGGCGTCGGGGTGCTGCTGAGCATGGCGCCGCTGTGGGTCTCGAGCTACGTCCTGCAGCTGCGCGTGCCGACGGTTTCGCTGACCGTGGAGAACATCGCCGACTTCATCTCGGCCTACATCATCGGCAACCTGCTGCAGATGGCGTTCCGATTCTGGGCGTTCCGGCGCTGGGTGTTCCCCGACCAGTTCGCGCGCAACCCCGAGAAGGCGCTGGAATCCGCCCTTACCGCGGGGGGTATCGCCGAGGCTCTCGAGGACGAGCTCGAGGGTGGCAACGTCACCTTGTTGCGCGGCTGGCGCCGCCGCAAGGCTAGCCGCTTCACTCAGCTCGGCGACTCCTCGGAACCCAGGGTGTCGAAGACCTCGTGATACAGCAGCGAGTGCACGTGGCGCAGTCGCGGAATGTCGTGAAACTCCAGCGGATCCTGTGACGCCGACTCGATAATCAGCGTCCCCGTGCGGAACATTCGCTCGAGAAGTTTGTCCCGGAATTCCACGCTGTTGATCCGCGCCAACGGGATGTCGATCCCGCTGCGTGTCAGCACGCCGTGCCGGAACATGACCCGCCGGCTGGTGACGACGAAATGGGTGGTCAGCCAGGTCAGGAACGGCCACAGTGTCAGCCAGCCGACGATCACCAACCAGATCCCCCAGATGACCCCGTAGATGATGTTCTTGGTCAGCTGGCCCCAGTGCGTCGAGTTGAGGTAGCCGGACCCGAACGCGGCCAGCCCGGTCACCAGGATGAGGACCACGACGGGCCAGATCAAACGCTTCCAGTGGGGGTGGTGGTGCAAGACGATCTGCTCGCCGGCGGCCAGGGCGTTATCGGGATAGCTCACGCTGGCGACCTTAACTCTCCCGACTTTCCGAGCGCCCGAAATCAGCGCCATGACGCCCAAATCGACGGCAGCGTGCGGCCCACTCGAACTTCTTCGCGCCAACGCAGAACTCGATGAGGACCCGCCGCGGCACAGGATTTGACGACTCAGGCCGTCAGCGCAAATGCACGACGTCACCGGCCGAAACCACGACGCTCCCGGCCTCTGTTTCCAAGCACAATCGTCCTTGGTCGTCGATGCCGGTCGCGGTCCCGACGAGTTCCTTTCGGCCGGGCAGATGAGCGCGCACGCGGGTGCCGATCGTCAGGCTGCGCTCCCGGTAGTCGGCGGCCAGCGCCCAGTCGGCCCCGCGCGCGCCCCGCCACGCGACGATCCGGCGGCCCAGCTCGCGCAGCAGCGCGCAGACCAGCCAGTTGCGGTCCGGCGCCGGCACGCCCAGGTCGAGCAGTGAGGTCGCGCCCGGGCCGTCGACCTCGTCCGGCGACTCAGTCACGTTGAGCCCCAAGCCGATGACCACCACCGGCCGCGCGACCTCGGCGAGGATGCCCGCCAGCTTGCCGCCGTTGACCAGCACGTCGTTGGGCCACTTGAGGCCCGCTTTGACCCCGGCCGCTTCGAGCAGCGGGGCCACCGCGTCGACGATCGCCACACCGGTGGCCAGCGACAGCCAGCCCCACGCCTCCACGGGGACGTCGACCACACTCACGCCCACCGACATGGTGATCTGGGCTCGCGGGCTGGCCGACCATCCGCGGCCCTGACGCCCGCGACCGGCGGTCTGGTGCTCGGCGATCAGCACCGCCCCGGCGACGTCGGTCCCAGACGCCGCGCGGGCCAACAGGTCGGCGTTCGTGGAGCCGGTTTTCTCGACGACGTCGAGTTGCCGCCAACCCAGCCCGGCCCCGATCAGCTCGCCCCGCAGCGCGGTCTCGTCCAGCGGTTGCCTGAGTAGCTCCCGGTCCGTCACTCGTTCTCCTATGTCAAGCCCAGCCTAAACACCGATTTGGGGGCTGCCGATAACATCGAGTCCCATGACTAGCGTTACCGACCACACCGCCGAGCCCGCCGCCGAGCACACGATCGACATCCACACCACCGCCGGAAAGCTGGCCGAGCTGCACAAACGGCGAGAAGAGTCACTGCATCCGGTCGGTGAGGACGCCGTCGAAAAGGTGCACGCCAAGGGCAAGCTGACCGCCCGCGAGCGCATCTACGCCCTGTTGGACGAGGATTCGTTCGTCGAGCTCGACGCCCTGGCCAGGCACCGCAGCACCAACTTCGGCCTGGAGGCGAACCGCCCCCTCGGCGACGGCGTGGTCACCGGCTACGGCACCATCGACGGCCGCGACGTGTGCATCTTCAGCCAGGACGCCACCGTGTTCGGCGGCAGCCTCGGCGAGGTGTACGGCGAGAAGATCGTCAAGGTCCAGGAGCTGGCGATCAAGACCGGCCGCCCGCTCATCGGCATCAACGACGGCGCGGGGGCGCGCATCCAGGAGGGCGTGGTCTCGCTCGGCCTGTACAGCCGCATCTTCCGCAACAACATCCTGGCGTCCGGCGTCATCCCGCAGGTGTCGCTGATCATGGGCGCCGCCGCCGGTGGCCACGTGTACTCCCCCGCCCTGACGGACTTTGTGGTGATGGTCGACCAGACCAGCCAGATGTTCATCACCGGACCCGACGTCATCAAGACCGTCACCGGCGAGGACGTCACCATGGAAGAGCTGGGCGGCGCCCACACCCACATGGCCAAGTCGGGCACGTTGCACTACGTCGCGTCCGGCGAGCAGGACGCCTTCGACTGGGTCCGCGACCTGCTGAGCTACCTGCCGCCCAACAACTTCACCGACGCCCCCCGCTATGCCGAGCCCCATCCCGAGGGCGCCATCGAGGAGAACCTCACCGACGAGGACCTCGAACTCGACACGCTGATCCCGGACTCGCCCAACCAGCCCTACGACATGCACGAGGTGATCACCCGCATCCTCGACGAGGACGAGTTCCTGGAGATCCAGGCCGGTTATGCGCAGAACATCGTGGTCGGGTTCGGCCGCATCGAGGGCCGGCCGGTCGGCATCGTGGCCAACCAGCCGACCCACTTCGCCGGCTGCCTGGACATCAACGCCTCGGAGAAGGCCGCGCGGTTCGTGCGGACCTGCGACTGCTTCAACATCCCGATCGTCATGCTGGTGGACGTTCCCGGCTTCCTGCCGGGCACCGGCCAGGAATACAACGGCATCATCCGGCGCGGCGCCAAGCTGCTGTTCGCCTACGGCGAGGCGACCGTCCCCAAGATCACCGTCATCACACGCAAGGCCTATGGCGGCGCCTACTGCGTCATGGGCTCAAAGGACATGGGCTGCGACGTCAACCTTGCCTGGCCGACCGCACAGATCGCGGTGATGGGTGCTTCGGGCGCCGTCGGGTTCGTCTACCGCAAGCAGCTGGCCGAGGCCGCCAAGGAAGGCAAGGACGTCGACGCCCTTCGCCTGCAGTTGCAGCAGGAGTACGAGGACACGCTGGTCAACCCGTACGTTGCCGCCGAGCGGGGCTACGTCGACGCGGTGATCCCCCCGTCGTACACCCGCGGCTACATCGCGACCGCGCTGCGGCTGCTGGAACGCAAAATCTCACACCTGCCCCCCAAGAAGCACGGGAACATTCCGCTATGACAGACGAAACGGCCCAGCCGCACGAACCGCACATCCAGATCCTCAAGGGCAAACCCACCGAGGAGGAGGTGGCCGCGCTGCTGGCCGTGCTGGGCAGCACCGCCGCCGCTGAGCCCGAGCCGGAGCAAACGGAGCGCACCCGCTGGGGACTTCCGGTCGACAGGCTGCGTTACGCGATGTCCAACTATCAGCGGATCACCCTGCAGCAACGGGTCCACATGCAGCAATGACGCGCCTGGTGCTGGGGTCGGCCTCTCCGGGTCGCCTCAAGGTGCTGCGCCAGGCCGGCGTCGATCCACTGGTCGTGGTGTCCGGCGTCGACGAGGACCTCCTCACCGCGGGTTTGGGGTCGGACGCTTCGCCCGAAGAGGTGGTGTGCGCCCTCGCGGCGGCCAAGGCCGAACAGGTGGCCGGCGAGCTGGACAGCGCCGTCGCGGCGGATTGCGTTGTGATCGGCTGTGATTCGATGCTGCACATCGACGGCCGCCTGTGCGGCAAGCCCGCGTCGGCCGACGCCGCCGTGGACCAGTGGCACCTCATGGGTGGCCGGTCCGGTCAGCTGCACACCGGGCACTGCCTGCTGCGGCTGAGCGACGGGGCGATCGCCCACCGCGAAGTCGAATCGGCTTGTACCACAGTGCATTTCACTTGCCCGACGGACGCGGACCTGCGGGCTTACGTCGCCAACGGCGAACCGCAGCGGGTGGCGGGCGGATTCACCCTCGACGGTCTGGGTGGATGGTTCATCGACGGCGTCGAAGGGGACCCGTCGAACGTGATCGGCGTGAGCCTGCCGCTGCTGCGGTCACTGGTACAGCGGGCCGGGCTGTCGGTGGCTGCGCTGTGGGCGGGCAACTGGCGCGGGACCTGACGCCGTGGGAGAAACCCATGACCGCGTGGCGAAATCGGCCAGCGGTAGGCTCGAACCGTGCCATTACCCCCCGACCCAGACCCCTCCCTGACCGAATACGCCCACCCCGAACGACTCGTCACGGCCGACTGGCTGTCGGCCAACATGGGCGCTCCCGGCCTGGCGATCGTCGAATCCGACGAGGACGTGCTGCTCTACGACGTCGGCCATATTCCCGGTGCGGTCAAGATCGACTGGCACACCGACCTCAACGACCCGACTGTCCGCGACTACATCGACGGAGCGCAGTTCGCCGACCTGATGAATCGCAAAGGCATCGCCCGCGATGACACCGTGGTGATCTACGGCGACAAGAGCAATTGGTGGGCCGCCTACGCGCTGTGGGTGTTCACCTTGTTCGGCCACCCCGATGTGCGCCTGCTCAACGGCGGGCGTGACCTATGGCTGGCCGAACGCCGGGATACCACCCTCGAGGTGCCCGCCAAGACGTCGACCGGCTATCCCGTCGTGCAGCGCAACGACGCGCCGATCCGCGCGTTCAAAGACGACGTGCTGGCCATCCTCGGCAACCAGCCGCTCATCGACGTGCGCTCGCCCGAGGAGTACACCGGCGAGCGCACCCACATGCCCGACTATCCCGAGGAAGGCGCGCTGCGCGCCGGGCACATCCCCACCGCGCGGTCGATTCCCTGGGGGAAGGCGGTCGACGACAGCGGTCGATTCCGCAGCCGCGAGGAGCTCCGAGAGCTCTACGGCTTCCTGAGCCCGGACGACAAGACCGTCGTCTATTGCCGCATCGGCGAGCGGTCCAGTCACACCTGGTTCGTGCTCACGCATTTGCTGGGCGACCCGGGAGTCCGCAACTACGACGGCTCGTGGACGGAGTGGGGCAACACCGTTCGCGTGCCCATCGTCGCGGGCGAAAGCCCGGGACCCGTACCGGTGTGATGGCCGCTCCCGCGGGCCTGCCGGCCCCGTTGGCCGAGGTGGTGTCGGAATTCGCCGAAGTCCAGGGCCAGGACAAGCTGAAGCTGCTGCTGGAGTTCGCCGACGACCTGCCGGCTCTGCCCGCCGACCTCGCAGAGGCTGCTATGGAGCCGGTGCCCGAGTGCCAGTCGCCGTTGTTTCTGCACGTCGACGCAAGCGACCCGGGCCGGGTGCGGCTGCACTTCAGCGCGCCCGCTGAAGCCCCGACCACCCGCGGGTTCGCGTCGATCCTGGCAGCCGGCCTCGACGAACAACCCGCCACCGAGATCCTGGCGGTGCCCGAGGACTTCTACACCGACCTCGGACTGGCCGCCCTGATCAGCCCGCTGCGGTTGCGCGGCATGTCGGCGATGCTTGCCCGCATCAAGCGCCGACTGCGGGAGGCCGCCTGAATCTCCGAATTCCCCGGGACCGCCTCACCGGCCCGATGGCGCGGCGCTTAGACTTCCCCCGACGTCGTTGTAAGAAAATCTCTTAGAGAAGATGCCGAACAGGAGGGCGCAGTGGCTAGTCACGCCAGCTCGAGGATCTCCAAGGTGCTCGTCGCGAACCGCGGCGAGATCGCTGTCCGGGTGATCCGAGCGGCCCGCGACGCGGGCCTGCCCAGCGTGGCGGTGTATGCCGAGCCCGACGCCGAGGCGCCGCACGTGCGTCTGGCCGACGAGGCGTTCGCCCTGGGCGGTCAAACCTCCGCGGAGTCCTACCTGGACTTCGCCAAGCTCCTGGACGCGGCGGAGAAGTCCGGCGCCAACGCCATCCACCCCGGCTACGGTTTCTTGTCGGAGAACGCCGACTTCGCCCAGGCGGTGATCGACGCCGGCCTGATCTGGATCGGACCCAGTCCGCAGTCAATCCGCGACCTCGGCGACAAGGTCACCGCCCGGCACATCGCAGCGCGTGCCCAGGCCCCGCTGGTTCCCGGCACTTCCGACCCGGTCAAGGACGCCGACGAGGTGGTCGCCTTCGCCCAGGAATACGGCGTGCCGATCGCGATCAAGGCCGCTTTCGGCGGCGGCGGCCGCGGCATGAAAGTGGCCCGCAGCATCGAAGAGATCCCGGAGCTGTTCGAGTCGGCCACCCGTGAGGCCGTCGCCGCCTTCGGCCGCGGCGAGTGCTTCGTGGAGCGCTACCTCGACAAGCCGCGCCACGTCGAGGCGCAGGTGATCGCCGACCAGCACGGCAACGTCGTCGTCGCGGGCACCCGCGACTGCTCCCTGCAGCGCCGGTTCCAGAAGCTGGTGGAGGAGGCGCCGGCACCGTACCTGACCGACGCGCAGCGCAAGGAGATTCACGAGTCGGCCAAGCGGATCTGCAAGGAGGCCCACTACCACGGCGCCGGAACCGTCGAATACCTGGTAGGCCAGGACGGCCTGATCTCCTTCCTCGAGGTCAACACCCGCCTTCAGGTCGAACACCCGGTCACCGAGGAAACCGCGGGCATCGACTTGGTCCTGCAGCAGTTCAAGATCGCCAACGGCGACAAGCTCGACATCACCGAGGACCCGACTCCCCGTGGCCACGCGATCGAATTCCGGATCAACGGCGAGGACGCCGGCCGCAACTTCCTGCCCGCCCCCGGGCCGGTGACCAAGTTCCACCCGCCCTCCGGACCCGGCGTGCGGATGGACTCCGGCGTGGAGACGGGGTCGGTGATCGGCGGCCAGTTCGACTCGATGCTGGCCAAGCTGATTGTGTACGGCGCCAACCGCCAGGAGGCGCTGGCACGCGCCCGACGCGCGCTGGACGAGTTCGAGGTCGAAGGCCTTGCCACGGTGATCCCGTTCCACCGCGCCGTGGTGGCCGACCCGGCGTTCATCGGCGACGACAACGGCTTCTCGGTGCACACCCGGTGGATCGAGACCGAGTGGGACAACAACGTCGAACCGTTCACCGGCGGCGAGCCCCTGGACGAGGAGGACACCCGGCCCCGTCAGAAGGTGGTCGTCGAGGTCGGCGGCCGCCGGATCGAGGTGTCGCTGCCCGGTGATCTCGCGCTGTCCAACGGCGCGGCCGATCCGGCCGGTGTCATCCGGAAGAAGCCCAAGCCGCGCAAGCGCGGATCGCATGCGGGTGCGGTGGCCTCCGGCGACGCGGTCACCGCGCCCATGCAGGGCACCGTGGTCAAGGTCGCGGTCGAGGAGGGACAGGAGGTCGCGGTCGGCGACCTGGTGGTCGTCCTCGAGGCGATGAAGATGGAGAACCCGGTCACCGCCCACAAGGACGGCACCATCACCGGGCTGGCGGTGGAGGCCGGCGCCGCCATTACTCAGGGCACGGTGCTCGCCGAGATCAAGTGACGCCCGGGCACGCAAGCCCCTGTTACCAGCGTTTCCTGGGAATCGGCTAGGCGAACGTTGTCGGCCCGGCATACCGCGGGTAGGGTTCGAGGCAGGTTGAGTTCACAGCCGCCCGGATAACGTCGGGGAGGCGGGGGAAAGTGAATTTCCCCTGTCAGAAGTCGCTGCTCACCTGGCGTCATCCACAGCACGACCCTCCCGATGATGGAGTTAAGCATGTCTGTGGCTCAATCTTTTCAACTCAGCCGCACGGCCCAATTCGGCGCTCGCTGGAGCCCGTCGGGCACGGTGATCACCGTGCGCGGCGAGCTCGACGCCGCCAATGCCGATCAGCTCGCGGCCTACGTGCAACGCAGCGTCACCCGTTCCAAGCGGGTGATCCTGGACCTGCGCGACCTGGAATTCATTGGTACTGCCGGCTTTTCAGCGCTACTTCGAATCAACGTCGCCTGCTCGGGCGCCCAGGTGAATTGGGCGATGGTGCCCAGCCCGGCGGTGTCCCGGTTGCTGCGGCTGTGCGACCCAGACGGCACTCTTCCGGTGACGACGCCGCCGCGGGCCGCGGCGCCGCGGAAGCCGAACACCACCGAAGGCGAAGACTCGGGACCGCTATTGCAGCTGGTCCCGTAGCCGCGCAAGCGACTTGGCCAGCAGCCGGGACACGTGCATCTGTGAGATACCGACCCGCTCGGCTATCTGGGTCTGCGTCATCGACTCAAAAAACCTGAGTACCAACACCATTCGTTCCCGCTCGGGCAGCGCCTCGAGCAACGGACGCAGCGCCTCCCGATCCTCGATACGGTCAAGACCGACGTCCACGTCGCCCAGAGTGTCCGCAATGGCGCGGGCGTCGTCATCGTCGCTGCCACCGGCGGTGTCGATCGACAAGGTGTTGTAAGAGCTCCCCGCCACCAGGCCCTCGACGACCTCGTCGCGCTCCATGCCGAGCTCCGATGCGAGTTCGGTCGCGGTCGGCGCCCGGCCGAGCCGCTGGGACAGCTCGGCGGTGGCGGTGCCGAGCCGCAAGTGCAGTTCCTTCAGGCGCCGCGGAACCTTGACCGACCAGCTGTTGTCGCGGAAGTGACGACGGACCTCGCCCATGATGGTGGGCACGGCGAACGAAACGAAGTCCGACCCGGCCTCGACGTCGAAGCGGACCACGGCGTTCACCAGCCCGACCCGCGCCACCTGAACCAAGTCGTCGCGCGGCTCCCCCCGGCCCTCGAACCGGCGGGCGATGTGGTCGGCCAGGGGCAGACACCGCTCGACGATCTTGTCCCGTTGGCGCTGGGACTCCATTGAGTCGGGGGCGACACTCGCCAACTCACGGAACATGTCCGGAACATCGGCATATTCGTTCGGCCGCGAAACCGAACCGCCGGCGGCTCCCGAGCTCACCTGCCGGTGGCCGCCCGCCGCGCGGTCAGCGTGATACCGAAGACACTGCCCGTTTCATCGGGTTCGCGGCCATCGTGGAAGGTGTGGACTTCGTCGGCCAGCGACGTCAGGACGTGCCAGCTGAAGCTCCCGGGCGCCACCACATCGTGGGTGTCGCACGCCGCGGAAGCCTCCACCACCAATTCGTCGTCGTGCGGGTCGACCACGACCACGAGCGTCGCGTCCGGGGTGGCCGAGCGGATCAACCGGGTGCAGACCTCGTCGACCGCCAGGCGCAGGTCGGCCACGGCATCGAAATCCAGGTCCTCGAAGGTGCCGATGGCACCGACCAGCGTGCGGAGCATCGCCAGGTTCTCGAGGCGCGCCGCAACGTGGAGCTCGACGGCGCGGCGGCCGCGTTGACGCTTGTTAGCGTGCAATCCCGCATCGGTCATCTGGTCTCCCGGCAATGTCTGTTTGACACTACTACTGCTGTGAAAGCGGCCCTCGACCGTTCCTCCCACCGGGTTACTCATGGTCGCCGCCGGGTATCCGGACCGGCCCCCGGACGCGCGGGCTCAACCGTATCGCGACGATCGCCGGGGTCGTTCTGGTCACATTGACGGTTCTGGCAATGGGCATCGATGTCGGTGCTTTCGTCATCCTGTCCCCGATGATGGGGGTGAGCACGCAAACGCGACCCGTCCGGCACTCATCATGGTGTAGCTGATACCCATTTGACGCGGCGACTAACCCCGCCAGGAGATCGGGATACGCGGCCTAAATTCAGTGAGTCAACGCGGTTCCCAACGGCCCTAATCGACCTACACTTATTGCCATGCGGCAAAATCTGCTGCGGGCGGTTGTCCTTCTGGCGTGGTGGGCGGTCGGACTGCTGGTGGCGGCCTGGGTTGTTCCCGGAGTTTCCGTGTCGGCGTCGGGGTTCATCGTCGCGGTGCTGTTGTTCTCCGCGGCACAGGCGGTCGTGTCGGTGTCGATCTTGAAGTTGCCCCATGCGTATGCGTCGCTGCTGCTCGGGGGCGCCGGCCTGGCGTTGACCCTGGTCGCGTTGATTCTCGCCTCGGCGTTAACCCGCGGGCTCACGATCCACGGCTTTGCATCCTGGCTCGCCACCACGATTGTGGTCTGGCTGGTGACAACGGTTGGGGCGATTTCGCTGCCCGAGGCGCTCGTTCGCAGTCGAGCCGCCTCGACCTGACCGATTCGAGGCTGCGGCGAAGGTCACTGTCGCGTCGATCACCGACCCGAAGTAGTGGTTTGTGGCACCCGGTTTGTCCGGTGCGGGAGTGCCGACCGGCGAAGGCATGGACGAGATCGGCGCGGCTGAGTTCGTGTGTCACCGCCCAGTCCGGCGACGGCACAGTGGGACACTGACGTCGCCGATAACCTCGAGGCTTGGAGCGCGATGGCCGGAACTCATCTCAGGTTCGGTCTTCTGGGGCCGTTGCAGATGATCGTGGCCGGCAGGCCGGTGGCGTTGGGTACGCCGAAACAGCGGGGTGTGTTTGCAATGCTCCTGATCAACCGCAATCGCGCGGTCGGCGTGGAGTCGCTGATCGACGCGGTATGGGATCAGTCGCCCGTGCCGGCGGCGCGCACCAGCATCCAATCCTATGTGTCCAACCTGCGCCGGACGCTCGGGACCGCCGGGCTCGACCCCTACCAGGTGTTGGCCGCCGCATCACCGGGGTATCGACTCGCCGTGGCCGATGGCGACTGTGATCTGGACCGTTTCATCACCGCCAAGGCCGCGGGAATGGGCGCTGCCGCAGAGGGACGATTCGAACAGGCCAGCGGCCATCTGTCGGCCGCGCTGAGTGAATGGCGCGGCCCGGTACTCGATGACTTGCGCAGCTTTGTTTTCGTGAGCGAGTTCGCCACCGCGGTGATGGAAGATTACATATTGGCCCATATCACCCGCGCAGAAGCCGAAATCGCGTGCGGACGTGCCAGCACCGTGATCGGTGACCTCGAAGCGCTTGCTGCCAAGCACCCCTACCGTGAGCCGCTGTGGGCAAAGCTGATCACGGCCTACTACGTTGCTGAACGCCAGTCCGACGCCCTGGAAGCCTATCGGCGACTGAAAACGGTGCTGGCCGAGGATCTGGGCATCGACCCGGGTCCCACGGTGAACGCCCTGCAGGCGCGAATCCTGCGCCAGGAGCGGCTGGATACCAAGAGGGCCGCCAAAACCACCGCAAAGCGCGCAATGGCCACGACGCACACCGCGTTCACCGACAAGTCTGTTGTCGCCGGGTTGCGTGATGCCGCCGGGCGGCACTATCCGCTACAAGCGGCCGCCACCCGGATAGGCCGCCTCGAAGACAACGACATCATTCTGGACGACGACGACGTCAGCAGGCACCACGCGGTAATCATCGACACGGGAAGCAGTTTCGTGATTACCGACTTGGGCTCGGCGAACGGCGTCCGAGTGCAACAGCAGCGTCTGCGTCCCAGCGCCACGCTCGCCGATGGTGACCGCATCACCATCTGCGGCCACCATTTCACCTTTGAGATCCAACGCCGATGAGATCTTCTGCTGCGCCGCCCTTGAGCCTTGGCGGTGCGACATTGGGCCCTGGTTGAACCGCCTCTGCCCCGGCTGCCAGCACCCCAAAATGGGGAATCAAGGTAACTTGCTGAATCTCATCAGACCTTCATCACAAAGTGCGGCAACTTGCCGATAGCGGGGAAAAGGGCGCGACGCGCAGGGGGCAGCCAGTGACGATGCTGGCAGGAGCGCGCGAGCGACCCGCCGACAACCCCTGCAAGAAGGACCGAAAATGAAGAACAATCGCACTACCTCAATCCCTCTCGCAGCGGTGGCAGCCGTCCTGATCTTGCCGGCGGCGGCCATCTCCTATGCGTCGTCGGCGCACGCGGACCCGGGGCAGGCAGGGCTCGGCCAACCCTTCTCGGTGGCGGGCGGACCGTTCGTCGGCCAGTGGGGTGCCCACGGGGAGGCTCTGACCATCAACGCCGGCGGCACCGCCGTCACAACTTCCCGTTCTGCAAGAAGGTCAACGGCAGCTACCTCAACAGCGCCGACTGCGGGGCGTGAACGATTGATCGAGTTCTCCAATCGCGTTGGGAGTTTCGCGGACCGACGAAACGCCGGCGTCACATCGGCTGAGCCGATGCTGAACTCGTGGTATCGATTTGATCGCCACGAGCAACCCGTCCAGCACCGACAGCGAGGCGCCGCCTGGCTGATGTGAAGCTCATTCCCCTCGAAGTATTACGTGATGTATGAAAACGAGGGTCACGGGTTGGCCAAGCCCGAGATCCGCCTCGACTTCTACCATCGGGCCGATCGGTTTATCGCCAAATAACTCGGCGGCAGGGCGGAATGAACTGACTTGCCAGGCAATCTGTTCCGGTCGAGGGAGGACCATCCGGCGCGGCGCCGTCGGCGGAGCGAATCCCCCGAACCCGTGCGGCCTCAGGGGCTTGGGTCGACCTTGCCTTCCATGTCACCGGCGACCTGTTTCTCACCGCCGTCCGTCCCGCTGAGCGGGATTGTCACGGCGGACATGGACGCGATGACCGGGAAAACGGTCTCCCGGCCGCTTCTGCCCTTGATCTCAACGAGTTCGCTTTTGCCCCAAGTAAATTGGTCTGAGGCGGCGAGGCGCACCGTGCTGGTCGCCAGCACCGGTTCACGTCCTTGCCGGCCGGCGAGGCCGGCAACTCGGAATGCCACATTGGTTGCGTCGCCGATCACGGCGTCGGCTGACCTGGTCATGGCGGCCTGCGCGACCATGCCCTGCACTACCCCCCAACCCATGCGAATTGGCGAGCCGTCCGGAGCGCGCACCTGTAACTCGGGCGCCAACTGGTCGACAAGCTGATTGGCCGCCAGAGCGAACTCAATCGCCAGTGCCGCGGCATCGCGGAACCGGCGTAGCTGCCAGATCGCCAACAGCGCATCACCGGCGTAGTAATTCAGCGTTCCATGATGGGCCCGCAGCACAACGCCGAGCTGATTCCAGAGCGTGTGCAGGCTGCGTGCCATGATTCCCTCGTCGGTCACCTGCGAGATCGTCGAGTAATTGACGATGTCGCCGACCACCATCACCATCGCGGTCATGCCGATGCGCGCGCGCGTGGACCGCCGGGCGCCCACAACGACGGCGGTGAACCGTCGCGAACGGAAAATCAGCGCCACATCGCCGATCTCGAGCTTGTCACCAGCCTTGATCGGCACCAATACCGCACGCTCGAGCCGCACGCCGTTGACCTCGGTGCCGTTGCGGCTGGTGTCAATGACGAAAGCCTGATCGGCCGCGGTGTCGAGCCGGATTTCCAAGTGGGTGCGCGAGATCTCGGGATCGTCGATCACCAGCCTGCGTGACTCGCTGATACCGGCGCATTCCCGACCGACGAACAGCTGATCGAAAATCGGCACGCTGCGTTCGCCGCCGTCATCGCCCACGACGACCAGGTAGGCCGGCGGCTCATCGGGCTGCCCACCCGGCACTATCCCCACAACCATCTACGCCTCGCTGTCAGCCGTCGCCGCGCAGATACCAGCGGCCGCCCGACCGGCGCCGTCACACCGTGGGACGCCAAACCCGTTGCTCAACATAGCGTCTCCACGGATACGACGTAGCTGGTCGGGTTTGGTCACGGCTGTCCTCCGCGCCTGGGCGACTGGTGACGGTGCAGACAATACCGGCCGGTCAGGCTGGGTGGATACGCTTTTGACGTATCGGTGAGGCGACTCGGGCGGCCCTGTGTACACACAGGGCCCCACCTTGGTCGGGATTGCATCCAGCGTCAGTGAGAGGACCCCTGGGGGCGCCCGACGCGCGCAGGCCCAGCCCGTGGGTTCGCTGGAGCAGCGAAATCCCCGAACTCGTTGCGGCGCAAGGCGCGCACAACGTCGAGCACGCGTGCGATATGCGCTCGACCACGGTCGATGACGTTCCAAGAATTTTTCAAGCCGTCCGGCGCACCCTTTCTCTTGCCCACGCAGAAGGGCCTAAGCGGCCCCCACGAATTTGACAAGAGGAACGAGAAATGACGAAAGCAACCCTCGGGGCGGTCGCCATTGACACAGAAAAGTTCAATGCCAAACCGCGCTCCACCAACATAAAACTCCAGCGCATGAAGGATGAGGCGAGTTATTGGGCGCTGTTCACCTACACGTGGACCCTCAAGTGGATCGGCGACGCCGCGGAGCTGGCATCAAAATACAAAGGAAGAGAGCACCGATGAACAAGCTGCGGGATCGGTTCGGCAGCGGTGTGGGAGTTGTCAGTATCGGCACCCTGCTTGCGATGTCGCTCGGGGGCGCCGTTGCCGATCGGGCGATACATCCCCTCGACACCTACCGTGATATCCAAAAACGCCGCGCCGCTGCTCGACGCCCCCGGCTAAGCGGGGCACTCGGAAACTTGCCGGGATCCAACCCACAAGAGCACTCAGCCACAGCGTGAGCGAAATGGGCCCACGAAAAGTAGAGCTATATGTCCGCCATATCCACGAGGGTGGCGCGAAGATCGCTGAGTTCCTGAACTCACATGGCGATATCGATCCGAACTTCATTGACGATATGACTCACATACAGGAAGCCCAACTGAAGGTCTTTATTTCCGACCTCGCGATTACGCAACAGATTGAGCGCCACGCCTTGGATGCCGAGGAAGAAGCGCCGGACAGGCCGCCGGCCCCCCTTCATCGACCAAACTGAGCAACCCCAACCCACAACCCCTAAAGCACGGCGTTAAAAAGGAGGAACGAAATGAATGGCCAAACACGAAACCCTTCGAAAAGGCACCTTCAGGAACAACAGGCGGTGACCGCCTGCCTGAAGGCCACGGGCGGCGTCTGGAACGCATCGCCGCCTGACTATACGGATTTTTCCCGCGCGGAGCAGTCGAAAAAACTCGAGCAGGTCCGGGACGCCGTACTAGCGGAAACCGGCGCCGCCAAAGCGGATGTCGAAGCCGCGTACGAACGAAGCCAAGATTTTATCGACAGCTCGTTTGACTTCTATGAGCGCAAAAAGGGCCTCGGACGACGAGTCGAGCGGGCTTTCGTCGTGCCGGTGCGCTCAACTCGCGCTGATCCCGCTGACTTGGGAGAGGGCAGTGGGTATGCCAGCGAGTCAATACCTTTTTATCCACTTTTAGACCCCGCACGTTTCGGAGTGTCGTCGGAAATTCGCATGCGAACCATCTACGGCCTCCCTCCGACCATCCTCGACACCTATTTGCGAAGCAGCAACGACAATGAAGCGGGAGCCCTGGTCCTGGCACCGGTATATGCGGATATGCCCTCGGATATCTGGACGGATCCAGATAATGCCCAACAGGCCATGCACCTCGCGAGCAGCGTCGACCGGATACTTCTGGAGACCGCCAAGTTCGCCCACCACGTCTTGGGCGCGAAATTCATCGGATTGGGGGCAACCCTGCCTCTGTTGACGGATTTCGGCAAAAAGCTCAGGCGCCCGGCAGGGATGAAGAATCTAACCACCACCACCGGGCATGGTGGAACCGTCTACATGATCGCTAAGACGACGGTCGAAGCCATGAAGCGGTCGCGGGTCGACGCCGGCGGTACGATCGGCGTCGTCGGCGCGGCGGGTTCGATCGGTTGGTCGAGCGTTCAGGCTCTCAGGAAGATGCTTCCGGATCACAGGATCGAGGTATTCGATAAGCGCGCTGACAGAATGAGGGCGCTGGTAGCGGAAAATACCCATCTCGGCGGCTTAGAGGTGCGAGAAAGCGTCGCGGACATATTCAAACACAATAACTACGTTGTGTGCGCGATTACGGACAAGCTGGACCTAACCGCACCCGAATTCGACGCCGTCGACTTTTCGAACATCAGGTTGATCGACGACAGCCAGCCGGGCGCCGTCGACCGCGTGCAGATAGAAGCGCTGGGCGGTCAGGTGTTTTGGGTGGCCGGCAATGACGGAAGCGCAAGCGAGTTCATGACTCGAGACGGTTACTACACCGGTGGTGTGCCCTATAACTACGGCGATAATTCGGGGTTGCATGGCGAATCTACCGAATTCGCCTGCGCCCTGGAAGCCGCCACCGTTGCGGCGCACGGCGACAAGCGCAACGCGGTAAGCGGCCGGGTGGGATACGAGGACGTGGAGATCATCGGAAATCTCTTCGAAGAATACGGCGTAGAGGTTGCTGATTTTCAATCATTTGGCAAGCCCGTCGCCATACGGTGACCGGCGCGCATACCGTCACCAGGCCGCGGGGCTTCCAGCCTGCCTCCGCGGGTTGACGGGCAAGGGCCTCCTCGATGAGTCGCGCGAGTCAAGGTCCCGCTGCGCGGTGGCACCGCAACGAGCAGAGCGGCGCCATCGTCGCGGCGCGCACCATCTTGGGCCGTAACGTCTCATGCTTAACGCACGCAGCGCCGAACGGATGTGGAATCGCCCACGCAGGAGGGCAAAAGTCACGGCCGGACCATGATGCCGACATCCCGATGGACCGAATCCCTAACCAGCACAACGGCGCTGACGGGGGGTTGCGGCATCGTCGCACGCCGACACGCAAGGTTAGGTCAGCTATTTGCGGAACCACTGCATGCCCAACCCCGAAGGCCGGGCAATGCCGAGCGGCAAGTCGGGGCCTTCCAGTCGGCACCGGCCGGCGTCCGGATGTCCTGCACGGCGAGCTCGCGCAGGGCTCTACTTACCGGCATAGGGCACGGGTTGGTCCCGCGGGCGACGAACCATGCTGCGCCGCAAGGCTATTGGAGCAGTCGTAACGCATCGCAAAGCTCAGTGGCATTTCGCTGCTCAGTGTCGTGCGTGGTTGCGTGGCGTTACCGAGTCCCGATTGGCTGTGCCCTCGGTGTGTAGGCGCGATTGCGGATCACTTCATAAAAGAGCTTTGCGCGGCAGCTGTGCGGGCGGCGGCGGCGACATAAGCGTGGCGCCATCAATTCGTGGCCGAGCAGCTTCATGTGCGGCCGACGCGAAGGCGTCGCGGGTAACTCGCCGGGGCGCAGCGGTCGCTGCCCGGGCTCCGTTCATAAGTGCTTGTCCGACCAGGGGCGGACCGATCGAGACCGTCACCCATGGCAAGAAGATCGCGAAAAGCGGCGACGAGGAAACCCGCGAAGCGCAGTCGAGCCGTGGCCGACCGGGTTTTTTCGATGCCCGTGGCCGTCGTGCGGTCGGGGCGGGGCGCTTGCGGGGATCCGGGTCGCCGCGATAGCTGATTTATCGCCTGCCCGGAAACACCGACGCGGGGGCCTCCGTCGCGCTTGATGGGCTGCTGATGGCCCGGGATCAGGTTCATGTACGGCGTCTCCGACGGTGTGGATCCTTGGTCCCGGCTGTCTAATGCCGGGCATAGCAAAGGTTGTGGCAGGCTTCTTCGAAAATCCTTCGAGGGGGCTTGCGGAAGCCTTGCGTCACTCGGCATTGCCGCCACCTGCCCAAACAGTTATCGAGGAAACCGCGTGCCGGCGCCGCGGGCGACCGGAAAACGCGCCGACAAACTACCGAGCGAAATTCAGCGTGACGTAGGACTCGCGGCTGATGCCCGATCCGGAGCTGGTCGATTTGGCCTTCGGGGTATGTCGCCGGTTAGAAGCGTCCGAGCCTGCCGACGAATATGCGAGAGTTGCCAGGGGCACGTCGTTTTCGGAGAGGACTGAGCTGTCCCTCAAGAGGTCGGCGGCAACGCGAGCGGCCACAGCATGACCGTCACGGCCCGCGGACCCGAATCCGGTCGCCGCCCCGAGCAACACGTCAAACCGCTCTGAGGAAGGACCGAGATGACGAAGATTGCACTAGCGGGACTGGGCATGGCCGCGCTTGCCTGCGCACCGCTGGCTAGCGCCGATCCCACCCCAGGGCACGACGCGAAGGTGAACACCCAGACACCACGCATGCTCTGCGAGATCGGCTCCGACGATGCGACTCCGGGGGTCGGCCCCAATGTGATCTGCCAGGGCAGCTTCGCCCAAGCGCCGGCGGACGACGATCAGGCCTTCGTCACCGCATCGGGTCGGTTCAGCTACCGAAGTGCGAACATCGGCGTCGGTTACAACCATGCCCCTTTTGACACCCTCGTCCCCGGCCGGACCTACCGCATCCAGGGCTGGACGGTCGAGGCGGCCGCCAACGGCATTCGCTTCACCAACGATGGCACGGGGCACGGCATGTTCATCGGCAGCGATACCACCGTCAACCCGTTCTGATCCGTAAGATCGGCATCCACGGTCCAACACACGATAAGTCCAGCAATCGTTTCGCACGAAGGAAACCCAACCGCCGCACCGACGGGTCACGGAGCTTGGCCGCCGCGCGCTGCTGCGGGTGTCGCTGATTGTTGTGGGGGCCTGACAGTGGGACACTAACCCTCCCGATTGACCCGCAGGCTTGGAGCGCGATGGGCGGAACTCGTCTCAGCTTTTTCCTTTTGGGGCCGTTGCTGGTGACCGTGGCCGGCACGCCGGTGGCGTTGGGCACGCCCAAGCAACGAGCGCTGTTGGCGATGCTGCTGATCAACCGCAACCGCCCGGTTAGTCAAGAGGCGTTGATCGATGGCGCCTGGGAAGATTCGCCCGCAGCGACGGCACGGGCCAACATCCATTCTTATGTGTCCAACCTGCGCCGGCTGCTCGGCGGTGCGGGAGTCGACCCCTATCAGGTGTTAGCCAGCGCGCCGCCGGGATATCAGCTTGCCGTCGCCGACGGTGACTGCGATTTGGACCGCTTCATCGCTGCCAAGACCGCGGGATTGCAGGCCGCCGCGGCGGGACGATTCGAACGGGCGAGCGGTCAGCTGGTTGCCGCGCTGAAAGAATGGCGCGGGCCGGCCTTGGATGACTTGCGCAACTTCGCATTCGCCGAGCAGTTCGCCACTGCGCTGATGGAAGACTACATGTTGGTCCACGTTACCCGCGCTGAAGCCGAAATAGCCTGCGGGAGAGCTGAATCCATTATCGGTGAGCTGGAAAAACTCGCCGCCGGCCATCCCTACCGTGAACCGCTGTGGGCGAGGTTGATCACCGCCTACTACGTTGTCGAACGCCAGTCCGACGCCCTTGAGGCGTATCGGCGACTAAAGACGGCGCTGGCGGACGATTTGGGCATCGACCCGGGTCCCACGGTCAACGCCCTCCACGAGCGAATTCTGCGGCAAGAGCCGTTGAATATTCGGCGGGCCGCCAGGACCACCGCCGCTCACGCCATGGCCGGCATGCACACCGTTCTCGCCCATAAGTCCGTGGTCGCCGGGGTGCGCGACGCTACCGGAAAGCACTATCCCCTGCGGTCGGCGGCCACCCGCATCGGGCGCCTCTCCGACAACGACATTGTCCTCGACGACGACGACGTCAGCCGGCATCACGCGGTGATCGTCGACACGGGAGGCAGTTTCGTGATCACCGATCTGCAGTCGGTCAACGGCGTGCAGGTGCAAAACCAGCGAATTCGTTACAGCGCCACCCTGACCGATGGCGACCGCATCAGCATCTGCAGCCACGAGTTCGTCTTCGAGGCCCAGCGACCCTGACGTCGGGGGCTTCGCCGGATCGCGCCGCGCAGCGTCCGGCCGCCGTATTTGCCGCCGGTCGTGCACATGTAGCCGAAAAACGTTGCGTGTCAAGTTCTCTCGTGCGGCTGTGTAAATGTCACGTTTCGCGCGTCGGGCTGACGCAGCCGTCGGGGATTGGCTGCGGCTAATCGGAGGCCGGGCTCGCAAGAATTTCGCAAGAACCTTGCAAGGAAATTTGTAGGCGCTCATCAGATTCTCTTGTCGACCGGAAAGCCCCGGAACAACCACATCACAGAAGGAATCCAAAATGAACACCACTCGTTTCACCAAGTTCGCCGCCGCTTCGGTTGCCGCTGCTGCCATCGGCCTGGGCGCGCTGGCCAGCGCTGCGACCGCGTCGGCCGAGACCTACCAAGGCGGCGTCATTGGCGGCCCCAACGGCGCTCACGGCACGGTGCACTGGCAGGGCGCGCACCCCGGTTCGGCCAACATCCACTGGCACTGAGCAGTACCGGCTGGCGCCGGTGGCGGTCCGCGTACACGGCCGCCACCGGCGCCGTCGTCTGTCTGGCGGCAGAACTCCATGCAGGCGGTTCGGGCGGTCTTGCGCGACAACCGAGTTGAGTGGCTGCGCGTCGTGTGCCGGTTCATTCCCAGACGCCGCTCGCGGGCCCTAATCCCGCCCGCAGACATCGGTACCCGTCACTGAGGCGGCCCGGGCGAAGCGGGCGATCACCTCCGGGTGGAACTGATCAAGCGGTATCGTGCATGCAGCTTGCGGGGCTTGGTGCAGGAGGCTTTGGGTGCAGGGCACGCCGTTTGGTCGCTTTCGTTTGGTGGAGTTGCTGGGCCGCGGTGGGATGGGCGAGGTCTGGCGGGCCTACGACACGGTGACTGATCGCACGGTAGCGGTGAAGCTGTTGCCGCCGCACCTGGCAGAAGACGACATTTTTGTGGAGCGGTTTCGCCGCGAGGCGCACGCGGCGGCCCGGCTGAACTCCCCGCATGTCATCCCGATTCACGGTTACGGAGAAATCGAGGGCCGACTCTACGTCGATATGCGGCTGATCGAAGGCCGCGACCTGCAGACCGTGCTCGATCACGGGCCGCTGCCCCCGACGCGGGCGGTGCGCATCATCGAGCAAGTCGCCACGGCGCTAAATGCCGCCCACAAGATCGGGCTGGTGCACCGCGACGTCAAACCTTCCAACATTCTGCTCGACGAGGACGACTTCGCCTACCTGATCGACTTCGGGCTGGCCCGCGGCGCCGACCAGCGCAAGCTGACCAGCACCAGCACCGTGATCGGCACCTGGGCCTACATGTCACCCGAGCGCATGCGGTCTGGCGAGGTGGACGCCCGCGCCGACATCTATGCGTTGGCCTGTGTGCTGTATGAATGCCTGACCGGAAGCCCGCCGTTTCCGGGCGACACTTTTGAAAGCCAGGCGCTGTCGCATCTGGCCGATCCGCCGCCACGACCATCGAGCGCGCGCCCCGAGTTGTCCAACAAGTTCGATTCGGTGATCCAAAAGGGGATGGCCAAAGACCCCGACGACCGCTACGCCACCACGGTGGAGTTAGCCCGGGAGGCCCGCGACGCGGTCACTGCCCCGATCCCGCGGCCAACGACCTCGGCGCCACCCAAACCGCCCGCCTCGGGGGTGCCTACCCGCGCCCACCCCGGGCCCAGCCCAACGGGCTCCACACCGCCGCCGTATTTTGCACCCTCGGATGGCGCTGGAACCTTCGTGCCAGCCCACCGCAATACCCCCAGCGCCGGCGGGCCCGATCCATCACCGCCGCCTCCCCCCTACCCGGGCGCGGGACCTGTGCTCGACTTCCCCACCGGGCCCCGGCCCGCCCCACGCCGTCCCAGACCCAACCCCTGGATATTGGGAATCATCGCCGTGGTCGTCCTGCTCATCGGTGCCGGCATCACCGGCTACCTCGCCATCAAAGGACAGCCGCACCCCGAGTCGGGGTCCACGTCGACGGCGCAACCGACGCCGACGGCGCCACCCACACCGACGTACCGGCAGGTCATGCTGCCGTTCACCGGGCTCAACACGCCCAACGGTGTGGCGGTCGACGTCGCCGGTGACGTCTTCGTCATCGATTCCAGCAACTTGCGGGTGATGAAGTTGGTGGCCGGTTCGAGTACGCCGACCGCGTTGCCGTTCACCGGCCTGATAATGCCCGCCGGTGTGGCGGTGGACGGCGCCGGCAGCGTGTACGTCACCCACTACGGCAATCAGGTGGTGAAGTTGGCCACCGGGTCGAACACCCAGACTCTGCTGCCGTTCACCGACCTCCACGGCGCCGAAGGCGTGGCGGTGGACAGCGCCGGCAACGTGTATGTGGCCGACACCAACGGCAACCGGGTGGTGAAGTTGGCGGCCGGGTCGAGCACCCAGACCGTAGTGCCGTTCACTGGGCTCAACCTCCCCAACGGTGTGGCGGTGGATACCGCCGGCAACGTGTATGTCGCCGACTACGGCCACAATCGGGTGGTGGAGTTGGCGGCGGGGTCGAATGCCCAGACCGTGCTGAATTTCACCGGCCTCTCCGCGCCTATCGGTGTGGCGGCGGACAGTGCGGGCACCGTGTACGTGGTCGACTCCAACCTCAACAGAGTGGTCAAGTTGGCGGCCGGGCCGAACACGCAAACCATGCTGCCGTTCACCGGCCTCAAAGGTCCCGCGGCTGTGGCGGTGGACAAGGCCGGCAACGTCTACGTTGCCGATCAAGGCAACAACAGGGTGCTGAAGCTGACGACTGGCTGAGGTTTCCTGCGTCAGTGACTTGCCGGGAGGAACAAGTGGACGGGACGCCGTTCGGGTCGTACCGCCTGATCGAGTTGCTGGGCCGCGGCGGTATGGGCGAAGTCTGGCGGGCCTACGACACGGTGACTGATCGCATCGTTGCCGTGAAGGTGTTGCCGCCGCACTTGGCAGAAGACGACACATTCGTGGAGCGGTTTCGCCGCGAGGCGCACGCGGCGGCCCGGCTGAACTCCCCGCATGTGATCCCGATTCACGGTTACGGAGAAATCGATGGCCGGCTCTACGTCGACATGCGGCTGGTCGAAGGCCGCGACCTGCACGCCGTGCTCGATCACGGGCCGCTGCCCCCGACGCGGGCGGTGCGCATCATCGAGCAAGTCGCCACGGCGCTCAATGCCGCACACAAGATCGGGCTGGTGCACCGCGACGTCAAACCGTCCAACATCCTGCTCGACGAGGACGACTTCGCCTATCTGATCGACTTCGGGCTTGCCCGCGGCGCCGACCAGCGCAAGCTGACCAGCACCAGCGCCGTAGTGGGCACCTGGGAATACATGTCACCCGAGCGGATGAGGGCCGGCGAGGTGGACGCCCGCGCCGACATCTATGCGTTGGCCTGCGTGCTGTATGAATGTCTGACCGGTAGGCCGCCGTTTCCGGGCGACACTTTTGAAAGCCAGGCGCTGTCGCATCTGGTGGATCCGCCGCCGCGACCATCGAGCGCGCGCCCCGAGTTGTCCAACAAGTTCGATTCGGTGATCGAAAAGGGGATGGCCAAGGACCCCGACGACCGGTATGCAACGACGGTGGAGTTAGCGCGTGAGGCCCGCGACGCGGTCACTGCGCCGATCTCGCGGCCAGCGACCTGGGCCCCACCCAAGCCGCCCACCGGGCAGGTGCCGGCACCGCCATCCCAGCCGGCGACGAGGGACCCCGGGCCGCCGTCGGGTTATTCGCCCCCGGTCGGGCCGGCGGCGTGGGGGCCGCCCCCCGTCCGATACCCGCGCCGATGGCGGAGCCCCAGAAACGCCGTCATCGCCGCAGTCATCGCGCTCGTCGTGACCGCCATCGGCATCACCACCGGATACCTGGTCACGCGGCCGTCTCTGCATGGACCGGCAACGTCGAACCCGCCGTCCTCCCCGACCCAGGCATCCCGACAGACAGTGCTGCCGTTCACCGGCCTCAACACGCCTGTCGGTGTGGCGGTGGACAGCGCCGGAGCCGTGTACGTCACCGACAGCGGCAACCAGTCGGTGGCGAAGTTGCCGGCCGGGTCGAGCACCCAGACCGTGCTGCCGTTCACCGGCCTCGACGGCCCCGATGGTGTGGCGGTGGACGCGGCCGGCAACGTGTACGTAGCGAGCCACAACGACAACCGGGTCGTGAAGTTGGCCGCCGGGTCGAGCACCCAGGCCGTGCTGCCGTTCACCGGCCTCAGCGGCCCCGGGAGTGTGGCGGTAGACACCGCCGGCAACGTCTACGTCATCGAAGTCTTCGTCGACAAGGTGGTCAAATTCGCGGCCAGGTCGAACACCCAAACCGTGCTGCCGTTCGGACACCTCAGCGGCGCCGTGGGTATTGCGGTGGACACCGCGGGTGACGTGTATGTCGCCGACAGCTTCAACAACCAGGTGGTGGAATTGGTGGCCGGGACCAGTGCGCCGACCACGCTGAATTTCACGAGCTCCTTCGCCCGCCTCTCCGGTGTGGCCGTTGACAGCGCCGGCAACGTCTACGCCGTTGACCAAGGCAACAACAGGGTGCTCAAGTTGGCGGCCGGCTCGAACAGGCAAACCGTCCTGCCGTTCACCGGCCTCAACGCTCCCCAGGCTGTGGCGGCGGACAACGCCGGCAACGTCTATGTCGTTGACCAAGGCAACAACAGGGTGCTGAAGCTGCCGATGGGTTAGTGCCTCGTTATCTCGTGCCGGGAGAGGTGGACAAGACCTTGGTGAGGCCGTCGATACAACCCTGAGTCCATTCCTGCGCATTGAGACCCTGAGCCTGTTGGGTAGCGAAGGCATGACACACGCCGTCGACGCCCATGAACCCGACCTGGATTGCTGCCGTCTGCTGGTTGGCGTTGGCCCATTGGAAGCCTTTGTTGTAGGAGTCGCTAATGACCACCGCCGCCCCCGCAGGCGGCGACGGACAGGGCGGTGAACAGTCCGGCGGTGGCGAGCATCATCGTGGACATTCTTCTTGCCCACCAGGCGCTTTCGCGGGCGTCGGCCAGTGGGTGCGTAACTGGCAATACGCCCTGCGAGCGTCTGGACCTCGAATAAATACCGGCCAACGGTGCGCTGGTTGCTCTCCTCATGGTGTCGCTCCTTTGGTCGTCCGGGGCACTCGGGCGTTCAGTTGAGTTTCGATTTGCCGGTGGTGGCTGTGTGTGCCGCTTGGCAGGCAGCATTGGGCGGACGACTTGGAGAATCCTTGGGAGGGTTTTCGGCGATCCGCGGCGCGTTACTTGCCCACTTTGCGTTGTGGATCCAGGCGTTTCAGCTGAATGGCGAGCAGGATAACCAGTACGAGAGCCTGTATGGCGCAGGCACTTGCGGCGATCACCCAACTGCTGACCTGCCAATCCCACATAGGGTCCATTTCCCCACCCGGAAAAGTGCGGCGCAGGTCGTTGAGGTCAACGGTGGAAGCGCCCATCGCGTACGCCCACCGCGACGGCGACAGCCACGCCAGATACTCCAGCGGCCCCCTGCCCCGCACACCGAACAATCCGCCGCACAGCACGAGTTCGGCCATCACGACGAGCACCAGCAGCGGATTTCCACGATCGGCGTTGCCGATCGTTGCAGAAATCAGCAGACCGATGAGCATCGAGACCACGGTGACGGCGACGATCGCCAGCGACACTTCGATCCGGTGCCAGGGGATCAGCACCGACTGGTCGGGAGGGGGCAGCAGCACGCCGCCCAGCAACCCGAGGATTAGCGCTTGCAGGCCGGTTATCACGGTCAGGACCGCCAGCTTGGAGAACAGGTAGGCCGCGCGCGACAGGCCGATCCCGTGTTCGCGCAGGTATATAGCCCGTTCCTTGACGATCTCGCGGATCGAGGACGTGCAGCCCATCAGCGCGCCGCCGATGATCAGCAGCACCAGCAACTGAGAGGGTTGGGTAGACCTCAGCTCGATGGCCTTCTGGATCGACAACCCGGCGTTCCCCGGGACCGCGTGGGCGAACAGGCTCAGGAACAGCGGCAGGAGCACCAAGGTCACCGAATACGGGCGGTCGGCGGCGATAACCGCCAGGTATCGCCTGCTCAGGGTGACAAACTGGGCAAACGCGCTCTGCTGCCGGGGAGGCTTCACCGGAGCTGCGGGCGGCGCCAATTGCTGGAGCCGGCGTGGCCCGGTGAGGGCGTCGTGAAGGGGCGAGGCGGCGAAACGGCCGCTCCAGTCGGTGGTCGTGTCGTGCTCGAGAAGGTTGAACAGGTCGGCGAACTCGCCGCAGCCGAAGTAGGTCAGGGCCTGTTGCGGCGGACCGAAATAGGCCAGCCGGCCACCCGGCGCCAAGATGAGCAGACGGTCGCACATGTTGAGCTGCGCCGTGCTGTGGGTGACCACCACCACGGATCGGCCGTCGTCGGCCAGGCCACGCAGGGTCTGCATGACGGACTTCTCGTAGCCCGGGTCAAGGCCCGAAGTCGGCTCGTCCAAAAACAGCAGCGATGGTTTGGTCAGCAACTCCAGGGCGACGCTGGTGCGTTTGCGCTGACCGCCGGACAGGCTGTCGATCCGTTGATCGGCGTGCGCCGCCAACCCCAGCTCGCCCAGGACCTCCTCGATGCGCTGATCGCGCTCCTGGGCGGAAACGTCTTGCGGGAATCGCAGTCGCGCTGCGTAATTCAGCGCCCGGCGCGCCGTCAGCGGAGTGTGCAGGATGTCTTCCTGCGGCACGAAGCCGATCCGGTGGCGCAGCTCGGCATAGTTTTCGTAGAGATCGCGCCCGTCGTATTGCACCGCGCCGATGCCGGCCGGTCGGAATCCGGTCAGCGCCCCCAGCAGCGTGGATTTGCCCGCGCCGCTTGGCCCCACCACCGCCATGAAGCAGCGTTCCGGCAGGGCGAAGCTGACGTCGGCCAACAACACCTTGCCCTTGTTGGTGACCACCCGCAGGTTCTTGGCCTCGTACGACACGTCGCCGGTGTCGACGTGTTCGACAAGCGTGTCGCCGGCCAGGACGAGCAGCTGGTGCCCGATACCGACGACATCGTCGGGACCGATGATGGCACTGCGGATCCGGTTGCCGTTGACGTAGGTTCCGTTGGCGCTGGTGAGATCGACGAGTTCCCACTGGTCACCCGAGCGACGCAGGCTCGCGTGGCGGCGCGAGACCAACAAGTCGTCGAGCACCACGTTGTTCTCGGGTGCGCGACCGATCGAGACGACTGACTTGTCGACAGTGTGTCGCGCGGACGGCCGGCGCGCGATCGTGGTGCCGCCCCGCCGCAGCGGAGGCTGGGCCGGAGGGGGGCCGATGGGTGCCGCGGGTTGCTGCGGGTGCGGAAGCAGTCGCGTTGGACGGTCTGCCGGCCCCGGCCGGGCCGCCGGGATTATCGGCCGGATCTGCAGCTCCTCGCCCGCGGACGCCGAACCCAGCAGTACCGTGACGGGCCGGCTGATGATCGTCACGCTGTCGACGCGCCGCCCGTCCACGAACGTCCCATTGCTGCTGTGGTTGACCAGGACCCAGCCCGCGGGCGTTGCCTGGAGGACCGCGTGGTCTCGGGAGACCGTCGGATCCTCCAGGCGGATGTCGGCCTCATTGGCGCGGCCGATGGTCCACGTACGACCGGCGCTGGCCTGCCAGGTGCGTTCACCGGCGCGCAGTTCCAGACGTGGCGGATTATTGGTGACGATCTCGGTCTTGTCGTCCACGCGTATCCTCCGCTGCTTTCAACAAGCCACGGACTCATGAATGGGAAGTCCACCACTTGTATAGCTGATCGGGGCGGGGTGCTTGCCGCTTTCAGCCGACGAGAGCGAACATGGTCGCATGCTGATCAGTCCGGCACTGCAGTGGGCGTCGTTCTGTGTATCCCGCACGCGAGTTGGCCTGGGAGCCGGTGATTCCCGGGGCGGGACACTAGTTGCAGGCCCAGTTCTCGATCCAGCCGCCGCCGACCTTGGCCCGCGCGTCGCGCATCGCCGCATTCAGAGTGTCGCCATACCCGCCCGAACGGACCCGACCATTCGCGGCGACGGCGCCACAAGCGTTGAAGGTGACCAACACCCTGCAGTCGGAGTAGCCGCAATAGTTCAGCGCGGTTTGCTGCGCCGCGCCCGCGGTTGGGTAGTCCTGCGCACGCCCCCACCAACCCGTCACGGTGTAGGCGATTGCGCCCCAGAGTCCGTCCGCGCCTGCAGTGGGCGCCCCCGCGACGGTTGTCGCGACGGCTGTGGTCATCGCCGCGACGGCCACCACGAAGCGCCGCCGATGGATGCTCATCGTCATTGGTGATTCCTTTCCGGACGCGCGTCTAGGAGGTTGGCGGTTTGGTGGCCGTGACCTGCTTGCCCCAATCGGACATAGTGAGGGTCACCGAACTGTCGGCGGTGGGTTTGACCTGAAGCTGGACGAGATGAGAGGAGCCATCCGTCGCGATCCACACCGTAGTGGGCACGGTGGTCACGTCTTGGGCGGTCAACTTGTTGCCGGCCAGCGTGGCGATGTCGTCGGCGGAGGATTTGCCCGTGATCTTGGTGGTGGCAACGCCATTCACCTGCTCGTTGCCCGCCACGGACCCGCCCTGCAGTTTCGACAACACGTTCGCCAGCCCTTTGTCGGGATCGAGCAGAACGGAGACGTTGTAGATCGATTTGCCGTCACCGAAATCGGTGTAAGACCCGGGTTGTCCAAGATCGGAATACAGATGGCCGTCAATAAAGACGAATTTCGCGTCTTGGGGGGATTTGCCGACGAGGAGGGTTGCGGAGCCAGTAGCAACCATCTGCGGTGTGTTGGAAATGTCGCCCTCGAGCTTGGTCACCAGGAGATTGGGCACGTTGCCCTGTACCGCCAGGTTGATATGCATGCCGGTGACCTTGCGCATGGCATCGGCTGCCGACTTGAGTATGTTTGCCGCATCTCCGCTGGTGGCCGACGATGAGGCGCCGGAGGAGGCGACCGAGTTCGAACTGCGTGAGCCGCAACCGCCAACCGCGATTACTACGGCGCATGCGACGGAAACGGTGGCAATTACGGCACGAGGCGAAATCTTCATCCACATCTCCTTCTGCTTGCCCACTGCGCGGCTATCGCATCGCGATAGCCGCGCAGTATGCATAGCAATGGTCGCCCCTCAAAGCAATAGGCGAAGCAAAAAGTCGTCCTGCGATATTACTGAGAGCCGAATTTTGGCTTAATATCTGCTATCCCATTCCAGGGATCCCCGGCGTACCGTGAGTCGGCTGTCCGGTGAGCTGATTGTCGTCTTGCGGGCATTCGGTTCCTCACTGTGGGCGATGACCTTTATCTGGCGCCGGCCGTCGCGGCCCGGCATGGCCAACGTTGGGGGCCGCGGCTTGCAGAATTCTTGGAGGCCTGTTGCCGAGATCGGGGGCTCGATTGGGCCCTGCGTCAGCCGAGTCGAGTCGGAGTTCGAGGTCAGCATGCGGCTCATCGGCGACGGGATGCACACGTCGCCCTAACCGCATCGCCGAAACCGTTGCGATAGTTAGGAATACAGCGGCTAGTAGAGGTAGACGACGGCGTCATTTCCGCCGGTGCACGTAATCCAGTAGTCGGTGCCGTTGACGACGCAGGTCATGACGAAGTCGTTGCCGGAGCACTCGACATGCATGGGCGCGCTAGCAGCGACAGTCCCGCACGGGATCGAGCCTGGCGCAATCACCTGACGGCTGTCGCGGCTGGGCACAGGGTAGCTCGCGTAATAGGCGTTGATGACGTTCTCTGCGAATTGGCATGTCGTTGTCGCAGAACCGCGTCCGGCGGCAGTCGCCCATCCCGACCGACCTGGAAGCTGGTACCCCCCGCAGCTCACCTGGTGGGGGTCGGGCCCCTGCGCCAGCGGCGGAGTTACCCTCACGGTCGGTGTGTTCGGTGTGCTCGGCGCGGTCGAGGAGGAATAGGTGGGATAGGACGGGGAAGTCGAAGTTCCGCTGAAGAGGGTCGTAGGTTCGCTCGACGGTGTCGAGTTGTCGTTGTTGGCGAGCGCCACGATGAACACCACCAAGGCGACGACAACCAGGCCCGCCAGGCCGACGCCAATCCAGATCCCCCTCCGCGACGGGGCAGGTTGGGTTGCGGGCGGCGTCCAGGGGTGGGCGGGTGGTCGGGAGTAGGGGGCGGGTATGGGGGGCGCCGGCGGGGGGCTCGGCGGTGCCGGCGGGCGGCTTGGCGGTCCCGAGTACTTCGGTGGTCGGGAATGCACGACGGGGATTGGTGGCGGGGCCTGTGCGGTAGGCGCCGACGCGGCGCTTTTGGGTGCGCTCAGTTTCTGGTGTTGGGCTTTTTCAATCGCATGACCCAACACGTAGGTCCACGCCTCGGGCAGCGGACGCTGGGTCGGCGGGTTGCTCAGCGTGTCGGTGATGACCTGACGCAACAGACCCGGTGTACTCGACGGCAGGTGTTGGGGACTGGTGGTGTGTTGATCCCCGGCCAACAACCGCAACCCCAACAGACCCAACTTGTAAGCATCGGAGTAGATCGTGGCCAACTCCTCACCAGCCGGGGTATCCCAACCCGGGGTCTCCACCTGAGGCAACGCCGACACACCATTGATGCGCATCGCATCACAATCAATGAAATACACAGCCTCATGCGGACTTAGCGAAAACAACAAATTCTTCGGCGAGATATCCCCCACGCACACCCCGTGCTTATGCAAAAACGCCAACCCCGAGGCAACCTCGCGCAACAACGTATACCGCTGCACCTCATCAACATCGATACCCCGAGCAGCCAGCACCGAGGAATGATTCAACAGATGCTGAAACTCCGCGGTCGACGACGACACCCCCTTGACCGTGGTCAACGAGATGAAAAACTCATCCGGAATCGCCGGCATCACAAACCCCGTCGGCGAACCACCATCCTCGACCACCGCACACGGCCACGCCGCAATCGACACCAACCGCTCCGCCTGGGCATAGGACAACGACTGCTCCACCAACGCCGGCATCGCCGCCAACGCACTGAAATCCATCGCGGCCAACGCCGAAGCCTTGTACTCCTTATAAACCATCGACGAGGCGAACTTCGTCTTCACATTGGGCGCCCGATACACCACCCCCTGCCCACCCTGACCGATCTTGGTCCGCGGACCCAACCGCGCCCGCTCAATCACCTGAGCCTCGCGGGCCGATGTTGGCACAGACGACACCGCATCACCGCGCGACGTGCGCGCGGCTTGCGGCGTGCGGACCGGCACGCTGGTCAGCGCCTGCTGGGCAGCACTGGCCAACTCTTGAGCACTCTGATAACGCTGCTGCGGGTCCTTGGCCATACCCACGGCGATGACCTCGTCCAACCCCCCAGGCAGCTCGGGCCGCAACGCGGAGGGCTTAGGCGGATCCAGCGTCAAATGCCCGGCGATCTGCTGTTCCATACTGTCGCCGGGAAACGGGTGCAGACCCGTCAAACACTCATACAACACACACGCCAACGCGTACACATCGCTGCGAGCATCAGCCACCCCGGCGGTGAAGCGCTCCGGAGCTGTGTAGGCCATCGTGCCCACGATCATCCCGGTACTGGTCAACTTCGTCCCCGCCGCGTCATGGGCGATGCCGAAATCGATCAGGTACGCGAAATCGCGGCCCGTCACCAACGCATTGGAGGGCTTCACATCGCGGTGCACCAGCCCCACCGCATGCGCGGCATCCAACGCCGCGGCCAACTGCTCAATAATCAGCACCGCACGCCGCGGGCTCATCGGCCCCTCGCGCTGCAACAACCCATGCAAGTCGATGCCCTCGATGATCGGCATCACCAAATACAGCTGACCCTCGATCTCGCCGGCCTCATAGATCGGGATGATGTGCGGCTCGGTCAACCGGGCCGCGATGTGCGCCTCCCGCCGGAACCGCGGCTCATACCCAGGCTCGTTGGCCAACTCGGTGGGCAACACCTTGAGCGCCACATTGCGATCCATCATCGTGTCATGGGCCCGATACACCTTGCCCATGCCGCCCTCACCGAGAAGCGACATCAGCCGGTAACGCCCAAACACCACCTCAGCCACCGGCAGCCTCCCTGACCCCACCTGGTCGCATATGCTAACCACCCAGCCCGACAAATGGGTCGAGTTTCAGCGCCCCAAACCACGCCCCGGCTTAGCAGTTCTACTTAGGCGGCGCGGAACTAGGTCCTGACCCTGGGTGCGTGGAAGACCGCGCCCTACCCCGCCCTCACCAATTTCGGCGCGGCCCCAACCTGTCACGCTGACCATCGGCGCGCGCTCATCGCAAACCTCCATCCCCACGCGGCGCCAGACGCTAGGTGGCCGCGGGCCCAGCGGGTGGTGACGGGCCGCCAAGTGGTGCCAGGCCGGCAGGCGCACCGGCAGCCGCCCGCGCCGCCGTCGTCCTCGCGGGCACCGGTTTCCGCGGCCACACCGCCACCAAAGTCCGGTCATCGTCGAAGGCTTCGCGGCTGAAATCCACCGCATGAGCGAACTCAATCAACGAAGGCACCGCGGGCCGGGTCAACACCTCACGAAACAAATTGCCCACCCCGCCTTGCCCAGTACCCAGCGGATCACCGATCCCGTCCGTACCGATCAACAACACATCCCCGTCGGCGATCTCAACAACCATTGGCACCACGTCGTTCGGCACCCGCGGCAACCCCACGACCGCCGAAGAGGCAATCCCCGAGACCGACACCGTCTTTCCGCCCAAAACCTCGATGAACTCCTCGCCCGACAACAACCAGGCGACCGAATCCCCGGCACTCACCAAATACGCGCGCAACTCACCAGCACCGGCGGGCTCGATCACCGCGCACACCAACGTCGTCGCAAGCTGCTCCTCGGCGCGCACCGGATCCGGCTCGCGCAATCCCAACAGAGACTGCGCCCGCTCATTCAACGCCCACGCCGCGCTCTTGAAGAGAGCCGACCAATCGGTGTGCCCGATATCCTGAGCAAGATGAGAATGCAGCCACTCGGCCGCCTGTTTGGTCACCGTGCTCGCCCCGACGTGCGATTGCGGCGCCCCCGAAACACCGTCAGCGACAAGGACAATCACTCGGCCGTCCGGCAAACGATGAACCGCGAAATCGTCCTGGCGCGGCGCCCCGTTATGCCGATGCAAGTGCCCACGCTGCGACACCCCCCGCACCGTCATCGCCTCAGTGGACCACCCATCGATGACCACATCAGGCCGAAACGGCAACGAACGAAAACCCGCACCAATCGCTGAGGGCTCCACCGGTGGCGAGGGACAACCCACTCTTATCTGGGGAACCACGGTGGCGCCGACCACCTCAGCAACAGCCGACGCCTCAGAACCGGAATTGCCCGCACCAAAAGCGAGCGACGCGTCCCGCGGCGCTACCGGATCGGTCCGCTGGACGTCCAACGGCTCAGCAGCGTCCTCGCCGCGCGATGCGGCGTGTCTTCCACTCCGATTGAAGCCAACCATGACCTACGCGGCCCCCACCGACCTAGACCACGTCCACGGCCAAGGTGAATCCCTCTGGTCTCTCAAACTGCAGCTCCGCCGAACCGCCCGCCAATGCCTGGCCCGAACTAATCACCGACTGTGTCAGCGAAGTCAAAAACTCCGATATCGCCGCACCCGTGTCAACACCGCGCGCGGCAACGAACGCGAAGTGGGGCTTGCTCGCCAACTCGCAAACGATGCCGGCGTCGGCATCCCCGATTCCAAACGCAAGGATGTTCGGCGCCGCGGGCAACGCCAGCAAATTCGACCGAACCGACCGCCAATTCTCCTGCTCGTTCGGCAGACCATCAGTCAAGAAAAACACCGCCGGCCGATGCACGGTATATCCCTGCGCCTTCAAACTCGGAATATCCACCCCGATACGGTACGCGAGCTGATCAAAAGCCGAAGCATACGACGTCAACCCCTGAGCAGTCAGTACGGGCATCCCCTGAAGCAGTCGCAAATCAGCGGGCTCCAGATAAGTAAATGCAGTATCTGAAAACCCGACCACCGAAAATCGCACCTTCGCCGCGGCGAACGATTCTCGCTGCAAGGCATCGTGCAACGCCGCCAAACCGTCGTTCAACTCAGCGATGTTGCGCCCCATCGACCCAGACTCATCGGCGACAAAATAGACGAGAAGAATCGAACCCTTAGGTTCCACCTCAGAACCCACCTCTCACCAATCGATTCAGGTAGACCACCAAAACGACCTGGCCCAGCCGACAGGATGTAACTGCCGTATGCCCGCATCAGGACCCGTTTACGCTTTCCACCGTAACAACGAGGGTTGGTGGCCACTACCGGTCATTGCGGCCGGTCACACAAGGTTGGGGCGGATGCCTTGGAAGATCCTATGCGGATTTTGTGACGCTCGGTAGTGCGCGCTGCCGGCGAGACGACGAGGGACGACCGGACGAAGTGCTGTCCCGAACTGAGGCGAGCCCATGGAGGCCGGCAGGCGCCGTACGCGACGCCGACAACCGAAAGTGAGACCGCGGCAATATCACCGGGAGCCTCCGCCACTCACAGGCTTCCTTGCGGACTCCTGCGGCTGAGATGATAATTACCGCGCCACGTCACCGATAATGGACGCCCGCGCTATTGCCCATCCTTCCTGCGGCGGGTGCAGTTCAGGGAAACCAGAGGACCTGCCTATGACGACACCTGACCAACCGGGCTGGTACGACGACCCTTACGACCCCAAAGCACAGCGTTATTGGGACGGTCAAGGCTGGACGCCGCACCGTCAGCGAAAGCCGATCTCACGATCCGCGCAGCAGCCCCCACCACCAGCTACCCTGGCGGGCGTGCGGTTGCCTCCACTTCCGCCGACGCCGCCGCCCACAGTCCCCCCCACACCGCCGCCTGCGCCCCCATCGACACCGCCGGCCCCACCTACCCAGGTGGCACCCTCCCAATCCATGCCGCCCCCACCTACCCAGGTGGCGCCAATCCCATCCATGCCGCCGGCCCCACCTACCCAGGTGGCACCCTCCCAATCCATGCCGCCCCCACCTACCCAGGTGGCGCCAATCCCATCCATGCCGCCGCCCCCACCTACCCAGGTGGCACCAATCCCATCCATGCCGCCGCCCCCACCTACCCAGGTGGCACCAATCCCATCCATGCCGCCGCCCCCACCTACCCAGGTGGCGCCAATCCCATCCGGGCTGTCGCACTTATCTACCCAGCCACGCACTCTCGCGCCCACGCAGTCGTCCACGCCGGGGTGGTATCCGCCACCGCCAGCAGACGCCGTCCCGTCAGCCGTCGGGTATCCGCCACCCCCGCCGGGCGGCCCGCCGCAACAGTCTCGGACGCGAATCCTGATCATCGCGGCGATCATCGGCGCAGTCGCGCTCTTAGCCATAGCCGGCGTGCTGGTGTACCTGCTCGGATGAGCTGCCCTTCTGCCGAACAGAAGTAACTTTCAGACATCAGGCCCGAGTTCCCCCACTTATCTGTACACCGCGGTAAAAATGACGATGTAGCTTTGCCAACAGCGGGCGTGATACCTGCACCGCTCTGAGCCAACGGACCCGGGAGGGTCACCCGTTTTGAACCCGCCACCCGAGCATCGACGCAGGCCCCGGTAGAAGGGTCCTGCACGATGCCGTCGATCACCAACGCGTCGTTCGTCAACGCTCACCTGACCATGTTCTTGCCGCGTCCGAACGTTCCCATCGGCAGTACTACCGACCTGGGCTGCCCGCTGCGCGCTGAGGTGTAACCATGCTCACGACAACCTATGCCGGGTACAGCGACGTCGGGCGTAAGCGATCCCGCAATGACGACCGGTGGGCGGCAGACCCGGCGCAGCGGCTGTACATTGTCGCCGACGGGGTGGGCAGCAGCACCCACGGCGACCGGGCCGCCGAGCGTGTCGTCGAGCAGCTGCCGACCTACGTGGCACGCCACCTCGCCGGGCCCGACGTCGGCGAAGCGGAGGCGCCCGCGCGGTTCGGCCAGGCGGTCGTGCAGCTGTCCGAGGACTTGTACGCCCACAGCCGCCGCACGGAATCCAGCCTCGCCGGCGCGAACACGACCGTCGTCGCCGCGCTGATCGTGGGCTCGCGTGCGGTGATCGCTCACCTTGGTGACAGCCGCGCTTACTTATATCGACACGGCCGGATAAAGCAACTGACCAGCGACCACACCATCGTGCAAGCGGTGATTGACGCCGGTGAACTCAGCGCTGAGGACGCCGCGCATCACCCGAACCGCTCCGTGCTTACCCGCCACGTGCTGATGGCCCCGCCCGCACGCCCAGACATCTCCGTGCTGGACCTACAGCCTGGTGACCGAATCCTGTTGTGCAGCGATGGTTTACATGGACTCGTCAATGACGAGACGTTGGCGTCGATTCTCGCCGACCACCCCGACCCGGCCGACGCCTGCCGCGCATTGGTCGACGCCGCCAACCAGGCCGGGGGGACCGACAACATCACCGCCGTGGTGGTGGATGCCGGGCGAGTGCCAACCCAACAACGTGCACCCGACAGACCGCCCGTCCAATCCGCCCGGCCCGCCGGCCGCCCGCCCCCTGAGATCGGCACAGCGCCCGTGCCACCGCCACCGCCACCAGCGCCAGTGCCACCGCCACCAGCGCCGGCGCAAGCGCCACCAGCGCGGCCGCCTCGCCGGCGGCGTGGACCTCGGTGGGGCTTGATCGCGGCGGTGGTCGCGGTTGTCGCGGTCTTGGTCGCGGCCGCCGTCACCGGCTACCTCCTGCGGCCGCGCCCGACCGCATCCCACACCCAGGCCGTCCAACCCGCGCAATCGACGGCGCCCCACGCGCAGACAATCCTGCCGTTCAGCGGCCTCAGCCCCCCCGACACTCTGGCGGTCGACAGCGCCGGCAACGTGTACATCACCGACTCTGGCAACAACCGAGTGCTGAAGCTGGCGACCGGCGAAAGCGCACCGACCGTGCTGCCGTTCACCGGCCTAAACGAGCCCGACGGTGTGGCGGTGGACGCCGCCGGAAACGTCTACGTCGCCGACAATGGCAACAACCGAGTGCTGAGGCTGGGGACCGGCGGGGGCGCCCAGACCGAGTTGCCATTCACCGACCTCAAAAACCCCGGCAGCGTCGCCGTGGACGCCGCCGGCAACGTCTACGTCGTCGATTTCGGCCACAACCGGGTGCTGAAACTCGCGCCCAGCCCGGACGCCGAGGCTCAGCCGGTATACCACGGCCTCAACCTTCCCCTCTGCGTTGCGGCGGATGCCGTCGGCAACCTCTACCTCACCGACAATGGCACCAATCAGGTGCTGAAACTGGCGGCCGGATCATCCACGATCACCCCAATGCCCTTTACCGGCCTCAGTTCCCCACACGACGTGGCGGTGGATGCCGGCGGCAACGTCTACGCCGCCGACTTCGGAAACAATCGGGTGCTGAAGCTGGCGGCCGGCTCCGGCACTCAGACCGTGCTGCCCTTCAGCGGCCTCAGTTATCCCCAAGGGGTGGCTGTGGACCGCGCCGGCAGCGTCTACGTCACCAACACCGGCAATGGTCGGGTGGTGAAATTGCCGGCGCAGTAACCGCGGCACCTGCGATGCAGCGATCACTGACTGCAGGGCGAACCGAAGGCCTTGGCCAGCAACATCCGACGCACCGAAGCCTCAACATTGGCGATGCTCAAATCTTTGGCGTTGACGGCCGCTTCGAGCTTCTCGAGAACTGATGGAACTTCGGCAGTGGTGATCCACAGCGCCGTGTCGGCACCGGCCTGCAGGGCTTTCAATACCGCTTCGGGAACCCCGTAGTAGTCGGTGATCGCCTTCATGCTCGACAGGTCGTCGGTGAACACCGGGCCCTCAAACGGGGGCCCGCCGTATCCGCTTCCTTTGCGCAATAAATCGACCGCTTTCGCGCTCAGGCTGGCTTGATCAGGACCGGTCAAGTCGGGCACGCGCATATGGCCGATCATTACACCCACCGGCGCCTGGGCCACCAGCGTTCGGTAGGGCACGAGGTCGAGGTCTATCAGGTCCTGCAGCGGCGGGGTCTCCACTCCTTCGGCATGAGAGTCGCCGGACGCGTGGCCATGTCCGGGAAAGTGCTTGAGCACCGGCAGCAGCCCGGCATCGCGCAGGCCCTTCGCGTACGCGCCGGCGTACTGCGTCACGACCGCGGGGGATGCGCTGAAAGACCGATCACCGATCACCGTGTCGGCGGACGCGTTGGTGACGTCGACGACTGGCGCGAAGTCGACGGTGATACCGAGCTTGCGCATCTCGAGGCCGCGTCGCAGAGCCAATTGGTAGACCTCTTGGACGGACAACGTCCGCACCAGCTCACGGGCCGACGGTGACGATCCGATCAGCGACGACAACCGCTCTACCCGGCCGCCCTCCTCATCAACACTGACGGCGAGTCGCGCTGGGCCCGCCGAGCGCACAACGTCGGTCAGGGACCCGCCCTTGAGCATCGACAGGTCGGTCCAGCTGGTGATGAAGATGCCCCCCACGCGATATTTGGTGACGACCGCACGCGCGTCGGCTTCATCCCTCACCCCGACCATCAGGAGCTGCGCGAGTTTGTCACGGGTCGACATCGACGCGAGCAATGACGCCGGGTCACCACAAGCCTGCGGTGAAGGGGGAACCGCAGCCGGTGCGCTGCCAGGTGCCGCGGCCGGAGAAGGGCGGCCGGGTGCCGCTACCGGAGAATGGCTTTTGTCGTTGAGCGTGGTTTTCAATACGACGGCTGTGACCGCCGCGACGACTAGGGTGACCACGAGCGTTACGACGAACCACAGGCCGGCCCGCGACAGGCGTGGTTTGCTCGTCGGCGCCGTGGACGCTTCCGGCGTCGGGTCAGCGAGATCAGCGTTGCTGACGGGCGCTTCCTCGGGATTCTTCGATCTGGGACGCCGCGGCGAGCGGTGGTCTCGGCGCGGTCGATTATGTGTCATCCAGATCGCCCATCAGTGGTTGCCTTAGTGAGTTCCAGCCGGGCCACGCGTCGTGCTGAGAATCTGGGGGCTGCAATGATCGGCATCCCTATTTGCGCTGTTGCACCAGCTCACCACACTGCCGCGGTCAGAGAAAGTGATCGGCACAACGGTGACCCAATAGTCTTGGTGGTCGTATACCGACCAGTCGCCCGACCAAGTGAGTTTGGCACCGTACCGCTGGCGGTTCTCCTGAAACTCCTGCAACGTCTGCACACTGTCATAGAACTTTCCGTCGTCGAAGGTCCATGGTTGCGTGGCGTGCTTGGAACCGAGTTGCGGGATCCAGCGATCGGCGAGTTGGGCGGTTATATACGGGTGGTCGGTGTCCGCGAATTGCTTCAGTTGCTGGTAGGCCGCGGCCTCGGGATCGGCAGGGGGCCTGTATGTGGATGTCGGCGTAGCGGAATCGGAAGGGGAATCGGTGGATGAATAGGGATAGGAGGGTGAAGTCGACGTTGCGGTGCCGCCGTTCGTGTCTTTGCTGAGGGCGACCGCGATCACGACGGCAACAATCGTGATGGCGGCAGCCAGCCCGGCAACGGCGGCCCATATCGGGGCTTTCGACGGAGCGTTGGATGGGGCCGGTTGGCTGGTTGGCGGCGCCCAGGGGTTGGCGGGTGGTCGGGAATAGGGGGCGGGTATGGGGGGCGCCGGCGGGGGGACTCTGGCGGTGCCGGCGGGCGGCTTGGCGGTCCCGAGTAATTCGGTGGTCGGGAATGCACGACCGGGATTGGTGGCGGGGCCTGTGCGGTAGGCGCCGACGCGGCGCTTTTGGGTGCGCTCAGTTTCTGGTGTTGGGCTTTTTCAATCGCATGACCCAACACGTAGGTCCACGCCTCGGGCAGCGGACGCTTGGTCGGCGGGTTGCTCAGCGTGTCGGTGATGACCTGGCGCAACAGACCCGGTGTACTCGACGGCAGGTGTTGGGGAGTGGTGGTGTGTTGATCCCCGGCCAACAACCGCAACCCCAACAGACCCAACTTGTAAGCATCGGAGTAGATCGTGGCCAACTCCTCACCAGCCGGGGTATCCCAACCCGGGGTCTCCACCTGAGGCAACGCCGACACACCATTGATGCGCATCGCATCACAATCAATGAAATACACCGCCTCATGCGGACTTAGCGAAAACAACAAATTCTTCGGCGAGATATCCCCCACGCACACCCCGTGCTTATGCAAAAACGCCAACCCCGAGGCAACCTCGCGCAACAACGTATACCGCTGCACCTCATCAACATCGATACCCCGAGCAGCCAGCACCGAGGAATGATTCAACAGATGCTGAAACTCCGCGGTCGACGACGACACCCCCTTGACCGTGGTCAACGAGATGAAAAACTCATCCGGAATCGCCGGCATCACAAACCCCGTCGGCGAACCACCATCCTCGACCACCGCACACGGCCACGCCGCAATCGACACCAACCGCTCCGCCTGGGCATAGGACAACGACTGCTCCACCAACGCCGGCATCGCCGCCAACGCACTGAAATCCATCGCGGCCAACGCCGAAGCCTTGTACTCCTTATAAACCATCGACGAGGCGAACTTCGTCTTCACATTGGGCGCCCGATACACCACCCCCTGCCCACCCTGACCGATCTTGGTCCGCGGACCCAACCGCGCCCGCTCAATCACCTGAGCCTCGCGGGCCGATGTTGGCACAGACGACACCGCATCACCGCGCGACGTGCGCGCGGCTTGCGGCGTGCCGACCGGCACGCTGGTCAGCGCCTGCTGGGCAGCACCGGCCAACTCTTGAGCACTCTGATAACGCTTCTGCGGGTCCTTGGCCATACCCACGGCGATGACCTCGTCCAACCCCCCAGGCAGCTCGGGCCGCAACGCGGAGGGCTTAGGCGGATCCAGCGTCAAATGCCCGGCGATCTGCTGTTCCATACTGTCGCCGGGAAACGGGTGCGAACCCGTCAAACACTCATACAACACACACGCCAACGCGTACACATCGCTGCGAGCATCAGCCACCCCGGCCTTAAAACGCTCCGGAGCCATGTAGGCCATCGTGCCCACGATCATCCCGGTACTGGTCAACTTCGTCCCCGCCGCGTCATGGGCGATGCCGAAATCGATCAGGTACGCGAAATCGCGGCCCGTCACCAACGCATTGGAGGGCTTCACATCGCGGTGCACCAGCCCCACCGCATGCGCGGCATCCAACGCCGCGGCCAACTGCTCAATAATCAGCACCGCACGCCGCGGGCTCATCGGCCCCTCGCGCCGCAACAACCCATGCAAGTCGATGCCCTCGATGATCGGCATCACCAAATACAGCTGACCCTCGATCTCACCGGCCTCATAGATCGGGATGATGTGCGGCTCGGTCAACCGGGCCGCGATCTGGGCCTCGCGCCGAAACCGTTGCTCATAGCCCGGCTCGCTGGCCAACTCGGTGGGCAACACCTTGAGCGCCACATCGCGGCCCATCATCGTGTCATGGGCCCGATACACCTTGCCCATGCCGCCCTCACCGAGAAGCGACATCAGCCGGTAACGCCCAAACACCACCTCAGCCACCGGCAGCCTCCCTGACCCCACCTGGTCGAATATGCTAGCCACCCACCCCGACGAATGGCTCTAGTTCGAGTCCCCCAATACCGCAGATCGAGACCCGCCACCGCAATCGTGGCGTCCCTTGCTGATGTCGCGCAGTGAAATCGTCTGATCGCCCGGAAATGGCTGTTCGCGACCCGGCCTCAGCAGCCGAAGATGGTGCCTCCAGCACAACCACATCGCGGGCCCGCGTTTACGCACAGCCATCCTTGCGGACCGCTGTGGTCGCGAACGATAATGGCCGCGCCACTCATCACCGGTGAGGGACGCCCACGGTATTCCCATCCTCCTTCGACGGTGCGATTCAGCGAACCCGAGGATCTGCCTGTGACGACACCCGATCAACCAGGCTGGTATGACGACCCACAAGACTCGAGCGCACAGCGCTACTGGGACGGCCAAGTCTGGACGCCGCACCGCAAGCGGAAGCCGATCTCGCGACGAACGCAGCCGCTGCGACCGAGTCAGGCCCCACCGACCCAGTCGCCCCCACCCGCCCCGTCGCCCCCACTTGCCCCGTCGCCCCTACCCGCCCAGCCCGTCCCACCCGCACCGACCCGGCCGTTCACCCGCCCGATTACCCAGATACCGCCACCCCCACCCACCCAGCCGCCGTCGCCAACTCCGGACCAATCTTCGGGCGACGGCCCGCCGAAACGATCTCCAATCCCACTCCTTGCCATGGCGATCGTCGGCGTGGTCGCGGTGTCAGCCCTCGCCGGAGGGTTGGTCTACAAGTTCGTGCTGGCCGACAGCAGTAATAGCACCGGGGCCAGCGGCACCAATCCCGCCCGCACGACGATGACGACCACCGGTGTAGCCGCGACGGCGTCCACCGCAACCACTGCTGGGCAACCGTCGCAGTCCACGCCGGCCGCGGGGCCACCCGTGGTGCTGCCCTTCGGCGGCTTAGACCACCCTGCCGGTGTCGCGGTGGACGCCGAAGGGGCTGTCTACGTCACCGACGGCGGCAACAACCGGGTGGTGAAATTGCAGGCCAATTCCCAAGCCCCGGCCAAGTTGCCGTTCACGGATATAAGTGCTCCCGAGGATGCAGCGGTGGACGGCAACGGCAACCTCTACGTCACCGACAGGTCCGCCGACCAGGTGCTAGCGCTGCAGAAAGGCTCGCCCGCGCCCGCCGCGCTGTCGTTCACCGGCCTCGACCACCCAACCGGTGTGGCGGTCGACGGCGCAGGCAACATCTACGTCGCTGACAACGGCCACAACCGCGTGGTGAAGCTGGCGGCGGACACATCCAGCCAGACCGACCTGCCGTCGAAGGGCCTCAGCCACCCCTGCGGTGTGGCGGTCGACAGCACCGGCAACCTCTATGTCACCGACAGAGGCCACAACCGCGTGGTAAAGCTGGCAGCGGACTCTTCCGACCCGACCGACCTGCCCTTCACCGGACTCAAAGATCCCTACGGCGTGGCGGTGGACAGCACCGGCACGCTGTACATCACCGATACGGGCAACAATCGCGTGGTGAAGCTGGCCGCCGGCTCGTCCACCCAGACCGAGCTGCCTCTCAGTGGCCTCAGCCACCCCGAGGGTGTGGCCGTGGACGGCAGCGGCGCACTCTACGTCGTCGACACTGGCAACAACAGGGTGTTGAAATCGACGAAGGCCACCACGGGACAGTGATTTTGCTGAACCGCCGCGCGGGCCGGCCCCGGCCCGCGCTCGTCACACGGATGGGCCGAAACGATCATGGGTAGTTCACGGCATCGGCGGCAACCAGCACCCCGAAGGCCGAAGGTGTGGCTCGCCGGGATGGCGGTGGCCGTCGCCGTGGCGCTTTTCTTTGCGGCGGGCGTGATCATGATGAGGCACAAGGCGGCACCACGCGCAGCGGTGGCGGCCCAGAGCACGGTCGGCACCCCTCCGCCTGCGACCGCAGCGCCCCCGCCACCGGCGACGGTCCCAGGCACCGGCACAACCGGCGCCCCTCCCGCGGCGCGGGGGCTGGCCGCCGAGTTCGCCCAATTCGCAACGAAGCTGCACGCGACGGTGGGCATCGCGGTCAGCGCCGTCGGCGGCGGCCAGGAGCCAATACCGTTGGGAGAGTGGCAAAGCGGTGGCCCTGCGTGGTCAACGATAAAAGTCCCGTTGGTCATCGCGGCGCTGCACGAATCGCACACAGTCACCGACGCCATGACCGCCGCCATCACCGAATCCGACAATGCCGCCGCCGAATCTATCTGGGCAAGTCTGGGTGACCCTGTCACCGCCGGCCAGAAGGTCGACGCGGTCTTGAGACAAAACCACGACCCGACGATCGTTCAGTCGCAAAGGGTACGTCCGCCGTTCACCGCGTTCGGCCAGACGGATTGGCCGTTGACCGAGCAGGCCCGATTCACCTCGGCTGCCTTCTGCGACAAGGCAAATGCACCGGTATTCGATCTGATGGGACGGATCGTACCGGGCCAAAGCTGGGGCATCGGCAACATTACCGGTGCGCGCTACAAAGGCGGTTGGGGGCCGTCGCCGTCAAACAACTATCTGGTCCGGCAAATTGGCGTACTCACCGGCACGAACGGAATGGTCGCCGTCGCTCTGGCGGCCGAGCCCGCTTCAGGCAAGTTCGATGACGGCATCGCCGACCTCAACGAGATGGCCAACTGGCTGCACGATCACCTCGGAGACCTGCCGGCGGGCCATTGCGGTACGTGACCGGACAAACCGTGCACACTCCACCAGCGCTCTAGCGAAATCGCTTGCGGTGCAAAATGATCTGATGCCACGCTGCGGTTGATCCCCGGAGCGTCCGCCCACTTGCACTCGGTAGGACCACCGCAGCCACGCTGGTGGCGTCGCCGACCAGCCAGAAGAATTCGGGCCAGCGAACCCGGCGTTGATCAGTCCGCGCGCGGATTACGGGACGGTTATGTTGTGGGCCGGGTCACGGTCACCACGGTGGTCCCCATCGCAGCGTTGAGTTGATCGGGGTTCAGCAGAAGATTTGGCAGCGCGGCTTCCGCGACAGGAGCGGCGGGGGCCCGGGTGGTCGTCCGGGTCGTCGGTTGGGTGGTCCTCGAAGTGGAGGGCTCTGAGTTGGCGGAAGGCTGCGAGTTGTTGGAGGGCTGGCGCAGGAGGTGGCTGGTGATGCCGACGCCGACCACTGCCACTACGCCGAGTGCGACCAGGGCGGCTGCGATCGCGATAGGGCCCCGACCCCAGCGCTTTTTTTGACGCCGAGCCATGTATCCACGTCCACCAGAGGATTAGCATTCTCTTATCTCGTTCTATCTCGTTCGCCGTCGGAAAGGAGAGGGTGATGGGAGACAGGCATCGCGATCCATCCGATCATTTCCGGACCACGCAACCGCACGCCGGCATCACGATGAAGGACAATCTTTTCTGGCCCGGCTTCATCCTGCTGGCCGTCGCATTTTTCGGGGTCATCAGCGCAACGGCCGCCGCCGCCTACCGACACTACGAATGGCTACCGACGACGGTCCTGATCGCCGTGCTCGGAACGCTCGCCGGGGCGCTGTGGTTCGTCGTGGAGTGTCGTCGCGTGAGCCGCATCGACGAGCAGTGGCACGTCTCAGACGCCGAGAGCCCGTCGCGCCAGCAAGCTGCCAGGTAACGAGTACGGCGGTTAGTTGCCGGTCAAAGGGCCAGCAAGGGACCGGCAATGGGCGCAACGCCCAGGCCGAGCGCCATCACCATCAGCGTGAGCAAAAACCAGCCGGCGCCGTGCCACCCCCACCAGATACCCCGGGCCTTCCACACGAGGTAGGTCCGCAGGAACGCCCATAGACCGCCGGCGAGCAGGATCAGCGGACCGCCGAACGCCAGCATCGTCCGCTGGGGAGCCCCACACGCGGCCGTGTCGACACCGCCCATTCCCGCGCAGGTGCTGACCCACAATGCGGCCAAGACCAGGAACCCGATCCCCCCGAGCGCAGCCAGGACCCCAAACCGGATCGCGGCGCGCACCTCGCCGTCCTCCTGTCCCAAGCGATCGCCGGACGATCGCTCATCTGCTTTCTGCATCCCTGCCCCTCTTACCCCCGGCCGCGCTGCGCTTAGTCCATCGTTCAAAGCGCCGCATTCGTTAGCGCACAGCGGGCGAATTTCCGACCACCTTCGTTGCTGGCCCGTGACGATTCGCAAGACAAAAAATACCCCCTGGCCGGCTTCCGTAAACCGCTTTTGGCCAAGCTCACCGCCGACAAAGCGCCGCGTACGGCGGAAAATCGCCGAGGATCTCTGACCGCGAGCCGGTCCATGCGGGACGGGATCAACGCCGTGTTCACCGGCCGGCAGCGCGATCACACAACGTTGCCACAGCCGGTGAACCACGCCGTCGCGAGGCGGCCACGGTCGCAGCGGCCGGACGCTGAGTTTGGTTAAACGCAAATGCGACGCGGCTCGTGAGAGCCCATGAGTACTATCAGACACATGCCTACGGCCAGGAGGCGGCTGTCTCCCGAGGATCGCCGCGCCGAACTGCTCGCTCTGGGTGCAGAAGTCTTTGGGAAGCGGCCCTACGACGAGGTACGCATCGACGAGATCGCAGAGCGCGCGGGAGTGTCCCGCGCGCTGATGTATCACTACTTCCCCGACAAGCGGGCGTTCTTCGCCGCGGTCGTCAAGGACGAGGCCGATCGTCTGTACGAGGCCACGAACGACCCGCCACCGCCCGGCATGACGATGTTCGAAGAGATCCGGGCCGGTGTGCTGGCGTACATGGCCTACCACCAGCAGAACCCGGAGGCGGCGTGGGCCGCGTACGTCGGCCTTGGCCGCTCCGACCCGGTACTGCTCGGCATCGACGACGAGGCCAAGAACCGGCAGATGGAACACATCATGTCCCGCATCGGCGAGGTTATCGACGGGGTCCCGGGGACGGCGTCGCTGGAACCGGAGGTCGAGCGGGACCTGCGGGTGATCATCCAGGGCTGGCTGGCGTTCACCTTCGAGATATGCCGGCAGCGGATCATAGACCCCACGACCGACGCCGATCGGCTCGCCGACGCGTGCGCGCACACGCTGCTGGACGGGATCGGCCGGGTGCCCGAGATTCCCGAAGAACTCGCCGACGCGATGAGGACCGCACGTCAGGTTCCCCAATAGTCATTTGTCATAGCCCGTTGGCACGATGGCTAGGTGAGCACCAGGCGCCCTGACCCGTTGAGCCGGTTCGGCGCGATCACCCGCGAGTGGTTCCACAGCACCTTCGCCGCGCCGACCGCCGCGCAGGCCGACGCCTGGGAAGCGATCTCCCGCGGCGATAACACGCTGGTGATCGCTCCGACCGGGTCCGGCAAGACGCTGGCGGCGTTCCTGTGGGCTCTGGACACCCTGGGGGCCGCCCCGGAGCGGCGAGCCGGCACCCGCGTGCTCTACGTGTCACCGCTGAAGGCACTGGCCGTCGACGTCGAGCGCAACCTGCGCACCCCGCTGGCCGGCCTCACCAGGATCGCCGAGCGCCAGGGTCTGCCCGCGCCCGACATCAGCGTGGGTGTCCGCTCCGGCGACACCCCGCCCACTCGGCGCCGCCAGCTCATCGCCCACCCGCCCGACGTGCTGATCACCACCCCGGAGTCACTGTTTCTGATGCTGACCTCCGCGGCGCGCGCAACACTCGCCGGAGTGCAGACGGTGATTGTCGACGAGATCCACGCCATCGCCGGCGGCAAGCGCGGCGCGCACCTGGCGCTGTCGCTGGAGCGCCTCGATGATCTGCGGGCAGACCGGCCCGCACAACGCATCGGGTTGTCGGCGACCGTGCGTCCGCCCGAGGAGCTGGCGCGCTTCCTGTCCGGACAACTCCCCACGACCATCGTGGCTCCGAGAGCGGCCAAGACCGTCGAGCTGGCGGTGGAGGTGCCGGTGCCCGATATGGCCAACCTGGCGAACAACACCATCTGGCCCGATGTCGAGGCGCGGCTGGTCGACCTGATCGAATCGCACGGGTCGACCATCGTGTTCGCCAATTCGCGGCGACTGGCCGAACGACTTACCTCCCGGCTCAACGAGATTCACGCCGAACGCTGCGGTGTCGAACTGTCGTCGGACGGCAACCCGCGGGTCGCCGGCGGCGCGCCGGCCTACGTCATGGCCAGCGGACAGGCGTTCGGCGCTCCCCCGCTGCTGGCGCGCGCCCACCATGGTTCGGTCAGCAAGGAGCAGCGCGCCCTGGTCGAAGAGGACCTCAAACGCGGACTGCTCAAGGCCGTCGTCGCGACGTCCAGCCTGGAACTGGGCATCGACATGGGCGCGGTCGACCTGGTGATCCAGGTGGAGGCGCCGCCGTCGGTGGCCAGCGGGCTGCAACGCATCGGACGGGCGGGGCATCAGGTCGGCGAGATATCGCGGGGCGTGCTGTTTCCCAAGCATCGCACCGACCTGATCGGGTGCGCGGTCAGCGTGCAGCGGATGCTTGCCGGCCAGATCGAGACGATGCGGGTGCCCGCCAACCCGCTGGACATCCTGGCGCAACAGACCGTGGCGGCGGCCGCGCTGGAGCCGCTCGACGCCGACCGCTGGTTCGACACCGTGCGCCGCAGCGCCCCGTTCGCGACGCTGCCGCGCAGCGTGTACGAGGCCACCCTGGACCTGCTGTCGGGCAAGTATCCGTCCACCGAGTTCGCCGAGCTGCGCCCGCGGTTGGTATACGACCGTGACACCGGCACGCTGACCGCGCGGCCCGGCGCGCAGCGGCTGGCCGTCACCTCCGGCGGCGCCATCCCCGATCGCGGGCTGTTCACCGTCTACCTGGCGACCGATTCCGAAAAGCCTTCGCGGGTGGGCGAACTCGACGAGGAGATGGTCTACGAGTCGCGCCCCGGTGATGTCATCTCGCTGGGGGCCACCAGCTGGCGGATCACCGAGATCACCCACGACCGGGTGCTGGTGATTCCCGCGCCGGGCCAGCCGGCCCGGTTGCCGTTCTGGCGCGGCGATGACGCCGGCCGGCCCGCCGAGCTGGGTGCCGCTCTCGGCGCGTTCACCGGGGAGCTCGCCGCACTGGGCCGGGAAGCATTCGACAAGCGTTGCGCCGGTTTGGGTTTCGACGCCTACGCGACCGAAAACCTATGGGGCCTGCTCGACGAGCAGCGGACCACCGCCGGGGTGGTGCCCACCGACAGCACCCTGCTGGTCGAGCGGTTCCGCGACGAACTCGGCGATTGGCGGGTGATCCTGCACTCGCCCTACGGGCTGCGGGTGCACGGGCCGCTCGCGCTGGCGGTGGGCCGGCGGCTGCGCGAACGCTACGGCATTGACGAGAAGCCGACCGCCTCCGACGACGGCATCGTGGTGCGAATTCCCGACACGGTGGAAGAAACCCCGCCGGGCGCGGAGCTGTTCGTGTTCGACCCCGACGAGATCGACCCGACGGTCACCGCCGAAGTGGGCGGTTCGGCGCTGTTCGCGTCACGGTTCCGGGAGTGCGCGGCGCGCGCCCTGCTGCTTCCCCGCCGCCACCCCGGCCGGCGCTCCCCGCTGTGGCATCAGCGCCAGCGCGCGGCCCAACTGCTGGAAGTGGCGCGCAAATACCCGGACTTCCCGGTCGTGCTGGAGACGATCCGCGAATGCCTGCAAGACGTGTACGACGTGCCGGCACTGGTCGAGCTCATGGCCGGCATCGCCCAGCGGCGGGTGCGCGTCGTCGAAACGGAAACCGCGAAACCATCCCCGTTCGCGGCCTCGCTGTTGTTCGGTTACGTCGGCGCGTTCATGTACGAGGGCGACACCCCGCTCGCCGAGCGCCGGGCCGCGGCGCTATCGCTGGACAGCACGCTGCTCGCCGAGCTGCTCGGCCGGGTGGAGCTGCGCGAGTTGCTCGATCCGGACGTTATCGCGGCCACCGGCCGGCAGTTGCAACACCTATCGGACGACCGGGCCGCGCGCGACGCCGAGGGCGTCGCGGACCTGCTGCGGCTGCTCGGCCCGCTGACCGAGGAGGAGGTGGCCGCCCGCGCCGGCGTCGCGGACGTCGGCGGCTGGCTGGAAGGCCTGCGCGCCGCCAGGCGCGCGCTGACGGTGTCGTTCGCCGGCCGCAGCTGGTGGGTGGCCATCGAAGACATCGGCCGGCTGCGCGACGGCGTCGGCGCGCCGGTTCCGTTGGGCGTCCCGACCGCCTTCACCGAAGCTGTCGCCGACCCCCTTGGCGAGCTGCTGGGTCGCTACGCGCGCACGAACACCCCGTTCACCACCGCCGCGGCCGCCGCCCGCTTCGGCCTGGGACTGCGCGTGACGGCCGACGTGCTGGGCCGCCTGGCCGCCGACGGCCGGCTGGTGCGCGGCGACTTCGTCACTCCGGAAGTCGCCCCCGGCGGGTCCGGCGGCGCCGGAGGCGAGCAGTGGTGCGACTCCGACGTGTTGCGCATTCTGCGGCGGCGTTCGCTGGCGGCGCTGCGCGCCCAGGTGGAGCCGGTGAGCACAGCCGCCTATGGGCGGTTCCTGCCGGCCTGGCACCGAATATCGTCCGGCCCCGCGGGAGTCGACGGACTGATGTCCGTGATCGACCAACTGGCCGGGGTTCGGCTGCCCGCCTCGGCGATCGAACCGCTGGTGCTGGCCCCGCGGGTCCGGGACTACTCCCCCGCCATGCTCGACGAACTGCTCGCGACCGGCGAGGTCACCTGGTCGGGTGCGGGGTCGATCTCCGGCAGCGACGGCTGGATCGCGCTGCACCCGAGCGATTCCTTACCGTTGACGCTGGCCGGGCCCGTCGAGATCGACTTCACCGACGCCCATCGCGCGATCCTGGACACCCTGAGCGGAGGTGGCGCGTATTTCTTCCGCCAGCTCGCCCAGGACGAAATCGGCGAGACGGCGCTGAAAGACGCTCTGTGGGAACTGGTTTGGGGCGGCTGGGTCACCGGCGACACGTTCGCACCGGTGCGCGCCGTGCTCGGCGGCACTGGAGCCCACAAGCGTTCCGCCCCCGCGCATCGGACACCCCGCCCGCCGCGGCTGAGCCGCTACCGTGTCGCGCACCCGCAATTTCGCAGCGCCGACCCAGCCGTGTCCGGTCGATGGTCGGCCCTGCCGGCTCCCGAACCGGATTCCACGCTGCGGGCGCACTACCAGGCCGAGCTGTTGTTGAACCGTCACGGCGTGTTGACCCGGGGCGCGGTGACGTCCGAGGGGGTGCCGGGCGGGTTCGCGATGCTCTACAAGGTGCTGAGCACGTTCGAGGACGCCGGCAGGTGCCAGCGCGGCTACTTCGTCGAGTCGTTGGGCGGCGCACAATTCGCCGTGGCGTCCACCGTCGACCGGCTGCGCAGCTACACCGACGACCCTGGTTCCTTCAAAGACCCGGAACGGCCCGAATACCGCGCGGTCGTGCTGGCGGCCGCCGACCCGGCCAACCCCTACGGCGCCGCGCTGCCCTGGCCGACCTCGAGCGAGGAGGGCCAAAAATCGGGCGCGCGGCCGGGCCGCAAGCCGGGGGCGCTGGTGGTGCTGGTCGATGGCGAACTGGGCTGGTTCCTCGAGCGCGGCGGGCGGTCGCTGCTCACGTTCACCGGCGACCACGCGGCCGACCACGCGGCGGCCGCGGCACTGGCCGACCTGGTCGCGGCCCGGCGCGTCGCGTCGATCCTCGTCGAACGCATCGACGGGACGCCGGCTTTGCAGCCGCGGGCCGGCGGGCCGGGTCCGGTCGTCGACGCGCTATCCGATGCCGGATTCGTGCGCACCCCACGCGGGATGCGGCTGCGGTGAGCGATGCCCGAGGGTGACACCGTCTGGCATACGGCCGCCGTGCTGCGAGAGCACCTGGCCGGGCGCACACTGACACGCTGCGATGTCCGCGTACCGCGGTTTGCCACCGTCGACCTCACCGGGCACGTGGTGGACGAGGTGCTCAGTCGGGGCAAGCACCTGTTCATTCGGGTCGGTCCGGTCAGCATTCACTCGCATCTGAAGATGGACGGCAGCTGGCGAGTCGGCGACCGCCGGGTCGATCATCGGGCGCGAATCATATTGGAAGCAAATGGTATTCGCGCTGTCGGCGTCGACCTGGGGGTGCTCGAGTTCCTGGAGCGCGACCGTGACGGCGATGTGGTCGCACACCTGGGACCCGATCTGCTGGGCGAGGACTGGGACCCTGCGCTTGCCGCCGCCAACCTCACGGCGCACCCGGAGCGACCGATCGGCGAGGCGCTGCTCGACCAGCGGGTGCTGGCCGGGATCGGCAATGTCTACTGCAACGAACTGTGTTTCGTCAGCGGGCATCTGCCCACGGCGCGGGTCCGCGCGGTCGGCGACCCGTGTCGGCTGGTCAGCCGCGCCCGGGACATGCTGTGGTCCAACCGCCTACGCTGGAACCGCTGCACCACCGGCGACACCCGACCCGGTCGGCAGCTGTGGGTCTACGGGCGGGCCGGGCAGCCGTGCCGTCGCTGTGGCACGCTGATCAACTACGACGACACCGGCGAACGGGTGGCGTACTGGTGCCCCTCCTGCCAGCGTTGAGCCGGGGCTTTCGCTCATCCGATGGTCACATGGGAAGATTTCCCTCACCACCGTTCGGCAGGAGGTTCGGCAATGGCGACCGGCCAAGTGCGCTCGCCAAGACCCGCGCGGTCGCTATTGGCGCGCCTCGTCCTGGTCGTCGCGCCGCTCAGCCTGGCGGCACTGGCGACCCCGACCGCGCACGCCGACTCGATCGACAGCGCGTTCGTGAACGCGGTGAAGGGCAAGGGCATCAACTTCGCGTCGCCGCAAGCCGCCATCGTTGCCGCTCATGAGGTCTGCGACCAACTCGACCTCGGTATGCAGAAGTCCGACATCGCTTCTGAAGTGATGACCAACAGCCAGATGGACGGATATCACGCCGGATATTTCGTCGGCGCGAGCGTCGCCGCGTACTGCCCGAGGCATCACGGATCCTGAATCCGCCTCAGATCAGGAGATGGCGTCGACCGCGGTCGACAACCGCACCTTGAACTGGTCCGGAATGGGGATATATCCGTTGTCCGCCAGGCCATTCTGGCCGGCGCCGATCGTGCTTTGCAGGAACGCCTTTACGGCCGTGCCGACCCGCGGATCGGGATACTTCGAGCACACGATCTCGTAAGTCGCCAGCACGATCGGGTACGAGTCGGGCTGATTTGGCCGGTAGAACGAGATGGTGTCGAGGGCGAGGTCGTTGCCCTCCTTGATGAACCAGGCGGCCGAAATCGTCTTGCCCACGGAGTCCGTGCCGATGGCTACCGGGTCCGGACCGGCCGACGTGACGACCTTGGCCGTGTTCAGGCCGTGCGCTTGAGCGAAAGACCATTCGTTGTAGGTGATCGACCCCTCGGTGGCCTTGACAGCCTTCGAGGTGCCGTCATTGCCGCTGGCGCCCTCGCCGACGCCACCGTGGAACGTCTTTCCGGCACCCTTGCCCCACGCGCCGTTCGACGCCGTATCGAGGTATTTCTGGAAGTTGTCCGAGGTGCCGGACTCGTCGCTGCGGAACACGACGCGAATCGGCTCAGCGGGCAGTGTGACACCGGGGTTCAGCGCCTGTATGGCAGGATCGTTCCAAGCGGTGAGACCGCCGTTGAAGATTCTGGCCGCAGTCGGACCGTCGAGGTTCAGCGAAGTGACACCGTTGACGTTGTAGGTGATGGCGATGGGGCCGAACACCACCGGCAGGTTCCACACCGGCGAGCCGCACCGCTGCGCTGCCTTGGCGTACTCTTCCTTGCCCAGCGGCGAGTCCGAGCCACCGAAATCGGTTTGGCCGCCGATGAATTCGCTGATCCCAGCGCCGGAACCATTGGTGGTGTAATCCAGGGACTGACCCGGGCAGGCTTGTTCGAAGGCCTTGACAAATCGGGTCATCGCGTTCGCCTGGGCGGTGGAACCGCTGGCCTTCAACGTCGGCTTGCCACCGCAGATCACCTTTGACGACGGGCCGGTCGTCGCACTTCCTCCCGTTGCCTTGCTGTCACCGCCACACGCCGACAGCATCGCTGCGCCGGCGGTAAGAACGCTCAGCGCGGCACCAAATCGATTGAGCCTCAATCAAATTCCTTTGCACAATACCGATGAATTGATCGCCGGTGGCGTAGCCGGAGTCATGAGGCATAGTAACAAGATCACGCCTGCGCGGCAGCGCATGAACGCGGCGCCCGATCCCGACCCGAACATGCTGTGGTCCAACGGGTCTAGGGGCGGGCGTGCGCCAGAAAAAACTGCGCGATGACCTCCGAGGCGTCCAGCGCTCGCGAGGTGCGCCCGACGACCGCCTGGGGCAGGTACTGCTTACCGCCCGGCCAGGTATGCCCGCCGTTATCGATCTGGTAGAAGACCACCTCGGTCGACGCCGCGCACGCCGCGGAGTCGAAGCGGCGAACCACGGTGCCGTCCCCGACGCTGGGCAACACCTGTACCGACGGGTCGCCCTGACACCCGTCGGCCGAACGCCACTTGTCGACCATGCCGCCTGCCGAGATGGAGTGGCTGACGCCACCGCGGCCGCGCACGTCCCCGCCCTTGAACGGCACCAGCGGATCCGTCGTTCCGTGCACCTCCAGCGCGGACACCGGCCGGGACGGGTTGCAGGCCACGCCCACTCCCAGCGTGCCCGCCACCGACGCGATCGCGGCGAAGACGTCGGCGCGGTCACACGCCAGCCTGTTGGTCATGAAGCCCCCGTTGGACATGCCGGTTACGAAGACGTGCCCGGGGCCGATGTTGTAGTCGCTCTGCAGCTTGCCGGCCAGCGAGGCCAGGAACCCGACGTCGTCGACGCGGCGGCGATCCGCGGGCGAGGCCCCTCGCCCGTCGGCCCAACTCTTGTCGAAGCCGTCGGGATAGACGACCAGCAGCTTGTTGGCGTCGGCGACGGCGTCGAAGTCGGTCAGACCTTCCTGCCCGATTCCGGTGCCCCCGCCGCCGTGCAGGCTGAGCACCAGGCCGACGGGATCGCCGGGTGGCACGTGCAGCGTGTAGGTCCGCTCCAGCCCGCCGGAACGAAACGTGCCCGGCAGATCCCGGGAGCTGGCGGCCGGCACGTGCCGGACGCCGCAGCCCACCACACACACCGCTAGAACGGCGAGCGACAACCAGCGCGCGTACGGCATGCCGTCAAAATACCGATCACGCTGACAGCGGCGGCACCGACGCTCTGTTGGGATGTTCGCAACCTCACCGATCATTGGATCGCACCGGTTCGTAAGGTTTTGGCAATAATCTCGGAAAGCCATTAAGGTAACTAAACAATCGACTTTGTTCTCGGGAGTATCTGAAATGACGAACACCCGCACCCGTCTCCGCCTGCTGCCGCTACTGGGTGCCGGCGGTGGCGCACTGGTGGTAACGCTTCTTGGCCTGCTGGGGTCGGCCCCGGCCGCCCGTGCCGACGCCACCGATGACGCCTTCATCGCGGCACTACGCGCCCACGGCATTTCGCACGAGTCGCCCCAATCCGCAATCGCGGCCGGTCATTTGGTTTGCCATCAACTCGACATGGGCAAGACCCAGGAGCAGATCGCGACCGACGTGATGAACAGCAGCACGCTGGACGGCGACAACGCCGGGTACTTCGTGGCCATCGCCGAACGGGCCTATTGCCCGCGATATGCGGATATGCCCTCGTGACACGCGGGAATCCGGCAGGCTCGCACTGATTTGTGCGCCTCGGAGAGCGGTGCGCCGGCAAGCTGTAACGTTCGGTAGCACGACGCAATCCGCCGTCGGCAACCGATGTCAACACAGCTTGTGGGAGCATCCGAAATGACGAACACCCGTAGACGCGCGCCCGGCAGTGCGCTGGGCGCGTGGGTAGCCCTGCTCCTGCCGGTGGCCGTGCTCGGCCCGCTGGCCGCGGCAGGCCCGATCGCCCATGCCGACGCGGCCGATGACTCCTTCCTGGCCGCGCTGACAGCCAAGGGCATCCACTTCGGATCACCGGATAAGGCGGTTATCGCGGGTCACGAGGTGTGCGATGAGCTTGGCAACGGCAAGACACCCCCCCAGGTCGCGTCTACCGTCCAGGGCAACACCAACATGGACGGCTACCATGCCGGTTTCTTCGTCGGCGCGAGCATACGTGCCTACTGCCCGCAATACGCTTCGTAACCTGACCGCAACCTCGCGCTCACGGCTTCGAGATCACCCGCACCCTACATTTCAGCCAGCATCAACTCTGACGGAGATTTGCGGGTGATCACGAAAGCATTGTTGAGCGGGACGATCGTTCTCGGGGTCTCTCTTGGTTTTGCAGCGCCGGCCGGCGCCGATCCCAGCGTGTTCAGCGATCTCAGTTGTAGCTGCCCGCAGACGGTCTCGAACGGCGGCTCCTCGGTCATCGACCAGATCAAGCGGGGCATCCAGGCCGGTCTGACGGGTGTCGACGCCGTCGAAGCCGACGAGTGACCCTCGAATTCAGCCCGCGGCACCCTGTCCGACAGCTTGCACCGCCGCGTGCTCATGCAACGCCCTCTCGGCGTCGCGATGAACGGGCTTGAGATCGAAGACGACCTCCCTGACGACTCCGGTGAACGCGTAGGGCGCCCTGTCCTCGTAGTCGCGGTCAACGACCAGGCCGTTGTCGCGGCTGATGTCCATCCCGGCGTAGGACGAAAAGGCCAGCGGCACCGTCTTGGGCATCTCGCCCTCACCGATCAGCCCATCGTTGGCCCAGAGCGTGACGCGACCACCTGAACCGGGGACTGGCTGGTCGGATTCGAACAGCATCCGCACCGTCACATCTCCGGTGGGGATCGGTTCGGTGGACACCTGCCGATAGGTCTCGACACCGAGGAACGAGTAGGTGTGGTGCAGTCGGCCCCCCTCGTCGACCCAAAGGGCGAATCCGCCGATGAAGTCGGCGTTGGCGACGATCACTCCCTGCGCGCCGCCGTCGGGGACGGTGAGCCCTGCCTCGATGGCGTAGGACCGGCCGTAGATGCGTGGGATCATCCCGCGCTGAATGTTTTGCACGTCTCCCTTGAATGCGAATCGTGTGGTGGTGGGAAGCGGCGGCAGGCTGCCGAACATCACCGCCAGCCCGCCCAGCAACGGCAATGCCCGGTGGCGTTCGGCCTCCTGCCACCACAGCCGGGTGAGCTCGGCGACCTTGTCGGGATGCTCGGCCGCGACATTGCGCGCCTGCGAGAAGTCATCGGGTAGGTAGTACAGCTCCCAGACGTCCTCGTCGGGGTCGTACTTCCCCGGCGCGAACCGCTGCAATGTCTCCGGTGAGAAGTCCCACGGCGCCTTGTCCAGCCGAGCGCAGCCCCACCATCCGTCTTTGTAGATGGCGCGGCTGCCGAACATCTCGAAGTACTGAACCGTGTGACGTTCTTCGGCGGCGGCTTCGTCGAAGGTGTGCAGGAAACTGGTTCCGTCCATGGGTTCCTGATCGATGCCGTCGACGCTGGTCGGCTCGGGTAAACCGGTGGCCTCCAACACGGTTGGGGCGATGTCGATGCAATGGGTGAACTGTGAACGAACCTTCGCGTCGGGCCGGATCCGGGTCGGCCAGGCCACCGCCAAGGGATTGCGGTCCCCGCCGAGGTGGCTGGCCATCTGCTTGCCCCACTGAAACGGGGTGTTGTTGGCGTGCGCCCACGCCGAGGCGAAATGCGGCGCGGTGTGCTCGTCGCCGAGCGCCTCGATCCCGCCGTACTGTTCGATGAGCTCCAGTTGATGGTCGGCGTCGAGCAGCACGCCGTTCAGGAACGTCATCTCATTGAACGAGCCGGTGATCGTGCCCTCCATGCTGGCGCCGTTGTCGCCCCAGATGTAAAAGACCAGCGTGTTGTCGGTCTCACCGAGGTCCTCGATCGCGTCGAGCAGCCGCCCGACGTTCCAGTCCGCGTTTTCCGAGAACCCGGCGAACACCTCCATCTGACGGGCATAGAGCTTTTTTTGGTTGTCCGACAGGCTGTCCCACGCCGGGAACAGATCAGGCCGCTCGGTCAGTTCGGTCTCCGGCGGAACAATCCCGAGCTTCTTCTGCCGTTCGAGTGTCTTGCGCCGGTAGACATCCCAGCCCTCGTCGAACTGGCCGCGGTACTTGTCTGCCCACTCCTTGAAAACGTGATGCGGCGCGTGGGTGGCGCCGGTCGAGTAATACATCATCCACGGCTTCTCGGCGTCCTGCGCCCGCACGGTGTGCAGCCACTCGACGGCTTTGTCGGTCAGGTCGTTGGGGAAGTAGTAGGGCCTGCCGCCCTTGCCTCGCGGAACACCCAAGACGGAGTTGTCCTGGGTGATGATCGGGTCGTACTGGCCGGCGGCTCCGGACAAAAAACCCCAATAGTGGTCGAATCCCCAACCCAGCGGCCAGTTGTCGAACGGCCCAGCCGCCCCCTGCACGTTGTCCGGAGTCAGATGCCACTTGCCGAAACCGCCGGTCACATAGCCGTTGTCGCGGAGGATACGCGGCAATGCGGCGCAACTTTGCGGCTTGACGGCCGAATAGCCGGGGAACGGGCCCGGGAACTCGCAGACCGATCCGAAACCCACCCGGTGGTGGTTGCGACCGGTCAAAAGTGCCGCGCGGGTCGGCGAGCACACCGCGGTGACATGGAAGCGGTTATAGGTCAACCCATTCCGCGCCACTCGGGACAGAGACGGGGTGCGGATGGCGCCACCGAAGGTATCCGGGCCCCCGAACCCGGCGTCATCGATGAGCACGATCAGCACATTCGGCGCGCCGTCGGGCGCCTTCGGACCGGGAACGATCGTCCAGTCACCGACCGACTCCGCCATGGTGCGGCCGATCGTGCCGCCGAAGCTGCGTTGGGGCAGCGGCAGCCGGGTGCGGTCCGGGTTGAATTTGCCCATCGCCTCTTCCAGCGCCGCACCCAGGCTTCGCAACGTCGAACGATCAATCTCCGCAACCGATTTCAGCGGCGATCCGGCCAATGCCTGCTCCACGGCCAGCCGGCCCTGCGGCGGGGCAACGGCGATGATCACGCCGCTGCCCGCGGCCAGCGCCTGCCCGATCTTGTCGGCCAGTCCGCTCTTTATCCGGTGGTTGGCGAACGTACCCGCCAGCGCTCCGGCCGCGGCGCCGACCGCCGCCGAGGCCAGCAGCGCCGGCGAGAACAAGCCGACCGCCAGACCCACTCCGGCGCCCCAGGTGGCGCCCCGCCGGCCCAGACGGTTGCCGGTGTCGACCAAGACGGGGTTGCCGTCGGCGTCCTTACCGACCAGCACCGCGCCCCGCAGCGAGCCGTGCTTGGCTTTGGTTTGGTCGGTGAGGGTTTCGAAGTCTCGGCGAGCCGAATCGAGACCCTGATAACCGGCGACAATGACCAGCGCGTGATCTTCGCTCATGATGAAACTCCCTGTGATGCGGTCGGAGATCACGTCCGCGCGCGCCGCCCGCGGGGCGTAACGCCGTTGACGTAGTGAAAGCGCGCGGCGCGGCGCCGGACACGGTGGGCGTGCCCCCGGGTGCGATAGGGCTGTCCGGTGTGGTTCGTCGGCTCGGCGTAGAACATCAGCTTGGCGAGCTCCACCAAGACCAGGTAAATGACGACGAAGCCGGCCAGCACGGCGAAGAACTGCCATGGCAGCGTGGTGAAGCCGAGGGTGTGAGCCAGCGGCGAAATCGTGAGCACGACGCCGATGGCGACCACGGTGAGGCTGGTGATTGCCAGCGGGACGCTCGGCCGACTGCGGAAGAACGGCACCTTGCGGGTGCGGATGGCGAAGATGATCAGCGTCTGGGTTGCAAGGGATTCCACGAACCAGCCGGTGCGGAATTCGACGGCGTCGGCGTGCAGCACGCCCAACATCAACCCGAAGGTCAAGAAGTCGAACAACGAACTGATCGGGCCGAAAACCAGCATGAACCGGCGGATGAAGGCGACATTCCAATGCGACGGAGCCTGCAGTTGCTCCTCGTCGACCCGGTCGGTCGGAATCGCCAGTTGCGAGCTGTCGTAGAGCAGGTTGTTCAGCAGGATCTGGCTGGGCAGCATCGGCAGGAACGGCAACAACGCCGAGGCGGCCGCCGCGCTGAACATGTTTCCGAAGTTGCTCGAGGTGCCCATCAGCACGTACTTGATGGTGTTGGCGAATATCCGCCGGCCCTCGGCCACACCGGTGGCCAGCACGCCGAGGTCCTTTTCCAGCAGCACCACGTCGGCCGCATCCTTGGCGACGTCGGTGGCGCTGTCGACGGAGATCCCCACGTCGGCGGCGTGCAGGGCGAGCGCGTCGTTGACGCCGTCGCCGAGGAAGCCTACCGATCGCCCGTTGCGGCGCAGCGAGACGATCAGCCGCGCCTTCTGCTCGGGGGAGATGCGGGCGAAGATGGTGTTGTTCTGCGCGACCTCGACGAACTCGTCGTCGTCGAGGGACTCGAGCTGCGCGCCGGTCGCGGTGCCCTTGGAGGCCAAACCGAGGTCGGCGCAGACCTTTTCGGCAACCCGCGGATTGTCGCCGGTGGCGATCTTAAGCTCGATGCCAAGGTCGGCCAGCTGAGACAGGGACTGGCGTGCGGCGGCTTTGGGTTCGTCGGCGAAAACCAGGAAGCCGGCCAAAATCAGATCGCATTCGTCGGCGGGGGTGATGGTGGTCAGCTCGGCCGCGGGTTTGGCGGCCACGGCCACCACCCGGCGTCCGGCGGCGAACAAGGTTGCCAGGGTGTCTTGTGCGGCTGCCGCCGTCATTTGGCATCGGGTCAGTACTTGTTCGGGCGCGCCTTTGACCACGAGCATGCGTTTCCCATTGTCTTCAACCAAGACCGATGTTGCCCGTCGCTCATGGTCGAAGGGCAGCATCGCGACCCTGCGCACAGCACTGCCGACCAATTGCTGTGGCTGCGGGGAGTCCCAGAGCGCGGCGTCGAGCGCGTTGGCGCTGACACCACCCAATCCCAGGTCGACATCAGTGGCCATCAGGCCGAGACGCCGGACCGACTCGCTGTGCGCACCGGCTGGGTCGATCGTGTCGACCAAGCGGATCTGGCCGTCCGTCAAGGTGCCGGTCTTGTCGGTGATCAAGATGTCGATGTCGCCGAGATCTTCGATGCATACCAACCGCTTGACGAGCACTTTCGACTTGGCCAGCCGCCGCGACCCGGTCGCGAGGCTGGCGCTGACGACAGCGGGCAGCAGTTGCGGCGTGATACCGACGGCGATCGCCAGCGAGAACAGCACCGAATCGATGACCGGCTTGTGCAAGAGCAGGTTGCTGACCAAGATGATGACCACCAGCGCAGCCGCGACTTGCAGCAGCAGGTAAGAGAACCGGCGCAGCCCCACCTGGAAGTCGGTTTCGGGTAGCCGCTTGTCCAAACCCGCTGCGATGCGTCCGAATTCGGCATTTCTGCCGGTGGCGTACACCACTCCGGTGCCTTCTCCGGCGTTGACGATGGTGCCCATGAAAGCCAGGTCGGTTGATTCGGCCAGTTCGGCACCGGCGGGCACCGGTTGTGGCGATTTCTCCGAGCCGGTCGATTCCCCGGTCAGGATGCTTTCGTTGCATTCCAGGCCGCTGACATCGATCAGCCGGACATCGGCCGGCACGGCCTCCCCCAACGACAGCCGGATCACATCACCGGGAACAAGCTCGGTGACGTCGACCATGACGAATTGCCCGTCGCGGCGCACCAGGCTGTTGTGGTGCACCCGTTCGTGCAACTCAGCCGCGGCGCGCTCGGCACGGTATTCATTGATGAAGCCGAGTCCAACGCTGGCCGCCAGGATGACGCCGATGATGACCGCCTGGATGCTGTCGCCCAGAAAGTACGAGAGGATCGCGGTGCCGGCCAACAAGATGAGCACCGCGTTGCGCAGTTGACGACCCAACACCGCGAGCGCGTTGACGTGATGGGTTCGCACCGCGTTCGGGCCATACCGCGCCAGTCGGTCAGCCGCCTCGGCGCTCGAAAGCCCGCCGGCCGAACTCTCCAGCCGGCGCAGGACCTCGTCGACCGGGGCCGCGGCGACCTGCTGGGCGGTCAGCGCCGCGGAGTCCGGCGCATTGCTCACCTTCGATGTCAATGACATTGCGGGGCTCTCCTACGGCGATTCACGTCAACGATGTCACGCGCGACGTCCGTTAGCGTAGGCAAAACCAATTGTTCGACTACCGTCAATCTGCTTGTCAGCGGCCTAACCCAGCCGGCGGCCCTCAGTAGGTCGATATCTCGTCCTCCGCCGGTAGATCGCCGGTGACCGCGAAGATCACGCGGCGGCCGACTTCCACGGCGTGGTCGGCGAAGCGCTCGTAGAAGCGGCCCAGCAATGCCGTTTCCACACCCACGGAGACGTCGTGCCGCCAATCGTCATCTATCAGCACGCTGAACAAACCCCGGTACAGCTCGTCCATCGCGTCGTCTTGTTGGTGAAGTTGGGCGGCCGCCTCTGGATCTCGGGACACCAGGACCTGTTTTGCGCTGTCGCCCAAGGCAATCGCCACCTTGCCCATATCGGCGAAGTACTGGCGAACTTCCTCGGGGAGCACCTGCTTCGGGTGTTCCCGCTCGGCGATCTTGGCCACGTGGACGGCCAACGCGCCCATTCGCTCCACGTCGGCGATGATCTGTATGCCGGCGAAGATCGCCCGCAGTTCGCCGGCTACCGGCTGCTGTAAAGCCAAGAGCGCGAACGCCTCTCTTTCGGCTTGGCCTCGCATCGCCACGATCTGCTGGTGTCCGCGGATCACCTGCTGCGCGGCGGCAAGGTCGGCCTCTAGCAAAGCCTGGGTCGCGCGCTTCATCGCGATCCCGGCCATGCCGCACATCTCCCCCAATCGCCCGGCCAAGGCGTCCAGCTGCTCGTGATAGGCGGTCCGCATGGTGGGAGCCTCTCTCAACCTGAATTGCCGCGGGTCGATGCGACGTGGGTTAAGCGCCGCAGCGCTAGTCCCACGCTTGAAATGTTCGCCGCATTCAACGTCCTTTCACAAGTGACAAAAGCCACCCGAAGGGGATCTGAACGGCCCCTCCGCAAGATGGCGCGGCCGGTTAGTCTGCAGCGGTGCGTATTAGAGCGCGCTTCGTCCGTTTCGGCTCGAAGCCGCGGCTGCGAACGTCGCGGGAAGTGCGATAAGTCGGTGCTGGCTAACGTGAACACGGTGATCACCCGACGTGGTCTGCCGGGTTTCGGCCTGCTGACAGCGCCGTTGCGGGCTACCGCGGCGGGCACCCGGATGGCTGTCACCGCAACCGCCGTCGTCACGGGGAGCGCGGCAGGCACCGCCCTGTTGGGCGGCAGCATCGCGGCGAGCATGGGCAGGTCATTGGCCCGTGCCGCGCCGGACGTTTCGGCGTTGACCCGCGCGGCGGCGGGCGTGGCCGTCGAGGCGGTCGGTGGCCCAGCGGCACGGCGTAGCAGCACCAACGGCCTACGACGCTGGATCGAGGTGCGCGGCCTCGGCGGTCAGCACGCGTCCGCGATCGCCACCGACGTTCTGCAGCGCGTCCGCGCAACGCCCGGCGTGCGCCAGGCATTCCTGAACCGCACCCTTGCGCGGCTGGTGGTCACCGTGGACGCCGGCGGGCCTTCGGCCGCAGATCTCTGCCGGATCGTCGCCGACGCCGAACAAAGCGACCGGACGCGCGCCGCGCGACAACACCCGATCAGCCTGCCGGGCGACGACGCGTTGCTGATGGCGCGGATGGTGGCCGCCGCGGCCGCCGGTGTCGGCCTTGGCCTTTCGCTGACCGGCAGCCTGCTGCGGCTGCCCAGACTGCCCGACTTGGTGGCCGTGCCCCCGACAGTGGCGGACCACCTGCCACGAGTGCGTCGAGAGCTGGAGCGACGCCTCGGACCGGAGGGCGCCGACGTTTTGTTCGGTTTCGTCAACGCCGCGGCGGCCGCGTTGACGCTGTCGCCGACGGCGGCGGCCGCCGAGGCCGCTACCCGCACCATGCTGGCGGCCGAGGCTTGGAGCGGCCGGCTGGCGTGGGATCGCCATGAATCCGGGCTCGCCAGCCAACCGCTACCTGACGACGCGGACTCCACGCCCAAAACCATCGCGAGCCCGCCCGACGGGCCCGCAGAACGCTACGCCAACCGGATCGGTTTGGCCGGCCTGGGCGCCGGCGCCGTGCTCGGTCTGCTGTCCCGCAATCTCGACACCGCCGGTGGTGCCGCGCTGACCACCGTCCCCAAGCCGTTACGCACCGTCCGGGAGGCATTCGGCTGCGCGCTGAGCGGCGGCCTGACCGCCCAGCACGACGCGCTGGTGCTCCGTCCCCGCGCCGTACGCACGCTCGACCGGATTGACGCGATCATGATCGACCCACGCGCGCTGTATACCGACGAATTGATGGTCAGTCGCGTTCTGGGAGTGCAAAATTCGGAACGTACCCATGCGTGGGAAGCGGTTCGAGCCGCACTCGAAAATGACGGGTTGAATCCGGGATGGCACAACCTGGCCGATATCCCGGGAGCCGGCAGCTCCGGCCGGGCGCTGATCAGCCCGGTTCGCGATCCGTTGGCCGCCGCGGTGCTTACCGAAGCGCGACGGTCGCGGCCGCGGATCTTTTCACTCGATGACGACGGATTACGTTCTCTGGCAAAGGGATTCGATCAACTGTATCCCTCAGACTCGTCGATCGACAACGCGGTGGCGGCGGCTGTCGCGGAACTCAAGGCCGGCGGCGCCACGGTGGCGTTGTTGACCACGTCGGAAATGCGGGCCGGGCATCGGTCAGATGTCACGATCGGCGTGCTCCGCGACGGCCACCCAGCGCCGTGGGACGCCGACGTGTTCGTGTCGGACCTGACCGGCGCCTGGCGTCTGCTGCACGCCCTGCCCGCCGCGCGCTCCGCCACCGACAATGCAATCCGGCTGTCGGCCTCGGCGTCGGCAATCGGCGCACTGATGCTGATTCCCGGCGTGCCCGGGCGCAGTTCGACATCGATCAACGTCGGCATGGCCGCCAGCCTGTGGTTCGGATTCCGGGCCGGCGCAAAGGTTTTCCGGGATCCGCTGCCGGAGCCCGAGGCCGCCCACGACTGGCACGGCCTGCCGATTGCGGAGGTGCAACGGCTGCTGCCCCGGCCGCCCGACGAACACGTGCAAGAACCGTCCAGCTGGGGGCAGAAGCTGCCACCCGCTCGGGCATTGCATGGCGCGACCGTGGCGTCGTGGGGACTCGTCCGCGATTTCGCGGAGGAAATGCGCACCGACCTGTCGGACCCGATCACCCCGCTGCTGGCCACCGGCGCATTGGCCAGCGCGCTGCTTGGCTCGCCGCTGGATGCGGTCCTGGTGGGCAGTGTCCTGTTGGTCAATGCCGCCCTGTCGGCCGAGCAGCAGCTGCACGCCGAACGCGTCCTGAATCGGCTGCTTGCCGTGCAGGAGCCGCCGGCGCGACGGCGCCTGGGCGCACTGAATAAGCAGCGCCGGGAGAAGGTGCCGGCCGCGCGGTTGCGTCCGGGCGACATCATCGAGGTCCATGCCGACGAGGTGGTCCCCGCTGATGCCCGGCTGTTGCACGCATCGAACGTCGACGTCGACGAATCCACGCTGACCGGCGAGTCGCTGCCGGTGTCCAAGCAGACCGAACCCACGCCGGGCGCCCCGCTGGCCGAACGGACGTGCATGCTCTACGCCGGCACCACGATGGTCGCGGGCACGGCGGTGGCCGTGGTGACCGCGGTCGGTCCGCGCTCGGAGATGCGCCGGGCGCTGGCGATGGCACCGAGAAAATCTCGGGAAATCGGGCTGCAGCGGCAGTTGAGGCATGTCACCCGCCGGGCGTTGCCGTTCAGCGTCGCCAGCGGGGGTGTGGTCGGCTTGCTCAGCGTGGCCCGGGGCACCCCGCTCGGGGAAGCCGTGGCAAGCGCCGTCACGCTCATCGTCGCCGCGATTCCGGAAGGGTTGCCGCTGGTGGCGACGCTGGCCCAGCAGGCCGCCGCCCGCCGGCTCACCGGCGAATCGGTGCTGATCCGTAACGCCCACTCGATCGAGGCGCTGGCCCGGTTGGACGTGGTGTGCTTCGACAAGACCGGCACGCTCAGCGAGAACCGGCTGAAGGTCAAATCGGTGCGGCCGATGACGGGCTTCACCCCCGGACATGTGCTGGATGCCGCGCTGAGCACGAGCTACACCAGGCACAGCCACCGGGTCGAACATGCCACCGACGATGCGATACACCAAGCCGCCGACGACCCCTCGCTTCGCGGCGACGGTTCGCAGCCACCACCGATCACGCGCGACGCATTCCTGCCCTTCCAGTCCGGACGCCCGTTCGCGGCCGCGCTCGTCGGCACCCTTCTGACCATCAAGGGTTCACCCGAGGTGCTCTCGTCGGCGCTGCTGCACGACCCCAAGACCCGGACCGAACCGTTGACGCAGCAAATCGACGAGATGGCGGCCAACGGGTTGCGGGTGCTCGCCGTGGCCGAGCGGCGGCTCAGCCTGGATCAAGCCACGGCAGCCGCAGCCGATTCCGCGCTGCTGGAGGCCCTGTGCACGTCCGAGCTCAACCCGATCGGTCTGCTCGGGTTGGCCGATACTCCTCGGCCGATGGCCCGGGCGGTGCTGGACGAACTCGCCAACCGCAACATCGGGATCCGGTTGATCACCGGTGATCACCCCACGACCGCAGCCGTGATCGCTCGGGAGCTGGGCATCGACGTCACGGCCGAACAAGTGATCACGGGTAGTGACTGGGAGGCGTTGTCGGCCGAACAGCGGGCCGAGGTCGCCACCTCACGGCTGGTCTTCGCCCGGATGACGCCGGAACACAAGATAGACGTGGTCCAGGCCCTCGAGCGGGCCGGGCTGGTGACGGCGATGGTCGGCGACGGAGTCAACGACGCCGCTGCGATCCGCGCCGCCAGCGTGGGCATCGGGGTGGCCGCGCGCGGCAGTGATGCGGCCCGCACCGCCGCCGACGTGGTGCTGCTCGATGAGCGGATCGAGGCCTTGCTCGACGCCCTGGACGAAGGCAAGCAGCTGTGGCGGCGGGTGCAGTCGGCGGTTTCGATTCTGGTGGGCGGCAACCTCGGCGAGGTGGGCTTTGCACTGATCACCACCGTCCTGACCGGGCGTTCGGTGCTCAACGCCCGCCAACTGCTGTTGGTCAACATGCTGACCGACGCGCTGCCGGCCGCGGCCCTGGCCGTCAGCCCGCAGGCGGGTGAGTCCGATGTCGACCGCGACGAGGCGGCGATGTGGCGCGCGATCGGGATTCGCGGTGTTTCCACCACGGCCGGCGCCCTGCTGGCGTGGTCAATGGCCAGCGCGACCGGCACCCCGCGGCGCGCGGCAACGGTTGCGCTGATCGGGTTGGTCGGCACCCAACTCGCCCAGACGCTGGTCGACTCGCATGGCCCGCTGGTCGTCCTGACGACGGCCGGGTCCCTGGCCGCGCTTGCCGTGGTGGTGAGCACCCCGGGGCTCAGCCACGTGTTCGGCTGCACCCCCGTGGACCCGGTCGCCTGGGGTCAGGCGTTGCTGGCGGCCGCGGCGGCATGCATCCTGTCGGCGGTCGCGCCCGAGCTGCTGTTCCGGGTGTCCGAGATCGCGCACCGACGGATCGAGGATTGGGCGCTCGTGTCGCGAGTTGGTCATGAGGCCCTTACCGTTGGAAGCAAGGTGTCCGGCGCGGTGCGCGACAATCCCCAGAGCTAGTGAACAGGTGGTCAAGGTGGAGCGCGAAACTCGGTTGCAGCTCAATCCATTTCGCTCTGCCGCAGAGCATAACGACGGAGCTTGGTGGCCACGCTCGAGGCACTTGGCCACAGAGCTGCCGGACTTGGTGGGATCGGTGTCCGACCGGCTTGGGCGGGTAGTGATGGTGGGCTACCGCCACAATGGCTGGGACGAGACACCGTCGCTGGTCGAGGTCGCCGGCCACCCCGTCGAATTGCTGGGATTTACCAGTGACGAGCCGGCCAGCGTCATCCTGATCGGGGAGGACGGTCGTCATATCACGCTGCACGTCATCCGGCCGGACACCAGCGAACAGGTTGCCCGACAAGCGCTGGAGGAGGCGCGGGGAACGGCCGGCGCCGCCCCGGTCAGCGGTCCACCGGTTGCGAGATCCGTCGCCGACGTCGCGGACAAGCTGGCCCGCCACGAGGGGCACGACGACCCCGAGCGAACCGCTCAAATCATGCGTTGGTGCGAGGAGGCCGCCCAACAATTCGTCGATGCGCCGATCCAGGCCTTCGTTCCGATCCTCGTCGAGCACATTGTTCGCAACCGGATAATGGAATCCCGCGGGCAGGCCACGTCAGCCACGCACCCGTGAGGTAACCGGCCGATGAGCATCCGGCCACCGGGCCGGCCGGAGCGCACCGTTGCGGTGGTGGGCGCACTCACCGACCCCGATCCGGCGCTCCTCGACGCGCGAATCGTCGTCGAACGGCTCGGGACCGACCCCGTGCGTGGATTGACCACGGAGGAGGCCACTCGGCGACTCGTGGCGGTCGGAGCGAACGATATCGAGAGCGTCCCGCCGGTGCCGACGTGGAAAAAACTCGTCGCGCAGTTTCGCAGCCCGCTGATCTACCTGCTGTTCGCCGCGCTCGCCGCCTCGCTGGCGGTCTGGGTGGTCGAGGGGGCCACCGGCTGGCCGGTCGACGCGGTGGTGATCGGTGTCATCCTCGTCCTCAACGCGGCGCTCGGTTACGTGCAGGAATCGCGCGCCGAGCGGGCGGTTGACGCCCTGGCCCGGATGACGGCGGTCACTGCGACCGTGGTCCGCGACGGCGTGGAACGCAGGGTGCCCGCCGGCGAACTGGTGCCCGGCGACGTGCTGGTGCTCGCGGAGGGCGACGCGGTGGCCGCGGATGCGAGGCTGCTGTCGACCGCGGGACTGGGGGTGTCGGAGGCCGCGCTGACCGGTCGGAGCGAACCCGTCTCCAAGGACGCCGGGGTCCTTGCGGCGCCGGCGTCAATCGGCGACAGGGCCGACATGGTGTTCAAGGGCACCGCGGTTACCAGGGGTGCCGGGCGGGCGGTGGTGACCGCCACTGCGATGGCTACGCAGACGGGTCAAATCGCAGGACTGGTGCGCACCGTCGGCAACGCCGAGACGCCCCTGCAGCGCGAGGTCGCACGGGCCAGCCGACTGCTGGGGATCGGCGTGCTGGCGATCGCCGTGGTGGTGATCGCGACGATATTCCTCGTCTTCGGCATCCACAGCGCCGGCGACGTGGTCACGGCCGTGCTGCTCGGCATCTCGCTGGCCGTGGCCGCTGTGCCGGAGGGACTGCCCGCCATCATGTCGGTGGTGCTCGCCCTCGGGATGCGGCGGATGGCCAGCCGCAACGCCATCGTCAAGGAGCTGTCGTCGGCCGAGACGCTGGGGTCGGCATCGGTGGTCTGCTCGGGCAAGACCGGGACCCTCACGACGGGCGAGATGACGATCGTCCGGGTCGTCACACCGATGGGCGAGGTAACCGTCACGGGCGCCGGGTACCGGCCCGAGGGCCGGCTGGAGCGCGACGGGGTTCCGCTGGACGAGGGCAGCGACCTGTGGCGTCAGACCGCACTGGTGGTCGGCGTGTCCAGCGATGTCACGCTGCGGGAACGCGACGGCCACTGGGCCATCCAGGGTGATCCCGTCGACGCGGCCTTTCTGGTGGCGCAGACGAAGATCGACAGACCGAACCGCTCGACGACGGCCAATGTGATGACGGGTGATCCCGCTGAGGTGCTCGACCACTGCGCGTTCCTGAGGATCGGTGATCGGCTGGAACCACTCGACGACCGGATGAGGGCGACCATCCACGGCGATGCGGAGCGGCTGACCCAGGACGCGCTGCACGCCGTCGCGGTCGCGTACCGTCGGCCCGACCCCGCGGACGATCTGGTCTACGTCGGCATGGTGGGCATCACGGATCCGCCTCGCCCGGAAGCGGCGGCGGCCATCGCCGACGCGCACCGGGCCGGGGTCAGGGTCGTGATGATCACCGGTGACCATCCCCGCGCGGCGGCGCGAATCGCCCGCGAGCTCGGCATCGAAGACAACGAATCGGCGGTGTCCGGCGTCGAGCTCGCCGCCTTGAACGACGGGCAACTCAGGGAAACGGTGCGCCGGCACTCGCAGTACACCCAGGTCGACCCGGTGGACAAACTGCGCATCATCGACGCCCTGCAGGCCGAGCACGAAGTCGTCGCCGTGACCGGTGAGGGCATCAATGACGCGCCCGCACTGAAATCGGCCGACATCGGCATCGCGATGGGCCGCACCGGCACCGAAGTCGCCCGGGAAGCGGCCAACATGATCCTCGCCGACGACAACTTCGCGACCATCGTGCAGGCAATCCGTGAGGGCCGGGGCATCTTCTCAAACATCAAGAAGTCCCTGCGCTACCTGCTCTCCTCCAACATGGGGGAAGTCCTGACCGTCTTTTTCGGCGTCGTGCTGGCCCGCACGATCGGCCTGTCGCAGGGGCACACCGTCGCGCTGCCGTTGCTGGCCACCCAGATCCTGTGGATCAACCTGCTCACCGACGGTGCGCCGGCCCTCGCGATGGGCGTGGATCCCCAGACCGAAGACGTCATGAGCCGCCCTCCACGCTCGGTGTCGGATCGGGTCATCGACGGCCGGATGTGGAACAACATCGTCGTGATCGGCGCGGCCGTGGCGGCCGCCACGCTCATCACGATCCACCTGTATGCCCCTGGCGGGCCCATGCCCTCGTCCCTCGACACGGCGCGCACGGCGGGGTTCACCGTGCTGGTGATCACCCAGTTGTTCAACACGATCAACGCGCGCTCCGAAACGCAGACCGCCTTCCACAGTTTCTTCGCCAACGCGTGGCTGTGGGCGGCGATCGCTCTATCGGCGCTGCTGCAGGTGGCGGTCGTTCAGCTGCCCTGGCTCAACACGGCCTTCACCACCACGCCCCTCTCACTGAACCAGTGGCTGACGTGCATAGCGCTGTCCAGCACGGTGTTGTGGGTCAGCGAGTTACGCAAGCTCATCCTGCGTTACGCGGACCAGCGACGTGCCATGAGTTCCGTGATCGCGTTGACGTCGGCCGGCCCGGGCAGGCCCCAGTCGGACCGATAGTCGAACACCTCGTCGGCCCGCACGGTCTTGAGGTCGACGTCGAGAAGCTCGATCGCGTCGAGCGGCACCAGGGCGGGGTGCACGTAGCCGCAGGCGCGGGCCAGGCACAGCAGTTCGAACCGCAGGGTGGCGAGGTAGTTGGCGCAGCGCACCGACTTGAGGGCCGGGTCGAGACCATGCTGCAGCCACGGCGACTGGGTGGCGACGCCGGAGGGGCAGCGGCCGGTGTGGCAGCGCTGGGCCTGGATGCAACCGATGGAGAACATGGCGGTTCGCGCGACGTTGATCATGTCGCAGCCCATGGCCAGGGCCAGCAGGGCATTCTCGGGGATGCCCAGCTTGCCCGAGCCGATGAACACCACATCGTGGTGCAGGCCCTCTTCGGCGAAGGCCCGGTAGACGCGCGGCATGGCCCACTTGAACGGCAGGGCGACGTGGTCGCTGAAGACGAGCGGTGCCGCGCCGGTGCCACCCTCGCCACCGTCGACGGTCACGAAGTCGACGCCCCTGCCGGTGCCGGCCATGCGCACCGCCAGTTTCGGCCAGAACGGCCCTTCGCCGACGGCCGACTTGATGCCTACCGGCAGGCCTGTCTCGGTGGCGATGGTCTCCACGAGGTCGAGCAGCCCGTCGATGTCGCGGAACGCTGAGTGGCCGGCGGGACTCTTGCAGTCCACCCGAACCGGAATGCCGCGGATCGCGGCGATCTCCGGGGTGACCTTGGCGCCGGGCAGCATGCCGCCCAGACCGGGCTTGGCTCCCTGGCTGAGCTTGATCTCGATCGCCCTGATCGATGGGGTGGCCGCCACCCGGTCGATCAGGCGAGGAAGGCTGAATGCGCCGTCGCCGTCGCGGCAGCCGAAGTAGCCGGTCCCGATCTGCCAGACGAGATCACCGCCGTTGAGGTGGTACTGCGACACCCCGCCCTCGCCGGTGGTGTGCAGGGCGCCGGCGATGGCCGCGCCCTTGTTGAGCGCGGTGATGGCCGCGCCGGACAGCGATCCGAAGCTCATCGCCGAGACGTTGACCAACGACGACGGCCGGAAAGCCCTGGCCCGGCCCCGCGCGCCGCCGAGCACCTTCGCCGCCGGCAACGGCACCGCCGGGTCGGGATGTTCGGGGTCGCCGTCCGGGGCCGACACGGGGAACGCCGCGTGCTTGATGATCGGGTAATTGTGGACCCGTTCCAGATCGTTGTCCGTGCCGAACCCGAAGTATCGATTGGTCAACTTCGATGACGTGTACACCCATCGCCGCTGGTCACGACTGAATGGCCGCTCCGCATCGTTGTCGGTGACGATGTATTGGCGCAGTTCCGGGCCGACCGCTTCGAGGAGGAACCGCAGGTGGCCGACGATCGGGTAGTTGCGCAAGATGGTGTGCCGGCGCTGCCAGAGATCCCAGCCCGCGACTGCGGTCAGACTTCCGGCGACGAGGGCGCCTGAGCGGAATTTCAAGCGGGTCTTCACGCCGAATCGAAATCCAGGCCGGCCGAGGCGCTATGGGCGCTGTAAACGCCGAGGAGGTCGCGCGCCGAGACGATGCCGGCCAGCGCGCCATCGTCCCCCACCACCAGGACGTGGCGGATGTAGCGGTCCATCATCCGGACCGCCACCTGGTCGACCGTGGCCTCGGCGCCGCAAAACACCAGTTGGGTGCTGGCCACGTCGGTGGCCAGGACGGTCGCCGGATTCTTTCCAGCGGCCACCACGCGAACGATGTCGCGCTCGCTGACCAGCGCGGCCGGCCGCGGGTCGTCACCGACCACAACGGCTCCGACGTCGGCGGTCACCAGCGCCCTGGCCACGTCAGCGACCGTGACGTCACCGGCAACGCGCGCAACCGGGTCACCGGTGATGGTGGAAATCGGGATCGAGCCCGGGGAAAGTCCCGGAGAAGAAAATCCAGTCACGTGACCAATGTTCACCGGAACTCGGCGAACCTTTCTAGAGACCAGAGTCCTCAATTCAGGGGGCGCTGGTACTCGCAATCGCTGGCTCCGTGATGTGACACCCGGCCCTAGTCGACTTGGCAAAGCCGGTTCAAGCTGACGACAGACCTGTTTGCCGAAGGGAATGCTGTGGGCGGTAGGGGTTCTGCGGTCTTGTCGACGCTGACCGTCGGCGCGTTGGCGGCGGGCGGCGCCGCCTGGCTGGCTGGCCTGCACCGGGTGGCCGACGGCTGCTGGATCGTGGGCACGGTCGTGGCGGTCATCCCGGCGACGGTGTGGGTGCTGGTCGCGTTGCGGCGCGGCCGGCTCGGGGTCGATCTGATCGCGGTGCTGTCACTGATCGGCACCCTACTGGTCGGCGAGTATCTCGCCGGAGCGCTGATCGCCGTCATGCTGGCCGGCGGGCGGGCGTTGGAGGCCACCGCCGAACGCCGCGCGTCGCACGATTTGCGCGCACTGCTCGAACATGCGCCGCGGTCCGCTCGCCGCCGCGTCGGGTCGACGGTGAGCGTGATCGCGCTGAGTGAGGTGGCGGTCGACGATCTGCTGGTCGTCGGCCCAGGCGAGGTGGTGCCCGTGGACGGGCGCATTGCCAACGCGGCGGCGGTGCTGGACGAGTCGGTCCTGACCGGGGAGCCGCTGCAGGTGGAGCGCGGCGTCGGGGAACCGGTGCGCAGCGGGGCGGTCAACGCGGGCAGCGCATTCGAGATGCGCGCCACCGCCACCGCCGAAGACAGCACCTACGCGCAGATCGTGCGGCTGGCCGCGCAGGCCGGGGCCCAGACCGCGCCCGTGGTACGGCTGGCCGACCGCTACGCGGCCTGGTTCTTGCCGTTGACCCTGTTGGTGGCCGGTGGGGCGTGGCTCGGCAGCGGGTCGCCGGTGCGAGCGGTGGCGGTGCTGGTGGTGGCCACGCCGTGCCCGCTGTTGCTGGCCGCACCGGTGGCGGTCGTGTCCGGCCTGTCGCGCGCCTTGCGTCATGGTGTCCTGATCCGCAACGGAGCCGCATTGGAAACCCTCGGCCACGCAGAAACTTTGGTGATGGACAAGACCGGCACGGTCACGATGGGACGCCCAGTCGTCATCGACGTCGCCGCCGCTCCCGGGCGCGACGCGATCGAGCTGCTGCGGTTGGCGGCCTCGGTCGATCAACTGTCTCCCCATGTGCTGGCCGAGGCGATCGTCACCGAAGCGCTGGCCCGGGACCTACGGTTGTCACTGCCCACCGAGGTCGTCGAAGAACCGGGACGCGGCGTTACCGCCACCGTCGGCGACCAGCGCGTCCAGGTAGGCGGACTGGCCGGCGAACCCGTTTCGGCGCAGTGGGCCCGCACGGCGGTCAACCGGGCCCTGCTGGACAACGCCACGATCGCATGGATCTGCATCGACGGGCTGGCGGCCGGCGCGGTGCTGCTGCGGGACCCCCTGCGCCGCGATGCAGCGCGCACGGTGCGGCGGTTGCGCACCGCCGGGCTGAACCGATTGGTGATGCTCACCGGGGATCGCGCCGAGCCCGCCCGCGAGGTCGCCGCCGTGTTGGGGCTGGACGAGGTCTGTGCCGAACAGAGCCCGGCCGACAAGGTCGCCGCGGTGCGCGCCGAGCGAGACCGCGCGGTGACCGTGATGGTCGGCGACGGGGTCAACGATGCCCCGGCCCTGGCCGCGGCCAGCGTCGGTGTTGCGATGGGGACGCGCGGCGGCACCGCCGCCTCGGAAGCCGCCGACGTCGTATTGACCACCGATCGGCTGGAGCGGCTGGCCGACGCGATGGACATCGCCCGCTGGTCGCGGCGCATCGCCGTGCAAAGCGCCGTCGTCGGCATGGGTCTGTCGCTGGCCGCGATGGCCGTCGCCGCGGTCGGGTGGCTACCGCCGGCCGCCGGTGCGCTGCTGCAGGAGGGCATCGACGTTGCCGTGATCCTCAACGCGCTGCGGGCACTGCGCGGCGATCCGGCCGCCGAGGTGGAACTGCCGGCACGGACCGAGGAGATGTTGCGACGATTCGACGCCGAACACGACGAACTGCGCGACACCGTCGGCGAATTGCGGGACGCGGCCGACCGTCTGGCGGCAGCCCCCGATCAGGCTGCGCTACAGGCGATTACGCGTGCACACACGCTGCTGGTCGACCGCATCCTTCCGCACGAGCGCGCCGAGGAAACGGAGCTCTATCCCGCGCTGGCCCACCCGCTGGGCACCGGCGAAGCCACCGCCACCATGAGCCGGACGCACGCCGAGATACAACGGCTGTCCGACCGGATCGGCGCCCACCTGGCCGTGGCCCAAAGCAGCGGTTCCATAGGCGCGGACCAGGTCGACGACCTGCTCGCCTGCCTGTATGGGCTGTACGCCCTGCTGCGCCTGCACTTTGTGCAGGAGGAAGAAAACTACTTCACCCTCACCGAGGACGAACCCGGGGCCTCATCCCGCTGACGGCGGCCGGGTCATGAACGTGCCCTTGATCTCCAGCCCGATTTCGAGGTCGTCGTAGTCTCGCCCTTCGCGCTTTCCCTCGCCCTTGCCCCTGCGTGGCGCCACCGGCGGCATCATGGGCGGCGGCAGGAACGGAAACCCGGATTCCTCGGCGGTCAGCGGGGAAGCGGCCGACGCGAGTTGCACCGGCGCGTGCGAAGCGGACAACAGCCCGACCATGGCCGGCGGCGCGGTCAGCTTGCCCAGCGAAACCCCAACCCCCACCGCGGCCGTCGGCGCCGATCCAGCAGCCCGGGCCGCGTTGGATAGATCGGCCCCCAACCCCCCGAAGAGCGACGCCCCCTGCGATAGGCCCTGGCCAACTTCGCCACCAAGGTTTTGAGCCGCCTGGGCCGTGGTGGTCTGCGCGAGATAGCTGAGAAGGTTAATCGGGAAACCCGAGCCGATGGTCGAGGTAAGGATGGCGGGGTTCAGGATGTTGGAGTTCAACAACGACCCGAACGATGATCGGGCGCTGCCTGAGAACAGGTTCAAGAGCCCGGCCAGCCCCATCCCCGTCGCGTTGGTGTTGGGGGCAAAGATGCTCTGCAATAGCGAGGCCGCCGGAGTGCCGGCGGCGGTAGTGGGCACGGCGCCGGCTTGAGCGGCGGCCGCCGCCGCGGGATTGACAATGGCGGGCGGCGACGAGAACTGGGACAGCTCGAACACCTGAGCCGAGGCCGCCTGGTAGCGGAACATTGCCGCCGAGTTGTTCGCCCACATGGCGCCGTACTCGTCCTCGGTTGCGGCGATGGCCCCAAGGTTGGTCCCGAACCAGTTGGTGGCCAACAGCTTTGCCAGGCGAACCCGATTGGCGCTGACATACGTGGGTTGAACCACCGCGGCGACGGCGGAGTTGAACGCCGCCGCGGCGGCCGCCGCCGACGCTGCCACCTGCCCACACCGCTGCGCGGTGGTGCGCACCCAGGAGAGGTAGGGCTCGACGGCCTGGATCATCGCCGCCGCCGACGGACCGCTCCAGGCGTCGGTTAATGACGACAGCACCGAGCCGTACCCGGGAAGAGAATCCTCCAACTCGATGGCCAGCTGCTGCCACACACCGGAAGCCTCGATCCATGACCCGGCACCGGGTCCGGAGTGGATCAGCGCAGCGGTGATCTCGGGGGGCAACGTCCCAAAATCCATGACGTCACCCCGGGAACGAGCGTGGGTAGGCTGAGCACGGCGGGCCGACCCTCGCGATTATTCCGAACTGCGTTGTGCGAAGGATCATTTCGGTGTCTGCTGTCATCCCGCCGAGGGCGGTGGGCGCATCACCTTTCCCTTGACCTCCGCGCCGATTTGAAGATCCTCGAGCTTTGGCTGCTTCCTCTTGCGCCAACCACTGCCCGCCCCGATGGGCGGCGGCATCAACGGCGGGAGCATGGGGAAGCCGGCATCCGCGCCATCAAGCGGCGAGGCCGCCGAGGCGAGTTGCACCGGCGTTTGCGAAGCCGGCAACAGGCCCACCACGGCGGGCGGCACGGTCAGCTTGCCCATCGACACCCCAACGGCCATCGCCGCCGTCGGTGCCGATCCAGCGGCCCCGATCCCGTTGGACAGATCTGCGCCCAACGAGCCCAGGGCCGATTCCCCCTCCGATAGGCCCTGGCCAACATCGCCGCCCACGCTCTGGAGCGCCTGGGCCGTACTGGTTTGCGCGAGATAGCTGAGGAGGTTAATCGGGAAGCCCGAGGAGAAGATCGAGTTGATTACGCCGGTGGTGACGATGTTGGAGTTCAACAATGACCCGAACGATGATTGGGCGCTGCCCGAGAACAGGTTCAATAGCCCGGCCAGCCCCGACCCCGTCGCGTTGGTGTTGGGGGCGAAGATGCTCTGCAATAGCGAGGCCGCCGGAGTGCCAGCGGCGGCAGCGGGCACGGCAGTGGCCTGAGCGGCCGTCCCGGTCGCGCTGGCGATCTCGGGAGGCGACGAGAACAGCGGCAGGTCGAGGGCTTGAGCCGTGGTGGCTTCGTAGCGGGACAGCGCCGAGGAGTTATTGACCCACATGGTCTGGTACTGGGCCTCGGTCTCGGCGATGGCCGCAAGGTTGCCACCCAACCGGTCGGTGGCTATCAACTGGGCCAGCCGCGCCCTGTTGGCGGAGACCTGGGCGGGAGTAACCACCGCCGCCTGGGCCTGGCTGAATGCCGCCGCGGCGGCCTGCGCGGACGCGGCCAACTGCTGGCATTGCGCGGCGGTGGTGCGCAACCAGGTGAGGTATGGGGCGACGGCGTCGCTCATCGCCGCCGAGGACGGGCCCTTCCATTCCCGCGTGAGCGTCGACACCACCGAGGTGTAGAGGGGCGCGGACTCCTCCAGGCCGACGCCCAGGTTCCGCCACGCTTCGGCCGCCTCGATCAGTGATCCCGCTCCGGGCCCGGAGTGGATCAGCACCGCAGTGACCTCGGGGGGCAGCGATATGAAGTCCATGACTGTCACACTCTCCGACTTCGGAAATAAGTGAGAAACTCTCGATGACTACTGAACAAATAGCTCTGGAACATTGAAAGTAGGCGCCTCGGGTGCGGACCAGCAAACACGATATCGGACGGGCATGCTGGCGTCTTTCCTCGATTGCGTCCGGATGTTATTCGGATACGTCGAGCGTACAGCGATGATGTTAGCCAAACTCCCGATTTAGGGGCCGACGGGCGCGGGGTCAGGAGGCGCCCGCCAGCGTACTGCGGCTCACGAACTCGCGGCGCGACCCGCTCACCGGATCGGTGAACTCGATGCGCTGCGCCAGCAATTGCAGCGGAGTGCTGAAATCGTCGGCCGCGACGTCAATGATGTCGGGATACAGCGGATCGCCCTCGATCGGTATCCCGAGCGCGGCCATGTGCACCCGCAGCTGGTGGGTGCGTCCGGTTCGCGGCGTAAGCCGGTACAGGCCGCCCGAAACCCGCTCCACCAGCGTCTCGGCGTTGGGCACACCGGGCTCGCAAACCGCCTGCAGGTGTCCCCGGCGTTTGACGATGCGGCTCCGCTCCACCCGTGGGAACTCGACGTCCGGATCGACGGCCGCACGCGCCAGGTAGGTCTTGCTCACCAGCCCGCGGGCGAACGCCGTCTGGTACGCGCCGCGAACCTCGCGCCTGGCGGTGAACAGCAGCACCCCGGCCGTCAACCGGTCGAGCCGATGCGCGGGGCTCAGCTCCGGCAGTCCCAGTGCCCGGCGTAGCCGCACCAGCGCGGTCTGCGCGACGTGCCGCCCCCGTGGCATGGTGGCCAGGAAGTGCGGTTTGTCGACGACCACGATGTCCTCGTCGCGATAGAGCACGGGGATGTCGAAGGGCACCGGCACCTCGTCGGGGAGGTCGCGATACAGGTAGACGCTGGACCCGGCGGGCAGGATTGTGGCCTCATCGACCACCGCGCCGTCGGCGTCGACGACGTCCCCGGCCAGCACCTTGGCGCGGGCCGGTGGGCCCAACCTCGCGGTCAGCTCGGCCAGCACCGGCCCGCCGCGCAAGCGCAACCGGGCGGGACCCAGGCCGTCCCGAACCGGAAGCGGCGCCGGTTTGGCCGTCATGTCAGCTGAGCGGTACGGGCTCGAGGAGCTCGGCGCGCGCCTCCGGTGCGCTGGCCCGCAACTCGTCCGCGGACACGTCGTCGGGCTGGGCCTGCGACAGTACTTCGGCCTCCACCCGCGCGGTGTAATTGGCGACCTCGCGCTCGACGTCCGCGGGAGCCCATCCCAGCGCGGGCGCCACCACGTCGGCCACTTCGCGGGCGCAGTCGACGCCGCGATGCGAGTACTCGATGGAGATGCGCGTCCGGCGGGCCAGGATGTCCTCTAGGTGCAGGGAGCCCTCGGCGGTGACGGCATACAGCGCTTCGACCTTCAGGTAGCCCGGCGCCTCCTTGATCGGGCTGAGCAGCCCGGAATCCCCCGCCGCCAGTTCCAGGACGTCGCCGATCAGCGAACCGTAGCGGTCCAGCAGAAGGCGCACGCGATGAGGGTGCAGGCCCTTCATCGCGGCGACGTGCTCGGCCTGATTGACCAGCGCGAAGTACCCGTCGGCGCCCAGCAGGCTCACCTTCTCGGTGACCGACGGCGCCACCCGGGTCGGGATGAACTGGGCCGCCGCGTCGATCGCGTCGGCGGCCATCACCCGGTAGGTGGTGTACTTACCGCCGGCGATCGCCACCAGGCCGGGCGCGGGCACCGCCACCGCGTGCTCGCGGGACAGCTTGGAGGTTTCCTCGCTCTCCCCGGCCAGCAGCGGCCGCAGCCCCGCGTACACCCCGTCGATATCGGCAGGAGTCAGCGGGGTGGCCAGCACCGTGTTGACGGTCCCGAGGATGTAGTCGATGTCTGCCTTGGTGGCCGCGGGATGCGCAAGGTCGAGGTTCCAGTCGGTGTCGGTGGTTCCGATGATCCAGTGGCTGCCCCACGGGATGACGAACATCACCGACTTTTCGGTGCGCAGGATGATCGCGACATCGCTGACGATCCGGTCCCGCGGCACCACGACGTGCACGCCCTTGGAAGCCCGCACCTGAAACCGCCCGCGCTGCTTGGACAGCGCCTGAATCTCGTCGGTCCAGACACCGGTGGCGTTGACCACGACGTGGCCACGGACCTCGGCGATCGAGCCGTTTTCGGAGTCGCGGACCCGCACGCCGGTCACCCGGTCGCCCTCGCGCAGCAACGCGACCACCTGGGTGGACGACCGCACCACGGCGCCGTAGTGCGCGGCGGTGCGCGCGACCGTCATCGTGTGCCGGGCGTCGTCGACGACGGTGTCGTAGTAGCGAATCCCGCCGATCAACGAGGTGCGCTTCAGGCCAGGGCTCAGTCGCAGAGCGCCGGCGCGGGTCAAATGCTTTTGCGCCGGAACGGATTTCGCACCACCGAGGCGGTCGTAGAGGAAGATGCCGGCCGCGACGTAGGGGCGTTCCCACCCGCGCTTGGTCAGCGGGAACAGGAAGGGCATCGGCTTGACCAGGTGTGGTGCCAGCTTGGTCAACGACAGTTCGCGCTCGTAGAGCGCCTCCCGGACCAGCCCGAACTCGAGTTGCTCGAGGTAGCGCAACCCGCCGTGGAACATCTTCGACGAGCGACTCGAGGTGCCCGAGGCGAAATCACGCGCCTCGACCAGCGCCACCTTGAGCCCGCGGGTGGCGGCATCCAACGCGCATCCGGAACCCACCACGCCGCCGCCGATCACCACCGCGTCGAACTGCTCGGTGCCTAGCCGCTCCCAGGCCACCTGGCGCTCCCGCGGTCCCAGCGCGGAAGCCGGCGAGCTCTGCTCGCTGGGTACCTGGATCGGGTCGCTCACGGCAAAGGCTCCTGTCGGGTTACTCGTCAGTAGGTGTGCTGTACCAAGGCTAGTGGGTCCGGCTCCCGGGGGTGCCTTAGTCCAGGTCGTCGTGCGCCATCAGGCGACGGGCGGCCTCGGTGATCGAGCCGGACAATGACGGGTAAACGGCCAGCGTCTGGGCCAGCTCGTTGACCGTGATGCGGTTTGTCACCGCGACGGCGATCGGCAGGATCAGCTCGGAGGCGATCGGCGCCACCACCACCCCGCCGATCACCACGCCGGTGGACTTCCGGCAGAAGACCTTGACGAAACCCTGCCGCAGCCCCGACATCTTCGCGCGCGCGTTGGTCCGCAGCGGCAGCATGATCGTCCGGGCCGGCACCGAACCGTCGTCGATCATCGACTGCGGAACCCCGACCGCGGCGATCTCGGGCCTGGTGAACACCGTCGCCGCCACCGTGCGCAACCGGATCGGGCTGACGCCCTCACCCAGCGCGTGATACATCGCGATCCGGCCCTGCATGGCGGCGACGGACGCCAGCAGCAGCAGCCCGGTGCAGTCGCCGGCGGCGTAGATCCCGGGCACTGAGGTCCGCGAAACCCGGTCGACGGTCAGGTAGTCGCCGCGCCCCAGCTCGATGCCGACCCGTTCCAGGCCGAGGCCGCTGGTGTTGGGGACGGAGCCGATGGTCATCAGGGCGTGGCTGCCCTCGACCGTGCGGCCGTCGGTCATCGTGACCAGAACCCCGGCTTCGGTGCGGGTGACCGACTCTGCGCGGGCGTTCTTGACCAGCTTGACGCCCCGCTCGGCGAACGACTCCTCCAGCACCAGCGCGGCGTCGGCGTCCTCGTAGGGCAGCACCCGGTCGCGGCTGGCCGCCACGGTCACCTGGACGCCCAATTCGGTATAGGCGCTGACAAACTCCGCACCCGTCACCCCGGAGCCCACCACGATCAAATGCTCGGGCAACGCTTCCAGGTCGTAGAGCTGCCGCCACGTCAAGATGCGCTCGCCGTCGGGCTGCGCCGACGGCAGGATCCGCGGGCTGGCACCCGTGGCGATCAGCACGACGTCGGCCTCGTGCTCGCTGGTCGTGCCGTCCGGAGCGGTGGCCTCGACGCGGTGCTGCGCCAGTCCGGGCGTCGGGTCGACCAACTCGCCGCGGCCCGCGACCACGCGGACGCCCACGGCGAGCAGCTGGGCGGTGATGTCGGCCGACTGCTCCGCGGCCAGCGTCCTGACCCGGGCATGGATTTGGGGCAAAGAGATCTTCGCGTCTTCGATGTCGATGTCGAAGCCCAGCCGAGGGGCCCGGCGCAGTTCGGTGCGCAGGCCGGTGGAGGCGATGAACGTCTTGGACGGCACGCAGTCGTCCAGCACGGCGGCCCCGCCGACACCGTCCGAGTCGATCACCGTCACGTCGGTCGTATCGGGGTGTGAGGTGGCGGCGACAAGCGCGGCTTCGTAACCGGCCGGGCCGCCACCGAGGATCACGATGCGGATCACCACAAGCCCTAACCTAACCGTGCGATGGGCAATGCCGCAGGATGAATACCGCTCGACCGCGTGCCGTTTAAGCTTTTCCCGTGCCGCTCTACGCCGCCTACGGGTCGAACATGGATCCCGAGCAGATGCTGAAGCGCGCACCGCACTCGCCGATGGCCGGAACGGGCTGGCTGCACGGGTGGCGGTTGACCTTCGGCGGCGAGGACATCGGCTGGGAGGGGGCATTGGCCACCATCGTCGAGGATCCGGATTCGAAGGTCTTCGTCGTCCTTTACGACATGACGCCGGCCGACGAGAAGAACCTCGACCGATGGGAGGGCTCCGAGTTCGGCGTGCACAAGAAGATCCGCTGTCGGGTGGAGCGCATTTCGTCGGATACCACCACCGATCCCGCGCTGGCGTGGCTGTACGTGCTGGACGCGTGGGAGGGCGGCCTGCCGTCGGCGCGCTATCTCGGCGTGATGGCCGATGCCGCCGAAATCGCCGGTGCGCCAGAGGATTACGTGCATGACCTCAGGACTCGCCCGTCCGACAACATCGGCCCGGGAACCAGCGCCCAAGACTGACTTCCGCGAGCGTGCGTGTTTGTACGCCGACACGCCGTTGCGCCTGGCAATCTGCGCACGTTCGCGACCCGATCAAGCGGCCCTGCGTAGCTGCGTCTCGAGCCGGCGGACAAGTTCGCGGGGCCGATATCTGACATCCTCGGCGATGATCGGCACGATCAGCCATCCCATCTCTTGGAGCGCGGACGAGCGCCGGCGGTCACGGCGAAACGCGTCCGGCCCGCTGTGCCAGTCCACCCCGTCATACTCGGCCGCGACTCGGTGTTCCGGCCAGGCGAAATCGAGCCGCCAGACGCACCCCCGCAGGTCCACGACCTCGTATTGCAGGACCGGCGTCGGCAACCCGCCGTCGATCATGACCAGGCGGGCCTCGCTCTCCATCGGCGACTCCGCCTTCGGGTCGGCCAATCCGAGCAACTCACGCGCGGCCACGATGCCGCGGCGCCCGGACTGCCGCCTGGCGGCCCGGTCAAGTTGATCGCGGTTACACGCGCCGCTGCGCAGCGCGGCGTCCAGCGTCGCCAGGGCGCGACCCCGGCGAAGCCCGCGCGCGACTTCGATCGCGGTCCATGCGGCCGTGGTCGCCGGCCGACCGGCGACGATCGCTAACGGCGCGCCCACACGGCGGTGCACCACCAGCCCACGGGCCGGTCGCAACTGTTGCCCACCGGGGTTCAGCACGTGCAGGTCCGTATCTTGCTCGGTGTCGAAGCCATATGCCGACGCTGCGGTGCTAAGGCACACCGCGATCGTCGTTCCCGTCGCCAAATCCAGGCCGCGCAGTCGCAGCGCGTCGGTCATTTCGCCACGGCCGTAAATGCCGTACCAAAGCTTTTGCAGCACACCGCATTTCAAGTCAGCCTCCAGGCCGCGGCGGGTCAGGTGGATCAACGCCTGGGCAGAGGTCACCACGCCGCCTTGCGCATTGAGCAATCGGTCGAGCTCCGCATTCACGCCCGGTATCGTCGGCGCATCGCGGTGCGCCCTACAATTCACCCGTCCCGAGTGTGCGCAGAATGCCAACCGGAAGCGGCGTGTTGTGCACAAACACGCACGCTCGCGGGTAAGGGGCCTTAGAACAGCGCCGCGTGCTCGACGATGTTCACCATGACGCGCACCCCGATGGCCAGCGCGCGCTCGTCGAGGTCGAAGTTCGGCTGGTGCAGGTCCAACTGCGGTCCGTCGCCGGACCACACACCCAATCGGGCCATGGCGCCGGGAATCTCCTCCAGATACCACGAGAAATCCTCACCGCCACCCGATTGCCGCGTATCGGCCAAAGTTTCGGGACCGACGGCTTCGATCGCGTGGGTGAGGATGCGCGTCGAAACCTCCTCGTTGACCACCGGCGGCACCCCGCGCCGGTATTGCAGCGTGTGCTCGATCGCCAGCGGCAACAGCAGCGCGGCCACCGTGTCGCGAATGATCTCCTCGAGCCCAACCCAGGTATGCCGGCTCGCGGTGCGCACGGTGCCGGCCAACACGCCGGTCTGCGGAATCGCATTCGGGGCCACACCCGCATTGACCGCGCCCCACACCAACACCGTGCCGTTGCGCGGGTCGATGCGGCGCGACAGCACGCCCGGCAGCCCGGTGATCAACGTGCCAAGGCCATAAACGAGGTCGGCGGTCAGGTGCGGACGCGAGGTGTGCCCTCCCGGCGAATACAGCGTGATCTCCAGCTGGTCGGCCGCCGAGGTGATCGGGCCCTGCCGGACCGCGATCTTGCCGACCTCGAGGCGGGGATCGCAGTGCAGGGCGAAGATCCGCGACACCCCGGCCAGCGCCCCGGCGGCGATGGCGTCGATCGCGCCGCCGGGCATCAACTCCTCGGCGGCCTGGAAGATCAACCGCACCCCGACCGGCAGCTCGGGCACGGTCGCCAAAGCCAGCGCCGTACCCAACAGGATTGCGGTGTGCCCGTCATGCCCGCAGGCGTGCGCAACGTTGGGCATGGTCGACTCGTACGGGGCGCCGGTGCGCTCGGCCATGGGCAGCGCGTCCATGTCGGCCCGCAGCGCGATCCTCGGCTCGTGCTCGGGGCCCAGGTCGCAGACCAGCCCGGTCCCGCCGGGCAGCACCTTCGGGTTCAGTCCCGCGTCGGCCAACCGCTCGGCGACGAACTGCGTGGTGGCGAACTCCTGTCGGCCCAACTCCGGGTAGCGGTGCAGGTGGCGGCGCCAGGCGATCAGGTCCTCGTGGTGGGCGGCCAGCCACGATTCGGCGGTGTCGACGAGGCTCATGCCTGCACCCCGCTGCTCCTGCGCTGCCGCGCTGCAGCCACCACCCGGTCGCGTTCGTCGGGGGTCTGGGCCAACTGAACAACGGTGCGAGCCAGCATGATCGCGCCGTCCACCACCGCCCGGTCTGCGCTCGGGCCGGCGGCCGCGGCGGCGAAGGCGCGCTGGTGCACCGTGGCCCCGCCCGCGTCGACCCCGATCACCGGGTGAATGCCCGGCAGCACCTGCGTCACGTTGCCCATGTCGGTGCTGCCCATGGGAAGCCCCGTCTCCACCTCGGGCGCCACCGGCAGTCGCCCGAGTCGGCGCATCTCCCCCCGGCACACGTCGGCCAGCCATTTATCGGGTTTGAGCTCCGCGTACGGCGGTGCCGGGCTGTCGATTTCGTACTCGCAGCCGGCGGCCAGCGCGCCCGCGGCGAAGCACGCGAACATCCTGCCCTCCAGGTCTCGCAGCGAATCCGATTCGACCGCCCGCATCGCATACTGCAAAGTGGCGTGCCCGGGGATGACGTTGACGGCCTGCCCGCCGTTGGTGACGATCCCGTGCACCAGTTGCCCCGGCGCCAGTTGCTGCCGCAGCACCCCGATCGCCACCTGCGCGATGGTCACGGCGTCGGCGGCGTTGACCCCCAGATAGGGCGCGACGGCGGCATGCGATTCCTTGCCGCGGTAGTCCACGACCACCTCGGACAACGCCAGCGAGCGGGCCGCGGCGATGTCGGTCGGCCCGGGATGCACCATCACCGCCGCCGCGACGTCGTCGAACGTCCCGGCCTCCAGCAGCAGCGCTTTCCCGCCGCCGGCCTCCTCGGCGGGAGTTCCCACCAGCGCCACCGTCAGGCCCAGGTCGTCGGCGACCTCCGCCAGCGCCAGCGCGGCGCCCACCGCCGACGCCGCAATGATGTTGTGCCCGCAGGCATGCCCGATCTCGGGCAGCGCGTCGTACTCGGCGCATACCCCGACGACCAGCGGGCCGCTGCCGAAGTCGGCCCGGAAGGCGGTGTCCAGGCCACCCGCGCGCGAGGTGATCTCGAAACCGCGTTCGGCGACCAGGGCCTGCGCTTTGGCGCAGCTGCGATACTCCGCGAATGCCAGCTCGGGCTCGGCGTGAATGGCGTGGGACAACTCGACAAGATCGGACCCACGGCGCCGTACGACATCCTCGACAATGTCTAACGGGGCTGTGGGCACTATCGCAGTATCCCACCGCCCGGATCCGGTGCTCCCCGAACCGCGATCAGCTTGGTTAAGCTCGCCCGGTGAGCGACCCCGCGCCCGATCCCGAGGAACTCGCGCGGCAGGCGGCACGGGCCATCGGCGAGCGCACCGGGATCGCCGAGCACGACGTCGCCATCGTTCTGGGGTCGGGATGGTCGCCGGCGGTCGCGGCCCTGGGCTCCCCGACCGTCGCGGTGCCCCAGGCCGAACTGCCCGGGTTCGCACCGCCGACCGCCGTCGGGCATACCGGCGAGCTGTTGTCGGTGCGCATCGGTGACCATCGTGTGCTGGTGATGGTGGGGCGCGTGCACGCCTACGAGGGCTACGACCTGTGCCACGTCGTGCACCCGGTTCGGGCGGCGTGCGCGGCCGGGGTGCGCGTCGTCGTGCTCACCAATGCGGCCGGCGGACTGCGCCCGGACATGGCGATCGGCCAGCCGGTGCTGATCAGCGATCACCTGAACATGACGGCGCGGTCACCGCTGGTCGGACCGCGGTTCGTGGACCTGACCGATGCCTACGCGCCGCGGCTGCGGCAGCTCGCCCGCCAGGCCGACCCGGAGCTGACCGAAGGCGTGTACGCCGGGGTGCCCGGACCGCACTACGAGACTTCCGCCGAGGTGCGGATGCTGCGGATGTTGGGCGCCGACATGGTGGGCATGTCGACGGTGCACGAGACCATCGCCGCCCGGGCGGCCGGCGCCGAGGTGCTGGGGATCTCGCTGGTGACCAACCTGGCCGCCGGGATCGCGGGGCACCCCTTGAGCCATGCCGAGGTGCTCACCGCCGGGGCCGCGTCGGCACGCCGGGTGGGCGATCTGCTGGCCGACGTCGTGGCCCGATTCTGACGACGTGACGCCCGAGGAGTGGATCGCGCACGATCCGGACCCGACGACCGCCGCCCAGCTCGCGGCCTGTGGTCCCGACGAGCTCGCGGCGCGGTTCGCCCGTCCGCTGGCGTTCGGCACCGCGGGGTTGCGCGGCCCGGTCCGCGGCGGCCCGGACGCCATGAACGTAGCCGTGGTCTCGCGTGCGACCTGGGCGGTGGCACAGGTGCTTACGCGTCGCGGGCTGGCCGGCTCACCGGTGATCGTCGGGCGCGACGCCCGGCACGGCTCGGCGGTGTTCGCCAATGTGACGGCTGAAGTCCTTGCCGCCGAAGGCTTTTCGGTGGTGCTGCTGCCGGGACCGGCGCCCACGCCGGTGCTGGCGTTCGCGGTGCGCCACACCGGTGCCGCCGCCGGGATTCAGATCACGGCATCGCACAACCCGGCGTCCGACAACGGCTACAAGGTCTACCTCGAAGGCGGCATCCAGATCGTCTCCCCGACCGACCGCGAGATCGAAACCGCGATGGCCGCCGCGCCTTTCGCCGACCAGATCCCACGTGCTCCGGTCGCGCGGGCCGACACCGGACTGGTCGAGCGCTACATCGAGCGCGCCGCCGCGGTGCGACGCTCGGCCGGTTCGGTGCGGGTGGCCCTGACACCGATGCACGGGGTGGGCGGCGCGACGGCCGTCGAGACCCTGCTGCGCGCCGGCTTCCACAACGTGCACGCCGTGGCGACGCAGTTCGCACCGGACCCCGACTTCCCCACCGTCGCGTTCCCGAACCCCGAGGAGCCCGGCGCCACCGACGCGTTGCTCGCGCTGGCCGAAGACATCGGGGCCGACGTCGCGATCGCCCTGGACCCCGACGCCGACCGATGCGCCGTCGGCATCCCCACCACCACGGGATGGCGGATGCTGTCCGGCGACGAAACCGGTTGGCTGCTGGGCGATTACATCCTGTCGCGGACCGAGAACCCGCGGACAGCCGTGGTGGCCAGCAGCGTGGTGTCGTCGCGGATGCTGGCGGCGATCGCCGCGCACTACGGCGCAACCCACGTCGAGACCCTCACCGGCTTCAAATGGCTGGCGCGCGCCGACTTCGACGTGCCGGGCGCCACCCTGGTGTACGCATACGAGGAAGCGATCGGGCACTGCGTCGACCCGGACGCGGTGCGCGACAAAGACGGCATCAGCGCCGCGGTACTGGTGTGCGACCTGGTGGCGGCGCTGAAGGAACAGGATCATTCGGTGCCCGACGCGCTCGACAAGCTCGCACGACGGTACGGCGTGCACGACGTCGCGGCGGTGTCGCGCCGAGTCGACGGCCCCGACGAGGCCGCCGACCTGATGCGGCGGCTGCGGGCGGACCCGCCGAGTCGGCTGGCCGGGTTCACCGTGACCACCACCGATATCGCCGACGCGTTGATCTTCACCGGCGGTGACGATGAAGCGTCGGCCAGAGTGGTGGTGCGCCCATCGGGTACGGAGCCGAAGCTCAAGTGCTACTTGGAGGTTCGTTGCGCGGCGACCGACGACCTGCGATCCGCCCGGCAACGGGCCCGCGCGCTGCGCGACGAGTTGGTCGAAGCCGTACGATGCTTCTAGCTCATCGCGGTCCGAATTGGCGGTCGCCCGCATCGCCGAGACCCGGCACGATATAGGCGTTCTCGTTGAGCCCATCGTCGATGGCCGCGGTGAACAGCCGCGCGGTCGGCGCCGTTTGCTCAAGCGCCGCAATGCCTTCCGGTGCCGCGACCACGCACAGCGCCGTGATGTCCGTCGCGCCGCGGCGCTGCAACAAACCGATGGTGTGCGTCATCGACCCGCCGGTGGCCAGCATGGGGTCGAGAACCATCACCGGTAGGGCGGTCAGGTCGTCGGGTAGCGACTCCAGATACGGAACCGCTTGGTGGGTTTCCTCGTCGCGGGCGACACCGACGAAACCGACCCGGGACCCCGGCATGGCGGCAAGCGCGTCATAGACCATGCCCAAGCCGGCACGCAGCACCGGGACCAGCAGTGGCGGTTTGGCCAGGCGCGATCCGACCGCCTGGCCGATCGGGGTCCGTATCGGGACTGCCTCGCACGGCGCGTCACGGACGGCCTCGTAGACGAGCACCAGCGTGAGCTCGCGCAGTGCGGCCCGGAACCCCGCATTGTCGGTGCGTTCGTCGCGCAGCGTGGTCAGCCAGGCCCGCGCCAACGGGTGATCAACGACGCGCACCTCCACGGGATTTGACCCTATATAACAATCCGGCTTCGGTTGGTCAATGTCCCGCTGACACGCTCGCGTCGGCGCCGTCGGCTCGGCGAATCCGGCCATATACTCCCCGAGTGCTGAGCCGAATCAGAAGTCCGTTGGTAGGCACGGCATATCGAGCGCTTGGGCTGGTCGGTGCCGTCGCGTCTGCGGCACTGGTCGCGATCCCGCTGGCGCCTCGCGTCGGCCTCACGGCCGCCGCGATTCCGCAACCCGCGCACGTGGTGATCGTGGTGGAAGAGAACCGCTCTGAGGGCCACATCATCGGCAGCAAGTCGACGCCCTTCATCAACGCGCTGGCGGCCGACGGCGCAAACATGGCCCAGTCGTTCGCCGAAGCACACCCCAGCGAGCCGAATTACCTGGCACTGTTCGCGGGCAGCACATTCGGGGTGACCAAGGACTCGTGCCCCGTCAATGGCGGCAACGCCCCCAACCTGGCTTCTGAATTGCTCGCCGCCGGCTACACGTTCGTCGGTTACGCCGAAGGCCTGCCCGCGGTGGGCTCGACGGTCTGCAGTGCGGGCAAGTACGCGCGCAAACACGTGCCCTGGGCGAACTTCACCAACGTGCCGCCGGCGAACTCGTTGCCGTTCTCCGCGTTTCCGATGGGCAACTACGCCAACCTGCCGAGCGTGTCGTTCGTCATTCCCGATAACGACGACAACATGCACGACGGGTCCATCGCGCAGGGCGACGCCTGGCTGAGCCGTCAGCTGACGGAGTACGCCAACTGGGCGGTGGCCAACAACAGCCTGCTGATCGTGACCTGGGACGAGGATGACGGCGGCCCACGCAACCAGATCCCGACGGTGATCTACGGTGCGCACGTGCGGCCCGGCACCTACGACGAACCCATCAGCCACTACAGCGTGCTGTCCACTTTGGAGCAGATGTATGGACTGCCCAAAACGGGCAACGCGGCTAGCGCTGCTCCAATCGCCACCATCTGGGGCACGTAGCCGGTCCGGGCACCCCCGTCGCCCGTCGCTATTCTGTGCCGCATGGTTGCTGACCTCGTGCCCGTACGCCTGAGCCTGTCCGCCGGTGACCGCTACACGGTGTGGGCGCCCCGCTGGCGCGACGCCGGCGACGAATGGGAGGCGTTTCTGGGCAAGGACGAGGACCTGTACGCCTTCGAGACTGTCGCCGACCTGGTCGCGTTCGTGCGTTCGGACTCCGACAACGATCTGGTCGACCACCCCGGGTGGAAGGACCTGACGTCGGCGCACGCGCACAAGCTCCAACCCGCCGCAGACAAGCAGTTCGATCTGGTCGTCGTCGAAGAGCTGGTGTCGGAGAAGCCGACCGAGGAGTCGGTGGCCGCGCTGGCGGGCGCGCTGCAAATCGTGTCGTCCATCGGATCGGTGTGCGAGCTGCCGGCGGTCTCGAGGTTCTTCAACGGCAACCCCACCCTGGGCACGGTGGCCGGCGGAATCGACCACTTCGCCGGCAAGGCCGGCCAAAAACGCTGGCATTCGATCGCCGAGATCATCGGACGAAGCTGGGACGACGTGCTCGACGCCGTCGAAGAGATCATCAGCACCCCCGAGGTCGATGCCGAGCTGTCGGCCAAGGCCGCCGACGAACTGGCCGAAGAGCCCGAAGAACCCGAAGAGGCCGAAGAGGCCGAAGAGGCCGATGTGGAGACCGCCGAGGAGTCCTCCGAGGACTCCGCCGAGGAATCCGAGGACGAAGACGCTGAGGGCGAGTACGAGGACGCCGAGGGCGAGGACGAAGCCGACGAAGACACCGACGAAGACTCCGACGAAGACGACGAGGAGGCCCGCGCGGCCGGCGACACGGTTGTCCTGGGCAGCGACGAGGATTTCTGGGGCGAGGTGGGCATCGACCCGATCCGGATCATGACGGGTTCCGACACGTTCTACACGCTTCGCTGCTACCTGGACGATGAGCACGATGAGCCACGGTTCCTGGGCCGCAATGGGCGGATCAGCGTGTTCGGCTCGGAGCGGGCGCTGGCGCGCTACCTCGCCGACGAACACGACCACGACCTGGCCGAATTGCTGACCTACGACGACATTCGCACCGCCGCCACCGACGGCTCCCTGCGGGTCGAGGTCACCGACTACAACGTCTACGTGCTCACCGGGTTGGCCGACGACTTTGCCGACGGGCCCGAAGCCGTGGATCGCGACCAGCTCGAACTGGCCGTCGAGCTGCTGCGCGACATCGGCAAATACTCCGAGGAGAAGACCACGGTGGAAAGGGCGCTCGACAAGGGCCGGCCCCTGGGCAAGCTGGTGGCCTACGTGCTGGAGCCCGGCTCCGTCGCCCGACCCGCTCCCCCATACGCCGCGGCGGTGCGGGAGTGGGAGAAACTGGAGCAATTCGTCGATGGGCGGCTCAGGCGCGAGTAAAGCCGCGTTTGACGGACCACCAAGTCTCATCTTTACTGGCGGCAGTATCCGCCGTCGGTCACCGGGCGGCCAGACGGGAAGGTTAACCACGTGTCGCTTCCCGGGATCGGCCCACTACCGTTGTATGGGTTTCAACGCCCGGCCATGTTGCTGTTCGCCGTGGTTCCGCTGGCTCTGCTCGCCGTTTACGTCGTGGTCCAGGCCCGGCGCCGGCGCCGCCTGCGCCGGTTCACCGAGGCGCCTGTCCCGCAGTCGTGGTGGCGGCACATTCCGATCGCGGTCTCGCTGCTCTGTCTGGCCCTGTTGACCATTGCGCTGGCCACTCCCACCCACGACATGCGCATACCGCGCAACCGCGCGGTCGTCATGTTGGTGATCGACATGTCGAACTCCATGCGGGCAACCGATGTCCCACCCAACCGGCTGAAGGCGGCCGAGGAGGCGGCAAGCCAATTCGCCAGTCAGCTGACGCCGGGCATCAATCTGGGACTCGTCGGTTTCGCCGGCACGCCCTATCTGCTGGTGCCCCCGACCCCACAGCACCAGGCGACCCTCGAAGCGCTGAAAAAGCTCGACTTCGCCGACAGCACGGCGACCGGCGAGGCCATCTTCACGGCCCTGCATGCGATCGGAGCCACCGCCATTGCCGGCGGGGACACTCCGCCGCCCGCCCGCATCGTCCTGCTTTCCGACGGCGGCGAGAACAAGCCGTCGAACCCCCAAGATCCGCACGATGGCGCCTACACGGCGGCGCGGCTGGCCAAGGACGAAGGGGTGCCCATCTCGACGATCGCGTTCGGCACCAAGAACGGCGAGATCGAAATGAAGGGTCAGCGGGTTCCCGTTCCCGTTTCGACGGACCAGATGAAAAAGATCGCCCAGCTATCCGGGGGGCAGTTCTATACCGCCAGCAACGTCGGCGAACTCAACAAGAGCTACAACTCCATCGAGAACGACATCGGGTATCGCATCGTGGCCGGTCCCGGCAGTGCCGGGTGGCTGCGCCTCGGTGTGATCACCGCCATGATCGCGGCGGCGCTGGCGCTGTTGATCAACCGGCGACTTCCCACCTGACCGCTCAGGATGGCAGTCTGCCGTTCAGGAAAAGGCCCGCCAGGACGGCGCCGGCCAACACCACCGCACCGAGCAGCATCCAGGCGAGGCTGGCGTCGCCCTTCACGGTTTCGTAGCCGATCTGGCGCTGCAGCGTCGAATACACCTGGTTCAGCGATTCGAGGCTGTCGGCGTGGAACGACTGGCCGTCGGTGATCTCGCAGATCTTCTGCAGCGTTTGGTCGTCTACCGGAACCGGAATGGTGGCGCCCTCGTACTCAACGGTGCCGTAGGGCGTGCCGAAGGAGATCGTCGATATCTGCACCCCCTGATCCTTGGCCGCCCGGGCCGCGGTGAATGCCCCCTGCGGGGCGTTGGGGTCGAGCGGTACGTTTTCGGCGCCGTCCGACTCCAGCACGATCCGGGCGGGTGGCGGGCCGTCGCCTCCTCCCATCACCGAGCCGACCGTGGCGATGGCCTGCAGCGCGGTGAAGATGCCTTCGCCCGTGGCCGTTTTCGGCATGGGCTTCAAGCTGTCGATTCCCGCTTTGACCGCCTCGCGGTTGGTCGTCGGGGCGACCAACAGTGAGGCGTTGGCCGCGAACTCCACCAGCCCCAGGTTGATGGCCGGCGTCAGCTCGTCAGCGAATCTCTTGCCGGCCTCCTGCGCGGCCGCCAGACGGTTGGGCGGGACATCGTTGGAGGCCATCGACTCGGAGACGTCGATGACCAACATCACGACCGCGCGGTTGAGCGGGATCCGGATGTCGGACGTCGGCCCGGCCATGGCCGTGGTCAGCAGCACCAACGACGCGGCAAGCAGGATTGTCGGCACGTGTCGCCACCGCCCGGTCCGGATCGGCGCGACGCGCTCCAGCACCTCCATGTTGGCGAATCGCAGCACCCGCCGGCGGCGTGCGTATTGCAGCGCGACGTAGCCCCCTGTCAGGAGCAGCACCGCCAGTAGGAACAGGAAGAACCAGGCGTGCTGGAAGCCCGTGAGCGACACGGGGCCCAGCAGGGGCAACTTCATGTTCAGCCACACTATTCGTCAATCGTCGGCGGTGCATGGGCCGCCTGTTGCGGTCAGCCGACTTACAGGTCGCGGCGCTGGGTGAACTTGATGTCGATGCTGCGCAGGTGGGTCTGCAGTCCGGCGTCCTGGACGGGGATCAGGTGGGCGGGCTCGTCCGTCTCGTTGTAGTGGGCGTGCCACATGCCCGGCGGTGTGGTGAAGGCGCCGCCGGCCTGCCAGTCCACGCGGATGGGGTCGACGATGTCGCCGCGCTCATCGAGGCGAGTGCCCAGCAAGGTGTAGCAGCCGCTGGGTGGCGCGTCGAGGATCAGATCCAGCGCCACCGACTGGTGCCGGTGGGGGCGCTGCTCCTGATTGGGGGGTAGGACGCCGAACATGGCCCACAGCACGTGCGTGATGGTCAGCGTCTGCTCCTGGCTGCTGTTGGCGAGCAGCACGCTGACCCGGCTCTTGTCGTTCGCGCCGGGGCGCGAGGCGATTTCCTCGAGCTTGGCCGCCGCGTCCGAGCGGCGGAACTTGGTCGCGCGGAACCGCGGTTGGGTCGCTTCGGCGCCGAGGTAGCGCAGCAGCGGCTCGTCGTGCACCCAGTACATAGCCGCGTCGGCTTCGGCGTGGAACACCGAGCGCATACCGGCGGGGAGAGTCAAAAAGTCACCTTTCTCCCACGTGATCGGCTGACCGTCGACCGCCGCGAAGCCCCGCCCGTAGAGCACGTAGAACAATTGCGAGGTGGAGTTCGGGCTGGTGTCAATGTGCTCACCGGGGCGGATGCGCAAGAAGTTGGCCAGCAGCGCGGGGCTGGTTGCCGCACCGGTCGTGATGCCGAGATCGTCAGACAAATCCAGCGGAACCGCGCCGGTCGGCGCGTCCACGTAGATCTCGGGGCCGAACCGCCTGATCGGAACCTGCGGCACATATCCCGAGCCGATTGGGTTGGCGGCCTTCGAGTACTCGAAATAGCGAGCCGCGCTTTCCCACTCGGCCCAATCGTCCAACCGGCCCTCGAAGCCGTACTCGGCTACGTTGGCCATGGGCGCGGGGACCGTCGGGTCCAGGTTCGGGGCGAGCGACGCTTCTGCATTTGCGATGGTCATTGGGGGTATCCTTCAGCGTAAGGTACGTCTTGCATTTTTAATGTATCTAACTTGTATCTCAGTGTCAACGTCGTCGAAACGGACCCCTGCCGGCAAACGCCGTGTAACGTCGTGCACGGTTGAGATACGACTTAGCTACAAACGAAGAGGCCCTGGTGGCTCCCAAGACGACTGACCCACGACCGGTTACGGCCAAGGACCGCGCGCTGGAGTACGTCAAAGCACAGGTGCTCACGGGGGCGTTTCCCGGCGGCGAACTAATCAGCGAGGGCGACGTCGCCACCGCGCTGGGGATGTCGCGCACCCCGGTGCGTGAAGCGTTCCTGCGACTGGAAGCTCAAGGACTGCTTCGGCTATATCCGCAACGCGGGGCCCTCGTCGTTCCTGTTTCTCCGGAGGAGGCCCGGGCCGTCATCGAGGCCCGACAGCTCTTTGAGCAGTTCGCGGCGACCAAGGTGGTACAGCGTGGCCCCGCCGTCTGCGCCGCGGTGTTCGCGCGGCTAACGAGCGAGCTGAAACGGCAAAGCGATGCCGCCGCGACGACCGACTGGCAGGAATTCCTGGATGCCGACCGGGCCTTTCACTCTGTGACCCTGGACGAGTCGGGAAACGTTATTCTGTCCGGCTTTTACTCATCACTGCGCGACCGGCAGATGCGGATGATTCGCGAATCGGCGCAACGCGATCCAAATCGGATGACGACGATCATGGATGAACATCGCGGCATCGCAGAAGCCCTGCGCGACTGCGATCTGGAACGTGCGCTGCAGGCGATTCGGACCCATCTCGCCAGCACGATGCGTGCCATCGGCATCAGCGTCGAGCCATTATCCCTCGAACCTTGAACGCACGTAGAGCCCGTTAGTAGTCGTCGTCGTGAATTTCGCATAGCTAGGAGTCGTTATACGGCTTGTCCTTCGGCAGGACGATGCGTAACTCGCGCAGGTACCGCTCATGGTGTGGTCGAGCGGGCCGAATTCGTCCCGAGGTATCGCCGAGCCATATGTCTGGAATATGAATGTGTGCCATACCTGGTACGTCGTCGCCGACGGGTGGGGCAATGTTCCTCACGTCGAGGCCGGCCAGCAGACGCTGCATGATTCGAATGTTTGGGACGGAGACAATCCACCGCCTGATAATCCAGGGAACGTCCACTGCGGCCTCATGTCGTGCCCCAACCCCGGGGGCACTCCTCCGGGTTGGCGCGGATAATGCGTCCTAACCGCTGCCATGCTAAGACGAAGCAGATAAGTGCATCAGTTTTGGACTGCCACGGCGTGATCGGCAACTAACATTTTGGCGGAAGGAGAAACGTCGTGTCATCTGAACGGCGCCGCCGCAGGTTTTGGTACGTGATCGGCGCAGCCCTCATCACGACCGGCGCACTCCTCGGCATGACCGTGTCCGTCATCGTTGTAGCTCGGCAGGCGGGCAAGGCACCGACCGACGACCACGCCTCGGTAACAGCCAAACCACGACGGTCCATGTCGACGCCGGTGGATCAAAAGCGATCTACACCAACGCCCCAGAAGGGGGCGATATCAGGCTCTTCGCAAATGAGGGTGTAGAGGTGGTCGGCGCGTCGTTGCCGGGGTAAGGGTCGAGGTCTCCCGAGGATGAAGGTTCCTACACACCTCATCCGGAAGACCTCGACATGCCTGACGCTACGCCTGGGGGCGGCTTTGCTTGCCCTGACCTGACCACGTTCTGCCGCCTTGATGAGCTCGGGCTGGAAGTGACTGGTCAACGAGTGCAAGCAGACCGGGCGGTGCTGTCCTGCCGCATCACCGACGACGACTCGTGGTGCCGCCGTTGCGGCGAGCAAGGCACCCCACGGGATACCGTGACACGTCAGCTGGCGCATGAACCGTTTGGGTGGCGGCCCACCACACTGCTGGTCACGATCCGCCGCTACCGGTGCCACGGCTGCCGTCATGTGTGGCGCCAAGACAGCACGAAGGCAGCCGATCCGCGGGCCAAGCTCTCCCGCCGCGGTCTGCGATGGGCGCTGGAAGGCCTTGTGTGCCAACACTTGAGCGTGGCCCGGGTCGCCGATGGCCTCGCGGTGTCGTGGAATACCGCCAATAACGCGGTGCTGGCCGAAGGCCAGCGCGTCCTGATCGAGGATCCTGACCGGTTCGACGGGGTGATGGTGATCGGGGTCGATGAACACGTGTGGCGGCACACACGCCGCGGCGACAAGTACGTCACCGTGATCATCGACCTGACCCCGGTGCGCGACGATACTGGCCCGGCACGGTTGCTCGACATGGTCGAAGGCCGCTCCAAACGAGCGTTCAAGACCTGGCTCGCCGACCGCCCGCGATCCTGGCGCGACGCCGTGGAAGTCGTTGCCATGGACGGATTTACCGGATTCAAAACCGCCACCACCGAGGAAGTGCCCGACGCGGTCGCGGTCATGGACCCGTTCCACGTGGTCCGCCTGGCCGGCAACGCCCTCGACGAGTGCCGGCGCCGGGTCCAGCTGGCCACCTGCGGGCACCGGGGCCGCAAAACTGACCCGCTCTACGCGTCGCGGCGGACCCTGCAGACCGGGGCCGAGCTGCTCACCGACAAGCAGAAGACCCGGCTGCAGACCCTGTTCGCCGCCGACGAGCACGCCGAGGTCCAAGCCACCTGGGGCATCTATCAACGCATGATCGCGGCCTACCGCGAACCCGACCGCAAGGCCGGCCGCGCCCTGATGACCAGCCTCATCGAATCCATCAGCCGCGGCGTCCCCGCCGCCCTCACCGAGATCATCACCCTCGGCCGAACGCTCAAGAAACGGGCCGCCGACGTCCTGGCCTACTTCGAACGTCCCGGCACCTCCAACGGGCCGACCGAAGCGATCAACGGGCGCCTCGAACACCTCCGCGGTTCGGCCCTGGGCTTTCGCAACCTGACCAACTACATCGCCAGATCCCTGCTAGAAACCGGCGGATTCAGACCCCGACTACACCCTCGATTGTGAAGAGCCCGATATCAGTTGTACCGCGCGCGGCGTCGGGTTGAATCCCACCGTGAGGCCGTATTTGGCGTCCTCCATCGGCCAGTGGCGAGCGGTGTTTTCGTTCACGGTCAAGAAGGGGCGGTGACTACACGGTCAGCTGCTCCGGACCCTCCGACGCGCGCTACGCCGTCGGTGAGTACATCACAGTCAGCGAGTTCAATGATTTGTTTCGAGCGCTATTTTGGGGTATCGGCGCGGGTGTCGTGCTGGTTGTCGCAGGCGTCGTAACGTTGACTGTGACCGCTGTCCGCGGTGGCCGAGCCAAATCCCATCAAGCCAATTAACCACCGCAATGGCCTCGGCGCTACTGACGCGCGAGCGTTTAATTTCCGGCGAACCACACGGGGCTTGAGTGTGCATGCCTCACGAAGCTTCAAAAGGTTCTTTGGCAATCCGGTACCACCCTCTGGTCAAAACCTTTTGGGGCGGGTCCGTGGAGCCATCTCTTGCAAGGTGTGCCAGCCGGCGTAGACAGAGCGGTGATTTCGAACAGGTCCTGACCGCTGGCGGATTTGATGACAACGTCTTCATGTTGCGCACCAACTCGGGATGGCGCATCGCTAGGCGCCATTCAAGAGCCGGCAGACCTCTAGCAGTCCCCCAGCGGGGATCTCAAAAAAATCCAGGATGACGATGTTGGCGCCCGTGCCGCGCCATTCTCGTGCAGCCATCGAAATGACCTCGGGATTGTAGAGTTTGGCCGCCTCCCGAAGGCTGCCCGGATGCGCGGCAAGACTGATCAGTTGCTCACTTGGGGTGATCTGTCCCTGCGAGACGTAGAACCGGTTGAGGTCTCGCTCCGGCTGCGACCCGATGCGGTCGAGCACGCCCGTCGCGTTGTCCTGATCGGGCCATATCGAGATGATTTGGCTCGACTCGCACGGAGGGTAGTTCTCGGCCTCCGAGCACCAGACGTCCGTGCGCCCGGACGCCGCGATGGCGGCGGAAGAAGAGAACAGCAGAATCAATCGCGCCGTGCCGGCAGGATCGTGCTGGAGGATCTCGTTGACGGTGTTGCCCGGGCCGAGCGTCGGGGGGCCCTGGACCAAGCGGCCCTCGAGGATCGCGGCGATGAAATGGATCAGCGCGACTTGGGATTCGATGGTGTCCATCCCGTAGAAATGATTGACGTCGAGGATGATCAGCTCGCCCGGATACTGCTGGGTGAACGTCAGGACCTGATGCAACGCGTCCTCCAACGTCCCGCATACCAGGACGTGGCCGAGCACGTAAGTGGAATCCACCAGCGAGACTCGAAGGTCCAGGTAGCGGATCCCTGCCTGAATCTGATCGGTGATGCTCAGATCCTGAGCCTGTGACCACCCCAACAACAGTGGCCGTGCGCTGATCTCCCGCTGCTGAGCCACCCGGTCCACCGCCGCGACGACCCGGGCGCGAGCGCCCTCGTTATACGGGTCGAGCGCCGATTCCGTTGTCATCGCGTAGGTGCCGGAATCGTGCGTGCCAGGCAGCGCGACCCGGCATAGCGGCCGATCGCCGATGTGCCGCATCGAGTCGGCCATCCAGGTCGCGCCCGGGGCCTTCGCCGCCGCGGGCGTCGGTGTCGGTGTCGGTAGCAGGGTGCGCAGGCCGAGAAAACCGAGGACGGCGGCGGCATATCTGAGCAGATCACGCCGGGAAAGTGACATCGCACCGCCCACACGCACATTGGCGCCGCATCGCTACACGCTAGCCTGCAGACGCCGTGTTCACCCGAGACTCGCGCGGCGGCTCGCGGCCCCTAGGACTGAACCGTCGACAACATCCGGTTAGCCCATAGCGGGAAGAACGCCGATCTGAATCAGCACAGCCGCGAAGTCCATATAGACCTTCTCGCACAGGAGCCGGTCCTCGTCGAACTCGAAAATCGCGGCAACCGGAAACTCGACCCGGCGTCCGGTGGGCGGGATGCCCGCCCATTCGCCATCGTGGGTTCCCGTGATAACCGCTTCGCCGAATACTGCGTCGTCGGCATGTCGCAACTCGCCGATCTCGGCGTGCATGTCGGGAAAGCCGGTCATCAGGCCTTGCAGCAGTTCTCGGACTGCCTGCTCACCGTCGCTGGGGGTGCCGTTCAGCTCGTAGCGCGGCCGGTGAAAGGTGGCGATGGTGGCTTCGACATCGTGCCGGTTTTCCGCGTCGGCGTGCTGCCTGACGATTGCCTCGCGGCGTTGGCGGAGGCCGGTGATGTTGTCGACCGCTGTCATTACGGGCCTCCTCGGTGCCTGAATCCTTCAATTCGGCGTGACTGTACAGCACCCGCGAGATGCTTGGGGAGCATTGTTTGCGGCCCATAGGCGACTCATCAAGTCGACCTAAGGCGACCGCCCGAGTTGCCGCTCCACCGCCTCAAGGAACGCGTCAACATCATCCTCGTTGTAACCGCGACGTCCGATCCGCGGCTTAGAGAAAACCTTGTTGCGGACCTGCTGTGGGGTGAGGATGCGTCCCGCCGGATTCCGCAGCGCCGCCTCGATCACGCCGAGAAATTCGTCGACCTCGTCTTCGTTGTAACCGCGCTTTCCCCGGGGGGGCCGGCCAAAAGCCACGTTGCGGACCTGTTCCGGGGTAAGCCAACCGCCGGATGGGTTTCCGGCGCCGCGCACCTCGGCCAGCTGACGTTCGAGCTCGGCGATGCGTTTCTCGGCGTCGTCCTGGTCCATGAGCGAATGATCTCACCCGGAGGGTCAGCCCCGCCAGATCGATCTGTCCGCGGGGCGCCGATCGGCCCAGTCGAATTGTGTTAGAAGCCCTGCGGTTCGGGGAACTCGTGTGGAAGATGGCGCCCGCTCGGGGCGCCACCTGCGACAGGAGCCGCAATGATCGGATCAATAGTCCTTGCCATCATCGTGGGCGCGGTCATCGGATTGGTGGCGCGCCTCGTCATGCCGGGTAAACAGAACATCGGCATGATCATGACGGTTATCATCGGCGCAGTAGGTGGCCTGATCGGCTCCTGGGTGGCCGGCTCCTTCGGATACCACAACGCCAACGGTGGGATCGCGTGGATCCCGTTCTTCATCGGCGTGGCGGCTGCCATCGTCCTCATCGCGATCTACGAGACGGTGATGGGTCGTCGCAGCGGTACCAGGTTGCCTCGCTAGCCCGGCCGGCCGGAAGGTCTAACCGATCAACACCGCATACCGCGGCTTGATCACCTCGTCGATGATCGCCAACCGTTCGTCGAACGGGATGCCGACTTCATCGCGTTGGTCGTGAAACGCTCGAGGTCGCTCCACCCGTAGCCGAAAGCCTCGACCAGCCAGGATATTTCGAGGCTCATCGGTGATCGGCGATGCTTTTGACCGCGCCCGTCTGGACGTTGGAGCTGGGACGCACACCTCCAGCGGGATTCGCGTGTCCCGCAAGATCGATGCCTGCTGGCCCAGCCGGAAGGCCCCGCCCTTGAGAACCTCGATGTCGTCGACGATGCGCACCCCCGTGCCCGAGCCGGTCGGCGCCGCAGAAAGCGATCGCCTCATGGATGGACGGCAGCCCGAACGCCCCACCGGCATGAATTATGAAGCGCGCGTTGCGGTCTCGCATGTACTCGAAAGCGTCCAGGTGCCGAGTCGGCGGGTTGCCTAACGATCGCGTCGCGGCGTTGGCGAAGGCTGGTGGTGTTGTCGACCGCTGCCATCACGGGCCCGCGCGATGCCTCAATGACCGGCGGTCACTCCAGAACGCCCGCGATGCCTGGGTAGCTTTGCTTTGCGGTTCACGGCTTCTCGTCGCGATGCCTCGCAACCAGTCCGCGAGCGGTTTCTCGGCGTGCTCGGCGATCAGCTGCGCACGCGTCGCGTGAGTACCCCACCCATTACGGAAGTTGTGGGACGTGTGTCGGAAAGCATTCCTCCGTCGACGGTGCCGCACGGGATGTAAAGTTGCCGCACGGCTGAAACATCGTGTCGGAATCGACCTACCGTTCCAAATGTTTTGCGTACCAATGCCATATTCATATTCTTGCGCTTCGCAAGCATTTCTCGGCACCTTCATAGGTTAGCTTCGTGCGTAGGTCGCGACGTCTGCTCATCACAAGAGTTATTAGACAAGTGTCGAAACGCATTTTCGGCCAACGCTGTCGGGCCGGATGACAAGTTTGCCAAACGCTAGAAGGCCGAGCCGGAATCGGCGTACGCTTTTAGCACTTTCCATCCTCATTCGACGCAGGGATGTGTCGACGACCGGGCGGTGACAGCGATGTCGTATGTGGTGGCGGTCCCAGAGTTTGTGGCTTCGGCGGCGTCGGATCTGGCGAACATCGGCTCGGGGCTGAGCGCCGCGCATACGGCGGCGGCGGGCCCGACCACCGCGGTGGTGGCCGCCGCGGGTGATGAGGTCTCGGCGGCGATCGCGTCGCTGTTTTCCGGGCACGGGCAGGCCTTTCAGGCGCTCAGCGGCCAGGCGGCAGCGTTTCATGCCCAGTTCGTGCAGGCCTTGAGTGGCGCGGGGGGTGCCTATACGGCCGCCGAGGCGGCCAACGCTGGGCCATTGCAGGTCCTCAACCCCGTCTGGCAGGAAGTGCGGGGCGTGATCAATGCGCCCACCGACTTGCTGTTGGGGATGCCATTGATCGGCAAGGGCACCAACGGTGCACCGGGAACCGGGCAAAACGGTGGCCCGGGCGGGATTCTGTTCGGCCCCGGCGGTGACGGCGGGTCAGGTGCGCCCGGGCAGCCCGGCGGCAAGGGCGGTAACGCCTTCTTGTTCGGCAGCGGCGGCAAGGGCGGGGCCGGCGGGCAGGGCACCACCGGCACCACGGGCTCGGTGGCCACCCCGGCCAACGGCGGCCCCGGCGGCACCGGCGGGGTCGGGGGGGCCGGCGGCAACGGCGGGCTGGTTTACGGCAGTGGCGGTGCCGGCGGCACCGGCGGCATCGGCGGGACCGGCGGGAGCGGGGGGGCCGGACTCACCGGCACCGGGCTTGTCAACGCCACCGACGGCGGCCTCGCCGGCAACGGCGGTACGGGCGGGCGCGGTGGCCAAGCCGAGGGATTGTCGGGATTCTTCGGCGGACATGCCGGCGCCGGCGGCGCCGGCGGCCTGGGCGGCCAGGGCGGCCAGGGCGGCCTCGGGGCTGACGCCAACGGCATCTTCAGCGCCGGCCACGGCGGCCACGGCGGCAACGGCGGGGCCGCCGGCCTGGGTGGCAGCGCGGGCGGCCCCGGCGCTAGCGCGGGCCCCACGGGCACCGGCGGCACCGGCGGCAACGGCGGCAACGGCGGCGACAACGACGCCTCGAGCGGCGGCCAATCCGGCTTTGGCGGCGACGGCGGCAAGGGCGGCAACAGCACCGGCGGCACCGGCGGCACCGGCGGCAACGGCGGCAACAGCGGCAACGCCAGCTTCAGCAGCACGGGCGTCGTGGTGGCCGAAGGCAACCACGGCGGCAACGGCGGCGCCGGCGGCAACGGCGTCACCGGCGGCACCGGCGGCAACGGCGGCAACGGCGGCAGCGCCTTCGCCACTGGCACCACCGACGCCCTCACCGTCGCCGGCGGCGGCGGCGGCGGCGGCGCCGGCGGCAACAGCACCGGCGGCGGGGCCGGCGGCACCGGCGGCCAGGGCGGCAGCGGCGGCGCCACCGCCGCAACGGTCGGCGGCATCACCGTCTCCGGCGGTGGCGGCGCCGGCGGTGGTGGCGCCGGCGGCGAAGGTGCCGCCGGCGGTCCCGGAGGTGGTGGCGGCGGAGGCGCCGCCGCCGCCGTCACCACCACCACCGGCGCCAGCGTCGGCGGCTTTGACGGCGACGCCGGCCAAGGGACCGGCGGCGGCGCCGGCGGCGGCGGCAGCCACGTCGGCGTCGCCGTCGGTAATGCGGGCGTCGCCGGTGGGGGTGGCGGCGGCGGCGGCGGTATCACCGGCGGCGCCGGCGGCGCCGGCGGCCAAGGCGGCACCGCCCAGGGTGTGGCCAGTGGCGCCGGCGGGGTCGGCGGCACCGGCCAGACCCTCGGCGGCGGCGGCACTAATGGCGCCGCCGGTAACGCAGCCAAAGTAGGCGCCGCCACCGCCACCGGCGGCACCGGCGGCAACGCCAACATCGGCGGCGGCGGGGGTGGTGGCGCCGCCTTTGCCAGCGGCGGCGCCGGCACCACCGTCACCGGCGGCAGCGGCGGCAAGGGCGGCCCCTAGCGCGACGGGCCGGCGCAGCGCCTTAACCGCCGATCAGCACCGCGTACCGTGGCTTGATCACATCGTCGATGATGGCCAGCCGCTCGTCGAACGGGATGAAGGCCGACTTCATCGCGTTGATGGTGAACCGCTCGAGGTCGCTCCACCCGTAGCCGAAAGCCTCCACCAGCCGGGACATTTCGATACTCATCGTGGTGTCGCTCATCAGCCGGTTGTCGGTGTTGACGGTCACCCGGAACCGCGCGCGGGCCAGCAGATCGAACGGGTGGTCTGCGATGCTCTTGACCGCGCCGGTCTGCACGTTGGAGCTGGGGCACAGCTCCAGCGGAATTCGCTTGTCCCGCAGGATCGATGCCTGCTGGCCCAACCGGACGGCGCCGCCTTCGAGGACGTCGATGTCGTCGACGATGCGCACCCCGTGCCCGAGCCGGTCGGCGCCGCAGAACGCGATCGCCTCGTGAATGGACGGCAGCCCGAAAGCCTCGCCGGCATGAATTGTGAAGCGCGCGTTGTGGTCTCGCATGTACTCGAAAGCATCCAAGTGCCGCGTCGGCGGGTTGCCGGCCTCGGCGCCCGCGATGTCGAATCCGACCACTCCCTTGTCGCGGAATCGGACCGCCAGCTCGGCGATCTCCCGGGAGACCGCGGCGTGCCGCATCGCGGTGACCAGAAGCCGCACCGTGATCGCGCGGCCCGCGGCGGCACAGGCCTTCTCGCCGGCGGCGAAACCCTCCAGCACGGCGTCGACGATCTCGTCGAAGGACAGCCCACGGTCGATGTGCAACTCGGGGGCGAACCGCACCTCGGCATAGACCACCGAATCGGCGGCCAGGTCTTCCACACACTCGTAGGCGACGCGGTACAGCGCGTCAGGCGTTTGCATCACCGCCACCGTGTGGGAAAACGGCTCCAGATAGCGCTCCAGCGAGCCGCTGTGCGACCGCGTGCGGAACCACTTCGCCAGCTCGTCGACGTCGGTGGCGGGCAGCCCGTCGTAACCGGTCTGGCCGGCGATGTCGATCACGGTCGCCGGGCGCAACCCACCGTCGAGGTGATCGTGCAGCAGGGCCTTGGGCGCTTTCCTGATCTGTTCCAGATCCAGTTCCATCGTTTAATTCCGCCCTGTCACTTGGCGATCCGATCGATTATCAGCGGCCTCGAAACCGGTGGTGCGTCGCCGACGCTGAAGCCGTCGTGCAGCTCCGCGATCGCGGCGCCGAAGCGTTCCGGGGTGTCGGTGTACAGCGTGAACAACGGCTCGCCGGCCGCTACCGGCTCGCCGGGGCGGCGGTGGATCCTGATTCCGGCACCCGACTGCACCGGTTCGCCCGGACGGGATCTGCCCGCGCCGAGCCGCCAGCCCGCCAGCCCCACTGCCATCGCGTCGATATCACCCATTGTGCCGCCCCGGCCGGCGGTCACGGTCTCGGAACACGAACCGATCGGCAACGGCGCCGACAAGTCACCGCCCTGGGCCGCGACGAGCCGGCGGAATCGGTCCATCGCAGTGCCGTCGCGCAGCGTCTGGGCCGGATCGCGGTCGTCGATCCCGGCGAGCTCGAGCATTTCCGCGGCCAGCCGTACGGTCAGCTCCACCACATCGGGCGGCCCGCCGCCGGCCAGCACCTCCAGCGACTCGGCGACCTCGAGCGCGTTGCCGACGGTCGCCCCCAGCGGGCGGTTCATGTCCGTCAGCAGCGCGTGGGTGGGCACCCCATGCGCCGCGCCCAGCTCGACCATGGTGTGCGCAAGCTCGCGGGATTCCGCCTCCGAGGTCATCAACGCTCCGGAACCCACTTTCACGTCGAGCACCAGCGCGCCCGCCCCCTCGGCCAGCTTCTTGCTCATCACCGAGCTGGCGATCAGCGGCAGTGACTCGACGGTCGCGGTGATGTCGCGCAGCGCGTACAGTTTGGCGTCCGCCGGTGCCAGCTCACCGGCGGCGAAGATGGCCGCGCCCACGTCGAGAAGTTGGTCACGGACTCGCCGGTTCGACAGTTCGGCGGTGAACCCGGGGATGGATTCCAGCTTGTCCAGGGTGCCTCCGGTGTGGCCCAGCCCACGGCCCGCCGCCTGGGGAACGGCCGCGCCGCAGGCGACGACGACGGGCACCAACGGGATGGTGATCTTGTCCCCGACCCCGCCGGTGGAATGCTTGTCCACGGTGCGCAACGGCAGATCGCTGAAATCCAAGCGCTCACCGGAAGCCAGCATCGCCGCGGTCCACCTGGCGGTCTCGCCGCGGTCCATGCCGCGCAAGACGATCGCCATCAGCAGCGCCGACATCTGCTCGTCGGCGACGCGGCCGTCGGTGTACGCGTCGATGACCCAGTCGATGGCGGCATCGGACAACCGGCCACCGTCGCGCTTGGTCCTGATCACCGTCGGCGCGTCGAACGCGAAGTCCTTCACCGGCGATCCCCCGGGAGGTCGGCACCGAAAGCATCGGGCAGCAGGTCCCCGAGCCGGCGAGGCCCGGCGGGATGGTCGATCAGCAGCTCGGGACCGCCGTGCTCCAAAAGCACCTGACGGCAGCGCCCGCACGGCATGAGCGGGGATCCCTGCGCATCCACGCACGCCAGCGCCGTCAGCCGGCCCCCGCCGGTCGAGTGCAGGGCACACACCACACCACACTCGGCGCAGAGACCTAGCCCATATGAGACGTTCTCCACATTGCATCCGGTGACCACCCGGCCGTCGTCGACCAGCGCGGATGCCCCCACCGGGAAACGCGAATACGGCGCATAGGCGCCCGCTGCCGCCTGGATTGCCTTGTGCCGCAGCATGTTCCAATCGACCTCAGGCATCCTGCAACCCCGCTCACCGATGGCTGACTTGAGACAGCCACCCTAACTCTGACACGACACGGGGTCTCATCGGACCGTTCGGGGTACCGCCCCTCAACGTTGCCGGGCTAAGCTCGGTTGCCCAGCTTTAGCCTCCACGAAGGCGGTGAGGACTTGGTGAGTACGCAGGCGACATCGGCGGATCCGGCCATTTCTACACCAGCACCCTCGCGCAAGCGGCGGCCGCCGCGGACCCTGTATCGGGGGGACCCGGGTATGTGGTCGTGGGTGTTGCATCGAATAACCGGCGCGACGATCTTCTTCTTCTTGTTCGTCCACGTCTTGGACACCGCCCTGGTTCGGGTGAGTCCGCAGACCTACAACGAGGTGATCCAGACCTACAAGACCCCGGTCGTGGGCCTGATGGAGTTCGGCCTGGTTATCGCGGTCACCTTCCACGCGCTGAACGGAATCCGAATCATCCTGATCGACTTCTGGTCGCAGGGCCCCCGCCATCAGCGGCTGATGCTGTGGATCGTCGGCGTGGTCTTCCTGCTCCTCATGGTCCCGGCGGCCGTGGTGCTGGGCATCCACATGTTGGAGTACTTCCGATGAGCAGTCCGGACCTTCAGCTCGGCCGCGGCGAGATCGCGCCGGTCAAGCTGCGCTTCTACGACCGCCCCGCCAGCCTGGACGATCCCCGCTCCCCGCGGCGGCGCGCCGGCATTCCCAACTTCGAGAAGTTCGCGTGGCTGTTCATGCGGTTTTCCGGCATCGCGCTGGTGTTCTTGGCCCTCGGGCACCTGTTCATCATGTTGATGTGGCAAAACGGCGTCTACCGCATCGACTTCAACTATGTCGCCCAGCGCTGGCACTCGCCGTTCTGGCAGATCTGGGACATGGCGCTGCTGTGGCTGGCGCAGTTGCACGGTGCGAACGGGCTGCGCACCATCATCGACGACTACAGCCGCAAGAATTCCACGAGGTTCTGGCTCAACAGCCTGCTGCTGTTGTCGATGGGCTTTACCTGTTTGCTGGGCACTTACGTGCTGGTGACATTCAACCCGAACATCTCCTGAAAGGCATCATGTTCACGCCACCTTCTCCTCATCGCTTCACTCTGCATCGTCGGTGGCGGCGGTGATCCAGCAACACCGATACGACGTGGTGATCGTCGGCGCGGGCGGTGCCGGAATGCGGGCGGCGGTGGAGGCGGGCCCGCGCGTCCGCACCGCTGTGCTGACCAAGCTGTACCCCACCCGCAGTCACACCGGCGCGGCCCAGGGCGGCATGTGTGCCGCGCTGGCCAACGTCGAAGACGACAACTGGGAGTGGCACACGTTCGACACCGTCAAGGGCGGCGACTACCTCGCCGACCAGGACGCCGTGGAGATCATGTGCAAGGAAGCCATCGACGCGGTGCTCGACCTCGAGAAGATGGGGATGCCGTTCAACCGCACCCCCGAGGGCCGCATCGACCAGCGCCGCTTCGGCGGGCACACCCGCGACCACGGCAAGGCCCCGGTGCGCCGGGCCTGCTACGCCGCCGACCGCACGGGCCACATGATCCTGCAGACCCTCTACCAGAACTGCGTCAAGCACGACGTGCAGTTCTTCAACGAGTTCTACGCGCTGGACCTGGCACTCACCCAGACCCCGAGCGGGCCGGTGGCCACCGGCGTGGTCGCCTACGAGCTGTCCACCGGCGAGATCCACGTCTTTCACGCCAAGGCCGTCGTGATCGCGACCGGCGGTTCGGGCCGCATGTACAAGACGACCTCCAACGCGCACACCCTGACCGGCGACGGCATCGGCATCGTGTTCCGCAAGGGACTTCCGTTGGAGGACATGGAGTTTCACCAATTCCATCCGACCGGCCTGGCCGGCCTGGGGATCTTGATCTCCGAGGCCGTGCGCGGCGAGGGCGGCCGGCTGCTCAACGGGGAGGGCGAGCGCTTCATGGAGCGCTACGCCCCGACGATCGTCGACCTGGCACCGCGCGACATCGTCGCCCGCTCGATGGTTTTGGAGGTCCTCGAGGGGCGCGGCGCCGGCCCGCACAAGGACTACGTCTACATCGACGTCCGCCACCTCGGGGAGGACGTGCTGGAGTCCAAGTTGCCCGACATCACCGAGTTCGCCCGCACCTACCTGGGCGTGGACCCGGTCCACGAGCTCGTCCCGGTCTACCCGACGTGTCATTACGTGATGGGCGGCATCCCGACGACCGTCACCGGACAGGTGTTGCAGGACAACACTTCTACCGTCCCGGGCCTGTACGCGGCCGGCGAGTGCGCGTGCGTGTCGGTGCACGGCGCCAACCGGCTGGGCACCAACTCGCTGCTGGACATCAACGTGTTCGGCCGCCGGGCCGGTATCGCCGCCGTCAGTTACGCGCAGGGCCACGACTTCGTCGACATGCCGCCGGAGCCGGAGGCGATGGTCGTCGGTTGGGTGGCCGACATCCTCTCCGAGCACGGCAACGAGCGCGTCGCCGACATCCGTGGCGCCCTGCAGCAGTCGATGGACAACAACGCCGCGGTGTTCCGCACCGAGGAGACGCTGAAGCAGGCGCTCACCGACATTCACGCCCTGAAGGGGCGCTACTCGCGAATCACTGTGCACGACAAGGGGAAACGCTTCAACAGCGACCTGTTGGAAGCCATCGAGCTCGGCTTCCTGCTGGAGCTGGCCGAGGTGACCGTGGTCGGCGCTCTGAATCGCAAGGAGTCCCGTGGCGGCCACGCCCGGGAGGACTACCCCAACCGCGACGACGTCAACTACATGCGGCACACCATGGCCTACAAGGAAATTGGGGCCGATAAGCAGGGCACCGATCTGCTGAGCGACGTCGCGCTGGACTTCAAGCCCGTCGTGCAGACCCGCTACGAACCCAAGGAACGGAAGTACTGATGGCCGCAGGCGACACCGTCGAACCAGAAGTCGACGCCGGGCTGGAACCTCCCTTGCCGCCGGTCCCCGAAGGCGCGGTGATGGTGACCGTCAAGATCGCCCGGTTCAACCCCGACCAACCCCAAGCCTTCTCCGAAACCGGTGGCTGGCAGAGCTTTCGGGTCCCCTGCCTGCCCAGCGACCGGATGCTCAACCTGCTGATCTACATCAAGAGCTACCTCGACGGGACGCTGACCTTCCGGCGATCCTGCGCCCACGGGGTGTGCGGCTCGGACGCCATGCGCATCAACGGCGTCAATCGGCTGGCCTGCAAGGTGCTGATGCGCGATCTGCTGCCCAAGAAGCCCGGCAAGTCGCTGACCATCACGGTCGAACCGATCCGCGGCCTGCCGGTGGAGAAGGACCTGGTGGTCGACATGGAGCCGTTCTTCGACGCCTACCGCGCGGTGAAGCCCTACCTGGTCACCACCGGCAATCCGCCGACCCGGGAACGGATCCAGAGCCCGACCGACCGCGCGCGCTACGACGACACCACCAAATGCATTCTGTGCGCGTGCTGCACCACCAGTTGCCCGGTGTTCTGGAGCGAGGGCCAGTACTACGGGCCGGCGGCGATCGTCAACGCACACCGGTTCATCTTCGACAGCCGCGACGAGGCCGCCGCCGAGCGCCTGGAGATCCTCAACGAGGTCGACGGCGTATGGCGGTGCCGGACCACGTTCAACTGCACCGAATCCTGCCCGCGCGGAATCGAAGTCACCAAGGCGATCCAAGAGGTCAAGCGCGCGATCATGTTCTCGCGCTGAGCTACGCAGGAGAAGCGGTCAGCCCACGTGCGCACTATCGTGGCGCACCGGCCTTTGACGTCGCCGATCGCTACCGCCGGTGGCCCACCCGATCTTCAAGCGCTCGACCGCGTTGGGATTCCGGCTCCAGGACACCGTCTCCGTATTCCGCTACCAGGTCTTCGACCACGGCCTGCCACGACGGACCGTCCATGCAGAGATGGCTGGCGGTGAGCACCACCCGGTCGGGAGCTCCTGGGAGCATGGACGCCGCGAACAATCTGCCGGTGTGCATGTCGAAGCTGCCGCGCTGCCGTGCGATCACATCGGCCCCTGCGACGCCGGGTGGCTCTACCCCCCACGTCCATCCGCCGCCCAAACACGAGGTCCAGGTGTTGCAACTCAGTTGGAACACGGCGCCGAGAGCGGGGTGGGCGTTGAAGACCGCCTCCAACGCCGCGCGGATCCGCCCCTGGTCCAAAGGTGTGTTGGCAACGAGCACCTCGCTGTGCGTAGCAGGCTCGACGTCCTCGAGGCGGGGAAGTTCGGCGAAAATGCAGTGCGTCACGGATCTAAGGCTGCGGGGTCATCCTGAGCGGATTCTTGGCGAATTCTTGGGATGGGCCGGCGCCGCCGTCACACTTTTCCGGCCGCCTGAATATCGACATCGCCATTCCGCGGCGTGCCATGCCAACGGCGGCGCGGACGAAGTTGGCCGACAGGATTCGTGAGGCAATCGCGGCTATCGCAGAAAACCGTTAGCCATGTCGATCACACCGCTCAAACAAGCATGACGCAGGCGGCCCATACATGAACCGCCAAACGCGCTAGCATCCGTCCCGGCACTTTCACTAGCGCGGGGTGTTGCTGCCGCTGGGTCAGGACCTGGACTCGCCCCGACGTGCGCCCGCGACGTGCGCCGGCCCGACGCGGTCGTCGTCGCGGTCGGTTTCGGGCATGTCCGAAGCGGGTTGCTCGTCCGCGGGAGACTGAGTCGCACCGCCAGGCGTGTTCGAGGGGCTGGCTGACTTGTAATCGGTATTCGTCGCAGGGCCTACCCCCCGGTTGTGGCTTGCGCGTCGCTCCCGGCGCTCTGCTGGCGTCCCTCGTATGGCGGGATTGCACTCCCCGTGTCTTGCGGAGGCGTCTCACCGGTGCCGCCGTAGGTGTCCGACGCGGTCGGATCGCTCGTGGGCGGATTCGCGTCTTCGTCTACGGTTCCGGTAGGACGGTCCCCGCTGCCCTGCTCGGGAGTGTCCGAACCGGTATCGCGCGCGCCGCTTCCCAATTCGGGATCGTCGAAGTGCTCGAGCCGCGCATTTTCCGACTGTTGATCATTCTGAGAGGTCATAGCGACTCCTCCCCCTTTCCATACTCTCCCGCACCCGATGGCGTCGAGAATGAGATAGGGGTACCCGCCTCCCTTTTCGGAAAACAACCCGTCACATTTCGGCGACCTGCCCCGTCTGATGGGTATGACACAGAAAACTCGCATCGAGCCCCTGCCACCGCGGCGCGCCGGCCTGCTCACCCGAGCGATGTATCGGGTGGCCAAGCGGCGCTACGGCCAAGTTCCCGAGCCGTTCACCGTCCTCGCGCATCACCGCAAACTGATGGTCGCCGGCGCCATCCACGAGACCATGGTTCAGCGGGCGTCGCAAAGCCTGCCGCCCAGCGTCCGCGAGCTGGCGGTGTTGTGGACCGCGCGCCAGATCGGCTGCTCCTGGTGCGTCGACTTCGGGTCCATGCTGCAGCGCCTCGACGGCCTCGACGTGGAGCGACTCAAGGAGATCGACAACTACGCGACCTCACCGGCATACACCGACGACGAGCGCGCCGCCATCGCCTACGCCGCCGCGATGACCACCGACCCGCACACCGTCACCGACGAGCAGGTCGCCGACCTGCGAGCCCGGTTCGGTGATGCCGGCGTGATCGAGCTGACCTATCAGATCGGCCTGGAGAACATGCGGGCGCGGGTGAACGCGACGCTGGGCATCACCGAGCAGGGTTTCAATTCCGGTGACGCCTGCCGCATTCCGTGGGCCGACGAGACGAGCCAAACCGCGGGCCGGCGCTAGAGTGGCGGCATGCGCGTCTGGAGCTGGGGCCGGGTCGGCTCATGGTTGCCGGGGCGTTCGCCGATCTCGCCCTGCACCATCACCCCGCGGTTCAGGTCAGGGTCGGCGGACGAGGTCCGCTGACCCTGACCCGGGCCGGCGGTCAGCGCGATGCGTGCCGGCTGGTCGTCGTCGGTAGCGGGACACGCCACGCGGTGCGGTCGGATTCGAGCTCCGCGGCGTTGACGCTGTACTTCGGGCTGCAGACGCCGCAGGGCATCGCGCTGAACGCGTTGAGCCGCAGCCGCGGTCACCGAGGCGTTTGGGTCGCCGACGACGGAAACCAACTGGCCGAGGCGATCGCCGCGACGCTGGACGCCGAAGGCCCGCATGCCGCCGAAGATTTGCTCGTCGACGAGCTTTGCTTGCCGGACGACCGACGCTGCGGCGGATCGCGCCCCGTTCATCCCCAGCTGCGGCAGGCAATCGAAGTCGTCGCGAGCCGGGTGCCGAACCACATCGATGTGACCTCCGTCGCGGAAACCGTTGCGCTGTCACCGGATTACCTCGGGCGTTTGTGCAAACAGCAGACCGGCGCGTCGCTGTCGGCCACGATCCGCTGGGCGCGGCTGGTGAGCGCCGTGGGCCATCTCGTCGACGGTCGGTCCGTCACGGATGCGGCCCACCTGGCCGGGTTCGCCGACGGCTCGCACGCCAACAAGGTGTGCTGGGAGATGACCGGCGCGGCCCCGCACGACTTCGCGCAGGCGGTTCGCGAAACCCGGATCTGACGGATCCATACAAGCGTTCCCGTCGCGGTCGACCCACGCTTGGGATATGCCTGTGATGTCACGATCCGAACGTGCCTTCTGCTGCGGCGCGGTGTGGCGTTTTACCAGCGCTGCGATCGCACGTGAGCTTCGCGCCGACAGGCTGGGCCGCGACGTGCTCGAAATCGGCGCCGGCAGTGGATCCGCAGCCCAGCAAGCTCTCCGCCGAAATCCCGAACTTTCCTGGATCGCAATAGATATCGACCCACAGATGACCCGGGCAGCCGCCGCGCGCCTGCGTGTATTCCCCACTGCATCGGTGAAGACGGCAGACGCCACCGTGATGCCGTTCCCCGACGAGTCGTTCGACTCCGTCGTCAGCTGCCTCATGCTGCATCACATCGTCGACTGGGAACGCGCAGTCGCCGAGGTGGCGCGGGTGTTGCGACCGGGAGGGACCTTCCTGGGCTACGACCTGGTCCGTACCCCGCTCGCCAGCCTGTTTCACCGCTTGGACGGCTCTCCGCATCGGCTCATCGTGCCCACGGACTTCCGGGCCGAGTGCGCGAAGCACGAACTCACCGTCGCCCTGCGGTCGCGGCTCGTCGGCCACATCATGCAATTTGTCGCCACCAAGGAGGAATTCTCGTGACAGCAACAGGCATCCGCACCCGCGCGGCGGTGGTCCGCTCCCTCTTCGCGTTGAGCCGCCGGCCCGACCTGCCCCACGCCTACCTCAACTTCGTCGGCCTGGGCGGTCGGTTCGCCGAAGCCGGCGGCGAGGCCGCCGCGGCGCTGCGACTCGGCCTCGCCGTTGCGACCAACACCGGATCACCGGCGTAGCGGAGAGCCGGTGAACTTGTCGGGATTGGCGATATCCCATAGGGCGCAGACCTTTCCGTCCCGCACCGCGATCGCGAGAATCCGCGGACGCATCTCCCAGTGCCCGTCGTCGCCGGGGCTGCCCGCCGTGTAGGCGCCCAGTTCGCCGTTGACCAGCCCCAGCTGATTCGCCGTGAAGAACGCGTCGCCGTAGCGGCGGGCCAGGCCGAAGATGAACCGCGCCACCTTGTCCGCCCCCCGGATGGCGTGAACCGCGGTGGGCGCCTTGCCATTCGAGTCGCCGGTGAAGGTGATGTCGGGATGCAACAGCGCCACCACGGCATTCAGGTCACCGGCGGCCATGGCGGCCATCAGCCGGCCGACCACCTCGTTGTGCGAGGGGTCGGGTTTCGGCGGGGCCTCGGCCGCGACGGCCTTGCGGGCCCGCGACGCCAGCTGCCGGGCGGCCGCCTCGCTGGTTCCCAGCACTTCGGCCACGTCGGCGAAGGGCACGGCGAACCCGTCGTGCAGCACGAAAGCGACCCGCTGGTCGGGCGACAGCCGTTCCAGCACCACCATCGCCGCGAACCGGGCGTCCTCGCGGGCCACCACGGCGGACAACGGATCCGCGTCGTCAAACCCGGTGACCACCGGCTCGGGCAGCCAATTGCCGGTATAGGTCTCGCGACGATGCGCTGCCGACCGTAACCGGTCCAGACCCAGCCGGCTCACCACGGTGGTCAGCCAGGCCCGCAGGTCGGCGATCGTGTCGCGTCCATCGGCCGAGTCCCAGCGCAGCCAGGCCTCCTGGACGATGTCCTCGGCATCGGCCACGGTGCCGGTCAGCCGGTAGGCGACCGACATGAGATGCGGCCGCAGGGACTCAAATTCGCTGACCTGCTGCGTTGCGGTCATATACCGAGCCTAGCGCTACGCTCTCTCCCAAGATGTCCGAGAACCTTTGGCTGCACTTCGCCCGGCACGGCCCGGGCGTCACGCCGCCGGTCATCACGCGGGGCGAGGGCGTCACGATCTACGACGATCGCGGTAAGAGCTACCTCGATGCGCTGTCGGGGCTGTTCACCGTGCAGGTCGGGCACGGCCGTGGCGAACTCGCCGAGACCGCCGCCCGACAAGCAAGCACGCTGGCGTACTTCCCCTTGTGGGGATATGCCACACCGACCGCGATCGAGCTCGCCGAGCGCCTCGCGAACTACGCCCCGGGCGACCTGAACCGGGTGTTCTTCACCACCGGCGGCACCGAGGCCGTCGAGACCGCTTGGAAACTGGCCAAGCAGTACTTCAAGCTCACCGGCAAACCCGGTAAGCACAAGGTGATTTCGCGATCGATTGCCTACCACGGCACCACCCAGGGTGCGCTGGCGATCACCGGACTCCCCTTGTACAAGGCGCCGTTCGAGCCGGTGACGCCCGGCGGCTTCCGGGTGCCCAACACGAACTTCTACCGCGCGCCCGCACCGTTCGCCGACGACGTCAAGGGCTTCGGGCAGTGGGCCGCCGACCGGATCGCCGAGGCGATCGAGTTCGAGGGGCCCGCCACCGTCGCCGCGGTTTTCTTGGAACCGGTGCAAAACGCGGGCGGTTGCATCCCGCCTCCCCCAGGCTATTTCGAACGGGTACGCCAGATCTGCGACGAGTACGACGTGCTCTTGGTTTCCGACGAGGTGATCTGCGCCTTCGGCCGGATCGGGTCGATGTTCGCCTGTGACGACTTCGGCTACGTGCCCGACATCATCACCTGCGCCAAAGGTATGACATCGGGATACTCGCCGATCGGGGCGATGATCGCCACCGACCGGTTGTTCGAGCCGTTCAACGACGGCAAAACCGTTTTCCCGCACGGCTATACGTTCGGCGGCCACCCGGTATCGGCGGCCGTCGGGCTGGCCAACCTCGACATCTTCGAGCGCGAAGGCCTCAACGAGCGCGTAAAGCAAAACGCGCCCGGCTTCCGCGCCACCCTGGAGAAGCTGCACGACCTGCCCATCGTCGGCGACGTGCGCGGCGAGGGGTACTTCTACGGCGTCGAATTGGTCAAGGACAAGGCGACGAAACAGACCTTCAGCGACGAGGAATGCGAACGGCTGCTGCACGGCCACGTTTCACCCGCGCTCTTCGAGGCCGGGCTGTACTGCCGCACCGACGACCGCGGTGACCCCGTCGTGCAGCTGGCACCTCCGCTGATCAGCGGGCAACGCGAGTTCGACACCATCGAATCGATCCTGCGCGGCGTGCTTACCGAGGCCTGGGAGCGGCTCTAGTCGAGAGCGGCGAGGGCCCGCTTGACCGCGTCGGCGGCCAGCAACACCTCCCGGGAATGCGCAGCCGACGCGTTGTTCGCCAGCCGCGTCTGCGCGTTGCAAAGCCAGGCGAGCGCGGACCGCAGATCGGGATCGGCGGCGGAGTCGCGATGCAGCTTCAGCTCGGCCAGCACCCGCTCGGACCCGGAACGCCGAACCTGGGTCCCCTTCTCGACCTGCTTGAGCAGTTGTTTCAACGATCGCGGGGCGGAATCGGGCGAATCAGCGGCGCCATCGCGGTTGGGCAGCCACTTCGACCACAATCGATCTCTTGGAATGCCCAACAGCGTAACGGTTCGACGCGACCGCGGCTCGCCAAGGCAAATTTGTAACATCCGTCCCACCAGTCACAGCGCGGCTCCCGGGAATCGGGCGGTTGATCGCCTACCCTGCACTCACAATGACCTTCTTACGCTCCGCATCGTGCCTGGCAGCGGCGGTTTTGATGATCGCCGCGCCGGCCGCGCCGGGCCTGCCGACCGCGTTCGCGGAACCCGGCCCTGGACCCGCAGCAGGTACCCCCAACTGCCCGTACAAGGTCGCCACCCCGCCCGCGGTGGATTCGTCGGAGGTTCCCACGGCCGGCGACCCGCCGATCCCCCTCGCGGTGCCCGCCAAGCCGGTCGGCGGCGACGCGCTCGGCGGCTGCGGCGTCGTCGCCGCGCCCAACACACCGCCGGTGCCCGGCGACGTCTCCGCCGATGCCTGGCTGGTGGCCGATCTGGATAGCGGCGCGGTGATCGCGGCCAAGGACCCGCACGGGCGCCACCGCCCGGCCAGCATCATCAAGGTGCTCGTCGCGATGGCATCCATTAACGCGTTGCCCCTCAACAAGTCCGTCGAGGGAACCGACGAGGACGCGGCCGCCGAGGGCACCAAGGTCGGCGTCGACGCGGGCGGCGTGTTCACCGTCAACCAACTGTTGCATGGGCTGCTGATGCACTCCGGCAACGACGCCGCCCACGCGCTGGCCATGCAACTCGGCGGGATGCAGCAAGCGGTGGAGAAGATCAACGTGATGGCCGCCAAGCTCGGCGGCCAGGACACCCGGGTGGCGACGCCGTCCGGGCTGGATGGACCCGGCATGAGCACCTCGGCCTACGACATCGGCCTGTTCTACCGGTATGCCTGGCAAAACCCGACTTTCGCCGACATCGTCGCGACGCGGACGTTCGACTTCCCCGGCCACGGCGACCACCCCGGCTACGAGCTGGAAAACGACAACCAGCTGCTCTACAAGTACCCGGGCGCGCTGGGCGGCAAGACGGGCTACACCGATGACGCCGGCCAGACCTTCGTGGGTGCGGCCAACCACGACGGACGACGGCTGGTGGCGGTCCTCCTGCACGGCACCCGGCAGCCGATCGCGCCGTGGGAACAAGCGGCGCACCTGCTGGACTACGGGTTCGGCACGCCGCTGGGCACCCAGGTGGGCACCCTGATCGAACCCGACCCCTCGCTGCTGCCCGCCCGGCGCGACGGCGCCGCCGACCGCCAGGGCAATGGCGCCCAGGCCGCCGGGTTCATGCCGTCGGCGGATGCCTTGCCGGTGCGGGTAGGCGTGGCCGTAGTCGGCACGATCGTCGTGCTCGGATTGATCATGGTCGCACGCTCGATGAACCGCGGCCGCAACACTAGGATCCGTGCATGACTGAAGCCCTCATCCGCGGCGTCGAAACTGAACCAATGACCTGGTTACCGCCGGACTTGCAACTAGGAAGCAGCAAGCCCTGCATCACACCCGGGGATCCCGTCCTCGAGTCGCCCGGTTCCCGGGTGCCGGTCAGCTGAGCGGTCCGAAGCGGCGGGACCTCCTGGTCGGGCTCACCGCCGCCAGCGTCGGCCTCATCTACGGTTACGACCTGTCCATCATTGCCGGTGCGCAGCTGTTCGTCACCGAGGACTTCGGACTCACGACACGCCAACAAGAACTGCTGACGACGACGGTCGTGATCGGCCAGATCGCCGGGGCGGTGGCTGCCGGCGTGCTCGCCAATGCGATCGGGCGAAAAAGATCGGTCGTTTTGATCCTCGTCGCTTATGCGATGTTCGCGCTGCTGGGCGCGATCTCGGTATCGCTGCCGATGCTGCTGGCGGCGCGACTGCTGCTGGGTCTGACCATCGGCGTGACGGTGGTGGTCGTCCCGGTATACATCGCGGAATCGGCTCCGGCAGCGGTGCGCGGCTCGCTGCTGACGGCCTACCAACTGACGATCGTCAGCGGACTCATCATCGGCTACCTCACCGGTTACCTGCTCGCCGGCGGCCACAGCTGGCGGTGGATGCTGGGGCTGGCCGCCGTGCCCGCAACGCTGTTGCTGCCGTTGGTGATTCGGCTGCCCGAAACGGCCCGGTGGTACCTGCTCAAGGGGCGGGTAGACGACGCCCGCGCCGCGCTGCTGCGTGCGGAGCCCACCGCGAACGCCGACGAGGAGCTTGCCGAGATCGGCAGCGCCTTGAGCGAAGGTAGCGGCGGCCTCTCCGAGATGCTGCGACGGCCCTACTTGCGGGCCACCATCTTTGTGATCGTGCTCGGGTTTCTGATCCAGATAACCGGCATCAACGCGATCATCTATTACAGCCCCCGAATCTTCGAAGCCATGGGCTTCACAGGCAATTTCGCGCTGCTGGCGCTGCCGGCACTGGTTCAGATCGCCGGTTTGGCGGCCGTGGTCACCTCGCTGCTCCTCGTCGACCGGATCGGCCGGCGCCCAATCCTGTTGTCCGGCATCGCCATGATGGTCGCCGCCGACGTCGTCCTGCTGGCAGTGTTCGCCCGGGGGCACCTCGGCGGCGCGGGGCTGGTGTTCGGGTTCGCCGGCGTGTTGCTGTTCATCATCGGCTACACCATGGGTTTCGGCTCCCTGGGCTGGGTGTACGCGAGCGAAAGCTTCCCGACCCGGCTACGATCTCTCGGGTCCAGCACGATGCTCACCTCCAACCTGGTCGGCAACGCGATCGTGGCCGCCGTTTTTCTGACCATGCTGCATTCACTCGGCGGCGCAGGCACTTTCGCGGTGTTCGCGGTTCTCGCGGTGGTCGCCCTGGGCTTCGTCTACCGGTACGCCCCGGAGACCAAGGGGCGCCAGCTCGAGGACATCCGCCACTTCTGGGAAAACGGCGGCCACTGGTGAACGCATGCCCCTGATCAGCGCCGGGACCGCGACCCTCGACGGGCAGATCAGCCGGCCCGGATGGCTGGAGACTTTCGGCGAACGCATCCTCGCCTGCGGGAGCGGTTCACCGCCGGGGCCGGTCGACCGGGAATTCCCCGATTGCACTGTGGTTCCCGGCTTCATCGACATGCACGTGCACGGGGGCGGCGGCGCCTCCTACACCGACACCGATGGCATCACCGCGGCCGCCGAATTTCACCTGCGGCACGGCACCACCACGACGCTCGCCAGTCTGGTCACCACCTCGCCCGCGGAGCTGATCGCCGGCGTGGACGCCCTCGGCGCAGCGACCCGACAGGGAACCGTCGCGGGCATCCACTTGGAGGGGCCGTGGCTGAGCCGAGCGCGTTGCGGGGCGCACGACCCCGGCCAGACGCGCGAGCCGGACCCCGCCGAGATCGACGCCGTGCTCGCCGCCGGCGCCGGCGCGATCCGGATGGTCACGCTCGCGCCCGAACTGCCGGGTGGCGATGAGGCGATCCGTCGTTTTGTCGACGCGGGTGTCATTGTCGCCGTGGGACATACCGATGCGACCTACGAGCAGACCGAACGAGCGATCGCCGCGGGCGTCACGGTCGGCACCCATCTGTTCAACGCGATGCCTCCGCTGCACCACCGTGAGCCGGGGCCCGCGCTCGCCTTGCTGCAGGACCCGAAAGTGACGGTCGAACTCATCGCCGACGGCGTCCACGTACACCCGGCCGTCGTGCACGCGGTGATCCGGGCCGCGGGACCCGATCGGGTTGCCGTCGTCACCGACGCCGTCGCCGCGGCCGGCTGCGACGACGGCGCGTTTCGGCTCGGCTCGGTGCCGATCGACGTCGTATCCGGGGTGGCGCGGGTGCACGGGACGTCGACGATCGCCGGCAGCACCGCCACCATGGATCGGCTGTTTCGCAGCGTGGCCACCACCGCCGGACTGGCCGCCGCGGTGCAGATGACCTCTGCGACACCGGCGCGGGCGCTGGGCCTTGAGCGGGTGGGCAGTCTGCGGTCCGGCTATGACGCCGATCTCGTTGTGCTGGATCGTGATTTGCACGTCGCAGCCGTCATGGTGCGCGGCGACTGGCGGGTGGGCGGCTAGCCGACCCGCCCACAAAAGCGATGTGTCACATCGCGGGCCGCCACTACGTCGTACATGTGTGAGGGCTGAACGTTAACGTCGCCGACGACTCAACCGCGAAACAGCCAGTGCCCCAATGGCTCCCAGAGTCATCGCGGTAAGGGTCTGGCGGCCGCTGAGCCCCTCGTCCATTTGGACCCGCGGAGCGATGATCGCCGGCGGCGGCGGGGCGACGGGCGTGGCGCGCGGATCACCGGAGGCGGTGGCGGCCCAAGCGGTGGCGAAAAGAACGAGATACCAGGTGATGTAGGCGAACACCATGAGGCCCAACACCGGCCCGAACGTGGCGCCGGCCGGGCTGCGCAGCACCACCCGAAGGTAGATCGACGCCACCTGTTTGAACAGCTCGAAGCCGACCGCTGCCAGCAAGCCGGCCCTCATCGAGTTGACCAGGCTGACCTTCTGCCGCGGCAGCCGCGCGATCATCCAGGTGAACAGCATCCACTGGACCAGCAACGACACCAGTATCGAAACGCCTCGGAAAATCTCGTTGAACACCGAGAGGTCCGGTATCCCAAACCATCTCAGTAGCGCGCGCATGGGCGCTTCCTGGCCCAGCGTGGTGAGAGCCAGGGTGGCCGTGATCACGAGGAACGTACCCAGCATCGCGATCAGGTCGGATACTTTGTTGCGCACGAAGCCCGCCGAGTCGAGATGCTGCTCCCACCACATCTCGGTCACTGCCGCCCTCAGGTGCGACATCCAGGTGAGACCGGCCCAGGCCGCGGTGGCCAGGCCGATGACACCGACCGACGCGCGGGCGTTGATCGCCGAGTTCATCAAGTCCACCAGTTGCTGGCTCAAAGCGCCGGACACCGACGACCGGATGTGGTCGTCGATGCTCCTCAACACCTCGGGCCGTCGGGCCAGCATGAATCCGGCCGCCGCGAAACCGACCATCAGCAAAGGAAATAACGCGAAGATCGTGTAGTACGTGAGGCCGGCCGCGAAGAAACCACCGTTGCGGTCGTCGAAGTGCTGATAGGCGCGTATGACGTGGTCCAACCACCCAAACCGGGCCCGCAGCCGCTCGAGGATCCCAGGCTTGGCCGGCTCGCTCAACTGAAACCTATTCCCGTTTGCGGAAGGAACCCTAACCGATCGTAGACCCGCTGAACGGTTTTGCCCGCGACATTCCGGGCCCGCTCCGCCCCGGATGCCAGCACCGCCTCCAATTCCGTTGGATCAGCCAGCAATTCGTCGACCCGGGACTTGATCGGGCCGACGAACTCGACGACGGCCTCGGCGGTGTCCTTCTTGAGGTCACCGTAACCGCGCCCGGCGTAGCCCTCCACGAGCTTGTCGACGCCGACCCCGGTCACCGCCGACTGGATGCTCAGCAGGTTGGAGACTCCCGGCTTGGCGTCGGTGTCGAAGCGGATCTCGCGCTCGCTGTCGGTCACGGCCGAGCGAATCTTCTTGGCCGACAACGCGGGATCGTCGAGCAGGTTGATCAACCCGGCATCGGTGGACGCGGACTTGCTCATCTTCGACGTCGGGTCTTGCAGGTCATAGATCTTGGCGGTGACCTTGGGAATGAGCACGTCGGGAACGACGAAGGTGTCCGGGAAGCGGCTGTTGAACCGCTGCGCGACGTCGCGCGCCAGCTCGAGGTGCTGGCGCTGATCCTCACCGACGGGCACCAGATCGCTGTCGTAGGCCAGCACGTCGGCGGCCTGCAACACCGGATAGGTGAACAGGCCCACGGTGGTCGAGTCGCTGCCCTGACGCGTCGACTTGTCCTTGAACTGCGTCATCCGCGATGCCTGCCCGAAGCCGGTGAAGCAACCCAGCACCCACGCCAACTGGGTATGCGCGGGAACGTGACTCTGCACGAAAACGGTGCTGCGGCCGGGGTCGATGCCCAAGGCCAGGTACTGGGCGGCGGTGACCAGGGTCCTGCGGCGCAGCGCCCCGGGATCCTGCGGGATGGTGATGGCGTGCAGGTCGACCACGCAGAAGAACGCGTCGTGATCTTGCTGCAGTGCGACCCACTGGGTGATGGCACCCAACGCGTTACCGAGGTGAAGCGAATCGGAAGTGGGCTGCACGCCGGAGAAAATCCGGCTGGATCCGGTAGCGGTGCTCATGATGCACCGATCTTTTCACGCGAAGGCCCGCCCTCACGACCAGCGGCCCCGGTTGGGGGCGGTACCGGCGGTATCACCTTGGTAGTGTCGAAAGTATGACGACTCGCGCACCGATCCATCTGGGCTCCGGTGAACCCGTCCTGCTGCTGCACCCGTTCCTGCTCTCGCAGGCGGTATGGGAGGAAGTCGCGCAGCAACTGGCCGACACCGGCCGCTACGAGGTGTTCGCCCCGACGATGGCCGGCCACAACGGCGGGCCGCCCGCCGGCACCTGGTTCCTGTCGTCCGCGGTGCTGGCCGACCACGTGGAGCGCCAGATGGACGAACTGGGCTGGAAGACCGCCCACATCGTCGGCAACTCACTGGGCGGCTGGGTCGCCTTCGAACTGGAGCGACGCGGGCGGGCGCGCAGCGTCACCGGCATCGCTCCGGCCGGCGGTTGGACCCGATGGAGCCCCGCCAAGTTCGAGGTGATCTTCAAATTCCTCCTGGCGGTGCCGCTCTTCGTGCTCGCCTCGTTGTTCGGGCAGCGCGTGTTGCACCTGCCGTTCGGCCGCCGATTGGCCACCTATGCGATCAGCGCATCGCCGGACGGGGTCAGCGACCGCCAGCTCAGCGGCATCATCGACGACGCCGGCCACTGTCCCGCCTACTTGCAGCTGCTGGTCAAGGCGGCCCAGCTGCACGGCCTGCGGGAGCTCGCGCTGAATGCCGTCCCGGCGCACCTGGTGATCTGCGAAAAGGACCGGGTTATCCCCGCACCCAGGTTCAGCCGGCATTTCACCACCCATCTGCCTGACGAAAGCCACCGGGTCACCAAACTCGAGGGCGTGGGGCACGTCCCGATGTACGAGGCGCCGGGACGCATCACCGAGGTGATCGCCGATTTCATCGAGGAGTGCAGCGCGTCGGAGTCGGGCCGCCACCAATCCACCGGCTGATCAGCCCTCGGCCAGCGCCTTCTCCAGATTCTCGGCGATGCAATTGAGGAATTCCTCGCTGTTCTGCCACTCCTGGTCGGGGCCGATGAGGATCGCGAGGTCCTTGGTCATCTTGCCGCTCTCCACCGTGGAGACGACGACGTGCTCCAGTTTCCGGGCGAACTCGACGACCCCCGGCGTGTTGTCCAGCTTGCCGCGGTGTTGCAGCCCGCGGGTCCAGGCGAAGATCGAGGCGATCGGGTTGGTCGAGGTCGGTTTGCCGGCCTGATACTGCCGGAAGTGCCGGGTGACGGTGCCGTGCGCGGCCTCGGCCTCGACCGTCCTGCCGTCGGCCGTCATCAGCACCGACGTCATCAGCCCCAGTGAGCCGTAGCCCTGCGCGACCGTGTCGGACTGGACGTCGCCGTCGTAGTTCTTGCAGGCCCATACGTAGCCGCCCTCCCATTTGAGGCAGGCCGCGACCATGTCGTCGATCAGCCGATGCTCGTAGGTCAGCCCCTCGGCTTCGAACTTGTCCTTGAATTCCTCTTCGTAGATGCGCTGGAACTCGTCTTTGAACATGCCGTCGTAGGCCTTGAGGATGGTGTTCTTGGTGGACAGGTACACCGGCCACTTGGCGTTCAGGCCGTAGGAGAACGACGCGCGCGCGAAATCGCGGATGGAATCCTTGAAGTTGTACATCCCCATCACGACACCACCGTCCGGGGGGATGGACACCATCTCGTGCACCATCGGCTCGCTGCCGTCGGCGGGCGTGAAAGTCAATGTGACGGTGCCCGGCTGGTCGACCTTGAAGTTGGTCGCGCGGTACTGGTCACCAAAAGCGTGACGGCCGATGACGATTGGCTTGGTCCAGCCCGGAACCAGGCGCGGCACATTCGAGATCACGATCGGCTCCCGGAAAATGGTGCCGCCCAGAATGTTCCGGATCGTCCCGTTGGGCGACAGCCACATTTTCTTCAGGTTGAATTCCTGCACGCGGGCCTCGTCGGGGGTGATGGTTGCGCACTTGACGCCGACGCCGTGCTTCTTGATGGCATAGGCCGCGTCGATCGTCACCTGGTCGTCGGTGCGGTCGCGGTGCTCGATGCCCAGGTCGTAGTACTCCAGATTGATGTCGAGATGCGGCAGGATCAGCATGTCCTTGATGAGCTTCCAGATGACGCGGGTCATCTCGTCGCCGTCGAGCTCCACCACCGGGCCTTTGACCTTGATCTTGCCTTCGTTGGACATCTGCGTCCGAATCCTTCAACCGTCGGGAGCGTGGCGAGCAGTTGCTCGTAAGGCCAGCCTACAAGCAGCGTTCGCCCTGTTCGACGCCAAGGCGAGCCGTCCCATTGGCATCAACTCGACGCCATGCGATAGGCTGCAAGTCGGTCATGAGCGCCAGCGTCAAGCCCCGGCTTGCTGGCCGGCAACCCTCCAACCGCGGTGGGGTGCCCCGGGTGATGACCAGGTTGAGTAGCCACCGGCTATCCGGCAAGCGCGGGTCCGCCATGACGGGCCCCTGAGTAGACAGGGAAACGTGATGTGCATTAAAACAGCTCAGTCGCGTCTCATCGTGTGCCGGTGCTAGCCGCCGCGCCGCCGGTTTGACGCCATCGGTGATGGCGTCCCGGCTGCCATCGCCCCGACACCCGATCACCCTTTTCAGCCCGAGCAGAAAGCACCGCACGTGACCGACAGCACTACCGAAACCGACCCAACCGCGCATTGGTCGTTCGAAACGAAGCAGATTCACGCCGGGCAGAGTCCCGACTCGACCACCAACGCCCGCGCCCTGCCGATCTACCAGACCACGTCGTACACCTTCCACGACACCGCCCATGCCGCCGCCCTATTCGGGCTCGAGGTGCCGGGCAACATCTACACCCGGATCGGCAACCCGACCACCGATGTCGTCGAGCAGCGCATCGCCGCGCTGGAAGGTGGCGTGGCGGCGCTGTTTTTGAGCTCCGGGCAGGCGGCGGAGACGTTCGCCATTTTGAACCTCGCAAGCGCCGGAGACCATATCGTCTCGAGCCCGCGGCTCTACGGCGGGACCTATAACCTGTTCCACTATTCGCTGCCCAAGCTCGGCATCGACGTCAGTTTCGTCGAGGATCCCGACGATCTGGATTCGTGGCAGGCCGCGGTACGCCCGAACACCAAGGCGTTCTTCGGCGAGACCATTTCCAACCCCCAGATCGACCTGCTGGACACCCCGGGGGTCTCCGGCGTGGCCCACGCCAACGGGGTACCGCTGATCGTCGACAACACCGTCGCCACGCCCTACCTGATCCAGCCGTTCACCCAGGGCGCCGACATCGTCGTGCACTCGGCCACCAAGTACCTGGGTGGGCACGGCTCCGCGATCGCCGGCGTGATCGTGGACGGCGGCACCTTCGACTGGACGCAGGGCCGCTTCCCCGGATTCACCGCACCCGACCCCAGCTACCACGGCGTGGTGTATGCCGAGCTCGGTCCGCCGGCGTACGCGCTCAAGGCCCGCGTGCAACTGCTGCGTGACCTTGGTTCGGCCGCTTCGCCGTTCAACGCGTTCCTGGTGGCCCAGGGCGTCGAAACGCTGAGCCTGCGAATGGAGCGCCACGTCGCCAACGCGCAACGGGTCGCCGAGTTTTTGGCCGGCCATGACGGCGTGCTGTCGGTCAATTATGCGGGGCTGCCCAGCTCGCCGTGGCATGAGCGGGCAAAGAAGCTGGCGCCCAAGGGGACTGGAGCGGTGCTGGCGTTCGAGCTGGCCGGCGGCGCCGAGGCCGGGAAGGCGTTCGTCAACGCGCTGAAGCTACACAGCCACGTCGCCAACATCGGTGACGTGCGCTCGTTGGTGATCCACCCGGCGTCGACCACCCACGCCCAGCTGACACCCGAGGAACAGGCGACGACCGGCGTCAGCCCGGGACTGGTGCGGCTGGCGGTCGGAATCGAAGGCATCGACGACATCCTGGCCGACCTGGAGCTCGGGTTCGCCGCGGCGCGCAAGTTCAGCGGCGACTCGCGGACCGTGGCGGCGTTCTGAGGGTTCTGACATGACGATCTCCGACGTGCCCACCCAGACGCTGCCCGCCGAGGGCGAAATCGGCTTCGTCGACATCGGCTCGCTGATTACCGAAAGCGGTGCGGTGATCGACGATGTCTGCATCGCGGTTCAGCGCTGGGGTGAGTTGTCGCCGACGCGCGACAACGTGGTGGTGGTGCTGCACGCGCTCACCGGCGATTCGCACATCACCGGGCCGGCCGGTCCCGGGCATCCGACGGCCGGCTGGTGGGACGGGGTGGCCGGGCCGGGTGCGCCGATCGACACCGACCGTTGGTGCGCGGTGGCCACCAACGTGCTGGGCGGATGCCGTGGATCCACCGGGCCCAGCTCGCTTGCCCGCGACGGAAAACCGTGGGGCTCAAGGTTTCCGCTGATTTCGGTGCGCGACCAGGTGGCGGCGGACGTCGCCGCGCTGGCCGCCCTGGGCATCAACCAGGTTGCCGCCGTCGTCGGTGGATCCATGGGTGGCGCAAGGGCTTTGGAGTGGATAGTCGGCCGCCCGCACCAAGTCCGGGCCGGGCTGCTGCTCGCGGTGGGTGCGCGCGCCACCGCCGACCAGATCGGCACCCAGACGACTCAGATCGCGGCCATCAAGGCCGACCCGAACTGGCAGGGCGGGGACTACCACGGCACCGGCCGCAAACCGGATGGCGGGCTGGCGGTCGCCCGCCGTTTCGCCCACCTGACCTATCGCGGTGAGCTCGAGCTCGACACCCGGTTCGCCAACGACGGCCAGGGCGACGAGAATCCGGCGAGCGGCGGCCGCTACGCGGTGCAGAGCTACCTGGAGCACCAGGGCGACAAGCTGCAGGCCCGTTTCGACGCGGGCAGCTATGTCATCTTGACCGAGGCACTGAACAGCCACGACGTCGGCCGTGGACGCGGCGGGGTCGGTAAAGCCCTGCGCGGATGCCCGGTCCCGGTTGTGGTCGGCGGCATCACCTCCGACCGGCTCTACCCGTTGCGCTTGCAGGAGGAGCTGGCCGAGTTGCTGCCGGGCTGCACCGAACTGCACGTCGTCGACTCCGTCTGCGGGCACGACGGCTTCCTGGTGGAATCGGGGGCGGTCGGCGACCTGATCCGCAAGACCCTCGAATTGGCCGAGAGGGAAGGCGAGTGTCGACGGTGACCCGCTCGAGGCACGACCGCTCCCTGTCCTTCGGCTCGGCGGCCGCTGCCTACGAGCGTGGCCGCCCCTCCTATCCGCCGGAGGCGATCGATTGGCTGATACCGCGCGGCGCGCGGCGGGTGCTCGACCTGGGTGCGGGCACGGGCAAGCTGACCACCCGGCTGGTGGAGCGCGGCCTCGAGGTGGTGGCCGTCGATCCGATTCCCGACATGTTGGAAGTGCTGCGTGCCTCGTTGCCGGAGACGCGTGCGCTACTGGGCACCGCGGAAGAGATTCCGTTGGAGGACAACAGCGTTGACGCCGTCGTGGTCGCGCAGGCATGGCACTGGGTGGATCCCGAGCGGGCGATTCCCGAGGTGGCCCGCGTGCTGCGGCCGGGGGGCCGGCTGGGGCTGGTATGGAACACGCGCGACGAACGCCTGGGCTGGGTGCGTGAGCTCGGCGAGATCATCGGTTCCGACGGCGAGCGGGATCGCTTCGACGTGGCGCTGTCGACGTCGTTCACCGCGGCCGAGCGCCACGAAGTCGAGTGGACGAATTACCTTACGCCGCAGGCCTTGATCGACCTGGTGGCCTCGCGCAGCTACTGCATCACCTCCCCGACCGAGGTCCGTACGCGGACACTGGACCAGGTGCGCGAACTGCTGGCCACCCATCCGGCGCTGGCGAATTCGACCGGCTTGGCGCTGCCCTATGTCACCGTGTGCATCAGGGCGGCGCTGGGCGGGTAGTCAAGCCCCACGCCCACCACTATCGACGTTCGATCACCGACACCGTGTTGTCGCCGGTGTCGGTGACGTAGACCGTGTGGGTCTCCGGATCCACCGCCACAACGCACGGGTGCTTGCCGACGGGCACGGTGGCTGTCACGGCGTGCGTCGACCCGTCGATCACCGACACCCCGGCGCCGGAACGGGCGCCGGTGGTGACGTAGACGGTGTGGGAGCCCGGATCCACCGCCAGGTCGCCCGGGCTCTCGACGGGCACGGTGGCGGCGGCGGTGCGCGTCGACCCGTCGATCACCGACACCGTGCCGTCGTTGTTGTTGGTGACGTAGACGGCATGGGTGCCCGGATCCACCGCCACCGCCCCCGGGCCCTTGCCGACGGGCACGGTGACGGTGACCGTGCGCGTCGAGCCGTCGATCACCGACACCGAGTTGGCGTCGTTGTTGGTGACGTACGCGGCGTGGGTGCCCGGATCGACCGCCACCCACCACGGGTTCTTGACGGGAACGGTCGCGGTGACGGTGCGCGTCGGGCCGTCGATCACCGACACCGAATTGCCGCCTTGGTTGGTGACATAGACGGCGTGGGTGCCCGGGTCCACCGCCACCCTCCACGGGTCCTTGGCGACGGGCACGGTGGCGATGACCGTACGCGTCGAACCGTCGATCACCGACACCGTGTTGTCGTCGTGGTTCGTGACATAGACGGCGTGGGTGCCCGGATCCACCGCCACCCGGGTCGGGTTCTTGCCGACAGGCACGGTGGCGGTCACTCTGCGCGTCAAGCCATCGATCACCGACACAGTGGCGTCGTCGTGGTTGGTCACATAGACGGCGTGGGTGGCCTGATCCACCGCTACGTCGTTCGGGTGCTTGCCGACAGGCACGGTGGCGGTCACGGCGCGCCTCGATCCGTCGATCACCGACACCGTGGCGTCGTCATAGTTGGCGATGTAGGCGATCCGGGTGCCCGGGTCCACCGCCAGTTCGCAGGGGCCGTGGCCGACTGCCACGGTGGCGGCAACGCCGTATTTCGGAGCCTGACCTCCGGACGGACCGTGACATCCAGACAGGAACAGGGCCAACACGACGGCGCCGATGACCGCCGGCAGGAGCCGCCAAAGCTTTGGGGTTGGTTGATCATCGCCGCCGGCGGTCACATGTGCTCTCCTGGTCGTCTTTCGTCTTTCGTAGTGTGCGCCTGGCGCCTGACCACCGTATGCGAGTTCGACACTTTGTTGTCGTCGAACACTCGGACCAGCCGGCGGATTGCAGACGCCGATCCAGATCGATACTCATCGCGGTGTCGGCTTTTAACCGCAGCCAGATTGTCTCAACGGTGTCTCGACGGGCTGTGGATTTCCTGGCCCCCCGGCCTTTCTCATTGCTGGCCCGCACCGCACATCACACAATGAAACATGCCGATCGATAAACATCGCGGTCGTAGCATGGCCCCCTGGCTTGCCGTCGGGTGTCCGCTGAGGGGGGCAATATCGGGCGTGTCGGCGGTGGCCATCGCACTGGCGCCCCTTTGCATTCCACCAGCACAAGCACACGCCGACGATCCCTGTGTCAGCATCGCCGATCCCGCTGCCCATCGGGCTTGCATCGACGAATTCCCGCGCGCGAGCCCCCTTTACGGACAGGTGGGCCAGGTTTGTCGGAACTTTCTGGGTCCGAAAGTCGAACAGGGCGGGTGCGATCGAGGCGAGCGCATCCTCGCGGCCGGCGACCGGTCCAGGTGCTCAGCGGCTTGAGCACTCGTGACGCAGTCAGCCATAACGATGACCTGCCCAAGCCGGCGCACGACATCGAAGTGGAAAATGCCGCGTAACGGCACCGAAACCAAAAGTGACACTTGTTGTTTCGCGCGGGACCGTGGCGTCGCCGCTCGCGTCAGATCACTGTGCGGCCTCGATCCGTTGCGCTGGGGGGTGCGTCGGTTTGTCACCCGGTAACCGATGTCCTGGGCGCACTGGCCTCACGAAACGCTTATTGTGCAAACCTTTATCTCACCGTGTTGTAAATGTGACAGTCATCGATCAGAGTTCCTATCGTGATTCGAGTGTCATATGTGCACTCAGAGGCGGATGGGGAAACTGACATGAAGGCACTGACGAGAACGCAGGAGTGGGTCTGGTTGTTTCGGCACCAGCCCTTGACCATTCGCCTGCTGGCCCTGGCGGCCGGCCTCCTCACCGCGGCCGCGGCATTCGCGGCGCCGGCCGAGGCGGATCAGGTCGACGACAATTTCCTCGACGCGCTGAACCACGCCGGCGTCGACTTCGGCGAACCGGGAAACGCGATGGCCGTGGGCCAGTCCATCTGCCCGATGCTCGCCAAGCCGGGCGGGAACCTCGCCGCTGTCGTGGCGAACGTTAGCCACCGGGGCATGTCACCCCAGATGGCGCAGATGTTCACCACGATCGCAATTCAGATGTACTGCCCGCAGGAGATGGCGAACATCGCCAGTGGCAACCTGTCCGTGCCGCAAATCCCGGGTATGCCGGGGCAAATCCCGGGTATGCCGGGGCAAATCCCGGGAATGCGAGGCCAAATCCCTGGTGTGCCAGGGCTTTAGCCGGTACCCAGCGGGTCGATCGTCCAAGCGATGTAGACCATCGTGGCCGCGACCGTCGCGGTGGTCACAAAGTCGATGCCCTTGCTGCGGACGACCAAAAGGCCGGCCCGTTCGTCGGACAACACCAACCGCAGTAACGAGGCCACGCCGACCCCGATGCCGATCAGCAGGGCGCCGCGGCGCCAGAAGTTGGCCGCCGCCAGGACAAAGGCCGCCCCGAAGATCAACTCGACCATCAGGATCGGCCATTGGGCCCGCAAGATTGCCCGCACGCCCTATTGCCGCCCCTCGGCCAGCTCGACGACGTTGGTCAGCAGGAACGCGCGGGTAAGCGGGCCCACACCACCGGGATTGGGCGACACGTGGCCGGCCACCTCCCACACATCCGGATGCACATCGCCGACGAGTCCGTTCTCGGTGCGGCTGACGCCCACGTCGACGACCGCGGCGCCGGGACGCACCATGTCCGCGCTCAGCAGGTGCGGGACGCCGACGGCGGCCACGATGATGTCCGCCTGCCTGGTCAACGCCGGCAGGTCGCGAGTTCCGGTGTGGCACAACGTCACCGTGGCATTCTCGGTGCGGCGGGTCAGCAGCAGCCCCAGCGGGCGACCGACCGTCACGCCGCGGCCAATGACGACCACGTGGGCCCCGGCGATCTCGACGTCGTAGCGCCGCAGCAGATGCACGATGCCCCGCGCGGTACACGGCAGCGGCGCCGGCGTGGACAGCACCAGCCGGCCCAGGTTGGTCGGGTGTAGCCCATCGGCGTCCTTGGCGGGGTCGACGCGCTCCAGAGCCGCGTTCTCGTCCAGCTGCGTCGGTAGCGGCAACTGCACGATGTAGCCGGTGCATTCGGGGTTGCCGTTCAGCTCGTCGATGGTGGCGTCGAGCTCGGCCGCGCTGATGTCGGCCGGCAGATCCCGGCGGATCGACGTGATGCCGACCTTGGCGCAGTCGGCGTGCTTACCGCGGACGTAAGCCTGGGAACCAGGGTCGTCCCCGACCAGGATGGTGCCCAGCCCGGGTGTGCGGCTTGCCGCGGCCAATGCGGCCACCCGATCCTTCAGGTCGACGAAGATCTCGTCGCGGGTGGCCTTGCCGTCCAGCGTGATTGCGCCCACGCCTGACAGTCTGGCACGGCCACCGCTACGCTCCTGGCATGCCCGCCGACTTGCCGCCTCAGCCCGCGCAAGTCCCGGACGTGTTCGGGCCGGCCAGGGTGAGGGGCACCGAAAATGGAAAATGAACGAATTGCGTATGACGCGTGCCCGCTGTGCCAGTCGGCCGAGATCTACCCGTTGGCGACCGTAGATTGCCCGGGCCACCCGATGTGGCACGAGCCGCTGGAGCCTTCTAAACGAGGGTGCAATGCGGAGAATGCCGGCGCACATTCACCGACGGATATTTCACCCCTGCGGCATTCGAAGTCCTATACGGCAGCGTGCCGGACGAAACGTCCGTGGGCACCAACGCCGAATTCCACCGACGAGTTTCGGCGACGATGGTGGAGCGCGTGATCGCAAAGATCGGCCCGCCGAAAAATCGATTGCGGCTCGATGTGGGGTTCGGTAACGGAGCGCTGTTGATGACGGCCAAGGAGTTCGGCTTCGACTGTGCCGGAAACGAATTCATCAAGCGAAACGTCGAGGATATCCGGCAGTATGGCATCTCTGCTCACCATGGTCCATTGGAAGATGCGATAGCGAATAACGCGTTCGATACCAAGCCCACCGTAATCAGTATGGCGGATGTTGTCGAACACGAAGCGTTTCCGCTGGAATCCCTCCGTCGTGCACGAGAACTCATCAACTACCCCGGAGTGCTGTTGATTTCCATGCCGAACGCAAGCGCACCGCTGTCGCATTACATGAATGCGACCAACCAGAACCCGTACTGGGCGGAGATCAACCATTTCCACAACTTCACCCGAGAGAATTTGTACATCGCGTTGAAGAAAACCGGATTCAGACCCATTCACTACAACATAAGTGAGCGATACCGTTGCTGCATGGAAGTCCTCGCCGAGGCCGAGTGAGAGGATGACCACACCTCCCACCGCGCCCGATGTATTCGCGCCGGCCAAGCTGGGCCCGCTGACACTGCGCAACCGTGTCATCAAGGCCGCGACATTCGAAGCGCGCACACCCGACGCGCTGGTCACCGATGACCTGATCGAGTACCACCGGCTGCCGGCCGCCGGCGGGGTCGGCATGACGACCGTCGCCTACTGCGCCGTCTCCCAGGGCGGCCGCACCGAGGGCAACGGGCTGTGGATGCGCCCGGAGGCCGTGCCCGGTTTGCGGCGGCTCACCGACGCGATTCACGCCGAGGGCGCGGCGGTGAACGCTCAGATCGGCCACGCCGGCCCAGTGGCCAACGCCAAGTCCAATAAGGCCAAAGCCCTGGCGCCGGTGCGCTTCTTCAACCCGATCGGGATGCGGTTCGCCAAGAAAGCGACCCGCGAGGACATCGACGACGTGCTGGCAGCGCACGCCAACGCGGCCCGGCTGGCCATCGAAGCGGGCTTTGACGCGGTCGAAATCCATTTGGGCCACAACTATTTGGCGAGCGCGTTCCTGTCGCCGCTGATCAACCGCCGCAACGACGAGTTCGGCGGATCGCTGGAGAACCGGGCCAAGGTCGCCAGGGGAATCGTGATGGCGGTTCGCCGCGCGGTCGACGCGCACGGTGCGGGACGGGTCGCGGTCACCGCCAAGCTCAACATGGCCGACGGTGTCCGCGGCGGCATCACCACCGAAGAGGCGCTGACCACCGCCAACTGGCTGCAGGACGACGGCGGGCTGGACGCGATCGAGCTCACCGCGGGCAGCTCGCTGGTCAACCCGATGTATCTGTTCCGGGGCGATGCACCGGTCAAAGAGTTCGCCGCCGCTTTCAAGCCGCCGGTGCGCTGGGGCATGCGCATGACGGGCAAAAAGTTTCTCCGCGAATACCCCTACCGCGAGGCCTATCTATTGCGCGACGCCAAGCTGTTCCGCGCCGAGCTGACGATGCCGCTGATCCTGCTCGGCGGCATCACGAACCGGGAAACGATGGACCTGGCGATGGCGGAGGGGTTCCAGTTCGTCGCGATGGCCCGCGCGCTGCTGGCCGAGCCGGACCTGATCAATCGGATCGCCGCCGGGGGCGCCGGGCGCAGCGTGCATTCGGCCTGTACGCACTGCAATCGGTGCATGCCCACCATCTACAGCAGGACCCGCTGCGTGGTGACCGGCGCGCCCGATCAAGCCGGGTAACAGCCGGTTTACCAGCTACAGTTGTGGCGATGAGTGCACCAGTCCCGCCAACGTTGACCGTTCGCCATGACGGGTCGGAACGCACGTTTGCGGCCGGTCACGACGTGGTGGTCGGGCGCGATCTGCGCGCCGACGTGCGTATCACGCACCCGCTGATTTCGCGCGACCATCTGCTGCTGCGCTTCGAGCAGGGCAGGTGGCTGGCGATCGACAACGGTTCGCTCAACGGAACTTTCGTCAACGGCCGCCGAGTGCCGGTGGTCGACATTCACGACGGCCAAACCATCAACATCGGTAACCCGGACGGGCCACAGCTGACCTTCGAGATCGGGCGCCACCAGGGAATGGCCGGCCGGCCGCCGCAAACCGAGTCGATGGGCGTCGTGGTGGCGGCGAACGCGGCGGGAACGGCGTGGCCGGCGCCGCAGGCGTCGGGCCAACCGGGTCCCCCCGTCGCCGCCCCGCCCGCGCCTCCCGGGCGCCAGCCCAACTGGGCGGCCTCACCGGTGCGGCGACCACCCCCGGGCGCGCCCCAGCCTCCGGGGCAACCCGGCTACCCCCCCAACGCCGGGGGGCGCCCGCCGGCGTATCCGGCCAGCGCGCCGCCACCACAGAATTTCCAGCCGCACCCGCAGAAGGCCGGCATGGATGCCGTCGGTCCGTCGCATACGGCGCCGGATACCCAGGTGGGGCCCAACCCCGCCAAGCCACCAGAGGCGGGGAACCTGGCGACGAAGATGTTCCAGGCGTTGATGCCTTCGAAGTCCGGGGCGTTGCAGCAACCGGCCGGCGCGCTCACGATCGGCCGTTCCACCGACAACGACATCGTCATCCAGGACGTCCTGGCGTCACGTCATCACGCGTTTCTGACCCCGACGCAGCTGGGTACCGAGATCCGAGACGCACACAGCGTCAACGGGACCTTCGTCAACGGCGTCCGGGTCGGCTCCGCGATCTTGACCGAGGGCGACGTGGTCACGATCGGCAACGTCGACCTGGTGTTCACCCGCGACACCCTGGTCCGGCGCATCGAAGCCGCGACGCGCACCGGCGGCCTGGAAGTGAATTCCGTCGGCTTCACCGTCGAGCACGGCAAGCAACTGCTCGACCACATCTCGCTGATCGCGCGCCCGGGGACGCTGACCGCCATCATCGGTGGATCCGGCGCCGGCAAGACCACGCTGTCGCGGCTGATCGCCGGATACACCAGCCCAACTTCGGGTTCCGTCACGTTTGAGGGCCACAACATCCATACCGAGTACGCGTCCATGCGCAGCCGGATCGGGATGGTCCCCCAGGACGACGTGGTGCACCGCCAGCTGACGGTCAACCAGGCCCTGGGCTACGCGGCCGAGCTTCGGCTGCCGCCCGACACCAGCAAAGCCGACCGGGAACAGGTCGTAGCGCAGGTTCTCGAGGAACTCGAGCTGACCAAACACGCCGATACCCGCGTCGACAAGCTTTCCGGCGGCCAGCGCAAGCGCGCCTCGGTGGCGCTCGAGCTGCTCACCGGGCCCTCGCTGCTGATCCTGGACGAGCCGACGTCGGGTCTGGACCCGGCCCTGGACCGCCAGGTCATGATGATGCTGCGGCAGCTGGCCGATGCCGGACGCGTGGTGCTGGTCGTCACGCACTCGGTGGCCTACCTCGACGTCTGCGATCAGATACTGCTGCTGGCACCGGGCGGCAAGACGGCTTTCTTGGGCCCGACCGACCAGATCGGCGCGGCGATGGGCACCACCAACTGGGCCGACATCTTCGCGAATGTGGGCGCCGACCCCGACGAGGCCAACCGCCGCTTCCTGGCCGAAAATCGGCCGCCCCCGGCCGCGCCGCCTGACTCCCGCCCGGCCGACCTTGGCGAACCGGTGCACACCAACGTGCTCCACCAGCTCTCCACGGTTGCGCGGCGCCAGGTGCGGCTGGTCATCTCCGACCGTGGCTACACGGTGTTTTTGGCGTTGTTGCCGTTCCTCATCGGCATCCTGACGCTCACGGTGCGCGGCAAGACCGGATACGGGATGGGCGACCCGATGAGCAACTCGCCCAACCAGCCCGACCAGATTCTCGTCATGCTCATCGTCGGCGCCGTGTTCATGGGTACCGCGCTGACAATTCGCGACCTCGTCGGCGAGCGTCCCATCTTCAAACGTGAGCAGGCCGTCGGCCTGTCGACCATCGCCTACCTGTTCGCCAAGATCGCGATTTTCAGCACGTTCGCGACCATGCAGGCGGCGATCGCGACCGCGATCTCGCTAATCGGCTGGAGCCACCACGGCGGCAAACCGATCTCCGACGCGTTGGTCCTCGGCAGCGTCAACTTTGAACTGTTCGTCGACGTCGCCGCGACGTGCGTGGCTTCGGCGCTTCTCGGAATGGCCTTATCGGCGATCGCCCGCTCCCAGGATCAGATCATGCCGTTCCTGGTGATCGCCATCATGTCGCAGCTGGTGTTCTGCGGCGGATTGATCTGGGTCACCAATCGGCCCGTGCTCGACCAGTTGTCGTGGATCACACCGGCCAGGTGGGGCTACGCGGTGTCGGCGTCGACGATCGACACGCACCGCCTGGTGGTCGGCCCGACCGACCCCAAAGACCAACACTTCGATCACAAGGCGAGCGCCTGGCTGTTCGACATGGGGATGCTCGTGCTGCTGTCGGTGGTCTATAGCGCCATCGTGTGGTGGAAGATCCGGCTCAAGCGGCACTGATGAGCCAGCCCGCACCCGTGCTGACGGTTCGGTCTGGCCGGTTTACAGGTAGCTTCTCGGCGGGTCGCGACGTCGTCGTCGGCTGCGACCTGCGCGCCGACGTGCGCGTGGCGCACCCACTGGTCGCCCGCGCGCACCTGCTGCTGCGTTTCGATCAGGGCAGGTGGGTCGCGGTCGACAACAATTCGCTCAACGGGGTGTTCCTCAACGGCGAACGGGTGTCGACGGTCGACATCGAGGACGGCCAGACCCTCAACATCGGCAAGCCCGACGGGCCAAGGGTCAACTTCGAAGTCGGGCGTCACCGGGGAATCGTTGGTTTGCTACCGCCGATGGATACGGACCCGGAGATCCAGCCACCTCGACCGGACGGCCCGCCCCGGCGACCTTCACCACCCACCCACGCCCCTCCGCGCGGATTCCGGTCCCGCGGATCGCGGCACCCCTCCGCCATGCCGATCGCACTCCCGCCGGCCGCGCCCCCGCCGGCCCTACCGCCGAATGGGATCCGGCCAGAGCCCCCGCAGGATCCGAATCCACCCACCCAACTGGGCGTGACCGGAGAGGTGGCCGAGTTCCCGACCACCTGGGTCAAGGTCCCAGGGCCGGAATCCGGCCGCAAGCCGTCGGCGACGGGCGCCGCCTGGATAGGTCGCGCGCTCCAGAACGACATCGTCATCCACGATGTGTTGGCGTCGCGCCATCACGCGTTCCTGACGCCGACACCGATGGGCACCGAGATCCGCGACGCGCACAGCATCAACGGAACCTTCGTCAACGGCACGAGAGTCGGATCCGCGCTACTCGCGGAGGGCGACGTGGTCACCGTCGGCAACGTCGACCTGGTGTTCACCGGTGGCACCCTGGTGCGCCGCCACGAGTCCGCGACGCGCACCGGTGGCCTCGAGGTGCGCGACGTCGACTTCAGCGTCAATGGAAAGACCCTGCTGCAAAGGGTCTCGATGACCGCCGAGCCCGGCACACTCACCGCCATCATCGGCGGGTCCGGCGCCGGCAAGACCACGCTGGCGCGGCTGATCGCCGGGTACGCCACCCCCACCGCCGGCCTGGTCACGTTCGAGGGCCACGACATCCACACCGAGTACGCGTCGTTGCGAACAAGGATCGGGATGGTCCCCCAGGACGACGTCGTGCACCGCCAGCTGACGATCCACCAGGCGCTCGGCTATGCGGCGGAGCTGCGGCTGCCGGCCGACACCAGCAAGGCCGACCGCGAACAGGTCGTCGCCCAGGTGCTGGACGAGCTGGGCCTGACCCGGCACGCGGACACCCGCGTCGACAAGCTGTCCGGCGGCCAGCGCAAGCGCGCCTCGGTGGCACTCGAGTTGCTCACCGGGCCGTCGCTGCTGATCCTCGACGAGCCGACGTCGGGCCTGGACCCGGCGCTGGACCTGCAAGTCATGACCATGCTGCGGCAACTGGCCGATGCCGGTCGCGTGGTGCTCGTGGTCACCCACTCGCTGACCTACCTCGACCTCTGCGACCAGGTGCTGCTGATGGCGCCTGGCGGCCAGACGGCGTTCCTGGGCGCACCCGGCCAGATGGGCGCGGCCATGGGCACCACCAACTGGGCCCAGATCTTCGCGAGGGTGGGCGCCGACCCCGACGAGGCGAACCGGCGCTTCCTGGCCCGCAACAGGCCCCCGCCTCCCATGGAGGCGGCGCCGGCCGATCTCGCGGTGCAGGCGCGCACCAACCTGCGCCAGCAGTTCTACACGATCGCGCGGCGCCAGGTCCGGCTGGTCGTCTCCGACCGCGCCTACTTCGCGTTCCTGGCGCTGTTGCCGTTCATCCTGGGTGCGCTGTCGCTGACCGTCCCCGGGGACACCGGCTTCGGCAGTGCCCAACCGACCAGCGGGACGCCTGACGAATCCGCACAGATCTTGACCCTGATGTCCATCGCGGCCGTCTTCATGGGCACCGCGCTGACGCTGCGCGACCTGATCGGCGAGCGCGCGATTTTCCGGCGCGAACAGGCCGTCGGCCTGTCCGCGGGGGCCTACCTGAGCGCCAAGCTCGCGGTGTTCTGCGTGTTCGCGATCATCCAGGCGGCGATCGTGACGAGCATCGTCCTGGCGGGCAAGGGCGCACCGACCCAGCCGGCGGTGCTGCTCGGTAACGCCAGCTTCGAGCTGTTCGTCACCGTCGCCGCGACATGCGTGGCCTCGGCGGTGCTCGGGTTGCTGCTGTCGTCGCTCGCGCGTTCCCACGAGCAGATCATGCCGCTGCTCGTGGTGTCCCTCATGCTGCAGCTGGTGCTGGCCGGCGGCCTCGTCCCCGTGACCGGCCGGATCCTCCTCGACCAAATGTCCTGGTTGATGCCGTCGCGCTGGGGTTACGCGGCATCGGCGTCCACGGTCAACCTGCGTGCCCTCGTGCCCGGCTCGCTCGTACCCAGGGACAGCCACTGGTTGCACACACCGGCCGCGTGGCTGCTCGACATGGAGATGCTCATCGCGCTGTCTATGGTCTATGCCGGTGTGGTGCTTTGGCGCCTCCGGCTCAAGCGCTAGAAGCCTCGGCGTCCAGGCGCAGACCGTGCGCCAGCGCGAAGGCCATGGCCTGGCTCACGTCCACGCGCGCACCGGACAGCGATGCGGTTCTCCACAAGGAGGAGTCCACGGTCGCCCCGCGCAGATCGGCGTCATCGAGCCGGGTGCCGGTGGTCCGGGCACCGCTGAGGTCGGCGCCGCGCAACACGGCCTTGCGCAGGTCGGTCTCCACCAGGCTGGTCTCCCTCAGCCGGCAGCCACCCAAGTCGACGCCGCGAAGGTCGTTGCCGCCGAGCGCCGAGAGCGTGAAATCCACCTCGTCGAACGTCGTCGGCCGCATCCGGCAGTGCACAAACACCGAGCCCAGCATGCTGCACTGGCGAAATGTGCTATGCCACAGCAATGTTCGCTCAAACGTGCAGTTGCGGAACGCCGATCCGAGGTGTTGCGACTCGGCCAGGTTCACGCCGCTGAAATTGCATTCGCTGAACACCGTCCGCTCGGTGCGCAACCGACTGAGGTCTTCGTCGCGAAAATCCCGGCCTTCGAAGTGGCACTCGATCCACGGGTCCAAAGCGTCAACGGCCCGCCGGATACGTGGCGAGATTGTGCAGTGCGTATTCGCTGATCGCGATCAGCGCGTCCGTCGCCGACCTGCGATCCCTGGCGTCGACCGTGAGCACGGGGATGTGTGGTGGCAGGGTCAGCGCTTCGCGCACCTCCCGCACGGGATAGCGTGGCGCGCCGTCGAACTCGTTGACCGCGATGAGAAACGGCAGGTTGCGGTGCTCGAAGAAGTCGACCGCGGCAAAGCTGTCCTTCAGGCGCCGGCAGTCGACCAGGACGATCGCACCGATGGCGCCGCGCACCAGGTCGTCCCACATGAACCAGAACCGGCGCTGGCCCGGGGTACCGAACAGGTAGAGCACCAGGTCCTCGTCCAGGGTGATCCGGCCGAAGTCCATCGCGACGGTGGTGGTCCGCTTGTCCGGGGTCGCCTCGAGCATGTCGACGCTGGTGGAGGCGTCGGTGAGCATCGCCTCCGTGCGCAACGGCATGATTTCCGAGACCGCACCGACGAACGTGGTCTTGCCGACACCGAAACCGCCCGCGATGACGATCTTCGTCGAAGCGTGGGCGCCGGCGGAGTGCGCCTCAGAGTGCCCTAAGGCCACGCAGCGTCCTTCCTATGAGTTCGTGGCGCTCATCGCGGGTGGAACGCTCGGTCAAAGTTTGATGCACCCGAAGGTAACCGGACAGCACCAGATCGCCGACCAGGACGCGCGCGACTCCGAGCGGTAAATCCAGGCGGGCCGAAATTTCCGCGACCGATGGGCTGTTCGCGCACAGTTGGATGATCTTGCCTCTCGCATCGTCGGGTGGCCACCGGTGAGCCAGACCGGCCGGCAACGTCTGTATCGGCGCTTCCAGCGGAAGGTCGACGTTGGTTTCGGTCCGTCCGGCAGTCAGGGTGTACGGGCGGACCAGGTTGGCCTCACGTGAGGTTGGCCAGGGCTCACGGTGGTCCATCGCGGCTCACGAGACGGTGGACCGGCGAGTGGACTGCACGACGCCGCCCACCCGTTCGACGAGGATGGCCATCTCGTAGCCGATCTGGCCGATATCGCAGGACGTCTCGGCCAGCGTGGCCAAATGCGAGCCATCGCCGACCCGCATCAGCAGCAGGTACCCGTTCTGCATCTCAACGACCGACTGCAGTACTTGGCCGCCCTCGAACAGCTGCGACGCACCGGTCGCGAGGCTGGCCAACCCCGAGGCGACCGCCGCCAACTGGTCGGCCCGCTCGCGCGGGAGATGCTCGCTGGCGGCGACCGGCAGCCCGTCGACGGACACCAGCAACGCGTGCGCCACCCCGGGGACCTCGCGGGCGAACCTCGTCACCAGCCAGTCCAGCGAGTTGCCGGGCCGCGTCATTCCTGATCAGACCCTTCACTGGCGTCGCGGGCCTGCGACCGTGCGGAGCGCACGCCGCCGAAATGGTTACTGAAGGAAGCGCGAACCGCCTCGGGGTCGCGCGCGAGGCCCGAGGACCCGACGAGCGATCCCCGGGCTCCCTCGTTTTCCGGGTCCGCCTCCTCCGGTTCGTCGAGGCCCGCCCCGTTGGCCGCGCCCGGCACCAGCCGCGCGCCGGGCGTGCGGACCGGCAGCCCGTGCTCGGCGGTGCGCGACTCGACAGGCTTGTCCTCGGCCGCGGCCGCCAACGACCAGCCGCGGTCCCACACCGACTGCCAATCCAGGTCGGGGCTGTTCACCAGGTCATGCGGATCGCCCAGCATCTCCGAGAGCATCCGCCGGTAGATGACGTCGTCCTCGGCCGGGGCTGTCGGGCCTTCGGGGATCGCCGCGCTCGGCGCGGGCTCCGCGGCGGAGGTTTCGGTTTCCTGCCGACCCGCGGCGCTTTGCGAGCGCGCGGCGAAGAACGCCGACGTGTCCGACGCCGCCGGGGGCCCGGCCGGCGCCCGCTTCGGCTCCGGCGGTTTGTCGGCCGGTCGCCCGTTTTCCCACCAGGGGGTGGTGAGCTCGCGCCGCTGCCGCCGGGGCTGCCCCTCGGCGGGCGGGGCCGGAACGTCGGTGATGCCGCTGGACCCCGGATCGCGCCGCGGCAACAAGGTGACCGAGGGCCCGGATTCTCCGGAACCGTTCTGGGTTGCCGACTCCGGGACGGCGTGGCGGCCGGCGACCGCTTCGGCAGGCCCTGTCGGGCTGATCGCGCTGGCGAGCTTGGCGCTCGGCGATGAAACCGCCCGTACCCGGCGGCTTTGCGGCTCCGCCGCCTGGGCCGGAATTGCTGTGGCGCCCTCGAGGGCGGTCGGCGGCAGGTAGATCTCGGCGGTCGTTCCCGAGCCCGCTTCGTTGGCGCCCGGGCCGCGCAGCCCCACCCGGATGCCGTGCCGCGCGGCGATCCGGCCGACCACGTAGAGGCCCATATGGCGGGCGTTGTCGGGCGTGACCTCCCCCCCGGCCTGCAGCCGCATGTTGGCCATGCGCCGATCGGCGTCGTTCATGCCCAGGCCGGAGTCGGCGATGCGCAGCACGACGCCACGGTCGCCGCCGCGTGCCGCCGAGACCTGAACGGATGTCGTCGGAGGCGAATAGCGCAGGGCGTTGTCGATCAGTTCGGCGAACAGATGGATGACGCCGCCCGCCACCGCGCCGACCAGCATGCAGTCGGGCAGGCCGGTGACCTCGACCCGGCGGTAGTCCTCGACCTCGGACACCGCGGCGTTGATCACCGTCGCCAGCGGCACCGGGTCCCGCTGGTCGCGCGCAAGCTGTGCGCCGGCCAGCACCAGCAGGTTGGCGCTGTTGCGGCGCAATCGCGCCGCCAGGTGATCCAGCCGGAAGAGGCTGTCCAGGCGTGCGGGGTCCTCCTCGTTGCGCTCCAGCCGGTCGATCAGCGCCAGCTGCTGGTCGACCAATGAACGGTTGCGCCGCGACATGGTCTCGAACATGTCGTTGACCAGCAATCGCAACCGTGCCTCGTCACCGGCCAGCAGCAACGCCTGAGTGTGCAGTTCGTCGACCGCGTGGGCAACCTGCCCGATTTCCTCGGTCGTGTAGACCGGCACCGGCTGCGGGATCGGCTCGGGGCCACCGGCTTTGACCCGGGCCACCTCCTCCTCGAGGTCGGTGTGGGCGACCTTGAGCGCGCCGTCACGCAGGATGCGCAGCGGCCGCACCAGCGCGCGGGCCACCAGCAGCACGACGCCCAGCGCGACCACGATGGCGCCCAGCACCAGGGTGGCGTCGAGGATCGCGGCATCGCGCCGCTCCGTGGCCTCGGCGTGCACCGACTTGGTCACCGCCGCGGTGGCGTCCTGGATGACCTGTTCGGCGATTCCGTCGGTCGTCTGAATGGAGCGCAGCAGCTCGGTGTTGTCCACGAGCGCGCTGCCCGGATCCGACATGATCGCCATCCGGGTCACCATTTGCTGCTGCAGCGTCTTCGCTTCGGGCGATCCGGCGCCGAGCACTTCGCTCATCCCGAACAGCGTCGACGGCTCGGTGCCGGCCAGGGTGATCATCGAGGTACGCAACTGCGCCTCGGGAAGGTCGGCGCCGCGGGTCACCAGGATCTCCTGCATGGTCATCTGGCCGCGGGCGCCGACAGCTCGGCTCAATCCCTGCGCCTCGGCGCGGATCCGCTCGTTGTCGACGCGCACCGAGGCGTTGATGACGTCCTCGGCCGTCAACAGGATCGGAGCGTAGGTGGTGACCCGGTCCCGCAAACCGATGCTGTTGTCTGCGACCTTGTCCAGTAGCCCCTGACCGCCGTTGAGCAGCGTGCTCACGCCCGATCGAACGTCGGGGGTCACGTCGGTGTCCGCCAGCCGCGACTGCAGTTCGTACTTGCGCGCCTCGTAGTTCTTCTTCGCCCCCTCGACGTCGCGTCCGGTGGAGCTTGCCAAGAGTGCGACGTCCAATGCCGACATGTATTTGGTGATCGCCGGTACGACGTCGGCGCGGGCGGCAGCCAGCCTCAACTCGCCTGAATTGGCCATCGCATCCTTGACGCGCAATGCACCGAAAGCCGTCGCCAGCACCAGCGGTACCAGCACGATCGCCAAGACCTTGTAGCGGACCGGCCAGTTGCTCGGCGACCAGGCCGGCGGGCGTTTGACCGGCGCCGCCTCGGCAGCCGGTGCCTGAGTGGACCCGGATCGAGCCGCCTCGACCGGCTTGGTCGGGCGGGCGAACATGGTCACGTGGTTGCGGCCGCGCGACCGGCCGCAGCGCCGATCGTCAGCGCTCGGAGAAACGAGAGGCTCATGAAACTTCCTGAATTAATTCCGCGTTATCCGGCCCCGCCCGCGCAGCAGGGCGCCAGAGAAAAAGTCCTGGCAACCCGACGAGTATGACAGCCCGCGGCCCAGGTCTCCACAATTGCCACTGAGTAGGCAGAGCCCTCCCAGGTGGGCCGGCACACCCGTGCGCAAGTCCGGCAAACGAACTCGGCACGGCTTTGTCATGATCGGCAGATGTTTCGGCTGATGTTCGTCGCCCCGCGCATTGCTCCCAACACGGGCAATGCCATTCGGACGGCGGCCGCGACCGGCGCCGAATTGCATCTGGTCGAGCCGCTGGGCTTCGACCTGTCCGAACCCAAACTCAGGCGCGCCGGCCTGGACTATCACGACCTGGCGTCGGTCACCGTCCATGCGTCGCTTCGGGCCGCGTGGGATGCGCTGTCGCCGGCGCGTGTGGTCGCCTTCACAGCGCACGCGACGACGCCGTTCGCCGACATCGACTACCAGGCTGGGGATGTGTTGATGTTCGGGCCGGAACCCGACGGGCTGGACGCGGCGACGCTGGCCGACGCGCACGTCACTCACCGGGTACGGATCCCGATGCTGGCTGGCCGGCGTTCGCTAAACCTCTCCAATGCGGCGGCCATCGCCGTCTACGAGGCATGGCGCCAGCACGGCTACCCCGGGGCGGCTGGCCCGACGACGCAGGCCGTCCAGCGGCCTGAGGAGGAGCCGGGCAATCGTTCCTGACTACCAGGCGTTCCAGTGCGTGAGGCTCTCGGCCGGCAACCGCTTGGCCGGCCGGAAGTCGGTGCCTTTGGTGTAGGCGATCGGAAACAGCCCGCCCTGGCTGTACTTGTCGTACGGGATGCCGAGCACTTCGGCGGCCCGCTTTTCGCCGTCGCGCAGCAGGTGCAGCGTCGTCCAGCAGGAACCCAGCCCGCGGGAGCGCAGCGCCAGGCAGAAGCTCCAGACCGCCGGGAACAGCGACGCCCAGAACGACACGGCGCCCAGCGGCGTCTGGTCGTCCCGTCCTTCGAGGCACGGGATCATCAGGACCGGCGCCTCGTGCATGTGCTCGGCGAGATGGGTCGCGGAATCCTTGACCTTGTCCATCCGCTCACCGCGGGTGTCGCCCTCGGCGTACTCGGCCCGGGGCGCGCTGAGGTAGCCCCGGGCGTTGGCCAGATAGATGTCGCCGATCGCCTTCTTCTTCTCGGCGTCCTCGACGAACACCCATTGCCAGCCCTGCGAGTTGGAACCGGTGGGCGCCTGCAGCGCCAGCTCGAGGCATTCCATCAGCACTTCGCGGCTGACCGGTTTGTCGAAGTCGAGTCGTTTACGGACCGAGCGAGTGGTGCTGAGGACTTCGTCGACGGACAGGTTGAGGGTCATTTTGTGGAGACTACCGTTCCGTCATGAGCGCCCAACTGACACAAGCGTTTCCAGCGGGCTGATGGCCGACCACTGCGCCCCGCCCGGTAATCGATGTCGGCCGGTGCCCATCGCCCGCCGAGGTCAGGTTGCGGGCGCGGGCGGCGGCCCGGGCGGAATCGCCCCGCCGCAGCCGCCAGGCGGTGGCGGCCCCGGGAGAGGTTCGTCGCCGCCGACGCAGTCGTAATAAAATTGCGGGCCGACTATCCAGGTTTTCATCCACTGGTGCCAAAACGATCCGTCGGGGTACTTTTCACCGTCGCAAACCGCCAAATTGCCGTAACCCCATCGGCCACCCGGGCAGTAGCCCTTCGTCATGTCCGGCTGGTGCGGGTCGGGCGGATCAGCGCTGGCAACCGCAGTGGAAAGAACAAGCGCCGCAGCACAACCCAATATCGCAGCGCCCTGGCGAGTAAGCTTGAATTTCATTTCGACTCCTTGAACAGCGAATCAATACAGCCGATTCCAAGCGATGATCAGAACTTGTGGATGAGCCGCGGCGATAAGGCGATAGTTTACGACGCGGCGGAATGGCGTTGTCAACTCTGGCGTGTTCCCGGCGCGTAGAAGGCCTGCAGGTGGAAGTCGAGTTCTCACGCGCTGCAGAAGTTCTGCGAACAAGACTTACCTGGTCTACATTCCACCGGGTCGCCCGTCGGGCAGCGGCCATATCGAATCGTTCAACAACCGAATACGCAATGGAGTGCCTTTCGCTGCAAGGGGCACAAGCCGCGAAGGCAAAACGAACGAGTGAGCCCATTGCCGGCATTCTGCGCGCGTTCGCGACGGGATTTCTAGCGGAAATCACGCGACTTCGAGCCGACCGCCAAAGAGATGCGGCCCAACCGCTCGGCCACGACAGTGACCGCGCCGCTGGCGTTTTGGACCTGGCCCCGGACAAGCAGCGCCGGCGCCGTGTTGGCCAGCTTGCGGTGCCGCGCCCAGACCCCCGGCGTGCAGAGCACGTTGACCATCCCCGTCTCGTCCTCGAGGTTGAGAAACGTCACCCCCTGCGCCGTCCCGGGCCGTTGCCGATGCGTCACCGCACCGGCGATCAGCACCCGGTCGCCATCGGGCACCGAGCCCAGTGCTTCGGCCGGCACCACGCCCATCGCGTCCAGGTCTTCCCGCAGGAACTGCGTGGGATAACTGTCCGGGGAGATGCCGGTGGCCCACACGTCGGCGGCGGCCAGCTCGAGCTCGCTCATTCCCGGCAACGCCGGGATGCGCGACGACGAGCCCACACCGGGCAGCCGGTCCGGACGTTGGGTGGCGGCCGCCCCGGCCGCCCACAGCCCCTCCCGCCGTGACATGCCGAAGCAGCCCAACGCTCCGGCCGTGGCCAGCGCTTCGGTCTGGGGCACGGAGAGTTGTACCCGGGATGTCAGGTCCAGCAGAGAGGTGAACGGGCCGTTGGTTTTTCGCTCCTCAACCAGCTGCTCGGCAAAATCGTCGCCGATATGGCGGACGGCGCCCAACCCCAGGCGGACCTCCGTTCCCGTGTTCTCGAGGGTGGCGTGCGCCAGGCTGGCGTTGACGTCCGGGCCGTGCACCGGCACGCCGTGCCGGCGCGCGTCGGCCACCAACGACTGCGGTGAATAGAAACCCATCGGCTGCGCGCGCAGCAACGCCGCGCAGAACGCCGCCGGGTGGTGCAGCTTGAACCACGACGAATAGAACACCAGCGACGCGAAGGACAGCGCATGGCTTTCGGGAAAGCCGAAATTGGCGAACGCCTCCAGCTTTTCGTAGGTCCGGTCGATCACCTCGTCGGTGGCGCCGTGCAGCCTGCGCATGCCGTCGTAGAACCGACCGCGCAGCCGTCGCATGCGTTCGGTCGAACGCTTGGAGCCCATCGCGCGCCGGAGCTGGTCGGCCTCGGCGGCGGAAAAGCCGGCGCAGTCGACCGCAAGCTGCATCAGCTGTTCCTGAAAGAGCGGAACTCCCAGCGTCTTTCGCAACGCCGGTTCCATGGAGGGGTGGTCGTAGACCACCGGGTCGATGCCGTTGCGCCGCCGGATGTACGGGTGCACCGATCCGCCCTGGATGGGCCCCGGACGGATCAATGCGACCTCCACCACCAGGTCGTAGAAGATCCGCGGCCTGAGTCTGGGCAGAGTGGCCATCTGCGCCCGCGACTCCACCTGGAACACGCCGACGGAATCGGCGCGGGACAGCATCTCGTACACCGCCGGTTCGGACAGGTCGAGCCTCGCCAGATCCACCTCGATCCCCTTGTGCGCGGCCACCAGGTCGATGGCATAGTGCAGCGCCGAGAGCATGCCCAGCCCGAGTAGGTCGAACTTCACCAAACCGATTGCCGCACAGTCGTCTTTATCCCATTGCAGGACGCTGCGATTCTCCATGCGCGCCCACTCCACCGGGCACACGTCGGCGATCGGGCGGTCGCAGATCACCATGCCACCGGAATGGATGCCCATGTGCCGCGGGAGATTCCTGATCTGGTTGGCCAGGTCGATCACCTGCGACGGGATACCCTCGGCATCGGGTGAGTCGGCCAGCCCGTTCCAGCTGCTGATCTGCTTGCTCCACGCGTCCTGCTGCCCTTGCGAGAAGCCCAGGGCGCGGGCCATGTCGCGCACCGCGATCTTTCCCCGGTAGGTGATGACATTGGCGACCTGCGCGGCGTAGTCGCGGCCGTATTTGTCGTAGACGTACTGGATGACCTTTTCGCGCTGGTCCGACTCGATGTCCATGTCGATGTCGGGCGGCCCGTCGCGGGCCGGAGACAAGAAGCGTTCGAACAACAGCTCGTTGGCCACCGGATCGACCGCGGTGACGCCGAGGGCATAGCAGACCGCGGAATTGGCCGCCGATCCCCTGCCCTGGCACAGAATGTTGTTCTCCCGGCAGAACCGGGCGATATCGTGCACCACCAGGAAGTATCCCGGAAACGTAAGGTGTGCAATGACTTTCAGCTCATGCTCGATCTGGGCGTATGCGCGCGGCGCGGTCTCGGCCGGTCCGTAGCGGTCGCGCGCTCCGACCATCACCAACTGCCGCAACCAGCTGTCCTCGGTGTGCCCGTCGGGCACGTCGAACGGTGGCAGCCGTGGCGCGATGAGCGCCAACCCGAACGCGCACTGCTCGCCGAGCTCGGCGGCGGCGGTCACCACTTCCGGCCGCTGGGCGAACAGCCGGGTCATCTCGTCGCCGGACCGCAGGTGCGAGCCACCCAGCGGAGCCAGCCAACCGGCGGCGGAATCCAGGGACTGCCGGGCCCGGATGGCGCCCATCGCCATGGCCAGCCGGCCGCGTGACGGATGGGCGAAATGCGCCCCGGTGGTGGCGACGACGCCGACGCCGAAGCGCGTCGCCAGCCCGGCCAGCGCCGCGTTGCGTTCGTCGTCGGGCGGTTGACCATGATGGGTCAGCTCGATGCTGACCCTTTGGGCGCCGAACCGGTCCACCAGGTCGGCCAGCGCCCGCTCCGCCGCATCCGGACCGCCATCGGAAAGCGCTTGGCGCACATGCCCCTTCCTGCACCCGGTCAGAATGTGCCAGTGTCCCCCGGCGGCCGCGGTCAGCGCGTCGATATCGTAGGTCGGCTTGCCCTTCTCCCCGCCGGCCAGGTGCGCCGCGGCCAGCTGCCGCGACAGCCGTCGGTAACCTTCCGGTCCGCGGGCCAGCACCAGCAGATGCCGGCCGGGGGGATCGGGCTGCTCGGTGCGGGCACCGGATCCCAACGAAAGTTCGGCGCCGAAAACGGTGCGCAGGTCGAGTTCGGCGGCCGCTTCGGCGAACCGCACCGCCCCGTACAGGCCGTCGTGGTCGGTCAGTGCCAGGGCGCGCAGACCCAGCCGGGCGGCCTCCTCGACCAACTCCTCCGGCGTGCTCGCCCCGTCGAGGAAGCTGAACGCCGAATGCGCGTGCAACTCGGCATATGAAACGGAATGAACGACCGACGAGCGGGCCGGCCGAACCTCATCCGGCGGCTGATACGTCCCACGCCTGCGCGACAAGGGGGCGTCCTCCGCGGGCTCCGCGGGCGCGCCGGCATGGCGCGGCTTGCCGTCGAGCACCCGCTCCATTTCCGCCCAGCTCGGCGGCCCGTTGAACCAGCCCACGCCCCCAGCGTACTCGAATATATGTTCGAATTTAAGCACGAGGTTGTTAAACCGTTCTTAACGTCGTGGCCCTACCCTCGCAAAGTGCCGCGCAGAAACTGGTACAAGTGCGCAAACGGAGGCGGGGACGGACATGGCAGACCAGCACGCCAGCCTGGCGACCGGGGCGGTCGCCATCGTCGGTGGCGCCGCCCCTGACGACGTCCTGCTGAAAGCGCTCCTGGCAGATCGAATCGAGTCGATTCCGCGATGTACCCAGTTGCTGCGGACGCAGACGTCCGAGTGGACCGACTGCTCGGAGTTCGACCTCACGAATCATGTTCGCCGCTTGGCGATTCCGCGCCCGGGCGATGACGCCGAACTGTCGCAGGCCATCGCCCATGCTCTCGAGCGTCCACTCGACCTGGGCCGTCCCCCGTGGGAGTGCTGGGTCATCGAGGGCCTCAAAGACAACCGGTGGGCAATCTTGATGAAGATCCACCACAGCCTGGCCGACGGTAATTCAGCCGCCCACCTGCTCACCAGGCTCTGCGACGACGCCGAAAACGATGCATTCGCCAATCACGCAGGCGCCGAACAGGTTTCGCCGGTGCACGCCGGGAGAAGCGGCTGGGTCGATGCGCTTGGCCGCGCGACGGCGCTGGCGGGCACCGTCACCGGCGCCCTGGTGGGTGCGGTTTTGCCCGCGCCCGGGCCCACGATCCGCCCGGTCACGACGAAGCGGCGGTACGGAACCGTGCGAATCCCGATCGCCGACGTCGACCGCGTGTGCCGCAAATTCGACGTGACCGCCGACGATGTTGCGCTCGCGGCAATCACCGAGGGTTTCCGAACGGTCCTGCTGCGCCGCGGCGAAGAACCTCGGGCGGACTCATTGCGCGCCCTGATACCGATGCCGGTGCGGTCGGCCATACTGCCGTATCTGCCGGTCGAGCATGCCGACCCGGTCGCGCGATTGCGGACCGTGCACAACCGGTGGAAAGCCGAGCAAGCCGACGAGTCGCGATCCCCCGGGCTTTGGGAGTTGGCGCTCAATTGTGTGCCGAACCCGTGGCGCACCAACGCGATACAACTGCTGCAACGGCTCCCGCAAAGCGGCATCGTGACGCTCGCGACCAACGCGCCGGGCCCTCGCCGCCAGCTGCGGCTGATGGGCCAGACGATGGAGCGCTTGCTGCCGATCCCTCCGACCGCCGCACGGCTGAACAGCGGTGTCGCGGTGCTCAGCTACGGCGACGAGGTCGTGTTCGGCATCACCGCCGAATACGACGCGGCGGCCGACGTCAAGCAGCTGACCGCCGGAATCGAAGCCGGCATGGCAAGGCTGGTGGCGCTCAGCCAGGACTCCGTGTTGCTGTTCAACAAGGAACACCGGCGCAAACGCGCAACTCGCACCGTTGCGGGCAACGCCCAACGACCGCGGCTGCCCGCGCCGAAACCGGCCCGTCGCTGACCCGGCCGGACCTGCCTCCGGCGGTGCCCGGCACCGTGAGAAAGTTGGTCGTGGGCAAGTTGGAGCCGGTCATCATCGACCCGCGTCGCCATGACGCGGTGCTGTTGGACGCCGCCTTGGACTCCGCGCAGGCGTTGCTCCCGGCACTGCGGGAGGCCCGCGTCGGCACCGGCGTCTTCTCATCGAGCGGAAACGTCCGCGACGCCCTGAGTGAGGCGGCGGACGGGCTGTCGGTTCGCCCCGGACGATGCGCGGTCCTTGCCGGCGATGCGGCCGGCGTCCAGGCCGCGCGCGGAGGCGGATTCGCCCTGGTCGTCGCCGTCGATCGGGCAGGCGACGGCGACGCGCTGCGGCGCTCGGGCGCGGACGCGGTGGTCGCCGATCTGAGTGAGGTCGCCGTGCGAACCGGGGACCTTCGGATGTCGCAGCTGCCCGATGCCCTGGAAGCTTTGGTTACCCGGACGATTCGGCATCCCGCCGTGTTTTACGACTTCGACGGCACGCTGTCGGACATCGTCAACGATCCGGACGCGGCCCGGCCCGTCGCCGGCGCGGTCGAGGCGCTGCAGAGGTTGGCCGCACAATGCCCGGTCGCGGTGCTGTCCGGCCGCGACCTCGCCGATGTGACACAGCGTCTCGGAGTGCCCGGCATCTGGTATGCCGGAAGCCACGGTTTCGAGCTGACCGCGCCCGACGGGACGCACCACCAGAATGACGCCGCCGCGTCGGCCATACCGGTACTCGAACAGGCGGCCGCCGAACTACGCGACCGGCTCGGGTCGATTTCTGGAGTTATGGTGGAGCACAAGAGATTTGGCGTGGCCGTGCACTACCGCAACGCAGCACGAGACCGCGTCGGTGAAGTGGCCGCGGCCGTCCGAGCGGCGGGTCGGCGCGACGCCCTTCGGGTGACGACGGGCCGGGAGGTCATCGAACTGCGCCCGGACATGGACTGGGACAAGGGGAAAACCCTTTGTTGGGTGCTCGACCACCTGCGCGAGGCTCATCCCGAGGATCCATTGGTGCCGATCTATGTCGGCGACGACATCACCGACGAGGACGCATTCGATGCCGTCCGGCAGGACGGTATCCCAATCCTGGTGCGGCACAGCGAAGATGGGGATCGCGCCACCGCTGCGCTGTTCGCGCTGGAAAGCCCCACTCGGGTCGCCGAATTTACCGAGCGGCTGGCGGATCAGCTCGTCGACTGACCCCGCGAACCGGCAACGGCGGCGCTGCCGGGACGCCCTGGTCGCACAGGTTCATGGCCGCGGTTACCTGACAGGTAATCGACAGCACGCACCGGCACCGAACACGATTGTGGCGAGGCCACCAACGCCATCGACCTTCCAGGAGTCCGCTGATGCCGTATATCACTACCGCCGAACAGGTTTCGCTCTTCTACACCGACTACCCCGGCGGCGACCCGGTCGTGTTCGCGCACGCCTGGGGGCTCACCGGGGACATGTGGAACTACCAGCTGCCGGACCTGATGGCGGCGGGCCTGCGCTGCATCACCTATGACCGGCGCGGCCATGGCCGCTCCGACCGGCCGGGCACCGGCTACGACATCGACACCCTGGCCGACGACTTGGGCGCCCTGATCGAGCGGCTCGATCTGTCCGGCATCACCCTGATCGGTCACTCCATGGGGGCGGCGGAGGTCGTCCGCTACGTCACCCGGCACGGACCCGGTCGCATCGACCGGATCGTCCTGAGCGGCACCGTGACTCCGATGCTTCTGCAAGGGCCCGACAACCCGGACGGGATCCCGGCGAGCGCCGCCGCGCAGTCCCGCGCGGTCATGACCCGCGACATCGGTGACTGGATGGAGATGAGCGGTAAAGCCGAATACTTCTATGGCCAACACCCCGTTTCGCAGCAACTCCTGGACTGGACGCTAAGGACCATCGCCGATGTTCCGGTGCCGATCCTCGTTCAGACGAGTGACGCGTTCGTGCGCGCGGATTTCCGATCGGAGCTCACCCGGCTCACGGTTCCGACCCTGGTCGTTCACGGCACCGCCGACGCTTCGGCGCCGATCTCCCTGACCGGGCGCAAGACGGCGGCGTTGATCCCGGACTGCCGCTCCACCTGGATTGACGGCGCCGGCCACGGGCTCTACGTCAGTGAAACGCCCCGTTACAACGCGGCGCTGCTCGACTTCATCGCAACCGCAAAGCCGCGCGCCCTGGCCTAACCCTGCGCGTACTCCACCGCACCGTCGTCCAGCACGACCCGGGTGTCGGCGCCGTCGGGCCCGGACGCCTCGGTGCGAAACACCGCCTTGCCCGGCTCGGTGCGCCAGATCAGCGTGGTCAGCGTCTCGCCGGGGAACACCGGCGAGGTGAACCGCGACTCGATCGAGGTGATGTTGGCGGCCACGCCCTTGCCCAGCTCGGCCACCAGCGCCCGGCCGGACACCCCGTAGGTGCACAGCCCGTGCAGGATCGGCTTGGGGAAACCGGCCAGCTCGCGGGCGAACCACGGGTCGCTGTGCAGCGGGTTGCGGTCACCGGACAGCCGGTAGATCAGCGCCTGATCCTCGCGTGTGGGCAGCGCGATGCGGGCGTCGGGCTCGCGGTCCGGTATTTCGGGCGCGACCGGCCGCTGGCCCGGCTGCCCTCCGAACCCGCCCTCGCCCCGGATGACCAGCGTGGTGAGCGTCTCGGCGATCAGCTTCCCCGATTCCGGGTCGGTGCCGCGGCCGCGCAGCACGACGATCGCGTTCTTGCCCTCGCCCTTGTCCTGGAGGTCGGCGACCTCCGAAACCACCGACAGCTTGCCCCCGACGGGCAGCGGCGCATGCAGCCGGACGGACTGGGAGCCGTGTAACAGCATGGCCCAGTTGAACTTTCCGATCTTGCCCGCGGCCCCGAACGCCGGGCAGCAGATCACCGCATAGGTGGGCAACACCTGCTGGGTGATGTCGTGGCTGTTGTCGGTGGTGAACGACAGGTCGTCGACCCCACAACCGACGCCGAGGGCATACAGCATCGTGTCCCGGTCGGTCCATTCGAACAGCATCGGCTCGGTCACCGCGCCGACGGCGCTCGGGTCAATGGCCATGCGAGTCTCCTCATCGTTTAGTTCAAGACTTTTCCGCACCCAACCATCCCAAACCCTTCCCACCGACGCCCTCGGCAGGGCAGGCTATCGCCATGCGCAAGGGGAGCATGATCTGGAAAGTGGCGGCGGTGCTCGCCGCAACGGTAATCGTCGGTGCCTGCGGCGGCTCGCCCCAGGCGCGCAGCATCACGTTGACGTTCATCCGGCACGCGGAGTCGGAGGCGAACGCGAGCGGGATCATCGACACCTCGGTGCCGGGTCCGGGCCTGAGCCCGGACGGCAAGGGGCAGGCCGAACGGCTCGCGCACCAGGCCCACAACAACTTCGACGCCGTCTACGCCTCCACCATGGCGCGAGCCCAGCAAACCGCCGCCCCGTTGGCCGCCGAACTGCACAAGCAAGTGGAGGTGCTGCAGGGCATCCAGGAGATCAACGCCGGGTGGTACGAGGGCAAGCCGGTCTCGATGGCGCAGTCGACATACCTGCTGGCGCCGGCGGACTGGATCAACAGCGACATGCAGGACAGCATCCCCGGGTCGGTGACCGGCAAAGAGTTCAACGACCGGTTCACCGGCGCCGTCCAGAAAATCTACGACAGCGGCCACAGCAATCCGGTGGTGATCTCGCATTTGTACGCCATCGAGTACTGGACGCTGCTGAACGTGAAGAACGCCAGGGACAGCCTGCTGACCAGCCATCCATTGCCCAACATCGGTCGCGTGGTGATCACCGGAAGCCCGCAGAACGGGTGGACGCTGGTCGACTGGGACGGCATCCGCAACTTCAACGGCTGAGCCAACCAACCAAAGTTGACGTGCGCGGCCAAGAGCCGCCACGATGGCTGCATGCGATATGTCGTTACCGGCGGTACCGGGTTTATCGGGCGCCGCGTCGTATCCCGTCTGCTGGAAACCCGCCCGGATGCCGAGGTGTGGGTGCTGGTCCGCCGCCCGTCGCTGGGACGCTTCGAGCGCCTCGCCGCCGAGTGGGGTGACGCGGCGAAACCCCTGGTCGGCGAGCTTCCCGAGCTCAGCCTGACCGACGAGACCCTCGCCGAGCTGGGCCGGGTCGATCACGTCGTGCACTGCGCGGCGATCTACGACATCACCGCCGGCGAGGCCGAGCAGCTGGCCACCAACGTCGAGGGCACCCGCGCGGTGATCGAACTCGCGCGGCGGTTGGGCGCCACCTTGCACCACGTGTCGTCGATCGCGGTGGCGGGCGAGTTCGCCGGCGAGTACACCGAGGATGATTTCGACGTCGGCCAGCAGCTGCCGACCGCATATCACCAGACGAAGTTCGAAGCCGAGGCACTCGTGCGGTCGACGCCGGGACTGCGGTACCGCGTCTACCGCCCGGCGGTGGTGGTGGGCGATTCCCGCACCGGCGAGATGGACAAGATCGACGGGCCGTATTACTTCTTCGGCATTTTGTCGGCGTTGGCTGTATTACCCAAGTTCACCCCGGTGATGTTGCCCGACACGGGGCGCACCAACATCGTCCCGGTGGACTACGTTGCCGATGCGCTCGTCGCCCTGATGCACGCCGAGGGCTCGGACGGGCGGACGTTCCACCTGACCGCGCCGAAAACGATCGGGCTGCGCGGCATCTACCGCGGCGTCGCCAGGGCGGCCGGGCTGCCCCCGATGCGCGGGTCGCTGCCGCGCTCGGTGGCCGCGCCGGTGCTCAAGGTGCGCGGACGGGCCAGGGTGCTGCGCAACATGGCGGCCACCCAGCTGGGAATTCCCGCCGAGGTTTTCGACCTCGTCGACCTGAAACCCACTTTCATCAGCGACGAGACCCGAAATCTGTTGCGCGACAAGGGCATCCACGATGTCCCCGAATTCGCCAGCTACGCGCCCAAGCTGTGGCGATACTGGGCCGAGCACCTCGACCCGGACCGCGCGCGCCGCGACGATCCGAACGGGCCGCTGCAGGGCCGGCACGTCATCATCACCGGCGCATCCAGCGGCATCGGGCGGGCGGCGGCGATCGCCATCGCGGAGCGCGGCGCAACGGTGTTCGCCCTGGCGCGCAACGTCGACGCGCTGGATCAGCTGGTCGCCGAGATCCGCGCGAATGGTGGACAGGCGCACGCGTTCGCGTGCGACGTCACCGACTCCACGTCGGTCGAACACACCATCAAAGACATCCTGGGCCGCTTCGACCACGTCGACTACCTGGTGAACAACGCCGGCCGCTCGATTCGCCGCTCGGTGACCAACTCCACCGACCGACTGCACGACTACGAGCGGGTGATGGCGGTCAACTACTTCGGCGCGGTGCGGATGGTGCTGGCGTTGCTGCCGCACTGGCGCGAGCGCCGGTTCGGTCACGTGGTCAACGTCTCCAGCGCCGGCGTGCAGGCCCGCAACCCCAAATACAGCTCGTACCTGCCCACCAAGGCGGCGCTGGACGCGTTCGCCGACGTCGTCGCGTCCGAGACGCTGTCCGACCACATCACGTTCACCAACATCCACATGCCACTGGTCGCCACACCCATGATCGCGCCGTCACACCGGCTCAACCCGGTGCCCGCGATCAGCGCCGAACGCGCCGCCGCGATGGTGGTGCGCGGCCTCGTCGAGAAGCCGGCGCGCATCGACACCCCGCTGGGCACGCTCGCCGAAGCCGGTAACTACTTCGCGCCCAGGACTTCGCGGCGGATTCTCCATCAGCTCTACCTCGGCTACCCCGATTCGGCCGCTGCGCGCGGAGTGCCGTCCGAACCGGTCACGGGTCGCCCGCCGAAACGCAAGCCGAAGCGCCCGGTCCGCGCCGTCACCGGTGGCCTCCGTACGCCCCGGCCGGTCAAACGGCTGGTGCGATTGGTGCCCGGAGTGCACTGGTAACCCGAGTGGTTTCGGCTAGACGGGGTATCCCGACGCGATGGCGTGGATTCTTCGCGACCAGCGGACGGACTCCGACCCGGTAGCCGCCGCGGCCGAACTGCTCACCACGACGGGCGTCGCCGTCATGTCGTCATTGGATGTGACGCGCAGCCTCGGGGTCGGTCGAGAAGAATGGACCCGGTTCGCCCGGCATTGGCGCAACTTGGCGCCGGATCCCTACGCGGGGGAGCTTGGGGTGCGGCGCCTGCGCCGCTACGGCCAGTTCGCGGTTCGGGACGGCGTCGCGCGGCGGGTGCCCATCGGAGTCTTCGCGCAGCCAAAGGACTCCAATCCCCTCTACATCGGTAAGGATCGCGAATTCGAGCCGCTGACCGAAGCATTCGCCGCGGATCCCCTGCTTTCTGGATTGATCGGACTGATGGCCCGGGTGGCGGCTGCCCTCGACGACGTCGACGAATGGAACGTCAAGGTGCATCCCTTCCGGGTCCGGTCGGCGCGCGGGGACGACGGCAATCCCACCCCGGAAGGCATGCACCATGACGGCGTCACGCTGGTCGCCTCCCTGCTGATCGGCAGACGCAATGCCATCGGCGGCGAGAGCACGGTGTGCGACCGGACCGGCCGGCAGTTGATGAAAACGGCACTGGCCGAGCCGGGGAGCCTGATGCTGGGTGACGACCGTCGCACCGTGCACGGCGTGTCCCCGATCCGGCCTCTCGAGGGCTGCGGGCCGGCGCAGCGCGACGTCCTGGTCGTCACGTTCGCTTCGGCCTGGCCGTAACCGCCGGCGTATCGTTGCCGCGGTGAGCGCCGTTTTCGTCGACGTCGACACCGGCATCGACGACGCGGTGGCGCTGGTGTATCTGCTGGCAAGCGCCGACGCCGACGTGGTCGGCATCGCCTCGACCGGCGGGAACATTCATGTCGAGCAGGTGTGCGCCAACAACCTGGGTTTGCTCGAATTGTGCCGGGCGCCAAGCATACCCGTGTCCAAAGGCGCCGACGACCCGCTGCGTGGCCGGTGGCCCCATCGTTCGAAATTCCACGGCCCCAAGGGCTTAGGCTATGCCGACCTCCCCCGCACCGAGCGGCGGCTCACCGACCACGACGCCACCCGGGCATGGGTGGCCGCGGCGCACTCCCATCCCGGAGACCTGATCGGTCTGGTCACCGGTCCGCTGACCAACCTGGCGCTCGCCCTGCGCGCCGAGCCCGCGCTGCCCAGCCTGCTGCGGCGGCTGGTGATCATGGGCGGCACGTTCGGCGGTGTTGGCATTGAAACCAACCCGATGGCCGAATGGAACATCCGCGTCGATCCCGAGGCGGCGAGCGAGGTCTTCGCCGGCTGGGCCGGGCACCAGGAGCTTCCGATCGTGTGCGGTTTGGACCTCACCCGGCGCGTTGCCATGACACCGGAGATCCTGGCCAGGCTGGCCGCAGCGGGGGATGCCGCCGGCCCGTCCCCCTTGATCCGGGTGATCGAGGACGCGATGCGGTTCTACTTCGAATCCCACGCGGACCGCGGGCATGGCTATGTCGCGTACATGCACGATCCGTTGGCCGCCGCGGTGGCGCTCGACCCCCGGCTGGTGTCGACCCGGGCCGCGACGGTCGACATCGAGCTGGCGGACACCCCGGCGCGGGGCGTGACGATCGCCGACTGGTCGGGGAAGCGAAAAGCCAACGCGCTGATCGGCGTTCAGGTGGACCCTGCGGAGTTCTTCGACCGGCTCATCGAGCGGGTGGGCCCGTTCGCGTGCCGGCTCGGTTAGGTCGTTTGGCCGGCCCATCGCGGGGTACGTGCGAAACTATGCCCTTCGCCGAGTACCAAACCGAGCTCTATCAGCAGGGACAGGCCGGCCGAGAGCCGCCCTACCCCATCAGGTTCGCCGACTTGGAGGCCAAGGCGACCGCGGCAATGTCGCCGAAAGTGTTGGGATACGTCGCCGGCGGCGCCGGCGACGAGCACACCCAGCGGGCCAACTGCGAGGCCCCGACGATGTCCGCCGCGCCAAAGACATTGGCGTCGACGGCATTTACTGCTCCAACCACGGCGGGCGGCAAGCCAACGGTGGGCTGCCCGCCCTGGACTGCCTGCCAGGAGTGCTGCAGGCCGCAGACGGGCTGCCGGTGCTTTTCGACTCGGGCGTTCGCAGCGGGGCCGACGTCGTCAAGGCCCTGGCAATGGGGGCGACCGCGGTGGGAATCGGCCGCCCCTACGCCTACGGCCTGGCGCTCGGCGGCGTCGACGGCATCGTGCACGTGCTGCGATCCCTGCTCGCCGAGGCGGACCTGATCATGGCCGTCGACGGGTATGCCTCGCTGAAGGACCTGACGCCAGACGCGTTGCGGCCCACCGGATAAGCACCGTTATTCGTAGCTGCCCTCGAGATACCAGCGCCGCTGGCGGTAGCACAGCAGGAACGCTCGCTCGCCCTCCAGCAAGACCTGCGCGCGGGCGGTGCGCCCCTTACCCACGTCGGGATCCCACCACCGCTCGTCGACCGGCCAGGGTCCGGCCCACCAGCACAGCGGCTCGTCCCGGCCGTGCGCGGTCAGGCGCGCGGGGTCGGCCGAGAACATCCCCCGGCCGGTCACCCGTACCGGATTTCCTTGGGAATCAAGCAATTCCACCGGGTCGTCGAGCAACACGGCGGGCGACGGCTCCGGCAGTTGCCCGGGCCACGGCGGCGCCGGGTCGGCCTGCGGTACCGGTTCGTCGCCCAGCGGGGTCAGCGTGATGCGTTCGGCGGGCCCGCGACCGCCGGACAGCACCGGCACCCGCACCGCCTCCGGGCCGAGCAGGCCCTGCACCCGCACCAGCGCCCGACGGGCCCGCAGCCTGTCCTCCTCACCGAGACCGCCCCACAACGGCAACTGCAGCGCCTCGGCGGACACCACCTCCACCGCCTGCAGCCGCAACAGCGTGACCGCCGCCGTCGGGCGCGGGTTGCGCGAGGTCCGGTTGCTCAACCACCCGTCCAGTTGCCAACGCACCCGGTCGGCGGTGGCGTCCTCGGTCAACGGCTCGGCGCACCGCCACACCCGGGTCAGCTCTTCGCCGTTGGCGGTGACGGCGTGAATGGCCAGCCGGGTGCAGCCCACTCCGCCGGCCATCAGCGTCTGGTGCAGCGCGCCGGCCAGCGAGCGCCCGGCGAACGCCGCGGCATCGACCCGGTCGATCGGCGGGTCGCAGTCCAGCACGGCCTCGAGCTCGGGCGGCGGCTCCCGCCCGGACGGTCCCCGCTCGGGTTCGCCGCGGGCGAACCGGTGCGCGGCCACCCCGTCGGCGCCGAACCTGGAGGCGACGTCGGTACGGGACAGCGCGGCGAACTGCCCGATGGTGCGAATCCCCATCCGCCACAACAGGTCCGTCAGTTCCTCCCGCCCCGGACCGGACAGGCTCGGCTCGGTGGCCAGCTGCCGGATCGACAGCACCGACAGAAACCTCGCGTCCCCTCCGGGCTCCACGACCCGGCCCGCACGCGCGGCGAAGACCGCGGTGGACAACTGGTCGGCGATCCCGACCTGACACTCGGCGCCCGCCGCGGCCACCGCGTCGATCAGCCGCTCGGCGGCCTGCTCCTCGGACCCGAAATAGCGGGCCGCCCCGCGCATCGGCAGCACCAGGAGCCCGGGCCGCAGCACCTCGGCGCGGGGCACCTGATCGTCCACCGCCGCGATCACACCTTCGAAGAACCGGGCGTCGCGGTCGGCGTCGGCGGTCGCGACGTGCAGTTGCGGACACCGCGCCGCCGCCTCGCGCCGTCGCAGCCCGCGCCGCACTCCGGCCGCACGGGCGGCCGACGAGCAGGCGATCACCCGATTGGCCAACGTGACCGCGATCGGGGCCGTCGCGGGCAGGTCCGCCGCCGCCGCCACCGCGACCGTGGGCCAGTCCATGCACCAGATCGCCAGAGCCCGGGATGCCACGGGAGTCACCCAGCCCGCGCCCGGCCGCTCACCCGCCTGCCCGCGCACACCCCGCTGATCTGCAGCCGTACCTTGCCGATCCGCCCGAATCCCGGAGCGGGCACCCCCCGACAACCCGGAGTGAGCTCATAGCCGCAGACCCGGGCCGCAAGCCGCGTCGGCGCCCCTTCCCAGTCGCCGTCGGTGACCAGCAGGGTGCACCCCTTGTTGCGAGCGCGCGCCACCACCGCCCGCGCCCGGGTCTGCGGCACCCGACGCCCGCCCAGACCGAGTACCACCAGATCCATCCCGTCGATGAGCACCGCGGCCACCTCCACCGGATCGGTTCCGGGATCCGGTATCACCGCGAGCCGACTCAGATCCGCGCCCATCTCCACGGCGGCCAGCAGCCCGATGTCCGGCTGGCCGACGATGGCGACGTTGCCCCCGGCCGCCGTGACCGCGGCCACCACACTCAACAGCAGCGACCGGGCCCCCGACAGCACCGCCACGGATCCCCGCGGCAGCGGCACCGGCAGCGACTCCGCCAGCCACTGCGGGAGCGCCAGCAGGGATTCCGATTCCGGCAGTAGCTCACCGGCGCCGGCGGCGACCGCCCCGGACATCTCGGCCAACCGTCGGCGCAACGATTCGAGCTGTTCAGCGCGGTGATCGGAGGCGAAAGCCACAGTCATGACCAGCCTCCCACGACACTCTTCTGTACAACGAATTCGAACGCATGTTCGAGATATTTCGAGTAAACACCCGCCCTCCGACAACCGTCAAGAAACATGAGAGGCTGCTTTATGCGTTCGGTGCTGGTGTGGCTGATGGTGCTTTTTGGCAGCATTTTCGCGCCGGTCGCACCCGCCCGAGGCGACGTTCCGGGCTGCCATCCCGCCGAGCTGTTCGCCACCGACAACACCGATCCCCTGTTCGAGATGCAGGCCGACGCGACGATCGCGCTGGCCGGCGCATCGGTGACGGGATCGACCCCGCTCGACGGCGTGTACTGGTCGGAGGCGCTGCAGCGGGCCACTAATGAGCGCTCGCGTGAATTTCATCTGTGCGGCTCCGACGGTTCGTTGCACGCCGCGGCCGAGGCGCTGCGCCGCCAGTTCGACCAAGAAACGGTGCTGACGTTCGACTACCTGACGCAGCATGCCCCCGAGGAGGACGCGATCATCATCGCCGTGCCGGAAGTCGACATCAACCGCTTCCGAGAAGCGTTCGCGGCTGATTCGGCTGCGCACAACCGGCTGCGTGGGGGCTCAATCACCACCACCGACCGCACCCTGATCCTGGTCGCAAGCAACGGCGATCTCGATGTCGCCCGCCGACTCGTCGCCGAGGTCAGCGAAAAATGGAACGCAGCCACTATCGCCTACGGCAAGCGTGAATTCGTGGAATAGCCAGACCCCCAGTGTGCGGCTGGCCGCACATTCGCCGCAGAGAACCGACGCGAAGCTACTCCCACTCGATGGTGCCGGGCGGCTTGCTGGTGATGTCCAGCACCACGCGGTTGACCTCGGGCACCTCGTTGGTGATGCGGGTCGAGATGCGCTCCAGCACCTCGTAGGGCACCCGGGTCCAGTCGGCGGTCATCGCGTCCTCGCTGGACACCGGCCGCAGCACGATCGGGTGCCCGTAGGTGCGGTTGTCGCCCTGCACACCGACGGAGCGGACGTCGGCCAGCAGCACCACCGGGCACTGCCAGATCTGGTTGTCCAAACCGGCGGCGGTGAGCTCCTCGCGCGCGATCGAGTCCGCCCGCCGCAGCGTGTCCAGTCGCTTCGCGGTGACCTCGCCGACGATCCGGATGCCCAGTCCCGGCCCCGGAAAGGGCTGGCGCGCCACGATTTCCTCCGGCAGGCCCAACTCCCGGCCGACCGCGCGCACCTCGTCTTTGAACAGCAGCCGCAACGGCTCGACGAGTTTGAACTTCAGGTCGTCTGGCAGGCCGCCGACATTGTGGTGGCTCTTGATGTTCGCGGCGCCACTGCCCCCGCCGGACTCCACGACGTCCGGATACAGCGTGCCCTGCACCAGAAACTCAACAGGATTGTCGCCCAACACATCTCGCACCGCACCCTCGAAGGCCCGGATGAACTGCCGGCCGATGATCTTGCGCTTGCCCTCGGGATTGTGCACACCCGACAGCGCCTCGAGAAAGGTCTCCGCGGCGTCGACGGTAACCAGGTTGGCGCCGGTGGCGGCCACGAAATCGCGCCGCACCTGCGCGCGCTCGCCGGCACGCAACAACCCGTGGTCGACGAAGACACAGGTCAACCGTTCGCCGATGGCGCGCTGCACGAGCGCCGCGGCCACCGCCGAATCCACCCCACCCGACAGGCCGCAGATCGCATGGCCGTCGCCGATCTGCGCCCGCACCTGCTCGATCAGGGCACCGGCGATGTTGGCGGGCGTCCAGTCCGCCCCCAGCCCGGCGAAGTCGTGCAGAAACCGGCTCAGCACCTGTTGCCCGTGCGGGGTGTGCATCACCTCCGGGTGGTACTGCACCCCGGCCAGGCGCCGATCCCGGTTCTCGAAGGCCGCCACCGCCGCGCCCGCGCTGCTGGCGACCACCTCGAACCCTTCCGGCGCGGCGGTGACCGCGTCGCCGTGACTCATCCAGACCGGCTGAACGCCGGGCAGATCCGAGTGCAGTTCGCCACCAAGGACTTTCAGCTCGGTGCGGCCGTACTCGCTGGTGCCGGTGTGGGCGACGGTGCCGCCCAGCGCCTGCGCCATCGCCTGGAATCCGTAGCAGATGCCGAACACCGGCAGGCCGAGGTCGAACACGGCCGGATCGAGCTGCGGGGCGCCTTCGGTGTAGACGCTGGCCGGTCCGCCGGAGAGGACGAACGCCACGGGGTCACGGGCCTTGATCTCCTCGATGGAGGCGGTGTGCGGGATCACCTCCGAGAAAACGCGCGCCTCCCGCACCCGGCGGGCGATCAACTGCGCGTACTGCGCACCGAAATCGACCACCAGCACCGGCCGCTCGGCCGGCCCGGCCGGTTCACAATCACGAGGAGTCGCCACGCCGCAAGTTTAGTGGCTGGGTTCCCGCCAGCTCCTGGTGTGGCTCAACAGGGTGCCGACGCCCCCGCCTGTCTCGGGATGCAGATGGAATTCGACCGACATCGTGGGCACCCTGGGCGCATACTGCACCCAGCACAAGCGCTCGGGTGGTTGCAACGAGGTCACGCGGCACAGCGCGGTCTCGTCGCGGCCGCTACGGGGCGGATCAGTCGAAACGACGTACCCAACTGGAGTCGTTCGGCGCCGGCGGCAGGTTCGACGGCGTGTTGGCGCAGCCCGAACTCATGGCCCAAGAAGCCCGGCGCCTGGAAAAGTGGATCAACGCGCTGCAGGTCTGAAGGGACGCTCGGCCTACAGCGAAAACGCCTGACGCAGGGCGTCGACGGCACCCGGGTCGCCTTCGAAGTGGACGCGCCGCAGCGCCGCCTTGCGCTTGGCCTCGCTCGCCCCCAGGCGCGCGGTGACGAGATCGGCCGCGCCGGCGGTCACAGTCACCGCGGGTTCCCCCCGAGCCCCGGCGAGGCGACCCTGTGTGACCGCGAACTCGAAACGGCGGCCGTCGATCTCGACGCGAGCCGTCGCCTCCAGACCGGCCGCGGCGGCCGGGTTGAACCCCAGCAGCATTCCGGCGAGGAATCCGTTCAGCGGCGATGCCGGGCCGTCCTCGATCGGGTCCAGCCGGTCCAGCCCAAACCACGCGACGGTCTGCAAGATCGGCAGCACACGCTGCCAGCCCACGTCGCTGAGCGTGTAGACGGTGCGTGCAATCGGCGCGGGCAGGTCGGCGCGGTCGACCAGCCCGTCGTCCTGTAATTCTCTGAGCCGGTCGGCGAGCAGATTGGTTGCGATACCGGGCAACTCGGCGCGCAGGTCAGCGTAGCGGCGGGGGCCCCCGACCAGCTCGCGCAAAATCAGCAGCGTCCACCGCTCGCCCAGGACATCGAGCCCGCGCGCGATCGGGCAGTTCTGGTTGTAGTTCCTACGGGTCGCCACCAGGCCACCCTACCAGCGCCAAGACGTTTTTATCAACTATTCACTTGATTTATTTGTCTGTCGGCTTTAACCTCGGGTCCATGCCTGTCCGCCCCGTTTTCCGCAATCGCCCGATCACCGCACTCGCCGTCATCTGTCTCGGCGTCTTCGTCATCAGCGTCGACGCCACCATCGTCAACGTCGCGCTGCCCACCCTGTCGCGCGAACTCAACGCGGACACCGCGCAACTGCAATGGATAGTCGACGCGTACACCCTGGTCATGTCCGGCCTGCTGCTCTCCGCGGGCAGCCTGAGCGACCGCTACGGCCGGCGGGGCTGGCTCAGCGCCGGGCTCGCGCTGTTCGCGTTCACCTCAGCCATTGCGGCGCAAGCCAATTCGGCGGATGCGCTGATCGCCGCGCGCGCCGCCATGGGCGTAGGCGCTGCGGTCATTTTCCCGACCACGCTGGGACTGATCACCAACATCTTCACCGACGCGGCGCGGCGCGCCAAGGCGATCGGGCTGTGGGCGGCGATGGTCGGCATCGGGGTGGCCGTGGGACCGATCAGCGGTGGCTGGTTGCTCGAGCATTTCTGGTGGGGCTCGATCTTCATGGTGAACATCCCGATCGCGGCGCTGGCCATCGTCGGCGGCATCCTGTTCGTTCCGACCTCGCGCGACCCGGCCGCGCCACGCGTCGACCTGCCCGGCTTGATCCTGTCCGCGGCCGGGATTACCACGCTGGTCTACACGGTCATCGAGGCGCCCACGTGGGGGTGGACCAACGTGCGGACCGCGATCGGGTTCGCTGCGGCCGCAATCGTTCTCGCGCTTTTTGCGCTGTGGGAGCGGCGCAGCACCCATCCCATGCTGGACGTCTCGGTGTTCCTCAACCGCCGGTTCTCCGGCGGTAGCCTGGCGGTGACCGCGGGCTTTCTGACCCTGTTCGGCTTCATCTTCGTCATCACCCAGTACTTCCAATTCATCAAGGACTACACCGCATTTCAGAGCGGCGTGCGATTGCTGCCGGTCGCCGCCTCGATCGCGCTGGCCAGCGTCCTGGGGCCCCGGCTGGTCGAGCGGGTCGGAACCACCGCCGTCGTGGTCGCCGGCCTCACATTGTTCGCCGCCGGGTTGGCGTGGGCGTCCACCGCCGACGCGGCCACCCCCTATACCCAGATCGCCATGCAGATGTTGTTGCTCGGCGGCGGCCTCGGCCTGACCGTATCGCCCGCCACCGAGGCCATCATGGGGTCGCTGTCCGTCGACAAGGCCGGCGTCGGCTCGGCCGTCAACGACACGACACGCGAACTTGGCGGGACCCTCGGCGTCGCCATCGCCGGCAGCATCTTTGCCTCGGTGTACTCCGGACATCTCGAGGCGACGGCACTGACGGGATTGCCCGCCGACGCGATGCGGCACTCGATGGCCCTGGCGCACATGGTGATCGCGCAGCTGCCGGCACAACAAGCCGGGTCCATCCGCGGCGTCGTCGATCGCGCATTCCTGGACGGCATGCAGGTGAGCTCGCTGGTATGCGCGGGCATCGCGCTGGGCGCCGCGATCGTCGTCGGCTGGCTGCTGCCGTCCCGGGAGTCAGCGCAGGCGCGGCGCTCGGCACCCTCCCCCGCCACCGCGACGCTGACCAGGGTTTGAGACTTGAGTACGAAGACATCTGAAAGCGGTGTGAATATGGACGACACAATCCAGAGCCAGTACTCGACGGGCTTGTCGCGCAACAACATCGAGCGCGCCCTGATAGCCGCCGGGAAGGACCTCGACCGCCTGACGCCCGCCGACCTCGGCCCGCTGGAGGACTTCCACACCATGGGCCGCTACGCCACCGCCCAGCTGGTGGACCTGGCGCAGCTGTCGAGTGCCACCAGGGTGCTCGACGCCGGAAGCGGGGTGGGCGGCACCGCACGGTACGTCGCCGACCGCTACGGCTGCCCCGTCACTGCCGTGGATCTGACCGACGAATACTGCGAAACGAACCGTTCGCTCAACCGGCTCGTCGGCCTCGGCGACCTGATATCCGTGCGTCAGGCGGACGTTACCGAACTCCCCCTCGCCGACGGCACTTTCGACGTCGCCATCAGCCAGCACGTCCAGATGAACGTCGCCGACAAGGCGCGCCTGTACTCCGAAACGCGCCGGGTGCTGAAAGACGGCGGGCGGCTCGCCTTGTGGGACATCACAATTGGCACCGGCGGCGAACTCGGCTATCCACTGCCGTGGGCCGACCACCCCGCACGCAGCCATCTGGTCACGCCGGGCGAATTGCGGGCCGTCGTCGAGTCCGCCGGCTTCGCCGTCGACCACTGGAACGACCTCACCGACCAGGCGGTCACCCTGATGCAGGCCATGCTGGCCCAGCCCGCCGACCCGCTGGGCCTGCACGCGTTCGTCACCGACTTCCGGCGGAAGGCCGAAAACCTCACCCACGCCCTGGCCGACGGACGGCTGCGGGCGATCCAGGCGGTCGCCACCCGCGGCTAAACGCTGGCGGCGCACCGCTTGGCATGGTGGAGTGGATATCGCTCAATCCGATACCCGAGAGTGAGGTCCACTGGTGAGTTCAGCGCTGGGTTTGCCGGAGAAGGTGCGTGCCTGCCTGTTCGACCTCGACGGTGTGCTCACCGACACCGCGAGCGTGCATACCAAGGCCTGGAAGGCCACGTTCGACGCTTATCTGTCCGAGCGGGCCAAGCGAACGGGAGGAGAGTTCGTCCCCTTCGATGCGGCCGCGGACTACCGGCAATACGTGGACGGCAAGAAACGCGAAGACGGGGTCCGGTCGTTCCTGGGCAGCCGCGGAATCGATCTGCCCGACGGCAGCCCCGACGACCCCGGCGCCGCCGAGACGGTATACGGCCTGGGCAACCGCAAGAACGACATGTTCCAAAAGGTCCTGGAAACGGACGGGGTCGAGGTGTTCGACGGGTCGCGGCGCTACCTGGAGGCGGTCTCGAGCGCGGGTTTCGCTATCGCCGTGGTGTCGGCCAGCGCCAACACCCCCGAAGTGCTCAAGATCACGGGTCTGGACCGGTTCATCCAGCAGCGGGTGGACGGCAACACGCTGCGCGAAGAGCACATCCCCGGCAAGCCCGCCCCGGACTCGTTCTTGCGTGGCGCGCAGTTGCTCGACGTCGCTCCCGACGAGGCGGCGGTCTTCGAGGACGCGCTGTCGGGTGTGGCCGCCGGCCGTGCCGGTAACTTCGGCTACGTGGTGGGCGTCGACCGGGTGGGCCAGGCCGAAGATTTGCGCCGCAACGGCGCCGATGTGGTGGTCACCGATCTCGCCGAATTGCTGCCGTCATGATCACCCAGGACGCCTTCCCCGTCGAACCGTGGCAGGTCCGCGAAACCAAGCTCGACCTGAACCTGATCGCCCAGTCGGAATCCCTGTTCACGTTGTCGAACGGGCACATCGGGTTGCGGGGCAACCTCGACGAGGGCGAGCCGCACGGCCTACCGGGCACCTATCTGAACTCCTTCTACGAAATCCGCCCGCTGCCGTACGCCGAGGCCGGGTACGGGTATCCGGAGGCCGGCCAGACCATCGTCGACGTGACCAACGGCAAGATCTTTCGCCTGCTGGTCGGGGACGAGCCGTTCGACGTCCGGTACGGCAAGCTGGAATCCCACGAGCGGATCCTCGACCTGCGCGCCGGGACGCTGACCCGCCAGGCGCACTGGCGCTCACCCTCAGGCAAGCAGATAAAGCTCGAGGCCACCCGGCTGGTGTCCCTGGCGCAACGCAGCGTCGCGGCCGTCGAATACTGCGTCGAGGCCGTCGACGAATTCGTTCGGGTGACCGTGCAGTCGGAACTGGTCACCAACGAAGACCAACCGGAGACCTCGGATGACCCGCGGGTCTCGGCCATTCTGGACAACCCGCTCGAGGCCGTCGACCACGAAAAGACCGAGTACGGGGCGCTTCTCATGCACCGCACCCGGAGCAGCGCCCTGATGATGGCCGCCGCCATGGACCATGAGATCGACGTTCCCGGACGAGTCGAGGTCAGCACCGACGCGCGCGAAGACCTGGCCCGGACCACCGTGATCTGCGGCCTGCGCCCGGGACAAAAGCTGCGCATCGTCAAATATCTCGCCTATGGCTGGTCGAGCCTGCGTTCCCGCCCGGCGCTGCGCGACCAGGCCGCCGCCGCACTACACAGCGCCCGCTACACCGGATGGCAGGGGCTGGTGGACTTGCAACGGGCCTACCTCGACGACTTCTGGGAGAACGCGGACGTCGAGGTCGAAGGCGACTCCGAATCCCAGCAGGCGGTGCGCTTCGGCATGTTCCACCTGCTGCAGGCCAGCGCCCGCGCCGAGCGCAGGGCGATTCCCAGCAAGGGGCTCACCGGAACCGGCTACGACGGCCACGCCTTCTGGGACACCGAGGGTTATGTGCTGCCCGTGCTCACCTACACCGCGCCCCACGCAGCCGCCGACGCGCTACGGTGGCGGGCCTCGACGATGGACCTCGCCATGGAGCGGGCGGGAGAACTCGGCCTCAAAGGTGCCAGCTTCCCCTGGCGCACCATCCGCGGGCAGGAGTGCTCGGCGTACTGGCCGGCCGGCACCGCCGCCTTCCACATCAACGCCGATATCGCGATGGCCTTCGAGCGGCATCGCGTGGTCACCGGCGACGAGTCGTTGGAGGCGGACTGCGGTCTCAACGTGCTGGTCGAGACCGCGCGGCTGTGGATGTCGCTCGGGCACCACGACCGCCACGGCGTTTGGCACCTCGACGGGGTCACCGGCCCCGACGAGTACACCGCGATCGTCCGCGACAACGTCTTCACCAACTTGATGGCGGCCCACAATCTCGTCACCGCCGCCGATGCCTGCAACCGCCACCCCGAGAAGGCGGAAGCGTTGTGCGTCACCAACGAGGAGACCGCCTCCTGGCGGGATGCGGCGGGCGCCGTCAAAATCCCGTACGACGAAGAACTCGGTGTCCACGAGCAGTGCGAGGGCTTCACCACGTTCGCGGAGTGGGACTTCGAAGCCGACCAGACGTATCCGCTGCTCCTGCACGAGGCCTATGTGCGGCTCTATCCCGCGCAGGTGATCAAACAGGCCGACCTGGTGCTGGCGATGCAGTGGCAGAGCCACGCCTTCACGCCCGAACAGAAGGCCCGCAACGTCGACTACTACGAGCGGCGCACGGTGCGCGACTCGTCGCTGTCGGCCTGCACTCAGGCCGTCATGTGTGCCGAGGTCGGTCACCTGGAGCTGGCGCATGACTACGCCTATGAGGCCGCGCTGATCGACCTGCGCGACTTGCACAGCAACACCCGCGACGGGTTGCACATGGCATCGCTGGCCGGCGCGTGGACGGCGCTGGTCGCCGGCTTCGGCGGCTTGCGCGACGACGAGGGCATCCTGGCCCTGGACCCGCAACTGCCCGACGGCATTTCGCGGCTGCGGTTCCGGTTGCGGTGGCGCGATTTCCGGGTGACCGTCGACGCCAACCACTCCGATGTCACCTACACACTGTCCGACGGGGATGGTGGCGATCTGACGATTCGGCACGCCGGCGAAGAGGTGGCGCTGAACACGGAGAAGCCGAAGACCATCGCGGTGCGCAGGCGCAAGCCGCTGCTACCGCCACCGCCGCAGCCGCCCGGCCGCGAGCCGATGCACCGGCGGGTCCTGGCCCAACAGCTCCGCGAACGCTGAGTCAGTGCGGTTCGACGATCCGGGTCACCTCGGCGTCCACCGCCTGCCGCAGCTCGGCGTCCGTCAGCTCGTCGAGCCCGGCAGCCGAGCGCAGGATGGGCGCAAACAACCGCCAACCGATTTGCAGCGCAAGGGCATTGGCGACGGCCAGCCGCGCGTCGATCTCGTGGTCGTGGTGTGGCCGCACCGCGTCCAGCAGCCCCACAACGTTGGGGAAGCGCTTCTGCAACTGTTCGGCCGGATATCCGTCGAGCACTGTGCGGGCCATGACACGCGTCTGCCGGTCGAGAGCTTTGTCGACGACGTCGGGGGGAGCGCCCGACTGCAAAAGGCCGGTCAAATCCGTGCCCAGGTGGTCGAGCACGGCGCCGACCAACTGTTCCTTGGTGCCGAAGTGGCGAAAAACGAGGCCGTGGTTGACCTTTGACCGGGCGGCGATGTCACGGATCGACGTCGCGGCCGGACCACGCTCTGCGAACAGGTCGGTGGCGGCCTCCAGGATCGCCGCCGCCACTTGCTCCCGCCCCGTGGGGACTCCCTGCCCGGGGGGAATTTTCCGGCCGGCACTTGCCGAGCGCGTAGTCATATGACTACACTAGCCGATGTAGTCAACTGACTACACAGGCTTCCTCCAAAAGGACAGACGAGATGACAGACGCGATAGGCGTTACCAAGCTGGGCAGTCGGATCGGCGCCCGGATCGACGGGGTGAAGCTGGGCGGCAACCTTGATCCGGCCACCGTCGACGAGATCCACGCGGCGTTGTTGGCCCACAAGGTGATTTTCTTCCGCGGGCAGCACCACCTCGACGACGACCAGCAGCTCGCCTTCGCCCGGCTGCTGGGCACACCGATCGCCCACCCCGCCGCCGCATCCGTGCTGGCCGCCAAGACCGCACCGACGATCACGCCGATCAACTCCGAGTACGGCAGGGCGAATCGCTGGCACACCGACGTCACGTTCGCCGCGAACTATCCCGCGGCGTCGATCCTGCGCGCGATCACGCTGCCCAGCTATGGCGGCTCCACACTGTGGGCCTCCACCGCGGCCGCCTACGACGACCTGCCCGAACCGCTCAAATTGTTCGTCGAAAACCTGTGGGCGCTGCACACCAACCGGCGGGACTACGTCATCCCCGAGGCACTGACCGACGAGCAGCAGGAGTTCCGGAAGGCATTCGAGAAGCCGGACTTCCAGACAGAACATCCCGTCGTGCGCGTGCATCCGGAGACCGGGGAACGCACCCTGCTGGCCGGTGGCTTCATCCGCAACTTCGTCGGCCTGGACACCTACGAATCGACCGTGCTGCTCGAGTTGCTGCAACGTCGAATCACATTGCCCGAGAACACCATTCGCTGGGACTGGGAGACGGGCGACGTTGCCATCTGGGACAACCGGGCAACGCAACACCGGGCGATCGACGACTACGACGACCAGCCGCGGCTCCTGCACCGGGTCACGTTGATGGGCGACGTGCCCGTCGACGTGCACGGGCAACGCAGCCGGGTGGTCCGCGGCGCGCCGCTCGAGGTGATCGCGAGCTAGCCCGCCTCAACCGTGCTGCCGACCGGATCGATCGGCAGCCATCGCAGCGCACCCGGTGCGCCGAGGGGTACCACCGGGTGCGCGGGCGGGATCGGGTCCAGCCTGCGGTAGGTGTCGCCCTGCAGCGGCCGCTCGTCCTGCTCGCCCTTGTTCGGCCACAGCGACGCCGCCCGCTCGGCTTGCGCGGTGATCGACAGCGACGGGTTGACGCCCAGGTTCGCCGAGATCGCCGCGCCGTCCACCACGAACAGGGTCGGGTAGCCGTAGACCCGGTGATATGGGTCGAGGACGCCGTGCTCAGGGCTGTCACCGATCACCGCTCCCCCAAGAAAGTGGGCGGTCAGCGGGATGTTGAACAGCTCGCCCCAGGTCCCGCCGGCCACGCCGTCGACCTTTTCGGCGATGCGGCGGGTGACCTCGTTGCCGACCGGGATCCACGTCGGGTTCGGCTCACCGTGTCCCTGCTTGCTGGAGTACCAGCGGATGCCGAGCTTGCCGCGCTTGGTGTACGTGGTGATCGAGTTGTCCAGGTGCTGCATCACCAAGGCGATCAGCGTGCGCTCGCTCCACTGGTGGACATTGAGCATCCGAAGCATGCGCCGCGGGTTTTCGCGGGCCTGGTCCAGCAACTGCTTCCACCGCGGCACGTCGGTGCCCTCCGGACCCTCGCCGTCGGTCATCAGCGTCTGCAGCAGGCCCATCGCGTTGGAGCCCTTGCCGTAGCGGACGGGCTCGATGTGGGTGTCCGACGTCGGATGGATCGACGACGTGATCGCCACGCCGTGGGTGAGGTCCAGATCGGGCTGGACCTCCAGGCGGCCGGCGCCGACGATCGACTCGGAATTGGTCCGGGTCAACACGCCCAGGCGCTTGGAGAGCCGCGGCAGCTTGCCCTTGTCGCGCATGTTGAACAGCAGGTGCTGTGTGCCCCACGTGCCCGCGGCCAAAATCAGGTGTGCGGCGGTGAACGTGCGCCTGTCCCGTCGCAGCCAACTTCCGGTGCGGACGGTGTGCACGTCCCACAGACCGTCGGGGCGCTGCTCGAAGCCCTTCACGGTCGTCATCGGAATGACTTGCGCCCCAGCCGATTCCGCGAGGCCGAGGTAGTTCTTCACCAGGGTGTTCTTGGCGCCGTACCGGCATCCCGTCATACAGCAGCCGCACTCCAGGCAGCCGGTGCGGTCGGGTCCCGCGCCGCCGAAGTACGGGTCGGGCACGGTCTTGCCCGGCGCCTTGGTGCCATCCGGGCCGAAGAACACCCCGACCGGGGTGGCCACGAAGGTGTCGCCGCACCCCATCTCGTCGGCGACCTCCTTGACGACGCGGTCGGCGTCGGTGAACGTCGGGTTCTTGACCACGCCCAGCATCCGTTGCGCCTGTTCGTAGTGCGGCGTCAACTCGTCACGCCAGTCGGTGATGTGCGACCACTGCGGGTCCTTGAAGAACGGCTCCGGCGGCACATACAACGTGTTGGCATAGTTCAATGAGCCGCCGCCCACTCCGGCGCCGGCCAAAATCATCACGTTTTTCAGCGGGTGGATCCGCTGGATGCCGTAGCACCCCAGCTTCGGCGCCCAAAGGAACTTGCGCAGATCCCAGGAGGTCTCCGCGAATTCCTCGTCCGCGAAGCGGCGGCCGGCCTCCAGGACGCCGACGCGATAGCCCTTTTCCGTCAACCGCAGCGCGCTGACGCTGCCCCCGAACCCCGAACCAATGATCAGGACATCAAAATCCGGCTTCATCGGCCCAGCCTACGGCGAGCAGACGCAGAATCGCACGAAGTGCACCGCATGAGTGCGATTCTGCGTCTCTTGACCCTAGATCGGGAGCCAACGATCACACACCCTCGCTAGTGAGCCCGCGCTAAGTTATGAATCAGCTGTTCTACGTCGCCGCAACGAAAAGCCGGAGGCCACCGTGCAGGATTCTAGGGGCGTCAACACATTCCTGGTTCTGCTTGTCGTCTTCGCGGCGACACAGGCACTCATCTGGATCCCTCTCATCATCTGGCTCCGACTCGGATACCGCGCCGCCCGCAACCGACTGAGTTCACAAATCGCCGCCGAGACCGTGCTTCGCCCACCGGAGAAGGCCCGCTATGAAGGTGCGACCGCGCCCAACTACCCACGACTACGCACCGATAGGCGGACGGGCGTCGCGGACGCCCGCAACAACGGAATGATCGCGTTGAGCAGGCGCCGGCTGGTGTTTTTCACCGTCACGCGTAAGTCGATCGAAATCCCCGTCAGCGAAATCGGGGGTGTTCACGAGGGGACGGTGTTGTTAAGGACACCCGCCCGCGGCGGCACGACACATCATCTGGTCATCGAATTGCGCTCCGGGGGGCAGGTCGGCTTCTACGTTGCGGACAACGCCGCATGGTGCCATGCCATCAAAGATGCTAGCTCACAATAGGATTCATGAGCCGACGGTCAGTCCGACCTTCTGGAACTCCTTGAGGTCGCAATAACCGGCCTTGGCCATCGAGCGGCGTAGGCCCCCGACCAGGTTCAGGCTGCCGAACGGGTCATCCGACGGACCGTTGAGCACCTGCTCCATCGACGGGCGCTCGCCGACGGCGATCTGCAGCAACGCCCCGCGCGGCAACGACGGGTGCGCCGCCGCGGCCGGCCAGAACCAGCCGCCCCCGAGCGCCTCGGCGCATTCGGCCAGCGGCGTGCCCAGCACCACCGCGTCGGCACCGCACGCGATGGCTTTGGCCAGCTCGCCCGAGGTGTGGATGTCCCCGTCGGCCAGCACGTGCACGTAGCGGCCGCCGGTCTCGTCGAGGTATTCGCGGCGCGCGGCGGCGGCGTCGGCGATTGCGGTGGCCATCGGCACGCTGATGCCGAGCACCTCGTCGCTGGTGGTCACCCCCCTGGTGGAGCCGTAGCCGACGATGACCCCGGCGGCCCCGGTGCGCATCAGATGCAGCGCGGTGCGGTGGTCGAGCACCCCGCCGGCGACCACCGGAACGTCGAGCTCGGAGATGAAGGTTTTCAGGTTCAGCGGCTCGCCGTCGCTGGCCACCCGCTCCGCGGACACGATCGTGCCCTGGATGACCAGCAGGTCGATGCCGGCCTGCAGGAGGACCGGGGTCAGCAACTGGGCATTCTGCGGGCTGACCCGCACCGCGGTGATGACACCGGCCTCCCGGATGCGGGCAACCGCCGAGCCGAGCAGGTCCGGGTCCAGCGGCGCCGCATGCAGCTCCTGCAGCAGCCTGATCGCGGCGGAGGATTCGGGCTCCTTTTCGGCGGCCTCGACCAGTTCGGCGATCTTGGCCCGGACATCGGCGTGCCGCCCGATCAGCCCCTCGCCGTTGAGCACGCCCAGCCCGCCGAGCCGGCCGAGCTCGATCGCGAACTCCGGTGACACCAGGGCGTCGGTGGGATGCGCCACCACGGGGATCTCGAACCGGTAGGCGTCGAGTTGCCAAGTCGTCGACACGTCCTTCGACGAGCGGGTGCGGCGCGACGGCACGATGCTGATTTCGCAAAGCTCATAGGTGCGACGCGCGGCGCGCCCCATCCCGATCTCGACCATGGCCAGTTCGCTGCTCACCGCGCGTAGTAGTTGGGCGCTTCGACGGTCATCGCCACGTCGTGCGGGTGGCTCTCTTTGAGTCCGGCGGCTGTGATCCGGACGAACTGCGCCTGCTGCAGCACCTCGATGGTGGGCGAGCCGGTGTAGCCCATCGCCGCCCGCAGGCCGCCGGTCAACTGATGGATCACCGACGACAGCGGACCGCGGAACGGCACCCGCCCCTCGATCCCCTCGGGCACCAGCTTGTCCTCGGAGAGCGCGTCGTCCGCGAAGTAGCGGTCCTTGGAATACGACTTGCCCCCGCCCCCGGGACCCCTGCCCTGCATGGCGCCCAGCGAGCCCATGCCGCGATAGCTCTTGAACTGCTTGCCGTTGACGAAGATCAGCTCGCCGGGCGCCTCGGCGGTGCCGGCCAGCAACGAACCCAGCATGGCCGTCGACGCGCCGGCGGCCAGCGCCTTGGCGATGTCGCCGGAATACTGCAGTCCCCCGTCGGCGATGACCGGCACGCCGGCCGGTGCGCACGCCGCGACCGCCTCCAGGATCGCGGTGATCTGCGGTGCGCCGACGCCGGCCACCACCCGGGTCGTGCAGATCGATCCCGGTCCCACCCCGACCTTCACCGCGTCGGCGCCGGCGTCGATCAGGGCCGCGGCCGCCGCCCTGGTGGCCACGTTGCCCCCGATCACCTCGACGCGGTCGCCGATTTCGGCCTTGAGTTTGCCGACCATGTCCAGCACCAGCCGGTTGTGCGCGTGCGCGGTGTCCACGATCAGCACGTCAACCCCGGCGTCGACCAGCATCATCGCGCGGACCCAGGCGTCACCGCCGACGCCGACGGCGGCGCCGACCAGCAGGCGACCGTCGCTGTCCTTGGTGGCCAGCGGATGTTGCTCGGTCTTGACGAAGTCTTTGACGGTGATCAGCCCGGTCAGCCTGCCCTGACCGTCGACGACCGGGAGCTTCTCAATCTTGTTGCGGCGCAACAGGCCCAGCGCCGCGTCGGCGCTGACGCCCTCCTGGGCGGTGATCAGCGGCGCCTTGGTCATCACCTCGGCGACCTGCTTGGTCTGATCCACCTCGAACCGCATGTCGCGGTTGGTGATGATGCCGACCAGCGCGCCGGAGTCGTCGACCACGGGCAGGCCGGAGATCCGGAACCGGGCGCACAGCGCGTCGACCTGGGCCAACGTGTTGTCGGGCCGGCAGGTGACCGGATCGGTGACCATGCCGGCCTCCGAGCGCTTCACCATCTCGACCTGGCCGGCCTGCTCGGCGACCGGCAGGTTGCGGTGCAGCACACCCATGCCGCCCGCCCGGGCCATTGCGATGGCCATCCGTGACTCGGTGACGGTGTCCATCGCCGAGCTGACCAGCGGGACTTTGAGCCTGATCTTCTTGGTGAGCTGGCTGGAGGTGTCCGCTGTGGCGGGAACGACATCGGAGGCCGCGGGCAGCAGCAGGACGTCGTCGAATGTCAGCCCCAGCATCGCGATCTTGTGCGGGTCGTCGCCCCCGGTCGGCACCGGATCGTCGGCCAGGCCCCGGATATTGGGGTCGCGCACGTACGGACTGGCGACCAGCGCCGAGCTGTCTTCTAGGTGGGACATGCCACGGGTCATCGGTGGGCCCTCCATACGCATGCGGAGTGAGAAACCCATCCTATCGGCTCGGCAGCGCCACGGCGGCTAGCTCCCTGCTGGCGTTATGACAGCCCGCCTGCGTAGTCTAGAGGCGTGCGCGATCACCTCCCGCCGGGTTTGCCACCCGACCCGTTCGCCGACGACCCCTGCGACCCGTCCGCGGCGCTGGATGCCGTCGAGCCCGGACAACCCCTGGATCAGCAAGAGCGAATGGCGGTCGAGGCCGACCTGGCCGATCTCGCCGTTTACGAGGCCCTGTTGGCGCACAAGGGGATTCGTGGCCTCGTGGTGTGCTGCGACGAGTGCCAACAAGACCACTATCACGACTGGGACATGTTGCGCGCCAACCTGCTGCAACTGCTCATCGATGGCACCGTGCGCCCGCACGAGCCCGCCTACGACCCCGAACCGGACTCCTACGTCACGTGGGATTACTGCCGGGGCTACGCCGACGCCTCGCTCAACGAAGCGACGTCCGACGCCGACGGGTTCCACCGCCACCACTGACCGCGCCCCTGGCGTGCGGCCCAATCAGCCCGATTAGGCCCAATCAGCCCAATTAGGGTGTGCCGTTTGGCGTCAGCGAAGGCGGCGTGGGTGTCTGGCCGTGATGCCGATGCCGCCCGGAAGACGGGGTCGGCGAGGGGCTCAGCGACGGACTCGGTACCGCAGAAGTCGTGCTGGCCACCGTCGGCGGCGTGGTCGAGGAGGCCGGGGCCCTCGGCGGTTTTGTCGCCGAAGCGGGCAGCGTCGCGTTCGGGTTGCGTGATTCAACCCTGGTGTTCAGCAGGTTCAGCTCATCCATCAGGTCGCTTCGGCTGGCCCCGTCGTTCATGGACTGCACGGTGCTGCTGACCTCGGCCAGCTGATTCTGGGCCTGGGTCCATTGGCCCTCGTCGATCATTTGCTGGACCTTCGCCAGATCGGCCTTGGCCGACAACACGATCTGATCGTCCTTGACCCTGGGCTGGTCGAAAAACATCGCGTGCAAGCCGTACAGGGCCTCCCCGGGGCGGGCCTCGACCACCATGGCGCCGAACCCACTCATGACCAGCAGCGCCGCGGCAACCGATCCGATCGCCGCGGCGCCCCGACGGGCGCGCCGGCGTTCGGCCAGTCCGGTGCGCAGCGCGTCGACGGCCTCTTCCGGCGAGACCAGCGCACTGGCCGGTGGCCACCGCAGGTCGTCGCGCCAGTCCTCCAGCAGGACGGCAAGCGCTTCAAAATTCGGGTCGTCGGGGTCGTCCAGATCGACCGGGCGGCGTGCGGCGAGCGCGTCGACCAGCAGATCGGTGCGCGCCACGTCGTCCAGGGCCGGTTGGTCCGGGAGGGCAAAACCAAACTCAGGCATAGTCACCTGCCGCGACGATTTCGGACTTGAGCCGTGACAGCGCGCGGTGCTGGGCCACGCGGACCGCACCGGTGGTGCTGCCGACGGCGGCGGCGGTCTCCTCGGCGGACAGGCCGACGACCACGCGCAGGATCAGGATCTCGCGCTGCTTGGCGGGCAAGATCTCGAGCAATTCGTTCATTCGGCTGACCGAATCGGCTTCGATGGCCCTCTGTTCCGGACCGGCGTCGGGCGACCACCGCTCCGGAACCGATTCGGCGGGGTAGGCACGGTCACGGCCGGCGGCCCGATGCGCGTCGGCGACTTTGTGAGCGGCGATGCCGTACAGGAAGGCCATGAAGGGGCGTCCGCGATCCCGGTACCGCGGCAGGGCCGTGATGGTGGCCAAGCACACCTCCTGTGCTACGTCGTCTGCTGACAGGCCAGCCCGGTCCACGTTGCCGACCCGAGCGCGGCAATACCGCACGACAATCGGGCGTATCGTCTCCAGCACCTCCCGCAGTGCGTTTCGGTCTCCCGCCACGGCCTCCGCGACCACGGCGTCGAGACGTTCCCCTTGACGCTCCCCTTGAATTGTCATCGACGGCCGTAGCTCCAACGTTACGAATGGGACACATCGCGGGCTAACTATCGAAATGACAATAACGGCCGGAAGGCCGTTTCAAGCGGAACGCCACGCGCCCCCGGCGCGCCGCACCTGGCCTGCGCAGATATCCCGAATTTCGCGCAGGTTTTGTGCTGTAAACGAGACGCTTCCGATATCGATCAGCAAGCAGGCCGACGCCCAGCGAAGTGGCAGCAGTCGCAGTTGGCCGGTGGCCTGCAGCGCCCCCTCGCCGACCGCACGGGCGCGCTCGGTATCGCCGGCGCTGCACAGGGCGGCGGCCAGCACCACCTGGCTCTTCACCCGGTGTCGCGCCGACGCCACCGCCATGGCCTGTGCCAGCTCGACGGCTTCCCCGGCGTGCCGCACCGCCGTCGCGCCGTCGCCGCGGGCCATCGCCAGCTCGGCGGCCACCCACCGTCGGCGCACCGGCACCCGGTCCGGTACCGCCGGTCCGGGTACCGCAATCGCATCCGCGCGCGCCAATAACGTTGCCGCGGCGGCGAACCGGCCCACACCCAGCGCATCGGCCGCCAGCCCGATCAGCGCATCGGCACGGGCCTCCGGATCCCCGCCGGCCAGCGCCGCTGCGCGCCCGTCCCAGCCTCGCGCCAACGCGTGCCAACCGAGCTGACGCAGAAACGATGCCTGGGTGCTGTGGGCCAGCGAGACCCACCGACCTGTGGGCCCGGTGCGACGGACCTCCGCAAGATCGCGATAGGCGCTGCCATAGCGGCCCTGCCCACCCGCCGCGACGGCCCGCAGCCACAATTGCTGTGGCGTGGCCGCGGTCGGCAGCGGCCAGCTGCCGGGTCGGTCCCCGAAGGCGGCGGCGGCCAACTCCCGGTCGACGTTCGAAGTGTGACGAGTTTCAATCACAGATAGTAGTAAACACTTCGTGCTGTCCGTGTTACCGAGCTGTTAATCACGACGCGGTCCGTACCAATTGGCCTTCCCACGTCCTCACCGCCTGAGCTGGGAAATCCCGGTTCGGTCAAGTGCCTGGTAGCACGGTTCTCTGTCGACTAAAGCATGGCAGATGAACGGCGAGTTAATTCTGCTACAACGCCTACATATTTTGGCGGGCTAAGTGACTATTGACGGAAATTCGTTGCCCGCCCTAAGTTCTACGTGTGACGGGTAGTCATCGGTGACGCCACCCTAAATCGGTTGCACAATCGCTTTTCGGACGCTTCTCGAACCTGACCTTCTGGGCGTGCCGTGCAGAGAGGGAACGATCCAATGCCACAGCCGGACCAGCTACCTGGGCCCAACGCCGACATCTGGAACTGGCAACTGCAAGGCCTTTGCCGCGGCGTTGACTCGTCGATGTTCTTCCACCCCGACGGCGAGCGCGGCCGGGCCCGCATGCAGCGCGAGCAGCGCGCCAAGGAGATGTGCCGGCAGTGCCCGGTGATCGCCGAGTGCCGTTCACACGCGCTGGAAGTTGCTGAGCCGTACGGTGTTTGGGGCGGCCTGTCGGAATCCGAGCGCGACCTACTGCTGAAGGGCGACATCGGCCGCGCGCGCGGCATCCGCCGCTCGGCCTGATTGGTGGTCGAGCCAGTCGAAGATGACCTGGTGTAGCCGGGACATCGCTCCGACGTGGCAGTGCTCGCCCGCGCCTTCGCTTTCCTTCAGGGTGACCAACGTGGTGTCCGCGTTGATCATGGCGTCGGCGGTTCGTTGCGGCTCCCCCTTGAGGAACTGGTCGTTGTCGGGGTCTAAGACCAACGCCGGTGCGGTTATCCGGTCGGCAACACCGGCCAGCGTGTAGCGCTTGAAGGCGCGTGGCACGTCGGCGATCGAGTCCACGCCCATGACCCACTCGCCATTGCGCATTGCCCACCGCACTTCGGTGTTGACCGCCGTCAACAGCTCCAGCACCGGCGTCGCCACGTCGTCTCGGCCTTCCTCGATCCAGTCGGCCAGGAAGGGCGGCACCTTGTTGACCACCGCGGCGTGGAAGTTGTCGATCCCGTCGTCGAGTACCAGGGCCGCCACGCGGTGATCGAATGCCGCCGCCCGCGCGACCAGGTAGCCCCATGCTGTACCCGAACAGGGTGATCCGGTGTTCGGCGATTTCCGGGCGAGTGAGCGCGTAGTCGATGACCGGGCCGATCACGCTTTCCCAGTCCGGGCGGAACACGAGGCCCTGTTCCCGCAGCGCATTCTCCTGTCCGGGTGACGTTGCGCCATTAATGCTTTCACCCGATCGCGACATCGTGCCAGCCGGATCCCGAACGTTGCTCCCTGTTCGCGCGCCGTTTGCCGGGCGGCTGAGAATTCAGGGAAACCGCGCCTATTGGCCACCCGTCGGGCGTAGCGTCGGTCACCGCGCAATCGTTCAAGAAGGGGACGACCATGGCGGATTCACTGTCGACCAGTCACGGCAACGGCGAAGCACTCTCGGGAGCGGCGCCCGGCGCGCAGGCGGCCCCGTCGATAATGCGAGAGACCCTGCCGATACCCGATCCCCAGCACGTGGGTCTGACGACCTACGACGCGAAGGATCCGAGTACGAAATATCCGCCGATCACCATGCTCCGCCCGCCGGCGGGCGCGCCGAACGTGCTCATCGTGATGCTCGACGACGTGGGTTACGGCGCCTCGTCGGCATTCGGGGGACCCTGCAACACACCCACGGCCGATCGGCTGGCGGCCGGTGGTCTGAAGCTGAATCGCTTCCACACCACGGCGTTGTGTTCGCCGACCCGCCAAGCGCTGCTCACGGGGCGCAACCACCACTCGGTGGGTATGGGGGCGATCACCGAGATGGCGACCTCCGCGCCGGGCAATAGCAGCATCCGGCCAAAGAGTAAGGCGCCCTTCCCGGAAACGCTGCGGCTCAACGGCTATTCGACGGCACAGTTCGGTAAGTGCCACGAGGTCCCGGCCTGGGAAGTATCTCCGGTCGGGCCGTTCCACCAGTGGCCGACCGGGTCGGGCTTCGAGTATTTCTACGGCTTCGTCGGCGGCGAGGCCAACCAGTATCACCCCGGACTGTACGAGGGCACCACGGCGGTCGAGCCGCCCAGGACACCCGAGGAGGGCTACACCCTCAACGAGGACCTCGCCGACCGCGCGATCACCTGGGTGCGCCGGCAAAAGGCGCTGGCACCCGACAAACCGTTCTTCATGTACTACGTGCCCGGGGCGACGCATGCGCCACACCACGTACCCAGGCAATGGTCGGACAAGTACAAGGGCAAGTTCGACGCCGGCTGGGATGAGCTGCGCGAGCAGATCTTCGCCAAGCAGAAGGAGCTGGGCGTGATCCCGGCCGCCGCGGAATTGACCAAGCGCCACAAGGAGATTCCCGCGTGGAATGACATGTCCGCCGAGCTCAGGCCGGTACTGGCGCGGCAAATGGAGATCTACGCGGGCTTCATGGAGCAGACGGACCACGAGGTCGGCCGGGTTGTCGACGCGATCGATGACCTCGGTGTCCTGAACGACACTCTGATCTACTACATCATCGGCGACAACGGCGCCTCGGCCGAGGGCACACCAAACGGCTGCTTCAACGAGATGACCACGCTCAACGGCATGCCCGGTATCGAAACCACGGAGTTTCTGCTGTCCAAGGTCGACGATTTCGGTACTCCCAACGCGTACAACCACTACGCGGTGGGGTGGGCGCACGCGCTGTGCACGCCGTACCAGTGGACCAAGCAGATCGCCTCGCATTGGGGCGGAACCCGCAACGGCACCATCGTGCACTGGCCCAACGGAATCGCGGACAAAGGCCAGTGCCGCAACCAATTCCACCATGTGATCGACATCGCACCGACGATCCTCGAAGCGGCCGGCCTGCCGGCACCGTTTTCGGTCAACGGCATTCAGCAGGCTCCACTCGAGGGCGTCAGCATGCTGCCGATGCTGCGTGACGGCAACGCACCCGAGACGCACGACGTGCAGTACTTCGAGATCATGGGTAACCGCGGCATCTATCACCAGGGCTGGACCGCGGTGACCAAACACCGCACGCCGTGGCTGATCGACGCACCGCCGTTCGACGAGGACATTTGGGAGCTCTACGGTCCCGACGACTGGACCCAGGCCCGCGACCTCGCCAAGGAGCAACCCGAGAAGCTGGCCGAATTGCAGCGCCTCTGGCTCATCGAAGCGGTCAAGTACAACGTCGTGCCCCTCGACGACCGCTCCTTCGAGCGCATCAACCCCGACCTCGCGGGGCGGCCCCAACTGATTCGCGGAAACAGCCAGCTGTTGTTCTCCGGCATGCGGGTCAGCGAGAACTGCGTGGTGAACGTCAAGAACAAGTCACACAGCGTCACCGCGCAAGTCGTGGTGCCCGAATCCGGCGTTAACGGGGTCATCGCCACCCAAGGCGGCATGGTCGGCGGTTGGAGCCTCTACGCGCACGAGGGCAGACTCAAGTACTGCTACAACTTCTTCGGGATTCAGCACTTCATGGTCACCGCGGACCGGCCCATGCCGGCGGGCGAACACCAGGTGCGCATGGAATTCGCTTATGACGGTGGGGGTTTGGCCAAGGGCGGCAACGTCACCCTCTACTACGACGGCCAGCCCGTGGGCGCGGGGCGCGTCGAAATGACCCAGCCGATGGCGTTCTCGGCCGACGAGGCATGCGATGTCGGCGCCGACACCGGCTCTCCCGCTTCCCCCGATTACGGCGCCTCGGGCAACAAATTCACCGGCGAGATCAAGTGGGTGCAGATCGACGTCGGCCAGGACGGTCACGACCACCTGATCAAGGCCGAGGACCGGATCAACATCGCGATGGCCAAACAATAGCCGCCAGCACGCACCGCCGCCCGCCCCTCAGACCCTGACTTCGGAGGTCGACGTCGCCACGTCCTTGCTGTGACGGAATATCTGAGCGCGGCGGCCAGGGCTATCCAGGCCAAAATTTCATAACGGTTTCGGTTGAGCAAAGGTACGGCAGCGTACCCGCGATGCGAGGTCCGATATCGCCTGCTTGGCTTTAGTGTCGGCAGCTATGGCCGGACTGAAAAATTGCGTGAAACGCTGGCGCACAGCGCTTCACGTAACCGTGTCGGCATTGATAGTTGCCATCCCTGGGCTCGCCGTCACACCTGTAGCTCATGCCGCCGCGGCCAGCGCGACGTTGTCGGTGGAGCATGCGTGGCAGACCGGTTTCATCGCCAACTTCACCGTCACCAACTCGAGCATGGTGCCGCTAACCGATTGGCGGCTTGACTTCGACATGCCAGCGGGACAATCCGTCTCGCACACGTGGAATAGCAACATTACCCAATCTGGCACGCACTATGTGCTGACCCCCGCGAACTGGAATCGCAGCATTGCACCCGGCGGTTCAGCCACAGGTGGTCTGAGAGGCGTGCTGACCGGTTCCTTCTCGCCGCCGTCGAATTGTGTGCTCAACGGGCAATATCTTTGCACCTAGAGGCGACTGCGCACCGAGGCTCGACGGCTCCGACAGCGCGGCCAATGCCATATGGGTTTAGTAGCTTTGCCCGACTTGCAACCGCGGTGTTTGATCACGGGGTCGGCAGAATGCGGGCAACCCGCCGGACCGCCGGGTTCACGTACTTGAAATCGGCACACCGAGGGGGCTATTCGGATGATCTCTGGGCCTCCCCACGACCGCGCTGGGCGTAGGCTAACGCCTCCTCTGCCGAAAGGGCCGCGCCCAGGTGACCTCGCCGGCCGCCCGGATCGGCTCCCGGCTCGTCGCCAGCAGGGTCACGTGCGGGCATGAGCCCAACACCGCGCCCACCAGCGGCGCGCACGCATCCAGCAGATGTTCGCAGTTGTCCAACACCACCAGCATCCGGCGCTCGCCGATGGAGCTGTGCAGTGTGTCCATTGTCGAGCGCCCGGCTTGATCGGGCAGTCCCAACCCGCGCACCACTCGTTTGACATCGGCCAATTGGGGTAGGCCCCGCCTATGAACAAGGGCGTCTCCCTCGCCGCCGCGGTTCTCACCGTGACGATCGCACCGCTGGCCGCATGTGCAAACCAAAACGGCAGCCAGTCCACCACGTCACCATCATCCGGCGCGCCGCCCGGCACCGAGAGGATGACCGCGCAGTTGAAGGGCGCCGACGGGAGCCAGGTCGCCACCGCCACCATCGATTTCGCGAACGGCTACGCGATGGTGACCGTGGAGGCCGGCGCCAATCAGGTGCTGAGCCCCGGTTTTCACGGGCTCCAGATCCATTCGGTGGGCAAGTGCGAGGGCGGGGACTTCAGCTCCGCTGGAAGCGTCTACCAGGCGCCGGATCACACCGGGTATCCGGCCAGCGGCGACCTGACCGCATTGCAAGTGCGCTCCGACGGCTCGGCGAAACTCGTCACCACCTCTAACTTGTTCACCGCCGCAAATCTGCGAAACGGCTCGGGCACCGCACTGGTCATCAATCAAAACGCGGACAACTTGGGCAGCACCCCGACCGGTGATTCGGGCAAGCGCGTGGCTTGTGGCGTGATCGCCGCGCCGGCTTCGACCACAACCTCGTCCACCACGACGACCACCAGCGTCACCACGGTCACGACCGCCGTGCCGCCGCCGTCCACCAGCACGAGCACCGTCACGGTCACCAGCACCCCCACCGTCACGTCCACACCGAGCACGACCGTAACGACTCCCAGCCTTACTACGACTAACATTCCTCGCTGACGCGCTGCACGACTACGAAAAACCAAGCACCCCGGAACATTCGAACCGGGGTGCTTTGTTTTGAAGAGCCGCCTAGGCGTCCCAGCTCGTTAGGTCGCGGGCGGGGATGCCGTTGCTGGCGCAGTAGTTGGTGTAGCGCTCGATGGAGGTCTTGTGGTTTTCCTGCCACAAGATTGTGTTGTTCTCATCGATGAACAGCAGCTCGCCGACGATGAAGAAGAACACCTCGGTGTCCTCAACGCTCTCCGGGGTGTGCCGGGAGCCGGCGACTTCGTAGACGGTGTCGCCCGCGCGTGAGGTCCAGTTGTTTTCCTGGTAGCGCCACGCCCCGCGGACGGTGTGCCCGACCACGACGCCCGTGTGGTAGTGGGGGGCCAGCTCCAATCCGGCGGGAAACTTCATCGAGACGACGATCTCGCCGCGGACCGGGTCGACCTTCCAGTACTTCAGAAACACCTGATCGCTGAGCGGGGTGAACGGAATCCAGGGGTTGTCGGCGCCGCTCATGTAGTTGACGTCGAGCTCTTGCAGGGTTTGCATCGGGGTCTCCTTTGATCCTCGGGGTTGGTGGCCGGTCGGCCAACTGACTGAAACGGTAGGGCCGGTCGCGGCGAATTCCTTGGCGCGCGATGCCAACGTTGGCGGCCTCGTTTGTACTCACGTCACAGCGCGAGCGGGGTGCGGCTATTTGTCGGCGGGGCGGCGGGCGCGGCTGAGCCCCGGCAGCATGGGCAGCAGTACCAGCGCGACCGCGAGGTCGAGGCTGTCGGTGTCGATGCTGCGTCCGAGGATCGTCTGGGCCTGGTCGACCCGGTAGCTCACGGTGTTGGGATGCACAGTGAGTCGCTTCGCGGTTCGGGCCCGGCTGCGGTTCTCCTGCAGGTACACCGACAACGTCGTGGCGACCCGATAGGTCGCCTCGTCGCCGGCGGCCAGCGGGCCAAGCACCCGATGAACGAACGACGCCGCGTGTTCGGCGTCGCAACTGGCAAGCGCGGCGACCGCGACATCCCGGTAACGCGTCAGCGCGCCCGCACGCGTCCCGGCCAACGATGCGACCCGGTGGGCGTTCGATGCTTCGATATGGCTGCAGCGGAAGCCTTTCAGGCCGTGGCCGGGCTCGCCGATACCGATCCGAACACCGTCCGGGAGTGTCCTGACATCGAAATCGGCTGCGCCAAAAGCGCTCTGCCGACTGAACCAGCCGAACGCCACAAGAGAGCCGGCGGGCTGAATCAGGGTCGTCTCGCCGCTCAGCTCGCGGGCAAGAATTGTGAGCGCCTCACTCAGCGATCTCTGAGCGTCGCGGTCCTCCGGCACCGAATCGACCCACGCGACGGCCGCGACGTGGTGGCGGTTGACGTCGTAGCGCAACCGTTTCGAGGCGCGCTGTTGGTCGCGTTCGCGTTGCGTCAGGATGTCATCGATCGCGTCGGTGCGGGCGGCGGCCGTGTTCCGCAGCCAGATTTCACGTTCGGCCTCATAAGCCTGTTCCGCACGGTTCAGGGCCGCGTCGACATAACCGAACATCCAGCTGGTGGCGAGGCGAAGCGCCGCGGCTTGTTGCGTCCGATCCGGTGCGGTTGTTGTGATCCGGTCCCACATCCACTGCCACAGCAGCTCGTGGGTCACCCGGTAAAACCGCATCAGGCTGGCCAGCGGAATCTGGCGCGAGACGCCGGAGCGAGCGATGGCCAGAGTCGGCGCCGGCAATTCGATGTCGCGGGGGTCGCCAGCCACGTCGATGATGTCGGCCACTTGGCGGATGCCCGCCTCCGTGCTGACCAAGTTCTCTTTGACGGACTGCGGGTCCGGAAGCAGGACCGGCATCTCCGCCTGCATGCGGGCAATGGCCTGTTCGGCGAGTTCCGCAGCGCACAAACGCAATTCAGTGGCGATTGGACGCAGCAGCTTCTCCCAGGCCTGCTCGGCGCCCGGCTCACGCAACGGTTCCCACGTGAGTTCCATGGCGGCGAACATACTCCGTTGTGACGCCGTCACAACGGACATCAGCAATGTTGGTTTGAAGAAACGAGCCTGCGTCGGCGCGCAGCACCTAGCGTCGCCGCCCAGAACCTGCTTTTTGCAGCGTGTTTAACCTACCCACTCAAGGACAAGCCATGAACCTGATGTCACCCGTCGAGTCGATGATGATGCTCGCCGAGTCGCCCGGACACCCTATGCACGTCGCCGGCCTGCAACTGTTTGAAACACCGCAGGGTGCCGGGCCAGAATTCGCCCGCGAGTACTACCAGGCGCTCCGGGCATGCGACGAAGTACAGCCCCTTTTCCGCAAGCGCCCGGCACTGCTTCCCGGAGGACTCAACGCCGGCTGGTCCTCCGCGACCGACGTCGACCTCGACTACCACGTGCGGCACTCGGCGCTGCCCCGTCCCGGTCGGGTAAGGGAACTGCTCGAACTGACTTCGCGGCTCCATTCAGGCATGCTCGACCGGCACCGTCCGTTGTGGGAGACACATGTCATCGAAGGGCTGGCCGACGGACGCTTCGCCGTCTATACCAAGATTCATCACGGAATCGTCGATGGGGTATCAGCGATCAACCTTCTTCAGGGTTCGCTCAGTGCGAATCCACTCGACAACGAGGTCCGCGCGCCGTGGGCGTTGCCGAATCGCTCTGACGATCGCGCCGGCGCTTCGTCAAGGCTGCGGACGCTGGCCGCGGCGATAAAATCGGTTCCGCGCCTGGGCTCCTCGACGCTCGGCTTGGCGCGCTCGGCCCTGCTCGAACAACAGCTGACGTTGCCGTTCCAGGCGCCGCGCACCATGCTCAACGTCCCGATCGGCGGTGCCCGGCGGTGCGCGGCGCAGTCATGGTCGCTGCAACGCATCAAGGACGTCAAGAACGCCGCCGGCGCCACCGTCAACGACGTCGTGCTCGCGATGTGCGCCGGTGCTCTGCGTTCATACCTCACCGATCAGAACGCATTGCCCGAAAAGCCCTTGGTGGCAATGGTTCCCGTGAGCCTACGAACCGCCGACGACGCCGCCGGCGGCAACGCGGTCGGAGCGGTGCTGGCCAATTTGGCCACGCACCTCGACGACCCCGGCCAGCGTCTGGCCACGATCAGCGCATCCATGCGGAACAACAAGGCGGTCTTGGCCCAGCTGCCCAGGCCGCAGGCGATGGCGCTCGGAATGATGTTGCTCTCCCCGGTCGTTCTGGGCGGAATGATGGGAACCGCGGCGGGGCCACCGCCGTTCAACGTGACCATCTCCAATGTTCCCGGTGCTCGAAACCCGCTGTACGCCAACGGCGCTCGGCTGCAGGGCTCCTACCCGATGTCCATCGCGGCCAACGGACAGGCCCTCAACGTGACGCTGGTGGGGAGCTGCGACAGCATCGACTTCGGCCTTGTGGGATGCCGCCGCGCAGTGCCGCACCTGCAGAGCTTGCTGGCCCATTTGGAGACGTCGCTCAAAGACCTGGAGCGAGCAGTCGGGTTATGACCGCGTTGAACGAGGCGCGGCCGTGGGGTCAGGGGCTGCGCAGCGCCTCGAAGATTTCCCGGTAGTACAGGTGGGCCAGGAAGTGCCCGCCGGCTTGCAGGTGCAGTGTCGCGTCCGGTATGCGGCGCGCGAGTTCGCCCGGCCAAGACGGGTTCAGGAGTTGGTCGTCCGTGCCCGCCCAGATGTCCACCGGCACTGCGATGTCCTCGGGCGCGAAACCCCACGGGCGCACCATGACGCGGTATTCCTCGACGACGCCCCGCGGTTGCCGCAGTGCCTCGCGTGACATGTGCGCGAATGTCGTGAAACCGTCGGCCCGCAGTACCGCGCCGTCCGCTGTTCCGAGGTCGCGCGCGGCGAGCCAACCGTAAAGTCCCGGAGCCAGTGCGGCCGCCAGGCCCATGGCGCGGAAGCACAGCCGCGCGGCCCGCGGTGCGCGGCGAGACATCCGGATGTAGGTGCGATCGATCGTCGGCAGCGCATCGAATGCGCCCGGTTCGGTCAGCGGGAGCGCCCCGGCGACGATGGCGACCCGGGTTACTCGCGGCGGCAGCGCGTAACCGACCGCCGCGGCGTACTGCCCTCCAAGGGACCAGCCCATCACGGCGAACCGGTCGATCTCGAGCCGATCGAGTAGTTCGGTGACGTCGTGGGCCCAGTCCAGAATGGTGCGGCCCGGTTGCGGAGCCGACCGCCCGACACCCGGTCGATCGGGGGAGATGAGCCGGATCCCGCAGCGCTCGGCCGCCGGCGCGGCGGCCGCCACGTCGAGACGGCAGGCCAGCCCGCCGTGCGCGTTGAGTATCGCGAAACCGGCCGGGTCGCCGTATTGCGCGTAGCTCAGCCGCCGCCCGTCGGGTAACCGGACAACGTGGTATGCGGCGTCGGCGACGTGTTCGAACATGACGTGCCTTTGCGTTTGCCCATCGGCGGACCTCGCGCCCCGTCCCATCGTGACACCGTTGTCATTGCACGGGTTGAAAATTAGCGCAGGCCGACGCTAATGGACAAATGCAACGCCACTATCGAGACCGTCGCCGACGGTCTGCACATGCCCGAATGCCCGCGCCGGCATCGAAAACATTGGGATGTCTTCTCATCGCCTTTGAGAGCCGTTGTCGCTCGGCGCCGCCCGCGACCGCTGCTCGGGGAAAGCGAACGCCGCCCCCTCGTCGTCGAGTTCGAACTCGCACATCGATGCGAGCCGGCCGTCGCGGGTTTCGACTACGAGGAGCCGCGTCCACGCGTACTGCTCGCCTTCTGGCCCGACGGCCTCCCGGTCCAGGCGATTAACACTCCATGTCGGTGACACCCAGCAGACAGCCGACAGCCAGGTCCGCGCCGAGGCGACCATGGCGTTCAGGTCGCCGAAACTTGCGCGAAGGTCTACGGCCGAGCGATCCGGGAAAGCCGACAGTGTTCGGTTCTCTACGCGCATTTCCGGGAAACTGAGCTCGCCGAACAACCGGTCGAAATCGCGATTGTTCACGGCGGCGATCGAGTCGGCCAGGACGGCACCGGACTCTGCGTACGCCGCGCCCTCGCCGGCGTAGTAGCGGCGCTCGAGCTCGCGGTAGGCGCCCTCGAAGTCGTCGCCGTCGAAGCGGCCCTCGTAGGTGATTGGCCCGTCATCGCCGACCTCGACCACGTGCAGATAGGACGTTGCATTGCCGGCCTCATCGGACCACTGGCTCCAGGACAGCTGCAGGCGTTCACCGCGTACGGCCAGGGTGCGCGTCTCGAATTGCTTGTACTGCACGAGGATTCGTTCAGCGTTCGCGGACACCATCGCACGGTCATAGATCGGTTCGCCGCTGAATCGCCGCCGGTCATCGTAGGCGAAACGATCCGCGTAGAACTCGGCGGCGGCGGGGGCCCTCCGTGCCCGCAGCGCGTCGAAAACGCCGTCCACTGCCTGGCTCGCGCGGTTGCAGACCGCGAGCCGGCTGCGGCGCGCCCGCAACCGCTCCTCGGCGAGGGCGAACGCCGCCTCCTCGTCGTTCGGGTCGAACTGGCACATGAACGCGAGGCGGCCGTCGCGGGTCTCGATCACGAGGAGCCGCGCCCACGCGTACTGCTCGCCTTCGGGCCCGACGGCCTCCCGCTCGAAGCGGGCCACACTGCAGTCCGGCGACACCCAGCACACCGCCGACAACCACGTTCGCGTCGAGGCGACCATCGAGTTCAGCTGTTCGAGGCTGGCGCGAATTTCCGCCGTCGAACGATCCGGGAAAGCCGACCGTGACCGGTTCTCCATGCGCGCCCCGGGGACGCTGAGCGGGCCGAACAAGCGGTCGAGGTCGCCCCGATCTAACGCGATGACGAAATCTGTTGTGACGGAGCCCGCCTCGGCGAGCGCCGCGCCATTGCCCGCGTAATAGCGGCGCTCGAGCTCTCGGTAGGCACCCTCGAAGTCGTCGTCGTCGAAGCGTCCCTCGTATGTGATGCGCCCGGAATCACCGACCTCGATCACATGCAGATGGGTTGTTTCATTCCCCGAGTCATCAGACCAGGCGGTCCAGGACAGTCCCAGGCGTTCACCGCGCACAGCCAGGGTGCGTACCTCGAATTGCTTGTACTGCAACCGGATTCGTTCAGCCACCGCGAGCAGCGTCGCACTGTCTTCGATCGGGTCGCCGCTGAGTCGACGCCGGTCGTCGTAGGTGAACCCATCGGTGTAGAAGTCGGCGCACGCGGTGACGTTACCTGCTCGCATCGCGTCGTGGACGCCGTCCAGCGCCTGGCTGGCGCGGTTGCTGACCGCGAGCCGGCTTTGCGCGGCCCGCATCTGCTCCTCTGCGAAATCGAAAGCCTCCGCCTCCTGGTCGGTGTCGAACTGGCATGCCCGTTTGACGCGGCCGTCGCGAATCTCACTCGCCATGAGCCGCGTCCAGGCGTACCGCTCGCCGTCCGGCCCGACGGCCTCCCGCTCGAAGCGAGAGACGGACCACGCCGGCGACAACCAGCACACCGCCGACAACCAGATCCGCGCAGAGGAGATCATGGTGTCCAGCTCCCCGATGCTGGCGCGGAAGTCGCCGGCCGAGCGGTCCGGGAAAACCGACCGTGACCGATTCTCGATGCGCATGCCCGGGACGCTGAGCTCGCCGAACAGCCGGTCGAAGTCGCCTTGGCTGAACGCGCTCGTGAAGTCGACCACGACGGCACCCGCCTCGGCGTACGCGGAGCCTTCGCCCGCGTAATAGCGGCGCTCAAGTTCTTGGTAGGCGCTCTCGAAGTCGTCCTCGTCGAAGCGGCCCTCATACGCGACGCGCCCGTCATCACCGAGCTCGACCACATGCAGATACGTCGCCTCGTTTCCGGCGTCGTCGGACCAGCGAGTCCAGAGCAGGTGCAGGCGGTCACCCCGGACGGCCAGAAAGCGCCACGCAACGTGGTCGTACTGCTCCCGAATTCGCCCAATGGCCGCCCGCGTGTCACCCCCCCACGGGTTACCCGCGAGTCGCCGGCGGTCATCGTAGACATGCCGGTCCTCGTAACCGGCTGCGACCGCATCGATATCTCCCGCGTTCATCGCCGACAATCCGCGATCTGTTGCCGCGGTCGCACGGTTCGCGACGGCCAGGCGTGACTGCGCCGCGCCGGTCGCCTTAGGCGCCGCTTGCTCGACCGGCCGCTCGATCGAGCCCTCCGCTTCCTTGACCGCATACAGCGCCGCGGCGTCGCGCGTGGCGTCCGCCGCGCCCCGCTCGTCACCGGCGGCGGCAAGCACCCGGCCGAGCGCCAGACAGGCCTCGGCGTGATCGAGCACCAGATCCGTGTCGGCGGCGACGGCGACCGCCTCCCGGGCCATCGCTACGGCTTCGTCGTGCCGGCCCTGTGCCGCCAGGATCTCCGCTCGCACCGCGCGCCACGCGATGGCCGTCTTCAGGTTGTGCCCCGCGAGGCGCTCACTTTCGGTGGCGTACCGGTCCGCCTCGTCGACGCGCCCCTGTGCGAGCACCGATCGTGCCAGCAGGGCGGCGGCCTGGCCGGCGTCGACGCCGACGCCCAAGGCGTCCAGCCCTTCCAGCGCGGTCCGCAGGTGCGGCTCGGCCGCGATCGGGTCGCCCACCATCAACTCGATGATCCCGGCGAACAGCTCGGTCTCCATCAGCCCGTGGCGAAGCCCCAGATCGGCGACGACCTGGCGGGCGTCGGCCAGCATCGAGCGAGCCTTGTCGGGCCGCCCGCGCAGTAGCTCGAGCACCGCCAGGCAGCGCAACGAGGTCGCCTCGAGCGACGGCGCCGCCGTGGTCATGCGCTGCATCCGCACCACGTCGAGACACCGCCCGCCGGCCTTCGGCACCGGGCTAGGCCCCCACAGCGCGGCGTTGGGCGCCGCGCTCAGCGCCGCGGTGATCTGCCGGTGATCCCCGCCCTGCCGCGCCGCTACCAGCGCCTCGAAAAGGTCGACCTCGCAGTCGCCGATCCGGCCGAGTCGGGCCCGGGCAGTCGCGCGCACCCGGTACGCCTTGGCCAGCCCGGCCGGATCCCCGCGCCGGGCGAACTCGTCGATGGCGCCTTGCAGGCGGGCGTCGACGTCGAACAACCGCTCCGGGTCGGTGTAGACGACGAACTGACACCGGTAGCAGGTCGCCCACGGCTCCAGCGCCTCGCCGGCGATGCGCTCGAGGTCATCGACAAGGGGCGCGCCGGCGGCGACGTCACCGGCGGAGAGAAAGGCTTCGCAGCCGACCAACAGCAGCTCGGCATGGAGCGCCTCGTCGGCGGCCGCGAGGATCGCTCCGCGAGCCGCCTGGGTGCCCGCCGAGGCGAGTTGGTCACGGTCGAGGGCGCGGCGCGCCGATGCCAGGTAGCACCGTGCCGACCGGACGGCGAGGTCATCGGTGCGCTCGTCGTGCATGCCGAGGTCGACTCGGTATCGATGCGCCGAGTCCAGATGTCGGGCGACCATTTCGTCGGTGTCGAACGCAAGGCTCGCCCCGCCCGCCTCCACCCACGCGGCGAGCCGCTCGTGCAGCTCGGCCCGGTCCGACTTCAACAGCCGGCGGTAGGCGACGTCGCGAATCAGGACATGGTGGAACCGCCAGACCGGTTCGTCGCCGATGTAAGCCCCGGTCGGCTGCGCGAGCTCGAGACGACGTAGCCGGTCGAGGGACCTCTTGATCCCGTTGGTTCCGGGCCCGGCTCTATCCTCCAGGGCGCGCAGCGTGCCCAGCGAGAAGTCGGTGCCGATCACCGAGGCAATCTCGAGCACGCGCCGATCCGCGGCATCGAGCCGCTCCAACCGGGATGCCAGAAGTGCCTGGATCGTGGGCGGGATGGCGATGGCGTCGACATCGATCGTGAGCCGCCAGCCGACTGGTTCCGCAACGAGGACCCCGTCGTGCACGAGCATCCCGACCAGCTCCCGCACAAAGAGCGGATTTCCTCCGGTCGACGAGGGCAGGCGGCTCACCAGCTCCTCCGGCGGTTGGGAGGCGCCCAATACGCCGGCCGCGAGTTCGGCGGTCGCGGCGGGGTCGAGGCCGCCCAGGTGCACGGCCTCCGCTACCCACCGGCTGGCGGTGACGAGGTCGGGCCGGATCTCGCGGAGCTCGGGCCGGGCCAGGGCCACCACGAGCACCGGCACCTCCCGCACCCACTCCACGAGGTGATCGACGAAGTCGAGGAGCAGGGTGTCGGCCCAGTGCAGGTCGTCGAGGATGATGACCAGCGGCTCGCCGGATGCCAGCACCTCGACGAACCGGCGCAGCGCCCAGAACGTCTCCTCCACCGAGCCCGGGACGCCGGCCGCCAGACCCTTCAGGTCGCTCAACACGCGGTCACGTTCGGGGGCCCCGACAGAAACGTCGGCGTCGAGGTCTCGCACCCGCAGCACCTCGACGAGCGGCGCGAGTGCAACGGTCTGCTCGACATCGCACCGGGCATGAATGAGATTGATGCCGTGCTGGGCTTCGACGAACTCCGTGGCCAGCCGGCTCTTCCCGACGCCGGGATCGCCGATGACGGTGACCAACCGCGCCGCCCGTGCGGCGACGGCGTCATCGAGTGCGGCCCGAAGGCGCCGGAGCTCGTCGGCCCTGCCGACGAAGACGGCGGAGTCGGCGGCCTCGGACTGGCGGCCGAGCCACTGGTACACCGCCACGGGCGCGGTTCGACCCTTCACCTGCACCTGGCCGAGGGATTCGTACCGGTGTCGCCCGCGAGTCGACCGCCACGTCTCCTCGCCGACGACGGCACGGCCGCGTGGGCACTCGGCCTCCAGCCGGGCGGCGACGTTGACCGCGTCGCCCACGAGATCGGCGTCCCCGGCGCCGACCACGACCTCGCCGGTGTTCACCGCGACCCGCAGGGCGAGATCGACACCGTGCGCTTTCGAAACGCCGGCGGCAAGGTCGACGAAGCGCCGCTGCAGCTCGACCGCGGCGTCGACGGCGTGGTCGGCGTCGTCGGGTCCCATCTCGGGAACGCCCCAGACGGCCATGAAACCGTCGCCGATGTACTTCGTGACGCCTGCCCGGTTGCGCTCCGCGGTCGAGCGCAGGAGATCGTGGTAGCCCCCGATGACATCGCGTGCCGTCTCGGCGTCGACCTGCTCCTCGAAGGTTGTCGAACCGGCCAGGTCGGCGAACATCACCGTGACGGTCTTGCGTGCCGCCGCTGCCCGGCCGGCAGGCGCCGGCACGCCCCCCTCCGCGAGCGGCGCGCCGCATGCCCGGCAGAATCGCGCGGTGGCGCTCGCCTCCACCCCGCATGTCCCGCAGGCGCGACCGAGGGACCCGCCGCACCCTTCGCAGAAGCGGGCGTCCTCTTCGTTCGTCGTGCCGCACGACGCGCAGGCGCGGCGGTGTTCGGCCTGGTGATCGGACACGTCAGTCGGGCCTCACCGACAGGACGTCGTTGTCCTCGATCGCCGTGGCGGCCCGATCGAGGATGCTGTGGAGCAGCTGCAGTTGCCGGTCGTTAGCAAGGTCCAGCTTGCCGGCGGCGATGACCGGGTAGGCGAAGCACCACGCCGTGGTGAGCCGGTAGTCGCGCCACAGATCGTCTCTCGGGTACTCGATTCCATGCTCCGCGAGAGCCTCGGCGTACCGCTCGACGAGCCGGGTTTCGCAACTCCGGCGCGTTTCGGTGGCCAGGCTCTGGCTCACGAAATACGCCACGTCGTAGGCGCCCCTTCCCTTCGAGGTGATCTGCCAGTCGAGCGCTGTGACCGGCGGATCGCCTGCTTCGACGGCGAAGAACAGCTGGTCCAGCCGCAAGTCGCCATGCAGGAAGGTCCGCGGGCGCCGCGCGATCTCCTGCAAGAACCACGGCACGAGCGCGGGAAACCGCTCGCCGAAGCCACGCAGCGCCGGTGACAGGTCGGCGCCGACACCGTTGAGGAAGCGCGGCCAGGCGGCCTCGAAATTGCCGGCCATCCGCGCCGGAGTCGGCGGAGTGGCGAACGTCTTCAGCCACGGCAACGCCGCGAAGCGCCCGCTCTCCCACCAGTGGGCGTGGTGGCGGGCGATTGCGGCGACGACCGTTTCGGCGTCCGCGGCCGTGCACCCCGCGACCTGGTCGGCGACGCGAAGGCGGCCAAGATCCTCGAGCACGAGCACGAAGTCGTGCGTCGCCTCGTCGAAAGCCGCGAAGTGAGCCCGCGCAGGCGGCAGCGGGGTGGCCTGGCCGATCTCCTGGTAGAAGCGCACCTCGCGCAGGTAGAACTCGAGGTCTTCGCAGACGGCCGTCCGGGCTTCGCTGTGCAGCAGCGGCAGCTTCACGACCACCGACCGGGGCGCGTCTGGCCCGCCGTCGAGATGCGCACGGTATAGGCGGCCGCATAGGCCGACACCAATGCCGATCTGTTCGAGCCGACATTCCCGCACCTCAGCGCGCATAACCTCGCTAAGCCATGCCGGGGTCACGGACAGGGGATCAACCGGGAACCTCGCCATCGACCGCCTCCCTGTCAATTACGCAATCTTACGAAATCCTGCGGATATGGCGTCTTATTTGGCGCGTGAATAATCTTGCCGAAATCTCCGATGGCGACGCCGGTCCAACGGCGCTGCGAAACGAAACGCCCCCGCAAATAACCGGGCGTTGTCCGTGAAAAGGGTTTCTGGTGAACGTGGCCGTGGCCGTGCTTGGTTAGCCGGCCAACCCGGTCAGGAGCGCTTCGACGAGCTGCACGATGTCGTGTGCGTCGATGGGCTGGTGGGTGAGCAGTGCCCGGAAGTCCTCTGTGATGCTGACCCTGATCGTGCTCGTCCGCGTTGGCCGCATTGTTGACGATCGCCGTCTCGGTGGCTTTCGATTTAAGCCACCCGTGTGTCGAATGTCTTATCTCGGCCGCGAGCCGACGACGGTTTCAACCGCCCGGGCATGGCCCCGGGATCCACATATTCCAGCACGTGCCGGGGGGCGGCGGCAGGTACGGCAACCTAGGCGGAAGGGTCTGCGGGCCAGGAGGATTGGGGCCCTCCCAGATGTCTCCACCAACATTGCCCTGACCCCAGGGCACGTAGTAATAGGTGTGGCAGACGTTCATGTCCCATTTGATCGGGTTGGCCACATGATTTTGGGTCAAGTGGAAGAGCGAATCGCTCGGACACCACTGGTTTGGTCCGTAGCACACCTTGTTTACCATCGCCGCGGGCGAGCACCAATTCTCCGCGTGGGCGGTACCGGCGGCCAGCACCAGGCCGGTCATCGCCACGCCACCGGGCAGCAGCGCCGCGGCAATGATTTTCTTCGGAGTGCGAGGGCCGTTCATGGTCCGGTTCCTTTCGCTTGCCCCAGTGGAGAGCGCCGCGGTAAGTGTTTCCCAGACCTCTTGCCAAATTCTTGGGTCCTGTTATGTTCGGGCGGTGGACGCCCCGAGCGACATGGGCGGTCGTGCCGAGTTTTTCGGACCCATCGTCCGTGAGCAGGATGAGCCGGTTTTCCACCAGCCCTGGGAGGGCCGGGTGTTTGGCATCGCGTTCTTTCTGCTACCGCTACTCGGTCGCAACCTCGACGTCGGCCGCTTCGCCATGCAACGACTGCCGCGCGACGTCTACCTGTCGGGCTACTACCGACGCTGGCTGGGAGCTTTCGAGAACCTGCTTGTGGAGGCGGACTACCTCGCGCCCGGCGAGGTCGACGCCCGAATTGCAGGCCGCGGCGCGGGGCCCGGGCGTCGGCGCGTGTCTCGAGCGCGCCTCGCGGCCACTTCGGCAGTCCTGCATGCACTCTCGCGCCCCACGTATCCCCGCTGGTTCGCCGGTCAGGTGCTGCCTCGGCTGCTGGGGACGTCGCGGACCGCGCTACGACGGCGGCGCTTCGCGCCAGGCGACCGCGTCCGAGTGCGCGGCACCATCGCGGCGCCGTTCACGCGGCAGCCGGCCTATGTGACCGGCAAGCCCGGCGTAGTGGTCGCCTACCTCGGCGCGACGGTGTTTCCCGACGCCGTGGTCGTGGGCAAGCGCGCATGGCCGCAACATCTTTACACCGTCGCCTTCCAGGGGGTCAACCTATGGGGACCTGACGCCGAGCCCGGCACCGAAGTCCGGGTGGACCTCTACGAGCCCTACCTGGAGGCTCTATGACCGACGAGACGGCGGCGCGGGTCGAGGCGCTGGAATCGCTTCTGGTGGAGAAGGGAATCGTCGATCCCGACATCATCGACGAGGTCATCGAGCACTACGAGACCAACGTAGGACCGCTCAACGGTGCCAAGGTGATCGCCCGCGCGTGGACCGATCCGCAGTATCGCCAGCGCCTGCTCGCTGACGGAACACGTGCCGTCGCCGAATTCGGCTTCGGCGGCCCCGAGGCCCAGATGATCGTCGCGGTGCCGAACGCGCCGCGCGTCCACAACGTCGTGGTGTGCACGCTGTGTTCCTGCTACCCCTGGCCGGTGCTCGGGCTGCCGCCGTCCTGGTACAAGTCACCCGCCTACCGTTCGCGGATGGTTGCCCAGCCCCGGGCCGTGCTCGCGGAGATGGGGGTGGAACTGCCGACAGAGGTGACGATCAGGGTCTGGGACAGCTCGGCGGAAGCGCGCTATCTCGTGGTGCCCGAGCGGCCGCCCGGGACCGATGGCCTTAGCGAGGCCGAACTGGCAAGACTCGTGACGCGCGACTCGATGATCGGGGTAGGACTGGCGTTGTCTCCCAAGCAAATCCGCGATGCCTGATACGCCGAGCGTCGACGCCGACCTGGAAGGGCCGGTTTCGCCGCCACGCGACAACGGCGAGATCGTGTTCGGGGCGCCTTGGGAACGCCGCGTGTTCGGTCTCGCTGTCGCGTTGTGCCGCTCCGGGGCGTGTGAGTGGGAGACGTTCCGCGGGCAACTCATCCGGCACATCGCCGAGAATCCCGGACGGCCTTACTGGGCGAGTTGGGCCGCCGCCCTCGAAAATGTCCTCGCCCAGACGTCCAAGCTGATACCCGCCGAGCTCGACGCGCGCCACCAACGCCTGCTCGAGCGCCCCGCCGGCCACGACCATCGCTAACTCTGCGTCGCCACCCAAGCGGGAGGGCGCTTCTCGATGAAGGCCTGCACACCCTCGAGCGCGCTTGGATCCATCATGTTGCAGGCCATCGTCGAGCCCGCGTCCTCATAAGCGGACTCGATGCCGACTTCGATCTGGCGGTAGAACAGCGCCTTCCCCGTTGCGACGGCAACACCCGGCTTCGCGACGATGCGCGATACCAGCGCCTCGACCTCATCGTCGAGCGCCTCGGGCGCCGCCACCCTGTTGACCAGCCCCAGCGCGCACGCCTGGTCGGCAGAGACGAATTCGCCGGTGACGAGCATCTCGAAGGCGGCTTTTCGTGGCACATTGCGGCACAGCGCGACTCCCGGTGTCGCGCAGAACAGCCCGACGTTGATGCCGCTGACCGCGAAGCGGGCGTCCTGGCTCGCCACCGCGAGGTCACACATCGCGACGAGCTGGCAGCCCGCGGCAGTCGCGAGACCGTGGACACGGGCGATCACCGGGACGGGGAGGCGCTGGATCGACAGCATCACGGCGGTGCAGTGTGCGAACAGGCGCTGGTAGTACTCGAGCGAAGGCTCAGCCCGCATCTCCTTCAGGTCATGGCCGGCGCAGAAGGCCTTTCCGGTTGCCCCGAGCACGACGGCGCGCACCGCTTCATCGTGGGCCAGCGCGTCAAAGGCCTCGCCGAGCGCCGCGAGCATCGCCTCAGACAGCGCGTTAAAGGCCTCGGGGCGGTTCAGCGTCAGCGTGACGAGGCCGCGATCGTCGCGGTGTTGCAGCAGCAGTTCTTCCATCGCGTTGACCTCACTTCGTGGATGTCTTCGGGACGCTAGCACCGGCCGCGCCCCTTGGCCGAACTTGACCCATGTGCGCTGACACGCCCCGGCGAATGGGCCACACAGCAAAGTAGGCGACCGCCGGGGTACAGCGGCGCGACGGCCTCTGACCACTCGGGCTGGCCGCTGGAGTGTCCCCACCTACTCCGCGGTTGCTGGGGCCCAGCCCCGTGACTCATGGCCGATGGTGGCCGATTGTCGATACCGGCCGTCAGCGACGTCGTGGTACCAGGTCGTTTCCCCAGGCGCAGGCAGCCCGGCTTCTCGCAGTGCGGTCGACAGTGGGCGGTAGGAGGGCGTGAGCGGTATGCGGTTAACAACGTGGACGATGGCGGGACGCTGGTCGCGGGGGAGGCTGTCCAACGCGGTGGTCAGGCTGGCCGCGCTGAGGACGCCGCCTTTGTCAAGCGTCACGGCCGCGACCGCGACGTCGTGCGTGTCGGTCGCAACGGAATACACCACGGCCAGGTCGATCACGGTGATGTCGCCGAGCGCGTCGCAGATCGGCTGGCAGAAGACCGGTCCGCGCTCCGACTGGATCACGGTGTTCCTGTTGTCGACGAACCAGTAGTCGCCGTCGCCGTCGCGGCGAAACAGGTGGTCCGTGGTGATCCACGTGTCCCCCTCGGCGAATACCGAGCGCATCAACACGCTCGCGGTGTCGAGTCCGGATCCCGGCTTCGCTAGCAGCACACCCACCTCGCCGTCCGCGCAGGGACGCACGAAACCGTGGTCATCCTCGATGAACCGGCCCGCCGCCGCATCGTAGCGGCCGAGCCGAATCTTGGTGCTGCCCGGCAGTGGCCGACCCTTGGCCCCGATCTTCGTGCCGGCGACATTGGCCAGCACCGCGTCCCCCTCGGTGGAGGCATAGAACTCCAGCACTCGGGCCGGGGCGAATCGGTCGGTGACCTTCTGCCACAACCCGGTTGGCATTCCGGCTCCGATGAACAGGCGGATCGGATGATGTTCGGCAAGCTCGGGCGACGTCGCCTCCACCAGTTCGCGCAGCATGGCCCAGGTGTAGGACACCACTGTGACCCCGTAACGGTGGACCTCGTCCGTGAACCGCCTGGGGTCGACGCCGCGGGTCAAGGCCATGCGCGACCCGCCGGCGACCGCGCCGCCGAGGCTGACCATCAGACCCGACGGATGGTGGAGCGGTGTCAGGCAATAGATTGTGTCATCGCGGCCGAGCGCGGCGGCGGTGGCCGTGCCGTAGGCCGACAGCGCCCACCGATGATTGGTGACCTGCTTTACCACCCGGCGCCCTCCCGTCGTGCTGAAGAACACGAAGGCGACATCACTTGCCCGGCCCGGGTTCGGGCGATACCAGTGCGGCTGCCGCGCGCCGGACAGGTCGAGGCGGTCCAGCTCGACGACCCGGTCCGACTCCCTCGGGCGGAGGTGTGCAGTGCGGCCGTGATCGAGGACGAGCACCCTGGCGCCGGTCGCGGTGGCCGTCGCCAGATGGTGTGGGTCCGTGATGATGTCCGCCACGTCGCACAGCTCGACGGAGGCGGCGAGGTCGTCGTCTGGGGGCAGCAGCACCGCCACCGCGCCGAGCCGCGACAGCGCCGCGATCGCAGCCACGGCGCTGGGGCTGGTATCCATCAACACGCCGATGTGGGCTCCCTGACGGATACCGACGGCGATGAGGCCGCGCACCGCGTCGTCGATGCGGTGATCAACCGCCGCGTTGGTGTGGACCCGATCCTCGAAGAGGAAGCATTCTTCCTCGGGCGCTCTGTTCGCCTGCTGGGCCATCACCCCGGCCAACGACACCCGGGTTTGGGGCTGCAGCCGCCCGAGGCGGGCGAGCCGGGGCAGGGTACGCACGGCCTCCCCGGCGATCTCCCTGCCGCTGTGCGCCGCCCCCGCCGCGGCGCCGGCCAACCCCAGGCTCGCGCCGATGCCCAGTTCGGCCAGCACACCCGCCGAGTGACCGATACGCGACGACAGCCCGACAGCGCCATCGATCCCGACGCTACGGTCGGCCTCCATCGCGTGCACGCCCTCCGGCCTGGGCCCTCGACCGTCTTGCCAGAGCACCCATTTACCGACGGTGGGCCAGGTGTGCGTGGCGGCGGTCGACCCGACGACGAGCCCGAAATGACCTGCCCGCAAAAGCACCTCGAATACCCCGGCGCGGGGCGCGGCCCGCCGGATCCCTCGAACGGACGCGGGCTGGCCGATGCCGTCGATCTCGCCGATGAAAGCAATTACCGGACAGGTGATTTCAGCGAGTGTGATCAACGTGCCATCGATCACGGCCCCGCCGGCCATCATCCGGTTATGGACCACGAACTGCCGTAACAGTTCGGCGACCGCGGGACCCGACCATGCCACCCAGCCCTCCGCCTCGAGGAAGCGACGTTGTTGTTCCCTGGGCAGCAACGCCTCTCGGTCATGGAGTTGCCGTAGAAAGTCCCACCTCGCCCGGACCGTCTTGATCGGGTCCAGAAGTTGAAACCCGGTACGGGCCATCCATCCGGGCACCGAGAGACGATTGAAGACGTGGTCGGCGACCAGTTGGGCGCCGCGGCCCGCCAGGGCCGCGGGAATTCCGAACGGCAGACCGCTGAGCGAGTCGACGGCCGCACCGAAAGTGATGACGCTGGCCAGGCCCTCGGAACGTCGGTAGGCCGCGGTTTGATAGCAGAACATGCCGCCCTGCGAGTAGCCCGCCAAATGCACCCTGCGGCCGGTGTGCGCGTTAATCAAGTCGATGACCCCGCTCAGCGCGACGACATGGTCGCTCAACGTGCGTTCGAGCCCACCGGTTTCCCGGTCCGGCGAGCCGAAATCCACCACCCACGGGTCCACGCCGAGATCATGCAGGACGCCGACCGCGCCCTGGTCTCTGGTGACGTCAAACACGTTGGCCGACATCATCATCGGCGGCACAAGTACCACCGGCGGCCGTGACGGATCATCATTCGCGCCGTCGGGGAAATACCGTCGTAGCCGGTACATGGCGCACCGCTCCACGATCTGAAACGGCGACGGACGGGATCCGGTCTGAAGGCCACCGAACCGCAGCACCTCGACACCGTTCTGCACAGTCGCGATCATCCGGTTCGCGGGACCGGTAATCAGGTCGCTACCCCATGTCACTGGTACCACACGCCTTTTCGGGATGGTCCGCACGGGACGCCGATCCTTGGAGGCTGGCCAGTGCCGCACTGACGGTGTTGACGGCCGGCAGCCAGCCGTCCGGATCGCAGATTCGTAGCAGCAGGGATACCGCAGCACCGGGTACCAACACCCAGTCAAGTCCAGCGCGCGCGCAGCTCACCGAGATTCTGTGCAGCGCCGAGAAACCTGCGGCGCCAAAGAATTCCAGACGGGTCAGGTCAAGGATCAGCCCGCGGGAACGCACCAGCTGGGCGAGTGAATACTCGATGAGGGCGCGTGCGTTCGTCTGGTCGATGTCGCCGTGGGCGCTGACGATGGCCACCGACGACTGCATCCAGTGAGCATCCAATCGTGCTAATTGACCCTTGCCCGGCGTGCAGGAAATGGCATCGCCCGGCAGGACGGAAGAGGGCAACATTGAGTTGGTCATGGTGACCCGGTCGTGCGGACGATCACCGGCATGTCGGGCTCGGAGCTAACGCGCTCCTAGGGTTCAGCGGCGTACGGCTAAAACCTGTCCGGACCAGCTGAGATGCTCAGCAGCCACCACACTACACCGGTTGGGGCCGGCGCGTCCGCGCAGGTGTCGGCCTTCTGGCCAAATCAGGAAGTGCCAACTTCGCTTTGGACGGGCCAGCCAACTTCGCCCTAGGATGGGAATCATCTCGCGGCGGCTGCGCCTTGGGCACACGGATGGTCGCCGCTGATATCGGGCTCCAGCAAGATTATGAAACAGGTAACGGCGATGGTGGAGTTTACCGAGGGCACTGATGGGCAACCGCTGGCGTCGCGGACATCGGAGCAGCTCAGCATTGATGACGCCGATTTGCGGGCGGCGATCAGCAATCTCGCGGGTCTGGTCGCCGATCATCGCCGCTTGCCCGAGTTGCTGGCGGAGGTAGCGACGTTCGCGGTCCGCGCGATACCGGGAGCCGAAGGTGCTGGGGTGACGTTGCTGAATGTCGACCGGGTGGACAACATGGTCGCGGCGTTGGCGGCCAGCGCTCCCTTTGTCACCGAGATTGACGAAATCCAGTACGTGACCCTCAAGGAGGGGCCCTGCATTACCGCGGCGCTGGAACGTCGCACGGTGCGCTCAGGGTCGTTGGGTGGGGAGAAGATGTGGCCGCGCTTCGGTCCGCGCGTGGGGAGGTTGGGGGTGCACAGTGCGCTGTCGTTACCGCTGTTGCTGCCCGATCGGGTGGTCGGGGCGATCAACGTATATGCCCACGGCAAAGACGTTTTCGATGAGCACGCCGCCGAATTCGGGGAATTGTTCGCCAAACCAGCGGCTGTCGCCGTGCACAACGCGCAGATCCTCGCGGAAGCGCTTGCTCTAACTGACCATTTGCAGAGGGCGTTGTCCACCCGCCCGGTGATCGATCAAGCGATTGGCCTCATCCGCGGACGTACCGGGCGCAGCGCCGAGGACGCGTTCACCCAGCTGCGGGCGATGAGCCAATCTGAGCACCGCAAGTTGGCTGATGTGGCGCAACGCATGGTCGATGAAGCGGTGCGCCGCGCCCGCGCCCGCGCCCGACCTGAGCCGGAAAGCCCAGCCGGCGTACCGTAACAAGTGGGGAAACAGTCACGAGGCGGGTCCTGACTCGCGTCTTGAGAATCCTCACCGCGCACGGCGACCGGCCATGCGCGGCGCCGGCAGGCCCGATCGCGCTCGGGAGCGTACAGCGGAGCAGTCCTCTCGTGAAGGTCACCGCGGCCCTCGCCGCAGACCTGGGCATTCTCACCGCGGCTTTGGATGAGCCCGGCACCGATGTCGCCCACACTCTGCGCCAACTGGCGGCCGATGCAACCGCTGCAGTACCCACCTTTCTGGGTCTCAGCGTGACCGTCGCCGGCAGTGATCCGCCGTTCACGTTCACCGCATTGGTCGAGGGTGCCGGAACGGGTGATGTCCGCACCTCGCTGAGGCTGGCGCTGTCAGGTGTCGGTGACGTCGGTCTCCCAGCGGTGATCCTCGTCTTGTACGCGCGGTCGCCGGGAACCTTTGTCGACCTCACCGCCGACCTCGCGTGGCTCACCGGCCGGCCCCTCAGTGACTTCGTCCTCGATCAGCACCTGCCGGGCCCTGCCGAACGCGGCTCCGCAACAGGCCTTTTCGAGGCGTCGGTCATCAATCAGGCCGTCGGAGCCCTCATCGGCCAGGGCTGCACGCCCGAGCAAGCCGAGCGGCACCTCACGGCTGAGGGTGCCGACGCCGGTATCAGTCGGCACGCCGTCGGCCTGCGCATCCTGGCCGGGCTCAATGCGCGATAGCCGGTCATCGGGTGTAGCCTCAGTAAGGTTGGGAACCCAGCCAGCCCGGGATGAGGTCAGCCGTCCGCCGCTGATCTCGCAGAGCGCCAGCTCGCCGCCGGACACACCGGTGACAACCGTCGGTCGGGATCACCTTGAGGGCTCTATTCACCCCCGAAACATCGAATCTCCCCCTCGTTGGGCAAGGTCGTTGCGGCTCCGCGAGTTTCGGCATTCTCAGTACGTATCCACCAACACCGTGCGGGTTGGCGACGTTCAGCGCCGCGTTGTCGAAAGGGTTGTGCGCGAATGGATCTGACGTCAGCGTCGTGCGGGTTGCCGACGGGTCGTCATCTTCTGATGCTCGGGTGATCGGCGAGCTGGTCAACGGTTCCGCGACATCCGTGGCCGCAACCTCCGAATTGCTGAACGAGAGCGATATCGCGGTCGTGCAGCATGAGTACGGCATCTACGGCGGTGTCGACGGAGACGAGGTGGTGGACATCATCCGGGGGCTGCGCATCCCGTCGATCGTGGTCGCCCACACGGTCCTCAAAGAGCCGACCCCGCATCAGCGTTCGGTGCTCGAGGCGATCGCGGCGATGGCGGCTCAGGTGGTTGTGATGTCGGAGGCGGCCAGGAAACGCCTGTGCCTCGGCTTCGACGTCGATCACCGAAAAGTCACCACGATCGCGCACGGTGCGACCGTCGTGAGCGATACCCCGGTAATGCGTTCGCGCAGACCGACTCTGCTGACCTGGGGTCTGCTGGGGCCGGGAAAGGGCATCGAGCGGGTCATCGAGGCAATGGGATCGCTGCGTGAGCTCCATGGCCGGCCGCGTTACCTGATTGCCGGCCGCACGCACCCGAAGGTTCTGGCCGCCGATGGCGAGGCATACCGCGACGCTCGTGCCGAACAGGCGCGGCGCACCGGCGTCGCGGACTCGGTGTGCTTCGACGCCAATTACCGCGACGTGTGGTCGCTGACTGCGCTGGTTCGGTCGTCGGCCATGGTCGTCCTGCCCTACGACTCCACGGATCAGGTCACTTCCGGTGTTCTGGTCGACGCAATCGCGAGCGGGCGGCCGGTCGTCGCCACCGCCTTCCCCCACGCCGTCGAACTTCTCGGTAGTGGGGCGGGCATCGTCGTCGATCACGGCGATCCCGATGCGCTGACATCCGCCCTGCGCCGAGTGCTGACCGATCCGCGCCTCGCCGGCTCCATGGCCGCGGAGGCCCGCCGGTTGGCCCCGACGATGGCCTGGCCCGTGGTGGCGAATGCCTATCTGGTTCTGGCACAACGGATTCTCGCTAAACGCCGGGCGCTGGTGTGACCGCCACCACGCCGGAGCCGAGATTCGATCACCTGTTGCGGTTGACAGACCGCCGCGGAACGTTCGAGCACGCCTGTTTCGCCGAGCCCCGGCCCGAGCACGGCTACTGCACCGACGACATGGCCCGCGTACTCGTCGTCGCCACCCGAGAGCCCAACCCTGCTGGGGAGGTCAACGGCCTTGCGCGGGTGGCCGTGCAGTTCCTGAACGATGCGCAGTCCTACACCGGCACCTGCCGAAACCGGATGGACAACAGGGGCGCTTGGGAGGATGAGCCCTCGCTGGAGGACTGCTGGGGGCGCTGCATCTGGGGACTGGGAACTGCCGCCGCGCATAGTGACGTCGCTCTGATTCGCCGGTTGGCCGTCATTCAGTTCGAACGCGCCGCGCAGGTGCGATCGCCGTGGCCTCGCGCGATGGCGTTCGCCGCGTTGGGCGCCGCCGAACTCCTCTCCGTCGACCCCGGGCAACGGGCCGCACGCGAACTGCTCATCGACTACGCCAACACCGCGGCCCAACCCAACGGCGATGCGGCCTGGCCATGGCCCGAGCGGCGACTCACCTACGCGAATGCGGTTCTCGCCGAGGCGATGATCGCCGCGGGCGTTGCCCTCGACGATTCGACATTGCGGTACCGCGGCTTGGATCTGTTGGGTTGGCTGGTCGAATACGAAACGGCGGGTGGTCACCTCTCGCCCACCCCCGCAGCGGGCAGAGGGCCGGACGACCCTCGGCCCGCGTTCGATCAGCAGCCGATCGAGGTCTCCACCCTCGCCGACGCGTGCGCGCGTGCCGCCGCCATTGACACCCGTTCGATCTGGCCCGACGGGGTCCTGGCCGCTGCGGCCTGGTTCATGGGTGCCAACGACGCGCGACAGCTCATGTGGGACCCCGAGACCGGCGGCGGATTCGACGGCCTGCGCGCCGATGGCGTGAACCGCAACCAGGGCGCGGAGTCGACACTGGCAGTGCTCTCGACGATGCAGCACGCTAGACGCTTCTCGACTGTGCGGCAATGACTTCCGTGGGCGCTGGGCTCGTCACGCGAAGCCCTCAGCGGCTCGCGGCCAATCCGTCGCGGGTCATCACCCGACTCTTCGTGCCGGGCCAGGAAGCTTTCGAGCACCAGGAGTCCCGCGCGGGAGCGGTGCTGGCGCGAATCCTGGCCCTCGACGAGGGGCAGGTACGGTCTTCGCTAGACGACGTCATCGTCCGTTTCGACGGGCGTCACCGCGATCTTGCCGGCACGTTCCGCCGGCACGCCAGTGAACTCGCCGATCGGCTGGATCCCCGCAACGAACTCTCCGATGCGCGAAAGTTGTTGCTGGGTGCGGCATTCACGAGCGAATACGCCATTGAAGGTGCGGCGTTATGCAACCCCAGCATCGTGGCCCATCCCGACCAGGCTGGAACCGTCGCAGGCAGCCTGCGATTCGTGATGAGCGTCCGGGGCATCGGTGAGGGGCACCATTCGTCCATCGGGTTCCGGACCGGCGCCATCGACGCAGCCGGCCGCGCCACGATCGACGATTCGGCTCCGTTCGCCACCGCAGGAGCGCCCAAGCCCGCGCTCCTGGACGCAGCCGTCTTCCGCAGCGAACTCACCCGGCTCGACGACGCCGGAGAGGCCGCCGACTACGTCCTCGACCGGCTCGGTCAGAGCTTCACCCGAGCTGCTCTCGATCAACAACTCGCCGAGCTCCAGGCTAATCTGAGCACCCGCGGACACGCCGAGCAGACGATTTCCACATTTCGCAGCATCGCCGAGCGGACGTACGCTGTCGAATTCCCCGACCGCATCACACTTTCCGAGCGGGTTCTATGGCCCTCGATGGGCGCAGAGCAGGCCGGCATGGAGGATGCACGTTTCGTCCGTTTCGTCGACGACGACGGCTCCATCACTTTCTATGCCACCTACACGGCCTACAGCGGATACCACATCAGCCAGCAACTCCTCGAGACAAAAGATTTTCACTCCTTCACCTCCGGGCCGATCGTCGGACCCGCCGCTGCCAATAAGGGACTGGCGCTGTTTCCTCGTCGGATTGGCGGTCGCTTCGCCGCCATGTCGAGATCAGATCGCGAATCGAATACGGTTGCCTACTCCGATCATCTGTCCGTTTGGACCAGTGCGCTTCCCTGCCAGAGCCCGACCCGAGCCTGGGAGGCGTTACAACTCGGGAACTGCGGTCCGCCCATCGAAACCGACGCCGGGTGGCTGGCGCTTACCCACGGCGTCGGCCCGATGCGCACCTACTGCATCGGGGCGATTCTGCTTGATCTCGACGATCCGACCCGGATTCTTGGTCAGCTACCGCAGCCGCTACTGAGCCCCGCTGCTGATGAGCAGGACGGCTACGTGCCCAACGTCGTCTACTCCTGCGGCGCGCTGGTCCACGCCGACACCCTGGTGCTGCCTTACGGCATCGCTGACGCCGCCATCGGCATCGCCACCGTGCCGCTACCCGAACTCCTTGCAGCCCTGAGGCACTGAAACCCAAGATATTTCAAGCGGCGCCTGCGCACCTACGCCGTATATCAAGAATGTTGACACACTGCCGTGAAAGGGGTGTAATGGAGATCTATCGGAAACCGGTCATCGGCATAGTTCATCCGAAATTGTCGCCCGGTCAATGTGTTTCCGTTACTTCCCGAGAAATCGGATTCGATCACTGCACGGCGACGACACGCGTGGGGAAAACCCCGAGTGCCCGCGTGCACACCTTGGCAGTCTAAGGAGGACGACCACGATGAAATCTGAAAACGAACAACGAGATGCCTTCGGCGAGCACGTGCTTCACGTCGGCGCGGGTTTCAAAGCAAAAGAGCGCCCGCACGTATTGGAGACGTTGTCGACGCTCGGTCCGCACCTGCTGGGACGATGGGATCCGCGGGACATCGATGTGGAGGTCTCGTTGCAGGACCGCGGCGGCAAGGAGCAGCGCGTCACTTTGCGCACGAGCCTGCCCGGCCGTGCGCCGCTCGTAGCCGTCGCTGAGAACCCGGACATCACCCGTGCTGTCTTCGAAGCAAAGCGTGAGCTGATCCGGCAACTTGAACACCAGAAGTCGGCGCGCGACCCCATGAGCGGCCGCCGGCGCAACAGCGAGACGATCCGTCGCTAGGGTACCGCCACGCCGTTCTCGATCGCCCTAGTTTGTTAGACGCACAACAACCAGCAGCTCGCTTCCGCGAGCAGACAGTGAGACGGTCATGACGCACATCATCGAAGCGGAAATTATCGGCAACCATGCCGCCATGGGCAGATTAACGCCACCAGCTACCGCCAGGCCGTACTTGACCCTCCACGAAGTACTCCGTGCGGGTATACGCCGCGCCGCCGCACGCAGAGATATGGCTACGGCACAGTCGACGTGGGATTCCGAAGGCGGGGCAAACGTAGCGAGGGAGTAGCGACGGGAAGTCTGTGCGCGGCCTCTGGTGTTGAGGGTTCATTTGTTGAGGGTTCATTAGAGACCGCGCACACCGTGCGCCGGGTCCAGCCTCTGCAGTACCGGGGATGAGGGTCACGTCAGAGTACGCGGCGCCCGCGCCCGCCGGCCCCGACCCAATTCAAGGTGCGTCGGGAAGTCATCCGGCTTTGGGCATCCGTGGTTGGTCCCGTCGGCCGGCGGCGTCTCCGCGCGGCGTATCGCTAGTTGGAGAGTCCGGATCGATCTTGTCGGCGCGCTCGAACTCCCGGTTCACCTCACTGCGGGAGGTAGCCGCGTCGGTGTGACGTGCCTGCGCCTGGTGTTGTAGGCCGGCCGAGTGTGCCGCCATGGCTTCGGCCTCGGCTTGCGCAGCGCGGGCTTTGGCTGCCGTCTCGTCGGCAAGCGCCTCGCGTTGCCCGACCTCGTGGGAATGTTCGACGGCTTTCTCACGGATGTCGCCGGCTTGGACGCGGCGGTGTTCGGTGCGTTTCTTGCGCGCCACCCAAGCGATTGCGGCAACCAGCAGAATTAACGCTAAAACAACGACGACGATCCAAACGATAGTGCTGGTATTCATGTCGGCTCCTCGGATTGAGCATGTTGATTGTGGAAATCAGTTGGAATTGAGCTGTGGGAGTTATGAATTGGGCTGGGGCACGTCCGTAGCGTCGGGCGACCGCGATTGCGCGCCCGATCTGGCGGCTTAGTAGTAGTGGCGGCGGCCGCCGACGGCGTGTCCCATCCGTCCCATCACCGCCAGCAACAGGCCGACGACGAGGAGGATGACCCCGATGACCAAGCAAATATGGGCGTAGGCGAAGGTAGGGACGAGGCTGGGGAGGAGGAGCCCGAGGACGATGAGGATGATTCCGAGAACGATCATGACGTTTACCTAGTTTCTGTGTAAATGTTTGGGAGAACGATTGCCCGGGCTCAATGCTTGAAAGCGTCTTTGACCTTCGCCCCTGATTGTTTGGTGTTGCCCTTGAACTGATCGACGCGTCCTTCGGTGCGTAGGCGGGTGTTGCCGGTGGCGCGGCCGTAGATCTTCTTGGTGGCGCCCTTGGCCGCTTCGAGCTTGTGGGCGATCTTCTTGTTTATGCTCATTGCTTTCTTGCCTATGTTCGTTGCGGATTCTTCGTTTTCAGGGATCGCGGCTCGCGACGGAGAACTGCCCAAATGAACTGGATCGGGGCTTATCGCGCTCCGCCGCCGGCGCGCGGTGCTGTCGGTTGTCGACCCCACGACCGGCGACCGAGAAGGGAACCCCCCTTCCTCCCCGGTCGGGTCGTGGACAATTCTGAGTGCACCGTTGGGCCGACGGGCTGGTGTTCGGAGTCGTGGTCTCGGTTCACAAACGCCGCTTCGCGCTGGGACCTTTGAAGTTCGCGGCGGGCGTCGCGCCCGCGGCCAGCGGTGCGCTGTGCACCGGCCAGCAACACGCTCATACCTAACATCGCCAGCGCGCCGATCACGATCCCGAAGAGGAACAGAGTGCCGGTCGACCCGGTGACGTGATAGCCCAACACCGAGAAGTTCTCGCTCAACGGGTGAGCGGCACCCGCGTTGTTCAGCACGCCGACGAACCCGACGACCACGGCGAAGAGTAGAACAGCTAATCCAACGATGACAATCATGTCGAGGTCTCCAATTGCAGTGCTTGTTATCCATTACACACCGCAGGTAGGGTCGTGTCAACGCTGTTGACTAACGCTTATAGTCAATTTTGTTGACGTACGTTGTTGAATTAGGATCGGTGGCCGCTTCGATGAAGGGCCAGAGAAGGCAAGAAGGGAAGTGCTCAGGCAATGACGAGACAGTCGGCCGGGCCCGACGCCGGCGCTGACAACGAGGACCCGTCCGCCGCCGGCAGAGACAATAGTGAGCTCAACCGGTCGATGATCCTGCAGACCGCGCTGAGGATCGTGGACCGCGACGGTGTGGACGGACTGTCAATGCGCCGTCTCAGCGAAGCGGTGGGCCGAGATCCGGTGATGCTCTACCGGCACGTCGCCAACAAAGCCGCAGTGCTCGACGGGGTCGCGGAGATCGTGCTCGTACAGCTATCCGTCGACAGTACGGACCCGGACTGGGCCGGCCAACTGCGTACCGTCGCGCACAACTTCCGCCAATTGGCCCTGACGCACCCCAACGTGGTGCCGCTGCTGGTCACGCGACCCTTGGCCACCCCGCTCGGACAGCGGCCACCAGGAATGCTGCGGCCGCTAGAGGACGTCCTCGCACTGCTCACATCTGCCGGCTTCACCGGCGAGGACGCCCTGCACATCTACCGAGTGTTGTTCGGCTACCTGTACGGCCACATCCTCAATGAGTTGCAGGAGGTTATCGAGCGACCCGAGGAAACCGACCATGTGCTCCGGCTCGGTCTTCACCGGCTCGCGATCACCGAATTCCCTCAACTGCGTGCCCTGGCACCCGCCCTAGCGTCCTACGACGGTGCCGCCGAGCTGGACCGCTTCCTCGATCTGCTGCTCCCCGGCATGACCGCAACCCTCACCGGCCGCGACGGACAACCCCCAACCGCCGAAGATACATGCGCCGCTGGATAACTCACCGACTAGGTCCAACCCGCCACACAGGCGTGATGGTCACGACGTGCGGGTGTCCCGCCTACCACCCGGCCAAGACAGTCGGCTCTGCGAGGGGCACACCGACGGTGCGGGCAAGCTCGAGCAACGCGAGTTCGGTCGGATCCCCGATCGCCGACCCCGAGGGTTGGGAGGCCAGTTCGGCGCTGGTGCACACGGCCGCTGTGTAGGCGAGGGCCCGCAGTTCGGGGATCCAGTTGCGTCGCCGCCGTTTTCGAGGTCGCCCGCATCACGTGGGCGTGGGTGGGCAGATAGGAGGCTGCTGAACTAGCCCTGTGTATGGGTGGGTCAAGCTAGTGCCCAGCCGGTGCCTGTGTGGCTCAAGCCATGTGTGACGAGTCGGCGCAGGTTCTGTGCTGCGGCGCGGTGATGCCGCGACCTTCGCCGGGCCCGCGCCGCGGCGATCAACGTGGTGGCCACGTCCACCGGGGCGCCCGCGCGATCAGCGTGGTCCCGCCCCAGCTCGAGGGCCGACTCGATGGGTACGCGCGACGGGTGCCGGTGCCCAACGGTTCCGCCACCGATCTCACCGTAACCGTCGGCGAGCCGGCATCCACCGCCCGCCGACCGTGAGCTGAAGGGCTTCCTCGCCTACACCGAGGGTCCCATCGTCTCCTCCGACATCGTGACCGACCCGTCGTCATGCATCATCGACTCCGGGCTCACCAAAAGTCACTGGCGACCTGGTGAAGGTCGTCGGCTGGTACGACCAACGAGTGGGGATACTCCCACCGCCTCGCCGACCTGACCGGCCTGGTGGCGTCCACTCTCTGCGCCGCTCATAGTCGCAGCGGGGCGATGATCAAGGCAGCGGTGCTGACCAGCGCAGCACGGTGCCTCCGCCGGGAGCATCCGCGACCGTGAACGCGCCGCCGGCCTGCCGCGCGCGGTGATGCAAGCTGGTCAAGCCCCTGCCGGTGATGTCGCCGGGGACGCCTCGACCGTTGTCGATAACCTCGATGCACACGTCGTCCTCGACCTTGACCGTCACCGCAAGTCTGGTCGTGCCGGCATGCCGGACAGCGTTGCTGACCGCTTCGCGCACAACGGCTTCGGCGTGATCGGCGAGTGCAGCATCGACCACCGACAAGGGGCCCGCGAATTCAACCGTGGTCTCCAGTTCGGATCCGCAGAAGCGGGCGACTGCCTCGTCGAGCCGTGCTCGCAGCCGCGTGATGCCCGGCGGTGCAAGGTGCAGGTCGAAGATTGCGGCGCGAATCTCCTGAATGACGCGTTGAAGATCATCGATGCTGCCGGACAGTCTTTGCTGCACCGCAGTTGATCGCGCCCGCGGAAGGGTTCCCTGCAGATCCAGTTCGACCGCAAAGATCCGTTGGATCACGTGGTGGTCCAGGGCGCGGGCCATCCTTTCGCGCTCAACGGTAATGTCGAGTTCACGCATCCGGCGCTGTGTGGACTCCAGTTGCCAAGCGAGCGCCGCCTGGTCGACGAATGCGGCCATCATGTCGAGCTGCTCGTCGCTGAACTCCCGGGCGCCGTCACGCCGCAGCGCGACCAACACCCCCGCCAAGCTATCGGTGGTGCGCAGCGGGAGCACCAGCGCCGGGCCGGTACGTTGGACGCCGTCGATGGTGACGTCGAAGTTGTTGAGTCGTCGAGGGGTCCGCTCCACGAAGGCCTGCCCGATCGAGGTACCGGCGACGGGGATGGCATGGGACCGCGTCGAGGTCATCGCAGCACCGGCGGTTTCCACGATCATCACCTCGGCCACCTTCGACGTTGGTATGTCGTGGTTGATTGCGACGGCGACCACTGTGATTTCTGCGCCCGTCAGCTTGAGAGCCTGCTGGGCGATGGGCCGATAGATCGTTGCGGGCATCGGCGCCGGAGAGTAGTTCGGTGCCAATGTCACACGTCGCTTCGCCGCTTTAACAGCAGACAAGGTCACTCCGATCAATCGGAATGCAGACGGCAACGATCAGCGCGTTCGCGCTGGTCACGAGGCGCTTCGCGGTCGGCGGGCCGACCGGGGAAACGCGGGTGTTGGCACGGAAAGCAAGTGAAGTGATCATGGTGACCTTGACGTCCAATTGATCACCGGCGTGTGCGGGTTCGGAGCCAATGCTCCTAGAGTTAAGCGGCGGACACGGCTGAACTCATCCCGCACCAGCTGAAATTCTCAGCACCTTGACGCTACACCCATTTGGGCCTACCCGGGATCGGCGCGGTAGCGGGCTGGTGTGGCGGCGTTCGCGGTGCCCGCGATACCGAGCCGACCACGAGGTCAGCCGACGCACCCGAGGCGAAAAAATCCAGGTTGCCGGTGACGCAAAAGCGACAACGGGCACAACCAGATCGGTCTTCGTGTCCCCGGATGATTGGGCGCAGCCGACAAGCGATCGTCAACTGAGACAGCGCCAACAGTGCGGCTAAGCGCCTGGGAAGGACTGAATTTGAGATGCCCGTACCCCGATGGGTGTAGCGTTGTAGTTGCTGAGTCCTTCAGCCAGTCCGGAGAGGGTTTGGCTGTACGCCGCCGAACTTGATGAGCATTTGCTCGCCGCCGCACATTCGGATTTCTACCCCGGACGCGGTCAGACGCCATGCACATTCCGCTCATTCGCTCGTTAGCCGGAATCCGGAGTATCACCGGTTCCATGGTCACCCAACCCGTGCCCGAAGGTTTGTCGCTCACTCGACTGGCGACCGAGCAAGAAACAACCGTCCGGTGATACCGAGAATGCCCTGTCGCGCACTGAAAAACGCGCCGATCGGGTAGGGAAAGGCTAAACCGGCCGGGCCAAAGCCAAACGACGCAGTAAAACACTGACCCGTCCTCCCGACCATCCGATAGAACGCTCGGCACCCGACATACAAGCCCGACAGAGAGGACACGATGGCGATTACGGACATTGCGGCCTTCGCTCACCTGACCGACGCCGACATCGAGAATCTGGCCGTCGAGCTGGACGCAATCCGGCTGGACATCGAGGATTCCCGTGGCGAGCGCGACGCGCGCTACATCCGCCGCACCATCGCCGCCCAACGTGCCCTTGAGATAGCCGGCCGGCTCATGCTGGCCGGCAGCTCGAAACGCTCTGCGTGGTGGGCGGGAACGGTGAGCCTGGGTCTGGCCAAGATCATCGAGAACATGGAGATTGGCCACAATGTCATGCACGGCCAGTGGAACTGGATGAACGATCCCGAGATCCACTCCTCGACATGGGAGTGGGACATGAGTGGGGCGTCAAAACACTGGCGCTTCACCCACAACTTCCAGCACCACAAATACACCAACATCGTCGGCATGGACGACGACGTGGGCTACACCATCTTGCGAGTCACCCGTGACCAGCCCTGGGAGCGCTACAACCTCGGCAACCTGCTGTTCAACACGATCCTCGCGCTGGGATTCGAGTGGGGAATTGGCTTGCAGCCCATCGAGTTAGGCAAGATTCTCAAGGCCGGCCCGGATCGCGAAATCACCCTCCTGCGGATCCGCGAGTTTTCGGCCAAGGCCGCCAGGCAGGTGGTCAAGGACTACGTCGCGTTCCCGGCGCTTACCTCGCTGTCGCCGGCGGCGACCTACAAATCGACGCTGAAGGCCAACGTGGTGGCCAACGTGATCCGCAACGTCTGGGCCAACGCGGTGATCTTCTGCGGCCATTTCCCCGATGGCGCAGAGAAATTCACGAAGGCCGACATGATCGGCGAAACGCGGGGCCAATGGTATCTGCGCCAGATGCTCGGTAGCGCCAACTTTGACGCCGGGCCGGCGATGCGGTTCATGAGCGGCAACCTGTGCCATCAGATCGAGCATCATCTATACCCCGATCTGCCCAGCAACCGGCTGCACGAGATCTCGGTGCGGGTCAGGCAACTGTGCGAGAAGTACGACCTCCCCTACACCACGGGTTCGTTCCTGATGCAGTACGGCCAGGCGTGGCGCACCATCGCCAAACTGTCGCTGCCGGACCGCTACCTGCGCGACACCGCCGAGGACGCCCCAGAGACCCGCAGCGAGCGGATGTTCACACATCTCGAGCCCGGTTTCGCCGGGACGGACCTGGCGACGGGGCGCCACCGCGGGCTTAAGTCGGCAATCGCGACTATCCGCCAATACCGTCGCGACCCGCGCGTCGGCGAAGGCCGGCATCGCTTCGGCCCGAGCCTGCAACGGCGCCGGCAGCCGCGTGGTTAGGGCTGATTCGCCGGACTACCGCCGGTGCTACCACAGATAGCGTTACCGGACCGCCACTGGCTGGCGGAGTCGATCGTCAGACGTCAGTGATTTACTGGCCGGTAACCTACGGAACCGTAGGTTACCGTATCATCGACGCTAATCCGCTGGGAGCGATTGTCATGGCGTTGTGCCGGCATCCAGGACACCGTTGGATGGAGACCAGTTCACGTGAGCGAGATGAGCTACCTCGATCTGCACGGTGAGCGTGTTGCCTATCGGGACGCGGGGGCCGGCGAGGCACTGCTGTTGATTCATGGGATGGCGGGAAGTTCGGCGACCTGGCGGGCCGTCATCCCTCAGTTGTCGAAGAAGTATCGGGTGGTCGCACCAGACCTGTTGGGGCACGGGGAATCAGCCAAGCCACGCGGTGACTATTCGCTGGGTGCGTTCGCGGTGTCGCTGCGTGATCTGCTCGATGAACTAGGCATCAGCCGGGCTACCGTGGTCGGTCAGTCACTCGGTGGCGGTGTGGCCATGCAGTTCACCTATCAACATCGCGACTACTGCCAGCGACTGGCTCTCATCAGCAGCGGTGGCCTCGGCCCCGACCTGAACTGGATATTGCGGATCCTCTCGGCACCCGGAACCGAGCTGGTGCTACCAGTGGTCGCGCCGCAGCCGGTGTTGAACGTCGGCAACAAGCTGGGGTCGTGGCTGATGTCGGCCGGAATCCAGTCGCCGCGCGCCGGCGAGATATGGAACGCCTACTCGTCGTTGTCGGATCGCCAGACTCGGCAGGCTTTCCTGCGTACGTTGCGCTCGGTGGTCGATTACCGCGGCCAGGCGGTCAGTGCGCTCAGCAAGATCCATTTAAGCTATGGATTACCCACCTTGCTGATTTGGGGTGAGCAGGACCGGATCATTCCAGTCGCCCACGGCTACGCCGCTCACGACGCCGTGCCGGATAGTCGGCTTGAGGTGCTCGCCGGTGTCGGGCATTTCCCGCATGTCGAATCCCCGACAGCGGTGGTGGACATCCTTGACGACTTCATCGCCACCACCGGACGCCATACCGATCTGACGAATCGAAAAACCTGACCAGAACCGAGATGCGGCGAGTGTCGACTGCCAATTATCTGTCCGGTGTCGGGCCCGATCTACTCGGAGTATCGCTACCTGCACGAATTCCATGCGCTCGGCGCTTGTGTGCTGGTGTCGATGCACCACCCGGTGGCCGCGCTATGTCAGTTGCAGCGCCACTCTGCTGGAACACTCGGTCCGGCCGCGTATGTACCGTCCGCTGAATCGCTGCTGGAACGGCGGCAGACAGGCGCCGCTGCGCGCTTTGTCGTTGAATTGCGCGGCTTGGATTTCTTTGGAACGGAGGGTTTTTCGGCGCTGCACGGGTCGAGCCTGCTATCCGCTGCTAGCATGGTCGAGGCAACGATGGCAATCTTCCAAGACCCGCCCCACCCTCCACCACAGCCAGGTTCTGACATCGCGGCCACGGCCTCTGCTGGCCTCCGCTGGCCTCTCGCTGCGTCGACGGCGAACCTTGCCGCGGCGGCACGGTTTGACTTCAGGTGACTGACCAGCCAAACGACTCGGGCGGCTCCTCATGCCACATACTCGCGGTTTGGCAGATGCGTTCGGCGACAGCGTCAATGGACGCTCGGGCGCTGTCGCCACTGGGGTCGTCGCCTTGTGGAATCGGGAAGATGAATCGGCCGCTCTTGCCCCATTGCCAGACCGCGGAGAAGTCTTCGCGGCCGAGGGGCCTAAAGACGACTTCGGTCCGTGCATCTTTGAGCGCAACTTCGAGCCACGTGGCATACACAACCCTCTCCCCGGTGATCAGGTGCGGCTCATTGTTGACGTGGACTTCCCCTGCATCGCCAAGCCTGGTGCGGAGGGCATGTGCGAGCGGCTGCATTAGTTCCTGTTCGAATTCGTCTGCTTGGTCCTTATTCATTTCCGCTCCTTGGTCAGCCGGTGGGAAGGCCGCCGCACCAGTGTGACCCGAGAAGCCGACGCATCTGTTTTCACCTAGGTATCAGCGGCGTTTCAGCACCATCAGTTTTGCCGCGGAAAGTCTGGTCGGTATGGCTCATCCAGCGACGCCATCTCCTCGACATCTCCTCGACAAACGCCTGTTGTGGTGTGAGCTGGGGATCCCAGGGCCAGAGTGCAGCCTTCGGCCGCGGCAATACTACGTTACGCTGCGGCGAGGATCCCTCGGGTGATCTAGTGCTATTTGTGACTTCACCGCTGGTCCTGGGCTTGGCAGCGGATCCAATGATGCCCGGGTGTGTCACAACACGGGTAGGGCCGTAAGTCCCCCACCCGGGGCCGAACGCCTGCGGTTCGGAGAACTGTGGGGGCACACCATCTGCGACGCGATCGTGCAGCCCGCCCAGCTGTGCGTGCGCATGCCGTTCGGTCCAGCCAGCATTGCTCGATGCGTTCACGCCCGACGCAAGCCTGGGCAGTGCTGGGTTGCTTTGAGCAGATCCACCCGTCCACACCCTCGACAAACCAAGTTGCCGCTGATCGTCACAGCAGGGCCCACACAAGATGCTGTCGAGGTGCCTCAAATATTGGTTTGGCTGGTTGGCCGCGCCGCCGACGTCGCCGTGTTCCCATGCGATTCGCCTAGTGGTGGTGATCATGGCCGTGGTCGTGCTCGTCCGCCTCGGCGGGCTTGTCGACGACGCCGTCTCGGTGGTGTTGATTTGCTGCCATATGTGCGCCGACGGCTTGGTTAGCCGGCCAACCCGGTCAGGAGCGCGTCGACGAGCTGCGCGATGTCGTGTGCGTCGATGGGCTGGCGGGTGAGCAGTGCCCGGAAGTGCAGCGGTGCGATGACGAGTTCGAGGGCCGTGGCCGCGTCGACGTCGGTTGGGACCTCGCCTCGGTCCTTGGCGCGGGCGATCATCGCGCTGGCGAGGTCGAGCCGCGACTTCCAGAACTGGGCGCGTCCGGCGGCCAGGGTGTCGTCGTCGCCCGCAATGGCCATCGACCTGGCGAGCGTGCGCCCTAGCGGCGAGTCGAGGTAAGCGGTGACCGCGGTCGCGAAGGCGACCAAGTCGTCCCGCAGAGTCCCAGTGTCGGGGATGGGGAGCTTGGCCTCGCTGTAGTCCAGCAATGCGTCGAGCACGAGGTGTTCCTTGGTGGGCCACCGCCGGTAGATCGATGTTTCATGCACCTCGGCCCGCCGCGCAATCTCACTGATACTGACCGCGCCGGCGCCGTGCTCGGCCACCGTATGCAGCGTCGCCTTCAGTACCGCCTCGCGGACGCGGGCCGACCGGCCCCCGGTTCGCCGCCGAACCCCTGGCTCGCTCATGAGTCTCATCATAACGCAGCTTCCTTGCTTTAAGGCGCCGGCCGTGCTAAAGTCGTTTAACGCAGAATTTCTGCATTAGCTATTCAACGCGAAGGAACTCGCGATGTCCTTTCAGTGGCCGGTCAACGCGCAGGATCTGTTCGGCGAGCGGTATCCCCAGATGGTCAACACCGGGCTACCGGCCGCAGACGTGGACGCGGTGCGCGCCGCGATCACCGAGATGTGGGCGGATGAGCCCGGCGGCTGGGTGTATGAGTGGTCGGCGCTGGCCGCCCGCTACGCCAGCGCAGGTTCGCATCAACTTGCCTCGCTGGCCTACGGGTGGGCGAAGTTCCCGACCCTCGCCGACGACTCCAAGCGCAGGGCCCTACAGAACCAGCTCGAGCAGTATCTGCTTGCCGCACCGGATTTCGGGGTGGACTTCGAGCGGCGCGTCATCGACGTGCCGTACCGGGCTGCCAGCACCGCGGTGCCGGTGCACATCTTCGCCGCGCCCGACCTGCCCGCAGACGCCTCGGTGCTGCTGGCATCCGGCGGGGTGGACAGCTGGAAGATGGATATGCACACCCTTTTCGCGCTGGCGGCCGCGACGGCCGGAGTCCGGGTGGTGGCATTCGACATCGCCGGCACCGGCGAATCGGCGGTGCCGATGACCCCCGACGGCGGCGCCGAGATCGTGCGTGGCCTGATAGCCGAGGCCCGGACGATGGGCAACGGCATCGTGACCCATCTGGGAATCTCGATGGGCGGGCACTACTCCGCCCGTTCGGGCCTGGCCGGCGAGGTGGACGCCGCGATCGTCCTGGGCGGACCGGTCGAAGACGCGTTCACAACAGACATCTCGACGGCGCGGTTCGGCATGGACGGCATCATCGGCAACGCCCTGGGGTTCGACCAGCGCCCCAGCGCCGGGGAACTGGCCGCGACGTTCGGCGCCTTCTCGCTGCGTCCGCTGCTCGACCAGGACAGCAACGCCCCGATGCTGGTGCTCAACGGCGCCGATGACGTGCACGTCCCCCAGCACGACACCCTGGTCTTCGAGGGCCGACGCGACACCGAGGTCCACCTCATCCCCGGCACCGGGCACTGCGCGACCACGAAACTGCCCGAAGCGATCGGCCTGATGTTCAACTGGCTGCAACGCACCCTGGAAACCCTTGGGGTCAAGGCGAACCACTGAGACGAAACACTCCCGGCTGCAGTGTCGGGGGTCCTCCGCATTGATGCACTACTCGGTGATGGTGACCCTGATCGTGCTCGTCCGCGTTGGCCGCCTTGTCGACGAGAGCCGTCTCGGTGGTGATGGATGCAAGCCATGCCCTCAACCACCTGCTGGCGAGCACACGGCATTCAGCCGAGGCGATGCGAAGGCGTGACCGCTGGGTCTAGGCCGAAAACCTCCGCGGCGGCCGACTTGCCCTTCACAACGTGAAATCCCCTGGCGGTCAGTCCGAGTGGTCGAGAAACCAGGGCGTCGACGGTCTGCTGGGTAAGGAGGATCGGGTCACCGTGGTCTTCGTGAGCTGCTCGACGCGGGCCGAGACATTCACGGTCTCACCGATCAGGGTGAACTCGAGCTTGCCGCCGCCACCGATGGTGCCGGTGATCACCACACCGGTGACGATCGCCGTCTCGGTGGTGGGAGATGTACCACGTGGCGAGACGACGCCTCGCCGCGAACCCGGCAGTCAGTTCGCCAAGGCGCACGGCGCGTGCTGGCGGACCTGTTCCTGCCACTAACAGGAATACGGGGGCCAGGTTGCCGACTCGTAAGCAGGAATTCCTCACAGATGCGGCGCGTCCTACGCACCGCATAAATCAGAAATCGTGAGCACGCCCGTTACCAACTGAGTCGACCCAGGAACGGAAAGACAGCTGTTATGACGACCTCGAACGAAACCACCCGCAAGCTCAACAACCATGCGCCACACCTGGACTACTACCCACATTGGCTGGACAACCTCGCCGACGATGTCATCCTCCAGGGCGCCGTGTTCAACGGCGAACTGCGCGGTGCAGGCGAAGTCGGGAAGATGCTGAGCTTCGCGCGAAGCCTATACGCGTTTCAGGACTTCCGCTTCTACGGCATGCGCGGCGAGCTCTTCTTGGAGGACTACCGTTCCCGCATCCGTGGCACCGAGGCCTACCACACGGCCGGGGTCGAGATCTACAACTTCGTCGTCGTGTACTTCAACGACGCGGGCGAGACCAGTCAACTCGTCATGAACCACCGGCCGCAGTCGGCCGCCCTGTTGTTCTCGTCGTTGTTGACCAAGCACTTCGGTGCTGCTTTCGACTCGAGCCTCTTCTACGATGGCGACGTCAGCGGTCGTTTGCTCGATCGCGACCTGTCCCGCGGAAAATGGCCGCCCTCGTCCCGCACCGAGGTGGGCTAGGCGGCACCGTCGCCGCCGTGCGCGGGGTGCCGACCGTGGGGCCGATGCAGGGAAACCGTTTTCGCACCTAAGCGCCACATTCGGGCATCAACTGTTAGTGGTGGTGATCGGCTTGTCGACGATCGCCGTCTCGGTGGTGCCGGATCACAGCCGATGCCGCCTGGCGCGGTCAGCGCGGGGGGCCAAGAATGACCTGTCCGAACTTGTCCGCTCCCTCGGCCATCCGTGCGGGTGAGATTTCGAAACCATCCGGGCGCGGCGTTGCCTTGTCACGACCGGCGTAGCGGAACATCCCTTCGATTCCCGCGGGAGTGTTGATCATGAGCAGATCCGCTTTCTTGGATGTGATGCGGTATGCGTGCGGAATGTTCTTGGGCAAGAAGACGATACCGCCTTCCGATAGCTCCATCTCCTGGTCGTCGTACCAGAGCAACGCGGCGCCCTTGATCAGCATGAAGACCTCATCCTCACGCGTGTGTTTGTGATACGGGGGTGCTTCGCCCTCGCTGACATCGAAGCGTCCGACCATCAACTGGCCATCTGTGGCCTTGCCGTCGAGCAAGATCGCCAGCGTGCCGCCATCGAGCCATTCCAACTGCTGCTGCTGCTCCGGTTGCGCCAGGTATGCCATGCTCATGCATCGTCCCTATTCGTTATCGACGGGAGCTCCGTGGTGCTCCGGGGTGAATCAGTTGGGCGACCTCAGTGTCGGGTATCGAGATTATCGAGGTACGCCTGCGTGAATGCACGTCACGCCGATACCGAGAAAGTTGGATCTCACTCCGCCGGGTCGCAAGACCGCCGCGGTTGATCGAACTACCAGTTGACACAAATACGAAGCACCCCCGGTGATCCTGCCGGGGGTGCTTCGTTTCTGACGATCTACTCAGTGATGGTGGTGGTGGCCGTGGCCATGATCGTGCGCGTCCGCGTTGGCCGGCTTCTCGACGATCGCCGTCTCGGTGGTCAGCACCATCCGGGCCACGGACGCCGCGTTGAGGACCGCCGACCGCGTGACCTTGACCGGGTCGACGACGCCCTCGGCGACCAAGTCGCCGTAGGTGAGCGTCTCCGCGTTCAGCCCGTGCCCGGCCGGCAGCTCGCTGACCTTGTTGACGGCGACCGAGCCGTCCAGGCCCGCGTTGGCGGCGATCCAGTACAGCGGTGCCTCCAACGCCTTGGAGAACACGTCGACCCCGAGCGCCTCGTCGCCGCTGACCGTCCCGCGCAGCTCCTTCAGCGCCTTGCGGGCGTGGATGAGCGCCGTGCCGCCGCCCGCGACGATGCCCTCCTCGACGGCGGCCTTGGCCGCCGCGACGGCGTCTTCGACGCTTTCCTTGCGCTCCTTGAGCGCGGTCTCGGTGGCGGCACCGACCTTGATGACGGCCACGCCGCCGGCCAGTTTGGCCAGCCGCTCCTGCAGCTTCTCGCGATCCCAGTCGGAGTCGCTGTTCTCGATCTCGGCGCGCAGCTGCTTGACGCGGTTGGCGACCGCGTCCTTGGAGCCACCGCCCTCGACGATGATGGTGTCGTCCTTGCTGACCACCACGCGGCGGGCCGAGCCGAGCACGTCGGTGCCGACCTCGCGCAGCAGCAGGCCGGCGTCGGGGTTGATCACCTGGCCGCCCGTGACCACCGCCAGGTCCTCGAGGAACGCCTTGCGGCGGTCACCGAAGAACGGCGCCTTGACCGCGACGGCCTTCAGCGTCTTGCGGATCGAGTTGACGACCAGCGTCGCCAGGGCCTCGCCCTCGACGTCCTCGGCGACGATCAGCAGCGGCTTGCCCGATTCGGCGACCTTTTCCAGCATCGGCAGCAGGTCGGGCAGCGAGCTGATCTTCTCCTGGTGCAACAGGATGAGCGGGTCGTCGAGCACCGCCTCCTGGGAGTCGAAGTCGGTGACGAAATACGCCGACAGGAAACCCTTGTCGAAGCCGACGCCCTCGGTGAACTCCAGCTCGGTGCTCAGTGTCGAGGATTCCTCGACGCTGACGACGCCGTCGGCCCCGACCTTGGTCATCGCCTCGCCCACCAGCTCGCCGATCTGCTGGTCGCGCGACGACACGGTCGCCACCTGCGCGATTCCCTCCTTGCCGGACACCGGGGTGGCCTCGGCCAGCAGCGCCTCGGACACCGCGTCGCCGGCCTTGCCGATCCCGACGCCCAGCGCGATCGGGTTGGCACCGGCGGCGACCATGCGCAGGCCGTCCTTGATCAGCGCCTGCGCCAGCACCGTCGCGGTGGTGGTGCCGTCGCCGGCGACGTCGTTGGTCTTGGTGGCCACCGACTTCACCAGCTGGGCACCGAGGTTCTCGAACGGGTCCTCCAGCTCGATCTCACGCGCGACCGTGACCCCGTCGTTGGTCACCGTCGGTCCGCCGAATGCCTTGGCCAGCACCACATGACGGCCGCGCGGCCCCAGCGTCACCCGTACCGTGTCGGCGAGCTTGTCCACGCCCGCCTCCATGGCGCGACGCGCGATTTCGTCGTACTCAATAAGTTTGCTCATCAGGTTCCTTCACGCCCGCTACGAACGCATGCCGCCCCGGAAATCGCCCGCGGTTCTACGCGGGGATCGCCGGGGCGGAACACGGTCTTACTTAGATACGACAGCCAGCACGTCGCGTGCCGAGAGGATCAGGTATTCCTCGCCGTTGTACTTGATCTCGGTGCCGCCGTACTTGCTGTAGATGACGGTGTCGCCCTCCGAGACGTCCAGCGGGATCCGCTTTTCGCCATCCTCGTCCCACCGGCCTGGGCCGACTGCGACGACGGTGCCTTCCTGCGGCTTCTCCTTGGCGGTGTCAGGAATGACCAGACCGGACGCGGTCGTGGTCTCGGCCTCGTTGGCCTGCACGAGAATCTTGTCCTCGAGTGGCTTGATGTTCACCTTCGCCACGATTGGAGCCCTCCACTATTTGGGTCGGGTCCGGGGTCCCGGACCGGAGTTGACGGTCGGTCCGAGGGCCTGCCCCCGAACCGTCCGGTTTATCAGGTGATTGGCACTCGTCCGAGCCCTCGCACCGTCATCGCGGGTGCCGGCACAGGGGGATCGTCCGATTGCCACCTAGCACTCTATACATGAGAGTGCTAGCACTCAAGGGCGCCCCGCTGCTTTACCGGACGCATTCACCGGCCCGGGAATCCGCGGAGTGCTAACAATGACGTTATGTTCACCGGCATCCTCCATCCGAGCCGCATCATCGGCGTGGTCACGCTGGTCGTCGCGGTCGGCATCGGACTGGCCGGCGCCGCGCAGGGCGATCCGAACGGCCAAATGTATGGCAACCCCGACGCCGCCGCGCCCTACTGGCGCTACCAGCACCAGCAGGACTGCGGCTTGATGGCCGTCGCCGACGTGGTCGGCCAGACCACCGGTAGGGAACCCACCCAAGTCGGCATCGAGCTGCGCGGCGTGTTCACTAAAAGCGAAGCCCACCGCGGCCGGATCTACCGCTTCGACGGCACCTCCCCGGAAGATCTCGTCGTGCTGCTGCAGAAATACGGAATCCAATCCCAGCTCACGACCGGCAACACGATGGGGACAATAGAGCAGGACCTGGCCGGTGGGCGCAAAGTGATCGCCGCGCTCAACGGCGAAACCATCTGGAACTCGCCGGGGAACCGAAACGAAGCCGACCACGCCGTCGTCGTCACCGGGGTCGACACCCGGACGGACATCGTCCACCTCAACGACAGCGGCACCCCCAACGGCCGCAATGAGCAGATCCCGATGGCCACCTTCACCCAAGCCTGGGCAACCGGCAACGACCTGCTCATCGTCACCCAGTAAACGGGCAACCAAGCATCAGGGCAGCTGCCCTTTCAGCACCGGCAGACCGGGATCGCTGGGCACGTCCAGCGGCGAGGGCGGTGCGCCCGCGGCCACCAAATGCGCGGCGAACGAAGCGATCATCGCCCCGTTGTCGGTGCACAGCCGGGGCCTGGGGATCCGCAGCGTCAGGCCCGCCGCCGCACAGCGCCGCGCCGCCAGCTCCCTCAGTCGCGAGTTCGCGGCCACTCCCCCCGCGATCAGCAGCGTCGAGACACCGAGTGCGGTTGCCGCATGCACGGCCTTTTTGGTCAGCACATCGGCGACGGCTTCCTGGAAGCCGGCCGCGATGTCGGCGGTCGCCGCGTCGGGATGGCTCTCCACATACCGCGCGACGGCGGTCTTGAGCCCGGAGAAGCTGAACGCGTACGGATCGTCGGCCGGGCCCGTCATGCCGCGCGGGAACGCGATGGCGTTCGGATCGCCGCCGCGGGCCAGGTCGTCGAGCACCTTGCCGCCCGGGTAGCCCAGCCCCAGCAGCCGAGCCACCTTGTCGTAGGCCTCGCCGGCGGCGTCGTCGGCGGTGCTACCCAGCTCGACGATCGGCTCGCCGAGGGAGCGCACGTGCAACAGGTGGGTGTGCCCGCCGGACACCAGCAGCGCCACACATTCCGGCAGCGGTCCGTGTTCGTACACATCGGCGGCCAGGTGTCCGCCCAAGTGGTTGACGGCGTAGAACGGCACCCCCCAGGCGGCCGAATACGCTTTGGCCGCAGCCACTCCCACCAACAGGGCACCGGCCAGCCCCGGCCCGATGGTAGCCGCGACGACGTCCGGCTTCGCGGGCCTTTCCAGGCCCGCCGCCGCCAGCGCGCGGCGCATGGTCGGACCGAGCGCCTCCAAGTGCGCCCGCGAGGCGATCTCGGGGACGACGCCGCCGAACCGGACGTGTTCGTCGACGCTGGACGCAACCTCGTCGGCCAACAGCGTCACGGCGCCGTCGGAATCGAGGCGCGCAATGCCGACTCCCGTTTCGTCGCAGGAGGTTTCGATGGCCAGGATGATCGTCACGAGGGTCCCCCGCAAGCGGGAGGTGCCCCCACCCGCCGCATGGTGTAGGCGTCGGCGCCGCTGACCCGGTAGTAGCGCCGGCGCAGGCCGATCTGCGCGAATCCCGCGCTCCGGTACAGCGCGATGGCCGGCTCGTTGTCGGTGCGGACCTCCAGGTAGACGACGCCGCCGCCGGCGAAAGTCAGCAGCTCGTCGAGCAACCGGCGGCCGATGCCCTGACCCTGGTAGGCCGGATCCACCCCGATGGTGTGCACCTCGTACTCGAACGGCGGGGTGCGGCCCAGCCGCGAGATGCCGGCGTAACCGACCAGCGTCCCGGCGATTCGCGCGCCCACGTAATGGTTGTGTTTGCCGGCCAGTTCCCGGTTGAACGCCACCGCGGGCCACGGGTCGTCGCCCTCGAACAGCTGCGCCTCCAGTTCGGCGCACCGCTGCGCGTCGGCGGGCGTCAACGCGCCGATGGTCACGGGCTGGCTGCAGGCGGTCATCCGCGGGCCGCCAGGGGCTTGGCATCGGGCCGGCGCAGATACAGCGCGACCAGCGGCGCCGGGTGAGCCGACCAGTCGGGCACCGCGGCCGCCAGGCCGGCCGGCGTCGGGTGGACGGGTTCGCAGAGCGGCAGCCCGAACAACGCCGCGTGCTCGGGCGAGCCGGCGACCGTCCGCGCCGTGCCGGGGTCGACGTCGGCCGGGGCGTCAACTCCCGGCCCGCCGGTCCGGACCCCGTCGCGGTAGCGGGCCCAGTACACCTCGCGCCGGCGGGCGTCGGTGACCACCAGCGTGTCTCCGGTGGTTCGCACCCCGATGGCGTCCAGGCTGCACACGCCGTGCACCGGAATGCCCAGCGCATGCCCGTAGGCCGCGGCGGTGGCCATTCCGGCCCGCAGGCCGGTGAACGGGCCGGGACCGCAGCCCACCACAACCGCGTCGAGGTCGGCCATCGTCAACGCGGCGTCGTCGAGGGCGGCCAGCACGTTGGGAGTCAGCCGCTCGGCGTGCGCCCGGGCGCCCAGGGTGACCCCCTCGGCCAGCACCTCGAAGCCGGGCAGCCGCACGATGCCCGCCGTCACCGCCGGGGTTGCGGTGTCGAGGGCGAGGACGATGCTCACGGGCGCACCCACTGCCAGGTCGCAATGCGCACATCGGAGTGGCTGACGCGCTCCAGACGGACGTCGAGGTGCCGCTCGGAGAGGCGTTCGGCGAGGCCCTCGCCCCACTCCACCACGACGACCGAATCGTCGAGATCGGTGTCGAGGTCGAGCGAGTCGAGCTCACCCAGCAGGTCGGCGCCACCATGATTCAGCAACCGGTAGACGTCGACGTGAATCATCGCCGGTGCGCCGGCCCGGTGGGGCGGGTGCAACCGCGCCAGCACGTACGACGGTGACGTGACCGGTCCCTCGACATCCATCGCCGCGGCAATGCCCTTGGCCAGCACCGTCTTTCCCGCACCGAGCGGACCGGACAACACCACCACGTCGCCCGCCATCAACTGCTCGCCCAACCGCGACCCCAGCGCGATCGTGTCCTCGACGCGTTCGCACGTGGCCATGCCCGATTCCTGCCCCTCAGCCACGGCGCGGCAGCCGCTCCCGGAATCGCCGGTACCGCAAGGCCATCCTGCCCGGAACGGCCCGGTGGACCAGTCGGACCAGCCCGTCGTTGATGGCGTCGGGCTTGTCCAGCAGGGCCAGGTGGCTGGCCCCGGTGACGATGACCAGTTCGGACCCCGGAAGGGAGGCGGCCATCTTCCGCGAGTATTCGTCCGGGGTGAGCAGGTCATGGTCGCCGCACGCGATGAGGGTGGGGACCTTGAGCAAGGTCCACAGCCCGGCCGTTTCATCGTGTTTTTCCAGGGCCTCCAGGAAGCCGACCAGGGTGGCGATCGGGGTGCCGTTCATCATCCGCTGGGAGAACGCGTCCAGGCTCCGGCTGACCTGCAGGTCGCTGAAGGACGCCGCGCGCAGCACCGGGCCGATCAGTGAGCGGGACACGTTGCGGCCGCGGTGCATCAGCTTGGGGGCCGACCGGGCCGTGAACCGGAGGGCTTCCAGGGCCGGGTTTTTCAGGATTTCTCCCAGCGGTGATCGCGTAACCCCTTCGGCGGCAGAGGAAATGATCGCGGCACCGACGATCCGCTGTCCGTACTGGTAGGGAAACTGGCGGGCATGCGACAACACCGTCATACCGCCCATCGAGTGGCCGACCAGCACGATCACCCCGCGCGGCACGAGCGCCTTCAGCACGCTTTCCAGGTCGTCGCCGAGTTGGGTCAGCGTGTAGGTCTCGGGCGCGCCCTCGCCGGAGCGCCCGTGCCCGCGCTGGTCGTAGAAGATCATCCGGACCCGCGGACCCAGTCGATCGGTGAGCCGGGTCCGCTGGAAATGGAAGGCGCCCATGCGCAGGCAGAATCCGTGGACGAAGACGATGGTCACCTCCGCGTCGACCGGGCCGGCTTCGCGGACCGCCAACGACACACCGTCGCGGGTGATCACCACGTGGCTGCGGTCGTCGTAAAGCCTGTCGAAATCCTCATCGGCATAAGGGTCTTCGACTTCGGCGGCGCGTTGGGACATCGACCGGCGGGCGGAGGCTCCGACGATGGTGGCGACGGCGGTCACCCCGGCGCCACCCGCAAGCCAAGCCCTGCCCCTGTGGCGCCTGCGGGTTCGGTTAGGGCTCAACGGTTTCGGCCTCGCGGTAGGTTCTGGTGATCCGCCCCCGCGGGCTGGTGACCACCTCGTAGTGGATGGTGCCGAGCAGATCTGCCCAGTCCTGCGCGGTGGGTTCGCCTCTGGTGCCGGGCCCGAAAAGGATCGCCTCGTCGCCCTCGGCCACGTCCGGCCGTCCGGGACCCAGGTCGACGACGAACTGATCCATGCAGATCCGGCCGACGCCGGGCCGCCGCCTGCCGTTGATGAGCACGTCCAGGCGCCCGCCCAGCGTCCGGAACACGCCGTCGGCGTAGCCGATCGGCATCAGCGCAAGGTTGGTGTCCCGGTCGGCGAGCCAGGTGTGTCCATACGAGACGCCCTCGCCGGTGCGAATCGATTTGACCAGGGCCACAACGCATTTCACTGTCATCGCCGGTATCAATCCCAGGTCGCCGAGAGTGGGCACCGGGCTCAGGCCGTAGACCGCGACCCCGGGCCGCACCAGGTCGAAGGCCAGATCGGGACGCGACATCGTCGCCGACGAATTCGCCAGGTGCGCAACCTCGAAGCGCAGCCCCTCCTTGCGCGCCTGCGCCAGCATGTCGGTGAACCGTTGGGCCTGAACGTCATTGATGGGATTGTCGGGTTGGTCGGCGTACACCATGTGCGACATCAGCCCGCGCAGCCGGACGGCGTCCTCGGCGACCGCCTGGCGCAGCGCGGCCAGCATCGCCGGGTACAACTCCGGGGCGACCCCGTTGCGGTTCAGCCCCGTGTCGACCTTGACGGTCACCGTCGCCGTCTTGCCGGTGCGCCGCACCGCGTCCAGCAGCTCGTCGAGCTGCCGCACCGAGGACACGGCGATCTCGACGTCGGCCAGCAGCGCGGGCCCGAAGTCGATGCCGGGCGGATGCAGCCAGGCCAGCACCGGCGCGGTGATCCCGTCGGCGCGCAGGGCCAGTGCCTCGTCGACGGTGGCGACCCCCAGCTCGGCCGCCCCGGCGGACAACGCCGCGCGGGCAACCTCGGTGGCGCCGTGGCCATAGCCGTCGGCCTTGACGACGGCCATCACCTGCGCGCGCCCGGCATGCTCACGCAGCAACCGCACGTTGTGTTGGACGGCGCCCAGGTCCACGACGGCCTCGGCGAGGACGCCCGGCGTCAGGGATATCGGCGTAACGGCCACGGCCGCCATTCTCCCAGAAGTGCGCCGAACGTCCGTGTGCGTAACGTCACGGCGAAAAACCGGGCCGAAAATCGCCGTGACGTTACGTGCGAGTCGCCGCGCCTAGTGGGCGAAGTGCTGCGCGTCGTAGTGTCCACCGGGCTTGAGCTTGTCCAGGGTGGCCAGCGCGCTGCGGGCGTCGTCGTGCAGCGCGCGGGCAAGGTCGGCGGAGAGCCCTTCGCGAACGACAATGCGCAGGACGGATATGTGCGTGGCGTTGTCGGGCATGGTGTACGCGGGCACCTGCCACCCGTAGCCCCGTAGCTCGTGGGAGAGGTCGAACTCGGTGTACCCGCGGTCGCGGGCGAGCCGGAAGCTGACCACCGGAATCGCCGAACCGTCCGAGATCAGCTCGCAGTGATCGCCGTCGCGCAACTGCTCACCCAGCCACCGCGCCGTCAGCGACAAGGTCTGCATGACCTTGGTGTAGCCGTCGCGGCCCAGGCGCAGGAAGTTGTAGTACTGGCCGACCACCTGGTTGCCCGCGCGCGAGAAGTTCAGCGTGAACGTCGGCATGTCGCCGCCCAGGTAGTTGACGTGAAACACCAGATCCTCGGGCAGGTACTCCTTGCTGCGCCACACGACGAAGCCGACACCCGGGTACGTCAGCCCGTACTTGTGGCCGCTGACGTTGATCGACACCACCCGGGGCAGCCGGAAATCCCACTTCAGCTGCGGGTGCAGGAACGGCACCACAAAGCCCCCGCTGGCGGCGTCGACATGCACCGGAACGTCCAGGCCCGTGTCGGCGGCCAGTTTGTCCAGCGCCGCGCAGATCTCGGCGATGGGTTCGAGTTCTCCGGTGTAGGTGGTGCCCAGGATCGCCACGACGCCGATGGTGTCCTCGTCGACGGCCTCGACGACCTGTTCGGGGGTGATGACGTAGCGCCCCTGCTCCATCGGCAGGTAGCGGGGCTCGACGTCGAAGTAGCGACAGAACTTCTCCCAGACCACCTGGACGTTGGAGCCCATCACCAGATTGGGGGTCCGCTTCTCCCAGCCCTTGCCCACCTTCTGCCGCCAGCGCCATTTCATGGCCAGGCCGCCCAGCATCACCGCCTCGCTGGAGCCGATGGTGGACACGCCGCAGGCGCTGGAGGGGTCGTCGTCCCGCAGGTCTTCGGCGTGGAACAGGTCGGCCACCATGCACACGCATCGCTGCTCGATCGCCGCGGTGGCCGGGTATTCGTCCTTGTCGATCATGTTCTTGTCGAACGTCTCGGCCATCAGCTTCCCGGCCTCGGGATCCATCCAGGTGGTGACGAAAGTGGCCAGGTTCAGTCGCGAACTGCCGTCGAGCATCAGCTCGTCGTGGATGAACCGGTACGCGGCATCGGGATCCATCGACTCCTCGGGTAGCCGCAGCGCGGGAACCGGCGCGGTGAACAGCCGGCCGGTGTAGGCGGGAGCGATCGCATGCGCGGGCACGGAGGGGTGGCTGCGGGACATGGCGGATCCTTTCTCGTTAACTGCGGGGTGGTGGCTAGAGGGCGGCCAGGGCGGCCCGAATGTGCGGGACCATCCGTGACGACGACGTCGGCGCCTCACCCGGCCCCGGGTCGGCGGCCGACAGCGCCGCGGCGCGCGCGTGCACGAAGGCCGCGGCCGCGGCCGCTTCGGCGGCCGGCAATCCGGACGCCAGCAGCGCGCCGATCATCCCGGACAGTACGTCGCCGGAGCCGGCCGTGGCCGCCCAGGACTGGCCGGCGGGATTGAGATAAACCGGGCCGCCGGGGTCGGCGACGATGGTGACATTGCCCTTGAGCAGCACGGTCGCGCCGAACGTGTCGGCCAGCTTGCGACAGGCGCCGACCCGGTCATCCCCGGGCGGGTGTCCGGCCAGCCGGGCGAATTCACCGGCGTGCGGGGTCAGCACCGTCGGCGCGTCGCGGTTCACCACCAGCTCGGGGTGGGCGGCCAGGATGGTCAGCCCGTCGGCGTCCACGATCACCGGGAGATCGGTCTCCAGTGCGAACCACAATGCCGCGGCCCCGGCTTCGTCGGTACCTAGTCCCGGCCCGACGACCCAGGCCTGCACCCGCCCGGCCGACGCCGGGGTGGGCGAGGCGATCACCTCGGGCCAATGCGCGAGCACCTCGCGGTGCGCGCTGCCGGCGTAGCGGACCATGCCGGAGGTGGCGGCGACGGCGGCGCCGGTGCACAGCACCGCGGCACCCGGATAGGTCGATGAGCCGGCCATCACCCCCGTCACGCCCTGGGTGTACTTGTCGTCGTGCGGGCCGGGCACCGGCCAGCGCGCGGCGACGTCGTCGGCCTCGAAACCCAGCATGTCGGTGTCCGGTAGGTCGAGCCCGATGTCGACCAGCTGCACGCGGCCGCAGTCGGCGAGCGCATGCACCGGTTTGAGTCCACCGAAGGTGACGGTCAGCGCGGCGTGCACCGCGGGGCCGGTGATGGCCCCGGTCGCCACGTCGATGCCGCTGGGGATGTCGACGGCGACGACCGGAATCCCCGCGTCGTCGACCGCGGCGAACACCTCGGACGCCGCGGGTCGCAGCGGTCCCGACCCGGAGATGCCCACAACCCCGTCGATGACGAGATCGGTTGCGGGCGAGACACTCTCGACTACGCAACCGCCGGCCTTCAGTAATGCCGCCAGTCCCTTGCGATGGGTGTGGTCCGGTTTGAGCAGCACCGCGTCGGCGGCCGCGCCGCGACGGCGCACGAACGTCGCGGCCCACAGCGCGTCCCCGCCGTTGTCACCCGAGCCCACGACCGCGCAGACGCGGCGGCCGGAAACCCCGCCGGCGCGCGCGGTCAGTTCCTTGATGATTTCGGTGGCCAGCCCGTAGGCCGCGCGTCGCATCAAAGCGCCGTCGGGGAGGCTGGCCAGCAGCGGCGCTTCGGCGCCGCGGATCGCGTCTACGGAGTAGTAATGCCGCACCCCCGCAAGCATTCCATGCCGCGGCGCACGCTACGGGTCAGGTTGGCGCCTCGCGAGAACTGGATCGCCGGAAAGCGGCTCTGAGTCTCGCCGGATTCAACGGCGGCCGCCTGCGCTCGCGCGCCATCGGATAGAAGCAGAGCCCGACGAGGATCGCCGCGAAGTGACCGATCGCGGTGAAGTTGAGCTCGTGGCGGTCCATCGTCAGCAGCGGGAAGCCGAAGATGACGAAGAGCACCCCGAGATAGCCCCAGCGCCACGGTCGCGCGATGTGATAGGCCAGCACGGCCATCACGCCGACGAGGAAATAGCTGACCCCGATATCGCGCGCGCGCACCAGCCTCTCCGATGCCTCGTGTTCCTCGATCGCGAAGTACAGGATGCCCTCGCTGATGTAGGTGGCCAGGATGTGGGCGGTCAATCCGACGGTGAGCCAACGTAGCTGGCCGAGCCAGTGCTCGGCTGGCGCGAGGAACAGGGTGAACAGCAGCAGGTATGGTTCCAGGTTTTTGCCGTCGATCCACAGCAGGCTGGAAAACAGTACATCGAGCGGATCGGTTCCCAGCGCGTGGATGTTGGTGGAGTGGTGCAACAGCCAGTGATGCAATTGCCACCCGGGCGTGACGATCTGGATGACCGTGGTGATCGCCAGCACGAGCAGCCAGGTGTAAGTCAGCGGCGCGCCAATCACGAAGTCCCATACCGCGAGCCAGATCCGTCGCAGCCGTGTCCTCAGCGATGCGTTGGCCACGGCGTCAACGCGGCTTCTCGACGTCGAAGCCCGGTTTCAGGTGCCGCCACCAGCAGGAGACGTAGATCCCCATCGCGATCACCAACACGACGATCACCCAGAGAACGATCCTCACGTCGATCTGGGCCCCGAACGGCGGCGAGTTGGGCAGCGTGTTTCGCAGCGGAACCACCCCTTCCCGCGCCCTTTGGACATTTCGGCGACTATTCGACGGTGACGGACTTCGCCAGGTTTCGTGGCTTATCGACGTCGTACCCGCGGGCCTGCGCGACCGACGCGGCGAACACCTGGAGCGGAATGGTCGACAGCAGCGGCTGCAAAAGTGTTGAAACCGAGGGGATTTCGATCAAGTGATCGGCGTACGGACGCACGGTGTCGTCGCCCTCCTCGGCGATCACGATGGTCACCGCGCCGCGGGTCTGGATCTCGCGAATGTTGGACAGCAGCTTGGCGTGCAGCGTGGCCGCCCCCTTGGGCGAGGGCATCACGACGATGACCGGCAGACCGTCTTCGATCAACGCGATCGGGCCGTGCTTGAGTTCGCCCGCGGCGAACCCCTCGGCGTGCATGTAGGCCAGTTCCTTGAGTTTGAGCGCGCCCTCCAGCGCCACCGGGTAACCGACGTGGCGACCCAGGAACAGCACGGTCGAGGACGAGGCGAACCGGCGCGCCAGGGCGGCCACCGGCTCGGCCGTCGCGATCACCCGGGCCACCACGTCCGGCATCGCCTCCAGCTCCCGATACTCGCGTTCGACCTCGTCGGTGTACTTGGTGCCGCGGGCCTGCGCGAGCGCCAGGCCGACCAGATAGTTCGCGGCGATCTGCGCCAGGAAGGTCTTCGTGGACGCCACGCCGATCTCCGGGCCGGCGCGGGTGTACAGCACCGCATCGCACTCGCGGGGGATCTGCGAGCCGTTGGTGTTGCAGATCGCCAGCACCTTGGCCTTCTGCTCCTTGGCGTGCCGGACCGCTTCCAGGGTGTCCGCGGTCTCACCGGACTGCGAGATGGCCACGACCAGCGTGCTGCGGTCCAAAACGGGGTCGCGGTACCGGAATTCGCTGGCCAGCTCGACCTCCACCGGCAGCCTGGTCCAGTGCTCGATCGCGTATTTGGCAAGCAGCCCGGAGTGGTATGCGGTGCCGCAGGCGACCACGAACACCTTGTCGATCTCGCGAAGTTCCTGATCGGACAGCCGCTGTTCGTCGAGGACGATCCGCCCGTTGACGAAGTGCCCGAGCAGGGTGTCGGCAACCGCCGTCGGCTGCTCGGCGATCTCCTTGAGCATGAAGTACTCGTAGCCGCCCTTCTCGGCGGCGGCCAGGTCCCAGTCGATGTGAAATTCGCGGTACGCCCCGGGCTCCAGGTCCTCGTTCCCGTCGAAGTCGGTGATCCGGTAGCCGTCGGCGGTGATCACCACGGCCTGGTCCTGGCCGAGCTCGACAGCGTCGCGGGTGTGTTCGATGAACGCCGCCACGTCGGAGCCGACGAACATCTCGCCGTCGCCGATCCCGATCACCAGCGGTGTGGAGCGGCGGGCGGCGACGATGGTGCCCGGCTCGTCGGCGTTGGCGAACACCAGGGTGAAGTGCCCCTCCAGCCGGCGCAGCACCGCGCGCACCGAGGCGGCGAAATCGCCCGCGGTCTCGCCGTGGCGGTATGCCTGCGCCACCAGGTGCACCGCGACCTCGGTGTCGGTGTCGCTGGCGAACTCGACGCCTGCCACCTCCAGCTCGTGGCGCAGTTCCGGAAAGTTCTCGATGATGCCGTTGTGGACGACGGCGATCTTGCCGGCGGCGTCGCGGTGCGGGTGCGCGTTGCGGTCGGTGGGACGACCGTGGGTGGCCCAGCGGGTGTGGCCCAGGCCGGTGGTGCCGGCCAGCGACGCCGGCGGCATTTCGGCGATCGCCTCCTCGAGGTTGGCCAGCCGGCCGGCCCGACGCCGCACGGTGAGCTTGCCGTGCCCGTCGACCAGCGCGATTCCCGACGAGTCGTAGCCGCGGTACTCCATCCGGCGCAGCGCGTCCATGACGACCTCGCAGGCAGGCCGCTGCCCGACGTAGCCGACGATTCCGCACATTCTGACCAGGGTAGTGCAGCCGTCCCTACACACCGGCCACCCGCGGCTGACCTGGGCAATGCTGCCGCAGACTCGCATATGCGGCGACGTTCCACTGCCCGGACGATGCGGTCCACGCGGGCCTCGTAACCTGCGTGCCCGAACGTTTACGCGATCGAACCGGATCAATGGCCGCTACGCTTCGGCGACACCGGCGGCACCCGCGGGCACGGCATCAACGGCCACGGCAACGGCAGCACCGGCCCGAACAGCTGAGATGTCAGCAAGAATCTCGGCGCGGCTCATACGATCAATTTCCAATTCATGCGATATTCATCAAACCGAAGCTCTTTTCACCTGTTGTATTTCCGGCGTTTTGGCTTGCTTCATTAGCTCAGCAAACGGCTCGCCTACCATTCGCTAAGTAGGCACGACCTGGCAACGACCGAGGAGTCATGTGAACTGCGAAAATCGGCCAACTCCGAAACGCAGTGCCGCTAGGGCGAAGACGGCGCCGGCGGGCAGCAAAAAACACCGCGGCCTATCCGCTCGCCCGATTCCGACGACGCAACGGTCGGCGCTACCGCCGCAGGCCAATAATGCTGCAGCCCAACGGATTAATCATGATGGCGGATCGCTGCACGACCACGCCACCCTTCTTTTGCCATCAGCTACTTTCAACAGGTACCAATTCTGGGAGTCGACCCGCCCCGTAAGCGCGCTGGGATGTCGTGTCGTGGATTTAAGCGTCCAGGTATTCGCAGAGCTCGCAAACGCGTATGTGAATCGCCGAATCCGGCAATACGTGCCAAGCGGAGAGGACTGCAGGGAATCATGACTGCCCTTCGGTCCGACGATGTCGTTACGACCCCGGCTGCGTCGCGGCCGGCACCTATCGGCGTCGGGGGCGACCCACTGTCCGAAGCCGCCGCTCGCCTGCTGAGTGTCCCGGTGCGCCACGTGTACGCGCTACTCTGGCGGATGGGTCTGTTAGAGGTCCGGGCCTAATACCCGCATGCGCTAACGTCGACGGGTGGCCCGCATCCGCAAGCTCGTCGCAACCCTCAGCCGCCGCGGCCCGCACCGAGTTCTGCGGGGTGACCTGGCCTTTGCCGGTCTTCCGGGGGTGGTGTACACGCCGGAGGCCGGGCTCAACATTCCGGGCGTGGCGTTCGGTCACGACTGGCTCACGCGACCCGCTCGCTATTCGGGTCTGTTGGAGCATCTGGCGTCGTGGGGGATCGTGGCCGGTGCGCCGGACACCCAGCGGGGCCTCGCGCCTTCGGTGCTGAGCTTCGCCTTCGATCTCGGTACCGCCCTCGACATCGTGGCGGGTGTGCGCCTGGGGCCCGGCAACATCAGCGTGCATCCCGCCAAGCTGGGCTTGGTCGGCCACGGTTTCGGCGGCTCGGCCGCCGTGTTCGCGGCGGCCGGCATGCCGGACAAGCCCGCAGCGGTTGCGGCGATCTTCCCGGCGGTCACCAGTCCCCCGGCCGAACAACCCGCCGCGGGCCTCAAGGCCCCGGGCCTGATTTTGACCGCGCCCGACGACCCGAAATCGCTGAATTCCAACGCGCTGGCGCTCGCCGACGCCTGGGATGCGGCCACGCTGCGCATCGTCAGCAAGGCCAAGCCCGGGGGGCTGGTCGAGGGCCGGCGGCTCAGGAAGGTGTTCGGACTGGCCGGCCCGAACCGAAGGACCCAGCGATCCGTCCGGGCGCTGCTGACCGGCTACCTGCTCTACACGCTGGGCGGCGACAAAACCTACCGCGACTTCGCCGATCCGGACGTGAAGCTGCCCAAGACGGACGAGGTGGATCCCAAGGCCCCGCCCGTCGCCCTCGAGGAGAAGATCGTCGCGCTGCTGAAGTGACGCGCCCGGCCATGGCGCGCCCCCGTCGTCGTGGTATCTGTCGTTGGTGCGAATCGGGATCGCTCTGGATTACTCGGGCGGCTTTCACGAAGCTGTCGACCGCGTCGTAGAACTCGAGAAGGCCGGCATCGATATCGCGGTCGTAGCCGAGGCGTATTCCTACGACGCCGTCAGTCAGCTCGGGTATCTGGCCGCCAAGACCAACACCGTCGAATTGGCCTCCGGGGTGTTTCCGATCTACATCCGCACGCCATCGCTGCTGGCGATGACCGCCGCGGGCCTGGACTTCGTGTCCGACGGAAGATTCCGTCTCGGGATCGGCACGTCCGGGCCTCAGGTGATCGAGGGGTTTCACGGCGTCGAGTTCGACTCGCCGTTGGGGCGCACCCGCGAGATCGTGGAGATCTGCCGGCAGGTGTGGCGCCGGGAGCGGGTGCAATACGACGGCAAGTACTATCAGCTCCCGTTATCCGCGGATCGCGGAACCGGCCTGGGCAAACCGCTTAAGCTGATCAATCACCCTGTGCGCGAACGTATTCCGATAACGATCGCGGCGCTGGGCCCGAAGAACGTCGAGCTCACCGCCGAGATCGCCGAGGGCTGGCAGCCGGTCTTCTACCTTCCGGAGAAAGCTCATCTGGTGTGGGGTGAGGCACTGGCGGCCGGTGCCGCCAAACGGGATCCGGCGCTGGGGCCGCTGGACGTCATGGTGCACGCGTCGCTGGCCATCGGCGACGACGTCGAGGAGCGGCTGGCCTGGGGCAAGCCGCAGCTGGCCCTCTACCTCGGCGGCATGGGCGCCAAGGGCCGCAACTTTTACCACAGCCTGGCGACGCGCTACGGGTACGGCGCGGTCGCGGACCGAATCCAGGAGCTGTACCTGTCCGGCCGCAAGCGCGAGGCGACCCACTTGGTGCCCGACGAATTGGTGCGCGGGATGTCGCTGGTCGGTCCCCGCGGGTACGTCGCCGAGCGCCTGGCCGCCTTCGCCGAGGCCGGTGTGACCACACTGTTGGTAAGCCCGCTGGCGACCGATCCGGTCGAATCCATCCGTTTTGTCGAGGACGTACTGCAAATGCGGCCCGCCTGAAGCGTCACTGCCCCGCCTGCGGAAGCTGGTCCGCGGCGATTTCGCACGGCGTTGAAGCCTCAGCTACCGGAGGCGCCGCTCCGCCGTTCGGCGGCGGCGCAACCGGCGCGGGCGCGTCAACCGGTGCCGGAGGCGGCTCCGCCGGCGCCGGCTCCCCGGGCGGCGGCGCGACCGGCGGCGGCTCCCCGGGCGGCGGCCCGTCAACCTGTCGAGCGCCTTCGGCGGGCTTGGCCACCAGACTGTCCGGGGCCTTTTCGTCCTCTTTGGCCTCTTCCGGCTCGTCAGGCTTGTCCGGCTCCTCGAGCTTGTCCTTCTCGACGTCGTCGGCGTGGAACGGGTCCTCGCCGTCGAAGCCATCCCCTGTGTCGCCCAGCGAGTCAGCCGCCGAGCCCAGCAGCGAACCCATCGCGTCGACAATGCGGCTGGCCAGCCCACCAAGACCACCCGACCCGCCAAGGCCACCCAGCCCGCCGCCCAGATCGCCCGCGGGCATGCCCGCGGCATCACCGAGCGCGGTTCCCAAGTCCGGGAGCGGCGTCGCGGGCACCGCGGGCGCAGCGGCCGGAGCGGGGACGGCTGGCGCCGGCACCGGGTCCGCAGGCAGGCTAGGGAACGTGGCGGGCGCGACCGCCGCGGCCGATGTCGGGGCGCTCGGCGGGGATGGCCGGAGCGGCGGGGACGGTCGATAGCCCGGCCCAAGATCGCCGGGAAGCTCGAAGCACGCGACCGGCGCCGCGGCCATCCTGTCGGTGACCATGTCGTAGGACGTGGCCACCCCGGCCGCCGTCGAGCGCATCGTGGTCAGCCAGTCGTCGCGAATTTCGTTGTCCACGTAGGGGTTTATCTGCTGACGGACGACCTCTTCTGCGGTGGTGCGAGCCCCGGCCCCGGTAGTGACCGCCGCGGCGGCGGCCAACCACGCCGGCCGCTGCGCCTGCGTGCGATCGTCGATGGCGATGGCGGTCGCGACCTTCGAATCGACCAGATACCAAAGGTTGTCGCGCAGCGACTCACACCGCTGGGCCGCCGCGCGCACCTCGGTGGCCAACGTGTATCCGGCGTCGCAATGCCGCTGCAGGAAACCGACCGCGGAGTCCCCGCCCGGCCCCGTCCACGCGGCGAACAGCTCGGCGACCTGGGCGCGCTGGACCCGCAACGCCTCTAATACCGCGGCGCCCGCCGCCCGCAGTTCCGCGCAGTCGCGATCGAGCGCATGCAGGTCGAGGCCCTCTTCGCTGTCGTACCAGTCGCGGAGCTGGGAGGGGTGTGACGTCAGATCGGGGTGCTGGTATCCGAGCGCGTGGCAGGCCTGAACGTAAGTCTGGGTGTGCTCGACGGCGGGCCGTCCCTCGGCGAGGCGCCCGGCGACGTCTAACCGGTCGGCCACGGTCAGGCGATCCGCGCCGCGGCATACATTTCGGCCTCGGCGTAGCGGTCGGCGCCGGTCCGCAGCGCGTCGGCGACCTCGACCGCCGCCCGCGACCACTGCGACACCTCGGCCGTCAGTCGCTCCAGCTGAACGCGCAGAGCGTCGCCGCACGCGGTGTGTGCCCGGCCGGCGCTGGCCCCGCCGAAAGTCAACCCCGCCAGGTGATTTCGCACGGCGCCGTCGATGAGTTCGGCGGCCTCGTTCAATTGGTCGGCGACCCTGTGCACCCCGGAGCTATCGAATCTCATGCCTAATCCGACGCCCGACGCCGCGTTGGGGTTCCCGCGCTAACGGATCAGTGCGCGTCGCTCACCGCGTCGGCGACGCGAGTGGCGACCTGCTGGGCGACGCCCTCTTCGGGCGCCTCCACCATGACCCGGATCATCGGTTCAGTTCCGGAGGGGCGCAACAGGATTCGACCGGTGTCGCCAAGTTCGGCCTCGGCCTCCTCGACCGCGGATTGCACCGAAGGCGCCGCGGCGGCGGTGGCCTTGTCGGCGACCTTGACGTTGATCAGCACCTGCGGCAAGGACCGCATGGCCGATGCGAGAGCGGCCAAAGAAGAGCGAGTCTGCACCATGCGCGTCATCAGTCGCAGCCCGGTGACGATGCCGTCTCCGGTGGATCCCACCGCGGGCATCACGATGTGGCCGGATTGCTCGCCGCCGAGGCTGTACTCGCCGGCCCGCAACTCCTCCAGGACGTAGCGGTCACCGACACCGGTCGTGCGCACGGTGATGCCGGCCGAGCGCATCGCCAGATGCAGCCCGAGATTGCTCATCACGGTGGTCACCAGCGTGTTGGAAGCCAGCTCTCCGGCCTCTTTCATCGCGAGCGCGAGCACGACCATGATCGCGTCGCCGTCGACGAGTTGCCCGTTGGCATCGATGGCGAGGCAGCGGTCGGCGTCGCCGTCGAGCGCCAGGCCCAGGTCGGCGCGGTGTTCGACGACCGCCGACCGCACCGAATCCAGATGCGTCGAGCCGCAGCCGTCGTTGATGTTGAGCCCGTCGGGCTCGGCGTTGATCGCGATCACCCGCGCACCGGCCGCTCGGTAGGCCCGCGGCGCCACCGACCACGCCGCGCCATGGGCGCAGTCGACCACCACGGTCAGGTCGTCGAGCCGCAACGGGCTGACCTTGCTCAGGTGGCGCAGGTAGCGATCGTCGGCGTCCCCGGCGTCGATGCAGCGCCCGATCCCGGCGCCGACCGGACGCAACCCGGGTCCGGCCGCGACCAGTTCCTCGATCTGATCCTCGGTGTCGTCGTCCAGTTTGTGGCCGCCGGGGCCGAAGATCTTGATGCCGTTGTCGGGCATCGGGTTGTGCGACGCCGAAATCATCACGCCGAAGCCGGCGTCATAGGCGCCGGTGAGGTATGCCACCGCCGGGGTCGGCAGCACCCCGACCCGCAGCGCGTCGACACCCTGACTGGTCAGCCCGGCGATCACCGCGGCCTCCAGCATCTCGCCGCTGGCCCGGGGATCGCGGCCGATGACGGCGACCCGCCGGCCCGGCCCGGAAGTCGGCAGCCGCCGCGCCGCCGCGGCGCCCAGCGCCAGCGCCAGCTCGGCGGTCAACTCCCGATTGGCGACCCCGCGAACACCGTCGGTGCCGAATAGTCGACCCATGCGCACAAACCTCTCACAGTTACGGGCGTTCACCTAACGTGCCCGTTCTTTTGTCACCCAAACCAGGCATGTTTGCGCGCAGACACGCCGCTGACTGTGCAGAAGATGCACTGTTGCGGCCGGAAAGTGACGCCTGATCAGCGCTTGCTGTACTGCGGCGCCTTGCGCGCCTTCTTCAGGCCGTACTTCTTGCGCTCGATGGCGCGCGGGTCACGGGTGAGGAAGCCGGCCTTCTTCAAGGCGGGCCGGTCCTCCGGCGAGGCCAGGATCAACGCCCGGGCGATGCCCAGCCGCAGCGCACCGGCCTGGCCCGACGGGCCGCCGCCGTTGAGGTGGGCGAAGATGTCGAAGCTTTCCACCCGATCCACGGTGACCAGCGGGGCCTTGATGAGCTGCTGGTGCACCTTGTTCGGGAAGTAGGCCTCCAGGCTGCGGCCGTTGAGGTCGAACTTGCCGGTGCCGGGCACGATCCGTACCCGCACCACGGCCTCCTTGCGACGGCCGACGGTCTGGATGGGCCGCTCGAAGACGAACGACTCGCTGCGCTTGGCAGCCGGAGCCTCGGCCGGGGTTTCCGGCGCTTCGGCCGCGCCTTCCGGGGCCTCGGTGGCCTCCGGGGTCTCTAATGCCTCGGTTGTTTCGGTCACTGGGCCACCTGCTTGATCTCGTACGGAACCGGCTGCTGAGCGGTGTGGGGATGCTCCGGGCCGGCGTAGACGCGAAGCTTGCGCTGGATCTGACGGCTGAGCTTGTTCTTGGGCAGCATGCCGACGATCGCCTTCTCCACGACGCGGTCGGGGTGCTTTTCCATCAGCTCGCCGATCGTGCGTTTGCGCAGGCCGCCGGGGTACCCCGAGTGGGAGTAAGCCATCTTGTGGTCCAGCTTGTCGCCGCTGATGGCGACCTTTTCGGCGTTGATGACGATGACGAAGTCACCGCCATCGACATTGGGGGCGAACGTCGGCTTGTGCTTGCCGCGCAGCAGCGTGGCCGCCGCGACGGCAAGGCGGCCAAGCACCACGTCCGTGGCGTCAATGACGTACCACGACCGCGTGGTGTCACCCGCCTTGGGCGCATAGGTGGGCACAGCGCTTACCTTCTTCTTCTCGAGGTGGATCCCGGGTCGAGCCGGGTGCCGGTCAGGCGTCCACGGTGGGGTTTGATCTCGGCGACCGACATTGACCCGAGGCCCCGGCGCACCGCACGCCAACCGAGCAGCTTACCGACGGACGTCCCCGCAGGTCAAAATGACTGTGCAGTCCCTCCGGCTCTCCTCCTTCGGGACCACACAGAGTCTTATGTGCGGCTACCGCGCCCAGATGCCCGCCGCCCGGCGGTCGGCGTTCGCCACCTCTTCCGCGCCGTCGCGCACCGCATGGCCGAGATCGACCAGTATCTCGTTGAGCGCGGTCGCCGCCTGGTGCCATTTCAGCTGCTCAACCTGGTAGGCCGCCGCCGCTTCACGGGTCCACAGTTCCCGCAGCGGAGCGATCTGCGACCTGAGCTCCTCCAGCGCCGCATTGAAACGCGCTGACGTGGTGTGGATCTCCTGGCGCACGGAGTTCTCGATTTCGCCGAAGTCATAGGACAACACCGGGTCCACGTGTCCTCCCGTCACAGGTTTCCGCCGGCGGCAGCGATCCGGTGAGCGTGGTTCTGGCCGGCCTCCTGCAGCGTCGCCTGGTTGTGCCGAATGGTTTCGGCGATCGTGTGCAGGACGCGGTAGAGCCTCATCGACTCGGCGTTCCAGCGATCCACCACCTCTTTGAACCGCGCGGCCGCGAGACCTCCCCACACCGAGGGCGGCACGGCGCTCATGCGGCCGATGAATGCCTGCAGCAGCGCCCGGATCTCTTCGTTGCGGGCGTCGGTCGTGTCCGCGACCGACCGCATGAGGTCGAGATCGGTGCTCAAAGCGTTGGGTGTAGCCATACCAAGTTCGACCGCGCCGGCGCCGGTTCGGTTCCGTCCAATTTTCGCCGCCTCAGCCGATGGCGTGGGCGGTCCGCACGGCCTGCTCGCATGCGTCGCGGACGGCGTCCTCGCCTTCGGGCCGGCTCTGGCATCCGACGCTGATCCGGACCGGCCCGTCGAGCAGTACCGTCCACCGCACGTGATGGCCGGCGCGCACCTCGCGGTAGGTCACCGCGGGCCGGCCTGCGCTGATTCCGGAGGGATTGAAGTCGACGAATACCCCGGCGGGCTCGGCGTCGATCGCGTGCTTCAGGCGCTCGGCGGTCCCACCCAGCGTCTCGCCGGCAACCGGCGATTGCGTCACGTGCAACGCCACTTCGGGATCCGACGGCGAAGTGACCTGTACTCGGGCCGAACCGGGCCCGTTGACCAACCGCTGCGCGGTCCAGTCGGCGGGCACCGTCAACGCAACCCGGCCTTCGACCAGAAATGTCGTCGGCACCGATCGCACCGGGGCCGGGGGCACCGCACCATGACGGCCCGCGGTGACGACGGCTGACATCGCCGGTACCAACACCGTCAGGACAACGACGGCGCCGGCAAGCCGGGCCGCCACCCGCATGCGGGATCGTCCGGGGCTGCCGGAAGAGGGGGGCTCGACCGCCTCGTCCGGGACCGACGTGGCCGAGCGGGCCAGGCTCCGCAGCCGAGCGTCGCCGATTTCCACGACCGCCCGGCCGCTGCGACGAACGGCGTCGGCGATCAACGTCGCGAGCGCGGGCGCGCCGGTAACCGCGCCGGGCGCGTCGACCAGCACGACGGCCACCGCCGGGACGCGTGCGATCGTGCGCGCCACCTCCTCGGCAACGGGACGCGGTTCGTCGCATCGGGGTACGGCGACCATCTCGGCGGCCGTGATCGCCACCAACCGCTCGGCGATCTCCACCACCACCGTTGCGTCACGTTCCGCATCCGTTGCCTGTGCCAGCAGCCACGAGCGCGGACGCGCCAGCACGCCGTCGGCCACGGCCGCCGCCGCCGCGGTGACGACGCGGATGCGCGACGACGGCCACCACGACGGGTGCACCATGACCGTGCCATCGGGGGCCGCACAGCTCACCGACCGCAGCGCGGCGCTCCACAACGACTTGACCGTTTCCGGGCGCCCGTCCACCAGCGCCACCTGATCGTCAATGCCGTCCAGCGCCGCGCTCGCAATCTCCGACGTCTCGCTGTCGTCGACAACGCTTGTCCCGCAACATAATCGGCGTATGGCTCCGGGGCCGGTCTCGATGATCGCGCGGTGTGTTTTCATGGGGCCGGGCTCCACGCCACCTGCACAAGTTGTTCCTCACCGGCACGGCTGACGAGGACGCCACGGCCCGGTGGCAACCTGGCCGGGCGGCCGAAGCCGAACGGCGCGGCGTCGTCGGGCCGCCCGCTCATCATCAGTGCCATGCAGCCGAGGTTGCGCAGGCCCGCGAGCAGCGGTTCGAACATGGCGCGCTCGGCGCCACCGCTGCGCCGCGCCACGACCAGGTGCAGGCCGAGATCTTTTGCGTGGGGGACGTATTCGAGAATGGCCGCCAGCGGGTTGCCCGCCGAGGTGGCGACCAGGTCGTAGTCATCGACCAGCAGGTAGACCTCCGGTCCGGACCACCACGACCTGGCCCGCAGCTGCGCCTGGCTGATGTCCGAAGGGGGCATCCGCCGCCGCAACACGTCGAGCAGCTCCGGCAGCAACGAATCCAGCGCGGCCGGCGACATGGCATAGCCGCCGAGATGTTCCGACTCGACGACGCCGAGCAGGGAGCGGCGGAAGTCCACGATCAGCAGCTGGGCCTGCAAGGCCGTCTTGGTCCGAACGATCTCGCGGCACAGGGTCCGCAGCGTGGCCGTCTTGCCGCACTCGTTGTCCCCGAGGATCAACAGGTGCGAATGTTGCTCGAAATCGACTGCCACTGGGCACAATCGGCGCTCCTCGAGACCGAGCAGAACGCGGTTGCCGAGTTCGGCACCGGCTCGCCGGACGACGTCGTCGTGGTCCACGTGAATGGGCAGCAGCGGTATCGGCGGCGCGACCGACGGGCTGTCGGAGACCACGTCGATGGGCAGAGCGATCATCATGTGCAGCCCGTCATGCGAAATTCCGCGGCCCGGTCGATCGTGAGGTACCTGCCGCGCGCGCTTGCGGTCGAGTTCGGAGTCCGCGGGATCGCCGAGCCGCAATTCGATGCGAGTGCCGATCTGATCCTTCAGCGACGGCCGGATGTCGGCCCAGCGCGCGGCCGACAGCATCACGTGGACACCGAACGAAAGACCCTGGGCCGCAAGGGCCGTGATCGGCGCCTCGAGCGCCTCGAAGTCGCGACGCAGGCTCGCCCAGCCGTCGACGACGAGGAACACATCACCCAACGGGTCGTCGTCGCACACCGTATCGGCCCGGTGGACCTCCCGCGATCGGACGATGGACTCCATCTCGGCGACCATGCGCCGGACCAGTTCCGGCTCGGCCCGGCCGGCGACCGCGCCCACGTGTGGCAGGGTGCGCACCGATGCCAGCGCCCCGCCGCCCAAGTCCAGACAGTAGAACTGCACCCGATCCGGGTCGTGGGTGGCCGCCAGCGCCGCGATGAGGGTGCGCAGCGTCGTCGATTTGCCCGACCGCGGGGCGCCGACGACCGCCACATTGCCTGCCGCCCCGGACAAGTCGACCGTCAGCGGCGTCCGGCACTGCTCGAATGGGCGGTCGATGACCCCGATGGGTACGGTCAGGCGGGCCCGTGCGTACACGGCGTCGCGGAGCAGGGAGTCCAGTGGCGGCGCGGCGTCGAGCGGCGGCAGCCAGACCCGATGCGCGGGCGGTCCGTCCCCGGACAGCCGGTCGAGGACCGCGTGCAGGACGGTCGGGGTCGGCGAGCCGTCCGTCTGTCCGGCGCGGATGACTTGGCCGACCGCCCGGGCGCTGAAGACGCGCGCGGGAACCGCCGTGGGCATACCGGCCGGCGTGTCCGCGTGCAGCGGTCCCGAAACGAATGCGGCCTGAAAGCGAATGAGCTCGCCGCCGGCGGCGCGCAGGAAACCCGCGCCGGGCGTATTGGGCAATTGGTAGGCGTCCGGTGTCCCCAGAACCGCTCGTGACTCGCCGGCGGACAGGGTCTTCAGGCATATCCGGTAGGAGAGGTGGGCTTCCAGGCCCCGCAGCCGCGCCTCGTCGAGCCGCTGGCTGGCCAGCAAAAGGTGCATCCCCAGCGACCGGCCGAGCCGCCCGATCGCCACGAACATGTCGGCGAAATCGGGATGCCGGCTCAACAACTCGGAGAACTCGTCGACGACGATGAACAACGTCGGCAGGGCCGACAACCGGCCGCCGGCCCGGCGAGCGCGCTCGTAGGCCGCGACGCCGGCGCACCCCGCCGTTCGGAGCAGTTGCTGCCGACGATGCATTTCACCGGCCAGCGCGTCGCGCATCCGGGCCACCAGCGGCGCCTCCTCGGAGAGGTTGGTGATGACCGCGGCCACGTGCGGGACGCGGGCGAAATCGAGAAACGTTGCGCCCCCTTTGAAGTCGACGAGAAGCAAGTTGAGCACTCCCGGCGGATTCCGCGCCACCATGCCCAGCGCGATCGTGCGCAGCAGCTCCGACTTGCCCGACCCGGTAGCCCCCACGCAGAGACCGTGCGGGCCCATACCGTTTTCCGCGGGCTCTTTGATGTCCAACTCGAGCGGCGCGCCGTCGACCGTGGTCCCGAGGGGAACACGGAGTCGGTGCGGGTGGTCGGCACCGCGCCACAGCGTGATCGGCGGGGAGGGCGCGCCGACACGGTACGCCGCCAGGCGCCGGGCACATGCCAGCGCGTCCACGGGACTCATCCGGTCGGGACACCCCACCGCTTGAGCTTCGCCGGCCCGCGTGATCGTCAACGGCGTTCCGGGGCGGCCGTTTCCAATTTCGAGGATGGTCGCGCCGGTGATCTCGGCCACGCGCTCGTCCAGGTCGGCTACCACCACGGCGCGCGGCAGACCCGCGCCGCCGAACGCGTGCTGCGCTTCGGCCAGGCTCTGATACACCATGCGAGCGGACCCCATCTCGTCGACGGCGTCCGGATGCTGATTGTGCGGCAACCATTTCAACCAGTCCCAGTGGGCTTGGTTCCGGCCGCTGACCGCGCCGACAATGCGCAATTGGTCCGGGGGATGGAGCACGGCCAGTTGGCAGATCATCGCGCGAAGCAGTCCACGCGCCCTGTTGGCATCGCCGTCGATCGTCACGATCCCCGCGCCGTGCAAGCCGACCGCGATCGGCACTTCCGTGAGTGCCGAGTGCGTGTCGATGAATCGGCGCAGGGCCGTGGCGGTGACCGGATCCGCGGGCTCCTGGGCCGGCGGCTCCGGGGGCACCAGGCGGGCGGCCACCGGCTGGGTTCCGACGCCGACGCGGACGAGGCAGAAGTCGGTGTCGGACGCTCGCCGCTCCCACATCCGCGGGCCACCGATCAACGTCCACAGCGTTTCGGGGTCGGGATGGCTCCACCTCAGTGAAAGTCGTTGTGCCGAGGCGGTTTCACTGACGGTCCCGCGAAGCCGACAGAGATATCCGAGGTAGTTGGCGCGGTCGGTGTCGATGCCGCCGCCGTGCCGTCGCCCACGCCCGGCGGTCAGCGTCACCGCAATGGAAATCACCGTCATCATTGGGAAGGCCAGATACATGGGGTTGCGGGCAACGGCCGAGCCCGAAAAGACAGCTCCCGCCATGGCGCCAATCGTCGCGACCGACATGACAACCGGCAGCAGGAGCGCCAGCGGGCCGGTTGCTCTCGGCGGCAGGGTGGGCGGCGCCTCAACAAAGATGTCCGTGGTCGCAACCGGCGGCGGCGGCCGTCGCACCACTGGCATGAAACCCTCAGTCATCCCCGCCCTCCCAGCGTTCGACGACGGTAAGCAGCGCAAGAATCGGCGGCAAGTCACCTGTGCACAGCCGAATACCGCGAGATCAGAGACTGGCTACTGTGCCGGTAATCCGACCGAAGGGTTCACCGTTGCCTGCGTCCGATCCGGGGCTGCGCCGGGTGTCAGTTCATGCCGGCAGTGCCGTCGTCGACTTAGCCCTGCACGCCGGAATTCCCGTCGCCACGCTGATCCCGTCAATTGTCGACATCCTCGAAGGCGGTAGTTCGACAGTCCTGGAAGGAAAGCGCTACCAGCTGTCCCGTCCGGGCGCCGCCGCGTTGGATACGTCGACGACATTGGCGCAGAACGGTATCCGAGATGGGGCAGTTCTGGTATTGGCCCAGGTCTCTCCATCGCCGCCCGCTCCCCGCTACGACGACGTGGCCGAGGCCGTGTCGGCGACGCTGGACGCGGCGGGCCGGCCGTGGGGTGACTGCCGGCAGCGGCAGGTGACCCAGCTCGTCGGCGCCGTCGCGGCGGCCTGCCTGACCGGTATCGGTGCGCTGGCGCTCATACGCAATGCCCTGGCTGCAAACGCTATCCGCGATTTCAGCGCCGACGCGTGGGTTGCGGCACTGGCGGCCGGCGCCGCCCTGCTCGTCGCGGTGGTCGCGTGCCGCGCATATCGGGATGCGATCGCCGGACTCGCGCTGAGCTTGATCGCCACGACATTCGGCGCTATCGCCGGTTTTCTCGCCGTGCCGGGCGCCCCCGGCAGCCCCAATGTATTGCTGGCGGCGATGACGGCCGCCGTCACCTCGGTGCTCGCGATGCGCCTATCGGGCTGCGGTGCGGTCACATTGACCGCGGTCTCGGGCGTCGCGACGGTCGTTGCGGTCGCCGCGTTGGTGGGCATGATCACCGCCGCCCCGTCGTACGCCATTGGCTCGGTTGCGGCCTTGATCTCGCTCGGCCTGCTCGGGTTGGCGGCGCGGTTGTCGATCGTGCTGGCGGGGCTGTCGCCCCAACTGTCGTCCGCGGCGGAGCCCGAAGCGGCGGATCGGCTGGCCGACAGAGTGATTCGTGCCGACAACTTGCTGGCCCGCCTGCTTGCTGCCTTCTCGTCGTCAGCCGCCGTAGGCGCACTCGTCACCGTGCTCGCCGGGGCACCACGGTTGTGCTGCATCGCATTTGGCGCCGTTACCGGGGCGCTCCTGCTGCTGCGCGCCCGTTCCGATGACGGACGGAGGAAGCTGGTGTTTGTCGTCGGCGGGATGGCGATCACCGCGACGACGTTCGGTGTCGTCGCCGTAAGCCTGCCGGAGAACGGAGCGTGGGTGGCCGTGGTGACGGCAATGCTTGGCGCCGCTGCGATTTACTTGGGCTTCGTCGCCCCGGCCATATCGCTCTCCCCGGTCGTCCACCGCGGTGTGGAGGTGCTGGAGTATCTGGCGCTGGTCGCGACGGTGCCCCTGACATGCTGGATCTGTGGCGTCTATGGCACCGTTCGCGGATTGAATCTCACATGAGCGCGGCACGCGTCGCGCGCTTGCTGGCGGCATCGATGCTCGCCGGGCTGTATCAACTCGGAGCGCCGCCGGCGCAAGCGGTCTCGCCGCCGCGGATCGAGGACACCCGGCTGCCGAAGCCCGCCCTGCCGGCACCGCCGTGGCCGACCGTTCAACGCGAGGTTTGCGCGACCATGACGGCCGACGCGGGAATGGGCCGCGGCCGGCTTCCGGACCTCATCGACCCTTCGCGCGCCTGGCAGCTCACCCGCGGTGCGGGACAACGGGTCGCGGTCATCGACACCGGGGTCTCGCGGCGCCGTCGGCTGCCCGAGGTGGTGCCCGGAGGGGACTACGTATCCACCGGCGACGGTACGCAGGATTGCGACGCGCACGGCACCCTGGTGGCCGGGATCATCGCTGCCGCAGCGCCCGAGGTCACCCTGATCGGCATCCGCCAGTCCAGTGCGAAGTTCGCTCCCGTCAGGGACAGGTCCCGCGCCGGGGTCGGTGACGTCGAGACCATGGCGAAAGCCATCCGGACGGCGGCCGATCTGGGCGCATCGGTGATCAACATTTCGTCGGTTGCGTGCGTTCCGGTCACGTCGGCGCTCGACGACCGCGCGCTGGGCGCCGCGCTGGCCTACGCGGTCGACGTCAAGAACGCCGTCGTCGTGGCCGCGGCGGGCAACACCGGCGGGACGGGACAGTGTCCACCGCAGCGTTCGGATCCAACCTGGGAGACCGCCACGGTCGTCGTCAGTCCGGCCTGGTACGACGACTACGTGCTGACCGTCGGCTCGGTGAATGCCGAGGGGACGCCGTCGGCGTTCACGCTGGCCGGGCCGTGGGTGGATGTCGCGGCCACCGGCGAGAACGTCACTTCGCTGGATTCCGAGCCGGTATCCGGCACCAGTTACGCCGCTCCGGTGGTCAGTGGGCTGGCGGCGCTGATCCGGGCCCGATTCCCGGCGTTGACCGCGCGGGAGGTGATGCAGCGGATCGAGTCGACCGCGCACCATCCGCCCGCCGGAAGGGATCCGATCGTCGGCAGCGGCACGATCGATGCCCTCGCCGCGGTCAGCACCGACTCGAGCCCGCCCGGTGACAACCCGAAACCGGCGCCGACTCCTCTGCCGGAAACCACACCGCGACCCACACCGCCGGATTCTCGCGGCCGGAATACGGCGTTGCGCGGCGCGGCGACCTGCCTGGTCGCACTGCTCGGAGTCCTCGCGGCCGGTGCGACGATCGGTCGCCTACGGGGTGCCCGCCACCGCGTCGTGGGCGACTGACGCGTTCTGCCTACTCAGTTCCGGTCCGGACGGCAGGGCGAGCAACAGCGGCAGCGGCGCGGGGATCGGCGCCGGTAGACCAAGGTCGTGCGCCGCGTCGTCGTCATGGACCGCGAACCGCACGCCGGTGTCGGTGATGAGGTATCGCGTGCCGCCGCGGCCATCGCCCCGCACGTACGCGCTCCGGCCGGGCGGCAGGTACACCGCGTCCAGCGCGGGGCCGCTCCCGTCGGCTTGCGACAAGGTCACCGACTGCTGACCCGCCTGGACCGGCAGGCCGTTCCCGGTCAGCAGCGCGAGGTCGGGGTCCCCGGATGGGGCCGGCCGCCAACTGACGCACAAGGTGCTGCCGCCGTCGGCCAGGGCCGGCGCCCGCCCGGGGAAACCGCCCACCGGGAGCGTGCTCACGATCCCGGCGGCACGGATCGCGTCGGGCGCCACCGTGATGGCGTTGGTGGTGCCCCGCGAGTCGCTGAAACGCATCAGATCCGCGGCCACCTGGCCGATGCGCTGCAAACCGGCCGCTAAAACGACGTAATACTCGTCACCATCGGCGCGGGTCACGCGCAGCACACTGCCCACCGGAAAACCGGGCAGTCCGGGCGCCTCACCGCCCGCCCCGCGAATTCGTGGAGTGATGATGGGCGGCGCCTCCGGGAGGGCGTTCAGCAACGACTGCGAGACGAGCCGAGGGGTGCGGCCCTCAAGCCTCAGTGCGCGCTGTACCGCGGCGTCGGCGAGATCGACCACCGCGCGCTGCCCGTTGTAGAGCAGGTAAGCGGGCGAACCTGAGGCGGGCGCGACCAGGGCGGCCTGCTCGGATGCCAGCCGGCGGACCGACGTTCCCCCGACGGCTCCGACGAGGATCGCCGTTGCGCCGGTACCATCCGTATTGCAGATCGTCCAGGCCGATTCAGTCGCCGACAGCGGCTGCCCGATGAGCTGCGGCGCACCCGGAATCCCGAGCAGCGGACCGCGTTTGGTCCGGCCCAACTGTGACTCGCGCACCGGCCGTGGGTTGGCTGCCGTCGCCGCGACCAACCGTGCCGACGCCAGGTTCAGCACCGGATGCCAGGTATCGCCCACGCGCACATACAGGGCCCCGGACTCTTGGTCCATGACGATCCGCGCACGATCGAGATCGGCCTGCGGCCGCAGCAAAGCAAGCAACGCGCATGCCACCACGGCGATCGCGGCCAGCGCGCCCCCAGCCGTCAGCGACGCCGTCCGCGCGCGCAGCGGTTCGTTGACGGCGCCCACGTCCCCGCCCAGCAACGCGCACTCGATGCGCCGCGACAAAAATCGATAACCGCTGATGTGCAGCCGTGTCGTCGGTTGGCGTGGCGATCGTCGCTCCAAAATCCCCCCGGCGAATTTGCGGAATCCGTCTCCTGCTTCACGTTAAGCCGCAGGCCGAGCGTGCCCGCGACATCCATCCACAGCCCAGCGAACTCACGGTCTGCCGCCGCCGGACTCCCCTGACTTGCGGTCAAATCAGGGGCTTGCGGCCCGGTGGCCCCATTGGCGCCCAATAGCAGCCCGCCGTGACCGCCGGCGCCACCGGGACCACCGGTCGGACCTATTCCATTTGCGCCGCCTTCGCCGCCGTCGCCGCCGCCGATGTGCAGCCGAGTCGCCGGTTGGCGTGGCGACGATCGCTCCAAAGCCCCCGGAAATATTGTGGAATCCGTCTCCTGCTTCAAGTTAAGCCGCAGGTAGAGAATGCCGGCCCCATCCCTCCACAGGTCAGCGACTTTTCGGTCGCCGCTGGTAGCGAGTAAAGTCTTGGCGTGTTTTCCCACCGCATAGGTCGCTGGGCGGGTCTGGGGGCTTCCGCACTGGTCACCGCCACCGGCCTGCTCGTAAGCCCACACGCCGCCTCATACTCAGCGGTCGCTTCCGCCGACGACTGCCCGGACGTCGAGGTCATCTTCGCGCGCGGCACCAACGAGCCACCCGGCCTCGGCCGGGTCGGCGACGCCTTCGTCGACTCGTTGCGCCAGCAGACCGGCCTGAACATCGACACCTACGGGGTGAACTACGCCGCCAGCAAGCTGCAGTTGCACGGCGGTGACGGCGCCAACGACACCATCAATCGTGTGAAAGCCGCGGTACAGAAGTGCCCGAACACCAAGATCGTGTTGGGCGGCTACTCGCAGGGCGCGACGGTGATGGACATCGTGGCGGGCGTTCCCATCGGCGGCATCAACTGGGGCAGCTCGCTGCCGTCCGAGTACGCCAACAACATTACGGCGGTCGCCACCTTCGGCGACGTTGCCGACCGTTCCGGCGGGACGCTGCCGGCCCAGAGCGCGATGCTCGGATCGAAGGCGATCGACCTGTGCAACCCGAGTGACCCGATCTGCCACGCGGGCCCGGGCAACGAGTGGAGCGGACACACGGAGGGCTACGTCCCCGCGTACACCACGCAGGCGGCGGCCTTCGTCGCGTCCAAGCTGTTGGCCGGAACCGGCCGGCAGGCGCCCGGATTCGGGCCGGCGCAGACGCCCACCCCGCAATCGCCCGGGTACGGACCGCAGTCACCCGGGATTGGCCCGCAGCCCGGCTACGGCCCGCAGTCGCCCGGGCCCGGCCCGTCGGTACCCGGCAACGTCCCGGCACCGGGCACGCCGAGCACGCCGGACACGCCATCCCAGGCCCCACTGGTCTAGGCCGTCCGCTAACGCACCTCTTAAGTTGATCTGGGTCTACACATAGGTTCGCGCACTAGGATGCGGGGCCATGAGGTTTCGCCCACCAAAGGCGAATTCGGGCAGCAGATCAAAGACCGCGAACCCTCTCGCGGGTTTCGCGGCCGCCGTATCGCTTGCCGTTACGTTGATGATTGCCCCGGCGGCGGTGCCCTTTCCGGCCGCGATCCCGGTGGCATCGGCGGCGTGCCCGGGCGCCGAAGTGGTCTTCGCTCGCGGCCGGGAGGAACCACCCGGCCTCGGCGCGGTCGGCGACGCGTTGGTCAATTCGCTGCGCGGCAAGACGCGCATGTCGGTCGGGGCGTACGGGGTCAACTATCCCGCCAACATCACCGTCGACAGCGGCGCCAACGATATGAGCGGCCACGTCCAGTTGATGGCGCAAAACTGCCCGAACACCCGCGAGGTGCTCGGCGGTTATTCCCTGGGTGCCGAGGTGGCTGACCTCGCGACCTGGGGCCGCATACCCCCGGGGGTGGATCAGCACGTCGCGGCCGTCGCGGTGTTCGGTAATGGCACCCGGCGACCCTCCCCCGCGTTCGCCGGTAAGACGATCGACCAGTGCGCGGCCGGTGACCCAATCTGCGGGAGGGGCACGGTTTGGTCGGCGCATCTGCAGCCGTCATACATCGGCTCCGGGCTGGTCGATCAGGCCGCCAGCTTCGTCGCAGGGAGGCTCTAGGCGGCTGGGCGTGACCAGCTCAGTCACTTACGCCCCACCAATAACTTGAGTAACATCTTTGTGTGAGGCTTATCCGCTTAGGTCTGATCGCCGTAGCCCTCGCGGCGGCTGCATTGTGGGTCGCACCCCGAGTGCTGCCCCGCGCCTGGGCATCATGTCCCGACGTCGAGGTGGTGTTCGCTCGGGGCACCGATGAGCCGCCCGGCGTCGGTCGGGTGGGCCAGGCCTTCATTAACTCGCTGCGCCAGCACACCCGCAAAAACGTCGGGGCATACGGGGTTAACTACCCCGCGAGCAAGGACTTCCTGGCCGCGACGGACGGCGCGAACGATGCCAGCGCCCACGTCCAGCAGATGGTCAACAACTGCCGCAACACCAAGCTGGTACTCGGCGGGTACTCGCAAGGCGCCGCCGTCATCGACATCGTCACCGCGGCACCACTGTCCGGCCTCGGCTTCCATCAGCCGTTGCCCACCGAGGCCGCCGATCACGTCGCCGCCGTGGCTCTTTTCGGCAATCCGTCCGGCCGGGGAGCAGGACTGATGAGCGCCCTGACCCCGAACTTCGACGGCAAGACCATCGACCTGTGCAACCAGGGAGACCCGATCTGCTCCAACGGCAATCAGTGGAAAGCGCACCTTGGCTATGTGCCCGGGATGACCAACCAAGCCGCAGGGTTCGTCGCCGGCAGGCTCTAGCGCGAGCGCAGATCGCGGGTGATCAGGTTTCGTGACTCCAGCTCGGAGTCGGCCGGGTAGTCCACCTGAACGAGTGTGAGCCCGTGCGCCGGCGCCGCCGCGAAGTCGCTTGACCGGTCTGTCACGGAAAGCAATTCACTGCACCAGGACGCCGGACGCCGGTGCTCGCCGACGGCCAGCAAGGCCCCGACCAGCGACCGCACCATCGACCAGCAGAACGCGTCGGCGGTGACATGCGCGGTGATCAGGTCGCCCTCGCGCGACCAGTCCAACCGCTGCAGGTCGCGGATGGTGGTGGCACCGTCACGCTGACGGCAGAATGCCGCGAAATCGTGCAATCCCAACAGGCTTCGCGACGCGGTAACCATCGCGTCGAGGTCCAGCGGACGCGGCCACGCGGTGACGTAGCGCGCCTCCTGCGGCTCCACGCCGTAGGGCGCGGTCGACAGCCGATACACGTAGTGACGACGCAGCGCGGAGAATCGGGCGTCGAAACCTGCTGGGGCGGTTACGATGCCGATGACACGGACGTCGAGGGGCAGGAACCGGCCGAGACGCCTTACCAGCGGCAGGAATTCCGATTCACCGGCGCGCGGCGAGCGCGGGAACGCATTCGGCAACGCGTCTTCGGGGACGTCGACGTGGGCCACTTGGCCGGTGGCATGCACGCCCGCGTCGGTGCGCCCGGCGGCGCGCAGACGCACCGGCGTGCGGAAAACCGTCGTCAGCGCCTCGTCGAGTACTCCGGCGACGGTCCGTTGCCCGGCCTGTGTTGCCCAGCCCGCGAAATCGGTTCCGTCGTAGGCGATGTCCAGCCGCAGACGGACGTCCTCACCCACTACTCCTCGGTGGACCCTTCGGCCTCGTCACCGGCCTCGGCGGGCTCGACGACCTCGTCAGGCTCGACGGCCTCGTGAGCGGCCTCGGCGGGCTCGCCGGCCTCGGCGGGCTCGATTACCTCGTCGGCCGTCGGACCCTCCGCCGCCTCGGGCTCGACCGCCGCCTGCGGCGCCGCTGCCGCGGCCACCGGCGCCCCTGCAGTTTCGGGAACCTTCTTCGACGCCTTCACCCGGCGCGCCCGATCGGCCTCCGACGTCACCGTCTTCTCCCGCACCAGCTCGATCACGGCCATCGGGGCGTTGTCGCCCTTGCGCGCCTCGACCTTGATGATCCGGGTGTAGCCGCCGTTGCGGTCGGCGAAGAACGGCCCGATCTCGGCGAACAGCGTGTGCACCACGTCCTTGTCGCGGATCTTCTTGAGAACCTCTCGACGGTTGTGCAGCGTGCCCTTCTTCGCGTGCGTGATCAGCTTCTCGGCGTAGGGGCGTAGCGCACGCGCCTTCGGCTCGGTCGTCTTGATCCGGCCGTGCTCGAAGAGCGACGTGGCCAGGTTGGCCAGTAGGGCCTTCTGGTGCGCAGACCCCCCGCCGAGGCGAGGACCCTTGGTGGGCTTGGGCATTGCTGACGCTCCTGTCTTAGCGGCTCAAAAGAATTAGAGCTGTTCGGTTTCGGCGTAGTCCTGGTCGTCGTAGGCACCCTCGGTGGACCAGGTGCCGGTGGCGACGTCGTATCCCGCGACCTCCGACGGGTCGAAGCTGGGCGGGCTGTCCTTGAGCGACAGGCCCAGCTGGTGCAGCTTGACCTTCACCTCGTCGATCGACTTCTGACCGAAGTTGCGGATGTCGAGCAGGTCCGACTCGGTGCGCGACACCAGCTCGCCGACGGTGTGCACCCCCTCGCGCTTGAGGCAGTTGTAGGACCGCACGGTCAGGTCCAGGTCGTCGATCGGCAGCGCGAACGACGCGATGTGGTCGGCCTCGGCCGGCGACGGCCCGATCTCGATGCCCTCGGCCTCGACGTTGAGTTCCCTTGCCAGACCGAACAATTCGACCAGGGTCTTGCCCGCCGACGCCAGCGCGTCGCGGGGGGTGATCGAGCTCTTGGTCTCCACGTCCAGGATCAGCTTGTCGAAGTCGGTGCGCTGCTCGACGCGGGTGGCGTCCACCTTGTAGGTCACCTTGAGCACCGGCGAGTAGATGGAATCGACCGGGATGCGGCCGATTTCGGCGCCGGAGGCCCGGTTCTGCACCGCCGGCACGTAACCGCGGCCGCGCTCGACGACGAGCTCGACCTCGAGCTTGCCCTTGTCGTTCAGCGTCGCGATGTGCATGTCCGGGTTGTGCACGGTCACACCGGCGGGCGGAACGATGTCACCCGCGGTGACCTCACCCGGACCCTGCTTGCGCAGATACATGGTGACCGGCTCGTCCTCCTCCGAGGAAACAACCAGGCCCTTGAGGTTCAGGATGATGTCGGTGACGTCTTCTTTCACGCCGGGCACGGTGGTGAACTCGTGCAGGACGCCGTCGATGCGAATGCTGGTGACGGCCGCGCCGGGAATCGACGACAGCAGCGTGCGACGCAGTGAATTGCCCAGGGTGTAGCCGAATCCCGGCTCCAGCGGTTCGATGACGAACTGGGACCGGTTGTCGGTGAGGATCTCCTCGGACAGTGTGGGTCGCTGTGAGATCAGCATGGTGTTTCTTCTTCTCCTTCTCGGCACCCGCTATTTGATGCCGGTAAGACATCCTCCGGGCGGTCGCACGGAGGAAGACTGCGCTTCCTACTTCGAGTAGTACTCGACGATCAGCTGCTCGGTGAGTGGCACGTCGATCTGCGCCCGCTCCGGCAATTGGTGGATCAGGATTTGCTGACGCTCCCCCACCACCTGCAGCCAGCTCGGAATCGGGCGATCGCCGGCCGTCTCCCGCGCGATCTGGAACGGCACCGTGTTCACGGACTTGTCCCGCACATCGACGATGTCGTACTGCGACACCCGATAGCTGGGAACGTCCACGAGCACGCCGTTGACCGTGAAGTGCCCGTGGCTGACGAGCTGGCGGGCCATCCGGCGCGTGCGCGCCAACCCGGCGCGGTACACGACGTTGTCCAGCCGGCTCTCGAGGATCCTCAGCAGTTCCTCACCCGTCTTGCCGGGCTGCCGCACGGCCTCCTCGTAGTAGCGGCGGAACTGCTTTTCCATCACGCCGTAGGTGAAGCGGGCCTTCTGCTTCTCCTGCAACTGCAGCAGGTATTCGCTTTCCTTGATCCGCGCGCGGCCGTGCTGGCCCGGCGGGTAGGGGCGCTTCTCGAAGGCCTGGTCGCCGCCGACGAGGTCGGTGCGCAGCCGGCGCGATTTGCGGGTGATGGGTCCGGTGTAACGAGCCATGATTTTCTCCTAGACCCTTCTGCGCTTCGGCGGACGGCATCCGTTGTGCGGCTGCGGGGTGACGTCGGAGATCGCGCCGACCTCCAGGCCCGCCGCCTGCAGCGATCGGATCGCCGTCTCGCGGCCCGAGCCCGGGCCCTTCACGAACACGTCGACCTTGCGCACCCCGTGCTCCTGCGCCTTGCGCGCGGCGTTCTCGGCGGCCAGCTGGGCGGCGAACGGGGTCGACTTCCGCGAGCCCTTGAAGCCGACGTGACCCGACGACGCCCAGGCGATGACGTTGCCCTGGGGGTCGGTGATCGTCACGATCGTGTTGTTGAACGTGCTCTTGATGTGCGCGGCGCCGTGCGGGACGTTCTTCTTTTCCCGCCGGCGGGTCTTGTGCTGCCCCTTCTTCGGTGCGGCAGCACCACTTGCCTTCTTCGGTGGCATCGGTTACCTGGCCTTCTTCTTGCCTGCGATGGTGCGCTTGGGTCCCTTGCGGGTCCGCGCGTTGGTCTTTGTCCGCTGGCCGCGCACCGGCATGCCGCGACGGTGCCGCAGACCCTGGTAGCAGCCGATCTCGATCTTGCGGCGGATGTCTGCCTGCACCTCCCGGCGCAGGTCACCCTCCACCTTGAGGTTGGCCTCGATGTAGTCACGCAGGTGGGTCACCTGGTCGTCGGTGAGATCCCTGGTGCGCAGGTCCTTGTCGATGCCGGTGGCCGCCAGAATTTCGTTCGAGCGGGTACGGCCGACGCCGTAAATGTAGGTCAGGGCGATCTCCATCCGCTTGTCGCGCGGCAGATCGACGCCCACTAGTCGAGCCATGGGTGGCGTTTCCTCTTTCTAGGCGGAGGTCTGATCCCAGCCCGTTCCCGAATTATCGGGGCCCGGCCTCCGTCCGGGCGTGGATGAGCGCGTATCGCTCACTGGTGCTGGGAGGTCTGCATTCAGTTGTATCGGGGCGAACAGGCTGGACTAGCCCTGACTCAGCCTTGTCTCTGCTTGTGGCGTGGATCTGAGCAGATCACCATGACCCGCCCATGCCGACGGATCACCCTGCACTTGTCACAGATTGGCTTGACGCTCGGGTTCACCTTCACGGCTGCTTCGATCCTGTTCTCTGGGTGTTTCGCTACTTGTACCGGTACACGATGCGGCCCCGGGACAGGTCGTAGGGAGACAACTCCACCACCACCCTGTCCTCGGGGAGGATGCGGATGTAGTGCTGCCGCATCTTGCCGCTGATGTGGGCGAGCACCTTGTGGCCGTTCTCCAGCTCAATGCGGAACATCGCATTGGGCAGGGGCTCAACCACGCGGCCCTCTACCTCGATGGCACCGTCCTTCTTGGCCATACGCTTCAGAAATCCTCGTCGTTAGTTTCGTACCCGCCTACGCCCGGATCGGCGCAACAACAACCCCGACTTCAAACGTGAGCCGGTGACAGGAAATTCCTAGGGACTGGGCACGCAAAAAGCCGGCGCGGGTGCCGCACCGTTACCCCACGATACCCGCTGATTGGGCCTAACCAAAATCGCCGGCAGCGGAATCGAGCCTACCCCCTCGACCCGCCATAGGGCACCTGACAAGCGCATACTTAAGGCCGATGACCAACGCCACGAACCTCGCAGGCCCCGACGCACAGTCCCGCAAACCCGTGATACTGACCGTTGACGACGATCCCGCGGTATCCCGCGCTGTGGCCCGGGACCTCCGCCGCCGCTATGCCGAGGACCACCGCATCGTGCGCGCGGAGTCGGGTCGCGAGGCCCTCGAGACCCTCAAGCAGTTCAAGCTGCGGGGTGAGACGGTCGCAACGCTGGTCGCCGACTACCGGATGCCGCAGATGACGGGCATCGAGTTCCTCGAACAGGCGATGGACCTTTACCCGGCGGCGCGGCGGATCCTGCTGACGGCCTACGCCGACACCCACGCCGCCATCGACGCGATCAACGTCGTCGACCTCGACCACTACCTACTCAAGCCGTGGGATCCACCCGAGGAAAAGCTCTATCCCGTCATCGACGAGCTGTTGGAAGCCTGGAGGCGCGCGCCGGAACACCCCATTCCGCACACCAAGGTGATCGGACACCGCTGGTCGGCACGGTCGTGGCAGGTCCGCGACTTCCTGGCCCGCAACGGGCTGCACTACACCTGGTTCATGGCCGACGAGCCCGACGGCGAACGCCTGCTCAACGCCGCCGGCGCCGACTCCCTGCGGCTACCCGTCGTCATCACCGAACGCGGCGACCCCCTCGTCGAACCCTCCGACGCCGAACTGGCCGACAAGCTGGGCCTGACCACCAATCCCTCGCAGGAGTTCTACGACCTCATCGTGGTCGGCGGCGGTCCCGCGGGCCTGGCCGCCGCCGTCTACGGCGCCTGCGAGGGACTGCGCACGGTGCTCATCGAACGCACCGCCACGGGCGGCCAGGCCGGCCAGAGCTCGAAGATCGAGAACTATCTCGGCTTTCCGGACGGCGTGTCGGGCGGTCAACTGGCCGACCGGGCGCGCCGGCAAGCGGAGAAGTTCGGCGCCGAACTGATCACCGCCCGCAGAGCCGTCGCGCTGGAAGTCAACGGATCAAAACGCACCGTACGGTTCGAAGACGGCGGCTCCGTCGACGCGCACGCGGTCATCGTCGCCACTGGCGTCGCCTACAACGAGCTGAGGGCGGACGGCTGCGAGAGGCTGACCGGGTGCGGCGTCTACTACGGCGCGGCCGTCTCCATCGCCTCGGAGTGCGAGGGCGAAGAGATTTACGTGGTCGGGGGCGCCAACTCGGCGGGGCAGGCCGCGATGTACCTGTCTCGCAAGGCCAAATCGGTGACCATCGCCGTGCGCGCCCCGTCGTTGGAGGCGTCAATGTCGCACTACCTGATCCAGCAGATCGAGCAGCGACCCAACATCACCGTCCGCACGTGCACCGAAGTGCGGAAGGTCACCGGAGAGGGCCACGTCGAAAGGCTGACCCTGATCGACAACCGGACTGAAGAGACCGAGGACGTCAGCTGCGCCCGGCTGTTCATCTTCATCGGCGCCGCGCCGCGCACCGATTGGCTTGACGGGGTGCTCGCCCGCGACGACCACGGGTTCATCCTCACCGGACCGGACCTGCGAAACGTCTGCGGCTGGACGCTGGACCGTCCGCCACACCATCTGGAAACCAGCGTGCCGGGCGTGTTCGTCGCCGGCGACGTACGCGCCCAATCCGCGAAACGCGTCGCGGCCGCGGTCGGCGAGGGATCGATGGCCGTCATGCTGGTCCACCGCTACCTGGCGGAGTCATGACGGCATGACCGCCAAGACGCCATGTAATCCCGACGAGCTGCGCACCCTGTTCCTTTTCGAGGCCCTCACCGACGAGCAACTCGCCGTACTGTGCGCCAACGGGCGCATCCAGACTTACGAGCCGGGCCCGATCTGCGCCGAGGGCGAACCGGCGACCTGCTTTTACGTCCTCATCGACGGGGAGCTGACGATGTCGAAGCTCTCCGGCGGTCAGGACATCGAAACCGTCCGGACGTCGCAGCGCGGCGTGTACTGCGGCGCCTGGCGGGCGTTCACCGGCAACACGCGGCAGCAGAGCTACGACGCGACGGTGCGCGTGACCAAGCCGTCCCGGTTCTTCGTCATGGACGCGCCCGTGTTCGCCCAATTCATGAAGGAACAGTTCCCGATGGCCGTCCACCTGCTCGACGGGATCGCCGTCGGCAAGGAGCGGACCCGCCGGATCATCGACAATCGGGAGAAGCTGCTGGCGCTGGGCCGGCTGTCGGCGGGGCTGACCCATCAGTTGAACAATCCCGCCGCGGCCTCCGCGCGAGCCGCGGCGGAGCTGCGCGACCGGATCGCCGGTATGCGGCAGAAACTGCGGATGCTCGCCGACGGCACCTTCACCCCGGAAGCGTTGCGCGCGCTGGTGCGGCTGCAGCAAGAGGTCGTCGAGCAGGTCGGCAAGTCCACCTCTTACCAACTCAGCGCGATCGAGACCGCCGATTGCGAGGACGCCGTCGGCGAGTGGCTGGAGGACCACGGCATCGACGGCGGATGGGATATCGCGCCCACGTTCGTCGAAGGAGGCATCGACACCGACTGGCTGGAGCGGATTTCCGCGGTTGCCGACGAGCTCGCGTCGAGATCGTTGGAAGGGGCCATCCGCTGGCTGTACTACACCGTCGAGATCGAGCTGCTGCTGAACCAGATTTCGGAAGCCAGCACGCGGATCTCGGCTTTGGTCGCCGACGCCAAGCAGTACTCCCAGATGGACCGGGCCCCCTTCCAGGTGGCCAACGTGCACGAGCTGCTGCGCAGCACGCTGGTGATGTTCGCCGACCGGTTCAGCAAAGACGGCAAGGAAGCCAAGGCCATCACGGTGGTCAAGGAGTTCGACCTATCGCTTCCCGAAATACCTTGCTATTCAGGCGATCTCAATCAGGTGTGGACCAACATCATCGACAACGCGCTCGCCGCGATGCGCGACGAGGGCGGCACGCTCACCGTCCGCACCCGCAGGGAGGGCGACAACATGGTCCGTGTCGAGATCTGCGACACCGGGCCAGGGGTTCCCGAAACCGTGCGGGAGCACATCTTCGAACCCTTCTTCACGACCAAGCCGTTCGGCGAAGGCACCGGCCTTGGGCTGGACCTGGCGTTCAACATCGTCGTCAAGAAACACCGCGGGGATCTGCGGGTGGAATCGGTGCCGGGCGATACGCGGTTCATCGTGCTACTGCCGTTGGAGCCAGAGCCCGCCGTCGACGCGGCCGAGCCGGAATAGCGCCTTTACGACCCCGGTTGGAGACAGCATGACCAAACCCAATCTCGGCCGGTTCGGATCGTTCGGGCGCGGCGTGACCCCCCAGCAAGCCAAAGAAATCGAGTCCCTGGGTTACGGGGCCGTCTGGGTGGGCGGTTCCCCGCCCGCGGAGCTGGCCTGGGTGGAGCCCATCCTCGAAGCGACGAGCACCCTGCAGGTGGCCACCGGCATCGTCAACATCTGGACCGCGGCCGCCCAGCCGGTCGCCGAGTCGTTCCACCGAATCGATAAGGCCTACCCCGGCCGTTTCCTGCTCGGTATCGGTGTGGGCCATCCGGAAGCCATCACCGAGTACCGCAAGCCCTACGACGCGCTGGTGGAGTACCTGGACAAGCTGGACGAGTACGGCGTGCCGGCCAACCGGCGCATGGTGGCGGCCCTGGGCCCGCAGGTGCTGAAGCTGTCCGCCCGGCGCAGCGCCGGCGCCCACCCCTACCTGACCACTCCCGAACACACCGCACAGGCCCGTGAGCTGATCGGTCCGTCGGCGTTCCTGGCGCCCGAACACAAGGTGGTGCTGACGACGGACGCCGACAAGGCCCGCTCGGTGGGCCGCAAGGCGCTCGACATCTACTTCAATCTGGCCAATTACCGCAACAACTGGCAGCGGCTGGGCTTTTCCGAGGAGGAGGTCACCCGCCCGGGCAGCGACCGCCTGGTCGACGCGGTGGTGGCCTACGGCACCCCGGACGAGATCGCGGCACGGCTGAAACAGCACCTCGACGCCGGCGCCGACCACGTGCCCGTGCAGGTCCTCACCAAGGATGAAAACCTGGTGTCGGCGCTGGCCGAATTGGCGGGCCCGCTCGGACTGAGCTAGCAGACCCGGAGGGGGACTCAAATGACCGAGGCAGCTTCACTGAAACCCGACCTGGGCCGGTTTGGCGTCTTTTTGCCGACCCGATCGATCACGCCCGAACTGGCCGCAAAGATCGAATCGCTCGGGTACGGCGCCGTCTGGATCGGCGGATCGCCGGACGCGGACCTGGCCTGGGTCGACCCCGCGCTGGCCCAGACCAGCTCGTTGCAACTGGCCACCGGGATCGTCAATATCTGGTCCGCGCCGGCACCGGCCGTCGCCGAATCCTTTGCGCGCATCGAAAGCGCTCACCCCGGAAGGTTTTTGCTCGGCATCGGGGCGGGCCACCGCGAGCACACCGAGGAGTACGTGAAGCCCTACGACGCGCTGGTCGGCTACCTCGACGCACTCGACGCCGCAATGGTGCCGACCAGCCGACGGGTGCTCGCGGCGCTCGGCCCCCGGGTGCTGCGGCTGGCGGCGCAGCGCAGCGCCGGCGCCCACCCGTACCTGACCACGCCGGAGCACACGGCCAAGGCCCGCGAGCTGGTGGGAAATTCGGTCTTTTTGGCACCGGAGCACAAGGTGGTGCTCACCACCGACGTCGACGAGGCCCGCGCGGTTGGCCGCGAGTACGTCGAGCACTATCTGGGGCTGAGCAACTACGTGAACAACTGGCTGCGGCTGGGATTCACCCAGGACGATGTGAGTAAGCCCGGCAGCGACAGGCTGATCGACGCGGTGGTGGCTCACGGCACCCCGGAGGCCGTCGCGCAACGCCTCAATGCGCACGTGGAAGCGGGCGCCGACCACGTCGCGATCCAGGTGGTTGGAGGCTGGAAGGAAGAGACGCTGCTGCCCGCACTGGGCGAACTTGCCGGGCCAGTGGGGCTAACCGCCCAAAGCTGACCATGCCCTCGGTTAGGGTTTGACCATGCGATTGCTGGTCACCGGGGGAGCCGGCTTCATCGGCGCCAACTTCGTGCACAGCACGGTACGCGAGCACCCCGAAGACGACGTGACGGTGCTCGACGCCCTGACCTATGCGGGGCGCCGCGAGACGCTCACCGACGTCGAAGGCGCCATCAGGCTCGTTGTCGGCGACATCGCCGACGCCGAGCTGGTGTCCCGGCTGGTGGCCGAGTCCGACGCGGTCCTGCATTTCGCCGCCGAGAGTCACGTGGACAACGCGCTGGACGACCCCGAGCCGTTCTTGCACACCAACGTGGTCGGGACCTTCACCGTCCTGGAAGCCGTGCGGCGCCACGGCGTGCGGCTACACCACGTCTCGACCGACGAGGTCTACGGCGACCTGGAGCTCGGCGATCCCCAGCGGTTCACCGACTCGACGCCCTACAACCCGTCGAGCCCCTACTCGGCGACGAAAGCCGGCGCCGACATGCTGGTCCGGGCCTGGGTGCGGTCCTACGGTGTGCGCGCGACGATCTCCAATTGCTCCAACAACTATGGGCCCTATCAGCACATCGAGAAGTTCATCCCGCGCCAGATCACCAACGTGCTCACCGGCCGGCGACCCAAGTTGTACGGCGCCGGGGCCAACGTGCGCGACTGGATCCACGTCGACGACCACAACAGCGCGGTGCGGCGGATCCTGGAGAAAGGCCGGATCGGCCAGACCTACCTCATCGGCGCCGAGGGCGAGCGCGACAACCTGACCGTGCTGCGGACGCTGCTGCAGCTGATGGGTCGCGATCCGGACGACTTCGACCATGTCACCGACCGCGTCGGTCACGACCTGCGTTACGCCATCGACCCGTCGTTGTTATGTGACGAATTATGCTGGGCCCCAAAGCATACCGACTTCGAGGAGGGTTTGCGGGCCACCATTGACTGGTACCGTGCCAACGAATCATGGTGGCGTCCACTGAAAGACGCGGCGGAAGCCCGCTACGAGGAACGTGGTCAGTAAGTTGAAAGTCCGCGAACTCAACATCCCCGGCACTTGGGAGATCACGCCCGCCATCCATGGCGATTCCCGCGGCCTGTTCTTCGAATGGCTCACCGACCGCGGGTTCGCCTCGTTCGCCGGTCATCGCTTGGACGTCAGGCAGGCCAATTGTTCGGTGTCGTCGGCCGGTGTGCTGCGCGGCCTGCACTTCGCCGAGCTGCCCCCGAGCCAGGCCAAGTACGTCACGTGCGTCACCGGCTCGGTGTTCGACGTCATCGTGGACATTCGGGTGGGGTCGCCGACTTTCGGGCAGTGGGACTCGATTGTGCTCGACGACACCGACCGCAAATCAATCTACATCTCGGAGGGCCTGGCGCACGGATTCCTTGCGCTGCAAGACAATTCGACGGTGATGTACCTGTGTTCGGCGGAATACAACCCGCAACGCGAGCACACCATCTGCGCGACGGATCCGGCGCTGGGAATCGAATGGCCGCTGGTCGATGGCGCCGCCGCCAGCCTGTCGGACCGCGATGCCGCCGCGCCGAGCTTCGCCGAAGTGCGCGCCTCCGGCCTCCTGGCCACGTGGGAGGAGACGCAGAGGTTCATCGCCGGTCTGCGCGCCGAGACCTGAGTTATTGGTCCCCCAGCCCCAAAAACGGTTTGACCGGGTCGCGCCGGCCCGCTCGCGCGCCGCCCGCGCCACCCGCACAGACCGTCAGGGCCGGCCGTTAGCGCCGCCGCTGCCGACCGACCCGCGCGGTCCGCCGGCATCGCTTCGCCGGAAATTACACCGCGACGGGCAGTTCCGACAGACCGCGCAGCGCGACGTTCGTTTTGTACTGTGGCTCGCCGTTCAGCCGCGCGTCCGGGAAACGCGCTGTTATCGCCGATAGGGCCATGGCGGCTTCCAGGCGCGCCAGCGGGGCACCCAGGCAATAATGTGTGCCGCGACCAAATCCCAAGTGCCGCATCGTGCCACGATGCGGATCGAAGGTGTCGGGTCGGTCGAACTCGGCGGGGTCATGCTGAGCCGCGGCCAGCAACAGCAGCATCGCGTCGCCCGCGGGCACCTCGACTCCCTCAATTGTCATGTCGTCGGCGGCAGTTCGGCCGACAAATTGCGTGGGCGGGTCGTAACGGAGGGTCTCCTCCACGATCGCCGGCGCGAGACCGGCATCGGCACCCAGGGCCGTCCACTGAATCGGGTTACGCAGCATAGCCAAGATGGCATTCGCGATAAGATTCACCGTGGTTTCGTGTCCCGCGATAAGCAGCATGTTGCAGGTGGCGATGACCTCTTCCTCGGTGAGCTGATCGCCGGACTCCTCCACCGCGATCAGGCCGGAAATGAAGTCGTCGCCAGGCCGGGACCGGCGCTTTTCGATCAGGTCTTGGAAATATCCGTGGCACCACCGAGTGGCCTTCAAGAAGGCGGCAAGCCTCCTCAGCGAAGGCCGTTCCTCGAAACCGCCCGACAGCGAGTCGGCGAAACCGACGAAAGGGTCCAGCGACTGCGCGAGCAGGGCGGTCGCGCGGCTGAAATGCGGCTCGTCCTCGAGCGGCACACCGAGAAGCTGGCAGATGACCGTCACCTGCAACGGGTAGGCGAAGTCTGCGACGGCGTCGAACCGGCCCTTGTCGGCGATCCGATCAAGCAACCCGTCCAACATCGCGGCGATATCGGACTGCAACGCGTTCACCACTTTCGGCGCAAATGCCTTGCTGACCAACTTGCGCAGCCGGGTGTGATCGGGCGGATCCATAAACACGAATCCCGGCGCGCCCAGCGGGCGCACGGTCGGCCAGCGCTGCACGATGCGCTGCGTAATCGTCGACTTGAACCGGTCGCTGCTCGTCGAGGGGTGGCGCAGAATCTCGTCACAGGCCCGGTAACTCGAGAAGACGGCGAGGTTGACCTCACGCAGATGGAGCGGCCCGCGCTCGCGAATCTGCGTGTAGAGCGGATACGTGTCGGCCCGGTTGGCGGAGTCCATCAGTTGGAGCAGCAACCCTTGTGCTTCGGCCTGCCGGCTGGTCGCGGTCGTCATCCTGACATTGTGCCCCAGGCGGGTGAACTACAACATTGGGGCCGGATTCGAATCATGCTACGGTTATTGACGATTAGACGGCCAGCGAGTTAACGCGGGGTGAATTCCCGGCTTCACGGGGCCGCCGGTCACGCCGCGGAACGACGGCGGGACCAACCGAAGCGCCGGCCTGGGCAATCTGACCGAACCGCCCGCCCATAGCAGCACGCACAGCACTTCGGTCGCCACCGTGATGGCCGCGTGCGGCGACGGGTCCCATCCGCGCTCGGAAAAGCCGAACAGCCCGACGGTCCTCGACAGCACGAATGCCACCAGGGATCCGCCCGCAACCGCCGCGGCCGCCCAGCCGAGCCACCAGGGACCCCCGGCGACCAAAAGCAGCGCCAACGAAAACGAAACGCTGGCCTGAACCAGGAAGGCGGTGCCGATCATCGGAATATGTTGGTAGCCATGGACGTATAAGTAGGCATGGCTGGCGGCGCTGATGGCCAACGAGACTGCCAGGCCTAGTCGAAGCAGGACTTTCATTGCAGCGTGGCCTCTTTCAATGCCAGGGCGGTCTGCCCCTTGGTGTAGCTGACTTCGCGAATGCCCAGGGCGTCGTGCAGCTTGCCGGCGGGCAGCGTGACCGGCTTCGGAGCAGGGCCGTCGCCGGGATGGGGCAGCGGGTAGGCGGTAGTCGTCCCGCTGTAGAAGGTGACGTTACCTTCCGTCTTGGAAAACAATTGGTGCACATGCCCGTTGAGGCAGGTGACCGACGAGAAGCGGCTCAGGAAGCTCAGTGCCTGGGTGGCGTCGTCGGTGCCCCAGCCCCAGTCCGGGTACATCGCGAACAAGGGGATGTGACTGAACACGATGATAGGGGTGTCGCTGGACAACCCCGCGACGTCCTTTCGGACGAAATCCAGCTGATCCGCGCCGAGATGCCCAAGCTTCTTCAGGTTCAACGTGTTCACCAACGCGATCACATGCACCCCGGCGATGTCGAAGCTGTACCACCCGTCGCCGCGGGTACCCGCCCCGAAGACGCTCCGGTACTTCTGGCCCGCGTCGTCGACCGAATCGTGTTCGCCGGGAACGGTGAACACGTGTGGCGTCCGCAGGCTACCGAGCATCTGCTTCACCTTGTCGAACTGGTCGGGAGTGGACAGATGCGTGAGGTCACCGGTGTGAATGACGAAATCCGGTGTGTAGCCGAGGTTGTTGACCTGATCGATGGCATGGCCGAACGTGGCGGCGACGTCGGGGTTGGGCGCGCCCGTGAAGCCGATGTGACTGTCACTCACCTGGGCGAAGCGCAACGTCGCCCGGGCCGCGGTGTGCTCGGCCTCCGCCGAACCGGCGACATGCGAGATGACCTCGCCGCCCACCACGGCGAACCCGACCGCCGCCCCGAACCACGCCCCATGGCGGATGAGCTGGCGGCGACTCATCTTGTTCTGGTCCTGCGTCATCCCGTCACCACCACGGTGCCGTGCATCATCGGGTGAATGGAGCAGACGTAGTCGAACTTTCCCGCGGTGGAAAAGGTGTGCGAGAAGGTCGCGCCGGTCCCCATCCCGGGCGAGTGGAACGAACCGTCGCTCGCCGCCACCGTGTGCGGTTCCTCGTCGCGATTGGTCCACGTGACGGTGGTGCCCGCCTTGACCGTCAGCGTGGCGGGTGCGAAGGCGAAGTTGTCGATGCTGACCTGGTCGCCCGCGACCGCAGCCGGTGACCCCGTCGCCGAAGCCGGGCCCGACGAAGCACCCGGCATCGAGGGCATCCCGCTCATTCCCGGCATTCCGGGCGTGCCGCCGGCATTCGACCCGAAGGTTACCGACGGCTGCGCATTGGGCCTCGGCGACGAGCAGCCAGCCAGCAGCAGCACGCCGACGGCCAACACCGCACCCAAAAGTTTTCGAAACTTGGCGATCCTCATGCCAAGAGATAGGGCGGTGGGTTACACCGGCGGCGCGAAAACCTCGATCACCCCGTTGCCCTCGCGAACCAGCAATGCGGGCAGCGGCTTTGGAGCGATCGGCAACTGGTGGGTGAGCACCTGTCCGCTGGGCGAGAACGACGTCGTGTGGCACGGGCAGCGCAGCGTGTCATCGGGTGCGTCGAACCACAGCCGGCACCCCTGATGGGTGCACACCCCGGATATGGCCTGCGGTTTGCCGTCGACCCGGCGGACGAACCCGGTGACCGAACCCAGATCGAAGGGATGCATCGCCCCGTCGGGCACGTCCGAGCTGGCCGCGACGCGCCGCCAGGTTCCGTCAGTCGGCGTGAGCTGCCCCGCTGCGACATCAGAGGCGGGGCCTTCGGCGGGGTTGCCGATCAGGGCCCGATCGATGGAAACCGCGGTGACCGCGGCAGCCGCGGCGGCCGAGGTGCCGACGATGACCTGGCGCCGCGTCGTGCTTTGCTTCGGCGCCGGTTCCGGCGGCGCTCCGTTCATCTGCTCGGCGAGGCGGCGGTGTAGGCCGGTCAGGAATTCCTGACTGGGGGCGTCGGCAACGTCAGAGCCCTGCCGGGCCGCCCGCAGCTCGATCGCCGTCCGGATCTGCGCCGCCTCGAAGTCGTCGGGCGCAAACGCCTTGGGCCGCCGGCCCCGCAACAGGTCGTCGACGTAGCGCCGCAACCCTCGCGCATTCATGGCTGACCTCCCTCGTTGACCTGTGCCGCCAGCCGCAGAGCGCGGTGCTGAAGCACTTTGGCGTTGGCAACGCTGATCCCGAGTTCGGCAGCGGACTCCTTGATCGAATTGCCTTGTAAGAATCGCATTTCCAGGATCCGGCGATAGCGGTCCGGCAGTCTGTCGAGAACCTGGGCGACACGCTGGGGCGCGGTACTGATCGCCTCCTCGCTATCGGGTGGTTGTTCGATGTCGTCGATCGAGGTGATCTCTCGACCCAGCGTCTCGCGCCAGTGCGCGGCCAGCACCGTTCGAGCCGTGGCCCGCAGGTATGCGCGCACCTCGCCGACGCTCGCGGTCAGGCGCAGCGGGCGCAGCGCGGCGAGGAAGACCTCGGTGGTGAGGTCCTCGGCGTCGGCGCGGTTGCCGACCCGGGCAAACAGCGTACGGTACACCCACGTCGCGTTGTCCTGGTACACGGCCTCCCAGTCGGGGTAGCCACTGAAGCCGATGTCGGGCACCGCGCGCAGCGGTCGCGGGCCCGCGGGTTCGTCTTGTGCCGCCACGTGCCTCCTTTACCGATGAATATCAGCTCGGGTTACACGAGATTTCGGCGAGCATCAGCTGGTCCAGTTTGCTGGCGGAAGCCGATAGCGCCGACTTGGCCATCCCCACTATGCGCTCCCGCACCCGGGGCTTCGCCGAAGCCGACGCCATCAGGGGCCGCATCAGGTGACCGAAGATGTCCAGGCGCGCCGCGGAGAGCCAGGCGGTGAGGTCCGGGTCGTCGAGCCAGCGCAGTTGGTTGCGGTAGTAGGCCTGCGTGATGCGCAGCCAATCCAGGTCGGTGTCGGGGTGGGGCAACGGCACGCAGAGCTCGTTCTTCACGGTGTCGTCCGAGTAAGCGGCTTCGACATGAGCGATCAGCGCGGAGCTGAACACCTGTTGGCACCCGCGTACGCTTTGTAACGTGATCCGTCCTGGATCGAAAATTGTTGTAGCGGGCCGCTTTTCGGCACCGTCCGTCGTGCAGTCCACAAATAGCGTCGCACGGTGGTCCATAGCTACAGCGCCACCGTCGAGCACCATCTTGTTGGCGTCGATGCGCAGCACGTGGCCCATGCGCACGACATCGGTGATGCGTCGTAGCTGCTCCAGCTCGGCCCCGGTGACGGTCGCGCAGCGGTACATGGTGGGCCGGATCGCCGGGTCGATCCGCAGCAAGGCGCCCGCATCCTCGAGACGGCAGAACAGATCGTCGACCGATTCCGCGTCCTTGATGGCCCTCAGTTGCGCGGCGAAGACGGCCTTGATCAGATCGGCGAACAACGATCCGGGCTGGAGCGTCGCTCGATCCAGCAACCAGGAATCGCGGGGCTTGACCCACGTCACCCGGTCCGGCGCGATGCCCTGGCCCAGCAGCCACAGGCAGGTGTCGATGCCGGTCTTGCCGGCCCCGACGATGACGTAGCGCTCCCGGGCCCCGAGCCTGGGCAGGTCGTTCGGCGGGACGCATTCGACGCCGGCCGCAAGCGCGTAGGGCGGCGGGCGCATCGACGGAACCACGGTGCGCATGTAGGTGGCGTCGACGACGCGGCGTCCCACGTCGACGGTGTAGTCGGTCCCGGCCAGCGTCGTGAAGTGGCCTTTCCCGTCATGCTGGCCGCGGTATTCGCTCATGGGGAAGTAGCTCACCCGCCCGCTCGGCAGGAACTGTCGGCGCATGACGTGGTCGTAGTACGCGCAGACTTCACCGGCCGTCGCCAGTTCGTAGAGCCCCTCGTTCCAGCCGATTTCGTCGATGGTGTCGCTGCCGAGCTGGACGGAGTTGACTCCGTAGAACGCCGACGGCTGATGCAGCCGCACGAACGGGTAGGCCATGGTCCAGTGCCCACCCGGCTGGTGGTTGCGATCCACCAGCACCACGCGTGCCTCCGTCTCCGAGACCAGGGTGTCGACGAACGCCATGCCCATCGCGCCGGCGCCGACCACCAGGTAGTCGGCCTCGATGGTTCGCATACGGCTGAAGGCTAGCCCGCCCCGGGTATGTACGGGGGAAATCCCTCCGTCGACCACCCCACCGGCTGGTTGCGCCACTCTTCTGGCACCTCCGGCAGCGTGAAGTCTTTCTGGTAGGCCGAGCATCCGACGGTGCGGCCGATATCCAGCGCCACGTCGGCCAATTTGCTCAGGTCAATTACTTCGCTCAATTCCGTCCCGATGACCATAGGCGTGATGTAAACGACGCAGTTGCCCACTATTGCCCTCACATGCCCCAGGTAGTAGAGGACGAAGACGTATTCTCCGCGTTGCGGGTCAGCCCCCCACACCGTCGGTTGATGGGGAGGAAAGGGCACCGGGGCAGGCGGCGGCTCCTGTGGTTTGGGACCGTATCCGACAGCTTGATAGGACGGATCCAGCGATCCGAGTGTCGCAGCCCCGGCTCGGGATCCCGCGGCGGTTTCGGCGACCACCCGGTTGATGTCTTGCGCACGCCGAGACGGTAATCAGGCCGTAGATGTGCGACAAGTCACCTTGCCAGCACCACGGGCAGTTACTAGGATATGCAAGTAATTGAGCGCAGCCGCAGCCGACACCCAAGGACACCCATGACCACACAGATCCCGCACTTCATTGATGGGAAGCGCACCGCCGGCCAGTCCGCCCGCACCGCCGACGTCTTCAACCCCAGCACCGGCGCGGTGCAGGCGAAGGTCCCGATGGCGGGCAAGGCCGACGTCGACGCGGCGGTGGCCTCGGCTGTTGAGGCCCAAAAGAATTGGGCCGCGTGGAATCCGCAGCGCCGCGCCCGGGTGATGATGCGCTTCGTCGAGCTGGTCAACGACAACATGGACGAACTCGCCGAGCTGCTGTCCCTCGAGCACGGCAAGCCGCTGGCCGACGCGCGCGGCGACATCCAGCGCGGCATCGAGGTGATCGAGTTCTGCATCGGGATTCCGCATCTGCTCAAGGGCGAGTACAGCGAGGGCGCCGGCCCGGGCATCGACATCTACTCGATGCGCCAGCCGCTGGGGGTGGTCGCCGGCATCACCCCATTCAACTTCCCCGCGATGATCCCGCTGTGGAAGGCGGGACCGGCGCTGGCCTGTGGAAACGCGTTCGTGCTCAAGCCCAGCGAGCGCGACCCGTCCGTCCCGGTGCGACTGGCCGAGCTGTTCATCGAGGCCGGCCTGCCGCCGGGCCTGTTCCAGGTCGTGCACGGCGACAAGGAGGCCGTCGACGCCATCCTGCATCACCCCGACATCAAGGCGGTGGGTTTCGTCGGCAGCTCCGACATCGCGCAGTACATCTACTCAACGGCCGCGGCGACCGGCAAGCGGTCGCAATGTTTCGGCGGCGCCAAGAACCACATGATCGTGATGCCCGACGCCGATCTCGACCAGGCCGTGGACGCGCTGATCGGCGCCGGGTACGGCAGCGCCGGCGAACGCTGCATGGCGATCAGCGTCGCGGTGCCCGTCGGCGAGCAGACCGCGGAACGGTTGCGCGCGCGGCTGGTTGAGCGGATCAACAACCTGCGCGTGGGGCACTGCCTGGATCCCAAGGCCGACTACGGCCCACTGGTCACCGATGCCGCTTTGGCCCGGGTGCGCGACTACATCGGCCAGGGTGTGGACGCGGGCGCCGAAATAGTGGTCGACGGCCGCGAGCGCACCAGCGACGACCTCGCGTACGGCGACGCCAACCTGGAAAACGGCTTCTTCATGGGACCGACCCTCTTCGACCACGTCACCCCGGACATGTCGATCTACACCGACGAGATCTTCGGACCGGTGCTGTGCATGGTGCGCGCCCACGATTACGAGGAGGCGCTGCGCCTGCCCTCGGAGCACGAGTACGGCAACGGCGTGGCGATATTTACCCGCGACGGCGACACCGCCCGCGATTTCGTCTCGCGGGTGCAGGTGGGCATGGTCGGTGTCAACTTTCCGATCCCGGTCCCGTTGGCCTACCACACCTTCGGCGGCTGGAAGCGCTCCGGCTTCGGCGACCTCAACCAGCACGGTCCGGCGGCGATCCAGTTCTACACCAAGGTCAAGACCGTCACGTCGCGCTGGCCGTCGGGCATCAAGGACGGCGCCGAATTCGTCATCCCGACAATGGATTAGGCCGGCGCTGTTATGTCATTGACCATGAGCGACGACGAACGCGTCATCACCGAGACGGCGGCCGCGTTCGCCGCCAAGCGCATCGCGCCGCACACCCTCGAATGGGATGCCAGCGAGCACTTTCCGACCGACGTGTTGCGCGAGGCCGCCGAACTCGGCATGGCGGCGATCTACTGCCACGAAGATGTCGGCGGCAGCGGCCTGCGCCGCCTCGACGGTGTGCGCATTTTCGAGCAGTTGGCCGTCGCGTGCCCGACGATCTCGGCTTTCCTGTCCATCCACAACATGTGCGCGTGGATGATTGACAGCTTCGGCACCGCCGAACAACGCAAGGAATGGATCCCGCGGTTGGCGCCGATGGATGTCATCGCCAGCTACTGCCTCACCGAGCCCGGCGCCGGATCCGATGCCGGCGCTTTGAGCACCCGCGCCGTCAAGCGGGGTGATGACTACGTGCTCGACGGGGTCAAGCAGTTCATCTCCGGCGCAGGAGCCTCGGATGTGTACGTGGTGATGGCCCGGACGGGAGGCGAGGGCCCACGTGGCATATCGGCCTTCATCATCGAAAAGGGGACTCCGGGAATGAGTTTCGGCTCACCCGAGCAGAAGATGGGCTGGCACGCGCAACCCACCGCACAGGTGATCCTGGAGGGCGTGCGGGTACCCGCCGACGCGATGCTGGGCGGCGCGGACGGTGAGGGTGCCGGCTTCGGCATCGCGATGAACGGCCTTAACGGCGGTCGGCTCAACATCGCGGCCTGCTCACTCGGCGGCGCCCAGGCCGCCTTCGACAAAGCGGGAGCCTATGTTCGCGAGCGGCAGGCGTTCGGCTCGCCCCTGCTGGACGAACCCACCATCCGGTTCACTTTGGCGGACATGGCTACCGGGCTGGAGACCTCGCGAATGCTGTTGTGGCGCGCCGCGAGTGCCTTGGACGGCGATGACGCGGACAAGGTCGAGCTGTGCGCGATGGCCAAGCGCTATGTCACCGACACGTGCTACGAGGTGGCGGACAAAGCCCTGCAACTGCACGGCGGCTACGGCTACCTGCGGGAGTACGGCCTGGAAAAGATCGTCCGCGATCTGCGGGTGCATCGAATCCTGGAGGGGACCAACGAGATCATGCGGGTGGTCGTCGGTAGGGCCGAGGCCGCGCGGTTCCGCGCAAGCGCGTAGAAAGACAGCAATGACGGCAATCGCATTCCTGGGATTGGGCAACATGGGCGGCCCCATGTCGGCGAATCTTGTCACCGCCGGCCATGAGGTGCGCGGGTTCGACCCGGTTCCCGCGGCGGTAACCACGGCGGCCGGCAACGGCGTCACCGTTTTCGACAGCGCCGCCGACGCGGTGGCCGACGCCGACGTGGTCATCACCATGCTGCCCAACGGCGACGTGGTCAAACGCTGCTACGACGAGATCCTGCCCGCCGCGCACGCCGGCGCATTGTTCATCGACAGCTCCACGATCTCGGTCAGCGACGCCCGCGAGGCGCATGCCCTGGCCGAATCCCGCGGGGTTTCGCAGCTGGACGCACCGGTCTCGGGCGGGGTGAAGGGTGCCGTCGCCGGGACGCTGGCGTTCATGGTGGGAGGCGACGAGCCCGCCCTGCAGCGTGCGCTGCCCGTGCTGGAACCGATGGCGGGCAAGGTCATTCACTGCGGCGCGGCAGGGGCCGGCCAGGCCGCCAAGGTGTGCAACAACATGGTGCTCGCGGTGCAGCAGATCGTGATCGGCGAGGCGTTCGTACTGGCCGAGAAGCTGGGGCTCTCGGCGCAGTCGCTGTTCGACGTCATCACCGGCGCGACGGGCAACTGCTGGGCGGTACACACCAACTGCCCGGTGCCGGGCCCCGTGCCGACATCACCGGCCAACAACGACTTCAAGCCGGGCTTTGCGACCGCGCTGATGAACAAGGACCTGGGCCTGGCGATGGACGCGGTGGCCTCGACAGGTTCGTCGGCGCCGCTGGGCAGCCACGCCGCCGAGATCTACGCCAAGTTCGCCGCCGACCACGGCGCCCTGGACTTCAGCGCCGTCATACGGGCGCTGCGCTGATCCCTGCCGCGCAACGCTATTAACAACCGCCACATTGACACCTGCGAGGACTGCACCGCACCCCTCCCCCCGCCGGGACTGGTGGGACGGATGTGACCGCCGCCGCGTCACCGCACCTTTCGGCCCAGGAACGCGGCCAGCTGATCGGCAGGCGGGCGCTCGGATGGGCACGTCTGTTCGTCGCCGAAGGGCTTGCCCGGCCCGCGGAACTGGGGCGACACGAATGCGCGTACGGCGGCTAACTGCTCGGCGGCCAACTCGGGATCGACATCGGTGGACTGGCCCGTGCAGGCGGCGAGATCCCATGCGTGGGTGAGCACGTCGCTGGTGCGCATCCCGATGAAGATTTGTCCGGGGATCTCGCCGAAGGGAAGCTTGAACATCGTCGACATCCCGTCCGGCCGCGCGAAGACCTCCTGAGCCGCGGCCGCGGCGGCGCGGTGGGCCGCAGCGATGTCGTCGGGCCGGGCCGGGGGCTCGTCGGCGCTGCCCGACCATATCCCGACGTGCTCGTTCCCGCCGATGACATGCTCGATCAGATCGTGAATCGTCCACTCCGAACACGGTGTGGGAGAACCGAACTGCTCGGGACGAACGTTGGCGAGGATGCCGGCGAAGGCGTCCTGAGCGCGCTGGTGAGCAACGAGTGGATCCACTGTCCTACCTTTCTCTCGGTCAATCTCGGAAATCGCCGGCGTTGCGCCGCAACGTCTCGATCGATGACACCAGCGCCTCCGATTCGCCGGCGTCCATTCCGATGTCGGCGAACACCTGCTCATTGAGCGTGACGGTGGCGTCCTCGACCGTGGCGCGGCCGATGTCGGTGATCTGCACCAGCGTCGTCCGCCCGTCCGTGGGGTGGGGCACCCGCTGTACCAGCCCGTCGGCCTCGAGTCGGCGGATGGCGTGGGTCACGCTGGTGACGTGAACCTGAAGGCGATCGGACGTCTTGGTGATCGGCAGCGCACCGGTCCGGCTGAACGCCAACAGCCGCAGCAACTCGTAGCGGGAGAAACTCAGGTCGTAGGGGCGCAACGCGGTCTCGACGCGGGCCAGCAGGATTTGATGCGCACGCATCACCGAGGTGACCGCGACCATGCCCTGCGCCACATCGCCCCACCCGGCGCGCTCCCAATTGACCCGGGCGGCGGCGATCGGGTCGCGTTTCTGAGGGCGTGCGGCGGCCACGCCCTTTCTTACCGCATCTGCGCCCCAGCCGCGGCCTTTCCTATCGCGGACAGCACCGCCTGGGTCGACGCGCGGCTGCCTACGGTGATCCGCGCGCCGCCGTCGGCGTAGCAGCGGACACGGAGCCCGCTGTCGCCGAATACCTCATGCCACTGCCGACCCCTCGACGGCAGGTACATGAAGTTCGCGTGGGCATCGGTGGTGTATATCCCCAATGCGCTCAGGCGCATCCCGAGATAGCGACGTTCCGCGTTGATCGCCTGGATCCGTAGCAGCAGTTGGTCTTCGGCCTGGTACGAGGCCGACACCGCGAGCAAACTGGTGATCGCGATCCCGAACGGCAGCTGCTGGGACCACAGCGTGCGCGCCAGCTCGGGCGAAGCCAGGCCGTAACCGATCCGCAGCCCGGCCAGCCCGTACGCCTTGGAGAAGGTCCGCACCACCACGACGTTGGGAAAACGCGCAACCAGTTCCGCAACGTCGACGCGGTCCTCGGGAGCGGCGAATTCGACATAGGCCTCGTCGAGCAGCACGACGGTGTCGCGCGGCACCCGGCCCAGGAACCGCGAAAGATCGGCCGCGGACTCCATCGTGCCGGTCGGGTTGTGCGGCCGGCACACCACCACCACGCGGGCGCCCGCGGCGGCGTCGGCCAGCCCGTCGAGGTCGTTGTGGCCGCGCCCGTCGAGCGGAACGGTCAGCGTGCGCAACCGCGCCATGCTGGCGACGATCGGGTAACCGTCGAAGGTCGGCGACGCCATGGCTATCGCGTCGCCCGGCGCGGTCAGCGCCTGCAGGGCCTGCAATACCACACCCGTCGCGCCGGCGCCCAGCACCACCTGCTCGGCCGCCAGGCCGACGTGGTCGGCGATCAGGCCGCGCAGCCGCTCGGGCAGGAACTCCGGATACCGGTTGGCCGCATAGATGGAACGGATCAGCGCCGACCGCACCACGGGCAGGGGCGGGAACGGATTCTCGTTGAGCGACAAGGCAAGCGGATCGACCGCGTTGGGAAAGGCCTCGTCGATCCCGGCGGCGAAGAGGCTCGGGACGGGTTCCATCAGCCGCGCCCGCCCCAGCGCACCGCCGCGGCGCCGGCGAAGTCGCCGGCGTGGGCGAAGGCCGCCATCATGACGACGTCGCCGGCCCTGACCTGACCGTCGGATATCGCGTGGTCGAAGTTGATCGGTATTCCGGCGCCGAACAGGTTGCCGCACTTGTCAAAAGTGTCCCGATGACGTTCGGGGGGCAGTTCCATCGCATCCCGCCAGTTGCGCAGGAACGCCCGGTTGGGCTGGTTGGTGACCAGCAGATCGATGTCCTTGGCGGGCAAGCCGATTCGGTCGCAGACCGCCAGCGCCACCTCGGGGACCTGCCGGTTGCCGCGGGCCAGCACCTTCGTGATCTTGCTTTCGGTGAAGCCGATGCTGCCCTCACCGGTCCCGGCCTGCCACCACTTGCGGGGCGGGTCGAAGGACAGGGTCATCTCGCCGGCGTATTCCCCGTAGGTGCGGCATTCGACATCGAGAATGGGTGACCGGTCACCCACCGTGACCAGACCCACCGCCGCCCCGTCTCCCGGCACCGCCGATTGCGCCTTGCGGCGCACGGTGGCCTGATCGAAAAACTGGCCGGCCGCGTTTTGTGCGATGGCGATCACCGCGGTGTGCCCGTCACCCCCCGACAGCAGCCTGCGAGCCACGTTGAGCGCCAGCACGAACGCGGCGCATCCGCCGTTGTTCAGGTCGAGCACCCAGGAGGGCCGCATCCCCAGCCGGTGCGCGATGCCGCCGCCCTGGCCGTAAAACGCCATGTCCGGCACCTGGGTGTGGGTGATCAGCACATCGGCACCTTCGATGGCATCATGGCCGTGCCGCTCGATCAGGCCCTGCGCCGCGCGTTCGATCATGTCGATCGAGCTCTCGTCCGGCGCGACGTGATGGCGAAACTTCGGGGCCCGGAACATGACGTTGTCGCGCAATTCGTCGGATTCGGCGAATTGCGCGTAGTAGTCGGCGCCGATCGGCTCGCCGGGCAGGTACGTGGAGACGTCGATCAGGCTGACGCTCGGTGTGCTCACGTTGTCACCTCATCCAATTCGGGGTAACGGGGAGACCGTTGCGGTGGCGGTACTCCGCGATCGCCTTGAGGTTCTTCAGCTCCAGCAGATGCCCGGCGCCGAACATGTCCCAGAAATCGCCGACCCAAACCGGTCGCTCCGGCGGCGCCGTCTCCGGATACGGGTTGTCGTCGTAGAACGGGTGGTGGCAATTGGTCCACAGGACAACCGAACCCGGCTTGTCGAGCACCGCCTGAGCGTCGATGACGCGCATCAGATAAATCATCCACAGGTGCTTGCCCTGATCCCACGCGCAGTGGTAGTCGACGGTGCGGCCCTCCTTGTTGGCGACGGTCCGGGTGTAGATCTTGGTCTCCGCACCGAGCCGGTCGTGGGCCAGCCAGAGACCGGGTTCGTCGGTGGGAGTGAAGCCGCGCAGGCTGTACGTCCACTCCTCGAGGCTGCGGGTGTCGGCCATGTATTCGTACAACTCGTCGGGCGGGCAGTCGATGTAATCGTTGACGGTGCAGTATTCCCCGAAGACCTGATCGTGCGGGTACACCGACCGCATCATCTCCATGATGATCGGGGTGGCCTTTTGGCGGGGGCTGGTCTCGATACGGGTCACGCCGTCGATGGGTGTGGAGATATCCTCAAGCGCTGGCAACGACATCGGTCCTGTTCTCCTCTGCGATGTGGTTCAAAAACGGTGCGAACGGCGGGATTTCGTCGGCGGCGCACTCGACACTGACGACGGCGGGCCCGTCGATCGCCAGCGCCGCGCGCATGCAGGCGGCGAAGCCGTCGAGGTCGGTGACGTCCACGGACGCCAGCCCCGGGAACATGGCCGCCAGGCCCGCCCCCAGCCGGCTGGAGCGGAACCGGTTGTAGCTGTAGAGATCGTCGTAGAACAACTGCTCGCGAGTCGCGCACATGGCGTGGGCGTTGTTGTTGAACAACACGAACGTCACGGGAAGCTGGTAATGCACCGCGGTGTGCACCTCCATGCCGTGCATGAAAAACGCTCCGTCGCCGGCGATCACGACGGTGCGCCCACCGGGCCGTCCGCTGCTCGCCCGCCCGAAAGCCATCCCGATCCCGGCGCCGAAGCTGTAGCCCATGCCACCCATGCCGAGCGCGACCGCGAACCTACCGTCCCGCCGTGCCGGCAAGTAGTGGATCGCCGCCGCGCCGGTGTTGCCGGCGTCGACCACGATGTCCGCCCCGTCGGGCACACAACCGTCGAGGACCGCCATCGCGTCGCGGTAGCGCACACCCGGTGCGGCGCAGGGCGGCGGCGTCAGTTCGGTGCGCCGCACCACATCGGGGACCCGCACCCCCGCGGGCCGTCCCGATCCGGACAGCGCCTGGGTGAGCATACGCAGCGAGCCGCGCAGGTCGTCGGTGTGCACGTGGGTGCACGGAACGTACGGCGGCGCCGACCCGATCGAGACCGTGCGCACCGCCGCCAGGACATCGTCGAGACCGGTGCGCGCGGTGACCGACAGCCGGGTCCCGACCACCAGGCACACCGCGCTGGCGGCCAGCGCTGCGGCCACACCCGGGTGGCCCATGACGCCGGTCACCCCCAGCGCGGACGACGATCCGAAGCCCGGCGTCCCGGCGACGTCTTTCGCGTCGGGCACCGTGGCCACCCGTGCCCGCAACACCGCGCGCAACGCTTCGAGCTCGGGGCGGGCGTCGTCGCGGGCCACCTGCTCGCCGACGATGATGGTGACGGGGCCGTTCGCGTCGCGCAGGACTCCGGCGATCGGGGCGGGGTTACCGATGGGACGCGGATCCAGGGCGGCGGACCCGTTCTGCGCGCCATTCCGCTCGCAATCCAAGTAGCCCTGCTGAATGTCCTTGGGCAGCAACAACACTGCGGGGCCGCCGGTGCGCGCCGCGGCGATCGCCTTCGACAGCGCGGGCGCGATGCCGTCCGGCGTGAGGACCCGCTCGCAGAAGACCGAGACCGCGGAAAACACCGCCTGCGCATTCAGCGATCCGTTGTTGCCGCTGGTGTCCTGAAAGCTGCCCCGGCCGTCCATCGTGGTGGCGGCTTGGCCGACCAGGGCCAGGACAGGAACCCGGCTCGTGAGCGACTCACCCAGGGCCGCAACCAGATTCAGCGCGCCGCCGCCCGAGGTCGCCGCCACCACTCCCAGTCCGGGGCCCGGCCCGGCGCCGCTGCGGCTGTACCCGTCGGCCATGGCGGCGGCGGAGAACTCGTGTTTGGTCAGCACCGCGTTGATGTCGGACCGGAAGTGCGCGGCGTCGTACAGATCCTCGATGTTGGCGCCGTCCACACCGAAGATGTGGTCGACGCCAACCGACGCGAGGCGTTCAACGATGTGGTCGACCACCCGGTGCTTCCTGGGCATGTCAGTAACACGACATGCGCGTAGCTTCAGTTCACCCCGCGGGGAGGGTTTTTAGAGCGATCGCTGCAGCAGGACCTGCCCGTTATCAGCGGAAACCACCTGCACGGCGGCGATCTGGTCGACCGGCGTGGAGATGCTGCCCGCCGGCGTCGCGGTGTGGCCCGGTTCGGCGACCCAGGTCGCGAGCCGGGTGAGGCTGCCGTCGCGACCGACCACGACCAGCGCCAGGGTGTCATGGTGGGCGTTCAGCGGAGCCAGGCAGACGCACTTCAGGTTGATCGACGTCCCCCAGTGCTGGCCGACGACCTGGACCGTCGAGGCCAGCAGGGTGGTACCGACCTGCGCCATCGGCTGCGAGGACGCGGCCACCTGCTGCGCGGGTGCCAAGAAGTGCCCCTGGACGCCGACGAGCACGCCGACTCCCAGCACTGCGGCCGCGGCGGACGACGCCACCCAGGTCGCCACCCGCGTGCGGCGCCGGCGAAAGCGAACCGTCGCCAACAGTGACGGCAAGAGCTCCGGCGACAACGCGGGTGTCTCGGGCAAAGACTCGGCGGCGCGGTCGCTCATCGCGGCCACTTCCGAACGGTCAAGCTGCGAAAGCAGGGCCGGCACACCACTCAGATCGGCGACGGCCTCTCGGCATGCCGGACAGCCGGCCATGTGCGCCTCGAATTCGCGGCGGTCGGAGGCCGACAGCGAACCCAACACGTATGCGGCATCCCACATCGCGTAGGGATCAGCCGGAGGGCCGACACTCCGCAACTGCGTCCTCATTTCATCCATCTCCTGTCACCCTCCAAGCATTCGGAGCCGATGGCCAGCCGGATGGGTCTCGCAAAAACCCCCGCGCTGTCATCGCGTGACTCCAAGTTCCTGCAGAGTGAGCCGCAATGCCCGCACGGCATAGTGTAGTCGCGACTTCACTGTTCCTTCGGCGATCTCCAGGTCTGCAGCAATCTGCGCGGTGGTCCAGCCCCGGTAGTAGGACCGCTCGATCACGGCCCGGTGCTCGACGGACAACTGGGCCATCGCGTCGGCTATCAGCAGGCGGTCCAGCGCGGCGTTCACCTCGTCCGGGGTGGACTGCTCGGGCGCCCCTTCTACGTCCAGCGAACCGACGACGTTGCGATACCTCGCGCTGCGTCGGTCGTCGATGATCATGTTGCGCGCGACGGTGAACAACCACGCCCGGGCCGATCGCTCGGTGTCGCCGATGACCTCCGGATGCTGCCATGCCCGCAACAGCGTCTCTTGGACGACGTCCTCGGCGTGGCTGGCGTCCCCGGTCAACCGGAGAGCGTATCGCCACAAAACCGCGGCGTGCTCGTCGTAGAGCGCCTTCATCAGAGCGGCTTCGGCAGCCCCGGACGCGCCTCTAGTGCCGGCTACACGGGCCACCCGATCACCTCCTGCCAGCTGACACGAGTGGAGTAGGCGTTTGGTTCAAGCCACGGTGAGGATGCGCGGGCCGGAGTCGGTCACCGCGACGGTGTGCTCCCAATGTGCCGCACGCGACCCGTCGGCGGTGGTCACCGTCCATTGGTCGTCGAGCACCCGGGTCTTGCCGGTTCCCAGCGTCAGCATCGGTTCGATGGCCAGCACGGAGCCCGTGGCCAGCAGCGGGCCGCGCCCGGGAGCGCCCTCGTTGGGCAGGAAGGGATCCATGTGCATGTGCCGGCCGATGCCGTGGCCCCCGTAGCCCTCGACGATCCCGAACGCGCGCCCGTGGCGGGCCTCGGCCGCGCGCGTGCCCATCTCGATGGCGTGCGCCACGTCGGTCAGCCGATTGCCGGCGATCATCGCCGCGATCCCGGCTTCCAGAGATTCCCGGGTCGCATCGCACAGCGCTTCGTCGGCCGAGTCGAGCGTCACGACGCCGAAGCTGATCGCGGCGTCACCGTGCCAACCGTCCAGCACCGCCCCGCAGTCGATGGATACCAGGTCACCGGGCGCCAGTACTTCCGCGGCGGACGGGATGCCATGCACAACCCGGTCGTTGACCGATGCGCAGATCGACGCCGGGTAGCCGTGATAGCCCAGGAATGACGGGATGGCGCCGGCCTCCCGGATCACCGACTCGGCGATCTCGTCGAGGCTCAGCGTCGACGTCCCGACGACCGCGGCCGCATGGACCGCCCGCAGGGCCTCCGCGACGACGGCGCCGGCCGCGGCCATCGCGTCGACCTCACCGGGGCTGCGCTGCGGCACCACCCTGCGACTTCGCAGCCGTGCCAGCGCGCTCATGGTTACTTGCCCAGCGCCTGCAGCGCGCGTGCGAACACCTCGTCCATCGTGCCGACGGCATCGACGGTCTTCAACTCGTCGCGGTAGTACTCCAGCAGCGGCGCGGTCTCGTCGCGGTAGACCTTCATCCGGTTGAGGATGACTTCGTCGGTGTCATCGGCGCGGCCACGCCCCTTGAGCCGGGAGAACAACTCCTCCTGGGCCACCCGAAACTCCAGTACCGCGTCGAGCTGCAGACCTCGGCGTTCGAGCATCTCGTCCAGCGCCTTGGCCTGGTCGACCGAGCGCGGATACCCGTCCAGGATGAAACCGTTGGCCGCGTCGGAATGGTCCAGCCGGTCGTCGACCAGCCGATTCGTCAGCTCCGAGGGCACCAGGTCACCGGCGTCCAGGTAGCGCTTGGCCTCGAGGCCGAGTTCGGTGCCGTCACCGATGTTCTGCCGGAACAAATCACCCGTGGAGATCTGCGGGACCCCAAGCTTCTCGGCGAGCCTCTCTGCTTGCGTCCCCTTGCCCGCCCCCGGCGGTCCCAGCAAAACGACTCTCACTTGAGGAACCCTTCATAGTTGCGCTGCATCAGCTGACTCTCGATTTGTTTGACCGTATCCAAACCGACGCCAATCATGATCAAAACCGCGGTTCCGCCGAACGGCAAGTTCTGGACGCCTCCGCCATTGCCGATTTGCAGGAACATATTCGGCAGCACCGCGATCACGCCCAGGTAAATCGAGCCCGGCAGGGTGATCCGGTTCAGCACATAACGCAAATAGTCGGCGGTCGGCTTGCCCGGCCGAATGCCCGGAATGAAGCCCCCGAACTTCTTCATCTCGTCGGCGCGCTCGTCGGGATTGAAGGTGACCGACACGTAGAAGTAGGTGAAGAAGATGATCAGCCCGAAGTAGATGCCGATATAGACGGGATCGCTCGGATCCGACAGGTAGGTGCCGACGAATTTGTCCCACCAGCTATTGCCCACTCCACCGGTGCCGCTGCGGACCAGCTGGGTGATCAGGTGGGGGATGTAGATCAGCGACGACGCGAAGATCACCGGGATGACGCCGGCCTGGTTGACCTTGAGCGGCAGATACGTCGAGGTTCCCCCGTACATGCGCCGGCCGACCATGCGCTTGGCGTATTGCACGGGGATCCGGCGCTGGCCCTGCTCGACGAACACCACGCCGACGATGATGATCAGCGCCGCGACGCAGACGGCGGCGAAGATGGCCCCGCCGCGGCTCTCGAGGATGGATCTGCCTTCGGGGTAAATGCGGGCGGCGATGCCGACGAAGATCAGCAGCGACATGCCGTTGCCGATGCCGCGCTCGGTGACCAGCTCGCCCATCCACATCACGAGCGCCGCACCGGCCGTCATCACCAGCACGATGACGACCAGGGTGAAGATGCTCTGGTCGGCGATGATGTCGAGCGAGCAGCCCTGCAGCAGCCCGCCGTTGGCCGCCAGCGCCACGATGCTCGTTGCCTGCAGGATGGCCAGCGCAATGGCCAGGTAGCGGGTGTACTGGGTCATCTTGGCCTGGCCGGCCTGGCCCTCTTTACGCAATTCCTCGAACCGCGGGATGACGACGGTGAGCAGCTGCACGATGATGCTGGCGGTGATGTAGGGCATCACCCCCACCGCGAACACCGTCAGCTTCAGCAGCGCACCGCCGGAGAACAGGTTGATCAGCGAGTAGATCTGTCCGGCCTCGCCGCCGCTGGCCTCCTTGATGCACTGCTGCACGTTCGGGTAGTTCACGCCGGGAGACGGCAGCGAGGCGCCGACCCGGTAGAGAATGACGATGCCAAGAGTGAAGAGGATCTTCCGTCTCAGGTCGACTGTCCTCAACGACGAGATGAAAGCCGAGAGCACTCTTCCTCCTGCGCAGCCGTGGGTAATCCTGCGTCACGCGCCCAACTCCCGCAGGCCAGGATGTACGGCGTCGCGCGTCAAATCGTGTACGAGACTAACAGCTGGTCCTGGGGGATCCGGTAAAAGGGCCGCTAACAGCCTGAAGGCGTAGAGTTCTGATGGCTCGTTGCATTGGCTAAGTAAATGGGGGCACCATGACGCGAACCGAGCAAGACACCTGGGACCTGGCCTCAAGCGTCGGGGCCACGGCCACGATGGTCGCCGCGGCCCGCGCGCTGGCCAGCGCGGAGGCCGACGCGATCATCGACGACCCGTTCGCGGCGCCACTCGTGCGCGCGGTCGGCCTCGGCTTCTTCATCCGCCTCGTCGACGGCGACTTACCAATATCAGGGGTCCCGTCGGAGTCGGGAGAGGGCGAACGGGACCTGCGGCTGGAGACCGATTCGATCGCCGTTCGTACCCGCTTCTTCGACGATTTCTTCCTCAACGCCGCCCGGGACGGTGTCCGCCAATCGGTGATCCTGGCGGCCGGCCTCGACGCCCGCGCCTACCGCCTGGCCTGGCCGCCCGGCAGCGTGGTCTACGAGGTCGATCAGCCCAAGGTCATCGAGTTCAAGACCAAGGCGATGTCCGACCTGGGCGCCGCGCCGACCGCCGACCGGCGAACCGTCGCCATCGACCTGCGGGACGACTGGCCGGCCGCGTTGCGCCGCAGCGGGTTTGACCCGGCGCAGCCGACGTCCTGGACCGCCGAGGGCCTGCTGATGTACCTCCCGCCCGACGCGCAGGACCGGCTCTTCGACAACATCACCGAGTTGAGCGCGCCCGGCAGCAAGCTCGCCACCGAATACCATGGCGACGACGACTCCGGCCGCACGATGACCGAACGAGCCCAGGAGTTCAACCAGCGGTGGGCCAACCTGGGGTGTGACGTCGACCTGTCGGGATTGTTCTTCGACGGCGAGCGCAGCAATGTCGTCGAGTACCTGGGCGATCGGGGCTGGCACGTGACCACCCGGCCACGGCGAGACTTCTTCGCCGACTACGGCCGGGTGTTCCCGCAAGACGAGGAATCCCAGCTCCGCAACATCGTCAGCCTCACGGCTACGCGCACTTAGGAGAGAGTCGATGACGGATGCCTCGGACTCCAAGCGGTTCGACGGCGACAGTTGGGACCTGGCGTCCAGCGTCGGAGCCACCGCCACGGCGGTGGCCGCCCGGCGGGCGATGGCATCCAAGGGCCCCGACCCGCTCATCGACGACCCCTTCGCCGAGCCACTGGTTACCGCGGTCGGCGTCGACGCGTTCATCCGGATGATGAACGGCGAAGTCGACGTCGCCGAGGACGATCCTGCATTCACGCCACGGCGACTCAGCGAAGGCATGGCGGTCCGCACCCGGTTCTTCGACTCCTTCTTCCTCGACGCCGCGGAAGCGGGCATACGCCAGGCTGTCATCCTGGCTTCCGGGCTAGACACCCGTGCGTACCGGCTGCCGTGGCCGGCGGGGACCGTCCTCTACGAGGTCGACCAGCCCCGGGTGATCGAGTTCAAGACCCGCACCCTGGCGGACCTTGGCGCGGCCCCGACCGCCGACCGCCGGGCCGTGGGGATCGACCTGCGCGACGACTGGCCGAGCGCGTTGCGCGACAACGGGTTTGACGCCACCGCGCCGACGGCCTGGATCGCCGAAGGGCTGCTGGGATATCTGCCGCCGGACGCACAGGACCGCCTGTTCGACCACATCACCACGCTGAGCGCCGGCGGCAGCAGGCTGGGCACCGGCTACGTGCCGAACATCAGCGACCGCATCGCAAAGCGGGGTCGCGAGATCAGCGAGCGCTGGCGGCGCCTGGGGCTGAACCTCAACTGGGCCGAACTGGTCTATCCCGGCGAACGCAACGACGTGGTGGCCTACCTGGCCGGCCGCGGCTGGCAGTCGACGGTGCACAGCACGCCAGAGCTCTACGCCGCCAACGGTTTTGAGTTTCCCGACCAGCCGTCCATGGTCGCCTTCGGCGACATCAGATACGTGTCCGCGACTTTGCTTTAGCCGGGCTGGGCGGGCGGCGTCCGGACGACCAACGGCACCGCGGGAAAACACCACGCCATCTCCGAGCGCGACTTGCGCAGTGCGGCGGTGCCGTAACCCCGCTTCCGGTACTCGGGGTGAATCCAGATCCTCACGTCCACCTCGCCGCGGACCAGCTCACCGAAGACCATTCCGACCTTCTGGCCCTCGTCGATAGCCACGAACCAGGCGGCCTCTTCGTCGTCGACCCGCCCCAGAGCCGCACGAATCTCGTCGTCGAGGTTGCCGGCCGGCCCGCCGGAACCGTCGCCGGCGGCGCCCATGTCCTCGGTGCGGGTGGAGAAGATGTCGCGGTCCTCCTGGGCGGAGAACGGTCGCAGCTCGAGGGTCTCCCCCGAGCTCGCGGGGCGATCGTTGAGCGTGAAGCTCAGCTGCTTGTTCAGGTCCTCGAGCTCGGCCTGGATCTTCTTGCGCGAATCCTTGGTGAGTTGATCGAACGACATGCCCATCACCGCTTCGGCGCCCAAGCGGGAGATCTCGAGCAAACCCACGATCGCCTCGACCGCCGCCGCCCGGTTGTCGGACTCCACCATGAGGTCGAGCACTTCGTGCCGGCGTTCGAGAGCTTTCAGCAGGGCGTCTGTGATCTCTCGACGGGCGGCTTTGCGGTCTTGGTCAGTCATTGCACAAGCCTAGAACGCCGCCGGGGGTATCGCGTCAGATCTTTGGGTTCCCAGCTCCAGGAACCTGCGGTAGCGCTCCTCGATCGGCGCCGCCCAGGCGGGATCGGGCTCGACGATGCGCTCGGTCGACGCCCAGCGGGCGGCATCGGCGATCGAGGTTTCCAGACCGGCCGCCATGCGACCGAGGAAGGCCGCTCCCAGGGCCGCCCCCTCGGCCACCGCGGACACCTCCACCGGCCGCCCCGTCGCGTCGGCGATGGCCTGCATCCACGGACCGACCCGGGTGCCGCCGCCGGCGGCCACGATGCGCGCCACCGGCGCTCCGCTCAGCTCGATGAGCTGACGGACGACGAAGCCGGACGCCTCGTAGGCGGCCCTGCGCAGCGAGGCGGCGTCATGGGTGAGGTCCAGGGCGTCGAGGATGGCGCGACGATCGGGGTCGTGGAACGGGGTGCGCTCCCCGCGTATGTAGGGCGACCACACCGGTACCCGGTGAGGCTCGACGGTCGCGGGGTCGCCCGGTCCGATGACGCGGTCCACCCAGCCGAGGAACAGCCCGCCCGCGTTGCTGGCCCCGCCGATCTTGCTCTTGCCCAGGGCTGTGTGCGGAATGGTCCACAGGCCGGGCACCAGGCGGGCCTCCTGAACGGTCGTCCACACGATCAGCGTGGTGCCGCACAGCACCAGCACGTCGCCGTCGTGGTCGGCGTCGGCCACGATCTGTTCGCACACCGCGTCGACGGCTCCGCTCGCCAATATGGCCCCGGTCCCCCGCACCTGACCGACGCCCGTCCCGATCTCCGCCACGCGCGGCATCTGTTCGACGGTCGCGCCCCGGTCGGCGCACGCCGCCGCGTTCCAGCCGCTGACGTCGAACAGGGGAAACGCCGTGGCGGCCGTGGCGACGTCGATCACCGCCTCGCCCGCCAGGGCGTGGTTGGCCAACGCGGGCGCCGGCCAGTATCCGGCCGCGTTGGGCGCTTGGGCGGCCGTCCAGCGCAGGAACTCCGCGGCCTCGCCGAGCGCCGGAAGCGGCGGGTTGTCGGTACCCGGCACCCGGCCCCTGCCGTCGCCGTACAACAGGCCCGGCGTCAGCGGTCTGCCGGCGGGGTCGACGGCGGTCAACGAGGGCACCATCGCCGCGACCGCCACCGCCCGGACGTTGGGCGCCTGCTGGCGCACCTCGTCCAGGGCCGCCAATGGACCACGCCGCCATGCCTCGTCGGCGTCGTGCTCCAGTCGGTCGGGCGCCGGCACCCGCAGCTCGTGCGGAATACGCGCCCGCGCCGTCACCCGGCCGTCGGCGTCGGCGGCCACCGCTTTGACCGCGGTGCTGCCGATGTCGATGCCGATTGTGACGCCTTCAGGTGACACGCGCGTCACCGTACGCCAGCATTGGGGTTCGTGGAGCCAAGACCGCGCGCCCTGGTGACGGCCCCCCTGCGCGGGCCGGGGTTCGCCAAGCTGCAACAGCTTGCCGACGTGGTGTACGACCCTTGGATCGACGCAACCCCGCTGCGGATCTACAGCGCCGAGCAACTGGCCGAGCGGATCGCGAGCGAAGCCGCCGATGTCGTTGTGGTGGAAAGCGACTCGGTGCGCGGTCCGGTGTTCGACCTCGGCTTGCGCGCGATCGCTTCCACCCGCGGGGACCCCAACAACGTCGACATCGACGGGGCCACCGCCGCCGGTATCCCGGTGCTCAACACCCCGGCCCGCAACGCCGACGCGGTCGCCGAGCTGGCGGTGGCCCTGCTGCTGGCGGCCACCCGCCACGTGCTGACCGCCGACGCGGATGTTCGCGGCGGCAACATGTTTCGCGACGGCAGCATTCCCTATCAGCGCTTCCGCGGCGCCGAGATCGCCGGCCGCACCGCCGGCTTGGTGGGCCTGGGCGCGGTCGGCCGCGCGTTGCGGTGGCGGCTCTCCGGCTTGGGCATGCGGGTCATCGCCCACGACCCGTACAACGACGAAGCCCGCCACGGCCTCGACGAGCTGCTGGCCGAGGCCGACGTGGTGTCCCTGCACGCACCGGTCACCGACGACACCGTCGGGATGATCGGCGCCGAGCAGTTCGCGGCCATGCGCGACGGCGTGGTCTTCCTCAACACCGCCCGGGCCCAGCTGCACGACACCGACGCGCTAGTCGACGCGCTTCGCGGCGGCAAGGTGGCCGCGGCCGGCCTGGACCATTTCGCCGGCGAGTGGCTGCCCACGGATCACCCGCTGGTGGGCATGCCCAACGTCGTCCTCACCCCGCACATCGGAGGGGCCACGTGGGACACTGAGGCTCGGCAGGCGCAGATGGTGGCCGACGACCTCGAAGCGTTGCTGTCGGGCGAGGCGCCCGCCCATATCGTCAACCCGGAGGTGCTCGGCCCATGACGCCCGTGAAATCCACCAAATTCACCGACAACCCGGAGGCCGCGGTGCTGGACGCCGCCAAGGACATGCTGCGCCGGGGCCTGGTCGAGGGGACCGCCGGCAACATCTCGGCCCGGCGCTCCGACGGCAACATCGTCATCACTCCGTCGTCGGTCGACTATCGCGACATGCAGCTCGACGACCTCGTGCTGGTTGACCCGGACGGCACCGTGCTGCAGGCCACCGACGGACGAGCGCCGTCGTCGGAGATGAAGCTGCACCTGGCGTGCTACCAGGCGTTCGGCGACATCGGCAGCGTGATTCACAGTCATCCGGTGTGGGCGACCATGTTCGCCATCGCGCACGAGCCGATCCCGGCCTGCATCGACGAGTTCGCCGTCTACTGCGGCGGCGACGTTCGGTGTACCGACTATGCCGCGTCCGGGACACCCGAGGTCGGCGCGAACGCGGTCAAGGCGCTCGAGGGCCGGGCCGCCGCCCTGATCGCCAACCACGGCCTGGTGGCCGTCGGGCCGCGGCCGGACAAGGCCCTGCACGTCACCGCCCTGGTCGAGCGCACGGCGCAAATTGTCTGGGGCGCAAGGGCTCTCGGCGGCCCGGTGCCCATACCCGAGGACGTGAACCGCAACTTCTCGTTGGTCTACGGCTACCTGCGCGCCAACCCGATGTGATGGGCCGGGTCCGGTTTGGCGACGCGGGTGTCGCGCGCGTAGTCGAGCTTCAGTTCGACCTGGCGACCCGGTTCTTCCCGCGAACGCCGCCGTCGGAGTGGCGGGACAACGCCGACCTGCTGGTGCCGGATTTCTTCGACCCCGAGGCCGATCAGTGGCACATCGCGGTCCAAAGCTGGGTCATCGAGGTCGACGGCCTGACCGTCATCGTGGACACCGGCGTCGGCAATGATCGCCGGCGCCCGCACATGCCGCCCCTGGATCACCTCAACACCGGGTTTCTGGCGGCGCTGCAATCGGCGGGCATCGACCGCCATGCGGTGGACCTGGTGGTCAACACCCACATCCACTCCGACCATGTGGGGTGGAACACCATGCGAGAGAACGACATTTGGGTTCCGACCTTTCCCAACGCGCGGTATCTGGTGCCGGCCGCCGACTACCGATACTTCGCACCCGATGGGCCCGCGGCGCGGCAGGAGTCGCGCACCGACGAAGAAGCGGCGCAGCAGCGCGGTAACCAGTTGGTGTTCGCGGACAGCGTTCTGCCCATCGACGACGCCGGACAGCTCGTCCAATGGTCGGACGACCACCAGATCAGTCGGTCGCTGCGGCTGCGGCCCGCCCCCGGACACACGCCGGGCTCCTCCGTGCTGTGGCTGGACGCGGGCGAGCCCGCGGCGTTCGTCGGCGATCTCACCCACAGCCCACTGCAATTGCGCCGTCCCGGCGACGCCTGCGCCTTCGACGTCGACGCCGCCGCGGCCGCGGTCACCCGCCGCCGGATATTCACCGAGGCCGTGCAGGCGAAAGCCGCCGTGATACCCGCGCACTACCCCGGCCGAGGGGGCGCGACCATCCGCGCCGTCGCCGACCAGTTCGACATCGACCACTGGTTGGACATCGAACCCCTTTAGCGAAGGACCGTTCGGCGCCCGCGCCATTCGCGGGGCGAGGCGCCATGGGTCCGGGAGAACAGCCGACTGAAATAGCCCGGATCGGACATCCCGACCCGCCTGGCGACCTCCGCGACCGGCAGGTCTGTTTCGGCCAGCAACGCGCGAGCCGCGGCCATGCGGCGGTCGGTGATCCACTCCCCGACGGTGCGACCGGTGCGGCGCCGCACCACGGTGGTCAGGTGCCCCGGCGTGATGCGGAGGTCGGCGGCCACATCGCGCAGCGACAACGGCTCGGCGTGCCGCCGGTCGATTACCTCGAACACCTCGGCCAGCAGCGGTTCCCCGCTGCGTCGCAGCTCGGCCACCACCGGGCCCGCCAACCGCGCGAGGTCGATCAGCAACAGCGTGAGATGCGCCAGGGCCGCCTGCCGATAGCCGTCCTGCCGCTCGCGCAGTTCCGCTTCGATCGAAGCGATCGCGGCGTCCCACGCCGGCCGTCGGTCCGCGGGGACCTGCAGGCGCAGGATCCCGCCGGCGTGCCCGTGCAGGAACGGGAACAGCAGCGGGTGGGCCCGCCACGCCGGCCAGGGCGATCGCCCATCCTCACCGAGAGCGGCGGGGTCGAAGAAAACCGCAACGCCGGCGTCGCGATGCTCCAGCCATCTCGTGTCGAGCACCTCGCCCGCGGCCGCCACGTGGACCACCCCGGCCACCCGCAGGTACCACAGCGCCGGAAAGTCGTGGATGTGGCGGCCGCGCTCGAGGAAATCCTCGGGGCCCGACCGCACCACCGACACCGGGGGCGTATCCGGATCGCTCCGGTATTCGTAGATCGGCACGCCCGCGCGCTGCCTGACCAGCCGAGTCGGTCGCGTCATACCGCCAAAAATAATCTAAGTTTCACCGATGATCGCCCAATTCTAGCAATAGCCAGCGGTTCACCATGGATTGCGTGACAAAACATCATCCACATGACTACCTGCCCGCCGCCGGTCACGACGCGCTGCTCCCCACTTACGACCTGATGTCTCGCCTGCTGGGCATGAAAAGCGTGCATCAGGCCCTCATCGCGCAGGCTGAGCTCGACGACTGCCGCCGCATCCTGGAAATCGGCTGCGGCACAGGTAATCTCACAATCATGGCCAAGCGTGCCCATCCTCACCTCGAGGTGATCGGATGCGATCCCGACCCGCGGGCGCTTGACCGGGCGCGGCGAAAGACGGACGAGATCCGCTTCGAACAGGGCTACGCCGAACGGCTCCCCTACGCCGACGGCGAATTCGACCGGGTGCTGTCGTCGATGATGCTGCACCACGTCGGTGGCGACGCGAAACCCACCGCGGCGGCCGAAATCTTCCGCGTCCTTCGCCCCGGCGGCAGGCTGCACCTGGTCGACATCGGCGGCGACCAGTCCACCGAGCACGGCCTGCTGGCCCGGCTTATCAGGCGCAGCCGCCACGCGGCCGGCAACCTCGGCGACGCGATTCCGCGATTGCTGCGGGCGGCCGGCTTCGAGTGCGCACAGGTCGCGACGCACCGGCAACGCGTGGTCGGACGGCTCACCTACTATCGCGCCACTCGACCGGCCTAGCCCTGGCTGAGGCGGATCGGGAGTGATTCGTACACGGTCATGTTGTTGCAGAGGTCGGGAAGCGTCATCTTCGGCTCGCCGACTTCGATGACGGCGGACTTCAGCAAAATCTCGTCCAGGGCGGCCCGGACTTCCGCCCGGGCAAGCATGGCGCCCAAACAGTGGTGGACGCCACCACCCCCGAAGGACTGGTGGGGGTTGGGATCACGGCGAATGTCGAACCGGTGCGGATCCTCGAAGACGTCTTCGTCGCGATTGGCTGAGCGCAACATCGTCACCACGCGCGCACCCTCGGGGATCGTTACGCCGCCAACGACCACGTCTCTGGTTGCTCCACGCACCCAGAACATGATCGGTGTGGAATAGCGGATCACCTCCTCGACCGCCGTGCGCCTTGCATCCGGATCGGATCGGTAGACCGCAATCTGATCCGGGTTGGCGACGAAGGCGCGAAGCCCGTCACACAGTGCGTTTCGAGTCGTGTCCGCGCCGGCCAACCCGAGAATGAAAAAGAAGATCTCCAGCTCGTTGGCGGGCAACAGGATGCTCTGCCCCGACTCTGCCGTGATCTCCGCGGTGCACAGCGCACTCCAAATGTCGTCCACGGGATGTTCGCGTTTGTAAGCGGTCAGCGCGCTGGCGTACTGGAACAACTCCATAAAAGGCAACAGGTCGTCACCGTCGGGAACGGACATCTGTGCGCCGGCGGTCTTCAGCACCCGCTCGATCAAGCCGAACACATGCGGGCGGTCGGCGTCGGGAATCCCCACGATGTCCCCGATCACCGAGATCGGCAACCCCGCGGCCAGATCGACGAACTCACCGCCACCGGATTCACGCAAAGCAGCGGCCATCGCCTTGGCCCGATCGCGAATGCCGTCTTCCAACTTGGCCACGGCACGTGGCGTGAAAGCACGAGCGATGACTTTGCGGCGAATCGTATGATCCGGCGGGTCCATGCTTACGATCGCCGGATAGGCCTCGAACAATGGCACATCCTGAATCAAGGGTCCACGGGTCGCCGTGAACGACTCGTAGTCGCGATGCACCCGCGCGACGTCGGCATGTTTGGTGCACACCCAAAACTCGCGACCAACAGTAGATCTCACGTCATCGGTGAGTCGTTGGTGAAACACGGGCGTACGGGCGCGCAGCTCAGCGAACAGATCGTCGGGAAACCGCGATCCCCAAATCGCCGGCTCGGCGAGGTCGATCGTCGTGCCCGTCACGATGCGCGTCCACCGTGCTCGAGCTCGTTGCGCAGGCCGGTCAGGATGAGGCGCAACCCGTATGCGAACGCCCCGTCAGTTGGCCCGTTAGCCGTAGCACCGGCGCGGCGGATGTGCTCGAGCTGCACCGAACCCAGCAGGTGGACGTACAGCGTGGCGTGCGCCGCATCGAAACGCTCTGCATTCAAGCCAGATTCGCGCAGAATTCCGCGAGAGGCACGATCCATCTCGGCGGCCGCCGCGGTGTGCGCATGCTCCTGTAGCAAGACCGCGATCCCGGGTACCTCGACCAGCACCTTCCAGGCATTCATGTAGAGCGCGACCAACCGCGATTCCCAGTCACCCCCTTCCGGCACCTCGATCTGCGCCAGCACCGACTCGATCAGCAGATCGAGCAGTTCGCGTTTGTCACGCACGTGGTAGTAGGCCGATGAGGCCGCCGTGCCGGCCTCGGCCGCGAGCTCCCGCATGGTCACCCGATTTACGCCGACGCGCTTCGCCAGCCGCAACAGGTGCTTGGTCAGGTGGGCGCGGTCGAGCGCCCCGTAGCGCAGCACCGGGACGTCGGACACAGCCTCCACGACAGCCCCACTTTCGAACGGCATTCGAATTCGAACGGTATTCCGATTAGAACAGTGTGGGCCTACGATGTCAACGGTCCAGCGTCCGATGCACGACGGAGGAAAAGCATGGCGCCCTACCGAGTGGTCCAGTGGTCGACCGGCAACATCGGCAAGCGAGCGCTCGGCATCCTGCTGGACCGCGACGACTTCGACGTGGTGGGCGTCCATGCACTCGGTACCGACAAGGTCGGCTGCGACGCGGGTGTGCTGGCCGACCGACCCCCGGTCGGCGTTGCCGCAACCGGCGATACCGACGCGTTGATCGAGCTTCGCCCGGATTGCGTGAACTACATGCCCCGCGTCATCGACTACGACCTGGTGACCAGGATGCTGCGCGCCGGCATCAACGTCGTCACCACGGGAGACTTCCTGACCGGCACCCATCACCCGGTCGAACTCCCGGTGCTCGAGGAGGCGGGGCGACAGGGAGGCGCGACCTTCCTGGGCACCGGGTTCGAGCCGGGCTTCATCAACGTCGTCGCCGGTTTCCTCACCGGCGCATGCCGACAGGTTCAGAGCGTCAAGCTCGTCGAAACATTGGACTGCAGCACCTATCCCGTAGAGGACGTGTGGAAGGTCCTCGGATTCGGCAAACCACCCCGTGAGCGGGTGACGCACCTCGACCCGGAAACGCAACGATACGGCCTGGGCTACTTCGAGACGCTGGACATGGTCGCCAACATGCTGGGTGTCGAACTCGATTCCAAGGAGGCATTCGTCGAGCCCGCCGTGCTGACCCGGGATCTGATTCTGGGCTGGGTGGACTACGCCGCCGGCACCGTCGGGGGCCAACGCCGAACCTATCGGGGCTATCGCGGCGGCCGCCCGGTGGTCGAGCTGGCCATCTGCTGGACCATGAGCGACGACGTGCTCGACCCGAAATGGACCGACCCCAAGGGTTTCAGCGTGGTGATCGAGGGCGAACCGTACGTCGACGCGACGATCCGGTTCGGCCGTCCCGGACAGGACGTGATGACCGTGTTGATGGACAGCACCGCCGTCGCGGCCGTCAACGCCATTCCGTTCGTGTGCGACGCGCAACCGGGCGTCATCACCCCGATTGACCTGCCTATCACCGGATCCCACGGCGCGCTGGTCTAGCGCTGGTCGATGGCCACCTTCACGGCGCCGCTCTCGCCCTGATCGGCGATCGCGAGGAAGGCTTCGCGCCACTGCTCCAGCCGAAAGGTATGGGTCAGCATGGGACGCAGGTCGATTCGGCCCGCCGCGACCAGGTCGAGGTAATGGGCGATGGCGTGCTTGCGCTCGCCGTCGACCTCCTCGATCCCGAAGGCGTTGCTGCCCACCCAGCTGATCTCCTTGAAATACAAGGGACTCCACTCCCACCGGCCGGGTGCGTGGACGCCGGCCTTCACCAGCGTCCCCCGGGAGCGCAGGACCCGCACCCCGACTTCGAACGTCTCGGGCTTGCCCACGGTGTCGTAGACGACGTCGACCGCCCCGGGGTGGGCCATCGGCAGGCCCAGCAGCGGCTGGTGCAGCCGGCCACCGCCCCAGGCGACCAGCTCCTCGATGACGGCCAGGCGGGGTTCGTGCGCCAGCACCAAGGCGGCCCCGAACCCGCGGGCCAGTTCCGCCTGCGCCGCGAAGCGGGCCACCACCGCCACTTCCACGTCGGGGTAGAGCGCCCGCAGGATCGCGACCGCACACAACCCCAGCGAGCCGGCCCCATACACCAGGGCCCGGCCCGAGCGGGGCGGCGGGTGGCGGGTGATCGCGTGCAGGGAGACCGAAAACGGGTCGGCGAACACGGCGGACTCGTCGGGAATCGACTCGGGAACCGCGAACAGCATGCTGTCGTGGGCCGGCATCAATTCGGCGTATCCGCCCGTCACGTCGGCCGAGACCCCGGTATGGATGCCGGGCTTGATGTCGCCGTCGGTGAAGCTCCAGCACAGGCTGTAGTCGCCGCTTTCGCAAGCGGGGCAGCGCGGCTCGATGCCGCGCGGCCCGCATGACAGCCACGGGTTGAGCACAACGCGCCGCCCGACCTCCAGCCCCCGGGCCCGGGGCCCCACCTCGACCACGTCGGCGACCACCTCGTGGCCCATGACTTGGGGAAACGAACAGAAGGCGGCCATGGCGTTGTCCGCATCCTGTTCGCCGAAATCCATCAGGATCTGCTTGGAGTCCGACCCGCAGATGCCGGTCAGCCGTGGCCGGGTGATGACCCAATCCCCATGGGGCAGTTGCGGATCCGGTACCTCACGGAGCGCCGTCGGGCTACGGGCCAGCAAGTCGGAAACCTCCAAGGGGTCCGGTGGCACGCCATAGACGAGCGCCCTCATCGCGGCGCCATACCCGCGACGCCGGCGATGAACGTGTCGATGTCGGCGTTCTTGGCGTCGACGACCGCTTTCATGTCCGGGACGTAGTGCTCGAACTTGTCGCTGCCCAGCGCCTCGATGATCCCTTCGGCCACCACGTCGGCGGGCACCTTGGGCCCCTGATAGAGGGGCTCCTCGCTGCCCGGCTGATCCCAGATCTCGGTGTCCACCGGGCCCGGCTCGATCAGCTTCACCGAGACCCCGCTGCCGTGCAGATCCACGGCCATCGCCTCGCTCCAGCCGCACAGCGCGAACTTGCTTGCGCAATAGGCGGTTTCGTGGATGATCCCGAGCCGGCCACCGACGCTCGACACATTGACGATCAACCCCGATCCGCGGGCCAGCATCCGCGGCAACAGGGCCAGCGTCAGCCGCATCGGCGCGAAGAAGTTGACCCGCATGGTGTCCTCGACCTCGTCGGGCTCCAACGCGTGGACGGGCCGCCGCTTCGGGACGGCGGCATTGTTGACCAGTACGTCGATGTCGCCGAGAACATCCCATGCCCGCAGCGCCAGGTCGCGTAGCTTCGAGGTGTCGGCCAGGTCGGCCACCAACATCGCCGATCCCGGCGAGGTCCGCCGGCACTCGGCCAGCACCTCGTCGAGGCGATCCCGCCGGCGCGCGATCAGCCCCACCACCGCCTGCCGCCCGGCCAGGTGTCGGGCCAGGGCGGCCCCCAAACCCGAGGAGGCGCCCGTGATGAGCACCCGCTTGCCCGCCGCCGCGTACGCCATCAGTCAAGGTTGCCGCTAAACGCGGGAAGGGTACAGTGGTGAAAGCTTGTTATATGGGCTAAATATTAGCTTAACTAGATCCGAACAGGGGCAAACATGACTTCCACCAGGTATGAGGGTGACACCTGGGACCTGGCATCCAGCGTCGGCGCCACCGCGACGATGGTCGCGGCGGCTCGGGCGGTGGCGAACCGCGCCGAGCGTCCGCTGATCCACGATCCCTACGCGGAGCCGCTGGTCCGGGCCGTTGGTGTGGACCTCCTCACCCGGCTCGCGACCGGCGAGACCGACCCGAACGAGCTGAACGACGTGCACGACGGCGCGACCGGGTCCGCCGGTGCCATGTCCCGCATGGCCGACAACATGGCGGTGCGCACCAAGTTCTTCGACGAGTTCTTCCTGGCCGCGACGAAGGCGGGGATCAAGCAGGTCGTGATCCTGGCCTCGGGGCTGGACTCGCGCGCGTACCGGCTGGCGTGGCCCGCCGGGACCGTGGTCTATGAGGTCGACCAGCCACAGGTCATCGAATTCAAATCCCGCACGCTGGCCGAGCTGGGCGCAGCGCCGACCGCCGAGCGGCGGGTGGTGGCCATCGACCTGCGTGACGACTGGCCCACCGCGTTGCGCACCGCGGGGTTCGACCCGGCCCAGCCGACGGCCTGGAGCGCCGAGGGTCTTCTCGGCTACCTGCCCCCGGAGGCGCAGGACCGCCTGCTGGAGACCATCACCGAGCTCAGCGCGCCGGGCAGCCGGCTCGCCACCGAAAGCGCGCCCAAACCGCAACCCGGTGACGAGGACAGAATGAGGGAGCGCATGCAAACCATCTCCGAACGGTGGCGTGCGCACGGTTTCGAGCTCGACATGGCGGGGCTCGTCTACTTCGGCGAGCGCAACGAAGCGGCTCTCTACCTGACCGACCGCGGTTGGGCCCTCGACGGCATCAGCATCCGCGACTTGTTCGAGGCCAACGGGCTTGCGCCGCTTGAGGACGACGACATGCGCATGGGCGACGTGCTCTACGTGAAGGGCCAACTGCGATGACTATGAGCCCGGGGCGCACAGACGGGGACAGCTGGGGGCCGGCATCCAGCGTGGGAGCGACGGCCACCATGGTCGCCGCATCCCGCGCCGTTGCCTCGCAGGGGCCCGATGCGCTGCTCGACGATCCACTGGCCGATCCGCTGGTTCGGGCCGTGGGGTTGGATCCCTTCATCCGGATCATCGACGGCGAGATCGATTTCGAGGACGACCCGCTGCTGAACCGCAAGGCGAGGGCCGAGCAGATCACGGTGCGCACCAGGTTTTTCGACGACTTCTTCACCGCCGCCACCAAGGACGGCATACGGCAGGCGGTGATTCTGGCTTCCGGCCTCGACACGAGGGCCTACCGGTTGCGATGGCCCGCGGGCACGGTGGTCTACGAGATCGACCAGCCGCAGGTCATTGCCTTCAAGACCAGCACGCTGGCCGACCTCGACGCCGCCCCGACCGCCGACCGCCGTGCGGTCGCGATCGACCTGCGAGAGGACTGGCCTGCGGCGTTGCGGGAGGCCGGGTTTGACGTCACGCAGCCCACGGCATGGAGCGCGGAAGGGCTGCTGCCCTACCTGCCGCCCGAGGCGCAGGACCGACTGTTCGACCACATCACCGCGCTCAGCACGCCGGGCAGTCGGCTCGCCACCGAGCACGTGCCGGACCCCAACGCCTTTTCCGATGAGCGCTTACAACGCATCTCCGAACGGTGGCAGCGCTTCGGCTTCGACCTCAACGCGGCCGACCTGTTCTACCGGGGCGAGCGCAGCGTCGTCGTCGACTATCTGACCGGCCACGGCTGGCAGGTGACGCCCCATCCTGCGCGGGAGTTGTATGCGCGCAACGGGTTTGACTTCCCCGAGGATGAGATGGCGGCCACCTTCGGCGAGCTGAGCTATGTGGCCGCCACCCTCGGGTAGCGTTTGGTTAGGGTTTTCCCATGCCGCGCACTGACGACGACAATTGGGATCTGGCGTCCAGTGTGGGTGCCACCGCGACCTTCGTCGCATCCGGGCGCGCCATGGCCACGAGGGATCCCCGCGGCTTGACAACGATCCGTTCGCCGAACCCCTGGTGCGCGCGGTCGGGTTGGATTTCTTCACCAAGATGATGGACGGTGAGCTCGATCTGGACGCGATCGAGAACGCTTCGCCGGAGCGCGTTCAGGCGATGGTCGACGGAATGGCCGTGCGCACCAGGTATTTCGACGACTACTTCAACAACGCCACCGCCACCGGGGTGCGGCAAGCGGTGATACTCGCGTCGGGTCTGGACGCACGCGCCTACCGACTGCCCTGGCCCGGACGGCACGGTGGTCTACGAACTCGATCAGCCGCAGGTGATCGAGTTCAAGACCCGCACCCTGGCGGACCTCGGCGCCGAACCCGCCGCCACGCGACGCACGGTGCCCATCGACCTGCGCGACGACTGGCCGACGGCACTGAAGGCGGCCGGACTGGACGCGACGGCACCGACCGCATGGTTGGCCGAGGGCCTGCTGATCTACTTGCCGCCGGAGGCCCAGGACCGGCTCTTCGACAGCATCACAGCGCTGAGCGCGCCCGGTAGCACGGTCGCCACCGAATTCGTGCCCGGCATAGTGGATTTCGACGCCGAGCGGGCCAGGGAGATGTCGGATTTGTTCCGCGAGCACGGCATGGACGTCGACATGGCGTCTCTGGTCTATGCCGGCGAACGCAACCACGTCGTCGACTACCTTCGGGCCAAGGGATGGGACGTCGAGGGAGTCGAGCGAACGGAACTGTTCAGGCGCAACGGCCTAGAGGTTCCGGCACCGGAAGACGACGACCTGTTGGGCGAGATCATCTTCATCAGCGGCAGGCTTGCCGGCTGAGAGCCGCTCAGAAGCGAGAATTCCCCATCCACAGCACGCTGGCACCGCTCAGCGTCTGCTCGACGTTGTCCAGGACCCCGGCGATCGAGCGGCTCAGCAGGGCCCCCAACGCATCCGGCAGCGACCCGGCGGCCGGCTGCGAGGAGGTTCGGGGTCGGACCATGTCCAGCAGCGAAGAACCCGGATAGTTGACGATGCGGACTTCGGCGTCCTCGTCCAGGCCGGCCAGGACTTTCGCTCGGCGCAGCGCGGTGCGAAAGCCACCGAGCTCGTCGACCAGGCCACGCTCCAGCGCATCGGCTCCGGTCCAGACCCGGCCCCGCGCAACGACTTCCACGGCCTCGGTACTCAGCTTGCGGCCTTCGGCGACCCGCTCCACGAAGTCGGTGTAGAGCAGGTCCGCCTCGGCCTCTCGACCGGCCCGCTGCTCCGGTGTGAACGGCGCGTCGATCGACCAGGCGTCGGCATTGGCGTTGGTGCGCACGGTGTCCGAACCGACCCCCAGCCGGTCCTTCAGGTCACGAACGACCAGCTTCCCGGTGATCACACCGATCGAGCCGGTGATCGTCCCCGGATTGGCCACGATCGCGTCGGTGGCCATCGAGGCGTAGTAGCCGCCGGAGGCGGCGACCGCACCCATCGACGCCACCACCGGCTTGCCGCGTTCGCGGGCCCTTTTCACCTCACGCCAGATGGTTTCCGACGCGGTGACCGATCCCCCGGGGCTGTCCACCCGCAGCACGATCGCCGACACCGCATCGTCGGCGGCGGCCTCCCGCAACGCGGCCGCGATGGTGTCAGCGCCGGCGGCAGACGGACCGAACGGCAGGAATTGCGGGCCGCCACGTCCGTTGACGATCGCGCCGTCGATGGTGACCACGGCGACCGTCGGCTTGGGCCGGCGACCGGGAACGGACGGCATGGGCGGCGCCAGCCGCGACCGGGACGCACCGGCGTAGCGCGACAGGTAGAGCCGCGGCGGTGCCTCCTCATCCGAAACGTCTTCCACACCAACCATTTCCGTTATTCGAGCATAGGCTTCGTCGCGGTATCCGATCCGGTCGACCAAACCGGAGGCCACCGCGTCGTCGCGCAACAGCGGCGCCCGGTCCGCCCACCCATCGAGCGCAACCGGATCGACCTTGCGCGATTCGGCGACCGCCTGCCACACCTGTTCCTGCATGCTTTCCAGCATCCGGGTCACGGCCTCGCGATGAGCTTCGGTGAAGCCGCCCTCGGTGAAAAGGTTTGCCGCCGACTTGTATTCGCCGCGCGCGACGAACTGGGCTTCGATCCCCGCCTTGTCGAGCGCGTGGCGCAGGAACATGGCGTTGCTCGCGAAGCCGATCAGCCCGACGCTTCCCGAGGGCTGCATCCAGATCTCGCCGAACGCGGAAGCGAGGTAATACGACAGGGTGCCCGGATAGGTCTCGGCCCAGGCCAGTGACGGTTTGGCCGCGCTGAAGGCCACGATGGCCTCCCGCAGCTCCTGGATGGCCGCCGGCGGCGACGCCCCGAGCTGCACGCGGGCGATCAGCCCGGCGACCCGCGGGTCATCCGCGGCACGGTGGATCGCTGCGATGGTGTCGCGCAGCGCCATCGGTCGGCTGCCGCCGGTGATGAACGCCACCGGGTCGAAGCCCGTCGTCTCCGGTGGCACCGAGCGCAGGTCCAACTCCAGGACGCAGCCGTTGGGCACGCCGTGGTGGCGGGCGGTATCGACCCGGTTGACCAGGCCGCGCACGTCCTCCCCCAAATCTGAGAAGCCGGGAATAGCGGGCAGCAAACCAAACATATTCGCAGCCTACCGATCGACCACCGTACGGTGGACGGGTGAGGTTCGCGATCGCCATCCCCCAACTGGACTACGATGCCTTCGACACCCCCGGCCTGCGCTCCTACCTCACCCGCGCCGAGGAGCTCGGGTTCGAGGGTGGGTGGGTGCTCGAGCAGGCCATCGGCGAGGCCCCGCTGCTGGCGCCGTTGGAGCTGCTGGCGTACTGCGCCGCCTGCACCGAGCGACTGCGCCTGGGGGTCGCGGTGCTCGTGACGTCATTGCATGACCCGCTTCAGTTGGCCTCCGCGGTGACCACCGTCGACCGGCTCAGCCACGGGCGGCTGGACGTCGGCGTGGGAACCGGCGGCGGCTTCCGCAGCTTCGCCGCCTTCGGCATCGAGAAGGCCACCTATATCTCGTATTTCACCGAGGGTCTGGAACTCATGAAGGCGGCCTGGTCCGACGAGCCCCGGGTGACGTTTCACGGCCGGTTCCGCGACGTCGACGACACTCCCATCCAGCCCAAGCCGGTGCAGCGACCGCACCCGCCCATCTGGTTCGGCGGTCTTGCCCCCAGGGCGCTGGCCAGGGCGGTGCGACACGGCGACGCGTTCTTGGGCGCGGGCTCGTCGACCACCGAAGCGTTCGCCGGAGCCGTCACCGTTGTGCGCCGTGAACTCGAGGAACAGCAGAAGGACCCCGCGCACTTCACGATTGGCAAGCGCGTCTATCTGATGGTGGACGACGACGCCGCGCGGGCCCGCGAGCGGGTGCTCGCCGGGCTGGGGCGCATCTACGGCACAATGCCCGGCATCGACTCCGTTCCGGTGTCCGGCACGCCCGACGACGTCGCCCGAGGGCTGCGTGAGGTGGTCGCCGCGGGCGCGCAGATGCTGCTGCTCAATCCGGTCGGCACGGACGTCACCGAGAACAGGGAGCAGATGGAACGCCTTGCCGCAGGAGTGATTCCACAGTTGGAGGTGTAAGCCGTCGATGGTTCTCAAAGTCACCGTCTCGCCGGATTCGATCGGCGGCAGCGTCGACGCGGGCTACGGCAAGGTCGCCGACGCGTTCCGCGCCAACTTCACCGGCGGCCGTGAAATCGGCGCCGCACTCGCCGTCTACCGCGACGGTGTCAAAGTCGTCGATCTGTGGGGCGGCTACCGTAACGGCCTCACCAAGGAGCCGTGGCAGCACGACACGATGATCAACATGTTTTCGACGACGAAAGGCGTTGCCGCCCTTGCCGTCGCGGCGGCGGTGTCGCGGGGGCTGTTCGCCTACGACGCGAAAGTGGCCGACTACTGGCCCGAATTCGCGGCGGCCGGCAAGGGCGACGTCACCGTCCGGCAGGTGCTGGGCCACCAGGCCGGGCTGTGCGCGCTGAAACCGGCTCCGACCGTGCGCGACGTCGCCGACCCGACCAGGCTGTCGGCGATCCTCGCCGCCCAGAAGCCGGCGTGGCAACCGGGCACCCGGCACGGGTATCACGCGGTCACCCTCGGCTGGTACAAATCCGAACTCATACGTCGCACCGATCCCAACGGCCGCTCCCTGGGCCGGTTTCTCGCCGACGAGATCGCCGGGCCGCTGGGACTCGATCTGCATATCGGACTGCCGGAGTCGGTGCCGCGCGAGCGAGTGGCGCACATCCACAACTGGGCGCGCGCGGAGTCTCTGCTGCACCTCAATGTCATGCCGCCCGGCTTCGTCGCCGCGTCGTTGAACCCGGTCGGCCTGACCGCTCGCACCTGCTCCATTCCGCGTGACGCCATCGCCTGGGACGGCGACTACAACCGTGACGACGTGCGCGCCATCGAGATTCCGTCGGCGAACGGGATAGGAACGGCCGCCGCGGTCGCCCAGCTTTACGGCGCCGCCGCCACCGGGGATCCTGCGCTGGGCCTGTCGACAACCGTCCGGGACCAACTCGCGGCGCCGTCCACCCCACCGAGCGGCGGGTTGCGGGACCGGGTCATGCATGTCGACGTGGAGTACTCACTGGGACTATGCAAGCCGGTGCCACATTTTCGGTTCGGCTCTTCCGACAAGGCTTTCGGCACACCGGGTTTCGGTGGGTCGTTCGGACTCGCCGATCCGGAGACCGGCACCGGCTACGCCTACGTGATGAACCGGCTGGGCTTTCACCTGTGGAGCGATCCGCGGGAAATCGCCCTGCGTCAAACGCTATTCCGTGACGTGCTCGGCGCGCGCCCGCAGACGTAGCGAGCCGCTCACGAACCCTACAGCTCGGTGACGGAACCGCCTGCTGCGGAGATTTTCTCCCGTGCGCTGCCGCTGAACTTGTGCGCCGAAAGCTCGACCTTGACGGTCAACTCGCCGTCGCCGAGGACCTTCACCAAGGAGTTCTTCCGAACCGCGCCCTTGGCCACCAGCTCGTCCACCCCGATGGCGCCGCCCTCGGGGAAGAGCCGGTTGATGTCACCGACGTTGACGATCGCGTACTCCGTGCGGAACCGGTTGCGGAACCCCTTGAGCTTGGGCAGCCGCATGTGGATCGGCATCTGCCCGCCCTCGAAGGCCACCGGCACCTGCTTGCGCGCCCGGCTGCCCTTGGTACCCCGGCCCGCGGTCTTGCCCTTGGAGCCGTCACCGCGACCCACACGGGTGCGCGGGGTTTTCGACCCGGGCGCGGGCTTCAAATCGTGCAGCTTGATCGTCATTTGGCCTCCTCCACCTCAACGAGGTGACGCACCACCGCGATCAGGCCGCGGGTCTGTGGGTCGTCTTCGCGGATCACCGAATGGCGAATCCGCCGCAGACCCAGGGTGCGCAGGCTCTGCCGCTGTTTCCAGCGGGCGCCGATCGTGCTGCGCACCTGGGTGATCTTCACCCGACTCATGGCTGCGCCTCCCGAATCGCGCTCGCGCTGGCCATCGCTTCACTCTCCCGCCGCGCCTTCAGCATCCCGGCCGGCGCAACGTCCTCGATCGGCAGTCCCCGACGGGCGGCCACCTCCTCGGGACGCTGCAGCAGCTTGAGCGCGGCGACGGTGGCGTGCACCACGTTGATCGCGTTGTCGCTGCCCAGCGACTTGGCCAGGATGTCGTGCACGCCAGCGCATTCCAGCACCGCGCGGGCCGCGCCGCCGGCGATCACGCCGGTACCCGGGCTGGCGGGGCGCAACAGCACCACCCCCGCGGCGGCCTCGCCCTGCACCGGATGTGTGACGGTGCCGCCGATCAACGGGACGCGGAAGAAGCCCTTGCGCGCCTCCTCCACGCCCTTGGCGATGGCGGCCGGCACCTCCTTGGCCTTGCCGTAGCCGACACCGACCATTCCGTTGCCGTCACCCACGATGACCAGGGCGGTGAAGCTGAATCGCCGACCACCCTTGACCACCTTGGAGACGCGGTTGATCGCGACGACGCGTTCCAGGTAGTTGCTCTTCTCGCCGTCCCGATCGCGACCGCCGCGGCCGCCGCTGTCGCGCCGACCTCGGCTATCACGGCTATCGCGGCTGTCACCGCGCGCGTCGCGGTTATCGCCGCGCGCCTCGGGGCCGCCAGCCGACTGCTCCGCCATTATGCGGTCCTTCCAGTTGTCATCAGAAACTCAGTCCGTTCTCGCGCGCGGCGTCGGCCAGCGCCGCGATCCGTCCGCCGTAGGTGTATCCGCCACGGTCGAACACCACGCTGTCGATGCCCGCGGCCTTGGCACGCTCGGCGATCAATTGGCCCACCCGCACGCTGCGGGCTTTCTTGTCGCCTTCCAGACCGCGCACGTCGGCCTCGATGGACGATGCGGCGGCCACCGTGGTGCCGTTCTCGTCGTTGACCAGCTGCACATGGATGTGCCGCGCGGACCGGTTCACGACCAGCCGCGGGCGCTGCGGGGTGCCCGCCACCTTCTTGCGCAGCCGCGCGTGTCGACGCAGCCGGGAGACCCGTCGCGCCGCGGAAACGCTCTGCCCCACCGGCTTTCGCGCGGCGGTGTCAGCCTTTTTTTGCGCCATGACTACTTACCTGTCTTTCCGACCTTGCGGCGGATCTGCTCGCCCTCGTAGCGCACGCCCTTGCCCTTGTACGGGTCCGGGCGGCGGAGGCGGCGAATATTCGCCGAGATCTGGCCGACCTTCTGCTTGTCGATCCCGGAGACGCTGAATTTCGTCGGCGTCTCGACCGCGAACGTGATGCCCTCGGGCGCCTCGATCACGACGGGGTGGCTGTAGCCGAGCGCGAACTCGAGGTTGGAGCCCTTTAGCTGCACGCGGTAGCCGACCCCGAAGATCTCCATCTTGGTGGTATAGCCCTGCGTTACGCCGGTGACCAGGTTGGACACCAGGGTGCGGGACAGTCCGTGCAGCGAGCGGTTGTGCCGCTCGTCGTCGGGACGGGTGACCACGATCGCGCCATCCTCGTTACGCGCCACCGTGATCGGCTCAGCGACCGTCATATTCAGGGCGCCCTTGGGCCCCTTGACCGAGACGTTCTGGCCCTCGATCGTTACGTCGACTCCGCTGGGAATCGGAATCGGCTGCTTACCAATACGCGACATGGCTGGCCCCTCTCACCACACGTACGCGAGGACTTCGCCGCCCACGCCCTGTCTGGCTGCCTGACGGTCGGTAAGAAGGCCCGAGGATGTCGAGATGATCGCCACACCCAGGCCGCCCAGCACGCGCGGCAGGTTGGTGGATTTCGCGTACACCCGCAACCCCGGCTTGGACACGCGGCGCAGACCGGCGATGCTGCGCTCCCGGCTCGGCCCGTACTTGAGCTGGACGATCAGCGCCTTGCCGACCCGAGCGTCCTCGGTCCGGTAGTCGCTGATGTAGCCCTCGCTCTTGAGGATCTCGGCGATGTTGGCCTTGATCTTGGAGTGCGGCAAACTCACCTCGTCGTGATACGCCGAGTTGGCGTTGCGCAGACGCGTCAAGAAGTCCGCGATCGGGTCAGTCATCGTCATTGTTTTATGTCCTGTGTCCCGTCACCAGCTGCTCTTCTGCACACCGGGCAGTTCGCCCGCGTGCGCCATCTCGCGCAGGCAGATCCTGCACAGCCCGAACTTGCGGTAGACCGCGCGCGGGCGGCCGCACTTGCTGCAGCGGGTGTAGCCGCGCACCGCGAACTTTGGTTTGCGGTTGGCCTTGTTAACCAGTGCCTTCTTAGCCATCTACTCAGTTCTCCTTGAACGGAAAGCCGAGGGCCCGCAACAGCGCTCGTCCTTCGTCGTCGGTCGTCGCCGAGGTGACGACGTTGATGTCCATCCCCCGGACCCGGTCGATCTTGTCCACGTCGATCTCGTGGAACACCGATTGCTCGGCCAGTCCGAACGTGTAGTTGCCGATACCGTCGAACTGCTTGGGCGACAGCCCGCGGAAGTCGCGAATACGGGGCAGCGCGATCGACGTGAGCCGGTCGAGGAACTCCCACATCCGGTCTCCCCGTAGGGTCACCCGGACACCGATCGGCATGCCCTCGCGCAGCTTGAACTGCGCAATGGACTTGCGCGCCTTGCGGATTTCGGGCCGTTGCCCGGTGATCAGCGCCAGGTCGTTGACCGCGCCGTTGATCAGCTTGGCGTCGCGGGCCGCTTCGCCGACTCCCATGTTGACGACGACCTTCGTCACGGTCGGGATCTGCATGACGTTGCCGTAGCCGAACTCCTTGAGCAGCGAATCCCGAATCTCGTTGCGGTAGCGCTCCTTAAGACGCGGCTGCACTTTCTCTGCGGTAGTCATCAGATGTCCTTGCCGTTGCGCTTGGAGACACGGACCCGCTTGCCGGTCTCGTCGTCTATGCGGTAGCCGATTCGCGTGGGCTTGCCGTCCGAGTCCACCACCATCACGTTGGAGACGTGGATGGGGGCTTCCTGGGTGACGATTCCGCCCGAGCGGGCTCCGCGCTGAGTGGTCGAGACGGGGGTGTGCTTCTTGATTCGGTTGACGCCCTCGACCAGCACCCGGTTGCGCTCCGGGTACGCCTGCAGGACCTTGCCCTTGGCGCCCTTGTCCTTGCCGGCGATCACCAGGACGGTATCGCCCTTACGCACCTTCATCTACAACACCTCCGGAGCCAGCGAGATGATCTTCATGAATCTCTTCTCGCGCAGTTCGCGGCCGACCGGCCCGAAGATGCGAGTCCCGCGCGGGTCGTTATCGGGCTTGATGATCACCGCGGCGTTCTCGTCGAACTTGATGTAGCTGCCGTCGGGACGCTTACGCTCCTTGACGGTGCGCACCACGACGGCCTTGACGATCTCCCCGCGCTTGACATTGCCACCGGGAATGGCCTCCTTCACGGTGGCGACGATGACGTCACCGATGCCGGCGTAGCGACGTGAGGAACCGCCGAGCACCCGGATGCACAAGATCTCCTTGGCGCCGGTGTTGTCGGCGACCTTCAGCCGCGATTCCTGCTGAATCACTCGATCTCCTGACCTGGTTCACGTATGCACACCAAAAAAACCTGACATGCGCGGTCTTTGTCACCGAAAGGCACGCGGGGCCGATTCACACCGGCCGAGGTCTGCCCAAGGCAACCCCTAGAGTCTAGGGGACGAGCAGCTCAGAGCCAAATTTGCGGCGGCGGTGGTGCCGGCGCCCGGTTTCGTATTCGCAAAGGACATTTGAGCTGGTCGTTAAAAGCGATATTCGGCCCGGTAGTCGGCTTAGACTTCCGCAGCGTTCTCGCGTCTGGGTCCTCGGGAGATCGTGTTTGTGCCGAACTGGCGGTCGCAGTTGACGCGGTTCGGCGGGATCGGCGTGCACATCGGGGCGCGCGGGAGCGCGTTGGCCGGCCCCGGCACCCATCAACTCAAGGGCGTGCCCGGGGAGTGGCGCCTGTTCGCCGTCGCCTCTGCTTAGGTGATGGCCGTCAGAAGGGCGGTGGTTCGTCGTCGTCGGCCGGTGGTGCGGGCCCGAGATAAGCCTGCTGGCGTTGTCGGCGCTCGGCTTGCCGGGCCTCGCGGTTGTGTCGGCGTTCGGTGGCGATGCGGTGGGCGCGGTTTTGGGCGCGGGTGCGGGTGCGGCGGGGCATCATCGCGCTCCGCTCGCCGCAGTTGTCCTGGGGTGGATCGGCTTCGGGAGCGGACATGCCGCCCACCGCGCGACACAAACTCGGGAACAGCAGCGCACTGCCCGGGGTGGTGACATAGGTGTGCCCGGCCGGTGAGGTGAAAATCAGCGTGCCGTCGGGCAGTTGCTTTTCCTGCCAGCCCCAAAACGTCTTCACCAAATGATGGGTGCGGCACTTGCAATTCAGGTTCGCCGCATGGGTCTTACCGCCCCGCGAATACGGGATCGCATGGTCGATGTCGCAGTCCACCGCCGGGTGATCACACCCCGGCCAACGACACGTCAAATCCCGGCAGCGCACAAAATCAGCCAACGCCTTCGATGGCACATACCCGTTCTCCGGTGCCGCCTCGCCCGGGTGCACCAACGGCACCAGCGTGGCCGAGGCGGCCAACTCCTGGATGAGTTCGGGGGTGATCAGCTCATCGACGCCCACCTCCGACCCCGCGACATCCGCGCGCCCGTCGAGGGTGGCCTGCTCGGCGATCACATGAATGACCACCGCACCCGCCGGCGGGCGCTTCCCGGCCGCACACTCGGTGCGCCCACACCGACACCCCAACCGATCCGCCCCGGCGGCCAGCGCCCCCAACGCATCAGCGCGGCGCTGCTCACGGCTGCGCGGATCATGGGCACACACGGTGGCCGCCAACGCGTCCAACCGCTTTTCCAACGCATGGGCATCGACGGTAAACAAGCTGCCGTGGATTTCCGAGGTGCCCCCGACGAGATCCTCGATGCAGATCTCACGGTCGGTCTGGCGCTGCCGGCGCTGGCGCACCGCATCCGCGTCAGCGCGCGCCACGATCCTGTCGACCTGCCCGGCCAGCCGGCCCCGCGTCATCGAGGGCCAGCGCCCGACCTTGGCCGCCAACTCGGCGTCCACGCCCGCGAGCACCTGCGCGTCGGTGATCAAATCCGTGCGATACACCAACGTGGCGAACAACGCAAAGTCGATGTCCCCGGCCCGAAACAGCACAGCCACCTTCGGTAACCGCTGACGCATCGCCAACCCATAACGCAGATAGCTGCCGGCCATCGCCAGGCTGATCCGAAACGCCGCAGCCACCTCGGCACCCACTGCCGCCCAGGTGTCCACCGCCCAGTCGGGCGCCTCCCCGCGCTGCCCACGGCGCAACTCGAACAACTCCGCGACCGCATCCAACCGCGCCGCGGCCGCCCGCGACTCCGCACGCCCCGCGGCACACATCGACTCGATCAGCGCCCGCGAACCCTCGGTCTGCGGAGGCTCCCAGTACCCATGAAGCCGAGTATCGAACATAGGTTCGAGTATAGCCAACGCCTACGTCAACCGGTTGGCGCTTAGTCCCCTTGCCGGATCCAGGCGATGATGTACAGGCTCATCGCCGTGACGAGCGCGATCAGCACCCACTGCACGATGGCTTGGTCGATCCACGAACCGGGCGGCGGGGCGCCGGGAAGGATGTTGCGCAGTGGGACGATCGCGAACAGGTTCGCGGCATACCACGTCGCGAATGGCGGCAAGAACTTCCTCCTGCCCAACGCCATCGGAATGGCCACCAACAGCGCCAAGGTTGGGAGGCTGATCAGGACCAGGCAGATGCCCAGGTCGAAGATCAGCGGGCCCTTGGCCCTCCTCAACGTGATCACCACGTTCCCGTTGTCCGAACCACGCTGGGTTGGCAGCGCGGCTGGGTCGTGAACCCGATGGACGGTGACGTCCCACCCGTCCAACTCTCCGGTTACCTCGACGCGAGCGGGCACCTTCTTGATGTTGTCGCCGGACCCGACGAACGCATCGGCCGAGATCGCCTCGGTCTGATACGAGTCGAATGGCCAGTTGCCGGGATCGCCGTGCGCCTCGACGGTCGTGCTGAGCTGCGCCGGAGCTTTTCCTTTCGGATAATGCAGGTCTCCCAGGTCGCTCGTCGGATACAGGCGCACGCCAACGTCGGTGCCCAGCACATCGAAGCGATTGTCGTAGGCCGAAATCCCGGGGTAGACAAGGACATTCACCGTAAGGCGATTCGCGACGGGCTTCAGGTCCTCGAGGCGCAGCTGCACGATGGTGGCGTCGCCCCCGCCCTGGCTCAGGTCCAGCGGAGGAAGCGGGGCCTCTGCTTCTTGCAACTGGTGGACGCCGAACAGCGATAGGGCATAGGTGGCGATGATGACCAGCACAATGCTGATGCCGATCGCAATTCGCGGTTTCGACGGCTTTGGCCTCTGCGGTGGCGCAGGCGGAGGCGGCAACGGAGGCGGCGGAGGCGGTGCCTCGTCCACCGTCGGCGATTCAGGCGCTGCCGGCTGCGTCTCGGTGGTCATTGGTCGGCGCCGCGAGCAATGACGGGCAGCGGGTGGCCCGGTGCTTGCTGGGCCCCGGCTGGGACGGGCTGGTGAGATCCAGCTTGGTGAGGCGACACTGCTGAGATGCTAGCGAACAGCCGCGTCTACCGCGCGGCCCAATCCCCAAGTCCACTCCGGTATCCGGCTACAGTCACCTGCCGGCCATCCCCCGTTAATCCGCCGGACGGCGGATCCGCGGGCATGCCGGGACCCACGCGCTTCAGCGTTGCTAGCCCGACGCTGAATCCGCCACGCAGCGAAACCCGATGTGCGTCGTCGCGGTGTCCTGCGACTGTGGTGAACGCGCGGCCGGCCGGTAGCGGTGGCAGTACTCCGGCGCGCACAGATGCGAACCGCCCTTCAGCGTCTGGCTGACACTCGGATCCGCCGGCCCCGACGGTGCGCAACAGGCTTTCGGCGGCTGATCCAGCCGGTGGTGAGCGGAGAACTCGGTGACGGTCCACTCCCAGACGTTGCCGATCATGTCGAGCAGGCCGAACCCGTTGGGCGGGAACGTACCGACCGGCGACGTTCCCGTCCAGCCGAGCGCGCCGTCGTTGCGGTACGGGAAGCTGCCCTGCCAGGTGTTGGCCATCAGCCGACCGCCGGGGTTCGCGTCATCTCCCCACGGGTAGGTCGTCGTGCTCCCACCGCGCGCCGCGTACTCCCACTCGGCCTCGGTCGGCAGCCGCCGGCCGGCCCAGCGCGCGTAGGCCGCGGCGTCCGGGTACGCCACCTGCACGACCGGGTGATCGGCCCTGCCGGCGATGTCGCTGCCCGGGCCGAACGGATTCCGCCAGCTGGCACCCGGCGCCCAGTCCCACCATTGGCGCCAGTCGCGCAGATCGACCGGCCCCTGAGTCGGGCGGAAGACCATGGCACCCGGACACAGGTCCCTGGGATCGGCCCCCGGGTAAAGCGCCGGGTCGAGGGGCTGCTCGGCGACCGTCACATAGCCTGTGGCTGAGACGAATTCGGCGAACTGCGCATTGGTCACCGGGTGCCGTTCCACCGCGAACGCTGCCACGGTCACGGTATGGATGGGCGCCTCTTCGGGGTAGAAGCTCGTCGAGCCCATGCGGAAGGATCCGCCCGGCAGGTCGACCAGCTCGGTTAGCACCCCTTCAGGGTAGGGCGGCCGTCATGCGACGCGATTAGTCCGACTGCCGGTACCACGAGACCATGTACAAGGCCATCGCCCCAACCAGCGCCACCAGCACCCAAATGACGAGGGCCTGGTCGATCCACGCGCCCGGCGGCGGCGCGCCCGGAAGGAAGTTGCGTATGGGGATGACGGCGAACAGCATGGCGGCAAACCACGTCACGAAGGGCGGCACGAACTTCCTTCTGCCCAAAGCGATTTGAATGGCAACCGCGAACGCCAGGGTGGGCAGCGCGAAAAGGACGAGGCAGATGCCCAAGTCGAAGATCAGCGGCCCCTTGGCCCGGTGCAGCGTGATGACGGCGGCGTCACTGCTGTTCGGGTCGTCCTTGTCTTCTGGGTCGTGGACGCGTTGCACGCTGACGTCCCAGCCGTCCAGGTATCCCTCCACTTCCACGCGGGCGGGTACGTATTTGCGAGCGTCTCCTTTACCAACCAATACCTCGGCCGAGATCACGTCGGTGGTGTACGAGTCGAACGGCCAATTGCCGGCCTTGCCATGCGCCTCGAGCGTGGTGGCGACTACCGCCGGAGCTTTTCCGGCCGGAAAGGAGAGGTCTCCCGACTCGTTTTCCGGGTAAAGACGCACGGAACTGTCGTCCTTCAACACGCGCAGCTGTTCGTTGTACTCAGACTTCTGGGGTATCACCAGCACCTTCTACCGTGAGGCGATTCGCGACGGTGTCCAGCTTGTCGAGACGAAGTGACACGACGGTGTCGTCGCCGGGCTCATGCTCCACCTTCGGCAACGGAGCCGACGATTGGGCCAGCAAGCGGAAACCGAACAATGAGAGGACGTAGATGATGACGAAAGCGACCACAATCCCGGCGATGATGAGTCCGCGCCGCCCCTGCCGCTTGGGTGGTTCCTCCGGAGGGGCCGCGGGCGGCGATGTTGGTGGAGCATGATGGGTCATCTGTCAGCACCTCCATGGGGCGCGCGCATGTTCGGCACGGGCATACGACGACAGATGGTAGCGAACCGGCGCCGCCCGGGAGGCGACATCGAAATTTCGTCATCGAGAGGCAATTTCCGCCAAGCTGGCGAACGCTTGTTCGGCACCCAGCGAAACCCCGGCTGGGTTTGGCACGCGCAGGGGTAGACGACCCGTTCACCCGTTGTTGGTTTGCGTGTTAATTCGATAGCTGAAGATGTTGAGGTCTGAGTCGCCGGAGACTGAGTGCACCCCACCATCGCCTGGAGGCCATCGACGTGAAGCACAAGCGATCAGCTGCGGCCATGGGTTTGCTGGCTGCCGCCGCCACGGTGATCTCGACGGCATGCAGCAACTCCCACGCCACCCTGGCCTATGCCGCCGGGGCCAAGGTGGACTGCGGCGGCAAGCAGACCCTGGCGGCCAGCGGCTCGACCGCGCAGGCGAACGCCATGACCAAGTTCATCGACGCTTACCGCAAGGCTTGCTCCGGGCAGGGCCTCAATTACACGGCCAACGGCTCGGGCGCCGGCATCAGCGACTTCCTCGCCGGCAAAACCGACTTCGGCGGATCGGACACGCCGCTGTCCGGGGACCAATACGGTGCCGCCAAGCAGCGATGCGGCGGCGCCGACGCCTGGAACCTGCCCGTGGTGTTCGGACCGTTGGCCATCACCTATAACCTGAGCGCCGTCGACACTTTGGTGCTGGACGCGTCCACTCTGGCCAAGATCTTCAACGGCACCATCACGCGCTGGGACGACCCGGCCCTCACCGCGCTCAACGCATCCATGCCGTCCCAGGACATCCATGTCATCTACCGCAGTGACGCATCCGGGACCACCTACAATTTCACGTCCTACCTGCAGGCCGCGTCTGGAGGAGCCTGGAACAAGGGCGTGAACAAGACGTTCAGCGACGGAGTCGGCATCGGCGCGGAGGGTAACAAAGGCACCGCGGCGCTGGTGAAAACCACCGAGGGCGCGATCAGCTACAACGAACTGTCTTTCGCGCTTCAGCAAGGGCTTTACGCCGCTGAGATCAAAACCCCCGCCAGCCGCAGGTCGTTGCGCCCCGTACGGATCGGCACCGACACGGTTGGCAAAACCATCACGGGGGCGAAGATCACCGGCAGCGGCAACGACCTCGTGCTCGACCTTTCGTCCTTCTATAACCCCGCCCAACCCGACGTCTACCCGATCGTCTTGGCCACCTACGAGATCGTCTGTTCCAAATACCCCACCGCCGACGTGGCCCAGGCGGTCAAGGCGTTCCTGCAGGCGGCGATCGGGCCCGGCCAGGTCGACCTCAACAGAAGCGGCTACATCCCGCTGTCGGCCGACTTCCAAGCACGGGTCTCAACCGCAGTCGACGCCATCAGCTCCGCGGGCGCACCGGTCGCGGAACAGTAGACATCAGGTCTTCTTCGGCCGCTTTCGATCACGGTTCCGCCACCAGGCGAACACGAACAGCGACATAGCGACGACCAGCCCTATCAACACCCACAGCACGATGGCCTGGTCGACCCACGAACCGTACGGTGGGCTGCCCGGGAGGATGTTGCGTAGCGGGACAATCGCGAAAAGCATTGCGCCGTACCACGTTATGAACGGTGGCACAAACGACGTCCTGCCCAAGGCCATGGGAATGGCCACCCACAATGCCAGGGCCGGCAGCGTGATCAGCACCAGGCAGACCCCGACATCGAAGATGAGCGGGCCCTTGGCCCTGTGCAATGTGAGCCGCACATTGTCCTGGACATCAGGCGGGTCGGCGGGGTCGTGGACGCGGGTGACGGTGGCGTCCCAGCCGTCCAGCTTCCCGGCGACTTCGACACGAGCGGGCACTTTTTCGCGGTTCGGGGCGGTTCCGGTGAACACGTCGGCCGAAATCTCGTCCGTGCTGTAGGAGTCGAACGGCCAGTTGGCAGGATCCCCGTGCGCCTCGATCGTGGTGCTGACTTGAGCCGGCGCCTTTCCTACCGCATACTGCAGGTCGCCCAGGTCGTTCTCCGGATAGATCCGCACGGACGCGTCGGTGGTCAGCGTGCCGAGGTTCTTGTCGTACAGCGAATCCTTCGGGTAGACAAGGACATTCACCGTCAGGCGGTTCGCGACGGTATCCAGCTTCTCCAGGCGCACCTGAACAACGCTGTCCTCAGCCTCGACCTGGCTCAGGTCCACCGCGGGCAGCGCAGGAGCTGACTTCGCCAACAGGTGCATGGCGAACAGCGATAGGAGGTAGATGGCGACGACGCCGACCACGATCCCGAAAGCGATCGCAATGCGCGGTCTGCGTGCCTTGGGCGGCGGCGCCGGCGCCGGGGGCGCAGATTCAGCGGTCATTGAGCATCACGGGGCCAAATGCTAGCAGCGCCCCAGCGCTGAACAAGGACTTTCGCTGCGCTAACCGTGTTCAGTCGCGCGAAAATGCGAGCGCGAGTTCTTTTTCCACGTCTTCATACGGCCTGCCCGAGAAGTCGACCGTGACCTGGGCGATGGTGCCGCCGGTGAACGTGAACGGCGCCTTGTAGCGGCTCGACACCCCCGAACCGCCGTTGCGCCCGACGGTGAGGCCGGCGCCCGCCAACCCGAACGTTCCCGGGTGGGTGATCACCGCCGCGAGCGTGCCAACCACGGTGTCGTCGACGAACAGCGTGGCGTCGCCGACCGGCGTGTGGCTGTTCTCCACCGTTCCCGTCCGGACGTAGCGAACCCCGAACACATGGCGGCCCAGCGGCACCGGGTCGGAGGAAGAAATCAGTTGCTGGCGCTCGCCGAGGAAGTTGTAGACGTAGTGCAGCCGCCCGTCCTGAATGAACAGGACGTGCCCGCCATGGCCGCCACCCTGCTTGAACAGCACGCCTTCGGCGCCGGTGGTGTCCACCGTCACCTCGGCCAGCACGGCGAACGAGCGACCGCGAATCTCGGCGGCGGCGCCTATCCCGACGTCTGCGCAGTCGGGATAGTAGGTGTAGCTTGACCGTTCGCCGACCAGGTAGGGCCGCGACCGCATCATCGTTTCCATGATGTTGAGATCCGACAGCGGCAGGCCATTGTATTTGGCGGCCTCGGAAAACCACAGCGCCTTAAGCTCTTCGAGCTTGTCGGGCTGCTCGGCGGCCAGGTCATGGCACTGGCTGCGGTCGGCTTCGATGTGGTAGAGCTCCCACCGATCCGCATCGAAATGTGACCACCCGGCCGGGGTGGCCGCATGCACGGTGTTGGCGAACCAGCCCCGATGCCAGATCCCGCGGGTCCCCAACATGGTGTAGAACTGGGTCTGCTTGCCGGTATCCGCGTTCGAATCTTCAAGGGCCGCCTTGAAACTCACGCCGTCCAGCGGTTTCTGCGCGATGCCCTTGACGGTCTCCGGCGGTGTCATGCCCAGCAGGTCGTAGACGGTCGGCGTGATATCCGAAACGTTGACGTAGTTATCGCGGACCTCGCCATGCGCCGCAATTCCGTTGGGCCACGAGACGATTGCCGAGTCGGCGATACCGCCTTCGTGCGAGGCATAGCGCTTGTAGAGCTTGTAGGGCGTGTTGAAGGCCATCGCCCACCCGATGGGGTAATGGTTGTAGGTCTCCGGTCCACCGAGGTGGTCGAACAGCTTCATGCTCTCTTCGACGGTGTCGATGTAACCGTTGAAGAACTTGCCCTCGTTCACCGATCCGTTGGGACCGCCCTCGCCGCTGGCGCCGTTGTCGGAGATCACCACGATGATGGTGTCGTCCAGTTGGCCGGACTCCTCGAGATAATCCAGGATGCGACCGATCTGGGCATCGGTGTAGCTGAGGAAGCCGGCGAACACCTCGGCCATCCGGCAAAACAGCTTCTTCTCTTCGTCGTTGAGCGAGTCCCACGGCCGCACGGTGTCCTGCAGCGGCCAGGGCTCGCCCTGTGGCCCCTTGACGTCCGAATACGGGTTGACGGGCGACAATTCGGTGTCCGGCGGCACTATCCCGATCGACTTCTGCTTTTCCAGCACGATCTCGCGGTAGCGCTCGTAGCCCATGTCGAACCGGCCCGCATACTTGTCCGCCCACTCCTTGAACACGTGGTGCGGCGCATGCCCGGCGCCCGGGCACACGTAACTGAACCATGGTTTGTCCGGCGCGATCACCTTGGCGTCGCGGATGAATTCGATGGCCTTGTCGGCGATGTCCTTCGACAGGTGGTAGCCGTCTTCCGGCGTGCCCGGCGGGTTCACCGGGTGGTTGTCGTACATCAGGTCGGGATACCACTGGTCGGTCTCGCCGCCCATGAAGCCGTAGAAGCGTTCGAAGCCGCGCGAGGTCGGCCAGTGCCGTTTTGTCGACGCCAGATTGGACTCCTCGAGCGGCGTCAGGTGCCACTTGCCGACGCAATAGGTGTTGTAGCCGCGCTCGGCGAGCACCTCGGAGATCAGCGCGGTGTCGGCCGGGATCCGTCCATTGCAGTTCGGGAACCCGTCGGTGAATTCCTCGATGGTGGCCATGCCGACGGTGGTGGCGTTGCGTCCGGTCAGCAGGGATGCCCTGGTCGGCGAGCACAGCGCGGTGGTGTGAAATTGCGACAATCGCACGCCGCGCTCTGCGATCCGCGTCATGGCGGGCATGTCGACCAGGCCGCCGAAGCAGTCCCAGGTCGCGATGCCGGTGTCATCCCAGACCAGGTAGAGGATGTTGGGTGAGTTCTCCGGCGCCGTCGGCGCCGCGTACGGCCCCCAGTCCGGCTCCGAATCGCGGATGTCGAGCTCGATCTTGCCCGTGAATTCAGTCGCCATTAGCCAGCCTCACTCCGGTGGTGGACCTACGAACGTCCGTGGACACTACACGTGTCAGATAGAAATCGGCTGAGGATTTCGTGCCACGAGTGTGAACTGGGGGCTTTGAGTGTGAAGTGACGGTCGAGGAACGGCGTTTCTTCCGCCCGGGCCGCACACTCAAGTGCGACGACGCACAGTCGCCGAGGTTACTTGGCCTTCTCCAGGATCTCGACGAGCCGCCAGCGTTTGGTGGCCGACGTCGGGCGCGTCTCCATCAGCGAGACGCGGTCGCCGATGCCGGCGACGCTGTTCTCGTCATGCGCCTTCACCTTCTTGGTGGTACGGATGATCTTGCCGTACAACGGGTGACGCATGCGGTCTTCCAGCTCGACGACGATGGTCTTCTGCATCTTGTCGCTCACGACGTAACCGATGCGAACCTTGCGGCGGCCGCGCGTCTTCGGGTTGGCGGGTGTGTGCTTGGGCCCGCGGGCCTTGTCGGTCGCGGCGGCGGCCTTCTTGGAAGCGGCTTTTGAAACAGCGTTCGGGGCGGCCTTCTTGGCTTCTGCCATCACGAATCCTTACCGTCGGGCCCGCTAGCCAGGCCCAGTTCTCGTTCGCGCAGCACGGTGTAGACCCGCGCGATTTCCTGACGCACCGTGCGCAGCCGGCGGTTGTTGCTGAGCTGCCCGGTCGCCATCTGGAAGCGCAGGTTGAACAGCTCCTCCTTGGACTCGCGCAGGCGCTCGGTCAGCTCCTCTTCGGTGAGCTCACGCAGTTCGCCAGGCGAAATTCCCAGTGCCATCAGAACTGCTCCTCTCGGGTGACGATGCGTGCCTTGATCGGCAGCTTGTGGATTGCGCGGGTGAGCGCCTCCCGGGCGGTGTGCTCGTTGGGGTAGCTGAGCTCGAACAGCACACGGCCCGGCTTGACGTTGACCACCCACCACTCCGGCGAGCCCTTACCGGAACCCATCCGGGTTTCCGCGGGCTTTTTGGTCAGCGGTCGGTCCGGGAAGACGTTGATCCACACCTTCCCGCCACGCTTGATGTGCCGGTTGATGGCGATACGAGCGGCCTCGATCTGCCGGTTGGTGACGTAGGCGTGCTCGAGCGCCTGGATGCCGTAGTCGCCGAAGTTCACCGCGGTGCCGCCGCTGGCGATGCCTCGCTGACGGGGATGGTGCTGCTTACGGTGCTTGACTTTGCGGGGAATCAACATGGTTCAGCTCTCCGTGCTCTGCGGTTCCAAGGTGGGCGCAGCCTCGGCCGACGACCCGGCGGCGGGCGCGGCGCCTTCGTCACCGCCCGCCGCGCGGCCGGCGTCGGTGCCGGTCGCCGTGGTACCCGACGCGCCACTGCGCCGCGGACGCGTGCCCGTCGGCCGTTCGCGGCGCGGACGCTCGGCGCCCGCGGGTGCGGCGGCCGTCAACTCGCGTTTGCCTCCGACGATGTCGCCCTTGTAGATCCACACCTTCACGCCGATCCGGCCGAAGGTCGTCTTGGCCTCGTACAGGCCGTAGTCGATGTCGGCGCGCAGGGTGTGCAGCGGGACCCGGCCCTCGCGGTAGAACTCGGAGCGGCTCATCTCCGCGCCGCCGAGGCGGCCGGAGCACTGCACGCGGATGCCCTTGACGTTGGGTTGGCGCATCGCCGACTGGATGGCCTTGCGCATCGCGCGGCGGAACGCCACCCGGTTGCTGAGCTGTTCGGCAACGCCCTGGGCCACCAGTTGTGCTTGCGATTCCGGGTTTTTGACCTCGAGAATGTTCAGCTGGACCTGCTTTTTTGTCAGCTTCTCCAGGTCGGCCCGGATCCGGTCGGCTTCGGTGCCGCGCCGGCCGATGACGATGCCCGGACGCGCGGTGTGGATGTCTACGCGGACCCGGTCGCGGGTACGCTCGATCTCCACGTCGGCGATCCCGGCGCGCTCCAGGCCGCTGGACAGCAGCCGACGGATCGCGACGTCTTCCTTGACGTACTCGGAGTACTGCTTGTCGGCGTACCAGCGAGACTTCCAGTCCGTGGTGATGCCCAGCCGGAAGCCGTGCGGATTGATCTTCTGGCCCACTAGTCTGAGCCTCCCTTCGCTTCAGAAGTCTCAGAAGGAGTTGCGGGCGCCTTCTTTGCAGGTGTCTTCTTGGCTGCCGCCGTCTTGGCCGGCGCCTTCTTGGCGGGCGCCTTGGCGGCGGCCTTGCTGGCCTCGGCGCGGCGGGCCCTCGTCGACTTCGCCGACCGCTGGTCCTTGACCGGCCGGCTTTCCACCACGACCGTGATGTGGCTGGTACGCCTGCGGATCCGGAACGCGCGGCCCTGGGCCCGCGGGCGGATCCGCTTGGCGGTCGGTCCCTCGTCGGCGTAGACCGTGGCGACCACCAGGGTCGACGGATCCAGGCCGTTGTTGTTCTGGGCGTTGGCCGCGGCGCTGGCGATCACCTTGGCAACCGGCTCGCTGGCGGCCTGCGGCGCCCAGCGCAGGATGTCGAGCGCGTCGGCCACCGACTTCCCACGCACCAGGTTGATCACCCGGCGCGCCTTCATGGGCGACACCCTCACGAACCGCGCGACGGCGGTAGCCGACGGGAATTCAGTTGTGGTCATCGCCGTTTGGCCTTCCGGTCGTCCTTGATGTGCCCCTTGAAGGTGCGCGTCGGCGCGAACTCACCAAGCTTGTGACCGACCATCGCCTCGGTGACGAACACCGGGACGTGCTTGCGTCCGTCGTGCACCGCAAAGGTGTGGCCGATGAAGTCCGGAATGATCGTCGACCGACGCGACCAGGTCTTGATGACCTGCTTGCTGTTCTTCTCATTCTGGACGTCGACCTTCTTGAGCAGGTGGTCGTCGACGAACGGACCCTTTTTCAGGCTGCGTGGCATGTGCTAACCCCTGTGACTTCCTAGCGCGAATGCTTCTTGCCGGTGCGCCGGCGTCGGACGATGAGCTTGTTGCTCTGCTTGTTCGGGTGGCGGGTGCGGCCCTCCGGCTGGCCCCACGGGCTGACCGGGTGCCGACCGCCGGACGTCTTGCCCTCACCACCGCCATGCGGGTGATCCACCGGGTTCATGACCACGCCGCGGACCGACGGGCGCTTGCCCTTCCACCGCATGCGACCGGCCTTGCCCCAGTTGATGTTTGCCTGCTCGGCATTGCCCACCTCGCCGACGGTCGCGCGGCAGCGCACGTCGACGCGACGGATCTCACCGCTGGGCATCCGCAGCGACGCGTAGCTGCCCTCCTTGCCGAGCAGCTGGATGCTCGACCCGGCCGACCGCGCGAGTTTGGCGCCGCCGCCCGGCCGCAGCTCGACGGCGTGAATCAAGGTACCAGCCGGGATGTTGCGCAGCGGCAGGTTGTTGCCCGGCTTGATGTCAGCGTTGGCGCCCGACTCCACCACGTCGCCCTGCGAAAGCCCTTGCGGGGCAATGATATAGCGCTTGTCGCCGTCGATGTAGTGCAGCAGCGCGATGTTGGCGGTGCGGTTCGGGTCGTACTCGATGTGCGCGACCTTGGCGTTGACGCCGTCCTTGTCGTTACGACGGAAGTCGACCACCCGGTAGGCGCGCTTGTGACCGCCGCCCCGGTGCCGGGTGGTGATCCGGCCGTGTCCGTTGCGCCCACCGTGACCGTGCAGGGGCCGCACCAACGCCTTCTCCGGCTCCGACCGGGTGATCTCGGCGAAATCGGACACGCTCGCGCCACGACGACCCGGTGTCGTCGGCTTGTACTTACGAATTGCCATGTCTCATCAGGTCTTTCTAGCTCGGTGCACCGAACAGGTCGATCGGCTTGCTGCCCGGCGCCAGGGTGACGATGGCACGCTTGGTGCTCTTGCGCTTGCCGAATCCGGTCCGGGTGCGCTTGCGCTTGCCCTGCCGATTCGCGGTGTTGACCGATGCGACCTTGACGGAAAAGATCTTCTCGACAGCGATCTTGATCTGCGTCTTGTTCGAATCGGGGTGCACCACGAACGTGTAGACGTTGTCATCGAGGAGTGCGTAGGACTTCTCGGAGATGACCGGCGCCAGGATGATGTCGCGGGGGTCAGCGATGGTCGCCATCAGGCCGAAACCTCCTCGGCTGTCTCGTTGTTGGCGCCCTTGTTGGCGGCTTGGTTGGCGGCGATGTACGCGTTGAGCGCCTCGACGCTGAACACCACGTCATCGGAGCGCAGCACGTCATAGGTGTTGAGCTGGTCCTGCGTCAAGACATGCACGTTCGGCAGGTTGCGAACGCTCTTCGCGCCGGTCTCGTCCGTGCGTCCGATGACGATCAGCACGTGCTTGCGGTCGGTCAGGGTGCCCAGAAACGCCTTGGCGCTCTTGGTTGAAGGAGTCTGGCCCGCGACCAACTCGGTGACCGCGTGGATGCGGCCGTTGCGCGCCCGGTCGGACAGCGCGCCGCGCAAGGCCGCCGCGATCATCTTCTTGGGCGTGCGCTGGCTGTAGTCGCGCGGCTTGGGGCCGTGCACGACGCCACCGCCGGTGAACTGCGGGGCCCGCGTCGAGCCCTGCCGGGCCCGCCCGGTTCCCTTCTGCCGGTATGGCTTGCGGCCGCCGCCGCTTACCTCGCCGCGGGTCTTGGTCGAGTGCGTGCCCTGACGGGCCGCCGCCCGTTGCGCGGTGACCACCTGGTGCATCAGCGCGAGATTGGCCGGGGCGTCGAACAATTCGGCGGGCAGCTCGATGGAGCCGTCGACCTTGCCGTCCGGCGTCTTGACATCGATCTTGAGGACCTCGGAGTCCGGCTTCGCCGCCATCACTTCTCACCTCGTTTGATCGCGCTGCGGACCATCACCAGTCCACCGGTGCGGCCCGGGACCGCGCCTTTGATCAGCAGCACGCCGTTCTCGGCGTCGACCTTGTGCACCAACAGGTTCTGAACGGTCACCCGGTCGTTGCCCATGCGGCCGGCCATCCGGGTCCCCTTGAATACGCGCGCCGGAGTGGAGCAGCCGCCGATGGAACCCGGACGGCGGTGCACCGCCTGGGCACCGTGGGCGGCGCCCTGGCCGCGGAAGCCGTGCCGCTTCATGCTGCCGGCGAAGCCTTTGCCTTTGGAGGTGCCGGTCACGTCGACATAGCTGCCGTCGGCGAAGATCTCAGCCGTCAACTCCTGGCCGACCTGGTATTCGCCCGCAGCGTCCGGGTTGTCCAGGCGCAGTTCGGCAAGGTACCGGCGTGGGTTGACACCCGCGGCGGCGTACTGGCCGGTCACCGGCTTGTTGACCTTGCGCGGGCTGATCTCGCCGTACGCCAATTGAACGGCGCTGTAGCCGTCTTGCTCCGGGGTGCGAATGCGCGTCACGACGTTCGGCCCGGCCTTGACCACCGTCACCGGCACGACGCGGTTGTTTTCGTCGAATACCTGCGTCATGCCCAGCTTGGTGCCCAGGATTCCTTTCCTAGCGTTTGAAGCCATTGCTCTGGAATCTCCTACTGGATGTTGACGTCGACACTGGCCGGAAGATCGATGCGCATCAGCGCGTCAACGGTCTTCGGCGTGGGATCGAGGATGTCGATCAACCGCTTGTGGGTACGCATTTCGAAGTGCTCCCGCGAGTCCTTGTACTTGTGCGGGGAGCGGATGACGCAATACACGTTCTTCTCGGTCGGCAGCGGCACCGGACCTACGACGCTGGCACCCGTGCGGACGACGGTCTCGACGATCTTGCGCGCCGATGCGTCGATGGCCTCATGGTCGTAGGCCTTAAGCCTGATGCGGATCTTCTGTCCCGCCACGCTTCTCCTACCCTCACTCCTCTTGAAGCCCGGTATCCGGGCTTGCATCCATGTCTCAGTGCCCCAGCGCGCCGATCGGCCCGGCCGTGATTGGGCCGATCGAGCGTCGCGCCGGATCCTGCGCCGCTGTTTACCTGTCGTGGTCCACCGGCCCCCGCGGTCGGGCGTGTCACCCTTACGCAGCCTCGTTCGCGGCCAAATTAGTCGCGTTCCAAGGATGGGACCGGACGCGCCCGTTTGGGCGCTGGTCGTATGCCCGACCAGGCGCAAGCCTGGCGCAGGGCAACCTGAACAGTATGCCTCACAACGTCGTGTCGGCCAAATTTCTCGCCATATCGGCAACGGTGCCGCTCGTGCCGGTCGGGACCAGGGCTCGCAACGCCTGAGTGGGGCGGCTGCGGATCGAGTCCCCCACCGCCGTCGACGGACCCGGGCTGGCATTCACCGAGGTTCTCCGGCCGTCGTTTAGGCCGTAACTCACGGCGGTGACGGTGAGCGTGAGCTGCGTGTCATCACCCGATGTGACCGCCAGCGTGTCGATCTCCGAGCAGGCGGCCCGTCCCTGACTGCACGGGCCCATGCCCAGGCCGGCAGAGAGGGTGGCCGTCGTCGGGGTGATGTCCAGGGTGGATGCGTGGCGCTGCCAATGGCCGACGATGTGGGCGCCGGCCGTCGCGGAGGGAACGGGCGAACCGGTCGGGCTCGGGGAGGTCGACCCACCGGTGCCCCCGCCCCCCCGAAGCGTTTTGTGTCATGGGGCAGTCCCTTCAGCCACGTGGATTACCCCGGCCGCTTGAAGCCTCCATATCCAGACCGGTTCTGGCTGCGCTGGATATAGAGGAAACCGTCGACGGCCGCGTACGCGCATTCGCGGTAATCGAAATCCGGCAAGGTGGACAGGCGCCCCAGCACCAGCGGGCCGATCAGCAGCGCGATGGCACGCGATCGGTCGACCTCACCCAATTCCGCGGCCGCCGGGCTATCGAATATCGCGTCGAACGGCGCCGCGTACTGCTGCGCGATGCGCTCCCTCAAAGTGGTGATCGAGGCGCTGTCGGCGGCGCGGGTGTGCCGAGGCTCTGGCAACCCTTCCAGGTCGCGCCCCAGGGACAGCCAGGACATGGCCGCCATCATCGCGGGGGCGTGGGCCACGACTTCGGCCTGGGCCAGCACCAACGCGATGAGCCGATCCCGCAGTGAGCCCTCGGCCGGCGGCGTCGGCGCCGGCGGGATGAGGCTGTTGAACGCCGCCGCCAGCAAATCATTTCCACTCGGGAAGTGGCGATACAGCGTGGCTCTCGCTACATTGGCGCTACGGGTGACCGCATCGACGGTCACCGCACTGGGACCCCCAGAACGCAGCAACGCGGCCGCGGCCTCGAGCAAACGTGCCCGGGACCGCGCCGGACGGGGATCGGTAGTGCCACCCGTAATTGTGAGCACCCTCTCTGTTTCAGAGCAAGACTATCCGTCTACATACAAGACTGTTAGTCTCAAAACTTCGTACGCCGCCGAAAGGGGGGCGCGGCTCATGGTCGAAATCCTGGTCGGACGTGATCAGCGTACTGCTGCAACGGGGGCCGATGGCAGCCGCCGCGCCCGCTACTGGATCCTGGCCGTCGCCTGCATGGGCGTCGGCCTGGTCGTCGCGTCGATGATGGCGTTGAACACCGCGTTGGGGGACCTCGCGGTCGCAACCTCGGCGACCCAGTCGCAGCTGACGTGGATTGTCGACGGTTACACCGTCGCGTTGGCGTGCCTGCTGCTGCCCGCCGGGGCGGTCGGCGACCGCTATGGCAGGCGGGGCGCGCTGCTCGTCGGTCTGGTGATTTTCGCCCTCGGCTCGGTCGCGCCGGCGATGTTGCACAGCCCGCTGCAGATCATTGCGGGCCGGGCGGTGGCCGGTGTCGGCGCCGCATTTGTCATGCCCGCGACGCTGTCGCTGCTGACGGTGGCCTATCCGAAAGAAGAACGCCTCAAGGCGGTCGGCATCTGGGCCGGTACGGCCGGTTCCGGCGCGGTCCTGGGCATGCTCGGTTCCGGCCTGCTGCTTCGGTTTTGGGACTGGCACGCGATCTTCTGGTCCCTGGGCATCGGCGCGTTGGCGATCTTCGCCATGGCGTGCACCATCGCACCGTCGCGCGACGACAACACCCCTCGAATCGATTCGCTCGGTGCCGTCCTGATCGGCGCGGCCATCGCGATCGCGGTGGCGGCGATCCTGCAAGCGCCCGATCGCGGCTGGAGCGATCCCCTGGTCTGGGGCGGACTCGTCGCGGGCGTGATCCTCGCCGTGGTGTTCGGCCTGGCCGAATTCCGGAAGACCAGCCCCCTGCTGGACGTACGACTGTTCGGCAACCCCAGTTTTGCCACCGGCGTGGCAACGATCGTCATCCTGTTCGGCGCGACATTTGGTTTCTTTTATGTGGGCGTTCAGTACGTCCAGCAGATCATGGGCTACTCCCCCCTGATGACGGCGATGTCGTTCGGCCCATTCATGGTCCCGCTGGGCATCTTCTCGGCGTTGTCATTTTGGTACGTACCAAAGCTGGGCCTGCGGCTGGTGCTACTCCTGGGCACGCTGCTGATGGCGGTCGGCTTTGCATGCATGCGGACGCTTGAACTGCATTCCACTTTTTTCGACCTGGCCTGGCCCTCGTTGATCCTCAGCACGGGCATCGGCTTCTGCACCGCACCGACGACGTCGGCGATCATGGGCGCGGTTTCGGACGAAAAACAAGGGGTCGCGTCCGCGGTGAACGACACTTCGCGGGAGATGGGCGGGGCATTGGGGATCGCGGTGGCCGGCTCGATCCTGGCCGGACGCTATTCCCACGAACTGGCACCGCGGTTGACGGGGTTCCCCGCACCGGTTCGCGGCCCGGCAACCGACTCGCTGGCCAAGGCGGTGGAGGTGGCCGGCAAGCTGGGTCCGCAGGGCGACCGACTGGCCGATGTCAGCAAAGCGGCGTTCGTGACGGCCATGCATTCTTCGCTGACGGTGTTGGCCGTGATCGTCGCGGTCTCCGCGGTCCTGATCGTGCTGTGGGCTCCCGGGCGTGACGGGCAACAGCTAAGCCTGGTGCGCCGGATTGTCTCGGGCCGAGATAACCGGCCCCGACATGCGGATTGAAGATAAGGATCGGCTAAAAATGTCCCGGCGCACCCCCGCCGGCCTATACGATCGGCGTTAGCGAAGTCTGTGGCGGGGCGGACAACCTCGAACCAATCCGGGGAGCGGAATGTCGTATGTGATCGCGGCGCCGGAGTATGTGGCGGCCGCCGCTTCGGATCTGGCGAACATCGGATCCGCGATCAGTGACGCCAACTCCGCGGCCTTGGTTCCGGCTACCAGCGTGCTACCGGCGGGTGCCGACGAGGTGTCGGCCGGCATCGCGTCGCTGTTTGAGGCGCACGCCCAGGTTTATCAGGCGCTGAGTGCCGCCGCGCAGGCCTTTCACTCGCAGTTCGTGGAGCTGATGAGCACCGGTGCGGAGCAATACGCCCTCACCGAGGCCGCCAACGCCTCGCCCCTGCAAACGGTCCAGAACTTCCTGGGTGGGGGCCTGAGTGGAGGCGGGGCCCCGAGCCAGGCGTTACAAGCCGTGCAGCCGCTGCTCGGCAGCGCGGCGTCGGCGGGTTCGGCGGCGGCCGGGGTTCCGGCATCCATGGCGGGGCTGGCAGGCGGTTCGGCGCCCGCCACACCGGCGGCAAGCCTCGTGGCGGCGCCATCGGCGGCGCCGGCCGGCTTCGCGCCGGTCGGCGCGACGGGAGCGGCGGCCCCACTGGGCTCGGGCGCACTGGCGTCGGCCGGCGCGCCCGTAGCCCCGCTGCAGGCGGCAACGCCGGCTTATGCCCCGGCCACATTGGGGCCGGTGACGCCGGCGGCGGCCGCCCCGATAGCGGCGGTGACGGCGGAGACGCCGGAATTCTCCCCCGCAACGGCGCTGCCCGGCCCCACGCCGCTGGCGGCGGCGCCGGCGGCGACCGCGTCGGGTTATTCGCCGCCGAACGCCCCGTATTCGCCGGCAACCGGAGCTTCGGGCGAACCTGCCAAACAGCAGCCGGCGGCCGAGCAGGTCGAAACGCCGTACTACTCAAGCTAGTTCACTTCAACGAATTTCGCGGCGCGGTGGCCGAGCATCACGATGGTCGCGTGCGGACCGCGGCCAGTGATCGCGGGAAGGATGGAACCGTCGATCACCCACAGGTTTTCGATGCCATAGACCCGGCAGCGCGGGTCGACCACGGCCCGTGGGTCGCCGTCGACGCCCATCGGCGCGCTGCCACAAAGGTGTTGGGACGTCGACCACACCGGTGGCCCGACATGTGCAGCCGCGCCGCATAATTCGCGGGCCAACTCACTGCCCCGGCGCAGGGTCGCGACGTCTTCGGGCTCGCTGTCGTAGCGGTGCTCGATCCGCGGCGGCACGCCCGGATCCGGCGAGACCAGGGTGATGCGCCCGCGCGCCCGGGGCCGCATGAGTGCCACCCCGATGTGCGGCCAGTCGGGATGTCCCGCCGTACCGTCGCCGGTCAGCGCAACGAAACCGCCCGTGTACGGCCTTATCTCGAGGTCGTCGGTGGTGCTGAGCACGACCTCCACCACGGGCCGCCCGGGCGCCACCGCCCAATTGGTCGGCAACACCCATTCGGGGTGATCGCTGCAAAACATGCCCACCGGTAGCGGCGCCACCACCGGCACGCCGACGGCCCGCAGCGTTACCTCGTCGCCGATGCCGGACAGCATCAGCAGATGCGCCGACTCAATGGCGCCTCCGCACAACACTATTCGGTCAGCGCTCAGCGTCATTGGGCCGTCGGGACCGATCGCGTCGACGCCCACCGCGGCGGCGCCGGAGAAACGCAGTCGCACCGCCCGCGTCTCGGCCAGCAACGTCAGATTAGGACGTGCCAGGGCCGGAATCAGGAATGCGGCGCCGGATCCGATACGGACGCCGTCGACGATGTTGAGCGGGACGGCGCCGAGGCCAAAGATCGGCTCCGGCCCACAGTCGTTGAGGTCGGCGATCCACTCGAATCCGGCGCGTTCGGCGGCGGCGATGAATCGTTCGGTGGTGCCGGTCATTTCGCCGGTCCGACGAACCAGGATCGGTCCACGATCGCCATGGGCGGGACCATCGAAGTCCAGGTCGGTCTCGATGGCGCGGAAGCTGTCCAGCACGTCGTTCCATGCCCAGCCGGGGAGCGCGGCGCGATCGAAGTCGCGCGGGAGGGCACGACAGAAGTAGCCGCCGTTGATCGCACCCGAACCCCCGACCGTCGACCCTCGCACGATCGGCAGTTTGAGAGCGTGCCGATCGGTGAGCCGTGTCAGATAGCGCCGGGCCAGTGGGCTGCCGACCCCGATCGGCAGTTGCAGCCCGTTGGCGGTCTGAGCCAGCAGTTCGGGGTCGGCAAGCGCCGGCCCCGCCTCGAGGACTGTCACGGCGCGGCTGGGATCGGCGGAAAGACGTTCGGCGACAACCGATCCAGCGCTGCCGGCACCGACGATCAGCACATCGCTGTGCGTGGCGGCGGTGGTCAAGGCGGTGGCTAGGTCCGAATCTGTGGTTTGAGCGCCCGGAGGTTCCGTTCGCGCAACACACCCCACCAGAGCCCGAGGCCGTAGGCCAGGTCATCGACACGCTTGAGCAACAGGTAGGTCGGCAGCCCGATCGGCTCGGCGTCGTCGTTGGTGGCATCCCGGCGGCGAAGCCAGTCCACCACGCCGTCCATGACGGCCGCGACAAGCACCACCCGCCTACAGCGACGCGACAGGATGGCCGCGAGCAATGCCAGCGGCCAGTAGTGCCGGCAGAGGGCCGACGCCAGTTGCAGCGCCGCCGACCACAAACCGCGGGCCGCGATCATCAGAACATCGGTGAACGAAGTCTCGGCGCAGCGCATGGCCCTGGCGATCCGCCGCCCCGTCAAGAGCGCGACCACGATCGACGCGAGTTGACCCAGGCTCGTCCCCAGGGCCATGAGAATCCACGCCATCAACGCCCACCCGGAGATCACCACCGGCGCCGTCTTGTCCGGATGGCGCACCGACAGCGGGGCCGCCGAGCCACCATAAAATGCCTTGCGCGCAAGCCAATCCCGCAACTCGGTGCGGTGGTCGTGGGCGACCAGAGCGATCGGCTCGTACCGCAGCCGGGCGCCGGTCTCGACGAGCCGCCAGCACAGGTCGACGTCCTCGCCGGACTGCAGGGTCTCGTCGAACCCGCCGACCTCACGGATCGCCGAGCGGCGACAGATTATCGCCGCGCTGGGAACGTAGGACACCGTGCTGTGGGGTAACACCGGCGCCTCGCGCTCCCCGAGGTCCAGTGACGAATGCACCGCCTCGTAGCGCGCCACCACATTCTCGCTTTGCGAAAAACCGACGATGCGCGGTGCGACAAGCGCGACGGTGGGATCGCAGAAATGACCGAGCAGGGCTTCCAGCCAACCCCGGCGGGGCGCGACGTCGGAGTCCAGGAACGCGACGAAGTCGGTCGTGCAGGCGGCCAGCCCGGTGTTGCGCGCCGCCGCGGGCCCCTTGCTATTGGAGTGACGCAACACCTCGACATCGCAGTGCGCGCCGACGAAGTCCTCCGGCTCGATCGGGGAAGACGACCCGTCGTCCACCACGATGACGCGCAATCCGCGCAGCGAGCTCACCAGGCGCCGTACCCCAGGAACGTTGTTGCGCACCGGAATCACGACGGTCACGTCGCGGTGCGAGGGGCCACCCGCGGGCCGGGGATGCGCCACGGTGGCGTCCAGCAGGGTCCGGGCCAGCTGGGCGCTGAGGTCGTCGCGAACCTTGAGCCGCCCATCCGACAGCATGCCCTGGGCAGCGGGAGCCAGCTTCAGCAGTCGGGTCGGTGAGCCACCGAGCAGGGCCGAGCCGTCGCCGAGTACCCGCACGCGGCGATCGACCTGGACGGCGAACCCGTCCGGCAGCCGGGTCTGCGTCACCTCAGCATCCCGTCGCGCCCGGGCAGCCACCGGACGATCCGGCGGGCACACTCGTCGACCATCTCCGCGAAGATGCGCTTTCCCTCGGCGGCGGTCGCCGTGGTCGGGTCCCCCAGCACGCCCACCCGGCTGACCGCCGCGACTCCACCCCGGCGCATCGACGGCAGCAATTCGGACAATGGCGCCCGGTTACCGGCGAGCCACCGCTCGGTCAGCACCTCGGCGGGCGAGATATGCAGCAACACCGATGTTTCGGTATGGCCGGCGTGGGCATCGGCGCCGGCGGCGACGCACGGGCACCATCCGGCGTCTCGGCCCTCCGCGCGCAGTTGGCGCACCGCGGCGTTCAACGCGCCGGCGTTGCCACCGTGGCCGTTGACGAAGAGTAGGCGGTGTGCCCAACAGGCGGCCGACCTGCCGTATTCGACCAGCAGCGTCGTCAGGGCTGCGGTGCCGATGGAGATCGTTCCGGGGAAGTCTTGGTGCTCGCCGCTGGCACCGTAGGCGAGGGCGGGTGCCACCATCCACTCTCGCTCGAGGCGGGCCCTGAGGCCGGCGACAGCCCCCCGGGCGACCGCGGTCGCGATCCGGGTGTCGGTGTCCAACGGCAGGTGCGGACCGTGCTGTTCGGTCGACCCCAGCGGGACCATTATCGACGGCGAGATGCTTGATAGCTGGCTCGACGTCGCGGTTCCTAATTCGCCGAGTACGGGCACTGGCTGATGGTAGGACGAATTCACCTGGCGTGCACCAATTGTTGTCCCATCAAACGAAATTTTTTCTGGCCCGTTTACCCGTTGGTCAAAATTGGCGGCTCTTTTGTCACGGTTACCCCGCGCGCACCATGAATTTCGCGGCCGCCGGGCCCGCTTCAACCAAATCCGGGTAAAGATGCCCGACATGGCCTAAATTCACGCCGGCGCACCCAGCGCCCGGGTGAACCCGGCCGGCATCAGAATGTCGTCCGGGTTGAGGTCGTGGACCGAGGAGTGCCCCAGACCGGTCAGCGCCGAGTCGATGCCGCCCCGCAAGATGTCGAGGACGTTCTCGACGCCGGCCTGCCCGGCCGCGGCGAGGCCCCACAGGTAGGCGCGGCCGATCATCACCGCGCGCGCCCCCAGGGCCACCGCCTTGACGACGTCGCTCCCGCGACGGATGCCACCGTCGAGCAACACCTCGACCTGGCCGCCGACCGCCGCGGCTATCGCGGGCAGGGCGCGAATCGTCGCCGGCGTCCCGTCCAGGTTGTTGCCGCCGTGGTTCGACACCGATATCGCCGAAACACCCGCGTCCACAGCCCTTTTCGCGTCGTCGACGCGCATCACGCCCTTGAGCATGAATGGCCCGCCCCACAGCTCGCGCAGCCACGCGATGTCGTCCCAGGTCGGCGGGGGCGTGCCCATCCACTCCCCGTATGCGGCGAAGAACGGGGGGCCGGGCTCGCCGCGCCGGCCCTGGTTGGGCACGCGCAGCTCCGGCGGCCTGAGCGTCTTGCCGAACTTCCACAGCCACCGCGGCCGGACGATCGCCTCCGGAGACAACCGGAGGATGGTCCGCAGGTTCATCTCCTCGGGGATCTTCGGGCTACCCCAGTCCCGGCCGTGCGAGAACGTCCAGTCCGTGGTGACGATCAGTCCGACCGCGCCGGCCTGGCGCGCCCGTTCCACCCGTTCGGCGATCGCGTCGCGACCGCCGAGCCAGTACACCTGGAAGAAGACCTTGGGGTTGGCGGCGATGACCTCCTCGATCGGCTTGCTGGCGAAAGAGGACAGCCCCATCGCCGTTCCCCGCGCCGCCGCGGCCCGCGCGACGGCCACTTCACCGTCTGGGTCGACCGCCTGCACACCCGTCGGCGAAATGATCACCGGCAGCGAAATCTCCTGGCCCATCACGGTAGTCGACAAGTCGCGCTTTGTCTGCGCTCCAATGACATGGGGCGCGAAGCCGAGTTCGCCGAACGCTTCGACGTTGTCGGCCACCGTAATCCCTCTTTCACTGGCCGAAATCAACGATGAATAAACGGACTTCGGTAACCGTCGCTGGGCGCGTTGCTGGGCGATGGCGACTGTTTCGAACCATTCGTCGGCCATGGTCACACGGGACTTTCGTTGCAGAGACGCGTCGGGGGTCGCATCGACAGTTTCAGCGGGACCGGTTCGCGCCGCCCGCGGGAGTGGTCGGCGCGCGGCCGCGGCGTCTCGCGCTCGTGGGCCAAGGCCGACGCGCTGTGCCCCTGGACGCATTCGGGGTCCGGTCCATCCATCGGTAGGCCGGTGAAGAATTTGGCCGCCATGCACCCGCCCCGGCAACCGTCGTAGTGCGCGCAGGCGCCGCACGCGCCCGCGGACTGCGGCTCGCGCAGCTCGCGAAACAGCGGAGCGTTCTTCCAGACGTTGTCGAATCCCCCGTCGGACAGGATGTTTCCCGCCAGGAAACGGTCGTGAATGGCGAACGGGCAGGCGTACACGTCGCCCACCGGGTCGATCAGGCACACCACCCGGCCGGCGCCGCACATGTTCAGGCCGGCCAGCGCGCCGGACTGACCGAGCGGCGAGAGATGAAAGAAGGAGTCACCGGTGAGCACCCGCTCCCCCTTGGCGACCAGCCAGTCGTAGAGCTGAACCTGCTGGGCGGCGGTGGGGTGCAAGTCGTCCCACACGTCGGCGCCCCTTCCCGAGGGGCGAAGCCGGGTGATGCGCAAGGTGGCACCGTAACGGCTTGCCAACGCCGCGAATTCGTCGAGCTGGTCGACGTTGTGCCGGGTCACGACAACGGAGATCTTGGCCCCCCCGTTTTGGGTGAAGCCCGCCTCGGCCAGGTTTTCCAGCGCGCGTGTCGCCATGGCGAATGACCCGGCACCGCGGACGGCGTCGTTGACCTCGGCAGTGGCACCGTCGAGCGAGATCTGAACGTCCACGTAGTCGCTGGCGGCCAACCGGGCGGCGACATCCGGCGTGATCCGGACACCGTTGGTCGAGAACTTCACGCCGACGTGGTGGGCGGTGGCGTAGTCGACCAGTTCCCAAAAATCCGGGCGCACCGTGGGTTCGCCGCCGCCGATGTTGACGTAGAACACCTGCATGCGTTCCAGCTCATCGACGATACCCATGCATTGACGGGTGGACAATTCGCGTGGATCGCGTTTGCCCGACGACGAAAGGCAGTGCACGCAAGCGAGATTGCACGCGTACGTCAGCTCCCACGTCAGGCAGATGGGCGCGTCCAGGCCGCGCTCGAACTGCTCGATGAGCCGCGGCACTCGCGCCGTTGGGGCAGTCATCCCTGACCCTCCTGAGGCACCAGCATGTTGGATTCGGCCAGCACGCCCAGCGCGTGCAGGTACGGCTGCTGCCCTGCGTCGTCCACACCGGCGGCGCGGCAGGCGGACCGGACATCGGGATGGTCGGGCAGCGACCGCACCACCGTGAGGATGGTGCGGTCCTTCAGGAACGACAGCTTGCGGGTGCCGAAGTGGTAGAGCAGAGCGCCGAACGGCTCCGGCCGAACCGACACCTGCGGGTGCAACCGCCAGCCGCGATCGGGATCGAACACGCGGTCAGTAGACCCCGCACATACCGTCGATGGACACTTCTTCGACCAGCGTCTCGGTGACGAGCTCGGTGTCGGTTTCGGTCTCGTGGTCCATGTGATTTTCCTCCCTTTGGGACTCGACAACGATCGATCGTTCTGGACACAATATGGCATCGAGTGCCGCAATGGAAGGGCGGGTCTAATCTTGCCGCAGTCGCGGGTGGGCAGGCGCCGGTCGACGACGCCGGAGCACATCACCGACGCAGCCCTCGAGTTGTTCACCGCCCGAGGGTTCGCCGAGGTGAGCGTCGACGATGTCGCGCAGGCGGCCGGCATCGCCCGTCGTACGCTTTTCCGTTATTACGCTTCCAAGAACGCCGTCCTCTGGGGAGATTTCGACGCCCATCTCGCGCGCCTGGAAGAACTGCTCGACAACGTCGACCCCGAGGTTCCCCTGGGCGAGGCGCTGCGCGGCGCACTGTTGGCGTTCAACACCTTCGACGAGTGCGAGACGGTACGCCACCGCCAACGAATGCGGGTCATCCTGGAAACCGCCGAGCTGCAGGCCTATTCGATGACGATGTACGCCGGCTGGCGCGAGGTGATGGCGGGCTTCGTGGGCCGCCGATTGGGTGTCAAGACGACCGACCCACTGCCCCAGACCGTGGCCTGGACCATGCTGGGCGTCGCGTTGAGCGCCTACGAGCACTGGCTGCGCGACGAATCGGTCACGCTGCCCGAAGCGCTCGGCAACGCGTTCGACGTCGTCGGCGCCGGGCTGGAAGGGCTGGACCGGTGAGCGCCGGCACCGAGCACCTGCTGCACATGCTGCGCTCGCAGGGGCGGTTCTGCGCCGGCTCCGGCTCTTCGATGTACGGCGAGCTGTTCGAGCTGGTTGCCGGCGACGTCGAAACCGGCGGCGTCTTCGCGAGCATCCTGTCCGGCCACGAGGACGCTCCCTCGCGCCACGCGGTACCGCTGCGCCTGCTGGGCGGGCTGCACCGGATGGTGCTCGATGGCCGGGCACCGGAATTGCGGCGCTGGTATCCCAGCACCGGCGGCACCTGGGACGCCGGCGGCGCCTGGCCCGAAATAGTGCGCACCGCGGCCCGACACGGCGACACGCTGCGCGCGGCGCTCGACCAGCCACCGCAGACGAACGAGGTGGGCCGATCCGCCGCGCTGATCGGTGGATTGTTGCGGGTCAACCGCGAATTTGATTTGCCGATAAGGCTTTTCGAGGTCGGATCGAGCGCCGGGCTGAACATGCGCGCCGACCACTACCACTACCGGTTCGGCGGCGGCAGAGATTGGGGACCGGTCGACTCGCCGGTGACCATCGACGACGCGTGGCACGGGGCGCTGCCGCCGCGTGGCGCGCTGCGAATCGTCGAGCGAAACGGGTACGACATCGCGCCCATCGACGTCACCGGCCCCGACGGGGAAATGACGGTGTTGAGCTACGTCTGGCCCGACCAGGCCGCGCGGCTGGACCGGCTGCGCGGCGCCATCGCGGTCGCCCGGCACGTCCCGGCGCGACTGGAACGCAAGACGGCCGCCGAGGCGTTGGCCGGCATGACGCTTGCCGACGGCGCGTTAACCGTGCTCTGGCACTCGATCACGTGGCAGTATCTGTCCGACGACGAACGTGCCGTCGTCCGTGCCGGAATCGGCGCCCTGGGCGCGCAGGCCGACGCCGGGTCGCCGTTCGCACACCTCACCCTGGAGCCCGCGCGCGACGGGCCCGGCGCACCGATCAGGTTTCTGGTGCGAGCCCGTGTCTGGCCCGGGGGCGAGCTCGCCGTGCTCGCCGAATGCCATCCCCACGGGCCGCCGGTGAACTGGCAGCTCTAGGCAGGGTGATCACCGCTGTCACACCGCTGTCACATGCGTCGCGGCTTCCGGGGCATACGAGGATTTGCCCGCCTCGTAGCGACAATCCGTTGAGAGCGGGATCGACTGGCACACAATGAAGTCCGAATTTCCGACCGCAGCCGACAGGGCGGGGGGTAACACGCCGGCTAGCAGACGAAGTGCACTGACCCAGCGAATCTAGGCCTGCGGGTTGGCGATCCGAATGGGCGCCCCGTCCAGCCAGGCCACCAGGGCCTCGATGGTGTCCGCGTAGAAGGCGCCCAGCATCTCGCGGGTGACGTATCCCAGGTGGGGAGACAGCGTCACATTGGGAAGCGATCGCAGCGGATGGTCGGGCGGAGGCGGTTCGGTGTCGTAGACGTCGAGCCCGGCTCCGGCGATGCGCCCGGCCCGGAGCGCCGCGAGCAGGGCGGCCTCGTCGACGATCGGCCCCCGGGAAGTGTTGATCAAGTAGGCGGTTGGCTTCATCAGGGCCAGCTCGGGTTCACCGACCAGGCCTCGCGTGCGTTCCGAGAGCACGAGGTGGATCGAGACCACGTCGGATTCTTCGAACAGAGCCGCTTTTTCGACCCGGCGGGCTCCGGCGACCGCGGCGGTGTCGTCGGTGAGATTCCGGCTCCACGCAATGACTTGCATGCCAAACACTTTCGCGTATTCAGCCATGCGTTTGCCGACCCTGCCGAGACCGAGAAGGCCAAGCGTCTTGCCGGACAGCGTCATACCGGCGGTGCCCTGCCACGCACCGTCGCGCATGCGCCGGTGCTCTTCGGCCAGGTTACGCACGGTCGCGATCAGCAGCCCCCAGGCGAGTTCTGGAGTGGCGTCGTGGACGGACCTGAATCGCGGATTGGCGAAGTCCGAGTGGGCGACCAGGACGCCGCAGTCGTCGGCGGCGGCCATGTCGAGGTTCGGCAGGCTCCGGCCGACGATGGTAATCAGTTTCAGCTTCGGCAGCCGCTCGATGAGCGTGCGCGGAAGCGCCATGCGCTCGCGCATCGTGCAGATCACATCGAAGGGACGCAACGCCTCCGCGGCCTCCGGCTCCGAGAGGTGGCGGTCGAAAACGGTGACCTCGCAGCGCGTCTGCACCGCAGACCAGTCCGCGAGTTCGAGGGCCAGCCCGGCGTAGTCGTCGAGAATCGCCACCCTGGGCATCGTGTCTCAGCCAAGCATCTCGGCGATGGGCGTGGCGGCGGCGATCTTGCCGCGGGCCTTCATGACCTTCCCCGGCATCCCGCCCCCGACCACGCCGACCAGCACTCCATCGCGCTCGTAATACGCGAGGAACCTGCGCCCGTCGTCCTCAACAAGATGTACGACATCGTCGGCTTCCGGTTCCCCAAGACACTGGATCTTGACGTCGTACTGGTCGCTCCAGAAATACGGGACGACCACGTTGGCCGGCACGTCCTGGCCGAGCAGCGCGGGCACCACCACCCGGGCCTGGTCGGCGACGTTGCTCCAATGTTCCACGCGCGCTTGGTGTCCCGTCGCGTCACGCCAGGACGCGACGTCGCCCAGGGCCCACACGTTGGGCGCGCTGGTGCGGCCGGCTTCGTCGCAGATGACACCGTTATCAACTTCGATGCCGCTGCCCTCGAGCCACGCCGTCGCCGGCCGCGATCCGATGCCGACCACGACCAGATCGGCCGTCAGCTCCGTGCCGTCGGTGAGCACGACGGTGTCGACGTGCCCCAGGCCGCGGACCTCCGCCACGCCGGTGCCGAGGCGGACGTCGACCCCCTCCTCGCGATGCAGCCGCGCCACCAGTTCGCCGATCCGCTCGCCGAGCACCGATGCCAGCGGCGTCGGCTGCGGCTCAACCAGCACGACGTCCACGCCCAGGCTGCGCAGGCTGGCCGCCACCTCGCAACCGATGAAACCGGCGCCGATGACGACGGCGTGCCGCGCGGCGGACGCGTGCCGGCGCAACGCCATGCTCTCGTCGAACGAGCGCAGCACCCTAATGCCGTCGAGGTCCGGGAACGCCGGAATGCGCCGGGGCACCAGCCCGGTGGCGATGACGAGCTCGTCGTAGCCGAGGACGGTCCCGTCGTCGAGCGTCACCGTCTGCTCGGTGGTGTCGACACCGGTCGCGGCCGAACCAAGTCGCAGGGTGATGTCCTTCTCGTCGTACCACTCGCGCGGTTTGAGGGCGACGTCGTCGACTTCCTTGCGCAGGACTTCCTTGGACAGCGGCGGGCGATCGTAGGGCAGATGCACCTCGTCGCTGACGATCGTGATGCGGCCGGTGTATTCGGACCGGCGCAGCTGCTCGGCGGTGCGGGCGGCAGCAAGCCCGCCTCCGACGATCACGACCCCCTTTTTGATGCCCTTTTCAGTCACGTGGTGTTCATACCACGGTGGACAGCTAATACTTCAGGGCGCCCTTGTCGACAGGGATCTGGGTGCCCGTCAGGGTGCCCGAACCGTCGCCGGCCAGCCAGACGACGACGTCGGAAACCTCGTCGGATGTCATGAAACCCTTGTACTGCAACGGCATTGGCGGGAAGCTGTGCACGAAGCGGGGGTGTTTGGCAAATATCTGCATCATCGCCTCGGGCTCGATCATGGGCGTGTCCACCGAGTAGGGGTGGATGGAGTTGACCCGGATGTTGTATTCGCCGAGCTCGATCGCGAGGGTGTTGGTCAGCGCGGTGAGGCCCTGCTTACTGGCCGCGTAGTGCCCGTTGCCCGGGGTGGCCTTGAGGCCCGCGGACGAGCTGACGACGACGATGGAGCCACCGTTGCCGGCCTCGATCATCGCCGGAATCGTGGCGCGCAGTGTGCGCCAGGTGCCGGTCAGGTTGATGCCCACCACGGTGTCCCACTGCTCGTCGGTCAGCTCCCAAACCCGGCCCCAGCCCAACACCCCGGCATTGGCCACCAGGATGTCGAGCCGGCCGAATTGTTCGACGCCGTCGGCGACCAGTTGCCGCAGCGCGGCGTCGTCGCGGATGTCCGCCTCGCGGGCCAGCACCTTGCGGCCCTCGGCCTCCACCAGGCGGACGGTCTCGTTGAGGTCCTCGGGGGTGGCCGGCGTGTAGGTGAGGGTGGCGGACGCCGGCGCGCAGATATCGAGCGCGATGATGTCGGCGCCTTCCCGGGCGAGCCGCACCGCGTGCGACCGGCCTTGCGCTCGGGCGGCGCCGGTAACGAATGCCACCCGTCCTTGCAGTGATCCAACCCGTTCAGCCACGAGGACAGGCTAGCAGCGAAACTGGAACGTGTTCTAGTTGGGGCCGAGCAGGCGCGCCGGAGACCCGCTACTAGATTTCCGCGATGATCTGGGCGCGGCGGGCGTTGTACTCCTGGTCGGTCACCGCACCGCTGGCTCGCAAAGTCTCCAGTTCCTGGAGCCGCTGTGCGATCGACGGTTGGGGCGGCGTGACGACCGGGCCGGCGCCCCCGGCCGCCGCCGGCTGAGCGGCGAGGGCTTGCTGCTCGGCCGCGCGGCGCACCACGGCGAGCACCTGTTGGCGCACCGCCGGCTGAGAGCGCAAGTCGAGGTGCCCACCGACCGGAAAACCGTTGGCCTTGTAAATCTGCAGGAGCTCCATGAGCGGGCCGGCCTGCCCGCTGAGGTCGTAGGTCCTGTTGTCCTCCGCGACGTTGAACTTGGCGGGCACCAGCCCGTTGACCAATGCGCTTCGCTCCCAATCGATTCGGTATTCCTGGGTGGCCGGGTCGACCACGACGACCACCTTGCGCGCGGTCAGACTGCCCAACCGGGCGACGCCGGCGCGGACTCGGTCCTGACTGTCGAACGGCGTGAACCCCGGCCCCGAGATGTGCAGGTTCACCTTCACCACCGGCTGGTCGTTGATCGTGGTGCCGGTCTCGGCCAGTCCGGTGATCTGCGCCAGCGCCAGCACGCCGCGCTGCTCGAGCTCCGCCGCCTTGGCCGCCGACTTCGCACCGAAGAGGGTGATTGCCAGCGGCGCCAAAATGTCGATGACAACGACCAGCAGGCCGGAGTAGAGCATCCACTTCTCGCCGTTTTCCCCGAGCGCGAAGTAGGCGATCAAAAAGGCCGGCCCGACCCCGCCACATATCAGGAAAAACAGCTGCAACTTCAGGTAGCGCGCCAACACGTGTCTCTCCTCGCCTTGCTGGGAAGTTGCCGTCAGACTAGCGCTCGCACCGCCGCTACCGATCACACATTCGGCCGCCGGAAACACCAGGCCCGGATCGCCGATGTCGGCGATCCGGGCCTGGTGGATGAATCCGGTAGCGCTACTTGATGATCTTGACAACCCGGCCGGCGCCGACGGTGCGGCCGCCCTCGCGGATCGCGAAGCGCAGACCCTCGTCCATGGCGACGGGCTGGATCAACTTCACGTTGATGTTGGTGTTGTCACCGGGCATCACCATCTCGGTGCCGTCCGGCAGCGTCACCACACCGGTCACGTCGGTGGTGCGGAAGTAGAACTGCGGGCGGTAGTTGTTGAAGAACGGCGTGTGCCGGCCGCCCTCGTCCTTGGACAGGATGTAGACCTGGCCCTCGAACTCGGTGTGCGGCGTGGTGGTGCCGGGCTTGACCACGACCTGGCCACGCTCCACATCCTCACGCTTGATACCACGCAGCAGCAATCCGACGTTGTCGCCGGCCTGGCCCTGGTCCAGCAGCTTGCGGAACATCTCCACACCGGTGACGGTCGTCTTGGTGCTGGTCGGCTTGATGCCGACGATCTCGACTTCCTCGTTCACGTTGATGACGCCACGCTCCACACGACCGGTGACGACGGTGCCACGGCCGGTGATGGTGAAGACGTCCTCGACGGGCATCAGGAACGGCTTGTCGGTCTCGCGGACCGGGTCCGGAATCGACTCGTCGACGGCGTCCATCAGCTCCTCGACGGACGACACCCACTTGGCGTCGCCCTCGAGCGCCTTCAGCGCCGATACCCGGATGACCGGCGCCTCCTCATCGAACTCCTGGGCGGCCAGCAGCTCGCGGACCTCCAGCTCGACGAGCTCGAGCAGCTCCTCGTCGTCCACCGCGTCGGCCTTGTTCAGCGCGACCAGGATGTAGGGCACCCCGACCTGACGGGCGAGCAGCACGTGCTCGCGGGTCTGCGGCATCGGGCCGTCGGTCGCGGCGACCACCAGGATCGCGCCGTCCATCTGCGCCGCGCCGGTGATCATGTTCTTGATGTAGTCGGCGTGGCCCGGCGCGTCGACGTGTGCGTAGTGCCGCTTGTCGGTCTGGTACTCCACGTGCGCGATGTTGATGGTGATGCCGCGCTGGCGCTCCTCGGGAGCGTTGTCGATCTGGTCGAACGCCTTGGACTCGTTGAGGTCCGGAAACTTGTCATGCAGGACCTTGGTGATCGCCGCGGTCAGTGTGGTCTTGCCGTGGTCAACGTGACCAATGGTCCCGATGTTGACGTGGGGCTTGGTCCGCTGGAACTTCGCCTTCGCCACTTTGTGTCCTCCGACTTGTTTGGTGCTTTGGTAAGCAGTGTTTGTGTTTTCAGTTGTGCCGCGCCCAAGGGTTTAGTGACCCGGCAAGGTTACTCCGACCAGATGTTCACTGGCCCGTCGCCTTCGCGATGATCTCCTTCGACACGTTCGCCGGCACTTCGGCGTACGAGTCGAACACCATGGAGTAGTTCGCCCGGCCTTGTGTCTTGGACCGCAGGTCGCCGACGTAGCCGAACATCTCCGACAGCGGCACGTGCGCCTTGACGACGCGCGCGCCCGCCCGCTCCTCCATGGCCTGGATCTGGCCACGGCGGGAGTTCAGGTCGCCGATCACATCGCCCATGTAGTCCTCGGGCGTGGTGACCTCGACGGCCATGATCGGTTCCAGGATCACCGGCTGTGCTTGCGCGGCAGCCTTTTTCAGCACCTGCGAACCGGCGATCTTGAACGCCATCTCGGACGAGTCCACCTCGTGGAAGGAGCCGTCGAGCAGGGTGACCTTCAGGTTGACCAGCGGGTAGCCGGCCAGCACGCCGTACTGCATGGCGTCCTGCGCACCGGCGTCCACCGAGGGGATGTACTCGCGCGGGACACGGCCACCGGTGACCTTGTTCTCGAACTCGTAGGTCGCGCCGTCCTCGCCGGTGAACGGCTCGAGCTTGATGATCACCTTGGCGAACTGTCCCGAGCCGCCGGTCTGCTTCTTGTGGGTGTACTCGATGCTGTCCACCACCCGGCGGATCGTCTCCTTGTATGCCACCTGCGGCTTGCCGACGTTGGCCTCGACCTTGAATTCGCGGCGCATGCGGTCCACCAGGATGTCCAGGTGCAGCTCGCCCATGCCGCCGATCACGGTCTGGCCGGTCTCCTGGTCGAGGTGCACCTTGAAGGTCGGGTCCTCCTCGGCCAGCTTCTGGATCGACAGGCTCAGCTTCTCCTGGTCGCTCTTGGTCTTCGGCTCGATGGCCACCTCGATCACCGGGGCGGGGAACGTCATCGACTCGAGGACGACCTGCTTGTTCGGGTCGCTCAGGGTGTCACCGGTGGTGGTGTCCTTGAGCCCGATCACGGCGTAGATGTGACCCGCGCTCGCCCTCTCGACGGGGTTCTCCTTGTTGGAGTGCATCTGGAACAGCTTGCCCAGGCGCTCCTTCTTGCCCTTGGTGGCGTTGATGACCTGGCTGCCCGACTCGACGGTGCCCGAGTAGACGCGGATGTAGGTCAGCTTGCCGAAGAACGGGTGCGTCGCGATCTTGAACGCCAGCGCGGCGAAGGGCTCGTCGGTCGTCGCGTGCCGTACGACCTCCTCGTCCTCCTTGCCGGGCGGATGCCCGACGGCCGGCGGAACATCCAGCGGCGACGGGAGGTAGTCCACGACCGCGTCGAGCATGGGCTGCACGCCCTTGTTCTTGAAGGCGCTGCCGCACAGCACCGGATAGATCTCGGAGGCGATCGTCAGCTTGCGGATCGCGGCCTTGATCTCGTCGACGGTGAGTTCCTCGCCGCCGAGGTACTTCTCCAGCAGTTCCTCGTCGGTCTCCGCGACGATCTCCAGCAGCTTGGTGCGGTATTCCTCGGCCTTCTCGGCGAGTTCGGCCGGGATCTCGATGGTGTCGTAGGTCTCGCCCAGCTTGGTCTCGCCCCGCCACACCTTGGCGTTCATCTCGACCAGGTCGACGACGCCCTCGAAGTCGCCCTCGGCGCCGACGGGCAGCTGGATCGGGATCGCCTTGGCCCCGAGCCGCTCCTCCATGGTGCGCACCGAGAAGTAGAAGTCGGCGCCGATCTTGTCCATCTTGTTGACGAAGCAGATGCGGGGGACGTCGTACTTGTCGGCCTGCCGCCAAACCTGCTCGGACTGCGGTTCGACGCCCTCTTTGCCGTCGAAGACGGCGACGGCCCCGTCGAGCACGCGCAGGTTGCGCTCCACCTCGACGGTGAAGTCGACGTGTCCGGGGGTGTCGATGATGTTGAGCTGGTTGTCTTTCCAGAACGTCGTCGTGGCCGCGGAGGTGATGGTGATTCCGCGTTCCTGCTCCTGCTCCATCCAGTCCATGGTGGCGGCGCCGTCGTGGACCTCACCGATCTTGTAGTTGATGCCGGTGTAGTAGAGGATCCGCTCGGTAGTCGTGGTCTTGCCGGCATCGATGTGCGCCATGATGCCGAAGTTTCGGACCCTGCTCAGGTCGGTCAGCACGTCCTTCTGTGCCACAGAAGTCTTCCCACTTTCGATTGCTCAGTTGCTGTCGTTGCGGCCTCCGGCAGCGCTGCCAGTGGCGCCGCCCGGCGCCGGCTACCAGCGATAGTGCGCGAACGCCCGGTTTGCCTCGGCCATTTTGTGGGTGTCCTCTCGCCGCTTGACGGAAGCCCCTAGGCCATTGCTGGCATCCAGGATCTCGTTTGCCAGCCGCTCGATCATGGTCTTCTCCCGGCGTTGCCGCGAGAAGCTGACAAGCCAGCGCAGCGCCAGCGTGGTGGACCGGTCCGGACGCACCTCGACGGGCACCTGGTAGGTCGCACCACCGACGCGGCGGCTGCGCACCTCCAGCGCGGGCTTGACGTTGTCGAGCGCGCGCTTGAGGGTGATCACCGGGTCGCTACCAGTCTTTTCCCGGGCTTGCTCGAGCGCCCCATAAACAATGCGCTCGGCGAGCGATTTCTTCCCTTTGAGCAAAATCTTGTTCACCAACTGGGTGACCAGCTGCGACCCGTAAACGGGGTCGTTGACCAACGGACGCTTGGGCGCGGGCCCCTTGCGCGGCATCAGCTCTTCTCCTTCTTGGCGCCGTAACGGCTGCGAGCCTGCTTGCGGTTCTTCACGCCCTGGGTGTCGAGCGAGCCGCGGATGATCTTGTACCGCACGCCGGGCAGGTCCTTGACTCGGCCACCACGCACCAGCACCATCGAGTGCTCCTGCAGGTTGTGGCCCTCGCCGGGGATGTAAGCCGTGACCTCGACCTGACTCGTCAGCTTGACGCGCGCGACCTTCCGAAGCGCCGAGTTCGGCTTCTTCGGGGTGGTGGTGTACACGCGGGTGCATACGCCACGGCGCTGCGGGCTGCCCTTGAGGGCCGCGGTCTTGACCTTGCCGATCTTGTCCCGACGACCCTTGCGGACCAGCTGCTGAATGGTTGGCATCTACCGGCTTTCTGTGTTGACGTTGGTGGTCATGCTGGCTCGTTCAAGTCTCTGTACTGCAGTTTTGCCCCGGTCACGCACCCCGCGGCCGGGAGTGTCGCAGTCGCTCAGCAAGGGGTTGGTTCCGTTGCGTCGTGGACATGCGAATTAGCCCGGCATCCGTTCCCTTACGTCAGGCGCCGTAAGCCGCCAGGCACGAGCAACCACAATACCCGTCGGCGGTCTTGCAGGTCAAAGTGGCTCAGGTCGCGCTCGCGCTGTTGCGCGGGGTCCGCCTTTCCAGGCCCTCCAAACCCCGAGCGAGCCGCAGCACCATGTCGGAGAACAGCGCGTCGGTGTCGATGTCGTCCATGACACCCGTCATTTCCAGCAACACGAAGCCATGCATCGCGGACCAGAATTCGATCGCCGCGTAGAAGGCTTCCTCGCCGTCGAGACCGTACGAGGACAGCACCGATATCACCGGCGCGGCCGCGCCCCTGGTCGCGGCCGCGTACTCGGGATCGTCACCGCCCGGCGGCATCCGGGTGAACGCCGAGTAGCGACCGGGGTGGTGATGGGCGTAGCTGCGGTAGGCGCCGGCCATGACCAGCACGGCGTCGTCTCGGGCGCGGCCCTCCCCGACCCTGTTGAGCATCGTGATGATGTCGTCGATGACCCGGATCCGCACCGCGCGGCGCAGGTCATCCAGGCTGTCCACGTGGTTGTACAGCGACGGTCCCTTGGTCCCCAACTGCGTGGCCAGCGCATTGATGGTCAGCGAGTCCCAGCCCTCCCGGTCCAGGAACGTCAGCGCGCCGTCGACGATGCCGTCGCGGCTCAGCTTGGCCGGGCGGGAGGCGGATCTGCCCGCGCGCTGGCGCCCGGCCGCCGACGGCGATCCCGGAGCTGCCATGGCCATCTGCCCTTCAGGTTGAAGCTGGGTTGGTTAACTAATGACTCTAGTTGACGGGGGCCGTGAAACTCGTAGGCTCATTCGAGCAGCTTCACCCGTCTTAAAAGGGGGCGTGTGGTGAACTGGACAACCCTCGCCGGGCCGCTGGCCGCCTGCGCCATCGCCGTCGCCCCCGCCGCCCCGCCGCTGGCCGCGCACGCCAAGAACGGCGACACCCACGTCATCGGAGAGGGCCTCGAGCAGACACTGGACTGCAACGACGCCACCCTGCTCGTCAACGGCACGCGCAACATCGTCAACGCCAAGGGAAACTGCTGGGCGGTGACGGTGATGGGCTCGTCGAACACCGTGATCGCTGACTCGGTCACGCACGACATCACCGTCTACGGCTACGACCAGACGGTGTTCTACCACAACGGTTCGCCGATCATCTGGGACCGCGGCCGCGAACTGGGCATGACCAACCGGCTCCAGCAGGTACCCGGCTGACGGGCCTGACCACGACCAACCGAGGAATCGAGGATTCATGCGCGCCCACATCACCGATCACTCATCCAGGCTGGCCGCGCTCGCCCTGGCGCCGGCCATAGCGGCGTTGGTGCTGGCGGGGTGCAGTTCGACCGCCAACCCGCCCGCGGGCACGACCGCGACGACGAAGAGCAGCGCAACCGCGACGACGAGTGGCGGTGCCGCGCCGCCGAGCACGGGTGGCGAGAGCACCACGGCGTCGATCGAAATCGGGAACACAATCAACTACGGGTCGATGGGCACCACGGCCACGCTTGACTGCGCCAACGGCAAATCGCTCAATGTGCTCGGTTCCAACAACACCCTGACCGTCACCGGCACCTGCGAGAAGGTGGACATCGGCGGCACCAACAACAAGGTTACGATCGACAAGATCAACACGAAACTCACGGTGCTGGGAAGCAACAACACCGTCACCTACAAAGACGGCGACCCGAAGGTGAGCAAGATCGGGTCGACCAACACCATCAATAAGGGGAGCTGACCGCTAGCCGGCCGGTGCGCCGTGGCGGCCGGCGCCGGCGGCGAACCGCCCCGCGCCCTCCTGCGCCTCGGCGGCGACCCGGGAAATGCTGGCGAACTCGAAGTCGATGGCCTCCGATTCCGGCTTGCCCCACTGGTGCAGCGCCGACAGCCGATCCGATCGCAGGCACTGCTGCGGCAGCGCGGCCAGCTCGGCCGCCAGTTCCTCGGCCGCTTGTCGCGCTTGGCCTTTGGGCACCACCCGGTTGGCCAGCCCCATGGCCAGCGCTTCGTCGGCGCGCACACCGCGGCCGGTGAGGATCATGTCCATCGCGCGGCTGTGCCCGATCAGCCGGGGCAGCCGCACCGTTCCGCCGTCGATGAGCGGCACCCCCCATCGCCGGCAGAACACCCCGAACACGGCGTCCTCCTCGGCTACCCGCAAATCGCACCAGATGGCCAACTCCAGCCCCCCGGCGACCGCGTAGCCGCTGACCGCGGCGATCACCGGTTTGGACAGCGTCATCCGCGACGGTCCCATCGGTCCGGGACCCGTCCGGTGCACGGCGTTGGCGTCGGGTGTGCCGAAGGCCTTCAAATCGGCTCCGGCGCAGAAGGTTCCGCCTTCGCCCCACAGCACGGCCACCGAAGCGGTGTCGTCCCGGTCGAATTCCTCGAACGCCGCGTACAACGCGGCGGCCGTCGGGCCGTTGACGGCGTTGCGGGCCGCGGGCCGGTGCAGGATCACCGTCGTCACCGGGCCCTCGCGCTCCACGCGCACCGGATCGGTCATGTCGCCTCCAGGAGTTGGGTTGTATCGCGCCGCTCGAGGAGCTCGGTCGCGAAGTCGTGATAGACGCTGCGCAACTCGGCGCCAGGCCATTTGTCGGGCAGCAGTTCGGCGGGCAGCACCGGGTCGGTGAGCAGGTGCCGGACTATCGCCGCGGCCACCACAAACCGGCCGGGAATGTCTGTGGCCGAGGCCATTTCGTCCACCAAACGATGGCCGGCATCCGCCCATGCGGGCAGGTCCCACAGCTGCGCGGCCAGCTGCTCGGGTGCGTCGTCGCGCGCGGTGAGCACCCGCACCCGGTCGGCAACGTCGGCCTCCAAATCGAGGTCGAGGTTGTCGGGCCGCATCCACACGCCTTCGCGCAGTTCACCAAAACGCTTGCGGTACATGCTGGCCCGCTGCGCGGCCCGGGTGCGGGCATCCGTTCCCACACTCGTGACGACCACGACATGCCAGTCACCGCGCCAGGCCCGGGTCTGCGGCCGCATGGCCTCGTCCTGGCGGCGCTGACGGGCCAGCAATCGATCCGAGAGACGATAGCCGTCGTTCGACCGGATCAGGTCGCCGGCGGTGACCATCCGGGTGAGCGCGACCCGCAACGTCGTCTCCTTGATGCCGAAATCGTCGGTCAGCCTGATCAATTCGCTCGACGTCGCGCATGCCGGGTGGGCACCGAGCAATACGCTCAACACCACGGACCGGGCGGTCATATTCGGCATGACTAGACCTGTGATGCCCGCCGGCCATAGTCGCCGAACGGCTCGTCCCGATGCCGCACCGCGTCGCGGAAGCCGTGCTCCACCGCGTCGGCCACGAAGGCGTGCCCCTCGGGCGTGTGCCGGGCGACGCCGTCGAACACCGTGCTGACCATCCTGCTGGTGGCCACGCCCTGCTGCAGCAGAGCGGAATTGAGCGCGAGCTTGACCATGATCAGCTGGTTGACGGGCATTGCGGCGATCCGCTGTACGAGACGCTCGGTGCGCTCGTCGAGGTCCTTCGGATTCGGCGCCTCGACGGCCAGCCCCCACTCGGCGGCTTGCGCGCCGGTGATGCAATCGCCGGTCAGCAGAAGGCGTTTGGCGCGCTGGTCACCGAGCCGATGGGCCCACAGGCCCGCCGCCGGCACGCCCCACACCCGGGTGGGCGGATAACCGATCTTGGCGTCGGCGGCGGCGATCACCTGGTCGGCGTGCAGCGCGATGTCGGTGCCACCGGCCACGCAGTAGCCGTGGATCTTGACCACCGTCGGCTTGTCGGCGTGCATCAGGCTGGAGAACCCACGCACGAACCGGCTCATCATCTGGTAGTCGATCATCGGGTCCCACGGCTGATTCGCGAAGTGGTTGATGGCCTGGATCTTGCCATCCAGCACTGTGCCCTTGTAGGCGCTCCCACCTCCCGCCGAGCCGGTGCCGTCGGCGTAGGCGGACAGGTCGAAGCCCGCGCAAAAGCCTTCACCGCGGCCGGATACCAGGATGACGTGGACGTTCGGGTCCAGATCGGCACGCTCCACCAGCGCCGACAATTCCAGCGGCGTGTCGGCGACAATCGCATTGCCCTTTTCCGGCCGGTTGAAGGTGATCCGCGCGACCCGGTCGGCGACCTCGTAGGTCATCGTTTTCAGGTTGTCGAAGTCCACCGGCCTGATCGCATGAGTCATGTTCGGGCTCAGCCTTTTACCAGCGCCCGCTCCAGGATGGGGGCAAGGTCCAGGCCGGCCGGCATCGTGCCGAACGCGCCGCCCCACCGGCCGTCGAGCCGGGTCGTCAGGAAGGCCTCGGCGATGGCTGGGTGCCCGTGGCGCACCAGCAGCGAACCCTGCAGCGCGAGGCAGATGTCCTCGGCGACCTTGCGGGCGCGGTACTGGATGGCGTCCAGGTCGCTCAGGTCGTTCCGCAGCCGCTCGACGTGGCCGCCCAACCGCGGATCCTGACTCGCGCTCGCGTCCAGTTCAGCGAACAGCACCTCGACGCATTCGGGGCGAGTTGCCATGGCGCGCAGCGTATCCAGCGCGCTGACGTTGCCGGAGCCCTCCCAGATGCCCATCAACGGGGCCTCGCGGTATAGCCGCGGCATTCCGGAGTCCTCGACGTAGCCGTTGCCGCCGAGGCATTCCAGCGCTTCGGCGGCGTGCGGGGTGGAGCGCTTGCACACCCAATACTTGCCGGCCGCCAGGCCAATTCGGCGCAGCAGCGCTTCGGTCTCGTCCCCGCGCACCGCGTTGTCGGTGGCGCCGGCCATCCGCATCGCCACCATCGTGGCGGCCTCGGCCTCCACGGCCAGGTCCGCGAGCACGTTGCGCATCAGCGGCTGGTCGATCAGGTACGCGCCGAACGCCTTCCGGTGCTGGGCGTGGTGGATGGCGCGGGTCAGGCCGGTGCGCATGCTGGTGGCGCTGCCCAGCGTGCAGTCGAGCCGGGTGAGGTTGACCATCTCGATGATGGTCGGGACGCCGCGGCCCTCCTCCCCCACCAACCATGCGACGGCACCGTCGTATTCGACCTCGCTGGATGCATTGGCGTGGTTGCCGAGCTTGTCCTTGAGCCGCTGCAAGAACATCCGGTTCCGGGTGCCGTCCGGCAGCACCCGGGGCAGCAGGAAGCACGACAGCCCGCTCGGGGCCTGCGCCAGCACCAGGAAGATGTCGCACATCGGCGCCGAGGTGAACCACTTGTGACCCGTCAGGCTGTACGTGCCGTCGGCATTGGGAGTTGCCTGGGTGGTGCCGGCACGCACGTCGGAGCCGCCCTGCTTCTCGGTCATCGACATGCCCGCCGTGATGCCGGCCTTCGTGGCGGCCGGCTTCAGGTCGGGGTCGTACTCGCGACTGGTCAGCAGCGGCTCGTAAACCGCGGCCAGTTCGGGGTTGTACCGCAACGCCGGGACGACGGCGTACGTCATCGAGATCGGGCAGACGTGGCCGGGCTCCACCGTCCACACCGAGGTCTTGGCCGCGCGCACCACATGCGCGCCAGGCCGCTCGTCGGCCCACGGCGCCGCGTGCATGCCGTGGGCGATCGCCGCGCGCATCAACTCGTGGTAGGCCGGGTCGTACTCCACCTCGTCGACGCGGTGCCCGTACCCGTCGTGGGTGTGCAGCACCGGTCGGTGGCGGTCGGCGAGCTCGCCCCAGCGCTGCGCCTCACGGCTGGCCGAAAGCGCCCCAACCTCATTCACCTCGTCCAGGCCCCACTGCCCGCCCTCGCGGATCAGGGCCTCGACAAGCACCGCGGACGTCGCGGGGTTGTGGTTCTCCAGGGGAGGAACCTGGTTGGTGACGACATGGGTATCCGGCATGCCACCCATATTACATATTCTCAACAACCGCACAAGAGCTGTAACACGGCTAGCGGGGGTGGGCCGCGAAGAACTCCCACAGTCTCTGGGTGGCGAACGTGGGCCACTCATGGCCCCCACCGTCGACGGTGACGAGCGCGACGCTGCGGCCCTCGGCGCATCCGGCCGTCGACGTGGTGACCGCGCCGTCGACCGTGACGGCGGGGGCGCCGCACTGATCGACGTTGCGCCAGAACGCATTCACGTCCCGGACCGGGGGACCGTTGATGACGCTGTAGCCCTGCCCGCCGTCGTAGGGGACGAGCCGGTCCGCGGTGCCGTGGATATGCATAACCGACGCCGGATGCGGGGACCGGCAGGAGTTCAGCTGGATGCCGGCGACGGAGCCGATCGCCGAGAAGATGCCGGTGACGCACGCCAGCGTGTACGACATGATGCCGCCGTTGCTCATGCCGGTGGCATACACCCGGGTTGTGTCGATGCCCACGTTCTTGGTGATGTCGGCGACGGCCGCGCCGATGAAGGCGACGTCGTCGACGCCTTCTCGTCCGGACCGGCCGCAGCAGGTTTCCCCGTCAACGTTCCAGCTTCGAAAGAGGCCGTCCGGGTAGGCGACGAAGAATTTGGCGGTTTCGGCCAATTTGTCCCAGCCGTAAGCTCTTTCGGCTTGCCTGGCGCTCCCCGACACACCGTGCATCACCACCACCAGAGGGGCCGAGGCGGGCAATCCCGCGGGCATGTAGAGCCGATAGCTGCGATCGTGTCCGCCGGCTCGGATGCGGTGGAGGCTGGTGCCGTTCACGAAGCCCGACGGCGGCTGGGGCCACAGTGAGCAACCGGCGACCAGCAGTGTGGCGCCGAGCAGCGCGGCTAGCCGGTGGCGCACTTCTCGCGCAAGAACGCGATGTCGTCCTTGCGGCCCTCGTCGGCGGTCTCGCAGATCACCGGCGCATCGGCGGCCTTGACCGCCGCAACCAGCAGGTCGGTATCGATCTGACCGGCGCCCAGGTTGGCGTGCCGGTCGGCGCCCGAGCCCGCCGCGTCCCTCGAGTCGTTGCAGTGGACCAGGTCGATGCGGCCGGTCAGGGCCTTTATTCGGTCAACCGCGTCGACCAGCTCCTCACCCGCGGCCCATGCGTGGCAGGTGTCCAGGCAGAAGCCGATCCCCTTGTCGCCGATGTGATCCCAGAGCCTGCCGATCGTGTCGAAGTAGCGGGCCATCGCATGGTCGCCGCCGGCGGTGTTTTCCAGGTATACCGGCACGTCGGTCTCGAGGTAGTCCAGCGCCTTGACCCAACGCTCGAAGCCGGCCTCCATGTCGTTGTCGTCGGCGTGGCCGCCGTGCACGATCACCGCCGTCGCGTTGACCTCCGCGGCCGCGTCGCAGGTGTCCTGCAGGATCTTGCGCGACGGGATCCGGATGCGGTTATTCGCCGACGCCACGTTGATCAGATACGGAGCGTGGACGTACAGCGGCATGCTCGACGCCTTCAGCTGCTCGGCGTCGTCGCGCGGCTTGGGCTTTTTCCAGCTCTGCGGGTTGCCGAGGAAGAACTGCACCGCGTCGGCGCCGTCGGCCTGGGCGGCGGCCAGGGGATCGTCGTTGCCGACGTGTGAACCGATGAGCACGGTGGCCAGTGTAGTGAGGGGTGGCGACGCCGGGCGACGGCTTTCCCCGTACCAATAGGCGACTTTCGAACGCGATAGCACATGGGCTATCGACTTTTCGGATCGAGTGGCGCCTCCCGATTGGTACCGGTGTGGCGGATGTGGCTGACTTTCGCCGTCTGGTACTCCGATTGAAATTCGAACCCATGCCGCAAATGCGCGTAGACACCGCTGGTCTGCAAGCGATGGCCGGTCGATGGGCAGCTTCGGCGGGCGTGCTCGGCGCGACGGCCCCTCCGGCTGGGCTCGGCTTGTCATGTCAGCCCAGCGCGGCCGCGGCAGACGCCGCCCATGCCGACATCGCAGCTTTCACCGCTGCGCTGGCCGCAGCTCCAACACCTCGTAGTCGCTCGCCTTGGGCGGCAACGCGAACAACTTGATCAACACCCACTGCCGACTGGTGCGGAAGTTGATAAACACGTCGTCCTGGTAAACCAGCCGATCCACGGCCGTCGTATCGCCGGCCTCAATGCCGCCAGTCGCAGCCATCTCGTAATCCACCTCCTTCACCAGCACACGCTCAAAGTCACTTCAACGCAAGTCAACCCGTGCTCGTCTGGTGCCGCGAACAGACACAGAATCGCATTGCGGGGGCACCGATCGTGCGATTCTGCGTCTGCTCGCCATAGAAAAAAGCCCCCGCACGAGGCGAGGGCTCTTTCCTGAGTGACTACCGATAGTCGCTGTAGCCGTAGTCGTCCAGCGGCACCGCGGCGCCGGTGGCCTGGCCGAAGTCCGGGCTGTAGTAGTGATCCTCGTAGGACGGGATCGTGTACGCCGCGGCGCGGGCCTCCTCGGTGGGCTGCACCTGAATGTTGCGGTAGCGGTTGATGCCGGTGCCGGCCGGGATCAGCTTTCCGATGATCACGTTCTCCTTCAGACCGTTGAGCTTGTCGCTGCGGCAGTTGATCGCCGCATCGGTCAGGACTCGCGTGGTCTCCTGGAACGACGCCGCACTCAACCACGAGTCGGTGGCCAGCGACGCCTTCGTGATGCCCATCAGCACCGGACGACCGGCCGCGGGCTCGCCGCCCTCGGCCACCACCCGGCGGTTCTCCGCCTCGAACTCCGCACGGTCGATCAACGAGCCGGGCAGGAACTCCGTCGAGCCCGAGTCGATGATGGTGACGCGGCGCAACATCTGGCGAACGATCACCTCGATGTGCTTGTCGTGGATCGACACACCCTGAGCGCGGTAGACCTCCTGGACCTCCCGGACGAGGTGGATCTGCACCTCGCGGGGGCCCTGCACCCGCAGCACCTCGTGCGGGTCGGCCGAGCCTTCCATCAGCTGCTGGCCCACCTCGACGTGGTCGCCGTCGGACAGCACCCGCTCGGAGCCGTCTTCGTGCTTGAACACCCGCAGGCGTTGCCGCTTGGAGAGCTTGTCGTACACGACTTCCTCGCCACCGTCGTCGGGAACGATGGTGATCTTGTAGAAGCGCTCACCGTCCTCGAGATGGACGCGCCCGGTGACGTCGGCGATCGGCGCCTTACCGCGCGGCACGCGCGCCTCGAACAGCTCCTGCACGCGGGGCAGACCGCCGGTGATGTCCTCACCGACGCCACCCTGGTGGAAGGTACGCATGGTCAGCTGCGTGCCGGGCTCGCCGATCGACTGGGCCGCCACGATACCGACGGCTTCACCGATGTCGACCAGCTTGCCGGTGGCCATGGACCGCCCGTAGCAGGTCGCGCAGACGCCCGTGCCGGTCGCGCACGTCAGCACAGAGCGCACCTTGACCTGCGTGATGCCCGCCGCCAGCAGGGCGTCGATCTCCGGGTCGCCGAGGTCTTCCCCGCGCGCGACGATGACGTTGCCGGCCTCGTCGACCGCGTCGGTTCCCAAAGTCCGCGCGTACGCCGATGTTTCGATGTACGGGTCGCGGATCAGCGTGCCGTCGGGCTGACGCTCGGCCAGCTCGACGACGATGCCGCGCTCGGTCTGGCAGTCGTGCTCGCGGACGATCACGTCCTGCGACACGTCCACCAGACGACGGGTCAGGTATCCGGAGTCGGCGGTACGCAAAGCCGTGTCCGCCAGGCCCTTTCGGGCACCGTGAGTGTTGATGAAGTACTCCAGCACGGTCAGGCCCTCGCGGAATGACGACTTCACCGGACGCGGGATGAACTCACCCTTCGGGTTGGTCACCAGACCCTTCATGCCGGCCAGCGTTCGGGTCTGCGTGAAGTTACCCGTGGCACCCGAGTCGACGATGGTGATGATCGGGTTGTCGCTGGGGTAGTGCTCCCGCAGCGCCTGACCGACCTCGTCGGTGGCTTCCTTCCAGATCTCGACCAGCGCCTCGTTGCGCTCGTCGTGGTTCAAAGCGCCACGCTGGAACTGCTTTTCGACCTTGTCGGCACGCTCCTCGTACTGGTCGAGGATCTCCTTCTTGCGCGGCGGGACCAACACGTCGGCCATGGACACCGTCACACCGCTGCGGGTCGCCCAGTAGAAGCCGGCGTCCTTGAGCTTGTCGACGGTCTGCGCGACCACGATCATCGGGTAGCGCTCGGCCAGGTCGTTGATGATGGCGGCCTGCACCTTCTTGTGCATCTGCTTGTTCACGAACGGGTAGCCCATCGGCAGCAGCTCGTTGAACATCACCCGGCCCAGCGTGGTGTCCGCCATCCACGCGTCGCCCGGCTGCCAGCCGTTGGTGCCGAACAACTTGGTCTCGAGCTCGGCCCACGGACGCAGCTGGGTCAGCCGCACCTTGATCTTGGCCCGTACCGACAGCACACCGCGGTCGGCCGCCATGATCGCCTCCGCCGGCGAGGAGTACACCCCCGTCTCCGGGGAATCCTTTCCGGCCGCTTGGTATTCGCCGGTGTCGCCCTCGACCTCGGTGGTCAGGTAGTACAGCCCGGTCACCATGTCCAGTCGCGGCATGGCCAACGGGCGACCGGACGCCGGCGACAGGATGTTGTTGCTCGACAGCATCAGGATGCGGGCCTCGGCCTGCGCCTCGGCGGAGAGCGGCAGGTGCACGGCCATCTGGTCACCGTCGAAGTCGGCGTTGAACGCCTCACAAACCAGCGGGTGCAGCTGAATTGCCTTGCCTTCCACCAGCATCGGCTCGAAAGCCTGGATGCCCAGCCGGTGCAGCGTGGGCGCGCGGTTCAGCAGAACCGGGTGCTCGGCGATCACCTCTTCGAGCACGTCCCACACCTGGGGACGCTGGCGCTCCACCATTCGCTTGGCGCTCTTGATGTTCTGCGCGTGGTTGAGATCGACGAGCCGCTTCATCACGAACGGCTTGAACAGTTCGAGCGCCATCAGCTTGGGCAGGCCGCACTGGTGCAGCTTGAGCTGCGGACCGACCACGATGACCGAACGGCCCGAGTAGTCGACACGCTTGCCGAGCAGGTTCTGGCGGAACCGGCCCTGCTTGCCCTTGAGCAGATCCGACAGCGACTTGAGCGGGCGGTTGCCCGGCCCGGTGACCGGGCGGCCGCGGCGGCCGTTGTCGAACAGCGCGTCCACCGACTCCTGCAGCATCCGCTTCTCGTTGTTGACGATGATCTCGGGGGCACCGAGGTCGATCAGCCTCTTGAGCCGGTTGTTGCGGTTGATCACGCGGCGGTACAGGTCATTCAGGTCGGACGTGGCGAACCGGCCACCGTCGAGCTGCACCATCGGGCGCAACTCCGGCGGAATCACCGGGACGGCGTCCAGCACCATGCCCATCGGCGAGTTGCCCGACTGCTGGAAGGCGGCGACCACCTTCAACCGCTTCAGCGCGCGAAGCTTCTTCTGCCCCTTGCCGCTTCGGATAACCTCACGCAGCGAATCGGCCTCGGCGTCGATGTCGAAGTTCTCGATCAGCTTCTGGATCGACTCCGCGCCCATGGCACCGGTGAAGTACTCGCCGTAGCGGTCGACGAGCTCGCGGTAGAGGTTCTCGTCGACGATCAGCTGCTTGGGGGCCAGCTTGGTGAAGGTGTTCCAGATGTCCTCGAGCCGGTCCAGCTCACGCTGTGCGCGGTCGCGAAGCTGGCGCATCTCGCGCTCGCCGCCGTCGCGAACCTTGCGCTTGGCGTCGGCTTTCGCGCCCTCGGTTTCCAGCTCGGCCAGGTCGGCCTCCAGTTTCTGAGCACGGGCCTCCAGCTCGGCGTCGCGCTGGTCCTCAACGCCCTTGCGCTCCACCATCATTTCGGCCTCGAGCGTGGACAGCTCGTTGTGCCGCATCTCATCGTCGACGCTCGTGATCACGTACGCGGCGAAGTAGATGATCTTCTCGAGGTCCTTCGGAGCCAGGTCGAGCAGGTACCCCAGGCGCGAAGGCACGCCCTTGAAGTACCAGATGTGCGTGACCGGGGCGGCCAGTTCGATGTGGCCCATCCGCTCGCGCCGCACCTTGGCGCGGGTCACCTCGACGCCGCAACGCTCACAGATGATGCCCTTGAAGCGGACGCGCTTGTACTTGCCGCAGTAGCACTCCCAGTCCCGAGTCGGTCCGAAGATCTTCTCGCAGAACAGGCCGTCCTTCTCGGGCTTCAGCGTGCGGTAGTTGATCGTCTCCGGCTTCTTGACCTCGCCGTAAGACCATTGCCTGATGTCCTCCGCGGTGGCCAGACCGATGCGGAGTTCATCGAAGAAGTTGACGTCGAGCACGTAACTCCCTTTCCCCTTGCGGGTTTAGTGACTTGAAAAACGTTGCTTAAGCCAGGTCCTCAACGGACGCGGATTCGTTGCGGGACAGGTTGATTCCCAGGTTGGCCGCGGCCCGCTCGAGATCCTCGTCCTCGCCTTCGCGCAGCTCGATCGCCGCACCGTCACTCGACAGCACCTCGACGTTGAGGCACAGCGACTGCAGTTCCTTGAGCAGCACCTTGAACGACTCGGGAATGCCCGGCTCGGGGATGTTCTCGCCCTTGACGATCGCCTCGTACACCTTGACCCGGCCGACGGTGTCGTCGGACTTGATGGTCAACAGCTCCTGCAGGGTGTACGCGGCGCCGTAGGCCTGCATGGCCCAGCACTCCATCTCACCGAACCGCTGGCCACCGAACTGCGCCTTTCCACCGAGCGGCTGCTGGGTGATCATCGAGTACGGCCCGGTGGAGCGGGCGTGGATCTTGTCGTCCACCAGGTGGTGCAGCTTCATGATGTACATGTAGCCAACCGTCACCGGGTACGGGAACGGCTCGCCGCTGCGGCCATCGAACAGCACCGCCTTGCCGTCGCCGTCGACGAGCACTTCACCGTCGCGGTTGGGCAGCGTGGCCGACAGCAGCCCCTGCAGCTCGGCCTCCTGGGCCCCGTCGAAGACCGGGGTCGACACGATGGCGTCGGGCTCGGCGTGCAGCAGGTCTTCGGGCAGGTTGGCGGCCCAGTCCGGAATTCCGTTGGCGGTGTCCACCTTCCACCCGGACTTGGCCACCCAGCCGAGGTGCGTCTCCAGGATCTGGCCGATGTTCATCCGTCGCGGCACACCGTGGGTGTTCAGGATGATGTCCACCGGGGTGCCGTCCGGAAGGAACGGCATGTCCTCGGCCGGCAGGATCTTGCCGATCACGCCCTTGTTGCCGTGCCGACCGGCGAGCTTGTCGCCGTCGGAGATCTTTCGCTTCTGGGCCACGTAGACGCGGACCAGCTCGTTGACTCCGGCGGGCAGCTCGTCGTCTTCCTCGCGGGAGAAGACGCGGATGCCGATGACCTTGCCGGACTCGCCGTGCGGCACCTTCAGCGAGGTGTCGCGGACCTCGCGGGCCTTCTCACCGAAGATCGCCCGCAGCAGCCGCTCCTCCGGAGTCAGCTCGGTCTCCCCCTTCGGGGTGACCTTGCCGACCAGGATGTCGCCGTCGCGAACCTCGGCGCCGATCCGGACGATGCCGCGCTCGTCGAGGTCGGCGAGGACCTCGTCGGAGACGTTCGGGATGTCCCGGGTGATCTCCTCGGCGCCCAGCTTGGTGTCGCGGGCATCGATCTCGTGTTCCTCGATGTGGATCGAGGTGAGCACGTCCTCTTCGACCAGTCGGTTCGAGAGGATGATCGCGTCCTCGTAGTTGTGGCCCTCCCACGGCATGATCGCCACGAGCAGGTTCTTGCCCAGCGCCATCTCGCCGTTTTCGGTGCACGGGCCGTCGCCGATGACCTGACCGGCCTCCACGCGGTCGCCCGCGTCCACGATCGGCGACTGGTTGGCGCAGGTGCCGTGGTTGGAGCGGTCGAACTTGCGCATCCGGTAGGTGTGCCGGGTGCCGTCGTCGGCCATCACGGTGATGTAGTCGGCGGAAACCTCCTCGATCACCCCGGACTTCTCCGCGACGACGACGTCGCCGGCGTCGATCGCCGCGCGCAGCTCCATGCCGGTGCCCACCAGCGGCGCCTCACTGCGGACCAGGGGAACCGCCTGGCGCTGCATGTTGGCACCCATCAGGGCACGGTTGGCGTCGTCGTGCTCGAGGAACGGAATCATGGCCGTGGCCACCGACACCATCTGGCGCGGCGAAACGTCCATGTAGTCCACCTCGGACGAGGGCACGTACTCGACCTCGCCCGCCTTGCGGCGAACCAGGACACGGCCCTCGACGAACCGGCCGTTGGCGTCGATCGGCGAGTTGGCCTGCGCGACGACGTGACGGTCCTCCTCGTCGGCGGTCAGGTAGACGATCTCGTCGCTGACCACGCCGTCGACGACCTTGCGGTACGGCGTCTCGATGAACCCGAACGGGTTGACCCTCGCGTACACCGACAGCGAGCCGATCAGACCGATGTTCGGACCCTCGGGGGTCTCGATCGGGCACATCCGGCCGTAGTGCGACGGGTGCACGTCGCGGACCTCCAGCCCGGCGCGCTCACGCGACAGACCACCGGGGCCCAGTGCGGACAGCCGGCGCTTATGGGTCAGCCCCGACAGCGGGTTGTTCTGGTCCATGAACTGCGACAGCTGGCTGGTGCCGAAGAACTCCTTGATCGCGGCGACCACCGGGCGGATGTTGATCAGGGTCTGCGGCGTGATGGCCTCGACGTCCTGAGTGGTCATCCGTTCCCGGACCACGCGCTCCATCCTGGACATGCCGACCCGGATCTGGTTCTGGATCAGTTCACCGACCGTGCGCAGCCGGCGGTTGCCGAAGTGGTCGATGTCGTCGGTTTCCACCGGCACCTCGACGCCGCCGGGAACGGTCATCGCGGCCTGCCCCTCGTGCAGGCGGACCAGGTACTCGATGGTGGCGACGACGTCCTCTTCCGTCAGCGTCGTCGTGGTGATCGGGTCCTTGGAGTTCAGGCCGAGCTTCTTGTTGACCTTGTAACGGCCGACCCGGGCGAGGTCGTAGCGCTTCTCCTTGAAGAACAGGTTCTCCAGCAGGGTCTGCGCGGACTCCTTGGTCGGCGGCTCGCCCGGACGCAGCTTGCGGTAGATGTCCAGCAGCGCCTCGTCGGTGCCGGCGGTGTTGTCCTTCTCCAAGGTCGACATCATGATCTGGGAGAAACCGAACCGCTCGGTGATCTGCTCGCTGGTCCAGCCCAGGGCCTTGAGCAGGACGGTGACCGGCTGCCGGCGCTTGCGGTCGATGCGCACGCCGACGGTGTCGCGCTTGTCGACGTCGAACTCGAGCCAGGCGCCGCGGCTGGGAATCACCTTGACGCTGTGCAGGGTCTTCTCGGTGGACTTGTCGATGGTTTCGTCGAAGTACACACCGGGCGACCGCACCAGCTGGCTGACGACGACGCGCTCGGTCCCGTTGATGATGAAGGTGCCCTTCTCCGTCATCATCGGGAAGTCACCCATGAACACCGTCTGGCTCTTGATCTCACCGGTGTTGTTGTTGATGAACTCGGCCGTGACGAACAGCGGGGCCGCGTAGGTCATGTCCTTGTCTTTGCACTCGATGACCGGCGCCTTGACCTCGTCGAAACGGGGGTCGGAGAACGACAGCGACATCGAGCCGGAGAAGTCCTCGATGGGCGACAGCTCGTCGAGCACCTCTTCCAGGCCGCCCTTGGCGGCGACGTCACCGCGCGCGGTCGCGATCTCGCGCCAGCGCGGCGAGCCGATCAACCACTCGAAGGAGTCGGTCTGCACGTCGAGAAGCCCCGGAACCTCAAGCGGTTCGCGGAGCTTGGCGAAGGAAACTCGATTAGGTGCTCCGGGCACAGCGTTGTTAGCAGAACTATTTGGGCGACCCTTGCTTTGGCGGGAATCTGCCAAGATGCATCCTTCCAGCACCTCGTGCGACTCACGGGAAGCCGGGCCACCGGACCTGTTCGCCGCAACAATTTTGTCGGTCAGGCTGGCGAACGATCTGTCCAGATCTCACGCGCGCAACTGAATAGCTGAGTCACCGAGGGGACCCAGACTAAGACCACGGTGTCAAGTGGCGGGTGAGGTGGGCAGGAAGTAGCCAGCGCAACGTCCAACAATAGCGCAGAACGGCGCATTCCTCAACTACCCATTCAAGGGATATCGGCGCTGGCTGGCATCTCGACTTTCCCGTGGGCACATGCTGTCCAACAGATTGGCCCGTTTACGCCCCGCCGTCAAGGGTTCGGGGCGGCGAGTTACACCAAGTTAGCGCAAAATTTTCAGGTCGCGGCCCCACGAATGCAGGAAGAATCCGGCCCCGCGAGCCGTGCTCTATCGGGGGCCGGTGTTTTGCGGCGCTACTCACCGATCTCGTGCGCGCGGAACTTATGGGTGCCCTCGAGGTCGTCGAGGATCGCCGCCTGGGCGTTCTTGGGCAGCGTGTGCAACATCTCACGCACCCGCGCCTGGCGGCGGGCGACGGCCTTGCGCTCCGGCATGCCCGGCGTCGCCTGGATCTGCGGCGGCACGCCCTCGATGTCCTCCACACCACCGGCGTGCTGGCCGGCGTCGATCATGGCCTGCTCTTCGGCCATGGTGGCCTCGTCCTTTTCCTCGGACATGCCGATCGGCCCGATGCGGCGGCCGTTGAGGAACTGCCGCACGACCGGCTCGTCGCTGGTCAACAGCACCTCGCGCGGCCCGAACATGACCAGGTGCTTGCGGAACAGCATGCCCATGTTGTCCGGCACGGTGCGGGCGATGTTGATGTTGTGCGTCACGATCAGGATGGTCGCGTCGATCTGGGCATTGATGTCGAGGATCAGCTGGCTCAGGTAGGCGGTACGAACCGGGTCCAGGCCCGAGTCCGGCTCGTCGCAGAGGATGATCTGCGGGTCGAGCACCAGCGCACGAGCCAGGCCGGCACGTTTGCGCATACCGCCGGAGATCTCGCCGGGGAACTTCTTCTCGTCGCCGCCGAGGCCGACCAGCGTCAGCTTCTCCATGACGATGTCACGGATCTCGCGTTCCTTCTTCTTGGTGTGCTCGCGCAGCGGGAACGCGGTGTTGTCGAAGAGGTTCATCGAGCCGAACAGCGCGCCGTCCTGGAACAGCACACCGAACAGCGTGCGGATCTCGTACAGCTCCTTGGCCGAGCATTCGATGATGTCGGTGCCGTCGATGCTGATCGAGCCCCGTTCGGGCCTCAGCAGACCGATGAGGGACTTCAGGAACACCGATTTGCCGGTACCCGACGGCCCCAGTAGGACGCTGACCTCCCCGGACGGAATGTCCAACGTCACGTCTTCAAAGATCCTCGAGGAACCGAAGGACTTCGTGAGTCCCTTCACCTCGATAGCGACGCCCATGGGGAATCCTTCCGTCGACGCTGGTGCCCGCCACCTGCCCTTTCCTGTGGCTTGAGTCACTGTAGCGCACGCTCGGGGCGCAGCATCAGGGTTGCAGGACACCGCCGACAAAAATTGGCCGACCTGAGATCCCGCCGCACCGCCGGGGACCCGTGCTATTCGACGCGTGTGTCAGGCCCAGGTCAGCCGGCCGGGGCCCAATTGCCGTGGAAGCCCATCGGCACCCGCTGGGGCAGGTGCACGGTCGCGACCGGCTCGAGCGTCTGGGCATCCAACAGCAGCAATTGGCCTTCGTCACGGCCCCGGTGATAGCCGTAGCCCATCAGGATGCCGTCATCCTCGGCGCCGGCCGCGGGGTTCGGCACGAAAGACATCTCACCGAGCAAAAGGTCGCGGTCGAGTTCGGCCACCGTGCTGGATCCCGTGGCGTAGTCGTGCTTGTACACCGGCGTGGACATCTGGCCCATTTCGGATCCACCCACGCGGGTGAACCCGCCCTCGATGCCGACCGCGTAGCCGAACCGGTGCCGCCCGCCCAGCACCGTCTCGTTGATCCGGGGGAATTCCTGCGAGCGATCGTCGCGGCATTCGGCGCTCACCGCACCGGTCTTCAGGTTGATGGTCCAGCGGTCCAGAGTGGGCAGGCTCTCGCCGGGTCCGCGCCGGTCGCGGTCGAACATCCGCTCGTAACGCACCACGTCGAGCACCAAAACCTCGGCCCCGTCGCGCATCTCGGAGTAGGCGTTGAGCGGGTGGTAGACGTAGCAAGGTGCGATGTCGAACCAGCGCACGTCTTTGTTGTCGCCCTCGCGCGGCATGACCCCGACGCGCGCGGGGTACTTGGGGTCCCAGGCGTACGGCATCCGGTCGGAGTGCTTCGGGTCGCGGTTCATCATCGCGGTGATCGGGCCCGGCACCCGGACGCGTCCGATCAGCGACTCCATCGCCAGCCGGGCGGGCCCCGAGAGCCAGCGCGGCATGTTCGCCGGCAGCACCTGCACCGGGTCGAACGACACGGGCAGGTCGTAGATCACCACATATTTGTCGGTCAGCGAGAAGTCGTGCATCATCGGCGACCCGGAGACCTCGATGTCGACCGTGCGCCGGGCCCGTCCCCGGGTGTCGATCACCGAGTACTGGACGGTCCGCCCGCGGGCGAACGAGTAGGAAACGGCATGCAATTCGCCCGTGCGCGGATCACGGTGTGGGTGAGCGGTGTAGCCGCCCGCCAGGGTGCCGTCGAAGTCGCACGTCCCGACGGTGTCCAGCTCGTCGGTCAGCTCGAAGTTGGCTGCCCCGCCCTCGACCAGCGCCAAGGTGCGGCCGGCGTGACTCAACACGTTGGTGTTGGCGCCGAAGGAGATCATGCCCGCCCGTGGGTCGAGCCGGGTCGGCGCCGGCTCGCCGAGGGTGTTGCACACCGACAGGCTGCGCACCCAGCGGTTGCGGTACCAGCAGGCCTTCCCGTCGCGCAGCGCGACCCCGTGCACCATGCCGTCGCCGCTGAACCAGTGATAGGTGGCCGGGTCGACCTCTTCGGCGGGGTTGGGCCCGTTGCGCAGGTAGCGTCCGTCGAGGTGCTCCGGGATCCGGCCGGTGACCTCCAAGTCGGTCGCCGTCACCTCCGCTCCCACCGGAGCCAGGAAGCCCTCGAGATACGGGTTCACAGATTTGGCGATTTCCGCTGAGGTCACGCTGAGCTCCTATAACATTGTTATTTCACCGTTATTGGCACGCTACGCCCTCGATGGGAAGATGGCAAGGATGACTTCGGAGGCTCAACCCGGCGTGCGCAGCGTCCGCGATGAGATGCTGCACGCCGCCGTGGGCCTGCTCGACGACCAGGGCCCGGACGCTCTGCAGACCCGCCGGGTGGCCAGCGCTGCCGGGACCTCGACGATGGCGGTCTACACCCATTTCGGCGGGATGCGAGGCCTCATCGCCGCGGTCGCGGAGGAGAGCCTGCGGCAGTTCGACGCCGCGCTGTCGGTGCCGCAGACCGACGACCCGGTGGCCGACTTGCTGGCCACCGGCTTGGCCTACCGGCGCTACGCGATCGAGCGCCCCCACATGTACCGGCTGATGTTCGGCAGCACCAGCGCGCACGGCATCAACGCGCCGGCCGGCAACATCCTGCAGCTGACGGTCGCCGAGATCGAGACGCAGATCCCCAGCTTCGCCCATGTGGTGCGCGCGGTACGCCGGTCGATGCTGGCCGGCCGGATCAACCTTGGCGGCGCCGATGACGACAAAACGGTGGTAGCCACCGCGGCCCAGTTCTGGGCACTGATGCACGGGTTCGTGTTGCTCGAACTGGCCGGGTTCTATGGCGACGATGGCGCGGCGGTCGGGCCGGTGCTTGGCTCGCTGATCACGAATCTATTTGTTGCCCTGGGAGATTCGCCCGAGCGGATGCGACAGTCGTTCCACGCGGCGTTCGGCGCGGGCTGAACGCACGAACCCCCGGGACCGACAGGCCCCGGGGGTTGCGCGCGAATTGCCTTACTTGACGGTGACGGTGGCGCCGGCGGCCTCGAGCTTCGTCTTGGCCTCGTCGGCGGCCTCCTTGGCGACCTTCTCCAACAGCGGCTTGGGTGCGCCGTCGACCAGGTCCTTGGCCTCCTTCAGGCCAAGGCCGGAGACGATCTCGCGGACGACCTTGATGACGCCGATCTTCTTGTCGCCGGCGGCCTCGAGGATGACGTCGAACTCCGACTGCTCCTCGGCGGCCTCGGCCGGCGCGCCACCGGCGGCCGGGCCACCGGCAGCCGCGACGGCGACCGGCGCGGCCGCGGTGACCTCGAAGGTCTCCTCGAACTTCTTGACGAAGTCCGAGAGCTCCAACAGGGTCATTTCCTTGAACGCGTCGAGCAGGTCGTCGGTAGACATCTTTGCCATGGTTTTGGGTCCTTCCTTGGTTTTCGCGGGTTGGTTTATTCGGCTTCAGCCGGTGTCTCGGCCGTTTCAGCCGGTGTCTCGGGGGTTTCGGCGGGTGCCTCCGGGGCCTCGGCGGCGGCCGGTTCCGCAGCTTCCGCAGCCGCTGCGGGGGCTGCGGGGGCTGCGGGGGCCTCTGCGGCCTTCTTTTCCTGCAGTGCGGCCGCAAGCCGGGCGAACTGCGAGGCCGGGGCGCTGAACAGGCCGGCCGCCTTGGCGAGGTTGCCCTTCATGGCGCCGGCCAGCTTGGCCAGCAGCACCTCGCGCGACTCGAGGTCCGCGATGCGCTCGACCTCGGCGACGGTCAGTGGGTGACCATCCATGTAGCCGCCCTTGATGACCAGGGCCTTGTGGTCCTTGGCAAAGGTCTTGATGGCCTTGGCCGCGTCGACCGCCTCGCCGTTGACGAACGCGATGGCCGTCGGGCCGGCGAACAGTTCGTCGAGACCCTCGATCCCGGCGTCCGCGGCCGCCCGCTTGATCAGCGTGTTCTTGGCCACGGTGTAGGTGGCCGAACCGGCCAGCGACCGGCGCAGCTCGGCCAGGTTGGCCACCGTCAAACCGCGGTACTCCGTGATCAGGGTCGCGGTCGACTCCTTGAACTGCTCCGTGATGTCTGCAACGGCGGTGGCCTTGTCAGCCCTGGCCATGCATACCTCCTGAAGTAAAAGCCCTGCGGCTTGCCGTCTGCGATCACCTGGAACGACGAACGCCCCGGCGCAGAACGGCCGGGGCGTGAAGATCCGCCGGCGCACGCCGGCGGTGATGCCTCGTCCTCCTGCGTGGGCCGCCGGGATGTTTCCCGGACCTTCAACCGATTTCTCGGTGACCGACGGTCTTCGGTGGATCGGCAACCAGAATAGCGTGACCCCCGCGGTCAGCCAAAACCCGCGAGCCTGGCCGCACCGACCAGACCCGCCGCGCCCCCGAGCTCGGCCGGCACCACCCGCATTCCCCGCAGAAAGTCGAGCTTGGCGTAATCGGCCAACGCCCCGCGCAACGGGTCGAACAGCAGGGGGCCGGAGTTGGCCACGCCGCCGCCGATGACGACGAGGTCGAGGTCGCACACCGCCCCGACCGACGCGATCATCGCCGCCAGCGCGGCGGCGCCCCGGTGGAACGCGCGCTGCGCCACCGGTTCCCCGGCGGCCGCCGCGGCGGCCAGCTCCCGCGCGCCGGCGCCGGGCGGCGCCGCCCAACCGTTGGCCCGCGCCCAGCGCACCAGCCACGGGCCGGACGCGACGGTCTCTACGCAGCCGCGGCCGCCGCATGCACACGGCAGGCCGTCCTGTTCGACCACCACGTGGCCGACGTGACCGGCGTTGCCGGTCCGCCCGGTGTATGGCGCCCCGTCGAGCACCAACCCGCCCCCCACGCCGGTGGACACGACCATGCCCAGCAGGAAGCGCGCGCCGCGGCCGGCGCCGCGCCAGTGCTCACCCAACGCCATGCACACACCGTCGCCACCGAGCCGCACGGGCACGCCCGGCCCCCCAGGAATCATGGCCGCGACCCTGTCGCGCAGCGCAAAGCCGTCCCAGCTGGGGATGTTGACCGGGCTGACGGTTCCGCTGTGCAGGTCGACGGGGCCGGCCGAGGCGATGCCCACGGCGACGACAGGGCCGTTCAGGCCGTCGGCGGCCCGCAACGCGTCGGCGATGGTCGCGGCGACAGCGGCCCAGACGTCCTCGGCCCCGACGCCGGCCGGCGTGGGCCGGATAGCCGTGTGCACCAGCGTGCCACCGGGATCGGCCAGGCCGGCCGCGATCTTGGTGCCACCGATGTCCAGGCAGAGGGTGAGCATGGCGATCAGTGCCGGTGGGTGTTGTCGGGTTGGCGGGGGTCGCCCGGATGCTCGTACCCGGGAGCGAGCCGGACCAGCTCCGCCCGGCGCACGTCCAGCCACACGCGGAAGGCGCGTCGCCGCGCGGCGCCGCGCAGATGGTCGACGATCGCCGACCGCACCTCCCCCAGCGGCGGGCCGACCGACGAGGGAGCCCGCCAGCCGTGCCGGTCGGGGCGCGGCGCGGCGAACCGGAGCGGGTTGCGGACGTGGTAGTCGGCCACCTCGTCGTCGCTGACCTCGACCCCGGCGGTGACGTCGGCGAACAGCGCCCGGGCGCGCGGATCGGCCAGCACGGCCGCGGCCACGCTGCCCAGTTCCAGCCGCGCGGTCTCGTCGGGCAGCAACTCGGCCTCGGTCGGCGCCTCGCGCGCGGCCAGGCCGCGTGCGGCCGCCTCGGCGGCGACCAGTCGCTCGGCCACGATCAGTTGGGTGAGCCAGCGCCGCAGTTGCCGGCCCTCGGTCGTGCCGCCCGCCGGCAGCGCCGCCGCGCCCGGACCGCCGCGCAGCCGCGCCTCGGCCGCGTCGACCTCGGCGACCGAAACCGGGCCGCCGGCAACGGTGGCCGCATGCTGAAGGCTCATGTCACGATCACCTTCACCGCCGGCGAGTAGACCAGCCGCCCGGCGCAGCCCACCCGGACCAGGGCCCACCACTCGCCGGGGTCCTGCCACGCCGGTGGGGCCACGTCGAACGCGAGCTCGACCCTGCCGCGGGCCGGCAGGACCGCGCCGAGCGCGGCGGGGCCAATCCACTCCCAAATGCCCCACGGGCTGATCAGATGCGCCTCCAGGGCCAGGTCGGCGCGGGCGTGGGTGCCCACGGTGACGGTCAGCCGGGTCGTCTCGCCGGGGGCCAGCTCGACGTCGACGGGCCCGTCGCGAAGGTAGATCAGCTCCGTCTCTTCGACCGCCCCGACCTCGACGACGCACACGTCCTCGACCGCCTGGCGCCAGGCCGCCGGGACGTTCTCCCCGGCTATCCGCAGCTGGGCGCGCACGGGGTAAAGCCCGGCCCGCGCGCCCGCAGGGACCGATACGACCACGTCGGCGTCGCGGTGATCGCCGGCGCACAGCGTGAACGGCAGCTCAGCGGGGGTGGCCGACCAGGCGTCGGGGCACACCACCGTCACCGCGCCGGTCAGCGCGGCATCGGTGCAGTCGCTGGCCACCGTGAGGCGCAACGTCAGCTCGCCGCCCGGGGTGGTTGGCACGCGCAGGGGGTGCAGGTGGGCGACGGCCGGCAATCCCCCGAGCGGCGCGGGCCCACGGTTGTGCAGCCAGTAGCGCGCGTAAAGCGGCTGCGCGGCCTCGGCTTCCGGGGCCAGCTGACCGAAATCTGTTGCAGCACGAGGCACTTCGAGCCGCGCCAGCACGGTGGCCACCTGATAACCGTGCAGGTCGATCGATCTTGTGGGCTGCCGGGGCTTTTCCAGCAGGTCGGCGAGTCGCAGGCCACGCACCGTGCCGTGCTCCGAGCCGACGGCAACGCGGGTGCCCGTCCCCGCCGTTTCCACCAACCGCAGAGCGACCGCGCACGGGTCGACGGGCCGGGCGCTGCCCGCTGCCAGCGGATTGCCGGCGGCCTTGAGCGCCGCCAGCTGCACGGAGCCGGCGGGCTCGACGTGTAGCAGCGAGCCGACGGGCGGCAGGCTGCCGCGTCGCCGCTTCGGGCACACGGCGAGCAGCGGATGGGAGAATTGCGCACTGCGGCTCGGGATCTCGGCGTGCCGCCAGTCGCCATCGCCGCTGACCAGGGCGTAGTCGAACACGTGCGTCCAGTGCTGCAGCTGGAAGTTGGAGCCGTCGGGCGCGGTGCGGCGCGGGTCATCGATCCAGGTGCCGGACGGCCAGCCGGTGCAGGATCGCATCAGCGCGGTGTGCAGGGTGCCCTCGGTGTCGACGGCGAAGCTGGGCACCCCGCGGTTGAGCAGCGCGACGGTGCGGGCTTCGAAGGGGCCGATGCCCGACGGCGCCTCCTGGGTCACCGGGATCTCGGCGCCGCGCCCCTCGGTGAGGTCGTCGACCACCGACGCGATCGCGGCGGCCAGGTTTTCTTCGTCCCGGCCGTCGATCACCAGCACCGGCAGTGCCCGCGGCGCACGCAGGTCGGCGCCGGGCACCCACGCGGACGCCAACGACGCCACGGCCGGCACCCAGACCCTGACCCGGCCCGTCTTCGCCAACTGACCCTCAAGTTCGGCGGTGTAGGCCGAATCCGACTCGGCCAGAACGGTTTTGGTGAAGGCGTTGCGGGCGGGCCCGCCCAGCGCGATCCGGACGTCGGGCAGATTGGAGTCCACGTCGAGGTGGCCATAGCGCGGCTTGCCGGCACCGCTGCAGGTGGCCGTGACACCGGCGCGGACCAGCGCGACCATCAGCTCGCGCGCCAACGGTCCCGACACCGCCTCGGCCGGCGACACCACCTCGGCCACCGACACCGCCCGCACGCTTTTGGCCGAGGCGTTTCCGACCCGGACCCGCACCGCCGACGACAGTCCGAACCAGCCGTAGGCCGGGTTGTCCAGCGTCCACAGGTGCCGGGCGGTGTCCACCGATTCGGGCCCGTCATGCAGCAATGCGAAACCGCGCCCGACGACGGCGTCCCCCACCTCGCTGACCGGCATGGCGCCCGGCACGGGACACGGCCAGCGCAGGCGCACCAGGCGGTCGGCGCCGGTGAACTCGTCGATGGCGGTGCGGCCGTCCACCCGCGGCACGCCGCGCCACAGCGTCAGCGTCTGGGTGTAGCGCAGCAGCCCGCCGATCCGGCCCCGGATGACGAGCCGCTGACCAAGCGGTCCGTGGTAGGCCTGCACCTGCGCCGGCGATTCCGACGAGCACACCACCGGCCCCTTGGGCAGCAAGTGCCACGGCCCCTCCCCCTGCGTCGGGTGCGACGGGTACTCCTCGTAGACGGCGAGCTCGTTGCCCACCCGACCGCCGGCGATCAGTTCAAGGCCGCCCTGCGACAAAGACGCGACCGCCCCGCCGCGAGCGGGGTCGACCTCCAGCCGGTAGTGCTCGTTGGAAATGCTGAAGCCGCGCGCCGGCAGCCAGCCCGCCGCGTCGCGCGCGGGCGCCAACCGGTAGGCGCGCCAGCCGAGCGACGGCACCTCCCGCGCCAGCCAGGTCACCGATCGTCCGCCGTCCTCGACGTGCGCCGGCACCTCGGCTCCGTCGGCGTCGAGCAGCCGCACACCGGCGGCGAGCGGCGGGTCGACCCGGACGGTGACGACGTCGGTGCGCCGCTGGGTCAACGGGTTCCACACGATGACGTCACCGGCCCGGGCATCCACGGCAGCCGACAGCAGTTCCAAAGAGTTGTCGCGGGCCGCGCGGCCCAGCTCCCACGCGTCGCGCCAGCCGGTCAGCAGGTCGAGGTAGACCTGGTCGGACTCCGAGCCGGTGATGGCGTCGTGGTGCGCCCCGTAGGCCAGCTGCACCCACGCCTTGGCGAGGGCGGCCTGCGGGTAATCGGCGCCGGTCATCAGACCGGCGAACACGGCGAAGCGCTCGGCGTCGAGCGCGGCGTTCTCGGCGGCCCGGTTGGCCTGCTTGGTGTCGATGTAGGAGACGTCCTTGCCGGTGTAGATCGGGTTCATGTCGCGGGTCTGCGGCGACGGCGCGCACCCGCGCTGCGCCAGTTCGGCCCGCACCGCCGCGAAGAACTCCCGCGGTAGCGCGCACACGAACCGCGGCCACGTGTAGCGGGCGGCCCAGTCGCGGTGGATCTCGGTGACCCACTTGTTCGGCGGGGTGTAGTCGGTGCCGACGGGCAGCAACACGTTGCGGGTCAGGGCGACCTTCTTGAGCTCATCGAACAGCGCATAGGTGGCGTCCTCGGCTTCGGCGAGCGAGGTCGCCGAGTCCATCCACCAGCCCGCCGAATAATGCGCGGGCATGTAGTGGGTCAGCAGGCCGCGGCCCGACGGGGCGATCCACTCGAACTCGCTGCAGAACTGCATCCGATCGACGTCACCACCCTGCGCGGGACCCCACTGGTGGTGCGGTCCCCGCGCCCACGAACTCGACGTCAGGCCGGCGTCGGCCGCCATCCCGGGGAATTGCGGGTCGTGGCCGAACACGTCCAGCTGCCATGCGGTGGCGGGGTCGGCGCCCAGCACGTGGCGTTGAAAGCCTATGCCGTGCACCAAGTTTCGGATGGTTGTTTCCGGGCTGGTCAAGTTGGTGTTGGGTTCGTTGTAGGTGCCGCCCATCACCTCGACGCGGCCCTCGGCGAGGAACCGGCGCAGGTCGGCGCGGTCCTCGGGGCGGGTGTCCCAGTACGGCTTGAGGTAATCCACTTCGGCCAGCACGAACTTGTACTCGGGATCGCGACGAGCCAGCTCCAGATGCGCATGGACCAGTCCGAAGCCGTTGGTCTGGCGGGCCCGGCCCGGCGGGTCTTCGGTCCACTCGCTGGTGTAGGCGCCCTGCGTGTTCCACCACACCGGGTCGTAGTGAAAGTGACTGACCATGAACATCGTCCACCCGGGCTCGGCGACGGTGAACTCGAACGGCTCGTGGCGGTGACCGGCGTGCACCCGCGCGGCCCGCCGCTGACCGACGACGGGCCGGTCGACCGTGACCGGAACCTCGACGACCTGCTGCCCGGGCCCGGCGAGGGCCTCACCGCTGAGACCTTGGCCGTCGACGCGGACCGGCGTCGGCTCGGCGCAGCCGGAAACGGTGACCCGAGCCAACTGCAGCGGCACGTCCGGAGGCCCGACGAAAAGCTCCGTCGACTCCGCCGAAACCACCTGCATGCCCGCACCTTACGGCGCGCATAGCCGCCGCGATAGCGCATGCGCTAGCGACTTTCCGGTTCGGTCCACCAGGAACCTCAGCGGTGCGGATGTGGCCAGTGGGACTAAAGCCATTCCGTCGGCCACCGGATCTAAAATCTGACCATGCCCGCCCTCGCCCCGCCCGTCGCCGACGAACGCAGCGCCCTTCGCGAATTCCTCGCGTACCACCAAAGCGCATATTTCGCGGTCTCCTACGGCCTCACCGACGAACAGGCCCGGTCCGCGCCCACGGTCAGCGCGCTGTCGATCGGCGGGCTGATCAAGCACACCACCGCGATGCAGCGCAGCTGGATGGCGCGCGTCGCCGCCGCACCGCACCTGCCGCCGAAGGACCCCCGGCCGTTCGCGGAGATCGCCAAGGAGTTCGGTGATCAGCACGTGATGGGGCCCGACGAGACGCTGGCCGGCCTGCTGGAGGCCTTCGAAGCCCAGAACGCGGAGTCGCTGCGCCTGGTGGAATCCGCCGACCTCGACGCGGAGGTGCCCGTCCCACAGGACATCCCCTGGTTCCCCAAAAACCAGCCGGCCTGGTCGGTGCGCTGGGTGATCCTGCACGTGATCAACGAGCTGGCCCGCCACGCCGGGCACGCCGACATCGTCCGGGAAACCATCGACGGCGCCACCATGTACGAGCTGATCGCCGGGCTGGAGAACTGGGAGATCGAAGGATGGGTCCAGCCCTGGACGAAATAGCACAGACCCGCAGCGGAATCGCGCGCCGAGAGACGCCCGACGGCGCCGTCGAGCTCTACTACGAGGACCTCGGCGACCCGGCCGCCCCGCCCGCGCTGCTCATCATGGGCCTGGGCGCCCAGCTCCCGATGTGGCCCGACGGGTTCTGCGAACGACTCGTCGAGGCCGGCTACCGCGTCATCCGCTTCGACCACCGCGACACCGGCCTGTCGGCCAAGATGCACGGGCGGCGGGCCCGCGGCACCGTTTACCGACGGGTCGGTCGCTATCTGCTGGGCAGGCCCAGCCCGGTGCCCTACACCCTGATCGACATGACCGAGGACGTGCTTACCCTGCTCGATCATCTGGGCATCGGCCGGGCCCATGTGGTCGGCGCGTCGATGGGCGGGATGATCGCGCAGATCCTGGCCGCCACCGAGCCGGATCGGGTCGCGTCGCTGGGCATCATCATGTCGACCACCGGCAAGCCGTTTTCCGCGTTGCCGGCCTGGCGGGTGATCAAGCTCGCGTTCGAGGCGCCGGCCAAGGACGCCTCGGCCGAGGAGAAGTTGGCCTTCGAGGTGCGCAACGTCGCGCTGTTCAACGGCCCGAATTTCCTGCCGTCGAAGACCGAACTGCAAAAGCGCGTGCAGCAACTCGCGGACCGCTGCAGCTATCCGCAGGGAATGCTGCGGCAGTTCGACGCCGTGCTGGGCACCGGCAGCCTGCTCGGTTACAGCAGGGCGATCACCGCGCCCACGGTGGTGCTGCACGGTTCGGCCGACCCGATGGTGCGGCCGCGCAACGGACGCGCAGTCGCCGCGGCCATCCCCGGCGCGCGATTCGTCGTCATCGCCGGAATGGGACACGACCTTCCGAGACCGGTCTGGCGGCCGATCGTCGAGACGCTGACCGAGAACTTCGCGCTGTCCGCGCCGCGGTGAGCGCGCTCACAGCAATTGGGACTTGACAGCGCCGATTTGGCAGACTGCTGGAATGGCTTCTACCAAACACCGCGAGGTACCCAAGCTTGACCGGGTGCCCTTGCCGGTCGAGGCGGCGCGGGTAGCCGTCACAGGTTGGCAGGTCACGCGCACGGCCGCGCGCTTCGTCTGCAAACTGCCGGCCAGGGGGCCGTGGCAGCAGAAAATGATCAAGGAGCTCCCGCAGACCTTCGCCGATCTGGGGCCGACCTACGTGAAGTTCGGACAGATCATCGCGTCCAGCCCGGGCGCGTTCGGTGAGTCGCTCTCGCGCGAGTTCCGCGGCCTGCTCGACCGGGTGCCGCCCGCCGACACCAGGGAAGTGCACGAGCTCTTCGCCGACGAGCTCGGCCGCCAGCCCTCCGAGCTTTTCGCCACGTTCGAGGAAGAGCCGTTCGCGTCCGCGTCCATCGCGCAGGTGCACTACGCCACCCTGCACAGCGGCGAGGAAGTCGTCGTCAAGATCCAGCGTCCGGGCATCCGCCGCCGGGTCGCCGCGGACCTGCAGATCCTGAAGCGCTTCGCCCAGGCCGTCGAACTGGCCAAGCTGGGCCGCCGGCTGTCGGCGCAAGATGTCGTCGCCGACTTCGCCGACAACCTCGCCGAAGAGCTGGACTTCCGGCTCGAGGCGCAGTCGATGGAGGCGTGGGTCTCGCACCTGCACGTGTCGCCGCTGGGCAAGAACATCCGGGTGCCGCAGGTGCACTGGGACTTCACCACCGAGCGCGTGTTGACGATGGAGCGGGTCCACGGCATCCGCATCGACAATGCCGCCGCCATCCGCAAGGCCGGATTCGACGGCGTCGACTTGGTGAAGGCGCTGTTGTTCTCGGTGTTCGAGGGCGGGCTGCGGCACGGGCTGTTCCACGGCGACCTGCACGCCGGCAACCTGTACGTCGACGACCAGGGCCGCATCGTGTTCTTCGACTTCGGCATCATGGGCCGCATCGATCCCCGCACCCGTTGGCTGCTGCGGGAGCTGGTGTACGCCCTGCTGGTGAAGAAGGACCACGCCGCGGCGGGCAAGATCGTCGTCCTGATGGGCGCCGTCGGCACGGTGAAGCCGGAGGCCCAGGCCGCCAAGGACCTGGAACGCTTCGCCACCCCGCTGACCATGCAGTCGTTGGGCGACATGTCCTACGCCGACATCGGGCGGCAGCTGTCGGCACTGGCCGATGCCTACGACGTCAAGCTGCCCCGTGAGCTGGTGCTGATCGGCAAGCAGTTCCTCTACGTCGAGCGGTATATGAAGTTGCTGGCACCGAAGTGGCAGATGATGTCCGACCCGCAGCTGACGGGATACTTTGCGAACTTCATGGTCGAGGTCAGCCGCGAGCATCAGTCCGACGTCGAGGTCTGATGGAAATCCGCACCGGCTATGCAACATCAGGGGCTGCCTCGCGCCATTTTGAGGGCGACCTGAAGCTCTACTACGAGGACATGGGTGACGTCGACGACCCGCCCGTGCTGCTGATCATGGGGTTGGGCGCACAGTTGCTGCTGTGGCGGACGGCGTTCTGCGAGAAGCTGGTCGGCCGGGGCCTGCGGGTCATCCGATACGACCATCGCGACGTCGGCCTCTCCAGCAAGGTCGAAACCCCGGACGCCGACCCGCCGATGGCCCCTCGGCTTCTCCGGTTCTGGTTCGGACTCCGCGGCACCGCCCCGTACACGCTGGAAGACATGGCCGACGACGCCGCCGCCGTCCTGGACCACCTGGACATCGAGCGCGCCCACATCGTCGGGGCGTCGATGGGCGGCATGATCGCCCAGATCTTCGCCGCGCGATTCGCCGGGCGGACGAAGTCTTTGGCGGTGATCTTCTCGAGCAATAATCGACGCTTCCTGCCGCCGCCGGCGCCGCGCTCCTTGCTGTCACTCGTCAGCGGACCGCCGCCGGGCTCTCCACGGGAAGTGGTCGTCGACAACGTGGTCCGCGTGACCAGGATCAACGGCAGCCCGCGTTACCCGAAGACCGAGGAGCAGATCCGCGCCGACGCCGCGGAGAGCTACGACCGCTGCTTCTACCCGTCGGGCGTCGCCCGGCACTTCAGTGCGGTCCTGGCCAGCGGCAGCCTGCTCGCCTACAACCGGCAAACCTCCGCACCGACAGTGGTGATACATGGCCGGGCCGACAAGCTGGCGCGACCCGTCGGCGGCCGCGCCGTTGCGCGCGCCATCAAGGACGCTCGGCTAGTGTTATTCCACGGCATGGGCCACGACCTGCCCCAGCAACTTTGGGATCGGCTGATCAGCGTGCTCACCAGCAACTTCGCCGAGGCCCGCTGAGGTTTCCCCGGTCGCAGTCGGCGTTAGGAGGGCGTCTGTTAGATGGCGGAGCTGAAACCCTATTACGAAGACTCGCAAGCCGCATACGACATCTCGGACGACTTCTTCGGGCTGTTTCTCGACTCGACCTGGGCCTACACCTGCGCATATTTCGAGCGCGACGACATGACCCTCCAAGAGGCGCAACTGGCCAAGTTGGACCTGGCGCTGGACAAGCTGAACCTAGAGCCCGGGATGACGCTGCTCGACGTCGGGTGCGGCTGGGGCGGGGCGCTGGTCCGCGCCCTCGAGAAGTACGACGTCAACGTCATCGGTATCACGCTGAGCCGAAACCACTACGAGCGCAGCAAGTCTCGGGTTGCCGCCATCCCGACGGCGCGACGCGCCGAGGCGCGGCTGCAGGGTTGGGAACAGTTTGACGAGAAGGTCGACCGGATCGTCTCCTTCGAGGCGTTCGACGCCTTCCACAAGGACCGGTACGGCGCGTTCTTCGAACGCTCATACGGCCTCCTGCCGGACGGCGGCCGGATGCTGTTGCACAGCCTGTTCACCTATGACCGCAGGTGGTTGCACGAGCAGGGCATCCCGTTGACGATGAGCGACCTACGGTTCCTCAAATTCCTGCGCGAGTCGATCTTCCCGGGCGGCGAGCTTCCTTCCGAACCCGACATCGTCGACAACGCAAAGAACGCCGGGTTCCACCTGGAGCAAACCCAACTGCTGCAGCCGCATTACGCGAAAACCCTCGACACCTGGGCGGCCAACCTGGAGGCCAACCGGGAGCGGGCCATCGAGCTGCAGTCCGAAAAGGTCTACGACAATTTCATGCACTACCTGACCGGGTGTGCGGAGCGCTTTCGCAGGCGCCTCATCAACGTGGGTCAGTTCACCCTGACGAGGTGACCCACCATCGAAATCGGATAGCATGCCTCGAGCATGCAGGGGAGAACCTAACTAATGGCCAAAGATCTGACGCCGCACTTCGACGACGTGCAGGCGCACTACGACTTATCCGACGACTTCTTCCGCCTCTTTCTGGACCCCACCCAGACCTACAGTTGCGCATACTTCGAGCGCGACGACATGACGCTGGAAGAGGCGCAGATCGCCAAGATCGACCTGGCACTGGGCAAGTTGGGGTTGCAGCCCGGCATGACGCTGCTCGACGTCGGTTGCGGCTGGGGCGCCCCGATGCGGCGGGCGATCGAGAAGTACGACGTGAACGTCGTCGGCCTGACGTTGTCGAAGAACCAGGCCGCCCACGTGCAGAAGTCGTTTGACGAAATGGGTACGACGCGCAGCGCCCGAGTCCTGCTGGCCGGCTGGGAACAGTTCGATGAGCCCGTCGACCGCATCGTGTCGATCGGCGCCTTCGAGCACTTCGGCCACGATCGTTACGACGACTTCTTCAAGATGGCCCACAATGTCCTGCCCGATGACGGGGTGATGCTGCTGCACACGATCACCGGGCTGACGGGTATGGAGATCGAGCAACGCCGCTTGCCGATCTCCTTCGAGCTCGCGCGCTTCATCAAGTTCATCGTCACCGAGATCTTCCCCGGCGGCCGGTTGCCGTCGATCGAGATGGTCCAGGAGCGCTCGGCGAAGGCGGGTTTCCGGTTGACCCGCCGGCAGTCGCTGCAGCCCCATTACGCGAGGACCCTCGACCTGTGGGCCCAAGCCCTGGAGGCGCACAAGGACGAGGCGATCGCGATTCAGTCCGAAGAGGTCTACGAGCGGTACATCAAGTACCTGACCGGCTGCGCCAAGGCATTTCGGATCGGCTACATCGACGTCAACCAGTTCACCCTCGAGAAATCCCCGGGGCATGCGACCTCAAATGCGGGGGATCCGCCCCGCCCCGTGTAGGGTGCCGGGGACGGTTACCCGCGGAAGGTGCCTGTCCAGTTTGAGAGGACACAATGTCTGAGAAAAAAGCGGGGGCCGCCACGCGGGCGCAGTCCAATGCCGAGAACGTCCGGGCCCACTACGACCTGTCGAACGAGTTCTTCGCGCTGTTCGTAGACCCGACGTTCACCTACAGCTGCGCGTACTTTCCGCGCGAGGACATGACCATCGAGGAAGCGCAGATCGCCAAGCTCGACCTGACGCTGGGCAAGCTGGGGCTGAAGCCGGGGATGACGCTGCTCGATGTCGGCTGCGGTTGGGGCTCGACGATGACGAGGGCGATCGAGAAATACGACGTCAACGTCGTCGGCGTGACCCTGAGCAAGAACCAGCACGCCTACTGTGAGCAACTGCTCGACAAGGTCGAGACCAGCCGCTCACACCGGGTCTTGTTGTGCGATTGGGAAGAGTTCAACGAGCCGGTGGACCGCATCGTGACCATCGAAGCCCTGGAGCACTTCGGCTTTGAACGCTACGACGCGTTCTTTCAGTTCGCCTACGATGCGCTGCCCGACGACGGAGTGATGCTGCTGCACTCGATCACCGGGGTCACCGCCCAGGAAGTGATCGAGCGAGGCCTGCCCCTGACGTTCGAGATGGCCCGTTTCATCAAGTTCGTCATGACCGAGATCTTCCCGGGAGGCCGGCTCCCGTCGATCGCGAAGGTGGAGGAGCACTGCGCCAAAGTCGGTTTCAAGGTGACCCAAAACCAGTCGTTGCAGTCGGACTTCGCCAGGACGCTCGACCTCTGGGCCGAGAAGCTGGAGGCCCGCAAGGACGAGGCCATCGCGATCCAGTCCGAAGAGGTCTACGAGCGGTACATGAAGTTCCTGACCGGCTGCGCCGACGGATTCCGGATCGGCTACATCGACATCAACCAGTTCACGCTGGAAAAGTGAGCATCTGTATCGTGGTAAGTCATGGCTGAGCATCCGACTGGCCCGACAACGTCGCGGACGCAGTTCGAGGACATTCAGGCGCACTACGACGTCTCGGACGACTTCTTCGCCCTGTTCCAGGACCCCACTCGGACCTACAGCTGCGCGTACTTCGAGCCGCCGGACGCAACCCTCGAACAGGCCCAGTGCGCCAAGATCGACCTCAACCTGGACAGGCTGGACCTCAAGCCGGGGATGACGCTGTTGGACATCGGCTGCGGCTGGGGCACCACCATGAGGCGCGCGATAGAACGGTTCGACGTCAACGTCATCGGCCTGACGTTGTCCAACAACCAGCACGCCCGCTGCGAGCAGGTGCTGGGGGCGCTCGACACCGACCGCTCACGCGAGGTGCGCCTGCAAGGCTGGGAGGATTTCAACGAGCCCGTCGACCGGATCGTGTCGATCGAGGCCTTCGAGCACTTCGGGCACGAGAACTACGACGACTTCTTCAAGCGGTGTTTCGACATCATGCCCGAGGATGGCCGGATGACCATTCAGAGCAGCGTCGGATACCACCCGTTCGACATGGCGGCCCGCGGCAAGAAGCTCAGCTTCGAGACGGCGCGCTTCATCAAGTTCATCATCACCGAGATCTTCCCCGGCGGTCGGCTGCCATCCACGGAGATGATGGTCGAGCATGGCGAGAAGGCCGGTTTCATCGTTCCCGAGGCCCTTTCGCTGCGGCCGCACTACATCAAGACGCTGCACATCTGGGGCGACGCGCTGGAAGCCAACAAGGACAAGGCCATCGAGGTCACCTCCGAAGAGGTCTACGAGCGGTACATGAAATACCTGCGCGGCTGCGAGCACTACTTCACCGACGAGATGCTTGACTTGCTCCTGGTGACCTACCTCAAGCCGGGTGCCGCCGCTTAATTTCTCGATGGCTGTCGGATTAGGGCTGCGGCATTCGTCGATTGGGTAGAGAGTGAGGCACGGGGCTTCGCTCACTACCGGAGGTGACCGCAATGCAGTACTTCGCTCTGTTGATCAGCCAGGAGCGCAACCTATCGCCCGAAGAGGGTGGCGCCGAGATGGCGGCCTACGAGGCGTTCCACGCCAAGGCCGCGTCCGCGATTCGCGGCGGTGACGCGCTGCTGCCGGCCGCGACGGCGGTGCGCATCACCGGCGGTCCGGACGCACCCGTCGTCACCGACGGCCCGTTCGTCGAAGGCGCCGAGGTAGCGGGCGGCTACTACGTGTTCGAGGCCGAAAACCTCGACGAGGCACTGGCGTTGGCCCGTGACATCCCGGCGGCCAAGCACGGCGCGGTGGAGATCTGGCCGATGGCGGGCCCCGGGCGCCAGCCGCAGCCGACCGAAGGCACCACCTGGCTGGCGCTGCTGCTGGAGCCGCCCGAGCGCCCGGTCCCGCCGGGCTCGCCGGAATGGGAGGCGATGGTGGCCCAGCACCAGGAGTTCGGGGCCGCGGCGGGCCAGCACATCAAGGGCGGCGCCGGCCTGCATCCGCCGTCCACGGCGACGACGGTGCGAGTTCGCGATGGCGAGGTCCTGATCACGGACGGGCCCTACGCGGAGGGCGCCGAGGTCGCCAACGGGTTCTACGTGCTCAGCGCCGCCGATCACGACGAGGCCGTAAAGGTCGCGTCGATGATCCCCGCTTCTGCCGTGGAGCTACGGCAAAGGGCCGGCATCTCGGGACTGTAGCCGCCCGAATGACCAACCTGGACGGCGTCTTTCGCCGCGAATGGGGACCCGCCGTCGCCGCGCTCGCGCGGTGGTCCGGCGACCTCACCGTTGCCGAGGACGCCGTCCAGGAGGCCTGCGCCGAGGCGCTGCGCGCCTGGCCGAGCGACGGACTGCCCGACCACCCCGGCGGGTGGCTGATCACGGTTGCCCGCAACCGGGCCCGGGACCGGCTGCGTCGCGAATCCGTACGTCCGGGAAAGGAATTGGCGGCCGTGCTGGAAGATATTCGGGCACGCACCGAACACACCGACCCGCATCCGGTTCTCGACGACGAACTCCGGATGATGTTTACCTGCGCGCACCCGGCGCTGGACCGGCAGTCGCAACTGGCACTCACGCTACGGTTGGTCTCCGGGCTGACGGTCAGCGAGATCGCCCGTGCGCTGCTGCAGACCGAGGCGGCCGTCGGCCAGCGAATCACGCGCGCCAAGAACAAGATTCGGCACGCCAACATCCCCTTGCGGGTTCCGCCCGCCGAGTTGCTGCCCGAGCGCACACCGCACGTGCTCAGTTGCATCTACTCGGTGTTCACGGAGGGTTATTGGTCGACGGCGGGCCCGTCGGCGATTCGCGACGGACTGTGCGACGAAGGGATCCGGTTGGCCGGGGAGCTGTGCGCGATGATGCCGCAGGAGCCGGAGGCGCACGCCTTGACCGCGCTGATGCTGCTGCACGACTCGCGGCGGCTAACCCGGGTGGACGACGCCGGGATGCTGGTGCCGCTCGAGGACCAGGACCGGCGGCGCTGGGACCGCGGCCGCATCTCCCGCGGGCTGGACCGGCTTCGACGGGCCGAGGCATCGACGGGCCCGTATCTGCCGCAGGCGGTGATCGCCGCGCTGCACGCGACCGCACCGTCGTGGGACCAGACGGATTGGTTTGCCATCTGCGCGGCCTACGACCGGTTGCTGCAGATGACCGAATCCCCGGTGGTGCGGGCCAACCGCGCGCTGGCGGTCGGTTTCCGCGACGGCCCCGACGCCGGCCTGGCCGCCCTGGACCAGGTCGCGCACGATCCCCGGCTGAGCCGCTCGAATCTCGTCGCAACGGCGCGGGCCGATCTGCTGCGGCGCGCGGGGCGGCCCGCCGAAGCCGTCACGTGGTACCGAATGGCGTTGGAGTCCAACGGTTCCGAGCCGGGCCGCGAGTTCCTGCGGCGGCGCATCGCCGAATGCGGGGGGTAACGCGCCGAGCCGAGCGTCGACTTGTCGGTCCGGTTACTCGAAATTGCGCAACAAGTCGACGTTCGACGTACGAGATCAGGCCTCCGTGAAGTGGCGGGTGATCGACGGGTCGACCGGGATGCCCGGCCCCGTCGTCGTCGACACGGTGATCTTCTTCAGGTAGCGCCCCTTCGACGACGACGGCTTGAGCCGCAGCACCTCGTCGAGCGCGGCGCCGTAGTTCTCCGCCAGGTTCTTCTCGTCGAAGGACGCCTTGCCGATGACAAAGTGCAGGTTGGCCTGCTTGTCGATGCGGAAGTTGATCTTGCCGCCCTTGATGTCGGCCACGGCCTTGGCGACGTCGGGGGTGACGGTGCCGGTCTTGGGGTTCGGCATCAGGCCACGGGGACCGAGCACGCGGGCGATGCGACCGACCTTGGCCATCTGGTCGGGGGTAGCGATCGCGGCGTCGAAGTCCAAAAAGCCGCCCTGGATCTTCTCGATCAGGTCGTCGCTGCCGACGACGTCGGCGCCGGCGGCCTGCGCCTCTTCGGCTTTCTCGCCGACGGCGAACACCGCCACGCGGGCCGTCTTACCGGTGCCGTGCGGCAGGTTGACCGTGCCGCGGACCATCTGGTCGGCCTTGCGGGGGTCGACGCCGAGCCGGATCGCCACCTCGACGGTGGCGTCCTGCTTGGCCGACGACGTTTCCTTGGCGAGCTTCGCCGCCTGCAGCGGGGTGTACAGGTTCGTCCGGTCCACCTTCTCGGCGGCGGCGCGGTATGCCTTGCTGTTCTTGCTCATGTACTCAATCCAATCTCGTGGTTGGTTGTGGTTGGTGACGGGCCGGAGCTGGCCCTCCCACGGGTCGAGTTGTTACGCAGACCTATTCAACGGTAATGCCCATCGACCGGGCCGTGCCGGCGATGATCTTGGCGGCCGCATCGATGTCGTTGGCGTTGAGATCGGCTTTCTTGGTCTCGGCGATCTCGCGCACCTGGTCCCAGCTGACCTTGGCGACCTTGGTCTTGTGCGGCTCCGCGGAACCCTTGCCCACGCCGGCGGCCTTGAGCAGCAGCTTGGCGGCGGGCGGCGTCTTGAGCGTGAAGGTGAAGCTGCGGTCCTCATAGACCGTGATCTCCACCGGGATGACGTTGCCGCGCTGGTTTTCGGTGGCGGCGTTGTACGCCTTGCAGAACTCCATGATGTTGACGCCATGCTGGCCGAGCGCGGGACCCACCGGCGGAGCAGGGTTGGCCTGTCCCGCCACGATCTGCAGCTTGATCAGCCCAACGACCTTCTTCTTCGGGGCCATGAGATGTTGCTGTCCTTCCTGGTTAAACCTGGTTAAATCTTCGAGACTTGGCTGAAGGTCAGTTCGACCGGGGTTTCGCGGCCGAAGATCGACACCAGCACCTTGAGTTTCTGCTGTTCGGCGTTGACCTCGTTGATCGTGGCCGGCAACGTCGCGAACGGTCCGTCCATGACCGTCACCGATTCGCCGACCTCGTAGTCGACCTCGACGGTCGGGCGTTCCAGCCCACCCGCCTCGGCCACCGCGGCCGTGCTGGCCGCGCCCTTGGCCGCCTTCTTCGCCGCTCCCCGCGGCAGCAGGAACTTCACCACGTCGTCGAGCGCCAGCGCCGACGGGCGCGACGTAGCGCCGACGAACCCGGTGACCCCCGGGGTGTTGCGCACCGCGGACCACGAGTCGTCGGTCAAATCCATGCGCACCAGGATGTAGCCGGGCAACACCTTGCGGTTGACCTGCTTGCGCTGGCCGTTCTTGATCTCGGTGACCTCTTCGGTGGGCACCTCGACCTGGAAGATGTAGTCGCCGACGTCAAGGTTCTGCACCCGGGTCTCCAGGTTGGCTTTCACCTTGTTCTCGTATCCCGCGTAGGAGTGGATGACGTACCAGTCGCCGGGCTTGCTGCGCAGCTCCGCCTTGAGCGCGGCGGCCGGATCGACGTCCTCGGCCGGCTCCGCGTGCGCATCGGCCGCTACGGCCTCGGGGGCCTCGGGGGCCTCGGGGGCTTCGGCGACCTCGGCGACCTCGGCTGCTCGCTCCTCGGTCTCTTTCAGGTCGACCGCTTCGCCCGCGGACGTGTCACCGTCGAAGGTTGTCACGGTTTTTAAGTCCTCTCTGTCACTTCTAAAAGCGGCGTCACTCGCTCAGCCGAACACCAGCAGCACCAGCTTGGCCAGGCCGAAATCCGTGAGGCCGACCAGCGCCACCATGAAGGCCAGAAACGCCAGCACCACCGAGGTGTATGTGAGCGTCTGTTTGCGGTTCGGCCAGATCACCTTCCGCATCTCCGCAACGACCTGCTTGAGGTAGTTGTAGACGAAAACCAGCGGGTTGGCCGAGCGTTCCCCGGACTTCTTCGGCTTCTTTTCCTTCTTGGACGCCTTGGCTCCGCCGGTCTTCGGGGCGCCCTTCTTGGCCTTGCCCTTGCCGCCCTCGGCCTCGTCCGGCGACTCCACGTCGGCGGCTTCGGCCGCTCGCTGCCGGGACCGTTTGCCGGTGGGCCGTTGCGGCCGCGCCGCAGGCTTTGTCACCACGGCCGTCCGGCCGCCGCTCTCGCGGCTGTCGTCAGTCTCGCCGCCGTCGCGTGCGGCGTCGTTGGCAGCGTCGCCCTCGTCGCTCACCGCATGCTCCTTATGTTTGCTAGTGTCCCGCGAGCCGTCCCAGTTTGATGGGCCACTCTTCCAGTGTCCACCATGGCACGCCCTATCCGTCAGCAGGGGCGACAGGACTTGAACCTGCAACCTGCGGTTTTGGAGACCGCTGCTCTGCCAGTTGAGCTACGCCCCTTCGCGGTTGGCAGGCCAACCTGCGCTTACCTACCGGGGCTCACATGACACGCGCGCCTCCCGCTCGTTCAACTCACGGAAAGCGCGCTGATGATGGGAAAACCCCGAGGTCCGAGTGTACTTGATTCCCCTTGAGCGCAGGAAATCCGCTACCAATTACGCGGTCCTGATGACCTGTCCGGATTCCTTGTCCCATTTGAGCTTGGCCGAGCCATCGCCCTGCTGGCCCATCAGGGTGGTGTAGGCCTCCATGATCAGCTCGCCGGCGTCGTTGCTGCAGGTGTTCCTGGTGACGACGATATCGGCACCGAAACGCTCCTCCACCGAATGGATTTCCATCGTCGCCCACAGCTTGTCACCGGCAAAGATAGGTCTGTGGAACACGAACTTCTGGTCGACCTGGACGATCTGCATGGTCTCCATGCCCACATCGACATTCTGGAAGAAATCCGTCTGGACAAGTTTCGCCAAGATCGATGCGAAAGTCAGCGGCGCAACGATGTTGTCGTGGCCGAGTTTGGCCGCCGCGTCCTCGTCGAAGTAGGCCGGGTCTTCGCACTTGATCGCGGTAGCGAAGCCGCGGACCTGCTCGCGGCCCACGACGAAGTAGTCCGGGTACCGCCAGACCATCCCACGGATATCGGTCTTGAGCGCCATAGATTGAGTCCGCCTGCCAGTGTCTAAGCCAATGTCGCGGACGCGATGGCCCGGCCGAAGATCTTCTTGCCACCGGTGGTGGCCGTGAGTGCGATGGTCACGGACTTACTCTCCGGGTCGACGGCCTTCACCCGGCCGCTGAAAACGAGCTCGGCGCCCTTGCCATCGTTGGGCACCGGCACCACGGCGGTGAATCGCACATTGTATTCGGTGACCGCGCCCGGGTCACCGACCCACGACGTGACGTAACCGCCGCCGATGCCCATGGTCAGCATGCCGTGGGCGATCGCGGTGTCCAGCCCCACGACCTTGGCGATCTCGTCGTCCCAGTGGATCGGGTTCAAGTCACCCGAGACCCCCGCGTAATTCACCAGGTCCTGGCGGGTCAGCGGGTAGGTCTTCGCCGGAATCTGGTCACCGACCTTGACCGAACTGAACTCACGCAGCGCCATCAGAAAATCCCTCTTCTCCGTCCTCGCCGGCACGGCCCGCCAGGGTCGTGTAAGTCTCCTGCACGATGTCACCGGCTTCGTTGGTGATGATGTTCTTGGTCACGATGATCTGGGTGCCGTGCGCCTCGCGCATGGAATCCACGTACACGTCGCAGTACAGCTTGTCGCCCGCCACGATCGGCTTCTCGAATTTCAGCACCTGATCTACCTGAACGATCTGCTGGTCCGTGACCGCGATGCCCGCGTGCTGGAAAAACGACGACTGCGCCTGGTAACCGAAAACGCAAATGAACGTCAGCGGGGCCAGCAGCCCCTTATAGCCGAGTTCGGCGGCCGCGTCCTCCTCGAAGAATGAGGTGTCCTCGTTTTGAACGGCCACCGCGTACTCGCGGATCTTCTCCCGCTCCACCTGGTAATGGTCGGGATAGCGGTAGTGCATCCCGACGATCTCTGTGGTCAACGGCACGGGTCTAGAACCTACCTAGTCAATCTGAATAAACGCGCGCGGGGCGACGCTAGCGTGTCTCGCGGTGCGCCTGGTGCTTGCCGCAGTTCGGGCAGAACTTCTTGATTTCCAGCCGGTCGGGATCGTTGCGCCGGTTCTTCTTGGTGATGTAGTTGCGGTGCTTGCACACCTCGCACGCCAAGGTGATCTTCGGCCGCACATCGGTACTGGATGCCATGTCGGTTCTCTCTCAAATCTCTTTCGGAAAAATCGCGTTGTTCTGTTGTAGCGATGGCCGGACTCGAACCGGCGACCTAACGATTATGAGTCGTTCGCTCTAACCGACTGAGCTACATCGCCTCTGGGCCACCCCGCTTTGGGTTCGGGGCCGCCCCATGCTCGGCGTCCGCCGAGCCCCCTAACGGAATCGAACCGTTGACCTTTTCCTTACCATGGAAACGCTCTACCGACTGAGCTAAGGGGGCCGTTCACCCCAGCGACCAGTCGCCGCGGGCCTAAAAGAGGGTACAGCCTGGCGCGCAACGTCACCAAACCATGAACCCGAAAATCACCCGCCCTCGCCGCCGCGGCGAGGTTCCCACGCGCTGAGGTCGCTGAACTCGTCGTACTCGTCGTCTTGGTCGTCGCCGACGTCATCGCCGAGCAGGGCCCGCAACGCGAGATGGACGGCCTCGCGCGTGTCGGCCACCTTGTAGCGACGTATCACCTCTTGGACCAGATCGTCGTCAATCTCGATCTCGACCTTCTTCAGCATGGCCCAACAATACCCAGTGCCCACAAACCGAAGCGGTGGTCCCGGGCGGGGTCCGGCGAGCACCGGGAACACCGCATAGTCTGGTCCCGTGTCAGATTCGGAGCGGCTCTACTTCCGTCAACTGCTGTCCGGTAGCGATTTTGCCGCCGGCGACGTGTTCGCCACCCAGATGCGCAACTTTGCCTACCTGATCGGCGACCGTGAAACCGGGGACTGCTTGGTGGTCGACCCCGCGTACGCCTCCGGCGATCTGCTCGACACGCTCGAGGCCGACGGCATGCATCTGTCCGGCGTGCTGGTGACCCACCATCACCCGGACCACGTCGGCGGGGAGATGATGGGCTTTGCGTTGAACGGCCTGGCCGACCTGCTGGACAGGGCACCCGTACCGGTGCACGTGAATACCCATGAGGCCTTGTGGGTTTCGCGCGTCACCGGGGTCGGCCTCGGGGACCTGACAACCCACGAGGGCCACGACAAAGTAAGCGTCGGCGACATCGAAATCGAGCTGCTGCACACTCCGGGTCACACGCCCGGCAGCCAGTGCTTTCTGCTCGACGGCCGCCTGGTCGCCGGTGACACGTTGTTCCTGGAAGGTTGCGGACGCACCGACTTTCCCGGCGGCGACTCCGACGAGATATATCGCAGCCTGCAACGGCTCGCGGCGCTGCCGGGCGACCCGACAGTCTTTCCGGGGCACTGGTATTCGGCCGAGCCGAGCGCACCGCTATCGGAGGTCAAGCGTTCCAACTACGTGTATCGCGTCACGGATCTCGAGCAGTGGCGAATGCTGATGGGCGGCTGAACGAAGCAATCGGGGGCCATTTTCTGTGGTTTCGTCAATATGCTCCGGGCACCTCTACTATCGGTCCAGCGAAATGTCCGGCCGGGATCACTGTGATATAAGCGGAGGGTGGATTCAATGGGGTGGATCCAGAGCGGCTGGCACGGGGTCACCCATGTTGGGTCCGGCACCTGGTTGGCGTGGGGGGCGTGGGCGGCGGCTCTGGTGGGCGTCCTGGCGCTGGCCTTCGCAAATCGGCAGATCAGGCTCAACCGCCGGCTAACCATGGAGCAGATCCGGCCCCACGTCGGGATGTTCATGGAACCGCATCCCACCGACTGGCACGTGATCGAAATCGTGGTCAGAAATTTCGGCCAGACCGCGGCATACGACATCCGGTTTTCATTTCCGACTCCGCCGACGGTGGCCGACTACGAAAATGCCACCGACGGCTACGCCGACGTCGTCGAACTGAAGCTGCCCCGCGAGTTGCCGGTACTTGCGCCCGGCCAGGAATGGCGCATGGTTTGGGATTCGGCGCTCGACCGCGCCGAAATCGCAAGTGGCATCGAGTCTCGCTTCGCCGGGACCGTGGTCTATCACGATCGGCCCGACAAGGCGCGCGGACGGCGGTTCTGGCGGAAAGGCCGTCCCGAGCTGCAGACCGACGTGGTACTGGACTGGGATGACCTGCCGCCGGTTCAGCGCATCGAATTGATGACGACCCACGACATGGCGAGGCGGGAAAAGCTGAAACTGGAGCTGCTGCGCGGCCTGCTGACCTACTTCCACTACGCCAGTAAGGAAACGCGTACCGACGTGTTCCGCCGCGAGATCGAACGAATCAACGGCGCCGTCAAGGAAACTCAGGACAGGTGGCGAACCCGGCAGGTCGATGAGCCCACCGATGTCAGCCTGCGCCTAGGTAACGCCGAAACCGACCTGGGCAAACATCACAGCCAGCACGTGTGACGACGGGCCAACGCGGCCCCGCGGGGCTGTCCCGTATCGAAGGAGCACTCATGAGCGGCCCGGTTCGCTACAGCCACAAGGATTCCATCGCGGTCATCAGGATGGACGACGGCAAAGTCAATGCGCTGGGCCCGACGATGCAGCGATCCCTCAACGAGGCGATCGACCAGGCCGACCGGGACAACGTCGGCGCCCTGGTGATCACCGGCAACGAGCGGGTCTTCAGCGGCGGTTTCGACCTGAAGGTTTTGACCTCCGGCGAGGTGCAGCCCGCGATCGACATGCTCAGGGGCGGCTTCGAGCTGGCGTATCGCCTCCTGTCGCACCCCAAGCCGGTGGTGATGGCCTGCACCGGGCACGCCATCGCGATGGGCGCGTTCCTGTTGTCGTCCGGCGACCACCGGGTGGCCGCCCACGCATACAACATCCAGGCCAACGAAGTCGCGATCGGCATGACCATCCCCTACGCCGCCCTCGAGATCATCAAGCTGCGGCTGACGCAGTCGGCGTATCAGCAAGCCACGGGGCTGGCCAAAACGTTCTTCGGTGAAACCGCACTCGCCGCCGGCTTCGTCGACGAGATCGTATTGCCCGAGATGGTGGTCGACCGCGCGGAGGAGGCCGCGCGCGAATTCGCCGGCCTGAACCAGCATGCCCACGTCGCAACCAAGTTGCGCGCCCGCGCCGACGCGCTGGCGGCGATCCGCGCGGGAATCGACGGGATCGAAGCCGAGTTCGGGGGTTGATGAGCTGACATACGAACGCGATGGCCGGTCCCGGACCTGGCCACCGCGTTCCCTTCGCCTCCTCGCCGCAAGTGTGCCACGCGCGCGACGTGCCGTCACTTCACCCCCGCTGCGCACACGCCGGGCGCGCCGGATCACCGAAACCGGTCCAGGTAAGCCGGCCAATCCCAGGCGGAAAGGAACAGCTCGGCGGCCGCGTAGCCGTTGTCGTAGAGCTCCTCGAGGCGCCCCCGGGGGCTGTCGAAGTCGAGCACTCCCACGTTGGCCGATTCGACCGGAATCGCGCGGGCGGCGACCCACGGCCTGCTGAGGTGGGTCTGGTCGTGGCCCGCCAGCATGGTGGTGAGCAGGCTTTCCAGCAGCGTCGTCTGTTCAAGGAAACGCAGCGGCTTCAGCGCGGGCATCACCGCACCGATGCCCTCGTTGGCCCTCGGTAACACCGTGATCCCAAAGGTGGGCCAGCGCGGCGGCTTGCCGTCGGTCCGGTCGAAGGTGTCGATCGGAAAATTCGAAAGCACACCGCCGTCAACGAGGGTGGACGTCGCGCCACCGGAGCCGGTCAGCTTGACCGGGCGATAAAAGAACGGAATCGCCATCGAAGCACGCACCGCGTCTGCGACGAGCTGTTCATCGGGGTCCAGCCCGTATAGCCGCCGGTAGTCCCACGGCAGCCTCACCAGCTGCGCCGCGGTGAGGTCGGCGACAGTGACCACCAGCTTGTAGCGCGGTCCCTCGACCAGCTGGAGACCGTCGGCGATTAGGTCACCGAAACAGACCACGCCCAGGTTCCTCAACTCGCTCCGAATCCAGTCGTAGGCGAAGTCCCCGCGGTACATGCTGTTTTCCCTTACCAGCCCCCACGCGGCGCCGAGATAAGGGACGGGTCCCGAGTCGCGCCACTTGTGCAGCGGTACCGAGAAGGCGAGCTCCTTGATCTCCTCGCCGGTCAACCGGCCATCCTTGGTCCCGGCCGCCAGGATCGCCGCGACCACCGAGCCGGCCGAAACACCCGACACTCTCTTGATCGAATATCCGGCGTCCATCAGCGCGACGATGGCGCCGACCAGACCGATGAACTTGACGCCACCACCGGAGAGCACGAGATCCACGAGCTTGGGTCGCGGCGGCTTGCGGGCCATCTACTCCTCCGCCGAAACCCATTGGTAGGGAAGGAATTTGCCATCAAATGTCACCACCACGCGGTCGCCGGACGGGTGCGACTTCTTCTGCAGGTCGACGCTGAAGTTGATGGCGCTCATGATGCCGTCCCCGAACCGCTCGTGGATCAGTTCCTTGATGGCGCCGCCGTACACCTGAAGGGCTTCGTAGAAGCGGTAGATGGTCGGGTCGGTGGGCACGGCGGTGGGCAGGCCGCCACGCATGGGCGGGGCCGCCAGCACGGCCACCGCGGACTCGTCCAGCCCGAGCGCCTCGACGAGGACCTTGCCGAGCCCGGCGGGTATGGGGTGCTGACCCAGCAACGCCGACGTGGTCCACAACACCGGCCTGCCGATGGCATCGGCCAGTTCCTGCCACGTCAGCCCCTTCGCCAGCCGCGCGACGACGATCTGTTCGGTGAGTTCGTTTCTCGTCATGGGTCATAGCATGCCTCCCTTGTCGCGTCCGGATGTACGCTGCGATGCAGTCAGATCTTCAGCCGCGAGGATCGGGGTCGTTGTGCGGATCGTTGTCGACCTGAACCGCTGCCTGGGGTACGCCCACTGCGTGCCCCTCGCGCCCGAGGTGCTCAAGCTCAGCGGCGAAGAGGCCCTCACCTACGACCCCAACCCGGATGACGCCCAGCGTTTGCGGGTGCTCCGGGCCGCGGCGGCCTGTCCGGTGCAGGCGATCATCGTGGACAAGCTCGAAGGCGAGTGACAGGTCCGCCGTAACATGCCGATGAGCGGTATCAAAGAAAAGGGTCGCATCGTCATCGTCGGTGCGTCGCTGGCCGGGCTTCGTGCCGCCGAAGCCCTGCGCGAAGAGGGTTTTCGCGGGCAGCTGACCATCATCGGCGACGAGCCCGGAGAGCCGTATGACCGGCCCCCGCTCTCCAAGCAGGTCCTCAAGGGGTGGGTGGCGGCCGATCGCACCAAGCTGCCGCGGCTGCGCGCGGTGGATGCGCAGTGGCGCCTCGGCGTGGCCGCGACCGCGCTCGACCGGGCCAACCAGGTGGTGCGGCTCGCCGACGGCACCGAGGTCTGTGGGGACTACCTGCTGATCGCCACGGGTGTGCGATCGCGGCGATGGCCCAACCCGGATGAGGCCGCGCTGCAAGGCGTCTACGCGGTGCGCACGGATACCGACGCCGCACGGCTGCGGGCCGCGTTGGCCGGCCGTCCGCGGCGGGTGCTGATCATCGGTTCCGGGTTCATCGGTTCGGAGGTGGCCTCGGTGTGCCGGGAGCTCGATCTGGAGGTCACCGTCGCAGAGCGCGGTCCGGCACCGCTCGCCGGCCCGCTCGGCGGGGTGATCGGTGGGATCGCCGCCGAGATGCAGCGCGAGGCGGGCGTGGACCTCCGCACCGGCGTCTCGGTACTGGCCTTGGAAGGCGATGCGGGCGGCCACGTGCGGCGCGCGCGGCTGTCCGACGGCAGCACGCTCGACGTCGACGTGGTGGTGACGTCGCTAGGGTCGATCCGCAACGTCGAGTGGCTGGAGGGGGCCGGACTGGCGGCCGGGTTCTGGGGGGTGGGTTGCGACGCCGGCTGTCGCGCCTTCGATATCAACGGGGTGGTGACCAGCCGAGTCTTCGTCGCCGGCGACATCGCCCGGGCCCCGCATGTGCTCTACGACTACGAGTTCCTGGCGATGGAACATTGGGACAACGCCGTGCTGGGCGCCCGCGTCGCGGCGCACAACATGGTCTGCGGCGAGGTCGATCGCTGGGCACACCTGCTGATCCCGCAGTTCTGGTCGGCCCAGTTCGGTGTCAACATCAAGTCCGTCGGCGTGCCCTCGTTCGGCGACGAGATCGTCTTCACCCAGGGTTCGGTGAAGCAGCGCCGGTTTGCCGCGGCGTATGGTCGGCACGGCCGCATCGTCGGCGCGGTCACCTTCAACCACGCCAAGTGGATCGACTACTACCGAGACGAGATCGCGCGGTCGGGGCCGTTTCCGCCGCATCCGCCGGGCTTTGATTTTCCGGAGAACATGCGCGTGCAGCCCGCCGACTTTCCCGCGCGTGGCGTGCCGACCGAAACCCCGGACGTGGTCTTGACGGGCCACAACCCCAGCGAACGGCGCGCCGAGTTCCGCGCACGGCAGCGATGACCAAGGAACTGACAATGACCCCCGAGGAAGCCTTCGACGCCGCGATGCGGCACGAGAACCGCGCGAACCCCTACCCATTCTTCGATGAACTTCGCAAGACGCCCGTCGCGCGGGTGACCAACGGGATCTACGCCGTCACGGGATACCAGGAGCTGATGGCGCTCGCCCACGATCCCCGGGTGAGTTCCGACCTTCGCAGATCCCGCCCGCCGACCACCGACGATCGGCGGGTCGCCGACGAGTCGGTCGTGGAGGCCCCCGAGATTGCCGGGGCCTATCGGCAGGAACCCAGCTTCATCGCTCAGGACCCGCCCGAGCACGACCGGGCGCGCCGTCAGTGCATGCGCTTTTTCGGGCCACCGCATTCCCCGGACCTGATCCCCGGCCAGGAGCCGCTGTGTCAGCAGATCGTCAACGAGCTGCTCGACAATGCGACGGGCAAAACCCGTATGGACGTGGTCGACGAGTTCGCCTACCCGCTGCCCGTCAACGTGATCTGCCGGATCATGGGGATACCCGTCCAGGACGAACCGCAGTTTCACGCCTGGGTCACCGACATCGCTTCCGGCATCTTCGATCTCGGCCCCGACATCCAGACCGAGGAGGGACAGGCGCGTCGCGCCAAAGGTGAGGCCGCTAACTCGGAGCTCAACAAGTACATCGTCGGGCTGGTCGAGAAGGCCGCGAAATCACCTGGGCCGGGGATGATTTCGCAGTTGGTCCACGATGACGGTCCGGACGGGCGGATGTCGCCGAGCGCGATCGTCAGCAACACCATCCTGCTGTTCGTCGCCGGCCATGACTCGACGGTCAACCTGATATCGCACTGCGTGCTGACCGTGCTACGCAATCCCTGGTCGATAGAGTTGTTACGTAGCCGACCGGAGTTGATTCCCGGCACCATCGAGGAGGTGCTGCGGCTGCAGTCGTCGGTGCAGTTCTTCCCGACCCGATCGGCGTTGGCGGACATCGAAATTGGCGATGTCACGATTCCGCGGGGTGCCCCCATCTATCTGATGTACGGCGCGGCCAACCGGGATCCTCGGCGCTTCCCCGACCCCAACACATTCGATCCCCGACGCGCCGACAACGAGCACGTGGGCTGGGGCCGCGGCATTCACATCTGTTTCGGCGGACCGCTGGCCCGGCTGGAGGTCAACACCGCCTTCGAGGCGTTCCTTCGCGGGGTGCAAAACCCGCGGCTGGTGGAGGACCCACCGCCCTACCGCATCAGCCAGGTGTTCCGCGGCCCGCGGCATCTGCTCGTCGATTATGACGGAATCCGGCCCTGAACACGGGTCACCACCGCCCGTGATGGACGACCTCTGAGAAGGGCCGCCGGTTGGGTTTGCGGATCGGTGCGAGCGGACGATCGGCGGGATATCCGATGCCGAGCATGAAGGCCACCAGGTGGTCGTCGGGCACACCCAGGATGGCGCGCGCCTTCTCCTGGTCTCCCACCGATGAGTGGCCGGTGCCGATCCCCAAGTCCGTCGCCGCGATCATCATCGCCATCGTGGCCTGACCGATGTCGTAGTTGTCGGTGACCAGCCGGCGATCATCCGGCGGAACCGGCACCACCAGCGCGATCGCGGCGGGAGCCGAGGCGATGTGGCCCGCGCCCCGCCAAACGGTGGACAACTCCCGCAGCTGAGCGCGATCGGTGACGATGACGAAGTCCCAGGGCTGCCGGTTTTTCGCCGACGGCGCCCGCCAGCCGGCCTCGGCGATACGGTTCAGGGCGTCATCTCCGACCGGATCCGGCTGATATTGCCGCACATTGCGTCGAGCAAGGATCGCGTCCCAGGCTTCCATGTTCTCAGGCTAGCCAGACGGATTTTGGCCACGTTGTCGGACTGAAGTTCTATCGTGACGGTCGATGCCGCTTCATCTCCACCGTGCCGAGCGCACCGATCTGCTTGCCGACGGGCTCGGCGCGCTGCTCGCCGGTCCGCTGCCGGACCCGTTCGCCGAGGAGCTGGTGCTGGTGCCGGCGCGCGGCGTGGAACGCTGGCTGAGTCAGCGCCTTTCGCATGTGCTGGGATGCAAGCCCGGCGATGGCGACGGCGTGTGCGCGGCGGTGGCCTTCCGCAGTCCGGCCTCGCTGCTCGCCGAGATCACCGGCACGGTCGACGACGATCCGTGGTCGCCCGAGGCCATGACGTGGCCGCTGCTCCAGGTGATCGACTGCTCGCTGGATGAGCCGTGGTGCCGAACGCTGGCAACGCATTTGGGTCATGGCCTGCCCGACCTGGAAGCCGAGTTGCGACGGGGCCGGCGGTACTCGGTGGCCCGGCGGCTGGCGGGGCTTTTCGCGTCCTACGCCCGGCAGCGTCCGCGGCTGCTGACCGACTGGCTGGACGGCCATACGGGTGACCTCGACCCGGACCTGGCCTGGCAGCCGGAGCTCTGGCGAGCGCTCGCCGGGCGCATCGACGCCGATCCGCCGCACATCCGGCACGAGAAGGCCGTGCAGCGCCTGCGGGACGGGCCCGCGGATCTGCCGGTCCGGCTGTCGCTGTTCGGGCACACCCGGCTGGCGTGCACGGACATCGAACTGCTCGAAGCGCTGGCCACCCACCACGATCTGCACCTGTGGCTGCCGCACCCCAGCGACGAACTGTGGCGCGCGCTGGCCGGCGCCCATGGCGCCATTCCCCGTCGTGACGACGTCAGCCACCGCGAAGTGAGTCATCCGCTGCTGGCAACGCTCGGGCGAGACCTGCGCGAACTTCAACGCGGCCTGCCGGCGGATCCACAGACCGACGAGTGCCTGCCCGGCACCGAGCGCCCCGACACGCTGCTCGGCTGGCTGCAGTCCGATATCGCGGCCAATGCCGTTCGGCCACAAGGGCGCACGCTCGCCGCGGAGGACCGCTCCGTGCAAATCCACAACTGCCACGGTCCGGCCCGTCAGGTCGACGTGCTGCGCGAGGTTCTGCTGGGCCTCCTGCAGGACGACCCGACGCTGGAGCCGCGCGACATTTTGGTGATGTGTCCCGACATCGAGACCTACGCGCCGCTGATCGTCGCCGACTTCGGGCTCGGCGACGTGGTGCAAGGCGCGCATCCCGCCCACCGCTTGCGAGTTCGGCTCGCGGACCGCTCCCCGATCCAAACCAATCCGCTGCTGGGTGTGGCCTCGCGGTTGCTGGCACTGGCCGGCGGCCGGGTGACGGCCAGCGAGGTGCTCGACTTCGCCGAGGCCGCGCCGGTGCGTGCCCGCTTCGGGTTCACCGATGACGATCTGGAGGCCATCACCCGCTGGGTCCGCCAGGCGAACATCCGCTGGGGTTTCGACCGGGAGCATCGGCGGGCCTACCACGTCGACTTCGTGCACAACACTTGGCGTTTCGGCATTGACCGGGTATTGGCCGGAGTCGCCATGTCCGACGACTCGCACGCCTGGATCGACTCGACTCTCCCGCTCGACGATGTCAGCAGCAACCGCGTCCAATTGGCCGGCCAGTTGGCCGAATTCGTCGACCGGCTGCAACATGTGGTCGACTCGCTCACCGGCGCGCGGCCGCTAAGCGAGTGGCTGGCCGCCCTGACCGAGGGCATCACCCTGCTGGCGCACGTCGACGATTCGGACCTCTGGCAGGCCAGCCAGCTGCAGCGTGAGTTCGCCCAGGTGTTGGCCGAAGCGGGTCCACGGGTCGACACCGTGATGCGGCTGCCCGATATCCGGGCGCTGCTCGACCGGCACCTCGCCGGACGCCCGACACGGGCCAACTTTCGCACCGGCACGCTCACGGTGTGCACGATGGTGCCGATGCGCTCGGTGCCGCACCGCGTGGTCTGCCTGGTCGGCCTCGACGACGGCGTGTTCCCGCGCCTGGGTGTCGTCGACGGTGACGACGTGCTGGCGCGCAACCCGATGACCGGCGAACGCGACATCCGTTCCGAGGACCGGCAATTGCTGCTCGACGCCATCGGCGCGGCCACCGAGAAGCTGGTGATCACCTACACCGGGGCCAATGAATACTCCGGCCAGCCGCGCCCCCCCGCGGTGCCGCTGGCCGAACTGCTGGACACCCTCGACATGACGACACCGGACAAGATCCGCGAGCGCGTCGTCGTCGGACATCCGTTGCAGCCGTTCGACATTCGCAACGTCATTCCCGGAAAGCTGGTGCCGCAAGTTCCGTTCAGCTTCGACCCGACGGTGCTGCGGTCGGCGCGCGTGGCCACCGGCGAACACACGCAGCAGCCCGAGTTCATCGCGGGGCCGCTGCCCCCACCACCCGCCGACGACGTCATCCTCGCCGACCTCGTCGGCTTCTTCAAAGACCCGGTGAAGGGCTTCTTCCGCGCACTGGAGTTCACACTGCCGCGAGACGTCGACGGTGTGCAGGACGCCATGCCCGTCGACATCGACAACCTCGAGGAGTGGACGGTCGGCGACCGCATGCTCGGCGACATCCTGCATGGGATGACCCCGGACGAGGCGCGCCAGGCCGAGTGGCGCCGGGGCACGCTGCCACCCGGTCAGCTGGGGTGGCGCAAGGTGAATGAGATCCGCGATCAGGTCTTGCTGCTGGCGACCGCCGCACGGCAATACCGGTCGGCGAACGCACGGGCGTATGACGTCGACATCGATCTCGGCTCGGGGCGGCGGCTCACGGGCACGGTGTCACCGGTGTACGGCGAGCGCCTGGTGTCGGTGACATATTCCAAGCTGGACGGCAGGCACCTGCTCGAGTCGTGGATTCCGTTGCTGGCGTTGATCGCTCATGTCCCGGGTGGTGACTGGTCGGCGGTGTGCATAGGCCGCCCGAAGAGGGGCACCGCCCCTCGGGTGGAGGGGCTGGGCCGGCCGCGGGGCGACGCCGCCGAAACGTTGCGCGAGCTGGTGGCGATCTACGACGCGGGGCGCCGAGAGCCACTTCCGTTGCCCGTCAAGACATCCTATGCGTGGGCGGCCGCGCGGCACTGCGGCGACGACCCGCAGCGCGAAGCCGAGCACAGGTGGAGGTGGGAGGACGAGGAGCCCGCGCATGTGCGGGCCTGGGGCAGGAACGCCCGACTGGAAGCCCTGATGCAACCGCTGCGGCGCGGCGAGGAGTGCGACGGCGAAGACAACCGGCTGGGCGCGTATGCCGCCCGGCTGTGGCTACCGATGCTGCGCGCGGAGAGGAAGCCTTCGTGAAGGTACATGTGACGGAGCGTTTCAACCTGCTGGGCGCGCTGCCGGCCGAACGCTCCACCACGGTGCTGGAGGCCAGCGCGGGGACCGGCAAGACGTTCGCGCTTGCCGGGCTGGTGACCCGCTATCTCGCCGAGGGTGAGGCGACGCTCGACCAGATGTTGCTCATCACGTTCGGCCGCGCCGCCAGCCAAGAGCTGCGGGAGCGTGTCCGCTGCCAGATCGTCGATGCGGTGGCCGCTTTCGATGATGCGTCAAGAGTCGCCGACAACGAGTTGGTGGCCCACCTGCTGGACGCCGACGCGGGCGAGCGCGTCCTGCGCAGGCAGCGACTGCGCGATGCGCTGGCCGGCTTCGACGCGGCGACGATCGCCACCACTCACCAGTTCTGCCAGCTGGTGTTGAAATCGCTCGGCGTGGCCGGCGACACCGCCGCGAACGTGACCCTGCTGGAAAGCCTCGACGAGCTGGTGGCCGAGATCGTCGACGACCTGTACCTGGCCCACTTCGGGCAGCAGCGCGACGATCCGGCGCTGAACTACCGCGATGCGCTGCGGCTGGCGCGCGAAGTGGCCGGCAACCCGTCGACGCAGCTGCGGCCCCGCGACCCCGAACCCGGTTCGCGGGCCGCGGTCTGCGTTGGCTTCGCGGAACAGGTTCTCGCCGAACTGGATACGCGCAAGCGTCGGCTGGGCGTCCTCGGGTATGACGACCTGCTGAGCCGGCTCGCCGACGCGCTGGCCACCGACGAATCCCCCGCCCGGATCCGCATGCACCAACGCTGGCCCATCGTCATGGTCGACGAGTTCCAGGACACCGACCCGGTGCAATGGAAGGTGATAGACCGCGCGTTCAGCGGTCGCTCCACGGTAGTCCTGATCGGCGACCCGAAGCAGGCGATCTACGCATTCCGCGGCGGCGACATCCAAACGTATCTACAGGCGGCAGAGACCGCGGGCGATAAGAAGACGCTGGGCATCAACTGGCGCAGCGATTCCGCCCTCGTCGAGCGGTTGCAGGTGGTTCTGCGCGGCGCTCAACTGGGTGACCCGACGATCGTCGTGAACGACGTCGACGCTCACCACCGGGGTCACCGGCTCGCCGGTGCCCCCCGGAACGATCCGTTCCGGTTGCGCGTGGTGCCGCGAAAGGCCTTGGGGCGCCATGGCCTGGCGAACATGCCGATCGACGATCTGCGGGAGTACATCGGCGCCGACCTCGCCGCCGATATCCGCGCGCTGCTCGCGAACGGCGCCACGTTCGACGGCAAGCCGCTGCAGGCCCGCGACATCGCCGTCATCGTGGAGCGGCACGAGGATGCCGGCGCTTGCTTCAGGGCGCTCTGCGACGCGGGCGTTCCGGCGGTTTACACGGGCAACACCGACGTGTTCGGGTCCGAAGCCGCCGACGACTGGCTTTGCCTCTTGGAGGCATTCGACCAGCCGCATCGCCCCGGAATGGTGCGCGCGGCCGCGGCGACGATGTTCTTCGGCCACACGGCGCAATCACTGGCGGCCGGCGGTGACGCGCTGACCGACACGATCGCGGAAACACTGCGCGAGTGGGCCGGACACGCCCGCGAACGCGGGGTCGCGGCAATCTTCGAGGCCGCGCAGGTACGGGGCATGGGTGATCGGGTGCTCGCCTGGCAGGGTGGCGAGCGGCACATGACCGACCTGGCCCACATCACGCAGTTGCTGCAAAACGTCGCGCACCGCGAGCACTACACCCTGCCCGCCCTGCGCGACTGGCTGCGCAGGCAGCGCGACGAGCGCAGTGGCGCAACGGAACGCAACCGGCGACTCGACAGCGACGCCGCCGCGGTGCAGATCATGACGGTCTACGTGAGCAAGGGCCTGCAGTACCCGATCGTGTACCTGCCGTTCGCGTTCAACCGCAGCATTCAGAAACGCGACATCGTCCTGTTCCACGACGACGGGGTCCGCTGCCTGCACGTGGGCGGCAAGGACAGCCCCGACTTTGCGACGGTCGAAGCGCTGGGCCGCAAGGAGGACGCCGGTGACGCCAGCCGGTTGACGTATGTCGCGTTGACGAGGGCGCAGACGCAGGTGGTGGCGTGGTGGTCGCCGGCCTACTACGAACCCAACGGCGGCCTGTCCCGGCTGCTGCGCGGCCGCCGGCCCGGCGAGTGCTTCGTGCCCGACGAATGTGAACCCGCGAAGATCTCCGACCAGGATGCGATGGCCCGGCTGCGTGAGTGGGCGGCCGTGGGCGGGCCGGTGATCGAGGAGGCGGTGGTGGCCGCGGCCCCGGCGCTGAAACCCGTGACGGTGCCGTCGAACCTCGATAGCCGCCACTTCCACCGCAGCATTGACACCGGATGGCGACGCACCTCCTATTCCGGTCTCATCCGGGTGGTGGAGAGCACCGGGGTGAGCAGCGAGCCCGAGGTCACCGAGCTGGACGACGAAGCCGGTGATATTCCGTTGACCCAAAACGCATCCGGGCCGGACATGCCCTCACCGATGGCGGATCTTCCGATGGGCGCAAAGTTCGGCACACTGGTGCACGCCGTCCTGGAAACGGCCGACCCGCTGGCCGCCGACCTGGCCGGCGAGTTGGAGTCCCACATCCGGAGGCACTCGGTGTGGTGGCCGGTGGCCGTGGCTGCGGAGGTGCTGGCCGACGCGATGGTGCCGATGCACGAGACGCCGTTGGGCCCGCTGGCCGGCGGTCGCACGCTGCGCCAGATCGGGTTGCGGGACCGGTTGCGGGAGCTGGACTTTGAATTGCCGCTGGCCGGTGGCGACTTGCGTTCGCCCGCGCCCGACATCAGCCTGGCGGACATCGGCGTCTTGTTGCGCGAGCACCTGCCGGCCGATGACGCGCTGGCGGCCTACGCCGCGCGGTTGATGGGCCGCCCGCTGGGTGGCCAGTCGCTGCGCGGATATCTCACCGGTTCGCTGGACGCCGTCTTACGCGTGCCCGACGCTGCGGGGCACCGGTATCTGGTGGTGGATTACAAGACCAACTGGCTCGGCGATCCGGAGCGAGCGCTGACCGCCGCCGACTACGCCCGGCCGCGGCTGGTCGAGGCGATGCTGCACTCGGATTATCCGCTGCAGGCGTTACTGTACAGCGCTGTGCTGCATCGGTTTTTGCGCTGGCGGGTGCCGGATTACGACCCCGCCCGGAATTTGGGGGGTGTCCTCTACCTGTTCGTGCGCGGGATGTGCGGCGCGAATACACCGGTGACCGAGGGGAACCCGGCGGGGGTGTTCAGCTGGCGGCCTCCGTCGGCGTTGGTCGCGGCCCTATCGGACCTCCTCGATGCGGGGAGGGCCGTCGGGTGACGCTCGACGCGGTCGGCGCCGTGGGAATTCTGCGGACGTTCGGCGAAGCCGGCGTCTTCGAGGCTGCGGATATCCATGTGGCCCAACGCCTTACGGCGCTCGCCGGGGAAACCGACGACCGGGTGGAGCTGGCGATAGCCCTGGTGGTGCGCGCGCTGCGCGGCGGCTCGGTCTGCGTGGACCTGCGGACGGTTCAGGCGCAGGTCGACATCGCCGACCTGCCGTGGCCCGATGCCGACGGCTGGATGGCCACGGTGCGGGCCAGTCGATTGCTCGAAGCACCACCGGTGCTGCGGCTGTTCGGTGACCTGCTCTACCTGGACCGGTACTGGCTCGAGGAAGAGCAGGTGTGCTCCGATCTGCTGGCTCTGTCGGTGCCCGGGGCGGTGGGCGATGTCCCCGCCCTGCAACGGCTTTTCCCGGCGGGCTACGCCGAGCAACGCGCGGCGGCCGAAATCGCGCTGTCACAGGCGGTTACGGTCTTGACCGGTGGACCCGGAACCGGCAAGACCACCACGGTCGCGCGGCTGCTGGCGCTGCTGGTCGGGCAGGCCGAGCTCGCCGGTGCTCCGCGGCCCCGAATAGCGCTGGCCGCACCGACCGGCAAGGCGGCCGCCCGGCTGGCCGAGGCCGTGGCCGCCGAGGTGGAGAAGCTCGACGCGGCGGACCGGGCGCGCGTGGCCGGCCTACAGGCGACGACGCTGCACCGGCTGCTGGGCGCCCGGCCGGACACCTCGGTGCGGTTCAAGCACAATCGCGGCAACCGGCTGCCGCACGACGTGATCGTCGTCGACGAGACGTCCATGGTGCCGCTGACGATGATGGCGCGGCTGCTGGAAGCGGTGCGCCCGGATACGCGGCTGATCCTGGTGGGCGACCCCGACCAGCTGGCCTCGGTGGAGGCGGGCGCCGTGTTGGCGGACCTGGTGGAAGGGCTCGCATCTCGCCACGACGCGCGGGTGGCCGCCCTGCGCACGCCGCACCGCTTCGGGGAGTCGATTGGCGCACTGGCAGAGGCGATCCGGATCGGCGACGCAGATCATGTGGTGGAATTGCTGCGCTCCGGCGGCGAGCCTGTCGAGTGGATCGACTCCGAGGCTCCGGCCGGCCGGCTGCGAGAGGTGCTGGTTCCCCACGCGCTGCGAGTGCGGGAGGCCGCGGTGCTCGGCGCCGCGGAGGTGGCCTTGACGAGACTCGACGAGCACCGGCTGTTGTGCGCACACCGGCGGGGGCCCTACGGGGTGTCGCACTGGAACCGGCAGGTGGAGCGCTGGCTTTCGGAGGAGACGGGTCAACCGGTGTTCTCGGCCTGGTATGTCGGACGCCCGTTGTTGGTGACGGCCAACGACTATGGGCTGCGGGTCTACAACGGCGACACCGGTGTAACCGTGTCAGGCCCGGAAGGCCTGCGGGCCGTCATTGCCGGCGCCTCGGGACCGCTCGACTTTGCGACCAGCCGCCTGGCCGACATCGAAACCATGCACGCGATGACAATCCACAAGAGCCAGGGCAGCCAGGCCGCCGAGGTGACGGTCCTGATGCCGCTTGCGGATTCGCGGTTGCTTACCCGAGAGCTGTTCTACACCGCGGTTACCCGCGCAAAGGCAAAAGTCCGGGTGGTCGGTTCGGAGGCCTCGGTGCGAGCGGCCCTTACCCGTCGGGCGATCCGGGCGACCGGGCTTCGGCAACGCTTGCAGGACGCGCATCCCGCGGGACCCGCTCTATAGCACAGCGCGGCGGGGTGAACATATTTGCCCGCCTACTAGCGACAAGCCAAGGCGCACAGGATAATTTGTCGCTCAAAGGTGGACAAGAAGACATACCCGGCCCGCGGTGATTGGTGTGACTGATGTGATCGCTGCCGTCGCACCGGCGGGTTCGATCGCAGGGTTTCAGCCGGCCGGTGCCAGCATCTCCTTCCACCCTTCGTCGCCGATATTGCGCGAGCTTTCAACGGAATAGACCGCGCCGTCGGGCCCGACGACTTTGCCGCTCTGCACGTCGTAGATGGCCGCGCCAAGCGAACTCGGCGTGTAGACGCACGGGTTGGGTTGCTGGCCGTTGCACTGGACGGTGCCCGACCCCGGTCGCTGCAGCGGATCGCTGACCGGCGGCGGTGTGCCGGGCAGCCGATCTGCGGGCAGCGGGTTGAGGCCGTTGTCGACCGACGGCGCCGGAATCACCTGACCCGGTTTCACCGGCTGGTCACAACGAGCGGCCGGTGCGGGGCAGGTGAGGATCTGGTTCGGGTCCCCGTACCACGGGTTGGTACCCAGCGGCACATACGGGTCGCTGCTGCGGCACTCCCGCGGAGATGCCGCCCGCTTGCCGGGCACGTCCGCGCACGGGTAGTTGCGCGCGCCACGAACGACATTCTGCGCGTCCATCGGGATCTTGCAGTAGGTCCCACTCGGCAGCGGCGCGGTGCTGGTGTCGGCCGGCGCCCGCCACTCCGTTGCCGGCAGAAAGCCGGTCAGGCAGGGCGGTGGCTGGTTGAGAGACAGTGCGCCGAAGCCGAGTTCCGCGTGACCGGGAGACTCCGAGGTGACCGACTGGGCGATCGCGGCGGACTGCGGCAAGAACACCAACGCCTGCTCGACTCCATTGTGGTAGCGCTTGAGCATGTCGATCACGATTTCGAGGTTGGCCAGTGCCTGCGGCAGCGACTCCCGCACCTCGCCGAACGTGGCGTTGACCTGATCGGCGGTCGGACCCGCGTTGGCCAGAATGCGACGAATCGCTTGATCCTGCTGCGCGGTCTGCGCGGTCAGGATGTTGAGATTGGCGGCCCAGCGCGCGATGTCGTCGCCGGAATCGACCTGGCTGTCGATGATGGGTGTCGAGCGGTCGATGATCTCGTCGATGTCGTCGATGCTGCCCCGGAAGTCTCGGGTGATTTCCTGCGTGGCGTCGACCAGGCGCCGAAGCGACGGCCCCAGCCCCCCCAGAGCCAGTGAGGCCTCGTGGAGCAGTGACCCCACCTTGTCCTTGGGCAGCACCGCCAATCCACGGTTGGCGGCATCCAGTGCCGGGCCGATCTGACTGGGCACCGTGCTCTTGGTGATCGTCTGGTTGTTCTGCAGGTACGGACCGCCGGTGCGGTTCGACACCAGGTCGAGGTACTGCTCGCCTACCGCCGACACGGAGTGCACATTGGCCGAGGCATCGGTGGGGATCTGGTAACCATTGTCGATACTCATCGTTGCCCGGGCGCCGCGCTCGGTCGGTTCGACGTCGGCGACCTTCCCTATGGTGATGCCCCGGTATGTGACGTTGGCGGTTCGATAGAGCCCGCCGGACTGCGGCAATTCGGCATACAGCGTGTATCGACCGACGCCGACGAGGCTCGGTATCCGCAGGAAATACAAGCCCAGGAACAGCACCGCGGAAACGGCCAATACCACGAACAACGCCAGTTGGGTCTTGATGAGGCGGGTCAACATCTTTCACTCGCCCCTTTCCACCAGCGGCCCCCCCGGGGCGTCATTCGGATTCGGCGTATAGCGGACATCCGGGATCATGGTGGCCGGATCCCGTCCCCACGCCTGCTCCAGTGCCCGGAACATGCCCGAGAGTCCCGTTCCCGTCAGCAGCGCGTTGTCGAGGGAGCTGAGCGTCAGATCGGCCACGGCCGACACGTTGACATAGTCGCCGCGGATCAACTTGGGGACGCCGTCGATGTTGAACGGCGCTGTGAGACCCAACCGCAACGCGTCGACAACCAGCGGCGAGGCCCGGCCGAGTTGAATGAGCGGTCGCTGCAGCGACTGTAGGTCCCGGCGCAGGTTGGGCTGGGCATCCGAAAGCATCCGGCTGGCGACGTCGCTGAACCGTCCCAGGGATTCGGTTGCGTCGGCGAATAATTCGCGCGTGTCGGCGAAATGCCGGATCAGCGGCGGGATGTCGGTGAGCACCTGGTCCAGCGTGTCGTTGTGGTTCGCAATGATGGTCAGGAGTTGGTTGGTCGAGTCGATCGCGCGGGTCAGGTCGCCGCGTTGGCGGTTCAGCTCGGCGACGAATGTGTCCAGCCGCCTGAGGAATTCGCGGACCTGGTCGACATGTCCGTCAAGGACCTTGAGGATCTCGGTCTGAATCACGTCCAGGTTGGCGATGCCCCCGCCGGTGAGGATGACCGCGATGCTCGCCAACGTCCGTTCGACGGTGGGATAGGCCGAGGAGTTCATCAGTCCGATGGTGTCGCCGCTCTTCAACGGCTGCGGCGACGGGTTTTTCGGCACGGCCAGCTCGACGTGCTGCGTACCCAGCAGGCTGGTCTGGCCGATCTGCGCGGTCGCGTTCGCGGGTAGCTTCACGGTCGGATCGAGGTCCAGTGTCAGGGTCGCGACCCAGTTCTTCAGCCTGATATCACGCACGGTGCCGACCCATACGTCCGCGACCCGCACCCGGCTGTTGGTGTTCAGCGCCAGCGTGTCGGGCAGCTGCACGTAGATCGTCATGTGATCCGGGCCCGTGCCCCGGCCGAACGGCAGCGGCACGTTGGCGATGCCGCGCCACGTGCACGATGTCAACACCAGCACGGCCAGCACGGACACCAGAACGCGGCGCCCCGCGCCGGCGATCAGGCGCTTCACCGGCCCGGCCCTGGCTGTGCGGGCTGCGGAAACCAAGGCGGCGCAGGCGGATTGGACTCATCGTAGGCGTTCGGCGGTCCCGGCAGATGGGTTCCCGGCGGCGGAGATGCGATGTCCGGACCACCCATCAGCTCGGCCAGCGAATCCGGGGTCAGCATGTTCGCCGTAAACGGCTGAACCCGGGCGCCCTGCATCCCGGGCGCGACGACCCAGCCCGGTTCGTGGTTGCCGTACGAAAAAGGTGTGTCCCGCGCGAAGATCCCCGGGACGGTGGTGTCCTTGTACCCCCGTGGGGGACGTAGCCGCTCCTCGGAGTAAGCAATCTCCTTGGGCAAGGTGTTTGCCGAGGTGAAGGGACTGACGCTGAACGGCAGGTAATTGAACTTGATGGAGTCGAGGACCGGCGCCAGATACTGCGCGCACAACTCGGCCGAGTCCTGATAGCCAAGCCGGCTGCCGGCCTGGATGGAGCTGCAGATGAACTGAATCGGGTTGGCGAAGTTCGGAAATACGAATGTCCCCACCAGCGAGCTGTGCGCGGGATAGTAGATGTTGTTGAAATTGCCCGCGAAGGTGGGCAACACGTGTAACGCCGTTTCCAGGCCGTCCCGCGGCTCGGGTTGCAGCATAGCGGTCGTCGCGTCCGCGAGGTTGCCGACATCGTGGCTCAGCACGGACCCGTTGTCGCTGAAGAACTTTCGGGCGATCGCGAGTACGTCGTCGACCCGCTGCACCGTGTCGGCCACGTCGTGGTCGGATTTGGTGAACCAGTCGGTGAACTGGGCCAGGTCGTCGTTGAGCGCGACGAACTGTCGGTCGTTCTGGTAAAGCGCGCCGACGAATTGCGCCAGGCTTCGCGTGATCGAGACAAAGTCGCCTCGACCCTCGTTCAGCGCGGTCAACGCTTCCGACAGGCTGTCCAGCGTGTCGTGGATCTGTTTGCCCTTGCCGGCCAGGTTGTTCGCGGCCGATTCGATGAGCTCACCGAATGGGCCCTCGGGCTGCTGCGGTGTCGGACCGAGCGCTCGCAGGATCCCGTTGATGGAGTCGCGCAGCTGGTCCCACTCGACCGGCACCTGGGTGCGCTCGACCGGGATCACCGCGCCGTCCTTCAGCACCGCGCCGTCGGTGTAGGCCGGTGACAGCTGGATGGTGCGCGAGGCCACCAGGCTGGGGTTGAGTATCGACGCCGTGGCGTTGGCGGGCACCTTGTACTTGCTGTTGTAGTGGAAGGTGACTCGCATCTTGTCGCCGGCCGGCTCGATCTCATCGATCGAACCGACCCGCACACCCATGATCTGCACTTTGTCGCCCGGGTACAGCGCAAGGGTCTCGGAAAAATACGCGACCACACTGGTGTTGGTCAGCTTCCGGTACAGCTGCACCCCGACGACAAGCGCGATGAGCGCCAACGCAATCACCAGCGCCCCCGCGAGCACCGCCTTGCGCGACACTTTCGGCAGTCGAAGGCTACGGATGTCGAAGATGGTGCTCACTGGCTGCTACCTCCCGTCCCGCCGGGTGTGATGAACGGCGCCGGCAACTGCGGCCCGGGCCCCGGCCGCGCCGCGGGGCCCGGCGGCAGGCCCGGCGCGAGCGTCGACGGCGGCGGTGTCGGCCCGGCCGGCGCCAGCGGTTCGGTACGCGCGCCCGGAGGCGCGTGCGCGGGCAGCGGCACCGGTGCGCCCGGAGCATTGGGCGGCGCATCACCCGGCCGGCCCGCGATCGGCATGCCGGGAGTGGGCGGCAGGCCGTCGGGATTTGGCGGCGAGGCCTGGACGTCGAGCGGCGCCGGGAAGCCGGGGCCACCGAAAGGACCGGTGGAGATGCCCGCGCACGGCAGCGGGTTATCGGGCCGCGGCGAGGCGCCGGGTCCCGGCGTGTAGGAGCACGGCGATCCGGGTGGGACGGCCGGTCCCGGATGATCCGGGGTGCCCTCCAGCGCAGGGGGCGCGGGCGGTGGCGCGCCGTTGGGGAACCTGGTGCCGTTGGGGTCGGGCCACCGGAACTCGGGCAGCCCGGCGCTGCGCCAGAAGTTCTCCGGGTCGATGCCCCGCTTCTTGAACGCCGCGTCAACCCACGGCTGAAGTATTTGATAGGGCAGCAGATTCGCCACGATCGCCTTGAAGTACGGCCCGGAACCGACGGCCTCCGTCAGGGATGCGGTGTACCTGCTGAGCAGTACCAGCACGTCGGCCAGATCCTTCTTGCGCTTGACCAGTTCGTCGCTGACCGTGCTCAACTGCTGCAGCAGATGATTGAGGTTGGGGTTCTCGTTGATCAGGCCGGACACCTGGGCGGACACATCGGACACATTGCTCAGCAGGATGCTCAGCGCCTGGCTGCGCTGCTTGAACGCGGCCAGGAGCGTGTTGGCGTTGACCAGCAACCCGTTGAACTGGCCGCTTCGGTCGCCGAGCACGCGCGCGATCTTGTTGGCGTTGGCCAGCAGTTGCTTGAGCTGCTCGCCGCGCCGGCCGATGGTGTCGGAGAATGCCTTGACCCCGTCGAGGGCGGCGCTCAGATGCGGGGCGGTCTGATCGAAGTTCTCCGACAACACCTTCAGCGACCGTTTGGTGGCCTCGATGTCCCAGCCGGTCGCCGCCTTGGTGGCGTCGACGAAGGCATCGTAGACCTGGTACGGCGTGGAGGTTTGCGCCGACGGAAGGAAATCGTTGGGCTGCAACGGCTCCGAGCCGCGCGGTTCGATCTGCATGTTCTTGCGGCCGAGGATGGTGTCGGTGCGGATCGCCACCCTGCTTTGCGATCCGATCGTCCTGCCGGCCAACGTGAATCCGACCGCGACCCGGTTGCCACGGATCTCCAGGGAGCGCACCAGGCCGACGTCCACCCCGGCGATTTCCACCTTGTCGCCCGTGTTGACGCCGCCCGTGTCGATGAATTCCGCATAGTAGGTGGGCGTGGCGAACAACATCGGCACGCTGGTAAAGGTTTGCCCCACACCAACTACGAGCAGCGTGACCAGCACGCCCATCAGCCCCACGCGTCCGCGGTTGAATTCCGTCAGCGTCCTCATTGCGGCGTGCACCTCCCGGTGGGCTGCCCGAAGAGCTTGATGGTGCGCACCGGACCACCGGGCTGTAATCCGTTGACTTTCAGCGAGAGATCGCACAAGTAGAAGTTGAAGAAGTCGCCGTATGTGCCGCCGGCTCGGCCGATGATCCGGTATGCGCCCGGCAGCTTACGCAACACGTCGTCCAGGGTCGGCAGATCGTTGATGAGCGACTGCAGGATGACCTCGAGGTGTCCGACGGTGCCGTGCAGCAACGGCCGGTCCTCACCCAGCAGGTCGGCCAGGGTTCCGGCGGCATTGCTGATGTGAGCTACCGCCGCCGCCAGCGGATCGGCCCTGTTCTTCAGGCCGGTGATCAGCATTTCCAGCTTGTCGACCGTTGCGTCGAACTCCTTCTCATGCTTGACGGTGGTCGCCAGCACGGTGTTCAAGTTGGTGATGATCTCGCCTAACGCCTGGTCGCGGTCGGCCAACGTGGTTGTGAGCGAGGCGGTTTGGTCGAGGATGTCGCCGATGGTCGCGCCCTGCCCCTGGAACACGGTGATGATCGACTGGGCGATCCTGTTGACCTTGTCCGGGTCCAGAGCCTTGAAAAGCGGACGAAACCCACCGATCAGGGCGTCGAGGTCCAGTGCCGGCTGGGTGTGCTCGAGCGGGATCGTGCCGCCCGGGGCCAGCAGCTGACCGGTGTTGCCGCGCTTGAGCTCCAGGTAGCGGTCGCCGATCAGGTTGAGGTAACGAATCGCTGCGCCGGTCCCCTTGTCCAGCTGCAACGAGCGCTCTACGTTGAAGTCCACCAAGACCCGCTTGTCCCCGTCGACCAGCGTCACCTTGGAGACCTTGCCGACCTCCACCCCCGAGGCCCGGACGAACTGCCCGGCGCGCAGCCTGCTGGCGTTGCTGAACATCGCGGAATACCCGGTAGTGCCGTCGAAGCGCACTTGGCCGAACACGATGACGATCACCACGGTGAACATCAACAGAACCAGCCACAAGGTGCCGAGTTTGACTGCCGTGCCGGTGCCTTTCATGGATTCCTCGTCATGGGTTTATCGTGTTCTCCCCGAATTGGCGTCCCCAGACGTACTCGCCGAACAACGGCTGCCCGAGCCCGAGGTGGTTGTAGGGCGCGAGGCTGGCGCCGGTGTCCATCACCAGATACGGCGCCGGCCACAAATCCCGGGTGATCTTCTGCCAGCAGCCCGGCCGCCCACCGGGTCCACCGCGAGCCTTCACCCGGGGCAGATTGTCCGGATACACATAGGGGTTGGGTGCCGGCAAGATCGATCCAGCGGCCGACAGCGAATAGCCGTTCCCGCCAAGCGCGTTCGCGACCAGCGGCGCGGCGTCGTGAAAGTTGCGGATGGTGCAGAACAACTCGGGGCTGTAGGTGTCGAGCAACTCAGCCGTGGTTACCAGATCGGCGGCCCCACGCACCAGGTACGGCCCGCCCCTTGCGAAGATGTCTTCGCCGGTCTTGCCCACGCCCACCGCAGCCAACAGCGCTGCATCCAGATCCCCCTGTTGCCGGTTCAGGCTGCGGGCAGTGGTCAGAGCGTTCTGCAGAAAGGCCCACAAACCCGGCGACGCGCGGGTGTAGATCTCACCGAGATCCGCCAACCGCCGCGCGTCGTAGCCGAGCTGCTTCACCCGCGGGTTCAAGTGCTCCAGAATCTGGTTGCCGTCGACGAGCGACTCTCCGAAGCGGCTGCCCAGCCCATCCAGCGCCTGCGCCAAAGCCGACAACGTGGCGTTCAGTTCGATCGGATCCACCTTCTCGGCGATCGAGGTGATCGTCTCGAACAACGTGTTGAACTCGGTCGTCACCGACCGAACGTCGATCACGTCGTGCGGCGAGACCCGTTGCCGTTGCGGATTTTCCGGAGACGACAACGACACGTACTTATTGCCGAAAAGGGTTGCCGCATCGATGCTGGCGAGCACGTTGGCCGGAATCAGGTTGATGTACTTCGGATCCACCTCCAACACGAGCTTGGCCGCCGGGCTGCGGTCACGCTCGATCTCCGAAATGCTGGCCACCCGGCCGATCGCCACCCCGTTGAAGGTGACTTTTGCTCCCGGCTCCATCACCAGGCCCGCTCGCGAAGCCACCATGGTCAGCTCGGTCTTCGGCGTGAAGTCCCCCCGAAACTGCATGTACACCAACACGAGAACCAAAGCGCCGACTGACAGCAGGACCACGCCCTCGACGTACAGCAGGACCCGTCGGCTGTTGCGCGTCAGCGGCGTCGTCATGGCGGTTAGACGGTGAGGTTGAAGTTCGGGTCGACGCCGTAGAGCGCCAACTCAGCCAGTAGGACGACAACCACCACCGAGACCAGCGAAAAACGCATCGATCGTCCGACGGCCTGGCCGACACCGACCGGTCCGCCACTGGCGGTGTACCCGTAGTAGCAGTGGGTGATCATCACCACCACCGCGATGATGACTACCTGCACGACCGACCAACCCACGTCCTCGGGGCGCAGGAACGTGCGGAAGTAGTGCTCGTAGGTGCCGTTCGACTGTCCGTAGAAGATCGTCGTGACAACCTGGCCGGACGTGAAGGCCATGTCGAGGGCCAGCGCGTACAGCGGCACGATCACCACCAGTCCGCCCACGATTCGGGTGGAGACCAGAAACGAAATCGACTTGATGCCCATGACTTCAAGCGCGTCGATCTCCTCACTGATCCGCATGGCACCCAACTGGGCGGTGGCGCCGGCGCCGACCGTGGCGGCCAGCGCGACACCGGAGACGATGGGCGCGGCGACGCGGGTATTGGCCAGTGCCGCAAAGAATCCGGTGAACGCTTCGACGCCGATGTTGCCCAGCGACGCGAAGCCTTGAATGGCGATGAGTGAGCTGCCGGACAGGGTCACGAACCCGATGATCGCGACCGTGCCGCCGATCACGGCCATCGCGCCGGTGCCCATGCCTATCTCGGCGACCAGGCGCAGCGTCTCCCGGCGGTAGCGGTGCAGCGCCCACCCGATCTGCAGGACGCTGATCCGCATGAAGCGCGCGAAAATCCCGATCCGCTCGAGGCTTCGGGCCGCGCCGCCGCCGTAGCGGTGGACGTTGGCGGCGGTCCGCGGGTAGCGGGCGCGCAGCACGGCTCGCGTCGACACGTCAGCGCCCCGTCCCGAATCGCACGCCGATCGTCGTCAGCACCACGTTGACCGCGAACAGCGCGATCACGCACAACACCAGCGTCTCGTTGACGGCGGTGCCCACGCCTTTGGGACCGCCCTTCGTGGTGAGTCCGCGATAACAACCCACCAGGCCGGCGATCGTTCCGAACGTGGCCGACTTGACCACCGAGATGACCACCTCGGGCAGGCCGGTGACCAGGGTGAGCGTGCCGACATAGGCGCCGGCCGAAATGTGTTGGATGAAGACGCCGAAAACGAAACCACCGACCAGACCGATGGTTATCACCGCGCCATTGAGCAGCGTGGCGACGACGGTTGCGGCGACGACGCGGGGCACCACCAGCCGGTGGATGGGATCGATGCCGAGCACCTCCATCGCGTCGATCTCCTCGCGGATGGTGCGGGCGCCCAGGTCGGCGCAGATCGCTGTGGCGCCGGCGCCGGCGATCACCAGCACGGTGGTCAGCGGGCCCAACTGGGTGACCGCGCCCAGTGCCGCACCCGCACCGGAGATGTCCGCGGCGCCGAACTCGGCGAGCAGGATGTTGAGCGTGAAGATGATGAGCACTGTCAGCGGAATCGAAACCGCGAGGGTTGGCAGTAACGAGACACTCGTGATGAACCAGCCCTGCTCGATCGTCTCCCGCCAGTGGAATGGCCTCCGGAACAACGCCTTACCGGTCAGCACGCAGGTCCGGTAGAACCCGCCGACCGCGTCGACCCCGGGCCGGATCTGGCCGCGGAGATGCGTGGTGATCGCGGTGGACGTCGTCATCGTCGTTTCCGCGGGCTGTCGAGTCCGGCCAGCAGGGCGGCGTTGGCGACTTCGAGTAATTCCTGGGCGGCTTGCTTGGCTGCGGCGGGATTACTCGAGCAGATCGCATCGGCGAGCTTCCGGTAGGCATCCGGACGTTTAACCTCCGCGGTCGTCGCCGCGGCCAGGACCGCGAGCGCGGGCTCGTATGTCGCGCGAAACGCGTTGTACATCAACCGATATACGATCGACCCGGCGCTGTCGACCACGTGATCCCAGAACGTGAGCACATGACGTTGCCACTCGCTGGGGTCTTTTTCGCTCTGCAGCGCTCGCAACGAATCTTCGAGCAGGTCCGCCAACTCGGGTCCGTGGTGTTCGGCCGCCAGTTCCGCGACCTTCGGACCGTTTCGCAGCCGGGCCTCGAGAATGCTGCGGAGAACGGAAATGTCGAGCTCGCCATTGCGAAACAGCAACCGGGGCAGCAGGTCCAGACCGGCATGCCGCCGGAAATCGCGAACGGTGGTGACGCCGCCATGGCGCACCTCGACGAGACCGGCCGCGGAAAGCCGCTTGAGCCCCTCACGGACGGCCGGCCGGGATACCCCGAGAACCTCGGCCAACTGACGCTCGCTCGGCAGGGCCTCGCCGGGCTGCATCTCCCCGCTGAGCACGTCGGCGGTTATCTGCTCGAAAACCTCCTCGGGCACAGATCGACGTGTCACCGGCTGCAGCGCCATGCGCACAGTCTGGCTGGTCATAGGTCAGACGTCAAGTGGCCTGACCAGTTACGCCATAAAGCGCATCCCGTGGTCGGCCGGGACCGTAATGGTCGAGACTGTGCTCATGACGGATCCCGGTGCGGGCCGCGTCGCGGTCTACCTCGACTTCGACAACATTGTGATCTCCCGTTACGACCAGGTACACGGGCGCACTTCGTTTCACAAGGACAAGGCCAAGGGCCTGGACAAGCAGCAGGACCGGCTGGCGCGGGCCACCGTCGACGTCGGCGCCATCATCGACTTCGCCTCGTCGTTCGGCACCCTGGTGCTCACCCGCGCATACGCGGACTGGTCGGCCGACGTCAACACCGGCTATCGCGAGCAGTTGGTGGGCCGCGCGGTCGATCTGGTGCAACTCTTCCCGGCGGCCGCCTACGGCAAGAACGGGGCCGACATTCGGCTGGCCGTCGACACGGTCGAGGACATGTTCCGCCTGCCCGACCTGACCCATGTGGTGATCGTGGCCGGCGACTCCGACTACATTCCGCTGGCCCAGCGCTGCAAGCGGCTCGGCCGCTACGTGGTCGGCGTCGGAGTGGCCGGCTCGTCGAGCCGGGCGCTGGCGGCGGCTTGCGACGAGTTCGTCGTCTACGACGCGCTGCCCGGAGTTCCGGCGCCCGCCGAATCCGCACCCAGGCAACGCGCCAGGTCCAAGGCCGCAGCCGATGACGAGGAGCCAGCGTCGCCCGATCCGCAGAGAGCGGCCACCGACCTGCTGACGCGGGCGGTGCGGATGGGCCTGGAGAAGGACGACGTCGACTGGCTGCACAACTCCGCGGTCAAGGCGCAGATGAAGCGCATGGACCCGTCATTCAGCGAAAAGTCCTTGGGCTTCAAGTCTTTCAGTGACTTCCTGCGTTCCCGCTCGGACCTCGTGGAGCTCGACGAGAGTTCTACGACCCGGATGGTTCGACTCCGTTAGTTTCCCGGCCGGTGTGCGGACACGAATAGATAAGGCGGGACGCCGTCCTCGATCTGCTGAGGAAGCTTGCGGCCGTAGCCGGCCATCAGCTCGTCCGACGGCGTCACGGCCACCTCCCAGCCGTGACGGCGCCACCAGTCGCCGACGTCCTCGCGGTCCTCGAAGTACCACAGCTGCTCGGTTCGCGGGACCTCCCGTTGCGGGTCCGCCTTGGCCATCAACCCGCGGACGCGTTCCGAGCGCTCACGCCGCTGCGCGGTGGCGTCGGGGTCGGCGAAGTTGGGTGACAGCGCCTCGATACCGACCCGACTCCCGGAAGCGGTGAGCCCCTGAATGCGGTCGAACAGCAACTCCTGGGCCGCCGCCGGCAGGTACATCAACAGCCCCTCGGCCGACCACACGCTCGCTGCCGAAGCGTCAAAACCGGCCTGCTGCAATACCTTCGGCCAGTCCTGACGGAGGTCCACCGGGACGCCGACCCGATGACACGTCGGTTCGGCGCCGCGCTCGTGCAATGTCGAGGCCTTGAAGTCCAGCACCCTTGGCTGGTCGAGCTCGAACACCGTCACCCCGTCGGGCCACGGCAATCGCCAGGACCGCGCGTCCAAGCCGGCCGCCAGGATGACCACCTGACGGATGCCCGCGTTGGCGGCGTCGAGGAACAGCGTGTCGAAAAACAAGGTCCGCGAGGCGAAATAGCTGACCATCGACTTCATCCGCAGCGGCAACGCGGGTTCGGCTTCGACGACCTCGGCGGGCAGCTCGGGAGCGCCGTACCAGTCCCATTCGCCCTCGCCGGCAGTGTCGAGAAAAATCCGCGCGAACGGGTCGCTGATCAGCGGGTCGTCGCTCTCGGTCTCCGCCGCGCGCGCCGCCGCCACTCCCAGCGCCGTCGCACCCACGCTCTCGGTGATGTCCCAGCTGTCGTCATCGGTCCGCACGCCATGGGACCCTACGTGAGCCGGCTGTAAGGAAGAATCGCGGTCACCATGGCCGACAACGAGGGTCCCGCGCCGACATCGCGACGACGCCACGTCGCGCGGCTCGTCGTGTTCGCCGCGTTCCTGGTCGCGCTGTTCTATCTGCTGGCCGCCAGGCACGTCGTCGACATCGAGGACGTCCGGCGCACGGTCAAGGCGACGGGCCCGGCGGCGCCGCTGACCTACATCGTGGTGTCGGCGGTTCTCGCCGCGATCTTCGTGCCGGGCTCGATTCTGGCCGCGAGCAGCGGGCTGTTGTTCGGTCCGGTCTTGGGCGTGTTCGTGACGCTGGGCGCGACGGTGGGCACGGCGATGGTCGCGAGTCTCGCCGGCCGTCGTGCCGGCCGAGACAGCGCGCGGGCGCTGCTGGGAGCCAACCGCGCCGACCGCGTCGACGCGCTGATCGAACGGCGCGGGCTGTGGGCGGTAGTCGGTCAGCGCTTCGTTCCCGGAATATCGGACGCGCTCGCCTCTTATGCCTTCGGGGCGTTCGGAGTTCCGTTGTGGCAGATGGCGATCGGTGCGTTCATCGGTTCGGCGCCGCGGGCATTCGCCTACACCGCGCTGGGTGCCTCAATCGGCAATCGGTCGCCGTGGTTGGCCTATTCGGCGATCGCGGTCTGGTGCGTGAGCGCCATAGTCGGAGCGTTCGCCGCGCGGCGTGGATATAAGCACTGGCGCGGTCAGGCCGAGGCGCGCTGACGCCTCTGCAGACCATGAGGTGATAGCCGAATCGCCCATCCCCCGGACGGTCCGTTCACGTCAGGTGGCGATTTCGCCACCGGGCAAAGCGATTCGTCGGCACCTGAATCGCGGCCATGACCGCGCTCATCGGCGACGCCACCGACTTCGCAGCCTGGTTTTGGCTTGGCGACCGGGGGCGCGTCACCTTCCCACCACGTCGGCTGCAGCAGCGCCGTCGTCACCGGGATCGCCCGCTCGACGCTGTTGCGCCCCCATCTGCTCGCGCGATCGATGGACGCGACGGACGGCGCCAGGTTCGCCGGCGACAGCGTCGGCTCGAATCGGACGAGGTGATCGGCATAGGGCAGGTTACGCACCATCTGCAACTGGATCGCCTGGGTGATCGGCACCAGCCACAGGTGCCGCGGATCCCATTGCGGGTGAAAGCAATCGAATGCCAGATAGCACGCGTTGCGAGTGCCCAGCCGCCCCTCGCGCACGCGTTTCCACGCCAGTTCGACCGGAACGTTGCTCGCCGCACCGCCGTCGACGAGGGCCGCGATGTCCTTTTCCTCGAACAGCTCGTCGAGGATCGAGATCATCCGCGGGTCACTCGTTTCGTGGTGCAGCACACCGGGAATGGCGGCCGAGAACGACGCCGCGTCGACGACGTCGAAGTCGCGGGCCGGTTCGTCGTCGCCGATGATGATGGGCTTGACCACCCGCAGGTCGATGAAGGCGGCCACTTGCCACATCCGGGCACCCACCAGTGGGCCGATGCCGATCGGGCGAAAGGGGAGCGACCGCAACTGCAGTGCCGCCAACTCGGGACGGCGGAACCTCGACGGCAGCGCCGAATACGGCTGCCTGCGCACACCGGCGACGACCACGTCGAATGGGATCGCCAAGTCCGACATGCGCATCCGTTCGCCGTCCTCGCGGCTGAGCATTGCGTGGGCGAACTGGTCGAATCGCAGCGCAAACATGCCGGCCAGCCCATGGCGGCGGCGCAGCCGTTCGGGGCCCAGGATGGCCCGGTACGAAACGGTTTTCGCCCACGCGACGTATTCCTCGATCGGCACGGGCAAGGCGCGGCTCACGAGGCTGCCCAGGATCGATCCGATCGACGCGCCGATCATGTAGTCGGGCACCTGGCCGGCGTCCAGCAGGCGCTGCATGCCGCCGATGTAGGCGAATCCCGCACCCCCGCCACCGCCAAGGACTGTGACGAGCTTCTTGTAGCCGACCTCGGCGTCCAATTCCGCGGGGGAGAAGTCATTTCCGTGGCGCTCGATCAGGACTCGCCGTTGGTCGTCCTGGTCGGCGGCCAGAGCAGTCAGTGCCTCTCGGGCAGCCTTGAGAGCCGCGATCGGATCGGGCTCCTCGCGCAGTGGCCCGTACAGCGCGTCTGCGACCCTCGACCGCCAGGGCGCGATTTCGGCGCCAACCGAGACGTCTCCGCGCCCGCGGGTTCCGCCGGGGCCCGCGGCGCCCGGTTCGAAGTCCGCGAGCCTGGCGAAGTTGAGGATGTAGCGCAGCCGGCGCAGCTCGTCGGCGCTCAACACGTCGGGGGCAAAGAGCTGATGGCGGACGAGCCGGTTTTCCATCCGTTGCAGCAGCACGGCCGGGTCGGCCAACGGCAGGTCGGCGGCGTCTACCGGCTCAAGCGCCTCGTCCTCGATCTCCTCGATCAGGTCGAGCCCGGCGTCGCGGCGGGCGAGGCGGGTGAGCACCGCATCGGCGAACGGGATCTGCATGTGGACCAGTTTGGCCGCACCCGGGGGGGCGCATCATGGAAGGGTGCGGATCGGAGTCGGAGTTTCCACTGCGCCTGAGGCCGGGCGGGCCGCGGTGGAGGCCGCAGCGCGGGCCCGCGACGAGCTTGCGGGCGACCCGTCGTCGCTGGCGGTGCTGTTCGGGTCGCGATCACACACCGACAACGCCGCGGACATCGTCAACGCGGTGCAAAAGATAATCGCGCCGCCCGCGCTGATCGGTTGCATCGCGCAGGCGATCGTCGCCGGGGGCCACGAAATGGAAGACGAGCCCGCGGTGGCGGTCTGGCTGGCATCGGGCCTGCCCGCCGAGACGTTCCAGTTGGACTTCGTCCGCACCGGCTCGGGTGGCCTGCTCACCGGTTACCGATTCGACGCCACCGCGCACGATCTGCACCTGCTGCTGCCCGATCCGTACACCTTTCCGGCGACCCTGCTCATCGACCACCTCAACGCCGACCTGCCGGGGACGACGGTCGTGGGCGGCGCGGTGAGCGGTGGGCTGCGACCGGGCGACACCCGGCTGTTCCGCGACCGCGACGTGCTCACCTCCGGCCTGGTCGGCGTGCGCCTGCCCGGCGCGCTCGGTGTCCCGATCGTGTCGCAGGGCTGTCGGCCGATCGGCGACCCCTACATCGTCACCGGCGCCGACGGCGCGGTGATCACCGAGCTGGGCGGGCGGCCGCCGCTGCAGCGGCTGCGCGCGATCGTCGAGGAGCTGCCGTCCCACGACCAGCAACTGGTCAGCCACGGCCTGCAGATGGGGATCGTCGTCGACGAGCGCCTGGCGGCTCCGGGCCAGGGCGACTTTTTGATCCGCGGGCTGCTGGGCGCCGATCCCGCGACCGGGGCGATCGAGATCGGTGAGGCCATCGAGGTCGGCGAGACCGTGCAGTTCCAGGTCCGCGACGCGGCGGGCGCCGCCAAGGACCTGCGCCTGACCGTGGAGCGGGCGGCCGCCGAGCTGCCCGGCCGTCCGGTGGGCGCGCTGTTGTTCACCTGCAACGGGCGCGGGCGGCGGATGTTCGGGGTCGCCGACCACGACGCGTCGACGATCCAGGAACTACTCCGCGGGATTCCGCTCGCCGGTTTCTTCGCCGCCGGGGAGATCGGCCCGATTGCGGGCCGCAACGCTTTGCATGGATTTACCGCGTCAATGGCGCTTTTCGTCGACGACACGAAGTGAGGTCGCTCAGCCGGAAATGGCCTGCGGCGGCTCTGCGACCTGTTCCTCGCTCTGGTGTAACCACACAAAGTCGCGCATTCCGGCCAGGCGCAACAGGATTCGCTCGCCTAGCCCCCAGGCTTGCATCGGCTCGGGACCGGAAACGAGTTCGGGCCGCTCCAGCTCGAAGGTGCGCCCTTTCCAGGCAAGCGTGCTTGTCCCGGCGGCCATGATGTTTCGGTACCAGTCGGTGCGGGTGCCGTAGCCCAAGGGCAGCAGGAAGCCGTCACCGTAGGGATGTGCGCCCAGCGACGTCTGGTAGGTGCGCCCGCTGCGGCGGCCCACGTGGGTCAGCAGCCCCCACGACGACCGCTCAGTTCCCGAGATCTTGCGAGTCATTTCGTTGTACTTCGTCAACAACGTCTTGAACGGGCCGACACTGAGCATCAGGTCCCGGTGGCGTCGCAACACCCTGGGCAACACCACCAACCAGCCCAGAACGAGAGCGAAGGCTACGACAAGTACCCTGCCGGCGAGCCGTTGTCCGCGAATTCGCTTGCCAGTTCTCATCGCCAAGTTCCTCCACCGCCAAGCTCACACCGCGCAGCGCGCCACGCCAGGGGCGAAAGTCACCCGATACGGCCTAAAGGCAGGAAGCGAACGGGCTACACGCGCTGCGCGGTCACGAACAGATTCCCGGGAACCTGGTCCTCGACCTCATTGGGTGCGCTGCGGCCGTAGCCGGCCATCAGCTCGCTGGACGGCGTCACCGTCACGTCCCAGCCGTGCCGACGGAACCAGTCACCGACGTCTTCGCGCTCCTCGAAGTACCACAGCTCGTCGGTCCTCGGGATCTTCCGCTGCGGGTCCACTTCGGCCATCAACGCACGAATCCGGTCCATCCGCTCGCGACGCCTCGCGCGAAACTCCGGGTCGAGAAACTTCGGCCCAAGCGCCTCCACGGCGACCCGGCTGCCGGCGGCGGTGAGCCCCACAACGCGGTCGAACAGCAAGTGTTGGGCTGCTGCCGGCAGATACGGCATCAGTCCCTCGGCCGACCAGGCGCTGGGCGCGGACGCGTCAAAACCGGCCTGCCGCAACGCCGTCGGCCAATCCTGACGCAGGTCAACCGCGACGGCGACCCGGTTGCACGCGGGCTGCGCGCCGTGCTCGGCCAACGTCGCCACCTTGAACTCCAGCACCCTGGGCTGGTCGAGTTCGTACACCGTGGTGCTTTCGGGCCACGCCAGCCGCCACGAACGCGCGTCCAGGCCCGCCGCCAGGATCACGGCCTGGCGGATGCCCGCCCGAGTGGCGTCGGAGAAGAACTGGTCGAAAAACGCTGTCCGCGAAGCCATATAGCCGACCATCGACTGCATCTGCAGCGGCAACTCGGGTTCGGCCTCGATCAGTTCCGCGGGCAGCTGCGGCGCGGAATGCCAGTTCCACACGCCGTCGCCGACGGCGTCGAGGAACACCTGGGCGAACGGGTCCCGGATCAAAGGATTTTCACTTCGGGTTTCCGCCGCCCGGGCCGACGCCACGCCCAACGCCGTCGCCCCCACGCTCTCGGTGATCTCCCAGGTGTCGTTGTCGGTTCGGGTCACGCTTACGCCCCCGCTCGCTCGGCCGCGACGAACAACGTCCGCGGCGCGGCGTCCTCGATGCCCTGCGGAGGCGTGCGGTCGTAGCGGGCCATCAGCTCCACCGCCTCGGTCACCGTCACGTCCCAGCCGTGCCCACGCAACCAGTCGCCGACGTCCTCGCGCTCTTCCATGTACCACAGATCCTGGAAGTCGGGGAGTTCGCGGTCCGGCTCCAGTTTGGCCATCAGGTCGCGCACCCGCTGCATCGACTCGAGGCGCTTCGCATGGGCGGCCTCGTCGAGGAAGTCCGGGCCGGGGGCCTCCACGGCAATCCGGCTGCCCGCGACGCTCAGCGCCTGGACACGCTCGAACAGCAGCTCGTGCGCGGCCGCGGGCAGAAACGGCAACAGCCCTTCGGCGGACCAGGCGGCGGGCGCCGAGCTGTCAAAACCGGCCTGCCGCAACGCGGCCGGCCAGTCGTGACGCAGGTCGACCGGAACATGCACCAGGTTGCAGGTCGGCTGCGCACCGTTGTCCCGCAATGTCGAGGACTTGAATTCCAGCACCCTGGGCTGGTCGAGTTCGTACACCGTGGTGCCATCGGGCCACGGCAGCCGCCACGCCCGGGAGTCCAAACCCGCCGCCAGGATCACCACCTGGTGCACGCCGTCGCGGGCCGCGTCGAGGAAGAACCGGTCGAAGAACGACGTCCGCGCGGCCATGTAGTCGACCATTCCCTGCATCCGCGGCTTCAGGTCGGGTTCGGCCTCGGCGATCTCGGCGGGCAGGTTGGGGGCCGCGAACCAGTTCCACACGCCGTCGCCCGCCGCGTCGAGGAACACCCGCGCGAAAGGATCGCTGATGAGCGGGCTTTCACTCTCGGTTTCCGCCGCGCGGGCGGCCGCGACGCCCAATGCCGTCGCGCCCACGCTCTCGGTGATCTCCCAGGTGTCGTTGTCCGTTCTGGCCACGCCCTCGTCCTCTCAATTCGCTAGCACAACTACCTACCTGAGCCTACGCGCGCCCCGTGTGAGCAAGCTGTGCACGCGGGCCCCGAGGCATCCGGTTAAGTTGTCCGCGGGCCGCTAACAGCGCGGCCCCGGTCCAAAGGATCTCGACATGCGGGTTGACGGGCGCGACATCAGCGTTTCGGGCAACCTGCTGCAACCACTGACCCGGCGGACCAACGACATCATCCGGCTCGTGGCCACCATGGTCTTCTTCGCGCTCATCATCGCCGGTTCGCTGATCACCCGCCCGCAATGGGTTGCGCTGGAGCGATCGATCTCGGAGATCGTCGGGGTACTGACCCCGACCCAATCCGATACCGTCTACCTGGCGTACGGCATCGCGATCCTGGCGCTGCCGTTCGCGATCCTCATCGGATTGATCGTCTCCCGGCAATGGAAGCTGCTCGGCGCATACGCGGCCGCGGGGGTACTCGCGGTCCTCCCCCTCTCGATCGGCGGCAACGGCTTCTCGGCACCCCGATGGCACTTCGACCTCTCGGACCGGCCACAGACCCAGCTGGCCCAGATCCTGGACGACCCACGGTGGATCGCGATGCTCGCGGCGGTGCTGACCGTGTCCGGTCCCTGGCTCCCCGCGCGCTGGCGACATTGGTGGTGGGCGCTGCTGCTGGCCTTCGTGCCGATCCACCTGTTCGTCAGTGCGATAGTGCCGGCGCGCTCCCTGCTGGGGCTCGCGGTGGGCTGGTTCGTCGGCGCGCTCGTCGTACTGGTCGTCGGCACCCCCGCTCTCGAGGTGCCGCTCGACGGTGCGGTGCGCGCGATGGCCAAACGCGGATGCCGGGTCTCCGCGCTCCAAGTGGTCCACCCCGCCGGACCCGGGCCGCTCGTACTTTCCGCCACCTGCAGGTATCCCGATTCGGCCCCGACCGACGCCGTCGGCGAGGCCGTAGTCGAGTTGTACGGCCCGCATCAGCGCAGCGGCGGCGCACTGCTCCAGCTCTGGCGAAAGCTGCGACTGCGGGGCAGCGAGACCGGGCCTTTGGTGGCCTCCATGCGCCGCGCCATCGAGCATCGTGCTCTGATGGTCATTGCCGTCGACGACCTGGGCCTCGCCAACACGTTGCCGGTCGCTGTCGCCCTCCTTGACCGGGGATGGATGCTCTACGCGCACAAGCCCGTCCGGGGGGTTCCGCTCGACCATTGCACGAAGAAGACGCCAGTTGCCCGCGCGTGGGAATCGCTACGAATCCTGCACGACCATCAGATCTCCCACGGCGACCTGCGCAACCAGGAGATCACCGTGGACGACGGCGCGGTGCTATTCGGCGGTTTCGGCAGCGCCGAATACGGCGCCACCGATACCCAACTCCAATACGACATCGCCCATCTCCTGGCAACGACCACGGCGCTGTATGACGCGGAGTCCGCGGTGCGCGCCGCGATAGCGGCGTTCGGCAAAGACACCGTCTTGACGGCATCCCGCCGGCTGACGAAAGTAGCTGTGCCGAAACGGATCCGGCGCTCGATGGCCGATGCCGGCGCCGTGATCTCCGCGGCCCGCGCGGAAGTGAAGCGGCAAACCGGCGCGGATCAGATCAAGACCGAAACCATCACCAGGTTCACCCGCAAGCAGCTCATTCAGCTGGTGCTGCTCGTTGCGCTGGTCTATGTCGCGTACCCCTTCATCAGCACCGTGCCGACGTTCTTCTCGGAACTGGGTAGGGCGAACTGGTGGTGGGCGCTCCTGGGCTTGGCGATATCCGCGCTGACGTACGTGGGCGCCGCGGCCGCCTTATGGGCCAGCGCCGACGAATCGGTGGACTTCTGGAAGCTGTCAATCGCGCAGGTGGCCAGCACTTTTGCGGCAACCACCACGCCGGCCGGGGTCGGAGGCCTTGCGCTGAGCACGAGATACTTGCAGAAGGGCGGAGGGCTGTCCGCAATGCGGGCCACCACTGCGGTGGCGCTGCAGCAATCCGTGCAGGTGATCATGCATGTCGTGTTGCTGATCTTGTTCAGCACCGTCGCGGGCGCATCGATGGACCTCAAGCATTTCGTGCCGAATGCCACGGTGCTGTACCTGATCGCAGGTGTGGCGCTGGGCATTGTAGGCGCGTTTCTGTTGGTGCCCGCGCTTCGGCGGTGGCTGGCGACGGACCTGCGTCCGAGAATGAAGGAGGTCGGCCGTGACCTGCTCGAGGTTGCCCGCGAACCGAAACGGCTCGGGCTGATCGTACTTGGTTGTGCGGGAACGACTCTCGGTGCGGCGCTGGCGCTCTGGGCCAGCGTCCAGGCCTTCGGCGGCGGCGCAACGTTCGTCACCTGCACCGTGGTGACGATGGTCGGCGGAACGCTGGCCTCCGCCGCGCCGACGCCGGGCGGCGTCGGCGCCGTCGAAGCCGCCCTGATCGGTGGGCTGGCCGCATTCGGTGTCCCCGCGGCCGTAGGGGTGCCGTCGGTTCTGCTGTACCGGGTGCTGACCTGTTGGCTACCCGTATTCGTCGGTTGGCCGGTGATGCGGTGGCTGACCGAGAACGAGATGGTCTGACGAAGTCAGGATTCGTCGGGCTCGGCTTGGGCGGCGACGAAAACGGTTGACCTCCTGATGCTCTGGCCGACCGTGGTGGTAAGTAAGACCACGCGATACTCCTCGGGCGCCGATTTGGCGATCGTGATCGCGACGTCGACGTGGGCCGACCCGTCCGAGGCGAACTGGCCGGACACAGGCGTCACCGTAACCCCGGCGTCGTTGGACGTGCCGGTGATGGTGTAGCCGCCGGCGCCGTCGATCATCCGTTGCGCATCGACCTTCACCGTGCCGGTGCGTCCCGGCGCGATCGTGACGATGGGTCGGGCGACGTTGGCGGTCACCGCCGAACTGCCCGCACCGAACGACGGCGGCGCGGACGACTCGGCGGTGCCCCAGACCTTGTTCGGGTAGGCGGCGAGCGAGAAGTTGAGCTGGCCACCGGTGCGGATGATCGACTCCGGGAGGAAGGTGCGATCGGTGGCCTGGCCGTCGATGTCCAGGCCGCTGATGTACTTCAGGTGATTAGGCCCCGATGCGCCTGGAGCGGAGAGTCGAATGAATTTCCCTCCCGGAAGGGCGATTACAACGCGATCGAACAGCGGTGCGCCGACGGTCAGGATCGGCGTACCCGGGGTGGTCGGGTACAGGCCGAGCGCGGCCCAGACGTACCAGCTGGACATCGCGCCGAGATCGTCGTTGCCCGGCTCGCCGTCGGGTGTCGGCGCGAACAGCCCGCGGACCCGGTCGACCGTGTGCTGAGCCTTCCAAGGTTGACCGATGTAGTTGTACAGCCACGGCACCCCGAAGCCCGGCTCGTTGCCGGCCCACAGGTAGGGCTCCTTCGGGCCCACGTTGAGCTTCTCCGTGAAGCGGTCGAGCCGCTCGGCGACCGCGCTGCGGCCGCCGAGCGCGGTCACCAACCCCGCGACGTTGTGGGGCACCCACCAGACATACTGCTCGGCGTTGCCCTCGTCGTAACCCTCCTGGCCGAAGCCAAAAGGGGAGTCGACGTAACCGGGACCGGGCGGGAAGAATCCCCTCGCGTCGCGCGGCGAGATGTACCGGGTAGTCGGGTTGAACAGGTTCTGCCAGTACTGCGCCCGGTTCTGGAATTCGGCGGCGGTCGCCGCATCGCCGAGTGCGTCGGCGAAGCGGGCGATGGCGAAGTCGTCAACGGACCACTCCAGCGTGATCGAGGCACCCGCCCCGAACGTCTGGGGTGCATAGCCCAATTCCAGATAGGTGGCGATGCCGGGCCGCTCCACATACCCGCCCAGGCCGACACCGCCCTTGGTTGCCGCGTTCACCATGTAGTGCAGCGCGGTTTTGACGTCGAAATCCTTGGCGCCGAAGGCGTAGAGGTTCACGATGAGCGGTACCACGCTGTCGCCGGTCATCTCGCCGGTCGCGGAATTCGCAAGCGCCCAACGGGGAAACGATCCACTCTGCTCGGCGTCGTTGACGAGCGACTGCGCCATGTCGCTGGCTTGCTGAGGGAAGAGCAGTCCCTGTAGAGCCGCCCAGCCCCGGTAGGTGTCCCAGTCGGAGAAGTTGGTGTACTGGGTGCGTCCCCGGGCCACGGTGTGGATAAGGCCATCGAAACCGACGTAGCGCCCGTCCACGTCGTTGAAGGTGTTGGGGTTCAACAATGAATGATACAGCGACGTGTAGAAGGTATCGAGATTGCCGACGTTTCTGCCGGCCACCGCGATGCACGACAGCGTGGCGTTCCATTGGGACACCGCCGCGGCACGCACGTCATCGAAGCTCTTCCCGCGCTCGGCCGCGAGGTTCGCCTGCGCTCCGTCGACACCGACGTAGGAGATCGCCGTCTGCACCTCGACCACCGAACCGGCCGGGAACGATACGTACCCACCGCTGTACGGCGACGCCGCGCGGCGGGCACCCGGGTAGACGGAATAGCCGTCCCAGGATCCGTAGGAGGTGAACGGCTGGCTGAACTTCATGGCGAAATACACCGTGTAGGCGTTGTTCTTGCTGCAGAATCCGCCGCTGGTCGCCCATCCGGTGATCGTGGCGTTGTCGTCGCCGATCTGGATGGTCGCGCGGGAATTGCCCGCCAGCGACGCACCGGAGCGCACGTGCAACACCGCCGGCCGACCGTTGTGCGGATAGCGGAACCGGCCGACGCCGGTGCGCGTGGTGGCGGTGAGTTCCGCGGTCACCCCGGTGCCGGGAAAGCGCACCGTGTAGTAGCCCGGCGCGCCCTGTTCGGTGTCGTCGTGGGCGATCCTTTCCCAGGCGTTCCATGGCTGTGCGCCGATCGGGTTGGTGGTCGGCAGCATCGAGATGTCGCCGAACGCGGCGCAGCCCACCGAGGCGTGGGTCATGCTGAACCCCGTGGAGCGCGAGTTGTCGTAGTTGTAGCCCGCATAGTTGCCGACGGTGTCCGGCGAGTACTGCACCATTCCGAACGGCAGGGAGGCGCCGGGAAAGTCGTTGATCTCCCCGACCGCCTCACCGCCGGTGCCCGTGCCAATGAGCGTGTCGACGTGGTCGACGGGATTGGCGACGAACTGCGGCGGCCCGTCGTAGGCGAACCGCGGGGCCGCAGCTACGAACGCCATGAAGACGGCCGTCGCCGCGATAACCGCGATGAGGGCCCGTCGTGACCGCATAGCTGTCTCTTACTGCATAACCGCCCGTTCGCGTGGCATTTCGGGGGCGATTGTGCCGGGTTCCCCTGGCAACGTCGGGACGGACGTCGGTTAGTCTCGTTCCGGCGTGGCCGGCGCTGGTGCCGGCCCAATTTTCGGGGAGCTTTGATTGATGAAACATTTGACGGCAGCAACGATTACCGTGGCGCTCGGTTTGGCGCTGGTGGGTTGCGGCTCGAGCAACAAAACAGCGACGTCGACGTCGACCTCGACGTCCACATCGACGTCAACATCGACCTCGACGACGACGTCGACAACCGCTGCGACTCCCGGCGCGTCGCCCGGCCCGACGATCGCCGACTACGTCCGCGACAACCACATCACGGAGACTCCCATCCATCACGGAGATCCCGGCCCCAATGTCGATCTGCCCGTTCCCGCTGGTTGGCAGATCAGCCAGAACTCCGGTACGTCTTACGGCGGCATCGTTTTGACACAGCCGCCGAATCCGTCCGACCCGCCGACCATCTCGGCGCTTTACTCGAAACTCACCGGTGACGTCGACCCGGCGAAGATCATCCAGTACGCGCCCAACGAGCTGATCGGCCTCCCCGGCTACCAGGGCTCCGGCAATGGCCAGGCGTCCACGCTCGCCGGGTTTCAGGCCTGGCAGCTGAGCGGCACGTACCAGAGGGACGGCAAGACGCGGGCCGTCGCACAGAAGACGGTGGTGATCCCCAGCCAGGGGGCGGTCTTCGTGCTCCAGCTCAACGCCGACTCGCTGCAGAGCGATCAGGGTGTGCTGATGGACGCGACCAACATCATCGACGACCAGACGACCATCACCCCCTGACACGTCCCGAGGCGGATCGCGCCGCGGGGATGAACACGCCCCGCGGTGCCCCGTCCTGGCCTTACGGTGTTGGCATGACAGAACAGCCGTATGCGATAGACGTCGGACACCCACCGTCGGCGGTACTGCGCCTCGTCAATCCGGTGCTGGGGTTCCTGCTGCGCACCCCGCTTGCGGGCCCGGCGCGCAAACAGCTCATGGTGTTGAACTTCACCGGGCGAAAGACGGGACGGTCGTATTCAATTCCGTTGAGTGCCCACGTGATCGACCATGACCTCTATGCGCTGACCGGCGCTGCGTGGAAGCAGAACTTCCGCGACGGCGCCTCCGCCCAGGTCGTCTACGACGGCAAGACCACCGCCATGCGCGGCGAGCTCATCCGCGACCGCGACGTCGTCTCCGACCTGTTCCACCGCTGCGCCGAGTCCTACGGCGTGCCGCGCGCGCAGCGAATGATGGGACTGAAATTCCGCGAGCAGCGAATCCCGACGCGCGAGGAGTTCGAAGAAGCGGTCGACCGCATGCACCTGGGGGCGGTCAGGCTCACTCCGTCCTAGCGATCCGCGAAATGAATTGTGCGCAGCCAGATCACAGTTGATCGACGCTGCCAGTAGTCACACGAGCCACTTGAGTACCAACGGAACTCACCTATCGGTCGGTCCCGAACTGGGTGGGTTGCGCCCGACCGACCAGTGCCGCACAGGCTAATTCGCGATACCAGAGCGCCAGATCAAAGTTGGCGGCTGAGTCTTTCGACAAGACCGACCAACCGTGCATGATGCGACCCCGCCCAGTAGATCCGCCCGCATTGCGCGCAGCGGCTGAACTCCTCGTAGTGCCGGCGGGTCAACGGCTCGAGCTGGTCGATCACCTCCTCTTTCGAGACCGCGGCCAACTCGCCGTTGCAATGCAGGCACCGGGTGAGTGGCGCCAGCCGTTGGCCTACGTCCAGGCGTCTTATCACCTCTAGCGTCTGTTCCTCGGGATGCTGGGAGTGCACGAACAGACCGTGCGTGATGGCACGGCGCTTCAACAGGCCCCGATCGCGGGTCAGCAGGATCCGCTGCTCGCCCAGGCTGACCTCGGCCAGGGTCGCGTCGTCGGCGTCGTTCGACCACCACACGTCGAATCCGAGCACTCGAAGGAGCCGCGCGAGCCGGCCGAGATTGACGTCGACGACAAACCGCGGGTCGCGCAACGGCACCGGCCGCAGCGTGGCCGTCGACCCGATGTCGAGCGCCTCGAACATCGGGTAGGCGGCGATGCGGTCGCCGACGCTCGGGCGATGGCCGAAGCCGCGCGGCGCTCCGTTTACGAGGATCAGGTCGACCTCGGTATGCGGAATGCCCATCGCTTCGAGAACGTCCTTGACGGTCTGATGACTGCGAAACGGGCGGCGCACCGTCACACCCCGGTGCTCTGCTGCCAAGAAGTCGTTGAGCTCGGCGTATGCCCGAACCTCAACGTAGCCGCGCGGCTCGCTCACCCGCCCGGTCCGGCGCCCGCGCCCGCATGGGTTTGGGTAATGATCGGCCGCGGGTGACCCGCACCGATCACCGTCCGTCGCACCGTCTCCGCGACGGCGTCCGCCCGGCCGTCCGGCACCAATGCGATCACACAGCCGCCGAAGCCACCGCCGGTCATCCGGGCGCCCAGAGCGCCCGCGCGCACCGCGGTGTCGGCGATCAGGTCGATGTGCTCGGTCGTGATTTCGAAGTCGTCGCGCATGGAGACGTGGGAGGCGGTCAAGATGTGGCCGGCTTCGACGAAGTCCGAATCACCCAATGCCGCAACGAAATCCAGAACCCTGCCGTTCTCGGTGAGAACATGGCGCGCACGGCGGGAATCGATCGTGCTGGCGACCGCGTCCAAATCCGCGCGCCCTCGATCCCAGATGTCACGCAACGATGACGCCCCCAGATCGGCGGCCGCGCGCTCACACGATTTGCGACGGGCCGCGTATTCGCCGCCGACGTGCTGGTGCCGGGCCCGCGAGTCGATCAGCAGCAGCACGACGCCGCTGGCTTCGGGGTCGAACGCCACCGGCGCGACGGTGAGGTCGCGAAAGTCGATCAGCAGCGCCGTCGACGGTTCCCCGAACAGCGATGCCAGTTGGTCGAGCAAACCCGTTGGGACGCCGACATACTCGTTTTCGGCCCGCTGGGCCAGCCGCGCCTGCTCTTTTGTGTCGATGCGCAGACCGGCCGCCGCCGCGATCGCGCCCAACACCGCGCATTCCAGCGCCGCCGAGGAAGACAGGCCCGATCCCATCTCCACGTCGCTGAAGATCGTCATCGTGCCGCCGGGTAGCGGTTGGCCGGTTTGATGCAGCGCCCACACCACCCCGGCGACATAGGCGGCCCAGCCGGTCACCTGGCCGGGGACCGTGCGGAGCGGAAACCGAACAGCGTCGTTCGCGCGCGCGGTGTGCACGGTGATCGCATCGGTGCGGTCCGGCCAGAACGTCACCACGGTGCGCTGTGGCAGCGCGATGGGAAGCGCGAATCCCAGGTTGTAGTCGGTGTGTTCGCCGATCAGGTTGATCCGTCCCGGAGCGGCGTACCGAATGACCGACTCGTTCATCGCCCGAGCTCCCGCAGACGCAGGGCCACGCTTTCGGGCGTGACGTCGCTGATGAACGCGTCCATCGCCGATTCCGAGGCCGCCAGGTACTTGAGCTTGGTGGCGCTGCGCCGGATCGACATCAACTCGACGTGAAAGTAACCGTCGGCCTGGGCTTCGGCGGCGGCGAACTGGTGCAGCGCCGAAATGTAGGGCAGCGGAGCCGAATACATCCGGTCGAAACGCCCGAGCACGTCGAGGTAGACCTGCGTGAACCCGTCCAGTTCGTCCTCCTCGAGTTCGACGAGATTGTGCACGAACCTGTTCGGGTAGATGTGCACCTCCACCGGCCAGCGCGCGGCGAACGGCACGAACGCCGTGAACAGCTCGGTGCGTGCGACAACACGGCTGCCGTCGGCGACCTCGCGCGCCAACAGGTCGGCAAACAGGTTGCCGCCGTGACGCATCCGATGTTCGCGCGCCTGCCCCAGCATGGCGGCGGTTCGCGGCGTCAGATAGGGGTAACCGTAGATCTGACCGTGCGGGTGGGTCAGCGTCACCCCGATCTCCTCGCCGCGGTTCTCGAAACAGAACACCTGCTCGATGCCCGGCGCGGCCATCAGTTCGGCGGTGCGGTGCCGCCAGGCCTCCACGACCAGCCGGGCGTGCGCGGGCTCCAGCTCCGCGAACGACCCGGCGTGTTCGCTGGAAAAACAGATCACCTCGGTGCGGCCATGCCCCCGGGCGGCTGCAAAGCCGGGGTCGGCGGGCACGGACGTCACTTCACCGGTGCCGGACAGGCTCGGGAACCGGTTCTCGAAAACGACGACGTCGTAGTCGGGAGCGGGCACCTCGCTGGTCAGGCCGGACGGACCCGGGCACAGCGGGCACAGGTCGGCGGGCGGCTTGTAGGTCCGGTCTTGGCGCAGCGCCGCGACGATCACCCACTGCCCGGTCGACCGGTCGAACCGCAACTGCGACGGGTCCGGGTCCCGCGCCGGCAGCGGCCGGCGATCTTCGACCGGCGCCGGGCAGTGCCCGGGCAACGCGAAGAACAGCAGGTCACGGCCGTCGGCCAGCTTTGCCCGCGTAGGCCCTGTCACGCTGTCGAAGACTAGCTTGGTCGCCGCGGCGCAGTTCGGGTAACCATGGGCTGTCGAGCCGACGAAAGGGGTCACCCGATAACTGTTCTGTACGAAAGAGCCCAAAACTGGTGGATCGGCTCCGATCCGGGACTGCTGCGGCTGCGCATGGCGACCCGCACGACGGCCGCGCTCGGCTGTTCCCTGCTGATCATGTACGTGGTGACCAGGGCGACGAGCCAGCCCCTGACTGTCGCTCTGCTCGGCGTCGTCATCACGATGGTCGCGGCCCGATCCGTCAACGAGCCCGACCCGCGGCGGCAACGGATCACGATGGCGCTGCTGCCCGTGGCCGCCGCCGTCGCCATCACCGCCGCCGCGTTGCTCGCGCCGCACATGGTGGCCAGTGACGTCGCCTTCGTGGTGATCGTCTTCGTCGCGGTTTACATCCGCCGCTTCGGGGCGCGCGGCAGGGCTCTGGGCATGGTCGCGTTCATGGCCTACTTCTTCACGTTGTACCTGCGAGCCAGCGTTTCGGAATTGCCGTGGCTGATCGGGGCGGTCGTGGTGGGAACGGTGAGCACGTTGTGATCAGCACTTACGTGCTGCCCGACCGGCCGGAGCGGGTGCTGCGAGCGACCATCCGGGCGCTGCGGGCGCGGATGGCCATCGTCGTCGACACCACCGCCGAAGCGGTCCGCACCGGACGCTTCGACGAACGGCGCCGGCGCCGCATGCGGGCCCGCACCATCCGGCTCAACGAGACCGCCCTCATGGTGCAGGGCCAGATCGAAGGCAAAGCCGACGCCGACGAGCTGTGGCCTGGCGTAACCGGCGAACAACTCGCGCCGTGGCTGTTCGACGCCGAACTCGCGATCGAATGGGTCGCCACCGCGGGCCGGCGGGCGGCCGCCCTCGGTGCCGACATACCCCCGACGCGCGTGCCGAACTGATCGCGGCACTCACGCTGCTCGCGCGGGCGATCCGCACGCCGCGGGCCGGGGGGCTCGCGCGGGCCGCGAGTCAGGCTCAACGGATCCTCGACCGGCAGCCGGCGGCCACCTCCGACGACCCGGGTGACACCGCCGTGCGCCGCCTCGCGCTGGCGATCATCAACGCCGCCACCGCAACGGCCGAAGTCCGGGCAATGGTCGAAGGCGTCCGCACCGCACCGCCGCCGGCGTCCGAGACCGTCGGCCGCGACGACGGCGAGGCCGTCGCCGAGGAACCGGCCACCGGGCTGCGGCCGACCACCCGGCAGGCCGTCCAGGTGTCCGTCGCCGCTTCGTTGGCCATCGTGACGGGCGAATTGGTGTCGCCGGCACGTTGGTATTGGGCCGTGATCGCGGCCTTTGTGATCTTCGCCGGCACCAATTCCTGGGGGGAAACCCTGACCAAAGGCTGGCAGCGGTTGCTCGGCACCATGCTCGGCGTCCCGTGCGGCGTGCTGGTGGCCACGCTGTTCGCCGGCGACAGGACGGCCTCGCTCGCCTTGATCTTCGTCTGCCTGTTTTGTGCCTTCTATTTCATGACCTCACCTACAGCCTGATGACGTTCTGGATCACCACGATGCTGGCCTTGCTGTACGGCCTGCTGGGCCAGCTTTCTTTCGGGGTGCTGATGCTGAGGATCGAGGAGACCGCGATCGGTGCGGTCATCGGCGTCGCCGTGGCCATCCTGGTGCTGCCGACGCATACGCGAACGGCCATCCAGGACGACAGCCGCGACTTCTTGACGGCCCTGTCCGCGCTGATCGAGATCTCCGCCGGACCATGTGCGGTGAGGACCAAACCGTGAGCCCGACGGAGCAGGCCCGCCAGGTCGATCGAAAGCTGCAGCAATTCCGGGTCAGCGCCAAGCCGCTGCTGGCCGGGGTGGCCGGGCTTGCCGGCCGGCGAAGCATTCGACGTGCCCTGCGGATATTCGCGGCGTGCGATCGTTACGGCCGGAGCCTGGCGCGCAGCAGCGAGCAGTACCGGGTCCCGGTCGGATCACAAGCGCTGGCCTCGGCCTTCCACGTCGGCCGCGGCACAGACCCGGGGCAACATCGACGCGTTGATCGCCATCATCGACGGCGACGACGGGGTGCGGATCAGCTCCGCGACCGACGAGCTCGACGCCGCCGAGACCCGCGCCCGACACGAGGACGGCGACGGCGAATCGCGGCCCGACACCCGGCGACTCCTCACCGCGGTGCACGCGCTTCGCCAGATCGACCGGGCGATCGTCACCGCGGCGACAAACCTCGGCGCCCGCGACCGCGTGCAAGCACCCGGCCCGCCTGCTACAGCCCCGGCAGGCAGGCGGGGAAGTAGCACGGCTGATTAGGACCTTGAGCCTTCATGACCAGCGCAGCCAGATGGCCCAGTGACGGCAACAGGATCGCGTCGACTCCCGCCTTTTGATCCTGGGGCAGGTTGCGGCTGTCCAGGTCCACCTGGGTGACCAGCTGCTGCAGTCCAGCTATCCGCTGATTCCGCTGCGCCGGGGTGAGACTGTCCCAGTTGGTGTCCAGGTCTGCGATCTCGCGTTGCAGCTCGTCTGCCTCCGCCATGGGGTCTCCAAGTGGGAGGGACGGCCGCAGCGGGTTGAACTGGGTCAGCGCCGGTGGCGCCGTCACCTCGGCTTTCGCCGGTCCGGCCGCCAACAGGGCCCCTGCCACCAGGACAGCCTCGACTATCGCTATGATTCTCATTGAGGCACACCACATTTCGTTCTGCTAGGGTGCGAATGCACAGATGAATCCGAGGGCGCGCAAGCACTCCTCCCGGGTACGGAAGATGGGAGGGGGTGGCGGCGCAGGAGGCCCTTCGACGATGTTGTCGGGACAGCCGCCGTAATAGCCGGGCGGACACTGCTCGTGGTAAACGTGACAGACGTTCAAGTCCCAACCCGTGGCCCGCAAGCCGGGCCACACGTAATCGCCCGGGCACCAGCGCATCCCGGGCCCGTGATAGCAGCCCGATCTCGTCGAGCAGTGGTCGTCCGCATAGGCGGTGCCCACGGCCGGCCACACTCCGGCCAAAGCGACCCCGCCGGAAAGCAGGGCGCCGGCAACCACCCGTTCCAAGGCATGGATGGCGTCCATGCTCTGCAGCCTGCCGCCCACCGCTTGCCAGATCTTCGCCAAATCCTTGCGAAATTCTTGCGATCCATGCCGGCGCGGATACCATCTCGCTAACAGTCGCATCCGGAAGCCAACTCCGAGGAGCAACCCATCGGCAGACCGAACCTCCCGCCTGGGTTCGACTTCACCGATCCCGACATCTACGCCCACCGCCTACCGGTGCAGGAGTTGGCCGAGCTGCGCCGCACGGCGCCGATCTGGTGGAACGAGCAACCGCCCGACCAAGGCGGGTTCGGCGACGGCGGCTACTGGGTGGTGACCAAACTCCGCGACGTCCGCGAGGTCTCGCTGCGCAACGACGTCTTCTCGTCGGCCGCGAAGTCGATCGTGCCGCGCTACCGGAAAGACTCGGCGAGGGGCCAAATCGAGGCGGGGCGGGCGTCAATGATCATGATGGACGATCCTGACCACAGCCGGCTGCGCAAGATCGTCTCGCGGGCCTTCACGCCACGGGCCGTCGAGCAGCTGCGCGCCGACCTCAGCGAGCGTGCGGAACGCATCGCGGCCGAAGCCGCGGCGGCGGGGTCGGGTGACTTCGTCCGTCAGGTCGCCTGCCAGCTGCCGCTGCAGGCGATCGCCGGCCTGCTCGGGGTGCCGCTGGAGGACTACGAGAAGCTGTTCGACTGGACCAACAACATGATCGGCGGCGACGACCCGGAGTTCGCCGGCAATGACTCGCTTGCTTCGGCGGGCGAGTTGATGTGGTACGCAATGCAATTGGCGACCCGAAGGCGCGAGGATCCTGGTGACGACATCGTCACGACGTTGATCCAGGCCGACGCCGACGGCCAGGGGCTGTCCGAGGCCGAGTTCGGCATGTTCGTGGTCACCCTGGCCGTCGCCGGCAACGAGACGACCCGCAATTCGATCACGCAGGGAATGATGGCCTTCGCCGATTTCCCCGATCAGTGGGAGCTATTCAAGGCGCGGAGGCCGAAGACCGCCGCCGACGAGATCATCCGCTGGGCGACGCCGATCACCGCGTTTCAGCGCACCGCACTGACCGACACGGACCTCGGCGGCGTGCGGATCAAAAAGGGCCAGCGGGTGGTGCTGTTCTACCGCTCGGCAAATTTCGACGAAGAGGTCTTCGACGACCCGTACACCTTCAACATCCTGCGCAACCCCAACCCGCACGTGGGATTCGGCGGCACCGGCGCGCACTACTGCATCGGCGCCAACCTGGCGCGCATGACGATCGACCTGATGTTCAATGCGATCGCCGACCACATGCCCGACCTGACCTCCATCGGGAATCCCGAGCGACTGCGGTCTTCGTTCATCAACGGCATCAAGCACTGGCAGGTCGACTACTAAGGCTCTCGCGGCGAGCAGACGCAGAATCGCACGAAACGCGCTTGCGCAGTGCGATTCTGCGTCTGCTCGCCGTCCTTCGGTGTCAGGGGATCGCCGGGTGATCAGTCGACCAAGGACGTGCCGCTTCCAGTTGGGCCGCAACACGGATGAGGACATCCTCCCGCCCGTAGCCGGCGGCAAGCTGGACGCCAATGGGAAGGCCCCCGGTGTTGCGGTGCAGGGGCAGGCTGATCGCGGGCTGTCCGCTCATGTTGAAGGGCGGCGTGAACGCGGCGAACTGACCGGCGCGGCGCATCGGTGCGGTTGGATGCTGGGGATCGTTCTCGAATTCCGTTAGCAGCGGCGGCGGTTCGGCCACGGTCGGTGTGAGAAGCAGATCCCAGCCGTCCGCCCACCATTGCTGCAGCGCCCGCCGGAACGCCCACCCCGCCGCCTGCGCCGCGGCGTGGTCGACGGCGGTCAACCGCTGCGCCCGCTCGACGTGGACCCAGTTCACCGGCTCGATGTCGTCGGCGGTCAGCTCGCGCCCGAGCGTCTCGCCGAACTCACGCGCCGCCATGGCGAGCTGAGTCGCCCACAGCGCCATGAACTTCTCGACCAAGGTGGTGTCGGCGAGGCACGCCGGCCACGCCGGTTCGACGATGTGTCCCAGCCCTTCCAGCATCGACGCCGCGGAGCGCACCGCCGTGACGCAGTCCTCGTGCAGGACGTCCCCCCGCGGATGAACATCGAGCAGTCCGATGCGCAACCGCCCGGGGTCGGCGCCGAGCTCCTCGAGGTAGGGCCGCTGCGGCGCTGGGGCGATCACCGTGTCGCCGATGCCGGGACCGCGCACCGCGTCCAGCAATCTCGCCGTGTCGCGCACCGTGCGGCTGACGCACAGCTCCACACCCAATCCCACCTCGGCGCGCTTCGGTCCCATCGTGATCCGCCCCTGGCTCGGCTTGAGCCCCACCAGCCCGCAGCACGACGCCGGGATGCGAATGCTTCCACCGCCGTCCGAGGCGTTGGCGAACGGGACCATGCCGACGGCCACCGCGGCCGCGGCGCCGCCACTCGACCCGCCCGGCGTGCGATCCAGCGCCCACGGGTTGTGGGTGGCTCCCCAGGCCACCGGCTGCGTGGTCGGCAGGCTGCCCATCTCGGGGCTATTCGTCCGCCCGGCGATCACCAGCCCGGCCGCCTTGAACCGACCCACCAGCGTCGTGTCGGTGGTATCGATCTTGGCCGCCGCTTTCAGCGCGACGTTCCCGTTCGAAAGGGTCTGGCCGGCGTAGCTCGTGTACAGGTCCTTGAGCAGAAACGGGACGCCGCGAAACGGACCCTTGGGCAGAGCCGGATCGGCGGCCACGGACCGGGCGTGCTCGAACCATTCGATGACCACGGCGTTCAACGACGGGTTCGAATGCTCGATCCGCTCGATCGCCGCCTCGAGGAGTTCGCTCGGCGTGACCTCGCCCTTGGCCACCAGCGCCGCCTGGTCCGTGGCATCCATCCAGCGTGTTTCGTCGGCAAGGCTGGTCATGGCTTTCGGTTTACCACTCGATTCGCGGTTGCTCCGCGCCGGCTTTACGCTCGTTGGTTGGCGGACTTACCGGGGGTTTCGGTTGATGAGTGGGATCAAGGGGCGAACTGTGTCCAAACACGGGTTTGCTCTGGTCGCCTCGGCCGTCTGCCTGGTCATCGCGTCCTGTTCGGAAACCGCCGCCCCGCCCCCGCTCACGGCCACCACCTCGACTTCCACCGCGACGACCACCACTTCGGCTCCGGCGCCCCCTCCGGTCACTGGTCCGTTGGAGAAAGACTGGAAAAGCTACGGCGGAACGGCGTACTTCGGTTGTCCCGACAAGTTCTCGCTCCATAAAACCGCGCTCGAGGACATCCGCCCCAAGGTGTTCGACACGAAAACGGGACAATACTTGGCGCCGGGTATCCCGACGGTCCCCGCCGGCGAGGACGTAACCGGCGGCATCTGTGCGCTGACGGGTACGGCCGACGATATGAGGGTCGTTTACGTGGTAACGACCCTCAAGCCCGCGCAAGCGCCGGCACCCGAAGTCTCCAAGGCAACCGCGTACGTTTTCGATTTCAAGACGAGCCAGCCGTTGGTGACCAAAGAGCTGCAGCCGCCGACCCCCGACCTGAAATTGACCGCAGCGAACGACTGGGGGCTCGCCGCAACCACATCCGGCGTGGCGTGGGTCAATGCCTTCACCGACGGGCATGGCGACACGTCGCCTCCTCGGACGATGATGCTTTCCAGTACGGATCTGTCGATGATGTGGAACGACCCCCAGCCGGCTCGCGGGTGGCAGGATGCCCTTGCCTTCCAACGGAATACGGACGCGGCCAAGACGACGGGCGCAGAACTGCGCCGGCCGACTGGGGAAGTGATCTATCAGAACAATGACATCTCGAGCGTCGACGGCGAATTATCCGATGGCCCGGAGAAATTGGTGAAGATCACGCACGTCGATACCGGCAACCCGGCGCTCGTGTCGACGATGTTCTATGACCTGAACGCAAAGGCCATCATCAAGATCGGTGACTCGGACAGGATTTCCGGCGGCGCACTGTCCGCGACGCTGTCGGACGGGAAACTATTCGTCGACGGCCGCGACTCGGAAAATTCGCAGTTCGGGTTCGGTGTGTGGAACCTGCGAACGCAACACTGGGATCTGTTGAAGACGCGGGATGACGCGAAGGCGATGTCGATTTCCAAACTGGCGTTCTTCGAAGACCACCTCTATATCACGAACGTTGGCAAGACGTTTGCCGTCCTCGCCCTGCCGGCCACCGATCCGATCTCGACAAGCTGGTCGGCCCGGCCCTTCGCGCGGATATCGGGCTGGACGCTGGTGTGCCGCGGGGAGAATGCCGCGAATCTGAACGGAGAGTGCAGGGAGATCGTGATGGTCCAGGACCAGAACGGCCATTTCCCGGGCCCCTGGTTCTGACCTTCGACGGGCTGCCGAGTGACCGCGACGGTATCAGTAATCACATCAGTCACGTGAGTACCGTGGGCCTGCCATAAGGCGATTCCTATTTGCGCCATCGCCCGCGCTATCGCTCAAATTATCTACTATCTAATTATGGATGCAAGTAATCGCAAAGCTTCGCTCGACGATGATCAGGGCAGGCTGGTGGCCGAAGTCTTCCGTATGCTGGCCGACCCGACCCGCGTGCGACTGTTGTGGGCGCTGGTCGACGGTGAACTGTCGGTCAACGAGTTGGCCGACCGCGTCGACAAACCGGCGCCCTCGGTGTCGCAGCACCTGGCGAAGCTGCGGATGGCGCGCCTGGTGAAGACCCGCCGCGCCGGGACCACGATTTTCTACAGCCTGGAAAACGAGCACGTCGGACGCCTTGTCGTGGATGCGGTTTGCAACGCCGAACACGCGGGACCGGGCGTTCCCGCCCACCACCGCAACGATGCCGACATCAAGATGTTGGCCACCGGCCGCGACCGGACACGGCGGACGGGGCAGCGATGACCGGCGAGAGCACCCACCAGCGTCACCACGACCACCGAGACCACCTCCACGACCACGAGCACCCCAAGGGAATTCGCGGCATCGTGACCCAGATCTTCGCCCCCCACAGCCACGACACCGCAGACAGCGTCGACACCGCTCTGGAAACCAGCGCCGTCGGCATCCGGGCGGTCAAAATCAGCCTGATCGGACTGGGTGCGACGGCGGTTGTTCAGGCGGTCATCGCCGCCGTCTCCGGATCGATCGCGCTGGCCGCCGACACCATCCACAACTTCTCGGATGCCCTGACCGCCGTCCCGCTGTGGATCGCGTTCGCGTTGGGTCGTCGGGCGGCGACCCGGCGCTACACCTACGGGTACGGGCGCGCCGAAGACCTTGCCGGCCTGTTCGTTGTCGGCATGATCGCGTTGTCGGCGATCATCGCGGGCTACGAAGCAATTCGACGGCTGATTCACCCGCACTCCATCGAGCACGTCGGCTGGGTCGCCGCCGCCGGCGTCATCGGTTTCCTCGGCAACGAACTCGTCGCCGTCTACCGGATTCGGATCGGCCGCCGGATCGGCTCGGCCGCCCTGGTCGCCGACGGCCTGCACGCGCGCACCGACGGATTCACCTCGCTGGCAGTGCTTTTCGGCGCCGGCGGCGTCGCCCTCGGCTACCCGTTGGCCGACCCGGTCGTCGGCCTGCTCATCACCGTGGCGATAGTGGCGGTGTTGCGCGGCGCCGTGCGCGACATCTTCCGCCGGCTGATGGACGCGGTGGACCCCGAGCTCATCGACGCGGCCGAAGCATCCCTGGCCGCCCAAGCCGGCGTCCGCAGCGTGCGCAGCATCCGCATGCGCTGGATAGGCCACCGCCTGCACGCCGACGCCGAACTGGACATCGATCCCAACACCAGCCTCGACGACGCTCACCGCATCGCCCACGACGCCGAACACAAACTCACCCACGCCGTGCCCAGACTCAACAGCGCGCTCGTTCACGCCTACCCCGCGCACCCCGGCAATTCGCTCGCGTAATCAATCGGGGGATTTGGATTATCGCCCAGGGCGCACCATTTCGAAACACGGCCCGCGCTGTGCGTGGAACCAACGTGAAACCCAAGGGGCCGGGACTGGTTCGCCGGCGTTGTCGCGGGCGACCGGACTGAGTACCCGACGTAGGATCAGCCGATGGCTAGACGAAGCGGGGACGGCGCACCGCATCCGGCCGACGAAAAGGTCGCCGAGTCGAAGTCGGCACTGACCAGAGCGCGCATCCTCGATGCCGCCGCGCGCGTGCTGAGCGCTAGTGGCTACGCGGGTTTGCGGCTGACCGACGTTGCCGCGGAAGCCGAAATCCAGGCACCCGCCATCTACTACTACTACGCCTCAAAGGATGACCTCATCGAAGAGGTGATGTGGGCCGGAATCGCCGACATGCGCGAACATGTCGTTGCGGCGCTCAGTGCGCTGCCCGACGGCAGCACTCCGCCAGACCGGTTGCTCGCGGCGACGGAAGCCCACCTCCGCCACGCGCTGGAGATATCCGACTACACGACGGCTTCGATCCGCAACGCGGGACAGGTCCCACTCTCGATTCGCAAGCGGCAAATCGTGGAAGAGGAGCGCTACGGGGAGGTCTGGCGAAAACTGATCAACGACCTGGCCAGAGAGGGCCGGCTTCGGCCGGAACTGGATTTGTACATCACCCAGATGCTGATTCTGGGTGCACTGAATTGGGCGGTGGAATGGTGGAGCCCCCGCCGAGGCACTCTGGAAGCCGTTGTCGCGAACGCGCAATCGTTTATCCGCCACGGAATCGTCGCCGACAACTGAATCCGGTCGAAATGTGCCCCCCCTTCATTTAATTCGTATTAGAAGTGCGTGGATGTTGCACAGGCGCGTGCCCGGATTTCACCTATAATCGAATCGTGGCTAAAAAACCGGCGATGCAACGCGAGGCGGTGTCCGGTGATGGGGTCTCCAAGTCCGCGCGCACCCGTAGCCGCATTCTCAACGCCGCCGCTCACGTCCTCAGCGTGAAGGGCTACGCGGGCACACGGTTGTCCGATGTCGCCGAGTACGCCGAGCTTCAGGCCCCCGCGATCTATTACTACTTCGCGTCGCGCGAGGACCTCATCGAGGAAGTGATGTATGCCGGGATCGCCGACATGCGCAATCACCTGCAGCGCGTGGTAAACGCGCTGCCGCAGGACAACTCGCCAATGGATAAGATTCTGGCCGCCGTCGAGGCGCACCTGCGTCATGAGCTTGAGCTGTCCGACTATGCCTCGGCATCCATCCGTAATGCCGGGCAGATTCCGGAGCGGCTGCGGGCGCGCCAGCTCAAGGAGGAAGCCGCTTATGGCCGGATCTGGCGGCGCTTGTTTGACGAAGCTCGTGCCGCCGGCCAACTGCGCGATGATCTCGACGCCCGGCATGCCCAATTGCTGGTGGTCGGTGCCCTCAACTGGTCAGTGGAGTGGTTCGATCCCCGCCGCAGTTCGGTCGACACGATCGTGTCCAACGCTCAAGTCCTGGTGCGCAATGGCCTCAGCCCGGCGCCCGCAGCGGCACGGACGAAACGCACGCGCAAGGCCGCAGCGCGCTGACGGGTCACACCGCACGTACTTGTCTGAGCAAAGTGCTGACGTCCCAGTAATCTTGATGACTTACCAGTTCGCCGTCGGCCGCGTACCGGCATGCGGCGACGCCGGGAACGCTGAAGCTCGCTCCGGTCGATTGCACCGAAGAGCCATCCGGCAACCGCAACGCTCCTTCAAAGGTTCCGCTCCATACCCATTCGAGGTACAGCCGCCCGCCGGCGGCACACGCATTACTGAACTCAATGGCGGAGTCCGGGGCGAAGTTCAGCATCCAGCGGTGAAATCGGGCGATCTCTTCCCGGCCGTTGTACGTCGTGCCGATCGCCACGTCGGTGTAACTACCTCCGGGCGCGAAGAACTCGAGTAGTTCGACGGGATCCGACGTCCACGCCCGCGAATAAGCGGCCGCGAAATCCGCGTCGGCGGGGTGCGACGGTGTCATGGTTCCTCCGAACGCAACACACCCGGCCGGTGAGCCGCGACGATCTTGTCGACCACGAGTTGCGCCGTTTCGGCGCACGCGGTGGTGCCGCCGTTGGCGTACTCCTTGACCGCGTCGCCGACATTCCACAAACCCGCGATTGGCGTTTCGTGGGGCAGGTCGAAGCCGGCCACCGCGCGCTGCGGCGGCCAATCACCCCGAGTGACAGCGATATTCAGTATTCTGGCGCGATCGTCGAACCGGTCGACGGTGTCGCGCAGGTCTTGCAGCAGCAGTTCGGTCTCGGCCGCTTCGTCGAAATCCCCGAGCGACGGCTTGGGTACCGCGGTGCCCACATAGAGGTTCCAGCCCGGCGGCGCCATTTCGGGGCACATGTCGGTGAAGTTGGCGATATAGGCCAGGCGCCGCGACTTCGCGAAGCTCAACATTCCGGGTACGTCGACCAACCGCTCCTGGCTGGCGAAGTTGACCGAGATCATGGCGGTGGGCCGGTCACCCTTCTTCACCAGATCCTGGTAATCGGCCGGGACGTTCTCCTCACCGAGCAGCTTGATCGTGCCAACCGGCCCGACGTCGCTGACGACCACGCGCGCGTTCACGGTGACCGTATCGCCGTCGCGAATCACCTGGACGCCGCTCACCGTTGCGCCGTCGGAAACAATCTTGACGACCGGTGTGGCGAGCCATACCTGACCGCCGTGGGACTCGATCGCGCGGGCCAGGCCGCGCCACAAGCCGATGGTGCCCTCGGGGTGGAACCCGAATCGTTTGAAGGCGCTCTTGCGGGTGAAGTAGGTGAGGAACACCCGGGCCGGCAGATCCTCGGAACCCACGGCGAAGATCGAGGCGCACATGTTTCGGAAGATGCCGTGCACCCCTTCGTTTTTGGTGTAGCGCGAGACCCATTCCGCCGTGGAGATCTCGTCTTCGGGCAAGCCCGAATCGTTGCGCGCCGCGCCGATGCCCTTCACCAGCTTGGCGCCCTGGCGGGTCAGCTTGCTCAACAAGAAACCCCAGCCACCGCCGGTGACGTCGACGTCCTTGCCGCCGATGCGGTATAGCAGTGGAGGTTTGGGCTCGCGGATGTCGAACGGCGCGCCGACCTCCTCGCACGTCTGCTGGGTGATGCCTCCGACTTCGATGACAATGGCGCCGTTGTTGACCTTGAAGCCGTCGATGTCGTCGGTGGAGGCCCGGCCGCCGACCTTGTCGAGCCTTTCCACCACCAGCGTGCGATAGCCAAGGAGCGCCAAGCGCGCGGCGGTGAAAAGGCCACCGGCACCGGCTCCGATGACGACAACGTCGAATTCCGTTGTGCTCATGCGATTTTCTCCGGGACCTAGTAGGAGCGCGGTAGGCCGAGCGATGACTGGGCGATGAAGTTGAGGACCATCTCCCGGCTCACCGGGGCGGTGCGCATGAGCCGCGTCACGAACCACAGCTCGGACAGCCCGTATTCGTGCGACAGCCCGTTGCCGCCGTGGGTCTGGATCGACTGGTCGAGGGCCTTGAGGGCCGCCTCCGAGGCGGCGAACTTCGCGATATTGGCGGCCTCGCCCGCCGGCTCGCCGGCGTCGAAAAGTTCGGCACTTCGGACGGTGGCCATCCTGCCGAGCTCAACGGCAATGTGCGCTTCCGCGAGCGGGTGGGCGATGCCCTGATGCGAGCCGATCGGCGCGTCCCAGACGCGGCGTTGTCTGGCATAGTCCGCGGCCTTGCCGATCGCGTAACGTCCGATCCCACTGCACAAGGCGCCCACCAGGATTCGCTCCGGGTTCAGACCGTCGAACACCTGCCGCAGGCCCTTGCCGGCGACTCCGATGAGAGCGTCCTCGCCGACCTTGACGTCGTCGAGGAAGACCGTGAACTGCTTGTCCGGCGACACAATCGAGGTCTCGATCTGCTGGATCGCCAGCCCCGGGCTGTCTGTCGGCACCACGAACAGCGAGAGCGCGCTTTTCTCCGGCGTCGAGTGTTCGGCGTCGCGGGTGACGAGAAGTAGGGCATCGGCCTGGTCGACCGCCGAGATGTAGTACTTCGAACCCGAGATCGTCCACCCGGTGTCGGTGCGCCGCGCGGTGGTCTTCACGTTGTGGCTGTTCGAGCCGGCGTCGGGTTCGGTCAGGCCGAACGCCATGATCTTGGTTCCGTCGGCGATCACCGGCAGCCAGCGCCGCTTCATTTCCTCGGAGGCGTGGTGGGCCAGAATGTTGCCGCAGATCGCCGGCGAGATGACCCATACCAGAAGCGGCATGCCGTATGCGGCAAGTTCTTCGACGACGACGACGGCGTCGGCCATGCCCCCTCCCCCGCCGCCGTATTCCTCGGGCAGGTGCAACCCGAGCAGGCCCGCGGCCCCGAGGTCCTTCCAGAGTTCTTCGATGCCGCCGCCGGATCTGCCGCGTTCGGTGTAGTACCGCACCCCGTAGCGCGACGCGATTCCAGCCACGCTCTCACGAATCGCCTTGTGCTCCGGTGAGTCCTGAATGAGTCCCATGCCCTACCTACCGGTGAATTCGGTACGGCGCTTGGCCGCGAAATCGTTGATGGCCCTGGCGGCGTCAACCGTGTCGCCGGTTTGTCGGAGTGCCTCGGTCTCGGCCAGCAGTTGGTTCGACAGATCGTTGCGCCACGAGTCACGCAGCAGGGCCCGCATCCGGGCAAACCCCCGGGTGGGCCCGGTGGCCAGGTCGCGCGCGACGGCCTCGGCGCGACCACGCAGTTCGGCGGCGGGCACGACCTCGTTGACCAATCCCCAGTCCAGGGCCTCCGTGACGTCGATCGGCCGGTTGCGCAAGTAGGCCTCTGCCGCACGACGAGCACCGATCAGCCTGGGCAGGTGCCACGTTCCGCCGCCGTCTCCTGAAACGCCCAGGGCGGCAAAGGCGGTCACGAACTTGGTGTCCTCGGCTGCGATGACCAGATCCGCCGCATAGACAAAGCCCAGTCCGCCGCCGGCGACCGCCCCGTGGGCCGCGGTCACGATCGGCGCGTCGATCCGGCTCAGCACGCGGAACGCTTCGTGGAAAGGGGTGGTCATCTGCGCGAGCAGCGGGCCGAACCGCTCGCCGGAACGGGCGAGGAAGTAGTCGATGTCGCCGCCGACGCTCAGCGCGGGGCCGTTGCCGCAAATGAGGACCGCGCGGATCGATTCGTCGGCCGCGACGCGACGGGCCACGTCGAAGGTTTCCTCGGCCATCCGCATGTCGATGGCGTTGCGTTCGTCCGGGCGGTTCAGGCACACGGTGGCGAGCCCATCGGTGACCGAGTACGTGATCGTCCGCAGCTCCGCCTCACCGCCGAGGGCCTGGACCCATGCCGCGCTGTCGGTCAACTGGTCCAGGGAGACAATGCGCCCGTCATCGGCGAAAGCGATGAGGTGAATGAACGCCGCATCCAGCCGCCGGCCCGACTTGCGGCCCTCCCCGCGGTAGTGACCGGTCACGAACAATCGGCCGTCATCCAGGAGGCGGAACTCCTTCGGCTGCGCCTCGACCTTGTAGTGGCGCCCGATGGTCCACCATAGGTCGCGCTGCATGGCCTCGGGCCCGTCGTGGCGTCCACCCATGTCGAGCGGAAGACCCTCGGTGGCGTGGCCGACGAAGTTCGGATGCAACAGTGGCCACAGTGCCGCCCGGTCCCCGGCAGCGAGCGCGCCATAGAGCCGTTGGGCGGTCGACACTTTGGTGTCGAGGTCGTTGGCCATGCATCGATGCTATCATCGTTTTCTATTTTCTGTTAAATTATCTCAGACAACGCGGAGCTGTTGGACGAGCCGGAACTTCTGCACCTTGCCTGTGGGCGTGGTGGGCAGGTCCTCGGCGCAATAGAAGACCACGCGCTTAGGGACCTTGAACCGCGCGAGCTTGTCGCGGCACACCGCCAGGACATCGGTCTCGGTGACGGTGGCGCCGGGAACCGGAACCACCACGACACAGCCGATTTCGCCCCAGTGTTCGTCCGGCAGGCCGATCGCGAACACCTGGCTGATCTCTTCGTGGTCGGCGAGAAGATCTTCGATCTCCTTGGGCATGACGAGCTCTCCGCCGCTTTTGTAGAGCTCCTTGCTCCGCCCGGTCACCTCGAGGTAGCCGTCTTCGCGGACCAGGCCGAGATCCCCGGAATGCAGCCATCCGTCCCGCAGCGCCGCCGCGGTATCGTTCGGGCGGTTCCAGTACCCGAGCATGGTTGTGGGTCCGCGTGATACGAGTTCGCCCTCCTCGCAATATCGCAGTATGGAACCGGTCTCCGGGTGGACCGCCCTGTACTCGACGAGCGCGTCCGTTCCCGGTATTCCAGCGACGCCGGCCATCTTCGGGCGCCCGGCGGTGTTGGACGTCAATTCCAGCGGGTCCTCCGGGCGGGTGAGCGTCATCGCGCCACCGCACTCGGTCATCCCATAGCCGGTGACGATCTCGCTGACCCCGAATTCGCTCTCGATCCGTTCCCACAGCCAGATCGGTGCCGGTGCCGAACCGCACAAGATCGCCGTGAGCGAGCTCAGGTCGTAGTCACTGCGCGACGGGTGCCCGATCATCGCCACCGCCATCGTGGGCACGCACAGCATGTCGGTGGCTCGGTGCCGCTGGATGCCGGCGAAGTATCCCTCAGCGGAAAAGCTCAGCTGCGGAATCACCGCCCCGCCGACGAAGCTTGCCGACAGCAGGCCTTCGATGTAGCCGAACATGTGGTAGCACGGCAGCGAGAACAGAATTCGCCGGCCGTCCTCGTAGGCACGGGTCAGGGCGGATGCGAACGCCGTCCGCAGCACGGCGTCGTGCGACACCAGCACGCCCTTGGGCGATCCGGTCGTACCGGAGGTGTACAGCATGTCGCCGGGCGCATGCGGATCGACCGCACGACCGTCGCCGGCGCCGGGGTTGTGGTCACCCAGTGCGGCCAGGCCTTCGACCGTCAACACGCCGGGGTGCGCCCGGCCGTCGGTATCGAGGAATACCGCCGTGGGCGGGTCGGACATGCCGGTCAACATCGCCTGATAATCGAGGTCGCGGAACCCGGTCATCGTGACCACGATCCGGCACCCGGAATCCGTTAGGACGAACTGCAACTCATCGCTGCGGTAGAGGTAGTTGAGCGGAACGGCGATGGCGCCCGCCCGCGCGATGGCGAACTTGATCGCGGCGAACTCCGGATGGTTCGCCATCACCATGGCGACGCTATCGCCCGGTTTGACTCCCAGGGTCGCCAAACCGTCTGCCAGGCGCCGTGATTCGGCCGCGACGTCGCCATAGGTGAGCGTGCGGTCGTCGGTGAGCACCATGGGACGGTCGCTGTAGCGTTCGGCGCAGTCGTCCAGCCAGTCCGAGAGGGTGCGTGGGCGCCACGCCGGAAAACGCCGCCGCAGAAGTTCGCGGCGGGCGTCGATGTCTGCCGTCGAGGTCATAGGGTTTCGCTTACGCCCCTACTTGGGTCGCGATTGCTGTGATCACAGCTGCCCCATGGGTCTCAGCTTTCGAGGGGCACGACGATTTGCCCACCTCGCAGCGACAACCTGGTTGATGACGGGATCGACTGGTACGCAATGAATTCGGGATGTCGCTGCGAGGTGGGCAAGTCGTCGTATGCCCAGCAGTAGGTGGCCAAAGTGGCTGATCGGGATGACACGCCGGTTGGCACACGATGTGCACTAATTGGAGCCAAGTCGGGGCGAGCGCCGATGTCCGCGCTCTGCATCAGAAGACATAGTTTTCGCCGCTCGCCCGAACGGTCACATCGCTGAGATTGATGCCCCATGGCTGGTCGATGACATGCACCACGGCGTTCGCCAAATCGTCGGGCGTGATCAGCCAGTAGGCCACCGAGTCGACGTCCATTTGCTCGGGTCGAAGGGACCCGTTCTGGAGGTTCCCCATGTTCTCGGCGAACTGGAGGCCTTTCTGCCCCACAAGGCCCATGATCGCCGCCTCGTTGACGACCCAGCTCGCGAGGTTTGTTCCGAAAACACCGGTCGGCTTGATCGTGGTGACCTTGATCTTGCCCTGCGCCTCGACCCGCAACGAGTCGGATAGGACCGTGACAGCCGCCTTGGTCGCGCTGTACACCCCGGAGCCTTCGGTTCCGGCGTTGCCGTAGATGGAAGAGATGTTGACCACTTGTCCTCGGCCCTGCTGAATCATCTGGTCGTAGACCGCCGAGATTCCATTGACGACGCCCTTGATGTTGATATCGATCGCCTTGTGCCATTTCTCCCAAGCGCGTTCGTGATCGGCGAAATAGGCCAGCGGCATCACACCGGCGTTGTTGACGAGCACGTCGATGGCACCGAAGGTCTCGACGGCGTGTTGCGCCGCCGCCTTGACCTGACCCATATCCGTCACGTCCGCAATATGAGCCGTGCCTTCGAAGCCGGCGGTTTTTATGCCCTCGAAGACGTCGCTCAGGCTCTCGCCGTTGATATCCACGCCGACGACCTTCGCGCCACCGGCGGCGCACTTTTCGGAGATCAGCTTGCCGAAGCCGGAACCCGCGCCGGTGACGATGACAACCTTGTCCTTCAGGTATTGCGACACGTTCTCCCCTTCCGATCGAGAGTGAAAATATTGCCCTCAGATCAGGAACCCGAGCGTGGGCAGCGGCTGGTCGTTGTCCACCAGAACCACTTTCTTGTAGGCGAGTTGGAGGTCGTCACCGCGGCGGCGCAGCCGATAGGTGGCGCGACCGCCCCAAAGCCGGGTTCCGCGCGAACGCGACTCGATCGCCAGGAAGTTGGCGCCGACCTCGAGGTCGACTCCGCCATCGGGATTTCTTCTGCCACCGAGGAATTCGATGTTGGACAACAGCCGACGCAGGTTCGACGGCGGCGCCTGCGCGTAGCGTTTGCCGGTGCGCAATTGCTTCAGCCGCGTCGAGATGCGGCTGCGGTTGTCGTAGATCACCGACATCTCCCGCTTCGGGTCGCCGCCCTCGCCACCGACGGGGACCCAATAGAGCGCGTCGTCGGTCCACAACGCCTCCCATCCGTCGTAGTCACCCTCGTCCGCCAGCCGCGCCTCCCGGTAGAGAAATTGCTCGACGGCGTGCCGGTCGAATTCTCCGGGCACCGGTCCGAGCATGGGCTCCGTGCTCACGGCGGTTGTCACGTCGCCTCCATGAGTGACTTGTACTGTCGCCAAAAGCCGCGCATGCCGGTCTCATCCGTGGCCCCACCGATCCTGAATCCGTTTTCGTCGACGCGCTCGCGGTTCAGCCCGCGGCGCACGTCGACCCACTCCGGCGCGAGCGATCCGAGGCCGGCTTGGTTGCGCTCGTACATCTCGGTGTCATCGGCCAACAGCATGCCCGCCGGGCCCACGGATCCCACGCACTGCGACACCATGCGCCGGTTGAGTTCAGGCGCGCCCACTAACTGGACCGCCGTCGAGTTCTGGATGCATTCTCCTACCGCCACGGGCTGAATGTTGAAGACCTGGATCTCGGCGATGAACAGGTTGGGGAAGATCATGACGTGGGGCCCGCCCTCGATCAGGATGCGCTCCGCGTCCTGACCGTGTTTGGCGCGCATCGCCGCCACGTAGTCGGGGACGCGGGACTCCGTGGTGCCGAACCAGCGCATCGGCTCGGCGAACTTGCGGAACTCCGGACGCAGGTCGTTCTCGCTGTGCCCGTTGCCGAGGTCGCGGGTCACCGCCGTCGAGGAATCGCTGTAGAGCTGGCCGATCGTGCTGCCCGTCACCCCGAAGATCGATCCGTGCACGAATTGCGGGTGGTAGCCGTCGGTCTCGTTCTCGGCGAGCAGTTTCCAGTTTGCCTGGGTTCGGTGCTGCAGCCAGCCGGCGGTGAGCTCGATGCGGCCTTCGGGAGACAGCCGCGCCAGCCTGTCGATTTCGCCGGCGGCGGCACCGAGGTGCTCCATCAGCGAGGGGCCTTTCGCGGCAAAGCTACCGAAGACGAAGCCGTGGTAGGAGCCGACTCGCGGCACCCGCCCGAGGGTCAGGTCGAGCTTGCGCTGCCCGTAGCCCTTGAAGAACGGAAAGCCGACGAGTTCGCCATTATTGCGGTACGTCCAGCCGTGATAAGGACAGCGGAAGGCCGACGCGTTGCCCTTGGCGTCATCGCATACCTGGTTGCCGCGGTGCGCGCAGCGGTTCAGCAGCAGGTGCAGCTCACCGTCGCGGTCGCGGGTCATGATGAGGTCCTGCAGCCCCAGGCGTTTCCGGACGTAGTCGCCGGGCTGGGCCACTTCGCTCTCATGGCCGACGAAAACCCATGTGCGGTACCAGATCTTGCGCAGTTCCTCACTGAAGATGGCGGGGTCCGTGTACAGCGAGCCGTGCACCTTGTCGCGCTGAATCATGTCGATGACCGAGGTCATGAGTGCGCCCCTTCCCCATTGCCGAAGACCGGCCGCCGCTTCTCGCGGAACGCGGCGATGCCCTCGGCGAAGTCGTCGGTGTCGAAAAGCTCTGACTGGCAGGCGGCTTCGCGTTCGAGCAGCGCGAACGGGTTGAGGGTGCCCGGATCGGCGAGCAGCGCCTTGATCACCCCGTAGGCCCGCGCCGGCCCCGCGGACAGTTGCCGGGCGTCGCGGCGGGCCGACTCCAGGGCCTCGCCCGGCTCGACGACGGCATCGATGAGACCCATTTCGAGCGCCTCCGGCGCGGATATCGGCACCGGCAGCAGCATCATCTGACGCGCGCGTGCCGCTCCTACCCGAGCCGGCAGCGAGACCGAAGCCCCCATGTCGCCCGCCAATCCGACATTGGTGAAGGTGGTGGCGAAGGTCGCATCGCGCGCGGCCACGACGCGGTCACACGCGGCGGCCAAGGCGGTACCCGCGCCGTACGCCGACCCCTCGACAGCGGCCAGCACCGGTTTGGGTGTTCTCCAGATCGCGCGGATAACGCGCTGCGCGAGCTCAATTCGCTCGAGGGCACGCTCGGGTGGCATGCGCTGCATCGTGGAGATGTCCCCGCCGGAACAGAACACGGGACCCGTTCCGGTCAGGATGATGACCTGTATCCCAGGCTCGCGGTCGGCGGACTCGATCGCCTCGGCCAGGGCGATGCGCAGCTCGATGTCGATCGCGTTGCGCTTGTGCGGGCGGTTCAGCGTGATCGTGCGCACCGCGGCGTCATCGTCGACGAGCAGAGTGCGGGCGGTGGTGGCGTTCATTGGCCGGTGAACCTCGGTGGGCGGCGCTCGATGACGGCGCGGAGCCCTTCGAGAGCATCGGCGGTGCCCGACAACTCGGAGACGGTTCGTGACTCTTCGGCCAGCCGCTGCTCAACCGAGGCCCCCACCCCGTTCCACACCAGTCGCTTGGTGGCCGAGACCGCCAGAGCCGGCGAGCTTGCCAATGTGGCGGCGATTTCCGTTGCCCGCGAATATAACTCGTCGTCGGGCACCGCCTCGGTAACGAGGCCTATCTCGCGCGCCTCCGCGGCCGACAATGTGGGATTTAGCAAAAGCATGCGCAACGCCTGGCGCAGGCCGACCAATTGCGTCAGCGTCACCGACGAGCCTCCGTCCGGGGCCATGCCCACACGCACCGCCCCCGAGAAGAACTTCGCCGATTCGGCGGCGACGACGATGTCCGAGGCGCACACCAGACCCAGCCCGCCGCCGCCGGCGGCGAAGCCCTGCACCGCCGCGACCACCGGGACACGCAACTGGATCAGCGCCGAGGTCGCCAACTGCAGCCACGCCGTCGCCTCCCGCAGGTACTGCGGCAGCTGCTCGCCCTTGGACTCGAAGGTGTGGATGTCGCCGCCGGCGCAGAAGTTTCGGCCCTCGCCGGTGAGCAGCACCACCCGCACCGAGGAGTCCGCGTGGCAGCGCAGGATGGCCTCGTGCAGCGCTTTGAGCAGCTCCACGTTGAGCCCGTTCGAGGCCTCCGGCCGGTTCAAACGTAGCCGGGCGATGCCATCGGAGCCGACGTCGAGGGTCACCGGCTTTGCGTCAATGGCGGTCATGTGGATGCGCCTACCCTTCTGAACTCGGCAACGCCGCGGCGGCCGATGTGTTCGACGACCGCGGCGATCTCGTCATCGAGGCCCTGCGCCAGCGAGTGCTGGTGTGCTCTTCCGACGAGCTTCTTGATCGTCGTCACCGCCACGCGATCGCGGGCGGCTAATGTGGTCACGAAATCCCGCAGGCCGGAATCGAAGTCGCCCGGCGGGAAGCTGCGGTATGCCAAGCCAAGTCGTACCGCGTCGAGCCCGCTCAGCCGGTCGCCGCTCAACAAGAGTCCCAGCGCAGTCTGGCGGCCGACCAGGCGTGGCAGCCGTTGAGTGCTGCCGCCGCCGGGAATCATGCCGAAGTTGATGTGGCTGTCGGCGATTTTGGCATCGTCGCTGACGATCACGATGTCGGCTGCCTGCATGAGCTCGAAGCCACCGGCCATGGCGACACCCTCGACGGCGGCGACCACCGGAACGTCGGCGTTACCGATGGCGTCACATGCCCGGCGGAACGCAACGAACAACGTCCGCAATGCCTCAGGCCCAGCCGATCTGAGGCGCTCGACCTCGGCGACATCGCCCCCCGCGCAGAAGTTGTTGCCCGCCCCGCGAATGACGATCACATTCACCTTGGGATCGGCAGACATCTGGCCCAACGCATCTTCGAGTTGGCGGGCCAGCTCGGTTGTCACCGCGTTCAAGCGCTCGGGCCGGTTCAGCGTGATGTGTCCGACGCCGTCCGTGATGGCGTGCTGCACGACGCTCACATGTGGTTCCGTCCATCCGTTCCAGAATTTCTAATCTAGGTTAAACTATCTCTAAAGCAGCCACAAGCAAGGCTGAACGGCGAGGAGTCGACATGGATCTCGGGTTGGCGGATGCGCGGGTGGTCGTCACCGGAGGCGCGTCCAACATCGGCCGCGGCATCGTGCACGCGTTCGCCGCCGAAGGCGCGCGAATCGTGATCAACGACATCGACGGACCACAGGCGCAGAAGGTGCAGGCCGAGGCCAAGGAGTTGGGCGCCGGCGAGGTGAGCGTGGTGATCGCCGACCTGACGGTTCCCGGAGGGGCCGAAGCCGCGGTGGACGCCGCCCGGGACGCCTGGGGTGGCCTGGATGTCCTCGTCAACAATGCCGGCTGGAGCGTGCCGGGGTTCATTGCCACCGATACCGATCGGGACAAGTGGCAGCGCACCATCGAGATCAACCTGTTCTCCGCGATTTCGGCGACCCAAGCGGCGATACCCGTCATGCAGGAGGCCGATGGCGGGGCGATCGTGTTCATCGCCAGCGACGCGGCATTCGGTCAGATCCGGCAGGGCGTGTACGGCGCGTCAAAGGCCGCGATGGTGGCGCTGGCTCGCACCACCGCGCGCGAACACGGACGCCACGGCATCAGATCCAACGTCGTGTGCCCCGGCCTGGTGATCCCCGACGGCCCCGAGGCGATTGGCGCCTCCAGTCTGTGGGCGGTCGGACAGGATGCGGTGTTCAACGAGAAACAGATCGACTTCATGCTCAAGGACACCCCGTTGCGCAGGCTCACCACCGCCGACGACATCGGGCGCGCGGTGGTGTGGTTCTCCTCGCCCCTGGCGGCACGCCAGGTCACGGGCCAACTGATCTCTGTCAGCGGTGGCTACACGATGCCCTAGGCCTGGTCCCTGGCCACCACCAGGCCGGGATTGCCGACCGCCGCCACCTCCGGATGGTGCGATTCCGACGCCGGGACGACGGCGCGGGCGGATGCCTGACACGCAATTCGCCGGACCGATCACACGCTTGACCTCGAACTTCTCGAATGAACTCACGTCAGTGCCGGTCACGATCACTCCCGGCAAGCGAGAGGCGTAATTACGCGGCCCTGGGGAGGTCTTGTTGACCGCTCAATGCCGGGCGCAGATGACTCACGGAAGCCATCTCCGCGTCGTTGTTCTCCCAGCGGCGCTCAACTGTGCCGTAGATCCAGGAGACCGCGGCAGCGATGCCTAACGCGACCGCCAACAGGGTCAAAAAGTCCCCGAAGGCGATCACCAAAATGATGCCGGCAAGGATCCAGAACCCGGCGACCTCTGCGTAGCGGGTGCCGCGGTGTTCACTGACCGTGGTCGTGGTTTGCATGTCCGCCTCGATTCGATTGGGCCCGCCATTGGATACGCAAGCGTCTCCTATGACGCCCGAGCGCCCGAAAAGCTGCCCCAATGCGGGCTGATCGTGACTCATTTCACAAGACCGCAGTACGCTAGGCGAATGGCGCTGTCATTGGCCACGTTGATTGCGGCCGCGCTGGTGACGGTCTGGACAGTGATCGTCGGTTCCATCAGCGTGTCCGTCGGGTTGCGCTGGGCCCGCCGGCTCGGCGCCCGGCGCGTCGAGCGCATCGAGGCGCAGCGGTGCCGATCGGCCGAGTTGGCCGCCCGCGCTGACGAACAGAACCGCCTTTTGATGCGGAGCGACGAGCGCGGGATTTACGGCGAATTTCCGCCCGCTGCAATCTGATTCGCGCTTCGCGGTGCCTTACACCACCGGTGGGACCGGGCAGTGCAGCACACCGCACACCGTCCGGAGCAGCTCAGACTCCTCCTCGGTGACGACCCTGTCGGCGGTTACGGTCGTCACGACGGCGGTAACGAGGGTGGCCTTGTCGTTGCCTTCGAGCCCGTCGATCACCGGCCACACTTGCTCGAGCGCGAAGACGCCCTGGACTGGCTGAAACGGAATCCGCGCCTGGGGGTATGCGACGGAGATCCCCGCCTGGAATGCCGCGGCCGCGACCCGTGGGTCGCTGTTACCGGTCTGAGCCAGCACGGCGATGAGGCAGCAAACGGCGGACTGGGCGCTGGCCAGGCTTTGGCGCTTGCTCTTCCACGGCGATCCTGACGTCACAGCCTCGTACAAGCCGACGAAAACGAGTGTGCCAAGGCAGTATTCAAAGATGTCGATCTGACCGTCGGCGTTGATCAGTTCGCCGAGAACCTTTGTGACCAGTCGCGCATCAGCCTCCGGGCGACCACGAAGAGCAGGAAACGCGATGGATGCGACGGGCAGGCGCAAGCTCCGGTCAAGGTTCACCAGGTCCGCGGCGCATCGCCATGACGCATCGGCCACCTGCTTGCCGTGATACCGGGCGACGATCCCGTGCTGGGCCTGCCGCACATTCTCGTTGCGGTCGAAGATGAGCCCATAGATCAGCGGAACCGCGGTCGCGGGATTGCGCGCAAGGTCGACTACGCTCTGCGGGATCTGTTTGCGGATGCGCACGCCCGCCTGGAACGAAGCGGCGGTCGGGTTGCCCACGGTCGCCGTGTATTCGCGGGCATCGACTCGGCGCGGGGGAGCTTGCTGGATGGGGGGAGCTTGCTGTGCTGAGGCAGCGCGCTGTGCTGCGGGAACTTGCTGCGCCGCGGCAGGTTGCTGTGCTGGGGCGCCCGCTAAGCCCATCCGGGCATCCTCTTCCAAACCGTTCGGCGGCTGATAGCGCCAGTGTTCCCGCAACGCATCGAGGTTGCTCGGTTTGAAGTCCGGCTCGAGCGCCTGGATGCGCTTGACGAGCGGCGGATGGGTTGCGTACAGGGAAGAAAAGGAGAACCCGGATAGACGCTGGCTCACTCCCTCCCCGAACAGCATGTGGCTGACATTTTCGGTCTTGGGGCTGCGCAGCGAGGAGCCGGCCTCGAGCCCACCGATCTTCTTCAGCGCGCCCGTCAGCCCGCTCGTCTGCCGCGTGAATTGCACCGCCGACGCATCGGCGAGGGACTCCCGCTGGCGACCGACGGCCGCTTTGATCAGCCGTCCGAAGAAGACCCCGATCCAGCCCGCTGCCAAAAGGACGAACCCCACGACCGCCAACGCGATGCCGAAACCGCCGTCGTCGTCATCGTCATTGCCGCCGAAATACATCACCGTCCGGCCGATGACCGCCAACGCGGTGATCCCGGCCAGCACTCCGATGAGCCGGATGCTGAGCCGCATATCGCCATTCACGATGTGACTGAACTCGTGGGCGATCACGCCCTGCAGTTCGTCACGGTTGAGCCGGTCGAGCGAACCTTGGGTGACGCACACGGCCGCATCCGCCGGCGTGTATCCGGCGGCGAACGCGTTGATCCCCGGATCCCGTGGCAGGTAGTACAGCACGGGCACCGGTGTGCTCGACGCGATCGCGATTTCTTCGACGACGTTGCGATACCGCTTGAGCGCCAAGTCCGTTGGCATATCCGGTACGCGTACCGCACCGAGGCTCTCGGCGACCTTGACCCCGCCGCCGTGGCGCAGCATCAGCATCCTGACGATCGAGACCACGGCAATCACCAGCAGCACAACGCTGCTCACGACGACCGATATCTCGATGAGGCGCTCCGGCGTTGCCGTTCCCCTTTGCTTGTACTCGGCCGCGACGAGGAACGGGAGATTCACCACCGCGGTAATCCCGAGTACGGCCATGACGAAAAGGACGACCATCCTTTTCGACGCCGAGCGCACCTGCCGCTGGCGCTCGAAGAAGTTCATTGCCATAGATCAAAACTGAACGCGCGGAGCTTCGCGCGCCTCTGGAGTGGCTGCCTCCAGCGGTGCCGCCGCGGTGAAGCCGAACATGCCCGCGAACAGGGAAGCCGGGAACACCTCGCGCTGGTTGTTGTAGTTCATCACCGAGTCGTTGTAGGCCTGGCGGGCGAAAGCGATGCGGTTCTCCGTGGAGGTCAGCTCCTCCGAGAGCTGCATCATGTTCTGGTTGGCCTTGAGATCCGGGTATGCCTCCCGCAGCGCAAACAGCTTGCCGAGAGCTCCGGTGAGCGCGCCTTCCGAGGCTGACAGCTGACCCATGGCCTTGGGGTCCCCCGGGTTGGCGGCGGCCGCCGACTGTGCGGTGACTGCTAAGTTGCGCGCCTGAATTACCGCTTCGAGGGTGCCGCGCTCGTGGGCCATGTAGGCCTTGGCCGTTTCGACGAGGTTGGGGATCAGGTCGTGACGCCGGGTCAGCTGAACGTCGATCTGTGCGAAAGAGTTCTTGTAGGCGTTCCGCGCACGGACGAGCCGGTTGTAGAGACTGAACGCGAAGAACGCGAAGAACAGCAGGATCGCCAAGACTACGACGATGACAATAATGCTAGCCGTGCCAACCACTTGTTCCACCTTTGCTGTTGATAGGGGACAGTCTTCGCCATGGTCCCACAATTGTCCGGATTCGCGAGGGGTAAATATCGACGCCCTCGGGCTGATTGGGCTCGCGCCAGCGCCCGCGGACGCTGCAGTTGTCGTCCCGTTGCCGTTGTTCTCGTTTCGCTACCCTCGTCCTCCGTGGGCGACATCGTCCAGCCTGCCGCACACCGCTTGCCAGTTCTCCGCGAAATTCTTGTGAAACTCTTGTGTTCGCTACGAGGCTCCGGCGGCGCCGGCCATTCGGGCGCCGGCAACGGCATGCCCGGTCAGACCCCCACCAGCTACGCCGGCGCCTCCACGTGGCAGGGCAAGCCCAAGACCGGCACCGGCAGTATCGGCGGCACCGACGGTCGTGGCAATGGGGCCGGCTCCGCAAGCGCCGCCGGAGGCAACGGCGGGGTCCGGCGGCGCCACCTCCACGGCTTACCCCGCCACGAACAGCGGCGGCAGCGGTGGCGCCCGGGCCGGGCGGCCAAGCCCAGCGCAGGCACCGACTCCTGGCGACACCGATTTCGCTCATCTGGCCTGTGGTGGCAGGTACAGGATTCGAACCTGTGAAGCTTTCGCGACGGATTTACAGTCCGTCTATCTGCACGTTTGCTGGCGTTGGTGTGCATTGGCACGGTTGCCGAAACACTCGGTTACCAGTGTTTATGGCAAATCTTGCGTTGGTGCCGCTGGGGGCGTTTCGGAGACATGTGCGTACAGTTCGTTTACAACAGGCCAACGAGTCCGAACTTGTGCCATTCGCGGGCATTCTCCGACACTTCTACGGCGGGCGCGGCACACCTACAGACCGGCCTGCTCCGTCAGCCGGATGATTAACGCGCCAACAACATGCACCACCATCCAGGCATCATTCATGTCGATGTCGGGATCACCCTGGTGCGCCTCGCCCTGATTCCGCTTGGCGGCGACCCAGTCAGCCACCTTGCCGAGGGCGTCTGTCAGGGGCGTGTCATTCCCCTTCAGCAGCCCTTTTCTCGTCGCTGACCTCAAGAGGTCGCCCAGCGCCCTGCCCTCGCACTCGAGTGCCGTCAACACGTCCTGTAGTGCCGTCGCTGCATCGGTGACCGCATCTCCCGCGTCGCGGTTACGTAGTTCACCCAATGCCTTCTGATAAGCAGTCTCTGCGGCTGCGAATTGCGGCTGACTGTGCAGCAGATACAGCGTCGGCACTACCGCCGCGTTGTGCATCTCGTGCGATTCCACTTCCACCAACCTGCTGTTGTGATGCAGGTAGAACGCCACGGCGTGCGCTTCGAGGACTTTGTTGACGTCGTTTCGGAAATCTTCCGGCGCGTTGTAGACCCTCTGTAACCAATCTGGAACCGCGCCGGGGTAGGGCGGTGCCGCCGACAGCCGGGCAACGAGCTGTGTCAAAGCTTCATGCTCAGCTTCGAGGAGCGAAAGCAACTGTTCGTTGGATGCGTTGTTGCTGACCGCAGTGCTACCCGCCTGCATGTCGTGTGGCCCGAGGATGACACCGATAGACCGCAGCGTCCGGTAGGCGATGTAGTTTTCGACTTCATCCGCGTGCGTGGAGAACGCAACGTGATTGATGAGGTCGTCCCATGCGAGGCTCAGCTTCAGACGAACCCTGTTGTCGAGCTGGTCCGTCCATCCCGCCTGGCCCGACGCCAACCGCTCTGCTTGAGCTTTGAGCCGTAGTCGCTCGGCGTACAGCTCCTCCGCGTAATCCACGCGGGCGATCCTACGGCGACGAAGACACCGCAACGGTGCGTGAAGCGTAGATAGACGTCGTAGCGGTGGAATAGCATCCCCGCCGTGGGGACATTCAGCGACCTGTTCGCCCGCCTCGACGCCGACCCGAGGGTCCGAGGCAAGCAGTTTGAACGCATCTCCAAGTGGTACTTAGAGCACGACCCCGAATACGCGGGTCAGCTTACCCGCGTGTGGCTGTGGAAGGACTGGCCTGGTCGCTGGTACCCGAAGAAAGAAGCTGGTATCGACCTCGTCGCTGAGCACCGCGACGGCACGCTGTGGGCGATCCAATCCAAGGCATACGACCCTGCCTACTGGGTCACCAAGGAAGATATGAACAGCTTCCTGGCGGAGTCAAACCGTCCCCAGTTCTCGTACCGTTTGCTGATCGCGACGACTGATGGGCTGGGAAGCACCGCCCGAAACACGATGAATGCCCAGGCGATTCTGGTAGGGCATCTGGGCCGCAGCGATCTTGATAAGGTCGAGATCGACTGGCCCGCTTCGCCTTCTGATCTGCGTGCGCGACGACTGCCGCCGAAGGAGCCAAAAGGCCACTGGGCTTACCAGGGCGAAGCGATGAACAAGGTGGTGAAGGGATTTCGGCAGGCCGACCGTGGGAAATTGATCATGGCTTGCGGGACCGGCAAGACCCTGACCGCGTTGTTCATTCGCGAAAAGTTGGCTGCCGAACGCACACTCGTGTTGATGTCCTCGCTCCAACTAATGAAGCAGACGATTGGCGAGTGGACGCGCAACAAAAAGGTGGACTTCGACTTTCTTCCGGTGTGCTCGGATGAGACGGTTTCCAAAGATGATGATGATATGCCTGTGTCGAGCACGAGTGATCTGGGCTTCCCGGTCACGACCGACCCTGAGGAGATCGCGACATTCTTGCGTCGGCGTTCTGGCCCTCGTGTGGTATTCGCCACCTACCAGTCGTCGCCAGCAATTGCCAAGGCATTCAAGATGAGTCGCGTGCCCGCTTTCGATCTGGCAATCGCTGACGAGGCTCACCGCTGCGCTGCCCCTCATTCGTCGGAGTTCGCCACCATCCTGGACAACGAGAAGATCAAGGCGCACCGCCGGTTGTTCATGACGGCTACCCCGCGCATCTACTCCGCTCGTGTCCTGACGACAGCTAAGGAAGCTGGCTTTGAGTTCGCCTCGATGGACGACGAGGAGAAATTCGGAAAGGTGTTCCACCGGCTCTCTTTTCGTGAGGCGATTGAGCGTGATCTGCTCACCGACTATCAAGTCGTTATCATCGGCGTCGATAACGCCACGTACCGCCACTGGGCCGAAAAAGGTTGGTTCATCACCATTGACGGCAAGGAAGTGAAGGACGCTCGCGCGGTGGCTGGACAAATCGGGCTAGCCAAAGCGATGCGTCGCTACGACCTCCGCCGCGTCATCACTTTTCACAGGCTCCGCAAGGATGCCAACAAGTTTCACAATTCCCTGCCAGAAGTGATCGACTGGATGCCCACACGCCAGCGACCCAAGGGAAGGTTGTGGACGGATTATGTTGACGGCACGATGCCTGCCGATGACCGTCAGCGTAGGCTGAAAAGTCTCAGCGAGGTTGGCGAGGGCGAGCGCGCGGTGATTTCCAATGCACGTTGCCTCAACGAAGGAATTGACGTGCCCACCCTTGATGGCGTGGCCTTCATCGACCCGAAACGTTCAGAGATCGACATCGCTCAGGCTGTCGGTCGTGCCATCCGGCTTGCTGACGGCAAGACCAACGGCACCATCGTTATCCCTGTTTTCATCGACACCGATGAGCCGAACCCCGATGTTATCCTTGATGACTCAGCATTCAAGCCAGTTTGGGACGTGTTGCTGGCACTGCGCTCCCACGACGAAGAGTTGGCCCAACAACTAGATGACCTGCGCCGTATGCTCGGACGGCTACGTCGTGGCAGCCGTGGCCCACTACGATTGCCGGATAAGATTCGCACCGACATTCCCGATCTATGCGGTGTCGACTTCGCCCGTGCCTTCGATGTGCGCCTCGTCGAGCAGACCACGGCCTCCTGGGAGTTCTGGTTCGGGCTATTGGAACGGTATATCGCAGAGAATGGTGATCCCCTCGTTCCGGTTCGTCACAAGACAGTTGAGGGCGCTCCATTGGGCAGTTGGGTCGCCAGACAGCGCCAGTGGTTTGAGAAAGGCATCCTTTCTGCTGAGCGAATAAAGCGGCTCGGGAACCTGAAAGGCTGGGTGTGGGATATCAACGAAGCTGACTGGGAAAAGTCTTTCAGCAACTACCTCCGCTACATCGAGGAGGGGGGCTACCCGAGCTATTCTCTGCCAAAGGACTTCAATGGGTTTGGGGCCAGAAAGTTCGTCTCCAAACAACGCGAACAGTTCAAAGAAGGCATCCTTTCCGCCGAACGGATAAAGAAACTCAACGCGGTAGACGGGTGGACGTGGACTGCCAAGGGCGGTGCCTGGAACAGGGGCTTAAGCCACTATCTCCGTTACGTCGAGGAGGGGGGTGACCCAAGCTCTTGTGGCGACAAGCGGGTCAATGGATTCCCGGTCGGCAGTTGGGTCAAAAACCAACGTGCCGTTCGCGATCAGCTCACCGCCGAACAGGTGAAGCGACTTGAAGCAGTGGACGGCTGGGTGTGGAAGGTCCACGACACAGCCTGGGAAAGAAATTTCAGCAACTATCTTCGCTATATTGCGAATGGGGGCGACCCTACCTGTTGCGATTTAAACGTGGAATTTGATGGATTCCGGATCGGCCAGTGGGTCAGCACACAGCGCCAATCATTCAGCAAGGGCACCATTTCTGCCGAACGGATAAAGAAGCTTAGCAACGTAGACGGGTGGCTATGGAAGACACCTGACGCCTGGGAAAGTGCTTTCAATAGCTATCTGCTCTTCGTCAAAGAAAGTGACGACCCAGCTCTAGTGAAGCAATCCGTGCCGATGACGAAAGTGATGTTCAACGGCTCGCCAGTTGGCTCGTGGGTCAACACACAGCGCACTGCCTACGCCAATAACAACCTTTCCGCCGAGCGCATTGAGTTACTTGAATCGGTGGACGGCTGGCTATGGGCGATTCACGACGCCGCTTGGGAAGGTGCTTTCAATAACTATCTGCTCTTCGTAAAAGAAAGTGACGACCCAGCTCTAGTGAAGCAATCCGTGCCGATGCGGGACGTGAAGTTCAATGGCTTCAGATTGGGGCCGTGGGTCAACGCGCAGCGCACTGCCTACGCCAAGAACAAACTTTCCGCCGAGCGGTTGAAGTCACTGGAATCGGTGGACGGCTGGGTGTGGAGGTTAAGGAAGTCGAAAGAACTGAAGAGGGCTGGCAGTGACCCTCGCACTACTAGCGCCGACAAACACCCACCGATTGCCGAAATCCGGTAAGACCGCACGCGCGAACGGCCGACGGGAAACCCTACAGACCCGTCGCCTGCTGCCGTCTCAGAACTTTAGATTCGTACACCGGACAGAATGCCCAGGTGGGTGTGTCGCAAAACTTGCCTCAAAATAGTTCTGGCAAGAAAACTCCACGACCTCAGGCACTTCTTCGCTGCGGGTCTGATCGCAGGCGATTTTGCTGTGGTGACGCAACCGTTGAGCGCCATTCAGTGCCCGCATCGTAACCACCCTCGTCAACGCACTAGAGCAGCACGGCGGTGGGTACGGGTTGCAGACGATGTGCGAAGGCGGCGGCATGGCCAACGCCACTATCATCGGGCGGCTGGGCTAGCCGCCGGGCGCGTCGAGCCGGGATCGACGGACACCGGCTTTACGCTGATTTTGGCCGCACGACGAGAACGCGGTGCGGCAAGCAATCTTCGGAGGATTCATATCGGAATGACAACGCCAGACGAAGGAACCGCCGACACACGGGGAATGGATACGGTTCGCTTAACCTATACCGGGCCGCCCTCCAAGGCCGGTGCGCTCGCAAAGGAACTGGAAAGTCGCGGTCTCACGGTCAAATACCAGCCTCCAATCGAGACGAAAGACCTCGCGACCGCACTGAATGCCGTCTCGTTGTTCTTTTCCGTCACCGGCAACATCCAAAACGTCGTTCTGGGAGTTCGTGCGTTCAAGGCACGCTTTCCGGGCACACAAGTCGAGGGTCTGCCCGAAGACGAGGGCTTGAGCATCCAAGAGCGGCTCGCCCGCCTCGACGAGCTGAAGGCCGATGGGACGATCACTGCAGAGGAGCACTCCGAGCAACGCGCCCGCATTCTCGGCGAGCTATAAGACGCTCGATGATTAGCCGTCCCGGCCCGACGGCACAACCTCAACCGTGAGGGGCGAAGGTGCGCCAGCGCGGATGGCCGAGACAAAGTCCTCCCATTTCTTGCGGTCTTCTTCACTACGAAGCGGCGGGTTACCACCGATGGGGAGGGTTTGTCGGCCTTCACCGTCAACGAACGTGACCTGGAGATCGACTGCGGAAAGTTCGACGCCGTCGCGGATTTTGAGGTTCTGCAAGTCTGGCGAGAAACCTCCGAATTGCAATTTGTTAATCGTGGCGAGCGGTCGCGCCCACGCCTCATTTAGCTTCGGAGCCGCGTAGTTGCTGCCGTCCCGCTGTCTAGCCTCCTGTTCCCTGCAGTTGTAGCAATCTTCGTCGTACTCCATGTCCACATGGGCAAGCATGGCGGATGTCACAACCCAGATGGACCAGCGTGCGGGCTTCGCATAGCTGTATCTCACTTGGGATGCCGCAATCTGGTCGGTCGGGTCGATCATCGCGGCGAACACAACGTCGACTTCCAGCGGTGCCCTATCTAGTTGTCCTGCCACATCAGTTGACTTCATGTACGGCGTCAGTTTCTTTGACCAAGCCTCGGTGATCTGCATCCGAACGTCCCTCCCGGATAATCAACGCGCCAACCACAGTCCCGGTCAGGCGATGTTGTAGTTGTAGACGGTCTGACGGCTCACACCATATTCCGTGGCGAGTGCGGTAACAGATTCACCCTTGGCCAGGCGTTCGCGTAGCTCACTGGCCTGCGTCTGCGAAAGTGACGCTTTACGTCCCCTGTACTTCCCGGCCGCTTTAGCGAGGGCGATTCCCTCCCGTTGACGTTCGAGGATCATCGACCTCTCGAACTCCGCAACAGCTCCGAGCATCGACAGTAGGAGCGTGTTCATCGGTGAATCGTCTCCGGTGAAGGTCAGGGACTCTTTGACGAACTCAACCCGCACGCCCTGCCCCGTAAGTTCCCGAACGATCCGGCGCAGATCTTCGAGGTTGCGTGCGAGTCGGTCCATCGAATGAACGACGAGCGTGTCGTCATCACGCAGGTACTCGATGGCACGGGCCAGCTCGGGACGGTTGGTGTCCTTGCCGCTGGCCTTATCGGTGAATACCTTGTCCAGCTCGACACCATCGAGCTGACGATCCGTGTTCTGATCGGCGGTGCTAACACGCTGATAACCAATCCGCTGGCCCACTCTGAACTCCTTCAGTCGATGAACTGTCAAAGTAGACCTTATGACTATGATGGACAGTTGTCAAACAATTTGGGAATGGACCCTAGTTTGGCACTGCGGGGGGGAGTCTCGGGCTGTCCAGTAAGGGTTTACCCTAACTAGACGCATGGAAGGAGAGTGGTGGCCATCGGAGCTACCGCGTAGCGCGGTACAGGCCCACCAGCCACAGTGTGGCGTTAGCCACAGTTATCCACAGCGACGGAAGGGAACTTGCTCGCTCTGCGTTGTGGAGGCCACAACCACAAAAGAAAAATCGACCCGGCTGTTCTCTTCCAGCCGGGTCGTTTCTGTTCGGCGCTTACCGAATCATCCGGCGCACGCCCACCATGCACGGCCAGCACCGCCGCGACCGCGTCGGGCACCGCAGCGGGATCGCTTACCGCGGCCAGCTCGAAAAGCCAAACCCCGTCGGGGAACTCATCGGCCAGCCGCGCCGCCACCTCGGTCGCCAAGCGGGTCTTGCCGACCCCGCCCACCCCGGTCAGTGTGACCAGCCGATGAGCCTTTACCGCGCTCAAGGAAGACGGCCCTATGACAAGCCATCGTCACGAATCTTCACCCGACCTATGGCGTCTCGCGGCTGTCGCACGTTATGCCAGAGCGAGATTCCAATCCCATACGTGAACACCGTCGGGTCAGGGCGTATGCGTATGAAACACAGGTCGCCGCCCTTCGGGGACACCGCGTAGACCACACCAGTCGCATGCGGGCGACCCTGCTCCGACAGCGTCGACAGGGTGCCGAACGTCGGATGGCGCAACGCCCGCTCAACGGCGTTGAAGCCGTTTTCAGTCACCGCTGGCGCTACGGGTGCGGCGGGCTGGGTGCCGTCGTTGTTGGCGTCTGACTCGGTGCCATCGTTCGACCCGGCCCCATTTGGCCGGGTCCCATCATCCCTCCGGGTCCCATCATTCCGCCCGGTCCCATCTGACCGCTATAGCAGCCGTAACGTAGCCCCGGTGCCAGCCATGGTGGCCGCCTGAGGACCAGCCCAAGAACAACCCCGAGAAGAAGATCACCGCGACGACGAATAGGACACCGGCGACGATGCCCACCCACGCCAAGGCTTGATTCAGCCGATTAGGCCGGTCATATCGGTCGTTGTACCGGGGTTGCCCAGTCACGGTGGTCGGTTCGGCTCTGGATTCAGGTGTTTCCGTCCTGTTTCGAATGATGCCGCACAAATACCCCCCGAGGGTAGGGACTATCGGCCCTAGGAAAGGCCGCTGCCCGACGGCACGCTGACGTTACTGTTGTTGCCTACGAAAGCGTTCGGAGGATGTGGCGATGATGTACGACGGCTGGATGTGGGGGAACGGGTGGGGCTGGACCGGCTGGGTCTTGATGTGCGTTGTGATGGTGTTGTTCTGGGCGGCAGTGATTACCGGCATCGTCCTCGCAATCCGCTATGTGGGCGGTTCATGGAACACCGCCAGCGGCCCTCCCAATTATGGGCCGTCGCGTCCAGAGGACGTGCTCGCCGAACGCTTCGCTCGTGGGGAGATAGATGAAGACGAATACCGGCGGCGCGTCACGCTGCTGCACGAACACCGCTGACCACGATGGCTAGGTTGACGCGGCGCGGGGCGCTCGCCACGCTGGGTGCGCTCGGGGCGGGCAGTGTTCTTGGTCTGGGGTATGTCCTTCGCGGCATCTTTGAATCCCCGACAACAGGCATCCGCCGCACCAACGGGGACGGGTGCATGGGGGGCGTCGGCATGGCAGACATGAACCTCTACATGGATATGTTCATGCGGCATCGCGAGATCAGCCGCACTGTTGAGGAAATCCCCGGCGGCGTGCGTACCACCACCCAATCGAACTCCCCGGACCTCGCCGCGCAGCTCCATTCCCACGCGTCGAGCATGTACTCCCATCTCAACCAGGGCGTCGAGGTCACCTGCATGAGCCAAACTCTGCCCACCCTCTTCCGAAATGCCAACGGCTACCGACGCCAGCTCACCATCACACCCACGGGCGTGATCGCCGAGGAAACCGCCGATGATCCCGCCCTGACGGAAACCATCCGCGCACACGCCCGAGAGGTCACTGGGTTCGTGAACGAGGGAATGCCCGCAACGATGCAAGGGATGATGGGCTGCGGCGGCATGATGGGACCCGGCGGCATGATGGGTCCCCACTGAGAGGAAGACCACGGGACCACAAAGTCACCACGGCTGGCATGTCCCGACTCTCAGGCCAAGCCAAGTTCCTTCAACAACGCCCACTCGGCTTCGAACGGCTTCTTCCGCGTACGACGACCGGTTGTCGTGGATGCTGGCGTGCCGCTACAGTCGCCTTCCTCCTGAAGCCGCACATAACGTCTGATCGGCGCATCCATGGGCTGGCCCTTGCGCAACCGCCTGTAGTGCGTGGTGCAAAGACCAGACGTGTATGCCTTCCGAGCGCAATCATCTTGCTTGCAGCGCATAGCTTCTCCGCTCTTCTATAGCCATCGGGTGCCTGGGGTATATCCCCGCCTGCGGTTTTGCCCGGACAGCGACGCGGTATTTTCGCTTCCTCCCCGAGGAAAATTCGTCTGAGCAATGCAAAATGCAATTCGGAGTACAGAGCAGCGGCCAGGCGTGTTCCCATACGCCGCAGTCCCTTTCATCCGGTTGTCCTCATTGCCTCCATCAGTGGCTGGATCTCGTTCGGTCCTACGAGCACATACACAGGACCTTGGGCGATGGACACACCACCATTGGCGCGTGGTGTAACGACCAGCTCCGAGCGTGGCTTGAGGCTGGGGATGCGGGCGCGTTGCGACGACGGGACATTCCCGTGTCCTCCCGCCTTCCCGTCTTCCCGCCTTCCCATCTTGGTTGCGCTCACAGGCTTGTGATCCACTTCTTACCTTCCTTGGTTCGCTTCGCCCCGAGTCGATCACCGGCACCTCGTAGCTGGTCTGCGCTGTAGCCCTGCGCCACGGCCATGGCTTCGAGGTCGGAAGATGACACTGGGCCATCAGACAGAATGTCCCTGAGCCACAAATCGATTGCCGCGGTCTTGGGCTTGGGCCTAGCAGCGTCGACTTGTTCGGCGAGCAGGTCGTGGATTGACTTGATGTCATCACCGACGGACTCCAGGAGTGCCACGGTTCCGTCGCTGTCGTCTGTCGGGGTGAAGTGCTCAACCGGAACTTTGATGAAGCGATGGGCCACACCCCTGGCCCCGAGGTTGCTCTTGTCGGGGCCAACCAGCAGCGCCTCGGTTTCGGGGTCTTCTAGAGCGTATATGGTGCTACGTGCTACCTGGCGTAGCGCACCTGACAACCCGTAAGTATTCCGGATATCCTGGCTCTCAAGCCGATTCGTATGGGCGACGAGCAGTACAGCCGCTCCTGTCTCAGCCGCGTATTCCCTCCAGGGTGCTACGGCCTCGCGAGCCTTCTGGGGATTCTTGACCTGGAGGCCACCCGACACTGTGTCAATCCATGCATCCACGACGACGATGCTGGGCACGATCCCCATGCTCCGCAGCGCTGGCATGTCATCAGGGAAGGTGGGTGTACCAGTGCCGTCGTCGTCCACGCACAGGACATGGATGCGATGCAGGTCCGCACTAGCGACTTCCAGCCGCGGCCTGATGGTGTCCTCCCAGCCGTCCTCTGTGGCGATCAAGATCGCGTCGGCAGGATCACTGGGGCTGCTGAATGGTCCCCATGGGTGCCCGGTGGTGATGGATGCGACGGCTCGAATTGACCAGAGAGACTTGCCAATTCCCTCAGCACCCACAAGCAGATTAACCTTTCCGGCGGCCAGGTAGCCGGGCGCGAGCCTCCACACCACGGGCTTCGATTCCGCCATGTCACTCGCTCTGTGTAGTCGTACAGTGCTCACTGCTTACTCCTCTGGGCCTTAGCCCTCTGCTGTGCTTTGGTCGAAGATGGGAAGAAGGGAAGATGGGAAACCGGAAAGACATGGGAGCGGTTACCCGCCTTGCCCTACTGGACGCCGCCTTTGGCGGTCTTGCCTTTCTCCGACTCGACCCACGCTGCCACGTCGTCTGCGTCGTAGAACACGGTCTTGCCCAGCTTGAAGGAGCGAGGTCCTTCTCCCCTGTGCCGCCACCATCGCAGGGTGGCTACGGGGATGCCGGTCTGGTCGGCGATTTCGACGGTACGAAGTAGGTTGCTCATTACTGCTCCCATGCTTGATTGCGAAGTGCCCACTCATCGGCTAGCGAGAGTGGTTTGGAGAAACAGTGATTGGCCCCTCTCTCGCTACCGTCTGATGCTTTCGAAAAGCTTCGTTGGCTGACATCGCTAACCAACGCTTTCGCTAGAGTAGGCCGTCGAAGCAGGCGTCAAACGGGTAGCGAGGCCAGGCCCAAGGCATGGACGCGGAACCGCAAAAGGCTCTCATTAGCCCTATACCATTGGCGGGGTATTCTCCACTAGGTCAACGGTGTTGGTTCGTCTAGGGGGCGACTGACCGCGCTCGCTGAAATTCCCCACTGACGCTCATCGAAATTCCCCACCCGTGTGGCTCCGCCGAGAAGGGCGGGCCTCCTTCGATGCTGCTGGTGTCTGACGCCTGCAGCGCTGCCGAAGGAGGCCCGCTTTCTCATGCTCACATGGGAGGACGATGTGGAAGTACATGCTCTACGCAAACGTGGTTGGACGATCTCGGCGATCGCCCGCCACACTGGGTTCGACCGCAAGACAGTCCGCAAATACCTCAACGGTGGCGGCAAGCCCGGGGAACGTGCCCGGCCGTCACCGGATCCCTTCGACCCGTTCGTCGACTACGTCACCGCACGACTGGTCGAAGACCCGCATCTGTGGGCGCGCACCCTGTTCGACGAACTCGAAGACCTCGGGTTCGACCTGTCGTATCAGAGCCTGACCCGCAACATCCGCATCCGCAACCTGCGACCGGTCTGCGAGGCGTGTCGCACGGCGACCGAGCGACCGAACGCGGTCATCACGCATCCGCCGGGAGATGAAACCCAGTGGGACTGGTTGGAATTGCCCGACCCGCCAGCCTCGTGGGGATGGGGTAAGAAGGCGTACCTTTTGGTGGGGTCGCTGGCTCATTCCGGCAAGTGGCGGGCCGCCCTTTCTCCCTCGACCGATCAGCCCCATCTGGTCGCCGCCATCGACCGTGTGGTGCGTGCATTGGGCGGGGTGACGCGGGTGTGGCGCTTCGACCGGATGGCCACCGTCTGCGATCCCGGCAGTGGGCGGGTGACCGCCTCGTTCGCCGGGGTGGCCAAACACTACGGCGTGGCAGTGGCGATCTGTCCACCGCGGCGCGGCAACCGCAAGGGCGTGGTGGAAAAGATCAACCACACCGCCGCGCAACGCTGGTGGCGCACCCTGGCCGACGACCTGACCGTCGAGGCGGCCCAAGCCAGTGTGGACCGCTTCGCCCGGGTACGTGGCGACACCCGCATCCGCGCCGCCGCCGACGGACGCTCATCAGTGGCCACCGTCGCCAAGGCCGAGCCCCTGGCGCCCTTGCCAGCCACGCCGTATCCGGTGATCGTCGCCGAACGACGGACCGCTTCGCGGCAAGCGTTGGTGTCCTACCGCGGCAACCGCTACTCGGTGCCCCCGGAGCTGGCCGCCGCCGCGGTGGTGGTCAGCCATCCAGTCGGGGGTGAGTTCCTCGATATCGCCACCACGAGCGGGATCGTGATCGCGCGGCACCGCATGGCCACCGACGGGCTCGGGGTGATGGTGCGTGACAGCGGGCATGTCATCGCCCTGGACGCTGCCGCACTGGCCACCGCCAGCACAGGGCGCCCGCATCGCCGCAAGGAACGCATCCCACCCGGGCCGGCGGCCAAAGCCGCGGCCGCACAGCTCATTCAACTCCGAGACAGCCGTTCCACGGTTGCCGAATCTACCGCTGCTTGCACCGATTCCACTGTCATCGACCTGTCCGCTTATGAGCGGGCCGCCCAGAAAAGGACCCTGCAATGACCCCCACAGCACGCAATCCCAAAACCACCCAGGCCGTCGATGGGTCACCGTCGGCCGCGGCCAGCCGTTATCAACAGCTGCGCTCACACCTGGCCGAACTCAAACTGCACGCCGCCGCCGAAGCCCTGCCCGCCGTTCTCGACCACGCCAGCGCTGAGGGACTCTCACTCACGGTCGCCCTGGAACGGCTACTCGCCGTCGAGGTCGACGCCACCGCAGCCCGCAAGTTGGCGGGGCGCCTGCGGTTCGCCTGTCTACCGACCCCGGCCACCCTGGCTGACTTCGACGTCGATGCCGCCGCCGGAATCGACCGAGCGCTGATCAATGAACTGGGCACCTGCCGCTACCTGGAATCAGCGACCAACATCTTGTTGATCGGCCCGCCGGGCACCGGCAAGACCCACCTGTCGGTCGGGTTAGCCCGAGCCGCCGCGAACGCCGGCTACCGCACCTACTTCACCACCGCCGCCGATTTAGCCGCCCGCTGCCACCGCGCCGCCATCGAAGGACGCTGGGCCACCACCATGCGGTTCTTTAACGGACCGACTCTTTTAGTGATCGACGAACTGGGCTACCTACCTCTGCCAGCCGAGGCAGCCTCGGCATTGTTTCAGGTTGTCTCCCAACGCTATTTGAAGACCTCCATCGTCATCACCACCAACCGTGGCGTCGGCGCCTGGGGCGAGATCCTCGGCGACACCACCGTCGCCGCCGCTATGCTCGACCGCCTCCTGCACCGCTCGGTGGTCATCAACCTCGACGGCGAGTCCTACCGACTACGCGACCACCACGCCGCCGCCGAAACCCTCCGCCGAGCCACCACAGCAACCCGCCAACCACTACACTGACCCCTGCTCACAGGTGAGGAATTTCGGCGAGCACACCTGAGGACTTTCGACGAGCGCGATCACGACCAGAGACCGGAAACCACGCGCTACGGTGCGGTCGCTCGCGCCGAGATAATAGCGACCCCCAGTGCTTTCGCTGCTTCGTCCAAGTCATCTTTGTACAGGTGGCCGTAACGGTCGAGAGTCATCGACGCTGTAGCGTGACCTAGTTGTCGTTGCACCACTTTGATGTTTGCACCCGTCGAGATGTACAAGCTGGCCGCTGTGTGGCGCAGGGCTTGCGGGGAGATGGTAGGGAACTCCGGGGTGCGTGGCTGGCCATGCTCGTCTAACTCCCCTGCGTCTAGCTCCTGCTGGCGCTGCTCCTTGGCCTGGGCCTGCATCGCCTTCACTGCCCGATCAAAGGGTCGGCGATACTGGCCCAGGGTGAGCGTGTCCCCGTAGTTACCAGGAAACACCAGACCCTCTTGGTCCGTCGGTAGCTCCGCAATCAGCCGCTCCCACACTGGCGGCGGCACGGCCACGTCGCGAACCGCGCCCGTCTTGGTCCTCGTGGTCACCATGCCCTGACCGGTGACGCGAGTCACTGACTCTCTGATGGTCAGCTTGCTGTCCTTGACGCTCCCCCGGCGCAGTGCGGCGGCTTCACCGAAGCGGATGCCGCAGTATCCGAGGATCAGCGTCAGCGTCTCGAATCGTTCTGTGCGCTCGGCCAGGCCCTGGAGTTGGGCGTGGGTCAGGCACTTGATTTCCCTCGCGTGCTCGGTCGGCAGGTCGTGGCGGCGGTCGATGTCGGCTACAACGTTCTTGGATGCCAGGCCAGCCTTCACCGCGTACCTGTAGACCGCGCCCATAAGTTGATGCGTCTGAATGATCCGACTGGCCGATAGACCGGTGCCAGCCTGAGAACCGTTCACGCTCAGGGCGGCAAACCACGAGGACAGTTCACCGAAGGTAATCGCCTTCATCTCCGAATCGCCCCACTTCGGCAAAACGATGGTGTCCAGAATGCTTCGGTATCCGGCAAGGGTCTTGGGCTTGCGGTGCCCCTTTGTCTTCAGCCACTCCTCTGCCGCGGAGCGGAAGGTGGTCGCGCCCACGTCTGGACTGACCCACACGTTGGTGACGACCTTGCCGCGCTCCGCGTCGGACCATGCCTTGGCCTCGGCCTCGATGCGGAATCGCTTGGTGCGTGTCTTACCGTCGTCGCCGACATACCACCCACGCCACCGCTTACCGATTCCCTGTGGCTTTCCCTTGCCCTCGGCCCACGCCCCCGTGGCCAGTTTCGACGGCGTGCCGTCGTTGTTCTTCCACAGGTCGATTACGCCGCCTGTGCCGGGTGTGCGTGCGCTCGACATGTCGCGCAGTTTACATACTGCGTACAGTCCGACCGGCAAAATCGCTGGTGTTGCAGCATCTGGCTGGTGGTGGCAGGTACAGGATTCGAACCTGTGAAGCTTTCGCGACGGATTTACAGTCCGCTCCCATTGGCCGCTCGGGCAACCTGCCGCCAGACAGGTTACAACGAACGGGTAGACAGGGCACAAACGGCTATCACCCGATGAAGGGACTGATCGAATGGCTGACTCATCGTTCGACATCGTCAGCAAAGTCGACCATCAGGAGGTCGACAACGCGCTCAACCAGGCGGCCAAGGAGCTGGCCACCCGCTTCGACTTCCGCGGCACCGACACCAAGATCGCGTGGAAGGGCGACGAGGCCGTCGAGCTGACATCGTCGACGGAGGAGCGCGTGAAAGCCGCCGTCGACGTCTTCAAGGAAAAGCTGATCCGCCGCGACATCTCGATGAAGGCGTTCGACGCCGGGGAGCCCCAGCCGTCGGGCAAGACCTACAAGGTCACCGGCACCATCAAACAGGGCATCAGCAGCGAGAACGCCAAGAAGATCACCAAGCTGATCCGCGACGAGGGACCCAAGAACGTCAAGACCCAGATCCAGGGCGACGAGGTCCGCGTCACCAGCAAGAAACGTGACGACCTGCAGGCCGTCATCGCGATGCTGAAGAAGGCCGACCTGGACGTGGCGCTGCAGTTCGTCAACTACCGGTAGCGGAGCGGTTCGCGATGGAAGCCAACTGCTTCGACGTCGTCATCGTCGGCGCCGGCATCTCCGGCCTCGGCGCGGCCTACCGGCTCACCGAGCGCAACCCGGACCTGACCTACACCATCCTGGAGCGGCGCGAGCAGATCGGCGGTACCTGGGATTTGTTCCGCTATCCCGGCGTGCGCTCGGACAGCAGCATCTTCACACTGTCCTTTCCCTTCGAGCTGTGGACGCGGAAGGAAAACGTCGCCGACGGCGACCACATCCGCGAGTACCTGATCGCCACGGCGCACAAGTACGGCATCGACCGCCATATCCAGTTCGACAGCTATGTCCGCTCGGCGGACTGGGATTCATCCACCGACACCTGGACGGTCACCGTCGAACAAGACGGCGCGCGGAAGACTTACCGCAGCCGGTTCGTGTTCTTCGGCAGCGGCTACTACAACTACGACGAGGGCTACACCCCCGACTTTCCCGGCATCGAGCAATTCGGCGGCACCGTCATTCATCCGCAGCACTGGCCGGAAGACCTCGACTACACCGGCAAGAAGATGGTGGTGATCGGCAGCGGGGCCACCGCGATCACGCTGATCCCCTCGCTGACGTACCGGGCCGAAAAGGTGACGATGCTGCAGCGCTCACCGACCTACGTGATGTCGGCGTCAAAGTACAGCCGGGTCGCCGCAGTTGTGCGTAAAGTGCTGCCCCGCAGGACTTCCCACTTGGTCATCCGGATGCACAACGCATTCCTAGAAGCGATGATCTGGTTCTTCTCCCGCAAGACACCGGGGTTGGTGAAGTGGCTGGCGCGACGCATGGCGATCAGCAACCTGCCCGGCGGCTACGACGTCGACACCCACTTCAAGCCGCACTACAACCCGTGGGACCAGCGTATGTGCCTGATCCCCGACGCCGACCTGTACAACGCGATTTCCGACGGCCGCGCCGAGGTGGTCACCGACCACATCGACCATTTCGACACGACCGGTATCGCGCTCGAATCCGGCAAGCACCTCGATGCCGACATCATCGTCACCGCCACCGGCCTCCAGCTGCAGGCGCTGGGCGGTGCCAGGATCAGCCTGGACGGCGCCGAGATCAATCCCTGCGACCGCTTCGTCTACAAGGCGCACATGCTCGAAGACGTGCCCAACCTGTTCTGGTGCGTGGGCTATACGAACGCGTCCTGGACACTGCGGGCCGACATGACGGCCCGGTCGACGGCAAAACTGTTGGCGCACATGGCCTCTCACGGCTACACGCACGCCTACCCACACCTGGGTGGCGAGCCGATGAGCGAAAAGCCGGCATGGGACCTTCAGGCCAACTATGTGAAGCGGGCGCTGCACGCGCTGCCCAAGTCCGGCACCAAGCGGCCCTGGAATGTGCGGCAGAACTACTTCGCCGACGCCATCGACTACCGGTTCGACCGCGTCGAGGAGGCGATGGTGTTCGGCCGCGCCGCCGATCGGGTGACCCTGGCGGGGTAACCGGGGACTCGGGTGAACCGCTACTAAATGTCTGGTTACGGCAATAGGCTGATCGGCATGGCAGTTGAGAGGCGTGAACCCACAGTCGTTGTCCTCGGTGGCGGTTCCTGGGGAACCACGGTCGCGTCGATCTGCGCGCGGCGCGGGCCTACCCTGCAGTGGGTGCGATCCGAGGCGACCGCCGAGGACATCAACAAGCATCACCGCAACAGCCGCTATCTCGGCAACGACGTCATCCTGAGCGACACGCTTCGCGCGACCACCGACTTCGCGGAGGCCGCCAACTGCGCCGACGTCGTCGTCATGGGCGTGCCCTCGCATGGATTCCGGGGGGTACTCACCGAACTGGCCAAGGAACTGAGGCCGTGGGTGCCGTTCGTGTCGCTGGTCAAAGGGCTCGAGCAGGGCACCAACATGCGGATGTCGCAGATTATCGAGGAGATCTTGCCGGGCCATCCGGCGGGCATCCTGGCCGGGCCGAACATCGCCCGCGAGGTGGGCGAGGGCTACGCCGCCGCGGCGGTGCTGGCAATGCCCGACCAGCATCTGGCGACCCGGCTCTCGGCATTGTTCTCCACCCGGCGCTTCCGCGTGTACACCACAGACGACGTCGTCGGCGTCGAGATGGCCGGAGCGCTGAAGAACGTCTACGCCATCTCCGTCGGGATGGGCTATTCGCTGGGCATCGGGGAAAATACCCGCGCGCTGGTCATCGCACGCGCGCTGCGGGAAATGACGAAGCTCGGGGTCGCGATGGGCGGTAACCCCGAGACCTTCCCCGGGCTGGCGGGGCTGGGTGACCTCATCGTGACCTGCACCAGCCAGCGCAGCCGCAACCGCCACGTCGGCGAACAACTCGGTGCCGGCAAGCCGATCGACGAGATCATCGCGTCGATGAACCAGGTGGCCGAGGGCGTCAAGGCAGCCAGCGTGATCACGGAGTTCGCCAATGAGTTTGGCCTGAATATGCCAATCGCTCGCGAGGTCGACGCGGTGATCAACCACGGATCGACCGTCGAACAGGCCTACCGCGGCCTGATGGTCGAGGTTCCCGGACACGAGGTCCACGGCTCGGGTTTCTGAAAACTCGGCCCGGCGGTTACCGCAAAATTTGCATTCGATATGCGCACGGCGCTTCAGCTTGACCCTCGCGTTGCCAGCGCAATACCGTAATCGTTTGTACGCCAACGAGCTACGCCTACGCAACGACGCGTAATAAGGGCGGATATCGGAACATCCCCCGCTAACACCTAACGAGGGAAGCTACCGATGCAAAGAATACGAACGGTTCTCGCGCACGACCTGCCTTCGTCGCTGGTGGTTTTCCTGGTCGCGCTCCCGTTGTCGGTGGGCATCGCGATCGCGTCGAACGCCCCGGTGCTCGCCGGGCTGATCGCCGCGATCGTCGGGGGGATCATCGTGGGGTCTCTCGGCGGGTCACCGCTGCAGGTCAGTGGTCCCGCGGCCGGCCTGACCGTCATCGTGGCCGATCTCATCTCCAATTTCGGCTGGGGCGTAACGTGTTTGATCACCGTCGCCGCTGGCGTGCTCCAAATTCTGTTGGGGCTCAGCCGTGTTGCGCGCGCCGCGCTGGCGATCTCGCCCGTCGTCGTGCATGCCATGCTGGCCGGCATCGGAATCACCATCGCACTGCAGCAGGCGCACGTATTGCTGGGTGGAAAGTCCAAAAGCACGGCCTGGCACAACCTGATTGGCCTGCCGGGGCAGATCGTCGGCGCGCACCGGCCAGGCGTCATCCTGGGTGTGCTGGTGATAGTCATCCTCATCGCCTGGCGATGGATGCCGGAGCGGTTGCGCTTCGTCCCAGGACCATTGGTCGCCATCGTGGCCGTGACCGTCATCTCGGTGGTCTTCCCGTTCCACGTGAGGCGGATCGATCTCGATGGGTCACCGCTGGATGCGCTTCGGCTGCCCGACATTCCGGACGGCAACTGGGGCGCGGTCGCAATCGGCGTGATCACCGTGGCCCTCATCGCCAGCGTCGAGAGCCTGCTGTCGGCGGTTTCGGTCGACCGGATGCACACCGGGCCACGCACCGACTACAACCGTGAATTGCTCGGACAGGGTGCCGCGAACATCGTGTCGGGGACCATCGGCGGCCTGCCCGTCACTGGCGTAATCGTCCGCAGCTCAACCAATGTCAGCGCCGGCGCGAAGTCCCGCGCCTCGGCGATACTGCACGGTGTCTGGATCCTGCTCTTCACAGTTCCATTCGCGGAGTTGGTCGAGGAAATCCCGGCCGCGGCGCTTGCCGGCCTGCTGATCGTCATCGGAATCCAGCTCCTCAAGCCGGCCCACATCGAAATCGCAATGAGGCAAGGGGATCTGGCCGTCTACATCGTCACCGCGGTCAGCGTCATCTTCCTCAACCTGCTGCACGGCGTGATGATCGGGCTCGCCGTGGCGATCGTGTTGACCGGATGGCGGGTGATCCGCGCCAGGGTCGAGGCCAGCCCCGTGGGTGACCATTGGCAGGTGGTCGTCGAGGGCGCGGCATGCACCTTTCTCACCCTGCCCCGGCTGACGCGCGTGCTGACGGCGGTTCCTGCGGGGACGGCCGTCACCCTGGCCATGGCTGTCCATTACCTCGATCACGCGGCGCATCAGGCGATCACCGACTGGCAGCGACAGCATTGCGCCACCGGTGGCACGGTTGAGATCCGGGGCGTGGTTGAGACCGGCCGCCTGCCTCGCCCCGCCGCGGCGGCCGGGCCCGAAAGGCCGGAGGCCGCAGCGTGATCGGCGCGGCGGCTTTCAGATTTTCGGCGGCATCTTAGGCATTTCGCTCCTGCCGGCTCGCCGAGTGCTATAGCGTCACGGTGATTCGCTCGCCAGGTCGGGACTCGCCGAGCGATCAGCGCAGCCGCCCAGCGGATGTAGCAAATGGGGAGCTTGATGCATTGTCGAAAGAGTCCGCAGTCAGTCATGCGCATCGGTGACAACCCGCTGCGCAGAGTTGTGCCTTTTGCCGTCATGGCGGCCTTGTCCGTCACTGGCGCCACCGCTTGCGCTTCGAGCGGTGGTTCCGGGTCCGGGCCGGGCCTCAGCCAGCAGGACGCGAAGGATGCGATAACGCGCGCAGAGCACCAGCCAAACGTGCAATTCCACGAGGTGCAAATCCAACCGGGTCGTCTGGTACGAGACGACGAAACAATCCACGACGGGGTCGCCCCCAAGACGACGGTCTATCCGACTTTCGCGACCTTTTCGGCGGTAAATCCGCCTCCGGTCGGAACGCGGGAGGAAGGTCAGTACTTTCTGATCTACCACACCGATCAGGGCTGGGTCGCCACACTTGCGGCCGATCCCCGCAATTTCAGTCGATGTGGCGCCGGCGGCTGTTAGGCCCTGACCGCGCGCCAATACTTGATCATAGGAAAAGGGAAATCCATGAGCGCATTGCCGCCACCGCGCACGCCGGCGTACCTGTATCGGAACCTGGCAGACGGGAAGTACACGTCCACTCCAGTCGAACTCGAGCTCACCGATTCGTCGTTGCGGTGCGTTTTGCGGGGCTATTCGCGCTGGGTTGCAAAGCGCCTTGGTCTGCCCGACCTGAAGCAAAATTTGCAAGCCGGAGAGTGCGTCACCGTGTTCGACATCCCGCGCCGGCAGATGCAGATCAAGTGGCCGATCCTGTTTATGGGTGCCGTCTTTCAAGTCAGTGATGGGAATGGCAATCGCTGGGCGGTGTCACTGACCAGGCCGCAAGGCACCACCATGGGAAGCGTTGGCTCGGAAATGGTGAGCATGGTCGGCGATCGCCAGGCACGCAAACAGTGGCGGGAGGCACTCGACGGGGTGCGCCGATAGGCCTGTGACGAATCGGCTGCCGGAACCGGTTGTCACCGTTGGGATTTCGGTCCATGATGGCGTCGCTTTAGGGGTATGGGCGATCGCCGGATGTGGTAGGAGTGCGCTATCAGTCGACGTCAATACTGATATGCAGCCGCTTGCCGCACACCTGGGCCAGGTGCTCCAGCACATCGACCCCCGGCACCTCGGCACCGCTCTCCCAGGCGTCGACCTCCGACTGACTGGCACCGAGTGCGTCAGCGGCCTGGGCCTGGGTCATCCCGGCGCCGACACGCGTCTCAAACATCAATTCGGCCAGGCTCAGCGAGAGGCCGGCCTCCCCATTGATTTGTCGTCCGGCATTGAATCCCACTTCCCGTAGGCGAGTAGGACTACCCCCGCGCCATCGCCTCCAACCGTCGGATACGGTCCTCGATCGGCGGGTGGGTCGAGAACAGCGACCCCATCCGCTCGCCCGCGCGGAACGGGTTGGCGATCATCAGGTGCGCCTGGCTGGCCAGTTGCGGCTCCGGCGGCAGCGGGGCCGCCTGTACGCCACCGGAGATCTTGCGCAGGGCCGACGCCAAGGCCAGCGGGTCGCCGGTCAGCAAGGCGCCCGACTCGTCCGCCTGGTACTCGCGCGACCGCGACACCGCCAGGCGCACCACCATCGCAGCAATCGGGCCCAGCAAAGCAACCAGCAGCATCGCAATGGGATCGCCGCCCTCACGGTCGCCGCCGCGGAAGAACATCGCGATATAAGACAGCGCGGTGATCACCGATGCCATCGCGCCGGCGACACAGGAGATCAGGATGTCGCGGTTGTAGACGTGCGAAAGCTCATGCCCGAGCACCGCGCGCAGCTCGCGCTCGTTGAGAATCCCGAGGATGCCGGTGGTGCAGCACACCGCGGCGTTGCGTGGGTTGCGGCCGGTGGCGAACGCATTGGGGGCATTGGTGTCGCTGATGAACAGCCGGGGCATCGGCTGGCGCGCGGCGGTGGCCAGTTCGCGCACGATCCGATACATCGCCGGCTGCTGCCACTCCGAGACCGGCACCGCGTGCATCGCCCGCAGCGCCATCTTGTCGCTGTTGAAGTAGACGTAGACGTTCATGCCGACAGCGAAGAGCGCGGCCAACAGCAGCGCCGTCCTGCCGAACAGCGCACCGATAAGGACGATCAACGTGGACATACCGACCAACAGGGCGAAGCTCTTCAACCTGTTGGCATGGGGATGCCAGGTCATCAGAGTCCTCCTCGACACCTCAGGAACAGTCGTTCATTGCTTACTACTGCCATCTAATGCCAATTGAACGCCTGAGACGGCGGTCGAGGTTCCGCGACCCGCTAACCGTGCCTGCTGACGGTGTATTCGACCAGCGTCTCCAGCGCTTCACGGCCGGGGACATCGGGCAAAAGTGCCAGCTCCTGGCGTGCTTGCGCCGCATACTCCGCCAGGAAGTGCTTGGCCTTGGCCATGCCGGGCGAAGCCCGCAACAGCGTCAGAGCCTCCGCCACCGCCTCTTCGTCGTCGATGGGACCGGCCAGCAGATCGCGCAGCCGCGCCGCCTCGGGCCCGGGCTCGCGCAACGCGTAGACCATCGGCAGGGTGTGCACCCCTTCCCGCACATCGGTGCCGGGTAGCTTGCCCGACTCGCGGGACTCACTGTCGATGTCGATGATGTCGTCGGAGATCTGAAAGGCGGTGCCCACGATGCCGCCGAGGCGGCTCAGCCGCTCGACCTGATCGCCGTCGGCGCCCGAGAACATCGCGCCGAATCGGCCCGCCGAGGCGATCAGGCACGCCGTCTTCTCGTACACCACCTTCAGGTAGTGCTCGACTTGATCCGCCCCTTCCGCGGCGCCCCGGGTCTCGCGCATCTGCCCGGTCACCAGTTGGGCAAAGGTCTCCGCGATTAGCCGCACCGCCTCCGGCCCCAGCCGCGACACCAGCCGCGACGCCGTCGCGAACAGGTAGTCGCCGGCCAGGATGGCGACATTGTTGCCCCAGCGCACATTGGCGGTGGGCGTGCCGCGGCGGACCTCCGCCTGGTCCATCACGTCGTCGTGGTAGAGCGTGGCCAGGTGCACCAGCTCGATGACCGCCCCGGCGATCGTCACCTCCTCGGCGTCGGGCTTGGGTCCGAGCTGCGCGGACAACACGGTGAACAGCGGCCGGAATCGCTTGCCGCCGGCCTTGAACAGGTGCGTCAGCGACTCGGTCATCACCGCGTCCGCGCCGTGCAGTTCCGCGTCCATGAGCTGCTCGATCCGCCCGACACCGTCGCGCACGGTCGCGGCGAACCCGGCATCTCCGAAGTCGAAGCCCGCCACCACCGTCGCCGGAGTACTCACCCGACCAACATACTGGTGGGCATGGAGCAGCGAGCCCTGCAGGCCCAAGTGGTGGTCGTGGGCGCCGGACCCGCCGGTTCGGCGGCGGCCGCCTGGGCCGCCCGCGCGGGCCGCGACGTGCTCGTCATCGACTCGGCCAGCTTCCCCCGCGACAAGGCGTGCGGTGACGGGCTGACACCCCGCGCGGTCGCCGAGCTCGAACGACTGGGCCTCGGCGACTGGCTCGATACCCGCATCCGGCACCGGGGCTTGCGGATGAGCGGATTCGGCGGCGAGGTCGAGGTCCCCTGGCCCGGCCCGTCCTTCCCGTCGACCGGCAGCGCGGTGGCCCGCCTCGAGCTGGACGACCGGATCCGCAAATGCGCCGAGGATTCCGGGGCGCGCATGCTGCTTGGGACCAAAGTCGTTGCCGCGCATCATGACTCGTCCCGCCGGGTGGTTTCGCTCACGTTGACCGACGGGACCGAGGTCGGCTGCGGGCGGCTGATCGTTGCCGACGGGGCCCGGTCGTCGCTGGGCCGCAAGCTGGGCCGGCGGTGGCATCAGGAGACGGTGTACGGCGTCGCCGCCCGGGGATATCTGACCACGCCGCGCGCCGACGACCCCTGGTTGACGTCGCATCTGGAGCTGCGTTCGCCGGACGGGGCCGTGCTGCCCGGCTATGGCTGGATCTTCCCGCTGGGCAACGGCGAGGTGAACATCGGCGTCGGAGCGTTGTCGACGTCGAAGCGGCCGGCGGACCTGTCGCTGCGGCCGTTGATCTCGTACTACACCGACCTGCACCGCGAAGAATGGGGCTTCACCGGCGAGCCGCGGGCGGTGTCGTCGGCGCTGCTGCCGATGGGCGGCGCGGTCTCCGGGGTCGCCGGACCCAACTGGATGCTGATCGGCGACGCCGCGGCCTGCGTCAACCCGCTCAACGGCGAGGGCATCGACTATGGCCTCGAGACGGGGCGGCTGGCCGCCGAGCTGCTGGACTGCCGCGACCTGTCGCACGTGTGGCCGTCGCTGCTGCAGCACCACTACGGACGGGGTTTCTCGGTCGCCCGCAGGCTGGCGTTGTTGCTGACGTTCCAGCGTTTCCTGCCCGCGACCGGACCGGTCGCGATGCGCTCGACGACGCTGATGACGATCGCGGTGCGGGTGATGGCCAACCTGGTCACCGACGACGACGCCGACTGGGTGGCGCGAGCCTGGCGGGGCGGCGGGCGGCTGTCCCGGCTGATCGACCGCCGAACACCGTTCAGCTGAGCCAGGTTTCGCACTCGGCGCGGGCCACCGAGCCTGCGGCCAGCGCTACCGGATGGCCGGCGGGCACACGCCGGGCGCGGTCTCGATGCCCTCAAAGCAGGCTCGGCAACGACGCGCGTACGTTCTATATCAATTTTGTTGACATATATCAGGGCGGTTGATATATCTGGAGCATGACCCAACCAACTGATTTCGAGTTCGAAACCGCCTACCGCGGTGAATCCACCCTCCTCGGCGAGGGCACGCGGCCGCCATGGAGCATCGACGCGCCGCAACCCGAGCTTGCCGCCCTGATCGAGCAGGGCGAGTTCCACGGCGACGTCCTCGACGTCGGCTGTGGAGAAGCGGCGATCTCGCTCGCGCTGGCCGAGCGCGGCTACACCACGGTCGGACTGGACCTGTCGCCCACCGCCATCGACCTGGCCCGGCGCGAGGCCGAGAAGCGTGGCCTGACCAACGTCACCTTCGAGGTGGCCGACATCTCGTCATTCACGGGGTATGACGGCCGGTTCGGCACCATCGTCGACAGCACCCTGTTCCATTCCATCCCGGTCGAGGCGCGCGAGGGCTACCAGCAGTCGATCAGCCGGGCCGCCGCGCCCGGCGCCTCCTACTTCGCCCTGGTTTTCGACAAGGCGGCCGTGCCCGAGGGCCCGATCAATGGGGTCACCGCCGACGAGCTGCGCGAGGCGGTGTCGAAATACTGGGTCGTCGACGAGATCAGGCCGGCCCGGATACACGCCAGGCTGCCTGAGGGCTCCGTCGAAATGCCGTTCATCGAGCTGCGCGACGAGCCCCACGGCCTCAAGTCGGCCGCAGGCTGGCTGCTGTCGGCGCACCTGGGGTCGTAAGACGATCGGGTGTATAGTCCAGCTAATGAAGGCTACCAAGCTGGCTATCTTTGGCGTGCTGGCCGGCGCGGCCATCGCAGTGGCTGCGCCGGCGCAGGCCGATCCGGTCATCGTGAGCACACCGTCGCCGCCCAGCGACTACGACGCTCCCTTCAAGAACACCGTCAACGGCTTCGGCATCTACGGCCCGCAGGACCAGCTGGCGTGGATGGGCAAGATCAGCTGCGACCGGATCAACCGGGGCTTGGACACCGACCCGTACAAGGCCGCCAATTTCATCCAGAACAACCTGCCGCGAGGGACCACTCAGGGCCAGGCGTTCCAGTTCCTCGGCGCCGCGATCGACCACTACTGCCCGAACCAGGTCGGCTTCATTCAACGCGCCGGCCGATAGGCGTTCGTCACCGCAGGGGCTTATAGCCCGCATGCAGGGCGACGATTCCGCCGGTCAGGTTGCGCCAGCGCACCGCCGACCAGCCGGCCGCTGAAATCTGGTGCGCCAGCGTGGCCTGGTCGGGCCACGCCCTGATCGACTCGGCGAGGTACACGTAGGCCTCGGGGTTGCTGGACACCGCCCGCGCCACCCGCGGCAGCGCCCGCATCAGGTATTCCTTGTAGACGGTGGCGAACAAAGCGTTGGTGGGCGTGGAGAATTCGCACACCACCAACCGGCCGCCGGGCCGGGTGACGCGCAGCAGCTCGCGCAGCGCCGCCCGTTGGTCGACCACGTTGCGCAACCCGAAACTGATTGTGACCGCGTCGAATACCCCGTCGCCGAACGGCAGCCTGGTGGCGTCGCCGGCGACTTTCGGCACCTCGCGACCGGCACCTGCCGCCAGCATCCCGACCGAAAAATCGGCCGCCACACACCATGCCCCGGACTTCGCCAGCCCCACGGTGGACACCGCGGTGCCGGCGGCCAGATCCAGCACCTTCTGACCGTGCCCGATCCCGAGCGCCGACCGGGTGGCTCGCCGCCAGTACCGGTCCTGCCCCAGCGACAGCACGGTGTTGGTCAGGTCGTACCGCCGGGCGACCCCGTCGAACATCGAGGCGACGTCCCGGGGGTCCTTGTCCAAGGCCGCGCGACTCACGACGGAAACGCTACAGGCATGCCGGGAATGGGGCGCCGGCGAACGCGTTGTACGGCTGCGTGACTGAAAAAGTTTGGTTTATCACCGGTACATCGCGTGGGTTCGGACGGGCGTGGGCGATCGCCGCGCTTCAGCGGGGCGACAAGGTCGCCGCCACGGCGCGCAACACCGCAACGCTGGACGACCTGGTTGAGAAATACGGCGATGCGCTGCTGCCGATCCGGTTGGACGTCACCGATCGCGAGGCGGACTTCGCCGCGGTCAGGCAAGCCCACGACCACTTCGGGCGCCTGGACATCGTGGTCAACAACGCCGGCTACGGCCAGTTCGGGTTCGTCGAAGAACTCTCCGAGCAAGAGGCGCGGGACCAGATCGAGACCAACGTCTTTGGCGCCCTGTGGATCACCCAGGCCGCGTTGCCGTACCTGCGCGAGCAGCGCAGCGGCCACATCATCCAGGTGTCCTCGATCGGCGGCATCACGGCGTTTCCGTTGGTCGGCGCCTACCACGCCTCGAAGTGGGCGCTGGAGGGCTTTTCGCAGGCCCTGGCCCAGGAGGTCGCGCCGTTCGGCGTGCACGTCACGTTGATCGAACCGGGCGGCTTCGACACCGACTGGGCCGGTCCGTCGGCCAAGCACGCCGATCCCCTGCCGGCGTACGACGAGGTTCGGGCCGCGGTGGAAGCCGAGCGCCGTAAGCGGTGGGCCAGCCCGGGCGATCCGTCCGCGTCGGCGGCCGCGCTGCTGAAGGTGGTCGACGCCAAAGAGCCGCCGCTGCGGGTGTTCTTCGGCGCCTCCCCGCTGCAAGCGGCGCAGGCCGACTACGAGAGCCGGTTACGCACCTGGGAGCAGTGGCAGCCGGTCGCGGAGCTGGCGCAGGGATAGCTCAGGCCGCCACTGCGCGGCGGTTGCCCCGCACCGCCTCGTAGTGGCCGAGCAGCTCGTCACAGATGACCGGCCAGCTGCGGCCGAGCACGCTGCGCCGCGCGGCCGGCGCGTAGCGGTGTCTTTCGGCGAGCAGGTGCCCCACCGCGGCGGGCAACCGGGCCTCGAACTCGTTGACGGGCAACAGCAATCCGGTGCGATACGGGGCGACCAGGTCGCGTGGTCCGCCGGCATCGGGGGCTATCACCGGCAGCCCCGACGCCAGCGCCTCTTGCACGACTTGGCAAAACGTCTCGTGCTCACCGGTATGCACGAAGACGTCCATGCTGGCATACGCTGCGGAGAGCTCCTCGCCGTAGAGCGCACCGGTGAAAACCGCTGTGGGCATTGCCGATTGCAGTTTGGCCTCGTCGACGCCGTCGCCGACGATCACGAGCTGCACGGAGTCGTTGGCGCTCAGGGCGATCAGGCGCTCGACGTGTTTCTCCGGCGCGAGCCGGCCCACGAACCCGACGATCGGCTTGCCGGCCGGCGACCACCGCCGTCTGAGCCCTTCGCTTCGCGCCGACGGCGCGAAGCGAAGCACGTCGACACCGCGCGTCCAGCGATGCACCCGCGGAAATCGGTGGGCAACAAGGGATTCCATCGTCACGCTGGATGGAGCCAGCGTGCGGTCGGCCAGGCTGTGCAGGTGGCGGAACCACGCCCACGCCGCCCGTGATGTCATCGGAATACCGTAGCTCGCCGCAAAACCGGGGACGTCGGTTTGGTACACCGCCACCGTCGGCACCCCTAGCCAGCGAGCCGCTTTCACGCCGCCGTAGCCGAGTAGCGCCGGCGACGCCAGATGCACGACGTCGGGATCGAATCCGCGTAGCACGCTCACCATTCGGGGCAGCGGCACACCGAGCGGCAGCGTGGTGACCTTCGGGAACATGCGCGACGGCACCCGGTGCACCCGGATGCCGTCGTGAACGCGGTCCGCGCGTGGCTGGCCCGGCGGGTTGTCGGGCGCGATGACGAGCGCCTCGTGACCGGTTCGGCGCAGGTGCTCCAAGACGCGCAGTACTGAGTTGCTGACACCGTTGACATTGGGGAGGAACGATTCGGCGACGATAGCAACGCGCACGCCACCACATTGGCAGCGTTGCCTGTCGTTGAGGTTGCCGACGGGCATACGGGACACGAAATCTGCTGCTGAAAGCCCTACGACGGTGATTTGCCGGGCTCGTTGGCCTGGGCGCGCCGGTCCAGCCGCCTTTCAAGCAGCGCCAGACCGACCAACGCGACGCCCGCGACCAGCCACGCGACCACCGCGATGGACCCCGCCGGGATGATCGCCAGCCCGGCATTGCGATGCTGCACCCGGACCAGGTTTGGATCCCGCTTGTTGTATTCGACGTAAATCCGCATGCCCGTGGACAATTCCGACGGGTACAGCACACCCAGCTCGGGACGGTAGGTGACGCGCTCGGGTGTGACGAATTCGATGGTGGATCGCCGCGGCCCGGCACTGAGCACTTCCGCCTGCGCGACTCCCATATTGTGTTGGATGGCAATGTCGTTGCGCCAGGCGCCCGCGACCAGCAGCACCGACTGCAGCGTGATCAAACCGGTCACGATCAAGATCCCGATCCGCAACCACCGCAACGCAATCCGGCCCCGAGTCTTCGGCGGCTCATCGCTGCGGCCGTAAATCAGGATGCGCAGCAACGCTTTCGGTGAGATCACAAGGCAGCCTTGATGGCGGCGTGCAACTGTCGCAGCGACGACCGGTCCGCCTTGACCTCCAGCACGCGCATGCCCGGTCCCGGTTCGTCGAGCGCCGCGTTCAACTCGTCGACCTCGATCTGCCGGCTCTCGACGTGGTAGGCGCGGCACAGCGCACCGACGTCGACGTCGTGCGGGGTCCCGAAGATTCGCGACGACACGTCGGAGAATCGCGGGTCGCCCTGCTCGAGCAGTTCGAAGATGCCGCCGCCGTTGTCGTTGGACACCACGATCGTCAGCCGGCGCGGCGTCGGCTCGGTGGGGCCGATCAGCAGCCCGGAGCTGTCGTGGACGAACGTCAGGTCGCCGATCAGCGCGACGGTGCGCCCCTCGTGTGGCCCCTCATGCGCCAAAGCCGCCCCGATCGCCGTGGACACGGTGCCGTCGATGCCGGCGACCCCGCGGTTGGACCGGACCTTGATGGCATGGGTGTCCAAACCGACCAGCGCCGCGTCGCGCACCGGGTTGGACGCCCCGAGGACCAGCTGGTCTCCCGGTCGCAGCGCGCCGGCGACGGCCGCGGCGACGTGCAGCCCGGTGGTCAGCGGGTGCGCCTTCAGCTGGCTGCGCACCGCCTCGTTCGCGTGCCGGTTCATCTCCGCGCATCGGTGCAGCCACGCCGGGTGAGGTGACCCGCTGGTGACCGCCCGCGTGCCGGTGGCCTGCGAGTTACCCGAAACATCCGGCCAGCGCGGCCCGGTGGTCAGCGCGTACACCGGCACCTGGGGGTCGGCCAGCAGCGCCGACACCGGGCGGTGCAGCGTCGGGCGGCCGAGCATGATTACCTGCTTCGGGCGCAGCAGCGGCAGCGCCAGCGGATGCAGCGGGTTGGCCGGCGCCGGCGCCGTCGGCTCGGCGACCGTGGGCAGCTGCGCGAGGTTGGGCTGTGCGCCGGCGCCGTGCCCGGCGATGACGACGGTGTCGGGCGACAGGTCGATATCGAGCGGCTGGTCGAACGTGACCGGCGGCGTGTAGGTCCACGGCTTCCCGTCGGGGCGGCCTTGCGGCGTCACGGCACTGTGGGGTTCCGGGTCCGGCACCAACGGTTCGCGCAGCGGGATGTCGAAGTGCACGGGTCCGGCGTTGGCGGAGCGAGATCCCTTGGCGGCCACTAAAACTCGGCAGGTGGCCGACCGCCAGGTGGCATTGAAGGAAGCCATCCGCTCGGGCGCGTCCTCGGCCAGGCCCAGGCTGATGGTGTCGCGAACCTGAGTGCCGAAGTAGCCCAGCTGCTCCATGGTCTGGTTGGCCCCGGTGCCCAGCAGTTCGTAGGGCCGGTTGGCCGACAGCACGATCAGCGGCACCCGCGCGTAATTGGCCTCCACCACCGCCGGGCCGAGGTTGGCCACGGCGGTGCCCGACGTCATCGCGACGCACACCGGCGCGTCGGCGCCGATCGCCAACCCGATGGCCAGGTAACCGGCGGTCCGCTCGTCGATGCGAACGTGCAACCGGATCCGGCCGGACCGGTCGGCGTCCTGCAGGGCGAATGCCAGCGGCGCATTCCGCGATCCCGGGCACAGCACCACGTCGCGGACGCCGCCGCGGATGAGCTCGTCAACGACGACGCGGGCCTGTGTCGTCGAGGGGTTCACTCCTACAGGGTGTCACAGTCCGCAAACCGCCCGCCGAACGTGGACCGGACGCGGAATCGTCGGGCTCAGTCCGCGCGATTTCACCCAACGAGTCGACTCTGGGTGCGGAAAAACTGGAGTATCGCGGTGTTGACGGCCTGCGGACGCTCCAAGAACCCCAGATGACCGGCGTCGGGTATCTGCAGAAAACGGCCGTGGGGCATCGCATCGGCGACCTCTCGACCGAGGTAAGGCGGCGTCACGACGTCGTCGGAAAAGCCGACGACCAGCACCGGCGCGGCGATGCTGCGGTAGGCGGGTAGCCGGTTGGTGCGCGGCGCGACGTCGAGCTGGCAGCGCAGGCCCGGGGTCTGCTTGACGGGCCACGTGGAAAACATCGCGATCCAGTCGGCGACGGCCTCGTCGTCGTTGATCGTCTTGCGCGAGAAGCTTTCCAGCAAACGGGCTCTCGCGTCGGCCACGGGCGGGAGCTGGATCCCGGAGGCGTAGAGCTCGGCCTCGGCGTCGTGAAAGAACTCGCGGGCGCGGTCCAGGCGGCCGCGGGTGGCCATCAGCACCGCGGCGGTGACCAGTTCGGGCCGCGAGACCATCAGCTCCTGCGCGATGAACGAGCCCATGGACACCCCGACGATCCGCGCCGGGGCGGCGCCCAGCGACTCGATCACCGCCGCGGTGTCGGCGACCATGGTTTGCGTCGTGAATCCATTGGCGTTTTCGGTGGCCCCGATCCCGCGGTTGTCGAAGGTGATGACGCGGTACCCGGCCGCCAGGAACGCGGGCACCTGATGCGGATGCCAGGTGCGCCCGGCACCGCCGCGGCCGGCGATAAAGACCACGGGCTCACCGGACCCTTGATCGTCGTAGGCCAGGTTGATCACCCGCACGACGGTACAAGCAGCGGATAGCAGGCCTTGACCCGGTCGATCCACCACTGCCGCCGTTCGGGCGACGCGACGAGCGCCCGCAGCCGAGCGGGGTCCGGTGTCACCGGCCCGACCGGCAGGAAGCCGTCGGTGGGCTCGACGACGTCTGCCACGTCTTTGACGAACAGCCCGCCGGTGCCCAGACCGCACGCGTACCGGAGTTGGGGCAGGGCCGCCGCGGCGGTCAACCCGGCGGCGATCCCCACCGCCGAATCGAGCGCGCTGGACACCACGACCGGGATATCGATCTGGGCGGCGATGTCCAGCAGGGCCGAAATCCCGCCCAGCGGAGCGACTTTCAGCACCGCGATGTCGGCGGCTTGGGCGCGGACCACCGCCAGCGGGTCGTCGGCCTTACGGATGCTTTCGTCGGCCGCGATCGGCACGTCGATCCGCCGGCGCAGGGTGGCGAGTTCGTCGACCGTCGCGCAGGGCTGTTCGAGGTACTCCAGCGGGCCGTCGGCGGTCAGGGCGGCAGCGGCGTGCGCCGCCTCCTCGACGCTCCAGCCCCCGTTGGCGTCCACCCGCACGGTTTCGACCAGTTCGCGCACGGCGTTGACCCGGTCGACGTCGTCGGCCAGCGTCTGCCTAGCTTCGGCGACCTTCACCTTGGCCGTGCGGGCGCCCGGAAACCGGGCCAACACCTCGCTCACCTGGGCGGCGGGAACGGCCGGGACGGTGGCGTTGATCGGGATGCGGTCGCGTCGCACCGCCGGCGGCCGCCGGTACGCGCCCTCGATGCCCGACGCCAGCCAGTGTGCGGCCTCATGCGGGCCGTACTCGACGAACGCCCCGAACTCGCCCCAGCCCGCCGGGCCCTCGATCAGCGCGACCTCGCGGGTGGTGATGCCGCGGAAGCGCACGCGCATCGGCAGCGCCACCACGTGCAGGCGCTCCAGCAGGTCCTGTAGCGCCGGCGTCACCGGCCGAAGACCTGGCGCCCCGCCAGGAACGTCGCGCGCACCTCGAGATCGGCGATTTGCTCCGGCGGCACGGTTCGGGGATCGCCCGACAGCACCACCACGTCGGCGTACTTGCCGACCTCCAGCGAGCCGGTCACGTCGTCGGCGAACAACTGCCAGGCGGCGTCGATCGTCTGTGCGCGGATCGCCTGGTCGACCGTCAACCGCTCCTCCGGCGCCAGTACCCGGCCGCTGGGCGCCGTGCGGGTCACGGCCACGCTGATATTGCGCAGCGGTTCCTCGGGCGTGACCGGCGGGTCGTTGTGCAGCGAGATGCGCATGCCGGTGGCCACCGCGGAACCCGCTGGCATCCAACGGGATCCGCGCTCCGGCCCGAACAGTCCGTCGACGATGATGTCGCCCCAGTAGTGGATCTGGTCGACGAAGATGCTGCAGGTGACGCCGAGGTCGGCGGCCCTTTGCAGCTGCTCGGGCCGGATGGCGCCGACGTGTTCGAGCCGTAGCCGGTGGTCGGGGCGCGGATGGCGGCGCAGTACGTCTTCATACACATCGAGGATGGTGTCGACGCCGGCGTCGCCCTGCACATGGCAGGCCATGGGCCAGCCCAGCGGGAAGTAAGCGCCGACGATCTCGTGCAGCTGCTCGGCGGTGTAGTTGGCGCATCCGCACGAACCCGGCGTGACGCCGATTGTCCGGGTGGCCTCGGTGTCCAGGTACGGAAAGGACAGGTCGATATTGCCGACCCACGGCGAGCCGTCGACCCAGATCTTGATGCCGACCTGGCGCAACGTGTCGTCGCCCTCGCCCGGGCTGGCGTCGGTGTGCATCTGCGGGTTGGAGATCTCGTAGGTGCGCAGCCGGACCGTCAGGTCGCCGCGCAGCCGCTCGACGACTGGCCGAAAGGCCGGGTCGAAGGCCATCTCCGAGCACGTGGTCAGCCCCGCGCGGTTGAGCCGGGCGCACTCGGCGAGCAGCATCGCCGGATAATCGCCGGGCCGGACGGCGCCGGCAAGCAGCGGAAACACCGCGCCGGTTTCCTCGGCGGTGCCGTCGAGTTCGCCATGCGCGTCGCGACCGAATTTGGCACCCTTGGGATCTGGCGTGTCGCGGGTGAGACCGGCGCGGCGGGCGGTGTGCGAGTTGAAGTAGGCCTTGTGCCCGGAGTTGTGGATGATGACCAGCGGCCCGTCCGGCGCGATCTCATCGAGCCAGGCCAGCGTCGGCTCCGGAAGCCCGTTCTGCAGCAACGGATCCCAGCCGTTCAGGTAGGCGCCGTCCGCGCCGCGCTTTTCGACCTCGCGCCGGACCGCGCTGACGACATCGTCCGCGTCGCGCACGGTGACCGGTCGTATGTCGACGAGCCGGTCCGAGAGCGCGATGGCCTCCATCAGCGGATGGCCATGCGCCTCAACGAATCCCGGCATCACGCAGCCGTCGCCGGCGTCGAAGGTCTGGGTTTCGGTGCCTATCAGGCCTTCGACATCGGAGCGGGTGCCGACGGCGACGATGCGGCCGTCGGCGATGGCGAGCGCCTCGGCCGTGGGCCGCGCGTCGTCGACGGTCAACACGGTTCCGGTGATGACGAGGTCTGCGTCGGCCATGAGCTGGGATCCTAGTGGCGATCGCGATTGTCGAGGGCGCGGCTGACCGGAATTGCAACACGTTCTAGTCTTGCCACATGAGTGACGAGCTGTTGCGCAACCCGACCCACAACGGCCACCTGCTGGTGGGCGCGCTGAAGCGCCACAAGAACCGGCCTGTCCTTTTCCTCGGCGACACCACGCTGACCGGTGGCCAGCTCGCCGAGCGGATCAGCCAGTACGTCCAGGCGTTCGAGGCGCTCGGCGCCGGCACCGGGGTCACGGTCGGCCTGCTGTCGCTCAACCGTCCCGAGGTCCTGATGATCCTCGGTGCCAGCCAGACCCAGGGGTACCGGCGCACCGCCCTGCACCCGCTCGGCTCGCTGGACGACCACGCCTACGTGCTGTCCGACGCCGGTGCCAGCGCGCTGATCATCGACCCCAACCCGATGTTCGTCGAGCGCGCGCTGGGGCTGCTGGAAAAGGTCGCCTCGCTCAAGCAGATCCTGACGATCGGTCCGGTGCCGGAGGCTTTGAGCGGTCTGAAAGGGCAAGCCGTCGACCTGTCGGCGGAGGCGGCCAAGTACGAACCGCGGCCGCTGGTCGTCGCGGACCTGCCGCCCGACCACGTCGGCGGCCTGACTTACACCGGCGGCACGACGGGCAAGCCCAAGGGCGTGATCGGGACCACCGGAAACATCGCCACCATGACGGCGATCCAGCTCGCCGAATGGGAATGGCCGGAGCACCCGCGGTTCTTGATGTGCACGCCGCTGTCGCACGCGGGCGCGGCGTTCTTCACGCCCACGGTGGTCAAGGGCGGCGAGATGGTCGTGCTGGGCAAGTTCGACCCGGCCGAGGTGCTGAGAGTGATTGAAGAGCAACGCATCACGGCCACCATGCTGGTGCCGTCGATGCTCTACGCGCTGATGGACCACCCGGATTCGCACACCCGGGACCTGTCGTCGCTGGAGACGGTCTATTACGGCGCCTCGGCGATCAACCCCGTGCGGCTGGCCGAGGCGATCCGGCGGTTCGGGCCGATCTTCGCCCAGTACTACGGCCAGTCCGAGGCGCCGATGGCGATCACCTACCTGGCCAAGGGCGACCACGACGAGAAGCGGCTCACCTCGTGCGGGCGCCCCACGCTGTTCGCGCGCGTCGCGCTGCTGGGCGAGGACGGCAAGCCGGTGCCGCAGGGTGAGCCGGGCGAAATCTGTGTCAGCGGACCGCTATTGGCGGGCGGTTACTGGAATTTGCCCGAGGCGACCGCCGAGACTTTCCGTGACGGCTGGATGCACACCGGCGACATGGCCCGCGAGGACGAGGACGGCTTCTACTACATCGTCGACCGGGTCAAGGACATGATCGTCACGGGTGGTTTCAACGTCTTCCCCCGGGAAGTCGAAGACGTCGTCGCCGAGCATCCGGCCGTAGCGCAGGTGTGCGTGGTCGGGACGCCGGACGAGAAGTGGGGCGAGGCCGTCACGGCGGTGGTGGTGCTGCGCGCCGACGCGGCCCGCGATGACGCCGCGATCGACGCCATGACCGCCGAGATCCAGGCCGCGGTCAAGGAGCGCAAGGGCTCGGTGCAGTCGCCCAAGCGAGTGGTGGTCGTCGACGCGCTGCCGTTGACCGGGCTGGGCAAACCCGACAAGAAGGCCGTCCGCGCTCGGTTCTGGGAGGGCGCCGGGCGCGCCGTGGGCTAGGTTTCGCGCCGACTGTGCGGCTGGCCGAACACAAGGCTCGAACGTGCGGCTGGCCGCACACTCGGCCGAGGTTAGGCGACCACTCCCGCCACCAGCAGGTCGAGCATGCGGCCCGTCTGCTCCGGCGAGCCGCTGACCAGAAAGATGCCCAGCAGGCTCGATACCACGTCGTCGGCCCGCACGTCGGCGCGCAGGCTGCCGTCGTCGGCGCCTGCCCGCAGCAACATGTCGACCGCGCCGACGATGCTGTCGCGGGTCTGGCTGGGCTCCATGGCGCCCGAGTCGAAGATCGCGTGCAACGACTCGGCCATCCCGCGCTTGGCGGCCACGAAGCTCGCATAGCGGTCCATCCAGCGCCGCAGGGCGGTCTGGGGCGGATGCCGCTTGAGCAGCTTGTCGGCCTCCGCGGCCACCTCGGCGAGCTCGGCGCGGTAAATCGCCTCGACGAGGGCCTCGCGGTTAGGGAAGTGGCGGTAGAGCGTGCCGATGCCGACGCCCGCGTCGCGGGCGATCGACTCGAGCGACACCGGTCGCCCGTCCGCGGTGGCGAATGCCGCGGTCGCCACCTCGAGTAGCTTTTCGCGGTTCCGGCGCGCGTCGGACCGGACAATGTCGGCCAAGCGGAGGTTCCTCCGTTTCTGCTACACTCCTAAGCGGAGGATCCTCCGCATAATTCCAGTGTTACACGAGGAGAGCACGATGACGGACTTTTCGAAGGTCGCCCGCGTCGGTTACGGCGCGATGCAACTGTTCGAGAACACATCGGACGAGGGCGCGGCCGCGGTGCTGCGCCGCGCGGTCGAACTCGGCGTCAACCACATCGACACCGCGTCGTTTTACGGCCCCGGCGAGGTGAACCGCCGGATCCGCCAGGCGCTGGCGCCCTACCCCGACGACCTCGTCATCGTCAGCAAGGTCGGTGCGCGATACACCGGCGAAGAACCCATACCCCTGGCCGCGGCGCAGCGGCCCGCCGAGCTGCGCGCCGCGGTGGAGGACGACCTGAGCCAGCTGGGCTTGGACCGCATCCCCGTGGTCAATCTGCGGCGCATGGATCTCGGCCCCGGCGTGGGCGCCGAGGGCGACCAGGCCGTCGACCTCGACGACCAGCTGGCCGAGATGATCGCGCTGCGCGACGAGGGCAAGATCGGCGCGATCGGTATCAGCAGTGTGCCCCTGGAGGTGCTGACCCGGGCGTTGCCGGCCGGGATCGTCTGCGTGCAGAACCCCTACAGCCTGCTCGACCGCTCGCAGGAAGAGATGCTCGACTTCTGCAAGGCTCAGGGCATCGCCTGGGTGCCGTACTTCCCGCTGGGATCGTCGTTCCCGGGTTATCCCAAGGTCGCCGACAACGCGGTGGTCGTCGAGGTCGCCGGCGAAGTCGGCGCCACGCCGGCACAGGTCGGGCTCGCGTGGCTGCTTGCCCATACGCCGAACACGTTGCTGATTCCGGGTACGCGGTCGATCAGGCATCTGGAGGAGAACATGGGCGCGGCGAACGTCGTGCTGGGTGCCGCCGCCCTCGAACGGCTGGACGCCGTCAGCCCCTCCTTGCGGGAGGCGCCGACCCGGCCCTGACTACTGTGGCAGGCGTGGGCAACAGCGAACGGGTCAGGCCACCGTGGTGGCTGAAACCGGCCAACAAAGTCCTCATCCAGATGTCTCGGCTGGGAATGAGTTTCGGCGGGGAGAGCCCGGTTGTGCTGACGGCGCCGGGCCGCAAGTCCGGTCGAGGGCGGTCGACGCCGGTGACCCCGATGACGGTCGACGGCGAACAGCACGTCGTCGCCGGCTTTCCGGGGGCCGACTGGGTGGCCAACGTGCGCGCCGCCGAACGGGCGACGGTGGCCCGCGGCCGCCACGTCCAGCGAGTCCGGATGGTGGAGTTGTCGCCCGAAGATGCGCGGCCGATATTGCGGGCTTTTCCCACCGAGGTCCCCACGGGGGTCGGTTTCATGAAGCGGGCGGGGCTCATCACCACCGGCCGGCCCGAGGAATTCGAGGCTTTGGCCGGGCGCTGCGCGGTGTTCCGACTGGAACCGGTGTAGCTCGATGCGGCATGCGCTGCTGGTGCCGCTGTTGGTTGCGGGGCTGTTGACCGTCTCTTCGGCGCGGTCTTTTGCCGCGGGCGGCTGCGCGCCGACCGGCACCACTCCCCCGGCCGACATGGCCCAACGCAAGGTCAGCGATCTCGACTGGGACGGCCGGCCGGACACGTTGTGGGTCGGGGAGATTCGGGAAGACAACGCCCAAATCGACCGAGTCGTAGGCATTACGACCGCGAGCGGCGCCACCTCCCAGGTGAAAGTCAACTCGGCGAGTCCAATTCCGTTGTCCGCCTTAGCCATCGACGCTCAGCAGGACGGCCAGCACCAGATCATCGTCAGCGACGGGCGCAGCGCGCATCTCTACGTGTTCGCCGGGTGCCGGATCCAGACCGCCGCCGACAACCAGGGCGCGCCGTTCCTGTTCGACCTGCAGAATCTGCGCGACCAAGGCACCGGGGTCGGCTGCAGTGATCTCGGCCCACCGTCGGCCGGCCGGCACCTGGTCGGGCTGCAGTCCACGAACACCGGCCAGTGGACGGTTCGCCGCACCGAGATCGACCTGAACGGAACGCTGGCGACCATCGGCGAGTCGGATACCGTCGCGGCCACCTCCGCCCAGGACCCCGCGGTGACGTCCGCGCAGACGATCAGCTGCGGCAACCTCACCATCACGAAGGACGGAGTTCAACAGCTTTGAGTGACAACCCATTTGATGCGGAAGCGTGGCGGACCGTCGACGGGTTCGGCGACCTGACCGACATCACCTACCACCACCACGTTCGTGACGCCACGGTGCGAGTGGCGTTCAACCGGCCCGAGGTGCGCAACGCCTTCCGACCGCACACCGTCGACGAGCTGTACCGGGCGCTGGACCACGCCCGGATGTCCCCCGACGTGGGCGTGGTCCTGCTGACGGGCAACGGCCCGTCGCCAAGAGACGGCGGCTGGGCGTTCTGCTCCGGCGGCGATCAACGCATCCGCGGTCGGTCCGGCTATCAGTACGCCTCCGGCGAGACCGCCGCCACGGTCGACGCGGCCCGCGCCGGCCGCCTGCACATCCTCGAGGTGCAGCGGCTGATCCGGTTCATGCCCAAGGTGGTCATCTGCCTGGTCAACGGGTGGGCGGCCGGCGGCGGGCACAGCCTGCACGTGGTGTGCGACCTCACCCTGGCCAGCCGCGAGCACGCCCGCTTCAAACAGACCGACGCCGACGTCGGCAGCTTCGACGGCGGTTACGGCAGCGCGTATCTGGCCCGCCAGGTTGGCCAGAAGTTCGCCCGCGAGATCTTCTTCCTGGGCCGCACGTACACCGCCGAGCAGATGCACCACATGGGCGCGGTCAACGATGTCGTCGACCACGCCGAGTTGGAGCGGGTCGCAGTGCAATGGGCCGCGGAGATCAACGCCAAATCCCCTCAGGCGCAACGCATGCTGAAGTTCGCGTTCAATCTCCTCGACGACGGGCTGGTGGGCCAGCAGCTGTTCGCCGGTGAAGCCACGCGGCTGGCATACATGACCGACGAGGCCGTCGAAGGCCGCGACGCGTTCCTGCAGAAGCGCGCGCCGGACTGGAGCGCGTTCCCGCGCTACTTCTAGAGCGGCCGTGCAGCCAGCCTGTAATTTCGCAGCGAAAGCTCAAGTGAAGGCCTGTAAATTTACAGGCTGGGCGACGAACACTGGCGGATCCGGCTCGGACATCGTGCGAGTGACCTCTTCGTCGGGCATAGACATCAGATGTTCGTAGTTGGCCATCACCTGGTGTGGCTTGGACCAGTCGATCGGCGGGTTCGGCACCCGGCCGCCCTCACCCCGGTAGCCGGCCGGTGTGCGCATGACGGCGAGCTCGTCGTCATCGATGCCGCAAAGGGCTACTACTTCGGGATCGATCCACGCGCGGTCGTCGATCGCTGCGGTGGAAGCGGCGATCTCGAGCGATAGGTGCTCGGGCCCGGCGAAATAAATCGATTGGCACAGACCGTGATTGAGCGGTCCGAACACGTTGATGCCGCGGCTTCGAATGCGGTCTCTCAATGCCAGCAAGTCATCAAACGTCTCGACGTTGAAGGCGACGTGCTGCATGGTTCCCGGCGCGCAGACGCCGGCGGGGTTGCCGGAATGGGTCACACCCAGCTCCGTGGGAATGCCCTCGATCGGTGGCATGTGCACGAAGGCGATGTAACTGCTGTCGTTGAGTTTCACGAATGCGTGCTTGGCGCCCGGGACGCCGTGCATCCAGTACAGGGCCTTCAGCTCGGCGCCGAGCACGTCGGTGAAGAACTCCAGCTGTCCCTTCATGTCCGCCGTGGAAATCGCCAAATGGTGGACGCCGCTGGCCAGTCCCATGAGAACCTCCGATCAGGTTGCTGGGCCTAACGGTACGCCCGCCTAGACTCCCCACGTGAGCAAAAGCCCGCTTCGCCGGTTGACCGAGCAGATTGCGCTGGCAAGCATGCGACCGCCGATTTCGCCGCAACTACTGGTGAATCGGCCCGCGATCAAACCCGTTGAGCTCAAAGGCAAGCGCATCCTGCTCACCGGAGCGTCGTCGGGCATCGGCGAGGCCGGCGCCGAATTGTTCGCCCGACACGGCGCAACCGTGGTCGCCGTGGCCCGCCGTCAGGATCTGCTGGATGCGGTGGCCGACCGGATCACGACGGCGGGCGGCACAGCGATATCCATACCCTGCGACCTTTCGGACATGGACGCCATCGACGCACTGGTCGCCGACGTAGAAAACCGCATCGGCGGCATCGACATCCTGGTCAACAACGCCGCCCGGTCGATCCGGCGACCGCTGGCCAGCTCGCTGGAACGCTGGCACGACGTCGAGCGGATCATGGCGCTCAACTACTACGGCCCGCTGCGGCTGATCCGCGGGTTCGCGCCCGGAATGCTCGAGCGCGGCGACGGCCACATCATCAACGTCTCCACCTGGGGCGTGATGTCGGAGGCATCGCCGATGTTCGGGGTGTACAACGCGTCGAAAGCCGCGCTGACGTCCATCGGCCGCGTCGTGGAAACCGAGTGGGGCCGCAAGGGGGTTCATTCGACGACGCTCTACTACCCGCTGGTCGCGACTCCGATGATCAAACCGACCAAGGCGTACGAGGGGATGCCCGCGCTGACCCCGGAGGAAGCCGCCGAATGGATGGTCACCGCCGCCCGCACCCGGCCGGTGCGGATCGCGCCGCGGATGGCCGTCGCCCTCAACGCGTTGAACACCGTCGGCCCCCGCTGGGTCAATGCACTCATGCAACGGCGCGGCGAGAGGCTCAGCGACCCTCAGTAGCCATAGGAGGTTGCCATGGCTGACATCTGGACCACCATTGCGGCCGAACGCGGCGCGCTCGCCGACGACCTCGCCAACCTGACGCCCGCACAATGGGATACACCGTCGCTGTGCAGCGGGTGGACGGTGCGTGACATCGTCGCGCACCTGTCCGCGACCGCCTCGCTCAACCCGGGCACCTTCTTGGTCAACATGGCCAGGGCCGGGTTCAACTTCGACAGGTTCGCCAACGGTCAGATCGCCAAGCACCGCGGCCCCGACCCGGCCGCCACTCTGAGCGAATTCCGAAACCTGCAGAACTCCACCTCCGCACCGCCGGGCCCCAAGACCTCGTGGCTCGGTGAGGTGGTGGTGCACGGGGAGGACCTCCGACGTCCGCTGGGCATCTCGCACACTTACCCGCCCGGCGCGGTCGGCGAGGTGATCGACTTCTACAAGGGCTCCAACATGCTGATCGGATCCAAGAAGCGCATCGCCGGGCTCGCCCTCAAAGCCACCGACCACGACTGGCGGCACGGGCAGGGGGAAGCGGTCGAGGGCCCGTTGCTGTCGCTGCTGCTCGCCATGACCGGCCGGGCCGCCGCCTGCGACGACCTCATCGGGCCGGGCGTGCCCACGCTTCGCGGCCGATGCGCCCCGACGCCGTAAAAGACGTGATAGACACGACGCTATGGAGATCCTGGCCAGCCGGATGCTTCTCCGGCCGGCGGACTATCAGCGGTCGTTAAGCTTCTACCGCGACCAGATCGGCCTGGCGATAGCCCGCGAATACGGTGCGGGCACAGTGTTTTTCGCGGGCCAGTCATTGCTGGAACTGGCCGGTTACGGTTCCCCGGACCACTCCCGCGGACCCTTTCCCGGCGCGCTGTGGCTGCAGGTCCGCGACCTCGCGGCAACCCAGGCCGAGCTGACGAACCGGGGGGTGCCGATCGCTCGCGAGGCGCGCCGCGAACCGTGGGGCCTGCACGAGATGCACGTGACCGATCCGGACGGAATCACGCTGATTTTCGTCGAGGTCCCGGCGCATCACCCGCTACGCCGCGACACCCGCGGCGACCGCGAGGCAACGTCTGGTTAACTGCGAGCTAACATCTAGCGACAAGTCAAGGTACACCTGCGTTTCAGCTACCCCTGCATTCGACAATTTAAGCCCCCTACTACGAGAATCAGGCGCTGTGAACATCGATTTGTTCCTCCTCATCATCGTCGTAATCACGGCACTCGCTTTCGATTTCACCAACGGCTTCCACGACACCGGCAACGCGATGGCGACCTCCATCGCCAGCGGTGCGCTGGCGCCCAAGGCCGCCGTCGCGCTGTCCGCGGTGCTCAACCTGGTGGGCGCGTTCATGTCCACCGCCGTCGCAGCCACCATCGCCAAGGGCCTGATCGACGGGCACATCGTGACGCTGGAACTGGTGTTCGCCGGCCTGGTCGGCGGCATCGTCTGGAACCTGCTGACCTGGCTCCTCGGTATCCCGTCAAGCTCGTCGCACGCGCTGATCGGCGGCATCGTCGGCGCGACGATCGCCGCCGTCGGCGCGCACGGGGTGCTCTGGAAGGGCCTGGTGTCCCACGTGCTGATCCCGGCCGTCATCGCCGCGATCCTGGCCATCGCCGTTGGGGCGATCGCCACCTGGCTGGTATACCGGATCACCCGCGGTGTCCCGACCGACCGCACCGAGGCCGGGTTCCGGTACGGCCAGTGGGGCTCGGCGTCGCTGGTCTCCCTGGCGCACGGCACCGGCGACGCGCAGAAGACGATGGGCATCATCTTCCTGGGGCTGATGTCCTACGGAGCGATCAGCAAGAGCGCCACGTCGCCGCCGCTGTGGGTCATCGTCTGTTGCGCCCTGGCGATGGCGGCGGGCACCTACCTGGGCGGCTGGCGCATCATCCGCACCCTGGGCAAGGGACTGGTCGAGATCAAGTCGCCGCAGGGCATGGCCGCCGAGTCGTCCTCGGCCGCAGTCATACTGCTGTCCACGCACTTCGGCTACGCGCTGTCGACGACGCAGGTCTGCACCGGTTCGGTGATGGGCAGCGGGCTGGGCAAGCCGGGCGGCGAGGTGCGTTGGGGCGTGGCCGGCCGGATGGCGACCGCGTGGCTCGTGACGCTTCCGTTGGCCGGGTTGGTCGGGGCGGTCACCTACTGGATCGTGCACCTCATCGGGGGATACCCCGGCGCGATCATCGGCTTCGGGCTGCTGGTCGCGGTCTCTACCGTCATCTACATCCGGTCGCGCAGGGTCAAGGTCGACCACAAGAATGTCAACGCCGAATGGGAAGGCAGCCTCACCGCCGGTCTCGAAGGCGGCGACGACCATACGCCGCCTTCGGATAAGGGGCCCAAGATAAGCACCGGCCCGTCCCGCTCCGGCTCCGATGACCCCACGGTGATCGCGGGGAACCAGTCATGAGCCACTTCAGCGACTGGTTCAACTACCAGGCCTCCCTGAAGATCTTGGTGTTCGCCATGCTGGCCGGCGCCGCACTGCCCGCGCTGTTCGCGCTCGCGCTCCGGTTCCAGGCCGTCGGGGGCGGGCAGGTCACCACCGACGGCAGCCCGCCGCACAAGAATCCTGTGCTGCTGGCGATCGCGTGGGCGATCTATGCGCTGGTCATCGCGGTGATCCTGTTCGCTCTGCTGTACATCTCCCGCGACTTCATCGCGCACCAGATCGGCCAGCCGTTCCTGGGGGCCAAACCTAAGTAGGATCGAATCGTTGTCTTGTCCACCCGGCCGATCCCACGGGGGGAGTTAGCACGATGAACGGATTCCTCAATTCGATCGTCTCGTGGATACGCGCGGGCTATCCGGAGGGCATACCACCGACGGACACGTTCCCGGTGCTCGCCTTCCTGACCCGCCGATTGAGCAACGACGAGGTCAAGGCCGTGGCCCACGAGCTGATGCAGCGCGGCGATTTCGACAATGTCGACATCGGTGTGCTGATCACCCAGATGACCGACGAGCTGCCGTCGGAGGAAGACGTCGAGCGCGTGCGGGCGCGCTTGGCCGCCAACGGCTGGCCCTTCGATGAGTCCCGCGATGCCGAGGACCCCGCATAGCGGTTCTGCGCGCGCTCGGCGTCGCATCGGGGTCGGCCGCCCCGCTGTTGTTGCCCGCCCTGGAACGGGTGCTGGATGGCCGTGCTCCCGCGCTGGTCGCGGTGCCGGCCCACGGCGACCACGAAGCCGAGCTGCGCGCGTTGCGGGTGGGCTGCGAGATCGACGACGACGTGGCCCTGGTGGCGACGACGTCGGGAACCACCGGCGCGCCCAAGGGCGCCCTGCTGACCGCCGCGGCCCTGTGCGCCAGCGCGTCGGCCACCCACAACCGTCTCGGCGGGCCGGGCAGCTGGCTGCTGGCTTTGCCGCCGTATCACATCGCCGGCCTGCAGGTGCTGGTCCGCAGCATGCTCGCCGGCTCGGCCCCCGTCGAGCTCGACATCTCCGCAGGATTCGACGTCACCGAATTGCCCGGCGCGGTAAGGCGGTTGGGCTCCGGCCGGCGCTACACCTCACTGGTCGCGGCCCAGTTGGCCAAGGCGCTCGCGGATCCGGCCGCGACGTCCGCGCTCGCCGAACTGGACGCCGTATTGCTCGGAGGAGGACCCGCCCCGCGGCCGGTCCTGGACGCCGCGGCGGCGGCGGGCATCGCGGTGGTCCGCACCTATGGGATGAGCGAGACCGCGGGAGGCTGCGTTTACAACGGTGTCCCGCTCGATGGGGTGCTGCTGCGGATCGCCGCCGACGGGCGCATCGTGATCGGTGGCGCCACGCTGGCGAAGGGGTACCGCAACCCGGTCGATCCCGACCCGTTCGCCGAGCCGGGCTGGTTTCGCACCGACGACCTGGGCACCGTCGATGGGGCGGGCGTGCTGACCGTGCTGGGCCGCGTGGACGACGCGATCAGCACGGGCGGGTTGACCGTGCTGCCGCAGCCGGTCGAGGCCGCGCTGTGCGCCCACCCCGCCGTCGGCGACTGCGCGGTTTTCGGGCTCGTTGACGACCGGCTGGGTCAGCGGGTGGTCGCGGCGATCGTGGTCGAAGCGGGTTGTGAGGCCCCGACGTTGGCGGCGCTGCGCGCCGAGGTGGCCCGCACCTTGGATGCCACCGCCGCGCCGCGCGAGCTGCACATCGTTGACGCGCTGCCGCGCCGCGGCATCGGCAAGGTCGACCGCGCGGCGCTGGTGCGCCGGTTCGGCGGCGCGGGCGATCGAGCCGATCAATAGGCTGGTCCTTCGTGAGCATTGCCCGACGGGAGACGCTGACCGTCGGGGTCGGGGCCGTGCTGGTGGCGGCGGCGTTCGTGCTGCCACGCATGAACTTGGGCGTCCGGCCACGGCTGGACGTCGGCCCCGAGCGGTTCGCCACGCACGCCGGGTCCGCGCCGATCTTCGGGGCGTGGGAGCTGCACGCCAGCTGGGGAACCGGACCGGTGATTCTCGTCGCCGTGGCCGCGGTGCTGTGGGGACCAGCTGTCGCACAACGTCTTTCGTGGCCGGTGCTGACGCTGGGAACGTGGGCCACCGCCTGCGGGTGGGCGTTCGCGCTGGCGATGATCGACGGCTGGCAACGCGGCTTCGCCGGACGATTGACCGCCCGGGACGAGTACCTGTCGCAGGTGCCCACGATCACGGACATCGCGGCCGCGGTGCGCACGTTTTCCAGCCGGATCCTCGACTACCAGCCGAACTCCTGGGTCACCCATGTCTCGGGGCATCCGCCGGGTGCGCTGTTGACGTTCGTCTGGCTGGACCGGATCGGCCTGCACGGCGGCGCCTGGGCCGGGCTGCTGTGCCTGCTGGTCGGATCGAGCGCGGCGGCGGCCGTGGTGATCGGGGTCCGGGCGCTCGCCGATGAGCGGACCGCGCGCCGGGCCGCGCCGTTCGTCGCGGTGGCGCCGACGGCGATCTGGGTGGCGGTCTCGGCCGACGGCTACTTCGCCGGGGTCGCGGCGTGGGGCATCACACTGTTGGCCCTCGCGGCGCATCGCGCCGTCCGGTTCCCCGCGCTGGCCGCGGTTGGCGCCGGTCTGCTGCTGGGTTGGAGCGTTTTCCTCAGCTACGGCCTGGTCTTGCTGGGGATTCCGGCGTTGGCGGTGCTGGTGTCCGCGCCGGATTGGCGGGCCGCGCTGCGGGCGTTCGGGCCGGCGACCCTCGCGGCGGTGGCCGTCGCCGTGGCCTTCGCGGTCGCGGGGTTCGACTGGTTCCACGGCTATACCCTTGTGCAGCAGCGCTATTGGCAGGGAATCGCTAAGGACCGGCCGTTCCGGTACTGGGGCTGGGCCAACCTGGCGTGCGTGGTGTGCGCGATCGGGTTGGGCAGCGTGGCCGGGATCAGCCGCGTGTTCGACCGGGCCGCGATCCGCCGCGGCTCCGGTTTCCACCTGGTGCTGTTGGCAATGCTGGCCGCCATCGTCTGCGGGGACTTGAGCCTGCTGAGCAAGGCCGAGGTAGAACGGATCTGGCTGCCGTTCACCGTGTGGCTGACCGCGGCGCCCGCGCTGCTGCCGGTGCGGTCGCACCGGGTGTGGCTGGCGCTCAACGCCGCGGGAGCGCTGGTGGTGAACACCGTCATGGTGACCAACTGGTGATCGCGTGTGCGTTGACGGCTTTGCGTGTGAACGTGCGGCGGGATTTCCGCGGCCGGTCCGCCCTGGATGCACACGCGATGCAGGGTTCAGAGGCCGGCCGCGCGGGTGGCGCGCGCGAAGCGGCTTTCGGGCCCACAGGCATCGCGCACCGCGGTGACGTCTTCGACGACGTCGACGTCGGCCAGCCGCTGAACGAAAGTCACGTCAATACCGCTGTCGCGCAATGCCTTCGACGTGAGTTCGCCGGTATCGGGTCGAGACATGGGGACGGCGCGCAGGCATTCGGCGATCGTCGGCACCCGCACCCCCAGCACCCACCAGCCGCCGTCGTGCGCCAAACCGAGGACCGCCGGCGCGTCGAGCAGTTGCCGCGCGCAGTCGGTCAGCAGCTCGGCGGTTACCTGCGGGGTGTCCATTCCGATTTGCAGCACCGGATGACCGCGAGCCGCGTCGGAGTGTGCGTTTGCGAGTCGGTCGGCGAAGCCCGCACCGCGCTGCGGAATCACGGTGAAGGACGCCAGCCGTTGCCGGATCTCGGCGGCCGCCGCCGCGGCGTCCAGGTCGCCGGTGAAGGCCACCACCCGGGCCGCCACCGGAGCCGCGGCCACCGCGTCCAGCGTGTCCAGCAGCGCGGCCGCGGCGATGTCGGCGGCGACCCGGTCACCGACCGTTGCGGCCAGCCGCGTCTTGGCCCGCCCGGGCACCGGCGCCTTGGCGACCACCAGCGCAGTCACCGGCAGAACGCTCAAGAAATCACCTTCCAGAAGTCCAGGATCGCGGTGACGCTGCCCCGCAACGAGCCGCTGACCTTCGACTTGCCGCCCGTGCGCGGACCGTAGCTGACGTCGAACTCGACGACGCGCCAGCCCGCGGCCGCGGCTCGGACCAGCAGCTCGAGCGGATAGCCCGACCTTCTGTCGACGACACCGAGGTCGAGCAGCGCGTCGCGCCGGGCCACCCGCATCGGCGCGATGTCGTGCACGGGCAGGCCGTGGCGGGTGCGCAGCCGCCAGCTCATCACGACGGTGCCCACGCGGGCGACCCAGGGCCAGCGCAGCCCCGGCACCGGTCGGCGGCGGCCGATCGCCAGGTCCGCGCCCCGGTCGAGTGCGGCGACCAGCCGTGGCAGGTCACCGGGATCCATCGAACCGTCGGCGTCGATGACCGCCACGATCGGGGTTGCCGCCGCGACCACGCCCGCGTGCACCGCCGCGCCGTACCCCGCCCGCGCTTCCGCGACCACACGAGCGCCGTGACGGCTGGCCACCGCAGCGGTGTCGTCGGTGCTGTTGTTGTCGACCACCAGCGCCCGATAGCCGGTGGGAATGGCCGCCAGCACCGCCGGCAGCGACTCCTCTTCGTTGAGGCAGGGCAGCACCACCGTGACCGCGTCATCGGGCATGCCACCCGACACTAGCCGGGGCCGGAATCAGTGATGAGGCGTTGTGACGGGGGGCGGCTTCGGGGCCACTGTCTGTTGCGGGGCCTGCTGCGTCGGCGGCTTCGGGGCCACTGTCTGCGTCGGCGGTGGCGGCTTGGGGGCGGCGGTCGTCGGCTTGGGGGCCGCCGTCGTCGGCGGCGGCGTCGTCACCTTCGGGGCCTGCGTGGTCGGCGGCGTCGTGGTCGGCGGCGTCGTGGTCGGCGGCGTCGTGGTCGGCGGTGTCGTCGTCGTGGTCGGCGGCGTCGTCGTCGTGGTCGGCGGCGTCGTGGTCGTCGTCGGCGGCGTCGTGGTCGTGGTCGGCGGCGTCGTGGTCGTGGTCGGCGGCGTCGTGGTCGTCGTCGGCGGCGTCGTGGTCGTCGTCGGCGGGGTCGTGGTCGTGGTCGGCGGGGTCGTGGTGGGGCTGGGCCCGGGCCAGCCCGGGTACGGTGGCCGCCAGCCGGGATACGGCGGCCGCCAGCCCGGATACGGAACGATGACCGGGGCGGGTATCGGCCCATTCGGGTTAGGCACAAGACCCGGCGCCCCACCACCCCCTCCCGGCGACGTCAGCTGCGGAGGAATGTAGCCGTTGGCGTCCGGAATCACGCCGCCCTGGAATCCGGCGTAGGGCGCGTCGGGCGGCGGTGGCGGCACCGGCGCCTGCTGCTGCGTCGGCAACAACGGCATGAACTTGCCAGGGGCGGCGTTCTGGTGCCCCACGACCGGCTGTTGACTCGAGGTTGGCCGGACGGCGATGGCCACCGCGGCGGCCAGCGACGCCAACCCGATGACCGCAAAGGCGACGACGGCGTTGCCGATCAACACCGATCGTCGGCTGAGCGGCGCCGAGCCGTCCGCGGCTTCGTCGTCGTCGACGGGGTACTCGTCGCCGTATTCGTCCGTCTCGCCGAACGGTTCGGCGTCGTCGGCCTGGGAGTAGGCCAGCTGCGGCTCGTCGGCGTTCGCGTCCGCGATCCCGGCCGTGGGCGCGATCCCCGTCGCGCCTCCGGCGACCTGTGTCGCGGGGGCCATCGCGGTGTGCCCTACCGGTGTGAACGGCGGTTGGGGCGCCGTGGGCGCCAACCCCGCCGCCATCGCCGCGCCGCGGGCAATCGCGAAGTCGGGATGGCCCAGCACCTCCACTCGCAACGGCGACCGAGCGCGCAGCTGGTCGGCGACGTTGCCCAGGTCAGCCATGGTGCCCATCACATATGCGGCACTCGCCGCGAAAGGCGCGGAGCGAAGCCAGTCGAGCAACATGTCGACGGCCGCGGTGGCGGCGTCCACGCCCTTGACGGCCGCGGAGGCCAAGACGCTCGCAGCTGCCCCGGCGCCGCCCAGCGCGACTAACGTCGCCGCCTCGGCCGTGACCACGAGCGCAACGGCGCCTGGAAGCGCGGGACCGCGAAGCACGGTCTGCAGCAACGCTGTCACGGCGTCCGCCCCGGAAACCAGCCCGACGTCGTGCATTCCGGCGTCGGCGAACGCTCGGCGAAGCGCCTCGGCTTGTGCGTGATCCGGCGAGTACAGCCGGGTGGCGACCAGATGGCGCCCCTCGGCCGCCAGGGACCGTTGGGTTTCGGCGACCTTCTGGATCAACGTCTCGAACGGGTGCACCGGCAGCTCGACCACCAAGTGCTTGATCGCCGCGTAACCGCCGCCGGCGGGCGCGATGAGTGCCAAACGCGCGACCGAACCGGCAACCGCAATGCCGAGGACAACGTCCGTCGCGGCCATCCGTCTCGAGACGGGGCCCACGGGACCGGTCTTGGCCTCGGCGTCGTCTTCCGGCCCGGTCAGCCACTCCATCGGCAGCAGATCGGAATCACCGGCCATCGAGTACGCCAACTCCGGACCGACCTGGCCGGCCGATGGCATTCCCCCGACCGTGGGGGCCATCGCCGTGGCGTCCCCGGTGAGCCCCGAGACCGCCGGCGCCATCGCCGTGGCGTCCCCGGTGAGCCCCGAGACCGCCGGCGCCATCGCCGTGGCGTCCCCGGTGAACCCCGAGACCGCCGGCGCCATCGCCGTGGCGTCCCCGGTGAGCCCCGAGACCGCCGGCGCCATCGCCGTGGCGTCCCCGGTGAACCCGACCGTGGGGGCCATCCCCGTGGCGTCCCCGGTGAGCCCCGAGACCGCCGGCGCCATCGCCGTGGCGTCCCCGGTGAACCCGACCGTGGGGGCCATCCCCGTGGCGTCCCCGGCAAGGCCTGCTGCCATGGCCGCGCCGCGGGCCAGCGCGACGGTGGGGTCGTCATCGGGCTGCGCGCTCAAGGCGGAGCGTCCGGTCCCGAACAGCGCCGTAGCGGCCTGCGATTCCGACAGCACCGCGACGTTGTGCACGCCGGAGTCTTCCAGCGCCCGCCGCAGCCGCTCCGCTTCTTGCGGATTCGACCAGCACAGTCGCGTGGCGAGCAGCCGGTGGTTCTCCTCGGCCAACAACCGATCGGTCCCGACGACGGTATCGGTCAACTTCCGCAAAGGGTTGTCAGCGAGGTCGACGAAGGACTCGTCGATCAAGTCGCTGCCTGCCGCACCCGCCCCGACAAGCGCCAAGCGGGCACGGGGGCCTGTGACCGCGACCCCCAGAACGACGTCCATCCCGGCTCTCCTTCGGCTGGCTACCCACAACCAGCATGTCCCGGCATCATTACACTGCGATACCGTCGGCGGTAACAGTCATCCGAGCAACAACGTTCGCTTACCAGCGCGAGACGGTCACCGCAAAACCGCCTTCGCGGAATCGCACGCCCCGAGCCACTGCCGCGTCGCCCGAATGGAGATTATGTTTCCAAGTAAGCAACGCGGTGGGCCCGGCAGGGGGTTCCTCGGCCTGGCAACCGTCCTCGATACCCGGGAGGAGCCGTGACTCAGAGCGGCGATGACGCGCCCACCGGCCCCATCCGCGGACAAAAGCAGCAAACGCCTCCGGGCGGCGAGGGCCGCCGGCAGACCGCGGCCGGGAAGCCGACACGGCGATGGGACCTCGTCGGTGACCTGACCGCGGTCGCCCTGCTCGTCATCGCCCTGTGGCTGCCCTGGAATCTGTATTTCGGTCTGTCCATCGACGGCAGCAACAAGATCGTGTTGACGGTGCTGTTCGCGGTGACGCTGCTGTCCCTCGTCTCGATCGCCGTGGCCGGCTCCTGGCGTGCGTCGAGCGCGCGGTTCAACCCTGCGACGGCCCGCCGAATCCGGCTGGCGCTCAACGTCCCCTATGTGCTGCTGGTGCTCGGCTTCGTCGCGTTCGACGCGTTCGAAACGGTCCGGCTCGGTGGCACCGTGAACGTGCCGGGTGGTGTCGGGCCGGGGGCATTGCTGGGGATCGCCGGCGCCCTTTTGGCCGCGCAACCCGTGACCACCGATCCGGCAGCGGATGACGGCTTCAAACCGGTGCGGATCATCGGCTACGCGTCGATGGTGGGCGCGGTGCTGAGCTTCCTGTTCAACCTGTACTGGCGGCTCAAGTACGCGCTGCAGGGCACGGGCGCTGCCGCTGGCTTCGGCAAGCAGAACATCGCGGTGATCGCGACGGCGCTGGTGTACGGCGCGGTGGCGGTGGTCGCCGTCGTCGTCGGGTCCAGGTGGCTGCTGCGCAGCAGCAAGGCTTCTCGGCTGGCGACCGTGGCGCTGGGCGTGTCGACGCTGGTCGCCGGACTCGTCGTGTGGATTCTTCCCGTCGGTCGCGACATCGACGCGTTTCACGGCATAGCGCAGAACACGTCGACGGCAGGGGTCGGGTGGGAGGGCTATCTCGCGTGGGCGGCGGCCGCGGCGATCTTCGCGCCGCGAACATTGCTCGCGCGGCGGGCCAAGCCGGCGATTGAGGACGAGGTGGACGCCTGGCGGGCGGCGGCCCGAAACGGCTTGCTGCTCATCATCGTGTGGTGCCTGGGGTCGATCGCGATGAGGACAACCGACCTCGTCGTCGCGGTCACCCTCGATTACCCGCTGTCGCGATACGACAGCGTGATGCTGGCCGCTTTCGACTTGGCAACCGCGGCGCTCGCGACCTGGCTGCGGATCAACCTCGCCAACGACTCGGTGTCGCCGAGGCTGATCTCGTCGCTGTGCGGACTCGTTGCCGCGCTGAGCATCTCGCGCGTCGTGGTGGGCGTCGCGCTGGCGCCCCGGTTCGCAGAATTGCCCAACTCCGCCGCGCAGAACCCGGTTTACGGAAACGACCTCGCCCAGCAGATCACCAGCACCTTCGATGTGGCGCTGTGCGGGCTGGCCCTGTGCATCCTCGCGGCGGCGATGATCACGCGTCGGCTGCGCGCCCGGCGCGCGCGCCGCCAACGGCGCCGCCCCGCCCACAAGCGCGGGGCCCCGGCCGGCGCTCAGCCGCAGTCGGCCGACGCGACGACCCGGATCCCGGTCGGGCACGCTCCCCCGCCGTCGGCCGCGGGGACGACCCGCATCCCGATCGGCGGCGCGCGTACCGGTATGGAGTCGCCCACCACCGCGATGCCCCAGTTGGCCCGGTCGCCCAGGATCTTCCGGGGCGACGACTCCGCCACGCGGCAGATCCCCGCCCAGAAGCCCCGAATATTCCGGCCGCCGGATTCGCGGTAGAACGAGTTACCGCAGTGGCGCGAAGGCGAATTCGCGCAAGCCCTCCCGTGGATCGACGGCCGCACGAAACCCCAGCACCTCGGCGGCCCGGCCGGGATCGGCGACGATATGGCGCACGTCGCCGCTGCGGTACTGGCCGGTGATCACCGGGGAGGCCGAGCCGCTGGATTCCCTGCGCGCGTCGCACAACGCCGCGGCCACCTCCAGGATCGAAACGGGCCGCCCGGAGCAGACGTTGACCGCGGTGAAGCCCTCGCGGTCGGCCGCTAACAACTGCGCCGACGCGGCGTTGGCCGCGGCCACGTCGTCGACGTGGACGAAGTCACGCATCTGCGCGCCGTCCTCGAAAACCCTTGGTGGTTCGCCTTTTTCGAGTGATGAACGGAAGATCGCCGCCACCCCGGAGTACGGGGTGTCGCGGGGCATGCCCGGGCCGTAGACGTTGTGGTAGCGCAGCGCCACCACGGACCCGCCCGTTGCCTCCGACCACGCCAGCGCGTAGTGCTCCTGCGCGACCTTGCTGGCCGCGTACAGGCTGCGCGGCCGCAGGGCGGCATCCTCGTCGACCAACAGCCACGTCACGTCGAGCCCGCAGGCCGGACAACGATGTTCGAAGATCCCGGCGTCGAGGTCGGCGCGCCGACGCGGCAGCGGATCGATGACTCCGTGGTCCGGGCAGGCGTAGCGGCCCTGCCCGTAGACCACCATCGACGATGCCAGCACCAGCCGGCGCACCCCCGCGGCGAACATCTGCGCCAGCAACACCGTGGTGGCGAAATCGTTGTGAACGCCATAGGCGGGTGCGTCGGCGGCGTCCACGCCGGCGCCGACCATCGCCGCCTGATGGCAGACCAGGTCCACACCGTCCAACAACGGGGCCAGCGCCTCGCCGTCGCCGACGTCAACCCGGTGACATCCCTTCGGCAACACCGGATTCGGGCCGTGCGCGGCGGGCAGCAGCGCATCGACCGCGACGACGTCGTGACCGGCGGACCGCAGCGCCGCATCCACCCGCGACCCGATGAAACCGGCCGCACCGGTCAACAACACCCTCATGGCAACTCAAGAGGCAACGTGACGCCGGTGTGCGGCAGGCAATGCGTGCACGTGCGCTCGGCGGCGACCCGGCCGATCGCCGCGCGCACCAGCTCTTTGAACAATTCCACGTTCTTCTCGAATTCGGTGAAGATGTCGGCGGCTTTCACGCCCTCGCCGGGCGCGACACCGGCATCCAGATCAGTCACCAAAGCGATTGCCGCATAGCAGATTTCGAGTTCCCGCGCCAGCACCGCCTCCGGATAGCCGGTCATGTTGACCAGACTCGCCCCGGCGGAGGCGTACCACCGGCTTTCCGCGCGGGTGGAAAACCGCGGCCCCTGGATCACCACCATGGTGCCGCCGTCGATCACATCGGGCAGACCCGCGACCGCGGCGCGCAAGGCCGGGCAGTACGGATCGGCGAAGTCGACGTGGACGGCGCCGGAGTCGAAGTAGGTGTCGGCGCGGCCACTGGTGCGATCCACCAACTGGTCGGGCACCACCACCGCACCCGGACCGTTTTCGGGGTCCAGGCTGCCGACGGCGCACGGGCCGAAAACCCGCCGCACCCCGAGCTTGCGCAGAGCCCACATGTTGGCCCGATACGGCACGGTGTGCGCGGAGAACTGATGCGTCGCCCCGTGCCTCGGCAGGAACGCGACTTCGTGCCCGCCGACGGCGCCGACCGTGACCGGGGCGCTTGGCCGGCCGTATGGCGTGTCCACGTCGATGTTGCGAACCGGGCCCCTCGAGGACTCGAAGAACGCGTAGAAGCCGCTGCCGCCGATGACTCCGAGCATCCGCCCATTGTGGTGCATAGGGCAGGATGCCCTGGTGGCCAGTTTCGCGCAGTGGGTCTCGGGTGCGCGGCCGCGGACACTGCCCAACGCGGTCGCGCCGGTCGTCGCGGGCACCGGCGCCGCGGCGTGGCTGCACTCCGCCGTGTGGTGGAAGGCGCTGCTGGCGCTGGCGGTCGCGGTCGCGCTGATCATCGGCGTCAACTACGCCAACGACTATTCCGACGGCATCCGCGGCACCGACGACGACCGCGCCGGCCCGGTGCGGCTGGTGGGATCGCGGCTGGCGACCCCGCGAGCGGTGTTGACGGTTGCGGTGACGAGCCTGGCGGTGGGCGCCTTGGCCGGGTTGGCGCTGGCACTAGTCAGCGCGCCGTGGCTGATCGCGGTCGGTGCCGCCTGCATCGCCGGGGCGTGGCTGTACACCGGCGGGTCGAAACCCTACGGCTACGCGGGTTTCGGCGAGGTCGCGGTGTTCGTGTTTTTCGGCCTGGTCGCGGTGCTCGGCACCGAATACACCCAGGCATTGCGGGTGGACTGGGTGGGGCTGGCGCTTGCGGTGTCGATGGGGGCGCTGTCGTCGTCGGTGCTGGTGGCCAACAATTTGCGGGACATCCCCACCGACGCGCGGTCCCAGAAGATGACCCTGGCGGTGCGATTGGGCGATTCGCGCACCAGGATCCTGTACCAGGCGCTGCTGGCGACCGCCGGCGTTGCGACCCTCGCCCTGATGGCGGCGACGCCGTGGTGCGCCGCGGGGTTGGTGGCCGCGCCGTTGGCCCTGCGCGCCGTGGGCCCGGTGCGTTCCGGCCGCGGCGGCCCCGCGCTGATTCCGGTGCTGCGTGACACCGGGCTGGCGATGCTGGTCTGGGCGATCGCGGTGGCGGCCGCATTGGCGCTGGCTGCCTAACGGTTCGAGCGTGCGCTCAGGGCTTTGAGTGGGCGCCCACGGTGCGCTGCCTCGGCGTGTCGCCGCTGTGGATGCACACGCGAGGCGCGGCCGGCGCGCGGCTAGAGTCTGTGTCACCGGACCGAGGACGAATATGACGCAGATCGCCGCGACACGCGGAACCCCGAACGTCGGATTGCTCAGCGTCGGGGTGTTCCGCCCCGAGCGGGTGGTGACCAACGACGAGCTATGCCAGAACATCGAGTCGTCGGACGAATGGATCTACACCCGGACCGGGATCAAGACACGGCGATTCGCCGCCGACGACGAATCCGCCACCTCCATGGCGATCGAGGCCGGCCGGCGCGCACTGTCGAACGCCTCGCTCAGCGGGACCGACATCGACGGCGTGATCGTCGCCACCAGCACCCATTTCCTACAGACCCCGGCCAGCGCCCCGCTGGTCGCGTCGGGGTTGGGCGCCAAGGGTGTGCTCGCGTTCGACATTTCAGCGGGATGCGCCGGCTTCGGTTATGCGCTCGGCGTCGCGGCCGACATGATCCGCGGGGGAAGTGCCGCGACCCTGCTCGTGGTCGGCACGGAGAAACTGTCGCCCACCGTGGACATGCAGGATCGCAGCAACTGCTTCATATTCGCCGACGGCGCGGGTGCCGTCGTGGTGGGCGAGACGCCCGAGCAAGGCATCGGCCCGACCGTGTGGGGCAGCGACGGTGAACAGGCCAGCGCCATCCGCCAGGACATCGACTGGATCGCCTATACCGAGAACCCGACCGGCCCGCGCCCGTTTCTGCGACTAGAGGGCACCGCGGTGTTCCGCTGGGCGGCGTTCGAGATGGGCAGGGTCGGCAAGCAGGCCATGGACGCCGCAGGCGTCGCACCCGACGAGATAGACGTCTTCCTCCCGCACCAGGCCAACAGCCGGATCAACGAACTGCTGGCCAAGAACCTGGAGCTGCGGCCGGACGCGATCGTCGCCAACGACATCGAGCACACCGGAAACACCTCGGCGGCGTCCATTCCCCTGGCGATGGCCGAACTGCTGGCCACCCGGGCGGCCAGCCCCGGCGACCTGGCGTTGTTGATCGGATACGGCGCGGGCCTGAGCTACGCCGCACAGGTGGTGCGGCTGCCGAAGGGCTGAGCCGTCGACCTCACCCTGCGCCGGGCTCTTGGGGGTCTTGGTCGCCCACCGCCTCGCCCCGCAGCCGGGCATGCAACTGCTCGCGTTCCCGACGCCGGCGTTGGCCGGCTATCGCCAGACCGGCGGTAGCGCGCCGGCGCAGCGGGCCGAACAGCCAGATCCCCAACGGCATTGCGATGATCAGCGCGAATAACACGGCGACGACGATGGGGAACTCGGTGACCCCCAGCACCCGCGCGACCCCGTAGATCGCGCCGCCGAGCGCCACCACCAGCAGCAGCCGCGCCGCCGCGTAGAGCCCAACGTCGACGACGACGCGTCTTCCCGGACGATCCCCGGCGCCGTCGTCGCTTGTCACTTCCGGCACAGCACGAGCCTACGGCGCAGGTATATTCGCTCCAAGGAGGTGTTGAGTGCTCTACCTGCTGCTGGTCCTGATCTTGGGGACGCTGATCTACGTTGGCTGGCGCGCCGCCCGCTCACAGGCCAACCGGCCGAAGACGCGCGTTATCGGGCCCGACGACGATCCGGAGTTCCTGCGGCGATTAGGTCCCGGAGACAACAACCCTCGCTGAAACCCCTCGCTGAAACCCCTCGCTGAGCCCGGCTAAGTCGAGCCCGGCTAAGTCAGGCCCGGGTTGCGCTGATCGCCGGGAAACCCATCGGCGACGACGGCTGCCAGCTCGGTGAGCGCTTCCCGGGTCCCCCGCCGCAACTGCTCCAGGCTGATCTCGGCGCCCTCTTCGAGGTGAGGGTCGAACGGCACCAGCCGCACGGCGCGGCAGCGGCGGGAGAAGTGGTCGATCACCTTGTTCATGTCGACCTTGCCCGTGCGCTGACGCACCCCGTTGATGACGGCGATCGAGTTGCGGACCTTCTCTTCGTGGCCGTGCGCGTCAAGCCAGTCCAGCGTCGCCGAGGCGCTGCGCGCGCCGTCGATGGACGCCGAGCTGACCACGACCAGAACATCGGCCCTGTCCAGCACCGACGACATGACCGAGTGCAGCAGGCCGGGGCCGCAGTCGGTGAGCACCAGACCGTAGAACCGGTCCAGGATGTCCATGGCGCGGCCGTAGTCGTCGGCGTCGAACGCGTCGGAGATGGCGGGATCGGTTTCCGACGCCAGCACCTCCAGCCCGCTCGGCCCCTTCGAGGTGTAGCGGCGGACATCGCTGTAGCGCCCGATGGTGCCGGCGTCGTGCAGCAGCTGACGCACGGTCGCCGTCGTTTCCAACGGGATCTTTTGGCTAAGGGTGCCGCGGTCGGGGTTGGCGTCCACGGCAACCACCCGGTCGCCGCGGATCGCGGCGAACGTGGACCCCAGCATCGCGGTGATCGTGGTCTTGCCGACCCCGCCCTTCAGCGACAGCAACGCGATCCGGTAGGACCCCCGCAAGGGCCGGTTGACCTGGGCCACCAGGTTGTTATAGCGCTGGGCTCGCGGGCTCTCCCCCAGGTTGATCAGGTGGCCGGACAGGTCGTAGAGCAACCTGCGCCAACCCTCCGATGGCGGCGGCTTGACCGGTCGCAACAGCATGCCGGTGGACAGCTCCGGATAGGGCGTGTGCGGCACCGGCTCCGGGCGATACGGGGGTACGGCGGGCGACGGCGTCTCGGCCGGGCCCGTGTAATAGGCCCCGAACGCGGTCGGGTCCACCCGCGCGATGCCGGTGACCGGCGTGGAATCCCCGGGCGGCATCCCGACGGGCGCGGGCGCGGGCCCGGGTGCGGTCGGCGGGGGAGGGGGCGGCTCCCGCCTTTCGGGCCCGCGGGCCCGCCGCTCGGTGCGGAATCCGGCGAAGGCGCGGGTGGGTGCGTCCTCGCCCTCTGCCGGCTGCTCGGCGGGCTGCCGCTGCGGCGGCGCCTGCGGAGTGATCTGCGTGGTGGCATCGTCGGGCACCCCCACGCCCGTCATCGGATGCTCGGACACGTGCACTTCCCCTCAGTTGAGTGTTGCTTGGTCAGCTGCTGACTGTCAGCCCACGCCCGCATACGAATGCAGGCCCACGGTTACCAGGTTAACGAAGAACAGATTGAAGACCATGGCCACGAAACCCGCGACATTGATCCAGGCCGCCTTCCTGTCCCTCCACCCCGCGGTTGACCTCGCGTGCAGGTAGGTCGCGTATACCACCCACGCGACGAATGAAACCGTCTCCTTGGGATCCCAGCCCCAATACCTGCCCCAGGCCTCCTCGGCCCAGATAGCACCGAATATCACCCCGAAGCCGAACACCGGAAACGCGAAAATCGTTGTGCGGTAAGCGATGCGGTCCAGCGTCTGCGCGTCCGGAAGCCGCCGCACCATGCGTCCCGGGGCGCTGTCGTTTTGGGGGTCACCCAGCCGCGACGTGCGCAGCAAAAACAAGATGCTGGCAATCCCGGCCACCAGGAACACACCGGAACCCAGGCTGACCACCGACACGTGAATCGGCAGCCAGTAGGACTGCAGCGCGGGCATCACCGGCGCGGCATTGGCGTAAAGCCAGCGTCCGGAAACCGTCAGCAGGATCAGCACGGGCACCAGCAGGAAAACCCACAGCGGCCGGTACTGCGGGCGGCGCAACACGATGGCGCCGGCGACCAGGCCGCAGAAGCACGTCAGGTTGATGAACTCGTACATGTTGCCCCAGGGCACCCGCAGCGTGGCCAGGCCGCGCAGCACGATGCACGCCAGCAGCAGCCCGATGCCGAGGTAGACGACGGCCAGCCCGCCCCGCCCGACGCGCTCGTCGAGCGGGCGACGCGCGACCTCGTCGACGACGCCCGGGGTGACGCTGTCGGCGGCGACCGACCCGGCAAGCACCCGCGCGCGGTGCTCCACGCGGCGACCGCCGACGTAGGCCAGCTCGAAGGCCAGCAGCAGCAGGGCGACGACCAGGGCCACCACGGCCGAGGTGAACGCCCAGTCGGAGCAGCGCGCCAGGCCGATGTTGACGTGCACGGTGTTCATTTCACGTCCACCTGAGAACTCCTTCTGGACGCGGGGGGCGCCGGTACGGGGGGCTCGCCCAGTCCTTCCAGCAACCGCTCGGTCAACCGCTCGAACTCGTCGCCCCAACCGGAGTTGTCGGTGCGCGCCAGGCCGCCCAGTTCGACGTTCACCGTACCGGCCGCCGGAGCGAGCCGAACCCACACCCGGCGGCGGCGCACCAGCAGCGACACCAAAAGCCCGGCCATCATCGTCATCGCGAAGACCAGCACCCAGGACTGGCCCGGGTCGTGGGAGACCTGCAGGTTGACGAACGGCACGGCCCCGTCGAAGCGGACCACGGTGCCGGCGGCCGGCCCCTGGTCGAGCCGCACCTGCTGGCCGGCGCGCAGGTTGACCCGCTTCTCCTTGGTCAGCCGGCCCTGCTCGATCAGGCGGGGATCCAGCGTGAACAGCGACTGGGGACGCCCGGTGTCCAGGCCGGTGTCGCCGCGGTAGATGTCGATGGCCACCGCGGGGGCGTTGAGTGCGGGGAAGCGCGACGACAACAGGGTGCCGTCGAGCTGCTCGGTCGGCGCCAGCAGGCCCTGGATCGCGATCTCATGTTTGCGACGTTCGGCGGGGTCGGGATAGCTGCCGGCGGGCGGGTCGATCCGCGCCACACCCGATGACAGCAGCGTCTGCGGGTTGTCGGGCCGCCATTGCACGGTCGACGTGCGCGTCTGCCCGTCCGGGAACGTCACGGTGAAGGTGGGCGCGTAGCCGTGGCCCTGCAGGTATACCCGGTCGCCGTCGACCCGCAGCGGGTGGTTGACCTCCAGCAGGTAGTGCCGCCAATTGTTGGCCGTCAGGTCCCGGCCGGCCTGATAGTCGATGTCCGCGGCGAACGAGGTGGCCTGCCCCGACTGCAAGTAGTGCGCCTGAAAATCGTTGACCCGCAAGCAAATTGGGTGCAAAGACGTGCCGTCGACGGTGTTGCCGGCCCGGAACGAGTCGAACGCCGCCGGCGACGCCGAGCAGAAGCCGGGGCCGCCGTCGGCGATGACGATGACGTTGCCCTCGTAGCCGAACAGCTTGCCGACGGCCACCGCGACCAGCAGGCCGAGCAACGAGAAGTGGAAGACGATGTTGCCGAATTCGCGCAGGTAGCCCTTCTCGGCGGAGACCTCGACGATGTCGGGATCGGTGTCCGGGTGGCGGATGGCCGTGCGCCATCCGCGCAGCCGTCGGGTGATGGTGTTCGCCAGGGCGTTCAGCCCCTCGGGAGCGGCCGCGACTTGGGCGGCGGCGTGCTTGGGCAGCCGCAACAGGTTGCGCGGGGCGGGCACCGGGGTGGCGCGCAGGCTGCGGGCGTGCTCGACCATCCGCGGGGTGAGGCAGCCGACGAGGGAAACGAACAACAGCACGTAGATGGCGGTGAACCAGAAGCTGGAGAACACGTCGAAGGCCTGCAGCCCATCCAGCCAGGGCCCGATCACCCGATGGGCCTTCAGATAGTCGTCGACCTTGCCGGCGTTGAGGCTGCGCTGCGGCAGCAGCGCCCCGGGTATCGCGCCCAGCGCGAGCAGAAACAGCAGCACCAGCGCGGTGCCCATCGAGGTCAGCGCCCGCCACCCGTTGCGGGCCCTGGCGCGCAGGGCCGCGAGCAGACGCAGAATCGCACCACGACGGATCTTTTCGTGCGATTCTGCGTCTGCTCGCGAGGCTACGGGCCCACTCAAATCGGCAGCCTCACGTCGGACACGAACGCGTCGCGCAGCCAGGAGACGAAGTCGTTCCACACCCCGGTGACCAGCAGGGCACCGACCGCGATCAGCAGCGCGCCGCCGAAGATCTGGATTGCCCTGGTGTGCCGCCGCAGCCAGCCCAGGCCGGCCACCGCACCCGCCGAGCCGAACGCCAACAGCACGAAGGGGATCCCCAGCCCCAGGCAGTAGGCGATCACCAGCACCACGCCGCGCGCGACGTTCGCGCCGTCGGTGGCCGACGCGACGGTGATCACTCCGGTCAGCGTCGGCCCCAGGCACGGCGTCCAGCCGAGCGCGAAGACCGCACCGAGCACCGGGGCCCCCGCGACCGTCGTCAACTGCCGCGGACTGAACCTGGCCTGGCGCTGAAGCGCGGGGATGAGGCCCACGAACACCAGTCCCATGACGATGGTCAGCACGCCCCCCACGCGCTGCAGCACCAGCTGGTTGGTGATCAGCGTGGTGGTCATGCCGAGGACTGCAACGGTGCCGAGCACGAACACCGTGGTGAACCCGGCGACGAATAACGCTGCGGACCCCGCGACCCGCCAGCGGGCGCCCGGCGGGGCTTTGATCGCGCCCGGCGGCGGCTGCTCGTCGACTCCAACCACGGCGGCCAGGTACGACAGATAGCCGGGCACCAGCGGCACCACGCACGGCGAGGCGAACGACACCAGCCCCGCCAGCAGGCACACGCCCAGCGCCAAGAGCAGCGGCCCGGCGGCGGCGATCTGGGTGAAGCCCGTCACTGGAGTCCGGGCCGTCCCGCCGCCGCCTGGCCCGCGGCGGCTTCTTGCGCCACCCGCTGCACCACCGGCTGCAGGTCCTGGGCCAGCAGTTCACGCAGGAATACCGCCGCGACGCGGTGCTGGCGGTCCAGCACCACCGTCGACGGGATGACCGTGGTGGGGTACTTGCCGCCGAACGCGATCAGAGTGCGCATCGCCGGATCGTAGATGGACGGGTAGGTCACGTGGCGGTCGTCGACGAAGTCCAGGGCCGCCTGGCGGTTGTTGTCGCGGGCGTCGATGCCGAGGAAGGAGACCCCGGCGGCCCGGGTGGCGTCATACACCTGCTGCAGTTGGGCGACCTCGGCCCGGCAAGGCCCGCACCACTGCCCCCACAGGTTGATCACGACGACCCGGCCGGCGAAGTCGTCCAGCGAACGCGTGTGCGCCGGGTCGGCGAGGTCAGGCCCGGACAGCGGGCCGGGGCGGCCGCGGCTTGCGGGCGGGTCGTAGTAGATGTCGGTCTTCCCGCCGGGCGAGACGAACTCGAAGGTGCCGCCCTGGGCCACCGCATCGCGGCCGGAGCAACCCGCCAGCAGGGCCACCAGCAGGGCCACCCCTAAGGCCATTGGGGCCCCGGGCATCGCCAGCCGCCCCATCTTCATGGCGCCACTCCTCGGCATCGCTTCGCTCTGCATCGTCGTCGGCGCGGTCAAACGCCCGGCGCCTGGACGTACTCGATGTCGACCAGGCCGTCGCCGTCGTAGGTCAGGGTGGTGATCGAGCCCAGCCCACATTCGCGTCGGCGTGGGTCGTGCCAGAGTTTCTTGCCACTGACGTGCATCCGCAGCGTCCATACCGGCAGTTGGTGGCTGACGCACACCACTTCGTGGCCGGTGCCACGGGCGCGCGCCTTGTCCACCGCGGTGGCCATCCGGGCCGCGATCTCCACGTAGGGCTCGCCCCAGGACGGGGTGAACGGGTTGCGCAGCTGCCACCAGAACCGCGGGTCGCGCCAGGCGCCGTCGCCGGGGCCGACGCGCCGGCCCTCGAAAAAGTTGGCCGACTCGATCAGGTCGGGGTCGGTGTCCACGGGCAGGTCGTGCTTCGCGGCGATGGGTGCGGCGGTCTCCTGGGCGCGCGGCAGCGGTGAGGCGATCACCGCGACGATGTCGCGGCCGGCCAGCGCATCGGCGACCGCATCCGCTTGCGCCCGGCCCTTCTCGGACAGGTAGTACCCGGGCAGCCGGCCGTAGAGCACACCGGCGGGGTTGTGCACCTCGCCGTGGCGCACCACGTGGATCCTGGTCTGTTCGGCCATCAGGTCTTGTCCTCCTGGGCGGCCGCGCGGGCGGCGAGCGGGAGCGCGGCGGCGATCCGGTCGAGCGCGTTGTCGTCCAGAGCCGTCGAGACGAACCACGCCTCGAAGGCACTGCACGGCGGGTAGACGCCCGCGTTCAGCAACGCATGAAAAAACGGCGGATAACGCCAGGTCGCGCTCGCTCGCGCGGACGCGAAGTCGACCACCGGCGTTTCCGAGAAGAACACGCTGAACATGTTGCCCGCGCGCGAAACTTGATGCGGCACACCAGCTTTGGTCAGCGCCTCGGATAGCAGCCCGGCAAGGCGGTCGGCGTTGGCGTCCAGTTTCGTGTAGACGGCCTCGTCGGCGGCGCGCAGCGTCGCCAGGCCGGCCGCCACCGCCACCGGGTTGCCCGACAAAGTGCCGGCCTGATACACCGGCCCGAGCGGCGCCAGCCGCTCCATCACGTCGGCGCGCCCGCCGAACGCGGCGGCCGGCAACCCGCCGCTCATCACCTTGCCGAAGGTGAAAAGGTCCGCGGCGACCGGATCGATTCCGTACCAACCGCTTCGGCTGACCCGGAAGCCCGTCATCACCTCGTCGATGATCAGCAGCGCACCATGCTCGGCGGTGATCTCGCGTAACGCCGCGTTGTAGCCGGGCCCGGGGGGGACGACACCCATATTGCCGGGACTGGCCTCGGTGATCACCGCGGCGATCTGGTCGCCGAACCGGGCGAACGCCTCACGAACAGCGTCGATGTCGTTGTAGGGCAACACGATCGTGTCGGCCGCGGTCGCGCCGGTCACCCCGGGCGACGACGGCAGGCCCAGGGTCGCCACCCCGGAACCCGCGTCGGCGAGCAACGCGTCGACGTGGCCGTGGTAGCAGCCGGAGAACTTGACGATCTTGGCCCTGCCGGTGAACCCGCGGGCCAACCTGATCGCGCTCATGGTGGCCTCGGTGCCGGAGTTCACCAGCCGTATCCGCTCGACCGGCGCCACCCGCCCGATGATCTCGGCGGCCAACTGGCTCTCCGCCGGCGTCGGCGCCCCGAACGACAATCCGGAGGCGGCGGCCTTGGCAACCGCGTCGACGACGGCCGGGTGGGCATGGCCGAGGATCATCGGTCCCCACGAGCAGACGAGGTCGACGTAGCGGTTGCCGTCGGCGTCGGTGAGCCAGCATCCGCGCGCCCCGGTGATGAAGCGCGGCGTGCCGCCCACGGCGGTGAACGCGCGCACCGGGGAGTTCACCCCGCCCGGAATCAGCGCGCAGGCGTCCTCGAACAGCTGCGCCGACGTCGCCGCGGCTGCCGGGGCATGCGCGGTCGCCCGGTCACTGCTACCCATGCCGACCAGTGTCCCAGCCTCCGCCGATCGTTCAACTACAGGGTGTAGCAGGAACCGCCGGAACGTCCGAAGGCGACCCGTCAGGCGTCTTGCCGCTCGGATTCGTGGGCGGCTTGCAAATTACGGCGCGCGGCTTCGCGCTCCCGTTGCGCCGCGCGCACATGAGCGTCGACGTCGCCGAGGCCCTCCTCGACCGCGCGTTCGTGGACTTCGGCGGCGCGTTCGTGGGCGGCGCCGGCCTCGTAGTGGCGCTGCCGCTCGCGTCGGTGCGCCTCCTGGTCGCGCTCATGCGCGTGCTCGGCGTGCTCGGCGGCGCGCTGGACGTCTTCCTCCGTGATGGCCTTCCCGGCCGCGAGTTCCGCCCCCCTGCGCAGCAGCTCCTGCGCGCGCTGGGCGGCCTCGCTGCCCCGTGAGTCGGCCATGAGCCGACACTAGCCCCTGCGCGCCGAAAAGTCTTGGCCCACAATCGACTGGTGACACGGGCCGCCGAGGTCGCCCTGGCCCGGGTTGCCGCGGTCCGCGACGACCCGGATGCCCGGCTCGCGCTGATGCGGGAGCTCTACGAGGTCCCGGCCGACGTGGACCGCGGCCATCTGCCGTTCCGCCAGGCGGCCTCGGCGTTCATGGGCTGGCAGCTGCGGCGCGGGCTGCTCAACCCGGCCGACGGGTCGGCCCCCGGGAGCCCCTGGTGGCGCGCGGTGAACGAGCGCCTCATCCGGGACGGTTGGGAAGCCCGCGCCCTGTCATTCGGCCATCCCGGCACCCCCAGCTCTCCGGCGGTCGCCGCCGCGGTGGAGTTCATCCGGCGCCCGTCCGCCCAGCGGTGGTACCGGGCACACAACATCAGCGTTGTCAGCGCATACCTCGAACACCGGGACCTCGCGTCGGCCGAGTCCCGCGTCGAACGCTTCTTCATCAATGTCGTACTGATGCGGGTTCTCTATGCCCACGCGCTGGTCGCCGCCCCCCGGCTCGCGCTGGGCTGGTTGGCGTTAGCCGGTCGGCCGCTCGGCGACCCTCGATTGGGCATGACCGGCATATTCCTGTCGCTTTCCCGGGTGCTTCCCGACCGCTACCCACTCGGTGACGACCTGGCGCCCTACGTACGGGCCGAACATGGAATAGGGCACCTGCTCGATGTCGGGGTCATCCAGCCGCGCCTCAGGCACCTCTATGACTGGTCCGCTTTCGAGCTGGGCATTCCCGGCCTGCGACGGCTGCTCGACGGCCAAACTCCTTGTTACGCATGGCCTTCGGACGACGGGCAGTCGTGGCGTCCGCCGCCGTCGCGGCCGGCCCGGCTGGCGCGCGCACTGGTGCCCGCGACGCGCCGCACGTCTTGATGTCGGGCGGGACAAACGGGTTGGATGGACACATGGAAATTTCCCAAGGGGTCGCGCGCAGGCTGCCGTTCGAGCAAGCGGTGTTGCTCACCCAGACCGGATAGACATGCGACTGCCGCAGTGGCTCGCCCGGTTCAACCGCCACGTCACCAACCCCATCCAGCGACTCTGGGCCGGCCGGATCCCGGGCCACGGCATCCTCGAGCACGTCGGCCGCCGCTCCGGCAAGTCCTACCGCACGCCGTTGGTCGTGTTCAACGCCGACGTCGACGGACGGGCGGGCCTGGCGATATTGCTGTCCTACGGCCCGAACCGGGACTGGTTGAAGAACATCACCGCCGCGAACGGCGGCCGGATGCACCGCTACGGCAAGACCTTCGGCGTCGCCGATCCGCGAGTGGTCAGCAAGGCCGAGGCGGCGCAACACGTCGCGCGCAGATGGCGGCCGGTTTTCGCCCGGGCGCCGTTCGAGCAGGCGGTGTTGCTCACCAAAACCGGTTGACCGCACCGTGAACCGCTGACTCGACCGGGCCGGGGCGGGTATACGGCCCCGGCGTGCGCCCGACCCGTCGCAAGAGGATACGACGGGCTGCCCGCCGATTCACCGCCGAGGCGACCACCACGCTGGTCGGCAACATCACCGATGGCTACCGCACCTACAACGTGCTCAACCCCCACGACGGCAACGTTTCCCTGGACACGTTCGTCGACTGGCTCGAGGCGGCCGGTCACCGGATAGAGCGGGTCGACGATTACGGCGAGTGGCTCACCAGGTTTACCGCGGCGATGGAGTCACTGCCGGACAACCAACGGAAGAACTCCATGCTGCGCTGATGAGCGCCTACGCGAAGCCGGCGCAGCCGGCGCAGCCGACGCAGGGGGGGAACCCAGATGCCGGCCGAAAAGTTCCGTGCCGCAGTGCAATCCGCCGGAATCGGCAGGACCGGGGACGTGCCGCAGGTGACGGAGGCGTTGATCGGCAGATACGTCGACGATCTACGGCAACTGGGCTTGCTAAAGGCCCCGGCGCTCATTCCGTCGAAGGGATCTCGCGCCCAATAGGGTTCCGCCCGCGGGCCCGCGCGACGAAGTAGAGCCCGATCACCACCGCCCAGGACAGCAGGCTGAGCCACAGTTGGCTGCGCGCCGAGCGGTCGAACGCCATCTGCACCAGCACGGCGGTGATTCCGGCCAGGGTGAAGATCGACAGCACCGGGAAGAACCACATCTTGACCCGCAGCCTGTCCGCGGGCGTGCGGCGGCGCAGGATGATTTGCGACAGCGCGATCAGCCAGTAGACGAACAAGATGATGGCGCCCGACGAGTTGAGCAGGAAGAGAAACACCGTGCCGGGCGCGAGCCACGCCATGATGACGCAGAGGAACCCGACGGCCGACGAGAACAAGATGGCGAAATGCGGGACGCCACGGCGGCTGAGCTTGACCAACCCGGCCGGGGCCTCATTTCGGTCGGCGAGCACGAAGAGCATGCGCGACGACGTGTACAGGCCCGAGTTCAGGCACGACAGCACCGCGGTCAGCACCACCGCGTTCATGAACTGATCCGCACCGCGTAAACCCATGTGCTTGAGCGCCGCGACGTACGGCGAGGCACCCGGTTCCACCGAATTCCACGGGAGGATCACGACGAGCAGAAAGACCGACCCGACGAAGAAGATCCCGATGCGCGCCACCACCGATCTCGTCGCCCGCTGGACCGCAAGCACCGGATCCCGACTCTCGGCCGCGGCGACGGTGACGATCTCGGCGCCCACCATGGAGAAGATCACCACCACGATCGCGGCGAAGACCGCCCCGACGCCTTTCGGGAAGAACCCGCCGTGCGACGTGAGGTTGGAGAAGTCCGTGTGATGGCCGGGCAGGGTCCCGAGGACGAAGACCGTGCCGACGACCAGGAAGATCGCGATGGTCGCGACTTTGATTCCGGCGAACCAGAATTCGAATTCGCCGAACGACGACACCGAGAACAGGTTCGTCGCGGTCATCAGCACCATCAGGCACAGCGAGAGCAGCCACAGCGGCGCATGGAACCAGTAGCTGAGGACCTTGCCGCCGGCGACCGCCTCGAACCCGACCACGATCACCCAGAAGTACCAGTACAGCCACGCAACCGAAAACCCCGCCCAGCCGCCCAGGGCCTTGGCCGCGTAGTCGGCGAACGACCCGGTCGACGGGTTCGCGGCCGCCATCTCGCCCAGCATCCGCATCACCAGCACGATCAGCAGGCCGCACAATGCGTACGTCAGGAACGCGGCGGGCCCGGTGTCTTTGATGACCACGCCCGATCCGACGAACAGCCCGGCGCCGATCACACCGCCGAGGGCGATCATGCTCAGCTGCCGCTGCGACAGTCCTTGGCGCAGTTGCGAGGTCGCCATGGCCAGCCACCTCCTGCGCCCGTCCGGCGTTACCGGGCAAACTCTAGACGTTGCGGGCGCCGAACCTGCGCCCAGCGCGCCAGATGCCCGCCGAAATCCCCCGCTGGGCGCAGGCTCGGCGGGCACCGGCGCGGCGTCCGGGCCGGCGCTAGCGCGGGTTGCCGGTGCGGGGGTCGAGCGTCAGCGTCGGCCGGCTGGGCCCGGCGAAATCGAACATCGCGGTGAGTGGGCCGGCGCGCTCATCGAACGAGTGGTCACCGATGCGGCCGGTGCTCCAGTTGTCCTCGATGAACCGCAGAATTGACGTTTGGTCAGTCAGGGTGTGGTCAACGAAATTCATTCGCGCATAAGGAGATATCACCAGCAGCGGCAGCCGCGGGCCGTATCCGCACCTGCCCTGGTAGGCGACGGGCGCGGCGGCCGGGTCACCGCATCGGCCCGGGCCGTTCAGCGCGTCGTCGGGTGTGGCCGAGGGCGACACGATCGGCGAGGGCTTGTGATCGTACCAGCCGTCGGAGTCGTCGTAGGCGACGACGATCGCCATGTCCCGCCATTCCGGGAGCCTTTGCAGATGGTTGATCGTATCGACCAGAAACTGCTGCTCGTCGTACGGATCGGAGTAACCGGCGTGCGCGTTTTGGTAAGCGGGCGGTTTCAGGAAGCTCACCGCCGGTAGGTGGCCGCCGTCGGCGGCGGCCCAGAAATCGGATAGGTCGTATTGGTGGTTGGCTTGGTCACCGCGGCCGATCATGTCGGTCGAGCTCGGTGGCAGGTGATGCGGGTTGGCGGTGGACGGGTAGTACTGAAACGGCTCGTGGTGGGGGACGTAATCGGGTTTGGTGCCGAACGGCAGCGCGCCGGTCTTGCCGGTCCCGCCCACGGCTTGGCCGATGTTGTGCGTCGTGCCGCACTCCGCCCTCCCATCGGGCCCGCGGGCGGTGGGCTTGAAACCGCCCTGGAAGTAGCCCCATGTGATGGCCTTCGCGTTGAGCAGGTCGCCGATGTTCTTGTTGTCGGGGCTGAACCGCACCTGGTCGCGAAAAGAGCAGTCGTCGCCGAGGGGCTGCGAGTCGTTGATCAGCGTCCCTTGCCCGTTGCCGGTGTCGTCGATGACATAGTGCGGCGGGAACGGTTGCCCGCCCGGCATGAATTTAGTTGTCACACCGTGGGTTTGGCCGGAAACCAGGTTGATGTGACCGGGCGCCGAAGGGCCGAAGGTGGTGTCGTAGAAGTTGTCGCTCAGCGAATAGTTCTGTGCGTAGTTCCATAGCGCGGTCACCGAGTTGCCGTCATAGTAGGCCATCACCAGGCCGGGGATATTGAAGGACGGCGGCGGACACGCCTCGCCCTCGGTGTGCTCGACGAACCGATCCATCGCGCCGGCGTTGAAAGCCAGTTGTTCGGCTTGATATTCGTGGTCCTGGTCGCAGGTCACCTGCTGACCCGGCCCACCCATCCGCACCGGCTGCACCGAATTCGGGTTGTGCGCCAACAACTCCGGGGTGAGGCCGTCCACCGCGGGGGTGTCCGTTTTAGCGGTGAACGGTTGGCCGTTGGTGTTGGCGGCACGGGGATAGGTTCCGAAATAGTGGTCGAAGGAGACGTTCTCCTCGAAGATCACCACCAGGTGGTGGATCGGTGTGGCGGTCACTGGATGGGGGCCGGGGGCCGACGGTCGGTGCGCGCATGCGGCGACGAGCCCGAGCACCGCCGCAACGACGGCCAAGCGCCTCAATACCATGCCCCGAAGGCGTACCGGCTCCAGATCTTCGGCCGGTGTCCATCAGGTGAACGCGGTGTCAACACGGTCGAAGATCACCTCTTCGTGACCAACTGATCACGCGAGATCACGCAATGCTTCCAATACGGCATGGCTCGGGTGGCAATGCCCTTCCGGGGCGGCATTATTGCGATCATGCCTGACCTGACACGCCGGGCGTTGCTCCGGATGGGTGCCGGTGCCAGCCTCGGGGCCGCCGGCATGTTCGCCTTGAGCGCCCTGCTGGATCCGGTCCAACCGCATGCCGCCCCTGCGCCGCTGGGTCCCGCCCCGTACGAACCCCCGACCGCCGGTGCCGCCCTGCCGACCAAGCTCACCGGGTCGTTCGTGTCGGCGGCGCGCGGGGGCATCAAGACAAACTACGTGATCGCCGTGCCGCCCGGCCAAACCGGAACCCTGCGACCGGTGATCGCGTTGCATGGCAAGGACGGCGACGCGAACATGATGCTCGACGCCGGCGTCGAGGACGGGCTGGCTCAACTGGTCAAGTCGGGCAAGCCACCGATCGCGGTGGTGGGCGTCGACGGCGGCAGCGACTCCTACTGGCACCGGCGGGCCGACGGCACCGACTCCGGCGCGATGGTGCTCGAAGAGCTGCTGCCGATGCTGTCCACGATGGGTTTCGACACCTCCCGGGTGGGTTTCATGGGGTGGTCGATGGGGGGATACGGGGCGCTCCATCTTGGCGCCAAGCTGGGACCGTCACGGACCGCCGGGATCTGCGCGATCAGCCCGGCGCTGTACACCTCTTTCACCGGCAGCGCACCGGGGGCGTTCGACAGCTACGACGACTGGGTGCAGAACAGCGTTCTGGGCGTGCCGGCGCTGAATTCGATTCCGCTGCGCGTGGACTGCGGCACGTTTGACCGTTTCTATTTCGCCACAAGACAATTCGTCGCACAACTGAAGACTCCCCCGGCGGGCAGCTTCTCCCTGGGCGGACACGACATCGGTTACTGGCGAATGCAATTGCCGGGCGAGCTGGCCTGGATGGCGACCTAGCGCACGCAGATGACAGTCCGGCAGGAAGCGGTCGCCAGCGGCCCACGTCGAGTGGAGCGGCGGACTTCCCGAAAGGGATTCCGGCCCGATATCGAAGGGTTGCGGGCCGTCGCGACCGCTGACACCGGTGATCGGTGCGCCGGCGGACCGCGCCGGGAGGTGATGCCGTAATGAACTTTGAGCCGCAGGCCAACGTCTTACCAGTCGAGGGTGTTTGGAGGTTTTGAGATGAGTTCGCTGCTGCTGGTCTGCATTGCGGCCGCCGCGCCACTGGCCGGCGCCGGCATGATGCGGCTGCAAGCGCGCCTGGAGCAATGGGACTACGACCGGCACGCGGAAGACTGAACCGCCAACCGCCGGCCGCTCAACGAGACAACTGCATGCGAATAAGCGGTGCGATCTTGTCCGCCAGGTACTCGTGCCCCGCATCGTTGGGGTGCACGCCGTCGGGGCCGATCAGGTCGGGCCTGTCGACGAACCAGCGGTCGCCGATCGGGTCCACGAAGGTTGCCCCTACGGCCCGGGCCTCGGAGTTGAGCACGTCGCGAATCTGCAGCACCGATGCGGGCACATCGGCGGTCGGCCACGGCGGTCCGATCACCAGGAACCTCGCCGCCCGCGCGAGGTGACGCGCCAGATCGAAGGTCTCGCGGGCTTTGCCGGCCAACACCCCGGGATCGACGCCCTGGTCGTTGCGGGAGCCGAAGAACACCACCAGGACATCGTCGCGCTTGACTGCCCTGTCGGCCAGGTCCGCGAAGATGCTGCCGTGATCGCCGGACACGCCGTAGCCGGCCCGGCCTTCGGCGGCCACGTCGGCAGCGATCCGCACGCCTCCCCGCGACAGCGCGCGCCAGGCCAGATCGGTCCACCCTTTCGGGCCCAGGCCACCCTCGTCGGTGCCGGTGGTATAGGAATCGCCGACCACGGCGACGTGGTTCAGCCGGGAATCCAGCGTCAGCGCGTTGTAGGGCCGCGCCCGCGTCGGGTGGCCCGGGCCGTGACAGACGACGAGCAGCAAAGTGAGGCAAAAGACCAACGTGGCCGAACGACTCACTACCACCTCCACCGTGCACGACACCGTACGAGGAAACGACCGCCATGGTATTCGACGGCGGCGTCACACCGCGCGGGCCGAAACGGTTTCCAGCCCACCGTCGATCGGATGCAACTTGGCGCTGAGGGGCTCGGCGGGCCTGACGTCAACCATCCTTCTCATCCAACGGCGGGCGGGCTCTTCGATGAAGTGATACATCAGCGCCGAAAGCCCAACGGCGATCGCGAGCAGGCCGATGACGTTCCACTTCCACGGATTGTCCTGGGGCACGAGCCCGAATTGCTCGACGGCCCATCCCCAGGCGGTGTGTACCAGCTCATGAACCATGTACAGGCAGAACGAGATTTGCCCGCCGTAAACCATCACCCGCGTCGACAGCAGCCCCGGCAGGCCGCCCGCGCCGATGGCCAGGGTTATCACCAGCGGGACGAACAGCACGTCGACCACCCCGCCGCTGTCGTTTTCCACGACTCCGGTTATCGGGTGAGCGTCAAACCAGTAGAGGACGCCCACCATCGCAGCCAGGAGCAGCATGCAGACGTACCCCGCGACGCGGCGGGCGCGGTGGGTCAGCTGCAGCCTGCGCACGGCGGCGCAGGCCAGGGCGCCGGCGACGAATTGCGTCACGATGCGCGGCAGCCAGCTCCACGGGGTGTAGAAGTGGCCGCTGGCCAGCAACATCACCACCGGCGGCAATGACGCCGCGAAGGCCAGCACCATCAGGCTGCGCGCCCTCGTCGCCTGCTTGAGCCGCAGAATCACCAGCACGAGCAGGCCGAACAGCAGGTAGGCCAGCCATTCGGCGCTGATCGACCAGGCCGGTCCGTCCCAGCTGGAGTCGTCGAAGAACGGCACGAACCACAACTGCACCAGCAGGACCTGACGCACGTAGCTGATCGCCGTGAGCTGAGCGGCATCGGGCGACGGAACGTGACCGACGTGCAGGGTGAAGATCACCCACAGGGCCGCGAGATGCAGCGTGACCACGTACACGGGCCACACCCTGGCCAGCCGCAGCCACAGGAAGTGCAGGGTGGCGCGCGTCGACCACGATCGGCCCATGCGCTCGAGGTAGTTCCAGGTCAGGACGAACCCGCTGAGGATGAAGAACAGGTCGACGCCCTGCGCGCCGCAGTTGAGCACCGGGCCGAAGCCGTCACGCAAGTCCGGGGAGACGTCGCCCAGCATGGGCCGGAAGTGAAACAGCACCACCCAGACGGCGGCGACTATGCGGAGCCCGGTGAGGGCCTTGATCTCACCCCTGATCTCTCCGCCGCGCACGCTGCTCTTTCCGTCCGAACTGTGCCGTTTCGTTCGCATTTCAACCCGGCTGACCGGGCGATGTCGCCATCACGCAAGCCCCCCGACTGAGCAACCGGCAGCCATCGAAGCCTAACAGCGGGAACCCGTCGACGCGGGGAAGGGTCGTGGCGTGGCTCGCGGTGGCCGTCGGCACCGGCGTTGCCCGGACCTTGGGCGTCCACCCCGAAAATCGCTTCTTAGCAAAGAGTTAGACGCGCTTTCCGGTCCCCTTAGAAAATGCGGGCACCGTTAAGGACACGCACGCCACGGGAATGAGGCATCTTGATGACAACCGCTTACGTCGCGACTCGACCGGGAAACGGCGCCGTCGACTGCGGTGGCGCCTATATTCGGGCGCACTGTCGTCACCTGGCCACGGTGGTGAGCATCCGTGGCGAAGTCGACGCCGTCAATGTCGATCGGGTCAGCGAATACATTCGGCGTTTCGTCCACGGCGGCAACCCGGTGGTGTTCGACCTTAGCGGCGTGAATGTCTTTGCTATGGCCGGTATCTCGCTATTGCACCTCGTCGACGAGGAGTGCCGCGCCGCCGGAGTGGAGTGGACTTTGGTGGCGAGCCCGGCGGTCATCGAGCTGCTGGGTGACGGTTGTTACGAGGACATGTTCCCGTTCACGCGCTCGGTGCACGAGGCGCTGCGCAACCTGGCGGACGCCATCGTCAGCCGCCGTCAGCTCGTGCTGCCGCTCATCAAGAGGACGGCCTAGACGTCCGCTGCCGCCACAGGCGGGCGACGCCGACCACCTCCAGCACGCCGGCGGTCGTTATCAACACCAGCGTCACCAACAGCACCTGAGGGTGGTAAACCAACGACGTGGTGACCGGCTGCCCGTCCGCGACGGGCGCGACGGTCACGGTGTGACGCGCGTGCGCCCAGGTCACGGAGGCGGCGGCCAGCGCGAAAAAGGCCAGAAAGAGTTCGATTAAGGCGCGGTATCGGGCCATCACAACACCGTCCCGTCGTCGTCGCGATCGTCGTCGGCGATATCGGACCCGGCGGGCTCCACCCGCTCCTGGACCAGGGGGGTCAGCGCCTCCCTCAGGTCACGGTGACGACGGGCCCAGGCTTGGGCGAAGCGACCTTCGGTGAGCTTGAGACCGACGCCGGTTCGGTGGCGCGGTACCCCGACCAATTCGCCGAGCGCCCGCGCCGACTGCCACCGGGCCAGTTCCTTCCCGGAAGCCTCGTGATTCTCGGGCTCCGGATACACCTTGACGATTTCGCGCACCAGCAGGGTTTCGGTGCCTTGACGCAGGGCGGCTTCGGTCAGCTCGACCGACACATGGATCCGTGCCGCCTTGACCTGCAACCCCACGAACGCCGACACCAGCACCAGGAAGATCAGCGGTACAACATACGACACCTGGGCACCGCTCCACACTTCGATCAAGATCATGGCCGCCGCGGACGCCGGGCCCAGCACCACCCACCACCAGCTGGCGCCGGGCTCGTAGAACAACGGCTTCGGTTCGGCGCCCCTGCCTGTAGTCATCGAAATTCCCATCTCACGAGAGCCAGCCCGCCGCATCCGCGGCCCAGTAGGTCAGCAGGATATCCGCACCGGCGCGCCGGATGTTCAGCAGCGACTCCAGCGCGGCGGCGTGTCCGTCGATCCAGTTGTTCGCGGCCGCGGCACAGATCATCGCGTACTCCCCCGAGACCTGATAGGCGGCCACCGGCACCGGCGAGACGTCCGCCGCGGCCGCCACCACGTCGAGGTAACCCATCGCGGGCTTGACCATCACGATGTCGGCGCCCTCGTCGAGATCCAGCTCGATCTCGCGCGCCGCCTCCCGCGGGTTGCGCGGATCCTGCTGGTAGGTGCGGCGGTCCCCGGACAGGCTGGAGCTCACCGCTTCGCGGAAGGGGCCGTAGAACGCCGAGGCGAATTTCGCGGCGTAGGCCAGGATCACCACATCGGTGTAGCCGGCGGCGTCCAGACCGTCGCGGATCGCGGCCACCTGGCCATCCATCATCCCGCTCGGCCCGACCACGTGGGCACCCGATTCGGCTTGCGCCAGCGCCAATTTCACGTAGCGAGCCAACGTGGCGTCGTTGTCCACCCGGCCCCTGGCGTCCAGGACCCCGCAATGCCCGTGATCGGTGAACTCGTCCAGGCAGGTGTCGGCCATCAACACCGTGGCGTCGCCGAGGTCCTTGGCCAGGTCGCGCAGGGCCACGTTGAGAATGCCGTCCGGGTCGGTGCCGGCGGAGCCGGTCGGGTCCTTGTCCTGCTCCCGGGGCACGCCGAACAGCATCAGCCCGCCCACCCCTGCGGCGACCGCGTCTGCGGCGGCGCTGCGCAGCGAATCCCTGGTGTGCTGAACCACTTTCGGCATGGAGGGAATCGGGCGGGGTTCGTCGATACCGTCGGCGACGAACATCGGAAGCACCAAATGCCTTGGCTCCAAAGATGTTTGCGCAACCAAGCGGCGCAACGCGGGCGTTGAGCGGAGCCGACGCGGGCGTTGCCGCGGGTAGCCGCCTCCGCTCATCGCGCGTCGCAGCCGCGAACGTGCGCAAAATGCCAGCCCGGACGGCGTGTCGGTGTACAGACACGCACCCTCGGCTGTCTGGCAGTCACTAGCGCCTGCGGCTCTTCTTGCGCGGCGGTGGCAGCGCGCCCTCGGCGCGGAGCCGCGCGGCGTGTTCGGCCAGGGCGTCGACCAACGGGCCGACGGCGGCGGTATCGGGCTGGACATCCACCCGCAAGCCGAACTCGGCGGCGGTTTCGGCGGTCTTGGGGCCGATGCAGGCGATGATCGTGCGCGCGTGCGGCTTGCCGGCGATGCCGACCAGGTTGCGCACGGTCGAGCTGGAGGTGAAGCACACCGCGTCGAAGCCGCCCGTCTTGATCATTTCGCGGGTGGCCGCCGGCGGAGGTGCGGCCCGCACGGTCCGGTAGGCGGTGACATCCTCGATCTCCCAGCCGCGTTCACGCAGCCCCTCGGCCAGCGTCTCGGTGGCGATGTCGGCCCGCGGCAGCAGGACGCGGTTCACCGGGTCGAAAATGCTGTCGTACGGCGGGAAGTCGTCCAACAGGCCGAGCGACGACTGCTCCCCGGCCGGCACCAGCTCGGGGCTGATCCCGAACGCACGGACCCGGTCGGCCGTCGACTCGCCGACACAGGCGATCTTCACCCCGGAGAACGCGCGGGCGTCCAGACCGAACTCGCCGAACTTTTCCCACACCGCGCGCACCGCGTTGGTGGAGGTGAACACCACCCACTGGAAGCGGCCGTCGACCAGGCCCTTGACGGCCCGCTCCATCTGGGCGGGGCTACGCGGCGGCTCGACGGCGATGGTCGGCACCTCGATCGGCAGCGCGCCGTACGAGGTCAAACGCTCGCTCATCTCGCCCGCCTGGTCCTTGGTGCGGGGCACCAGCACGGTCCAGCCGTAGAGCGCGCGGCTTTCCCACCAGTTCAGCTTCGCCCGGCTGGCCACGGTCTTGCCGATGGTCACCACCAACGGCCCGGTCTGGGGGTGCCTCCCGCCCGCGGGGGCGGCGCCCGCCGGGTCGGTGCCGCCCAGGACGGCCGGGTCGGTCAGCCCTTGCAGCGTGGTTTCCACCGAACGCTGCTGGCAGGTGGTGCCGTGCGCGGTTACCACGCAGGGCGTGGACTCGGCCAGCTCGTGATCGATCAGGGAGCGGGCCGCATCGGCCAGGTGCGACGCGGTGGCCTGCAGGATCAGGGGGCCGGGAGCCGCGGCCAGCGCCTCCCAGTCCACTTCGCCACGCACGTCGGCAACCGTGTGCGACGAGCCCAGCGGCAGCCCCGCATAGGTGGGGACGGCGCTCGAGGCGGCGAGGCCGGGCACGATCTCGAGGTGCAGGTGGCTGCGCGCTACGGCGTTCACCTCGGTGATGACCGCGTCGACCGTCAGCGGGTCGCCGGCCACCAGCCGCACCACGTCGGCACCCGAGCGTGCTTCGGCGCAAAGGGTTTTCGCGACTTCGGCGGGTTCGCCCAGCGCGGGGCGGATGTCGGGACCGCCCGAGATCACTGCGGGCGCGGTTTGGCCGGCGTCCCCGCCGCTGCCGCCTTCGGCGGTGGCCTCCGGTCCGGCCGGCGCCGGGCCCGAGACCGGTGGCAGGTCCCTGCCGACCAGCGCGAGCACGGCCTCGGGCACGTCGGGGTCGGTGAACACCAGGGCGGCGTTGGCCAGCACCGCGGCGGCCCGCGTGGTCAACAGTCCCGGGTCGCCTGGACCGGAGCCCACAAAAGTGATGCGGCCCGGCCTCGGCTTACGCCCTCGCGTCGTCATTGTCGCTCCCAAGGTCATCTTTCTTCAGTTTCCTCGCGCGGGCCTTGCCGCGCCTCCGACATGAGGTCCCGCGCCCCCAGCTCGAACAGCTCCGCGGCGACCGAGAGCCCCAGCTCTCGTGCCCGCCCGGGGCTGCCGATGCCGGACGCGCGGATCACGTCGGACCCGTCCAGCGCCGCCACGCAGCCACGCAGCGACAGCTCGTCGAAGACGCGGCCCTCCTCATCGATGGACTCGACCACCTCGGCGATCGCGCCCACCGGTGCGGAGCAACCCGCCTCCAGTTCGGCCAGCAGAGCTCGCTCCGCGGTGACCGCCGCCCGCGTGTCGGCGTCGTCCAACTCCGCCAGCACCGCCGCCAACCGGGCGTCCCCGGCGCGGCATTCGACGGCGAGCGCGCCCTGAGCAGGTGCTGGCAACATCTGCACCGGCTCTAGCGTCTCGGTGACATCACCGAGGCGGCCCAAGCGGGCCAGACCGGCCCGGGCCACCACGATCGCGTCAAGATCACCACTGCTTACCCTGTTCAACCTGGTATCTAGGTTGCCTCGTAGGGGGCGGATTTCCAAACCGAGACCCAATGCTCTAAGCTGTGCGGCCCGTCTCGGGGATGACGTGCCCACCAGCGAACCGGCCGGCAACTCTCCCAGCACCAGCCCGTCGCGGGCCACCAGCGCGTCGCGGGGGTCATTCCGTGGGGGTATGGCGGCCAGGGTAAACCTCGGGTCGTCGGCGGTCGGCAAATCCTTGTGCGAGTGCACCGCGGCGTCGACGCGGCCGTCTTCGATCGCCTCCCGCAACGCGGTGGTGAAGACGCCGACGCCCAGACTTTCGATGGGCGCCGACGAGCGGTCGCCCGCAGTCGTGATGGTCACCAACTCCGCGGGGTGGCCGTTGGCGATCAGTGCGTCCCTGACGGTACCGGCCTGGGTGGTGGCCAACAGACTTCCCCGGGTGCCTATACGGATCACGTGCACCAATCGGCTACTCGCCGGACTGCGTTGGGGTGCCGGCGTCGAATCCGCTTGACACCACCGGCAATTCGCCAGCGGCGACGGCGGCTACGGAGTCGATGGCGGTCTGGTCGAGTTCGAACAGCTCGCGCAGCGCCTCGGCGTAGCTGTCACCGCCCGGCGCGCTGGCGAGCTGCTTGATCCGCACGGTGGGAGCGTGCAGCAGCTTGTCCACCACCCGCCGGACGGTGCGGGCCACCTCCTCGCGTTCCGCGCCCTGCAGCCCGGGCAGCCGGTTGTCCAGGCGCAGCAGCTCCGCTTCGACCACGTCGGCGGCTCGCTGGCGCAGCGCGGTCACCGTGGGGGTGACCTCGGCCATCCGCTGTCCCGCCAAGTAGGCGGCGACCTCGCTCGCCACGATGTGGCGCGCGGCGTCGACATCGGCCGCGGCGGCGTGGGCCGACGGCTCGTGCTGCACGCGCTCAACGTCGACGACCCAGACGCCCGGTAGCCCGGCCACCGACGGATCGACGTCGCGCGGCATGCCCAGGTCGCAGATCACCAGCGGGTGGGCCGCCTCATCAACAATCGAGCGGCGGGCGGCGGCCAGCGCGTGGTGCACGTCGGCCAGCGAAACCACGGGGCTCACCGCCCCCGTGCAGCTGACCACGACGTCGGCGTCCGCCAGTGCCTCGGGCAATCGGTCGAGGCTCAGCGCCTCGGCCGCCACGCCGGATTCGCGGATCTTGCGGGCCAGCCGCTGCCCCCGGGACGCCGACCGGTTGAGCACCTGAACGCGCTCGATGCCGGCACGAGTCAGGTGCGCCGACGACAGTGCGCCCATCGCTCCGGCGCCGATCACCACCGCGGTCTTGCCCGCCAGCCCGGCGAGCCTGCGTTCGGCCATCGCCAGGGCGACCGACACCACCGAGGCGCCGGCCGCGTCGATCGCGGTTTCGGAATGCACCCGCTTGCCCACCGAGAGCGCCCGCTGGGCGAGCTCGTGCAGCACCCGGCCGACCGTGCGGTTGGCCTCGGCGGCACCATACGCGCGGCGCACCTGGCCCAGCACCTGCTGCTCGCCGATCACCGCCGAATCCAGGCCGCTGGCAACGGCGAACAGGTGTTCGACGGCGGCCTCGCTGTAGCGGACGTAGGCGTATTTCGTCAGGTCACCCATCGACATCCCGGAGTGCTCCGACAGCACCTGCCCGACCACCGCCAACCCGCCGTGGAACGCGTCGACGACGGCGTAGACCTCGACCCGGTTGCACGTGGACAGCACCATTGCCTCGGTCACCAGCGGCGACTGCAACACCCGATCGACGATCTTGACCTGGTCGGATTCGTCGATGCTGAGCTGTTCCAGGACGGAGACCGGCGCACTGCGGTGCGAAACCCCGAAGAGCAGGATGCTCACGGCAGCATCACCTGGCCAGCTCCCTTGCTTCCAGTAACGGAACTAGCGTCCACGGTAAACGTTGATCAGGTGGGCTACCAAATAATTGATCGACGTCACACGCCCGGCTCGGGGCCGCGACGTCAGCCGGTGAGATCGGCGCGCAGCCGGGGCTCGTCGATGTCCCAGTAACTGTGTTCGCGGCCGTCGAGCAGGATCACCGGCAGGCGATCGCCGAACTCGGCCCGCAACCCCGGGTCACCCGCCGACGCCGCCGCGTCGACGTCGGTTGTAGACAGCTCGAAGCCCAGCTCATCCGCCAATTCCGCCAACCGGGCGTGGACCCGCGCGCAGATCGTGCAGCCGTCACGGGTCAGCAGCCGCACCTGTGGCCGGCGCGGGGGCTCGGTCATGACCCCAGTGTGCCGCGTGAATTGTGGGGCCGTGCGGAAGCGATTAGGTTGCCGCTGTGGCTGCTGACCAGACGTTGCGCGTCGACCCCCTGGCGATGCGGGGCTTCGCAGTCTCGCTCGGCGGTGCGGCCGAGCATCTGATGGGTCAGCTGGCGGAACTCGACGATCAGGTCGGCCAAATGCTGGGCGGCTGGCGCGGAACGTCGGGGGCCGCGTACGGATCGGCGTGGGAGCTGTGGCATCAGGGGGCTCGCGAAGTGCAGGCGGGCTTGTCGATACTGGCGCGTCTGGTGGGCCGGGCCGAAGCCGTCTATGGAGACAACGAGGCGACGGCCGCGGAAGCGATGCGCGAGGTTTACCGTGGCTGAGGCGTTTCGGGTGGATCCGCAGGCGTTGGCCGACGCGGTGCAGCGAATGACGGATTTTCAGCGCCAGGCCGAGGAAATCCTCGCCGAAATCGATTCTCGCGTAACGCATTTGCATGCGTCGTGGACGGGGCAAGGTGCGGCGGCCCACGCCGAGGCCCATCGGCACTGGGCGCGCGGCGAGGCGATGATGCGCGAGGCTTTGGCTCGATTGCGGACCGCGGGCGAGACCGCCCACCGCAACTACACCGGCGCGTTGTCAGCGAATTTGGCCATGTGGTCGTGACCTTGCCAGGCGCGTAAATCCCGGTCAGATCTCCGCCGGATAGTGTTGATACCGCCCACCCGGCGGTTACCGGGCGGCACAGCGATCAAGGAGGTTTTGCGATGGCATCCTCTGAGTCGGGCAACATGCACCCGACCGGTCGCGCCGATACTGACCCGCTGGTGGACAACGCGAGCGCAGCCCGTGCGCTCGACGACCTGCAGGCTGTGGGGGCCCCCGAAGACGGTCGCCCGCAGCCGCCGATCGACCTGACCGCGGCCGCATTCTTCGACGTGGACAACACCCTGGTGCAGGGCTCCTCGGCGGTGCACTTCGGCCGCGGCCTGGCGGCTCGCAACTACTTCACCTATCGCGATGTGCTCGGATTCGTCTACGCCCAGGCCAAGTTCCAATTGCTCGGCAAGGAGAACAGCGAAGACGTCGCCGCCGGACGGCGCAAGGCGCTCGCTTTCATCGAGGGCCGCTCCGTCGAGCAACTGGTCACACTGGGCGAGGAGGTCTATGACGAGATCATCGCCGACAAAATCTGGCCCGGCACCCGCGAACTCACGCAGATGCACCTCGATGCCGGCCAGCAGGTGTGGCTGATCACCGCGACACCGTACGAGCTCGCGGCGACCATCGCGCGGCGGCTGGGCCTGACCGGCGCGCTGGGGACCGTCGCCGAGTCGGTCGACGGGGTGTTCACCGGCAGGCTGGTCGGCGAGATCCTGCACGGCACCGGGAAAGCCCACGCGGTGCGTTCGCTGGCGATCCGCGAGGGCCTCAACCTCAAACGCTGCACCGCCTATTCCGACAGCTACAACGACGTGCCCATGCTGTCGTTGGTGGGCACGGCGGTCGCCATCAACCCGGACGCCCGCCTGCGAGCCCTGGCACGCGAACGGGGCTGGGAGATCCGCGACTTCCGGACCGCCCGCAAGGCGGCCCGCATCGGGGTGCCGTCGGCCCTGGCCCTGGGTGCGGCGGGCGGTGCGCTGGCAGCGTTGGCATCGCGTCGCCAATCGCGCTGATAAGCTGCGCCGCTGAGACGTATTCGAGCGGAGAGCAAAGCGGCATGACAGTTCCCCCAGAGGCCGAAGGACTCCTCGGCAGCCATTACCGGGCACCCGACTACTTCGAGGTCGGGCGCGAGAAGATCCGGGAGTTCGCGCTCGCGGTGAAGAACGACCACCCGACGCACTACAACGAGAGTGATGCCGCGGAGGCCGGCTACCCCGCGCCGGTGGCGCCGTTGACGTTCCTGGCCGTCGCCGGTCGGCGCGTGCAACTGGAGATCTTCACCAAGTTCAACATCCCCATCAACCTCGCGCGGGTCTTCCATCGCGACCAGAAGTTCCGGTTCCACCGGCCGATCCTGGCCCACGACAAGCTGTACTTCGACACCTACCTAGACTCCGTGTTGGAGTCCCACGGGACCGTGATCGCCGAGATCCGCAGCGAAGTCACAGACGCCGAGGGTAACCCGGTGGTCACGAGCACTGTCACAATGCTGGGAGAGGCAGCACATCAAGACGCTGGCGCTGAAGAAACCGTCGCCGCAATTGCATCCATATCTGCTGGAAAGTGAGTCAATTCGATGACGTCACAGGATGAATTGGGAGGTGGCACGCAGCTGAAGCCGCCCGTCGAAGACGTTCAATCCCACTACGACCGATCCAACGAGTTCTTCAAGCTGTTCCTCGATCCCTCGATGACCTACAGCTGTGCCTACTTCGAGGAACGCCCGGGCATGACGCTGGAGGAGGCTCAGTACGCCAAGCGCAAACTGGCGCTGGACAAGCTCAACCTCGAGCCCGGCATGACGTTGCTCGACATCGGCTGTGGCTGGGGTTCGACCATGCGGCACGCGGTCGACGAGTACGACGTCAACGTGATCGGCCTGACGCTGAGCGAGAATCAGCTCGCGCACGACAAGGCGAAGTTCGCCGAGATGGACAGCCCTCGCCGCAAAGAGGTGCGGCTGCAAGGCTGGGAGGAGTTCGACGAGCCGATCGACCGCATCGTGTCGCTCGGGGCGTTCGAGCACTTCGCCGACGGCGCCGGCGACGCCGGATTCGAGCGCTACGACAGCTTCTTCAAGAAGTACTACAGCCTGCTGCCCGACGACGGCCGGATGCTGCTGCACACGATCGTCATCCCCGACGCCCAGGAATCCAAGGAGCTCGGGTTGCGGGCGACGATGAGCCTGCTGCGCTTCATCAAGTTCATCTTGACCGAGATCTTCCCCGGCGGCCGGCTGCCCCAAATACCTCAGGTCGACCACTACTCGTCCAACGCCGGCTTCAAAGTCGAGCGCTACCACCGGATCGGCTCGAACTACGTGCCGACGCTGAACGCGTGGGCCGACGCGCTGGAAGCCCAAAAGGAAAAGGCGATCGAGCTGCAGGGCCAAGAGGTCTACGACATCTACATGCACTACCTGAGGGGCTGCTCGGACCTGTTCCGCGACCACTACACCGACGTCTGCCAGTTCACACTGGTCAAATAACCGGCGAACGCCGGGCGCTAGCCCAAAAAGATGTTGCGGCGCCCGGCCAGCAGCCGGTACAGCGTCTGCTGGATCGTTTCGCGCACCTGATCGGTCAGTTCGAAGGTGACCATGGGGTCTTCGGCGTCGGAAGCGGCGTAGTCGTTCGTGTAGATCGGTTCACCGAACGCGATGCGCCATTTCGACGGCAGCGGCACCAGGCCCGCGGGCCCGGCCAGCGGGAACAGCGGGGTGATCGGGAAATAGGGCAATCCGAACAGGCGCGCCAGCAGCTTGACATCCGTGAGCATCGGGTAGATCTCTTCGGAACCGATGATCGAGCACGGAACGATCGGGGCTTTTGTGCGCAGCGCCGCCGTCACGAACCCGCCGCGCCCGAACCGCTGCAACCGGTAGCGGTCCTCGAAGCGCTTGCCGAGTCCCTTGTAGCCCTCCGGGAACACCGCCGTGAGCTGCCCCGCGGCGAGCAGCCGGTGCGCGTCCGTCGTGCAGGCCATGGTGTGGCCCGCCTTGCGGGCGGTCTGGCCGACCACCGGCAGGTCGAAAACCATGTCGGCGGCCAGCAGCCGCAGGTCCCGCTGCGCGGGGTGCTCGTCGTGAACCGCCACCGACAGCATCAGCCCGTCGAACGGCAACACCCCGGCGTGATTGGCCACCACCAACGCGGCGCCATCGCTGGGCAGGTTCTCGATACCGCTGACCTCGACCCGGAACCACGACCTGAAGAAGAACCTCAGCAACGGCCTGACGATCGCGCTGTTGAAGTGTGGATCGAATCCGAACTCGTCGACGGCGTAGTCCCCGGTGAGCCGCTGCCGGAGGAAGCCGGCCACCGCGGCGACGCGTTGCGCAAGCTCGTTGAGCGGTGCCTCGGCGGCCGACGTCGTGCCGGCGGCGCGCCGGTGCTCGTCGATTTCGCGGACGACGGCGGCGATCTGTTCGGCCGACGCCCGGCCCCGCGGGTCGGCGAGCAAGGAGGGATGCTGACGAGACGACTCCGCCCGCTGATCGGCTCTGCGCCGTGCCGCTACCCGACCCCTATTGGTGTGCAGTGGAATGACATTCGCTCTGGTTTCACCCGCCACGATATAGCTACCTGACTCCACCCCATGGAATTGGATTTCGGCTGCCCCAGCGCTGGGCAATCGCTATCAAGCGACCCTCCAGGGAGAGTACCCGATGCGGGTCGATTATGGGAGTCAGGGCGCGGCCGCGAACGTAGTCGTCGAACGCCCCGGCCGTCGTCCATTTGGGCTGGTAACCAAGCTCTGTGCGCATCCTGGTGGTGTCCATGACGCGGCCGTAACTCAAATAATCAAACTGATCGCGACTGATCTCGGTATAGCGATTGGCCCGCCTCAGGGAATCGAGCGCCCAAACACCAAAACCGGGTACCGGCAACGGAATCCGCCCGGCCCGGCGGATCGCCTGCGACAGCATGATGATGCCGTCGGCGCCGATGTTGAACGTGCCGGCCTTGCCGGCCATCGCCGCGCGCTCGAGCGCGCCCAGTGCGTCCTGCTCGTGCAACAACTGCAATCGCGCGTCGCGGCCGAACATCGTCGGGACCAACGGGCCCGCCAGGTAACGCGAAAGCGTCGTATCCATCGCCGGGCCGATCATGTTGGCCAGCCGCAGAATCGTCACCGCGATATCGGGCCGTCGCCGGCCCAATCCGCGCGCGTAACCCTCGATATCGAGGCTGTCCTTGGCGAAACCGTCGCGGAATGGTCGACGGCTGCTGCTGTCCTCGGTGAACACGACCGGGTCGTGTGCGCTCGACCCGTACACCTCGGAGGTCGACTTGAGCACCACGCGGCGCACCGAGGGCGCCTTTTGACAGGCCGCGAAAAGCTGCATCGCCCCCATCACGTTGAGTTCCTTCAACGCCGCGCTCCCGCCGGATCGCGGCGCGTACGACGCCGCCGCGGCGTGCACCACCGTGTCGACTTCGCCGTTGCGAATCACCTTGGCGATGAACGGATTTCGAATGTCAGCGCGGACGAACTCGGCCCGGCCCATGCGGCGCAGCATGTCCTTGCTCGGGGCGATCGCGTCCACCGCGATGATCCCCTTGATCAACGGGTTCTGCGCCAGCCGGGCGGTCAGGTAGCCGCCCAGAAACCGGCACGCGCCGGTAACCAGCACCACTTTGGGATAGTGCACGGTGCCGCCGGTTTCGCCACCGCTTCCGCTCGACTCATCCACCCCGACAGCCTAGCGACCCGGCGAGGCGACGACGTTAAGGCGGCGTGTCGGTCGACTGGGCTTACTCGCGCTTACTTGCGCTTACTTGCCGAGTTTTCTGCGCTGCACCCGGGTGCGGCGAAGCAGCTTGCGGTGCTTCTTCTTCGACATCCGCTTGCGCCGCTTCTTGATTACTGAACCCATGAACTCCGCTACCTGACCCGTGACTGGCTTCTCTACAAAACTACCTGGCCACTTTACCCGGGTGGGCGCGCGCAACACCAAACCGGCGCCGCTCGACCGCGGCTCGACAACCAGGCCGCGGCGGTGGCGCCGGGCAGGATCAGTACAGCTAGCCCGCGTCGAAGTACGAAGTTTCCAGCATGTCGTGGACGGCCTTGGCGTGCACCCGGAAGGACCGCCCCACGCGAACCGCCGGCAGCTCGCCGTTGTGCACCAACCGGTAGACCGTCATCTTGGAGACGCGCATCAGCGCCGCCACCTCTGCAACGGTGAGAAATTGTGTCCTGGCGGGCTGGCCATCGACGGAACCGGTGTCCCGCCCCTTACCAGCGGAATCACGCGCCGATGGACCGTTCGTAGACGTCATCGCAACCCAATCGTGTCAGGCCCGCGCAATGCCAGCGGCTTCCCCTCCGCTGGCACCCACACGTGCATACAAAGAGGAGAATAGCGGGACTAATGGGGTTACTGGTACTGGTGAGGGACAACTAGTGTCCTGAGTCATTAATTTGGGTGCAGTAGTTGCTGATGCTGGCCATGATTTGGTCGGCTGTCTTGGTCCATACATAGGGGCGCGGGTTGTCGTTCCAGGTGTCGATCCAGGCGCGGATGTCGGCGTTGAGTTGGCGGACCGAGGTGTGGGTGCCCCGGCGAAGTTTCTTGGTGGTCAATTCAGCAGACCAGCGCTCCACGAGGTTGAGCCAGCTGGAGCTGGTCGGGGTGAAGTGCAGAACGAAGCGGGGATGTGTTGTCAGCCAACGCTTTACCGCTGGAGTCTTGTGCGTCGAGGCGTTGTCGAGAATGACGTGGCAGTCCAGGTCCGCGGGCACTTCGTGGTCGATCTTTTTCAGGAAAGCCAGAAACTCCTGGGAGCGGTGTCGGGCATGCAGCGAGCCGATGATCTTTCCGGTGGCCAGGTCCAGGGCGGCATACAGGCTCGACGTGCCGTAGCGGACGTAGTCGTGGCTGGCGCGCGCCGGCGTTCCGGGCAGCATCGGAAACACCGGCTGAGTTCGGTTGAGCGCCTGGATCTGGGTCTTTTCATCGACACAGAGCACCAGGGCACGCTCGGGCGGGTCCAGGTAGAGCCCCACAATGTCGCGGACCTTCGCCACGAACAGCGGATCCTTGGACAGTTTCCACGAATCTTGCTTGTGCGGCGCCAATCCAAATGCCCGCCATACCCGCGAGACCATCGACTGGCTCAACCCGAGGTGAGTGGCCATCGACCGCGTCGACCAGTGCGTGGCGTCCGCCGGGGTGGTCTCTAGCGTTGCGGTGATCAATGCTTCGATCTGCGCATCACCGACTACCCGGGGCCGGCCCGGCCGCGGCTCGTCGAGCAGGCCGTCGCAACGTTGCTCAACAAAGCGGTTACGCCACCGCTGCACCGTCGTGCGCGAGATTCCCATCCGGGCCGCCATGTCGGAATTGGACTCACCATCGGCGGCCGCCAACACAATTCGCGACCGCAACGCCAACCCTGCAGCACTGGTTCGACGCCGGGCCCACCCCTCCAACTCGGCACGTTCAGCATCGGTCAACACGATACGGCAGCCTGCGGGTTGGGCATAGCCCAGTCTATCAACTGAACCGCAATTAACGACTCACGACACTAGTTCAAAAATCTTGAATTATTCCGATGTAATTCTTAGCTGCTCAGAGCGGGTTTTGGCGGCCTGAACCGCGGCGTCGACGGCCGCCCGCAGACCGCCGCGTTCCAGTTCGCGCAGCGCAGCCGCGGTTGTCCCGCCGGGCGAGGTGACCGTCGCTCGCAGTTGCGCCGCCGCGGTGTCGGCCCGCGTCCCCGGCGCCTCCCCCTCGACCGCCTGGTCGGAACCCATCCGTTCCAGCAGCATTGCCGCCGACCCGGCCATCGTCTGCGCGGTCAGGTCGGTGGCGACCTCGCGGCTCAGACCAGCCGCGACGCCGGCGTCCACCAGGGCCTCGACCATCAAGAAGAAATACGCCGGGCCCGAGCCGGACAGCGCGGTCACGGCGTCCATCTGGGATTCGGGGACGGTCAGCACGGCGCCGACGGAATCGAACAGCGCCGACACCTCTTCGAGCTGCGCCGGAGCGACGAAACGGCCCTTGGCCAGCGCGGTCACCCCGGCACCCACCAGGGCCGCCGCGTTCGGCATCGCCCGGACCACCGGCGTCCCGGCGGGCAGCCTGGATTCGAAGTAGGTGATCGGGATCCCCGCCGCGACCGTGACGAACACCTGCTCGGCGCTGTCGACCTCGGCCGCGGCGGCCGCGCGGGCCAGCTCCCCCATCACCGACTCGACGTCGGCCGGTTTGACGGCGACGACGACGAACGTCGCGTTCTCCGCCGCCTCCGCCACCGACGTCACGAGCACCGAATACGTGTCCGCCAGGTAGTTGGCGCGCTCGGGCATCCGTTCGGCCACCACCAGGTCTTTCACTTGCCGGCCCGCGCGCAGCAGGCCGGACAGCAGTGCCTCACCGATGCTGCCGCCGCCGATGATCGCGATTCTCGCCATGCCCGAAAGCATCGCAGACACCGAGCGTCAGGGGGCGGCAGGGACCATCGCCAGTTGGCGCGCCTGGACAACGAGGCGGCCCAGGCTGTCGACGACGATGTGGTCCTCGTCGAACCAGTCGTGGCCGATCTCCACGCAGGTGGCGATGATTCGCAGCCAGCCGTCCGCGGGCAGTGCCCGAAGCAAGGCGGTGAGCTGGATGGTGGGCGCCCAGCCGGTGCGACCGACGGCGAAGGTCACCGGCGCCGACAGGTCGCCGCACATGAGCGCGAACAGCGCGTCCGGGGCCACGTCGCGGGGCCGCGCCCACATCTGGATCACCGGCGGCCGCCCGTCGGTGCTCGGGCCCATGGTGGACAGCATCGGTCGCACGTCGCAGCCTTCGCCGAGGTGCACCAGGCCGGCCAACGGGTGCCCGGGCCCGATCGGGGCGACCCCGTCGGGCGGTTCGGGTGCCATCAGTTCCACGACGGGGTTCGCCGACAGCAGCGGCGCCGTCTGGCCGCCGGGCGGAAAGTGCTCCGGCTCGCCGAGGTTGACGACGGCGTGCACGGCGGTGCGTTCGCCCTGCGTGAGCTCGACGTCGACGACGCTGATCCGGCGGCCGCGCTTGCGGATAGAGCTGACCAGCCGCATGGGCCCCGGGTCGGGCGCCCACAGGAAGCTGGCCGAAACCGCGACCGGCTCCGGCCCGGATCCGCCGCACACGGTTCGCGCGGCGTTGGCGCACAGCGCCAGCATCGCGCCGCCGTGCACCTTGGGCCCGATCGTCCAGTGCTTGTTCAGCTCGCCCTCGTAGACGCCGTGATCGACCTGCCGCAGCGTCATTGCGCTGGTGAATAAGGCGTCCATGTTCTCCGGGGGTCTTGGCGGAACTCACCGCATCAGGTGGGTGCGGGCGAACTGCAACGACTCGGCGAGCATGAGTTCGCGCTCCTGGGCCGAACGCGCGCTCGACGTGGACACCTCCAGAATGACGTGGCCGGCGAACCGGCCGCCGGCAAGCATCTGGCACACCTCGGCGGTGGGCTGGGTGCCACGCCCGGGAACCAGGTGCTCGTCGGCGGGCAGTCCGCTGCCGTCACACAAATGCAGATGCACCAGGCCCGCGCCCATCCGCCGCGCCATCTCCAGCGCGTCGGTGCCGGCGGTCGAGGTGTGCGACAGATCGAGCGTGTAGTGCGCGTGGTTGCCGTCCAGCGGGTCGTAGGAGGGCGAGAACGCCGAAATCGCCGGACCCGGGCCGCCGCCACGCCTGCGCATCCGTTCCCGCGTCTGGTCGGTGCCGAAGAACCGGTCCGCCCGGAACGGGAACATGTTCTCCACCGCGATCACCACGTCGCTGGCGGCCTCCAGGTCCGAGACCTGGTCGCTGAATCCCTCGGCATAACGGCGTTGCCAGCGAAACGGCGGATGCACGACGACGGTCTGCGCGGCCAGCTTCTCGGCGACCCGCACGCTGAGTTCCAGCTTCGGGATCGGGTTGGCGCCCCACACGCGCTGCGAGATCAGCAGGCAGGGGGCGTGCACGGACAACACCGGCACGCGATAGCGCTGCGAGAGCTTCTTGACGGCGTCGACGTCCTGGCTGACCGACTCGCCCCACACCATCAGCTCGACCCCGTCGTAGCCGAGCCTGGCCGCATACTCGAACGCGGCCTCGGCCCGCAATGGGTACACCGAGGCCGTGGACAGGCCGACTTTGATTGCTGGGCGCACTGTGAGTGGTGGCGCCTAGCCCGACTGCAACGACAGCGCCAACGGCCCCAGGGTAATCAGCGCCCCCACCGCGACCGCGATCAACGTGCTGGCGATGTCCTCCGTCTTGCGAACCACCCGGACCCCCACCACCAAACCGAGGATGACCAGCACCGAGAGCACCAATGCCACGACGGGGTTCCAGCGCCACAGCTGGTCGAAGGCGACGAACAGCGCGGCCCCGAAAGCGACGGCCAGAATCGATTGCAACACGATCAAGCTGCCGCGCCACAGCGCCTCGAGCCTGCCATGCGCCGCATGTGCGTCTTCGGTGCGGTGGGCCTCGGTGTCGACGCGGTCCTGGCCGCCCTCGGTCGCGGCCCGTTGCCCACCACGCCGCCGAGCGACCTCGTCGGCAAGCGTCTGCCCACCGAACAGCGTGGAATCCGACTGCAGGAACGAGCGCACGTACGCGGAATCCTCCGTGGCCGGTTCCGCTTCGCGCACCTCGGAGTCCATCACGTCCACCGGGATGTCGGCGTAGTGATCCAACGGGTCCGGACTCATGTGCTCGGCACCGGACTGTTGCCCCGGCTCGGCGGTGCGGCCGGCGGGCTCGCCGTGCGGCAGGGGTCCCGGGTACGCGCTGCGCTGCGGCCCCGACGGGCGGCGGGGCTGAGGCGGTGACTTGGGCCAGCGCGGCTCGGGCTCGGACCAGTACCCGGCATTGGCCGGTTCTTCGCTCACCGGTTCGGCGACCCCGACCCCTCCGTTGGCCCCGCGCTCGGTGTCGTGCCCGTGGTCGCGGATCACCGGAATCTCGCCGGTCAGCTCGGCGACCGTGATCGCGTCGCTGTCACCGCGGCGACGGCGCCGCCGTCGGGTCGAGACCGGTCCTCCCACGGTTCCATTCCTGGCCAGCAATTCGGCCACCGAGATGGACCGAGTCTCTGGGCCCTCGGTCTCGGAGTGTGGTCCGGTCATGATTTGTCGCCCTTCGATCGGTTCGCGGTCCGATCAGCCTTCTGATCTCCAGCATCGCGCACCGAACTCCCGACGAGTGCAGTTCCGTCGGCTTCACTGTCGAGTTTGCGCAAGATGAGACCTTCCCGTAATGCCCACGGGCAGATATCGACGGCTTCGATCGACAGCACTCGCATACTCGCCTCCGCCACCAGGGCGCCCGCCACGATCTGCGGGGCCCGCTCGGCGCTCACTCCTTCCAGTTCGGCCCGGTCAGCGGTCGTCATCCTAGAGATGAAAGCTATGAGTTGTCTGAGGCCGTTTGCCGTGAGCGTCCTCTTCACCATCGGCCCGGCCGCCGACGGCGCCGCGCCGGTGAGCCGCGCCAACGAGCGAAACGTCTTCGACGTGGCGACCGCCAGGTCGGGCGCACCGGCGTCCAGCACCGCCGCGCTGGCGTCCGCCAGCTCGGCGTCCAGCCAGTCCCGCAGCATCGCGACCCGGCGCCGGCCGGGCGGGTCCTCGGACAGCCATTCGCGGGTCAATCGTCCGGCTCCCAGCGGCAAGGACAACGCGACCTCGGGCTCCTCGTCGACGCCGCTGGACAATTCCAGCGAACCGCCGCCGATGTCGAGGTTGATGATTCGCCCGGCGCTCCATCCGTACCACCGGCGCACCGCCAGGAAGGTCAGCCGCGACTCGTCGACGCCGCGCAGGACCTCGAGCTCGACGCCGGTCTCCTTGCGCACCCGGGCCAGCACGTCGTCGGAGTTCTCCGCGTCTCGCACCGCGGACGTGGCGAAGGCCATCAGCTCCTCGCAGCCGGAGCTGAGCGCGATCTTGGCGAACTCGTCGATGGTGGAAACCAACTTGTCGGCGCCGCGCTTGGTGATCTTGCCCGAGCTGTCGATGGACTCGGAGAGTCGCAGCGTGGCCTTCGTGGAACTCATGGGCGTCGGGTGCCCACCACGGTGGGCATCGACCACCAGCAGATGAACCGTGTTGCTACCCACGTCGAGCACGCCCAATCGCACAGGAAACAAACTAGTCGGGCGACCGATCCGGGGCGCGTTCCGCCCTGTCGGTCGGGCTCTCGCACTTTCTGCGGTTTACCGGCCCGGCGAACCGCCAGGCGAGTGGAATCGTGGTCTAACGTTGAAAGCGTGGCAGATTCACACCCGGAGCCGGGTCAAGAGGTCGAATTGGACTTCGCCCGCGAGTGGGTGGAGTTCTACGACCCGGACAATCCGGAGCACCTGATCGCGGCCGACCTCACCTGGCTGCTGTCGCGCTGGACGTGCGTGTTCGGCACGCCGGCCTGCCGCGGCACGGTGGCGGGCCGCCCACACGACGGGTGTTGCTCGCACGGTGCGTTCCTGTCCGACGACGACGACCGGGCCCGGTTGGACGATGCGGTCAAGACGCTGACCGACGACGATTGGCAATACCGCGAAAAGGGTTTGAGCCGCAAGGGTTACCTGGAACTCGACGAGCACGACGGCCAACCCCAGTACCGGACCCGCAAACACAAGAACGCGTGCATCTTCTTGAACCGGCCCGGCTTTGCCGGCGGTGCCGGCTGCGCGCTGCACTCCAAAGCCCTCAAGCTGGGCGTGGCGCCGCTGACCATGAAACCCGATGTCTGCTGGCAGTTGCCGATCCGGCGCAGCCAGGAGTGGGTGACCCGGCCCGACGGCACGGAAATCCTCAAGACCTGGGTCACCGAATACGACCGCCGCGGCTGGGGTTCCGGCGGCGCGGACCTGCACTGGTACTGCACCGGCGATCCGGCCGCCCATATCGGCGCCAAGCAGGTGTGGGAGAGCCTGGCCGACGAGCTGACCGAGCTGCTCGGCCCGAAGGCCTACGCCGAACTGGCGGCAATGTGCAAGCGCCGCAGCAAGTTAGGGCTCATCGCGGTGCACCCGGCGACCCGAATCGCTGAGTAGCCTGGCTTTTCTTGTAAGACAAGACCATTCGCAGCGCGCTGGCTTGCAGGTACGCCTCCACCGCCGCGGCCGCCGCCGCGGCGTCGCGCGCCGACACGGCCTCGGTGATCGCCCGCAGGTCGGACACCACCGGGCCGGCATCCGCGTAGGACCCGGTCAGCTCGTGCTCGCGGCCGCCGAAAGCGTGCTCGACCCAGCGGTACAGCAAACCCAGCGCGCGGTTGCGAGTGCTGTGGATGAGCACCCGGAAGTAGGCGAGGTCGGCGGCCTGGCGCGCGGCGGCGCTGTCGGCCTGTCGCACCTCGGTGAGCGCGGCGCGCAAAGCTTCGGCGTCCTCGGGCGCGCTTCGCAGCGCCGCCAAGCGGCCGATCACCGGGCCGAGCGCCGCCCGGATTTCCAGCAGCTCCACCAGGAACTCCGGGCCCAGTTTGCGGACCAGCGCCTCGACGACCGCGGGATGGGTGAGGGCCTCCGGGTCGCACACCACGTTGCCGCTGCCGTGTCGGGCCTCGATGAGGCCCATCTGCTGCACGCGAGCCAGGCCCTGGCGCAGCGACGTGCGGTTGACGCCGAGCTGCTCGGCCAGCTCCCGCTCGGGCGGCAGCGTCGAGCCCGGCGGGAAGGCGCCGTCGAGGATCGCGTCGGCGATCGACGCGGCGATCTGCTCGTCGACCCGCTGGCGGTCCGGCGGCTGCAGCAGACTTGACTGGTTCATTGGCTCAACCAATATAGTGGACGCCGGAACGGTCGCACGCTCGACTGGCCGTCTGACCGGAGGTGACGAATGGACGACGAACTGCGATCGGCCGCGGCCCCGCGCTGGCGGGGCAAGGCCGGACGCCTGGAAGTCTGGTACGCCACCCTGTCGGATCCGCTGACACGGGCCGGCCTGTGGATTCACTGCGAGACGGTGGCGCCGGTGGGCGGCCCGGGCGCCCCCTATGCGCACGGCTGGGCGACCTGGTTTGCGCCCGACGGCCCGCCACGCACGGAGCGGTTCGGCCCCGAACCCACCCGGCCGGCGGCGGGCAACGCCTGGTTCGACGCGGCGGGAGCGCGGGTGGCCCAGGAAAAACTGAGCGGGAACGCCCGCTCGCTGGCATGGGACCTGTCCTGGAAGGACGCCGGCACGCCGCTGTGGACGTTCCCCCGCGCGGCGTGGGAACGCGAATTGCTGCCGGGCGCGCAGGTGGTCGTCGCCCCCACCGCCGAGTTCACCGGCTCACTGACGGTCGCCGACACCGCCGTCCACATCGACGGCTGGCGCGGTGGCGTCGCCCACATCTACGGACACGGCAACGCCAAGCGCTGGGGATGGATCGCACGCCGACCTCGGCGACGGCGACGTCCTGGAGGCGGTCACCGCGGTGTCGCACAAGCCGGGGCTGCGCAGGCTCGCGCCGATGGCGTTCGTTCGCTTCCGCCTGGACGGAAAGGATTGGCCCGCAAGCCCTTTGCCGTCGCTACGGATGCGGACCACGCTGGGCCTGCAGCACTGGCAGCTGGAGGGACGCATCGGCGGTCGCGAGCTGCTCATCCGGGTCGACCAGCCCACGGACAGGTGCGTGAGCCTCGGGTACACCGATCCCGACGGGGGCAGGGCGGTGTGCACCAACACCGAGCAGGCCGACATCCACATCGACCTCGGCGACCGGCATTGGTCGGTGCTGGGAACCGGGCATGCCGAAGTCGGGCTGCGCGGCTCGGGGGCACCCGAGATCAACGAAAGGATCCCGACGTGAGCTTTCTCTTCGACCCGCCGCTGCTGTTCGCCGCCGGGGTGCTCATCGAGCGGCGGCTGCCCTCGGACCGTCGCGACCTCGCCGAGGCGACCACCCTCGGGGTCTTCTTCGGCGGGTCGTTCGGGCTGTACAACAACGTGCCGGGGCTCGGACTGCTCTGGCGGCCCTTCCGCGCTCAGAACGGCCGCGACTTCATGTGGAACAGCGGCGTTTTCGGCGTCGAAACGAAAGAGGCGGGCTGGCCACTGCACGCGGCGGCGGGGGCCATCTTCGCGACCTATCCGTACTTCATCAAGTTGGGCCGCCGGCTCGGACGCCTGCTATGAGCCGTCTCGCCGCGTCGTTCGGCGCCGCGCTACTCCCCGAGGAATACGGCGGCCCGCCACCGGCCCAGCTCGTCGATCGTGTCGACCGCTACCTCACGCGGCTGCCGACGACGGCACGGATGGCCGTGCGGGCCGGGTTGCTGTCACTGGCCGCGGCAAGCTACCTCACCACCGGCCGGTCACTGTCGCGGCTGGATCCCGACCAGCGCGACCGGGTGCTGCGGCGAGTCGCCGCGCTCGGCCCGGACGCCGCCGCGGGCATCGAAGCCATGAAGGCCATCGTGTTGCTCGCCAATGGCGCCGAAACCTATGCGGGAGAACTGCTTTCGAGCGCCAAGAAGCACGGCGCGGCGCGGCCCGATGCGCCCTTGACCATCACCCCGTCGACCGAGAGCCGCTCGGTGGTCACCGCCGATGCCGTGGTCGTGGGGTCCGGCGCCGGCGGCGCGATGGTGGCCCGCACCCTCGCGCGGTCGGGCTTCGACACCGTCGTGATCGAGGAGGGACGCCGCTGGACGGTCGAGGAGTTCGGTACCACCCACCCGATCGACCGCTACGCCGGCCTGTACCGGGGCGCCGGGGCCACGGTCGCGTTCGGCCGCCCGTCCGTGGTGCTGCCGATCGGTCGGGCGGTCGGAGGCACGACCGTGGTGAACTCCGGCACCTGCTACCGCCCACCCCCGGCCGTCGTGCGGCGCTGGCGCGACGACTTCGGTCTCGCCCTGGCCGACCCGGACCGGCTGGCCGAGCGCCTCGATGACGTCGAACGCACGCTGCGGGTCGCGCCGGTCCCGCTGCCGATCATGGGTCGCAACGGGCGGCTGCTGCTCGACGGAGCCGAAAGGCTGGGCTGGCGCGCTGCGCCGATCCCGCGCAACGCACCGGGCTGCGGAGGCTGCTGCCAATGCGCCATCGGCTGCCCGCGCAACGCCAAATTCGGCGTGCACCTCAACGCGCTGCCCCAGGCATGTGCGGCCGGCGCGCGGATCATCTCGCAGGCCCGCGTCGAACGGGTACTGCACCGGCACGGGCGTGCCCGCGGCGTGCGGGCCCGCCGCCCCGACGGCACGGCGCTCGACATCCTTGCCGACACGGTGGTCGTCGCCGCCGGCGCCACCGAGACGCCAGGGTTGTTGCGGCGCAGCGGAATTGGTTCGCATCCGCGTCTGGGGCGAAACCTCGCGCTGCATCCGGCGCTGATGCTCGCCGGGCGGTTCGACGACGACGTCGTGGCGTGGCACGGCGTGCTGCAAAGCGCCGCCGTCCACGAGTTTCACGAGTCCGACGGCGTGCTGATCGAAGCGACGTCCACGCCGCCGGGGATGGGGTCGATGGTCTTTCCCGGCTACGGCGCCGAACTGCTGGGCTGGCTGGAGCGCGCGCCGCAGATCGCGACGTTCGGCGCCATGGTGGCCGATCGCGGTGTCGGCTCCGTGTTTTCGGCGGGCGGCCAGACACTGGTGCGGTACAACATCGCCCGTGCCGACGTCGCCAAGCTGATGGTTGCGATGGAGGCGATGGGCCGGCTGCTGTTCGCCGCGGGCGCCGTCGAGGTGCTCACCGGTTTGCCGGGCGCGGTGACGGTGACGTCGCTGCCCGCGCTGCGGGATGCGCTGCGCCGCAGCGACCCGAGAAGCCTGCACCTGGCCGCCTTCCATCCCACGGGCACCGCGGCCGCGGGCGCCGATGAGCAGCTCTGCCCGGTCGATGCGACCGGACGGTTGCGCGGCGCGGACGGCTTATGGGTTGCCGACGCGTCGATACTGCCCAGCTGTCCGGAGGTGAACCCGCAGCTGTCCATCATGGCGCTGGCGCTCGGTGTGGCGGACCAGGTAGTGGCCGCCCGGTGATCGCGCGTGTGCTGAGCAGACGCTCGCGCTAGCCCTCGAGCTTGTAACCCAGCCCCCGCACGGTCACCAGATGCACCGGGTTGGCCGGGTCGGCTTCGATCTTGGAGCGCAGGCGCTTGACGTGGACGTCGAGCGTCTTGGTGTCACCGACGTAGTCGGCACCCCAGACCCGATCGATCAGCTGCCCGCGGGTCAGCACCCGTCCGCTGTTGCGCATCAGGTATTCGAGTAGATCGAATTCCTTGAGCGGCAACGTGATCGTGTCGCCGTTGACCGAGACGACGTGGCGCTCGACATCCATGCGGACCGGGCCGGACTCGAGCACACCGTCACTGATTTCGGAGTCGTCGTCGCCACCCCGGCGGAGCACCGCGCGGATCCGGGCGATCAACTCACGCGCCGAATAGGGTTTGGTCACATAGTCATCGGCGCCCAGCTCGAGGCCGACCACCTTGTCGATCTCGCTGTCGCGGGCCGTCACCATGATCACCGGGACGCTGGAACGGGCACGCAGTTGCTTGCACACATCGGTGCCCGACATGCCCGGCAACATCAAGTCGAGCAGCACTATGTCGGCGCCGGCGCGATCGAACTCGGCCAGCGCCGCGGGCCCGTCGGTCATCACCGTGGCCTCGAAGCCTTCCTTGCGTAGCAGGAATGCCAGCGGATCGGCCAGCGACTCCTCGTCCTCCACGATTAGCACACTGGTCATCGACTTAGTTCTTCCTCTCGTTGTGACCTGTTGGGCCGCACCTCACGGCCCCGCGGTTGCTCGGGTTCCTCGTCGCTGTCCCGGTAGGCCGGAATGGAAAGCGTGAACGTCGATCCGGTGCCCGGCTTGCTCCACACCCCGATGCTGCCGTTGTGGTTGGCCGCGACGTGCTTGACGATGGCCAGCCCCAGTCCGCTGCCGCCGGTGGCGCGCGAGCGCGCCTTGTCGCCCCGGAAGAACCGCTCGAAGACCCGCTCCTGATCTTCCAGGGCGATCCCGATGCCGCGGTCGGTGACGGCGATCTCGATGTTGTCACCGCGGCGGCGACGGCTGATCGACACCGGCGAACCCGGAGGCGAATAGGCGATCGCGTTGGACACCAGATTGGCCAGGGCGGTCACCAGCAGCGTTTCGTCACCCAGCACCCGCAGGCCACTGGGCGCATCCGTGCGAACCTCGATATCGGCATTCTCGGCGGCCACCTTGTGGCGTGAAATCGCTTCGGACACAACGACATCGACGTCAACGTCGGTGACGTTGGGCAGCGGATCGGCCCCCTGTAGCCGGGACAGCTCGATGAGCTCGGCGACCATGTCGCCCAGTCGATTGGCTTCCACGAGCACCTTCTCGGCGAACCGGCGAACGGTTTCGGAGTCGTCCGCGGAAGCCAGCAGGGCCTCGGCGAGCAGAGCCATGGCGCCGACCGGGGTTTTGAGCTCGTGGCTGACATTGGCCACGAAATCGCGCCTGGTCGCCTCCATGCGGGCGTAGTCGGACTGGTCGTGAACGAACACCACGGCGAACCGGCGGTCTTCCTCGCTCAGCAGCCGCGCCTGCCCGTGCACCGACAGCCCCGCCCGGCCCGCCGCGCGTTTGGCCGGCCGCAGGTCGAACTCGACGTCGACGCCGGTGAGGGCCTGCTGCGCGGCCTGCCAGGCCTGGTCGTCGAGCTGCCGATCCCGCACGAGGCCCAACTCCTTGGCCCGGTCGTTGAGATAAACGACGTCGCGGTGTGAATCCACCACCGCGGCGCCCAGCGGCATCAGCGCGACGATGCGTTGCAGCATCTGTGCGACGGTGATGCCCGTCCATTCCGTGGACGCTTCCTGGCGGCGTTGAACCGCCCGCGGCGCCAGCCGGGCCCCGACCACCACACCTACGGCCAGCGCCAGCACCGACAACACCCCGGCCAGCAACAGCACCGAGAACACACTCACATTGAAAATCCTACAAATCTTCCTGAACGCAGCCCTAGCAGAGCGAGGCCAAAATCGGACAAGTCACATCCTGCGCTACAGGTGTTCCGCTTCCGTTTACTCGATGTTCGGCAAACAGGCCTTTTACGTGACGTTCGGGCCCGCGACCACCGTCAGGCGTGCCCCTGGCCGGCAACCGCGGCGGCACCCGCGGCGGCGGCCTCCGGGTCGAGATATGTACCACCCGGCAGCAGCGGGCGCATGTCGGCATCCAGGTCGTAGCGCAGCGGAATGCCGGTCGGGATGTTCAGCGCGACGATCTCGTCATCGGACATCCGGTCGAGGTGCTTGACCAGGGCGCGCAGCGAGTTGCCGTGCGCGACGATCAGCACGGTCCTCCCGGTCCGCAGATCGGGGACGATGACGTCGGTGAAATACGGCAGGAAACGGGCCACCACGTCGGCCAGGCATTCGGTCAGCGGGCCGCCCGCGATGTTGGCGTACCGCGGGTCGGCGTCCTGGCTGAATTGGCTGCCCTTCTCGATCGGCGGCGGCGGCGTGTCGTAGCTGCGCCGCCAGGCCATGAACTGCTCCTCGCCGTAGCGCTCCTTGGTCTCGGCCTTGTTCAGACCCTGCAGCGCGCCGTAGTGCCGTTCGTTGAGCCGCCAACTGCGCCGCACCGGAATCCAGAGCCGGTCGGCGGCGTCCAGCGCCAGGTGCGCCGTGCTGATCGCACGACGCAGCAGCGAGGTGTAGAGCACGTCGGGCAACAGGTCGTGTTCGGTCATCAGCTCGCCGCTGCGCACCGCTTCGGCCCGGCCCTTCTCGGTCAGGCCCACGTCCACCCAGCCCGTGAACAGGTTGAGGGCATTCCAGGCGCTCTCGCCGTGGCGAAGCAGCACCAGCGTGGCAGTGTCTCCCATGCGGGTTAGTCTCTCACGCGCTCGCTCAGTCTTCTTCGTCGTCGTCGTCGATCAGGTGAGCGAACGCCTCCAGGTTCTGCAGCGACTCGCCGCGAGACACCCGCCACTCCCACTCCTTTTGTATCGACGAGCGAAAACCCAACTCCAGCAACGTGTTAAAGTCCGAATCCACCGCTTCGAGCACCTGTCCCAGGACCCGGTCGATCTCGTCGGAGTCGACCGACGCCAGCGACATGCGGCCCACCAGGTAGATGTCGCCGACGTTGTCCAGCGTGTAGGCGACCCCGTACAGCCGGCGATTGCGCTTGAGCAGAAAGCGGTAGACGCCCTCGTGGTTCTCGTCGGGCTTGCGGCAGACGAAAGCCTCGACGCGCACCGAATGCTCGCCGATGCTCAGGATGGTGTTGGTCTTGAGCTTCCGCTCGCCGGGCAGCTCCACCACCAGTCCCGGCAATCCCCCGTGCGCCCCTCGGAATTCCGAGTAGGTCAGCTCGCTGGCCCGCAGCGCATGCTCGATCACGGCCTGCACCGTGGAAGTCATGCGCCCACTCCGCGACGCGACGACCAACGGCGTGGCTTGCGCATCGATGCCCGGTCGCGAAACCGGCGCTGGCGTTCGGCGGTGAGGTCGTCGATCGCCCGTCGATAGCTGGCCAGCAGCGCGTCGGTGGTGTTTTCCCACGAGAAGGTGGCCGCGTGAGCGGCCGCCGTTCGGCTCATCGCCTCCGCCTGCGGTGCGCCGAGCCGCAGCAGCCGGTCGATGGCATTCGCCCAGTCACCGACGTCATGCCCGGAAACCAGGGTCCCGGATATCCCGTCGCGCACGGCCACCGGCAGACCGCCGACCGCGGCCGCCACCACCGGGGTGCCACAGGCCTGCGCCTCGACGGCGACCAGGCCGAACGACTCCGAATAGCTCGGCACCGCAACGAGATTGGCGGCCTGAAACAGGGTGACCAGATCCGCGCGGGACTGCGGCGGCAGGAACGTCACCCGATCCGCGATGCCGAGTTCGTCGGCCAGCCGAACCAGTCCGTCCGGGGCGGCCAGCCCGCTGCCCGACGGGCCGCCGGCCACCACGATGCGCACCCCGGGCAGCTTCGCCGCCGCGCGCAGCACGATGTCGGGTGCCTTGAGCGGCTGAATCCGCCCGACGAACGCCACCACATCTTCGTCGAGCGGAAGGCCCAGCGCGGCCCGGGCCGTCCGCCGATCACCCGGGCGGAACAGGTCCAGATCCACCCCCGGATGCACCACGTCGATTCGCGCGGGGTCCGCGTGGTGAATCGAAACCAATTGGCGCGCTTCGTCATCGGTATTGACGATCAGCCGGTCCGCCTCGTCGACGACCTGCTGCTCCCCGACCGTGCGCAGCGGCGGTTCGGGCGCATCACCGTCGGCCAGCGCCGAGTTCTTTATCGCGGCCAGCGTGTGCGCGGTGTGCACCAGCGGCACCGCCCAACGGTCCCGGGCCAGCCAGCCGACCTGCCCGGACAGCCAGTAGTGCGAGTGGACGATGTCGTAGTAGCCCGGTTCGTGGGACGCTTCGGCGCGCAGCACCCCGGCCGCGAACGCGCACAACTGGGTGGGCAGATCGTATTTGTCCAGGCCCTCGAACGGCCCCGCGACCACGTTGCGCACCAGGACGCCCGGGGCGACCCGCGCGACCGGCGGATCGGCGGACGCGGTCGCCCGGGTGAAGATCTCCACCTCGATGCCCCGCCGGGCCAGGTGCAACGCGGTTTGCAGCACGTAGACGTTCATGCCGCCGGCGTCGCCGGTCCCCGGCTGGGCCAGCGGCGAGGTGTGCACCGCCAACACCGCGACCCGGCGGGGCTGTAGCCGGAAGACGTCGTCGTGCCGCACGCTTTCATCTTTACAGGACGGACCGGCAGGCGGCCCAAGAGCGCTGATCGCGTGGTCGCGCTACGCCGACGATTCGTCCGCGGCGACATCCCGTAGCCGCGAGTCCAGCGCCCCGGCTCGCCGCATCGCACCCAGCGGGTCGGCATACAGCCCGCCGAGCGACACCGTCCCCGCCCCGGCTTCCTGCACCCGGTTGCCGAAGGCGGTGACGCGGATATCGCGCGGCGCCAGTATCGAGCGCGCCGCAAATGCCGAGCCGACGTGCTCCATCGCCTCCGGGTATTCGGTGAACGCCTGGCCCCCGACCACCAGTTCGTCGGGGTTGAGCAGGTCGCGCAGCAGCGCCACCGCCTCGCCGAGGACCCGGGCCCGTTCCGCCAGCAGATCCTGGGCCTGCCGGTTGCCGGCTCGCGCCACCCGGAGCAGGTCGGTGATCGCGCTCGGGGAGACGTTGGGGCGGGCCGCGGGGGCGGCGGGCGGGATGCCGGGCAGTATTTTCAGCCGGCGGGCGGCGGCCAGCACGGCTTCGTCGCTGACGGTGGACTCCAGCTGCCCGGTGCCGCCGAGCAGCTCGGAATGAGCCGGCAGGGCCGCGATGGTGCCGGGGCCGCTGGCCGGGCAGTGCACCCGTCCGCCGATCACCAGCGCGTAGCCCACGGTCTCGCGGGCGTACACGTAGAGGCTCGTCGGCGAACTCGGTGCGAATCGCCGCAGGCCGAGCAGCAGCTCGGCGCCGGCCATGGCGTCGACGTGGGAGGCCACCGACAAGGGCAGGCCCAGCGCGTCGGCCAGCACCGGCCCGACGGGTGCCTGCCGCCAGCCCAGCCGCGGGTGGTCGACGTGCCCGGTGGCGCTGTCGACGGTTCCGCCGATCGCCACCCCGACCCACAGCGGGCGCCGCCGGTGCCAGCGCCTCAGGTATCGGGAGGCGCTCTCGGCCAGCGACGCCAGCGCGGGCCCGGCGGGAGAAAGCGGCGTCGGCGTCTCGACCGTGTCCAGTGTGCGGCCGAACAGGTCGGTGGCCACGATGCTGGTGGTGCGCGCGCCGATGTGGATACCCAACGTCACGAACGGCTCGTGGTTGAGCTCGACCGGCACCCGGGGCCGGCCGATGGCGCCGGAGACGGCCAGGTCGGCGCGCTCCCGCAGCAGGCCGGCGTCGAGCAGGGCGATGACCTGACGATTGACTGTGGCGATGCTCAGCGATGTGACGCCGGCGATGACGTCGCGGCCGACCGGGCCGCGCAGCCGGACCGCCCGGAAGACGGAGGCCGCCGCCGAGTCGGATATGTGCAACGCCGGCGGCAGGATCTGGCGGTGCGTCCGCAGGTGACTTTTGCGGCCGGGTGAATGGTGGCTATGGGTGAGGGTGGTCGAGCGCACGAGCGTCCTTTGTCCGAGTTCTTGGTGGCCGGTCTTGGCCACACCTGAAAGTCAGGAGCGGCAAAGTGCGCGGCAACAACACGCACCTGCCGCGCACGGACACGCGGCGGTGTTGTCGAACAAGGCGCTGTGGTGCACCCCGAGAACTTAACACGTTTACTAGAGTTATTCCGGTGAATGACATCGGGAGGCAGCAACGGATCGCGGTGGTCACCGGTGCCAGTTCCGGTATCGGCGAGGCAACCGCCAAAACCCTTGCAGCCCTTGGGTTTCACGTGGTTGCCGTGGCGCGGCGGGCGGACCGGATCAACGCACTGGCGAACGAGATCGGCGGGACCGCGATTGTGGCCGACGTCACTGACGAGGACGCCGTCAGGGCGCTCGCGGGCGAATTGGACAGGGTCGATGTGTTGGTCAACAACGCCGGTGGCGCCCGCGGGCTGGAATTCGTCGCCGAGGCCGACCTCGAGCACTGGCGGTGGATGTGGGAGACCAACGTGCTGGGCACGCTGCGGGTCACCCGCGCGCTGTTGCCCAAGCTGATCGATTCCGGCGACGGCCTGATCGTCACCGTCACCTCCATTGCGGCCCTTGAGGTTTACGACGGCGGCGCCGGGTACACCGCCGCCAAGCACGCGCAGGGCGCTATGCACCGCACGTTGCGCGGCGAGCTGCTGGGAAAACCGGTGCGGCTCACCGAGGTTGCGCCCGGCGCTGTCGAGACCGACTTCTCACTGGCCCGGTTCGACGGCGACCAACAGCGCGCGGACGCCGTCTACGCCGGCATCACGCCGCTGGTGGCGGCCGACGTGGCGGAGGTGATCGGGTTCGTGGCCTCGCGGCCATCCCACGTGGACCTGGACCTGATCGTCATGCGGCCCCGCGACCAGGCCAGCGCGACGCGGTTCAACCGCCGGGGCTAGACGGCGCAGTCGTGCTCGTCGTGGGCGTCCCCGACAACGTCGGGGCGTTCGACGGGGTGACCGGCGCGGTCACCGGAATCTGGGTGGACGGCGGATGCGCCGTCGGCGGCGGCAGGGCGGACATGGCCACCCAGGTGTCCCAGTCCACGGCCCAGTCCCAGATGTCGCCGTCGGAGTAGGACAGCTGGATCGAGCTTCCGGTCACCTCGACCGGGTCGCCGTAGATCGCGCTGCGGAAGTACTCCGCGGCGTCACTCGTCGACAGGTTGATGCAGCCGTTGGTGACGTTGGTGTTGCCCTGCGCGCCGGCGCTGGCCGGGTTGGCGTGGATGAACTCACCGTTGTTGGAAATCCGCACCGCCCAGCGTTCGTGGGCGTTGCTGTAGCCCGCGGCCGGGTTGGACATGTAAAAGTCGGCGTACTTCTCGGTGACCACGTGGATGCCGTTGCGGGTCACGTTGCGTGCCTTGTCGGCCTCGCCGTAGCTGCACGGGAAGTCCATGATGACGCCCGCGTCGGTGACGACCTGGATGCGGTGCGAGGAGACCTCGGCCTTGACCACCTGCCGCCGACCGATCTGGATCTTCAGGGAGATGTCCTGGTCGCCGAAGGCGCCATCGCCGAACGGCAGCCCGTAGAACTTGGCATCGACGTTGACGGTGGTGCCCGCCGGGTAGTACTCGCGGGTGCGGTAGTGGACGCGCGCGCCCTGCGCCTCGTCGGGCAGCCAGGCCCAGCTGCCCTCGACGGGCGGGTTGGTGGTGACGGTGAGCGCCTTCTCGACGGCGGCCTTATCGCTGATCGGCGCGTCGAACTGGATGATGATCGGCGCGGCCACCCCGACGGTCTGGCCGTCGGCCAGCTGGAACGCCCCGCTGATCTTCTTCGTCGGCGACACGGTGGTGAGCTTGCCGGCGAGCGGGATCGCCTTGCCGTCGTGGCCGACGGCCGAACCGCTCCAGGTGTAGGTCGTGTCGTAGCCCAGCGGCTCGGTGGTCGTATAGACGGTGCGGTCGGAGTTGAACGACCCGGCGACCACCTTGCCCGACGAGTTCGTCAACGCCACCTTCTGGAACCAGCCGTCGGTCACCGTGACGCTGACCGGAGTGATCGGAACCACGTCGGTGGCGGCCGGAGTGTCCGGTGCGGGCTGGTACTTCAGCCGCAGCGCCGCCGGTGCCTTCTTCTCGGCTTGCTTGGCCACGGGGTTGTCGCAGGCGGCCAAAACGCTTGGAGCGAACACACCGAGCCCGAGGGCCGCCAGGGCCAGGCGCCGGTTGATCGGCGGTGGGGTGGATGCGTTCACGATAAGTAAGGATACCGTGAGAAAAGACCCCTCCCCCGCCACGACGATCCGCGGATCGGGTGACGCTACAGCGGTTTCGCCGCTACAGCCTGCACCCGACCAGGACGGGCTCCGGTTTGAGTGTGATACCAAACACACCGTGGACTCCGTCACGGACGGTCCGGGCCAGCGTCAGCACGTCCTCGGCGGTCGCGCCCCCGCGGTTGGTCAGGGCCAGCGCGTGCTTGGTCGACAGCCGGCACGGCGCTTCCGGGCCGCCCGGATCCGGATCCGGATAGCCCTTGCCGAAGCCCGCCCGCTCCACCAACCACCCGGCGGCCAGCTTGACGCCGTCCGGGGCCGAGTAGTGCGGAACCGGCCCCGCGACATCGCGGGCCAGCCGTTCGTAGCCCTCCGCCGGGACCACCGGGTTGGTGAAGAACGACCCCACACTCCACGTGTCGTGATCGGCCGCGTCGAGCACCATGCCCTTGCGCGCACGCAGGCTTAGCACCGCCTCGCGGACGGCCTTCGGGTCGGCGCGCTCGCCGCCGGCCGCGTTCAATGCGGCCGTGAGTTCGCCGTAGCGCAGCGGCGCGCTGCGACCCGATGCGTCTAGCGCGAACTCCACTTCCAGTACCACCCAAGGGATTTCGCGCCCCGAACCGCCGGCGCGCTTGAGCACGCTGGTGCGGTAACCGAAGCCGAGTTCGGCCTTCGGAACCCAGCGCACCGCGCCGCTGCCGCGATCCAGCACCCGGACCCGCGTGATGGTGTCGGACACCTCGGCCCCGTAGGCTCCGACGTTCTGCACCGGGGTCCCCCCGGCCGACCCGGGAATACCGGACAAACATTCCAGCCCACCCAGGCCGTGCTCGATCGCGCGGACCACCACGTCGTCCCAGACCGCGCCCGCCTCTGCGCGCAGCAGGTTGCCGTCGACGGCAACGCCGTCATTGGCCAGCCGAACCGCAGTCAGGTCGGTCAGGGTGTCGGCGATCACCAGGTTCGAGCCGCCGGAGAAGACCAGCACCGGCCGGCGGTCCCCGTCCGCGTCCAGCTGGCGCAGAACGGCGACCACCTGCTCGGTGGTGGTGCACGTGATCAGGCGCCGCGCGACCGGTCCGACCCGCAACGTCGTCAACGGCGCCAGCGGCACAGCCTCGGCGACATGCGCACCGGCAAAGACCGAACCGACGTCGCCCGGTTTCATGGCCCGTAACGGTAGCCTGGCCAGCTATGCCGCGTTCATTCGAGTTGTCGGCCGACTACGACGACAGCGTCGAAGACGTTCACCGGGCATTCGGCACGGAGGAGTACTGGCGGGCCAGGCTGGCCGACATTCCCGTCGACGACGCGCGCCTGGAATTGCTGCGGGTCGGCGGCGAGGCCGGGGACTACGGCACCATCGACGTGATCACGGTGCAGGTGGTGCGCAGCCGCAACCTCGCGGCCCTCGTCAGGCAGCTGCACAAGGGCGACCTGTGCGTCCGGCGCGAGGAGACGTGGGGACCGGTCACCGACGGCGTCACGACCGGCTCCATCATGGGCTCGATCGTCAACACCTCGGTGCAGGTGTCCGGCACCGCCGAGCTGTCGCCGATCGCACCGGGCGGCTCCCGCCTCACCTTCCGGATCACCGTCGCGGTGCGGATCCCCATCATCGGCGGCAAGGTGGAGAGGCTCATCGGGACCCATTTGGCCCAGCTGGTGACCAGGGAACGACACTTCACCACGGAGTGGATCAGCACGAACGCCTAGGCTGGCACACATGCGAATCGCGTTGGCGCAGATTCTCAGTGGCGGCGACCCGGCCGCCAACCTGCAGCAGGTGCGCGAGTACACGGGCCGGGCCGCCGACGCGGGCGCGCGGCTCGTGGTGTTTCCGGAGGCGACCATGTGCCGGTTCGGCGTGCCGCTGGCACCGATCGCCGAGCCGATCGACGGGCCCTGGGCGAACGGTGTGCGCCGGATCGCGGCCGACTCCGGTATCACCGTGATCGCCGGCATGTTCACCCCCGCCGGCGACGGGCGGGTGAAGAACACGGTGATCGCGGCCGGGCCGGGCTCCCCGAACCGGCCGGACACCCACTACGACAAGATCCACCTCTACGACGCGTTCGGCTTCACCGAGTCGCGCACCGTCGCGCCCGGCCACGAGCCGGTGGTCGTCCCGGTCGACGGTGTCGGGGTGGGGTTGAGCGTTTGCTACGACATTCGCTTCCCGGCGCTCTACACCGAGCTGGCCCGCCGCGGCGCCCAGCTGATCGTCGTCTGCGCCTCCTGGGGTTCGGGACCCGGCAAACTCGACCAGTGGACGCTGCTGGCGCGGGCCCGGGCGCTGGACTCGATGAGCTACGTCGCCGCGGCCGGCCAGGCCGATCCCGGCGACGACCCAGGCGGCTCGGGCGCGCCGACCGGGGTGGGCGGCAGCCTGGTGGTTTCGCCGCTGGGCGAGGTCGTCGCCTCGGCCGGTGACCGCCCCCAACTGGTAGTCGCCGACATCGACGTCGACCGGGTGACCGAGGCTCGCGACAACATCGCCGTGCTGCGCAACCGCTCGGACTTCGCTCAGATTGATAGGGCACAATCGGTCGGGTGACGAACCCCCAAGGACCACCGGACGAAGGCCCGTCGACGTGGGCCCGCCCCGGCAACCAGGACCCCTTCGGCAAACCCCCGACCGAGCGGCCCACCCAGCGGATTAGCACGGGCGGCCCGGGGCAAGCGCCGCCGCCGCCCACGGCCGGTCAGGCCCAGCCGACCGAGCGGCTGGGCGCGGCGAATCCGGCTATGCAGCGGCCGGGCTACTCGCCTCCGCCCACCCCGCCGGCCAGCCCGACGGAAGCGCCGGCCACTCCTGGCGACGAACTGGCACCGGCGAAAAGGAAACGACGTTTCCTCCGCGATCCGCTTTCCATCCTGCTGGTCTGCATCATCGTCTTCTCGCTCATCATCGCGGGGCTCATCGGGGCGGAGCTGTATGTCCGCCATGTGGCGAACAGCAAGATCGCGCAAGCGGTGGCGTGCGAGGTCAAGGACCAGGCCACCGCGTCGTTCGGGATGACGCCGCTCATGCTTTGGCAGCAGCTGACGAAGCACTACACAAACATCTCGATTCAGACGGCCGGCAACCAGCTCAAGGACGCCAAGGGCATGAAGCTCACCATGAACATCAGGGACGTCCGGCTGAACTCGACGGCCAACTCCAAGGGGACGATCGGCTCGCTGGACGCCACCATCACCTGGACGACCGAGGGCATCAAGGAGTCGGTGCAGAACGCGATCCCGGTCCTGGGCCCCTTCGTCACCAGCAGCGTGACCACCCACCCGGCCGACGGCACCGTCGAGCTGAAAGGGATGCTGGACAACATCACGGCCAAGCCGGCGGTGTCCGGCAACGGGCTGGAGCTGCAGATCGTCAGTTTCAACGCGCTGGGCTTCAAGTTGCCGAAGGAGTCGGTGCAGTCGACGCTGGACGACTACACCTCGAACCTGACCAAGAACTTCCCGCTGGGCATTCACGCCGACAGCGTACAAGTCACCAGTGACGGTGTCACAAGCCACTTTTCGACGCAGAACGCCAGCATCCCCGCCGGCAATAACGACCCCTGCTTCGCCCACCTCTGACGGCCGCGCTCTAGCCGCCTTGGCTCAGCCCGTCGAGCACCGCTCGGGTGCCCGACAGGCCCAGCCTGGTCGCGCCGGCGTCCAGCATCGCCAGCGCGTCGGCGGCGGTGCGGATGCCGCCGCTGGCCTTGACCCCGAGGCGGCCGCGGACGGTCTCGGCCATCAGAGCGACCGCACGCACCGACGCCCCGCCCGCGGGATGAAACCCGGTCGAGGTCTTGACGAAGTCGGCACCGGCGTCCTCGGCGGCGCGACACACCGCCGTCAGCGTGCGCCAGTCCCCGCGGCCCAACAGCACCGCCGACTCCACGATCACTTTGAGCACGGCTTCGGGTACGGCGACGCGCACCGCCTCGATGTCGGATCGCACCGCATCGACGGCCCCGGCCAGCGCCGCGCCGACGTCGATGACCATGTCGATCTCGCCGGCCCCGGATGCCACCGCGTGGGCGGCCTCGTGCGCCTTGATCGCCGAGAGGTGCTTGCCCGACGGAAAACCCGTCACCGCCGCGACGCGCACGGCGCCGGCGTCCACCGCCGCCGGCACCATCGGGGGCGACACGCACACCGCGTAGGCGCCCAGTTCGACGGCTTCGGCGACCAGCGCGGCCACGTCGGCATCGGTGGCCTCGGGTTTGAGCAGGGTATGGTCGACCAGCGCCGCCAGTTGCGCCCGGGTGAGTTGGCCCGCCACTAGAACGCCTCTTCGGGGCCGCCGGGGTTGCAGCCGGAGGCCACCATTTCCGCGTCGTCGACGACCGGCCGCCACGGCTCCAAGTTCCAACTGGTCTTGCCGGGCTGTGCCAATTCGGCGAACCGCCAGTGGCAGATGAACTGCGCGCGCATGCCGGGGCTGTCGGCGTTCGGCGACAGCGCGAGCACCTCGGACCACGCCTCGTCGGCGAGGGACTCGGTCCCGGGTTGTCTCGCGGCGATCCGACCGGACGGCGTCGGGAACACCCGCAAGCTGGGCGGGCCCGCCCACTGCACCCACTCCGTGTGGTCGACAAAGGGCGGGGATGGGCCCGGATCGGCCCTTGGATCGGCGACAGCCGGAGGCGGCCCCAGCGGCGAGCCCAGCAGGGCGGCAACCGCCACCGCCGAAGCGGCCATCAGGGCTTTCATCCCGTCAGCGCGACTTACCCTGAATCTCAAGAAGTTTGGGCCGCACGTCGACCAGATACACACCGGCCGCGCAGGCGGCGATCACGGTGATCCACACGCCGAGAAGGGACAGCGCGGCGGCCGCGCCCAGGATCAGCAGCCACACCGGCTTGGTCAACTTGTCGGCGGCCGTGTAGGCGTCGGATCGCTGCATGGCCGCATGCACGAACGCGTACACGGTCGTCACGAGGACGGCGATCTGCAGGATCTGTATCACGCTAAACACGAGGTTCACGCACTAAGGGTATGCGGGCACCGCCCAAAACGTCGACTCCGAGCCGCCTCAAGGGCGACTCGGAGCCGAGCGTCTGGCAATCACCGAGTTCGACTCGGTGTGAACTACTTCTGGGTGACCTTCTTGGCCGACGCCTTCTTGGCCGGAGCCTTCTTGGCCGGAGCCTTCTTCACGGGCGCCGCCTTCTTGGCCGAGGCCTTCTTGGCCTGGGCCTTCTTGGGCAAATCGATGCCGACCAGCTTGGCCGCGCGCTCACCGACCGCGCGGGTCTGCGAAGCGACGGTGCCGAGCGCCTCCTGGGTCAGCTCGACGGCCTGGTCCACCGACGCCTGGGCGCGGGCGGACGCGTCCTCGAAGGGCCGCTGGCTGCGCAGCCGGTCCAGGGCGGCCTCGCCGCGCTCGACCAGCTCGTTGTACCGGCTGGTCGCGGCCTCCACGTAGCCCTCGGCGGCCTTGCGCAGCTCTTCGGGGGTGAACCGCTCGCGCAGCTCGGTCAGCTGCTCGGGCAGGTCCTCCTGCAGCTTGTTCAGGCGCGCACGCCGCTCCTCGACCCGGCTGCGGGTCTCGGTGCGGGTCTCTTCGGCACGCTCACGCAGCGCGACGATCAAGTCGTTGACCGTGGCCAGGGCCAGGTCGGCCGCGCCCAGGGCCGCAAGCAACGGGGCCCGCAAATCTTCGATGTTGGTGTTCTCGGTCTTCTTAGCCATCGTGTTTCCTTTCATCTTTTTGTTTCGTTATCGGCGTTACTAGATGTTCTGCTCTGGGTAATGGGCAAGCGTCGGCTCCGGCGAGGAGTAGTCAAGACCCGCGGATTGACGTGGCACGCGGCTTGCGGGGGAACCTCCTGATTGGTCGGGTCGGTTGGTAATCGAGTTCGCATCGCGCCCGGACGTCCAATGCCTGGTCCTTCCCTCTTGGGTAACCAGGCGGCCTGTCGGCTATACCTTGTCCGGTTACGGGCCTGGTCGCCGGCGCGGTGCGAAAGCCATCACTCGTCGCTGTCGGATTCGGTCGGAAACTCCTCATTGCCGGCTTCGTTCTGCTGGGTAAACGACGCGTAGATGTCGAGCAGAATCCGCTTCTGGCGCTCCGTGATCGCGGTGTCGGTGACTATGGCGTCGCGGACCTGACTGGGATCGCCGGGCTCGAGGATCCCGGCCCGCACGTAGAGCACCTCGGCGGAAACCCGCAGCGCCTTCGCGATCTGGCTAAGGACGTCGGCGGACGGTTTGCGCAGTCCGCGCTCCACCTGACTCAGGTAGGGATTGCTGACACCGGACCGTTCGGCGAGCTGTCGGACGGAGACCTGTGCGTTCTCGCGCAGGTCCCTGATGAAGCTGCCGATGTCGGACGCGGCGGTCGACACCTTGGTGGAGAGCTTCTCCTCGGGTGGCATTGCGCGCGCTCCTTGGGTCCGACGCCGATCTTGATGGGCATCAGCCTACGGACAAGTGCTTGCTTTTGCAAGCACTTGTTAGCGCCCCTAGAAGAACAGCTGGGCGACGGCGTAGATCACCAGCCCGGCCAGTGCGCCCACCACTGTGCCGTTGATCCGAATGAACTGCAAATCGCGGCCGACGTGCAGCTCGATCCGCCGGCTGGCCTCCTCGGCGTCCCAGCGCTCGATCGTGTCGGTGATGATCGCGGTGATTTCCACCCCGTACTCGGAGACCAGGTGCTGGGCCCCCCGCACGATCCAGTTGTCGACCTTGTCCCGCAGCTCGGCGTCGTCGCGCAGCGACTCCCCGATGCGGACCACCGTGTCGGCGATGCGGGTGCGCAACGTGCTGGACGGATCGTCGACACCCTCGAGCACCAGCCTTTTCAGGGTCGTCCACGCCGTCGCGGCGGCGTGGGCGATCTCGTCGCGCGCCATCAGCTGCTCTTTGACCGCCTCGGCGCGTGCGATGGTGTCCGGGTCGTGCTGCAGGTCGTCGGCGAATTCGAAGAGGAAGCGGGTCGCCGAGCGGCGCAGTTCGTGGTCGGGATTGCGGCGCACCTTGTCGGTGAAGTCCATCAGCTCGCGGTGGATACGGTCGCCGACGAGATGGTCGATGAATCGGGGGGACCAACTCGGCGAGTCGCGCTCGACGACGCGCTGGATGACCTCTCCGGCGTTCAGCGACCACTGAAACGCCCGGTCGGCGAGCAGTTGAATCAGAGCCTCCTGCCGGTTCTCCGCGAGCAGGGTGCCCAGCACGCGGCCCACGGGCGGACCCCACTGCGGCTCGGCGATGCGCCGCACGATCATCCGATCGATCACCTGTTGGACGTCGTCGTCGCGCAGCAGCTCCACCAGCACCCGTAACACCGTCGCCGTTTCGGTCGCCACCCGCTGGGCGTGGGTGGCGTCGGACAGCCACTTACCGAGCCGGCTCGGGATCTGGGCGTCGCGCAGCTTGGTCTCGACGACCCCCGCCGACAGGAAGTTCTCCCGCACGAAGGTCCCAAGGCCCTCGCCGAGCTGGTCCTTCTTGCGCTTGATGATCGCGGTGTGGGGGATCGGTATCCCCAGCGGGTGCTTGAACAGCGCGGTCACCGCGAACCAGTCGGCCAGGGCCCCCACCATGCCGGCCTCCGCGGCCGCGCCGACGTAGCCGACCCACGCGCCCATGTGGGCGTGGGCCTGCGCCCACCGGCAGAGCAGGAACACGACGCTGGCGCCGAGCAGGAAGCTCAGCGCCACCAGCTTCATCCGGCGCAGCGCCCGCCGGCGCTCGGCGTCGGCCTCCGGATCCGCGCCGGCGAACGATTCCGCGAAGGACGCGTGAACCCGCGGGGCCGGCGGGCCCGGCGCTTCGCCCCCGGGTGAGGCTCTGTGTACCACCACACCATCATGTATCGCCACGAGCAGTTAGTGTTACCGCCCAGCTCTGAGAGCTGGCAGACATGCGGCCCATACGCCAAAAGGGCCCGCGCAAGCCGTAGTATCGGGAACGTCTGATGAGTGGGAAGCGGCGACATTGGCAGAGCGGATCCCGGTGGTGACCGTTAAGACGGATGGTCGCAAGCGGCGTTGGCACCAACACAAGGTGGAGCGCCGCAACGAGCTGGTCGACGGCACGATCGTTGCGATTCGCCGACACGGCCGTTTCCTCAGCATGGACGAGATCGCGGCGGAGATCGGGGTCTCCAAGACCGTGCTGTACCGCTACTTCGTCGACAAGAACGACCTGACCACCGCGGTCCTGATGCGCTTCGCCCAGTCGACGCTGATCCCCAACATGGCGGGGGCGCTCTCGTCCAACCTGGATGGGTTCGACCTGACCCGCGAGATCATCCGGGTATACGTCGAAACCGTGGCGGACGAGCCGGAGCCGTATCGGTTCGTGATGGCCAACAGCTCGCCGACGAAAAGCAAAGTGATCGCCGACTCCGAGCGGATCATCGCCCGCATGCTCTCGATGATGCTGCGCCGGCGCATGCAGGAGGCCGGGATGGACACCGGCGGGGTGGAACCGTGGGCCTACATGATCGTCGGCGGCGTGCAGCTGGCCACCCACTCGTGGATCTCCGACCCGCGGATGAGCGCCGACGACCTGATCGACTACCTGACGATGCTGAGCTGGAGCGCGATCTGCGGGATCGTCGAGGCGGGCGGATCGCTGGAGAAGTTCCGGGAACAGCCGCATCCATCGCCGATCGTCCCGCCGCGCCTGCCATGAGACGCGGGTCGCATGCCTGATGTGAGCGCCGGCTCACGGTTCAGGTCGTGGGCGTACGCACTTCGCACCACCAACCCGCCGCCCGACGGGCCGATCGACGCCGTCACGCGTTGGCTGGTGGTCACCCGCGCGGCCGTGCTGCCGATGACCCTGGTCTCCGGCCTGGTCGCAGCCCTGCTGGCGGTCGGCAAGCCGGGGCTGGACTGGCGCTGGCTGGTCCTGGCAGTCGTGGGAATCACGCTGGCGCATACCGCCAACAACCTCATGAACGACCTCTACGACACGCGGGTCGGCACCGACAGCGCCAGCTACCCGCGCGCGCTGTACGCCCCGCACCCGGTGCTGGCGGGACTGATCAGCCGACGCACGCTGGGGCTGGCGATCCTCGCGGTGAACCTCGCCGACCTGGTGATCCTGGTCGCGCTGACGTGGGCGCGCGGCTGGCCCGTGGTGGCCTTCGCGCTCGGCGGGTTCGCCCTCAGCGTCGCCTACACGGCGCCGCCGCTGCGGCTGAAGAAACGCGGCCTCGGCGAGCCCGACGTCTTCGTCGTCTGGGGTCCGCTGATGGTGTGCGGCACGTACTACTCCGCGGTGGGCGCGGTCGGCTGGGGTGTCGTGCTGGCGTCGCTGCCCTACGGCTTGTTGTGCACGACGGTGCTGATGGGCAAGCACATCGACAAGATCCCGTACGACGAGCCGCTCGGCATCCGCACGCTGCCCGTGCTCCTCGGCGAGGCGCGCGCGCGGTCGGTGACGCTGGGCATGATGGTCGGCTTCTACGTGCTGGTGGCCCTGGCGGTCGCGGTGGGCGTCATGCCGTGGCCCGCGCTGGTCGTCGCGCTGGCGCTGCCGCGGCTGGCGAAGGTGTGGCCGTATTTCCGCCGCCCGAGGCCCGACGAGCCGCCACCGAAGTTTCCCGTGTGGCCGCTGTGGTACGCGGCGCTGGCCTGGGTGCACGTGCGCCAAGCCGGTGCGCTGCTGGTCATAGGCCTCGCGGCCGGGGCCGCCCTGCGCGCTTTTTAACAACGGTGTGACGCAAAACCGTCTTCGAAAGGCGACTTCAACCGCCTTAACCGCTAGCATGCAGGGGATGCATCGGGGGTTGACCGGACTCCTTGGGTTGCCAGGGCGTGCGAAGCTCCGAGATACAGAAAGGCTCTATTCCTGATGTCCATGCAGCTCACGCCGCATTTCGGAAACGTACAAGCACATTACGACCTTTCCGACGACTTCTTCCGGCTGTTCCTCGACCCGACTCAGACCTACAGCTGCGCCCACTTCGAGCGGGACGACATGACGCTCGAGGAGGCGCAGGTCGCCAAAATCGACCTTTCGCTGTCCAAGCTGCGTCTGCAGCCGGGGATGACGCTGCTGGACATCGGGTGCGGCTGGGGCGCCACCATGAAGCGCGCGATCGAGAAATACGACGTCAACGTCGTGGGCCTGACGCTGTCGGAGAATCAGGCCGACCACGTCCAGAAAATGTTCGTCGAGATGAAAACCCACCGCTCCGCCCGCGTGCTGCTGGAGGGCTGGGAGAAGTTCGACGAGCCGGTTGACCGCATCGTCTCGATCGGCGCCTTCGAACACTTCGGTCGCCAGCGCTACGGCCGCTTCTTCCAGATGGCCCACCAGGTGTTGCCGGCGGACGGCGTGATGATGCTGCACACCATCTCGCGTCCCACCTTCAAAGACGCCAAGGCGCAGGGCAATCCGCTGACTCACGAGATCGTCCACTTCACCCAGTTCATCCTGGCCGAGATCTTCCCGGGCGGCTGGCTGCCGACGATCCCGTCGGTCGTAGAGCACGCGGAGGAGGCCGGTTTCCAGGTGGCGCGGATTCAGTCGCTGCAGCTGCACTACGCGCGGACGCTGGAAATGTGGGCCTCCGCGCTGGAGGCCAACAAGGACACGGCCATCGCGATCCAGTCCCAAGAGGTCTTCGACCGCTACATGAAGTACCTGACCGGCTGCGCCAAGCTGTTCCGGCAGGGCTACACCGACGTCAACCAGTTCACGCTGGAAAAGTAACCGGGGCGCCTCGCCGCCGTCGGCCGCCGCCTGCCGGCGGCCGACCGGGTCGCTATTTCGTCAGGGTGAACTGACCGACGTTGCTGATGCCTTTCTTGAAGAAGTTTTCACACCCGGTCAGATAATGCATAAAGCGATCGTAGACCTCTTGGCCCTGGATTTCGATCGCCTTTTCTCTGTTGGCCTCTAGATTGGCGGCCCAGATATTAAGCGTCCGCGCGTAGTGTTCGCGCAGCAATTGCACCCTTTCGACAGAGAAGCCCGCGACGTCCGCGCGCCCGAGAATATCCTCCTGCGACGGCAATTGGCCGCCCGGGAAAATCTCCGTGTAGATGAATCGCGTGAATCGCACATCGCTCATTGTCAGCGAGGTGCCCCGCTCGTGGAGCTGTCTTTGGCTGTGCGCCAAAATTGTGTGTAACAGCATCCGGCCGTCGCCGGGAAGGATGTCGTAGGCGCGTTCAAAGAACGCGGGCCAGCGTTCTGCCTTGAACGCCTCGAAGGCGCCGATGGTGACGATGCGGTCGACCTTGTCCTCGAACTCTTCCCAGCCCTGCAACCGCACCTCGACGGTGCGTTCGGTCGGGATCGCGGCCAGCCTGGCTTTGCTGTACTCGAACTGGTTGCGGCTGAGGGTAATTCCGATGACGTTGACGTCGAATTTCTCGATCGCGCGCTGCAGCGCTCCGCCCCAACCGCAACCGATGTCCAGCAAAGTCATCCCGGGCTCGAGGTTCAGCTTCCCCAGGGCCAGGTCGAACTTCGCGTTTTGCGCTTCCTCGAGGGTCATATCGTCGCGCTCGAAGTAAGCGCAGGTGTAGCCCATCGTCGGGTCCAGGAATAACGCGAAAAACTCATCTGAAATGTCGTAGATTGACTGCGACTCTTCATAATACGGTTTCAACCGGGCCATGCGCTGCGGATACCTCTCATCAAATTGGGTCGCGAGCATGATAGCCGATTCACGCCAGCGACTGCCATACGGGCCATCCCGGGCGAGTCCCGGGCCGGCCGTCCGTCGGCGTCAGTATGTGTAGAAACCCTGACCCGATTTTTTGCCCAGCCGGCCCGCCTCAACCATGCGAAGCAACAGTGGCGGCGGACCGAGGTGGGGCTCTTTGAATTCCTCGAACATCTTGTCCGCGATCAGCTTGAGGGTGTCCAGGCCGACCAGATCCGACAGCCGCAGGGGACCCATGGGATGGGACAGCCCGGCAACGACGGCCTTGTCGACGTCTTCGACGGTGGCAAAGCCGGCCTCGACCATCCGGATCGCCGACAGCAGGTAAGGCACCAGCAGGGCGTTGACCACGAAGCCGGACCGGTCGGCGCAGCGCACCACCTGCTTTCCCAGGACCGCGTCGGCGAACTGCTCGGTGCGGGCGGCGGCGGCCTCGTCGGTGACCAGCGTGCACACCAGCTCCACGAGCGGCAGCATCGGGACCGGATTGAAGAAGTGCAGGCCGAGCACGCGTTGCGGGTTCTTGGTGGCCGCGGCGATCTTCATGATCGGGATGCTGGAGGTGTTGGACGCCAGCACCGCGTCCGGATCGGTGACGACCCGGTCGAGGTCGGCGAAGACCTGTGCCTTGACGGCCTCATCCTCGAGGATCGCCTCGATCACCAGTTGCCGGTCGGCCAGGTCGTTCAGGTCCGTGGTGAAGGTCAGCCGGCTCAGTGCGCGGTCGCGTTCCCGCTCGGTCACCTTGCCCGCGCTGACGCCACGCTCCAGGGACTTCACTATGCGGTTTCGTCCCGCGGTGATCAGCGCCTCGGTGGGCTCGTACACCGTCACGCCGACACCGGCGCGCACGGCGACCTCGGCGATACCGGACCCCATCTGCCCGGCGCCGACAACCCCTACGCGTTCGATCGCTGCCACTTTGCCTCCTAACACGCGCGAACAGACGCAGAATCGCATCCACTGGGCTGCAGAAGTGCGATTCTGCGTCTGTTCGGCAGACTAACTCAGTGGAACTGGCCCTCTTCGGTGGAACCGGTCAACGCGGTGGTCGACGAGTCGGGGTCCACCGTGGTGGCGATGCGGTCGAAGTAGCCGGCACCGACCTCGCGCTGGTGCTTGGTGGCGGTGTAGCCCCGCTCCTCGGCTTCGAACTCGCGCTCCTGCAGGTCGACGTAGGCGCTCATCTGGTTGCGGGCGTAGCCGTAGGCCAGATCGAACATCGAGTAGTTCAGCGCGTGGAAGCCGGCCAGCGTGATGAACTGGAACTTGAATCCCATTGAGGCAAGCTCCTTTTGGAACTTGGCGATGGTGCCGTCATCGAGGTGGGCCTTCCAGTTGAACGACGGCGAGCAGTTGTAGGCCAGCATCTGGTCGGGGTACTCGGCCTTGACCGCCTCGGAGAACTTCTTGGCCACCTCGAGGTCCGGGGTGCCGGTCTCCATCCAGATCAGGTCGGCGTACGGCGCGTAAGCCTTCGCCCGCGCGATGCAGGGCTCGATGCCGTTCTTGGTCCGGTAGAAACCTTCCCGGGTGCGCTCACCGGTGATGAACGGCTGGTCGCGCTCGTCGACGTCGGACGTGATGAGCGTCGCCGCTTCGGCATCGGTACGGGCGATCACGACGGTCGGCACACCGCAGACGTCGGCGGCCAGCCGGGCCGAGGTGAGCGTGCGGATGTGCTGCTGGGTCGGGATCAGGACCTTCCCGCCCAGGTGGCCACACTTCTTCTCCGAGGCCAGTTGGTCCTCCCAGTGCGAACCCGCGACACCGGCGGCGATCATGGCCTTCTGCAGCTCGAAGACGTTCAGGGCGCCACCGAAGCCGGCCTCGCCGTCGGCGACGATCGGCGCCAGCCAGTTCTCCACGGACCGGTCACCCTCGACCTTGGCGATCTGGTCGGCGCGCAGCAGCGCGTTGTTGATCCGGCGCACCACCTGCGGCACCGAGTTCGCCGGGTACAGGCTCTGGTCGGGGTAGGTGTGGCCGGACAGGTTCGCGTCGCCCGCGACCTGCCATCCCGACAGGTAGATGGCCTTGAGGCCGGCGCGCACCTGCTGGACGGCCTGGTTGCCGGTCAGGGCACCGAGCGCGTTGACCCACTCCAGGTCGTGCAGCTCCTCCCACAGCACCTCCGCGCCGCGGCGGGCCAGGGTGTGCTCCTCGACGACACTGCCCTGCAGGGCGACGACGTCCTCGGCGGTGTAGGTGCGGGTGACGTCCTTCCAGCGCGGATTGGTTTCCCAGTCTTGCTGGATCTTCTCGGCGCTCTTCGGGGTGCCAACGACGGACATTGGGCGTGCTCCTTAAACGGTCTTCTTTGCTGAGTTGTCGACGCCGACCGCCGTGCGGCGGGTAGCTGGAGGCTCAACTTCACTGGCGTGCTAACTCGAAGATGGCACAGTTTGTGGATGGCGGTCCACCCATTTCAATTGCGAATTTCCGCAATGGCTTCGCGCGATTTTGCGAATCTTGCGAAGCTGCGCGCAAACTTAACCGTTTCAGAAGCTACCCGTCAGTAACACCAAACCCGCAGGTCAGACCGAGATTTAACGGGACGCTTGTACGGTTAGAGCGCGAAGAGCGCGGCGACCGCTTTCGTCTCGTCGCCGACGGCATATGTGAGCGTTGTAACAGCGCGGTCGGCGAGGCCGGGGCCGAATTGATCGGTGGAGCCGGCCGGGTGCACATGCGAGATGATCTCCAGCTTGTCGCCCAGCCCGACCGGCGCCTCGTGTTCGATGGTCACCCGCAGCGGCCCGTCGAGCAGCTCGGTGTGCGACGCCAGGTAGTCCTCGATCACGCTCCAGTACACCGAGTTGTTCATGTGGTCGAACAAGTCGATATCGGTCACGCGGACCCCGAACTCGTGGATTTCCGCCGCATCCTCGCGGCTGCCGGCCTTGAGGTAGCCCTTCCACCGCAGGCGGTCGACGGAGGTGGTCTTGTGCAGACCGGCCAGGAAGTCGTCGGCGATGCGCGCGGGCATCTCGGTTTCCTTGTTGACGTGAATCCAGAAGGCCTCGGATTCGATCAGGCCGCCCTTGCGCCCGTCGATCCGAACCCGCATCTCGCACCAGCGGTTCGAGGTGCCCGAACACCATCTGCGACAGCGCAGCATGTCCTGGAACTCGATCGGGCGTATCAGGTCCACCATGGTGCGACGCACGATCCACAGCGGGTGGGTCTCCTCGAAGCCCATCTCGCGCAGCTGGTCCTGGCCGATGTCCTGGATGTGCCGGCAGGCCGCGTCCAGGCGCAGCCGGCCGGTGCGGTCGATGTCGCCGACGCGCAGCGGCCACTCGCGGTCGAATACATCGGGGTGACCGTCGGGCACCGGCATTAACTTTTTGTCCAGGCTCACGGCCCAACTCCCCGTTTCTTTGTCAGCTCCATCAGCGCCCTCGCATTCTCTCCCTGGGGCCTGACGCGCATCATGCCAATCACGCCGGCATACACCAAACGTGACCCAATCGTACTGGCGTGCCAAGTCTGCGAACCTTGTCTTCGCAGAGGCCGGTACGCTTTGTAAAGTGCCCAAAACCTTCGTCGGCTCCCGCGTTCGCCAGCTGCGCAACGAGCGCGGGTTCAGTCAGGCCGCATTGGCTCAGATGCTCGAGATCTCGCCGAGCTATCTCAACCAGATCGAGCACGATGTTCGCCCGTTGACGGTGGCCGTGCTGCTCCGAATCACCGAGGTGTTCGGCGTGGACGCCACCTTCTTCGCGTCGCAGGACGACACCCGGCTGGTCGCCGAGCTGCGCGAGGTGACGATGGACCGCGACCTGGACATCGACGTCGACCCGACCGAGGTCGCCGAGATGGTCGGCGCGCACCCCGCACTCGCGCGCGCGGTCGTCAACCTGCACCGGCGCTACCGGCTCACCACGGCGCAGTTGGCCGCCGCCACCGAGGAACGTTTCTTCGACGGCAGTGGCACCGGGTCGATCACCATGCCCCATGAAGAAGTGCGCGACTACTTCTACCAACGCCAGAACTACCTGCACGAGCTGGACACCGCCGCCGAGGACCTGACCATCCAGATGCGGCTGCACCACGGCGACCTGGCCCGCGAGTTGACGCGCCGGCTCACCGAGGTGCACGGGGTCCACATCACCAGGCGCGTCGATCTCGGGGACACCGTGCTGCACCGCTACGACCCCAAGTCCAAGACGCTGGAAATAAGCAACCACCTCTCCGCGGGTCAGCAGGTATTCAAGCTGGCCGCCGAACTTGCCTACCTCGAGTTCGGCGACCTGATCGACAGCCTGGTTGCCGACGGCAAGTTCACCAGCGAAGAGTCCCACACGCTGGCCCGGCTGGGGTTGGCCAACTATTTCGCGGCGGCCGCGGTGCTGCCCTACCGCCAGTTCCACGACGCAGCGGAGAACTTCCGCTACGACGTCGAGCGGTTGTCGTCGTTCTACTCGGTGAGTTACGAGACCATCGCGCACCGGCTCTCGACGCTGCAGCGGCCGACGATGCGGGGGGTGCCGTTCTCGTTCGTCCGGGTCGATCGCGCCGGCAACATGTCAAAACGCCAGTCGGCCACCGGTTTTCACTTCTCGTCGAGCGGCGGCACGTGCCCGCTGTGGAACGTCTACGAAACGTTTGCCAACCCGGGCAAGATCCTGGTGCAGATCGCCCAGATGCCCGACGGCCGCAACTACATGTGGGTGGCACGCACCGTGGAGCGCCGCGCCGCGCGATATGGTCAGCCCGGTAAGACTTTCGCGATCGGGTTGGGCTGCGAGCTTCGGCACGCTCACCGGCTCGTCTACTCGGAAGGACTCGACTTGTCGGGGGACCCGAACGTTGTGGCCACGCCGATCGGCGCCGGCTGCCGCGTCTGCGAACGCGACAACTGCCCGCAGCGGGCGTTCCCCGCCCTGGGGCGCGCGCTCGATCTCGACGAGCACCGCAGCACCGTGTCCCCGTACCTGGTGAAGCAGGCATGACCGGCGCACAGGACGGCCCCGTCGGCCGCATCCCGTCGGGGCGGTTCCGCCAGCTGGGACCGATCAACTGGGTGCTCGCGAAGTCGGCCGCACGCACGGTCGGGGTGCCCGAGATGCATCTGTTCACCACGCTCGGCCAACGCCAAGGGCTGTTTTGGGCGTGGTCGATCTACGCCGGCCGGCTGCTGCGGGGCCGGCTGCCGGCGGCCGACACCGAGTTGGTGATCCTGCGCGTCGCACATTTGCGGTCTTGCGAATACGAGCTGCAGCACCATCGCCGGATGGCCCGCCGGCAGGGTCTGGATGCCAACACACAGGCCACGATCTTCGCCTGGCCGAACGCTCCAGAAGGCGACGGGCCCCAAAAAGTGCTCAGCGGCCGGCAACAGGCCCTGCTGAACGCGACGGACGAGTTGATCAAGAACCGAACGATCGCCGCCGCCACCTGGGAGCTGCTGGCAACTCACCTGGATCGGCGTCAGCTCATCGAATTCTGCCTGCTCGCAACCCAATACGACGGGCTGGCCGCGACGATAACCGCACTCGACATTCCGTTGGACAACCCGCGCTAGTCAGAAGCGAACGTCGGCCAGCACGGCCAACGTCAGCACCACTGGCAGCACCGGCAGCCCGAACACGAAGCCCGACCACAGGTAATTCCCGCGCCAGCGCAGCAACCAGCCACCCAGCACGCCGCAGATCGCCAGCGCCGCCGACAGCAGCAGCACCGTCGGGGCCCATTGGCCCACCGCCGCGTTGTCGTTGGCGATCGAGAAGGCCACCAGCCACAGGACGTAGCCCGCGGCGGCCCCACCGATGGCGCCCACCGCGGTGGCAGTGCCACTGGTCTTCATCGGCGCGCTCAGAAGTTGATCATGTGGCCGATCAGGCCGTGGAAGCACTCCTGCAGCGCCTCCGACATGGTCGGATGGGTGTGCACGTTGCGCGCCAGCTCGGTGGCGGTCAGGTCCCATTTCTGCGCCAGCGTCAGCTCGGGCAGTAGTTCGGAGACGTCATGGCCGATCAGGTGCCCGCCCAACAGCTCGAGATGCTTGGCGTCGGCGACCAGCTTGACGAAACCGCTGGGGTCCCCCACGCCGTGCGCCTTGGCGTTGGCGGTGAACGGGAACTTGGCCACCACGACGTCGTAGCCTTCGTCACGGGCCTGCTCCTCGGTGAGCCCGAAGCTGGCCACCTGCGGCTGGCAGAACGTCGCGCGCGGCAGCATGCGGTAGTCACCGAGGGCCAAAGTGTCCGCGCCGGCAATGGTTTCGGCCGCCACCACGCCTTGCGCCTCGGCGACGTGGGCCAGCTGCAACAGCCCGGTGACGTCGCCGATGGCATAGATGTGGTCGACGTTGGTGCGCATGTAGTCGGTGATGCCGATCGCCTTGCGGTCGGTGAGCGCGACCCCGGCCCTGTCCAGCCCGTAGCCGTCGACGTTGGGCGCAAAACCGATGGCCTGCAACACCCTTTCGGCCTTGAGGTCCTCGGACTTACCGTCCTTGCTGACGGAAACGACTACTTCGCCGCCATCGTCCTTGATGGACTCCACCTTGGTCCCGGTCTGCACGTTGACGCCGAGCTTCTTGAACTGCTTCTCGATCTCCTTGGACACGTCGGCGTCCTCGTTGGGCAGCGCGCGCGGCAGGAACTCCACGATGGTGACGTCGACGCCGTAGTTCTTCAGCACGTAGCCGAACTCCATGCCGATCGCGCCGGCACCCGCGATGACGATGGACTTGGGCAGCTCGCGCGACATGATCAGCTCTTCGTAGGTGACCACGTTGGAGGACAGCGACGTTCCGGGAACCAGCCGGGTACTGCTGCCGGTGGCGATGATGACGTTGTCGAACGTGACGGTTTCGGTCCCGCCGTCGTTGAGATCCACCGACAAGGTCCGCGGGTCGGTGAATCGGCCGTACCCGTGGATCTCGGTGATCTTGTTCTTCTTCATCAGGAAGTGCACGCCGGCGACGCGACCCTCGGCCACTTTGCGGCTGCGGTCGAACGCGATCCCGTAATCGAAGGTCGCCTCGCCACCGATGCCAAAATCCTTCGCCTCTTTGGTGAAGATGTGGGCGAGCTCGGCGTTGCGCAGCAACGCCTTGGACGGAATGCAGCCCACGTTCAGGCAGACTCCGCCCCAGTATTTGGATTCGATGACCGCGGTGTTCAGGCCAAGCTGGGCGGCACGAATGGCCGCGACATACCCGCCGGGACCGGCCCCGAGGACGACGACGTCATAGTGAGTCACGGACCCACACTAGTGGGCCTCACCACGCGGTGCCGAGCGTGGGCCAGGAGAAACGCCCACGGCTCAGAAGGGGCAGTGCGCCGTCCGCGCGCAGTAGTAATAGCCATACAGCGGCGCGGCGGCGGCGAGGGAGGCGAACGGCCCCGACATCACCGCGACCGACAGCGCCGAGATCAGCGGCCTGCCCTCGATCATCGCCAGCATCACGCCGGCCACGGCGCAGGCCACGACGTAGACCAAGACCACGAACACCGCGGGCGTCTTGCCGGTCGAGTGATACCACCAATAGAACAGCCCCAGCCCGGCCACGGCCGCCGCGATCCACACGCCGAGCAGCACCGAGACCAGCTGCCACCACTTCAGGTAGACGTAGCGACCGGGAACGGCCACGGGCTGCACCGGCGCGCCGCCTTCTTCGGCATCCTCCGCCGAAGCCCCGGGGGCCTCGGGCGAAGGCTCGGCGGGCTTCTCCGGCTCGGCCGAGACGGGAATGGGCTGCGAGCCGGTGTCGTCCGAGAAGTCCGGTACGAACGCCTCGGTCCCCGGGTTCGATGCGTGATCCTCGTCAGCCACCGGAGGCCACCCGCAGGGCGACGAGCGCGCCGAACCAGCCCGGCCCGAGCGACAAGATGAACGCGCCCACCGCGGTGACCCATCGGCGACCCGAAAACAGGATCGTCGGCAACCCGATCGCGGTGGGAACTCCGACCACCAACGCGATGACGACGTCGGGGCGGATCCGCGCATGGACCACCACGGTAAGCGCGACGCCCACCAATAGCCCGACCGCGCAACCGATTAGCATGGCGCTGGCCAGCGGCCAGGGACGCGGAACCGGGATCACGCTGACGACCTTACATATCGAGGGCCACCACCTGACCGCGTTCCGGCGGGCGTTCGCCACGCTCGTAGGCGGCGCCGGTGATGACGGGCGTGGCCCGCAACCGGGCCTGCTCTTCGCCGGTGAACACGCGGCCGCGACTGAGGAACCGCAAACCCTCCGGTGCCTCCACGCTGAACCCGCCGCCGCGGCCCGGCACCACGTCGATGACGAGCTGGGTGTGCTTCCACGCCTCGTACTGCGGGCCCGAAATCCACACCGGCACGCCGTCCGGCCCCGCGTCCAGCACCCCGAGCAAGACGTCGCGGTCACCGACCAGGAAGTCGCCGCGCGGGTAGCACATCGGGGACGACCCGTCGCAGCAGCCGCCGGACTGATGGAACATCAGCGGGCCGTGACGCTCCTGCAGGCGCGCCAACAGCTCGGCGGCCGCGGCGGTCATCACCGCTCCCGGCGGCGCGCCCATCAGAAGAACCCCACGATCAGAAGAACCCCAGCGCCTTGTCGGAGTAGGACACCATCAGGTTCTTGGTCTGCTGGTAATGCTCGAGCGCCATCTTGTGGCCCTCGCGACCGAAGCCGGACTGCTTGTAGCCGCCGAACGCCGCGTGCGGCGGATAGACGTGGTAGCAGTTGACCCACACGCGCCCGGCCATGATGTCCCGGCCGGCCCGGTAGGCGGTGTTGCCGTCACGGCTCCACACGCCCGCTCCCAAACCGTAGAGGGTGTCGTTGGCGATCGACATCGCGTCGTCGTAGTCGGTGAACGACGCGACGGCCACCACCGGCCCGAAGATCTCCTCCTGGAAGATCCGCATCTTGTTGTTGCCGGCGAAGATCGTCGGCTGCATGTAGTAGCCACCGGACAGGTCGCCGCCCAGCTCGGCGCGCTCCCCGCCGGTGATGATCTTGGCGCCCTCATCCTTGCCGATCTGGATGTAGGACAGGATCTTTTCCAGTTGGTCGTTGGACGCCTGCGAACCCAGCATCGTCTCGATGTTCAGCGGGTCACCCTGCCGCACCGCCTTGGTGCGGATGGCGGCCAGCTCCAGGAACTCGTCGTAGATGTCGGCCTGAATCAGGCTGCGCGACGGGCAGGTGCACACCTCACCCTGATTGAGGGCGAACATGGTGAAGCCCTCCAGCGCCTTGTCCTGGAAGTCGTCGCCCTTGGCCATCACGTCGGAGAAGAAGACGTTGGGGCTCTTGCCGCCGAGTTCGAGGGTGACCGGGATCAGGTTCTGGGAGGCGTACTGCATGATCAGCCGCCCGGTGGTGGTCTCGCCGGTGAACGCGACCTTGGCGATCCGGTTGCTGGACGCCAGCGGCTTGCCGGCCTCGGCGCCGAACCCGTTGACGACGTTGACCACGCCCTCCGGCAGCAGATCGCCGATCAGCGACATCAGGTAGAGGATCGACGCCGGGGTCTGCTCGGCGGGCTTGAGCACCACCGCGTCACCGGCCGCCAGCGCCGGCGCCAGCTTCCAGGCGCCCATCAGGATCGGGAAGTTCCACGGAATGATCTGCCCGACGACGCCGAGCGGCTCGTGGAAGTGGTAGGCGACGGTGTCCTCGTCGATCTGCGACAGCGACCCTTCCTGCGCCCGGATCGCCGCCGCGAAGTACCGGAAGTGGTCGGCCGCCAGCGGGATGTCGGCGGCCAGCGCCTCGCGCACCGGTTTGCCGTTGTCCCAGACTTCGGCCACCGCCAGCGCGGCCGTGTTCTCCTCGATCCGGTCGGCGATCTTGTTCAGGATGGCCGCCCGCTCCGCGGGGGCCGTCTTGCCCCAGGCCGGAGCAGCCGCGTGGGCGGCGTCGAGCGCCTTTTCGATATCGGCCTCATCCGAGCGGGCCACCTCGCAGAACGTCTGGCCGGTCACCGGCGTCGGGTTCTCGAAATACCGGCCGCCCACCGGCGCCACCCACTGTCCCCCGATGAAGTTCTCGTACCGGGCGTCATACGACATCAATGCCCCGGCGGCACCTGGACGTGCGAAAACAGTCATCTGATCGGCTCCCTTGTGCTTTGGCGTGACAAGGCTCACAGTACGCTGCAGTCACGCAAGAGAGCCGGGGTCGGACGGTACGGAATTCGGGGAGTGAGCATGCCCGCGAGCAATTCGGCAGAGGAATCCCTGCGCCAGTGGAGCGCGGTCGCGCCCGCGTGGGACAAGCATCGGAACCGCCTGTTCGAGGACGCGCGGTCGGTGTCGGACTGGCTCGTCGAGCGGGTCGATCCGCAGCCGGGCCAGACGTTGTTGGAGCTGACGGCGGGCCCCGGCGAGACCGGCTTCCTCGCCGCCGCGCGACTCGGTTCGACCGGCCGCCTCATCAGCAGTGATTTCGCGCCCGCGATGGTGGCGGCGGCTCGTCGCGTGGCCGACGAGCGGGGCTTCGACAACGTCGAGTGCCGCGTCATCGACGCGACGCACATCGACCTGCCCGACGGCAGCGTTGACGGGGTGCTTTCGCGGTTCGGGCTGATGTTGGTGCCCGAGCAGGAGCGGGCGATCGCGGAGATCCGACGGGTGCTGCGGCAGGGCGGGCGGTGCGCCTATGCGACGTGGGGACCGCCGGAGAGCAACCCGTGGATCTTCCAGATCGTCTTGGCGCTGCTGCACAACGGCTTCGCACCGCCCGGTGACGCCTTCGCTCCGGGAGGGATCTTCTCGCTCTCCACCCCGGAGCGCCATCGTGCCCTCGCCACCGCCGGGGGCTTCTCCGACGTCACGGTGGAACAGCTCACCGGCGTCATGCGGTTCGACAGCCGCGACGACCACTGGTCGTACGTCGCCGCGATCGCAGGGCCCCTTGCGGAACTGGTGGGCTCCCTGGACACCGGGCAAAGCCAAGCCGTCCGCGCGACCCTCGAGCCTTTGCTGGCGCCCTACGAACGCGGCGGCGCACTCGAACTGCCGTGGACGGCCATCGGCTCGCGGGCGTCATGACCGACGACCCGTATCTGTGGCTCGAGGACGTCGCCGGGGACGACGCGCTCGATTGGGTCCGCGCGCGCAACGAACCGACACTCGCGGAGTTCGGTGGCGCGCAGTTCGAGCGGATGCGCGCCGAGGCGCTCGAGGTGCTCGACACCGATGCCCGCATTCCGTACGTGCGCCGCCGCGGCGACTACCTCTACAACTTCTGGCGCGACGCCGCCAACCCACGGGGGCTGTGGCGGCGCACCACGTTGGACAGCTACCGCACCGCTTCCCCGGAGTGGGACGTGCTGATCGACGTCGACGAGCTGGGTCGCGCCGACAACGAGAAATGGGTCTGGGCCGGCGCGACCGTCATCGAGCCGGAGTTCACCCGCGCCCTGGTCGAGCTTTCGCGCGGCGGCTCGGATGCGGCCATCGTGCGTGAATTCGACATGCAGACGGCGGAATTCATCAGTGACGGGTTCGAACTGCCGGAGGCCAAATCGCAGATCAGCTGGCAGGACCCCGACACCGTCCTGGTGGGCACCGACTTCGGGGAAGGCTCACTCACCGAATCCGGCTACCCACGAATCGTCAAGCGATGGCATCGGGGCACACCGCTGAGCGACGCGGAGTCGATTTTCGAAGGGTCACAAACCGACGTAAGCGCGACCGGCTATGCGGATCGGACGCCTGGCTTCGAGCGCACGTTCGTCGGCCGCTCGCTCGACTTCTGGAACAGGGAGAGGTGGGAGCTCCGCGGCTCGGAACTGATCCACATCGATGTGCCCAGCGACCTCAGCAGCATGTCGATCCACCGCGAGTGGCTGTTGGTCGACCTGCGGACCGACTGGACCGTCGGCACCAACACCTACCGCGCCGGTTCCCTGCTGGCCGCCAGGTACGACGAATTCCTTTCCGGTACAAGGGAATTCCAGATCGTATTCGAGCCCGACCAGCATACCTGCCTGCACCAGTACGCATGGACCCGGGACCGGCTCTTGCTCGTCACACTCGCCGACGTGGCCAGCCGGGTCGAGATCGTGAAGCCCGGCAGCTGGGAGCGCGAGCCCGTTTCGGGCATTCCGGCCGCGACCAACACCGTGATCGTCGCCGCCGACGACACCGGCGACGAATTCTTTCTGGACTCCAGCGGATTCGACAACCCCTCCCGGCTGCTGCGCGGCACCGGTCGGGGCGCGCTGGAACAGATCAAGTCCGCGCCGGCCTTTTTCGACGCCGAAAACCTCGATGTGCAGCAATATTTCGCGACTTCCGACGACGGCACATCGATCCCGTACTTCGTGGTGCGGCCCGGGGAGGTCGACGGTCCCGGCCCCACCCTGCTGGGCGGCTACGGCGGATTCGAAACGTCGATGACACCCGGGTACGGCGGCGTGTTGGGCCGGCTGTGGCTGTCCCGCGGGGGCACCTACGCGCTGGCCAACATTCGCGGCGGCGGCGAGTACGGGCCCGGCTGGCACACCCAGGCGATGCGCGCGGGCCGGCACAAGGTGGCCGAGGACTTCGCCGCGGTGGCAACCGATTTGGTGGACCGCGGAATCACGACGGTTCGGCAGCTGGGCGCCCAGGGTGGCAGCAATGGCGGTCTGTTGACGGGCATCATGCTCACCAAGTATCCCGAGAAGTTCGGCGCGCTGGTCTGCGACGTGCCGCTGCTGGACATGCGGCGTTACCATCTGCTGCTGGCCGGGGCCTCGTGGGTGGCCGAGTATGGCGATCCGGACAACCCCGACGACTGGGAATTCATCTCCGAATACTCGCCGTACCAAAACATTTCGGCGACGCGCCACTACCCGCCGGTGCTGTTCACCACGTCCACGCGCGACGATCGGGTGCACCCAGGCCACGCCCGCAAGATGGTCGGGGCGCTGCAGGCCGCCGGCCACCCGGTCTGGTACTACGAGAACATCGAGGGCGGGCACGCCGGCGCCGCCGACAACGAGCAGGCCGCGTTCAAGGCAGCCCTGAGTTATTCGTTCCTGTGGCGGACCCTGGGAGCCCGGGCTTGAAGATCCTCGACATCATCGAACTCGGCTTACTCGTCGCCGGGCTGATCCTCATCCTTACCGGTGCGGCGCAGGCACGTTTTCGCTTCGTCGCCGAGCGCCGCAAGGCGCGGTACTTCTACTGGGGAACCTCGGCACTCGGCATCCTCTTGTTTGCCTTCGGGACAGGCAAAATCTGGCCGAACGCCGTCATGACGACGTTGATCTTCACCGCCGTCGTCGTGGGATCGGCCTACCTGACAACGCCTTATCTGAAGATCGGCGACCGGATCTATGCCTCCGATCCGGAAAACCGACAGCCCGACCCGCCCGACGGGGAGCGCTAGCCCACACTTGGGCTATGAAATCTGGCGAGCCGACTCGCGACTTCGAAACCGTGCTCTACACGACCGCCGGCCCGGTTGCCACCATCACGTTGAACCGTCCGGAACAGCTCAACACCATCGTCCCGCCCATGCCCGACGAGATCGAGGCGGCGGTCGGGGTCGCCGAACGCGACCAGGACATCAAAGTCATCGTGCTGCGCGGCGCCGGCCGTGCCTTCTGCGCCGGCTACGACTTCGGCGGCGGCTTCCAGCGCTGGGGGGACGCCATGATGACCGACGGGCATTGGGACCCCGGCAAGGAATTCGCGGTCATCACGGCCCGCGAGACCGGGCCGCATCAGAAGTTCATGGCCATCTGGCGGGCGACCAAACCGGTCATCGCCCAGGTGCACGGCTGGTGCGTCGGCGGGGGCAGCGACTACGCGCTGTGCGCCGATCTCGTCATCGCCAGCAACGACGCGGTCATCGGCACCCCGTACAGCCGGATGTGGGGGGTGTATCTGACCGGCATGTGGCTCTACCGGCTGAGCCTGGCCAAGGTCAAGTGGCACTCGCTGACGGGCCGGCCGCTGTCCGGCGTCGAGGCGGCCGAAGTCGAGCTCATCAACGAGGCGGTGCCCTTCGAGCGGTTGGAGGCCCGCGTCGCCGAGATCGCCGCCGAACTGGCACGGATACCGCTGTCGCAATTGCGGGCGCAGAAGCTGATCGTCAACCAGGCCTACGAGAACATGGGCCTGGCGTCCACGCAGACGCTGGGCGGCATCCTCGACGGCCTGATGCGCAACACCCCGGAAGCGCTCGATTTCATCACGACCGCACAGACCCGGGGCGTGCGCGCGGCCATCGAGCGCCGCGACGGTCCGTTCGGCGACTACAGCCAGGCCCCCCCGGAGCTGCGGCCGGATCCCACGCACGTCATCGTGCCTGATCGCGATGGATAGTGAGATGGGCTACGAATTCGCCACCGACCGGAGAAAGTGTTACGGTGACAGCTATGTCTCGGCTGACTTCCAGCCTGCGCGCAGGCGTTGTTTTCATCGCTCTTCTACTCACGTTCGGCATCGCCGCGGCGGCCTTCCCCAAGACCGCCTCGGCCGACTCCACGGAGGACTTCCCGATCCCGCGTCGGATGATCGCGACCACCTGCGACGCCGAGCAGATACTGGCGGCCACCAGGGACACCAGCCCGGTGTACTACCAGCGCTACATGATCGACTTCAACAACCACCCGAACGTTCAGCAGGCGACCATTGACAAGGCGCACTGGTTCTACTCGTTGTCGCCGGCCGACCGCAGGAACTATTCCGAGAACTTCTATGCGGCCCAGGCCGATCCGCTGTGGCTGGCCTGGCCCAACCACATGAAGATCTTCTTCAACAACAAGGGCGTCGTCGCCAAGTCGACCGACGCCTGCAACCAGTACCCGCCCGGCGACATGTCGGTGTGGAACTGGTCCTGACCCGAGCCCGGCGCGCCGCCCCCGCGTGTCTTGCCGCGCTTGCGGATTGACCCTGGTCTTTGGCCGCCGGCAAGTTTAAGATCTGCCCTTGGCGGGTATCGCTTTCTTCCCCAGTAGGGAAAAAATCAATACCCCGTGGCTGGTTATTCGGCGCATTGTTTCCCCGCTGACCACCGCTCGACCAGGACTCACAACATGCACTTCATCGCCATTGCATATGGGACAGGCCGGCTGTTGCCGGGGTGCCGCGGCGCAGCGAGGACACGATGAGCACCGTGGACCCCCAGTCGGCGATTCCGGACGCGCTGGCCGCGCTCGACTGGCGTGAGATCACCTGCCAATCCGAATCCGGCTGCACGAACCGGGCAACGCACATCGTGTACCGGCACGCCGTCGACGAATGCAACAGGCCCAACCTCGACCCGTCGGGAAACATTGTCGACATCCTGTGCGTCGGCTGCATGCGCAGCCTCAAGGCCCAAATCCTGGCGCAGGTGGACCAGATCGCCAGGTGCCCGGGCGGTTACTGCCTGACGTGCGGAGCGCCGGTGCACAAGCTGAGCGACATCATGCGCAGAACGGTGCAGTTGCGCACCTACGCCTGATCAGTAGTGCGGCGCGCTCGCCGGGATGCGATCGGTGTCCGCCGGCCCGTCCTCCGGCGGCAGCATCAGGGCCCGCACCGCCGAGCGCGGCCCGTAGGGTCGCAGCATCTGACTGGCGGGACGGGTGCGTACCTGTTGCGGCCACCAGAACCAACGTCCCAGCAACGCGGCGACCGACGGCATCATGAACGAGCGCACGATCAGCGTGTCGAACAACAGACCCAGACCGATGGTGGTGCCGACCTGCCCGGTGACCTTGAGATCGCTGAAGATGAACGACGTCATCGTGGCGGCGAACACCAGACCCGCGGACGTCACCACCGCGCCGGTGCCGGCCATCGAACGGATGATTCCGGTTCGCAAACCGGCACTGAGTTCCTCTTTGAAACGGGAAACCAGCAGCAGGTTGTAGTCGGATCCCACGGCCAGCAACAAAATGACGGACATCGCCAGCACCATCCAGTGCAGTTTGAAGCCGATGATGTCCTGCCACATCAGCACGGAAAGCCCGAACGACGCGCCCAACGAAATCAGCACCGTCCCCACAATGGTGACCGCGGCGACCAGGCTTCGCGTGATGATCAGCATGATGATCAAAATCAGGCTGGCTGCGGCGATTCCCGCGATCAGCAGGTCGTACTTGGCCCCGTCGCGCATGTCCTTGTAGACCGCCGCGGTGCCGGCCAGGGAGATCCTCGCGCCCTCCAACGGGGTTCCCTTGATCGCTTCCTTTGCCGCGTTCTTGATCGGATCGACGTGTGAGATGCCTTCGGCACTGGCCGGATCCCCCTCATGGGAGATGATGAAGCGGGCGGCGTGCCCGTCGGGTGACAAGAACATCTTCAGGCCCCGCTTGAAATCGGGGTTGTCGAAGACCTCCGGCGGGATGTAGAACGAGTCGTCGTTTCTGGACGCGTCGAAAGCCTGGCCCATTGCGGTCGAGTTCTGGCTCATCACGTCCATCTGGTCGTACAGCGACGACATCGAACTGTGCATGGTCAGCATCATCTGCTTCATCGTCGTCATGGTCGCGATCATCGGCGGCATCTGCGCCAGCATCTGCGGCAGCAGGGCGTCCAGCTTGGCTATGTCGTCCGTAAGGTACTGGAATTTTTCGACGATCTGATCCAATCCGTCGAGCGCGTCGAAGATGGACCTTATCGCCCAGCAGCCGGGAATGTCGAAGCAGTGCTTGTCCCAGTAGAAGTAGCTGCGGAGCGGACGGAAGAAGTCGTCGAAATCGGCGATGTGATCGCGCAATTCGGCCGTCACGCCCAACATTTCATGCGTGAGGCCGTCCATGTGGTGCGTGACCGCGGCCATCTGCGCCGTGATGTTGTACATGCGCTGCATCGTGTCGATGGACTGCTGCATCGCGTCGGCCTGCTTGAGCATGTCGTTCATGCGCTGATGCATGTATTGCTGGTTCTCGACCTGCGTCGTGTTCTGCATGCTGATCTGGAACGGAATCGACGTGTGCTCGATCGGCTTTCCCAGCGGCCTGGTGATCGCCTGGACGCGCGCAATGCCCGGAATGTGGAAGACGCCCTTGGCGATTCGGTCTATCACCAACATGTCCGCCGGGTTCCGCATGTCGTGATCGGTCTCGACCATCAACAGTTCCGGGTTCATCCGGGCCGGGGGAAAGTGCCGCTCGGCGGCGTCGTATCCGATGTTCGCCGGGGTGCTCGGAGGTAGGTACAGCCGGTTGTCGTAGTTCGTTTGATATCCGGGCAGCGCCAGCAAGCCGATCAGGGCGATCGCGATCGTCACCGCGAGGATCGGTGCCGGCCAGCGGACGATGGCGGTGCCCACCCGCCGCCATCCCCGCGTCCTCATCCTCCGCTTGGGATCGAACAGACCGAAGCGACTGCCCACCGTCAGCACGGCCGGGCCGAGGGTGAGCGCGGCGAACACGGCGACGAGCATTCCGATCGCGCACGGCACACCGAGCGACTGGAAATACGGAAGCCGGGTGAAGCTGAGGCAATACATCGCGCCGGCGATGGTCAGGCCGGAACCCAGAACCACGTGCGCGGTCCCGTGGAACATGGTGTAGAAGGCCTGGTCCCGATCCTCACCGAGGGACCGCGCCTCTTGATAGCGGCCGAGAACAAAGATCGCATAGTCCGTGCCGGCGGCGATGGCCAGCAGCACGAGGATGTTCACCGCGAAGGTCGACAGCCCGATGATGCCGTTATGAGCGAACAAAGCGACAAATTGCCGGGCCGCGAACAGCTCCACAAACACCATCAACAGGGTGATGAACACGGTGACGATCGAGCGATACACCCACAGCAGCATCACGATGATCACCACGAAGGTGATCATCGTGACCCTTTGGACGCTCTTGTCGCCGGCCGTGGTCTGATCGGCGGTCAACGCCGCCGCGCCCGTCACATAGGCCTTGACTCCCGGTGGCGCGGGCACACCGTCCACGATCTTGCGCACCGCCTCGATGGACTCGTTGGCCAGGCTCTCGCCCTGGTTGCCGGCGAGGTACACCTGCACATAGGCGGCCTTGCCGTCGGTGCTCTGGGAACCGGCGGCCGTCAGCGGATCCCCCCAGAAGTCCTGGACGTGCTGGACGTGCTTCGTGTCAGCCTCGAGCCTGCGGACGATCTGGTCGTAGAAGTGGTGGGCGTCGTCGCCCAGGGGTTTGTCGCCTTCCAGCACGATCATGGCCGAGCTGTCGCTGTTGAATTCGCCGAACACCTTGCCGACACGCTTCATCGCCTGCATCGACGCCGCACTTTGGGGGCTCATCGACACCTGGTGCTGCTTCGCCACCTTGTCGAGCGGAGGGAGAAAGACGCTGAGAACGACGACCAGTCCCACCCAGGCCAGGATGATCAGCGGCGCGAGCTTATGCACCGAGCGAGCGAAAATCGGCATGTGCGGCAGCCCTGCCGCCCTGTTGTCGGTCATGCGGACTTCACAATGCAGAACGTTTGCGCGCGCTCTCCGGTGGCGGACCTCTCGTCCTTGACGACGTCGTTGACGACGATGCGGCAGCCGATCTGGTCACTGTCGCCCTGCGCGACAACGTTGACGCTCACCGAGGGAAGCGTCGTGATGACCGAGAGCGTCCAGGGCAGTGGCACATTGCTTGCTTTCTGCGGCTGAGCGTTGATGTCGAGGTAGTTGATGTTCGCCGTCGTCCCGGGAGGTCCGTAGACCTCGTAGACCACGTGCTTGGGATTGAACGGCTTGATGTCGTCGGCCATGCCGCTGGTGATCGGGTGATTGCCGTGGGCCCCGAAGATGCCGCGGAGCCGGTAGACGCAGAAACCCGCCACCGCGACCACCACCAGGACGACCAGCACGATCCACAGTTTCTTCGCCGCGGCGGCGATCGGGATCTTCGGCATCCGACCGGTTCTCGACCGGGTGCGCCGCGACGTCGCATTCGGCGAAACCCCGGACGGCCGTTGCCATTCCGCCGGCTGGGTGGACGCGCTGAGGTCCGGTCCCTCGCCCAGGTCGGCATTGTGTTCGGCCGCGCGAGTTCGCCAAGCCATGGCCCTTATGCCTCCTTTTCTGCGGGTGGGGATTCCGAGACCAGACCAACGCACGTCGCCGTCAGCACTCGGGTTAGGGCGGAAGCGAATTCGATGTTCCACTCGGGCGGGAGCGCCTCGGGTTCCTCGGCATAGGCGTCCGTGAGCCGCTCCGGCGGGTTGGCGATGTGCCAGAAAGCGGCGGCCAGGGAGTACGCGGCGATCAGGATGTCGAAGGCGCCCGCCCGGCCGAGGGCGGGCAGCGCCCGCTCGATCGCGTCGGCGAGCGCGGTCGCGGCGGCGGCGATGGTCCGCCTGATCTCGACGACCCTGTCGATCTCGACCTCGTGTTCGAGGTGCAGGTGAAGATTGGCCAGCAGGTCGCAGAACAGCGGGTCGGCCGCCAGCCCGTTGGCCAGCGTCTCCGCCACCCGCGACGGCGAAGTCGGGCCCGACTCGTCCAGTTGCCCGCACACGGTGTTCGACCAGCGCTCCCACCCCTCGGCCGCGAGGTGCAGCAGGACCTCTTTGTGCGAGGTGAAGTAGCGGCGCACCGCGGAGTAGTGAATTCCGGCGCGGCCGGCGACGGCGGTCAAGGTAACTGACGCGACGCCGGTCTCGAGCGCCAGCGAACGTGCGGCTTCGACCAGCGCCGCGGCTCGTTGGCGCTTGTTTTCTTCCGTGCGGGCGCGCTGGAAGGCAAGTTGCGCCATCGGCAGAGGATAACGCACATGGTGTGATTTGTATAACGCACATCGCGTGATTTGTCGGCCGGAGGCCGGGCGGATTGCTCCCGTTACGCACGGAGTATGCCTTACACTCCAAGTGCGCCCAGGGCCCAGCCGTGATTGATTCGGCGATCCGCGGAAGTGCCCAACCGGTGAAGGGGATTGCCATTTTCAAGCTGCTGTCGCGAATTTGGATTCCACTGATCATCTTGGCGGTGCTGGTGGTCGGCGGATTCGTCGTGTACCGGGTCCACGGCTACTTCGGCTCGGAAAAGCGGCTGTCGTATGCGGACAGCAACCTGGAGAACCCCAAGCCGTTCAACCCGAAGCGGATCGACTACCAGGTCTTCGGGCCGCCCGGAACTATCGCGGACATCGGCTATTTCGACGTCAACGGCGACCCCAAGCGCGCCGACGGAACGCCCCTGCCGTGGTCGCTGCACATCAGCACCGACAAGCCCGCGGTGATGGGAAGTCTTGTGGCACAAGGCAATAGTGACAGCATCGGATGCCGCATCCTGGTGGACGATCAGGTCAAAGCGGAGAAAATCTCCAACGAGGTCAACGCCTTCACCTTCTGCTTGGTGAAGTCCGCGTGAGTACCCAGTTCGCCAACGCCGCCCCAGCACAGGCCGAACGGCCGTTCATCGCCAGGATGATCCACACCCTTGCGGTGCCCATCATCCTGTTCTGGGTGGCGATCGCCGTCATCCTCAGCGTGTCCGTGCCATCTCTGGAAGTGGTCGGGCAAGAGCGGTCGGTGTCGCTGAGCCCCACCGACGCACCGTCGTTCGTGGCGATGAAACGCATCGGCCAGGCCTTCAACGAAGGAGACACCGACAGTTCGGCGATGATCGTCTTGGAGGGCGACAAGCCCCTCGGCGATGACGCCCACAGGTACTACAACACCATGATCAGCAGGCTGCGCGAAGACAAGGTGCACGTGCTGGCCGTCCAGGATTTCTGGGGTGATCCGCTCACCGCGGCGGGAGCGCAGAGCAACGACGGCAAGGCCGCGACCGTCCAGGTCAATCTCGCCGGCAATCAAGGCGAGCTGTTGGCCAATGAATCCGTGGAAGCCGTCCACAAGATCGTGGACAGCCTGCCTCCGCCGCCCGGGGTCAAGGTCTACGTCACCGGGGTGGCGGCGTTCGCCGCGGATCTGCACCACAGCGGCGACAGATCGATGGTCCGGATCACCGCGACGACGCTCGCGGTGATCCTGATCATGTTGCTATTCGTCTACCGGTCGATCGTCACCGTGATTCTGCTGCTGATCACGGTCGGTTTCGAACTGACCGTGGCGCGGGGAGCGGTCGCGCTGCTGGGGCATCTCGGAGCCCTGGGATTGACCACGTTCGCGGTCAGCCTGCTCACGTCGCTGGCGATCGCGGCGGGTACGGACTACGGAATCTTCATCATCGGTCGCTACCAGGAGGCCCGCCAGGCGGGCGAAGACCGGGAAACGGCGTTCTACACCATGTACCGCGGGACGGCCCACGTCATCCTGGGCTCCGGATTGACGATCGCCGGGGCGACGTTCTGCCTCAGCTTCGCGCGAATGCCGTATTTCCATAGCCTGGGCATCCCGTGCGCGGTGGGGATGCTGGTCGCGGTGGCGGTCGCGCTGACGCTGGGACCCGCGGTCCTTACCGTCGGCAGTCGGTTCGGCGTGTTCGACCCCAAGCGGCTGCTCAAGGTGCGTGGCTGGCGCCGGGTCGGCACCGCGGTGGTTCGCTGGCCGCTGCCCATCCTCGCCGTGACGTGCGCGGTCGCGCTCGTCGGCCTGCTCACCCTGCCCGGGTACAAGGCCAACTACAACGACCGGGACTACCTGCCCGGCTTCATCCCCGCCAATGCCGGCCTCACGGCCGCGGACCGCCACTTTTCCCAGGCCCGGATGAAGCCGGAGATCTTGATGATCCAGGCGGACCACGACATGAGAAACCCGGCGGACTTCCTGGTGTTGGACCGGCTGGCCAAGGGCATCTTCCGGGTTCCGGGAATCTCCCGCGTCCAGGCGATAACCCGGCCGGACGGAACGACGATGGACCACACCTCCATACCGTTCCAGCTCAGCATGCAGAACGCCGGTCAGCTGCAGAACATGAAATACCAGCGCGACCGGATGAACGACATGCTCAAGCAGGCCGACGAGATGACCACGACGATCGCGACCATGCAGCGGATGTACGACCTGATGACGCAGCTCGTCGCCACCACCCACCGCATGGTCGGGGACACCGAGGACATGCAGCAGATCACCAACGACCTGCGCGACCGCATCGCGGACTTCGAAGACTTCTTCCGGCCGCTTCGCGGCTACTTCTACTGGGAGAAGCACTGCTTCGACATCCCCGCATGCTGGTCGCTTCGATCGATATTCGACGCGATCGACGGCGTGGATCAGATCACCGACAAACTCAACGACCTGGTCGTTGACATCAAGGACCTCGATCGGCTGATGCCGCAGATGATCGCGCAGTTCCCACCGATGATCGAAACCATGGTCAACATGCGAACCATGATGCTGACCATGCACAGCACCATGGCCGGGATCTTCAACGAGATGGACGAGATGAGTGACAACGCGACGGCGATGGGTCACGCCTTCGACGCCGCCAAAAACGACGACTCGTTCTATCTGCCACCGGAGGTCTTCAAGAACGCGGACTTCCAGCGTGCCGAGAAGAACTTCCTGTCGCCGGATGGGCACGCTGCTCGGCTCATCATCCTGCATCGCGGAGATCCGGCGTCGGCCGAGGGGATCGCGAGCATCGACAAGATACGCACCGCGGCCGAGGAGTCGACCAAGGGAACCCCGTTGGAGAACGCGAAGTTCTACCTCGCCGGCACGGGGGCCGTCTTCAAGGACATCTCCGAGGGCGCCAAATGGGACCTGGTGATCGCCGGAATCTCTTCGCTCTGCCTCATTTTCATCATCATGCTGATCCTGACCCGGGCCCTGGTTGCCGCCGCGGTCATCGTCGGCACGGTCGCCATTTCGCTGGGCGCATCCTTCGGGCTGTCGGTGCTGTTCTGGCAACACATCCTCGGTATCGAATTGCACTGGCTGGTGCTCGCGATGTCCGTCATCATTCTGTTGGCGGTGGGATCCGACTACAACCTGCTGCTGGTCTCGCGGTTCAAGCAAGAAATTCATGCCGGCCTGAAGACGGGCATCATCCGCTCGATGGGTGGCACCGGCAAGGTGGTGACGAACGCGGGGCTGGTGTTCGCGTTCACCATGGCATCGATGGCCGTCAGCGACGTGCTGATCATCGGGCAGGTGGGCACCACCATCGGCCTGGGGCTGCTCTTCGACACGCTGATCGTGCGCGCGTTCATGACGCCGTCCATCGCCGCGCTGCTGGGCCGCTGGTTCTGGTGGCCCATCCGAGTCCGGTCCCGGCCGGCGAGGTTCCCGTCCCGGCCGGTCGGACCCCAGCCGCCCGACCGTTCCTTGGCTTACAGCGATTAGAACGCGGCCGTGCCGCGCCTCGTATAGCTGTTATGGGAACAATCGCGCTGATCGGATTCCTCGGCGGCATCATCACCGGCATCTCGCCGTGCATCTTGCCGGTGCTTCCGGTGGTGTTCTTTTCCGGCTTGGGCAGCGCCCGAGTCGAGACCCGAGTCAGCACACGGGCCCGGCCTTATCTCGTGATCGGCGGCCTGGTGTGCAGCTTCAGCGTGGTCACCCTGACCGGTTCGGCGTTGCTGTCGGCGCTGCACCTGCCGCAGGACGCGATCCGCTGGGCCGCCCTGGTGACGCTGACCCTCATCGGCCTCGGGTTGATCTTCCCGCCGCTGCAACATTTGATCGAGCGGCCGTTCGCGCGCATCCCGCATCGCGAAATCCGTTTTGGCAGAAACGGTTTCGGGCTGGGACTGACATTGGGCGCACTGTACGTGCCGTGCGCGGGACCGGTGCTGGCCGCCATCGTCGTCGCGGGCGGCACCTCGTCGATCGGCCCGCCGACGCTCGTTTTGACCGCGACGTTCGCGATCGGTGCCGCGCTGCCCCTGCTGGTTTTCGCGCTGGCCGGCCGCGGCATCGTCGCACGCGTCGCGGCATTCCGTCGCCGGCAGCGGGCAATCCGGGTCGCCGGTGGAATCGCGATGATCGTGCTGGCGGTGGCGCTGGTATTCAACCTGCCCGCGATGCTGCAGCGCGCCGTCCCCGACTACACCACCGCGATGCAGAAAGGCATCGGGGCCAACATTCGGCACAAGCTCGACCCGGCCGGCGCGGCCGATGGCTCGCCTCGGGGCCAACTGGCCGACTGCGTCGACGCCACCGAGCAACTGCAGTCGTGTGGACCGGCGCCCGCCATCACCGGGATCACCCAGTGGCTCAACACCCCGGGCGGCGCGCCGATCGACCTGGCCTCCCTGCGCGGCAAGGTGGTGCTGATCGACTTCTGGGCCTACTCCTGCATCAACTGCCAACGCGCCATCGGCCACGTGGTGGATTGGTACCAGCGGTATCACGACAACGGTTTCGTCGTCATCGGGGTGCACACCCCGGAATACGCCTTCGAACGGGTCGCGGGCAACGTGGCCGATGGCGCCGCCGCGCTGCACATCACCTACCCCGTCGCGCTGGACAACGACTATTCGACCTGGAACGGCTACCTGAACCTGTACTGGCCCGCCGAATACCTCATCGATGCGAACGGAATCATCCGGCACACCAAATTCGGCGAGGGCGACTACGACGAGAGCGAGAAGCTGATCCGCCAACTGCTCGTCGACGCCAAGTCCGATGCGCGGCTACCGGCGGCGACAAAGTCGGTCGATGCCACTCCGCACACCAGGCTGACCCCGGAGACCTACCTGGGTGCCGGCCGGGCGGCAAACTACGGCGGCGACGGCGAATACCAGCCCGGCACAGCCACTTTCGGCTATCCCGCGCAGCTGCCCGACGACAGGTTCGCCCTGCGCGGCCGGTGGACCCTGGACGACCAGGGCGCCACCGCCGACGGTGACGACGCCGCCATCCGGCTGAATTACACCGGAAAGGACGTCTACGCCGTCGTCGGGGGCACCGGCACGATCACCGTGACCAGGGGCGGCACCACGACCACCACGGCGATCGGCGGGGCGCCGACCCTGCATCAGATCGCGGGCGTCAACCCCGGCGACACTGCGCACCGTGATCAGCTCGACATGCGAGTCAGCAGGGGCCTGCAGGTGTTTTCGTTCACCTTCGGCTGACAGGTCGAGGATGTGTCCACCCGACGGGATCTGATCGTCGTGCACCAAGCGGCCGGCGGCCACTGATGTCAGATGTGTAGGTCGGTAGAGGCGCGCAGCGAGCCGTCCGCCAGATCGGTTGCTCCGAATAGCTGTTGTGAACTCGGCGGGCGCCCCTTCGGTGGCGGCGATCGGCAGCGGCGTTGCCGGATTCCAGTCGGGTTATCTTGGCGTCTACCAGTGGACGTTCGCGCACGAGGGTGAGCCGATGATTCCCCTAAACCTGGTAAACCTCCTTCAGGTGACCGGTGCCTCGGTTGTGGCCCTCGCCGTGGTGCACTCGGTCACATTCACGATCGCCAGGCGGATAGGCCGCTACAACGTGGTCGACGTGGCCTGGGGCGTGGGCTTCGTGGCCATCGTCGCGGTCGCCGCGGGGCTCGGCCACGGCGACCCGAGCCGGCGATGGCTGCTGATGGCGCTGGTAACGATCTGGGGCCTGCGGCTGAGCTGGCACATTCAGCGCAAGACGGTCGGTAAGGGGGAGGATCGCCGCTACGCGGCCCTGCTCCGGAACGCCACCGTTGCCCAGGTGGTGCGGAAGGTCTTTGTGCTGCAAGCCTTCATCACCTGGTTCGTCTCGTTTCTACTGCAACTGTCCGCGGTGACCGGCCCCACGCCGAAGCCGCTCACCGCGGTCACCGTCGTGGGCGTGGCCGTGTGGCTGGTGGGTGTCACCTTCGAAGCGATCGGCGATCGGCAGCTGCGGATGTTCAAAGCCGACCCGGCGAATCTAGGTGCGGTGATGGACCGCGGCCTGTGGGCCTGGACGCGCCACCCCAACTACTTCGGCGACGCCGCCGTGGTGGGGCCTGTGGCTGATCACCATCAACGGCTGGTTGCCCCTGACCACGGTCGGCTCGCCGCTACTCATGACCTACTTCCTCGTGTATGTGACGGGTGCCCGGTTGACCGAAAAGCTGATGGCCGGGCGTCCCGGCTTCGACGAATACCGACAACGCACAGCCTTTTTCTTCCCCCGGCCACCCAGATCGGCACATCGATGACGGGCTATAGGCTACCGATCGATGAGCGGAGCGCCACGGCCGAGCGACGAGCTGGATACCCTGCTGGGCCGGGTCGCGCGCGGGGACAGCGCCGCCTTCGCCACGGTCTACGACATCAGCAAAACCCGTGTCTACGGACTCGTGATGCGGGTACTGCGTGACCCGGGCTACAGCGAAGAAACCACCCAGGAGGTCTACCTCGAGGTGTGGCGGACCGCGTCGGTGTACGACCCGGCCAAAGGGTCGGCCCTGGCGTGGCTGCTGACCATCGCGCACCGGCGGGCCGTCGACCGAGTCCGCGCCGAGCAAGCCGGCAGCACGCGCGAATCCCGCTACGGCGCGGTCAATGCCGAATCCGCGAGCGCCGCGGCGCGCGATCCGGTCGCCGAGTCGGCGATCGCCGGCGACGAGCGTCGCCGGGTGGTCGAATGCCTGAACGCGCTGACCGATGCGCAGCGGCAGTGCATCGAGCTGGCCTACTACCAGGGGCTGACGTACAGCGAAGTGTCGCAGCGGCTGGCCGCCAACCTGTCGACGATCAAATCGCGCATCCGCGACGCTCTGCGCGGCCTGCGTAACTGCCTGGACGTGGCATGACCGAACCGACCGATTTCGAACTGCTCGAGCTGGCCACGCCCTACGCCATGCACGCGGTGACGGACACGGAACGGGCCGAGATCGAGCGGCAAATGACCGCGGCTCCGTCGGCGGTCGCGGCGGCCTTCACCGACGAGGTCCGCGCCGTCCGCGAGACGATGGCGGTCGTGTCGGCGGCCACCGCGGCCGAACCCCCGCCACACCTGCGCGGGGCGATCCTGGCGCCGATCGAGCCGGTGCGACCTACCGCCGCGCGTCAAACGAGCCGGCGGAGGGCAATTTTCGCTGCCGCGGCGGCGGCGATCGTGGTGGGCGCCGCGGCGTTCGGCGTCGGCGTGCTGATGCGCCCGCCGGCGAAGTCGACGGTCGCCGAGCAAATTCTGGAGGCCCCGGACGTGCGGACGGTTTCTCGTCCGCTGGCCAACGGGACCGCCACGGTGATGTTCTCCCGCGACCGCAACGCCGGTGTGCTGGTGATGAACAACGTGCCGCCCCCGGCCCCGGGCACCGTCTATCAGATGTGGTTGATCGGGGCCAACGGCCCGACATCGGCCGGAACCATGAACGCCGCGGCCGTCGCGCCCTCGACGACGGCGACGCTGGCCAACCTCGGGGCCTCGACGGCGCTGGCGTTCACCGTCGAACCCGGCAGCGGATCGCCACAGCCGACCACCCCGATCTTGGCCGAGTTGCCGTTGGGCTGACCGGCGCTCGGCCTACGCCTCCTTGCGGAGGCCGCCCACGATCGCGACGAGGACGCCGAACCCGACCATCACGGCGCCGGCCACCAGAGTCAGGGCGAGCCAGTGACGCATGCTCGCCTCGGCGTGATAGACCATCACCTCGGCGATCCTGCGGATGTCACCGGTGGTGCGATTGAGCGCGCCGTTGAGCTTGCGGTCACCCAACTCGATGCCCCCCCATCCCGCCCCGCCGACGAGCAACGCCGAGACCCCGAGGCTGGTCAACGCCCTGCCGCGGCGGCGCGCGGCAGCCAGCGTCAGCAACGCGAAAAGACCGCTCGCCGCGGCCGCGCCGACACTCACCCACGGACCCCACTTCGCCAGCCCGCTCAACTCCCCCTGCCGCCACGACCCCGGCACCGACACCGTCAGTGGAACGGCCAGCGTCGCAGGCACTTTCGCGTTGTGGCTGGCCAAAATCCGCTGTAGCGAGGCGTCGTTGAGCATCGGGGCCACGTCGACAGTCCATGACCCACCCGACCCGTCGGCGGTGAACAGCCAACGGTGCGCCGCGGTGTTGGCCCCGGCGAACATCGACGGAAACGCCGGTCCGACCGCGAACGCGACGGCGGCGTCGTGCACCTCCGCGCTGTCGACGGGCCGGCGTCCGTCATTGTGGGCCGCGATGAGCGCCATCGCGCGGTTGGTCAGTTCGTCGGCCGCGGCGGATTGCAGAGCCGGATCGCCCGCCGCCCGCCGCGACAGCGCGGCGTAGCCGCCCTCGCTGACGATGTTCAGCTGCGTCCACACCGCGGGGACCGCCGCCGCCAGCGCAACCGTGGTGGCCAGCCACAGCACCACCGTCACCGCGGATCGCACGGCGATCCCTACCGAATACCCCGCAGGTATGCGGCCTGGCCGAGGTGCTGGGCGCAGTCGTCGACGATGCTCACCAACCGCGCGCTGGCCGTCACGGGCGGGTCCCAGCGCGTGTCCACGATCCGCGACAGCTCGTCGGCGGTCACGCTGGCGATGTACTCGAGGCTCAGCTTGTGCACCGCGTGGTAGTAGCCGGACAGCAGGTCGGCGGGCGCCTTCACCTTCCCCACCTCGTCGGGGCCATGCCCGTAGCCGGTGTCATCGCGCGGCAGATCCAGCCCGAAGCGGTCCACCCAGCCGTCCCGGGTCCACACCTGCTCGACACCGGCCACGTCGGCCAGCTGAACGTCCTGCACGCGGGCGCTGTGCCAGATCAGCCAGGCGATGGTGTTCGCGTTCGGAGTCGGCCGGTAGCCGGACACCTCGTCGGTCAACCCGTCGGTGAGCTCGTCGACGTGCTCGATCAATCGGGTGAACGCGTCGCGAAGCAGTTCCTGGGCGGCATCGGCGTTTGACATACCAACGATCCTGGCATGCCGCACCGGGAGGGCCGTAGATTATTTAGATGACCTACGACCTCATCATCCGCAACGGAACCATCGTCGACGGGCTGGGGGGCGAACCGTACGTCGGCGACGTGGCGGTGCGCGACGGCGTCATAGCGGCCGTAGGGCCGCAAACGGACTCAGTCAACGGTGACAGCGCGCGGCGGGTGATCGACGCGACCGGCCTTTTGGTCACACCCGGTTTCATTGACCTGCACACCCACTACGACGGCCAGTCCATCTGGTCGCAGCGCCTGACTCCGTCGTCGGCGCACGGGGTGACCACGGTGGTGATGGGCAACTGCGGGGTCGGCTTCGCGCCCTGCCGCCAGGAAGACCACGACGTGCTCGTCGACGTGATGGCCGGGGTCGAGGACATTCCCGGCGTCGTGATGACCGACGGCCTGCCGTGGAACTGGGAAACGTTCCCCGAATACCTGAACGCGCTGGAGTCGCGACAACGTGACATCGACGTGGCCGCCTACCTTCCGCACTCGCCGCTGCGGGTGTACGTGATGGGCCGGCGCGGCGCCGACCGCGAACCGGCCACCCCCGAAGATCTCGTCAAGATGCGGGCGCTGGCCAAGGAGGCGATCGAGGTCGGCGCGCTGGGCTTCGCGTCGTCGCGCTTGACGATCCACAAGACCGAAAGCGGTTCGCCGATCCCGAGCTACGACGCCGCCCGCGAGGAGATCGAGGAGATCGCCCGGGGTGTGGTGGATGGCGGCGGCGGCCTGCTCCAGTTCGTGCCCGACATCCCGGCGGGGGGCTACCAGCCGGTCCTACAGACTGTTTTCGACGTCGCCGAGGACGTGGGGCTGCCGGTCACCTTCACGCTGGTCGTCGCCAACGCCGGCGACCCGACGTGGCCGGACGCCATCACCATGATCGAGAAGGCCAACGGCAGGGTGGGCGCCGGCGAGCCACAATTCACCGCGCAGTTGCTGCCCCGTCCGATCGGGTTGATCATCGGCCTGCAACTGTCCGCCAACCCGTTCGTGCTCTACCCCAGCTACCGCGAGATCGCCCACCTGCCGCTGGCCGAGCGGGTCGCCGAGATGCGCAAGCCTGAGGTCCGCGCCCGCATCCTGGCCGACAAGCCCGGCCAGGGCCACCCGATCCTGTACGTCGCGCAGATGTGGGACTGGATCTACCCGCTCGGCGATGAGCCGAACTACGAGCCCGACCCGTCGACCAGCATCGGGGCCCGCGCCCGGGCGCGCGGTGTGAACCCAATGGAGGAGGCCTACGACCGGCTGCTCGACGACGACGGCCGCGCCATGCTGCTGGTCGCAACCAGCAACCTGCAGGACAACTCGCTGGACACGGTCGGCGAGTTGCTGCACCGCGATGACGTGGTGCTCGGGCTCGGCGACGGTGGCGCCCATTACGGCATGATTTGCGACGCGAGCTACCCGACTTTCTTGCTGGCGCATTGGGCACGCGACCGCGCGTCGGGGCGGTTCTCTGTGCCCGACGCCATCCGCGAGTTGACCTCCGTGCCCGCCCGCGTCGCGGGGCTCCGCGACCGCGGCCGCATCGCCGTCGGCTACAAGGCCGATCTCAATGTCATCGATCACGCCGCTGTGCGGTTGCACAAGCCGGTCATCCGTTATGACCTTCCCGCCGGTGGGCGTAGGCTGGACCAGACCGCGGACGGCTATGTAGCGACCATCGTGTCCGGCGAGATAATCGCCGAAAACGGCGTTCCGACGGACGCCCGTCCCGGCAAGCTGGTCCGTGGCCGCAAGAGTCGCCCGTTACCTGCCCGATAACGCCACGCGGGGGACCCTTTCTTAGTTAAGTTGGGTCAGTGACGAGCCCGCATTTTGCGTGGTTGCCGCCTGAAACCAATTCGGCACTAATCTTCGCCGGTCCCGGAGCGGCGCCGCTGCTTGCTGCCGCCGCGGCGTGGGACAGCCTGGCGGAGGACCTGGCGTCGTCAGCATCGTCGTTTTCCTCGGTGACATCCGATCTGGCCAACGGCTCGTGGCAGGGTGCGTCGGCGGCGGCGATGATGGCCGTCGCGACCCAGTACGTGACGTGGCTGGGCACGGCCGCGGCCCAGGCGGAGGCGGCGTCGAACCAGGCCTCGGTCATCGCGGGCGCGTTCGAGGCCGCGGTGGCGGCCACCGTGCAGCCCGCGGTGGTGGCGGCCAATCGTAACTTGTTGCGGGCGCTGGCGGCCACGAACTGGTTCGGGTTCAACGTCCCGGCGATCATGGACACCGAGGCCGCATACGAGCAGATGTGGGCGGCGGACGTGGCGGCAATGTTCGGTTACCACGCCGACGCTTCGGCGGCCGTTGCGCAACTGGCGCCTTGGCAGCAGGTCTTGCAGAAGCTCGGCTTCAACTTCAGCAAGGCCCCCACCGTCGCCGGTCCCGCCGGGTCCCATGGCACTTCGGCCACGCCGGGCACTTCGTCCACGCCCGGCACCTCGTCCACGGCGGGCACCTCGTCCACGACGGGCACTTCGAACGTCGGTGCCGGAAGCAGCAGCAGCCAGAATCTGGGCTACGGAAACTCCGGTAGCAACAACATCGGTGCCGGCAACCTCGGCAATAACAACGTCGGCCTCGGGAACACCGGCAACAACGACTTCGGGATCGGCCTGACCGGCAACAACCAGTTCGGCTTCGGCGGCTTCAATTCGGGCACCGGCAACATCGGATTGTTCAACTCGGGCACCGGCAACGTCGGCTTCTTCAACTCCGGCACGGGGAACCTCGGCATCGGAAACTCGGGCCTCGCCAACACCGGGTTCGCCAATGCCGGCTCCGTCAACACCGGCTTTTTCAACACCGGCAGCGGCAACACCGGCTTCTTCGACAATCCGCTGGGGAGCCCGGCCGGCGCCGAGGCGGGCATGTTCGGCTCCGGCTACGTCACGGGCGGGGTCGGCGCGGCGACGCTCAGCTCGAGTGTCCTCAACTCCGTCACCGGCTTGAACCCCGGCCTGGTGAACCCCGGCCTGCTGAACCCGGCGATGACCACCGGCGCCTCCGCCGGCCCGGCCGACGCGGGCGCCATTGTCGGCGGCCCCGTATCGGGTGGCGCGCATGCGGGCGTCGTCAGCGCGGCAGGCGGCTCCACCCCCATCCCGCCGGCCCTGCGAACCACGACGACGGGCCAGTCGGGCTTCCTCCCCGCCGGCGCGACCGGTGGCAACGACTCGGGTTTCCGGAGCCCGGGCATCCGCGAGTCGGGGATACCTAACTCGGGTTTCTTCAACAGGGGTGACCGCGACCCCGGCGCGCTCGAGCCGGGCATCCAGGTGCCGGAGGACCTGATCGACTAGCGCGCCTCGCATATCCTCGAGACCATGCGCACGAAGAAGCGGGTGGACGTCGAGCGGCTCGCCGCGGCTCTCACCGACTACCCGTTCGGGTATTTGATCACCGTGGACGACGACTACCGCGTGCACACCGTGACCGTCGAGCCGCGGTTGCGCGAGCCCCAGGATGGTCGGGGAGCGATCGTCGACGTCGGGCTCATCGGCGGCCGCACGCGGAAAAACCTGGCCGACCGCCGCGACGTCACGCTGCTGTGGCCCCCGCGCGAGCCCGGTGGTTACTCGCTGATCGTCGACGGGACTGCCGAGGTCACCGACGTCGACGACGAGACCGCCCGCCTGGGGGTCGCGCCCACCCGGGCGCTGCTGCACCGCGAAGCCGACGCCGACTCCCCCGGTGCGGCCAAGGGTTGCCTGCACGACTGCGTGGTGTTCTCGCTGCCGGCGTAGATTTCGCGCCCACACTCGCGCACGAAAAAGCCCGGCGCGCACAGCACGCCGGGCTTTTTCGTTCTGGGACCTAGAAGTCCATACCGCCCATGCCACCGGTCGGGTCGCCCGCGGTAGCGGCCGCCTTCTCCGGCTTGTCGGCCACGACGGCCTCGGTCGTCAGGAACAGCCCCGCGATGGACGCCGCGTTCTGCAGTGCCGAGCGGGTCACCTTGACCGGGTCGGCCACGCCGGCCTTCAGCAGGTCCTCGTACTCATTGGTGGCCGCGTTCAGGCCGGTGCCGGCCTTCGAGTTGCGCACTTTCTCGGCGACAACGCCGGGCTCCAAGCCGGAGTTGAAGGCGATCTGCTTCAGCGGAGCCTCGAGCGCCACCTTGACGATGTTGGCGCCGGTCGCCTCGTCGCCGGTGAGCTTGAGCTCGTCCAGCGACGGAGCCGACTGCAGCAGGGCCACACCGCCACCGGCGACGATGCCCTCCTCGACAGCCGCCTTCGCGTTGCGGACCGCGTCCTCGATGCGGTGCTTGCGCTCCTTGAGCTCCACCTCGGTGGCGGCCCCGGCCTTGATCACCGCAACACCGCCGGCCAGCTTGGCCAGGCGCTCCTGCAGCTTCTCGCGGTCGTAGTCGGAGTCGCTGTTCTCGATCTCGGCACGGATCTGGGCCACCCGCCCGGCGATGGCGTCCGGGTCACCGGCGCCCTCGACGATGGTGGTCTCGTCCTTGGTGATGACCACCTTGCGGGCCTTGCCCAGCAGCGAGATGTCGGCGTTCTCCAGGCTGAGGCCGACCTCTTCGCTGATGACCTGACCACCGGTGAGGATGGCCATGTCCTGCAGCATCGCCTTGCGGCGGTCACCGAAGCCGGGGGCCTTGACCGCCACCGACTTGAAGGTGCCGCGGATCTTGTTGACGACCAGGGTGCTCAAAGCCTCGCCCTCGACGTCCTCCGCGATGATCAGCAGCGGCTTGCCGGCCTGGATGACCTTCTCCAGCAGCGGCAGCAGGTCCTTGACGGTCGACACCTTGGAGCTGACCAGCAGGATGAAGGGGTCCTCCAGGACCGCTTCCTGCCGCTCGGCGTCGGTGACGAAATAGCCCGAGATGTAGCCCTTGTCGAACCGCATGCCCTCGGTGAGCTCGAGCTGCAGGCCGAAGGTGTTGGACTCCTCGACGGTGATGACGCCCTCGTTGCCGACCTTGTCCATCGCCTCGGCAATCAGATCGCCGATCGACTGGTCGCCCGCGGAGATGGCCGCGGTGGCGGCGATCTGCTCCTTGGTCTCGACGTCCTTGGCGGACTTGAGCAGCGTCTCGGTGACCTTCTCGACGGCCTTCTCGATGCCGCGCTTGAGAGCCAGCGGGTTGGCGCCGGCGGCGACGTTGCGCAGACCTTCCTTGACCAGCGCCTGGGCCAGCACCGTGGCCGTCGTCGTGCCGTCACCGGCGACGTCGTCGGTCTTCTTGGCGACTTCCTTGACCAGCTCGGCGCCGATCTTCTCGTAGGGGTCCTCCAGCTCGATCTCCTTGGCGATGGACACACCATCGTTGGTGATCGTGGGGGCGCCCCACTTCTTCTCCAGGACGACGTTGCGGCCCTTGGGGCCCAGCGTCACCTTTACCGCGTCGGCGAGGGCGTTCAGGCCCCGCTCGAGGCCGCGACGGGCCTCTTCGTCGTACGCAATTGTCTTGGCCATTGCGAAGTGATTCCTCCGGATTGGGGATGACACGTTCTGGCCGGGTGCAGTGCCCGCGACGGACGACCGAGGATGGTCTCACTGTCCCGACCTAGCACTCACCGGTCGCGAGTGCCAACGTCATTCTTAGCACTCGCCTATGCCGAGTGCAAGGACGCCCGACCGGTTATCGCCCAGCGCGAAGGCCGTCGACGACGACGTCGGTCACCCGCTCGGCCAACGCGGAGTCGTACGCCTCCATCGCCTGGCATCCGACCAGGATCGTCTTCACCTCGCGCACATCGAGGTCCTTGCGTGCGGTGCCGGCCGCCTGCGCCGCGCGAAGCAGCTCGCCGAGCACGGCATAGAACGCCGCCTCGGCGTCGGGCGCGGCGCTCGCGATGTCGACGCCGAAGCCGGCCAGCGCGTCGGCCAGGCCGCGGTCCGTCGCGCCCCACTGCAACACCATCGTGCGCAGGAAGCTGAAGAGCGCCTCGCCGGGCCCGTCGGATTCCAGCAGCGCGTAGCCGTCGTCGACCAGGCGCTGCATCCGGTCCTGGATGACGGCCCGGAACAGCGCCTCCTTGGTCGGAAAGTGCCGGTAGACGGTGCCGGCTCCGACGCCGGCGCGCCGGGCGATCTCGTCGATCGGTACCGCCAGGCCCTCCGCCGCGAAGGTGTCGTAGGCGACCTCCAGCACGCGGGCACGGTTGCGTGCCGCGTCGGCGCGCAGCGGCCGTGCGGGTTGCGCCATCTGTATCACCCACCCATCTTCAAGGGCCATTGCAAAACGGGGCGCACGTTCCGTATAGTGTTGACTCAACCGGAGCGCTCGCCCCGTTTAACCCTTGAGTATAGGAGCTTTCCATGGCCAAGTGGACCGCAGCGGACATTCCCGACCAGACCGGCCGCGTCGCCGTCATCACCGGAGCCAACACCGGACTCGGCTACGAGACCGCCGCCGCGCTCGCCGACCACGGCGCCCACGTCGTGCTGGCGGTCCGCAATCTCGACAAGGGCAAGGACGCCGCCGCGCGCATCACCGCCCGGAGCCCGCACGCCGAGGTCGCACTGCAGGAACTCGACCTGACGTCGCTGGATTCCATCCGCGCCGCGGCGGAGCAACTGCGGTCCGCGCATGACCGCATCGACCTGCTGATCAACAACGCCGGCGTGATGTGGACCCCCAAGTCGACCACGAAGGACGGATTCGAGCTGCAGTTCGGCACGAACCACCTGGGCCACTTCGCCTTCACCGGCCTGTTGCTGGATCGGCTGTTGCCGGTCGCCGGTTCGCGGGTGGTGACGGTCAGCAGCGTCGGCCACCGCATCCGCGCCGACATCCATTTCGACGATCTGCAGTGGGAACGCAGCTACAACAGGGTGGCGGCGTACGGACAGGCCAAGCTGGCCAACCTCCTGTTCACCTACGAATTGCAGCGAAGGCTGGCTCCGCATGGGACGACGATCGCCGCGGCCGCACACCCCGGGGGCTCAAACACCGAGCTGACCCGCAACCTGCCCGCGCTGGTTGTGCCCGTCGTGAACGCGATCGCGCCGCTGATCGCCCAGGGCGCGGACATGGGCGCATTGCCGACGCTGCGCGCGGCGACCGACCCCGGCGTGCTCGGCGGGCAGTACTACGGTCCGGACGGGTTCGGCGAGCAGCGTGGCTACCCGAAAGTCGTTGCGTCCAGCGCCAAGTCGCACGACGTCGACGTGCAGCGGCGGTTGTGGGCGGTGTCCGAGGACCTCACCGGGGTCGTCTATCCCGTCGACTGACGGGGCCTGACAGGCGCCCGGGGCACACTGGAAAACATGTCCCTCGTCGCGCCCCCGTACCCGCCGCCCCGCTACACGAACGACGAACCGGAGATCAGCGCCTGGCTGAAGCGAGCGCCCGAAAATGGAGGGGCGCCCCCCGACTACGAGACCTTCGGCGCGGGTTAATGATGGGGAAACTTTCGGTGCTGCGGGGCGATATCCCGCATGCCCGGGACGTAGGGTGTGGCCGTGCGGGTGACGAAGCAGTCGAAACGGGCTGCGGCTTTGGCGCGGATGAGGATGGAGTTCGTGAGAAGTGCCCCGATCAAGGCCGGGGTCCGCGTTAAGCGTCTGAGGCGCAAGGGCTTTCGGCCACGATCGCCGGTGTCGAACGGGCGTGTGTTGCGTGGGCGGGCCCACGCGCAGCCGCGTTCGCAACCTTCGCGGACAACGGGCCGCGCGGGGCTCAGGAGCATTCGCCGCCGGGCCGGCGAAGGCCTCCGACGAGCTCGAGGGGTCGATCGGCCTAACGGCCCAGAACGTAGTCGCCGTCGACCAACTCGCGGGTGCGTTCGAAGAAGGTCCGTCCGCTGTAAGGCAGCTGGGTGACGACCTTGCCGCTGGGATGCCGGAAGTAGTTCGTACACGCGAGCCAGACCTTGCCCGCCATGGCGGACTGAATCTCGTCGTTGTAGCGTCGCTGCGCCTGCGGCGCCACCTCGATCGTGCGTGCACCGCGGCCGACCAGCACGTCGAGGATGTGGCGGATGAACGTCGTCTGCGCCTCGTGGATGTACAGAATCGAGTTGACGCCGTTGGTATTCGGGCCGTACAGCGTGAAGAAGTTCGGATACCCGGTGACCAGCGTGCCGAGGTACGCCTCCGCGCCCTGGCTCCACTCGTCGCGTAGGTGGCGGCCGCCCGTTCCGTACACGTCGATGCTCGCGAGATAGTCGGCGGCCGTGAACCCCGTGCCGTAGATGACGGTGTCGACGCGGTGCTCGACGCCGTCGACGGTGCGCACCCCGCGCTCGGTCAACTCCGCGATGGCGGTCGTCTCCAGGCTGACATTGGGCAGCGCAAACGTGGGGTACCACTCGCGCGACATCAGCGGCCGCTTGCAACCGGCGGGATAGTCCGGCGTCAGCTTTGCGCGCAGCTCGGGGTCGGGCACCTTGCGCACGAGGTAGCTGCGAGCGAGCTCGGTCGCTTCGCGGGTCTGGGCGGCGTCGACGTCGAAGCTGGACGACTCGTAGGCATCGAAGGCCTCTTCGCGCAGCTTCTGCGCCGCGGCCGGATCGCGCTCGAACAGCTCGTGCTGCTCGGGGGTGAACGGGAAGTCGAACCGGGGCGCGATCCAGATCGGTGTCCGCTGAAACACCGTGAGATGCGCGGTCTCGCGCGCGATCGCCGGCACGTATTGCACCGCGCTGGCGCCGGTGCCGATGGACGCGACCCGCTCCCCCGCCGTCGACTTGCTGTGATCCCAACGCGCCGAATGGAATTGGCGGCCGCGAAACCGCTGCGCCCCCGGAATCTCGGGAATGTGGGGCACGTCCAGCATCCCGACGGCACTCACCACGACGTCGAAGTCATGCTGCCGGCCGTCGTCGGTGAGCAACGTCCAGCGCCGCCGATCATCCGACCAGCGCGCGGCGGTGATCGCGGTGTTCGGCCGCAGGTGCGGGGCCAGGCCGTGGTCGGTGGCCACCCTCTCGAGATAGGCCAGGATCTCGGGCTGGTTCGCGTAGGTCTTGCTCCACCGCGGGTTGAGCGCAAAGGAATACGAGTACAGGTGCGACGGGACGTCGCAGGCGGCGCCCGGGAAGGTGTTGTGCCGCCAGGTCCCGCCGAATCCGTCGGCCCGGTCGAAGATGGTGAAGTCGTAGCCACCGTCGGCCAGCTGGATGCCCATCGCGATGCCGCCGGCACCCGCGCCGATCACGCCGACGTTCGGCTTCAGCCCCATTGCGCGAAATATGGTCGCTCTGGCCGGCTTTTCTCCACGAGGATGAAGACCACACCCCATGGATCGACGAACCAGGTCGTGCGGACCCGGGCGACGTCCGCGACTCCGCTGACGAGGAACCGCACTCCCTTGCTTTCGAGCTCGGCGCGGGTGGCGTCGAGATCCTCACAGACGAGTCCGACGTGCGACAGCCCGTGGTCGGTCAGGGCCGCCGCGGCGCGCCGATCACCACCCTCGACGCCGAGATACTCGATCACCTCGAGCACCCGGTCGCCGTCGTCGCCGAACCCGACGATGGCCGCTTTCATGGTGGGGTCGGACACCAACTCACCCATGTCGTCGCGAATGGCGTTACCGCTCATGACATACGGCGGCGAGAGCACACGCAGGCCCAACACGTCCCGGTAGAACGCCACCGCGGCCTCACAGTCGGGAACGCACACCCCCGTGTGGGCCAACCCGGTAATCACGTTCTCAACCTTACGTCTTGGCGCAGACCAGCAACCAAGTCCGAGGGACCGATAATTGCCGAATGCGGTCAGTCGAAGAGCATCAGCGCGTCGTCACCGAAATGATCCGTGCCCGCCCGCCGGTCGCGGTCCCGCTGGCGGACGCGCAGGGGCTGGTCCTGTCCGACGACGTGGTCGCGCGACTGGCGCTGCCGGTTTTCGACAACTCGGCGATGGACGGGTACGCGGTACGGGCCGAGGACGTCTCCGGCGCGTCACCCGAACACCCGGTGGTGTTGCCCGTCGCCGAGGACATTCCGGCCGGGCGCACCGACGAGTTGACGCTGCAACCCGGGACCGCGCACCGCATCATGACCGGCGCGCCCGTTCCGGCCGGGGCGACGGCCATCGTGCCGGTGGAAGACACCGACGGCGGCCTGCATTCCGTGGCGATCCGGCAGCCCCGCCAGCCCGGCGCGCACGTCCGGCGGGCGGGCGAGGACGTCGCCCCGGGCACCACCGTCCTGCTCAAGGGCCAGGTCGTGACGGCGGCCGTGCTCGGCCTGGCCGCGGCGCTGGGAATGGCCGAGCTGACGGTGATCCCGCGCCAACGGGTGCTGGTGTTGTCCACCGGGTCGGAGCTGGTAACCCCCGGCATTCCCCTGCGGCCCGGGCAGATCTACGAGTCCAACTCGATCATGCTGGCCGCGGCCGTGCGCGACGCCGGCGCGGAGGTCGTCGCCGTGGCGACCGCCGAGGACGACGTCGTGCAGTTCGGTTCGCTGCTGGACCGATACGCCTCCGACGCGGACCTCATCGTCACCAGCGGTGGAGTCAGCGCCGGCGCCTACGAGGTCGTCAAAGACGCCTTCGGCCGCGAGGGGATGCAAGGCGACCAGGGAGTGGAATTCGTCAAGGTGGCAATGCAGCCGGGAATGCCGCAGGGCATCGGGCGCGTGGCCGGCACGACGATCGTCACCCTGCCCGGCAATCCGGTCAGCGCCTTGGTGTCCTTCGAGGTGTTCATCCGCCCTGCGCTGCGAAAGGCCATGAGCCTGCCCGATCCTGAGCGGCCGCATCGACCGGCGGTCCTCGCCGAGTCGCTGACCTCGCCGCGCGGCAAACGTCAGTTCCGGCGCGCGATACTCGACCGCGAAACCGGCAGCGTCACCAGTTACGGCCCGCCCGCGTCGCACCATTTGCGATGGCTGGCATCGGCGAACGGGCTGTTGGACATCCCGGAGGACGTCGTCGAGGTGTCCGCCGGAACCCGGCTGCAGGTCTGGGATCTGAGCTAAACCGCGCCTTTCGTAAGATGGCCGCGTGGCACGACGCCCCCGCACCATCGGTCCGACCGCCGAGGACCCGACGTTCGACCCCAGGCACGTGCTCGAGTTGGTGCGCTCGAGCGTTCCGCCGATTCACCCCGCCGGCCTGCCGTTCGTCTCGACCGGCCTGGCCGTTGCGGCGGTCGGGGCCCTGGCCGGGCGCAACTTTCGATGGCTGCGACGGGCGGGTCTGCTGGCGGCGGGCGCCTGCGCGGGGTTCTTCCGTCATCCCCCGCGGGTGCCGCCCACCCGGCCCGGCGCGGTCGTCGCGCCCGCGGACGGGGTGATCTGCGTGATCGATTCGGCGGCCCCCCCAGCCGAACTCGGCATGGGTGACGCGCCGTTGCCGCGGGTCAGCATCTTCCTGTCGCTGTTGGATGCCCACGTGCAGCGCGCCCCGGTGAGCGGCGAGGTGGTTGCCGTGCAACACCGGCCGGGCCGCTTCGGATCGGCCGATCTGGCCTCGGCGAGCACCGAGAACGAGCGCACCAGCCTGCGGATCCGGACCGACACCGGCAGCGAGGTGGTGGCCGTGCAGATCGCCGGGCTGCTGGCGCGCCGCATCGTCTGCGACGTGCGCGTCGGGGACAAGCTGTCGATCGGCGACACCTACGGGCTGATCCGGTTCGGTTCGCGGCTCGACACCTACCTCCCAGAGGGCGCGGAGCCGATCGTCAAAGTCGGCCAGCGCGCGATCGCCGGCGAGACCGTGCTGGCAGAACTGCCATGATCAGCAAGCCCCGGGGCAGGCGAACGGTGGACCTGCATCTGCATCTGCTGCCCAGTGCGATGACGGTGTTGTCCATCTGCGCGGGCTTGACGTCGATCAAATTCGCCCTTGACCACCAGCCGATTCCCGCGATGGCGCTGATCGCGGTAGCAGCCATCCTCGACGCGCTGGACGGCCGGGTGGCCCGGATCCTGGACGCCCAATCGCGGATGGGTGCTGAAATCGACTCCCTCGCCGACGCGGTGAACTTCGGCGTGACACCCGCCCTGGTGGTCTACGTGACGATCTTGGCCAAATGGCCTATCGGCTGGGCGGTGGTGCTGCTGTATGCGGTGTGCGTCGTGCTCCGCCTGGCCCGATACAACGCCCAACAGGACGATGGGACCCTGCCGCCCTACGCGAAGGAATTCTTCGTCGGGATGCCGGCACCGGCGGGCGCGGTTTCCATGATCGGCACCATCGGCCTCAAATTGCAGTTCGGCGAGGGCTGGTGGACCTCCATCTGGTTCCTGGCGCTCTGGATCACGGGGACGTCGTTGCTGATGGTGAGCGCCATCCCGATGAAAAAATTTCACACTCTCGCGGTGCCGCCGAACTGGGCAGCCCCGCTGCTTGCCGTGCTGGCGATCGCCGCGGCGGCCGCGGTCCTGGTGCCCTACATCCTGATCTGGGTGATCATCATCTCGTACGTCTGCCATATCCCGTTCGCGGTGCGCAGCAAGCGCTGGCTGGCCAAACACCCCGAGGCGTGGGACGACAAACCCGATCAGCGGCGCGCCGCGCGGCGCGCGAACCGCCGGGCGCAGCCGAACCGCCGGTCGATGGCACGGCTGGGGCTGCGCAAGCCGGGCGGGCCACTGGAATGACTTCCCCCGGTTCCGGGACCGGGCAACTCACTCTCACCGCCCGGCTGAACACCTCAGCGGTGGACTCTCGTCGCGGCGTGATCCGGCTGCATCCCAATGCCGTTGCCGCCCTTGGCATCCGGGAGTGGGACGCGGTATCTCTGACGGGGTCGCGGACGACGGCCGCGGTGGCGGGACAGGCCGACCCGGACACCCCGGTCGGCACCGTGCTGCTCGACGACGTGACGCTGTCCAACGCCGGGCTGCGGGACGGCACCGCGGTGATCGTCAGCGCGGTCACGGTCTACGGCGCGCGGTCGGTGACGCTGTCCGGCTCGTCGATGGCCACCAACTCGATCACGCCGGTCACCCTGCGGCAGGCCCTGCTCGGCAAGGTGATGACGGTCGGCGACGCCGTGTCCCTGCTGCCGCGCGACCTGGGCCCCGGCACGTCAACATCGGCCGCCACCCGTGCGCTGGCGTCCGCGGTCGGGATCAGCTGGACCTCGGAGCTGCTGACCGTCACGGGCGTCGATCCCGAGGGACCGGTCAGCGTGCAGCCGAACTCGTTGGTCAGCTGGGGCGCCGGCGTCCCGGCCGGCATCGACACGCCGCCGGAATCGATCGACCCGGCAACCCCGGAGATCCTCGTCGAGGAACTCAGGGGCACGCAGCCCCAGGCCGCGAAACTCACCGAATGGCTCAAGCTTTCACTCGACGAACCGCACCTGCTGAAGACCTTGGGCGCCGGCGCCAACCTCGGGGTGCTGGTGTCGGGTCCGGCCGGCGTGGGCAAGGTGACGCTGGTCCGCGCGGTGTGCGACGGCCGCAGGCTGGTCCAGCTGGACGGCCCGGAGGTCGGCGCGCTGGCCGCCGACGACCGGCTGAAGACCGTGGCCTCCGCGGCGAAGAGGGTGCGCGACGGCGGCGGCGTGTTGCTGATCACCGATGTCGACGCCCTGCTGCCGGCCACCGCCGAGCCGGTGGCCGCCCGGATCCTGGGCGAGCTGCGCACCGCCGTGGCCACCCAGGGCGTCGCGTTGATCGCCACCTCCGCGCGACCCGACCAGCTCGATGCCCGGCTGCGCGCCCCCGATCTGTGCGACCGCGAGCTCGGACTGCCGCTGCCCGACGCCGGCACCCGGAAGGCGCTGTTGGAGGCATTGCTCAAGCCGGCGCCCACCGGCGATCTCGATCTCGATGAAATTGCTCGCCGCACACCGGGTTTCGTCGTGGCCGATCTGGCCGCGCTGGTGCGCGAAGCCGCGCTGCGGGCGGCGTCTCGGGCCAGCGTCGACGGCCAACCACCCAAGCTCAATCAGGACGATCTCGTCGGTGCGCTGACCGTGATCCGGCCGCTGTCGCGTTCGGCCAGCGAGGAACTGACCGTCGGAAACGTGACGCTCGATGACGTCGGCGACATGGCCGAGGCCAAACAGGCGCTGACCGAGGCCGTGCTGTGGCCGCTGCATCATCCCGACACGTTCGCCCGGCTGGGCGTCGAACCGCCGCGCGGGGTGCTGCTGTACGGCCCGCCCGGCTGCGGCAAGACCTTCGTGGTCCGGGCGCTGGCCAGCACCGGTCAGCTCAGCGTGCACGCCGTCAAGGGCTCCGAGCTGATGGACAAGTGGGTGGGCAGCTCGGAAAAGGCTGTGCGCGAACTGTTTCGGAGAGCCCGGGACTCCGCCCCCTCGTTGGTGTTCCTCGACGAGGTGGACGCGCTGGCACCCCGGCGCGGGCAGAGCTTCGACTCCGGCGTGACCGATCGGGTGGTGGCCGCGCTGCTGACCGAGCTCGACGGGATCGACCCGCTGCGCGACGTCGTGGTGTTGGGTGCCACCAACCGCCCGGATCTGATCGACCCCGCGCTGCTGCGGCCGGGCCGGCTGGAGCGGTCGGTGTTCGTCGAACCGCCCGACGCCGAGGCCCGCGGCGAAATCCTGCGCACCGCGGGCAAATCCATTCCGCTCAGCGACGATGTGGACCTCGACGAGGTGGCCGCCGGCCTCGACGGCTACAGCGCCGCCGACTGCGTGGCGCTGCTCCGCGAGGCGGCGCTCACCGCGATGCGGCGATCCATCGACGCCGCCGACGTGACGGCCGCCGACCTCGCGGCGGCCCGCAAAACCGTGCGACCCTCGCTGGATCCAGTCCACGTGGACTCGTTACGAGCGTTTGCCAAAACCCTCTAGCACCGCCCGCGCCGACGCCGCGACATCGGCTTCCAGCCAGGACGGCATGGTCTCGTCGTGGGCATGGCGCCGAACCACGGCATAGGGCAGGTCGGCGACCGCTCGGGCGACGGCGTCGACGGACCGCGGATCGCTGCGGCCGTAGAGTTGCCGGGCCAGGGCGCGAACCCTGGCGGTCAGGGGCGCATTCATGGCGGCCAGCGTGTCCTGGAATCGCGCGTCGGGCTGCCCGTCGAGCAGGTCGGCCGGCCGGATCGTCAACAACAGCCGGGCGTCGTCGGGGAGTTCGCGCGCGAAGCCGACGGTCGCCGCGGCCATCGCGACGGCGGTTTCGACGGGCGTGTCGGCCCCGTTATCGGTTGAGGCTGCCATCGCCCGCGCCTGAAAGCGTTCCAGCGCGCGCAACCACGCCGCCGTCAAGATGCCGTCCCGGTTGCCGAAGCGGTGATAGAGCGTGCCGGTGGGTGCGCCGCTGGCTTGGGCAATCGCCGCGACGCTGGCCGCTCGCGGTCCGCCGTCGAGCACCAGCGCCCGGGCCGCGTCGAGGATCACATTGGTTTCATGCTTCCGCGGTGGTGCCATGATCTAGTACATTCCTTCTATATGGAACGTTTACGCTACATCGACGAGCATGCCATAACCGTGGCCGCGGATCGGGGAGAAACCTGGTCGGCGTTGCTGCGCGTGATGTGCCGTGACCCGCGCGACCCGTCCACCGTGCCCATCGGTTTCGTTCTGGACGAGGCGCGACCCCCCGAGCGGTTCGCGCTCAAAGGCCGCCACCCGTCCGCGGTGTACCGGTGGGTGTTCGAGTTGGATCAGGAGGCGCCGCGGCGCACCCGGCTGAGGGCGGCCACCTGGGCGGCCTTTCCGGGCATCCACGGCAGGATCTACCGCGCGCTCGTCATCGGGACCGGCGGACACGGCGTTGCGGTGCGGTGGACGCTGAAACGCATTGCGGCAGCGGTGATTGCCGAGGATGACTACGCGGACACGTTCGAAACCCCGATCCCCGAAGGCGACGTGCGCACCGCCGAACAAGCGTTTCGCGACGCACTGGGAGACAGACCGGGCGTACCGGGAACCGTCGTGTTGTGGATTCACCGCCACGTGCTGAGATTTCACCTGGGCCCGTATTCCGCGCCTGACCACGTAATCGGCTGGCGGATCGTGCGTTCGGATGACGATGAGCTCGTGCTCGCCGCGGACGGGGCGCTCATGTGCGGGCGGCTGAGTCTGCGACGAGAGGATGGCTTACGAGCCGTGCTCACCACTCGCCTGCACTACCGCCGCAAAATCGCCGCAAGCGCGGTCTGGTTCTTTGTCGGTCCCCTGCACCGAATCGTGGCGCCGCGGCTGATGCGGCACAGCGTCCGACTCACGGCCGTCCCTTGAGACTCGGTCTGACCTGGGGATCGCGACCATCCGAAGGGGCGTCATCCCTGCCCTGCGATGCGCTGCGTCCGCGCGCCGGCGTGCGGGCGGACCGCGCGATCGACATCGCCGCGCCGCCATCGATCGTGTTCGCCTGGCTGTGCCGGCTCCGAGCGGCGCCCTACAGCGGCTCATGACGATCTTCGCGCTGCGGTCTTTCGTCGCGGGCGAGCAGATCACTTTGTTGGCCAAGGGCGCAGCGGTCAACTACGCGGTCCGGCCCGAGGGGGCCGGGCGGGAGGCCGTCGCCTGAACCGCGCGGCCGGTTCGGTCGTGAAGATCTGTAACCAGGTTGGCTATTAACACCCGTGGCAGGATCACTCGTGAAATTCAGCGAAGTCGCGCCGACGACGCGGGTCATGACGGTGGCGATCATGGTGTCGCTGGTCGTCTTCGTCGACGGCACCGTGGTGAACCTGGCCCTGCCGGCCACGGAGCGTGACATCGGCGGCGGCATGTGCTCACAGCAATGGGTCGTCGACGGCTACCTGCTGGCGGTTGCGGCCATGGTTCTGCCGGGAGGCGCCATCTCCGACCTGTTCGGGCGAATACCGGTGATGCGTTGCGGTCTGGCGGCTTTCGGGGCGGGCTCGGTGATGGCGGCCACCGCGGCCACCCCGGCGATGCTGATCGCGGGGCGCCTCGTCCAGGGGTTGGGCGGGGCGTTTCTGGTGCCCGGCTCGCTCGCGCTCATCAATTCGTCGTTCGAGCGCGCGGACCGTCCCGCCGCGATCGGGTCCTGGACGGCCTGGACCGGCACCGGGTTTGCGCTCGGACCGCTGCTGGGGGGACTGACCGTGGACTTCCTCGGCTGGCGCTGGATCTACGTTTTGTCCGCGATCCCGGTCGCCATCGGTTTCGCGTTGACGTTTTGGCTTCACCGGATGCCCGGTCCCTCCGAACGCCCCCGCGTCGATGTCGCGGGCGCCGCGCTGTCGGCCGTCGGACTGGCCGCCGCCGTATATGCACTGATCGAACAGGGTCGGCGGGGGTGGGACGACCCCCGGGTCAGGGTTGCCTCCGTTGTGGGGATCGCGGCATTGGTGGCGTTCGTGACCTGGCAGCGCCGGGCACGCCACCCGATGGTGCCGGTCGGCCTGTTCGCGACCCGGAATTTCGCGGGAGCCAACCTGGTCACCGCGTTCGTCTACGGCGGCATCACGATGGGCTCGTTGGCCATCGCGCTATATCTCATAGAGGTCGCCGGATACTCGGCCACCGCCGCGGGTTTGATCACCTTGCCCAGCCCCATCGTGTCGTTGCTGTTCGCCCGCGGCGTGGGCGGCATGGCCGCACGGGTCGGCCCGCGGATTTTTCTGATGACGGGCCCGGCGCTGGCCGGGTTGGGACTGCTGCTCATTCGCCCCACCGCGCACGGTTTCCACGTTCTCACCGACGTGCTGCCGGGCAGGATCTTGCTGGCCATCGGAATGGTCCTTGCCGTCACGCCCCTGACCGCGGTCAATTTGTCCGCCGTCAAATCGGCGCACAGCGGCATCGCCGCCGCGATCCAGAACGCGACGGGGCGGACTTCCGCGCTGATCGCCGTGGCGTGCGTGGGCGTGATCACCGCCAACCGGCTGACCGATGCCAGCTTCACCCGGCTGCTACAGGTCAGCGCGCTGCTGTTTTTCATCGGCGCCGTCGTCGGCGGCCTCGCGATCAGAAACTCGATCGGGCACGCCGAGCCCGTCCCCGACGAAGCGGAAGCCGTCGCGGTCTAGTAATTGCAGTTAACTGCAATCTTGCGTATAACTGCAAGAACAGCCTACGATGACCGGATGACGGTCACGGAAAAGACGGCGCCGCCCGTGCACGAATTCATGAACGACCCGATCGGGTTCTTCGGCCAGTCCTATACCAAGATGCACAGCATTCCCCGGACCGAGCTCGAAGAGCTGCAACGCCAGGCCATGGGCATCCGGTTTCGGGAGCACTACCAGAGCATCGAGATCCTGCGCAAGCTTGCTGACCGGCTCGGCGTGACAGAGCTCAACGAGTTCAATGACGTTGTGCCACTGATGTTTTCGCATAAAGCGTTCAAGTCGTATCCGGCGGCACTCGTCGACAAGAAACGCTTCGACCTGATGACCAAGTGGCTCGACAAGCTCACCAGCTACGACTTGTCTGCGGTTGACACCGAGGGCTGCGCCGGGATCGACGACTGGATCGGGCGACTCGACGAGCAGACTCCGCTGGAGGTCATCACCTCCAGCGGCACCACCGGCACCATCTCGATCCTCCCCAAGGACAAGCGCGGCGCCGAAGACGGCATGACGCTGTGGAAGATCTGCCTGTTCCAGACCTTCGGTCAGGAACCCACCGAAAAGGAACTAAACCCGTCGGTGGACGTGGTCTGGCCCAACTTCGCCAGCGGCAAGCTCGGCCATCTGCGCATCGCCAACATGATCAAGCGTGGCTTCACCGGCGGCGACGAAAGCAGGTTTCACGCGCTCTACCCCGGGTCGGTCGACACCGATCTGATGTTCCTGGCCTCCAAGATGCGCGCCGCGGCGTCCCGCGGCGAACTCGACCGGCTCGAGATCGACCCGGCGCTGGCCGCCCGCAAGGACGAGTTCGTCGCCATGCAGGCGCGTCAGAGCCAGGACATGGAGGCGTTCTTCACCCGCCTCACCGACCAGCTGCGCGGCAAGCGGGTGTTCATGACCAGTACCTTCCACGTGATGTACGACATCGCCAAGGCCGGTCTCGAACGCGGAGTGCGCGGCGTCTTCGCCCCAGACTCGGCGATTCTCACCGGCGGTGGAATGAAAGGTGTTGCGCTGCCCGACGATTTCCTGGACGTCATCAAGGACTTTCTCGGCATCGATCGGGTTCAGATCGGTTATGGCTTCTCCGAAGCGAGCGCCTTTCACTGGGGCTGCAGCGAGGGCCGTTATCACGTGGCACCGTGGGTCATCCCCTTCGTGCTCGATCCCGACACCAGCGAGCCGCTTCCGCGCACCGGTGTGCAGACCGGCCGCGCGGCCGTCTACGACATCCTGCTGCGTGCTCACTGGGGCGGCGTCATCTCCGGCGACGAGGTCACGATCAACTGGGACCTGCGGTGCCCGTGCGGGCAGGCCAGCGTCGCCTTCGAGAGGGACATCGTGCGCTACAGCGAGAAGAGGGGTGCCGACGACGACCGGATCACCTGCGCCGCAACGCATGAGGTGCACGACGAGGCGGTGAACTTCATGAAGGGACTGGACGCGTGATCGCTTATACCGTCCCGCTGTTCCTGCGGGGGCGACTCATCACCGACGACCTGGTGCCGTTCGACAACCGAACGGGCGCCTCCCAGTTCCAGGCGCCGGACATGGCCCAGTACGTCGGGCGGGTGCCGCTCAAGAGCCCCGCGGAGATGACCGACCTGTACGAGTTGAGCTTCGACGAGATCCTCGATGTGCTCGCCGCACTCGGCGACGCGCTGGACTTCGAGTCGAACACCCACCTGCAGGAGGCCTACGAAGCGTCGCTGGTGGCCAACGTGCTGCCGGCGGAAATGATGAAGAACAGCTATCGCGTTCTGCGGCCGCTGTTTTCCCGGGACAATGTCACCGAGATCGCCGACAGCCAAGTCGGGCTGGACTACCTCAACGGATGGGTTCCGCACAAGCTGCGCGACGGCCGCGAATTGCGCGTGCGCGCCTTCGGATCGCGCGTGCTGCACATCCCGGCGGGCAACGGCGGCCTGGTCTCGGCGGTAACCATTCTGCGTTCGGTGATCACCCGATCGGACGTGATCGTCAAGGCGCCGTCCAACGATCCCCTCACCGCGATCGCCATCGCCCGCACACTGGCGGATGTCGCGCCGGATCACCCGATCACCAAGCATCTCGTGGTCGGGTACTGGAAGGGTGGCGATCGCGGCGTCGAGGAAACCCTCTACCGGCCCCACCACATCGAAAAGATCGTGGCCTGGGGCGGTTTGGCGTCGGTCAAACACGTAACCCGGTATATCCAGCCCGGATTGGAGCTCATCGCGCTGGACCCGAAGCGCAGCGCCACCATCATCGGCCGCGAGGCGTTCGACGACGAACACACGCTGCGCGAGGTGGCCCGCCGCGCCGCGACCGACATCGGTGTGGCCAACCAGGAAGGGTGCGCCAACGCCCGGGTCATCTACGTGCTCAGCGGGACGGACGCCGAGGGCCTGGCCAACGCCAATCGGTTCGGCGAACTGGTCTACCAGGAGTTGGTGTCCTTGCCCGCGGTGGTCAGCACCGCGCCGCGGTATCCGAACCGTGAGCTGCTCGACCATCTGGAGGCCTCGCGCATGACCGACGACTTCTACCGCGTCATCGGCGGCGAAGCGCGCGAGGGCGCCATCGTCGTCTCGCAATTCGACGAGCCCGTGGATTACTCGCAGATGCTGTCCGGTCGGATCGCCAACATCGTCCCGGTGGACGGCATCGACAAGTTCACCGCGGCGGTGAACTCCTACACTCAGACGATCGGCATCTACCCGGAGTCCCTCAAGCGTCAGCTGCGAAACACGTTGCCGCTCTTCGGTGCCCAACGGCTAACTAGTCTGGGCTATGCATGCAGCGTTTCCGTCGCCATGCCCCAGGACGCGATCGAGCCGATCCGGCGGATGTGCAAGTGGATCGTCGACGAGGAATGCGATCCGGATGTGGTCGTACCGCTGTGGCGGCTCGCGCCCGCATGAGCGGCCGTCGCAGCGCCCTGCAAGTCGTCGAGGGAATCGACCTGTCGGGCAAGGTATGCGTGATCACCGGTGCGTCGTCCGGGCTGGGCCGCGAGTCGGCACGCGCGCTGGCGGCCGCCGGTGCGCACGTCGTGCTGGCCGCACGCAACCAGGACGCCCTGGCGCAGACCGCCCAGTGGATACGGGACGAGGTGCCCGACGCCTGGGTTTCGACCGTGCCGCTCGACCTCACGGCGCTGGCCAGTGTTCGCACGGCCGCGAGTGCGATCCGCGAGATCGCGCCGACGATTCACGTCTTGATGAACAACGCGGGCGTCATGTTCACTCCGCTCGGCCGCACAGGCGACGGCTTCGAGTTGCAAGTGGGCACGAACCATTTCGGGCACTTCGAACTCACCCGGCTCCTTGTCCCGGAGTTGGCCGCCGCGGGCAATGCCAGGATCGTCACCCTGTCCTCCGGGGGCCACGTCATGGGTGACGTCGACTTCGACGATCCCAATTGGGAGAGCCGGGAGTACGACAAGTTCGTCGCCTATGGCGCGTCCAAGACGGCGAACATCCTCCACACCGTCGAAGCCGACCGACGCCTGCGCGGCTTGGGTATCCGCGCCTATGCCGTGCATCCCGGCACCGTGGCCACTTCACTGGCGCGGTACATGTCCCGTTCGGACTTCTCCCGACTACGCAAATACGCCGACGGCCATCTCGACTTCGTCATGCCCGAACAGGGTGCCGCGACGCAGGTGTGGGCGGCGGTGAGCCCCGAGCTGGCGAACAGGGGGGCGTTGTATCTGGAAGACTGTGGGATCAGCGAAGCCGTCACGCCCTACGCCCGCGACGGGCAGCGTGCCGTCGACTGGTGGGAGCTCTCCGAGAAGTTGTGTGCGAGAACGTGAACAGGTTGGAACGTCGCAAGCTCGAGGTGCGGGAGAAGATCCTCGCGGCCGCCTTCGAGTTGTTTCTCCGTAAGGGTGTCGCGGCCACCACCATCGAGGAAATCTGTGAGCGCGCCGACGTCGCCAACCGAACGTTCTTCAACCACTTCGCCACCCGTCAGGACATGATCCGGGCCTTGGCGCAACGACGGCTGGACAACCTGCACGACGTTGTGTTCGACCGCGGTGCGCAGCCGATCCCGGAGCGAATCATCGGTGTGTTCGACGACATCGCCGCCGCGCTGGCCGAATCGGGTGACACCTACCGCGAGATGATCGGGGAGATGCTGGCCACCAGCGGCTACGGCATCCAGCGGGGATTCAACCTGCACGACACCTTTGTCGAGCTGGTCAAAGAGGGGGTTGCGCGCGGTGAGGTCAGCGCGCGACACGACGCAGAAACTCTGGCGGACATCATCGTTGGCGCGCTGTCGGGGGGCATCCTCAACTGGACGGTCGAGCAGACCTACGCGCTGGAAACCAACCTGCACAATCTCGGTGTCGCGCTGGCGGAGTTGCTGAGCGTCTGACCGCCCACATTCGCGCGTGCGCGTGGGGCGGTGTTTTGGCCGAATTCCCACCCTGGATGCACAGTCAAGTGCACCGACGCACACTCGAGGGTCACGGCTCCGGCCCAATCTCCGGCAGGGCGGTCCAGTCGGCCGAGAGCCGCGAACTGAACCGCGGCGGCCGGCGATCCAAGAACGCGCTGACTCCCTCGCGGGCGTCGGCGCTGCCCATCACGCGGTGGTGCAGCGCGGTTTCCAGCGAGGCGACCTGGCGCGGGGTGTAGCCGTGCATGGCGCTGTCCCACAGCAGTCGCTTGCACAACGCCGCCGACATCGGAGCCACGTGGGCCGCGATGTCGCGGGCCGTCTCCAGCGCGTGGTCGAGCACCCGCTCGGCGGGCAGCGCCCGATTAGCCACACCGAGCCTCATGGCCTCCGCGCCGGTGAAAGTGCGCCCGGTGAGCAGGATCTCGGCGGCCACCCCCAGGGTGGCCAGATGCGTCAACGTCCAGTGCGACATGCAGTCGGGTATCACTCCGCGGCGGACTTGCACCACACCGTATTTGGCGTCTTCGGCGACGATGCGAATATCCGCCTGCAGGGCGATGGTCAGGCCGATTCCGATGGCGTGGCCGTTGAGCGCGGCGATCACGGGTTTGCGCAATTCGAAGGCCGCCGGGTCGATCGGCGACGCCGAGAACGCGCTGTCGTCGCTCGGGGTGTCGAACGGGGAGATGTTGCCCGAGAAATCCGCCCCGACGCAGAAGGCGGGGCCGGCCCCGGTGAGCACGATGGCGCGGACATTGTCGTCGGCGTCGCATTCGCGGTACGCCTCGCTCAGCAGCCGGCCCATCTCGGCGGTATAGGCGTTGAGATGGTCGGGCCGATGCAGCGTCAGCACCGCAACACCCTGGCTGATGTCGACCGTCACGTCGCTCATCGCATCACCCCTCATTCGGACAGCTGGAACTCCACCATCTCGGCGACCGCATCCACGGCCTCGCGGAGCGCGCACAGCCGATCGGCGGCCGAGGGCGCCGACAGCACCGTGTAGCGGTCGGCCGTTCCGATCGGGACGCGCGACGCCAACGCGAACAGGCGTTGCCCGGCATCGTCCGTAGCGGCCCCCCCGTCGCCCAGTAGCACGTCGCGGTCGGGCAGCCGGGCGTCGCGAGCTTCCGCGATCCGCTCGAACAAGGCGATCACCCGGTCCTCGAGGTCGACGAACTGGGCGTGGGTCACCGAAGCCCCCGGCTCGTCGGGCCAAACCGCCACGACCGCGCGCGGGTACGGGTCGTCGGGCAGCCACTCGCGCACCCGGATGCGCTCCCCGGTCCGGCAGCGCAGCACATACCGGCCCTCGCCGAGGTCGGCATGTTCGGTGATCCTGGCCAAAACACCCACATCACAACGGGAATCGTCGCCGCCGACCTCGCGGCCCGCCGAGATCAGCACGATCCCGAACGGCTCGTCACCGTCTAAGCAACGGCGCACCAGCGCGCCGTAGCGGGGCTCGAAGATGCGCAGCGGAAGATCTTCGTTGGGCAGCAGCGCCGACTCGAGCGGGAACATGGCCAGCTCGGTGGGTTCGGGATGCGCCATTGTCCTGACCCTAGATGTCGAGCTCGGCGACGAGCGCGTCGACGACCGAGCGCAGGTCGCCGTCGTGTTCCTCGGCCACGCGTCGCTGCCGTTGGTATGAGGCGCCGTCCCGCCAGATGTCGGCCACTGCGCACAGCTCGTCGGCGCAGTGCAACGACTTCGCGACCGGCTCCAGCCGCGTCAGCACGTCGGCCATGTCGTCGGTGACCAGCCGCTCGTTGCTGTCGGCGTCCAAGATGATCACCGCGTCCAGGCCGTATCGGGCGGCGCGCCACTTGTTTTCCTGGACATGCCACGGCGGCATGGTGGGCAGCGTCTCACCGGCGTCCAGCCTGCGATCCAGGTCGACGACCAGGCAGTGCGTCAACGCGACCAGCGCGCCGAGCTCCCGCAGGTTGGACACCCCGTCGCAGACCCGCACCTCGAGGGTGCCCAGATGCGGCGAAGGTCTTATGTCCCAACGAATTTCGTCCATATGGTCGATGATGCCGGTTTTCTTCTGATCGTAGACGAAGCCTTCGAACTCTGCCCACGTCTGAAACTGGAACGGCAGCCCGGCGGTGGGCAGCTGCTGGAACATCATCGCGCGATTGCTGGCGTATCCGGTGTCCTCGCCGCCCCACCAGGGTGACGACGCCGACAACGCCAACAGGTGCGGGTAGTACTTCAGCAGCGACGTCATGATCGGCATCACCTTGTTCGCCGACGCGATCCCGACGTGCACGTGCACACCCCAGATCAGCATCTGCCGACCCCACCACTGGGTGCGCTTGATCAGTTCGGCGTAGCGCGGGGCATCGGTGAGTTTCTGGGAGGACCACCGGGCGAACGGATGCGTGCCGGCGCAGAACAGCTCCATGCCGCGGTCCCGGACGATCCGGCGGGCGGGGACCAGGGTTTCCCGCAGGTCTTCCATTGCCTGCGCGGTGCAGTCGCAGACGCCGCTGACCACTTCGACGGTGTTACGCAGCAATTCCTTGTGCACGCGCGGATTTTCGCCGATCTCGGCCATCACCGCGGTGGCTTCGTTGCTCAGGTCGCGGGTCTGGGCGTCGACGAGCGCGAACTCCCATTCCACACCGATCGTCGGCCGCGGCGAGGGGGCGAAATCGATGCGGGTTCTCGCCCTGCTAGCCGGCACCGATGACACCGCACGCCACCCGCTTGCCGGCGTCACCGGTGCTCATCGTCGTCTCGTCGGGGCCCGGTGTTCCGTTGGTCTGGGTGTAGCGATCCCGCGGGATGTTACCGAAGTTGTCGGCGCCGGCGTGAATGATGATTGCGGTCTTCTCGCCGGTCATCAGGTCGTCCAGGGTGAAGGCGTCGGTGGTGGTGACCAGCATCCCGACACCGTCCTTGCGGACCTCCAGCGACGTCAGGTCGCCGCTGGCGGGCTCGCCGGAATGCCCGGCCGCCTGGAAGTGCCCGCCGGCGGACATGAAGTCGCCGGGTGGTCCACCGGTCGCGGCCGTCGAGTTGGGCTCGCACTTGCCCGTTTTGTGGATGTGGACCCCGTGGAAGCCCGGCGTCAGGCCGCCGCCGGTCGTCGCGATCGTGATGGTGGCGTAGCCGTTGCTGAAATCGAATTTCGCGGTCGCGACCTGTGTGCCGTCGGGAGCCTTCAGTTGGGTGCTGACGGTCTTCGCCGCGGGCTGCTGCTGGTCACCGTCGGTGCCGGCCGGCGCCGACGGCGCGGGTGACCCGGTCCACACCGCCGGCGTGGTGCCCGGGACCGTCGACGCGTGTTGCGGTGACGCGCACGCGCTTACCAGCGCGACGCAAGTGGCCGCCGAGAGCGCGGACATGGTTGCGGCATTGCGGTGCTTAGGCATTCCCGAAGCCTAGCCCGGCGGCGGCTCTTCGCGAATCTAACGCCGCCGCGAATTCGCGTGGAACGTCAGCCCGTCACCAGGACGATGACGCCGGGCGGTTGGTCTTTGAGTGCCGGAATCCGCGGTTGGACGGGCGCACCGAGCTTCTGGCCCACCGCGTCCGCGGTGGCGTGCTCGTCGTCAGCGTCGGTGAAGTACACCGTGGTGACCGAGACATCGGACACCTGGAGGTTGTCGGTTTTTGTGACGTTGAAACCGGCGGCCGTGAGTTGATCCTTGGTGCGGGCGGCCACGCCCTCTTTGTTGGAGATGTTGTAGATGCGCACCTCGGCCTGGTTCGCCGGGACGCTGCTGGTGGTGGCCGGCGAGCCGGCGGTGCTGCTCACACTGGAGACCGGAGACGCCGACTCCTCGTCGGAGTTCCCGGAGGATCCCACCGCCTGCCAGCCGAGCAGCAGGAAGATGACGCCCAGGAAGATCAGCACCATCACCATGGCCCGCAGGGGAAGCCCCGTCGAGTCGGGGACGCGCTCTTTCATCGAGCCCACTGTAGCCAGAAAAGCGCGTGAGCCTGCAACGGCGCAGGTTTGTCAGGTCACCTGGAAGCCGAGGCGCCGCGCCGCCCGCGCCTTCTGGCGGCTGGCGCGCAGCCGCCGCAGCCGCTTCACCAGCATCGGGTCGGCGGCCAGCGCCTCGGGTCGATCGACCAGCGCGTTGAGTACCTGGTAGTAGCGCGTCGCCGACATCGAGAACAGCTCTTTGATCGCGTCTTCCTTGACCCCGGCGTACTTCCACCATTGACGTTCGAACGTCAGGATGTCGTGCTCGCGGCGGGTGAGCCCATCGGTGATCTCAGAGTCATCCCCCGATCGATTTGCCCGCGCCATGGCGCTGTCCATATCGCTTCCCCTGGACCCTTCCGGCGATTCCCAAAGCGTTCGAATGACTTGACTTACATAGGGGCATGTTTCGGCGAATATTGAACCACGCCGCGAACCCTCAAGTCGTAATCCAGACCCGCGAGTCGGCCGACTTGGTTCGATTGCCCAGTTCGCCTGGCTTTAAGCTAGCCGACCATGGCAGTCGTACCCATCCGCATCGTCGGGGATCCGGTTCTACACGCCCCGACGACGCCGGTGCCCGTCGCGCCCGACGGTTCGCTACCGGCGGATCTGGCCGAATTGATCTCCACCATGTACGACACCATGGACGCAGCGCACGGGGTCGGCCTGGCCGCCAACCAGATCGGCGTCGGACAACGGTTGTTCGTCTACGACTGTGCCGAGGACCGCGGAATGACCGGTCGCCGCCGCGGCGTGGTCATCAACCCGGTCCTGGAGACCTCGGAGATCCCCGAGACCATGCCCGACCCGGGCAACGACGACGAAGGCTGCTTGTCCGTTCCGGGCGAGTCGTTTCCCACCGGCCGCGCGACATGGGCACGGGTCACCGGACTCGACGCCGACGGCAACCCGGTCACCATCGAGGGCACGGGCCTGTTCGCGCGGATGCTGCAGCACGAAACCGGCCACCTGGATGGGTTTCTCTACCTGGACCGACTCATCGGCCGGCACGCCCGCGCGGCGAAACGGGCGGTCAAGTCGCACGGCTGGGGCGTTCCCGGTCTGTCATGGTTGCCCGGCGAGGGACCGGACCCGTTCGGTCACTGATGGTCTCGTGGCCGGACCCGGGGACGCGGGTGACGGTTCGCTACCGGCGCCCGCCCGGATCGGTCCCGCCGCTGACCGATGCGGTCGGGCACCTACTGGCGGTCGATCCGGTGGTGCGGGTTCGGACGAAGGCCGGCGCTGTCGTCGAGTTCGCGCCCGCCGACGCCGTCGCGATCCGGACACTGACTGACGCACCGGTGCGGACCTGGCAAATCCGGGCGCTCGAGCACGCGGCCGCCACGGCCTGGCCCGGCGCCGAACAAGCGTGGCTGGACGGCTGGCTGCTGCGAGCCGGCCCGGGCGTCGGCCTGGCCGCTAATTCGGCTGTCCCGCTGGACATTTCGGCTCGGGTGACCGCAGTCCCCGCGATCGTCGACTGGTACGACCACCGCGGCCTGACACCATGGCTGGCCATTCCCGATCGGTTGCTGCGGCTGCCTCCCGGCGTGACGGTCGAACACACGGAACGGGTTCTGGTCCGCGATGTCTCGTCCACCGGTGAGCCCGACCCGGCCGTCGCGCCCTCGGCCGGCCTGCGTACCGCCGTCGTCGGCGGCGCGCGTGCGGCGCTGACCGACGCGCCGGACGGCACCCGCTGGGTTGGGCTCTCGGAGATACCCGCCGACGACGACCAAGTCGCTGTGGGCCTCTGCGAAGCGCTGTTGTCCTGGGGCGCCGCGCGCGGCGCAACCCGCGGCTACCTGGTTGCCGACGACACCGGCGAGACGGGCCTCGCCGGTTCGCTGGGCTTCCGGCCGCACCACCGTCGCCGCTACGTACGGGCCCACACCATGGATACCGTCTAGCCATGCCCGATCGAACCCTGCGGCTAGCCACGTGGAATGTGAATTCGATTCGCACCCGGCTGGACCGCGTGGTCGACTGGCTGGTACGCGCCGAGGTCGACGTGCTGGCCATGCAGGAGACCAAGTGTTCCGACAGCCAGTTCCCCACCCTGCCGTTCTTTGAAGTCGGCTACGAGGTGGCACACGTCGGTTTCAATCAGTGGAACGGCGTGGCGATCGCCTCGCGCGTTGGTCTCGACGATGTGCAGATCGGTTTCGAGGGGCAGCCCAGCTGGAGCGGCAAGCCGGAGGTGGCAGCGTCGGCGGAAGCGCGCGCACTGGGCGCCACCTGCGGCGGCATCCGGGTGTGGAGCCTCTACGTCCCCAACGGCCGCGCGGTGGGCGATCCGCACTACTTCTACAAGCTGGATTGGCTTGCAGCGCTGCGTGATACGGCGGCGGGCTGGCTGCGCGACGACCCCGCGGCGCAGATCGCGCTGGCCGGCGACTGGAACATCGCGCCCACGGACGACGACGTCTGGAGCACCGAATTCTATGCCGGCGCCACGCATGTCTCCGAGCCGGAGCGGCGCGCGTTCGGCGCGATCGTCGACGCGCAATTCACCGACGTGGTGAGGCCGTTCGCGCCGGGTCCCGGCGTGTACACCTACTGGGACTACACCCAGCTGCGGTTCCCGAAGGGGCAGGGCATGCGCATCGACTTCATGCTGGCGTCGCCGTTGCTGGCCCGCCGCGTGACCGGCGCGCAGATCGTCCGCGAGGAACGCAAGGGCAAGGCGCCCAGCGATCACGCGCCGGTGCTCATCGATGTGATTCCGGTTTGAGTCAAAACAGCATTTACTCGTTGTACGCACGTTGGTAACGTGGCAGGCTTTCGCTGAGAGATGCTGAGAACAAATTTCGTTGTTGCTGTTAGCCCCGCGCCCAACGGGTACACCCGTTGACGACGCGGTTCCCAGCGAGAGCGATCAGATACCGAGGAGTGATCATGGGTGTCGTCGGCGGGGCTGTGCGCAACGTAGGCAAAACGCTGGGTCGAGCGGCGGACGCGACCACGGCGGCGGCGGGCGCCGTCGGTGGCGCCGCGGTCAACGGAGTCGTCGGCGGCGTAACGGGAGCCGCGGAGGGTATCAAGCGCGGGGTCAGCAGCGGCAGCCACTCGACGCCGGCGGCCGCGTTGGCAATGGGCGCGCTCGGCGTTGCCGGCCTGGTCGAGTGGCCGGTGCTGCTGGCCGTCGGTGGCGGCGCGTTGCTGTTGCACCGGCTGTCCCGCAGGTCCGACACCGCCGCGGCCAAGGCGAACCTCAAGCCGGTGCCATCGCAGCCCGCGCCGAGCAAAGCGGTGACGGCGAAAGCCCCCGGCAAGCCGGCGGCCAAGAAGGCGTCCGGACGCCGGGCCAGCGCCACCAAGCTGCGCAGCACCAACTAAACGAAACCTTCCGAGGAGCCCTTGAGCGTCGTCACGGCATTACCACGATCGATGCCGCTCCGGGCCCTCACCGGCCTCGCGAACCTCGCGGCCATTCCGCTGCGGGAGGGCGCCAGGGCGCTCACCGGCGACCTTCCGCAGGAAACGCTGAGCCGCCGTTGTTGGCGGGGCGACGGCCGCGCCTGGATCGAGGTCCGCGGCCTGGATGGCGCGCCCGATGGTCAGCTCGGACGTGCCGTGCTCGACGCGGTCCGGGCCCACCCCGGCGTCACGTCGGCCAGCCTGAACCACCCCTTTTCGCGGGTGGTCATCGGCCTCAGCGGTCAGGACGCGTCGCTGCGCGACCTTTGCCGGATCGTCGATGCCGCCGAAAAGCGCTGCCGCGCAAAGAAAGACACCGGCGTGCGTCCGACGAGCCTGCCGGGCGACGGCATGGTGGCGGCCACCAGGGCCGTGACCGTGGCCGCCAACGCGGCCGGGCTGAGCGTCGCGCTCGCGGGCCGAGCGCTGCATTGGCCGCGATGGCCGATCGCCATTCAGGCGGCCGTCATAGGGGTGGACTACCAGCCCAGGCTGCGCCGCCTGATCGAAAACCGCATCGGCGGACCGGCGACGGACACCGCGATGACGCTGGCCACGACGGCCGTGGAAACGCTCACGCTGGCTCCGGCGTCGTTATCGGTGGGTCTGCTGATGCAGTCGCTGAAAGCCGCCGAATGCCGAGCCGCGGCGCAAGCCTGGCGCCACCACGAACCGGAGCTGGCCCGGCACGCGGAGCAACCGCGCTCTGACGCGTCGTCGCCACCGCGGGCGCCGCGCTCCAGACCGATGGAGCGCTACGCCGGTCGTTTCGCGTTCGTCCAGGCGCTCAGCACGGGGCTGGTCGCCGCCACCACCCGCAACCTGAACATGGCCGCGACCGCCGTGCTGGTGACCGCCCCGAAGGCCACCCGCACCACGCCGGAGGCGTTCGCTGCGGAGCTTGGACGCGGATTGGCCGATCGACACGCGGTCCTGTCGTTGCGGCCGGACGCGCTGCGCCGGTTGGACCGCGTCGACGCGATCGTCATCGACCCCCGAGTGCTTTGCACCGACAGCTTGCGGGTGGCGCGCATCCGCGGCGCCGACGAGGGCGACCTGTCGGCGGCGTGGGACCGCGCCCAGGTGGCGCTCGAGCGGAATGGCCACCGGCCGGGCTGGCACCCGGTGCCCGGGATGTCGGCCGGCGGGCAGGATTCCGGGGTCGAGGCGCTCTTCCGGCCCGCCTACGATCCATTGGCGTCCGCGGTGGTTGCCGAGGCTCATCGGACGGGAGTCGACCTGGTCTCGGTCGACGTCGACTCGCTGGGCGAACTGCGACCGGCATTCGACGAATTGAGGTCCCCGGAAGGCGGGTCGGTCGACGATGCCCTCGCCCGCGCCGTGGCCGATCTGCAGCAGGCGGGCCACACGGTGGCCGTGCTGTCGTCGGCTGCCGCACAAGCCATTTCGGCTGCCGATGTGGCGCTGGGCATGATGCCACGGCGGGGGGCGGGTCCGCCGCCCTTCTCCGCCGACCTGCTCCTGCCGGATCTGGCGGCCGCCTGGCGGGTGCTGCACGCGCTGCCGGCGGCCAGGACCGCCACCCAGCGCGGCGTCGGGATATCGGCCGGTGCGACGGCGATGGGATCGCTGCTGATGATCCCGGGCATCCGCGGCCTGGGGCCCGGGCCGGTGGTCACCGGCGCGGCGGCCGGCCTGTTCTCGGGGTATCTGCTGGCGCGCGGGATCATGAGCGCCGATACGCCGCGCCCGGTAGCCGTCCACGAATGGCACGCGATGTCGGTCGAGCAGGTCCGTAAGGCGTTGCCGCCGCCCGACTCCCGGACGACCGGCGAGGCGGACCGGCGAGCCGCGCAACCGGCCCAAACGCCGCCGCCCGCATTCTGGCAGCTGCTCAGGGCCGTCCGCGCCGAACTGACCGACCCGCTGACACCGGTGCTCGCACTCGGCTCGGCGGCGAGCGCCGTGCTCGGTTCGCCCGTCGACGCGATCTTGGTCTTCTCGGTCCTGACCGCGAACTCCGTCCTCGCGGCCAGTCAGCGGCTGCGCGCCGAAAACCGCTTGAATCGTCTTCTCGCACAGCAGATTCCCCCGGCCAGGAAAGTGGAGACCGGCCCCGACGGGGAGCGGCTCTACACCGACGTCATCGCGGCACAACTGCGGCCCGGCGACGTGATCGAAATTCGAACCCACGAGGTGGTGCCCGCCGACGCCCGGGTCATCGAGGAGGTCGACGTCGAGGTCGACGAGTCGACGCTCACCGGTGAATCGCTGTCGGTGGACAAGCAGGTCGAGCCGACGCCGGGTGCCGACCTCGCCGAGCGTCGCTGCATGCTGTTCGCCGGGACGACCGTGGTCGCGGGTACGGCGGTCGCCGTGGTGACCGCCGTCGGGGCCGACACCCAACAACGTCGGGCCGCCGAGCTGGTGTCCGGCGACCTGCCGTCGGACATCGGCCTGCAGCACCAGCTCAGTCAGCTCACCAATCAGGCCTACCCCGTCAGCATGGCCGGCGGGGCACTGGTCAGCGGGCTTGGGCTGTTGCGTGGCACGGCTTTGCGGCAGGCGGTGGCCAGCGGCATCGCCATCGCCGTCGCCGCGGTCCCCGAGGGGATGCCGCTGGTGGCAACGCTGGCGCAGTCGGCGTCGGCACGGCGGCTGACGAAATTCGGCGCGCTCGTGCGCGTTCCGCGGTCGGTGGAGGCGCTCGGCCGCATCGACGTGGTGTGCTTCGACAAGACCGGAACGCTCAGCGAGAACCGCCTGCGGGTGGCCCAGGTGCACCCGGCGTCGGGCTACTCGCGCGACGACGTGCTGCGCTGCGCCGCGCACGCCGCGCCGCCCTCCAACGGCGGCCCGCAGGCGCACGCCACCGACGTCGCGATTGTCGAGGCGGCCGCCGGCTCACCCAGTGCCGACCCCGCCGAACCGACAGCGCATCTTCCGTTCCGCTCCGGTAGGTCGTTCTCGGCCTCGGTCACCGGTCGGGAGCTGACCGTCAAGGGCGCGCCCGAAGTGGTGCTGGCCGCCTGCGAGGACGTCGGCCGGAAAACGGAGAAAGCGGTCGCCGAACTCGCCGCCGATGGGCTGCGGGTGATCGCCGTCGCGCAGCGCCGGCTGACTTCCCAACAGGCCCAGGCGATTCTCGAAGACCCCGACGACATCGCGGAATTCTGCCGGGACGGGTTGACGCTCACGGGCTTCCTCGGGTTGTCCGACACCCCGCGGCCCGAGGCCGTCGGGCTGCTGGCGAGCCTGCGGGAACAAGGGGTCGGGGTGAAGCTGATCACCGGCGACCACCCGATCACCGCCCTGGCCATCGCCAGGGAGCTGGGCCTGTCGGTGACCGCCGAGCAGGTGATCAGCGGCTCTGAATGGGACTCGCTGTCGCGCAAAAAGCAGCGCCGCGCGGTGGCCGAGCGGGTGATTTTCGCCCGGATGACACCGGAGAACAAGGTCCAGGTCGTGCAGACGCTCGAGGGTGCCGGGACGCTGTGCGCCATGGTCGGCGACGGCTCCAACGACGCCGCGGCGATCCGCGCCGCCAGCGTCGGGATTGGCGTGGTGGCCGGGGGCAGCGACCCGGCCCACATGGCGGCCGACGTGGTGCTGGTGGACGCCCGCATCGATGCGCTGGTGCACGCGATCGAGGAAGGGCGCCAACTCTGGCAGCGGGTGCAGGCGGCGGTGTCCGTACTTCTCGGCGGCAATGCCGGCGAGGTGCTGTTCGCGATCATCGGCAGCGCGATCGCCGGGACGTCGCCGCTGAACACCCGGCAGCTCTTGCTGGTGAACATGCTGACCGATGCGCTGCCGGCCGCCGCGCTGGCGGTCAGCGATCCCAGCGCACCGATCGACCCGGACCTACGCGGCCCGGATCGGCCCGCGTTATGGCGCGCCGTTGCCATCCGGGGTGTCACCACCGCGGCCGCGACGACGGCGGCGTGGGCGATGGCAAGCGTCACCGGGCGCCCGACCCGGGCATCCACCGTGGCACTGGTCGCGCTGGTGGGCGCCGAATTGGGTCAGACCCTGCTCGATTCCCACGCTCCGCTGGTGGTGGCCACCGCGGTGGGCTCGCTTGGGGTGATGGGGACGCTGATCAGCATTCCCGTGGTCAGCCAGTTGCTTGGCTGCACACCGCTTGGACCGGTCGGTTGGGGGCAGGCGCTGGGGGCCGCCGCCGGGGCGACCGTCGCGATAGCCGTTCTGAACCGTGTTGTGGAAGGTTGGGGCACCCAGGACAAGGGGCACACGCTGCCCCCGGGGCCTGACGCGCCCGAGAAGAACGGTAAGCGGTCCGATCGGAATGCCGAATCTCCACCACCCCGACCCGCCAGAGCAGCGCATAGAGTTCCACCAAGGGCACCCGCAGCACCAACGCAAGCGACGAAACCAGCGGATCGGCCACGGAGTCGGTCGTCGACATAGGTCCGACGGTGACCGCCCGACCCGGCGGGACGGCAAACCCTCAGTTACTGAAAGGCAAATGATGGCGGAAAAGAAGGCGCGGAAAGCGACCTCCCAGCGCGAAGCGGTGCAGAAGATCCGCGAGGGCGAAACCTTCGTGGTCAACGTCCCGGTGGTGGGCCAGATGGAGATTCCGCGGCCCGAGCAACTGGCCTACTACGGCGGTCTGGCCGCCCTGGCGGCGCTCGAACTCATCGAGTGGCCCGTCGCCCTGGTCATCGCCGCCGGCCACCTCATGGCAAGCAATCACCACAACAAGATCCTCGAGGAGCTCGGCGAGGCGATCGAAGAGGTCTGAGTCGTTCAGGTAACAGCGACGGCACGCTCAAACTGCAGCGTGACCCGGGTGCCTACCGAACTCCGGACCGTGTTGACGCGGTCGGCCAGCCCACTGATCAGGGTCAGCCCGCGACCACGTCGCTGGCTGCGCAAGCTGGCCGACGAATCGCCGGCCCACCGCCCGGTGTCGCTGACGGTGACCGCGACCGTCTCCTCATGCAGGAATGCCTCGACGGACACGGTCTTTCGCGGCTCGCTGTGACTGCCGTGTTCGATCGCGTTGGTGACCGCTTCCGACGTCGCCAACAGGATGTCATCCTTGCGGCGGGGATCGACGTCAATGCTGGCCAACCAACGCCGCAGCTGGTTGCGCGCGACGGGAATCTGGGCCGGCGCGGCCGGCAACACGGTCGCGAAGCTGCACGCCGCCGAGTGGCTCGGCCGCAGCGCGAGGACCACGACGTCGTCGCGATAGCCCGTCGCCGGCGTCATTCGCGCCAGCAACTCGGCACAGACGGATTCGACCGGCAGTTGCGCGCAGCCGGCGGCCGCGGCCTTCAGGCGGGCGAATCCGTCGTCCAGCGTTTCGCCGGCCCGCTCGACCAGCCCGTCGGTATACAGCAGGATCATGCTGCCCGGTGGCAGCCCGGCCGTTGCGGTCGCGCCGACCGGGCGGCTCCCCGCACCGTCGTCCTGAACGGCCACCGGGGCACGACGGCCCGACTCGAGGAAGACGGGATCACCCTGCGAGGGAATGAGCAACGGGTAAGGGTGCCCGGCGCAGCTGTAGCTGACGACGGCGCCGTCCGTGCCCGCTCCCGTATCGACCAGGGCGTAAGCCACCGTCGCGCAGCGAGCGCCGGCGACGCTGGCCGCGTACCTGTCCAGCGCTGCCAGCACCGCGGCCGGTTCGGCCGCGGTCAGCGCCGACGCGGCCACCGCGGCGCGCAGTCTGCTCATCACGATTGCGGCCGCCAGGCCGTGCCCGACGACGTCGCCGACCGATATTCCGATCCGGCCGGTGCGGGCGAGGGGGGTGACCGAATACCAGTCGCCGCCGACCCGCATCGCTTCGCCGGCCGGCTGGTAGACGGCCGCCACGACGGCGGCGGTCGAGCCGCGATCCAAGTCGAGCAGCTGCTCCTGGAAGTCGACGGCGATCCGGTGTTCGCGCGCCATGGCGCAGATCCGGTCCAGGGCCGCCTCGGTCAGCTCGGCCATCCGGGCGAACGTATCGAGCTCCGCGGCGTCGAACCGGCGCGGCGTCGGCCACAGCAGCAACAGCGCGCCAATTTTGTGACCCGACTTGTCCCGCAAGGGATGAGCGACGCAGGCGCGGACACTGGCCGCGGTGTCGCGCACGGCGTGCTGATAACGCGGGGGCATGTCGAACGTGTCGGTGACGACCATCGGCTCGCCGCTGCGGATGACGTCGGCGCCGATCAACGGCGAATCGAGCGCCACAACGTGGTAGCGGTCGCGCACTTCCGCGGGGAGGTACCCGGCGTATTCGAACCGTGCGTGGTGCTCCTCTTCGAGCACCCCGATCGCCACCGCGGCACCGTCGCCCGAACCGTACGGGTACCGCACCAAGGCGTCCAGCATTCCGGCGACCGAGTCTGTGGCCTGCAGGGCGGTATCGAGGTGAACCAGGTCGAGCCTCGCCTCACGCCTCTGGCGGTCGCGCTCGCGGGCTATCGCCGATAACCGCGACGCCACCCGGTCGACCAGCTCCTGGGAGCGGAATGGCTTCGGCAGGTAATCGTCGGCCCCGCCCGCGAAGCCTTCATCGATAGCCTCCGTGCCGGCGCGCGCCGACAGCATGAGGACCGGTGTGGCGGCCAGGGCCGGATCGGCCCGGATCGCCGCCACCAAGTCGAAGCCGTCGAGGCCGGGCATCATGACGTCCGTCACGATCGCGTCCGGGCGCAGCTCTTGGGCCGCGGCCAGGGCCGACTCGCCGTCGGCGACCAAGACCGTTTCCCAGTGCGCGGACAGCACCCGCCCGAGATGGGCGCGCATGTCGGCGTTGTCGTCGGCGATCAGCACCAGTTGGCGGGGGCCGTCATATGCGGTCGGCACGGCGCCGGGGCCCGAGACGGGCGTCAGCCATTGGCGCGCCTCGGCTACGTACGGGTTGCTTTCGTCCGGCGTCGCCGACGGAGACTGGTCGACCTGTCCGCCCGAGACCGATCGCGGCAGCCGGATGGTAACCGTGGTTCCGCGATCCAATTCGCTGTCGATCTCCACCGTTCCGTTTTGCAGGTCCACCAGCCCGCGCACCAGAGACAGTCCGATTCCGGTGCCCTCCACGCTGCGCCCGCGCAAATTGTCTACCCGGTAGAAGCGCTCGAACAGCCTGTCCAGATCCGCGGCGGCGATCCCAACTCCAGTGTCCCGCAACGAAATTCGGCAACCCGCGGGTTCGGCTCGCACCTCGACCGAAATCGATCCCCGCAGGGTGTACTTGACGGCATTGGAAAGTAGGTTGAGGACGATCGTTTCCCACATTCCCGGATCGACGTCCGCCAGTGCCGGACCACAGTCCAGCTCCAGAACCAGCCCCGCCCGCCGGCACAGCTCGGTGAACGAGGACGCGATGTGCTCGGTGAGTGCGCCGACGTCGGTGCACACCAGTTTCGCGTTCGCCCGGCCGGCCTCGATGCGGGAGAAATCGAGCAGCGAGTCGACCAGGCGCTGCAGGCGCCGCGCATTGCGTCGCGCGATGTCGAGCCGGTCCGCCAGGACGCTTCCCGGCGGCGCATCGGATAGCGCGTCATCGAGTGGCCCCAGCAAAAGCGTTAGCGGCGTGCGGAATTCGTGGCTGACGTTGGTCAGAAACGCCGTCTTGGCCCGATCCAGCTCGGCCAGCGCGTCGGCTCGCTGCCGCTGCTGTTCGTAGGACACTATTTGTGCGAACGCCGACGACAGCTGGTCGGCCAGCAACTGGCAGAAGCCTCGGTACTGCGCATCGAGCCGGCATCGCGGACTGATGCCGACCACCAGCGCTCCAGCGGTCGCGGCTTCCCCCAACGGCAACACCAGCGCCTGCTCCGGAGAGTTACTGCCCAAAACCTCGTCGATGCCCGGGATGGCGGCCGCCACGCCGTCGATAAGCCGCGCCTTCGCCCGGGATCTCGACGCCGCGTCCCAGTCGGTCAGCGAGGCCAGCGCGCGGGGCAACAGCGGTAGTACCGACGGAGTCGCGCCACACAGTGTGACCTGCGGAGCCGCGGCATCGTTCGGGTCGTCGACGTAGACGGCGATGAACGGCAGGTCGGCGGGTTGGCCTGTGCACACCGCGACAGCTGCGTTGACGGCGTCGGCGAAAGTTCTTGTTTCGAGGACGGCGGAGGCCACCGAATTGAGCAAGTGAAGGCGCCGTTCACTTATCACTCGTTCGGTCGTTTCGGTGACCGCGCAGAAGATCCCCGAGACTTCCCCGCCTTGGCCGATCATCGGGCCGTAGGTGAAGGTGAAATACCGGTCCAGCCGCCGGCCCTCGACGACCATCGGCAGCAGCAAGTCGTCAGACCAGGTGGCCTTGCCCGTCGCGATGACGCTTGCCAGCATGGGACTGATCGCATCCCAGATGTCCCACCACACTTCCCGGCCCGGCCGGCCCAGTGCGGATGGATGCTTGTCGGCCAACGCCGATATGTAGGCGTCGTTGTAAACCAGGAACAGGTCCTGCCTGCCCAGCCACAGCACGATCGGAAACCGCGACGTCAGCGCCGTCACCACGGCCGTGCGGAACTCGGCCGGCCAATCCTGCGGCCGGCCCAGCGGATGGGCCGCCCAATCGAATTCGGCGAACCGCCGGCCCATCTCGCCGCCCAACGCAACCGCGGCCGCCAGGTCGGCCGGCAGCGCGCTCATGGCGCTTGCTTGCGCTGCAGCGCGTCCGACACCGTCGGATAGACCTCGAGGATGCGATCCAGCTCCGTCACCTGGATCGGTCTGAGCACGTGGCCATGATCGGCCACCAGCCGGACCGACGTACCGGTTTGCTTCCCGTTCTCGTGGCAGTCGAGCACCGCATTCAAGGCCGCGCTTCCGAAGAACGTCACCGGTTGCAGGTCGACGATCACCAGCCGGGCCGGGTGCGTCGCGGCCAGCCGCAACCCGGCGGCCAGGTGGGCCGTGAGCTCGCCGACCGTGCTGGAGTCAACGTCGCCTTCGACCCGCACGAGTACCGCGTCCTCACCGGCCTCGTGGTGGACCGCCAACGCTTCCATGTCCGTTACCGCCTCGAACGTGTTAAATACTTAGCGCCAAACTAACCACATTCCGACCTGCGGCGTTCGCGTGCTGCGCCGGCTACCCCGAAGGCTCGGCGGGGGCCCGTTCGTGCACCGTCAGCAATAGATGGTCGAACTGACTCTGGGCGGCGGCCGGCGGCGCTGTCAGCGTCGCAACTTCGGCAAGCAGCTGCTTGGCCAGCTCGCGCAGCTTGACGTTGGTCTCCTGCGACCGCCACTGCAGCACGCGGAAGGCCTGCTCGGCGCTGACCCGGTAGACATACATCAGCACCCCCTTGGCCTGCTCGATTGCCGCGCGATTCTCGAACAGGTCCGGCAGGGCCTCGTCAAGCACTTCCTGCCGGGCCTCGTCGAAGGTGTCGGTGAGGTCGATGTAGTAGCCGGCGGTCCCGACCACCGCTCCGGAGTCGTCCAGCATGCGATCGGCCACAACGATTGCGTCGTGCACATTGCCCGCGACGTCGATGAACCGGTGGCGACTGGAAAACGACCCCGCCGACTGCAGCGCGTAGTCGAGCAGCTCCTGGACGTGCGCTCGGTCCTCGGGGTGCTTGTGCGCCAGCAACAGCTTCGTCGTCGGGGCCACGGTTCCCGGTTCGTAGCCGTGCATGCGGGCCACCTCGTCGGACCACTCCCAACGTTGACCGACGAACCAGAAGCGGAAGGTGCCGATGTTCAAGTGGTTGGTGGCGGCCTCGGTCGCGGCCGTGGGCTGTTGCACGTGTACATACTTCCACTCGGTGGAACCCCGGGCTAGCGCTCTACCGGTTAAGGGGTAACGTCGCGTCCGGACGATCAACCCAATTGGACAAGACGCGGGAGCGCACGCCGAGTGCGCTGAGAGGACGGCTCGGGGCCGTCGACCGTACGAACCTGACCGGATAATGCCGGCGTAGGGAGATGACAACATGACCGATACCTTGTCAACAGACACACCGTCCGTGACCACCGGGCCCATCGCCGGAAGCGGCAAGGCTTACCGCGAAATCGAGGGATCCGGCGGGGCTCGGCTTCGCGTTCCATTCCGGCGGGTGAACCTGTCGACCGGGGATCACTTCGACCTCTACGACACCTCCGGGCCATACACCGATCCGGACGCGGTGATCGATTTGGCGGCCGGGCTGCCGCCGCGGCCCGGGGTGGTGCGTGACCGCGGCACCCAGTTGCAGCGCGCCCGCGCCGGCGAGATCACCGACGAGATGGCGTTCATCGCGGCGCGCGAGGAGCTGCCCGCCGAGCTGGTGCGCGACGAGGTGGCGCGCGGCCGCGCGGTGATCCCGGCCAACCACAATCATCCCGAGAGTGAGCCGATGATCATCGGCAAGGCGTTCGCGGTCAAGGTCAACGCGAACATCGGCAACTCGGCGGTGACGTCGTCGATCGCCGAGGAGGTCGACAAGATGGTGTGGGCCACCCGCTGGGGCGCGGACACCATCATGGACCTGTCCACCGGCAAGAACATCCACGAAACCCGCGAGTGGATCCTGCGCAATTCGCCGGTGCCGGTCGGCACGGTGCCGATCTACCAGGCGCTCGAAAAGGTCAAGGGCGATCCGACCGAGCTGACGTGGGAGGTCTACCGCGACACCGTGATCGAGCAGTGCGAGCAGGGCGTGGACTACATGACCGTGCATGCCGGTGTGCTGCTCCGGTATGTGCCGCTGACGGCCAAGCGGGTCACCGGCATCGTCAGCCGCGGCGGGTCGATCATGGCGGCCTGGTGTCTGGCCCATCACCGGGAGTCGTTCCTCTACACCAACTTCGAGGAGCTCTGCGACATCTTCGCGCGCTACGACGTCACGTTCTCGCTCGGCGACGGGCTGCGGCCGGGCTCGATCGCCGACGCCAACGATGCCGCCCAGTTCGCCGAACTGCGCACCCTGGGCGAGCTGACCAAGATCGCGAAAGCCCGTGGCGCTCAGGTGATGATCGAGGGACCCGGGCACATCCCGATGCACAAGATCGTCGAGAACGTGCGGCTGGAAGAGGAACTGTGCGAGGAGGCCCCCTTCTACACCCTGGGGCCGCTGGCCACCGACATCGCGCCGGCCTACGACCACATCACGTCGGCGATCGGCGCGGCCATCATCGCCCAGGCCGGCACCGCGATGCTGTGCTACGTGACCCCGAAGGAACACCTCGGGCTGCCGGACCGCAAGGACGTCAAGGACGGGGTGATCGCCTACAAGATCGCGGCGCACTCGGCGGACCTGGCCAAGGGTCATCCGCGCGCGCAGGAGCGCGACGACGCGCTGAGCACGGCGCGGTTCGAGTTCCGCTGGCACGACCAGTTCGCGCTGTCGTTGGATCCCGACACCGCACGGGAATTCCACGACGAGACGCTGCCGGCCGAACCGGCCAAGACCGCGCACTTCTGCTCGATGTGCGGACCGAAGTTCTGCTCGATGCGGATCACCCAGGACGTCCGCGATTACGCGGCCGCACATGGGCTCGACAGCGAGGAAGCGGTCGAAGCCGCGATGGCCGAGGGTATGGCCGAAAAGTCACGCGAGTTCGCCGAGCACGGCAACCGGGTGTATCTGCCGATCACGCAGTGAGTTACCTGCCGCTGCCGCCGCCGGGAACCGCGCCGTTGCGGGTGCTGACCATCGCCGGATCGGACTCGGGGGGCGGCGCGGGCATCCAGGCCGATATGCGCACCATGGCGCTGCTGGGTGTGCACGCGTGCGTCGCGGTTACCGCGGTCACCGTGCAGAACACCTTGGGGGTCAAGAGCTTTCACGAGGTGCCCAGCGAAGTGGTCGCCGATCAGATCGACGCCGTGGTCACCGATATCGGCATCCAGGCCGCCAAGACGGGGATGCTGGCGTCGGCCACCATCATCGACACGGTGGCCGCCACCTGGCGCCGGCTGGAGTTGGCGGTTCCGCTGGTCGTCGACCCGGTGTGTGCGTCCATGCACGGCGATCCCCTGTTGGCGCCGTCGGCCCTGGATTCGCTTCGCGGTCAACTGTTTCCGCTTGCCACGCTGGTGACACCGAACCTCGACGAGGTTCGACTGCTGGTTGATGTCGAGGTCATCGATGCCGCCTCGCAGCGCGCGGCGGCAAAGTCTCTGCATGCGCTGGGCCCGCGGTGGGCGTTGGTCAAGGGCGGGCACCTGCGGTCATCCGATCGCAGTTGCGACTTGCTCTACGACGGTGCCGATTTCTACGAGTTCGATGCGCAGCGCGTCCACACCGGCGACGACCACGGCGGCGGTGACACGCTCGCGACCGCGGTAGCCTGCGCGCTGGCGCACGGATTCGGCGTGCCCGAAGCGGTCGGTTTCGGGAAGCGCTGGGTCACCGAATGTTTGCGCGCCGCCTATCCGCTGGGTCATGGGCACGGCCCCGTCTCCCCGCTGTTTCGGCTCACATGAGTCTCGAGCGGATCGCGGGCATCGCGCACGAGCCCGAAGGGTCGGCCTCCGGAGTGATTGTGCTCACCCACGGCGCGGGCGGCAGCCGGGAATCTGCTCTGCTGCAACAGGTTTGCGACGAGTGGGCGCGACGCGGGTGGCTCGCGGTGCGCTACAACCTGCCTTACCGTCGGCGCCGGCCCACCGGCCCGCCGTCCGGCTCGGCCGCCACCGACCGCGCCGGGATCGTCGAGGCGATCGCGGTGTGCCGCGGCCTGGCCGACGGTCCGCTGATCGCCGGCGGACATTCCTACGGCGGCCGGCAGACGTCGATGGTGGTGGCCTCCGGTGAGGCTTCCCCGATCTCGGTCGACCTGCTGACGCTGTTCTCCTACCCGGTCCACCCGCCGGGCAAGCCGGAGCGCCCCCGCACCGAGCACCTGCCCGACATCACGGTGCCCACCGTGTTCACGCACGGAACGTCGGATCCCTTCGGCACGCCGCGCGAGGTGCGCGATGCCGCGGCCATGGTCTCCGCGCCAACGCAAGTCGTCGAAATCGCCGGTGCGCGGCACGATCTGCGCTCGAAGACCCTCGACGTGCCCGCGCTCGCGGTCGATGCCGCCCTGCACCTGCTGGGTTAAGGCGCCTGGGCGCCGAACTGCTCGGCATCGTGACCACATCGGCCACGGGCGTACCAATGAGTCGGCCGGATAACGCGAGTAGCGCGTCCATGTTGCCGGCCGCAGCGGGACTCCGAACGGGAGCGCCGAGTCATCCTGGACGCGTTGTCCCCGCTCGAGCGTTTAACCGAGTTATGAAGGGGCACTGATCTGCAATGGAAATAGGAGTGCATTTTATCGACTTTCTGCCCGGTGACCCGGCGACGCTGGCCCCCACGCTGGCCGATGCGGCCAAGGCCGCCGAGCAGGGCGGGGCGACGGTGTTCACCCTGGCCGACCATTTCTTCCAGATGGAAGACCTTGGCCGGGCACAAGATCCGTTCCTCGAGGGCTATACATCCCTGGGTTTCCTGGCCGCGCAGACGACGACGATCGACCTGACCTTGCTGGTCACCGGGGTCACCTACCGCTACCCCGGCGTGCTGGCCAAAACGGTCACCACGCTCGACGTGCTGTCCCGGGGCCGATCGATGCTGGGACTGGGCGCGGCGTGGTACGACCGCGAACACGTGGCCCTCGGCATTCCGTATCCGCCGCTGCACGAGCGCTTCGAGATGGTCGAGGAGACGCTGCAGATCTGCCGGCAGATGTGGAGCGACGACGACGGGCCCTACGACGGCAAGCACTATCAGCTGGCCGAGACGATCTGTGTGCCGCAACCGATTCGGCGGCCCCCGATCCTGATCGGCGGCGACGGCGAGAAGAAGACGCTACGGCTGGTCGCGCAGTACGCCGACGTCTGGAACAGCATGGCGAGCGACGTCGACGAGCTCAAGCACAAGATCGACGTGCTGAACCGTCACTGCGACGGGGTGGGCAGGGATCCGGGCGAAATCCGCAAGACGGCGGGCGGCATTTTGGCGGTCGACCCATTCGGGGACATCGACGGGTACCTGAAGACCGTCGAGCGCTACGCCGAGCTGGGTGTCGAGTTGATCAACGTCGGTCCCCTTCCGGGAAATCCCGACCCCGTCGGCTTCATCCGCCGTTTCGGCGACGAACTGGTTCCCCGGCTCGCCGAGATCACTTGAGCTATCCGGGGTAACGCGAGTAGCACGCGTCCATGTTGCCGGCCACGCCGCCGCGGAACGCGGCGATCCGGGTGAAACCGGCCGGCACGCTCGTTCCGTCGGCGTCGCTGGCGACGAGCTTGTTGGTGAGCAGTCCGGAAACCGCTTCGTCGAGGTCGCCGGCGGTCAGCACGAGGTTCTTCTGGTCCGGCAGCTCGATGGGTTCGGCCATCTTGCGGTGCACGACGCCCGTCAGGCACGCCGTCCGCAGCGCGGTCCACGGGCTCTGCATCGCCAGGCCCCGTTCGTGCTGCGCCGCCAACGCGTACCTCGACATCACGATCGACAACGCGGTGTCGTCACCCTGCGGCAGGGTGCGTTCGCTCTCGGCTTTGGCCTTGCCCATCGTCGCCAGTGCGGGCAGGTCGACCAGGATGGTGTTGGTGGCCGGACAGTAGGAGGCCGGGGGGCTGGCCTTGGCATCCGGGCAACCGGCCGGCTTGTAGGACAACGTCGGCGGGTTTTTCGGGGAGAAGATCTTCCCCAGGAGCTCCATCAGCGTCGACAACGTGTCCTCGTTGATCGCGACCCCGCCGGTCTCCGGGTCCCGGTTGGGGTCGGCCTGCAAGGTTTTCGGCAGGTCGCCTCGGCGCTGCGCGATCTCCTGCTTGTTGATGCCCGCGCATGCCGAGGCGCCGCTGAGGAAGCCCATCTGGAAGGCGCTGACCCGGTCCAGGGCCGACCCGTGCTCGTTGTCGTTCGGGGTGTCGGCGTCCAGAACCGGGTCGCGGGTGATGATGACTCCGGCCAGCACGTGGTCGAGCCCGTCGGCGGTGCTCAGCGTGAAGCGCGGAGACTTGCCGTCGGCCACCCAAAAGAGATAGACGCCCGCGAAGCAATCGGCCTGCTGCTCACGAACGATAGTCGGGTCTGCTCTGGTCACCAGCTTCGCCATATTCTGCAGGGCGTGCCCGAATTCGTGTGCCAGCACGCCGTTGACGGACATGTCACCGAAATATTTCTGCGCGACGGGCATGAACTCCCCCCGGTCCCAGGCGATCAGGTTGCAGCGCGAGGTGAAAAAGGCGTTGACGAGCTTATAGGTTTCTGCGTGGCAAATCACCGGGCCGTTGGGGTCTTGGGAGTCGTAGGACACCAGCTTGCCGACCGGAACGAAAGTTCCTTTGAGCGACTGGCTGTACACCGACTTCCAATATTCCTCGATGTCGTTGAGCGACAGCAACGACAATTTGTCGATCGCCCCGTTGTCGGTGTTGACCACCGTGCCGGTCGCACTGGGTGCATTCGGACGCGGCCCGCTGGGGCCGTTGGTCGCCGGCAGACCACCCACCCGGAACGGGTCGTTGAGCATCGACAGCCCGCGCCCTTCGACGAAAGTGCTGCATCCCGCCACCACAAGTACCGCGCCCACGAAGGCGATCGCCGCCTGCAGACGTCGAATGCGCGCGCTCTTATTCATGACGAACCTCATCCCGACCGGCTGCACGGCAGCATCAAAGGGATCTCATTCTAAATCGGTTGGCTAACTCTGACAGCCCAAATCAAAACCGCGGTTTGCGACCAGCCCCTAGAGTTTGCTCGTTGCGAAACACAAACGGGCGGGCTGGCATTCGTAGTGCAAACAGCCGGTACGCCGCCGCGCCAGGACCGGGCGGCGTTGCGCACAGCCTGCGCGCTGGCCGGGTTGACCGTGTCGTCGAGCAACTGTCGATCGCGCCAGCCCCAGAACGGCTTGAGAGGCACCGCCGTCGTCGCCGATATTCGTACCCGTGAGCTGATGAGTTATCGGGGGCCGAGGTTAAACGCGCCCGAGATAAGGGTGCCCGAGTTGCCAAGGCCCGAGATGAGCCCGCTAGCGACGCCAGGCGGCAGGATTCCGCCAGGCGGCAGTCCGCCGAGGAACGTCAGGAGAAGTGTCAGCGGGGTCGGGAAGGGGACGGTCGACGTTAGGGGGTTGCTCAGCAGGAGATTTGCTATCGGAACGGGGCCGGTGACGCCTTGGTTGCCGAAGCCGGAGATCAAGCCGTCAACATAAGATCCGCCGTGGGCCGAGTTCAAGATACCCGAGCTAAAGCCGCTGAATAGACCGTCGCCGAACGTGTTGTCGAAGCCCGACACCGTAGTGCCGGTGTTAAAAAAGCCCGAGTTCCCGACACCGGTGTTGAAGAAGCCCGAGTTAACCGCGGTGGGGTTGCCGAGGAAAGGCAGCCCACCACCAAAGATCCCGGTGTTCAGGTCGCCGAAGTTAAAGAAACCCGTATTGACACTGCCGGTGTTCCCCAGGCCCGTATTGACGTTACCGGCGTTGCCGAAGCCGGTATTGAAGTTGCCGCCGTTACCGGAGCCCGTGTTGAAGCTGCCCGAATTTCCGAAGCCGGTGTTAAACCCGCCCAACGGGCCCAAGGGTGTGTTCGCGCCCGGTGTTGCCAATAACGACGCCACGGGCAAGCCCGAGTTGCCAAAGCCGGTATCGAACGCGCCCGAGTTGAAGATGCCGGCGTCCGCGATGCCGGCGTTGCCCAGCCCCACATTGTTGAGGGTGCCCGGAAACACCGTGTTGATGCCCGCGTTGCCGATGCCGATGTTGCCCACACCCGAGTTGAAGAACCCGATGTTGCCCGCACCCGAGTTGAAGAGCCCGAAGTTGTTGGTGCCCGAGTTGAACAGGTTGGCGAAGTTGATGCCGAACTGACCTGCACCGGTCAGCCCGACCCCAAAGTTGGCGGTACCGGTGTTGCCGAAGCCGATGTTGCCGATACCGGTATTGCCGCCACCGTAGTTGCCGACGCCGGTGTTTCCCAGGCCCCAGTTCAAGTCGCCCAGGTTTCCGAAGCCGTAGTTGGTGGCGCCGAAGTTACCGCCGCCCCAGTTACCGCCACCCAACGGAAGCCCAAGGGGCAGAAGGCCGCTGTTGCCGAAGCCGACGTTGTTGATGCCGATATTTCCGGACCCGAAGTTAAAGAAGCCGGTGTTTCCGTTGCCAAAGTTGCCGAAGCCGCGGTTACCCAAGCCGAAATTAGGGAGGTTGTTGAGCAGGCCCGAATTGAAGGGCGTGAGAAGCGCGTCAGCCGGCAAATTCAGCAGGCCCCCCAGAGTAAGGCCGCCCGGCAGCAGGTTTAAGCCCGGCAGAGTCAAGCCGAGGCCCGGCAGAAGCCCGCCCAGGTTCAGATTCAGGCCCGGCAGGGTAAGACCCCCCAGGCCCGGCAAGCCCGGCAGGGTCAGGCCCGGCAAGCCCGGCAGGGTCAGGCCCGGCAAGCCCGGCAGGGTCAGGCCCGGCAAGCCCGGCAGCAGGCCAGGCAAGCCCGGCAGAGCCAAGCCCGGCAGGGTCAAGCCGCCCAGGCCCAGGTTCAGGCCCCCCAGGCCCAAACCCGGCAGACCCCCCAGGCCCGGCAGGGTCAAGCCGCCCAGGCCCAGGTTCAGGCCCCCCACGCCCAGACCCGGCAGGGCCAGGGCCGGCAAAGCCCCCAGGCCCGGCAGACCGCCGCCGAGGCCCGGAAGGCTCAGACCCGGCAGACTACCCAGGCCGAACCCCGGCAGGCTCAAGCCCCCCGTACCCAAGCCCACCCCTGGCAGGCTCAGACCCGGCAAAGTCCCCAGGCCCACACCCGGCGAGCTCAGGCCCGGCAGGCCGATGCCCCCGCCACCCAGACTCGGGCCACCCAGACCGATACCCCCGCCACCCAGACTCAGACCCGGCAACCCAATGCTCGGCGCGGCGTTAGCCGCGCCGGCCAGCTCACTCGGAAGCCCGGACACGCTCTTCAGCGCCTGCAACGGCGAGGCATTAGCCGCCTCGGCGGCCGTGTAGGCAATTTCCGCCCCGCTCAGGAGCTGCACGAACTGGGCATGGAACGTTGCCGCCTGAGCGCTGAGCGCCTGAAAGGCCTGCCCGTGCTGGGCGAACAGCGACGCCACCACCGCCGACACCTCATCGGCGCCGGCGGCGAGCACCCCCGTCGTCGGGGCCGCGGCCGCCGCATTCGCGTCAATCACCGCTGAGCCGATGTTGGACAGATCCGTTGCCGCCGAAGTCAGAAACTCTGGAGCCGCCGCCAAATATGACATCGCCGCACTTCCCCCTGGGTCGCCGACATATATCGACGAATTAGACAAACGTTAAAGTGCTTACAGTCTAGCCAGATTCCGACCCGAGGTTCGGGGTTTCCGAAAAACTGCCAGCCATCGCGAAGCATTGGCCACCAACACTTTTTGACACGCGTTCAACAACTCGTGCTTGAAATTGGCCGAGCCGCTGGCCGCCGTCGGCGCTAGTGGTCGCCGAAACGGCCGGGCCGCTCAGGTATCCCCACCGGAAGTGCCCTACGGCACCCGCGTGCGATGCCGCTTGTCGTGGGCCGGGACTCCGTTGACACCGCCGATCGTCTCGGCATAGGTGCCTACCGCGAACGCCACCGTCGCACCCATGACTGCCAAGGCTTCCCGGTTGACGTTGTCGACCGTGTCCCGCGGGCCCTGGTAATTGGGGTCGAATGCGACGCCCGCCTGGCCGCCCCAAAGTCGCGCCTGTACCACGGTTTTCGTCTGCGAAACTCCGGTGGTCACGCCCCCGATCGGCACACCCGCGACCATGAACGGGTGGTAGTCGCTCTTGGTGGTCAGCGGCATATCGGCGGGGCGCTTCCCGGCCGAGTACAGATACCCGGCCAGGGTGCGCTCGATGCCGGCCGAACCGTCGGGCACGTCACCGAACGCGATTCCGGGCGACGGCGGACCGGATTGGTCGCCGTCGTGGGTGAAGAAACCGGCGTTCGGTGAACCCAGCACGGTGACGTCCAAGTACATGGCGATGTCGTTGAGTTGATCGCGATCCAGGCCGAAAACATAGTCCATGGCGCCGTTGAACCCGTCCTCGTCGGCGCCCCAGAACACGAACCGAACCGCATTGTTCACCGGAGCCAGCGGGCCTAATTGGAGCGCCGTTTCCAACACCGCGGCCACGCCGGTCCCGTTGTCGTTGATGCCCGGGCCACCGCGCGGGCTGTCGAGATGCGCGCCGACCATGATCACCTCGTTGGGCGAGCCGGTTTCGGTCTGCGCCAGCACATTTCGCGATGTGATCGTGACGTTCTCCGCGTCCAGCACCACACGTATCGGGCCGGTGTTGCCTGCCAGCGCGCTCGCGCCATTCGCGCCCACGACCGCCACCGGCACGGTCAGCTGCTTGAAGTAACCGGGGCTGAACAACGTGGGCGGCGCTCCCTGGCCGTTGGGGGCGCTGAGCACGATCAGCGCCGCCGCGCCCCTGGCCACCGCGGTGTTCTGCTTGTCGACCACCGAGCAGCGACTGTCGTCGACGACGGCGATGGCGCCCTTGGGCATCGGGGCCGGGTAGTCGCCGGGCGCGCAGCCCGACGGCTGCGCCGGCCGGACCGGTTGCCCGGTCAGCCCGCCGGGAGGTGTCCGGACCAGGAGCGACGCCTGGTCGACCTGATAGGTTCGGCCGGCCACCGTCAGTGCCGGCTTGCCGGGCGAGATGGTAAGCAGCCGGTCAAACTGCGGCGTCGATACCTTAAAACCCTTGTCCCGCAGGGTCTTCGCGACGTACTCGACGCTGGCATCATAGCCCGGCGTGCCCTCCGCCCGGTTCCCGTGATTGGCATTGGCGATATCCTGCAGTGCGCGCAGGTGGGTGAACAGGCGGTCCGCGCTGACCTTTCCGGCCAATTCCCGACCCAGATCCGGCGCCGCGGCCGGCGCCACCGGACGCGGCGACGAGCACCCCGCCACCAGCCCGGCCAGCACCAACGCCGAACCCAGCCGACGGATCAGCGCGCCGATCATGGCTTGGAGAGCACGTGGCGCGTGCGGTCGGCCATGACCGGGACCCCGTTTCGGCCGCCGAGATCCTGTGCGTACAACGCCACCGCGTAGGCGACGCCAGCGCCGCTGATGCCCAGGGATGTGCGGTCGATGTGGTCGAGGGTGTCGGTCTTCCGGTGATAGTTGGGATCGAACGGCTCGTTGGCGGTCCCGCCCCACAGCTTGGCCTGTTCGGGGGACTTCTCGGCCTCGGCGCCGGAGAACAGCCCGCCCGCCGGGATGCCGGCGAGGGTGAATCCGTCGTAGTCCGAACGACCGTCGAACGAGGTGTCCTGTGCGGCCTTGCCGGCCGACTTCAAGTAGGCGACCAACGTGCGCTCGATGCCGGCCGATCCTTCGGGCACCACCGGATGGCCGCGGGCGTCCATTGGCAGTGATTGGTCTCCGTCATAGGTGAAGTAACCGGGGTTCGGCGATGCCAGCATGTCGAAGTTCAAATACAGCGCAATGCCTTTGAGCCCGTCCAGGTCAAGTGACTCCACATAGTTGCGCGACCCGATCAGTCCGAGTTCCTCGGCGCCCCAGAAGGCGAACCGCACCGCGTTGTGCACAGTCGGCGAATTCCCCAGCTGGACGGCGGTTTCCAGGACCGCGGCCACGCCCGACCCGTTGTCGTTGATGCCCGGTCCCTCGGGAACACTATCCAGATGCGCGCCCGCCATCACCACGTCGGTCGGCGAACCGGTCTTGGTCTGCGCGATGACATTGCGGGCCTTGACATTCTGTACGCTCGCGTTGAGCTTGATGGTGGTCGGTCCCGGCTGCGCGCGCAGCTGCATTCCAATGGACCTGGTCACACCCACCACCGGAATCTTCACATCGGTGTTTGCCCCGAGGGTTCCGCCCATCTGCTCCTCGTCGACGTTGTCAGCGACGATCATCGCCACGGCACCGCGCTGCGCCGCGGCATCCTCCTTCTGAGCGAACTGGCATGTGCCGCGATCCACCAACACCACCGCGCCTTTCACCGGCAACCCGTCAAAGCCGGAGGCATCGCAGGCAGCGCCGTCCCCGCTCGGCGTGGCCACCAGCGGCCCGCTCACCCCGTCCGGCGGCGTCCCGATACTGAATTCCAGTGCGCGCGCCTCGACGGACTTGTTACCGACGGTCACCGCCGGCTTGTCGGTATGCGACACCCGCGCCGAGAACTCCGGCGTCTGGACGTCAAAACCGCTGTTGCGCAAGGTGTTCACCACATAGTCGACGCTGGCCTCATAGCCGGGGGTGCCCACCGCGCGGGTGCCGTTGTTGGCATTGGCGATGTCCTGCAGTTTCGCCAGGTGGGCCATCATGGCGTCGGCCGTGACCTTGTTGTGTATGGCATTCGCGAACTCGCCCGCGGCCGGGTTGCCGGTCGCCTGTTGCGCGTCAACGCACCGGTGGGAACAGCCGGTCAGAAGCGCGGTCAGGGCGACAACGGCGAGCACCGCCGGGATCGTCGTCGGTTTGAGTGCCATTGCGCCCAAGGTTAGAGGATCAGGGGCCCCCGGGATCAGACATACAACGCGTTGAATGGCGCAAACGGGATGTTGCGCACGACAAACCAAACCGCCACCAACACCAGCGTCACCATCGCCGACCACCGGTGGTGCTGCCAGTCTCTTATCCTTCGACCCGTCAGGCGGCCGTAGGTCCACGCCACGTACGTCCACACCAGCAACACCAGCGCCACCAGGCCCAGCGCGTTGAACCGAGCGGCCGCCATCACGTTGCCGTGCATGAGCGAATACAGCATCCGCGCGCTGCCACACCCCGGGCAGTCGATGCCCAACAGGGCCTTGGTCGGGCATACCGGCATCGGGCCGCCGGGCGTGGTCGGATCACTCACCCAGGTGGCCGCGCACACCAGCGTCGTGGACGCGGCCACCAGGAGCGGCGCCCCGAGGGCGAACGGTGCCGGCCGGGTATGCATCAGCACGAACGCAGCCTACCCAAGCGGGGCCGCAGCGGCAGTGACTGCGCGAAATTCGCCATTTTCGGCCGGCGCGCAAGCCATGCTCGGTGTCGGCCGCAAAATCCCTGAGAATTAACCGCTTCCGAAATGTGCTTCACCCACCTGCCGCATTGCAGCAAAAGTAGGCAAGTGCGGTACAAATGATGCTGAGACAGATAATTTCCGGCGGAATGTGTTGCATAGTCGCGCCGTTTCCGGCATGCCAGCACGGCCACACTGCCGGTTCGAAACCATAGGAGTCAGGATGCCTGATTTCAGCGACGCTCTGCGAGCCGCGACGGCCGCCGTGCTCACGGGCGGTTTCGCCGTTGCGGGTGCCGCCAACGCGTTCGCGGACCCGGACACCGGTAGCCCGGCGGACATGAATACGCTGGCCGGCTCGTTGTCGAAGGGCTACGACCTCAACAATTGCACCGCACAGAACCTCACCGCGGGCCAACTGGCCGCACTTGCTTGCGGACAGAGCCCCGACCCAGGCGGACCCGTCCAGGCGAAGTACATCCTCTTGAATAACGGCGACAGCTTGGCCGGCTCGTTCAAAGCCAGCATGAAAGACGACGTTTTGACTTCTTGCGGTGACGCCGGCCAGTCACCTGTCAGTTGGCGCCACGGCAATGATGCCAACGCGGGATTGATCGCATGCGGGACTTACCAGAACGCCGCCGAGATCATTTGGACCACCGACGCCAAGAACGTACTCAGCTACATCCGCGCATCCAACAGCGACGTCTCGGCGCTCTACCAGTGGTGGCGGGCCAACGGCTGAGGTTTACAGTTGGGTCGCAACGAGTTCGGCCCAGCGAAGCATTTTGGCCAAAAGCACTGTTTTTCAGCGAACCGCGCAAATACACTCCTGGACGTCAGACGACCATTTTTAGGTGACAACCAAGGGAGTTCGTAGGATGTCTCATCCCAGCAAAGCGCTGCGCGCCGCTTCTGCCGCAGCCCTCATAGGCGGTTTCGCGTTCGCGGGTACCGCCACGGCCAGCGCCGACCCCACCGGCAGCTCGGCGGACGTCAACACGCTGGCCGGCGCGCTGTCGAAGGGCTACGGACTCAACAACTGCCAATCGGCTCCATTGTCCGGTTCCATCGTGGCCGAGCTCGACTGCGGGCAAAGCCCAGACCCCAACGGGCCGGCCGCCGGAGTCTACGAGCTCTTCAAGAACTCCACGGATTTGGCCAGTGCCTTCTCGGACAACCTCGGCGGCGTCTCCCAGGTCGCGTGCGGTGACAGCGGCAAATCACCGACGACATGGAGCCAAAACGGTCAGACGGCGGGGCAGGTGGCGTGCGGAACCTACAAGGGCGCGGCGGTCATAACCTGGACGACCGACAGCAAGAACGTGTTGAGCCACATCCGCGCGTCCAACACCGACGTCAACGCGCTCTATCAGTGGTGGCGCACCAACGGCTGACCTTTTAAGGTTGGGCCGCAACGAGATCTGCGACCGCGAGCATCCCGTCCGCGTTCGGGTGCAGGGGGGCCGGCCGGCCGGGTAACCCAACGCCGTACCGCGCCGGCGTGGTCGTCCAGGGTTCGGGCGACCACGCGTGATGGTCCCGGCTGGCCGCGGCGGCGTGGACGACCTCGCAGCCGGTCGCCGCTGCCGCCTCGGCCGTCAGTCGTGCGAGGGTCGCGGCCACGTGCCGGCCCAGATCGGCGTCCGCCTCCGACAGCGGCGGTGCCGGCACGCCGGCGGGCGGCAGGATCGTCAGGTAGTCGACGAAGAAAATCCGGGCGTGCGCGGCGCGCTCGCGCAGCGCGTTCCCGACCGCGCACAACGAACCGAACACGTCGGCCAGGGCACGATCGCGCGCATCACGGTCCAGCAGTTCGGCTATGCGCCCACCCAGCAGCGGCAGGTGCCGCGCGGCATGCGGCAGCGAGGCGCCCATCAACAGCGGAACGTAGCCGACGTCGTTGCCGCCGATGGTGACCGTGACCAGGCTCTCCGAGCCGTCCAGCGCGTCGATCTGGGGCGGCTGGCCGCGCTGGCGCTCGGCGAGCACATGGGCGGTCGTGGCGCCGGAAAAGGTGACGTCGACCAGTTGGAGGTTCAGCAGGCCGGCGACCAGGTGCGCGTAGTTGCGGGCGGACCGACCCGCGCACCGGGGAGCCCCCGCGGCGCGCGGCGCGATGCCGGGACCGGCTGCCATCGAACTGCCCAGCGCCACATAACGTTTCATCGGTCCGGGCTGGAAGCCTGCGCCCAGAACCGCTTTGGGATCCGCCCGGCCCGCCGGGCCAGATGACCGGCGCTGACGGCGGCGGCCATCGCGGCGGCCATGGCCGGCGGGTCGGCGGCGCGGGTCACCGCGCTGGCCAACAGCACCGCGTCGCAACCCAACTCCATCGCCAGCGCGGCGTCGCTGGCGGTACCGACACCGGCATCGAGCACCACCGGAACGCCGGCCTGAGCAACGATCATCTCGATGTTGTGCGGGTTGATGATGCCCAGGCCGGTGCCGATCGGCGAGCCCAGCGGCATCACGGCCGCGCAACCGGTGTCCTCGAGCCGCCGGGCCAGCACCGGGTCATCGTTGGTATAGGGCAAAACGACAAACCCGTCGTCGACCAATTGCTCCGCCGCCCGGACCAATTCGACCGCGTCGGGCAGCAGCGTGCGGTCGTCGGCGATCACCTCGAGCTTGACCCAGTTGGTGTCGAGCGCCTCGCGGGCAAGCCGCGCCGTGAGCACGGCCTCCGCCGCGCCGCGGCAGCCCGCGGTGTTGGGCAGGGGCGTGATGCCGAGCCGGTTGAGCAGGTCCAGCAATCCGGTTCCGCCCTCGGCGTCGACCCGGCGCATCGCGACGGTGGTCAGCTCGGTGCCCGACGCGATCAGCGCCTCCTCCAGCACCGCCAGGTTGGTCGCTCCCCCGGTACCCATGATGAGCCGGGAGGCGAAGGTGCGGTCCGCAATCGTCAGCTTCATGTCAACCACCCTGCACCGCCGTCACCACCTCGAGTCGGATTGGGTCAGCAAGCGCTGACAGTTCCGCAAGCCTCGTGGCCCAGTCCGAACGCGGCAGCACCGCGAAATCGATCGCCACCGCGATGCCCCGGTCCGGGAAGCCCAGCGACTCCAGCAACCCGGCGACGGTGGTCTGCTCGTCGACCTCGACCTGTTGTTCGTTGACCACGACGATCATCGGCGGGCTCCGACCGGGGCGAGTTCGGACACGATGCGTTCGGCGGTCCAGGGCGCCAGCAGAAATCCCGATCGGCCGTGGCCGGCCGCGACCAGGGTTCGGCCGTCCAGGCGGTGCACGAGTGGCAGGTTATCGGGTGTCACCGGGCGCAGGCCGGCGGCGCACTCGGCCAGTTCGTACTCTCCCAGCGCGGGCAGGACCGTGCAGGCGTCGTCGAGCAGATCGCGGACTCCCGACACGACCGGGGCGGTGTCGCGCCCGTGTTCGTATTGGGTGGCGCCGACGACCACCCCGTCCGCCCGCGGAACCACATACACCTGCCGGCCGCGCACGCGGGCGCGAATGACCCGCCGCAGCAACGGCATACACCCTTTACGCCAACGCAGGCGCAGCACCTCGCCCTTCACCGGGCGCACCGGCAGGCCGGGCCAGAGGGCCGGCGCGTCGATGCCGTTGGCGATCACCACCGCGTCGGCCTCGACACCAGCCAGGTCATGCACCGGGGCCGCCCACTCGACGCCGAGACGCTCGCAGTCCGCGCTCAGCGCCTCGAGCACCGCGCGATTGTCCACCGCCAACTCGGTGGGTGCCCGGAAACCGTGCCGGATGCCCTGTGCCAGCAGGGGTTCGACGTCGCGGGCGGCCGACTCCCAGACCACCGGATGCCCTTGCGCAGACAACCAGTCTGCAACGGTCCGCAGGTCCGCGACGTCTGCCCGGTCGACGGCCACCACCAGCGACTCGCGGGCGGTGATCACCCGCGGCGGCAGCCCGTCCAAAAAGCCACCGTCGCGCCACAGCCGCAGGGACTCGCACCCCAGCCGCAGCAACCGCTCCTCGCCGGGCCAGCCCTCGCTGTGCGGGGCCAACATGCCACCGGCGACCCAGGACGCACCGGTCTCGGCGGTGCGATGCACGCGCACCGACCACCCGGCCCGCGCCGCCCCGCGCGCGACCGACAGTCCGATGACGCCGCCGCCTACGATTGCGACCGGGCCGGCCTTCTGCATCCTCTGCTCCCTTCGCCGGCATGACCCGGATCAGGTTCGACGGTAAGGGCAGGCGCGCCCACTCTCAGTCCCGCTCGCTGGGACTCCCGTGCTCTTCGGGGTCCACGCTAGCGCGATAACGTCGCGGTGTGCACGAACGTCTTGCCACCGCGAGGCTGTACCTGTGCACCGACGCCCGCCGGGAGCGCGGCGACTTGGCCCGGTTCGTCGATGCCGCCCTGGCCGGCGGGGTCGACATCGTCCAGCTGCGCGACAAGGGGTCGGCCGGTGAACAGCGGTACGGCCCGCTCGAGGCGCGCGACGAGCTGGCCGCCTGCGAGATCCTTGCCGACGCGGCTCGCCGGCACGGCGCCCTGTTCGCGGTCAACGACCGCGCCGACATCGCCCGCGCGACCGGCGCCGATGTGCTGCACCTCGGCCAGGGCGACCTGCCGCTGGGAGTGGCCCGGGAGATCGTCGGGCCGGGCACGCTGATCGGCCTGTCCACGCATGACCACGACCAGGTTGCCGCGGCGAGAGAGTCGGGCGCCGACTATTTCTGCGTCGGCCCCTGCTGGCCGACCCCGACCAAACCCGGCCGCCGGGCGCCGGGACTGTCGCTGGTGCGGGCCGCGGCTCGATTGGCCGCCGAACACGGTGACGACAAGCCGTGGTTCGCGATCGGCGGCATCGATGCCCGGCGGCTGCCCGACGTGCTCGATGCCGGTGCGCGACGAATCGTGGTGGTGCGCGCGATCACCGCGGCCGAGGACCCCCGGGCGGCGGCCGAACAGCTCAGGTCCGCGCTTGCAGCAGCGAGCTGATCAGGCGGCTCAGCTCCGACGGCGCCTGACCGGCCTGAAGTGGATGGCCCGGCATGCACCACACGAATTCGCCGGCCCTTACCTCGATCGTCCGCGGCAGGTGCTGCCGTCGTTCGTCGCCGTGGTCAAGCGGCAACAACGCCGGGCGGGTGCGCAGCCTGCGCCAGCTCGTCGCGAACCCCGGATGCAACGGCAGGTGAGCCACCTCGTCCTCGGCAACCCAGCGCATCTCGGCGCTTTCCCGGTTTGGGACCGTGGGCAGCAACTCGGCGGCGTCGGCGACGACGGTGGTGTAGGTCCAGCGATTGCCGCCGATCCCGGCGACCTCGGCGGTGACGACCATGCCCCGGACCGTGAGCAGCTCGGTCAGCAGGCCGGCCTCTTCGCGCGCTTCGCGGACGGCGGTGTCCGCCGGGGTCTCGTGGCTGTCACGGGCCCCGCCCGGCAAGCCCCAGGTGCCGCCCTGATGACTCCACACCGCCCGATGCTGCAGGAGCACCGACGGGGTCCCGTCGGGCCGGGGCGCGCGTAACAGCAGGCCGGCTGCGCCATGCACGCCCCAGTGATGCGTGCCGCTGTCGGATATCACCCATCCGTCACCATCGCCCTGCACGAGTTCAGAATATGCAGCCGATCCCCTGGGTCAATCGCGTCGGCCTCCCCCCATCGGTCGGTACCTTCTCTTAGAATTCGCTTATCCGGGTTCGTGCAGCGAAGTTCAGGGGCCAAGATTGAGGGCTGATAAGACGTGACGGTTGAGCTGGCGCACCCGACGACCGAGCCGAAGGGGTCGCGGTCGCCGGCCGAGCCCGCCCACCCCCGCTGGTGGTTCGTCTCGACGACGCCGGGCCGCATCTTGACCATCGGCATCGTGCTGGCCGCCCTTGGCGTCTCCAGCGCCTTCGCCACCTCGACGACCATCAACCACCGCCAACAGGTGCTGACGACGGTGGTCAATCACACCGAGCCGCTGTCGTTCGCCGCCGGACGCCTCTACACCACGCTGTCGGTGGCCGACGCCGCCGCGGCGACCGCGTTCATCGCCCAGGCCGAGCCGCGCCCGGTCCGGCAGCGTTACGAGCAGGCCATCACCGACGCCGCGGTGGCGGTGACCAGGGCATCGAGCGGGCTGACGGACGAACCGCTGGTGCAATTGCTGGGCCGGATCAACGCCGAACTCGCCGTCTACACCGGGCTGATCGAAATCGCGCGCACCAACAACCGGGAGGGCAACCCGGTCGGGTCGTCGTACCTGTCCGAGGCGTCAGGTCTGATGCAATCGACGATCCTGCCCGACGCGGCGCAGCTGTATCAGGCGACGTCGGAACGGGTCGACAGCGAAACCACCGCGTCCACTCATTTCCCGGCCCCGGTGATCCTCGTCGTCGCCGGCACGCTGGTCTTCGGGGGCTTGTCCCACCGCTGGCTGGCCCGGCGCACCAGGCGCCGGATCAACCCGGGCCTGGTCGTTGGCGCCCTCGGTATTCTCGTCATGGTGGTATGGGTCGGAACCGCATTGACTATCTCGACGACGGCCAGTCGCAGCGCCAAGAACACCGCAGCGGAGTCACTGAGGATCGTTACCAACGTCGCCATCACCGCCCAGCAGGCGCGGGCCGACGAAACGCTGTCGCTGATCCGGCGCGGCGACGAAGAGATCCGCAAGCAATCGTTCTACCAGCGCATCGACTTCATGCACCAGCAGCTTGACCAGTACATGTCCCGCCGCGACGCCGTAGACAAGCCCGACCTGGAAGGCGCCGATCAGCTGCTGCTGCGCTGGCGGCAGGCCAACGACCGGATCAACTCGTACATCTCGGTGGGCAACTACCGAGCCGCCACGCAGGTGGCCCTGGGCAGTGGTGAGGACGACTCCACCCCGGCGTTCGACAAGCTCGAAGACGAGTTGGGCAAGGCCATGGACCAAAGCCGCACCCAACTTCGCAACGACATCCTCAACGCGCGCAACGGGCTGTCCGGCGCCCAGGTCGGCGGCGTGGTGCTCAGCCTCGGCGCCGCCATCGCGGTGGCGCTGGGCCTGTGGCCCCGGCTGAAAGAGTATCGATGATGGCCGGGCTGACCCGCCTGTTCGGGATGCCGGGGATGCCCAGGATTGCGCGGACACACTCCTATCTCGGGGTGCTCGCCATCGCGATCCTGTTGGCGGGTTGCAGCCACCCGGAATCGCTGACGATAGCCACGGCGCCGGCACTGCCGCCGCCGACGCCGGTCGGCATGCAGCAGATGCCACCGGAGCCGCCGCTGCCGCCCGACGACCCCAGTCAGGGCTGCGATCTCACCGCCAGCCTGCGGCCCTTCCCCACCAAGGCCGAGGCTGACGCCGCGGTCGCCGACATCCGCGCCCGCGGCAGGCTGATCGTCGGGCTCGACATCGGCAGCAACCTGTTCAGCTTCCGCGACCCCATCACCGGCGATATCACGGGCTTCGACGTGGACCTCGCCGGCGAGATCGCACGCGACATCTTCGGCGCCCCATCCCATGTCGAGTACCGGATCCTGTCGTCCGACGAGCGCGTCACCGCGCTGCAGAAGTCGGAAGTCGACGTCGTCGCCAAGACGATGACGATCACCTGCGAGCGGCGCAAGCTGGTGAACTTCTCGACCGTCTATCTCGACGCTAACCAGCGCATCCTCGTCCCGCGCGACTCGCCGATCGCCAAGGTGAGCGACCTGTCCACCAAGCGCGTGTGTGTGGCCAGGGGCACCACGTCGCTGCACCGAATCCAGCAGATCGACCCGCCGCCCGTCATCGTGTCCGTAGTGAACTGGGCCGACTGCCTCGTGGCCATGCAACAGCGGGAGATCGATGCGGTCAGCACCGACGACTCGATCCTGGCCGGGTTGGTCGAGGAAGACCCGTACCTGCACATCGTCGGTCCGAACATGGCCAATCAGCCCTACGGCATCGGGATCAACCTGAACAACACCGGGCTGGTCCGGTTCGTCAACGGCACGCTGGAGCGCATCCGCAGGGACGGCACGTGGAACACGTTGTACCGCAAGTGGTTAACGGTTCTGGGCCCCGCCCCCGCGCCGCCCACGCCGAGGTACGTGGACTGATGGCCGAGGGCATGGACTCCGAAGACGTGCGCCCGGGCACCCAGCCGGCGGACGTGCAATCGGGCCGCTTGTCGGAGTCGCGGCCACAGGCCACCCAGGCGCTGTTCCGCCCCGATTTCGACGATGACGACGACTTGCCGCTCCTCACCGGCGGCATAGACACCGAACCGCAAGAACGGATGACGGCGGCCACGCGGGTGCTACCGGCGGTCAGACAGCTCGGCGGTGGGCTGGTCGAGATCCCCCGAGGGCGGGATATCGATCCGCTCGAGGCCCTGATGACCAATCCCGTGGTGCCGGAGTCGAAGCGCTTCTGCTGGAACTGCGGAAAGCCGGTCGGCCGTTCCAGCGAAGACAGCAAGGGAACGTCGGAGGGCTGGTGCCCATTCTGCGGCAGTCCGTATTCGTTTCTGCCACAGCTGAATCCCGGGGACACCGTCGCGGGTCAGTACGAGGTCAAGGGCTGCATCGCGCACGGCGGCCTGGGTTGGGTCTACCTGGCCGTCGACCACAACGTCAACGACCGCCCGGTGGTGCTCAAAGGCCTGGTGCACTCCGGCGACGCCGAGGCGCAGGCGATCGCGATGGCCGAGCGCCAGTTCCTCGCCGAGGTGGTTCACCCGCAGATCGTGCAGATCTTCAACTTCGTCGAGCACACGGACCGGCACGGGGACCCGGTCGGCTACATCGTGATGGAGTACATCGGCGGGCAATCGCTTAAGGGGGGCCTCAAAGACGGGAAAGCCGAGAAGCTGCCGGTCTCCGAGGCCATCGCCTACCTGCTGGAAATCCTTCCCGCACTGAGCTATCTGCATTCCATCGGCTTGGTCTACAACGACCTGAAGCCGGAAAACATCATGCTCACCGAGGAGCAGCTCAAGCTGATCGACCTGGGCGCGGTGTCGCGGATCAACTCGTTCGGCTACCTCTACGGCACACCGGGCTTCCAGGCGCCGGAGATCGTGCGGACGGGCCCGACGATAGCCACCGACATCTACACGGTGGGACGCACGCTGGCGGCGCTCACGCTGAACCTGCGCACGCGCAATGGTCGCTACGTGGACGGGTTGCCGGAAGACGACCCCATATTGGCCAAATACGACTCGTTCGGCCGGTTGCTCCGGCGTGCCATCGACCCAGACCCGCGGCGCCGGTTTTCCACCGCCGACGAGATGTCCAGCCAGTTAATGGGCGTGTTGCGCGAGGTGGTCGCCCAGGACACCGGGATCCCGCGGCCCGGGCTGTCGACGATCTTTTCCCCCAGCCGGTCGACCTTCGGGGTGGACCTGCTGGTGGCCCACACCGACGTCTACCTGGACGGCCAGGTCCATTCGGAGAAGCTGACCGCCAGGGAGATCGTGACCGCCCTGCCGGTGCCACTGGTCGATCCGGCCGACGTCGCCGCTCCGGTTCTGCAGGCGACGGTGCTCTCCCAGCCCGTGCAGACGCTGGACTCGTTGCGCGCGGCCCGCCACGGTTCTCTGGACGCCGAAGGCGTCGAGCTGGGCGAGTCCATAGAGCTGCCGCTGATGGAAGTCCGCGCGCTGCTGGACCTGGGCGACGTGGCCAAGGCCACCCGCAAACTTGACGACCTGGCCGAACGGGTCGGCTGGCGATGGCGGTTGGTCTGGTACCGGGCCGTCGCCGAGCTGCTCACCGGCGACTATGACTCCGCCACAAAGCATTTCACCGAGGTACTGGACACCTTCCCCGGCGAGTCCGCGCCCAAATTGGCGCTGGCCGCGACCGCCGAGCTGGCGGGCAACGCCGACGAGAACAAGTTCTATCAGACGGTGTGGAAGACCAACGACGGCGTGATCTCGGCGGCCTTCGGATTGGCCAGATCCCTTTCCGCCGAAGGGGATCGGACCGGCGCGGTGCGCACGCTGGACGAGGTGCCGCCCACCTCAAGGCATTTCACGACCGCGCGCCTGACCAGCGCGGTGACCCTGATGTCCGGCCGGTCCACGAGCGAGGTCACCGAGGCACAGATCCGCGACGCCGCCCGCCGCGTCGAGGCGCTGCCCCCCACCGAACCGCGCGTGCTGCAGATCCGAGCCCTGGTGCTGGGCGGCGCGATGGACTGGCTGGACGACAACGAGGCCAGCACGAACCACATCCTCGGCTTCCCGTTCACCAAGCACGGCCTGCGGCTGGGCGTCGAGGCGTCGCTGCGCAGCCTGGCGCGGGTCGCTCCCACCCAACGGCACCGGTACACGCTGGTGGACATGGCGAACAATGTGCGGCCCACCAGCACCTTCTAGGTGACCTTCTGCGCCTCGCGTGTGCGCCCAGGGCGGCGACACGCCGACGGGCTTCGCCGTGGGCTCACGCTCAAAGCCCTGAGTGCACACTGTGCGCCGCCAGAGCGGCCCGGACGCGCCGCAGGATTGCCGCGGGGCGGTCCTCGGCGATCACCCGGACGACGATCCAGCCCATTCGCTCCAGCATCTCTTGGCGGCGAATGTCTTTCACATACTGCCGGCGGTCCGTCCGGTGATGGTCACCGTCGTACTCCACCGCGACCATGTGGTCTTCCCAGCCCAGGTCGAGGTGCGCGACGGGCATGCCGTCGGCGCCCAACACGGGAATCTGCGTCTGCGGCCGGGGCAGTCCCGCGTCGATCAGCAGCAGCCTCAGGTAGCTCTCCCTGGGCGACTCCGCACCCGGGTCGACAAGCTCCAGCGCGGTTTCCAGTCGCCGCAGCCCGGGCGAGTGCGGATGGCACTTCGCGATCCGCAGCACGTCGTCGACCTTGAAACCCGTCGCCCGCGCGAGCGCGTCTAGCCGAACGACCGCCGAGTGGACGGCCCCGCGCCGGCCGATGTCGAACGCCGTCCGCTCCGGCGTGGTGACGGCGCGCCCGGCCATGACCTGCGTCTCGCCCTCCAGCAGCACGTCTCGCCGCGTCAGCACGCCGCGCGGAGGGCGGGTGTTGGAGTGATTCAACTCAACCGGAACATCATCGGGAATCCATTTGGCACCGTGAAGCGCCGAGGCGGCCGCACCGACGATCGTCGCCGCCCGGCCCGACCACAGCCAGGCCGCCGCGATGCGCAGCTCAAGCGAAACCTGGGCATCCTTAGACAGGTAGACGTTCGGAAGGACCGCACGGTAGCGCGTCCGCAGTTGATGCCGGCTCACGTTTCCCGACGCCAACGCCTCGCTGCCGACAAACGGTTCTACCAATTTCATGCGGACAAAGTCGCACGTCAACCGTTGCCGGCGTTTACGTCTATGCACAGGCCTGTCGCGCGTGCGTCCAGGGCGAAAAAATTGCCTGAAGCCCGCCCCCGGCGCACACCCAAAGCCGTGTCCGCACGCTCAGCGAAAACATAGGTTCATACCGCACAGTTAAGCCATGCCGGGGCAGTCCACACAGTGGATCACGACGGCCCGCGTCCTGCGCCGGTCCGGGTTCGGGGTGACCGGGCCCGAGGTCGACGCGGTTGTGGGCCAGGACTGGCCGAGCCACCTCGACGCCATGCTGGACGCGAACCCCGACGCGGACCCCGGCGCGATGGCCACCCCGATGCCCGCCCTGAGCGAACCGCTCCCGCCCGGCAAGGGCGCGACGCCGGCGGCCCGCAAGCGACACAATCAGCAGCTCTCCGAGCAACAGCGCGTGTTGTCCGAGTGGTGGGTTCAGCGCATGGTCAGCGTCGGACAGCCGATTCACGAAAAGTTAACGCTGTTGTGGCACAACCACTTTGCCACGTCGGCGCGGAAAGTCCGGGCGGCCTCGCAGATGGCGGCACAGAACCAGAAGCTGCGCACGCTCTCGTTGGGGGATTTCCGCACCCTGGCCTACGCGATGCTGACCGACGCCGCGACGTTGCGCTGGCTGGACGGGCAGAGCAACACCGCCAGGGCCCCGAATGAGAACCTGGCCCGCGAATTCATGGAGCTGTTCGCCCTGGGCCACGGCAACGGCTATACCGAGGGCGACGTGCGCAATGGCGCCCGGGCGCTCACCGGATGGGTCATCGGCGCCGACGGCAGCACCTCGATGGTGCCCAGACGTCATGATTCCGCGACCAAGACGCTTTTCGGGACCACCCGCAACTTCGACGCGGCGGGGTTCTGTGACGCTGTGCTGGCCCAGCCCAAGTCGGCGGAGTATGTCGCGGGTCGGTGGTGGCAGCAATTAGCCTCCGACGAGCCACCGTCACCGCTGGCGCTCGACCGGCTGCTCGCCGCGTACGGTCCGGGACGCAACCTGCGAGCGCTGACCCGGGCGATCCTCGTCGACAGCGAGTTCACCGGCGGCCGGGCCACGGTCGTCAACACCCCGATCGAATGGCTCGTCGGCGTCATGCGGGCGTTGCGGGTGCCCACCGACGAGCCCGCACAGCGCAAGCTCGCCGACGAGACATTGCAGGCCCTGGGGCAGCGACCGTTCTACCCGCCGAGCGTCGGCGGCTGGCCGCACGGCCAGGTTTGGCTGTCCACCGCCAGCGCCGGGTCCCGTTTGCGCGCCGCTACCAGGTTGGCGCGCGCCGGTGACCTCTCGAGTATCGAAGACACCTGGCCCGGCGACCGCATCGACGCGGTCGGCTATCTGATCGGCGTCGGCGCGTGGTCGGAACGCACCGCAAGGGCACTGCAGCCCCTGGCGCGCCAACCGGCACAGTTGGTAGCGGCCGCCGTCAACACACCCGAATACCTGACGTCATGAACCAGATAAACCGCCGCAGATTCCTGATCGCCAGCGCGGGCGCCGGCGCCGCCGGCCTGCTGGCCACAGGGGTGGCCGTCAGTTGGCCCGACCTGATCCGCGCGTCGCAAGACCGGCCGCTGCCGGCCGATGCCGGCGTGCTGGTGATCGTCACGCTCTACGGCGGCAACGATGGGATCAACACATTGATTCCCTACGCCGACAACGCCTATCACGATGCGCGGCCGGAACTCGCCTACGCTCCGGGCGATGTCATACACCTCGACGAGCAGCTCGGACTCAACCCGGCGATGAAGGGTCTGGCTCAGCTGTGGGGCCGGCGTCGGCTCGCCATCGTGCGCGGCGTGGGCTATCCGCGGCCCGACCACAGCCACTTCCGATCCATGGACATCTGGCAGACCGCGTCCCCGGCCGAGCCGGTCTCGACCGGCTGGATCGGCCGCTGGCTCGACGCCACCGGCGACGACCCGTTGCGTGCGGTCAACATCGGACCGGTCCTGCCGCCCCTTGCCGTCGGCGAAAAGTACACGGCGGCAGCCCTTTCGCCGGGGGGAGCCGCGGCCAAGGCGGAGAGATTCGACGCGATCATGACCGCGCTGGGTGACGACGACCCCCACGACACTCCCGCGATGGCGGCGGTCAGCAAGGCCTACCGCGCCGCGCGCACCGCCGACACGACCTTCGCGTCGATCAAACCGTCCGCTCAGGGCGGCAATTCGCTGGCCACGCAGCTGAGCATGGTGGCCAACGCGGTGAAGACCCGAGTCCCGACCCGGGTATACACCGCTCAATTGGGCGGGTTCGACACGCACGCCAACGAGCGCGCAACTCAGCAGCGCCTGCTACAAACCTTCGATGAGGCCGTCACCCGATTCCTGCAGGAGATGTCCGGCGACCCGTACGGCAGAAACGTTGTCCTGCTGGCGTATTCGGAATTCGGCCGCCGGGTACGCGCCAACGCCTCCCAGGGTACCGATCACGGCACCGCCGGGCCCGTTTTCGTCGCCGGCGTTCCGGTCAAGGGCGGCTTCTATGGCGAGGAACCCAGCCTCACCGACCTCGACAACGGAGACCTGAAGTTCACCACCGACTTTCGCGATGTCTACTACGAGCTGCTGACGCGAACCGTCGGGACGGATCCCACCCCGTCGGTCGGGGCCGGGCGCACCGCCCTAGGATTCCTCTAGCACACCAACGCAGTCGCGGGCGATTGCCAGCTCCTCATTGGTCGGAATCACCAGGACCGAAATCGGTGAATCGTCGGCGGAAATGCGGCGCTCCCCGCTCGCGTTGCGGTCTTCGTCGATGATCAGACCCAACCCTTCCAGGCCCGCCACCGCGTCGCGGCGCACACCGGCCGCGTTCTCCCCGATGCCGGCCGTGAAGGTCAGCACGTCGGTGCGTCCAAGCACCGCAAGGTAGGCGCCGATGTACTTGCGCAACCTATGGATGAAAACGTCATAGGCCAATTTAGCTGCGCCGTCGCCGGATTCGACCATCTGCCGCAATCGCCTGAAATCGTTCTCCCCCGAAAGGCCCCACACCCCGGACTGGTTGTTGAGCATGGACTCGATCTGGTCGACGCTCATGTTCGCGCGGCGCGATAGGTAGCCGACGATGCCGGGGTCGATGTCACCGCTGCGGGTGCCCATTACCAGCCCCTCCAGCGGAGTCAGACCCATCGACGTCTCGACCGGCCGTCCGCACGCAATCGCCGAGGCTGAGTCGCCGTTGCCCAGATGCAGAATTATTTGATTCAGCCCGTCGAGCGGCCGGCCGAGAAAGGCCGAAACCTGCTCACTGACGTAGCGATGTGACGTGCCGTGAAATCCATAGCGGCGTATGTCATATCGCTGCGCCAGCTCGCGGTTGATGGCGTAGGTCGCGGCCGCGGCGGGCAGGTCGTGAAAGAAGGCGGTATCGAAGACCGCGACGTGCGGAACATCGGGCAGCAGCTTGCGCGCCACTGTGATGCCCCGAACTGCGGGCGGATTGTGCAGCGGCGCCAGCTCCGAGAGCTTGTCGATTTCGGCGACCACGCGTGTCATCCAAGAGCGTCGCCCGGTAAAAGCACTTGCCGCCGTGGACAACCCGGTGACCCACCGCCAGCAGACCGCCGGACTTGAGGTCAACACCGGCCTCGGTCAAATGCTCGAACGCCAGCCGCAGCGCTTCCTCGTGGTCGGCGACACGTGACGACGGCTCGCCGATCTGCTGGATGACGCCGCCCTCGACTGATTGGCCAGAGTCCGGTTCGATGAGCTGGAATTTCAGCGAAGACGATCCGGAATTGACCACGAGGACAAGGCGATCAGCCACCATGCACGGCCTGTGCCTGAATTGCGGTGATGGCAATGGTATTCACGATGTCTTCGACAAGCGCACCCCGGGATAGGTCGTTCACCGGCTTGCGCAGCCCCTGCAGCACCGGTCCGATCGCGATCGCGCCGGCGCTGCGCTGCACCGCCTTGTAGGTGTTGTTGCCGGTGTTGAGGTCGGGAAAGATCAGCACGGTGGCGCGGCCGGCCACCGGCGAGTCGCCCAGCTTGGTTGCCGCAACCGAAGGTTCTATCGCGGCGTCGTACTGGATGGGACCCTCGACCAGCAGCTGCGGGTCCCGCTGTCGCACCAATTCTGTTGCGGTCCTGACCTTTTCGACGTCAGCGCCGGCTCCGGAATCGCCGGTGGAGTAGGACAGCATGGCCACCCGGGGCTCGATGCCGAACCGAGCCGCCGTGCGCGCGGAGCTGATCGCGATATCGGCAAGTTGTTCCGGCGTCGGATTCGGGATGATCGCGCAATCGCCGTATGCCAACACCCGGTCGGGCAGGCACATGAAGAAGATGCTGGAAACGGTGGAGACATCGGGAAGGGTCTTGATGATCTCGAATGCCGGCCGAACGGTGTGCGCCGTGGTGTGGGCGGCGCCGGAAACCATACCGTCGACTGCGCCGTTGTAGACGAGCATGGTGCCGAAATACGTGAAGTCTCCCATGATCTCGCGGGCGTGCTCCACGGTGATCCCCTTGGCCTTGCGTAACTCGGCATACTGGTCGGCGAACTGATAGCGCATTTCGCTGGTGCGTGGGTCGATCACCTTTGCCTCGCCCAGGTCCACACCGAGTTCTGCTGAACGCTGGTGGATTTGGGCTTCATCGCCCAAGATGGTCAGGTCGGCGACGCGGCGCTGAAGCACGCGGCCGGCTGACTTGAGGATACGGTCGTCGTCGCCTTCGGGGAGAACGATGTGCTTGCGATCCGCACGAGCCTGCAGCGTCAGCCTGTGGATGAACATCGCAGGTGTGGTCACGGTGGGGATCGGAATGGCAAGCTGGCCCAACAGATCTGTGATATCGACGTAGCGGTCCATCAGTTCCAGCGCCTTGTCGACCTTGCGCTGCGAGGTTGCGGTGACGCGACCGCGGGCCGAGGAGGCCGCGCTGGCCGTCTCGTAGGTGCCCAGTGCGGTGGCGATGATGGGCAGCCGCAGCCGCAGGCCGGCGACCAGAGCCGCGATGGACGGATGCAACTCGAAGCCGCCGTTGAGGACGATGCACGACAGTGTCGGAAAACCGTCGGCCGCATGGGCACTGGCGACGGCAAGCACCACGTCCGAGCGGTCGCCGGGAGTGATGACCGCCATGCCGTCACGCAGTCGTTCCAGCACGTGATCAGCGGTCATCCCGGCAGCCAGTACACACATGACCTCGCGCTCCCGCAGCGACGCTTCACCGCTGACAGGGGTCCCGTTCACGGCCTTCTCCAGTTCGGCCACCGTCGGAGCCGATAGCAGCGGCTCTTCGGGCAATACGTAGCTGCGCTGGGCGAAGGTCCGCAGCGCTTCGGCGACTGCCGCCAGCTCCGCCGGTTCGCACCGGTTGGCGACCACCGCGGCGGTGTGGGCGCTCTGGGCAGTCAGCTCGGCCAAACAGACCTCGACCACACGGGCGACCTCGCCCGCGGTGCGGCCCTTGCCGCTCACCGTCAGCAGCACCGGCGCGCCGAGATTGACCGCGATCCTGGCGTTGGCCGAGAGCTCGGCGGGCCTGGTGACGTCGGTGTAGTCGCTGCCAACGATCACCACCGCATCGCAGGCTTCGGCCATCGCGTTGTAGGAGTCGACGATGCTGGCGATCGCGGCGTCGCTGTCGGCGTGCAGCTGCTGGTAGGTCACGCCGACGCACTGCTCATAGGACAAGCCCGCGGTGGTGTGCTCCAGCAGCAGCTCCAGGATGTAGTCGCGGTCCTCGCCCAGCCGCGTGATCGGCCGGAACACACCGACCTTGGCGACCGTCGCGGTCAGTCGGTGCAGCAGCCCCAGCGCGATCGTCGACTTGCCGGTCTCCGACTCGGGCGCCGCGATGTAGATCGCCGACACCAAACCAGGCACAGCACCGGTCCCAGCACCGGCCGCCATCCGCCCGCCGCTCAGGCCAGCCGCCGCAGCCTGGGCGCCAGGTCCTTCTCGAAGAGCTCCAGGAACCGGCGCTGGTCATGGCCGGGCGCATGGAACACCAGGTGGTTGAGGCCCCACGTCACGTACTGACCGACCTTTTCGACCGCCTCGTCGGGGTCCGACGAAACGATCCAGCGCTTGGCGACCTGCTCGATCGGCAGCGCGTCGGCGGCCTTTTCCATTTCGATCGGATCGTCGATGCTGTGCTTCTGCTCGGCGGTCAGCGACAGCGGCGCCCAGAAGCGGGTGTTCTCCAGCGCCAGCTCCGGGTCCGGGTCGTAGGAGATCTTGATCTCGATCATCTTGTCGATGTCGTCGACATTGCGGTCGGCGGCCGCGGCTCCCTCCTTCACCGCCGGCATCAGCTTGTCCTTGTAGAGTTCCTCGCCCTTGCCCGAGGTGCAGATGAAGCCGTCACCGGCCCGCCCGGCGTATTTGGCCACGGCCGGGCCGCCGGCGGCGATGTAGATCGGAACGCCGCCCTCGGGCACGTCGTAGATCGAGGCGCCCTTGAGCCGGTAGTACTCGCCGTCGAAGTCGACGCGGTCGCCACGCCAAAGCTCGCGCATCAACCGCACCGATTCGCGCAGCCGGGCGAACCGCTCCTTGAACTCCGGCCAGTCGCCCTCGTATCCGGTGGCGATCTCGTTCAGCGCCTCACCGGTGCCGACGCCCAGGAAGATGCGGTTCGGGTACAGGCAGGCCATGGTGGCGAAGGCCTGCGCGATGACGGCCGGGTTGTACCGAAAAGTCGGGGTGAGCACCGAGGTGCCCAGAATGATCCGCTTGGTGCGTTCGCCGACGGCGGTTATCCAGGCCAGCGAGAACGGGGCGTGCCCGCCCTCGTGCCGCCATGGCTGGAAGTGGTCACTGACGGTCGCGCTGTCCATGCCGTGACCTTCGGCGGCTACAGCCAGTTCGACGAGCTCGCGCGGTGCGAATTGTTCAGCGGACGCTTTGTATCCGAGTCTCAGTTCAGCCACCCGTTCTTTGTACTCCTAGACTCGCGGTCATGGCCCACCGGTCGTCGAAGCCGCCGCCCCTTGTTCAGGTCACCGACACCGTGCACCTTGCCCAGGGCCACGCCGTTAACTGGACGCTGGTCGCCGACGACACCGGCGTCATGTTGATCGACGCCGGCTATCCCGGGGACCGGGAGGACGTGCTGGCCTCGCTGCGGAAATTGGGTTACGAAGCCGCCGACGTGCGCGCCATCCTGTTGACGCACGCGCACATCGACCACCTGGGCTCGGCGATCTGGTTCGCCCGAGACCATGGAACTCCGGTGTACTGCCACGCCGACGAGGTGGGTCACGCGAAACGGGAGTATCTGCAACAGGTTTCGGTCGTCGACGTCGCGCTGCGCCTGTGGCGACCCAGGTGGGCGCTGTGGGCGGTGCATGTGGCTCGCAGCGGCGGCTTGATCCGCGACGGCATCCCGTCCACCCGGCCGCTGACCGCCGAGGTGGCCTCCGGGCTGCCGGGCCACCCGATGGCCATTCCCACTCCGGGGCACACCAGCGGGCATTGCTCGTATCTGGTCGACGGGGTGCTGGCTAGCGGCGATGCGCTGATCACCGGGCATCCGTTGCTGTCCCGCGGTGGGCCGCAGCTGCTGCCGGCGGTGTTCAGCTACAGCCAGGACGATTGCGTCCGCAGCCTGGCTGCGCTGGCCTTGGTGGAAACCGAGATGCTGGCGCCCGGCCATGGCGACTTGTGGCGCGGCCCGATCCGCGAAGCCACCGAGCAGGCAACCGCACTTGCCCGCGGCAGATGACGCACACGCGAGCTGTCGGTAAGTTCGACACAACGGCCGTGACCTGGAGGTGGCGTTGGCGCAGCGCCTAGCCGATCGGAGCGGGTGTCGGTGGCTCGCCTTGGGTGAGGACGCGCTGCCCGCCGGTGAACAATGGCTGGCGCCGGCGGAGGCGGCCAGCCTGGCCGGGCTGCGGTTCACCAAGCGGCGCATCGAGTATCTGCTGCGCCGGCTGGTCGCAAAGCATGCCGTCGCTGCGGTGACCGGCCGGTCCACCGACCCGATGGCGCTCGCCGGCATCGAGATCCGCAACGCTCCTAGTGGTGCCCCGTACGTGTGCGTCGAGGGAACCCCGCTCGGAGGTGGACGTGTCGATCACCGACCGTGCCGGTTGGGCGGTCTGTGTGACGTGGCCGTCGGCACGGCGAGGGCCCGGAGTCGAGTCATCCCGTTGGCTGCGACCTGGAGCTGGTGGAGCCGCGCACGCCCGGCTTTGTGCGCGACTTCCTCACCGCGACCGAGCGACGGTTCGTTGCCTCGCGCCCCGCCGGTGAAGAGCGCGACGTGGCGGCGAACCTGATCTGGTCCGCGAAAGAAAGCGCACTCAAGGTGTTACGCACCGGACTGCGCCGGGACACCCGCACCCTGGAGGTGAGGCTGACAGCTCCGCGCGGTGACGGCTGGGGCGAGTTGACGGTGGGTGCGTCTGAGGGGACGGTGTTTCCCGGCTGGTGGCGGCGAGAGGGTGGTTTCCTGCTCACGGTGGCCGCGGAGGTGGCAGCCGAACCGCCGGTCGCCCTAGGCGATCCCGGCGTGCTGGCGGCGGCCCAACCGCGACATTCTTGGCTCGACCGGCCGCTACACCGTTGACATGCCCCTGTCGAGGGCATCGACGATGTAGGGCCGCAATCCCTGGGCGGTGATGATGTGGTTTACCGAACCGACCGCGAGCGCCCGCTCGACCGTGTGCACGCGATCGAACTCGTCGGCCACTTCGCTGAGCTTTTCGGCATGGACCGCCGCCCTGATCTCGGCGAGGTGAGCCCGTGCGGTGGCGGCGGAACCCGTCGCGTCGCGGGCCTTTTCGGCGGCCTCACGTACCCGGGGATCGGAATCGGTGCGCCTCTCCACGTCCCGGACGAAGACGGTGGCGGCGGCCGGCGCGCCGCCGATCACTGAGGAGAACGAGCCTTCGACGGCGGCGATCTCCAGCCGCTCGTTGAGTTTCGTCGAGAACACCACAAAGGCACCGCCGTGGTAGCGGGAGACCACCACGAAGACGATCGGGCCGCGGAAATTTGTTACGGCGCGGCCGATTTCGGCCCCGTACTCCAGTTGCCAGCGGCGCATGGACTCCGGCGAGCCGTCGAAACCCGACAGATTCGCCAGCACGACGACCGGGCGGTTGTCACTGGCCGCGTTGATGGCGCGTGCGAGCTTGCGGGACGACTGGGGAAACAGAGTCCCGGACGACCACGAGGTGGGGCCGCCCGCCGGCACGAATCCGCGGCGGGGCACGGAGTGTGATTCGATTCCGAGCAGGCACACCGGGATACCGCCGATGTGGGCGTCCCACACGATCGCGGTCTCCGCGGCGCGCCATTGGCCCCAGCGCTCCAGCGGTGCCGAGTCGGCGTCGGCCACGGCCCGCATCACCGAGCGCATGTCGAACGGCTTCTTGCGCTCCGGGTTGTGGTCGGCGGAGAAGATCTCGCCAACCGTCGCCATGTCGCAACCCGCGTGGGGCGCAGCTCGCACGTCGCGGTCTACCGGATCGGTCGTGGTGCGCCGACGAGGCCTTCTCTCACCGGGCACGACGTAGGTGTACTCGTAGTGGCGCAGCAGAATGTCGCACGCGTCGGCCAGCGTGGGCGCCCAATACTGCCCCTGGCCGTTGGGCCCCATGATCCGATCGAAACCGCCGATACCGAAGTTGTCTTCGGCCGACACCCCGCCGGAGAAGTCCAGCGCCTGCTTGCCGGTCAGCACCATCGCGCTGGCCGGGGTCATCACCAGGATGCCGCGCGTGTGCATCAGCATCGTCGACTCGGAATTCCAGTATGGCTGGGCGCCCACGTTCACCCCGGTGACGACGATGTTCACTTCCCCGCCGGCTTGGGTGAACTCGATGAGGCGGCGCAGCACCGCAGCAATCCAGTCCATGTTCTCGGTGCCGCTGTCCATTGCGATCTTTGCCCCGGACGACAGCGCGAACCACTCGACCGGCACCCGCAACCGCTCGGCGAGATCCAGCGCCGCGATGATGCGCCGGCATTCCGGCTCGGCCACGTTGCCCAGCCCGCGGGTCGGATCGCCCAACAGCGCCACCCGTGCCATGCCTTCCGGCACCTTCTCGGTGTCGTTGCGCAGCAGGCCGACCACAACGTTGGCGCTGTTGCGCCCGTACGGGCGTGACACCGGCACCAGGCTTCCGTGCTCGTCGAGGTCGTGCTCGATGAACTGCCCGGTGGGAAACCGCGACACGGCCCCGGCCGGAGGGGTGAGCATTCGCACGATCTCATACGGGTATGGGGCACCGAAACGCTTGGCGCGCAATAGTTTTTGCTGGTACGCCGTCAATGGGCGGACCGGCTGCTGGTCCGGTGGCCGTTCGCGTACCGTCACGCCCCCGTCTAAGCCCTCCACGTCGAGCACGGCGTCGCGACCGTCGGGATAGCGCACGCTCAGCACTACCTTGTCCAGTCCCGCGCCGATCGCCAGCGGCGCCAGCGACCCGGCCAGTTCGTCCCACGCGTCACGCGGCACATCCCACGGTGGCCGCACGTAGAGCAACATCCGGTTGGCGGCCGGGCGGTTGCGCCCCTCGAATGTGGTCAGCGCTTCCTGCATCGCCGACAGTGCCAGCAGACCCATCAGCTCCAGCCGCGGGTAGCGCACCGCGCCGCCCGCGGCCCGCACCGGGGTCAGGTCGCGCGCTTCGGCGAGCGCGAAAAGCCGGTGATCGGCGGGGTTCTCGCGGGCCACTGCGTGGAACACGTACACGTCTTCGGCCGAGCGCAACCGTCGCAGTTCGAAGTTGGCCAGACGCCACAACTGAAGACGCTTCGCCAACATCGGATGCAGATTGCGGTACAGCGGGTCCTCGACGAATTGACCGTCCCGCTGCCGGTAGGTCACGTGGTGGGTGCGAAAGCGCTCCGGCGCGGCCCCTTCCAGGGTCGTCACGGTCAGATCCAGGCGCCACAACAGGCGCCCGAAGTGGCATCCGGCGAGGAGCTTTTCGGCCTCGGCGACGACGGTGTCGATGTCGGCCGTCTCGCCGTGCCGCCACAGCTCCAAATCCACCACGACCTGCCGATCGGGATCGGCCGTCCGCAACAGCCCGGCGATCGCCCCGGACAGCTCGGGCAGCTCTGCCCAGGGCGCGTACGCGGTGACCAGATGGACGTGCTTGTCCTCGAAGTCGTAGTCGGCGCTGCCCAACAGCCTCCCGTCATGCTCACCTACGTCCACGTTGCGGAGTTGCCTGATCCGGTAGAACCGGCGGATGTACACCTCTGCCAACACCCGGCGCAGCGCGGGGTCGCGGCTGCCACGCCATCGCCGTAGCAACTCGGCGCGCAGCGGCTGCGGGCAGGCAACGAGGCGGTCGATCCGGCCGGACCGGTCGGCGCCGCCGGGATCGTCCCGCAGCGCATCGAGATCGTGCTGCACACGCGCGTACTCGTCGCTGATCGCCGCTGCGAGCAGCGGCTCGTCGAAGTAGTGGAACCGCACATCGCGAGCCAGGTCCGCGACGCTGCGCTGGCGCCCCTGGATGGCCGTCAGCCGGTCAAGCCGGGACCGCATCTCGGGGCTGGCCACCTTCGCCAGCTCGGCGCGCTGGCGAAGCCTGCGCTCGAGAATCGCGGTCACCGCTCCAGCCAGCTCGCCGACCCGGCGGAATGAGCGGAACATCCAGGTGACGGCTTCTTCGAGCTCGGGCGTGCGTTCCAGCCCACGCACTCCGTACCGCAGCAGCGCCTGCTCCAGCCGACGCCGATACGAGTCGGGCAGGCCCGCCCGGTCCGCGTCCAGCCACTGCAGGAAGGACAGTAGGTACTCCTGGGTGCTGCCGTCGACGAGCGCCTCCTCCGGCTCGAGCTCGCCGCGTGGTCGGCAGAGCGAACCGACCTCGGCGAACAGATCCAGCAAGCTGTCCTCGCTGCGCAGCAGGTCGGTGTCGGTGGGCGCCCCGATCTCGCTCAGTCGCCGCTGCCGGGTAAGCATCACCTGAACCGAGTCCGGATCCAAGTCATAGCCGAGCAGGTAAGAGCGCAGCGCGCCGTACACGCGCTCACATGATGGCGTCCCGGGCGGCTCCGCGGCACGCAGGCCGGCGAAGTCGACCGCGCAGGCGCCGACTCTCTGATGGGTGTCGGACGTCGCGATGCGGACCACGGGCCCTCCCGCTTCCACCTGCACGTTCGCTCCGGCTTCTACGGAGGCGACGGTGCCGGCGAACGGTGCCGTGAGAGTGGTTTCCATCTTCATGCTCTCCAGCACGGCGAGCCGGTCGCCCTCGACGACCTCATCACCGGGCTCCACGAGAACCGACACCACGAACGCCGGCCCGGGGCTGCGCACCAGGCCCCCGTCGTCGCGGAACACGGCGTGCGCGGCGCCGTCGACGTCGACGCGCAGGGTGGCACCTTCCACCACCGACACCACTCGGTGCACCCGGCCACCGACGACCACCCGCCGCTCGTATCCGTCGCGGTCGGAGACCGTGACGTCGGCCGTGCCGGCGCCGGTAACGCGGTAGGTGCGAACGCCGGTGCGGTAGACGTCGAGGATGTACCGCTGGCCCCGGTAACGGAGGCGGCATCGGTGACCCACTTCGGCCGCCGTTTCGGCACCGCCGCGGGCGGCGCGGGCATGGAACGCGGCCCGCTCGGCGGACTCGTCGAGCTCGTACGACTCCACGGCGGCGACCAGCAGGGCAACAGGATCCGGGGCGGGCAGATGCGCCGCCTCCCCGGTCAGCCGGTCCAGCCAATGGTTGTCGAAGTGCCCATCGCGCACCTCCGGCCGATTGAGCAAGGTCAGCAGGAACGAGCGGTTGGTGGTGCCGCCTTCGACCACGATGGTGGTGTCGAGCAGTGCACGACGGAGCCGGGCGAGGGCCTCGGGGCGATCACTTCCCCAGGCGACGATCTTGGCGATCATCGAGTCGAAGTCGGGAGGGATCCGGTCGCCTTCGCGTACGCCCGCGTCGACGCGGATTCCGTTGCCGGTCGGCAGGCGCAGGCAAGCCAACCGGCCCGGCGCGGGAGTGAACGCCTCCTCGGGATCCTCCGCGCACACCCGCGCCTCGATCGCATGCCCCGACACCTGCGGCGGTGCGCCGATCAGCCGCCCGCCACGAGCCACGTGGAGCTGCAGCTTCACCAGGTCCAGCCCGGTGGTCACCTCGGTCACCGGGTGCTCGACCTGCAGCCGGGTGTTGACTTCCATGAACAGGAAGTCCCCGGTGTCCGGGTCGACCAGGAACTCCACCGTGCCCGCGTTGCAGTAGCCCGCCGCGGCGGCCAGGCGTACCGCCGAGTCGCGGATCGCCCGCTCCCTGTCGGCGTCAAGCACCGTCGACGCCGACTCCTCCAGCACCTTCTGGCGGCGGCGCTGCAAGGTGCAGTCACGGACGCCTGGCGCCCACACGGTGCCGAAGTGATCGGCGATCACCTGCACTTCGACATGACGGGCGGCCGGCACGAGCTTCTCCAGGAACACTGTCGGCTCACCGAAGGCCAGCTGCGCCTCGGCGCGCGCCGAGGGCAGTGCTGCAGCGAGTTCGGCGTCGCTGTAAACCGTCCGGATCCCGCGGCCGCCTCCCCCGGCGGAGGCCTTGACCAGCAGCGGATAGCCGAGCCTGCCCGCAAGCGCGGTCGCGTCGGCCACGTCGTCGACCGGTCCACCGCTCCATGGCACCACCGGGACGTTTGCCTGCTCGGCAAGCCGTTTGGCGGCCACCTTGTCGCCGAGCCGTCGGATGGTCGCGCTGTCCGGGCCGACGAAGACGATGCCGGCCTCTTCGCACGCCTGCGCAAACGAGGCATGCTCGGCCAAGAATCCCCAGCCGACCCACACCGCATCGGCTTCACTGTGCCGCAGCGCCGCCATCACCGCTGCCTGGTCCAGGTACCGCGACCGGCGGGTGCCGTCCGCCGGGTCAACGAAAGTCGCGGTCCCGAGCGGCACGGCCTCGTCGGCCTCGCGCACATACCAGGCGTCGGCGTCGGGGTCGGTGTAGAGCACGATGGTCCGGATCGGCGGTTGGTCGCCGGCCTGGTTGAGTTCGGCCACCGCGGTCAGCGCGCGGACCGCGGGCTCACCGCGGTTGACGATCGCCAGCCGGCGGATCTGCTTGTCCATGGCGGTAGGTCTCCTCAGCCGCGCAGGACCGAGCGGATCGGGGCGACGATTTCCGCGGGCGGCGCCTCCGGCAGCGGCACGGTCCGGTACCCGTCGACCCGCAGCACGGGCCTGCCGTCGTCGTCGCGGACGGTGCAGACGAAACCGCCGTGCCCGTCCGGTCGCGCGGTGGCCACGAGCCCGGCCCGCTCCATCGGCTCGGCATTGAGCTGCACCGCATCGACATGCAGCGGCAGCGCCAGGACGCCCTCGGTGCCCGCCTCGAACAGCCCGACGGTCTGGAAGCACAGCTCGACCAGTCGCGGCCCGATCAGCACCGGCTCGTCCGTTTGCGGCGGCAGCTCGGCGGCGAACCGGGCGGCCGCGCCGTCGTCGCACTTCCACGCCGAACCGACCACCCGATAGGCCGGGCCGTGGAAGTAGAGCCGGTAGACCTGCTCCGGGGTCAGCGCCGGAACTTCGCCGCCGGAGTCGGGCCCGCGATCAACACCGCCGTCGGCGAGCGCGGGTGGGTTGGCCGTCAGCCGCACCGAGCCGGTGAAGTGCACGATGCGCTGCGGCTGGTCGGTGCCGGGCAGCGTGCGCTCGGCCGACAGGCGGCATTCGGCGACGAGGTCGTCCCCGTCGGGGCGTATCAGGGCCGTCACCGTGACGGTGCGTGGCTCGTCCCGATAGAACTTGAGCGGGGCCCGGAAATCGACGTTCTCGATGGCGGCTATGTGCAGGTCGGGCACCAGCAGCCGGGCGGCTTCGGCGAACGACTCCATGCCCATCACGCCGGGTAGCACCGGTGTGCCGTCGATGCGGTGGTGATCCAGGAACGGCCGGGTGGCCGGGTCGAGCGTGGTGTGCAGCACCAACCCGTCGTGCACACTGGCGCGAAAAACCTCGCCGACCATCGAACCCTTCACCGCCAGCGAACCCGGGTCGATCCCGCCGGTGTCGTGCGGTTCGGCGGTGAGCGCGCCCAGCGCCCCGGCGACGACGACTTCGCCGTCGGTCAGGCCGGCGCCCAGTTCGCGCCGTATCCAGGCCACGCCCGCCTCCGCGGGGAGCATCTCGACCCCGGCCGCTGCCATGATTTTCGGGATGGATCCGCGGGTGGCCATGCCGATGCCGCCCCAGGCTGTCCAGTCGATTGCCAGCGCGCGCACCCCCGGACGCGCGCGGCGCAGGTTGCTCAAGACCTTGCACTGCAAGTCGTTGGCGGCGCTGTAGTCGGTCTGCCCCATGTTGCCAAACCGGCCGGCCACCGAGCTGAACGCCACGACGGCGCCCAGCGGGAGGTCGCCGACGGCATGCAGCACGTTGAACAGCCCGTCACCCTTGACCCCGAGCACAAGATCGAATTCAGCGGGCTGCTTGTCGGATAGCCCGTGGCTGACCTCGACCCCGGCGGCGTGCAGCAGCACGTCGATGCGCCCGCTGGTCTGCCGCACCTTGGCCATCACTTTGTCCACGGCGGCCGCGTCGGTGAGATCGACGCTGTGGTAGTGCGCCGAACCGCCGGCGGCCTCAACGGCACGGATTGCGGCCAGCGCGGCCTGCAGACGCTCCAAGCGCCCCAGCTCTCGCTCGATCAAGACCGGTGTCGGGCGTTCGCCTCGCTCACGCATCCGAGCCGCCAGTTCGACTTTGAACCCTTCTCGGTCTTCGGCGTACCGGCGCAGATCGGGGTCGGCCGGGTCGGGCTCCGGAGTGAGGTCCAGCAGGTGGTAGGTGCCGGGCCACGCCGCTGCCAGATCGGCGGTGATCGCCGAAACGATGCTGCCGGCGGCCCCGGTGACGAGGAAGACCGGGTCGGGGCCGAGCACTTCTTTGTCCACGGCAGGGAACGGACGTTCCGCCAGCCCGACGCCCCAGCGGCGACCATCGGCATACCCGACTTCGACACAACCCGGGTCGCGCAGGGTCTCATCGACCAGCGCATCGGCCAGCGCCGCGGTCTTGCGGTTGACCGGGAAGTCGACCGCCTTGACCAGCGCGTCGGGGCGTTCCCGCCGGTAAGCCTTGGCGAACCCGGTGACCGCTCCACCCAGGGGGCAGGTCGCCCCGGCCGCGTCGAAACCGTGGTATCCGCCCAGCCGGGTGGCGACGACCAGGAACGGGCTGCGCTCGTAGAGCCGTCGCATGGCGGTGTAGAGGTTGCGCACCCGGCGCCGGAGCGCTTCGTGCCAGCCGGCGAGGTCGAGCTCGTCCAAGGGGCCTTCGTCATCCAGAGCCGCCAGCCAGTAAACGCCGTCGACTGCGTAGCCCAGGACGGTGTCGAGGTCGTCGTCAGGCTGCATAGCCACCACATCGACGCCGAGCCCGGTCAGCCGGCTGATCAGCGCGTCTGCGACGCCGCCCTGGTCGCGCATGACGGCGACACGCGTGCCGTCGCCGAGCGTGACCCCGGTTGGCACGCAGGCCGCGAGGTTCGGCCGCAACGCAGGCACCGGCACCCGCCGTGGGATCTGGTCGGTAGCGGCCATGTCACCCTTGATGGTGGACTTGATGAAAGGCAGTGCCGCTACGTCGCTTCGCGCCGTCACGGGTGCCTCAGTCGGTGCTTTTGGGAGTGCGGTGGGCCCCGTCTTGTCCCGGATCCAGCCGATGACGTGGGTCAGAGTGGGGAACTCCCGCAGCTTGAGGCTGTCGTCGCGGGCAACGCCGATAATGCTGGCGGATTGCGGCGAATATCTCGGCCTGCTTCACCGTGTCCACACCCAGGTCGGCCTCCATATCGAGGTCGAGGTCGAGCAGATCGGGTGGATAGCCGGTGAGCCGGGAAACCGTGCTGACCACGGTCTCGGTGATCTCGTCACCGGCCGGAGCCACCGACGGTGCAGGCGCCGCTTCGGTCGGCGCTGCGGATGAAGGCGCCGCTTCGGCGGGTGGCGCAAAAGCGCCGGTTTTGCCGCGAATCCAGCCGATGACGTGGGTCAGGGTGGGAAAGTCCCGCAGCTTGAGGCTGTCGTCGCGCGCAACGCCGAAATGCTGGCGGATTGCGGCGAATATCTCGGCCTGCTTGACCGTGTCCACACCCAGGTCGGCCTCCATATCGAGGTCCAGGTCGAGCAATTCGGGCGGGTAGCCGGTGAGTTCGGAGACGACTCGGACCACGGTGTCGGTCACCTCGTCGGCCGCTGCGGGCGCTGCGGGCGGGGCCGCCGGCGGCGGTGGTCCGTCGTCGGGTGGCGGGCTAAGTTCCGACCGCTCAGGGGCCGACACCGCCGGTTCGGGCGCGGTGGCAATCGGCGCGGCTGGTTCAGTGCTGCCGGTTTTGCCGCTGATCCAGCCGATGACGTGGGCGAGGGTGGGAAAGTCGCGCAGCTTGAGGTTGTCGTCGCGGGCTACGCCGAAACGCTGGCGGATCGCGGCGAAGATCTCGGCCTGCTTGACCGTGTCCACACCCAGGTCGGCCTCCATATCGAGGTCCAGGTCGAGCAGCTCAGGAGGGTAGCCCGTGAGCTCGGAAACCGTGCTGACCACGGCGTCGGTGATCTGGTCGGTTGCCGGCCGTACTTCGATCGGCGCCGCGGCCGGTGCTGGCGCGCGTGCTGCCGGCGTCACGGCGACCGGCGCCGATGCGGGCAGCTCCGAAACGGACTCGACCGTCAGTGCGCCCTGCACCGGCGTGCCGGTGTCGACGACCCGCAGCCGGTGCTGGACAACCTCGAGCTGCGCGTCGGGGGTACCGGTAGCGACCGCGAGCCAGCGCCGCCAGGCAGCCCGATCCACGATCCGGTAGTCGTAGCCGAGTTCGTCTGGCAGGCGGTGGCGGCCGTCGGGCACCGGCGTCCAGCGCATCAGCGTCATCGCGATCTGCGAACCGAACCCGGCACCCAACCTGAGCGCGTACCGCACCGGATAGCTTCCGCCCACCGACAGGTTAAGTCGGCCAAGCTCCGGATCGGGTTCCTTGAAATTGGGCACCGGAGGAACCAGGCCGGTCTCGAGCGACTTGATTGCGACGACATCCTCGATGCCGGCGCCCATTGCGTGTCCCGTAAAACCCTTGGTGTTGGTGATGACCAGGGCGTCGGCGTCGGCCCCGAACACCCGGCGCAACGCATTGATCTCGGCTGCGGCGCTGCCGCCGCGGGCCGGAGTGTACGTCTCGTGGGACACGAACACGGTGCTGGGCGCGATGGCGTGGCGCTCCACGCCGCGGGCCTCGGCCTGGACAAGCAGATTCTCCATGACGCCGCAGATGTGCTCGACGTCGAGCCGGGTGCCGTGGAAAGCGCTGTTCGCGGTGACTGTGCTGAGGACTTCGCAGATGGGTTGCAGCCCGCGTTCCCGGGCGGCCTCGGCGGACTCCACCACGAAGGCGGCCGCCCCCATGCCGAGGATCATTCCGTGCCGCCGCCGGTCGAACGGTGTGGCGGCCTCCTCGACGACGTCGTCCGTGGCGGCGGCCCCGGATGCCAGGAATCCGGACCCCAGCCAGGGCAGGAGCGCGTCGGAGCTGGCGTCATCGGCGGACACCACGATCACCCGGCGGCAGCGGCCGGCCCGAATCCAGTCCTCGGCGAGCGTGGTCGCCTGCGTGGTGCTCGCGCATGCGGCGTTGATCTGCGTGTTGGGCCCGCGTGCGCCGATGATTTCGGCGAATTGCGAATGGCCCATCGACAAGCACCGGAATAGGAACCGGCGGTCGAACCCGTACGGGTCAGACTCAAGGGCGTGGCGCAGCTCGTGGATACGCCGGTCAAGCTCCATCGTGGCCGGTTCGTCATCGCTCGTCCGGGCACGCACCGCTTCCAGTGCGCTCAATTGCTCACGTTCGCCCCGGTCGATGAAGTAGCGCTCCAGATCTCGGGCAAAGTTGCCGAGGCCGGGGAAGGCGGAGGCGAAGATCACGCCGGTGTCGTCACGCATCGAATCCGGCAGCCCCCAGCGGTCCGGCAGCCGGGTGCCCAGTGTCGTGGTCCTGTAGTGCATGACCAGCGGGATCCCGGCGTCGCGCAGGGCATCGAAACCCGCCCCTATGGCCAGCTTGGTGGTCGAATCCAGCGCGCCGTCGCGAGCAGCGTCCACCCCGAATTCGGATACCACATCGAGCGGCGCGGCGCGGCCGGCCAGTTTGATCACGTCCGCCTCATCGTCAATCGCCTCGAACGTGGGATCGCCGGAGGCGCGCTTGACGAGGCGGGTGATGTGCCGGTCGAGCATCGCGCGGCGCAGCCGGTGCGGAATGGTGTCGATGAACTGCTGACCACCCAGGATGTGGGCCACGTTTTCGTCATCGAAGACCCGCGCGACGCCGGGCAGACCAAGCGCCGCGCCGGTCACCACCACCGGTTCGGTACGCGTCAGCGAGGCGGCGGTGCCCGATGGGGCATCCACACCGCGCTCGACGACGTCGACGACGAGGCGGCCCAGTCGGGCGTACTGTTCGCTGGTCATCGCTGTCCTTTCGCGCGGCAGTGAGGACGCCGCGACAGCAGCAACCGGGGCCGCAGCGGACACGGCGGGACTGTCGGCGGCCGCTGGTAGCGGGGTGAACCCGACCCCGGCCGCGTAGAGCCCGCACAGCGCCTGGTTGAAAGAGGCGACACCGCCCGTCTTCGGGTGGTTGGTGAACAGCGCGAGCACATCGTCGCCCAGGACGTTCTCGACAAAGCCGTGCAGCGCCTTCTTCGGGCCGACCTCGACGAAAACGCGGGCACCCGCCCCGTACAACGTGCGCAGCCCGTCGATGAACCGGACCGGCGAGGTCACCTGACGGCTGAGCAGGTCCAGCATGGTGTTGACGTCGGCGTCCGCCGGATAGAACTCGCCGGTCACGTTCGAGACGATTGGCAGACGCGGCGGACGCAGGTCAAGCCGACGCAGTACGGTCTTGAGCGGTTCGCTGGCCGGCGCCACGATCGCGGTGTGAAACGCGTGGCTGACCGGAATCCGGGAGGCGTTCATGCCGGCGTCCCCAAACGCCACGACAGCCCGCTCCACGGCGTCGGTGGCACCGCCGATGACAGCCTGGTTGGTGCTGTTGATGTTCGCGACGACGACGTATCCGTCAGTCTCGCCGACGATCCGCTCGATCTCGGCGAGCGGAGCGAACACGGCGGCCATCGCGCCGTTGTCGGGAGCCGACAGGGTGGCCATCTCCCGGCCGCGGGCGCTGACCGCCTCGAGGGCAGCGTCGAACGACAGCGCGCCGGCGGCCACCAGGGCGCCGTATTCGCCCAGGCTGTGGCCCATCACCATGTCCGGCCGCACGCCATATGCCTCGAGCAGCCGGGTCAGGGCCAGATCTGTGGCCAACACCGCCGGCTGGGTGATCTCGGTCTGCGTGAGCTGCTGTTCCAGTCGTTGCGCGGCGGCCTCATCGTGGCTGTCGGCGAAGACGTAGCCGGTGAGCGGTTTACCCAGCAGCGGTGTCATGACGCGGTCAGCTTCGTCGAACGTTGCCCCTACGATCGGCTCGCGCTCGCGCACGTCGGCCAACATGTTCACGTACTGCGACCCCTGACCGGTGTAAAGGAACGCGACCTTGCCCGGTGCGCCGCGGCCGACGAAGACACCCTGGGCGCGCAATATCCGCCATAAGGCCGGATTCGCGCCCCGCAGCGCCTGGACCGCCTTCGCCGCCTTGGCCGCCAGGTCGGCCGCGTCGGCATAGTCGATGGCAACCCGAACGGCCGCGCTCGCCAAGGCGGGGTCCGGCGGAGCCACCGCAGGGGCATAGCCGGCCGACGCCTTCGCAGCAAGCCGCTCCAGCTGCGTGGCCACTTCGGCGTCATCGGCGCCACCGACCACGGCTGCCCCCCGCATCGGAGCTTTTGACTCAACTGGCGCAGCGGTCGGCGAGGGCGTCGTCGCCGGGGACCGGTGCTCGATCGTCGCGCCCGGATACGACCGGGCCGCGTGGGGTGGGCGGTGGCGACAGGGCACATATTCCTCGAGCACGGCGTGGAAATTCGTGCCGCCGAACCCGAAGGCGCTCACCCCGGCGTAGCGCACCCCGCTGCTCGGCGCCGGCCACTCGCGAAGTTGGGTGTTGACCCGGAACGGGATGTCGTCCCAGTCCACGCTTTCGCTCGGGTGCTCGAAGTGCAGACTGGGCGCCAGCACCTTTTCGTGCAGGCTGAGCACCGTCTTGAACAGGCCTGCCGACCCTGCTGCGCCCTTCAGGTGGCCGATATTGGACTTGACCGAGCCCAGCGCGATCGACCCGTTCGCCGCCCCGGCCTTGCGGAACACATCGGTCAAGCTCGCAAGTTCCGTCGCGTCGCCGACCCGGGTGGACGTGCCGTGCGCCTCGAGGTAGGTGGCTTGCGCCGGATCGACAGCGGCGACCTGCCACGCGCGCTCGACTGCCAGCCGCTGTCCGACCGGGTTGGGAGCCGTGATGCCCTTGCCCCGGCCGTCGCTGGCGCCGGCGACGCCGAGCAACACCGCATAAATGCGGTCACCGTCGCGCTCGGCGTCGGACAGGCGCTTGAGGACGAACAGCGCAGCGCCCTCACCCATCACGAAACCGTCGGCGCCGGAGTCGAAGGGGCGGGTACCGGTCGCCGACAACGCGCCGATCTTGCAGAACTTGACGAACGCTGCGGGATCCATGTTGCGGTCGACACCACCGCTGATCGCGACGTCGAAGTCACCGGCCTGCAAACCGCGCACGGCCGCGGACATGGCCGCCAGCCCCGATGCGCAGGCCGCGTCGGCGGTGAAGTTCGGGCCGCGGAAGTTGAACAGGTTCGCCACCCGGCCCGCTGCCACGTTCGCCAGCTCGCCAGGCATGGTGTCCTCGGTGACTTCCCCGAAGCTGCTGAGGAACGTCGCGCGGGTCTCGGCCAGCACCGCATCGCGCACCTCCGCCGGCAGCGCCGCGAACGACGGTGCAGCACAGAGGTCCCGGGCGAACTTGGGAAACTGGATCCGCAGGTTGGTGGAGTGCTGCTTGTCGCCGCCGATGGCGTTGCCGAAGATGACGGCGACTCGTTCCGGGTCCACCGTCCAGTCCGGCCAGCCGGCATCGAGCAGGGCGGCACGGGCGCCCGCCACGGCCCACTTCTGGCCGTCATCCATCTGGATGCTGACCGCCGGCGGGATCGGCAGCCGCCACGCCAGCGGCTCCCACGAGAAATCGCGGACCCACCCGCCGATGCGGGAGTACGTCTTGTCCGGCGCGTGCGGGTCGGGGTCGTAGTAAAGCTCCGGGTCCCACCGGTCGGGCGGTACGTCGCTGATGCTGTACCGGCCCGCCTTGATGTTGGCCCAGAAAGTCGCCGCGTCGGACGCGTCGGGCATGATCGCACTGACGCCCACCACCGCGATCGGCTCTTGCATTGTGGTCGTCATGATGATCCGGCCTCTCGTCGGTAGAGCGCATCGGCGACCCGGTCCATGTCAGCGAGCAGGCCGGCCTGAGCGGCCCGCACCCGATCGAGCGGCAGGGCTGCGGCAAGGTCTGCCCCGGAGCCTGCGCCGGCCACCCACCGCAGGCCCTCCTCGGCAACCTTCAGCGCCGCCTCCCGGGCGAAAACGCGGCTGACCACGGCGAGCGCGGCCGCGTCGAAGCGGGCGTCTGACTTCTCCGGCAACGCGCCGTCGGCCGAGGCTGCGGCGCGGCGGGCCAGTGCGCCCGCGCACTCGGCGTAGCTGATCAGTTCACCCAGCCGCAGCAGAACATGCTGGCTGCGGGTCAGCCGGCCGACCCGGCATGCCTCCAGCACCGCGGCAAGGCATTCCAGCGCCAGCGCCGCCGTCGGCCCACCGCAATCGTCGGGTACACCGTCAAGACCGCGCGCCGCGTCGCGGTAGTAGGCGCCAGATGTCTTGAGGTGTTGCTGCCAGCGGCCGCGGGCGATCGTCATCTCCATGATCTCCGAGGTCCCCTCGTAGATCGTGGTGATCCGCACATCGCGCTTGATTTTTTCCACCAGGTACGGACGGGTGTAGCCATAGCCGCCATGCGCCTGGATCGCCGCTTCGGCGGCGGCATTGCCGGCTTCGGTAGCCAGGTACTTGGCGATCGCGCCTTCGCTGTTGAGCGCGCCATCGGCGCCTTCGCCGGCGTCGATTCGGGTGGCGGTCTCCTCGATGAATGCGCGCGCCGCCTCCAACCGCACCGCGTGCGGCACGATCAGCTTGTGCGTGAAGCCTTGCTTGGTCGACAGCGGCGCGCCGCCCTGCACCCGGTCTGCGGAATAGGCGATCGCCCGGTCCAGGGCCGACCAGCCGCCGCCGAGGCCGAACGCGGCGACCATCACCCGGGTGTAGCCGAAGACCTGTTGGGCCTGGATGAGCCCGCGGCCCTCCTCCCGGCCCACGAGGTTTTCCGCCGGTACCGTCACGTCATCGAGGAACAGCGCGGCGGTGTCGGACAACCGGATACCGTGCTTGTCTTCAGGGGGTGCTGTCGAAAAGCCCGGGGTGCCTTTCTCCACGACAAACCAGGAGGGACCGCCCGGCGCCAGTGCAAGTACCGAGTAGAAGTCCGCGATCGACCCGTTGCTGATCCATTGCTTACGCCCGTTGAGTCGGTAGGCGGTCACCTGACCGTCGGTCTCTACCGGTGTGGCCGTCGTCGCCAGCGCGGCCAGGTCGCTTCCCGCTTCAGGCTCGGTGGCGGCATAAGCGAATAGCACGCCCCGTTCGGCGATGCGTCCAAGCCACTCCTTGCGCTGCTCGGGGGTGCCGCCGACCAGGATCGGATCGCTGCCGAGGAACGTGGCCAGCACCGAGGTTGCGATTCCGATGTCAAAGTGGGCGAGGCGTTCGCACACCCGGTAGGAGTCGAACGCCCCGCCGCCGAATCCGCCGTACTCCTCCGGGATGAAGACCAGCTGCACGCCAAGATCTTCACCGCACATCGCGCGGACGGTTTCCTCCGGGCAGACATCGTCGTGGTCGAGCTCCAACCGGCGGTCGTCCGGGAGAGCCTCGGCGACGAAATCGTCCAGCGAGGCCAGCATCATCTCGAGGCTGTCATGGTCCAGGCCGACGTCGGTGGTCATCGCTTTGTCGCGTCTTTCCGTGGGCGCCAGATGGCCATGATCGAGCGCCACGTGCAGGACGCGACGAGCGACATGGACTTTGTCATCGGAAATGTCCTCCCTAGCAAGCCCGTGACTCTTTTACACTGCTGCTCTTAGTGATTCTTCGACCCTCCGGGTATTGCTGGCGAGAGCCGAAAGTCCTATTGCCGGAGGACAAGGTCATCGGGTTTCAGACGGGCGTGCCGCGAGCACGCCAAAGACACCGGCACACAAACGGTTTTGGGACGCTTGCCGCGCTCGTTTCCTGCCAGACCGTCCTTGGCCGGTCCTAACATTTCGCTGTCCTTCGTCGACGAAAATTGTCCGTGCAACTTCTCCTGCCCGGCTACACCGTCGAGCCCGCGGGCGATGGTGGCACGAACCATGGCCAGCGAATCGGTGCGAACGGCGCTGCGGGAAACCCCCGCCACCCCATTACTTTTCGGGCTAAGACGGGTCTCCTTTGTCGGGGGATCCAACCGCCCAGGCGGCAGCATGCGATGTGCGATCAGATTCCGCTGCATGGCGGTCGCGTTGAACGACTCGCACGTCAACGAGGCGCGCTCAATAGGGCGCCGCGTAGGTGAGAACGGCGGCAGCATGGGACCAACGGCTCTAGAGACCGCAGGCAATCATCCCTAGGCTCGGCATGAGATGAAACGGGGGGACTGACATGCTGCAGACGACGCCAGCCGTCGAGTGGTCAAGGGAGGGGTTGCTCGCGTGCCGGGCTCTGTCGGTGCACGACAGCCAGCCGTGGCGGTGGGTATCCACCGGGGTTCACCTGTTCGCCGATCCGCACCGGCGGGTGCGCAATATGGACCGGTCCGGTCGGGATGCCATCATCAGTTGCGGGGCTGTCCTCGATCACCTTCACGATTACCTTCACGTCGCCATGGCCGCAGGCGGGTGGCACGCGCACACCGATCGTTTCCCTAACGCCGACAACCTGAATGATCCGGTGTCGCTGGAATTCAGCCCATGGGCAAATGGTCACCGAAGCGCAGCGCCAGCGTACGGAGGCGGTCTTGAAACGCAGACCCGACCGGCTTCCGCTGGGTCGTACGACATCTCGGGTATCTCTCGAACCGGTGCTGGGCAGCAGCGTCGACGACGGGATCGCGATGTTCGATGTGCTCTCCGATGAGGTGCGACCGCAACCGGCCGAAGCTACCCCAGAACGCCAGCGAGTCGATGTGGCGCGGCACTTCCCAGCCCGTAGCCTTGGCGATCGTCGCGCCGAGGTCCGCGGCGCCACCACGTCGCCTGCTCGACGACGTGCTGAAACTCCGCTGACAGCATCGGATTTCGGACATTGGCTATGACATGACATTCCCGGTAACGATCGATCCACGTTACTACGATGCGGTGATCTTCGACGATGAAGCCAGCGATCCATGGTCGCTCAGCTTCGAAGGCTATGACCCACGTCGCGAACCGCTGCGCGAAGCGCTGTGCTCCGTGGGCAACGGGTATTTCGCCACCCGTGGCTGCGCGCCGGAATCATCGGCGGGGGACGTTCATTATCCCGGCACCTATGCCGCCGGCATCTACAACCGGCTCACTGACCGCATAGGTGGCAATACCTTTGACAACGAAAGCCTGGTGAATCTGCCGAACTGGCTGCCGTTGACATTCCGCATCGAAGGCGGACCGTGGTTCGACATCGATGCCGCCGAGCTGTTGTCCTATGAGCAAACAATTGATCTACGCCGGGCGGTGCTTTGCCGCGAGTTTCGTTTCCGCGACACTGCCGGGCGCACCACCGCGGTGACCGAGCGCAGGTTCGTAGCTATGCATCTACCGCACGTGGCCGCCTTGCAAACCACGATGAAAGCCGAAAACTGGTCGGGCACAATCGAGTTCCGATCCACGATACACGGTGACGTGGAAAACCGACTGGTCGAACGTTACCGCGACCTATCCAGTAAGCACCTGATGGTGACTCAGCTGCGTGAGCTATCCAGTGAATCGGTGCTTTTGGAGGTTGCCACGGTAGAGTCTCGGATACCGATCGCGGTGGCAGCACGAGCCACCGTGTGGCGTGGCACGGCGCCGGTGCAGGAAGACCGCCGGCTTGTGGCGGATGCGGCCCGGATCGGTCACGACATCGCGGTCGACCTCACCGGCGGGCAATCGGTGACGCTGGAAAAGGTGGTCGTCATCGTCACCGGCCGCGATCGAGCAATATCGGAGGCGGCCGAGGCGGAGCGGCAGTTGGACCGCCTCGGCCGGTTCGCTCCACTGATGCATGGCCACGCACTCACGTGGGCACATCTGTGGGAACGATTCAACATCGACATCGGTCACAACCCCAAGGCGCTGCGCGTCTTGCGCCTGCACCTTCTTCATCTCCTGCAAACCCTGTCGCCGAACACCGCCCGCCTGGACGTGGGAGCACCTGCACGAGGCCTCCACGGTGAGGCCTACCGCGGCCACATCTTCTGGGACGAATTGTTCGTCTTTCCCCCCTTGAACATGCACCTCCCCACGGTGACCCGTTCCCTGCTGCAGTACCGCTACCGGCGACTCCCACAGGCCCGCCGCGCCGCCGCAGAAGCCGGTTACGCCGGCGCAATGTATCCCTGGCAATCCGGCAGCGACGGCCGTGAAGAAAGTCAGCAGCTGCACTTGAACCCGCGCTCAGGCCGGTGGCACCCCGATCCCAGCGCACGCGCCCACCACAGCGGCATTGCCGTGGCATACAACGTGTGGCAGTACTACCAGGTCACCGGCGACGTCGACTACATGGTCGACTACGGCGTGGAAATGCTGTCCGAGATCGCCCGCTTCTGGGTGAGTTTGGCCAGTTTCGACACCGCACGGGGACGCTATGTGATCCGCGGAGTCATCGGACCCGACGAGTTCCACTCAGGGTATCCCGGCTGCGTGTATGACGGCATCGACAACAACGCCTACACCAACGTGATGGCCGTCTGGGTAATCGTGCGGGCGATGGAAGCCCTTGAGCTGCTGCCGTTGTCGGGCCGGCTCGATCTGCTGGAAAGGCTCGGAATGGATGGTCCTGAACTTGACCGGTGGGACGACGTCAGCCGGCGCATGTTCGTGCCATTTCACGACGGCGTGATCAGCCAATTCGAAGGCTACGAGCAGCTGGCCGAGTTGGATTGGCACAAGTATCACCAGCGATACGGCAACATCCAGCGTCTGGACCGTATTTTGGAGGCCGAGAACGACGACGTCAACAATTACAAAGCATCCAAGCAGGCCGATGCGCTGATGCTGTTCTATCTGCTGTCTTCCGTTGAATTGCGGGAATGGTTCGACCGGCTCGGTTACAAATTCGACCCCGACCAGATTCCGAGGACCATCGACTACTACCGATCGCGCACCTCGCATGGATCCACCCTGAGCGCGCTCGTACATTCATGGGTTCTGGCACGCGGCGACCGGGACGGAGCGCTGAAGTATTTTCACCAGGTCCTGCTGTCCGACATCGCAGATACCCAAGGAGGCACAACCTTCGAGGGTATTCACTTGGCGGCTATGGCGGGAAGTGTCGACTTGCTCCAGCGGTGTTTCACTGGGCTGGAATTCCGCGGCGACCGGATCCTGCTCGCTCCGTTGTGGCCCGAACAGCTCGGGGAACTGGTTTTTCCGCTGAGGTATCGCGGTCATCGCCTGCATCTCCGAGTAAATGGACGCCGGGCAAGGATCAGTTCGGATTCGGGACAAACCTGTGCGATCGACATCGAGTGCCGCGGCCGGGTCCAGCAGCTCATGCCAGGACACACCATCGAAATCTCGTGAAGTCGTCGCGGGTACGGTGGCTCGCCATCCAACGCCGTGTCTGCTGCCACTCAGCGGAGCGGCTGGTGAAACGCGTGCTCATCGCGACGCCGGACCGAGCGGGTTTTCCGCCGCCAATCATCTGGCACGGCTTGGGTGTCAGGTCGAGGCGCCTGCCTCACGGGCGTCTTGGACCCAGAAAGACATGCCTCGTCGAGCCCGGGGCCGGGCCCGGACGGCGACCTCGTCGGTTGGCACGATGTCCGGCGCCGCCGGTCTACATGAATTCGTTTCGGCGGCGTCGATCAAGGTGTGCGTACACTCGGCTGGGGGTTTAGTCGGGTGGGGGGTTGGCGCGAAAGGGCGTAGATGACCACCGTTGATGATCAGGGCCTGGTCTTTGCCGGGGTGGCACGGCAGGTGCAGTGGGTGGGCGATCGTCAGGTTTCGCCGCGAGAGCTGGTGGAGTTCTATCTGGAGCGGATCGCCCAACTGGACCCGGTTTTGAACGCATTTCGCGTGGTGCTTGCCGAGCAGGCGATGGCAGAAGCAGCCCAGGTCGAACGGCGGCTCGCCGCCGGGGAAGTGCTGCCGCTGGCGGGCGTGCCGATTGCGGTCAAAGACGACACCGATGTGGCGGGGGTTTCGTCGATGTGCGGCACCGGGATCGATACGGGCCCGGCGAGCACCGACAGCGCCGCGGTGCGGCGTCTCCGGGAAGCCGGGGCGGTGATCATCGGCAAGACGCACTTGCCCGAGTTCGGTGCCGTCCCGATGTGCGAGTCGCCGACCTGGGGTGTGACACGTAATCCGTGGCATCCAGACCGGACAACTGGAGGTTCCAGCGGTGGTTCGGCAGCTGCGGTGGCAGCCGGCATGGTGCCCGGCGCGCTGGGCACCGACGGGGGCGGATCGGTTCGCATCCCGGCCGCGTGCTGCGGAGTGGTGGGCCTGAAGGGTCAGCGCGGGTGGATCAGCACCAAGCAATCACCGGAGCGGGCCTACCGGTTCCACGGGCTGCATCACATCGGAACGCTCGCCCGCAGCGTGGGCGATGCGGCACTGCTGCACGACGCGATGGCCGGCCTGGAACCCAACGACGAGATCACCTCGGCGTCGCCGCCGCCGGCGTTGACAGAGGCGGTAGCACGCCCGCCGCGCCGCCTGCGGATCGCGATGTCGTTCAAGCCGGTGGTTCCCGTGCCGGTCAGCGAGGAGGTGCGCCGGCCGGTGTTGGAGACCGCCGAATTGCTGCGCTCGCTCGGCCACGAAGTCGTCGAGCGTGATCCGCTCTATCCGCCGGCTGCGATCCTCTCGGTGTTCGCGCTGATGATGCATGGTCTCGCCGATGAAATCGACCGGCTGCCCACACCCGAGCTGCTGGAACGACGGATTCAGGCCGAGGGACGTACCGCCCGGCTGATCCCCGACCGGCTGGCGCACCGCGCGCTGGCTGCCCGCGACCGCGTGAGCGAGCGTGCGCTGCGGCCCATAGCCGATTACGACGTGCTGATGACCCCGGTGCTGGGTAAGCCGCCGGTGCCTGTCGGACACCTTGAGGGGCTGGGGCCAACCCGCGCCATGGCGCGGGTATTGGCGTTCATGCCGTTCACCCCGCCGCAGAACTACACCGGGCAACCGGCCATATCGGTCCCGGTCGGAATCTCGCCCCACGGCCTGCCCGAAGCGGTCCATCTGGTGGGACGCCCTCACGATGGGTCAACCCTCGTTTCGCTTGCCGCGCAACTGGAATCGGTGCGTCCGTGGGCCCACCACCGGCCACCGGCGGCGCCGGATCGCACACCCGTTTAGGGTTGCCGCGTAATGGGTCGTGGACAGCGACCACGGCGAACTTTTGAACGCAAACCCCGATGGCACAGGCTGTGGTAACCGGAGCAAGCGGGCTGCTGGGAGCCAATTTGGCCGCCGAACTGATCGCGGAGGGGCACACCGTGACCGCGACCCGTCGCCCGAGCACCGACACGAGTTCGCTGGCGGACCACCCGGTCAAGTGGGTCGGCGCCGACCTGGGTTCCGTCGCAGAACTACGCGATGTGTTCGCCGGTGCTGACGTGGTCTTCCATTGCGCTGCAAGCGTTTCGACCAGGCGAACGGTGACACCGGCGATCGAGGCAGTCAATGTCGGCGCTACCCGAGCCGTCGTCGAAGCCGCGATTGCCGCCGGTACGCCGCGACTCGTCCATACCTCGACCGCGAACACGATCGGACCCACACCCGACGGCACACCCGCCGACGAACGGACCCCATGGGGATGGGACAAAGCCGGGCTGGCCGCCGCCTACCCAGTCACCAAACGGCGTGGCGAAATCCTTGTGCAGCGTGCCTGCGACACGTTGGATGCGGTCATCGTCAACCCCACCTACCTGGTGGGCCCGCGCGACGCCAGACCCAGTTCCGGCCGTCTCATCATCGAGATCGCCAACCGCAGAATTCCTTATTGGACACCGGGTTACAACAACTTCGCGGATGTCCGCGAGGTGGCGCGTGGAATGATCGCCGCCTGGTTGCGCGGCAAACGTGGCGAACGCTACATCCTGGGCGGCCAGGAGCTGACGTATCGCGCCTACATCGAGCGAGTGGCACGGGTGGTCGGAGTCAATCCGCCGCGTAGACGGTTGCCCTACCCGATCGCATGGATCGGGGGCAAGGCCGGCGACCTCGTCGAGGTCGTCACCGGTCGGGAAACTACGGTGAACTCGATGTCCGTCGGATACGCGTTCACCGACCGTTACCGGTACCGCAGCGATAAGGCGGTGGGAGAACTGGGCTATCTATTGGCTCCAGTTGAGCCTGCGATCCGCAGCGCGGTCGAATGGTTTCGCGCTCGAGGCATGATCCGATCCGGGGAGATTCCATGACTTCACACCGCAGCATCACCTACCGGGCGTTGACCGGCCATTTGCTGCCGAGCGGTGCGACGAAAGCCCTCTTATCCCAGGGCAACTGAATTCTTAGATACTCCAGAGCCACACACGCGGCACGACCCCGCGGGAAGCGCTAGGCTGACATAATTATCATCGCCGACTCTCCGGCGATGTCTTCATTGAAAGGTAATTTATTGATGGTCATGTTGTCGTGGACCAGGTTGGCAGCCGTAGCGGCCGGTGGCGTGGCATTCTCGTTCATCGCCGGGGCCGGCATCGCGTCTGCAGATCCCGTCTCCGATCCCGATCTGGATCGGGTCGTCAACTCAACCTGCACTTACGACCAGGCTGTGGCGGCGCTCAACTCGCAATATCCGGAAGCTGCCGCGAAATTCAACGCATCACCGATGGCGACCGGCTTCTTGCATCAGTTCCTCGACGCGTCACCGGACCGACGCTTGCAGATGGCCTCCCAGATCGAGGGCATGCCAGACGCTCAGCCGTACCTTCAGACGATGAAGCAGGTTGCCAAAATCTGCAACAAGTACTGAGCGGATAACGGACGAGCTCCCTGTGCGGGGTCGTCCATCCGAACATCACATCGAACGCGATCCGATTGCGGCTCAGGCCAATTCACAGCGGTAATCATCGCGTTTCCAGTTAGCTGGTCGGTACCGATCTCGCCGGCTGCCAGAACCGCACACATCGCACTTGGTGGCGTTCACCGTGGCGCTTCTCGACGCGAAATTGCGAGCGTTATTCTGGCACCGGCGTTTTCGCCATTCGCCGTGACGCGTGAAACGTGTGGCGGGTGCATCCGGAGGTAACTTCACCGAAGCCTGGGCCCATAACCGTGCCGGTCGCCGAGCGGATGGATACCGGATGCCGTGGTCGGTATACTTGTTCGAGCGTGTCAAAAGCGCCTGCGGCGTTCGCCGCACCGGTGAGGGGGTGTTCCCGAATGATCGCATTGTCGTTGACCAGACTGGCTGCCGCGGTTGGCGGTCTGACACTGTCGTTGACCGCTGTGGTCGGAGTCGCATCCGCCGACCCTGACATCACTCCAGCCGTCAACAGCACATGCAATTACAACCAGGTGGTGGCGGCGCTGAATGCGCAATTTCCGGACGCTGCGGCGCAATTCAACGCGTCGCCGGAGGCGCAGGCCTGGTTGCACGAGTTGATCGATTCGCCGCGGCCCCATCGCCGGGAAATGCTCCTTAGCATGGAGAACACCCCCGAGGCGGCACCGTTTCAGGCCATTGTCGTGCCGCTCGCCAACACCTGCCACAGGTACTGAGTGGTTGGGCGCTAACTTCTTACTGTCCCAGCAAACGGCAAACTGCGTCCGAGTTCAGGTATCCGTCGCGGGCTCGACGTTTTGATTCAGGGCGAAGCGGTTGTCCGGGTCGAGGCGTGCCTTCAGCTTGGCGAGGCGCCGATAGTTGACTTCACCGAAGCTCGCCCGGATGCGGGCCCGCCCTTCATCGCCGACGAAGTTGAGATACGCGCTCGCCGGACCAAGGGCACGCAGGGTTTCGTATGCTTCATCGGTCCACGACTTGCACCGTTCGGTGTCAGCGCGGTCGGTCCACGTGGTGATCAGATGGACGATGTAGGGATGGTTGCGGGCCGAAAAGGCTGTCGCCTGCGGCGGAACACGGCTCGGAAAGCCGCCGAGCCGGATGAGATGCACATGTGTTTCCGGGGCGGGGCGAGTTCGCCCGAGCAACGCGATGCGTCCGATGGCTTCGTCGGACAGCTCCGTCAGGAACATCGACTTCCAATAGTGCAACCGGCCGCACGGGGCAGTGTGGTCGAGGACCTGTTGCCATGTGGGATAGGCGATTTCGCGCTGCAGCGACGCCACCGGTTCCGTGGTCACCCCGCGGGCCTGCAGCAGCGCACCGATAGCGGCCTGACCGACCTCGTCGGATCCCGTCGAGCAGCTGAGCATCGTGACCAGGCGGCGTCCGGAATTCTCATCGGTTCCGAAGTCGACCAGGGACGCGAGATGGTCGTCGGCGCTGTCCATCTGAGCGCGGAAGTGTCCGAGCACGGCCTCGGCGTCGGTGTCGTCGTAGGATCGCACGCCCCCGATGACATGATCGACCGGATGCAGGTCGAGCACGAAGTGCGCCACCACCCCGAAGTTGCCGCCGCCGCCGCGCAGTCCCCACAGGACCTCCGCGTTCTGTGACCCACTGACGTCCAGCACCTCCCCGCTGGCGAGCACGAGCTCCGCGGCGGTCAAGTTGTCGCAGGTCAAACCGTATGTCCGGGACAACCAGCCGACCCCGCCGCCGAGCGTGAACCCGCCCACGCCCGTCGATGACACCACCCCGCCGGGGCAGGCCAGACCGTGGCGGGCGGTGACCTCGTCGATGTCGCGCCAGGTCGCGCCGGGCTCGACAACCGCGACTCGGTGCTTGGGGTCGACGACCACGCGGCGCATGAGGGAGAGGTCGATGAGGATGCCGCCATCGGTCGAAGAATGTCCCGCGACGCTGTGACCGCTGCAGCGCACCGCGATCTCGGCTCCGGAGCCGACGGCGTATCGGACGGCGGCGACGATGTCCGCGCGTGAGCGGCAGCGCAGCACAACGGCGGGCCGCTTGACGATCAGGCCATTGAAGAGCCGCCGCGCCGAGTCATAGTCGTCGTTGCCGGGATGGACTACGTTGCCGGTGAAGCCGGGCACCGCGATCGCTCGTGTCATGGTCGTATCAGCGCCTGGGGGACGGCGGCCTGGTTGGGCAGGTAATGGTTTTCCAGATACCAGTCGTAGGCGCTCTGGGCGGCCGTGCGAAACGGCGTACAGCGCACCCCCAACTCGCTGCGGGCCTTGCTGCCGTCGGCGTAGATGCCAGCGGACGACAGCCGCATCTGCTGTCCGCCGATGGGCAAGCGAGGGCCCATCACGAAGCGGGCCGCGCCCACGGCGGCCGCCGCCACGGGTATGGTCCACCGCGGAAGAACGAACGCCGGCCCGGGCCGTCCGGCTATGTCGCGGACGATTGCGAAAGCATCACGGAAGCTCAGGTTTTCGCCGGCCAGGATGTAGCGCTCACCGGCGCGTCCCCGTTCGGCGGCGGCGATGTGTCCCTGCACCACGTCACCGATCGCGACGAAGTTGGTGCCGCCGGTCGCGGCGACCCGCAGCCGTCCGCGCGCGGCCTGGACGAACATCGCGCTTTCGGTGCGGTTGATGTCGCCCGGCCCGATGACGACCGACGGATTGACCGCCATGGCCGCGAGGCCCGCATCGACCGCGCGGCGCAGCTCGCCTTCGGCGAGGTGCTTGCTGTATCCGTACAGGAACCTGCGCGGCGCCAGGTTGAAGAGGTCGGCCTCGGTGAGCAATTGCCCGGGTGCCGGTACGCCCATTGCGGCGAGCGAGCTCGTCAGGACAAACCGTTTCACACCCGCCTGCAAGGCGGCGTCCAACACGTTGCGGGTTCCCCCAACGTTGGTGCGGTAGAGGCGCTTATGCCCGCGGTAGCGCCAGTAGTCGGAGATCGCGGCGGTGTGAAACACCCAGTCGCAGCCGGCCATCGCCGCGGCGAGGGTGTCGACCTCGTCCAGCACGTCGCCGACACACGTCTCGTAGCCCAGGCCAGCCAATCCCGCCAGCGACGAGGTTGGTCGCCGCAGCACGCGGACACCGATCCCTCGTTGGATCAAGGCGGCCACCAGGTTCGACCCTATGAACCCGGTTCCTCCGGTGACTAATGCCAGCATGAGATCAGAAACGGTAGGTGGTGCAGCCGATCTCGACGCCCGAGCCGACCGTCATGATCAGCGCGATGTCGCCCGGCCGTGCCTGCCCGTGCTGCCGGGCGTGCTCCAACTCGTACGGCAGCGACGACGTGAACGGGTCGGTGTCGCCGGGGAGGTCGACGAATCGCAATCTCGGGATACCGATCTGGGCGGCCAGTTCGTCAAGCGCTGCCGGGGACAGATGCGGCGGAAACACGACCGCGATGTCGGAGGGGGCGAGTCCCTCCAGCGCCAGGAGTTCCTTGGCGGCGGAGGGGATACAGCTCAGGTAGACGGCGGCGAGATTGGGGTCGCGGTCGATCTGCAGCCAGAACCGCCCGCCCCGTTCCTGAGTGTAGGTGGCGAGCGCCCCGCTGTACTCCGGGTGCGGCTGAAAGATGAACCGGCCAAAGCCTTCCGTACCGTCGCTTCGGCTGAGCAGTATCGCCGAGCCTGTCTGGCTGATGCCGTTCAACGGATAACCGCTTTCAGGGGTGTTGTTTTCTACCTCCGATGCCACGACCATCGCATGCTCGGCCTTACCCGCCCCAATCATTCCCGCGGCGACGTGGCAGGCATTGAGGAAGCCGACCGAGCCGTTGAGGACGTCGAAGGCAAGCGTCTTGGGCCCGTCCGGGGACTGCACGTCGCCGTTGATGTCCAGTTCGCCGGCGACGAGCGAGGCAACCGCCGGTTCGCTGAGGAAGTCGTCGCGATAGACGCCGACGTGGATGATCAGACCGACCGCCGACCGATCGAGGCCACTTCGGTCAAGGCACGCCGCCGCCGCCTGAACCGCGAGCTGTATCGAGCTCGGAGAAGTCGATTGCCCAGCGGGAGCGATGCCTACGCTGTCAATGCGCACGCGGGGCGTCGCCGGTAGCTCTTTGCGGTCGTCGCCGTCGGTCCACGTGCCGCGGCTGTGCTGGCCGCCGGCGCCCCGGCGCATCCGGTCGGGCAGGTCGTCGAAGGTGTACAGCGCGGCGCCGATGGTCTGTCCGGAACCGGTGATTGAAAAGACCACGTTATCTCCGGACTTGATCCGGTTGCTGAGGATGTAGTCGTTCAGCGCGACGAAGTGCGTTGTGGTGGCGGTGTTTCCCCGCTCTGCCACGTTGTAGATCGTGTTGTCCCGGTTAGCTGCGCCCTGTCCGAACTGTTGATTGATGGCGGCGACCGCGTCGTTGAGCGACGCCTCCGATGTCTGGTGCATCAGCAGGTAGTCCATAGTCTCGGGCCGCCACCCGTGCCGTTGCATTACCGCGGAGACGTAGGGCACCGCGTGCTTGACGGCGATCGCGGTCTGCGTGACGGAGTCGGTGAACATGATGGCGCCGCCGTGCGGGCCGGCCGTCTCCTTGGCGATGCACAGCTTGCTGTAGCGGCTGAAGGTGGCGATATCGATGTCGTGGAAGCCGACCCGGTCGTTGGGCCCGCGTTCCAGGACCACAGCCGCGCCGGCGTCACCGAGGGTCAGGCAGGCGAGCCGCGGGTCCATCGGCCCCTCGATTTCCTTCTGCGCGGTCTCGGTGAGGTGGCTGATATATTCGCCGCTGACCACCAGGGCGCTCCGAACCAGTCCCGTCTGCAGGAAAGCGTCCGCCACGGCGATGCCGGTGAACATTCCGGCGCACGCGTTGCTGACGTCGAAGGCCAGCGCGTTGACAAAGCCACACTGTCCGCTCAGCCGCGAGGCGGTGCTGGGCTCGAAGGTGAACCGGTGCCCGAATCCGTCACACCGGGAGATGTTGCAGGCGATGACCAGGTCGATCTCCTCGCGCCGATAGCTCGAACGGGAAAGGCAGTCGTCCGCCGCCTTCCTGGCAAGGTCGATCGAGAACTCGTCCTCGCCGACCACCCGGCGGTTCTTGATGCCGGTCAGGCGTTCCAGTGGTATGCGAATCTCGTTGGCGCACTCTGCCATAACCGTCTTCGTCGACACCGTTCGTGACGGAAGGTACACGCCGATGCTTTCGATGACGGTGTTTCGCTTCTCCCCGGGTATGGCGTGCACCGGTTTCTCGGAAGCCGGCGCGGTGACGACCGCCTCGGCGGGGCTTTCGCGGTGATCCGTTGCGTCGTCGGCGATCTGACCGTATTCGGCAGCCAGCTCGGCGACCGTGCCGTAGACGAACATCGACTCCGGTCGCAACGCCAGGCCCGCCGCGTTCGCCCGCACCGCCACCTCCAGGCTCTGGGTCGAGGCACCACCGAGAGCGAAGAAGTCGTCGTTGACGCCGACCCGCTCCAAACCCAGTACCGCGCACCAGATCTCGGCCAGAACCTGTTCGGTGTGCGTGCGCGGAGCGACGAATGCCGGCTCCTGCGGACCCGATGCGCTGTCGGCTGCCATCAAGGCCTTGCGGTCCACCTTTCCGCTCGACGTGAGCGGCAGCGCGTCCGTCACCTCGAAGACCGCGGGCAACATGGCGGCGGGAAGCAGGTCAAGCAGGAACCGGCGCAGCTCCGCCGTCGACGGCGCGGCGCCGCCGGCCGGCACGACATACGCGACAAGGATGGGGTTTCCGCGGCTGTCGGTTCTGATCACCACGGCGTTTTCGGCCACCGCGGGGTGTTGCGCCAGCGCGGCCTCCACCTCGCCCGGCTCGATGCGGAAGCCGTGGATCTTGACCTGGAAGTCGATGCGGCCCAGGTAGTCGACGTTGCCGTCGGGCAGGTATCTGGTCAGGTCGCCGGTGCGGTAGAGCCGCTGGCCGGCGTCCCCGGGATCGCCGCCGAACGGATCGGCGACAAAGATGGCGGCCGTCAGATCGGGGCGGTTGAGGTACCCGCGCCCGAGGCCGACACCGCCGAGATACAGCTCGCTGGGCACACCCACCGGCACCGGTCGCAGATGCGCGTCCAAGATGTGCGCGCGGACATTGGCGATCGGTCGCCCGATCGGCACCAGCGTGCCGGATTCGCCACGCTGGCAATGGAAGTGGGTGACATCGATCGCGGCCTCGGTGGGCCCGTAGAGGTTGTAGAGCTCGGCGTCCAGCGTGGCCAGGAAGTGGTCCCGCAGGTCATACGGCAGCGCCTCGCCGCTGCAAAAGACCCGGCGCAGCGAGGTGCACGCGGCCACGCCGGGCTCGGCGAGGAAGCGGCGCATCATCGACGGCACGAAATGCATTGTGGTGACAGCCTGCTCGACGATGGTCCGAACCAGGTATGCGGCGTCCTTGTGGCCCTCGGGTTTTGCGATGACCACCCGGGCGCCGATGATCAGCGGCCAGAAGAGCTCCCAGACGGACGGGTCGAAGCTCACCGGGGTCTTGTGCAGCACCCGGTCGTCGCCCGTCAGCCGGTATTCGTCTTGCATCCACAGCAGCCGGTTACGGATCGCGGCGTGGGTATTGAGGCATCCCTTCGGCTTACCGGTGGAACCGGACGTGTGGATGACGTAGGCGAGGTTCGCCGATGTCGTCTCGGAGATGGGGGCGGCGACGTCCTCGTCCGATGGCGCCGGTGGCACGTCCAGGCAGAGCCGGTGACCGGTGAAGCCGGGCGGCAGGTGCGCCAGATTGCTCTGATGGGTGACACAGACCGGCGCGTCCGGTACGTCGGCCAGCATCGCGGCCATGCGCTGCGCGGGCTGCGCCGAGTCCAGCGGCATGAAGGCGCCACCGGCCTTGAGGACACCCAGCACCGCCACCACCAGGTCCTCGGAGCGGTCCAGCAGAACGGGCACGACTGTCTCGGGCCCCACGCCGAGCTTCCGCAGCCGGTGCGCCAGGCCGTTGGCCCGGCGGTCGAGTTCCGCATAGGTCAACTCGCGGTCGTCATAGGTCACAGCGACGGCGTCCGGGACGCGTGCGACGGTTGCCGCGACCATCTCGTGCAGGCAGGCCGGGGCGTCATAGACGACCTCGGTCTGATTCCACGCGGCCTGCTGACGGCGCTCGGCCTCGGTCAGCAGCGGCAGTTGCGAGACTGGCCGGCCGGGGTCCGCGACGATACCGCCGAGCAGCGTTGCGAAGTGCCCGGCCATGCGCTCGATCGTGGTGGCGTCGAAGAGGTCGGTGTTGTACTGCATTACGCCGGACAGCTTCCCGCCGTTTTCGCCTATCTCCACCATCAGGTCGAACGGCGCGCCGCCCTGCCCGACGTGGAGGGTTTCCAGCTGCAACCCCCCACTTTCGGAGCCGGTCCCGTCGGAGAAGCGGCGGGTCTGTTCCCAGGCGAACGAGACCTGGAACAAGGGCGTGCGGGCCGGGTCGCGCACCGGCCGAAGCCGCTCAACGAGCAGCGCGAAGGGGTAGTCCTGGTGTTCCAGCGCGCCTTGCACGGTGTCCCTGACGCGGCCGAGCAGGGTCGTGAACGTCGGATCGTCGTGCAGGTCGGCGCGCAGCGCCACCGGATTGGTGAGGTAGCCGACCAGACCCTCCACCGCGACCCGGTCACGGCACGCGAAAGGTGAGCCGATGACCAGGTGGCCCTGGCCGCTGTAGCGGTGCAGCAACGTGGCGTAGGCCGCCAGCAGCGTCATGTAAGGCGTCGCACCCACGCTCCGGCCCAGCTGGATGATCCCGGCCGTCACCGTGTCGTCGACGGTGAAGCGGTGCACGGTGCCCGGGTAGGTCTGGACGGCCGGTCGCGGCCGGTCGGTGGGCAATTGGAGGACCGGCAGGTCGCCGGCCAACTCTTCACGCCAGTAGGCCCAGAGGTTTTCGCCCTCGGTACCCGCGAGCATCCGGGCCTGCTGGTCGGCGTAGTCGACGAAGCTTTCCGCGGGCGGCGGGGGCGGGGCCGCACCGTGCTCGGCGGCGTACAGCAGGCGCAGCTCGTCGAGAATGATGTCGATGGACCAGAAGTCGACGGCGATGTGATGCAGACCCAACAGCAGCACATGTTCCTCGGGTGTGCGCTCCAGCAACGTCAGCCGCAGCACCGGGCCGGTGTACAGGTCGAAAGGACGATCGGTCTCCCGGCGGATCCACTCGTCGACCTCGGCCTCACCTGGGCCGAGGGGGTGCCGGGCGATCCGCACCGGCCATTGCGGATGAACGAGTTGCACCGGTTGCCCGTCGCGCTCGGCGTACGTGGTCCTTAGCATCGGATGCCGGTCGACGAGTGCCTGGGCCGCGCGTTCCAGCGCCGGCACGTCGAGCCCGCCGCTGATCCGCCCGGCATAGGTGACGGTGTAGGCGGCGCTGGCCGGTGCGAGTTTATGAATGAACCACATGGATCGCTGTCCGTACGACAGCGGATACACCGCGGCCGACTCCTCGGCTTCCTCCATCAGCAGCTTGGACAGCAGCGCACGCTTTTTCTCGGGAGACAGACCGGAAATGTCGATGGACTTATCCATCATTGACGACCTTCTTTCACGGCAAGCTCGCGCTCCGCGATGACCTTCTGCAGCATTTCTTCCACGGCCTCGTCCGAAAGCTCGGGCACTTGGGTGAGCAGGTCGATCCCGCGTGCCGGCGCGCCGTCGGTTTTCCGCGGGGCCTTTTCCTCCGGGGTGGCCTGCTGGGGTGACGCCACGCCGGGCTGCGTCACGGGTGTCCCGGCCGGTGCCTCCGGCAGATGGTCGCGAAGCCATTCGGCGAGACTGGCCACGCTGGGCCCTTCCAGCAGTTTGGTGACCGGCACGACGAGGCCCAGGTCGCGTTCGACCTGCATGCGCAGCTCCAACGTGATCAGCGAGTCGACGCCGAGGCTGTTCAGGGGTGCCTGAATGTCCAGGTTCGCTGGGGCCAGACCTAGTTTGCCGCCAGCGAGCTCGGACAGGTACGACTCCAGCAGCCGTTGGCGCTCCTCCGGTGTTGCGCCCTGCAGCGCGTCGGCGAGACCGGCTCCGGGCCCGGGCGCAGCCTCAGCTTGCGGCTTGTCGCCCGAGGGCGCAATGCCAAGCTCCGCGAGCAGGGGCGGCTGCACGTCGGAATGCCAACGCGCCCAGTCGATGTCCAAGACCACGGCCTGCGTAGCCGCCCGTGTCAGCAAGGACGACAGCGCCCGGAGGTTGTCGTCCGCGGGCATGGCTTCGACGCCGTATTGGGCGAAGTAGCTTTGGAGCTCGGTCCGGGTGAAGAAGCCGAGCTCAGCCCATGGCCCCCAGTTGACGCTCAACGCCGGCCGGCCTTCGGCACGTCGGTGCCACGCCAACGCGTCCAGGAAGGCGTTCGCTGCCGCGTAGTTCGCCGCCCCCGGCGGACCCAGTAGGGACGCGGCCGACGAAAACAGCACGAAAAGGTCCAGATCCGCGTCTCTGGTCAGCGCGTGCAGGTTCCAGCCACCCTGAACCTTCGGCGCCATGACCTTGCGGAGTTTCTGCTCGTCGAGGCATTGCAGGATGGCGTCGTCGGCGATCCCGGCCGCATGCACCACCCCACGTAGCGGCGGCATCGACTCGGCGATCGATTCGAGCATGGCCGCGACATCGTCGGCTTTGGCGACGTCGCCCTGCGCGACGATCACCTCGGTGCCGGCCGCTCGCAGGGCGTCCAGTTTCTCCTGCGCCGGTGCCGAGGCGCCGCCACGTCCCATCAGGACCAGGTGCCGGGCCCCGTGTTCGGCCAGCCACGTCGCCACCACGAGTCCCAGCGCGCCGAGCCCGCCGGTGACGAGATAGGTGGCGTCTTTCTTGAAGGACGCGGTCTCGGCGGGTTCCGGCTCGTCGTAGCGGGTGAGTCGCTCGACATAGCGGCCGCCGCCCCGGAGTGCCACGTCGCCGTCGCGGGCATCCGCCCACACCTCCCGGAATAGGGCGTCCACCTCTTGTGGGACCTCTTCCGGGCCGCCGGCGGCGGACAGGTCGACACAGGTGCAGCGCAATTCCGGGTGCTCGTGGTCGATCGTGCGGGCCATCCCCCACACCGGAGCCTGGGCGATCGACACGGGTTGGGCTTCGGTTTCCGAGGCGTCCGTCACCTGCGCCCCCCGCGTCACCAGCCAGAGCCGGGGCGACGCCGACCAACCGGCCCGCGCCAGCGCTTGCACCAGATGCACCACACTCACCGGGCCCAAAGTGGTTGCCGACTCCAGTGACTCGGACGACGTCTCGGCCGGCGGTGCGGCCAGCAGGTCCCACAGGTGCACCACTCCGCGACACGGTGGCCGCTCGTCGGTGAACGCGTCGTCGAGCAGCTGTTTGAAGTGTTCGGGCTGCGTCGGGTCAAGGCGGTAACTGTCCGGTGTGAGACGCTCGAAGCCGCCGCCGTTTCGGGCCGCCTCGACCAGCACACACCGCTGAGAATGCGACTCGAGGTGGTCCCGGAGGGTGTCCGCGGTGACCTCGCCGTCGCTCAGGATGAGCCAGCTGCCGGCTTCGTCCGGCCGGCCCGACCCGTCCCGCTCCGCGGGACTGGACGCGGGCTCCCAGCGCAGCTGATACATCCGGTCGCGCAGACCCGTGGCCGTCGTCGTGCCGGGGGGCTGCTGCAGCAGGCCGGTGCCGTTCAGCCCGGCGGTAATCGGGCCGACGTCCAACCAGGAATGGACGCGCTGCCACGGGTACGTCGGTGCGGTGACGTAGTGGCTGCCCGGGGGGTACACCGCCTCCCAGGTGACCGGCTGACCGAGGGTGTAGAGGGTGCCGAGCGACGTCAGCGCGGTCGCCCGTCCCCCGTCGTCACGCCGCATTGATGGCAGCGCGGTGCAAGTCCGGCCCAGGTCCTGGGCGTCCTCCCGGATAGAGGTCAGCAGGACGGGGTGCGGGCTGATCTCGACGACCGCGTCGTGACCGCCGTCCAGGAGCCGCCGCAGTGCGGTCGAGAAGTGCACCGGCGAGCGAAAGTTCTCCGCCCAATAGTCGGGGTCGGGCAAGCGGTCGATCAGCAGGTCGCCGGTCACCGTGGAGTAGACGGGTATCGCCGGTGCGGTCGGCCGCAGTCCGGCGAGCCCGCCGCGCACAGCGGGAACCAGCGGATCCATCTGGGGGCTGTGGGCGGCCACATCGACGTCGACCCACCGGCAGAACCGGTCGCGCTGCTGCAGGTCCGCCATCAGCTTGGCCAAAACCTTTTGGTCCCCGGACAACACCGTCGATCGGTAGCTGTTGCTGGCGGCGATCGAGACCTGACGTTCGTGGCCGGCGATGAGCTCCCGCGCCTCGTGGAGGCTGAGCTCCGCGGCCATCATCGTTCCGCGGCCACGCACCGTTCGGAGCATCAGGGAGCGGAAGCAGATCACCCGTGCGGCGTCTTTGAGGCTCAGCGCACCGGCGATTTGCGCCGCCGCGACTTCACCCATGCTGTGCCCCACCACCGCGGCGGGCTCGACCCCCCATGAGCGCCACAGCGCGGCCAGCGCCACCTGCATAGCGAAGATGGCGGGCTGGATCAGGCTGATGTCGGTGAGTTCCTCGTCCTTGGCCAGCGCCTTGAGCACCGAGTGTCCCAGATAGGTCTTGATCGCGCGGTCGCACGCCGCCAAGGCGTCGCGGAACACCGGCTCCTCGGCCTGCAGCCGCCGCCCCATGCCGTGCCACTGTGAGCCCTGGCCGGGAAAGGCGAAGACCACGCGGGGTCGCTGGCCGGGACGGCACTTTCCGACGGAGAACCCGGGCCGTGACTGCCCGTGCCGATAGGCGTCCAGGCACTCCGACATCCCGGCGGGGGAGTCGGCGACCACGGACAACCGATGCTCGTAGTGGCCGCGGCGGGCACCGGCCGTGTAGCACAGGTCGGCGAACGCCACCCCGGAAGCCAGCGCCGACTCGTACCGGTCGGCCAGTGCGGCCAGGGCCTCGGGGGACCGCGCGGAAAGCGGCAGCAACTCGGCTCGATCCAGCGCCGTGCCGCGCCCGGCCGCGGTGGCCCGAGCCTGCGGGGCTTCGGTGAGCACGGCGTGCGCATTGGTGCCACCCATGCCGAACGAGCTGATACTGGCGACCGCTCGCCCACCGTTTTTCGGCCATGGGGTGAGGGTCTGCGCCACCCGCACCGGCAGGGTGTCGAAGGGGATCTCGGGGTTGGGCTCGGTGAAGTTCAGGCTCGGCGGGATCACCCTGTGCTGCAACGCCAACGCCACCTTGATGAGCCCGGCCACTCCGGCCGCCGCCTCCAGGTGGCCGATGTTGGTTTTGACCGAGCCGATCAGGCACTGACTTCCCGGCGGACGGCCGTTCGCCAGGACGGCGCCCAGCGCGTTCGCCTCCATCGCGTCGCCGAGGAACGTTCCGGTGCCGTGCGCCTCGACGTATTGGGCGGTGCCGGGGGAAAGACCGGCACGGCGGTAGGCCGCGGCCAGCACGGCTTCCTGCGATTGCCGGTTGGGTGCGATCAGCCCGTTCGTCCGGCCATCCTGGTTGATGGCGGTGCCGCGGATCACCGCGTAGATCGGGTCGTTGTCGGCCAGCGCCCGGCTGAGTGGTTTCAGGACGACCATTCCGGCGCCCTCACCCCGTACGTATCCGTCCGCGGCGGCGTCGAAACTCTTGCAGCGGCCGTCGGGCGCCATCAGCGTGGCCTTGGTGAAGTTGATCATCAACGCCGGCGACAGGATGACGTTCACGCCCCCGGCCAACGCGACCGCGCACTCACCGTCGCGCAGGCTGCGGCAGGCCAGGTGGACCGCGACCAACGACGACGAGCAGGCGGTATCGATGGCCATGCTCGGCCCGTGGAAGTCGTAGAAGTAGGAGAGCCGGTTGGCGGCGATGCTCAACGCGTTTCCGGTGGCCATGTAGGCGTCGACAAGGTCTAGCTGGCCGGCCCGAAGGTTGCCGTAGTCGTTGGTGGAGATGCCGACGAATACGCCGGCGTCGCTGCCGGCAAGCCGCTCCGGCACCAGCCCGGCATCTTCCAATGCCTCCCAGGCCACCTCCATGATCAGCCGCTGCTGGGGGTCCATCTCCGCCGACTCCCTCGGCGAGATGCCGAAGAACCCGAAGTCGAACTCGTCGACTTTGGGCAGGAAACCGGCCCGTCGGGTGACCGAGGTGCCCGGCACGGAGGGATCCGGGTCGTAGAAGGCATCGGCGTCCCAGCGGTCCGCCGGGATCTCGCTGATCGCGTCCACGCCGCCCGATAGCTCCTGCCAGAAGGCCGCCGGCCCGTCGGCGCCCGGAAACCGGCACCCGATGCCGATGATGGCGATCGGCTCGTCCGCGGGGGGCGGGCCGCCGCTGTCGCCGGCCGGTGCGGCGGTGCGGTCGGCGACGGCGCCCTTGCCGGCCAGATGACGGGAGAGAAGGTCGATCGTGGGGTGTTCGTAGGCCAGGGTGGGCGAAAGTTCGCGTCCGAGCCAGGCTTCCAACGCGCCGGTCAGCCGGACGGCATGGACCGAATCGAGGCCATAGTAGGCGAACGGGCGGGATGGGTCGATATCCGTTGCGGGAATGCCGAGTTCACCAGAGAGCTGGGAGACCAACCAGTCCTCGATCTCCGCGGCGGTGCGCCCGGGGTGTTCCGCCGAGGCGACCGCGGGCGAGATGTCGGGCAGCGGTGCGCGCCATTCGGCGACCACGTCGAACTGGCCGTCGAGGAATTCCTGCCGGCAGGCAGAGCGCTGGACCTTGCCGCTGGATGTGGTGGGAATCCGCAACGGGTCCACCAGAACGACGGCGTCCGCCTGGATCTCGTGGTGTTCGGTGATCGCGGTCCGGATTGTGTCCACGATCTGGGTGAGGTCGGCCTCGCCGAGCTGATAGCGGTTCACCTCCTGCACGACAACGAGACGCTCGGCGACGTCCGGTCCGGCGGTGACCGAAAAGACCGCACCCCGGCCGCGCATCAGTGCCGGGTGGCAGTCCTGCACGGTTAGCTCGATGTCCTCGGGATAGTGATTGCTGCCGCGGATGATGATGAGATCCTTGCGGCGTCCCGTGACGAACAAGTCTCCGGAGCGGAAGAAGCCCAGGTCCCCGGTACGGAGGAACGGGCCGCGCCCGGTGTCCGCAAGATGCGCGCGGAACGCCTCTTCCGTCTGTTCGGGCTTCCCCCAGTAACCCAGTGCAACGCTTGGCCCCGCGACCCAGATCTCGCCGACATCGTCAGCCGCGCACGGCCGTAGGGTCTCCGGGTCGACAATGATGACCTCCTGGCCACCGCGGGGCCGACCGCAACCGACCAACGTCAATGCGCTTCGATTTTCCGCCGCGACCTCCACGACCCGGCGTTCAAGCAGTGGAGGGCGATCCACGTGCAGAACCAACGGTGCCGGGGAGTCCGACCCGCCGGAGACCAGCAGTGTCGCCTCCGCCAGCCCATAGACCGGCTCAAACGCCTCCGGCCGAAAACCCGCCGGGGCGAAGGCCTCCGCGAAACCCTGCATGGTCGCGGGACGTACCGGCTCGGCACCGCACATGGCCGCCGACCAGCTGGACAGATCGAGCGCGGCACGCTCCTCAGGGGTACTGAGTTCGATGCACATGTCGTAGGCGAAGTTGGGGGCGGCGCAGATCGTGCCGCGGTGCCGGGACACCGCTTCCAACCACCGCATCGGGCGCTTGATGAACGCGTTCGGCGGCATGAGGACGGTAGTGCCGCAGAGATAGAGGGTCTCGAGGATGCCGCCGATGAGGCCCATGTCGTGGTAGGGCGGCAGCCAGAACACACCGACCGCGTCACTGTGGCATCTCGACTTCAATGCCTGCTGGATGGTTTCGAGGTTGTGGACAAGGTTGCCGTGCGACAGCACAACGCCTTTCGGCGCGGCGGTGGAGCCCGAGGTGTACTGCACCATGGCGACTGTGCCGGCGTCGATGTCCGGTGGCACCCAGCGCGCCTGGTCGCCGCCCGTGTCGGTGACGGACCACCGCAGCGGACGCCCCTTGACCAGACCGTCGACCGTGGCCTGGATTCTCCCCCGCATCTCGGCGTTGGACAGAGCGAAGTGCGGTTGGGCATCCGCGATGATCGATGCGACGCGCGGGACCAGGTGATCGCGCACCGGCGGATGCACCGGTACGGCGATCGCCCCCGCGTATAGGCACCCGAACAAGCCGGCGACGAAGTCCAGGCCCGGCGGGCACAGGACCAGGATGCGCTCTCCCGCGGCGCCCTGTTGCTGCAGGCTCGACGCGATCCGCCGCGCGCGGGAGTCCAGTTCCCGATAGCTCAGCCGGCTGACTTCTTTTTTCTCGCCATCGCGAGAGTAGATGAACGCAGCCTTTTCCCCATAGCGTGCGAGGCGGTTCTGTAACTGCCCAACCAGCGTCGGCGCCCCAAGGCTCGCGTAATCTACTATTTCCCAATCCGATTCGTCGTCGTGCTCCGCGTACTCGGCATGGTGTCGGTCGGCGGTGCTCATTTCGCTCTCTCTATCGGCGTTGGGTTGGCTACTTTTTGACGGAGCCGTGATATCAGCGTTGCTCCGCCCGGTGGGTGGTCATGATCCGTGTTTCCTTGCTCTGTGGCGCTTTTGGGGTGCCCGACGACGCTGCCCTCGGTGTAAGTCTCGAGCAGTCTGCCGAATGCCTCCACGGTGTACGCGGCAACAACCGCGTCGGTGCGGGCGCGCACCGTCGCCGAGCGGGCCATGCGGAACAGCGGTCCGAGCTCGCCGACATACTCGCCGGGCCTGGCGACCTTTACCAGTTCCTCGGCGCCGTCCGCCGATTCGCGCACGACTTCCACTTCGCCGTCGACCACCACGTAGATCAAGTCCCCCAGGCTGCCCTGCTCGAACAACGCCGAACCGCGTGCCAGACGCACGGTTTCGGCCTCGGAGTCGATCGCGGCGGCATCCGGCAGCAGCCTGACCACGCGGTCGGCGAACGGCAGGATCCGGGTGTCGTGGGTGGCGACCACGACGATGCGCTCACCGCTGGCCAACTCGCGGAGCAGCCGCAGCACTCCTTCCGCGCGGGCATAGTCGAGGTGGGCCGTGGGTTCGTCAGCCAAGATCAGCGGTGGGTCCAACGCGATCGCGCGGGCCACCGCCACCCGTTCCCGCTCACCGCCACTGAGGTCGGCGGGCCGATGTGTCATGCGGTCCTGCAGCCCGGCGCGGCAAAGCAATTCGTCGGCGCGTTCCCGCGCCGCCCGCCACGACCACCCGGCCCCCCACAGCGGCACCGCCACGTTTTCCAGTGCGCTGAGGCTTGGCACCAGGTTGAACGATTGAAAGACGATGCCCACGTTGCGGCGCCGGTAAGCGGTCAACCCACGGCGGTCCAGCGTCGTGACGTCGATGTCACCGACCTGGATGCTGCCGCTGGTCGGGCTGAGGATGCCACCGATACTCGACAGCAACGTGGTTTTCCCGCACCCGCTGGGACCCAACACGATCACCAGCGATCCGGCCGCGACCTCAAGGTTCAGACCGTCGATGACGCGGAACGCCTCTCCACCGATGGAGTATTCGACGACGAGGTCTTTGATGCGCAGATCACCCATGATTATCCGGCCCCGAACGCCTGCACCGGGTCGATCGCTACCGCGCGCCGGACGCCCGCCAGGCTCGCGACCAGACCGACCACCACCGCGGTCGCCACCAACGACAGGAAGGCCGAGGGGGTCACCACTATGAGCATCGGAAAGAGCGGACCGAGCAGCACCGCCAGCACCCCACCCAACATCGCGGCGGCCAACGCGACGAGCACTGCCTGCAGCGCGAGCCCGGCGAGGACCGAGTGAGTGGGGACACCGAGGGCTTTGAACACCGCGAAGTCGCGGGTGCGCTCCAGCGCAGAGAGATAGATCAGCGATCCCACGATCGACGCCGCCACTGCCCACAGCAGAATCGTTATGTACGACATCGCCACGCGAGCCTGGTGCAGCGGGCGAACCATGTCATCGGCCGCAGCACGCCGGTCCACCAGGCGATAGCCGGCGGGTATTAGTTTGGGTATGCCGCGCAAACCGACGGCGGAAATCACCTTCTGCGCGGAAAACATCAACCGTTGCGCCCCGGCAATGGTCACAAACGCATTGGGTTGGCCTGCGAGCGTGGTCGACTTGTTGACCAGCCCCACGATCCGCAGCAGCTGTGAGCCCACCACGACCTCTTCGCCAATGGATCGCCTCAGCGTGTTCGACATGGCAACCTCATCGGGACTCGACGGTGCCCGCCCCACCACGATCGGCGGCATCCCCAACCCGTGCTCGGGCAAGCCGTAGACGTTCAGGTTTTCCGGTGAGCGCCGATCTTGCAAGATGATGTTGCCGTAGATCACCGGGATCACCGTTTCGACGCCCGGGAGCCGGGCGATCTCCCGCGCGTCTGCCTCCGGGAACCTGGATGAACCAATGAACGGACCCGCTGCGCTCGCCTTGATGAGGTACCTGTCAATGCCTAGCGAGTCGACCAGACGCTCGGCCTCGACCCGAGTACCGGTCATCAGCCCGGTGAGGATGAGGGCCATCGCGAATACCATTCCGGTACCGACGACGGCGATGACGAAGCGTCGCAGCCGCATCTGCATGTCCCGTATGGCGGTGATCAACATAGGCATGCGTACCTGCTCTTGCAGGCGACCCATATGCCGCACGACTCGACCTCCCCTCTGGGTTGTCCTAGCAACAATGTCCTGGTCGGCGGTGGGTCGCGTAGAGCCGAAGGGCCTTGATCGGTGGTGACCTATGCCCTGCATTCGCAGGTCAAACCGGTCTCGAGGTAGGTTGAGCGGTTCCTGAATCCCCTCGGGAGGCGTGCCCACAAGTTCGGCGGCGTGCGCGATGGTCAGGGAAAATGCGTCGACCCACGTTGGCCGAGAACGTCGCCCGGGTGCGGCTGGTGGGGTCGGCGTGTGTTCTGCATCGCAGTAAGCGCCATGCCCGGCTCGCAATTAGTCATGTGCCCAATACCATCCGATGTAGAAGCCCAGTGAACTGTTCAAGGCGCGCATCTTCGAGCACTTCTGTCGCACCAACATCATCGGAACCAGCCGTTGCCGTCGGTGATGCTCATCGAGATAACACGATTCGGCGCGTGAGCCGGGACGACTGTCTACCGGATGGCCTGGAGCCCAAGATGATGCCGCAGCGTCTCGCCCGCGTACTCGGTGCGGAACGCGCCCCGCTCCTGCAGCAGTGGCACCACCCGGTCGACGAACTCGTCCAGGCCGTGCGGGGTCAGGTGCGGTACCAGGATGAACCCGTCGCAGGCGTCGGCCTGGATGTAGGTGTCGATCTCGTCGGCGATCCGCCCTGGCGTGCCGACGAACTGTTGGCGACTGGTGACGGCGATGACCAACTCGCGGATCGAAAGGTTCTGGGCCACAGCCCGTTCGCGATAGCGGCGGGCCATCGCGACCGGGTCGCCGTGCCGGACCCGCCCCTGGGTGATGTCGCTTTCGACGGGATCGAACTCGGGCAGCGGGCCGTCCGGGTCGTGGTCCGATAACTCGCGGCCCCATACCTGTTCGAGCATCGCGATAGCGGTCGCGCCGCTGACCTGTTGATAGCGGATGTGCCGCGCCCGGTCCTGGGCTTCGGCATCGGTGTCGCCGATGACGAACGTCGCCGCCGGAAAAACCTTGAGCCGGTCGGGATCTCGACCATAGGACGCGGCTCGGCCCTTGACGTCGGCGTAGTACCGCCGGCCGTCTTGCAACGACGAGTGCAGGGTGAACAAGGCGTCGGCGTTCCGGGCGCCGAAGGCGCGGCCGTCCGGGGAGTCGCCGGCCTGCAGCAGCACCGGATGGCCCTGCGGTCCCGCGGGCAGCGTCGCGAACCCGCGCACGTCGAACTGCGGACCGCGATGCCGGACGCTTCGGATCCGTCCGGGATCGGCGTAGACCCCGCCGTCGACGTCGGCCAGCACGGCGTCCGCTTCCCAGCTGTCCCAGAATTGGCGGGCCACGGCGAGGAACTCCTCGGCCCGCGAGTACCGCTCGTTGTGCTCGAGAAAGCCGCCTCGCCGGAAGTTGGCGCCGGTGAAAGCGTCCGACGAGGTCACCATGTTCCAGCCGGCGCGGCCGTCCGACAGGTGGTCCAGCGTCGCGAATTGCCTTGCCACCTCGAATGGCTCGTTGAAGGTGGTGTTGATGGTTCCGGTCAGCCCGATCCGCTCGGTGACACCCGCCAACGCGGCCAGCACGGTGAAGGTGTCGGGTCGGCCCACCACGTCGAGGTCGTAGATGCGGCCGCGGTGCTCCCGCAGTCGCAGCCCCTCGGCCAGGAAGAAGAAGTCGAACTTCCCGCGTTCGGCGGTGCGGGCCAGGTGCGCGAACGACTCGAACTCGATCTGGCTGCCCGCTTCGGGGTCGGTCCACACCGTGGTGTTGTTGACGCCGGGGAAGTGCGCGGCCAGGTGAATCGGCTTGCGACTCATGCGGTTAACCCCCACCGTTTGGCGATCAGCTCGTGCGAGCACAGCCGGTCCCGGTGCCGATGGGTGACGGAGGTGACGACGAGCTCGTCGGCGCCGGTGGCGCGCTGCAGCGTTTCCAGCCGGTCGGCGACTTCGTCCGGGCTGCCGACGAATTGCGTTGCCACCCGGTCGGTTACCACCGCCAGCTGCTCATCGGTCAGTGGAGCGCAATCGTCGGGGTCGGGGTATGGGATGGCGCCGCCGCCGGCCCGGATGGAGTACACCCAATGGCCATAGCTGGACGCCAGGTGCCGGGCGGTGGCGGTGTCGTCGGCCACCACGATGTCGGCCGACACCACGACATAGGGCCGCGGCAGCGCCGCCGACGGCGCGAAGGCCTCTCGGTAGGCGTCGATGGCCTCCAGCGCGGTCGCCGGGGTCAGGTGGTAACTGGCGACGAACGGCAGGCCCAGCGCGCCCGCCACCCGCGCGCTGCGCCCCCTACTGCTGCCGAAGATCCACGGCGTCAGGGCGGCGCCCTCGCCGGGCACCGCATGGACGTCGAACCCGTCCACCTCGTAGGTGCCGGCCAGCATCGCCATGATGTCGCCGACCTGCTCGGCGAAGTCGGGCGCGACGGCCCCGGGCTGCTGCAGGATCGACATGGTCGCCTGCGCCCGCCCGCTACCCAGCAACCCGCGCAGATCGAACGGCGGCGGGACCACCACGCCGTCGACTTCGCGCCATTCACGCGGCGGTTCGGGTTTTCGGGGCCTTCGCGGCGCGTTCGGGTCGATCCGCCGCTGCGCCGAGCGGCCCAGGCCGAGGTCGATGCGGCCCGGGTAAAACGCGTCCAGCATGCCGAAGCTCTCGACCACCGCGGCGGCCGTGGTATGGCTCAGCTGCACGGCGGCCGAACCGACATGAATCGTATTGGTAGCGGCCGCGATTCGCCCGATCAAGACGGTCGGTGCCGCGCTGCCGACGGCGACGAAGTGATGCTCGGCGACCCAGAACCGGCGATAACCCCACCGCTCGGCGTGCTCGGCGAGCTCGACGGTGTTGCGCAGGGCCGTCGCCACATCGCTGCCCGCGCTGATCGGGGCCAGATCCAGGATCGACAGCGGCACCCGGGTCATCGGTCCACTGCCGCGTACCGGTTGGGCGACACCGGCAGGCGCAGCCGGGCCCGCAGCGTTTCACCGTGCAGGTACCCCGCGCGAAAACGCCCGGCCCGCTGCAGCAGCGGCACCACCTCGTCGACGATCACCGGAAGATCGGTGGCGTTGACGGCCGGCCGCAGCCGCGCGCCGTCGATGCCCAATTGCTGCCAATCCAGCAACATGTCCACCAATTCCGTTGCGCTGCCGGCGAAGACCAGCGCGTCGGACCGAAAGTCGCCATCACCACCGAACGACACCACCACGTCCGCGAAGACTTTCAGCACGGACCCGCCCGCCGCGTGCACCTCGCTGAGAATGCCCGAGACCGCGGCATTGTCGGTGGGCGTCACGAAGACGACATCGGCGCCGCCCGCGGCGAACTCGTAGGCGGGGCGGACATGCGCAAGGGCGGCCACCACCGGCTGGCCCTGCGGCGGGCGCGGCGTGATCGACGGCCCTTTCACGGAGAAGTGCCTTCCGGCGAAGTCGATGTAGTGCAGCTTGTCGACGTCGACGTAGCGCCCGGTGGCCACGTCGCGGATCACCGCGTCGTCCTCCCAGCTGTCCCACAACCGGCGCACCACGTCGACATACTCGACGGCCTCGTCAAACAACGGGATCTGGGATGCGTCCCGGCGGCCGAACAGGGCCGCTTCGTGCGTCGTAGCGCTGACCCGGGGCTGCCACCCCGCCCGGCCGTGCGACACAAAATCAAGCGTGGCAATGGATTTCGAAACGTGGAAGGGCTCGGTGTGGGTGACCGTCGCCACCGGAATCAGGCCGATGTGTTTCGTCGCGGGTGCGATGCGGGCCGCGACCAGGACGGCGTCGAGGCGACCGGTCAGCCGATCCGGATGAATCCGTGAGCTCCGCCCGATCTGCGGCATCAACGTGTCGTCGATGGTGAGGAAGTCGAGCAGCCCCCGCTCTGCCGTCGCCGCCAGTTCGGCCCAGTAACGGCCGCTGAGCACCGACGGCGTGCCGGGGCCCGAGCCCAGCGTGGCCCGCCAAGCTTGCGGGTGCCAGCCGTATCCGTCCAGCGCGACGCCCAGGTGCATCTGGGGGGTCATGCGAGCCATTTCTCGAACGCGACCGGCCGAAACGGCCCCCAGGACGGTACCGGCGGCTCGGCGGGAACGCGGGTGTAGCCCGTCGCGTCGTAGAGCGCCTCCGCTTCGGGCTGCCGATTCCCGGTGATCAGGTACAGCCGCCGATACCCGCGCGCGGCGGTCTCCCGCTCCAGCGCCGCCAGCAGCACCCGCGCGTAACCGCGGCGCCGGTGTGCGCGGTCGGTCCAGATCCGCTTGAGTTCGGCGGTGTCGGCGTCGAAACGCCGGAACGCACCGCCGGTGACCGGTACGCCGCGCAGTACGCCGATGAGCAGGCCACCGTCCGGCGGCGCCAACTCGTCGGCCGGCACGGGCAGCCAGCTCAGGTGCGCGTCCGGCGTGCCCCCGTATCGCTCCGCGTACTCGACGGCCAATTCGGCCAGCAACGGCTGGGCCAGCGCATCATCGTGGGTGGCCGCCACGAACCGGAGCTCTGAATCGGGCATCACAAGGATCAACGCTCGCGGCCCGGAAGCATTCCTAGCCCCGCTAAATGCGCGTCGCGGTGACATATTTCGGGGTGACGGCCAAGTCTTTGGGGCCGCCGCGCCACAGTCGGGCCAAGCCCATGCCGGTCAGCAACTGGACGACATCCCGTTCGACCGTCGTCCAGCCATTGCTCGCCAGATACTCAGGGACGTAACGGTATTCGCCCGAGTAGGTCAGGCTGGCCAGATCGACGCCCAAACCGTGCCGCCGCCAGCCGTCGACGAATGCCCGCCCCGCCTCCGTCTGCGCCGGGGTCCAGGTGGGCATGTGGTCGGCGGCGAACCGGCTACCCGCGGCGCTCATCGCCGTGACGTCCTGCAATAACCCGTTCTGCGCGTCGGGCGGTAGGTACCCGACGAGCAGCTGTTCGGCAATCCACGCGGTGGGCTGAGCGGCGTCAAAACCGACCCGGCGCAGCGCCGCCAGCCAATCCTGACGGAGATCGACCCCCACAGCGCAACGGTTCGCGGTCAGTACGGCACCCAGTCCACGCAGCACGTCGGACTTGAAGTCGAGTAGTTGCGGACGATCGATCTCGTAGACCGTGGTACCCCGCGGCCACCACAGCCGATACGGCCGAGTGTCCAGACCGGATGCCAGAATCACCACCTGGCGAATGCCCGCCCTCCCCGCGTCGGCGAGAAACTCGTCCACGAACCGGGTGTGCGCGGCGAGGATGTCGATGAGCCCGGACATGACCGGGTCGTCGCCGTCGTCGGCCGAGAACCGCGCGTTGTCGATCGCCCTGATGAAGTGGTCCACCCCGACGGCCTTGACCAACGGCTCGGCGAACTCGTCGCTCATCAGGCCCTTGATCGTGGCCACCGCCCGGGCGACCGCGCCGAAAGTCGCGGTCACCCCGACGCCGGTGGCGGGATCCCGGCTGTCGTCGTATGCCCGCGTCATCATCGCCGGACGTCAAAGCCGCGCCGCACGACAAGGCCGACGACCGTTCGCCAACCGAGCAACAGCAGCGCGGTGACCGACGCCGCCACCACTACGAAACTCGCCGCCACACCCGCCGAACTGACCTTGCGCAGCACCATGCCGACGCCCACGGTGCACAGCCAGACAAGCACGCCGGTCGGGAGCACCGCGGTGGGTTGCCGCCAGCCGCGGGACGCCAGCCACCCGACCGCGGTCCCGGCGAGAAACGGCCACGCCGTCGTCGCGACGCCGGTGACACTGAGGCCTTCGTCGTGGCTGCGGCGTCCGACGGCGCAGAACACCAGCACACCGATGACGTCTCCCACTAGGGGCGCCAGCCACCCCAGCCGTCGCATGCAGCGAGACTACCGGGCTAGATTCGTCAGCAATGACTGACCATTCACAAAGCAGGCTCGCGGTGGTGACGGGCGCCGGGTCGGGTATCGGCAGGGCCGTGGCGCTGGCGTTCGCCGCCCGCGGGGACCGGGTCGTCGCCGCCGATCTCGACGAGGCGGCGGCGGCGGCCACCGCCGCGGAGCGGCCCGAACTGATCACCGCGCTGCCGGTAGATGTCGCCGACCCCGCCCAGGTCGGCGCGCTGCGCGACCGGGCGCACGCCGAGGTCGGCGTGCCCGACATCGTCGTCAACGCCGCCGGCTGGGACCGCACCGACCAGTTCCTCAATGCGACACCGGAATTCGCGGCGAAGGTAGTGGCGATCAATTACCTTGGGCCGGTGCACGTCTGCAGTGCTTTCCTGCCCGGCATGGTCGAGGCGCGGGCGGGCGGACGCGTCGTCAACCTGGCCAGTGACGCCGGCCGCGTCGGCAGCGCGGGCGAAACGATCTACGCCGGCGCCAAAGGCGGGGTCATCGCGCTCACCAAGTCGCTGGCCCGCGAAATGGCCCGCCATCAGATCACCGTGAACTGCGTGTGCCCGGGCCCGACGGACACGCCGCTGTTTCACGCGCAACCCGAGAAGCTGAAAGAAGCGCTGGTCAAAGCGATCCCGTTTCGCCGGCTGGCGCGGCCCGAGGAGGTCGCCGCGGCGGTGTTGTTCTTCGCGTCCGACGCCGCGTCGTTCATCACCGGACAGGTGATCAGCGTCAGCGGCGGCCTGACGATGGCCGGTTAGTGGCAGGCTGAGTCCCATGAGCACGCAAGCACCCCCCGCCTTTGACCGCGACGACCCGCTGGGCCTGGACGCCTCCCTGTCCGACGACGAGATCGCGGTGCGCGACACCGTCAAGAAGTTCTGCGCCGAGCATGTGATGCCCTACGTCGCGGAATGGTTCGAGATCGGCGACCTCCCGGTCCGCGAACTCGCCAAGCAGTTCGGCCAACTCGGCCTGCTCGGCATGCACTTGCACGGCTACGGATGCGGTGGCGCTTCCGCCGTGCATTACGGCCTGGCCTGTACCGAGCTGGAAGCGGCCGACTCCGGGATCCGGTCCATGGTCTCGGTGCAGGGATCGCTGGCGATGTTCGCGATCTGGAACTTCGGGTCCGAGGGACAGAAACAGCAGTGGCTGCCCGGCATGGCCACCGGCGAGCTGCTCGGCTGCTTCGGGTTGACCGAGCCCGACGTCGGGTCGGATCCCGCCGCGATGAAAACCCGGGCGCGGCGCGACGGTTCGGACTGGGTGCTCAACGGCCGCAAGCTGTGGATCACCAACGGCTCGGTCGCCGACGTCGCAGTCGTGTGGGCCGCCACCGACGACGGCATCCGCGGGTTCATCGTTCCCACCCGCACCCCGGGCTTCACCGCGAACACCATCCATCACAAGCTGTCCCTGCGCGCCTCGATCACCAGCGAGCTGGTCCTCGACGACGTGCGGCTGCCCGCCGAGGCGATGCTGCCCGAAGCGAAGGGCCTCCGGGGGCCGTTGTCCTGTCTTTCCGAGGCGCGCTACGGGATCATCTGGGGATCGATGGGAGCCGCGCGGTCGGCCTGGCAGTCGGCGCTCGACTACGCCATGCAGCGCACGCAATTCGGCGGCCCGATCGCCGGATTCCAGCTGACGCAGGCAAAACTCGTCGACATGGCGGTCGAGTTGCACAAGGGGCAGCTGCTGTCGCTGCACCTCGGCCGCCTCAAGGACGGCGTCGGGCTGCGTCCCGAACAGGTCAGCTTCGGCAAGCTCAACAACACCCGCGAGGCGATCAAGATCTGCCGGACCGCTCGGACGATATTGGGCGGCAACGGGATATCGCTGGAGTACCCGGTAATCCGGCACATGGTCAACCTGGAGTCGGTCCTGACTTACGAGGGCACACCCGAGATGCACCAGCTCGTCCTCGGCCAGGCGTTCACCGGTATCGACGCCTTCCGCTGATGGCCCCCGAACGACGCCCCACCCATGCCGCCAGGGAGATAGCCATGATTGCGTACCGAATCAGTGTTCTGCTCGCCGCGTGTGTGCCGTTGCTGGCCGGAATGCCAACGGGCCACGCGGATCCCGTCACGCTGCCTCCGATGACATCCGGCGGCGGCGGACCGATCATCGGCGGGGGCAACAACGCCGGCATAGCGCAGCAGCTGACCAGCCTTGGCAATCCGAATGTCCAAGAGATAGACGGCTCGGACGCGGCTGGATTCATCAACGCCGCCGCCGCGGTGACCAATCAGCAACTGGCCGCGCCGTTCGCGCTGCTGCGCCGCGGGCTGGCATGCCAGAACAACAACGCCGGATTCGGCGCGCGCGCCTATCGGCGCAACGACGGGCAATGGGGCGGCGCGATGCTGGTCGCCGCCAAGAGCACCACACCGAACGTCGACGCGCTGAACAGTTGCGCCAAGACCAACTGGCGCAGGGCCACACTCGGCAGTGAGACTTCGATGTGCAACAGCGGCTGGACCACCGCGAACACCTTCTCAAGCCACGACAACACCGAGGCCTACTACATCATGCTCGCCGGCACGACCGACGACTTCTGCACCAAGCTCAACGAGAAGTACAAGACCAAGTTTTCCGCCTGGCCGTTCTGACCCGTGTCGTTAGGCTGCCAGGATCGGCGAAACTGCTTGCGGTTCAACGATCATCACCACAGCGGGTGCGCCCGAGTCCTTCGTTGGCACGTTCTTGGCGATTTGACCGAGGATTCCCAGGCCGATGCCGATCACGATCAAGATCGCGCCAATGATTATCCCGGCGAGCGCCATACCATGCCCGCGCTGACCGGTCTGCTTGATCTGGCTTAGCGCAACGAAGCCGAAGATCAACCCCAGTATGGGTCCGATGAGGCAAATCCACCCGAACAGGGAGCACACCAACGAGGCCACGGCCATCCCATTGGTGGCGGCGCTTCGCGGGGGCGGCGGGTAGCCATAGCCGCTCCCGGGAGGCGGCGGATAACTGCCGGCGGGAGGCGGCGGATAGCCGTAACCGCCCGGTGGTGGGGGTGGGTAGTTGGGCGGTTGTTCCGTCACGGGGGCCTCCTGGACCGAGAGGCACATACTGTACTCCGCGCGTCGCGGCTTGTCGCCGGGAAGTTTCGAACCCGTTGCGCCAGAAGAGCGGTGGATGCGCCGAGAGGCTACTCTGCGGCGAGTATGAGAATTCGCGGAAAACACCACTAGAAGGGCGGTGGGTCGGTGCACGCAGCCATGCGCGCTTCGTTGATGCGGCGCTCCGAACGGATGCGGCCCGCGCGGTCCTGGGCTCGGGTTCGTCGCCGGGCCGGCATCATCAGTCCGCGCTTTTCCCCCGGCGGGGCCATATCCGTCGGCAGTGCCAGTGCGCCGGTTGGGACGGCTAGCGCCGGAAATAACAGGCTCCCACCGGGTTTGGTGATATAGGTATGGCCCGTCGGCGACGTCCATACGACGGTGCCATCGGGCTCCTGACGATCCGTCCAGCCACCGACGGTGTTATAGAACGTCTTGAGCAGGTGGTGGTAGCGGCAAAGCAGTTTGAGGTTGGAAGGATGGGTGGGCCCGAGCGGAAACGGCACGGTGTGATCGATGTCGCAGGCTTCGGCTGGCTCGTCGCAACCGGGGAACCGGCAGGTCAAATCACGAAACCGGACGAATTCGGCCAGCGCCGTCGACGGCCGATACCCGGGCTCGGCCACGGCGGGCGGGATCCACAGCGGCTTGATCTTGGCGTGCCCTGCCACCTCACGCAACAGAGCGGCGGGCAATGGGCCAAACCCTGCCAGATAGCCCGGAGCCTGCGAGTCGCCGTGAACAGCGGCCGCCTCGGCGAGTACATGAATGACGACATCGGTGCCCGCAGGCCGTTGCGGCGCAGCGCAATCCGGCCGGCCACATTCACAGCCCAGCACCCGGGTCCCGGCGGCCAGCGCACCCAGGGCATCGGCGCGCCGTTGGGCCTTGGTGCGCGGATCCTCGCGGCACACCGTCGCGGCCAACGCATCAAGCTTGTGCTCGAGGGCGGCCCCGTCGGTGGCATGCAACTGCGCCCACACCCCGGCCAGCCCGGCATCGGTCGACGCGATCTCGACATAGCGATTCTCGTTACGGGGGCCCGGCACCCGCACGCCGGCCGGATCAAACCGGACCACCCACATGTCAATCCGCTCGGCGACCTTGGGCCCCGACAGCCTCATCCACTTCGGGATATGGCGGGCCACCGCGGCGTCGATCTTGGCGATCACCTCGTCGTCGACCAGCTCGGTGCGGGTCACCAGCGCCGCCATCAAGCGAAAATCGATGTCGCCGCGCGCAAACACCTCGGCCACCCGCGGAAGTCGCTCACGCAACGCGATCGCATACCGCAACCGCCCGCGAGCTCGACCACGACTGATCCTCAACGCCGCGGCCACTTCGGCCACCACGTTCTCGTGTCCGTCGACGACCCAATTGAACCGGTCGGCGTCGTCTTCCGGCGCGCGCCGCGCATACAACTCGCCGATGGCCGCCAGCTCACGCGCACACTCAGCGTTCTGCGCGCGCGCCGCGTCCGTCATCGCATCCACCACGCCGGCGTCACTCGCTGAGTCGAACATATGCGCGATTGTAATAACGAACACCGACACTGACGCTAGGAGTCGTTACGGTGTTCATGCGCTGCGGCAACTGCGGACCCGGAAGGGACCGGAAGGGGTAGGTATGTCACGTCACCACGTGGTCATCATCGGAAGCGGATTCGGCGGACTGACTGCGGCCAAGGCCCTCAAGCGGGCCGACGTCGACATCACCCTGATCTCCAAAACGACCACTCACCTGTTTCAGCCGTTGCTGTATCAAGTCGCTACCGGGATCTTGTCCGAAGGCGACATCGCCCCGACCACCCGGCTCATCCTGCGTAAGCAGCAGAACGTCCGGGTGCTGCTCGGTGACGTCAACGGGATCGATCTGAAGGCGAAGACGGTCACGTCGAAGTTGATCGACATGGTGACCGTGACACCCTACGACAGCCTCATCGTCGCCGCCGGCGCCCAGCAGTCCTATTTCGGCAACGACCAGTTCGCCACCTTCGCGCCCGGCATGAAGACCATCGACGACGCGCTCGAGCTGCGCGGCCGCATACTGGGCGCGTTCGAGGCGGCCGAGGTCGCCACCGACCCCGCCGAGCGGGAACGCCGCCTGACCTTCGTGGTGGTCGGTGCCGGGCCGACGGGCGTCGAGGTGGCCGGACAGATCGCGGAACTCGCCGAGCGCACGCTCGCGGGGGCGTTTCGAACCATCAAGTCCAGCGATTGCCGGGTGATCCTGCTGGACGCCGCGCCCGCGGTGCTGCCGCCGATGGGCCCGAAGCTGGGTCTCATGGCCCAGAAGCGGCTGGAAAAGATGGGCGTCGAAATCCAGCTCGACGCGATGGTCACCGCCGTTGACTATAAGGGGATCACGATCAAGAAGGACGGTACCGAACACCGAATCGACTGCGCCTGCAAGGTGTGGGCCGCCGGCGTTCAGGCCAGCGGCCTGGGCAAGATGATCGCCGAACAGTCCGACGGAACCGAAACCGATCGTGCGGGACGGGTCATCGTGGAACCCGACCTCTCCGTCAAGGGACACCCGCACGTCTTCGTCGTCGGCGACCTGATGTCCGTGCCCGACGTGCCCGGGATGGCCCAAGGCGCGATCCAGGGCGCGCACTACGCCGCAGATGTCATCAAGCAAACCGTCAAGGGCCACGACGACCCGGCCAACCGCAAGCCGTTCAAATACTTCAACAAGGGCAGCATGGCGACGATCTCCCGGTACAGTGCCGTCGCGCAGGTCGGCAAGCTGGAGTTCGGCGGCTTCATCGCCTGGTTGGCGTGGCTGGTGCTGCACCTGTATTACCTTGTCGGCCACCGCAACCGCATCGCCGCCATGTTCGCCTGGGGGATCTCGTTCCTGGGTCGCACCCGCGGGCAGATGGCCATCACCAGCCAGATGGTCTACGCCAGGGTGGTGACGCAGATGATGGAGGCGCAGACGCAAGGCCCGCTGGCCGCGGTCGAGCGCGTCGAAGAGGCCGAGAAACAGGTCGGCTAGCGCAGCGCCTGATCGATATCGGCGATCAGGTCGTCGGTGCCTTCCAGCCCGACCGAGATGCGAACCACGTTGTCGCCCAGCCCGATCGCGGCGCGGCCCTCCGGACCCATCGCGCGGTGGGTCGTGGTCGCCGGATGGGTGACAAGCGATTTGGCGTCGCCGAGGTTGTTGGAGATGTCGATCAGTTGCAGCTTGTCGAGCACCTCGAAGGCCCGTTGCTTGGCAGCACTTTTCGCGCAGTCGAGCGCGAAGGTGATCACCGTCCCGCCGCCGGACATCTGGCGCTTGGCCAGGTCGTATTGCGGGTGCGACGGGAGATGCGGGTAGCGCACCCAACTCACCGCCGGATGCCGCTCCAAGAATTCCGCGATCCGGTGCGCCGAGGAATTGCAGTATTCGAGACGAACCGCCAGCGTCTCAAGGCCTTTCAGTAGCACCCAGGCATTGAATGCGCTCATCGCCGGGCCGGTGTGCCGCATCAGCTTCTGCACCGGACCGTCGATGTACTCCTTGTCGCCGAGGATGGCGCCGCCCAGCACCCGCCCCTGACCGTCGATGTGCTTGGTGCCCGAGTACACCACCACGTCAACCCCGAGCGGAAGGCCCTGCTGCAGAAGTGGTGTGGCAAAAACGTTGTCCAGCACGACTCGTGCGCCCGCGGCGTGCGCAAGCTCGCACACCGCGGCGATGTCCACCAGCGACTGCATCGGGTTCGATGGAGTCTCGAAGAACACCGCCGCGGTGGGCACCGAGAGGGCCTGCTCCCATTGCGCGAGGTCATCGCCGTCGACGAAGACGGTCTCGACGCCCCAGCGCGGCAGGATCTCGTTGCATACCACGAAACACGATCCGAACAGGCTGCGCGCCGCGACCAACCGGTCGCCGGCCGCCAGCAGTGCGCCCAGCGAGACGAACACCGCGGCCATGCCGCTGGCCGTGCCGAACGCCGCGGGCGCCGCCTCGATCAGCCGCAACCGTTCCTCGAACATCGTCACGGTCGGGTTGCCGTAGCGCGAGTAGACGAAGTGGTCCAGCTCGCCGGTGAATGACTGCTCCGCAACCGACGCCGACGGGTAGACGTAGCCGGACGCCAGATATATCGCCTCGGCCGTCTCTTCGAACTGGGACCGCAGGATCCCGCCGCGCACGCCGATGGTGGCCTGGCTGACGCCGTCGGGCAGCGCCCTGGGCGCGCGGACCGAATCCTCTGACGAGGAAGCGTCCGTCATTGCTGCTTCCAGGGCAATCCGACCGCGCGCCAGCCGGTTTCACCGCGATGACCGTCGGCACCGAGCTGGCCCTCGAAACCGTCCAGCATGTTGTAGGCCGGGGTGATGCCCATTGCCGTCGCGACCTCGGCCGCGGGAATGGAACGGTTGCCGGCGCGGCACAGGAAGACCACCGGCCGCTCTTCGCCAGCCGCCGCGGGTTCGACCCGTTGCTTCAACTCGTCGGCGAAGGTCTCGTTGCGCTTGCCGTCGTTGAAATTCCACTCGACGTACACGACGTCGCGGCCGAGGCTCGACAGGTCCGGCACGCCGACGAACCGCCATTCGGCGTCGGTGCGTACGTCGACCAACACGGCGCGCGGGTTGTCGCTGAGTAGCTTCCATGCCTCAAGGGGCGTGATGTCTCCTGCGTAGCTCATCCGCGTGAGTCTCGCACATTCAGGGCCGCCGCCACCTGTCGGGCGCGGTCGCGAGCGGCCGCCACATCCGGCGCCGTGGCCAGCGCCACGCCCAATGGGTTCGTCCCGTCGGCGGAGGACAATCCGCGCCCGAAGATGCGGACATCGCTTTCCGGCACACTCAGCGACCCGGTCAGCCCCCCGGTGCCCGGCGGCCCACCGCCCTGACCGGGCTTAATCGCGTGGGCGGCGGCCGGCGACATCATCATGGTGTCGACCGGCAGGCCCAAAATCGCCCGGGCCTGCAGTTCGAAGGCCGAAAGCCGCTGGCTGCGCAGCGTCACCCAGGCACTCTGGCGCGGGTGGGCCGCGACGTCGGCGAAGTAGACCTCGTCGCCGTTGATCATCAGTTCGACACCGAAGACGCCGCGCCCACCGAGCGATTTGACGATGCGCGCGGCGATCGACTTGGCCGCATCCACCGCGACCGCGCTCATCTGCTGGGGTTGCCACGATTCCAGCACGATGCCGTCGCCGCCGCGATGACCGATGGGTGAGCAGAACTCGACCCGCGGACCCTGCGGACCCTCGCTGCGCACCACGAGCAGGGTGACGTCCGACTCGATCTCGACCACCGCCTCGGCCAGCACCCGCTGAGGTCGTGCTCCCGCGTCGCCCCCGACCGCACGCCGCCAGGCCGGCTCGATGTCGTCGGGCCGGGAGACGACCGAATGACCCCACCCGACCACCGGCTTCACCCGCAACGGGAACCCCGCGTGCGTGGCCACCGCGTGAAGCTCGCCGACGGATCCGGCGAACCAGAAGGGCGCGGTGGGCAGCCCCAACTCGTCGGCGGCCAGCCGGCGCAAGGCCTCCCGGTCGCCGGTGAGCCGAACGGTGCGGGCGTTGGGCACGAGTTCCGGGCCCTCGAGGGCCTCGAGGGCATCGAGGGCGTCGACGGAAACCGCGTCGGTGGCGGTCACCACGAAGTCCGGCTTCAGCCGCTGAAACACGTTTGACAGCCCGTCGGCGTCCGTCAGCCGGACTGTCAGCGACTGGTCGGCCACCCCGTGCGCCGGCGCGTGCGGGTGCTCGTCGACGGCGATCACCTGCGCGCCGAGGTGCCGCAGTGCGATCGCGACCTCCCGGCTCAGCTCACCGGAACCGAGCAGCATCACTTTGGGTCGCAGGTCGGCTTCGGCGCCGGCTCCGGCTTCCGGGGGTTCCGCGCGCGCCTCGGGAGCCTGCGGCGGCACGGCGATCGTCGTCGTCTTGGCTTCGTCGGCAACCGGTTGGCCGGTGGGCCGCTGCTGTCCTTCGGTCGAGCCGTCAGTCACCGCTCAAGGATAGGTCGCCCGCGGGCGGGGCCGGCGAGGCGTCGTGCGACTTCAGGGCTGGCCGGGGAGCAACCGCACCATCAGGCCGTTGGCTTCGGCCAAAAGGGTGTCGCCCGAAGCCCCGGCGTCGACCAATTCCGCAGCGACGAACGCCTTGCGGCCTTCGGCACGGGTGACTCGGCCACGCACCACCAGCGGCGCATCGATCGGGGTCACTTTGCGGTAGTCGACATGCAGGAAGGCCGTCCGGCTGATCGGCCGTCCGGCCGCGTGGGCGATCATCCCGAACATGTGATCGAACAGCAGCGGCAGCACGCCGCCGTGCACCGCGTGATTGCCCCCGACGTGAAACCGGCTGAAATACCCCGTCATCTCGACACCGTCGGGCTCATACCGCGTCAACGTCCAGGGCGGCAGCAGCAGGCTGCCCATGCCGGGCAGGTCGGGCGTCCGCCCGGCCGGGGCCTTGCCCTCGTCGGCCTCAAACGGCCCCAGCAGCTCCACCAGGGCCGAGGCCCGGTCGGCCGCATCGTCCCACACGTCGTCGCGCGGATCGGCGGACACGGCGAGGTCCTGCAACCGGCGCATGGCCGCCACGAACCGGCCGAATCCCGGCCCCGGCCTGGCCGGGCCGTATTCCGGAAATCCGCCGTGGTGTTCGTACTCTGGGTCGACTTGTGCCGGATCGAGATCCGTCACGGGCGGGCCGCCAGCACGTCGCGGCGCACGATGGTCTGATCACGCCCGGGACCCACACCGATGCACGAAACCTGTGCTCCGGCAAGCTCTTCCAATCGCAACACGTAGTCACGCGCTTTGGCGGGCAGGTCGTCGAACTCGCGCGCCTCCGAGATGTCCTCCCACCAGCCCGGCAGCTCCTCGTAGATCGGTTCGGCACGGGCGAGATGGCTTTGCGTCATCGGCATGTCGTGGGTGCGCGCGCCGTCGATCCGATAGCCGACGCATACCGGCACGGTTTCCAGGGTGGAGAGCACGTCGAGCTTGGTCAGGAAGAAGTCGGTGATGCCGTTGACCCGGGTGGCGTAGCGGGCGATGACGGCGTCGAACCAGCCACACCGCCGCCGACGTCCGGTGGTGACACCGAATTCGCCGCCCGTCTTGGACAGGTACTCGCCGTTTTCGTCGAACAGCTCGGTGGGGAACGGCCCGGAGCCCACGCGGGTGGTGTATGCCTTGAGGATTCCCAGCACGGTCGTGATCCGGGTCGGTCCGATCCCCGACCCGACGCACGCGCCGCCGGCCGTCGGATTCGACGACGTCACGTAGGGATAGGTGCCGTGGTCGACGTCGAGCAGCGTGCCCTGGGAGCCTTCCAGCAAAACGGTCTCGCCGGCGTCGAGCGCGGCGTTGAGCAGCAGCCGGGTGTCGGCGATGCGGTGCCGGAAGCCCGCCGCCTGGGTCAGCAGGGCCTCGACCACCTGGTCGGGCTCGAGCGCCTTGCGGTTGTAGATCTTGACCAGTATCTGGTTTTTCAGTTCCAGCGCGGCCTGGATCTTGTGGGCCAGCTGCTCCGGGTCGAGCACGTCGGCGACCCGGATTCCCATGCGGGCGATCTTGTCCTGGTAGCACGGCCCGATGCCGCGGCCGGTGGTGCCGATCTTCTTGTTGCCCATGTAGCGCTCGGTGACCTTGTCGATGGCGACGTGATAGGGCAGCAACAGGTGCGCGTCGGCGGAGATCAGCAGCTTGGAGGTGTCGACGCCGCGGTCCTCGAGGCTTTGCAGCTCGTCGAGCAACACCCCTGGATCCACCACCACCCCGTTGCCGATGACGTTGGTGACGCCAGGGGTCAGCACCCCCGACGGGATCAGATGCAGGGCGAAATTCTCGCCGCCGGGCAAGACGACGGTGTGCCCGGCATTGTTGCCGCCCTGGTAGCGCACCACCCACTGCACGCGCCCGCCGAGCAGGTCGGTGGCCTTACCTTTGCCCTCGTCGCCCCACTGGGCGCCGATGAGGACGATTGCCGGCATGACATGCTCCCACCTGATCTCGCCTGCT
>CAWASF010000010.1:0-143596 GCA_963784685.1 uncultured Actinomycetota bacterium
AGTTCAAGTTCGGCCAGGCTCAGCAAGAACAACGGCGACCATGCGCCCCGTCGCGTTGGACGAGTATCGATGCCTTCGCGCAGCGAGCGCAACACGACCTCGCGGTCGCGCAGTTCGCGAATCGTCGTCATGACCTCTGCGGCATTGCGGCCCAATCGATCTGATCCACGACCACAACCGGTACCATCGCCCGGGTCGTGCGTAGTCCAAGCAACGCGGCAAGACCAGGCCGCTGCTCCCGTCTCGACGTGCCGGAGAGCTTGTCGCTGGATAAACCCGCTTCTGGTCCGACTCCCGCTGCGGTGAGCTGCATCAAGTTGTTGGTCGAGCGATTGGTGGCCCGTGCTCACTCGCGCGTAGCCGAGTTGAGCGCCTGTGGTTGGGGCAGCGGTTGGGGTCATGACATGAGCATGTCTCAGAAGTATCAGAAATGCAAGTATTGCGACTAGACTTCTGAGGCGGCTTATGAGACGAGCCGACGTGGGCTTCCGCCCACCCCTGGACCACTCGCGCCGCTTCGTCTCACAACTAAAGAATTGAGCCGTGGGGCAGCTCGCTGGGGTAGTGGAGATCCGGGCGCCCAAGGCCCTAATTCCTGCGGGCGTCCAGCGCGCTAGGGGCGAAGAGGTATCGACAGTACTTGCACACTTTGGCGTGCAGGGCCCGGATAGTTTCCGTGCAGACCGGGCACTTTTTGGTCCGTGCCTGCGCCGCAGCGGGGGCGTCGACCGCTTGCCGGGCTGTTCGCCGCCCGGTCTGGGCAAGCATCACCGAGCCGATTAGGGCTACGGCGACCCCCACTCCTGCAAGATAGATGGCTAGCCCGAAGGGGGCCTCCACACCGGGTTGGCTGGTATCAAGGCTGCCGTTCGCCTCGACCGGGTAGAGCGTGCGCAAATTTTTGTTTGTGGCCAAGTTGAAGATCCCCCACGCGGCAACGACGCACAGGACGATCGGCAATGCCAACCAATTCCCCTTGCGCTGATTAGCCAGAAAGCCGCTGGCAGCTATCCCGATGGCAAGTGGGATGAGCATCCAGCCGCCTCGCTGAATAAGCGTGTTGTGCTCAACCACGCGGAACACGCCGGCCGGCTCGTTGAGCGGTAGAAATGCTGCGATCGCCATGGCAGTTGCGCCGACGATCAGTAGTCCCAACCCGAGAGGATTCCCACGCCTATTCATGACGACCTACTAACGCACCCGGAGCAATGTCACTGTGGGACTTGCCAGGCCGCAGCCATGGCGATCTGGTGGGCGATGTTGATCGCGGCGCCGGCGGGGTTGTCGGCGCACGCTGCGACGTCGATGGCGATGTTGTTGCTCACGGTCAACGCGCGCTGACAGACCCACCCGTTACCGCGCTTTAGACTGTCGGTGGTGCTCAGGGTGCCGTTGGTGTTGGCGATCGGCCCCACCGTCCAAACCTTGTCGGGCTTGCCGGGGTCGATGTTGTGGTATTGGCGATTCGAGCAGGCCGGCCAGCCCCGCTGGGCCGACGCGCTGAAGAAGCGCGCCGCGTCGTTGGCGGAGGGAAACGCCACGACCGCCTGCAAGACTTCATGATCGAAGTCGTCACCGGGTTCGTGTAGGTGCTGTGAGCGCATGGCGATCCATCCGCTGCCGTCATAGACCCAGGTCTCCGCTGGGTCGATGAATCGGCAATCCTTGTCCGGGATATTGGCACTGTCGTCAAACATATCGGTGTATGTTCCGTTGACCAGTATCCCGGTAGTACCCATCGCGGTGTTGATCTCGGCGGGGCTAAGCAGCAGCCCGTAGAGGACGTCCGCCGCGACCGGTGGGGGCGTGGACGATGTCGTCGTGGGTGCGGCGTTCTGAGTGCCCCTGCTACAGGAAGCAACGAAAATGCACGCGCTCGCCAGTGCCAGTTCCAGTGCCACTGTCAGCTGTCGCATGTTCATCGCCCCAGCCCTCGCGATTCGGTAAATCCAGAGATATAGCAGTCATCCGCAGCGCCACTCCGTTGTCGACCAGCTGGATGCTGTTGTGTGCGCTCTTCGCCGTTCAGGTAGCGGCGCTGATCGATGAGAGCCTGTGCTTCTTTGATGTCTCGGCGCAGCGCGGATGCTTCCATCCGCACCGCGGATGCCCGGCCCTTCCTCATGGTGGTGACATCTTGGCGTTCCACCCGGGCTAACTGGGTGGTCATATCGTGCAGTTGATGCAGTCTCCCACGACGAAATAGTCGCATTCCGGCGCCTTTCGCGGGGGGAAAGTACGCGAAAACATATCAAATCAAACCTTTGTCTGGCAACCGTGTCCTTGAGAGCACCTGTCGCCTTGATGAACGGGTTCGACCCGCCACCGAAGTGACGGGCCGGCGCTGGGCGTCTGTGTACGCACCCAGCGACGACGCCGACCGGTCGCTTTGCTGCCGGCAGACTCGCGAACCACGCGCGGCACGCAGCTAAGACGGGCAGCGCGCGCAGAGCGCGAGCGCCTCGCTGTACGCGCGATCGTCGCCGTGAACCGGCTGCAAGGTCGAACAAGTCACTGCGGCCCGCGTAGGCGCAACGGTCAGGTCCGGTAGCGACGCGATCGCGGCGTGTAGTGATATGGGCCGGCCCATCAGTACACCCTTCGAAGATCCACACTCGGCACTATGCGCTACGCACCGGTCCCGCTTTAGATTTGCTGGCCAACCCGCGGACCTGGTTTAGGCTGTTGCGGGTTGGGGTTGAGCGTCGTAGGGGTCCGATCCGCTCCGGGGCGGCGCTCCCCCTTTTGTCGGACATCCTTGACGCGGCGACTAAGGTGCGCGGCCTGTGTCCCCCCGCGCCGGTGAACTAACCGGCTCTCAAAAGGGGCTCGCGGGGCCTAATCGGCCCTGCAGTTCGTCAGCCAATGCGAGTGCTTCCTCACCTAGCCTGCGGGCCTGATCCACGGTTAGGTGTTGGACGCCGTTGGCGTCGATGCAGATCCGGTACTCGCGCTCGCGCGGTACACCGTGGATGCCGATCCAGACGGGGCCGATGTACCGTCCCCGCTGTGATCGTTGGAATGCGGTCATATGCCCTGCTTCCTTTTGAGGGCCGGCGCCGGCGCCTGAGTGGGATCATACCAACAATATGCTCAAATCAGTCTTTTTCATACTAAACGATTGGCGCTGACTATATACCGGACTCTTAGTCTGCGAGGGCTCCGCCATGAAGGGTGTGTCCGGGAGCAAGTGGCTGCACGACGGCTTCCGACACAGGGTCTCACCCGTCAGCGCCGGTGAACTGACCGCGGCAGCCGACACGTCGGGGCATGCCGGCGGCGGCGAGCCCCGAGCGTCATCACCGTGTTGACCTGGGTGATCACGTTGCCAACGTGAACATGCCGGCCCTTCAAGTTCTAGCCACCGTCACGCGCCGCCCCCGTGGAGAGCAGGCGCGGCCCGATCAACTGTTTGGACGCGGACTTATCCGATCCGGTTCCTAGCTCTGATCCAATGCGTCGGGTACGCAGTGGGTACGCAGCAGCGTTTGTAACCGCTTCACTCAATCAACGCGCCCCAACGCTTCGACCTGCTGTTTTATCGCGCTATCAACGCAGCTAAGGAATACAAACGCGCAGTATGTAGTTCGCGCTCTACTTCGACGTAGAGGTCTCCAGCCGATTAGTTCAACATCGCGCGGCGGCCGCTTAGCTGATTAGGGCCGCGGCCACCATGGTGGTTCCTTCCAAGGGGCTGCGACACATCGCCCCTGGCCCTTGTGGGCTTATAAATCGCCGGCGGACGGCGTGCGACACGGCAGCAAATTCGCCATCGCGAATAAGGACAGGTGACGCTTATGCGCTGCAAATGACACTCAATCGACCGGAATCGACCGGCTGCGACAAGAAGTAATGAGGTAGGCGAAGCATTGCCGCCCAACGGAATAGAGCACACAACCGGACACAGCGGGAAGCAACCAAAACCGCCCGCTCTTAATCAGCGGGTCCGGGGTTCGAAACCCTGACGGCGCACCAGGTAGGAGCGTTTTCCACGACTCGACTGCACACATCACTGTACACATTGAGCATGCTTTACTAGGTATGCCTCACGATCCGGACAGTCGTTCCAAGCCCGTTCCTGGGCGCGGATCTCAGTGGCCCGCATCGCCCACAGCAGCCAGCCGCTCCATCACGAAACACCATCACACCCTCGGGGCCAACGGTTCTGGGGGATTGTTATTTAGCTGACGGCGTAATCCAGTTCCGCGTGTTGGGTTTTGAGGTATTGGCAAACAAACAGGAAAGATCGGGTCTATGACCGACCCCGGTCACCGGCAGACTCCGACTGGCCGGTTGGGCATCCGGCCCGAAGGAGATGATCTCGGTGACCTTGAATATCACCCCGGTGGCGCGATGGCTGATGTGCCAGGGTTCGGATTTTCGCCTCACCTCCATCCGCAATGGAAAGCGGACCATGAAAGCCACACGGCACAAAAGCAATTCATCTTGCATTACCCCAAATGGTCAGGCCTGGTGTGCTACACCGGCATCGCTGCATACGTGGACCCGCCCGTGGCTTTTCACATGACACAGCAGCGTGGCTCCAGAAAGTGTTGGAGCATCCGCCAGATCAGGAGCGCTCCCCGGAAGATGTCGCCAGATTGTTGGAGACAGAGGGGAACACTTGGCTTTGCGAGATCCCGGCCAACCAGCGCTTCCACACCTTCACGATGCTCGCCTACGACGAGAAGGGCATTCCCCGCGTCTGGGTGATCTCTAGCTTCGAGCGCCCAGGCCAACCACCGAAAACCGTTGGTGAGGACGACCTGCTATACACCCGCATCAGGGTGAGAGAACCGCGATGCATTGTGACGGGGTTTCCAGGAGCGGTCTCAGAGGACCAAAAGGCTGCGCTTCTAGAGAAGCTGGCTCGCATGCCAGACCGCGATGACATGGGCGCTGCGATCGCAATAGTCAACCGCGAGGCCTCCGCCAATGCGGCCAACACCGTAAGCCCAGAGTCCATTGTGGCCACCCTGTCCCCGGATGGATCAGGTCAGGTCACGGTCTACGGGAGCCTGCCCAAAGAGTTCCTGCCGAGCGTGATTCTTCGCGGCGTCAGCCTTCCCGTCGCCAACGTCCTCAACAGCAGGGCCTGACTGATCAAATGCTCGACGCCGTGTCCTGGCCACCCAGAAGCCAAACACTCGGCGGGAACACTGCAATGGCCCAATCATTCCGCCCGATCTCGGGTTATAAGTGGCCGGATGATCCGACAGCCACACCCCCCAAGAAAGTCCCCGTCAAGGTCGATTTCAAGCCCAACAACTAGCACCCCCAGGGCGGCATAGACTTTGTGACTCATGAGCGCCGAGGAACCCGAGACCGAGGCGGGCGCGGCCAACGACGCGACGGAGGTCGTCGATGACGACTTCTCAACCCGCTTGCGGAATGTAGCCGGTGGTCAGGCCGAAACCCAGGAGGCGTGGTCTGACGAAGACGACGCCGATGACGATGACGAGCCCCAAAGTCAGCCTTGGAGCGTTGTCACAGGCCACGCCGCCGCACTTAACGGTGGGGGCCGCGGTGGCGGCAGTCATCGCCGTGCTGGGCTGGATCATGCTTCACAACGATCAACCAGCCCCTTCCCCCGGGTCATCGCTGGCTATGCCGACGACTGCCGCTCTGTCTCCCTCACCAGTCCCGTTGACTACCAGTGCTGAAACGGCACGGACCCAGATCATTACCGCAGTCGCTGTCGACGCAAGTGGGCGGCCCGCCAACGGGTTCCACGAAGTGCCCCAAACCGAACGCAGACGTGCCCTTGGACTGTGAGCAAACCTCGGAGGCTGCGGTCACCGCAAACGTCTATTACTGCAATCCCAGCTCGGCCAGCGCAGACACCGCCCCCGACATCTATGCTGTGCCTGGATAATCCATGGGACAAAGAGCTGCGCCGATTTCCACGAAGTACGCTTTACTTGCGTCCAGTCCAGCATGGCGTCGATCCCTGGCCGTATGCCCTTGAGTTGAACGACGGCACCAGATGCCGACTGCGGACCGGCATGCGTGACATGCAACCCAACGGTGATACTTCCGTATACGACTGCGGGGCGGCCCAGAGCGGTTTCGTGGTCCTCATGAGCCACGCCTCGTGGAGTGTCCACTCGCCTATCCTGTGAGAACCGGGGGCCGGGATTGGCGGAGGGTCGGGTGACGGCCATAGCAGCGTGCCGAACGTGTGGCACCGAGCCTTTGGAGAACGCCCGGTTTCTCACGGCTGTGGCTCACCAGTCCAAGACGGCGATACCCGGGCGGAGTACAAGCAGGCCACAGTTCTGTTCGCCGACGTGGTGCACTCCATGGACATCGCTGCGGCGGTCGGCTCGGCCGGTGTCGTCGGTGTCGTGCGGTTAGCCGTCGGATGTTGCTCTGTGCGCAGTGCTGTGCGGAGACCCGGAATAACTTTGGACTACCGACCAGTGCTGTGCCGGTGATTGTCAGACACTCCGCTAAACCACCGGCCACAACACCACCGAGAGGACCACCCACTCCTCATGGAACTTCACTGGGTCAAGGACCACGACGAGCAGTACTCCGCCAACAGCGGCAACCGCACCTACATCGTTCGCCTCTTCAACGTGGGCGCATACGACGGCGACCCCACGCTGACCATGTACGACGACCGGTATCGGTCGACATGCTGGTCTCTGACGACCCGGGTGGGCATCGTGACTCGTAACCCTGACCGGTTGTTCAACGACCTCTCCAGCGCGTTATTCGCGGCCCAGGTTGCGGAGGACAACGCGAGGGACCACCAACGCCAACACTCAGACGTGGGCGATCGCCCAGGACGACACCGACGAGGGGTCGACGGAGACCACACCGCCACGATCACCGGCCGCGACGGCAAGACCTACACGTACTGGACCCGCCTACGTCGCGGACGGTGATCGGCAAGGAGATGGGCCAGTTGCCGGTCGCTGATCGCCGCCTACGGCCAGCGCAGTGCGCCGGATGCGCTCACCAACTGCATCGAAACCCATCATGTCTCAGGCTGGCCGGAACGGCGGGCGTCGGCGACGCACTGCGGATTGCCGAACGATCCGGTGATGATGTGGCGTTGGGGACCTCGCCCGGGCGGCGCTGGGCACCGCGCTGGTGCACCGCCACGCGGATGCGGAGCGTGAAGCGGGGACAGAAGCTCCTGGCCGCGTCACGCGACGCCTACTTACGCCGGGAATACTTGTCCGAGTTACCGCTCGTCACCGCATACATGGCGCGTGAGAGGACTCGGCGTGGCGATCACGATGAGGCCATACCGCTCATGCGCGCCACCGTCGACCATCTCTTCCGCGAGGGACGACTGCTGATGTGGGGCATTCCAGCAACCGGTGTTCTGGTGGACACACTGCTCGATCGGGGGGCCGAAGGTGACGTGGCCGAAGCCGAGGCTGCGATCGAGCGGTTAGAGCAGCCGCGCCAGCCGACGAAGGTCTGGTGATACGTGACAGCTGGCTGTTGCGACTACGCGCCCTGCTGGCGCGGGCGCAGGGAGACGACGCCGCCTACCGCGACTTACGGGATCGCTACCGGGACACGGCGAAAGCCCTTGAGTTCGAGGGGCACATCGACTGGGCTGAGGCGATGACATGAACGCCGGTGCCAGGCCGGGAGCCCTTGCCCTCGGGTCTTGCCACGTTCTTGTTTACCGACATCGAGGGTTCCACCCGACGGTGGGAGGCCGACCCGGAGGTGATGCGGGCAGCTCTGGCCGACCACGACGACGTGGTCCGCACGGCGATCGAGGCTCACGGGGTCGGGTGTTCAAGCACACCGGGGACGGGGTGTGCGGTGTTCACCTCACCCCGAGCCGCCGTCGAGGATGCCGTCGCCGCCCAGCAGGCACTGGAATTACCGGTGCGGATGGGGATCTCGACTGGGGAAGCCGAGCTACGGGGATCGGATAACTTCGGCGCGGTGCTCAACCGCGCCGACCGGGTGATGGCCGCCGGTCACGGCGGGCAGATCCTGCTCGATGGCCAGACGGCGGGTCTGCTCGGCGGGGTGGACCTGGTATCGCGGTTTGTGTTATATCGGGCTTGTCGATCAATTCGCCGCCGATGCCGTCTCGGTGCTACCTGCCGTGCCGTTCTGCTCCCGCGGCAGATCCAGCTCTTTGATATTGATCAGTTACATGTCCGCGGTGTAGGTGTCAACGGCGCCCGTGGCGGCGCGTTTAGCCGAATACATCGCCATATCGGCCTGTTTGAGCAATTGATCGACGGAGACATCGGGATCCTCGGCAGCGGCGACGGCCAGTCCGCCGCTGGCCCGTATCGAGACGGCGTGGCCGTCGATGATGAACGGCTCGTCGAAGGTGTCGATCACCCGCCTGGCGACCACAAGCGGGGGCTCGGGTCCAGCCTCGAACAAGACAGCGAACTCGTCACCGCCGAGGCGGCCGACCGTGTCGCCGGTGCGCACACAACCCAGGATCCGTTGTGCGACCGCGAGCAACAATGCGTCCCCGGCCTGGTGACCGAGGCTGTCGTTGACAAGCTTGAAGCTGTCCAGATCCAACGACAGCACCGACAGCGCCCTGGGATCGCGGCGCCGCAACTGCACGGCGTGCGTGAGTCGGTCGTAGAACAAAGCACGATTGGGCAGGCCGGTCAATGGGTCACGCAACGCCTGGTCCGCCAGCGCGACGAGCAGCCGCCGGTTCTCGGCGACCACGAGAAATTGCCGAATTAACACCGCGCTCACCAGGAGTAGCGCCATTCCGAGCACGGGGGCTGATCCCGGCCTGGGCAGCAGGTAAACCGTGCCGACCCCGCTGGCCAACAGCAGCAATAGATAGGGCAGCCACACCGCGAGCCGCGGCGGCACCCGTGCCGCCTCCGAGTCGGTTTCCACGGTCGGGACTCCGACCATCGCGGCCACGCCCAGCAGCAGCAGACCCGCCAACCAGCCCAGATCGATGACGCTGCCGCTCATATAGCGGTTGTGCGCGATCAAGTACACAAAGCAGCTATCTGACAGCGCGATCACGGCGATCCCTGCCGTCAGCAACGTCATTGTCGCGCGCTGCCCGGTATGTGTGCGGGCCAGCACCAGCACCGCCACCGTGATCGTCACAACATCCGACACCGGATAGGCCAACGCTAGGCCGAGCGCGAAATGGCCGCCGCCACCAGCATTAAACATGGTGCGCAACACGCCTACCCAAGACACAACGAACAGCGATCCGGCCACGATCAGCCCGTCGAGCACCAGACGCGTCTGGGACTGACCCGAATGCCCGATCGGGAATACCACCAACGCCAGGCACGCGCCAACCGGGAAGAGCAGATAAGCCCCGTCCGCCACGGACGGAAATGGGCCCTGCACCCGTCCCCACAGCTCGTAATGCGCCCAAATCGCGTCACCGACGAACCATCCAGCCAACCCGACCATCAGGCAGATCCACGCACCCCGGATACGACCGTGACTCGACCACCCCGCCACCCCTGCACAAGTGACCGCGAACACGCCGAAAGCCACAGACGCGGTGTCGCTAAGGGTCCGGGTGGTGTCGACGCCGCCCCAGCCCGCCAGCAACCACACACCGGTAACAACGAGTGCGACTGCGGCCAAACCGGTGATCAACGACGCCTTCGGCATCGCCATCAGAGACCGTGGGCATTCTTCAACCAGGGCACTCCCCACGCGGACGATAAGAGCATAAATATTAGAGCATCGTCCATGCGCGCGTCTGGCAAACAAACCGGCAGACTGGCAAGTCTTAGTCGGCACAGGGGGCCGCACGGGGTGTATGAGCCTGTAACGGCGTCACAAGTGTCACACGAAGACGAGGTGAACGTGGCTTACGCAGGGGTCGCCGCATCCGCTCGACCACCGAGAACGGTTCGTCGGACGGCAGGTCGCTCGGCAGGCAGTCGCCCTGCGTGACAGCGTTACACCGTGACACCGTATTCCAACAATTACAAGTACAGATTCCAACAACTACAGGTGCATTCGCCGCGCTCCCCGATCCGGTGGTTGGCAAAGGGGGCCACGGAGGGCACGGCGGCTCGGGGGCGGCACGGGATCCGGCTGGTAAGAGCCCTGGTATCGGCGCCAGCTGACCGGCCGGCGCGCCCACCACGGCGCGCGCGCCGGCCGCGCTTGGGCTCTTAGCGGTTCCTGATCCTGCGGACCACTACCACGACGACGACCGAGGAGATCCCGGCCAGCGAGACGATCACCACGGGCTTTTTCACGAATTCGATCGTCCGGGCCTTGAGATCGTCGGCGAGGCGGCGAGGATTGGCGCGCTCAGCAAGCGAGTCGACGGTGGCCGCGAGCTGGTCGCGGGCGACGTCGATGTCCTGCTTGATGGTCTCGGGGTCCCGATCCGCCACGGTCTGTCCTCCAGGTCCTCGGTGTCCTGCCTCATGCACCTGAGGCACTACCCTAGACCCCGGAAAGGAGCCGAGTTGACCGAGACCAAGCGGCTGGCGCCGGGCGATAAGGCGCCGGCATTCAGCCTGCCCGACGCCGACGGCAACAAGGTGTCACTGGCCGACTACAAGGGACGCCGGGTCGTCATCTATTTCTATCCGGCCGCCTCGACGCCGGGATGCACCAAACAGGCGTGCGACTTTCGTGACAATCTGCACGACCTCAACGACGCCGGCCTCGACGTGGTGGGCATCTCCCCCGACAAGCCGGAGAAGCTCGCCAAGTTCCGTGACGTCGAGAAGCTGACGTTCCCGTTGCTGTCCGATCCCGACCGCAAGGTGTTGACCGCCTGGGGTGCCTACGGCGAGAAGCAGATGTACGGGAAGACCGTCCAGGGCGTGATTCGGTCGACCTTCGTGGTCGACGAAACGGGCAAGATCGAGGCCGCCCAGTACAACGTCAAGGCCACGGGCCACGTCGCCAAGCTTCGGCGCGATTTGTCGCTCTAGCTAGGTCTAGGCGCGCGGACGACTCGCGAAGCATGGGCCCGCGGTTTTCGGGGATCCCGATCAATCGATGAGTGACTTCGGAGCAATGGGCGCTTGGCGCCGTTCGCCGCCGCGGTCGTCGGGGCGGTACTGATAGCGGTGGGCAGCGTGTGGCTGGCGAACCGCGCTCTACCTACACCGGCCCAGAACATAACCGGGCACTGTCGCCCTACGTGACCGTTGTAGGCCTTGTCTATGGCGCTCTCATAGGCATCACCGTCGTGGCCGGGTGGCAGGAATTCCTGCCAGCCGAGGTCATGTGCCCAACGAGGCATCGACGTTGATGACGATGTACCGCGAAACCCGTCGCCATGCCCCAGCCAGAGCAATCACAGATACGCGAACGGCTGCGCCGACATGCGGAAGGGTGCAGGGTCCGGAATGGGGCAGGCAAGATGTCGCCCGCATCAACAACACGGCGCGAGCAGCGATCACGGGAATGTATCGCATTGTTGGCAGTCAGCAGTCCAATGCCGCGTCGAGCCCGATTAGCCAGGATTTTCTAGGCCGACTGCGTCGTGGCATCCGACCGCAGCACGCGGATCCTGGACGCCAAACCACGAACACCGCCCCTGTTGTGGTGTTCTTTTATCTTCGGCGGATTGGCGCTGATCACGCTCACCGGTTTCCTGCGCCTGGCCAGCAATCGTGGTCACATGGTCCTGACGGGCGCGGTCGCCGTCCTCTGCTTGGCTTACTGCTGTACCTCGTCTTCATACTCGACCACCCCTTTGGCCCGCTGGGCGTCACCTCCGCAACCATTTGCCCATGCATTTTTCGACGAAGTGATGCAAATCGGTAGCCGCAAGCGGAGGCCATGAATTTCCAAGCGGATCGCCGTAAGATACGGGCGCGATTGGCAAGGAAAGGATCTTCCGATGAATGCACCTCGCGCCCTTGGTCGGTTCATCGTGGGGGTGCTGTTCTCTGGCGGCGTAGCGGTGGCCGGTCTGGGCTTGGCCGCACCCGCAGAGGCGGGGCCGTCCTACTGGCATTACTGCCCCGGCCAGAAATGGCAGTACACGACTCCAATGCCGCCGGGAACGGACCTCAGCGTGTGCCACTGGTTCGCGGCTACCGCCATTCCCGGTACCACGCCGGTGCGGTTCAACTTTGTGGAAATTCAAGAAAGTCAGGTACCGCCGTCGGTGCTGACACCGGCACCCGGCTTCCCGTGGCCGTGAAAGTCGGCGCGTTTGTCCGGGTAATCAGCCCAGATTCGCCAGCAGCAGCGCCTCGGCGACCGCCGCGCGTTCCAGCACGCCCAGGTGCAGGCTCTCGTTGATGCTGTGCGCTTGAGTTGCGGGGTCTTCGACACCGGTGACGAGGATCTTGGCCTGCGGGAAGGCGGCGGCGAATTCGGCGATGAACGGGATCGATCCGCCCATGCCCATATCGATGGGCTCGGAGCCCCACGCCTGCCGGAACGCCGCCCGCGCGGCGTCATAAACTTCCCCGCTGGCCTCGATGGCGTAGGGTTCACCGATTTCGCCGCGCGTGACGCTGACCTGCGCCCCCCACGGGGCGTGCCGCTGCAGATGGGCGGTCAGCGCGTCAAGGTGCGCCGCCGCGTCGCCGCCGGGGGCGACCCGCAGGCTGATCTTGGCCCGGGCCCGGGGAATCAGCGTGTTGGACGCGGCCGCGACCGACGTGGTGTCTATGCCGATCACGGTGATCGCCGGTTTGGCCCACAGCCGCTGCGGCACCGAGCCCGAACCGATCTCGGACACGCCGTCCAGCAGACCCGAGTCGGCCCGAACCCGCTCTGGCGGGTAATCGGCTGCGGCGGCCGTACTTTCGTGCAGGTCGGCCACCGCCACATTGCCGTCGTCGTCGTGCAGGCTGGCCAGCAGCCGCACCAGCACGCTCAGCGCGTCGGGAACCACACCGCCCCAGATGCCGGAGTGCAACCCGTGGTCCAGCGTGGCAACCTCGACCACGCAGTCGGCCAGGCCACGCAGCGAAACCGTCAGCGCCGGGGTATCGATGCTCCAGTTGTCCGAATCGGCGATGACGATCACGTCGGCAGCGAGCGCGTCGCGGTGGGCGGCGAGCAGCCGGCCCAGTGACGGCGAGCCGGATTCCTCCTCGCCTTCGACGAAGACCGTCACGCCTACCGGCGGCTGGCCGTCGTGTGCCCGAAACGCCGCCAAATGCGTTGCAATACCGGCCTTGTCATCGGCGCTGCCGCGGCCGTAGAGCCGTCCGTCACGTTCGGTGGGCTCGAAAGGCGGCGACGCCCACTGGCTGCGATCGCCTTCGGGCTGCACGTCGTGGTGGGCGTACAGCAGCACAGTCGGGGCACCGGGCGGCGCCGGATGCCGGGCGATGACGGCCGGAGCGCCACCGTCACTGACGATGCGCAGGTCGCCGAAACCCGCCTGCGACAACAGATCCGCCACCGCGCGGGCGCTGCGATGCACTTCGTCGCGCCGGGCGGGATCGGCCCAGACCGATTCGATCCGCACCAGGTCCTCGAGATCCCGCCGCACCGACGGCAACACGGCGCGGACGCGCTCAACAAGATCACTCATGAGGTCCCCTTTATCGCGTGAGCGTGCGCAGAATGCCGTTCGTCGTCGGCGTGTCGCGGGCAAACACGCACGTTCGCCTCAGGCCTCAGGACGTTTCCAAGATGGCGACCGCGGCAGCGGTATCGCCTTCGTGTGTCAGCGACACATGGATCGTCACGTCGGCGAGATGCTTGGCGATGTCCCCGGTCAACCGGACTCGCGGTCGTCCCCACATGTCGGTGACCACCTCGATATCGCGGTGGATGTCTTCCGGCAGCATGGGGCGTTGCGCGAACCGCGATCCGGACCAGGCTTTGATCACCGCTTCCTTCGCGGCCCAGCGAGCGGCCAGGTGGCGCGCCGCCGACGAACTCTTGTCGGAGGCGTCACGACGCTCCCCGGGGGTGAAGGTCTCGGAGAACACGGTTCCGGGCTGGTCGACCTGCTCGGCGAAATCAGGGATGGAGACGAGGTCGATCCCCACTCCGACGATGCCCATGGATGGCCAGGCTAACGGATGACCGGGGTCATCCGGCAGGGACCTCATAGGCCTCGTCGTCGCCCAGGCGGGCGGCGGGATTCAACAGCATTGCCGCCTCCTGGCGCTTCTCCGGCGCGTCGTGGTCGAAGCGGCGGTCCGGCGGCCGCTGGTACATCGGCTCGCCGCCGGCGATGGCGGAGGCCAGTCTGCGCTGGCCGGCCAGCAGGCGAGCATTCGCTCGACGCTGGTAGTCCGCGCGCTGGTCCGGATCCAGCGAGGCGATGAACGCCTGCGGGTGCACCAGTGCGACCAGGCCGGAAACGTGGCCGAACCCAAGGCTGGTCAGCATCCCGGCTTTGAGCGGGAACCTGCCGCCCAGGCGCAGCGTCTCCCGCACCCAGACGAAGTGGGCCGAACCGGCCAGTTCCTCGTCGACGCAATCCAGGCTGCGGTTGGGTGGGATCACCCCGTCGCGCAGCATCTGGCACAAGCCCATCATCTGGAAGACCGCCGCGCCGCCCTTGGCGTGGCCGGTGAGGCTCTTCTGCGACACCACGAACAGCGGAGCGCCCTCGGAGCGGCCGAGTGAATCCGCGAGCCGCTCGTGCAGTTCGGTCTCGTTGGGGTCGTTTGCCAACGTCGAAGTGTCGTGCTTGGAGATCACCGCGACGTCGTCGGCGCCCACGCCCAGCTTGGCCAGCGCACGCGCCAGCGGCGAGTCCTTGCCGCCGCGGCCCGCGCCCAGGGCGCCCAGACCCGGGGCCGGGATCGAGGTGTGCACGCCGTCACCGAACGACTGGGCGAACGCCACCACCGCGAGCACCGGCAGGCCCATCTTGAGCGCCAGGTCGCCGCGCGCCAGCAGGATGGTGCCGCCGCCCTGGGCCTCGACGAAGCCCAGCCGGCGCCGGTCGTTGGGCCGGGAGAACTTCGAGTCGTCGATGCCGCGGCCGCGCATCATGCCGGTGTCGGCGGTGGCCGCCATGTCACCGAAGCCGATGATGCCCTCCAGCGTCAGGTCGTCGATGCCCCCGGCCACAACCAGTTCGGCCTTGCCCAGCCGGATCTTGTCGACGCCCTCCTCGACCGAAACCGCGGCGGTCGCGCATGCGGCAACGGGGTGGATCATCGCTCCGTAGCTGCCGATGTAGGACTGAACAACATGTGCGGCAACGATATTCGGCAGCACTTCCTGGAAGATGTCGTTCGGCTTGTTACGGCCCAACAGGTTTCCGTGGTACATCGTCTGCATCGAGGTACCGCCACCCATGCCGGTGCCCATGGTGTTGGCCACCATGCCGGGGTGCACGTAGCGCATCACCTCGGCCGGGCTGAAACCGGCGCTCAGGAATGCGTCGACGGTCGCAACGATGTTCCACACCGCCAGCCGGTCAATGGAACTCGCCATGTCCGGGCTGATGCCCCACACCGTCGGGTCGAACCCGGTCGGGACCTGGCCACCAACGACCCGCGACAGCTTGTTCTTGCGCGGCACCCGAATCTCGGTGCCCGCCTTGCGGATAACCTGCCAGTCGCTGGACTCGGGCACCCGCCGGATGACCGTGTGCTCCGGGTCGAATTCCGCGAACGCGCGGGCATCGGCCTCGGAGGACACGACGAAGGCGAAGTCCTTATCGAGGAATACCGACACCAGCAGCGGCGAAGCGTGATCTGGATCGATCGAGCCGTCGTCGACGAACTGGCGGATGCCGCAGCGCTCCACCACGGTGTCGTGGTAGCGCTCGACCAGCTCGGCCTCGTCGACCAATTCGCCGGATTCGGTGTCGTACCAACCCGGTTGAGGGTCGTCTTCCCAGCAAATCAAACCGGTGGTCCAGGCCAACTCCAGGACGCCGGCCGCCGACAGTTCGTTGTCGACCTCCATCTCGAACCGCGTGCGCGACGAGCCATATGGGCCGAGTTCTGCGCCGCCGACGATCACGACCAGATCTGCCGGGTCGACGTCGAGGTCATCCCACTCGGGAGGGGGCGCCGGGCTATACCCACGCGGCGCCGACGGCAGCGCCGCGATGGCGCCGTCGGCCTCGGCGTCGTCGGCCTCGGCTTCTGCGGCCTTCGCCGCATGCTCCTCGCGCGCTTTGGCGGCCAGTTCGGCCATGTCGAGGTCGGCTTCGGCGAGCCCACCGGTCAGGTCCGCCTTGATCGGCGCGTTGGCCGCCGCCACCTTGGACTCCACGTCGCACAAGTTCAGCAGCATCGCCGCCATCTCGTCGGTCGAGTAGGTGGTGACGCCGGCCTCCTCGACGGCGCTGACGATCGCGTCGTTGTGGCCCATCAGGCCGGTGCCGCGGGTCCAACCGATCAGCGCGTGCGCCAGGCTAACCCGGGCCGCCCACGAGGACTCGGCATGCCAGCGGCTGACCAGCGCGTCGAGCGCGGACTTGGCCTCGCCGTAGGCGCCGTCGCCGCCGAACATTCCACGGTTGGGTGAGCCCGGCAGCACCACGTGCAGCCGTGAGGCGATGTCGCGCTCGGAGCCGATCTTCGACAGGCCGCCGATCAGCCGCTGCACGGCCCACAGCAGGACCTTCATCTCCATCTCGGAGCGCGAACCCGCTTCGGACAGGTCGCCCGCGACGCGGGGAGCAGCGAAGGGGAACAGCAGTGTGGGGGTCTGCGCGTCCTTGATGTGAATCGACTGTGGCCCAAGGCTTTCGGTCTGCTCGGTGCCGACCCACTCGACCAGCGCGTCGATATCGGAGTAGGACGCCATGTTCGCGGCGACCACCCACAGCGCGGCGTCGTAGCGGGCGTGGTTGCGGTACAGCGCGCGGTAGAACGCCAGCCGCTCCTCGTCGAGCTTGGACGTCGTAGCGATGACGGTGGCGCCGCGGTCGAGCAGTCGCGCGACCACCGACGCCGCGATCGAACCCTTCGAAGCGCCTGTCACCACAGCGATCTCGCCGCTGTCCGGACCCGGGTTCGGATTCTCGGCGCCGGCGGCGATTCGGCCGTACAGCGACGCGTGGATCTGATGGCCCGCGGCCAGCGACTTGCCCTGCCACCAGGTGGCCTGGGTGGCCACGATGTGGCCGGCCCCCTCGAAACGCTCGGACAGCCGCCGCCAGTCGGCATCGATGTCGCCCTCGTCGGTCAGCCAGAGCTTGACCAAATCCTCACGGGCGCTGGCCCACCGGTCGTCGAACAAGACGGCCTTCTTGGGGTCGAACACCGGTGCCACCAAACGTGGCCAGTCCGAGCCCAATTCGGCGGTGACCAGGTCGATCAGCTCGGCGTCGGTGGCCGCCGGCAGCGCGCTGACCGGGTCCTCGAGGCCCAACTTTCCCAGGATCAGCCGGGCCGCCGAAGCCAGCACGCCGTCACGACCTGTGATCTGATCGGTGAATTCGCCGAGTGCGGCGGCGTCGATGGTCGCACCGCCACCACCGCCCGCCGACGGCAGCGCCACCGAAACACCGCGGCGCGCTGCGACCGACGTGACCGCGGCGTCAATGACCTTGTCGACGGATGCGGCATCGGCCAACGCGCCCTCGTGCAGGTGGCCCATCGCGCCGCCACGAACGCTGGTGCCCTCCCGGGTTCCCAGCGCGACTTCGACGGCGACGTGCTTGGCCCAGCCCTCACCGAGCTCCCAGGTCTTCTTGACCCGCTCGGCGATGGCGGCGGGCCGCTTCCCCGAGGGTCCCAGAACCGTCCGCAACTGGTCATTGATCGCGTCGGAAAGCACTGGGCCGTAAGGCTTGTAGGTGCGTGCCAGCTTGGTCACTTGCGATCGCAAGCCCGCCAGGTCGGCCTCGGCGGCGCCGTCAATGGCGCCCAGGTTCAGCTCCGAACCCAAGTCCACCAGCAGCTGGTTGCGGCGCGACGACGCGCCGTCAGTGATCGACTCGATTGAGTCCAGCTCCTCGATCTGGTCGATGCGCATCTTGGCCGAGATCGCGATCAGCGCCAGGGTGGCGTCGGCGGCGTCGAACACGATGTCATCCGGACGGGCCGCGCCCGACGGAGCGGTCGGCACGGGCGCGGGCGCGGCCTCGACACCGGCGACGGCCTCAGCCGCGGCCGGTTCGGCGGCGATCTCCGGTGCCTCTTCGGGTTCCGGCTCGGGGTCGGTGTCGTTGGCGAACAGCACCGCGGCGTCCCGCTCGGCATTGAGCACTTCCACTGTGCTGTGCGCGTATTCGGGCAGCTTGAGCGTGTTGGTGGCCAGTCCGGCGACGGTCGGCGAGGACTTCACGCCGATCTCGACGAACCGCTCTACACCCAGACCACCGGCTGCCTCTTCGATGAAGAGCAGATCCTGAGTCTCGATCCAGCGCACCGGGCTGGCGAACTGCCAGGCCAACAGTTCGATGAACACCGTGCGCGCCATTTCGCCCGGCCGCTCGCGACGCCAGGTGTCATAGTCGGCGAGGATCTCGTCGAGCGGCTCCGCGGGCACCAGATCCCTGATCTCCTGGATGAAGTCGCGATCCAGCGTGAACAGGCGCGGCACCAGGTTGGGGATGTAGCGCCCGATGATCAGGTCCGGATCCGCATCGCGCGGCATGACCCGCTCCAGCGAACGGCGGAAATCGGCCACACCGACCCGCAACACCCGCGAGTGGAACGGTACGTCGATGCCCGGGACGAGAATGAAGGACCGCCGGCCGCCGGCGAGCTCGCGGCGACGCTCGACCTCGGCTTCCAGCGCCTCCAAACCGCGAACCGTGCCGGCGATCGCGTACTGCGAGCCGCGCAGGTTGAAGTTCACGATCTCCAGGAATTCCCCTGTGCGCTCGGCGATTCCGGCGACGAACGCCGGTACCTCGTCGTCGGGAAGGTCGATCTGGGAGGGGCGGATCGCCGCCAACCGGTAGTTGGAGCGGCCCAGCTCGTCACGCGGCACGATGTCATGCATCTTCGAGCCCCGGTGAAAGACCATCTCCAGCAAGGCTTCCAGCTCGTAGACGCCCGTCACGCAGGCCAGCGCGGTGTACTCGCCGACGGAGTGGCCGCAGGCGATGGCGCCTTCGACGAAGGCGCCCTGCTCGCGCATCTCGGCGACCTGCGCGGCGGCCACGGTCGCCATCGCCACCTGGGTGAACTGCGTCAGGTACAGCACGCCTTCGGGGTGGTTGTAGTGCACACCGCTGGCGATGATGCTGGTCGGGTTGTCGCGCACCACGTGCAGCACCGAGAAGCCCAGCGTGTCGCGGGTGAACTTGTCGGCGTTGTCCCACACCTTGCGGGCCGCCTTGGACCGGGCCCGGACATCCATGCCCATGCCCTTGTGCTGGATGCCCTGGCCGGGGAACGCATAGACCGTCTTGGGGGCGGCCAGCCGCGCGGTAGCCGACATCACCAGATCCGATCCGACGCGCGCGGCCACTTCCAAAACCTCTGCGCCCTGGTCGATTCCGACGCGGTCCACACGGAAGTCGACCTCGTCGCCGGGACGCACCATGCCCAGGAATCGTGCGGTCCAGCCGACCAGCCGAGCGGGCGGGCGAGCCTGACCGTCGGTGGCCGTCACCGCATGCTGCGCGGCGGCCGACAGCCACATGCCGTGCACGATCGGCGATTCCAGGCCCGCCAGCAGCGCGGCCGCCCGATCGGTGTGGATGGGGTTGTGGTCACCCGAAACCACCGCGAACGGGCGCATATCGACCGGCGCGGCCAGCGTTACGTCGCGGCGGCGGCGACGCGGGGTGTCGGTCGCGTTCTCGGAGATCGCGCCGCCGGCCCGGGCCGGCTCGGTGAGCTCGGCGGCACCGGTGCGCCCCAGGATCGCGAAACGCTCCTCGAGCGTGACGATCACGTCGCCGCCCTCGGCGCCGGCTGAGTGCCTGATGGTCACCGAGACCGGGACGACACGACCCATATCCGTGTCGATGGCCCGCGAAGCCGTTGCGGTGACGCTCAATTGGGCCGGCACCTTTGGTAGCTGGCCGACGACGCGGGCGCCGTGGTCAAGGTGCACCAGACTCAGCAGGCCCTCCACCACCGGCAGGCCGGCGTCGGTGACCGCCGAGCCGATCGCCGCGAAAACGGCGGGCCAGCAAGGGCCGACCAACGCGTCGGGCACGGTGGTGAGGCTGGGTGCCAACGGCTCTCCGAAGGTGGCGGTGACGCCGGTGTGATCGGCCACCCGCTCGGGATCCCAATCGACGGTCATGGTGGCCGTACCGTCGACGACCGCGGGCAGCAAGTCAGGCCCGTCGACACCGGCCGCAATCGCCAGGACGGCGCGCATGGCCGTGGCGGCGTCTTCGGTGGAGACCACCGGAGTGCCGCCGTCGACAGTGTTGGCGGGCAAGCTGAACGGGATGTCGACCCAGGCACCGGATATCGGCACGCTCAAAACGACATCAGCGCCGTCGACCGCGAGCCGCGCCCCCGTGGAGGAGTGGGTGGCGCGCAGGCTTTCGGGTCCGTCGTGCACCAGCCAGTCGCTTGCGTCGGCGATCCGATGAACCGGGTTGGTGGTGGTGCGGCCGGCCCACTGCACGTCGGGGGCGTCGAGCACCAGGGCCAGCGGCCCGGTCACATCGGGCCGGCCCATCCGGCGTGACGCAACGGCTTTCGGCTCCGCTCCGCTACCCAGCACCTCGTCGATGGCGGCCTGCTCGAAGCGGTCCAGCAACTCGCCGACGGGTTCGTCCAGACGGGTGATGCCGGCCACCGACGCGGTGCCCGGGATGATGCACACCTGGTCGGCGTCGTAGCGGGCATCGTGCGCCTGCCACAGCGAGTCGCTGCGCCACCAGCGCCGCACATCCTTGTCGATCACGGGCACGAAGTTCACGGGCTTGCCGAGCGTCTTGCACAGCGTGACAAAGAACGGAACGTCGGCCGGGTGCAGTTGCACGGATTCCGCGTCGGGGTAGTGCGCAAGCAGGCTTTCGATGGCCTCGCCGGGCTTTTCCAGCAGCGACTCGTCGCCGAATAACGTCTCGATCGGCCCGAAATCCTTTGGATGCAAACGGGCTTCGGCCCGCTGCAGCATCTGCTGGAACCGGTCGCGCCAGGTCTCGGCCAGCCAGGGGCTGCCCGGTGAGGCGGTGTCCGCGGTCGAGTTGCCCTCGCCGATGGTCAGCTCGACGTAGCGCCGCAACCACTGCAGGTAAGTCATCTCCCCGACGTCGCCGAAGTAGGGCTTGGCGGTGTTCGCCATCGCCGCGATGATCTCGTCGCGGCGCTCGGCGACCGCGTCGGCGTCACCGGCGACCTCGTCGAGCAGCCGGCCGCAGCGTGAGGCGCTGTTGTCGATCTCGTGAATGTCCGCGCCCAGCTGGCTACGGCTGGAAGCCATGCCGCCCTGCGCTTTTCCGGCGCTTATCCACTGGTCGGTGCCTTGCGTTTCGACCAGCATCCGCTTGACCGACGGCGATGTGGTGGACTCCTTGGTCGCCATCGCCGCGGTGCCGACGAGGATGCCGTCGATCGGCATCAACGGGAAGCCGTAGGACTCGGCCCAGCGCCCGGACAGGTACTCGGCCGCCCGCTCGGGTGTCCCGATTCCGCCGCCGACACAGACGGTGATATTGGGACGCGACCGCAATTCCGAATAGGTCGCCAGCAGCAGGTCGTCGAGGTCTTCCCAGGAATGGTGGCCGCCGGCGCGCCCGCCCTCGATGTGCATGATCACCGGCTTGGTGGGCACCTCGGTCGCGATGCGGATGACCGAACGGATCTGCTCGATCGTGCCGGGCTTGAACACCACGTGGGTGATCCCGACCTCGTTCAGCTCGTCGATCAGCTCGACGGCATCCTCGAGGTCCGGGATGCCGGCGCTGATCACCAGGCCGTCGATCGCCGCGCCCGACTGACGGGCCTTCTGCACCAGCCGCTTGCCACCCACCTGGAGCTTCCACAGGTACGGGTCGAGAAACAGCGCATTGAACTGATAGGTCCGGCCGGTCTCGAGCAGGCCGGACATCTCCTCGATGCGGTCGGCGAAGATTTCCTCGGTGACCTGCCCGCCGCCGGCCAGCTCGGCCCAGTGCCCGGCATTGGCCGCGGCGGCGACGATCTTGGCGTCGACGGTGGTCGGGGTCATGCCCGCGAGCAGGATCGGCGACCGTCCGGTCAGCCGGGTGAACTTCGTCGAGAGCTTGACCTTGCCGTCGGGGAGGCGAACCACGGTCGGGGCGTAGGTCGACCAGGCGCGGGCCACCTCGGGAACGGCCCCGACCGTGAAGAGGTTGCGCTGACCGCCGCGGGTCGCCGCGGGCACGATGCCGACGCCGAGGCCGCGGATCACCGGTGCGGTCAGCCGGGTGAGAATGTCGCCGGGACCCAGATCGAGAATCCACCGGGCTCCGGCGTTGTTAACCCGGGTGATCTCGTCGACCCAGTCGACGCCGCTCACCAGGATCGACTCGGTCAGCTCGCGGGCCGCCGCGACGTCGAGGCCCACCTTCGCGGCCCAGCCCCCGACGATGTCGATGCCGTCGGCCAGCCGCGGGGTGTGGAAGCCCACCTCCACCCGCACCGGGTCGAAGACCGGGGCGAACACGTCGCCGCCGCGGATCTTGTGCTTGCGGTCGGCCTCTTCCTTCTCGGAGATCTGCCGGCAATACAGTTCGAAGCGCGAGAGCTGCTCGGGGGTGCCGGTGATGACGACCGACCGCCGGCCGTTGCGGATGGACGGCACCGGGGGCAGCACGGTGCGGACATCCTGAGCGAACTCGTCGAGCAGCCGGCGAATGCGCTCGGGGTCGGCGTTGGTGACCGACACCATCGGGGGGCGGTCGCCCAGGACGGAGATGCCGCGCCTGCGGGCCACCAGCGTCCCGGCGGCGCCGATCAGCTGGGCCAAAGCCAGCAGTTCGACGTCGCGGGCGCCCGCGGCCTTGAACGCCTCGAGGGCGAGCACGCCCTGCGAATGCCCGGCGACGGCCACCGGCGGAGTCCCGTTGAGGTCCATGCCCTGCCGGGCAAGAGTGCGCACGGCGGCGATCTGGGTGAGCAGCACGCCGGGTATCGAGACGGCCGCCGATGTGAGGTGCTTTTCCGACGGGACCGGATCCTCGGCCGCCAGCGCGCGTACCCAATTCAACGGCTCGAAACCGATCGGACGCACCACGACCAGTTCTTTTGCGACCGGCTCGAGCAGCAGTTCCACCTCGCCGACCAGCGTGGCCAGGTCCGATTCGATCCCGGCCGACGACACCAGTTCCTCGAGCGTTTCCAGCCAGGCGCTGCCCTGGCCGCCGAATGCGACGGCGTACGGCTCGCCGGCCGTCAGACGGTCGACCAGAGCATGGGTGCCGAGGGGGTTGTCGTCGCGCTCAGCGGTCACCCGGTCGTGCTCGTGGATCGTCACCTTCTGTATCTCCCTGTGTGCGTCTTTACGTCTCGGTTCGGCCTGTCCCGGCGGATGGGGCCTCCCTGTCTAACGCGATTCCCCGTCGAATCACTGCCGGAGGACGGCTGGCCGGTGTGCTGTCGGCGGCCCGCCCCCTGGGTCGAGCGGGGCGGCGGACAGCATCGGCTGTACTAAGAGTGTCATAAGGATCAGTGCCTTTTTGCATGCTGATTGGTTACTGGTGAGTTCTACGCGCGGGTAACCGTGTCGTGGGTAACACCCGGTTTAACCGCCGGCAAGGGCGCGGCGGACAAACGTCCTGCATGCAGGTGGTTACGCTCGAGTAGCCATAACTGCGCTGATCAAGGCAGTATTGTTATGTAATCGTTATGTTAAAAAATCCGGCTGCCCGGCCAGCACTGACGCCGTGTCAGTGGCTTCGCCGGCGCAGCAAAATGAGCGAACGAGTGTTTGCTGGAGTATCGACCTTCGGCGCTTGGGCGTGCTTTAGGCCCACTGCCCGAACCGAGGCTTCAGGATTTCGTTGATGTCCACCCCGACCCCGCCGACGCTGCGTTTGTCGATCTCGACCTGGTGCAAACTTGCGGCCGGATGGGTGAACCCCTTGGGCGACCCCCAGTTGTGCTGCCAGAAGTAGGAGCCCAAGCCGTCGTGCAGCGCCCAGTCGATGGTCTTCGAATTGGCGTATACACCGGTGCGCTGGTGGCCGACCACCGACTCCCAGGACCTCAGATACGGCACTATCTGCTGTTTGTACTGGTCGTATGACGGGTCGTCATCGATCGACGCGTAAATCGGGGCGCTCGCCGGGCCGCCGGCGGCGGCGTGCAACTGCATCCCGCGCTGCGCGTGTTCGAGGCCCGCGCGGGCTCCGCCCAGCCAGTCGGCGGTGCTGCCCTTGCCGTACTGGTAGCACGAGACGATCTTGAGCCCGTTGCTGCTCAGGTCGCGCGCTTCGGTGACCTGGATCGGCTTGCCCAGCATCCAGCTGCCGCCGGGCCTGCGGTCGGATACGTAGCGAATCGATCCCACCGCTCCGGCGGCCCTGATCTGGCTGGCGGGGATGACGCCTGCCGCATAGTCCAGCAGCGTGCCGAGTGACGCCGATGCGGGCGCGGCGTCGAGCGACGCAGCGGCGACACCCAGCCCGAGCAGAGCCGGGGTCGCGGCGGCGAATCTGAGAACGTCGCGCCGCGGAACAGACATATGCCACAGGGTATGACAACAGCACCACGTGACACACCGACCACAACAGTCACAGCTGAATCACATTGACGCGTCGCCGGGCAGCACGATGACACTGACGGCCTCCAGCCCGCGGCGCGCGGTCTGGCGCGCGACCTCGTCGATGAAGTGCGCGGCTGCGGGGTTTATCGATCCCGCCCAGGCCCGGAATCCCTGGACCATCACCGGGTCGCGCTCCAGCAACGGTCGCACGCCGCGCAGAACGCTCACCACGTCTTCGGGCAGCGGGTCGGCCAACTGCCGGTCGATCCAGCTGTGCGCGAGTTGTGTCGCGGCCGCGTCGTTTCCGCCTAACACCACCACCTCGCCGGCGAGCTTGCGCAATCGGTCGAAGAGCTCACGGCGTCCGGGAGTCTCGGCGAGCTGCGCCAACAGCGTGCTGGCCGCCGGGGGCAGCAACATCTGGCCGAACAAGGGCGGCACCGGCAACTCCCACTCGTCAAACAGGTCGGCGTACATGGCGGCGACGGGCGCGGGCAGCGGGGCGCTGAGTCGCCCGATGACACCGATGCTGTCGCGGTGAGTGGTCGCCAGCCTGCGCAGGATCTCTTCGTTCAGGTCCGCGCCGCGGCGGTTGGTGGCGCAATCGATCGCGGCGATCAGTTGATCCAGCCGATCCCGCTGGCGCACCAGCAACGCGCGGTGCTCGTCGAGGAGATCGGCGAGCGTGGTCTGCCCGCCGCCGAGCAGCCGCTGAATGTCGCTGATGCTGACGCCGAGGCTTCTCATCAGGTCGATGCGCAACAGGTCGAGGACCTGCTCGACATCGAAAACCCGGTAGCCGTTGGACAGATGCTCCGCGCGCAGCAGGCCGATTTTCTCGTAGTGGCGGATGCGGCCGGAGGCGATCCCGGTCAAGGCCGTGACGTCGCCGATCAGCAACTGCTCAGCCACGCCTTGACCTTACAACCGTCGCAAGGTCTGTACTGGGCAGATGGAACGTGACCGGCTCATCGACCTGACCCGGCGCGCGCTGAAGTTGGCGCGCGACAAGACGACCGACCTCGCCCCCGCGCAGCACTTGGTCGACGCGCGCGAGTACACCTCGGTCGAACGACACGAGCGGGACCGGGCCCTGCTGCTGGCCAGCCCCCAGCTCGTCGGCTATGTCTCGGAGCTTCCCGATGCGGGCGCCTACTGCACCAAGACCGTGATGGGGAGATCGGTCCTGCTGACCAGAACAGCCGACGGGTCGGTCAAGGCGTTCGACAATGTCTGCCTGCACCGCCAGTCGCAGGTGGTGACGGGGTGCGGCAGCGCGAAGCGGTTCACCTGTCCGTACCACGCGTGGACGTACGACAACACCGGCCGGTTGGTCAGCCTGCCCGGCCGTGAGAGCTTCCCCGACGTGACCGTCGAGTCCGACGGTTTGACCGAGCTTCCCGCCGCCGAATTCGCCGGATTCCTCTGGGTGGCACTGGATCCGGGTGCCCCGCTGGATGTCGCCGCACACCTCGGGGCGCTGGCCGACGAGCTCGATTCGTGGGGCATCGGACGCTGGTCCCCGTTGGGCGAGAAGGTGCTCGAACCCGCGATCAACTGGAAACTTGCGGTCGACACCTTCTCGGAGAACTACCATTTCGCCACCGTGCACCGGCAGACCTTCGCCACCATCGCCCGCAGCAACTGCACGGTTTTCGACTCGTACGGACCCCATCACCGGTTGATTTTTCCGCTCAACACGATCCTGGAACTGGACGACGTTCCCGAAGAGCAGTGGGATCCGTTCCACACCATGGTCGTGATCTACGCGCTGTTCCCCAACATCGTGCTGTCGGTGACCATCGCCAACGGTGAGCTGTTCCGGATCTATCCAAGCGACCGACCGGGGAGATCCATCACCGTGCACCAGAATTCGACACCGCTGGACCTTTCCGACGAGTCGGTGGCCGCCGGCGCTCAAGCCGTTTTCGAATACGCGCATGCCACGGTGCGCGACGAGGACTACCGGTTGGCCGAGGCCCTGCAGGCCAACCTCGAGTCGGGCGTTCGCGAGCACCTACTGTTCGGGCGCAACGAACCGGGACTGCAGCATCGCCATCTCACCTGGGCCCGGGCGCTTGCCGAGGACGGTGCCGCGCCGACACCGTAGAGTTGCAGCAGCCCTCAATCGGCCGCCGAAAGCACCGCGATCAGGTCGTCGAGAATGGTTGCGAGCGAATCGTTTTGGACGGCCGGCGCAGCGGTCAACAGCTCGGCCGCCTCGCCGCGGCGGCCGGCGGCCACCAGCGGCACCACTTGGTCAACCACCTTCTGCAGATCCGGGGCGGCCGGTTGGACGTTCGCGACTGTCGTTGCCAGCACCTCGACCAGCTCCCAATCCCGGTACAGCGCCAGCGAGCGCTCGTTGAACGCGAACCCCGTCACGGGCTGCCCCCACAGCGTTCCGTGATAGCGGTATGGGCCTTCCATGTATTCGATCGGCAGCCCATGCGCCGGGGCCGCCACCAGCGGCTCGCCGATGATATCCAGTTCCAGTGTGCGGCACGTGATCCGGTGGCGATCGGGCAGGTATCGGGCCGGAGCGGGCGGAGGCACCAGGGGCCGCACCGTATCCGGCCACCGGACGTAGCTGCTGATGGTGACCTCGACGTCTTCGGCGCACACCGGCGGCATGGCCGGATCGGGATAGCTCGTTGTCACTCCGGTAAACGGCTGCAGCGCATTGCCGTTCGTGCGGTCGAACTGTCGCCAGATGCTCAAGTCCACGCCATTGTCGAAGTTGATGGTGCGCCATTCGTGCGACCTCGCCCGCGGGTCTGCCCCGGATCCGCCGCCCCGGCATATTTCGGGAACCATTGCCGGTCGACATGCCCGCCGCTGCCGGAGACCTGCTCGACCGCATCGCCCCAGCGCAAGGTTCCGGTCATCGTCATTCCGGTCTGGAAATACGAGTACGTGTCGGTTTGGCCGAAACAGACGATCTTCCCGTTGTAGGTCGACGCACCCACCGGTGTCGGTGCGCGCGTTGGTGTTACGGCCAGGTCCAGCCGCATGGACCGGCCTGACTGGTCCTCGCCCACCAGGCTGACGCGGTAGGTGTAGGGGAGCAGTTCTCCATCGGCGTTGCGGCTGCTGGCCCACGACGCGGTGCCGGCACTGCTGTGGTAGCCGACGTCCAGATAGCCGGAAGCCATGGCCAACTTGCGCTGGGCTCCCGGTTCCAGGTTGGCCGGCGGCATGTCGTAATCCGTATAGGTGCCGTAGTCGCCCGTATCCAGATCGAACAGCGCCAGGGTGTAGAAGTCGGCGACCAGAGTGCCTCCGGGCCGGTTCTTGTCGAAGATGGTCAGGAACGCAAATGACCGGTCGGTGTCGACGGCGTCGAGCTGACCGGCGATGAACCAGGTGTCCGACTCCTGGTCGGGGTGTTCGCCTTCGGCGGCCGGGAAGTCCAGCTGGCTGTCACCGGGCACCAACCGGAAAGGGTAACTGCGCCAATCGCTCGTCATGTCAGGCCTCGCTGCTTTTTTAGCTATGTTAGCGTCAATAGCGAGATCGCGGTCGCGGCCCCAACCGTTCAGGAAGTGTCCCGATGACAGAAAATTCCGGCCATCGCTGCTATGACGAACTGTTCATCGGAGGGCAGTGGCGCAAACCCGCCAGTCCGCAACAGCTCGCGGTCGTTTCGCCACATTCCGAAGAACCCATCGGCCACGTCCAGGTGGCCGGACCGGAGGACGTGGACGCCGCCGTCGCCGCCGCGCGACGCGCCTTCGACCACGGCCCGTGGCCTCGGATGTCGCACGCCGATCGGATGGCCAAGGTCGAAGAGCTGGCCGCGATCTACGCCGGCCACCTCGACGAGATGGCCGAACTGATCACCGACGAAATGGGGTCTCCGCGGAGTTTCAGCCGGCTGGGCCAAGCACCGGCCGCGGCGTCGCTCATCCACCTCGCTCTCGCAGCCGCCCGTGACTTCCCCTGGGCGGAACGCCGGCAGGGCGTGCTCGGCGAGGTGCACCTGCGCAGGGCGCCGGTGGGCGTGGTCGGGGCGATCGTGCCGTGGAACGTTCCGCAGTTCCTGATCATGCCCAAGTTGATCCCGGCCCTGATCGCGGGCTGCACCGTCATCGTCAAACCCGCACCCGAAACACCCTTGGACGCTTTGTGGTTGGCCGAGATGATCGAGCAGCTGAACCTGCCCGAAGGGGTCGTTTCGGTGCTGCCCGGCGGACCCGAGATCGGCGAGGCGCTGGTGCGCCATCCCGGTGTGGACAAGATCGCCTTCACCGGATCCAGCGCCGTCGGGCGCCGTATCGCGGCCCTGTGCGGCGAGCAGCTCAAGAGGGTGAGCCTGGAACTGGGCGGCAAGTCGGCCGCGATCATTCTCGACGACGCCGACATCGACAGTACGGTGAAGGGGCTGAAAACCGCCGGCCTGATGAACAACGGCCAGGCCTGCGTCGCCCAGACGCGCATCCTGGTGAGTGAGCGACGACACGACGAGGTCGTCGACGCGCTGGCAACGATGATGTCGAACCTGCGTGTGGGGGATCCCGCGGACGAGGCAACGGACATCGGACCCCTTGTCGCTCAACGGCAACAGCGTCGGGTGCAGGACTACATCCGGTCCGGGCAGCAAGAAGGCGCCCGCGTCGTCCTCGGTGGCGAGGACAGCCCGGCCGACCGCGGCTGGTACGTACGGCCGACGTTGTTCGCCGACGCCGCCAACGACATGCGCATCGCCCGGGAGGAGATCTTCGGCCCCGTCTTGACCGTGCTGCGCTACGGGGACGAGGACGATGCGATCCGGATCGCCAACGAGAGCGACTACGGTCTGGCGGGTTCCGTGTGGACCGCTGACATCGCGCACGGCCTGGAGGTCGCGGCGGGCGTCCGCACCGGCACCTACGGCATCAACATGTACACACTCGATATCGGCGCCCCGTTCGGCGGCTTCAAGCAATCGGGCATCGGGCGCGAGTTCGGCCAGGAGGGCCTGCACGAGTACGTCGAGCTTCAGACGCTGGTGTGCAAAGGGCAGCTGCCGCCGCTAACCAATTGAGACGCGTTGATCACAGCCGCCACACGCGTCTCAGCTTCCGGGGTATACGAGGCTTGCCTACCTCATAGCGGCAACGTGTTGGGGGCGGGATCGACTCGCACACAATGCGTCCCGAACTCCTGGCCAGGACCGACGGGGCGCGAATTGTCGCTGCGAGGTGGACAAATCGCCGTATACCGAGCAGCTCGTGGCCACTGTGACAGCTGAGGATAACCCACCGGTTAGCAGAAATGCGTTGGCTATCAGCCTATTTCGGGCATCTGCAAAGTGAGCTCGACCGGACAGCACAGCGCGCCGTGCTGGTTGAGGACCTCGATCGTGATGTCAACAAGACAGCGCGGCGGATCCACCGAGGTGTCCCGCCGCTTTGCCACCGCCCGGCCACGGCCGATCATGGTGTCACCCGCGTAGATGGAGCCGGCCAGCCGCAGGGACCGGCGCACCACGCGGCTGCTCGGGCCCGCCCACTCGTTCGCGACCCGGTCGGCGAATCCGGCGAGGTGCATGGTGTTGACGTAAATCGTTGGGTTGCCCTGGCTTTGGGCGTAAGCCGGATCGAAGTGACCAGCGAAATAGTCCCATGTCGCCCCGGCGTTCTCGACCACCCGCTGGTAGCTGATGTAGTCGACGACCTCCGGCAGCTCCACGGGAACGACGACGTCGTTCCAATATAGATCCCCACCGGTCACGCGGGTGCTCCCGGAGTGAATCGGAACAACGTATTACGGCAGGTGGCGACCACCGCCCCGTCTTGGCGACGATAGGTCTCCAGCGTTTCGACGAAATGGCCGAGCCCCAGCCGGGTTCGCTTTTCCGGCGACACCGACACCAGCTCCTCGACGACGGTGAGCAGATCGCCCTCGACGATAGGCTGCAGAAATTCAACATCGTTGGCCGCGTTGATGAATGTGGTGCCCGGCAACGGCACCCGCAGGACCACCGATGCCACCGGCCGCCTGTCACTTCCATGTTGGGCCGGGTCCCACGGCGGAGGCACCAGCAATCCCACCAACAACGCCGGCGGGGCCAGCAGGCCTCCCCACTTCTGCCGGGCGAACTCGGCATCCCAATACGAGCGGTTACCGTCGTGAACCATCGCGGCGAACAATTGGATGCGCGCACCGCTGACCGGGTTCGCCGCGGTGCGCGGTTCGCTCTTTGCGCCAACCATTCGCAGCGCGTCTTCGTAGCTACCGAAGACGAGCCGGTAGCCGACGTCGGTGCCGCTCACATGACGAGCGGGTGGCGGCTCGGAACCGAATCCCATTCGAGCGCACGAGAAGTGAAGTACCAGTCGCCGCGCTCATAGATCAGCTTGTCCTTGAAGACCCCCGTGGCCCGGAGGTTGGTGTCGCCATACATGCTGGCGAACAGCACCACGACACAACGCTGGACCGCGTTGACCCCGTCGACCTTGATCTCGTGGTCGAGGGTGACCAGTCGCTGCCCATCACCGCCGTCAAAAGCCGCGTTCAGGTCGTCGAACACCTCGCCATCGCGGGTGTAGCTGGCGCCGGAATGGCGGAAGGTGGCGATCCAGCGCTTGCGGTCCCCGTCGGAGAAGGCCCGATTGTGGCGGGCGTCGAGGTTCAGGATGGCGTCGCGACCCGTCGCGGCCTGGAGGAACTGCTCTTGCTGATAGGTCAAGGTCATCTCAGCGCTCCGGCCTCTCTACTGAATGACGGGGAAGAATGGCTCATGTAACACTAACTTAACTTACCGACTAACAACATAACCGTATTCTTCGCGATCCCACGCAGTCGCTTTCACGCCCCGACTACGCAACAAATCTTTACGTACGCGCCCTATGACGTTCTTCGGAAGTTCACTAACCGTCTCGACGAATCGCGGCACACAGAAGTACGGCATCCGAGCAGCGCAGAAGTCGAGCAACTCGGCGCAATCCAATGTTGTCCCCGGGCGCAACGTCACCACCACCAGGATGTCGTCCTCGCCTAACTCGCTCGGCACTGCGACGGCCGCCGCCTCGGCCACCGCGGGATGGCTCATCACCACGGATTCGACTTCGACCGAGGAGACATTTTCGCCGCGCCGGCGCAACGAATCTTTGATGCGGTCCACGTATGTCAGGTTCTGATCCTCGTCGAATCGGCCGAGGTCGCCGGTGCGGAACCACTCCGGGTGCGGGTCCACCCGCGAACCCTGACTCACATAGCCCTCGCTCATCACGTGCGGGTGCCTGGCCCGGCACGCGATCTCTCCGACGGCGCCGACGGGCAGCGGATTGCCCTGCTCGTCGACGATGCGCACGTCGAAATCGGGATTTGGCTTGCCCGATGTCCCGGGAACCCCGTCGTCGGCCACGCCCTTGACGGCGATCGGAAAGGCCTCGGTCATCCCGTACATCGTGACGATGCGACAGCGGTATCGGTTTTCGATCTCAGGGTAGGACTTCGCGGCGATGGGTGCGGCGGAGATGAACCGCAGCGGCAACTCCGCATCACGCGGATCGGCGGGCAGATTCTGCAGCATCGAAACCATCGCGCCTGCGCCGACGAAGCCGATGGCGCCGCGGTCGCGTATGTCGTCCCACACCTCGCCGGGGTGAAATGACTTGGCCAGCAAGGTAGTTCCGCCAACAAGCATGGGGGCCAGCACGATGGGTGCCGCGCTCAGGTGGAAAAGCGGCATCGCGGTCCACAGCGCCTCCCCGGCGCGAAACTCCCACGCCGAGGCGGCGGTCGCGGCCACGGAAAACAAATAATGCCACGAGGTGGCAACGGCTTTCGACGGCCCGGTAGTGCCCGAGGTGTAGAACAGCGATCCCAGCGCGCCGGCCTCCGCGGATTCGTCGGCTCCGGTGCCGACGGCTCCGCGCGCAAGGGCGCAGGCGAGTGAATCACCCTGCACCACAACGTCGGTCACGGTCTCCAAGCCGTCGGCAACTTCGTCGACGCGCGCGCGTCTTTCCGCATCGGTGAGGATCACCTTGGGCCGCGACAATCGGAGGGTGTGCAGCAGGAAGTCGCCCTTGTTCGCGGCGTTCACCGCCGCGCTCACCGCGCCGATGCGCGCCGCGCCCAGCCAGAAGTAGACCCATTCCGGGCAGGTGGCGGTGAACAATGCCACGGAGTCGCCGCGGCCGACCCCCAGGTCGGCCAGCACGTCCGCCGCCGCGCAAGAACGCTGCCGCATCTGCTCGAAGGTCACGTCGACGCCGGCGATCGACATCATCACCCGGTCGGGATACTGCTCGGCCCGGCGATCCAGCACGGCCGGCACGGTGAAGCGGTCGACACCGAAATCGGCGGGCCCCGGCATCAGGCTGCCAATCAGGCTTTAGCGGCCGCCGGGTCCGGCTCACCATCGGCGGTGTAGCCGAAGTCGGAGGCCGAGGGCTGCGTGCCCGGGTAGAAACGGTGTGCCCAGCGGCGAAGGGCGGCATAGTCGTGTGCCTCTTCGGGGGCCAGGTTCGGCTTCTCCAGGTATTTCATGTTCTCCCAGGTGAAGAAGTCCTGTTTGATGACCTCTTGCTGCAGCGCCAGGAACTTGGCGGCGCGCCCGGTGGGCACGTCGCCGGTATCGCCGGGCTCGCGGACGGAAGCCTGGGTGTAGTAGTAGTCCGTGTAGTCCTCGTCGACCGGCGTCTGGCCGGTGACCTGGACGGTGGCCACCAGCTCGCTGGGGAAGCGGACGAGTCCCAGTCCCAGCGAGTAGTTGTCGTAAATGATCTTCGCGTCGACCGGCCCATTCGGGGTCAACCAGGTCGACGCGCGCCCGCCGCCGAAATGGGCGTTGACGGTGGCGTGCAGGTGGTAACCGGAGACCTCGAACGACGCGGTGGTGGCGGGATTGGCCGCCTTGTGCACGTATTGGACGTGATACGGGTCGGCGGCGTTCTCGATGATCATCTGTGGGTGCACCTTGACCCGGTTGAGCATCTGGGTGTGCGGGTGCAGCGGGTAGTACTCGTTGGTTTCCAGTTCGGGCAGCACCGGCGGCTGCCAGTACGGCGCCCGGCCGTGACGCTCGTGCCACACGAGGATGAAGCCGTACCACTCCGTAGTCGGATAGGTGCGGATCCGGACGTTGTTCTTGCAGCCGATCTTGCTGTAGGGAATCAGCGCGTTCGTGCCGTCACCGCGCCAGCGCCAGCCGTGCCAGGGACAGACGATGTTCTCGCCTTCGACCGTGCCGCCGACGCCCAAGTTGGCGCCGAGGTGCTGGCAGTACGCGTCCATCACTTGCACCCGGCCGGACTCGGTGCGGAACAACACCAGCTCCTCACCGAAGTAGTGCGCGCGCTTGACTTGACCGGCCGCCAGGTCGGATCCGAAGGCGACGATGAACCAGCCCGTCGGGAACCGGTAGGTCGACAGTGCGATGCCGGCCTGCCCGAACTCACGTTCCGACGGATCCCCGGCCGAATCCGAGGCCGGGTCCGAAATTGTATGCGTCACGAGCACTCCAGCGCGGTTCGACGACTAGGTCTATTTTTACTATTTTAAGCATTGAACGTCAACGCGGCGGCCGCCGGGTTGCGCTGTGGTGTGGTATCCGAACGAACCGGGGTTTCAGATGACGGCTGCGGCAGTGGATCTTTCCGATTTCGCCTTGTGGCGCAACGGCTTCCCTGACGAGCTGTTCACCGAGTTGCGCCGCGCCAGGCCGATTTTCCGGCACGACCTGACACCCGGGGTCGCCGAGACCGTGCAGCGCGAGTTTTGGGTGGCCACCAAGCACCGGCACGCGGTCCGGCTGCATCGCGACACCGAATCCTTCACCGCGGTCGACGGCCCGCTCATCCAGCCGGTCGGGTTGTTCTCGTCGTACCCGACGATCATCAACATGGATCCGCCGGGACTGAACAAGCGCCGCAAGCTCATTTCCAACGCGTTCAACCCGCGTGCGATCGCCAAACTGGAGGACGGCATCCGGGCGCGCGCCGCGCGGATGATCGACGGCCTGCTCGCCGAGGGCGGCGGCGATTGGATCGAGGACGTCGCCGACGCGCTGCCGATGACGGTCATCGGCGACATCATCGGCATACCGGAATCCGACCGGCCGCGGATCTTCGACGGTCTGGACCGCATCCTGAAGGCCAACTCGCCCGGGGCGCGCCTGAGCCGGCAGGAAGAGGTCGAGCTGTACGCCGCCATCTTCGGGTACGCGATGGAGCTCACCGCGGACAAGCGGCGCAATCCCGCCGATGACATCTGGAGCACGCTGGCGTCCGCGGTGATCACCGGCGAAGACGGCGAGCAATTCAGCCTGCCCGCCAGCGAACTCGAGTTCTTCTTCTTCGTGCTGGCGTTTGCCGGCAGCGACACCACCAAGAACGCGATGGCCACCGGGCTGCAGGCGTTCGTGGAGAATCCGGAGCAGATCGAGCGGTACCGTGCACAGGAAGCGTTGCGGTCCAGCGCCATTGAGGAGGTATTGCGCTGGGCATCGCCCGTCGCGTATTGGACGCGCACCGCGAAGGTCGATGTCGAGATGGACGGCCTGCAGATCGCGCGGGGCGAGCGGGTGGTGTCGATGCTGCGCTCGGCGAACCGTGACGAGGAGGTCTTCCCCGCCCCCTTTGCATTCGACATCGGACGCCAGCCCAACCCGCAGGTGGCATTCGGAGGCGGCGGCCCGCACCACTGCCTCGGCGCCATGCTGGCGCGTGCGGAACTCCGCGCGGTGTTCGACGAACTGCTGCTGCGATGCGACGATATCGCGCTCGGCCCGGCCAAGGTGGCCTACCCGAACCTGCTCACCAACATGTCGATCTACGACGAGATGGCGATATCGCTCACCGAGCGGCGACAAGCCGGATAAGTCAGTCGAGCGCTTCTGCGTTGCCGAATGCGGCGAACACCGCCAGCGGGTCCAGGTAGTCGCGCCAGTGCACGATCTTGCGGTCCCTGACCGCGATCACCGAGATGAATCGATTGACGTACGGCGCACCCGTGCTCACCACCGTGCCGTGCATCGTGTACTCGAGAATCACCACGGACTTCTCGGGGTCGTAATAGCGGTACACGTCGCTGCTGCCGCTCTGCACGATCGAGGCCCCGTAATCGGAGTACAGCTGGGCCAGCGCTTCTCGCCCGACAATTCGGCGCGGGTAATCCGGAACGGTGATGATGTACTCGACCACCACATCCTCGGCGTGCATATCGAAGAAATCGGTCCCGTCGACCAATCCCGTCAGGCTCTCGGCGACCAGCTCGAAATAGGGCCGCATCGCGGCGTACTTAGCCATGTCTCGTGACGACATCCACGCACTGGCGTGCTGGCGATGCCGCAGCTCCAGACCGGCGAGCTGGCCTGCCACCACACCGGGGGCGGTGTCGGTGATGAACGCGGTCACCCGTAGCCCGTCGGAGTCGGTGAACCGCAGCTGCGCTCCGGGGTGCGGGCGTTCCCTGCGCAGGATCAGCCGAGTCCCGGTCGGCCAGCTGCTCATGTCCACCAAATCGGTGGCCTCGGCGACCCAGGCGCCGTCGCGGATGCCGCCGCCGGAGTCGATCGCCGGGTACCAGCCGTCGTTGGCGTTGAGCAGTTCCACCGCGGCCTGCACGCGGGCATCGACGGCGTAGCCGAAGGAGAATCCCACCCCCTTGACGCGGCAGGTGCCGGCGAACGCGTGGGTGGCGCCGGCGGAATCGCAGCGCACCAGAACCTGTTGCGCGCCGGGATCGTGCGGGTCGGGCTGGTAGGCCGCCGGCAGCGATTCCAGCGCCCACCCCAGCACCCTGATGTGATCGGCGGCGGTGTTACTGCCCGCATTGCCCGCTCGCAGCAGCCCGGCCAAGCCTTCGCCACCGGCGATCGCGGGGCGGTCCAAAAACGCCAGCAACGAGTGATGGCCCCAGGTCTTCTTCCAGGTCGGCGCCGCGTCCTCCTTGTTATCGGAGTGATCGATGGTGATGGTGGCATCGATATCCAGGTGCAGCCACTCACCGGCGGCCGGGGCCGCGCCCGCCGCCCACGCCACCTCCCGCGCCTGGGCACGCGCGGCACGGATACCGGGCAGATGAGCGGCGTCGATCCGCTCGTCGACCAGCCGCCACATCGTGGTCGTCGACGCCGCGGCACCAAAGACGTGTTCGCGATCCCCGCAGCGCTGCCCGACACCGTCGATGCAGTCCGCGCCGTCGGCCACCGCGGCGGCCAGATCGGCGAACACCGCACCCGGCCCGTAGATCCACGGGCCCCGATAGGTATCCGCCAACGCCGCCGTGACCTGCGCCGACAGCCCGGTCAACTCCGCCAACTCCCGCAGCATCCCCTAAGGCGCGACGCCGACACGTGCAGGGCTCGCGGCGCATGCGCATCCGGATTACGCTCACACCGGATACCTGTGCAGTCCAAATGTGAGGTGTTTGGCGCCGTGAAGATCACATTCAACGTTGGCGAGAGTCCGGCGCAATTTCATCGGGAGCCGTTCCTCGGTCTGACGAATCTCGTCATCGACGGCCAGAAGACGACGTTGGCAAGTCCGTCGCAGTTTGGAACGTATTTCGATCTGGCTACGACGAAGGTGTGGACGGTCTCGCATGGCGGACACACGGTCGAGATCGAGAAGGTTCGCCCGCAATTGCTCGGCGGTCTTCGGCCGAACACGTTCACCATCAAGGTCGACGGTGTAGAGGTCGCCACCAGCCGGGGCTTCTGAAGACATCGAAAAGGGCAACGTCGCCGGGTTCGTCGTCGCTGGAGTCGGGCTCCTCCCAGGACGGCCAGCGATTTGTCAGTCGCGCAGCCGCAGCGCGGCCTTGGGGCACTGGTCGACCGCGGCACGCACGTCGATCTCCAGGCGCGGCGGCACCGGGCCGTCCGCGATCTGCACGACGTCGGCGTCGCCCAACTCGAACACCTCCGGGGCGAGCGACTCGCAAAAGCCGTTGGCCTCGCACAAGTTCTCGTCCACCGTCACGCGCATCAGATGCCTCCTCACAGACCCTTGGGACGGGTCCCGGTCACTCCGGATCTTGCCAGGTTGCCCAGTTCTTCTTCGGTCAACCCGCACCGATCACGCAGCACTTCCCCATTGTGCTCGCCCAGCTTCGGCGGCGGACGCAGCAGCCACCTTTCCTGGCCGGCCAGCCTGGCGAAAGGCGGGCAGGGATAAAGGCCCAGCCCGGTACTCGGGTGGTGCAGGGCCTCGAAGAACCCGCGATCGCGCAGTTGGGGGTTGTCGGTGACCAGTGACGGCGACACAACCGGCGCGGCCGGAATTCCCGCGCGGGCCAGTAGCTCCACCGTCGGTGCGAGCGGCTGACCGGTGAACCACTCCTGCAGCCGGCGATCGATGTCGTCGGCCCGCTCGCGCCGCCCGGCGACGGTGGCCAGGCCGTCGTCGCACCAGACCGGTCGATCCATGAGGTCGACCAGCGCACGCCACTGCGTGTCGTCGCGCACGGTGACCGCGATCCAATCGTCCTTGCCGGCGCACCGGTAGAGATTCTGGATCACGTCCCAGTGCCCGCGGTTGCCCCGCCTGCCCAGGGTTTTGCCGAAGACCTCGGATTCGATCGCCTGTATCGCGGTGGTGTTGAGCACGGTTTCGAGCATCGGCAGCTCGACCTGCTGGCCCGATCCGGTGCGTGCGGCGAAACGCAGCGCGGCCAGCACGGCGAAGGCGGCGTGCACGCCGGCCAGCGGGTCGCAGGCTCCGCGCGGCGTCACCGGCGGGGTTTCTGGCAGTCCGGTCACCCAGGCCAGACCGGCGAGCTGCTCCATGGTGGGCGCGAATCCGACCCGGTCGCGCCAAGGACCGTCCAGCCCGAAGGCCGGCATCCGGGCCACCACCAGTTTGGGGTTGACCTTCAGCAGCGCATCGGCGGTGAGCCCGAACTGGTCCATCACCCTTGGCGAGAAGTTCTCGATCACGACGTCGGCGCCGGCCGCCAACCCGAGGAACAGCCCGCGTCCTTCGCTGGAGCCCAAATCCATCGTGACGGAACGCTTGTTGGTGTTCATCGCGTGGAAAACCCAGCCGTACTCCCACCAGTCGTCCACATCGGTGCGCATCCCGCCCGAGTATCGAATCCCGTCCGGTCGCTGTATCGATTCCACCTTGATCACCTCGGCGCCGAAAGCGGCCAGGAGGTGCGTCGCGGCGGGTCCGGCCCAGAACGCGGTCAGGTCGACGATGCGGACGCCCTCCAGCGGCAACTCCCGCTGCTCCGGGTCCGGTTCGGGTTCGCTTCTCTGCCAAGGTGATTCGTCGTTCGCCTCGCCCGGCGTAGGGGTAGCGCGCAGGGGCGCCGGCGCGCACGTCGACATCAGCCACGGCGGGCGGGGCTGGTGAAATCCCGCGGGGTTGCGGATGAACACCCCGCGCTGCGTCACGTACTCCATATCCCGGATCGTCGAGCCGTTGCCCAGGGCGGCGATCGGCAGCCGGAACAGTTGCCCGAGTTCGACGATCTCGTCGACGGTCCGCTCGGCCAGCCACGGGCCGATCTGCTCGCGGATGAGGTCGCGGTATGACCACCGGCCGATCTGAAAGCGCAGCTGCTCGATCTTCTCCAGCTCCGGGCATTCGACCATCGCGACGAAGTCGAGCCACTGCTGGCCGGTGACCATGGTGATCCCGACGTAGCCGTCCTTGGCGGGTTCGATGGAGGGCACTTCCAGGGTGCGGCGGACCGGCGGAACGCGCAGCAACTGGGAATGCAGCCACTCGCTGCTCTGCATCGCGGTCATCGCCTCGAGCATGGACAGGTCGAGATGCTCACCCGGGCCGCCGCGCTCGACGCGGCGCCGCACGGCCAGCGCGCCGAACGCGGCGTACACACCGCCCATGTACTCCCCCAGGTCGCCGCCGATTGCGATGGGGGGCCCGGCGGGATCACCGCGAAAGCCGGGCGAGCCGGCCCACGCTTGCAGGGTGAACTCGCTGGCGGCCCGGTCGGCATATGGTCCGGTCCAGCCGAAGTCGGAGATCGTGACGATGATCGCCCGCGGAGATTCGGACAGCAGCCGCTGCGGATCGATGCCCAGCGCCGCGGCCCGCGACCGGCCGGCGGTGACGACGACGACGTCCGCGGCGGCCAGTTCGGCGTGATAACGCGCTGAGTCCGGGGCGCAGGTAAGGCTGCTTTTGCCCGCGGTGAGGTAATCGAAGAACGGCGAGGTGGAGCCGTTGGGGACGGGCGAACAGGTGGCGGAGTATCCGCGCAGCCAATCCCCTTGCGGCGGTTCGATTTTGCGCACCTGCGCCCCGGCATCGACCAGCAGCTTTCCGCAGTAACTGCCGGCTATCCGGTCGCTGATCTCGACGACACGCAATTCGTCGAGCGGTGTCGGCCGGCTATCGGGCTCGCGCCTCACGCGGCTATTTATACCATTACTGCTAAAATAGCTAAGCCAGTCGACTACACGAGGATTGGATGACCGCCCTGGGAATTCGCCCCGACGCCCGTCGCCGTTTGTCGGCGCCGAGGATCGCCGAAATCGTAGCCGACGAGTTGCGCCGCCAGATCATCGACGGCGAGCTTGCCGACGGCGACCTCCTGCCGCGCCAGGAGGTGCTCGTCGACCAGTTCAACGTCAGCCTGGTCTCCCTGCGCGAGGCGCTGCGGATCCTGGAAACCGAGGGGTTGGTCTCGGTCCGGCGGGGCAACCGCGGCGGCGCCGTCGTGCACGCGCCGGCGAAGACCAGTGCCGCCTACATGCTGGGTCTGCTCCTGCAGAGCGAGTCCGTAGAGGTTGCCGATCTGGGCATGGCGCTGCAGGAACTCGAGCCCGCCTGCGCCGCACTGGCGGCCCAGCGACCCGACCGGGCGGACACCTTGGTTCCCGAACTCAAGCGGGTCAACGACTCGATGGCGGAGAATCTCGACGATGGTCGGCTCTTCACCGAAATCGGCCGTCAATTCCACGATCTCATCGTCCGCGGCTGCGGCAATCACACCATCATCGCGGTCGTCGGCAGCTTGGAGACGCTGTGGACCAGCCACGAACAGCAGTGGGCGGACGAGAGCGCGGCACGCGGCACCTACCCGTCGTTGGCGAAGCGCCGCGCGGTGCTCAGCACGCATGTCAAGTTGGCCGAGACGATCGCCGAGGGTGACGTCGACCGGGCCCGCCGCATCGCGGGCCGCCATCTCGCCGACACGCAGACCTATGTGCTGTCGGGTCGGCCCGACCAACGGATTTACGCGCTTTCGCCGCAGGCTCTTTCACGTTCGGGGTCGCGCCCGCGGGATATCCGGCAGTCCTAGAGCCTTCGACGTCGATGCGAACCGCATTAGTGACCGGCGGCAGCGGCGGGATCGGAAAGGGCTGCGGCCGCAAGCTGTCTGAGCTCGGCTACGACGTGGTGCTCGTCGCACGCCGCGAAGGCCCGCTGCGGGCGGCCGCCCAGGAGATCGGTGCGCGCCATATCGTGGCCGACGCATCCGACCCGGACGAGTTCGCAGCGGCGATAAGCACTTTGGAGACGATCGACCTCGTCGTGCATGCGGCCGGCACGCTGGGCGGAACCTACGCCCGCAAGCAGACTTTCGACCAATGGCGGACCATCATGTCGGCCAACCTGGATTCGTGCTTCGTGGTGACCGCCGCCGCTCTCCCACGAATGCGCGCGGGCTCGCGATTCGTGTTCATCTCGTCGTCCGCGGCGCACGAGCCAATGATGGCGCGGACCGCTTACTCCGCATCGAAGGCCGGCATGAACGCGTTCGCGCGCGCCCTGGCGATCGAAGTCGACCGTGATGGCATCGCCGTGCACATCGTCACCCCGGGCCCGGTGGAAACCGAGATGCTGCAGGACGTTCCCTTCGAGATGTACGCGATACAGGTGTCCGACGTCGCCGACGCGGTCGCCTGGCTGGACACCGTCGACCCGTCGGTGGATCTGCCGGAAATCCGGCTGTCCGCCGTGCAGCGGGGCCCGTACGCCCGACCGCCGGTCGTGCCTACGGAAGCGCGTCGCCGGCGCCGGCGAACGCCTTGATCACCGATTCGCCGAACTCGTGCAGGGAATCCGGATCGGCGAAGTCGGCGAACCATACGTAGAATCGCTCGACGCCCTGGGCGGCCAGGGCGGTGAAGTGGCCGATCAGGTCGCCGGCATCGCCGCAGACCAGCCCGGGCCCCAGGTTGCCGAATCGCCGGGTGCTCACTTCGCGCACGGTGTCGGGATCGCTGCCGGAGCGGACAAAGCCCACCATCTGCTGAACCGAGACCCGGGCCGTTCCCGCCGCCGGGCCCAGCTTGGGCAGTTTGTCGAGCTTGTTGGCCGGCAGATTCCACCAATCCGCATATCTACGAACAAGTTCCATCATCCGGGGCCCGGTGCCTCCCAGGACCAGCGGTATCGGGTGGGACCTTCGCGGGGCCTGCGGAGCCGCGCCGCCCTGCGCGTCGTCGCCCCAGTACTGCCTCATCAGGCCGAGGTGACGCCCAAGTTGTTCGACCCGGGCCACCGGATCCTGCTGACCGACATCGAATCTGGTCAACTCCGCGGGCCAGGATCCCGCACCGAGGCCAAGGTCGAATCTGCCGTTCGAGGCGTCCGAGAGCGTGACGGCTTGTTTGGCGAGCACCGCGGGGTGTCGAAACGCGTCGCAGAGCACAAGGTGCCCGATCCGTAGTCGCTCCGTCTTGGCCGCCACCCAGGTGGCGATGCCCATTGCCTCCCAAATGTTTTCATCGGGCCGACCCGGCGCCTCGAGGTGATCGATGAACGCCATCCCATCGAAACCACTGGCCTCGGCATGGCGTGCCCGAGCCGCGATGTCGGCCGCCGACAACCGCACCTGCGGCAGGAACAGATACCACTCGACCATGCGACCACCTGTTCGTTACGTGCGATTGCAACAGCGTCGCTAGTTTACTATTTTTATTATGTTAGGGGTCTTATGGACATCGGACTGAGTTCGGAGCAACTGTCGCTGCGTGACACCGTGCGCGACATCCTGCGCACCGAATGTCCCCCGGACGCCGCCCGCCAAGCGATGAGTGACCCCGAGGGCTGGCGCACGCTGTGGAAGAAGTTCGTCGACCTCGGCTGGACGGAACTCGCCGCGCCCGGCTCCGGCGACCACGGACCCGTCGAGCTGGCGGTGGTTCTCGAGCAATGCGGCGCCGCCATCGCGCCGATCCCATTGCTCAGCAGCGTCGGGCTGGCAGCGGGCGCCTTGCGGACCAGTGGACTTGACGCGGTGCTCAGCGCCATCGCCGGCGGCACGGTGGCCGCCCTGGCGGTCCACTCCCGAGGGTCGCGGCTACCCGGCGCGCCGATGACGTTGCGCGGGGGACGCCTGCGTGGACGGGCGGTCGCCGTCCCCAATCTGTCACGCGCCGAGCTGATCGTCACGCTGGCGCAATCCGATCGCGGCGTCATGGCGGCGGTCGCGCGCTGCGGCGGTGCCGGCGGGGTGACCGTGGTGACGGGCGAGTCGACCGACCCCGCACAACCGGTGGCCGACGTCGAGATCGACGCCGAGGCGTTGGCCGCCGCCCCCGTCCAGCTCGAGTCGGCGCTGTCGGCGCCGCTGATGGCCGCCGCCGCCGACCTGGTCGGCGTCGCGAGTGCCGCCTTGCACCGCTCCGTCGAGCACGCCAAGACCCGCCGCCAGTTCGGCATGCCGATCGGCGCCTTCCAGGGGATCAAACACGCGCTGGCAGACAACTACGTCGGCCTGGAACGCGCCCGCAGCCTGACCTACGCGGCGGCGGCCCGGCTGGGCGATCCAGATTCCGGGGATGCGTGGAGCGCCGCGGCGCTGGCCAAAGCGGCGGCAGGCGACGCGGCGGTCAATTGCGCGCGCACCGCGGTACAGGTGCACGGCGCCCTCGGACAGACCTGGGAGCACGACACCCACCTCTACGTCCGGCACGCCTGGCAGGGAGCGGCGACGCTGGGCGACAGTCGCGCGCTCTACCACGAGGTGGGCCGCCGGTTCGCGGGGGCCGCGGGATGACCGGCGCGGTCCCGATCGTCGACGAATTCGGCACCTGGCTAAGGGAATTTCTGCCGAGGGACTACCACGACAACTATCGCGAGTACCGCTGGGACCTGACGCTGCGGCGTGACTACCAGCGGGCCGCGTTCGAGGCCGGATGGATCCAACCGACCTGGCCCCGCGAACACGGTGGCCGATCCCTGGGCTTGCGCGACGCGATGGAGGTCCGGCTCCAGGCGGCGATGCGGTCCGCGCCCAAACTGCCCAACATCGCCGGCCCCAATGTCGCCGCGCCCGGCATCCGTCAGTTCGGCACACCCGCCCAGATCGACCGGCTGCTGGTTCCCCTGCTGCGCGGCGACGAATGGTGGGCCCTGGGCATGTCCGAGCCGGAAGCCGGATCCGATTTCGCCGGGCTCCGCACGCGGGCCGAGCGCGATGGCGACGTGTTCCGGGTCAACGGCCACAAAATCTGGACCACCCAGGCCCACTTGTCGCGGTGGTGCACCCTGTACGCCCGCACCGATCCCGACGCGCCGAAACACCGCGGCATCTCCTGCCTGATCCTGGACCTGCACTCGCCGGGGGTGCGGATCGAGCCCATCCGGATGGCGTCGATCTCCGACGAGACCTTCTGCGAGGTGTTCCTCGACGACGTCGAGGTGCCGGCGGAAAACCTGCTCGGACCACTCAACGGCGGCTGGAACGTCGCGTTGTCGTCGCTGCACCACGAACGCCAGATGATCTGGATCATGAACTGGGTCGAGATCAAGCGCGGGCTCGACGCGGTACGCGGGGCGCTGCCGACCGACGATATCTGCGCCGACCTCGGCTCGCTGCTCGCCGACGCCGAGGCGCTGCGGGCCACCGGCTACCGTGCCCTCGGCAATGAACTGGCCGGCCGGCCCAGCCCGGAGGCCGACATCCTCAAGCTACTCGGATCGGTTACCCTGCAACGCGTTTGGGAGCTCGCCGCCATCGCCAAAGGGCAGGATTGGGTCAGCGATCCGGATCTGCTGTTCGAACGCCAGGACGCGTTGGCCGCCACCATCTACGGCGGAACATCCGAGGTCCAGCGCAACATCGTCGCCGAGCGGCTGCTCGGGCTGCCGAAGGGATGACGGGAATGGACTACGACCTCGGCGAGGACGCCGGACAGCTGCGAAACCATTTGCGAGAGTTGATCTCCAACCACATCCCCGCCGACTTCCTCGGGGCCTGCACGGACGACCCGCGAGACCTGGCCACCACCGAGACGTTCTGCAAGCTGCTGGCCGCCGAGGAGCTGCTCGCGCTGGCGTGGCCGAAAGAGCATGGCGGCGGTGGTGGTTCGGTCTGGCAGCAGACGGTGCTGCGCGAGGAAATGTGGGCCCAGCACGAGCCCCGCGGCCCGCAGTACATGGGAATCAACTGGGTCGGCCCCGCCCTGATGCGTTACGGCACGGCCGAACAGAAGGCCAAGCACCTCTCGGCCATCGCGTCCGGCGACGTGATCTGGTGCCAAGGTTTTTCCGAACCGGAGGCCGGAACCGATCTCGCGTCGCTGCGCACCCGCGCCGTGCCGGATGGCGACGGCTGGCGCATCACCGGCCAGAAGGTGTGGACGTCGTATGCCCTGATGGCGTCTTGGTGCGTGCTGGCCGCCTGCACCCACCCGGACGCGCCGAAACCCAAGCGGCTCAGCCTGTTTCTGATCCCGATGGACCGGCCCGGCTTCACCGTCCGGCCCATCGGGTCGATGCTGGGACCGCATCACCTCAACGAGATGTTCCTGGACGACGTGCAGGCTTCCCCCGGTGACGTGCTCGGCGAGCCGGGCGACGGCTGGCGAGTGATGCGCGAGGCGCTGGCGTTCGAACGGGTCGGCATCGCCCGCTACGCGCGCTGCGAATCGCTGCTGCACCGGATGCGCACCCAGCTCGGCGACGACTGGGACGCACTGCCCGAGTCGATTCGCTCCCGTTGGGTCAAGGCGCTCGTCGACCTCCGCGTCGCCAGGCTGCTGGCGTATCGGGCCGTGTCGCTGCAGGACGACCCGTCGGCGGGTGCGGCGGCCAGCGCCGCCCGCATCGCCACCACCACCTGTGATCAGCAGGTTGCCGAGCTGCTCTTCGACGTGCTGGGTCCGGCCGCGCTGGATAGCGGCGCGACGGCGCCATTGCACGGGGCGATCGAAGACCATTGGCGCTACGCACAAGCGGCCACCGTCGCATCCGGCACCATCGAAGTGCAGCGGATGTTGGTGGCCCGGGACGTGCTGGGGGAGCACCGGTGAAAACCGAACTGCCACAAGACATCAGCGATTTCGCCGCCGTCGCCGCCAAGCGGCTCTTCAGGCTGGGCGGGCCACCGGCGGCGCTGCGCGCCGAAACCGACGACCGCGTGCGCGCCGCGGCGCACAGCGCCCTGAGCGACGTCGGCGCGTTCGAGCTCGACGTCCGTTCGGCGCCCGACGACCTGCTGGCCGCCGCGGTCCTCTGCCAGGCCGCCGGGGCGACCGCCCTGCCTTATCCCCTCGTCGAAGAGCTGCTGGCGATCGACGGCGCCCGACTGACCCTGGTCAACCCCGAGGCGCCGCGCATCGACCATGGCGATCTGCCCGGCGACTGGATCGCCGCCGACCTGGACGGCGCTCGATACCGCCCGCGACCGGCGGCGCGGACGAACGCCAAACTGGGGCCGTTTCTGGTCCCGGCCACCCTGAGCGCACCCGACGGAACCGTCCCGGCCGCCGACGTTAACCTTCATCTCGTGCTGGGATCATGGCGGATTCTGGGAGCGACGCAGCAGGCGCTGCACATCGTCACCGAACACGTGCGGGCGCGGGTCCAGTTCGGCAAGCCGCTGGCCGACTTCCAGGCCGTCAGGTTCGCCGTCGCGGACGCCTCCGTCGCCGTGCGCGGACTTCACGAACTCGCGAAGTACACCATCTGCCGCCCGGAATCGTTACCGGTTGAGGTGCATTCGGCGGATGCGCTGGTTCTCCGGTGCAAGGCGGCCGACACCGCACGGCAGGTGCTGCGCACCTCCCACCAGTTGCTCGGCGCCCTGGGCTTTTGCGACGAGTCCGACATCAGCGTGCTCGACCGGCACACCCAACCGCTGATCCGGTTGCCGCTGAGTGCCGAGGCGCTCGCGTTGCGCCTGATACCCGACGTCCGCGACGGCCACCTGGAGACGCTGTTTTCGGAGCCGGTTTCGGCATGAGTACCGAATCCCTCGAGTCGGGAGTGACCCCCGACCCACTAGAGGAAGGAATCCCGTTCGGGGCCAAGCTGGCCGAACTCGCCGAGCGGCGCGGCGACGACACGGCCGTGACGGTTGTCGCGCTCGACGGCACCGCGCTCTCGCTGACCTTTGCCGAGCTCGACGCCCGCGCCAACCAATGGGGTCGCGCGCTGGCGGCCGAGGGTGCGCAGACGGGTTCCCTCGTGGCGCTTGCAATCCCGAATTCTCAGCACCTGATGCTGGCCGCGCTGGCGTGTTGGAAGATCGGCGCGGTCCCGGTTCCCATGCACTGGGATCTGCCCGAATGGGAGCGGAACCGGGTGCGCGAGGTGATCGACCCCGCCGTCGTCGTCGACGAACGGAGCCGGTGGGAACTGGAGGCGCGCGCGGCCGGCGAATCCGAAAGCCCTCTGCCCGCAGCGATTTCCCCGCACGTCAATGGAATCTGCAGTAGCGGTTCGACCGGCGTGCCCAAAGTGATCCTCAGCCTGGCGCCTTCGTTGTGGACGCCTCAGCACGGCGAGCCGTTCTTGTCGAACTGGACACCGGTGGCCCAGCCGCAGACCATCATGGTGCCGGCGCCGATGTATCACACCAACGGCTTCGCCACCTTCTTCTTCCTGCTGGCCGGTGATCATCTCGTGGTGCTCGAAAAATTCGACGCGGCATTGGTTTTGGACGTGATCGAGCGCTTCCGGATTACCAATTTCACCGCAACGCCCACGATGCTGGCGCGTATCGCCGCCCGCCCCGACGTCCGGCAGCGCGACCTGTCCAGCATCGTCTTCATCCTGCAGGGCGCTGCCGTGATGCCGCCGGCCCTCATGCATACCTGGTTCGAGCTGCTGAGCCCGGAGCAGATCGTGACGGCCTACGGCATGACCGAGAATCTGGGACTCACCGCGTTGCGGGGCGACGAGTGGCTTTCCCATCCGGGCAGCGTGGGCCGCGGTTTCCGGGACACCGAGATCCGGATTCTGGACGCCGGGACGAGGCCCCTTGGCCCCGGTGAACACGGCGAGGTCTACCTGCGCGCGCCGATGGCCGCGGGATCCCGGTATCTGGGCGGCGCGACGCCGCTGCCGTCGACCGAGGACGGGTTTCGTTCCGCCGGCGACATCGGATACCTCGACGAGGATGGCTACCTCTACATCGTCGACCGCCGCGTCGACATGATCATCACCGGCGGCGCCAACGTCTTTCCGGCCGAGGTGGAGTCCGCATTGGCGGGCCATCCCGGCATCGCCGACGTCGTGGTCATCGGGCTCTCCGACCCCCAATGGGGACGCCGGGTGCACGCCGTGGTTCAGCTCGCCGATAACCGCGCACCGCTGACCGAACAGCAGGTCATCGAGTACGCGAAGAGCCAGCTCGCGCACTACAAGGCCCCCAAGACCGTGGAGTTCGTCGACGCGATTCCCCGCACCGCGGCCACGAAGGTCAACCGGTCGGCGATGATCCAAGCCCGGGGCGGCTAGGCGCTTCTCGTCTAGTCCGGTCGCCCCGGCGGAAATTCGGCGCGTTCTTTGATGGTCTCGCGGTAGGCGTACACGCGATTGGGAATCGTTCCCAGCACCGCCACGGTGCATCCGCCACGACCATATGCAGCGACGAACTCCCACGCGTCGGGATCGCCTTCGATGATCTCGAGTGCATCGTAATCGGTTGGCACGCCGAGCATCTGGACCTTGGTGTCGTATTGATCGGACCAGAAGTAGGGCACCTCGTCGTACGTCTGCGCGCGATCCGGGCCTGCCAATAGAGTCCGGGCCGCGGCCTCGCCCTGGCGCCCCGCGTCCTCCCAGTGCTCGGTCCTCAGGTGCCGCTCGTACAGCGGATGCCACCAGCGCGCCACGTCACCGGCGGCCACCACGTCGGTACCGCCCTCGGCCGCGCCGGTGGCATCGCAAACCACGCCGTCGTCCACCCGCAATCCCGAGCCGCCCAGCCAATCCGTGGCTGGAGTCACGCCCAGGCCCACGATCACCAGGTCGGCCGGAACCTGCGAACCATCGGTGAGCCGGACGGACTCCACCCGGCCGTTGCCGACGAAGGCGTCGACACCGACGCCGACCCGCACGTCGACGCCGTGTTGACGATGAAGGTCCGCCCAGCGTGGCGCCAGTTCCTTCCCCAGCGCCGCCAAGAGCGGGCTGGCGGACTTTTCGATGAGAGTCACATCGAGGCCCAGCGATCGACAACTCGCGGCGACCTCGGCGCCGATGAAGCCGCCCCCGACGACGACGACCCGCGGCCGCGAGCCCAGTCGTTCCCGAATCGCCAGGCAGTCGTCGACCGTGCGGAGCAACAGCACGCCATCGGGGACCTGGCCACCCGGCCATTCCCGTGGGATTGCGCCGCTGGCGATCACCAGCCCGTCGAACTGCAGGGACGAATCCCGGTCGTCATCGCGCAGCTGGAGGGTGCGTGAGGGCATGTCCAGCTTGAGCGCGGACGCCCCCCGCAGAACGCGCGCGTCGAATTCGAACTGAGGCGCAAGGTCGACGCCGGCGCGGTGCACCTTGCCGGTGAGAAGTTTCTTCGACAGCGGCGGGCGGTGGTAGGGGGCGTGCCGCTCCGCGCCCACGATGGTCAGGTCGCCGTCGTAGCCGTCCAGTCGAAGGGTTTCCGCCGCGCGGGTGCCCGCCACGCCGGCGCCGACGACGACGACCTGTTTCAGCTGACGACTGCGCATCGGGTCAGTCCTTCACCGTGATCGCCTGGGTGGGGCAGGACACTTCGGCGCCTATCAACTGCTGGCGGAGCTCCTCCGGCGGCTCCGCCTGGAGCAGGTGAAGGCCGTCGTCGCGCACGTCGAAAACCTCGTGGCAGATGCTCATGCAAACGCCATTCCCGTCGCAGGTGTCAAGATCCACCGAAACCTTCATCGAACCGGGGCCTTTCGTGCTTCGCCGTTAGAAGTCTCGATGCCTTGGGTTTGATCGGATGACTTCGTGTGGGACATCGCTCGCTCGCGGGCGGCCTTCGCCACCGGCGAATACTCCAAATAGTCGACCGCCATCTGCGTGGACGCCTCGTCGTTCGGGTGATGGCTGGGCCGCATATACCGGACGGGGGTCGTCACCAGAAGCTTCCACGGGCCCGGCAACCGGTACTCGCGGGCGGCCCACAGCCAGTCCCGCCAGCGCCACTTGCGATCGATGGTCGGATCGTGGGCCATCAGATATCGCGCTCCGGCGACCCACCATCCGACGAACAGCGGCGCGGTGAACAACATGGAGAACGCCCTGATCCAGTAGTTGCCGCACACGTGCTGATAGACGTCGAAGACCAGTGAGCGGTGCTCGACCTCCTCGGCGCCGTGCCAGCGCAGCAGGTCGAGCATCATCGGGTCGGCCCTTGCGTAATCGAGACCGCGGTTTGTCAGCACCCATTGGCCCAACATTGCGGTGAAATGTTCCAGTGCGGCCACATCGGCCAGCCGCCGATACAGCCACCAACGCCGGAGCGCGGGCGGAAAGAATTTGGGCGGATCGCCCAGCGTGCGGGACAAGAGTCTGCCGAGTCGATCGGTGTACGGCGTCGTATCGATGCCCTGTTCGGCCAGATGGTCGAGCACTACCTGGTGTGCCCAGGCATGCCAGGACTCCTGTTGTATGAACGGTTTGATCGCCGCCTCCAGCTCCGGATCGTCGACCAGCGACGACGCTTCGAGGACGGCCTTGATGAAGTGCCGCTCGCCCTCGGGCAGCAACAGATGCAGGACGTTGATCATGTGCGTCGAAAACGGGTCGCCGGGCACCCAGTGCAGCGGCGTTTCGGACCAGTCGAAGCGGACCATCCGGCGATATTTCGGGTGTCCCTCGCGGTGAAGTTCGACCTGTGGCATCAAATCCTCCTGCCGGCCGACCACGCACGATCGGCCCGTCGTCGCTTCAGGGAAGGAAGCGGCCGACCCCAAAGCACCAATCCTCCAAACGTCCGCCTACCCAAATGCACGGGCGATTATTCGCACCCCTGGTACCCGATTACGGAGAGTCCGCTGTCGAGGTGCGCGACTGTTTAGGGCCCACGGCGCGGTAACCTCATTCTCGGGGCGCAACCGCTGCGCACCGGAAGGGGACGAAGCGCTCATGGCCGACCCCGGCGAGGAAGCCGACGTAACGCGCGCCGACCGCTTCATCAAGACGGCCGTCGCGATACTGGGCGAAACCGGACGCACCGACTTCACGGTCCAGGAGGTCGTCGCACGCTCCAAGACCTCGCTGCGGGCGTTCTATCAACACTTCAGCAGCAAGGACGAACTGCTGCTCGCGCTCTTCGACAGGACGATCGCGCAATCGGTGCACACCTGGCGCACCGAAACCAATGGGCTCGACAGCACCGCCGCGCTGAAGCTCGTCATCGACCGCGTCGGCCGACAAGCGGAATCAACCACCCAGGACAGCCTGAACCGGGCGTTGAGTCTGTACAACCAGCACCTGGCCGAAACCCGTCCCCGTGAATATGCCCGCGTGCTCTCCCCCTTGCATCAACTGATCCGCGACATCGTCGGCCAAGGCATCACCGAGGGAGTCTTCAACCCCGGGCTCGACGTCGGGGCCGCGGCGGCGATCGTCATGCAGACGGTCGTGGGCGCGCAGCGATTGCACTGGCTGGGAAGCGAATTGAACGGAACACCGATCGACGCCGGCCAACTGTATGACTTCTGCAGTCGCGCCCTCGGCGTCCGGGATACCGACGACGAAGGGTCCGCCCCCTCGCTGGCCGAGTTGTTCGCCCAGATCGGAATGCGCCCGGGCACACACGCGGGCGAGTTCGCGATGACGATGCCGGTCAGCCCGCATGTGGTCAACACGTCCGGCGCGCTTCAGGGCGGCCTGATCGCCACGCTCGTCGACGTAGCCGGGGGACAGTTCGGGCTGGACCACCTGCAGCCGGGCACCACCATGACGACCGCCGACCTCTTCGTCCGGTATCTGCGGCCCATCCGGCATGGCTCGGCGCGCGCGGTGCCCCGGATGCTGCGCAGCGGCAAGCGGGCGATGGTCATGCAGGTCGACATATACGGCGACGGCAACGACGAGCTCGCCGCGACGGCCACCGTGAACTTCGCCGTCATCGACGGAAAGACGCCGGAGCTTCCCAACTGGCCGGACGCTTAGGCGGCGACGACGAACGTCACGCCAGCGTGGCAGTCGCCATCGAACGTCACGCCAGCGTGACGACCGAGCCGACTGGGCGGCTACACGCAAGGCGGCAGTAGTGGTAACGTCATTACCACATACAGAGAACCCAAGACTTGCGCAAGGAGATCGCCATGCCGTCTCGCGAACTTTCCTTCCCCGTGTTCGACGCCGACAACCACATGTACGAACCGCAGGAAGCGCTGACCAAGTACCTCCCCGACAATCGCAAGAACGTCATCGACTACGTCCAGGTCCGAGGTCGCACCAAGATCGTGGTGCGCGGCCACATCAGCGAATACATTCCCAACCCGACGTTCGAGAAGGTGGCCCGTCCGGGCGCACAGGAGGACTACTTCCGCAACGGCGCGCAGGGCAAGACCTACCGCGAGATCCTGGGCGAGCCGATGAAGGCGATTCCCGCCTTCCGTGAGCCGGGGCCGCGGCTGGAGGTCATGGACGAGCTGGGTATCGACTATGCGCTGATGTTCCCGACCCTGGCCAGCCTGGTCGAAGAGCGCATGAAGGACGACCCGGAGATGACCCATGACGTCATCCACGCGCTCAACCAGTGGATGCACGAAACGTGGTCGTTCAACTACCAGGACCGCATCTTCGCCACCCCGGTGATCACCCTGCCCATCGTCGAGCGGGCGCTCGAAGAACTCGAATGGTGCCTGGAACGCGGTGCCCGGACCGTGCTGGTGCGCCCGGCGCCGGTGCCCGGCTACCGCGGCAGCCGGTCTTTCGGACTCGAAGAGTTCGACCCGTTCTGGCAGGCCTGCATCAAAGCCGAGATCCCGGTCTCTATGCACGCGTCAGACAGTGGTTACTCGGAATTCGCGAACGTGTGGGAGCCCGGCGACGAGTTCCTGCCGTTCAAACCGACCCCGTTCCGGAGCCTGACGATGGGCCATCGGCCGATCATCGACGCGATGGGTGCGCTGGTGTGTCATGGCGCGCTGTCGCGCAACCCCGAGCTGCGGATCCTGTCCATCGAAAACGGCGCCGACTGGGTGCCGGACCTGTTCAAGGGCCTCAAGGGCGTCTACAAGAAGATGCCGAACTCGTTCAGCGAAAACCCCATCGAGGCGTTCAAGCGCTGCGTCTACATCACCCCGTTCTGGGAGGACCGGTTCGCCGAGATCGTCAACATGGTGGGCACCGACCGGGTGCTGTTCGGATCCGACTGGCCCCACCCCGAAGGGCTGAAGGACCCGATCTCCTTCGTCGACGAGCTCACCGACTTCGAGCAGGAAGACGTCGCCAAGATCATGGGCGGCAACCTGATGAAGCTGATGAAGGTCTCCGCGTCTTCGAAGAAACCGGTCTCAGCCTGATCCGCTTTCGGGTCCTTCGGTATCCGGGCCAATAAAGGCGTGCGCGGATAATCTGATTAGGTCGGGCGCGGGTCCACGGGGAGGACCGTATGGAGGCCGAAAGGGACTGGGACAAAACCGTGGGTGCGGCCGATGCAGTGCGCCGCACCTTCGAGAACGTCCCCGCGATGCTGGTCGGCCTGGAGGGCCCCGACCATCGGTTTGTCGCAGTCAATGCGGCATACCGCCAGTTCAACCCGACGGGCAACCCGGTGGGAAAGCCCGCGCGCGAGGTCTTCCCCGAGCTGGAGAGCCAGCAGATCTACGAGATGTTCGACCGGGTGTATCAGACCGGTGAACCGCAATCCGGAAGCGAGTGGCGACTCCAGGCCGACTACGACGGTTCGGGGATCGAGGAACGGTTCTTCGACTTTGTCGTCACACCCCGCCGCGGGGAGGACGGATCGGTCGAGGGTGTGCAACTCATCTTCGACGATGTCACCAGCCGGGTGCGGACACGGCAGGCCGCCGAGGCGCGGATGGAGGAGCTGTCCGAGCGGTACCGGAGCGTCCGCGATTCGGCCACCGTCATGCAGCAGGCATTGCTGGCCCCGTCCGTGCCCATCGTTCCCGGTGCGGACATCGCGGCGGAGTACCTCGTCGCGGCGGAGGACACCGCGGCCGGTGGAGACTGGTTTGACGCGATAGCCCTCGGCGATCGACTGGTCCTCATCGTCGGCGACGTCGTCGGCCACGGCGTCGAGGCCGCCGCGGTGATGTCCCAACTGCGCGCCGCACTGCGGATGCAGATTTCGGCGGGGCACACCGTCGTCGAAGCGCTCGAGGCACTCGACCGCTTCCATGAACATGTGCCCGGATCGAAGTCGGCGACCGTGTGTGTCGGTTCGCTGGACTTCGCCACAGGCGAGTTCGAATACTGCACCGCCGGACACCCTCCGCCGCTACTGGTGACCGGCGACGCGAACTCGCGATATGTGGAGCCGTCGGGCGCCGGTCCGCTCGGCAGTGGCACCGGATTTCCGGTGCGGACCGAGGTGCTCGAGGTGGGCGACTCGATCCTGCTGTATTCCGACGGCCTGATCGAACGTCCCGGCCGGCCACTGGGCGCCAGCACCGCCGAGTTCGCCGACTTGGCGGCGAAGATCGCCGGCGGCGGTGGCGGCTTCGTCATCGATGCGCCGCGACGGCGGATCGACCGCCTCTGTTCGGAGACGTTGGAACTGCTGCTCCGGTCGACTGGCTACAACGACGACGTCACATTGCTTGCGGCGCAACGGCGCACACCACCACCGCCCCTGCGCATGACGCTGGACGCGACGATTTACGCCGCACGCAGGGTTCGTGAGGGGCTGCGCGAATGGCTGTCGGAGATCGGCGCCGGCGCCGACGACGTTTGTGACGTCGTGCATGCGATCTCCGAGTTCGTCGAGAACGCGGTGGAGCACGGGTACGCCGCGGAGGCCGCAACCGGCGTTTCGAACGGGATTGTCGTCGAGGCCGCGCTGGGCGGCGACGGCAACCTGCGCGCCTCGGTGATCGACCACGGACAGTGGAAGGATTACCGGGCGGGCGAGCGGGGCCGCGGGCGCGGACTCGCGATGGCCGAAGCCCTGGTATCGGAGGCACACGTCACCTACGGCGCCGGCGGGACTACGGCCAGCCTCGTGCACCGCCTGTCGCTACCGGCAAACTTCATCACCGAGACGATCGTTGGCCGGGCGACCCGCCGGCGACCGGTCGACGCAGAATTCGTCTCGATAGTCGGCGAGCCCGGCCGCATCGTCGTCAGCGGCGAGGTCGACTCCATCACCGCGTCCACCCTGGACCGTCAGATCGCGGTCGAAAGTCGCTCCGGGATAGCACCTTTGACGATCGACCTCAGCGGAGTCACCCACCTTGGATCGGCGGGCGTCAGTGCGCTGGCCGCCGCACACGCGAGGGCGCGAAAACAGGGCGGCGAGTGTGTGCTGATAGCCCCGCCCGGAAGCCCGGCGCACCACGTTTTGTCACTGGTTCAGATACCGGTTTTCAGCAGCGATGGCGCGGTCAGCGCGCCTGGCCGTGACGCACCTGATTGAACGGCACCTCGCGGTCGGCGGCGTATTCTCGCGGGAAGCCCAGCACCCGTTCGCCGATGACGTTGCGGGCCATCTCGGTGGTGCCGCCGCCGATGGCGACGTTCTGCCGAGACAGGTACCGCAGCCCCGTCTCCAGGCCTTCACCGAGTTCCCCTACGACGCCGGCACTTCCCGCGATCGCCATTGCGGTGTCCATATCCAGGGTCACGGTCTCGGAGTGAAAGAGCCGGATGAGCGTCCCGGCTGCCGGGGGCAGTGCGCCATCTCGGACACTGTGGTACACGTGCTCGATCAGCTGCTCGGCCACCGCCCGGTGCACGAGTGCGCGGCCGGCCATCTCGTGCACGCGTTCGTTGTCGGCCTGGCCTGTCTTCTCCGCAAGACCAACGTAGTCAACGGGATTCGTGGAACCGCCCTCGCTGCCGCTGCCGCTGGCGAACTCCGAGCCCTGCCCGACCGCCCGGCGTTCGTGGTACAGCTGTCGCGAGGCCACCGCCCAGCCGCCGTTGACCTCGCCGACGACGGTGTCGTCGCCGACGTCCACATCGTCGAGGAACTCCTCGCAGAACTCGGTGGAACCGCTCAGCATGGTGATGTGCCGCAACGTGATTCCCGGATGGGCGATGGGCACCAGGAACATCGTCAGGCCTTCGTGCTTGGGCACATCCCAGTCGGTGCGGGCCAGACACAGGCCGTAGTCGGCGGCGAACGCGCTGGTGCTCCAGGTCTTGGCGCCGTTGATCACCCAACGGTCGCCCCGGCGTTCGGCGCGGGTGATGACACCGGCCAGATCCGATCCGCCGCTGGGTTCGGACAACAGTTGCACGAGCACTTCGTCGCCGCGCAGCGCGGCGGCAATGTGCATCTTCTTCTGGTCTTCACTGCCGTTGTCGAGCAGCGTGGCGCAGCAGATGGTGAACGTCGGGGTATTGAGGATCAAGGGCATTTCGTATCCGACGGTTTCGGCGTCGAATGCCTTCTGGTACTCGTAAGCCAGACCCAGGCCGCCGTATTCACGCGGGAAGCAAATACCGGCGAATCCCCCTTCGTAGAGCCGCTTTTGCAGTTCCCGCGCTCTTGCCCACGACCGTTCGTCGTCGCGCGGAGCGGGCGGAGGTGACCCGGGATCGATGGCAGGCATGTTGTCCGCCAACCACGCTCGGGCCCGCGCGGCGAACGCTGGGACCGTTTCAGGGACGGATTCGGCGGGCGTCATCCGGCGGTCGACATCGATCGGGCCGCTTTCTCCGCCTCATACACCCGCAGGTTGTGCTCCTCGGGCGTGCCGAACATGGAGCGGTACAACGTAACCCGCCTCAGGTACAGGTGCAGGTCGTGTTCCCAGGTGACGCCGATGCCGCCGTGCATCTGCACGCAAGCCTGAACGATGCGGCCGGCCGTCTCGCCGACGTAGGACTTGGCAATGCTGGCCGACAGGCCCGCCCCGGGCGAGCGGGCGGCGACATCGGCGACCGCCGCGGCAGTGGTGGCGCGACAGGCTTCCAGCCACAGCTTCATATCGGCGAACCCATGCTTGAGGACTTGGTAAGACGCCAGCGGACGGCCGAACGTGTGCCGGTCCAGCGCCCATTGAACGGTGAAGTCGAACACCGTCTGCACGATGCCGACCACCTCGGCGCATTGCAGTACCTGGGCAAGCTGGCTTTGCAGGTCGATGGTTGCCGGGGTCTCGGCGGCGCTGCCGACGAGCGCGGACGGTTCGACGACCACCCCGTCGAAATGCACGCGCGCATATTGCTTGACCAAGTCCACCGACTGCTGGGGCTCGATCCGCACGCCCGGCGCATCCGTTGGGACCAGGAACTGGCGGATCTCAGAATCGTTCGGGCCGCATCGCGCCACCACCAGCAGCACAGCGCTTTGGAGGCCGGCCTCGACGCGGTCCTTGGTGCCATCGATGCGGAAGCCGGCGTCGGTCCGGGTGGCCGTCACCGACGGATGCCGCGGAGCCCAACCCCGGCCCGGCTCGGAAACCGCCCACGATGCCACCGTTTGGCCGGACATCAGCGACTCGATGACGGCGGTGTGCGCTTGCCGGTCCGCGCTTTCGACGAGTGCCGCGAGCACGACGCTGACCGGGTACAGCGGTCCGGGCGCCACCGTCTTGCCGAGTTGTTCGGCGACCATGGCCAGATCCTGGACACCGTTGCCCGAGATGCTGCCGCCGCCCAAGTCCTCCGGGACGAGCAGGGCCGTCCACCCGAGTTCGGCGGCGCGCCGCCACCAGGACGGGTCAAAGGACACACCCGCGGCGTGGAGTTCCCGGACACGACGCAACGGCGCTTCTTTTTGCAGAAAGGCTTGGGTGGTCGAGGCGAATAGTATCTTTTCGGGAGAGTCGACAGCGGTCATGGTGCCGGTAGGGTCCTTAGCGTTCTGGAGACTCTGATGTTAGCAATACGGTAAGAGATACCGGAGTCCACTCGATAATTATGACGACGAGCGATAACCGCGATGGCTGAGACGAACAAACCGCCGACAGGTCCGGGCCCGGCGGACGCCGACGAAGAGGCGTTGCTCGAAGAGGCCGAGGCGGAAGCCGCCGCGGCCGAGGCGGCGGCCGCCGCGGCGAAGGCGCGCGCCCGCGCCGCCCGGCTCCGACGCGAAGCCCGCGCCGCCCGGCTCCGACGCGAAGCCCTCGGCGTGCCCGAGCCCACCGACGATCACGGCGAGGACGAGGACTACGACGAGGACTACGACGAGGACTACGACGAGGACTACGAAGAAGGCTACGACGAGGGCCACGAAGACGGCTACGAGGAGCTTCTAACGGAGCAAACCGGATGGCGACGCCGGATGCCGACGATCGCCGCGGTGGCCGCGATCATCCTCATCGTCTGCTTTGCCGGCGCCAGCGCGTACATGGTCTTCCAGCATCGTGACAACACTGAGTACCACAAGCGGGAAGCGGCGTTCGTCGAAGGGGCCAAGCACGGGGTCCTCAACCTGATCTCACTCGACTACACCAAAGCCAAAGAAGACGTCCAGCGCGTGATCGACAGCTCGACCGGCCAATTCAAAGACGACTTCCAGCGTAACGCCAACGATTTCATCTCGGTGGTCACGCAGTCGAAAACGATCACCGAAGGGACCGTTGAGGCGGCCGCCATCGAGTCGATGGACGAGGATTCCGCGGTGGTATTGGTCGCTGCGACATCGCGTGCGACCAACACCCCAGTCGGGAAGGATGAGCCACCAAAAACGTGGCGGTTGAAAGTGACCGTTGCCGAAGTCGGCAGACATTACAAGATGTCGAAAGTTGAGTACGTAGCGTGACCGACGAAGTGCGCGACGCAACCGCTGCTGCGGACGAGACCGATTCGGTCGTGCCGGAAACCACAACCGAACCCGACGATTCCGTGACCGAGGATGCCCCCAGCGACGAGGAAAGCGACGAGGAAAGCGACGAGCAAGAGGCCGACTCCCCCGCGCCGGTCGAGCGCCCACTGCGTGACCTGGCGCCCATGGTGGGAAAATTCGCTCCGGTGGTTCTGGTTTTGCTTCTGTTGATCTCGGGCGGCGTGGCGACGTGGCTGTACTTCGAGCAGTATCGGCCCGATCAGCAGACCGACGCTGCCGCCGCCCACGCGGTGGCGAGGGCCGCGTCCGACGGAACGGTGGCGGTGCTGTCCTACTCATTCGACTCGCTCGACAAGGACTTCGCCAACGCCAAGTCGCACCTCGCCGGCGATTTCCTTTCCTACTACAGCCAATTCAGTCAGGCGAGCCTGGCTCCGGTCGCCAAACAGAAGTCGATGAAGACCACGGCGCGCGTGACCGAAGCCGCGGTGTCCGAACTACATCCCGACTCTGCCGTCGTTCTGGTTTTCGTCGATCAGAGCACCACAATCAAGGACAGCCCCCAAACGTCCTTGGCGGTGACTAGCGTGCTGGTGCAAATGACCCGGATCAACGGCAGCTGGAAGATCACGGGATTCACCCCGTTCTAGGTCTCTTACATCGCGAATACGCGGCGGAGGGTCTGCGCGTGCAGGGCCCGGTTTTCTTGGGAGACAATCCAATCCGGGACCAGCGAATCGAAGCCATTGAATGTCGCTGCGATGACGTGCAATTCGGTGTGGACGTAGGCATGCAGGAGCCGATTGGCATAGTCAATGGCTTCGTCGCGGCAGGGGTCGATCTCGGAGCAGCTGATGAACGTGGGCGGCAGCCCCTCCAGGTTCGCCCGGTGCGCCGGGACGTGCTGACCGCGCGCGGTCACGTGGTCGAGGCAGTGACTCCACGCGCGGCTCACGGCGGGACCGTTGAGGCCCGGTGTGCGCTGGAACTCGCATCGCGACGGCGTGGCGTCGGAATCGAGCATCGGCTGGTGCAGGATCTGCACCAGTATCGCCGGGCCTTCCTCGTCGAACATGCGCTGGGCCAGGCCCGCGACCAGTGCGCCACCCGCGTCGCGGCCCATCACCGCTAACCGGCCGGGGTCCGCGTCGAATTCGGCGCAATTGTCGACGGCGTGTCGCAAGGCCGCTTCCACGTCGGCCAGTGCCGCCGGGCACGGATTTTCCGGGGCGAGCCGGTAGTCGACGGATACGAGTACGCAGCCGGCGCTGCGTGCCAGTTCGACGCACTCCGCGTGGTCGGTGTCCAGATTCCCCGTCACAAAGCCGCCGCCGTGCGCGTACACGACGAGCGGTGCCGGGGACTGGGCGGGGCCGCGATATAGACGAAGGCCCAGCTGATGGCCGTCCGGGCCGGCGATGGATCGCGATTCCACCGAGACGCCGTCGGTGTCGGCCGCCGCGGCCCGCCGGGCGGCCAGGAGGTTGGCCCGTTCCCGCTCGGTGGGCAGCGTCTCGGCGCGGAACTCGACGACGCCCAATTCGATCGCGGCCTCGCGCAGCACCGGGTCGATGCGGGTGAGGCTTTGTGGCCGAGTCAGATTCGTTTGCGTCATTCTCTGTCATCTTTCCGGCCTAAAGCAAACCTGCGAATTCATACGGTGAAACATGCGGCCGGGTCAATACTGTGCCTGTTACGGTAACCACTACAAGACCGTTGGGCTTCGTTGCTATTTATATTATGATAGCGATATTCCCTAGTAGATCCGCCATACCGGTTGCTCAGGAGGAGCGCGCTGATGACGCTCAGCACCGACCGCCCCGATTCCGGGGACCTGCCCGTCACCCTCGACTTCACCGGTGAAACCAGCCCGTATCCGTTCTTCGAATACATGCGGCGCACCGATCCGGTCTGGCACGGCGCCCTGGCGGACCACTCACAGATGCCCGAGGAACTGCGGCCGAACGACGAATGGGTGTTGTTCAGTTATGACGGGGTCTTCCAGGGTTTCCGCGACGACCGGATCTTCACTTCGGCCGAATACGACAAGACGATCGGTTTGGTGATGGGCCACACCATCCTGGCGATGGGCGGCAAGGAACACCACGACCACCGCAGCCTGGTGGCCAAGGCCTTCCGGGCCACCGCGCTGGAACGCTGGGAGCCGTCGGTCATCGGCCCGGTGTGCGATCAGCTGATCGACGAAATCAAAAACGACGGCCACGCCGACCTGGTGAAGGCGCTGACGTTCGAGTTTCCGACCAGGATCATCTCCGTACTGCTCGGGCTCCCCCCGGAGGATCTCGACCTGTTCCGGCGGCTGTCGCTCGACCTCATCTCGATTCCGACGGACATCATGGCGGGGCTGAACGCGGCGGCGGAGTTGCACGGCTACTTCCTCGAACAGGTCGAGCAGCGGCGGCGCAAACCCACCGACGACATCATCGGCAACCTGGTCGCCGCCGAGATCGACGGCGAGAAGCTCACCGACGAGGCCATCATCGCGTTCCTGCGCCTGCTGCTGCCGGCCGGACTGGAGACCACCTATCGCTCGTCGGGCAACCTGTTGTACCTGCTGCTGACCCACCCGGAGCAGCTGGCGATGGTTCGCCAGGACCGGGCACTGATCCCGGCCGCCATCGAAGAGGGCCTGCGGGTCGAGACGCCACTGACGATGGTCATGCGGACCACCACCGCGGAAGTCGAAATCGGCGGCAAGACGATCCCCGCCGGCGCGCAGATCGACATGTGCGTGGGCTCGGCCAACCGCGACGAAAGCCGCTGGACTGACCCGGACAGGTTCGACATCCGTCGACCGCGGCACGCTCATATCGCGTTTGCCGGCGGTATCCACATGTGCCTCGGAATGCACCTGGCGCGGCTGGAAACGCGAGTCATGCTGAACAGCCTGTTGGACCGCGTCAAGGACCTCGCCTTTGTTCCCGACGACGGAACCGGCGAAGAGTCCAAGATCGTCGGACTCACCTTCCGCTCGCCCAACAAGCTTCCGGTCACCTTCACCCCCGCCGCATGAGAAGCCGCGCAGCGATCCTGCACGACGTCGGCGGGCCGTGGTCTGTCGAGGAATTCGAGCTGGACGCGCCGCGCGCCGGCGAGGTTCTGGTCGAAATGGCAGCGGCGGGATTGTGCCACTCCGACGACCACATCCTCAAGGGCGACATGTCGGCGCCGAACGACGTGATGCGATCCCTGGGGCTGCCGACCATGTTCCCGACGATCGGTGGTCACGAGGGTTCCGGCATCGTGCGTGAAGTGGGTGACGGCGTCACCGACTTCGCGCCGGGCGACCACGTCGTGATGTCTTTCGTCGCGGTGTGCGGACAGTGCCGCTGGTGTGCGAGCGGAATGGAGTACATCTGCGACGTCGGCGCCTTTACCCTCACTCCGGGAATGCCCACCGACGGCACATTCCGCCACCACACCGCAGACGGCAAGCCACTGGGCCACCTGTCGAAAATCGGCGCATTCGCCGAACGCACTGTGGTAGCGACGAATTCGCTCGTGAAGATCGAACCGCACCTACCACTGGCCCCGAGCGCACTGCTGTCGTGCGCGATTCCGACCGGTTACGGCTCGGCCGCAAATCGAGCCGGTGTGCGTGGTGGCGACACCGTCGTCGTGATCGGCGTCGGCGGCATCGGAACGGGCGCTATCCAGGGTGCGCGCATCAGCGGCGCCGCGCAGATCGTCGCCGTCGACCCGGTGGATTTCAAGCAGAAATCGGCGCTGCGGTTCGGCGCGACCCACAGCGCCGCAACGGCCGCCGAGGCGCTGGACCTGGTCCGGGATCTGACCTATGGGGTGATGGCCGACGCGGTGGTGGTATCGCCGTCGTTGATCACCGCAGACGACGTCCGCGATGCGCTGAAGCTCACCCGCAAGGGCGGGACCTGCGTGCTCACCGGCATGACCTCACAGTTGACCCGTTCGGTCAACGTCGACCTGCAGGATTTCATCCTGATGAACAAGACGCTGTCGGGCACCATATTCGGCTCGTGCAATCCGAAGGCGGACATCACCCGGCTGGCCCGGCTGTATGAGACCGGACAGCTCCAGCTCGACGAGATGATCACCAGACGCTATCGCCTCGATGACATCAACCAGGCCTACGACGATCTCTGCAACGGCGAAATCATCAGGGGCATCATCGATTTCGGCATCTCCTGAGGCTATTTATCGCGGGCCATCACCCGCTGCAGTTGACCGTAGGCATCGATCGGGCTGTGCAGCGCCAGGCCACCGTCGGCGTGCACGACTTGGCCGGTCACCCAGGGCAATTCGAGGACGCCAACGATGGCCGCGGCCACGTCGGCGGCTTCACCCAGGCCACCCAGCGCCGTCCGTTCCGTCAGACCTTCCACCCAGCCGGGAAGTTGTTCCGGCTTCGCCAGCATCGGCGTTCGGGTGACGCCGGGACCCACCGCGTTCACGCGGATCCCATGCACGCCCCATTCCTCGGCGGCCACCTTTACCAACATGTTCACCCCCGCCTTCGACACGCAGTAGGCGCCCATATCCCGGTCGGCGACAGTGCCGCTGATGCTGGAGACCGCGACGATCGAGCCGCCCACCGCGGCGTCGATCATGGCTTGCGCCCCTGCGCGAATGGTCAGCCAGGTGCCGGTGAGGTTAATCGCCAGCACCCGTTCCCAATCCTGCGGCGACTGTTGCAGCAACATGCCCGACGCGCCGATCCCGGCGCAGGTCACTAGTCGGGTCGGTACACCGTGGTCGCGCAGGGTCTGTTCCATCGCGGCCGACACCGCGTCGGGATCGCTGACATCGCAGGCGATATCGCCACCCGCCAGGTCCCACACCACGACGTCGTGACCCGCGTCGCGCAGCCGCCCGGCGACTTCACGTCCGATCCCGGATGCGCCGCCGGTCACCAGGGCCGTCATCGCGCGGGCCCGATCAACTCGACGAGCACGCCGTCGGGTGCGGTGATGACCGCCATCGCGACCTCGGTTCCGCCCGGGGCGGGCATGGTGATGCGACGAACGCCGTCACCGAACCCCAACGCCGCCAACGCCGAAAGCGCTTCCTCGACCTCGCGCTGCAGTGACAGCAAAAAGAATCCGTGCCTGGGCCGCTGCAGCGGGGCCGAGGCCGCGTCGGCATCCTCGAAGACGACGAGTTCGACGATGCCGGTGTCGGGTGTTTGTGGATCACCGAGGAATATCGACCGCAGCCGATCGCTCTTGGCGCCGAAGAGCTCTGGCCAATCACCGGTGAAGGTGTGGTCGAACAGTTCGGTGAATCCCAGGCCGTCGCGCCAGAACTTGATCGAGCGTTCGACGTCGGCGGTGCAGATCGCGGCGTGATGAATGCCCGGCATGAGCTTCCTTGTCATTCGGTTTGTCAGAGCGTTCGGCCCCGCCACAATGATGCAACTTTAGAAGCGCTGCAGGGTTAAATCTTCCACTTTGTCTCGGACGAGGTCGTAACCGAGGCCGGGCTTCCGCGGAGCGCAGATGTAGCCCCTGTCGCCGATCGTTGAAAGGTCCGCCATCCCGATACCCGACAAGTTCTGCGGCACCATGATTTTCAGCGAAGTCGTAGTTGAGACCGAAAGCCTCGCGGACGTGCGCCGACATCATCGTTTGCGGCGGCGGGCCTGCCTGACCGCCTCGATCTCGGGGGTGAGCGTTAGTTCTGGCGAGGAAGCAGTTCCGAAACGAAGCGATCTATGAAGGCCTCGACGGGTTGGCGACCCGCGGGTCGAACGACGAATTTAGTCAGCCCCGCGGCGATGTACGCGTCGAGCCGGTGGTGCAACTCCGTCCAGCCAGTCGCGATGAGCTCAGCCGGATCGACATCGGGGCGGCGCTGTTTGGCCGCGGCGGCCAATTCGCTCGGCAATTCACCGTCGGCGACGGCCAGGCTGATCCCGAAATGATCGGACTCAATCTCGCGGTCGGCTTGCGCAGCCGCAGCCTGAATACTTTCCCGGCCGCGACGCGCCTCCTCGGGCGTGAGGAAGCTGCCCAACCATCCGTCCGCAAGGCGCCCGATTCGGCGGAAGGCGGCCGGAGCCGAACCGCCGAGCCAGATGTCGAGCGGTTCGGCCGGGCGCGACCCGATTCCTGAGCGGCTGAGCTGGAAGAAGTGACCCGAGAAGGTGACCTGGTCGTTCTCGAGAACCAATCTGAGCAGTTGTAGCGATTCGTCGAACACTGCGGCGCGCTGGCCGTCCGGCACCCGGAAAATTTCGCGCTCGGCCGGAATCGCCGACCGCAGGCCGAATGCCGGCAGTACGCGTTTGGGGGCGAGGCCGGCAAGCGACGCCAACTCCTTGGCCACCAGCACCGGGTGGCGGCCCGGCAGCACCGCGACCGCTGTGCCCACCTTGAGATGTGTTGTCCGCGCCAGGGCGTAAGCCATGCCCACGAACGGATCCACCGTGTTGGCGGACACGAGCTCTGAGAACCACAGCGAATCGACACCCGATGCTTCCAATTGGTCTACGACAGCCGACAGCATGGCAGGTGCAGTATCCGCACCAAGCCCTAACCCGAAGCGGATCTTCACGCACGGTCCAACTCCACGGGTCGAACAAAACTTCCCGGCCGCCGGGTAGCCAGCCCTCAGCTCTCTGCGATCCAGGCCGCTCCCCGGCCCGGCTCGGGTAGCACGCGCCCGCCTTCGACAGCGAAGCTCGCGGCCGCTATGAAAGACCACGAGCACCCGCTCGGCGGGAACGCCCGTGATCCGCGTTACGGCGCAGGCGATTTCGGTCGCAAGGCGCGTGACCTCGGCTTTTGGTTGCCCTCGCGTAAATCTCACCCGCGAGCGCATTCTTCGTCTGAGCCGACAGCGTTGATTCTGTTGTGGTGCACGTATAGATGGGCGCGTTTACTCCCTCTCCCGCAGTCAGCCCAGATGCGCGGCTTGCGGTTGGGTCGGCACCACGATGACGGTGGGCCCGTCGGCGGTCAGCGCGGCGGTGAATTCGTGGGCGAGTTTTTCTGTGCTGTCCACGTTGATCGCGCGGCACCCGAAACCCGCTGCGATGGAGGCGATGTCCAGGCCCGGCAATTCCAGTCCCGGCACGCCGGGCGTCTTCTCCAACTTTGCGAATGACTTCAGGATCGAGTATTCGCCATTGCGCATCACCACGTAGACCACCGGCAGACGGTGTTGGGCGGCAGTCCAAATCGCCTGCACCGAGTATTGGAACGACCCGTCGCCGATGGTGGCGAGCACGGTGCGCTTGACACCCCGTGCTCGATCACCCAAGGCGACACCTACCGCGGCGGGCACTCCCCACCCGATGCCACCGCTGGCCGTGGCGAAGAACGAAGCCGGGCGGGTGCTGGGCAGGAATCGCAGTTGTTGGGCCATCGTCGACGTCGATTCGGTGACCACCGGCGAGTTGGCGGGCTTGAGGCTTTTCAACGTCGACCACACGGCGTCGGGCGTGAGCGGTGCCGACCCGGTCATGTCAACCGCGGAGGTGGGCCTCTCTGCAACCGGCACCTGCCGGTCGCTGTGATCATCGACCATGTCCACCAACTGCTCCAACGCCAGCAGGGTGTCCCCCAGCAGGCTGTCACCGACCGGCGCCGCACCGGCCAGCCCCGGATCGGCGGTGATCTGCAGAAGTTCGGTGCCCTCGGGCAGATACTCGCCCGCCACGTAGGGGTAGTACCGAAAGACCTGCGCCCCGATCACCACCACCACGTCGTGACCCCGCAACACCTCGGTGACACCGGCGATCGTCATCGGCAGCTGCCCCTGATACAGACGGTGATCCTCGGGGAACGACGCCCGGTCGGGCAGCGGGCCGCCGTACACCGGCGCCCCGACCTTCTCCGCAAACGCCACGCCGGCATCCCAGGCCCCGCCGCGGTCGACCTCAGGTCCAAACACCAGCAGTGGCCGCCGCGCACCGTTGATGCGCTCGGCGAATCCGCGGATCCGCTCGGCATCCGGGCTGACTCGGTGACTGACCGTGCGGATCACCGCCGGCCCCAATGCGGGCTTCTCCCAGTCATCGAGCGGGATCGACAAGAACACCGGGCCGGCCGGCGGCTGCAGCGCCATCGCGTAGGCGCGCATGAACGCCGCGGGCACGTCCTCGGCGCGGGCCGGCTGATAGGCCCACTTCACCCACGGCTGCGGAAACACAGTTTCGTCCTTGTTGGTCAGATATGGTTCGCACAAGACCATTTCGCGGGTCTGCTGGCCGGCTGTGACGATCAGCGGAATGTTCCCCTTGTACGCCGCCACCAGGCTGCCCATCGCGTTACCCATGCCGGCGGCGGTATGCACGTTCACCAAAGCCGGCTTGCCGGTGGACTGCGCGAACCCGTCGGCCATGGCCAGCACCGACGCCTCCTGCAGTCCAAGGACATACGTGAAGTCGTCGGGGAAGTTCTTCAAGAAAGTCTGCTCGGTAGAGCCCGGGTTACCGAACACCGTTGTCAGCCCGAGCTCACGCAGCAGGTCGTACGTCACCTCGTGGACGGTTTTCTTGTTCGCCATCTTGCCTGCCGGTCCTTCCGTGTTTGTCGAGCCTTTGCCGCGCACGCCGCTGCGCTCTGACACTAGGTTCGTCGAGTCGATCTTGTCGATGTCTTGGGCGACAACCGTGCCCGCGGGTCGCTGTGGCCGGTCACAACCGGCACGCGTTGTCGACTCCCAAGATCAATGCGAACTACTGACCTCACGCACGATCTCGATCGCCCTGCCCAAGGTGGACAGCCGGGCGTCGAGGGTGTCCCCCGCCGGATAGAGGCGGACCGTGTCGACGCCGGCGTCGCGCCAGACCGACAATCGTTGCCGCACCATGGATTCCGTGCCGATCAAGGTGGTGGCCAGAACCATGTCGTCGGTCACCAGGTCCGCCGCGCCCTCGCGGTCGCCGGCCTGCCAGCGCGCACGAACGTCGGCGGCGACCTCGGCCCACCCCTGACGGCTATAGGCCTGGTTGTAGAAGTTGGTCGACGCCGACCCCATGCCCCCCAGGCTGAACGCGAGTTCCTTCTTGCGGCTTCCAACCATGGCGCGCAACGCATCCTCGTCAGGCGCGAAGGCCACCTCGGCGCCCTGACAGATGTCGAGGTCGTCGCGGCTGCGCCCGGCGCGGGCCAGCCCCTCGTCCAAGTAGGCGAAGTAGGCGTCGCCCGCACCCTCCGGCACGAAACTGGTGCCCAGCCAACCGTCGGCGATTTCGCCGGTGAGCCGCAGCATGGCCGGCGACAGCGTCGCGAAATAGATCGGGATCTCGTGTTCCGCGCGCATCGACAACTTCATCGGAACGGCATCCCCGCCGGGCCAGGGAATCTGGAACTCGCGGCCCCGGTACGAGATCTTCCCGCCGCCGACCACCTGGCGCACGATCTCAACGGTTTCCCTGAGACGCGAGAGGGGCCGCGCAAACGAAACCCCGTGCAGCCCTTCGATCACCTGGGGGCCGGAAGCGCCGAGTCCGAGCAGAAACCGTCCGCCGGACAGGTTCGACAGCGTGATCGCAGTCTGCGCCACCGCGACTGGAGTTCGAGTCCCGACTTGCAGGATCCCCGAACCGAGCAGCATGCGATCCGTGCAAGCCGCGTAGTAGCCCAGCGCCGATGGCGCATCCGAACCCCACGCCTCGGCCACCCACAACACGTCGAGCCCCAGCTTCTCGGCTTCGACGACGAAGTCCCGCTGCTGCGACCAGCGATCAAAGCTCGCGGCCTCGATGGTGGTGGCGGTGCGCATCAGGCCTCAGCCAGCTTCTTGATGTGGGCGAGGGTGGCGGTCATGTTCTGTTCGAACTCACGCATCCGCACGAACACGATCTTCTGCTCCTTGTCGGGCATCCGGTCGATGGCGAACGACAGGCCGGAGCGCGCCGGGCCCATCTGCATCCACTGGGACAGCTCGGTGCCGCCGTCCTTGGGCTCGAGCCGAAAACGCCAGATCGCCGTGGGGTTCTGCGGGTCCTCCACGGCCCAGGCCAGCACCCGCTCGGGCTCGCACTCGATCACGTGCGAGGTGGTGGCCCACTCCCCTAGCGCCTCGTGCTTGCTGTGTCCCACGAACCTCGCCCCGACCGCGGGCTCGCCGGCTCCGTCGAGCCATTCGACCGCCTGCAGTTCGTGGCTCATCGTCGGCATCAGCTCGACGTCGGACACCAGGGCCCAAACCCGCTGCGGTGGCGCATCAATCCAGGTCTGCACCTGGACGTTTGGTTTGTCCGCATAGCGCGCACCCGTCCACTCCATCCTCCGCTACCTCCCTTCAATCAACCGACACGGTTCACGAGCGGTTGCCGCGATGCATGATCAGGCCGCGGCCGACCACCGGCTCGGTGTCGTGGGCATCGATATCTTGGCCGCATTCGGAGCACACGACGCGCACGCCCGCGCGGTGCCCACAGGGCTTGTGCAACAAGTCAACTGGCGGGGCCGCAAGGCCGGTCCACTCGTTGCCCCATTGCATCAGCGCGACGTAGACCGGGAACAGCGCGCGGCCCTTGGCGGTCAGCCGGTACTCGTTGAGGTCGCGTGAGGTGTGCTCGGCATAGCGGCGTCGCTCGAGAATGCCGTGTTCAACCAGCCAGTTCAGCCGCTCGGTGAGAACGTTGCGGGCCAACCCGATACCACGCTGGAAGTCCTCGAACCGCCGGGCACCGTTGAATGCCTGGCGCAGGATGACCCACACCCAGCGTTCGCCGAGGATGCCTGCCGAGCGGGCGATCGCGCAGTTCTCGTCGAGCAAGTCCGCGTGTCTCACGGCAGTAGGATAGCCCCTAACTAGTTGCTTTTCAAAACCAGTTTAGGAGACGTGAGCCCGCCACCGATCACATGCGTCATGCGTCCGTCACAGTCAACCGTTGCAAACTACTACTACCGCAGTGGGCTCTCGAGCCAACCACAATTTTCCGAGATCCCACCGTCGACCTGGACGAAAACTGGCTCTAGCGTGATGGGTGCACGGGCCCACGGGGGCTGAACCGAGTTACCCATGGAGGTGTGATGCACCAGCTGACCGGTTTGGATGCCGCATTCTTGGCGCTCGACTCGCCAACCGCCTACGGCCACGTCGGGAGCGTGTCCGTCCTCGATCCCCCCGCGGGCGGCGAGGCGATCACGCTTGAGCGGCTCACCGAGCTCATCGAGTCCCGGCTGCATCTTGTCCCGCCGTTTCGCCGCCGTTTGGCGGAGGTCCCCTTCGGGCTGGATCAGCCGTACTGGATCGAGGACCCCGATTTCGACATCGAGTTCCACGTCCGCGAGCTGGCGCTTCCCGCGCCGGGCGATGATCGCCAGCTGGCGGTGCAGGCGGCCCGGCTGCACGCGCGGCCGCTGGACCGCCGCCGCCCGCTGTGGGAGACGTACCTGATCCACGGACTGCAGGGTGGCCGGCAGGCCCTGTACACCAAGGTGCACCACGCGGCCATCGACGGGGTGTCGGGAAACGACCTCCTCGCCGCGTTGATGGACACCTCGCCGGAGCCGCGCGAGCCCGACCGACCAGACGCGTGGCGTCCGGAAGCCGAGCCCGGCGCTGCGCAGCTGCTGGCGCGCAGCGCCGCGTCGCTGGCGACCAATCCCGTTCGGGCCGCCCGGGTCTCGGCGCATATCGTGCGTTCGTTGCCAGCACTGGTCAGCAGTCCGGCGCGGCCCTGGCTGCCGCTCATCGACCGGTTTGTGTTGCGCCGCGACCGCGGTGTCATCTTGTCGGCGCCGCCGTTGATAGCGCCCGCAACGCCGTTCAACAAGAACATCGGCCCGCATCGGCGCTGGGCCTTCACCAGCGTCTCGCTTGCCGAGGTCAAGGCCATCAAGAACGCCGCCGGTGTCACGGTTAACGACGTCGTGATGGCGCTGTGCGCCGGCGCGCTGCGCAGCTGGCTGCAGAAACACGATGCCCTGCCCGAGGGACCGCTGGTGGCGGCCGTGCCGGTATCCATCCGCACCGAGGAGCAGAAAGACACCCACGGTAACCGGGTCTCGTCGGTCATGGCATCGCTGCCCACGCACCTGGCGGACCCGGCCGGCCGGTTGAAGGCTGCGCACGAGGGGATGCGCGCGGCCAAGGAGCAGCACAACGCGCTGCCGGCCGACCTGCTCACCGACATCGCCCAGTTCTCGATGCCGGCGTTGGCCAATCAGGCCTACCGGCTCGCCTCCCGACTGCGGCTCCTGGAGCGAATCCCGCCGTTCAACTTGTTCGTTTCCAACGTTCCCGGGCCGGCCATCGACCTTTACCTGTGCGGGGCGCGACTCGACGGCGTGTACCCGCTCTCGGCGATCGCCGACGGGCAGGGCCTCAACCTGACCGTCTTGGGATCCAACGGAAAGCTCAACTTCGGGGCGCTGGCCGACCGTGACCTGGTCCCCGACGTCGACCTGATAATCGATGCGCTAAAAGAAGAACTCGCCGCACTGTCCGACGCGGTCGGAGTCGGCTGATGTCGAGTCCGATGTCGCGGCCGGAGATAGCGACCGGCACCCCGGGGGCGAGCGCTCCCGCGCCGTGGCTCTACCTGACCGATCCCGCCCGTGCGGTGGCCGAATACGGTCTGCTGATGGCCACGCTGCCGCTGAGGCAGCTGCTGCCGGTCGGCGACGGGCACCCGGTTCTGGTTTTGCCGGGACTGCTCGCCGACGACGTTTCCACCTGGGCGCTGCGGCGCATTATGCGCGACCTGGGCTACCGGGCACATGGCTGGCGGCTCGGACGCAACCTGGGCCCCACGGCTGCGACGGTCGCCGGACTCCAGAACCGCCTCCTCGATCTGCAGTCGCGATACGGCGACGCGGTGAGTCTGATCGGCTGGAGCCTCGGCGGCATCTACGCCCGCACCCTCGCCCGCGGGATTCCTACTGCGGTGCGGCAAGTCATCACGCTCGGCAGCCCGATTCACCTTGCCCACCAAGGTCAGTCCCGCGCCGGACGCGCCTACAACCGGTACGCCCACCTACATGTCGTGCCAAGGAAGTTGCCGCTGGAGCCCGACGACGAGGCGCTGCCGGTTCCGGCCACCTCCATCTACTCCCGATATGACGGCATCGTCGCCTGGCAGGCCTGCCTCGACGCGCCCTCCGCACGGGCCGAGAACATCGCCGTGCGCAGCAGTCATTTGGGGTTCGGTCACCACCCGGCCGTCATCTGGGCGGTCGCCGACCGGTTGGCGCAGCCGCTCGGCCAATGGGCGCCGTTCCGTCCGCCCCGCGCGCTGCGGTCTCTTTACCCGCCGGCCCGCGACTAAAGTGTCGGCACCAGCCCGCCGTCGCAGCGCAGCGCTACTCCGGTGACGTAGGATGCCCGCGCGCTGCACAAGAAGGCTGCCACGGCGCCGAACTCGTCGGGCTCTCCATACCGGCCCGCGGGGATCTCACCGGTTACCGATTGCTCGACGTCGGCGAACGGGATGCCGGACTGGGCCGCGGTCGCTTCGACGATCTGGCGCGCGCGGGGCGTTGCGATTCGGCCAGGCAACAGAGAGTTGACCGTAATGCCCTGCGCGGCAACCTCATTTGCGAGAGTTTTCAGATAGCCGGCCAATGCCGCGCGGCCGAGGTTGGACAGCGCGAGGTTGGAAATCGGCGCCACTACGCTGGTCGAGCTGATGCTCAAAATGCGTCCCCAGCGCTGCGCCTGCATGGCAGGCAGCACTGACCGCACCAGGTGCACTTGAGGCTTCACCAACGCGGCCACCGCGCAATCGACACCCGCCTCGTCGACGTCTGCGGCAGTTGCGGGCGACGGGCCGGGCCCGTTGAGCACAAGGATGTCGATCCTGCCGACACGTTTGGTCGTTTCGTCGAAGAGTCGCGCCGCGCCATCGGCCGCCACGAGATCGCCACCGATGCCGATCGCGTTCGAAAGCGCTGCTGCCACTTCCTCGGCGCGTTCGCCTGAGCGGCCGGTGACCACGACTCTCGCGCCGTCCTCGCACAGAGCCCGGGCGGTCGCCAGGCCCAGCCCCGACGTTGAGGCGCAGACGAGCGCCGTGCGGTCTGCAAGTCCAAGATCCATGTCACCACCAAGTTCAGCAGGGTCGATCGCGGGTGTTCCCAGGTGACGGTGCCTAGCTTAACGGCACTGCCCACACATCAGCGAGGAGTCCCAAACACCACGAGAGGTCGGCCGCCCTGCTGCTCCGGCGAGCATCTCAGCGCCGGTTTCCTCACTCCCTCAAGGTGTTTGATCCTTTATGCGCCACGATATCGGCGCGAAGACCGTCACCCTTCGACTCACTTCCAATCACTGGTCAATATCCGGTCACCGTTCCAACGACGCCGCTTTGTTAGATCGTTGACCAGACCGGCGTAGTTGTCGATGTGTTCGCCGACAACGCTGTGCCCCTCTTAGTGTCGCGCGTAACAGGGTCACGACTAGACACGCCGGGAAATCGTTATCTCTCGGTCGCCGCTGATGGACGAGATGGCTTTCATCGCACACCCTTTGCCTGATCCACGCAGGTGGGATCCCTGGGCCAATTTCAACGGATGATCGAAGCTGTCAACCCAGTTCGTCAAAGATCTCGATGTGCCAGCCGGCCAGCCAGATCGCCAGGCGCACATCGTGACCCCGTGTGCTGATCGCCCGCGCGAACCTACCTCGCGACACCACGATGTGCGTCGCATGAACGGGCTGGTCGGCGACTTGCCGCAGCGACTGGGTGAAGTAGCGCCTTAGCCGCATATCGCGCTTGCGCCGGGGGTTGTGCGGCTTCCTCGATACCGTCAGGGAAGGCATGCCGCACTTCCCAACAGATGTGCCCAACGCGGATCCTCGACCTGATGCAGGCCGCGATCGAACCCACTCAGCGTCACGCATTTTAGGGTCGTGTCTTTGGGCGCCAGCAGCGGATGCAGTGGCTGCGCACCGTGGGTCCAACCCAGCACGGCCAGCGACCCTCCACGGCGCCCGGCGAGCCGACGCAGCATCTGAGCCACCGCGTGAGCGCGGTCCACGCCGGCGTTGGGTCCCCACGCCAGCACCGTGAGGTCGTTCTCGGAGCACACCGCGGCCAGGTGCCGATCGTTGTCGGGGCCAACCGGGTCGGAGTGGCAACGAAGCGCCCCGGGATTCTTCGATACCAGCCCGTAGAGGTTGGCGATGTCGACGCCGCCGTAACCCCAGGCCTGCGCGAAACCGATGCAGCGGCGGACTGTCGGATCGTTGTGGTGTTCGTCGGCCTCGGAGCCGTTGAGGATCACCCAGGCAAGCCGTGGGGTGTTTGAATCCCAGACGCGTACCAGCCGGTAGCGCCAGTTGCGACCGGGGCTGAACTCCGCCCACGACTCGCGATAGCCGATAACATGATGCAGCTTTTTGGGAAACGTCATCATTTTCGTGTCCCTAGCTCGGTGGAACCATTGCTTCTTTGATGGTTCGCCGCTCCAGGCGCCTTCAGTAGAGGCCTTGATGTTGTGGCGTCACAAATCCCGTTTGTAGGCTGCTCGTGTTCGAGCGAACGGCGCGGGCCGCTACAGCATCTTGGCCAGAGTGTGATCCCACAACTCGCGCGCGAAGTCGGGATCGTAGGCCGCACGATGGGCTTTGGCGACCTTGCCCTTCGAGTAGTACTCGCCGGGCGTCCAATCAACACCCGGCGTACTGGACGCCAACCAGACCAGCTGGTCGGCTCCCTGGTCCGAGGTCGCGGTGAATCGGGCCGTTATCGGTACGTGGTGCTTCATGAATTGCAGAAACCGTGAGCCCGATGCCTCGCCGAAATTCGAGTCGACATAGCCCGGGTGAAAAGTCACAGCCGAGAGGCCGAAGGCATGGTATCGGCGATGTAATTCCTTGGTGAACAAGATGATTGCCAGTTTCGTCAACGCATAGGCGGTGCTGGGCCGGCACTGCGCTGTGTTCTGAAGGTCGGCGACGGTGACTCTGGGAAGCAGCTTGTGCGAGTTGCTTGTCGTGTTGACGACGGTGGCGCGGGAATCGACGAGCACATCCATCAATTGCATGGTGAGCAGAAACGGCGCCAGGTAGTTGACCTGAAAGGTGATCTCGTGACCGTCGGCGGTGTTGTGGGGGTGGGTGAACATGCCGCCGGCGTTGTTGGCCAATACGTCGACACGCGGGTACTGGGAACGTATCTTGTCCGCCAGGGCTTGCACCTGAGACAGGTCGGCGAAGTCGGCCACAAAATAGTCGGCGTCCAGTTCCGCGGCCACCGCCGTGGTCTTGCTTTCCGACCTCCCGACCACGACGACGTTTTGGCCGGCACGTCCTAACCGACGCGCCGCAGCGGCCCCGATGCCGTCACTGGCACCCGTGATGACAATCGTCTTATGCGTCATTGCCTAGTCCTCCACCGGGAGTGTAGCGAGCGCTCCTGCTGTGACCACAGCTGCACATGTGTCTCGGGCTCCGGGGTATGCGAGGATTTGTCCACCTCGCAGCGACAATCCTTTGAGAAACGGGATCGACTAGTACGCAATGAATCCGAACAGTCGCTGTGAGGCGGACAAATCGTCGCATGCCGAGCAGCCCGTGGCCACTGTGGCAGCTGGGGATAACACGCCGGTCGGCAGACGATGTGCAGCGAGCTGCTCAGGTCAGCGAGTAGCGGACCGGCAAGTGTTTGAGGCCGCCGACGAAGGTGGTGGCGGTCAGCTCCGGATCGCCCGTCAACTCAATCGATTTCAACCTGGGCAGTAGCTCGGAGAAGAAGCTGTTGACCTCCATGCGGGCCAGCGCAGCACCCATGCAGAAGTGCACGCCATAGCCGAAGGCGACGTGCCTGTTGGGGTCGCGCCCGACGTCGAAGCGGAACGGGTCGTCGAAGACATCCTCGTCGCGGTTCGCCGACACATATGAGAGCAGCACGGATTCGCCTGCGGCGATGGGCGTTCCGCGCACCGTGGTGTCCTCGGCGGCGGTGCGCATGAACTCTTTGACCGGGGTGACCCAGCGGATCATCTCCTCGGTGGCCAGCGGCATCAGGTCGAGATTGTCGCGCAGCCGCACCAACTGGTCCGGAATCTCGATGAGCGCCTGCAGGCCGCCGGAGATCGTCGCGCTGGTGGTGTCGTGCCCGGCCGTGGCGACGATGAGGTAATAGGACACCGTGTCGATGTCGGATAGCGGCTCGCCGTCGACACGAGCGTTGGCGATCGCCGACGAGAGGTCCTCGGTCGGATGCTCGCGACGCGAAGCGGTCACCGCGTTGAAATACTGGAACATGTCCAGCAACGCGGGCAGTTGATCCCCTTCGGTGCTACCGCGCTTGAACTCGCTGTCGTCGCTGCCGAACAACTCCTGCGTCAGTTTGAGCATGCGGGGGAAGTCGGCCTCCGGCAGGCCGAGCAGCGACATGATCACGTAGAGCGGGTAATTGACCGCGACCTGCTGCACGAAGTCGCACTCGGGCCCGGCCGCCATCATCTTGTCGACATAGATCTTGGCCAGTTCGTCGACGCGAAGCTTCATCGCCCGCATCGCCTTGGGGCGAAACCAGTCGGAGCCGATCGCGCGCACCACCCGGTGTTGCGGGTCGTCCAGGTGAATCAGCGTGCGTACGCCGGCGGCGGCCTGCAACTCGTCGCCCTCCCTGGTCGCCAGCACCGGGCGCGGCCAGTTGGTGAACAGCATGTTGTCGCGTTCGATGTCCATGACGTCGGCGTGCTTGGTGATCGCCCAGAACGGGCGGTAATTGGGCACATCCACCCACGACACTGGGGCGTTGGCACGCAAGTGGGTCAGGGCCGCATGCAACCGCCGATCATCGGCGTAGGCCAATGGGTCCGCCAACAACTTGCCGGCTTCGTCCACCGTGGGTGCGCTCACTAGCGAAACTCCTTCAGTGCGGCGGTAATACAGGCTGGGGAAGCCCGGTAGAAAATCGGCAACACACGGTCGACCACGCCTTCGCAGCGGCCTCGCAGCGCCTGACCGACCTCATCGACCGGACCGACTACCGCAAATGCATTCAGCATGTCGTCGTCGATGAGTGAACCCATGGCGTCCCACTCTCCTTGTTTGGAGAGGCGGTTCAGTTCGTTGTGCAGGTCGCCCCAGCCATGCAACTCAAGCACTTTGCGGTAGGCCGGGGTTGATCCGTAGAACGCGATCTGCTTGCGCGTGGCCGTCATGGCGGCGGACAGCTCGTCGTCGTTCTCACCGGTTGCCACCATCACCTCGCTCGACACCTGGAAGTTGCCGCGATCACGCCCGGAGCGCGACATGCCACGCATCAGGGCCGGCAAGGTCACCTCTTCGAGGTAGCGCTTGGAGACCATGGGGTGGCCGAGGTGCCCGTCGGCAACCTCACCGCACATCTCGGTCATCGCCTCGCCCACGGCGGCGAGGAAAACCTTCGGCGTCGAATACGGCTGCGGCTCGGGCGTAAACATGGGGGTCATGATCTTGTGCGTGTAGAACTCGCCCTCGAAGTGAAGCTTGGTGCCGTCCTTCCACGCCGACCAGATCGCGTGCAGCGCGGAGATGAATTCGCGCATCCGGCGCGCCGGGTGGCTCCACGGCATGCTGAATCGTTTCTCGATATGGGGCTGAATCTGGGTGCCCAGGCCAAGGATGAACCGGCCCTGCGAATACGCCTGCAGGTCCCAGCCGATGTTGGCGACGATCATCGGATTGCGCGCGAACGCCACCGCGATGTTGGTGCCCAGCTCAATTCGCGACGTGTGTTCGGCGGCCAGCAGCAGCGGTAGAAAGGGGTCGTGGCTGGTTTCCGCGGTCCAGCCGCCGTCGTACCGGCCCTGCTCCAGCTCAAGGGCCGCCTCGGGCACCCGGGCGAGCCGATTGGGAATGCCCCCGTCGAGCTTGAGGCGGGGGGCGCTAGACATGCGGGTAACTTTACAGTAAGCAATCCAGTATGTGACCTTGCTCTTCTAGTGGCGATCGCAAGCGCGGCGCAGCCGGGCGCAGCGGGTCGCCACCATCGGACTAGGCGCGCGACGAATCTTCCATGAGGTAGGACATAGGGATGACGAAAGCCCAAGATTGGGGGGAGACGCTCGACGATCTCGAGCGTCGCCGTCAGCACGCATGGGGAATGGGGGGGCCCGAGCGGCTCGACAAGCACCGCGGCAAGGGCAAGCTCGATGCCCGCGCGCGCATCGAGCGGCTGCTGGACCCGGGCACGTTCCGCGAGTTCGGCACCCTGGTCGGTGGTGAGACCGCGGCCGACGCACTCGTCGTCGGCTCCGGCTCGATCAACGGATCGCCGGTGATGCTGGGCGCCGAGGACTTCACCACAATGGCCGGCAGCATCGGACCCGGGGGCAACTCCAAGCGATACCGCATCGCCGAATTGGCGCTACGGGACAAGATTCCGCTGGTGATGCTGCTAGAAGGCGCCGGCTTTCGTCCCACCGGTGGGCATTACGGGCGCAGCCCGACCGATCTGCTCGCCCAGGCGCGGTGCTCGGGGCGTGTCCCGACCGTCGCCGCCGTGCTCGGACCGTCGGCGGGACACGGGGCGTTGGTGGCGCCGGTTTGTGACTTCAGGATCATGAGCAGGCAGGGCGCGATCTTCACGGCCGGCCCCCCGGTCGTCAAAGAGTCGACGGGCGAAGACATCTCCAAGGAGGACCTAGGAGGGCCGGACGTCGCGTTGCCCAGCGGGGTGATCCACAACGTCGCCGAGGACGACGAAGCCGTGCTGGACGACATCCGTCGCTACCTGTCGTACTTCCCGCCGAGCGCATGGTCGTACCCGCCGTCGCTGCCCGCCGACCGGGCCACCGAGCGGCGACCGACGCCGGAGCTGCTCGATATCGTCTCCCGCGACAACCGCCGCGTCTACGACATGCGCGCCGTGCTCAACGTGGTCTTCGACAGTCCCGACTGGTTCGAAGTGCAACCGCAGTTCGGCAAGGCGCTCATCTGCGCGCTGGCCCGCCTCGGCGGCCACCCGGTCGCGGTGGTGGCCAACCAGCCCCAGGTGATCGCCGGTTCCATCGACGCCGACGCCGCAGACAAGGCCGCGCACTTCATCATGGTGGCCGACTCGTTCCACCTGCCGATCGTCTTCCTCGCCGACAACCCCGGCATGCTGCCCGGCAGCCGGTCCGAGCGCAGCGGCGTGCTGCGCGCCGGGGCGCGAATGTTCGCCGCCCAGACCGCGGCCAGCACGTTGAAGCTGCATCTCACGCTGCGCAAGGCGTACGGCTTCGGCTCCATGGTCATGTCGCTACTGAGTTTCGACAATCAGGGTGCGACGTTCGCCTACCCGGGCGCGACGATGGGCGCGATGAGCGCCGCGGCGCTCAGCCGGGCATCGCACGCAGGCGAAGACCTGTCCACCAAGCTGCGCAACGCCGAACTGCAGGCGTCGTATCGGTCGGCCGAGCACATGGGGTTCGACGAACTCATCGACCCCCGCGAGACGCGCGACGCGTTGCTCGCCTCGTTGCTTCGCGGCCTGTCCAGCCGGCAGGCCGCAGCCGAACCGGTGAGCCGGACCGTCATCATGCCGTGAGCTCTTCGGCCGCGAGCGTGCGTGTTTGCACACGACACGCGGCTCGGGCGCGTACAACTGTGCACGCTCGCGGTGTTAGCCACCGGCTCGGTAGGCCGCGACGACAGGCTGAAGCTCGTCGGGGGTGGCGCCGTGCATGATCACAGCGTCGGCCCCGTAGTCGAATTCCCTGCGAATTCGAACCACGCACTGCTCGGCCGACCCGGTCGCCGACGGTTCCATCCACTCGTCGGGAATCAACGTGGCGATGTGCTCGATCTGCTCGGGTGTGGCCTTGTGATCGATCCCGCCGGGGATCGACGTCACCACCGGATCCTCCCGGAAGCGCTGCAGCACAGCGGGATCCCAGTTGTTGGTCCGCACCAAGAGATCGCCGTACCCCTGCAGATAGGTGGCCAGGCGCGCGACGGTCTTCTTCAGCCGCAACTGTTCGGGCAGATGGTCGCCGACCGTCGCGAAGCATGACCACACCCGCACGCTGTTTGGATCGCGACCCGCTTTTTCCGCCGCCGACTTGACGGTCTTGACGCAGCGCTGCAACGTCTCCGGCGTGAAGTAGGTGTGCAGGATGACGTCGTCGAACACCCGGCCACCGAGCGCAAGCGTGTTCGGCCCGAATGCCACCAGCGCCAAGCGAATGTCTTCGTTGAAATCCGGGTCGAGAAACAGGATGGGATATTTCCCCATGGGGCCGTCGTGGTTGAAGATCACCTCGCCGTGCCACAGGCGGCGCATCACGCGGGCCCAATCCTCCATCTGCGCGGTGGTGACCGCCGGTATGCCGAACGCCCCGTAGATCGCGGCGATGCCGCGGCCGACGCCCAGCGTGAACCGCCCACCCGAGAGCCGGTGCATGGTGGTCGCCCACGATCCGGTTATCAGCGGATGGCGGGTGTTGTGATTGGTTGCCGCGGTGGCGATCTGCATCCGGTGGGTCACCGCGCACGCCGCCCCTACCAGAGACGACGCTTCCTTGACGTTCCAGCGCTCGGAGATGAATGCGGTCCCGAAGCCCAGTTCCTCACCCCGGCGGGCCTCGTCCATCAGGGTGGCCGGCCCCTCGCCGCCGGCCCCGGCAAGCAGGTAGTAACCCAATTCGTCAAGTGTGCACTCGCTCAACTCCAAACTCCTTGCTGGTAGCCACAATTCCAGACATCGGTGATCTTGCCTGCGACGACGCGGAACACCTCGATGCCGGCAATCTTGATTTCAGAGTTGGTTTCGGTGCGGTCCTTGGTCGTCATCGACGAGTCGTAAACGATCGCGACGTGCTCACCGTCGTCGCCCGCGATCAGGATATTCAGGTCGAAGCGCAACCCGTCGAACATCTGCCAGACGTCGGCGACCCGCTGGACCGCCTGCGCGTGCGTCAACGTGTGCGCCTCGCCCACCTCGTGCCGGATGACGGTGTCCGCGAACAACTTCGCGGCCAGGCCCAGGTCGCGTTCGTTCCAGACCACCAGGTTGTAGAGTTCGACCACTTCGCGCGCGGTCCGCGCGGCCGCCATCAGAGGGCGACCTCGCTCAGGAATCGCTCGGTGACCTTCTGCACGCGGCGGGAGAATATGTGGCCGACGTGGCTGCCGTCGTACCAGTACAGTTGCCCACCCCAGCGCTCCTGCAACGCAACCGCGGGCTCGCGCATCGCCATGCGGTCGTGCCACGCGCCGACGATGAGCCGGCGCCGGGGTGGCGGCGCGGGGTCAACGCTCAAAGGGTCGATCACCGAGGTGAGTTTCGCGACCTCGGGAGAGCCAAGGAGCTCACGGAACGCCGCGCGCGATTGTCCCCAGCGCCCTAGATGGCGGGCGATCATCGCGTTGAGCCCCAGGATCGGGGTGTACAGCGCGACCGCGTCGACCTGCCTCTCGAGGTGGGAAACCAGCGCGGCCACTGGGGTACCCATCGAAATCCCCGACACCACAACGGAAGTGGCCTGCGGCTCTACCCAGCGCACCACGGCGCGGACCTCCGACACCGCGCGCATCATTCCCGCGACGTTGCCCAACGGGTCCACGTCCGGATAGGCCGGCCATTCGCCGCGTCGGCTACCGTGGCCGGGCTGCACCGGCATGGCGACGTTGAACCCCAGCCCGTGATGGATTCGGCCGATCCGTGACAGCAACAGGTCTTCCATGCCGCCCTGACCGGCGCCGTGGACCCAGACCAGCCACGGCCTCGGGCCGCCGCGGTGCCGGCACACGTGCACCACCGCACGCGCCGGGCCGCCGAGGCCGTCGGCTTGCAGTGTCGCCGGCAGCTTCGGATCGTGTTCGAACGTCATCCGCTCGTAGGTGAGCCCCGCGACGCGGCGCCGTCGCATAGAGGTTGCCCGCAGGGGCTCTGGTTCGGCGTGCGCCCGGTCTAAGCCGAGTGCCGACAGTTCGTCGGCCGCTGCGGCGCACGCGTTCACGGGCCGCAGCTCCGTGGGGCTCCCGCTCAGCAGCGAAAAGCCGCTCAGCACAAGCTCGTCCAGCATGACCTCACCGAACTGACGCACTCCGCGCGCCGACACCGGGGCCCAGCCGGTCGATTGGTTGAGGCCGGCCACCGTGCGCGGCAGCAGCATGCCCAGCTCGCGGGCCAGCCCTTTGGAGATACCCAGCCCGCGCGTCGCCCAGGACATGTCACTCACCTAGGCGCGCGGCCAGCGCTTGGATCAGCCGCTCCAGTCATTTCGCTCCCAGACGAACACAGTCGACCTGCTGAAATCTATACTGTAACGAATTTAGTATCAATAATCGCAGGAGGCGCCGGCGTGAAAGTGCCGTTCACCTGGAAAGTCACCGGGTGGTTCATGGTCGGGTGGTCGCCCGAATTTCCCGTCGGCGAAGTGCGGCCACTGCACTACTTCGGCGAGGATCTGGTCGCCTATCGCGACCAGGGCGGTGGGCTGCATGTTCTCGAAGCGCACTGCAAACACCTCGGCGCGCACATCGGCCACGGCGGCAAGGTGGTGGGCGACTGCGTCCAGTGCCCGTTTCACGGTTGGCGGTGGGGCCCCGACGGGACCAACCGCTACATCCCGTATCAACCGGACCGGCCCAACCGGGCGCTGCGACTGCGGGTGTTTCCCGTGCGGGAGCAGTACGACTGCGTGTTCGTCTGGCACCAGCCGGACGGCAGGGAGCCGCAGTGGGAAATGCCGGACATCTTCGGAAATTTCCCGCGGTTCGAGACGGATCCGGCGGCGTACTACCGGGCGTATCCGGAGTTCTCCCGGCGCGCGGAGCGCGAACCAGTGCATCCGCAGATCGTGGCGGAGAACGCCCCCGATAGCGCCCACTTCGAATACGTACACCACGCCACGGTGACGCCCAGGGTGCTGGACTGGAAGATCGTCGACCACGAATGGCAATTCGTTGCGGGTTGGCCGGACGCGAGCAGCGATGACCCCGAGGAGCTCGCGCTGCGGTTCCACAGCCACCTGTTCGGCCTCGGCGGGGCGATCAGCGTCTTCGAGGGCGCACAGAATCATCGGCTGATCTTCACCTGCACGCCGGTCGACGATGAGTGTTCGGACCTGTTCTACTCGATCTGGTGGCCGCGCATTTCCGGCGACGCCTCCGACGTGCCGCACGGCAAGCTACGCGACGTCATTGAGAAGCAGTTCCTGTCCACCGTCTTCGACGATTTGGAAATCTGGCGCTATCAGAAGTACGTGGAACGTCCCGCACTTTCCAAGGACGACGCGAAAGGGTATATGGCGCTGCGGAAGTGGGCCACTCAGTTCTACGATGTTCCGGCATGAAGCCCCGGCTCGCCGACCTCGTTCAGCCGGGGCACACCGCGATCGTCACCCAGGAGTGCCAGGGCGCGGTTATCGGCCCGCACGCCGGGCTGGCGCTGCTCGCCGAGGAGGCACGCCGCGTCGCACTGCCCAACATCGTGCGACTGCTGCCGGCGGCGCGGGCGGCCGGGGTGCGCGTCGTGCACTGCCTGGTGCAGCGACGACCCGACGGGCTCGGTTCCAACCACAACGCCAAGATCTTCGCCATCGGTCGCGACCTCGAACACGGAGGGGTCGACATCGCTCCCGGTACCCCCGGTGCGGCTCTGCTGCCCGAGTTGGGTCCCGAGCCAACCGATCTCGTGCTGAGCCGCTGGCACGGCGTGGGGCCGATGGGGGGCACCGACCTCGACGCGGTGCTGCGGAACCTCGGGGTGTCCACCCTTGTCGTGGTTGGTGTTTCGCTGAATATCGCGATCCCCAACGTCGTCATGGATGCGGTGAACGCCGCCTATCGCGTGATCGTGCCCCGGGATGCCGTTGCCGGCATACCCACCGAATACGGCGCCGCCGTCATCGCCAACACGCTGTCGCTGCTGGCGACCATCACCACAACCGACGATCTGCTTCGGGTGTGGCAGCGCCCATGACCGAAACCGTGCCCGGGCTTCAAGGCGGATTCCCCGAGATCAAGCCGGCCGAGCACGCGCCCCCCGGGCTGGGGCGCTTCGTCGCCGCGATGCGCCGCCTACAGGACCTGGCCGTCGCCACCAACGGTTCGATGTGGAGCACCGCGGCCGAGCACGTCGAGAAGGCCTGCGCAGTCCTGGACGGACACCAGGTGCCCGAGAACGTGGCACCGGGCGGCCGCGTCATCGAACTGCCCGGGTTGGGTCATCCCCTGCTGCCACCCTGGATTGTCACCGAATCCGGACCCGACGGCGTGACCATGGCGGGACACTTCACCCGATCCCATGTGGGCGGAAACAACGTCGTGCACGGCGGGATGATCCCGCTGTTCTACGACTGGCTGTTCGGGATGGTCGTCTCCACCGCCGGTTGTCCGCCCACCCGCACCGCGTTCCTGCACGTCGACTACCGCAACATCACCCCGATCGAAGAGCCGCTGACCGCCCAGGGCCGCATCAGCGACGTCGACGGCAGGAAGTTCTTCGTTACCGCTAGCATGACGGCTGCGGACGGCACACTGCTCAGCGAAGCCAACGGCCTGATGGTCCGCCTGCTACCCCACCAGCCGTGAGAGGCACGATGTCCGACACCACAACGCAGTTCACGGTACCCGCCGTCGCGAAGGCCGTCGCCGCCGCGATTCCCGACCGCGACCTGGTGATCCGGGGTGAACGGCGTTACAGCTACGCGCAGCTCATCGCGCGGTCGAACCGGCTCGCCGCATACCTGCGCTCGCGGGGACTGGGATGCCATACCGAGCGCTCCGCGCTCGCCGGCCATGAGGTGGGCCAGGACCTGCTTGGCCTCTACGCCTACAACGGAAATGAATTCGTCGAGGCGTTGCTCGGCGCCTTCCAGGCCCGAGTCGCCCCGTTCAACGTCAACTTCCGGTATGTCAAGAGTGAGCTGCAATATCTGTTGACGGATGCGGGGGCAAGCGCCCTGATCTACCACGCCGCCTTCGCGCCACGAGTGGCCGAGATCCTGCCGGATCTGCCCCGGTTGCGCGTCCTGATTCAGATCGCCGACGACTCCGGCAACGACTTGCTTTACGGCGCAGTGGATTACGAGAAGATCATGGCGTCCAGTTCGCCGGAACCCCCGCCGCTGCCGCACTCCCCCGACGACTTGTACGTCCTGTACACCGGTGGCACCACAGGAATGCCCAAGGGGGTGCTGTGGCGGCAGCACGATATCTTCATGACATCATTTGGCGGCCGCAACCTCATGACCGGCGAGCCCTTCGGCTCAGTCGACGAAATCGTCGCCGGAGCGACCGCGGGCCCCGGCACCAAGTTGTTGATATTGCCGCCGCTGATCCACGGTGCGGCGCAGTGGAGTGTGATGACGGCGCTCACGACGGGGCAGTCCGTCGTCTTCCCTTCGGTCGTCGATCATTTGGACGCCGAAGACGTGGTGCGCACCATCGAGCGTGAGCGGGCGACGGTGGTGACGGTGGTCGGCGACGCGATGGCGCGACCCCTGGTCGCCGCGATCGAGAGTGGCATCGCCGACGTGTCCTCGTTGGCCGTGGTTGCCAATGGCGGCGCATTGCTCACCCCGTTCGTCAAGCAACGGCTGATCGAAGTCCTGCCGAACGCCGTCGTCGTCGATGGCGTCGGATCGTCGGAGACCGGCGCGCAGATGCACCACATGTCGACGTCGGGTGCGGTGTCGACCGGCACTTTCAACGCCGGACCGGACACCTTCGTGGCGTCCGAAGACCTGACCGCGATCGTGGAGCCCGGTCACGACGGCATCGGCTGGCTGGCGCAACGAGGCCACGTTCCACTGGGCTACAAGGGCGACGCCGCCAAGACCGCCAAGACATTCCCCGTGATCGATGGCGTGCGTTACGCGGTTCCCGGCGACCGCGCGCGCCACCGCGCCGACGGCGCTATCGAATTGCTGGGCCGCGATTCGGTGACCATCAATTCCGGCGGCGAGAAGATCTTCGTCGAAGAGGTCGAAACGGCGATCGCGTCGCATCCCGCGGTGGCCGACGTGGTGGTCACCGGGCGGCCGAGCGAACGCTGGGGACAGGAGGTCGTTGCGGTCGTCGCGCTCGCCGAGGGCGCCAGTGCCGACGCCGACGAACTGGTCGCCCACGCCGCGCGGTCTCTGGCCCGCTACAAACTTCCCAAAGCGGTCGTCTTCCGCCCCGTGATAGAGCGCAGCCCGTCGGGCAAGGCCGACTACCGGTGGGCAAGCGAGCAGGCCGTCAGCGGCTGAGGGGCGTGGGCTACGACCCCATATTGTCTACTGTAATAATTACAGTACGATCTTACGCGGGACAGCCCGTTCATGCTGAAGATGCTGGAGATCTAGGTGACGACCAACGTCCACACTGCCGCCGGCGACCAAACCGTTGATCTGCGCGATCCCTACCCGTTCTTTGCCCGAAAGCGCCGCAAGTCCGGCGTGTTTCGCGGCACGGTCATGGACTACTCCAAGACGCCGGAGTCCTTTCGGCCCAAAAGCGAATTCTCGGCGATGTCGTTCGACGCGGTCAACACGGTGTTCCGCAACAACCAGGTGTTCACCTCCAAGTTGTACGACAAGACAATCGGGCTGTTCATGGGGCCCACCATCCTGGCGATGGACGGCAAGGAGCACCGCGAACATCGCAACCTGGTGTCGGCGGCGTTCAGGTCCAAGGCGCTGGCCCGGTGGGAGCCGACGATCGTGCGCCCAACCTGCAACGCGTTGATCGACGAGTTCATCGGCTCGGGTCGGGCCGACCTCGTCCGGAATTTCACCTTCGAATTTCCCACCCGGATCATCGCCCAGTTGCTGGGGCTGCCGGCCGAAGACCTGCCGGCGTTCCGGAAGCGCGCCGTGGAAGTGATCAGCTACCACGTCGACTACGAACGCGCCTTCGAGGCGTCCGCCGCGCTCAAGGATTACTTCCTCGAGCAGATCGAGCAGCGCAAATCCAAACCCACCGAGGACATCATCGGCGATCTGGTCACCGCGGAGATCGACGGCGAAAAGCTCAGCGACGAAGCGATTTACTCGTTCCTGCGTCTGCTGCTGCCCGCCGGGCTGGAGACCACCTACCGGTCCTCGGGAAACCTGCTGTACCTGCTGCTGACCCACCCCGAACAGTTCGCGGCGCTGCAAGCCGAGCGCGAGTTGATCCCGCAGGCGATCGAGGAAGGGCTGCGCTTCGAGACCCCGCTGACCACCGTGCAGCGGTACACCACCGAAGAGACCGACCTGGAAGGCGTCAGGATTCCGGAGCGCGCGATGATCAGTGTCTGCATAGGCTCGGCGAATCGCGACGAGCGGCGCTGGGAACGTCCCGAGGAGTTCGACATCTTCCGCGAACACCATCCGCACATCTCCTTCGCCGCCGGCGAGCACACCTGCTTGGGTCTTCACCTGGCGCGGCTGGAAACCCGCGTCGCGCTCGAATGCCTGTTGAATCGCCTGACCGACATCGAGCTGGTCACCGACGACGACCCGCAAATCCACGGTCAGCCCTTCCGTTCGCCGACGGCGCTTCCGGTGACGTTCAAGGCCAAGGAGCCAACGTGATCAAGGTAATGGAGGGCTTTCGGGTCCTGGAGCTCGCGCAGTTCACGTTCGTCCCGGCCGCGGGGGCGATCCTCGCCGACTGGGGCGCGGACGTCCTCAAGATCGAGCACCCGGTCCGCGGTGATACCCAGCGCGGCTTCCTGAATATGGGTGGCATTCAAGTCAACCCGGACCGGCATCCACTGATGGAGCATCCCAATCGGGGCAAGCGCAGCGTCGGAATCGACGTCTCCACGCCGGGCGGCCAGGAAGTGATCTATGAACTGGCAAAGACCTCCGACGTATTCCTCACCAACTACCTGCCCAGGCACCGCCGGACGCACAAGTTCGACGTCGAGCACATCCGCGCGGCAAACCCAAACATCATCTATGCCCGCGGTTCGGCCTACGGCGACAAGGGGGCCGAGCGCGACGTCGGCGGCTACGACGGGACGGCGTTCTGGACGCGCAGCGGCATCGGATACGCGCTGACACCCGAGGAGCTGGGTGGCGTGCTGCCCCAAGGCATTCCCGCGTTCGGCGACTCCATCGGCGGCATGTTCATCGCCGGCGGGATCTCGGCGGCACTGCTGCATCGCGAACGCACCGGCGAAGCCCTCGAGCTCGACGTGTCATTGCTGAGCACCGCGTGGTGGGCGGCGGGCGCGAGCATGACGCAGGGTATGGAAAACGGCGAGGTCATGCGCAACGCCATGCCGGGCGGCGCCAACCCGTCGGTGAATCCCTTCATGGGCAACTACCAGACCTCTGATGGCGGCACGATCAACCTGTGCATCATCAGCCCGACCGGCGTCATCCGCGACACGTTCGAGCACCTCGGGATCCCCGAGGCCGCGGACGATCCGCGCTTCGCCGATGTGCTCCCGTTGATCCAGAACGCGGACGCGGCGGCCGAACTGATCGCGAACGCCTTCGCCGGCAAACCCTTCGAATACTGGCGGCAGCATCTGAAGACGATGAAGGGTCAGTGGGCGCCTTTCCAGAGCCTCCTCGACCTGGCCGACGACGAACAGGCGCTCGCCAACGACATGGTCGCCGAGGTCGAGCTCGCCAGTGGCGGCGCGCCGTTCCGCGTGGTGCGCGGCCCTGTGCAGTTCAACCACGAGCCGCTCGTCACCACCCGGGCACCGCAAGCCTCCGAGCACACCGAGATCGTCCTGATGGAGATCGGCATGGATTGGGATCGCATCGCCGAACTCAAGGAATCGGGGGCGATCGCGTGAACCGCGCCGGCGACGATGCAGAGCGAAGCGATGAGGAGGAGCGGCGCTCATGAACGACGTTGCTGTTATTGGAGTGGGCTTACACCCGTTCGGGCGCTTCGAGGGCAAGTCGGCGATGGAGATGGCCGCCGACGCCATCCGGCTTGCACTCGGGGACGCGGGTGTCGAGTGGAAGGACATTCAGTTCGCCGTCGGCGGTAGCTGGACCGTGGCCAATCCCGACGCGATCGTCGGCATGGTGGGGCTCACCGGCATCCCGTTCACGGACGTGTTCAACGCCTGCGCGACGGCGGCCAGCGCGACCAAGGCGTGCGCCGACGGAATCCGGCTGGGCGACTACGACATCGGCATCGCCGTCGGCATGGACAAGCATCCGCGCGGCGCCTTCACCGAAGATCCGGCGCTGGTCGGGATGCCGAGCTGGTATGCCGAGAACGGGCAGTATCTCACCACCAAATTCTTCGGCATGAAGGCCAACCGCTACCTGCACGACCACGGGATCTCGACCGAGACGCTGGCCAAGGTCGCGGCCAAGAACTTCCGCAACGGGGCATTGAACCCCAACGCTTTTCGGCGCAAGCCGATGTCCGAGGAGGACATCCTCAACTCGCCGGTGCTGAATTACCCGCTGACCCAGTACATGTTCTGCACGCCCGACGAAGGCGCCGCCGCGGTCGTCATGTGCCGCGCCGAAATCGCGCGGCGGTTCACCGACGAACCCGTTTACGTCCGCGCGGTCGAGGTCCGCACCCGCCGCTACGGTGCCTACGAGGTGAATACCACCTACGCGCCGGTCGAAGAGGACGTGTCCCCGACGGTCTACGCCGCCAAAGCCGCGTTCGAAAAGGCCGGTGTGGCACCGGACGACATCGACGTCATCCAACTGCAGGACACCGACGCCGGCGCAGAGATCATCCACATGGCCGAATGCGGCTTCTGCGCCGACGGCGAGCAAGAAAAGCTTCTGGCCGACGGTGCCACCCAGATCGCGGGTGCAATGCCGGTCAACACCGACGGCGGTCTGATCGCGAATGGCGAGCCGATCGGCGCGTCGGGTCTGCGCCAAATCCACGAGCTGGTGCGACAACTTCGCGGCGAGGCGGGCGATCATCAGGTGCCGGGTGAGCCTCGCGTCGGTTTTGCTCAGCTCTACGGGGCCCCCGGAACCGCCGCCGCCACGGTCCTGACGACCTAACCGCGTGCGCATGAAGCGGAGGAACCCGTCCGCGGAGAATCCTTGGGAAGGGTGCGTTGGCCGTCCACCGCGGGCTGCGGGGGCTAAAGCCGGTCAAACGCCGATCCGTCGAGCCCCTCGACGACCTCGCCGAGTGGGAGGCGGGGAGTCGCAGGCAGCGGGTCGGCATTAGCCGGTGCCCATCCGACGCGCAGCAGCATCTGCGGGAACCCCCTGACGTCGAACACTCCGGTCTGCACTGCATCTCGTGTTTCGGCGATCTCCAATGGCTCGGTCACCGGGCAGCTCGCCAACCCCTGTGCGGTGGCGGTCAGCAGCACCAGGCTGGTGGCCTCGCCGGCGCGGAGTCTGGCCAGCGGAGTGTCGTCTTTGGTGCCCAGTGCCAGCACGACCGCGTTGTCGTCTGCTGGCTCGGTATCGGGGGGCTGGGCCAGCGCAGGATTGGCGAACAGCCGGCCCGGCAGGGGCGCCATCGAATCGGAGGGCGGTGTGTTGCGGGCCGGCACACCGACCACCGATGCGCGCTGTCCACTCCACGTGGCCATCTCGGCGAGGTAGTCGCTATCGGTAGCGTGTTGCCGGACCGCTTGCGCCACAATGTGCTTCAACTTGGAAAGTGAATGAACTTCACGCAGCATCACCCCGGCGCTTGCCGCTCGCGTACCCATCACGGTGATGTCGCCGGCCGGCACATACCACGGGCTGTAGTACCGCCGGTCGGTGCGCCGCCGCGGAATCGCCGCGGCCAGAGTCACATCGAGCTCCGTGGCGGGGTGGCGGTGAACCTTCACGGCGGCAAGATATTCGGGTTCGCCCGGATTGGGGAACCGGTGGACCTTGGCTTGCCAACCCATGACAGCCAATGCCACCACGCAGTGATGAAGCGCCGCGCCGCAGCTGAGCATCAGGTCCCGGCGGTCGGGGTCGGTGCTGGGCAGGTGCCGGCTCAGATCGGCGTACAGATGCAAGCTATTCGCACCGATCCGCCACCGCCACGGCTGAGAGTTTTGCACCGACGGCGCCCGGGTGGCCATCGACAACACCGTGCGGATCGTCTCGAGATCCGGAAAATGAGCGCTCATCAGAATACTGCTTTCTGTTGACACTTCTGATGTTTCCCACACTCGCGCAGCGCCACGGTTACGCCTAGAGACGAAGGTCCCCGCTTCCCGGGACTTCTGCCGCCGTCAGGAAAAGCAGCGCCGACCAGCGAACCAGCGTCCCCTCGGGCGGGGTTGCCATGCCCAGCGCAGCGTTCACGTGCTCCGCGCACTGACGCAGGTTGGCCACGCCACTGCGGTTGACGCCGGCCGAGGGACCTCCAACCCGCACCGGAGAAGCTGCTGTCGTGAACGGAGCTCAGCGCAGCAATACGGGTTGATTGGGGACTTTTGGCCCTCGCGTGATGTAGCGCGGACCGTGAGACTGGTGGGCCGTGGTGCAGAGGCACCGTGGAGCATGAGGAGGTCCCATTGTCCGGCGCAACCGAACTCGACGAGCTGCGGGGCCTCATGAGTGTTCTGCGGCAGTGCGTCACGTCGTTGCAGACTCAGTACCAGGACATTGCGTCGATGCGCCGAATTGCCAACGACGCCGACCGGCTGCTCAACGATATCGACCGGCTCGACATCGACACCGGTGAGCTGGATGTCGACCGCGCCGCACCACAGCCGTACGTCGGCGAGAAGATCCCGGTGCCGGACACACAATACGACACCAACTTCTGGCGCGACGTCGACGACGAAGGCATCGGTGGGCAATTACGCTCCGGGTGACAGCCGCCGCATCGATAGTCGCCAAAGCTTGGCACGCTCATCGCGCTTGACAACGACTCGCCGGCTTCTGATTGAGAAGCGCGCTATCAGGACGTTTTCTTAAGCGGCGGTGAGTAATTCGGCTTGCCCAGTCCGAGCGCGTACTGGGCGATCATGTTGCGGAACACCTCAAGCGTGCCGCCGTAAATGCCCACCAGCGGAGCGAACCGGTACACGTACTCGGCGCTGCCGTCGTCGGCGGCGCCGTCGGTCCCGAACGGCAGCGCCGACGCCGCGCCGAGCAGGTCCATCAGGTCCGGGGAGATGTCCCGCATCGTTTGTGCGATGGCGACCCGGCCGAAGATGCTCGGGGCGCTCAGCGCCGCTTCCATCTTGGCCACACTGCGGCCAAGGCGGTACGCGACCGACTTGTCGTCGATGAGCACGCGCGCGGCGGCCCTGTCGACGGCCTCGGCCATGAACCCGGCCTGGTGCATCATGATCGAGGTGTCCTGCAGCCCGTCGGGTGCCGCCGCAACCGCGCCGTGCTCGACGTTGAGCGGCTCGCGCAGCACCGTCCAGCCCGCGTTGACGTCGCCGAGACGATACTTGTCGTCGACGCGGACGTCGCTGTAATAGACGATGTTCGTCCGGTCTCCGTCGACGGTCCGGATGCCCTGGATTTCGATACCCGGCGAATCCAGCGGAACCAGGAACATGGTCAGGCTCTTGTGTTTCGGCGCATCCGGTGCGGTGTTGGTGATGAGGAATACGTACTGGCAGTTGTGCGCCCCGGTGGTGAACATCTTGGAACCGTCGATAATCCAGGCCCCGTTTCCCGAACCGTCGCGTACCGCGCGGGTCTTGCAGGTGGCGACGTCGGAACCACCCTCCGGCTCGGTGTAGCCCAGGCACAGCCGGACCTCGCCGGTGAACACCTTCGGGAGCACCTCGTCGCGCAGTTCCGGTGACCCGAACTTCGCCACCGAGCGCGCCACCATCGCGGTTGTCCCCCAGGTCACCCAGGGCACGTGCACGCGGCGCTTCTCCTGCTCCCAGATGCGGCGGCGCACTCGGCTGAACCCACCTTCGGATTCCGGCTTCCACTCCTTCTCCAAATAGCCTGCGGCGCCGAACTTCAGATGCAGACCCTCGTCGAAATTGTCGCCGGTCTCGCGGTCCCGCCGCCTGACTTCTTCCGTCATGTGTTCGGCCAGAAAGCTGCGCGCTTCCTCAAGGAAGTCCTGATCCTCGTCGGACAGTTCAACCCGGGAGAAATCCATCGTTTGGCTCCTGTCCTACCGTTGTGACGCGCCCTCGCGGGCGGCCACAATCTCGGCGACCCGCTGGGCGGCCTTCCCCGGGTCTCCGCCCGCGAGCGGCCATCCCCTTGCTCGCACTAGATACGCCGTAGCGGCGGCCTCCGCCGAAACCCCCAGCCCGCCCTGGATGTGGACCGCCATCGTGGCCGCCTTTGCGGCCTCCTCCGCCATGAAAACGAAAGCGGCGGGCGCCAACTCGGGTCTTTCGTCGGGCTCGTTGTCCAGGAACCAAGCGCCCCGCCGGGCGAGGTTGCGTCCCCCCTGAACGGCAATGGCCATGTTCGCCAGTGGGTGCGAGATGGCCTGCAGCGTGGAGATGGGCACCCCCAGCGTGTAGCGCGTCTTGGCGAATTCCGCCGCGATGGTCATCGTCTCCTCGACCAGACCGACCAGGGCCGCCGCGGTCAGCAGCCGCCATTCGTCCACGGCCCGTTGGTAATTGGTCAGCGCATCGGGCCCCTGGGCTATGATCGTACGAGTGTCGGCGGCGGCCGGGTCCACCCAGGCCATCGGTAGCCGGCCGATGTTGTCGACCTTCGCCGGCCGGGTTCCGAACGTCAGGCGCACGACCTCGTCGCCGTCACGGACGATGATGTGGTCGGCAATCGACCCGGTCGGAATCAGGCGGGGACCCCGCGCACTGTCGATCCGGGGGTCGAGCGCGGCAAGCTGTTCACCGTTGGCCAGGCCGGCGGTGTCGGCGTCCAACGCTCCCAAGCGGCCCAACAGGCGGGCGGCGCAGACATGGTCGATCCATGGCACCGGCGCCAGTGACCGGCCGACCTCTTCGGCCACCAGGGTGAGATCGACCAGCGTCGCCCCGTCACCACCGCGGGATTCCGGAAGCGCCATCGTGGTCGCGCCCATCGCGCACAACCGCTCCCACAGGCTCTTGTCGAAACCGGAAGGCTCTGCGGCGCGGACTGTTTCGATCGAGCAGTGAGCTTTGAAGAATTGCTGGTAAGCATCCTGCAGGGCGACATGGTCGTCGGACAGGCTGTAATCCTGTCTGCGCAGTTCGAAGCGGTCCATGGTCAATGTTCCTTTCCGAAGAAAAACTGCTGCGCGTTGTTGTAGAGGTAGTTGTCCAGCACCTCGGGCGGCAGGTCCAGCGCGCGAGCTTCGGGAATCACCCGCCGCATCCGCAACACCGGCCAGTCCGACGCGTAGATCACCTTGTCCGGGCCGCGCGTTCGCATATAGTGCAGCAGGCTCTCGGGCAGTCGCTTCGGCGACCACGCCGACGTCATCAGCCGCAGGTTGGTGTACTTGAGCAACAACCGGATCGCGACGTCCCACCACGGGTCGGCCCCATGGATCATGCACAGCTTCAGCTCGGGAAACCGCACGCATACCCGGTCGAGGTGCATGGGATGCTGCACTTCCCCGGGGATCGGCGGCCCGGGTATGCCGGTGTTGACGCAGAGCGGCAGGTTGAGCTCGGCGCACTTGGCGTAGAGCGGATAGTAAACGGCGTCGCTGGGCGGATACTGCCCATCACCCCAAAAGCTCGGTCCCACTACGGCATAGGCGACCGGAAGGTCGCCCACGATGGCGGTCAATTCGCGCAACGGCCGCACGGGACGCAGCAGGTTTACCCCGCCCATGGCCAACGCGAACCGGTCCGGTTTGGCCTCGGCGAACTTACGCGCGGTGGTGGACGGGCTGGAGAGCGAATCCATTAGGATCGCCTGCCGCACACCGTGGGCGTCCATCTCGTCGAGCAGTTCGGACAGATCGACCGGCGCGAACATCGACTCCGGGCCCTTGAAGTAGTCGTCCCTGACCCTGAGCATCCAGCCGGGCTGCGACTCGGCCTCACCGAAGTGCACGTTGACCAGGCAGTCAATCACTTTGGTGTTCATGACACCTTCTGTTCGGCTTGTTCCCGGGCCCATCGATAGTTGGGCTTCCCGTTACCCAGACGCTGAATCTGCTCGACGAAGATGAAAGCCTTCGGCGCCTTGAAATGCGCCATCTGCGAAGTGCAGAACGTGTAAAGGGCCTGCCCGTCGGCGGCGAGCCGGGCACCCGGGTGGGGCGCGATGATCGCGACGACCTCCTCGCCCCACCGCTCGCTTGGCCGTCCCACCACCAGGGCGTCGGCGATGTTCGGATGTGCGCGCAGGACTTCTTCGACCTCTTCGACGAAGACCTTTTCGCCGCCGGTGTTGACGACCAGCGAATCGCGACCGAAAAGTCGGATGGTGCCGTCCTTTTCAAGGGACGCCCGATCGCCCGGGATCACCACGCGCTGACCCTCGATTTCCGGGAAGGTGCGTTGCGTGGCTTCGGCGTCGCCGAAGTACCCTAGCGGAATCCGGCCCGTCCTTGCGGCCCAGCCGATCTCCGGTTCACCCGGGCGCAGGAACCGGGAGCGGTCGGCGGAGACGACGGCGGCGCCGACCCAGGGCTCGAAGGTTTCGCTGGCATGCCCGCCGCGGCTGTGCCCGAAAGCCATGTTGCCGCTCTCCGAAGACCCGTAGCCCTCGATGATGGTGATGTGTGGCAGGCATTCCATCAGTGCCCGTTTGTATTTCGCGTTGGTGGCGGCTCCACCCGTGCCGATCGCGTTCAGGGAGGACAAGTCGTAGGGATGCGCGCGCAGTTCGGCGACCAGCGGCCCGGCGTACGCGTCACCCACCATCGTCAGCATGCCCACCTTTTCGCGCTCGGCGGTCTCCCACACCGATCGAACGTCGAGCTTGTTGCGGTCGTCGTAGAGCACGACCGGCAGGCCGGCGCAGAGCGCCGCGAACGCGGTCCACATCCCGGCCGCATGCATCAGCGGTGAAACCGCGAACCAGGGAGGCCCGCCACCGCGAACCTTGTCGTGGATTTCGGTGACGCTCTCGTGATCGGCGCCCACCATGGACGACACATACATGTCGCTCTGGCGCCACAGCACTCCCTTTGGACGGCCCGTCGTCCCGCCGGTGCACATCATGATCAGGTCGTCCGGCGAGCCCGCAAGGTGAAAATCTGAGCTGCCGGCCGCCAAGGCGTTATCCAGCGAAACCGCACCCGGCAGTTCGGCGGCCGCGCTTCCGTCCTCGATGGACACCAGTAGCTCGGTGCCGACGGGTGGGAGCACGTCCGCGAACCGGGCACCGAGTGAGCGGTGATAGATGATGCCCCGGGGCCGGACGTAGTCGAGCAGGTCGCGGATCTCAGCTGCCGAGTAGTGATGGTTCACGTTGACGGGGACAACGCGCGCCTTGAGGCATCCGATCACCATGTCGGGGTACAGGTCGTTGTACATGATCAGCGCGACCCGGTCCTGACCACATTCCCAGCGCTCGATTGTCTCGCGCGCCGCGTAAACCCCAAACCCCTTGTCGTTGAGGTAGTTTGCCAGCCTGTTGGTTCGGCTCGCCGATTCGGCGAAGGTGCTGCGGCGGTTTCCGCACACGGTCATCAGGCGGTCGGGAACGACATCGGCGATAGCGTCGAGCACTGCCCCGACGGTCCATTCGCTCACGATGCCAGCTGCTCCGACCCTGCTAGGCGGCAACCGCCGCTTTCACTCCGAGGAAGTCCATCGCGTTGTCGCGCATGATCTTCCGGACGTCGGATTCGCTGAATCCCTTCAGTTCCTCGGTGAACGCCAGCGGCGACTCCAGGCCTTCGCCGTGCGGCCAGTCGGAGCCGAACAGGATGCGGTCGACGCCGATCTTTTCGGCCAGCGCGGTCAGATCTTCTTCGTAGTACGGCGCCACCCACACATGTTGACGCAAGGTGTCGACCGGATCGTGAGGGAACCAACGCGGCTGTTGGTTCGATGTCTTCTTCAAGCGCTTGATGAGTCGGGCAACCCACTCGGAGCCGTTCTCGATGCTGGCCACCCGAAGCTTGGGATGGCGATCGAAGACACCGTGCACGATCATCGACGCCATGGTGTCGTGAATCGCCCGGTCGTCGACGAGGATCTTGTCGAGCGGGTCGGGGGCCGCGAAGGCCTCGAAGGTGTCCTTGCCGCCCCACATTCCCGCGATCTTCAGGTACCCGCTGTCGCCCAGGTGGAACGCCACCGGCACGTTGGCCTCGGCGAGCCTGGCCCAAACCGGGTCGTGCGACGCGTGGCCGAGCGAGCGGTTCTTCGGGACACCGGGAACCGGGGCGGGCCGCACATGGACCAGCCGTGCACCGCGGTCCAGCACGAAATCGACTTCCTCGGCGGCCTTTTCCGGGTCGGCCAGCGAAATCATCGGCGCCGTGAGGACGCGGTGATCGTCCCGGTCGAAACCCCAGTCTTCGTCGAGCCACAGGTTGAAGGCGTGCAGCGAGGCCATCGTGCATTCCACGTCGTCCTTGAGCGCTTCCTCGACCCCGCATCCGAAGGTCGGAAACATGATGCCCGTCTCGATGCCCTGGTTCTCGATGACCGCGACCCGGGCGTCCCGGTTCTGGTATTCCGGTCGTAGCTCGAGCTTTTCGACCTGCATCAGCGACGCTGGATCGACGCCCTCCGGGATCTCGCCGCGGAACAGCAGGTCCAGGCAACCCGGTACGATGATCGGGTCGAAAGTCGGGTTGGGAATGAAACGATTGACCCGGTCGCCGATGATCGCCTGGGTGTGCCTGCCGTCGCTGTACATCTGAACGCCACGCCTGCGGAACTTCCTGTCCAAGTGCCGGGTGAAAGCGTCCAGCGGCTCGTAGTAGTGGTTGTCGACGTCGATCGCCTTGTAGCCCAAGTTACCCATGATCATCCCTTCCGGTACCACCGGCTAAGCGTCGGTTGATGCAAGCGACGGAAACTGCGGCGGCCGCTTCTCGAGGAAGCTGGTGATCCCTTCGACAACGTCCGGCCGCGGCATCGCCTCATGCAGCAGGACCTCGGCTACCGAAGTGGCTTCTACGACGTCGCGAGTGGCGTCACCGTATACCTGCTGTTTGATCACCGCCATCGCAGCCGGCGAGCAATTTTGCGCGATGTCCTCCGCGTAGTCCAGGGCGCGCTTCATCAGGTTTTCGGGCGCGACGACCTCTTTGACGAGGCCCATTTCGGCCGCCTCCTCGGCGAGAAAAGTGCGGCCGCTCAGCAACAGGTCAAGGGCGACGCCCCAGGTGGTCAAGCGCGGAAGTATCCAGGAGACGCCAAACTCGGCGATCAGCCCGCGTCGGGCGAACACGGCGGCGAACTTGGCCCCGGCGGCCGCGAAGCGCACATCGCACATCAGCGCCTGCGTCAGACCGATGCCGACGCAGGAACCGTTGATGGCCGCGATGACGGGCTTGCGCAGGGTCGTCACAAAATGCGGTGGGCGTTCGCCGACCAGGTCGGCCAGATTCGTCCGACCCGCCTTCTCAATGGTCTTGCCCATTGTGGAGGCCGAACTCGGCGCGCCCAGATACGCGCCTGCGCAGAAGCCCCTGCCCCGGCCCGTCAGCACGATCACCCGGATGGCCGGGTCCTGTTCGGCGCGGTCGATCGCGGCGTAGAACCCGGCGGCGATGTCGGGACCCCAGGCGTTGAGGCGCTCGGGGCGATTGAAGGTGAGGATCGCGACGCCACTCGTCGTCGCCTCATACAGCACCGCGTCTTCGGAAGCTCCGTCGCCAGCGGCCATCTCCCGCGGCACCTCCTCGCGCTTGTCCACCGAATTGAGCCTACTTTGTACCCATACTGTATACCTATCGGTACTGCATTCCACAACCGCCGTGGCGGCGCCGCGACGGCAGCCGAACAGCGAATTTCGGGACGCGCGGGCATTTTGACGGGACGCCCGTCACCGCCTCACGAGCTTGACGACTCCCAGCAGGATCACCGCCCCCAAAAGACACGTCAGAAACGAAAACAGCAGGCCTTTACCGGCTACGTTCACACCGAAGCCCCGGAGCAGAAATCCGCCTATCAAGCCGCCGACGATGCCGACCACGAGGTTGAGAACGAGACCCATCTGCGCGTCCGTTTTCATGATCTTGCTGCCGACCCAGCCGGCCAAGCCGCCGATGATGATCCAGCCGATAACACCCAGCGTGAGCATTTCCGATCCTTCCGATAGCGACAGCCGCCGTGGGTCATCGTTTCATCCGCGAAGTGCGCCCGCTAGCTCGGAAAACGCCGTACTGTGGCGAGCGCCACAGCACGGGGACGTTTTCGCCGATGCGGTGAACGGGAAGACGCGGGAAAGGTACCGATTCACCTAGGAGGGGAGAAAGCAATGGCTGACAGCAAGAGCGGTCCCGTCGAGTTCGTTAGGGGCATCGTCGAGGGCGTCCTCGGTAAGACCAAGCAGGTCATCGGCATAATCATCGGCCGCGACGAGCTGATTCAAGAAGGTAAGGCCCAGCAGGACAAGGCGGAAGCGCAGCGCGACGCCGGCCGTAAGGAAGCCGAGGCCGAGAAGGCCCGCGCCAAGGCCAAGGCCCACGAGTCGCGTGAGCGGGCCCAGCAGAAGTAGATGGTTGGCTGATCGAGCGGGCCCGGTTCCGAACCGGGCCCGCTTCGAGCTGTGATCGGTTCTGCCGCAACATGATTGGTGGCTAAATTCCGATCAGCCCCAGCCGACGGTAGGCGTTCTCGATCTGGGACTTCGCCTCGGCCGGCAACTCCGCTTGCGGGGGCCGGGAATGTGGATACGCCCCTATCGGCAGCCCCAGCAGGGAGGCGGCGTACTTGAACGCACCACCCCAGTGGGTGAAGTAGTCCGATCGCCCCGGGTAACACGTCCACCACGATCCGACGTCGAGGTCGAACTGGTCCATGCCCGATTCACGGCCGTAGTCCATCGCCTCGATCAGCTTGTCGCTTTGCACCAAATCCCAATACTCGGAAAACAATCGCCGCTGCGGGGTTTCGAACAGATAGCCCGCCGTGCCTAACTGTGCCGCGCACACGATTCCGTCGCGCAGCCAGCCGGCGCGATACACCGTCCTGTCGCATTCCCAGAGCACCAGACCGGGCGCCAATTGGTGCAGCAACCGGCTGCTCCCCGGCCGGAAGGCGCCCTCCTTCGTGGCGCACACCGCGGGCACCTCATCGTAGATTCGTGCGCTTTCGGCCGGAGTCAACACATAGCCCGAGGAAGGGGAGTTGAACATGCCCAGGGCGACGTCCGTGCGGGAGGCGATGTACTTGAAGAACCTCAGCACGCCTTCGCCGCCGTGAACCTCCATCATCGGCGTTTGAATATAGGCGATGTCGGCGCCCGCGTGTTGGGCGTGCAGCGTCAGGTCCAAGCAATCCTTCGCCGACATGGCCGATGTGCAGGCTTGCACGACGACGTCGGGATTGACGCTGCGTGCCTCCTCGATTGCCACTTCCAGCAAGCGCTTGCGCTCATCGATGGTCAATGCCCAGAACTCCGCGATGCCACTGGTGCACCACAACATCGGGTGCCCGAGGTCCCCGACGCAGTAGCGCACCAGTGTCCGGTAGGCGTCCCAGTCGATGTCGTCACCGTCGTCGCCGCAGAACGGGGTGTACAGGGAGTCGCCGATTCCGCGCAATGCACCGCGCGCCCAGGCACGCGCCTCACCTGCCGTCGCCATGGTCGGCTCCCTCCTGCTACCCGGCGGTCAGATGAAGTCCGAACCGCCGTCGACGTTGATGTTGGCTCCGGTCATGTAGGAGTTGCGCCGTGACGCGAGGAACGCGGCGACGGGCCCAATTTCGTCCGGCAGTCCCGCTCGGGGCATGTGGGCCGGATGACCGAAATGCTTGGCAATGGCGTCCATCAACGCATATGGGTCGTTGCCGTCGACACCCACCGACTTCGCCCAGCCGACCAGCGACTCGGACGCGATGCTGCCCGGCGAGACCACGTTGACCAAGATCTCGTCCTTGGCCAACAGCAGGGACAGGTTCTTCGAGACGCTCGTCAGCATCGACTTCGCGGCCGTATAGGCGGGCAGCATGACGCTTTGTCGCTGAGTCGAATGCGCGGAGAAGTTGACTATCCGGGCCCATTCCGCCTTCCGCAGCAGTGGGAGTGCCGAACGGACGCAACGCACCATCCCCAGCACGCCGTCTTCGACGGACTGGCGCCACTGTTCGTCGCTCAAATCCTCGAAGCTGCCCGCCGCGCCGGGCCCGACGGTAATGACGAGCGCGTTGAGTTCGCCGCCCCATCGCTCGCCAAGCTCGGCGAACACCCTGTCGACCGCGCCGGCGTCACCGATGTCGGCAACGAGTCCAAGCGCGTCGGGGCTGCCGCGTCCCGCCAATTCCGTCACCGCGGAGTCGAGTGCGTCGCGGCTGCGGCCGACCACCGCCACGCGGGCGCCGTCGTCGGCGAGGCAACGGGCCGTCGCCAGGCCCATGCCGCGGCTACCACCGACCACCACCGCCGTGGCATTCGCCAGCCCTAGATCCATGGCTCAGCCATCGCCCCAATTTTGCGCGTCCAGCCCTATTACCAAAAAGCCTACGATAGGTATTACAGTAGCAGAGGGAAAAAGCGACACGCATGCGTACACGGAGGTGCCCGTAGTGGCCAAGCAGGCAACCGCTGATAAGCGTCAACGACGCGAACGCGGGTCCATCAATCCCGATGACATCATCAGCGGCGCATTCGAACTCGCAGAGCAAGTGTCGATAGACAACCTGAGCATGCCGCTACTCGGCAAACACCTTGGCGTGGGCGTCACCAGCATCTACTGGTACTTCCGCAAGAAGGACGATCTGCTCAACGCGATGACCGACCGCGCCTTGAGCAAGTACGTGTTCGCCACGCCGTACGTCGAGGCCAGCGACTGGCGTGAGACGTTGCGCAACCATGCGCGGTTGATGCGAAAGACGTTCATGGGCAACCCGATTCTGTGCGACCTGATTTTGATTCGCGCCGCCTTGAGCCCTAAAGCGGCGCGGTTGGGCGCTCAGGAGATGGAGCGCGCGATCGCCAATCTGGTGGAGGCCGGCCTTTCACCCGAGGATGCCTTCGACACCTACTCCGCGGTTTCGGTTCATGTCCGCGGATCGGTGGTGCTGCATCGGCTCTACGAGAAGAACCAGACGGCCGACAGCGGACCGCGCGCGATCGAGGACGCCGTGGCCATCGACCCGGCGACCACTCCGCTGATCGCTCAAGTGACCAGCCAGGGACACCGCATCGGGGCCCCGGATGAGACCAATTTCGAATTCGGCCTGGACTGCATCCTCGACCACGCCGGCCGTTTGATCGAGCAGGATTCTAAGGCCTCGGCGTCGTCCCGGCAACGCAAGGCGAAGACCAAGGCCGCTGCGGCGCGCTGAATGTGCTCCGCTGGAGAGGGCATGAGTCTTGCCCGCACAGCGACAGCGGGCAAATTGTCGATCCCTAACCCGTTGTTACGACTCGGGTTCCGGTGTGTGGAAGTGTTCGTCGCGTAGCCGAAACGCTTCCTTGGCGCCGTGCTGTGCGCGCGTCTTGACGAAGTTGAATTCTCCCGGCCCGAATTGCAGGTTGGTGCCGAAGGCGTGAAACAGGTAGCTCGCGACCTCCTCACCGTTGTACGCCTGGGTCTGCTCGACAAGTCGGAACGCTTCTTTGGCGATGACGACTCCGTCGGCGGGCATCTTCGCCGCCTTCTCGGCCCAGTACCGTGCGCGCGCCGTGACCGAGCCGGGATCGCATGTCTCGGTGAAGATTCCGAGGTGTTCGATCTCGCCCGCTTCGATGATGTCACCGGTCAGCAGCAGGCGCCGGGCCAGCACCGGTCCCAGCCGATGGAAGAACATGTGCAGGCTGCCCAGCGCGGGACCAAGGAAGCGGGTTGCCGGCATGCCGATCTTCGTGTCGCGCGCGATGACGGAGATGTCGGTCATCAGCGCCATCTCGAAGCCGCCGCCGAGTGCGTAGCCGGCGATCTCCCCCACCGTCACCTTCGGGAATCCCATGAAGTTGTGGTAAAAGCCAAAAGACTTGCGGTCGACGGTGAGTCGCCGACGTTGACTGGGCCGGCGCTTGGCCGCCGGGTCGGACGCGCCGTACCAGCCATACGCATTGTTCATGTCGGCCCCGGTGGAAAAGACTCCCTCGGCTCCGCGCAACAGCACCACGGTGAGGTCGTCGTCGTCGGCCACAAGATCCAGACAGCGGCCGACGGCCTCGCGCATCGTGGCGTCGTAGGAATTGCGTTGCTCGGGATTGTTCAGGGTGATCGTCGCGATTCGCCGGTCGCGATCGACCTCGAAGAGCACCCGATCGTCCGAACCGCCGGAGGCAGTCATCTATCGGACTCCTTTCGCCGCCTGCCGAACTTGAATCCGGTCAGCTTCTCCGGCGGCGACGCCAACGTGTTGACCTCGCCCGTACAGAGCACTTCGTCGTCGAGGAGCAGCCGCGCGGTGGACGCGATGCCCCGTTCGCCCTGCGACCGAACGATGTCGAAGCGCAGCTCGGTCAGCACCGGTGTGGGCCGGCGAAAGTTGACGACCATTGATCGCGTCTTGCCGGAAAGGCCGGTGACGCAATTGTGATGCTGGATGACGCAATCGAAGAAGACGCCGAGAAATCCGCCATGCACCAGTCCCGGCGGTCCTTCGTAGACGAGCGGGAAGCAGACTTGGCCGTCGGCTTTCTCGGAATCGACGTGATCGAAACGATACTCGGGGAAGCACGGGTTGTAGGCGCCGATGTCGGTGGCGTGGTCGAGGTAGACGCGCCGTGGGTCGTCGGCGATGTCGCCGATTCGCGGTGCGCTGTCGGTCGGAGCCGCGCCGGCCAGGTCGCTCTCCCACTCGGCGAACTTGGCCAGCATGTCGTCCACGACGGGGTGAGGGTGCTCGAGGGACAGCAGCAGTGAGCTGAGGCGACGCATGGCGCCGGCGGCGGCCTCGGTCTGGGGAAGGGGCGCCTCGCCGAATCTGGCGTCGCTGGCGATGGCCATGCTTCCTCTTTTCACGGGGTTCCGCTAACTTATACAGGGTATCAATCGTATTGCCTACTGTATGGGTAACCGTATCGGCGGAGAAAGGCCGGATAGACGGTGAGTCACGAGGCCGACGCGGCCGGGGCCGAGGGGTCGGTGACAGCGTCTCGCGATGGCCCGGTTCTGCGAATCACTCTCGACCGCCCGGCCCGGCGTAACTCGTTGACCCACTTGATGATCGACGAACTGGTGGCGGCACTGGCCGATGCCGCGGTCGACGACTCATTGCGCGCGATACACATCCGCGGCGCCGGAGACGACTTCTGCACCGGCGCGGATTGGGTGGCCGCCAACGACCCCGGCGAGCAACGTCCCCGCGCCGGACACCTGGTGCGGCGGATACCGCATGCCGCACACCGCGCGATCGAGCTCGTCGGCAGCGTTCAGCTGCCGGTGGTCTGCAGCGTCCAGGGATGGGCCGTCGGGTTTGGCTGCAACCTGGCGCTGGCCGCCGACTTCACCGTTGCCGCCACCGATGCGGTGTTCTGGGAGCCCTTTGTGGATCGTGGCTTCAGCCCGGATTCGGGCTCCACGTGGCTGCTGCCCCGGCTGGTCGGCCTGGCGCGGGCCAGGCGGATGCTGCTGCTCGGCGAGAAAGTGAGCGCAGCGGATGCGGCCGACTGGGGGTTGATTCATGAAGCGGTCAGCCGGCCAGAACTCGACGACGCCGCACGGAAGCTGGTGGACCGCCTGGCATGTGGACCGACGGCAGCGATCGGGCTGGCCAAGCAGGCGCTGAGCTTCGGTCAGCATGCGACACTGAGCCAATCCATGACACAGGAATTATTCAATCTGGAACTGTCCTGTCGAACAAGCGATTTCAAAGAGGGACTGGCAGCGTTTCAGCAACGACGCGCACCGAAGTTCCAAGGCCGCTGAGGGAGCAGGGATGCCTACCGACCCGTTCGACACGATCAACTACGACGTCGACGGGCATACGGCCACCATCACACTGAATCGTCCGGATGCCCTCAACGCTCTGAGTCCGCACATGATCACCGAACTCCGCGCCGCCTACGAGGAAGCCGAGAACGACGACAAGGTGTGGCTGCTCGTCGTCACCGGTACCGGTCGCGCCTTCTGCACCGGTGCGGACGTCAAAGCCATTCGCGGCGACGGCAAGGTGATCTACGAACGGCCGTACCTGTCGACGTACGAACAGTGGGAGGCGCCTCAGGAAGGCACGCCGCCGTTCCGCCGGATGGCCAAGCCGATAGTGACCGCCGTGAACGGCTTGTGCTGTGGGGCGGGCCTGGATTGGGTCACCACTTCAGACATCGTCATCGCATCTGACCGGGCGACGTTCTTCGATCCGCACGTCAGCATCGGGCTGGTGGCTGGACGCGAGCTCGTTCGGCTGGCCCGGGTGCTCCCCCGCTCGGTCGCGCTGCGGATGGCGTTGATGGGCAAGCACGAGCGGATGAGCGCCGAGCGCGCCCTCGAACTCGGGCTGATCAGCGAAATCGTTGAGCACGACCGGCTTCTCGAGCGCGCCCACGAGATCGCCGGCATCGTCAACTCCAATGCGCCGCTTGCGGTTCGGGGGACCCGGCTGGCCATCCTCAAGGGCCTGGACCTGCCGCTGCACGAGGCCGAGATGCTGGCCGAAACATTCCGCGAGCGCGTCCTGCGGACCGAGGATGCGTTGGAAGGCCCCAAGGCGTTCGTCGAGAAGCGGCCACCGGATTGGCAATGTCGATGAACTTCCAAACCATCCTCCTGGACGTCGACGCCAAGGACCACGTCGCCACCATCACTCTCAACCGGCCCGAGCAGCTCAACGCGTTCAACCGCACCATGTGTGAGGAGATGGCCCAAGCCTGGCGCGCGGTCAAGCTCGACGACTCGGTGCATGCGGTGGTGCTGCGGGCGGCCGGCAGGGCGTTCAGCGCCGGACTGGACGTCAAGATGCCGTACGGGCAGCCGGAAAACGTCTGGAACCACGAAGATCCCGGCGAAGCGCTCAGCCCCAAGTGGCAGAAGATGTGGAAGCCGGTGGTGTGCGCCGTGCAGGGTATGTGCACGGCGGGCGCCTTCTACTTCGTCAACGAATCCGACGTGGTGATCTGCTCGGACGACGCGACTTTTTTCGACTCACACGTGTCGGCCGGCCTGGTCTGCGCGCTGGAGCCGATCGGCCTGATGCGTCGCATCGGTCTGGGCGAAACGTTGCGGATGGCATTGATGGGCAACGACGAGCGGGTCGGCGCCGACACCGCGCTGCGGATCGGACTGGTCTCGGAGGTGATCTCCGGCGACCGGCTGTGGAATCGCGCCCACGAGTTGGCGGCGACGATCGCCGCCAAGCCACCGTCGGCGACGCAGGGCACCGTGAAGGCGATCTGGGAGTCGCTGGACAAGCCCTATCGCGCCGCCCTGGAGCAGGGGCTCATCTACACCCGGCTGGGCAACCCGCTGGGCACGGCGGAACTGGCCGACCAGAAGCGCGAGGGCCAAGCCCGCGAGCCGAAGATCCGCTGATGCCTCGACACCCACTGAGTCAGCGCATCGCCGATGTGCTGGACCTGCAACCGGACTCGCACGCGATCGAGTATGACGGCCAATGGATCTCGTGGAACCAGGTCGGCGCGACGGCGTGGCGCATCGCGTCCCTCACCGCCGAGCACACCGCTGGAATCGGGATGCTGCTGCGCAACCGGCCCGGTCACGTGGCTGCGTTCCTCGGGGTCCTGCTGGGCGGCGGGACCGTGGTGGCCATCAATCCAGGTCGCGGCGACGATCGGACCCGAGACGATGTCGCCGTGCTGCGGCTGCCGCTGATCCTCGGCGAACCCGACGACCTGGCGACGCTGGTCGAGCCGGGGACCCCCACGGTGGCGGTCCCGGGTGTTCTGGACACTGCCGGCGGGTCAGCACGACAAACCACGGAAGCCGCTCCCCAATCCGACGTCGCCGTGCGAATGCTGACCAGCGGAACCACGGGTCCCCCCAAACGAATCGACCTCAGCTACGACATGCTGGCGCGCAGCGTGCTGGGCCCCGATCCCGCCCGCACACCGGCGCCCACGCGACTGCGAGACGGCGTCGCGATCGTCAACTCGCCGCTGGTGCATATCGGCGGTGTGTTTCGGGTGTTGCAATGCATCGCCGAGGCGAGACCCTTTGTGCTGCTGGAACGCTTCGAGCTCAATGCGTGGGCCGAGGCGGTGCGCAGACACCGGCCCCGAGCGGTGTCGCTGGTGCCGGCCGCATTGCGGACGGTCCTGCACTCCGACCTCACGCGAGCGGACCTGGATGGCATTCGCGCCGTCACCTGCGGCACGGCCCCACTGTCCGCCGACGATGCCGACGCCTTCACCGAGAAGTACGGCATTCCCGTCCTCACCTCCTATGCCGCAACCGAATTCGGGGGCGGTGTGGCCGGCTGGACACTTGCCGACTACCAGGAGCATTGGCGGGCCAAACGCGGCAGCGTCGGCCGGGCCAACCCCGGCGCCCAGCTTCGGGTGGTTGACGCCGAAGGCACTACCCTCGCGCCGGACACCATCGGCCTGCTCGAGGTCAAGCCGGGACAGTTGGGTCCGTCGGCGCCGTGGATTCCGACCACTGATTTGGGGCGGATCGACGCGGACGGCTTTGTCTGGATCGTCGGGCGGGCCGACCAGGCGATCAACCGCGGCGGGTTCAAGGTGATGCCCGACGACATACGCATGACGCTGGAGGGCCATCCGGCGGTGGCGGGCGCGGCCGTGGTCGCACGGTCGGACGAACGTCTCGGAGAGACCCCTGTCGCCATGGTCGAACTGCGCGAGTCCGCATCCACCGATGCCGACACGCTGGTGGAGTATCTGGGAATGCGGCTGGCCCGCTATGAAATCCCCACCGAAATCGCGATCGTCGACGCCATCCCGCGAACCCCGTCGGGTAAGCCGGACCTCGACGAGATCCGGCGCTGTTTCAGCGTATCCGCCGCCCATAGCGATCATGCCCGGTGACTCCCCGACGGTCGCAGGGATTTTGCGACGCCAAGCCCGCTCGCGCGGAGACCACCCGCTTCTCGTCTGCGACGGTGACCGCATCAGCTATCCTCAGGCCGACCGCCGTTCGGCGCAGCTTGCCAGCGGACTGATCGCCCTGGGCGCCGGCAAGGGAACCCATGTGGGGCTGCTCTACCCGAACGGCACCGAGTTCGTCATCGGGATGTTCGCGGCGGCGCGAATCGGCGCGGTGGTGGTGCCCTTTTCCACCTTCGCCACCGCCCGCGAACTGCGCGAGCAGCTCGTCCACAGCGACGCGGCAATACTGTTGGGTGCCAGATCTTTCCGCTCGCACGACTACGTGACACGACTGGCCGAGGTGCTGGCGGTCCCAGACTTCGATTCCGGCGACCGGTTGTTTGTCCCCGCCGTACCGCAATTGCGTCACGCCGTCGTCGATTGCGATCGCGTGTACCGGCTCGCGGAAACCGTCGAGCCCTCGTCGCTGGAAGCGATGGAAGACGAGGTCGACGGCTGCGATCCGCTGGCGATCGTGTACACGTCGGGCTCCACCGGCGCGCCCAAGGGCGTCGTGCACACACACGCCGGCCTGCTCGGACATCAGCGTAACCTCAACGAGATCCGCGGTTTAACGGCCGCGGACAAGCTGTTCTGCAATTCGCCGTTCTTCTGGATCGGCGGGTTCGCTTTCGGCCTGCTGGCCACCTTGGTCGCCGGCTCGACCATGGTGTGCTCCAATTCCACCGACGCCGGTGAGACGCTCGACCTGCTGGAAGCCGAAAAGCCAACCATGACAAACGGTTTCACCGCCGGGATCGCTCACCTCGCCGCTCACCCGAGCTTCGCCGCACGCGACCTTTCATCGATGCGTCGCGGCAACCTGTACCCGATCATGGCGCCCGATGCCCGCCCGGCCGACTCGGAACTGCGCCACAACATGTTGGGGCTGACCGAAGCCGGCGGCGTCGTGCTGATCAGCGATGACGAATCCGACCAACCCGAAAACCGCCGAGGATCGTTCGGGAAACCGGCGCCGGGATTCGAGACGAAGATCGTCGACCCCGACACTTGCGGTATCGGCGAGCTGTGCATCAGGGGGCCGTACGTGATGCAGGGGTACTACAAACATAGTCGCGAAGAGTGCTTCGACGCCGACAGCTGGTTCCGGACAGGCGATTTGGTGCGCGCCGACGCCGACGGATTCTACTATTTCGTCGGTCGGCGCAGCGCGATGATCAAGACTGCGGGCGCCAATGTCTCGGCGGCCGAGGTCGAGAAGGCCATCGCCAGGGTCACGGGCGCGGCGGCTCACGTTGTGGGCATCCCGGATCCCCGGCGGGGCGAGCTGGTCGCCGCGGTCGTCGCCCAGCCGGATCTCGACGAAGCCGCGCTGCGCGAGCGGCTCAGGGCGGAGTTGTCGGCATACAAAATCCCCAAGCGGTTCCTCGCCCTGGCCCCCGCCGAAATACCGCTGCTCTCCAGCGGGAAGGTCGATATCCGGCGACTGAGATCGCTGTTCGATGCCTGACACCATCGACCGGCTGGTGCGGTGGCAGGCCGCCCGACAGGACTCCAAGCCGATGGTGATCGATCCGGTCGACCGCCTCAGCTACGCCGAACTCGACACGACGACAGGCGATTTGGCCGCGGCTCTGGTCGAGGCCGACGTGGGCAAGGGTACCCGGGTCGGGTTGATCATGCCCAACGGCGTCCGGTGGGTGCAGGTCGCCATAGCGTTGACCCGCATCGGCGCCGTCCTGGTTCCGTTGAGCACGCTGCTGGTGGCCGACGAACTGGTCGCCCAGCTGCGGGCGGCGTCCGTGCAATTCCTGATCAGCGTCCCCGAATTCCGCGGCCACCGCTATCTGGACGACGTCGACTCGCGTCGTGCGGAACTGCCCGCGCTACGGCGGGTTTGGACGCCGGACCGATTGTGGCGGCCCGGCGCAGGCGATCAGGCGCGCCGCATCGTGGCCGCCATGGCCGAGACGGTCACCGCGGCCGACCCGTTGGTCGTCGTCTTCACCTCCGGCAGCGGCGGTGCGCCCAAGGGGGTCGTGCATTCCCACGGCAGCGCGCTGGGTGCGGTGCGCTCGGGTCTCGCCGCGCGCTGCATCACCGTCGAAACTCGTCTCTATCTGCCGATGCCGTTCTTCTGGGTGGGGGGCCTCGGCAGCGGGCTCCTGTCCGCCCTGGCCGCCGGGGCGACGTTGGTGACCGAGGAAAGGCCACGGCCCGAAACGACCCTGCGGCTGCTGGAACGTGAACGGGTCACGCTGTTTCGCGGCTGGCCCGATCAGGCCGAAGCGCTGGCCCGATATGCGGCGACGTTCAATGCCGACCTCTCCGCCTTGCGGCCGGGCAGCCTGGAAGCCCTGCTGCCTCGCGAGCAGCGGGCCCAACCCGGCGCGCGCGCCAAGCTGTTCGGCATGACCGAAGCGTTCGGGCCGTACTGCGGCTACCCCGCAGACACCGACATGCCGCCGGTCGCGTGGGGCAGCTGCGGAAAGCCGTTCCCCGGCATGGAGGTCCGCATCGTCGACACCGACGACGGCGCGCCGGTTCCGGCGGGAACCGTTGGCACCATCCAGATCCGCGGACCACACACGCTGCGGGGCATCTGCGGTCGCAGCCGAGAGGAGCTGTTCACCCCCGACGGCTTCTACCCCACCGGCGACCTCGGCCACATCGACGAAAACGGATTCCTGTTCTACCACGGCAGATCCGACGACATGTTCAAAGTCAGCGGCGCCACCGTCTACCCCGGCGAGGTCGAACGGGCGCTGCGGGCCATCGACGGTGTCCAGAATGCCTACGTAACGAATGTGCCTGGCGCCGTGGGTGATCGGGTGGGCGCGGCGGTGTTGCGCAACAACACGCTGAGCGTAGAGCAACTGAGCATTTCGGCCCGCGCGCTGCTGAGCGCCTTCAAGGTGCCGACGGTGTGGCTGTTGCTGGAATCCGACGATGACCTTCCGCGCGGCGCGACCGGCAAGGTCGACATTCATCGCCTGCGCGACATGTTGCTTGACGCGAACCGCCCCTAGGGGACCCGGGTCCAGGGTTGACAATTCTGCGACTCGAAGGCCTTAACCGATGAGTTGATGTTCGCGTACATCGGACCGATGGAAGTATTCGTCTGGAGTACATGGTCCTTGTTCGCGTCTGGTGTGCTGTACGTGAACCACGAGCACATCGAGCCCTGGGTCGGCACATCGTTTATCCAAACGCCGAAGGCCGATCCCGACCCGCCGGTGTGGTAAAGACCGGGCGCGATGTCGGGCCCTACCACAAAGAAACCGTTGCCCGGAATTGGGTCGAGCGGGTCGGCGATCGCCGGCGGTGCGAGGGGTATCGCTGCCACAGCTGCAATGAAGACGGCGGATGCGCGAAGTGTAGGCAGCATTTTCCTCTCCATATTTGTTGCCCACCCCCAAAGGGCAGCCTAGACCGAGGCACGCGCGAGCAACAGATAGTCGAACAACACATAGCCAAGGCACAGATAGTCAAGTCACAGATAGTCAAGCTCAGTGAGACGTCTTGCCGCTCGCGTCGACGACCACGCCACGCGCAACGAGATGGTCGATCAGTGGGACCGCGCCGGCGGCGAGGTGTCCCGACATCGCGTCCCGTGCGAGCTCCTCGTCGTGCTTTTTGAGCGCGGACAAGATCCGCCGATGGTCCTTCATCGACTGGCTCGGCCAGCCTTGAATCGTGGGGAACACCGATTCGGGCGCGTAGCGGGTGATCTGCAACATCACCTGGGCGAGCTTGGGCGATTCCGCGGCAACGTTGATGGCCCGGTGGAACTCGTGGTTCAGCCGCACGGTCCGCTCGTGATCATCGCCTGCGTAGGCCTCCTCCAGCTGGGCCTGGATCTCCTTGAGTTCGCGCAGTTGGTCGTCGGTGATGTTGACCGCGGCCCGCGCGGCCAGTTCCCCGCCGACATGAGCCTGCACGTTCGCGACGTCGGTGAGGTCCCGGCCGGTTACCGGCAGCACCACGAAGCCGCGGTGGGGCTGCTGCGCGATCAGGCCTTCGGCGCGCAGCGCGAACAGCGCTTCACGCACCGGCGTGACACTGATCCCCAGCTCCGCGGCCAATTGATCCAGACGAACGTAAGAGCCCGCGACGTAGGCGCCGTCGAAGATCCTTCTGCGGATCAGGCGCGCGACATCGTCGGAAAGTTGGGGGCGCGCAGCGAAATCCGGAATGGTCATCGCCTCACACCTGATACTCGGCGAGTAGCCGCTTGCTGATGATGGACTTCTGGATTTCGCTGGTTCCCTCGCCGATGAGCAGGAACGGCGCGTCGCGCATCAGCCGCTCGATCTCGTATTCCTTGGAGTACCCGTAGCCGCCGTGGATCCGGAAGCTCTGCTGAGTGACCTCCGAGCAGTATTCACTGGCAAGGTATTTGGCCATGCCGGCAGCGACATCATTGCGCTCCCCGGAGTCCTTCAGCCGCGCCGCGTTGACCATCATCAGATGTGCCGCTTCGACTTTGGTCGCCATCTCCGCCAACTGGAACGCGATGGCCTGGTGCTCGGCGATCGGCTTACCGAAGGTCTGGCGCTGCTGGGCATAACGCACCGCGAGCTCGAAGGCGCGAATGCCGATCCCGCACGCGCGCGCCGACACGTTGACCCGGCCGACTTCGATGCCGTCCATCATCTGGAAGAAGCCCCGCCCGGGGGCACCGCCGAGAACGTCGTCGGCGCTTGCCCGGTAACCGTCGAAGATGAGCTCGGTGGTGTCGATGCCTTTGTAGCCCAGCTTGTCGATCTTGCCGGGTATCACCAGGCCGGGCACGACTTCGCCGAACCCTGTTGGCTTTTCGACAAGAAAAGCGGTGAGGTTGCGGTGCGGCTTGTCCGCGCCTTCGTCGGTGCGTACCAGCACCGCTATCAGCGTCGAGCTCCCGCCGTTGGTCAGCCACATCTTCTGCCCGTTGATGGTGTAGTCGCCGTCCGCATTGCGTTGGGCACGGGTTCGGATCGCGGCAACGTCGGAACCGAGCTCCGGCTCCGACATCGAGAACGCGCCGCGAGACTCGCCGGTCGCCATGCGCGGCAGGAAACGCCGCTTCTGCGCGTCGGTGCCGTGCTGACGCAGCATGTACGCCACGATGAAGTGCGTGTTGAGCACTCCCGACACGCTCATCCAGCCGCGCGCCAGTTCCTCGACACACAGCGCGTAGGTCAGCAGCGATTCCCCCAGGCCGCCGTACTCCTGCGGAATCATCAGCCCGAACAGCCCCATTTCGCGCATCTGGTCGACGATGTGCTGGGGGTAGGTGTCCTCGCGTTCGAGTTCGGGCGCGTTGGGAATCACTTCCTTGTCGACGAATTGTCTTACTGTGGCGATGATCTCGGTCTGGAACTCGGTCAGGCCGAGGGTTTGGGCGAGTTTGGTCATGCGCTGTCTCTCCCTATCGTGGCGGCGCTCGTCAATCGCGCGATATCGGCCGTCGTCAATCCCAGGCGCTGGGTGAGGACGTCCGCCGTGTCTTGTCCGAGGCCCGGTGCGGCTGCGCCGGCGGGGTGGGTGCCGTCGAAAGCGGCCGGCAGACCCGGGGCGAAATAGTCGCCGACACCCGGCTGGTGCAGCCGGGAAAAGAGTGGATTCGCGGTGACCTTCGGGCCCGCCGCGACGTCCGCGAAGGTACGGTACCGCTCGAACAACACGGTGGTGTCCGACAGCGCGGCGTTGATCTCGTCGGCCGTATGATCGGCGAACCAGGTTGCGAAGAGCCCGGAAAGCGCGTCGCGGTAGCGATAGCGGTCGCCTTCGGCGTTGAAGTCCACGCCGAGCGCGTCCGCGAGCGCCGACACCGCGGCACCCGTGCCCGTCACCTCGACGAGGTCGCGAAAGTGCCGTCCAGTCAGTGTGACAACCATGAACGCGACCCCATCGTTACTGGTGAAGTCCTGCCCGTACTGGCCGTAAATGGCGTTGCCCAGTCGTTGGCGTTGGGTCCCGTTCACCTGAGGTTCCGTCAGCAGCCCGAGGTTTCCCGCCGCGGCCAGCGCGACGTCCTCCAGCGCCAGGCTGATGCGCGCACCCACCCCGCCCTGGTCGCGGCGGCGGACGGCGGCGACGACGGCCAGCGCGGCGTACAGGCCGCAGCACACGTCCCAGGCCGGCAGCACGTGGTTGATCGGGCCGGCATGATCGGCCGGACCGGTGACGAGCGGGTAACCGATGCCCGCGTTGACGGTGTAATCCACCGCGGTGGAACCGTCGCCGCGCCCGAGCAGCTGAACGTGGATGACGTCGGAACGTTTGGCGGACAGGCGCTCATGGCTCAGCCAGGACAGGCCGGCGGCGTTGGTGACGACGATTCCGTCGCCCTCGACGATGAGCCGCCGCACCAGCTCCTGGCCCTCGGGCGAGCGCAGATCGATTGTGGCCGAACGCTTTCCCTTGTTCAGCCCGGTCCAATAGATCGACGTGCCGTCGGCCGCGAGCGGCCAGCGCTGTACGTCGGAGGCACCCCCGATCGGGTCGATGCGAATCACCTGTGCGCCAAGCTGACCCAGTGTCATGCCACACAGCGGCGCGGCGACGAAGCTGGACACCTCGACGACGGTGATGCCGCTCAGGGGACCGTTCATGCCGATGCGACCCGCTCGAAGACCGCGGCGAGCCCCTGGCCGCCGCCGATGCACATGGTTTCCAACCCATAGCGGCCCTGGCGGCGATCGAGTTCACGCGCCAGGGTGGCCAGCATTCTGCCGCCGGTCGCGCCGACCGGATGGCCCAGTGAGATTCCCGAGCCGTGCACGTTCGTCCGGTCATGGTCGGAGGCGCCGAAATTCCACTCCCGCATCACCGCAAGCGCCTGTGCGGCAAAGGCTTCGTTGAGTTCGATGACGTCGATGTCGCGCAGTTGCAGGCCGGCCCTGGCGAGCGCGACCTCGGTCGCGGGCACCGGGCCGATGCCCATGATGTTGGGCGCCACGCCCGCCAACCCCCACGACACCACGCGGACCAACGGCGTCAAACCGTATCCGTCGGCCTTCTCGGGTGTGGTCACCACGCACATCGACGCCGCGTCGTTCTGCCCGCTGGCGTTGCCGGCCGTGACCGTCGCCTCCGGATCGTCGCCCAGCAGAACGGGTTTGAGCTTGCTCAACGACTCCACGGAGGTGTCGGCACGCGGGTGCTCGTCGGTGTCGACCAACTCCTCGCCCTGGCGGTTGCGCACCCGCACCGGGATAATCTCCTCGGCCAGGATGCCGTCCTTTTGCGCGGCCACGGCACGCTGGTGCGAGCGCACCGCGAGCTCGTCCTGCTCCAGGCGCGAAATGCCGTACTGGCGGCGCAGGTTCTCGGCGGTCTCCAGCATCCCACCCGGCACCGGGTAGTGCCGGCCGCCCGCGGTGGTGCGTCCCCGCGCCAGCCCGTCGTGCACCCGGATACCGCCACGGGCGCCACCCCAACGCATGTCGGTGGAGTAGAAAGTGACGTTGCTCATGCTTTCGCAGCCGCCGGCGATGACGAGGTCATGGTCGCCGTTGCCGACCTGAAGGCACGCCTGGATTACTGCCTGCAGGCCCGACCCGCAGCGCCGGTCGACCTGCATCCCCGGAACGTTCACCGGCAGACCGGAATCCAGCGCGACGACACGCCCGATCGCCGGTGCTTCGCTGGTGGGATAGCAATGCCCGAGGATGACGTCCTGCACCGCCTCGGCCGGGATTCCGGTACGTTCGAGTAGTCCTTTGAGGGCCGCGACGCCGAGGTCGACGGCGCCCAGCGACTTGAACATTCCGCCGTAGCGGCCGATCGGCGTGCGTACGGGTTCACAAATGACGGTTTCGCGCATTTCTCACTGCTCCGCTCAGATGTGCCGGCCGCCGGTGACTTCCATGACGGTGCCCGTCATGTACGAGGACAGATCGGAGGCCAAGAACAAGGCGACCCCGGCGACTTCGCTGGGTTCGCCGGCGCGGCCCATGGGAATCTCGGCCACCTTTTGGTCCCAGATGCGTTGGGGCATGGCCTCCGTCATGGCCGAGCGAATCAAGCCGGGAGCGATCGCGTTTACCCGGACCCCCAGGTACGCGAGCTCTTTGGCCGCGGCTTTCGTCATCCCGACGATCCCGGCCTTGGCGGCCGAATAGTTCGTCTGGCCGACCATGCCGACCTTGCCCGACACCGACGACATGTTCACAATCGCGCCGCGCTTGTTTTCCCGCATGATCGCCGCCGCCAGCCGGATGCCGTTCCAGGTACCTTTCAGATGCACGTCGATGACCTGATCGAACTGCTCTTCGGTCATTTTCCGGATCGTCGCATCGCGGGTGATCCCGGCGTTGTTGACCATGATGTCCAGGCCGCCGAAACGTTCGACGGCGGTCGAGATGAGAGCCTCGACGTCGGCGGATTGCGTGACGTCGCACCGCACCGCCAATGCGACATCGCTGCCGCCCAACTCTTTGGCCGCGACTTCTGTCGCCTCCAGGTTCAGGTCACCGAGCACAACCCGTGCGCCCTCGGCGACGAATCGCTGCGCAATGGCGAGGCCCAGGCCCTGCGCACCACCCGTGACGACTGCAGTCTGACCGTTCAGCAACGACACCTGAATCCCGCCTCCTTATGGCTTCCGTCCTTGGGTACCGCGTCGGTCGAATATCATATTTCATATAGGATCGTACTCTGCGCCCGGCTCCCACCCCGGGCGGTCTGTCAACGAGGAGCGTCTGCCTATGACCGCGGCTGAAGTACAGGAAGTGTCTGACGAAGACTTCCAGGAGATCCTTTCCCAGACCCGCCACTTCGTCCGCACCGCCGTGATCCCGCGCGAGCAGGAGATCCTGACCGACGACAAGGTGCCCGATGATCTTCGCGACCAGGCCAAAAAGATGGGTCTGTTCGGATACGCGATTCCTCAGCAGTGGGGCGGCCTCGGCCTGAACCTTGGGCAAGATGTCGAGCTGGCAATGGAATTGGGCTATACCTCGCTGGCCGTGCGGTCGATGTTCGGCACCAACAACGGCATCGCCGGACAGGTTCTCGTCGGCTTCGGCACCGACGAACAGAAGGGCCGCTGGCTGGCATCGATGGCGTCCGGCGAGGTCGTTGCCTCCTTTGCGCTGACCGAGCCCGGCGCCGGATCCAACCCGGCGGGCCTGCGGACCAGGGCCGTTCGCGATGATGGCGACTGGGTCATTTCCGGCCAGAAGCGATTCATCACCAACGCGCCCGTCGCCGACCTCTTCGTGGTGTTCGCACGCACCCGGCCGGCCGACGAAAAGGGCCCGGGGATCGCCGTCTTCTTGGTTCCCGCGGACGCCGCGGGCGTTGAGGTAAGCGCCAAGGACGCCAAGATGGGCCAGGAAGGCGCGTGGACGGCCGATGTCAACTTCAACGACGTTCGCGTGGGGGATGACGCGCTGATCGGCGGCAGCGAGGACGTCGGCTATCGAGCGGCGATGACGTCCTTGGCGCGCGGCCGGGTCCACATTGCCGGCCTGGCGGTGGGCGCCGCCCAGCGCGCACTCGACGAATCGGTGTCGTATGCCGACACCGCGACCCAGGGCGGGACGCCGATCGGAAGCTTTCAGTTGGTGCAGGCGATGATCGCCGACCAGCAGACCGGCGTACTGGCCGGTCGCGCGCTTGTCCGCGACGCTGCACGGATGTGGGTCACCAACCAGGACCGCAGGATCGCGCCGTCGGCGGCCAAGCTGTTCTGCACCGAAATGGCCGGCAAAGTCGCGGATCTCGCGGTGCAGATCCACGGCGGCAGCGGCTACATGCGTGGCGTTCCGGTCGAACGCATCTACCGCGACGTTCGCCTGCTGCGGCTCTACGAGGGCACCAGCGAGATCCAGCGCCTGATCATCGGGTCAAACCTCGTCAAGGCGGCCAGCCGGTAGCGGGAATAGCCCTACGGCCTCGGCGTTCCAGTCCACATGAGAAGCTTCAGCGAAGCCGAAAGTCAGGAATTCCTCGCCGCCAAGCATATTGCCGTGCTGTCCGTCGCCGCCGGCGACGGCCGCCCGCCGGCCAGCGTCCCGATCTGGTACGACTACACCGCTGGTGGGAACATCCGGATCAACACCGGGACCTCCAGCCGCAAGGCCAGGCTCATCGAGCGCGCCGGTGCGGTGACGCTGGTCGTTCAACGCGAAGAGTTGCCGTATCAGTACGTGGTCGTCGAGGGCACCGTCGTCGAGACGACCAGGCCCGCCCCGGCGGAGGTGCAGGAATCCATCGCGATCCGTTACCTCGGCGAGGAAGGTGGGCGCGCCTTCGTCCGCAGCATGGAGGGCGTTGAGGAGGTGCTGTTCACCATCCGCCCCGACCGCTGGCTCAGCGCCGACTTCACCGGCGACCTCTAAGCCTTAGCCCGGAAATCTACGCGCATACGCCGATGTTTTGGCGCATGCGATCGCCTCATGCTGGCTAACATGAGCGAAATCGATCCACGGGCGGATATGCCACCGTTGGACTGGAGCGACTTGGGCGCGAACGAAGCCATGAATGAGCCTTTGCCGACCGGCACCGTGACCCTGCTGCTGGCCGACGTCCAAGGTTCGACGCAGCTGTGGAACTCGCAGCCCGAGGAGATGACCGCGGCCATCGCCAACCTCGACCAAATGCTCGCCGAGTTGGTGAGGGCCCACCGCGGCGTCCGTCCGGTCGAGCAGGGCGAAGGTGACAGCTTCGTCATCGCATTCGGCCGAGCGTCCGATGCGGTGACGTGCGCGCTCGCGTTGCAACGCGCTCCCCTGGCGCCGCTGCGGCTCCGGATCGGCGTGCACACCGGCGAGGTGCAGCTGCGCGACGAGAACAACTACGTCGGTCCGGCCATCAACCGGACCGCGCGACTGCGCGAGCTCGCGCATGGCGGCCAGACGGTGATGTCGGGTACCACTAGCGATCTGGTTGCCGATACACTCCCCGGCGCCGCGTGGTTGGCCGACCTGGGCGTCCATGCGCTGAGGGACCTGCCGCGTCCCGAGCGGGTCGTCCAACTGTGCCATCCCGACCTCTGCAACGAATTCCCGCCCCTTCGGGGGCGCGAAACCGTTGGGGCTCAACACCTTCCCCTCCAGTTGACCAGCTTTGTGGGGCGCGAGGCGGAAATCGCCGACGTCCGAAACATTCTCGCGCAGAACAGGTTGGTGACGTTGACCGGTGCCGGCGGCGTGGGCAAGACCCGGCTGGCGGTGCAGGTCGCGGCCATGGTCGCCGGCGACTACGCCGACGGGGCATGGTGTGTCGACCTGGCTCCGATCACCGACGCCGATTTGGTGCCGGTCACCGCCGCCCGGACACTGGGGCTGCCGGATCAGCCGGGACGGTCGCCGGAAAACGGCCTGCTGCAGTTCGTCGGCGGTCGGCACATGCTGTTGGTGCTCGACAACTGCGAGCATCTGCTCGACGCCAGCGCGGCGCTCGTTACCACGCTGTTGGGTGGCTGCCCCCGGTTGTCGGTGTTGACGACCAGTCGCGAGCCGATCGGAATGGCCGGCGAGGTGACGTGGCGCGTCCCGTCGTTGTCGCTGGCCGACGACGCCGTCCGGCTGTTCGACGACCGCGCGAGCCACGCCCGGCAGGGTTTTAGCCTCAACGACGACAACGCGGCCGCGGTCGACGAGATCTGCCGTCGCCTGGACGGCATGCCGCTGGCAATCGAGTTGGCGGCGGCGCGGGTACGCGCGTTGTCGCCCAAGGAGATTCTGGCCGGGTTGCAAGACCGGTTCCGGTTGCTCACAGGCGGGTCACGGACCGCGGTGCGGCGGCAGCAGACGTTACGCGCCTCGGTGGACTGGTCGCACGCGTTGTTGACCGAGCCCGAGCGGATTTTGTTCGGCAGGCTTGGGGCTTTCACGGGCGGATTCGACCTCGAAGCCTGCCAGAGCGTCGTTTGCGACAAGGACCTGGCGCCGCACCAAGTGCTGGACGTACTGGCGCTGCTCGTTGACAAGTCGCTGGTGATCGCCGAAACAGGAAGCGGCCCAACGAGGTACCGACTGCTGGAGACGATCCGGCAGTACGCGCAGGAAAAGCTCGGCGAATCCACAGAAGCCGCCGCTGTCCGCGATCGGCACCGCGACCACTACACCGCGATGGCTGCCGCAATGGACACTCCGGCGAAAAGCGGTTTGGAGCCACTGCTCGATCAGGCGGAGACCGATATCGACAATTTGCGTGCCGCCTTCGCGTGGAGCCGGGACAACTCCGACACCGATAGCGCATTGCGGATTGCCGCGTCCTTACAGTCGTTCTGGCTGGCCCGGGGCCGCGCCAAGGAGGGCTCAGACTGGCTCGACCTCGGTCTGGCAGATGCCGAAGCCGCAGGCGTAGATGTGACACCAGGGGTGTTGGCGCGGGCGTTGGCCGACAAGGCATGGCTAGATAACATGCGCGACACCGAAAGCCTTGCACGAGCCCAGCGTTCACTAGCAATCGCTCGCGAACTCGGTGATCCAGCGTTGCTGGCACGCGCCCTCTCCTCCTGTGGCCGCGTCGCCAGCTGGGACGCCGAACTGGCCACCCCGTACTTGTCAGAGGCGGCCGACTTGGCCAGATCCGCGGGCGACCGGTGGAGGCTGAGCCAGATCCTCTACGGTCAGGCGCTCAGCGCTACAGTCGGCGCGGGTGATCTAGACGCCGCGGTCGCGGCCGGAACGGAGGGCCGCGACCTCGCCGATGAGATTGGCGACCGGACCTACGCACGGGGCTGTCGGTGGTGTCTTTGTGGAGCGCAATGGGTGCTCGGGGATGTCACCGGGGCCGCGGCGCAGTTACGCGAGCTGATGGCAGAAGCGGACGCCGCGCACGCCCTGATCTTCCAGGTGGCTTCCCGGACAAGCCTGTGCCACGTGTTGGCAAGCAGCGGACAGGCAGACGAGGGCCGCGCCATCGCGGCCCAGGCAATCGACGGAGCCGTCGAGCTCGGCCGGTACATGGAAGGGACCGTTTATTCGGCGATGGCGTTCGCTGCTCTGGCTGGTGGTGATGTCGACACGGCCACCGATGCTAGCGACGCGGCCCGGGAGCGTTTCGGAGATTGGCGGCTGGCGACCACTACCACCAAGCCCACGGCAGAGGCCGCGCTCGCCCGTGGTGATCTAGCAGCGGCGCGTCGCTTGGCGGATGACGACGTCGCTGCCGCGGCGGGCTGGTTCATGGTGCAGGCGCTGGCTACCCGGGCACGAGTGGCGTTGGCGCAAAACGAACCCGGGCAAGTCGAACGCGACACGCACGACGCGCTTTCACGGGCCGCGGAGATGCGCGCCCACCTATTCGTGCCAGACCTGTTGGAATGCCTTGCCGGTTTGGCCGGCAACGCCGGCAGCCATCAGGAAGCCGCACGGCTCCTCGGCGCTGCGCATGCGATCCGCCAGCGCACCGGCATCGTGCGCTTCCGCGTCTATGATGCCGCGTACGCGGCATCGGTTGATGCAGCGCGTAAAGCCTTGGGGGAAGAACAATTTGACGCCGAATGGGACGCCGGCGCGGCCCTGTCGACCGACGAGGCCATCGCGTACGCCCGCCGCGGGCGAGGTGAACGCAAGCGGCCGCCCAGCGGGTGGGCCTCGTTGACGCCGACCGAGCACGATGTCGTCCGCCTCGTCGGCGAGGGGTTGGGCAACAAGGACATCGGAGACCGTCTGTTCATCTCCCCGCGCACCGTCCAGACCCATCTCACCCACGTGTACGCCAAACTCGGGCTGACGTCGCGCATGCAGTTGGCGCAAGAAGCGGCCCGCCGCGCTTGAGCCATCTCAGCCGAGCAACTCCAGCGTGCCCAGGTCGCGGATCGCCTGACAGCCGCGTGTGAGCATGGTCAGCACCATGTCGTCGCCGCGCTCGGTGGCGGCGGCGAAGGCAAACCCCAGAGCCGAGATCAGCGGCGCCTGCAGCACCCCGAGCCGGTAATCGCGCCAACATGTTTCGCGGTCATAGTCCGTGACCCCGCAACTGGCCAGCGCTCGGTGGTAGTCGGCAACGAGGTCTTCCTCGATGGCCGCGCGCAGTTCTGAATTCAGGCTGGTTGCGGTGAAGTAGGCGAGATCGCGTGCCGGCAGACCCACGCCGAGCGTCTGCCAGTCGACCACGCTCACCCGCGTTCGGTCGGGATCGAACAGCATGTTGTCGAGACGATAGTCGCCGTGCAGCAAGGCGAATCGGTCATACTCGGCCAGCAGCCAAGGCTCCACCAAACCCATGCCCGTAGCGAAGGTATCGCGGTCTTCTGCGCTCATTCGATCGCCCAGCTTCTCCAGCGTGATGTCGGCGCTCATCTGCGCCACCTCACCCATGCCCGTGGCCCCAGCTTGGTCCGGACGTCCGAACGCGATGCCGGGAAAGTCCAGCCAGACCGGATCGCACCAGCTCGGTGCGTGCAGGCCGGCCAGAGCGGTAACCGCAAGGCGCGCTTCCTGTTCACCGCAGCCGGCAAGTTGATCGCCCTGCACAGCCGGCGCTTGGTCTGCCAGTAGCAGGGCGAAATCCATTGCATCTTCGCTGATCTCGCAATAGAAGCACTGCGGCGTCGGCACCTGAACCCGATCGGCGACGGAAGCATAGAACGCGCACTCGCTGCGATACCCGATGACCACACGGTCGCGCACCGTGTCATCCTGGGCGGGGAGCTTGATCACGAATGTTTGCGGCAGGCCACCTGGATCCGTCGTATACCTGGCCGTCACCCGGTACGTCGCGCCGGTCTGCCCGGTGCCGATGGCCACCATGTCCACTTCGGAAACCTCGACAGCGGTGCGGTGTCCACCGAGCGCGGCCGACAACCATTCGGGGGTTACGTCATCGGGGTAGCGCGGAATCGGCACCACAGCACTCTAACCACGCTGACCTATTCGGCCAAGACGCGCCATTCGGCCGGCAGCGGTAGCGTCGGGCTCGTCACCGCGGCGCGTGCCCATCGCCCGGCCCGCGCTCCAGTAGGCCTGGGCGTGTATCGCGGACTTGGACAACCCGAATTCGTCACGCAGCCGCCTTCGGACATGCTTGAGGGTCGCGGCCTCGGGCGTCGCCCACGCATACCAGCCCGACCAGTCCCGGCTTTCAATCGCCCCGGCCAACGACTTCTCGTCGTTGCGCACAACCCAATGCGTCCGCAGCCGGGGATGTTCCGCGAGCGGGATCAGCGTGTCGTTGTCGTCATGCTGCTCGAGGTACATCTCGATCGGGACATCGTCGGGGACGGTCGCCACAATCCCGTTTATCCCGGGGATCGATGCCGAGTCACCGATCAGCAGATAGCCGGCCGGCTGCTGGTCGGGGGCGCTGAAACGCGCCGAACCCATCAGTGACATGACCGCGATCGTCGTGCCGGCTTCCACCGTGCGCGCCCACGACGACGCCGGTCCGGTCGGGTCGTGCAGCACGACGTCCACCGCGAAGCGACCGGCCGGAACGTCCGCCTCCGAGATCGTGTACGCGCGCTGGAACTCGGTGTTCGATCCGTTCGGGTCGGGAACCAGAATCGCAGCCACACCGCCGGTTCGACCCTGACGTCGTCGAACAACGTCGGCGACACCATGCGCACCCGCACGAAGTGCGGCGCAATCCGGACCGTCTCGGTCACGGTCGCGGTGTGGTCGCGCGCCCCCAAACCCCGCAGGATTACACCCTGGACCCCGCGCACCATCAGCCATCCTCTCCGGGGGGTAAGCCACCCACAAACTAAGGGTTACCTTACCTTACCGTCGGTCAACTAGGCTTACCTCCCGAAGTCGGGGCCGGCCACGTTCAACGACCGCGATGAGAAATCCGTTGAGACGAAGGTGCTTTCATGACCGAGCCACCCACGTACCTCATCACCGGCGCCGGTGGCGGCGTCGCCGGCATCAGCCCGCGGGTGGTGACCCGACTGCTCGGCCGTGGCGAGACGGTTCGCGCGATGGTGCACCACGACGATTCTCGCGCCGACGCGCTGCGCGCCCAAGGCGCCGAGGTGATCACCGGTGACCTGACGAACCCCGTCGACGTCTTCGCGGCGATGTCCGGCATTGCCCGAATGTTCTTCAACATGAGCGTGTCACCGGACTACCTCCAGGCCACCACCGTGGTCTGCGTGGCCGCAAAGGAGCTCGGCAGCCTCGAGGTGTTGGTCAACATGTCGCAGATGACGGTCTCCCAGATGACCGCCACGAGCACGGAGGAATCGAAACAGCAACGCCTGCATTGGCTCGCCGAGCGCGTCATCGATTGGTCGGGCGTGCCCGCCGTGCACATCCGGCCGACCGTCTTGCTCGAGAACCCGCTCTTCGCCATGTTGGCCGCCCGCTCGATCCGGGAGACTCGCCACCTGTCATTGCCGTTCGGAAGCGGCCGCACTTCGCCCGTCGCCTCCAGTGACGTCGCTGACGTCGTCGCCGCGGTGCTGAGCGCGCCGGCGGACCACCTCGGCGCGGTCTACGAATTGACCGGCCCGACAACGCTTGACGTCGACGGGCTCGCCGACCAGTACAGCCAAGCCCTGGGCCGAACCGTCACCCCGGTTCGACCGTCCTACGACGAATGGCTGGAAGAACTCGACGAGGTGGGACTACCTCCGCACGTGCGGCAGCACATCGCCACGATGGCCCGGCTGCACGGCCAAGACCGCTACAACCGCTCGACCCACACCGTTGAGGACATCACCGGCCATGCCGCGCAGAGCGTGCGGCAATACGTAGAAGAGCACCGGGACCAGTTCAGCTGAACTCGTCGGCAGCCAGGTCGGCTTCGGACTCTTTCCGCTTCCGCTCGGCCAATTCGCGGTCGTCTGCCGCGGCCTTGCGATGGGCCGCTGCGGACTTCCGGTGTACCTCGACGTGCGAGCCGCCTTGTTCGACGGTCTCGTCTTGCACCCTTGCGACTCGTTCATGACAGCGTGCGGATTCCTCGAAGCTGCGCGCGGCCGAGAGTCCGGCGTGCGCGGCGCGTTCGCGCGCCGCTGCGGCTCTGTGTTCAGCGATGTCCACGTCATCGGGGATAACGGCTTGATCGCCTGGCGACGGTGGTTCGGGTCCGGGGGCCATGGCGCCTTCCTCGGCTAGTGCAGTTGGTTCCGTCTACCCGCAGAATGGCCGGCGAAACGTCTCGTGTTAAGCAGCTCTAGGGTCGACCCACGGCGCTTCTGCCGAAGCCTTGGCGTCGCTTCCCGCGAAGCGATCCTCAATTTTGGAGACGAGCCACCACTCCGTGCTCACGATCGCGAGCACCACGGCCAATCGGGTCAAGCCGCCGTCGAGGCCGATCACCGCGGCGATGCCGGCGACAAGCCAGACCGCGGCGACGGTCCAGACCGCGACGGAGCCGCTGTGGCGGGTGCCGCGGTGTGGGCTGATGGTGGTGTCCTGCACGTGTGGTGCAACACCTGAGCGGTGAAAGTGCTGCCCGGACCGGGGTGATGGTGACCCATTTCACAGGCGAATCACACCGATCCTTCTGAACGCGGCTGATCCCGGCAGGGTGCACATCGTCGCCTCGCTACGACGCCTAAATCGCCGAGAATATCTCGCAGCAGAAATCGCCGCCGTCGAACGCGCATCGGCTAACCAAGAGTCATCGACAAGCGTTTTACCTACGCCTCAACTATTTCGTCCTCGTGACGAGCTCGGGTCGAATCTGTTGCGGTGCGAAAAGGAATGACTCTGCTTGCGCGACAGCGGTATTGACTTCGTCATCCGAGCTGCTCAGGTGGCATGTTCCGGCATTGTGACCGATAGTCTTAACAACGGTGAACGCAAGTATTAGCACAGGTCGGAGTATTTATGCCGCACGACACAAAGCCACGGCCGAACGACGAAGACGACGTCGTCGATTCTCTCGGCTTGGGCGAAGCCCAGACCAGGTACGGCAGTTCTCGGTCGAGTAATTTTGCGATCGACGTCGGCAGCAAGCCGACGAAACGGCCGGGCTCCCGTGAAATGGGCGAGACCTTTCAATTTCATCGCGAAATCATCGTCAGCGGTGACGACCCGCTGTCGAGGACGATCAGCGAGGAGCTGAGGGGCGCCGGCGCGCGGATAATCAAGATCAACACTGCGGGCGATCTTCTCGGCGCCGGGGTACATCGGGCGCGAGCCGTCGTCTGCGCTGGGCCCAATGACGCGGTCAATCTGGAAATCGCACTGCTGGCGAGGCAATACAGCCCGAACGTCCGCGTCGTGGCGCGTCTGGCCAACGACGTGCTGCGCGAAGCCGTTGCCGCCGTTAACGGCCCCGGTGCGGTCTTGGATGTCGCCGACCTCGCGACACCATCCGTCGTCGAGGCAGTTCTGTCGCGTAACGCGCACCAGTTCGACACGGCCGGTATCGAATTCGTTGTCTGGGGTGCCGAGGCGCCATGCGACGGGACTCTGCGCGAGATCTACGCCGACCTGGCGCCGGTGGCGGTGGTCCACGGCAAGAACTCACCTGCCCCTGGCGAGGTAGTGCCTTGTCCCGGACGGGATTTGCAGGTCTACGCCGGCGACTGGACCTCGATGATCGGCGTGAAAGACGAATTGGAAGCCCGCGGGATCACCCTGCCTCCCGCGTCCGCGACGCGCTCTCGGCACTCTCGGGTGCGACGCGCAATCGATGCTGCGCGCGCCATGCGTGACGACGTGAACCCGATGCTTGTTCCAGCGTTGGGCGTCGCGCTGTTTCTCACTCTCGGCTCGACAGCCGTGGTGCGCTTCGACTACCAGGACCCGAGAATGACCTGGCTCGACGCCCTCTGGTTCTCCTCCGAGACGATCACGACCGTCGGCTTCGGCGATTTCAGCTTCGCCCACCAATCCGCTTTCCTGCGATTGTTCGCTGTCGGGTTGATGTTCGCCGGCGTGACCATTACCGCCCTCCTCGTCGCGTTCCTCGCTGACCTGCTGCTGTCGCGCCGCTTCGTCCAAACGGCCGGACTCCGCCGGGCACGCCACATGCGCGACCACGTCGTCGTTGTCGGACTTGGTTCCGTCGGCGTCCGCGTCGTCAGTGATCTGACCGCTGCGGGATACGACGTCCTGGTCATCGAGCAGGACGAAAACAACCGCTACCTTTCCACCACGGCCGAACTCGACGTGCCGGTGATTTTCGGGGACGCGAGGATGCGCCAGACGCTGGAATCAGCGCGGGTCGATCGCGCCCGCGGAGTGGCGGTGGTGGCCAGCGACGACATGGAGAACATCGAGACCGGGATCGTACTGCTTGAGATCTTGGGCTCCCATACCGAGGTGCCGATCGTCCTGCGCGTTACGGGCCGCGCGCTGAGTACGGCGGTCAATCAGCGATTCGGTTTCGAAAACGTGCGGTCGATCGTGGATCTGGCGGCGCCCTGGTTCATCGGCGCGGCGATGGGTCTGAAGGTACTGGGAACGTTTTGGGTCGGGCAGCGCTCCTTCATGGTGGGCGCAATGCTCGTGGCCGCGGGTAGCGAGCTGGATGGACTGCGGATGGTGCAGATGTCCACCCAAACGCGCGTCATCGCGATCACCCGACCCGACGGTTCGAAGAGCCTGCGCCCCCGCCGCGACGCCCGACTGAAGGCCGGCGACACCGTCTACCTGATCGGCCCCTACCGCGAGCTGATCGCCACGCTCCGCAAGGGCCAGCCTCCACCGCTGACCGCGATCAACGGTGAGCGCGCGGAGACACTGGCGTCGGCGCGCTCGAGGCGCCGGGCAGACGCACGCCGGCCGACTTGGGCGCCGGACCTGGACGCTTGACGAATCGCTCACACAAAGAGCCGTCGATCCGCGCGGGGCCGAAACCGCTAGCAGGACAACAGCTCAGGTGGCTGGCCGGTTTACACATCGAAGTACAATGCGAACTCGTACGGGGTCACCCGGAGGTTGAACGGCGCAATTTCGTAGTCGCGCTTGTAGTTGATCCACGCCTCGATCAGGTCAGGCGTGAACACGCCTCCCTGGGTCAGGTATTCGCTGTCTTGCTCCAGACGGTCGATCACCGCCGACAGCTGGGTGGGCGCCTGCACGATTTCCGCGGCCTCTTCGGGTGGCAGCTCGTAGAGGTCCTTGTCGACCGGCGGGGGCGGCTCGATCTTGTTCTTGATGCCGTCGAGGCCCGCCATCAACATGGCCGAGAACGAAAGGTACGGGTTGCCCGACGAATCAGGGCAACGGAATTCCAGCCGCTTGGCCTTCGGGTTATTGCCGGTGATCGGGATACGCACGCACGCTGAACGGTTGCGCTGGCTGTAGACCAGGTTGATCGGGGCCTCGAAGCCCGGAACCAGGCGTTTGTAGGAGTTCACCGTCGGGTTGGTAAACGCCAGCAACGAGGGCGCGTGGTACAGCAAACCGCCGATGTAGTGGCGGGCGGTATCCGACAGGCCGGCGTACCCCTCCTCGTCGTACATCAGCGGGACGCCGTCTTTCCACAACGACTGGTGGCAGTGCATACCGGAGCCGTTGTCGCCGAACAACGGTTTGGGCATGAACGTCACGGTCTTGCCTTGTTGCCATGCGGTTTGCTTGACGATGTACTTGTACATCTGGTGGTCGTCGGCCGCGTGCAGCAATGTGTTGAATTTGTAGTTGATCTCCGTCTGGCCGCCACTGCCCACTTCGTGGTGGCCCTTCTCCAGGAAAAAGCCGGCGTTGGTCAGATTGCTGAGGATCTCGTCGCGCAGGTCGACGTAGTGGTCGGTGGGGGCTACTGGGAAGTAGCCGCCCTTGGGACGAACCTTGTAGCCGCGGTTGGGGCTGCCGTCGAACTCGGTCTCCTCTCCGGTGTTCCACCATCCGGATGTCGCATCCACCTTGTAGTACGAGGTGTTGGTGCGCGAATCGAAACTCACCTTGTCGAATATGTAGAACTCGGCCTCGGGTCCGAAGTAGGCGGCATCCGCGATGCCGGAGCTCATCAGATAGTTCTCGGCCTTGCGGGCGACGTTGCGCGGGTCGCGCGAGTACACCTCGAGGGTGAACGGGTCATGCACGAAGAAGTTCACGTTCAACGTTTTGCGGGCACGGAAGGGGTCGATCGTCGCGGTTTCCGGATCGGGAAGCAACAGCATGTCGGACTCGTGGATCGACTGAAATCCGCGAATCGAGGAACCGTCGAAGGCCAAGCCCTCCTCGAACACGTTCTCGTCGAAGACGTAAGCCGGAATTGTGAAGTGCTGCATGGTGCCTGGCAGGTCGCAGAAGCGGACGTCGACATACTCGATGTTCTCGTCCCTGGCGAGTTTGAAGATATCGTCGGGCGTCTTTTCGGACACGACATACTCCCTTGTCGGGCTATCCGCTGGCTGGTGCGAACCCAGCCCTGCGTGACCCTGCAGCGCCGGCCGACCCGGACCGCCGGGCGTGGGGCCACGGATCACCATGGTCCGCGTCTGCGGACGACCCCACGCCCGACGATGTCTTTCATAGGATGTAAAGCATCTCCTGGTAGGTGGGAAGCGGCCACAAGTCATCGGCCACAACGCTTTCCAGCGTGTCGACGGCGGTGCGCACCGCCTCCATCGCCGGCAGCAGACTTTTTTGGGCGTGTGTGGCCTCGTCAAGCGCCGATTTCGCCGAGTGGTCGGACAGCGCCGACTTCAGCGTCGCAAGCGCCGCAGACAGATCGGCAAGCGGAGCCGAAACCGATTCCAGCGCAACCGTGCTGGGCTCCATCCCAGCACCCTTCAAGGCTGCGATGTTCTGCGCGAGCTCGGTTTGGTAGCGGAGGGCGGCCGGTAAAATGACGGTCGTCCCGATCTCGAGCGCCAGCTTTGCTTCCACCGCGATGGTCAGCGCGTACTGCTCCAATCGGACCTCGTAACGGCTGTGCAGTTCGCGTTCATTGAACACCCCGTATTTCTCGAAGAGTTCGATCGATTCCGGCTTGACCAGCTCGGGAATCGCGTCCAGCGTGGTCTTGAGGTTCGGTAGACCCCGCTCGGCCGCCTCGATCTGCCAGTTCTCCGAATATCCGTCCCCGTTGAACACCACCGCACCGTGTTCGGTGATGACCTCGGTGAGCAGTTTCTGAACTGCCATATCGAAGTCATCGCCGTCTTCGACGGCCTTCTCCAAGATGGTGGCCATGTAGTCGAAAGAGTCGGCCATGATCGTGTTGAGGACGATCATCGGCACGGCGACCGTCTGCCCGGAGCCCGGTGCCCGGAACTCAAAGCGGTTGCCGGTGAACGCGAACGGGCTGGTGCGGTTGCGATCGCCGGCATCGGTCGGCAGCGGGGGCAGCGTGTCGACGCCGATGATCATGGTGCCCTTTCCCTTTGACGACGTGGCAGCGCCCTTGGCGATCTGCTCGAAAACATCAGCAAGCTGTTCGCCGAGGAAGATCGAGATGATAGCCGGCGGTGCCTCGTTGGCCCCCAAGCGGTGATCGTTGTTGGCCGACGCAACCGAAACACGAAGCAGCCCTGCGAACTTATGCACCGCGCGGATCACCGCCGCGCAAAACACTAGGAACTGAGCGTTCTCGTGCGGGGTATCACCCGGCACCAGCAACGAGCCCAGCTCAAAGTTGCCCACCGAAAAGTTGACGTGCTTGCCGGACCCATTGACGCCGGCGAACGGCTTTTCGTGGAACAGGCATTCCATGCCGTGCTTCTTGGCCAGGGTCTTGAAAACTGTCATCAGCAACTGCTGGTGGTCGGAGGCGATGTTGGCCCGCTCAAACATCGGCGCGACCTCGAACTGGCCGGGGGCCACCTCGTTATGCCGTGTTTTGGCGGGAATTCCGAGTTTGAACAGCTCCCGCTCGGTGTCCATCATGAAGCCCAGGACACGCTCGGGCACCGCACCGAAGTAATGGTCGTCGAACTCCTGGCCCTTGGATGGTTTGGCGCCGAACACGGTGCGGCCGGCGGTGACCAGATCCGGTCGCGCCAAGAAGAAGTGCCGATCGACCAGGAAGTACTCCTGCTCCGGCCCGCAGAATGACACGACCTTGTTCAGGTCCTTGTGGCCGAAGAGCTTCAGGATGCGCTCGGCATGGATGCCCATGGCCTGCTGGCTGCGCAGGAGGGGGGTCTTGTAGTCCAGTGCCTCGCCCGTCATCGAGACGAAAACTGTTGGGATGCAAAGCGTGTTGCCGTTTGGGTTCTCTAGGATGTACGCCGGGCTGGTGACGTCCCAGCCGGTGTAGCCGCGCGCCTCGAAGGTGCTGCGCAGCCCACCCGAGGGAAAGCTGGAGGCATCGGGCTCGCCTTGGATGAGGGTCTTGCCAGCGAACTCGGCAAGCGTCTGCCCGTCGGAGATGGGCTCCAGGAAGCTGTCATGCTTTTCGGCGGTCAGGCCGGTCATGGGGTAGAACACGTGCGCGTAATGCGTTGCGCCCTTCTCCAGGGCCCAGTCCTTCATGGCCACCGCGACCGTGTCGGCGACGGCGGGGTCAAGCTTGGCGCCCTTCTCGATCGTCGCCACGACAGACTTGTATACAGACTTGGGCAGCCGCGCCTGCATCTCACCCTTGGTGAACACGTTGGAGCCGAAGATCTCGCCTGGGGCTTCGCCAGCGACAAAACTGATCGCCGGGGGGACATAGGCCTCCACGTGGTTGATCGCGTGCAGGCGGACCGGGTTTCCGCTCAATTGAGCTCCTATCTCGGAAGGGTCCGCAATCTCGCTCGACGGACCGTAGACCGCCTCACCGTAGGAAGGTTCGATGGCGAACCTGTTACATCGTTGTCAACGATGAAAGGCAATAGTTGCGGACGTGAGACGCCGCGCACCGCTCCGTGCGGTGGCGAGCTGTCGTCGTCGTTCGCGAACTCGCCATGTCGCGAGGCTCTGTTCTCGATGTCTCCAGACACCACGTGGTGCGGGCGGAGGGAGTCGAACCCTAATCGGGGTGCGCGCCAAAGAGCCCCTAACCCTCTGACCTCGTATTTTAGGTCCCACTCAGTCCCACTCAACCATGCTGATTTACGACCAAGTGTGGGCAAAATGTGGGCACGGCCGCAGCCCTTTCCGTCCAGTGATCATTCTCTGACAGAGTGGCCTGGCGGTGCTACTCAGCTATCACCCATAGACGGGCGGTCAGCTCGCCAGGCAGCTTACGTTCGACCGGAGGGGTCATACCGCTTTCTCCTAAGGAAATCGTCGAGTTCTTCGGCCTGGATAAATGAGCGGCTGCCAATCTTCACGAGCGACAGGTCACCTTCCTTCACCAGCGCGTAGAAGGTGCTGGGGCTGATGCCGCCCAACCACTCCCAGGCCTCAGCGACACTGATTAGCCGCCGCTCACCCCAGACCTTAGGCGCGGGTTCTCCGAACCTCTTCTCGTACTCCCGCCGGATCTCCTCATCGACCGGATCGCCCGGCGCCTGGCCCAGGACGTGCGGTGTCATGCGGCGCCGGCTGGCCGGGCGACAGCCATGTTTTTTCACTTCGTCGAGCGGCTATTCAACAGGTGAGCAACTTCGTTTCCGGGATGACCAGGGAGGCAATGATTCCTAGGTGAACGCACGCGATGTCGCCCAGGCCGCGGAGCTGGTGCGCGCGTTGCGCGATCAACTGCACCAAATGACCCACGACCTGGTGCGGCTCGAACGTCTAAATGTCAGCGGCACGAGGAGCCGGGCGTCGGCCATCCGGTGCGAAGCCGCTGATCTGCGACGAGACATTAACGAGGCACAGACTCTCATCGACCTGCTACAGCTCCGTTACCTGAACGGCAACGGGCACGCCCAGCCACGCCGACCCCTAGAGCAACCGCACCGTTCAACCGCCAGCGCACCATTTCGGCGTCGGTGATCGCCTGGCAGCAGCACGTAAGTTACGGCTGGGGTTGGCTAGGGTGGGCCGGTGCCGGCAGTCCTGGCAACCAGGCAGAGTGACCCTGCGAGAGTCCCCGATCTATCTCTGCCTTCAGAGCCGGGTTCGGGTCGGTGCTGGACGGGCCGGTGCTGGCGCTGGCCGGTGCCGCTAACCCGACACCCGAGCCGAGAACGATGGCAGCGCCGATCAGTGTTTTCGTGGTCAAAACCTTTAGATTCGCGATTGACATTGTGACTCTCCTTCTAGGTACAGAGTGGAACGTCTTAGCGACGTGAGAACTGCCCCATATTGGCTGGTGGTGACCCATGTCACTGGGCGGATCACCTCTAACCAACGAGGCACACTGCGGAGACGGTTAGGCGGTTCATGCGGTTCATGCTTTTGAGGGTTCGCCGCCCAACCGTTATTCACTACGGGTCTTTATGTTGTGGGGTTACAAAGCTCCGTTGTGCCGTCGCCAACCGCGCCGAAGACCTAGTGTCCGGTCGCGGACATCGAGACCAGCGACGCGGAGCTGCGATTGGTGGCGGCTCTTCGCAGTGCGCCCAGGAGCGAGTGCGCCCAGGAGCGGTCTGGGCCGCTGCCGTCGATAGACGTGGCGGATGCGCTGCTGGATGAGCGCTCGTCGACCGCGCGGTGCGGCGTTGATCAGAGTTGTGTCGATCCCGGTGGCACTGCGCCGTGATCGCTCAAAGCGGCGCGAGGTTCATTTTTGGCCACTCGGCGGAGCTGAATCATTCGTGCGGCGCCGACTAGCACAGTGGTAGTCGCCCCAGCCACAGCGGCCAACAAATAGCCCACTCCGACCGGCAAGCTCCAATCAAAACCCAAAAAGTGCGCGGTTATGGATCCGGTGTTCTGCGCTACGAAGATCAGCAAAATGATTAGGATCACCAGCCCGACGACGAGCGCCCACCACGCCGCCGCGAGCCGCGTCAACGGTGAGCGGGTTGTCGGTGTGGTCGCGACACCCGCGGGTCCGGATGCGGGCTGTGGTGGAACGGCTGGCCGGGAATTCATAAATTTTGTCTAGCCCTTCACGCGGTCAGCCAAACACAGTTGATGACTCGAGTTCCAGCAGGAAGTGCTGCGCGTTTGGCGGCTCTTCGCCCTGCGGCTCGGGAGCGGGGTGGTCGGCTGCCGTCGATAGACGTGGCGGATGCGCTGGTGGATGAACGCGGCGAGCTGGCCGAGTTGGCGACAACCCGCCACGGCAATTTTCACAAATCCCGATGTAGGTAACCGGTCAGCAGCTAGCCTCGGTGCAGCTATGCGCTAGTTTTCAACATTGCCCGGTCACAGTGCTGATTGCGCGGGGCTCGCCCAAACGTTTGGGCAGGGAGCGAGGGAATGCGCAATGGTAGGTGGCGTGGATGATCAGCCCGTCCAACGCTTCGCTGAGCAGCCAGTGGTTGGCGGCGGGGCGCATCCGGTGGGCGGATCTGTTGCACCTGATGGGGACGGGGAACTTAGCGCGGTTGATCTGGTCATCGGTGCAGGCGAGCCGCAGCGGGTCGGCAGGTTTAAGTTCTTCCTCGACGAGCAGCGGTGGGAGTGGTCGGATGCGGTCGCGGGCATTCACGGCTACGAGCCGGGAACGCTGGTGCCCACCACCGAAGTGCTGCTGCAGCACAAACATCCCGACGATCGCGCACGTGTCGCTGTCGTCTTAGACCGTGTGCTGTCGGGTGAACCATTCAGTAGCCGTCACCGCATCATCGACACCGCCGGACAAACCCATTGGGTGATCGTTGTCGGCGATGTCATGCGTGACGAGGCCGGCGCGCCTATCGGCACGACGGGGTTCTATGTCGACGTCACCGAGTCACTGCAGTCCGAGATCACCAGCGTCTTGTCCGATGTATCCGCCGCCCGCGCGCAAATCGAACAAGCCAAAGGCGTTCTGATGGCGGCATACGGCATCTCCGCTGAGCGCGCGTTTGACATCCTGGTGTGGCGTTCCCAGGAAACGAACGTCAAAGTCCGCGACCTTGCTGCTCATTTCTTGGCCGCCATCGCCGGCCAGGTGTCACCCGACACGCGCACCCACATCGATCACGCCCTCATCACCGTCAAATAGAGCCACCGGCGAATGCGAGGGTCAGGTTAGGCGAAGTGCCCAACGCCAGGCGCCCGGACCTACACGATCTCCTAGCGGTTGCTGCGTTTGCGCACACAGCGAAATTTCGACGGCGGCCAGTCTGATGCTGACTGCTTAACACCACAGTTGCACCAACGGCCATCTCGCAACGGAAAAACGAACGCAACCAACCCTAAATCCGTCGCTACCTCCTAGGGTAATCCCTCGCATGGGGCCGACGGAACCCTGTTGCAAGCTCTATTCAGGCGCGTGCAGCTCCGTTTACCTCCTCAGGATTTCGCTTCTGGCCCCTGGTGGCCGCCCCTGGGTCATCGCGTTGGAAATCAGCCACCGGCTCCGCCTTTCTCAGTCATCGTTCGCACCACCGCCAAACTCCCGCGCCGCCCCTGAGTCACGGACCCGCGCGCTTCGCGCGGAGCCGTGCAAGCTCATCGGTCGGCTCCTGATCACCATCCACGGGCAGCGTCGCGGTCGGGGTCGGCAGCCCCATCTGCGCGTTCAACCCATACACGCTGGCCTGCTGGGCCAGCAACCGGCGACAAATGTCAGCTGAGCGGTGATCCCCACCCAACGCGCGCCCCCAATGAGCCTGTAGGAGCCGTTCCGTGCGCTCTTGCCAGATAGCGAACGCCTCATCGGTCAACAGCCCACGACGCGCGACTGACGCCGCCAGCTCCCGTTGCACGATGCGGTGAACCCCCGACACCGAGCGCAGACCCACCGCGTCCCTGATCTGGCGGTAGCTAGCCCCAGCCAGGAACAACCGCATAACCCGCTGGTCACGCTCCGCGCGTTCCTCGGTGGGCAAACGCTCGTAAATCACCTACATGCCTTCCTGAAAATTGTTGGTGCACAACAACATTGCCTACACACCATCGGCCGAAACCATTGCTACACCACAACATCCGCGTGTTCGCTTCGGGGCCCGTGGAGAGTCAGGGGCGGCCCGATCAACTATTCAGACGCGGACTAGGTGTACTGCCCAGGGAGGTTAGTCAATCGCGTGATGGGCGGGACAACTAGGGCGACCTGGTTCCGTGCAATGTCGCATTTCTGTACCCGAGTTAACCCCTGAACTCCTTAGCGCGGGCTGTGGCAAGGGGTTATGCGGGCGCGTGGGAAACGCTGTGGCAAGGGTGGCGGGCCGACATCGTTTTCATCATCACCCCGCGAGGTGCTGGGGCCAGCCGGTACCGTTCGCTCATGCCGGCAGACTCCGCGCAAGACGACGGCCTGTCGTGGTTCTACGCCTTGCCCATGCGTGACCGTGTTGCACTCCTTCGCGACCCTAAGCAGCCGCTCTCGCCGCGCCTTCTCGACCGCCTGGCCGGCCAATCGGGAGTTGTCACCCAGATGCGTTGGGCTGGCAGCAATGCGCCCTGGATACTGTCCGCAGCACCACTGCTACTTGCGATCCGCGACCAGCTCGACGACTGGTGGGACGACATCGCCGTCCATGAGCAGGATTACATCAGCCAGCAGCGCGACGGCGCGCTCGACGCAACCTACGCCGAGGCAGTGCTAGCCGCTACCGGTGACACGCTCAGGGTCGAACTTGTGAGCGATGTGAGAACCGATGGATTCCGGCTGCCGCCCATGATTCGGGCCTTCGTGGAGATGAGGGTGAGAGACCAAGAGGCCGTTGACCCTCCCGCCGCGCCATATAGGTAGGGGCGTGGTCGCTGGCGCTGGCGCTGGCGCTGGCGTCGATACCTAACCGCGCGCAAGACCTTTTTCAACAAGCCATGCAGGCGTAGCGTTTTCCGCTGTCCGAGTAGTCGAACACGGGAGAACTGCAATAGCAGCAGGCAAGTTCGAGATCAGCAAGGACAAGGCCGGCAAGTTCCGGTGGCACCTCAAGGCGGCCAACGGCGAGATCATCGCCGCCAGCCAGGCATACGAGAAAGAAGGCCAACGCCGACAAGGGCATTCAGGCGGTCAAGAAAGCCGCTGCCGACGCCGAAGTTGTCGACCTGACCGAAGAGCCCGCCAAGAAATAGGGTGAAGTGACGCCAGCGTCCACCCCCGGGCCCCCTCTGCCCGGGGGTGGCCCGTTCTTCGCTGGCCGGACACCGGCGCCGATAGGTCAATCGCGGCGGCCCGCCCGCCTCAACGACTTCGCCGCTCCGCCTGATCGGCGTGGCGGACCATGCGCTCCGACAATTCAACGAACGGGTTCTCATTCGCCGCTGACGAGTAACCCAGCCTCCGTACCTCGGTCGCGAACCCCCGCACCTCGCAGACTAACCGCTCGAACTCGTTCATCTGGTCCCCCCTCAAGGACGCCGCACGCACGGCCCGCGCCGCCTATACCCACTCCGACAGGATGTAAACATCGACTATCGCCTGGACGGGATCGATGGCGGCCGTCATGGTTGGCCGAGTTGGAAGCTATCGACAAACACCAGTTCGGTGACATACCACGATCAGTTCTGGAAGGCTCGGGCATGACCGCGACCATCGTGTCGAACTCGTGGACATAGCGAGCCAACCGGGCGGACACCGGTGTCCGCTCCGGATACAGCACGGACCCAGTCGTCATCCGACCGACCAGACGTGTCGATGCGGATCACGCCGCGGAGTCAGGCTCGGTCAGCTCGTCGAGGTCAGGCAGCGGCCGACGGCAGATCTCCGCGGCCTCGTCGGCAGGCAAGCCGAACATGATCAGCATGTGGCGGGTCACCCGGTCGGCGGCCTCGGCGTCGTCACGCTCCGGCTGGTCGTGCAGCAACTGACCGAGCCCCATCAACGTGCCACCGGCGACCGCCAGCGCGAGCACGGGGTCGTCGACCGAGAATCGGCCCGCCCGCGTCGCGGCCTCGATGTCACGCAGGGCCCGCGGCGCGAGCCCGCGGTCGGCGGAGATCAATTCCACGCCGGTGTTGAGCAGCACGCGGCTCATGTTCGGCCGCTGCCGGAACACTCGCCCGGTCAGCCGGAGGCTGCGCGCGAAGGTTTCCGCCGGATCGTCGCCTTCGGCGGTGAGCTTGTCGAGTATCGCGCCGAGTTCGTCGAGTACCTCGTTGACCGCCGCCTGGAACAGCTCTTCCTTGCTGTCGAAGTGGTTGTAAAACGAACCCATGCCGACGTCGGCCACCTGAGTGATCTCGAGTACCGGCACATTCAACTTGCCCGCCGCGATGAACGTCTGGGCGGCGCGGACAAGGGCCGCCCGCGTGCGCATCTTGCGCCGCTCGAGTCGGTTCTCCGCCGTGCCGTTCGGGTTGGTCATGCGCCGATGCTAACAGAAACCATCAATTTTGAGGAATTCGTCAGAACCTCTTGACTGACGAGCCAGTCGTATGTGACGATATCGTCAGTCCACAAAGGAGAAGATCGTGACTACCCCCATCGACGCCCACAAGAACCTGCACAGCGAGCAGGGAGCGCTGCGGGGCGAGCACCCGGGCCGCTCGCGCAACCCCTTGATCAAGGTCCGTGATCTGGCCTGGCTGGAGTTCGAGAAACCAGACCTGGTCCGCGCGGAAGCCTTCGCGCGGGCGTTCGGGTTCAGCACGGTGCTGCACACCCCGGACGAGCTTCAGCTTCGGGGAACCGATGCCGGCTCACCGTGCGTGATCGTCCGGCGCGGGCCGCGGTCGCGGTTCGTCGGCCCCGCGTTCGCCGCCGACGATCGGGCCGACGTCGAGCGGCTCGCCAGCGCGACCGGCGCCAGAGCGCGGACTCTGCCGGAGCGGCTTGGCGGGGTCGCGGTGGACCTCACCGATCCGAACGGGATTTCAGTTTGCGTGGTCGCCGGCACGCACGAGCTGGCCGGCTTGCCCGCGCAACCGCGGCACACCTTCAACTTCGGGCATGAGTTGCGGCGCACCAACGCCACCCAGCGCCCCCCGCGCGAGCCGGCCCGCGTGCAGCGGTTGGGACATATCGTGCTGCAGAGCACGAAGTACATGGCGTCGCTGAACTGGTACCTCGACCATTTCGGGTTGATCGTCAGCGACTTCATGTACTACGCGGGCCAGCGCGACCGGGGCCCGGCGATGAGCTTCATCCGCTGCGACCGTGGCTCGACGCCCGCCGACCATCACACGCTGGCCCTGGCGTTGGGCCCGTCGAACCGCTATGTGCACTCCGCGTATCAGGTATGCGATCTGGACGCGATCGCGGCGGGCGGTGAATACCTGCGCGAGTTGGGGTATCACCGGTCGTGGGGGATCGGCAGGCATATCCAGGGCAGCCAGATCTTCGACTACTGGCGCGATCCCGACGGGTTCTTGGTCGAGCACTTCAGCGATGGCGACATGTTCGACAACACCCTCGAACCGGGATGGGCGCCGTTCACCGCTTCCGGTCTGGCCCAGTGGGGACCACCGGCCACCAAGGATTTTCTCGGCATCACCCCCAGCCGGGAAGCCGTTCGCGAACTGCGGTCGATAGTGACCGCGATCCGTGACGACAACGAATTCGACATCACCCGTCTCCGGGGACTTATGAAAGTGGCACGCTCATGACTATTTCCATCTACCGCACCGCCGACGCGTGGTGGGCGGGCAGCTCCGAGGCCGTGGCCAAGGTCGACACCGACGCGATTACGACGGCGCAGCTGTTGGCCGACCGGGCGGCGATCGATCGGGCCGCAGCGAGCACCGAGACGGTGCCGGTGAGCAGCCTCGAGCTGCTGTCACCGGTGACCAAGCCGTGCCGCGTCGTCGCGCAGATGACGAACTTCGCATCCCACGTCGAGGACACCGGAGGGGACCCGAAAAAGGTGCCGCTCACGTTCTTTCGCAAGGCGTCGGGGTCGATCGCCGGGCCTGTCGACGACATCGTCAAGCCGGAGCATGTGCGCCTGCTCGACTATGAGGTGGAGATCGGTTTGGTGATCGGTCGCGACATGCCTGTCGGCACCGCGATCACCGCCGACAACCTGGCCGACTACATCTGCGGTCTGGTGGTGACCAACGACGTGTCGGCGCGTGATGTGCAGCTGACCAAAACCCAGTTCTACGAATCGAAGTCGTACCCGACGTTTACGCCGGTCGGGCCGGCGCTGGTGCTTGTCGATGCCGATGAGCTCGGTCGCTTCGGCGAACTGCGGCTAAAGCTGCGGGTCAACGGTGAACCCCGCCAAGACAGCACGGTCGACGGCGACATGATCTATCGGCCCGTCCAGGCACTCGCCGCACTGGCGCGCTTCCAGCAGCTGTCCGCGGGCGACCTGGTGATCACCGGCACCCCGGTCGGGACGGCGCTGTCTGCGCCGCCGAAGCCGGTGCAGAAGCTCGTGGGTCTACTGCCGGACGACGTCAAGTGGAAGATGTTCTTCGCCGGCCAGGCCAAGAACACGAAGTACCTGCACGACGGTGACGTCGTCGAGGCCACCATCGGAACCGACGACGGCAAGATCGATCTCGGCACGCAACGCACCGTGGTGAGGTACTCATGACCGAGAACCTGAACTTCGTCCCGGTGGTGATCGTCGGCGCGGGGCCGACCGGGATCACCGCGGCAACGAAGCTTGCGCAGTACGGCGTCGACTGCCTCGTCCTCGACCGCTGGGACGACGTCTACCCGCAGCCGCGTGCCGTGCATCTCGACGACGAAATCTACCGGTTACTGGCCGGACTGGGCATTGCTGATGAGTTCGCGGCGATCTCCCGGCCAGCGCGTGGTCTACAGCTGCGGGACCGAAACGCGCGGGTACTCGCGGAGTTTCGCCGGGAATGCGCCGAAAGCGCTAACGGCTTCCCGCAGGCGAACATGTTCGACCAGCCGGAGTTCGAAAGCCTGCTGCGGGCGAACCTGAAGCATTACCCGCACGCTGTCCTGCGGGGCAATGCCGAGGTGACCGAAGCCGTTCAGATCGGCGCCGACAGAGTGCAGGTCACGTTCACCGATCGGGTCAGCGGCGAGGAGCACCGCGTCGAGACGCGGTACCTGCTCGGCTGCGACGGCGCCAACAGCCTGGTCCGCACCGCGATCGGCGCCTGCATGGAGGACTTGAAATTCCAGCAGCGTTGGCTCGTGGTCGATGTGGCGACGACCGCGGAGCTGAATCAGTGGGAGGGCGTCCACCAGGTGTGCGATCCGCATCGAGCGGCCACGTACATGCGGATCGGCGACACCCGCTACCGGTGGGAGTTTCGGCTTCTGCCGGACGAGACGGCCGACGACTACAACACCATGGCGGCGCTTTACCCGCTGACCCGGCCGTGGGTAGAAGGCATTGCGCCAGAAGAGCTGGAACTCGTGCGCGTCGGCGAGTACATGTTCCGCGCGCAGGTGGCGAACCACTGGCGCCGTGACAACATTTTCATTCTTGGCGACGCTGCGCACCTGACACCGCCGTTCATCGGCCAGGGCCTGTGCGCGGGGCTGCGCGACGCGACCAACCTTGCATGGAAGCTTGCCGGCGTGGTCAACGGTTGGTTGCCCGAGAGTGTGCTTGACACGTATGAGCAGGAGCGTATGCCGCACGCGCGGTACATGATCCGGTTCGCGCTCGCGATGGGCACGGCCATGACGGCGGGCGGAGAGGCAGGCAATCTACTCAGGCGTGTGGTGGTTCCGCGCCTGCATCTGATCCCGGGGGTGAGGGAGAAGATCGTCGACAGCACGACGCCCGCGTTGCACAGCAGCGAGCTGGTACTGAAATCACCCGGACGACGGCAACTGGCGGGCCGGTTGTGCCCGAATCCTGTTCTGCTCGACGGCAAGCGTCTCGACGCGGTCGTCGGCGCCAGGTTCGCGGTGATCACGTCGGCTCCGCTCAACCCGTCCCAGCAGGACGAGATGACCCGCCGCGGCGCCGTCGTCGTGACGGCTCATCCCGGCACGGAACCGGCCCTGTGGCTGCAGGCCGGTCGGGCTAAGGCCGCGGTAGTGCGGCCGGATCGGACGGTGCTGTGCGCCGGCCGCGACGTAGCTGAAGTCTGCCGCGCGGTGCCGGTTTTCGCGCCACCCGCCGATACCGGCGCTGATGCGTAGGCGCGCCGACGTCCCGGCCTACGAACCAGACCTGTATTCGGCGCGGGCGATCCTCGACCCGCATCCGCACTATGCGCGGCTGCGGCGACTCGGTCCGGTGGTATGGCTGACCAAGCAGCGGGTCTACGCCCTGCCGCGCTACGCCGAGTGCAAGGGGGTGCTAGGCGACGACGGGACGTTCATCTCCGGCGAAGGGGTCGGGCTGAACCGGGTCTTCAACAGGCTGTCTCGCGGCACAACGCTCAACAGTGACGGCGACAAACACGACCAGCGGCGCAAGCTCGTCGCGCACCGACTGTTGCCGCGGGCGTTGCGGACGATCAGCGACGTCGTCACCCGGCAGGCCGAGCAGCTGGTCGACGCGGCCGTACAACGTCAACACGTGGACGGCGTCAAGGATCTGGCCACCGCACTGCCGCTTTCGGTGGTGCCCGACCTCGTCGGCTGGCCAGCGGATCGGCGCCGGTACCTGCTGCGTTGGGGGGGAGCCACATTCGATGTGCTTGGCCCGCTGAATCGCTATGCCCTCAAATCGGTGCCGGCCAGTCTGCAGATGCTGGGCTTCTCCAAGGACGTGGTACGCCACCGGTCGGTGATCCACGGCAGCATGGGTCATGACATCCTCGCCGCCGCCGACGCCGGGAAGCTTCGTCACAGCGAGTGCTCGGCGCTCATGATCGACTACCTGGTGCCGTCGCTGGACACCACGATCAGCGGGATCGCCAATGCGCTGGCATTGTTTGCGATGCACCCGGATCGGTGGGATGCGCTGCGCGCCGAGCCGTCCCTGCTGCCCAATGCGATCAACGAGGTGCTGCGATACGAATCGCCGCTGCGGGCGTTCACCCGAAAGTTGCTGCAGCCGACTGAAATCGCGGCGATCGACATCCCGGCTGGATCGCGGGTGCTGGTGCTGTACGCGTCGGCGAACCGCGATGAGCAGGAGTGGACAGACCCCGATGTGTTCGACATCCGCCGTAACGCCACCCGCCATCTCGGCTTCGGGCACGGCGCGCATGCCTGCGCCGGGCAGGGGCTCGCCCGACTCGAGATGCAGGCGATGCTCACTGCGCTGATGCAGCAGGTGAGCCGGATCGAACTCGCCGGCGAGCCGACATGGGCGCTCAACAACATCATCCGCTGTTACGAGCGACTGCCGCTCAGGCTGATCTCGGCCTGAGCGGTCTCAACGGTTTCTGAGACACCCTCCAAGGCCGATCGTTCCACAGAATCCAGGCCCCGTGGTGTCTGCCCGGGCTAACACCGCTGCCCTAATGCGGCGCGGCGAGCTGATCTTGGTGTTCCCCGGCGGCGGCCGAGAAGTAGCTGAGCGCAAGGGCGAACGTTACAAGCTGATGTGGAAGAACCGGATAGGGTTTGCTCGGCTGGCGGTTCGGTACGGTTATCCCATCGTTCCGTTCGCGTTGGTGGGTTCTGACGAGGCGCTTAGATATCGTCATCGACGCCGACACCCGCTGCTCGCGCCGATGCGGCTGATCGTCGAGAAGGCGCTTTGCATCCCCGACTCGCCGCCGATCGTGCGCGGTGTCGGGTTCACGCCCGATTGCGCGGCCGGAACGCCAGGTTCGGTGAGCGGATCGACACGACGGCGGTCAAGGGCCGCCACACCGACGAGGCCACGGTGCGCCGCATTCGTGAGGCCACCAAAGCCGAAGTCGAGGCGGGCATCGCGTTTCTGCTCGAGGCGCAGACGATGGATCCGAACCTGTCGGTGATCAAGCGGCTGCTGGGACCTGAACGCCGCCGACGCAGGCGGACCGCTCGCCGCACGGCATCCAAGACCCTATCGGGATGCGATCCAGTGGACTGCCCAACCGCCGGCAACGTGAGGGTTCGATCTTCTCTGCTGAAATCCCTTGCGCGTAAGGCCATTTGACCTGTGCTTTGTCAGGTCGTGCGTACAGGCCCCAGGCCGGGGGTCCATGCGGACGTTGCTGCGGTCGGCCAGATGGGTCAAGCCCCACTCGAACGGCGCCCGCATAGGAGCTAAGTGGCAGCACTATAGGCTGCCGCCGGCGGAAGATCGGGCTGAGACGTTCGCGCGCAGCTTCCGGCTGACCGGGCGGCTGTTTCGGCGCTGGCCGCAGGAAAGTCGTGTGCTGCTCAACGTCGGTACGGAGCTGATCCGGTCGGATCGCGGCTTGGCGCCGCGGGCACTGCGTGACATCGAGGCCGCTACCCCCGCCGGCCGGTTCGATGTGGCCGATCCGGTATTGCCGCCGCCGCTGGCCGCCGGGGCGCTGTTGGGGCTCGGCCAACTGTTACAAAACTAGCCCAAGCGCGAAGACGCCCGGACCGCGACGATGTACGTCTGCGGCATCACGCCCTACGACGCCACCCACCTCGGGCATGCCGCGATGTACTTGGCGTTCGACCTGGTGCACCGAGTCTGGCTGGTTCTCACGAAATCTGCAGATCTGAAGTTCATCTGCAGTCGGGTGAGATTCTGCAGAACTTGGGACTCTACAAAATATGTAGACATCCCAGGTTGGCGACAAGTCATTAATATCAGCTGATGGGCCTGTTGCCCGAACGTGTGAAGTGGCGTGCCTTCATCAAGGCGCAGAAGAAGCGTGGCGCCTACCTCAAGCCCGGCGATGTGGTGCGCTCCACGATCAAATCGGCCGACCGCCGTATCGACCTCGGCGAACAAC
>CAWASF010000011.1:0-757160 GCA_963784685.1 uncultured Actinomycetota bacterium
TATTGTGGTCCAGCCGGTGACCCACCCTATCCCAGGAGGTTGCGAGCGACCGATGAACACCGCGGGGGTGTTGGCGTTCGGTGACCGACGGGTGCCGCGGCCGTTGACCGGCCTGCCCACCCACCGGGCCGGCGGCCCGGCCGACATCGACGCCGCGATCGGGCCATACCGGCGCTTGGTGGTCGTCGGCGCCGACGCCGACCTGGCCACGGTGCTGACCCGACTGCTGCGCGCCGGCCGGCTCGACGTCGAGGTGGCCTATGCGCCGCCGCGGCGCACCCGGGCGACCCGGATCTATCGCGTGCCGGCCGGACGCCGGGCGGCCCGGCGGGCAGTGCGCGGCTCCGCCCGGCGGGTCACGCTGATCCGCGACGAGACCGGGGCGGTGATCGTGGGCCGCGCCGACTGGCTGCCGGCCGACGACGGGCGGCTCATCCATGGCGAGGCGGTCGTCGACGACACCCGATTGTTCGACGGCGAAATCGCCGCCGCGCGCGTCGAGCCGACGCTGGCGGTACCGGGCCTGCGCGCCAGGGCGCACGGGCACCGGTGGGTCGCCGGGCGCGCGGCCCAGCTCGGCAGCACCGGGGTCATTGTGGTGCGCGACGGCGTCGCGGCGCCACGCGCGGCGCGCCGGTCGACCTTCTACCGCCATGTCGAAGGGTGGCTGCTGGTCCGTTAGTTTTGAGCGGTGAGCTTCCCCGCCCGGCAACACGAATCGGTGCGCCCCAGCCCCATCTTTCTGGCGCTGGTCGGGTTGACCGGGGTGGGCGGCGCGCTGGCCTGGCTGGCCGGGTCGAGCGACCGGCCGCTGTCCTATGCCGGGGTGTTCATCTTCGTCATCGCCGGCTGGGTGGTCTCGCTGTGCCTGCACGAATTCGGGCACGCGTTCACCGCCTGGCGATTCGGCGATCACGACGTCGCGATCCGCGGCTACCTGACCCTGGATCCACGGCGCTACAGCCACCCCGCGCTCTCGCTCGTGCTGCCGATGATCGCCATCCTGCTCGGCGGGATCGGCCTGCCGGGTGCCGCGGTCTATGTCCGGACCTGGTTCATGACGCCCACCCGGCGAACCCTGGTCAGCCTGGCGGGTCCCGCGGCCAACCTCCTGCTGGCCGTGCTGCTGCTGGCGCTGACCCGGTTGCTTTACGATCCGGCCCACGTGGTGCTGTGGGCGGGGGTGGCGTTTCTGGGATTCCTCGAGCTCACCGCCGTGTTGCTGAACCTGCTGCCCATCCCGGGCCTTGACGGATACGACGCGCTGGAGCCGCATCTGAGTCCCGAAACGCAGCGCGCGTTGGCGCCGGCCAAGCAGTGGGGCTTTTTCATCGTGCTGTTCGTGCTCATTGCGGCCAACCGGCAGTTCTTCGGTGTCGTTCTCTGGTTGTTCGATTTCTCGGGAGTGCCGCGCGGGCTGATGGCCGTGGGCTACTCGCTGACCCTGTTCTGGAACCACTGGATCTGAGTCCTTGCAATATATGCGTTATCACGCATATATTTCAGTGCTATGGGCGCCGGTCACAGTCACACCCCTGCCGAGGCCGAGGCGTCCCGGATGATCCCCCGCATGATCATCGCCGCCGCGATCCTGGCGGCGTTTTTCGTCGTGGAATTGACCACCTCGCTGTTGATCAACTCGATGGCACTGCTGGCCGATGCCGGGCACATGCTGACCGACGTCGTCGCCGTTTTCATGGGCCTGACGGCGGTGATCCTGGCCCGGCGCGGCAGCTCGTCACCGGCGCGCACCTACGGTTGGCATCGCGCGGAGGTCTTCACCGCGGTGGCCAACGCCGCGCTGTTGATCGGGGTCGCGGTGTTCATCCTTTACGAGGCCGTCGAACGACTGAGCGCGGCTCCGTCGGTCCCCGGCCTCCCGATGATCGTGGTGGCCCTGGCCGGACTGGCCGCCAATTTCGTGGTGGCGTTGCTGCTGCGCTCGCACTCTGACGGCAGCCTTGCCGTCAGGGGCGCCTACATGGAGGTGGTCGCGGACACCGTCGGGAGCCTGGGCGTGCTGGTCGCGGGCATCGTCACCGTCACGACGCACTGGCCGTACGCCGACGTGGTGGTCGCCATCCTGGTCGCGATCTGGGTGCTGCCGCGGGCCATCTCCCTGGCCCGGGCGGCGTTGCGGATTCTTTCCGAGTCCTCGCCGGCGCACATCGACGTCGAGGAGCTGCGCTACGCGCTCGGTGCCGTCGACGGCGTGACCGAAGTGCACGACCTGCACGTGTGGACCCTTTCGCCCGGCAAGGACATGTGCACCGCGCACCTGACCAGCGATGCCGACTCGGCCCGGGTGCTGCATGACGCCCGTGCCGTGCTGTCGGCCCGTGGGCTGAACCACGCCACCGTCCAGATCGAGTGCCCGGGCGGGGCGTGTTCGGAGACCAGCTACTGAATCCCGAGGGCGTGGCGGGCGGCGGGGTCGCAGTCGTCGAGCAGGTCCAGGCAGCGCAGGTACTCTTCGGTCTCGCCGATCGTGTCGGCGGCCCGCGCCAGCGCCGCCACGCAGCGCAGGAAGCCCCGGTTGGGCTCGTGCGAATACGGCACCGGGCCGAAACCCTTCCAGCCGTTTCGGCGCAACTGGTCGAGGCCGCGGTGGTACCCGGTGCGGGCATACGCGTAGGCCGTGACGGCCTTGTCGTCGGCAAGCGCCTCCTCGGCAAGCGCCGCCCACGCCACCGACGCCGAAGGGTGCGCCGCGGCGACGATGCTCGGGTTCTCGTGGGCAAGCAATTGCGCCTCGGCATCGCTATCGCCGGGCAGCAGGATCGGATCCGGTCCGAAGAGATCTCCCATCGATGTCATGACGTCTATTTTGCCGTTCCCGGGCGGCGGGTCGGTAAGCTCCCTTCATGCCCAATCCACCCGAGCCCGACCGCGGCGCCGCACCGCAGCAGCCGAGCGACGAGCGGGTCGGCCAACCCGGCGAACAGGAAACCGAGGCTCACCCGCTGGTGCCCAGCGACGCCGAGACCGTGGTGATCAGCAGGCCCGGCCCGGGCGGCGACCCCGAGGCGACTTCGGAAGGCCAACAGCGCGAACGCCGTTTCACGGCGCCCGGCTTCGACTCGAAAGAGACCCAGGTCATCGCGACTCCCGCGGAGCCCGAAACCGAGATCTTCGGTTCGCCGCCGAAATCCGAGGGCCCGCCGGCGGTGAGTGCCCCCCCGAAAACAGCTGTGCCGCAATCTATTCCACCCAGGCTGGGAGCGAAGCTCAAGACATCCAGGGAAATCAACTGGGGCTGGGTGCTGGCGCTGGTCGTGGTCGTGCTGGCGTTGGTGGCGATCGCGATCCTGGGCACCGTGCTGCTGACCCGCAGCAAACATACGAAAGTCTCTGAGGAAGACCGGGTTCGGCACAGCATCTCCGAATACGACGTCTCGGTGCAGAGGGGCGATTTGACCGCACTGCGCACCATCACGTGCGGGACCGCCCACGACGGCTATGTGGACTACGACGAGCACACCTGGCAGGACACCTACCAGCGGATCTCAGCGGCCAAGCAGTATCCGGTGATCGCCAGCATCGACCAGGTCATCGTCAACGGGCAGCATGCCGAGGCCAACGTCACCACGTTCATGGCGTACGACCCGTCGGTCCGTTCGACGCGCAGCCTCGACCTGCAGTACCGCGACGATCAGTGGAAGGTCTGCCAGTCGCCCAGCGGCTAGCCCGCGCCGAGTGTGCGGCCAGCCGCACGTTCGGTGCCGAGTGTGCGGCCAGCCGCACGTTCGAGGATGGGGTCGCGGGCCGGCGTCAGGCCCCGACTGACTTTCCGGCGCAGTGCAGGTCGTGGCAGGCCTCCACGACTCGCTCGGTCATGCCGGCCTCCGCCTTCTTGAGGTAGCTGCGCGGGTCGTAGACCTTCTTGACGCCCACTTCCCCGTCGACCTTGAGCACGCCGTCGTAGTTGCTGAACATGTGACCGGCGATCGGGCGGGTGAACGCGTACTGCGCGTCGGTGTCGACGTTCATCTTCACCACGCCGTAGCCCAGCGCCTCCTCGATCTCCGACTTCTCCGAGCCCGAGCCGCCGTGGAAGACGAAGTCGAACGGCTTGGCGTCGTCGGGCAATCCCAGCTTGGCCGCCGCCACCTTCTGCCCCTCGGCCAGGATGTCGGGGCGGAGCTTGACGTTGCCGGGCTTGTAGACGCCGTGGACGTTGCCGAAGGTCGCGGCCAGCAGGTACTTGCCGTGCTCGCCGTGGCCCAGCGCGTCGATGGTCTTCTCGAAGTCCTCCGGGGTGGTGTACAGCTTTTCGTTGATCTCGTGGGCGACGCCGTCCTCTTCTCCCCCCACCACGCCGATCTCGATCTCCAGGACGATCTTGGCGGCCGCGGCCTGCTTGAGCAGTTCCTGCGCGATGGCCAGATTCTCGTCGAGCGGCACCGCCGAGCCGTCCCACATGTGCGACTGGAACAACGGGTTCTTGCCGGCCGCAACCCGCTGGGCCGAGATCTCCAGCAGCGGCCGCACGTAGGTGTCCAGTTTGTCCTTGGGGCAGTGATCGGTGTGCAGCGCGACGTTGATCGGGTACTTGGCCGCGATGCTGCGGGTGAACTTGGCCAGCGCCACCGCGCCTGTCACCATGTCCTTGATCCCGAGGCCGGAGGCGAACTCCGCACCACCGGTGGAGAACTGGATGATCCCGTCGCTACCGGCGTCGGCGAAGCCCTTGATCGCGGCGTTCACCGTCTCCGAGGAGGTGCAGTTGATGGCCGGGAAGGCGTACGAGTTCTCCTTGGCCCGCCCCAGCATTTCGGCGTAGACCTCGGGCGTTGCAATGGGCATGAGGACTCCTCTTCAATCCTGGTCAGAGGCTGGGCTCACTCAGTATGGTCCAGCACGCTCAACCGCTCATCGCCAGCCGGTATGTTGGAAGCCCATGAGCACCGCGGTGACGGCCTTGCCGGACATCATCGACCCGATGTACTGGTTGGGCGCCAACGGCGTCTTCAGGTCCGCGGTACTGCCCGGGATCCTGGTCATCGTGTTCATCGAGACCGGACTGCTGTTTCCGCTGTTGCCCGGCGAGTCGCTGTTGTTCACCGGCGGGCTGCTGACCGCGCACCCGAACCCGCCGGTCAGCATCGGGGTGCTGGCGCCCGCCGTCGCGGTGGTCGCGGTGCTGGGCGATCAATGCGGATACTTCATCGGGCGACGGATCGGACCGGCGCTGTTCAAGAAGGAAGACTCCCGGTTCTTCAAAAGGCATTACGTGACCGAGTCACACGCATTCTTCGAGAAATACGGGCCCTGGGCGATCATCCTGGCCCGGTTCGCGCCATTCGTGCGCACGTTCGTCCCGGTGATCGCCGGGGTGTCGTACATGCGCTATCCGGTGTTCCTCGGGTTCGACATCGTGGGCGGCATCGCCTGGGGCGGCGGCGTGACGGTGGCCGGCCACTTCCTGGGCAACGTGCCGTTCGTTCATCAGAACCTGGAAAAGATCATCCTGGCCATCCTGTTCGTATCGCTGATTCCGGCGATGATCGCGGCCTGGCGGGCGTATCGGGGGCGGCGCCGCGCGGCCGGCCGGGAGCCCGACTCAGAGCACCCGACTTCTGCGGTACGCAACGAAAGCGCCTAGCAATTCCGGTCGGTCGAGCGAGCTCTGCTGCACCGCCTCGGCCGGGGCCGCGCCGAGCAGGATTCGCTTGATCGGGATTTCCAGCCGCTTGCCGGTCAGCGTGCGCGGTATGCCCGGAACCCCCAGGATGTCGTCGGGCACATGCCGCGGCGAGGCATGCCGGCGGATCTCCGCGGCGATCCTCGACCGCAGCTCGTCGTCGAGGGTGACGCCGTCCTCCAAGTCCACGAACAGCGGCATCCAATAGCCGCCGTCGTCCTGCTCCACACCGACCACCAGGCAGTCGCGAACCTCGGGCATCCGCTCAACGGCGGTGTAGATCTCGGCGCTGCCCATCCGGACGCCCAACCGGTTCAGGGTGGCATCCGAACGGCCATGCACCACAACGGTTCCCCGGTCGGTGATGGTGATCCAGTCGCCGTGACACCAGACGCCCGGATACTTGTCGAAGTAGGCGGCGCGGTAACGGCTGCCGTCGGGGTCGTTCCAGAAGAACACCGGCATCGACGGCATCGGCTTCGTCAGCACCAGTTCGCCCTCTTCGCCAATCACCGGGCTGCCCTGGCCCTTCCAGGATTCGATGGCCGCGCCCAGGCAGATGCACGACAGCTCGCCGGCGACCACCGGCAAGGTCGGGCAACCTCCGATGAAGGCCGTGCACACGTCGGTCCCGCCGGACAGCGACACCACCGGAACCGGCCGGCCGAGTCCCTCCTGCACCCAGCGGAATCCGGATGCCGGTAGCGGCGAACCGGTGGAACCCACGGCGCGCAGCGCCTCCAGCGGGTAGGAGGCACCGGGCTTCAATTCCTTTTTCGCACAGGCCAACAGGTACCCCGCCCCGGCGCCGAGGACCGTGACACCCGCTTCGGCGGCGACCCGCCAGAGGCCGTCGGTGGTCAAATGCGTTGGGCTGCCGTCATAGAGCACGATGGTGGCATCGACGAGCAGACCGGACACCAGCAGGTTCCACATCATCCAACTGGTGGACGAATACCAAAGGAAGCGGTCGCCCGGGTGCAGGTCCAGTTGCAGGGTGAGGTACTTCAGGTGCTCCAGCACGATGCCGCCGTGTCCGTGCACGATGCCCTTCGGCTTTCCGGTGGTTCCGGACGAGAACAGCACCCACAGCGGATGGGCGAACGGAACCGGCGTAATATCTAGGGCCGCATCGGATTTCACCGCCGTCGCCCACGGCACCGTGTCGCTGTCCAGTGCGAGTCCAAGCCGCGGCACCACCACCGTGGCGCGCAGCGTCGGCATCGCGCCGCGGATCGTGGCCAGCTCTTCGCGCCGATCGATGCGCTTGTCGCCGTATACCGACCCGTCGCTGGCGATTAGCACGGCCGGCTCCACCTGGCCCAGCCTGGCTATCACCCCGTCCACCGACACGTCCTGGTTGCACACCGCCCAGATCGCGCCCACGCTGGCCGCGGCCAGGGCGGCGACGACGGCCTCGGCCACGTTGGGCAGGTACCCGACGACGGAGTCCCCCGGCTTGACGCCGAGGCCGCGCAGGTAGGCCGCGAACGCCGCGGTCTCGGACTGTAGCCGCGCCCACGACCACTCGCACGAGCCGTCCTCGCCGACGACGATCATGGCGGGCCGCTCGTCGGTGGCGTGCCGGAACACTTCGGTGGCGTAGTTCAGCGTGGCACCCGGGAACCACTCGGCGCCTGGCATTGAACGGTTGCCCAGCACCGCGCGCGGTGGCTGGTCGGCTCGGATGTCGAAGAAGTTCCAGACGGCGTCCCAGAACCATTCGATGTCATCCACCGACTTCGCCAACAGCTCCCGATACTCGCCGTACTCGCCGCGGTCGGTCTCGGCCAGCCAGGCCATGAAGCGGGTGAGGTTGGCATCGGCAAGCGCTGCCTCGTCGGGGATCCAGCCGCCGGGTTGGCTCATTTCTCGGTCACGGCGGTGACGTTACAGGCGGCCTCCATCAGCATCCAGCCCGAAAGCTGCACCGAGAGGTCGCGTTCGGCGATCTCCGAGGCGTTGACCGCGCCCTCGACGAACTCCGCCTCCTTCCCGCCCGCGGTAGGCAGTTCCGCATCGCGGTCCCAGAACGCGCCGAACAGCGGCAGCCCGTTCACCGTCTGCCGGTAGTCCCAGGCCGATTTCGCGCTAGTCAGCACGATCTTGCGGGCGGTGTCGCGGGCCACCGCGTCGTCGGCCGAGTCGCCCGGCAGCGTGGTGGCCACCAGCGCGAGGTAGCGGGCGGTGATGCCGGCGAACAGGCCGCCATCCCCGCCGCCGGCGCCCTTCAGCACTCCCGACGGCGCCATCTGCTCGCTCACCGCCGCGACCAGGCGATGCACCCGCGCCGCATGCCGGGCCCTGGCTTCCGCGCCGGTGCGCGCGGCCAGCTCCGTTTCCAGGCCCAGCACCACACCCTGGCAGTAGGTGTACTGCGCGCGGACCAGCGAGCCGCCCTTGATCCCGTCGAACACCAGGTGGGTCTCCGGGTCGATCAACGTTTGGTCGATCCAATCGGCCATCTGCCCGGCCCGCTTCAGCCGGTCCCCGTAGCGGGCGAGGAAGATCCCCGCCGGGCCGTTGGCCGGTGCGTTGAAGAACTGGTCCTGCTTTCGCCACGGGATGCCGCCGCCGTCCTCGGGCACCCAGGCCTTGACGAACTGGTCGCAGAGCTTCGGCAGAGCGCGGCGGCGTCTGACGCCGGCTATCCGGTCGGCGCGCTCCAGCGCCAGCGCCAGCCACGCCATGTCGTCGTAATAGCTGTTGGTCCACCTGAAGTTGTTGCGCACCCGATGCGAGCGCACCTGCCGGTTGATCTCAACGCGCCTCTTCGGTTGCGGATCGCGCAGCTGCGCGTCGACCAGGCAATCGAGCAGGTGCGCCTGCCACCAGTAGTGCCACGTGCCGAACAACCGATCCCGCCGGACCGCCGGCCAGGCGACCACTCCGAGCTGCGTTCCGGGCAGCGCCCACAGCCGTTTCAGGTGTCGTTGCGTGACGGCGGCTTCGGAGCTGGTTGCCCGGTTGGCCCATAGCTCATCCATACCTTCCGATCCTGCCTTATGCCGCCGAAATCCCGCGCCCTTCGCACACTCGATGGCCGGGCATGCTGAGTCATGGGAAGTCTGATGGTGAACGGGCAGTGCCACGAGATCGTTGCCGAGGACGACACGCCGGTTTTGTACGTGCTGCAAACTTTGGGCACCGACGGGGAGCCGCACCCGGTGGCACGCGCCCTGATCGCCGACCAGGCGGCGCAATGCGGGTATTGCATGTCGGGGACCGTGGTGGCGGCGGTGGCGCCGAGATGAGGGCCGAGATGCGGAGGTCAATGGATGACCGCTGCTGACCTGCCGGCATCGCTGGCAGCGAATCCGGTTCTGGGAGAATGGGTTCGGATCTAATCGGACGGCGTGGTAGCGGTACGCTCCGGCAAGGTGGAGCTGGGCCAGGGGGTGTTGACGGCGCCTGCGCAGATCGCCGCCGAGGAGCTCGACGTAGGCATCACCCGGGTGCAAATGATCGCCGCGGCAACCGATCTCAGCCCGGACGAAGGGTTCACCGCCGGGAGCCGGTCGATCCAGCAGTACGCCGCGATCGCCAATGCGGTTTACGACGCGCTCGGCGTCCGGGTCCGCTCGCTGCCGCTAACCGCCGGGCAGCTCGTCGCCGCGATGCCAACTAGCGGCGCCGGCGCAGCCCTTCCAACATTCTCTTGGTCGTCCAGCGTGCCGGGTGGATGCCATCCTCGCGCTCGGGCAGAATCGTTCATGGAGGTACCTTGTCGATGCGCCAGATTGTCGACTATTTGAAACCGGGGAAACAAACCGGGTTCGCCCGGCCTCCCGTGCCTCCGGCACCACCCCGTCACCTAAGAGAGAACGGGCGCCTGCGAACACCCGTGTTCCGGGGCGTGCTCGCGGTCATAGGCGCTGCCGCATCGGTGGCATTCCTGGCTGGGTGTGGGGATGCGAATCACATTGCTTCCGTCACCGTGTCCGTCAGCAAGAACCCGTTGGGCGTGGCGCTGGACACCGGAACCCGCGCTGCCTACGTCACCAACAGCGGCGACAACACGGTGTCGGTGATAGACAGCTCGACGCACACCGTCACCTCCACCGTGCCCGTCGGCAAGAAGCCGGAGGGAGTGGCGACGGACCCGGGCACCCACACCGTCTACGTCGCCAACAGCGAAGACAACGCGATCTCGGTGATCGACGGCGCGACGCGCGCCGTCACCGCGACCGTGCCCGTGGGCAAGAATCCGGCGGCCGTGGCGGTAGACCCGGGCAACCACACCGTCTACGTCGCCAATCGCGACGACAACACCCTGTCGGTGATCGACGGCGCGACGCGCACCGTCGCCGCCACCGTGGCCGTCGGCAAGAATCCGGATGCGGTGGCGGTGGACATGGGCACCCATACCGTCTACGTCGCCAACAGCGGCGACAACACCGTGTCGGTGGTCGACGGCCCGACACGCACCCTTGCCGCCACCGCGTGGGCCGGAGCCTATCCGGCCGGGGTGGCGGTGGACCCGGGCACTCATACCGTCTACGTCGCCGACAAAGACGGCGCCACGGTGTCGGTGATCGACGGTTCGAAACGCACGATCACCGCCACCGTGCGCGTCGGGGGGGCGCCGATGGGGGTGGCGGTGGACCAGAACACCCACACCGTCTACGTGACCGACAGCCGCGGCTGGACGGTAGCGGTGATCGATGGCCCGAAGCGCACCGTCACCGCGACCATGGCCGAGAAGCCGCGAGATATTCGAAAGGTCGAGTTCGGGGGCATGGCCCCCTCGGGGATAGCGGTCGATCCGGGCAGCCACGCCGTCTACGTCACCAACCGCGGCGACAACTCGGTGTGGGTGATCGAACATCGATAGCGTTTGCCGCGTCGCAACTCACACGACCCTCGCCGCCTTGCCCGTTTCCCGGTGGTTGGCGGCCAGCGCCAGCAGCAACTGATGCAGCCCGGTGAGCGAGTTCGCTGGCAGGAACAGATCGCAATACGGCAGAGCGGCCGCCATGGAACCCGCCAGCGGTTCGAAATCGGTGTGCGCCGCGCGGGGATTCAGCCAGACCAACAACGCGGCGCGGCGACGCACCCGGGCCAGCGCGTGCTCGAGGACGTCGGGGGGATCGCTGTCCCATCCGTCGGAGGCGATGATGACGACCGCGCCGCGCAACGCGTTGCCGTGCGGCGGGGCAAGCAACGCCTCGATGCTGCGGCCGATGAACGTGCCCCCGTACCGGTCGGTGACTTGTGCGTTGGCTTTCTGTAGCGCTACCTCGGCCGAGCGGTGGGACAGCACGGGGGTGAGCCGGGTCAGCGACGTCGAGAACGCGAAGACCTCAGGGCGGTTTCCCGTCCGGCGCAGGGCCGCGGCACGCATCAAATGCAGATAGACCGCGGCATAAGGCTGCATCGAGCGGCTCACGTCGCAGGCCAGGACCACCCGCCGTGGTCGGCGCCGGGGCCGCGTTCGCGCCAGGATCACCGACTCCCAACCGGTTGCCCGCGAGGCGTTCATCGTGGCCCGCAGGTCGATACGCTTGCCGCTCGCGCGGCGCTCGAATCGCATGCTGCGGCGCTGAGGCCAGCGGGCCACGGTCGCCTCCAGCCAGGAACCGAGCAGCCGAAGGTCCGCGGGATCGAAGCGGTCAAACGGTTCGTCGGCGAATGCGGCTATGCGGCTGGGCAGGACGTCGGGCAAAAGGACACTCGGGGTCGCGGTGTCATCCTGATCAGTGGCAGGCTTGGTAGCCCAAGGTAGCGTTCCGGCGGCGGCAGTAGACCTGCTGCCGACTCGGTGCATGGTGCCGCCCGCGGGTGCCTTGGGTCCCGGAATGGGCAGGGGCGCATCGGGACTCCTCGCACCGTCACGTTCCATGTTTGCGAACAACGAAGTGAACAGCGCATCGAAGGCGCCGAGATCCTCCATCCGGTTGACCAGAGTCACCCGCGCCGCCCAATACAGCGCCGACGTGTTGTCCGGCGACAACTCCCTGAGCGCCTGCACGAGGCTCGCCGGGCCATTGGCGGATACCAGTACCCCGACACCGCGCAGGCGCGCCACCAGGGCGGCCGCGAACGCCGCCAAATCGACTCCCCGCAATAGCATCGGGGTACTCACGGGCCGTTAACGTCTCCGGCCCAGCACCCAGATCAACATGAACAGGGCGAGTACCGCCACCGCCGCCGCCGCACCGTACTTCTTGAGCCGGTCGCCGCCGGCGAGCTCCAGCAGGTCGATCGGCTCGGGCCCGGCCGCGCGCCGCGCCGCGCTCGCGGCCGCGGGGCCCGCGCTCTCGGCGCCCTCCGATCCGGGTGGTGTCTGCGCGTCATGTGCGGCCAGCTCGGCTTCCAGCGATTCCACGAACTGGCCCAACAACTTCTCCGAAACCTGCTGCAGCATTCCGCTGCCGAATTGAGCCAGCTTGCCGACGATCTTCAGATCGGTGTCGACGGTTACGGTGGTGCGCGTCCCATTATCGCGCAACTGGGCGGTCACCGTGGCGGCGGCGTTGCCGGTCCCGCGCGATTCCTTGCCCTTGGCGTCGATGACCGCACGATGCTCATCGCGGTCCTGCTCGACAAAACGCACCTTGCCGCTGAATTCACTGGTGACCGGGCCGACCTTGACCTTGACCTTGCCGAGATAGTCATCGCCCTCGTGGCCGGTCAGCTGCGCTCCCGGCATCAGGGGGATCACCTGCTCCAGGTCGCACAACACGTCCCAGGCTTGCTCGATCGGCGCGCCGACGGTGAACTGGTTGGCGATCTTCATGCTGTCGGTCCTCTCATGTGAGGCTGCACTCCGTGAAAGTGTTGTACGCGTCGCGGATCAGCGTCCGGTCGTTGGGCGTCTTGGCGAGCGCCCCGAGGCTGGCCAACGCCGAGTCATCGACGAGGTCCGCGACGCCGAGTGACACGAGGGCGGCCACCCAGTCGATGGTTTCCGCTACCCCGGGCGGCTTGTCTAAGTCGAGATCGCGTGCGCTGCCTACGAATTGGGTGGCGCGCTCGATCAGCGGAGCCGTCGCGCCGGGTACCGTCCGGCGGACGATGGCAGCGGCCCGCGCCGGCTCCGGGTAGTCGATCCAGTGGTACAGGCAGCGGCGGCGCAGCGCGTCATGAAGGTCGCGGCTGCGGTTAGAGGTCAGCACCGCGATCGGCGGACGCTCGGCCACGAAGGTGCCCAGCTCGGGCACCGTGACCGCGGACTCACCGAGAAACTCCAGCAGCAACGCCTCGAATTCATCGTCCGCGCGGTCGATTTCGTCGATGAGCAGCACCGGGGGTGCCGGACCACGATGCCGCACGCAGTGCAGGATGGGCCGATCCACCAGGTAGGCCTCGGTGTAGAGATCCGCCTCTTCGAGGTTCGCACCGCGCGCTTCGGCCAGCCGGATGGACAGCAGCTGACGCTGATAGTTCCAATCGTAGAGGGCCTCGTTCGCCGTCAATCCTTCGTAGCACTGCAACCTGACCAGCGTGGTATCCAGCACCGCAGCAAGGGTTTTAGCCGCAGTCGTCTTGCCGACCCCGGGCTCCCCCTCCAGCAGCAGCGGCCGGCCGAGCGCGACCGCCAGATAGATCGCCGACGCGGTCCCGGTGTCCAGCAGGTAGTCGTGCGCGTCGAACTGGCCTATCACATCCTCGACGCCGTTGAAGGTCACAACGACTCCTTCAGCTGCCGGTAGTCGTCCCACGTGTCCACGTCGAGTGGGATCGGACTGTCGACCAAGAGTTCGCGCACCTCGTGGCGCCCCGACTCCACGAGCTTCCACACCCCCTTGTCTCCGTGCAGCCGTCGCAGTTCACCAAATACTCGGCGGCTCAGCCAGAAAGGGTGCCCGATGCCGTCGTGATAGCGGCACACCATGATGTCGGTGCCGGGCGCGTTTTCGACCATCCGTCGCAGGGTGGCCGGCGCGAGGCAGGGCTGATCCCCGAGCATCAGCACGATTCCCGCGGCCCGTGGATGCACTCGCTTCAGTGCGACCCGCAGCGATGCCGAACACCCGGTGCCACAGTCGTCAACGGTCACCACATCGGCCCCGTCCAGCGGCACCGCTGCACGTACCGCTGCGGCGGCGGCGCCGAGGGTGACGATGAGCTGATCGAACGCGGCGCTACGGGCGACGCCGAGGGTCGCTCCGAGCAGCGTCGTATCCCGGTACGGCAGAAGCTGTTTGGGCGTACCAAGCCTGCGCGAATTGCCCGCCGCCAGCACGACACCGGTAACCGGCGGCGCACTCATGCGCCGACTTGCCGGTTGGCGAACGCAGCGCGGCACCCCGGGCCGCAGAACCAGTAATCTGCGCCGGCCCGCCGCAGGTGCTCGGTGGCGGGCCCGGCCGTCACCGTCATGCCGCACACCGGGTCGACCACCTCCCGGGAACCGTCCTCAAGGGCAACGGCGCGGCTCAGGCCGCCGCGGATACCCGCGATGAGTTCGGCTGCGATCGAAACCGCGATCTCCGCGGGGGTTTTGGCACCGATGGGCAGACCGACCGGGGTGTGTACACGTGCTCGCTCGGCGTCGGAGAGCTCCAGCGAGTCGAGTATCGCGGCGCCGCGGGCCTTGCTGGCCACCAAGCCGATATACCCGACACCGTTATCCAGTGCGGCGCGGATGATTTCGGCTTCGGGCCCGCCATGGCTCGCGATCACCACGGCGGTGGTGTCGGACAACTCGATGCCCTGCCGAACGTCTCGCCTGGCTTCATAGCCCAGCACTGCGCACAACTGGATCACCGCGTCGGCGATCGGTGTGGCTCCGTGAACCCGGATCAGGGGCGCCGGCAGCTGCGGTGCCAGGAAGATCTCCAGCGACCCCCCGGACAGGCATGGATTGACGACCACGCACGCGCCAGGGGCCTCGGGGAAGTGCACATCGCCGTCGGGAAGCACCCGCAGCAGCACGCTTTCGCCCGTCTGCAACGCGCCCAGCGCCGCCTTGCGGACAGAGTTCTGCGCGCACTGGCCGCCGACGAAGCCTTCGATCGTCCCGTCCGCCAGGAGGATTGCCTCGTCCCCCGGGTAAGACGAGGTGGGCGCCTGGGCCCGCACGACAGTGGCATGCACAAACGGCGTCCGTGCCGCCAACAACTCCCGGGCCCGCTCGCTCATCGTCATCTTCGCCCTCTAGATCGGTGGTCTGGCGCGGCCCTGCATGGCCTCCCATACCCGGGACGGTGTCAGCGGCATATCGGCGTGTCGAACCCCGAACGGCGCCAACGCATCCACCACCGCGTTGACCACGGCCGGGGGCGATCCGACAGTGGCCGATTCGCCGATGCCCTTGGCGCCGATCGGGTGATGCGGCGACGGTGTCACGGTGTAACCGGTTTCCAGGTGCGGCACCTCGAGCGCGGTCGGGATCAGGTAGTCCATCAGCGACCCGCCCAGGCAGTTGCCGTCGTCGTCGAAACCGATCATCTCCATCAGCGCCATTCCGATGCCGTCGACGATACCGCCGTGCACCTGGCCCTCGATGATCATCGGGTTGATCCGGGTGCCGCAGTCGTCGACGGCCAGGAAGCGCCGCACCTTGACCACCGCGGTGCCCGGATCGACGTCCACCACACAGAAATACGCACCATAGGGGTAGGTCAGGTTCTCCGGGTTGTAGCACACCTCGGCGTCCAATCCCCCCTCGATGCCCTCCGGCAGATCGCCCGCCCCATGCGCGCGCATCGCGATGTCCTGGATAGTCACCGACGCCGACGGGTCACCCTTGACGTGGAACGACCCCTTCTCCCATTCCAAGTCGGCGACCGACACCTCGAGCATGCCCGATGCGATGATCTTCGCCTTGTCGCGGACCTTTCGCGCGACCAGCGCGGCGGCGCCGCCCGACACCGGAGTCGACCGGCTGCCGTAGGTGCCCAGCCCGAACGGTGTCTGATCGGTGTCGCCGTGCACCACCTCGATGTCGTCCGGTGGGATGCCCAGCTCCTCGGCGACGATCTGGGCGAACGTCGTCTCGTGGCCCTGGCCTTGGCTCTGAACCGAAAGTCGCACAACGGCTTTGCCGGTCGGATGCACGCGCAGCTCGCAGCCGTCCGCCATGCCCAGCCCGAGAATGTCCATGTCCTTGCGGGGGCCGGCGCCGACCGCCTCGGTGAAGAAGGACATGCCGATGCCCATGAGTTCGCCGCGTTCACGCTTCTGCTTCTGCTCTACGCGCAGCGCGTCGTAGCCGATCATCTCCATGGCCTTGCGCATGGTGGCCTCGTAGTCGCCCGAGTCGTATGTCCAGCCGGTCTTGCTCTGGTAAGGGAATTGTTCGGGCCGCAACAGGTTTCGCAGCCGCAGCTCGGCCGGATCCATCTTGAGCTCGAAGGCCAGGCAGTCGACCAGCCGCTCGACGAAGTACACCGCCTCGGTGATGCGGAACGAGCATGCGTAGGCCACCCCGCCGGGCGCCTTGTTGGTGTACACCGCGGTCATGTGACAGTAAGCGGCTTCGAGGTCGTAGCTGCCGGTGAACACCCCGAAGAAACCGGCCGGGTATTTCGTCGGTGCGGCCTGACCGTTGAACGCGCCGTGGTCGGCCAGCACGTTGGACCGGATCGCCACGATCTTGCCGTCGTTCGTGGCAGCGATCTCACCGACCATGATGTAGTCGCGGGCGAAGCTGGTGGAGGTCAGGTTCTCGCTGCGGTCCTCCATCCATTTGACCGGCTTGCCCAGCAGGAGCGAGCCGACTATCGCGCACACATAACCGGGGTAGATCGGCACCTTGTTACCGAAGCCGCCGCCGATATCGGGTGAGATCACCCGGATCTTGTGTTCGGGCAGGCCGGCGACCAACGCGTACAGCGTGCGGTGGGCGTGCGGGGCCTGCGACGTGGTCCACAGCGTCAACTTGCCGGTGACCGGGTCCAGGTCCGCGACCGCGCCACAGGTTTCCATCGGGGCGGGGTGCACCCGGGGATAGACGATCTCTTGCTTGACGACGACATCGGCCTTGGCGAAAACCGCTTCGGTAGCGGCGTTGTCGCCGGTTTCCCAGTCGAAGATGTGGTTGTCGGCCTTGCCGTCGAGGTCGCTGCGGATCACCGGTGCAGACGGGTCGAGCGCCCTTCGGACATCCACGACGGGATCCAGCGGGTCGTAGTCGACGTCGATCAGCTCCAGCGCGTCGCGCGCCGAATACCGGTCCTCGGCAACGACGAACGCCACCTCCTGCCCCTGGAAGCGCACCTTGTCGGTAGCCAGCACGGCCTGGACGTCGTTGGACAGCGTCGGCATCCAAGCCAGGCCCTTCTCGGCCAGATCGGCACCCGTCACCACAGCCTTGACTTTCGGATGCGCAAGGGCCGCAGTCACATCGATGCCGGCTATGCGGGCGTGTGCGTACGGCGAGCGCAAGATCGCCAGGTGCAGCATGCCCGGCAGGGCAACGTCATCGACGTAGGTGCCGCGTCCACGGATGAAGCGGGGGTCTTCCTTGCGTAGCATCCGGCCATGGCCGCATGGCTTTTGGTCGTTGTCGGCCGTGTCTTCCGGTGAAGGTGGGCGCGATTCGACAGTGGTCATGACGTGACCTCCGCAGTCTTTGCGGCGCCCGCGGAATGCTTTGCGGCCCACTGGATGGAGCGCACGATCGTGGTATATCCGGTGCACCGGCAGATCTGGCCGGAGATCGCCTCCCTGATGGTCTCTTCGTCGGGATTGGGATTTCGGTCCAGTAGGGCGCGGGCGGTGATCATCATTCCCGGTGTGCAGAAACCGCACTGCAGCCCGTGGCACCGCATGAACCCTTCCTGAACCGGGTCGAGCCGGCCGTCCACCGCCAGGCCCTCCACGGTTCGGACGCTGTGCCCGGACGCCATCACCGCCAGCATCGTGCAAGACTTCACCGGCACGCCATCGACGTCGACCACACATGTTCCGCAGTTGCTGGTGTCGCAACCCCAGTGAGTTCCGGTGAGCCGCAGCTGATCACGCAGAAAGTGCACCAGCAGCATCCGGGGTTCGACGTCGGCGGTGACCTGCTCGCCGTTAACGGTCATAGTGATCTGCATGATCAATTCCCTTCCGGCGCAGCGGCATTACTCACCCGTTGAGCCGCACTGCGCAATGTGCGGATGGTCAGTTCGTTTGCCAGGTGGCGCTTGTATGCTGCGGTGCCGCGGATATCGGTCACCGGGTCGCAGGCTTGCGCGGCGCGGCGGCCCGCCTCGGCGAAGACCTCGTCGGTGGGCGGCTGGCCGACCAGAGCCGCCGAGAGTTCGGCCAGTGCGGCATGGTCAGGGTTCACCGCGGTCAGGCCCACGCGGGCCGCGGCTATTGCGGAACCGTCGAGCGTGATTGCGGCTCCGGCCGCCGTGACAGCCCAGTCGCCGACTCGGCGCTCAACTTTCGCGTATGCGCTCGACGTTCGGTGCCGCACCGGGATCCGAACCTCTACCAGCATCTCGTTGTAGGCGAGCGTGGTCTCGTACGGGCCGGCCGGGAAGTCGTCGATCGGTATCTCCCGTTCACCCGACGGCCCGCGCGCCAGGCACACCGCGTCCAGCACGCCGCACACCGTCGACAGGTCCTCGGCCGGATCCGCCTGGCAGAGCGAACCGCCCAGGGTGCCGCGATTGCGGACCACCGGGTCGGCGATCACTCGTTCGGCGTCGCGGAAGATCGGGCACACCGCGGCCAGGGTGTCAGACTCCAGCAGTTCGCGGTGACGGGTCATGGCGCCGATGCGCACCAACGTCGGATCGGTGATCACGTAGCCGAGCTCGAGCGCCAGGTCGTTGATGTCGACCAGGTATTCGGGATTGGCGATGCGCAGTTTCATCATCGGCAGCAGGCTGTGCCCGCCGGCGACTACACGGGCCCCTTCCCCCAACCGATCCAGTAATCCAATGGCGTGGTCCACGCTGGTCGCACGCTCGTATTCGAAGGGCCCGGGTACTTGCATGGGCCACAGTGTCGGCCCCGCTGACATGGCCGTCAATAGCGAGTTAAGCGATCGCTTAACTCACCCAGGACCGGCCCCGCAATCGTCTCCGACCTGCGCGTCGTGGTGAATTCGCCCGCCGATTCGGGTCAGCGGCCGGCCACCGCCGCCCCAGCGCCGGGCGATGATGTCGGCCGCGATCGAGACCGCGGTCTCCTCGGGAGTGCGGGCCCCGAGGTCCAATCCGATGGGGCTGGACAATCGGGTCAGCTCGGTATCGGCCAGCCCCGCCGCTCGCAGCCGGTCGATCCGATCCTCGTGGGTGCGGCGCGACCCCATCGCCCCGACGTATCCGATCTGCGGCAGACGCAATGCCACTTCGAGCACCGGAACGTCGAACTTCGGATCGTGGGTGAGGACGCAGATCACTGTGGTCTGGTCGATGGCGCCCGCCCGTGCCTCGGCGGCCAGATAGCGGTGGGGCCAGTCGACCACCACTTGGTCGGCGGTAGGAAAGCGGGCACGTGTGGCGAACAGCGAGCGGGCGTCGCAGACGGTGACCCGGTAGCCGAGGAACGATCCCTGTTGCGCCAGGGCGGCGGCGAAGTCGACGGCACCGAACACCACCATCCGCGGCCGCGGCGCGTAGCTGGACACGAATACCTCCATGCCTTCGCCGAGACGCTGCCCGTCGGGTCCGTACTTGACGACCTCGCTGCGGCCCAGCGCCAGCAAGCCACGCGCGTCGTCGACGACCGCGTCATCGGCACGCGCCGACCCCACCGACCCCACCGCCGTGTCCGGCCGGACGATGAGCCGGCGGCCAAGCCACTGCGGATCCGGGTGGGCGATGACGGTCGCGATCGCGACCGGACGGTGCTCGCCGATGTCGTCCGCCACAGCCTCGAGCTCGGGAAAGGTCGCCCGCGACAGCGACTCGACGAAGACGTCGATGATGCCGCCGCACGTCAGCCCCACGGCGAACGCGTCACTGTCGCTGATCCCGTAGCGCTCCAGCCGCGGCGTCCCGGTCTTCGCCACCTCGGTGGCCAGGTCGTACACCGCGCCCTCCACGCAACCGCCCGACACCGACCCCGTCACCGAACCGTCCGGCGCCACCAGCATCGAGGCCCCCGGTGGCCGCGGTGCTGAAAGAAAGGTTCGGACCACCGATGCCAGCCCCGCGGTCTGACCGGAACGCCAGATCGGGACCAGCTCGGTAAGCACGTCGCGCACCCATCCAAAGTAGGCTCACACCATGACCCCGGCTCAACTTCGGGCCTATTCGGCGGTGGTTCGCCTGGGCTCGGTGCGAGCCGCCGCCGCGGAGCTGGGGGTTTCCGACGCCGGAGTCTCGATGCTCGTGGCGGCGCTGCGCAAGGAACTCGACGACCCGCTGTTCACCAGGACGGGAGCCGGGCTGGCGTTCACGCCCGGTGGACTGCGGCTGGCGAGCCGCGCGGTCGAAATACTGGGTCTGCAGCAACAAACCGCGATCGAAGTCACCGAGGCCGCCCACGGGCGCCGCCTGCTGCGGATGGCCGCCTCCAGCACGTTCGCCGAACACGCCGCGCCCGGCCTGATCGACCTCTTCTCGTCGCGGGCCGACGACCTGTCGGTGGAGTTGAGCGTGCATCCGACGAGCCGGTTCCGCGACCTGATCTGCTCGCGTGCTGTCGACATCGCGATCGGCCCCGCGAGCGAAAGCTCGATCGGTCACGACGACTCGCTGTTCGTGAGGCCCTTTCTGAAGTATCAAATCATCGCCGTCGCCGCGCCGAATAGCCCACTGGCCGTGGGCATTCCGACCCCAACGCTGCTGCGCCAGCAGCAGTGGATGCTCGGTCCGCCGGCGGGCAGCGTGGACGGGGAGATTGCAACCATGTTGCGCGACTTGGCTATTCCGGAGTCACAACAACGAATCTTTCAAAGCGACGCCGCCGCGCTCGAGGAGGTTCAGCGGGTCGGCGGTGTCACGTTGACGATCGGTTTCGCGGTCGCCAAGGACCTCGCCGCCGGGCGGTTGACGCATGTGACCGGTCACGGACTAAGCCGGTCGGGCGAGTGGTGTGCGGCGACATTGGCGCCGGCTTCGCGGCAGCCCGCCGTGTCCGAGCTCGTCCGTTTCATCACCACACCGAGGTGCACCCAGGCGATGATCCGCGGAAGCGGGGTGGGCGTGACTCGATTTCGGCCGAAGGTCCACGTCACGCTCTGGAGCTGATCGCGCCTATGACCAGTCCCGACGACGCGGCCGAAACGTGGCGAGAACTCGTCGACCGGCTCAGCCCCGAGCAGGCCGCGCAATTCGAGCTCTTCGAGCGATCCGGCGACGACCCGGCCGGACTGGTGGCGAGGGCCCGCGAGCTGGCGGCCGACAACGTGACCGCCGGCGTCGTCGGGTTGTCGGGCGAAATCGCGGTCCCACCCGACGCGGTGCGGACCTACGGCTGGCAGACCTACGGCGGGCGAACCTGGCGCGAATTCGACGGCAGCACAAGGCGTGTCGGCGACGCGACGATCCGCGTCATCGGACGCCAGTTCGGCGACGGCGCCTGCGAGCGCTGGATCAGCATGTCGGCCGGCTACGACGAGGAGTTTCAGGCGGCGCAGGCCCGCGAGCTGGCGGCGGCCCTGCAGGCCATCGCCGACGAGACGGAGCGATTGGCCTAGCCGGCACACTCGGCGCGGTCACCACGCGCGCGAGAGATCCCCGTGCTGGCGGATCCACGCATGCATCGCGATCCCGGCGGCAACGCCGGCGTTGACGCTGCGCGTCGAGCCGAACTGGGCGATGGACACCGTGAGCGCCGCGCCCGCCCTGATGTCGTCGGTGATGCCCGGACCTTCCTGCCCGAACACCAGCAGGCATTCGCGCGGCAGCGCGGTCTCCTCCAGCCGGGCCGCACCCGGGACGTTGTCCACCGCGACCACGGTCAGGCCCGCCGCCGCCGCGAAGTCCAGCAGCGCGGCGGTGCTCTCGTGGTGGCACAGCCGCTGATAACGATCGGTTACCATGGCACCCCGGCGATTCCAGCGCCGCCGCCCGACGATGTGCACCGTGTGCACCGCGAAGGCGTTGGCGGTGCGCACGACGGAGCCGATGTTGGCATCGTGGCCGAAGTTCTCGATCGCCACGTGCAGGGGATGACGACGCCGGTCGATGTCGGCGATTATCGCCTCCCGGGTCCAGTAGCGGTACGCGTCGACGACGTTGCGAGTATCGCCGTCGCGCAACAGAACCGGGTCGTACCGCGGGTCGTCGGGGAGGTCGCCCACCCAGGGCCCGACGCCGCCGGCCGGCATCCCCCATTCGGTTGGCCCGGGTTCGCTCATCGTTGCGTCCACACACCGGCGTGGGTGCCATCGACGGCCACCGTCGCGTAGAGCAACGCCTCGTTGATCTCACCCTGGGTGCACAGCGACGCGTTGACATGGACCGAGTCCAGCGACGCGTCGGGCAGGATCAGCACCGATGATCCGTACGCCGCGCAGGCCGGGTTCAATCCGGCGCCGGGCAGGGTCGGCGATGCGAGCAACATCATCGGGCCGCCTCGGGCGGCGGAATCGTCGCGATAGCGGGCCGCGAGGGCGTCGGCTTCCAGCCCCAGCAGCATGTAGCCGTTGCCGGTGAACGCCCCCGGGTCGCCGAGCTGCGCCTTGGTCACCGGGGTGCCGTCGGCGCGCCAGGCCGACAGGCTGACGGTCTTGACCACCAGGCCGGTGTCGTTGCCGTTCGTCGGCGGCAGTCCCACCGGAAAAGCCGCCGGGTAGGCCGCCGATGTCTTCGGGATCCGGTCGCGCGGCGAGTAGCCGTACACCCCGCGGACCTGACTTCGATCCTTAAGCGGCCCAAGACAAACCGTGCCCGTGAGCCGGTCGGGAGGCGCGGACAGCGGCGAGGCGATGTCGTGCACGCTGGCCCTCGCGGTGTCGCAGCTGCCCAGGGCGGTGGACTCCATCGGGTGGGCCAGCGCGCCGTAGAGGCCGAAGCGAATGTCCTCGGGTTTGGCGTGCGGCGCCTTGGGATCCGCCGGCGATGCGTCGACGTCGATCAGCACGTAGTCGCCGTCCCAGCGCAGATTCGAGACCGCCATGTTCCAGCCCAAGAGTGCCAGCGATTCGCCGAGCCGCGCGCTTTGGGCGCCATACGGCCGAACGGGACGGCCGGGGCCCGAGCAGCCCGCCACGCAGGCCACCAGGCAGGCGACCATCACAACGAAGGTGCGCACAGCGATGGCGGCCTAGCCCAGCCCCAGATCAGCGAGGCCCAGCACGCTGCGGTACGACAGCCCCTCCGCTTCGATGGCCTCGGCCGCACCGGTGGCGCGGTCCACCACGGTGGCCACGCCGACCACGTCGCCGCCCGCGTCCTGGACGGCATGGACGGCCGTCAGCGCCGATGCGCCCGTGGTGCTGGTGTCCTCGACCACCAGCACCCGCTGACCAGCCACTTCCGATCCCTCGATAAGTCGTTGCAGCCCATGGGTTTTCGCCGACTTACGCACGACAAACGCGTCGATCGGACGCCCCGGCGCGTGCATGATGGCCGTCGCGACCGGATCGGCGCCCAGGGTCAGGCCCCCGACGACCGCGTAGTCCCAGTCGCCGGTGAGTTCGCGCATCAGCTTGCCGATCAATGCGGACGCACGGTGGTGCAGGGTGGCGCGGCGCAGGTCGACGTAGTAGTCGGCCTCCTTGCCCGACGACAGGGTGACCCGGCCGTGCACCACCGACAGCCGCCGCACCAGCTCGGCCAACTCCTCGCGCGGGTCAGGTTCAGCCACGGCCGACTCGTTTGGTCATGGCCCGCATCAGGTTCCGCGGCATCATCCGCCCGGCGGTGACAATCCCCTTGTACTGCAGCCCGGGAACGCTGATCACCTTGCCGCGGGCGATATCGGCCAGGCTCTGACTGACCACATCGTCGACCTCGAGCCACATGAACGACGGCAGGCCGACCACGTCCATCCCTGCCCTGGCGTGGAATTCGGTGTGCACGAACCCCGGGCACACGGCGTGCACTCCGACGCCGGTGCCCTGCAAATCGGCGGCCAGGCCCTCGCTGAACGAGACCACCCACGCCTTGGACGCCGAGTAGGTCGGCGCCCGCCCGGAGAGCAGCCCGGCGACGCTGGCGATGTTGATGACGGTCCCCGCGCCGGCGTCGAGCATGGCGGGCAATGCGGCCCGGGTGAGGTGCATGACCGCGGTGACGTTGACGTCGAGCTGCGCCTGCAGCAGCGCCGGATCGGTGACGCAGAATTCGCCGGACGTGCCGAAGCCGGCGTTGTTCACCAGGACGCGAACGCCCCCGGCAACGCGGTCGCCCACCTTGCGACGGTCGGCCGAGTCGGCCAGGTCTGCGGGCAGAACCTCGACGTTGCCCCCCAGGCCCTCGAGTTCGGCGGCCAGTTTGGTCAGCCGGTCGACGTCGCGGGCCACCAAAACCAGGTCGTAGCCGTGGCTCGCATAGCGTCGCGCGTAGCCGGCGCCAATCCCGGAAGTAGGCCCGGTGATGACGGCTACGGGTCGAGACATCCGCTATCAGCGCTGGTAGTTAGAGGCCTGATGGGCGTTGCGCCCCGTTGGGGGCGGCCGGCGAGTGGCTTCCCTGCGCAGCGGTTCCGGGGCGCGGCGCCCCGCCGCAACGTCCGAGCCGAGCAGCCCCTTCACATCCTGCTGCGCGCGTGCGGGTGGCAACTCCGCGCGACCGGCCGGCGCCAGTGGACGGCCGGGTGCCGCATTGCGAAGTGCCACGGACGCCCCCGCCGCTTGAGGGCTGTCCTCCGGCATCGGCGGCAGCACCCGCAACAGGTCGTTGAACTGGCGCACGGTGCGCAGGCCCTCGTCCCATTGGGCACGCGTGCTGGAGATCGGCATGGCGACCAGCGTCCAGTTCTGCTCGTTCCACATGATCTCGGCGCTGTCGGGTGCCGTGTGCGCGAAGGTGACCATGCGCCGGTCGCAGGCCCGCCGGGCCGCGTCCAGATTGGTGGAGTACACCATCCGCGGCCCGATCGCGCCCAGCAGCCAAATGTCGCTCTCCCGAGGCTCTTTCAGCCCCTTGAGCCGCAGGTCGACCACGACGTTGGTGCCCACCTTGCGGTGCAGCGCGATCACCGTGGCGACTTCTTCGAGGTCGAAGATGTAGACCGCCTCGCCGCGGATCTGGCCCAGCACGACGTTGTGGGCGGGGACATCGCCCACCGTCGAGATCACGCCGCGCTTCCAGCGCTTGAGGATGTCGCTCGATTCTCGCTCGTAGTCGAATCCGTGCGACCGCGCCCACGATTTGCGGCGCCTGCTGCGGCCGCGACGTCGGTCGATATCGACGTACATCAGCACGCCCGCACCGACAAAGCACAGCGCGGACAGCGTGAACCATAGGGGGACCATCCAAGACAGGGTATCTGCTGTTGGGCAGGAACAGAGAAACCGGCCAGGTCACAACCCAGTTACAGCTAGCCCAGGACGAGCGAGTCGCCGTCGGGACTGACATTGACCGGCACCACGTCGCCGTCGTGCACATCGCCGGCCAGCAGCATCTTGGCCAGCTGGTCGCCGATGGCCTGTTGCACCAGCCGCCGCAACGGCCGGGCGCCGTACACCGGGTCGAACCCGCGCTGCGCCAACCAGCTCTTGGCCGGCAGCGAGACTTCCAGCTGCAGCCGCCGCTGCGCCAGCCGCTTGCTCAGCTGTTCGAGCTGAATGTCGACGATCTGCACCAGTTCTTCGGGATTGAGCCCCTCGAAGATCAGCACGTCATCGAGCCGGTTGATGAACTCGGGCTTGAACGCCGCACGCACCGCCGCCATCACCTGCTCCTCGCTGCCGCCCGAACCGAGATTGGACGTCAGGATCAGGATCGTGTTGCGGAAGTCGACCGTGCGGCCCTGCCCGTCGGTGAGCCGGCCCTCGTCGAGCACCTGCAGCAGCACGTCGAACACGTCCGGGTGCGCCTTCTCGACCTCGTCGAACAGCACGACGGTGTAGGGCCGCCGGCGCACCGCCTCGGTCAGCTGGCCGCCCTGGTCGTAGCCGATGTAGCCGGGGGGCGCGCCGACCAGGCGGGCCACCGAGTGCTTCTCGCCGTACTCGCTCATGTCAATGCGGACCATCGCCCGGTCGTCGTCGAACAGGAAGTCGGCCAGCGCCTTGGCCAGCTCGGTCTTACCGACACCGGTGGGCCCCAGGAACATGAACGATCCGGTGGGCCGGTTGGGGTCGGCCACCCCGGCGCGGGAGCGCCGCACGGCGTCGGAAACGGCCTGCACCGCCTTCTTCTGCCCGACGACCCGCTTGCCCAGCTCGTCTTCCATCCGCAGCAGCTTGGCGGTCTCGCCCTCCAGCAACCGCCCGGCGGGGATGCCCGTCCACGCGGACACCACGTCCGCGATGTCGTCGGGACCGACCTCCTCCTTGAGCATCACGTTCTCGCGGGCCTCGGCCTGCGGCAGCGCGGCTTCCAGCTTCTTCTCCACCTCGGGGATGCGCCCGTACCGGAGCTCGGCGGCCTTCGCCAGGTCGCCGTCGCGCTCGGCGCGCTCGGACTCGCCGCGCAGCGCCTCCAGCTGCTCCTTGAACTCGCGAACGGTGTCGATCGCGTTCTTCTCGTTGTGCCACCTGGTGGTCAGCTCGGCCAGCTGTTCCTTTTTGTCCGCCAACTCGGCGCGCAGCTTCTCCAGCCGCTCCTTGGACGCCTCGTCCTCTTCCTTGGCCAGCGCCATCTCCTCGATCTCGAGGCGGCGCACCAGCCGCTCGACCTCGTCGATTTCGACGGGCCGCGAGTCGATCTCCATCTTGAGCCGGCTGGCGGCCTCGTCGACCAGGTCGATCGCTTTGTCCGGCAGGAACCGGGCGGTGATGTAGCGGTCGGACAGCGTGGCCGCGGCGACCAGCGCGGAGTCGGTGATGCGCACACCGTGGTGCACCTCGTAGCGGTCCTTCAGACCGCGCAGGATCCCGACGGTGTCCTCCACCGACGGCTCGCCGACGAACACCTGCTGGAAGCGCCGCTCCAGCGCGGCGTCCTTTTCGATGTGCTTGCGGTACTCGTCGAGCGTGGTGGCGCCGACCAGCCGCAGTTCGCCGCGGGCCAGCATCGGCTTGATCATGTTGCCGGCGTCCATCGCCGACTCCCCGGTCGCGCCGGCCCCGACGATGGTGTGCAGCTCGTCGATGAACGTGATGATCTGTCCGGCGGAGTTCTTGATGTCGTCGAGCACGGCCTTGAGCCGTTCCTCGAACTCGCCGCGGTATTTGGCCCCGGCCACCATCGACCCGAGATCCAGCGCGACCACGGTCTTGTCGCGCAGGCTCTCCGGCACGTCGCCGTCGACGATGCGCTGGGCCAGGCCCTCCACGATCGCGGTCTTGCCGACGCCGGGCTCACCGATGAGCACCGGGTTGTTCTTGGTGCGACGGGAGAGCACCTGGACGACGCGCCGAATCTCGTTGTCCCGGCCGATGACCGGGTCGAGTTTGCCCTCGCGGGCCTGCGCCGTCAGGTCGGTGGAGTACTTCTCCAGCGCCTGGTAGGTCGCCTCCGGGTCGGGGCTGGTGACCCTGGCGCTGCCACGAACCTTGACGAACGCGTCCCGCAGCGCCTGCGGCGAGGCTCCGTGCCCGGTCAGCAGCTTGGCGACGTCGGAGTCGCCGGTGGCCAGCCCCACCATGAGGTGCTCGGTGGAGACGTATTCGTCGTCCATCTCGGTGGCCAGCTGCTGAGCGGTGGTGATGGCGGCCAGCGATTCGCGCGACAGCTGCGGTTGCGAGCTGGCACCGCTGGCCTGAGGCAGCTGGTCAAGGATGCGCTGCGCTTCGGCGCGGATGGCGGCGGGCTCGACGCCGACAGCCTCCAAGAGCGGCGCGGCAATCCCATCGTTTTGCGTCAGCAGGGCCAACAGCAGATGAGCGGGCCTGATCTCGGGATTGCCGGCGGCCGACGCCGCCTGCAAAGCCGACGTCAGAGCCGCCTGCGTCTTGGTTGTCGGGTTGAAAGAGTCCACGACGCCTCCGTTCTAATACGTAGTGGAAAATGCTTGTCGCGATGTTCAACGCCGTCAAGGTTGAGTCTGTTCCGCTCAATTTTGATTTTATTTTAGCGGCATACAATCGAGGCCCGTGAGCCTAGAGGACCGGGACGCGTTGCGGCTGCTGCGCGACGCGTTCAACCGGGACGACTCGGGCGCCGGCGGAGCCGACGAATTGGTTCACCGGTTCTATACCCACTGGTTCGGCCTGGACGTCTCGCTGCGCGACCTGTTCCCGCCGGAGATGGATGGCCAGCGAGCCGCTTTCGCCCACGCAATGCATTGGGTATACGGCGAGCTGGTCGCGCAGCGGGCCGCCGAGCCGGTCGCCTTCCTCGCCCAACTCGGCCGCGATCACCGCAAATACGGCGTGCTGCCAGACCATTACGGCACGTTGCACCGCGCGCTGTATGCGACGCTGCGCGCTCACCTGGGCGACGAGTGGACCGATGCCGTCGAGGCGGCGGCCACTTCGTCGCTCAACCTGATCACCGGGGTGATGAGCGGGGCCGCCGACGCCGACGAGGGACCCGCCTGGTGGGAGGGCACGGTCATCGAGCACCTTCGGGTCTCGCGCGATCTCGCGGTCGTCCGGCTGCAACTGGACCGACCCATGCACTATCACGCCGGCCAATACGTCAACGTCTGCGTTCCGCAGTGCCCGCGCCGCTGGCGCTACCTCAGCCCCGCGATTCCGGCCGACCCGGGCGGCGGAATCGAGTTCCATGTCCGCATGGTTCCCGGCGGCCTGGTCAGCACAGCGGTCGTCAACGAGACCCGGCCCGGCGACCGGTGGCGGCTGTCCAGCCCGCACGGCGGCCTGCAGGTCGACCGGGCCGGCGGGGACGTGCTGATGATTGCCGGCAGCACCGGCCTGGCGCCCCTGCGGGCACTGATCATGGACCTCAGCCGCTATGCGGACAACCCGCGCATCCACCTTTTCTTCGGCGCGCGCTACCTCTGCGAGCTCTACGACCTGCCAACCCTGTGGCAGATTGCGCAACACAATCCGTGGCTGTCGGTCTCGCCGGTCTCGGAGTACCGCAGCGACCCGCCGTGGGCCGCCGAGTATCCCGACGTCACGCCGCCGCGCGGCCTGCACGTGCGCCAGAGCGGCCGCCTGCCCGAGGTGGTCACCAAATACGGCGGCTGGGGCGATCGGCAGATCCTGATCTGCGGCGGACCGGCCATGGTCCGCGCCACCAAGGCCGCTCTGATCGCCAAGGGTGCTCCGCCGGAGCGCATTCAGCACGATCCCTTATGGAGGTAACGATGCATGTCGTCACGCTGACCGACCCGGCGTCGGAGGTGGCCGCGCAATTCGTGCCCGAGGCGGGCATGATCGGCACCTCGCTCACCGACGCCGGCGCGCAGCTGCTCGGGCAGCGACGCGGGCTCGACGCCTACCTCGAGGCGGGCAAGACCATGGGCATTCCGATCCTCTACCCGTGGGCGAATCGCTTAGGCGGCAACACCTATACCGCGCAGGACGTCACCGTCGAGCTGACGCCGGGCGAGAACGGTGTCCGCCCCGACCCCAACGGGCTGCCCATCCACGGTGTGTTGGCCGCCTACCCGGGCTGGCGGGTGACGACGCAGTCGGACAACGAGCTGACCGCCGAGTTGGATTTCGGGTCCGACCCCACGTTGCTGGCCAGCTTCCCGTACCCGCATGTGCTCACGGTCGCGGTGCGACTGGCCGAGCGCGCGTTGACAATTCGCACCACCGTCACCGCGACGGGCGACACGGCTGTCCCGTTGTGTTTCGGCTTTCACCCGTACCTGCAACTCCCGGGGCTGCCGCGCGGCGAGTGGGTCATCGAGACGCCTCCGCTGCGGCACCTGCGCCTCGACGACCGGGGGCTGCCCACCGGCGAGATGGAGCCCGCGCAGGCCATGCGGGAAGCGCTGGGCGACAGGGGCTTCGACGATGCCTACGACCAGGTCGACGAGGGCGCGGTGTTTGCGGTGTCCGGCGGGGGCCGACGCGTGGAGGTGCACTTCGAGCAAGGGTATTCGGTGACGCAGATCTTCGCGCCGCCGGCCGAGGATCTGGTCTGCTTCGAGCCGATGACCGCGCCGACGGACGCGCTGCGCCGCGGCGGCTACCGGTCTGCGCGTCCCGGTGAGCCGGCGGTCGCCCAGTTCTCGATTCGCGTGTGAGCGCGACTGCTGGGTTACGAGTAACCGAGCCCGAAGTGACCATCGGTCATATTCCCAGGACAACCGCGATGCTGAAAACTACTATTTTCGGATAGCGGTTGAATGGCACATCGTGCCACGCGAAGGAGATCGTTGGAGCTGCTCGAGTCCACCCTGAGGGGCAATCGTCTTGGCGCTGTCGTCGTGGGGCCCCTGGGCGTCGGAAAAACGGTGCTGGCCAGGAGTGCGGTCCAGCGGTTCGCACAGCGACATGCCAAGGCAACGGTGAGATGGCTGGCCGGCACCGCGTCCGCGAGCTCCGTGCCATTCGGTGCGGCCAGTCACCTGGTCTACGCCGCTGACGTTGACGATTCGACGGCCCTGCTGCGGACTGCTCGAGCCTCCGTGCTGCAATCCGCCGGCGACGGGCTCCTGCTGCTCGTCGATGATGCCCACCACCTCGACAACTTGTCCGCGACGCTCGTTCACCAGCTCGCCCTGACGCGATCCGTGCGTCTGATCGTCGCGCTACGCGCGGGGGAGCCGGCGCCCGACGCGATCGCTGCGCTGTGGAAAGACGGGTTGTTGACCCGCGTCGACATACAGCCGTTCGACCGTGCGCAGACACGTGAGTTGCTCGACGTGGTCTTGGGCGGTCCATTGGAGACATCGAGTGCGGATCGCATCTTCAGCCTGAGTGAGGGAAACCTGCTGTACTTGCGTCACCTCGTGGAAGGCACGGTGAAATCTGGTGCGCTGCGCCAGGTAGACGGTGTCTGGCAGCTGCGGGGCGAGGTGGCCTTGACGCCGCAGCTCTCCACCCTCATCGGAAAACACTTGACTTCGCTTCCGGCGCAAGTGAAGTCGGCGCTGAAGTACCATGCGGTCGAGGAACCGCTGACGCTCACGGACCTCTCGGCGCTGGCCGACCGCGAGTCGATCGAACAAGCCGAGGAGCTCAACGCAGTAGAGGTCACAGTTGGCGCCGACGGCCTCGTCGTCCATTCCGCACATCCCGTCTACACCGAACAGGTATGGGAGTCACTTGGAACCATCGCAGCTCGACGATTACGTACGCAGGTGTTCGCGCAGCTGGCGTGTCGCCCCCCCACACATGTGAGCGCGCGGCTGCGTCTGGCGGCTTTGGCCATCGACAGTGATAACCCGCCACCCTGCCGACCGTGCGACGCTCGCGCACGCCGCCGGTGCGTCGAAGTCCGGCCGAGGGCAGAGGGCAACGGCGGCGCCATGAGTCGGACCGCCGACATGAAAGTCGCTTACCGGCTCATTTCAGGGCTTGGAACCCGTGTTTTTCATCTGCTTCAAGACTTTTCGGCCGCGGAGTCACTCGACATGCGTTCGAAGGTGGCCCTAGGAGGAGCACAGTGAGCCCTCGCGACAGCGCTGAATCGATCGATGAAATGCTGGGCCACGCAGTGCGGGCCCTCAACGAGGGCGACCGGGCGACGGCGACGGAATTGGCCGGACAAATCCTCGCCGTCGACCGCGGAAACCAGGAGGCCGAGGAGCTGCTGGCCGCGCCTACCCGCTATGGGCAGATCCGCCGCCTGACGATCCTGTTCGCCGACCTGGTCGACTCGACGGCGCTGTCCACCCGGTTGGACCCGGAGACCTACCGCTTGCTGGTCGGCCGCTACCGCGACGAGGTGCGCCGGGTTGTCGACAGGTACGAGGGCCACATCAGCTCGATCAAAGGCGACGGGCTGCTGGCGGTATTCGGCCACCCAAAGGCGCACGAACACGACGCGCGGCGCGCCGTCGCGGCGGGATTGGACGTCATACGCGCCGTAGCAGCGGTCAGCGAACGAGCCGAGAGGAAGTTCGGGGTGACCATCGGCGTGCGGGTCGGCATCCACCGCGGCCTGGTCTATCTCGACCTCGACCAGGACGACGTGTACGGATTCGCCGCCAACATGGCCGCCCGACTCTGCAGTGCGGCCGAACCGAATACGGTCGCGGTTTCGTATGCAGTTGCCCCGTTGGTCGGTCACTCGTTCGAACTGCGCTCCCGTCCGGCTGTTGCGGTCAAGGGCATCAAAGCCCCAATCCGCCCTCATCAAGTGCTCGGCGAGCGACCGGAAGCGCCGCCGCCGCCGGCGGCCCCTCTGATCGGGCGCGACCGAGAACGCGCCTGGCTCCACCAGAACTGGCAGCAAGCAGCTGCTGGAGCGTTGGGCACCCCCGGCGTGGTCTTCCGAGGCGAGGCGGGCATCGGCAAAACGAGGCTCGCGACCGAAGCAGCCGAAATCGTCGAACGCTCCGGCGGAATTGTCGTCGAGCTCAGGGGTTCGCCCCTGCATACCGGAACCGGTCTGCATCCGGTGCGCAGGCTGCTGGAACGGCGATGCGGCATCACCCGGCTCACCGACGGTGCCGAGCGATTGCGCCTGCTTGAGGCGGAGTTGCGCTCGACCGAACTGGATCCGGTGAGCACGGTGCCGCTGCTGGCGCCCGTCTTGGGCGTCGGCCCCGAACACGGATACTCCCCCGCCGCCATCGAAGGCCGCACGCTGTACGAGTTGATCGGCGAGGCGGTGCTCCGCTACATGTTGGCGTGCCTGCGCAACCGGCCGGGCCTGGTCGTCGCTGAAGATGTGCACTGGTTCGATCCCTCGACCATGGAACTGCTCAACTCGTTGATCGCCGCGGCCGACGGGCGAGTGTTGGTGGTGATAACCGGACGCGAGGGCGACTGGCTCCAGGCCCATTGGCCCGCAGAAGTTTTCGAGCTGGCGCCGCTGACCGCCGACCAGTCCGACGCATTGATCGCGGCATTGAATGCGACCGTGCCGGAGACGCAGCGCATCGCAATGCGGCAGCGTTGCGACGGGGTGCCCTTCCACATCGAGCATGTGGTGGCCGGTTTTGGCCTGACCGGCCAGGAACCACAGGTGCCAGAGGCACTGTATGAGCCGCTGTTCGCCCGCATCCACGCGCGCAGCGATATGGTGCCGGTGGTCGAAGCGGCCGCCGTAATCGGGCGCGCCGGCGATTTGCCATTACTGCGCTGTCTGGTTTCAGGCGACCACGTCGACGAAGTTGTCGATGAACTCGTCCGGCGAAAGGTACTAGAGCGGCGCGGGACCGATAGCTGGCGATTCCGCCATGAGCTGCTCCGAGAGGTGGCGCTCGAGCTTGCCCCGCCGTCGTTGCGCCGCGACCTGCATGGGCGGGCCGCGCAGGCGCTGGTCGAAGCGGCCGCCGCCGATCCGGACTGGCGCATGGTCGCGGGCCATTTCGAGCAGGCGCAGCAGTATGACCAAGCCGTCGACGCCTATCAGAAGGCATCGGTCGGCGCCCGACGTCGGGGTGCCGCTCACGAAGCAGTGGCGTGCCTCACGCATGCACTGGACCAACTTGCCGGCTGTGCCGCGAGCCCGGCGCGCGACCGGACCGAGATCGGCCTCCGGCTGGAGCGCGGCTTCTTGGCGGGCACCGTGCAGGGCAGCCAGTCCGGCGAGGGGCCCGGCGACTTCGAACGGTGCCTTGAGCTGGCGAGCGCCGGTAACTATCAGGACGAATTGTTCGCCACGCTCACGGCCTTGATCAGCTACTACGTGCCACGGGCCGACCTGCGGCGGGCCCACGAGCTGCTCGACTCGCTGTCTGCCAGGATCACCGCGGAAAGGCCCTGGAGCCATCCGGCGATAGCGTCATCGTTGGGTTGCGTCATCTGGCTGGAGGGCGATTTCGTCGCCGCCCGCGGACACCTGCTGGAGGCGCTGGCCGATCGTTCCGCCGCCGATCCGCGGGTGCTGGAAGCCGCCTGGTGGGTGGCCGTCGACCCGATCTCGACGGCGCACAACTTCCTGGCGTTGACGTACATCGTGTGTGGAGACCTCGACCGCGCGAACGCCCAGTTGGCGTACTCACTCCGGCGTTGTGACGAGCTGACCTTCCCTCGGAACGCGCACAACAGTGCACACACGCTTTTCATGGCAATCTGGGTGGCTCTCGAAGCGGACCAAATTCAGGAGGCGGCCACCTCCGTCGCGCGGCTTCGCCAGCTCAGCGAACAGTCGGGGCTCGACTTGTGGCAGTGGGTCGGCAGGACCCAAAACGCCATGGTCAAGGCGCTCAAGGCACTTGCCGACGGCGCCGACGCTGCCACGCTGACCGAAAAGGCAGAGAAACTGGCACGGCACGTGGATGCCACGCGCTTGATGGAGCTCAACAGTTACCTCACTTTCCACGACGCGGTGATCGGCCGCTTGCTGATTGCCGCCGGCCGGCCGGAAGTGGCACGTGAGCGACTGGAGATGGCTCTGCGCCACGCGGCAGAAACGGGGATGTGCTTCCAAGATGCTGAGTTGATGCGCTTGCGCGCTCACACACTGGCCGACCCGGAAGAATGTCGTGACTGTCTGGCCGCCGCACTCGAGTTCGCGCGCCAGCAGGGAGCAAGCCTGTTCGAATTGCGCTGCCTGCTGGATTCCTTCGACCTGCTCGGCGACGGGGACCGCTCCGCGCTTGCCGACGTGCTGCGCCGCTTCCCCGATGACGCTCGCTGGCCGGAACACGAACGCGCGCAGGCGATTCTTTGCTGACCGCCTCGCGAAACGAGTAGCCGACTTGTGCAGGCCGGTGGTGGGGTTGTCATCGAGCTTCGCGGTTCCCCGCTGCATTCCGGAACGGGCCTGCATTCTGTGCGCAGGCTACTGGAGCGGCGATGCGGCATCACCCGGCTCACTGGCGGTGCCGGGCGGCTGCGGTTGCTGGAATCGGAGTTGCGTTCCTGCGCGATGGATCCGGGAAGGTAGGAGTGCCGTTCCACCTCGAGCACATAACAGCAGGCTTCGCTCAGGCCGGTCACGAACCACAGGTGCCGGAGGCGCTCTACGAGCCGCTGTTCGCCCGGCTGTACACCCGCGCGGACGTGGTCCGCACTCGAGTGCGCACGCAAGCAGGGCGCGACCCTGTTCGAACTGCGCTGCCTGATCGATGCTTTCGAACTGCTCGGTGCGGGAGACCGCTCGCAGCTGGCCGAGGCCATCCGCCGCTTCCCCGGCGATGATCGCTGGCCGGAAGTTGCGCGGGCGCGAGGGATCCTTGGCTGACCGGGTCAGACGTAAGACTTGTCCAGCGGGTCGGGGTTATGCGTGACTGGCTCCAGCGCACGGATGTTGGCGGCGACATTGCGGCTCTCATGCTTGGCGACGGCACGAACAAGCCGCGGTAACGGCGTCCATCGCCCGGAAGGTTGCAGGTACCAGGAGCCCAGCGCTGCGGTCCACGCCTCCTGATGGGCCGTCTTCTGTCTGGCGTCTTGCGGATTAATCGCCATGTAAACGGTGAAAAGCCATGCGCCCCTTCGCAGTTCCCTTACCAGAGCCTTGAACAGTCCAATCTCGTCCGGGATCAGCCAGCGCGGCAGACGAAGCTCGGGGGAGAGCCGATCGACCACCTTGACGATGCCGGGGATCTGGGAGCACAGCACGGCGTTGACCCGGTTGTAATCGTCGGCCAAGCTGTCCAGCGAGTCACCGGCGACCGCTAGCGCGGCGAGGCCGAGGTCAAATGAGATGTGCGCATTCAGCCCGGCCATCATGTGCTGCAAGATGATTGCCTGGCGATCCTGGTCTCCGACGAAGGCGACTTCCCACGGGAGGGTGACACGCTGAAACCCATCCGGGTAGAAGTAGGCATTCAACGCGTCGAAGTAGCGGCGGGCAAAGGCGACATCGAGCCGGCCGATCCGAGCCCCGTCATCAAAAACACCGTCTTCGATCGCTTGACGGATGGCGAGGGTGATTCTCTTGTAGAGGCAGGCGAAATAGCCGATGTGGCTCTCGGTCTTGACCGACCAATCGATCACCTGATCGATACTGCGCAGCACATCGTCGATGTTTCCGGGTTCGTCGAGGCGATCGAGCGGGAGTGTTGGGCGGGGAGCCACAGAAGCAGACATCTCGAGTAGTCGTCCGTTCGATCGAAACATTCAGGCCAGAACATCCCAGTCGCGCGCGAGGTGGTCGGGTATGTCGAAGGGCACCCGTTCGCCGCCGCGCTCTACCGCGAACATTCCTCGAACCAGTTCGCGCCCCAACGGGCGCGCCATGCGCGAAATCAGTTCAGCGCGCGACAAATCGCGCTCAAAGCGGCCCAGTAAGTCCGCGAGGAACCAGTTCTCCGCGCGTGCGAGCCACTTTGGGCCGTCGGCGAGATCCCCCGGCGGAACGTCCAGTAGGTCGGCGGCCTCGTCGCCGATCAGGTGGCGAATCAACGGCGGAATGGTGTCGTCGAATCGGTGCAAGGGGGTCAGCTCATCGAGCAGATTCATAAGAGCCCGCATCATTTCCTGCCCTTCGGGCGACGCCTGGAATTGCCTGCGCCGGATGGCGTCGACCAGCGCGGCGGCATCGGCGACGTCGTGCACGAGCATTTCGTCGCGCACGCCGAGCAGGTGGGCGATGACGTTCCAAAGATGAAAGTAGGCGTCGACGTCCTCGGCGGACAACTGCACGTCGAGGCGACGCAAGGGGTCCGCAACGACATACGAGAACGTCAGCATGGTCCCGGCCAGGTCCTCCTGGTTGATCGGTGCGCCCCAGTCGGGATGCCACATGCCGGGTGTCAGTTCGTTGCGTGCCCTAATCAGGTGGCGCACCGCCGCGTGCATCAGGCGAACCTTCTGAATGGTGCGCCGACCTTTGCCGTTCTCGTCGAGGCCGCCGACGGCGAGCACGTCCATGAGGAATTGCCCGGTCTCGATCGCGCGCCGACGCGCGTCGGTGTCGAACCGGGCAGTCAGGTACAGAACCTTCACGCCCTTGGCCGCCGCGTACGCCGCCGGCAGCGATGCACAGAACAAGCAGAGAATGATCAGAAAGCCCCACGTCTCGAAAAGCTGCTGCCCGCGCTTGATCTTTACGGTATCGGCCCAGGGCGGCAGCGGTAGCGTCGCGGCGAGGTATGCCCGGATCTCCTCTGGCAACTGCTCGGGCACCGGCTGGTCCACCCGGACCAGCGTCCGCATCATCGCACTGACCTCTTCGGCACCGCCCCGCTCGAGGATGGCCGCCACCGGCTCGTCGGCCACCGGATCGGCGATCTCTCTCATCCGATCGAGCAGCGCATCGGTCCACCTGCAATTTCCGTCGGCTCCAGCCATGTGGGTAGCTTGTCAGACTGCGGGCCGTTCGCCAGAGGCTTCCGTTCGGACGAGTAGCCCCGCGCCGCAACACGAGTAGCCGGCTACGCCTGCCTCCCCACCGTCGCCGGCCGTACGTTTCGCACATCAGCACAGCCCATCGTGTGGAGGCGATCAGGATGCCGCAATCGGAACCGTCCGTCGACTACCCGCAGGATGCCATCACCGGCACCGAGCCGACGTTGAACATTGACGAACAGTTGCGGCCGCCGGCCCCGGTCACCGAGCCGCAGCCGCCGGTTCTGATCACAGAGCAGCAGGTGATGTTCGGGACCGCGGCCGCCGCCTCACCCCGGCGCGCCTCAATCGTCCGTCGCATGATCGACGCGTTTCGCGTCGCCGCCGACGCCTTGCGACCGCCGCCCCCGCGACCCATCTACAGTCCCCCGGCGTACTTCGAAGGCGCCCGCATGTCCCGAGAGATGGACAGGTTATGAGCCGGCCGGGCCGGCCCGCAGCATCTCGACCAGCTCATCGCGCGACCCGGCTCCCAGACGCTGGTAGGCGCGGTACACATGCCCCTCGACGGTGCGCACCGAGGTGACCAGCCGCTCGGCAATCTCCCTGTTGGACAAGCCCGCGGCGACCAGCTCGATAATCTCGCGCTGACGGCCCGTCAACGGTTGACCTATCGGATTTCGCAGCGCCGGCGTGCACAACCCCCCGCAGTCGGTGGCCAACTGCTGCGCCAGCGCCGCGGCGTAAAGACTGCGCTTGCGCTGCTGGGTGCGGCTGAATGCCACGGCCGCCTGGGCGGCGACGTCGGCCGCGGCGGCGCGGTCGCCAAGCGCCAGGTAGCCAGTGGACGCGCTGAGTAGACCCTCGCCGTCGTCTCCCTGCAGCGACTCCGCGTGCAGCGCAACCGATTCCGCGAGAGGGAGCGACAAGTCACGGGCGAGTTCCCGTGCGCGTACCCCGCCGGAGGTGTCGCCCCACTGAGCCGCCACCTGGATGCAGGAGAGTTCATGGGTTGGCTGATCGCGGGTGCGCGCGTCCTTTTCGGCCTGGTGCACGACCGAGATGGCGTCGGTCAGGTAGCCCCCGGCAGCGAGCGCCCAGCCCCGCGCCACCGCGAAAGCGGTGCGCATGAACAGGTAGTCGGCCGGCACGAATCGGCCCGCATCGGCGATCGCGGCGTCCGCGGCCTCCTGCTGGCCCAGCTTGGCGTGGGCTTCGGCCAACGCGAAGCGGCTCGCCGCCCGCAGACCGGTTGTCACGCTGTGCTTTTGCGCACCGGCAAGCGCCTCGTGCAGCAATTTCACCGCGGTGGGGACATTCCCCTGCGCCAGCTCGGCGTAGCCCTGCAGGAAAGCAAGGTTGGCGTAGGCGAGGCCGGGCACGTCGCGTGCCGACTCGGACAGTTGCGTGGCCGATCGCTGGCATTCGTCGATGCGGCCGGTGAGCCGGCACGCGCGCGCGTAGACGGCGCCGTACCAAAACCTCATCGGTGACGCCTGAAAGGACGTGACGGCGCGGTCGATTGTTTGCGCGACCACGTCGGCGATGTCGTCCAGTCCGCCGAGGGCACCCTGCGCCATGGTCAACGCGGTGGACGCCAGAAGGGCGTGAAAGTCGGGAAGCATTGGGCACCGGAGCGCCGCGCAAGCCTTTTCCGTCGCGGTGTGGCAGCGGGCCATCACCGCGTCCACGCAGGATTCGATCGCGAGACGCTCGGCCAGCTCCGCGACCGATTCCGACGTCGACGTCAGGCCGTTGAGGATGGCGGACGCATCGCTTGGCCGGCCGAGATTCCAGATGAGGTTCGCCGCCCGCACGGTCGCCCAGTGGTGTGCGTCGGGGTCCTCCGCACCGATCTCGGCCAAGATGGCCTCGGCCTGCTCGCCGTGGCCGCGCCCGGCCAGGCTCACCGCGCGCAGGCCGACGGCCTCTCCGAGGCCCGCATCGGCCGCCGCGGCGGCGAAACGGTCGGACAGGTCCAGGTCGAGCAGTGTCATCGCGTACCGCGCCGCCTCGAGGAACAACTGCGGGTCGGGCGGAAGGTCCGACTCCAAGGCCAGGAGGGCTCGGCGCACCGTGGCGTGTATGTCGGCGTCGGCGTCTTTGGCCAGCCGCTGTGCGAGCGCACCGCGGATCCGCGACAGGTAGATCTCGCTGGCCGCAGCTCGTCGGAGCTCGCCGAACAGCGGATGGGCCAGTCGTGCCACGAGCTTGGAACCGGTGCGTTCGACCGTGACCAGGTTCAGTTGTTCGGCGGCCTCTAGGTCGCGGCGCTGCACCAGATCGCAGAGCACGTCGACACCCAGCGGCTCGTACTGCGACAACGTGTCGATGACCAGCGCCACGTTTGGGTCTAGCCGGCTCAATTGCCGGCCGAGCATGTCACCGAGGCTGTCTGAGACCGCGACGCGTTCGTCCCACATCCACACCCCGGCGACCTGCCGTATTGCGCCCGCGGCGACCTGATCTTTCAGCAGTTGCCGCAAGAACAGCGCATTGCCTCCGGTCAGCTTCCAGAACCGCTTGGCGCTGCGACTGTCCACGGCGCCACCGAGTGTGGTCTCCACCATCCGACGGGTGTCCACGTCCGACAACGGTTGCAGATCAACCCGAGTCAGCAGGTTGTCCTTCCAGAGCGCGGTGATCGCGTCTGGCTCGACCACGCCGGTCCGCACGGTGACCACCAGCCGCATCCCCCGCACCTGGGCCAGTTGGTGCACCACGTGTGCCGACAGACTGTCCAGGAACTGCGCGTCGTCGACCCCGATTAGTACGCGGCGCTGACGTTGTTGCGCGACAAAGAAATTGATGACGCGCCGCACGTCCGATCCGGGATCGGACATGGTGCCGCAGATCGATGCGCTGAAAGCACCGAGTGGCACCTCTTGTGCGGACTGGGTGCCCACGATCCAGCAGGTCAGCTCCCCCGACGCCTCGGCGAGGGCCAGCACTTCTCGCGCGAGCCGAGTCTTGCCGACACCCGGCGCTCCGGCGATGACCACGCCGGAGTAATTGCCAACTCTGGCGAGCGCGCAGCGAATGTCGGCCAATTCGCTGTCACGCCCGGTCAGTGGTTCGCCACTGATCACGCCGAGATTGTAACCTTTGTCAAATTAAACCGCGCAACACCGAGCCGCTGGTTTCACCCAGTTGTAGGCGCAGCATTTTGTACAGCTCGATTAGGCGAATGTGGGCTTTCGTTAGCCGGATATTTGCATTCGCTCCGAGGATCGGATTCAACTTACAACGACCCGGTCTGGGCATTCCCGGTAATCGGACCGCGGCAAGTTGGCAGCCCTACTCAAGCGCTGATGCAGCCGTGCCAGCGGTCGTGGGGCCCACCAGTTCAGCCGACCAAGTACTCGCATGAAGGCCGGCAACAACAGCATCCGAACCAAGGTGGCGTCCATCAGGACCGCCAGTGGCACGCCGACGCCGAACATCCGCGTCACCGAGACATTCGCGGAAATCAGCGACGCGAATGTCACCGCCATGATCAACGCCGCAGCTGTCACCACGGGTCCGGTACGGGCCAGACCGAGTGCAACGCTTTCGTCGTTGTCGGCTCGCGTCTTACCCGATGCCAACCAATACTCGCGGATCCGCGAGATCAAAAATACCTCGTAGTCCATCGACAGTCCGAAGGTGAGACAGAACAGGACCACCGGGACGGTTGCCACCACCGTGCCGGTGGCCGTCGTGCCCAACCCTGAGAGATGGCCGTCTTGGAAGACCCACACGAGCGCGCCGAAGGTGGCGCTCAACGACACCACGTTGAGCAGCAACGCCTTCAGCGGCAGCACGAGGCTGCCGGTCAGCCGGAACAGCAGCAGGAAAATGATCACGGCGATGACTGCCAACACGCCCAACAGGCGCGAGTTCACGGCGTGCGCGCTGTCGCGGTTAAGCTGAGCCAACCCGGCGACCTGGACTTCGCGCAGGCCGGGAGTTGCGACCGAGCGCAGCCGGTCCAGTTGGGCTTCCGATGCCGGCACGTTCATCGGCCCGGTGGTGCTGACCGTCAAGAAGGCGCTACCGTCCTTGAAACTCGAAGCGGCTGAGGGGGGTCCGGCCAGCCGTCCGCGCACGAAGGTGCCGCTGGGCGACGAGACGGACGAAACACCCGGCATCAGCGAAAGGTTCGCGGCATAACTGCTGAGCTCAGAGGCAGCGAGCCCGGCGGCGTGCGGAACGACAACGACAATGTCCGTCAGGCAGTTCAACGCGAAACCGGTGCGCAGTTGATCACCGACCTGTCGCGCCGACGCGGAGGCCGGCAGCACTCGGTCGTCTTGATAACCCCACCTGACACCGAAAAACGGCGCGCCCAAAAGGGCGAGCACAGCGATGATCCCCAGTCCGATCGCAATTGGCCGTCTCATCGCGGATTTCGCCCAGCGGTACCAGAACAGCTCGTGCACCGGGCGTCGTACCGGCTCCGGCCGGCCCAGTGCGCGACGCACAAGGCGGCGAATGTCGAGGGAGTCGAGCCGTTCCCCGAGCAGCACCAGTGCAGCAGGTGTGACCACCAGCGAGGCGGCCGCCGTGAACGCAACCACCGCGACACCCGCAACGGCGAAGGACTGAAGGAAATACATCGGGAACAACCCCATGGCCAGCATCGACAGCGCTACGGTTGTCGCCGAAAACAGCACGGTCCGCCTCGTGGCTGTCATCGTGCGCGCCAGCGCCTCATCACGTGGTACGCCGTCGGCAAGCTCGTCACGGAACCGGCTGACGATCAACAGCGTGTAGTCGATGGCCAGCGCCAGTCCCAGCGCGAGGATCAGATTCACCGCGAAAACCGAAACATCGGTGGCGAACGCCAGCGCACGCATTACCGCCACCGAGCCCATCATGGCGAAGACGCCGATCGCCAATGGCAGCACGGCCGCGAGCAGTCCACCAAAAAACCAGACCAGCACGACGAAGCTCAGCGGAATTGCGATGGCTTCCATGACCAGAAGGTCTTCTTTAGTTTGATCAAGGATCTGCGCCGAGATCATCACCTCGCCGCCCGCCCTGGCCGTGACGCCGTCGAGGCCGTTCAACAGGTCGGTGATCGCCTTCGCGTGCCGTTGGGCGGCGATCTCACCGCCGTTGATGCCCGCGAGGATCAGCCCGGTCTTTCCGTCCTTGCTGACCAATGCCTGCGCACCAGGCGGCGGGGCCGTCCACGCCGACGTCACCCGGGCGACGAAGGGCATGGCGGTCAGCTGCGCGACGAGGCGGGCTCCCGCCGCGCGAGCCGCCGGGCTGCCCGCTCCGGCATCGGAGGTGACGGTGATGATCGCCCGCGTGTCACCCTGTCCGAATTTGTCCGACAGCTGGCGCGATGCTCGCATTGACTCAGAATTGGGGTCCTGAAACCCGCCGGGCGACAGGCTCTTTGCGATCGGAAGGCCGAAGATTGCGGCGCCGACCATCACCAGCGCCGCGAGAGCAATGATCCGCCGGGGCGCGACCAGGGCCAGTCTTGCCGTTGCGAGTCGACGCGCGTCCCGCCCGTTCGTCCCGCCGTATTTGAGACGACGCAAGGTGACCATGCACGCAACAATGGGGCAGCATGGCGGCGGTTGACATGCGTAGTCGACTACTTGTGTCCGGCGCCTTCGGACCCGACTCCCTCTAGCGCGCCTTGCGCGGCTGCCACACGACGAGCGCGGTGCTCTTGGGCACCACAGCGACGTCGCGGCGCTGCCCGGCGCGCAACGTCGCCAGCTCCTCGTTCAGCTCCTTCACGCGCGACTGCAGCGCCTCCACGTGGTTGGTCAGCTCGATGATGCGCTTGATGCCGGCCAGGTTGACGCCCTCGTCCTGCGACAGCCGCTGCACCTCACGCAGGAGGTCGACGTCGCGCTCCGAATAACGGCGTCCCCCGCCGGGGGTGCGGCTCGGGCTGACCAGCCCGAGGCGGTCGTAGGTGCGCAGCGTCTGCGCGTGCATGCCGGCCAGTTCGGCCGCCACCGAGATCAGGAAGGTCCGGGCCTCCTCTTTCGGGTTCCTGCCTCTGGCCATCAGCGGTTACCCGCCCATCCCGCGCGTGGATTGAAGCCGCTGGACCGCTCGGCGGCCGCGTAGGCCTCCAGGGCCTCCTGGGCGGCGCCCTCGACGTTCGGCGGCACGGCCACCTTCACGGTGACGAGCAGGTCGCCGTTGCCGCCGCCGCGCTTGGGCACACCGCGTCCGCGCACCCGCAGGATGCGGCCGTCGGCGGTGCCCTTGGGCACCCGGACACCGACCTTGCCGTCCAGCGTGGGAACCGAAAGCGTTGACCCCAAAGCCAATTCGGTGAAGCTGACCGGAACGGTCACTGTGAGGTCGTCGCCGTCACGGCCGAAGACCTTGTCCGGCCGCACATGCACCGTGACATACAGGTCACCCGACGGCGCTCCGCGCAACCCGGCCTCGCCCTGTCCGGGCAGCCGGATCCGCTGTCCGTCCTCGACACCCGGCGGGATCCGCACATTGATGGTGCGGGTGCGGGTGGTCACGCCGGTGCCCTTGCACTCGTCGCAGGGATGCTCGATGATCGAGCCGCTGCCCCGGCAATCGGTGCACGGTTCGGAGAAGCCGAACGCGCCCTGGTTGCGGTTGATCACACCCGAACCGTTGCACGAGGGACACACCTTCGGGCTGGTGCCCGGGCGCGCGCCGCTGCCGTGACAGTTGGTGCACGGCGCCGGGCTGGTCAGCCGCAACGGCATTGCCACGCCCTTGGCGGCCTCGATGAAATCCAGCTCGGTCTCGGTCTCCAGATCGTTTCCGCGCCGCGGCCGGCTGGGACGGGCGCCCGAACCGCGTCCGAACAACCCGCCGAACAGGTCGCCGATGTTGGTTCCGCCGCTGCGGCCCGCCGCGTCGAAGAGATCGTTGAGGTTGAACTCCGCGCCGTCGCCACCGACGTCGAAATTGAAGCCGCTGTCAAACCGGCGTCCGCCGAAACCGCCGCCGGCGAACAGCCGGCGGGTTTCGTCGTACTCCTTGCGCTTTACCGGATCCGACAGCACGTTGTGCGCCTCCGACACCACCTTGAATCGCTCACCGGCGGCCGGGTTATCGGGGTTGGCATCGGGATGCAGGTCGCGCGCCAGCTTGCGATAGGCGCGCTTGATCTCGTCCGGGCTGGCGTCAGAGGAGACGCCCAGCTCCTTGTAGAAGTCCTTTTCGACCCATTCACGCTGGGCCATGCCGCGTCACCTCCTTCCCCTTCGCTACCTATTCGTCGTCTTGATTCTGTGCCTATTCACCGGAGCTGTCGGCATTTTCGTCCAGGTCGGCCGCTCCGGCTTCGGCGACCGCTTCCTCCCCGTCGCCCACGACCGTGTCGACGACGCCGACCAAAGCGTGGCGCAATACCTGGTCGCCCAGTTTGTAGCCCTGCCGCATGACCGTCCCGATCACCGGTTTGGAGCCGTCGGCGCCGTCACCCTCGTGCTGCACCGCCTCGTGCAGCAGGGGGTCGAAGTCCTCACCTTCGGCACCGAACGCCGTCAGGCCGAGCCCGGCCAGCGCGCTGTCCAGCTTGTCGGCCACCGACTTCAGCGGTCCGGACTCCAGGTCGCCGTGCTTGCGCGCTCGCTCGAGATCGTCCAGCACACCCAGCAATTGGCTGATGACGGTGGCCTTGGCCCGATCCGCGGCGGCCTGCTGGTCGCGCAGCGCCCGCTTGCGGTAGTTGGTGAAGTCGGCCTGCACCCGTTGCAGATCGGCGAGCAGTTCGGCCGCCTTGTCCGACTCCTCCGGAGTTTCGCCGGCGAGCGCCCCCGGCTCCGACCCACCAGGGGCCGGGCCGGAGGCACTATGCCGTACTTCGCCGGTTTCGGGGTCGATCCGCCGCTTGTCGGTGACCGTTACCCGTTCCGGGTCGCCATCCGTTTCTTGACTTCCGCCCGTCACTTGGCCTCCCGGTCGTCGTCGACCACCTCCGCGTCCACGACGTCATCGGCCGAGCCGGACGAGCCGCCGTGCTCGGCGCCGCCGGCCTGGGCCCCCGTGGCCTGCGTGGCCTCATAGATGGCCTGGCCGAGCGCCTGGGACTCCTCACCGAGCTTCTCCATCGCCGCCTTGATCGCGGAGATGTCGGTGCCCTCGAGCGCCGTCTTCGCCTCGGCCACCGCGGCATCCACCTTGTTCAGGGTCTCCTCGGGGACCTTCGAACCGCCTTCGGCTTCGCGCTGCTCCTTGACGAACTTCTCCGTCTGGTAGACCAGCGTCTCGGCCTGGTTGCGGACGTCGGCCTCCTCGCGACGCTGGCGGTCCTCCTCGGCGTGCGCCTCGGCGTCCTTGATCATCCGGTCGATCTCCTCCTTGGAAAGGCCCGAGCCCTCCTGGATCTTGATCGTGTTCTCCTTGCCGGTGCCCTTGTCCTTGGCCGTGACGTGCACGATGCCGTTGGCGTCGATGTCGAAGGTGACCTCGATCTGCGGGACGCCGCGGGGGGCCGGCGGGATGCCGGTGAGCTCGAAGGAGCCGAGCAGCTTGTTGTGCGAGGCGATTTCGCGCTCACCCTGGTAGACCTGGATCTGCACCGACGGCTGATTGTCATCGGCCGTGGTGAAGGTCTCCGACCGCTTAGTCGGGATAGTGGTGTTGCGCTCGATGAGCTTGGTCATCACGCCACCCTTGGTTTCGATACCGAGGCTCAGCGGCGTGACATCAAGCAGCAGAACATCTTTCACCTCACCCTTGAGGACACCCGCCTGCAGCGCGGCACCCACGGCAACCACCTCGTCGGGGTTGACGCCCTTGTTGGGCTCCTTGCCGCCGGTGAGCTCCTTGACCAAGTCCGTCACCGCGGGCATGCGGGTGGAACCGCCGACCAGCACGACGTGGTCGATCTCGGAAACCGAGATGCCGGCGTCCTTGATCACCGACTGGAACGGCTGACGCGTGCGGTCGAGCAGGTCCTGCGTGATGCGCTGGAACTCGGCGCGGGTCAGCTGCTCGTCGAGGAACAGCGGGTTCTTGTCCGCGTCAACGGTGATGTAGGGCAGGTTGATCGACGTGCTCTGGCTCGAGCTCAGTTCGATCTTGGCCTTCTCGGCGGCCTCGCGCAGCCGCTGCATCGCCATCTTGTCCTTGGTCAGGTCGATGCCGCTGGTGCCCTTGAACTTGTCGACCAGCCAGTTGACGATCCGGTCGTCCCAGTCGTCACCACCGAGGTGGTTGTCACCGCTGGTGGCCTGGACCTCGACCACGCCCTGACCGATCTCGAGCAGCGAGACGTCGAAGGTGCCGCCGCCCAGGTCGAAGACGAGGATGCGCTGCTCCTTCTCGCCCTTGTCCAGCCCGTAGGCCAGCGCCGCGGCGGTCGGCTCGTTGACGATGCGCAGCACGTTCAAGCCGGCGATCTGGCCAGCCTCCTTGGTGGCCTGGCGCTGGGCGTCGTTGAAGTAGGCGGGCGTGGTGATGACCGCGTCGGTGATGTCCTCACCGAGGTAGGCCTCCGCGTCGCGCTTCAGCTTCATCAAGATGCGGGCGCTGATCTCCTGCGCGGTGTATTTCTTTCCGTCGACCTCGATGGACCAGTCGCTGCCCATGTGCCGCTTGACCGAACGCACCGTGCGGTCGACGTTGGTCACCGCCTGGTTCTTGGCGGGCTGGCCAACCAGCACCTCGCCGTTGCGTGCGAACGCGACGATGGATGGAGTCGTCCGTGAGCCCTCGGAGTTGGCGACGACGACGGGGTCGCCGCCCTCGAGAACCGCGACGACTGAGTTAGTGGTCCCGAGGTCGATGCCGACCGCACGAGCCATAGTGATTCCTCCTGAGTTGTAGAGCTTCTTCGGTGCACTATGCTGAGTGACCCCCGCTCAAGCCTGCCCCTTGGGGCTGACCGGTGTCAACCGAGACTTGAGTCTTAATCACTCAACTTGTTGCTCATCTTAACGGCGGGTGCCGCAATCTTGTTCCCGGGGGTGGTCGACTGTGCATCGTGGGCTTTCACCGTGCACGCAGGGCGACAATCGCCCCGCATTTGCGCCCTCAGCTCACACCGTGCGCGGCGTTGCTGTCCGCGAGCATCGGGCGCACCCATGGGATAGCCTGAGCCCTCTCGGAGCACCACGGGGAGGAGCTCTATGCCATCGCCGGACAGCGCGCGGCTCACACGCGAAGACGCGGGCTACCACAAGGGCCTCAAAAACCGCCAGATCCAGATGATCGCCCTCGGTGGAGCCATCGGAACCGGCCTTTTCCTCGGCGCCGGCGGCCGGCTGGCCTCGGCGGGGCCGGGGCTGTTTGTGGTCTACGCCATCTGCGGCATCTTCGTCTTCTTGATCCTGCGCGCGCTCGGCGAGCTTGTCCTGCATCGCCCGTCGTCGGGATCGTTCGTGTCCTACGCGCGCGAATTCTTCGGCGAGAAGGTTGCTTTCGCCGCGGGTTGGATGTACTTCCTGAACTGGGCGATGACGGGGATCGTGGACACCACCGCGATCGCGCACTACTGCCACTACTGGAAGGCGTTCCAGGTCATCCCGCAATGGACGCTCGCGTTGATCGCGCTGGTGGTGGTGTTGTCGATGAACCTGATCTCGGTCAAGCTCTTCGGCGAGCTGGAGTTCTGGGCCGCGTTGATCAAGGTGCTGGCGCTGGTGACGTTCCTCGTCGTCGGCACGGTCTTTCTGGTCGGGCGCTTCAAGGTTGACGGTCAAAGCACCGGCACCGGCCTGTGGAACAGCCGTGGCGGGCTTTTGCCGACGGGCCTGCTGCCCCTGGTGCTCGTCACCTCGGGGGTGGTGTTCGCCTACGCCGCCGTCGAACTGGTCGGCATCGCGGCCGGCGAAACGGAAAACCCGCAGAAGGTCATGCCGCGCGCGATCAACTCGGTGGTGTTCCGCATCGCGGTCTTCTACATCGGGTCCACGGTCCTGCTCGGCCTGCTGTTGCCCTACACCGCCTACCGAAACCACGTGAGTCCATTCGTGACCTTCTTTTCCAAGGTCGGTTTTGCCGGGGGCGGCAGCCTGATGAACCTCGTGGTGCTCACCGCCGCGCTGTCCAGCCTGAACGCGGGACTGTATTCCACTGGCCGGATCCTGCGGTCGATGGCGATCAACGGCAGTGGACCGAAGTTCACCGCACCGATGTCGAAAAACGGTGTACCGTTCGGCGGGATCCTGCTCACCGCCGCGATCGGCCTGTCGGGCATCGTGCTCAACGCCATCACACCGAGCGAGGCCTTCGAAATCGTGCTCCACATCGCCGCGACGGGAGTCATCGCCGCCTGGGCGACGATCGTGGCGGCCCAGCTGCGATTCCACCATTTGGCCAAGGCCGGTCAGCTTGAACGGCCCCATTTCCGGATGCCGCTTTCCCCCTACACCGGCTATCTCACGCTGGTGTTCCTCGTGGCCGTGCTGGTCCTGATGTACTTCGACGAGGTCTACGGTCGCTGGATGCTGGGCGCGACGATCATCGGCGTCCCCGCGCTCATCGGCGGTTGGTTCCTGGTCCGCGACCGGGTGCGGGCGGCCGCTCAAGACGTCGCCGTTGAGGCCTTGCCGCCCGCCGACCCCGACCCATCCGTGGCGGCCTGAACGCGTCTATGTCATGACCGCCCGGCGGTAACGCTTTGCCATCGGCGGCGTTCCAAAGGCGCGTCACCGCAGTAACTTGCGCAGTTTGATGCGTACTCTGACTCCTGCATATTTCACGTTTCCGGGAGAGCGCGTGCGGTTATCGCAAATGGCACGGCGGAGTCTGGCCGGCGGCTCGCTGCTGCTCGCGGCCGTGCCGGCCGGTCCCATGGTGGCCTCGGGCTGCAGCTCCATCATCGAGGGCAAGCCGGTCGCCGCGCCGGGGACCGGGCCGACCGAGCCCACCTTTCCCACGCCGCGACCGAGCACCACCGTCCCGGCGCCGTCGACCACCAGCCCAGGCCCGGGCCCGGTCGGGCCGTCAACACCGGGGAGCCCGACGGCGCCGGCCGGTGCCATCCCGCTGCCGCCCGACCAGAACGGTTACGTCTTCATCGAAACCAAGTCGGGCATGACGCGCTGCCAGATCAACAAGGAATCCGTCGGCTGCGAGGCGCCATTCACCAACTCGCCCTTGCAGGATGGTGAACACGCCAACGGCGTGAGCATCAGCTCCGGCGGCTCCGTGCAGTGGGTGCTGGGCAACCTGGGGGACATTCCGGCCGTCACCATCGACTACAAGACCTACGCCGCGCAGGGCTGGACGATAAACGCCACCGCCGAAGGCACCCGGTTCACCAACGACCGCACCCGCCACGGCATGTTCGTGAGCATCGACAAAGTCAACACGTTCTGAGCGGGCCGGTTGCCGCTATCAGTACGATCGATCCCGTGGCAAGCAATGGCCCACCTGACAACTTCCACGAACAGCAGACGCAGTATGCGAGCTACGGCCTGGGCGGACAGCCGCCGTCGGGTGGACCCCTGCCAGCCGGTCAGCCTCCTGCCGCAGCCGGGCCCGGCCAGCCGGCGCCTCCCTATTCACCCGAGCCTTTCGACCAGGAAACCGAGCCGAAGCCCTGGTATCGCAGGCCCGCGGGGATCATCGCGTGGGTCGTCGCCGTTCTGATCCTGATCGGCCTCATCGCCTACGGGATCACGCAGCTGATTCAGGGGGGCCAAGGCACCAGCCCGTCGTCCCCAAGCACCAGCACCAGCACGACCCCGACCACCACCCCCACCACCACGACACCGCCGTCCAGCGAGACAACCTCGTCGTCCGAGACACCCACCAGCAGTGCGGTCGAGCCGCCGGCGCAGCAACCGACCCAGCAGCCGACCCAGTTGCCGACGCGCCAGCCAACCCAGCCGCCGCCAACTCGTCGGCATCATCTGCCGTTTGGAATACCATCGGTGATCACCATTCCCGGGATCCCGACGCCGATTACGCTGCCGCCCGGCCTGCGTCCTTAGGCCGCCGTGGCCGGCCCGGCCGCGCTCCTAGACTCGCTGGAAGCCAACAGACACAGGGGTGTGCGATATGAGCGAGTCGCTCGGATTGTCGATCGGGGTGGCCAACCTGGTCGCCGCCCGCGCGGGCAGTACTCCGTTAAGGCGCAGTTCCGTGCTGACCCTGTACGAGAACCGGCCAACCGAAATCGGTCTGCCGGAGGAAAATCCGAATCTGAGCGAACCGGGGCTGGTGCTGAGGGGATTCGTCGAGCGGGTCGGCGACCGGGCGCCTTTGGTGGCGGCCGACGGGACGAAGTACTCCGGGGCGGCGCTGACGGTCGAAGCGATCGAAGCGATGGCGCGCACGGTCGGCTCCGGGACGCCGGTCATCGTCGCGGTCCCGGCGTATTGGTCGGAGGCCCAGTCCAGCGCGCTGCGCGAGGAGTTCTTCGCCCAGACGGATTTGGCGCGGCGCGGTGTTGCCCCGGTGTTGATCTCCGACGCCACGGCGGCGCTCGCCGCGCTGCGCACCCAACCCGGATTCCCCACCGACGGCGTCATCGCTCTGTGCGATTTCGGCGCCGGCGGCACCAGCGTCACTCTCACCAACGCCGCGTCGAACTTTCAGCAGATCGGCCCGTCGGTGCGAGACACCGATTTCTCTGGTGACGCGCTCGATCAGCTCATCGTCGATCACGCGCGGACGGCCGCCTCCGATGTCACGACCGCCGACCTCGCCAGCACCACGCGGATCGGCGCGCAAAGCCGCCTGCTGCGCGAATGCCGCCGCGCCAAGGAACAACTGTCGACGGCCGCGATGGCCACGATCGCGACGGGTTCCGGTGCGGATGTCCCGCTGTCCCGCACCGAATTCGAGCAACTGATCTCCGGACCGCTGGACCGGTTCGCCAGCACGGTGGAAAATATCTTGCAGCGCAATGGGATTCAGCGGTCCCAGCTGGCGGCTGTGGCGATCGTCGGCGGCGGTGCCAGCATCCCGCTGCTCACCGCGCGCCTCGCGGGTTTCCTGCAGGCGGCGGTTCACACCACACCGCAGCCCGCGTTCAGCGCCGCCATCGGCGCGGCGGTGCTCGGTCAGCAGCAGGCGTCGGCGGGCATCGCGACCGCCGCGGCTCCCGCGGTCGAGACCCCGACCGAAATGGTCGAGACCGCCCGGGTCGCCGGGGCGGGCCCTCCCGTGGCGTGGTCGCAAGACGCCGACAACGCGGGCGAGCCGGTGCCGTACACCGGACCCGACATGACAGGCGAATATGGCCGGGAGCCAACGGGACTGGGTTACGCGACAGTTAGCCGCGAACCCGCCGCGACCCCAGGGCTGCCGTGGTACAAGCGCACCGCGCTGGTCTTGACCGTTGTCGGGGCGCTCGCTGCCGTGCTGGTCGCGGTGGTGTTGGCGCTGACCCTGGGCCACGGCAAAACCAATCCGGGCAACACCACCCCGCCGTCCGAGCCGGCTCCCCAGCAAACATCGCAAACGGTGACCATCACCGGGCCGAACGACAGCACCACCGTGACGGTGATCCCGCCGCCGCCGGCGTCGTCGGCGACGCAGCCGCCCGCGACCACGACAACCAGCCAGGCGCCGTCCACGACGAGCGCGCCGCCCAGCACCACCACGAGCGCCCAGCCGAGCACGACGACGCAGGCGACCACCACCGCGGCGCCGACGACCACGCGGCAACGGCCACTACCCCTGCCCCTGCCCTTGCCCGTGCCCGGGCGTTAGGGCAGCCCGTCTCGCGCACAAACTCGGGAAGATGTAACTATGAGCGGGGCCTAAGCAGGCGAAAACGCTCTTTTGAGTAACTAGGCATTGGGGAGATCTTCTGTGACCACGCAGATGCTCATCAGACTGATAGTGGGCATGGGCATGACGGTGGTCGTGCTCGCTTTGGCCGCACGGCGGGTCCTGTGGCTGAACAAGCTGATCATGTCCGGCCAGCCGGCCACCGGGCGTACCGACAACCTCGGCACCCGGATCTGGACCCAGATCGCCGAGGTCTTCGGGCAACGCCGGCTACTGAAGTGGTCGATCCCGGGCCTGGCGCACTTCTTCACCATGTGGGGCTTCTTCATCCTGCTCACGGTCTACATCGAGGCGTACGGCTTCCTCTTCCAGGAGAACTTCCACATCCCGATCATCGGACAGTGGGACGCGCTGGGCTTCCTGCAGGACTTCTTTGCGACCGCCGTCTTCCTCGGCATCACGACCTTCGCCATCATCCGGCTTCGCAGCCAGCCGAAAGAGTACGGCCGCCAGTCGCGGTTCTACGGATCGCACACCGGCGGGGCGTGGCTGATCTTGTTCATGATCTTCAACGTCATCTGGACCTACGTGCTGGTCCGCGGGTCCGCGGTCAACAACGGCACGCTGCCCTACGGCAAGCCGGCGTTCCTGTCGCAGCTGTTCGGCGCGATACTGCGTCCGCTCGGTCAGCCGGCCAACGAATGGATCGAGACGACGGCCCTGCTGTTGCACATCGCGGTGATGCTGGCCTTCCTGCTGATCGTCCTGCACTCCAAGCACCTGCACATCTTCCTGGCGCCGATCAACGTCATCTTCAAGCGCCTGCCCGACGGGCTCGGCCCGCTGCTGCCGGTCGAGTCCGGCGGCAAGCCGATCGACTTCGAAAACCCCCCGGACGACGCCGAATTCGGCCGCGGCAAGATCGAGGACTTCAGCTGGAAGGGCATGCTCGACTTCGCCACCTGCACCGAGTGCGGGCGCTGCCAGTCGCAATGCCCGGCCTGGAACACCGGAAAGCCGTTGTCGCCCAAGCTCGTCATCATGGACCTGCGCGATCACTGGATGGCCAAGGCGCCCTACATCCTGGGCGAGAAGAAAGAGAGTCCTCTCGAGAGCACCCCGGAGGGTGGGCTCGGCGACGAGCTGCGCGGCGAGAAGCACGCCGAGGAGCACCACGTCCCCGAGTCGGGCTTCGGCCGTGTCCTCGGCTCCGGGCCCGAGCAGGCGAGCCGTCCGCTGGTCGGCACCGCCGAGCAGGGCGGCGTCATCGACCCCGACGTGCTGTGGTCCTGCGTGACCTGCGGCGCCTGCGTCGAACAGTGCCCGGTGGACATCGAGCACGTCGACCACATCGTCGATATGCGCCGCTACCAGGTGATGATGGAGTCGGAATTCCCGTCCGAGCTGTCCACGCTGTTCAAGAACCTGGAAACCAAGGGCAACCCGTGGGGCCAGAACGCCTCCGACCGGACCAACTGGATCGACGAGGTCGACTTCGACGTCCCGGTCTTCGGCGAGGACGTCGACAGCTTCGACGGCTTCGAGTACCTGTTCTGGGTGGGCTGCGCGGGGGCCTACGACGACAAGGCGAAGAGAACGACCAAGGCCGTCGCCGAACTGCTTGCCGTGGCCGACGTGAAGTTCCTGGTGCTCGGCACGGGCGAATCCTGCAACGGCGATTCCGCACGCCGTTCGGGCAACGAGTTCTTGTTCCAGCAGTTGGCCCAGCAGGCCGTCGAAACCCTGGACGGGCTCTTCGAGGGTGTGGAGACCGTCGACCGCAAGGTCGTCGTCACCTGCCCGCACTGCTTCAACACCCTCGGCAAGGAATACCGGCAGCTGGGCTCCAACTACACGGTGTTGCACCACACCCAGCTGCTGAACCGGCTGGTGCGCGACAAGAAGCTGGTCCCGGTCAGCGCGGTCTCCCAGGACATCACCTACCACGACCCGTGCTACCTGGGCCGGCACAACAAGGTGTACGAGGCGCCGCGTGAGCTGATCGGCGCCGCGGGAGCCAGGCTGACCGAAATGCCGCGCCACGCCGAGCGCAGCTTCTGCTGCGGCGCGGGCGGCGCGCGCATGTGGATGGAAGAGCACATCGGCAAGCGGATCAACCACGAACGCGTCGACGAGGCGCTGGCCACCAACGCCGCCACGATCGCGACCGGCTGCCCGTTCTGCCGGGTCATGGTCACCGACGGTGTCAACGACCGCCAGGAACAAGCCGGTCGCAGCGGCGTCGAGGTGCTCGACGTGGCCCAGGTACTGCTCGCGTCGCTCGACTACGACAAGGCGGACCTGCCGGCCAAGGGCACGGCCGCAAAAGAGGCGGAGAAGCGGGCTCCCAAGCCTCCCAAGCCCGAGCCCAAGGCCGCAGCCGCGCCGGCACCCGCCGCACCCGCCGAAGCGCCCGAAGAACCCGCCGAGCAACCCACCGAGGCCAAGGCCCCCGCACCGGCCAAGGGCCTGGGCATCGCAGGCGGCGCCAAACGGCCCGGGGCCAAGAAAGCGGCGCCCGCGGCCAAGGCAGCCGCCCCCGAGGCGCCCGAGGCTGCAGCGCCCGCCGCACCGGCTGCACCCGCCGCGCCCGCGAAGGGGCTGGGCTTGGCCGCGGGAGCGAAGCGACCCGGCGCCAAGAAAGCCGCGCCCGCGGCCAAGGCGGCCCCCGCCCCCGAGGCACCGGCCGAACCGGCGGCGCCGACCGCACCGGCCGCGCCCGTGAAGGGGCTGGGCATCGCCGCCGGCGCGAAGCGACCCGGCGCCAAGAAATCCGCGGCCCCGGCGGCTGCGGCAAAGCCCGAGGCCGAGGCCCAGCCTGCCGAGCAGCAACCGGAGGCCGCACCGGAGCCAGAACCGAAACCGGAGCCTTCCGCGCAGCCCGACGGCGACACCGCACCACCGGCGGCGCCCGTTAAAGGGTTGGGCATCGCACGCGGCGCCCGCCCTCCGGGCAAGCGCTGATCACGATTTGACCGGTGTCAGCAAATTTCGCTGGACAGCGATGGCACCATAGGTGACGTGACCACTCACCAGCTGCCCATGCACGGCCCCGGTCATCACGCAGGCCATCACCGGCAGCGGGCGTTCGCGCAGTCGTCCAAACTTCAGGACGTCCTGTACGAAATCCGCGGCCCGGTGCACCAGCATGCCGCGCGGCTGGAAGCCGAAGGGCACCGCATCCTCAAGCTCAACATCGGTAACCCGGCGCCGTTCGGCTTCGAGGCGCCGGACGTGATCATGCGCGACATGATCCAGGCCCTGCCCTACGCCCAGGGATATTCCGACTCGCAGGGCATCCTGCCCGCTCGGCGCGCCGTGGTCACCCGCTACGAGCTGGTCGAGGGCTTCCCCCGGTTCGACGTCGACGACGTGTACCTGGGCAACGGCGTCTCCGAGCTGATCACGATGACGCTGCAGGCGCTGCTCGACAACGGCGATCAGGTGTTGATCCCGGCGCCGGACTACCCGCTGTGGACGGCGTCGACCTCCCTGGCGGGGGGCACACCCGTGCACTACCTCTGCGACGAGACGCAGAACTGGCAGCCCGACATCGCCGACCTGGAGTCCAAGATCACCGAGCGCACCAAGGCGCTGGTGGTGATCAACCCGAACAACCCGACCGGCGCGGTCTACAGCCGCGAGATCCTCACCCAGATGGTCGACCTGGCACGCAAGCATCAGCTGCTGCTGCTGGCCGACGAGATCTACGACAAAATCCTCTACGACGACGCCAAGCACATCAGCCTGGCCACGGTTGCGCCCGACATGTTGTGCCTCACCTTCAACGGGCTGTCCAAGGCCTACCGCGTCGCGGGCTACCGGGCCGGCTGGCTGGCCATTACCGGACCCAAGGACCACGCCGAAAGCTTCATCGAGGGAATCAGCCTGCTGGCGAACATGCGGCTGTGCCCCAACGTCCCGGCGCAGCACGCGATCCAGGTCGCGCTCGGCGGCCACCAGAGCATCGAAGACTTGGTGCTTCCCGGCGGTCGGCTGCTCGAGCAGCGCGACGTGGCCTGGACCAAGCTCAACGAGATCCCCGGGGTGTCCTGCGTCAAACCCGAGGGCGCGCTGTACGTGTTTCCCCGGCTCGACCCCGAGGTCTACGACATCGAGGACGACGAGCAACTGGTGCTCGACCTGCTGCTGCAGGAGAAGATCTTGGTCACCCAGGGCACCGGGTTCAATTGGCCGGAACCCGATCACCTGCGTCTGGTGACGCTGCCGTGGTCGCGCGACCTGGCAGCCGCGATCGAGCGCCTGGGCAACTTCCTCACCAGCTACCGACAGTAAGCAGGTTGCCAGCGCCGCCCTCTACCCTCTAGCGGGTGGCTCACTCACATTCGCACAGCTTGCGCAATTCGTCCGGGGGTCCGTCTCCGCTGGATCCGTTGCCCGCCAAGATCGTCGTCGGGCTGCTGGTCGCCATCGGTGTCGCCGTGATGGCCGGTGCGATACTGCTCTGGCCGAGCCGGCAGCACGTCGACGTCCCGATGCCCTTCCAGAACGGGTCCGGCGGCTCCGCGAGCATCCAGAAGGCGCACGTGCTGTCCAGCCGACTCGGGGACTGCGGCAGCCCGTCGGCCAGCCAGGTGCTCACCACCGCGCCGGTTCCGGCCCAGCCCGGCGCCGGGCGGTGCGTGCAGACGCTCGTCGCCATCGATTCCGGACCGAACGCGGGTGCCAGGACGCTTTTGGAATCCTCCCCCGGGCCGAGCCAGCCGCACTTCGCACCGGGCGATCGCATCAGGGTCGTCCGGCAAGTCGACGAGCAGGGCGCCACCAACTATGCGTTCTACGACTTCGAACGCGGCTGGGCGCTGGTCGCGCTCGCGGTCGCGTTCTCGGTGGTGATCGTCGCGGTCGCCCGCTGGCGGGGCCTGCTCGCGCTGGTCGGCATCGTGGTGGCATTCCTTGTGCTAGTGGTGTTCCTGCTGCCGGCGCTACGCGACGGCGCACCCGCCGTCCCGGTGGCGCTGGTCGCCGCGGCGGCCATCCTCTACGCCGTGATCTACCTCGCCCACGGCGTCAATCTGCGGACCAGCGCCGCCCTGCTGGGCACTTTGACAGCGCTGCTGCTGGCGGCCGGATTGTCTTGGGCCGCAGTCGATTTAGCTCATCTCACGGGGCTGTCGGACGACCAGAATTCTCAAGTCGCCGCGTACCTGGGCAATGTGTCGATCAGCGGCCTGCTGCTGGCCGGGTTCATCATCGGGTCGCTGGGTGTGCTCAACGACGTGACCGTGACGCAGGCGTCGACGGTGTTCGAGCTCGCCCACCTCGGCGGTTCCCGGCGGGCCATTTTCGTGGGCGCCATCCGGGTGGGCCGCGACCACATCGCGAGCACGGTCTACACGCTGGTGCTGGCCTACGCCGGCAGTTCGCTGCCGCTGCTGTTGCTGTTCAGCGTCGCCAATCGCTCGCTGGGTGACGTGCTGATCAGCGAGAGTGTGGCCATCGAACTCGCCCGCTCCGCGGTGGGCGGCATCGCGCTGGCACTATCGGTGCCGTTGACGACGGCGATCGCCGCGGTGCTGGCCAAACCCGCCGAAATCAGCTCCGCTCCAACAACTCCAGCAGATAACCGCCATACCCGGACTTGACCAGGGTGCGCGCACGTACCGCCAGCTGCTCGTCTGTGATCCAGCCCTGGAGCCACGCGACCTCCTCGGGAACGCTGACCTTGAGGCCCTGCCGCCGTTCCAGCGTGCGGACGTAGTCGCTGGCGTCCAACAGCGAGTCGAAGGTGCCCGTGTCGAGCCACGCCGTGCCGCGGGCCAGTACCTCGACCGCCAGCCGGCCCCGGTTGAGATAGATCTGGTTGATCTCGGTGATCTCGTACTCGCCGCGCGCCGATTTCTTCAATCCCTTGGCGATCTCGATCACGTCGTTGTCGTAGAAATACAAACCCGGTACCGCGTACTGAGACTTCGGCGTGGCCGGCTTCTCCTCCAGCGACAGCGCCATGCCGTCCGGCCCGAACTCGACGACACCATAGGCCGACGGGTTGGCCACCCAGTAAGCGAAAATTGCACCACCGCTTATGGTTTGGAAGCGACTGAGGCTGGTGCCCAGTCCCGGGCCGTAGAAGATGTTGTCCCCCAACACCAAGGCCGCCGAATCGTTGCCGATGTGGTTGGCGCCGAGGACGAATGCCTGCGCCAGACCGTCGGGGCGTTCTTGCGCCACGTAGGTGAGGTTGATGCCGAATTGCGAGCCGTCGCCGAGGAGTCGCTGAAAACCGGCCGCGTCGTGGGGGGTGGTGATCACCAGAATGTCGCGGATTCCGGCCATCATCAGAGTGGACAGCGGGTAGTAGACCATCGGTTTGTCGTAGACCGGCAACAACTGCTTGCTGATGCCGATCGTGATCGGATGAAGGCGGGTGCCCGACCCGCCGGCCAAGATGATCCCGCGCATGACCGCCTCCCCTGCTCGACCCCCTAATTTACGAAGTCGGCCTCGGTGAGCTCGGTCGCGGCCAGGGCAGACGCCAAATCCTGGTGCCGGAACACCGAGGTGATGTGGTCGTGAACCACCCGAAATGCCGCGGCCGCGTTCGTGACGGTCCCGTCAGGGGCGGTGACCTTCTGTTCGACGACCACGACGCCGTCGTGCACGTACATCCGGCCGGGCTCCGCGGTGCCCTCGCGGGAGGTGGCCCAGCCACGCAGTGCCTCGTGGCCCTGTCGAGCCCCGTGCGCGTCGCCCATTTCGACGTCGTCGCTCGACAAGGCCACCAAGGTCTCCACGTCGGAAGCGTTGAGGGCGTCGTGCCACGCCAAAACGGTGGCGATCTCCGATGTGCTCATGGTCAGCAAGGTACCGTGTCCGGCCGGGTTAAAGAGGCGTACGGTCCAGCCAGTTCTGCCATGCGGCGTCGTCGCCGAAGAACTCGACGCCGGTGTCGGCCACCGACACCCGGCGAGTCATCGCCAGAAGTAGCTCGGTGGCGCCGCCACGCAGCGCCACGTTGCCCTTGCCGTGCTCGTGTGACCAGGTGATGCCGTTCCCTTCGACACCGACCGTCCATTCGCCGGCCTCGCCCAGCCCGGGATCGGTGGCGTGCAGGTGCAGGGTGTTGCCGCGCTCGAGCGGCAGTTCAGCCCCGTCGCGTCCCGCCTGAATCGCGACTCGCTCAAGCCATTCGGTGATCCCGTCGGCCGCGATGGCCGCTTCGAGCGCGAACTCGCGGCCGGTCGCGATGGCGGCGTCGGCGCGGTGGACCGCCGTTTCGTGCAGCCGCCGCCGGATCCACCAGTTGGCCGCGCGCGGGCCGAGGAAGGTCCAGACCGGTGTTTCCACGCCCGACAGCTCAACGGCGTCCACCAGCAGACGCGCGCCGCCGTGCAACCAGGAGATCGCATCGGCGGGATCCGGCGGCGGCTTGCCGCCCTCGACGGCGCGGGGGTCGAGGGGTTCGTCCAGCCGCTCGCGCACGATCTGCGCCGCCCAGCGGTCACCGCGCCCGACGTGACGAAACAGTTGTGCCAGGCTCCAGCCCGGGCAAGTCGGCACCGGCCCGGACCAGTCGGCGTCGCGGAAAAGCTCCGCGAAAGCGCGGTTCTCCTCTAGGAATGCGGTGGCATAGTCCACGCCGGTCAGGCTACCCGCCGGTCCGGATCGCCTTTGAGAAAGAGCGAAAGACGGACGGTACGCCAGCGATCGCGATAACGTCCGTTGAGGCGATTGTCCGAAGGGGTTACCGGGGGGGACCTCGCCTGTCCCGAGCTGATGAAAGGTATGGGTATGTCGTTTTTGATCGCGTCGCCGGAGATGCTGGGGGCGGCGGCCTCGGATTTGGCCGGTATCGGTACGACGGTCAGTTCGGCCAATGCGGCCGCGGCGGCGCGGACGACGCAGGTGGCGGCCGCGGCCGCCGACGAGGTGTCGGAGGCGATCGCGTCGCTGTTTTCCGGCCACGCGCTGGACTTTCATTCGCTGAGCGCCCAGGCGGCGACGTTCCATGACCAGTTTGTGCAGACCTTGAGCGCGGGCGCGGCCTCGTACACCGGCACCGAGGCCGCCAACGTCCAGGACACCCTGTCGGGCTTCGTCAACGCGCCCACCGAGGCATTGTTCGGGCGCCCCCTGATCGGCAACGGCGCCAACGGGGCCCCGGGGACCGGGCAAAACGGCGGACCGGGCGGGATCTTGATCGGCAACGGCGGCGCCGGCGGGTCCGGCGCACCAGGTCAAAACGGCGGCAACGGCGGGGACGCCGGCCTGTTCGGCTCCGCGGGCGCCGGCGGTGCCGGCGGGTCCTCCACGACCGGCCCCGGCGGCAACGGCGGTAAAGGCGGGACAGGCGCGGTCTTCGGTCCCGGGGGCGCCGGTGGCGCGGGCGGGTCCTCTACCGCCGGACCCGGCGGAAACGGCGGTGCCGGCGGGAACGGCGGTTTGCTCGGCGCCGGCGGCGCCGGCGGCACCGGCGGTACGTCATTGGTCGGCGTGGGCGGAAACGGCGGTGCCGGCGGTAACGCCGGGCTGGTCAGCCTCGGCGGCGTCGGCGGCATCGGCGGGCCCACCCAGCCCACCGGTGGCCCCGGAGGCGCCGGCGGCGCCGGATTGACCGGCGGTGGTAGTGGCGGGACCGGCGGCAATGCCGGGTTCCTCGGCTCCGGCGGGGCCGGCGGCGCGGGCGGGGCCGCCAGCGCCGGACCGGGGGGCGGCGGCGGCCATGGCGGGGACGGAGCGTTTTGGGGCAACGGCGGCCCCGGTGGCGCCGGCGGCAGCGGCACCAACTTCGGCGGGACCGGCGGTGGCGGCGGCCAATCCGGCTTCTTCGAAGGCTCGGGCGGTGCCGGCGGCGCCGGCGGCATCGCCACCGGCGGCGGCGGCCTCGGCGGCGCCGGCGGGGCCGGCGGCAACACCCGCGGCATCTCGGGCAACGGCGGCCCCGGCGGCGACGGCGGGGCGGGCCTCGACGGTGCCGGCGGGGCCGGCGGCAACGGCGGCAATGCCGGCCCGGTGATGGGCGGCGGCGGGGCCGGCGGCACCGGCGGTGCCGGCCTCAATACCACCGGCGGCCACGGCGGCAACGGCGGCAATGCCGGCATGCTCGAAAGCTCCGCCGGGGTCGGCGGGGCCGGCGGCGTCGGTTTCACCAATGGCGGTGACGGCGGGCACGGCGGCAAGGCCGGGGTGATCGGCAACGGCGGTGAGGGCGGCCCCGGCGGCCAGGGCCTCGCGGGCGCCGGCGGCAACGGGGGTACCGGCGGCGACGCGGTGGTCTTCGGCAACGGCGGTGACGGCGGTAATGGCGGGCCCGGCACGCCGCCCGGCCAGGGTGGCACCGGTGGCGCCGGCGGCATGCTGATCGGCACGAGGGGGAACAACGGGCTGACCCCCTAGGCCGCGTGGCCCGCGGGCAAGGCTACGGTCGCGGCGCCCCGAGCCGGAACACCCGCCACCCCGCCTGCCGCCAGCGCGCTGCGTCGAGGCAGTTACGGCCGTCGACGATGACCCGGGCCCGGACTCCGTCGGCCAGATCGTCGGGGTCGAGGTCGACGAACTGCCGCCACTCGGTGAGCACCAGCACCGCATCCGCGCGCTCGCAGGCCTCTTCGACCGAGACCGCATAGTTCAGCGTCGGGAACAGGCGCTGCGCGTTTTCCAGCGCCTTCGGATCGTAAACGTTGACCGCCGCGCCGTTGAGCTGCAATTGGCCCGCGACGTTGAGCGCCGGCGAGTCGCGCACGTCATCGGATTCGGGTTTGAATGCCGCACCGAGCACGGCGATGTTGGCGCCCAGCAGGGACCCACCGCACGCGGTGGTGGCCAGTTCGACCATCCGGGTGCGCCGGCGCATGTTGATGCTGTCCACCTCGCGCAGGAACGTCAGCGCCTGATCGGCTCCCAGCTCGCCGGCGCGCGCCATGAACGCGCGGATGTCCTTGGGCAGGCAACCGCCGCCGAAACCCAAACCGGCGTTGAGGAATTGGCGCCCGATCCGCGGATCGTATCCGAGTGCGTCGGCCAGCACACTGACGTCGGCGCCTGCGGCCTCGCACACCTCGGAAATCGCGTTGATGAATGAAATCTTGGTCGCCAGAAAGGCATTCGCGGAAACCTTGACCAACTCGGCAGTCTGCAGGTCGGTCACGATGAACGGCACTCCGCCGTCCAGTAGCGGGCCGTACAACTCACGAACGGCCGCCTCGGCGCGCGTCGAATCCCGTTGGATGCCAAGCACAATGCGATCCGGATGCAGGGTGTCGTGCACCGCGTAGCCCTCACGCAGGAACTCCGGATTCCAGGCGATTTCGACGTCGACCCCGGGCGGCGCCAGCGCGGCCGCCCGTTGATTCAGCTCGGCCGCGGTGCCGACCGGGACCGTCGACTTGCCCACGAGCACCGACGGCCTGGCCAGCAGGGGCACCAGCGTATCGATGACGGCGTTGACGTGGCGCAGGTCGGCGCCGTACTCGCCCTTCTTTTGCGGCGTGCCAACCCCGAGGAAATGCACGTCGGCGAACTCGGCAGCCATCTCGTAGTCCGTGGTGAACCGCAGTCGACCGGCGGCGAGGTTGTCGGTCAACATTTTTCGCAGGCCGGGTTCGTAGAAGGGAATATCGCCGCCGGCCAGCTTGGCGACTTTGCCCGCATCGATATCTACGCCGACGACGTCATGTCCCAGTTCCGCCATCCCGGCCGCATGGGTGGCACCGAGATAACCGGTGCCGAAGACGGTGCATCGCATACCACCGGTGTAAATGGCCGCGATGAGCTAACTGCATCGCGCCGCTGATCGATAGGCAAACGGCAGATGACAGGTGGCTCTGCGCGGTCTAGTGGCGCCCGAAACCGCCGTGGCCACCGCCAAAGCCGCCGTGGCCGCCGCCAAAGGGCCCGCCGCCGAAGGGGCCGCCGCCGAAGGGGCCGTGCGGACCCCCACCAGGCCCGAACCCACCTCCCGGCGGGCCGCCGATACCCGGTATCGGGAGCGGAATCGGGACCGGAACGGGTGCCACCGGCGGCGGAGCCGGCGCGGGGACATCGGGGACCGGAGCGGGCGCAGGAGCCTCGGGCACCGGAGCGGGCGCCGGCGCCGGAGCTTCGGGAACCGGGGCGGGGGCAGCCGGCGGCGGAGCGGGAGCCGGCGCCGGAACCTGTGCGGCCGGAGCCGGCGCCGGGGCGGGCGCCGCGGGCGCCGGAGCGGGAGCCGCGGGCGCCGGGGGAGCCGCGGGCGCCGGAGCCGCCTGCGTGGGGGCGACGACATGGCGTTCGGGATCGGGCTGCACCCCGGCGGTCGGCCGGATCGCGATCGCGATCGAAACCACCAGCGCCACCACGCCGACGATAAAGATCGCCGCCAAGGCGCTGCCAACCGGCTTGAACGACCTGTTCTCGCGATAGCCCGCGCCCCCGAGGTGGGCCGCGGCGGCTTGCTCGCCGGTATAGGCGGCGCCGAAGTCGTCGGGGACCGCGCTGTAGGCCAGCGCAGTGGCGCCGGCATCGCCCGAGGCTTCGAAGTAGCCGGGGGCCACCGCGAATGGGTCGATGGAGCCGGTACCCGGGTCCTGCGCGTAGGCGAGCGCGGCGGTGGATGACGCGAACAGCGGAGCGTTCGCCGACGCCAGGGCCGCTCCGCGGGCCAATGCCGTGTCCGGCTCCTCGGAGACGGTCAACGGAAGTGTGGTGGCCGCCTCCAGCGCCGGCTTGATCATAGGGATATCGACGCCGGAACCGACGACGAATACCGCGTCCGGGCGCGTCTCCAACACTTCGGCACCAGCGACCAGCGTGGCCAGCTGAGTCACCGCCGCTTCGTCGTCGTCGGGCAGGGCCTCGCGACGAACGTCGATGATTGAGCCGTCGGCGGAGTTGACGACCGCCAGAGTTGCGGTGTCGGGCTCGACATACAACAGCGCGGTGCGCGCGTAGTTGGTTTGGTTGCCGACCGTTTGGGCCAGTGCGGCCGCGGCCAGAAACGCCGAGACCAACATCACGTTCTCGACCTTGTGGGCGGCCAGCGCATCGCGCAGCGCGGCGGCCTCGACGGGGTCCGTGAACGTGACACCGGTCGATGCCAGTTGGTAGCCGCCCGCGGCCGCCCCTTCCCGGGTCCCCAGGATCGCCGACACTACCTGGTCGGCCGCAGTGATCGTTGCTGCTTCATCCTCGGCAGGCACCTGGAAATTGTCTTCATCGACAGTGGCGCCGTCGCCATTTTCGCCTTCGACCAGCACCATACGGACGGCCGTCGGTGCCATCGACACGCCAAGTACGGTGTCCAAAGCTCCTCCATAGTCGTTTGCTAGCGAGTGCACTCGGGAACGGGGCCATCGCGGAACTCAGTGACGGTGGTACGTCGACTGTTCCCACCCCGTTATTCCCCCAGTTCCCCGATTTTACGCGTTTCCGCCCGCGGCGTCGGGGCCCGTCGGCGGCCCGCCGACTAGTGGGGCTGGAAGGGGTGACACCTGCCCAAGGGACCGCGGCCGCAGGGCGCGGGCGCGGGCGCGGGCGGCGGTGGGGGTGGGTTGTACACCGGCGGCGGGTTGTACACCGGCGGCGGGTTGTACACCGGCGGCGGGTTGTACACCGGCGGCGGGTTGTTTTCCGGCGGCGGAGGAGCCGGCGTCTCCATTGGGATCGCAGGGGGGGCCTCCGGCGGCGGAGCGGAAGCCGGCACCGGGGAGGCCCCCGGAGCGGGAGCGGCGGGCGTGGGAGCGGCCGGTACATGGGCCGCCTCGGTGGGCGCGACGACGGCGGGCGCGGGGGCGGGCCGCTCCGCGGCGGTCGGCCGGATGGCAATCGCCACAACTAAAGCCGACACACCGGCGACGAAGATCGCCGCCAGGGCGCTGCCGATTAGCCAGAACGATTTGCGCTCGCGATAGCCCGCACCTACGGCCGGGTTTGCGCCGGTGTACTCGCCGAAATAGGAGTCGCCGAAGTCTTCGGTGACCGCACTGTAGGCCAGCGAGTTGCTGCCGGAATCCGCGGGAGATTCGAAGTTGCGCGGGCCCGTCGCGATCGGGTCGATAAAGCCGGTGCCGGGATCCTGCGCGTAGGCGAACGCGGTGGTTGTCGCCGCGAGCGGCGGAGCATTCGCCGCCGCCAGCGCCGCTCCCCGGGCCAACGCGGTGTCCGGCTCCTCGGGTGCGGTCAACGGGAGGTTGGTTGCCGTTTTCAGCGCCGACATGATCATGGGGATGTCGACGCCCGAACCGACGACGAAGATCGCGTCGGGGTGCGTTGCCAACGCCTCGACGCTAGATGCCAACGTGACCAGCCGGGCCACCGCCGCTTGGTCGTCGTCGGGTAGCGGCTGTCGACGAACGTCGATGATCGAGCCGTCCGCGCAGTCGACGACCGCCAGGGTCGCGCAATTGGGCTCGATGTACAACAGCGCCGTGCGCGCGTAGTTGGCCTGGTTGCCGACCGTTTGGGCCAGTGCGGCCGCGGCCAGAAACGCCGAGACCATCATCACGTCCTCGACCTTGTGGGCGGCCAGCGCCTCGCGCAACGCGGCCGCCTCGACGGGGTCCGTGAAGGTGACGCCGGTCGAGGCCAACTGGTAGCCGCCCTGGGCCGCGCCCTCCCGGGTCCCGAGGATCGCCGCGACGACCTGGTTGGCCGCAGTGGACGGAGCCCCGTCATCGTCTGCGGGCAGGTCGATATTGTCTTGGTCGACGGTGACGCCGTCGCCATTCTGGCCTTCGACCAGCACCATACGGACTGCCGTCGGTGCCATCGACACGCCAAGTACGGTGTCCATAGCTCCTCCATCGTCGTTTGCTGGACAGCGGTGTCGGGGACGGAGTCAGCGCAAGCCTCAGTTACCGCGGTACGCCGACGGTCCCACCTCTTATTTTTTTGGTACCAGGATTTTACGCGTTTTTGCCCGTATCGGGATGGTTTACGGGCCCAGGAATCCGTGCCCCAGGCGGCGGCGACGCCAATCGTCGCGATCGTCGTCCCTGGGGAGCAGCGGCAGCCACTCGCGCGGCGGATTTTGGCCGGGCTCGGCAGCCGCGGCGACCGATGGCGGCGCCTGCGACGGTGCGGCGGACCGCGGCGCCGGTGCCGCAAGTGGCGGGGGTGGTGCCGCCGGCATCTCGGCCCTCGGCGCCGGGGCCGGGGCCGGGGCCGGGGCGACAACGTTTTTGCTGATGCCGGGTCGGTGTTCGACGTGCGGCCGAATGCCGACGGCGAGTACCAGCGTCAGTGCCACCACACCGCCAACGAAGATCACCGTCGCGCTCATGATCGCCAACATCCGTCGGCTGCGCTGCTGGGGGAACTCGCTGTCAGTGCCGGGTTCGGCGCTGTAGGCGAGCTCGCGCACCGGATCCTGGACGTGCGGCATCGCGACCGTGCTCGGTGCTACCAACTCCGCGTTCGCCGAGGCCAGCGCCGCCCCGCGCGCCAAGGCCGTCTCGGGTTCCTCGGGTGCGGTCACCGAGAGTGAAGTCGCCGCCTCCACTGCCGGCTTGATCACCGGGACATCGACGCCGGAGCCGACGAGGAAAACCGCGTCCGGACGAACGCTCATCGATCCGGCGCCTGCGGCCATCGCGGCGAGCGCGGCCAGCACCGCGTCGTCGCCGTCGGGCAGGGCCTTGCGGTGCACATCGGCGATCGACCCATCGGAGCTGTCGACGACCGCCAGCGTCGCGGTGGTCGGTTCGACGAACAGCAGTGCGGTGCGGGCGCAATTGGTCGCGCTGCCGACAGCCTGAGCCAGCGCCGCCGCGGCCACAAACGCCGACACCAGGCAGACGTTCTCGATCTTGTGTGCCGCCAACGCATTTCGCAGCGCGGCCGCCTGACTCTGATCGGTCCAGGTAACTCCGATCGATCTGAGCTGATAGCCATTCTCGGCAGCGCTTTCGCGAGTCCCGAGAATGGTCGCGATCACCTGGTCCGCCGCGGCGGTGGCCGACCCCCCGGGCGGGACGCCGAAGTCGGCCTCATCGACCGTCACGCCGCCGGCGCCTTGGCCTTCCACGAGGACCAAGCGGACTGTTTCAGGTGCCATCGACACCCCAAGGACGATGTCCACCGCTCCTCCAGTGCTCCGGTGCGCGGCGTAAACACTAGCCCGCCAACCGAGTTCGCGGGGGACGACACGCCCATCGCGGCCGAACGGCTACCTGTGCCCGAAGCCTCCGAATCCGTGCCCAAAACCGCCGTGGCCACCGCCAAAGCCGCCGTGGCCGCCGAATGGCCCGCCGCCGAAGGGACCACGACCGCCGCCGAAGGGGCCGTGACCACCGCCGAAAAGGCCACCCCCGAATGGGCCCCGCCCGAATGGGTCCCGCCCCCCGCCGAACGGCCCGCGGGGGCCGGGTCCGCCGCCGAACGGCCCGCGGCCGCCGCCGATGCGGGGCACAGGAGGTTCGACGATCGGCACGCGAGGCACGGGAACGAAAACGGGCGGCGGAACCGCGGGAACCGGGACAACCGGTGGAGCAGCGGGAGCCGGAGCAATGGCGGGCGGCCCCATGGGATGGGGCACCGCCACCGGAGCGGGCGCGGGGGCGGGCGCCTTGATTTGCGGCCTGGCCACGACCCGTGGTGGCGCGGGTGCGGGTTTCGCTGGGGCGATGACGTTTTCGTTCGGACTGGGCCGCAACGCGACCGTCGGGCGGATGCTGATCGCCAGCGCAATTTCAAGCGCCACAACAACGGTGATGAAAACCACCGCCAGCGCGCTGCCGGCCAGCAGGAAAGACTTGCGCCGCTGCGCACGCTCGTCCACACCGATGACGGTGTGGGCCTCGGCGTCGTCGTCCGGCACGGCGCTGTAAGCGACGTTGGGCTTGCCTTGGTACCCGGGCAGTAATCCGGAGAACTGGCCGGCGAGCGCCAACGGGTCGACCTCGCCGGTGCCGGGGTCAAGCGCGTACGCGAGCGCCGCGGTTGACGATGCGAACAACGGCGCATTCGCCGAAGCCAGGGCCGCACCGCGGGCGAGGGCCATCTCCGGCTCGTCGGGCACCGACAACTCGAGGGAGGTCGCGGCCTCCAGCGCCGGCTTGATCAGGGGGATATCGACGCCAGAACCGACGACGACGACACCCTGTGGGCGCGCTTCCAGATCTTCAGCACTGGATACCAGCTCGACGAGCTCGGCCACCGCTTGGTCTTCGTCGTCGGCGAGGACCCTTCGACGCACCTCGGCGATCGAGCCGTCGGCGGTGTTGACCGCAGCCAAGGTCGCGGTGTACGGCTCGACGAAGAGCAGCGCCGTCTGCGCATAGTTGGTTGCGTCGCCGACAGCCTGCGTCAGCGCGGCCGCGGCCATGAAGGCCGAGACCAGCGTGACGTTCTCGATCTTGTGGGAGATGAGGGCGTCGCGCAGCATCGCGGCTTCGACGTGATCGGTCCAGGTCACTCCGGTCGACAGGAGCTGGTAGCCGCCTTCGGCGGCGCCCTCCCGCGTGCCGAGGATGGCGGATACCACCTGGCTGGGCGACGTGGAGGGCCCTCCGGGCATTCCAGCGTCGCACTCGACGTCGAAGTTGCCTTGATCGACGGTGACACCGTTGGCGCACTCACCTTCGACCAGCATCATGCGGACCGTCGTTGGCGCCATCGAGACGCCAAGCACGATGCCCACCACGGCTCTAAGTTCCCCCTTAGTAGTTTGCTGGGCTGCTCGACGCGGGCGGCAGCACAGCTTCCAAACTATTGACCGCGGGCTCTACTGCCACAGCCGGTTCTCGTTCGTGAACGGGGCGGCGCGGGTTTTCGGCCTGTCCCCATGTTTCCGCCCCTCCCCGCGTGGCCCTATGGCCGATAAGTACAAATGCGCATGTATTTACTGTATCGCAACGCTGAGCGAAATCCGGGCGCCCGGGGATGGCTAGTGGTGCCCGCCCCCGCTGTGCCCACCGCCACCGCTGTGGCCGCCCCCGCCGCCACCAAAGCCGCCGCCGCCACCACCGAAGCCGCCGTGGCCGCCACCACCGAAGCCGCCACCGCCGCCGCCGAACGGCCCGTCACCGCCGCCGCCGAACGGCCCGCCACCGAACGGTCCGCCGCCGCCGCCGTGACCGCCGCCGACAGGCCCGTCGCCGCCGAGTGGCCCGCCACCGCCGCCGAACGGCCCGCCGCCCGAGGGCCCGCCACCGCCGCCGTGACCGCCGCCGAACGGCCCGTCGCCGCCGAGTGGCCCACCGCCAAACGGGCCGGGCCCAGTGGGCTCACCGCCGCCGAAACCACCCGGACCTTCACCGCCAGGGACGTGGATAGGCCCACCACCGCCGGGGCCGCCGGGAATGCTGCCGGGTGATGGAACGTGTCCACCGCCCAGCCCGGGTAGCGGGCCTTCCCCCGGAGGGGCGTGGTACGGCGGCGAGTGCGGAATTGTGCCGCCCTGCGACGGTGAGAGCGGCTGCGGGATATGCACGGGCGGTTGGGGCGCCACGGGTTGCGGGGCCGACAGATGGGGGGCCTGGATAATCGGCGGGCTCACCGGGCCGGGAATAGGTACATGGATCGGTGGCGCGGGAACCGGCGCGATCGGGGGGACCACCACCGGAACCGGAACCGCCGGAAGCGGCGGTGTGAAAGCGGGTGGAGCCGCGGGAGCTGGAGGAGCCGCAGGCAGTTGCACCGGGGCCGGCGGGTTCACCGGCCTGGGCGCCACCATCGGCTGCGGCACGCTGAGCTTCGGCTGCGGGACCGACGCCTGAACCGGCGCGGGCGCCTGTTGCGTTGGGACGATGAGGTTTTGGCGGGGGGTCGGCCGCAATGCGACGCTACCGGTCGTACGGATACCGATCGCCAGCGCAATCTCCAGCGCCAGCGCCGCGCTGATGCCGGCGACCGCCAGCGCACTGCCGATCAACAGGACCGGCCTGCGACGCGGTTGGACTTGCTCGGGGGCGAAGAGCCTTTCGATGACGACCGTCCGGGCATCGGCGTCCTCGTCCGGAACGGCGCTGTAGGCGCGGTCGTCGTCACCGAACTCAGAGCCGAGAGGAACGCCGAGGTAGTCGGGCAGGGCGAAGTGGTCGACCGCGCCGGTGCCCGGGTCTTGGGCGTAGGCCAGCGCCGCGGTCGCCGAGGAGAACAACGGCGCGTTCGCCGACGCCAAGGCGGCCCCGCGCGCGAGCGCCGTCTCCGGCTCCTCCGGCGCGCTGACGTCAAGCGCCGTCGCCGACTCCAGCGCCGGCTTGATGGGTGCGATGTCGACGCCCGACCCGACCAGAAACAACCCGTCCGGGGGTGATTCCAGGCGCTCCAGCCCGGTGAGCATCCTGGCGAGTTGGCCGGTCGCCTCTTCGTAGGACTCGGCGTGGATCTCTTGCTTGTAGACGTCGACGATCGAGCCGTCGGAAGTCTCGACGACAGCCAACGTGGCGGTGTCGGGCTCCACGAAAAGCACCGCGGTGCGCTCGTAACCGATTGCGGCGCCGACGCTTTGAGCCAATGCCGTCGCGGCCAGAAACGCCGATACCAGCATGACGTTCTCGATCTTGTGGGCGGCCAGCGCGTCGCGCAAAGCGGCCGCTTCCATTTTGTCGCTCCACGTCACGCCGACAGCGGACAACTCGAGACCCGCATCGGCCGCGCCTTCCCGGGTACCGAGGATGGCGGCGATCACCTGATCGGGTGCGGTCGCAGTGGACGAGTCGTCGGTAGCGGTGACGTCGAACTCGTCCTCTTCGACGGTGGCGCCATCGGCATTTTCGCCCTCGAGCACCACCATCTGGATCGACGCCGGTGCCATCGACACCCCGAGCACGATATCCAAGACAAAACCCTCCAAAGATGTTGCAGGCCAAGCCATGGTCCGGCGGAGGAGAAACCACGGACCCGTCAATTATCGCGCGCGAAAGCTGTGCGAACGCTCCGTCGAACCTAGGTACTTCTTATGAAGTTCTGGTAGGAGCGCGACGGCGTGGGACCCCTTTGGCCCTGATACTTCGACCCTGCGCGCGAGCTGCCGTACGGGTGTTCCGCCGGGCTCGTCAACCGCAGTATGCACAGCTGACCGATCTTCATCCCCGGCCACAGCGTGATCGGCAGATTGGCGACGTTGGACAGCTCGAGGGTGATGTGACCGCTGAAGCCGGGATCGATGAAGCCGGCGGTCGAATGCGTCAGCAGACCGAGGCGGCCCAGCGACGACTTGCCCTCCAAGCGTCCGGCGAGGTCGTCGGGCAGGGTGAAGAGCTCCAGCGTCGAACCGAGCACGAACTCGCCCGGATGCAGAACGAATGGCTCCCCGTCGACGGGCTCCACCAGGCTCGTCAGCTCGTCCTGCTGCTTGGCGGGGTCGATGTGGGTGTAGCGGGTGTTGTTGAACACCCGGAACAGGCTGTCGAGGCGGACGTCGATGCTCGACGGCTGCACCAGGCTGTCGTCGAACGGGTCGATGCCCAGCCGGCCTGCGGTGATTTCCGCCCTGAGGTCACGATCGGAGAGCAGCACTCGACGAGCCTATCCGCTGCCAAGAGCGCCTCGTCCTGCCTTCAGTCGGCGAGATACGTTTCCCCGCCCTTGGGGTATCCGCCTCCGGTGGTCGTGACGTGGACGTGGTCGTAGTGGCCAAGCCTGCTTGGTTGCGCTCCACTGGGCGTGTAGTAGACGCCACGCCAAATCGCGTCCTGTATCCCGAATCGCTTCGCGTTCTGCAGCACGTACGCGACAACCGCGTTCCCCAACGCGATGCCTTCGGCGCTGCTGGGGTCAGGAATCATCACATCGACGGCCAGTCCGAGGGGATGCCAGGGCAGCGGATCCGGTCGAACCCCACCCATTGCGTGCACCTGGGGGAACCTTGCGGTGATGCTGCGGGCCGTCAAGATCGTCCTGACCTGCAGGCCCTGCTCCGGTGCGACGTCAGCGAGCAAGAACCGGGACCGCGTGTGGTACCTCGACGCCGCAGGCTCCCGGCCGTCGCTCAAACCCATGCCTACCGCGCGGTGCGACAAATTCGTCGGTTCCGCCACGATTTCCAGGCAGCACGGCGCAACGTCGTCGATAACGGGCTTGGCGGCGTCATGGGCGGCGACCGAATGGACGTTTCCAGATGCTGCCGCGAAGAAGACGACCGCAGGGGCAACCAGCCCAGCCAGGCCCACTGGCCGCTTTCGCCGCTTCTTGGCTAATTCATGCCGCCCCACGGAAAGCACATTACGGGCAGATAACGGAATAATAAATATCGGGTCTCTAAGATCCCGGATGCGCAACCCGCTGCCCAGCCGGTCCGAAGGGCCGAACGCCCGGCGCGGGATGCTAGCCTTTCGGAGCAACCGCGCCGATGTAGTTCAATGGCAGAACATCAGCTTCCCAAGCTGAATACGCGGGTTCGATTCCCGTCATCGGCTCCATGAAACCCCTGTTCAGTGGCATGTGAGCCGACTGAAATCAGCCGTTATGAGGCTCTCTTGACCGTCGCTTGACCGTGGCCTGGCGGCACTCCATCCTCGAACGGTTTGCTGAGTCGTGGGTGAGTAGTGCCATGCTGGCTATCGCCACCAGTGCAGCACGAGGGTTCTCTCTGCTCGGCGGAAGTCGGCGCGGACCAGGCGATCGCGGCGGGCGCGAGCTAACCCGCGTCACGGATCGAGACGAGGCCGCTGATCGTTGATAGGTGGGCGGTCCCGTCCGGTCCGATCGACGCTGGCGCATTCTGGGCCGCATGGCCGTGATCAGCTCGGGAGGTTGGCATTTAGCCACCACAACAGAAACGCCCCGGCCTGGAGCGTCGATCGATCGGTTCAAGTCCGAATGACTCCGCGAGCGATGAGAACCTCGCGGATTTCCTCGAATATTGATTGGCGGTCCTCGTATCCCCGGACAACGGCGACCCAGTCGTCGCCCCGCTTGATCGCAAACTCGGCCGCCGCGGTGAGTGCGCCGTAGTACGCCACTTGCACATCATCGGACCAGACGACCCATATTCCACTTTGGTCTTCGCAGATGGCGCCAAGTGACGCGAAGAAGCTGTCAATCCCACCGCTCGCCCGGTCTGGATTCAAGAAGTACAAGAGATGCGGGAACTCGGAATACAGCTTTTGTAAGAAGCCGGCAACCGCCGAATTCAAGTAGGGATGCGTCTCCGGAACCTCTGCGAAGCTCAGGACAACCGATGCGCGCCATGCTCGGGCCAGTGCCGGATCAGCACCAACCTCGGCCAACACCTTGTGCACTGCGGCGATGTCTTGCACGCGCCACTGATCCGCCGCGACATCGAGCTGCGGGAGGGCCGTTGCGCGGCCCGCGACTCTCGTGCCCGCCGTTCTCGCTCTGTGCCTTCCGCATCGGCGTAGATCCAAATCCATCCCGCCGTACGTTCGGCGCCAGTTGTACAGCGTGGATCCCGACACCTCCAGCTCGGCAGCGATCTCTTCGTTGGTCTTGCCCAAGGCGGCGAGCTCGTCAGCGCGGCGCAGCTCACGCACGACGTCGACGTCCTCAGCGGAATGCTTCGGGTGCCCAGCCGTGTGATTCATCGTCCCTTCCGGCCCCCAGCGCTACAGGACTCCAAAACAAGGCTGATCTGTCCCCGCCGTTGTGCGCCGCAGTTATGCGAGCTCAGGGACTGCATGGGACGTCCAGACCGTTTCAACTCTGTCGGGCTGATGTTACCGAGGTAGCTGTGGCGACGTTCGACGTTGTAGAAGTTGTCGATGTAGTCGGTCATAGCGGCAGCCAGTTCCAGGAGGGTGGTCGCCCAGCAATCCACGAAACGCCCATCACCGCAAGTCTCCCGATGTCGCCCACAATTTAAAGTCGGCCCTGGATTTAGCAGTGATGAATGACGATCGCGGCAGGTCAGCGGTCAACTGCGCCGCGTTCTCTTAATCAGCGGGTCCAGGGTCCGAAACACTGACCGCGGAACCTCCGGTAACTTGCGGACCACACCATCCTCGCGGTCAGCGCTACGCATCGGTGACCGCGGCGATCTTCTGACGCGTGACCGTGGCTTGGCCGTCAAGGGGCCTACACAGCTGGTTCCCAAGCTGAATACGCGGGTTCGATTCCCGTCATCGGCTCCACATCTGAACTGCGCGAACGCCTTTCGACTGTGTTCGAATCACGCATCAGTCGCACAAGCCGGTCCGAAGTGGCCGGCTGACTGAGCGGTTAGGGTTGTGCGACACTCCATCCCCGAAGGTTCGGTTGAGCGCGAGCGGGCCGGCGGCAACGCGCGCTGAGCTTGGGCGCGCTCGTTGACTACCGGCGACATCTGGCCAGGTGCTGATCAGGCGGGCGTCAGAGGGGCCGCGGTCGGTTGGCCCCCCGTCATGGTTGACAGCGCGGCAGAAGGCGGCGCAATGTGATAGGCGTCATATGACCACTGGTCATACCCGGCTGAAAGGCGGCAGGCCATGACCACGAAGGACAAGTACACGAAGGTGCCCGAGCCGTACTCGTGGGAGGTCCCCACCGCCGGCGATGCGCGCTTCACGTGGGAGTACGACGAGGGGCGCGCCCGGCTCCTTTCCCTGTACCAAAAGGGAAAGGACAAGCAGTGGGATGCCCAGTCGCGCATCGACTGGGCGCAAGACGTCAACCCGATGAACCCGGTCGGGCTCCCCGACGAGTTGCATCCGCTGTTCGGCAGCCCGATGTGGGAAGCCGCAGACGAATCACGCCGCGACGAGATGCGACGCCACGTCCAGGCCTGGCAGTTTTCGCAGTTCCTGCACGGCGAGCAGGGGGCGATGGTGTGCGCGGCCAAGATCGTCGAGGTCGTCCCGGACCTGGACGCGAAGTTCTACGCGGCCACCCAGACCATGGACGAGGCCCGGCATGTCGAGGCGTTCTCGCGGTTCCTGCAGGAGAAGGTCGGCCTGGTCTACCCGATCAACAAGCACCTGACCGCACTGCTGGACGACACCCTGCGCGACTCGCGCTGGGACATGCCCTACCTCGGCATGCAGGTACTCATCGAAGGGCTCGCACTCGCCGCCTTCGGGGTGCTGCGTGACATGGCGGCGCAGGACTCGCTGGCCAAGCAGGTGCTCGCCTACGTCATGCAGGACGAGGCCCGGCACGTCGCCTTCGGCCGAATCTCGCTGAAGGACTACTACTCTGCGCTGACCGACTCCGAGCGGGACGAGCGTGAAGAGTTCGTCGTGGATGCCTGTTACCTGATGCGCGACCGGTTCCGCGGTGAGGAGGTTTTCGAGACCCTCGGCATGGACGTCGAAGCGTGCGCCGAGTGGGTCGACAGGTCGCCGTTGATGATCCAGTTCCGCTCGCACCTGTTTAGCCGCATCGTGCCGATCGTCAAGGACATCGGGTTGTGGGGCGACAAGGTGCAGAAGGCGTTCAGGGACATGGGTGTCCACGACATGGCCGGCTACGACATCGAGGCGCTGATGAAGGCCGACGAGGACCAGGCCGACGCGCTGGACAAGGCGCACGCCGAGATGGCCGACCGGGCCCTCGAGGTGGATCAGGTGATCGCGGCGGGCGCGAGCTAATCGCGGAACGACATCGCCGATGGCGTGCGAGTGTTAGGGGAAGCCGCCGAATTCCGCAGGTACCTGTGGTGGCCCGGAAGTCATCCCGTCGCCCGACGAAACTGAGACTTTGCTCATCTGCGCCCGGTCTGCGCTGAGACAAGGGTCGAAACCCCGAATCGACTTCCCAACCTGAATGCCCGGGTTTGACTCCTCCGTAAGGGCGGGCCTACCGATCGTTGAGTGAATTCGCCTTCACGGTCCAAGAAGCTGATCGGCTAGCGGCGCAGCAGCGCTGGTTCGATGTACACCCGTGAGCTCCGGTATCGGCGTCACCGCCACGGGGACGCCGTTGAGGGCCGCTGTCCCGCAAAGTTCGTCGAGCAGGCCGCGATCGGTGAGGTCGTTGGCGCTGACTCCCGGTGTCTTGCAGGCCACCGACAGCTTCACACCGGCGTAGCGATGTCCCCACCCGTGCGGCAGCGACACCACGCCGGGCATCATCTCGTCGCTCGCGACGACCTCCACATCAACCGAGCCCGCGCGAGCACTGACCCGCACCTGGCTGCCATCTGCGATGCCCCGCTCAGCCAGGTCGGTCGGATTCATCAACAGCTGGTGACGTGGCTTTCCTTTGACGAGCCGCTGGCTGTTGTGCATCCAGGAGTTGTTGCTACGCAGGTGCCGACGCCCGACGAGCACGAGACCGTCGGTGCCGCTGGCAATCGCTTTTTCCAGGCGCGGCAGATCATCGACGAGCAGCTTCGGGATCAGGTCAATCCGCTTGTTCTTGGTGGCCAAAGCGCCGGGAAGGGACGGTTGAAGCGGGCCGAGATCCAGACCGTGCGGAGAACTCTTCAGCTTTCTCAACGAGATGCGGTTGCGCCCTGTTCGCAATAGGACGTCGACGACCCGGGTCGGGGAGAGCAGCAACGCGCCCAGTTTCGCCGCTGCGGCCAGGCGTCGGCTTGGCGAGCCACCACCGAGGGCGGTCTTGCGGGCATAACGGATACCCAGTCCGCGGAAGATCTCCCAATCGTGCCGCGCGTCGTCGGAGCGTGGAAACACGGCAGGGTTGAACCGCGCCGTATTGCGCACCGCGAGCAAATGGAACACCAGGTCGTAATGGTCTCGCTCCAGGGCGACCGTCGGCGGCAGGATGACGTCCGCGTGCCGGGTGGTCTCGTTGATGTAAATGTCCACCGACACCATGAAGTCCAGCTTGGCGAGCGCGCGGTCAAGGGTAGCCCCGTCCGGGGTGGACAGGACCGGGTTGCCGGCCACCGTGACCAGGGCCCGGATCTGCCCGTCGCCCGTGGTTTCGATTTCCTCGGCCAGCACGGAGACGGGAAGTTCCCCCGAGAACTCGGGCAGTCCGCGCACGCGGCTACGCCAAACGCCGTAATGCCCTGAGCTGAGGCCCTTTGTTACGTCGGCCGCCGGCGTCGGGAACATCGCGCCGCCGGCCCGGTCCAGGTTGTTGGTGAGGATGTTGAGCAATTGAATCGCCCACTGGGCCAGGGCCCCGAACTGCTGGGTGCATACGCCCGTGCGGCCATAGGCGACGGCGGCGGGCGCAGCTGCGAATTCGCGCGCGACCCGGCGAATTGTGTCGGCCGGCACACCGGACGCCGCGGCCGCCCGGTCTGGCGTGAATTCGGCTATGAGAGAACGAAGTTGGTCGACATTGTCGACGTAGTCGGCGGGCCGCACCAGCCTGTCCGCAAAGAGTACGTGCACCATCGCAAGCAGCACGGCGGCGTCGGTGCCCGGGCGAATGAAGTGATGCTCGTCGGCGATGCGCGCTGTTTCGTTGCGGCGCGGGTCGAAGATCACCAGCTTGCCGTCGCGGGCCTGCAAGTCCTTGACGCGACCGGCGAAGCCCGGCACGGTCATGATGCTGCCGTTGGACGCCATCGGATTGGCGCCAAACATGAGGAAGTATTGGGTGCGGTCGATGTCCGGGATCGGGAAGCGGAACTGATGGCCGAACAGTTGCCAGTTCACGAACTGGTGTGGCAGCTGGTCGACCGACGTGGCCGAGAACCGGCTGCGAGTGTCCAGAAGCTCGGTGAACGGTAGGCCGTGGGTGAGCCCTCCGAGGCTGTGCACACTCGGGTTGCCGAGATAGACACCGACGGCGTCACGTCCGTGGCGCTTATGAACGCCGACCAGCCGATCCGTGACGAAGTCGAACGCCTCGTCCCACTCCATCTCCCGCCAGCCGTCGGTGGTTCGGCGCACGGGGCGGCGGAGACGATCGGGATCGGTGTAGATGTCCTGCAGGGCGACGGCTTTCGGGCAGATATGGCCACGCGAGAGTGGATCGTCCGGATCAGGCTTGATGGCCAGAACCTCGCGGTCGCGGACGGTGACCTGAATCCCGCAAAGTGCTTCACACAAAGTGCAGGCGCTTAGCACGGTTCGCGCTTCCGACATCGTCAAAGGCTATACCGCGGCGGCGCCCTGCCGGTACTGGCGGAGTTCAGCTGTCGACGGGATTTCCTCGTGCCGGCCCGAGGATGGCCGCAAAGCGTGGACGCATCGCCGGGAGCCGGCGTGCGTGCCCCTGCCTGCCTTTATTGACCGCACCCGACGAATCGACAACGTAGAACAGGCATGACGGCGGATATCAAAGTCTGCCAATATTTTTGTGGCACAGAAATTTCCACGGAACTGGAGTTCGAATCCATACCTCTGGTCGTGGACATGTCGTCTTCGGCACCAGCACGTCTATGCGAGGCGCCGGCGGGGGTCGGGGCGCTCGCCCGGTCGCTGGTTGAAACATTTTCCGCAAAAAGTGTCCGTGTCAGCCCGGTCTAACTCTCCTACCTGTGAGCGCGGCCCACCCTGGTCCGGCCCTACGGAGGTAACGGAGCACAGCATGAACACCAACCACAGCATCGACGTGATCGCGCCTGCGCCGGCAAGACGGCGGGCCACGGGGCGCCCGGCGCTGGTCGAACACCTGCGCCGGCTGCGCGAGAACGCCGAGCTCTTTGTGAGCCTGGCGCGAGAAGCCGGCATCGACACTTGCGATAGCGCGGGCGCCCCCATGATCTCGTGCGCCGTCGGCAGCTCGGTCAGGGCGCTGCAACTGTCGGACGCTCTGACGCGGCGCGGCATCAACGTCATCCCGGTCGTTTCTCCCGCGGTGCCGGACGAAAAAGCGCGTCTGCGCTTCTTCGTCACCAGCTGCCACTCCGAGGAACAGATCCGGTTCATGGTCAACGCGCTGGCCGAGGGGCTGGAGCTGCTGAACGCAGGCGGCCAGACCTGCGACCGCAAGATTCTCGCAAACATCCTCCAAGGGCCGTGCCGGATGGTGATTTCGGTAAGCCACGACCAGAAAGGCGTCTGATGCGGTTGTTCTGCTTTCACCATGCCGGGAGCGGCGGGTTGGCATTCAACGCCTGGGTCAAGGCGCTGCGGCCGGATGTCGAGGTGATTCCCGTCGAGGTCCCCGACCGGCAGCGCTTCAACACGCTGCGGCAGCTCGTCGACGAGGTGGACGGTCAGCTGGGATCCGCCCTTGACCAGCCACACATGTTCTTCGGCCACAGTTTCGGCGCCCTGCTCGCATACCGGTTGGCGTGCGTGCGCGCGGCGAAGGGTTCTCCGCTGCCACGGGCAGTATTCCTCTCCGCGTACCGCCCACCGCACCTTCCGCAGCCGCTCCATATGGTGGATCAACTCGACGACGAGCAGCTCGCGACGTTCCTGTCCGGTCTGGGCGGCCTGCCTTCGGAACTCACGCGATGGCCCACTCTGCATGAGCGCGCCGTCACCGCCGCTCGACACGACTTGCGGCTGTGCATGACGGACGAGGAAGGCGACACAGCGGAACTGTCCTGCCCGATTCATGTCTTCGGCGGCAGCGAGGATCCACTTGTGAGTGAATCCGACTTGCACGAATGGCGTTCGCGCACAACGGCGGATTTCTCCGTGCAGATTCTTCGGGGCGGCCACTTCTATCTTCGTGATCGGCAGTCGCTGTTTACGACGCTTCGTCCCCTGATGTCGACGATCGCCGCGGCATAACGCCGCTCGGCCGGTAGCGACCGTGCTCCGTGACGACCGCGGTGACGAGCTCGGCCGGGGTCACGTCGAAGGCGGGGTTGAAGACATCGGCGTCCACTGGGGTGATCGTGGCGCCGGCGAACGTCCTGAGCTCATTGGGCGCGCGTTCCTCGATGGCGATCTCGGCGCCGGTCGCGAGCGACGCGTCGACCGTGGACGAAGGCGCGACCACGATGAGTGGCACGTGGTGATGACGCGCCGCGATGGCCAGGCCGTAGGTGCCGATCTTGTTGGCGACGTCTCCGTTGACCGCGATCCGGTCGGCACCGACGAGCACGCAGTCGACGAGGCCGCGTGCCATCGCCGCCGCGGCGGCGCCGTCCGGCTGCACCCGGTAGGGCACACCCGCCTGCGCCAGCTCCCATGCCGTCAGCCGGGAATCCTGCAGCAATGGACGTGTCTCGTCGACCAACACCGACTCGACCAGTCCGCGCTCGTGAAGATGCCAGACGACGCCGAGCGCGCTGCCCCAGGCCACGGTGGCGAGATGGCCTGCGTTGCAATGGCTGAGCAGCCGCAGCGGGCGGCGATCACATAATGCGAGGACGATCTCGGCGGCGTGGGCCGACGCGGCGCGGTTGAGGCGTTCGTCCTCGTCGAGGATCTCGAGCGCTTCGGCGAGCACGGCTTCGGCGCCCTCGTCGAGCTTCTCGAGCGCGCGCGCGACTCCCCAGCTGAGGTTGACGGCGGTCGGTCGCGCCTTCGCGACGCGTTCGGCCGCAGCCCGGGGGTCCCCTCCTTCGCGGGCCGCGAGCACAACGCCAAGCGCCCCCGCCGCGCCGAGCGCCGGGGCGCCGCGCACGGCCAGGCGGCGGATCGCGTCGATCAGCTCGTCGACGGTGCGCAGGCGCAGAACGCGGTAATCGACCGGCAGCGCGGTCTGGTCAATGATCGTGACCGCGTCGCCGTCCCAGTCGATGGTCCTGCGCACCAGCCGACCCTAGCCGTTTGCGTCGTCTGACGAACGACACGACAACGCCGACCGTGATGACGCCTTCCCAGGCGAGAAGCGGGTACGACGCGGTTGCCGTATAGGCCGTGTGCCCCCACCCATGAGCCTCCAGCGACGAGCCGGGGGCGGGGCTGCTGAATCCACGCTCGATCGAGCCGCTCTGAGAGACTCCGTCGATGGTCCACGAACCTCCGCAGGAACTGCCCTTGCCCGTGCTGCAGTGGGTGACTGTCACCGTCGTCGGCGTGCCGACGTCATAGCGGTGCATGGCATCCGCGCTTATATAAAGGAACGAAATTCCCAGGCACGCGAACAGGATTCTGCCAATCCAGCCCCCTATCCCCAGCCGCCGGCGACCGCGAACGAGCCTCCCTACGGAGGTTCGTGAGAAGCGCGACGCCAGCTGCGGACCAAACCGGAGATGTCCACCAGCACGGGCCAGTCCGCATCGGAGACCACATACCCGGGTGCCACCTCTAACATCAAGCGCCAGAGTGGGTTTCGGCGCCTGCAACCCGACGCCGTTGGGAAGCAGCACGCAGCGGAAGAGTCCCTCGGGTGCCGCCCCGGACGCACCCGATATGGTCAGTCTCCGGCCCGCGCTCTGGCCCGTGCCGCTTTGTCGTTCGAGTAAAGTCTGGCCAGTTCCGCCCGATCGTCCAACTGCGGGGCCAAGCCGAATTTCTCCACGAGCGTGCGCCAATCCGCGCCCGAAACGACGAAATCGGATTCCCGCTCCGAAGGCACGCTGTCGGACCAGCTAAACCGGCGCGGGAACTGCCGAGAACCCCACACCCAGGTCCCCACGGGATCGGTCTCGTCGCGACAGCCGATGGTCAGCGGTGCCATACCGGGAACTCTGACGACCAGGACAGGCTCGACATAGTTCACCTTCCACGACCCCGACATGCGGACGACGTTATCCGCCGGCGTCGCGGTCACCTGGGCAAGAAATGCCGAAGCGACGGTCGCATTCGCCTTAGGGTCGATCACCCGGATCTGGTCGCTGCCCACGTCCAGCGCCAGGACCGGCTGCGTGTCGCGGGCGCGCTGGCGCCGGGTGAGCAGCCAAGGGTTCGTGAAGAGCAAACAGCGGATCGGCTCGCCCGGCGCGGGCGCGCGTACGTCCAATCCGCTCCGGCGACCGATCATGGCCAGCAGCCGGTCGAAGTCGTCGGCCCACATCCACGCGTCGAGCCGGTCGGCGGGCGGTGCTTCCAGCCGTACTCCCGCCCCCACGCGGTGATCCCGTCCGCCGAGAACAAAGGTCTTCGGCCCGCACCGCAGGTGGAGCGCCGTGCCCAGCGTTACGGCGCCCACCCTCCCGCGCCGAACTTTGTTGGGCACCCAAGGCCCGAGGCTCGCGTCAACGAACGAGTAGACATCACCCACGCGCCGATTAGCGGTCAGGCCTTCGCTTGTGACGCAAACGCGCGTGTTTCCGCGCTTGTTCCAGAAGTAGAACGGGATCATGAACACATACATGCCAATGCCGAAGGCGGCGAAGAAGCCCATGGCAACCCCAGCCGAGGCACCGGTCGCGATCGGTATGGCCATCCACGCGGGGAACGCCGCCAGCATTCCCCACCCGAGCTTGGCCATTCCCTTCGGGCCTACCCGTGGGGCGGGAGTCACCACGAATTGGTTTGGGGCATCCAGCGGCTGGGATGACGGCCCGCCGGTTTCGGCCTGCTGACGTAGCATCTGCAACTTGCGATTCTGGCGCCTGATAAACCAGTTGCTCACGGAAACAACAGTCAAGACCGCGCACCCCACGCCGATCGAAATCAAGGTGTGCTGGTTCATCGGCAAATGGTCCCACGCCGGCGCGGGGGATGCAGCACATCGACCCCCATGATTTCCAACAGACCCCAATCAGCCCGTGCGGCAATCACTCACGAGGCCACCGGCACCTCGCGCCGGTCGATCAGGGTGCGGACGCAGACGGCCGAGCGCCGATGCGAAGGCGAGGCCGATCGATTATGCGGTTCCCCTGCGAGCCAGAGGCGCACCAGGCATCGCCGGTTCCCCACCTCCGGCGCATCGACGAAACTGCGCCGATTGTGCAGTGTCACATGGTTATCGGCGAAGACGTCGCCGGGACCGAGCTTGAACTCAACGGTGTGGGCGGGATCGTTCAGCAACCGGTCGAGGGCGTCGAGGGCTGCGCGCTGGCGATCGCTGAGCGGCCGACCGCTGCGGTAGTGGCCTGGTTCGATGTGCAGGCGGTTGTAGCGGACGCGGACGCCGTCGGGGGTGTCGGTGAAGACCGATCCAACCGTTATCGGGTCCTCGCCCGGCTCGGTCTGGTGCGAGCGGTCCTCCGCCACCGACTGGCCGGTGTCCTGGACCAGGTAGACGCGGTCGCCCTCCCTGTTCTGCGGCTGCGGCCCTCCCTGTTCTGCGGCTGCGGCCCGCCCAGGTAGGTGCCCAGGCCCCAGTACAGCATCGACGCTTCTTCGTCCGTCTACCACCCCCCTTTCGTCTGGACGGGGCGCGTGAGTGAGTAACACGGCAGGCTTGCGAAATTCTTGCGGCCACGCACAGCGGGACGCGAGCACCTGTTTGATGCCCGACAAGAAAATTCCAAGAACCCGTCGATAAAAAGTGTCCGACTCGGAGCCGATGCGCGCTCCTACCCATATGACGCGCCAGCGCCGGCCGCGAACCAACCTCTACCCTCGAGGAGCTTCCATGACCGTTGAGTCAGTTCGAACCAACAACGTTTACCCGCACGCCGACAGCCGCTACGAATGCGTGGAGGCGACGGTCGGCTTCGCGGTCGACCCCGACCATCACGCAAATCAGCGGATCGTCGACCTCAAGCTCGTGCCTCGCGACGGCGACGGGCTCGTGCGCTTTGACGCCGACCTGCGCCTGCTTCGCCCGGTTGACGGCGGCAACGGCAAGATGCTGTTCGTCGTGCCCAACCGCGGCCTGCCCACCCACGCACCGTGGCTGAAGGGCGGATTCCTGCTCGACCGCGGCTGGACGATCGCGTCGTGCGGCTGGCAATGGGACGTGCAACGCGGGCCGGCGATCCTGGGCATGACCGCGCCGGAGGCCGATGTGCCGCCCGGCTGGATGCGCCTGGAATGGCGCGCCGATGCCGCGAGTGATGACCACGCGCTCAGCTTTTCGGCGCCCGAAATCGACTCGTTGCCCGGCGCGGAGTCGCTCTTCACGTTCACCGACTATCCGACGGTTGACGTCGACGACCCCGACGCTGTTCTGAGTGTGCGCACGTCGCCGGACGCCGAGCGCACCACGATTCCCCGGGACGCCTGGCGGTTCACCGACGAGAAGCACGTCGCGCTGGACGGCGGATTCAAAGCCTTCCACTGGTATGAGTTGGTGTACCGGACGTCGCGGGCCCCGGTTGCCGGATGCGGGTTGCTGGCGATTCGCGACGTGGTGTCGCACCTGCGCGCCGACGGCATCGACCACACCTTTGCCTACGGCGTCTCGCAGGCGGGTCGGCTGCTGCGCCAATTCCTTTCCGACGGGCTCAATGTCGACGAGTCCGGGATGAGGGTTTTCGACGGCGTATACGCCGACTTCGCGAGCGCCGCGCGCGGAGAGTTCAACCACCGCTTCGCGCAGCCGTCGGTGGCGCAGGTCAGCGGCTTTGGAACGTTGGCCCCGTTTGGGCACGCCGACCTGTTGGCGCGGCAGCGCGGGCTTGGCGGTGTGCCGAAAACGATCTTCACCAACAGCGCGTCCGAGTATTGGCATGGTGACGGCGCACTCCTGCACGTGGACCCCTACACCGGCAAGGACCTGCCCGAGGATCCCGATGTGCGCACGTATTTGATAGCGGGTGCCGACCACTTCGGCAGCAGCAAGATCAAGGAAGCGCTGCCGGCCGCCAACCCGGTGCACCGCCTGGACGTCACGCCCGTGAATCGGGCACTGCTGGTCGCGCTGGAGAACTGGGTCGCCGACGGCGTCGAACCACCGCCCAGCCGGGTCCCACGGACCAGCGACGGCACGGCCGCCTCCCGCAAGGAAGTTCTGTCCGGTTTCGGCCACGCCGCCGCGCCGGATCCCGCGTCGCTTCCCTACGCGCGTTGCGTCGACCTTGGGCCGGAAGCCGATCGCGGCATCGGTCGCTGGCCCGTCGTCCTGGGCGAGACGTACGCCGACCTGGTTTCGGCGATCGACGACGACGGCAACGAAGTCGCGGGCATACGCCTGCCCGCGGTCGCGGCGCCGATCGCCACCTACACCGGCTGGAATCCCCGGCGACACATCGACGAGCTGCCCGATGTGCTCTATGAGCGAATCGGCAGCAAGCTGCCATTCCCGCCGGGGCGGCCGTCGGTCGTCGACCGGTACCCGACGCCCGGTGATTACACCGCGGCGGTCCGCGCGGCCGCCGAAACGCTTGCCGCCGAAAGGTTTTTGCTGGCGGAAGAAATCGACACCGTGGTGGCCAAGGCTGCCGCCGACTACTTGGGAGCATCATGAACACGATCGACCTGCTTATCGTCGCCATCGGCTGCGGAGTTCTCGCCTGGGCATTGACGCGGTACCTGCCGAAAGCGTGGCCGCAGACGGGCCTGGCCGCGCAGGGCGTGGTCGGTGTGTACACCGGGTTGATGGTGCACAGCATCTCCTTCGGCGCGCTGGGCTCTAACTGGCCGATCGTTGTCGCGGTCGCAGTCGGCACCCTGGTCCTCAGCGTCGCGGGCGGCGCGCTGCTGAGTCTGCACCGTGACGTCAGCCCGCTGACCGGGGGCCTCGCGCTCGTCGCGGGAGGCTCGTCCGGAATCGTCGCCATCGCCCGCGAACTCGGTGGTGACGACCGAGTCGTCGCGGCCATTCAGTACCTGCGCGTTGCGCTGATCACGGCGGCCATGCCCGTCGTCGTGGCGGTTTTCTACCACGGCACCCGGGCGCATGGATCGCAGATCAGCGAAACAGCCTCTCTCCCTTGGTATGTCAATCTGCCGCTGATCGCGGTCATTGTCATGGTCGGCGCGGCGGCCGGCCGCTCTGTACGGCTGCCGGGATCGGGGTTGCTGGGTCCGCTGGCGATCACCATCGTTTTGGACCTCACCGGCCTGGCGGCGGGTCTCACGGTTCCGATGGTGCTGGTCCAAGCCGGGATCATGCTGATCGTCTGGCAGTCTGTACTCGGGTTCACCCGTGAGTCGCTTCGGGCGATTCGACGGATCCTGCCCGGTGCGCTCGCGTTGATCATGGTGCTGAACATCGCGGCGGCCGGTTTCGGCGTGATGCTCGCCCACGTGGCCGGACTGAGCCCGCTCGACGGATACCTGGCGACGAGCCCCGGCGGTGTTTACGCGGTGCTGGGGACCGCTGTGGGGTCGGGCTCCAACGTGACGTTTGTCATGGCATCCCAAGTGGTTCGGATTGTCCTGATGCTGTTCGCGGCGCCCTTTGTCGCGCGGGCATTCATGAGGTTCACGCCGCAAACCTCGGCAAGCGGAGGGCTCATCCCCGTCGCCGCTTGAACGCGGTCTCGCGGGCCGTCAATTTGGTGGTGCGCGGCACGTGATTTCAGGCTTTGATAGATGTGCACCGTCAGGAACCAGGGCGACAATCGGGCATTGGAGAAACAGTTATGGCAGGACAGCGGCTCTCTGGCAGGTTCATCCGCACAGCGTTGGTAGGTGGCCCCCTTCTGATCGCCGGCGTCGTGTGCGCCGGCCCGGCGCACGCCGACGAGGCCTCCTATCTCAACCACCTGCACAACGTCGGTATCGGGGACGACGAAGGCGGCGACGCGGCGCTGGTGCAGACGGGCTGGAAGGTCTGCCAGCAGATATCCTGGGGCGCTCCGGCGAGCCAGCTGCAGTCCCTGGCGCTGCAAGACTCCGCCATGCACAACGGCCCCAAGGCGCTCACGCCGCGACAGGCCGACGCCCTCATCGACTACGCCATCGTGGACCTGTGTCCACGCGCATAGCGTGACCTGAGTTCGGCCCACCATGGGCGAACGTGTCACGTTCAAGAGCTCCACGGGCCCGAACCTGGCGGGGACCATCGAGGTGCCGGCAGGGGCGGTGCGCGGCTGGGGCGTGTTTGCGCACGGCTTCACGCTCGGTAAGGACTCGCCGGCCGCGGCCCGGATCTGCAAGCAATTGGCCACCGACGGTATCGGCATGCTGCGCTTCGACGCGCTGGGGCTCGGTGGATCGGAGGGCGAATGGGGCGACGGGTGTTTCAGCGTCAAGGTCGACGACATCGTCAAGGCATGCGAGTTCATGGCCGACCGCGCGACCCCGGCCGACATCTTGGTCGGACACTCGTGGGGGGGCGCGGCCGTGCTCGCCGCGGCGCGGCAGTCGCCGGGCGTGCGGTGTGTTGTGTCGGTGGCGGCGCCCGTTGACCCCAGCCATGTCGAGAAGCATTACGACGCAGTGGTCGACCGTTGTCTGTCCGAGGGCACTGCCGAGTGGATGGTGGGCGGGCGCACGCTGACCCTGAAGCGGGCGTTCGTCGAGGATGTCCGAGCGGCTCACCTGCACGACAAAATCAAGGGGTTGCAACTGCCGCTGCTGATCCTGCACTCGCCCACCGACAACACCGTCGGCATCGAGAACGCGAGCGAGATCTTCCGGTTGGCCCGCCACCCGCGCAGCTTCGTCTCGCTAGAGGGCTCCGATCACCTGCTGACCGCACGCGGCCAAGCGCATCGGGCGGGCCGAATCATCGGGGCCTGGGCCGACGCGTACCTCGGCGATCCGTAGGTTCGACAGTGACGGTTCTGGTCGCCGGCATCGACTCGTCCACCCAGGCGTGCAAGGTCGTGGTGTGTGACGCCGACACCGGGGCGGTGATCCGCGAGGGCCGCGCCGGCCATCCGGATGGCACCGAAATCGCCCCGGCCACATGGGAATCGGCCGCAATGGACGCCATCGCGTCCGCGGGTGGGTTAGCTGACGTCGACGCGATCGCGGTCGGCGCGCAACAACACGGCATGGTATGCCTCGACGCGACCGGCCAGGTGGTGCGGCCCGCGCTGCTGTGGAACGACGTGCGTTCGGCCGATGCCGCACGCGCGCTCGTCGACGAGCTCGGCGGACCAGGTGCGTGGGCGGAGGCCGTCGGTGTCGTGCCGCTGGCCGCGATCACCGTGTCGAAGCTGCGCTGGCTCGCCGATAACGAGCCGCGCCTCGCCGATCGCACGGCTGCCGTCTGCCTACCGCACGACTGGCTGACATGGCGACTGCGCGGCGCCACCGAGATCGCTGCGCTGAGCACCGATCGCAGCGACGCCAGCGGCACCGGTTACTACGACGCCGCGAGCGATCGCTACCGTTACGACCTCCTCGGGCTGGCCACGCGTGGCCGCCGCCCCACCGTGCCGACAGTGCTTGGCCCGTCGGACCAAAACGTCGGCGGCGGAACGATATTCGGGGCAGGCCTCGGTGACAACGCGGCCGCAGCGCTAGGCCTCGGCGCCGAAGAGGGCGACGTGATCGTCTCGGTCGGCACGTCGGGGGTCGTCGCCGCGGTCACCGCCGACCCGGTCCGCGACGACAGCGGTTTCGTAGCCGGATTCGCCGACGGCACCGGGCGCTACCTGCCGCTCGTGTGCACCCTCAACGGCGCTCGGGTAATCGACGCGGCGGCCGCAATGCTACGGGTCGACCACGACGAGCTGTCCCGACTTGCATTGTCGGCACCACCGGGCAGCGAAGGCCTGGTGCTGGTGCCGTATTTGGAGGGTGAACGAACTCCCAACCGTCCCAACGCGACTGGCGCGTTGCACGGCCTCAGGGTATCGAATGCGACGTCGGCCAACCTGGCCCGCGCCGCGGTGGAAGGGCTGCTGTGCGCGCTGGCCGACGGCCTGGCACAGCTCACCCGTCATGGGATCGTTGCCAGCCGGATTCTCCTTGTCGGCGGCGGCGCCCGATCACAGGCACTTCGCGAGATGGCACCCGCGGTATTCGGGATGCCGGTACTGGCGCCCGGCCCCGCGGAGCACGTCGCGCTGGGCGCGGCACGGCAGGCGACCTGGGCGTTGCACGGATCGGCCCGGCCACCCGCCTGGAAGCCACCGCCCATCGACGAGTACACCGCGGAACCAACACCGGCCGTGCTGGAACGCTACGCACAAGTGCGCGACCTGACCGAGGGCGCACCGCGCTGACAATCGACATGCAGGGAAGGGGCTACTCCAAGAAATGGCTGGAAAACGCCGAGCGCCGGGGCCTGCCTTCGGGCGTCGTCGACGAGATCGCCCGACGACATTCCATCACGCCGGAGAGCTTCCAGATCCTCGAGGAAATGGAGGAGATCAACGACCCGGCCGGCAAGTCCTTCTTCCTCATCGCGCCGGGCACCAGCGGGTGCGACGCGCGCGAAGCGACGCTGATGACCTTCATCGTGAACGCGGGCACCGACTACGGCAAGCCGGGCAGGCGGCCCGCAGATTTTCCCGAGACGCCCTATTCCGCCGCCGAGGTCGCGCGGATCGTCAACCGGCAGAAGGCAAACGGCTGGAGTTACTCCCGGGACTTCCGGTTCGTAGACCGCAACGGGGGACGTCTCGTCACGACCCCGAACGGCATGCTGATGGGCCTGGGCGGCAATCGGATCCAGCGGCAGTTCAGCCAGCGGGGCGGCACAACCTGGGGTGACATCTTCATGGTCAACATGGGCAATAGATCCGATCCCGCCGAGCAGCTTCGTCGGATCGTCCGGTCCGGGCGCGCGCACAACCTCGACTTGGACCGGGTGCTGCACCACGAGGAGCGACACAGCCGCCAATGGGCGGCGAAAGGCTATGCGGGCATGCTCAGGGACTACAGCCGGGAACTCGTGCGCGAGTCGGTCTTTGGCAAGACGAACAGGCTCGAGGAAGACGCCGGACTGTCCGACGGCGGCTACCGGTGATGCAAAGCGTCAATTCCGTGGTACAGCACCAGCAGACCGATCACGACGAACAGTGCCGCCATCAGCGCGGCGTTGTTCTTGTCCATCCAGTCTTTGAGCCGTGCCAGCGGATGGTCGAGGCGCTGACCGGCGGCCGCGTAGGCCAGGATCGGGATGGCAACCGTTGATGCAGCGACGGCGACGAAGATCGCCGCGCCTAACCAGTCACCGGCCGCGCCCAGCCCACTGCCGCCGATCGCCAGCCCGGCCGGAAGACAGATGAGCAGAACGTCGGGTCGTATCACCACCAGAGCCGCCGCCGTCAGCGCCGCGCGCGGGGGGGTGATGGTGGCGAATGACCGCATCCAGCCCGGCGACTCGGTGTGGGAACGGCGGGTCAACCACTGGTAGATGCCGTACAGGATGAGGGCCGACCCCAGGACCACGCGCAGCCAGGACGCCCACCTCGGCGGCGACTTGTCCAGACCGCCGAGCAGGCCGGAAGCCCCGACGGCCAGCGCCGTCACCGCAGCCAGGCCCAGCACCCAGCCGCCCAGGAACGCGAGGCCGGCCGGCCTCGGCCGCGGCGCCTGCAACACCAGCACCGCCGGGATAACCGTGATCGGTGAGAGCGCGATGACCAGCCCTAGCCCGATGAGCCCGGTGAGCACCGTGCCCCAACTTTGTGCCACGGGCAGCAATCTATCGTGTCGCGCTACTAGAAAGCGTGAATTCCGTTGTAAACAACGATCAAACCGATCACGACCAGAATGACCGCCATCATCGCGCCGTGGTTTTCCTCCATCCAGACTTTGAGCCGCTCCAGCGCGTCATCGAGGCGGTCGCCCGCAGCGACGTAGCCCAAGATGGGGATGGCGACCGTCGATGCCGAGACGACGACGAAGATGGCGCCGCATATCCAGCCGGCCGCGACGCCCACCCCGCCGGTACCGATGGCCAAGCCGGCCGCCGCGCACAGGATCAGCACCTCGGGTCTGATCACCAGCGCCGCCCCGGTCGCCCCCGCGCGCAAGGGGCCCAGTTTGGTAAACGAACGCAGCCAGGCCGGGGTCTTCGTGTGGCGATGCCGGGTCAGCCAGCGGTAGATGCCGAACGCGATCAGCGCCAACCCCAAGACCACGCGCAGCCAGGATGCCCATTCGGGCGGCGTCTGGTGCAGGCCGCCGAGCAGGTCGGAGGCGCCGACGAATGCGGCGGTGAGCGCGACCAAGCCCAGCACCCAGCCGCCCAGGAAGGCGAGGCCGGCCGGACGGGGCCTTGGCGCGTGCAACACGAGCACCGCCGGAATGACCGTGATCGGTGAGAGCGCGATGACCAGCGCGAGCGGAATGAGCTTGGCAAGCAGAGAACCCCAGTCGCCTTCCACAGGCAGCAATCATCGCATGCATTAGCCCTTACGGCGCAGCGTCCAGGCCGGTACCCAGTGCGTCACCGTTCTGTGCTTGGAGCCGTACGCGATCGGGTACGTCACCAGCCCCCACCAATCGCCCTGCTCGCAGATACCCCAGCAGCTCAGCCGTCCCTCTACGACCTTGTGCAGCTGCAGGCCGTTGGGCTGATACCGCCCCGAGCGGTGCGGTTCGCGTGGGAAGAGCACCGTCAGGTCGATCAGGACCGGGATTGGCGGACGGACCACCCGAAACGGGCTGCGAACCGGCTGCCCGTTGTATCCGATCGAGGCGAGGTCGCCCATTTATCGATCACGTACTGCTTATCTGCTAAGTGGAATATGGGTAGGGATATGAAGTGAGGCAGGTGAGAGGGGTGGATTATGGGGATAAGATGGGGTGGAGATGTGTGTGTGCGGGTATTGGCGCGTTGCGGTGAAGAGGGTTAGGTGCAGGTGTGTGGCGGCGATAGGGCGTGGCAAACCTCCACCCGGCACTGGAAGTGCGTGGCTGTGGGCGAAAGAAATAGGTGACGGCTGGGACGATCTACACCGCACGCGCACGCCGTTGAGCACGTGGATGCGCGATATGGATGGTGACCTCGCAGAAGAACGGGGCCTCGGCGCAAAATCTGCACGACATGCAGGGCCAGGGGTCGTATGAGACGGCGTGGGCGTGGCTGCACAAGCTGCGTCGGGCGAAGAAGCGACAGATCGCGAGCTGTAGGCGAGTGCGATGGAGGTCGATGAGTAGTAGTGGGAAAAGCGCGACCGGTAAACAAGGCGCATCGACGAACAAAATCCCGCACAAGATAGCGGTGAAAAACCTTGGTACACAGGTGAAAGGAACCCAAACTGAGCCAAGTACGACTCGAAATAACCGACGCGCCCAATTCCAAACAACTAATCGACTTCACCCACACGACGATGACGCCAAACTCGCTGATCCGCACCGACGACGCTCAAATATAACACCTCAAAAAACAAAAAAACTACACCCACCACTAAGTAAAAAACTACAACTCGCCCGAACCCAAACAACACACCAAACCCAAACCACAACACAAAACAACACAACAAAAACAAAAAAACACCAACACACAACACAACAAAGAAAAAAACAACCACAACAAAAACAAACAAAAAAAAAACAAAAACAAAAACAAAAAAAACAAAAAAAAAAAAAAAAAACAAAACAAAAAAAAAAAAAAACAACACAGCAAAAAAAAAAAAAAAAAAAAAAAAAAAAAAAAAAAAAAAAAAAAAAAAAAAACAAAAAAAAAAGAAAAGAAAAAAGAAAAAAAAAAAAAAAAAAAAAAAAAAAAAAAAAAAAAAGAAGAAAGAAAAAAAAAGAAGAAAAGAACATACGTTCGAATCGTCGCGCCGCAGGCAGCTTCGGCACCCGGTGGTTTACCGAGTCGGAGAGATAGCGGTTGCGGCCGAATCCACCACCGTAGAGGCTTCATTTCGCGAAACCTACACGGACGGAATCACATTCGCGTCAGGACGACAACGCATCAAAATGGCGGCGGTTCGTCGCCGTCGGGTGGTGCGGGGCCGGTTTGTGCGGCGTGGGTGGCTTGCCGGGCTTCGCGGTTGTGTCGGCGTTCGGTGGCGATGCGGTGGGCGCGGTTTTGGGCGCGGGTGCGGGTGCGTTTGGGCATCATGGCGGTGCGCTGGGCGCGGTAGTCGCGGGGTGGGTCGGCTTCGGGGGCGGGCATGCCGCCCACGGCGTGGCACAGGCTGGGGAACAGCAGGGCGCTGCCCGGGGTGGTGATGTAGGTGTGCCCGGCCGGTGAGGTGAAGATCAGGGTCCCGTCGGCCAATTGTTGTTCCTGCCAGCCCAAAAAGGTCTTCACCAGGTGGTGGGTGCGGCACTTGCAGTTCAGGTTGCCCGCATGCGTCGTGCCGCCCTGGGCGTAGGGAATCGAATGATCGATGTCGCAGTGGACGGCGGGCTCATCGCAGCCCGGCCAGCGACACGTCAGATCCCGGCAGCGCACAAAATCGGCCAACGCTGTGGAGGGCACATAGCCGTTCTCGGGTGCGGCGTGGCCGGGGTGGATCAGCGGCACCAGCTTGGCCGAGGTGGCCAGCTGGGCGATCAGCTCGGGGGTGATCAGGCCGTCGGCGCCCACCAGCGAGGCCGGCGCGCTACCCGCGCCGTCCAGGGTGGCCTGCTCGGCGATCACATGGATCACCACCGGGCCCGCCGCGGGGCGCTTGCCGGCCGCACACTCCTGACGCCCGCAGCCACACCCCAACCGATCCGCGCCGGCGGCCAGCGCGCCCAACGCGTCGGCGCGACGCTGATCGCGGGTGCGGGGGTCGTGGTCACACACCGTGGCCGCCAGCGCGGCCAACCGTTGGTCGAGCGCCCGCGCGTCGGGGGTCAACAGCGTGCCCTCGAGGTGCGACAGGCCGTCATGGCCCTCCCAAATCGACACCTGGCGACCGGCCTGGCGCTGGGTGCGCCGGCGCACCGCATCGGCGTCGGCGCGGGCCACCACCCGCGCCACCGCGGCGCCCAACCGCCCCCTGCTCAGCGACGGCCACAACGGCACCTTGACACCCAATTCGGCATCCACGGCGGCCAGCACCGCGGCGTCGGTGATCAGATCGGTGTGAAACACGATCGTCTGAAACCCCCGATAGTCCAGGTCACCGGCCTTGAACAGCTCACCCACCTTAGGCAGCCGTTCGCGCATCGCGCGGGCATACCTCAGCCGGCTTTCGGCCATGCCCTGGCTGATCCGCAACGCCGCGCCCACCTCGGCGGCCACCGCCGCCATGGTGTCGATGGCGCAGTCCTGGGTCTCCGAACAGCGGGAAAGCCGGTAGGCGAACAACTCCCCGATGCCCTCCAGCTGGGCGCCCACCGCCCGGTTCTCCAACCGGGTGAACGCGGCGATCCCGTCCACCAGCGCCGCCGACTGCGCCGTCTTCGACCCATAGCATCGCTCGAACACCTCATCAAAACGGGCGATCACCTCCGCCCGCCCCGCTTCATCGAACATACGTACTGCTTATCTGCTTAAGTGGACTGGAGCTTAGATACATGTGTTGCTGGGAACGGTCAGCACTACTTTTCGGTCGAGATGGGGCTTCGGCGCCGCCGATGAGGTCGGCCAGCGGGTGGGGATCGGTGTTGACGCTCTGCTGCAGCAGCCGGTAGAAGAGCAGCCCACGGGCCTTGACCTGCGACGATTGAACCGGAAGGTGAACTGTCGAGGTAGTACTGCAGGTGCTCGCGTTCCACGCGGTAGTGATGCGTGCCGGCGTTCCACCGTTTAAGCAGCGACGCCACGCGATGCGGTCCGGGCAAGGTGACATGTCCGGGTTCGGGCGAGCTGTAGCCCGACACGTAGTGGTGGGTGTAGCCCTCCTGGCCCAAGACGCGAAACATCCGAGCGCCGTCGGTGCGGATCAGCGAGCCCGGCGCCACCGCGTGCGGGCGAAGTCGACCAGCTGTTTGGAACCGGGCGCGTCGGCCACCCCGAGCCGTACCCGGCCCAGCCGGAGCTTCCTATTCACCTGTGTACCAAGGTTTTCCACCGCGATCATGACCGGGACCTTGTCCGTCGATGCGCCCTGTTTACCGGTCGCGCAACCCCCCACAAACGACTCATCGACCTCCACCGCACCCGCCAACAGCTCGCGATCGGGACGCACCATCGCCCGACGCAGCTTGTGCAGCCACGCCCACGCCGTCTCATACGACCCCAGGCCCAGCATGTCGTGCAGATTCTGCGCCGAGGCCCCGTTCTTCTGCGAGGTCACCAGCCAGATCGCGGCAAACCACGTGCTCAACGGCGTGCGCGTGCGGTGAAAGATCGTCCCAGCCGTCACCGAGGTCTTACGCCCACAGCCGACGCACTTCCAGTGCCGGGTGGAGGTTTGCCACGCCCTATCGCCGCCACACACCGGGCACCGGAAACCCTCTGGCCACCGCAAACGCGCAAGATACGCCGCACACGACACACGTCGAGAAACCACGCCAGAAACTCCTGATAGGTCAGAGGATAATCAACCCAGCCCACCGGAACAGCAAATGCAATACCAAGATGAAAGCATAGGTCCAATTAAGCAGATAAGCAGACATACGTGCGAGTATGCCAGAGCCCTACGACACCCTGGCAACATAGCGGTGATGTTCGGCCACCGTCGTGCGCTCGACCCGCTCATCGTCGGAGTACTAGCCACCGCAATCAGCCTGGCCGGAGCCGCGCGTCCATCCTTCTGGTACGACGAGGCCGCGACGATTTCCGCCGCATACAGTCGTTCGCTTGCTCAGTTGTGGCGGATGCTCGGCAACGTCGACGCCGTCCACGGCCTGTACTACGTGCTCATGCACGGGTGGTTCCAGATCTTTCCCCCCACGGAGTTCTGGTCGCGCGCGCCAAGCGGTCTGGCCGTTGGCGGCGCCGCGGCCGGAGTGGTGGTGCTGGGCAAGCAGTTTTCGTCGCGCACTGTCGCCCTGGCCTCCGGAGTCGTCTGCGCGATCCTGCCGCGGGCGACCTGGGCCGGGATCGAGGCCCGCCCGTACGCCTTTTCCATGATGGCCGCGGTGTGGCTGACGGTGCTGCTCGTTGCCGCAGCGCGCCGCGAATGCCGTTGGCTCTGGCTGTGTTACGGGATCGGCCTGGCGACGTCGATTCTGCTCGACATGTATCTCGCGACGCTGTTGATCGCGCATGCCGTCTTCATCTTCGCGTTCCGGCGGAGTCGAACGGTCGCTGTCGCTTTTGCCATTACGTCGATGCTGACGGTCGGCGCTATGGCACCGTTCATGCTCAAGGTTGTCGGGCAGGTTCAGCAGATCAAGTGGATCGCACCGATCGGGCACCGAACGATCGAAGATGTGGTGGTTCAGCAATACTTCGAACGAAGCCCTCCCTTCGCGGTGCTGTCGGCGCTGATCATCGCGGCAGCTATCGTCCTGTGGCTCAAGACATCCCGCTTGACGGAGCCAGATCTGCAACTGTTGACCTTGGCGGTGGCGTGGATGGTGGTACCGACCCTCCTGATCGTTGCCTGGTCGGCCGCGTCGCACCCGATCTATACACCGCGTTACCTTTCCTTCACCGCGCCCGCGATGGCACTGGCTCTGGGGATATGCATCGGCGCCCTGGCCGTCAAACCGTGGATGGCAACGGCGATCGTGGTTATGTTGGCCGTCGCGGCCATACCGAATTACATACTGGCGCAGCGCAACCCGTATGCGAAATATGGGATGGACTACAGCCAGGTGGCCGATTTGATCACCGCCGAGGCGGCGCCGGGCGATTGTTTGCTGGTGAACGACACCGTGACCTTCATGCCCGCCCCTATGCGCCCGCTGATGGCGGCGCGCCCCGATGCCTATCGCAAGCTCGTCGACCTCACGCTGTGGCAACGGGCCACGGACCGCAACGACGTCTTCGACACCAACCTCATCCCGGAGGTCGTCGCAACACCGTTGAGCCGCTGCGGCGTCGTGTGGATCATCACCCAAGCCGACAAGTCCATGCCCGCTCACGAACAGGGCCCGGCGATCCCGCCCGGCCCGCAATACGGAGCAACACCCGCCTTCGCGGTTCCGCACGACCTTGGCTTCCGGCTCGTCGAGCGCTGGCAGTTCAACCTGGTTCAGGTCATCAAAGCCACGCGGTGAATCGTTACCAGATGCGGATGTAGTCGACGAGCATGTCCGCCGGGTAGGTAGCCGCGGCAGGATCGCCGGCGCCGACCCCACCGACCGCAAGCGTGAACATGGGCGTCATGAAATATCCGGGCTTGTTGAACGGCCACCGGAAGTCGTCGGGAGCGCCGCCGTGGACGTGGATGGGTTTGTTCGGAACGCTGAAGTACTGCGCCCCGTCGCGCGCGAACTGGAATCCCTCTTCACCCCAATGCATCCGCCATGTGTGCCAACCGCCGTCCACCAGCCCGGGGATCGATTTGCCCTCCCAGGTTTTCCCGTTGGAGGCCGCGTGGACGGTGGTTCCGGGAGGCCACGAGCCGTTGCCGTACCACTCGAAGACGTCGACCTCGCCGTCTGGCAGCGGATCCTCATTGACACCCCAGAACGCGGACCAAAGGCCCGGTTCCAAACAGTTCAGCTTTATCCGCGCTTCCCAGGTTTGGTTGATCATGCTGCGAAAGTTGCCCCGCAGCTTGGCGCCGTAATACGTGTCGCCTTCCTGGGTGGCGCGCAGGACGAGATTGGAGTTGCCATCCTGGAATACGTTTCGGCGGTCGTCGCGGTATATCCCGGCAACCGGTGGGAAAACGTCGTCCTGCCAGGTCTGCACCGTCCATTTCCCCGGATCGGGAGCTGAGCCCGCAGGGCCGTCGAACTCGTCGGAGAAAATGTAGGGCCCGCCGGGACCGGCCGATGGCGCCTCCGGCAGTGGCTGATGGGACGGGTTGGCCAGGGCCTCCGGGACGGGAATCGCGGCCACGGCCGCCAGCATGCCGAGCCCTGTCTTCAGCAACATGCTGCGACGATCCATCTGCAAACCCACCAATCTCTAAACTGGGACCTCAGACTTTGGCGTGATCCCCCTCGGCAACTCTCGCAAACGGTGTTATGAAACCACGCGGCGGGGGCACCGCGCATCTCGCCTCGCTGTTCGTCCTACCACTTTTGACGGACTAACCGCTGGTGGCGCGCCCGTGTCACGGATCCCTACAGACTTCCGCGACCGGGGTTCCCGCCGCATAGAGCAGCTTTTTGAGATGTTTTTGCTCGTCGGCGGTCAGCCGGGTCAGGATCCGTTGCTCGGCCACCTGCACGGCGGCATCCGCACGCGTGAGCAGGGCCTTGCCCCGACGGGTGAGCCGGGCAGGCATCGCGCGGCCCGCCGGGGTCGTCGTCGGACGGGTCAGTGCGCCGCGCTCCTCGAGGGCAAGCAGCACCTGGTTCATCGCCTGCGCGGAAACGTTGGTCCCTCGGGCGAGCTCCGCGCTGGTGAGGCCGGGATGCTTCGACAAGATCCGCAGGCACACGAATTCCGGCAGGCCCAGCCGCAGCGGCTTGAGCTCGGCGGTGACCTGGGGGCGCAGGGCGGCGACCACGCGATACAGCAGAAACCCCAGCGGCTCCTCGTGGGATTGACTCATGCCCACATGCTGGCATGCGCGCAGTGGTTTCCCGCAAGCAACCATCAATTTCCTTGACATAGCCAGCGTGGGTGGTATCAAGGAACTTGATAGTCCAATTTGGAAAGGAAAGACTGAGATGTCTGGTGGTGGATTCTTCGGTGGCTTCGGTGGACCCGGCCTCGGTGGCTTCGGTGGACCCGGCTTCGGCGGCTTCGGCGGGCCTGGCTTCGGCGGTCCCGGTTTCGGCGGCGGCTGGGGCGGAAAAGGCTGGGGACAAGGCGGGTTCGGTGGGCACGGGCACGGCCACGGCGGCCCGGGCGGTCGCCATTTCCTCAAGCGTGCCGCGTTCGTGACGGCGGCGATGCTGCTGGACGGGCCGGCCGACGCCGCGCAAATCGTGCAGCGGGTGTCCGACGCAACCGAAGGCGCATTCACACCGCCGCAGGACCTGGCAGAGCTTGCGATTGGGCTGCTCGCGGGGCGCGGCATGGTCACGGTCGACGACGGCGTGGCAACCCTGACCGAATTGGGTCGAAACGTCCTGGCCTGGCGGGGCGTCAGCAGCGAGACCGCGCACGCTTTCCTGGGCCGGGCGGCTAAGTTCGGGGACGCCTTCAAGATCCGTCGGACGCTGTTCGAAATCGCCGGGCTGGCTCGCACCATCACCTGGACGGGCACCGACGAGCAGAAGGAGCAACTCGCCGAGACCCGGACCAAGGTTCTCGAGGCCCTGACCGAGGCGAAGAAGACGCTGCACCGCATCCTCGGCGAGGATTGACAGGCTCGGGGCGCCTCAGGGGGCGGCGGGCTCGCTGAGCCTGACCAACATCTTGCCGATGTTGGCCCCGGTGAATAAGCCGTTGAGGGCGTCGACGCACGAGTCGATGCCCTCAAAAATGGTCTGGCGGTGCTTGATTCGACCCTCGTGCTCCCATTGCCGCAGCGCGGCGAATGCTTCGTCGAATCGGCCCCACTCGTCGAGTGCGTTAAATCCCTGCATCAGAGCGGTTTTCGACAACAGGTTCACGTAGTTGGCCGGTCCCGGGTGCTCTCCGCTCAGGTAGCTGGAGATGACGCCGCAAAGCACCACCCGCGCCTTGGTGGCCAGGCGGCCCAATACCGCGTTCAGGATCGGTCCCCCGACGTTGTCGAAGTAAACGTTGACCCGGCGGGGGCAATGCGTTTTGAGCGCCGCGGCCAGGTTGTCGTTCTTGTAGTCGATGCACGCGTCGAATCCGAAGTCCTCCACCACCGCCCGGCACTTCTCCGGGCCCCCCGCGATCCCCACCACCCGGGCACCGGCGATCTTGGCGATCTGCCCGGCCACCGAGCCCGTCGCGCCCGCGGCGGCCGAGACCACCACCGTCTCCCCGGGCTGCGGCCGGCCGATGTCCATCATCCCGATGTACGCGGTGGCCCCGGTCGGTCCATACACCGACATCACCGCCAGCTGGTCCACCGCGGCCTTGCCGGGAATGGGCGTGCTGAACACGTCGTCGCGGACGATGACGTACTCCTGGAAGCCGGTCAGCGTGGTGACGACGTCGCCGACCTCGTACGCGTCGCAACGCGTGGCCACGACCTCGCCGATCCCGGCCGCCCGGATGACCTCGCCCAGCTGTACCGGCGGAAGGTAGCCCGGCTGGTCGTTCAGCCAGGTGCGTACCGCGGCGTCGAGTCCGACGTAGGTGGTTCGGACCAACGCCTCACCCTCCGCGAGCTCGGGTGCCGGCGTGGTGACCAGCTCGGTGTCGCCGGCGTCGACCAGCCCGGTCGGGCGGCGGCGCAACAAGATCTGCCGGTTCGGCAACTCGGACACGCTGCTGAAACTACCCATTGAGGCCCAAACTAGCTATCGGGCAGCATCGGATGGGAGCATCTGTGCATGCACCCGCAGGACGACCCGGCACACGCATACGAAGTGGGACAAGCGCCGCCGCCCGGCGGTTACGCGTACGCACCCGGCCCGACGGGCCCGCCGGTCCCACCGCCGCCGCCGGGCCCGTGGAGCTATGGCGCTCCGCTTTCCGGGCCGCCGCCGAAACCCCCGTCGGGCAACCGCATCTGGTGGCTTCTGGGCACTGTCATCGTCCTTGGCTTCCTGGCTATCGTCGGGGGCATCGCCGCCTACATCGCGCATCAGCCTTCCGGTGGCCAGGCGACCATCGGCTCCCCACCGACCACGTCGGGGGCGTCCAGTCCGCCGACGAGCAGACCGCGTAGCACGGTCCCGTCAACCACTCGAACCAGAACGGCAGCGCCATCGTCGGCCGCGCCATCGACGTCAGCGACCCCGGCGCCGGGCAGCAGCCTCAGCATCTCCGGCATCGGCGAGAATCGAACGATCGCCTGCAACGACAACGTCGTCACCATCAGCGGCCTTTCCAACACCGTGGTGATCACCGGTCATTGCACCAGCCTCACGGTGTCCGGCATACAGAACACGATCACCGTCGACGCCGCCGACAGCATCGACGCGTCCGGCTTCAACAACAAGATCACCTACCACACGGGCACACCGAAGATCAGCAATCTCGGCGGCTCGAACGTGGTGCAACAGGGGTGACGGTTAGGTCTTCTCTTCCGCATCGTCGTCGAGGACGCTGACCGCAATGCCGTAGGGCAGGAAGCGCACCTTGCGTTTCGGGTCCAAATTGTTTTTGTTGGCCCGCAGCGCGTCGAGTTCCGTCGCATAGACCTCCTCGACATGAGCACCGCCTTCGGCGTCCACGACGTAGATGGCCCACACCCCATCGCCGGCCTCGCCGGCGGTCTCGGGCGCGGGGCGGGGCCGCCGCGTCAGGTCGTCGAAGAACGTCGACCAACCCGTCCCGGAACCCGGACCGGCGACAAACTTGCCGATCCGCTCGAACACGTCGCGAAGTCCCTCGCTGCCCTCCCTGATCATCCGATCGAACTCGTCCGGATCGAATCCGAACGCACCGTATTCGCCCACGCAGACCTCCTCGAGCCCTCAAGCGTTACTGCCCAGTGTGCGCTCAGTCGACGCCATCTGCCACGAAATGCTCACTGACGACCTACGGGGCCGGTGGCGGCGCGGCCGGCGCGGCCGGCGGTGCCGGGGGGCCCGGGTGGATCGGAATCAGCACCGGGACGAACGGGAGGCGGATGTAAAACGTCCGAGGGGGCCGCTGATACGGCGGGTACTGCGGAGGCGGTGGGGGCGGCGCGGCCGGTGGCGGTGGCGCGGCGACCGGGGCCGGCGGCGCAGGCGCCTGCCGCACGGGGCTGGGCACCGACTGCGGCGCCCGCCGCGTCGGTACGCGACGGGGCGGTGGTGCGGGCGGGGCGGGCGGGAGGGCCACCTCGGGCGCGGCCACCTCGGGCGCGGCCGCCTGGGCCGCGGGCGGCGCGGGCGCGGCGACGAAGGTCGGCGCGGGCGGCGGAGGGCTGGGAGCCGGTAACTGCGCTTGCGGGGGCGGCACACGATTCACCGGCGCGACGGCGCCGGCGCGCGGCGTGGGTTGCGGGGCCTGCGGCGTCCGGCCATCCGACGTCAGCGAAACCACCACCAGCCCCGCCGCGACGGCCAGCGAACTGCCGGCCAACACGAAGGACGTGCGTCGGCGCAGCCTCTCGTCGTCGTGGATCTCGACGTCTCCCAGGGAGCTGTAGGCGAGCGCACCGTCGCCCGGGCCGGCGTTCCCGCAGATGTCGAGGTAGGTGGGAGAGAGCGCTCCCTGATCCACCTGATCCACGGCGCCGGTCCCCGGGTCCAGGGAGTAAGCCAGGGCGGCCGTCGACGACGCGAACAGCGGCGCGTTCGCCGACGCCAGTGCCGCTCCCCGGGCCAGCGCCACGTCGGGCTCCTCGGGCACGCTCACGCGAAGGGCGGTCGCCGCCTCGAGTGCGGCCTTGATCGCGAGCACATCGGCCCCGCAGCCGACGACGAAGACGCCGTCGGCGCGCGATCCCGGAGCATCCAGGCCGGCGACCATCGCCGCCAGCCCCGTCGCATCGGTCCCCGCGACCCGCTGCCGGCGCAGGTCGACGATCGATCCGCCGGCGACTTCTACGACGCCCAACGTCGCGCTGTCGCGCTCGACGTACAACATCGCGATGTGCTCGTAATCGAGCGCATCACCCACCGCCCGCGCCAGTGCGGCCGCGGCGAGCAGGGGGGAGATCAGCATGACGCTGCCGACGTCGTGCGCGGCGATGGCGTCCCGCAGCGCGCCGACCTCGGCGGGGTCCGTCCAGGTCACGCCTATGGAGGTCAGCCGGTGGCCGCCCTCGGTCGCGCCCTCCCGGGTCCCCACCATGGCGGCGATCACCCGATCGGCGGCGCCCTGGGTCACCGAGTGGTCGTCTGCTGGTCTGGCGGCAACGGCGAAGTGGTCCTCTTCGATAGTGACGCCGTCGGCATTCTCGCCCTCGATAAGCACCAAGCGCACCATCGTGGGTGCCATCGAGATTCCGAGCACCATGTACATGTGCACCTCCAGGCCTCCAAAAGCCTCCCGAGAGGGGCAAAACACCGAACCCAGCCCGAACCTGGGTGACACCAGGCTACTCGCGTGCGCCCCGACGCGCTCGCCGGTTGACCGAGGTCACACGACCCGATTTAGTACCCGGGGCTCTGGTACGGGTACCGCGGATATTGCGGATATTGCGGATATTGCGGATATTGGGGCGCCTGGGGAGGCGGCGGAGCCTGGTTCTGCGGAACCGGGACCGGTATCGGAACCGGTAGCAACGGAACGTGTATCCACTCCGTCGTCATCGGCACCGTCGTCGTGGGGGTCGTCGGCGGCGGGGGCGGAGTCGTCGTCGACGGGGGCGGCGGAGGCTGTGAAGTTGAGGTCGTCATGGCCGTCGTGGTCGGGGGCGCAGGCGGCTGAGTCGTCGTTGGGGGCGGCGGGCGGTGCGTGGTGACCACCGGCGGCTGCGTGGTAACGATCACCGGAGGCGGTGGGGCCGGCGACGGCGGTGGCGGTGGCGGCACGGGGCTGGGAACGGGCTGGGCGCTCGGCGGCGGCGGCACCGGCGTCGGAGGCGGGGGCGGGGGCGGGATCGGACTCGGCGCCCGGGGACTGACCGGCGGCGCCGGCACGGGAACGACGGTGGGCGCCGGTGGCGCCTGGCGGTTTTCTATGCCGGCCAACGTGTAGGCCACGCCGCCGATCGCGGTCATCGCGACCACGGCGCACATTCCGATGACCAACTGGGACAACCGGAGCCGTCGCCACGGTCGTGGCGGGGGCGGATCGATCAGGTTCAGGCGCATCGACCAGCCGGCCGGGCCGTCTTCGTCGTAGGCGGCGGGGGTGTACGGAACCCGAACGTCACCGGGGTATTCGGTTTGCGACCAAGCCAATTCGCGATCCGTCATCGCATCGTGGTCGATCACCAACACGTCGCCGGCTCCGAGGTCTACGACGTCGCCGACGGCGTCGGCCGCCGCCAGCAGTCCGATCGACGTCCGCGTCCGCAGGTCCAGCTGTTCACCGCGGGAGGCCAGCAGCAACGCACCGGCGGCGGCCGCAAAGGCGGGCTGCGACGCGCTCACGACCGGTCGGCGACTGTGCACCGAAAGCCGTTCGGTGACAAGGGGAATGGCGGCACCGCCACCGACCGTGACCACCGCGGAGAGATCGGCCCAGCTCCTGCGCTGGCGGGCCAGCATGTCGTCAAGCGCATATATGAAGCCGCTCAGCCGGTCCTGTATCAGGTCTCCCAGCTCGTCTCGAGTCAGCTTCATAGTGCATCGGCGGCCACCGAGCTCGGCGGCGAATTCGGTTACCTTCTCGGTGGACAATCTCTCCTTGGCGGCGCGGCACTCCTCCCGCAACAGGACGAGCTGGCCCACCGCGGCGGTGCTGGCCGGGTCGATACCGCTGCCGTGCCCAAGTTCCTCGAAGACCTTGAGCAACAGGGCCTGATCGATCTCGTCACCGGAAAAGGCCGCGTAACGCATTGTGGGGCTGACCAGTTCGAAATCGCCGGCGAGGCTCACCAAGGTGGCAGAAGTGCCGGTACCGCCGAAGTCGAGCAGCCCGACGACGCCCGTCGCCGCAAGGCACAGTTCGGCATTCGCCGCCGTCAGCGACGCGATCGCGTCCGAGATCAGGCGCGGCGCCATGCCGCTTCGGACGAAGCCCAAATGCGTTCGCAGGCCGTTGCGCAGCGCCTGCACAGTACCGGGTTTCCAGTAGGCCGGAACGGCGATGGAGATCTCCGATGAGGCCACGTCGGCGCCGGCCGCCAGCACCATCGCGTCCAGGGCCTCCACCGCCAGGAGGTCCGGGTCGTGGGCGGACCCGTCGGGCGACACGAGCGCGACCGAGTCACCGATGCGCTCCACGAAGCCGCGCATGAGCACGCCCGCCTCGGTCAGATTCGGATCTTCCAAGGGCAGACCGATTTTCGGCGCGCAGTGCGGATAAAGGGTCAGCACGGCGCGCCGCGAAACCGGCGGGCTTCCGTTACGCGCAGCGACCAGGTTCGTGGTCCCGATCGACAACCCCAGTGGGTCGTGCATAGAGCGAGTACCTTCGTCTATAGAGGTCGGTGGCCAGCGTTAACCTTAGCCGCGGGCGCCCTGTATCCAGTTGGTTCACAACCTCATTGGTATACGGTCGATGCCGTGTCGTCACCGAAGTGGTATCAGCGGCCGTCTTGACAAACCGGTCGGGTCACACCACCGTGAGCGGCAGCGAACGCCTCGGCTCGAATTGAAAAGTCGATCCCCGACTGAATTTGGCTACCGACACCTCGCGCGGTTCGGTGGCCGGCGTGTCGGTTTCCACCACTTCAGCGATCCAGTCGGCGTCCGTCCCGCTGACCCGAACCTGGATATGGGGGTCGACGGCGGTGGCGATCGCCTGCAACGGCTGCACGGATTCCGGTGTGCACAGCGAAATCCAGGCGTCGTCGTCGTGGGCGGGCGACCGATGCACGACCAGCCGCTCGGCTGCCGTCTCGGCCACGACATAACCTGCGGGGTTGAGCAGCGGATGCAACTCGAACACCCGCAACGCGCCTTCAATCCCGCCGGGCAGCGACAGCGCGCGGTGAATGCGTTCCGCGCCAAGCCCGGCGATGCCGATCAATTGGCGAGTATTGATCTTGACGGCCGTGGCTTCGTCGGCGGCGCGTTTGCGTAGCGCGAGCCCGAACGACAGATTCAGCAGGTGCATCTGCAGGCAGACCTCGTCGGCCATCCGCACCAGCGCCGAGTGCGAATACGCGCCGAAGTCGAAGTCGGAGACCAGCGGGCCCGAATAGTCGCCCAGGCCCTCCTCGGATCGATCGACCGGATCGAGTTCCCATGCGGCAGCATGCGTTTCGCGGAGTGCATCCACTGCCGGAATTTCCTCGGCCGCCGGGTGGGACTCGTCGATGATGACGGTCCACGCGCAGTGCGGATGCCGATCCGACGGGGTCCGGGGCGGCCGGTGGATCGGTCGCATCTGCGCACGCGGGTTGACAGCCGCTGCGGTGGCGTCGAACGTCGGATCCTCGATGGTGTGGCACATCCCCACGACGTACTCGTCGCCGAACTGTTCCACGTCGAGCAGTGCACCACAGTGGTCGAGGTGAAATTCGCCGTGCCAACGATCGTGCAGGGTGTAGCGGAAGTCCATGAATTGCGGCGGAGCCCCGATGTCGAGTTGCAAGCCCTTGAAGATCGTGGGCACGTCGTCGCCCTCGTAGTTCAGCGCCCGCTGCATGCGCTTGGTGTAGATCGGGCTGGCGCCCGCCCACTGCTCGATGGCGATTTGCAGCATCTCCGGGTGGCCGAACTCTTTGACACACCAGCCCATGCCGGAGCGGTCGATCAACTGACCGATCAGCAGCAGTTCGGGTACCAGGACGGCTAGCTCGCCACGGGACAGGCGCGCGTAACGCGATGAACTCACCGTACAAAAATAAACTTGACTATGTTATAAAGTCAACAATGTCGATATCTCCCACCCGGCGAACCAGCGCACCGCGCAAGCGCGGCGACGACACCCGGGCGAAGATCATCGACGAGACGGTCCGCTGCATCGTGGAGGAGGGGTTCGCCGCCGCCACCGCCAAGCACGTGGCCGAACGCGCGGGCGTGACCTGGGGTGTCATCCAGTACCACTTCGGCGACCGCCACGGCCTGTTGACGGCCGTCGTCGACGACGGAGTGGACCGGCTGATCGAGAGCCTGTCGTCGGCCGACGTCAGCGAGCTACCGCTGCGCGAACGCATCGAGGTCGTCGTCGACACCGCCTGGAGCTGCTACAGCAGTCCCACCTCGATGGCGGCCTTCGAAATCCTGCGGGCCACCCGCGGCGGCCCGGGCGCGTCCTCGCGGCGCCACCTGCTCGAAATGAACTCCGCGATCGGCCAACTCGGTCGGCTGATCACCGAGGAGCCATCGAAAGCGGGCGTGGCCGAAGTCATTTGGGCCACCCTGCGGGGCGTGGTCCTGGCGCAGATGATCACCGGGACGGCGATCGATTGGAGCCGGGAACGACGCGCGCTGATCGACATGGTCACCCGTGTGCTGCAATGACCAGATGAGCTTTCCAGAAGTGGCAGCCGACATCGAAGCGATCAAACAGGTCAAATACCGGTACCTGCGCGCGCTGGACACCAAGCATTGGGACGATTTCGCCGACACGCTGACCGAGGACGTCGCCGGCGACTACGGGTCCTCGGTAGGCAAGGAGTTGCACTTCACCAACCGCACCGACCTAGTGGACTACATGCGCTCCGCGTGTGGCCCGTTGATTGCCACCGAGCACCGGGTGACCCACCCGGAGATCACGGTGACCGGTGATACCGCAACGGCCACTTGGTATCTGCAGGACCGGGTCATCGTCCCCGAATACAACTTCATGCTGATAGGTGCCGCCTTCTACCACGACCAGTACCGGCGCACGGCCGACGGCTGGCGGATTAGCGCCACCGGCTACGACCGGACTTACGAGGCGACCATGTCGGTTGCGGGCATGAACTTCAAGGTGAAGCCCGGTCGCGCCCTCGCTACTTAGTAATCGCGATCACGGCACCCGGCCGCAGCCAGCGGATGACCTGAACCAGCGTGGCGTCGTCGATCGCCACGCAGCCCTCGGTGGGGCCGCCGTCGGTGGTGTGAAAGAAGAACGCGGCGCCGCCGCCAGGAACCTTGTTCTTGTTGACCCCCATCACGATCGCGTGCTTGTACTGCGGGATCTGCAGGTTCTCGCTGTCGGCGGTGTTGAACGGGCACTGGGACTTCTGGCATATCTGCATGGAGTTGAAGGTGGGGCTGTGGTCGTCGCCGCTCCACCAGTGGTTCGGCCCGACCTGGGTGTAGGGCAGTCCGCCGCCGGGATTCGGCGCGGTGCCGAAGGCCGAGTCAAGGGTGTACACGCCCATCGGGGTCGCCGGCACCCCGCTCCTGGCCTGCGGGGCCATGCCCGCCGAACCGACATGGGTGGGAATGCCGGTCTTGAGCGCTTGCCAGCCGGTGGTGGTGCGCTGATAGATGTCCATCGTCGCGTTCGAACCGCCGGTGCTCTGCACCGAAACCACTTGCGTGGCATTGCCAACGGAGTTCGCAAACCACGGAGCGGCCGCGGCACTCACCGGTGCCAGCACGAGGGACGTGCCGACCACGCACGCCGCAGCGCAGAACGAAATCAGCAGTCGGCGCATGGATTCCATCGTCGGGCGACGCCAACCTCAGGGTCAAGTAAAAGTTTCGAATCAGTTGGGTCACCGCGCCGTGATCAACTCGCTCCGGGAAGGCCGAAAGACCAAGAGACACAACAGGAAATACAAATACCCCAGTGCCCAGCCGGCCAGCACATCGGAAGGGTGGTGCACGTTCAGCGCCACCCTGGCGATCCCGACCAACAGCACGCACAGCGCGGCCACCGCGATCGCGACCCGGCCCATCCGCCGGCTCATCATCGGCAGCAGGAAGCTCAGCAGGGCGAGGAAGGCGGCCGTCGCCTCGAGCGCGTGTCCCGAAGGAAACGACGTCGAGGACGCGGCCACCAGCATGGTCGACGGCCGCGGGCGGTTCACCAGGCCCTTGGCCGCCGCGGTCACCAGGCCGCGCAGCGGTCCACAGGCCAGCAGCACCAGCGCCGCACGCACCTTGCGCTGCGCCAGCGCGACCACCGTGGCCAGCGTGCCGAGCGGCCGGATCACCGCGGGCCCCAGCACAAAGGACACCCCATCCCAAAACCGGATCCACGTCGGGTGCTTTCCGGCAATGTCGTGCGCGGCGTTCAACATCGACCAGTCGATGCGATGCAGCCAACCCCAGCCGTGGTAGTGGCCCACCCACATGACCGCGTACACAACGAGGGCGACCAGAGCGACGGAAAGGGCCGGGGCGGTGCGCGGGCGGGTCATCACCTCAGTCATAGCGAGTCATACTGGCGTCATGGCCGTATTCGTCCGCAAGTTGTTCGGCATCGGCAAGCTCCCCGAGGATCTGCACGCCGAGGCCGAGGCGGAGGGCCTGCTGCACCTCGCCGACTACGTCGCGGTGACCCGGCGATTCACTGGCGCCATCCCCGGCGTGCGGTTGCAGCACAGCGTCGCCAGCTACTGCGGTTCGCTGGTCTTAAGCTCGGAGCGGGTGCTCGCGACGCTGTCGATGCTTCCCAGGATGGCCGGGCCGACCGTCAACGTGCGCTGGGACGCGCCGCAGACGGGGCCGGCCAAGGTGGAGATATCGTCGACCGGTCTGCGGGTCGACGTCGATGTCGCCGAGATTGACCAGAAGTTCAGCGGCGAGCTGTCGCTGCACTACAAGTGCGCCATTCCCGACGAGGTGCTCTCCGGCCTGCCGCGGCAATCGCTGGCCTTCGACATGCCGCCGGATTATGTCTTCCGGGCGGTCGGCGTCACTTATAGCCCGTGACGGCGTTCCGTGATCGTGATCCGGGGCCATGGCGGCTGCCGCAGCACCGCCAGGGTGCCTATCACCGCCGCCAGCAGCCCGGTGAGCACTCCGATCAGCGCGATCCGGTTCGCGTCCAGAGCGGGCACCCAGGACGCCTGGCCGTCGCGGATGACGAACACGCCGGCCGGTTTGGCGACGAGGATCACGGTGGCGCCGTCGGCCGTCTGGTAGGGCTCGCCGTATCCGCGGTCGGTGGGCAGTTGGTCGAATACCTCGGAAACTCGCACGGAACACACGCTAGCGTGGATTTTCTACGATGACCCTGTGAGCGAGCAGGCGTTCAGCGCCCAGGAGCGGCGGGCCGTCTATCGGGTGATCTCCGAACGGCGCGACATGCGCCGCTTCCTGCCCGGCGGCGTGGTGGCGGAGGACGTGCTGGCGCGTTTGTTGCAAGCCGCGCATGCGGCCCCCAGCGTCGGCCTGATGCAGCCGTGGCGCTTCATCCGCATCACCGACGACTCACTGCGGCGACGCATTCACGCACTCGTCGAGGAAGAGCGCCCACTCACCGCGGCGGCCCTGGGAGAGCGCTCCCGGGAGTTTCTGGCGCTGAAGGTCGAGGGCATTCTGGAGTGCGCCGAGCTCTTCGTGGTGGCGCTGTGCGACAACCGGGACAAGCACGTGTTCGGCCGGCGTACGCTGCCGCAGATGGATCTCGCGTCGGTGTCGTGCGCAATCCAGAACCTGTGGCTGGCGGCGAGGTCCGAAGGCCTCGGCATGGGCTGGGTTTCCCTGTTCGATCCGCAACGGTTGGCGGACCTGCTCGCCATGCCCGCCGACGCCGAGCCGGTGGCGATCCTGTGTCTGGGGCCGGTGCCCGAGTTTCCGGATCGGCCGGCCCTGGAGCTGGACGGCTGGGCCTTCGCTCGACCGCTGTCGGAGTTCGTCAGCGAGAACCGATGGGCGTAGCTGGGGTATCGTCGCCGCTCGAGGTGACATGACAGCTCAAGGCGCGAAAGACAACGTGCTGATCGTGCACTGGCACGACCTGGGGCGATATCTCGGCGCCTACGGCCACCCCGACGTATCCAGCCCACGACTGGACCGGCTCGCCGCCGAGGGCATCCTGTTCACCAGGGCGCACGCCACGGCGCCACTGTGCTCGCCGTCGCGCGGATCGCTGTTCACCGGCCGCTACCCGCAAAGCAACGGGCTCCTCGGCCTGGCCCACCACGGCTGGGAATACCGCAGCGGCGTGCGGACCCTGCCCCAGATGTTGTCCGAATCCGGTTATTACTCAGCTCTTTTCGGCATGCAACACGAGACTTCGTATCCGAAACGGCTGGGCTTCGACGAGTTCGACGTGTCGAACTCCTACTGCGAGTACGTGGTTGACCAAGCCCGGGAATGGCTGCTGGAGGCCCCCGAAGACCTTGGGGGCCAACCGTTCCTGTTGACCGCGGGCTTCTTCGAGACCCACCGGCCCTACCCGCGGGAACGCTACGAACCGGCCGACGCCGGGGCCGTCGACCCTCCCGACTACCTGCCCGACGCTCCGGAGGTTCGCGGCGACCTCGCCGCCTTCTACGGGGCGATCGCCACGGCCGACGCCGCGGTGGGGCGGCTGCTGGACACGTTGGCCCAGACCGGGCTGGACGCCAGCACCTGGGTGGTGTTCTTCACCGATCACGGCGCCGCGTTTCCGCGCGCGAAATCCACGCTGTACGACGCCGGAACCGGCATCGGCATGATCATCCGCCCACCCACGAACCGGGCCCTGCCGCCCCGCGTTTACGACGAACTGTTCAGCGGCGTCGACCTGGTGCCGACCCTGCTCGGGCTGTTGGGCCCCACGGTGCCGGCCGACGTCGACGGCGTGTCACACGCCGGCGCCTTGCTTGCGCCGGACGCCGAAGCCGAACCGGTCCGCGATCACGTGTACACCACGAAGACCTATCACGACTCGTTCGACCCCATTCGCGCGATCCGGACCAAGGAATACAGCTACATCGAAAACTACGCACACCGGCCACTGCTCGACATGCCGCTGGACATTCAGGAAAGCCCGTCGGGACTGGCCGTCGCGCCGTTCGTGCAAGGTCCGCGTCCGGAGCGCGAACTCTACGACCTGCGCGCCGATCCCACCGAGACGGTAAACCTGCTGGCGGGGGACCCGAGCATGCAAGCGGACGCGGATGCGGTCGCGGCCGATCTCGCGGTCCGTCTGCATGATTGGCGCCAGCGCACCGGCGACGTCATACCGTCGGAGTTCGCCGGCTCCCGCATCGCGGTGCGGTACACCGAAACGTATCTGCGGATCCATCAGATGACGCCGAACAGCAGCTCGGCCATCGCCGTCGACCGTGGCATCGAGGAGCCTCGGGCGGCCGACGCTACCCACCCGAGCGACGCCCACCACCGGCTTGGGCGACGATGAACACCCGCCGGAACGGGAAGATCGTCGTGCCGTCGGCCCGGGGCGGGTAAGCCTCGTCCAGCAGGGGGATGAGTTCCTGGCGGAACTGCTCCCAGAGCTCGTCGCCGAGCCGCTCGCGCACCGGGACGAGCGCCGTGCCGGTGATCCACTCCAGCACCGGATGCTCCCCTTCCAGCTGGTGCAGGTAGGTGCTCTCCCAGGCGTCGACCCGGCAGCCGGCGTCCAGCAGCAGGTTGGCATAGTTCATCGGCGGCTGAACCACCGCTCCAACGCGAAAAGGTATGTCGCGCATGAGCTTCGCGTAAGGCTCACGGCGGGCCAGCGCCCGCACCGTGGCGTGCGACGGCGTCTCGAAGTTGCCCGGAATCTGGACGCCGATCCACGATCCGGGCGCCAACTCGCCGGCCCATCGGACCAGCAGATCGGCGTGCTCGGGCACCCAATGCAGGGCCGCGTTGCTGACCACCACGTCCGTGTCGGGCTTGGGCTTCCAGTCCCGCAGGTCGCCGATGACGGCGTCGATCCCGCGTTCCTTCGCGGCGGCGACCATCTCGGGCGAGGTGTCGATCGCCTCGATCGCCGCCTCCGGCCAGCGCCGGGCCAGGTACTTCGTCAGGTGGCCCGGACCGCAGCCGAGGTCGACCACCCGGCGCGCCCGCTCGGCGCCGACCCGCGACAGCAGGTCAAAGAAGGGTCGGTTGCGATGGTCCGCAAAGGCCAGGTAGACGTCCGGATCCCACATGTCTGTCCTCCCGATCAACACCGTCCCGAGTGGCTGATAGACAACCGTATTACCGCATCCCGCCCCGGCGGCGACCGAGTGGGCGATAGCATCGCCGTCGTGACGTCCGAAGCGGATCCGGTCGGTGCCCCCCTTCCCGTTCCGGATGTTCCCGGTGCCGACGTACCCGCCGGTGCCGACGGGTTGCCGCCGCGCTCCGCGTTGTCGTCCCGCCAGCGAATGGTGGTCGACGCATCGGCCATCGGCGATCTCGCGCTCCGCACGTGGGTCGCCTCGGTGCTCGCCACGACGGTGACGCCGGCCGTTATCGCCACCTCGGTGCGCTCCGGCAGCGAACGGGACAGCCTGCGCTTCTACGCCGAGCTGGCGGCCGAACGGGACCCGGCGAAGTCGTTTCCGGCACCCACCGAGCTGCCCCGGGTCACGTCCCGGCCCGCCAATCGGCTCGCGGTGCGGCTCGCGCGCGGCAGGGTCGACAACATCTCGTTCCGCAGCAGCTTCAGGGCGATCAACCCCGCGATGCGGTCACGCTGGAGTGCTTGGGGCTCCAACAACGTCGTGCACGCGCAACACTGGCGCCACAGCGACGGGCCCCACCCCACGCTGTGCGTCGTACACGGTTTCATGGGCTCGTCGTATCTGGCCAACGGGCGGTTCTTCACGCTGCCGTGGTACTACCGCTCCGGCTACGACGTGCTGATGTATACGCTGCCGTTCCACGGCCCGCGGGCCGAAAAGTTCTCGCCATTCAGCGGTTTCGGCTATTTCGCCGGCGGGCTCGGCGGTTTCGCCGAGGCGATGGCCCAGGCTGTGCACGACTTCCGTTCCGTCATCGACTATTTGCGCCACACCGGCGTCGACCGCATCGCGCTGACCGGGATATCGCTGGGCGGTTACACCTCCGCGCTGGTGGCTTCCGTCGACGATCGGCTCGAAGCCGTCATCCCCAACTGCCCGGTCGTCACCCCGTCAACGATGTTCGACGAATGGTTCCCGGCGAACAAGCTCATGGGGCTGGGTTTGCGGTTGTCCAACATCAGCCGTGACGAGCTGGCCGCCGGGTTGTCCTACCACTGTCCACTGAACTACCGGCCGCTGGTGGGAAAGAACCGCCGGATGATCATCACGGGCATCGGCGATCGGATGGCCCCGCCGGACCAGGCCGTAACGCTTTGGAAGCATTGGGACCGCTGTGCGCTGCACTGGTTCCCCGGCAGTCACGTGCTGCACGTGAGCCAGCTGGACTATCTGCGCCGGATGACGCAGTTCCTTGGCAAAGTGATGTTCTAGCTCATGCTCTAGCGGTTTCGGCGAACGGTGCCCGGTGGGCACCGGCCCCCGGAGTGGGCCAGACCAGCCGCGCCAGCCCGCCGGCGGGCTCATCGGTGTGTCCGTCAAGTCGTTGCGTGGACAACAGATCCATTGCCGTCAGCGCCGGCAGGTGGTTACCGCGTTGCGGGGTCAGTTCGGCCAGCGGCGCCCCAGCTGCCGGGGGCGTATCGGTCAGGAACGCACACGCGGCCGCGAGGGTGTTGCGGGTTCCGTCGCCGGCGATCTCCAGCGCCGTGCAGGTCTCGCGCGCCGGGTGGGAGCGGATCGCGTCGAAGGTTTGCGGCAACGCGTCGTCTATGCGGACCTGGTAGGCCGCAACGTAACCCGAGGCACCCCGCTGCACTCCCAGCCAGGTTTCGCGGGCGTTGGGCGCCAGCAAGCGCGGGACGTCGTCGGGCACCACCGTGGTGACTTCCCAGCCGCTCTCGCGGAGGTGGTCGGCGAGCCGGCGCGCCGCGACCTGGGCGGTCTCGTGCAACGGGATCCGCGCTGAGCGAGCCCGCAGCGCCGCCAAATTGTCGGCCGCCGATATCGTGAGCCCGATCCAGGTCTCCCGCCGTGAGGCGTCGGATGGGTTGTCGCGGCTGGTGATTCGGACTTTGTCGGCGCGGATACCATAGCGGTCCAGGTACCGGGCGATCAGCGGCAGCGGAAGCACCTCCGAGTCGCCGACCGGCGGCCCGACTCGCAGCAGCGCGGTTGTCTTTGTCGCGGACCCGGATTCGGGTACGAATCGGCCGCTACGGCCCATCATCGCCATGCGGCGGCGCAGGATCGTGGTGAAGTACAAGCCTTGCCACCAGCCGAACAGCACGATCACGACGGCCACCGCGATGCCGAGCACCCAGTAGTCACGCGGCGATCCCCAGGGATAGGCCATCACCGCGGGCACCACGGCCAGCAGCGCCAGGGTGATTCGGCCGCTACCCGGGATCGGTATCGAACGAAGCGGGCTCACGGGGTGGTCTCCTTCTTTCGGGTGCTCGCGGCGATCGCGGCGGCGGCCGCGACAACCAAAGCCAGCACGGCGGTTCCGGCGAAGGCGACGGTCCGCGGTGTGGTGTCCTTGGGCGCCGGTGTCGGCGGAGCGGCGACCGGCTTCGCCGCCGCGCCGGGTTGGTTGCCGGCGGGCAATTCCCAGGTCAGCGCCGCGACCGGGTCCAGGTTGCCGGCGCCGACGACGTTGGAGGGCGCGCGGGCGCCGTTGTGCGCGGTCGCGGTGATGCGGCGCACCACCTGCGCGGCGGTCAATTCGGGATACTTGCTGCGGACCAGCGCCGCGACCCCTGACACGTAGCCGGCGGCGTAGCTGGTGCCGCTCAACGCGACCATCTGCTGATGGTCGTCGGGCAGGCCGTTGGCGAGCCCGCCGCCGTCGCGGTTGCTCACCGAGACAATATTTTCGCCGGGCGCCGCGATGCCCACCCACGGCCCGGCCATGGTGAATTTCGACGGCTGCCCATCCGCCGTCAGGGAGGCCGCCGACAGGACATACGGCTGCCACCACGACGGGATGGAGACCGACTTCACACCGGCCCAGTTTCGCGGGTCGTCCGGACGGCTCAGGTCGGTGAGCGGATTGGACTCACACGACGTTCCCCCTGCGACCGATCCGGTCGACCCACTGTTGCCCGCTGCGGCCACGACCACCGCGTCCTTGTCCACCGCCGCAAACCGGATCGCCGCCCCAAGCGCGGCCTGGTCGATAGGCCGGTCAGCGGGCAGGCAGGTTGTCGCGGAGATGTTGATCACCCGGGCGCCGAGGTCGGCCGCGTGCACGATCGCCCGGGCCAGCGTCGCGACGTCAAGGGACGCCTGCGCCAGCAGCGGATCGCCGCCCGGCGTGCGTGGCGAGAACCTGGCAGACGTCGTCCTGATCGACAACACGCGAGCCGCGGGCGCCACGCCCGAGAAACCGTCATCACCGGGCTGGCCGGCGATGATCCCGGCGACCAGCGTGCCATGCCCGTCGCAGTCGGTCAGGCCGTCGGTCGTCTCCACGAAATCGCCGCCGGGATCGACGTTGGGCAGGCGCGGACCCGGTCGCACCCCGGTGTCGATGACGGCCACCAGTTGACCATCGCCGCGGGAAAACTGCCACGCCGCGGGGAGATTCAGCATCGCCTGACTTGGTGTCACCGCGCCCGGATCGCTGCCCGGAATGACTCCCGAGGTGCTGCACGAGCCGCGCTGCTCCATCGGCTGGCCGGGCCCCGGCGTGCCGCTGGGCGGTGCCACTCCGGGATCCACCTTCGGCTGATCGATCGCGAGCGCCGACGGGCAGGTCCACATCACGGCCGCGAAAGCGGCTGTGAGGCAGGCTAATCCGGCCCGAATCATCGATTGAGTACCCAGCTGAAGAGACCGACCAGGTACGCCATGACCGGGATCAGCGAAGCGTCGAGGCCGGTCGCGACAAAGCCCAGCAGCCGGCGCACCGGCAGTGAATAGCTTTCCGGCGAGGCGATGCGTGGGTTCAGCGCCACCACTACCCACACCGACACCAGCGCGACGAGCACCAGGGCCGCGCCGAGGGCGGCGGCGTACCGTCCCGTCGCGGTGTAGAGCACTAAGAGGGTGCCCGCGACCAGGTACGGCTGGGCGAGCAGCCAGGCCTTGCACGCGGCCGAATCCCACACCCGGGCGCGCATGATGGACGCGGCCGCGGTTGCCGCCACCACGTACCAGCCGGGGCCGCCTAACGACTCGGGGCGCAGCGCGATCGCCACCGATCCCAGGACGCTGAGCAGCACCGCGGCGGCGATGAATCCGCTCTGATGGGCGTCGCCGATCCGCACCCGCCGCGGAAAGTCCTCGAGCACCCGTAGCGACGGCGCCGACGGGGTGGGATCGCCCGGCGCGGGAATGACCGGCAGCGGGAAGCGTGCCCACAGCGCGGACAACTGAGCCGCCTCGACGGTGACCAGCAGGGCCGCCACGATCAACCCGCAACCGATTGTCAGTATCGGTAACCGCCAAAGCAATTCGGCGCCGGCGGCCAGCAAAACGCCCGCACCGACCACCGCGGTCGCGGTGAAGAAACCGGCGACTCGCTCCCGGTCCGGGCCGGGAACCATCAGGGCGACCAGCGACCACGCGGCGACGCCCGCGGCGGCCAGCATCAGTTGCGCCGGCCCGAACCTCCCGGGCACCGCCAACGCCAGGGCGGCGCCGATGGGTGCCAGCGCGGCGATCGACAGCGCCTGTCCGGTGCGCGCCGAACGCGCGGTGATCAGCAGGCCGGCCGAGGCGGTGAGCACAGCTATCAGGCTGACCGCGACGAGCCCCGACAGCGCACCGGTGGCCACCCGGTAGGTGACCCCCAGACCGGTCGCCAGCAAGGCCACGGCGATCGTCGCCGCCAGCGCTCCTCGCTGGATATGCGCTGTGCCCCAGGGCCTCAGTCGCGAGGCCGAGAAGATCATGGCGGCGTCGGCAATGTCCTCGACGATGCCCGGCTCGGCCGGACCGACGGGCACCGGCTGCAGCGAAAGCAGGTCACCGTCCACGACTCCGACGGTGTCCAGGGTCGCGTCCAGGCTGAACGGCGCGCCACCGATGGGCGCCAGGCTCAGGTGGGAGGCCGCAAGGGTGTCCGGGGCATCCGGCGCGCCACCGTCACCGTTCGACTCGGTGGGAACCACCAAACGCTTTACCGCGGGGATGATTTCGCGAAGCGGCAGCTCGGTGGGCAAGGCCATCTCCGTCAGCCTGCTGTCCGCGAGTATGGCGATGCGGACGATCGGCATGACGGCGCCGGACGTCACCGTGCCCTCGAAAAATACTGGGGCCATTGGATCATTGTTCTCTCTTCTCTATCTCGTTGCCGTTATGAAACTCGGGCCGAAAAGTCTCTGTACAGCCGCCGGCCGGGGAACCATTGGCCGTCCGGCAATCCGGCGATCAGCTGTTCGATTGCGACGGCGATGGCGAAGGGGGTCCCCGGGCTGAACGTCGAGACCCACTCGCCGTCGAAGGCGCGCGACGGGCTGACCAGCACCCGGCCCGCGGTGGTATCGACGATGCTCATCCCGACCTCGGTGGTGGAGTGCTGCCCGTCGCGGTGGCAGCCGGCGACGATCTCGACGTAGCTACGCGGACCGGAGAACACCGACTCCACCACCGGTCGCGCCGATGCCGGGATACCCAGGTAGTCAACGACTTCGGACAGTGAAGCGCCGGACCGCAGCCGCTCGTCGGCTCGGGCCCCGACGGACGTCGGCATGCTGAACTCGTCGAATCGCGCCGGTGGCCGCCGGGCCAGCCCGACGCCGAGGACGGGAACGAGCCCCCCCGCGTCGTCGATATCCATCGCGGTAAACGTGACCAGCTGCGCGCTGCGGAACGCGACAACTGCTTTCGAGGTCTTACCGCTGGCGCCGGTGCGCTGGGCCACGATGCCGCGCAGCAGCGCGCCGGCGCCGGTGGCCTCACCGGTGTTCTTGGTGGGCCCCACGTAGCGCAGGTCGAGCCACCGGTCCGGAAAGCACACGACTGCGATCCAGTCGGCGACCGACGGGTTGACCACGCCCTCTTGCGACACCAGACCCATCCGGCTCAGTTCGGCCCGCTGATACTCGAGGAACGCCTGCCTTTCGGCGGCATCACGATACGGCGTGGTGATCGCCAGGACCCACGGGAAGGTACCCGCCCCAATGGTTTCCGCAATGAACCATGCCTGATCGACCGTCAGCTCGACGGCGTTGGGTTCGGCACTCATCTGACCGGAATTAACCGCCCCATTTGGCGGCTTCGGCCGTGTCGCGGGCGTACATCGCCAGCGTGTTGGCCTCGTGGGTGCTGGCCATCGACTGATAGGCCCGCACCAGGGCTTCCATGGCCTGGTTCCACTGGGCCTGCCACACCTGATAGGTCATCCCGGTGTCGCCCTGCCAGGCGTTGGACAGCACCGCCTGCTCGCTGGCGATATCGGCACCCAGCCCCTGCAGGGTGCCGGCATAGCCCGACATGTCCCCGGCATGGCCCAACATCGCCGGGTAGTTGTACATGATCTGCGACATCACAAGTCCTTTCGCTGCTAGCGGTGTGATCAGAACGCGGTGTAGCCGGACGCGGCCGCGGCATCGGCGGCCACATAGGTGCCCGCGGCGTCCCCCAGGTTGGCCTGGGCGATATCCAGCAACGTGTTGATGCGGGCGGCTGCCTCCACAAACCGGGCATGCGCGGCCTGAAACGCCACCGAGGACTCACCCTGGTGAAACGCCTGCGCCGACACCGCCTCCTGCTCGGCCTGGCCGATCGTGCTGCGCATCACCCCTGACTTGGCACTAAACGCCGACTGCGCGGCCACCAACTGCGGAATATGAGCATCCAACAGACTCATAACGATTCCCTATCCTTTCGTTCGAAATTTCGGTTACTGACTGGCACGCTGCTAATTGGTCGAGCCCCCTCTCCTCGATCCATCCGGGCCATCGCCGTGTTCGTCCCAGGTGCCGGGCACCATCGGCATCCGCGGGCCGCCGCCGAACTCGTCGCCGGTCAGCTCGGTCAACCCGGCCGCCGTCAGGGCGGTGTGTTTGTGCGCGGTCCCGGCGAACCCGAGCGTCCCGGCTCCGCCCCCGGAAGCCAGCGCGAAAGCCTGCTCCCGCCCGCCATAGTCGGGCGCAACGCTGATGTCGGAGTCCATGTCCAAGAATTCGTCGCCATGATCGCGCATTGTGGCCCGCCGGCGCCGCCGTGCACGAGCCTCGGCCCGACCGGGCACCGCTGCGGCCGCCGCGGGGATGGTCGCCGCCGGTGCCTTCGCCCCACCACGGCCGCCGACCGTCGGCCCGAAACCGGTGCCCGGGTCACCGGTTGCGGCCACCAGGTAGCCGAAAAGTCCGGGCGTCGTCGCCGGGGCGGGTGCGGCGGGCGCACCGGCTCCCGCGGCCGGCGCGGACGCCGGGGCCCCGGCGGGCGTCGCCACCGTGGGGGCCATGCCGGCCACCGGCCACGCCGGCTGCGTGCTGGACGCGAGGGCCAGTGGCGCGCCGGCGACCGGCGCCGCGACCGGCGCAATTTCCGTGGGCAGCAACGTCATCGCGCCGATACCCAGGCCGAGGCTCAGCGGCAGCGCCGGCACCAGCATGGGCACATACGTGACGATCGGCGAGATCACCTCGTAAGCGCCGAACGACACCAGCAACGGCGCCATAGCCGTCAGCGCCGCAACGGGATTCGCGGCAAACGCCGTAACCATCTGCTGCAACGTACCGACCGGGTTCTGCAGGAAAGTCGAGACTTCGTTGAGCATGTTCTGCGAGGAGCTGAGGAACGACGAGAGCAGGTTGGACGGATTGAGCGCCGAGCCGGTCTGGGCCGCCTGCGCCTGCGCGCCGGGATGCACCACGGTGGGCGCCGGGGCGGTGCGGGGCGCCGAGGCCAGCGACGCACCCGAGATCGCCTGATAGGCAGCCATGGTGGTGGCAGCCTGGACCCACATTCGGCCATAGTCGGCCTCGTTGAGCGCGATCGGAATCGTATTGATCCCAAAGAAATTCGTCGCTATCAGTACCCCGTGAATCATGTGATTGGCGGCCAGCTCGACGAGCGTCGGCATTGCCGCCAGGCTGCTGATGTATGCCGCCGCCGCGACCTCGTGCTGCGCGGCCACGCCGGCGCTGTCCGCGCTGGCCTGCTGCAACCACGCCAGATACGGCGCGTGGGCCGCCACATACCGCTCGGCGCTCGGTCCCTGCCACGCCCCCGCTTGCACCGCCCCCACGAGGCCACTGAGTTCGGCTGCGGCCGAGGCGTATTCGGCGCTGAGCGACGACCACGCGCCGGCGGCCGCGAACAGCGACCCCGGTCCCGGGCCAGCGCTCAGCAACGCCGAATGCACTTCCGGCGGCGAGGCCATCCACATGAGCGCGGTCATTATCAGCCGATAGCCCCATAGGTAGCGGCCGCCGCCGTGTCACCCGCGAGATAGCTTGCGCCGGACTGCCCCACGCCCACACCGGCGCGGCCGAGCTCCTCAACGCCTTGGGCCGCGATGGCGGCGTGCTCCTGTCCCTGGGCGCTGAATCCGGCGGCCGTCTGCAGGGAGACCGGATCCGCTGCGGGCGGGACCACCGCGGTGATTGCCGGAGCCGCCGCCGCGTGCGCGGCCGCCAGCCGCGCCGTCAACGCCTCCACCGCCGCGCTGGTCGCGGCCAGACCCTCCGGAACCACTCGCAACGTCATGACTAGCTCCCCTCCTGTTGCGTTTCACCAAACATCGCGGCCTCACCGACGAGCGGGTTGACCAGCTGCACGTACGTCGGAGCATCGCTGTCGCCCAACAGGATCGCCCGGCCGGCGGGCAACCGACCGAATCGTTGGCCCCGGATCTTGCCGCTGTCTTGCGGGTTGCCCGAGAGCATCAATGTGGTCGCCTGCAGGTCGTTGAAGCGGCGCAGCAACGGGCTGGTCATCAGCGCGTGCCCGGATCCGGTGGCGCGCGCGGTGACGATCACGCGCAGCCCCAGATCGCCGGCCTGCGCAAGCTGTGCGATGAGCGGAGTCCATGGCCACTGTCCAATGTATGGACCGCTCATCGCCGGCGCATCCGGCATCTGGTCGACGTCGTCGATGATCAGATAGTGGGTGTGGCCCCGGTAGGTCCAGCGGGACAGCTCGGCCGCCGACAAGCCCACCGGTGGCCGCCGCGACTCGATGAGGTTGGCCAGCCCCAGCATCGCCGGGATGACCCGGTCGATGTTGGCGGTGTATTCGTTGTCGGGAAACAGCGGCTCGTCGACGAGGTGCAGCCGCCGGTCCAGCACGGTGAAGGCCACCTGGTCGGCGGTGGAGTGCTCGCGGATGGTGCGGATGATGTGGCGCAGCAGCGTGGTCTTACCGGACTTGCTGTCGCCGAACACCATCAACAACGGGTTCTCGGTGAAGTCGAGGACGACGGGCGCGAGGTCCTCTTCGCGCTGACCGATGACCACCTTCTCCCCGCCCCGATAAAGCGGGACCAGCGCGTCGGGCGCGAGATTGGTGGGCAGCAACCGAACCGGCGGCGCAAAAACGCCGGGGTGGCGGGCGTTGATCGCGGCCACCTGGTCCAGTTCGGGGGCGGCGAACAGGAAATGCTCGGCGGCCATGGTCAATCCGCGGCCCGGCTGGTCGTGCGGAACGGTGTCGGCCGGGCGGCGCAGCGCGCCCATCACGCGCACATTGCTGTCCCGCGCGTCCTGCAGCTTGAGCTCGAGGCGCAGCCCCAGGCCATCGCGCATCGCCAGCGGCACCTCCAGCCAGCTCGGGGTGGTGATGACCACGTGGATGCCGTACGCCAGGCCGACGTTGGCCAGTTCGCTCACCTTGGCCAGCAACGGATTACGGGTGTTGAACTGGTCGGTGTTGTCACGGCCGAACGCGTAGAGGTTGTCGATGACCAGGAATACCTCGCCAAAACCGTCGTCGGGGGCCGAACCATGCCTGTCCCGGAACAGCTCTCGGCTCTGGCGGGACACCAGCAGCTGCTCCAGCTCTCCGAACGTGCGGCGGATGCGTTCGGGTTGCAGCGCCGACGCGACGCTGCCGACGTGTGCCAGATCTTCCAGCGCCCGCAGCTGGCCGCCGCCGTAGTCCAGGCAGTAGAACGTGACCTCGCGGGGCGAGTGCAGGCTGGCCGCCGACACGATGAACGTCTGCAGCGCAGTCGATTTCCCGGACTTCGGGCCGCCGTGGATCACCATGTTTCCGGCCGACGACATGGCATCGAACACCAGTGGGTCGCGGCGCATCTCGAATGGTTTGTCGATTTCGCCGAGCGGCCATCGCCACTGCCCTTGCGGCAGACCGGCGCGAGCCAGCACCGCGGTCAACGGGATCGGCTCGTCGAGCGGCGGCAGCCACAGCTGCGGGGCCCGCGGCCCGTAACGTGCCAGCTGTTCGCCGATGGTCGCGATCAGCTTGCGCGGCGGTCCGGCCGCTTCTTCTTCATCGCCGGTAGCTATCACGGTGCCGAGATCGGGCTCCACCATCCCGGCGGTGAACAGCTTCGGCTCTGGATTGGAGTGCACCACAAGGGCTTTAGCCCTTTGCGGTGGCTCGTAGATGCCGTCGACGTAGGTGCTGCGGAACTTGATCGGGGCCGCGCCGGGGGCGGGTACCAGGAAGCCCAAACCCTTGTGCTCTTTGCCGGATTCGATGTGATAGGCGTCCTCCACGCCGATGATCTGACGGGAAACGCTGGGACTGGCCACCTTCAACCCGATGCGATAGGAGGTGTTCTTGTCGATGTCCTTGATCTTGCCCACATCCAGCGTCTGGGACGCGAACAGGATGTGGATGCGGAACGAGCGGCCCTTGCGGGCCACGTAGTCGAAGAGCTCCGCGTATTCCGGATGGTCGGCCAGCATAAGGGTGAACTCGTCGGCGACCACGAACAGTGTAGGGATGGGCGGCAGATCATGCCCGGCCGCCACGGCGTTCTCGTACTCAACCACCGAGTTGAACGCGCTGCCCTGAACGCGGCGCCCGGCCTCCCGTAGCAGCACCTCACGACGGGCCACCTCACCGCGCAGCGTGTCGGCGAAGCGGTCGGCCAGCGACTTCTTCTCGGCCATGTTCGAGATCACCGCGACGACTTGGGGGAAGTTGCGGAAGCTGTCGGCGCCGGCCTCGCCCTTGAAGTCGGCGTAGATGACGATCAGCCGGTCCGCCGAATGGGTTGTCAACAGCGACAACAGGATCGACATCAGGGTCTGCGACTTCCCGGAGCCGGTCATACCGATCATCAGGCCGTGCGGGCCCATCCCGCCCTCGGCCTCATCCTTGAGATCGAAGATCAGCGGCTCGCCGGTCGCGGTCACACCGATCGGGACGCGCAACTCGTCGTCGCGGCGGCGCGGCGCCCACAGCGTCGGCACATCCAGCTGCGAGGCGTCCTGGATACCCAGCAGCGTGGTGAAGGTCGCGCCGCGCGTGGCCGCCGAGCGCAACCCGGCATGCGTCGGGTTGGAGTCCCACCGCGACAGCCGGCGGGCCAGGTGAACGGCGTCATCGGCGCCGAGTTGATCGGCGCTGTCGATGTAGGGCTGCCAACCGCCGGTCTGCCAACGGTCGATGGCACCGCGCCCGATGCGCAGGATCGGCTTTTCGGGGTCCGAATACTGTTCGCGGTGCGGGGGTGTGGCAGAGCAGTGCACGACGGTGACTCCCGCCCGGCCCACTGCCAGCGCCGAGGCGTTCAGGTCATAGGCCGGGTCGTCGACAATGATCAGCAGGTGGCGCAGCGCATCGGCGGGCCCGCCGGTGAACGCCGGCCGGTCGGCAAGCCGAGATCCGAGCATCGCCACCAGCTCGTCGGCGTTGGTCGACAGGAAGCGGGCGGGCCCGACGCCGTCCAGCTCGCCGGGAATGTCGACGTGTGGCAACCACTTCAGCCAGGACCAGTCCCGGCTTTCCAAATCGCGGGTGGCCAGTGCCACCCCGAGCACCGTCGGGTCGTGCCACGTCACCGCCTGCGCGATCCACGCGCGCAAGGCCCCGCGCACGTCGTCCTGCTCACCCAGCAGCGTGATCCGCGAGACTTTGGTCAGGTCGATTCCCGTCGGCACGTCGCGGACGGTGCGCTGGGTGTCGAGCAGGCTGCGTAATGCGCTGTGCGACACCGGTTCCAGGTCGATCTCCTCGACGGTGTCGTTGACCCGCAGCGGGGTGGCCAGGGGCACCTGGTGACGGCCGGCCCGCAGCACCAGGAAGTCGGGGTCGTGCGGGTCGCGCTCCCACTGGCGCCGCGATCCCGGCACCGTTGCCAGCGTCGCCGGGTCGGGGTGGGACCACTGCGCGGCCGCCCGCTGCTGCGCGGCCTGGGTCCGGATGTTGTCCCGGACCACCGACAGGTACCGCAGATAGTCGGCACGTTCGGCGTCGACCTCCTCGGTGCGCATCTTGTTGCCGGTGCCGCGGTAGAGCGCGGTCGCCGCCAGCAGCAGCACGAACGGAAAGAACAAAGTCTGCGGCGAGATCACCCGCATCCCGGTCGCGACCAGCGCGACGATCATGCCGACGATCAGAATGACGATCAGGTAGGGCAGCGCACGCCGCAGCAGCGACGGCGGAACGACCCGGGGCAGCTCAGGGGGTGCCTCGATGGTGATGGTGCCTTTGCGGGTACTTGGCGGCGCCAGCCGGCGGCGGGCTTCGAAGATCAGTCGGCTCATCGGGGCTCTCCTTCGGCCGACACCGGGCGACCGGGCCTGCTGTCGGGCGCCAAGCCGTCGTGTGCGAGGAATGCATCGGCGCGCGACAGCGTCGGGCCGGGGGCGAACAGCGATAGCACCGACCACGGGATCGGAACTGGAGGACCGCTTAACCCAAGGGCCTCAACGGTTTTGCCGTGCCCGGCAGCTGCGGATCCACTTTCAGCCTCATTGTCGATGCCGTAGCGCACTCCGGTGTCGGAGACCCAGAACAACGACCCGGCGGCCGGCGCCGCCGCCCCGCCGCCCACGGTCTGGCTGAAGTAGCCGGTGCCCGGCGCCAGGGCGACGCGGGTGGCCGTCGAGCCATTTCCCTGCGGGCCACCACCGACCAGGTCGACGGTGCGCACTGCGTCCGGCACCGGCAATACCGAGCCGGATAGCAGGCTCAGTGAGCTGGTGGCGGCCCCGGCCGGCTTGCTCCAGTACGCACACGTGACGGGATTTTTGGCGGCGTCGACGAGGGCGACCTGCTGGTCGGGATAGCGGGTGGTGTCCAGCATCCGCGACACCGGCAGCTTGGCCACCTCATCGGCGCCCAGCCGCGGCGGTTGGTCAAGGCCATAGGAATTGGTGTTTCGCAGGATCGCGGCAAGGACCGGCGAAACGGGCTGCAGGCCGTCCGGCAACACCGCGTAGTACCGCACGGTGCCCGACGAGTTCCGCTCCAAACCGTAGGAGACGACCACCGCACCGACCGGGGCGGGCACCGAAAAGTTCGCCGGGCTACCGGCATTCGGGATCGGCGGCATCGTCAGCGCCGGGGCTTCGGGTATCGCGTTGAACAGCCCGGGCGCGATCGGCCGCGGCGCGGGCACCGGGGAATTTCCGACACCGAGGCCGAGTGCGCTGGTCACGGCGTGGTTGGCCAGGTCGATCTGGCTGCGCTTGCCGTCCCAGAGCAGCCAGGTGCTGCCGGCGTTGTCGACCAGAATCCCCTGATTGGCGTGGATCGCGGCCGCCCGCGCACCCTCGTCGTAGGGCGGCCCGGCGATCACGGTGACGCCCGTGCTGTGGGCACCGCGCGAGGTCCCGCTGACGGCGTCGCACACCGTCCAGTTGGCGTCGTGCGAGGCGTTCTGCACCATGCGCTCCGGCGCGCCCGGGATGCCGATCAGGTTGCCGCGCGGAAACCGGTCCAGCTCACTGCTTTTCACCGCGGTGGGGTTGACCGGGCGACCGGCGATCAGCCGGGCCGAGGTCAGGTTGAGCACCGGGTGCAGATCCTCACCGACCCGCACATAGAGCGCGTCGGTCGACCGGTCGGCAAGGACCGCGTTGTTGCCCGCCTGCCCGTTGGGCCGGATCAGCGAGAACACGAAACACCCCGCCAGGCCGGTGATCAGGATGAGCGCGCCCATCAGCACCGCACGGGACTGGGTGCGCAGGGGATCGACGAGCATCCTGGTGTCGTGCAGGGCGATACCCGAGGCGATCCGGCGCATCACGAAGCGCCAGCCGGTCACCTGATGACGGGTGACGAAGCCGCGGCGGTAGACCACTTGGTCGGGGTTGTCGTTGACCGGGGTTCGTGAGGAGAACGAGCGTCGTTCCCCTGCCCATTCGCCGTCGGGCTCATTATTGGTCATGCCGGCTCCCGCAGGCCGAGGCCCTGCAGCAGCGGCTCAACGCAATTGCGCACGTCCTCGTCGGTGATCGTCATCAGCTCCTCGTCCGTGAACTCGCCGTTTTCGGCGTGCGCGGAGTGGTCCAACCGGAATTCGCGTTCCTCTTCGGACTTTTCGACCACGTTGCGGACGAACCGGCCGTTACCCGCGATGTCGAGGCCGCGACGTTCGACCCCGGTTGCGTCAGGTTTGGACGTTTCGGCCAGATGCGCGAACAGCGCCTCGAGATCATCGAGCGCGGCCTGGTCGAAGACGCTGTCGCGCTTGGCGGCCATAAAGTTCGCGATCTCGATCAGCTCGGGGGGCTTGTACGACGGGAAGTCGATGCTGCGGGTGAACCGTGACCGCAGACCTTGGTTGGTGTCGAGGAACCGATCCAGGTCGGCGCGGTACCCGGCGACGATCACCACCAGCCGATCCCGGTCGTTCTCCATCCGCGCCAGCAGGGTGTCGATGGCAACTAGCCCGAAGTCGTTCTTGGCGCCGGTGGCCACCAGAGCGTAGGCCTCGTCGAGGAACAGCACCCCGTCCAAGGCGCTGTCGATGACCGCGTTGGTCTTGGCCTCGGTCTCCCCGATGTGCTGTCCGATGAGATCGGCGCGGTGCACCTCTCTGATGTTTTCCCGCTTCAAAAGGCCGAGGCCGCAATAGATCTTGGCGACCACGCGGGCGATGGTGGTCTTGCCGGTCCCGGGCGGCCCGGTGAAGACCAGGTGGTGGGTGCGCTGCGCAACCTCGAGCCCACGATGCTTGCGCACCAACTCCATCGCCACCGCGCTCTTCAACCGGGCCACCTGGTCTTTGACCTTGTCCAAGCCGATGAATTCATCGAGCTCGCGTTCGGCCTCGTGCAACAGCACGCGCTTGCGCTCCTGGGCTCCAGGGTCGACGAAATCGCCGGGACTGGGCTCGGTGGCGGGATCCCATGGGTCGGTGCGCGCCGCGATGCGGTCCGCGGTGGTGGTGACGATCCCAAAGCTGGTATCGGTCAGCGCGTGCTCGATCTGCTCGTTCTCGGGGTGCGCAGCGTACAAGTCCTGCAGAACCTCGCTCGCCGACTCCTCGTCGACGTGCGCGCGCAGCACTAGCGCTTTGGCCAGCGTGCCGTCCACCGCCGCGACGGCGACGGGGCCGCCGGGCTCCTCGAGATAGGACAGCGCCGGCGCGAACATGTCCAGCCGGGCCAGCGCAATGCCCAGGGTGATCTTGGCCGCGTGAGAGAAGGCCTCGTCGAGATCGGGGTCATTGACGATCGGGGTCAGCAGCTTGACGACGTCCGACCAGCGTTCGGCGCGGTAATTGATGACGATCGCCACCCAGCGGGCCTCACGCCAGCCCGCGCGACGCCCGGTGAGCCCGCTGACTATCTCGTCTGCCTTCGCAAATTCCCCCGCCGTTGCCAGCGCCGCCGCATAGGCGAGATGGAAATCGTCCGGGGTGGTGGCGCGGAACTGCAGGTACAGGCCGGTGTCGTAGCGAAAGCCCAAGGCTCCGTGCGTCAGTTCCACCCGACGCTGCAACACCCCCGCCGTACTCGCAGTCCCCGAAACGGCCTCGAGCACTCGGAACGACGTGTCGCCGGCGGCGGCCAGCCCGGTCCAGGCGTCGCACTGGTCGTGGGCCACGCGGGTCAGCGCGGTGAAACCGGCGCGAGCGGCGGCCAGGTCGGCCGGACGCTGGCGGTCATAAACCGTCAAGCCGAGTGCTCGGCAACACGTGGCGAACCGGCTGACGATGTCGCCGTCGACCCTGACATCTACCCGAGAATTGACCGGCTGAACTGCGAGCACGCCGGCGTCACCGGGTTCCACGGCTGCTTCTTCTTTCGTATGTAGCGTCGCCTAACCTAACCTGCCTGAAGTTAGCATTGCATAAGCTAACTGTCGAGATTTGCGAGCCCGATCGACTCACGACTTCCCTCCCGTTTCGGTGGCGCTGAACTGCGTGTTCGGCGGCCGCTAGCCAGAACACTGACCAGCGGAGCCTACTGAAAATCATTTTCATTATCAACTGCATCGGGGTCCCAGGTGCCCGGGACCATGGGCACCGAGGGTCCGCCGCCGAACTCGTCACCGGCCAGCGTGGTCAACCCGGCCGCCCCGGCTGCCGTCTCCTTGCTTGCGGTGCCGGCGAACCCCAGATTTCCGGCACCAACATCCGAGGCCACGGTCGACGCGACGGTCTCCCCGCCAGCCCGGTCGTCCCAGTCTGGCTCGACCTCGACGTTCATATCCATGAACTCGTCGCCATACCCTCGCATCCCGGTCCTGCGGCGCCGACGTGCCCTTTCCTTTTCTCGCGCCGCCGCGCCGGCGGCCGCGCCGGCCGCGGCGATATCGGGCTCCGATGTCTTCCGCTGTGCGCTGCTGCTCATTCCGGTGCTGGCCCCGATGGTGGGACCGCCCACCACGTAGGGGTACGCGGCTCCCTCGACACCGATGGGCGGCGGTGGCGGCGCGCCCGGCGCGGGCGCCGTGGCCGGCGTGGCGGCCGGAGTTGAGGCCGGCGCCGAGGACGGGGCCGGGCCGGGGGCCGAGGCGCTCACCACGGTCGGGCTACCACTCACCGGCACGCCGGGCGTCTGGGGCATGGGTACGGCCGCCACCGGCACCGCTTGGGGCTGGATCCCGGCCAGGCCGCTCAGCCCAGCGAGCCCCGCAAAGCCGCCAAACCCGGCGGTCGCGCTCGACGAAACGAGCGCAAGCGGTACAACGGTCTGCAATTGCGGGAACGTGCTGATGACTTCGCCCACGTGGGTGGTTTCGTCGGCTATCAGCGCCGGAATGTCGGCCTGCACCTGCTCGATCGCCAGGGACGGATTCTGCGGGAACTCCAAGACATCCCGCCATAGAGTTTGCGGAACCTCGAGGAATCGGTTGATCCACCAACTCAGTTGGGTTGGGTCGCCGGCGTCATTGTCGACAATGTCTTGAAGACCACTGTCGCTGCTGCCGCTGTTGGAGCTGGCGCTGGCATTCACGATTTGCGGGGCCGCCGCGGTCTGCGGTGCCGATGCCACCGCCGTGGTGGAAACGGCTTGATAGGTGGCCATGGTGGTGGCGGCCTGGATCCACATCCGCACGTAGTCGGCCTCGTTGACGGCGATGGGAATGGTGTTGATCCCGAAGAAGTTCGTCGCCATCAATACCGCATGAATCGCATGGTTGGCGGCCAGTTCCGCCAGGGTCGGCATCGCGGCCGATGCCGCGGTGTAGGCGGTGGCCGCGATCTCATGCTGCGCGGCCATGCCCGCGCTGTCGGCGCTCGCCTGCATCAGCCACGCCAGGTAGGGCGCGTGGGCGGCCACGTACTGCTCGGCGGTGGGCCCCTGCCACGCCCCGGCCTGCACCGCGCCCAAGATCGCGGTGAGTTCATCTGCCGTCTCGGCGTAAGCGGTACTCAGCGAACCCCATCCCGCGGCGGCGGCCAACAGGCCCCCGGGCCCGGGGCCGGCGCTCAGCTGGGCCGAATGGATCTCCGGGGGCATCGCCATCCATACCGGCGCGGTCATAGCGGCGGCTCCTTACCGATCGGACTGGATTCAATGGCCGCCCGGGCTGTTGGGCGGCGTCAAGAGCATGCAGCTAATAGTCGGCTGGCGGCTTGGAGAAGTTCCCGATAAGTTCCCGAGAGTTCCGCTCAGGCCTTGACCGCGCTGACCAGAGTGTTGCGGGAGATCATCGGCCCGGCTTCGGTTTCCGGCCCGGGCACCGGGCGGCCCGCCTCGCGCAGGTAATCCGATAGCGGAGTGCCGACGGCGATCCAGCCCCGCCGGCCGAACCATTCGGTGGCCGGCGCGTACTGCTCGTTGTAGACCAACCGGAAGAACAGCCGTTGATCACCTTTGGCCGCCGCCGCGCGTTCTTCCTCGACGGCCGCGTCGAATTCGTCCGGCTCAAGGGGCGCGCCGTCCTCGATGGCGACGTGGCTGCCGTGGCCGGCCAGGCCGTCGACGCCGGTGAACAGCTGCTCCTGCGCCGTGGCCGGGAGATAGATCAGCAGGCCCTCGGCTATCCATGCGGACGGCTTGTCCGCATCAAAACCGCTGTCCCGCAGGGCTTGTGGCCAGTCCTCCCGCAGATCCACAGCGATCTCGCGACGCTCGGCGCGCGGTTGGACGCCATGGCCGCTGAGCACGTCGCGCTTGAAATCGAGCACCTGCGGACGGTCGAGCTCGAAGATCGTCGTCGCGGCCGGCCAGTCCAAACGGTAGGCCCGGGAGTCCAGCCCGGCCGCCAAGATCACCACCTGCCGCACGCCCGCGTCGGCGGCCCGGCGGAAGTATTCGTCGAAGTACCTGGTGCGAGCGCCCTGAAAGTTGACGAAATGCTCGCCGAAGTCGGCGGTCTTCAGCGGGTGCTCGGGGTCCTTGCCGTCGAGAACGTCGGCGGAGGGGCCGCCGACGGCGCGGCAGAACAGCTCCGCATACGAGTCGACGGCCAGCGGGTCGGGCTTCTGCGCCTCCAGCGCTCTCGCGGTCGCCACGAACAGCGCGGTCGAACCGACACTCGTTGTGATGTCCCAGGTATCGCCTTCGCTACGCACCCAATCGACACTACGCGGAGGAGCTGCGACGCCTTCCCAGGCTGACCCCTCGCGCGGTCCTGATGAAAACGGTTATCGTTCTCCCGTGAGGGTCGTGCAGTCCCATATCCACCGCGTGTATGCCGCTGCCGCGGTCGCGACCTCCGCTAACTCGGGTATTTGACGGCCGTCCCACGCGCCCAAAGGAGTGTTACTGGTGCCTTCGCCTCCAGAACCGCGGCGGCGACGTTCCACGGCCAAGCAACGGGCCGTCTTAGAGGTCCTAAGGGAGCAGGAGAACTTCCGCAGCGCCCAACAGCTTTATCTGGACATTCGCCATCATCGACAGCTGAGGATCGGCCTGACCAGTATCTACCGCATCCTGCGCACGCTGGCCGCCGACCGGATCGCCGAGACCCAGCGCGCCGAGGACGGTGAGATCCTCTACCGTCTGCGTACCGGGCAAGGTCATCGTCACTATCTCGTCTGCCGGCGGTGTGGCGAAGCCGTGGGATTTACTCCCGTCGAGATCGAAGAACACACGCGCCGCCTCAGCCGCCAACACCAATACACCGACGTCACTCACTACGTCGACCTCTACGGCACCTGTCCGCGATGCCAAACTGTCCCCGCATCCGAAAGCCCAGCCGGTAAACCACATCGCACACTCGACCGTTCCGCACAGTCTGAGGTCACCTAAATGCGCTGGGACAACCCGCGCGACCCGGCCCGGGCGGGGGTTCCCCCAGCGGGCGGCAAGCTTCTCACTGCGGGGCGCCGGCGCCGCGTTCGACTGCAGCTGTTTGCCGGCTGCCGTAGCGGCGGCGGAATTTCTCCACTTGCCCGGCGGTGTCGACGATACGGCGTCCGCCGGTCCAAAAAGGGTGCGAATCAGAGGTCACTTCGACGACGACAAGCGGGTAGGTGTGCATCCCGTGCGGCGTCTGCAACTCGATCGTGCGCGAACTGGTGATAGTCGATCGGGTCAGGAACGTCGCGCCGGTGGTGGCGTCCTGGAACACGACGGGGTGGTAATCGGGGTGAATGCCGGGTTTCATCAGCGGTCTCCGTCCTGGGTGTGATGGGCAGGGGCGTCATCAGCGGCGTCTGCCACTGCTGCACAAGGGTCTTCGTGCCAGTCGCCGAACGGATCGTCGTAGTTGATCCAGCTTTCTGGGCGGCGGTACTCGTCATCGGTGAGCAACGCGCCGTTGAGGGCGTCGCGGATTTCGGAGGCGTCCGCGCCGCACACCAGGACGGTCATTGCCGTGTGCCGATCGCCATATTGGTCGTCCCATGCCAGCTCGGCGAAGGCGCGTCGTTCGGCATCGATACCGGCCAATTCCGCGGCGGTTAGGGCGGCCAGCCACCTGCCGGCCGAGCTGACCCGCAATCCGCCGCCGGCCGATTCCAACCACATCGCCTGCTCGGGTTGGCTGGCCAGCCAGAGCCGTCCCCGGGTTCGGATCACGCCCTCTAGCAACAGGTCAAGACAATCGTGGAGACGCTGGGGATGGAAGGGGCGGCGGGCATTGAACTCGACCAGGTTGATCGGGCCGCGGGAATTCAGTGGTTGCTGCCCGGCCAGCAACGGACCGTGCGGATCGTCGCTTTCACCGCGCCGCGCGTCCCGGAAGAGGTTGTCCAGGGCGTGCTCGATACCGTCGGCACCGCCGGGCACCGGGTTTCGGTAACGCGGTGTCGCATTCGCATCGGCGAACTCGGCGGCGCTGGTCACCCAACGTCCAGCTCAAGACGTACTACCTGCCGTCGGAGGGCCGCCGGATTCGGCTGCGGGTCAGCGCCAAGGGCATCAAAGTCATCGACCGTGACGGCATCGAGGCCGTTGTGGCCCGGCTGCGCCGCGAAGGGCAGCGGATCTGATGGCACGCAACGAGATCCGCCCCCTCGTCAAGCTGCGCTCGACGGCCGGCACCGGCCACACCTACGTGACCCGCAAGAACCGGCGCAACGACCCCGACCGCATGGTGTTGCGCAAGTACGACCCAGTGATCCGCCGCCACGTCGACTTCCGAGAGGAGCGCTGAGCGTGGCCAAGAAATCCAAGATCGTCAAGAACGACCGCCGTCGCGCAATTGTGGCGCGCTACGCCGAACGCCGCGCCCAACTCAAAGAGATCATCCGTTCGCCGTCGAGCACCGGTGAGCAACGGGAGGCGGCACAAAGGGAGTTGGCGCGCCAGCCCCGCGATGCCAGCGCGGTGCGGTTGCGCAACCGCGACGCGATCGACGGGCGTCCACGCGGGCATCTGCGCAAGTTCGGGGTGTCGAGGGTTCGAGTCCGTCAACTGGCCCATAACGGGCAGCTACCCGGCGTGCGGAAGGCGAGCTGGTGATGGCCAAGAAATCTCCGCGGGCCCGTCGTAGCGCCGAACCCGGCGCCAGGTCTCCCAAGAAGAACCTTCTCGCCAGCCTTGGGCTCAGCGCGGTCAACTACAAGGACACCGCCGCGCTGCGGGTGTTCATCTCGGAACGCGGCAAAATCCGCTCCCGTCACGTCACCGGTCTAACCGTCCAACAACAGCGGCAGGTCAGCACCGCGATTAAGAACGCGCGCGAAATGGCGCTACTGCCCTATCCCGGACGCGCCGCAAGACTGTGAAATATACTGTGTCTCAAGATAACACGTGTCACCGGGCTCTGCGCGTCGACCAGAGCGTGGCACGTTGACTTTCCCGCGTCGCGCGACCGATCGTCCGTTCACCGTTATAGTCTGTGCCGCATGCGCGGCCGACGATAACCTTTCCGTCATTGACGAACTGCGACGCACCATCCGACGATGCCCACACGCCATGCTCGTCTCCCCCGCGTGCATGCTCGGACCACTCACCTGCGCGTCCCGACCGACCGGATGCGGCGTCATGGCCGTTTTGCAACCCTGCACCAATGACCGGGTAGCGTGCGGACCGCCCCATTGGATCGGCCCCATCGCCGACAACGGTGAGGCGGCTGCCCTGCGCGCTTGGCTAGAGCTCGGTCAGTGGGAAACCGCGCCAATGCCAAGGGATCTCGGCCGACATCAGCTTTGGACTCGCAAGGCCGGTCAGAGCAATTGAAGCCGACTGACTGAGTTCGATTGTCCGCGTGTAACTTCGCCTGGTTGAGGACGAATCCGGTCACGGTGATCGGCCGATTCGCCAGCGACCCGGTAGTGCCTGAGCCTCGCAGCCCCGGGGGGTCAGAAACGGTCGGGCCCGATGAGGGACAATGATCAAGATCTGCGGGCGCCAACCGGATTCAGCGCAAGGTGACGTGGCGTGCGGACGTCGATGGCGCCTCAGCCGAGGCGATAGCGGATCAGCCGGGAGCTGTTGGCGACCACCGCGACCGACGACGCGTTGTGCAGGATGGCGGCCAGCACGGGTGACAACGCGCCACCCGCGCCGATGATCAGCCCGGCGGCGTTGACGGCGATCGACATGCCGTAGTTCTCGCGGATGACATCGACCGCCCTGGCTCCCAGGTCGCCCACGTCGAGCAGGCGGCACAGGTCATCGTTGGCCAGCGCCACATCGGCGGTCTCGACGGCGACATCGGTTCCGGCCAGCCCCATGGCGATCCCGATATCGGCGGCCGCCAGCGCCGGGGCGTCGTTGATGCCGTCACCGACCATGCCGACGACGAAGCCGTCGTTTCGCAGCTCGCGCACCACCTCGAGCTTGTCCTCGGGCATCACCTCGGCGCGCCACTCGTCGATCCCGAGTTCGGCGGCGACGACCTGTGCGATCTCGGGATGATCGCCGGTGAGCATGACGATCCGGCGAATCCCGTTGGCCCGCAGCTTCGCCAGCACCTCGGCCGCCTCGGGCCGCACTTCGTCGCGCAGGCTGATCAGCCCCACCAGCTTGCCGTCCACGGCGAGCAGCAACGGTGTCTCCGCCTGGCGCCGCAGCCTGTCCACCCACTCTGTTGCCTTCTTGGACACCCTCACGTTCTCGGCGCGCAACAGCGACGGACTGCCCAGCAGCAGCGTGCGCCCGTCGGCCCAGGTCCGCATACCCAGGCCCACCAGCACCTCGCACTCCTCGTGCGGCGGGATGCTGATGCGGCGTTCCTCGGTCGAGCGGATGACCGCCTCGGCCAGCGGATGACGAGAGTGGATCTCGGAGCTGGCCGCATACGCCAACACCTGCTCCGGTTGCCAATCCTTATGCATGGCAACGATATTCGTGACCACCGGACGCCCGACGGTCAGCGTCCCGGTCTTGTCGAACACGATCGCGTCAACCCGGGCCGCCTGTTCGAGGTGGGATCCGCCCTTGATCAGGATGCCGCGGCGCGCGCCGTTGCCGATCGCGGCGCTCATCGCGGTGGGGGTGGCCAGACCCACCGCGCACGGGCACGCGATCAACAGCATGGTCATCGCGCGCCGGACGTCCCCGGTGATCGCCAGCGTGACGGCCGAGACCAGGAACGAGGTGGGCACGAAACGGCGGGAAAAGGTTTCCCCGACCGTCTGGATCGGCGCCCGGTCGAGCTGCGCCTCCTCGACCCGGGCGATGATCCGGCCGATGGCGGTTTGGTTGCCGACGGCCTGGGCGCGCACCACCAGGCGTCCGCGCACCACGACCGAACCCGCGTGCGCATGTGACCCGACTGTGATGCTGACCGGCAGGTTCTCCCCGGTGATCGCCGACTGGTTGACGATGGCTTCACCGTCGACCACCTCGCCGTCCACCGGGATGGCGACATGGTCGTGCACGACGACCTCGTCGCCGATCTGCACGGTGTCGATCGGCACCTGCACTTCGGTGCCCGACTGCCGGCCGTCGGTCACCCTGACCCATGCGGTGTCCTGGCTTCCGCGCAGCAACTCCGAGATGGCCCTCCGGGTCCGCCGCAGCGTCAGGTCCTGCAGGTATTCCCCGATATTCAGCAGCCACAGCACGGTGAGCGCGACCACGTTCTCGCGCAGGATGAGGCTGGCGACGGTGGCCGCCGACACCAGCGCGTCGGTGCCGGCCTTACCGGACCGCAGCGAGGCCACGGCACCGCGCAGGAACGGGTAGCCGGTGAAGATGGTGACGGCTGTGGCGACCGTCCGGCCGCTGGACCCGAGCAGGGGCGGTCGGGCGAACACGTAGCGGCGCACGCCCAGCAGGGCCAGCGCCGCACCGCCGACGACCATGCGCAGGACGTCGGCGTTGCGGACCTCCGACGAATGCGACTCGCGTGCCGGGATCAGCTCGGTGGCGACGTCTGCGGCGGCGCTGATCGCCGCGAGCACCGCGGAACGGTCGCAGCGCCGGGGCGAGTACCAGACGACGACGGATCCGGTGCGCGGGTAGGCGTGCACGGCGCGCACACCCTCCTGCTTGGCGACGGCCTCTTCGACCGCCACCGCGCGCCGGCTGTCGCGGCGCACCCACCCGACCGAAACCCGCATGCGTCCGGCCGCATCCGAAACCACCTGTAAGGCAGGGATTTCGGCCCGCACCTCGGGCACTAGCGCGAGGTTCATGTCAAGCGATCAGTGCTCGTGCTGGCGGGCGTCGGTGACCGACGGCGTGGGCGCTTCCTCGCCGATGCGTTCGCGCGCTTCCGCCATGACGTCGGACAGCTTCAGCCGGGCCGACTCCGCGGCCTCCTCAGCCTTCCGGGTTCCACGCAGCCCCAGCTCCGCGGCCGACACCGCGGTCTCGTGCAGCGGCGCCTTGGCCGCGGCCTTGCGCAACAGGTCGTAGGCGGCCACGCCGACCACCCCCGTGACCACTGTGGCGGCCGCCTTTGCCAAGAGCCCATACACCGCCATTAACTGAACCTCCCGGTCTGTCGACCCAACTTGGCGAGTGCCAAGCAAAAATATAGTGGCATGGCGCTATCGATATGAATTTTGGCGCGTCGCCGTCGCCGCAGCGATCAGGTAGATCGCTGCGGCGGTGCTCATGATGGTGAAGGTAGCCGGCGCCGCGGGAACGCTGTAGGCGATGGTGACGCCAATCCAGATCGCGGCCGTGGCGAAGGCCGCGGACAGCCAGAACCCGTGCCAGGGCCGGGTCGCTAGCCGTGTGGCGGCGCCGGCCGGCGCGGCGAGCAGGCCGAGCACGACAAGCGCGCCGATGATCTGGGTGGCCTCGGCGACGGTGACCCCGACAATGACCAGGAAAAACGTCCCCAGCAGCCGGGTCGGCACGCCGGCGGCCTGGGCGACGGCCGGATCGATGGTGGCGAACAGCAGCGGTCGGGCGATCGCGATGAGCACGACGCCCAATCCGACCGCGACCGTGACCGCCAGGGTCCTAGCCTGGTCGTTGATCCCGAAGATGCTGCCGAACAAGACATTGACGTTGGCTGTCCCGTTGTTGCCGCTGCCGTGGGTGGTGTAGTAGGTCAAGAACAGCGCGCCCAACCCGAGTATCCAGGAGAAAAACGAGCCGATCGCGACGTCGTCGGCGCCGCGACGGCTGATCAGGCCCAGCGCGACTCCGGCCATGATGGTGGCGGCGAACAACCCGACGCGGGGGTCGAGCCCGGCCACCAGCGCCGCCATGGCGCCGGTGTAGGCGACGTGTCCCTGTGCGTCGCCGGCGAACACCTGACCGCGCAACACGAGGAAGTAGCCGACCAGACCGCACACCACCGCCACCGCGGTCCCGGCCACCAGCGCGTGGGTGACGAAGGGTTGGCCCAGCATGTTTGCCAAGCCGGTCAGCGGCCCCGACGCGCTGGCGCGCCCGTCGATGATCGTCATGCCGCCACCGCGGGGTGCGCCGGGGAGTGCCGTCGGTCGATCCACCGGAGGCTCCGCTCGACGCTCGCTCGGTAGCCGGCGGCCAGCAGGTAGATGCCGAACGCGAAACTGCTCACCCAGAACCCGATCGGATACGGCGAATAGAACGCGCAGCCGATGCCGACCCAGGTCACGGCGACCGCGATGAGGACCGAGATCGCAATGCCCATCGCGGGACGAGCGGTGAGGTGGAAGGCGGCCGCGGGCGGGGCAACCAACAGCGCGAACACCAAGAGGCTGCCGGTGATCTGGCTGGCGCCGGCCGCGGCGCCGCCGAGCACCACCAGGAACAGCCCGGCAACGAGTCGGATCGGGACGCCGTTGACGGCGGCGGCATCGGCGTCGATCGAAGCCCACAGCAGTGGCCGCCCGATCGCGGCCAGCACAATCAGGCACACCACTGCGGCGATGAGCAGCACGTGAAGCTGCTGGGAGCTGACCCCGGCGATGGTGCCGAACAGCAGATTGGTCAACCCGGACAGGAACCCGTGATACAGGCTGACGAACAGGAACCCGGTCGCCAGCGCGAGGGCTTGAATCGTGCCGATCCCGGCGGACTCGTCACTGAAGCCGCCCAGCCCGCCCGCCTGGGTCGGCGCCGGCAGCAGCGCGATCACCGCCGCGGCGCCGATGCAGGCCGCGAAGTAGCCGTAACCGGTGGCCACGCCGAGCCAGGCCGCGGCGGCGGCGCCGGGAAAGCCGACGATGGCCAGGGTGTGCCCGGCGAAGCTTTCCTTGCGCAGCACCATCACCCAGCCGACAACACCGGCGAGAACGGCGACGACGGTGCCGGCTCGCAGCGCTGTGACCATGAACGGGTAGGCCCACATCTGCTGCACATCGGTGATCAGATTCCAGGTCAGCTGCGGAGTCACCCGCTCGCTCCAACAGTGTGCGCGGGAGGAACGTCGGGTTGGCCGACGACGAACAGGCGCCCGGCCCGGTCATGGAGCACTTCGATCGGGATGCCGTAGAGCGCGCTGAGCTGATCGGCGGTGATCACCTCCTCGGGCGTTCCGGTCACGGCCGACCCGCGTGCGATGTAAATGAGGCGATCCAGGTAGGGCAGGATCGGGTTCACGTCGTGAGCCACCATGATTACCGCGACGCGTTCCCGGCGGCAGATGTCGCGCACCAGGGCGCTGATCCCGGCCTGGCTGGGTACGTCAAGGCTGTCGAGCGGCTCGTCGAGCAACAGCAGTTCCGGCCGGCGAATCAGGGCCTGCGCGATCAGCAGCCGCTGCTGTTCACCCCCGGAGCAGCGGCCGATCGGGCGCCGCGCATAGTCGGCGGCGCCGACCACCTCGATCACGTGCTCGAGCCGTCGTCGTCGTTCCGCGAACCGTTGCGGGGCCAGCAGCCGCGTCAGCCACGGTACGGGCGTTCCCCAGCGGGCGCCGTCCAATCCCAGGGACACCACGTCGATCCCGCGGATGCGCACGCTCGCGTCGAACGCGTGCCGTTGCGGCAGATACCCGACGCGGTTGTTGCGCCGGCCGGGGCGCGCGCCCAGCACCTCAACCGTGCCGTGCGACGGTGTCAGCCCGAGCAGCACCTTCAGCAGGGTCGACTTTCCGCAGCCGTTAGGCCCGAGCACCGCGACGAACTCCCCGGCGGTGACTTCGAGGGACACATCCGACCACACGGTCGTCCCGCCCATCACGGCCGAGGCGCCGCGCATCCGCACCGTGATCTCGTCGGCAACCGGCGCTGGGGCGGCTTGCTGGCTGGTGTGGCCGGGGACCGCGCTGGTCATCTACTTTCCTGTCGCGGTGTGCAGAGCGTCGGCCAGGCCAGACAACTGGGTGGATTGCCAATCTTGAAACGACACGTTCGCCGGCGACAGTGTCTCGGTCACGGTAGCGACTGGAATGCCCTGTTTCTTGGCCGCGTCGACCTGGGCCTGCACATCTGGGTTGCTGTTCTGGGTGTTCAACACGTACACCTTGATCGCCTTCGTGGCGATCTGCCGGTCGATGGTCGCCTTGTCCGCCGGCGACGGATCGGTGCCCTCACTGATCGCCTTGAGGAATTGCGGCGGCGTGATCAGGTTCAGCCCCAACGCATCCGAGAGCGGGGAGAAGATCGATTCACTGGCACCGACCGGCGTCCCGGCGTACTTGGCCTTGATACTGGCGATCAAGCTGCGGTAGTTGGACAGCGCCTGGTTGAGGAACTGCTGGTTCTGCTGATCGAAATAGCCCGAGTCATTCGGGTCCGCCTTCTTGTAGGCGGCGGTGATCGCGTTGGCCACCTTGATGACCGAGTCGGGTGAATACCACTGGTGCGGGTTGCCGCCGTCGGCGACCCCGACGGTGGCGCCGACATTGACCACCGTGCGCCGCGGATTCGGGTCGGACGCAAGCATTTTGTCGGCCCAGGCGTCGTAGCCGATGCCGTTTTCGACCACGACCTTCGCGTCGGCAACCATGCGGGCATCAGCGGTCGATGGCTCATAGCTGTGCGGGTCGGTATCGGGGTTGGTGATGATGCTGGTCTCCTGCACCCGATCACCGCCGAGCTGTGCGGCGATGCTGCCCCACGCGTTGATCGTCGCGACAACCGCGAGTTTAGGGCCGGCCCCCGTGCCGCTTGTGCCGCTGGGTCCGGATTGCGGTGCGTTGTTGCTGCTGCACGCGACCGCGCCCAGCAGTACCGCGGCCGTGCCCACCGCGGCCCATATCGCCGCCCCGCGCCGACCAGGTTGACCTTTCATCGGACCTTCTCCACGGCACCGTTATTGAAAACAATTTTCATTATCTTTTCCGGACTGTAGCACGTGACTGCGCGCGGTTCACACCCCACGGCCCGGGGTGATTCGCGGCCTCAGCGCCAGTTGCCGTCATCGTTGCGCCAGCCGCGGCCGGCGCGGCGGCCAAGGCCCTCCAAAACCAAAGGAACACAGCAGATGACGCCACATCGACGGTCTGCCCGGAGGCGATTTACCTGCCGAACGGGGGCCGCGTAGTGCCCCGAATACACCAGTGTTTCGTGCCGCTGAGCAAGGTGGCCGCCGCGCACCCCGAACCGGCATTACATGGCGGCCGCCCCGAGGGCAGCGTGCGGGTTGTCGGCGGTCAGCGGCAACCGGCCGAGGCCAGCGCCTCCCGGTTCGGTGGATGTGCCCCTGTGGATTGTCAACAGCAGTGCTTGCCGAGCCAGGCGCGCCGACCCTCCCTGACCGCGACAGCGGCGACGCCCAACGCGACCACAGGATCGGCCCACGACCAGCTGAACAGGAAGTTCAGCAGCAGACCCACCAGCAAGACTCCGGATAGGTAAGTACACAGCAGGGTTTGCTTGGAGTCGGCCACCACGCTGGCCGAACCCAATTCGCGCCCAGCGCGTCGCTGCGCAGACGACAGCAGCGGCATGACCACCAGCGACACGGCGGCCAACACGATTCCGGTGACGGAGTGTTTGGCGGCCTCGGCGCCGAACAGCGAACGCACCGACTCCACGGTCACATAGCCGGCCAGCGCGAAGAATGACACCGCGATGATCCTCAGCGCGAAGCGTTCGCGCGCCTCGGGGTTCTTACCGAAAAACTGCCAGGTCACGGCGGCCGCCGAGGCCACCTCGATGACCGAGTCCAGCCCGAACCCGATCAACGCGGTCGAGGAAGCCACCACCCCCGCGCCGACGGCGACGATCGCTTCAATGAGGTTGTAGGTAATCGTCGTTACCACAAGCACACGCACTCGCCGCGACAACACCGAGCGGCGTCGCTGATCAACGGGATTCGCGGCGGCACAACACCGTTCGGAGCAACGGTACCGCCCCGTCGCTGAGACCGACAGCGACAGCCCGACCTGGCCGTTGGCGTCCTTGTCGCTGATCAACCCACGTCCATCCCACTGGCTACGGCCGACGGCGCGTCGTCACCGACGCACGTCCGCGCGGTATCCACCGCGAGCACGACCTGGACCAACTCGCCCAACGCGCGGGCCAAATGCACGTCGGCCAACGCATAGCGAACCTGGCGGCCCTCGTAGCTGGCCACAACCAGACCGCAGCCCCGCAAACAGGACAAATGATTGGACACGTTCGACCGCGTCAGCCCGAGATAAGAAGCGAGCTGGCCGGGATAGCTCACCCCATCCAGCAACGCCACCAGGATCCGGCACCGCGTCGGGTCGGCCAGCGCCCGGCCCAGCCGGGCCAGCGCCGACTCGCGCATCTCACTCGTCAGCATTCACCCAACAATACAGCCAAAACTGATATAACAGTAGCAGCTGAACTATTCCACAAGGCACGGCTCCTGCGGCCAGGGCCGCACACTGATGCAACGAATTCCGCGCCCGCAGGAAGACTCGTCCCAATCGAGCGAGATACGCGCGGACAAGCAATTTCTGGGCGTGCTAGCGCGGACTTTCACGACCAGTGCATCGCCTGGCGGGCCCTAGACGCCCAGATCGGATAGCTAACCGCCCCATTTGGCGGCTTCGGCCGTGTCGCGGGCGTACATCGCCAGCGTGTTGGCCTCGTGGGTGCTGGCCATCGACTGATAGGCCCGCACCAGGGCTTCCATGGCCTGGTTCCACTGCGCCTGCCACACCTGATAGGTCATCCCGGTGTCGCCCTGCCAGGCGTTGGACAGCACCGCCTGCTCGCTGGCGATATCGGCACCCAGCCCCTGCAGGGTGCCGGCATAGCCCGACATGTCCCCGGCATGGCCCAACATCGCCGGGTAGTTGTACATGATCTGCGACATCACAAGTCCTTTCGCTGCTAGCGGTGTGATCAGAACGCGGTGTAGCCGGACGCGGCCGCGGCATCGGCGGCCACATAGGTGCCCGCGGCGTCCCCCAGGTTGGCCTGGGCGATATCCAGCAACGTGTTGATGCGGGCGGCTGCCTCCACAAACCGGGCATGCGCGGCCTGAAACGCCACCGAGGACTCACCCTGGTGAAACGCCTGCGCCGACACCGCCTCCTGCTCGGCCTGGCCGATCGTGCTGCGCATCACCCCTGACTTGGCACTAAACGCCGACTGCGCGGCCACCAACTGCGGAATATGAGCATCCAACAGACTCATGACGATTCCCTTCGTTGTTTCGGGTTGCTAGCTGTCGTGCGCTCCGTCACTGTCATGCGCCTCTTCGTTGTCCTCCCTGGGAGCCTCCGGGTCCCAGGTGCCCGGCACCATTGGCATCTTCGGGCCGCCGCCGAATTCGTCACCGGCCAGCGTGGTCAAGCCAGCCGCCTCAGCGGCCTCTTCCTTGCGTGCCGTGCCGGCGAACCCGAGATTTCCGGCACCTCGATCCGAGGCGACCGTCGACGCGACTGGCTCTTCACCCTGCGGGGTGCCCCAGTCTGGGTCGACGTCGATATTCATGTCCATGAACTCATCGCCGTAGCCGCGCTGCTTCGCTCGCAGGCGCCGCCGCGCCCGCGCCCCCTCCCGCGCGCCCGCCGCCGCCGCCAACGCGGCGATATCCGGCTCCGGTGCTTTCCTTTTGGCCCCAGAGCTGGCGCTGCTACTCATCGAGCCGGACATGACGCCGGGAGGCCCCACCACATACGGAGGGCCAAAACCGACCGAACCCGCGGCCGCGGGCGGCGGTGCCGGTGCCGGACCCGCAGGGGCGGGGGGGCTAGAAGGCGTGGGCGCAGGCGCCGATACCGAGGCGGGGGCGGGGGCCGGCGCGGCGAACGACGCGGGCGTCGCGACGATCGGCACCAAAGGGGGTGCCGCCACGGGTACCAGAGCCGGCGCCACAACTGGCTGAGGCAGGGCGGCCAGCCCGGTCAGCCCGGCGAGGCCGCCCGCGGACGCGAGCGGGGCAGCCGCCACGGCGGGGATTGCGGCGTACACCGCCTGGAAAGGGACGCCCACAGAGAAAGCCAATTCTTCTATGTGAAGCGGAAAGTCGAACAGTTGCCAGCTGATCAGGTACTGAAAAGCCAGAACCGGATTTTGCAGCAGGTATGTGCCGAACTGTTGCAGATCCTCAAAGACTTCGAGGGATCGAGCAACCCACCACAGCCCTTGGGTCGGATCCGAATAAGCATCGTAGGTGAGTCCGTTCACCGTGCCCGCGCTGGGATTCCAATTTATCCCGAAGTTTTGCAGGATATTGGAAACCCAGTTATCCACCGGGTAGTCGAGCAGCGGGGCGTGCGCAACCGGGCTATTTCCGATACCAAAGTTCTGCAAGCCCTGCACGATCTGCGGCGGCAAACCTAGCGGGTTGCCTGGATCGACCTGCGACGGGTCGGTGAGTAGGCTTTGCCAGAACTGCTGGATCTGCTGCAGGAAGTTCTGCAGCGGGTTGGTGCTCGCCGCCGGATTGGCCGACGCGTTGGATTTCAGGATTTGTGGCGCCGGGGTGGTCGGCGGCGTCGACGCCACCGCGGCACCGGAGACCGCTTGATAGGTCGCCATCGTGACGGCGGCCTGAATCCACATCCGCACATAGTCGGCCTCGTTGAGCGCGATCGGGATCGTATTGATTCCAAAGAAGTTGGTAGCCAGCAAGACTCCATGGATGACGTGGTTGGCGGCCAGCTCAGGCAGGGTCGGCATCGCGGCCAACGCGGCGGTGTACGCCGCGGCCACGGTCTCATGCTGGGCTGCGGCTTCCGCGCTGTTCGCGCTGGCCTGCGTCAACCACGCGAGATATGGGACGTGTGCGGCCACATACGATTCCGCACTAGGCCCCTCCCACGCGCCGGCCTGCACCGACGCCAACAACGCGCTGAGTTCCTCTGTTACTGAGGCATATTCAGCGCTAAGCGAGTTCCACGCCCCGGCCGCCGCGAGCAAGGACCCTGGTCCCGGCCCGCTGCTCAGCAACGCCGAGTGCACCTCCGGCGGTGCGGCCATCCAGATCGGCGCCGTCATCGTCAGCCGCCTGCGACCGGATACGACGATGCTGCCGCCGCATCACCGGCGGCGTAACTGGCACCCGACTCGCACACCCCGAGACCGGATCGGCCCAGTTCCTGGACGCCTTCGGTGGTCACCGCCTCGTGTCCGGTGCCCGCAACGCTGAACAAGACGGCGCTCTGCAGCGACACCGGGTCGGCCGCCGGCGGCGCCACCACCGTTATCAAGGGAGCGGCGCCGGCGTGGGCGGCTGCCAATCGGGCGGTCAGCGCATCGACCGTCGCACCGGCGGCGGCCAGCCCTTCGGGCAGGACACGCAACGTCATACAGGACTCCTCGGTTGGGCTGATTGCCAAGGAGCCTACTGAAAATGATTGTCGTTAACAACTGACGCGATTTAGGCCACGGGCTTGCCCGCAGCAGCTTGCTCCTCGATGGCGCTGCAGATGGTGGCGGGCTGGTCTTCGGCGCAGCAGTTGTCGGCTCGGCGGCGAGCGCCGACGAGGAAATGGCGCAGGCTGAGCAATTCCTCGACCGTGGCGTCGATGTCGGCGATCCGTTCGTCGAACATGTCGCGGACGGCGGCACACGGCGGGATACCGCCGCTGCGGATTGTGAGTACTTTGCCGATTTCGCGCAAATGCAGGCCGAGGCTGCGGGCACGCCGGATGAACGTCAACAACTCGACATCGCGCTGTCCGTAGAGCCGATAGCCCGTCGGGGCTCGATCGGCAGGTGGGAGCAGACCCTTGGCCTAACCCCACCTGCCCTGGCCCAGAGGCCCTGACCTGCTGCGGGCAGACCATGGTGAAGACGACCGACTGAACCTCGGTATCGGCGGCACACGGGCATCTCATGCTGGCCATCCACGAGATTGAGGAACAGCGAGGCATTGCGCCCCCAACACGTGGAAGATTCCCGAGAGAGTCACCTTTGTGATATTGGGCGCGGTGCCGTGTCGACGAGGTATGCCATGGCGTCGCTCTCGCCGAGCAGCAGCCGGTACGCCGTGAGTGCCTACCGCCCCTGGCGTGTGCGTCTGCATCCACTGAGTCAAACTGACCCTGGCGGCGCACCCAATTAGACCAGCGGACGCCCCGTCCTGATCCGGCGGTCGACATCAGCCAGCAGCACGTTGAACGGGAACTGTCGGACAAACCGCGGCAGCATGCGGTTGACCGTGCGCAGCACGGCCATCAGCCGGTCGAAGCGCCGTTGTTTGGCGGCGTCCCACGGCAACCGCATCTCGTCGCGAAACCGCTGCGGCAGAAAGCCCGTGGTGATCAGCAACCCGAAGCTGTCCGACAGCCGCTGCACCCGTCGCGGCAGCGCGACTCCCCGCACGCGGCCCGCGGCGATGGGATACAGGTAGTCCCGGACCGCGTCGTCGATGTGCACCTTCGCCAGCGACTCTTGCCAGTACCGGTCGAAGGCCGCCCGGTCCGCCGGCCACCTCCCCGGAGGCACCTGCAACGTGGTGGCCAGTGCCATCCCCTCGCGGTAATGGCGGTCGGCGTCGTCACCCTCGAGTTCACCGATGAAGATGCGGTAGATATCGACGGCGCCCTTGTAGAGGCAGGCCCCCACCCACAGCTGCAAATCGACGTCGAAGGCGTTGTACCGCACCGGGCTGTCCGCGGTGGAGTACACCTGCGCATGCGCACGGTTCACCGCCTGGCGGAAAGCCGCTTTCTGGGCATCGCTACCGCCGGTCGCCACCGCGAGGTAGGTAAAGGTGGTGCGCGCCCGCTTGATCGGATGGAGGTCCACCCGCCCACTTTCGACGCGGCTCTCCATTACGCCGTAGCCGACGCCGGGCCGCGCCAACTGCATGATCACGTTCGCCGGACCGGCCAATAGCGCCACGCCCATCAAGCCCTCGTCGACACCCAGACCCCGCCCGCGGCGGCCGCGCCGGGGACGGGGCGGGTCGGCGATGGCGCGCTCCACCTGCCGAATCGGCTCGTGAACCGCCTCGTGCATGGCCATCGCAAGTCCCCTCCCGGCACCGCTCGCTAATTGTGCGAACATATGTTATCAGAATGATTGGCCGGATTATTGCACTCGTGTCAGTATGGTGTTCATGACTCCCAGTGAGCGGCCGTACCGGGGCGTCGAGGCCGCGGAGCGGCTGGCCTTGCGCCGTCGGCGGCTGCTGGAGGCCGGCCTGGACCTACTCGGGGCCGACCAGCGGGAGCTTTCCGAGCTGACCGTCCGGCGGATCTGCAGCCGGGCCGGCCTGGCCGCCCGTTATTTCTACGAAAGTTTCGCCGACAAGGACGAATTCGTCAGCGGTGTTTTCGACTGGGTGATCGCCGAGTTGGCCGCCACCACCCAGGCCGCGGTGGCGGCGGTACCGGCGCGCGAGCGGAGCCGCGCGGGGATGGCCAACATCGTGCAGACCATCGCCGGGGACGCGCGCATCGGACGGCTGCTGTTCAGCACGCAACTGGCCAACGCCGTGGTCATACGCAAACGCGCCGAATCCAGCGCCCTGTTCGCCATGCTGTCGGGCCAGTATGCCGGGGATGCGCTGCGCGTGCCGGCAAACGACCGCATCAAGGCCGGGGCACACTTCGCGGTCGGCGGCGTCGGGCAAACGATCAGCGCCTGGCTGGCCGGGGACTTTCGACTCGCACCGGATCAGCTCGTCGATCAGCTGGCCCGGCTGCTCGACCAAATCAGCGACCCAAACCTCTACGGGCTCAAGGAAACAACGGGAGGTGCCACAGCCGCATCCCGGGATCCAACAGCCACAGACGCATCATCGTGAGTCGCATGATCCGCTGCGCACCGCGGATCATGAATACGGCCAACGGCACCTCGATCAGCAAAGCCGTGACCATCGACAGCCACAGGTCGTCCGGTCCGGCGGTCATCAGGTCGAACCACGCGTCGCAGATGAGCAGCACCCCGGACGTGAAGGCGGCAAACAGCAGCACCTGACGACGCAGGTACCCGAACACGGCCGTCGCCAGCATGAACGCGGCCAACAGAACGTCGAAGCCGATCCAGGTGGCGGGCCAGTTGTGGGCAACGTAGTTCTGCGGCAACGTAAAGGACAGGTAGACAAGCCACGGGATCATCGCGATCGAGCCACCGATCATCAGACTCAACCGGATGCGCCGCATCCGACCGAGGAGCACCGGGTTGATCACCTCGCTCAGGGGTTGCTCCAGCCGCTTGATCAGGTCGCGCCGCTGCTCGGGCGTCAGCGCGGCGATCTGAGCGTCGGTCAAAATGCCGTCGGTCATCAACGCGCGGCCGCCACCGGCGGTCGCCGGTCAGCTGCCGTCTTGGGAACAGCCTTGGTGTCGCTTGTGTCGAATTCCTTTATCCAGCAGGCGAATTCCAGCGTTATGCCGTCGGGATCCTGGAAATAGAACGAGCGCACGTAAACCCCGGGGTGCACCGTCGAGGACACCTGCATCTCGCTCTCGTCATGGTTGAGCACCGGGCCGACCCGCACGCCCTTTTCCTTGAGCCGCTGCCGGTACGCGTCGAACTTCTCGGCCGGCACGTGGAATGCCAGGTGGTTCATCGTGCTCACCGCGCTGGTGATGTCCCCGATGCCCGGGATGGCGCCCGGCGACGAGACGCCCGGCACCCGATCGGGGGCTCCGGCGAACCAGAAGAACGCGACGCAGTCGCCGTTTCCGGCGTCGAAGAAGAAGTGCTGCCCCTGACCGCCTGGCAGGTCGAGCGACTTGACCAGCGGCATGCCGAGGATGTTCGTGTAGAAGTCCACGGTGCGGGCCATGTCCGAACACACCAGCGCGACATGGTTGATACCGCCGAGCTCGAACTCGGAGTTGACGGTGTGCGGCTTGATCATCTTGCGGCTCCTATCGGTCCGCGGGGATGCGGGTCCTGGCCAAGATCCGAATCTGAATCTAACATCAGGTACGCCCGCGGAGGGGAGCTGACTTGACCCGTCATACCGACGCGGCGGGCGTTGTCCGCGAGTTCGTCGGGTTGCCGTCGCCCACCGCTGCGCGCGCCGGGGCCGGCGGGCATCCTTGCCAGGGGCTCTACCACCGGGCGGTGGGACGCCAGCCGAGAGTGGCGATGATCGCCACGCATTACCAGATCGACTTCTCCGAGCACTATCTCGCCGACTACATGGCCACCCGGGGCATCGGGTTTCTCGGCTGGAACACCAGGTTCCGGGGTTTCGAAAGCAGCTTTGTGCTCGACCATGCGCTGGTCGACATCGGTGTCGGGGTTCGCTGGCTGCGCGAGGTCCAGGGTGTGGATACCGTTGTATTGCTGGGCAATTCGGGGGGCGGCTCGTTGATGGCCGCTTATCAGTCGCAGGCCGTCGACCCGAACGTGACCCCGCTGGAAGGCATGCGTCCGGCGGCCGGGGCGACGGAGTTGCCGCCCGCCGATGGCTACGTCGCCACCGCCGCCCATCCCGGCCGCCCCGATGTGCTGACCTCCTGGATGGACGCCGCCGTCGTCGACGAAAACGACCCGGTGGCCACCGATCCCGACCTCGATCCGTTCGACGAGCGCAACGGACCGCCGTATTCGCCGGAGTTCGTCGCCCGCTACCGCCGCGCGCAGACCGCGCGCAACCACGCCATCACCGACTGGGCCGAGCGGGAGCTCAAACGCATTCGCGCCGCCGGGTTTTCGGATCGGCCGTTCAGCGTACAGCGAACATGGGCGGACCTGCGCATGGTCGATCCGGGCATCGAGCCCACGAAGCGTCAGCCGAACATGTGCTATGCGGGCATCCCGGTCAAGGCCAACCGCTCCGCGCACGGCATCGCCGCGGCCTGCACGCTGCGCAACTGGCTGGGCATGTGGAGTCTGCGGGTGGCACAAACCCGGGCCGAGCCGCACCTGGCGCGCATCACCTGCCCGGCCCTGGTGATCAACGCGGAGGCCGACACGGGAGTGTTTCCGTCCGACGCCCGGCTCATCTACGACGCGCTGGCCGGCACCGACAAGGCGCAGGTGTCGATCGACAGCGACCACTACTTCACCACCCCGGGGGCGCGCAGCGAACAGGCCGATACCATCGCCGGGTGGATCGCCAAGCGGTGGCCCTGAGACGGGGCGTGCGAGTCCTCGCCCACTTCGTTCCCGGCGACAAGGTGCTCGACTTCGTTGCGCCAGAATCGGATTGGCTTGACATCCGATGGTGCGCCGATGACGACGACGCCCTCTTGCACCGGGAGCTGCCGGAGGCGGACGTGATCTGGCATGTGCTTCGGCCGCTGTCGGGCGCCGACCTGCGGCGCGGTGTTCGACTGCGGCTGGTGCACAAACTCGGGGCCGGGGTGAACACCATCGACGTGCGGACCGCCACGGAGTGCGGCATCGCGGTCGCCAACATGCCCGGGGCCAACGCGCCATCGGTGGCCGAGGGCACGGTGCTGCTGATGCTCGCGGCGTTGCGCGGGCTGCCGGCGCTGGACCGCGCCACCCGCTGTGGGCGCGGCTGGCCGGCGGACCCGGGGCTGGGCGAGACGGTGCGCGATCTCGGCAGCTGCACCGTCGGCCTGGTCGGCTACGGCAACATCGCCAAACGGATGGGCGAGATCGTCGCGGCGATGGGGGCGACCGTCCTGCACACCAGCACCCGCGACGACGGGCGGCCCGGCTGGCGCCCGCTGCCCGATCTGTCCCCCGCAAGCGGGAGGTGCCCCCAGTCCGCCAGCGACGTCGTCTCGCTGCACCTGCCGTTGACGGTGCAGACCCGGCACCTGCTCGGCCGCGACGCGCTGGTCCGGATGAAACCGCATGCGGTGCTGGTCAATACGTCACGCGGCGCTGTGGTCGACGAGGACGCGCTCGTGGACGCGCTGCGCGACGGACACCTGGCCGCCGCGGGGCTGGACGTCTTCGAAGTCGAACCCGTGGCACCCGACAACCCGCTGCTCGGCCTCGACAACGTGGTGCTGACCCCGCACGTCACCTGGTACACCGCCGACACCATGCGGCGGTATCTCACCGAGGCGGTCGCGAACTGCCGGCGGTTGCGCGACGGGCAACCGCTGGCCAATCTGGTCAACCAACCGACCGGTTGTTAGCTTGGAAGGTGCTTGGCCGAAACAAAAGCCACGGGAAGGCGACCAATGCCGATCGCGATAACTCCTGAGCATCAAGAACTGGCCGATTCGGTGCGTTCCCTGGTGGCGCGGGTGGCACCGCCCGAGGTGCTGCATGCGGCCTTGGAAACGCCGATCGAGAATCCCCCGCCGTACTGGGAGGCGGCCGCCGAACAAGGCCTGCATGGCGTGCATTTGGCCGAATCGGTCGGGGGGCAGGGTTTCGGCATCCTCGAGTTGGCCATCGTGCTGGCCGAATTCGGCTACGGGGCCGTGCCCGGGCCGTTCGTGCCGTCGGCGATCGCCAGCGCGCTGATCTCCGCGCACGACCCGCAGGCCAAAGTCCTCTCCGAGCTGGCGTCCGGCGCGGCGATCGCCGCCTACGCGCTGGACTCCGGCCTGACCGCCACCAGGCAGGGCCCCGATGAGCAGGCGCTGGTGATCCGCGGCGAAGTCCGCGCGGTTCCCGCGGCGGCGCAGGCATCCGTGCTGGTGCTGCCGGTCGCCATCGACAGCGGCGAAGAATGGGTGGTGCTGCGCGCCGAGCACCTTGAGATCGTGCCGGTGAAAAGCCTTGACCCGCTGCGGCCCATCGCGGATGTGCGGGCCAACGCCGTCGAGGTCGGTGACGACGCCGTGCTGAGCAACCTGACCATGGCGACCGCGCACGCGCTGATGTCCACGCTGCTCTCGGCCGAGGCCATCGGCGTGGCGCGCTGGGCGACCGACACGGCGTCGCAGTACGCGAAGATCCGTGAGCAGTTCGGCAGGCCGATCGGCCAGTTCCAGGCCATCAAGCACAAGTGCGCGGAGATGATCGCCGACACCGAGCGGGCCACCGCGGCGGTCTGGGATGCCGCCCGCGCGATCGACGAGGCCAGCCAAAACGATTGGGACACAGTTTCTTCCGGAGTCGAGTTCGCCGCTGCCGTCGCGGCGACGCTGGCGCCCGCTGCCGCTCAACGGTGCGCGCAGGACTGCATCCAGGTGCACGGCGGAATCGGCTTCACATGGGAGCACGACACCAACGTGTATTACCGCAGGGCCCTGATGCTGGTCGCCTCGTTCGGCCGCAGCTCGGAGTACCCGCAGAAAGTGGTGGACATCGCGACCACCTCGGGGATGCGCGCGGTGAACATCGACCTGGATCCAGAAACCGAGAAACTCAGGGCCGAGATCCGCGACGAGGTCGCCGCCCTCAAGGGGATGGAGCGCGAGCCACGCCGGGTCGCGATCGCCGAGGCCGGCTGGGTGCTGCCGTACCTGCCCAAGCCGTGGGGCCGGGCCGCCACTCCGGTGGAGCAGATCATCATCGCCCAGGAGTTTGCCGCCGGACGGGTCAAGCGGCCGCAGGTCGGCATAGCGGCGTGGATCATCCCGTCGATCGTCGCGTTCGGGACCGAGGAGCAAAAGCAGCGCTTCCTGCCGCCGACGTTGCGCGGCGACATGGTCTGGTGCCAGCTGTTCTCCGAACCGGGCGCCGGATCGGACCTGGCCGGGCTGAGCACCAAAGCGACCCGGGCCGACGGCGGCTGGCGCATAACCGGGCAGAAGATCTGGACCACCTACGCGCAGTACTCGCACTGGGGCGCGCTGCTGGCGAGAACCGACCCCAGCGCCCCGAAACACAACGGCATCACCTACTTCCTGCTGGACATGCGCAGCGATGGCGTCACGGTCAAGCCGCTGCGTGAGCTCACGGGCAACGCGATGTTCAACACCGTCTACATCGACGACGTGTTCGTGCCCGACGAGTGCGTGCTCGGCGACGTCAACCGCGGCTGGGAAGTCAGCCGCAACACCCTGACGGCCGAGCGGGTGTCGATCGGCAGCAGCGACGCCAATTTCCTGGCGACCCTGCCCGAATTCGTCGACTTCGTCCGCGACGGGCAGTTCGATCAGGTCGCGCAACACCGCGCCGGGCAGCTGATCGCCGAGGGTCACGCCGCCAAGGTGCTGAACCTGCGCTCGACGCTGTTGACGTTGGCCGGTCGCGACGCCATGCCGTCGGCGGCGATCTCCAAGCTGTTGTCGATGCGCACCGGCCAGGGTTATGCCGAATTCGCGGTGTCCTCGTTCGGCAGCGACGCCGCGATCGGCGACACCGACGAGCTGCCCGGCAAGTGGGGCGAGTTCCTGCTGGCCAGCCGGGCCACCACAATTTACGGCGGCACGTCCGAGGTGCAGCTCAACATCATCGCCGAACGGCTGCTGGGCCTGCCCCGCGACCCCTGAACAGGACCATGCCGACCCGAGGAGCCCAATCTCGGGTCGGCACGGACGTTGCGCGGCCGCTACGGTCGCGGCAGCGCTAGGTCACCGCGATCAGTGCCACCAGTCGTGGTCTCCACCGCCGCGCCCCCAGCCGCGGTCATGGTCGCCGCCGCCGCGGCCCCAGCCGCGGTCATGGTCCCCGCCGCCGCGGCCCCAGCCGCCGTCATGGTCGCCGGGTCCGCGGCCCCAGCCGCCGTCATGGTCGCCGGGTTCGCGGCCCCAGCCGCCGTCATGGTCGCCGGGTCCGCGGCCCCAGCCGCCGTCATGGTCGCCGGGTCCGCCAGGCCCGTGGCCCCCGGGGCCGCCCCAGCCGCCACGCCCTCCGTGTCCACCAGGGCCGCCAGGGCCGCCAGGGCCGCCAGGACCCCTGGCCGGGATCACATCGGGACCGTGGGGCCCGGCCGTCGCGAAACCTGTAGCGGGAGCGGGTGCCGGGGCGGCGTGTGCGGCGGGGACGGCGCCGAACAGCATCGCGCCGGTCAGCGCGCCGGAACCGACCGCACCGGCGGCCGCGTAGCCAACCGATCGTAGTGAAACCAACATTTTGAACTCCTTTCAAAGGCCTTGTTGGGGCACCTCTTAAGTACCCATAGAAATAAGAAGGCAAACGGGCTATCACTTGCAAATCGTGGCCCTAAAATTTCGCTGGAATCCGCGGATAGCTACTGGTCTTTCTTCCCTTTAAGGCCCGCATTTATTACCGACTTAACTGAAAATCAGATCTGCGCAGTTTAAAGTTTCAGTAGCTAAGGAGATCAGTAGCTCCGATATGTCAGCACCTAAAACTGCTGGTTCAGTCGCCGGAATGCTCAGCATCTTCGTAGTTCAGTACTTCATATTTCACTTTTAGATGTAAACCCGTAAATACTATTGAAACTATTTCGGATCGCCCTGCCATAGTAAACAGTCGGCGAACTAGTTATTTCACGATAGGTTGCCCGTTTTCCGTCAGTTCACGTATTACCTAGCAATCTACATATAACCTGATGAAACACCGCTGGTAGGGCCCGACTCGAGCCACCTCCGCGGTCAGTCGCCGTCCGCCCTGCGGCACGCCTCGCGGCCGGCGACGCGACTCACGCTCGCGTGAGTGAGAGGATCAGTATCAACACACGTACATCGGGGTACTCGTCACTGATTGCACCCCAGAGAGGGCACCGCGATGACTATCACACCCGGTCACAACGAATCCGGTCCCAGGCGGTTCGCCCACTACGCCGGCACGCCACCCCTGCCTGAACAGACGGGACCGACTCAGCGCCTGACCGCGTTGGGGCGGGCGTCCGCTCAGCCGGCGCGCGACCGGCGAACGCGGCGGACCGTCGATCTGTCGCTCGCCACACACCGCGCGCTCGACGTCTGGCAGCGAGAGGCCGCCGACCGCATTGGGGTCGCCCGCGTGACCGGGCAAGAGGTCCTCACCGCGCTCATCGACCAACTCCTGGCCGACCCCAAACTCTCCGCTCAGATCACGCGCGCCGTTCAAGCCCGCCGGTGAACCGCCAGGTCAGTCGATCTCCATTTCCCGCAGCTCGCGCTTGAGGATCTTGCCGGTGGGGTTACGTGGCAGCTCTTCGAGGAAGATCACTTCGCGGGGCACCTTGTAGCGGGCCAGGTGGTCGCGCACGTAGTGCTTGATGGTGTCCTCGTCGAGGCTGGCGTCCTCTTTCTTGACCACGAAGGCGCGCAGGCGGTGACCCCACTCCTTGTCCTCGACACCGATGGCGGTGGCCTCCACGACCTCGGGATGCCCGCTGATCAGATCTTCCACTTCGGCCGGGAAGACGTTTTCGCCGCCGGAGACGATCATCTCGTCGTCGCGGCCGCTGACGTAGAGCAGACCATCCTCGTCGAAATAGCCCACGTCACCCGAGGACATCAGGCCGTCGATGATCTGCTTGTGGCCGCCGCCGGTGTAGCCCTCGAACGGGAAGGCGTTGCCGACGAAGATCCGCCCGACGTCGCCCTGAGGCACCTCGTTGCCGTTGTCGTCGAGGATCTTGACCTTCACGCCCTTGACCACCGGTCCGACCGTCGCCGCGTTCTTCTGCAGGTCCTTGGGCCCGGCGATGGTCGCGAACGCGATCTCGGTCGAGCCGTACATGTTGTAGATGACCGGGCCGAAGTCCTTGAGCGCGCGATTGGCCAGCTCCGCGCCCAACTGGGACCCCGAAACGAAGATGATCTTCAGGTTGGACAGGTCGGGCTTCTTGTCCATCTTCTCGATCGCGTCCAGGAGCCGCGAGAGCATGACCGGCACCACGACCATGGCGGTCGCCTTGTACTTCTCGAGGTCTTCGAGCACCAGCGGCGGCTTGAACTTCCGGCGCAGCACCAGCGTCGAGCCCAAGAACATCGCAAGGGTGCCATGCAGATAACCCAGCGCGTGGAACATCGGCGCCGGCAGCGACGTCACCTCGTTGGCCTTGAACGGCACGTGCGACAAGATTCCGCCGACCGGCGCCAGCGTCGGCGGGGTGCTGCGGTTCGCCCCCTTCGGGGTGCCGGTGGTCCCGCTGGTCAGGATGATGATCGACGCGCGCTTGCTCGCCTTGGGGGCAGGCTTTTTGCTGCTGCGTTCGATCAGGTCGGCCAGGGTCTCGTCGGTGCTGCCCGACGGCTCGTCCGCGTCGGGATTGGTCCCGAGCGCCCGCAACTTGCCCAGCTCCGGCTCGGCTTTGCTGACGGCCTTGGTGTACTCGTCGTCGTAGATGACCAGCTTGGCGCCCTCGCGCTCCGCCACCTCCTTGATCTGCGGCCCGGAGAACTCGCTGTTCAGCAGGATGATCCGGGCGCCGACGCGGGCAACGCCGTAGTTGGCGATCAGGAACCAGCGATGGTTGCGGGCCAGGATGGCGACGCCGTCGCCGCCCTTGACGCCCATCTCGATCAGCCCGTTGGCCACGGCGTGGGCGGCTTCGTCGAGCGCCCGACAGCTGAATTCACCGTCTTCGTCGATGCACGCCGCGCGGTCGGGATGGCGCCGGGCATTGAGCGACGGCAGCATGCCGAACTCGCCCCACTTGTAGATGTCGTTGGCCATCGCCGCGTAGTTCTGCGGCGGCTCGAGCCGGAATGCACCCGCTTCGAAGATCTTGCGTACGTAGTGCAGTTCGGCCGAGCCGCGTTCGAGGTACTGCTGAACCTTGGAGACGGCCTGGCCTGGCAGGTCGATTGGGTTAGGCATGCGTTCCACCCTATGTGACGTCCGTCGCAGTGCCACTAGTAAGTACCCACCGACCTACGATGATGAACATGACCGGCCCGGCGTCATTGGAGGTGGGCGGACGTCAGGTCACCATCACCCATCCGGACAAACCGGTGTTCGAGCGCCACGGCGATGCCGGCCCGTACACCAAGCTTGACCTGGTCCGCTATTACCTGTCCGTCGCCGACGGGGCGCTGCGCGGGGTGGCCGGCCGGCCGATGATCCTCAAGCGCTTCGTCAAGGGCATCGCGCAGGAAGCCGTGTTCCAGAAGCGGGCGCCCACCAAGCGGCCGGACTACGTCGACGTGGCCGAATTGCATTACGCGCGGGGCACTTCCGCCGCGGAAGCCGTCATCCACGACGCCGCCGGACTGGCATGGGTGATCAACCTCGGGTGCGTCGACCTCAACCCGCACCCGGTGCTCGCCGGCGACCTCGATCACCCCGACGAACTGCGGGTCGACTTGGATCCGATGCCCGGGGTCGCGTGGCAGCGGATCGTCGAGGTCGCGTTCGTCGCCCGCGAAGTGCTCGAGGACCACGGCCTGGTCGCCTGGCCGAAGACGTCCGGGTCCCGCGGATTTCACATCTACGCCCGGATCGCCCCGCGCTGGGGGTTTCGCCAGGTGCGGCTGGCCGCCCAGACCGTGGCCCGCGAGGTCGAGCGGCGCACGCCCGAAGCGGCGACCAGCCGCTGGTGGAAGGAGGAACGCAAAGGAGTGTTCGTCGACTTCAACCAGAACGCCAAGGACCGCACCGTCGCATCGGCCTACTCCGTGCGGGCCACCCCGGACGCCCGGGTGTCGACGCCGCTGCATTGGCACGAGGTCGCCGACTGCCGACCCGAGGCCTTCACCATCGACACCGTGCCCGCCCGGTTCACCGAGATGGGCGACCCGTGGGCGGGGATGGACGACGCGGTCGGCGAGCTTGATCGGCTGCTGATGCTGGCTGAGGAGATGGGGCCTCCCGAGAAGGCCCCGAGCGGGGCCAAGGGCACCAGCGCAGCGCCGGGCCGGCGGCAATCCAAGAAGCCGCTGATCGAGATCGCCCGCACCAAGACCAGGGACGAGGCGATTGCCGCGCTGGACAGCTGGCGTGACCGCCACCCCGCCGCGGCCGGTTTGCTGCGGCCGGCGGACATCCTGGTCGACGGCATGCGCGGGCCGAGTTCCATCTGGTACCGGATCCGGATCAACCTCGAGCACGTGCCCGCCGACCAGCGCCCTCCGCAGGAAGACCTGATCGCCGACTACAGCCCGTGGGAGAAGTACGGGCCCAGGTCCGGGAACGGTTAGACGCCCAGCCGGCCCATCCGGGTCTTCTTGCGGAGGTAGGCGCACCAGGTGACGGCCAGCAAGGCGATGAAGAACGCGATGTAGAACCGCAGCGCCGGCTCGATGCTGCCGAAGTGCGACTTCGACCAGGCGTATGCCAGCGGCACGACAAACCCGCCGAAGGCGCCGATCGACGAGATGACGCCGAGCGCACCCGCGGCCTGCCGGCGCATGTGCACCATCGTGTCCGGCTCGCCGCCGGCGAGCTCGCCCTTGAGCTTGAAGATCCTCGAGATCATCCGATAGGTCGAGCCGTTGCCGATACCGGTGGCCACGAACAAGAACATGAAGCTGGCGAAGAAGATCGGCAGGTTGACCGCCTTGACCGACCACAGCGCCGCCGCAGCGCCGACGGCGAGCATCACGAAGCTCATGGCGGTGATGCGGGCCCCGCCGATCCGGTCGGCGAGCCGGCCGCCCAGCGGACGCACGACCGATCCGATACCCGCGCCGAGAAAGGCCCACGCCAAGGCGATGTCACCGCGCCCGAACACGGTTTTGAGCAGGGTCGGGAACGCCGCCGAGTAGCCGATGAAGGAGCCGAACGTGCCGATGTACAGCAGCGACATGATCCAGGTGTCGGGGTGCCGCAGCGACTCCAACACGGGCTTCACGTCGGCCTTGGCCTCGGTGAGGTTGTTCATGAACAGAAACGCGCACACCGCGGCCACCACGGCCAACGGCACGTAGAACAGCCCGGCGCGCGACAGCGCCATTCCCCCGCCGGCGATCACGATCGGCGGAATGATCTTCTGCACGACCGCTACTCCGAGGTTGCCTCCGGCCGCATTGAGGCCCAGCGCCCAGCCCTTGTCCTTCTCCGGGTAGAAGAACGAGATGTTGGCCATCGACGAGGCGAAGTTTCCGCCGCCCAGGCCGGCCGTCGCGGCGATGACCACGAGCAAGGCGAACGGGATGTGGGGATGGCTCACCGCCCAGGCCAGCGACAGGCACGGGATCACCAACAGGCACGCCGAGATGATCGTCCAGTTGCGGCCGCCGAAGATCGGGACGGCAAAGGTGTACGGCAGCCTCAGGAACGCGCCGACGCCGCTGGGGATTGCGACCAGGCACAGGGCCTGGCTCGCGGTCAGCGCCCAGCCCGACCCGGCCGGATGCCCGTGAGCACCAGCGGTCATCTGGACGACCACGATGCTCCACAGCATCCACACGCTGAACCCGACGTGCTCGGCGAAGATGGAGAAAATCAGGTTGCGACGGGCGATCGCCTTGCCGGTCGTCTCCCAGAACACGGGGTCCTCGGGCCGCCAGTCGTCGATCCAACGTTGTCCCTGGTGATGCTCGCGCGGCGGAGCGGGCGCTAACAGCGGGGCGCCGGTCTCCGGGGTGGTCATGGTCACGGCCCCGACGTTAGAGACGGACTGTTACCGGTCTGGGTGGGCGCAGTTACGCCGGCGATACGTGGATCTCGCAGCGGCCATTGGGCGACTGTCAGAACTTTTCGCCGCGCGAATGCGGGAGAATTGCCCCATGCCGGCGACTGACCAGCCCCCGGGGCTGCGGGAACGCAAAAAGATCAAGACCCGCCAGGCCATCAGGCGCGAGGCGATCCGCCTCTTCGACACGAACGGCTACGCCGCCACCACCGTCGAACAGATCGCCGATGCCGCCGAAGTGTCACCCAGCACCTTTTTCCGGTACTTCCCGTCGAAGGAGTCGCTGCTGCTCGCCGACGACCTGGACCCGCTGGTACTGGCGGCCTTCAAGGCACAGCCGCCCGACCTGTCGCCGAGCCAGGCCATCCGCCGGGCGTATAAGGACGTCATGGCCCAACTTTCTGAGGAGCAGTTGGAGTTCGAGAACACCAGGCAGCGGCTCATCTTCTCGATACCCGAACTCAAGGCCGCCCTCTACGACGAGTACTACCGCACCGTCAGCGTCATGGCCGAGGCGCTCGGCGACCGAATCGGCCGCCCCGCAGGGGATTTCGAGGTCAGGGTGTTTGTCGGCGCGATGGTCGGTGCCATGATGGCGGCCTACGACAGCGCGCCGAAAACGGCCGACACGATCTATCGCGCCCTCGACTTCCTGGACGCCGGCATGCCGCTGTGCTGAGCAACAGCCGTGCGGCGGCGCAGGCCGCGGCGACGTACGCGATAATCTCACGCGATGCGACAAGGGTGGAGTCGACGGGGGTTCTTGCAGCTCGCGGGGGCTGCTGGCGTGGTCGCGGTTGCCGGAACGTCGGCAGGATGCTCGTCACACAAGCCGGCGCCGGGCACGGCCGGCGGCGGCTCGGTGACAATCGATCACCTGTTCGGTCAGACCGTCATCAAGGAGCCGCCCAAGCGTGTCGTCAGTGCCGGTTACACCGAGCAGGACGACCTGCTCGCGGTGGGCGTCGTCCCCATTGCCGTGACCAACTGGTTCGGCGACCAGCCGTTCGCCGTGTGGCCGTGGGCCCAGCCCAAGCTCGGCGGGGCGCAGCCGGTGGTGTTGAGCCTGGACAACGGGATTCCCGTCGACCAGATCGCCGGGCTCAAACCCGACCTGATCGTGGCCATCAACGCCGGGGTGGACGCCGACACCTACCAGAAGCTGTCGGCGATCGCCCCGACCGTGCCCCAGTCGGACGGCGACGCGTTCTTCGAGCCGTGGAAGGACCAAGCCGCCACCGTCGGCCAGGCGGTGTTTCAGTCCGGCCAGATGAAGTCGCTGATCGATTCCGTCGACAAGCAGTTCACCGACGTCGCCCAGAAGAACCCGGCGTGGAACGGCAAGAAGGCCCTGCTGATGCAGGGCGCGCTCTGGCAGGGGACGGTGGTGGCGACCGTGGCGGGCTGGCGAACCGACTTCCTGAGTCAGATGGGCCTTGTCATCTCCGAGAGCATCAAACCCTTCGGCAGCGATCACCGCGCCGTTATCCCGCGCGATCAGATCAGGTCGGTGCTCGATTCCGCCGACGTGGTGATCTGGACGACCGAGAGCCCCGACGACCAAAAGGCGCTTCTCGCCGACCCCGAGGTGGCAGCTTCGCAAGCAACCGCCCGTTACCGCCACATCTTCACCACCAAGGACCAGGCCGGCGCGATCGCGTTCGCGTCGCCGCTGAGCTACCCGATGGTTGCCGATCAACTGCCACCTCAGATCGCCAAGATCCTGGGTTAGAGACCCGCCTGTTTGAGCGTTTGGTAAGGCACCTCTGGCAGTGCTCGAAAATCCGTCGCATCCCCTCCCGCCTGCCCCGATTCCGGAGTTACCGTCGAGTAATGAGCGTGATGGGCATGAGCAGCGGCGTCTCCAAGGAGTTGTCGGCCAACCTGGTCGGCAACACCGTTTTCGACTACGGCGACCACGCGCTGATGATCCAATGTGGCAGCACCGCCGAGGTATTGGCGTGGGTGGACGCGCTGCGCGCGGCGGCATTGCGCGGCGTGCTCGACATCGTCCCGGCCGCCCGCACCGTTTTGGTCAAGCTCGACGATCCCCGCTTGCAGGGCGTCACCCGGCAGCGGCTGCGCAGGATGCGGGTCACTCCGGACGCCGACGCCCCGGGGGACCGCACCGCCGACGTGGTGATCGACGTCGTCTACGACGGCCCCGACCTTGCCGAGGTCGCCAACCACACCGGGCTGACCACGGCGCAGGTGATCCACGCCCACACCGCCACCCTGTGGCGGGTCGGATTCAGTGGATTCGCACCGGGTTTCGCGTATCTGGTCGACGGCGATGCGCGCCTGCGGGTGCCGCGCCGCCCGGAGCCGCGAACCTCGGTGCCGGCGGGCTCGGTTGCCCTCGCCGGCGAATTCAGCGCGATATACCCGCGCCAGTCGCCCGGCGGCTGGCAGCTCATCGGCCACACCGACGCCGTTTTGTGGGATCTCGAGCGGCCCAGCCCGGCGCTGCTCACCCAGGGCATGTGGGTTCAGTTCCGGGCCGTCTGACCAAGGAGGTAGCCGTGCCGACCCTGGAAGTTCTGCGCACCGGACCGTTCGCCGTCGTCCAGGACCTCGGCCGGCCCGGACTGGCCCACCTCGGGGTCAGCCGCTCGGGGGCGGCCGACCGCCGTGCGCACAAGCTGGCCAACCGGCTGGTCGCCAATCCCGACGACCGCGCCACGGTCGAAGTGACGTTCGGCGGCTTCTGCGCCCGGGTCCGCGGCGGCGATGTCGATATCGCGGTGACGGGCGCCGATACCGACCCCACCGCGAACGGAATCGAGTTCGGCACCAACAGCATTCACCACGTTCGCGATGGCCAGGTGATCTCCCTGGGCACCCCGCGTGCCGGCCTGCGAACCTACCTGGCGGTGCGCGGCGGCATCTGCGTGGAGCCGGTGCTGGGCTCGCGCAGCTACGACGTGATGTCGGCGATCGGCCCGGCGCCGCTGCGGCCCGGAGACCGGCTGGCGGTCGGCGAGCACACAGACGACTACCCCGAACTCGACCAGGCCCCGGTGGCCGGCATCGCCGAGCATCTGGTGGAGCTGCAGGTGGTGCCGGGGCCGCGCGACGACTGGTTGGCCGATCCCGACGCGCTCGTGCACACGATCTGGATGGCCTCCGACCGCAGCGACCGGGTCGGCATGCGGTTGGAGGGCCGCGCGTTGCAGCACCGCTACCCGGACCGGCAGCTCCCCAGCGAGGGAACCACCCGTGGCGCGATCCAGGTGCCGCCCAACGGTTTACCCGTGATCCTGGGCCCCGATCACCCCGTCACCGGCGGGTACCCGGTGGTCGGCGTGATTACCGACGAGGACATCGACAAGGCCGCCCAGGTGCGACCCGGCCAGTACGTCCGGCTGCACGGGGCGCGGCTTCGGTGCGCGCTGGGGGACCGGTCGGCTTCCAGCGACGCACAGGGCTGGTAGACAAAGAGTGTGCAAACCCAGGTACACACCGCCCGCCTGGTCCACACCGCCGATCTCGACAGCGAGACCCGGCAGCGCGTCTGCCGGATGGTCACCGACGCGTTCGGCGAAGGTTTCACCGACAACGACTGGGAACACGCACTGGGCGGCATGCACGCCCTGCTCTGGCGGCACGGTGCCATCATCGCGCACGCGGCCGTGGTCCAGCGGCGGCTCATATACCGTGGCAACGCGCTGCGCTGCGGGTACCTAGAAGGTGTCGCGGTGCGGGAGGACTGCCGGGGCCAGGGCCTCGTGCACGCGCTGATGGACGGTTGCGAGCAGGTGATCCGCGGCGCCTACCAATTGGGCGCCCTCAGCTCATCGGCCCCCGCCCGCAGGGTGTATGCGGCGCGCGGGTGGTCGCCGTGGCGCGGGCCGACGTCGGTGCTGACGCCCACCGGCCCGATGCGCACACCCGACGACGACGGCACGGTGTTCGTTCTGCCCGTCGAGATCAGCCTGGACACCTCCGCGGAGTTGATGTGCGACTGGCGCTCAGGAGACGTTTGGTAAGTCGCGCGCGCGAAATGTATTCCAGCTCACATTGATTTCTGCAGTCCCGCGAAATCACTTGTAGGGGACGATCATTGGCCGCGCTGACGATTCCCCCAGCGATTTACCAGACAACTGGGATTCAACTTACAGGCGATATCCGCCCAATCGGGTTGACGCGGTTGCGGCCCCGATGTGAGCATCGAAACATACGGCAGGGCATGCCTCTTCATTTCGGGCCGCCCACAGCGGCGTCGACGCCCAGGCTCAAAGTTGATTCATTGACGAGAGGACCGGTATGCCCGCGGTTGAGACAACCACATCACCTCAACTCTCCCAAGCGATTTCGTCGACGGGCGGACGGCGCAACCACCGCATCACGGACTGGAACCCCGAAGACGATGCGGCCTGGGAGGCCGGCAACAAGAACGTCGCCCGCCGCAACCTGCTTTGCACGATGGCCGGTGACCACGTCGCCTTTTCGATCTGGTCCCTGTGGTCCGTGATGGCGCTCTTCATGCCCGCATCCGTGTATGGCTTCTCGGCCGGCGACAAACTGCTGCTCGGCGCCGTCGCCACCCTGGTCGGTGGCTGCGCGCGCATCCCCTACACGTTGGGCATCGCCGCCTTCGGCGGCCGAAATTGGACGGCTTTCTCGGCGTTCGTGCTGTTGATTCCCACTGTCGGCACCATCGTGCTGCTCGCCGACCCCGGCCTCCCGTTGTGGCCGTATGTGTTGTGCGCGGCGCTGACCGGGCTGGGCGGCGGCAACTACGCGGCGTCGCTGGCCAACGTCAATGCCTTCTACCCGCAGCGGCTCAAGGGCGCGGCGCTGGCGATCAACGCCGGCCTCGGCAACCTCGGGGTCGCGGTCATCCAGCTGGTGGGCCTGCTGGTGCTCGCCACCGCGGGACACCAGGCGCCGTACTGGGTGTGCGCGGTCTACCTCGTGTTGCTGGCTGTCGTCGGCGTCGCGGCGGTGCTGTTCATGGACAACCTCGACCACGGCATCGAGGTGGGCACCCTGCGTTCGGTCCTCTTCGAGCGCCACACGTATGTGGTCTCACTGCTCTACATCTGCACCTTCGGCTCCTGGATCGGGTTCGCGTTCGCCTTCGGCCAGGTGCTGCAGGTCAACTTCTCGGCCAGTGGCGAAACCGCGAAGCAGGCATCGCTGCAGGCGGCTCAGATCGCCTTCGCCGGGCCACTATTGGGATCGCTGGCCCGGGTTTACGGCGGGAAGCTGGCCGACCGCATGAGCGGTAGTCGTGTCACCCTGGCCGTCCTGGGCGGCATGATCCTGGCCGCCGCGTTGCTGGTCACCATCAGCACGCTCGACGGCCATGATCGCGGTGGCAGCTCCGTCGCGATGATCGGCTACGTCGCGGGGTTCATCGTTCTGTTCGTTCTGTCGGGGATGGGCAACGGATCGGTGTTCAAGATGATCCCCTCGATCTTCGAGGCGCGCAGTCGCGCGCTGAATCTCGTGGACACCGAACGCCGCCGCTGGTCGCGGGCGATGTCGGGATCGCTGATCGGCTTCTGCTCTGCGGTCGGTGCGCTCGGCGGCGTCGGAATCAACTTGGCACTGCGCGAGTCCTACCTCGACAGCGGCACCGCGACGTCGGCGTATTGGCTGTTCCTGGCCTCCTACGTCGTCGCCGCGATCTTGACCTGGATGCTGTATGTGCGCGCTCCGGAAACCGCGACGGCTGGAGTGTGATGGCCGTCGGAACACGGGCAATGCGTCAGCAATTGCTCGGTAACGCAGTGGAAATGTCGCAGGCATACACAGGTCATATGGCCGAGCCGCAGTCCCAGCCGCTGACCGGCTATCGGGTTGCAGTGACGTCGGCTCGGCGCGCCGAGGAACTGTGCGCGCTGCTCAGCCGCCAGGGCGCGGAGGTTTGCAGCGCTTCGGCAATCAACATGATCGCGCTGCCCGACGATGATGAACTGCACTGCAACACCATGGCTTTGATTGCCGAGCCGCCCGACATCCTGGTGGCGCACACCGGTATCGGCTTTCGCGGCTGGCTCGCCGCGGCCGAGGGCTGGGGGCTGGCCAACCAGCTCATCGCGGCGTTGTCGTCGGCCCGGATCGTGTCCCGCGGACCGAAGGCGACCGGCGCGCTGCGCGCCGCGGGCCTGCACGAGGAGTGGTCTCCTGAGTCCGAATCCTCACAGGAGGTCCTGGAATATCTGCTCGAATCGGGCGTATCCGGACTCAGTGTCGCCATCCAACTGCACGGCGCCGCCGACGCCTGGGACCCGTTCCCGGAGTTTCTCGGCGGTTTGCGTTTCGCGGGCGCCGACGTGGTGCCCATCCGGGTGTACCGCTGGAAGCCAACACCATTGGGCGGCGATTTCGATCAGCTGGTCACCGGGATCGCACGACGACAGTTCGACGCCGTCACTTTCACGTCGGCGCCGGCGGCCGCTGCGGTGCTGGAGCGCAGCCGCGAGCTGAATATCGAGGACCAACTGTTGGAAGCCCTGCGCACCGATGTGCACGCGATGTGCGTCGGCCCGGTAACCTCCAAGCCGCTGATCCGCAGAGGTGTTCCGACGTCGGCGCCCGAACGGATGCGGTTGGGAGCCTTGGCGCGCCATATCGCCGAGGAACTACCGCTGCTCGGGTCGTGCACCGTGAAGGCCGCCGGCCACGCGGTAGATATCCGCGGAACCTGCGTGCTGGTGGACGGCTCGATCAAACTGCTGTCGCCGTCGGGGATGGCGATACTGCGCGCGCTGGCACAGCGGCCCGGCGACGTCGTCGCGCGTAACGACCTGTTGCGCGTGCTGCCCGGCAGCAGCAGCGACCCGCACGCCGTCGACACGGCGGTCCTGCGCCTGCGAACGGCTCTGGGAGACAAGAACATCATCGCGACGGTGGTCAAGCGCGGCTACCGCATCGCAATCGATGAAAAGCCGGGTTCCCCATGGAACTGATCCTCGCGGCACACGGCACCCGCAGGCCGGGCGGTGTCGCCATGATCGGCGACCTCGCCGCGCAGGTGAGCGCGCTTCTCGACCGCAGGGTCCAGGTGGCGTTCGTCGATGTGTTGGGACCCACACCCGGCGAGGTGCTGTCTCGGGCAGCGGCCGGGGGCCGGCCCGCCATCGTGGTGCCGGCGTTCTTGTCGCGCGGATATCACGTGCGCAGCGACCTGCCCGCCCACGTCGCGGCCAGCGGACACCCGAATGCGATCGTCACCTCCGCCCTGGGCCCGAGCGGGGAGATCGCCCGCATAGTCGCCTATCAGTTGGCGAAATCCGGCTGGCGACATGGTGATTCGGTGATTCTCGCGGCCGCGGGCACAACGGATCCCAGGGCGCGCGCCGATTTGCACGTCACCGCGGCGACATTGTCCGCGCTGGTCGGATCGCGGGTGCGCCTGGGATTTGCCGCCACTGGCGATCCACATGTGGATGACGCGGTCGCCGACGCTCGCCGCGGCGGTGCTCGCCGCGTCGCGGTCGCCTCCTATCTGTTGGCCGACGGCCTTTTTCAACAACGCCTGCGCGCCTGCGGGGCCGACCGGGTCAGCGAACCGCTCGGTACCCATCCCGGGCTGGCTCGGCTGATCGCGAGCCGATTCCGCAGCGCCGCGCCCGGGCTAGTGCCCCCTACCGCGCGGCACGCGTCGCGTCGGCCGAGCCTGCTGCGAGCGCACGGACCACACGCGGTGCCGAGGCGCGCCGAAGCCCGCGACACTTGATCTTTGCTCCCGCACGGGTGATCCTGACACCATGCCTCGTCGCGAAGAGCCGTCGCGTGGGCTCCTCGATCCGGTCGCGAAGATGCTGAAGTTGCCCTTTGGCACACCGGAGTTCATCGATCGGATCGTCACCGGAGGGGCCAACCAGGTGGGCCGGCGGACGTTGCACATGCTGATCACCACCTGGGACGCGGCCGGCGGTGGCCCATTCGCGGCCAGCGCGGTCGCGTCCACCGGGATGGCCAAGACAGCCGAAATCGTGGAGAGCATGTTCATCGGGCCGATTTTCGGCCCGGTGTTGAAGATGCTGGGCGCCGACAAGGTAGCCGTCCGGGCGTCGCTGTGCGCGTCCCAGCTGGTGGGGCTGGGTATCATGCGCTACGGCGTGCGCTCCGAACCCCTGCACTCGATGCCGGTCGACGCGCTGGTCGACGCGATCGGCCCGACGATGCAGCGCTACCTGGTCGGTGACATCACGCGCTGATGGCCAGTGGCTCGGCGAGCCGCCCGATCTGGATCTGGCCCTCGCGTGTGACCCGCACCTCGTACACCCGCACCGAGACCCTTGGGTCATCCAGGCAGGAACCGTCTTCGAGCGCGAAAGCCTGCTTCAGAATCGGAGATTGGACCGTGGCACGGCCGGCTCGGTCGCCGACGATTCCGCGCGAGAGCACCGCCGCCCCGGAAAAGGGGTCGACATTGCCGACCGCGTGCAGCGACCCGTCGTCCAGCCGGAACAGCGCCGCCTGCGTGCCGTCATCGAGGAGCACGCCGACGCCGCGACCCGGAATGAGGTGGTCGTACGAGCAGGCGGTCGTCCACACCTGAATGTCGTTGAGAAGTGTCATGGCTGTTCCTCCCTGGTTTACGAGCGGATCCGCGGCATGCCAATGGGCACAGGCACTTTGCGCCCGGCACGCTCGGTGAAGGTCACCGTCGAATCGACGGCGTCCGGGGCGTTGACGAAGGACACGAAACGCGAGAGCTTCTCGGGGTCCTCCAGCACGCCCTTCCATTCGCACTTGTAGTTCTGCACGTGCCGCTCCATTGCGGCCTCGAATTCCCCGGCCAGGCCGAGCGAGTCATCGCACACGACATCGCGCACGTGATCAAGGCCGCCGTCGAGCGATTCGACCCAGGGCGCGGTGCGTTGCAGCCGGTCGCCGGTCCGGATGTAGTACATCAGGAACCGGTCGATGTAGCGGACCAGCGTCGCGGTGTCCAGGTCCGCGGCGAGCAGCTGGGCGTGCTTGGGGGTCATACCGCCGTTGCCGCCGACGTAAAGGTTCCAGCCTTTTTCGGTGGCGATCACGCCCACGTCCTTGCTGCGTGCCTCCGCGCACTCGCGCGCACAACCCGAGACGCCGAGCTTGATCTTGTGCGGCGCACGCAGGCCGCGATACCGCATTTCCAGGTCGATGGCCAGCTGCACCGAATCCTGCTGGCCGTAGCGGCACCAATCACTGCCCACACAGCTCTTCACCGTGCGCAACGCCTTGCCGTAGGCATGGCCGGATTCCATGCCGCCCTCGACCAGCCGCTTCCAGATCTGCGGCAACTGGTCCACGCGGGCGCCGAACATGTCGATCCGCTGGCCGCCGGTGATCTTGGTGTAAAGCCCGAAGTCGTGCGCGATCTGGCCGATCAGAATGAGGTGCTCCGGTTTGATGTCGCCGCCGGGGACCCGCGGAACCACCGAGTAGCTGCCGTTCTTCTGAATGTTGGCCAGGAAATGGTCGTTGGAATCCTGCAGCGAGGCCTGTTCGCCGTCGAGAATGTGGTCGGCCCCGGTCGAGGCGAGAATGGAAGCGACCACGGGTTTGCAGATGTCGCAACCCTTTCCGCGGCCGAAGCGCTCCAGCAGGCCCGAGAACGTCCGGATCTCGGTCGCGGAGATGATCTCGAAAAGCTCCGCCCGAGACTGGCTGAAGTGCTCGCACAACGCCTTGGACTGTTCCACGCCCTCGGCTTCCAGGAGTTGCTTGAGCAGGGGCACACACGATCCGCACGAGGTCCCGGCCGCCGTGCACGACTTGAGGGCGACAACGTCGGCGCAACCGCCGGCGATCGCCCGCTTCAGATCGCCCTTGGCGACGTTGTTGCACGAGCAGATCTGCGCCGAATCCGGCAGCGCCCCAACGCCCAACGCCACCCCGCCGCCGGACTGCGCCGGCGCGATCAGAGCGAGCGGATCCCCGGGCAGCTCGCTCCCGACCATCGGCCGTAACACCCCGTACGAAGAGGCGTCGCCCACCAGCACCCCTCCGAGAAGGGTTTTGGCGTCGTCGGACAACACCAGTTTGGCGTACGTCCGGTTCACCGCGTCGTTGATCGCGACCTCGAGGCAGTTCTCGGTCGCCCCCATCGCGTCGCCGAAGCTGGCGACGTCGACGCCCAACAGTTTCAGCTTCGTCGACAGGTCCGCGTCCGGAAACTCGGCGGCGCCGTCCAACAGCCGGTCCGCCACCACCTCGGCGGAGGTGTATCCGGGCGCGACCAGGCCGTAGCACCTGCCTCCGATCGCGGCCACCTCGCCAACCGCGTAGATATCGGGATCGCTTGTCCGGCAGGACAAGTCGGTGAGCACGCCGCCCCGCTCCGCCAGCGTCAGCCCCGCGGCCGCCGCGAGCTCGTCGCGCGGCCGGATGCCGGCCGCGAAGATCACCACGCCGGCGTCGATGACTTTCTCGTTGTTCAGGCGAACCCGCACCGAGGTCGGGCCGTCCGCATGCTCGACGGATTCGATCGCTTCGGTACCCGTCCCGACATGCACCGCGATGCCGAGGTCGGTGATCATCCTGGCCAGCAGCGCGCCGCCGGCCTCGTCGATCTGCTGGGCCATCAGTCGCGGCATCATCTCGACGACGTGCGTCTGTAACCCGAACCCGCGCAGCGCATTTGCAGCTTCGAGTCCCAGGAGTCCGCCGCCGATGACCACCCCCGCGCCGGCCTGACCGGCATCCATCGTGCGCCGCGCGTCGGCGCGGATGGCGTCGAGGTCGTCCAGCGTGCGGTAGACGTGGCACTGGGGCAGGTCGTGGCCGGGCACGGGCGGGACGAAAGCGTAGGACCCGGTGGCCAGCACCAGGGCGTCGTAACGGTGCCGTTGGCCGTCGGCGGAGACCACCGACTTTGACGCGCGGTCGATTTCCACGACGCGCGAATTCAGCACCAATCGGACCCGCTCGTCACCGTCGTAGTCGTTGCCCGGCAGCGCCAGTAGTCGCCGGTCCCAGCTTTCGGTGTAGGCAGTCAGGCCGACGCGGTCATAGGCCGCGTCCGCCTCCTCGGCCAAAACCGTAATGCGCCAAGATCCCTCGGTGTCGCGGGCGCGCAGCGCCTCCACGAGTCGGTGGCCCACCATGCCGTGCCCGACCACGATGACGTGACGCGCAGCATGGTGAACGCGCGCAATTTCGGATGCGGCCATGCCACGAGGGTAGGGGCGCCAAATTAAGGAAAGAGCGCGAAATGTGACGCCCGTATGACGGCCCCCTCACACCTCACACGGGCCGTTGTGAAGCTGTTCGCTGCAGGCGAACGCCCAGGTGGAACTTAAGCGTGGTCGACTCATGTTTCTAGGAATAGCCGACCGGTCTTGCGCCGGTCACAGCTAACTCACAAGGAAGCACAAGGAAGTAGAAGGGAAAGTCCATGAGCAACCTCGCATTGTGGTCGCGGCCGGCCTGGGACACCGACCGGTGGCTCCGCGACTTTGTCGGCCCCGCCGCGACGGCGGCCTGGTTCAAGCCGGTGAGCAGCGGTTTCAGCCCGGCCGCGGAGGTCGTCAAGGACGGCGATGACGCGGTGGTGCGGTTGGAGCTGCCGGGTGTCGACGTCGAGAAAGACGTCAACGTCGAGGTCGACAAGGGGCGCCTGGTGATCCACGGCGAACACCGCGACGAGCGCGCGGAGGAGGACAGCGGCCGTATGTTGCGCGAGATCCGCTACGGGTCTTTCCGCCGGTCGTTCCAACTGCCCGCGCACGTCACCGGCGATGCCGTCACGGCGTCGTACGACGCCGGCGTGTTGACGGTGCGCGTCACCGGTGCCTACACCGGCAGTCAGCCGCAGCGCATCGCGATCGCCAAGTAATCGCCTGGCGCGACCAGACGCAAAAGCCCCCGCGCGCATAGCGTGTCGGGGGCTTTTGCGTCCGCTCGCCGGCTAACCCCAGCGCGCCAGCAGTTCCCGGGCCCGGCCCGCCAGCGCGGCCTGCAGAAAGGGCCCGAAGCTGATCCGGGCGACACCCAGCGGACCGAACGATGCCGGGTCGTCGCGGTCGGGCAGCGCGATCGCGTTGATCGGCAGCGGCAACTCAGCAGCCAAGCGCCGCAACGTCTCCGGGTCGTGGCGACCGACCGGATACAGGACGTCGGCGCCGGCAGCGGCGGCCTCGGTCAACCGCGCCACCGCCCTGTCGACGCGATCCGAGTCGTCGCCGTCGGACCGCAGGAACAAATCGGTGCGGGCGTTGATCACGACGTGCACCCCGGCCGCGTCGGCTGCCGCGCGCAGCGCGCAGACCAATTCCGCGTGTTCGCTCGCGGACCGCAGCCGCTTGCCCTCCGAGTGCACGGTGTCCTCGACGTTCAGCCCGACGGCGCCCACGCTCAACAGCCCCTCGACCAGGCCGGCCGGGGGCTGACCGTAGCCCGATTCGACGTCCACCGACACCGGGACGTCGACCGCGGCCGTGATTTGGGCCACACGCGTCAGCACGTCGTCGAACGACATGCCCTCGCCGTCCGGCTTGCCGATGGAGTCGGCCAGCGGATGGCTACCGACGGTGAGCGCGCTGAACCCGGCGTCCGTGGCCAGCCGCGCCGACCACGCGTCCCACACGGTCGGCAGGATCACCGGGTTGCCGGGCTGATGCAGCTCGAGCAGCGCGACGGCGCGCTCGGCGGCGGTCTGACCTGGCATGGGGTGTTCGCTTCCTCGGCTTGTGCCGTGGATAGTATCGAGGGCGTACTGTGATCCGTAACACCGTCCGTCCTAGGAGATCTGTTGACCCGCCCTACTGGCACTGCCGAACTCGCCGAACTGCACGACCTCATCGGCGGCCTGCGGCGGTGCGTGAGCTCCTTGAAGGCGCGATACGGCGACAGCCCCGCGATGCGTCGCATCGCCATCGACGCCGACCGGATCCTGTCCGACGTGCAATTGCTCGAAACGGACGTCTCCGAATTGGATCTCGCGCGCGCCACCGTGCAACAGTCCGGCGAGCGGATCGTCATTCCCGACACGCAGTACGACAACGACTTCTGGCGCGATGTCGACGACGAGGGTGTCGGGGGTCACAAGGGGCGCTGACAACCCAAGCCCCCCGAAACTGAGGGTGTTCTGTCTGTGTACCCTTCGACGAGACAGCCCGTTCGAAGAGGAACACTAGATGAGCGCACCGACGGCGAACCGTCCTGAGTCCGGCGTTTTCTCACCTACCCGCGCACAAATTCCCGAACGGACGCTGCGAACCGACCGGTGGTGGTGGCCGCCGCTGGTGACCAACATCGGCCTTTCAGCGTTCATCCTCTACGCAACCACCCGGGCCTTCTGGGGCAGCGCTTACTGGGTCGACAAATACCATTACCTGACACCGTTCTATTCGCCCTGTGTCAGCTCGTCGTGCGAGCCGGGCGCCAGCCACCTGGGTGTCTGGTTCGGTCACTTCCCTTGGTGGATTCCCTTGGGAATGCTGGTATTACCGTTCCTGCTGGGTTTCCGGATCACCTGCTACTACTACCGCAAGGCCTACTACCGCTCGGTCTGGCAGTCGCCGACCGGTTGCGCGGTCCCCGAACCGCGCGCCCACTACACGGGCGAAACCCGGCTTCCGTTGATCATTCAAAACAGTCACCGCTACTTCTTCTACGTCGCGGTGGTGGTCTCGCTGATCAACACTTACGACGCGATAATGGCGTTTCATTCACCCTCCGGTTTCGGGTTCGGTTTGGGCAACGTCATTTTGGTGCTCAATGTGCTGCTGCTGTGGTGTTACACCGTATCGTGCCATTCCTGCCGGCACGTCACCGGCGGTCGGCTAAAGCATTTCTCCAAACACCCATTGCGGTATTGGATCTGGACACAGGTCAGTAAATTGAACACCCGGCACATGCAATTCGCATGGATTACGTTGGGCACCCTGGCGCTCACCGACTTCTACATCATGCTGGTGGCCAGCGGCACCATCACCGACTTGAGATTTGTTGGCTGAAAAGCCAATTCGCCGACTATCGAGAAAAGCTGAGCGAGGTTTCATGGTTGAGGTCGAACGGCACTCCTACGACGTGGTCGTGATCGGTGCCGGCGGCGCGGGGTTGCGTGCGGTCATCGAAGCCCGCGAGCGCGGCCTCAAGGTCGCGGTGGTGTGCAAATCGCTGTTCGGCAAGGCTCATACGGTGATGGCCGAGGGTGGTTGTGCGGCCTCGATGGGTAACACCAACCCGAAGGACAACTGGACGACCCACTTCGGCGACACGATGCGCGGTGGGAAGTTCCTGAACAACTGGCGGATGGCCGAACTGCACGCGAAGGAGGCGCCGGATCGGGTCTGGGAGTTGGAGACCTACGGCGCGCTTTTCGACCGCACCAAAGACGGCAAGATCAGCCAACGCAACTTCGGCGGGCACACCTACCCGCGGCTGGCGCACGTCGGCGACCGCACCGGCCTGGAGTTGATCCGCACCATGCAGCAGAAGATCGTGTCGCTGCAGCAGGAGGATTACGCCGAGCTCGGCGACTACGAGGCGCGGATCAAGGTGTTCGCCGAATGCACGATCACCGAGCTGCTCAAGGACGGGGACGTGATCGCCGGAGCGTTCGGCTACTGGCGCGAAAGCGGCCGGTTCGTCGTGTTCGAGGCCCCGGCGGTGGTGCTGGCGACCGGCGGCATCGGCAAGTCGTTCAAGGTGACCTCCAACTCCTGGGAGTACACCGGCGACGGGCACGCTCTGGCGCTGCGGGCGGGCGCGTCGCTGATCAACATGGAGTTCGTCCAGTTCCACCCGACGGGCATGGTCTGGCCGCCGAGCGTGAAAGGGATCCTGGTCACCGAGGGTGTCCGCGGTGACGGCGGGGTGCTGAAGAACTCCGACGACAAGCGGTTCATGTTCGACTACATCCCGCCGGTGTTCAAAGGTCAGTACGCCGAGACGGAACAAGAAGCCGACCAGTGGCTCAAGGACAACGACTCGGCCCGCCGCACCCCGGACCTGCTGCCGCGCGACGAGGTCGCGCGCGCGATCAACTCGGAGGTCAAGGCCGGTCGCGGCTCGCCGCACGGCGGGGTGTTTCTCGACATCGCGTCACGTCTGACGCCGGCCGAGATCAACCGGCGCCTGCCGTCGATGTACCACCAGTTCAAGGAGCTGGCCGGGGTCGACATCACCAAGGAACCAATGGAAGTCGGGCCCACCTGCCACTATGTGATGGGCGGCGTCGAGGTCGACGCCGACACGGGCGCGGCCACGGTCGCCGGGCTGTTCGCCGCCGGCGAGTGCTCCGGCGGCATGCACGGCTCCAACCGGCTCGGCGGCAACTCGCTGTCGGATCTGCTGGTGTTCGGCCGGCGCGCCGGCCTGGGAGCCGCCGATTACGTGCGCGCGTTGAGCACCCGCCCGTCGGTGGCCCAGGACGCCATCGACACGGCGGCGAAGAGGGCGCTGGCCCCCTTCGAGGGACCGGCCAACGGCGCCCCGGCCGAGAACCCCTACACCCTGCAGTTGGAACTGCAGCAGTCGATGAACGATCTGGTGGGCATCATCCGCAAGTCGGAGGAAATCACCGAGGCCCTCGGCCGGCTCGACAAACTCCGCGAGCGATTCAAGAACCTCCGGGTTGAGGGCAACCGAAAGTACAACCCCGGCTGGAACCTGGCGATCGACCTGCGCAACATGCTGCTGGTCAGCGAGTGCGTCGCCAAGGCAGCGCTTCAGCGCACCGAAAGCCGCGGCGGCCACACCCGCGACGATCACCCGTCGATGGATTCGTCGTGGCGCAAGGTGTTGCTGGTCTGCCGCGCGGCCGGCGGCGACGAGGTGATTCCCGACATCACCATCACTCGCGAAGACCAGGTGCCCATGCGGCCCGATCTGCTGGAGCTCTTCGAGATCTCCGAGTTGGAAAAGTACTTCACCGACGATGAGCTGGCCGAGCACCCAGGACGCACTCTCAGGACGGAGAAGTAAATGGCCTACAACGCGACCATGCGGGTGTGGCGTGGCGACCAAGCCGGCGGCGCGCTGCAGGACTTCACGGTCGAAGTCAACGAGGGCGAAGTGGTGCTCGACATCATCCATCGCCTGCAGCAGACCCAGACGCCCGACCTTGCGGTGCGGTGGAACTGCAAGGCGGGCAAGTGCGGATCGTGCTCGGCGGAGATCAACGGCTATCCCCGGTTGATGTGCATGACCCGGATGTCCACGTTCGCCGAGAACGAGGTCGTGACCGTGACGCCGCTGCGGACTTTCCCGGTGATCCGCGACCTGGTCACCGACGTCTCGTTCAACTACGAAAAGGCCCGCGAAATCCCGTCTTTCGCGCCGCCGAAGGAGTTGCAGCCCGGCGAATACCGGATGGCGCAGGTCGACGTCCAGCGTTCGCAGGAGTTCCGCAAGTGCATCGAGTGCTTCCTGTGCCAGACCGTCTGCCACGTTGTGCGCGACCATGAGGAGAACAAGAAGGCGTTCGCCGGACCGCGCTACCTGATGCGCATCGCCGAGCTGGAGATGCACCCGCTGGACACGCTGGACCGGCGCAACCAGGCGCAGGACGAGCACGGCCTGGGCTACTGCAACATCACCAAGTGCTGCACCGAGGTGTGCCCGGAAAACATCAAGATCACCGACAACGCGCTGATCCCGATGAAGGAGCGGGTCGTCGACCGCAAATACGACCCGGTGGTGTGGCTGGGCAACAAGCTTTTCCGCCGCTGAGCACCTGCGCCCGTTCGTCGCGTTAAGCGCGAAGCGGCTTCGGGTACCCGCACCCTATGCGAGAGATCACGAGCATCAACGACATTCGAAAGGCGATCCGCGAGTTGTCCGTCCGCGCCGACCTCGCGCACAAGGAAGGCCGGCACGAAGACGCGGCCGAGATCGAGCAGCGCATCGCCGGCTACCGGGAAGAGCTCGGCCACCGTCCCTGAGCCTGCGGCGACACGCGAAGGAGCATTCAGGCGCCGAGTCGGCGGAATGTGCTGCGGTGAAAAACAATCGGCGCCACCTCGGCATCCACGCAGACCTCGTTGACCCGCAAAACCACGATGGTGTGATCCCCGGCCGGAATCAGTTGCTCAATTGCGCTCTCCAACCACAGGCCGGTGCCCTGGATGAAGACCGCACCGCTGGCGGTGGAAACGGTCTCCAGTCCGGCGAACCGGTCTCCGGTCTTGGCGGCCAACGTGCGTGCGGCCTCGTCATGGGCCTCTCCGAGCACGCTGATCCCCAGCATCCGCACGCTTTTGAGCTTGGGCCACGTCGTCGACGTGTTCTGCACGCAGAACGACACCAGCGGCGGCTCGAGCGAGACGGGGACAAAGGTGCTGGCCGCCAAGCCTTCCCGCACCCCGTCGACTTCGGCGGCGATGGCCACCACGCCGGACGGAAATTGGCCGAAGGCTTCTCGAAGCGAGGACGGCGTCAGCTTTTTCCCCGAGTTCACCGGACCCCATTCGCCCTTCGAGTCGAAGACGGTTTCTGCTGCCAGACCCTACTCGGCCGGCCGGTACCCATGGGCGGCGGCCATATCCGGGTGGGCCCGCAATCTGCTCTTCCAGGCGTTGCGGCCGTAGACCGAGAAGATCGGATCCGACGGGTCATCCCTCGTCTCGGCGACCGCCCGCAATTCGTCGGGCAGCGACAGCATCGGCATCCGCGCGTCGAGTCGTGGGTTGAAGAAGTACGGCACCGAAATCCGCTCCGCCGCTCCGTCCAGGTTCACCCGGTGCTCGGTGGCCCTGAGGTAGCCGCCCGTTGCCACCTCGAGTAGCTCGCCGATGTTGACGATGAACGCGCCGGGTAGGGGCGGAACGCCGATCCAGTCCCCCGAGGCCCGCCGCACCTGCAGTCCGCGGGTGCCCGGCTCGGCGAGCAGCAGCGTGAGCACCCCGGCGTCGCGGTGCGCACCCACGCCCTGTGGGGTGGCGGCGCGGGCGGGGTAGCGGATGATCTTGATCAGCGTGGCGGGCGAGTCGGCGAAGGCCGGGTCGAACACGTCCGGCGGGCTGCCCAGCGAGGCCGCCCAATGCCGCAGCAGGGCGCGGGCGACCTCGGACAGCGCGGCATCCCACTCATCGACGATCCCGGGCAATTCGGGCAGCGCGGCCGGCCACTGATTCGGGCCCTGCAGCCACAGGTAGTCCGGCTTGCCCGGCCCGCCGATCGCGGGGCGTTCGGGTCCGATATCGATCTGTTCGCGCCAGTCCACCCGGCTCCGGGTCAGCTCGCCTCCCAGCCGGGTGTAGCCGCGGAAATGCGGGCTGCGCACCATGGCGGCGGCGTTCTTGTCGGCCGCCGGCAAGTCGAACAGCCGGCGTGCCGCCGCGAGCAGTCTGCCCGTGAGTTCTTCGGGCACTCCGTGGCCGGTCAGATAGCAGAAACCGACTTCGTGGGCGGCGTCGCGCAGACCTTTCTGAAGTCGGGCGGAGTTGGCCCGCATGTCCACGACGGGCAACGTAGTGACGCGGTTCACGTCCGCCATCAACGAGCATTTCCGCAGTTCAAGAGGTTGGTCGACGATTGCCCAACCGGTTGGTTAGTTAGACGCTGCAATGTAGCTCACACTCGCTTGCGTTGATCAAGATAACGGATATATTTTAGTGGAGTTACTGGTGGGTAACTTAGCCCTAGTACCCAACCACAAGTGGCATTCTCAACGAGGAGGAACTCAGTGAGCCACTACAAGAGCAACGTCCGTGACCAGGTATTCAACCTGTTCGAAGTGCTCGGCGTTGACAAGGCCTTAGGCCAAGGCGAGTACAGCGACCTTGATGTCGACACCGCCCACGAAATGCTTAACGAGATCAGCCGGCTGGCCGAGGGACCCGTCGCCGAGTCGTTCGTCGAGGGTGACCGCAATCCCCCGGTTTTCGACCCCGACACCCACTCGGTGACGCTGCCGGAGGCCTTCAAGAACTCGGTCAAGGCGGTCACCGAGGCCGGCTGGGACAAGGCCGGCATCGACGAGGCCCTCGGCGGCATGCCGATGCCCAAGTCGCTGGTGTGGGCGCTGCACGAGCACATCCTCGGCGCCAACCCCGCCGTATGGATGTATGGCGGTGGCGCCGGCTTCGCGAACATCCTCTACCACCTCGGCACCGACGAGCAGAAGAAGTGGGCCGTCATGGCCGCCGAGCGTCAGTGGGGTTCGACCATGGTGCTCACCGAGCCGGACGCCGGTTCGGACGTCGGCGCCGGACGGACCAAGGCGATCCAGCAGGACGACGGCTCCTGGCACATCGACGGGGTGAAGCGGTTCATCACCTCCGGTGACTCCGGTGACCTGTTCGAGAACATCTTCCACCTGGTGCTGGCCCGCCCCGAGGGCGCCGGCCCGGGCACCAAGGGCCTGTCGCTGTTCTTCGTGCCCAAGTTCCTGTTCGACTTCGAGACCGGGGAGCTGGGCGAGCGCAACGGCGTGTTCGTGACCAACGTCGAGCACAAGATGGGCCTCAAGGTCTCGGCGACCTGCGAGCTGTCCCTGGGCCAGCACGGCGTGCCCGCCAAGGGCTGGCTGGTGGGCGAGGTCCACAACGGCATCGCGCAGATGTTCGAGGTCATCGAGCAGGCCCGCATGATGGTCGGCACCAAGGCGATCGCGACCCTGTCGACCGGGTACCTGAACGCGTTGGAGTACGCCAAGTCCCGGGTGCAGGGCGCCGACCTGACCCAGATGACCGACAAGACCGCGCCGCGGGTGACCATCACGCATCACCCCGACGTCCGCCGGTCGCTGATGACCCAGAAGGCCTACGCCGAGGGTCTGCGTGCGCTGTACCTCTACACCGCGACCTACCAGGACGCGGCGGTCGCCCAGGCGGTGCACGGTGTGGACGCCAACCTGGCGGTCAAGGTCAACGACCTGCTGCTGCCGGTGGTCAAGGGCGTGGGGTCCGAGCAGGCCTACGCCAAGCTGACCGAGAGCCTGCAGACGTTCGGCGGGTCCGGCTTCCTGCAGGACTACCCGATCGAGCAGTACATCCGGGACGCCAAGATCGACTCGCTTTACGAGGGCACCACGGCCATCCAGGCGCAGGATTTCTTCTTCCGCAAGACCGTCCGCGACAAGGGTGTGGCGCTGGCCCACGTTTCGGGTGAGATCCAGGCGTTCGTCGACAGCGAGTCCGGCAACGGCCGGCTGAAGACCGAGCGCGAGCTGCTGGGCAAGGCCTTGGCCGACGTCCAGGGCATGGCGGCCGCGCTGACCGGCTATCTGATGGAGGCCCAGCAAGACGTCACCAGCCTCTACAAGGTGGGCCTGGGTTCGGTGCGCTTCCTCATGAGCGTCGGCGACCTGATCATCGGCTGGTTGCTGCAGCGCCACGCGGCGGTGGCCGTTGAGGCCCTCGACGCCGGCGCCAGCGGCGCGGAGCGGTCCTTCTACGAGGGCAAGGTCGCCGTGGCTTCGTTCTTCGCGAAGAACTTCTTGCCGCTGCTGGCCAGCACCCGCGAGGTGATCGAGACGCTGGACAACGACATCATGGAGCTCGACGAGGCTGCTTTCTAGCCGCCTTCTGACGGCCGACGGGCGCAACTGCCAGGTCCCCCGCTTCCACGTTGAAGCGGGGGACCTGGTGTCTGTGTGGAGGCCGACCAAAAAGACCGCCGCTGGATCCCCTCACTCCAGCGGCGGCCCTTTTCGTAACGCCGATCCACTGATCGGCGTTCGGCTCGCGGATGGCCCCGTGTTGCCGTCGGGGTCGGGGGGTCAGACCGCAACACGGGGCCATCCGGACCCTGGTGTACCCAGGAGTTGGCGTTGGTAATCGGATGTGAGCTAAATCATTTTCTGATCGTTGGCCGGCGGCTCATGCCTCGAGAATCGCGGCCACGGCCTGGCCGCCGGCGGCGCAGATCGAGATCAGCGCCCGAAGGGGTGCCTTTGTCCGACTCTTTTTATCCGCCTTTTTCTCGGCAAGCTGCTTGGCCGCCTGAGCGAGAATCCGCCCGCCGGTGGCCGCGAAGGGATGACCGGCGGCCAATGACGAACCGTTGACGTTCAGCTTGGACCGATCGATCGACCCGAGCGCGGCATCGAGGCCGAGCCGCTCTTTGCAGTATTCCTCGGACTCCCACGCCTGCAGGTGCGCCAGCACCACCGACGCGAATGCCTCGTGGATCTCGTAGAAATCAAAATCTTGCAGGCTCAGCCCGTTGCGGGCCAGCAGTCGGGGCACCGCGTACGTCGGCGCCATCAACAGGCCATCGCGGCCGTTGACGTAGTCCACGGCGCCGGTCTCCGTATCGACCAGATAGGCCAGCGGCGTCAACGAGTGGCCGGCCGCCCAGTCCTCGGAGGCCAGCAGCGCGACCGACGCGCCGTCGGTCAGCGGCGTGGAATTGCCGGCCGTCATGGTCGCGTCGCCGGCCTTCACCCCGAAAACGGGGCGCAGCGTGGCGAGCTTTTCGACGCTGGCGTTGGGCCGCAGATTGTCGTCTCGGTACAGCCCCAGAAACGGCGTGACGAGGTCGTCGAAGAAGCCTCGATCGTAGGCGGCGACCATATTGCGATGGCTGGCAACGGCCAGCTCGTCCTGGTCGACGCGTTTGATCCCCATTTGCTTCGCGGTGATGGCGGCGTGCTCGCCCATCGACAGCCCCGTACGCGGCTCACTGTTGGCCGGGATCTCGACCCCGAGAGCGGCGGGCAGCGTGCCCACCAACTTCAGCCGCTCGAGATTGGACTTGGACCGGCGCAACCTCAGCAGGTGGCGACGCAGGTTGTCCCCCAGGCCGATCGGCGGGTCGGAGGTGGTGTCCACCCCGCCGGCCGCGGCCACCTCGTAGCGCCCGGACGCGATGCCGTCGGCCGCGGCAATCGCCGCCTGAAGGCCGGTCCCACACGCCTGTTGTATGTCGAACGCCGGTGTGTACGAGGACAACTCGGAGCCCAGCACACACTCGCGCATCAGATTGAAGTCGCGGCTGTGCTTGAGCACGGCGCCGCCGACCACGACCCCCAACTGTTCGCCGGCCAGCCCGAAGCGGTCCACCAAGCCCCCGAGGGCCGCGGTGAACATGTCCTGGTTGGAAGCCTCGGCGTAGGCGCCGTCCGACCTCGCGAATGGGATGCGATTGCCGCCCAGCACGGCGACGGGTCGCCTGGTCTGAGAAGTTGCAGGGGCCACGTTTGTCTCCGGAGTGTTTGAATCGGCCGTTAGAGGCCATACTACCCACTGTTCTTACTCTGAAGTAAGTTCGTCCCCGATACGGTTGCCGTAAACGGCACGTCCGAAACTCGAAAGAAACTCGAAGGAAGATGGAAGGCAGCTCAGTGGCTCCCCAGCGCTCGTCCGATCTGTTCTCCCAGGTGGTCAACTCCGGCCCCGGATCGTTTGTGGCAAAGCAACTCGGTATTCCCCAACCCGAGACGCTTCGCCGCTACCGGCCCGGCGATCCGCCGCTCGCCGGATCCCTGCTGATCGGGGGTCCCGCAGATCAGCAGGGCAGGGTGGTCGAACCGCTGCGCGCGGCGCTCGACGGAGACTACGACCTGGTGGGCGACAACCTGGGCGGTCGCTGGGCCGACCAGTTCGGCGGGCTGGTTTTCGACGCCACCGGCATCACGACGCCGGCCGGGCTGAAGGGCCTGCACGAGTTCTTCACGCCCGTGCTGCGCAACTTGGGCCACTGCGCACGCGTCGTGGTCGTCGGGACCACGCCCGACGCCGCCGAGAACACCGACGAGCGGATCGCGCAGCGCGCGTTGGAAGGCTTCACCCGTTCGCTGGGCAAGGAACTGCGCAACGGCGCCACCGTGGCGCTGGTGTACCTGTCGCCGGCGGCCAAACCCGCCGCCACGGGCCTGGAATCCACCATGCGGTTCATCCTGTCGGCGAAGTCGGCCTACGTCGACGGGCAGGTGTTCTATGTCGGGGAGGCCGACTCTACGCCGCCGGCCGACTGGGAGCGGCCGCTGGACGGCAAGGTCGCCATCGTGACCGGCGCCGCGCGGGGAATCGGTGCGACAATCGCCGAGGTGTTCGCCCGCGACGGCGCCCGTGTCGTCGCGATCGACGTGGAGTCCGCCGCGGAGTCGCTGGCCGAGACCGCCAGCCGGGTCGGGGGCAGCCCCCTGTGGCTGGACGTCACCGCGGAGGACGCCGTCGACAAGATCAGCGAGCACCTGCGTGACCACTACGCCGGGCACGCCGACATCTTGGTCAACAACGCCGGTATCACCCGCGACAAGCTGCTGGCCAACATGGATGACGCGCGCTGGGACGCCGTGTTGGCCGTCAATCTGCTTGCCCCGCAACGGCTTACCGAAGAGCTGACCGACAACGGCACCATCGGCGAAGGCGGCCGGGTGATCGGCTTGTCGTCGATGGCCGGCATCGCGGGCAACCGCGGCCAGACCAACTACGCCACGACCAAGGCCGGAATGATCGGCCTCACCCAGGCGCTGGCACCGGTGCTGTTCCAGAAGGGCATCACGATCAACGCCGTCGCACCCGGGTTCATCGAAACCCAGATGACCGCTGCCATCCCGCTGGCCACCCGCGAGGTGGGCCGCCGGATGAACTCGCTGCTGCAGGGCGGGCAGCCGGTCGATGTCGCCGAGGCAATCGCCTATTTCGCCAGTCCGGCTTCAAACGCGGTGACTGGCAATGTCATTCGCGTCTGCGGCCAGGCAATGCTGGGCGCCTGACTCTAAGGAGAAAGTGGTGAACCAGCCAAGCGGCCTGAAGAACATGCTGCGCGCGGTGGCCGGGGCGCTGCCGTTGGTGCCCCGCGCGGGGCAGTTGCCCGGCCGCACGGTGACCGTCGAGGAACTGCCCATCGACCAGACCAATGTGGCCGATTATGCGGCGGTCACCGGCCTGCGCTACGGCAACAACGTGCCGCTCACCTACCCGTTCGCGCTGACCTTCCCCGCCATGATGTCGCTGGTGACGGGGTTCGACTTCCCTTTCGCCGCAATGGGATCGGTGCACACCGAGAACCAGATCACGCAGTATCGGCCGATCGCGGTCACCGACACCGTCGATGTGCGCGTGCACGCGGAGAACCTGCGCGAGCACCGCAAGGGCCTGCTGGTCGACTTGGTGACAGACGTCAGCGTCGGCAACGAAACCGCATGGCACCAGGTGACGACCTTCCTGCACCAGCAGCGCACCAGCCTGTCCGACGAGCCCAAACCGCCGCCGCAGAAGCAGCCCAAGCTTCCTCCGCCCAGCACCGTGCTCCGGATCACCCCCGGTCAGATCCGGCGCTACGCCGTCGCCGGCGGAGACCACAATCCCATCCACACCAACCCGATCGCCGCCAAGCTGTTCGGCTTCCCGACGGTCATCGCACACGGGATGTTCAGTGCCGCAGCGGTATTGGCCAACATCGAAGCTCGCTTCCCCGACGCGTTGACGTATTCGGTGCGATTCGGCAAGCCGGCGCTGCTGCCCGTCACCGCGGGGCTCTACATCGAGGATGGCGAGAAGGGCGATGGCGGTTGGGATCTCGCGTTACGCAACATCGCCAAGGGCTACCCGTATCTGACCGGCACGGTCCGCCCGCTCTAGCCCGCGTGCGTTGCGCCGCGACCGACAACGAGTACTTTCAGCCCGTAAGCACCGCAGGCCGTCGTCAGGAAGACCGGAAACAGCCAGAGCGGGGGCCGGGCGAGTTCCCAGACGAAAATCGCCGCCCAGATCGGTGAGCCCTGGGTGACCGCGAGTACCCCCGCGGCGCCGGCCAGGGAGGTTGCCGGCATCTGCAGGTGCGTCCCGGCCCCCCAATTGAGGGCCAGTACCAGCAGCGATCCCGCCGCCGCGCCGGTGGCGAGCGAGGGCGTGAGCATTCCGCCGGCCCCACCGGCGCGCAGAAAAAGAGCGGTCAACAGCGGCTTCAAAACCAGAATCGCGGCCGCCGCCGACAGCGTCATCCCACTGAACAGGCTGACCGTCAGGATGCTTCGGCCGTTGCCGGGCAGTTCGGGCCACCAATGCGAGCAGATGCCCATCACCAATCCCGACCCGGCGAGCGCGGGGATCAACACCCAGGTCCGCATCAACTTCGCCGGCCGCGCCGCCGCCATCAGCCGGTTGAACGCCAATCCCACCGCGAGGGTCAGCGGAGCCAACGTCAGCGCGTGCACGGCCAGCAGATACGACGATTCCTGGTGGTGCCAGTCGAGAATGGGCTGATCGTGCGTGACGGCCGAGCAGACCGCGACGGCCAGGCTCGAGGCGAGAAACGCCGCCCCCACCGCGCGCGGATGCCAGGTCTTGAGCATGATCCGCACGGCGAACAGCGCGCCGGCAAGCGGAACGGCATAGACCGCACCGAGCCCGGCGCCGGCCGCACACGCCAGCAAGATCTCGCGGTCGCGAGGGGAAAGCCGCTTCAGCCATCCGGTAGCGAAATCGCCCAGGGCCGCAGCGAATTGGCGCGGGGCGCCTTCCCGGCCGAGGGATGCCCCGGAACCGACCAACAGCACCTGCAGTGCGGCGTCGACGCTCCAGGCCAGGCGCGGTATCCGCTCATGGCGGGCGATAGTCTCCGCGAGCGGTGGCACCTTGGTGCTACGCCGCAGGATCCACCAGCCGAATCCCGCGAGCGCGCCGCCGACCATCGGTCCCAGGGCGCGGCGCATCCGACTGCTGCCGGTGATGCCGGTGAGCAACGTGCCGAGACTGTAGTGGTACGTGAGGTGCTCGACGAAGCGCAGCAGGCTCGTCGTCGCCAACCCGGCGATCCCGGCCAACAACCCGACGATGAGCACCGCACAAAAGAAGTCGAGATTGCGTTCCGAGAAGGAGGGCTGCGATCGAGCCGATTCGGCCACCCCATGAATGTAAGGTCTAGCCGGCGGCCGCGCTGGAGTCGCGGTCCTCGGGTGCTCCCCGCAAGCCGTGCCAGAACAGGTCGATCATCAGCTCGCCGGCCTCGTCGACATCGATGTCGCCGGTGCTGAGCCGGTTGGCCATCGCCTCGCCCGCGCCCACCAGCGCCACGGCCATCATCTGGTACTCGGCGTCCGGCCGCGGGGTTCGACTGCCGGCCCGCACCAGCCCGGCCACCAGCTCGATGATCTGCTCGCGTCCCTCACGCACGGTGTGCGCGAACGCCTGCGAGCTGATGGCCTGGGTGTACATCACGATCCACGACGCGCGATTGGCGTCGATGTAGCGCAGGAAGGACACGATGGTGTTGCGCAGCAAGTCCTTCGGGCCCTGGGTGAAGTCGATGTCGGCGCGCACCACCTCGATGAACCGGTTCAGCTCACGGTTCAGGCAGGCCCCGAACAGGTCCTCCTTGGAGCCGTAATACAGGTACAGCATCGGCTTGGAAATCTGCGCCGCCGCCGCTATGGAGTCCATCGAAGTCTCGTGATAGCCGTTGACCGAGAACATCTGCACGGCGGCGTCGAGCATCTGCTGCTCGCGGACGGCACGCGGCAGCCGCTTGGTGCCACCTGCCATCGCTATCCCCTTTTAGACCTCTCTAGACCGTCTATCTGACTCCAGGGTAACGATGGAGTAGCGGGTCAGTGGCCACACGCCTTGTTGGGGCCCTTCATCGTCGCCACCCGCCGGAGCGATTCGTCGACTGCCGGCATCGCCAATTCGCCTGCGCTCACCGCCTTCTCGAGCCGGTCGAGGACCGCGGGCACCTCTTCGATGCTGACCCACAGTGCGACGTCGGTGCCCGCCTGCAGGGTGCGCAGCACCGCATCCGATACGCCGTACCGATCGGAGATCGCGGCCATGCTGGACAGGTCGTCGCTGAACACCGGGCCGTTGAAGGGCGGGGCGTTGTAGCCGGTGCCGGTGCGCAGCAACTGCACCGCGGCCCGGCTCAGGCTCGCGGGGTCGTCGCCGGTCAGCTCGGGGACCTGAAGGTGACCGATCATGACCGCGACCGGGAGCTGGGTCACCAGCGTCCGGTAAGGCACCAGGTCGTTGGTCTGCAGGTCGCTCAACGGCGGCGTGACGACGCCGCCCTTGTGCGAATCGCCCGAGCCATGCCCATGGCCGGGGAAATGCTTGAGCACCGGCAGCAGACCGGCCTCACGCAGACCCTGCGCGTAGGCCCCGGCGTAGGCGGTGACCGTGGCGGGATCGGCGCTGAACGAGCGGTCACCGATCACGCCGTCCGGGGCATCGGTGACGTCGACCACCGGGGCGAAGTCGATGGTGATGCCGAGGTCGCGCATCTTCTTGCCGCGCTCCACTTCCAGGTCGTGGACTTGCTGGGGCGTCTGGGTCTGCGCCAGCTGCCGGGGCGACGGGGCCACCCCGATCAGCGACTTCAACCGCGACACCCGGCCGCCTTCTTCGTCGATGCCGACCGCCAGCGGCAGCGGACCGGCCTTGCCCGCGACGTCGGCCAGCGGGCCCTTGAAAATCGACAGGTCCGTCCAGCCGCCGATGATGATCCCGCCGACGTGATAGCCGTTGACGACGGACCGGGCTTCGTCGCCGTTCCGCACACCCACCATCAGCAGTTGTGCCAGCTTGTCGCGCGTCGACAACGTGGTCGGGTCGGCGCACACTCGTGCGGCATGGTGGCCGCAGCCCACCATCAGCGCTGAGGCGGCGACGAGCACGGCCAAGGTGCGCGTAAAAACCATCGGGCCATGCTTTCATGACGGGCGTTTTGCGCTCCGCTCCGGGGCCATCGGGGTACGTTGGCCCTGCACCCATTTGACTGGCAAGGAGGCGCCAGCGATGACCGGGCTCACCATGGTCGCTGCGGCCAGCATCGCCTTGGGACTGTCGATGGGAGCGGCCGCAACCGTCGGGGTCACACTTGCCGTCGAAGGCAGCGACGCCGCGCCGACGCCGGGTCCACCGGCCCCGCGGAGCCCTGGCCCGTACCTGGTGGACTACGGCGGTCGCCTACCGTGCAACAGCGTGCGGGGTTGCCTGAACCAGATTCCGGGGATACCGCACTTCTAACGTGAAACTCGCGGTCCCGGGGCCACGACCGCGCTTCTGCTAGGTTGGCCTACGTTGAAAGTCACGACCGCGAAGCCCCGAGGAGTCACCGATGAACCGGATCATGGCGCCCGCCGCAGCGAGCGTGGTGGTCGGTCTGCTACTGGGCGCGGCCGCGACCTTCGGGATCACCCTGATGGTGCAGCAAGACACGAAGCCGCCACTCCCCGGGGGCGATCCGCAGTCGTCAGTGCTCAACCGGGTCGAGTACGGCAACCGTAGCTAGCCGCGCGGCAGGGGCGACGCGGGCGGAGCCTGCGGGATCGGTCCCGGCCCCGCCGCTGTCCCGCCGGTGGTTGCTGTTGGTCGGCGCGATCGCGCTTTTGCTGACGTTCGCGCAATCGCCCGGGCAGGTGTCCCCCGACACCAAACTCGACCTGACCGCCAACCCACTGCGTTTTCTGGCCCGCGCGACCAACCTGTGGAACAGCGAACTGCCTTTCGGACAGGCGCAGAACCAGGCCTACGGCTATCTGTTTCCGCACGGCGCCTTCTTCGTGGCCGGCCATCTGCTCGGGTTGCCCGGATGGGTGACCCAGCGGCTGTGGTGGGCGTTGCTGCTCGGCGTGGGTTTTTGGGGACTGCTGCGCGTTGCCGAGGCGCTGGGGATCGGCAGCCCGGCGTCGCGGGTGATCGGCGCGGCGGCGTTCGCACTTGCGCCGCGCGTGCTGACCACACTGGGATCGATCTCGTCGGAAACCCTGCCGATGATGCTGGCACCATGGGTGCTGCTGCCCACCATCCTGGCGTTGCGGGCTTCGGCAGGCAGGACCGACAGGTCCGTGCGAGCGCTCGCCGCGCAGGCCGGGCTGGCCGTCGCGTTGATGGGCGCGGTCAATGCCATCGCAACGCTGGCCGGTTGCCTGCCCGCGGTGATCTGGTGGGCATGTCACCGGCCGAGCCGGTTGTGGTGGCGCTACACCGCGTGGTGGCTGCTGGCCCTGGCCCTGGCCACGCTGTGGTGGGTGGTGGCGCTGGTTCTGCTGCGCCACGTCAGTCCCCCGTTCCTGGACTTCATCGAATCCTCCGGCGTGACGACGCAATGGTCGTCGCTGACCGAGATCCTGCGCGGCACCGACGCCTGGACCCCGTTCGTGGCGCCGACCGCCACCGCGGGCGCGCCCCTGGTGACCGGATCGACGGCAGTCTTGGGCACCTGCCTGGTCGCGGCGGCGGGGCTGGCCGGGCTGGCCAGTCCCGGGATGCCGGCACGGGGGCGGCTGGTGACGATGCTCTTGGTCGGAGTGGTGCTGATGGCCGCCGGCTACAGCGGCGGGCTGGGTTCGCCGCTGGCCCACCAGATCCAAGCGTTCCTGGACGCCGGCGGTGCACCGCTGCGCAACGTGCACAAGCTGGGCTTGGTGATCCGAATCCCGTTGGTGCTGGGCATCGCACAGTTGCTGGGCCGGGTCCCGCTACCGGGCAGCGCGCCGTTGTCGGTGTGGTTACGCGCGTTCGCGCACCCCGAGCGCGACAGGCGGGTCGCGGTGACGGTCGTGGTACTGGCGGCGCTGGCGGTGAGCACCTCACTGGCGTGGACCGGTCGGCTCACCCCGCCGGGCACGTTCAGCGCGATTCCCCGGTACTGGCACGAAGCCGCCGACTGGCTCAGCGAACAGAACATCGGCACGCCCGCTCCCGGACGCGTCCTGGTCGTCCCCGGGGCGCCGTTCGCCACTCAGATGTGGGGCACCAGCCACGACGAACCGCTGCAGGTGCTCGGCAGCGGCCCGTGGGGGGTGCGCGACTCCATCCCGTTGACACCACCGCAAACCATCCGGGCGCTGGATTCGGTGCAACGCCTGTTCGCGGCCGGGCAACCGTCGGTCGGCCTGGCCGATACCCTTGCCCGCCAAGGCATTTCGTATGTGGTGGTGCGCAACGACCTGGACCCGGGGACGTCGCGCTCGGCGCGCCCCATCCTGGTGCACCGCGCCGTCGACGGCTCGCCCGGGCTGCGCAAGGTGGCGCAGTTCGGCGAACCGGTGGGACCCGGCACGCTGGCGGGCTTCGTCGCCGACAGCGGGCTGCGGCCCCGATACCCGGCCCTGGAGATATACCGAGTGGCCGTCGAGGGTGATCCCGGCGCGCCCTACTTCGTCGACAGTGACCGGCTGGCCCGGGTCGACGGCGGACCGGAAGTGCTGCTGCGCCTCGACGCGCGGCGAAGACTGCTCGGCCAGCCGCCGATGGGCCCGGTGCTGATGACTTCGGACGCCCGAGCCGCTGGTCTGGCGGCACCAGGAGTCACCGTCACCGACACCCCGGTCGCCCGCGAGACCGATTACGGCCGCGTCGACGAACATTCGTCGGCGATCCGGGCGGCCGGCGATGACCGGCGCACCTACAACCGCGTGCCCGACTATCCGGTCCCGGGCGCCGCCACGGTGTTCGGCGCGTGGAACGGCGGGCGGATCACCGTGTCGAGCTCGTCGTCGGATTCCACCGCGATGCCCGACGTCGCACCGGCGACCTCGCCCGCCGCCGCCATCGACGGTGACCCGGCGACAGCGTGGGTGTCCAACGCGCTGCAGAGCGCCGTGGGGCAGTGGCTGCAGGTGGATTTCGACCATCCGGTCAGCAACGGCGCCATCACCATCACGCCGAGCGCGACCGCCGTCGGCGCCCAGGTTCGGCGCATCCTGATCGAGACCGCCAAAGGCAGCACCACGCTGCGGTTCGAGGAGCCCGGCAAGCCGCTCGCCGCGGCGCTGCCGTACGGCGAAACCCCGTGGGTGCGGGTCACCGCCGCCGCCACCGACGACGGATCCCCCGGTGTGCAGTTCGGCATCACCGACCTGTCGGTCACCCAGTACGACGCGTCCGGGTTCGCTCACCCGGTCAGCCTGCGGCACACGGTGCTGGTGCCCGGGCCGCCGCCGGGTTCGGGGGTCGCGGGCTGGGACCTGGGCTCGGAACTGCTCGGCAGGCCGGGCTGCGCCGCGGCGCCCGACGGCATGCGCTGCGCGCCGTCGATGGCGCTGACGCCCGAAGAGCCGGTCAACTTCAGCCGCACCCTGACGGTTCCGGCACCCATGTCCGTTACCCCGACGCTGTGGGTGCGGCCCCGGCAGGGCCCGAAGCTGGCCGACCTGATCGCCGAGCCGAATACCGCCCGGGCGCAAGGTGATTCCGACGTGGTGGACGTCCAGGGGTCGGCGTATGCGGCCACCGACGGTGACCCGGCGACCGCGTGGACGGCACCGCAGCGGGTGGTGCAACACAAGTCTCCGCCGACGCTGACCGTCACCCTGCCGCGGCCCACGGAGGTCACCGGGCTGCGCCTGGTCCCCGGTCGGTCGCCGTTGCCGGCGCACCCGACGGCGGTGGCCGTGAACCTGGGCGACGGCCCACAGGTCTTTGATTTGAAGGCGGGCCGAGCACAAACGCTGTCGTTGAAGCCGCGGGTAACCGACACCGTCAGCGTCAGCCTGCTCGACTGGGAAGACGTCATCGACCGCAATGCCCTGGGCTTCGACCAGCTCAAGCCGCCGGGGCTGGCCGAAGTCGCGGTGCTCGGTGCCGACGGCAACCCGATCGCGTCCGCCGACGCCGCCCGCAATCGGTCCCGTCAGATCGACGTCGACTGCGACCACGGCCCGGTGATCGCGGTTGCGGGCCGGTTCGTGCACACCTCGATCCGCACCACCGTGAGCGCGCTGCTGGACGGCGGACCGATTCCCGCGCTGCCCTGCGAACGCGACCCGATCGCCCTGCCGGCGGGCCAACAGGAGCTGTTGATCAGCCCGGGCGCGCAGTTCGTCGTGGACGGAGCCCGGCTGTCCAACCCGGCCGCCGGGCTATCGCCCGACACCACCGGTCCCTCGCCGGTTCGGGCCGACACCGGAGCCTGGGGTCCCGGTCGGCGCGAGGTGCGCGCTGCGCCGTCGGACACCTCCCGACTGCTGGTCATCCCCGAAAGCATCAACCCGGGCTGGGTGGCGCGCACCGCCACCGGGCAGCGACTGACGCCGGTCGCCGTGAACGGGTGGCAGCAGGGCTGGGTGGTGCCGGCGGGAGAGCCCGGCACGATCACGCTGACGTTCGCCTCCAATTCGCTGTACCGGGGGGGTCTGGCCGTTGGGCTGGCGTTGCTCCCGCTGCTGGCCATGCTCGCGCTGTGGCGCACACGGCGGGGGCGGGCCGACGACGAGCCCGCAAAGCCATGGCCATCCGGGGCCTGGGCGGCGGTCACGATGCTGGCAGCCGGGGGAGTCATCGCGGGCGCGGTGGGAGTCCTGGTGGTCGGCGCCGCGCTGGGTCTGCGGTACGCGTTGCGCCATCGGCAGCGGTGGCGCGACGGCGTTACCGTCGCGATGAGCGCGGGCGGGCTGATTCTGGCCGGGGCGGCGCTGTCCCGGCATCCCTGGCGATCGGTCGACGGTTACGCCGGGCATTCCGCGAATGTGCAACTGCTGGCACTGATTTCGCTTGCCGTACTTGCGGCGTCGGTCGTGACGGTGTCGGACCGGGTGCGCCGCCCCGGCGACGAATAACTCTTGGGGTGTTGGCTACCGGTTTTCCTGCTGGTTGACTGGATGCACGGCTAGGCGTGATCGCCACCGTCCAAGGAGTTACGGCCATGGGATGGTTCTCGGCGCCCGAATACCTGCTCGGCAGACTGGTGCTCCAGCGGGGCGTCGCGGCCATCTACCTGATCGCGTTCGTCGCGACCGCACTACAGTTCCGGGCACTCATCGGCGAACACGGAATGCTTCCGATACCACGGTATTTGGCCGGGCGGTCGTTTTGGAGAACGCCGAGCGTCTTCCACCTCCGCTATTCCGACCGGCTGTTCGCGGGAGCATCTTGGCTCGGTGCGGCGCTGTCGGCCGCCATCGTCGCCGGGGTGGCCGACCTGGCGCCGCTGTGGGCCGCAATGCTGATGTGGCTGACGCTCTGGATCCTCTACCTTTCGATCGTCAACGTCGGACAGACCTGGTACGGGTTCGGCTGGGAGTCGTTGCTGCTGGAAACCGGGTTCCTGATGATCTTCCTCGGCAACGACCGGGTGGCGCCTCCGGTGCTGACGTTGTGGATGGCGCGGTTGCTGCTGTTCCGGGTGGAGTTCGGCGCGGGCCTGATCAAGATGCGCGGCGACCCCTGCTGGCGCGACCTGACGTGTTTGTACTACCACCACGAGACCCAGCCCATGCCCGGACCGTTGAGCTGGTTCTTCCATCACCTGCCAAAGCCGCTGCACCGCGTGGAGGTGGCGGGCAACCATTTCGCTCAGCTGATCGTGCCGTTCGGGCTGTTCGCGCCGCAGCCGGTGGCCGGCGTGGCCGGGGGCATCGTCGTGATCACCCAACTGTGGTTGGTGGCATCCGGCAACTTCGCCTGGCTCAATTGGGTGACGATCCTGTTGGCGTTCAGCGCCATCGACGACACTTCGTTGGCTGCGGTCTTCCCGATACCCCCGCATCCGGCGTGGTCGCCGCCGCCGCTGTGGTTCGCCTGCGCGGTGATCGCGTTCAGCGGTGCGGTGCTTCTCATGACCTACTGGCCGGCGCGCAACATGCTTTCGTCACACCAGCGAATGAACATGTCCTTCAACTCATTTCACCTTGTCAACACCTACGGTGCCTTCGGCAGCATCGGCCGCATCCGCCGAGAGGTGGTGATCGAAGGCACTGAGGATGCGACTGTCACCGGCCAAACCGTCTGGAAAGAATACGAATTCAAGGGCAAGCCCGGCGGCGTGCGCCGGCTGCCCCGGCAATGGGCGCCGTATCACCTGCGCCTGGACTGGCTGATGTGGTTCGCGGCGATCTCACCCGCCTATGCCGACCCGTGGTTGACGCCCCTGATGCAGCGGCTGTTGCGCAACGATCGGCCGACGCTGCGCCTGTTGCGGCACAACCCCTTTCCCGACTCGCCGCCGCGCTACGTGCGCGCGCAGCTCTACCAGTACCGGTTCACCACACTGGCCGAGCTGCGCCGCGATCGGGCATGGTGGCATCGCGAGCTGATTCGCGGGTATGTCCGCCCCATGACGCTGCCGACGGCGGCGTCACGGTACAAGCGCTGAGAGACGGGCTGCCGCCGTTCGTCTTCATCCTCGTGACGTAGGAGTTTTTCCGGGTGCCAGTAGGCGTTGGTTCGTGGTTGGCCGCGGTTGCGATGCGGTGGGATATCCACTCGGTGTACCGTCGACAACCAACTGTTTAGTGGCTTATAGCCGTCCTATTCGTCCGTACAAGTGTTACCTTGGCAGTCCTCTGGTGGACGTAGACAACGGGTTTAAAATCCACCCAAACGCGAGGAATGCATTCTTCGCAACCCATTGACGCTGCGACCCATGAAGCCGGGGCACCGCTGGACCACCCACCCCGAACCCCCAGGGAGAACCCGATGCGCACCGATATCACCTTCCGCTCCGGCGACGATCGGTGCGCCGGCTGGCTTTACCGGCCTGAGGGCTTCGAGGGACCGCGGCCGCTGATGGTGATGGCGCACGGCTTCAGCGGGACCAAGGAGCTGCGCCTCCCCGCCTACGCCGAGCGCTTCTGCGCGGCCGGGATCGGGGTGCTGCTCTTCGATTACCGCCACTTCGGCGCCAGCGGCGGCGAGCCCCGCCAGCTGCTCGACATCTCCCACCAGCACGCTGACTTCCACCGCGCGCTGGCCTACGCGCGCGACCTCGACTGGGTCGATCCGGAGCGCGTCGGCCTGTTCGGCAGCTCGTTCTCCGGCGGCCACGTGCTCGCCGTCGGAGCGGCCGATGGGCGGGTCGCGGCGATCGTCTCGCAGTGCCCGTTCACCGACGGCCTCGCGACCCTCCGCGCGCTCGGGCTGAAGACGGTCATCCAGGTCACGGTCGCGGGGCTGCGCGATCAGCTCACCGCCCTGCGTCGCGGCGCGCCGTATTACATCCCCGCCGCAGCAGCGCCCGGCAGCCTCGGCGTGATGACCACGGAGGATTCGTTGTCCGGCATGACCACGATCGCCGAGCAGTCGGTCGACCCGCAATGGGACAACCGCGTCGCCGCCCGGATCATGCTGCGGGCCGGGATATACCGTCCAGGTTTTAAGGCGGCGAAGCTCCCCTGCCCGGCGCTGTTCTGCATCTGCGACCAGGACTCGGTCGCGCCCGCAGAGCGGACGGCCAAGCTGGCCGCGCGCGGGCCGCGAAACGAGATCAAGCGCTACCCCATCCGCCACTTCGACATCTACGTGGGTGAGGACTGGGAGCGAGCGGTCGCCGATCAGACCGAGTTCCTCGTGCGCACGCTGAAGCCATAGCTGCGTCGCCGCCCTGACTTAGTAGACGGCCCTCAGCGGGCGGTCGACCGAGTTCACCGATGATCACCGCCTTGCGGTCGGCCTCGTTGAGCCTGCCCAGCCGCCGCGCCTTCCACCTGACCGACAACCTCCCACGGGTTCTTGTCGACGGGCACGGTGGCGGTGGACTCGGCAAGTCGAACCAGACACCGCAGCCGAGCGGGAACTCGACGTTGGACCCTGACCACCGGACGGACCCGACATCCAGACAGGACCAAGGCCAACACGACGGCACCGGTGACCGCCAGCACGCCGGTGCCCACCGGCATCGGAACAAGCTGCCAGCGCTTGCGGGTTGGTTGATCATCGGCGCTGGCGGTCACATGCGCTCTCCTGGTCGTCTGTTGTTCTTTTGTAGTGTGCGCGTGGCACCTACCCGCGGGATTCGAGTTCGTCGAATGCGTTGTCGTCGAGCTTTTCCTGCCGTTTGGACGGCTTCGATTCAGCCCAGTAGTGGGCTAGCTGTCCATGGGGCCAGCACCCCAGCGAACACGAGCATGGAAATCGCGGAGAGTACGAGGCCGGCGATCGCCACTCGCTGGCCGTCTTCCCCTGGCGCGTTGATCTGACGCAGCGCGATGATCCCGAATATCAAGCTCGAGAACGCGATCGGCGCGAACAACAGCCCGAACGCGCTCGTGAAGAATCCGAGAATGCTCAGCACAAATGCTGCGATTGTAAAGCGGTTGGTCACGCGGGGGTGCGCAACGGCGGTGGACTGGTCGGTGAGGGTCATAGCATCTGTTCCTTTGGTTTGGCGCGTAGCAGCGGCCCGGTTGGCCTATGAGACAAGGTTTCCGGGCAGCACTAGGAGGATCCTTGGCGAATTCTTGAAACGTTTTGGCTGTCAGCGCACAGACGCACACAACCACGACTCCCTGAACAGCGCATCGTGCCGGCGTTGCGCGGTGCCGAAATCGTTGAAAAACAAAGTGAAAGTGCTTTAAGAAATCGCAGCGTCCCGTCCAGCTCGCCGAGGCGGCCGGGCAGCCGATCAACGAAAACCCCGTCGCCTCAAGCGACGAGGGCGAAACGCTGGCTGAACACCGTGGCGAAGGAGAACCCGGCGACCTGCCAGAACCACACACTCGTGACGAAGAACCCGACGCCGAAAGCCAGGAGACCGACGAACGAGAGCGCCAGTGCGGCGAGGACGATCGACCACGCGTGCCAGTAGGCCCGGCCTCCCTCGCGGACGCGGCGCAGGGCGACGAGGGGGTTGAGGATCTCGAGGGCGCTGCGGTGCGCGCAGTAGTGGGTCATGTACCCGGGAACGAGCGCGGTCGCGGCGAGCCAGACTATGGCCCCCGCGACGGCGAGTGGCGCCGAACGAAGGAGGGCGCCGGCGCCGAGAAGAAGGGCGCCCGGTGCGTGGTAATAGACCATCCCCAGGAAGGTTACGAAGCCGTCCCACATCAGCTCGCGGTAGACGGTGTGCCAGGGCCGCGCCGGGTCGGAGAACGCGGGGAAGGGCGGGAGCCCCCGCTGCATGCGTCGCACGAAGGCGATGCGGTGGCCCATGTTGAGGAGCCACCCGATGCCCGGGAGCACGACGAGGAGGACCGCTCCCCACAGCACCTCGCGCCTTCCGTCCGGCGTCTGGAGCGGGAAAATAAAGCTGTTGCGAAGGCGGAGCGGCGTCCGAAGGTCCACAAGTTCTACGTGGAAGTCGGCCATCGAGTGAGGATACGTGCCGGATCACCCGCACGCCAACGGGTTCCGTCACGCCTCGACCGGCACGATCGAGCTCGTGGGCCTACCCCAGCACCGGGAAGCTGCGGCGCTTGGCCAGGCGATCCATGCCGTCCTGGATCGCGCCCTCGACCTCCTGGTACACCTTGTCGACATAGTCGGCGTCGTCGGCGCGAGCCGGGTCGGTGTCAACCCGGATCGGGTCCAGGAACTCGGTGCGGATCTTCGCCGGCAGCGGTAGGTGTGCGGGCAGGATTTCGATGGCGAGCGGGAACGGGAAGCCCGCGATGATCGGCGCCGTCGCGCCGCGCAGTCGCTTGCCCAGCCCGGTCCAGCGGGCGAGGAACCGGCCCTCGGAGAGCACGAAGACGGTGTCGTGGCCGCCCACCGTCGCCACCGGGACGATCGGCACTCCGGAGCGAATGGCCTGACGCACAAATCCCTTGCGGCCGAACAGCATCGCCTTGTCGCGATGGCGCCAGCTCCGCATCGCATCCTGCTCGCCGCCTTCGTCGACAAGCACGAGGACTACGACGACATTCTGGATCCCATTACCCCGCAGGCGCACGCTTCGGTCCAAGCCGAAATTTCTTGAGCCGGTCGTAGCCACCTCCGCAATTACAGCGTCTCGTCCAGCTCGCCGAGCCGGTCGGTCAAGCGCAGGTTCTCGGAGTAGTCGACCGGGCAGCAGATCAGCGAGACGCTGTCGCCGTCGAGTGCGGCCTTGAGCGTCGGCAACAATTCCTCGGCGCTTTTGATGCGATATCCCTTGGCGCCGAAGCTTTGCGCGTAGGTCACGACGTCCGGGTTGCCGAACTTCACGTAGTAATGCGCCCCGAGCTCGAGGTCCATCTTCCACTCGATGAGGCCGTAACCGCCGTCCTCCCAAATCAGCACGACGAGCGGTATCCGCTCACGGACGGCGGTCTCGATCTCCTGCGAGTTCATCAGGAACGCGCCGTCGCCGACGACGGCCAGCACCTTCGACTCCGGCCGGGCCAGCTTGACGCCGAGCGCCCCGGGGAGCGCAAAACTCATGGTGGACAAGCCGTTCGAGATCAAGCAGGTGTTGCGTTCGTACGTCGGGTAAAGCCGCGCCATCCACATCTTGGTGGCGCCGGTGTCCACCAGGACGACGTCGCCGCGGCCCAACGCCTCCCGGGTGTCCGCGACCACCCGCGCCGGCGCCAGCGGGTAACGCGAATCCTCTTGTCCCCGTGCGAATTCCTCGGCGAGCAGGCCCACCCCGGGCACGCCGGCGCAATCGAAGCGCTGACCGGCGAGCGCATCGGTGAGCGCGTCCAGCGATGCGCTGATATCGCCGATGATGCCGACGTCGACCGAATAGTGCATGTCGACCTCGGCTGGGAAGCGATGAACATGGATGATCTTCTTGTCGGCCTGCGGGTTGATCCGGACGGGATCGAACTCCTGCAGCTCGTAGCCGACCGCGATGACGACGTCGGCGTGGTCGAAGCCGAAGTTGACGTAGTCGTGACGCATGAACCCGAGGGTCCCGATGCTGCGGGGATGGTCGTCGGGCATGACGCCCTTGCCGTGGAACGTGTTGGCCACCTGGATGCCGAGTTCGTCGGCGAACCGGACCAGGGCGGCGGTCGCGTCCCCGCGGGCGGCACCGTGCCCGGCCAGCACCACCGGTCGCCGCGCGTTGCGCAGTATCTCGACCGCCCGCGCCACCTGCCGCGGCGCCGGCGCTTCGGCACGGACGACGTTGCGCGGCAACGGTGTCAGGTCGTAGTCGGCGTCGTCGGCGTCGATGTGCTCGGGCACGGCCAGGTAGACGGCGGCCGGGCGCTCGCTCTCGGCCAGTTTGAAGGCTTTGCGGAACATCTCGGGTATGGCGTGCGCGGTGGGGATGCCGGCGGCCCACCGGGTGATCGGGGCGAACATCGACACCAGGTCGACGTACTGATGCGACTCCTTGTACTCGCGGTCCTGGCCGACCTGCGCGGAGATCGCGACCATCGGGGTGCTGTTGGTGGTGGCGTCGGCCACGCCGAGTTGCATGTTGATCGCGCCGGGCCCCAAGGTGGCCGACACCACCGCAGCGCGCCCGGTGACACGCCCATACATCTCCGCCATGAACGCCGCGGCCTGTTCGTGCCGGGTGAGCACATAGCGGATGTTGGAAGCGGACAGCGCCTGTACGAAGCGGATGTTCTCCTCGCCGGGCAGCCCGAAGACCACGGAGACGCCCTCGTTTTCCAGGCACTCGACCATCAGCTGAGCGGGTTTACTCATCCGGCACCTCCTTCTCGCCACACTAGTGGCAGGCTGGGTACCGGACGTTTTCACCAACTACTCGAAGGATGTCAGCGTGCCCATCGCCACCATCAACCCGGCCACCGGCGAGACAGTCAAGACCTTCACCCCGGCAACCGACGAGGAAGTCGACGCGGCGATCGCCCGCGCGCACGCGCGGTTCCTGGACTACCGCCGCTCCACCACCTTCGCCCAGCGCGCCGAATGGGCCAACGCGACCGCCGACCTGCTGGAGAAGGAGGCCGACGACGTCGCCGCGATGATGACCCTGGAGATGGGCAAAACGCTGAAATCAGCCAAGGCCGAAGCGCTGAAGTGCGCCAAGGGTTTTCGCTACTACGCCGAGAACGCCGAGCAGCTGCTGGCCGACGAGCCGGCCGACGCGGGCAAGGTCGGCGCGAAGCAGGCCTACATCCGGTACCAGCCGCTCGGCGTGGTCCTGGCCGTGATGCCGTGGAACTTTCCGCTCTGGCAGGCCGTCCGCTTCGCCGCGCCGGCGTTGATGGCCGGCAACGTGGGAATCCTCAAGCACGCGTCCAACGTGCCGCAGTCCGCGTTGTATCTGTCGGACGTCATCGCCCGCGGCGGATTCCCGGCGGACTGCTTCCAGACGCTGCTCGTCTCGTCCAGCGCCGTCGAGCGCATCCTGCGCGACCCCCGCGTCGCGGCGGCCACCCTCACCGGCAGCGAACCGGCCGGCCAATCGGTCGCCGCCATTTGCGGCGACGAGATCAAACCCACGGTGCTCGAGCTCGGCGGCAGCGACCCGTTCATCGTGATGCCGTCCGCGGACCTCGACGAGGCGGTCAAAACCGCGGTCACCGCCCGGGTACAGAACAACGGCCAATCCTGCATCGCCGCAAAGCGGTTCATCGTCCACACCGACATCTACGACGCCTTCGTCGACAAGTACGTCGAGCGCATGCAGGCGCTTAAGGTCGGCGACCCGACCGACCCGGACACCGACGTGGGCCCGCTGGCCACCGAGTCGGGCCGCGACGAGATCGCCAAGCAGGTCGACGACGCCGCCGCGGCCGGCGCGAGAATTCTCATCGGCGGCAAGCCGCTCGACCGGCCGGGGTGGTTCTACCCGCCGACGGTGGTCACCGACATCACCAAGGACATGGCGCTCTACACCGAAGAGGTCTTCGGTCCGGTCGCCTCGATGTACAGAGCCGAGGGCATCGACGAAGCCATCGAGATCGCCAACGCCACCACCTTCGGGCTGGGGTCCAATGCCTGGACCAACGACGAGGCCGAGCAACAGCGCTTCATCGACGACATCGAGGCCGGCCAGGTCTTCATCAACGGGATGACGGTGTCCTACCCGGAGCTGGGGTTCGGGGGCGTCAAGCGGTCCGGCTACGGCCGCGAGCTGGCGGGCCTGGGCATCCGCGAGTTCTGCAACGCCAAGACGGTCTGGGTCGGATCGCCCGCCGACGGGGATTCGGGCGCCGGCAAGAAGGTCGAGTAGCCGGGTACAGCTAGACGCTGGCCAGAGCCCGCTCGTCCTCCTCGGCGAAGGTGTCCTCGAGCTGCAGCGGCGCGTAGTCGAGGTCGATCTCGCCGACCGGGCGCCCGCGGGCGCTGGAGATGGTGCCGAACCGTCGCATCCCCTTGTCGGCCGCGTACTGCATGGACTCCTCCACCGACAGGTCGAAGGGCATCGGGTCGTAAAGGGCGAAGCCCTCTTCGACGACGCGCAGTCCGAGCGGCATGAGCTCGTTCATCCGCGTTTCGAAGACGCCCCAGTTGGCGTCGTCGGCGGCGACGTGGCGCCGGCAGGTGAACGTGCCCCATGCCATGTGGCGCCGCTCGTCGTCACCGATGCGCCGGACCAGCTCCTGCATGCCGGGAAGAATGTTGCGTTCCACGCAGATCTTGTGCCAGATGTAGTAGCCGGTCAGCGCCAGCATGCCTTCGACCATGTGGTTGTAGGTCACCGACGCCCGGACCTGGGCGGCCGGAGACGGATCGGCCGACAAGGCGCTCAGACAGTCCGGCAACTCCTCGTAGAAAATCGTGCGGTAGGTCGGGACGTCGTCGAGAAACTTGTGCAGGTCCTCGGTGATGCCGACCGCGTCGAGCCACATGCGGAACACCTGGACGTGCTTGGCCTCCTCGAAGGCGAACTGCGTCAGATACATCTCGTCGCCCAGCCGGCCCTCGGCCCGCATCGCGGCCATGAACGGCTGGATGTCCTGGGTCACCGACTCCTCACCGGCGATGAACTCGGCGCACAGCCGGGTGGCGTAGTGGCGTTCGTTGTCGGTCAGACGTTCCCAGTCCTCCCGGTCTCGGGAGAAGTCGATGTCGGCCGGATTCCAGAACTTCGCATTCCCGCCCGCAAACAGCTTGAGCGGCAAGCTGTCCCAGTTGAGGCCGCCCGCGACCACTGAGGCGATTCCTGTTCGTGTCATCTGGTGACCTCCTTTATCTCGTGCGCCTGCGGCAGCGCGGCGAATGCGGCCGCCAGTACCGCGACGAGGCGGCGCACCGCCAGGGCCGGCTGCTCGGGTGTCGGCTCGTCGAGGCCGAGGATCGGATCCAATCCGCGCAGGTATGGAGCCAGCGCCAGGTGCGGAAAGATCATCAGCAGCAGGGACAGCAACGCGCCGGTGTCGGAATCCGCACGCAGGTCGCCGCGGGCGTGCGCGTCGCGGACGAGGGGCCGCATCACTTCCAGGTAGTGACGGTGAATGACGTTCTGCACGCTGACGCGGGCTTCGGTGTCGACTTCGAGAGTCGCCGCGGCGTGCAGCGCGCGTTCATGCGGGTGGTCTGCGAAGTAGGCCACCCACGCGTCGAGCCAGTCGGTCAGAAAGTCGAAGAACGGCCGGGTGGGGTCGAGCTCGCGGATGCGGTCCTGCATGTAGGCCCGCACCCGCTGGCTGGCGATGTCGGCGATGAACGCGTACAGGTCGCGTTTGTCCGCGAAGTACTGGAACAGGCTGCCCTTGGCGACGCCGGCACGTCGGGCGATGACGTTCAGGCTGCCGCGCGAGAAGCCGTGCGCCCCGAACTCGGCTTCTGCGGCTTCTATTACCGCAGCGCGACGAGCCGGGTCGACGCGTGCCCAAGTCACCGTCGGCATCAGACCTCCCAAAGCGTGGATGACCACTGGTCATTGTACGGTGAGCCAGGTCACAGTCAAGGTGTGGGGGCGGTCGAGTCGCGTAATCCACCGCTATTTCATTTCGCCAGTATGGAGCCGCCGCCAGGCTTATCGTGTTGCTGAACCGCAGTTGCGGGAGGCCGATGTGGACGGGACGCCGTTCGGACGCTACCGGTTGGTGGAGTTGCTGGGCCGCGGCGGCATGGGCGAGGTGTGGCGAGCCCACGACACCGCCATGGACCGGATGGTGGCGCTGAAGCTGCTGCCTGCCAACTTCGCCGACGATCCGGTCTTTCAGGAGCGGTTCCGCCGGGAAGCCCACGCGGCGGCCGGTATCGACGAGCCCCACGTGGTGCCGATCTACGACTTCGGCGAGATCGACGGACGGCTTTTCGTGACCATGCGGCTGATCAAGGGCCGCGACCTGCAAACCATCCTGACCAAGGGCGCTCTGCCCCCAGCGCGCGCGGTAGCGATTATCGGGCAGGTTGCACAGGCGGTCTACGCCGCGCACAAGGTCGGGCTCGTGCACCGGGATATCAAGCCGTCCAACATTTTGCTCGACGACAACGACTTCGCGTATCTGATCGACTTCGGAATCGCGCGCGCCGCCGGTGAGACCGGCCTGACAAGTACCGGCGCGGCCATCGGGACCTGGTCCTACATGGCACCCGAGCGGTTTCAGAGCGGCGCGGCGGACACGCGCGCCGACATCTACGCGCTGGCGTGTGTGCTCTACGAGGCGCTGACCGGCCGGCCCCCGTTCCCGAGTGGCAGCCTCGAGCAGATCGCCGTCGCCCACATGCTTCAGCCACCGCCGCGACCCTCGCAGGACCAACGCGGCGTGCCCGCCGCGATGGACGAGGTCGTCGCGACCGGGATGGCCAAGAACCCCGACCAGCGCTATGCCACCACGGTGGAGCTGGCCCGCGCGGCTCAACACGCGGCGACGGTGCCACTTCCCCGCCCGGGACCGGCCGCGCCGGCGTACCTGTCGGCTCCGGATTACCTTGCCGTGGACGCGATGCATGCCCAAGGCACCCAATTCGCCCCCACCCGGGCCGCGCCTCAGCTGCAGCGACCAGCGGGGCCACCACCGTGGCCACCACCGGAGGCAAAGCCCACTCCGAAGCGGCCGCGCTGGCGCCCCGGCGTCGTGATACCCGCGCTGCTAGCCACAGCGGCGCTGATCGCCGGCGGTGTGTTCGCCGCCGTAAAGCTCTCCACGCACCACGATTCGACCGCCACCGCGCCCGCCACCGCCACCGCCGCGGCCGCCGCGCCGCCCAACACGGGTCCATTCACCGGCGTCTATCGGGCCGACTATGGTCCGAACACCGATCTTGACGGTCAACCGCAACAAGGCGCGGCGCCGGCGACAATCACGTGGGCTGTGCGCTCGGTATGCCGCCCCGCCGGTTGCATTGCCACGGCGTCGAGAATTGGCGGGGACACCACGTCAACACCGACGTTGGTTTTCGACGATGTCGGTGGGCGCTGGGTGGCCGTGAGCATAACCTCCGACCAGTGCCGAAACGTCTCCACCGAGTACTGGGGGGTGATCACGCTGCAACCACATCCCGACGGCACTTTCGCCGGCGAACGCAGCACGACTACCGTCATGGGCTGCGCGGTCAAGCGAACGGTGACGTTTGCCCGTACCGGCGACGTCGACATCACCAGCCTCCCCGACCCGGCCGGCCAGCCGCCGCGGGTGGTGTCACCGGCCGAAGCGCTCCACGGCCGCTACCAAGACACGACGACCTACACGAACGGGGCAAAAGACCCCCCCGTACAAGACTTAGCGGTCCGTACGGACTGTCTGCGCACCGGCGATCGTTGCATAAGCTTTTTCCACAACAAACAGGTTGTTGAGCCGATGATCTTCGACGGCGCGAAATGGGTCAGGGACTTCGAGGGAGACGGTGCTGCTTGTCCGAATGGCGGCACTCCGCACATCAAAGTCACCACGGTTTATCCGCTGCCCCAACCACCGCAGAACCCGATCGCGCTGCTCACCGGGCACGGTCACATCGAATCGACCGGTACCACATGCGTCGGCGGTGATTTCGACGAGAAGTTCGCACGCACCAACCACTAGAGAGCCAGGTGTCGATCAGCGCTCGTCACCCATCACGGCCGCATCTGGTAGGCGCCGTTGAGGGGAAGGACGTGTTCCTTCCAGATCTGGTCGTAGCGGGTGGGGTCGTGCGCCGGGCGCCGGACCATCCGCATCGCGAAACGAGCCTGTTCGTCCGTCGTCGAGGGCTTGTCGTTCAGCTCCACGGCATAGCCGTTGAAGTCCCGGACCAACACGGCGAAGATCTCGTCGATCAACGCCCCATCGCCGGCCTTTTCTAAGCCCGAGAGCCCGGCCTCCTCGAGGAGGAGCTGGGCATAAGGCACCGTCGCGAACAGCTGGCCCACTCCGAAGGCGAAGTCGATGTCCTTCTGCTGCACCGCATCTGGCGTGGCGCTGGCCAGCATCTCGGCGAGCACCTCGATCTGCTCGCGCAGCAGGGCGACGTTGGGGAGATGAGCGAAGGCGTCGAACGACGCGCGCCAGTCGTGGAAGCGCACCTTGCCCAGGCCCCCGGTCGGTCCCTGGGCGAACAGGAAGGTGTCGTCGGCCGCGTCGTCGCGGCGGCCGATCACGGGCAATTCGGCGTTCGGGGCGAACAGGAAGTTGGGCATGAACTTCGCGAGCAGCCCGATGTTGATGTGGACGGTGCCTTCCAGCCGGGGCAACAGCCCGATCTCGCGGGTCACCGCCTCGAAGAAGGTGTCCTTCTCCACCCCCTTGGCGGCGATGACATCCCACAGCGCGGTGACGACCCGCTCGCCCTCGCTGGTGATCTTCGCCTTGGTGAGCGGGCTGTAGAGCAGATAGCGGCGGTCGTCCGCCGACGCACTGCGCATGTAGTCGCAGGCGCGGGTGGCGACGAGCTTCATGGCGGCCAGCCGCACGTAGGCGTCGATGAGCAGCCGCCGGACATGGCTGAAGTCGGTGACGACCGTCCCGTACAGGACGCGGTTGGACGCGTGGGTAACCGCCTCGTACATGGCGTGGGTACACATGCCGACGGCGCCCCAGCCCAGGTTGTACTTGCAGACGTTGACGGTGTTGAGGGCGGCGTGGAAGGCGCCGGGGCCCCGGTGCAACATCTCGGCGTCGGTGACCGGGTAGTCGCGCAGCGCGTAATTGGCGACGAAGTTCTGCGAGTTCACCACGTTCTTGATGAGCTCGTAGCGATCGTGGCGGGAGTCGGCGGCGAAGAACACATACTCTTCGTTTCCCGGGCTCCCGGCGATCTTGCCGAAGGTGGAGACCATCCGCGCCACGTTGGCGTTGCCGATGTAGTACTTCTCCCCGTTCGCCGTCCAGCCGCCGTCGGTGGAGGGCGTGAGGACCATGTCGGTCTGGTAGACGTCGGCACCGTGGGCCCGCTCCGACAGCCCGAAGGCGAACACCTCGCCGGCCTCCAGCTGAGCGGCCGCCTTGCGCTTCGCGTCCTCGTTGTCACTCATCCAGATCGGGCCCAGGCCCAGGGCAGTGACCTGGAAGGGGTACCAGTAGCTCAGCCCGTAAAAGCCCACTATCTCGGCGAACTCGCTGATCCGGTAGGTGTCCCAGCGGCAGTCGTCCGCGCCGTACTCCGCCGGCGTCAGCAGCGACGCGAAGATGCGCTCGCGTCCGATGTGGTCGAGGAAGTCGGAGTACCAGACGCGATTGTGGTCGTCTGACTTCAGCCGCGCCTTGCCCCTGGACTCGAAGAAGTCGACCGTCGCGGCCATGATCTCCGCCGAACGACGGTCCGGGTACTCACGTTGCAAATTATTCGGATTGAGCAACATGCGGTGGACGGTACTGCAAATAGCGCCGATCGACCTAGAGTCGGTCACGTGTCAGAACTCAATACCGCTCGCGGCCCCATCGATACCGCCGATCTCGGCGTGACGCTCATGCACGAGCACGTGTTCATCATGACGACCGAGATCGCCCAGAACTATCCCGAAGGCTGGGGCGACGAGGAACGGCGGGTGGCCGACGCGATCGCCCGGCTCAACGAGCTGAAGTCCCGCGGGGTGGACACCATCGTCGACCTCACCGTGATCGGGCTGGGTCGCTATATCCCGCGCATCGCCCGGGTCGCGGCGGCGACCGAGCTGAATATCGTTGTGGCAACCGGGCTTTACACGTATAACGACGTGCCTTTCTACTTCCACTATCTGGGACCGGGAGCGCAGCTGGACGGCCCGGAGATCATGACCGACATGTTCGTCCGCGACATCGAGCAGGGCATCGCCGACACCGGCGTCAAGGCCGGGATCCTCAAATGCGCCACCGACGAGCCCGGCGTCACCCCGGGCGTCGAGCGGGTGCTGCGGGCGGTGGCCCAGGCGCACAAGCGCACCGGGGTGCCGATCTCGACGCACACCCATGCCGGGCTGCGGCGCGGGCTTGAGCAGCAGCGCATCTTCGAGGAGGAGGGCGTCGACCTGAGCCGGGTGGTCATCGGTCATTCCGGCGACAGCACCGACGTCGGCTATCTCGAGGAGCTCATCGCCGCCGGTTCCTACCTGGGAATGGACAGGTTCGGCATCGACGCGATCTCACCGTTCGAGGACCGGGTGAACATCGTGGCGCAGATGTGCGAGCGCGGGCACGCCGACAAGATGGTGCTCTCGCACGACGCCAACTGCTATTTCGACGCTCTCCCGGAGGAATTGGTGCCGGTGGCGATGCCGAACTGGCACTACCTGCACATCCACAACCACGTGATCCCGGCGCTGAAGGAACGCGGGGTGACCGACGAGCAGTTGAACACCATGCTTGTCGACAACCCGCGCCGCATCTTCGAGCGCCAGGGCGCCTATGAATAGGCCGGCGTGACCGCCGCCGAGCCGGTCCCGCCGATCGGCACCCAGATCTCGACGCTCGCCGCGCTCGCCCCGGACGAGCCGGCGATCACTTGCGATGGGCTTACCATCACCCGCGCCGAACTCGATCGGTCGACGAACCGGCTGGCCCGCGCCTACGCCGACCGCGGTGTCGGCGTCGGCGACTACGTGAGCATGGCGTTGCCCAACTCCATCGAATTGCTGCAGGCGGCGGTGGCGTGCTGGAAGCTGGGAGCGGTGCCCCAGCCGCTGTCGGCGCGGCTGCCGGAAGCGGAGTTCGAGGGTCTGCTGGACCTGCGGCCACGCGCACTGCTGGTCGGGCGGGACGACCCAAGAGGTGAAATCCCCAGTGTACCCATGGGTTTCGCACCCGATCCGGCGACCTCGGATGCCCCGCTGCCGGAGGCCGTGTCGCCGACCTGGAGGTCTATCGGCTCCGGCGGCAGTACCGGGCGGCCGAAGCTCGTCGAAGCCGGTGGCGACAGCCGGCTGTCCCCGGCCCTCGGCTATCTGACGGGCGGGCAAGACGGCGACGTCAACCTGATCTCGGTGCCGCTGACCCACACCACCGGCTTTACCGCTGCCGTGATGGCGTTGCTGATGCGCCAGCATCTGGTGCTCATGAGCCGCTTCGAGCCGCATGATTTTCTTCGGCTGGTCACCGAGCATCGGGTCACATGGCTATCGACGGTGCCGACGATCATGCAGCGGCTGCTGCCGGTCTACCGCGCCGACCCGGATGCCTACGACCTGTCGTCGATCCGACGGTTCTGGCATCTTGGGGCGCCGTGCCCGCCAGCGATCAAGCAGGCCTGGATCGACCTGCTGGGCGCCGAAAGGGTCTGGGAACTCTACGGCGGCACCGAATTACAAGCGATCACCTTTATCTCCGGCGACCAGTGGCTGACCCATCGCGGCTCGGTCGGCAGGGTCGTCGCCGGGGAGATGAAGGTGCTCGACGACGACGGCAACCCCTGCCCGCCCGGCGTCGTCGGCGAGATCTATTTGCGTGCCCCCGCGGGCAGCGCGCCGACGTACCGCTACATCGGTGCGACGGCGAAGACCCGGGACGGCTGGGACTCGCTGGGCGATCTCGGCTATTTCGACGCCGACGGGTTCCTGTACCTGTCCGATCGCCGGGTCGACATGTTCACCGTTGGCGGCCGCAACGTCTACCCCGCCGAGATCGAGAATGCCTTGTCCGCACACCCGGACGTGCTGTCCTGTCTGGTTGTTGGCGTGCCCCACGATGATCTGGGCCAGGTGCCTTACGCCCTGGTGCACACGGCCGACGGATCCGCGCTGGATGCCGCTGGGGTGAAAGACTTTCTGCGCGAACGCATTTTGCCGCACAAGGTGCCGCCCACCCCCGACTTCATAGAACTCGTCAGCACCCCGCTGCGCGACGACGCCGGCAAGGCGCGGCGATCGGCGGTACGCGCCGGGATCATGGCGCGATTGCGTCCGCCTCAGCATCAATAGCCTGGCGTGTCTCGACCGGCTTGTGCCGGCGTTCCCAACGCCGCAGCGCTTCGCGGCAGGGCGACTCGACGAGGCCGTAGCTGACCGCGGCGATCGCCCAACCGAAGATCAGCGTCAACACCAACACCATGGGCATCCGGCCGGTGAAGGGGAAGGTCCCGAGCACCGGGAACACCATGTCCAGCGCGGCGAGGTGCCAAATGAACAGGCCGTAGGACCAGCGCCCCAAGGTCACCATGCCGGTGGTGCCCAACACCCGGTGTGGCGTGTCGGGCCGGTCCAGCACCAGCGGGGCGACCAGCGCGAAGGCCACCAGCGATCCCATCGCCGCCTTCACCGCGAATTGCGCCTCGCTGCCGACGGCCAGGCCCGCCGGACCCGCCAGCGGAGAGGCCGCCACCACGTAGGCCAGCACCGCGATCACGGCCATCAACACGCGTCGGCGCGCCAGGCGGTGCGGCCAGCCGATCCCGCTGTAGGCCCATTCCGCCAGCAACATGCCCGCGGCGAACCAAGAGAAGAACGCGGGGGGCCAGTCCAGCGGGTTGCTCCAGGCCCTGCCGTCCAGCGGAACCCAGGCCCAGGCAAAGCTGAGGACAGCCAGCGCGGCGATCGCCCACGCGCGCGCCCGGACCGGGAGCCGCCGGGCAAGCAACGCCAGCACCGGCAATGCCAGGTAGAAGCTGACCTCGACGGACAGGCTCCACATCTGGGTCAGGCCACCGGTCAGGGTCAGCGGCACATAGATCTGGGTGAGGGTCAGGTTAGCCAACCACACCGTCGGACTGGCGTGATCCGCGTCGGGCAACAGGGTCAGGATCACCACGACGGCCACCACATAGGCCGGCATGATGCGGACCGCTCTCGACCGCAGGTAGTGGCCCGTGCGTGGACGCGATCCCAGATCCCTTGCCGCGGCGGCGTGTCCGCGCCACAACAGAAATCCCGATAACGCGAAGAACACCGCCACGGCGAGGTCGAAGCGGCCGAACAGCCGGCCGGCGACGCCACTGGAGTGGCCCGTCTGGAAGGCGACGTGCGTGACGACCACACCCATGGCCGCGCACGCGCGCATACCCTCCACGGCGGGCAGGAAGCTGCGGGTTCCTCCCACCTGCTGGCCCTCGGTCACGGATACAAGTGTGCCTGTTGTGCGGTACCGGACCTGGCAACGGGTTGCTAAACCGAGGCCTTAAATTCTGCTGTTAGGGTCGAACGGGTTTGCCACGCTGCTTGGTCGGGTCGGAGCGAGTCGCGGCCGACGGGTCCATAAACCATTAGGAGGGGACAGCAACGTGAACCGAGCAGTCATGTTGCGGTTCGCCGCATGCACGATCATCGGACTCGGAGCCGCCCTGCTGATCGCCGCATTGCTGCTGTGGACGTACACCAGCGACAAGATCACCAAGATCCCGCTTAACATCGATGCCACGTTGATCAGCAACGGCAACGGCACCGCACTCGACTCGGCGTCCTTGTCCGGCGACCACCTCGTCGTCAACCAGAACGTGCCGCTGGTGTCCCAGCAGCAGATCAGTGTCGAGTCGCCCGCCAACGCCGACGTGGTCACGCTGCAGGTCGGCACCTCGGTCCGGCGCACCGACAAGCAAAAAGACAGCGGGCTCTTGCTGGCGATCGTCGACACCGTCACCCTCAACCGCAAGACGGCGATGGCCGTCTCAGATGACACCCACGCCGGCGGCTCGGTGCAGAAACCGCGCGCCTTCGGTGACGAGAACCCGCCCACCGCGATCCCTGTGCGACACGACGGGCTGTCCTACCGATTCCCGTTCCACACCGAGAAGAAGACGTACCGCTACTTCGATCCCATCGCGCAAAAGCCGTTTGACGTCAACTACGACACCCAAGAGGACGTCAACGGTTTGACCACGTACCGCTTCACGCAGAACATCGGCTACAACCGTGAGGGGAAGCTGGCGGCCCCCGTCCCGTACCCGTCGCTGTATGCCGGCCAGGAGGACAGCAAGGTCACCGCGTCCGCGGCAATGTGGGGGGTGCAGGGCGGCGATCCTGCCGAGCAGATCACGATGACCCGCTACTACGCGGTGCAGCGGACCTTCTGGGTGGACCCGGTGTCGGGGACCATCGTCAAGCAGACCGAGCACGCCAACCACTACTTCGCCCGCGATCCACTCAAGCCGGAGCTGACGCTGACCGATTACAAGATCACCTCCAGCGAAGACACCGTCGAATCCCAGGTCAACGCGGCCCGTGACGAGCGCGACCGGCTGGCGCTGTGGTCGCGGGTGCTGCCGATCACGTTCACAGCGGTCGGCTTGATCGCGCTGGTCGGCGGCGGATTGCTCGCCTCGTTCAGCCTGCGGACCGAGAGCGCGCTTACCGACCCCGGCCTGGACCGCGCCGACCAGGAATTCTTCGACCGCAGCGGGCTGGAAGAACGGGTGCCCGGCGCTGAAGCCGAGACCGAGAAGCTACCGACGCAGCGCCCCGCTCCGCGTGAGGATGTGGGCCCGCCCGGCGCGGACCCACCCGCTCTGGGCGCGGATGAGCCACCCGAGTCCGGGCCCCCCGACGCGACCCCGCCGGAGCCTCCCGGCGCGCCCGCCGACCCGCCCGAACGGCCCTAGCCTCCCGACGTGCGCTGGACCCGGCCGGGTTACGCGCTGCTCCTGGCGCTGCTGGTGGTCGGCCCGCTACTGAAGCCCGGGTATTTGCTGCTGCGCGACGCGGTGTCCACGCCACGCTCGTACGTTTCCGACACCGCCCTGGGGCTGACGTCGGCGCCACGAGCGACACCACAGGATTTCGCGGTGGCGCTCGCGTCGCATCTGATCGACGGCGGCATCGTGGTGAAGACGCTGCTCGTGCTGGGACTCTGGCTCGCGGGATGGGGCTCGGCCCGACTGGTCGCGACGGCATTGCCCTGCGCGGGCGCGGGCGGCGAGTTCGTCGCCGGCACGCTGGCGATCTGGAATCCCTATGTCGCCGAACGGCTCCTGCAGGGGCATTGGAGCCTGCTGGTCGGCTACGGCTGCCTGCCGTGGGTTGCGACGGCGATGCTGTCGGTGCGGACATCGAACCGTGCGGGCTGGTTCGGGCTGGCGTTCTGGATGGCGCTGGCCGGGCTGACCCCGACCGGCCTGTTGCTGGCCGCGACGGTGGCGCTGGTGTGCGTGGCGGCCCCCGGCGCCGGACGGCCCCGGTGGCTGTGCGCCGCGGCCGCGTTGTTTGCCGCGCTGGTGGCGGCGCTGCCCTGGTTGATCGCCTCCGCGCTGGGACCGTCGTTGACCGCCCACACGGCGGCAAACGCGCTGGGGGTTGCCGCATTCGCGTCGCGAGCCGAGCCGGGCCTGGGCACGCTCGCCAGCGTGGCCAGCCTCGGCGGCATCTGGAATGCCGAGGCCGTACCGGCTTCGCGGACAACGCTTCTCGCAGTGTTGTCGGCGGTGGGGCTGCTGGGCGTGGTGCTCGCCGGGTTGCCGACGGTGGCACGGCGCAAAGCGGCGGTGCCGCTGCTGGCGCTGGCAGCCGTGTCGGCGGTGGTGCCGGCCGCGCTGGCCACCGGGCCGGGCTTGCACGCGCTGCGGGCGGTGGTCGACGCGGTGCCCGGCTTCGGGGTGCTGCGCGATGGGCAGAAGTGGGTTGCGCTGGCAATGCCGGGATACGCACTGGCGGGTGCCGGCGCGGTGGTGACGCTGCGACGGTGGCTGCGGCCGTCCGTGACGGCGGTGGCCTGCTGCCTCGTGCTGATCCTGGCGCTGCCCGACCTGGCCTGGGGTGTGTGGGGCAGGGTTTCCGCCGTCCGCTACCCGCCCGGATGGGCCGCGGTGGCGGCGGCGATCAACGCCGACCCGCGGACGGTCGCGGTGTTGCCCGCCGGCACGATGCGGCGGTTTTCCTGGGCCGGCCCCGCGCCGGTGCTCGATCCACTGCCCCGCTGGGTGCGCGCGGATGTCCTGACGACCGGCGACCTGGCCATCTCCGGGGTCGTCGTTCCGGGGGAAGGCGATCACGCCCGCGCGGTACAGGACCTGCTGCTGGCGGGGTCCGATCCGGCCACGCTGGCCCGGGCCGGCGTGGGGTGGCTGGTGGTCGAAGCGGACAGCGCCGGTGACATGGGTGCGGCCGCCCGCACCCTCGACCGGCTGGCGCCGGTCTATCGCGACAACGAGTTCGCTCTTTACCGGATCGGCGGCGACACCACGGGTGCGTCCCCCGCCCGACGTATGGCGACCGTGATCGCGCATCTGGTGTGGCTGGCAATGCTCATCGTGGGCGCCGCCGGCGCGGCCGTCGGCGCCTGGCGGCGCCGTCATCTCGACCGCCCGCTAGACGGCGCCGCTGACTAAGCCGCCCACGACGTGGCCGGCCTGGACCGCCTCGAGCACGCCGCGCATCGCCTCGGCGCTCTGCGTCCAGGAGAACTCGCCGCTGCGCGTCTGAGCCTTGGCGCCGAGTTGATCGCGCAGCACCGGCTCGGAAAGCAGTTGTTCGAGGCGATCGATCAGCTCGCCGCGGCTGTCCACCAATATTCCGGTCACCCCGTCGACGATCGAGTCGGACAGGCCACCGGAGGATCGGTAGCCGACGGTGGGCACCCGGTGCTGGGCCGCCTCGACGACCGCGAGCCCCCATCCTTCCTTGCGGGAGGGCAGCACGTGCACCCACGAGCTTTGCAGCACATGATGTTTGGTCACGTCGTCGACGTGGCCGTGGAAGGTGACCGCATCGGCGATGCCGAGTCGTTGCGCGTGGTCGACGAGTCGCTGCCGCCACCAGCCGCCGCCGACGATGTCGAGGTGCAGGCCCGGTATCCGCGGTCGCAACGCCGCGACCGCTTCCAGCGCGTCTTCGATCTGCTTGTGCGGCACCAGCCGCGACAACACCACCACTCGCGGCGCGGCCGAGCGCGGGCCGGCCAACGATTGCGCCGGCGCCTCGTCGAGGCCGTTGCGGACGACCGCGATCCGCTCGTTGGCAACGCCCAGCGCAACCAGGTCCCGGGCCGACGGGAGCGACACCGTCACGTACTGATTGCGCCGGTTCAGCCGTGGCGACAACCTCGACTCGACATACCAGCCGATCCGGCCGAGCACCGGCCCCGCCACGGGCCACTGCTCGCGGTGGCAATGGTGGACCAACACCGCCACCCGCCGGCCGTAGACCAGCCGCGCAAGGAACGGCAAACCGTTCTGGGTGTCGACGACCACGTCGGGCCGCACGCGCCGCAACGGACCCAGCCCGACCCGCGCCCCTAATTCGTTCAGGGTCATCGCCAGCAACGCCCAGACGTACACCGAATAGCGGCCACCGGCGCGGTGGATCCGCACACCGTCGATTACCCCGCGCCGCGGCGCACCCGGATAGCGGGCGGTGCGCAGCGTGACGGCGATCCCGGAGGCGGCCAGTTGTGCGCCGATGCGCTGCAAGTAGGCTTCGCTGCCACCGCCCTGCGGGTGCCCGGTGTCGCGCCAGCACAGCAGCAACACCGAGCGCAGATCAGACATTGGTCAACAGCCTAGACGGTGTCCGGCCGCGGCGCGGCCTAGGGTGGGCCGGTGGCCGTCACCGACGTTTTCGCGCGGCGGGCAACACTGTCCCGCTCGTTGCGGCTGCTGTCGGAGTTTCGCCACGAGCGGCACGACCCGGCCCGGTTCTATCGGACACTGGCCGCCGACACGGCGGCGATGGTCGGTGACCTGTGGGCGGAAACCCACGGCGAGCCTGCGGTCGGCCGCACGCTGCTCGACGTCGGCGGCGGGCCCGGATACTTCGCGGCGGCGTTCGCCGACGCCGGTGTCCGCTACATCGGTGTCGAACCGGACCCGGGCGAGATGCATGCGGCCGCGCCAACTGTGGACGGGGCAACCGGCACGTTCGTCCGGGCGTCGGGCATGGCGCTGCCCTTCGCCGACGACTCGGTGGACATCTGCCTGTCGTCGAATGTCGCCGAACATGTGCCGCGGCCGTGGCAGCTCGGTCGCGAGATGCTGCGGGTCACCAAGCCCGGCGGGCTGGCCGTGCTCTCCTACACGGTGTGGCTGGGCCCGTTCGGTGGGCACGAGATGGGTCTTACCCACTACCTCGGCGGTGCCCGCGCCGCGGCGCGCTACGCCCGCAAACACGGTCATCCGGCGAAAAACAACTACGGATCGTCGTTGTTCGAATTGTCCGTGGCCGACGGTCTGAATTGGGCCGCGAGCACCGGGGCGGCGGTCACGGCATTTCCTCGCTACCACCCCCGATGGGTGTGGTGGCTGACGTCGGTGCCGGTGCTGCGGGAGTTCCTGGTGAGCAATCTCGTGCTGGTGCTTGCCCCGCGATAATGGAACATGTTCTCGTTTTGCCTCGGCTTGGGTAGGGTGGCGCCATGCGCGCCGGCGACGATGCAGCGCGGAGCAATGAGGAGGAGCGGCGCATATGCCCGACAGCCAGAAGACCGAATACGACAAACTTTTCATCGGCGGCAAATGGACCGAACCGTCGACTTCGGAAGTCATCGAGGTGCACTGTCCGGCCACCGGCGAGTACGTCGGCAAGGTGCCGATGGCCGCCGCAGCCGACGTGGACGCCGCGGTCGCCGCGGCCCGCGCGGCATTCGACAGCGGCCCCTGGCCCACGACCCCGCCAAAGGAGCGCGCCGCCGTCATCGCCAAGGCGCTGCAGCTGCTCGAGGAGCGCAAGGAGTCGTTCGCCAAGCTGCTCGCCGACGAGACGGGCCAGCCGCCGATGACCATCGAAACGATGCACTGGATGGGTTCGATGGGGGCGATGAACTTCTTCGCCGGCCCGGCCGTCGACCAGGTCAAGTGGCGGGAGATCCGCAACGGCGCCTACGGGCAGACCATCGTCCATCGCGAGCCGATCGGGGTGGTGGGCGCGATCGTGGCGTGGAACGTGCCGCTGTTCCTGGCGATCAACAAACTGGGCCCGGCGCTGCTGGCCGGCTGCACGGTGGTGCTCAAGCCGGCCGCCGAAACCCCTTTGACCGCAAACGCTTTGGCGGAGGTGTTCGCCGAGGCCGGCCTGCCCGAGGGCGTGCTCTCGGTGGTGCCCGGCGGGATCGAGACCGGACAGGCGCTGACCTCCAACCGCGACGTCGACCTGTTCACCTTCACCGGCAGTTCGGCCGTCGGCAAGGAAATCGGCCGGCGCGCCGCGGAAATGCTGAAGCCGTGCACATTGGAGCTCGGCGGGAAATCGGCGGCGATCGTCCTCGAGGACGTCGACCTGGCCGCGGCGGTCCCGATGATGGTGTTCTCCGGGATCATGAACACCGGGCAGGCCTGCGTCGGCCAGACCCGCATCCTGGCGCCGCGCTCACGCTACGACGAAATCGTCGACGCCGTAAGCGCTTTCGTGCAGGCGCTGCCGGTCGGACCGCCGTCGGACCCGGCCGCCCAGATCGGGTCGCTGATCTCGGAGAAGCAGCGGGCCCGGGTCGAGGGCTACATCGCCAAGGGCGTCGAGGAGGGCGCGCGGCTGGTCTGCGGCGGCGGCCGGCCCGAGGGCCTGGACAACGGCTTCTTCGTGCAACCCACGGTGTTCGCCGACGTCGACAACAAGATGACGATCGCCCAGGAGGAAATCTTCGGGCCGGTGCTGAGCATCATTCCCTACGACACCGAAGAGGACGCGATCAAGATCGCCAACGATTCGGAGTACGGCCTGGCCGGCAGCGTGTGGACTACCAACGTGCCGCGGGGCATCGAAATCTCGGAGAAGATCCGCACCGGGACATACGCGATCAACTGGTACGCCTTCGACCCTGCTGCCCGTTCGGCGGCTACAAGAACTCCGGCATCGGGCGCGAGAACGGGCCGGAAGGCGTCGAGCACTTCACCCAGCAGAAGAGCGTGCTGATGCCGATGGGCTACACGGTCGAGTAGCTAGGGGGCTAGCCCCTGTCGGCGCCGGGTGTGGCGCGGCACATTTCGGCGGGCGGACGTGTTACGTAAATGGTAAGAACCGTTGACTGCCTAAGTGAGGAATGTTGTGCTGCATCGTTTAGCGCGTATGGCCGTCGCGGCGCCAGGGTTGATTGTCGCGGTGGCGGTGCTCTTCGCCGTCGGCGCCGGTTGGTACGGCTATTCGGCCACCAAAAGCCTGTCGGCCGGCGGCTTTCAGGACCCGGCGGCCGAGTCATCGCGCGCGGGTCGGCTACTGGCCGACAAGTTCGGTCAGGGCGACCTGCAGTTAGTCTTCATGATCACCGCCGACGGGGGTGTCCACAGCGCCGCGGCGCGGTCCGTCGCGACCAACATTGTCGATCAGCTGCACAAGTCGCCGTTCGTCGGTGAGGTGAGCTCGGCCTGGACGGCCACACCGACGGGTGCGGCAGCCCTGACCAGCAGGGACGGCAAATCCGGGCTCGTCATCGCCGCCATTTCCGGCGGTGGCAGCGAGGGTCAGGAGCACGCGAAAGCGTTGGTTCGGCAGCTGGTTAGGCCCCACGAGGGTGTCACCGTCCTCGCCGGCGGTCCCGCGACGGCCTACGAGCAGATCAGCGAGCAAACCAAGCGGGATCTGGTGGTGATGGAATCCATCGCGATCCCGCTGAGCTTCCTGGTGTTGGTGTGGGTGTTCGGCGGGCTGTTGGCGGCCGCGTTGCCGGTGGCGGTCGGCCTGCTGGCAACCGTGGGCACGCTCGCGGTGCTCCGCGCCGTCTCGTCGGTCACCGAGGTGTCGATCTTCGCGCTGAATCTTACGGTCGCGCTGGGCTTGGCATTGGCACTCGACTACACGCTGCTGATCACCAGCCGGTTCCGCGACGAGCGGGCCGACGGCGCCGACCGCGACGAGGCGTTGGCCCGCACGATGGCGACCGCGGGCCGCACGGTGTTGTTCTCGGCGTTGACCGTCGGTTTCTCGATGGGCGCGCTGGCGCTGTTCCCGATGTACTTCCTGAAATCGTTCGCCTTCGCCGGCGCTGCCGTGGTCACGCTGACAGCGGTTGCGGCGCTGCTGGTGGCGCCGGCCGCTATCGTGCTGCTGGGCGACCGCATTGATGCGCTGGACGTGCGACGGCTGGGCCGCCGGCTGCTGCGACGGCCGGACCCGCCGCGCCGGCCATTGCAGCAATTCTTCTGGTACCGGTCGACGAAGTTCGTGATGCGCCGGGTCTTTTTGGTCAGCCTTCCGGTGATCGCATTGCTGGTGGTGCTCGGCGCGCCCTTCCTCGGCGTGCGGTGGGGATTCCCGGACGATCGGGTGTTACCTGGTTCGGCCTCCGCGCGCCAAGTGGGTGATCAGCTACGCGACAACTTTCCGAGCAACCCGGCCTCGGCCGTGACCGTGGTCATTCCCCAAAGCGGTGATGTCGCAGCTGAGCTTGCGCGCTACGCCGCGCAGCTGTCCCGGGTCGCCGACGTGTCCTCCGTGTCGGCGCCTACCGGCTCCTACGTTGGCGGTGCGCGGGTGGGGCCCCCCACCGCGCCCACCGCGACAGCCGATGGCAGCGCTTTCCTGACCGTCGCCAGCACAGCGCCGCTGTTCTCGGCTACCTCCGAGACCCAGCTCGGCAGGCTGCACGCCGTGCCGGGACCATCGGGCGAGCGTGTCGAGCTGACCGGGACTGCTCAGATCACCCATGACAGCGCGGCGGCGATCGATGCTCGACTGCCGATAGTGCTGGGGGTGATCGCGGTCGTCACCTTTGTGCAACTATTTCTGCTGACCCGCAGCGTCGTGCTGCCGTTGAAGGCATTGCTGCTCAACGTTTTATCGCTTACCGCCGCGTTCGGCGCGCTGGTCTGGGTTTTCCAGGACGGCCACCTCGGCGGACTGGGCACCACTGTGACCGGCACGCTGGTGCCGAACATCCCGGTGTTGCTGTTCTGCATCGCGTTTGGGCTGTCGATGGATTACGAGGTGTTTCTGATCGCCCGCATCCACGAGTACTGGCAGCAAAGCGGTCAGACCCGCGCCGACAACGACGAGAGTGTCGCCCGGGGCCTGGCTCGCGTCGGCCGTGTGGTGACAGCAGCGGCCTTGGTGATGTCGATTTCATTCGCGGCACTGATCGCCGGCCAAGTGTCCATCGTCCGGATGTTTGGCCTCGGCCTCACGTTGGCGGTGCTGATGGACGCCACCCTGGTGCGCATGCTTCTGGTTCCCGCGTTCATGCATGTGTTGGGCCGCGCCAATTGGTGGGCCCCGCATCCTGTGGCCTGGTTGCGCGGTCATGTCAGGATCAGCGAGGTACGCCCGCAGATCGCAGCGAACGGAGAACTCAGCTCACGATCGTTGAACCATCGGCGGATGCCGATCCGTCATCAGGACCAAGTTCGATGACGCGGATCTCGCCGGTGGCGCCGTCCACTTCGACAACCGATCCACCCGGAAGCCGCCTCGAGGCGCCGTCAGCGTTGACGACGCACGGGACACCGAATTCTCGTGCTACCACGGCCGCGTGTGACATCGGACCACCGAGATCGGTCACTATGGCCGCGGCATACGCGAAGGCGGGCGTGTATCCGACGTCGGTGACCTCGGCGACGAGGATCTCACCCGGCTGTAGGTCGTCGATGGTCTCCGGGCGCACGATGCGCACGCGACCACGGACTCGTCCGCCGCAGATGCCGCGGCCATACATGGTCTCGCCAACGGCGAGTGCCGTCACCGATGTGTCCGCCGGCCGCCAGCTTCCGGAAAAAGCCGACGGCGGGTAAACCGCAGCCAGCGAACCCTGCTCGGCGCGACGCCGCGCCACGACGTCAGAGACGTTGGGCGGCAACGAGTTCAGCTCATCGACTAGCAGGTAGAATACGTCGTCTGCGGCCTCGAAGACGCCGGCGCCGGCGAGTCTGCGCCCGTACTCGCGCAGCATCAGGCGCAACACCCAGATGGCACGAATCACCTTGTCGCGACGCACTTCACGGTCCCGCAGTTGCTGCGCGGCGAGCATGGCGATCGGGCGAACCAGGACCGGGATCCGTGGATTTCGAGGCGTCAAAAGTGCTGGGGTGCCCAGCGACTTAGCCACCATGCGGAGAAAGAGTTCAGGGTTGTCGGCGTAGGTGCTCGACCGCATCTCCGCTTCGGCGGGACCGCGATGCCCGATAGCTGCCAACTCCGTGGCGAAAGCGGCATAGAAGTCGGGTACCTGCTCATGTAGCGCGTCAAGGTGCTCGCCGGGCTCGTCCAGGAGTCTTGTCACGGCCGGATCGCGTTGGGCCAGAGCCACCAACCGGCGTACCGCATCCAGCGCTTGCGCGCTTACCAGATCCGGCCCGGCCATCGGCGTGATGTCATGTCCGGTCAAACGACGCAGGAAAAAGCCGTGGGCGGTGCACAACAGGATCGACGCCGACGCCAAAACCCAGCCGTGAACGACATGGTCGCGCACCAAAGCGATCTGGCTGAGCAGCCGCTGGTCGCTCATAGCTGTGAAGTCTTGGCCAACGGCCCGTTCCAACCGGTCGATATCGGCGACGAAATCCCTGGTGTCGCGGACCGATCCCGCGCTGATCCCCGCGAATTTCGCACCATATATCAGGATGTCGCGCAGTTGTCCTGTGGCGCTGCGGGATTCAAGCGGGGGACGCTCCGCGCCGAACAGCGGGATGGTGGCGATCGTGGGACCGAAGAACTGGCCCAGTATCGTCGATTGATTGGCGAACGGCACGATTTCGGCCATGAAGTGCACGGAGGTCACTCCCCCATACAGTCGGTGCGCAAATACCCCGACGGTTCGCAACGCCATCTCACGCTGCACCACGCCTCCGGGCCGCAGCGTGGCGGCGATCCTCACCCCACCGGCGCGCACGCCCCGTACCGTTACCGATGCGGACGACGGTGAGAAAGGTCCGGGGAGTGCCTCCGCCAGGTTCGTCGCGACGAACGTCGGAAAGCGTGGGTCGATCGGGGTATCGAACTCGCCGTTGTCGCTCTCGGGCCCGGCGGGCACCGGCACGACTCCGTCAACCGCGGCGCCCTCGACCGCCGGGATGCTGTCAACACGGCCCACTCGCCACGCCAGCGATATCGGTTGCCCGCCAATCGATACCCGCCCACGCACCGCCAGCCCGAAATCAGCCGCGGTCTCCTGCGCGCTCCAAACGGGTTCGAATCCCCACGCATCTTGCAACCGCGTGGTGTCCATCAATGGAAAGTTCGGTGGCAGAACCCATTCGGACGCTGGCCATACGGGGAGCGCACGACGCAGCATCCCAAGGCGAAGTCTCACCAGCGGCCGTCCGATCGTCGCCGCCAACTCCTTGAGCGTCAGAATCCCGGCCGCGGCAAGGTTGACGGCGCCCCCGTCGACGGAGTCGTCGAGGACCGCGCGGACCAGGAGTCGATGTATGTCATCGGTGTGCACGACCTGCAGCGGGCGATCCCCGAACCCCGCGACGTCGAGCAGTATCGGGGCGGCCAACAAACGAAGCACGGCATTGTCTGCCTCGCGACCGAGCACCAAAGCCGAACGGACCGCCACCCATTCGACACCAGCGTTGGCGATCATCGTCTCGACTTTCGCCGTATCGCAGCCATGCTGGACCTCGTCCTCGGTCAATGGAGCGGTCCGGTCCGGACGGTTTCCGTAGACGTGTGCGGACGAGACGAATACGATCCGCCGAGAGCCGGAGCTCGTCATCGCATCAAGCAGATTCGCCGTGCCGCCGACATTGACATCGTCGGCCAACTGGCGGGCGGAGCCGAAGCTGGCCGCCGAAGCACAGTGGACAACAGCCTCGGCGCCCACGACGGCACGCCGGACTGCTGTCGCATCGCGGATATCGGCTTCGGCGAAATCCATTGTCATAGGCCAGCCGTCGGGACGCCGACGGGCCAGGCCGACCACGGTGTGCCCCGCGTAGTGCAGCCTGGACGCGACTCCACGACCAACGACTCCGCCGGCCCCGGTTACGACGATCTTCATCGGGCGACCCGCTGCCTAGTCACTGCTGACTCGAGTAGTTATCGGTAACGTGTTTGAGCAAAGTTTCAACATTCATGTTGTCAATTGAAGCGGGCGTGGGAATTTCGGCTCCTTTTTCTACTGCCGGTTCGGGTGAATCCGCCAGACCCAGCAGCGTATCCAGAATCCCGGCTTCGCGCAGCCGCGAAATGGGTATCGACGTCAAGATCTGGCGAACGCCTTCCTCATCGATGCCGTTATTGCCCGGATCGCCCTTGGTGTCGGTGCCTTGAAAGTTGTCCAGGAGGTGGCGGGCCACTGCGGTGGGGGTCGGGTAGTCGAAGATCAGGGTGGGTGAAAGGGCCAGCCCGGTCGCGGTTTTCAGGCGGTTGCGCAGCTCGACAGCGGTCAGCGAATCAAACCCGAGGTCTTGGAAGGTTTTGTCGGGATCGACGTCATCAGGGCTTGGGCCCCCCAGCACGGTCGCCACGTGTGAACACACCAGCTGGCGTAGGACAGTGTGTTGCTCGGCCGGGGACAACCCGCCCAGCCGCTGGGCCAGCGCCGAGACCGACGCGGCGGTGTCGTTGTCGACCAGCCGCCGCACCGGCCGACGCACCAACCTGCTAAACAGCGCCGGCAACCCACCGTCGGCGGCCAACTCGCGCAGCGCGGCCTGGTCCAGGCGCGCGCCCACCACACAGGGATGATCAAGGGCCACACCGGCATCAAAGAGCTCCAGCGCCTGCCCCGCCGACAACGGCGTCAGGCCACCACGACTCATCCGGGCCAGATCACGACCACCCAGAGTGCCCGGTCATCCCGCTCGCCTGAGCCCACCACCCCCACGCCAGCGAAATCCCGGCAAGCCCGCTGGCCCGCCGGTGCGCGGCCAACCCATCCAAAAAAGCGTTGCCCGCCGCATAATTACCCTGCCCCGGCGCCCCCGCGACACCGGCAACCGAAGAACACAACACAAACGCCGACAAATCCAGATCACGGGTCAGCTCATGCAAATTCCACGCCCCATCCACCTTGGGCGCCAACACCGCATCGATACGTTCAGCGCTCAACGAACCGATCACCGCGTCATCGAGCACCCCGGCGGCATGAATCACCGCGGTCAGCGGATATTGCTCGGGCAGCCCCGCCAACAACCCCGCAACCGCCGCACGATCCGCAACATCACAAGCCACCACCTGCACCCGCGCGCCGGCCTCCGACAACTCAGCCACCAACTCTCCCACACCCTCGGCCCGATCACCACCACGACTGGCCAACACCACATGGCGCACCCCATACCGGCCCACCACATGCCGAGCCAACACCGCACCAGCCATCCCAGTACCACCAGTGATCAACACCGTCCCCGCCCCAAATGAAGCGGTGGGCATCGTGAGCACCAATTTGCCGATGTGGCGGGCCTGGCTGAGGAATCGGTAGGCGCCGGCGGCGCACCGGACATCCCAGGTTTTTACCGGAAGCGGATGCAGCGCTTGGGCTTCAAACAACCGCAGCAATTCGGCCAGCATCTGCTCGATGCGTTGCGGGTCGGCCTCCAGCAAGTCAAACGCGCGGTACCGTACGGCGGGCTGCTGTTCGGCGACCGTCTGCGCATCGCGGATATCGGTCTTACCCATTTCGATGAAACACCCGCCCCGCGGCAGCAAGCGCAGCGACGCATCCACGAAGTCACCGGCCAGTGAGTTCAACACCACATCAACGCCACGGCCCCCGGTGGCCGCCAAGAATTTCGCCTCGAACTCCAGCGAGCGCGAATCGGCGATATGATCCTCGTCGAAACCCATGTCCCGCAACGTGTCCCATTTACCACGGCTGGCGGTGACGAAGACCTCCACCCCGCTGTGTCGAGCCAGTTGCACCGCCGCCATTCCCACCCCACCGGTAGCGGCATGCACCAGCAATGATTGCCCCGCCCGCACCGCGGCCAGATCAACCAACGCGTAGTACGCCGTGGAGAACGCCACCGGCACGCCTGCGGCCTCGGCGAACGACCACCCCGGGGCACAACGACAACCAGGCGCCGATCCACCACCGCCATAGACCCCGCGCCGAACAGCCCCATCACTCGATCACCGACGGCCAACTCGGTCACACCCGGACCGATCTCGACGACGACGCCGGCCCCCTCCCCGCCGAGCACAGGGCGCCTGGTCAGGAACCATCCCCAAGGCCACCAACACATCCCGGAAATTGACCCCCACCGCCTGCACCGCTACCCGCACGTGTCCCGCCTCCAACTCCACCTGCGGGCAGGGCTCCAGCACCAGATCCTCCAGCGTCCCCCCACCTCCGGCGATCAGCCGCCACGCCGATTCGCTGTCGGGTGGTTGCAGTGTTGGTTGGGGTGAGGGGTGTGAGTCGGGCGGTGTAGGTGGTGTGGGTGCGGATGAGGTGTTGGGGTTCGCCGGATTTGGCTGCGGTGGTTAGGTCTGTGTGGTCTGCTGGTGTGTCGGTGTCGACGAGCACGATCCGGCCGGGGTTTTCGGTCTGTGCGGTGCGGACCAGTCCCCAGATCGCGGCGCCGGCCAGGTTGGTGATGTCCTCACCGGGTAGCCCGACGGCGCCATGGGTCACGTATCACCAGGGTGGCGGCCCGGTCTTGGGCCAGCCAGGACTGCAGCACCTCAAGGGCCCGGTGGGTGGCCGCGTGCACCGAGGCCACCACGTCGTCGCCGGGCTGGGTGAACTCCCACACCACCACGTCGGCACCGGCGCCGGTGTCGCCGTTGGTGTGGGGGCCGCCGGTGTGGGTGTCGTGCCACGCGCTCACCGAGACTGCGGCGCTGGTGTTGGGGTCCAACACTATTGGCGACCACACCAGTTCCAGCAGCCCCTCGGATGAGCGCACGCTGGCGGCGGCCACAGCGGCGTGTAGCTGTTCGGGCTGAGATCGCACGGGTCAGCATCGAGGCCACCGATAACACCGGCAACCCGGCGATATCGGCCAGCTCCACCGAGAGCGCGTCGGGGCCCGCCGGGGCCAGCCGGGCCCGCAGGCGGGTGGCTCCCGCGGCCCGCAACGACACCTGCTGCCAGCAAAACGGCACCATCATCTGGTCGGTCCCGGCCGCCAATCCCGCGGCGTGCAACGCCGCGTCCAGCAGCACCGGATGGATCCCGAACCCGGCGGGCTCGACCCCCTCGGGAAGGGCGATGTCGGCGAAGACTTCGGTGCCGCGCCGCCACATCGCCCGCAATCCCTGAAACGCCGGGCCGTAGTGATAGCCGCGGGCGGCCAACCGTGGATAGGCGTCGCTTACCTCCACGGGCGCCGCGCCCACCGGCGGCCACACCGACAAATCCGCCGACGGCGCGGGCGCCTCGACCCCCAACACGCCCTCGGCGTGCAACACCCACTGCGAATCGGGTTGGTCTACACGGGAATACACCGACACCGCGTGGCGCCCCGACGCTCCGGCGGCACCGACCACCACCTGTATCTGCACCGCCGCGCCACCCGAGATCACCAGCGGCGCGCCCAGCGTCAACTCCTCGACCATTGCGCAGCCCACCTCGTCGGCGGCGCGGATGGCCAACTCCACAAAACCCGCCCCCGGCAACACCACCACCCCGGCCACCGCGTGATCAGCCAACCACGGCTGACCCGCAATCGACAACCGGCCGGTGAGCACCACCGCACCGCTGTCGGGTCGTTGCACCACCGCACCCAACAACGCATGCCCCGCGCCCACCAACCCCACACGGTCCACATCGGCTGAACCTGTCGACCCGGGAGCCAACCAAAACCGCTGCCGCTGAAACGCATACGTCGGCAACTCCACCCAACCGCCGCCCGAGCCGGAAACCACCGCCCGCCAATCCACCCCCACACCGGCCACATGGGCCTGGCCCACCGACATCCAAAACCGATCCAGCCCACCATCATCGCGACCCAACGACGGGATCACCACCACACCCTCAGCGCAGGTGGCCTCGATATCGGCCAGCAACACCGGATGCGGACTGGACTCCACGAACACCCGATACCCCGAGTCAGCAGCGGCGCGCACCGCGCGCTCAAACTGCACCGTGTGGCGGATACTGCGATACCAATACTCGGCATCCAAACCAGCAGTATCCAAAAGCGATCCGGTCACCGTGGAAAAAAACGCCACCCCAGACGACCGCGGCTCGATACCGGCCAACGCCTGGCCAAGAGGCTCACGGATGGGCTCAACCTGCGCCGAATGCGAGGCGTAATCGACCTCGATCCGGCCCACCCGAACACCTTGGGCCTCAGCACGGGCCATCACCTGCTCGACGGCGTCGGCCTCGCCGGAAACCACCACCGCCGAAACACCATTGACCGCACCGATACTGAGTCGATCACCGAACTCGGCGATCAACTCACGGGCCCGGGCCTGCCCGCAGCCCAGCGACGCCATCGCCCCCGCGCCGGCCAACCCCACCAACAACCGGCTGCGCAACGCCACCACCGCCGCGCCATCGGCCAGCGATAACCCCCCCGCTACCGTCGCCGCGGCGATCTCACCCTGCGAATGCCCGATCACCGCATCCGGAACTACCCCCACCGACCGCCACAACGCGGCCAACGACACCATCACCGCCCACAACAGCGGCTGCACCACATCCACCCGACCCAGCCCCGGCGCACCGGGCACCCCACGCACCACCTCGGTCAGCGACCACTCCACGAAAGGCGCCAACGCCTGCTCACACAACCCCATCTGCTCGGCGAACACCGGCGAGGCCTCCAACAACGCCGCCCCCATCCCCACCCATTGCGACCCCTGCCCGGGAAACACCATCACCGTGGGCCCCACCGACGCCGCGCGACCCGCCACCACAGCGCGCGCCTGCTCCCCGCGGGCCAGCGCGGCCAGCCCCGCCACCAACTCCGCCCGATCAGCGCCGATCAACACCGCCCGATGCTCAAACACCGACCGACCCGCCAACGCGGCCCCCACATCGGCCGCACCCAACCCCGCATCGGCGTACACGAAATCGGCCAACCGGGCCGCCTGCGCGGCCAACGCCGCACCCGACTTACCCGAGACCACCCACGGCACCACGGCAACCCAACACCCGATCGCCAAGACCATCAACGCTTTCCGGCACAGCCGGAGCCTGCTCCAAAATCACGTGCGCGTTCGTGCCGCTGATCCCAAACGAGGACACCCCCGCCCGCCGCGGCCCGCCATTCACCGGCCACGCCCGAGACTCGGTCAACAACGCCACCGAGCCCGCCGACCAATCCACATGCGGGGTAGGCACATCCACATGCAACGTCGCCGGCATCACCCCATGACCGGATCGCCTGCACCATCTTGATCACCCCGGCCACCCCCGCCGCGGCCTGGGTATGAGCCATATTCGACTTGATCGACCCCACCCACACCGGCCGCTCCGCCGACCGCTCCCGCCCATAGGTCGCCAAAATCGCCTGCGCCTCAATCGGATCCCCCAACGTGGTGCCCGACCCGTGGGCCTCCACCACATCCACATCAGCCGCGCCCAACCCCGCATTGGCCAACGCCGCCCGAATCACCCGCTGCTGCGCCGGCCCATTACGGCGCGGTCAACCCATTCGACGCCCCATCCTGATTAACCGCACTACCCCGCACCACCGCCAACACCGGATGCCCCAACCGCTGCGCATCGGCCAACCGCTCCACCACCACCACACCGACACCCTCGGAAAAGCCCGATCCCATCGGCCGCGCCCGCAAACGCCTTACACCGCCCATCCGCGGCCAACCCCCGCTGCCGCGAGAACTCCACAAACACCGCCGGCGACGCCATCACCGACACCCCACCGGCCAACGCCAAATCACACTCCCCCAACCGCAACGACTGCACCGCCAAATGCAACGCCACCAACGACGACGAACACGCCGTATCCACCGACACCGCCGGCCCCTCCAACCCCAACGCATACGCCACCCGCCCCGAGGCCACACTCAACTGGCCGGTCAGCAATCCGTACGCCTCGGAGCTTCTCGATTGCGCCGATGCCATAGCCTTGGGCCATCAGTCCGGCGAACACCCCTGTCGCCGAGCCCTGCAACGCGGACGGATCAATCCCGGCCCGCTCCAACGCCTCCCACGACACCTCCAACAACAACCGCTGCTGAGGATCCATCGCCAACGCCTCACGCGGGCCCAATCCCGAAAAACCCCGCATCAAAACCAGCCGGATCCTCTAAAAACCCACCCCACCGCGTATACGACTTACCCACCGCATCCGGATCCGGATCAAACAACCCCTCCACATCCCAACCCCGATCGGCCGGAAAACCCGACACCACATCCCGACCCCCCACCACCACTCCCACAACCCCTCCGGCGAACCACACCCCACCCGGAAAACGACACCCCATCCCCACCACCGCCACCGGGGCGGACAACCGGGAACTGAGCGCGTGATTCTGTTGCTTCAGCAGATCGATCTGGATTAGCGACTTGCGAAGGGCTGCAGTTGCTTTGATGAGTTGAGTGTCCATGTGTGCGCCTTATCCCCTATTCGCTCTGGTCGCCTAGCGCGATGTTCACCAAGTCGTCGAGGTCCATGTGTGAAATGGCAGTCCCACTGTGGTTGTGATGGGCTCGGCGATCCCCGACCATGTCGAGGAGGATGTCGAGAATTCCCTCCTCTCTGAGGCGTTGGACCGGAATCGACGCGACGAGTCGCTGGATCTCAGCGTCTCGTACGTCGTTGGCTTGGTCGTTGTCCTCGTTGCTGCCGGTGAGCTGTGGGCCGAGGTGGCGGGCCACCGCGGTGGGGGTGGGATAGTCGAAGATCAGGGTCGGTGAAAGAGCCAGGCCGGTCGCGGTTTTCAGCCGGTTGCGCAACTCGATCGCGGTCAGCGAGTCAAACCCAAGGTCCTGGAAGGTCTTGTCAGGATCGACCTCATCAGGGCACGGGCTGCCCAGCACCGTCGCCACACGCGAACTCACCAGATTCCAACAGGACAGTGTGCTGCTCAGCCGGGGACAACCCGCCCAGCCGCTGCGCCAGCGCCGAGGCCGACGCCGCGGCGTCGTTGTCGACCACCCGCCGCACCGGCCGACGCACCACCTGCTAAACAGCGGCGGCAACCCACCGTCGGCGGCCAACTCGCGCAACGCGGCCTGGTCCAGCCGCGCGGCCACCACAGCTGGGATGACCAAGGGCCACACCGGCATCAAAGAGCTCCAACGCCTGACCGGCCGACAACGGCGCCAACCCACCACGACTCATCCGCGCCAGATCACGGCCGCCCAGATGCCCGGTCATCGCGCTGGCCTGATCCCACCACCCCCACGCCAACGAGACCCCCGGCAGCCCACTCGCCCGCCGATGGGCGGCCAACGCATCCAAAAATGCGTTGCCCGCCGCATAATTACCCTGCCCCGGAGCCCCCGCAACACCAGCCACCGACGAACACAACACAAACGCCGACAAACCCAGATCACGGGTCAGCTCATGCAAATTCCACGCCCCATCCACCTTGGGCGCCAACACCGCATCCATACGCTCGGCGCTCAACGAACCGACCACCGCGTCGTCGAGCACCCCGGCGGCATGAATCACCGCCGTCAGCGGATACTGCTCGGGCAGTCCCGCCAACAACCCCGCCACCGCATCCCGATCCGCGACATCACAGGCCACCACCTGCACCCGAGCCCCCGCCTCCGACAACTCCGCCACCAACCCCGCCGTGCCCTCGGCACGCTCACCACCACGACTGGCCAACACCACACTCCGCACCCCATGCCGAGCCACCACATGCCGAGCCAAAACACCACCAGCCATACCCGTACCACCCGTGATCAACACCGACCCCGCTCCAAACGGATCAGGTACGTCATCGGCGGGTTGGTCGCTGTCGGGTGGTTGCAGTGTTGGTGGGTGGGGGGTGCGAGTCGGGCGGCGTAGCTGGTGTGGTTGCGGGTGAGGAGTTGGGGTTCGCCGGATTTGGCCGGGGCGGCGAAATCGTGTGATCGCTGGCGCGTCGGTGTCGACAAGCACGATGCGGCCGGGGTTTTCGGTTTGTGCGCTGCGCACCAGTCCCCAGATCGCGGCGCCGGCCAGGTCGGTGATCGGCTCGCCGGGCAGGCCGACCGCCCCGTGGGTCACGTATGACCAGGGTGGCGGCCGGTGTCGGGTCAGCCAGGATTGCAGCACCTGCAGTGCTTGGTGGGTCGCCGCGTGCACCGACGCGACCATGTCGGTGTTCGGCCGGGGGTTGAACTCCCAGACGACCACGTCGGCACCGGCGCCGGTCGCCGTGTGGGCGTGTGGTTCGTTCCAAGCGCTCACCGTGACTGCTTCGCTGGTGTTGGGGTCCAACAGTATTGGCGTCCATGCCAGTTCCAGCAGCCCCTGGTGGGCGCTGCGGGCGGCGGCCACGGCGGCGTGGAGTTGTTCGGGTGTGATTGGGCGGGTCAGCATCGAGGCCACCGATAACACCGGCAGCCCCGCGGTGTCGGCGAGCTCCAGCGAGAGCGCGTCCGGACCCGCCGAAGCCAGCCGGGCCCGCACCCGCGAGGCCCCCGCGGCGTGCAACGACACACCCTGCCAACAAAACGGCACCATCATCTGGTCGGTGTCAGACGCTAATCCCGCGGCGTGCAGCGCGGCGTCCAGCAGCACCGGATGGATCCCGAACCCGCCGAGCTCGACCCCCTCCGGCACGGCGACGTCGGCGAAGACTTCGCTGCCGCGCCGCCACATCGCGGCCAGTCCCTGAAACGCCGGGCCGTAGTGATAGCCGCGGGCGGCCAACCGCTGGTAGGCCTCGCTCACATCCACGGGCGCCGCACCCGGCGGCGGCCACACCGACAAATCCACCGCAGGCGGCGGTGACTCGGGGCCTAGCACGCCCTCGGCGTGCAACACCCACGCCGAATCGGGTTGATCGACACGGGAATACACCGCGATGGCCCGGCGCCCCGAATCCCCGGCGGCATCTGCCACCACCTGCACCAGCACCGCCGCGGCGTCGGGCACCACCAGCGGGGCGCCCAGCGTCAGCTCCTCGACCAGTGCGCAGCCGGCCTCGTCGGCGGCGCGGATGGCCAACTCCACAAAACCCGCCCCCGGCAACACCACCACCCCGGCCACCGCATGATCGGCCAGCCACGGCTGCGACTCCGTGGACAACCGGCCCGTGAGCACCAGCCCACCGCTGTCGGGTCGCTAAGAAAAACGCATCACCGCCCCCACCCACCCCGCACCGTCGACATCGGCTGATCGGGTCGAGGTGGGGGCAAGCCAAAACCGTTGCCGCTGAAACGCATACGTCGGCAACGACACCCGATGCCCGGCCACACCGGAAAACACCGCCCGCCAATCAACCCCCACACCAGCCACAAAAGCCTGGGCCACCGACATCCAAAACCGGTCCAGCCCACCCTCATCACGACCCAACGACGGCACCACCACCACAGCGTCATCGGCGCAGGCGGCCTCGATATCGGCCAGCAACACCGGATGCGGACTGGACTCCACGAACACCCGATACCCCGCCCCGGCCGCCGCGCGCACCGCGCCCTCGAACTGCACCGTCTGGCGAATACTGCGGAACCAATAATCGGCATCCAGCCCCGCGGTATCCACCAGGCCCCCGCTCACCGTGGAAAAAAACGCCACCCCAGACGATCGCGGCGTGATACCGGCCAGTGCCTCACCAAGAGGCTCACGGATGGGCTCCACCTGCGCCGAATGCGACGCGTAATCCACATCCACACGACGCGCCCGAACACCTGCGGCCTCGGCACGAACCATCACCTGCTCAACCGCGTCGGGCGCACCGGAAACCACCACCGCCGCAACACCATTGACCACACCGACACCGACCCGATCACCGAAGCCGGCGATCAACTCGGCGGCCCGGGCCTGTCCGCAGCCCAGCGAGGCCATCGCCCCCGCCCCGGCCAACCCCACCAACAACTGGCTGCGCAACGCCACCACCGCCGCGCCATCGGCCAGCGACAACCCCCCCGCGACAGTCGCCGCGGCGATCTCACCCTGCGAATGCCCGATCACCGCATCCGGAACCACCCCCACCGAACGCCACAACGCGGCCAACGACACCATCACCGCCCACAACACCGGCTGCACCACATCCACCCGATCCAGCCCCGGCGCCCCGGACACCCCACGCACCACCTCAGTCAACGACCAGTCCACAAAAGGCGCCAACGCCCGCTCACACAAACCCATCTGCTCGGCGAACACCGGCGAGGCCTCCAACAACGCCGCCCCCATCCCCGCCCATTGCGACCCCTGCCCGGGAAACACCATCACCGTGGGCCCCACCGACGCCGCCCGACCCGCCACCACAGTGCGCGCCTGCTCCCCGCGGGCCAGCGCGCGCCAGCCCCGCCAGCAACTCCGCCCGATCCCCCCCGATCAACACCGCCCGATGCTCAAACACCGACCGGCCCGCCAACGACGCACCCACATCGGCCGCATCCAACCCCGCATCGGCGTGCACGAAATCGGCCAACCGGGCCGCCTGCGCCGCCAACGCCGCACCCGACTTACCCGACACCACCCACGGCACCACCGCACCCCAACACCCGCAATCACCAAGACCAGCAACGCTTTCCGACACAGCCGGCGCCTGCTCCAAAATCACATGCGCATTCGTGCCGCTGATCCCAAACGAGGACACCCCCGCCCGCCGCGGCCCCCGCCCTCCGCCCACTCCCGAGACTCGGTCAACAACGACACCGACCCCGCCGACCAATCCACATGCGGGGTAGGCACATCCACATGCAACGTCGCCGGCATCACCCCATGCCGGATCGCCTGCACCATCTTGATCACCCCCGCCACCCCCGCCGCGGCCTGGGTATGAGCCATATTCGACTTGATCGACCCCACCCACACCGGCCGCCCCGCCGGCCGCTCCCGCCCATACGTCGCCAAAATCGCCTGCGCCTCAATCGGATCCCCCAACGTGGTGCCCGTCCCGTGCGCCTCCACCACATCCACATCCGCCGGCGCCCAACCCCGCATTGGCCAACGCCGCCCGAATCACCCGCTGCTGCGCACGGCCCATTAGGCGCGGTCAACCCATTCGACGCCCCATCCTGATTAACCGCACTCCCCCGCACCACCGCCAACACCGGATGCCCCAACCGCTGCGCATCGGCCAACCGCTCCACCACCAGCACGCCGACACCCTCGCCCCACCCGGTCCCGTCGGCCGCGGCCGCAAACGCCTTGCACCGCCCATCCGCGGCCAACCCCCGCTGCCGCGAGAACTCCACAAACCCCTCCGGCGACGCCATCACCGACACCCCACCGGCCAACGCCAAATCACACTCCCCCAACCGCAACGACTGCACCGCCAGATGCAACGCCACCAACGACGACGAACACGCCGTATCCACCGACACCGCCGGCCCCTCCAACCCCAACGCATACGCCACCCGCCCCGAGGCCACACTCGACAGGTTGCCGGTCAGCGCGGTAACCGTCGGTGCTCCTCGGTCGCGCCACCGTAGCCCGGCGTGCATGACCCCGGCGAACACCCCCGTCGCCGATCCCTGCAACGCGGTCGGATCAATCCCGGCCCGCTCCAACGCCTCCCACGACACCTCCAACAACAACCGCTGCTGCGGATCCATCGCCAACGCCTCAGCGGGCCCAATCCCGAAAAACCCCGCATCAAACCCAGCCGGATCCTCTAAAAACCCACCCCAACGCGTATACGACTTACCCACCGCATCCGGATCCGGATCAAACAACCCCTCCACATCCCAACCCCGATCGGCCGGAAAACCCGACACCACATCCCGACCCCCCACCACCACCTCCCACAACCCCTCCGGCGACCACACCCCACCCGGAAAACGACACCCCATCCCCACCACCGCCACCGGAGCGTTTTTCGATGCAGCGAGCTCGCGATTCTGACGACGCAGCTCGGCGTTCTCTTTTGCTGCCAGACGTAGGGCTGCGACAAGCTCATCGGTGGCTATAGACACGTTGTCCCTTATCTGTGATGCGGACCCTGGTAAAGGGTGGATCCGGGTGGTTTTTCGTTATTTGGTGCCTCGTTCTCGCCCGTGCTTGAGACCGGTGGACCGCAGTCGGGGTCGAGTGGAGCGCCCGCAGCGCAGCGAGGACGAACGACCTTGAGGCCGACGAGGATCCGCTGCAGACTTGGCCGGCGAGGAGCGAGGCGAAAACGTTTCTGGTTCAAGCCATCTGGTGCCTCCGGTGAGAGAACGTAGTGCAGGAGGTGCGTCGGGCGTGCCGGCGCCCAGCCTTACCTGGGTCCACGGACGATGGTCCGGCAACATGATGATCGATGGGGTGCCCGACATGTGCGGGCTCCTGAAGTGAGTGCGGCCGCTCATTCTCTCCGGGGCGTCGACCCCACAGTGGGGTGGCGGCAGGGGACTTGCAGGAGCTGACCGCGGGCATCAGTTGAAATATGGGCAGGGCACGCGCGCAACGCTGGTTAGGCTGTCACCTCCTTGCGTTGGGCGACCGCCGCCAACGCGGCATCGCCGAGTTCGCGCAGGGTGTGATAGCAGCGACGCAGCAGCTTGCGCTCCACCGCCAGGGTCGGATCCTTGCCGTTGCCGGGGCGGGCGGCGACTTGGTGGTAGTAGGCGTAATCGGGCGAGCCGCGGCGGGCCGCGCACTTGGCCGCCTCATACGCCGCCCAGCGCAGCTCCGGTGAGCCTTGTCGCGACAGATGCCCCGGCGAGGATTTGCGATCCGAGGAATGCACGGTGATATCCAACCCGGCAAATCGCACCAGCTGATCAGAACTGGAGAACTGGCGCACGTCACCGATCTCGGCCCAGATGATCGCCGCGCACAACCACCCCACACCGTAGAGGCGGGCCTGCAGTGCTTGACAGCCCCGCTGGCGGCGGGCGAAGTTGATCAATTGCGCTCGCAGCGGCTCGATCTCGGCGGTCAGCTCATCAATCCGCCGCAGCGCGGTGTCGACGTACTGACGTCCAGCAGCCGATAGCTCGGCACGGGCGAGCGAATCGCGACCGGCCTGGGAGAGCAGCGCTTTGATCGGGGCAGCCCTGGTGAAACAACTGAGCGTGGATGCGCTGTTGCCAAGCGCGCCGCTCGTCCATCAGCGAGCCGTACAACCGGCCCAGGGTCCGAACCTCCAGTACGTGCGCTGGCGTGATCCACGACTCGGGGAAGCGGCCCTCCAACAACAGACTGCGCAGCAGCCGCGCAGCCGCACGGTCGATCTTGGCGCGCTTTTTCGGGCCGCGCAACACCGCAATCTCGGCCGGATCACCCAAATGCGCCACCGCCCCTGCGGCCGCCAATTCTTCGACCACATACCGCCACCGGTGCAGCCCTCCAACGCGAACTCCGCATCCCCGTCGGGGCAATGCTCGACCAGCCAGCCTCGCCACGTATTGCGCGTTGCCGGACGGACCTGGCCCCAGCGCACCAACCCGTCGCTGTCCACGTAATCGAACGTGAGCTGCTGTCGGTGCACGTCCAACCCGCCTATCATCGTCATCGGGACCTACTCGAGCTCCTGAAACATTTTTCTGACGCCCATATCATCGAGCGTCTGTGCCGAGGGGGTCCTCCTCACATGTCATCTCTCCGTGTTAGAGACCTTACTTTCGTCGTCGTCGAGGTGCTGGGCGGTGGACCGTGGTTTGGGTCAAGGTAAGCTCCGCGGCGCAACGGCAACAAACGGCCCGGGCGCTGACAAGGCTAGGGGGCTAGTGGGCAATTCTTACCGTGGCTAGGGGGAGTGGCTCGGGCAAACGGTGGCTGCGACGTGTGCCGCAGCTCACAGCGTAAACACGGGGGGCGCCGGGCGGATTCCCGCACGACTGGCTAATTCGAGAGCTGGCGACTTCGACGGGTGGCTCCGTAATCAGCTGAAATCACGCAGGCATGTGTATGACGATTCCTTCCTGGACGACCGTTGCTATCAATTGGCCATCGCGGGTGAAAAAGCTGCCGATGCCCAGCCCGCGGGAGTCGACTGCCGCCGGAGATGAGGTCGAGTACAGCACCCAGTCGTCGAAGCGTACCTGCCGGTGAAACCAGATCGAGTGGTTGACCGACGCGGCGAAAACGTGGTCGTATCCCCACGACAACCCATGTGTTGTGATGACGGAATCGAGGGGCGCGGCGTCCGACGCGTACACCATCGCGGCGGTGTGCAGCAGTGGGTCGTCGGGCATCTCGCCGCCGGCTCGCAGCCATACCCGGTTGTGGGTGAGCCGGTCCCCTTTGTCGCGCATAACCCAGGTCGGGTCGTTGGCATAGCGAACTTCGATCGGCCGCAACGCGTTTACGATCTCGGGCACGACGTGTTCGTAGCCACGGAGCAGCTCGTCGACCGAGGGCAACGCGTGCGGATCCGGCACGTTCGGCGGCGGTACGCCGTGCTCAAGGCCGGGGCCGGCGGACATGTACGAGATCATCGCCGAGGCCAGCAATGTGCCGTCCTGCATCGCATCGACGCGCTGATTGGCGAACCGCCGCTCGTCGCGCAGCCGGACCACCCGGTACTGGATATCGTGCTTCGGGTCGCCGCCGGCGATGAAATGCACTTGGAGCGCGGCCGGCGGCACCTGGTGGGTCAGCACCTGGCTGCCGGCGACCAGCGCCTGCGCCATCAGCTGGCCGCCATACGTGCGGCCCGGGTTTTTGGTCGGGTGCGATCCGAGAAACGTCAGCTCATCTACGCGCTCGAGATCCAGGATCGTCAGCAACTGCTCGAAGTCACTGGCCAACGCCGCCCCTCCTGGGAGTTGTTTCAGCCGATCGGCTGCACATGAATCCTATGGGTGGAGCACGTAGAGTGCATCGACGTTCAGTACGACGAAATCGTGGATGCGTAAGCAGTTTCGATAGCCATGCGTGCGAGCGGCGTTTCGCAGCTAGCGGCCCTGGAATCGGGCCTGCCGGCGCTCGACGAACGATTGCACGCCCTCGGCGGCGTCCTCGCTGGCGAACAGCGCGACCACATCGGGGCGCAATCGCTCGATCGCGGCCGCCTCGCCTTGCTGACGTGCCAGGTGGGCCGACGCCAGCGTGGCCCGCACGCCCAACGGTGCGGCGCGCTCCGCGATGGTGCGCGCGATCTCGCGCGCCCGCGCCAGGGCCGCGCCCGCATCGTCGGCCACCTCCTGGACTAACCCGATGCGGTGCGCCTCGGCGGCGTCGAACTCGTCGCCGGTCAGCAGCCAGCGCATGGCGTTCCCCCACCCGGCCTCGCGGGGAAGCCGGATCGTCGCGCCGCCGAACGGGTAGATCCCGCGCTGCACTTCAAGCTGCGTGAACCGGGTCCCGGCCGCCGCGATCCGGATGTCGGCGGCCAGCAGCAGCTCGATGCCCAGCGTCATGCACCAGCCCTGCGCGACCGCGATCAGCGGTGTGGTCCACGGGCCGTCCAGCCGGAAGGGGTCCTTGCCATCGTCGGGGAATGGGCTCTCCCCCGCCGCGATGCCCGGCCCGACGTCGGCGAGGTCCAGGCCGGCGGTGAAGTGGTCGCCGTGCGCGAACAGCACGCCGGCCCGCACTTCGGGATCGGATTCCAGCAGCGCGTAGGCGCGGGCGAGGTCGGCGAGCATCGCGCGGTCGAACGCGTTGCGTTTGTGCGGCCGGTTCAGGCCGATCAGCAGCACGTGTCCATCGCGCTCGAGCGACACGGTGTCAAGCGTTGGTAGGGCCATCGCCAAAGTGAACCGCAGAGCCACAAATTATGCAATAGGGCATAGAAATCGGATTGTTATGTTCGCGCTGACCAGGACCGTTGACACGGTGTCGGCAGCATTTAGCGTGCTATACAACTTACTTAGGGAATAGAACTTGCTTACTCGACCGATGTCTTATATGTTTTTTGGCATAACCATGGGCCACCCTCAGGCCGGGGAGAAAAATTATGTGGATCATCGAGCTCAACGTCGCCGGCTATCGGTTCACCCGCGAGATGCCCGACTTGAAGCGTCGGCCCTTCCGCTTCAACCCCCGCAACAGGCACTGGCCGGTACTGCGGCATTCACACGCTGCATGACGCCCGCCACGGAAGGTGCGACAGCGACCAGGACGAAGCGCTGCGACACCCGGAAAAAGATGCTGGTCAGCGCCGCCGAGGTGATGCGTGAGCGCGGCGCGGCCGGGGTGACCATCGACGAGGTGCTCGCCCGCAGCGGCGCGCCACGCGGCTCGGTGTACTACCACTTTCCCGACGGGCGCAACCAGATTCTGGCCGAGGCGCTGCGGTTCTCCGGTGAGTCGATCACCGCGATGATCGACGACGCCGCCGGTTGGGGCGCCAAGGCCCTGCTGCGCGAGTTCATCGAGTTCTGGGAGCGCCTGCTGACCGAGGGCGACTTCGCCGCAGGATGCCCCGTGGTGGCTGCGGCGATTGGCTGCGACGACGACCCCGCGCTGTCCGCTGAGGCCGGCGCGATCCTGGGCCGCTGGTGCACCGCCCTGACCCGGGCTTTCGTCAACGACGGCTTCGACGAAGACGACGCCGCCTCGCTTGCGGTGATGTCGATCGCCGCACTGGAGGGCGCCGTTGTGCTGTCTCGATCGACCCGCAGTACCGACCCGCTGCGCCACGTTGGCGAGCAGCTCGAATTCCTCATCAAGGCAAGGGAATTCGTCGTCCGCAACAAGATCGGGCAGTAAAGCGCCGGTCGGCCGCCAGTTGGCTGCCGATAACGCCCCTGCGCGCCGCGCGGAGCGGGTAGGATCTGATCTTGCTGTCTGGCGATCGCTCCTACGCCGAACGACCCCGGGCCGCATGCGCAGTGGGAGGAGGTCGGAATGTCGTTTGTGTCCGCGGTACCGGACGATGTCTCATCGGCCGCCACGGATCTGGCGAATATTGCCTCCACTATCAACCAGGCCAACTCCGCCGCGGCCCAGACAACGCAGGTACCCGCCCCCGCCGCCGATCAGGTATCCGGCCTGGTCGCCGAATTCCTCAATGCACACGCCCAGGGCTATCAGGCGATCAGCGCCCAAGCGGAGGATTTTCATCAGCAGTTCGTGCAGAACTTGACCGCGGGCTCGAACGCCTATGCCAACACCGAGGCGGGCAACGTCGAGGCGATAACGGACCGGTAGCCGGTCCGGCGCGGTGCGTGTCAGCCGCCGCTGGATCGGCCTGATCTCCCTGATCTAGAGCGTGATCTGCGGTCCGTGCGTGATGGGGTGCGATGTTTGGGAATTTGCTCTGATCCTGGCACCCGCTTTCGCTCATCGCGCTATGCTATGAATCCTTACCGCACCGTTCGACGGTCGCGAAGGAGCCGAACGACCGCCGAGACGCTGCACCGGTGGAGGCACAAAATGTCATATTTATCGGTAGTGCCGGACGTAGTCTCCACGGCCGCGACAAGTTTGGCGAATATCGGATCGACAATCAGCGAGGCCAATGCGGCCGCGGCTCTCCCAACGACAAACCTGTTGGCGGCGGGCGCCGATGAGGTATCGGCGGCCGTGGCGGCGTTGTTCGGGTCGCACGCCCTGAACTATCAGGGTCTCAGCGCCCGCGTATCCGCGTTTCATCAGCAATTCGTGCAGGCCATGACCGCGGGCGCCGGCGCGTATGCCGGCACCGAGGCGGCCAATGCCGCGGCCACGGCCAACCCGTGGCAGATGCTGCAGCAAGATGTGCTCACCGCGATCAACACGCCCACGGAAATGCTGTTGCAGCGCCCGTTGATCGGCAACGGCGTCAACGGGCAGCCGGGGACCGGGCAAAACGGTGGGCCCGGTGGCCTTTTGGTGGGTAGTGGAGGCGACGGCGGGTCCGGCGGCGAAAACCAGGCCGGTGGCAATGGCGGGGCCGCCGGGCTGATCGGCAACGGCGGCCGTGGCGGCGCGGGCGGTCCGATCACCGTAGCCGGCGGCCAGGCCAACGGCGGGGCCGGGGGCACCGGAGGACTGTTGTACGGCAACGGTGGCGGCGGTGGCCCCGGCGGCCCATGGCGGTCCGCGGCCGCCGGCACCGCCGGCGCCGGCGGCGCCGGCGGCAACGCGATCGGCCTATTCGGCCACGGCGGCGCCGGCGGTGTCGGCGGCTCGGCAGTCGCCACCTCCTCCGGGGGCGCCGGCGGCAACGGCGGCCACGGCGGCATATTGATCGGTGGCGGCGGCGCGGGCGCCGCCGCTGGGTCCGGCACGTTGGGCAATGTCGGGGGCGCCGGCGGCAATGCCGGGCTAATCGGCCACGGCGGCGCCGGCGGGGCGGGCGGTGCAATCCCGGCGGCACCGGCGGTGCCGGCGGCCTCGGTGGGGTGCTGGTCGGCGACGGCGGTCGCGGCGGCGACGGCGGACAAGGACTCAACGGTGGCGCGAGCGGCCACGGCGGCGCCGGCGGTAATGCGATAGGGCTGTTCGGCAGCGGCGGCCGCGGCGGCATCGGCGGGCAATCCACCAACGGCCTTGGCGGCACCGGCGGCATCGGCGGCAGCGCTATGGGGCTGTTCGGCAGCGGCGGCCGCGGCGGCGCCGGAGGCAGCGGAGCGGTGGCCGGCGCAGGCGGCAACGGCGGCAATGCCGCCGTGATTGGCAACGGCGGCAACGGCGGCAGCTCGGGGACCGCTGATCACGTGTCGTCGGTACCCCAGCGAGAGGCGGAAATGGCGGGAATGCCCAGCTGATCGGCAACGGCGGCCGCGGCGGTGACAGCTACTTCGCCCCCCCAACCGGCATCGCCGGACTGGGCGGCAACGGCGGGTTGTTGCTTGGCATCCCCGGTCCGGACGGGCACGCCGGACCTAATGGGAATCGTTCAGCGAGCCTTCGGCCAGTAGGTACTTGTCCGAGGGAGGCTGATCACGAGCCGCCGGCCGGTGAGCACTGGTCAGACCCCGGAGTGTTGGTCGATTCCTAGGGCTAGATTGTGCCCCGGCCGGTTGGTGAGGTCGCCTGTAGCGCTGATGGGGTGTCGTGCCGCCGAGCACTGATCCATTAGGTTGCCGCCGGGTGCCCTTGGGCTCGAGCATGTTTCATTACATTGAGCAAGGAGGCGATCACGCTGATCTTTGTTGGGGACGACTGGGCTGAAGACCACCACGACGTTTATCTGATGAACTCCGACGGCACTCGGCTGGCGTCACGGCGGCTGCCCGAAGGACTCACCGGCATCCGCGGGTTTCATGAGCTGATCGCCAGCCATGCTGAGGCACCCGACCAAGTCGTGGTCGGCATCGAAACCGACCGCGGTTTGTGGGTCGAGGCGCTGATCGCGGCCGGCTATCAGGTGTTCGGGGTCAATCCGCTGGCGGTGGCCCGCTACCGTGACCGCCACCATGTCTCGGGCGCGAAGTCGGATGCCGGCGACGCCAAGCTGTTGGCCGACCTGGTGCGCACCGACCGGCACAACCATCGGCCGGTCGCGGGAGACAGTCCGGACGCCGAGGCGATCAAGGTCCTCGCCCGCGCACATCAGAATCTGATCTGGGCTCGCACTCGGCACACCAATGCGCTACGCAGCGCGCTACGTGAGTACTTTCCGGCGGCGCTGGAGGTGTTCGACAACCTGGCAGATCGTGATGCCCTGGCCACTCTGGGCCGCGCTCCCACCCCGGACGAGGGCGCTCGTCTTAGCCTGTCCAAGATCCGATCGGCCCTCAAAGCCGCCGGGCGCCAACGCAACCTCGACGCCCGGGCACTAGAGATTCAGGCCGCGCTGCGCACTGAGCAGCTCGCCACCCCCGCCGCGGTCACCGCCGCGTTCGGTGCAAGCACTCGGGCCGCGGTTGGCATCATCATCGAGTTGAACCACCAGATCAGTGACCTCGAGGCCGAACTGATGACACATTTTGAGACACACCCGGACGCCGACATCTACCTCTCCCTGCCAGGACTCGGTGTCGTGCTCGGCGCCCGGGTGCTCGGTGAGTTCGGGGACGACCCGAACCGCTACACCGACGCCAAGTCTCGCAAAAACTACGCCGGAACGTCACCCTTGACCATCGCCTCGGGCAAGAAACGCGCCGTGCTGGCTCGCCACGTCCGCAACAGGCGTCTCTACGACGCCATCGACCAATGGTCCTTCTGCTCCCTCAATGCCAGTCCCGGCGCGCGCCTGCTCTACGACCAGCACCGAGCCGCCGGCGACACCCACCACCAAGCCCTCCGCGCACTGGGCAACCGACTCGTCGGAATCCTGCACGGCTGCCTCCGCCACCGCACCACCTACAACGAACACACCGCTTGGGCACACCGCCAAACCAACCCCGACACCCACGCCGCTTGACGAATTACGAACCTGGGATGTCTAGCCCGAGTTGTCGAGAGTGTAGCCGGCCGTCAGTCGCTGGCCGGCAGCGGCTTGACCTCTTTGAGCTGCAGCGCGGTGACGCCGACGCTCAGGCTTCCCGCGCCCGGCTTGGTCACCAGCACCTCGGCACCGGTTTCGTCGACATAGCGCTTGCCCATCACGGTGCCGTCGGCGAATGCCGGGTCGAGGTCGCCCGACCGCTCGCCGCCGATCGGCACCATCGGCGCACCACCGCAACGCAGGTCGTCGAGGCTGTCGGCGCTTCGGACCACGATGACCTGGGTGTCGCATACCTGGCTGGCGAGGCGGGTTCCGTTCTTGATCATGCGTGTAGTCCTTCTAGATCCTTGATGATCTCCCGGCGAAGCACCTTGCCGGTGGGAGTGGTGGGCAACTCGTCGCGGAACACTACCCGGTCGGGAGTGCGCGACCCGCGCAAGCTCTTTCGTACGTGCTCGCGCAATTCCTCGGGATCGGGATCGGTGCCCGCGGCGGGCACCACCACGGCGACAATCGCCTGCCCCCACTCGGGATCGTCGACGCCGACCACGGCGACATCGCGCACGTGGGCGTGCTCGATGAGCACCTCCTCCAGCTCGGCGGGCGCGATGTTCTCGCCGCCGCGGATGATGGTGTCGTCGCTGCGTCCGCCGATGAACAAGAACCCGTCTTCGTCGAGCATGGCGATGTCTTTGGTTGGGAACCAACCGTTTTCGTCGAGCACCGAGCCGATCCCGGTGTAGCGGCCGGAGACCTGCTCGCCGCGCACGAAAAGCTCACCGGTCTCACCCGGCCCGAGCACCTTCCCGTCCTCGTCGCGGATCTGCAACTCGATGCCGGGCACCGGCCGTCCGACCGATGCCAACCGCTTGGCGACGTGGGGGGCCGACGCGGCCTGCGCCGCGCGGTGATCGTCGGGGGTCAGCACCGCGATCGTCGAGCTCGTCTCTGTCAGGCCGTACGCGTTGACGAAACCCACATGCGGCAACAACTCGAGCGCGCGACGCACCAGCGGCAGACCCACCTTGGAGCCGCCGTAGGCGAGGTTGCGCAGCGACGGCAGCTCATGTCCACCGGCCTGAAGCGCGGTGACGACGCGGTCCAGCATGGTGGGCACCACGGTCGCGGTCGTCACCCGCTCGGCGTTGACCAGCCGCACCCATTCCTCGGCGTCGAAGTTGGGCAGGTAGACCATCTTGCGGCCGGCGTACAGGTTCGACAGCGCGGCGCTGACTCCGGCGATGTGATACGGCGGCACGCAGATCAGCGCGGCATCGGTGGCTTCCGCCGACTCGAAATCCACCGTCCCGGTCACATAGCTCGTCAGGTTGTTGTGCGACAGTTCGACGGCCTTGGGCTGCGACGTGGTGCCCGAGGTGAAGAGCACGATCGCCACGGATTCCGGGTCCGGGAATTCGGCGGCCGGCTCGCCGGTGTGCGCGGCCGTGAGGAATTCATCGGAGACCATCACGCGATCCGACGCCTGCCCGACCATGTCGCGGTAGCGGCCGTCGGCAACCACCAGCGGTTCGGGCAGCCGCTCGACCAGCGCCTGGATGCCCTCGGCGGAGAGCCGGTAGTTGATCGGGGTGAAGGCCAATCCGGCGCGCGCCGCGGCGAAGACCAGCATAGGCAGCATCGCCCCGCCGGTGCCCACATAGGCCACATGCTTGGCGTTCGACGCCGCGATCACGCCGGCGCCGCCGTCGGCCAGATCGCTGAGCTCCTGCGTCGTCAGCCGCATATCGTCGGACACCACGGCCACCCGGTCGGGGTGGCTCGACGCAGCCATCTCGAGCAGCAACGAAACGCTCATCCCGGATCTTTCTGGATCGCCTTCGACATCCAAGCTTTACAGATCTAAGCCTTAGTGTAACCCGCCGGGCTTAGTGCTCGGAGCCGCGGCCTCAGGTCCCCGTCCAGCGCGGCGCGCGCTTCTCGGCGAACGCGACCGCACCTTCCCGCGCGTCGTTGGAGGAGAACACCGGCGCCAGGATCTTGATCTGCTCGGCGAACCTGGTTTCCAGGCTCCACCCGCGAGACTCGGTGATGATCCGCTTGGTGGCGGCCACCGCGAGTGGCCCGTTCGCGGTGATCTTCTCGGCCAGCGCGATCGCCGCGTCCAGCACGGCGCCGGGCTCGGCCAGGACGTTGACCAACCCCAGCGCGTGCGCGCGTTCGGCGCTCAGCTGGTCACCGGTGAGCGCCAGTTCCATGGCGATCGCGTAGGGGATGCGCTCGGGCAGCCGCAGCAACCCGCCCCCGCCGGCAACCAGGCCGCGTTTGACCTCGGGGATGCCGAACGCCGAGTCCTTGGCCGCCACGATCAGATCGGTGGCCAGAGCCAGCTCCATGCCGCCGGCCAGGCCGTATCCTTCCACCGCCGCGATGAGCGGCTTGACCGGCGGACGTTCGGTGAAGCCCATGCCGCGGCCCTCCACGATGACGTTCTCGCCGCGGGCGAACGCCTTGAGGTCCATGCCTGCCGAGAACGAGCCGCCCGCGCCGGTCAGGATCCCCACCGAAAGGCCGGCGTCGCCGTCCAGTCGGTCCATCGCATCGGCCAGGCCGCGGCTGACCGCCGCGTTGACCGCGTTCTTCGCCTTCGGCCGGTTGATCGTGATGATCAGGATCCGGTCCCGTTGTTCGACGAGCACTTCGGGTTCGGTATTGCCAGCTTCTTCGCTACCAGTCACGGTGCTGATGGTAGCGGCCGACGATCGGGCCTCGGATCAAGCCTGAGCCATCGCGGTCTCGACGCGCGTCAGCTCTTCGGAAAGCCCAGCGGCTCTTCGTATTTCGATGAAGTCGGCGACCATGGCCTCGGTCACCTCGTGCGGGTCCTTGACGGTGGCGCCGTCGGCCAGCACCGAGATGTTGAGCTGATCGACGTAACTCCACACGGTGATGTTGAGGCCGCTGCCGGCGGTCAACGGCCCCACCGAATAGATCTCGGTGACCAGTGCGCCGCCCACCCGGCCGCGTACGCGCGGGCCGGGGACGTTCGAGATGTTCAGGTTGAGGATCTTGTTCTGCCCGTCGCGGCTCGACATCCACCGGAACATGGCTTCCGTGCCCGCCGGTGGCCAGTAGGCCGCCCAGCGGCTGACCAGCTCCGGCCCCAGGAGCTGGTGGCCCTCCTTGGCCAAGGCCGCGTTCTCGTGCGAGCAGCGCACCCGCTCCAGCGGGTCGTCGGAGTCGCACGGCAGCGCCACCATCATCCCGCTGAAGTGGTTTCCGGAGATTCGCTCCGGGGAGAAGTCGTAGGCCACCGGGACCGAGGCCAGCAGCGGTTCGGCCTTGCCGTCATAGCGCAACAGCAAGGTGCGCAGCGCCCCGGACGACATGGCGAGCACCATGTCGTTGATCGTCGCCCCGAGCCGCTTGCCGGTCTCCTTGACGTCCGCCAACGCCAGTGTGGCGGTGGCGAACCTGCGCTCCGGGGTGAGCATGTGATTCATGAAGGTCGGTGGCGGCGTGAACGGCCGGGTCAGTTCCGGGGAGAGCTTGCGCGAGCTTTGGCGGACCCGGCGCAGCCCCTGCGCCGTGTAACGGATCGTCGCGGGGATCCGCGCGACGTGACGCAGGTGGTCCGCGCACGCAGAAGTCATCAGCTGCCGCTTTGTGGGCGCCGGATCGGGCGGGTACGAGCTGCGCTGGGGTGTCGGCATCAGATCCATGCCGTGCGCCATCAGGTTCGCCGATGCGACGCCGTCGGCGAGCGCGTGGTGGATCTTTACCACCACCGCGATCCGGTCGTTCGCCAGGCCCTCGACGAAGTACATCTCCCACAGCGGGTGTTTTCGGTCAAGCGGGGTGCTGGCAATCCGTCCGATCGCCTCGTCCAACTCGCGACGACCGCCCGGGGCGGGCAGCTTCCACGGCCGGATGTGATAGTCGAAGTCGACCTCACAGTTCTCCCGCCACATCGGGTGGTGGAACTTCAGCGGGACGTCGATCAGCTGATAGCCCAACGGCTCGAGCTTGTCCATCCGGCCGGCGATGACCTCACGAAAGGCGTCGATAGTGAAGCCGCGACTGTCTTCGTCCAGCTCGATCACCGCGACCTTGACGGTGTGCATGTGCACGTTCGGCGTTTCGCTGTACAGCAGTACCGCGTCCCAGCCGCTCAGCCGTTTCACCGCTGCCCCTTACCCATAGGGCGACCATACTCACGGCGGAGCGTCAGATGACCTCTTTCGCGGCGATCTGTGCCTTGGTGCGATAGACCTGGTTGAGGAACAGTGCGGACGCGTGGGCCGTCACGCAGGCCCGCTCGCCGTCAATCAGGTCGAAGCCGTGGCCCGCCCCGGGCAGCTCCAGGTAGCCCACGACCGAATGCGAGACCGCCCGCAGCCGCTCGACGAAGCTATGGGCCTGTTCGACCGGAATGACGCTGTCTCTACTGCCGTGAATCACCAAGAACGGCGGCGCATTTCGATGCACCCGCGCGATCGGTGACGCGTCGCGGAACACCTCGGGGTGACGGGCGATCTTCCGTTTGACCACCACCCGCTCCAGGAAGTCGACGAACCGGACACGCTCGGGAGTGGAACGGTCCTCCCAGTCGTAGCGGCCGTAGATCCCGACCACCGCGTCGACCGAACTGTCGGCGCCCTCGGGCAGCTCCGCTTGGTGCGCGGGGTCATTGGGGGTCAGCCCGGCCAGCGCGGACAGGTGTCCGCCGGCCGAACAGCCGGCCACCGCAACGAAATTGCGATCGCCGCCGAACCTGTCGACGTTGGCCCGCGCCCACGCGATGGCGGTCTTGACGTCGGTGAGGTGGCGCGGCCAGCGGTGGTGCGGCGCAACCCGGTAGTCGATCGCCAGGCACACCCACCCCTGCTCGGCCAGCCGGGACATCAGCGCGGACCCCTGCCCCATGCACCTGCCGTGAACCCACGCGCCGCCCGGGACGAAGATCAGGACGGGCGCGGGTTGCGCGGGCAGGTCCTTGCGGCGCCAGACGTCGAGCACCTGCGCCGGGCTGTTGCCGTAGTGGACTCCGCGGCGGTAGAGGTAGCGGCGCTGGCGCATCGCATCCCAGATCGGCGGCGTCTGCTCCGCTATCGGCCATTCGGCGTCGAGATCCGCGGACGACACCACCCCGCGCAGGGCCGCGAGCGAGGCCCCCTGAGTGCTCTCCCGATCCCGGCGACGTGCGTCGTTGATGCCCGGCGTCAGCCAATCCTTGGCCATCGCGGATACGGCTGCCGGGGCGTGCCGTGCGCCCCACACCCCCATCGCGGTGATGCCGCCCAGCGGCTCCAGGCGCTTGCCGACGATCGGCAGCGAAGCCCCTGCCACGCTCAAGGCCAGCATGTAGTCGCCGGGACTGGCCCGCAGCAACCATTTCACACAGGGCGTCATGCGGGGTCCCCTCGCAGTCATGAAAGGAGCGTACCCCCGCGGAGATCGGGAAAACTGACGATTGCGTTAGGGGCTGTCAACTCGGCGAGTCACCGACGGCCCGCCAGCGGGCGGCGGCAAGCCGCGCGGCGTAGGCAAGGGCGCTCACCCCGAACATCGCCGCGGTCAGCAGCAGCCACCTGCCCAGAAACGGTTGCTGGGTTTCTCCGGTGGCCGCGTGGTAGGTCGGGGCGCCCTGTTCGATGATTCCCGGAAGGAAAATCAGCAGCGTCAGCCCGGTGCCCAGAGCGGGCACCCGAATGTGGTTGCGGGCGCTTACTTTTGGAGGACTTGCCGGACCCGAGGTCGTTCGCCGACCGATTCGTGCAAACAGGACCCGGTCGGCCAGCGCGTAGAGCGGGAAAAGCAGCAGGTCGTGGGCGATTACGGCGGCGGCCAACCAGACGGCAATCGACTGCCACCAGGTGCCGGGATTCCACAGCGTTGCCGGCTTGAACGTGGTGAGAATGTAGGCCAACAGGGCGAAGCCGGACAGCATCGTCAGCAGGTGCAACGGATGAGATCCGTAGGCCGCCCCGAAACGCGTTGCCAATCGCGACATCTCAGCCGGCCTCGAACTCGATGGACGCCACCCATTTGGTGTTGTGGACGCCGGGCAACGCCGGAACGATGATGCGGGCCGGGTAGCCGTGATCCAACGACAGGTCTGCCCCGTTGACCCGCAGCGCCAGCAGCGCGTCGGGATCACCGATCTGATTGGCCTGCAACGTCGCCGCGCCGAAAGCACCGACCCGTTGCAGCGACGCCACTCGCGCCGCGCGGGCCGCGGGCACGCCCGCGATCCGGGCAAGCTCGGAAAGCCGTACCCCGCTCCAGGTCTGCACGGTCGACCACCCTTCGACGCACGCGATCGGCAACCGCGCCGTCGATTGCGGCATACCGGCCAGCGCGGCGCGGTCCAGCACCACTTCTGCGGGCCCACCGCGCAGGGTCAACACCCAGGTGCCGCTGACGCTCTCGGGCGTGATCCCCGCGGCGGCGGCGGTCTTGTTGACCGGGAAATCGCCTCTTAGCTCACGAGGGCCGCGCCCCCGCGGCAACAGCAGGGCGGCGCCACGGGCGGGACCGCCGAGGGTTTGGCCAACGGTCAGGACGCCGACCAGCAACACACCGGAACCCACCAGTGCCAGGGCACCGCGTCGGCTCATCGTCGGTTCGGCGGGATCGGCGGCCACCAGCCCGTCGGGATCGGCTGGTTCGGGACGGGTGTCGCTGCGGTTGGTGCGCAACACTTCTCGCAGCGACAGCGAACGCAGCCCGGCGGCCATGCGCGGAATCTTGATCGCGATATGCATCAGAAAACCGGTGATGAAGACCCAGGCCCCGAAGTAGTGGCCGGTGTAGAAGCTGAATCCGAAGACGTAGTCGTACTGGATGTTGAGCACTCCGGTGACGATTTCGAACAGCGCCCCGCCGACCAGCATCAGCAGTGACAGTCGCTCCAGCAGCTGGGCGATCGATCGGGCCGGCGGCCACACGAACAGCCGCGGGATCACCGACCACAGTTTGGCCAGCACCACGGGGATGAGCATCAGGCCCAGCCCGACGTGCAGACCCTGGGTCAGCCGGTACAACCACGAAGGGCGCGTCGGCCAGGTGAAGCCGGGCAGTCGCAGCCACCCGACATCGCCGGGAATGGCCTGGCCGAATTGCGGCGCATAGGCGATGTAGGACAGCAGCCCGGTGATGATGACGACGGGCAACGCGATCAACAGCACCAGCCCGAAAACCGACGTGAGCCAGGGGCCACGCAACGGGCTTCGGAAGGGGAGGTTCACAGCGTAGCCATTATCGCAATCACGCGGCCACCGACCAGACCCACACCCGTCAGCGTCAGACCCACCTGCGCGGCCAGCAGGTCGGCGCTGTCCACACCGACCGATGCCCAGCGAAACCAGGGCCCGACCTCGCTCGCCGACTCCAGACGCACCCAGCGCGCACGGACGCCGATGGCCTCGGTGTCGAGCTCGACGACACAACGCCCGCCCCGGCCCAGCAGCTCGGCGGCACGCGCGAGGATGCGTCGCGGGTCGCCACCGAGGCCGACATTGCCGTCGACGAGCAGCACCGTCTGCCAACGCCCCATTCCGGGCAGCCGCTCGAAAACGTCGCCCAGCAGGGCCGGCGCGCCGCCGCGACCCGCCAGGCGGATCGCCGTAGCCGACCGATCGATGCCGAGCGCGGGTACTCCCCGCCGAATCAGCCTCGTGACCAACCGTCCGGGTCCGCATCCCAGCTCGATCGTCGGCCCGGCGCACATCCGCGTGACGGCGTCGTCGAAGGCGTCGTCGAAGGCGTCACTCGATGCTTCACCGTTTCGGGCGCCCAGCCAACGGTGAGCGGGCAGCGGCCGGACCGCGCCGTCCTCGTGACGAATCCAGCATCGTTCGCCGCCGAGCGCCCGATCGTACAGATGCCCCAGCATTTCTCGCCTTTCGCGTCGTGCCCGGCCAGGAGGCCCGGACACGCTATTCACGCGGTAGGCCAGCGTTTGGATCAACCGGATCGATACCCCGATCGCCGGTCGGCTAACCGGATGGATACTGGATCGGTGCCGAGCGACGACGTTCATCCCGACCTGCGCCGAATCGCCCGCATCGCCCCGCGACAGCTGGTCGGTCCCCGGAGCTTGCCGCTCATGCGGGCGTTGAGCTGGCTAACGGAGCGACTTCTCAGCCCCGGCGCATCCGGCGATGTCGAGGTGATCACCCTGGGATCCGGGGCCGGCGTTCGGCTGTTCCGACCCGCCGGCGAGACGGGACCGACGCCCGCGCTGCTGTGGATCCACGGCGGCGGATACGTCATCGGGACCGCCAAACAGGACGACCGGCTGTGCCGCGCGTTCAGCAGGAGACTGGGCATTACCGTCGCATCGGTGGAATACCGGCTGGCGCCGGAACATCCGTATCCCGTTCCGCTGGAAGACTGTTACTCGGCTCTGACGTGGCTGGCCGGCCTGCCCGCGATCGACCGAGACCGGGTGGCGATCGGCGGCGCCAGCGCCGGCGGCGGACTCGCGGCGGCCCTGGCCCTGCTGGCACGCGACCGCGGCGAGATCACGCCGGCGTTCCAGCTGCTGGTGTACCCGATGCTCGACGACCGGAGTTCCGCCACCGCCGAGAGCCCCAACTATCGCCTGTGGAACACCCGCAGCAACCACTTCGGCTGGACGGCCTACCTCGGCGACACCGACCCGCAGGTCGCCGTCCCCGCCCGCCGCGACGACCTGGGCGGGCTGCCGCCGGCGTGGATGGGCGTCGGCACCCACGACCTGTTCCACGACGAAGATCTGGCCTATGCGGCACGCCTGACCGGCGCCGGGGTGCCCTGCCGCGTCGAAGTCGTTCCGGGCGCCTTCCACGGCTTCGACCTGGTGGCGCCGAAAGCCCAGGTGTCCCGGAGGTTGTTCGACAGCCAGTGCGACAGCCTGCGCGCCGCTCACATCGCGAAGTAAACGAGTTCGCCGCCGATGATGGTCGCCGCCACCATGCCGGCGTCCAGCTCGGCCAGCGCCGTCGCCGGTGGCTCGGTCAGCACACACAGGTCCCCCGGCTGTCCGGTTTCGACGGTCCGCGCCCGGCGCGGCTCATCGGGCCGGCCCAGGAACATCGTCAAAGCCGTTAGCGCCGAAACACATTCGCCGCGGTTGAGAACCGCACCGCTGAGTGTCGTGCGGTATACGGCGGCGCGCATCGCCGTCCACGGATCGCCGTGGCCGAAGGGCATGTCGGTGGACAGAGCCACCGGCACCATCGCATTCAGCAGGGATGCGACACGCCACAGCTGACGGTGCTCGGCTGCGGGGACGTCGGCGAGGTACTGATCGCCGCGCTCGGCGACGAAATTGGGCTGTGTCACCACCGTGACCCCGAGATCGGCGAGGTCGGTCAGGTTATCGTCGGGCACCACGGCGGCGTGCTCGATGCGATCCTGCGGATGGCTACCGGCGGCACGCAGGGCCGCGATGGTCACCACCAGCTGGGCCGCGGTCACGCAGTGCACGGCGACCGGCCGGCCGTCGTCGTGGTGATCGGCAATCCAGTGCGTCAGCGAGTCGAGGTCGAGGCGATCATCCTGCAAAATCTTCTTGCCCGGCGACAGGAAATGCGGCCGCGGCCGAAACTCACCGCGGCGGTGTGCCACCAGCAGCGACACCATGTCATCGGCGTCGAGGTCGGGAGTGGCATCGGTGATTCCGGTGACGCCGGTCGCGGTGATGCGGCGGCCGAGTTCTGCGAGGTCGGTTTCGCGCCGCGCCAGCGCGTCCGACCAGCCAGGGTCGGCGCTACGCAGGCGACCGTCGGGATGCTCGGCCAGGCCGACCCGGCCCAGTGCCTCGGAGTTGAGGATCCACAGCGCACCGCTGCGGTGCTGGATGCGCACCGGGACGTCGAGCACCAGGGCATCGAGAGCGGTACGGTCCAAGTCTCCGGCAACCGACTCGTGGTAGCCGACGGCGCGGATCCACCCGTCGGGGCCGGGCGTGGCGTTCGACAGCAGTTGTGTCAGTTGGGCTTTGGTGGTGACCCCGGGCGGTCCGACATAGAACGAATTCAACGCCGAAGCCGCCGAGCGCACGTGCACGTGGTGGTCGTGCAGCCCCGGCAGAACGGTTCCGCCGCCGACGTACAGCACGCCCTCCCCTTTCATGGGAGTCAGGCCTGGGGAAGGTGGGCCCAGCTCCTCGATCTGGGCGCCCACGCGGATGTCGGTGGCGGTCCCGTCGAGCAGGGTGGCGCGCTTGATCAGCATGAGGGCCAACCGCTTTCGGCGACCATCCGGCGCACGGCGTCGTTGTCCGCGCCCAGCTTCGCCGCCGGGCCCGATTTGGGTGGCGGCTGCGGCGGTGGCGCCGGGTACCCCGCGACCGACTCCTCCGTGGGGAGCGCCGCATAGGTCGCGGCGACGGCGGCCATCGACACGTGGATCAGCTCGCCGCCTCCCCGGCCCAGGGATTCGGCCACCGCCAATGTCGCGTCCAAGCCCGTCAGCGGGTCGGCGATGGCGTCGCCACAGAACACCGGTCCCTTCAGACCGGCCTCGACGGCGGTGCCCACCAGCCCGCCGGCCACCGCTGCGTCATCGCCGAATGCCGGCCTCGGCTCGCCATATCCGTTGATGCGCAACCAGATTCGGCCCGGTCGCGGTGCGAGGTGGTCCGGCCCGAGCCGGCGACGCTCCAGCGCCGCGCGGCGCGAGCCTTCGATCACGATATCGGCGACCGCGAGCAGCTCGCGTAGCTCGTCGGCTTGGGTATCGAAATCCACACAGTAGGAGAGTTTTTCACCATTGATCCAGTCGTAGAAGGCCCGGTTTCCGTTTCGGGTGCCGTCCGGCCGGCGCGCGCTTTCGACCTTGACGACGGTTGCCCCGGCGCGCGCCAGCAGCTGCCCGCATAGCGGGCCCGCCCACATCGACGACAGGTCGACCACGAGCAGGCCGGTCAACTCACGCGCGTGCATTCGGGATCCCATTCGCCGGATCCGCGGTGATGCGGCAACAGCCTCGCCCAGGGCGGCCGCCGGGATGTCGAGCAGAGCGGCCCGCTCGCTGACCGCGGACACCGGACGGGTTGCGGTCCAACGGTGTAACGCCGGCCAGGGGTCGACGGGGACTTCGTCGACCTGCAGCAACGCGGGGACGGCGGCGACGTCATCGGGCCGCGACAGCGTGATCGCGCACCACCCGTCGCGGGCGGCCAGCAACCGGGTGGCCCCCCCGGCTGACACCCGGCCGCCGCGCGTCAACCCAAGCAATTCGGCCCGACCGGCCAGCAGGCCGGCCGCGTCGACGGCGATACCCAGTCGGTGACCGACGGCGGCGGCCACGTGCTCGGCGCGGGCCAGCACGTTCGCGCGGGAGAAGTCGGGCGGCCCGTCGGGCAGGCCGGTCAGCCAGGCCAGCCCGCTGCTCCCCCACCTAGACGACGGCGAACTCACGCCCACCATTGTGCGCGTGGCTGTCCGTAGCGACTCAGAAATGCAGCGCCGCAAACCGCCAGTCCAGGACCGGCCGATCGGGTTCGGCGCCGGACTCGTCGACCGCGTAAACCAGCGAGCGCAGGCCCAGCACCCCACCGTGTTCGGTCGGCTCGGCGGACTCGACGTGCAGCTCGCTGTAGAGGGTGTCGCCCTCGTGCACCGGACCGGTATGGTCGCAGGACTCCCAACCCAGGACCGTCACCAGATTGGGCAGCAGCCGGGTCGCCTGCGCGAGTGCCAGCCCGATGGTGTGTCCGCCGTACACCAGCCGCCGGCCGCCGCCGACTCGCGAATCATGGTGTGTTGCGGCGATGTTCAGGGTGAGCCGGGCCAGTTCGGGTGCGTTGCTGACCACGTCACCGGTGCTGCGCAGCACCGCGCCCGCCAGGCCGGGGTCGAAATGCGGACCGGGTACCTTGTTCCGGAAGACGTCGCCGTCCCAGTGCGCGGTCGGATCGGCGGCCGGGCCCGGCACGTCGGCGCCGATGGCCGACAGGTCATCGCCGGGCCGGTCGGATCCGTCTTCGGAGGGCCGCCAGTCCGGGCTGGCGGGCAGCATGGCGCACCGGTAGAAGTCGAGCACCAACCGGTCGGCCTGGTCGATCGTGATCATCCGCAGGGCGGCCATTCCCGTCGGCGCCCTGCCCGGCTTGAGCGAATTCGCCCGCAGCCCAACCACTTCGGTGCGGGTGTAGATGGTGTCGCCGATTGCCGGGAAGCGGTGAAACACCAGGCCGCGGTAGAACAAGTTGGCCTTGACCCGCTGGGTGACCAGCGTCGACTGCCCGATCGCGACGTCGCAAACCAGCGCCGGATGTGCCAGCGGCCCGGGCACGCCGGTCACCGCGGTGCACAGAACGGCGTCGCACGCCAGGCGCAGCCGGTCCCCGATGATCGCCTGATGGGCGGCGCCCAGCCCCGATGACAGCGTGGCCGCGGGCGCCCAATCGAACACCTGGCTTAGCGACAGGTCGTCAAAGTATGGTCCACCCTCGCGGAGCCCCGCATACCCGTTAGTACTCACAACGCCACATGCTGGCAGGCTGTCGATTCGGGGGTAACGCTGGGAGGGTGGTCGTAGGTGGACGACGAAGAAGACATGCTGGTCGCCACGGTGCGGGCGTTCATCGACCGCGACGTCAAACCCGGCGTCCGCGAGGTCGAGCACGCCAATGCCTACCCCGAGGCGTGGATCGAGCAGATGAAGCGGATCGGCATCTACGGCCTGGCCATTCCCGAGGAGTACGGCGGATCGCCGGTGTCGATGCCGTGTTACGTGCGGGTCACCCAGGAGCTGGCGCGCGGCTGGATGAGCCTGGCCGGTGCGATGGGCGGGCACACCGTGGTGGCCAAGCTGCTGACGCTGTTCGGCACCGAGGAGCAGAAGCGTGCCTACCTGCCGTCGATGGCCACCGGAGAGCTGCGGGCCACGATGGCGTTGACCGAGCCGGGAGGGGGTTCGGACCTGCAGAACATGTCGACGACCGCGCTGCCCGACGGGTCTGGCGGCCTGCTGATCAACGGTTCGAAGACCTGGATCAGCAACGCGCGCCGCTCGGGACTGATCGCGCTGCTGTGCAAGACCGACCCCGGCGCCACACCGCGTCACAAGGGCATTTCGATCGTGCTCATCGGGCACGGACCCGGGCTGACGGTGTCGCGGGACCTGCCCAAGCTGGGCTACAAGGGCGTCGAATCCTGCGAGCTGTCGTTCGACGACTTCGCCGTGCCGGCATCGGCGGTCCTGGGCGGCCGCCCGGGCGAGGGCTTTGCGCAAATGATGAAGGGCCTCGAGACGGGCCGCATCCAGGTGGCCGCCCGGGCCCTGGGCGTCGCGACGGCGGCGCTCGAGGACGCGCTCGCTTATGCCCGGCAGCGGGAGAGCTTCGGCCAGCCGATCTGGAAGCATCAGGCGATAGGCAACTACCTGGCCGACATGGCAACCAAACTCACCGCCGCCCGTCAGCTCACCCGCTATGCCGCCGAGCGCTATGACGGCGGACAACGCTGCGATATGGAGGCCGGGATGGCCAAGCTGTTCGCCTCCGAGGTCGCGATGGAAATCGCCCTGAACGCCGTGCGCATACACGGCGGCTACGGCTACTCATGCGAATACGACGTCGAACGTTACTTCCGCGACGCGCCGCTGATGATCGTCGGCGAAGGCACCAATGAGATCCAGCGCAACGTGATCGCCGCGCAACTGGTCGCCCGGGGCGGGATCTGAGGCCGGGCTTCAATCTGCCCGACCGAAGTGGGCGCGTGCTGTATATTTGCCTGACTTCTCACACCGGCAAGCGGCGCGGAGGGAACGACACGGAAAGGCAGTTCCCATGAGTTATCCCCAAGGGCCGTACGGAGGTTCACCGGAGTGGCCGGGCCAACAGCCGTCTTGGCAGGGCCAGCAGCCGCCGGGTTGGCCGGCCCAGCAGCCGGCCGGTTGGCCGGCGCCGCAGCCGGGCTGGGGGGGTCAACCTGAGCCGGACAACCATCTGGTCTGGGCGATTCTGTGCACCGTCCTGTGTTGCATCCCGTTCGGGATCGTCTCGATCGTGTACGCCACCAAGGTTTCCGGGTTGTGGGGCGAAGGGCGATACGCCGAGGCCAAGGCGGCGGCCGACAACGCCAAGAAGTGGGCCATCATCGGCGCCGTCGTGGGCGTGACAATCGGTGTCATCGGCTTCTTTCTGTGGTTCGCCTTCATTGCGGCGGTTGTCTCGCGCATGCCGTCGATCACCACCTCCACCTACTCGGGCTACTGAGTAATACCCTGGGCGCCAACGTGAATCGCGTCCACCAGCCCCCAGGACCGCGCGGTGTCGGCGGCGACGGTGTGCCCGGACAGCACCAGATACGCAGTGCGCCAGCGGCCGATCCTGCGCGTGACGCTGACGGTGCCGCCGGCGCCGGGGATCAGGCCCAGACCCAACTCGGGTAGCCCGAACACCGAATCGTCGCGCGCCGCAACCCATCCGCAAAACGCCGCCATCTCCAGTCCGCTGCCCATCACCGCGCCGTGGACCTCGGCGCGGCATGCCCGGCCAAGCCTGGCCGTCAACGCGTCGAGCGCCAGGGCGGGGCTGTTGCGGGTGCGGGCCAGGTGCGCACTCGCCGGATCGGCGAAGCTGCCGAATTCGGCGAGGTCTCCACCGCTGCAAAACGACGGTCCATTGCCGCTCAACACGATCCTTGTCACCGACGGGTCCAGTCGCGCGACGGTCAGCGCCTCGAGCAGCGCGGCGCGCGCATCGGTGGAAAACGCGTTGTGCCTTTGCGGCCGGTTGAATTGGATGCGCAGGGTGTCGCCGTCGCGCTGCGCCAGCACCGGATCGGCGATGTCGGGCGTGTGAGCCGGGCCGCGCTCGGCAAGCCAGCGCGCGAACTCGGGGCCGGCCTGCAGCGTCGAGTAGGCCAACGACTCGGTGACCACCCCGGCGAGCGTTGGGCCGTCGGGGTCGATGGCGCGCAGTACGTCGTCGCACACGCTGCTGGCATGGGGCCAGCGTTGACAGCGTTGCGTCAGCTCGGCCAGGGCCTCGGCCACCGAATCGACGGTGACCACTCTGCGGTCAGCGCAGGCGTCGTCCGTCAGCGTGACAGTGGCTGCCTGCAGCCATGATTCAGCCTCCGGACGGGCGATGTCCGCAGCCGAACCGAAGGCAAGAATGACACCCGGCGGTGACCCGACGCCCGGATCGGACGCACGCGAGAGGTCGACCAGCCGGAACACGGGTCACACCGAGTACTTCTCGACCAGCTCGTTCTTGTAGAGCTTGCCCGTGTCGGTGCGCGGCAGTTGCGACTCGAACGCGATGGACCGCGGACACTTGAAGTGCGACAAGCGGTCTCGCAGCCACGCCAGAAGTTCCTCGGCGAACGGCTCGCCGGCATCGGCTGGGTCGACCGTCTGCACCGCGGCCATGACACGTTGACCCATCTCGTCGTCGGGGATTCCAAACACCGCCGCGTCCAGCACCTTCGGGTGGGTGACCAGGAGGTTCTCGGCCTCTTGCGGGTAGATGTTCACCCCGCCGGAGATGATCATGTGGTGGCGGCGGTCGGTCAAAAACAGGTAGCCCTCCTCATCGAGGTAACCGACATCGCCGACCGTCATCCAGCCGTGTTTGTCGCGCGACGCAGCGGTTTTCGACGGATCGTTGAGGTACTCGAACGAGTATCCGCCTTCGAAGTAGATTTCGCCGGGCTCGCCGGGTGGCAGCTCGTTCCCGTTCTTGTCGAGTATGTGCACCCCACCCAGCATGGGCTTGCCCACCGAACCCGGGTGTGCCAGCCAGTCTTCGGCGGTGATCAACGTCGACCCGATCGCCTCGGAGGAGGCGTAGTACTCGTCGACGATCGGCCCCCACCAGTCAATCATCTGCATCTTGATGTCCACGGGGCACGGCGCGGCCGCATGCATCACCCGCTTGAGGCTGGACAGGTCATACGACTTGCGAACGGCTTCAGGTAGTTTCAGCATCCGGACGAACATGGCCGGCACGAACTGGCCGTGGGTCACCCGATACCGCTGGATCGCGTCGAGCGCCCCCTCGGGATCGAACTTCTCCATCACCACCGTCGTAATGCCCCCGGCCTGAACGCTCATAGACCACACCGACGGTGCGGTGTGGTAGAGCGGCGCCGGGCTCAGATACACCGCGTCGGGATCCATCCAGAACCCGACGAGGGCCGACATCATGCCCGGCGCCTCGTCCGGCGGGACGTGCGGCAGTTCGCGCTTGATGCCCTTGGGCCGGCCGGTGGTGCCCGACGAGTACTGCAGCAGATCGCCCTCGATTTCGTCATCGATCGGGGTGTCGGGTTGATCCGCAACGCATTCCGGATAGCGGTCCCAATTCGGCAGGTCAGTTGGCGGAATAGGGCCAGCGATCATCAACAGCTCCGGCAGGCCCCGCGGGAGGTGGTCCGCCAGCCCCGCGCAGGTCTCCTTTAGCGCCGCCGACCCGATGATCGCCTTGGCGTTGCCGTTGTCGATGATGTAGGCCGCCTCAGCCGGCGTCAGGTGGGTGTTGATCGGTACGTAGTAGAGGCCGCTGCGCCGCGCCGCCCACATGACCGCGTGGATGTGCTCGTTGTTTTCCATCAGGATCGCGATGGTGTCGCCTTCGCGCAGTCCCGCCTTCCGAAACCCGTGCGCCAGCCGATTGGCGCGTGCCTCAAGCTCGTCAAAGGTGATGACCGTCCCGGACGGGTGGAGGATGATCGCAGGCTTGTTGGCGCCTCCGTGACGGGAAGTGTGGGGCCGGATCTGCATTCGCCGACTGTACCGCCGCGGAACTCGACGGGTGTTAAGTGGCCGCCCGGCATGAAATCGCACCGTTCACAAGGAGTTCGGGGCAGGCCGATGTGCCCGTCCTCAGCGCTCCCGCAACAGCAGGGCGCTGTCGCCGAATTCGTGCCAGAGGTAGCCGCGCTCGACGGCCTCCCGGTACGCCATGGCGACGAGTTCCGGGCCTCCGACGGCTTCCAGTAACAACAGGTGCGAGGCGCCGGCGTCGTGCCACCCGGTGATCAAACCGTCGACCGCCCGGGCCGGGCGGCCGGGTCCGAGCACCAGATCCGTCCAGCCGGCGGCCTGCCGCACCACGCCGTCGGGGTGGGCGGCGGACTCGAGCGCACGGGTCACCGTGGTGCCGACAGCGATCACCCTGCTGCCGGCGGCATGCGCCGAGTTGACCATCCGAGCGGTAGCGGCCGGTACCTCGAACGGCTCGGGCGTCGGTGGCTCGCCCACCTCCGCCGACGACACGCCGGCGTGCAGCGTGATCGGCGCGATCACAACACCGCCGGCCACCAGGGCCGTCACCAACTCGGTGCTGAAAGGCCTGGCCGCGCTGGGCATTTCGGCGCTGCCGGGCCGTCGCGCGAATACGGTCTGGTAGTAGCGCAGCGGCCATTGCCGGGGCACGTACGAATACCGGATCGGCCTGCCGTGGCGGGCCAGATAGGAGCCGACGCTGCCCTGGGGGCCTTCGATGACGACCCGCGCCGTCCACAACCGGGCGCCCTCGACCCCGGGCTCCGGGAAGGACGATCCCACGATCAACGCGGCGCCGCCGGGCATGTCGATGCGCTCGCCGGGCCGCATGTCGGGCAGGTGTCCGGTCGCATCGCCGGCGGGCCGCAGTTCCACCACCCAGAGCTTTTCGGCGCGCGCCGTCGAGAAGTGCACGGCGATGGGCCTTCCGTCGCGGCGGCCGTCGACCGCGGCGGGCAGGGTGGCGGAGTTGTTCACCACCACCAGGTCGCCCGGGCGCAGGTAGTCACCGAGGTCGGCGAACCGGGCGTGGCTGACCCCACCCGGCCGGGCGACCAGGAGCTTGACCGCGTCTCGGGCCACGCCGCGCGCTTCCGGCGGCTCCGTGGCGTCGGAGTCGGGGGGCCGGTGGAAGTGGGTATGCGGCGCCGCCAGTGTCATGGCCGCGCTCCGGATAGCGCCAGGTCGTGATTTTCAGAGGCCCGGTAACGACCGGCGGCCGGCCTGGTGTCCAGCAGCCGCAGCAACGCCGGCACGACGGTCTCCGGCTCGGCGCGGTCGGAGATGTCCTCACCGGGAAACGCGGCCTGGTGCATCTCGGTTCGCATGTCGCCCGGGTCGAAGGCGTAAACCGGCACGGCCGGGGCCACGAGCCGTACCCGCCCCATCCCGGATACGGTTCGACGGCGGCGTCGGAGGTCAGGTTGATGATCACCCCGTCGTTGGCGGTCAGCGCGGGCAGGGCCGCCTGCATCAGCGCCAGCGGGGCGAACACGTTGGTCTGGTACACGGCCCACAACTCGCTTGCCGGGTAGTCGGCGAGCGCCGGCTGCGGGCTGGGGCCCAGTCGGCTGGCGTTGTTCACCAGCAGGCGAAGGGGCCCCGCGTTGACGGCGGCGGCGACCAGCGCGTCGCGGTGCGACGCGTCCGCCACGTCGCCGGGAACCGCGATCAACCGGATTGAATTCAGTTCTGCGGCAGTGGTTTTCAGTTCGTTACCGCGGCGGGCGTCGCCGACGACGACCCAGCCGCGGTCCAGCAGAGCGGCGGTCACCGCTTTACCGAACCCGCGCGACGCGCCGGTGACAATTGCGACGGGACAAGGTTGAGATTGAGTCATACGGCCCATACTGATAGTTAAAGTAAACTTTAAGTCAAGTCCCCAATTCGAGTAGGCCCCATGAATACGCGAGATTTGTTCACCGTCAGCGAGCTGGCGCGCCGCAGCGGCTTCGCCGCCTCGGCGATCCGGTTCTACGAGGGCCAGGGCCTCATCACGGCCACGCGAACGGCCGGCGGTCAGCGCCGATTCGAACGGCAGATGTTGCGCCGCCTGGCATTCATCCGGGCTGCCCGAAACGTCGGATTGAGCCTGAACGAGGTCGCCGACGCGCTGGCGAAACTTCCGGACAGCCGCAACCCGACCCGCGCCGACTGGGCCCGGCTGTCCAAGACGTGGCGCGCGCGTCTCGATGACCAGATCGCGGGGCTCATCGCGCTTCGCGACAACCTCGACTCCTGCATCGGCTGCGGCTGCCTGTCACTGAAGCGCTGCGCCATCTCCAATCCCGGCGACGTCGCAGCGGTCGTCGGCCCGGGCGCGGCCTACCTGCCGAAATCGTGTCGCCAATGACTGGCGAGCGCTTGCTATAGCTAGCTCAGCCGCTGCTTCAGCGCCTCGAACTCGTCCTTGACACCCGTGGGCAGCTTGTCGCCGACGAACTCGAACCACTCCTCGATCAACGGCAGTTCCTTGCGCCACTCGTCGGGATTGACCGCCAACGCCTTAGCGACGTCGTCGGAGTCGACGGCGAGCCCGTCGAGGTCCAGGTCCGCCGGGCCGGGAACGATGCCGATCGGGGTGTCCTGGCCACCGGCCTGGTGCTCGATGCGGTCGACGATCCACTTCAGGACGCGGCTGTTTTCACCGAAGCCGGGCCACAGGAACTCGCCCTCGTCGCCGCGGCGGAACCAGTTGACGAAGAACACCTTCGGCAGCTTGGACTCGTCGGAGTTCTTGCCCAGGTCGAGCCAGTGCTGGAAGTAGTCGCCGACGTGGTAGCCCAGGAACGGCAGCATGGCCATCGGGTCGCGGCGCACGGTGCCGACCTTGCCCTCGGCGGCGGCGGTCTGCTCGCTGCCCATGGTGGCGCCCATGAACACGCCGTGCTGCCAGTCGCGCGCCTGCGTCACCAGCGGCACCGTGGTCTTGCGGCGGGCGCCGAACAGGATGCCCGAGATCGGCACGCCCTGCGGGTCGTCCCACTCCGGTGCCAGGATCGGACACTGCGACATCGGCGTGCAGTACCTCGAATTCGGGTGCGCGGCCTTGGTTTCCGTCTCACGGATATACCAGTCCTGGCCCTTCCAGTCGATCAGGTGATCCGGCTCGCCCTCCAGGCCCTCCCACCACACCTCGTCGTCGTCGGTGAGCGCCACGTTGGTGAAGACGGTGTTGCCCGCCGCGATCGTGCGCATGGCGTTGGGGTTGGACTTCCAGTTGGTGCCCGGCGCCACCCCGAAGAAACCGAACTCGGGATTGACCGCGTACAGCCGGCCGTCCTTGCCGAACCGCATCCAGGCGATGTCGTCACCCAGCGTTTCGGCGCGCCAGCCCGGGATGGTCGGCTGCAGCATGGCCAGGTTGGTCTTCCCGCACGCCGACGGGAACGCGGCGGCGAAGTAGTACGCCTTGTTCTCCGGGGAGATCAGCTTGAGGATCAGCATGTGCTCGGCGAGCCAGCCCTCGTCGTGGGCCATCGCCGACGCGATGCGCAGCGAGTAGCACTTCTTGCCCAGCAGGGCGTTGCCGCCGTAGCCGGAGCCGTAGCTCATGATCTCGCGGGTTTCCGGGAAGTGGGTGATGTATTTGGTGTCGTTGCAGGGCCACGGGACGTCCTTCTGGCCCGGCTCCAGCGGCGCTCCCACCGAGTGCAGCGCCTTGACGAAGAACCCGTCGTCGCCCATCTTCTCCAGGGCGGCCTTACCCATCCGGGTCATCACCTTCATCGAGATGACGACGTATTCGGAGTCGGTGATCTCGACGCCCAGCTTGGGGTCCTCGGCGCCGAGCGGGCCCATGCAGAACGGCACCACATACATGGTGCGGCCGCGCATGCAGCCGCGGAACAGGTCGGTCAGGGTGGACCGCATCTCGGCGGGGTCCATCCAGTTGTTGGTCGGTCCGGCGTCAATCTCCCGCTCGGAGCAGATGAAGGTCCGGGACTCCACACGCGCCACGTCGGAAGGGTCGGACAACGCCAGGAAGGAATTCGGATACTTCTTGGGGTTCAGTCGCTTGAAGGTGCCCGCCTCGACGAGCTGCTCGGTCAGCCGCTGCCACTCCTCGTCGGAGCCGTCGGCGAAGACGACCCGGTCCGGCTGGGTGAGCTCGGCGACCTCCTGTACCCACGACAGCAGCCCCTGGTGTTTGGTGGGCGCTGTGTCCAGACCGGGAATGGTCGCTGAAGTCATCGAACTCTCCTGGATTCTTCTGCCTGCTTTTACGGGCATCTCGTGGTTACGTATGCGTTCGCCCACACAACCGGTTACATGGTGGCGTTAACTACAGGTTATCCTGATCGACTTGTCGGGGAGGTCTCGGGCGGGTATAAGCCTTCTCACAACAACGATTCAGAAGACTTCTCCACCCTTCAGGCAGGGGGCCCATTCGCGCTCCCTGAGGCCGGTTAATCGGATTCGCCCTCGCACGCATCCCCGGTGGGGCTCTCGGGTTCGGGTGTACCCGGTTGTCCCAGCTCTGCGCGCACGGCGTCCAGCGCGGCCCAAACCGAGGGCATCTCCCGGTCACGCGCGGCCGCCGCCCGGGCCGCGGCGAAGGCATGCTCGCGCAGTTCGCTGTCGATGGCGCTGACCTGGTCGGTCACCTCCGTGTTCTCGGCCTCATCCCGGGCACTCGACGCGATGCTCAGCAGCGACTCGGCGACCAGCACGCGGGTCGCCACCAACTCCTCCGCCACCGATCGCAACGACGACGTCGCATCGGCCGTCCAGCGGTCGAGCAGCGCCCGGTCACGCAGCAGGCCGCGGATGTGGATGACCACGAAGGAGACGGCCAGCCCGATCGCCGCGCACCCCACCGCCCCGGCCACCGCCAGCGTCGGGCTCAGCCGAGACGCCAAGCCGCCGACCAGCCGACCCAACGTCAGCGCGACACCCAGCCCGAAGCCGGCGCCCAACAGCATCATCAGCAAGGTTTCCTGCCGCCGTGATTTCAGGGGCGCGGGTGCAACTTCGACCGTCGGCAGCTTCTCGACGTTCGGCAGGGTCACCGGCAGACCCGTCGCCCGCACGACGTCGGCGAGTTCGGTGCTGATGCCGTCGCTGACCTCGACGACCACCTCATCGAACCGGCTGCGCGCACGCGCCTCGAAGTCGGGAATGTCCCGCCGCGACAAACCGGCCGCGTCCTCTTGCAGCTCGGTGCGCACCGACGCGCAACGGTTGCGCGCAAAGTGCGACAACTGGACTCGGGCCTGCTGAATCTGACCGCGGAGCACGATGGTGCGCTCGGTTTTGGACTGGCGCCGCTCCCGCAGGGCCGTGCTGCGCTCGTCGCGCAACGTGTCGACTCGTGCCCGCCGGCCCGTGCTCTCGGCGTCGCGATCGAACCGCCGGGCGACCGCTTGGAGCCGAGAATGCCACTCGCGCAACGTATTTCGGCGCGCGATACCCGGATCGGCGAGTTGGGCCGCGACGGCCTCCACCAGATCGTCAATGTCCGGCTCGCCGAGGTCGGGTGACGCAGCCGCGCCCACCCAGGACACGTGGCAGTAGCGCGGCCCGTGGGCGGTCAGGATCTCGCGGTTGGCGGCGACCACGTCGCGCCAGTTGCGGTGCACGTCGGTCTTCGACACCACACCGACGACCGCATCGGTGTACTCGGCGGCGGCATCCAGAAAGACACAGTCGGATTCGGTCAGTTTCGCCGCAGCGGAGACGACGAACACCACCGCGAGCGGCGCATCGCCGGATTCCAGCTCGGTCGACTCGACGAACTTGTGCTGCGGCAGCCGTTCGCGCAGCGCCAAGACCACCGCGCTGGTGCCGGCCATCCACGGGCCCATCACCAACACCACCTCACGGCGGTTGGCCGCGGGCGCATCCAGCCGTGGCCCCAGCTCGGCCACCAGCGCGTCCGCCCGGGCGGCCGCGCCGTCGCCGACCTTGCCGCTCACCGGAACCCTCCAGGCAGCGACAGGCAGGTCTGCGACCACAACCGCAGCGATCCCCTGGCGATATCCGCAGCGCAGGCGCGGTGCAGAGCGCTCACGGGACCCAGCCTCCCACGGCCGTAGCGCTGCCAACGCACCGCCCGCGGCAGGTGTGCGGCCGGATCATCGCGGTCCAGCTTGACGCCGTCGACCTCGAGACCCGCAGCCGCGGCCGCATCGAGCGCCGCCGCCATGCGGGCGACGACTGTGGCGTCGCGGGACAGGAACCGGCTGATTCCCTCCCCGAGCCCTTCCCGACCTACGGCCAGGGCCTCCAATTCCGCGACGGCCGCCAGCACCCGCCGGTAGCGGACCTCCGCGCCGATGGCGGCGATCCCGTCAAGGACGGCGTCGACGCCGCTCACCCGGCGCAACAGGGCACGGACCTGCGCCTGCGTCCTGCCCTGCCGGATGGCGGCAATGGCGAGCGCGGTGCCGAACACGTCCAGAGTGTCCAGGAGCCGCACCCGCACGTCCGTCGGCACCGGATTGCTCGCCGCCAGGAACCCGGCAAAGGAACCGTCGAGGCAGGTGGGGCCGCCCGGATCGGCGGCGAGCGAACGCAGGCCCTCCCAGAGTGCGGTGTCGAGATCGTCCAGCGCGGCGACCGCGAGCAAACCGATCATCGGCTCCATCGGCGCTGAAACCAGCGCGGAAAACTGGGCGCAGCGGCTCCGCGCGGCCGCGATCGGCCCGTCCCCGGCGCGACCTGAAAGAGAGCCGGCCAGATCGGCTTTGTTCAGCACGGCCAATGCCGGGCGCCCGGCGGCGGCGATCGCGTCGGTGTCCTCGGGTTTGACCACCTCCGTGGTGACGTAGACAACCACGTGGGAGTCGAGCGCGGCCGTCGTCGAGATCCCCGACGCGATCCCGGCGCGGTCCAGGGCACGCGCCACGGTGCGGCAACCCACGCCCGGGCGTCCGAGCACTGCCACGCGCAGGGGCGCGGCGGCCCGCTCGGCGATCGCCGCCACGCGCACGTCAGCGCGGTCGGCAGCAAAGCGTGCCAACTCGTCAACGAAGATCTGGTGCCCTTGTGCCGTCATGTTCCGCCCGTTCGATCCGACCGACCCGATCGGCTGCCGACGTTGCCCCCGCCGGATGCGGGGCCGTCGCCGGGGCTACCTTCGTTTGCCGGAAGGCCGAACGGGTCTCAGGGAATCGTGACATTTGCGCCGCCGAGAAGCGAGCCACTGTTTTTCTGTTACCAGTTGAAGGCAACTGTTGAGTATCAATCTGGATCTCGAGCGGCTACATCGGGGGTTCATGGGCCACCATGGACAAATGCATGCGCAAGCCGGGGTCGGGACGTGTCCCGATGCACCGGTGGGGGTCGACGCCGGCCCGGAGACCGGCGAAGCGGTGATGCCGCCAACCGAGGCGCAGGACCCGGGCCGTCCCCAACGACGCAACCTCCCGGTCACGAGCGTCCGCTCCCGACGGTCCGCGCTCTCCGACGCGCAGCGCCAGACCTGGGAGCGGCTGTGGCCGAAACTGGGACTCTCGGTGGCGGCTGCCGCCGCCGGCAACGTGCAGCCGCTGGACACGCACGCGTGGTTCGGCCGCCGGGCGCCGCTGGTGCTCGAGATCGGCTGTGGCAGCGGCATATCCACGCTGGCAATGGCCAAGGACGAGCCCGATGTCGACGTGATCGCGGTGGAAATCTATCGGCGCGGGCTGGCGCAGCTGCTGTGCGCGATCGACCGCGAACAGGTCGGCAACATCCGGTTGATCCGCGGAAACGCTGTCGACGTGCTGGAGCACCTGATCGCGCCGGCGACGCTGACCGGGGTTCGCGTCTTCTTTCCGGATCCGTGGCCGAAGGCCCGGCACCACAAGCGCCGGTTCCTGCAAACAGCGACGATTGACCTGATCGCCGACCGGCTACTCCCCGGTGGTGTCCTGCATGCCGCGACGGACCACCCCGGCTACGCCGAGCAGATCGCCGAGGTCGGCGATGCCGAGCCGAGGCTGCGTCGCGTCGAAGCCGACAGCCGGGTGCCGATCTCGGTCGTGCGGCCAACCACCAAGTACGAGATGAAGGCCCAAGACGCGGGCAGTGCCGTGACCGAATTCATCTGGACAAGGCTGGAAAAGGCTGAAAGAAGGCCGGAAAAAAGGCGATGACATGAGCCTGACCGAAGAGACCGCTGCAACACCGGAATCCCTCGAATCACCGGCGGCGGGCGGTGACATCGGGGCCCTGGGGAGCTTTTCGCCGCCCGCGGGCGGGCGGGTCCTACTCGTGTGGGACGCCCCCAACCTGGACATGGGTCTGGGCTCGATCTTGGGCCGCCGCCCGACGGCGCTGGAACGCCCCCGCTTCGACGCGCTCGGTCGCTGGTTGCTGGCACGCACGGCAGAGGTCAGCGCCGGCCGTCCGGGCGCCGTGATCGAACCCGAGGCCACCGTCTTCACCAATATCGCGCCTGGCAGCGCGGATGTGGTTCGACCGTGGGTCGACGCGTTGCGTAACGTGGGGTTTGCGGTCTTTGCCAAGCCGAAGATCGACGAGGACAGTGACGTGGACCGCGATATGCTCGGCCACATCGAACTGCGGCGCAACGAAGGGCTCGCAGGGCTGATCGTGGCGTCCGCGGACGGTCAGGCGTTCCGTCAGCCGCTCGAGGAAATCGCGCGCGACGGGATCCAGGTCCAGGTGATCGGATTTCGTGAACACGCTAGTTGGGCGCTAGCGTCGGATACCTTGGACTTCGTCGACCTGGAGGACATCACCGGCGTCTTCCGGGAACCATTGCCGCGGATCGGCCTAGATTCGTTGCCGGAGCAAGGGGCGTGGCTGCAGCCGTTCCGGCCGCTGTCTGCGCTGTTGACCACGCGTGTGTGACACTGGAAAACCGATGCGCGGGTCGCTAGAGATCCAGTAAGGAGCTTACGTGTTCGCCTGGTGGGGTCGAACTGTGTACCGCTATCGGTACATCGTCATCGGGGTCATGGTGGCCCTGTGCCTCGGCGGCGGCGTCTTCGGCATGAGCCTGGGCAAGCACGTCACGCAAAGCGGCTTCTACGACGACGGCAGCCAATCCGTGAAGGCCTCGGTGCTTGGCGACAAGGTGTACGGCAGGGACCGGACCGGCCACATCGTCGCCACCTTCACCGCCCCCGACGGAAAGACCGTCGACGACCCGGCATGGCGACAGCAGATCGTCGACGAACTGAACAAGTTCACCAGCAACCACCCCGATCAGGTTCTCGGATGGGCCGGCTACCTCCGTGTTGCGAACCCCGCCGACGCGCCCGCGCTGATCAAGGGGATGGCCACCGAGGACAAGAAGCACACCTTCGTCAGCATTCCGCTGAAGGGCGATGACGACGACACCATCCTCAACAACTACAAGGCCATCGCCCCGGACCTGCAGAAACTCGAGGGCGGCAAGGTTGAGCTCGCCGGGCTCGAGCCGATCGCCAACGCCCTGGCCGGCACCATCGCCACCGACCAGCGCCGCATGGAGGTGCTGGCACTGCCGGCGGTGACGGTGGTGCTGTTCCTGGTGTTCGGTGGGGCGATCGCCGCCGGGCTGCCCGTCATGGTGGGCGGCCTGAGCATCGCGGGCGCGCTGGGCATCCTGCGATTGGTCGCGATGTTCGGGCCGGTGCACTTCTTCGCCCAGCCGGTGGTCTCGCTGATCGGCCTCGGTCTGGCGATCGACTACGGCCTTTTCGTGGTCAGCCGGTTCCGGGAAGAAATCGCCGAGGGCTATGACACCGAGGCCGCGGTGCGGCGCACGGTGATGACGGCCGGGCGTACCGTGACGTTTTCGGCCGTGCTGATCATCGCCTCCGGCTCGAGTCTGCTGTTGTTGCCGCAGGGCTTCGTGAAGTCGCTGACCTATGCGCTGATCGCGGCGGTGGGTCTGGCGGCGCTGTTGTCGATCACGCTGCTGCCGGCCTGCTTGGGCATCCTCGGTCGCCACGTCGACGCGCTGGGCGTGCGGACCGCGCTACGGGTTCCCTTCCTGCGGAACTGGAAGGTTTCGCGCGCCTACCTCGAGTGGCTCGCGGACCGGCTGCAGAAGACCAAGACCCGCGAAGAGGTCGAGGCCGGCTTCTGGGGCAAGCTGGTCAACTTCGTGATGAAGCGCCCGCTGGCGTTCGCCATCCCCATCATCGTCGGGATGATCCTGCTGGTCATCCCGCTGGGCAACCTGTCGTTCGGCGGCATCAGCGAGAAGTACCTGCCGCCCAACAATTCCGTCCGCTTGGCTCAGGAACACTTCGACAAACTCTTCCCCGGCTACCGCACCGAGCAGCTGACGCTGGTCATCCAGAGCGACAACCACAGCCCGGTCACCGACCAGCAGGTAGCCGACATCCGGGGCAAGGTCTCCACGCTCACCGGCTTCACCAACAAACAGTGGGATGAGCGGCCCTGCCCGGCGTGCAACGGCGCGGCCCACCCGCCAGATTCCTCCGTGCGCGTGATCGAGAACGGCCTGGTCAATCGCAACGACGCCGCCAAGAAGATCGACGAGCTACGGTCGATCACCCCGCCCAAGGGCCTGACCGTCTGGGTCGGCGGCACCCCCGCCCTCGAGCAGGACAGCATCCATGCGTTGTTCGCCAATGCTCCGCTGATGCTGGTGGTCCTCGTCACGACGACGATGCTGTTGATGTTCCTGGCCTTCGGGTCGATGGTGCTGCCGATCAAGGCCGCGGTGATGAGCGCGCTGACGCTGGGATCCACCATGGGCATCCTGACGTGGATCTTCGTCGACGGGCACTTCGCGTCGTGGCTCAATTTCACGCCGACGCCCTTGATGGTGGTGATCATCGCGCTGGTCGTCGCGGTCGGCTACGGGCTGGCGACCGACTACGAGGTGTTCCTGGTGTCCCGAATGGTCGAGGCGCGCGAACGCGGCATGTCGACCGCCGAGGCCATCCGGATCGGCACCGCGACCACCGGCCGCCTGATCACCGCCGCCGCGTGTGTCCTGGCCGTGGTCGCCGCGTCGTTCGTGTTCTCCGACCTCGTAATGATGAAGTACCTTGCCTTCGGTCTGATGGCGGCCCTGCTGCTGGACGCCACCGTGGTGCGGATGTTCCTGGTGCCGGCGGTGATGAAGCTGCTCGGCGACGACTGCTGGTGGGCCCCGCGCTGGGCGAGGCGCCTGCAGAACCGGCTCGGGCTGGGCGAGATCGACCTGCCCGACGAGCGCAAGCGGCCCACCCTCGAGGGGCGGCCCGGGCGGCCTCCGGTCGCGGCGGCCAGCCTGGCCACCGCGACGGCGCGCCCGCCGCACGACCCCACGCACCCCGGCGCGCTGGAACCGGCGCGGGTGGGACGTCCGGGTCCGGCCAGTCCGCCGGAGGTCAGGCCCGCCCAAGAGTTGCCCGCGCCGGCGGCTCGGCGGCGGACACCGCACGCATGCAGGCCAGGCAACCGACGCAAGCCGGCACGGCGCGCCTCCGGCGCCCGAACGACCGGCCGACGCGCGCGGGCCCAGGGGCGCCGCGCCGTCAGCCGCGGTCCGGCCGCCGGTCCCGACGCCGTCCGGCGGTCAGACCCGGGCAATGCCCGTCCAGAGCGCCGGTTCCGGTGACAAGGCGGGCGACCAGGCCGACCCGACCGCGGCTCTGCCGGTCATGCGGTCGGACGCCGACGACTCCGAGGCGGCCACCGAGAAGCTGAACGCCCGCGGACAGAACGACAACGGCGACCGGCGCCGTCGCGGCGGCGGGGGCCTCAGCGCCCAAGATCTGTTGCGTCGCGAGGGCCGGTTGTAGGCGCTCGAAACCTCAGCCGGGCCCTTCCTCGGGCTCGTCCGGTTTCGCCTGGACCACCAACCCGGCTTCGCCGTCTCCCTCGGTCTGCTTCTCGGCTTCGGCGGACGGGTCGGGAGCGAGCAGCACCTGTATCGCGTTGTTGAGGAATGCGACCGTCGGCACCGCCAGCAGGGCGCCGACGATCCCGGCAAGCACCCCGCCGGTGGAGATGGCCAGCACGACCGCAAGCGGATGGATCGAGACCGCGCGTCCCATCACCAGCGGCTGCAGCAAATGCGTCTCGACCTGGTTTACCACGACCAGCAAACCGAGCGTGATCAGCGCGTAGACGATCCCCTTCGAGAGCAGCGCCACGACCACGGCCAGAAAAGCCTGCGATCACGGCACCCACCAGGGGGATGAAGGCGCCGAGAAACACCAGCGAGGCCAGTGGCAGCGCAAGCGGAATGCCCATGATCGCCAGGCCCGCGCCGACGCCCGCCGCATCGGTCAGGGCGACCAGGAACGTGGCCCGCACGTACCCGATGAGCGACCAGTATCCGGCGCGGCCGGCCTCGCGCACCCGCTCGCGGACGTCGACCGGGAAGATCTTGGTGACGTAGTCCCAGATGTTGCGGCCGCCGTAGAGGAAGAAGATCAGCGTGAGCAGGGTCAACACCGCGGCGGTGACCAGCTCGGTGACGGTCGCCGCCGTGGCCAGCGCGCCGCTGGTCAGCTTGGATTGATTGTTGTGCAGCGCCTGGATCGCGGCGTTGCCCGCGCTGGAGATCTGTTCGCTGCGCAGATGCAACGGCCCGTCGATCAGCCATCTGCGGGTGGACTCGATGCTGCGGGTGACCTGGTCGGTCAGGTCGGGCAAACCGTAGACGAACTGGATGATGACGAAAGCCAGGATGCCGCCGAAGATCGCGAATCCGCCGAACAGGACCAGCGCCACCGCGGGACCACGCCGCAGGCGACGACGGCTCATCCAGTCGACCGCAGGCACCAGCAACGCGCTGAGCATCAATGCCAGCAACACCGGAACGACGATGACTTCCAGCTTCTTCAGGACCCAGAGCAGGGCGACCACCGCGGCCAGGATGACCAGCAAACGCCACGCCCAGGCCGCGGCCTTGCGGACGAGCGGTTCCACCGAAGCTTCGACGGCGTTTGCTGACATTCGGCCAGCCTATCGGGCCGGCCCGGGCCCCGACGGGTCCGCGTCGTCGGCACGATCCGGTTACGACGACGACACGGTCGGCGCTGCGCCTGGATGGCCGCGCCACCTGCGCGGTTACCCTAAAGCACGTGTCGCACGACGCACCCATCCGCAAGCTGCGCCTGCCGCGCGTGGGGACGCTTCCCCGCGCACGGGTGGGGGCGTCTCCCGCGGGCGGCGTACGCTCGCCCGCTCGCGGGGGCGAGAGCCCGCGCGGCAAGTACTGGTGGGTGCGATGGGTGATTCTCTGCATCGTCGCGATCGTGCTCGCCGTCGAGATCGCTCTGGGCTGGGACCAGCTGGCCAAAGCCTGGAGGAGCTTGTACGAGGCCAACTGGTGGTGGTTGCTGGCGGCCGTGCTGGCAGCCGCCGCATCGATGCACAGCTTCGCCCAGATTCAGCGCACCCTGCTGAAATCGGCCGGCGTGCACGTCAAGCAACTGCGGTCGGAAGCCGCGTTCTATGCCGCCAACTCGCTGAGCACCACGCTGCCCGGTGGGCCGGTGCTGTCGGCGACGTTTCTGTTCCGTCAGCAGCGGATCTGGGGCGCCTCGACGGTGGTGGCCTCGTGGCAGTTGGTGATGTCGGGCGTGCTGCAGGCCGTCGGATTGGCACTGCTCGGCTTGGGCGGGGCTTTCCTGCTGGGCGCCAAGAACAACCCGTTCTCGTTGCTGTTCACGCTCGGCGGCTTCGTCGCTTTGTTGCTGCTGGCTCAGGCGGTCGCTTCGCGGCCCGAGCTGATCGAGGGCATCGGCACCCGGGTGTTGTCGTGGGCCAATTCCGTTCGCGGCAAGCCGGCCGACACCGGCCTGGACAAGTGGCGCGAGACGCTCATGCAGCTCGAATCGGTCAGCCTGGGCCGCCGCGACTTGGGGGTGGCCTTCGGTTGGTCGCTGTTCAACTGGATCGCGGACGTGGCCTGCCTCGGCTTCGCCGCCTACGCGGCCGGCGACCACGCGTCGGTCGCCGGGTTGACGGTCGCCTATGCGGCCGCCCGCGCGGTCGGCACAATACCGCTGATGCCCGGCGGGCTTTTGGTCGTCGAGGCGGTTCTGGTGCCCGGCCTGGTGTCCAGCGGCATGTCGTTGCCCAGTGCCATCTCGGCCATGCTGATCTACCGACTGATCAGTTGGCTACTCATCGCCGCCGCCGGCTGGGTGGTGTTCTTCTTCATGTTCCGCACCGAGAACGCCGCCGACTCGGACGACGACCCGATCACCGGTCCCCTGCCCGTTGTGCGGCAGGAGAGCGACCCGACCGAGACCGCCCTGCAGGGGCCCGTACCGCCGCCCGAGCGCGACCCCGAAACGAGCGGCTAGCCAACGACTTTCGGCCCGCCGGCTGTTAGCCGACGTTACCCTGACGCGGCGCGCCGCCTATCGTGACGCCGGGCAGCGTGGGGCCCGGCGCGGGCGCTGCCGGCGGGGTGGCGGCGCCGCCGCCGGGAAGCGCCGGCAGCCCACCGGGCAGACCACCCGCCGCGCCCTGCGCCTGCTGCATGAGGCCCATCGCCTGCGGGATCGAGATCGGCAGCTTGCACTGCATCGACATGTTGGTCAACGGCTGCGCGATCGTCGTCATGTCACCGGCGACCTTGGGATTGGCCTCGAAGTAGGACTTCAGCGACGTGAGCGATTGCGGCCCCGCCTGCTGCTGCAGCATCGCGGTCATGGTCTGGTTGGTCTCCGGATGCGAGTCCAGGTAGTCGCCCATCGACTTGGCGACCGAACCGATCGTCCGGGAAACTTCGCTGGCCGCGCACGGGTCGTTGGCACCGGTGGCCGGCGGCCCGGCGAGAACCGCGAACGCCGCGAAGCCAGCGCCGGGCATTGCGGTGGCGATCAGCCCTGCGATCAGTCTGCGGCGCCTGGTCGAGGTGCCTGTCGTCATGGGTCACTCCTTGGAGTTTGGGAAGCGAGTGCAAAGTGGTGCGGAAATCCCCTTTGAATCCCCCGGAGCCCGCGCGGCCATCCGACATCCTGCCATCCCGGGGGGAGCCGGTGCCAACTCCTGTGAGCAAGGTCCCGCTGATCACCGGTTCACAACGGCGGCGCAGCGTCTTGGCAACATCGGTGTCTTTGCAGCTCAGGAAGTTGCTAACCCGACATAATCCACAGGCTGCTGCGGTATTCTCGCCTGCACGCATTGCGTGATAACCCGGGGAGTGAAGAAATCCAGCAGTTCATGATGCGCCTTAGCCGCAGCCTGCGTAAGTACCGCTGGTTGGTCTTCACAGGCTGGTTGCTGGCATTGGTGCCGGCGGTCTATTTGGCGATGACGCAGTCCGGAAATCTCACCGGCGGTGGTTTCGAGGTGGCCGGCTCGCAGTCGCTGGCCGTCCACGATCAGCTCGAGGAGCTGTACCACGACGAGGGCGCATCGTCGTTGGCCCTGGTGGCCGCCCCCCGTCCCGACGCCAGCTACCAGGACATCAACGACGCGGTCGCACTCCTGAGACGGATCGCCGGCGAGTTCCCCGGGGTGACGGAGGCGCCCAATACCCGGCAGCCGGCTCCGCAACCCGACCGGCCGTACGTGGTGTCGCTGCGGCTGGACGCCCGCAACGCCGGCACCAGTGACATCGCCAAGCAGCTCCGCGAAAAGGTTGGCATCAAGGGCGATCAATCCGGCCAGACGGCCAACGGTCGCGTGCGGCTCTACGTGATCGGGCAGGGCGCGCTCAGCGCCGCGGCGGCGGCAAACACCAAGCGCGACATCGCCGCCGCCGAACGCTGGAACCTGCCGATCATTTTGATCGTCTTGCTGGCAGTCTTCGGCTCGCTGGCCGCCGCGGCGATCCCGCTTGCCCTCGGCATCTGCACCGTCGTGGTCACCATGGGCCTGGTCTATCTGCTGTCGGAATACACCACCATGTCGGTGTTCGTGACCTCGACGGTCTCGATGTTCGGGATCGCGCTCGCCGTCGACTATTCGCTGTTCATTTTGATGCGTTTCCGCGAGGAACTGCGCGCCGGCCGCCGGCCGACGGAGGCCGTGGACGCCGCGATGGCGACGTCCGGGCTCGCGGTGGTGCTGTCCGGAATGACCGTCGTCGCCTCCCTCACCGGGATCTATCTGATCAACACCCCGGCGCTGAAGTCGATGGCCACCGGAGCGATCCTGGCCGTCGCGGTGGCGATGCTGACGGCGGCCACCCTGACCCCTGCGGTGCTGGGGACGTTCGGCCGGGCGGCCGCCAAGAGGTCGGCCCTGCTGCACTGGTCGCGGCAGCCGGAGAGCACCCAGTCGCGGTTTTGGAACCGCTGGATCGGCTGGGTGATGCGCCGGCCGTGGATTTCGGCGGTGGCGGCGTCGGCGGTGCTGCTCGTCACGGCCCTGCCGGCGGCATCCATGGTGCTGGGCAACAGCCTGCTGCGCCAGTTCGACTCGTCGCACGAAATCCGCGCCGGGGTGGCCGCGGCGGCCGAAGCGCTCGGACCCGGCGCGCTGGGCCCGGTCCGGGTGCTGATCACCTTTCCCGACGGCGCCGCGGCCTCACCGGAGCACAGCCAGACGATCGCCGCAATCCGTGACCGGATGACGCAGGCTCCCGACGTCGTCACCGTCTCGGCACCGCAATTCGCCGAGGACAACGGCAGCGCCCTGCTGTCCGCGGTCTTATCGGTCGATCCCGAGGCTATGCGTGCCCGCGACACCGTCGGCTGGATGCGCACACAGCTGCCCATGGTTGCCCAGCCGGGAACGGCGCGAGTGGATGTCGGCGGCCCGACCGCCCTGATCAAGGATTTCGATGACCGGGTGTCACAGACCGAGCCATTGGTGCTGGCGTTCGTCGCGCTGATCGCCTTCGTGATGCTGTTGATCTCGATCCACTCGGTGTTCCTGGCGTTCAAAGGCGTGCTGATGACCCTGCTTTCCGTCGCCGCCGCCTACGGCAGCCTGGTGATGGTCTTCCAGTGGGGCTGGTTGGCCGATCTCGGTTTCGCGCACATCAGCTCGATCGACAGCACCGTTCCCCCGCTGGTGCTGGCGATGACCTTCGGGTTGTCGATGGACTACGAAATCTTCCTGCTGACCCGTATCCGGGAACGCTTCCTGCACACCGGGAACACACGCGACGCGGTCGCATACGGCGTGAGCACCAGCGCCCGCACGATCACCAGCGCCGCCCTGATCATGATCGCGGTGTTCATCGGCTTCGCGTTCGCCGGCATGCCGCTGGTGGCCGAGATCGGCGTGGCGTGCGCCGTCGCGATCGCGGTGGACGCCACGGTGGTCCGGCTGGTCCTGGTGCCCGCGCTGATGGCGATGTTCGCGCAGTGGAACTGGTGGCTGCCCCGCTGGCTGCGCCGTGCGTTGCCGTCGGTCGACTTCGAAAGGCCGCTGCCCGAGGTCGACCTGGGTGACGTCGTGGTCATCCCCGACGACATCTCCGCTCTGGCGGCGCCCAGTGCCGACCTGCGGATGGTGCTCAAGTCGGCGGCAAAGCTCAGGGACTTGGCCCCCGACGCCATCTGCGTGACCGACCCGCTCGCCTTCACCGGCTGCGGGCGCAACGGCAACCACGCCGGGCCGGGCCCGGAAAAGGGTTCGTTACGAGCGCTTGACGAGGGCCTTGAAAAAGAGAGAGGGCTGGGACCCGGGCAGATCCCCCACCAGGTCGACATCGGCGATGACCCCGCGGGCGTCGGGGCGCCCCCGGCCGCCGGCAAGACCGGAACCAACGGCCACGCGGCGGCCAAAAAGCTGGTTGACGGCCTGACGTCGCGCAACGGCATTGCCCGGGCGATCGCCGGGATGGACCGGCCCGTTCACCCGGTCACGCTGTGGCGGGGGCGGCTGTCGGTCGCCATCGACGCGCTGCAGGCCGGCCTCGAGGCCAAGACCGACAGCGCCGAGGACGAAAAGTACGAACGGCGCAGCCCGGTGGAGACCACCCACGTGCAACTGCCCACCGGCGACCGGCTGCTCGTCCCGACCGGGGCGGAAGCGCTGCGCCTCAAGGGCTACCTGATCATGTGCCGTAACAGCAGCCGTGATTTCGCCGACTTTGCTGACATGGTGGAAGCGCTGGAGCCCGAGACCGCCGCGGTAGTGCTGGCCGGAATGGACAGGTATTACTGTTGTGAAACACCCAGGCGGCAATGGATCGCCACCCAGTTGGTCCGTCGGCTTGCGGATCCACATCCATCTGACCTCAGTGACGACGAGTGGTCGGAGCCCGATGCCAAGGCGGACTGGGAAGAGGTCAGGCAGCGCTGCCTTTCGGTGGCCGTGGCGATGCTGGAGGAGGCGAGGTGACGTTGGCATCCGACCGGCGCCCCGCACCGCCGCCGCAACGGCCCGCCAATCAGCGGCCGGGCGGCGAGACCGACCAGCCCGTGGAGTTCTGGTCCACCGCGGCCATCCGTTCGGCGTTGCAAGGCGGCGACATCGACACCTGGAAGGGCATCGCGGCCGCGCTGAAGCGCGACCCTTACGGGCGGACCGCCCGGCAGGTCGAAGAAGTCCTCGAGGGCACGCGGCCCTACGGCATCTCCAAAGCCCTGTGGGAGGTGCTCGGGCGCGCCCGCACCCACCTGGAGGCCAATGAACGCGCGGAGGTGGCGCGCCACGTGCGGCTGCTGATCGACCGGTCCGGCTTGGACCAACTGGAATTCGCGTCCCGCATCGGGGTGGCGCCCGAGGATCTGGCCGGCTACCTCGACGGCAGCACCAGCCCGTCGGCCTCGCTGATGATCCGGATACGTCGGCTGTCGGATCGGTTCGTCAAGGTGAAGTCCGCACGCTCAGCCGAATCCAACTGACCCGTCACGGGATCGGCAGCACATCGGACACCAGCCAGTTGCCGCCGCGCCTGGTCAGCGTTACCCGCAGCGAGGGCGCCGCCTGACTGGCCGGCTGGCCCGGCGAGCTCTGGGTGACCCGCAGGATCACGGCCACGCTGGCCGCCGACGGGCCAAGGGCCTCGACCCCGGCGGCCAGCGTGGCGGCCTGCGCCGTGACGTTGTGCTGGGCCAGATCGCTGCTGGACTTTTTGTACTGCTCCTTGAACGCGCCCGCCTGCTCCGGCACCATCATCGCCGTGGCCCGGTCGATGGAGCTCGTCGGGGCGCTCGGGGTGAATGACGCCATCGCCTCGGCCATCCCCGTGGCGATTTGAACCACCTCGCGGGAATTCCTCTTGAAGTCGCGATCCGACCTCGTCCAATGCGTGTACCCCGTCAGCACCGCCGCCGACAGGGCGGCCGCGCACACGAAGACGACGGCCAATCGCAGCCCCGGTGCGTCATCGTCGGTACCGACACTGACCGCGTCACGGCGCAGCAGCCAGAAATTGACCCCCACCCCCTCCACGATCAGCAGCACCAGCACCGAGCACGCCGACACCCACCACAGCGGCCAGCCGAGTACAACGCCGATCATCCACAGCGCGGCGATCGCGACCAACGGCGCCGCGATGTCGAACGCCACCAGCCGCCAGATGTTTCTCATCGGATGGATCCCATACCGGAGATCATCAGCTTGCCGTCCACGTTGGAGACGTCGAGCCGCAGGTTCCAGTGCACCGTCTGCGGCTTGGCACCGACGTTCTCGCTGACCGAGGTCGCGACCAGCATCACCGAGTCCGTTCGGCTGGCGAACGCCGGCAACTTCGTCGTGACCACGGGCCGGGAAACGCCCGGCTGGGTGTCCAGGTCGCGGTGCACCGTTTCGATCGCCACCGCCTGGATCCGGCCCGCGCTCTGCGACTGCAGCTTCTGCACCACCTGCCGGTAAGGCTGCATGGCCGCATCGAAGTCGGTGTTGAGTTCCCCGACGGTCCCGTCGTGCAGCTTCTGCAAGCTGGTGTCGATGTTGCCGCTGTTCATGTTGATCAACACGCCCGTCCAGTCGGCCGCGGTCTGCATGACGCGGGTCAGGTAGGCGCGCTCGCCCACCTCGTCGCGGTGCGCGGACCAGATGATCACCCCGAGCACGACCGCGGCGACCGCCAACACGGCGAGCACGGTCGACGCGATGCCATAGCTGGAAAAGACCTGGCCGCCCGCGGGTTCGGGCTCGGAAGCGTCGGGGGAGTCGGCGTCAGCGTCGGCGGATTCGTCGTCCTGGGTCGCTGGCTCGGTTCGCTGGCCGTCGGGCATGGGCCGATCGTCGCACCCAAAAGAAGATGGAAGGATGGCGGGGTGACGTATACGGCCATTCGCTCGGGCATCGACTTGAGCCATGTCGACCCCGATGCCCGCCCCCAAGACGACCTGTTCGGCCATGTCAACGGCCGCTGGCTGGCCGAATACGAGATACCCGCGGACCGCGCGACCGACGGCGCCTTCCGCCACCTGTTCGACCGGGCCGAAGAGCAGGTACGCGACCTGATCACCGAAGCCAGCTCGTTGGATGCCGCCGCCGGCACCGATCAGCAGCGCATCGGCGACCTCTACGCCAGCTTCCTCGACGAGGAGGCCGTGGAACGCAGGGGCCTGCAACCGCTGCGCGACGAGCTGGCCGTAATCGACGACTGTGCCGACGCCACGGCGCTGGCCGCCGCGGTGGGCGCCCTGCAACGCACCGGAGTGGGCGGCGGCGTGGCGATGTATGTGGACACCGATGCCAAGGATTCGGCCCGCTACCTGGCGCACTTCACCCAGTCGGGCATCGGATTGCCCGACGAATCGTATTTCCGCGAGGAGCAGCACGCCGAGGTGCTGGCCGCCTACCCGGGACACATCGCGCGGATGTTCGGTCTGGTGTTCGGCGGGAACGTGGACGACCACGTCGAGACCGCGGAGCGCATCGTGGCGCTCGAGGCCAAGCTCGCCGCCGCGCACTGGGACGTGGTCAAGCGCCGCGATGCCGACCTCACCTACAACCTGCGCACTTTCGCGGACGTACAGAGGGAAGCGGTCGGCTTCGACTGGGCCGGCTGGGCGACCTCGCTGGGTGGCACACCCGATGCCCTCGCGGAAGTTGTTGTGCGCCAACCGGATTACCTCACGGCATTTGCCGCATTGTGGAGCAGCGAAGATTTCGAGGACTGGAAGCGCTGGGCGTGTTGGCGGGTGATCCGCGCGCGCGCCCAGTGGCTGACCGACGACCTCGTTGCCGCCGACTTCGACTTCTATGGCCGCCTGCTGACCGGTGCCGAGCAGATTCGGGAACGCTGGAAGCGGGCTGTGTCGCTGGTGGAGGGCCTGATGGGCGATGCCGTCGGAAAGCTCTATGTGGAGCGGTATTTCCCGTCCGACGCCAAGGCCCGGATCGACGCCCTGGTGGACAACTTGCGGGCGGCGTACCGCCTGTCCATCAGCGAGCTGGACTGGATGACCCCGCAGACGCGCGAGCGGGCGCTGACCAAGCTGGAGAAGTTCACCGCCAAGGTCGGCTACCCGACGAAGTGGCGCGACTACTCCAAGCTGGTGATCGACAAAAGCGACCTCTACGGCAACTACCAACGCGGCCACGCGGTCAACCACGATCGCGAGCTGGCCAAGCTCGGCGGCCCGGTGGACCGCGACGAATGGTTCATGACGCCCCAGACCGTCAACGCCTACTACAACCCGGGGATGAACGAAATCGTCTTTCCCGCGGCCATTTTGCAGCCGCCGTTCTTCGACGCCGAGGCCGACGACGCCGCCAACTACGGCGGGATCGGTGCGGTGATCGGACACGAGATAGGGCACGGCTTCGACGACCAGGGCGCCAAGTACGACGGCGACGGCAATCTCGTCGACTGGTGGACCGACGATGACCGCACCGAGTTCGGCGCCCGCACAAAGGCTTTGATCGAGCAATACGAGCAGTACACGCCGCGGGGGCTCGACCGTCGCTACCACGTGAACGGCGCCTTCACCGTCGGTGAGAACATCGGCGACCTGGGCGGGCTGTCCATCGCGCTGTTGGCCTATCAGCTCTCGCTGAACGGCCGGCCCGCGCCGGTCATCGACGGCCTCACCGGCGTACAACGGGTGTTCTACGGCTGGGCGCAAGTGTGGCGGACCAAATCGCGTGAGGCCGAAGCGATTCGGCGACTTGCGGTGGACCCGCATTCCCCACCGGAGTTCCGGTGCAACGGCGTCGTCCGTAACGTCGACGCGTTCTACGACGCCTTTGACGTAGCCGAGGGCGACGCGTCATACCTGGACCCCAAGAGCAGGGTCAGGATCTGGAACTAAGCCCGCCGGCTACCTTGCCGGCCGACAACGCCTCGATCCGCGCAGGCACATGCTTGTGCCACGGCGTGCCGGCGTACCGGTCACGCCATCCGGTGGACGTAAGCGTGTTCGGGGCGACGCCGGGAACGCGGGTGTGCCCGTCATCGTCGACGTAGTCGAGCCCGAAACCGTTGGGCAGCGCCGCATGCCCTGCAAGCATGGTTTCGGTGATTTCGATTGTCGCCTCGGCAGCGCCGGCCGCCGTGCTGACGCGGGCCCGGCCCCCATCGACGAGCCCGAGGGCCTGGGCGTCTTCGACGCTGACGCGCAGCGCGCCGTCCGCGTCGCGCTTGCGCCAGGACGGGTCGCGGAAGATGTCGTTGGCGGTGTAGGCGCGCCGCTCGCCCACCGACAGCACGATCGGAAACTCCGGTGTGGTCAGTTGCGGTGGGGCGACGGCCAATGCCCTTAGGTCGTCCAGCATTTCGGGGATTTCCAGCGCGATCTTGTGATCGTGGTGGCCGATCAACGCGAAGTCGTCCTCGTAGTTGTGCACGGTGAACGTGACTCCGGAGGGACTGTCGAGGATGGCATCGAACAGCGCGTTGCCGTCCGCGTGCCCTGCCCGTCGGACGGCGTCGGGATAGGTCATCGCGGTCTTTTGGGCCAGCCCCCAAAGTGCGGCGGCGCCGGACAGTCCATCGGGCAGCGTCGGTCCGAGGGTTTCGTAAAGCACGTACGGGAGCAGCTTCGCCACGGTCGGGTTGCCGGCCACCGCCGGCAGAAACGCCTCGGTGTATGCCTGGCGCCCCCGCTTGGCGGCCTCACGCAGCGGCCGCAGGTCGGCCTCGTCGACCACGCCGAGAGCTCGCACCAACCGGGCCCAGATCTCCGGCTCGGGCAGAGTTCCGGGCAAGGGCTCGAGCAGCGGCCGGCGCAACTGAAAGCCGTTGTGCGGAAACTCGAAATTGAAGAACGTGGCTTCCGGCTTCTCGAACTGGGAGGCCGCGGGGAGCACGTAGTGGGCGAGTCTGGCGGTCTCGGTCATCGCGACGTCGACCACCACCATCAGCTCCAATGTCCGGAATGCCTCCCGACACGCGGCCGAGTCGGCCAGCGAGTGGGCGGGGTTGCCGCTCTCGACGATCATGGCCCGGAACCGGTCCGGGTGGTCGGTCAGGATCTCCTCCGGCACGGCATTGGATGGCACCAGCCCGGCGATGATGGGTGCGCCGGTGACGGGTGTGCGGCCGGAGACCGTGCTGAACAGCGGGGCGAAGGACGAATGCAGGTGCTGGCCACCCTTTTTCGCGAAGTTGCCGGTGAGGATCCACAGCAGCTTGTTCAGATACGAGCACAGCGTGCTGTTGGGTGCCTGCTGAATGCCGAGGTCCTCGAAGACGGCGACGCTGGCCGCGGCGCCGATGCGCCGCGCGGCGGCCCGCAGCAGCTCTTCGTCCACGCCGCAGCGCAGCGCGTAGTCACCGACCGGAACTTCGCGCAACGCCTCTCGTACGGTGTCGACCCCGTGTACGTGTTCGGCCAGAAACGCCTCGTCGCAAAGGTCTTCCTGGACGAGGACCGCGGCCAGGGCGGCGAGGCACCACGCGTCGGTGCCGGGTCGCACCCGCAGGTGGAAGTCGGACATCTTGGCCGTGTCGGTCAGCACGGGATCGATCACGATCATCGATCGGGTGGGGTCCTTCGCAATTTCGTTGAGCACCACGCGCGCTCGGGGGAAGCTTTGCGACATCCACGGGTTCTTCCCGACGAACACCGACACCTCGGCGTGCTCGAACTCCCCTCGCGTGTGCCCCCCGTACAACTGCGCATCGACCCACGCTTCGCCGGTTTTCTCCTGCGCCAGCGCATTCGACCGGTAGCGTGACCCCAGCGCCTTGAGGAACGCACCGCTGTAGGCCCCGCCCAGATGGTTGCCCTGACCGCCGCCACCGTAGTAGAAGATCTTGTCGCCGCCGTAGGTGTCGCGAATGCGCTTGAACCCCTCGGCGATCTCGACAATCGCCGTGTCCCAGTCGATCTCCTCGTAGCTGCCGTCGGGGCGGCGACGCATCGGAGACGTCAGGCGAGCGCGGTTGTTCTGGTAGTGGTCCAGCCGCAATGCCTTGTTGCAGGTGTAGCCCTGCGACCCCGGATGCTCCTTGTCGCCCCGGATGCGGGCCAACGTGCGATCCTCGACCTGCACGACGATGCCGCAGTTGCACTCGCAGAGGATGCATGCGGTCGGCTTCCAGTCACTGGTCATCGCGGGAGTTCCTTTCCAGCCCTGCGGCCAGCAGCGAGTTCCGCAACTGGCGGTGAACGAGGTCCAGGGGCGTCAGGTCACGGCGGACCCGGGCGAGCACGATGGCGCCCTCGATCGCGGAGGTCGCGAGCACCGCCAATTCACGTGCCCGGTCTGGCGGTATGCCGTCGGCCACGAAGCGCTGCACGATCAGCTCCGTCCAGCGGTCGAATACCGCCGCCGCGCGCTCTATCACGGGGGCCATCCGCTCGCGGTCCTGCTGCTCACCGGCCTCGACGGAGACCGCGACGATGGGGCAGCCGGCGCGGAAATCGCTGTCGAGTAACTGACGCCGATACTTGTCGATCAGTGTGTCCAGCAGCTCGAGGCCTCCCTCGGCCTCGGCGATGATGGCGCCGACGTGATCGCCGGCGTAGTCGACCGCCTCGGACAGCAGTTGCGTTCGCCCGCCCGGGAAGTAGTGGTAGGCCGAACCGCGCGGCGCGCCGCTGTGTTCGAGCACGTCGGAGATCGCGGTGGCGTGGGCGCCCCGCTCGCGGATCAACAGCGCGGCGGAGACGACCATCCGCTCGCGTGGACTGCGCATTCGCCGCTCCTCGGGTGGCCTTGGGTGGGCTTATGTATGATGCTATACATAATCGTCAGGCAAACGAAAGCTTCGCCGGCGAACGGACGCAAGCGGGAGGTACCCCCGGCTCGCGCGACGGACTAGCTCATCCAGTCGGCGGAGCCGTCGTTCTTCTTGTAATCGCCGCCGCTGGAGTTCTTCACGATGATCGGGTCACCGGCGCCGAAGTTGTCGAAGAACCACTTGGCGTTGGCGGGGCTGATGTTGATGCAGCCGTGGCTGACGTCGCGCTTGCCCTGGTCGTCCACCGACCAGGGCGCGCTGTGCACGAAGTCGCCGACGTTGTCGAACCGGACGGCCAGCTCGACGGTCACCTTGTAGCCGTACGCCGAGTTGACCGGGACACCATAGGTGGAGGAGTCCATCACCACCGAGGGCATCTTCTCCTGCACGTAATAGGTGCCATTGGGCGTCTGGTGATTGCCGGACGTCATGCCCATCGACATCGGGATCGTCTTCTCCACGGTGCCGTTGCGGGTCACGGTCAGTTGGTGCGTGGCGTCGTCGGCCGTGGCGATCAGGGTGTCTCCGGTCTGGAAGCTGAACACGGTACCGCCGGCGTCGACGGTCACCGCGGTGTGGGCGGGCCAGAAGCTCAACGGGCGCCAGCGCAGCTGGGTGGGCGTCATCCAGTAGAACTTGCCCGGAACCGGCGGAACGGACGAGACGTGGACGGCGTCGATGGCCGCGCCCGCGTCGTCGACCCGTCCGGGGAAATTGACGATGATCGGCTGGCCGACCCCGACAGTCGAGCCGTTTTTCGGCACGAACGAGGGCGGCCCGAACGGCGCCGCGCCGGTGAACGGGGCGGGATTCTGCCCGGCGGCCGGACCCGCAAAAGCCGGCACCGCCGGCGCGCCCGGGGCGGGCGGGAAGCCGGGGGGCGGCGGGAACAGCGGCGGCGGCGGTGGCGCCGCGAAGGGCGGCGGTGCCGGCGCCGGCGGGTCCGCGGGCGGCGCGCCCACCCCGGGATCGCCGGGCGCGCCAGGGTCGGGGTCCGCCAGCGCGGTACCTGCGCCCAGCGCCAGCGCCGCGGTCAATACCGAAGCCACTCCGGCTGCCTTCAGAGCGGCCGACAGGCTTCCCCTCGTCCAGCCCGACATACGCATCCCTCCAGTCACCGTCTCGGAGAATAGTGTGGCATGCGCGCGGGCCAGCTACGCCATCGGCGGCAGCCGGCGGACCTCAGAGCGGCGTGGTTAATGCCGCTGACCTGCGCAGCTATGAATCGCCTGAGCTTGCCGGCGCGACGTCCAGCATATGCCGGTTGGCCACCATACCGGCCAACGCGAGGCCCATCAGGGCAGCCGAGGCGGCCAGCATCAGCGCCACACTGCGCTCGTACAACAGCCCACCTCCCAGCGAGCCCGCCATGATGCCCACCTGGAATGCCGTCACGTACAGGCCCGAGGCCCCGTCGGGATCGTCGGCGCCGTTGCGCATCGCGGCGGATTGCAGCATCGGCGAGACGGCGGTGGCAAGGGCGCCCCACAGCACGATGGCTCCGATCCCGACCACCAGCGTCGTCACCGTGCGGTGCCCGCCGAAGGCCAGCGTCGTCAGCACGACGAACGCGGCCGTCAGCCCGGCCATGCAAAGGACGACGGCGCCCCCGGGGCGGCGGTCCAGCGGCCGCGCCACCAAGCCCACCGCGATCACTCCGGCGGCGCCATAGGCGGCCAGCACCCAGGCCAGGTTCGCTCCACGCACGCCGACAACTTCGCGGATGATCACCACGATGTAGGTGTACGACACGAAATGGCCGGTGACGCCGATCATGGTGATCAGGCTCACGACGATCAGCCGCCGGTTGCGGTGGTGACGCGCCCGCGGACCCACACACTTGAGCTGCTCGGCGGTGAGCACCATCTCCGGCAACATCGTCCGCGCGGCCACCGTGACGATGGCCGCCGCGACGGTCACGCACACCACCGCCAACCGCCAGCCCCACATCAGGCTCATGGCCGCCGTCAGCGGGCTCCCGATCACCAGCGCCAGGCTGGTGCCCACGTAGATCGACATCGTGGCGCGTCCGGCATGGCTGCGCGGCACCAACCGGGTGGCGATCGGGGCGATCACCGACCACAGCAGGCCGTGGGTGAGCGCGCACAGCACCCGACCCACGGCCAGCACCGCAAAGTGGGGCGCCATGGCCGAGATGAGCTGAGAGGCGGTCAGGCAGACCAAGCTGAACACCAGGGCGCGACGCCGCGGCCAATGCGCGGTCCAGCGCACCAGCGGAACGGTCGTCAGCGCCGCCACCAGCGCATACCAGGTCAGCAGGGTGCCCACCGCGACCAAGCTGACCTGCAGGTCTCGCGAGATCGCCGGTAACGCGCCCACCGGCAGAATCTCGGCGGTGACATAAATGAAGGCCGACGCCGCCAGCACGGTCAGTTGCGCGGCGATCCGTGGCGTCCACGTTCGCGCGGCGGTGGTAGCGGTCTCGGCAGTCATGGGCAGTGGTCGCTCGGGGCTGCGTAATCGGTCTCACAGATGCTGCTTGCCCGATTAGGCTGCCCCTACCGTACGCACCGCAGCAATAGGTTCACCAAAGTTAGCCGTTCAACACGCCCGCGCGGTCAGGAACGAACCAGGCGGGCGATCGCGGCGGAGGCCTCGGCCAGCTTGTCGTCGGCGTCGCTGGCGCCCTCGGCCACGGCACGGGTGACGCAGTGGCTCAGGTGCTCGTCGAGCAAATTCAACGCCACCGAACGCAACGCACTGTTGGCCGCGCTGATCTGGGTGAGGACGTCGATGCAGTACTTGTCTTCGTCGATCATGCGCGCGATGCCCCGCACTTGGCCCTCGATGCGCCGCAGCCGCTTGGCGTAATTGTCCTTCTGCTGCGAATACCCGTGTGCACTCGTCACGCGCCAAAGTCTACCCCATACCCCGAAGGGGTATAGCCGCCAATTGCGGCCGCAGCCGGCCCGGCATACTTGGACGATGAACGTTGGGCAGGCCACATCCCCCGATTCGGCGCCCGGCGCCGATATCAAGCCGCGTAGTCGTGACGTCACCGACGGCCTGGAGAAGGCCGCCGCCCGTGGCATGTTGCGAGCGGTAGGCATGGAAGACGAAGACTTCGCCAAGCCACAAATCGGGGTCGCGTCGTCGTGGAACGAGATCACACCGTGCAACCTCTCCCTGGACCGGCTCGCCAAGGCGGTGAAGGAAGGGGTGTTTTCGGCCGGCGGGTATCCGCTCGAGTTCGGGACGATCTCGGTTTCCGACGGCATCTCGATGGGTCACGAGGGGATGCATTTCTCGCTGCCGTCGCGTGAGCTGATCGCCGACAGCGTCGAGACCGTGATGCAGGCCGAGCGGCTGGACGGGTCGGTGCTGTTGGCGGGATGCGACAAATCGCTGCCCGGAATGCTGATGGCCGCCGCGCGGCTGGACCTGGCGTCGGTGTTCCTCTACGCCGGCTCCATCTTGCCCGGACGGGCCAAGCTGTCCGACGGCACCGAGCGCGAGGTCACGATCATCGACGCGTTCGAGGCGGTGGGCGCGTGCGCCCGCGGATTGATGCCCCGCGAGGATGTCGACGCCATCGAGCGGGCGATCTGCCCCGGCGAGGGGGCCTGCGGCGGCATGTACACCGCCAACACCATGGCCTGTTCCGCGGAGGCCCTGGGCATGTCGCTGCCCGGCAGCGCCGCGCCGCCGGCAACCGACCGCCGCCGCGACGGGTTCGCCCGCCGCAGCGGCCAGGCCGTGATCGAACTGCTGCGCCGCGGCATCACCGCCCGCGACATCCTCACCAAGGAGGCCTTCGAAAACGCGATCGCGGTGGTGATGGCGTTCGGCGGCTCGACCAACGCAGTGCTGCACCTGTTGGCCATCGCTCACGAGGCCGACGTCAAACTGTCACTCGAGGACTTCAGCCGGATCGGGTCGCGGGTGCCGCACCTGGCCGACGTCAAGCCTTTCGGCCGCCACGTGATGTACGACGTCGACCACATCGGCGGCGTGCCCGTCATGATGAAGGCCCTGCTTGATGCGGGCCTGCTACACGGCGACTGCCTGACGGTGACCGGCCGGACGATGGCCCAGAACCTGGCCGCGATCGCGCCGCCGGACCCGGACGGCAAGGTGCTGCGGGCGTTGGACAACCCGATCCACCCGACCGGGGGAATCACCATCCTGCGCGGATCGCTGGCACCCGACGGCGCGGTGGTCAAGACGGCAGGCTTCGACTCCGACGTGTTCGAGGGCACCGCAAGGGTTTTCGACGGCGAGCGCGCCGCGCTCGACGCTTTGGAGGACGGGACCATCACCAAGGGTGACGCCGTGGTGATCCGCTACGAAGGTCCCAAGGGCGGCCCGGGGATGCGCGAGATGCTCGCGATCACCGGGGCCATCAAGGGCGCCGGCCTCGGCAAGGACGTTCTGCTGCTCACCGACGGCCGGTTCTCCGGCGGAACGACCGGCCTGTGCGTCGGACACATCGCGCCGGAGGCGGTCGACGGCGGCCCGATCGCACTGCTGCGCGATGGCGATCGGATCCGCCTCGACGTCGCCGAGCGCGTACTCGACGTCCTGGACGACCCGGAGGAATTCGAGTCTCGGCGAAGGGATTTCACCCCTCCCCCGCCGCGCTATAAGACCGGCGTACTGGCGAAGTACGTCAAGCTGGTCAGCTCGGCCGCGATCGGCGCGGTCTGCGGCTAGCCCGGTCCCGGCCGGTAGCAACCGGCCAGCCAGGGCAATTCGATTGTGGCAGAACCTGCTTCGGAACTACGCTGCGTCCCCGCGGCGCGCGTACGGGTCCCGAAGTACGTGGCGTTCAGGCCCAGGAAGGTCAACAACGCGCCTGCGACGACGTTCGACCAGATCATGCCGGCGGTCGGCTCGAAACCCTGCACAGCCCACAGGGAGGCGATTACCCACACGCCGAGCACCGGCAGTGTCCAGGTCATGCCGTGCGCGCGGTCCAGGGCCGCGGCAAACCCGTACGCCAAGAACGCGACCGCGATCCCCACGACGAAGTCGCTCATCGCGAGCTTTCTCGTTGCGTTGAAGCCGACAATCCAGGGTGACGCCGCGACATACAGGCCGGTCAGTAAGGCCAGCCCGAAGGTGACATGCGCACTCATCGACTCGGCAACGCGTTCGTAGCGCGCACGCAGAGCCAACAGATCGGGGTGGTGATCGATTGATGAATGGACCGTAGTCATTTCGCAACCTTCCGCTATACGGCAGACCCGTTGTGTAACAGGGAATGTGGGCTCACTGGTTAACCCATCCATCTTCTTCGACATTACGCTCGGTCAACACCCGCCGCCGGTCCGATTCGCCGGCCGCGTAGCGTCATGAGCCGTGGATATTACGGACCGCCTGCGGCTCGACTTTCCTGTAGCACAAGCGGGAATGGGTGGCGGACTGGCCGGCGCACCGCTGGCGGCCGCGGTCGCCAAGGCCGGTGGTCTCGGGACGATCGGGATCACCACGCCTGGCCAATTGCGAACGTCGATCGATCTGGTGCGCGAACAGGCTCCGGGTCGGGCCGTCGCGGTAAACCTGTTGATGCCCTTCGTCCGTCGCCACCACGTCGCGGTCTGCGTCGATGGCCGCGTGGACGTTGTCGTGCTGGCATTCGGCGAGAAGAGCAAACTCGTCGAGCACTTTCGCGAAGCGGGAACCTTCGTCTTTGTGATGGCCGGCACCGAGGCGCAGGCGCGCGCCGCCGTCGCCTGGGGCGCCGATGGGCTGATCGCCCAGGGACGCGAGGCCGGCGGCCACCTCGTCGGGACCATGCCGGCGCTGGACTTTTTGCCCCACGCGCTGACGGCGGCCGGGAAGCGTCCGGTGTTCCTCGCCGGCGGGATCGCCACCGGCGCCGACACCCGCGCCGCCCTGGATGCCGGGGCCAGTGGCGTCGTCGCGGGCACGCGGTTCCTGCTGACGCACGAGGCCAACGCCAACCGCGAGTATCAGCGACGAATCATGAAGGCCGACAGGACGATCGAAACCGACCTATTCGGCCTGAGCTGGCCGCTGCGCCACCGCGTCGTACCCAACGCCGCCACCCGGCGATGGTGCGGCGATGACGGGAAGGCCAAGGTCATCTCGGCCGCCCTCAACGCCGCGAGCCGCCCGATGTCCGTGCTGGGCTATTTCGACGCCGGACCGTTGATGCGGCTGCAGTCGCCGGCCCGTCCCTTTTTCACCCCGCTCGCACTGACCGCAGGGATGCCCGATTCGTGGGCGGACCGCGCGGCCCTGTATGCCGGTGAAACCGCTTTGCGGATCGACGAACTCACCTCCGCCGGGCAGGCGGTCGAGGACCTGCGGCCGCGCTGACGCCCCGGCCGCTACCGGACCAATGCGAACGCAAACCCGTCCCAGTGCTTGGCCCCGACCGTCTGGAGCACCGCCGTGTCCAGCCGGGGATGCCCGCCCATCATCTCCAGGGTGCGCCGCGTCGCCTCAACCCTGGCGTCATCGTGCTGCGCCTGAAGGATCCGGCCCTCGCGAATGACGTTGTCCACCAAGAGGACTGAACCCGGACGAGCCAGCCGGACGGCCCACTCGACGTACGCGGCATTGTTCTCTTTGTCGGCATCGATGAATATCAGGTCAAAGGGGCCACCGGCCAGGCCCGGCAAGGTATCCAGCGCCGCGCCGACTATCACCTCCACCCGGTCGGCGACGCCGGCGCGCTGCAGGTTTGCCCGCGCCACCTCGGCATGCCTGGGCTCGTATTCCAGGGTCACCACCCGCCCCCGCGGCCCCGCGCCGCGTGCCAGCCAGATGGCGCTGAAGCCCCCCAGCGTGCCGATCTCGAGGATGCGTCGCGCCTGGATCGCGCCCGCCAGCAGGCACAGGAATTTGCCCTGCTGCATCGATACGGCGATCGGGGGCAAGCCGGCGGCGTTGCTGGCCTGTATCGCCGCAGTCAAAGCCGGATCGTTGCCCACGACCGTGTCGTCCAGGAACGCGTCAACTTCTTGTGGGGTTGGGTTTTCGGTCATTTCGCCCACGCTACCGGGTCGCGCCTATTTACCAGATACGGGTATGGGGTATATAGTGAGGACGTGGTTGATCCACGGCATTCGAAAGATCACGGCACATACAGGATGGTTCGAAATGGCAGAGTACGCAGCGGGGACCCTACTGACTTGCGGCCACGAGGGCTGCGGTTGTCGCGTTCGCATCGAGGTTCCCTGCCATTGCTCCGGCGCGGGTGAGGCCTACCGCTGCACGTGCGGCGACGAGCTCACCCCCGTCCAGTAAGGCCCGGCATCGCGGTCGTGCGTTCGGACCCTGCCGGTCGAGGCGATCAACGCCCGAACGTACGACCCGCCAGTTCGACCTCGGCCGTCAGCCGCAGGGCGACCGCCGAAGCGCCCACCGCCAGCGCGTAACCGCCCGGTTTGATGCGCCAGCTTCCAGCGCCGCCGTCGTAGCGGGCGAGCAGGCGCGGATCCGCCTCGATGGTCACCCGGCGCGTCGCGCCAGGCGCGAGCGCGACCCGTTCGAATCCCAGCAACCGCAGGCGTTGGCCGTCGGGACCGGCGGTCAGGTACAGCTGCGGGACATCCGCTCCTCCGCGGTCGCCGGTATTGACCAAGCTGAAGGCCACGCTGACCGTCTCACCGCCGGTGACCACGAGGTCGCGGTACTCAAAGCTGGTGTAGGACAGGCCATGACCGAACGCGAACATCGGGGACTGACCACTTCTGGCAAACCAGCGGTAGCCGACATCGGCGCCTTCGAAGTAGTCGATGGTGGTCGGTGTTCCCCGCGGGACGCCGAAGCCGGGCAGCTCCGGTCGCGGCGTCTGATCGAGGCCCACTGGGAACGTCATCGGCAGCCGACCTGACGGATTCATCCGGCCGGCAAGGATTTCCGCGATGGCCCGGCCACCGGCCTGGCCCGGATACCACGCCTGCACGATGGCGTTCACCGAGTCTTGCCAGGGCATGGCCACCGGGTTGCCGGTCTCCAGCACCACCACGGTGTTCGGGTTGGCGGCGGAAACGGCGGCAATCAGCGCGTCCTGGCCCCCCGGCAGCGACAGGTCGGGGCTGTCAAAACCCTCCCCTTCGGCGCGGACCGCGAACACGATCGCGATGTCGGCCCGGCGCGCCGCCAGCGCCGCCTCCGCCAGACTGATACCGGGATCGAACTCGATCCGCGCGTTGGGGAGTTGTTTCCTCATCTCGCTCAACGGACTCGGCGGCAGGAGGTAGAGGTTGCGCATGCCGGCCTCCAGGCCTTCGCCGCCGAGCGGGATCACGTCCGCGTAGCCGCCCGGCGGAACGACGGCGCTCGAGCCATAGCCGGCCGCAACGCCGACGTCGGCATGGCCGCCGACGACGGCGACGCGTGCGGTCGACTCCGGCGCGAGTGGCAGCACGCCGCGGTTGGCCAGCAGCACGGTTCCCTGTCGAGCGACCTCCAAAGCGATTTCGTTGTGTGCGAACAGATCCGGTGCGGGCGCGGCGTCCTGCTTGTCGATTCCGACGGCGAACACCGAGCGCAGAATCCGCCGGACCATGTCCGAGAGGCGCTCTTTGGGCAGCCTGCCGTCGGCGTGGGCGGCCCGCAGGCGCTCACCGAACGCCTCCGACTCCCACAGCAATGCATCGATTTGCGCGCCACACTCTTGGTCGAGGCCCGCAAGTGCGCATGCCCAGCTCGGCGTCGCCCCCCAATCGGACATCACCCAACCGGGGTATCCCCAGGCGCCTTTCAGCACGTCATTGATCAAGATGTCGTTGGCGGCGGCATAGTCGCCGTTGACCTTGTTATAGGCCGCCATGACGGCGCCGGGCCGCGAGCGCTCGATGGTCAATTCGAAGGCCAGCAGGTCGGATTCGCGGTGCGCGTCGGGATCGATGACCGCATTCAGCCATTGGCGGTTGGTCTCGTTGCAGTTCAGCGAGTAGTGCTTGACCGTCGAGATGACGCCTTGTAACTGTATCCCGCTGACCACCTCCGCGGCAATCGCCGCGGTCAAAAGCGGGTCCTCGGAAAGGTATTCGAAGTTGCGTCCGTTGCGCGGGTCGCGCGCGAGGTTCATTCCGCCCGCGAGTTGCACGTTGAATCCGCGGCTGCGGGCCTCCCGACCGATCATGTCGCCCGCGGTGCGGGCCAGCGGCGGATTGAAGCTGGCGGCCAGGGCGAGTCCGGCCGGGAGCGCGGTGGCCGTGTCGCCCGGGCGGTAGCCGGGGTTGGTGACCCCGAGGCCGGCGTCGCTCATCAACAACGCCGGGACACCGAGCCGGGGAATCCCCGGCACGTACCCGGCGCTCATCGGGACGCCCGGCGGGATGCGCTCGTCCCGCACCGGCCATAGGTCGCTCGCGCCCGCCACCCCGAGAATCAGCGAGAATCGCTCGTCGTCGGTCATCTGAGCCTCGACCTCGCGCGCACGCACATCGGCGTCGGTCAATTCCGCCATCGCACACCCTCTTTGGCGTACACGATACGCAGCACGTGCCCAAGTTCCGGTCCCATCACCAGCTCCGCCAATTCGCAGACCGTCGCGACGAACTCCGGACCATGCGGCGGCTCGGCGCGGCACAAGTGGTGCGCGACTTCATGCAGCACCACCAGCTCGCGCAGCGCCCAGTCGGCGGCGGCACGATCGGGAACCGCGATAACGCCCGGACCGTCCCGGTTTTCGTAGTGCGCGGCGGTGGCGGCCCGCCGCGCCCGCACCCTCAGCGGCGCCACGTCGGGCCAGCGTTGCCGCACGGCCGGCAGCGCGAGGACGTCGTCGACATAGCGTTGCACGGACGCGACCGACCCGAACCGTCCCTCGGGCGGCAGCGTCAACTGCGTGCCGAAGAACTCGACAGCGCGTGATCCATGCTCGGCGGCGCGGTCGAACAGCGTCCGGACGAAGTCCTCAGCCGCGTAGACCTTGGCGCGCTGGGAGTCCCGAGGTATACCGGCCCGCGTCAACGGTCCAGGGCACTCCGTGCCCCGGGCAGTTCGGGGCTGTTGTGCAGCCGCGCCCGCCGACCGGCCCGGTCGCCCGCGCGTCGGGCCGCCGACGAATAGCCGGCCGACGCACGGTGGGCTTGCCACGTGCCGCGCGCCTTCGAAGCGCTGCGATAGTAGTCTTTCAGCTCGATCTCCTTGTCGCGCAGGGCGATAGCGGTGCCCGGTGGGCGACGGCGGTCGTTGGTCGCCTCGCTCCTGGCCTGTTCGCGGGCCTCGGCCAGACGCTGACCGATGCGGGCCCCGAAGGCGAGCTGGAAGTTGAGCCGGGCGGTGATCGTCGGCGTGGGCCGGTGGGCACCGGAAGCCAGGTAGGCGTCCGACGCACGCACCATCTGGACCACCAGGCTCGCGTACAGGGCGTGGCTCGCGTCGATGTCCTCGGCGAACCCGTACGCGTAGAGGAAGGTCGAATTCGACGCCACATCGCAACGCACGTCATTGGCCGCCGCGATCAGGACGAAGAGCTGCACATACGTCCGCAGCCCCCTGGTCCCCGCCGTTCCGATGGTGACGGTCCGCTGGATCGGGGCCTGCGCAGGCGAGCGCGTGGCCGCGTGGGACCGCGCCACCGCCAGGTCGATGGAGGCCGCCGTCGCCAACCGTTGCGCGGCGGTCATGAAAGCCTCGGCCTCGTGGGAGTTGTCGGTGCCTTCGGCCTGACGTAGCAGCGCGGCTATGCGGGCGAGCATTCTGTCGTCGGTCATAGCGCCAAACTACGGGAGCGATACGACATTCTGCCGACGGCCGGTCACAGCCGTTTGCGGATCCACGAAACCACGTCACCCAGTACCTGGGCGCGCTCCGGCTCGTTGAATACCTCGTGGTACAGGCCGGGGTAGACCTTCAGCTCGACATCGGTGGATCCCACGCATTCGACCAGGCGACGGCTGCCGTCGACGGGGATCAGGCGGTCGTCTTCGCCGTGCACCACCAGCAGCGGCGCGGTCAGCGCCGGCGCCCGCCGCGGCATGGTCTCGCCGACCTGCAGCAGTGCGCGGCCGACGCCGGCCGGGACCTTGCCGTGGTAGACCAATGGGTCGTCGTTGTAGGCCGCCACCACCGCGGGGTCGCGGGAGATGGCCTCGACGTCGAGTTCCTGCACCGGAAGCCCGGGTGCGAGCACCCCGAGCACTTTGGCGGCGACCACCATCAGCGGCGACACCAGGTCCTGGGCCGCGACCGCAGGCGCCGACAGCACCATCATGTCGTAGTTGTCGGGTCGCTCGACGCCGTAGGCGAACACGATCCCGCCGCCCATGCTGTGCCCGAGCACGATGCACTTGAGGCCGTGGTGCTCCCGGGTGGCGATGCCGACCAGGGTGTCGAAATCGGCGGTGTACTCGGAGATGTCCCGCACCAGCATCCGCTTGCCGCCGGAGCGGCCGTGCCCCCGGTGGTCCAGGGCGTAGGTGACCAGCCCCGCCTCACCGAAGCACTGCGCGACGTGGTCGTAGCGGCGGGCATACTCGCCCAGGCCGTGCGACAGCACGACCAGCGCTCGCGGCGGGGTGTCCGGCGTCCAGACGTCGTAGACGATGCGCACGCCGCCGAGGCCGTCGAAATTCCGTTCACTGCGGGTCGTACTCATTAGGGGCAGCGTAGTGGCTGCGGGGATGGGGCCGTCAGAGGCTCTGCGTAGGCTCTGTTTCGTGAGTGTGCTCGCCGAAAACTCCGACCGGGATTTCTCAACCCATGCCGAGCCGTACCGCCGTGAGTTGCTCGCGCACTGTTATCGGATGACCGGGTCATTGCACGACGCCGAGGATCTGGTGCAGGAGACACTGCTGCGGGCCTGGAAGGCCTACGACCGGTTCGAAGGCAAGTCGTCGATGCGGACCTGGCTGCATCGCATCGCCACCAACACGTGCCTGACCGCACTCGAGGGCCGGCAGCGCCGGCCGTTGCCGACGGGGCTGGGCGCACCGAGCTCGGACCCGACCGCCGAGCTGGTGGAACGCAGCGAGGTGCCCTGGCTGGAACCGCTTCCGGACATGCCGGACGATCCGGCCGACCCCTCGGTCATCGTCGGGTCGCGCGAGTCGGTGCGGTTGGCGTTCGTCGCTGCGCTGCAACACCTCTCACCCCGGCAGCGGGCGGTGTTGCTGTTGCGCGACGTGCTGCAGTGGAGGGCCGCCGAGGTGGCCACGGCGATCGGCGCCAGCACGACCGCGGTCAACAGCCTGCTGCAGCGGGCGCGGGCCCAGCTGGATGCCGTCGGGCCCAGCTCCGGTGACCGGTTGCGGCCGGCGGATTCGCCGGAGGCGCAGGACCTGCTGGACCGCTACATCGCCGCGTTCGAGGCCTACGACATCGACCGGCTGGTCGAGCTGTTCACCGCCGAGGCGATCTGGGAGATGCCGCCGTACGTCGGCTGGTACCAGGGCGCGCGGGACATCATCGCGCTCATCCACCAGCAGTGCCCCGCCGAATCACCCGGGGACATGCGCCTCATCCCGTTGGTCGCCAACGGCCAGCCCGCCGCGGCCATGTACATGCGCGCCGGTGACGTGCACGTGCCGTTTCAGTTGCACGTGCTGGACGTCCGCGCCGACGGGGTGTCGCGTGTGGTGGCGTTCCTCGACGGCACGCTGTTCGAGGAATTCGGTCTGCCGGGATCACTGTGACCGAATCCCCAGTCGTCACTTCCGCGCCCGGTAAGCCGCTGCTGCTCTTGGGCGCCTTTGACATGGACAGCGTCGGCTATGTCGCCGAAGAGTTCTTTATATCCGGCACAGCCGCGTCCTACGCCCCGGCAGGGGAGCTGGGTGCGGACGGCCGGTGGGAGGTAACGCGTTCCGGCACAGCCGATTACACCACGCGATTGGTCGTGCTGACACCATCCGATCGCGCGCGGTTCAACGGGACCGTGCTGGTCGAGTGGCTCAACGTGAGTGGTGGCATCGATGCTCCGGCCGTGTGGATGATGGCGCATCGCGAGATCATTCGCGCGGGCTACGCCTACGTCGCGGTCTCGGCTCAGCGGGTGGGGGTGGAGGGCGGCGCCAGCCTGCTCGGCATGGACATGTCACTCAAGAGCCAGGATCCGGCGCGATATGCGGCCCTGCACCACCCGGGCGACGCATTCTCCTTCGACATTTTTTCCCAGGCCGGTGCGCTCGTCGGGAATGCCGCCCCCGACGGCGTTCTGGGCGACCTCGGCGAGCGCCATGTGGTCGCCGTCGGCGAATCGCAATCGGCGATGTTCCTGACGACCTATGTCAACGCCGTCGATCCGGTCGCGCAAAGCTACGACGGGTTCCTGGTGCATTCCCGGTTCGCGTCGGCCGCACCGCTGGACGACATTTCCATCTTCGATGAGTCGCAGGCGAACTCGCCGGAGGCGGTTGCCTTCCGGCCCGATCTGCGCGTGCCGGTCGTCACGATCATCACCGAGACCGATCTGTTCGGCCCGGTGCGGCACGGGTATTACTTCGCGCGGCAGCCCGACAACCGATGCCTGCGGGTCTGGGAGATCCCCGGCGCGGCGCATGCCGACAACTACACGATCCAGGTGGCGCCGATCGACAACGGTTCGGCGCCGCTGCACGACATCGTGGCGGCCTACGCGCCGACCGACGTGCTGATGGGGCAGCGGCTGGGCCACTACATCAACTTCGCCCCGCAACACCATTACGTGGTGCAGGCGGCGCTCGCCGCGCTGAACACGTGGGTCCGCACCGGCGAGCCGGCACCCGCGGCCGCACCCATTGAGGTTCGCGACGCCGATGGGCCCCGGCCGGTTCTGGATCCCAACGGACTCGCTCGGGGAGGCGTCCGGACGCCCTGGGTCGACGTTCCGATCGCGCGCACGTCCGGTCTCGGCGCCACGGAGAGCATCATGGCGGCCATCTTCGGCTCCGGGGAGCCCTTCGATGCCGCCACGCTGCAGCGGCTTTATCCGGGCGGGGCCGACGAGTACCTGGACGGCTTCACGGCGGCGCTCGATCGGGCGATTCAATCCGGGTTCGTCCTGCCCGACGACCGCACCGAGATCGTGCAGCTAGCCGCCGCGACATACCCAAGCGGTCGATCCTGAAAGGCGGCGTTCAGTTTTCGACCGGCAGCACGTCACGCACCGCGGCATCGACGGTGCTCAGCAGATCCGGATCTATCCCGGCGCGGCCGCGAACAAGGATCGTGGCGCAGTTGGCGGCCGGCAGTCCCTCGGCCGGACACAGGCCATCGGGGAGCTTGCCGATCATAGGCAGCAGCGCGAACCCGAGCCCCGACCGCACCGCGGCGTAAAGCCCTGACAGATCACCGCATTCGGCGGCGATCTCGTAGGCGATGCCGTTCTTCTCCAGGATCGAGAAGGCCGGCTCGCGCAAGGTGCACGGTTCGGCAAAAATCACCAGCGGCAGCGGATCGCCCCGGCGGGCGGTGAATGCCCGCGCTGAAACCCATTTCAGCACGGCGATTCCCGACGCATTGGCGCGATCCAACCCCGATCCGTCCAGCATGATCGCCAAGTCCACGAGCCCGCGGTCGATCGCGTCCGCCAGTGAAACGTTGCGGTCGAGCCGAAACCGCGGCCGCAGGTCCGGAAGCCGCTCGCGGAGCGCGCTGGTCAGGGCGGGCAGCATCACGTCCGCGCCGTGCTCGGTGGCGCCGATCGTCAGCAGCTTGTTTTCGGTTGCGCCAAGGTCGTCCAGGGCCGCGTCGTGCGCCGCCAGTATCGCCCGGGCATGCCGCAGCAGCTTCTGACCGACTTCGGTGAACACGATGCCGCGCCCGGAGCGTTGTACGACCGGCTCGCCGATCACGCTCTCCACCTTGCGCAAATGCTGGCTGACCGCCGATTGGCTGAGGTGCAGCGCGGCGGCCGCCCGGTGGAATCCCCCGCAGTCGGCGACTGCGACGAGGCTGCGCAGCGGCGCGATATCAAGGACCTGGGACATACTTGCCACCCTAATTCGATCAGCGAATTTGATCAATTGTTTCCTCATTCACCTCGCTGTTCCATGATCAGGGCCACAGAGTGATAAGAATTCATGATCGGCGCGATCACCAATAATCGTTGGACGGCATGGGTCGGCCTTGGCCAGCATGGAGGATATGCACCCGACACGCATGCCATTGACCACCGCTTCGGCGGTGACCCTCTTCTACGCGCTCGGCTACCCCATCGGCGCGCTCGCGGTGGCTTCGATGACCCCGATGGCCGTCTTGGTGCTGCGATTCGGTTTAGCCGCAATCGTTCTGGCGTCCTGGGCCCTGCTGGCCAGGGCGGCCTGGCCGCGGGGAGCGCAGCTCGGTCACGTCATGGTCACCGGCCTGCTCATCCAGGCCGTGCAGTTCTGCTGCCTGTATGAGGCGCTTCTGCTCGGCGCGCCGGCCGTGCTCGGTGCGGTGGTGATCGCGATGAACCCGGTCATCACGTCGATCCTGGCCGCGACGTTCCTGCGGGAGCCGCTCGGTCCGCAGCGGGTGGCCGCCCTGGCCCTCGGCGTGGTCGCGGTGCTCGCCGCGTGCGCCACGAGGCTGATGAGCACGCACGGGATCGACCCCGTCATCGCGCTCCTTGCGGTTGCGTTGCTTGGCCTTTCGGTCGGCGGCGTGTACCAACAGCGGTACTGCTCGGGCGTAGACTTCCGCGCGATGAGCGCCATGCAAAATGCCGTGGCGCTCATTCCCGCAGCGGTGCTCGCGGCCCTCACCCCCTTCGCCGTGCACGACGCGGCCAAGGCCACGGTCGCGGTCAGCGCCATGGTGCTGCTCAACGCCACGGTGGCGGTCAGCCTTTACGTGCGCGCCATCAGCATGCACGGCGCGGCGGCGGTCGCGATGCTGTTCGCCGTCATCCCCGCGGGTGCGGCGGTGTTGTCCTGGCTGATGCTCGGGCAGCGTCCGGATCTCGGTGTCGCAGTCGGCTTGTTGGCCGGGGGCCTCGCGTGCTGGCTGAACGGCAGGCCGGCCGGCCGGCGCCGCGCGGAAATCGCAGGTCCCGCGCCGGAGTACGCGCCCGCGGGGCCCCTAGAACAGCCGGCTATCCGGTGACGGTCCGGGCACCGGACGGACCAGGCCGGCCCCGGTGACCAACGGCAGGTCCAGCGCGCAGAGCAGACCGGGCCGGGCCGCGCACACCGCCGGGATGGCGTTGACCATCCGCGATGCGCCGGCGATGCGCGCGCCCAGGTCGTGGTCGTGGTCGTCGGCCATCTCGAATTCGCATCGCATGCTCGGGGAACCCTCGATCTCGACGCGATAAAGACCGCGGCCGGAGGCCGGCCCGTAGCCCAGGTCCTTGGGCTCGATGCAGATGTGCGGTTGCGGCCAGTCCGGAGCGATGTCGTCACGCATCCGGGTCACGTGGTCGACGACGAAGGTCGGCTTGCCGGCCACGTAACCGGTGAGCGTCGAGCGCATCGCCGCGATCGTCCCGGCCGCGATGTGCCCGGTGGGCGTGTCGAAGGATTCTGGGGCCGGGACGCGCTCGTTGGTCTCCTCGATGTTGTCGATCTCGACGCCCAGCCCGGCGGCGAGCTGGTGCAGGACGGGTCCCCAGCCGAAGGTGAACACCCCGGGCGCCGCCGCGAACGCGCTGAACTCCGGCGGCTTGCCGAATCCGAGGATCTCGTACACCGCGGCCTTGTCCGGATAGGTCGCGTAGTTGAACATCTCCGTCACCCGAATCGACTCGATGACCCGCGATACCCCCGAAAGAACGAGCGGCAGAGCGTCATTGGCGAATCCCGAGTCGATTCCCGTGGTGAAGAACGACACTCCGCCCGCCAGCGCCGCCTGACGCAACGGATCGGTGAACGCCTCGTTGACGGCGTCGGGAAAGACCAGCGGCACCACCGAGCACGACACCACATTCTTGCCGGCCCGCAGGATCGACTCCATGTCCTCGATGGCTTCCAGCGGCCGCAGGTTGGCCCCCGCGGCATACACCACCGCGTCGGCTTCGCCGGCGAGCATCGCGGCCGGGTCCTGCGTCGCGATCACTCCCGTCGGCGCGATCCCGCAGAGCTCTCCCGCGTCACGGCCCGCTTTGGAATCGCTGTGGACGACGAGATCGACCAGCTCCAGCTGCGGATGGTCGATCACCCCACGCAGGGCGATCACGCCCATGGAACCCGGTCCCCAGACTCCCACCTTGAACACAGCATTCTCCTATTATTAGGACGATAAATGTTAGATTTTGGACGGATCGTAGGGAGGTGGCCATGCGTCCGTCAACCGCCAAGTCGCCGCCCACGGTTCGGGTGATGGATATCCTTGCCGCCCTGGCGGATTCACCGAAGGGCCGAACATCGGCCGAGCTGGCGAAGGGCTGCGGGATCAGCACGTCGACGTGTGCCCTGGTGCTGGCCGAGCTCGAACGGCGGGCATGGGTGGCCCGGCGCGCGGACCGCCGCTACGTCCTTGGCAGCGGTTTGTTCGGGCTGGTTCACGGACTGCGCACGCAATTCCCCCTGCTGGACCGGGGGCGTGCTGCGCTGCGCTTCCTCCACGACTCCCTCGGCGCGGGGTGTTCGATGTCGAAAATCGGTGACCGGCACCTGACCACCGTGGACGCCGCCGGCCACGGAACCGACGGGGAGCAGGCCGTCGGCCAGCGCTTCCCCATCGACCCGCCGTTCGGCCTCGTCGCCATGGCCTGGCGCGACGAGGACGACGTCCGCGCGTGGCTGCACCGCGTCACGCCACGACTGACCCGCGCCGAAATCGCCCACCACGAGCGGGTGCTCGCCGATATCCGCGCCCGCGGCTACGGCGCCTGGCGGTTCGACGACACCCACCAATCCCTGCACAACCGTCTGGCCGACATCCTGGCGTCGATGGAACCGACCGCACAGGTGACCCGCCGGCTCACCACCCTGATGACCATGGTGACACTGCGATCGGTCACCGATAACCTCGAAACGGAATTGGCATCAACGGAATTCGTCGTTCTGCCGATTTTCGGCCAGGACGGCCAGCCGGACTACCAGATCGAGATCCACCTGGGCCATTCGTCCGGCCTGACCCTGGCCGAGCTTGGCGCCGCACTGCGGCACGCGCAGGATATCCTCGCCGCCGGTGTGGCCTAGGCTGGGCTGGTGCCTGCAACCCTGGAGATCCGGCGCGCGGCCGACCGCGCCGTCACCACGACGTCCTGGCTGAAATCCCGACATTCGTTCTCGTTCGGCGACCACTACGATCCGGCCAACACCCACCACGGCCTGCTCGTGGTCAACAACGACGACATTGTCGCTCCCGCAAGCGGATTCGACACGCACTCCCATCGGGACATGGAGATCGTGACGTGGGTCCTGCAGGGGCAACTGATGCATCGGGATTCCGCCGGCAACCGCGGAGTGATCTATCCCGGTCTGGCGCAACGCATGTCGGCGGGCAGCGGAATCCTGCACTCGGAGATGAACGACTCCGAAACGGAGCCGGTTCATTTCGTGCAGATGTGGGTTCTTCCCGACGAGACCGGCGTCTCCCCGAGCTACCAACAGCACGAGATCGACTCCGAAACGTTGGACGGCGAACTTGTGACCATCGCCTCAGGCACCCCCGGTCGTGAGGCGGCCATCACGCTGCGCAACCGCAACGCCGCACTGCATGGCACGCGGTTACGGCCCGGCGACTCGGTAGGCCTTCCGCAGGCGCCCTACCTGCACGTATTCACCGCGCTGGGCCGCGTCGCGTGCGAGGGAATCGGTGACCTACGAGAAGGCGACGCGGTCCGCCTCACCGATACCGACGGCCGGCGGGTGACGGCGACCGAGCCGTCGGAACTCCTGATCTGGGAGATGCATGCACAGTTGGGCGACTGAGAGCACATAGAGTGGGCACGACAGACAGGAGCCCGCATGTCTCAATCGCAGCCGCGGCACGCGGCGCCCGACCCTAACCGGAATATCAAGGCAATTCGGACCGTCCGGTTCTGGGCTCTACCCATCGTCGTCACCTTGGCCCTCATGTCGGCGCTGTGCGCGCTGTACCTCGGGGGCATTTTGAACCCGACGACCAACCTGCGGCATTTCCCCATCGCTGTGGTGAACGAGGACGCCGGACCGTTCGGAGGCCAGATTGCCGACGGGCTGGCGTCCGGTCTGGACAAGGACAAGTTCGACATCCGGATGGTTTCCCACGACGAGGCGCGGCAACTGCTCGACACCGCCAAGGTGTACGGGGAACTGGTCATTCCGCCGACCTTCTCGTCCAGCCTTCGCGAGTTCGGGACAAGCGCGGTCACCCCCGCCCGTGCCGCACGCCCCACAGTCACGATCTTCACGAACCAGCGGGCCGGCACGCTGGCCTCCAGCATCGCGGGCCAGACCCTGACGCAGGCGATGGCCGTCGCGAATGGCAAAGTGGGCCAAAGACTCACGGCCGACATCGCGGCCGAGACGGGCGGCGCGCCCCTGACCGGAGCGTCCGCGCTGGGAGTCGCCAACCCGATCGACGTCAAAACCCTTGTCTACAATCCATTGCCGAACGGCACCGGCAATGGGCTGTCGGCGTTCTATTACGCGCTGCTGCTGCTGCTGGCGGGTTTCACGGGCAGCGTCGTGGTCAGCACGCTGGTGGACGCGCTGCTCGGCTACGTGCCTGCGGAGTGGGGCCCGGTGTATCGCTTCGCCGAGCAGGTCAAGATCTCACGATTCCAGACGCTGCAGCTGAAGTGGGCCATCATGGTGGTGCTGGCACTGCTCACGTCTGCGGTGTACCTGGCGATTGCCCATGGCCTCGGCATGCCCATTCCGCACGGCTGGCCGTTGTGGGCTTACGGGGTGTTCGCGATCATCGCGGTGGGTATCACGTCGAGTTCGCTGCTCTCGATACTGGGGTCGATGGGCCTGCTGGTCAGCATGCTGATCTTCGTGATCCTCGGGCTGCCGTCGGCGGGTGCCACCGTCCCGTTGGAGGCGACGCCGCCGTTCTTCCGCTGGCTGTCCGAGTTCGAGCCGATGCACCAGGTGTTCCTGGGCGTGCGGTCGCTGGTCTATCTCAACGGCCGTGGGGACGCCGGTCTGTCGCAGGCGCTGTGGATGACGGCGGTCGGCCTGGTGATCGGTCTGCTACTGGGCGCCATCGTCACACGCGTCTACGACCGCAGCGGCTTCCACCGGCTCCCGGGGGCGGTCGCGCTGGCGATCGCCGAGGCACACCAGGCGCAACACCAGGCGCGCGTGAGCAAGCGCGCAAGCGCAGCGCGGGTGCTCGACGAAAGTTCAAGCGAGCAAACGTAATTCGAGTGCGGCCAAGGCGTCATCCGTTCGTTATCAAAGTTGACAGTGGGGCTTATGTGGCTGATGCTTTGTGTGTTGCACCAACATCAGCGCCGAAAGGTCCCCCGTGCCGACGCCACCTGCCAGCCTGCGCCGGTTGGCGGCCTGCTGCGCTGCGCTGGTTGCGTCGGTGACGTTGGCGAGCACCGCCGGGCAGCCCGTCGCACACGCGGCCGACGGACGGGATCTGCTGGCTAACGCCATCCAGACCACCAGGGGCTCATACCTGGTCTACAACTTCGGTCCCGGTCACCCCACGCCGATGCTCAACGCCGGCGGCGGCTGGTATGAGATGAACAACGGCGGGCACCTGATGGTCATCAAGAATGCCGCGGGACGCCTTGCACCGCACCTACTGGTGGACAGCCATCAAGGCGACCAGGCGCGGTGCGAAAACAATCCCGGGGCCCGCACCGGCGAGGGACTCTGGCAAGCCTCCGAGATCTACCCGCCGCTTCAGGCGTGGCAGCGGATGGGGCAACCGACAATCGCCATCAACGCCAATTTCTTTGACATCCGCCCGCAGAAGGCCGGCTCCTGGCGCCAGACCGGTTGCAGTTCACCCTTGGGGGCCTTCGTCGACAACACCCACGGCCAGGGTCGCGCCAACCAGGCGGTCACCGGCACCGTCGCCTATCCCGGCAAGCAGGGCCTGTCCGGCGGCGGCGAGAGCTGGAGCGCGCTGTCGACGATGATCCTGCCGTCAGGGGGTGCGCCATATGTGGTGCGGCCCAGGGGCAGACAAGACTATGACGCCGCCACTCCGGTGGTGGGGGACCTGCTGAACAAGAACGAGAGGTTCGTTGCGGTGTCGGGGATCGGGCTGTTGTCCCCCGGCAACACCGCACAACTCAACGACGGCGGCCCGAGCGCCGCGCGCACGGCCCTCGCCTACTCGAAGCAGAAGGACGAGATGTACATCTTCGAGGGCGGGAGTTATACACCGGACAACATCCAGGACCTTTTTCGCGGCCTGGGCAGCGACACCGCGGTCCTGCTCGACGGCGGTGGTTCGTCGGCCATCGTGTTGCGCCGTGACACCGGCGGCATGTGGGCCGGGGCCGGGTCGCCGAGGGGGTCGTGCGACACCCGGGAGGTGCTCTGCGACTCGCACGAGCGGGCGCTGCCCAGCTGGCTTGCGTTCAATTAGACCCAGCCACAGGGCTTTTGCTGTCGGCCGGTCCGAACAGAAAGATCAGCAGACTCAGCCCCACCACCGCCGCGGTGATCGCGAAGACGGGTGCCACGACAAATCGTGACGTCGTCGCGCCGATCAGGGCACCTGCGCACATCGTGAAAACCACACTGAATCGCAGCTTTTCGCGCTCCCCCGTGCCACCCGCCAGGCGGCTGTCCAGACCGAGGCTGACAATCGTCGACGTCAGCACGGTGGTGGAGAGTTCTTGGATCCCGAACTGGCGCGCGCTCGAGTGCTGCAGACCGAACGTCACTGCGAGGACGCCGATCATGATCAGTTTGGTGTTGTCGTGATAGTGCAGCACGCCCCGGCCGGCCAGGACCGACAACGCCACCAGCAACGCGATTTCCGTTGCCAGCACGGTGCAAATCCACGCGCGGGCCCGCTCACCGAAATGCCGCGATACCCGGCCGCTGACGATCGTGGTGCAGACGAAGGTGGGGAGGGCCACCGCGACGGCGGTCAGGTCGATGGTGGTTTTCGGGGCCAGCCAGAAGCCGAGGAAGATCACGTTGCCGGTCATGTTGGCCACGAACACGTGGCCGAGAACCAAAATGCTGATCGAGTCGGCCAAGCCGGTGGCCAGGGTTAACAGCAGCAACGCTGCGACGGTGGATCGTTCGGATACCGGCGAGGCAACGGCCATGGGCTGCAGTATCTTTCGGCGGATGCGGCCGTCTGCGCTAGAGTTGCGGCGTCAAGTCCAGCGAGGTGATGGTGTTCATCCTGGTCACCAGCCAGCGGCTGCCGTTGCGTTTCATGAATATCCGGTACGAAAGATACTTCAGTGACGGGATGTTCTTTTTCAGCGGACTTGTTGACGTGGTGTTGGTGTAGACCATCACGACGGCGTTCGGATCGTCCAGTTCTTCGACGGCTGCTCCGGTGACGTCGGTGGTATCGGTCACCTTGGCCTGCTTGTTGGGGGCGACGATCGCGTCGACGAATTTGCGGTACTGGGCCTCGAAATCACCGCTGAGATAGACCGCCGCGCGATCGGCGAGGGTGTCCATGTTCTCCGGCGTGTAACTCCACAGGGTCCTGATCGCGTCGGCCGCTGTCCGCGCCACTTTCAGCTTGGTCGCGGCGGTGGCGCGATCGGTCAGGTACGGCTGGACCGCCGCGCCCGCGAATGCCGCCGATCCGACGAACAGCATGGCTGTCACCGCCACGGCGATGGCGAGTCGCCTGCCCGCCAACCGCCTCTTCCGGGTGCCTCGGCCCTTGGTGTCCGTCGCGCTCGCCTCGGCCGCATCCGAGTCTTCGCCGACCTCGTCGGGTACAACCTCGGTGGCTTCGGTTGTGGCTTCCGTTGTGGCTTCTGTTGGCGCGGCCACGGTTTCGGCGACCTCCGTGGGGTCGCCGCCCTCCGAAGGTTCTACGGCCGCGTCGGTCAGATCACCTGCACCAGGTCGCTGATCTTCCACTGGTTCCCTTCCTGCGTGACGGTTACCGTCCAACGATTGGTGTTCTCGAATACCCGCTTTTCGTCCGGCGACTTCGAGGTGACTTCGGTAGCCACCATCACCGTGGCCCCGCCGTCGTCGTTCCAGCGTTCCAGGCCGGAGCCGAGGACGGTGCCGGTCGCGGGTTCGGCCCGGGCGACCTGAAGCAGGATCTCGTTCGCCTTGTCGTGATACTGCTTGGCGAAATCGCCTGTCGCTTGGGCCAATACCCGCGCGACATAGTCGTTGGCGTGAAAGGGGTCGATGGAGGTGAACTGCACCATGAACCCGCTCACGTAGCTGAGCACCTCGCGCTCCTTCGACACGACGCGCACGCGGCGTTCATGGGAGATCAGCATCAGGGTGCATACCGTGATGGCCGCCACCATCAGCACCGCGGCGACCGCGGTGGCCAGCGCCAGCCCCCGCGGTCGCGCCTCCCCGGGATGCGCGACGAACAGTGTTGCCTCGCCGGGCTCAAACTTGCGCCGGGGACTCATTTTCCGTTCCCGGGTGGTTTGGGCTTGGTGACCACGGTGAGGTCATCGACGAGCCAATGGTCGTTCCCGGCTTTGGCGAAATTCACTCGCACGGTTGCGGTGATCTGGCGCAGGTCGGGTCCCTCGCCACGGCGGCCCTGCATGAACAACAGCATCGTCGCCCGATCCGGAGTCGCCGATTGGATGGACCAGTCGGTCGGCCAGTACTCGTTGACGACCGGATTCTTCTTCTTCACCGCCTCTTGTTGATCGGCCAGCTGGCCCCGGTATCGGTCGGTGGTCAGCGCCCGGGCGCGCGCGAAATCGTCGTTCAGTGTTTTAGGGTCGTACGTCAGCATCTGCGCGACGATTTTCGGCCCCTGCGCCAACACCTGGGCGCTTGTTTGCGCGGTCGCCCGCTCATGGGAGTACACCTGGTAGCTCACGTGAGCACCGTCCAGACACAGCGCCGCCGCGATCAGCAGGACAACAACGGCCCACTCCCGTATGTTGCGCGGCACCTCGTCAGGTTCGACGCGTCGCACCTCGGTGCCCGTCAACATGTCGGCGAACGTGCGACGTCGCGAATCCCACAGTGGCCAAAGCCATCCCACCACCGATGCCGTGTCGAGCAGGTGGGCAAGATCTCGCAGCAGCAGCCTCCACGGCCCCACGGCCGAGCCGTCGGCCCGCACCACCCTGATCCCGAACACCGCGCGTCCCAGGCTCCAGCCGGTGACCGCATGCAGCAGCGACCGATTGTTCAGACTCAGCAGCATTACGACTCCGATGGCGCACCAGCACGCCCACCACCACGCACCCTGCGCCGGCACCGTGAAGGACACCAGTACCAGCGTCGTTATCACCGCGATGGCCGGAAAGACGTCAACAGCGAACGCCCCGGCACGCAGGTCCCATGGCGCCAAGGCGTCCTGCGTTGGTGTTTGCAGGGCCGTTGTGGTCCGAGTGTCCTCGAGCACCAACGTCACTTCGTGACCTGTTCGAGCTTGGCAATTCTGTACTGGCCCTCGGCCATGGCCATCTTCGCGCGCAGGCGATAGCCGGTTTCGTTCTGGCTCTTGTCGGTGGTCACCTTGACGCGCATGGCGACGAGCACCTCGACGGAACCGTCGTTGTTGTTGTGTTCGACCGCGGCTCGCACGTCCGAAACCTGGACGTGCACGTTCGCGGCCTGATAGGCCTGAACGAGCATGCTGGTGTACAGCAGCGCCTGGGAGCGGAAAGCATCTGTGCCACAGTCGATGATCTTCTGCTCGCTCGCGACCATCGCGTTGGTGTCAGGGGCTTGGGTCGCCGAAACACACTCCACCGCCGCCTTGAGCGCCGCGGCGTTGCTCCGCGCTATTGCCTGGCTTTCGTGGTGGTAGCGCAATGCAAAGTAACCGCCGGCCCCGAGGGCGCCGGCGCACAGGACAAGCACCGCGGCAATGCCGACGAGCCAGCCCCGGCCCAGGCGCGACTTTCCGCGCTCGAGGGCCGCGTCGCCGGCATCGGCCGTCGCCTCCGGTTCCACCGATTCCGCGGCCGCCGCATCGGTGCCGATCTCGTCGGTTCCGTCCGCGAGTTCCACCGGATCCTCGACCGTCTCCGCGGGCCTGGTCTCGTCGGTTGCGTCCGCGGACTCCGCCGGATCCACGACCGTCTCCGCCGGCCCGGTCTCGTCGGTTACGTCCGCGGATTCCGCCGAGTCCTCGACGGTCACCGGGCTGATGTCGGCGGCGACCGTCGGTTCCTGCTGATTCTTCGGACGTCGACTACGCCGACGACGACGAACGATCGGCATCGGTGGGGGGTTCAGCCGGCTGGCGCCAGCATCTCCTTCCATCCGTCGTCTCCTGTTTTCGTCGAGTTCTCGACGGAGTATTTGACTCCGTCGGGCCCCACCAGCTCACCGCTCTGCGGACTGTAGATGGCCGAGGGAGGTCCGATGGGAGTGTAAGCGCATGGGTTCGGCTGTTGGCCGTTGCACTGCACGGTACCTTGTCCCGGCCGCGACAACGGGTCGCTGATCGGCGGTGGCGTGCCGGCGACTCGGTCCGAGGGTGCCGGGTTCAGGCCGTTGTTGACCGACGGCGCCGGGATCACCATGCCGGGCCTCACCGACTGATCGCAGCGCGCTGCCGGCGCAGGGCAGGTGAGGATCTGGTTCGGGTCGCCGTACCAGGGGTTGGTGCCCGCCGGAACATACGGGTTCGGGTCGCGGCACTCGCGTGGTGTTGCGGCCCGCTTGCCGGGAATGTCGACGCACGGGATATTGCGCGATCCGCGCACGCTGTTGGCCTGGTAATCCATCGGAATCTTGCAGTATGTGCCCGACGGCAGCGGTTCGATATTCACGTCCGCGGGAGACCGCCACTCGGATGCCGGAATGAAGCCGGTCAGACACGGCGCCGGCTGGTTGATCGACAGCGCCAGGTCGAGGGCGCCCTGGTTCGGGAACGGCTGGGACGCCGTCTGCGCGATCGCAGCCCCCTGCGGCAGGAACACCAGCAACTGCTCCAGGCCGGTGTGGTAGCGCTTGAGCAGATCGAACACGACCTCGAGATTCGCCAGTGTCTGCGGGAGCGAGTCACGGACTCCGCTGAATACGTCGTTGATCTGGTCGGCGGTCGGGGCGGCTTGGCGGAGAATGCTTTTCACATGTGGGTCGTTTTGCGCGCTCTGCGCCGCCAGCGTGTTCAGGTTGCGCGCCCAGCGCTCGATCGCGCTGTTCGAATCGACCTGGCTGTCCAGGATCGGGCCGGAGTTCTGGATAATGTCGTTGACGTTGGTGATGTTCGTCTTGAAATCACCGACGATCGCCTGGGTCGCATCCACCAGCCGTTGCAGGGCGGGCCCCAGGCCGCCGACGGATTGTGCCGTCTCGTCCAGCAGCGTACCGATCTTGTCCTTGGGCAACGCGGCAAGCCCGCGGTTGGCGGTGTCGAGCGCCGGCCCGATCTCGCTGGGCACCGTGCCCTTGTTGATGGTCTGTCCGGGCGCGAAGGTCTGGCTCGTGTTCCCGGACGACACCAGGTCCAGATACTGCTCACCGACCGCCGACACCGAGTGCACGTTGGCTACCGCATCGATCGGGATCTTGTAGTTGCTGTCGATGCTCATCGTCGCCTCGGCGCCGCGCTCGGTCGGCTCGACGTCGGTGACCTTGCCGATGGTGATGCCGCGGTAGGTCACGTTGGCAGTCGGATACAGGCCGCCCGATGCGGGCAGCTCGGCCTTGAGCGTGTATCGGCCGACACCCACAAGGCTGGGAATCTGCAAGTAGTAGACGCCGAGAACCAAGATCGAGATCACGGTCAGGATCCCGAACAGGATCAGCTGGCGTCTGATGAAAGGGGTCAGCATTGGCTCGTGTCCGCCCTTTCGACCAGCGGTCCGCCGGGCGCGTTGTTCGGGTTCGGCGTGTAGCGGACGTCGGGGATCATCGTCTCGGGGTCGCGCCCGAACGACTGCTCGAGCGCCCGCAGGGCTCCCGAGAATCCGGTGCCGGTGAGGAACGCGTTGTCGATGGCGCTGTAGGTCACATCCAGCGTCAGCGACACGTTCATGTAGTCACCCCGGATGATTTTGGGAATGGCGTCGATGTCGAATGGCTGCGTGAGGATCAACTTCAGTGCGCCGATCAGGTCCGGCGAGGCCTTGCCGAGTTCCCTCAACGGGCATTGCAACTCCTGCAAGTCGGTATGCAGGGGCCCCCGCGCTTCGGACAGGTACTGGTCGGCGTACTGGCTCATCCGCCCCACCGCATCGACCGCGTTGATGAGCAGGTTCTTGGTGTCGGCGAAATGCTTGATCAGCGGCGGGATGTCCGTCAGCACTCGTTCGAGCACGTCGTTGCGGCCGCCCACGTACACCAACAGCCGGTTGGTCGAGTCAATCGCGTGGGTGATGTCGTCGCGCTGCTGGTTGAGCTGGTTGGTGAAGGTGTCCAGCTTGCCGAGGAACGCCCGGATCTGATCCCCTCGCCCGTGGAAGATGTTATAGACCTCGTTCTGCAGCACCTCCAGGTTCGGGATGCCGCCGCCGCGCAAGATCAACGACAGGCTGGCCAGCGTTTGCTCGGTCGTCGGATAGGCGGACGAGTTCTTCAGCGGGATGGTGTCGCCATCCTTGAGCAGCTCGTGCGACGGGTTCGCCGGGGCGGCCAGCTCCACGTGCTGAGAACCCAGCAGAGAGGTCTGGCCGATCGCGGCGGTGGCGTTCTTCGGAAGCTTGACGCGCTTGTCGATGCCCAGCGTCAGCGTGGCGATCCAATTCCTCAGGTTGATGCCCTTGATGGAGCCGACATAGACGTCGGCGACCATCACCTTGCTGTTGCCGTTGATCGCCAGCGTGTCCGGCACCTGCACATACAGGGTGTAGGAGCCCGACCCGCTGCCCGGACCGCCGGGAATCGCGACGTTGGAGATTCCGCGCCAGCCACAGGAGCTCAGCACCAGGGCGGCGACCAGTAACACCAACCCCTGCCACGTCCGGCGGCGAATCGGCTTGCCCAGCGCGCGCAGCGCGCTCGTCGCGCGCCTCACTGGCCCAGCCCTGCGTTGGCGGGCCCACCGGCGTTGGGCGCGGGCGCCGCAACCGGCGCGGGCGTCGGGGCGACCGGTCCCGGGACCACGTCCGGCCCCGGCGGCGGTGGCGGTATCGGCACCTGCGGCGGGTTCTGCCCGATGACCGGCGCTATCGGCACCTGGTCGTAGGCGTTCGGGTATCCCGGCGGGGTCTGCAGGGTCGATTGAATGGGCGCGATGTTGGGGCCGCCCATCAGTTCGGCCAGCGAGTCCGGGGTCAGCAGGCCCGCGGTGATCGGCCCGACCTGCTGGCCCTGCATGCCCGGGGCGACGATCCAGCCCGTCTGGGTGTTGCGGTGCGAGGTGGGTGTGTCCGGCACCCAGATCCCCGGGACGGTCGTGTCCTTGTACCCGTTGGGCGGCTGCAGCCGCGGTTCCGAGTAGGCGACCTCCTTGGGCAGGATCTCGGCGGTGCTGAACAGGTTCAAGCCGAACGGCGGGTAGTTGAACTTGATCGCGTCGAGGATCGGCGCCAGGTATTGGGCGCAGAGCTCGGCGGACTCCTGGTAGCCCAGCCGGCTGCCGGCCTGAATCGAGCTGCAGATGAACTGCATGGGGTTGGCGAAGTTGGTGATCGCCGGAATCGCGACAACCGCGCCGTGCGCCGGGTGGTAAATCTGGTTGACGTTCGCCGCGGCCGTCGGCAGGACGTGCAAGGCGGTCTCGAGCCCGTTCAGGGAATCCGGTTGCAGCAGCGTGTTGGTCGCGGTGGCCAGGTTGTTGATGTCGGCGGTCAGCACCTCGGCGTTCTTGTCCAGGAACGGGCGCACCACCGTGAGCAGGCTGTCGAATTGCTGTATCGCGTTGGCGAGGTCGTTGTCGGAGCTGGCCAGCCGGCCCGTGAAATCCGCCAGGTTCTGGTTCAGGGCGACAAACTGCTGATCGTCCTGGTGCAGTGCGTTGACGAACAGCGCCAGGCTGCGCACCACCGCAAAGAAGTCGCCACGGCCCTCGTTCAGCGCGGTCAGGGCCCGCGACAGGCTGTCCAGCGTCGTGTTGATCTCCTTGCCCTTGCCGGCCAGTCCGTTGGCGAACGACTCGATGACCTCACCGAACGGGCCTTTCGGCTGTTCGGGCGTCGGGCCGAGTTTGGAGATGATGTTGGTGACGCTGTTGCGCAGCTCGTCCCACTCCACCGGCACCTGCGTGCGTTCCTCCGGGATCACCGCGTTGTCGGCGAGCACGGGACCACCCTTGTAGGGCGGCTCCAGCTGGATTGAGCGCGAGGCCACCAGTGTGGGGTTGAGGATCACCGCGGAGGCGTTGGCGGGAACCTTGTATTCGTTCTCGTAGTGGAAGGTGACCCTCATCTTGTCGCCGGCCGGCTCGATCTTGTCGATCGAACCGACCCGCAAGCCCATGATCAGGACCTTGTCCCCGGGATAGAGCGCGTTCGCGGCCGGGAAGTAGGCAACCACGGTGTTGGTGGTGACCTTCTGGTAAAGCTGCCAGCCGAAGTATGCGACGGCGATGGCCACCGCGACCACCAGCGAGCCGATGATCACGGCCGCCCGCGACATCTTCGGTAGCCGGATGTTTCGGATGTCAAAGGCGGTACTCAATTCTGGCTACCTCCCCCCGCGGCGCCGCTACCTCCCGCACCTCCTGGATTGATGAACGGTCCGGGCAGTTGCGGACCCGGGCCGGGCCGCGCCGGCGGACCCGGCGGCAGGCCCGGCGCAAGCGTCGACGGTGGCGGCGTCGGGCCGGCCGGCGCCAGCTGCTCGGTGCGCGCGCCAGGCGGCGCTTGGGTCGGCAGCGGCACCGGTGTGCCCGGAACATTCGGCGGCGGATCACCCGGGCGCCCCGCGATCGGCATGCCGGGCGTGGGCGGCAGACCGTCCGGGTTCGGCGGCGACGTCCCAAGGTCCATCGGCGCCGGGAAGTTCGGGCCGCCGAACGGGCCGACGCTCGCACCCGCGCAGGGCAGCGGATTCCATGGCCGCGGCAGACCCTCGTCCCCGACGGTGATGTTGCCGCCGGGATTGGCCGGCGTGTAGGAGCACGGCGACCCGGGCGGGACAGCCGGTCCCGGATGATCCGGGGTGCCCTCCAGCGCCGGCGGCGCCGGCGGCGGCGCGCCGTTCGGGAACCGGGTGCCGTTGGGGTCGGGCCACCGGAATTCCGGCAGTCCGGCGCTGCGCCAGAAGTTCTCCGGGTCGATGCCCCGCTTCTTGAAGGCCGCATCCACGAACGGCTGCAGAATCGAGTAAGGCGCCAGGTTGCTCAGGATCACCTTGAAGAACGGCCCCGACGCGATGGACTCGTTCAACGACGGAAGGAACTTGCCGACCTCGGTAAATCCCGCGGCCAGGTCGTCTTTGCGATCGACCAGGATTTGGCTGACCGTGCGCAACTGTTCCAACACGTGATTCAGGTTGGGGTTGTCGTTGATCAGCCCCTTCACCTGCTCGGAGAAGGCGGCGATATTGCTCAACAAAGCATCGATGGCCTGGCCCCGCTCGTTGAAGGCGGCCAGCAGCGTCTTGGCATTGACCAACAGCCGGTCGATCTGGTCGCTGCGGTCACCGAGGATGCCGGCGACCTGGTTGGCCTGGGCGAGCAGGTGCTTGACCTCCTCGTCGCGCTTGCCGATCGTGTCGGAGAACTTGGCCACGCCGTCGAGCGCCGCGCTCAAGTGCGGGTAGGTCTGATCGACGGTCTGCGACAGCACATTCAGCGACTGCTTCACGGTGTCGATGTCCCAGCCCTGGGCGGCCTTGGTGACGTCGAAGAACGCGTCGTAGATCTGGTAGGGCGTGGTGCTTTGACCGATCGGTAATGTGGACCCGGGCCGCAGCGTCTGCGTCCCCCGTGCCTCGATCTCGAGGACCTTCTTGCCGAGGATGGTGTCGGTCCTGATCGCCAGCCGGCTCTCGGTGCCGATGGTTTCGGAGCCCATGTTGAACTGGATCCTGATGTGGTCGCCGTCGATGCTAAGGCCCTCGACCTTGCCCACGTCCATGCCGGCGATGCGCACCTTATCGCCCTTTGTCAGGCCAGCCGCGTCGGTGAACTGGCCGTAGTAGTGGGGCCGGGCCATCAGCATGGGGACGCTGGTGAAGCTTTGACCGACGCCGACGACCAGGAGCATCACGACGATGCCCATGATTCCGATGCGTAGCCGGTTGGGGGGTTCCAGGGTTCTCATTGCGGCGTGCACCTACCCGTCGGCTGCTGGAAGAGCCTGACCGTGCGGGTCGGACCGCCGCCCTGCAGCCCGTTGAGCTTGAGGGTGATATCGCAGGCGTAGAAGTTGACGAAGTCGCCGTAGGAACCGATGGCGCGCCCGATCATGTTCAGCCCGGTCGGCACCCTGTGAATGAAGTCTTCGAGGGAATCACGCTGATCGATGAGCGGCTGCTGAACCGTGTCGAGGTAGTTGAGGGTCTTGTGCAGGAGCGACCGGTCCTCGGCCAGCAGGTCGGCGACCGTTCCGGCGGCATTGCTGATGTGCGCGGTTCCGCCGGCCAGCTGCTCACGGTGGTCCTTCAGGCCGGTGATCAGTATCTCGAGGTTGTTGACGGTCTGGTCGAACTGCTGGCGATGGCGGACCGTGGTGTCCAGGACGATGTTCAGGTTCTTGATGACTTCGCCGATCGCCTGGTCACGCTCCCCGAGCTGGTTGGTCAGCTGCGCGGTGTTGTCGAGGATGTCGTTGATCGTGCCGCCCTGACCCTGGAACACGGTGACCAACGCCGACGCGATGGTGTTGACCTTCTGTGGGTCCAGCGCCCGAAACAGCGGCTTGAATCCACCGATCAGCGCGTCGAGGTCCAGCGCCGGCTGCGTCCGCGACACGGGGATGAACCCGCCCGGCGCCAAAACCCGGTCGGATCCCTCGCCCTCGCCGCGCTTGAGCTCCAGATAGCGGTCGCCGATCAGGTTCAGATAGCGGATCTGTGCGGTCGTCGACTGATACAGCGGCACCGCGCGGTCGACGCTGAACTCCACCCGCGCCCGCTTGCCGCCATCGACCAGGCTGATCGAGGAGACCTTGCCGATCTCCACTCCCGAGGCGCGGACGAACTGGCCACTCCGCAGCCCGCTGACGTTGCTGAATTCCGCCGAATACCCGTAGGTGCGGTCAAATCGCATCTGACCGAACACCACGATGATCATCACAGTGAACAGCAGCAGCACCAGCGAGAAGATGCCGAGTCGGACGAGGGTACCGGTGATTTTCATGGGTTGATCGTGTTATCCCCTACCTGGCGACCCCAGACATACTCGATCGCGTACGGCGAACCGGTGTCGAGGTGGTTGTACGGCGCGAGGCTGTTGCCGGTGTCCATCACCAACTCCGGCGCCGGCCACAGGTCGTGGGTTATGGGCTGCCAACAACCCGGCGCACCCCCCGGTCCGCCGCGAGCGTTCACCCGGGGCAGGTTCTCGGGCCAGATGTAAGGATTGGGCGCCCCGCCCACCAGCCCGGCCAACCCGCCGAGCCCCGCGAGTCCCTGCGTGGGCAGCGCGAACAGGCCGATGAGGGCGAAGATGGTGGTCGCCGAGAGGGGGTTCAAAATTAGTCCCAACCCGGACATCGCCTCCGTGTCCGTGTTCAGCGAGTAGCCGTTGCCGCCGAGGTACGTTCGGACCACGGGTTCGATGTCGTGATAGTTGCGGACAGTGCAGTACAGCTCCGGGCTGTAGGTATTCAGAAGCTGGGCGGTGGGCACCAGGTCGGCGGCCCCGCGCGCCAGATACGGCCCGCCCCGCTGGAAGATGTCCGCGCCGGTGTTACCGAACCCCGCCGCCGACAGCAACGCCTGGTCGAGGTCCTTCTGCTGCTGGTTGATCGTGCGCGACGTGACCACCGCGCTGTTGAGCGCGTCGAACAGATCCGGCGCCGCGTTGGCGTAGGTGTCGCCCAGACCCGCCAGCTGCTGGATGTCGTGACGCGCCTGCGGCATCTGCGGGTTGACGTCGTCGAGGATGGCGTTGGCGTTGACGATCGACTGCCCGAACCGGTCGCCCAAACCGGCCAGCGACTGGGCCGCGGCGCTCAGTGTCAGGTTCAGCTTGACCGGGTCCACCTTCTCCGCGATCGAGGTGATGGTCTGGAACAACGTGTTGATCTCCGTCGTCACCGACCGGGCGTCAATCACGGTCTGCGGCGAGATCCGTTGTGTCGACGGGTTTGGCGGCGTGGTCAATGACACGTACTTACCGCCGAACACCGTGGTCGCCTTGATGTCGGCGTTCACATTGGCCGGGATCAACTTGAGGTAGCGCGGGTACACATCCAGGTCGAATTTGGCGGCCGGCCTGCCGTCCTTGACGGTCTCGCTGATGTTGGCGACGCGGCCGATCTCCACCCCGTTGTAGGTGACCTTCGACCCCGGATCCATCACCAACCCGGCCCGGGAAGCCAGCATCGTCAACCTGGTCTTCGGGGTGAAGTCGCCCCTGAACTGCCCGTATACCAGCACCAGAGCCACGGCTCCGACGAGCAGCAATGCGAGGGCGGCCCACTTGTAAGGCGGCTTCCGCTGCGAGTTGACCTTTCCGGGCCCTGTGGTGGTCATGGCGCCTACACCGTGAGTGCGAAGTTGGGGTTGACGCCGTACAGCGCCAACGCGGCGGCCAAAACGACAACTTGCACCGAGACCAGCGAGAACCGCATCGATCGTCCGACGGCCTCGCCGACGCCGACGGGCCCGCCGCCGGCGTTGTACCCGTAGAAGCAGTGGGTGATCATCACGACCGCCGTGATGAGGATGGCTTCGACGAATGACCAGAACACGTCATCGGGACGCAGGAACGTCCGGAAGTAGTGCTCATAGGTGCCGTTCGATTGCCCGTAGATCAGCGTCGTGGTGATCTGCGGGGACAGGAACGACATGATCATTGCCAGGGCGTAGAGCGGAATGATCACGACCAGCCCGGCCATGATCCGGGTGGTCGCCAAAAACGAGATCGACTTGATGCCCATCACCTCCAGGGCGTCGATCTCCTCACTGATCCGCATGGCTCCCAGTTCCGCGGTGGCGCCGGCGCCGACCGTGGCGGCCATCGAGATACCGGTCACGACCGGTGCGGCGATGCGCACGTTGATCAGCGCGGCGAAGAAGCCGGTAAACGCCTCGACCCCGATGTTTCCCAGGGAGGCGAACCCCTGGATGGCGACCAGGGAGCTACCGGACAACGTCACGAAACCGACGATCGCGGCCGTTCCGCCAATGACGGCCATGGCGCCGGTGCCCATGCCGATCTGTGCGATCAGCCGCAGCGTCTCCTTGCGGTAGTTGCGCAGCGCGTGCGGTATGTGCCCGACGGCCTGCACCCCGAACCAGGTCATCTCGCCGATGTCGTCGAGCGCGCGGCCCGCGGCACCGCCGTAGCGGTTCAGGTTTTCGAACGCCCGTGGGAAGCGGGAGCGGACTACGGCAACGTTCCCCATGTCAGTGCCCCGTCCCGAATCGCACACCGATGGTGGTCAGCACCACGTTGACCGCGTACAGCGCAACCACGCACAACACCACGGTCTCGTTGACGGCGGTGCCGAGCCCCTTCGAGCCACCGCGCACGGTCAGCCCGCGGAAGCAACCGACCAGGCCGGCGATGAGGCCGAATATCGCGGCCTTGACGGTCGCGATGACCACCTCCGGCAGGCCGGTGATGGTGGTCAGGGTGGCCAGGTAGGCGCCGCCCGAAACGTTCTGCAGGTACACCCCGAAGAGGTAGCCGCCCACCAGGCCGACGGTGATCACCAGGCCGTTGAGCAGGGTGGCGACCAGGGTCGCGGCGATCACCCGGGGAACCACGAGCCGGTGGATGGGGTCGATGCCGAGGACCTCCATCGCGTCGATCTCCTCGCGAATGGTGCGAGCGCCGAGGTCCGCGCAGATCGCCGTCGAGCCGGCGCCGGCCACCACCAGCACGGTGGTCAGCGGGCCGAGCTGGGTGACCGCGCCGATCGCCGCGCCCGCGCCGGACAGGTCGGCGGCGCCGAACTGGGCAAGCAGCACGTTGAGGGTGAAGATCAAGAGCACCGTCAGCGGGATCGAGACCATGATGGTCGGCAGGAAAGCCACCCGCATGATGAACCAGCACTGCAGGACGAACTCGCGCCACTGGAACGGCCAGCGGAACAGCGCTTTTCCGGTCAGCACGCACATCCGGAAAAAGCCCCCGACGAGGGTCAGCGGCTTCTCCAGCTGGTCGCGCACGTAGCTGACCAGGTATGGACCGCGCGCCGACGTCGTCACCGCTGCCCCCTCACGCCGGCGCCGCGAGCCCGGAAGCGCCGCGGCGGTTCGTGTCGCACGTCTCGCCCCCTCGCCGCTACGCGGCCGGGGGTGGCCCCACCTTGCCGCGACCCTACGTCTGTGACCCTCGGCTCCCTACCCGCAGGTAGTAACGGAGACCACAGGAATGTACCCGATGGCCGCGCACGTGTGAACCGCATAGTCACAATTAACCCTTCGTCAACAACGAGCAAACGTTACGGTTTCCGTCATTGCTCCTTTCCCGTTGTCAAATCCCTTGCGACAGCATGACTTTCATCTGCGTCCGGCGCCCCGTAGCGGGCCCGTAGCTCGGTTTTGAGGACCTTCCCGGCGGGGTTGCGGGGCAGCGCATCGACGATTTCGAGCGCCTTGGGGTGCTTGTAGCGCGCCAGGCGCTCGGCCAGAAACTCGGCCAAGTCGTCGAGCCGCAGGCCCTCGCCGCTGATGGCCGCGACCGCGATCGGCACCTCACCCCATTTCTCGTGGGCCCGGCCGATGACGGCGACCTCGGTGATGGCGGGGTGGCCGGCGAGGACGTTCTCCACCTCGGCGCAGTAGATGTTCTCGCCGCCGGAGATGATCATGTCCTTCTTGCGATCCACCACCCAGACGTAGCCGTCCTCGTCCAGCCGGACGAGGTCACCGGAATGGAACCAGCCGCCCGCGAACGCCTCCGCCGTGGCCTCCGGGTTGTTCCAGTAGCCGCTCATCAGCGTCGGCGCCCGGTAGACGATTTCGCCCACCTCGCCGACGGGCACGTCGTTCATGTTTTCGTCGACCACGCGGGCGGCGACCGTGGGGATCACCTTGCCGACCGATCCGCGCTTACGGATCGCGTCTTCGCCGAGCAGCATGCAGGTCACCGGCGACATCTCGGTCTGGCCGAAGGCGGCCAGTATCTGCGTGCCCGGGAATGTTGCCGACATCTCCCTCAGCAACGCATCAGGTGCCGGCGCGGCTCCCCACGCCATCACCCGCAACCTGAGGTCGCGGGGTCGCGCCTGCTGCTCGGCGCAGACCGCCTGCCACTGCGCGGGGACCAGGAAGATGCTGGTGACCTTCTCCGCCGCCAGCACATCGAGGAGCTGCCCCGGGTCGAATGCGCCCAGCGGGTAGATCACCGTGGGAACGCCCAGCAGCATGCCGGGCAGCATGTTGCCGATGCCCGCGATGTGGAAGAACGGGACACCGACGAAGCCGACGTCGCTATTTATATTGGCGCCGTTCGTGTAGAGCCCGGTCATCGTCTGGCCGGTCAGGTTGGTGTGGGTGAGCACCGCACCCTTCGGTCGGCCGGTGGTGCCCGAGGTGTACATGATGAGCGCCGGCGAGTCGTTCGGGACGTCGGCGGGTCCGGGTGAATCACCGGACTCGTTAATGAGCTCTTCGTAGCCGAGCACGCTGTCGTCGGTGGGCCCACCGGCCACGACGATCATCTCGAGCATCGGCTGGATGTCGCGGACGCCGGTGGCCACCGGGGCGAGCACCGACTCGGTGATCATCACCCGCGCTTCGCAGTCCTCGGCCAGGAAGACGATCTCGGCGGAGGTGAGCCGGAAGTTCAGCGGGACCGCGATGGACCCCAGGTAGTTGACGGCAAGCACCGATTCGACGAACTCGGTGCGGTTCAGCATCAGAATCATGACCCGGTCGCCGAAGCCGACTCCCCGGCGGCTCAACGCGTCGGCCAGCGCAACAACCCGGCGGTGCAATCCGTCCCACGTGACGGTCCTGCCCAGAAACCGCAGCGCCGTGGCGTTCGGCTGCATCAGCGCGTGCCGCTCGAGTTGGTTGACCCAGTTCTGCCGCCGAGCCAGGTAAGGCTGCTCGGTCGAGTGGGTCAGATGGCTGGCCAATTGCGCGGTCAACTCATGCCTCCCCTTCACCTCTCGCACCGCTTGCGCCAGGTTGATATTTGATAAAACATGGTGTTGTGTGGGTCACACTATGACTTTGACGTCCCCCTGACAAGACCCCGTTAAGCCCCGCCAAGCCCTGAAAGGCCCTGGCAGCCCCCGTGAACGCACCGATATCGATGAGGCCGAGCACTCGGCGGCCACTGCGCCGGGCGCAATTGTCCGACGAGGTCGCGGGACACCTGCGGGCGGCGATCATGTCCGGGACGCTGCCGCCGGGAACGTTCATCCGCCTCGATGAGACCGCGGCCGAACTCGGGGTCAGCGTCACGCCGGTGCGCGAGGCCCTCCTGAAACTTCGCGGTGAGGGCATGGTGCAGCTCGAGCCGCACCGCGGTCACGTCGTGCTGCCGCTGACCCGCCAGGACATCCAGGACATCTTCTGGCTGCAGGCAACCATCGCCAAGGAACTGGCTGCCGCGGCCACCGAGCATCTCACCGACACCGAGATCGACGAGCTCGCCCGCATCAACGACGCGCTGGCAGCGGCGATCGGATCCGGCGACGCCGAGACCATCGCCGGCATCGAGTTCGCGTTTCATCGCGTCTTCAACCACGCGAGCGGCCGGATCAAGTTGGCATGGTTCCTGCTGAACGCCGCGCGCTACATGCCGGTGCGGGTGTATGCGGCCGATCCGCAGTGGGGTGCGGCCGCCGTCGACAATCACCGCCAGTTGATTGCCGCGCTGCGCCGCCGCGACACCGCCGCCGTGATCGAGCACACGGTCTGGCAGTTCACCGACGCGGCGAACCGGTTGACCGAGATGCTGGCCCGCACCGGAGTCTTCGACTCATCCGACCGGGCCGCCCCGGGCCCCTAGTTGGCCGACAGGTGTTCGGCGCGCTGCTTCAGGTTCTCCGCGAGTTGGTCGAGCACGTTGTTGAGGAGCGACTTCACCATGGGCGCCGGTATCGGCATGGCGGTCTCGACGTCCATATCCACCGTCAGCAAGCTCGACGCGCCGGTCTCCACCACGCTGAACAGTTGCTCCTGCTTCTTGAACAGGTCGCCTTTCTGCAGGACGGTCTGAATCTGGTTCTCCCCGGGGTAGTAGACGGCTTGAATAAAGGTGCTCTCCATGCCTTGAACCTCGGTGTCGAGCCGCAGCTGGCTGGGACGCCCGTCGTCGTAGCGGGCGAGCACCCACAGGCCCTTGATCCCCTCGTTCCACTGCGGATAAGCCTCGAAATCGCCGACGATCGCCATGATCACCGCGGCGTCGGCACTGACCTCGACGGTCTTGCTCAAAAGTGGCATTGGCGAAGCATAGCGGGGTGCGCTGGTGCCGAAACCGGCCGCCCAGGGCCGAGATTCAGGATCAGCGGTCCACCTGGGCCGTGGATAGCAGGGCTCGAATGGCGTCGGGAATCGGGACCGGCTTGCGGTTGGTCCGATCGACGTACACGTGCACCCAATGCCCGAGGGCGGTGACCGCTTGCGCCTCGTCGGCGGCCGGCCCCTCGGCGTCCCGGAAAACGCCGAGCCGGTAAGTGACACTGCTGCGCCCCAGCCGGGTGACCGCCAGCCCGACGACGAGCCTTTCCGGGAAATGCAGTTCGGAGAAGTAGCGACAGCCCGACTCCGCGACGATGCCCAGAGACGGGATGGTCAGCGGATCGATGTCGATGTTCGTGTTGATCCACCCGTTGATCGCGGTGTCGAACAGCTGGTAGTACACGGCGTTGTTGAGGTGGCCGAACATGTCGTTGTCGGCCCATCGCGTTCCCACGGGCCAGAGCACCGGGAAATCGCGGCCGGTCAGCCCGTCCGGCGCGGGCGGAACCTTCGGACCCGAAGTCATGTTGTATGGCTTACCAGTAGCGCATGGCTTGCCGAAACAGCTCCGCCAGAACCGGTTCGGTCATGTCGCGCGGAGCGTTCTGCAAAAGGCGCTGCTGGGGGTAAGCACCCTTCGTCAGCGCGGCCACGTCGTCTTCGGTGTAGCCCACTCCGCTCAGCCCGTTCGGCATGCGCACCGCCCGCATGATCCGGATGAGTTCGTCGGCCAGCACCTCGCCCGCATCCATGGCGCCCGCGCCCCTCGTGTCGGCGCCGAGCAGCCATGCGCCCTCCAGGTGGCGCTCCGGGCCCGCCTCCGCCGTGAAGCGGAACGATGCCGGCGCGTTGAGGATGACGGCCATGCCATGCGGCACGAGCGGCTCGTCGGCCGGGTAACCCGAGGGACGGAAGTCACGCACCAGCCCCGCCACCGCGTAGGCCATGCCGTGTGGTGCGTGAACGCCCGCGTTGCCGAACGCGATGCCCGCAAGCGTTGCGGCCCACATCATCTGCTCGCGGGCCTCGGTGTCGGAGGCGTCGTTCACCGCCCGCTCCAAGAACTTCCCCAGCAGCCGCAACGCCTCGCGGCAGCCCAGATCGCTCCACGGATTGGCACCCTGACTCATGGGTCGCAGGCTGGGACGTGCGGGAGCGCGCCGCCGGACGTAGGGCCGTGCGGTGTAGGACTCCAGCGCGTGCGACAGCACATCCAGCCCCGCCGAGGCGACGACCTCGGCGGGCAGGCTCGCGGTGCAGTCGGGGTCGACGAGCGCCTCGGTGGGACGCAGCGCGTGCGAGGCGATGCCGGTCTTCGCCTTCAGCGACAGCAGGTCGAATATCGCGATGCCGGTTACCTCGCTGCCCGTGCCCGCCGTGGTGGGGCATGCGATGTGCGGCTTGAGCGGGCCGGGTACGGGTTTGCTCTCGCCGATCGGCGCGTTGACATACGTCAGAAAGTCGGCGGGATAGGTGCTGTACAGATTCGCGGCCTTGCACGTATCGATGACCGAGCCGCCGCCCAGCGACACGAAGCCATCCGGGTTCGCCTCTCGCGCGAAACGCGTTGCCTCCCGAAAGGACGCGTCGGTGGGCTCGACATGTACGTCGGTATAGGCGATTACGTCCAGCCCGGCCGCGACGAGGGAGTCCCGCGTCTTCGCAAAGGTGGGCAGTTGGGCCACCACGGCGTCGGAGAACAACGCCACCCGCCGCATCCCAAGGGCGCTCGCCCTGTCACCCGCCTCCGCGAGGCACCCGCGCCCGAACGTCACCCGCGAGGCGTCGACGGTGAAGGCGCCGTCGCAGTCCTCGGCGGCAATTGGGACACCGCAGCACGCCATCGGTCCTCCTGAGCCCGTCGCGACGGCAATCTACCGCACGCGGCGAAACACGGCGCTGGTGTGTGTTACCGGGACCAGGCGCGCCGGAGCGCTTGCCCCTGCAGGGCGAATAGTTCCTCGGAAGTAGACCAGTCGGGCAGCAGCGAGTCGAATCCGTGACAGGTACCTGGGAACACGTGTAGCTCGGTGGAGACCCCGGCGCGAAGTAGCTGCAGCGCGTAGTCGACCGCCTCGTCGCGGAACGGATCGATCTCCGCGCACGTGATCAAAGCGGGTGGCAGGCCGGGTAATCGGTGTCGCCGCGCGGGCACGGCGGCCGCCGATAGCGACGCGGGGCCCAGGTAGTAGCGCCACATCAGATCCGCTGCTTCGCCGTCGAAGGCGGCGCTGCTGCGGAACTCGGCTTTCGATGCGGTTTCCCGATCGTCGAGTACCGGCTGGTGGAGCAGCTGAAACACGATGGGCGGCAGCAACCCGTCGGCCGCACCGTGGGCCAGGCAGGCGGCCAGGGTGGCGCCGGCGCTGCTGCCCGCGACGGCCAGCTGCGCCGGATCGACTCCGAGCGCGGTCGCATCGGCCGCCACCCACCGCAGCACTGCCATCGCGTCGTCAAGGGCGGCCGGATAGGGGTGCTCCGGGGCCAGCCGATAGTCGACCGAAACCACCGTGCACCGCCCGCGGCGCGCGAGCTCCACGCACTGTCGGTGATCGGTGTCCAGGTTTCCCAGCACGAAGCCGCCGGCGTGGCAGTAGACGATCGCCGGTGCCGCTCCGGGCGGATTCGGCTGCCCGACCCGGTAGATACGCACCGCAACGCCGCCGGATTCGGTCGCCACGACGTCCTCGACGATGTGGACACCACCTGCGTCGGTTTGTTCGGCGGCCTCGCGGCGCCTCTGGTCGAACGGTTCGCGCATCAGTTGAATCGAGTCCGGTGAGAAGTCGGTTCGCGCCGTCGCGACGGCGCGCAGGGCGGGATCGAGCCGTTCGACGCCCGAAAGCTGACCGCTCATCGGATCTGCAGACACTGCCCACCGTCGACGACGAGTTCCGATCCGGTGATGAACGAGGCCTCGTCGGAGACCAGAAACGCAACGGCGTCGGCGATCTCGCCCGGTCGACCGATCCGCCCGAATGCCGACGATGCGGCGAGCCTCAGTTGGGTGGCGTCATCGAGCATCGGGGTCGCGATGGGTCCGGGGAACACCGCGTTTACCCGGATACCCAAGGGGGCCAGTTCGGCTGCGGCGCTTTGGGTCAGACCGCGAAGCGCCCACTTCGAGGAACCGTAGGCGCTGTGCCGCGGGAAGGGACGGATCGCCCCGGTGCTGCAGATGTTGACGACGGACGCGTGCTCGGCTACACGGAGTTGCGCCAGCGTCGCCTGAATACCGAGGAAAGCACCCAAACAGTTGACCCGCCAGAGGTTTTCGAAGCCCTCGGCCGTCTCGTCGGCCAACGACGCCCGGTGCAGGACGCCGGCGTTGTTGACCAGCGTGGTCAACGACCCGAATCGGTCGACCACGGTGTCGACGGCCGTCGCCCACTGTGCCGGGGAGGTGACGTCGAGTTCGATCCCTATCACCTCACCGTCACCCAATTGGTCAACCACAGCGGCGAGTTCGTCGGCCCGCCGATCGCAGGCGGCCACCGAATGCCCCGCTGCGCGTGGCCGTTTCGCGATGGCCCAGCCCTGTCCGCCGGCCGCGCCGGTCACCAGTGCGACGCGTTGATTCATGATGACGGGACCTCGGGGCTGTCGGCCAGGCCGGCGCTGGTGACGAACCGGCAACGCCGCCGCCGGAAACGCCACTGTCCGCCGTCTGCGGGGTCGCGGACCAGTTCGTCGTCGTAAAGCCCGGGCCGCAGGTGCAGGTCGCCGGCTCTGACGAACAGCACCTGCGACCTGGCCGTGGCGGTATCGTCGCGGACGTCGACGCGTGAGACTCCGGTCAGGTGCAGCCCGCGCGGTGCATCCCGGAACATCTTGGTGATGCCGTCGCGTCCAGCGAAAGACCTTCCATAGACTAGGAATTCCGCGTCGGCGGCGAACAGCTGGACACACTCGTCGACGTCTCCGGCGTCAAGGGCAAGCGCGTACTCGGCGATCAGAGCGCGGATCGCCGCTTCGTCGGCTGAGTCGTCAGTCATTCTCCGGTCGCCTCACGTAAGTGCGCCTCGGCGCCCCTCCGCAGCGCCTGCGATTCGGCCGCCAGGGTGATCATCCCAAACCCCAACTGCGCCATGGCGCGGCCCGTCTTGCCATTTCCCGCATGAATGGCCGCGACCAGCCCGGCGTCGGTGGCCGCGCGATGGATTCGCACGATCGCGTCCAGAACGGCCGGATGTTGTTTCGCGCCAACGGCATCGACACCCAGCGAGATGGCCAGGTCGGCCGGGCCGACATAGAGTCCTGCCAGGCCGTCGACGGCACAGATCCGATCGAGGCCGGACAGCGCCGCCGCCGTCTCGATCATCGCGAACACGCTCACCCGGGCCTCCAAGACGGTGGTGTCGTGGCCCAGGCTGGCGCGCAGCGGGCCAAAGCTGCGGACGCCCGCCGGCGGGTAGCGGGTGGCGGCGACCGCGGCGGCGGCCTGGTCGGCCGACTCGATCATCGCGATGAGCACGGCGTCAGCACCTGCGTCGAGGACGCGCCCGATCGGTGCCGGGTCGGCATTGGGAAGTCGCACCGCGGTGGCGATGGGCACATGTTCGATGCGGCGAAGGATGCCCGCGATGTCGGCGTCGTCGAGGTAGCCGTGCTGCGCGTCGAAACCCACGTAGTCGTAGCCGGCCCTGGCGAATTCCTCGGGTGCGATCAGCGTGGGACCCGTTATCCATCCGCCCCATATCGGGGTCGCCTTGTTCAGGGCCTGCCGCAGCACGCTCAGTCCGCGATCGCGATCTTGACGCGTTCGGGGTCCGGCCGGCAGGCCAATTCGAACGCTGCCTGCACCTTGTCGACACCGAAGGTGTGCGTGAGGTAGCTGCCCAGCAGGTCGGGATGTTCGGCGGCGAATTTGCCGGCCAGCTCCAGCACTCGGCGCCGGTCAAGTGTGACACCGGATTTCAGCGTCAGGTTGTTGCGCAGCATCGTGCGCATGCTGATCGGGTAGGCCTCGTCGTCGGCGACACCGAAGTAAAAGACGGTACCGCCGGGGGCGGCCGCTTCGATGGCGTGCCCCAGGGTGGCCACCTGGTGGCCGACGGTCTCGATGACCACGTCGGCGCGGTCCGCGGCGGCCAGCTGGCTCACCCACCGATCGCTGGTCGCCCGCACCGTGTCGTCGACTCCATATGTGGGCGCCAGCGTTTCGCGGTCGACGGGATCGACCCCGGTGACGCGGCGGGCGCCGGCCGCTTTGGCGACGTAGGAGAACAACAGGCCGATCGAGCCTTGGCCGATGATCGCGACGTGGCGGCCGGCCAACTCCGGCAATTGTTCGCAGGCGTAGAGGACACACGCCAGCGGTTGCAGGCCGATCGCCTGCGCCGGGCTCAGCCCGGGATCGTACGGCGCCAGCCCGTCGCCGTCGCTGATCACGCGTTCCATCAGGCCGTCGAAGCCGGATGCCCAGCCCACCACGCGATCACCGGGACGGTGATCGGGATGCCGGCTGCCGATCACCTCGCCGGCCACCTCGTGAATCGGGAACCCGTCCTTTTCCGCGGCGCTGCGGCCGTTGTCGCCCGGAAGTCGCCCCTTGGCGCCGCGAAAGGCCGGCAGATCACTCCCGCAGACGCCCGCCGCCAGGAACCGCAGCAGCACCTGACCATCGGCCAGCTGCTCGGGCATCTTGTCGGGGATCGACGTCCCCTGGAAGAGGTACGGGGCGACGATCCGGTAGGACCACACGTCAGACGTCCACCGGGATCTTGTTCCATCCCCACTGGAAGCTGGACGGCAGCCGGGTGGCGGCCTCGCTCTGGATCGCGTAGTCGGGCACCCGGCGAAGCCATTCCTGCAGCAGCACAGCGACTTCCAGCCTGGCCAGATGGTAGCCGACGCAGAAGTGCTGGCCCCGGCCGAACGCCAGCGAACGACGGATGGGGCGGTCCCAGACGAAGTCGTCGGGCTCGGGATACTCCCGCTCGTCGCGGTTGGCGGACGCGAGCAGCGTGATGACGCGCTGGCCCGGTTCGATGGTCTGGCCGTGAATTGTGAAGGGCTTTCGCGCCGTTCGGGCGAACCACTGCGCCGGCGCGCAGAAGCGGATCATCTCCTCGCGTGCGACCGGCACGTTGCTGGTGGGGTCCGCGTGCACCGCGGCCAACTGGTCGGGCCGTCGGCTGAGCTCCCACAGCCCGTGGGCGACGATCTTCGGCACCGTTTCCGTCCCCCCGATGAAGATGCACAGCATCTGCGTGGCGACCTCGACGTCGTCGAGCGCGCTGCCGTCGGGTAGACGGTAGCCGAGCAAGCCGTCGACGACGGGGAGGCCGGTGGGCGGCGGGTGTGCGCGGCGCCGCTTGACCGAGGGTACGAGGTACTCGAGGTAGTTGGGCCGGGCCTCGGCAACCTCGACCCCGACTCCGGGCTCGGCGAGGCTGCCGGCATTGACCGCGGCCAGTACTTGTGGCGCGAGATCCGTTGGAATACCTAGTAGTTCGCAGACGACGGAAGCGGCCACGATGCCGCCATAGTCCTGGGTCAGGTCGAACGAACCGCGCGGCAGCAGCAGATCCAGGCGCTCGTTGGCCAGTGCGCGGATCCGGCCCTCCAGCCCGCTGACAGCGTTGGGCCGCAACGGCTTTGAGTGCGCACGACGGATTGCACCGTACAAGTCGGCGTCGAACATCGCGTGAAACGGCAGCGGATGCCACGGCGGGTCGTCGACCGGCCCGGTGTTGTGCTTGGCCAATGTCGCCGCCGCGGGCAGGGTACCCTCCGACGCGACGAAGGTCCCGTCGTTGACTTCCAGCACCCGCCAGATGTCCTCGAAGCGCGACAGCGCGAAGGTATCCCACTGCGGCATGTAATACACCGGGTGTTGGTCGCGCAGGATTCGGTAGTACGGCAACGGGTTTGCCATTACATCCGCGTCGAACGGGTCGTAGGAGAAGTTCACTGCAGCGGAGACGGCGGTAGCGCCTGCAGAATCGAGTCCTCCCAGCCGTCGCGCAGAGCCGGCGCCACGCTCATCCAGGTGACGATCTCGGCGGGTGGGCTGTCCTTCCAGGAAGGGTAATGGTTGGCGAAGCACTCCCAGCCACCGTCCAGCGCCCAGTAGTGGATGACCTCGTTGTAGCGAAAGGTCGTGGTGAAGGAACCCAGCCAGCGCTTACCCGTGCGCTCCGACCATGGAACATAGAGCCGCTCCAGCTCGCGGATGTAGTCGTCCTGCCGTCCCGGCTTGGTCTGCATAATCTCTTGAATCACCAGCGGCGCGGTGAAATTGGCCTCGCGCAACTGGGCCAGCGTCTTGTTGCTGGGCCCGGGATACATGATTCGCCCCTCCCCCGAGGCGCCGCTGTCGGCCAGAAACGCCGACCATTTGCCGGCCGCCGCCTCATGGCTGCCGTCGCGTGCCTGGGCCGCCCCGATCCTGGCGTAATCGGCGAACCCATCGATTTCCCAGATGATCGTCACCTGCGGCCAGTGACCGTTGTACGGGGTGGCCTCCCAGATTCCGAACAGCCGGGCGCCGAGGTCGTTCAACATCGGCTGGTAGGTGTCGGTGAACATCCCGGTGAAGGCGTCACATCGCCCGGACCCCAGCGAGATCGTCTCCTGCAGGTAGAGCAGCGTGTGCCCATAGAACTTCTTCATGGGCTAGACCAGCGAACGGCGATCACACAGCAGCGTCTCGGTGGGATCGACGGCGGCACATGGGATCCCGGCCGCCGCAAGCGCGTAGCCCTTGAACTTGCGCGCCGCCGCGCTGAGCACGTGCTGAGCGCCGGTCATCGCGCGACTGACCCCCAGGGGCCATCCCTCACCCCACAGAGCGACTTCGGTGAACCGGTCGCCAAGGGACTCGAGCACTTTGTCCCGGATGCGCGCATCCGCGGTGAATGCCTCGGCGCTGACCGCCAGGCCCTGGCTCGTCGATCCCGCGAGGGCGAACCGCGGATCCGCGTCCGATGCGCGCACCCCGAGGATTCGCAGCGAGCGGCAGTCGGAGCCGAGCGGCAGCAGCGCGGTCACCTCCCAGCCGGCCATCACCCGGTCGTAGAGCCAACCCCCGGCCGACTGCACGACGTCGGCGGCGCTGGCCGCGACCACGTCGAGGCGATATCGCAGACACTCGACCTCCGGACGGGTCGCTCGCGCCGCGGTAACCCGGCTGTGGTGCCTGATGTCGAACGTTGGAGTGACCATCACCGGACAGCGTGACACTTCAGCGTAAATTTGTAAAGCTCCGACAGCCCGGTTCACGACGGGCGCCGGGCCTTGAGTTCAGCGAGAACCTCGTCGGTGTGCTGCCCCAATTGCGGTGCGACGGAACGCGGCGCCCATGGTGTGCCATGGAAATCCGCCGGCGTGGCCACCATGGCGACGCTGGATTCCTCATCCGGTACGTCGACGATGCCGCCCGCGGCGTGGAATTGCTCATCGGCCACGACGTCCTCGAGCGTGTTGACCGGAGACCAGAAGAAATCCGGTTCGCCCGCGAAGATCCGGGCCCATTCGTCGAGCGAACGGGTCGCAAAAATCTCGTCCAACTCGGCAATCAGCCGCACCGCATTGGCGGCGCGGGCCCGGGCATCGCAGAAGCGGGGATCCTCGCACCACTGCGGGCGGCCCACCGCCCGGCACAGGGCGGGCCAGTGGCGATCGGCTTCCAGCCCAACGACCCAGAATCGCCGCCCATCGCCGGCGGTGTAGTTGTTCATGCACGGGTTGCCCATCGATTCGCGTTGTCCGATCGCGATCGGCTGGCCGGTCAGCAGATAGGTGTTGAGGTCGAAGCTCACGGTGTAGGCGCCCTGGCGATACAGCGAGGTGGTCACCAGCTGCCCTACCCCGGTGCGCTCTCGGGCGAGCAGGGCCGCGCACACCGCCGCGGCCAGGGTCATGCCGGCCGAGTGGTCGCCCATGCCACCGCGCTGGAACGGCGGCGTATCACCGGGCCGGGTGAGCAGATGCGCGACACCGGCGCGCGACCAGAACGCGGCCACGTCGTAGGCGGCCCGGTCGGCGTCGGGCCCGGATTCGCCGTATCCGGTGATCAGCCCGTACACCAGCCTCGAGTTGCGCGCCGATACGGACTCGAAGTCGAGCCCGAGACGTCGCAACGCACCGGGCCGCACATTCGTCACGAAAACGTCTGCGTCGGAAAGCAATTCGAACGCGGTGTCGCGGCCCGGCTGGGTGGTGAGGTCCAAAACGATGCTGCGCTTGGACCGATTGTCCATTTCGAACGGCGGATTGACCCCGAGATCGCATCCCAGCATCCGGCCGAACAGGCGCCCCGGGTCACCGGTCGGCGGCTCGATCTTGATGACGTCGGCTCCCCAGTCGGCCAGGATGCCCGCGGCGGCCGGGCCGGCCACCCAGACCCCGAGTTCGACGACCTTGACGCCTTCTACCGGTCCCGCCATGACTGGCACCTTAGCCGGGGTTCATGCGGCGGTCGTGATTTGCGGGCAGAGTCGAGCTGCGGCGACGCAAGGAGGGCACGGTGACTGTGGTTCTGGTGCATGGCAATCCAGAAACTGACGCAATCTGGGGACCGCTGGTCGACGCGCTCGGTCGCAAGGATGTGGTGCGCCTCTCGCCGCCGGGATTCGGCGCGCCGCTGCCGGACGACTTCCCGGCGACCTACATCGCCTACCGCGACTGGCTCGAGGGCGAGTTGGAGAATATCGGGCAGCCGGTCGACCTCGTCGGCCACGATTGGGGCGGCGGACACGTCATCAACGTGGTGATGCACCGGCCCGAATCGGTGCGCAGCTGGGCCAGCGACACCCTTGGAATTTTCGACCCCGACTACGTCTGGCACGACCTCGCCCAGATCTGGCAGACGCCCGGCCAAGGCGGGCAACCGGTGGACACCATGCTGGGCGGAACGCTTGAGGATCGTGCGGGCGGGCTCGTTGACGTCGGGATTCCCTCCGGCATCGCAACCTCGCTCGCTGCGGCGCAGGGACCGGAGATGGGTCGGGCCATCCTGCTGCTCTACCGTTCGGCCCGCCAACCGGGGATGGCCGAAGCCGGTCGTGCCCTCGGCAATGCAGCCGCTCGACCCGGTCTGTCAATACTGGCCACCGAGGACACCTACGTCGGCTCCGACGCGATGCGGCGTCGGGCGGCCGAAACAGCCGCTGCGCAAACGGAAGTGCCTGACGGCAATGGACATTGGTGGATGATGCAGGACCCGGCGCGGGGCGCGGCGGCCCTCGTTCGGTTCTGGGAAACGCTGGATTAAGCGCCCGTCAGCCACCGGGCATCGGCGGACAGGGGACCCTGACCGTGTTATACCGGCAGACCTCGTTCGGCACGTTCGGCGGCGGCCCCGCCTGCATCATCTCCAGCCCCTGCAGCAGCATCTGCCCCGCCTCCGGCGGAATCGGCGGCATCGCAAAACCCGGCGGCACCGGTGGTATCGGAAATCCCCCGGGCAGAAACGTCGTTCCGGGCGGCAACACGGTCCCCGGTGGCAGCACCAGTTGTGGCTGCCCCGGCGGCCCCGAGATGTCAGGCGCCGGCACGTCGGTGGCCCGGTCCACCAGGCGCACCGATCCCGGTGTGACCGTGGTGTCGCGGGTTCCGAGGGCTGCCGCGTCGAAGAGCGCGAGCATCCCGATTGCCGCGGCCCCGGCGAAAATCACCGGCTTCACACGGCGGCGTTGGGTTGTCATCCCCATACATTGCGCGCCGTTGTTAGCCGCGCGCTAAGCGCCGCTTACCGATCTGCTGTGAGGCGATTATCCTGCCCGCATGGCGTCGAGCTTGTCGGGGAAGATTGCATTCGTTACCGGCGGTGCTTCCGGCATCGGCGCCGCGCTGGCCACCAGGTTGGCCGACGGCGGCGCCGAGGTCTGGATCGCCGATCGCCAAGTCGACGCGGCGCAGGAGCTGGCGCAACGCCTGAACAGCGGTGGCGCAAAGGCACACGCGATCGAGCTCGATGTGCGCAGTTACCCGGCGTTCGAGCGCGCCGCCGCCGAGACGGTGCAGCAATCCGGGCGCATCGATTACCTGTTCAACAATGCCGGTATCGGGGTGGGCGGTGAGGTTGACTCATACACGCTAGATGACTGGAACGACGTCTTCGCCGTGAACCTGCACGGTGTGGTGCATGGCATCCAAGCGGTGTACCCGATCATGATCCGGCAGCGCTCGGGCCACATCGTGAACACGGCGTCCATGGCCGGCCTTGTCGCAGGTGCGGGGCAGGCGAGCTACACCGCCTCCAAGCATGCCGTTGTCGCGGTCTCGAAGGTGTTGCGGCTGGAGGCCGAGCGCCACGGCATAACGGTCTCCGTGCTTTGTCCGGGCGCGATCCGGACCCCAATCCTCACCGGCGGCAAGTACGGACGGATGACAACGGCTGGCCTCAGCGACGAGCAATTACACAAGTTCTGGGAGCAGTTCCGCCCGATGGCACCCGAAAAGTTCGCCGAGCGGGCCCTTCGTGCCGTTTTGCGTGGAGACGCGATCATCGTGGTGCCGGCCTGGTGGAAGGCGTTGTGGTACCTGGACCGTCTCTCGCCTGCCATATCGACGCGCGCTGCGAGACTTTCGCTGAAGCGCATACGTGAAATGGCAGCCACCGCACCGTGATCCGGGCCGCGTGCCGGTCGTGTGGTTGGCGGAACCGCTGCGGCGATCAACCGGGTGGGGATATCGTTTGCCGATGAGGTCGGCGACGCATGCAGTGCGCGGTCGCGGTCGTTGCTGACACGGCCTCAGTTCCTGCAAGCATAGGAGTCGGGTTGAAATGTCTGTCTACACTGACGCCGCCAGGTTGATCGTGATTGCCGCGTGCGGCGGCGCCGCTGTTCTCGTCTCCACGGCCAATTGCGCTGCAGCGCCCTCCGGCAAACTGATGGAAATGCTGCCCCCGGGCTTCTCCTCGGCTAATTGCCAAGAGAAATCGGCGTCGGCGCCTGCGGTCGAAAGAGTGATGTGCGACCAAAGCAGCGACCCAAGCGGACCCTCCTACGCCGTGTTCCTCCTCTATGCAAACCCCGGTGACTTGGCGACAGACTTCCAGCATGGCCCCGGCTCAAGTGGATACACGATTGCGTCGTCGTGCCCGGGTGGCAAAGCGTCCCCGGGCGCCTGGAGCCTCGGCAACTCCAGTCAGACCGCTGGTCAGGTCGAGTGCGCAACCTCCGTCGAGGGCAAACCTACGGTTATCTGGACCGACAATGCCAAACTCAGGCTCGCCGTTGTTGAGGGCAGCGGCAAAGACATTGCCAGCCTGTATCGGTGGTGGGGCGATAAATCCGGCTGACGGCTGCCGGGCCGGCCCGGACGAAGAATTCGCAAACAGGCTGCGGCGCTTTGGGGGCTCTTCACAATCGAGGGTGTAGTCGGGGTCTGAATCCGCCGGTTTCTAGCAGGGATCTGGCGATGTAGTTGGTCAGGTTGCGAAAGCCCAGGGCCGAACCGCGGAGGTGTTCGAGGCGCCCGTTGATCGCTTCGGTCGGCCCGTTGGAGGTGCCGGGACGTTCGAAGTAGGCCAGGACGTCGGCGGCCCGTTTCTTGAGCGTTCGGCCGAGGGTGATGATCTCGGTGAGGGCGGCAGGGACGCCGCGGCTGATGGATTCGATGAGGCTGGTCATCAGGGCGCGGCCGGCCTTGCGGTCGGGTTCGCGGTAGGCCGCGATCATGCGTTGATAGATGCCCCAGGTGGCTTGGACCTCGGCGTGCTCGTCGGCGGCGAACAGGGTCTGCAGCCGGGTCTTCTGCTTGTCGGTGAGCAGCTCGGCCCCGGTCTGCAGGGTCCGCCGCGACGCGTAGAGCGGGTCAGTTTTGCGGCCCCGGTGCCCGCAGGTGGCCAGCTGGACCCGGCGCCGGCACTCGTCGAGGGCGTTGCCGGCCAGGCGGACCACGTGGAACGGGTCCATGACCGCGACCGCGTCGGGCACTTCCTCGGTGGTGGCGGTTTTGAATCCGGTAAATCCGTCCATGGCAACGACTTCCACGGCGTCGCGCCAGGATCGCGGGCGGTCGGCGAGCCAGGTCTTGAACGCTCGTTTGGAGCGGCCTTCGACCATGTCGAGCAACCGTGCCGGGCCAGTATCGTCGCGCACCGGGGTCAGGTCGATGATCACGGTGACGTACTTGTCGCCGCGGCGTGTGTGCCGCCACACGTGTTCATCGACCCCGATCACCATCACCCCGTCGAACCGGTCAGGATCCTCGATCAGGACGCGCTGGCCTTCGGCCAGCACCGCGTTATTGGCGGTATTCCACGACACCGCGAGGCCATCGGCGACCCGGGCCACGCTCAAGTGTTGGCACACAAGGCCTTCCAGCGCCCATCGCAGACCGCGGCGGGAGAGCTTGGCCCGCGGATCGGCTGCCTTCGTGCTGTCTTGGCGCCACACATGACGGCAGCCGTGGCACCGGTAGCGGCGGATCGTGACCAGCAGTGTGGTGGGCCGCCACCCAAACGGTTCATGCGCCAGCTGACGTGTCACGGTATCCCGTGGGGTGCCTTGCTCGCCGCAACGGCGGCACCACGAGTCGTCGTCGGTGATGCGGCAGGACAGCACCGCCCGGTCTGCTTGCACTCGTTGACCAGTCACTTCCAGCCCGAGCTCATCAAGGCGGCAGAACGTGGTCAGGTCAGGGCAAGCAAAGCCGCCCCCAGGCGTAGCGTCAGGCATGTCGAGGTCTTCCGGATGAGGTGTGTAGGAACCTTCATCCTCGGGAGACCTCGACCCTTACCCCGGCAACGACGCGCCGACCACCTCTACACCCTCATTTGCGAAGAGCCACTTTGGGTGTATCAGCCCACTGCCACAAGTAGTCGAGGTGGCGGACGCCCAGCGACCCATCCTTCTTGAGAAATATTCAGTTCCGATGTAGTCAGGCATCCCGTTGCGCGCCCCACCGCACGCCATGTCCGGCACACTGCGGCGAAGAATAGAAATAAGCAATCCGGCAGGTCGGCCGAGTCGAACATCTTGTTCCGGCGCTGACAGCGGTTGGCTAAAGAACGTTCACGCGGGAAAGCTCTGATCTTGGTGGTTCATCTTTTGAATGCGCACGCACTGGTCTGTTCCGTCCAGCCACAGCAGGAACCGGGAGGGTAATGGCAACAAATGGGCGACTGTACTCGTGGGGACTGCGACGGGGTTGCCTACTGGGATGGAGCGGCCCTGCCAGTGCAGGATGCCCGGATTCTGTCGGAGGTTTACCAGCCAGCTTGTCTTTGGCCCGTATGTCAGCGGAACGACGAATTCTGTCGGTTGTTCGACAGCCCGTACGGTGTGGTGTAGCGGAGGCCAGTGCGGCGACCGGCCACCTCAATGACCGCGAAGATGCTGTGTGGGCGGCCAGCCCGCCCTACCCGGGTGACCATCTTGTCGGCGAAGCGTTTGTTGCGGTTGCGCTTGGCATCAATCACGGCCTGATCACCCCTGCGCATTCCTGCCGCAATGCGCAGGCCGACATGCTCGCCACCTTAGGAAATGCGTTTAGCAATAGCCTCGATTTTTCGTGCAGCCTTGTGGGGTCGGATGGGGCCGGTGCTGGCCGGCTTGCGGGGCTGATTGTCACATGCGGGTACGACGAATTGGCCGGTGTCGCTCGGTGGGCGGGCTTTCCAGGGCCGGTGGGGTTCCTCGGGTCGGTTGGGCGGGGAGCCGGGTGGTCAGGGGAAGGCGGCCCGGAGTCGTTGCCATGCGTGGGCGATGGCGCTGGCCCATCGCCAGGTGGCGTCGATCCGCAAGCGGATTTGGCGGGCGCCGCGGGTGATGCGGGCGGCGACGTGCAGCACCCGGTAGCGGAACGTGTCGATCTCGCAGGTGGCCAGATCGGGATGGTCGATAAATCCGATCAGTTTCGACCAGGCCACCAAATCGGTTGCGGCCAAAAGTATTTCCAACCATGCCGCGTTCGCGTCGGAGCGCTGGCAGGGTAGATTACGCATCCCGGTGGCCTTGGCCTGGCGGATCCGGTCCTCCACCCGGGCGTGCTGGCGATGCCGCAGCTCCAGACCGGCGAGCTGGCCTGCCACCACACCGGGGGCGGTGTCGGTGATGAACGCGGTCACCCGTAGCCCGTCGGAGTCGGTGAACCGCAGCTGCGCTCCGGGGTGCGGGCGTTCCCTGCGCAGGATCAGCCGAGTCCCGGTCGGCCAGCTGCTCATGTCCACCAAATCGGTGGCCTCGGCGACCCAGGCGCCGTCGCGGATGCCGCCGCCGGAGTCGATCGCCGGGTACCAGCCGTCGTTGGCGTTGAGCAGTTCCACCGCGGCCTGCACGCGGGCATCGACGGCGTAGCCGAAGGAGAATCCCACCCCCTTGACGCGGCAGGTGCCGGCGAACGCGTGGGTGGCGCCGGCGGAATCGCAGCGCACCAGAACCTGTTGCGCGCCGGGATCGTGCGGGTCGGGCTGGTAGGCCGCCGGCAGCGATTCCAGCGCCCACCCCAGCACCCTGATGTGATCGGCGGCGGTGTTACTGCCCGCATTGCCCGCTCGCAGCAGCCCGGCCAAGCCTTCGCCACCGGCGATCGCGGGGCGGTCCAAAAACGCCAGCAACGAGTGATGGCCCCAGGTCTTCTTCCAGGTCGGCGCCGCGTCCTCCTTGTTATCGGAGTGATCGATGGTGATGGTGGCATCGATATCCAGGTGCAGCCACTCACCGGCGGCCGGGGCCGCGCCCGCCGCCCACGCCACCTCCCGCGCCTGGGCACGCGCGGCACGGATACCGGGCAGATGAGCGGCGTCGATCCGCTCGTCGACCAGCCGCCACATCGTGGTCGTCGACGCCGCGGCACCAAAGACGTGTTCGCGATCCCCGCAGCGCTGCCCGACACCGTCGATGCAGTCCGCGCCGTCGGCCACCGCGGCGGCCAGATCGGCGAACACCGCACCCGGCCCGTAGATCCACGGGCCCCGATAGGTATCCGCCAACGCCGCCGTGACCTGCGCCGACAGCCCGGTCAACTCCGCCAACTCCCGCAGCATCCCCATCCCGGCGTGCGACACGACCCCGTCACCGTCCGCCGACACTTTCACCCGGGAAACCGCTGCGCTATTCTTCACCTGCGAAGTGCCTTCCAGCCAGGGTAATCGAACCTTAGAGAAGTCCCATTATTCCTTGCAGGACAGGCACTTTCGCGTATCTACACGCCTTCGTTCGCCGCATTCCGCGAATAATCCAGGCTAGTGAGGGCGACACAGGCATCCGCACCGGCCAGCCGGTGCGAGCAGCGACACGGCCGCCAGCAATGTTGACCCGATGTTATCGGGGACAGCTAACGCGAAACGATGGGGTGCGGCTAGACATCCCAGGTTCGTAATTCGTCAAGCGGCGTGGGTGTCGGGGTTGGTTTGGCGGTGTGCCCAAGCGGTGTGTTCGTTGTAGGTGGTGCGGTGGCGGAGGCAGCCGTGCAGGATTCCGACGAGTCGGTTGCCCAGTGCGCGGAGGGCTTGGTGGTGGGTGTCGCCGGCGGCTCGGTGCTGGTCGTAGAGCAGGCGCGCGCCGGGACTGGCATTGAGGGAGCAGAAGGACCATTGGTCGATGGCGTCGTAGAGACGCCTGTTGCGGACGTGGCGAGCCAGCACGGCGCGTTTCTTGCCCGAGGCGATGGTCAAGGGTGACGTTCCGGCGTAGTTTTTGCGAGACTTGGCGTCGGTGTAGCGGTTCGGGTCGTCCCCGAACTCACCGAGCACCCGGGCGCCGAGCACGACACCGAGTCCTGGCAGGGAGAGGTAGATGTCGGCGTCCGGGTGTGTCTCAAAATGTGTCATCAGTTCGGCCTCGAGGTCACTGATCTGGTGGTTCAACTCGATGATGATGCCAACCGCGGCCCGAGTGCTTGCACCGAACGCGGCGGTGACCGCGGCGGGGGTGGCGAGCTGCTCAGTGCGCAGCGCGGCCTGAATCTCTAGTGCCCGGGCGTCGAGGTTGCGTTGGCGCCCGGCGGCTTTGAGGGCCGATCGGATCTTGGACAGGCTAAGACGAGCGCCCTCGTCCGGGGTGGGAGCGCGGCCCAGAGTGGCCAGGGCATCACGATCTGCCAGGTTGTCGAACACCTCCAGCGCCGCCGGAAAGTACTCACGTAGCGCGCTGCGCAGCGCATTGGTGTGCCGAGTGCGAGCCCAGATCAGATTCTGATGTGCGCGGGCGAGGACCTTGATCGCCTCGGCGTCCGGACTGTCTCCCGCGACCGGCCGATGGTTGTGCCGGTCGGTGCGCACCAGGTCGGCCAACAGCTTGGCGTCGCCGGCATCCGACTTCGCGCCCGAGACATGGTGGCGGTCACGGTAGCGGGCCACCGCCAGCGGATTGACCCCGAACACCTGATAGCCGGCCGCGATCAGCGCCTCGACCCACAAACCGCGGTCGGTTTCGATGCCGACCACGACTTGGTCGGGTGCCTCAGCATGGCTGGCGATCAGCTCATGAAACCCGCGGATGCCGGTGAGTCCTTCGGGCAGCCGCCGTGACGCCAGCCGAGTGCCGTCGGAGTTCATCAGATAAACGTCGTGGTGGTCTTCAGCCCAGTCGTCCCCAACAAAGATCAGCGTGATCGCCTCCTTGCTCAATGTAATGAAACATGCTCGAGCCCAAGGGCACCCGGCGGCAACCTAATGGATCAGTGCTCGGCGGCACGACACCCCATCAGCGCTACAGGCGACCTCACCAACCGGCCGGGGCACAATCTAGCCCTAGGAATCGACCAACACTCCGGGGTCTTGACCAGTGCTCACCGGCCGGCGGCTCGGTGATCAGCCTCCCTCGGACAAGTACCTACTGGCCGAAGGCTCGCTGAACGATTCCCATTAGGGTGCGGGGCACCTCGGGGTCTCCGGAAACATGTCCTGAGCTGCGGCGGAGCGAAACGATGCGCCGTCTAGGTTTTTCCTATGGATTAGGGAAGCTCTGCTGTCGGTGCTAACGGCGGTGGTAACGGTTCTCCCGGCCCTACCGCTGCGGGAGGTGGCGCCGGAACTGGCATACCTTCACCGGGAAGAACGGGTGCACTCGAAAATCCAGCCGGTTCCATATGATCTTTGCACGCATTCGGAAAAGGAACGAGATACCATTTCCAAGCGCCAGGGGGATTTGGTGCCGGTGCCATGCTGTTGTCGGGGCACCGCCATGTGCAACTGAGACCGCCGACACCCGCGCCACCAAGGCCGAGAGTGGCTGGGCCGCCAATATTCGCCTCAGAGTTAACACCCAGGCCCCCTTGCTCACAGTGCATATGTGATCCATTGATTTCAGTAGGCCAATCACAGTAAGCACCGCCTGCAAGGAAAACGGTTGCTGCGGTGGTGACAGCTGGATAATCACAGAAACCGGCATTGGCCCTCGCTGGCGGGAAAATGAAAATCGCACTAGATACCATTATCGGAACGAGCCAGATTTTATTCATTGACTACCTTCACCACCTTTTCCGCTAAGTGATCACGTGAAACTTGATTTCAGATCAGGCATTTTATTCGTCAAACTCCTTCGGTGTTGGATTGATAGCATTTGCTAATGCTGCAAGACGATCTCCATCGTAGGCTGATCTACATATTCTGGAAAGACTGGCCGGTCCATTGCTGCGATCTTGTACATCGCCGGAATCCGGCCCTAGACCCCCGCCCCGAGGCGCGAGTTGTTAGCGCGGCACACCGATCAGCCAAGGGCACGGGATCACCGTATGGCTGGGTGCGGTTGGAACCGGCTTGGCCCGTCATGGGTTTGCAGGAGAAACCAAGCCGGATCGTCTTAATTCAGCTACCGCCCGCAATGACTTTCGCGACGCCAGAGCCCCAGAATGTACTTCGCGCAGCCTTGAATGACACCGACGCAGACATTTGAGGTTTCCAACATCGCAGCCCACCGGCTGGACTGCCGCCACGGTTAAAGGGGATGGGTGGGTGGCATGGTCCGGTCACGGCCGACGAAGATTGACCACGACGCAAACTGCGCTCTGCGCGACGAGGGAGACACACATGACTCTGGTTGCCGGCCGCGGCCCGCTCAGCAAGGATCCGGCCGGGCGGTTCTCCCCACCCTTACTTGGCGACGTCATCTACGTCGAGCCGCATCCCCGGCGCATCCAGGCCTTACGGAATGGACGCCTGGTGATCGACACCGAGCGGGCGCTGATGGTGCACCGGCGCGATCATCCGCTCAGCTACGTGTTCCCAGTTGACGAGGTCGTTGACCTACCGACTGAACCCGAGCCGGAAGCACCGGGGTTCGCCCACGTCCCTTGGGACGCCGTCGACACCTGGCTGGAAGAGGGCCGCAAACTCGTGCACTACCCGCCGAATCCATACCACCGCGTCGACTGCCGCCCCACGAAACGCCGGCTGCGCGTCTCGGTCGCCGGCACCACCCTGGTGGACACGGACGACACGGTGATCCTCTTCGAGACCGCGCTCGACCCGCGGCTCTACGTCGATCCCTCGCGCGTGCGCACCGATCTGCTGCAGCGGTCGGAGACATCGAGTTACTGCAATTACAAAGGCTTTGCGACATATTGGACCGCTGTAATGGACGACCTGGCTCTCGAGGACGTCGCCTGGAGCTACGAGGATCCGCCTCCGGAAAGCCTGCCCATCAAGGGGTTTCTGAGTTTCGACGCCACCCGCGTCGACGTCGTCGCCGAACTGCCTCCTACCCCGGGTAGTTAGGCCGCCCGAGGCCGAGCGCGTGCTGGGCGATCATGTTGCGGAAGACCTCGAGGGTGCCGCCGTAGATCCCGAGCGGCAAAGCCAGCCGGAAAAGGTATTCCGAGGCCCCGTCGGTGGCGGAGCCCTCGGTTTCGGTGGGCAGCGCCGACGCGGACCCCAACATGTCCATCAAATCGGGCGAAATGTCACGCATCGTCTGCGCGATCGCCACGCGCCCAAACATCCCAGGGGTCGATAGCGCCGCCTCCGTCCGGGCGATGCCGCGGCCGAGCCGGTACTTCACCGACTCGTCGTCCAACGGCCGCCGTCCATCCGCAAGGGGCTCCGAAAGCAGCGCCGCGACTGTGTCCACCGTTTCGGCCATCAGATCACCGTGGCCCGACATCGCCGCAATATGTTGCAGGCCATGGTCTTCCGGATCGACCATGCCGTGCTCGGAGTCGAGCGCGAATCGCATCACCTGCCACCCGCCGTTCACCTCGCCGATCCGGTACAGGTCGTCGACGCGCACGTCGCTGTAGTAGACAATGTTGGTGCGGTCGCCGTCCAGCGTGCGGATGCCCTGAATTTCGATGCCCGGAGAGTCGAGCGGCACCAGAAACATGGTGAGGTTCTTGTGTTTCGGTCCCTGCGGGTCGGTGTTGGTGAGCAGGAAGACATATCTGGCGTTTTGCGCGTTGGAGGTGAACATCTTGGAGCCGTTGATGATCCACGCATCGCCGTCGCGCACGGCTCGGGTATTGCAGGTGGCGACGTCGGAGCCGCCCTCGGGCTCGGTGTAGCCCAGGCACAGCCGGGTCTCGCCGGACAGCACTCCCGGCAGCACCCGGCCGGCGAGTTCGGGCGCTCCGAATTGCTGCACCAATCGTGCGACGACGGACGTGGTGCCCCAGTGGTACCAGGGCGTGTGGGCCCGGGCAATCTCGAGCTGGAAGATTCGCCGACGAACGGGGCTGAATCCGCCCTCGGGCTCGAGCTTCCAGTCCGAGGCCAGATAACCCGCTTCGCCCAGTGCCAAATGCACCCGCTCATCGAAGTTTTCCCCGAATTCGCGGTCACGCCGGAGCACTTCTTCGGTGACGTGTTCGGTGACGAACGCCCGCGTCCGATCCTGAAACGCCGCGTCCTCGGCCGAAAGTGCGACCCGTGAGAAGTCCATTTAAATCGCGTCGATGACGTGGGTTCGGAAACGGTCGATGCTTTCCAGCGCATGCGCCAGGCTGTCGCCGGCGAGTCCTACCTGTACCCAGTTCACGCCAAGCGCCGCAAGCTTTTCCAGGCCACCCAGGTAGGCATCGGCGTTGAACCGGTCGTTGGCGGGGCTGCCGCCCTCGAAGTTGGTGAAGGTGATGTCGATCGCGGAGAAATCCCTGCCCTCGGCTTCACATCGACGCCGCAGATCGTCGATGCCGGCGCCGAGGCGCTCCTGGGATTCGATGCTCGCGGTGCCCGCCGTCTGGGCCAGACGTGCCGGGGCCGGGAACGGGCACCAACCGTCGCCGTACTGGGCGACCCGCTGGCGAGCCGCCGCGGTATTGCCGCCGATCCAGATCGGTGGATGAGGCTGACTGACCGGGCGGGGGTGCGCGGTGATCCCACGCGCGGTGAAATGCCTTCCCTCAAGACAGATGTCATCGCCGGTCCACACCGCCCGGATCACCCGCAGCGCTTCCTCGAACAGCTCGAGACGCTCGTCGTAATTCACACCCAGCGCCGCGAATTCCCGCTTGAGGTAACCCACCCCGACCGCAAGCGTGAATCGGCCACCCGAGAGCAGGTCCAGCGTCGCGCCGGACTTGGCTACCACGAACGGGTTTCGATAGGGTAATACCACGATGTTGGGGATCAGGCGCAGCGTCGTCGTCTTGGCCGCCGCGAAACCCAGTGCCACAAAGGGATCCAGAGCGTCGTGCCCCCCGGCTTCCAGCCACCGCTGCGACGGGGCGGGGTGGTCGGTGAAGCCGAAGCCGTGAAACCCGGCCGCTTCGGCCGCCGCCGCGACCGTCGCAATGCCCTCGCCCGTCACCAGTTCCGGGTTATAGGGATGCGTGTGCATCGGGTGGGTGATGGTGAAGCGCATCTGTGTTCTTTCGGGTTCCCCGGCCGCTCTAGAACCGCGAGCGGGCGTCGATCGCGGTGTCGCTGGTACGCAGCGGGCGGATCAGGGCCTCCTGAGCGAAGGAGGCGAGCAGCTCACCCTCCTCGGAGTGCACCGTGCCGCGGACGTAAGACATCCCGGCGCCGACCTGCGTGCTCTCGTGTGTGTAGAGCAGCCAACCGTCCCAGCGCACCGGTTCGTGGAAGGCGACGGAGATCGTCATCGGTGCGGTGGACACGGTGAGGTGTGCCTGGCTGGTACCGATGCCCGGGTGCGCGCGCATGGTGGTGGAAATCCCGAGATGGCCGGTGAAGTACGCGACGAGCGCCTTGGCGAGGTCGTCGCGCGTGGGGATCGGGTCGTAGCGTAGCCACGCGTACAGTTCCGGGGGCCCGACCTCGTCGGGGCTGTTGACGTCGACCACGTCAACGAGTCGCAGCTCCCGGCCGAGCATCGGCATCGCGGACACGTTGGCATCGGCCGGCGGCGCAACCTGGGGCCGCGGCAGGTGGTGGCGGATGACGTCGCCCGTCGGCACATCGGCCAGCACCGTCACGCTCAAGCAACGTCGCCCGTTCTGATGCACGGCGACGATCGCGGTGGCCGTGGACCGGCCTTCGTGCACCACGTCGATGACGAGCTCAACGGGTGGACCCACGGCGACGGCCCGGGAGAACACGGCATGCGCCGAGCGCACCGACTTGTCCGGGAATCGTTTCGCCACAGCGACAATCGCCTGGGCGACCACCTGGGTGCCCTCTACCACTTGCCGTTCGTCCTGGCCGGCGCCGACGTCACCGCTGGTCTCCGCGGTGAACCGGTCGGATCCGTCAGGCCGCGCATCGAACAGCTCCAGCAGCCCGTCGACCGACCATTGAGCCTGATCGGAATCCTGGGAAATCTCGGTCAAATCCATCCCGCCTCTCGCAGTGGCCGCTCACGGCTCAGCGTGACACTTTGCGCAGGATTTGTAAAGCCGGCTTGGCTGCGGCTCAACCGATTTTGCGCAAGGTGACGGGCATGCCGTCGGTTGGCACGACGAGTGAGGTGTGGTCCCACTCCAATTCGTAATCGTCGGGGACCTCGAGGCGGTACCGCAGCAGCATGTGGTGCAGTAGCGATTTCACTTCGGCGTTGCCGAAGTTCATCCCGATGCACTTGTGAGCGCCGCCACCGAACGGGATGTCCTGAAACCGGTGGCGTTTGTCTTCGTGGCGCGGGTCGTCGTACCTGTCGGGATCGAAGGACTCGGGGTCGGTCCAGCGGTCCGGAAGGAGGTGCACCGCGCCGGGGACCACCGCGAGGATGGTGCCCGCGGGGATGAATTTCCCGTCGAGCGGGGTGTCGTCGGTGGCCCGCCGGACGAGTGCCGGCACCGGCGCCACCAGCCGCATCGCCTCTCGGAACACCAACCCGAGCGACGCGAGCGACTCCAATGCGGTGAGATCGATCGCGGCATCACCCAACGATTGCGACTCGGCTCGGCAGCGCTCCTGCCAGGCGGGGTTTTTGGCCAGGTAATAGGCCATCGCGCTCGCGGTGATGGTCGAGGTGTCGTGGGCGGCCATAATCAGGAAGATCATGTGGTTGACGATGTCGTCGTCGCCGAATCGGTGCCCGTCTTCGGTTTCCACGTGGGTGAGGGCGGCGAATAGGTCTTCGTCGTCAGAGGCCCGTTTCTGCGCGACCAATGGGCGGAAGTAGTCCTCGAGCACCTTGCGGCCGGCCAGGCCCTTGCTCCAACGGTTGGGTAGACCGGGGTGCCCGGCCCGGACGAACCCGGTCCCCGCGCGGACGGTGTGCACGAACGCGCGGGTGAGCCGATCCGCGTAGGGACTGGGCTCGCAACCCATGAACACGCGGGTGGCGATGTCGAGCGACAGCGCCTTGACCGCCGGGAACATCAGCATCGGCTCGTCGACCGGCCAGGCCGGGACCGCGTCGTCGATGATCTGGTTGACCTGGCTCAGGTAGGCCTCCAGTCGGGACCGGGTGAAGGCCTCCTGCATGATCCGCCGATGCAGCAGATGTTCTTGCCCGTCGAGCAGCATCAGGCCACGGTTGAAGAAGTTCCCGATGAAGTACGACCAGCCGGATTGGCTGTAGACCTTGTTCTTGTTGGCAAGGACCTGCTGGATCGCATCGGGGGTGATGACCCAGACGATCTTGGTGCCGAACGCGGCGGTCCAAAACACCCCGCCGTACTTCGGGTAGTAATCGGCGGCGTGTTGTTGCCCCTCACGCAGCACCTTGAGGGTCTTGCCCATAACCGGTAGCCCACGTTCGCCCATCACCGGGTCCAGACCGCTGGCCGGCGGCGGAACCGCGAGCGGCTCGGGCATGACCCCCACCCGGTCGGTGATCGCGTCGACAAGGCGATCTCCCGGGAAGTGCTTGAGGCTGGGCCGCCGGATCGTGTCGGCCAGAGTCGTTGCCATAAATAGCGTTTCCTCCAGAGCTTTCTCTTGCAACGCGTCAGAACGGGCGCAGCTCAAGGACTTTGCGGAGCCGTCGGCGGTTGCGTTCCAGTTGCCGAGCTTCGTACGCGATCGGAAAGTAACGCCACCGTTCGGGCAGCAGCGGGATGGTATGGGAGACAGCCTTGCCGAGGATGCGTAGCGTGACCTCGTCGGCCGCCGACCAGTCGACGCCGAGCTTTTGGCGGGCGCCGGCAGGGGTGGTGCCGATCAGCACGAAATACTGCAGTCGCGCGACCGGTTCGATGGCCAGCCGCCAGAGCGGGTTCAGAATCCGGGGCACACGCTGCGGACGCGGTGGCTTGCGTGTCGCCTTCAGCACATCGTTGGCCACCTTCGATGCGTAAAGGCGTTCGTCGATCGTTTTCTCGACGCGTTCAACGAGCTCGGGATAGGTTGCGGGGATTTCCTTTTCGATGACGCCGAGGTTGCGCCACACCTGTTTCGTTTCCTGGTAGAGGGCGTCCTTCTCGGCCGCGGTCAGCGGTTGCCTCGAGAAGTACTTGGATGCCTCCACCATCGCGTACGCGCCGCTCTGCATGACCCACGCCCACGGGACCGATGCCAATGCCGTGTGCCGCACGCCATTTGCATCAACGCTGTTCAGGGTGGCGTGCATGCCCCGCAACCGGTCGGCCTCGGCCAGCGCCTCTTGACCGCCGTAGATCCAGGTCATGACCGACGCGACGCTGCGGACCGCTCGCCCGAAGGGGTCGGTGCGAAACGTCGAATGCTCGTCGACGACGGCAGCGATCGAGGGTTCCATTGCCTGCAACAGAAACGCCGACCCTGCCGTCAGTGAGAAGGTGATCAGCCCCATCTCGTCCCAGATTCGGGTTCCAGGTTCGACGGGCCGTCGTTCGGTGTTGGCATACGTCGCCGTCGCGTGCGCTTGTGTCGCCATTTTCGGATCTCCTTTGATCGTTGGGCGGTCGCGGTCAGGCCGTGCCGGTGCTCGATTGGCTTGTCACGCGTGCGTCGATCACGCCGAATGCGGGCAGGATGTGGGTGCGGACGAATTGCCGCGCGGCTCGGTCGTCTTTCAGCGGTATATCGGTCTTCGGGGTCAGCGCCAACGTCAAGGCCGCGCGGGCCAGCACTTCGGCGAACGGCTCGGGGGCATAGTCCGGCAGCTTGCCTTCGCCCTGGAGCCGTCGGATGAACTCGACGAGATAGTCGCGGCCCAGCTCGATGACGGGAAACCCCTCCGTCGTCAGCTTCGGCAGCACAATGTCGGGTTCGGTATCGATGACGCGCCGGAGCAAGCGGTGCCGATGCAGACCCGTCGTCATGGCGACGTAAAGCTCGATGATCTGTTCGTCGGCTCCCGCCGTCCGATCGATGCGGCGATCGACGTCGGCGAGGAACCTGCGCACTTCGCGCAACCCAACGGCTTCGATCAGATCGGATTTCGCCGCAAACCGGCGGTACAACGTGGCGGGACTCAGCCGGGCGCGGCGTGCGATCTCGCCCATGCTGGTCCGCTTGACGCCGAAGTCGAGAAACGCGTTGAACGCGGCGTCGAGGATCGGCGTTCGCTCGGAATCGTCCTCATGCTCGTCGCGCACCATTGGCAGCAAACGCCGCACCTTGCCGACCACGACACCTCCCTGATGAGAGACTTAGTGGATTACTCTCTCAGAGCCTTATCACCTCTGTCAATCATTGAGACCGTACGACCGGGGCGATCACCGGATTGACACCGACGCCCATAGTGCGTGACACTTTTGCGGTGTTTTGTAAAGGCATGACCGGATGATCCCCGAACCCCTGGCCAACGGATTCTGCTTCGGCGAAGGGCCGCGCTGGTTCGAAGGGCTGCTGTGGTTCTCCGACATGCTGGGTGAAGCCGTACACACCGCGGACATGCGCGGCTCGCTGACCACGTTGCCGCTGCCGGGACACTCCCCGTCGGGACTGGGGTTCCGTCCCGACGGGTCACTGCTGATCGTCTCGGCCGACGACCGGCAGGTGCTGCGCTACGACGGCGAAACCGTCGTCACCATCGCCGACCTCGCCGACGTGGCGCCGGCCAACCTCGGCGACATGGTCATCGACGACGCGGGGCGCGCCTACATCGGATGCCAGGCGTTCTCGGGGGGCGTGATCATCCGCCTCGATCCCGACGACAGCGCCACCGTCGTCGCCGAAGACCTCGACTTCCCCAACGGAATGGTGATCACCGAAGACCGAAGGACGTTGATCGTCGCCGAATCGACCGCCCGACGGCTGAGCACATTCACCATCGACGACGACGGCGGGCTGGCGAAGCGCCGGATTTTCGCCGACGGTCTCGACGGGCCGCCCGACGGCATCTCGCTCGACGCCGACGGTGCGGTGTGGGCGTCGATGACGCTGGCCCACCAGTTCGAGCGGATCACCGAGGGCGGCGCGGTGACCGATCGCATCGACATGGGTGAGCGGGTTGCCATCGCCTGCACCCTCGGCGGGCCCGAGCGCCGCACGCTGTTTTTGCTGTCGAGCACCGACGCGTATCCGCAGCGCCTCGTCGGCACCCGGCTGTCCCGGCTGGACGCCGTGGCGGTTTCCACCGCGGGCGCCGGCCTGCCCTGACATTCGAGAGGTGCGCGAGTGACTGACTCCTATTACGAGCTGATCGATGCCGACGCCTTGGGCGAGAAGTTCAGGGCGACCGACCTGGCGCGTGGCACCTGGTCGGCGGCGATCCAGCATGGCGGGCCGGTATCGGCGCTGCTGGTTCGGGCGCTCGAGCGGTGCGAACAGCGCGACGACACGCGTCTGAGCCGGGTCGTCGTCGATCTGCTGGGCGGGGTACCGGCCGAGGGCGATCTGTGGGTCACCTCGCGATTGCTCCGCGGCGGGAAGCAGATCGAACTGGTCAGCGCCGAGATGCTGGCGCCGGGCCCCGATGGTCAGCCGCGGCCCGTCGCCCGCGCCAGCGGATGGCGGTTGCAGCACCACGACACCCAGGCCCTGGCGCACGCCGCGGCGCCACTCCCCCGACCCCGGACCGAGGCCCACAACCGCAACCTCAAGGCACGGGATTGGGACCGCAACTACGTGCACAGCCTGGACTGGCTGTGGCTGACCGAACCGCTGACCCAGGGCCCCGGGGAATCGTGGATCAACCCGACCGTCGACCTCGTCAACGGCGAGACCATGACGCCGCTCGAGCGGCTGTTCGCGGTGGCCGACTGCGCCAACGGCATCGGCAGCAAGCTGGACATCACCAAGTGGACGTTCCTCAACACCGATCTGGCGGTGCACGTTTTCCGGAACCCCGACGGTGACTGGATCGGCATTCGGGCAGAGACCAGCTACGGGCCGGACGGCGTTGGGACGACGACCGGCACACTATTCGACGAGCGGGGCGCGGTCGGCGCCATCCAGCAATGCGTGCTGGTACGCCGACGTTCCGCTAAGCCTCGCCGGGAAGCGAAAACTACGTGACACTTCCGCGATACTTCGTAAAGTTTCAGATATGAGTCAGCCGGCCCAAGCGACGGAAACCGACACCTCGACGCGTCAACGGATCCTCGCCGCCACCGCCGAGGTCCTCGGCCGGAACGGCCAGACCAAGCTCAGCCTGTCGGAAGTCGCGGCCCAGGCAGGAGTCTCGCGCCCCACGCTCTACCGCTGGTTCGCGTCCAAAGAGGAGTTGCTCTCGGCATTCTCGCAGTGGGAGCGGCAGATCTTCGACAGCGGTTTGGCCAGGGCCACCGCCGGGTTGAAGGGCGTCGACAAACTCGACGCCGTGCTGCGATTCATCGTCGAGTACCAGCACTCGTACTCGGGCGTGCGCATGGTCGATGTCGAACCCGAGCACACCATCGCCCAGTTCTCCCGCGTCATCCCGCAGATGCGCGACGGCCTGCAACGCCACATGTCCGGACCCAACGCCGCGGTAAAGGCGGCGACCGTGATCAGGATCGCCATCTCGCACTACATCATTCGAAGCGACGACGCCGATCAATTCCTGGCCCAACTGCGCCACGCCGTAGGCATCAAGGGCGCCTGAGGCCACGCCCAGATACCGACCCGTGCTCAATCTTCGTTCGCGTCGGGTGGGTCGGGGTCTCCGCGCAGCAGTTCTTCGGGGTGGTGGGCGTGGTTGATTTGCGGTGGGTTGTTGCCGTCGGTCCAGCCGAGGCGTCCGCTGTCCGTGACGATGGTCTGCCACTCGCCGCGGCTGGCGCCGCCGTGGTCGCAACCGCAGGCGAAAAACAGCTTGTCGGCGTCGGTGCGGCCACCGTGTGCCCAGTCCGGTGAGTGGTGCACTTCGCAGCGATCGCCCGGTTGCAGGCAGTTGGGGCGGGTGCAGCCGCGGTCGCGGGCGTAGCAGATCAGTCTTTGGTCGGCGGTGGCGAGGCGTTTTTGGCGGCCCAGATACAGTGGCCGTTCGGTGTGGTCGTCGAACACGGCCTGGGGGTACCTCCCGCTTGCGGGGGAGTAGTGGATTGCCGTGGCGGCCATGCGAATCAGATCCCGCATCGGCAGCCGCGAGCCGCCCCCGGTCTGCGCGGGCGCCGGCATCGGGATCGACGGGCCGACGACGGCGTGGGCGGCCTGGTTGAGCTCGGCCAGTGTGGTGGTGGCGATGACGGTGACCGGCTGACCGCGGTGTGTCCCGAGTTTGCCGGAGGCGATGGCGGTTTCCAGGCCGAGTTTGAGCGCGTCGTGGCAGCGTTGGGCCGCCGAGCGCTGATCACGCGCGGGCCTCTTGGTCGAGCAACCCCGACAGCCGCGACATGCCGTCGGGCCCCGCCGGGCCCAGCCGCAGCCCGCGGCGACGCGCCCGGTCCTCGTCGCTGAAAAGGCCGTCGGGATTGAGGTAGTCGGCGATGCGTTGGCCCAACTTGATGACCACGGCGGCGTCGAGTTTTTTCGCGTGCCCTACCAGCGTGCGCTCGGCTTCTGCCACGTCGGCGGGCGAGACGCTGGCGGGCAGGACGTCGACGGCTCGGCAAACGGCGCGGATGTGGTCCTCGCCCACCGCGCCCGCCTCCACCGCGGCCGCCAACTCCGCCAACTCCGGTGGCAGCAGAGGACCGGTCAGCGAGCGCCGCGGCCGGATCCGGGCCGCGAGTTTGACGCGGCGAACGATCTCCCCACGCGTGACGCGCAGCCGCGCCCACAGCATGTCTCGCACCGCCGGCGCGCACCCGCTGCCATCGGGCGGGTCGGCGATCTCGGCGAAGAACCGATACATCAGGCCGCGGTTGGCGCGCTCCTGCGTCTCCAACCGCTCAGCGACCCCGACGCGGAACTCGTTGCCCACCACATCGGAGTTGGTGTCGCGCAGGACCCCGTGCGCAGCATCGATAGCATCAAGAGCAGCACCGATCCGCTCCCGCGCTTCCTCGCCACTCACGCACGAACCCACGCCCCCACGCTATGAACCACCCCCGTCAAACCCCCGGCCCCCCAGACAGCAACATCCATAACCTGTGGATGAAGGCGCAACTGTGGATTAGTCGAACAGCACCGCGGCGTTGAGGTAACCGGTCGGGTCCAGGGCCGCCTTGACCGCCCGCATCGCGGCGATGTCGGCGGGCTCGCGGGACATCCGGAGATAGGGCCGCTTGCGGCTGCCCACACCGTGCTCGGAGCTGACGTTGCCGCCGCACCGCGCGATGAGGTCCATCATCGGGTCGTACAGCGCCTGCTCCCGCTCGACCGGGCAACGCAGGACGTTGAGGTGCAAGTTGCCCTCGCCGACGTGACCGAACAACAGCGGCAGCGCTTCGGAGACGTGCGCGTGGACCAAGGCGATCGCGTCGCGAGCGAAAACGGCGACGGCCGACAGCGGCAACGACACATCGAACTTCAGCGGCGGCCCGTACACGCCCAGCACCTCGGCGAGGGATTCGCGGACACGCCACAATCGTTGCTGTGCAGCGACATCCACGCCGACCGCGGGTTCGCCGCACATCTGCGCGCCGTCAAGCAGGTCGGCGAGCCGATCGGTTTGGTCGTGGTCGGCGGCCAGCTCCACCAGCAGCAGCCAGTCGCCCTGCACCGGTGCGCCCACCCCGAGGTGCTCATTGGTGAGCGCGACGGCCCGGCCGTCGATCAATTCCAGCGCCGCGATTCCGTCCACGTCCCGAAACTCGCGTCCGGCGTCGACCAACGCCTCCAGGTCGGCGAACCCGCCCACGGCCGTCACCCGATGCGACGGCATGGGGTGCAACCGCAGATCCAGTGACGTGATGACACCGAGGGTGCCCTCGGCGCCGACGAACAGCGACGGCAGGTCGTAGCCGGTGTTGTCGCGTCGCACCAGGCTGTGCCGGCGCATCAGCGAACCGTCGGGCAGCGCCACCTCCAGGCCGATGACTTGCTCACCCATGTTGCCGTAGCGAACGGTGCGCAGTCCGCCGGCGTTGGTCGACGCCATGCCGCCGACGGTTGCGGTGTCCCGGGCGGCCAGATCCACGCCGAACACCAAACCTGCTGCGCCGGCGGCACGTTGGAGTTCGGCCAGCGTGGTCCCGGCGGCGGCCTCGACTCGCCTCTCGACCGTTTCGACCTCGCCGAGGCCGTAGAGCCGCTCAGTGGAGAGCAGCACATCGTCGTGCTCGGGGACGGTGCCGGCTACCAGCGAGGTGCGACCACCCTGCACCGTCACATGCGCCCCCGCGTCCCGGCACACCCGCAGCACCTCGGCGACCTGCTCAGCGGAACCGGGCCGCACCAGCGCGCTGGCCCGGCCCCGATAGCGGCCGGTGTGGTCGACGCTGCGGCCGGCGAGCACGTCGGAGTCGGTGACGACGTGATTCGATCCGACAATCCTTTTCAGGTCCTCCAGGCTGCCTGGCATGCTCGCGGTTATAGCACTCGTTAGCGGGGTGCGCGGAAACACCCTTCGAAATGGCCGTTCTCGATCCCCACGGTCTGCATGAACGAGTGGGCGACGACTGGGCCGACGAGCCGAAACCCCTTTCCCCGCAACGCCACCGAAAGTCGGCGGGACTCCGGGCTTACCATTCGCCCATCGGCCCAGCTTCGCAGTCGATAGTGCTTAGCAGGTTGATGTTGCCACGCCAGTTGCGCCAACGAGTATTTCGACAGGAGACGGGCGTTGTGCAACGTGGCTTCGATCTTTTGCCGATTGCGAATGATGGAGGTATCGGCCATCAACCGTTCGACGTCGTCGGCCGTCATCGCCGCCACCGCCGCCGGGTCGAATCCGTGAAACGCTTTACGCAGGTTGTCTCGCTTGTCGAAGACAATCGCCCACGACAAGCCGTTCTCGAAGTATGTGAGCGCCAGCGCTTCGAACAGCACCGCCTCGTCGTGTGTCGGGTTGCCCCACTCGTGGTCGTGATATGCGGACAGCTCGCGGCCCATCTCGGTAGCCCAACGACAACGGCTGACGCCGTCGGGGGCGGCGACAACGGTGGCCATCCGGGGCGGCATGCCGACACCTGCCATCGCCTTCATCCGATGGCACCATCGGCCGTATTCACCGTCAGCGGAGGGTTTTTCGGGTAGGGGGCGTGGTCGGTCTCGCCGAGCGCGGGCACCGCCGTGCCGATCACCCGCTGGGGAACGAAATGGACTCGGCGTCCGGTCTGGGCGTCGCCGTCGGCGGGGCCCTGGTCACCCCAGTGCACGGCCGCGGTACCGGAGAGCTGGAGCGTGGTCCCGGTGCGGAAGTCCATGAACAGCAGGGCCGCAGTGGGGTCGGCGGCGAGATTGCCGAAGCTGTTGAACATGTTGTTGCCGGGATAGTCGGGCCACCAAAGGTGTTCCGGTGCAACGCGGACGAACCCGGCGGGGCCGCCGCGATGGGAGGCGTCGTTACCGGCGCCGGCGTGGGTGGTACCCAAGAAGAATGTGTCGGCGGCCTCTATGAGGCGAATGTCTTCTTCCCGCAACGTATTTCCAGCATACAACTGCACCCGGCCGTCGTCAGGCGGTCCATCGACATGTACGCGGCGCTGCTGGATGTATTGGGGGCAGTTGCCGTACGCCTGCTCGATGCTGACGGTCAGCCGGCCCGCCCCGGCGGAAGTGACGACACCGTTGATGCGAATTCGCCGCCGGGTGAGGAAGTTGATGACGATGACGCCCACGGGCTGTCCACGGGATAGGCCGTGCAGGGGATCCCCGCCCGGCAGTGGCGTATTGATGTCCAATGTGGTCGGCGAGGCGGGCTGTAGAAAACCCGGTGGGCCAAGCAGCGGCGAAGTCCAAAGCCGTCCCGTCCGGTCGCGCGCGGTCATGGCCGCGAATGTCGCCTCGGAGAGAAATGCGGCCACTCCGGCGCTCAACCGGTCCCGGGCGAGCATCGGCACGAGCCGGGCGGCCAGTTCCTCAACGTCGGCTTGTCGTTGAACGGCTAGCTCCCCGCTGTGGAAGCCCGCGGGGGCGGAATCTCTCACAGAGGCACCTCGGCGAATCCCGGTTGTCCCGCGTCGACGACGGAGTTGAACCGGTGACGCGTCACGAGACGCTCGTTGATCTCGAGGATCGCGCTCTCGGGAAGCGCGGTGACATCGAAGTTTTCGGTGATCCGCCCGGGATTGACGGATCCGGTTAGAACTGCGCTCCCGCGCTGGATTCCCCACGCCAGCAGCACTTGCGCGGGAGTCTTCCCATAGCGCGATGCCATCGAGACGATCAGCGGATCGTCGAGCAGTCGCGGTTCCAGCGCATGCCCCAGCGAGGCGAAGGCCAGCAGGATGACCCCGTCCGTCTCGCGCAATCCGTGGAGCTCCCACTGCGGGTGATATGGGTGCGACTCGACCTCCACGACCGCCGGCTTGATGCGGGCGGTGTCGACGATCCTTCGGGCGCCGTCGAAGCCTATGTCGGACAGCCCGATCGCCGCGGTGAGTCCCTCGTCGACAAGAGCCTCCATCGCGGCCCAGGTCTCCTCCAACGTGACTCCGTCGTCGTAGATCACGGCGCCGTGGATGTCGCGGGGATCTTGGTCGTCGCCAGGCTGGAACGCGAACGGGGTATGCACCAGGTACAGGTCGACCGCGTCCAGCCCGAGCCTGTTCAGGCTGGCCTGCAGCGCGGGCCTGACCCGCTCTGGCCGATGGTTGTTGTTCCACAGCTTCGTGGTCACGAACAGGTCGTCGCGGCGCACCGTTCCGGCGGCGAACAGCTCCTGCAGCGCCGCGCCGACCTCGGCTTCGTTGCGGTACCGCTCGGCGGCATCGAGGTGGCGGAACCCCACCTCGACCGCGGCCTTGACGGCGTCTCGCGTCTTGGTGCGGTCTGAAAGCGAGGTACCGAACCCGAGCGCCGGGATCTGACCGCTGCCGTTGTTCAGGGTGAACTTGCGCTGATTGAGATTCTCATTCGATGCCATGGCCTCCGGCCTCCTTGCCCGTAGCTGGTACTTTAGATGACCAGTCGTCTATATAACAAGGGTTTAGCCGGGTCATTCCCGAAACGGATCTCAGTGGAGAAGCGCACGGACGGTGGCCCCTTCGAACCGGTCGTACGGGACGCGGCTCCGGGTCACTTTTCCGCGGAGGGCCGCGCCCTCCCATGCCTCGATGAGCTGGGAGGCGAGCTCCCCCGCATCGAGATCCCGTCGAATGCCATCGGAGGCCCGCTGGCCGGAACGCACACAGGCGGTGAGAGCCGCATCCCAGCGGTCGAGGATGCTGACGAGCTCGGTCCGTACCGGTTCGCTCGAACCGCCCAGCTCCAGCGACAGGTTGCCGACCAGGCAACCGAGCAGGAAGTCGCCTTCCTCATGTTCGTCGGCGAGCGCGTGGAAGAAGCGTGTGATTCGCTCCTGGGCCGGCCCGTCCCCGTCGAGGATCGGCAGGAGCCGCGTCTCGATATCGGCCCAGTGATGTTCGAGGATCGCGGCGGCGAAAGCCTCCTTGCTTGGGAAATACGCGTAGAACGAGCCCTTGGGCACGCCGGCCGCGTCGGTGATGTCTTTGACGCCGCTGGCGGCGAAGCCGCGCGCGTGCACGAGTTCGAGCCCCGCTGCGAGCAGGCGTCGGCGCACTTCCGGGTTCGGCGGGCGCGGCATATCGCCAATATAGGCGACCGGTCAGCTATCTTCGGCGGGCCCGCGCCAGTGGCGCGTCAGAGCTCCTTGTGCGGCACGTCTGTCACCAGCCCGCCGTCCATCACGAACTCGCTGCCGGTCGCGTAGGACGACTCGTCGCTGGCCAGGAACAGGACGAACGCCGCCACCTCCGTCGCCTCACCGGGGCGCCCCAACGGAACGGTCACCATGTCTTCCGGCAGCTTGGCCGTCATCGGGGTGCGGATGAAGCCGGGGTGGATCGAGTTCACCCGGATGTTCAACGGCGCCAGCTCAAGTGCCGCCGACTTGGCCAGGCCACGCACCGCCCACTTCGAGGCGACATAGGGGTGGACCGCCGGCGCGCCGCGCAGTCCCTCGATCGACGACACGTTGATGATCGAGCCGCCCCCGGCCGCGGTCATCGGCTCGACGGCCACCCGCATCCCCAGGAAGGTGCCGGTCAGGTTGACATCAATCACCTTCTGCCACTTGGCCAAATCGAAATTCTTCAGCTGCCCGAGTGCCACGATGCCGGCATTGTTGACCAGAACATTGAGCTTGCCGAATTCTCCGGTCGCCGTCGCCACCGCGGCGTCCCACTGCTCGGGCTGGGTCACGTCGAGGTGGACGTAGCGCGCGGCGTCACCGATCTCGGCGGCAAGCGCCTTGCCCTCGTCGTCGAGGATGTCCCCGATCACCACCTTGGCGCCCTCCTGGACGAGCAGCCGCGCGTGTGCGGCGCCCATCCCTCGGGCCCCGCCACTGATGAGTGCAACTTTTCCGTCTACCCGGCCCACGGGAGGGGCTCCTTTCGGTTAGGTGGCCACCAGATCATTTGGCGCGTAAAGACCTTTACCGGTGATCAGCGGAAGGTCGAGCGTAGTCCGGATGCCGGGGGGCGCCGCGACCACCGCCGGGATGGCGTTGACGATGCGCCCGGCCGCGCCGGCGATCGCGGCATGATTGTGGTCGCCCCTGCGGCTGCTCGGAACGATGTCCACGGCGTACGACGGTTCCCCGGTGATCTCGACGCGATACGAGCCGCCACCGGCAGCGGGTTGCGGCCAGTCCGGTCGCAGGTCGGCGCGCAACCGCGTGATGTGCTCGATGACGACGACCGGGTGGCCGTTGGCCATGCCGCGGATCTCGAACTGCAACACGGCCATCGTGCCTTTGGCAACGCGGCCCACCGCGATTTCGAAGTCTTCCGGCGCCGGCTCGCGCTGGTATGACTCGGTGATCCCGTCGACCTCGATGCCCAGCCCGGCGGCCAACTGGCGGATCGCCGCCCCCCAGGCGATGCTGAGCACGCCCGGCTGCAGCAACATCGGCACGTCGTCGAGCGGCCGGCCGAACCCCATGTAGTGCATAACCTCTGCGCCGTCGTAGCTCGCGTAGTCGGCGATCTCCATGCAGCGCACCTGCTCGATCCGCCGGCAGGTACCCGCCAGCGCGAGGGGAAGGAGGTCGTTGACGAACCCGGGATCGACACCGTTGATGAACAGACTCGAATTGCCTTGCCGGGCAGCATCTTCGACGCGAGCGATATATTTGTCGGGCATGACACCCCAGGGGTATTGCAGCAACCCCGGCGACGACCCCACGACGTTGATGCCGGCGGCCAGGATGCGCATGATGTCGGCCATCGCTTCGGGCATCCGGGTGTCGCCCATGGCGCAGTAGACGACACAGTCGGGTTTGGTGGCCAGAATGGCGTCGAGATCTCCGACGGCCACCACGCCCGCCACGGTGCCGGCGTCCAGGCCTACGCCGCACAGTTGCCCGGCGTCCTTGCCCACCTTCTCCGGCGTGGAAACGCACACCCCCGTCAGCTCGAACTGCGGATTGGTGATCAGTTCGGCCAAGGCCAGCCCGCCGACATTTCCGGTACCGACATGCGCGACGCGGATGGCCATGAGAGTCTCCGTCCCTCGAACGCTCCAAACTTTTCTAGACACTAGTCCACAATTTGCTGGACGCGCACCGAGGCCTCACGTACCTCGACGAGCGCTTTGAATGGCATGACCGAGTAGTCGTTACAGCTTGTGCAACTTGTGTCAAACACCAGATTTCCTGGCGAGACGGTTCTAGTCTGGGTCAGAACCTAATACCCACGGTCAGGGGTAATTCTTACGTCGGCCCGGTGCGGGTCCAGGTCGGTGGGGAAGCCGGTGGGGAAGGAGGGGGAAATGTCCGATTTGTTCGCTGCCCCGGAGGCGTTGGCGTCCACGGCCGCCGATGTGGGGGGTATCGGCTCGACGATCGCCGCGGCCCGGTCGAGCGCGTCGGGCCCGACGACGGGTTTACTCGCGGCGGCCCAGGACGAGGTGTCGGCAGCCATCGCGAACCTGTTCGGCACCTACGGCCGGCAATACCAAGCGGTCCTGTCGCAGGCCACGACTTTTCATAACCAATTCGTCCAGGCGCTGGCCGCCGCGGGCGGCGCGTACGTCGAATCCGAGCTGGCCAACGCGACCCTGATGGGCGGGGCCGGCGGTTCCAGCGGCCCCAGCTTGCTGACTTCGGCGACGCAGTCGGCCGCTGGAGACCCGCTGTACGCGCTGATCATGGGGGGCACCAACAACCCGACGCCCGACCCGACCTACGTGAAGAGCGTTTACAACGCGTACATCAAGCCCAATCCCCTCTACTCTTCGGCCATCCCGCAGGGCCTGTTCACGCCCGAGCAGGGCTGGCCCACGACCCCGAATCTCGGCAATCTGACGTACGACCAATCCGTGAGACAGGGCGTCGCCATATTGAACGCCAAGCTCAATTCGCTTCTCAGTACCCCGACTAACAGCGCCGTGGTTTTCGGCTTCTCACAGAGCGCGGAGATCTCCAGCCACGAAATAACCGCCCTCATGGCGGCGGGTTCGCCTTATCAAGGCCAGCTGTCCTTCGTGCTCGCTGGTGATCCGGAAAACCCGGTCGGCGGCATCCTCGAGCGCTTCCCCGGCTTCTACATCCCGTTCGGGGATGTGGCGTTCTACGGTGCGACCCCGCCGAACTCGCCGTACCCGACCTCCATTTACACGATCCAATACGACGGCGTCGCTGACGCCCCGCAATACCCGCTCAATGTGCTGTCGGACGTGAACGCCTTCATGGGTTACTTCTACGTGCACGGCACGTATCCCACGCTGACGGCCACCCAGGTTGGCAGCGCGGTGTTGTTGCCGACGTCTCCGGGCTACACCGGCAACACCCAGTACTACATGTTCACGACCCAGAACCTGCCGCTGCTGCAGCCGATCCGGAACATCCCCTATGCCGGACCCCCGATCGCCGACATATTCCAGCCCGATCTGCGGGTGGTCGTCGACCTGGGCTACGCCGACTACGGACCTGGCGGCAACTACGCGAACGTTCCCACCCCGGCCGGCTTGTTCGAGATCCCCAACCCGTTCACGGTCATCCCCGACGCGGCCTTGGGTGCCGTGCAAGGCCCCTACGGCGCCATAGTGGAAATCGGGGTGGAAGCCGGATTGACGTCGCCTTCCTATTTCCCCACCACCTACCCGTGGGCGCCGTCCATCGATCCACACCTGAACGTCTCCCTCGGCCAGTCGAGCACGACGCTGCTATCCCTGCTCAGTGGCGGCGTCGGGGACGTGCTCCATTTGATTCCGCCCGTCCATTGATTGCCTGCGGAGGACTGGCCGGTCGAGTCAGTTCTAACGTCCGAGCGGGGAATTCTGCCGGATCGACTCGTCGCGGATCAGACCCCGCAGCAGCGCGGTGCTGAACTCGGCGGCGATTTCCTTGGCGGTGCGCCGTCCGTGCGGCCGCAGCCAGCGGTAGCTGCCCAGCGTCATGCCGATGTAGCCCAGGGCCACCACGTGCGAGTCGCATTGGAAGAACTCGCCACTGCCGATCCCGCGGTCGATGAGCCCGTGTACATGTTCGTAGACCTGGGCCTCTTTTTCACGGACCTCGGCGACCTGTTCGCTGGTGAACCATTCGGTGATGTAGGGCTGCTCCTGGAAATACACGGCGGCACGCTCGGGATTTGCCGCGATCCCCGTGAGCAGGCGCACGGTGTACTGGTAGAGCGCTTCGCGGGCCGTCCATGAGGGGTCGTCGTGGACGGCGGCCAGTGTGCCCTCGGCGGCCTGGCGGTAGATGTCGAACAGGATCAGCGACTTGCTGGCGTAGTAGTGGTAGACGGTTGCCTTGTTCAGTCCGATCACATCGGCGACGTCGTCCATCCGGGTGCCGTGATAGCCGCGCGCGGCGAACAGCTTGGTGGCAACGGCCAGCAACTCCTCGCGGCGCGTCAGCCCGTTCTCGGATGGCATCTCTACTCACTATCGTCACTGCCTGCATGGGCGCATGGGCACCGGACAAGGCTAATTATCAATCAACTGGTTGGCCAGTTTATGCAAGAAGCCGGGTGTCGCGGCGACGCGGATGCGACTAGACTCGTCTGACGAGCAAGTCGCGACCAGAGGGGTGGACCACATGGACCCGGATCCAAGCTACGACATGAGCGACGAGATCGAGTTCTTCTTCAAGTACGTCCCGTGGGGTTTGCGCGGTGTCGTCGACGGCAACGGATACCCGCCGCAGGCCTACCCGCCCGTCTAAGTCGCGTTATAGCGCCTTGAGTTCCTCGGCCACTTCGGTGACGGATTTCTTCGCGTCGCCGAACAGCATCGTGGTTCCCTCGCCGTAGAAGAGCGGGTTGTCGATGCCCGCGAAGCCGGAGTTCATCGACCTTTTCAGCACGATCACCGACCTCGATTTGTCGACGTTGAGGATCGGCATGCCGTAGATCGGGCTGGAGGTCTCGTTGCGCGCCGCCGGGTTCGTGACGTCGTTGGCCCCGATGACGACGGTGACATCGGTGCGGGCGAACTCGTCGTTGATGTCGTCCATGTCTTTCATCGCGTCGTAGTCGACCTCGGCCTCTGCCAACAGCACGTTCATGTGGCCTGGCATCCGGCCGGCGACGGGGTGTATCGCGTATTTCACCGGCACCCCACGCTCTTCGAGCAGGTTGGCCAGGTCCTTGACGGCGTGCTGGGCCTGCGCGACGGCCAGGCCGTAGCCCGGCACCACGATCACCTGGTTGGCGTAGGCCATCTGGATGGCCGCATCGGCGGCCGAGGTGGACTTGACGTGCTTGTCGCCGCCGCCGTCGCCGCTGGGGGCCACGCCGCCGCCGCCGAAACCGCCCGCCACGATCGCGGGGATGGAGCGGTTCATCGCCTTGGCCATGAGGTTGGTCAGGATCGAGCCGGACGCGCCGACGATCATGCCCGCCACGATCATCGCGGTGTTGTTCAACGCCAACCCCGCCGCGGCAGCAGACAGGCCGGTCATCGCGTTGAGCAGCGAGATGACCACCGGCATGTCGGCGCCGCCGATGGGCAACACCACCATCAGGCCCAGCACACCGGCGGCGGCCAGCAGGCCGATCATCCACCACAGCGATGCTCCACCCGTCCCCGGATGCGCGTGCAGGCCGATGACCACCGCGGCGGTGACCGCTGCGGCCAGCAACAGGAAGTTGATCGGTTGCTGTGCCCTGCCGAAGCCGATCGGCGAACCGGAGATGATTTCCTGCAGCTTGCCGAAGGCGATGATCGATCCCCAGAACGAGATCGATCCGATGATCGCGGCGAACAGCGACGCCACCACGATGTGCACCGTCGGGGACTCGCCGTGTTGGAAGGCCGAAAAGCCGGTGGTCTCAATGAATTCCGAAAGCGCGATGAGCGCGACCGTGCCGCCGCCCACGCCGTTGAAGAACGCCACCAGCTGCGGCATCGCGGTCATCTTGGTCAACCGAGCGGGAGGAACGCCGAGCACGACACCGACGACCAGGCCGGCGATGATCAGCACCCATTGGTGGGTGTGGCGGATGTTGACCAGCGTCGCGGCCACCGCGATGGCCATGCCCACGGCGGCGATCGAGTTGCCCCGCACCGCGGTCTTGGGCCCGGTCAGGCCCATCAGGCCGTAGATGAACAGCGAGAAAGCGATGATGTAGAGGATCGTGACCAGGTAGCTCATTTGGCGACCTTGTCCGAGGACTCCGATTTGGCTTGTGGCACCGGCTTTTTGCCCTTGAACATGCTCAGCATGCGGTCGGTGACGATGAAACCACCGATCACGTTCAGCGTGCCGAACACCACCGCCACGAACAGGATGATCTGTATCGCGACCGACGGGTGCTCGACCGCCCCGAACACCACCAGCGCGCCGAGCACCACGATGCCGTGGATGGCGTTCGTACCCGACATCAGCGGGGTGTGCAGCGTGTTGGGCACCTTGGAGATCACCGCGAACCCGACGAATCCGGACAGCACCAGGATCGCCAGGTTTTCCAACAGCTCGTTATACATCTAGGAGTCCTCACTAACCGGCTTGGGCGTCCGGGTCACACAGGTCGCCGCCACGACTTCGTCGTCGAAGTCCGGGGCAAGCTTGCCGTCCTTGACCAACAGCTCGAGCAGTGCCGTGATGTTCTTGCTGTAGAGCTCGCTGGCATGCTCGGGCATCGTCGCCGGCAGGTTCAGCGGCGACGCAATGGTGACATCGTGCTTGACGACCGTCCGTCCCGGTTCGGTGAGCTCGCAGTTCCCCCGGCTTCGCCGGCCATATCCACCACCACGCTGCCGGGTTTCATCGCTTCCACCGCCGCGGCGGTCACCAGCCGCGGCGCGGGCCTCCCGGGGACCAGCGCCGTGGTGATCACCACGTCGAACCCGCTGATCGCTTTCTCCAAGGCCTTCTGCTGCTGCGCGCGTTCGTCTTCGGTCAGCTCTCGGGCATACCCACCCTCGCCCGACGCGTCGATGCCAACGTCGAGCCACTGGGCCCCCACGGAACGAACTTGGTCGGCCACCTCCGGACGCACGTCATAGCCCGACGTCCGGGCGCCCAGTCGTTTGGCCGTCGCCAATGCCTGCAGCCCGGCCACCCCGACACCGAGCACCAGCAAGGAGGCGGGCTTCACCGTTCCCGCCGCAGTCGTCAGCATGGGGAAGAACCGCGTCGATTCCCAGGCCGCCAGCAGCACGGCCTTGTACCCGGCCACGTTGGCCTGCGACGACAACGCATCCATGACCTGGGCGCGCGAGATCCGCGGGACGGCCTCCAGCGCGAACGCCTGCACCCCCGCGTCGGCGAGCGTGCCGATCAAGTTGTCGGGATCGCGTGGCGCCAGAAAGCCGATCAGCGTCTGACCGCTGCGCAACCTGCCGACCTCGTCCGCCGTCGGGGGTGCGACCTTGACCACCACGTCGGCGGACCAGGCGTCCCCGATGCTGGCCCCGGCCTCGGTGTAGAGCTCGTCGGGAAGCAGCGCCCCGTCACCCGCCCCAGACTCGATCACCACCGCCAAACCGCTGTTGACCAGCGACGCGACCGCCTTCGGCACCAGCGCGACGCGCCGCTCGTCGGTCCCGGACTCGGCGACCACCCCCACCGTCGTCTGCGCATCTGTCATGGCGCGTACATCTACTTTCCTTGTCTTCGGCTTGCCGCAGACACCCTATCGGCCCCTACCAGAGCGGGATATCTTGCCCGTGCTCAGATGCGGGGCGGGGCCCGAAGTACCGGCGCTCGGACTCGTCGATCGGCACGTCGTTGATGCTGGCTTCGCGGCGCGCCATCAATCCCGACGGGCTGAATTCCCACAGCTCGTTGCCGTAGCTGCGATACCACTGGCCGGAGTGATCGTGGCACTCGTACTGGAAGCGCACGGCAATGCGGTTGTCGTGAAAGTCCCACAAGCTCTTGCGCAGCGAATAGTCGAGCTCGCGCTCCCACTTGCGGGTCAGAAACGCCACGATCTCGTCCCTCCCGACGATGTGCTCGCCACGGTTTCGCCACTCTGAGTCCGGCGTGTAGGCCCGGCTGACGCGTTCGGGGTCGCGGGTGTTCCAGGTGTCCTCTGCTGCCTGAACCTTTCGGATCGCGGTTTCGAGGGTGAACGGCGGGAAGGGCGGGAGCGACTCGGTCATGACGCCATGTCTACCGCGAGCCGGGGGCAACTCCAGATTGCGGGGGAACAGAGAATCGCACGAATCCGCCCTGCGGCACGCGACTCCGCGTCTGCTCGCTGTGCCTGATTGCGCGTGTCCTATCGTGGCGGAATGGACTTCGCGATGTCGGCCAAAGCAAGCGACTACCACAAGCGACTGTCCGACTTCATGATCGAGTACGTCTTCCCGGCCGAGGCCGATTACGACAAATACCGTCACGAGGCCGGCCCGGACGACCACACCGTCCCGCCGATCGTCGAGGAACTGAAAGCCAAGGCCAAGGCGGCCGGCCTGTGGAACCTGTTCCTGCCGGCCGAGTCGGGCTTGACCAACCTGGACTACGCGCCGCTGGCCGAGCTGACCGGCTGGAGCCTCGAGATCGCACCCGAGGCGCTCAACTGCGCGGCGCCGGATACCGGCAACATGGAGACCCTGCACCTGTTCGCCACCGACGAGCAGCGCAAGCAGTGGCTGGAGCCGCTGCTGGCCGGGGAGATCCGCAGCGCGTTCTCGATGACCGAGCCGGCGGTCGCCAGCAGCGACGCCCGCAACATCGAGACCTCCATCGCGCGTGACGGCGGCGACTACGTGATCAACGGGCGCAAGTGGTGGACGTCGGGCGCGTCGGACCCGCGCTGCAAGATCCTCATCGTGATGGGGCGCACCAACCCCGAGGCGGCAAGCCACCAACAGCAGTCGATGGTTCTGGTGCCGATAGACACGCCGGGTGTGACCGTTGTCCGCTCGACAACGGTCTTCGGATACCAGGACCAGCCCGGGCACTGCGAGATCGTGTACGACAACGTCCGGGTACCGGTCACCAACCTGCTCGGCGAAGAGGGCGGCGGCTTCGCGATCGCGCAAGCGCGGCTGGGGCCGGGGCGCATCCACCATTGCATGCGCGCGCTGGGCGGAGCCGAACGCGCGCTGGCCCTGATGGCCGACCGCGCGCGCAACCGGATCGCTTTCGGCCGCCCGCTGGCCGACCAAGGTCTTGTGCAGCAAGCAATTGCCAAGTCCCGCAACGAAATAGACCAGGCCAGGTTGCTGTGCGAGAAGGCGGCATGGACGATCGACCAGCACGGCAACAAGGCCGCCCACCTACTGGTCTCGCAGATCAAGGCCGTCGCACCGCAGGTGGCCTGCGACGTCATCGACCGCGCGATCCAGGTGCACGGCGCCGCCGGCGTCAGCGACGACACGGTGCTGGCCCGGCTATACGCCTGGCATCGCGCCATGCGGATCTTCGACGGGCCCGACGAGGTGCACATGCGGACGATCGCGCGCACCGAGATCGGCCGGGAGCAATCCGCGCTCGCCGCGGCGGTCACCCCGCATGGCTGAAGCCGCCGTGCGGGAACTGTCGGGCGCGTGGAACTTTCGTGATGTCGCGAACGGGGTCTCCGCGCTGCGGCCGGGTCGAATGTTTCGGTCCGGCGAACTGAGCCGCCTCGACGACGACGGGCGGGAAACGCTGCGCCAACTCGGTATCACAGATGTCGCCGACCTGCGCGCCGCGCGGGAGGTAGCGCGGCGCGGTCCGGGCCGCGTTCCCGACGGCGTCGAGATCCACCTGCTGCCCGTCCCCGACCTGGGCGATGACGAGCCGAGCGACGGCGAGGCACCACACGAATCCGCTTTTCGACAGTTGATGAACGACAGCCCCGATGGTGAATCCATCAACGAAACCGCCGCCCGCTACATGATCGACGAATATCGCCAATTTCCAACGCGCAACGGAGCCCAACGCGCGCTGCACCGCGTCGTCACGCTGCTCGCTGCCGGCCGACCGGTGCTCACGCACTGCTTCGCGGGCAAGGACCGGACGGGGTTCGTGGTCGCCTCGGTGCTGGAAGCAATCGGTGTCGATCGCGAGGCGATTCTGACGGACTTTCTGCGCAGCAACGACGCCGTGCCGCAGCTGCGGGCCCGCATATTCGAGATGATCCAACAGCGCTCCGACACCGAACTGACCCCCGAGGTGGTGAAGTTCACCGAGGCCCGGCTGTCCGACGGGGTGCTCGGCGTCCGGCCGGAATACCTTGCTGCCGCACGCAAAACCATCGACGAGGAGTTCGGATCGCTCGACAATTATCTGCGCGATGCGGACATCACCGATGCCGATCTCGATCGGCTGCGCAACGAGCTGCTCGGCTGAAATCGACTGCCGCGGCTGAATTTTCATACATCTGGACACGGCCGGGGTGCCCGGGCTTTACAACGTTAACCGACGCTGCCCGCCTGACGAAATCGGCTATTACGAGAAACGCCGGACAAGCTCGCCATGTCGCTCTACGCTGACTACAGCGAAATTGCCGGTGGCCCCGGGCCGGGCCGTCGCGTCCTCGATTCGATCGGGAAGAATTCTGTCGTCGCTTGGGAGGGGGCCGATTGACATTCCTGAACGCTGAACCTGAATTCATGGCGGCGGCTGCCGCCGATGTCCAGCAGATTGGTTCGGCGATCGGCGCGGCCAATGCGGCTGCCGTGGGCCCGACGTCGGGTGTGATCGCGCCGGCCGCCGACGAAGTATCGGCAGCCATCACGGAGCTATTCGGCCAATACGGCCTGAAGTACCAGGCCGCCGTCGCGCAGGCCGCGGTCTTTCACGGCCGATTCACGCAAGCGCTGGCCGCCGCCGCAAGCGCCTACGCGGCAGCTGAGACAACGTCCTCGAGCGCACTGGGCAGGCTCGAAGCAGAAGCCCAATCGGTGTTGGGCGGCTCCGCCGCGGCTCCGGTGGCGTCGTCGGCAACGTCGGCGGCAATCGACCCCACCGTCGCTATCGTCATGGGCGGCAGCGGAAACCCGATACCGAGTTCCAATTTCATAAACGGGGTGCTCAACTGGGCCGCAAAGGGCGGTTTCACCTGGAGCAGCGTGCAAGGGCTGCCGACCCCCGAGGGGTTATACCCCCTCACCGGTGTCAAAAGTCTGCCCCTCAATACCTCGGTGCTCCAGGGAATCCCCCTTCTGGATGGCGCGATCCGAGGGACGATCGCCCCGGGTACCAGCGTTCTCGTCCAGGGTTACGGGCAGAGCGCCATCATCGCCTCGTTCGAGATGCGGAACCTCTTGAACAGCGCGAGCCCGCCGACGGGTAGCCAGCTTTACTTCAACCTGCTGGGCGATCCCATGAACCCCAACGGCGGCCTCCTCGAGCGCTTCGTTGGTCTGGACCTCCCGACTCTGGGTATTAACTTCTACGGCGCGACGCCCGCGAACACGCCTTGGACGACCAACATTTACACGCTCGAATACGACGGCTTCGCCGACTTCCCGCGGTACCCGATCGACTTGCTGTCGGACCTCAATGCCGTCATGGGCGTTGTCTATGTGCACCCCAACTATGCGAATATCAATCCCGCGACCCTCCCGGCCGGCGACATCGTCAAATTGCCGGTGTCGCCGGATTACACCGGGCCCCTCGCCAATACCAGCTACTACATGGTTCTCACGCCGAACCTGCCGCTCCTGGATCCGGTGCGCGCCATACCGATCGTGGGTAACCCGCTTGCCGATCTGCTTCAACCGGATTTGCGGTACCTCGTCAACTGGGGCTACGGCAACCCGGCCTACGGTTATTCGACAGCGCCGGCGAACGTGCCCACGCCGTTCGGGCTGTTCCCGCCGCTCAGCGCGACCACCGCCCTACCCGCCGATTTGGCCATGGGTATCCCGCAGGGGATCGGCGCTGCCGCAAGGGATGTCGTCGCTGAGGGAATGTCGGGCCTGTCCCTGGCGGGACGGTCACTGTCGGACCTGTCACTGTCGGGTATCACTCACTCGCTGTCGTCGATTGCGTTACCCTCGCCCGGCACGCTGCTGACGCCGAATTCCATCGACGGCGCCCTCCTGTCGTTGCAGTCGGCTACCAACAACGTCTCTTTCGCGGTCAGCAACGCGGGCGCGGATGCCTACGCGGTGCTGCTTCCGACCGCAGACATCGTCAATGCCGCGGTAACCGCCGTCCCGTCCTATGACGCCCGCTTTTTCCTGGATGGCATTTTCCAGGTGGCCGGCGGTAATCCTGTCGGGCTCATCAACGCTTTCGGCTATCCGATTGCCGCGACCACTGGTTTGCTCACGGTGTTGGGCGGTATGGAAGGCCTCGTCCTCGCGGGCGGGGTAGCGGATGTTGTCAGAAACTTCACCGGCCTGATCCCGTAGCTCGTCGGCAACCGAAAACGCTGCGCGGGCCGTTTTCTCACCGTGCGCCCAAAGCTATGCGACGCACGCGCAACAATGTCGAAAATGCCACGCACGCTCGGTCGATCGCTCTAAGCTATTCGTGCCGGTTCCAGCGATGCGCCGGGTCATCGGTTTGGCAGCTTCGTCGGTACCGCTATTACAAACCCGTGTCGGGAAGGAAACACCGATGACGAGCATGATCGCCGAGCCACAAATCATCGCGACGGCCGCAGCGGATGCATCCGCGATTGGTTCGGCTCTCAGCGACGCCAGAGCCGCCGCCGCCGGCCCGACGACCAGTGTCGCGGCAGCCGCCGCAGACGAGGTTTCAGCGATCGCCGCGCAGTTTTTCGGCGGATACGGTCAGCACTACCAGGGGCTCCTCTCGCAGGCGTCCGCATTCCACAACCAGTTCGTTGAGACGTTGGCCGCCGCCGGGAACGCCTACTCGCAAGCCGAAGCCGGCATAGCGAGCATGCTCGGGGCCGGCGGCGGAGCATCGTCGAGTTCCGCAGTCACGGCAGCCGCGAATGCGGCAGACCCAGCCGTCAGTCAGATCATATTCGTGGGCGCCACCGGGATGCCGAACCCGACGCCGCAGTACATCCATGCGGCCTTCGCCCTCTATATGAGCAACCCGAATAACATGTACACCCCCGGCCCGGGCGCACTGAACCCGTTCATGTTCGCCCTTCCCACGGCCCAGGGAGGGTATCTATTGACAGGTACCAAAGACCTGACCTATGGCATCTCGCTGGCTCGCGGCGTCACCTCACTCGACACCCAGATCGGGCAGTCCTTCGCGGGCGGTGCCACTTCCTTGGGGGTGTTCGGCTACTCGCAGGGCGCACAGGTCGCGTCATTGGCGATGCCGGGACTTGCCCAGGTATACAGCCCTTCCCAACTCTCCTTCACGCTGATCGGTGACCCGCTGGCTCCGAACGGCGGCCTGTTCAGCCGCTTCCCGGGCCTGAACCTACCCACTATTGGTGCCCCCTTCGGTGGCGGAACTCCCAGTGATCTCTTCCCAACCACCATCTACACGCGGGAGTACGACGGCTTCGCCGACTTCCCGCAGTATCCGATCAATTTCCTGTCCGACGCCAATGCGTTCCTGGGCATCGAATTCGTGCACGGCGGCTACTTGAACCTGACGCCATCACAAATCGCTACCGGTTTCCTGCTGCCCGGATCAGCGGCACTCGGGACCCCCAACAGCATGACGAACTACTACATGATCCCCACCCAAAACCTGCCGTTGCTGGACCCGGTGCGGATAATCCCGGTGATCGGTAACCCGATTGCCGACCTGCTCCAACCGGACCTGACGTACCTGGTCAACTGGGGCTACGGGAACCCCCTGTACGGCTACTCGACCGGGCCGGCCAACGTCATCACGCCCTTCGGGTTCCTGCCGCCGCTGAGCGACACCACGGCGCTGGGGCCCCTCTTGTTGAGCGGCGCCGGGCAGGGCGTGAACGCCTTCGTCAGCGACCTCTCCCACCTGGGGTCGACATCGGGGTCGGGGCCCAGTCTGTCGCTGCCGAGCCTGACGGGCCTGCTTTCGGGAGGCGGGTCACCGGGTGGTCTACCGACCCTGCCTCCCCCGCCGTCCATTTCGTCGATCATCTCGGGCATCCAGTCGGCGAACACCAATTTCTTCGGGACAGTGGCGACCGATATCTCGGCCGCCTACTCGACGCTGCTTCCGGCAGCAGACATCGGGACCGCACTGGCTATCTCCCTCCCGTCTTACGACGTCAACCTGTTCCTGGGCGGGATCAGCCAAGCGATCTCTGGCGATCCGATGGGGCTCGTCAATGCGTTCGGCGATCCTCTCGCGGCCGACGTCGCAATCGCAACGCTCTCGGGCGGTTTCGTGTTCATCACAGCTGACCATGCGGTCAACACCATCCTGACGGGAACACCGCACCCGGGCGTCGACTGAGCTACGGTTCGAGCACGACCTTGCCGAGCACACCGCCGGCGGCCAGGCTCTGCAACGCGGCCCGGCCCTCCGACAACGGATAGCGTTGCGGCGGAGGCGGTCTGAGGCCCAGGAAAACCAATTGCCCCAGCCCCCAAGCGAACAAGGCCGCCGAACCGGGGACCTTGTTGAGGTACTCCCCCCACGCGACGCCTATCACGCTCACGTTGCGCAGCAGCAACCGGTTGACCTTCACGGTGGGAATGCCGCCCGCGGCGAAACCGATCACCAGCAGCTTGCCGTCGATCGCCAGAACACGAAGCGCGTCGTCGAAGGCCGGGCCACCGATGGGATCGACGACGATGTCCACGCCCCGACCCTGGGTGTAATCACGCACCTGGTCGGCCCACCCGTCGGACAACGGGACCACCAAGTCCGCGCCGAGCGAAGCGACATAGTCAGCCGCGGCCTCGCGGTGAACCACCGCTATCACTTTCTTGGCGCCCATTGCCTGGGCGACCTGGATCGCCGCCGTGCCCACGCCGCCGGCGGAACCCAGCACCAGCACCGTGTCGCCCGGCCGCATCGCGGCGCGACGAGCCAGCGCGAAATACATGGTGTTGTAGTTCACCAGCAGCGAAACGGCTTCGGCGTCATCGAGTTCCTCGGGACTGCGCATCACATTGGGCACCGGAACCGCCACTTGCTCGGCGTAGCTGCCCAGGATCCCGAACGCCGAAACACGTTCGCCCACATGGAACCCCGAGCCTTTGGGCGCCGAGCGCACCACACCCGCGGCTTCCATGCCGGGGATGAACGGGGGCGGCAACTTCAGTTGGTACTCGCCCTTGGTCAGCAACAGGTCCGGAAAGCACACCCCGGCGGCGCGGACGTCGATGACGACGTTGTTGCCGCCCTCGCTGACGTCGTCGACATCCGTGTACACCATGCCGCCCGGACCGGACAGCGCTCGCACCACACAGGCTTTCATGGCCCTAGAGCTGGAATCCGGCCTTTTTCGCTGCGGAGAGGTCCGTGATCTCGGCCCAGTGCGCGGCGACGTCCTGAACGGATGGCGCCTTGTCGAAGGTGACGCCCTCGTTCTGGAACAGCGCGACGTGCTGCACCTTCCCGCCGCCCACGATGAAGACCGACCCGTTGTCCGAGGATTCCTCGGTGCACAGGTAGGCCACCACCGGCGCCACGAAATCGGGGGTGAGCTTCTCGAAAACCTCGGGCGGCAGGATGTCCTGAGTCATCCGGGTCGCCGCGATCGGGGCGACCGCGTTGGCGTGGATGTTGTACTTGGCGCCTTCCAGCGCCAGCGTGTTGATCAGGCCGACCAGGCCGAGCTTGGCCGCCCCGTAGTTGGTCTGGCCGAAATTGCCGAACAAACCACTCGTCGAGGTGGCGACGACGACGCGGCCGTAACTCTGCTCGCGGAAATGCGGCCACGCGGCACGGATGATGTTGTACCCGCCGTACAGGTGCACCTTGAGCACGGCGTCCCAGTTCTCAAACGTCATCTTGTGGAACGTGCCGTCGCGCAGGATCCCGGCATTGCTCACCACGCCGTGCACGGCGCCGAACTCGTCGAGCGCCGTCTTGACGATGTTGGCCGCGCCGTCCTCGGTCGCCACGCTGTCATAGTTGGCGGCCGCCCGGCCACCGGCGTCCATGATCTCCTTGACCACCTCGTCGGCCATGTTGTGGCCGGCGCCGGTGCCGTCGCGGGCCCCGCCGAGGTCGTTGACGATGACGCTGGCGCCCTCGCGGGCGAGACTAAGGGCGTATTCACGGCCCAGTCCCCCACCGGCTCCGGTGACGACGATGACACGATCCTGCACTCCGGGCATCAGGTTCCTCTCTCCTATCAGGAATAGGGGTTATCTGCAGGTCTTGGGTCTGCGCCGGCACCCGCCGGCCGCCGGATCAGAACAGCCGGCGAGCCAGCTTCAGCGCCCTTTCGGTGTAGGGCGGGTAGAGGATGCTCGACATGTCGGGCCGCGTCGGTTTGGTCAGCACCGACTTGCGGTGGCTGAACTCATCGAAGCCCCACTTGCCGTGGTAGGCGCCCATGCCCGACGCGCCGACCCCGCCGAACGGCAGCTTGGCCGTCGAAACCTGGAAGGCCAGGTGATTGACCAGCATGCCGCCCGCGGGCACCTCCTTGATCACCCGCTCGCGGACCTCGCGCGACTTGGTGAACAGGTACGCCGACAGCGGCTTGGGCCGCGAGTTGACGAAGCGTATCGCCTCGTCCAGTGACTTGACGGTGAGCACCGGCAGGACCGGTCCGAAAATCTCGTTCGTCATCATCGGGCCGTCCGGGTCGGGATCGACGACGACGGTCGGTTGGATTCGCAGGCTCGACGCGTCGCACGCGCCGCCGACGGTGACCTTGCCGTCAGCGGCGGAAAGATAGCCACTGATCCGGTCGAACTGGCGCTGGTTGACGATGCGCATCCCTTTCGGGTCGTCTTGAGACCGGAACTTGGTAAGGGCGGCACCGATCTTTTCGACGAGTTCGTCGCGGATCTTCGCATCGGCGAGCACGTAGTCGGGTGCCACGCACGTCTGGCCGCCGTTCATGATTTTGATCCAGGCGATCCGCTTGGCCGCGACATCGACGTCCGCGTCGGCGGCCACGATCACGGGGCTCTTTCCGCCGAGCTCAAGGGTGCACGGCGTCAGGTGCGGCGCCACGCCTTCGTAGACCTTGCGGCCGATCTCGGTGCCGCCGGTGAACATCACGCGGTCCAGCCCCTGCGCGATCAGCTCCTGGCTCACCGCGCCGTCGCCCTCGACAACCGCGATGGCGTCGTTGTCGAGATAGCGGGGCACCAGTTCGGCCATCAGATGCGCGGACGCAGCGGCGACTTCCGAGGGTTTGAGGACGACGGCGTTTCCGGCGGCGATCGCGCCGACCGCCGGGCCCAGCGTCAGGTAGAACGGATAATTCCAGGCGCCGATGATCAGCACGGTCCCGTAGGGCTCGTATTCCACCCAGCCACGGCCGGGCAGCTGTGGCATCTCGAGCAGCAGGTATTTGCGGCGGGCCCACCTGCGGACCCGCTTGGCCGCATACTTCGCTTCGGCGACTGTAGTCGCGATGTCGGCGATGTACGCCTCAGCCGCGTTGCGGTCGAGATCCTCGGCGAGTGCCTTGGCGATCGCGTCCTCGTTCTCCTCCACGAGCTGTGCCAGTTGCAGCAACTGCCGCTTGCGCCAATCGATGTCGCGGGTGCGGCCGGTGGCGAAGGTCCGGCGAAGGCGCGCCACGGTTCCGGGGATGTCGACCGGCTGGGCCGCCGACCCGTTCGTGGATTCCGATGTCTTCGGTGCAACCGATTCGGTGGTCATCTTTGTCCTTCCCTTGTGCACCTTCCACGAACCCGCCCCGCCGCGATGGGAGCGCTCATGGGTGATACCCGCGATCCTAACCATCCGGGTGGGACAGCAGTAAGGAAGATCCTGGGTGAGAGCCGGTCGGCACAGGGTTTGGTCGCCGTCACATCCCTGGCTGCCACAGCGGCCACTGGCGGCTGGTGATACGGGAATTTGCCAGCCTTTGAGCGACTTTTGCCGAATTCATTGTCTACCAGTCGATCCCGCCCTCAACAGATTGTCGAAAGGCGGGCAAATCCTCGCATACCCCGATGGCTGATACGCATGTGGCACCTGTGTTCACAGCGACTGCGCATACCGCCAGTCAGGTTACAACCGCTCTGCGATCACGAAGTCGGAGAATGCGTCCTGGTCGTCGGCCAGCGGGACGTACTCGATCCAGCGGCCCACCCGGCGCATCTCGTCCGTCGAGCGCTGCGCGCGAGCGCGCCAGCCGTGGTTGTTGAGCCAGTCCGCGACGTCCGCCCGGTGGTCGTCGCGATACATCAGCTCCCCGACGTCGACGGTCTCCTCCAAGCCGAGCTCGTCGGCCACCTTCCTGAACCGCTCGCGCATTTGCTGTCGCCGCTCCTCGGCGTGCGCGGGTGCGGTTTCTGCTGAGACGCGGCTTCCGGCCGGGCTCAGCTCGCCGATCAAAGTGAACAACCGGTCCTGGGCCTCGGCCGGCAGGTACATCAACAGACCCTCCGCCAGCCACGCGGTCCGGGCCGTCGGGTCGAAGCCGGCGGCACGCAACGCAGCCGGCCAGTCCTGCCGCAAGTCGATGGCCACCGCACGCCGATCGACCGACGGCGACACCCCGTTCTCGGCCAATGTGGTGGATTTGTATTCCAATACCTGCGGCTGATCGATCTCATACACCGTGGTGGCGGCCGGCCACTCCAGCCGGTAGGCGCGCGAATCGAGCCCCGACGCCAGAATCACCACCTGGCGGATTCCGGCGGCGACAGCATCGGCGAAGTAGGTGTCGAAGAAGTTGGTCCGCACGGCTTGGTAGCTGCGCATGTGCTCGAGCTGGGCCGCGGAGTCGGCATCGAGAGCTTCCACCTTCGCCGCGACGTCGGGGTCGAGCATGGCCTCCCACAAGACGCCCGCCCCGGCGTTGGTGACCAGAAGTTTGGCGTACGGGTCGCGGATCAGTGGGTCCGGCCGCTCCGTCTCGACGGCCCGGGCGGCGGCGACCATCACCGCCGTGCTGCCGACGCTGGTTTTGATGTCCCAGGTGTCGTCGTGGGTGCGCAGTGAGCTCATCGTGTTGCTCCTTGGAATCAGTCCGTGGTCAGTTGGACGGCCCGCCGAGACGCGCCCGCAACAGCGTGCTGCGGACGGCCTCGTCGGCCAGGTCTTCGGGCACGGGCCGGCCCAATCGGGCCATCTCCTCGTGGTTGTTCACGCCGCGCACGTTCCAGCCGTGGTCGGCCAGCCACTGAGCGGGGTCCGAACGATCGGGCTCGTGGTAGGTCAGCGCCTGGACATTGACGTCCAGGCCGAGTCGCTCCCGCATCCGCAGCCAGCGCTGCGTGTTCCCCTTCGAGTTCATGCCGAAGGCCTCGACGGCGATCTGACTGCCCTGCGCGCTGAGGCCGGTGACCATCTCGAAGAGGCGGTCTTGCGCGTCGCTGGGCAGGTAGGGCAGCAGGCCCTCGGCGAGCCACGCGGTCGGTTGGTCGGGGTCGAACCCGGCTACCGCCAGCGCTGCCGGCCAGTCATCGCGCAGGTCCACGGGCACGGGGCGGCGCGCGGCGCCGGGCACGGCGCCGCGCGATTCCAGGATTCCGGTCTTGTACTCCAGCACCTTGGGCTGGTCGATCTCGTAGACCGCGGTCCCCGCAGGCCAACTCAGGCGGTAGGCCCGGGAGTCCAGGCCCGCGGCCAGGATCACCGCTTGCCGAATCCCGGCGCCGACGGCGTCGTCGAAGTACCCGTCGAAGAAGTGGGTGCGCACCGCCTGGTAGTCGACGCCGACCCGATGCACCCGTTGCCCGTGCTCGTCGCCGTCGAGCCAGGCCAGCTCGGGATCGGTCAGCCGGGCCCACGCGTGACCGGCCGACGACACCAGCGTGTGCGCGAAAACGTCACGAATCAGCGGGTTGGGTCCGGCCGTTTCCGCCGCGCGCGCCGCGGCTACGCCCAACGCGGTGGCACCTACGAGTTCGGTGATGGCCCAGCTGTCGCCGGCAGTCCGGATGGAAGGCGGGGACGAGGCATCCAGATCAGTCATGTCTGGACCATCGTAGCGAATAAGTTAGTTAGCCTATGCGCTTTGTGTGCGATGTCACTGGGGCCGCCAGAGCGCACCTTCCAGAAGCTGCCGCAGCACATCGGAAATGACCAGCATCTCTTCGTAGCTCCGAACATAGCCCGCATAAAAACCCACGCCGCACAGCACGACTAACAGGGTCTCGACCAATGCTGACGCGTCGATATCGGCGGCGATCTCGCCGCGCTCGATCGCATCGTTGACGACCCGCATCAAAAAGTCCCGGCTAATCCGCAGGGCATCGTTGTGGGTCGTGCTCAGTTCCGGATGCCGCTGCGATTCCAGCACATTGGTAACCAAAAACGCCGACGCGGCCGGGTTTTCGGAATTCGCCAGTACCGCGGCGGAGATGAACGCGGTCAGCCGTCCCAGCAGGGTGGGCTCGCGCTCGGCACGCTCGATGCTGGCCGTGACGACGAGTCTGTTCGTTTGGTTCGCCACCTCCCGATACAGCACGCGCTTGCTCGAGAAGTAGTGATTGATCGCCGGCCTGGTCAGGTCGGCGCGGACGGCAATCGCCTGGAAAGTCGCTCCGTCATAACCACGCTCGCTGAACACCTGGCGAGCCGCGTGCAGGATGCGCTTGCGAGTGTCATCTGCCTTGGCCGCAGGCGGACGGCCCGGCCGGCGGCTCGCCGTTGGCGGCATCGTTAAAGTGTGCCACCGCTGTGATGTGGCATTAACGCGTTCGGCGGAATACTGCCGAATTTTCCGGCTTGGTAGTCCTCCAAAGCCTCGACCAATTCCGCGCGAGTGTTCATGACAAAAGGCCCATAGTGGAATACCGGCTCGCGTATCGGCTGCCCGCCCAACAGCAGCACATCAATCGCCGTCGTGCGCGACGAGTCCTGCGTCTGCCGCGCACCGATCGTGATCCGGTCGCCGGGTCCGAGGACGGCCAATTGACCCGATCGAATGGGGTGGGCGACCGGACCGACATATCCGCCGCCGGACAACACATACACCAACGCGTTGAAATCGCGCCGCCACGGAATGTTGAGACGGGCCCCGTTTTCGATCGTCGCGTGCGCCAGGGTGATCGGCGTGTGGGTGATCCCGGGCCCGCGCCGGCCGTCGATCTCGCCGGCGATGATGCGCACGAGCGCCCCGCCGTCGTCCGACGCGACCAATTTGGCGTCGCCGCCTTCGATGGCCTGATATCGAGGAGGGGTGAATTTGTCCTTCCGTGGCAGGTTCACCCACAGCTGGACGCCGTGGAAAACGCCACCGCTTTCGACCAACTCCGCGGGCGGGGTCTCGATGTGCAGGATGCCCGAACCGGCCGTCATCCACTGCGTCGCGCCGTCGGTGATCAGGCCGCCGCCACCGTGGGAATCCTGGTGGGCGAACTTGCCGTCGATCATGTAGGTGACGGTCTCGAAGCCGCGGTGGGGATGCCAATCGGTGCCTCTGGCCTCGCCGGGCTGGTAGTCCACCTCACCCATCTGGTCCATGTGCACGAAGGGATCCAGAGCGGCGGTGCTGACCCCGGCGAACGCGCGGACCACCGGAAAACCCTCGCCCTCGTAACCTCGCGGGCCGGCGGTGATCGACTGGACGGGCCGTTCGGTATCCGCGGGGCCGGCGGGCTTGATCCGTGGCAAGGTGAGCGTGTCCGCCGTGACAGCGGGCATAGTTACCTCCTAATTTAGAGCTACCCATATAACCGGACCGCAGTCCAATTATTCCCTCGGGAGCAGGCTGCGGACGTTTGCGGGTCGGGGTCGCCTCGGCGTCCCGAGCCTGAGAAGGTCAATGGCGTCAAGCGAGAAAGTCGATGGCGGGAAGGGTAACTCCGATGGAGAAGCGGAAGGCGACCGCCGATTCGGTGCGAATGCCGCGATCGGTGTCTTACGTAGTCGGACGGGTGGCCGGCTGGTTCCGCGCTAACCGGCTGGGGTTGTTTTGCGCCGCGATCGTGGTCGGAATCGGTGCGGGACTCGGCGCGGTGGCGTTCCGGTACCTGATCTTTGGGTTCACCTGGCTGGCGACCGGACAGGACGAGTTCGGCCAGGGGGGCTGGGTGGGCAGCGACCACTTGCCATGGTTGGGGCTCGGGTTCTTTGTCGTCATCCCGGTAATCGGCGGGTTGTTGTACGGGCCGTTGATCTCGCGGTTCGCCCGCGAGGCCCGAGGCCACGGCGTGCCCGAAGTCATGATCGCCGTGGCGGAAAATGGCGGCCGCATCCGTCCCCAAGTGACCGTGGTCAAGGCGCTGGCCTCGGCACTGTGCATCGGGACCGGCGGCTCGGTTGGGCGGGAGGGGCCGATCGTGCAGATCGGCGCGGCACTGGCGTCCGGACTTGGCCAGTGGGTGCGGATGCCCGAAAACCGGCTGCGGGTGCTGGTGGCGTGCGGCGCAGCGGGCGGTATCTCGGCCACCTTCAACGCCCCCATCACCGGGGTGTTCTTTGCCGTCGAACTGATCCTGCGTGAGCTGTCGGTGGAAGCAATCTTCACCATCATGCTTTCGGCGATGGTTGCCGACGTGATCTCCCGGGTCTTCTTCGGCTCTTCACCGTTCCTCACCCAACTACCAACCGGCATTGCGCTGGACCACATCGCCAATTACCTCCTGGTGGCCCTCCTCGCGGCGATCGCCGGGCTGATCGGGGTCTTTTTCAAAAACGTTCTGTACAAGACCGAAGACTTGTGCGACCGGCTGTGGGGCCAGCGTCCCGATTGGGCGCGACCGGCAGTCGGCGGGATAGTGCTGGGCCTGCTGCTACTGGCGGTGCCGCAGCTGTACGGGGTCGGCTACCCCGTGATGTACGCCGCGTTCGCCGGGCATTACGCGCTGTGGTTCTTGGTGATCCTCGCCGCGGGCAAGATGCTGGCCTGCAGCCTGACAATCGGCATCGGCGGCTCGGGTGGTGTGTTCGCACCCTCGCTGTTCGTCGGGGCTACTTCCGGCATGGCGTTCGGGGTGATCGTCCACCAGCTGATCGGTCCAGGGGTCGGGCAGCCGGCACTGTATGCGATCGTCGGCATGGGCGCCGTGTTCGCGTCCGCCGCGCGCGCCCCGCTTACTGCGCTGGCCAGCACGGTGGAAATGACAGGCGACTTCACCCTGACGCTGCCGGTCATGTTGGCCGTCGCCGTTGGCACGACGGTCTCCCGCGGGCTTTCCTACGGCACCATCTACACCACCAAACTGTTGCGCCGCGGCATCGACATCGACCGCCCCACTCCCACCCATGCATTCGCCAACCTGACCGCAGCCGACGCGATGCATCGGTTCGAAGTTCCGCTGGACCTCACCGGCGATGCGGCTGGCCCCAACCCGGATTGGACGGCCTTGCTGGGGCCCGTTACCCGCGTCCGCGAACCGCAGGCGCTCTTCGCCAACGACAGTCTCGCCCAAGCACTCCGGCAGCTCGTCCTCTACGGCCGCGACGGACTCCCGGTCATCGACACGGATGCCCGGCGCGTGCAAGGGTGGCTGACCAACCAGAATGTGTTGCGTGCGGTCGACGCCTACCTCGCCGAGGTCGAGCCAGAGATCGCCGCCAGCCACCAGGCCGCCGAATGGGCCTACCCGCAAGCAACCGCCGAACACGATCCGCACAGCCAGCTCGCCGGATACCGCATCGTCGAACACACCCTCACACCTGATTCGCTCGCCGTCGGCCAGATCCTCGGCGAACTCGACTGGCCGCCGGGTCACCTCCCGGTGTCCGTGCTACACGACCGGCGACTCGTCGATGCCGACGCCGCCGTACGGCTCGCCGCAGGCGACCGAATCAACATCCTCGTCCCCAATAACGGCGCGGAAACACCGGATCGGGCGCGTCGACCGTTAGACAGCCAACGGTAAGTTGTCAGGAATTGCTGCGCGCGCTGCTGGCGGCATCGCTTTCGGTGGCGGAGCCCTCATGGGCCAGTTGCCCGCCGGCGTTCTCGAGGTGCGCCCGGACAAACCATTGGAATTTCTCCAACTGGGCGGCGTGGTCGATCAGGATGTCCTGGGTGACCTTGTCGAGCTCCTCGGTCTCGTCGATGGCGCTGCGGACGTCTTCGATGACGCCGGTGTAGACGAGGTCCAATGCGGCCAGATGGGCCTGGACGCAGTCGCGGCCCACCGAGTAGTCGTCCCACGTGCGATCCCTGATGATCGCGCCGGGGGTGCCCTGCGGCGACGCGCCCAGGGCCGCGATGCGCTCGGCGACCTCGTCGGCGTAAGCCCGCACCGCCTCGACTTGCGGATCGATCATCTCGTGTACGCCGATGAAGTTGGGGCCCACCACATTCCAGTGGATGTGCTTCAGCGTCAGATGAAGATCGTTATAGGTGCTCAGTTGCTTTTGCAGCAGCTCGGCCACCCGCGCCCCCTGCTTGTCGGTCAGTCCCGGAATGGTGAACTGTGCCATCGATTCCTCCTGGTTTCGCACACGGTCACTTCTTCGACGGGTACCCGGTGCCCGTAACTGAAAACCCGGCGACCTTCGCGCTCGGGCAAGTCAGAGCCGACTGATCCGCTGCACCGGCAGCCGCGCCCCCCGCCGCGGTTCGTAGGCCAGCCCGCTGGCTTCGAGCAACCGGACCACCCGGTGGCGGTGGGGTCGCATCGGTTCGAGCACCTCGAGCATCACCGCGTCATCGACCGGGCGGCCCAGCAGCGTCCAGCCGATCATCTTCGGGATGTGGTAGTCGCCCACCGATACGGCGTCGGCGTCACCGAACGCCCGCTGCGCGGTCTCGGCGGCGGTCCACTCGCCCACCCCGGGCAACGACATCAAGGCTTCGCGGGCCTGCGCCGCCGGCCGCGACACCAGCCGTTCCAGCGAGGCCGCCCGTCGCGCGCAACTCACCACAGTCTGAGCGCGCCCCGGATCGACGTTGGCTCGATGAAATTCCCACGACGGGATGTGCCGCCACGCCTCGGCCGACGGCGGCACCCGCATGGCCGCCGGAGCCGGGCCGGGCGCCGGCGTCCCGTACCTGGACACCAGCAAACGCCAGGACCGAAATGCGTCGGCGCCGGGCACCCGCTGCTCGATGACCGCGGGGATCAGGGCTTCCAGCACCGATCCGGTGCGGCCCAGGCGCAGGTGCGGAAGCCGTCGGTGCGCGGCCGCAACCGTGGGGTCCCGCGGCACGAAATCCGAGGCGTCGTCGTCGGCGCCCAGCAGCGCGGGCAGAGCCTCGATGAACTCCGGCGCCCCGCTACCCCAGGCCTCGCAATGGGCGGCGTTGGGGGCCGTGCGGCTGATCCGCGCCGTGACGGGTCCGCTGGGCAGCAGGCTGGTCCGCCAGATGGTGCCGTCGCCGGGTGCCTGGAAACACGGATCCCGCGGACCCCGGCGCAGCGGCGCCAACGTGTGCCCGAAGCTGGCCGTTCCGGGAAACGTGACGGTGCGCGCGCCCTTCACCCCAAAACCCTATCGATCTTCATTGACCGGGAACCGTCTCCCAAGACACTATGTCGATGTGATGACGCCGTTCGACGGCCCGCAGTCCGAGCTCGCATGGATGTTCCTGCAGAGCCTGTGCGACGGCGGCGATCTCGACGAGGGCCTGGCGCTGCTCAGCGATGACTTCAGCTACTGGAGCATCATCACCCGCACTACCTTCGACAAGGAGACGCTGCGCCGGGCGGCCGAGCAGCGCCGACGCTATCTTCCCGAGCTCAACATCGAGTTGATCCGCTGCATCAACGAGGGCGGAACGGTGGTGGTCGAGGGGCAGGTCGACGCCACCACAAAAGACGGCGCCCGATACGACAGTCCGTTCCTCTGCATCTTCGACACCCGCGACGGGCTGATCGTGTCGGCCCGCGAATACAGCGACACCAGGCAGGCGGCGGCCGTCTTCCCTACTCGCCCCGAGTCGACGACCCAGTAATCGGCCCTCAAATCGGCAAGACGCTGATTTCCGCTTTGTTGGGGTAGAAGGCGACGTGCCCGGCGATCGCCGCGACGGCGGGATAGGGCTGTTCATACGTCCAGATCACATCATCGACGGTGTCACCGGCCGAGGTGGTCACGCTGTAGTAGCCGGCGTCACCCTTGAACGGGCAGTGGGTGGCGGTGTCGGTCCGGGTCAGCCGGTCTTGGACCACGTCGGCCAGCGGAATATACTGCACCGCAGGCAAACTCGCCTCGCGCAATTCCAGGGCGGCGGTGGTGTCGGCGACCAGCTCGCCGTTGACACGAACCTGAACGCGTCCCTTGGTCGGCTCAATGGTGATCGGGTGCCCTGCGCTCGGTTCTTTGACTTCCGGATGGCTCATTGTCAGTACCTCCTCAGACGCGGATAAAGCATGCAACACCGGCCCGCCCTCGACCCTTCCCGATCAGGCGGGTCCGAATGCGTACCGGTGGTACTGCGCCATCGTCCGCAAGGCCGGCACCATAGCCATCGCCCTTCCGAGTCGACGAAAAGCCGCTGGCACCAGGTCGAACGTGTCGCTGGCGAACACCGATTCCCACGCCAAAAGCCGCACCCCGGGGACGGCGTCCACGATGTCGCCGGGCCCGTCGATCCCCCAGTGCAGCGTGGATCCCGAGCGGCGCACCACCGCGTTGATTACCTGAGTCCGAATCCCCAATGTGCTGAACGAGTCGAACTGCAGTTCGCCCGAAGCAAATCGATCGACGACGCGGCGCAACAACGCCAGTCCGTCGTCCTTCGTCAGGTACATGGTCAGGCCCTCGCCGAGAAACAGGGCGGGACGGTCGGCCGGTATGCCGGCCGGCCAGGACGGATCGGTCACCGACGCCGGCACCATCCGGTAGTTCGCCCGGCCGGGATAAACGCGTTCGCGCAACGCGATGACGTCCGGGTAGTCGATGTCGTACCAGCGCACGCCTTCGCCCGGGTCCACCCGGTACACGCGAGCATCCAGCCCGCAGCCCACGTGCAGCACGACGGCTTCGTCGTGCACCGCCAGGAACTGGCGCGTCCAGTTGTCGAAACGCAGGGTCCGGACCACGACCGACGGAGCCCGCCGTGCATTGATAGTCGTTGTCGCCCAGTCGTATTCGATGCGTTCCACGGCGGCCTTCGCGAACTGGTCGGCCAAAATCGAGCGTGGTGCGTCGGCGTCGAGGGCCTTGGCGTACAGCGTCGCCAACATGGTCTGCGGCGGCCCGTGGAGGTCGACCCGAATGCGTTCCACCGGGCCGAGCCTATTCGGCCGGGGCGGCGCTTTCCTTCGTGGCTTCTCGAGCGGCCTGCGCACCCTTCAGCGCGACCCAGAACCGGGCCGCGTCGCGGATGGATTCCTCGACCGGGCGCGGCTGCCACCCCAACTCGCGCACCGCCTTGCTGTGGTCGACGTCGGCTTCCGCGCGCATCATGCGCACCGACGCGAGGCTGAGTTCCGCATCTTTTCCGGTGAGCCGGGCCTTCAGGCTGCCCAGCGCGCCGAGCGCATACAGCATCGGCACCGAGATCGAACGTCGCGGCGGCGGCACACCGGCCTCGTCGGCCGCGATCCGCACGACCTCCGAAAGCGCGATCATCCGTTCGGAGATCAGATATCGCTCACCGACGCGCCCGCGCTCGGCGGCGAGAATCATGGCCCGGGCCGCATCGTCGACGCCGACGACCTCCAGTTGGATGCCGTCCATCATGAACGGCAGCTTCCCGAAGACCGCGCCGGCGATGAAGGCACCGTGCGGCGTGCGGCCCCAGTCGCCGCTGCCGTAAGTGGTCGAGACGCACATCGCGATGGCGGGCAACCCGGCGTCGGCCACATACCGCATCACCAAATCCTCAGCCCGGACCCGGGATTGGACATAGGGGGTCAACCCGCGCGACCCGATGACGTCTTCTTCGGTCGCCACGTGCCCGTGTCGCCGGCCCACCGTCGCGTAGGTGCTGGTGAAGATGAACCTGCGCAGGTCGGGCTGCTCGACGGCGACATCAAGGACGTTGCGCAGGCCTTCGACGTTGGTGCGGAACAGGGGCGACGGGTCGCGCAACCACGCGCGGGTATCGACGACGCAGTAGTACACGTCGTCGACACCGTCCATCGCCGCACGCAACGTCGCGGTGTCGAACACGTCGCCCTCGAACCGGGTGACCGCGAGGTCGTCGATGGCGCGGGTGTTGGCGGTCGGGCGCACCATCGCCCGCACTTCGTACTTTTCCGATGCGCCGTCGGCGACGAGCAGGCGGGTGACGTGGGAGCCCAGAAAACCGTTGGCGCCGATGACCAGCTTGGGTTTCGCGCTCACGATTGACCACCACCGTTCTCTTGCATCCAACGCGCCGCGTCCTCGTCGAGGGTGCCGAGGGCCTGGGCCTTGCGACACCATTTCATCCCCGCCCTCAGGAAGCGCAGCGGGTTGTAGATGTCTTCCTGGCGGCGCCAAAGACCGTCGCCGGCATAGGTGACGATGGAGATGTTTGTGGCGCTGATGACCGTCCCGTCACCGGGGTCGGTCATCGGGTTGTCCAGTTCGCAGATGATCCGCCCGGTGGATTCGTCGATGACCGACCACAGCGACGGGAACGCGACCATATGGCTACCCGGGAAGGTAGTCATCGTGCGCTGGATCCAGGCGCGCACCTGGTCGCGGCCGTGCATGGTGCCCGCCGCGTGCTCGATGTACTCGACGTCCGGCGTGTAGTGGGCCACCCAGGCCTCCCAGTCCCGTGTTTCCGCCGCCCGGGCGACCGTGTCCTCGAACTTTTCGAAGGCGGCGGCCAGTTCGCTGCGGGAGAACTCTCGCGTCATCGGCGGAGTGTAGCCTGGGCAACATCGTCGGTCCTTCAACGAGGACTTGCCAAGGAGGACAGCATGACGAGCACCCAAAAAGCCATCCTTGCCGGCGGCTGCTTCTGGGGCATGCAGGACCTGATCCGCAGGCAGCCCGGCGTGATCTCGACCAGGGTCGGGTACAGCGGCGGCGAGACACCCGACGCGACCTACCGCAATCACGGCACGCACGCGGAGGCCGTCGAAATCGTCTACGACCCAACGGCTACCGATTACCGCACGCTGCTGGAGTTCTTCTTCCAGATCCACGATCCGACAACAAAGGACCGGCAGGGCAACGACAGGGGAACCAGCTACCGTTCGGCTATTTTCTACCTCGACGACGAGCAGAAGCGAATCGCGTTGGACACCATCGCCGATGTCGAGGCGTCGGGCCTATGGCCCGGCAGAGTGGTGACGGAGGTCAGCCCGGCCGGTGAGTTCTGGGAGGCCGAGCCCGAGCACCAGGATTACCTGCAGCGCTACCCCAACGGGTACACGTGCCACTACGTGCGCCCCGGCTGGAAGTTGCCGCGTCGGGCTCCCGCCGAACGATAACCCGTTAGTCGTCAGCGGCCGTAGGCACGGAGCTGGTAGAGGCCGCGGGTGCTGGCGACCGCCTGACCGTCGGCGTCGACGACGGTCGCCTCGAGCGTGAAGTCGGCCTTGCCGCGCTGGGCCGCTTCTGCCTCGACACGCGCGATCGTCTCGTCCGCCAGCGCGGCCTCGGCGCGGAGTTCGGAGCGTGCCATGCCGACGAACTTGATGTCGACGTTCTTCACCAGCGGGAAGTACTTGGCGGCGTCGAAGGTGCTCAATGCGATTATGCCGCCAAGGATTTCGGCCAGGGTGAATTGCACTCCGGCGTAGATGACGCCGAAGTGGTTTCCATTGCCCTCGACGGGCGCCGCCGCCGCGGCGTAGCCACGGCGCGCCTCGAGAACCCGGATGCCCATTTTGTGCGCGATCGGGATGGCGGACTCCAAAACGCCGGTCATCGATTCGGCTTGCCGGCCTGCGTCATCAGTCATCCCCCCATCGTAAGGGGGGACGTTCAGCGGTCAGCCGCGGCGGCGGCGGCGCACCACGATGCGTCCGCCGTCCTTCGGGGTGAATGCGACCCCCCGACTGTGCCACCGCTCGCCCGGCTCCGTCGTGGTCTCAATGGTGAACTGGCGCAATATAGTTCGCAGCACCACGTCCATCTCCATGTTGGCGAACGCGGCGCCCACACACCGACGGGTTCCACCGCCGAAGGGAATCCATGCGAACGACGATGGCTTATTGTCGATGTAGCGCTGCGGGTCGAAGCGTTCGGGATCGGGAAAGACGCTGGCATCGTTGTGGATCTGCGCGATGCTGATGATGATCGAATCCCCGCGAGGAATGGCCCACTCACCGAGTTGGAAGACGGGCGGGTAGACGCGGCGAGCGGCGAAATCGATTACCGTCCTTGCTCGCTGGACCTCCAGAATCGTCGCTTGGCGCAGCGCGTCGCCGCCATTGTCCGCCTCTTCGACCAGAGCCGCCAGCACCTCGGGGTGGCGGCTCACCCGCTCGAATGCCCAACCGAGCGTGGACGCGGTGGTTTCGTGCCCGGCGGCCAGCAGCGTGAGCAGCTCATCGCCAATATCCTTGCGGGACATGGCCGAACCATCTTCATAGGTGCTGCGCAGCATCAGCGCGAGCACGTCGGTTCGCTCGGCGAAATTCGGGTCGGCCCGCTCGGCATCGATCAACCTGTCTACGACCAGGTCGTACTGGCGCCGCCAGTCGGCCAAGCGGCCCCACGGGCTGAAACGGCCATAGTTCCGTTCGGGTTTCGGCAGCGCCGCCAAGCGCGACCCCAGGGTGACCCACGGCGGGATCAGCCGGCGCAGCTCGTCGAGCTCGGCGCCCTCGGCCCCGAACACCGCACGCAGGATGGCGTTGAGCGTGATGTGCATCATCGACGGCAACGTGGCGAAAGGCGTGCCTTCGGGCCAGTCGGCCGACTCGCGCAGGGTTTCCTCTTCGATGATGCGCTCGTAGTTCTTCATGCTCTTGCCGTGGAACGGCGGCGCCAACAGCCGTCGTCGCCGGCGGTGATCGTCGCCGTCGAGCGCGAACACCGAGCCCGAGCCGAACAGCCGGCTCAGATTGGGCTGGATGTTGCCGAGTTCCTCCGGGCTGGTGGTGAAGACCTGCTTCGCCAGCCGCCAGTCGCCGACCACCACCACCCGGCCGTAGATCGGGATGTTCACCGTGAACACGTTGCCGTAGCGCCCCGTTAGCCGTTGGATCATCCACCGGCGGGAGACCGCAAAGACGAGGCCCTGCAACGCTTTCGGCATCCTGGTGGCCGCTGGCAGCCTGACCGCCGGCGGGGCGGTGACAACTTCGCTCATGGCGATGATCGCTCCCAGTGTCTGCCGCGTTTCGCGGTGGTACGACGGTGTACCGCGGGCCTTTCCCGGTACGGTACTCTGTAGTACCAAGCCTGACAAGGTGCCACATTCACCGAGGGGACGCCGACCGTGACATCAGCGGTGACAGCCAGGGCTGACGGCGCGATTCCCGGCGAGGCCGATCCGTTTCGGATCCGTTTGCTCGACGGCCTGGCCACCTCGATCGGTGAACGTGGCTACCGCGCCAGCACGGTCGCCGACATCGTCCGCCACGCCCGCACGTCCAAACGCACCTTCTACGACCAATTCGCCAGCAAGGAACAGTGCTTCCTGGAACTGTTGCGGGCCGACACCGAGAAGCTCGGCGAGCGGATTGCCTCGGCGGTCGATCCCGAGGCCGACTGGCATCAGCAGATTCGTCAGGCCGTGGAGGCCTACGTCGGATATATGGAGTCCCGCCCGGCCGTTACCTTGAGCTGGATTCGCGAGCTCCCGTCGCTCGGCGCCGTCGCCCGCCCCGTGCAGCGTCGCGGTTTGCAGTTGTTGTCCAACCTGCTGGTCGACCTCAGCGCGAGCCCGGGTTTCCGGCGCGCCGACCTGCCGCCGTTGACCGCGCCGCTGGCCGTGATCCTGCTGGCCGGTCTGCGTGAGCTGACCGCGCTGGCCGTCGAAGACGGCAGACCAGTGCGCGAAATCGTCGAGCCGGCCGTCGATGCGTCCATAGCCTTGCTCGGCCCCCGACACTAAGTAGCGCGATCCAGAGGCCGTCCTGACATCGCCTCGAGCGGCATCGCGATGCTCGCCGAGCCCGGCGCGCGAGGCCTGGCAGGGTTGCCGGACCTCCGCTAAGGTTTGCTGCCTATGGCCGATGGCATGGTCTCGTTCGAGGCGCCGGACACCGAACGCGCGGCGGGCTCCCTGCGCCCTGTCGCGCATCGCAACTACTGGATCGCGGCCGGGCTGCTGATCCAGTTCGCCGGCGCGGCCGCGCCGATCGCTGTGCTGTACAGGCGCGCGAAGAGCGAGAACCTGCTGCAACACGTGACGGGCCTGACCGTGAAGCTCGTCTGGCACCAGGCGATCCACGACCAGCACGGCCGCGCGCTGATCATCGCTGGGACGGTCGTGTTCGTACTCGGCTCGATGGTGCTGGCGCGGCCGTTTGTGAAACACGTGCTGACGCTGGTGCTCGCGGTGCCGCTCGCGGCGCTGGTGTTCGTCGCCGCGCTCGGCGTGGTCGCGCTGATCGTGGTGATCCTCGGGCTCATCGTGTGGGCGTTTGCGGACTCGAGCCCGGACTTGAGCTCGGGCTTCGGCGGGGGGCCCGGAAAAAGAAGACCCCCCGGAACGAAGCGGCCGCGGGCCCGTAGGGCGGTCGTCGGGCACTGAGCTCCTCGCGCGGCGGCCCGATGCCGGCGTCGCGTGCGGTGGTGGGTGATCGCCCAGCGGTGACGCTAGGGTCGATCCGGGGCCCCACGCAGAGAGGATCGCCATGCGGCTATCGACCCGGAACCAGCTCAGAGGAACGATCACCGAGGTCGATCTCGGCAGCGTAATGGCAATCGTGAAAGTCAAGCTCGACGGCGGCGATCAGATCGTCACGTCGTCGGTCACCAAGGACGCCGCGCTCGATCTCGGTCTCAAGGCGGGTCAGCCGGCGACGGTGTTCATCAAGTCGACCGAAGTCACCATCGGCGTCGAATAACGCCAAATATTTGCACCCCGAAGCCGCATCACGTTGGTCGGCCGGCGGTTAACCGCCCAAGCGACGGCGCGCCCGACACGCCGAAAAATACCGCCGTAGTTCAAGTTTCGGCGCGAAGGAACGACCGGAGCCGGTCGAGCACCAGGTCGGGTCGCTGCTCGACGATCCAGTGGCCGACGCCGTCGACCAGCTCGACGTCGAAATCGCTGATCCGGTCGGCATATCCGTTCAGCAGGTCCGGGGTGAGCACGGGATCTCTGGTGCCACTCAGCCAGCGGACCGGCACGTCGACACGAGCCCCGTTTTTCGGGTCGTACGCGCCGCGCAGCCAGCGCACCAACTCCCTGGTCTGAAAAGTGCGATACCACCGCGAACCGGCCACCGCGCGCCCGGGCTCGCGCATGCACTCGACGTAGAAGCGGACGTCGTCCTCGGCCACCGAATAGCCTCCGCCGACCCACGACGCCACCAACCGCCAGAACCGGGCTTTGGGGTCGGCGATCACCCGCGGACCGATGACCGGGAGCATAATCGGGACCTGGTACCAGAACCGCCAGATGTTGCGCAGCAACGAAAGGTCGAGCTTCACATACGGCGCCGCGGTGTTCATCCCGAAAAATCCGGTCACCTTTTCCGGGTGGCGCAGCATCATGATGAACGCGACCGGGCCGCCCCAGTCGTGGCCTACAAGTTTGACGGTCGCGATGCCCAAGTGCTCCAGGACGGCGGCCAGGTCGTCGGCCATGTCGTCCTTGAGGTAGCTGCAGCGCGGTGCCGAGCTCCAGCCCGCGCCACGCAGGTCGGGGCACAGCACCCGATAGCCGTCGGCGGCCAGCGGGCCGATCAATTCGTGCCATTCCCACCAGTTCTGGGGAAAGCCGTGTACCAGCATCACCGCCGGACCGTCGGCCGGGCCGGCGTCCGCGACATGGATCGTGACACCTTGGAAATCTGCGCCGACTTCCACGTACCTGTGTTCGACGCCGTCGAGGGCGGGCATGGTGACCATGTGTTGACAAGGTACTCGATGCTATGCGAGGAACCGCTCGACGTACGGCGCGAACCGTGCCCGCAGACCGTCCTCGGTCAGCCCGAACATCTCGGCCGTCGTTTCGACGCTTCCCAGCCGGCCGCGCTGGTGGCCCGCCAGGTAGCCGGCGGCCGCCGCACGCGCTTCCTCGGTAAAGGGCTCGCCGGCCAGGTCGTACACCCGTTCGGCAACGCCGAGTTCGTCGGCCATGAACTCATCGAACCGGAGGTCGACCGAGCGTTGCGGACCGATGGTGTCGCGATCGCGGACGAGTGCGGCGAGCATCTGCTCGAGGCGGTCGATCCAGGAGGCCGCGATCCGCTCCACCGGCACCGGTGTGCGGTGCATGCGGGCGGAGTAGGTGAGCATCGCGATCATCGACAGCACCACCGGCAGCGGGTCACGGTGGGTGAAGACGACGATGCTGCCCGGGAAGACCCGATCCAACACCGGCACCTGCTCGAGGTGCTGGGGCGACTTGAGCAGCCATCGCCGCCCGCCGCGCAAGAACTGCATCGCTTTGAGTTGCCGGGCGAGGTATTCGTAGTGAGGCGTCTGGTCGTGGGCCTGGTAGTAGTCACGCCAGCGGGGCACATCGGCCAGCGTCTCTAAGTACATCGTCGAAAAGTCGTTGGCCAGCAACTGAATTTCTTCGTGGACGTGTTCGGTCGTCATCTCGTGCATCAGGGGGAAATACGGCATCACGGTGTTGATCACCGCGACCGCGACATCCGTGCGGGCCCGTCGCGGATCCGGCTCGAGTCCGGACTCCGCCGGCAACGGAAACGGCTCGACGCTTTCCCAGTACGGCATGGTGCGGAAGGTCGGCGGTGCCCCCAGCAGATTGTGCAGGTGGGTGGTCCCGGTGCGGGGCAGGCCCGCGATCACGACCGGTGGTTGCAGTTGAATGTCGTCGATCTCGGGATGACGGCGCAGCAGATCCGTGAACAGCAGCCGGTTCTTGAGCAACTGCAGTAGCTGCCCATAGAAGTTCACGACTCCCGTCGCGTGCAGCCCATCGACCTCACGCAGCGCGGCGAGGTAGACGTCGAGTCGTTCGCGGTAGTCTGCCGCGCCGAAGTCGTGCAGACCCGTGTCGGCACTGGCTTTGGCGTGCAGCGCGTCGGCGTCCAACGGGCACTGCGGCGCCATCGCGGCCATCACGTCGAGGATCGGCTGGGCCTCGGCGCTGAAGCAGGGCCGGGCCAGATCGTTCAGGCGGACATGCGTGGCGGCATCGGGCATGGCAACTTATGTTACTCTGAGTTTCGTAATGGTAGTCGATTTTGGCCGGCCCCGTGACCCACGCATCGACGGTGCGGTGTTGCGCGCGACCGTTGAGCTGCTCGCCGAGAACGGCTACCCGGGGCTGTTGGTCTCCGCCATTGCCGAGCGGGCCGGTACCAGCAAGCCCGCGATCTACCGGCGCTGGCCGAGCAAGGCGCACCTGGTGCACGAGGCGGTGTTCCCGATCGGCACAGCAACCGAAATTCCCGCCACCGGATCGGCGCCCGAGGACCTGCGCGAGATGGTTCGCCGCGCAACAGATTTCCTGACCACACCGGCCGCCAGGGCGGCGCTGCCCGGGTTGGTCGGCGAGATGGCAGCGGATCCGACCCTGCATTCGGCCCTTCTGGAGCGGTTCGCCGACATCATCGGCGGAGGTCTCACCGAGTGGCTCGACGGCGCCGCGGCCTCCGGTGAGGTACGCGCCGACGTGACCGCCGCCGAACTGGCCGAGGCTATCGCCGGCCTTACCTTAATCACCCTTCTCACCCGCGCGACCGAACTCGATGACGCCTGGGTCGATCGCACAACCACGTTGCTCCTGAAAGGTATTCGCGCATGACGCACGAGTCGACCGCCGCGTGGCGGGAACTGCTTGCGACCGTCGGGGAACTCGACCGCTCCTTCCTCGAGGGCGACCGCGCCGTTGCCGACGACCGGCACGTGGCCGACGGCTACCGCACGCTCGCGGCCACACTTGGCGTGGCGTTCGACGCCTACCTGTTCCCCGAGCCCGGTCGGCCGCAGTTTGTCGCGGTGAACACGCCGTTCCGCCGCGATCGGCGGTGGGGCGGCGACAACACCGACGCGTATTACTTCATGTGCCCGGTCGATCCGAAGCGGCGCTACCGCATCAGCGGCAACAAGGGCGACAGCGTGTACTTCTCGGTGACCGCCTACAACGAGCCATCTCCGGGCGCGTGGTCCGACCGGGTCGTTGCGATCGTCCGCGACAGCGACCTGGACGTCGACGCCGACGGCAACTTCTGTTTCGAATTCCCTGCCACGCCCGACGCGGCCGTGCTGATGACCCGTGACTACCAAGCCGACCCCCTGACCGGCCGCCCGGTTGTCTGCCATATCGAGGCTCTCGACGAGCCGGAGCCGATCCGGCACGGCGACGCGGAAACCGCGGCAAGCCTGCGCGCGGCCGCCACCTGGTTGCGGACCATGTTTGCCATCGTGCCGCTGCCGGTCGGTGCTCGGGCTGGCGACGAACACGCCCTCGGACACCAGACCGCGCACGCCGCAAATCAATTCGCCGATCCCTATCAGGTGCCCGACGCCAACTTCGGCTGGTCGGCGCGCGACGCCTGCTACTCCTACGGCAGTTTCGTGCTCGAAAACGACGAGGCGCTGCTCATCACGCACCGGCCCCCGCCGTGCCGCTTCTGGAACATGGTGGTGTGGAACCAGTTCATGGCCACCTATGGCGCGGCGGAGGGGGCCGATGCCCGCTGCTCGGTCAATGGCCACAGCGCCGTGCCCAACAGCGATGGCTCGGTGACTATCGTCTTGTCCCGCGGGACGACGTCGCACCCGAATTCGCTGACGGCGCTGGGCTATCCGCGCGGTAACCTCGCCTTCCGGTGGTTTCTCGCCGAGGGGGTGCCGGCGCGGCCCGAGGTGAAACTCGTCAAGGCATCGGACGCGCCGACGGGTGTGTCCTGAAGCGCGAGGACCGAGGCCGCGTGTACGCGGCCTCGGTCCCTTCAGCGCCGGCTCAGGCGGCGACCGGCACTCGATCGGCCGGCTTGTCGCCCGTGGGCTTCCGCAACCATGAGTCCGGGAAGCTCAGCCTGACGACCTTGCGGACGACCGTGCCGAACTGGTGCAGCAGCGGGCCGCGGTTGTAGGGGATGCCGTAGCGTTCGCAGATCTCTTGCACCTCGGGTGCGATCTCGCCATACCGGCGGGCCGGCATGTCGGGGAACAGATGGTGCTCGATCTGGTGCGACAGGTTGCCGGACAACAGATGAAAGGCCCTGCCGCCGGTCAGGTTCGCCGAACCGAGGACCTGACGGAAGTACCACATGCCGCGGGACTCGTCCTTGGTCTCTTCGACGGTGAATTCCTGTGTGCCGTCCGGGAAGTGACCGCAGAAGATGATCATGTACGACCACACGTTGCGCATCAGGTTGGCCGTCAGGTTGCCCGCCAACACGAACGGGGCGAACGGCCCGGCCAGCAACGGGAAGGCGACATAGTCCTTGAGCGTCTGCCGGCGCGTCTTTTTCCAAATGGCGCGAAGCACGTCGCGCTTGTCGGCGAGCCTGATCTCTCCGGAGCGGATACGCTCGGTTTCCAGTTCGTGCAGCGCGACGCCGTACTGGAACAGCACCATCAGCAGGAACGCGTATAGGGGGTTGCCGATGAAGTACGGCTCCCAACGCTGGTCTTCGCTCATCCGCAGGATGCCGTAGCCGATGTCGCGGTCCATCCCCACGATGTTGGTGTGGGTGTGGTGCATGTAGTTGTGTGAATGGCGCCATTGATCCGCGGGGCAGGCGGTGTCCCATTCGAATGCGCGACCGGAGATCGCCGGGTCACGCATCCAGTCGTACTGGCCGTGCATGATGTTGTGACCGATCTCCATGTTGTCCAGGATCTTTGCCAGGCCCAGCATCGCGGTCCCCAGTAGCCACGCGGGCGGCAGGAACAACAGCGCGCGGCCGCCGACCTCGAGGGCGCGCTGCGCTTTGATCACGCGGCGGATGTAGTCGGCGTCCTCTTCGCCGAGGTCTGCCATCACGCGTTCCTTGATGGCGTCGAGTTCGTGGCCGAATTCCTCGGCCTGCTCGGGTGTGAGGGTGATCTTGTTGTGTGTCATGGCTTTTCTGCCTTCCAGGGTGTCGTGTGCTAAAGGGACAGATCGACGTCGCCGACCGGGACGGACACGCAGATCTGCACGTCCTCGTCGGGTTGGGTCGACACGGCGCCGGTGATCAGGTTGCGCACGGTTCCGGCGGTCTTGCGCCGTGTGCAGGTGTGGCAGATGCCCATCCGGCACCCGTTCTGCGGCGTCAGGCCGGCCGATTCGGCCTGCTCCAACAGCGAGCGGCCGTCGTCGCCGACATCAACACCGCTGTCGGCGAACGTTATCCGGCCACCCGAAGGGTTGGCGGGCACATCGAACACCGGCGGCACGAAGCTCTCGGTGTGCACGTTGTCGCAGTGTTCGCGCACGGCATCGACCAAAGTCGTTGGCCCACAGACGAATACCGCGTCTGGTGACGGCATGGCGGCGGCCAGGTGATCTGCGTCGAAGCGGCCGACGAGGTCGCCGGTGTCCGAGCGGGTGTAGCCGTGGAGAACCCGCACGCGAGGTGTCGCGGCCAGCTCATCGCGGTAGCACGCCTCCGCGGCGGTACGCGCGTAGTGCGCGAACGCGATCTCGCCCCGATGGTTCTCGGCGACCAGTGTGCGCAGCATGGCCATGACCGGCGTGACGCCGCTTCCAACGGAGACGAACAGGATCCGCTGCGGCCGCGGGTCCGGCAAGACGAAGTCACCACCGACGCCGGCCAGGCCGACCACCATGCCGCGGCGGGCCCGCTCGTACAGGTAGCCCGAAACCAGCCCCCCGTCGTGGTGGCCGATCGTCAGCTCGAGGTTGGCGCTGCCTTCGGCGTTGGCCGGTGAGTAGCAGCGAGTGTGCCGGCGACCGTCGATTTCGACGGTGAGGTTGACGTACTGGCCGGCTTTGACGGTGTGGTTGGACGTGAAGGTCGCGTTGGGGGCGAGCGTCAGCGTGACGCTGCGCGGCGTGGTCCGGCGGACGTCGATGACCTTGGCGCGGGCCTCGCCCAGCGTCCAGGTCGGGGCCACCAGCTCGGTGTACCGGTCGACGCCGTGCGGACCGGTCAGCAGGTCGAGCAAGTCTGAACCCAGGACTCGCTGCCGAAAGGTCTGTGCGAGATTCCGAGTAGATGTCTGAGTGAACATATGTACACCGTGCCGCCAAGCAGTGCAGGTCGTCAAGGTTTTCCGCAGGTTTGTGGTAGGGTTCACACAGTGAACAGCCGTACTCCTGGCTCACGTCCGCCCCGATCGGGTCGCGAGCACTCGCGCGAAAGCCCGTCGCGCGAGGAGCGCAAGGAGGCCACGCGCCGTGCCATCATCGCCGCCGCGTTGAAGCTGCTGCAGGACCGCAGTTTTTCCAGCCTGAGCCTGCGCGAGGTGACCCGTGAGGTCGGGATCGTGCCCGCGGCGTTCTACCGACACTTCGAGTCGATGGAGGCCCTCGGGCTGGTCCTGATCGACGAATCGTTTCGCAGCCTGCGCGACACCCTGCGGGAGGCCCGCGCCGGCAAGCTCGACCCGAACCGGGTGATCGAGTCATCCGTCGAAATCCTGGTCGCCAGTGTCGCGGCGCGGCGGGAGCACTGGCGCCTCATCGGCCGCGAGCGCAACAGCGGACTCAGCGTGCTGCGCTACGCCATCCGCACCGAGATCCGACTGATCACCTCCGAGCTGGCCACCGACCTGGCGCGCTTCCCGGGACTGAACGAGTGGAGCACCGAGGACCTCAACGTCCTCGCGACCCTCTTCGTGAACTCGATGATCCTCATCGCCGAGGCGATCGAGGACGCGCAGAGCACCGAGGCGCTGGAAGACATCCGGCGGATCGCCGTCAAGCAGTTGCGGATGATCGCCATCGGCATAGCCGGGTGGCGAAGCAGCCCTTAGCGGCGGTCACCGCGTCGCAGTGAACAGTCGAGCACTGTCTACCCGTCGACAACGGTGTACAGCGAGTCACCGTCTTCGGGGGTGTCGTCGACCTGGCCCCGATGAGCGCGCCCGGGGCCACCGTCGTCGGATGCGCCAAACGCCGCCTCGGACGGCTCCGGCTCCTCGGCGGCCAGCCGATCGTCGAGCGATTCCCCTTCTCGTTCTTCGCGCGCCGTCATTCCGAACCGGTCGGCTTCGCTCCAGCCTTCCGGTGGGTCGACGACGATGTCGCCGTCGTCGTTGCGCAGCTCATCGGAGTCGGTGCCTTCGCTCGGGCTCAAAGTGTCGCCGGGACCGCCCTCCCCGGGGAAGTCCGCGGGGTCGACCAAGTCTGCGTCGAAGTCGCGGTCGGGAGTTGCCATACGCAACGGTTGCCCCTGCCCCCGGCGATTAAACGCGGCGTTGGCAGGCTTTTGGTGCCACTCCTGCCCGACGCCGGCGCAGGACTTGTCCATTCACGCAGGCGTCGGGGCGAAGCCGCGGTCGGCACTCAACCACGTCGCATTGTTCTCGAGCGCATGATCGGCCAGGTACGCCTAGCGAAGTCGTTGCCGCGCGCATCGATGTCTCCCGCGAGTTGGCGAAACAATCCACGCCCGGTCTCGAGATCTCTGGCACGATGCCTTCATGTCGCGCCCTCGTATCCCCAACCGGCTGCAGCCGTGAACCCGCTCCCCCACGCCGGGCGCAGCGATACCGGCCGGAAACGCTCCGCCAACCAGGACCGTTGGGGCGCCGACGTCGATCAGGGACTGTTCGTGGTGGCCGATGGAGTGGCCACCAGCAGCAACGGCGAGTTGGCCGCCCAGATGGTGACCGAGCTGCTGCCCGCCTACCTGCGCCGCCATCTGACCGGCGGCCCCGACGATCCCGACGCGGCCGATCGGCTGGGCCGCGCGGTCGGCGAGCTCTCCGATGACGTGCACGCCCGCGGGCTGGCCGATGCCAGCCTGGCCGGGGCCAACAGCACGGTGGTGGCCGCGGTGATCACCGGGTCGCGCGCGCTGATCGCATATTTGGGCGATAGCCGCGCCTACCTGTGGCGTTCACAGCAGCTGCGGCTGCTGACCCGTGATCACAGCCTGATTCAGGAGCTCATCAATCGCGGCGAGATCACCGCCGCCGAGGGGGCCAAACATCTCGCCCGCGGGGTGCTGACCCGCCATGTGGGGATGGCCCCGCCGGCGCGGCCCGACACCGCCGCGGTGGAATTACACCCCGGCGACCGTATCCTGCTGTGCAGCGACGGCCTGCACGGTGTCGTCGGCGATGCGGTGATCGCCGAAATCCTTGGTGCGCAACGTGATCCGAGCGATGCCTGTGATGCGCTCATCGCGGCCGCCAACACCGCGGGCGGTCCGGACAACATCACCGTGATCGTCGTCGACATCCCCGCCTCCGCGCAGGCGGCCGGATCCACCGATACTTGACCCGCCAATACCGCCGAGCCGCAGGGGATCTCGCGGTATCGAGCTCAGCGGCGCGCGGACCGGATTTCTCAGTCGTCGTTGCGCAGCCATAAGTCCAGGGTGTGCGCGGAGGGTAGCTCGATTCCCTGGCTGATTGTGTCGAACAGCTCGGCCGCGCCGCCGATCGTGTAATCGATGTAGCGGGTGAGCGCCTCGAAATGTATGCCGTCCATCATCGGGTAGCAGTTTTCGGCGACGACGCCGACCCGGTCGGGGCTGGAGGTCTCCCGCACGTAAGCCTTGGGCCAGCGGGTGTCGTGGTTCCACTTGTTGACCAGTTCCATCAGCCGCTGGCGTTGGGTCGCCTGGTAGTGATCGGCCGGGGTGACCCGAAGTGTCAGAATGTTGCGCTTGGAGCCGCTGATCCGGAGGCGAACACGCATTTTGCAACGCTCACCGCGCATCGCCACAACGAACTCGCGGCCGTTGTCGGCGCGGTTGAACCGCAGCCTCCTCAGCTCGAGATAGCGCTCGATCAAATCTGCATTGAATTTTTCGACGTGCATGCGCACTCCCGGAGCCATCGATGACGCGGACGAGCGTGTCCGCTGGGCATGTCCGCTGCGGCAATTTTGAGCCACAGCGCGGTTTCGCCGCAATCGGCGGCAATCGCTGCCGCCGTCGACCGTGGGGCTTATGCATGAAATCCGTTGGTTTTCTGTGCTTTAGGCCCACAGTCGGGCTTGTTTATGAGCCACGAAGCGCGCGGCAATTCCGCAATTCCCGGTGTGACCCGCCCCGCAGGCGCATACGCTGCCATCGTCCCGGGCAACTTCGCCAAGCGAGGGAGTGTCGTCGCATGTACTTCCGCGCATCTCTGGCCACAGCAGCCGTCTTGGCGGCTGGGCCGGTGATCGGCGGGACCGGGTTTGCGGCGCCGGCCCTGGCCGACGTCAGCGACGACTACTTCATCCAAGCTCTTGACGGCTACGGCCTGCTGTACGGCACGCCGGAGAAGGCAATCCTCGTGGCGAAGACCTACGTTTGCAGCCAACTGGACGCAAACCCGGGCGAATCGATCAACGATGTCGTTTCCGGCGTCGCAACCAGCACCAACTGGTCCACCGCCGACAGCGCCTTCTTCACCGGCTCGGCCATCGCCGCATACTGCCCGCAGTACAAATCCATCGTCGACGCACCACCACCGGTGGACGGGCCGCCGAACGTGCCGATTTCTTAAGGCATCGACCCGCCGTCGGCTTACCGCGGCGGGCGCCACATCGCCCAAAGCGGTGGGCCGTCGTCGGGCAATGTGATCTCGCGGGTGACCGTGAACCCGAAGCGCTCGTAGTACGGCACGTTGTCCGGCTTGGTCGACTCGAGGTAGGCCGGGCAGTACTCGGCATCGCAGCGGTCCAGCCGAGACCGCATCAGGGCCTGTCCGAAACCCTGGCCGCGCACGGACGGGTCGCTTCCGATCACGGCCAGATACCAGTGCGGCTCTTCCGGGTGGGCGCGCTTCATCAGTTCCTGCACCGCGCGTCCCCGCATCGACCGCAGGCCGAACACCCGGATGAACGTCGGCGTCATCGCGAGTTGCCCGCGGCGCGTTTCTTGCCATAGATTCGGTGGATCCCACAGTGCCGCCGCACCGATGCCCGATCCATCGCAGGCCACCTCCACGCCTCCGCGCGCCAGGTGGTGGTGACGGGTCATCGTCGCGAACAACCGATATATGTGAGCGGTCCGACTCCTCTCCTCAGGAAGGAGCCAGGTCATCACCGGGTCGTCGTAAAACGCCCGGGCCAGGGTCCACGAGAGCTCCCGTACGTCGCTTTTGCGTGCCGGGCGCGCTTGCGGGGTCATAAGCGTCAGGTTAGTGGGGCGTAAAACGGCGTGCGCCGCGGATGATCGCCCCAGGTGTGATGGACAACGCGACGGGTATCCGGATCGCATGACCGGCATCTCGCGTCGGACACTCGGGCGCATGGCCGTCGGCGCGGGGATGTGCGGCGCCGTTGAACTAGCCGCGGGCTGCGCGCACCCGGGTGGCGACCGCGGCAAGCCCGAAGGTCCGCCGCCACCGGCGGCTAAGGGTGTGGGACTCGTGCTATCGCACGAGCAATTCCGCACCGATCAGCTCGTCGCGCAAGCTCAGGCGGCCGAACAAGCGGGCTTTCAGTACGTCTGGGCCAGCGACCACATTCAGCCGTGGCAGGACAACGAGGGCCACTCGATGTTCCCATGGCTGACCCTGGCCCTGGTGGGCCACGGCACCAGCCGCATCTCGTTTGGCACCGGAGTGACCTGCCCCATCTACCGCTATCACCCCACCACCGTGGCACAAGCGTTCGCCTCCCTTGCGATCCTCAACCCCGGCAGGGTGTTCCTGGGAGTCGGCACCGGCGAGCGACTCAACGAACAGGCCGCGACCAACGCATTCGGCAACTACACCGAGCGCCATGACCGGCTGATCGAGGCGATCGAGCTGATCCGCCAGCTGTGGAGCGGCTCACGAATCTCGTTCGCGGGCCGCTTTTTTCAGACGAACGCGTTAAAGCTTTACGACACACCGCCGATGCCGCCGCCGATCTTCGTGGCCGCCGGCGGCCCCAAAAGCGCGAAAGTGGCCGGCCAATACGGCGACGGCTGGATCACCCAAGCCCACGATGTCACGAACTCGAAACTGCTTGCCGCCTTCGCCGCGGGCGCGCAAGCCGCCGGGCGCGATGCCGCCGACTTGGGCAAACGCGCCGAACTGTTCGCGGTCGTCGGCGACAACAACCAGGCCACCCGGGCGGCCACCTTGTGGCGCTTCACCGCGGGCGCCGTCGACCAGCCCAATCCCGTCGAGATCCAACGCGCCGCCGAATCCAACTCCATCGAGAAGGTGCTCGCCAACTGGACGGTCGGCACCGACCCCACACCCCACATCAATGCCGTGCAAAAGGTTCTCGACGCCGGAGCCACTCCGTTCCTGCACTTCGCCCAAGATGACCCCATCAGCGCCATCGGCTTCTACCGCACCAACGTCTTACCCAAACTGACCTGAAGTGGCCCCGGCGGCGAGTTTCAGTTGAACGACACTGGTTCCCTTTCCAATGCCTCCTACATAATCCAGGTCGGCGCGGGTATCCCTGAACGTGTGACCAACCATTGACGCCGGCAGCGCCTTGAAGCTGCCCGAACTTCGCAACGGGAATACACACCCTATGGACCCTTCAGACACAACTACCCAACATGAGCTGGCCGTCCGGATCGCCGAGCTGGTACGCGAGATCGCCGTGCCGCGCGGGCTCGAGCACGTTCTCGCCGACGTGACCACCGCAGCCGTGCAGCTGATACCGGGAGCCGACATCGCGGGAGTGCTGCTCGTGAAGAAAGGTGCGGACTTTGAATCCCTGGCCGACACCGACGAGTTGGCCGGTCAGCTCGACAAGCTACAGCACGATTTCGGCGAAGGACCCTGTGCCGAAGCCGCTCTGAAACAAACGATCGTACGGACCGATGATCTCCGCAACGAACCGCGCTGGCCAAAATACGCGCCGGCGGCCGTGCAGCTGGGAGTGCTCAGCAGCCTGTCGTTCAAGCTGTACACGGCCGAGCGCACGGCCGGCGCGCTGAACTTGTTCAGTTTCACCGCCGGCGTGTGGGACACCGAGGCCGAGACCATCGGCTCCGTGTTCGCCGCGCATGCCGCCGCGGCGATCATGGCCGGGCGCCACGGGGAGCAGATGCAATCCGCGCTGTCGAGCAGGGACCGTATTGGTCAGGCCAAGGGCATCATCATGGAACGCTACGGCGTCGACGACGTACGCGCCTTCGAGCTGCTGCGGCGGCTATCTCAGGAGAGCCAGTCAAAACTCGTCGACATAGCCCAACGCGTCATCGAAACCCGCGGCGACTGATCCTCTCCCGCCCCCATTTAGGATGGTGTGGCTTCATCAACGAGTCCGGTGCGACGCTGCACCGGGGAACGGTTGTGAGACGGTGTGGGACTTCGAAACGGACCCGGAATACCAGGCGAAGCTGGACTGGGTCGAAAAGTTCATGGTCGACGAACTCGAACCGCTCGATCTGGTCGCGCTTGACCCGTACGACAAGAAGAACGCCGAGATGATGGCCATCCTGCGGCCATTGCAGCAGCAGGTGAAGGACCAGGGGTTGTGGGCCGCGCACCTGGGGCCGGAGCTCGGCGGCCAGGGCTTCGGTCAGGTCAAGCTCGCATTGCTCAACGAGATCCTCGGTCGCTCCCGCTGGGCACCGTCGGTGTTCGGCTGCCAGGCGCCGGACTCGGGCAACGCCGAGATTCTTGCGCTGTTCGGCACCGAAGAGCAGAAGGCCCGCTACCTACAGCCGCTGCTCGACGGCGAGATCACGTCGTGCTATTCGATGACCGAACCGCAGGGGGGTTCCGACCCCGGCCAGTTCGTCACCGCCGCAACGCGTGACGGCGACGACTGGGTGATCAACGGGGAGAAGTGGTTTTCCACGAACGCCAAGCACGCGTCGTTTTTCATCGTCATGGCCGTCACGAACCCCGAGTCCCGCACCTACGACAAGATGTCGCTGTTCATCGTTCCGGCCGAGACGCCCGGCATCGAGATCGTGCGCAACGTCGGCGTGGGAGCGGAATCTTCGAAACGCGCCAGCCACGGCTATGTCCGCTACACCGATGTTCGCGTGCCGGCCGATCACGTGCTGGGCGGCGAGGGTCAGGCGTTCATGATCGCGCAGACCCGGCTGGGTGGTGGCCGCATCCACCACGCGATGCGCACGATTGCGTTGGCGCGCAGCGCGTTCGACATGATGTGTGAGCGTGCGGTGTCGCGCCAGACCCGGCATGGGCGGCTGTCCGATTTCCAGATGACCCAGGAGAAGATCGCCGACAGCTGGATTCAGATCGAGCAGTTCCGGCTGCTGGTGCTGCGCACGGCGTGGTTGATCGACAAGCACCACGACTACCAGAAGGTGCGCCGCGACATCGCGGCGGTGAAGGTCGCGATGCCCCAGGTGCTGCACGACGTCGTGCAGCGGGCCATGCACCTGCACGGCGCACTCGGGGTCTCCGACGAGATGCCGTTCGTCAAGATGATGGTGGCCGCCGAGTCACTCGGCATCGCCGACGGCGCCACCGAACTGCACAAGATGACGGTGGCTCGCCGCACACTGCGCGAATACCAGCCGGTGACAACGCCTTTCCCGTCTCAGCACATACCGACCCGGCGAGCGGAAGCACAGGCTCGACTGGCCGAACGCCTGGAACACTCGATCGCCGAATTCTGAGGCCGAGCACTCAAGAGATGTAGCGAACGAGGCTTTCGGCCACACACGCCGGCTTCGGTGACCCTTCGACCTCGACGGTGGTCGACACGGTTGCCTGCACGGCGCCGTTGCCGAGGTCGTCCACGCTGACCAGCTTGCTCTCGGCGCGCACTCGAGAGCCGACGGGCACGGGCGCGGGGAAGCGAACCTTGTTGAGCCCGTAGTTGATTGCCAGCTTGATGCCGTTGACGGTGTACATGTCGTGTTGCAGTCGCGGCAGCAGCGCCAAGGTCATGAAACCGTGCGCGATCGTCTTGCCGAACGGACCGGCGGCCGCGCGCTCCGGGTCGACGTGGATCCACTGATGATCGCCGGTCGCGTCGGCGAACAGGTTGACGTCTTCCTGAGTGATGGTCACCCAGTCGCTCTGGCCAATGGTCTCGCCCGCCGCGGCAGCGAGGTCGGCGACTGACTCGAAGGTCCGCATGGGTCTTCTCCTCTGCATGTTGTGACCAACATCGTGCCACTTCCCGATTCGCGATCCCGGATCGGTAGCGGGCGAGGATGATGGCGCACATGAAAGCGATGCTGACCGCATCGGCCGCGGCCGTGTGGATGGCGGCCACCACGGCAACGATCGGTTTTGCGGCGCCCGCCGCCGCCGATCCCGCGGACGGGCCGTGTGACCCGCAGCAGCTCACGGTGACGGCGGGTCGGACGGACTCTGGGCTGGGGCATCGCGCCGTGTGGCTCAACTTCACGCTGCAACCCGGCGCCCGCGCGTGTCAGATGTCGGGTTATCCGACGGTGGATGCCCAGCCAAACGTCGAGGGTGCAGCACCGGTCCATGCCGAGCAGACGCCGACTGGATACTTGGGTGCACCCGTTCCGGGCGGGACCGTCACCCTGGACCCCGGCCACGGCGCCCATGCGATGCTCGAATGGGTTGGGGGCGCCGAACTAGTTCCAGGGTGCCCGACCTACGGGCACACGCCCATCGATATACCCCTCCACGTGACCCCGCCCGCCATGTCGAAGGCATTTACCGTCCCGATCTCAATTAACCTCAACGAGGGCCTTTGCAACCTGCAGGTCCACCCGCTGACCGCCGACTGAACCCGGCGCAAGATGACCGTGTGAGGATGCTGCTGATCGCCGATACCCACGTCCCCCGACGCGCACGCGACCTGCCCACGCAGGTATGGGACGAGGTAGCCAAGGCTGACGTGGTGGTACATGCCGGCGACTGGGTGGCACCCGAACTGCTCGACGCGCTCGAAGCCAGGGCCACCCGGCTGGTGGCGTGCTGGGGAAACAACGACGGCCCGGCGCTGCGCGCGCGACTACCCGAGCGCGCCGACGCGGTGCTGGAGGGGCTGCACCTGACGGTGGTCCACGAGACCGGCTCCGCGGCCGGCCGGGACGCGCGGATGTCTCGGCTCTACCCCGACAGTGACGTCTTGGTGTTCGGCCACAGTCACATCCCCTGGGACACCACCACAGCATCCGGGTTGCGCCTGCTCAACCCGGGATCGCCAACCGACCGCCGCCGTCAACCGTTCTGCACCTATATGACCGCCAACGTCGACAAGGGGGCGCTGACGGACGTGGTCCTGCATTTTCTCGAAAAGTAGCCGGCATCTAGGTCCTACACAGCTCGCACCCATATTTAGCTCCTATACAGAGCTATATATGGAAACGCTGAAGTCAAGCACGGATCTGGTCGCCGAGGTGTTCGGCGTCGTCGGCAGATTTCGTCGGCAACTCCGCAGGTCAGCCGGCCGCGAGCTCGACTCGGCACGGCTCAGTGAGGCCCAGTCGGAGCTGTTGTGGCTTGTCGGCCGGCGACCGGGGATCTCGGTCAGCGCCGCCGCCACGGAACTCGGACTGGTGCCCAACACCGCTTCCACCTTGGTGTCCAAGCTGGTAGCGAAGGGTTTGCTGATCCGCACGGTCGACGAGACCGACCGCCGCGTCGGCCAGCTCCGGCTCGCCGAGCCCACCCAGCAGATCGTCGACGCGTCTCGGGCCGCGCGCCGCGCATTGCTGGCCGAGGTGCTCGGCGAACTTGATCTCGACCAAATCGAATCTCTGACAAAGGGGTTGGAGGTCCTCGACAGGATGACCCGACTATTGCAGGAGCGATCATGAGCGAACGACTGCCGATGGCGATCGACTGCCGCGACGTCACCTATCGGTATGGCCAGTTCACCGCGGTCGATGACGTGACATTGCAGGTACGTCCGGGCGAGACCATGGGCCTGCTCGGCCCCAACGGCGCCGGAAAGACGACGCTGGTCCGCATGCTCACCACGTTGGCGCCGGTGCAACAGGGCGAGTTACGCATTTTCGGCATGGATGCGCGCGAGCAGACCGTCGACATCCGAAGCAACATCGGTTATGTGCCACAACAGCTTTCGATCGAGGCAGCGTTGACCGGACGGCAGAACGTGCAATGGTTCGCACGGTTGTACGGCGTGCCGCGCGCCGACCGGGCCGAACGGGTCGATCAGGCGCTGGACGCCATGCAGCTTCTCGACGTGGCCGACCGGCTGGCGGGAACCTACTCCGGCGGCATGGTGCGCCGCCTCGAGGTGGCTCAGGCTTTGGTCAACCGCCCGTCGCTTCTGGTGCTCGACGAACCGACCGTCGGGCTGGACCCGATCGCCCGCGACGGGGTGTGGCAACAGGTGCAGAGCATGCAGGGCCAATTCGGCATGACGGTGCTGCTCACCACCCATTACATGGAGGAGGCCGACGCGCTGTGTGATCGGGTCGCGTTGATGCATCGCGGCGTGCTGCGGGCCGTTGGCACGCCGGCGAAGTTGAAGTTGACCGTCGCACCCGGCGCCACGCTGGAGGATGTGTTCCGTCACTACGCGGCGTCCGACCTGTCAGAGCAGACGGGGTCCGCCGGATCGTTCCGTGAGATCCGTTCCAGCAGAAAGGTGGCCAGCCGTGCCAGTTGACACCGCCGCCAACGCCCCCGTGGCCACCCTGGTTCGCGCCCCGCGCGGGTGGCAGCGGGTCCATGCGACGCTGGGCCGCATCGCGGCATTCGCGATCGTCGAGCTGCAGAAGCTGCAGCACGACCGGACCGAGCTCCTCACCCGGATGGTGCAGCCTGCGCTGTGGCTGCTGATATTTGGTACGACGTTCAGCAAGTTGCGCGTCATCCACACCGGGTCGCTCTCCTATCTGGCCTTTTTGGCTCCCGGCATCATCGCCCAATCGGCGCTGTTCATCTCGATCTTCTATGGCATACAGATCATCTGGGATCGAGACGCCGGCATCCTCGCCAAACTGATGGTGACGCCGGCGCCGGCGTCGGCGTTGATAACGGGCAAGGCCTTCGCGGCCGGAGTGCGATCGGTCGCCCAGGTCGTCGGCGTGATGGCGCTGGCCTACCTGATGAATGTGGGGCTGACCATCAACCCGCTGCGGATCGTCGCGGCGATGGGCACGGTCATGCTCGGTGCCGCGTTCTTCGCCTGCCTGTCCATGACGCTGGCCGGACTGGTCCGCAGCCGCGATCGCCTGATGGGCATCGGACAAGCGATCACCATGCCGTTGTTCTTCGCGTCCAATGCGTTGTATCCGGTCGACGTGATGCCCGCCTGGCTGCACGCGCTGAGCAAGGTCAACCCGCTCAGTTACGAGGTCGACGCCTTGCGCGCGCTGCTCATCGGCACACCTTTCAACCCGGCCGACGGCATCGTGCTGGTGGTGGCCGCGATGGTCGGAATCGCCACTGCCTCAACGCTGTTGCGTCGCCTGGTCGCCTAGGACCCGGGAAGGCCGGGGCCGACTCCGGTCCGAGGCTCAATCGTTAGCCAACCGCGACCTCACATCACGGCCGCGACAGGCGAATAACCTCCTCACACTGTGTTTCACTGCCTCCGAACAGATTCGACCGCATCTTGCGACAGATGAAAGTTGGGATGGGTAGTGGCTATGACGTTCTTCGAAGGTGTGCGAAAGTTGCGTGGCGCAGCGGCAACCATGCCGCGCCGACTGGCGATCGCGGCTACGGGGGCTGCCCTGCTGTCCGGCCTCGTTGCTGCCAGCGGCGGCTCCGCTACCGCGGGAGCGTTTTCCAAGCCGGGTCTTCCAGTGGAATACCTGCAGATTCCATCGCCCTCGATGGGCCGCAACATCAAGGTCCAGTTCCAGGGGGGCGGATCGCACGCGATCTACTTGCTCGACGGGCTGCGCGCACAGGACGACTACAACGGTTGGGACATCAACACCCCGGCCTTCGAGGAGTTCTACCAGTCCGGCCTGTCGGTGATCATGCCCGTCGGCGGCCAATCCAGTTTCTACAGCAACTGGTACCAGCCGTCGCAGGGGAACGGGCAGAACTACACCTACAAGTGGGAGACGTTCCTGACCCAGGAGATGCCCACCTGGTTGCAGGCCAACAAGCAGGTTTCACCGTTCGGCAACGCCGCGGTGGGGCTGTCGATGTCCGGTGGCTCCGCGCTGATCATGGCCGCGTACTACCCGCAGCAATTCCCTTATGCCGCTTCGCTGTCGGGCTTCCTCAACCCCTCCGAGGGCTGGTGGCCGACGCTGATCGGTTTGGCGATGAACGACTCGGGCGGTTACAACGCCAACAGCATGTGGGGCCCGTCCACGGACCCGGCCTGGAAGCGCAACGACCCATTGGTCCAGATTCCGCGGCTGGTGCAGAACAACACCCGAATCTGGGTCTACTGCGGTAACGGCACGCCCAGCGATATCGGCGGCGACAACATGCCGGCGAAGTTCCTCGAGGGCCTCACACTGCGCACCAACGAAACCTTCCAGAACACTTACGTCGCAGCGGGTGGGCGCAACGGAGTGTTCAACTTCCCGACCAACGGGACGCATTCGTGGCCCTACTGGAATCAGCAGCTGGTCGCCATGAAACCCGACATCCTGCAGACCCTTAACGCGGTCAACGCCGCCGCGGCCACCCCACCCGCGGTTGCCCCTCCGGCCGCCTGAGCTCCAAGGCCGGCATCGGCAGCAGCGCACCGGTCAACCGCTGCTGCCGATGCTCTTTGGCCCACCCCTAGTCCATGACGGTGCGGCGGTCCTGGTGGAAGTAGGTGTATCCGGTTGCGGCCGCGCACATGACCGAAGCGACCACCAGCATCCAGGTGCCATTGACGAGCACGCTGATGCCGCCGCCCACCGCACCACCCACGACGAAGCTGGCGAAAAGCAGAAAGTAGCCGAGCCAGTCCGACGCCTTCCCACCGGCGATGTGGCGTTCGATACCCTGGCCCATCTTGACCAGCGTTCCGGTCACGTAGCTCAACGGCACCGACACCTCGCCGTCCTTGACGAACGACGTGTTCAACGCGCCAACACCGAAGACCACCAACATGATTGGCGCGAAATCGAGGAGATTCTCCTCCCATCCCTCATCGACCACGTCCACTATCGTGGCGGCCACCAGACTGAGGGTCGTCAGCACGGTCGGGCCGTGCGGATGCGTCGCCCAGAAACGCCGCCTGCACACCGAGGCGACCACGACGCCCGCCACGAAGCACACCATGAGCAGCGCGGCGGTGATCGACAGCCGCACGTCGTGACGGACGTACCCCAACACGGCGCGCTGGGCATTACCGGTCATGAACGTCACGAAATATCCGGCGGAGTGGGTAAATGCGGTCGCTCCCAGTAGACCGGCCAGCCCCGCCAACACCCATGACAACCGCGCCTCACTGTCGAAAATATCGCTCGCCACGAGCAAGAGTCTAGGCAGCGGTGAGCCGCGCGATGGACCGCAACGGGATCGGCAGCCATCCGGGCCGGTGCCGCGCCTCGTAGCCGGCCTCGTAGACGGCCTTGTCGAGTTCATAGGCGGCCAGGAGCTGCGCCGAATCCCGTGGGTCGACCCCGGAGGCGGCCGCATAGCCGTCGCAGAAGGCGGTGCGATTGCGCTCGACCCATTCGCGGGCGCGGGCGGCCAATTGCTTGTCGGCGGCGTGGTCCACCAGGGGCCCGTAGGCGGCGTACTCGAAGGAGCGCAAGACACCCGCGACGTCGCGCAACGTCGAGTCCGGCGCCCGGCGTTCGTCGAGCGGCTGGCCCGGCTCGCCCTCGAAGTCGATCAGCAGCCAGCTCTCGGGCGTGCGCAGCACCTGTCCCAGGTGCAGGTCGCCGTGCACCCGCTGAACGGTGATCGTCTCGGCCGCGAGTTTCTGGAACCGCTCTTCGATGGTCGCCGCGTACTCCTGTAGCTCGGGTACCGCCGCGACCGTCGACGACAACCGCGCGAGCACGGTATCCACCGGGAAGGGTGCCTGCGCCGTTCCGAGGCATTCGGCCAGGGTGGCGTGCACGGACGCGACCGCTTCGCCGAGCCGGCAGGACTCTCCCGCGAAGTCGCCGCCGACTTCGTGGGCATACAGGTCGCCCTCCGCGAACAGGTCCCGAACGCTGGCGGTGGCCATTGCCCAACCTTCAGCGGCGTTGGACGCAAACTCGGTGACCATGCCCAGCGGGTACGCTCCGTCGTCCGCAGCATCCGGGCTCGCTATCTCGTAGGTGCCGAGCAATCGGGCCACGTGCGGGTTACCGGCGCGGCCCAGCACCCGGTTGAGCTCGATATCGGGGTTGATGCCGCTGCTGACCCGGCGAAACACCTTGAAGACCGCCCGGCGATCAAAGATCACGCTGGTGTTGCTCTGCTCGGCGTCGGAGACGTGCGGGCTTGCCTCCAGCGGCAGCTCGATGTCGGGTTCTTTGGCGAATCGCACTTGCACGCCGGACGAGTCGCGCACGGCCGACGAGTCGATCAACGACAGCAGGAACCGCGGCGCATCGCTGTCGTAGAGGGCGTCAAAGCCGGTCCGGTCCTCCGCGGCGCCGATCGTGGCCACGGTGCTGTATTCGGAAGGCGGCGTGGAATCCCATCCGACGATCACCTGGTAGCGCTCCGACGATCCATCGGCGTACCGGGCGTCGACCAGTACCAGGTCGAGTGCCTCCCGCAGGGGCACGACCACCCCGGCCTCGGCGGAGGACAGCTGACGGCTGCGCCCGGCGTACCAACGTTGCTGTGGCAGCCACTCGGACCAAGGCAGCTTGCCTGGCAGACTCATGCGTTCTCCTCGGATTCGGACAACTGGAACCAGTAGAACCCGTGCCCTGGCAGCGTCAGCAGGTACGGCAAATGGCCGATGCGGGGAAACTCGACCTGCCCGGTCAACTCGATGGGCGTCCAGCCGCTCCAGTCCTGCAGGTTCAGTTCGATGGGCTGCGGGAACCGCGACAGGTTGTTGACGCACAGCACGGTGTCGCCATCGCCCGTTGTTTCGCGCAGGAATGCCAGCACCGACGGGTTCGACCCCCCCAATTCCTCGAACGTGCCGATCGCGAACGCGCGGTGCCGTCGGCGCACCGACAGCATCGTTCGGGTGAAGTTGAGCAATGACGTCGAGGTGTCGCGCTGGGCCTCGACGTTGACGGCCTGGTAGCCATACACGGGGTCCTGGCTCGGCGGCAGGTACAGCCGACCGGGGTTGGCCGTGGAGAAACCCGCGTTGCGGTCCGGTGTCCACTGCATGGGGGTCCGCACCCCGTCGCGATCGCCCAACCAGATCACGTCGCCCATGCCGATCTCGTCGCCGTAGTAGAGGACCGGCGAGCCGGGCAGCGAGAGCAGCAGCGCGGTGAACAGCTCGATCTGGTTGCGGTCGTTGTCCAGCAGTGGCGCCAGCCGGCGACGGATCCCGACGTTCGCCTTCATCCGCGGATCCTTGGCGTACTCGGCATACATGTAGTCGCGCTCTTCGTCGGAGACCATCTCCAGCGTCAGCTCGTCGTGGTTGCGCAAGAAGATGCCCCACTGCGCCATGTCGGGGATCGGCGGTGTCTGCGCCATGATCTCCGAGATCGGAAACCGCGACTCCCGGCGGACCGCCATGAATATGCGCGGCATCAGGGGGAAGTGAAACGCCATGTGGCATTCGTCGCCGCCGGTGCTCGCGTCGCCGAAGTACTCGACCACATCGCCGGGCCACTGGTTGGCCTCGGCCAGCAGCACCCGGCCCGGAAACTCGTCGTCGACGACTTTGCGCACGCGCTTGAGGAACGCGTGCGTCTCGGGCAGGTTCTCGCAATTGGTGCCCTCGCGTTCGAACAGGTACGGCACCGCGTCCAGGCGGAACCCGTCGATCCCGAGTCCGAGCCAGAAGCGAATGGCGTCGATCATCGCCTCCTGCACGGCCGGGTTGTCATAGTTCAGGTCCGGCTGGTGGGAGAAGAACCGGTGCCAGTAGAACTGGCGGCGGACCGGATCGAACGTCCAGTTCGACTCTTCGGTGTCGACGAAGATGATCCGGGCGTCGGTGTACTTCTCGCTGGTGTCGCTCCACACGTAGTAGTCGCCGTATGGCCCGTCGGGATCGCGGCGCGACTCCTGGAACCACGGGTGCGACTCGGAAGTGTGGTTCATGACGAGGTCGGTGATGACCCGGATGCCCCGCCGGTGTGCGGCGTCGACCAGCGCGACGAAATCGTCGACGGTGCCGAACTCGGGCAGCACCTTGTAGAAGTCGCGGATGTCGTAACCGCCGTCCCGCAGTGGTGAGTCGTAGAAGGGCGGCAACCAGATGCAGTCGATGCCGAGCCATTGGAGGTAGTCCAGGCGCTCGAGCAGGCCCCGCAGGTCGCCGGAACCGTCCGCACTCGCGTCGTAGAACGCCCGGACCAGCACCTCGTAGAACACGGCGTGCTTGAACCAGGTCCGGTCGGCGGGCAGTGCGGCCGCGTTGCCGAAGTCCTCGGCGGTCGGGTGTTCCACCACACCGCCCTCGACGTGGCTGCCCCCCGCGGGATCATGTTCGACAGCGTCTCGTGCGTCGTTCATCAATTCCACGATGCCACGGGTACCCGACGCGCCTCGCAGGGAATCACGGCGGACCGCAACCGAATTGGACCGAAAGCGGGCATTATCCGCGCGGATATCAGGCCGGCGGTCCGTCGGCCAACGTCACGGGCGCGCTGCGATCTTCGCCGCCCCTGGTGCGCCAGTGCAGGACAATGGTGTCCCCCGGGTGATGCGGGACGAGCACATCGGTTATTGCGGTGGCCCCGTTGATCGGGACGTTGTCGACGGTGACGATTATGTCGCCGGGGGAGATCCCGGCAGCTGAGGCGGGGCCGGTGCCGACTACCCGCTCGACCCGCGCGCCGTTGCCGCCGTTGTCGGTAACGCCCAGGCCGAGAAAGGCCGTCGGGCCGATGTGCACTGTATTCGAACCGGCGCCGGACCGGATCTGTCCGGCGACCCCCATCGCCGTGCCGATCGGAATGGCGAAGCCCTGTCCGCCGGACATCTTGTAGTTGTCGGTGGCGGCGGTGTTCATGCCGATCACCTGCCCGGCGTCGTTGACCATGGGACCACCCGAGTCGCCGGGCCGGATCGCGGCGCTGGCCTGGATCAGGCCGCCCAGCGTCTCGTTTGCGCCGGTCAGGGTGTCGGTTGCATTCACGGTCTGGTTGAGCGCGACGACCCTGCCAGCCACCGCGGTGGGCATTCCGCCCTGGCCGCCGGCGTTGCCCAACGCGACGACCGGCTCGCCGACCCCGATCCCGCCGCCGATGTTGGCGCTGGGCAGGCCGCCCCCGCCGCGCAACTGCAAGACCGCCACGTCCGCGGTCCGGCTGTAGCCGACCACGTCAGCGGCGTAGTTCTGGCCGTTGGCGACCGCGAACGCGCTGATGTCGGTGGCGCCCGAGATCACGTGGTTGTTCGTCAGCACCACCCCGGCCGGATCGATGACGATGCCGGTCCCGGCCCCCACCGCGTTGTTGTAGCCGAACTTCGTGCTGATGTCGACCAATTGCGGGCCCACCTGCCCGACGATGTCGAGCGGGGGCACGGGCCTATCGCCGAACCGGTCAAGCGCGACAGTGGACGGCCCGGGGGGTGAAGCGCCCGCCGGCACCGTGGTGAGGCCGAGGCCCAGTCCGGTCACGGCCAGCACGCTCACCAACCATGACCACCAGACTGAGCGGTGGTGCCATTTGCCCATCCCGTCAACCTCCTGCATCGCGTTGAGAACGAGAACCGGCCCAGCCTCAGGGTCTGGGCGGCACGACTTGATCCGTATAACCGTAATGCAGGTAGCTATGCGCGGCAGGGGTCAGGCCCTCTTTCGCTCCGCACCCAGCGGATATTTGCTCTCAGGCGCGCCCGGCCGGCGTAATCGGATGGGTGAGGTGGCGGCTGACGTCACCGACCATGTCGATGAGCGTGAGGTCGCGGTAGGAAAACCGCCACCGGCCGTCGACGCGCTCGAATCGATCGTGGTAGCGGCCGGTGACGATGGTCTGCGGGCCAAACTCGTCGGTCTGCTGCAGCACGGTGTAGTAACTGCGGCAACTCGCGGTGCCGGCGTCCTCGTCGATCTCGATGATCGGATTGGTGGTCACATGCTTGGTTCGCGGTGTCCCGTCCGGATGAAGCACGATCAGCGACTTCCAGATGCCCAGCAACTGGGCCGCGTCGATCGCGTCCTGTTCGGCATCCGAGCCACCGATGCGGACGCGGGCGTGCTCGAACAGCGCGGCCGCTCCCGCCAGGTCGCCGGCGTCGATGCATTCGGCGTAGCGATAGAGGAGGTTCAGGATCTGCGTCTCCGCCAGCATGCGGTCAACCTACGGCCCTAAGCTGACCCTAAGCTGACAAAGTGGGCGAATTCGACCCCAAGGTCAGGTTCACGCAGTCCCCGATCGCCCGACTCGCGACTGTCACCCCCGACGGCCTGCCGCACGTGGTGCCGGTGGTATTCGCGGTCGACGCCGACTTGCCCGGAAAGCATGACGTGGTCTACACCGCCGTCGACGCGAAACCCAAAACGACGCGACGGCTGCGTCGCCTGGCCAACATCGAGAGCAATCCACGGGTCAGCCTGCTCGTCGACCACTATGCCGACGATTGGACGCAGTTGTGGTGGGTCCGGGCCGACGGTGTCGCCGGGATTCATTCCGGCGGCGAGGCGATGGAAACCGGATGCCGGTTGCTGCGCACCAAATACCCTCAGTACCAATCCGTTCCGCTGCACGGCCCGGTAATCGCGGTCACCGTGGGCCGCTGGTCGAGCTGGCACGCCTGAGTTCGGTCGGAGCGGCGGCTCACCGTCGGGAACAAGGCCGCGTGATGCCACATCTGCCACATCGTTTTCCGCCGAGAACCACCAGCGGTTGTGCCCGCTCCGCCCCGGCCCGCCGGGCCGCCGCGCGCCGGGCCGACCCGATTGTGGCCCGCCGGTGGCCTTGTGTTGGGCGGCAGTTGGGGGAAAAGTTGCTAACCGGGCCCTGTGGTGCGGGACACACAGCGAGCGATGCGACCTGAGAACTGGAGGACAGTGATGGCGGACAGAGCGAATGCTTCCCAGGGCGCTGGAACCGCCCCCACCGCGAACGGTCCGGCCGACGTTCGCAATGTGGTCCTGGTGGGACCCTCCGGGGGAGGCAAGACCACCCTGGTCGAGGCCCTGCTGGTCGCCGCCGGAGTGCTGTCCAGGCCGGGCTCCGTCACCGAGGGGAGCACGATCTGCGACTACGACGATGCCGAGATCCGCCAGCAGCGGTCTGTGGGCGTCGCCGTGGCCTCCCTGTCGCACGACGGCATCAAGGTCAACCTGGTCGACACACCCGGGTACGCGGACTTCGTGGGCGAGTTGCGCGCCGGGTTGCGAGCCGCGGATTGCGCGCTGTTCGTGATCGCGGCAAACGAGGGCGTCGACGAGCCGACCAAGTCGCTGTGGCAGGAATGCAGCCAGGTGGGCATGCCCCGCGCCGTGGTGATCACCAAGCTCGACCACGCCCGGGCGAACTACCAGGAGGCACTGGCCGCCGCGCAAAACGCATTCGGCGACAAGGTGTTACCGCTTTACCTGCCGACCGACCTACCGGCCTGCGAAGGTCTGATCGGCTTGCTGTCCCAGAGGCGCTACCAGTACGCCGGCGGCCAGCGCACCGTGCGCGAGCCGGATCCATCCGACGCCGACCGCATCGAGGAGGCGCGCGGCACCCTGATCGAGGGAATCATCGAGGAATCCGAAGACGAGTCCCTGATGGAGCGTTATCTCGGCGGCGAGGCGATCGACGAGTCGGTGCTGATCGAGGATCTGGAGCAAGCCGTTGCCCGGGGTTCCTTTTTCCCGGTGATCCCCGTCTGCAGCGGCACCGGTGTCGGCACCCTGGAATTGCTGGAGGTCGCCACCCGGGGATTCCCATCGCCGATGGAACACCCGCTGCCGGACGTGTTCACGCCGAACGGCGCCACCCACGCGAAGCTGACGTGTGACGCCGACGCGCCGTTGCTCGCGGAGGTGGTGAAGACGACGTCGGACCCCTATGTCGGCAGGGTCAGTTTGGTCCGGGTGTTCTCCGGGACCATCAGGCCCGACGCGACGGTTCACGTGTCGGGCCATTTTGCGTCGTTTTTCGGCGAGGCGAACGGAAATGGGAACTCGCACCCCGACCACGACGAGGACGAACGCATCGGGGTCCTGTCCTTCCCTCTCGGCAAGCAGCAGCGTCCCGCGTCGTCCGTGGTGGCGGGCGACATCTGCGCGATCGGCAAGCTGAGCCGCGCCGAAACCGGCGACACCCTCTCGGACAAGTCCGAACCCCTCGTGTTGAAACCCTGGACAATGCCGGAGCCGCTGTTGCCCATCGCCATTCAGGCGCACGCCAAGGCCGACGAAGACAAGCTGTCGGTCGGGCTGGGACGGTTGGCGGCCGAGGATCCCACGCTGCGGATCGAGCAGAATCAGGAAACGCACCAGATCGTGCTCTGGTGCATGGGCGAGGCGCATGCCGGCGTCGTGCTCGATGCGCTGGCGAATCGTTACGGCGTCACCGTGGACACGGTGGAGCTCCGCGTCCCGTTGCGAGAAACGCTCGCCGGCAAGGCGAAAGGCCATGGCCGCCACATCAAGCAGTCCGGCGGTCACGGCCAGTACGCGGTGTGCGACATCGAGGTGGAGCCGCTGCCGGAGGGCTCCGGGTTCGAGTTCGTCGACAAGGTGGTCGGTGGAGCGGTGCCGCGGAATTACATCCCCAGCGTGGAGAAGGGTGTGCGCGCGCAGATGGAGAAGGGGGTGCACGCCGGCTACCCGATGGTCGACATCCGGGTCACCCTGTTCGACGGGAAGGCCCACAGCGTGGATTCGTCGGACTTCGCGTTCCAGGCCGCGGGCGCGCTCGCTTTGCGGGAGGCGGCGGGCGCGACGAAGGTGATCCTGCTCGAGCCGATCGACGAGATCACGGTGCTGGTGCCCGACGACTTCGTCGGCGCGGTGATGGGCGACCTCTCGGGGCGCCGCGGCCGAGTGCTCGGTACCGACACCGCCGGCCACGAACGCACCGTGGTCAAAGCCGAGGTGCCACAGGTCGAGCTGACGCGCTACGCAATCGACTTGCGCTCACTTTCGCACGGGGCCGCGTCGTTCACCCGTTCGTTCGCGCGCTACGAACCCATGCCCGAATCGGCCGCCGCGCGGGTGAAAACGACGGTGTGACAGCCTTTGGGTCCGTGTCGACATTCAACGGACTGCCCGCGCACATCCTGCTCAACCATTTCGTCGTCGTCCTGGGCCCGCTGACCGCGGTGCTGGCGATCCTCTGCGCGCTGTGGCCCGCGGCGCGCCGACGGCTGATCTGGCTGGTTCTGCTGCTGACCGTGGGCACGCTCGTGTTGACCCCGTTGACCACCAGCTCGGGCGCCTGGTTGGCAGCGCGCGTCGGTCCGGCATCACCGGCACTGACGACGCACGAGCAACTCGGAGAAACCCTCATCTACATGGTGGCGGCGCTGGTGGCCTCTGTCGCGCTGCTGACCGCCGTTCACATCCGTCAGGCGCGCGGCGGCACGGTCAAATTCGCTCTGCGACTCGTGGCCGGGGTGCTGGTGATCGCCGCGGCCGCGGCGACGCTGGTGCAGACCTACCGCATCGGGGACTCGGGTGCGCGGGCCGCGTGGGGAAACGTGACGTCCGCGGTCCAGTGAGGATCCGTCACACCCCGCGGCCGAACTGTTCCGCCACCGCGCGACGGTCGAGCGAGCCCTTCGCGGTATGCGGCAGTTCGCTCGCCACCTCAAACCCCGCGGGAATCTCGAAGGGTGCCAACCGATCCTGGCAGAAGTCGGTGAGCTCCTCAGGCGTCGGCGCGGGGGATTCCCGGGGCACAATCACCGAGGCCACCGTCTCCCCATACAACTTGTCCGGCACGCCGAACACGGCCACCTCCAGCACGTTGGGGTGGCTCGACAGCACGCCCTCGACGCGTTCGGGCGAAATCTTCTCGCCACCCCGGTTGATGAGTTCCTTGATCCGGCCGCGGATGGTGAGGTCGCCCCCGGCCGACAGCGACCCCAGGTCGCCGGTGCGCAGCCATCCGTCGGTGAAGTTGGCGGCGGTGATCGCCGGGTCACCGAGGTAGCCGCGCGCCACCGTCGGGCCGTGCAGCCAGACCTCCCCGACGGCTTCCGCCGGCAGGGACTCCCCTGCCGAGTCGACGATCCGGATTTCGGGTCCAGTCGACCCGCCGACGAGACCTGTTGTCGTAGCTGGGTTTTCGTTCGTGTCGATGTTCTCGATCCGCGTCGTGGCGACCTGGTGGGTCGCTTCGGTCATGCCGAAGGCGCAGACCACCGGCGCCGAGAACGTGTCTTGCAATGCCCGCGCCGTTTCGGGGGTGAGCGGAGCGCTGCAGCTGCGGATGAAGCGCAGCGCGGCCGGGTTGCCCCGCGGCCGCTCGGTCTGGTTGCGCTCCAACAGGATCTGATGAATCGTCGGGACCGCGGTGTACCAGGTCGCCCGGGCGGCGTCGATGTCATCCCAGAACGTGTGCGCCGAGAACCGCCCGCGCGGCGGCAGCAGCACCGAACCTCCGGATGCCAGGGTCGCCAACAATGCGGCCAGTAGTCCGTGACCGTGGTACAGCGGCATCACCGCGACCGTCGCGTCTTGCGGGCCGAGTTCGTAGCCGGCGACGATGGCGCGCACCGAGGCCGCGATGTTTGCGTGCGTCCACGGAACCATCTTCGGCACGCCCGTGGTTCCGCCGGTGAACATGATCATCGCGTCGTCGTCCCGGAGCCCTTCGGGCGTCGAGATGTCCGTCTGCGGGGGCGTGGCGGCGTCCAAGTCGACGGCCTCGGCGCTCACCGCGATTCGCCACCACCGCAAGGCCGGCTCCCCCTCGTCGCCGGGCGCCTCGCCGTCGACGAGCACCACCCGCACTCCCGCGGCCTCGCTTCGGGCGCGTTGCTCCGCGGGGGGTAGCGCCGGGTCCAGCGGGACCACGATCAGGTCCGCACGCGACGCCGCCAACAAGCCGACGACGAATTCGGCGTTGCTGCCTGCACGCAGCGCGACCCGATCACCCGGAAGCAGGCCACCCCGCCTCAGCTTCCCGGACAGGTCGCCGACCAGTCGGACCAAATCGCGGTAGCTGATCGGGATGCGATCGGAGGTGACCAGCGCGGGCGCGTCCGGCCGCCCGCCTGCCGCCGCTTCGACCAGATCGGCGATGCGCGGGCTCGCGTCGTTGCCGGTGATCGAGTCAGACCTCATCGCGGTACCCCTTTCGCCGTTGATGTGAATGCTCCCGCTCACCATGCCGCGCCGCCGTCCCGTCCGTCCAATACCGATCCGCTCACGACCGATAAACGGCGCCTATCGATGGACGGCGTGAATCGCTGCACAGCGGCCTAGTCTTGGACACCTGCGGGCACCGCGACCACAGTGATCACTGAAGCAATCACCGCCCCACACGAGGAGCCGCCACCATGACCACAGTTTCGGCATCTCCCTACGAAACGACTCGCTCGACCGACGGCTTCCACCTCGTTGTGGATGCGCTCAAGGCCAACGACATCGACACCATCTACGGGATAGTCGGCATCCCGATCACCGACCTTGCGCGTGTTGCGCAAGCTTCTGGAATGCGTTATATCGGTTTCCGGCAAGAGGCTTCTGCCGGCAATGCCGCCGCGGCCGCCGGATTTCTCACGCAGCGCCCGGGTGTCTGCCTGACGACATCGGGGCCCGGATTTCTCAACGGCCTGCCCGCACTGGCCAACGCCACCACGAACTGCTTCCCGATGATCCAGATTTCGGGCTCGAGCGATCGAGCCCTGGTCGACTTGCAGCGCGGCGATTATCAGGACCTGGATCAGCTCGATGCCGCAAAGCCTTTTGCGAAGGCCGCATACCGAATCACCCGGATCCAGGACATCGGGCGTGGCGTGGCGCGCGCCGTTCGCACGGCGGTTTCCGGGCGACCGGGCGGTGTCTACCTCGATATCCCGGGTGACGTCCTGGGTCAGGCGATGGAGGCTTCGGCCGCGGCGGAAACCGTCTGGCGGGTGGTCGATCCCGCACCGCGGCAGCTCCCCGCGCCGGAAGCGGTCGACCGGGCGCTGGACGTCCTCGCGCGGGCGCGCCGACCACTGATCGTGCTCGGCAAGGGCGCAGCATACGCGCAAGCCGACGGTGTGATTCGGAAGTTTGTGGAGAACACCGGAATTCCGTTCCTGCCGATGTCGATGGCCAAAGGGCTACTGCCGGACTCACACCCGCAGTCCGTTGCGGCCGCGCGCTCGCTGGCGATCGCCCGCGCCGACGCGGTGCTACTGGTGGGCGCCCGGCTGAACTGGCTACTGGGCCACGGTGATTCGCCACAATGGTCCGCCGACGCCAAGTTCGTGCAAGTCGACATCGCGGCCTCCGAACTCGACAGCAACCAACCGATCGCGGCGCCCCTGGTCGGCGACATCGGCTCGGCGATGTCGGCGCTGTGCGACGCCCTGGCCGCGCATCCGATCGTCGTGCCACCGGAATGGGCCGATGAGCTGGCCGATCGCAAAGCGCGCAACAACGCCAAGATGCGCCAGCGGCTGGACGAAGACCCTCACCCAATGCGGTTTTTCAACGCGCTCGGCGCGATTCGCTCCGTGCTGCGGGAAAACCCGGACGTTTACGTGGTCAACGAGGGAGCCAATGCACTGGACCTGGCCCGTAACGTCATCGACATGGAGTTGCCGCGACACCGCCTCGACACGGGAACCTGGGGCGTGATGGGTATCGGCATGGGCTACGCCATCGCCGCCGCCGTCGAGAACGGCGACCCCGTGGTGGCGATCGAGGGTGACAGCGCATTCGGCTTCAGCGGCATGGAAGTCGAGACCATCTGCCGCTACCGCCTGCCGGTGACCGTCGTCATCCTCAACAACGGCGGCGTCTACCGCGGCGACGAAACGCCTACGAACGGCGAGCCGGCGCCGACGGTGCTGAACGCGCGGGCGCATCACGAGTTGATTGCAGAAGCGTTCGGCGGCAAGGGATATCACGTCACCACAGCTTCCGATCTGCGGACGGCGCTGACCGAAGCGATCGCCGCCAAGGCGCCTGCGATCATCGACTGCGAGCTGGACCCGACGGCCGGGGTGGAGAGCGGCCATCTCGCGAGCCGCAACCCGACCAGCGCGGCCGCACCGGCGCCCCCCGCGGTCACCGCCGGCGGGTGATACCCGACAGTTGGGCGTCGAAGAAGTCGTTGAGCGCCAGACGCCGCGCGCACACGGTCAGGGCGCGGGCGATTGGCGAGCCCGGCCCGATTGAGTTTGTGGCCAGCGCGATCTCGGCGTTGAGCGCCGGCTCGACCATCTCGACCGCGCGGATTTCTGCGCCCAGCCGCGACGTCCATAGCCAGGTGTGTGGCACGATGCACGCCCAGTTGCCAGTCGATACCTGTGCCAATAGCGAAGCGACGGAGTCGGTTTCAACCTGTGGCGTGACGGTGATGGCGTGGCCTGCGAATGCCTTGTCGATGAGTTGGCGGTCCCGCATGTCGGCGGTGAGCAACGCCAGTGGCAGTTGCGCGGCTTCCGGCCACGTCATCGTCGATGCGCCTGAGGCCAACATGTCCGCCGACGACAGCAGCACGTAGTGCTCGTCATACAGCGGCACCAGGTCCACGTCGTGACCGTCCTCGGGCGTGCTGTGCACGATGGCGGCGTCCAGGTCGAATTCGCGCAGCCGTCGGTACAGCTCGGAGGCCGCCAGCCGGGAATGGATCTGCACCTTCGCCAAAGGATGTTCCGAACAGAACGCCGAAAGCACCAGGGACGCGGTCGTGGAGGCGGTCGGGACGGTGCCCAGCCGAAGCGTTCCGGTAATGCCGGATCGCACGGCGTGCACCTCGGCCTTGAATGCATCGTGCTCGGCAAGGATCCGCTTGGCCCACACCACCAATCGCTCCCCCTCGGGCGTAAGGCCTTCGAAGCTGTGACCACGATTGATCAGCGTGACGTTCAGCTCTTTTTCGAGCTTGCCGATCGCGGCGGACAGTGCGGGTTGGGAAACGTAACACTTCTCGGCCGCCCGGGCGAAGTGGCGCTCCTGCGCGACCGCCACGAAGTACTCCAATTGACGGAAAAGCACCCGCACTCCTCCATGTTCGGACCCGGCCTTCGGGCACCGATCTCGCTGAGGCTAGCGCTCCGGCCAGTCCAGCGTCTTCGGCAACCCGGCGACCGCCACTTTGATGGCCCCGGTCATGGGTAGACGCACGGGCATTTGCCCTCCTGGCGGCCCCACGTGTGGTGAGATCGAACTCAACCCCCGATCGGATCGTCAAAGTAGGCGTGCGAAAGAAGCTATCAATGTTTGCTGAAAACCGTAATGGACCGACAGTCAGTAGAATACCGTTGTGCTGACTGCATCGTCTCAAAGGGTGAACGCCATGCGTCAAGCGGTTCGTTATCTATTCGTTATGGTAGCGATCACGGGCATGGGCGTGCTGGATAGCGGCGCCCGCAGCGTGGCCGCGGTCCCGTTGCCCGAGCCAGTGCCCGGCGTTGCCTCGGTTTTGCCGACGAACGGTGCGGTAGTGGGCGTGGCGCATCCCGTCGTGGTGACATTCACCGCGCCCGTCACCGACCGTGTCGCCGCCGAACGGTCCATCCACGTCGTGTCGCCAAGCAATATGCAGGGCCATTTCGAATGGGTTGAGAACAACGTCGTGCAGTGGGTCCCAAACCACTACTGGCCGGCCCACAGCCATGTCTCGGTCGGAGTGCAGGCCCTGACGACGGGTTTTGACACTGGCGACGCGTTACTCGGGGTTGCGAGCCTCTCCGGGCACACCTTCACCGTGAGCCGAAATGGGGAGGTACTCCGGACGATGCCGGCGTCGATGGGCAAGCCCAGTCGCCCAACGCCGATGGGCAACTTCACCGCCCTGGAAAAGGACCGCACCGTGGTAATGGACTCGCGCACGATCGGCATTCCCCTGAGTTCACCCGAGGGGTACAAGATCACGGCGCAGTACGCGGTCCGCGTCACGTGGAGCGGTGTCTATGTGCATTCGGCGCCCTGGTCGGTCGACTCGCAGGGTCATACCAACGTCAGTCACGGATGCATCAACCTGAGCCCGGACAATGCCGCGTGGTACTTCAACCAGGTCAATGTCGGCGACCCCATCCAGGTAGTGGCCTGACGGTAGTCGCGGCGCGGGCGGCGGCGGTAAGCCAAAACTGCTGCAGGCAAGGGCATTCCGCAGCTGTTCCGGCTAGTTGGGCAACCCGGCCTTGATCAGGTCGTCTTGTTGCCGGCCAATCTCGGACGCAACGGCTATATCGATCGGATCGTCGGGTGCGCTGTCGAATTCCATATTGACCAGCGCCCTGCCCTCCGTGAACAACAGCACCGTCACCGCTTGCGACTTGTCCGGCGATGTACCGGAAAGGATTGCCCCGTTGGAACCGACATCGATCGGCTGCCACGAACCGCTGACCTTACCCCCGTAATTGGCCCTGGTGTTCGCGGCCCCCGCCGCCGCGATCGCGGGGTTCGCGACGATCAAGATGGTGACCCCGATTCGGCGGCTGTTGTCGGAATTGGCGTAAAGCTGCGCGACACCGGGCGCGTTATTGGGATTCAGCACAGGTGCTTGCGGAGTCGCGAAATCTCCGCCGATATCGCTGGGCTGAATCAGCAACGGGCTGTAATCGATGGGTTGTCCCGGCGGCGGCCCGGTCACGGCGCTCGGGCCGGTCGACGAAGGCGATGAAGTCGACGGAGTCGACGAAGGGCCGACATACGAACCCGGCCCCGGCACCCAGGGCGACGGGGGTTTGTGGCTGCACCCAGTGATTGCGGTGCCGACCACAAGGGTCGCGACCGCCCAGCCGGCGACGGAGGCACGCACGAGCTCCACCGGCACTCCCACCACCTCAATCCACGTCCGATGACATGCCGAAATACAGCAGTTCGGCGCGGCGCCTAAAGCTACTAAGAAATTCCGGCCCGAACAAGGGCCCGTTCGCGGCCTATGCTGGCGTGCGGCAGGGCGAATCGGCGCGGTTAAGGGGGCAAAATGACGGCTGCGGCTGCGCGCGCCGTGCGGTTCGACCGTTACGGCGGACGTGACGTGTTGTACGTGGCGGACATCGAGATGCCCTCCCCCGGCCCCGGTGAGGTGGTGGTCGAAGTTCGCGCCGCCGGGATCAACCCCGGCGAGGCCGCCATCCGGACCGGGGCGTTGCACGACATGTTCCCCGCCACCTTCCCGTCCGGTGAGGGCAGCGACTTGGCCGGCGTCGTGACCGCCGCAGGACCCGGGGTCACCGAGTTCTCCGTGGGCGACGAGGTTTTGGGGTTCAGCTTCCGTCGTTCCAGCCACGCCACCCACACCGCGGTCCCGGTAGACCAACTGATCCACAAACCTCCCCAATTGAGTTGGGAGGTGGCCGGTTCGCTGTACGTGGTCGGCGCGACGGCCTATGCCGCTGTCCGGTCGGTTGCGCCGCAACCGGGTGAGACTGTCGCGGTCTCGGCGGCCGCGGGCGGGGTCGGAAGCCTTGTCGTACAACTGTTGGTGAGGCACCGGGCGGTGGTGCTCGGCATCGCGGGGCCGGCCAACGCCGACTGGTTGCGCGCGCACGGCATCGTCCCGATCGCCTATGGCGACGGGTTGGCTGCGCGCCTTCGCGCGGCGGCGCCCAACGGAATCGACGCATTCATCGACTTGTTCGGTCCGGACTACGTCGAGCTCGCCGTGGACCTCGGGGTGGCACCCGAGCGCATCGACACCATCATCTCGTTCCAGAAGGCCGGCGAAGTCGGGGCCAAGACCGAAGGCAGCGCCGAGGCTTCGACACCCGAGGTGCTCACCGAAATCGCCGACCTCGTCGCCGGTGGCGCCCTCGAATTCGAAGTGGCCGCGACCTATCCGCTGGACCGGGTCGCCGACGCCTACGAGGAGCTCGAGAAGCGGCACACCCACGGCAAAATCGTTCTGCTGCCGAACGGTTCGCCTCAAAGGACTGCCGCCACGAGCGACTCAGGCAATACCGACCTCGACGATTTTGACGATCACGAACACAATGGCCAGGACCAGATAACCACGCAGGGTTAACAGCCCCGCCCGGCGGATCGGCGACATGGTCGGCCGAGCGATCACGGCGAGGTTGGGGGTCTGCCAGTTCGCCCGGTCCTGCTGCCGGATGGCATGTCGTTCGGCACGGGTGGGCAACGGGGTGTCGTCGAGTTCGTCAACCTCCTCGGGTTCCAGACCACCTCCGAGCGTCCGCCCAGTGGCTCGCGCGTCGGGCACGTCGTTAGGCCGCCGACCGGCGATGATCACGGCGGCGCCGCCCACGATTCCGACCGCTGCGCCGCCCGCGAGCCCAGCTTCGACGGTGGTCGTGGACAGGCCCGGGAAGAAGGTCGTCGCCGTCAATGCCAGCGACAACAACACCAGAGACCACACAATGGTCCACGCGAGGATGTTCTGCCGCAAGGTATTTGCCCACGGACCCAGCACCGCGCGGTCGTTGCAGAGCAAGACCAGAAACACGGTCGCCGATGGCAGCAGAACACCTGCGAGTGCCTGAACGCCTTGGGTCACCAAGCCCAGGATGTGGTCGGGGCTGAATGCGACCACTGCCGACAACGCAAGGAGTAGCGCGTAGCCCCCGTAGAACAATGGAGCCTCGCTGATTTTCCAATGCAGTGAGTGTCGCCTGCGCATCGCGTCGCCGAGGGCATAGGTGGTGGCCAGGCCGATGGCGTTGGCCCCGATCAGCGATGCGTCCAGCAGGATGATCGCGAACAACACGGCCACTGTGTTGCCGAGGTGCTCAGACAGGCTCGACGCGACCGCACCGGCGTCGCTGAAGTTGCCGACGTCGGTGGTGCCGGCCAATCCGAATGCGGTCGCCGCCATCAGAGCCGTCGCCCCGAGCATGACCACGACGATCCCGATGACCAAATCGGCTCGTGCGTAAGGAATCCAGCGTGCCGTGATGCGCTTGTCCACCACGTTGGACTGTTGGAAGAACAACTGCCACGGCGCAACCGTGGTACCCACGATCGCGACGACCAATAGCAGCACCGTGGAGTTGAGCCCACCTGGGAACTGCGGCAAAAGCCCGTCGGCGGTTGTTTTCAGCGCGGGATGCACCAGCAGCAACATCGGGATGATCAGCACGTTCACCGCGATGAGCAGGAACATCAGCCCCTCCCAGCGGCGAAACGAGCCCCCGGCCACCACGGCGAACAACAACGCGGCGGCGGCCGGGATCGCGATGATTTTGGGGCACCCCAAGAACCCGAGTGCCAGTGATACGCCGATGAATTCGGTGACGATCGTCAGGGCATTGAGGATCAGTAGGTCACCAATACTGAAGGCACCCCAGAACCTACCGAAGCGCTCGAATATCAAGCGCGCGTGGCCAACCCGGCTGACAGCGCCCAACCGCAGCACCATTTCCTGGTTCACGTACAGCACCGGAATGAGCAGTGCCAGCGTCCACAACAGGCCCATCCCGTAGTTTTGGCCGGCCTGAGCGTAGGTCGCGACGCCGCCGGCATCGTTGTCGCCCACCATCACAATGAGTCCGGGACCGGTGATGACCATCAGCGTCCGCACGCGCCGCCACCGGCCACTGAAGGCGTCGCTGCCGTCGCGTCTGATACGTCCGAACGCGCCGACGATGTCGCCGGTGTGCGCAGAATCCAACACGGCCCGGCGGGACGCATCGCGTATCGCGCCCGGGGCGGTGGCTGCGGTCCCGCTGAGCGCGGAGGTGCGGAGGCGGTCGCGGAGCTGGGTGGAGATCGAGGTCATCGGATTCTCGCTATCTCAACAGGTTCGCGCTCGGATAAGGGTGGGGTGTGATGGCCGCGCAGAAGGTGCGCTTACGGAACGAGTCACCGGCGGTTGCCCGCGCCGTCCGACGCATGCCCGCCCAGCGAAGCCGTGATAACCGCGATCGGCATCCGCGAGACATAGAGGTTGGCCCGCTCCTGCGGAGTCAGCCTGCTCCCGGCATGCAGCTTGTCAGCCAACAGCCGACCGGCACGCAACATCGACCGCCCCCGCCCCCGCCCCCTTGTGAGGCCGAAAAGGCATTGTGTAACAAAAATAGCCATGATCTTCTCCTTGCCGGAGGGTCCGATCGGCTCGTGTCATTCAGAACGCCGCCGTGGCAGCCCCACGCAACGTGCAGAGGCGCAAAGCATTTAACGTGCTATGTCGACCCTCGCTCGAAAAGCTCACGCGGCAAAAGGAATGCCGGAACCGGATCGGACAAGATGGATTTCGGATAGGGACTATCGCCTGGACTCGTCTCGCTCATCTTGCCCTCACCTCCTCACGGCCGGGACACACGCGGGTGTCGTCACGTTCACCTGAACGGAAGGGGTAGGAAATCACCGGTGGCGGAACACCGATCACACCCCTCTCGCCGGAGCTTCGGCACTGCCCGGCGTATCCGGAACTTCGTCCGGAAGCCACTTGGGCTCAACCCTTGGGTCCGGGAAGAGCTGTCCTGACCCGGGGCGTCTCTCGACGTTCGGGGTCAGTGGCCTGTGTCCGTGCAGACGCCTCACCTACCGAGGTGCTTGCTCACCCATCTTGCAGTGCACGCCGGTACCCGTCAACTTCTTTACGCAACCCTTACGTCAGCTCTTCGTAACCAACGGCCGTTTTGCGTTTCGCTTCAGTTCCCCGCCTACCCTCGAGGGCATGGCCATAACTTTGCAGGACCCCAGGGTCGCGACCGTGCTGGACCGGATGTACACCGAATCGAAGAATCAGATGTCGCTGTTGCGGGAAAGGCGCGGTGATTTCGAACGGCCGATGAGCGCGCGGGAGCGCGCCGAAGCGATGAGCGAGTTCTACATTCCGGTGACGCCGGGGGCCGGCCGCCTGCTGTATGCGCTGGTGCGGGCGACCCGCCCGACGACGGTGGTCGAATTCGGTATGTCCTTCGGCATCTCCGCCGTCCATCTCGCATCCGCGGTGCGCGACAACGGCGCGGGCCGGGTGGTGACCACCGAGCTCAGCGCGACCAAGATCGCAGCCGCGAAGCAGACGTTCGCCGAGACCGGTTTGGCTGACCTGGTCACGGTTCTCGAGGGAGATGCGCTATCCACACTCGCGGGCGTCGAGGGACCCGTTGAATTCGTCCTGCTCGATGGCTGGAAGGATCTCTACCTACCGGTTATCGAACTGCTCGAACCGCAGCTGTCGACGGGCGCATTGGTGGTCGCCGACAACGCCAGCGCGGCGGACATCAAGCCCTACCTCGACCGCGTGCGCAATCCCGACAACGGCTACGTCAGCTTCAACTTCCTCGTCCGAGAAAGCGACAGCATGGAAATCAGCTGCCGCACCGGCGATTAGAAGCTACCTGAGGGACTCCTCGAGCCACGGCGTCAGCCATCTCACCCCTTCAGGGGTGAGGTGGACGCCGTCGCTGCGCACCTTGATCCCGTCGACCTTCGCGGTGTAAACGCCGTCGGGACACAGCTTTTTGTTCAGGTCGAGAATCTGGACATTCGGGTGCTGCGCAACCGTATTGCGCAGCATGGTGTTCCAGAGGTTGACGCGATCCGGTTGGTCCTCCGGATACAACCGGCCGTCCGGCTTTTCGCCGCCCCGGCTGTAGGGCACCGTGGCCACCACCACGCGAACACCAGTGGAGCCCAGGATGTTCAGCGCTCGCTGCAATTCCCCGTTGAGATAGCCGTCGAAGGTCGGGTCGCCGATGTGGGTCCACTGACCCTCGTTGACACGGTCGACGGTCTCCCAGCGGCCGATGATCAACAGCGCGACGTCCGGCTGATCCTGACCGATCTGTGTCGACCACCTCGTTGGCCAGGTATCGCATTCCGGTCTCTGATCGAGCGTTTGACCGATGTACCGATACGGTGTCCCGCGCACCAGGCTGCACCCGATGACGGTGTGGTCGAGGAAAGTGAATCCGGGCGTCGACGGAAGGTAATGCATCCAGGTCCACCCGATCGAATCGCCGAACACCGAAACGGTGAACGGCCGATGGGGATCTCGCGGCCCGACCGGGCCTGGGTGGCTCCCGCCGGGCAGTGACGGCGACACCGCGGCGACCGACGAAACTCCGGGCGGCAGGCCGGCCTCACGTAGTCCGGGCCCGGTTCCCACCGGGACCACCAGCAAAGTCACCGCGGCGGCACTCGCCACGGTGGCGGCCGCCAGGGGCAGTATCGGCACCCGCGCCGGCCGCCAACGCCGGATGGGTTGTTCGATCAGCCACCACGAAACGGCGGCGACGGCGACCGTCGCGGCACACCGGGCGGCGAACAACGGCGGCCCGGACCAACCGGTGCGCTCGCCGTTGAGCGCCAAAAAGATTGGCCAGTGCCACAGATAGACCCCGTAGGAGATGGTGCCCAGCCACACCAAGGGCGGCAGGGCCAGAAGGCGGGCGATCGCTCCGCGCTGCTCCATCGCCACCGGCGCGACCACGACGACGGACGCGATTGCGACCCCGATCAGCAGACCGTGGCGAAACTCGCTCGCGCTGCCCGTTGCGTAGTGAGTCGCCGCCGCCAGCCCCGCCAAGCCGAGCAGCGGCAGCACCCGGGCGACCCGCCGTCCCCACCGCGTCCCGATCAGGCACCAGCCACGGTTCAGCGACGGCCAATCCCGCACCAGCAGGGCGGCCGCCGCGGCGCCGGCCAACAATGCCTCCGCGCGGGTATCGGTGCCGAAATATATCCGGTCGCGCGTGGTGTCGGAGGCAAGGACGATCGCGACCGCGGCGGACGCCAGCGCGCCCACGGTGGCGATCAGGAAGGTGGCGAACCGTACGCCGCCCACCGTCGCCCGCCTGAAGTAGCGCCTGGCCCGCGCGGCCAGCATGAGGGTCACCGCGACCAGCAGGATCGGCCAGACGAAGTAGTACTGTTCCTCCACCCCGAGCGACCAGGTGTGCTGCAGCGGAGACGGCGGCGCGCCTTGGGTGAAGTAGTCGGTCTTTTGGGCCACGAACCGCCAGTTCGCCACCCAGAAAAACGCTGCGAGCGCGTCGTTGCGGAGTCCCGTGAGGGCCTGAGCGGGGAGGAGTTCACGCGCCGCGCCCACGGTGAGGACCATCAACAGCAATGCGGGCAGCAGCCGTCGCGCCCGCCGAATCCAGAAGCCGGTCAGCGAAATGCGACCGGTGCGTCCCAGCTCGTCCAGCAATAGCGACGTGATCAGGAAGCCGCTGAGGACGAAGAAGACGTCGACGCCGATGAAGCCACCGCTCACGCCGGGAATACCGCCGTGCCCGGCGAGCACCAGCGCAACCGCTATCGCACGAAGCCCATCCAGCGCGGGAATGCCGCTGCGCCGCTCGGGTTTATCCCAGATCGCCAGCCGCCCGGCGCGGCGCGCGGGAGCGACCCATCGGGGCCCCCGACCAGAACGCGCCGGTGCGGGGTGTGCCCCGCCCGGCTCAGAGTCCGCTGTTAGCGCGCCCTGACCACTCTGTCGCCCGGCGCCAATGTTGATGCCGATACGTCGCTGCCCCTCCTCTTGATCGCAGCAAGCCTAATTGCGAGGAAGCCGGGATCACGGGAGGACACGCGCGCCTATCGCGGTCTGGCTGGCTTCATATTGAATAATGTCGACGGCGCATCAGAGCGGAAACCGGTTGCGGACGCCATTGAAGCGGTCCCACATCAAAGCGGTACGTTCGGCGCTGGTGACTCTCGCGGTTTCTGGGGGCAGCGCACGTGCGAGTTCCGCATGCTTGACGAGCCGGGTGGTCAGTGCCGCAGGCTGACCCGCGAGCATATGGCGGTAGGTGAGGTTCCCGCGTTCGAATCCTTGGGTGTCGATCCAGTTGTGGAAGCCCGGGTCCTGTTGGGCCAGAATCAGTCTGACCTTGCCGTCATTGTCGACCGATGCGCGGCTCGGCGTGTAGCTCACCGGCCGGTAGAGAAAGTCCATGCTGGTGAAGTAAGCGCCCATGTTCGTGATCATCCACAAGCCCTCGTGGGCGTCGAACTCGATGATGAGAGCCTCGTCAGGCTCCAGTTCCCAGTACATGTTGGCGGCGGTTCGGCCGCGTCTGTCGTCTGCCTCGGACGCGTCCAGGCGCGGGAACCGATTCGGATGCTCACTGTCGACGCCGCCGTAGGTGAACGGGAACTCAGGCCAGTCGCTCATGAGTCCGGTGACGAAATCACCCGCCCAGCGCATCGCCTCGACCATCGTGTCGGGGGTCGGCAGCGGCTTCGGCGAGCTCATGCCGACGCGCTCGATTCGTATCCGCGCGGGACGCTCATCCCAGCGGTCGAATCCTTGGCGGATGAACAGCTTCCGCGAACCCGCGGTGGTCGGTAACCAGTTGGGCTCGCGCTCTGGACCACCGATGTACAGCTCGAAACTGCCGTCCGGCTCGACGCGGAGTTGGTGGCCGAACAGGTTCACCTCCGGCACATCGCCGAAGGGCTCATGCAGGACGTGCGGACCGTCGGGACGCGCCCCCTGCACGGTGATGTTGAAAAAGCTTGCCGTGCCGCGGGTTCCGCTGATGCAGTAGGTCGATTCGCCGTCAATCCAGACCTGTTGGTAGGTGAAATCAGCGCAGTCACCCCCCAGTTTGCGGGTCGGGTTGCAGAACGTGTGAATCATCGGATAACGGGTGTCGCGGGTTTCCAGGGCCAGATCGAAGGCCTGCCCCAGGTTCTGGGTAAGAAAGCGAAACGCGTCGGCACGCTGCAAGCCCGAGGTCGCGTTGAAATCCTTGAACGCTTGCTTGCCAGCGACTTTCAATCGCTCACAGAATTCGCTCCACGCGCGATCGAGTGCCGCGTCATCTGCCCCATCACCGAAAGCCACCGCGCCTCTCCTCTGCTCAGCCGCCAAGTCTGTCGAGCATCGCGCTCACCGTCGCGCACGCTCGCCCGGCCGCCGCCAGCCTGCCCTCCGCATCGATTCGTGGCCCAAGCAATTCCAGGTCGAAACCGAATCGATAGCCCTCGGCCATCGCCTGACCCACGAACGATTCGATCGGAATCGCGCCGTCACCGGGCACCGCACGGGCGGGTAAAGCCCGGTCTCCCAGCACGTAATCACTCAATTGGATCAGTTGTGTCCGCGGAAGCGCCAGCCGTAGCAAGCCCGCGAGATCGGCCTCGGCCCAGCAGTGAAACAGGTCGATACAGATGCCAAGTCCCGCCAGCTCGGCCAGGGTGATGGTGTCACGCAGGCTGTGAGCGAGATGGATGTCGGCGTAGAGGCTGGACGCGTTCTCGATCGCCAGGCCGACGCCGGCCTGCTCGGCCTCTTGCACGCACGGCTCGATCGCGCGACAAAACCGCTCGGCTGCCTGCTCCCAGGTGAGTCCACTCCGGCCTCCGGTGAGCATGTAGATGCACCGCGCATCCGCGGCGGCGGCGGCATCGATCAACCGGGACAACTCTGCGCGTGCGGCATGGACCGACTGCACGTCCCCGGACAACCGACCGGCGCCGAACAGGTGATAAACCGCTTCCACCGCGTAATCGTCGGCCCGACACAGGCGCACGAAGCCCGGGTCGAGAAGTTGCGCGTCGAGGACGCTCAGGTGTCGCAGGCCAAGGGCCGTCCAATAGCTCTGCAGCTCAGCAGGATCCGACCCGAGAAACGTCACATTGTGGACCGACAGCCCTTCGTGCGTCAGCATCTCAATCGCGCTTTTCGATGCTGACTCCGAACCGCTCCCGGAACGGTGCGAATTCAGCGTGCAGGTCTTCGAGGTTCTCACCAATGTCGGTCAGCAGGCTGGCGGAGTAACGGAACTTCCCGTACCGGTCGCCGCGGTTGTAGGCCAAGTAGTCACGCATCGACGCATCGGCCTCGCCGGTGAGGGTCCGCCCGCAAAATGCGTAGTAGCGGCCGACGGTTCCGACCGGATCCGCGATGAAGTCGGTATAGGGGACGTGCCGGATCCGCGGGTCGTCCACCATCGGGTTGGTCATGGTGTTGGCGATGCTGACTCGGGTCATCTCGAGGTGCTTCTTGGCCTCGACCGCGAGATCGATCGGACCGACGATGCCGTCGAGGATGTCAGCCATCATCATGGTGCGCGAAGCCGTGACCTGGATCGGGTCGCGATGCAACCACAGCAGATTCGCGTCGGGATAGGTGTCGAAGAACTCCTTGAGACGAAAGCCATGAAACCCCTTCAGAACCCAGTATTTTCGGGGCCGGTTGTACTGGAACTGTTGCAGCATCGCCTTGTGCAGGCGGTACTGCGCGGCCGAGTCCGTCGGCAGACCGGCCACCAGCGTCTGCATCGGCACCCGCCACCACGCGGTCGGAGTCATTACCCGAAAGTCGAAGGCCCAGGTGCGCTCATCCTCGGGAAGACCGTCGCCGAGCATGTCGTTGTAGGGGTGGCTGAGTAGCCACTTGGGCATCTTCGCGTTGATCTCACGCCAGTCTGCGTCAGCCCGGGCCCGGCGGGGATCGTCCGGGCGGCTGATGCCGGGAGGCGGTGACGGGTACATCACCTCCCAGAAGCGCAGCGCGCGCGCGTTCGGGTCCACGGCCATCAGGGCGTGCATGAGCGTGGTACCCGAGCGTGGCTCGCCCGTCACGAACATCGGGTGATCGATCACCTCGATGGCAATGGGATAGCGGTTGCGGTCCTCGATGAACTCCAGCCGCGACGTAAGCAGCCAGTGACAGACATTTTCCGCCTGCCCAATGCCGTTGGCGTCCATGCCGACGCCGTTCAGGTGGTCGACGGCTAACGCGAACCGTCCCGGCAGTGTCTCATCGCCGTAGTCGTCCAGCCCGGTCTCGGCCTGCGCGCGGGCCAGCATCGCGGACGCATCGAGTCCGGCCGTCATGGCTGACCTCCGCACAAAATCAACAGTTCGTCCTCCGTCTTGCGGACGTTGGTTGCCGACGCGGCGCTGAACTCCAGGCCCGCCATCGCGCCGTAATCCAGGATCTTGGGAACGCGGAGCCCGGCATCCACATACGACTTGATGATTCGCGCGACCTGTCGTGGTGTGCCGTGCGGCACGACCGCGAGGATCGCTTCGGGCTCGACGCGGCCCAGGAAATCGACGATCCGATCATGCGACAGCGTCATCGGATCGATGTCATGGAACCCGCCCCAGTCGTCGCCCATCGGATGGTCAAAGCCAAAGCGGTGCAAGACTTCCGCCGACACCTGCAGCAGGAAGGAAGACACCAGCGGAGCGCGGACGATCCGGTCGATCGCGTCGTCGTCTTCGCCGATCAGGCACACCTGCACAAAACAGGGTGTGATCGCCATCGGGTCGCGGCCGGCCCGCTCGGCCGATTGTCTGACCGCGCTGAGCATCTCAGCGTAGTGGTCGGGCGTCCACGCTCCGGCCGGCCACCACCCGTCGGCGTACCGCCCGACGATGTCTAGCATCCGTGGTCCGCTGGCGCCGATCCAGATCGGCGGGAAGCGGCCGCCGTAAGGCTCGGTGTCCAGCCGAGCATGGTTCAGCCGGTAGAACCGGCCCTCGAAGTCCGCTGGTCCGTCGCTGTCCCAGAGCAGGCGGATGACCTGCAACGCTTCCTCGAAGCGGCTGACGGGTCGGACGAAGTCGAATCCGTAGGGCAGGATGTTTTCGCTCTCACCGCTGCCCAGGCCAAGAATGAATCGCCCCCGGGACAGATGGTCGATGGTCAGCGCGCTTTGGGCCAGTATCGCGGGGTGGCGACGTACCGTGTCCACGACGCTGGTGGCCAGCGGCACGGTGTCGGTCAGCACGGCCGCGGCCGCGGCGACCGCCATGCCGTCGAGGTGGCGGTGCGGCGACGGCGATGACGTTGCCAGATCGGTGAACTCGGGCGTCCACAGTGCGTCGGGCCAAAAGCTCACCATGTGATCGGGCAGCCAGATCGAGTGGTATCGACCGGTATCCAGCTCAGCCAGGTCCGACAGGTTGAGCGGGAGCGTAGTGCGCACAAATGCGGCGGGCGAAACGCGCATCAGTGATCTGCGCCCAGATCGAGGCCCGGGTTCACCGCTCGACCCATTCCGATGTCAACGCGAACTCCGACAAATACTTGGTCGAACTCCAGCCGCCGTCGACGACGATCGTCTGGCCATTGATGAAACTTCCACCCGGCGAACACAAGAACGCCACGGTGCTGGCGATGTCATCGATGGTGCCCAACCGCTGATGCGGTGTCATCTCGGTGTTGATCTTGCGGAACCGCTCGTCTTCCAAGCGCTTCTCGACCATCGGCGTTACCGTCACACCGGGCGCCACGGCGTTACAGCGGATGCCGGAGGCACCGTACTGGCAGGCGATGTGGGTGGTCAGCGCCGTCAGCCCGCCTTTGGCCGCGGAGTACGCGCCGCCGCGAAGCCCGCCGACGACGGCGAATGTCGACGTGACGTTGATGATCGCCGATCCGGGCCCCATGTGTGGTAGTACGTCGCGCGCGAGCCTGAACGGGGCCCGCAGCATCAAACCCAGGAAGTGGTCCAGTGTTTCGTCGTCTGTTTCGTGCAGCGGTTTGGGGCTGCCGGTTCCGGCGTTGTTGATCAGGAAGTCGATGTGACCCCACCGGTCGACGGCGAGGTCGACGATCCGTCGCGGCGCATCGTCGCGTGTCAGGTCGACGGCCAAAGTCGCGACCCGTGCCGGGTCGTCGATGGACTGTTCCAGCTCGGCCAGCCGGTCCTCGTCGCGGCCCGTGCCGAGGATGGCCATACCCACCTCGGCGAGTCTTTTTGCGCATCCCAAACCGATGCCGCTGGTTGCGCCCGTGACGATTGCGACCTGCATCTCACCCATCCACGTTCGTCAGTACCGCTCGGATCCGATGTTTAAGGATCTTGCCCGCGTCGTTCTTGGGCAGCGCCTCCCAGATGACCACCTGTTCTGGGGCCTTGAATTTCGCGACGCCCTTGCTCTGCAGCAGCGCGAGCAGGTTTGCGACATCGGGCAGTGACTTACCTGGCTCGCGTATGGGCACGATCACCGCACACGCCCGTTCTCCGGTTCGATCGTCGGGCAGTCCGACGACCGCGATTTCGGCGATGCCGGGATGGTCGGCGAGCAGGTCCTCGACCTCCTTGGCCGAGATGTTCTCGCCGTTGCGGATGATGACCTCCTTGGCCCGGCCGGTCACGACGAGGTATTGGTCATCGACCCAGCGCCCGAGATCTCCGGTGCGGAAAAACCCTGCGGCATCAAATGAGTCGGCATCGTCTTCGGGATGTCGGTAGCCCAGCAGCATCTGCGGTCCCCGAACACAGATCTCACCGTCGCCGGACGGCGCGGCTTCATGTGCGACGAGTTTGATCTCGGCGATCCCGGCCCGTCCGTCGGTGTCTGCGGCTGGGCCGGCTTCATCTCGCCGGGGTGCGCCGACGGTCGCGACGGGCACTTCCGTACAGCCGTACACGCGGGTTATCACCGCCCCGCCGAAATATTCTGCGGCGCGGCGGATCAGCGACGGTGACACCGAGGCGCCACCGCAGACGAATACCTTCAAGTCGGGCAAGCGACTTTCGGCGCGCTCGGCGGCGGACAGCAGCTGCTGGAGAAACGGTGTCGCCCCCGCCATGTGGGTGCAGCGTTCACTGTTCATCAGTGCCACCGCCACCGACGGATCCCACCGGTCCATGAGTATCGCGGTCGTGCCCAGCAGCAGCGGGCATTCGAACGCGTATATCGAGCCGCCGATGTGGGCGATCGGCGACGGAACCAGGAACGTGTCACCCGGCTGGACGTTCCAGTGGTCGCGGATCTGGCAGATCAGCGCATGCATCGAATTGTGGCTGTGTAGAACGCCCTTCGGGCGACCGGTGGTGCCTGACGTATACAGCACCATCCGTACGGCGTCGGGGTCCAGGGCCGGTAGCGTCGAGGTATCCGGCTCGAGCCCCACCAACGCCGAATACGCTGTGTGCGAACCGGATTCACCGCGCAACACCACGATTTCGGGAGCGGGGCTGATCGCGGCGGTCACGCGCTCGAGCATCGCCGCATAGTCGTGACCACCGAATTGGTACGGAACGAAGATGATCGCGGTTTCGACGTCTTCGAGGATGAAGCGCAGTTCATGGTCGCGCAGCGACGGCAGGATCGGGTTGACCACCATCCCGGCCAGCGTCGCGGCCAGGTAGATGACGGCGGCCTCGTGCCAGTTCGGCAGCATGAACGACACGGTGCTGCCGGTGGGCATGCGCTCCACCAGGGCGTTCGCCAGCCCGGCGGCTTGGAGGTAGAGCGTTGCACAGTCCAGCCGAATATTTTGGTCCACCAGCACCGTTCGCTGCGGCGCGATTTCCGCGGCCGCGCGCAACGAATCGGCCAGCGTGGTGTGCACCCACAGTCCGCGCCGGTACGCGTGGGCCGCGCGTGCCGTGTCGTAGCGGGCTCGGGCGATCACCTCAGCCGGCCGCCTGACCGTTCACGCGGCGCATGGTCATCGCGTAGCGGAAATTCGACGACAGATGGGTGTTGATCGTCAGCTGAGCCAGCTCGCCGTCAGAGGTCTTGTAGGTGCGCCGCATCTGCAGCGCGGCCGTCCCCGCCTCGACTCCGAGGCCGTCGGCCAGCTCCGGGGAAAGCAGGACCGCGGCGATTTCTTGGTGCAACTCGGAGATGCTCACGCCGAACAGGTCCTCGATCAGCGGGAAAATCGGGCCGCTGTGACGTTGCAGCAGCCTGCCGACCGCGGCGAAAGTGCGGCTTATGTAGTATTCCGTTCGGCACAAAGGCACCGACGCGTCGTCGGCCTGCCGGTAGCCGCGCACCGACAGCCACTGGCTACCGGCCTCCAGTCCGGTCCTGGCGGCGAGGTCGTCGTCGATGGTCACCATCTCGTTGAACTCGATGTTCAGCCGCGCGCCGGCGGCGAATTCGAGCAGGCCGTCGATCGACATCGCGTCCTGCGCATAGGAACTGGATGCCGGCCGGGGAACCACCCGGGTGCCCGCCCGTGGTCGCGACTCGACCAGGTTGTCTTCGCGCAGCCTGCGTAGCGCTTCGCGGACCGTGTAGCGGCTGACCGCGAATCGCTCGCACAATTGGTGTTCGGTAGGTAGCTGCGAGCCCACCGGATAAACCCCGTCGACGATCTCTTTGCGCAGTGCGCGCGCGATCTGTAGGTAGCGGTGCTCGCTTGAGATGGCCTGGGGCATCAGCGGCTTTCCTTTGACCGGCGCACCGCCAATACGCTGCCGTCGCCATCGGCCGAGAGGTAGAGCGTCCCGTCGGCCGCGGCGGCGATCCCGGCGAAGGGCCCCTGCGGCCCGGAAAACGGCGGCATTCCTTTCAGCGGCTTGGGCACCACGCCCGGCGGCGGGCCGACCGGCAACCCCGAAGCGATGATGTGCCGGACATTGGTGTTCATGTCGAACGCGATCAGCTCCCTGGCGCCGGCATCGACGACGTAGAGCACACCGTTCCAGATCGAAATGCCTTGCGGGCGCTGCATATCGGCCACGAGAGTATCGATCCTCGAGCCGTTCACCCTGACCACCCGCCCGGCACCGGCCTCTGCCACCAGGCAGGCCCCATCCGCGTCGATCGCAACACCGACCGGCTCACGCAGGTCGGTGGCCAACGCCTCGACGCCACCCGATCGCAACGAAAGCACCCGTCCGGTGCCCAACTCGGCAAAGACCACACCGCTGGGACTGACCGCGACGCCGTAGAGCTGGTCGAAACCGTCCGCCAGCACCTCACTTTCGCTCGCCGCCGGCCGGTAGCTGCTGACCTGGCCACCCGATGTCGTCACCAGGAACTCACCGGGTCCGGTCGACACAACGCCGCGCAGGAACCCGGGGTAGCCGGGGCTGAACAACATCCCCACGGTCCGCAAAGACCCATCCGGCAGGGCCGTATGGAAATACGTGCCATCGGCGATGTAGAGCCGCCCGTCGTGACCCACGGTCAGATCCAGCGGCCAGTTCAGCCCACCCGGCAATACTGTTCGCGTTTCGCCGTCCGGCGCTATCTCGGTAATCTCGCCGGTGAAGTTGGATACCAGGGCCCGGTCGCCGACGAAGGTGCAGTTGTCCAGCCCCGGACTCAGCTGCGCCAGCAGTCGCCGTTCGCCGCTACGAGGATCGATGCGTAGCACCTGACCGCTTGCCACCTGGGTCGAGACGATGTAGCCCTGCGAGTCGAATTTGACCGAGTCGGGCACACCGAGATCGCCCGCGACGCACTGTGGTTCGCCGCCGTCGGGATCGACGCGCCAGATCTCGTTGGCGCCCATCACCGGGAAATACAGCAGACCGTCCGGGCCGACTTCCATCGCATTCGGTGAGGGCACGTTTTCCAGTAGCACCCGCGGCGGCCCGCCGCCCGGGTCGAGCTCCAGCAGGCGTCCACCCTCGCGGCATTCACCGATGAACAGCCGGTCGCGATAAACGGTGATGCCGTTGGCTGACGGCACGTCGTCGCGCAGCACCCGGGCGCGGCCGGCGGTGTCGAGCGTGCTGACCCGACCGTCCATGACCTCGGTCGCGTAGAGGTTGCCGCTCGCGTCGAACGCGACGTCGTCGGGCGCCACGATCTCGCCCCCCTTGGCGGTGACGGTTTCCAGGTGCCCGGTGTGGTGATCCAGTGCGCTGATCTGACTGCCGGTCACCTGCGCGATGTAAACCCGACCGTCCGGGCCGGTGCGCAAGCCGTTGGCGCCGAACAGCCGACTCGCAGCGGTGACCCGCTCGAGTCGCCAGCCCTCCGCGACTTCGACGGGGTCGGTCGGTCCATACCGCGATGGCTGCGCTGCGATGGCCATGCTCTCGCCGAGGTCCTTCCCTGCTAAACGGAAGTGCCCGTTTGGGCTGGACGTTATCAAGTAGTTCTAGTCCAGACAATAGCCGCTTACAGAGCTGCGATCCTCCTTGACAGGCCTGTCCGCGCTTCGGAATAGTATTCTCCGAACAGTAGAACTGCATATGTTGTCCGGACAAGGTGGAGTACTTCCGATGCGGCCCAGGGGGGTGTCCGCAGCGGGGAAAGCAGGCTATGGAGGATTACCTCGGACTCGGCGGTCGCATCGTGGTGGTTTCCGGAGCCGGCGGTGGCGGCATCGGCACGACGGTGACGGCGATGACCGCCCGAGCGGGCGCCACGGTCATCGCGGTGAGCAGGTCAAAAGAAAACCTCGACGAGCACATCGTTCCGCTGGCGCGACAGGGTCTGGCGGTCGTGCCCGTCGCGGCCGACGCGTCGACCGACGACGGCATCGCTGCGGTGATCGACCAAGCGCGCAGTGCCGACGGGAGCCTGTACGGTCTGGTCAATGTAGCCGGCGGCGCCGATCCGTCGACGTGGATGCCGTCGACGCGGGTGACGCGCAGCGACTGGCGCAAGATCTTCGCCGACAACCTCGAGACCGCGTTTTTCATGAGCCGGGCCGTGGCGGCCGAACTCGTCGCGCAGCAGCTTCCGGGATCGATCGTGTCGATCTCCTCGATCAGCGGCATGAACACCGCGCCGTTTCACATCGCTTACGGGACCGCCAAGGCCGCGATCACGGCCATGACCCGCACCATGGCGCTCGAGCTGGCGCCGGGGGGAATCCGGGTTAATGCCGTGGCGCCCGGTGTCACCGAGACCGCGGCTTCACGCACCTACGTCGACGAGGACCCGGATCGGGATCGGCAGGCGATCGCGATGGGCCGGCGCGGGCGTCCGGAGGAACAGGCCGGCGCCATCCTTTTCTTTCTCTCGGAGTTGTCCAGCTACATCACCGGCCAGACGCTGCTCGTCGACGGTGGGCTCGACCTCAAATGGAGCCATCTGGGCGCCGACAACACCTCATTGTTTCTCAAAGACGAATCCTTCCGCGCGGCCATCAGGAGGACGCGATGACCGATCTGGCCAAAGATGCGAATTCCGCAGCGGCCGAGGAACTCTCGAAACCGATGACGATCGGTGTTGAGGCGTACATCAGCGAAAGCTATGCCCGCGCCGAGCGCGACAAGCTATGGAGAAAAGTCTGGCAGCAGGTCGGCCGCGTCGAAGAGCTGCCCGAGGTGGGCAGTTACCTGACCTACGACATTCTCGACGACTCGATCATCGTCGTGCGCACCGGCGACCACGAATTCAACGCCCACCACAACGTGTGCATGCACCGTGGCCGCCGGCTGATCGACACACCCGCGGGTGCGAAGAACGCGTGCGGGCGCGCCCGTAAGTCGTTCGTCTGCGGCTTCCACGGCTGGACCTATGGCCTGGACGGGGCGTGCACTCACATCCGCGAGCAACAGGATTGGCAGGAAGCGCTGACCCCCGACAACACCCACCTTCGACCGGTCAAGGTCGACACCTGGGGCGGTTGGCTGTGGATCAACATGGACCCCGACTGCGAGCCGCTGGCCGACTACCTGTTTCCCGCAGCGAAGATTCTCGACCCGTTCGGGCTGGAAAACATGCGCTACAAGTGGCGCAAGTGGCTGTCGTTCGATTGCAACTGGAAGGTCGCGCTGGAGGCCTTCAACGAGACCTACCACGTCTACACAACCCATCCGGAATTCAACAAGTTCGGCGAGTTCAAGGGATGGGCCAAGGCGCAGGGCAAACACAGCAACATCGGCTATGACGCTCCACAGGATCTCGAGGCCACCAAGTCCAAGATCCGCCTCGGCATAGGCGCCGATCCACGTGTGTCGACCGCCGAGATGCAGGTGTACACGATGGAGGAAACCAATGCCACCACCACCCAGACGCTGGTGAACGCGGCCAAGCGGCTGGTCGACGAATTACCCGAGGGGACAACGGCCGACAAAGTGCTCGAGCACTGGCTGGCGTCGGCGCGCCGAGACGACGAAGCCCGCGGCGTCATCTGGCCGACGATTCCCGCGGACATCCTCGGACAGGCCGGCACGGCGTGGCAGGTCTTTCCGAACTTCCAGATTGGCCAGGGCCTCACCAGCGCGCTGTGCTACGGCGCGCGACCGCACCCCAGTTACAACCCGGACAACTGCATCTTCGAGGTGTCGGTGTTCGAACTGTTCCCGAAGGGCCAAGAGCCCCAGACGGAGTGGGAGCACACACCGGTCGGCGACCCCAGGTGGCGGTCGGTTCTACCCCAGGATTTCTCCAACATGGCCGCCGTGCAGCGAGGCATGAAATCCCTCGGCTTCGCGGGTACCAAGCCCAACCCATACCGCGAACGCAGCACCGTCAACCTGCACCACCAATTAGCGAAATACATGGGCACCGGTGAGCCCCAAAACCTTTCAGGCGAGGAGTCCCCACTGGAATGACGATGTACGACAACGAGTGCGGGCCAACGCAGACGCCCGACGACATCGACATTGACGCGCTGCGGGAGAAATATCTGCAGGAGCGCGATAAGCGGCTGCGCCCGGAGGGCTCGAAGCAGTACTTGGAACTCAAGGACGACTTCGCAGAGTTCTCCGAGGTCGATCCCCACACGCCGGTGACGCCGCGCACGCCGATCGACGAGAACGTCGACGTGGCGATCCTCGGCGGCGGCATCACCGGACTGCTGGCCGGCGCGTACCTCAAGAAGGCCGGCGTCGCTGACATCCACATCATCGAGATGGGCGGGGACTTCGGCGGGGTCTGGTACTGGAACCGTTTCCCGGGAATCCAGTGCGACAACGATGCCTACTGCTACATCCCGATGCTGGAAGAACTCAACTACATGCCGTCGAAGAAGTTCGCCGACGGCGCCGAGATCTACGAGCACTGCCGTCGCATCGCAAAGCATTTCGGGCTCTACGACGGCGCGATCCTATCCACTCAGGTTCGCGCGGTGCGCTGGGATGAGACGATCAAGCGCTGGCGGTTGAGCACCAATCGCGGTGACGACATCCGTGCCCGGTTCGTGGTGATGGCACAGGGCTCGTTCAACCGGCCGAAGCTACCCGGCATCCCCGGTATCAAGGACTTCAAGGGGCACACATTCCATTCCGCCCGCTGGGATTACGACTACACGGGTGGAGATTGCAACGGCGGACTGCACAAGCTGCGTGACAAGCGGGTTGCGCTTGTCGGTACTGGTGCGACCGGGGTGCAGCTGGTTCCGCACCTGGGGCGAGACGCCCAGCACCTCTACGTCTTTCAGCGCACGCCCTCATCCGTGGACGTGCGGGGCAACGAGCCGACGGACCCACAGTGGGTCGCTTCCCTGCAGCCCGGTTGGCAGGAAAAGCGCAAGCGCAACTTTCACCGCTGGTCACCGTTGGGGGAAGGTGCGGTGTTCGACGAGCCGGATATGGTCTGCGATTTCTGGACTGAACTGGGGCGCAACCTGACCGCGCGGATCGCGGCCGCCGACGATCCCGCGTCGCTGACCATCGAGCAGATCATGGCGATCCGTGAAGAAGAGGATTACAAGGTGATGGAGCGGTTGCGGCGCCGCGTAGGTGAGCTCGTCGAGGATCCGGAGACCGCCGAAGCGCTCAAACCGTACTACCGGTTCATGTGCAAGCGGCCCTGCAGCAACGACGAATACCTGCCGACGTTCAATCGCCCGAACGTCACGCTCGTCGACGTGTCGGAATCCAGGGGCGTGGAACGGCTCACCGAGAAAGGGATCGTCGCCAACGGCGTTGAGTATGAAGTCGACTGCGTAATCTTCGCCAGCGGTTTCGAGATCACCACTGATATCAGCCGTCGGTACGCAGTCGATGTGATCGAGGGCCGCGACGGCCTGTCGCTCTTCGATCACTGGCGCGACAGCTACAAGTCACTCCATGGGATGACCAGCCGAGGCTTCCCCAACCAGTTCTTCACGGGCTTCATCCAAGGCGGCGTGGCGGGGAATACCACCGCAATGCTCGAGCAACAGGCCGAACACATCGCCTACATCATTTCCGAGGCAATGACGCGTCGCGCGACGACCGTCGAGCCGAGCCGGGAAGCTCAAGACGATTGGGTCCGGACGATCCGCGAAACCTCGATAGACAGCTCTGAATTCGCGGTCTCCTGCACGCCCGGCTATTACAACAACGAGGGCGGCGGTGGCGGCGAGGGCATCCGCTCGGCCATCGGCGATCCCTACATGCCGGGCTTCTACGTGTTCAACGACTTGCTTAAGGAATGGCGTGCCAAAGGCGACCTAGACGGTCTGGTTCTCGGAACATAAATGGCTGACTTGAGATTCGACGGCAGGGTGGCGGCGGTCACCGGGGGCGGGCGAGGGCTCGGCCGCTCCTACGCCATGCTGCTCGCGTCTCAGGGGGCGAAGGTCGTCGTCAACGATCCGGGGGGCGGCCTTACCGGTGACGGCACCGATGCCGGTCCGGCCGACGATGTGGTGCGTGAGATCGCCGCTGCCGGTGGCCAGGCCGTCGCCAGCACCGACTCGGTGGCCACCGTAGCCGGCGGCAAGGCAATCATCGACACCGCGCTCGATATGTACGGCCGCGTCGACATCCTCATCCACAACGCCGGGATCGTGCGGCGCGCATCCCTCAAAGAGATGAGCTACGAGGACTTCGACGCGGTGCTGGATGTCCACCTGCGCGGCGCATTCCATGTGGTGCGGCCCGTATTCCCCGTGATGTGCGATGCGGGCTACGGACGCATCGTGCTCACGTCGTCGATAGGCGGCTTGTACGGCAACCACAATGTGGCCAACTACGCGGCCGCCAAGGCCGGCGTGATCGGACTTTCCAACGTCGTGGCGTTGGAAGGCGCCGCCGACGGTGTGAAGTGCAACGTGATCGTGCCCGCCGCCGTCACGAGAATGGCCGAAGGCATCGACACGTCGGCGTATCCGCCGATGGGACCCGAGTTGGTGGCGCCCGTTGTGGGTTGGCTGGCGCACGAGACCTGTTCGGTCACGGGCGAAGTGCTGATCGCGCTGGCCGGCCGGGTGGCCAGGGCCGTCGTCGCAGAAACGCCGGGCGTGTATCGGCCGTCGTGGTCGATCCACGAAGTCGGCGAACGCATCGAGGCGATCCGCAATACGTCCGATCCCGTCGTCTTCCCAATCGTGCCGGACGGCCACGGCGAGCACATCCGGTACAGCTTCTCGATGGCCGCGCAGGCCGCGCAGGAGGCGCACCATGCCTAGCGGACCGCTGACCGGTGTACGTGTCGTAGACCTCACCGGAATGGTGATGGGGCCGTACTGCACGCAGATCATGGCCGACATGGGCGCTGACGTCATCAAAGTCGAACCGCCACAAGGCGATGACACCCGCTACATCTCGGTGGGTCCGGCACCGGGCATGAGCGGAGTGTTCGTCAACGTCAACCGCGGCAAGCGCAGCATCGTGCTGAATCTGCAAACCGACGTTGGGACACGGGCGCTGCGCGCGCTCGTCGAGACCGCCGATGTATTCATTCACTCGATGCGCGCCAAAGCGATCACCAAGCTCGGCTTCGCCTACGAGGACGTCGCCGCGATCAACCCGGCGATCATCTACACCAATTGCTACGGCTACGGGCGCCGCGGACCCGATCGCGACCGGCCCGCCTACGACGACACCATCCAGGCTGAATGCGGCCTGCCCGGGGTACAACAGCAACTGACCGGCGAGGCCGACTACGTCGGAACCATCATGGCCGACAAGGTCGCCGGGCTGACGGCGCTGTACGCGACAACCATGGCGCTGTTTCATCGCGAGCGCACCGGGGAGGGGCAAGAAGTCGAGGTCGCCATGTTCGAAACCATGGCCTCGTTCATGCTCGTCGAACACGCCAACGGCGCCCTGTTCGACCCTCCGCTGGGGCCGGCGGTGTATCCGCGTGCCGTGGCGCCCAACCGTCGCCCATATCGCACCAGCGACGGCCACATCGCCGCATTGATCTACAACGACAAGCACTGGAACGCCTTCATGAACGCGGTGCGCCCGCCGTGGGACAGCGAGCTGTATTCGACGCTGGAACAACGTGCACGCCAGATCGACACCGTCTACGGGTTGCTGGCCGAGACGATGAAGCAGCGCTCGACTCACGAGTGGCTGGTGCTGTTCCGCGAACTCGAGATACCGGCCGCGCCACTGAATACGCCCGCCGCACTGTTCGACGATCCGCATCTCAACGCCGTCGGCATGTTCGAGACCGTGGACACCCCGCACGGGCCGGTGCGCTTCCCGGGAGTGCCCACCTGGTTCTCTCGGACACCGGGTCGCGTTGCCGGGCCGGCGCCAGAGCTCGGCGCCGACAGCGCAGAGATCCTCCACGAGCTCGACCTGCCGGTCGACGTGGCTGCGCGGCCGCACGCAACCGAAAGCGACTCGCTCAAAGACATCTACCCCTAAGGAGTTCTCAAACATGGCTGTGCCCGTGTACAAGCGCATTCTCGACCTGTTCGAGGCCGAGGGCGTGAGCACGTTGTTCGGCATCCCGGATCCGAACTTCGTGCACATGTTCCTCGAGGCGGAATCGCGTGGCTGGACGGTGGTCTCGCCTCATCATGAGGAGAGCGCGGGGTTCATGGCCGAGGCCGTCTCGCGGATGACGGGCCGGCCAGGGCTCTGCATCGGCACGCTGGGTCCGGGTGTGGCCAACATTGCCGGGGCGATGATGTGCGCCAAGGTGGAGAACTCGCCGGTCATCTTCCTCGGCGGCCAACGCGCCCGCATCACCGAACGGCGCGTCCGGCGTGGGCGCATCCAGTTCGTCCGCCAGGAAGCACTTTTCGCGCCGGCGGTGAAGTACAGCGCGTCGATCGAATATGCCGACCAGACCGACGAAATCGTTCGCGAGGCGATTCGGCGTGCGATGTCGACAACCCCGGGCCCGGCCTACATCGAATTTCCGTCCCACGTGATTCTGGAGGAGTTGGATGTCGCAGATGCCCTGCCCCCCAGCGCCTACCGCCTCGTCGATCACGGCGCCGGCGCACGGGAGATCGCCGAGGCGGCCAAGCTGGTGCGCGCGGCCAAGAACCCGATCCTGCTGGTCGGCCACGGCGTTCACACGTCGCGCACCGGGGAGGCGGTGCGGGAGCTGGCCGAGCTGATGGCCTGCCCGGTGATCCAGACATCCGGCGGCACCTCGTTCATCTCCGGGCTGGAGGATCGCACCTTTCCCTACGGCTTTTCGTCCGCGGCGGTCGAGGCGGTGGTCACATCGGACGCGTGCGTCGCGCTCGGCACCGAGCTCGGTGAGCCGGTTCATTACGGCAAAACCAGGCACTGGGCGGATAATGATGCCACCCGCAAATGGATCTACGTCGAGCAGGATCCGATGGCGATCGGCGTGAACCGGCCGGTCGATGTGGCACTGGTGGGAGACCTGCGGGGCGTGGTGCCGCAGCTGGTGGAAGCGCTGAAGGACGGCCCACGTTCGCCGTCGGCCGATCTTGCGCGGTGGATCAAACAGGATGCCGACCAGCTCGCCGAATTGGCGGAGACCGCGCCCAGCGGCCGAACCCCGATCCACCCCGCGCGTTTTGTGGTCGAGGCGACCAAAGCCTTTCCGGCCGAGGGCATCATGGTTCGAGACGGCGGCGCGACGGTCATCTTTCAATGGACCTATTCGCAGGCCAAGCCGCGTGACGTCATCTGGAACCAGAACTTCGGCCACCTCGGCACGGGCTTGCCCTATGCCGTCGGCGCGTCGATCGCCGACGGTGGCAAGCGGCCGGTCATGCTGCTGACCAGTGACTCCTCGTTCATGTTTCACATCGCCGAGCTGGAGACTGCTGCACGCCAAAAGCTGCCGCTGGTATGTGTCGTGGGCGTCGACCACCAATGGGGTCTCGAGGTCGGCGTCTACAAGCGCACCTTCGACCAGCCGTCACCGCAGCCCGGTGTGCATTGGAGCAAGGACGTGCGGTTCGACAAAATCGCCGAAGGCTTCGGCTGCCACGGCGAATACGTCGAAAAGGAAGAGGAGATCGGCGCGGCGATCAAGCGCGCTTACGCGAGCGGCAGGACCGCCGTCGTACACGTCTGCATCGACCCGAAGGCCAACTCCGAGGAGATGCCGAACTACGGCGAATTCCGCACCTGGTACGCAGAAGGCACCCAGTAAGAAAAGGATGCGAAAAGGAGGAGTCATGCGCGAATACCTGAAGTTCTACATCGACGGCCGCTGGGTCGACCCGGTGCGGCCCAATACTTTTGACGTCGAAAACCCGGCAACCGAAGGAGTCTCCGGAAAAATCTCGCTCGGTTCCGCCGCCGATGTCGATGTGGCGGTCAACGCCGCCCGACGCGCCTTCGCCTCCTGGTCGCAAAGCAGCCGCGAAGAGCGCCTGGACTTGCTGCAGGCCATCCTCGCCGAATATCAGAAGCGCGCCGCCGATCTCGCCGACGCGGTCACCGAGGAAATGGGCGCACCGCCCTCGCTGGCCGCCGGCCCGCAGGTCCAACTGGGGCTCGGGCACCTGGTGACTGCGATCGACGTGCTGAAGAACTTCCCGTTCTCCGAACTGCACGGGGCAACGCTGATCGCCAAGGAGCCGATCGGCGTGTGCGGGCTGATCACGCCGTGGAACTGGCCGCTCAACCAGATCGCGGTCAAGGTGTACCCGGCGTTGGCAACCGGCTGCACCATGATCCTGAAACCGTCTGAGGTGGCGCCGTTGTCGGCCTGCATCTTCACCGAGATCCTCGATGCCGCGGGCGTGCCGGCCGGGGTGTACAACCTGGTCAACGGCGACGGTCCGGGCGTCGGCGTGGCCCTGGCAAGCCACCCCGACATCGACATGGTGTCGTTCACCGGATCCACCCGCGCCGGCGTCGAGGTGGCCAGAAATGCCGCTCCGACGGTGAAGCGGGTCACGCAGGAACTCGGTGGAAAGAGCCCCAACATCGTCCTCGACGACGCGGGCTTTGCCGACAGCGTCCGCGCCGGCGTGGTCAACATGATGCCGAATTCGGGGCAGAGTTGTAACGCGCCGTCGCGCATGCTGGTCCCGAATTCGCGGATGGCCGAAGCCATCGCCATCGCGCGCGAGATCGCCGAGCAGGTGAAGGTGGGCAACCCCGACGACCAGAGAGCAATCGGTCCGGTGGCGTCGAAGGCGCAGTTCGACAAGGTCCAGGGCCTGATCCACAGGGGCATCGACGAGGGCGCCACCGTCGTCGCCGGCGGCGCCGGGCGCCCGGCGGGGCTGGACAAGGGTTACTACGTCAAGCCGACCGTTTTCGCGAACGTCACCAACGACATGACGATCGCGCGCGAGGAGATCTTCGGGCCGGTGTTGTGCATCCTCGGCTATGACGATATCGATCAGGCCGTGGACATCGCCAACGACACCGATTACGGCCTGGCCGGCTTTGTCTCGGGGGCCGATCTCGACAAGGCGCGAGAGGTTGCCCGCAAGATTCGGGCAGGCTGGGTGACGATCAACCATGCTTTCGACATGAACTCGGCGTTCGGCGGCTACAAGCAGAGCGGCAACGGTCGAGAGTGGAGCGAGTTCGGCTTCCACGAGTATTTAGAGGTCAAGAGCACCTTGGGCTACGCGCCCTGAAGACCGTGCAATAGTACGCTTGAGAAGGGATGAAACACAGTTGTTTTCAGCGGTTTTGATCGAGAAGGGCGAGGCGGGGCAGACGGTTGGGGTCACCGACCTGGACGAGAGGCAGTTGCCCGTGGGGCCTGATGGCCCCGATGGCTATGTCAGCATCGCCGTCGAGTACTCCACGCTGAATTACAAGGATGGTCTGGCCATTACGGGCCAATCACCCGTGGTGCGGAAATTTCCAATGGTTCCGGGCATCGATCTCGCCGGCGTGGTGACCGAGAGCAGCCATGCCGACTGGAGCGGGGGAGATCGCGTGTTGCTCAACGGTTGGGGCGTCGGCGAAACGCATTGGGGCGGCCTCGCTCAGCGTGCACGGCTCAACGGCGACTGGCTGATACCGTTGCCCTCCGCGTTCAGCACCCGCCAGGCGATGGCGATCGGCACCGCAGGCTACACGGCCAGCCTTTGCGTGGATGCCCTGCTGCAGCACGGAGTGTCTCCCGCTCTGGGCGAGATCCTGGTGACCGGCGCGACCGGCGGCGTGGGCACCGTCGCGATCGCATTGTTGACCGCGGCGGGGTTCAAAGTGGCTGCCGCGACTGGAAAGTCGTCGGAAGAGCAGTTCCTCAAGCAACTCGGCGCCGTGACAGTGTTGGATCGCGCCGAGTTGAGCGAGGCCGGCAAGCCTTTGCAGAAGGAGCGCTGGGCGGGCGTCGTCGACACGGTCGGCAGCCACACGCTGGTCAATGCCTGCGCGCAGACGCGGTATGGCGGAGCGGTTGCCGCATGCGGCCTGGCTCAGGGAATGGATTTTCCGGCGACGGTTGCGCCGTTCATTCTGCGCGGCGTTTCGCTGCTCGGTATCGACAGCGTGATGGCACCCAGAGAGCGACGCATGGTCGCTTGGAAACGCCTATCTGACGATCTGGATTCCGGCGTGCTGGATTCGATCGCCCGGGAGATCGGACTGGGGGAGGCGATCGCTTTGGCGGGAGACCTCATGGACGGCAAGGTGCGTGGCCGCGTCGTCGTGGACGTCAATCGCTGACGGGAGCGCTGATGACCAACAAGACGACCAAATCACCGACCGCCCAACTCGATTTATCCGACGTCGATCACCGGGTGGGTAAGCCGGTGGGCGGCGGGCAGTTGTGGGATCCGTGTAGTTCATCCGACATCCGGCGATGGGTGATGGCGATGGATTATCCCAATCCGCTGCACTGGGATGAGCAGTTCGCTCGCGACTCGAAATTCGGCGGCATTGTTGCGCCCCAGTCCATCGCTGTGGCCCTGGACTACGGGCACGGCGCGGCCCCGGCGTGTGTGGGCCATATTCCGAACAGCCACTTGATCTTCGGTGGTGAGGAATGGTGGTTCTACGGCTGTCCCGTGCGGCCCGGAGACAAATTGTTCCAAGAGCGCCGGTTCCACGACTACAAGGTGACCGAGACAAAATTCGCCGGCCCGACGATGTTCTCACGCGGTGACACCATCCACACCAACCAGCACGGCACCCTGGTGGCACGCGAACGTTCCACTGCGATCCGCTACCTCTACGAGGAAGCGACAAAGCGCGGGATGTTTGAGAACCAGCTTGGCGACATCAAACGCTGGACACAGACCGAGCTCCAGGAAGTCGAAAGGCTACGGCGCGAGTGGCTCGAGTCCCACCGCACGGGTGTCTCGCCACGCTTTGACGAAGTGAAGGTCGGCGACACGCTGCCTCGCCGCGTGATCGGCCCGCACAGCATCGCCAGCTTCACCACGGAATACCGGGCTTTCCTGTTCAATATCTGGGGCACCTTCCACTGGGTGGCGCCGCCCGGTATCGAGGATCCTTGGGTCTATCAGGATCCGGGCTGGGGCAAGGACTTCGCCTTCGATGAGGAAGACGCGAAGATCGATCCGCGCAAGCGCGACGGGCTCTATGTCGGCCCTTCGCGCGGGCACATCGACGCCGACCGGGCCAGCGAAGTCGGCATGGCCCGCGCCTACGGCTACGGCGCGACGATGGGGGCATGGTGCACCGACTATCTGGCGTATTGGGCCGGCCACGACGGCATGGTTCGCCATTCCAAGGCCGACTTCCGCACGCCCGCCTTCGAGGGCGACGTGACCTATTTCGATGCCGAAATCGTCGGCAAGCAGGCGGAATCGACCTGGGGTGTGCCTCTCGTACAGGTAAAGCTGCGCCTGGCCAACCAGAACGGAGAAATGCTGGTGGGCTGCACAGCTGAGGTCGAACTGCCGTTGTAACCATGGCCGCCGAGACAGGTTCACCAGCCGCACAACGCCTTTCAATCGTGTCGGGACCGCCGCTGTCTGATGAGCCCGGGCTGGGGTCACTGACGCTGCCGGGCTTCCTGCGCGAAGTGACGCAGACGTTCGGCGAGCGCGAAGCGCTGGTGTGGCACACCGCCGACGGCGTCACCCGCTGGACCTATGCCCAGCTCTGGGAACGCGCGATCGAGGTGGCGCGTGCGTTGCGCGGGTGGGGCCTTGGCAAGGACTCCCGCGTCGGCGTTTTGATGACTAACAGGCCGGAATGGCTTGCCGCGGTTTTCGGTACATCGCTGGCCGGCGGCGTGGCCGTCACTCTGAGCACATTTTCCACGCGGTCCGAATTGGACTATCTGATCCGGGCCTCCGCCGTTTCTGTGCTGTTGTTCGAGCGCAACGTGCTGTCGAAGGACTTCGCCGCCATTCTGACCGAGCTGGAACCGGCGATCGGCACATCGCGGCCGGGGGCGCTGGAATCGGCGAAGTACCCGTTCTTGCGGCGACTCGCGCTGGTGGGCGAAGCGGTGGCCGGCATCGAAGGCTGGGACTCGTTCCTGGCATCCGGTCGCGAGGTGCCCCGCGAGCCGGTCGAGGCGACTGCCGCGGCGGTGCTTCCGGGCGATGCCGCGGTGTTGTTCTTTTCTTCCGGCTCCACCAGCAAGCCGAAGGGTGTCCTCAGCGCGCATCGCGGGGTGTGCATTCAGCTGTGGCGCTTCCGGCGCATGTACGGATTCAGTCCAAGCGACCAGGTTCGGGGCTGGACCGCAAACGGCTTTTTCTGGTCCGGCAATTTCACGATGGTCCTCGGCTCAACGCTGGCCAGCGGCGGGTGCCTCGTCCTGCAATCGACGTTCGACGCCGCCGAGGCGCTCGAGCTCATGCAAGCCGAACGGGTGAGCTTTCCGTTCGCCTGGCCCCACCAGTGGACCCAGTTGGAAGGCGCACCCAACTGGGGCCGCGTGGATTTGAGCAGTGTGAGATTCGCGGATTTCAAGACCCCGATCGCGCATCATCCCACGGTTTCGGGCGAGTGGCATGAGCCGGGCCACGCCTACGGCAACACCGAAACATTCACGATCACAACGGGTTACCCCGCAAACACGCCACCCGAGGTTCACGCGGAAAGCTTCGGAGAACCCCTGCCCGGGGTGACGCTCAAGATCACCGAGCCGCTTACCGGCCGCATCGTGTCGCGGGGCGAGGCGGGCGAGATCGGCGTAAAGGGACCCACGCTCATGCTCGGCTATATCGGCACTCCACTTGACGAGACCCTCGACGCTGAGGGGTTTTTCCCAACTGGCGACGGTGGCTATCTCGACGACGCCGGCCGGCTGTACTGGCAGGGCAGACTCACCGACATCATCAAGACCGGCGGTGCCAATGTCTCGCCACGCGAGGTTGACGAGGCCCTGATCGCCCATTCCGGCGTGAAGGTGGCACAGACCGTCGGCGTTCCGCACCAAACGCTCGGGGAGGTCGTTGTGTCCTGCGTCGTGCCACATGATGACGTGATCCTTGACACCGGGCAGCTTCTGGGGTTCCTGCGGCGACAACTGGCGAGTTACAAGGTGCCACGCCATGTGCTGTTCTTTTGCGAGGACGAAGTGGCGCTGACGGGCAATGCCAAGATCAAGGCCGGCGAGCTCCGAGAACTAGCCGCCAAGCGGTTGGCCGAAAAGGGGGGTGTGCAATGAAGTGTCGTGCCGCTGTGATCCGCGGGGTCGGCAGGGACTGGGAGATCCGCGAGATTGAGCTTGATCCGCCGCACAGCGGTGAAGTCCTGGTGCGGATGGCCGTTGCCGGAGTTTGCCACTCCGACGACCATCTGTTCACAGGCGACGTGGTGCCTACCCCCGAGGTGTTGGCCGCAAGCGGTCAGCCTGCGCCGGACTGGTTCCCGCTGCTCGGTGGTCACGAGGGTGCCGGTGTCGTCGAAGAGGTCGGGCCGGGCGTGACGACGGTGCAGCGGGGGGACCGCGTGGCGCTCTCGTTCATTCCCGCGTGCGGTAATTGCCGGTTTTGCGTGAACGGTCAGAGCTACATCTGCGACATCGGCGCGAGCCTGTTTGTGAGGGAAATGCCCACCGACGGAACGTGTCGCCGGCATCTCGGCGACGAAGACCTTTTGGCTTATGGCCAACTCGGCACATTCGCCGACTACGCGGTGCTATCGGAAAGGTCCGTCATCAAGATCGACGACACGATCCCCTTCCATGCCGCCTCACTCGTGTCGTGTGGTGTCAGCACCGGCTGGGGCTCGGCGACAGTGTCGGCAGGCACCGAACCCGGCGACACCGTCGTGGTCATCGGTACCGGTGGTGTCGGGATGAACGCCCTGCAGGGAGCGCGTGCCGTCGGCGCTAAGTCCGTCGTCGCGGTGGATCCGGTTGAGTCCAAGCGAGATTCGGCCAAGATCTTCGGTGCCACGCACAGCGCCGCCTCCGCCGAAGAAGCGGTGCCGCTGGTCAAAGAGATCACTGCCGGAGTCATGGCCGACCGCGTCGTCGTCAGTCCCGGCGTTGTGCACGTGGACTTGATCCCCTTGGCGATGACGCTGCTTCGCAAGGGAGGGATATGCGTGCTCACCGGCATCACCCCGTTCACGGAGCCGCCGGTTCCGTTGGTCCTTCAGGAGATGACGCTGTCGGCCAAACAGCTCAGGGGAGCGCTCTACGGCGGGATGAATCCGCGCACAAGCGTGCCGATGCTGTTGTCGTTGTATCAGGCGGGCGCACTGAAACTAGACGAGCTGGTCACCCACCACTACCGGCTCGACCAGATTAACGAGGCGTTCGTCGACCTGCGCGAAGGGCGCAACATTCGCGGAATCATCGATTTCGCCGGTTTCTAGGTCTAGGCAACCCATTCAAGCGGATTCGAAGTGACGCCGGATACCGGCCAGCATCTCGATGTGTGCCTTGATCCCCTCGCGCGTCGTCATCGGGGCGAGCGGCCGTGGCGCGGCTATCCGTATTCGCTCGGTTACGCGAGTGCCGCCGTCGATCGGCTCGAAGCTTACCCTGCCCCGTATGCGAACCCCCGGGGACTGATCGGCTTCGGTGAGCACGTCACCCTCGCGTGGGACGTGCAGCCGCGCCCGGTAAGCGATCTTCATCGTCAACGGCCCCAGCGGAATTCGATCTGTCACGCGATAGCTCTGCCGGTATCCGTCCGGAGTTTGGGTGCGCGACATCGTTTGCACGGACACGATCAGTGGGTGCACGAGTTTGATGTTGCCCAGGTCGACGTAGAAAGCGCGGACCTCCTCCGGCGGCGCGGGCACCTCTTCGGACAGCGTCTTCTCGGCGTGGGCGATCCACCAGCTCATGTGTACAACTCCGCGCGCAGATCGGCTGTGCGCCAAAAGATCAGCGCGGCGAACACGGCTAAGACGAGAACGGTCACCACGGCCTGGCTCAGGTTCCGGCGTCCCTTCGGTGGATAAACGTAGGCCGCGGCGACCAGGCCGCCGGTGACGAGCCCGCCCACGTGGCCCTGCCAGCTGATCCGTTGCGAGCTGAGCGCTGGCGCGACGAAAGTGAAGACCAGGTTGATGACGATGACCGCGGCAACCCAGCGGACGTCGAGGGTGAGCCGCCGCGCCACCACGAACGTGGCACCGAAAAGGCCGAAGATTGCGCCCGAAGCGCCCGCCGTCGCCGAGTTGAGCGGCGACAACAGGTAGACCAGGACCGAGCCCCCCAGGCCGCTCAGGGCATACAACGCGCCGAATCGCAGTCGGCCCAGCCACATCTCGAGCGGCGGACCCACGACATACAACGCCCACATGTTCAGCAGCAAATGGGTTGCGCCGTAGTGCAGGAACGCCGCGGTCACCAGTCGGTAGAACTGGCCGTCGGCGACGGCCGGCGGCCAGAGCGTCAGCTCCTTCTGCCAACTCCCCGACGCCATCTCCACGATGAAAGCCGCGACGTTGATCGCGATCAGCGCGTAGGTGACCACCGGTGTGGCCGACCTCTGCCGCCCGCCAAACCGCGTTCGCGGCTGCCGAATCGTCTTGGCGCCCGCCTGAATGCACTCCACACACTGGTGACCGACCGCGGCGGCGCGCATGCAATCCCCGCAGATGTACCTGTCACAGCGGTTGCAGCGGACGTACGTCGGGCGGCCGGGATGCCGGTAACAGCTCGGCGCCCCGACCGGTGACTCCGGCACGCTGGGTGTGCTCATCGCACCATTCTTGCCGGGATCGCCGGCCACAACGCGTCATCGAACCTATTTCCTCGACTACTACCGTCCCCTACTGTGTTTTCCGTGGGAGCCACCGATGTGACCGGGGTCGGCGCCGGCGTGGTCGAGCGGTATCTCGAGTGCCTGGCCGCCCACGATTGGGACGGTCTGGCCGCGACGATCGCCGACGAGGGCCTGACCCGGGAGGGCCCGTTCTGCGACGTCGTCGAGGGCAAGCAGCACTACGTCGCCTACCTGCGGAAGGTGACCACCAGTATCAAGGGCCACCGGCTGGAGGTGCAGCGGGTTTCGCACGTGGACTCCCGGTTGTCATACGCCGAGTTGAGCGAGACCTTCGAGATCGACGGCGTTGCGGCCACCTGGCCCGAATGCATCCTCTTCGAGCAGGGCGACGACGGTTTGATCTCCCGCGTCAGCGTGTTCTTCAAGCAGCGACAGGCCGACACCCCGTAGCGGTCTATTCCCTCACTCGCGGAATTGACCTACCGTGTTGGGATGGAGGAAGACGGAACCCCGGAGTCGGTGTCGGTCGAGAAATTGCACTCGGGTGACCCGATCACCGATTGTGGTCAGCGGTACATAGTTCTCGAATCGAAAACTTTCGGCGATAGCTGCGTGGTCCTCGAGCTCGAGTCCAGGGTGGACCATCAGCTGCAGGTCATCGAGAAGTCATTCCCCGCGGGGTACCAGGTGGGCAGGGCGAACCACCGAATTTTGTAGCTGAGTTTCCCGCAGTCAACAACGCGCGAGTAGCCGGGCGACGGCTACCGCGCTTTCGTGCTTTTCGGGCCGCGTCAAACGAGTTATCAGTACCGCTCTGGGTCCCCGTTGCGCACAGCGGCAGCGGACAGCGGCTCGCTCAGTCCGTGGATGCCCAGTTGGGCATGGGCGTAACGGACGGCCTTCACAGATACGCCTTGACGAAGGACCGGATCTTGTTGTCCGCGACATTCGCGTCGACCCAGGCGACGGCCGGTTCGCCGCGGATGCTGCAAGCCTGAAGAGCCTCTCTCCCAATATGATTCAGTGCCCAAGCCGCCGTTATACGGTGCCTTGCCACGCGTGGCTACCCGATTGCGCGCGTGCCGCGTACCGGCGCGGGTGCACGCCGCCGTGCGGGCCCCGCCGTCACCGGCTTTCGCGACCCGCGCCTGTGGCGCAGGTTTGGTCTGGCGCCAACCCGGTAACCTTTCTGCCGGGGAAGCGGCTACGCCCCCGGGAAACTGACGAATCTCCCCAGGCCTCATGTGGACAGGTCCCGCACGCGCCAGGATCATTAGGCGCTGCAGGGGTAGTTGAAGGGTGACGGAATGAAGGTGCCGGGCGTGGCCAGCGTCGTCGCCGGCGTAACCGGCGGAGCCGCGCAGGTCGTGCGGGCCGGCGTGTCAACCGCGGCCGGCGCCGCGGGCGCGGTGCAGCTGTTTGCCAACCCGGTGGTGGAGCTGGCCGGCCCGGTGGTTCAGTCGATGGCTCAAACGACGGGCCGAGCGATTGGGCTGGGCATTTCCCCCGACAGCTCCTCCAACGGTGTCGTCGCCCCGCCCGTGCGCTGGCAGAGCGGGCGGCGAGTGCACCTGGACCTGGACCCCTTGCTGCCGTTCCCCAGCTGGCACGAACACGCGCCGGCGGTGGAGGAGCCGGTTCGCAGGATCGCGGGGGTGGCCACCGCGCACGTTGAGGGCGCACTTGGCCGTCTGGTGGTCGAGCTCGACAGCGACGCCGACAGCGACGCCGTGTTGGACGAGGTGCGGGAAACGGTGTGCTCGGTGGCCGCCGACCTCACGTCGACGGGAACGATGTCGGCCTCTCGGACCGCGCCATTCGCCGACCCGGGCAACCCATTGGCGGTTCTGGTGCCGCTCACCGCAGCGGCGATGGACGTGGTCGCGGTGACTGCCGCGGTTACCGGCTGGGTCACCCGACTGCCCGCCGCCCCGAAAACCACCCGGGCCGCGGCCGCTCTGATCAATCATCAACCGCGCATGGTGTCAGTCCTGGAGTCGCGGCTTGGTCGAGTGGGCACCGACATTGCGCTCGCCGCAACGACGGCGGCCGCTCACGGGCTGACGCAGGCGATCGGCACCCCGCTGCTCGATCTGACGCAACGGACCCTCCAGATGTCCGAGGCCACGGCGCACCGCCGCGTGTGGCGAGACCGGGAGCCGCAGCTGGCCACGCCCGACCGGCCGCAGGCCCCGGTGGTCCCCGTCATCTCATCGGCCGGGGCCAGATCGCAGGCGCCGCGGCACAGCTGGGCCGCCGCGGCCGCGGGTGAGGTTTCGCACGTCGTGGTCGGTGGATCCATCGACGCCGCGATCGACACCGCGAAGGGGTCAATGGCCGGGCCGGTGGAGGAATACGTCAACCAGGCGGCGAATGGTTCGCTGATCGCCGCGGCGAGTGCGTTGGTGGCCGGTGGCGGTACCCAAGACGCGGCGGGCGCTATCGAGGCCGGCGTGCCGAGGGCGGCGCACATGGGCCGCCAGGCGTTCGCGGCGGTGCTGGGCCGCGGGCTCGCCAACGCGGGTCAGCTGGTCCTCGACCCGGGTGCTCTTCGTCGCTTGGACCGGGTAAAGGTGGTCGTCATCGACGGCGCCGCGCTGCGCGGTGATCACCGCGCAGTTTTGCGCTCGGAAGGAGATGCGCCCGGCTGGGACGACGACCGGGTCTATGAGGTTGCCGACGCGCTGCTGCATGGTGAGGAAGCACCCGAGCCCGACCCCGATGAGTTGCCGGCCACCGGTGCCAGGCTGAGATGGGTTCCGGTAGCGGGGCCGTCGGCGACTCCCGCGCAGGGCCGCGAATCCGCCGACCTGGTGGTCGACGGCGAATGCGTGGGCAGCGTCGAAGTTGGTTGGGAAGTCGACCCGTACGCGATACCGCTGCTGCAGACGGCGCACCGGACCGGAGCCCGGGTGGTCTTGCGCCACGTAGCCGGCACCGAGGATCTGACCGCCAGCGTTGGCGCCACGCATCCGCCCGGCACGCCGCTGCTGGGTTTGGTACGTGAGCTGCGTGCCGATCGCGGACCGGTTTTACTGATCACCGCGGTGCATCGCGACTTCGCGTCCACCGATACGCTGGCCGCGCTGGCGATCGCCGATGTCGGTGTGGCCCTTGATGATCCACGCGCGGCCACACCGTGGAGCGCAGACATCATCACCGGCACCGACCTGGCTGATGCGGTGCGCATTCTGTCGGCGATTCCGGTGGCCCGGTCGGCCAGTGAATCGGCTGTGCACCTCGCCCAGGGCGGGACGACCCTGGCCGGGCTGCTGCTGGTCACCGGTGAGCAGGCCACACCGACCAACCCGATCAGCTTCCGCCGCTGGCTGAACCCGGTCAACGCGGCCGCGGCGACGGCGTTGGTGGCCGGAACGTTCTCGGCCAGCAGGGTGCTCCGGCTGCCCGATCCGACCCCGCAGCCCCTGACCGCCTGGCATGCGCTGGACCCGGAGATCGTCTATTCCCGGTTGACCAGCCGTACGCGGCCCTTGGCCGTCGAGCCCGGTCTCGCGCCCTGGCGACAGTTCCTCGACGACCTGTCATACAACCCGCTCGTGGGGCCGCTGCGAGGCCCGGCGAGCCAAATGGGGCGGCTGCTGGCCGCGACGCGGGCCGAACTCGCCGATCCTTTGACTCCCATCCTCGCTGTCGGGGCGGCCGCGTCCGCGATCGTCGGCAGCAATGTCGACGCGCTTCTGGTCGCCGGCGTGATGACCGTGAACGCGCTGACCGGCGGGGTACAACGGTTGCGCGCCGAGGCGGCGGCGGCCGAGCTTTTCGCCGAGCAGGACCAGCAGGTGCGCCGGGTGGTGGTTCCGGCCGTGGCGACGACCCGACGCCGGTTGGAGGCGGCCCAGCATGCCACCCGCACGGCAACGGTGTCCGCCAAGTCGCTGCGGCCCGGTGACGTCATCGACCTGGCCGCACCGGAAGTGGTCCCGGCGGACGCACGCCTGTTGGTCGCCGAGGATCTCGAGGTCGACGAGTCGTTCCTCACCGGTGAGTCGCTGCCGGTGGACAAGCAGGTGGACCCCGTCGCCGTCAACGACCCCGACCGGGCCAGCATGCTGTTCGAGGGCAGCACGATCGTCGCGGGGCACGCCCGCGCGATCGTCGTGGCCACCGGGGTCGGCACCGCGGCGCACCGCGCGATCTCCGCGGTCGCGGACGTCGAAACGTCGGCCGGAGTCCAGGCCCGGCTGCGGGAGCTCACCAACAAGGTCCTTCCGCTGACGCTCACCGGCGGCGCCGCGGTAACCGCCCTTGCATTGCTACGGCGCGCGACACTGCGTCAGGCGGTCGCCGACGGCGTCGCGATCGCGGTGGCCGCCGTCCCCGAGGGCCTGCCGCTGGTGGCCACCCTGTCCCAACTTGCCGCGGCCCAGCGGCTGACGGCGCGCGGCGCGCTGGTTCGGGCGCCCCGCACCATCGAAGCGCTCGGCCGAGTCGACACCGTGTGTTTCGACAAGACCGGCACGCTCACCGAGAACCGGCTGCGCGTCGTCTGCTCCGTCCCGGAAGCGGCCGATGCACGGGATCCATTCCCGGACACTACCGATCCGCGGTCCGCCGCGGTGCTCAAAGCGGCGGCCTGGGCGTCCACCCAACCCCAAGACGGACAAGGACATGCGCACGCCACCGACGAAGCCATCGTCACCGCGGCGACTTCGCTTACCAGTCAAGGCGATTCGGAGTGGACGGTGCTCGCGGAGGTGCCGTTCGAGTCCAGTCGGGGTTTCGCCGCCGCGATAGGCACACTGAGCGACGACCCGTCGTCGCCCATCCTGATGCTCAAGGGCGCCCCCGAGGTGGTTCTGCCGCGTTGCCGGTTCGCCGATCCGGACGCAGACCGCGAGCGCGCGGAATCGTTGGTGCGCAGCCTCGCCGAGCAAGGCTTGCGCGTGCTCGCCGTGGCGCGGCGCGACTGGCCCAACGGGACCGCCGACGACGGGGAGACCGACGCTGATGCCGTCGACACCGCCGCTGCGGACCTGGAGTTGCTCGGCTATGTGGGATTGGCCGACACCGCGCGGGCCTCGTCGCGCCCACTGATCGAGGCGCTGGTGGACGCCGACCGCAACGTGGTGTTGATCACCGGCGATCACCCCATCACCGCACGGGCGATCGCCCGTCAGTTGGGTATGTCGGCGGACGCGCGGGTGGTAACCGGTGCCGAACTCGCCGGCCTCGACGAGGACGCGTGCGCCAAGCTCGCCGCCGACGTTCAGGTGTTCGCCCGCGTCAGCCCGGAACAAAAGGTGCAGATCGTGGCCGCGCTGCAGCGCTGCGGGCGGGTGACGGCGATGGTCGGCGACGGCGCCAACGACGCCGCCGCGATCCGGATGGCCGACGTGGGCATCGGGGTGAGCGGTCGCGGGTCGTCGGCCGCACGCGGCGCCGCCGACATCGTCTTGACCGACGACGATCTGGGCGTGCTCCTCGACGCGCTGGTCGAGGGCCGCAGCATGTGGTCCGGTGTTCGCGACGCGGTCACGATCCTGGTCGGCGGCAATGTGGGCGAAGTGCTGTTCACCATCATCGGAACAGCTTTCGGCAACGGGCGGGCCCCGGTGGGGACCCGTCAACTGCTGTTGGTGAACCTGCTGACCGACATGTTCCCGGCGCTTGCGGTCGCGGTCACTTCGCAATACGTCGAACCCGACGAAGCCGCGTACGGAACCGACGAAGAGGCCGAGGAGGCGCGGCGTGCGCACCAACGCGTGGTGCTGACCGGGCCCAAACCCTCCCTGGACGCTCCGCTGATGCGCCAGATCGTCACCCGAGGCGCCGTCACCGCCGCCGGTGCGACGGCCGCATGGGCCATCGGCCGCTGGACACCGGGAAGCGAACGACGCACCGCGACAATGGGATTGACCGCGTTGGTGACGACGCAGCTGGCGCAGACCCTCCTCACGCGCCGACACAGCCCGCTCGTGGTGGCGACCGCCCTGGGCAGCGCGGGTGTGCTGATTGGCATCGTCCAGACCCCGGTCATCAGCCAGTTCTTCGGATGCACCCCGCTGGGACCGGTCGCCTGGACGGGCGTGCTGGGCGCCACCGGGGGAGCGACCGCGATCTCCGCGCTGGCGCCGAACTGGCTGGCCCAACGGGTCGCTGCCTTGGAGCAAAACCCGGAGCAATAGGCCCGCTACTTGGTACCGAGTGTGCGGCCATCCGCACGTTCGGCGCCGAGTGTGCGGCCAGCCGCAAATTCGCGAGCGGCGAACCCTAGACTGACAGCTCCTTGCGCACGACCTTACCCGCGGGATTGCGCGGAATGCTGTCGACGATGCGAATGTCTCTGGGCTGCTCGAACCGAGAAACCTTGCCCTTCAAGTACTCCCGTAAAGTCGGCACATCGATCTCGCTCTGCGGCTGCAAGACCACGAAGGCGGCCAGTCGATGACCGAACCGCTCGTCGGGCACACCGATCACCGCGTTGTCGGCGATGTCGGGGTGTTCGGCGAGCGCGTTTTCGACCGCGCGCGGATAGACGTTCTCGCCGCCCGAGATGATCATGTCGTCTTCCCGGCCGACGATGAAGAGCCGCCCCGCATTGTCGAGGTAGCCCATGTCCCCTGTGCTGGTCATGTTGTCGACGACGGCCTTGGCCTCAATGCTTGAGCCGCCCGTGTAGCCCTCGCTCGCCAATTCGCCGCCGACGAAGACGCGCCCGGTCACGCGGGGGCCGACGAGCCTGTCGTTTTTGTCGTAGATGCGCACCGGGCAGCCGGCGACCGGCCTTCCGACGGTCTCTGGAGCGTCCCGCAGATCGGCGGGCGTCGCGAGGGCGCCGATGCCGACTTCGGTGGAGCCGTAGCCGTTGTACAGGATGTCGCCGTAGGCATCCATGAACCGCTGACCGAGGTTGGGGTCGAGTCGGTCCCCGCTCGACAACACAACCCGCAAGTAGGGCAACGGGTTTCGCGCCCGCACGCGCTGGGGCAGGTCGAGGATGCGCGCGAGCACCACCGGCACCGCCGTGAACGCATCGGAACGATGCAGCGACGCCTGTGCGAGCGCGGCTTCGGCGTCAAAGTGGCGATGGGTGAGCACCGTGCCGCCGAGCGCCATCGTCAGCATCAGCATGCCAAGGCCCAGCCCGTGGAACATCGGCATCGCCACCGAGATCCGCGACCCGGTCCGCAACCGGGTGCGATCGAGGATGGTCACCCAGACGCCCACCGCCGAACGCATCTGCGGCGTGCGCGGCACGCCTTTGGGCTTGCCGGTAGTCCCCGACGTCAGCAGCACGATCCGGCCGGGCGCGGCCACCCGGACTCGCGGGTCCCCCTCGTGCGCCGTGGCCACCGCCGGGTCGATGACGACGAGCGACTCATCAGCGGCCTGCACCCGCTCCGCGAACTCGTCGTCGGCGATCATCGCTGTGACCCGATGTGCGCTCAACGCGGCCGCCAGCGCATCGGTGCGGAAATCCGTATTGACGAGCACGACGTCGGCGCCCACCACGGCCGCGGCGAAGAACGCCTTGAGGAAACCCCGACCATTTCGGCACATGACCCCCACCGCTTGGCCGGGTCCAACGCCGACGCCCGACAACTCGCGGGCAAGGGACTCGGTCTCTGCTCGCAATTCGCGATAGCACACGGCGCCGTCGTCATCGATTATCGCGGCCCGGTTGGGCCACCGGGCCGCCGCGACCGCCAGCAGGGTGTACGGATTGGTGCCGCTCCGGCGCGCCTCGGAGATGAGCCGCAACCCGGCCGCCGGAGAGGGCGGGCTCAGCAGCCCGGAGCGCAGCAGCGCCCGGGCCGCGGTGGCGATCACACCGTCCCCCGACACCAAGGCGGTCATCGTCGGGCCTCGTGGGCTTCGGCATGGGCGAAGAAGCGCCGGTGCCAGATCCGGGCCGCGCGCTCGGCGGGCCCGGCCAACACCACCGAGGCCACCTCGGCAGGCCACATCCAGGGCGGCTCGATGGCGCGGGGCCGCTCGATGACCGCCTTGGCGATCGCATCGGCGGCCTCGTCCGGCGACAAGCCGGGGAGTCGGCCGAGGACCGGCGTCGGTGCGATCATCCGGGTGCGGACCAGCGCGAAGTAGACCGACGTGACGGCCACGCCGTCGGCGTGCACTTCCGGGGCGACGCTGCGCAGCCACCGGTCGAACGCCCCCTTGGAGGCCTGGTAGGCGCCCCATTGCGGACCGGGTACCACGCGCGCACCGACGCTCGAAACGTTCACGATGTGCCCGCCCCCGTGCTCGCGCATCGCCGGCAGCAGTCCCAGCAGCAGCCAGATCGGCCCCAGGTAGTTGATGTCGATCGTGCGCTGGAAGTCGTGCGGGCGGTCGTACTGATGATGCAGCGAACGGCGCAACGACTTTCCGGCGTTGCTCACCACGATGTCGACCGGGCCGTGGTCCTCGGTGATCTGCCTGGTCAGCGCGCCGACGGCGGTCTCGTCGGTGAGATCGGTCGGGTAGGCGACGGCCCGGCCGCCGCCGGCGTTGATCGCCGCCGCGAGGTCGTCCAGCCTTTCCGCCGACCGGGCGACAACCAGCACGGTCGCTCCCGCGGCCGCCATCTTGCGCGCGGTCGCCTCGCCGATCCCGTAGGAGGCTCCCGTCACCAGCACGGTCTTGCCGGAAACGGCGCGGCGCAGCTTGTCGGGATCCGACACCCGTGCCGGGTTGGCCAATCGACTGGTGGCCGCTTCAAAGGCCTGCGCTATCACGTTCACTTCCCTGCCGCATTCACTCCAATCAGCAGACCACATCGAAATGCGGGCCCGCGCTTGGGCCTGGTTTTACCGGGTTTGCGAAACTATGGGAATTGCCGCAAAAGTTGCGGTTTGGGCAATCACATCAGTGGGAATATTGCGGCATGATTACGCGTCAGATCCCTCGGTTGTTTGCTTCTGCGGTGGTCGCAGCGTCGGGCGTTGCCGCTTCCGTCCTCGCATCTGCCATCCCCCCCGCCTCCGCCGACCCGTGTTCGGACGTTCAGGTGGTGTTCGCCCGCGGCACCGATGACTCCCTCGGTGTGGGCGCGACCGGACAGGCATTCATCGACTCCCTGCGCCCGCGCATCGGCGCGAGGTCGCTCGACGTGTATCCGGTCAACTACCCCGCCACCCATGACTGGACAACCGCGGGCCTCGACGGCATCAGGGACGCGGGCGCGCATGTGGTTTCGATGGCGCACGACTGCCCCAAGACCCAGATGGTGCTCGGCGGCTACTCCCAAGGCGCGGCCGTGATGGGTTTCGTCACCTCGGCTGCCGTACCGAATGGAATCGATCCGACGACCGTACCCAAGCCGATGGACGCCGAAGTGGCCAACCACGTCTCCTCGGTCGTGCTCTTCGCAATGCCGAGCGATCGGGCGATGAATTTCTTCGGCGAGCCGCCGATCGTCATCGGCCCGTTCTATCAGGCCAAGACCATCCAGGTGTGCGCCCCCGAGGACCCGATCTGCGCCGACGGGGCGAATTTCGCCGCGCATGACTCGTACGCGAGCAACGGGGCGGTGATAGACCAGGGCGTGTCCTTTGCCGCCAGTCACCTCGGCGGAGGTCCCGGCGGGCCGGCAGGCGCGGGTCCTGCGGCGCCGAGAACCGTCGTCGGGTCTCAGGTCGGCGTCGGCGGTTAGTCCCTGACAAAGCCTTTATTACGCATCAGGACATCCGCCAAAAACCCGTCGTGCGGGATTTCGGGCGCGGCATAGAAGGTCGGGCGGTGACCGCGATAGACGTTGCTGATCGTCGGCTCCGCGATCAGGTCGTCGATCAGCTCCTCGTCGCCGGTGACCGCGGTGACGACCAACGAATGCCGCAGCGGCTTAACGCCCGCGTCGCGCGACCACGACGACACCCACGCGCACGGAAACGGCAATTCGATGTTGGACTCGTCAGTGAGGTCGCCGGAGCCGGGCTCGGCCAGCACGTGCACCGCCGGACGCAGCGCTGCATAGCCGTCACCCAGCGCGGCGACCACCTGATCGGCGCCGAGGACCGGCGTCGTGCGCGCGGCCTTGACCGCGAGGTAGCTCGCGAGCGCCCGCGCCTTCTCGAGGGTCTGGGTGGGCAGGATCGCCCGCTCGTCGTTGGTGGGCAGCGGGGCAATCGTCGCCAGCCGCTCGCCAATCGCCTGCGCCAACGGGGCGGGGTCGCCCTCGTAGAGCACCGCGGTGGTGTTGACGCACGCCATCCCGCCCAGGTTGGCGATCGAGTCGACGGCGAGGTCGACGCAGTCACGCCAATCCCGGTCGGCGGTGATCAAGATCTTGGCCCGTCCCGGTCCGTTCACCACCACCGTCGGATCGTTGGCGTACTTGTCCACCACGTCCTGACCGCCGTACACCATGGCAAGGTCGGCCGACCGGATGAGCTCGTCGGCGCCGCCATGGTCGGTGGGCAGATAGGCGGCATCCTCGGGACGAAATCCCGACCGGCGCAAGGCTTTCACCAACCGGTGCGCGGTCAGCGGCTCCCGGCGCGACGGGCGCACCGCCACCCGGTAGCCCAGCGCGAGCGCCTGCGGCCACAGACCGTGCACGCCCGGGCCGTTTCCGGCGGCGTGCACGGCGAACACCTCCCCGCGCCGCGCCCACACCGCACTGCCGTTGCGGGTGCGCTCCTCGCGCCAGTCGAGTGCGGCGCCCGTGGGCCGGGCCGACCGCACGGCCTCGAAGGCCGTGGCGACGGCGGCGGCCACGCTGCGTGCCCCCGCCCGGGTGACCGCGATCGGTTGGCCCGAGATCCGACTGGCCAGGCGAACGTAGTTCTCGAAATCCAGGCCGGCGATGACGGCGGTGGCGAAGACATCGGCGGCGCCGGCCAGCGCCGCTTCCCGCTGCGCGGCCGGCAGCGGCCGCAACTTGCGCTGCGCGCCGACGGTGCGTGAAACATACAGCGGCGGAACGATACTCAGCTCGGCGACCGCGACGCCGTCGGTGCCTGTGATGACTTCGCGGTTGCGGGTGCGATACTCGCCGCCCGGGCCGAGCGCGTCGATGCACACCAGATCGGCTGCAAGGCTTGCCCGTTCGGGTCCCATGTTCAGTACACGCCTTCGATGACGGCCTCGCCCTCGAAGGTGGTCACCGGTCGCACCTCACTGACGGAATCGCTGAGGTGCGCCGCCGGCCCGGGCATCCGGATCGCCAGATCGCGCTCGAGGTTGTTCGGTATGAACATTCCCTTGCTGATGTGGTTCATCACCACCTGGCCTCGTTGTCCGTATGGCACTTGCTCTTTGGTGTCGGGGTCGAGGACCCAGAACACGACGTAGGGCGTCCTCGGGTCGAAGACGAACGAGCCGCCGTCGATGGTCCGCGTGACCGCTTGCGAAAGCACCATGGTGCTGCCGAAGGCCATGGTGATGGTCGTGTTCGGGAAGATCTCGCGCAGCAGGTCGAGCGTGTCGGCGTCCACGTGGGCGCCGCTGAGCAGCAGGTAGCGAATCTTGTCGTTCACCAGATCCACCACGCGGTCGTTTCGGGCGATGGCCTCGAGCAGCGGCGGGGTGGTGTGCAGGTTCGCGACATTCTGCGTCTGCAGAACGAACACGGCCTGCTCGACCACGTGATCGACGTACGCGGCCACTTCCGCGGCCGCATTGCGGGCGGCGACTTTCTTCACCCAGCGCGGGTCGATGTCGATCGAGTGGAAGGCCGCGCCCAGCCGCTCGGAGACGAGGCGGGAGAAGTAGCCGACACCGTGCGGGCCGCTCGGCATCAGGCACAGGAAACCCCGCCCCGACACAAAGCCACCCGCGGCGAAGTCCTCCGTCTGCCATTCGACAACCTGCGCAATCCAATCCGGCATCTGCACAGTTCGTTTCGGCGCCCCGGTGGTGCCGCCGGATTCGAATATCTGCGGCAGTGGCACCCGGGAACCCTGGGAACCATAGCCGCGGGGAATCAGATCCTCGACCGGCACATTCCGAAGTTCGTTGACGAGGTTGGGAAACAGGCGCAGATCGGTGAACGTGTTGACGTCGGTCAACGGATCGAAGTCCAGCGCCCTGGCGGTCCGCAGCCAGAATGGGGAACCGGTGTCCTGGCCGAAGTGCCAGCTCACGGCGGCGCGCAGATACTCCTCGGGGTCGTCGACCGGAACCGACCTGGGAACGTCCAACAGCGAGAAATCGATATTGGCCACGCCAACGATCCTGTCCCATCCCCGACCGGCCGGACAACCGTGCGGGAGTGCAGTTGGCATACCAGGATTGAACGTTGCGCCATCTCACGGCGAATTCTTTGCGGCCACGCGGTTTTGGAAGGCCGCGGTGATCGCTTCGTTGAGGGCGGGGTAGATCTCGTCGTAAACGCCGTCACGCTCGGCGAACCGGAACGGCCTGACCCGCTCCACGATGATCTCGTCGGCCTCCGGGTGCGCCTGTAACAGGCTTATCGTCTCGGCGATGTACTCATCCAACGGCATCGCCCTGGGGTCGCTCGGGTCGAATCCCCGTCCGCGCTGCAGCCCGGTCTGCACGTGCGGCGGGATGATCTCGATCACCTGGACCGGCTTCTCGCGGAGCTGGTAACGCAGCGACTGGGTGTAGGAATGCAACGCCGCCTTGGTGGCGCAGTACGTCGGGGTGAGCGCGCTGGGCACGAATGCCAGGCCCGACGACACGTTGACGATCACCGCGCGCGGCTTCTTCAGCAGTGACGGCAGCAGGGCCGCGGTGAGCCGGATGGGGCCCAGCAGATTGATTGCGACGGTCAGCTCCGCCAGGCCGGCGCCGGCGGACGTGAGGTCCTCGACGCGCTGGATGCCGGCGTTGTTGACGACGACGTTGAGGTGCGGATAGCGGTCGGTCACCTCGGTGGCGAAGCGCCGGATGTCGGCGGGATCGCTTTGATCCAGCGACAGAGTCTTGATGCCGGGGTTGGCCTCGGCGACTGCCTGCAACTGCTCACGGCGGCGGCCCGCGATGATCACCTCGTTGCCCAGCCGGTGCAATGATTCGGCCAGGCCGCGGCCGATCCCCGTGCCACCTCCGGTGACCAGCACCGTATTGTCCGTCATCTGCATCGCCGCGCCCCTCCTTCGGTTTCGGTACCGGACGACCACCGATTGTCAACCGGACCGCAACAACTCAAGCAGGTCTTGGCGGTGGGCTTCAATGCCCCCTGCGCGTCTGAGGCTTATCAGGCGACGATCGGGCGACGGTTGTGGAGCCTGCGCGGGTCGACGCCGGCACGGCGCCACGCCTTGGCCGCCCAAGGGGTGTAGACCAACCACAGGGGTAGCCGGTTGATGAGCGGATTCAGCCCGCGCATGACGGCAGCGAACCGCTGGAATCGTCTCTCCTTCTTGGCGTCCCACTCCAGCCGGCAGACCTCGCGCATCTGCGGCGGCAGGGTTCCCACCAGGACCAGCCGGGTGTAGGCGTTGAGCGGCGCAGACAAGACCTTCCAGACCGGCCCGGGAATCCAGCGAGGGCGCGGTACTCCTTTCCTGATGTAACCGGTGCCGTACAGCACGGTCTTGTGCGGAACGAACCGCTCGAGCATCTCGTCCCAATAGGCGACGAAATCGTCATAGGTCTGCGGCTGGCCGCGGTCGCTGACCCCGTACAGGCCGTACCAGGTCTTGCCCTCGTCGAAAATCTGTTCCTTTTCCGCGCGGGACAACCGGCGGATGAACGTGTCGGTCGTGTAGATCACCTGGTCGACGAACGTCGCGTGCGCCCAATAGAACAACTCCGGGTTGAGCGCGTGATACCTCGAACCGTCACTGATGGTGCCCTTGATCGATTTGTGGAAATCCCGGACCTTGCGACCCCACTCGTGGGGGTCGTCGGAGTAGACGGTCTTCATCAGGGGCGGTGCGGTTCGCTTGGCCCGACCCAACGTGTCGCTGAAAATCACAGAGTGATCGAGGACGCCCTGGGCGAGCTGCTCGATGCAGTTCTCCACGCCGGCTGTGCGCTGAAACCCGAAGAATTGCGTGCGGTGATCGCCGTAGAACTTCCATATCAACGACTCGGGGCCCAACCGAGGCGAGGCGTCGGCGACGACGTCGCCGTCGACCGGCATCGGGACCGCCTCGCGAACACCGGTGTCGAAATCCTGTTCAGCCCATTGCGCCGTCATTCGGACTCCTACCCCTAAGCGCGCATAACCAGCTTGTGAAGCAGAGAAACAAATGCGTATCTTTGTGTCATCCTAACAGTGTTGCGCCGAGATTGCCCCGGGGGTGGTGACTTATGCGGAACCACGACCCTGCCGGCAACCTGGGCGAAAAGACCGATCTCGACCGCGCCATCCTGGACATCGCGCGGGCCGTCTTCGAGACCTACGGGGTGCGTCGCGCCAACATCGAAGACGTCGCCGCCCGCGCCGGCGTGAGCCGCAGCACCATCTACCGGCGTTTTCCGACCAAGGACGTTTTGTTCGAACATGTGGTGCGGCACGAGGCCGGGCTCTTCTTCAGCACGCTGGATCAGGCGACCACCGGTTGTACCCCACAGGAAGCCGTGATCGAGGCGTTCGCCCTCGGGGTGCGCCTCGTCCAAGACTCGCCCCTGTATTCCCGGATCGCCGAGAGCGAACCCGAGCTGCTCGGCATGTTCTCGCGATCGGACGCCTTCCCGATTCGCCAATTCGCCGACGGGATCGCCCACACTCTGCGGCGCTGCGGGGCCGACATGTCCGACCCGGACCTGGCCAACGTCGCGGACATCCTGCTGCGCATCGCCCTGGGCATCATCGTGTTTCCCACCGACCGTCTCGACACGTCGGACCAAGCGGCCGTCCGCGACTACGCCGCCCGCTACCTGGTCCCGATGATCGGTCGCTAGCAGGTGTCCTGCCGCGTCGGTGGCCTGGACTAGCCTGTATTCGTGTCGGTTCCGCGGACCCGGTATGCCAGTTGCGGTGAGGTCGACATCGCCTATCAGGTCTTCGGCGAGGGCCCGATCGACCTGCTGGTGCTGCAGGCCCCATTGATCCCGATCGACTGTGTCGACCTCGAGCCATCGATGTACCGCTTTCATCGACGCCTGGCGACGTTCTGCCGGGTGATCCGGTTCGACCAGCGCGGTATTGGACTGTCGTCGCGGGTCTCCTCGCCGGACATGATCGGCGCGGAGATTTGGGCGAAAGACGCGATCGCGGTGATGAACGCGGCCGGATGCGAGCGGGCGACGATCTTCGCCCCGGGTTTTACCTCGTTGGCGGCGCTCGTGCTGGCGGCCGATTACCCCGAGCGGGTGAACAGCGTGGTCATCGCGAACGGCGCGGCCCGCACGCTTCGGGCTCCCGACTACCCGATCGGCGCCGAGATCGACGCCACCGATCCATTCACGACGACCGGGATCGAGCCGGATGCCGTCGAGCAGGGTTTCGACGTACTCGGCATCATCGCTCCGTCCGTGGCGGCCGACGCCGCGTTCCGCGCGTGGTGGGATATGGCCGGCAACCGGGCCGCTTCTCCCAGCATGGCGCGCACTTTTATCAAGAGGATCCGGGACGCCGACGTCCGCGACCGGCTCGAGCGCATCACCGTGCCGACGCTGATCCTGCATCGCGACAACCCGAACTTCAGCCCCGTCGGGCACGCTCACTACATTGCCGAGCACGTCGTCGGATCACGCTTGGTCGAGCTACCGGGCCAGGACGCGCTGTATTGGGTTGGCGACACCGCGCCCATGCTGGACGAGATCGAGGAATTCATCACCGGCGTGCGCGGCGCCTCCGACGCCGAGCGCCTGCTGACCACGATCGTGTTCACCGACATCGTCGGATCCACCGAGCGCGCCGCCCTGATCGGCGACGACCGATGGCGCGACCTGCTGGACAACCACGACACCATCATCCGCCACGAACTGCAGCGATTCGGAGGGCGTGAGGTCAACACCGCCGGCGACGGGTTCGTCGCGACGTTCACGAGCCCAAGCGCCGCGCTTGCGTGCGCCGACGAACTAGTCGAAGCGGTACGGGTGCTCGGCATCGAGGTGCGGGTGGGCATTCACGCCGGCGAGGTCGAGGTGCGCGGCGCCCTGAAAGACGATATCGCCGGCATGGCCGTGCACATCGGTGCGCGGGTGGCCGCGCTGGCCGCACCCGGCGAAGTGCTGGTGTCCTCGACGGTGCGTGACATCGTCACCGGGTCGCGCCGCCGGTTCGCCGAGCGCGGCGAGAGCGCGCTCAAGGGTGTGCCGGGCCAGTGGCGCCTACATGCCCTGGTGCGCGAGCACGCCGCCGTCAGCCGGTAATCAATCCCACATCCGGCGACGGTCGAGGAGCCCGACGGCTCGGCTAGGCTGAAAAAACAAGCTGCCAATCGGCGATTCTTTGGCCTGCCGCTTGGCATTTGATCGAAGGAGTGCGGGTGACCGACGTGCACATTTCGCTGCCTCCCGCCTTGCGGCGAGCGCTGGATCTGCTTGCTGACCCGCCGGCGGAGCCGAACGTGAGCAACGGTTATCTCGACCTGCTGGACACCGGATCCGCTGATGACGAATCCGTCGCGAGGAACACCGGTCCGATCCAGGCGGCGTGGGCATCGCCGATCGGGTCGATGCTCTACGACAACGCCCAAGCCCTTTCACGCCGGCTGATCAGCGCATGGCAACTCCCGATCGAGTGGTTGAACATCCCGCCGGGCGGGGTGGCACTCGACGTCGGCTCGGGCCCGGGGAACGTCACGGCGTCGCTGGCCCGGGCGGCCGGCCCGGATGGCTTGGCTCTGGGCGTCGACATCTCCGAGCCCATGCTGGCGCGCGCCGTCCGCGCCGAAGCCGGGCCGCAAGTCGGCTTCATAAAGGCCGACGCGCAGCGACTTCCCTTGCGCGACAATACCGTTGACGCGGTGATCTCGACCGCGGTACTGCAACTGATTCCGGACCACAAGGCCGCCGTCGCGGAGATGGCGCGGGTGCTACGACCGGGCGGCAGGCTGGCCATAATGGTTCCCACCGTCGGGCTCGCCGCTCGTTTTTGGCACCTGCTGCCGAATGTCGGCGCGCATGTGTTCGACGACGACGAGATCGGCGACCTTCTCGAAGACAACGGATTCGTCGGCGTGCGCGTCAAGACCTACGCGACGTTTCAGTGGGTGCGCGGCAAGAACGGCTGATCGCCAGTCGCGTTTCAGTCCCTTTTGAAAGCCGGGTGGCCGCGCGCCAGCAGGGGCGACAACAGCTCGGGTGGCCCGACCCGGAAAAGGGCCGACGCGACCCGATTGACGCGACCGGGGACGACGACGGCCCTGCCGGCCGCAAGACCGTCGATGCCGGCAAGTGCAACCTTGTCGGCCGGAACCCACATCACCCGTGGCAGCGCGGATTCGGCCTCCTCCTTGGAAAATCCGGCCGCCTCGCCGAATCCCGTGTCCACCGGCCCGGGACACAGCGCGGTCGCGCTGACCCCGGTGCCACGCAGCTCCGCGCGGAGGCTGTGGGTGTAGGACAACACGAACGCCTTGGCAGCGCCGTATGCGGCTTGACCCGGCAGGGGACCGAACGCGGCCATCGACGCCACGTTCAGCACGGCGCCTCGATGGCGGTCGACCATTCCCGGCAGGAACCTGCTGCACAGATCCACCACCGTGGCCACATCGACCTCGACCAGGTTGACTTCTTGCTCTGGAACGGATTTCGCGACGAGTCCGAGGGTCGAGAACCCGGCGTTGTTGATCAGGATGTCCGGGATCAGGCCGAGCGCCGCGACGCGGCCGGGCAGGCCGGCTCGTTCGGTTCGGTCGGACAGGTCGGCCGGTAGCGGGTGCGCATGCGGCCCCAACCGGGCGGCGAGCGTTTCGAGGCGATCCGCGCTGCGGGCCACCAGCACCACCCGATAGCCGCGCCGGGAAAGTATCCCGGCGAACCGTTCGCCGATGCCCGACGATGCGCCGGTGACGATGGCGGCACGATCGTCACCCGGGGGTGGAAGAGCCATATTATGTTCCGCTTCCCGTGTCCGGGGCTTGTGCCAGCACGGCGAGCCGGTCCATCGACTCGCGCAGCATCTCGGGCGTCGTCGACCGAGCCCGTTCGTACCGGCTGCTGTCGGTCAGCGCCGTCCAGTCGTAGGTATGGGTGACGCTGGTGAGGGCGGCGTTGATGGGGTTGAGTTCCCAACGCCAAAGGTGCCCGGGCGGTTGCTTTCTCGGTTCCGCCGGGCACCAGGCGATCTTGCTGCCTTCGATGAATTCCACCACGTGGTTCTCCCGCACGGCGCCGTTGGTCAACGTCGTCTTGAACACGTCGCCGACCCGGTGGACGCGCTGCCCGGGAGCGGAGGAGGCGAGGTTGTTGTTGCCGTCCCAGCTCGGCTGGCGGGCGGGATCGGCGATCAGTTCAAAGATCCGATCGGCGTCGGCCGAGATCACGCGGGTGGCGCTGACGATGCGGTGCGGGGGTTCAGGTTCCATGTCGCTATCCAAACATGTCGCCCGGGAGGGGTGCGGCTCGTCGCGCCACGGAGGCACCTCGTCGGAAGGTGACTTTGTGCCGATGTGTTGAGGACCTTTGGCCGTCGAACCCCACCGGCCGCGCTGCGATCGTGGTCGTACCGGGACAACCCGGTGGCCTGTCCGAAGTGCAGCGAGCTTTTTGGCCGAACCCCCCCAACGGCCTGCTTGACCCACCGTCACAAGACGGGGACCTGCCTTCGGGCAGGCCTCTTATAGCCGGGCGTCTCAGCTCGCGCGCAACGCCTCCACCGGTCCCGACAACGCCGCCTTGAAATAGCGGGTCATCTCGTCGGCCAGCACCTCCGCATCGCCGCGCTCGATGCCGTCGACGATTTGCCGTGCCACGTCTCGCGGGTCGTTCTTCGGAACATCGAACCCGTTGGTCATGTCGGTCTCGGTGTAGCCCAGGTGAACCCCCGTGACCAGGGTGCCCTGCTTCTCGAGCTCGATGCGCAGCGAGTTGGTCAGCGACCAGATGGCGGCCTTGGAGTCTCCGTAGCCTCCGAAACCGCCCACCCAGGACAAGACGGAACTGATGTCGACCAGGGCGCCGCCGCCATTGTCGGCCAGGATCGGCGCGAACGCCTTGGCGACCCGCAGCGCTCCGAAGTAGTTGGTCTCGAACACCGCCCGCACTTCCTCGAGGTCACTGGCGAGCAGGCTGGAGGCGCCGAGGACGCCGGCATTGTTGATGACGATGTCGGCATCGGTTGCCATAGCAGCCAGCGCTGCGACGGAATCCGGGTTGGTGACGTCCAGCTCGACACTCACCACACGAGGGTCATCGGCCGGTTTCGGGTCCCGAGCCGTGGCATACACCTTGGCCACACCCCGCTCCAAGAACTCCTCGACGATGGCCTTGCCGAGCCCCCGCTGCCCGCCGGTTACCACAACCGTCGACCCTTTGATGTTGACCATTTTTCCGTTCTCCTAGACGTAGGCAATCCTGCTTTGCATCTGTCACCGTAGTTGACCCGGTCGACATAGACAAGTATGTTTTGAATATGTCCACATGGCCTGCGTCACAGCGCTACAAGCTGGCTCCGGCGCCCGGGGGCCTGGGGTTGGTTCAGGATTTCCTCAACACGGTGGGGATCGGGGACTACGGGCCGGACCTGCTGGCCGACGGCGCGCTGGCGGGCGAGTGGGCGGACGGCGCGGCGCGGACGTGGTCAGCACTGCGCGGAATGGACGTACGGCCGCCGGCGCTGGGCGATGCGGACGCATCGAAGCTTCGGGCTTTGCGCGACACGATCGCGGGGCTGGTCGCCGGAGAACCACCGACCGGGCGAGGGACGGGGGCCGTCCCCGCCTCCCTGGCGCTGTCGGAGAGCGGCGAGGTGCGGCTGGAACCCGCCGGCAGCGGCTGGCGTTGGCTGGCGTCGGCGCTTTGGGCGGAAATCCTGCTGAGCCAGCGGGACGGCAGCTGGCGGCGGCTCAAGCGATGCCACAACACCCGCTGCGCGTCGACGTTTTACGACCGCTCGAAGAACAACAGCGGGGTGTGGCACAACGTGAAGACGTGCGGCAACGCCGCGAATCTACGCGCTTCCCGCGCACGCCGGCGCGAACGCGAGCGCGCGCGGCATTAGCAGCGCTCGGCACCCCTGCGCATGATGGTTGGGGCGGAGCGCACTTGGCGCGGCCTGCTCCGCAACATGGCGTGCAGCGCGTCATGGGCACGCGCCTTGATCGGGGCGAGCACATCGAGGTTGGTCGGGTTTTGGTTGATCCAGGCCTGCAGCGCTGCCATGGTTTCAATCCCCTGTCCGTTCGGCCGGTGGCCGACTCATTGAATTGCACCGCGGCTGTTTTACGGGCACGCCGCGCCGCGGTAAACGGCACGAAAACCGACTTTGTGGCGTAAGACACATGCCCGACACTGGTGACCAACGCGTCACAAAGTCTTGTTATTCCCTGTCGGCGCAAATTTCCTGAACCGGCGGAGATAGCCGGGCAGCCGGCGTGCCGGGACCGGCTTCGGCCAGTCATCGGCCCGGAAATACGCATCGGTGCCGCCATCAACGAAAACTACACTGCCGCAAAGGAAGTCGGCAGAATCTGACAACATGAAACACATCCAGTCGGCCATGTGCCGGACGTCGCCGAAGCCGCCGACGGGAACCGGGAACGACCGGACCGCCTTCGCCTGCCGGGGCGTCGACAGCTGTTCTTTCAGCAACGGCGTCATGACGGCCCCGGGCGCGAGGGCATTCAAGCGCACACCCGACCCCACCCACTCCGGCAGCACCGCGTGCCGCCGCACCCAGCGGCTGACAGCGATTTTCGATGCCGCGTACATCATCGTGGGCGCGGCCGGGCCGAGAAGGCGCACCGATCGCACCGCCGTGTCGGCGTCGTGCGCGAGCAACGCTCGCACCGTTCTCCGGGGCACCGCAGGAACTGTCGTCGAGGAATTGCTCGCGACGACGACGACCTTGGCGCGCTCAGCCGCGGCCAGCGCCGGTCGCAACCCGACCAGCAGCTCAACGACCCCGAAATAGTTCACCTGGGCGATGTGGCGGGGCCGATCCCGACCCGGGCTGGGGCCCAGACCGGCGGCCAGCACAGCACCCTCGAGCTTGCCGCCCGACGCCGCCAGGACGCCGTCGACGGCGTCTCTACGTCCGCGCGGCGTCGACAGGTCGGCGACGACGTCAGCATCCTTGACGTCGACCCCGATCACGGTGTGCCCGTCGCCCCGAAGCCGCTGCGCGGTTTCGCGGCCCATGCCGGAAGCCGCGCCGCTGATCGCATAAGTGCCCATCGGAGCGCCCCTCAACGTTTCATCCATCCGCGGCCGTTTGTTGTCCAAGGTCAGGTCTGCATGGCGGCTCGCTCGACATCGAAGAGTTGCTCACCGCGCCGTTCTTCGTCGTAGGCTTTGCGGCCGCCCCGCAGACCGAACAGCCGCTTGGAGATGAGTAGGTAGATCACGGCCGCGATGTTGATCGTGAAGGTGACGGCGCGGGTCATCGTGATGCCCTTGGCGAGGTCATGGATCTCCAGCGGCAGGAAGACCGAGGTGGCTATCACCGCGAAGTACTCGCCCCAGCGCTTCAACAACCACAAGCCGACGCCTTCGATGAGCTCGATCAGCGCATAGGCGATCAGCATCCAGGTCAGCAGAGACAACGTGGATGGTTTGGCCGCCAGCGCCTTTTCCAGCTCGTGCACGATCGTCATCTGATCGACCTTGAATCCGGCGGCGCGAAAGATCGGCAGGTCGCGGTCGAGGGTGGCTTGGATGGCGCCGCGCGCACCGCGAAACTTCCACACCGCATACGCCGCGAGCACGATCACCACCGCCCGGAACAGCCGTTCGACCGCCAGGGCGCGGATGATGAAGGCCTGGCGTAACGCCTTGCCGCGCATGATCATCGGCGCGTCTTCAGCGTGCCCGCGCCCATGTGGCGCGCCTAGGGCGAATTCACCGCAGCGCAGGCAGCGCCACACCTCACCCAGCCCGGTCTTGCCGCTGAGCCGCTCGGCGAGTGGCTCCTCGTCGGGCGCATAGGTGACGTGCCCCGCGAACCCGCAGGTGACCAATTCCCATCGGTTGATGCCGCGATCTTTGCGCATGGCCGATCATTCAACGCGGGCGGCGAACCATGCAAGAGGACGCGCAGGATTCAGAAGCGCGCCTTGCTGCGCGCACGTTCGGCCGTGGAGCTCACCGCACCGAGCAGGCCGGCGAGCTCGGCAACGGGGATCTCGTCCAGGTGATCGACCGCTGCGATGATGTCGGCGCGCAGCGTTTGGCCGCAGAAGGGTTCCGCCAGCCAGTGGAACTTCTCGACGACGCGTTCCCAGGACATCGGCCGGGTGGGCGATCCCTCGTAATCGGTCTCCTCGCGACTGAATTCCCGCCCGTCGCGCATGACCACGCGCACACGGGTCGCCGTGCGATGCGGATAGTCCGCGGTCAGGTCGGCGGCGGCGTTGACGTCGACCCGCGCCAGCAGGCCCTGGACATCGCCGCGCAGAACCCGTCCGTTCTCAAGCTGTTCGGGACCCACCCCGCCGTCAAGCAGTGCGACCGCGCTCAGGTATTTGAGGTTGTAGTCGGCCTGTTCCTTGGTAAGTGGATGATCCTTGTCGCCGTACGCTCCGCCCCCGGCGATGTCGTATGCGGTTTGAAAGACCTCAACGGTCACCCGTGCGACGTCGTCGCCACGCAGATCGTTGTCGCTGCGGATTGCCAAGACCGCGTCAATGATGGCCTGCCCGTGGATAAGTGCGCAGTACTGCTTCAAGTAGGTCTGCTCGACGCAGGTGAGCCTTCGGTCGGCGGTGTGGAAGTCGATCGGCTGACCGAAGAGTTGCACCAAGCCGTGTGGGCCTTCGAACAATGACTTGGGCCCGGTGATGCCCCGCCCGGCCAGCATCGTCGCGTATACCGCGCGCATGCCGGTGATGGCCGGCGATATGCCCTTCCAGTTCGAAACCGGTTCAGCGTGTACGGCGGCGAGCGACACGTTGTCGGCCGCGGCGGCGGCGATGGCGTTGGCGGTGCCCTCGGCGTCCAGCCCCAGCAGCTTCGCCGACCCGGCTGCGACCGACATCGCAAGTTGCAGCGCGTGATTGAGGCCGCGCGCCATGACGGGAACCTGGGCGCTGAACCGGCACTGGACCTCGTAGGCCACCGCGAGGGCCAGCAGGAAATCCGCACCACCGGCGTTGATGTGCTCCGCGACGGCCAGGACCGCACCGAAGTTGTCGGCGGGATGACACAGCCCCCCGACCGTCAGATACGTGTCTAGCAGATCGGGGTAACGCACCAGCACCGCATTGAAAAACGCCGCCTGATCGACCGACGCCCGTCCCCCACCGACGAGGGTTGCCGTGGGCACACCGCTGAATTGGTCGGTGTGTTCGCGAATCGTGGTGATCAGCTCACCGTCCAGGGATCCGATGGCGCACGCAACGCTGTCCAGCACGTTGCGTTTCAGCAACGCCCGGGATCGCCCGCTCAGGTCCGCCGGCTCGGCGCCGACGACGAAGCCGGCAAGATCGTCCACAACGTAGTTATGCGCCATGACTTTTCGTCCCTTCCGCGGCGTTGCCACCAGCTAAGCGCCACAACGCGCCGGCGTCCAGGAGCGGTTGCCTACGTGTGGTAGATCAAACTTCCCACCGCTGCTCGGTGCCGTCGAGCACGCTCAAGTTGGGGTCGTCGGAAGGGATCCACCAACGGTTGGCGGGAGGCGTCCGCCAATCGCGGTTGTGCGCCATCTCCAGCAGTGATTCCACGACGTGGCGCAGGCCGACCCGGTCGTCGTCTTCGCGGCACACCAGTGACCACGTCCACAGTGGCACCGGATCGGCGACGGGCCGCTGGCCCAATCTTGGTGGGGTCACCGCGCTGTGCCGCTTAGGCGAAGCCAGGACCGGCGCACCGATCCGGCGGACGTGCGCATAGAACGCGTCGCCGGTGACGCCGCCGTCGTCGATCCGGACGATACGTGCGCCGTTATCGGCCGCGAACTCCCCGGCGAAGCGGTTCCATGAAGACCAGGCCGACTCGTCGGCATCGAGCAATACTCGAATCTCCTTTGCCGCAACGGGTTCCGCCGAGTTCACGCCGGGAAGCACCGCGTGCAACGGCTCGGCGCGCAACAACTCCGTCGTGAGGCCCCGCTCCCTGGCCTGCTGCCCAGTCACCCAGGTCAGCGCCACATCAAGACTGCCCTCTGCGACGCGATCGACCTGCACGTGCGACGGCAGCACCCATTCATCGAGTCGCAGCGACATTGCCGGCCTCACCACGCTTGTGACGTCGTCGGGCAACCAGCTGACGTAGCCTAGCCGCACCGGGGAGCTCTCGGCGGCCGCTCGCTGCAGCCGATGTTTGGCGTCCTCGGCCAAGGCCAATATCCTGCGCGCATCCGGCAGCAAGGTGCGTCCCGCTTCGCTCAACCGGACGCTTCGCCTGTCTCGCGCGAAAAGGTCGGCCCCGAGCTCGCGTTCGAGAGCGATGATCTGTTGAGACAGGGCCGGCCCTGAGATGTGAATCCGCTTGGCGGCTCGGCCGAAGTGCAGCTCCTCGGCAACCGCCACGAAGTAGCGCAGCTGCCGCAGTTCCATAGGGCGAGCTTAAGTGGCTGTACCTGCGGTAGGAAGCGCCGAGTGGTCGGAAGCGGGTCGTGGACGCGCTGTCTTTCTCGCGGTTGGCTGGGCTAACCATCGCGACCGCGTGAGGAGCGAGCCCAGTGCGACTGCCAGCGTTGCCACCGAGCAGTGTAAACGCCGCACAGCGCGCCCTGTACGGCGACATGCGGACCGTAATCGACAGCGGCTTTGGCGAACTCGTCGCATACCGCGGCGACGGTGCGCTGATCGGGGAGGCCACTTACCGAGCCGTCGTCGCGCGGTTCGGCGAGCAAGGGGCGGCGGGAATCGTGTTCCTGGTGGGCTGCTTCTCGATGGTCGCGGTGACGCTCAACGCCTTCGACGCCGGAGTGCCCGGCCGCGAGGAGACATAGCGCCCCATCAGGCGCCGCGGTAGTCGATGCGATACGTGGGATCGGAACGCCGTTGAGATTCGCTGATCGCCGCCGTTGCAGCGGTGAGCTTTTCACCGATGATCCGGATCTGCCGCGCGCTCAGCGGGCATAACGGATGCACGGCCACCATCAGGGCCACGTGTTGACGATGGTCGAAAACCGGTGCCGCGATGGTGGCGACGGGTTGTTTGCGGCGACCCGGGTTGTCGTCGGAGAGAAAGCCGATCGTGGTGAACTCGACGAGTAACTGGTCCAAAATGTGCCGCACTGGCGTCGGCATCTCATGCTGATCCAGCGTGCCGACCGCCTGGACCGCCTGGGCCAGCGCCGGCGTGGTCCAGTCGACGTCGAACCCGCGCTCGCGTGTGTGCTCGAGGACCCGTTCGAGGCGCGCAATGCGATCGGTGTTGCTGCCCGCGCCGCGACGGATCCAAGCCCGTTGTTCCTCCTCGGTGTCCCAGGCGGCAAGCGCGACTCCGAACGGCGGGGAATAGGGGATGCGATCACCCGGTATTCCCGCCGGCTCGGTCGCGGGATTGCCCTCGAAGGCCGTGACCATCAACGAGTCACCAAATCGCTCCACGACAGAACCGGCGTAGCCGACGTCGCGGGAGACTCGCAGCGCCGCGGCGCGGGCGGCGTGCGCAAGGGGACGGGCGGTGTCGGTCCGCGCGGCCACCACGGCGAGCGCGGGGCCCAGCGTAAAAGTCTTCTCGACGGGATCGCGGCTGGCCCACCCGCGGTCACAGAGGGTCTTCAAAATCGCATGCGCTGTCGCCTGGGTGAGATCGAGCTGGCGCACGATGTCGGAGAATCGCAGCCGCGCATTCGCGGAACGGGCCAGGAGCTCGACAACGTCGAGCACCCGGGCGGTCGGCGCAGACGTGGACCCGCGAATGGCTTGACTCCTTTGCGGCGCGATTCATACAGTTGCTGCGAGCATCCGAAATGCTATATCGATTATTCGAGAAAATAAATTGGGCTGATGCGTTGCGCGCTGTTGTGTTGCGGAAAGGCGAATTGCGGGTCCGCGAGACGCCGGATCCCGCGCCCGGGCCGGGCGAACTGTTGCTGCGGACACTGAGCACCGCGATCTGCGCGGGACGGCTGGACCGGCTGCCCAGCGTCGGCAAGGTCATCGGCCTCGACGCGGTTCCCGTGGCGCTGGACCTGGCCCGCAGGTCCGACGGCCCACCGCGGATCGTGGTCCATCCGAACGGAGATGTGCGATGACCGAACGAGAGGATCGCCAGGACATCTCGGAGCTGTTGCTGCGCTACGCCACCGGGATCGACAGACGCGACTGGCCGCTGTTCCGAACGGTGTTCACCGACGACTGCGAACTCGACTACGGCGAGATCGGCGCTTGGAAGGGCGTCGATGCCGCCACCGAGTTCATGGAACAGGCCCACGCGTTGCTAGGGCAAACGATGCACCGGCTGAGCAATATGTCCATCACGGTCGACGGTGACCAGGGCGTGGTCCGCACCTACCTCGACGGACTAATGATGGCGCCCGACAACAACATTGGTGTGAACGCCATTGGTTTTTATGACGACGAGGTCGTCCGAACCGCCGACGGATGGCGCATCGCCCGTCGCCGCTATAGTCAGGTGCGGCTGATTACGGTTGGGAGCCCGTAAGTGACGTTTGCAACCAAATATGGACCCTGGGCGCTGGTCGCCGGCGCCTCCGATGGTTTGGGTGCCGCCTTCGCCGCGGGGCTCGCCGAGCGCGGCGTCAACGTCGTGCTGCTCGCCCGCCGCCAGTCGGCGCTGGATCGGGTTGCGGCGGAAATCAATTCCCGGACGAATGTCGAGACTCGCAGCCTTGCGGTCGATCTCGCGGAGCCGGGCGCGGTGCGGGCGATCGCCGCGGCCACCAGCGACCTGGAGATCGGGTTCCTCGTGTACTGCGCGGGAGCCGACCCGAGCTTCAAGCCGTTCCTTGCGAATCCGATCGAGGCCGCCGAGGCGATGGTGCGGCGCAACTGCATGGTGCCGATGCAACTGTGCCACCACTACGCTCCCGCCATGGTGCAGCGAGGCAGCGGCGGGATCGTCATCTTCGGGTCGGGCGCCGGGCTGGCCGGCAGCCCCAACACGGTCACCTACAGCGCCTCCAAGGCTTTCGACATGATCTTCGCCGAAGCGCTCTGGGCCGAACTGCACGACAAGGGCGTGGACGTCCTGGGCCTCATCCTGGGCAAGACCGACACCCCCGCGCTGCGACAACTCGAACACAGTCGCGGCCGATTGAGTTCTCTCGACGACGTGCCGCCGGGTGCGGCCGCCGTGGACGACGTCATCGCGGAGGCGTTCGAAAACCTGACCAACGGCCCGACCTGGATGGTCGGCGCGGACATGCGCGCCGCCGTGCCGATGATGGCTTCGCTGACCCGCCGTCAGATCGTCGAACTCATGACACAAGCCAGTGTCGCGGCTATGGGCTCCGCGGACTGAGCAGTAGCGGAACCTCGGAGTCCAGCGGTGCGTCGTAGTAGATGATGAGCTACGACGGCAGGTTTGCCAAAGTTTCAGATCAGCACGCCCGAACTTTCAGATGGCCGCATATAGCCAGCAAAGACGGGATCCGGCGCGCTTCCGCTTTGCCTACCCGCAACGTTGCTGGCCTAGGGCTTCGCGGGTAGGTTGGGTAGACAGTTCGCGACGGCAAGCGAGCCGACTAGTCACCAATGATCGGCACCCCTCGATGAGTTGAAGGATGACGATGCTGGCCACAGACAGGCCCGCTGCCACAGCCCCGTCGACAGCGCGCGCGCGACGGCTCACCTTGACCCGCTCGGCGCTGATCACCGCGGTATTCATCGCCCCGGCGGCAGCGGTCCGAATCGTTGGCGTGCATCTCGACCCGGTCGCCGCGCTGCTGATCTATGGGGCCGCGGTGGTGGCGGCCAGCTTCCTGCTGGCATGGGCCGCCGAGACCGCCCAGATCGACGTGTCCGGCGGACTGGCGATCGCCGTTCTCGCTCTGGTCGCGGTGCTGCCCGAGTACGCCGTCGACCTCTACTACGCGTACACGTCCGGCCACAATGCGGATTACACCCAATACGCGGCCGCCAATATGACCGGGTCCAACCGGTTGCTCATGGGTTTGGGGTGGCCGGTCGTGGTGTTGGTCGGCATCGTCGTGGCGCGAAAAGGCGGCGCCGGCAAACGCGCCGGGTTAGCGCTGGAGCCGGCCAATCGCGTCGAGCTCGGTTTCCTGCTGATCGCCGGGGTGGTCGCATTCGTCATACCGGCCACCGGCGAAATTCACCTGGCGCTGGGATTGACGCTGCTGGCCTGGTTCGGCTTTTACCTCTATAAGGTCAGCCACGGCGACGTGGAGGAGCCCGACCTCATCGGTACCGCCGCCGCGCTCGGGGAACTACCGGATCGCAGTCGCCGCATCGTCGTCATCGGTCTCTTCCTGGTGTCGGGCGCGGTGATCCTGCTGTGCGCCAAGCCGTTCGCCGACAATCTGGTCGCTGCGGGTACCGAACTGGGCATCGACCGGTTTCTGTTGGTTCAGTGGGTTGCCCCGCTGGCCTCCGAAGCGCCGGAGTTCATCATCGCGGTGATCTTCGCCTCCCGCGGCAAGGGCACCGCGGCGATCGCCATGCTGATCTCCTCCAAGGTCAACCAGTGGACGCTGCTGGTCGGGTCGCTACCGGTGGCCCACATCCTCGGCGGTGGCGGAAACTCGCTCGTGCTCGACACCCGCCAGGTCGAGGAAGTGCTGCTGACGGCGACCCAAACCCTGATGGGGGTTGCGCTGATCCTTGGGCTACGTTTCGGCCGAGCCGCTGCCTGCGCCCTGCTGGTGTTGTTCGTCGTCCAGTTCCCCATCGTCTGGACCCAAGGGCGACTGCTGCTCTCCGCGATCTACACCGCGGTGGCCATCGGCGGGCTGATCGTCAACCGCCGCTACCTGGTCGCCACGGTCCGCGCACCGTTCGTCGGGACGGCGATCCGGCACAGCGGCCACCCCCACCATGCGGAAGACGGTCCCGGGACTCTGTAGCATCGCGGGTCAACCAGACCTGTCTCGGATTTGGAGCAACAGTGGCTCGTCAAGTGCTGACCGTCATCGGTGTGGGCGGGATGGGCCAAGCGATCGCATGCCGTTTGGGTGCCGGCAAGACGGTGCTGTTGGCCGACAAGAACGGCGCCGCGCTGGCGGCAGCGGCCGAATCGCTCTCTGCGAACGGGCATCACGTCGAGACCCGTGAAGTCGATGTCGCGTCATCGGAATCGGTACGCGGGCTTGCCGAACAAGCGGCCGCACTTGGCGACGTCACCCAGATGGCGCACACGGCCGGACTTTCGCCGTCGCAGGCACCAGCCGAGGCGATCCTGGCCGTGGACCTGCTTGGCGTCGCGCTGGTGCTGGAAGAGTTCGGCGAAATCATCTCACCGGGCGGCGCGGGCGTCGTGATCGCCAGCATGGCCGGACATCTGGTTCCCCCGTTGGCCGCCGATCAAGAACATGCGCTGGCCGGCACCCCGGCCGGTGAATTGCTGCAGCTGGATTTCGTCAGCAAGCTCGACCACCCAGGATTCGCATACGCAATCGCCAAGCAAGCCAATCACATTCGTGTCCGGGCCGCCAGCGCGCAATGGGGCCGTCGCGGCGCGCGGATCAACTCGATCAGTCCGGGGATCATTTCCACGCCGATGGGGCAGCAGGAACTCGCCTCCCCGGTCGGTGACGGCATGCGAGCGATGATCGCCATGTCAGGGACCGGCCGGATAGGATCCCCTGACGACATCGCCGCCGCCACCGCATTCCTGCTCGGCCCCGATGCCACGTTCATCACCGGCACCGACCTTTTGGTCGACGGCGGAGTAGTTGCGGCGGCGAAAACCGCCAGCTAGGTCTCGTGCGTGCATATCCTTATCAGATGCCGCAACGGGTGCTGCGTGACCGCCTGATCGAACTCGAGGTTCCCAGCCAGGATGTGGCACGCGGTCGGGCAATGCGCAAGACCGCGCCGCGGCGCGCTCTCGCGCAACTGACTCCCTCCAAGCGAACCGCCACGGAGATTCTCGTCGCCCAAAACGACTGTCGGCTAAGCGAACTCGTGCCGCTGCGGTTCGCCCGTATGCTCGCCGACCCGTTCGCCTTTTACCGGGGTTCCGCGGCGGTCATGGCTGCCGACCTCGCCGCCAGCCCATCGAGCGGGATCGAAGTCATGTGCTGCGGCGACGCTCATGTGTCGAATTTCGGCATGTACGCCACCCCGGATCGGTCAATCGTCTTCGACCTCAACGACTTCGATGAGGCTGCCGTGGCACCCGCGGAATGGGACGTCAAGCGCCTGGTCACCAGCGCGATCATCGGGGCTCGCCATGCCGGGTATTCCGCCAAGGCAGTCCGCCGTTGCGTCGACGAGGCGGTAGCGGCCTACCAAACAAGCCTGACCGCGATGCTCGAGGAAATGGACGTTCTTCAGCGCTACTACCTGCGGGTGGAACCCGAGCACTACACCGGGACGATGTCGAAGGGATCGCAGGCTCTGATCCAGAAAACGATCTCGCGTGCGCGCAGCCGAACCTCAGCGCGAGTCTTCAAGCAGCTCATGGAGATTGGGCCCGATGGGACCCCACGCCTGCGGGAGGCGCCTCCGCTACTGCAGCACGTCGACGAGGACACAGAGGGCCCCGTGGTGGAGTCGATTCAGGAGTATCTGACCGCGGTCCCCCCCGACGTGGCGCTGCTGCTGTCGCACTTCCGCGTCACCGATGTCGCGCTGCGGGTCGTCGGCGTCGGCAGCGTCGGCACCCGGTGCTATCTGGTCATCTTGGTGGGCCCCAACGGCACACCGCTGATCCTGCAGATCAAAGAGGCCACTCGATCGGTGCTCGAAGAATACGGCCGTTGGCCCCAGCCGGACTCGCTGACCGCAGCCGTCGCGTCACAGGGGCAGGGCGTGCGCGTCATCGATGGCCAGCAAATCCTGCAGGCGATGTCCGATGTGTTCCTCGGGACCACACGCAAGGACGGCCGGGACTACTACGTCCGGCAGTTTCACGACATGAAGGGCACCATCGAAACCGAAGGAATGTCGACGACCACGTTCCGCGAGTACGTAGTCGCCTGCGCGATCTTGCTGGCGCGGGCGCACTCCCAGAGCGCCAACGCGTCGATACTGCGTGGATACGCCGGCACCAGCGACACCCTGCGCCGCTCGGTCGCCGAGTGGTCGTACTCATACGCCGACAAGTCACTCGACGACTTCCATCAACTGCGCGCGGCGGCCAAAGCCGGCGACGTCGAGGTAGCCGACGGTCGATGAGGAGTCGCGCGGCAATCCTCTACGAATACGGCGGGCCGTGGTGTGTCGAAGAGTTCGAGCTGGATCCGCCGCGGTCCGGTGAGGTCCTTGTCCGGCTGGCCGCCACCGGGCTCTGCCACTCCGACGAACACATCCGGCAAGGAAGGCTGGCGCGGCCACCGGACACCCTGCGCGCCCTCGGGTTGCCGGCCATGTCGCCGACGATCGGCGGGCATGAAGGCTCCGGCGTCGTGCTCGAGGTCGGCGACGGGGTGGCGGGCTTCGCGACCGGCGATCACGTCGTCACCTCCTTCGTCGCGGTTTGCGGACAATGCCGCTGGTGCGCCTCGGGCATGGAATACCTGTGCGACAACGGATCTGGCACCCTGGTGCCCGGCATGCCGACCGACGGCACGTTCCGCCATCACACGGTCGACGGACGAGATCTCGGGCATGTCTCCAAGATCGGGGCCTTCGCCGAACACACCGTGGTCGCGGCGAACTCACTCGTAAAGATCGATCGTGATTTGCCGCTGGTGTCCGCCGCCCTGCTGGCGTGCGCGGTTCCGACCGGATATGGTTCGGCGGCCCGTCGTGCCAACGTCCGCGGCGGCGACATTGCGGTGGTGATCGGCGCCGGCGGCATCGGCACCGCCGCGATTCAGGGCGCACGCATCGGCGGTGCGGCCCGCATCGTCGCGATCGACGTGAGCGAATTCAAACGGGAGTCCGCGCCGAGATTCGGTGCCACCCACACCGCCGCGACGGCATCCGAGGCGATCGAGTTGGTGCGCGAGCTGACCCACGGGGTGATGGCCGACGCGGTCGTCGTCTCCCCCGCGATGATCGGCGCGGCCGATGTCGGGGCGGCCCTGACGCTCACCCGCAAGGGCGGCACATGCGTACTCACCGGCCTGCCAGCACCGATGACGGACTCGGTCGCGATCGCGTTGCAGGAGTTCATCCTGATGAACAAGACGTTGTGCGGCACCGTTTTCGGCTCCTGCAACCCCAAGAGCGACATTCCGCTGTTCGCCACGATGTATCGGTCGGGCCAACTACTCCTCGACGAGATGATCACCAAGCGCTACGCGCTCGACGACATCAACGACGCCTATGCCGACCTGGTCGGCGGCAGGTTGATCCGCGGCGTCATCGATTTCGGCCTCGGCTAGTTCCGGTTGCGTGCCCGTGCGGTGCACCCATTCTCGGGGTATTAGCCGCCAGGTTCGGCGAGCGTATTCCAGCTCGGTGTAGGGCCATTGGGTCACGATGCGCCCCGAGGGCGAGCGGAAGTAGCTGTCGCACCGGGTCCAGACGGTGCGCTCGAGGTCGGCGGAAAGCTCTTCGTTGTAACGTTTTTCGGCCTCCGCGCGCACCTCGAGGTAGCCGCCACGACGCGCTACCCGGCTCACCGCGCTGGCGACCAGTCGCGCTCCGGCCTCCAGGACGTAGACGATCGAGTTGCCCCCCTGGTTGGTGTTGGGTCCGTAGAGCATGAAGAAGTTCGGGAATCCGCTCACGGCCACGCCCAGGTAGGCGCTCGGGTCGGCTCCCCAGCGCTCATGCAGCCGCTGCCCTCCGGTCCCGATGACCTCGATGCCCGCCAGGTAGCGCGACGTCTCGAATCCGGTGGCCAGCACCAGCGCGTCGACGTCGACCCTTCGGCCGGCCGCGGTGATCACCGACGTCTCGGCAATCCGCTCGATGGGGTCGGTGACCAGCTCGACGTTGTCCCTCTGTAACGCCCGGTAGTAGTCGTCGCCCAGCAGCACTCGCTTACAGCGGAACGGGTACCCCGGCGTCAGCGCGCGGCGCAACTGCTCGTCTGCGACCGTGCGCTCCAGGAACGACGTCGCGACATGCGTGCGAGCCGCCACCACCGGGTCGTCGACGAAGGTCGCCGTGTTGTCATGGTGGAACTTCCAGATCTGCCAGCGGGCGCGGCGCACCGCCAGGGGATTGCGCCGGAAACGCGCCAATTCGGCTGCACTGTAAGGTCGGTCGTCCTTGGGCACCATCCACGGGGGCGTCCGCTGAAACACCGCCACGCGTTCGGCGATCTTCGCCAGTTCCGGAACAACTTGCACGCCGCTGGCACCGGTGCCGATCACCGCGACCTTTTTGCCCGCCAGCTCGACACCGTGATCCCACCGCGCCGTGTGCAGGACCGGTCCACCGAAGTCGTTCAGGCCCTCGATGTCGGGCCGCTTGGGCGATCCGAACAATCCGACGGCGCAGACGACGACGTCGGCGGTCAGCGTCGCGGCGTGCCCGGCGCGGTCCAACTGGCAATCCCAGCCCCGGGTGTCCGGGTTCCAGCGGACCGAGCGGACCTTTGTGTCGAGCATCAGATGGCGGCGCAGGTCGAAGTCGTCGGCCACCGACTCCAGGTACGCCAGAATCTCCGGCTGCCGAGCATAGGTGCGGCTCCAGGATGCGTTGGGCGCGAACGAATACGAATAGAGATGGCTCTGTACGTCGCATGCCGCGCCCGGATAGGTGTTGTGCCGCCAGGTGCCTCCGACGCCGTCGCCGCCCTCGACGATCACCAGATTGTCGATGCCGGCGCGACGTAGGGCCACCGCCACGCCGAGACCACCGAAGCCCGCGCCGATGATCGCCACCCTCGGCGGGCGCCGACGCCGTGTTGCCGCCCGCAGTCGGCCGACCGCGTAGCGCCGGCTGGCACGTCGGCTGGTCACGGCCGCGGCCCCGCGGCGCGGATCTCGAGCCCTTCCATCTCCCCGTTGGCCCGCCACGCCTCCAGGATGTCGGCGTATTCCGTCGGCGCGCCGAAGAAGAAGCTGCCCTGCCGAGTCTTGGCGTCCGCCTTGCCTTCCCGGTTGTAGTAGCCGGGGGTGCAGGTCTTGGCCCGCTCGGCGGTCGCCGTCGACCGGGCCACGACCGTGTCGACCCAGGCGGCTTCCGCGCCGGGTGACGCCTCGACTTCGGCGATGCCGCGCGCAAGCGCCCAGGCGATGATCCATGCGACGTGGCTCGCCTGGACGTCGAGCAGGTATGGGAAGTTCACCGTGAGCCCCGCCTGGGCGATGCTTTCGATGAAGCAGTTAGGGAAGCCGTTGGCGCACAGGCCCTGGAACGTGCGCACGCCGTCGCGCCACCGGTCGGTCAGCGTCACGCCGTCGCGGCCGATCAGATCGAAGCCGGTGCGCCGGCAGTAGTCGGTGCCCACCTCGAAACCCGTTGCGAAGATCAGGCAGTCGAGTTCGTAGGCCGCTCCGTCGACGACCACTCCGGCCTCGGCGATGCGCTCCACCCCGCGTCCGCGGGTATCGACCAGGGTGACGTTTCCGCGGTTGAACGTCTGCAGATACTCGTCATGGAAGCAGGGGCGTTTGCAGAAGTAGCCGTACCAGGGTTTGAGCGCCTCGGCGGTGGCACGATCGGCGACGATCTCGTCCACCCGGGACCGGATCTCCGCCATCTTGGCGAAGTCGGCCAGCTCGATGTCGCGAGGCGATGAGCCATTGTGATCGTGGCGCATCACCGGGAGCTTGCGGGTGATGCTCGTCCAGGCATCCGCGACGAGATCCTCCTCGGCCCGTCCACCGGCCGTCAGGATCTGAAAGTTCCGTATGCGCTCCCGCTGCCATCCCGGCTGTAATGTGTTGACCCACTGCGGATCCGTGGGCCGATTGGCTCGCACGTCTACCGATGACGGGGTGCGCTGGAAGACGTAGAGATGCTGCGCCGCCGCGGCGAGGTGCGGGACGCACTGGACGGCAGTGGCACCGGTACCGATGATGCCGACGCGCTTGCCGGCCAGATTCTCCAGCTTTTCGCCGGTGTAGCCATAGTCCCAGCGGCTGGTATGGAACGCCTTCCCGAGAAACGACCCGATTCCTCGGATGCCGGGGAGCTTGGGTTTGGCCTGATACCCGTTGGCCATGGAGACGAACTTGGCCCGCATCTCGTCCCCGTGGTTTGTCCGGATGACCCACCGGGAACTTTCGGCTTCCCAACGGATCTCGTGGACATCGGTCTGCAGGCAGGCATCGCGGTACAGGTCGTAGTGCTCGGCAATGGCCCGGCAGTGAGCGAAGATCTCGGTGCCCTTGGCGTATTTTTCCGTGGGCATGTAACCGAGCTCCTCCAACAGCGGCATGTACACGAAGGATTCGACGTCACAGGCGATGCCCGGATACCGGTTCCAATACCAGGTGCCGCCCACGTCGGCCGCCCTGTCGATCAGCCGGATGCTCTCGACCCCGAGTTGACGCAGCCTCGCGCCCGTCAACAGCCCGCCGAAACCGGCACCGACGATCGCCACGTCGACCTGGTCGGTGAGCGGCTCGCGAGCGAACTTGCCATCCACCCAAGGGTCTTCGCCGAACCGGGCGAATTCGCCTGCGATCTCGACGTATTGCGCGATGCCGTCCGGGCGCAGCCGCCGGGCCCGCTCGTCGGCGTACTTCCGCCGCAGCGCATCGACGTCCAACGTCAGGCCGGCGGTCTCGGTCACGGTTTCGGCTTCCTGTTCGTGGCCCTGACTATATAATCAATCGCTTGATCATATCAAGGGGTGCGGCGCCGTCACGACATACCCGAGGGCCCGACGAACAACGTCCCCCTGATCAATTGCTTGGCCGCGCCGAGCGCTGCGTGGTAGTCCTCCGGCGGCAGAGTCGCCGCCAGCTCGGTCAACCCGTAGATGAGCGAATAGATCGCCTCCACAGCGCCCAATGGATAGTCGTCCTCGAGGATGCTCTCGATGATCTCGCGGAATGCCTGGAATCCCGTGCTGCCGTCTGTCCGGGAATTCAGGGTGACGGCGCGTTCTGCGCGAATCGTCCACTCGAAAGCGGCGAGGTCGGGGTACTCGCGCATCAGCCGGCCCGATTCGTCGAGTACCGCTTCGATGCGGTCGACGGCGTCGCCCGGGCGGCGCGCGGCCTCGCGCAGCCGCGGCAACGCGACATCGGTTCTGGCCGCGATCGCCGCCTCGATGAGGCCCGACTTGTTCGGAAAATAGTTGTACAGGCTGGCGCTGGTCACCTTCGCGGCGCGGGCAATCTCGCGGATGGTCGCTCGGGAGTACCCCACTTCGGCCACGCAGCGCATGGTGGCCACGATGATCCGTCGGCGGGTCTCCTCGCCGCTGGCGCCGACCGGGCGACCCAGCTGTGCCCGCGTCATTGTGGTGTCCTCACGCTTGGTTCCTGTCCCCGCCACCGTCGAATATAATCGCCTGATCAATTAGTTTCAGGCTTCGGCGCGGAGGTGTCCGTTGGGCCGGCCAGTGGGCGCCGATGGCGAGCAGACCCGCCAACGCATCATCGACTCGGCGATGCGCTGCGTGGCCGAGGTGGGCTACTCCAAGGCGACGATCCGCGAGATCGCGAGGGCCGCCGACATGACCAGCGGCAGTCTTTATCACTACTTTCCGAACAAGGCCGAGTTGCTCAAGGCGACCGTCGGGGAATTCGACGAGATCGCATTCCCGCGACTGCGTGCCGCCGCGGCGCGGGCCGACGACATCGTCGATCGCCTCGAGGCGGTGTTGGACGAGTCGCACCGGTTGATGCGCGAGTATCCCCACCTGGCCGCGTTCGATCGGGCGATGCGCGCCGGAAGCACTGCCCACTCGCGTGGCCGCCGACCGAGCTATCCCGGCCCGAAAGCTCTGCGTGACATCATCAATGACATCGTCAATGACGACTATCCGCCGGGCGCCGGGGACGCAATCTATGCGCTGACGCGGGGCCTGACCGAGCAGGCGGCCAACCTCACACCGGAGGCCTACGCGGCCACGCTGGGCTCGGCCCAGGAACTGATCAGGGGAACGCTTTTCGCGCGGCGAGAGCGTCGCCCAGCGTCCACAGCGCCACGCCGATCAGCACGAGGTCCTTGAGCAGGAACTGGCCGGGCAGCGCCGACAGCACGGGAATTCCGCCGGCGTGGGTCGCGATCACGCCGGGGGTGGTGAACAAGAAGCTCAGCGTTCCCACGAACAACACGACCGCGAGCGCACTTCCGGCCGCCGACGCGCGCGGCGACACCGGCCGGAGCGCAATCAGAAGCGCGGCAAGGATTTCCATCGTTCCCAGCCCGCGCGCGACCGTGGTGACGCTGAAAACGTCGTAGATCCAACTCATGAACGGGCTGTGCTCGATGAGCGTACGGGACTCCATCTTCACGTACTTGCCGAACCCGATCCAGGCCAAGACGACTACCAGGCCGTAACGGCTGATCAGCTGTCCCAATCGGGTCAGCGACTGCGCAGCGCCGTGTGCTGTGACGGTGGTGTAGGTCATCGGGAAAGAATCCTTCCGGCGATTGAGGGCGGCGACGGGCAGTCGTCTCAAGGGATCACGATTGACGGGGTGATTGGGTTCAGTGACCCAATCGCTCAAGCCCGGCAACGATGAGCCGCAAACCGTAGGCGAACTCCTCCTCCAGCGGAACGGGGAGGTCGCCGGCCACCGCGACGGTCGCGGGATAACGCGAGGGATCAAGCTCGCGAAAAGCCGTCGCCAGCCGCGCGTCCTGTTCAGCCGCTGCCGTACTCGAAAGCTGGATCGCGAAGCCGAGGACGTAGCGGAACAGAGTCGCGTAGGCGTGGGCGGCGACACCCGGCGGAAATCCGTTGTCGAGCAGTATCGCCAGAATTTTTTCGCGGCCGGCCAGCGCGTTGGGCCCCATGGGCACGTGCCCGATCAGAAGGGATGCGACATTGCGATGCCGGCCCAGCGCGTCGAACATGTGCTGCGCGAACGATATGCAGGCTTGTTGCCAGGGCAGCGCGGCAACCGCTTCAGCCTCGAGATCGAGCTGGCCAACCATGCGGTCGACGATCATGGCCACCAACTCCGACCGGTTGGCGAAGTGACGGTACAGCGTGGCGGTGCCCGATTCCAAGCGCTGCGCCAGGGAACGCATCGACAATGCGTCGGCCCCGTGCTCGTCCACGATTTCGAGAGCGGTCGTAAGGATTCGGTCCACGGGCAGCGCCGGGCGGCCGCGGGGCCGACCCGACGTTTCCGGCTGCGCGGTCATAGCTTGACACCCCGACAATTAATGGTAACACTGTATCCATTAACTGATCTCGGGTCAATGCCCCCGATAGCAAGGACCTTTCGCATGCTTCTCCCGCTGGCTGCTGAGCCTTATACGGCTCCGACCGACCGCGACCTGCTTCCTTCCGAGCGTCGCGAATTCGTCCGGACGCATCGCACCTGTGTGTTCGGGCACCGTCGCCGAAACGACGGCCCGGCGATGTCGGTCGTCTACTACATCCCCACCGACACCGACGAACTGCTCGTATCCACCATGGCCGGCCGCGGGAAGGCCCGTGTCATCGAACGCGACGGCAAGGTCAGCCTGTGTGTCCTCGACGAGCGGTGGCCGTTTGCCTACCTGCAGGTCTACGCCGACGCGACCGTCGATCGCGACCGTGACCTTGCGGTCGACGTGATGATGGCCGTCGCCGGTCGAATGTCCGGTCAGCCGCTCGGCGAGGAGGCGCGGCCCCACGCAGCGGCGATGTGTGAACGGGAAAACCGCGTCGTCATTCGCTGCCGGCCCTACGCCACGTTTGCGACGCCACCGCGCCACCTGCACCGCAATGACCAAGTCGAGCAATTGACCCACTGGGTTTCCGGTGTGGTCGCGTGGGACGCCGCGGATCCGGCGACGGACTGATTCCCTATCGGCCCACGTAGCGGTCGCGGAGCTTGGCCAGCGTCGCCTCGATGCCCGCGGCATTGGCCTTCGCGTAACCCATCAACTCGTAGTAGTTCAGGGTGTTCTTGATCGCGCCGGCGTCGTGGTAGTCGAACGTCTCGGTGACCCGCGTCAGGGTCGGTGAGAGCGATTCGAATTCCCAACGCCAGCGATGGCCCAGCGGATGCCGCCATTCGACCAACTCATTCGGTCTGAGCGCGGTCACCTTGCTGGTGATGCGATACGGCATGCCGTACATCTTCATCTTCGTCGAAAACTTGGACCCCACAGCCAGTTCGGCCGGAACTTTGATGTTGTCACGAACCGTGCCCGACCCGTCCAGTTCGCTGTGCCGTCGGGGATCGGCGACCATCGCATACAGTTCCTCGGCGGGCGCGGACACTTCAACCGACCGGCTCACGCGGCGCGGTCCCGCATCGACAACGTTGACGGTCATGGCGGTCCTCCTTGCGGCTCTCCGGCGGCGCACGGTCGACGCTACGCTTCGCCGAGTTGCCCTTTGGCAGGCGGCAGGAAAGGAGACCCACGGTCCGATGAGCCCGTCAATCTCGGGAAGGGTGGCACTGATCACCGGCGCCGCGCGCGGGCAAGGCCGGGCACACGCCGCGCGTCTCAGCGCCGAGGGCGCCGACATCATCGCGCTCGACATCGCCGGCCCGTTGCCGTCCAGCGTTCCCTACGAGTCGCCGACGCCCGACGACCTCGCCGAGACGGCGCGACTGGTGAGCGCCAACGGCCGGCGCGTCATCGACGCGGCCGTCGACATCCGCGACCTCGGCGCGCTCAAGGCTGTCGTCGACCGCGCGGTCGGCGAACTGGGCTGTCTCGATGTCGTCGTCGCCAACGCCGGTATCTGCAGTCCCGCTCCCTGGGATCGGATCACCGCCGAATCCTTTCGCGACACCATCGACACAAACGTGACCGGCACCTGGAACACCGTGATGGCCACGGCTCAGCACATCATCGACGGCGGTCGTGGCGGGTCCATCATCCTCATCGGATCGGCCGCCGGCATCAAGATGGAGCCGTTCATGATCCATTACGTGGTGAGCAAACACGCCGTGACGGGCATGGCACGCGCGTTCGCCGCGGAGCTGGGCCGACACGGCATCCGCGTCAACAGCCTGCACCCGGGCGCCGTCGAAACGCCCATGGGCAGCGGCCGGATGCGCGAAGCGATCCGATCGGCCGCCGACTCGTACCCCTACCTGCGGGGCATGAACAGACCGCTGCTGCACCAAGGGACGGCCCAACCCGAGGACATCGCGGACGCCGTCGCCTGGCTGGCCTCCGACCAATCCCGATTCGTTACCGGCACCCAGGTGTCGGTTGACATGGGCGTTTCCTACTGCTGACGCGCGCCCGGGCACAATCGGTGCGGGTTCTCCGAGCAAAAAGGAAGACATCGTGCCCGAAACGACCGGGTCTACAACCGCCGAGCACAAGATCGAGCTGGAAATCGCGGGGATGACCTGCGCCTCGTGCGCGATGCGCGTCGAGAGGCAGTTGAACGGGCTCGACGGGATCGACGCAACGGTCAACTACGCGACCGAAAAGGCCACCGTTACGGTGCCGCGCGGGTACGACCCGCAGGCGCTGATCGCCGAAGTCGAGAAAACCGGCTACGCCGCGGCACTGGGGCACGCGAAATCCCCTTCGGGGACCACCGACACGACCGACGACGCGGAGCTGGGGTCGCTGCGCAACCGCCTGGTCGCCGCCATCGTGCTCGGCGGCCCGGTGATCGCCATGGCGATGGTTCCCGACCTGCAGTTCCGCTACTGGCAATGGGCGTCGCTGGCCCTCGCCACCCCGGTCATCGTGTGGGCGGGAAGGCCCTTCCACGCCGCCGCATGGGCCAACCTCAAACACGGCGCGGCCACCATGGACACCCTCGTCTCGGTCGGCACCCTCTCGGCGTTCCTGTGGTCCCTGTATGCCTTGTTCCTGGGCACGGCCGGGCGACCGGGCATGCGCCAGTGCTTCGAGCTGACCGTCACGCGCCGCGACGGGACGGGCAACGTCTACCTCGAAGTGGCCGCCGGTGTGACCCTGTTCGTCCTGGCCGGCCGCTACTTCGAGAAGCGTTCCAAGCGCCGCGCGGGCGCCGCACTGCGTGCCCTCCTCGAGCTGGGCGCCAAGAATGTCGCGGTGCTACGGGACGGCAATGAGACCCGCATTCCCGTCGGCCAACTGGTGACGGGCGACGACTTCGTGGTGCGCCCTGGAGAAAGGATCGCCACCGACGGGATGGTCGTCGCGGGCTCCTCGGCGGTGGACGCCTCGATGCTCACCGGTGAGTCCGTCCCGGTCGAGGTCGGCGTGGGCGACGCCGTCACCGGTGCCACCGTGAACGCCGGCGGGCGCCTTGTCGTGCGGGCCACCCGGATCGGCGACGACACCCAGTTGGCACGAATGGCAAAGCTCGTCGAAGCGGCCCAATCGGGCAAGGCCGCGGCGCAGCGGCTGGCGGACCGCATCTCCGGCGTCTTCGTGCCGGTCGTCATCGCCATCGCCGCGGCCACCCTCGGGGCGTGGCTCGGGGCAGGCTTTCCCGTCACCACGGCGCTGACCGCCGCCGTCGCGGTGCTCATCATCGCCTGCCCGTGCGCGCTTGGGCTGGCGACGCCGACCGCGCTCCTGGTGGGCACCGGGCGCGCTGCTGCGCTCGGCGTGCTCATCAAGGGACCCGAAGTGCTGGAGTCCAGCCGCGAAATCGACACGATCGTGCTCGACAAGACCGGCACCGTCACAACCGGCAAGATGAGCCTCCTCGACGTGATCACCGACCCGGGGACCGACCGCGAAACGCTCCTGCGTTACGCCGGTGCCATAGAGGACGCCTCCGAACATCCCGTCGCCCGGGCGATCGCCGAAGGCGCGAAGGCCGAACTCGGCGCCCTGCCCGCAGCCGAGGACTTGACCGAAGTGGCCGGCGAAGGCCTGCGGGGCGTTGTCGACGGCCACGCCGTGCTCGTCGGGCGCGAGAGCCTGCTGGCGGCGAAGGTGTCCCCCTCCCTCTCCAGGGCCAAAGCCCTCGCCGAGGGCGAAGGTAAAACCGCTGTCGCCGTCGGGTGGGACGGCCGCGCCCGGGGGATCATCGTCGTCGCCGACGCCGTCAAACCCACCAGCGCCGAAGCCGTCCGGCAGTTCAAACTCCTGGGATTGACGCCGGTGCTGCTGACCGGCGACAACGCCGCGGTCGCAAACCGCATCGCCGACGAAGTCGGCGTCGCGCGCGTCGTCGCCGGGGTGCTGCCCGCCGGCAAGGTCGACGCTGTCAGGCATTTGCAATCCGAGGGCAAGGTCGTCGCGATGGTCGGCGACGGGGTCAACGACGCCGCCGCGCTGGCCGCCGCCGACCTGGGGCTCGCGATGGGTACCGGCGTCGACGTGGCGATCGAAGCCGCCGACCTGAGCCTGGTGCGCGGCGACCTACGCGCCGCCGCGGACGCGATCCGGCTCTCCCGGCGAACGTTGCGCACCATCAAGACGAACCTGTTCTGGGCCTTCGGCTACAACATCGCCGCGATCCCGTTGGCTGCGTTCGGCCTGCTCAACCCGATGTTGGCAGGCGCCGCGATGGCGTGCTCCAGCGTGTTCGTGGTCGGTAACAGCCTGCGACTGCGCTCCTTCACAACCACGACGCGTGCGGATCCTGTGGGATAGTTGATTGGCTGCTCAGTAATCCGCGTTTAGCGAAGGTCACCACCGTTGTCCCACCTCATCGACGAGCTGTCCTTGCTGCACGGCTGGTTGCCGCCGGCGGTCCAGGTGCTCGCGCTGATCGTGGCGATCGGCGCGATCGGGTGGCGGAGGCGACGTTGGCGCAGCTGGGCGCTCCCGGTGGCGCTGGGTGTGGCGGCGTTGACGACGGCGCTGTCGTACTGGTACCTCACGTCGATCGGCGTGGCCGGGGACCCGGCGCCGCTGTCGCTGTGGCTCTGGATAGCGATGAGCGGGCTCGCGGTTGCGGTCCTGCTGCTCGGGTGGCCCGGTGCCCGCTGGTGGCGACGCGGGCTGGCGGTCCTTTCGGTGCCCCTGTGCGCGCTGTGCGCGGGCCTGGCCCTGAACGGCTGGGTCGGCTATTTCCCCACCGTGCAGGCCGCGTGGGATCAGCTGACGTCGCGGCCTCTGCCCGATCAGATCGACCGGCTGAGAGTCACCGCGATGCAGCTCGAGGGGACCAGGCCGGACAAGGGCGTCGTGGTGCCCGTGACAATCAGCGCCGACGCGTCGCACTTTCCGCACCGGCAGGAACTCGTCTACCTGCCTCCGGCGTGGTTCAACAGCAATCCACCGCCCCGGCTGCCGACGGTGATGATGATCAGTTCGGCTTTCAACACTCCTGCCGACTGGCTGCGCCCGGGCGGCGCCTTCACCACCATCGACAACTTCGCCGCCGCGCATCACGGGTTCGCCCCCGTGCTGGTGTTCGTCGATCCCACCGGTTCGTTCGACAACGACACCGAATGCGTCAACGGCACCCAGGGCAACGCCGCCGATCATCTGACGAAAGACGTCGTCCCGTTCGTCGTCTCCAACTTCGGAGTGAGCGCCGACCGCGCCAACTGGGGCGTCGCCGGATGGTCGATGGGCGGTACCTGCGCGGTCGATTTGGCCGTCATGCACCCGGAAATGTTCAGCGCGTTTGTCGACATCGCCGGTGACCGCACCCCCAACGTCGGCCCCAAGGACCAGAGCATCGCCCGGTTGTTCGGCGGCAACACCGCCGCCTGGGCCGATTTCGACCCCGCCGCCGTCATCGCCCGGCACGGTCGCTACACAGGGCTATCCGGTTGGTTCGACGTGCCGGCGTCGTCCGGGCCGCGCAACGTCGCCCAGGAGGCCAATCCCGCCGGCAACGCGGCTAACGCCGACCCCGCCGCCAACCCGGAGGGCCAGGACGCCGCAGCCAACTCGCTGTGTGCGCTCGCCACCGCCAACGGGATCGCGTGCGCGGTGGTTACCCAACCGGGCAGGCATGACTGGCCGTTCGCCGCCCAGGCATTCGCCGCATCGCTGCCTTGGCTGGCCTCGACCCTGGGAACACCCGCCGTCGAGCCCGTCGGGCTACCACAACGCGGCGGCGGGGCGCCCCACTGACCCGGCGCGGGTGCGCCCGTCAGGGGATGCAAAACCGTGATCTTTTCGCCACCCAGTTCACAGGTGCCCCACCAGTAACGGAACCGGCATATTGCCGGCGCTGGTGGTACGGTTCGCTGCTGTGGAGGCGGAGTTCGGCAACACGCGCGGTCCGGATACCGGGTCGCGTCCGACCTCTCATCGCAAACGACCGCCGAAGCATCGCGTGAAATTCTCCATCGCCCCCTTCTCGGCCTCGGACCGGGGCCTTGCTCCGTCGGAGCTGAGCCGCCGTCGGTTCCTCGGCGCGCTGGCCGCGGCCACCGTTGCCGGGGTGGGCGCGGCTCGTCTCGTGGTCGACCCGCAGCCCCGGACCTTCGCCCAGGCGCCCGCGGCGCGGGTGCCAACCTCGGGCCCCACCGCGCCGCCGGGCTTGTTACCGCCCCCACCGCTGAGCGCTCGCGTCCCGTTGCCCGGTGGCGGCGCGCTGACCAAGCTTCCCGGCCAGGGCGATTTGCTCGCACTGACCGTTGATGACGGCGTCAACAGCGATGTGGTGCGCGCCTACACGCAGTTCGCCAAGGACACCGGCATCCGGCTGACGTTCTTCGTCAACGGAATCTACAAGTCCTGGACCGAAAACCTGGACATGCTCCGACCGTTGGTCGACTCCGGGCAGATCCAACTGGGCAACCACACGTGGTCGCACCCGGATTTGACCACCCTGCCGAAAGAGCAGATCGCCCAACAGATCGGCCGCAACGATCAATTCCTGAAGAAGACGTATGGCGTCGGCGCGAAACCCTACTGGCGGCCACCGTATGGAAAGCACAACGCCGTCGTCGACGCGGTGGCGGCCGACTTCGGCTACACCGTCCCGACCCTATGGTCGGGTTCGTTGTCGGATTCCACGGTGATCACCGAGGACTACATCGTGAAGATGGCCGATCAGTACTTCACCCCACAGGCCATCGTTATCGGGCACCTCAATCACCCGCCCGTCACGCACGTCTACCCGCGGCTCGTCGAGATCATCCGCGACCGAAACCTGCGCACCGTCACCCTTAGTGACGTGTTCCTCAAAACCCCGTAGCGGCGCGGGGCTCGCTCGATAGGGAGTCCCATGGATGCACCCGATCCGCAGCGGCTCGGCGGTCTCGCCTGGGTCCGTCGGACCGGCGGTCGGCTGTCGCGCACCGAGCGCCGCCGGCTCTTCATCGCAATTGCGGTGGGCCAGTGGGAAAACGCCGTGGGCAGGGCCAAGCTCGCACTGGGCCGGCTTCCGGCCTCGGCCGAGCAGGTTGATCTGGACGCGTTCCGGGTGCCCGATTCGAGGTTCGCTCGCGAGGCCGAAGCGGCGTGCGCGGAGTTGCCGCCAACCCTCGAGGGCCACTCCTACCGCACGTGGTTATTCGGGCGTGCGCTTGCGGCCGTCGACGGGCACACAATGGACGACGAACTCTTCTACTGCGGATCGCTCCTGCACGACTATGGCATCGTCAGCCCCACGGCGAACCGTGATTTCACGCTCGGGAGCGTCGAACGCATGTTTTCGTGCGCCGGCGCCGCCGGACTCGACGACGAACGTGCGACTTTGCTCGCGGACGGCATCTGCGTTCATACGACGCCGGGGGTCGCGGTCGACACCGACGGCGTCATCGGCTGCTACCTGCAGTGGGGGGCGATGGCCGACGGCGCCGGCCTGCCCATGTGGGACATCGCTCCCCGCAACGCCGAAGAGGTGTTGCGCCGTTACCCACGAGGCGATTTCAAAGGGGAGCTCGCCGGCATGATGCGCGCGAAGGCGAAGGCGGTCCCGAAGGGACGCTTCGGGCTCCTCGTTCGGTGTGGATTGCCGTTGGCCGTGCGGATGGCGCCGTTCGACTCGTGAAATCAGGCGGTAGCCAATCGAGCCAGCCGCTCGTCAAGGGTGGCGTGGAAATGCCCGATCGCGCTCTCGTGCCGTCCGAACTCCACGAATGAATTTGCGCCCGCGTGCAACCCGCGTTGCACACCCTCCGACATCTCGTTGTCCTCCACGAGGCCGGCTCCGATGAGGCTCCCCGCACCCGTGAGATTGCTCGGTCGGTCGAGCGAGTCGCGCTCGGCGACCTCAGGCCTCACCATCGAATAGACCGTTACCGTGGTGTGGTCGACGTCCACTGGGTCAAGCGCGACCATGGAGATTACGTCCGGGAACGTCGCCAACATGACGTTGGGGAACAGCTGATACAAAAACGTCACCCGCGCGCCGATCGTCCAAGTGCTCTCCGGACGATCGCGCAGCCGCTCAATATTGCGGTACGGGAACGTGATACGGCTATTCGGACCAAACGTCTCGACCACGTTGAGATCGTCGTACTGCAACGGGTAGAAGGTGTTCTTGTGCGTCGAACGGATGTGGTAACCCTCCAGGAACTGTTCGGCAAGGACCTTCCAATTCATCTCTCGCAGAGTGGATTCCACAAAGACGAGCCGCTGCGCCGGCAGAACTTTGGCACGCCAGGGACTCCCGTCCATGAGCCACGCCATCGCCTCGTCTACCCGGCTTTGCGTGGCCGCGTCGCCCGGGTCGAGCGCGTCGATGACGATGAGCCCGTCCACCTCGCGGCTGGCGACCTCCACCAAACCTCGGGTCGACATGTCCAGATCGGGGAAAGCGTCGGCGTGGGGCACATGCGAGAGCGAGCCGTCCAAACGATATGTCCAACCGTGGTAGCGGCACACCAACGCGTGGGCGCAGCCGGCCCCCTCGACCAGGGAAAAACCGCGATGCCGGCACGCGTTGCGGAAGACCCGCGCTCGCTCATCGCGCCCCCGCACCGCGAAGAGGGGCACCCCGAAGGCGACCCGCTCGACGTGGTCGCCGGGTTTCGGGATCGTCGCGGAGGGGACGAAGACGCTCGGCATCGCGCGAAGCAACCGGAGCTCGTCGGCGAACCGGCCCGGGCTCAAGTAGTTTTCGACGGGCTCACGCCACGCCGCACCCTCGTCGGTGGTACCGGCGTCGATATGGGCGAGGATGCGCCGGACGATCTCCGCATCATCGGCAAGCACCGGCTTCGCCGCCAACGTCATGGGTGTCAGTATCACATCTTGGATGTCACGCGTCAACGATTTAGTGATATGAAGATGATCGGCGAAGATGGACGCGTGCCCGCAGTACCCGGGTCCCGCGTGAGCGACCTCATCGGCAGCCGGCCGCTGAGCGCGCGCTCGGTCCTGGCGTCCGCATTGTTGGGATCCGACCAGGGCCGTCTCACGGTGGCGGAGCTGGTCGCGATTGCCTCGCAGTTCGGCATCAGCGCCGGCGCGGCCCGCACTTGCCTGTGGCGGATGGTTTCCAACGGCGAGCTCACCGGCGACGAGGGCAGCTACGCGCTCGCCGGGCGATTGCGGGAGCGCCGCCAGCGTGTCGACGAGGCGTCCCGAATCGACGATGTCGCTGGCCGATGGGACGGAACATGGGAACTGGCCATCGTGTCACTGGAGCGCAGGTCGGCCTCCGATCGCGTCGAACTGAGGAAAGCGGCGAGCGCGCTGCATCTGGCCGAACTTCGGGAGGGGGTATGGATTCGACCGAATAACCTTGACCCGCAGCGGTTTCCGACATTCAGGGCAGTGCTGGACCGGCAGTGCATCCACTTCCACGGCGCCGCAACGGACATCACCACCGACAAAGTGCGATCATTGTTTTCTCTTGGCGAGTGGGCCGACGACGCCGGGGTCCTCATCGAGGCCATGGACGCCGCACTCGAGGCGAGCGCACGCGACGAGTCGACCGAAAGCTTCACCTACGAGTTCGGGCTGTCGATCGCCGTGGTCCGGCATCTTCAGCTCGATCCGCTGTTGCCCGTCGAGTTCACGGGCGGCCATTGGCCCGGGAACACTTTGCGCGGGACCTACCGCCGTTTCGACCATGCCTTCAAACAACGCATCAACAGTGCTTTCCGCCGGTCATAGCCAAGGCAGATCGTCACAACGAATCGACGACGTCCTTCGCCTCGCGTAGTCCCGCGCCGGTCAGCTCGCGGTACAACTTGATCGCGGCGATAGCGTTCCCGCCGCGGGCCAGGGCGACGACTTCCGCGGGCACGCCGCCCGCGGATTGCGACGGTGCGTCGCTTAGGAACGTCGGGCACGGGACCTCGGCCCTTTCCGACAACAGACGCACCTGCTGTTCGAGCAACGCGAGGCGGCGGTTGATCAGCGCAAACCTATCTTCCATCCCGTCACGATAATCGCGATTGCGACGCCCCGTCCGCGATTGCGATGCCGGCGGTGGCTACGACGGGTCGGCGGCCGTCGGCCGATGCAACTCGCTGACCACTGTGGTGACCCAGCGCCTCACATGCTCGGGGCTGCGCCAATCACCGGCCTTTTTCTTGGCCATCGCACTGGCGGGAAAACCCTTTGCATCCGGGTCCAGCCGGCCACCGAAGGTCACATGACCGCGGGCACCCACGCGGTGCACCAACTTCGCCACCTGGACCGTAGGTGGGATGTCCCGCTCTTCGGCTGAGGCGTCCAGCGGGCCGCTGCTGACCAGCCAGACCGGCAACTCGCGCAGCGCCGAGGCATTCCGCCGCACGAACCGTCGTGCGTCGCGGTGCCACCTGTTGGCGTACAACGCGCCCGCAACGATTACCGCATCGACGCCGGCCAGCTCAGTGAGGTCCTTGGCCGGGCTCAAGACCGCATCGCATCCCGCCTCGGTCAGCGCCTCGCCGATCATCGCGGCCAATCCAGCGGTACCGCCGCGCTTTGATCCGAAACCCACCAAAACCCTCATTACCCGCTCCTGGCTATCACCGCCGCCTCGGCGTCGGCTTTGATCGCGTTCAGGGTCGCGCGCATGATGTGCTTGACGAACGGCCGGATCAACCACCAGTAGCGCATGAAGCGCCGACGTGCACCCGGATCGGTTGTGGTTGTTCGGCATTGGTAACTGAGCAGCGTGTGGCTTGCACCGTAGGACACCATCGAGAAATTAGCCGCGAGCTTTCCCCAACCGGGCTCGGCGAAGCCCACGAAATCAGCTGGCGCCACGTCGCGCCATTCGATTACCGGCCGCCAGAATTTTCCCACGGCGCCGAAAGCGATCTCCCGATTCGGTTGCTCGCCAAGCAGTAACCAACCGGGCAGCCCGACGCCCTCCGCGATAACCAGTCGTGGTGGCGGTGGAGCGACCTTACCCGACAGTCGCGCAGGCAGGTCCCGGATCCACATCGACGCCACCACGAGCGGGCTGCGAACGGTAAGCAAGTCCAAGGCCTTCGCGGCCTGAAAGGTGGTCTGCGGGTCAGCGGCTACGACGATATGCTCGACGATCGAGGCGTCGAACGTGGGAACCGCCGATTCGATCAGCATGCGTTCTGCGCCAACAATCGACATAGGGCGATTGTCAATTCGAGTGCCGTCGTTAGCCTAGGGTCACTGGTCCCTTGTCTGGGGAACTAGGGATCCGGCTTGGTCGTCGTCTCGGCGCGGCCCTTGATGCCGAGCATCATCTTGCGAACCACTGCAAAGTGCAGGGGCTCGGCCACTGCGTAGTCGATGACCGCACCCAGGGCGCGAAGCAGCCCGGAGCGCCGCGGGGCCAGCAATCGCAACCACCCGGCGTCCCGTTCGCGAACCAGCAGACGGGTGCGGTTTTGATCCAGCGGCAACAACGTAAATGCCCAGGTTCCGATGACCAGGGCATGGTCGGGCTCAAGAACCGTCACCGGGCTTCCGATGCGCAAGGAACCGATCGAACCGGTGTCGATTCGGTCACCGACCGCGATTGTTTGCAGTTCAGGATGGATGCGGGTCGCCGACCGACGCCCTTCGGCGTAATGCACGGTACCGGGGAAGAGATACCGCTCGACCCAGTCGTAGCTGTAGAAGCCCGCCCGGTGATCACCGATCTGCACCAGCCACGGCCAAACCGCGGCCCTCGGTGCATCGATGGTTACTGCCCTGGTGTGATGAGTCATGACGCCCTGGACGATGTCGTCGCCCGGCAACGGCATCCGCCGCTCGGCATCGGTGGCGCCCCAGTCCAGCAGGGTGGGTCGGACCACCGCGTCATAGACGATCAGCCCCAGCGCCGAAACGACCAGCGGCCATCTCATCGGCGTGCGGCGTCGAAGGCGGAGACCGGGCGTCCGGGCAGCTACGGCACTCGGCATTCTTTCCCTGTCTGGGGCGTGATCACGACGTAGGCCGCCCGCGACTGGCGGTAGTACCGCATTCGCAGCATCCATAACCGTATGTGCCTCAGCTCTACCGCCGCGAATTGTGGTTGGAGGTAGTAGACCCAAGCTATCCGCGCGACCACCGCAGGCGGCGGCGCACCGCGCACCGCTCTGGCGCAACCCTGAACGAGGAGCCGGTCGGCGTCGTCCCGACGCTCGCCGCCGAGCAATAGGGTCACCCGCGGCGAAGCAGCGACATTGCGCACCGTCCAGGACGACGCGGAGGTCGTGGCATACAAGCGGCCGCGGTGGGAAACGAACCATAGGGGTACCGCGAACGGCGTGCCCTTACCCGAACGGCTGGCAAGCACCACTACTCGTGAATCGCGAAGGGCTGCATCAAGATTCGGGGAGCGGAACGGCACAACGTCGGCCTCCGCGTCGGCAACCGCGTCGGCGGGCGGGAACGCCGTCTCTCGCGAAATCGACGCCCCTGCTGAGGTCGGTACCTCGCGAAGTGAACCGTAGTCCCAGGCCACAATTCGCTCGGGCGCGACCCGATATGTGGACTGGGCCGTGGCCACAGCCATCCCTCTGACGGTCAAGGAGCGCAGTCGGAACCACTGCGGGCCGTCGTCGGCGATCAGCACGACGTGACGACCGGCCAGATCCGGGCTGCCCTCCGGCACCTGCACAATGCGACACGACGACGCAGGATCGGCTGGCTCTTCCAGAGTCGCGCGTACCGGCAGCACGAGGATTTCGTCGTCTACGGTCGCGGCCAATGCCACGCGCTGGGGCGAAAGCGCCAAGTCGGCCACCGCGCTCGCCTCGACATCACGAGTTATCACCAGCGATGCCTTCCCACGGGGTTACGACGACGGCTTGATGCAGTAGAGGGGTCGCCGGCCCGATTGTGTCATCCGGCGGGCAGAATGTTCTGGTTGATGTGGAACACGTTGCCCGGATCGTACTGTGCCTTGATCTCGGTGAGCCGCCGATAATTCGGACCATACGTCGCCCGGACGCGGTCTTGGCCCTCGTCCATCATGAAGTTGACGTAAGCACCGCCCGCCGAGTACGGGTGGATGGCGTCCCAGTAGTCAACCGCCCAGCGCTTGATCAGTTCCGCGTTGGCCGGGTCGGGATCGACCCCCGCGATGACTTGCGAGAAGTTGACATCCCGGTACGCCCAAGCGGTTTCGGTCTGGCCGACCCGATGGACCGCACCGTCGATCGGGTACAGGTGCATCGTGGAGTGCATCGTCGGCAGTTCCTCGATGAAGCGGGCATGGGCTGCGACCGCGCCGTCGGGCACCGTCCGGACGAAGTCGCCACGCCAATACCACTGCAGCCCCTTGGGATACAAAGCATCGAAGGTCGAATTCAGTGCGGGGTACGGGGCCGCCGCAAGGCCCTCGAAGGCGGGCTCCATCTGCCGGACCGGTGCGAACGCCTCGTCGGCCCCGGCGGGATCGCCGCTGTAACACCAGACCACCGCGCAGGCCTTCTGCAGGTGGAACGCCTCGGGGAACGCCGGAGTCGGCGGGACGGTCATGCTTGCGAAGAATCCGTAGAGATCCTCGTCCTGAGCGGGCAGGAAGTCGCGGTACCAGCTCAGGATGTCGGCGGTCGCCGATGACGGCCACGCCGTTGGACCGCAGATCACGGTGTGCACCGGGTGGAGGCGGAAGGTGAACGAAACGGCCACGCCGAAATTTCCGCCGCCGCCGCGCAGCGCCCAAAAGAGCTCGGGGTGCTCGGATTCCGACGCCGTCACCACGCGACCATCGGCCAATACGACCTCGGCCTCCAATAGGTTGTCGATCGTCAGGCCGTGCTTGCGGGTCAGGTAACCGTGGCCGCCGCCCAGGGTCAGGCCACCGACCCCCGTGGTGGAGATGATCCCGGCCGGCGTCGCCAGGCCGTGCGCGTGGGTCGCGCCGTCCACCTGTGCCCAGGTCGCGCCGCCCTGGACCCGCGCGGTGCGCCGGTGGGCGTCCACGTCGACACGGTTCATGGGCGACAGGTCGATGACGAGCCCGCCCTCGACGGATCCGAATCCGGGCCCATTGTGACCCCCCCGCGGACGGCGACCGCGAGGTTCGCCGTCCGCGCGAATTCGAGAGCGCCGACGACGTCGGTGGCGGATCCGCAGCGCACGATCACCGCCGGCCGCTTGTCGATCATGGCGTTGTGCAGCGCGCGGGCCTCGTCGTATCCGGCGTCGTCGGGCAGGATGACCTCTGCTCCGAACCGGCCGCGCAATTCCTCGGTTGCGGTTGTCGTGCTCATGGCCCGCACCTCCTCTGGCTTCGCAGGTTTGATGCCGCGACACTACGAGGCGACAAGGCCGTGCGTCATGACCACAACGAAGCATTTCCGAGGCATCCAACGATAGTCAGATCTGACTATCGACCGGCCAAATCTGCGCGATTACCTTGATTTCATGGCGCAGTGGGTGCCGCCACCGCTTCCAGCGGAGCTGATGGCACGTCGCCGCGGCGCGCTCGTGGGCCGCGGCGCGGAGCTTGCCGTGTTCGAGCAGGTTTGGGAGCGGGTGGAAAGCGGCAACCGCCAGGCGGTGTTCGTCGGCGGCGAGCCCGGAGCGGGCAAGACGCGGCTTGCGGCCGAGGTCGCCGGAACGCTGGCGGACCACGGCGTCGCGGTACTCGTCGGCAGCTCGACGGCCGACGCGGACGTCCCGTACGCACCGTTCGCCGAGGCGCTGGACCGGTTGCTGATCGCCAGTCCACCGGGTTCGATGGTCGAGCCGCTGGGCGACGTGGGGCCGCAATTGCGGCGGCTGTCAACCCAGGTCGATCGCCATTTGCCCGGAACCGACCGGCCGGAGGACGTGGGGTCACCCAGACAGGCGCTGTTCGACGCGCTGACCGGTTTCCTGCGACGTCTGGCCGTCGATCGCCCGATTGCGTTGATCCTCGACGATCTGCATTGGGCGCAGCTGCCCACCCTTGCGATGGTCGAACACGTGGTGATCGGTTGCGCCGACGTCCGCATGCTGGTGGTGGGGACGTTCCGCACGACCCCGCCCGACCGCTCCGACGAGCTCACCGTCCGGCTGGCGGAACTGCATCGGTTCGACGGTGTCCGGCGCCTGGATCTCGCGGGTCTGGACACCGAGGCGATCGCCGAGTTCGTCAGCCGAACGCAGCAGATGGCCCCCGCGTCGGCGCGCACGGCCGCGGCCCTGCTGCGCGACAAAACCGGCGGCAATCCGTTCTTTTTGACCGAATTGGTCAACGACCTCGAAATGCGGGGCGGCCTGGCGACTTTGGGTGTGCAACAGACCGTACCGGCGTCGATCGGAGATGCGATTGCCCGCCGCCTCGGCGGACTGGGTGCCGGCGTCCGGGGGGTCATCGAGCAGGCGGCGGTGCTGGGCCAAATGTTTGACCTGCCCGCGCTCATCGCGTGCTGCGAGACCGATCTCACCGCGACGCTGGGAGCCATCGACTCGGCCGAAGCCGTCGGGTTAGTCCGGGCGGTTCAGGACTCCGATGGTGAGTTTTCGTTCGTGCACGCGTTGACCCGCGAGGCCGTCCTCGGCGGGATGACGGCCTCCCGGCTGCGGATCATGCACGCGCGCGCCGCCGAGGCGCTCGAGGGACGCGCGGATCCCTCAGTTGTCCCCCGTCTCGCGAACCACTACCTGCGGGCGCACGTGCTGGGCTACCACGAACAGGCGCTGCGGTACGCGCGTCAGGCGGCCCGGATGGCCGAACAGAAACTGGCCTATGAAGATGCGGCCAGATGGTTCGAGCGGGCGGCGTCCCTTCCCGAGATGAGCCTCGCGGATCGGGCGCGAATGGAGCTCGATGCGGCCGCAAATCACGTGCGGGCCAGTGATTTCCCGCGTGCGCGGGCCATCTTCGAACGCGTCAGCGCGATGGACGACCCGCTCATCCGGCTCGGGGCGGCCGTTGGCTACGAGGAAGCGAATTGGCGTCGTGGACAGTCCGATTCGACGGCCGCCGACATGCTGGCGTCGGCGCTGGAGTCCTGCGGGTTGAACACGGACGACCCGCGTTACGTGCAGGCCCTCGGCAGTTTCGGGCGGGCGCTGGCCTTCGCCGGCGAGGCCAGGCGAGCGCGCGAAGTCGGCAACAACGCCATCGACCACGCGCGAGCCGCCGGCGATCCCGCGGTGCTGATACACACGCTCAAGACGAGCCTGTGGCACGGGCTGGCTCCGGAGCTGTGCGAGATCCAGGCGGAGCGCGCAGCCGAGGTGTCGCGCATGGCGCTGGAGCGCCGCAACTACGAGGTGCTGGGGGCGTCCTCGCACTTTCGCGCCATCGTCAGCTATCTGGCCGGGCGGCCCGAGGACCTGGCCGCGTCGACCGCGGACATGCGGCGAGCGGGCCAAGCCGTCGGACAGCCCGTCTTCGGCTTCGTCGGAGCGTGCGTCGAGCAGGCGCTCGCCTACCTGCGCGGCGACTTCGCCGGCGCGGAACGGTGGGCCGGGATCGCCCTGCGCACGGGCTATTTGTTCGACGCGGAGGACACCGAAGGCTCGAATGGGGTCCAGATGTTCATGATCCGGCGGGAAACCGGGGATTTGAAGAGATTCGCCGGATTCGTCGACGGCAGTGAGACATTCGCCGGACGTTGGGTGCCCGGCCTGCTCGCGCTGTACACCGCGCTCGACTGTGAAGCCGGCATGGCCCGCGCCCTCAATCATCTGCTCAACCGCGAACTCGGCGATCGCACCGACGACGCGCAGTGGCCGATGGAGCTGGTGTTCATGCTCGAGGCGGCGTTGGAGCTGGGCAACCGCGAAGCGCTCCATGCGCTGCGCCCGTACGTATCCCGCTACGCCGCCAAGAATTTGGTGGCCGGCCAGTTCGTCGCCCTCTTCGGCAGCTCGGATCGATATCTCGCCCGGATCGCCGCGCTCGAGGGGGACAACGCCTCGGCCGAGTTGCATTTCGGTACGGCGCTCGAGATGGACCGGCGGATGGGCGCGGTGGTTCATGTCAGCGAGACGTTGGTCCGGCACGCGATGTTTGCGGCGTCATGTGGTCGCACCGAGCAAGCGCGGAGCCTGGCCGAGGAGGCCCGCGCCGTCGCGGCGCCGATCGGCCAGACCCGGGTCGTCGACCTGGCGGATTCGCTGCTGGCTGTGGATCTCCAGGGACCCGATGGTCTGACGGATCGGGAGGTCGAAGTGTTGCGGCTGCTCGCCGAGGGGCTGAGCAACCGGGCGATCGGCGAACGCCTCTACATCAGTACCAACACGGCCGCCAACCACGTCCGCAACATCCTGATCAAGACCGGCGCCGCGAACCGCACGCAGGCGGCGATGTACGCCGCCGATCACGAGTTGCTCGGGTGAGCGCGCTCAGATATCGGACAGCGATCCGTCGGAGGCGATGCGATCTTTGACCTCGACGATGACGTCGGCGGGAAGGCCGGCGCGCGCGGCCGCGGTTCTGATCGCCTCCGGCGAGGGTGCCTCATAGAGGCAATACGTCTTGCGTTTGTCCGCTGACAGGAACGAGTACATCCAGCGAACGCCCTCCTGGTCGTTGATCCGATTGATGCCATCGGCGATCTCGAGGCTGGGTTCCAGGTCCTCGGCGAAGTTGCGCTCGACCATGAATATGGGCACGGGGCCAACCTACGCCGTGCGGGACCGCAGGTCACTCGCCCGCCGCCCCGGCCTCACCGGAGAGCAACAGCTCCAACGTCGCTCGCAGCTCGCCCAATCGCCGCCGGCCCAGGACGTGCTCCCACCGCTTTTCCAAATCGATTGCATTGGAACGCATTACGCGCAGCGCCTGCCGACCGCGCGCCGTCAGCTCGATGATGCGGGCGCGGGCGTCGGCGGAGTCGGGCACTCGACTGACATAGCCGTGCCGTTCCAGGGGTGCGATCGCCTGGGCGACCGCCTGCCGGCTCACCCCGAGACGGTCGGCCAAATCCGATGCGTGCAGTCCGCCGGCGGCCAGCGGGACGAGCGCAACCGCTTGCGCCGGGCGGATCCCGTCGAGTCCGGCCGCGGCGAACGCGGATCTCAGGCGGGGTGCCCCCGACGCGGCCACCAGGTTGACCAGGGCCGGCACGGTCGGCTTCCACTCGGCATCCACCACACGTCGCATGGGCATGAGTGTGCCACCCACGGCCAGAATGACAAGCCACTTGTCAAATGTCGCGCCTGCTGCCAGGATGGGCCCATGCGATCTCGATGCTCTCGGGTGCTTGGCGTGTGTCTCGTTCCGGCTCTGGTTGTCGTGCTCGGCGGGTGCCTCGGCGGCGGGCACGCGTCGGGAACGCCCGGCGCGCAGTCGATTCCGGTCGGACAGTCGACCCAGAACCTCGAGTCGGGCGGGGTCACCCGGACCTTCCACCTGTACCGACCCCAGGGATTGGCCGATGCCGTGCCACTGGTGGTGATGCTGCACGGCGGTTTCGGCACGGGTGAGCAGGCCGAGCGTTCCTATCACTGGGACGGCGAGGCGGACAACGGGCACTTCCTGGTCGCCTATCCCGACGGCCTCAACCGCGCCTGGAATGCCGGGACATGTTGCGGTGAGCCCCAGCGCGTCGACGCCGACGACGTCGGCTTCATCACCAGCATGGTCGGAACCATCGAGCAGGAGATCCCGATCGATCGCGCGCGCGTCTACGTCACCGGGATGTCGAACGGGGCCATGATGGCGCTTCGACTCGGATGCCAGACCGACACCTTCGCCGCAATCGCCCCCGTGGCGGGCACGCTGCTGACCGGCTGCGCCCAAGCGCGACCGACATCGGTGCTACAGATCCACGGCACGGCCGACGACCGGGTCCCCTACAACGGTGGCCCCGGAAAAGCGCTTGCCATCAACGGGAATCCGCGCGTCGACGGTCCCTCGGTCGAGGCGGTCAATGCGACCTTGCGTTCCATCGACGGGTGCGGCCCGCCCACCTCGAGCACGGCCGGCAGCGTGACCACCCAGACGGCGGGATGCGCGGACGGGCGCACGGTGGAGTTGATCTCGGTGGCGGGTGCGGGGCATCAGTGGCCCGGCGGCGCGCCCAGTCCGCTCGCGGAGCAACTCGCGGGGATTCCCGCCCCATCGACGGCGCTCGACGCGACCGACACCATCTGGCAATTCTTCGCCCCAAGCCGCCGCTGAGCCGACCGGGGGCCAAGCGCGCTTCAGCCGACGTTAGATCCATTGAGCTGCTTTGCCCAGGACACGACCTCGGGGTGCTGTTGGATGAGGGCCCGTCGCTGGCGCTCGGTCATTCCCCCCCAGACGCCGAATTCCACCCTATTGTCCAAGGCTTCCGCTCCACATTCCCGCATAACGGGGCAGCGACGGCACATTTGCGCTGCCTTACGCTGCGCGGCACCCTGCACAAACAAACTGTCGGGATCAGTGTTGCGGCACAGAGCTTTCGACACCCACGGAGCCCCTTCGTCCGATTCCGGACCGCGGACCACGCCTTGCACACCCGCATTGAGCATTCTTTTCGGTCGTTTACCGACCGGGCCCATCCCTGACATGAGCTGTCCAATTCTTCGGGTCCGACATTCGTCACGCCGAGGCGTGCTCTGCAGTAATCCCCAAGTATGTTGTCTCTCAAACCCGACAATCTCCGGCCACGAGCAAACGAGGCGGGGTATGGTGGGCGCACCACAGCAGATTCTCCAAAGGAGACTTTCGGTGCGGCTGAACCGGTTGACTGTCGCGGGGGTGGCTGCCATCGCGGTGGCCACAGTGGGTTTCTCCCCCTCGGCACGAGCCGCGCCGCCCGACGAATCCACCTGCTACGACCTCGGCATGGCCAAAGACAATCTCATGCTGGCCACCAAAGCGGACACCGCTCGCAAGAACGCGGACACACTGGAGAAGTACGACCCTCCCGACTCGGTCAAGGCCGCTATCGAGCATTTCGTCACGACGGTCGGCGCACAGCCTTCCGATCCCGACCTCGATGCCCAGCGGACGCTGATCGCCAACTGGCTGAAGCAGATTTGCCCCAAGCTGAATACGTCCTAATCTTCATGCAGCATCGCGTCGATGAGGCGGTGCAGCACCTCCCCGGTCTCCCGGCGGGCGCGTTTCGCATCGTCGGCGGTGGCGATGAACATGGCGGCCTCGTCCAGGGCGCCGATCAGAACGTGGGCCAAGGGCCGGACCGGTTGACGGGCCAACTGCCCCCCGTCCATCGCCGCGGTGAGCAACTGTTCGGTCATGCCCAGGCTGTAGCGCTGGGCGACGTCGCGGAAGCCGGCCCAGCCGAGCACGCTGGGCGCGTCGAGCAAAATCAGCTGCCGCACCTCCGGATCACCGGAGACCTCGAGCCAGGCGTCGACCGCGGCGCGGATCGCGTCCGCGGGCGTCGTCGCTCCCGACCCGGCCACCGCGGCTGCCATCCGGGCCATCACATCCTGCTCGACGGCCTCGACGACCTCGCCGAATAGCGCTGCCTTATCGGCGAATTGGTGGTACATAGCCCCACGGGTAACGCCCGCGGCGGTCGCGATCTCGGGCGTCCCCACCTCCGCGTAGCCCCGCAGGCCCCAAAGCTTGCGGGCAGCACAGATCAGCGCATCGCGGGTTGCCGCGGAACGCTCTTCCTGAGTCCGTCTCTTGATTTCCATACAACCTGTTGGTAACTTACGAACAGACAGCCTGTTTTTAAGTGTATATCGAAGGTGGGAGTTATCTATGTCGACGATCGACATTAATGCCGGGACCATCCATTACGAAGCAACCGGCCCCGAGGACGGGAGGCCCGTCGTCTTCGTGCACGGCTACATGATGGGCGGCCAATTGTGGCGGCAGGTCAGCGAGCGGCTGGCCGATTTCGGCTTGCGGTGCATCGCGCCCATGTGGCCGCTGGGGGCGCACCCGCAGCCGCTGCGTCCGGGCGCCGATCGGACCATCACCGGCGTCGCCGCCATGGTCGCAGAGACACTGGCCGCCCTCGATCTCGAGGACGTGGTGCTGGTCGGCAACGACACCGGCGGCGTCGTCACGCAACTCGTCGCGGTGCATCACCCGGAGCGGCTCGGCGCGCTCGTGCTCACAAGTTGCGATGCGTTCGAACACTTTCCGCCGCCGATCCTCAAGCCGGTGATCCTTGCCGCCAAGACCAAGACAACGTTTCGGACCGTGGCCCAGGCCATGCGCGTGCCGGCCGCGCGGAAGCGGGCGTTCGACGGCCTGGCGCATCGCAACATCGACGCGTTCACCCAGGAGTGGGTGCGCCCGGGGCTGTCCGATCCGGCCATCGCCGAGGACCTGCGCCAGTTCACCCTCTCGCTGCGCACCGAGGTAACGACCGGCGTCGCCGCCCGGCTGCCCGAGTTCGACAAGCCGACGCTCATCGCGTGGTCGGCCGACGATGTCTTCTTTGAACTCGGCGACGGCGAGCGGCTGGCCGCGACCATCCCGAACGCCCGCCTCGAGGTAATCCAAGGCGCGCGGACGTTCTCGATGGTGGACCAGCCGGACCGGTTGGCCGACCTGCTGTCGACTATCGCGGTGCGCGCGTGATCAGTTGTCGGGCGCGATGACTCGCATGCGGCCCAACCCGGCTGCGCCGCAACTCGTGGCAGTGCGTGCGCAAGCGCCTGCTGGGCTGCGTCGGCCGCATTCACGCATATGCCTGGTAACTGTGGGGTTCTCACCCAGGAACAGTTGACGGCTGAACACCCCGCGGGGGCCGCTCGGCCGACACGATCTCCCGATCGGAGTCCACATCGGGCCGCTCGGCGCGCACGGTGAGCACGTTGCGCTCGACGTCGAGTTCCAGGGAGTCCTCGGCCAGGCCGGTCGCGTCGAATTCAACGACGAATTGATCCTTCTCACGCCAGGCATCCATCGGCAGCACCGCCGGTCTGGCGGCGGTGCCCAGCACCCGTTGAGTGAGGCGATCGAAGTCATGAAACGGATCGGTGCGCATCAACATTGTCTCCACCTCCTATGTCGCGACCAGCGCACGGATCTATGGTGACTGCCACAGTTTTCTTATAACACTGCCGTGAGATCGATTCAAGCATTACTTCGTAAGATTGCGGCCCGGGCCGCCGCGCAGGATTCCGAGCGCCTATGCGTCACCGGAGAATCGGCGCCTGATTCCGTCCACCAGTGACGCCCCGGTCGGCATGGGCGGTCGTGTCCCGGGTCGCCCTGCGAGGGTGTGCGCCAAGTCGGCAATGCCCTGCAGTGAAGTGTGTCTGGGCTCCCACTGCGGCTTCCAACGTGCCCGCGGCGTGTCCAGTTGTGGCATGGACGTGATCGTAGTGCCGCCGACTCCGACGGCATCAAGGTCACGGGATTCTCGGGTGGCCTGAGCCGGCCATGCCAGGTGTACGACGCAGCGAGCCTTGGCGAACAGTCGCTGCAGCCGGGTAACCGCCCCGGGATCGGTAAGGTCGACCCGGTGCCACTGCGCCAGCTGGCGCCGCGGCGAGCGTGAGGTCGTGCCGGTGCGCCGCGCGTGGCCCGCTGGCACCGCTGATCACCACTCGTCTGCGCGTCATAGGACACCGCTGCGGGCGTACCCGGTTAGCTGCGCGTAAAACGATCGGTTCGGTGGGATGGCCGGCGCAGGGCGCCCGGTCCCAGACATATAGCGTCTCTGCCATGCCAGACGTGACAGCACCGCTGCAAGGCCGACGCATCCTCGTCACCGGCGGGGCGACCGGCATCGGCGCGGCCGCCGTCGCGGTCCTCGCCGAAGCGGGCGCCGGGGTCGCCGCCACCTATCACCAAACCCCGCCGCCGGACGCTCTACCGGCCACCTGGCTGCAGTGCGACGTCCGGCACGCCGACGCCGTCTCGGCGATGGTGCGACGGGCCGCCGAGCACCTCGGCGGACTCGACGTGTTGGTGAACGCCGCGGGCCTGTGGCAGGCCGGGATACCCGGATACGTCGGCGCCGACGAAATCTCGTTCCTCTTGGATACCAACGTGAAGGCGACCATCCTCACCAATCAGGCCGCGTATGCCGTGATGAAAGACCAGGATCCCAAGGGCGGCCGGATCATCAACTTCGGCTCCTCCGAAGCCGTTATGGGCAGCCCGATCTCGGCCGTCTACGCCGCCACCAAGGGCGCGGTCCAAGCCTGGACGCGATCCGCCGCCCGCGCCTGGGCCGCCGACAACGTCACCGTCAACGCTTTGGCGCCGGCGGTGCAGACGGCGGGCGCCGACCGATTGCGGGAGTTTCTCGGCCCGGAAGCGGGCGCGCTCATCGACCAGCAGATGAAGATGATGATTCCACTCGGCGGGACGCTGGGAGAGCCCGCGCGAGACGTCGGGCCGATGCTGGTCTTCCTGGCCGGCCTCGGTTCGGGCTTCATCACCGGGCAACTGCTGGCCTTGGACGGCGGTCTGATGATGGTCGGTGGCTAGTGCCTGACGACACCATTCAGGCGCTCCTGCAGAAGCGCTTGCCGGATCCGGCGGTCGCCGTCAAATACGGTGATCTGCAATGGAGTTGGGCCCAGTACCTGGCGGAGTCCACGACGCGGGCCGCGGCCCTGATCGCCGCCGCCGATCCACAACGACCGATGCACATCGGCGCGCTGCTGGGAAACACGCCCGAGATGCTGGCCCAGATGGCGGCGGCGGGCCTCGGCGGTTACGTGCTCTGCGGACTGAACACCACCCGCCGCGGCGAGGCCCTGGCCGCCGACGTCCGGCGAGCGGAGTGTCAGTTCGTCGTGACCGATAGCGAACACCGGCCGCTGCTGGACGGTTTGGACCTCGGGGGAGCCCGTATTCTGGATACCTCGACGCCAGAGTGGGTCGAATTCATCAGCGATGCAGGCGAGTTCGTGCCCCTTCGCCAGGTCACGGCGATGGACCCGTTCATGATGATCTTCACCTCCGGAACGAGCGGAAATCCCAAGGCGGTGCCGGTATCCCACCTGTTCCCCACCATGGCCGGCCTCAGCCTGACCGAGCGTTTCTCCCTCACCGAACGGGACACCTGCTACGTGTCCATGCCGCTGTTTCACTCCAACGCGGTCGTCGCCGGGTGGGCGCCGGCGGTGGTCTGCGGCGCCGCGATCGTCCCGGCGAAGTTCTCGGCGAGCAACTTCCTCGACGACATCCGCCGCTACGGCGCCACCTATATGAACTACGTCGGCAAGCCGCTGGCCCACATCCTCGCCACCGCCGAACGCGGCGACGATGCCGACAATCCGCTGCGGGTCGCCTTCGGTAACGAGGCCAACGACAAGGACATCGAGGAGTTCGCGCGCCGCTTCGACGTTCAGGTCGAGGACGGGTTCGGCTCAACCGAGAACGCCATCATCGTGATCCGCGAACCCGGCACCCCGAAAGGCTCCATCGGCAGGGGCGTCGACGGGGTCGCGGTCTACAACGCCGAGACCGTCACCGAGTGCGCGGTCGCACGCTTCGACACCAACGGGGCGCTCGCCAACGCCGACGAAGCGGTCGGCGAGCTGGTCAACACGACGGGCTCGGGGTTGTTCACCGGTTACTACAACGATCCCGAGGCCAACGCCGAACGCATGCGCCACGGCATGTTCTGGTCCGGCGACCTCGCCTACCGCGACGCCGACGGCTGGATCTACCTCGCCGGCCGCACCGCCGACTGGATGCGGGTCGACGGCGAAAATCTGGCTGCGGCTCCGATCGAGCGGATCCTCTTGCGCCACAGCGCTATCAACCGCGCCGCGGTGTACGCCGTTCCCGACGAACGCGTCGGCGACCAGGTGATGGCCGCGATCGTGCTGAATGAAGGCCAGGCGCTCGACCCCGATGCCTTCGAGGCATTCCTCGACGCGCAGCCCGACCTGTCAACCAAGGCGCGGCCACGCTTCGTCCGCATCGCCGCCGACCTTCCCAGCACCGCCACCCACAAAGTGCTCAAGCGGCACCTCATCGCCGAAGGAACGGCCGTCGGCACGGACGAAACTCTCTGGGAGCGCGAACCGCGCGGCACCGCCTACCGACACCGGGCTTAACTCGGGTCCCTGGGTACCCGGCGACGGATCTGCCCCTTCTCCCGTCGCACCCGATTGACGGGATCCCGGCTCGTGCCCCTGGCAATCTCGTCGCGCAGCTGCGCAATGTTGGAGATCTCCGCGTACAGGCCCCGGATCGCGTAGTCGAGAACGGCGAACGAGAAACGCTGGTCCGGGTCATCACTCAGGCCGAGTTCGCGCGAGCGCTCCCGCGACCACAGCGCTTCGTCCAGCCGGGCCCGGGTCGCCTTGAGATGGCGGTCCAATGTATCGATGACGTGCTCTGGGTCATCGCCGCGGGCAAGCCAGGTCTTGAGGATGACGGGGTGCTTGATGACGACCTGATCCTGACCCGGAAAGTGTTGGACCCACCGACGCAGCGCGTCGCGCCCGGAATCCGTCGTCTCGTACAGCGTGATGGCGCGCTTGCCGGACCGCGCGCCGATCTCGCCGACCATGCCCCGCGCCAGCAGCCGATTCAGTTCGCGCCGAACGTGACTCACCGAAGGTGACCAATAGAAGTGGCCGACCGACAGCTCGGCGCGCATTTTGATCTCACCGGCGGTCAGCTGCTCGTCGTTGGCCGACAGCACGCCAAGGACGAGGTACGCGGTTACCGGCAGGCCGTCGCTGGTGCGCGCGGGGCTCACGGCCGCCTACTTCTGGCCGGTGAAGTACGGCAGGGTGACGTCGTCACCGACGGCATGGAATTGCACCCGCACGCGCATGCCGATCGCCAGGTCGCCCGGCGAGACGCCGACGACGTTGGTCAGCATCTGGTAGCCCTCGTCCAGCGTGACGATCGCCGGCGCATAGGGCGGTTGGAACTCCGCGGTCACCGGCCTATGCACCAACGTCCAGCTGTATATCTCCCCGCGGCCGCTGCTCGGTTTCCACCGCAGTTCGGCCGAAAGGCATTGGCGGCAGTGCTCGGTCGGTGGGAAATTGGCTGCGCCGCAAGCGTCACAGCGTTGGTAGCGCAGCTCCTTCGTCCGGCATCCTTCCCAGAACGGGACACTGACCTCACTACACGCATGCGGCACCGGGCCGGTCTGGGGTCGCAAGGGGCCCGCGGTCTCGAAAGTCACAGCGGTTCGTCCCCCAGGATGAGGACCGTGGTGAACAAGGCGCCCGCGCCCCCGTTGCTGCACAAGGCGATATGCGCGCCGGACACTTGGAGGTCGCCGGCCTGGCCGCGCAACTGCTGGACGGCCCGAATCGCCCGCTGCATCATTTGCGGATTCGCACCCGCGTGGCTGAAGGACATCGTTCCTCCGTCGGTGGTGATCGGATGGCTGCCGTCGATGGCGATGTGACCGTCGGCGACGAACGGCCCGCCCTCGCCCTCGCCGCAGAAGCCGAAAGCTTCTAGCTGGCGGATGATTTCGAAGGAGAACGGATCGTAGAGCTCCAGCACGTCGACGTCCTCGCGGCGCAGCCCGGCGTGACTGAACGCGCGCTCGGCCGCGCGCCCGCCGACGACGCCATTGACGTGATCCCCGCGTCGGCCGACGAGATCCCACGCGGGCGGGTGCTGATACGACGGGCCGAAAAAGTCCGCGCCGCTGCCCAACACGTAGATCGGTCGGCTCGCGGCGTCCACCTTTTCGATGTTGGCAACTACCAGTGCACACCCGCCTTCGGACGTGGTCGCGCAGTCGAGGAGATGGAACGGGTCGGCGATTGGCCGCGACGCGGTGATGTCCTCCGGCGTGAACGGTCCGCGTTGGTAGTAAACGGCTTCGGGATTCCGCGACCCGTTGTTGCGGATCGTCGCAGCCACGATCGAAAGTTGTTCGCGCGTGGTGCCGTAGACGTGCATGTGGCGCCGGGCGATGAGCGCGAACTCGGCTGTGGTGAACATTCCCCAGGGCGCGACGAATTCGTTCTCCGGCCGCGTCCACGGCGCCGTGGCCTCGTGATCGCGGTATTCCCCGGCTTGAGCGGCGACCAGCACGACGACGTCGGCCATGCCGTGCTCGATCGCCGTGGCCGCCTCGGTGATCATGCCGACCCCGAAACCCAGCCCGTTCCACGCCGGTCCCAGGCGCAGGTCGTAGATCAATGTCGTGGACAGCGCGCCCGCGCTGATTCCGTCCACGTCGTCGAGGCTCAGGCCGGCGTCGGCGAGCGCACCCCGGACGGCCTGCAGCGCCAGTCCCCGCGATGTTTCGCCATCCAGCCGGCGTCCCTGCGGCGTGTTGTGCACCCCGACGATGGCCGCGGTGCGCTTCGTCGAGCTAGTTCTCATCCGCGACGACCCCCAGATAGGTGCCCACAACGTCGTACGTTCGCCCGTCACGGTCGATGGTCCCGATCGTCGTGGTCCGCGCCCCGGCGCGCCCCGCGCCCGGCTCGACCACGTCGATGCGCACGTCTATCGGCCGTGCCATCCCGGGATCGGTGATCTCGACGACCATCGCCACCGCGCGTTCGCCCTCGTCCCACTCGACGCTGGTGATCCGGTGCCGGGCGGTCAGCTCCATCACCACGCAGTCCTGACGCAGCAGGAAGCGGATCGGGGCGCACAGCTCGCCGGCGCGCGGGGGCACGCACAGCGTGACCGCCACGTCACAGTCCCGCCGGCCGGAGGCTGGTGACCCCCGAGGCGCGCAGTTCGGCCAAATCCTGTTGGGAGCGGCCGAGAATGCCGGTCAGCACCTCGTCGGTGTGCTGGCCGTACAGCGGCGGCGCCCGATGTATCCAGCGCCTCGGCTTGCCGACGAACGCGAAAGGCATCCCGGTGCACAGGAAGGCACCGGCAACGGGATGGTCGACCGTTTCCCAGAAGCCCCTGCCCAGCAATTGCGGGTCGCTCAGCAGCGCCGCGGGTGCCGTGACGCGCGCCGCCGCCACCCCGGCGGCGCGCAGCGCGCCGACCGCCTCGTCCACCGACCGGCGCGCGGTCCAGCCGGAGATCAGCTTGTCGGCTTCGTCGGCGCGCTGCCGCCACACCACCTCGTCGGCGCCGAGGTCGGAGCGGGCGATGAGGCTCGCCAACGAAGCACGAGCGGCGTCGTCGATCGCGGCGAGCGCGACCCACTCGTCATCACCCCGACAGGGATACACCCCCTGAGGGCTTGCGCCGGGGCCCCGGTTTCCGTTTCGACGCAGTTCGATTCCGTTGCGCGAGTATTCCACCAGCATCTCGGCGGCCACGTTCAGCACCGACTCGACCATGGTCGATTCGACGTGCATTCCGGCCCCGTCCCGGTCCCGGATCACCAACGCCGCGATGGCGGCGAACGCGGCATGCATCCCCGCCATCGGGTCGCACACCCCGCGCGGAATCACCGGTGGGCCGTCGGCATGCCCGGTCATCCACGCCATTCCCGTCGCCTGTTCCATCGTCTGCGCGAAGCCGACGCGGTCGCGCCACGGGCCGTCGAGGCCGAACGCCGGCATTCGGACCATGACGGCGCGCGGGTTGGCGGCCGCCACCGCATCCCACTCCATCCCGAAATTGCCCATCACCCGCGTCGAGAAGTTCTCGAGCACGAGATCGCTTGCGGCAATGAGCTCTAACGCGATGGCCCGCCCCGCGTCGGTACTCAGTTCGATGCTGACGCCGCGCTTGTTGTTGTTGCTGCACAAGAACACCGGGCCCCACTCCCACCACTGGTCCCACTCGGGTGGCCGGCCCGCGGAGAACCGCATGCCGTCGGGACGGCGAACCCCCTCGAGCTTGATCACATCGGCGCCGAGCGCACCGAGAAATTGGGTGACGACCGGCCCGGCCCAAAACGCGGTGAAGTCGGTTATCCGTATGTCGGACAACGGAAGCCCGTCGGCGTCGGCATGCTCCGGCCGGTCGGGTCGTGGTGGCCAGTGGACGCGGCCGTTGTCGGCGCCCAGCACCGGAGGCCGTCCGGGCGTCCTGGTCGCGATGGCGTCGCTACGGTACGGCACCCGCGGCTGCAGCACCCCAAGCTCCGATTCGACGAACACGCCGCGTTGCACGAAGTGGTCGACCTTCGGAAGCGTGGCGGGGGAGCCGATGGGCGCCACCGGGATCCGGAAGGCCACCGCGACATCGATGATCTCCTGCGTGGTACGGGTTTCCGTCCATTGCGTCACCATGTCGAGGAACTCGTCGCGCCGCTCGACCCGCCCGGCGAACGACGCCAACTCGGCGTCGTCGACCAGGTCGGCGCGGTCGATCATGATCAGAAAGTCTTGGAACTGCTGCGCGGTGATGGTGCAGAAGCCGACCATCCCGTCGGCGGTGGGCACGATGGACGGCAATTCCAGACTGCGTTGGTACATAACCGAATCCGCGCCGAGCACGCTGGCCGACATGGCGGACAGGCCGCCCATCGCGATCGCCATCGCCTCGTAGGTCGAGACGTCGACTATCTCGCCGCGCCCGCCGCGCAAGGCGTGCCGCGCCGTCGCGGCGGCGACCGCCGCGGCGAACGTGCCGGCCAACCACTCGCCTGGCCGCCCGCCGGCCTGTACCGGCTCGTCGCCGGGCCATCCCCGGCCGGCGATCGAGCCGCACAATGCCTGCAGGATGAACTCGTTGGCGACCACGTGGTCGTCGACGTAGGGACCCGTAGTCCCGAACGGCGTCACGGCCACGACTACCGCCGACGGGCCGGTGTGAGCCGTGATGTCACCGAGTGTCCAACCGTCGGTGAGGTCGGTGAGCACGATGTCGGCGCCACGCAGCAGCGCCGCGATCTCGGCCTCGTCGTGATTGACCACCGATTTCTTGCCCGCGGCCAGGTAGCCGAACAGGGCCCCGGCCGGTCCGCCGGCTGACCAGCCGCGGACCGAATCACCCTGTGACGATTCGATTTTCATGACGTCTGCGCCCGCGTCGGTGAACATCTTGCCGCAGTAGGACACGGCGATGCCGTTGGACAACTCCAACACACGCCAGTTCGCGAACGGCGCCTGCGCGGCCACGCTCAGTTGCCCAGCGTGGTGGCGCGCCCGGCAACGCCGGTGATCTCGACCGTCGGCGGCGCCTGTCCCTGTGCCAGTGCCTGCAGTCCGGCCTGTGTCATTTGGGTCCAGGTGTCCAGGTCGCGCTGGCCGGCATGGTGACCGACATGGGTGACCACATCGACGTCGGTGGCCCGGGCGCGTAGCCGGCCGGCCCGCGCCTGCTCCTTGGGAATGTGTTGGAAAGGGTCGAATGAGTAAGCGGCCATGGCGTTTTCGTGGGTGATCTTGTTGATGACGGAGTCGTCCAGATGCCCCATGGTCTCGATGATGTCCTCGGGCGCAAACGGCCAATTGCTGTCCGAGTGCGGGAAGTCGGATTCCCAGCACAGCATGTCCTCGTTGAACCAGTCCATGTTCTGCACGCCGACTTTGTCGCTGATGAAGCAGGTGTAGAAGTGCCGCTTGAACACGTCAATCGGTCCGCCGTAGCCCGGCGGGAACTTGGCGAGCGTCCAACCCGAGTGACGGTTGTAGACGTGCTCGGCGCGCCAGAGGAAGTACGGCATCCAGCCGACGTCGCCCTCGGTGAGCGAGAACTTGATTTCCGGGAAGTCGGCGTAGAACTCGGCCCAGATCAGCTCGGTGAAGGTGAACATGCTCATCATCGACGACGCCGTCATCATCACGCTGGGCGGGGCATCCATCGAGACCTGCGGAGATCGCGATGCCGAGCCGACATGGGTGCACAGCACCGTCTTGTGCTCGCAGACGGCCTCGAAGAGCGGATACCAGTGCTTGGTGTGGATGCTGGGCATCTGCAATGCCTCCGGGTTCTCCGAGAACGTCACCGCGTGGCAACCCTTGTCCGCAAGGCGTTTGACTTCCTTGGCCGCTTCGGCCACGTCGAACAGCGGCAGGATCCCGCACGGGATGAACCGCCCCGGGTACGCCGCGCACCACTCGTCGATGTGCCAGTCGTTGTAGGCCTTGATCATCACCAGGTTGACGTCGCGGTCCGGGCCCTGGTTGAGCACCTGGCCGGAAAAGCCGGTGAAGTTCGGGAAGTTGAGGCCTGCCAGTTGGCCCCCGGCGTTCATGTCGCGGATCCGCTCGTCGACGTTGAAGCAGCCCGGACGCATCTCGTCGTAGCTGGTGGCGTCGACGTTGTACATCTCGCGGGGTTTGCCGGCGACGGCGTTGAGTCCCATGTTCCGTCCGCGAACCTCGCCGTAGTACCACTGCTGGACGCCGTCCGGTTCCATGACCACCCGGGGGGCGAGGTCCCTGTACCTGGCGGGGACATGCGCGTCGAACATGTCGGCCGGCTCCGCGATGTGGTCGTCCACGCTGATCAGGATCAGGTCGTCCTTGTTCATCCCGCGCTCCTAGCGTCACGATACGCTGACTAGTAGACAATGATTTGCATCGACGAGTCAATGGCGCGAACTCGGCGCGATCGCCTGCTGTGGCGGCTGTAAAAGATTGAACGCCAACGTTACAGAGCGTGCATGCGCAGGCGCCGGCGTCTCGGTGGTCGGTGGTGTGCCAGCCGTCGGGCACAGACTATTAGTCCATAAGGTTTCTGGTTGGCAAACGAAGCTCGGGCGCCTTGGATCGTCGTCGCGTGCCACCATGAGGCATGGTCGGGCCCGAAAGGTGGTGCAGTTGAGTACCAACAAAGCAGTGCGGCCCACCACCGCCGATGTGGCCCGGTTGGCCAGCGTGTCGACAGCGACCGTGAGCTATGTACTGAACGACGCCGAGGGTCGCCGGATCTCGGCGGAAACGCGGGAAGCGGTTCAGCGCGCCGCGAAGCTGCTGGGTTATCGACCCAACCTCGCCGCGCGCAATCTCGCTCGCGGCAAGAGCGGTGTCGTGCTGTACGTGATACCGCACGTGGCGGTGGGCGAGATGCCGATGCAAGCCGGCAGCCGCATGACCACGGAATTCGCCCGCACGGGGCTGCTGCAGGTGCAGATCTTTGAGACCGAGGACGATCAACACGTCGTCGACGCGATCGAGAACCTCGACCCCGTGGCCGTCACGAGCCTGTTCCCGCTGAGCGGCGCCGCCCGAACGGCCGTGAAAATGGCGGGCATACCGTACATCGAGATCGGGACGCTCCCCGCGCTCCGGTGCCCGCACCTGTCGGTCGGGGAGATGCGGGTTGACCATCTCGTGTCGCGCGGTCACCGGCAGATCGCGTTCGCCTACACCGGGATCGCCAAATGGCGCGTGCTGGGGGACTACTGGTTCGAAGGCGTCGCGCGGGCGGCGCGATTGCGCGGCCTGCCGCCCGTCCGCGTCGGTGAGATCACGCTGGAAAACGCCGCGGAGGTGGTCACCGGCTGGAACCGCGAAGGCGTGACCGCCGTGTGCGCGCAGAGCGACGAGATCGCCTGTCTTGTCCTGTACGGCATTCAGAAAGCGCAGCTGCGCTGCCCGGCCGACCTCGCCGTGATCGGTGTCGACGCCGGCCCCATGGGCGCGATGAGCACCCCGCCCTTGACCACCGTGGAGTTCGAACCGCTCGCGGTCGCCGATGCCGCGATCGCGGCGGTCTTCGAACGGCTGGGGCTCGCGAACCCCTCATCTTGCGAGCCAACCGACGTCGCCCACCTCGTCGTGCGCTCCTCCACGTAAGGGCTGATTGGCGAGGGTGGACATTCCTTGGTTAAGCGCATAACCTCGGGCCTGACGAATCGCAAAGTCGCGAGAAGGGGTTTCTATGTCGCTGCAGGCTGTGCTGGATGAGCTCCGTGAACGACCCGGCACCGGTGACGTAATCAAGGTCGTCGACCCCTCCACCGAGGAGCAGGTCACCGAGTTCAAGGACTGCGGCCCCGAAGCCGTCGACGACGCCGTCGCGCGCGCCAGGGCGTCCTTCGAGTCGGGCGTCTGGCGGGACAAGCCGCCCAGCGAGCGCGCCAAGATCCTGTGGCGCGTCGGCGAACTGATCGACCAGAACGCCGAGCTGCTGGCCGAGCTTGAATCGCTCAACGCCGGCATGACCCCGCTGCAGGCGCAGGGCACGGTCACGGTCGGCTCCGAGTTCTTCCGTTACTACGCCGGCTGGTGCACCAAGATCGAGGGCATCGCGGCCGACGTCCACACCGGTGGCCTCACCGGCATCGACTCCCATCAGCACGCCTACACCCTCAAAGAGCCCTACGGCGTGGTCGGGCTGATCTTCCCGTGGAACGGGCCGGTCTTCAATTTCTGCGCCAAGCTCGCGCCCGCGCTCGCCGCCGGTTGCAGCAGCGTCGTCAAGCCCGCCGAGGAGACCCCGCTGTCGGCGTTGGTGTTGGACAACATCCTGCACGAGGCCGGCGTCCCCGAGGGGGTGGCCAACCTGTTGCTGGGCTACGGACACACCGCCGGCGCGGCGATCACCGCGCACAACGACGTCGAGAAGGTCGCGTTCACCGGATCGACCGAAGTCGGCCGCGAGATCGTGCACGCGGCCGGAGCAAGCAACCTGAAGAAGGTCACGCTGGAGCTCGGCGGCAAGTCCCCGGTGGTGGTTTTCGATGACGCCGACCTGTCGAAGGCCGTCCCGATGGCGGCGTTCGGCACCTTCATTCACTCCGGCCAGGCGTGTGTCTGCGGATCGCGCATCTTCGTCCAGCGCGGTGTCTACGAGCAGTTCCTCGAGAGCCTGGCGAACGTCGCGAACGGACTGCCGCAGGGCGGCCCCAAGGACGAGGGCAGCCTGATCGGCCCGCTGATCAGCCAGAAGCAACTCACCCGGGTCATGGGCTACCTCGATCAGGGCAAGTCCGACGGTGTGGAGATCGTCACCGGTGGGCACCGGCTGGACCGCAAGGGTTACTTCGTCCACCCGACCGTGCTCACCAACGTCGCCTCGACGAGTCGGCTGTTCCAGGAGGAGATCTTCGGACCGGTGGTCGCGGTCATACCGTTCGACGACGAGGACGAGGCGGTCGCGCTGGCCAACGACAGCACCTATGGACTTGCCGCCACCGCCTGGACCTCAGACCTCGGCCGCGCACACCGAATCGCCAAGCGGCTCAAGGCCGGAACCGTCGGGCTGAACTGCCAGATGCAGTTCGACCACTCCATGCCCTTCGGCGGGTACAAGCAATCCGGTTGGGGCTACGAGTCCGGCAAGGCCGGCCTCGAGACCTACCTGCAAACGAAAATCGTCTGGGCACAGATGTAATGGCACCACGAGTGTGAGGCTGGCTTCACCTTCGCGTTCGAGCGTGCGGCCACCCTCGCTCTCGTTGCGGAGGGGTGTCGGGCCGAACCGTCAGTCGGCCGGTTCGTAGCGCAGCATCGTCACGTCATGCTCGGGGTAGTCGAAGAACACCGGTCGTACCCGCATCCCGACCCGCAGCCCGTCGGGATCGACATTGACCATCTCGGTGGAAAACCTTGGCCCCTCGTCCCATTCGACGATGGCCAGCAGCTGCGGGACGGCGTCGGCGAAGTGCGGGCCGACGGGTCTGCGAGCCACCGTGAACGAGTACAACGTGCCCATGCCGGATATTTCCCGCCATTCCAGGTCGTCGGCCAGCGTGCGCGGGGCGCGCACCCGCGGATAGAACACATAGGCCTGCGATGACGGCGAGTACTGGATGACGATCCGGTGCTCGGCCAGCGCATCCCAAAACGGCGCGGTGGTAGGCGTTTTGACGGGCATCGGACGTTCGACGTTCATCGGTCAGTCCCCCTGCAGGATGAGTGTCGTCTGCTCGGAGAGGATTCCGCCGTTGCCGGACACGAAGGCGCGGTTGCAGTCGGCGACCTGGGCCGCACCCGCGCGCCCCATGAGCTGCCGGGCCGCGTCGCAGACGTGGTGCATGCCGCCCGCCAGTCCGGCTTGCCCGAAGCCGAGTTGGCCGCCGGCGGTGTTGAGCGGGAAGTCGCCGCGGAAGGTGAGGTCGTGGTTGGCGACGAACTCCATCCCCGTGCCCTTTTCGCAGAAGCCGGCGTCCTCCAGCGACAGCAACACGGTGATGGTGTAGCAGTCGTAGATCGACACCATGTCCATCTGGTCGCGGCTCAGGTCGGTCATGGCGAAGGCGGTGTCGGCGGCCGCCGCGATCGGCGTGCGCAGCAGGTCCTCGGCATAGGTCGGAGTCTTGAACGGCACGTGTTCACCGAATCCCTTGATCCACACCGGCCTGTGACGCGCGCGCCTGGCGACGTCGGCGTTGGCGACGACCACGGCCGCGCCGCCGACGCAGGGCATGACGATCTCCAGCATGTGCAGCGGGTCGGCGATCACCGGGCTGGCCAGCACGTCCTCGACGGTGAGCGGCTTGTCCTTCCAGATCGCGCCCTCGGTGTGGTTGGCGTTGACCCGTTGGTCGACGACGATCTTGGCCATCGCCCGCTCGTCGTAGCCGTAGACTGCCGCGTAGCGTTGGGCCACCTGGCCGTAGGGACCGTTCTGACCGAGGTTGCCGTACGGAATCTCGAATTCCGCTTGCGGAGAGCCGTATTGGTTGCTCGACGATCCGAAGAACATCGCATCGATCAGGGGCCTGCGCTTCTTCTTGGATGACGGCGTGAGGTAGCGGGCGGGCAGCGCGCAGAGAACGGCGTCACAGATTCCGAGTTCGATCGCGGCCGCCGCCCGCCAGACCATGCCCGCGGCACTGGCTCCCCCGAGATCCACCAGCTCGGCGAATCGCGCTCCTACTCCGAGGTATTCGGCAATGGTGGAAGGCACGAAGATTTGCGATTCGGCCAGGTGCGACGCCGCGATTCCGTTGACGACGTCGCCCGGCAGGCCCGCGTCATCGAGTGCGTCGGCGGAGAGTTCGGCCCATTGCTCGAGGACGAACGGCGCCGGCGAGGCCTTGTTCAGCCGCTCGGGTGGAAGCTCCACGTATCCGACGATCGCGGCTTCTCCGCGTAATCCCATGTGTGTCCTAATTGTCCGCGCGACCGATATCCTGCCGGCGTCTCGCAAGACGAACCGTGTCGTCAACAGTATTCACGACGACGAGCCGAGGTCACCACCCGAATCATCGGCGAGGCCCACACGCCGGGCCGCTGACCAAGAGCGCAGTGGACGCAACAACGCGTTCTTCTTGTAATAATGCTCCGCCATTCGCCGCATGATGTTGTCGAGCACGGTGACCGCGTCGTCGAGGTAGGGGCCCTTGTTGAGCATCACGCACTCGGCCCGCTCGCTCATCGCCGCATCGCTGATCTCGGCGCGCGACGGCAGCCCGGTCTTGGCGAGCTGCTCGAGCACCTGCGTCGCCCAGATCACCGGCAGGTGCGCGGCCTCGCACAGCCACAGGATCTCCTCCTGCAACTCGGCCATCCGTTCATAGCCGCACTCGACAGCCAGGTCGCCTCGTGCGATCATCACCCCGACCTGAGGCCAGCGCATCGCTGTCAGCAACAGCTGGGGTAGGCGCTCGAAGGCGCGTCGGGTTTCGATCTTGAGCACGATGCCCAGATCGTCGCCGCCAAGCCGGTCGAGCTCATCCAGCAGCCGCTCAACATCGGACGGGTTGCGCACGAACGACATATCGACCAGATCCGCGAGTTCGACCATGACAGACAGGTCAACGATGTCGCGATCGGTGATCGCCGATATCGGCAAGTCGGTGTCGGGCATGTTGATTCCCTTACCAGCCTTCAGACGTGCTTGCCCCTGCGCCGGATGATCGATGCGTACGGCCAGGGCATCGCCGTCGACCGACACCACCCGCCCGCCGAGTCTGCCGTCGTCGAAGTAGACCGCATCACCCGGCTGGGCATGGTCGAACACCTCGGGCAGGGTGCAACCGATGCGTGGAATGGCTTGGCTACCCTCGATCGGTGCCGGTGAACAGTCGCGGGTCAGTTGCAAGAGGTCTCCGGCGCGCAACACCAAGCTCTGCTCCGTTTGCGGGAGCGGGCCGACTTCGGTCGACTCCCCGCCGTCTTCGGTGAGCAATGTCGTTCCGGTTTCCAGGTAGGTTGTCTTGCGCGCGCCCATCGCGAATCCGCCTGAAGCGGCCTCGAGAACGAGTTGACGCTTGGCTCCGCGCGCGTCCCGCAGGTGCAGTACGTCCCCGGCATTCCGGTTGGCCAGCCATCGCCCGGGCACCGTGACCGAGGCCATCCCAGGTTCCGGCGGGTTCGTGGGTTCCTCACTCGATGTCAGCCACCCCCGCGCCGGGGCGACGACCTGACCGAGAGCGTTTCTTTGCGGACGCAGTTTCGTCACCCGCGGCCCCGGGTCCAGCGGTCCCGTGCGCAGCTTTGGTCCTGCCAGATCCATTGCCACCAAACATGTCGTGCCCGCCCGCGCGGCCGCATCCCGGACATGGTGCGCCATTGCGCACCACGCCTGTACATCGTCGTGGGCGCAGTTGATCCGTGCGATGTTCATGCCGCGCTGCACCAATCCGCGAACCAAGTCAGCGTCTGTCGCGGCCGCCGACGGCAGCGTTACCATGATGCGAGTCATGCGATGCGGCGGCTGGGGACCCAGCAATTCCACGGTGCGTTGTCGCAAGATCTCTGGTCCCCGCTCGATGGGCACCGCCGATGGCGGGGGCGGCTGCCACGTTCCGTCCACTATTGCGGCGATTGCCGATCGGACCGCCAAAAGCGTGGCCTGAACGTGTGATTCGCAACGACCCAACGACGAAAGCCCGAACGCTGCCAGGTCTGCCTGTAGTTGCCGCAAATCGAATTGACGAATCGCCCAGTAGTGCAACAGGTTTCGCGCACTCGGACGATGCTCGGGCGCGACGGCGATTAACCAGTCCGCCCACGCCAGCTCGGCCTCCGACAATTTGGCCAACAGGCCGTCGACCTGCTCGAGCAGGCCGACCAGCCGCCGGGTGGTGTGAGCCCCAACGGGCACCCGTTCGCTCTGCGGGTCGCCCTTCAAGCGATCGGCCATGCGCTCACTGGGCACGGCAACTCCTTATCGCGTGGCTTTGCGGCCACCCGGTGTTAACGTCCGTGTAACGACCCTCGATGCGAACCATCAAGGCAGATATCAAATTAATGGTGGCCGTTGCGCCGCGGGAGAGGAATTGGTCCCAAACCCACGACGGCTCCAGGCCGCCTCGCCCCGCGAGCAGGGCTACACCGTAAGCCGGTCGATCTCGGCACCCGAGTAAGATCTCCGCAAACCGATAGGACATCTTCACCGACGGGATTCCGAGCGGCCATGGACGAAGATTGCCTGAAGCTCAGCGTCTATTTGGCCGAGCGCCGACGGACCCGCGACGGCTTTGTCTCCGACGTGCTGCTCGGCCTCTATGGACAGCACGGCATCGCCAGCAGTGTCTTGCTGCGTGGCATCGGTGGTTTCGGCACCGGGCGTTACCTCAGAACCGATGAATCCTTGACGCTGTCCGAGGACCCACCCGTGGTGGTCGTAGCGGTGGACACCCGAGAGGCCATCGAGGCGCTGCTCGACCCGGTGCTCGCCGTCAAACAGCGGGGCCTGCTGACTCTCGAGCGTGCCCGGTTGCTGCGGGACGACATCGGGTCGCTGGTGCTGCCCGATGATTTGCACGAAGCCGTCAAGTTGACGATCTACGTCGGCCGCAAGGAGCGCGTCTACGGGGTGCCCGCCTACGTCGCCGTGTGCGATCTGCTGTATCGGCGAAAAGTTGCCGGCGCGTCGGTGTTCCTGGGCGTCGACGGCACCGCCCACGGGCAGCGGCAACGCGCCGCCTTTTTCGGCCGCAACCCCGACGTTCCGATGATGGTCATTGCCGTCGGGTCCGGCGAGCTCATCGGTCGGGTGTTGCCCGAACTCGGCGGGCTGCTCCGGCGGCCCATGATCACGCTCGAACGGGTTCGCGTGTGCAAGCGCGACGGTGAATTACTGGAACGACCGCACGCCCTGCCCGGAACCGACGAACACGGCCTGCCGCTGTGGCAGAAGTTGATGATCTACACCTCCGAATCCGCGCGCCACAACGGCGTGCCGGTTCACCGCGCCCTGGTCCAGGAGCTTCGAAAACGAGAAGCGCCCGACGGCGCGACCGTGCTGCGCGGCATCTGGGGCTTCCACGGCGACCACCAACCCCACGGTGACAGGCCGCTGTCGTTGAGCCGTCACGTTCCCGTCGTCACGATCGTCATCGACACCCCCGCGAACATCGCCGAATCCTTCGACGTGGTCGATGAAGTCACCGAGCACGAGGGGTTGGTCACCAGCGAAATGGTGCCCGCGCTGGTTTCCGACGACGGCGACAGCGGCAGGCCGCCCATGGCGCGCCACCGGTACTAGCGCTCAGCCGGCGACGGAAGCCTCGTAGATCGACTGGATCGACTTGTCCAGCGTGGCGTTGAACTGCTCGTCGGACTGGTCGACCGAAAGCCCCTCGGTGAGCGCGCGGCTGAAGCTGGCGATCAACCCCGTGTTCTTCGCGAGCAGCTCGTTGGCCTCCTCGCGGGAGTAGCCACCAGACAGGGCGACCACCCGCATCACCTTCGGGTGTTCGATCAGGGGACGGTAGTAGTTCACCTCGGTGGGCAGGCTCAGCTTGAGCATCACGCGCTGCCCGTCGGGGACGGTTTCGAGTTGTTTGGTGATTTCGTCGCGCAGGATGCCTTCGGCGTCGGCTTTGTCGGAGATCGAGATGGTGACCTCGGGCTCGATGATGGGCACCAGTCCGTGCGAGAGCACCTGACGGGCCACCTCGAACTGCTGGGCGACCACCGCGGCGATGCCCGACGGGTTGGCCCCGCCGATCACCGACCGTTCCTTGGTCCCGAAAACACCCTTGCTCACGGCCCGCTCCAGCAGGTCGTCCAGGCCCGGCATCGGTTTCATCAGCTGCACATCGTCCGACGCCTCCGCCAGGCCCTTGTCGATTTTCAGGAAGGGCACCACACCCTTGGTCTCCCAGAGGTAGGTGGTCGACGGCTTGCCCTCGATGTCGCGATCCATGGTTTGTTCGAACAGGATCGCCGCCAGCACCCGGTCGCCGTTGAACGCCGGGGAGGTGATGATCCGCGAGCGCATTTCGTGGATGAGGTCGAACATCTCCTCCTCGGAGGAATAGGCGTCCTCCTCGATGCCGTAGAGGCGCAGCGCCTTGGGCGTGGAGCCCCCGCTCTGGTCAAGCGCTGCGATGAACCCCTTGCCCGACGTCATCCGGTCGGCTTGCTGCTGGTTCGGCATGGAACTTCTCCACTTTCTCGTGGCACTGTCGGGGTGACGGCGCACCGTCAAGCTCGAATCGTGCCGATCATATTCGTCCGATCGGGGCGCGAGCGGACAGGTCGTCACTCAGGCCTGGCAAGCTCGTGTTGCCCGATCACTGCGCTTATACCCGTTGCGCCGAGCCGCTCACGGAATGCCTGCGCCGTGTACCCGACCGCCGTCGCGTCGGTTCGGGCGCGCACCGTCGCCGAGCGTGGCATGTGAAACAGCACGCCCATTTCGCCGAAGTAGTCCCCGGGCCCGGCCACCTTGACCAGCTCCTCGCCGCCGTCGGCCAATTCGCGCACGATGTCGAACTCCCCATCGGACACCACGTAGATCAGATCCCCCATCGTGCACTGCTCGAACAGCATGTCGCCGGCCTTGAGCTGCACGGTTTCGGGAAGCCTGTTCGTCGACGAGTGCGCGGGCGCCATCTCGACCACGTGATCGGCCATCGGCAGGATCCGGCTGTCGTGGGTCGCGACGACCACCACACGCTCGCCGTCCGCGAGCGAGCGGATCAACCGCAGCACCTCCTCCACCTGGATGAAGTCGAGGTGCGCCGTCGGCTCGTCCGCGAGGATCAACGGGGGTTCCAGCGCGATCGCGCGAGCGACCGCGACGCGTTGCTGCTGCCCGCCGCTCAGGTCCCCCGGACGGTGCTTCATCCGCTCCTCGAGATTGACGCGCTTCAGCAATTCCTCGGCGCGGCGACGCGAGGCCGCGCGCGACCAACCGGCCGCGCGCAACGGGACCATCACGTTCTCGAGTGCGGTGAGGCTGGGCACCAGGTTGAAGGCCTGGAAGACGATGCCCACCGTGTCGCGCCGATACGTGGCCAGCTCGCGGCCGTCGAGCCCGGTGACGTCGACGCCGCCGAACTTGATCACCCCACTCTTGGGTCGCAGAATGCCGCCGAGGCACGACAGCAACGTCGTCTTCCCGCACCCGCTGGGACCGAGCAGGATCACCAGCGACCCCGCCGCCACGTCGAGGTTCAGTCCGTTGATCGGGCGAAGAGCGTAACCGCCGCTGGAGTACTCGACGACGAGGTCTTGGATGCTCAGATCGGACATCGGTCAGGGACCTCCGAACGCGAGTGCAGGATCGACGGCCACCGCGCGCCTCAGCCCGGCAACGCTGGCAAGCAGGCCGATCGCGATCGCGATCACGGGCAGCAACAGGTAGGCGGACATGGGAACCACGACAAGCATCGGGAACAGCGGCGCCAGCAGTTGCGCGAGGACGACGCCGACCACCGCCGCGAGCAGCGCGACGACGACCGCCTGCAGCGCGAGGCCCGCCAGAATCTGTCGTGTCGGCACGCCGATCGCCTTGAACACCGCGAAGTCGCGCAGGCGCTCGAGCGCGGAGAGGTAGACCAACGATCCGACGATGAGCACCGCCACGATCCACAGCAAGAAGGCCACGATCGTGATCGCACTCACCGCGACCTTCAACGGACGCATCAGGTCGGTGACGCCGGCCGCCCGGTCGACGGTCTGGTAGCCGGCCGGCAGCTCGCGTGGGTGACCCATGATCCCGATCGACGTGATCATCGGCTGGCCGTTGTACGCCAGTTGCTGCAACCCCTCGGTCGTCAGAAAGATGCAGGGCGTCTTCGCCAGCGCGGTCACATTGGGCACGATGCCGACGATCTTCAAAGAGCGGGAACCGACCTGCAACTGCTCGCCGATGTGCTTGTTCAGCGTGCTCGACACCTCGACCTCGTCGGGCGCCGTCGGGCTCTGACCCTCCGAGGGTTGCGGCATGCCCGGTCCGCGCGCCGGCGCCCCGAAAGCCGTGGCGTTCCGCGCCGAGGTGCCCTCCGTGATGGCCGAGGCGGCGGTGGCCAGCGGGGCCGCGGCCACCACGCCGGGCTCGGCGGCCACCCTGGCCACGTCCACCTGGGCGAACGGCGTCGCACCCAGGAAGGGCCCGGCCGCCCCGGCCTTGACCACGAAGACGTCGACGCCCATGGAATCGACGGTTCGCTGGGCCTCGACCCGGAAGCCGTTCGCCAGCCCCGTCAGAACGAGTGTCATCGCAAAGACCAGCCCGGTGCTGATGATCGCGATGACGAGGCGCCGCCTTCGCCATTGCATGTCACGCAACGCCGCGAACAGCATGCCCAGACGCTACCGCCGTCACCGCTTCCCGGACAGGGTGTCTTCGCGACACCTACCTCAGCGCGTCGACGATTTCGTCCGCAGTGACGATCGCGCTGGCGTAATTCGGCATATTGACCTCGAGGGCGGCGCGCATCTCCCTGGCCGAGTAGCTCGCGGTCGCGTCCTTGACCATCGTGACGTCATAGCCGAGCTCGGCACCGTACCGTACGGTCGCCTCGACGCAGGTGTGTGTGATCAGCCCGACGACGATGAGTTGCCGGATGCCGTGTCTTTTGAGCAGCAGATCCAGGTCGGTGTTGGCGAAACCACTGGAACACCAGTGTTCTTGGGCAACGATGTCACCGGGTTGGGGAGGCGATCCCACACCTTTCGCCCTCGGAGATGAAATCGTTGTACGGGTCAATGACACCAGGCCCGTGTGGTCCTTTTCGTATGTCACGTGGTCATATTCGCACGACGTCCGGCAGAGCGGGGCGGCGACTTGCTCTGGCGGTCAAGGGGATTCGTCCCGCGAGGGCTTGGTCGGCCACAGCGCCATGCGGTCAAGGAGGCGGTCGCGCAGAACCAGCGTGTGAAACAGAACCGCGCAGACGTGGGCGGTGAACGTCGCGAAGAGCAAGAAGGCGAAGACGCTGTGCGCCTGCCGCAGCACCGCATAGACATCGATATCGTGCGGCGCGATGCCGGGCAGCTGAAGCGGCCCCACCAGGGTGATCGGGAATCGCGCCGCCGACAGCATGGCCCACCCGATCAGGGGCTGGACGAGCAGCAGGGCGTAGAGCAGGTATTCCGACCAGGACGAGATGCGGCGTTCGGCGCGGCTCATGGTGGCCGGGAACGGCGGCAGCCGGTGGGTGAGCCGGTTCGCCAGGCGCACCACGGCGAAGACCAGGATCAACAACCCCAGGGGCCGGTGGATGGCCAGGAGCAACGGGTAACAGCTCAACGAGGCGATCATCGTGACGCCGATGAGCAGCTGCGCGATGACCATCGGCGCCATCAACCAGTGCAGCACCCGGGACGGAAGGGCGAAACGCGCCGGGGCCGTGGTGGTTTCGTTTGCCTTGGCGGTCATGAGCGCACCTTGGCCACGTCCACCTCGCTGGGCGACTTCGGCTCCTCGGCGCGGCGGGTGAAGGAGCGCGCGTAAACCGCCGACCTGGCCGCGGGCAACGGATCGTCGGACGCGGTCATGCCGTCCGGCAGCACCAGGGGGTCGAAGTTGACGTCCCGCGCGTTGCCGGCTTCCTCGGTCTGGACCGCGGTGATGGTGATGGTGCCGGCGTCGATGGACCGCCGCGATGGCGGCCATGGCTTGGTGGCATCGTTGGTCGGATCGCCGGGCTCACCGACCGTCAGCATCAGCCGCCACTTCAATGGCTGCTGTGCGAGCGCTCGGATGAGGTCGTCGAAAAGGTAGTCCTTCCCGGCTGATGGGGTCGGGCCGCCGGGCCCGCCGGCGTTCTGCGGAATCAGGGACCAGCGAACGGGGACGGCGGCCCCGGCGCTGTTGGTGAACCAGAAGGCGTTCAACCCGTAAAACGTGCTGTCCCCAAATCCCGCGCCGGGCGGCGACTGTTTGATGATCTTCATCGCCGCGACGGTCTCGGGATGGCGATCGAGGAATGCGGCCATTTTCTGGGGGTCGGGCTTGCCCGTTTCGGGCAGCGGTTTGGACGCGAGCAACCGGTCGTAAAACCCTTGCGGAGTGCTGTCCGTGAAAACGGGAAGGTTGATCATCGCGGTCCGCCACTGTTGGCCGTTGGGCAGCTGGAACAACAGTCCCAGGCCGCGGACGGTGTCGGGTTTGTCGGCCTGATCCGGCAGACCACCGCCCAGCGAAAACCGGCCGACCAGCGGTACGGTGCCCGGCTGAAAGACGGCCGCTCTGCAGATGGCCGCGCCCGCCCCGTTGCTTGCGAAAGATCCTGTGGCGCTGAGGCCTTTGGCGTGATTTCGGCGAAACCCGTCGTGACGGCCGTAGACGTTTTCGAAGCGATCGGCGAACCGGGGCGGGGTGAGCACATCGGGTCGCAGCCAACCGCCGGCATAGGCGAACCCGCCCACATCCACCGCGGCGAACCCGGCCAAGGCGCCCATCCCCAGCAATGTGCTCCGCCGGGTCAGCGCGACGCGGAGCGGATGGGTGGGCTTTGTTTCAGGGGGCTCCATGCCAATCGTCCTCCCGCTTTTCTGGTCCGCTTTTCCGGGCCAAGCCGCGCAGCCTGGGAATGAACTCGGTGCAGGCAATTCATCCACGGGACGACGGCGCACGCAAGCCGTGCGGCGACCATCGCACACACTCCGACCACGAGGCGGTGCCGCGATTGGTTCGGTGGGATTCGTCACCGGCCACGCGCCGCCCCCCTTTTCGCGTGGCCTACGATCAACTAAACACGTGCGTGCTGCGCCTCTGCTCCATGAAGCGTGTTCTGCGGGTTGAGTCAGCAGCCTGGCCTAATAATGGCTCGTTGGAAGCCAGCGGTGTCCCGCGAACAAGCGAGGGTGAGAGATCATGGTCGAACAATCCGGCGATTCCGTCGATCCGACGAGTTTCCAGGTAGCGAAGCAACAGGTAGATCAGGCAGTCGTGCTCACCGTCTCGGGTGAAGTAGACATGCTCAGTGCGCCGCAGCTTGCCGAGGCGATACACACCGCGTTGGAGGCCAGACCCGCCGCGGTGATCGTCGACCTGTCGAAAGTCGATTTTCTCGCCTCCGCCGGGATGACCGTCCTGGTAAGCGCGCTGGATGAGGTCGTGCCACCCACCCGCTTCGCGGTCGTCGCGTACGGCGCGGCCACCAGCAGGCCGATCAAACTCATGGGACTAGACAGCATTTTGTCGCTTCACAGCTCGCTTGACAGCGCGCTGACCGGCGTCGTTGACGGGTGAATCTGGGCAGATCGACTTCGCACCAAGTTCGATGGGAAGCTCCGACCATCAGCCGCAGACATCGCTTCCGGCGTCCTCGCCGTGACCGTCAATGATCGCGGCCATCACACGTCACACTGACCTGGACGGATCTGACGCGGTAGAGCGAGTGGGATGCACCGGAAACCCCTGTGGGCAATACGCATCCGTCGCGGCCCTGATCACCGCGGGCCTGGGCAGAAGACAGGTCGAAGGCGTCGCCATGGAAGGTCTGCAGCGCGCTGTCGCCGCGCTTGATGACCTGGAAACCATTGCGGCACTGCGGAATTCTATGTAGCCCCGGATCGCTCGGTGGCGAGCTTGCGGTGCTCGATCAGTTCGCGCACGCCCCCGGCGCCGAGCCGCTCGCGGAACGCCGGCGCGGTATAGGCGACGACGGTCGCGTCGGTGCGGGCGCGGGCGGTCGCCGCGCGCGGCATGTGGAACAGCACGCCGATTTCGCCGAAGTAGTCCCCGGGGCCGGCGATCTTGACCAATTCCTCACCGCCGTCGGCCAACTCGTGCACCAGCTCGAATTCGCCTTCGCGCACCACGTATATCAGATCGCCCATCGTGGACTGCTCGAACAGCACCTCGCCGGCCTTGACATCCACCGTTTCGGGTGGCTTGTTCGTTTCGGGCAGAGCGGGCGTCAGCTCGACGACGCGGTCGGCCATGGGCAGCATCCGGGCGTCGTGGGTGGCGACGACCACCACGCGGTCCCCGTCCGCGAGTTCGCGGATCAGCCGCAGCACCTCTTCCACCTGGATGAAGTCCAGGTGCGCGGTCGGTTCGTCGGCGAGGATCAGCGGTGGATCCAGCGCGATCGCACGGGCGACGGCGACACGTTGTTGCTGCCCACCGCTCAGGTCGCCGGGGCGGTGTTTCATCCGCTCTTCGAGGTTGACCCGCGTCAGCAATTCCTCGGCACGCTTGCGCGCGGCCCGGCGCGACATCCCGGCCTCCCGCATCGGAACCATCACGTTCTCGATGGCGGTGAGGCTGGGCACCAGGTTGAAAGCCTGGAAGACGATGCCAACCTTGTCGCGTCGATATTTCGCCAGCGCGGCTCTATCGAGTGCCATGATGTCGACGCCATCGAATTTGATCGCCCCGGACTTCGGCCGCAGTATGCCGCCGAGGCAGGACAGCAGCGTCGTCTTCCCGCAGCCGCTGGGCCCGAGCAGGATCACCAACGACCCCGCCGACACATCGAGGCTCAACCCGTTGATCGGCCGCAGAGCGTAGCCGCCGCTGTAGTACTCGACGACGAGGTCCTGAATGCTGAGATCGCCCACCGCTACGGGCCTCCGAACGCTAGTGCCGGATCGATGGCCACCACGCGCCGCAGTCCGGCGAGACTGGCCAACAGGCCGATCACGATCGCGATCACCGGTAACAGCACGTATGCGCCGGCGGGAACCGCGACGATCATCGGAAACAACGGCGCCAACAGCTTCGAGAGGACGACCCCAACTGCCGCCGCAAGCAGCGCGACGACCAGCGCCTGCAAGGCCAGCCCCGCCATGATCGAGCGCGACCGCGTGCCGATCGCCTTGAACACCGCAAAGTCGCGCACCCGCTCGAGCGCGGACAGGTAGACCACCGATCCGACGATCAGCGCCGCCACGACCCACAGCAAGATGGCCACGATCGAGATCGACGTCACCGCGACCTTCAACGGGCGCACGAGATCCTTGACAGCGCCTGTTCGGTCGTACTTCAGGTAGCCGTCCGGGAGATTTTGAGGCGAGCCGACGACCCCGATCGACGTGACCATCGGCTGGCCGTTATATGCCACCTGCTGCAGGCCCTGGGTCGTCAGGAAGATGTTGGGGATCTTCGCCAGCGCAGTCGAATTGGGCACGATGCCCACGATCCGCAACACGTGGGCGCCGACCTGGATGGTGTCGCCGATGTGCCGGCCCAGAGCGCTCGACGCCGCGACTTCGTCGGGCTTCGACGGCGCACTGCCCTGCGAGACTTTCGGCATGCCGGGCCCGCGCTCGGGCGCGCCGAAGGCCGTGACGTTTCGGGTTGACGTGCCTTCCTTCATGATCGTCCCGACGCAGCCCAGTGGGGCCGCGGCCGCGACGCCCGGCGAAGCCCTGATCCGCGCCAGGTCGACGTCGGGAAACGGGGTCGAACCCAGGAAGGGGCCGGCCGCGCCGTCTTTGACCACGAACGTGTCGACGCCCAGGGAATCGACGGTGTTGCGGGCCTCGACTTCAAAGCCGTTCGCGAGGCCGGTCATCACCAGCGTCATTCCAAAGATCAGCGCGGTGCTGACGATCGCGATTATCAGACGCCGCTTTCGCCATTGCATGTCGCGCAGGGCCGCGAAGAGCATTTCCAGAACCTACCAACGTCGCCGTCTTCCGGGGCAGAGCAGGGCCTCGCGCTCTGCGCTGATCAGCGCCGCAAGTCATTGACTCGTTCGAACGCGACGAATACTGTGAGGAGTTACGCTACTTGGCGTAGCGAAATGCGACCAGGCTCGCGTCGGCAGCGCATGCGACAAGGAGAGAACCTCATGTTCGACCTCAAGGTCATCGGGGGCACCGTCGTTGACGGCACGGGCGCGGAGCGCTATCGCGCCGACATCGGCATCAAGGATGGCGTGATCGTCGACGTCGTCCGCCGCGGAGCCGACGACCCGGCCGTGGCCGGTCTGGGGCCGGCCGCCGCCGCCGAAACCATCGACGCCACAGGAAAAGTGGTGGCGCCGGGCTTCGTCGACATCCACACCCACTACGACGGCCAGGTGAGCTGGGACAGCATGCTGGAGCCGTCCAGCGGCCACGGGGTCACCACAGTGGTCACCGGCAACTGCGGCGTCGGCTTCGCCCCGGTCCGGCCCGGCCGTGAGCAATGGCTGATCGAGTTGATGGAGGGTGTCGAGGACATCCCCGGCACCGCGCTGACCGAGGGCATCACCTGGGGCTGGGAGACCTACCCCGAGTACCTGGACGCCATCGGCAAGCAGAAGTTCGCGATCGACGTGGGCAGCCAGGTCGCCCACGGCGCCATCCGCGCCTACGCGATGGGCGAGCGCGGCGCCCGCAACGAGCCTGCCACCCCCGACGACATCGCGGCGATGGGCCGGCTGGTCACCGAAGCGATCGAAGCCGGCGCACTCGGCTTTTCGACATCCCGCACGATGGGACACCGTGCCATGGACGGCGAGCCCGTGCCCGGCACGTTCGCTGCCGAAGAAGAACTTTTCGGTCTCGGCCGCGCCATGGCGGCCGGGGGCCAGGCGGTGTTCGAGCTGGCGCCGCAGGGATCCGCGGGTGAGGACATCGTCGCCCCGAAGAAGGAACTGGAGTGGATGCGGCGACTGGGCGCCGAGATCGACCGACCGGTGTCGTTCGCCCTGATCCAGGTGGACGCCGATCCCAAACTGTGGCGCGAGATGCTGGACCTCTCGGCGGACGCGCACGCCGCGGGCAGCCGCCTGCACCCGCAGGTCGCGGCACGCCCGTTCGGCATGATGATCGGATTCCAGGGCCATCACGGATTCAGCCACCGGCCGACCTACCGGCGGCTGAAGGCCGAGTGCAGCCGCGAGGAACTCGCGCAACGCCTGGCCGACCCGGTGGTGAAGGCCGCGATTTTGTCCGAGGACGACCTGCCCGTCGACCCGGCCCTGCTGTTCGACGGGATGTTCGCGCTGGTGCAGCACTCCCTCTGGCGGCTGTACGCCCTCGGCGATCCGCCCGACTACGAGCCCGGCCCGGACCGCACCGTCGCCGGCATCGCCAAAGCGCGGGGCCAGGACCCGTTGTCGACGCTCTACGACCTCATGCTCGAGGCTGACGCGACGGCCATGCTGATGCTGCCCCTGTTCAACTACGCCGACGGCAACTGCGACGCGATCCGGGAGATGCTCATGCATCCCGCCGGCGTGCTGGGGCTCTCCGACGGCGGCGCGCACTGCGGGATGATCTGTGACGCTTCCTATCCCACCTTCCTGCTGACGCACTGGGCAAGGGACCGCCACCGTGGCGAGAAGTTGCCGCTGGAATACGTGATTCGCAAACAGTCCCGCGACACCGCGCACCTGTTCGGCCTCACCGACCGCGGCACGATCGAGCCCGGAAAGAAGGCCGACATCAACGTGATCGACATGGACGCTCTGCGACTGCACCCTGCGGCCATGGCCTTCGACCTACCGGCGGGCGGCAACCGAATCCTGCAGGGCGCCAGCGGCTACACCGCGACGATCGTCAGTGGCGCGGTGACCCGCCGCAACGACGTCGACACCGGGGCGCGCCCCGGCCGCCTGGTCCGCGGAGCGCGCTGAGTCCCCGCGCATGAACGCGCCCGCCCGCAACCCGAGTCGCACGCGCGACGAGGACGCGATCGGCACCCCGCCAAAAAGCCCGACCCTGGTGCCCGCCGAGCGGTACTACTCGCCGGCGTTCGCGGCGCTCGAGGTCGAGCGCATGTGGCCGAAGGTGTGGCAGCTGGCCTGCATGGTCGACCACGTCGCCGAGCCCGGCGACTTCTTCGAGTACCGCTTCGGACCGTACGGGGTGCTGATCGTCCGCGGCGACGACGGGGTGCTGCGCGCCTTCCAGAACGCCTGTCGCCATCGGGGCAACTCGCTGTGCTCGGGCTCGGGGTCGGGGTTGCGCGAGCTCAAATGCGGCTATCACGGTTGGACGTGGGACCTGGCCGGCACCCTCAAGCGGGTGCCCAACCGCAAGGGCTTCGGCTCGCTGCGAATGTCCGACTTCCCGCTGATACCGGCCCGGGTGGACAGCTGGGAGGGCCTCGTCTTCGTCGACCTCGATCTCAACGCGATGCCGCTGATCGACTACCTGGAGGCGGTCCCCGACGACATCGCCTGGTGCCGCCTGGGCGACTTCCGCTGCTACGCCACGCTCACCATCGAGGTCGACGCCAACTGGAAAACGATCGCCGACGGCTACAGCGAGACCTACCACATTCAGACGCTGCATCCGGAGTTGCTGCGCTGCGTCGACGACATCCATGCGCCACAACAGATATGGGGCCACACCGGGAAGTCGGACCAGCCCTACGGCGTGCAAAGCCCACGCTTCGAGGGCGCGCTGAGCGACGAGGAGGTCTGGGACGCCTACGTCTACACGCAGGGCGCTCTCATGGGAGCGGCCGAAGGCACGCCGTTCCCCGCCGACGAACGCCGGCCCGGTCAAACGGTTCAGGATTTGATCGCCAACCGCACCCGGGCTTTCGCGGCCGGCCGCGGGGTGGACCTCGACTGGGCCGACACCGACCGGATCACCCGGTTGCACCAGTACAACGTGTTCCCGAACATGACGTTTCTGGCCAACGCCGACCACCTGACCGTCATGTGCTCGCGACCCGGCCCGGACCCCGACCACGGCGAGATGGTCATCTTCCTGATGACCCGGATGCCACCGGGCGCTCCGCGCAACAAACCGACCGATGTCCGGACCACCGCCGGGGAAGCGGAGCCGGGCGTGGTGCTCACCCAGGACATCCGGCTGCTCGCCGGCTTACAGCGCGGCCTGCATCAGCCCGGCTTCAGCCACTTGGCGCTCTCCGGCGAGGAGCGGCGCGTGATCAACATGCATCGCAACCTCGAGCGCTACCTGGATCTGCCGCAATCCGAACGGATGAGCGGCGGCACGGCCGATCGAACGCTACCGACGTAATTAGCATCAGACACGCCTAAAGCGGTCCGAAGCGATCTACAATCCCGATCTGTGACCCCGTCAAACCCCTGGGGCGACGAACGACGGCAACTGTTGCATCAGGTGCAGATGCGGTATCAGACGCTTGGCCGACGGGGGGCACGACGGCTGTGCCATCGGTTCGAGCGCGTGGGCGTCCACACCGCCCCGGAGCGCCTTCGGGCGATGCTGGCGGGCGTCCCCGTCGCAGATGCCGAAGTGACCGACGTCAATTTCGCGTTGATCGCGATGCAGCTGAACCGGGAGGCGCGCTGCGCGAAGCTCAAACGCCTGAAACGTCAGGGCACCCGGTCGCTGTTGTTTGCGGGGTTGGTCCTGGTCGTGCTGAACTTCCTGTTCTGCGTTGCCTATGTGTTGTTGAACCTGACCCAGCAGGCCACACCGTATTGACTCCGCTTCAGGAGAAGCACGCGTCCAATGGCTCGGCCTGTGTCGAGGCCACCAGCCCGTAGTGGCGCCGTAGGCAGTCGACGAGCCCGGCTTCATCGGCCGCGTGGCAACGGAAGCCGACGTACCCGTCGGGCCGTATCAGGTAAAGGCTGGGCGCGCTCGCACCGTAAAAGACGTGGGCTTGGTGCCCCCGGTCGTTCAGCACGCAGACGTCGTCGCCGGTGCCCGCGGTGTCGTCGGAGGTGATCACGGTGGGAGTCGCCAGGCCACCGGTCGCGGTGCGCACCCGCTGTCCGATGGCCGCCCACGCTTGGGTGTCGGCTCACCGAACACGGCTACCCCGGCGTGACGTTCGAAGGCGTCGCCCGACTGGCTAAGACGAGCAAACCCGTGCTCTACCGCCGGTACCTGTCGCGCGCCCATATGGTCGTCGACGCGCTTCTCGCCCTGCCCGGCCAACCCGTTCCGGCACCTATCGCGGCCTCATCGCGGACGCGGACGACGAACTCCTCGACACCATCACGCCGGTTTGGCGGAGTTGGCCGACCAGACGATCTATCGCGCGCTGTCCGATGCGCGCGATCGCGGCGAGATCGGTCCCGCTGACGTCCCCGGCCGTGCCGCGACCGTCCTGCCCGCGCTGGTGCGAGACGAGGCGTTATTCACGGGTGGCCCGTCGATAAAGAGGGTTTGATCGACATCCTCGACAACGTGTACCAGCCGCTGATCCAGGCGATCTCCCGTCGATCGGATCGTTAACGCGGGGCGACGATCCCGTTGTCGTAGGCATAGACGATCGCGGCGGCGCGGTCACGCAAGCCGAGCTTTCCGAAGATCCGGCCGATGTGGCTTTTCACCGTGACACCCGAGATGCAAAGCTCGTCGGCGATCTCGCCATTGGAGAGCCCCTGTCCGATCAGCGTCAGAACGTCCAGCTCGCGGGTTGTCAGCTCGGCGATGTCGTTACCGCTGGGACCGTTGGCGGCCTTGCGGTAGGTGGTCGTGCCGTTTTCCACCAGGGACCGGGCCCGCACGATGAACGCCAAGTGCTGCAGGCCGGTTCGCTGCGACGAGTACTCGCCCGATTCGGCTGCCGGATAGAAGAACAGATAGGTGCCGGGCTTGTTGCCGGCCGGCCGATAGGCGAATTCGTCGTCGGCACCAAAGAACGGCTCGAATCCGACAAGCGGCATCAGCGCGTCGTAGTAGCGCTTCGCGGCGACGAGGTCGGGAACGTTGATGCCCAGGTGGCCTAGCATCGCATCAAGCCGGGCCGCGCCCATCGCCGGTGAGTTTGAGCAGAAGGCGCGTGCCACCCAGCGGACTGGCGTGCAAAGAGGCTGCGCCACCGTGCAATTCGGCCTGCTGGGCGACGAGCGCCAGGCCCAACCCGGAGCCCGCGCGCGACGCCGTCGACCCGCGGGAGAACCGTTCGAAGACCGCACGGCGCTCCGCTTCCGGGATCCCGGTGCCGTTGTCGTCGATCGCGATCTCCACGCCTTCGCCGGAACTCGCCACGTTGAGCCGGATTTCGGTGGCACCGCCGTGCTTGACGGCGTTGGCGATGGCGTTGTCGGTCACCAGCCGCAGCCCCGTGGGCAAGCCCACCATCAGCACCGTGGGCGACGGCACCAACGACACCTCTACGCCGGGGTAGATGCGCAGCGCGTCGTGTGCGGCGCGATCCAAAAGCTCGGTGACGTCGAAGGGGACGAAATCGTCGACGGTGGTCAGTTCGCCCTGCGCCAACCGTTCGAGCGCCGTGAGTGTCGCTTCGATCCGCATTTGAGTGCGGATGACGTCGCCCATCACCTCGTGGCGCTGCTCGGGCGCCAGTTCCAAGGTGGACAACACCTCCAGGTTGGTGCGCATGGCTGTCAACGGGGTGCGCAGCTCGTGCGAGGCGACGGCGGCGAAGTCACGGGCGGACTCGAGCGCCGCCTTCGTGCGCTGTTGCTCGTTGCCGATACGGTCCAGCATTCCCTCGACCGCCTCGGCGATCTCCACGGCCTCACGGACGCCGCGGACCTGGACCTCGTCGGGACTCGACTGCGCGTTGATGGCGCGGGCCTGCTGGGCCAGCAGCAGGAACGGATTGACCATGATCAGCGAGATCACCCAGCCGACAAGGATCGTGCCGCCGATGACGCTGCCACAGATCAGCAACACCCGCAGGTGCAGTTCGTTGATCCGATGTTGGGCTTCGGCCAACGGCGCCGCGAGCGCGATCGACGCCGGGCCCGCGGTGAAGGTGCGGACGCGGTATTGCACGCCGTTGATCGTGGTGTTCGCGTATCCGTTCGGAAGCTTGGGCAGAACGATGTCGCCGGGTACGGAGGCGGTCACGTCACCGATCCGCGCGGTGCGCACCAGGTTCCCATCCGGCGTGGGCCGATCGGGGTTGGTGAGCTGTGCGGTGTTGAGCAACGTGTTGATGTCGCCAAGGCTGGTCACCGAGTCCAGGCGCCGGTCGAGTTGGCTGTACTGATCGTTGGTGACGCCGATCCATACCCACGCGCCGAGCATGACAACCAGGGCGATCACCGATAGGGCCGCGACGATGACGATGGTGCGCAGTGACAGCACCCGCATCGGCAGCCTTAGATGCGGAGACATCCGAATATCGTGCTCCAGTTATTGCGATCGAAATGCCAAGCCGGCGTTGTGCACGATATTAGCCAGCCCGCTCATTGGACGCCGAAGTCGCGCGCATGAGCTGCCTCATTTGCCTTCGCCCTCGGTGAGTGAGTACTCTCTCACCATGCTCCCCGAACCTGCCCGTGGACGTGACCGGCTACTCGCCGCGGCCCTGAGGCTGTTTGCCGCCAAGGGGTACGCGGCGACGTCGGTCGCCGACATCCAGCGGGCGTCCGGCCTGGCACCGGGGTCGGGCGCGCTCTACAAACACTTCGGCTCCAAACGGGAGCTGTTGGAGGCCGCGGTTGCGCACCGGATCGACAGCATCGTGGCCGCGCGCGAGCAGTACGACGCGGGAGAGCCGGCCAGCGTCGAGCAGGCGGTGCGCACCGCGGGGCAACTGATCTGGAGCAACCTGAAGCAGAGCGAGGATTTGCTCAAGGTCATGCTGCGCGAACCCGACGAGCTCGGCGACCTCGACGACAAGACGTGGCAGGTCATCACCGACAACGCCTATCAGCGGTTCGCCGGCGAACTTGCGGCGTCGAATCGTTCCGGGCGCACGAGTATCCCCGATCCCGAGGCTGTCGCGGCCGTGGCAATCGGGTCGCTGTCGTATGCCGCGACTCTGCAGGCGTTGACCGGCCGCTTGCCGGGCAACATCGATGAAGATCGTTACTTCGAGGCGTGGGTCAAGCAGACGCTCAGCGTCCTCGCGCAATACCGAAATACCGAAAAGGTCTCACCTCAACCGATTTCAGGAGTAGACGCATGACTTTCTCACTGCAGCCGAGCGACGACGTCATCGAAGTCCGCGACTGGGTGCATAAGTTCGCGGCCGACGTGATCCGGCCCGCGGCGGCCGAATGGGACGAACGCGAGGAAACCCCGTGGCCCGTGATCCAGGAGGCCGCGAAGGTCGGTCTCTACTCCCCCGACTTCTTCGCGCAGCAGGCGGCCGAGCCGACCGGGCTGGGCTTTCTCACCACGTTCGAGGAGATGTTCTGGGGTGACGCCGGCATCGCCCTGTCGATCCTGGGCACCGGGCTGGCCGCGGCTGCCCTGGCGGGCAACGGAACTCCCGAACAGCTGGGGCGCTGGCTCCCCGAGATGTTCGGCACGCCGGACGATCCCAAGCTCGGCGCATTCTGCTCGTCAGAGCCCGACGCGGGTTCCGACGTCGGCGCCATCCGCACTCGTGCGCGCTACGACGAAGGGTCCCGGGAGTGGGTCCTCAACGGCACCAAGACCTGGGCGACCAACGGCGGTATCGCCAACGTGCACATCGTCGTGGCATCCGTCTACCCCGACCTCGGCACCCGCGGCCAGGCCACGTTCGTAATACCACCGGACACCAAGGGTCTGGCCCAGGGGCAGAAGTTCAAGAAGCACGGGATCCGCGCTTCGCACACCGCCGAGGTGGTGCTCGACAACGTCCGCCTGCCCGAGGACGCGATCCTCGGCGGCCGAGAGAAGTTCGAGGCGCGGATCGCCCGGGCGAAATCCGGTGCCTCCACCGGCGGACAGGCCGCGATGAAGACCTTCGAGCGCACCCGGCCGACCGTTGGCGCGATGGCGGTCGGCGTGGCCCGGGCCGCCTACGAGTACGCACTCGAATACGCCTGCCAGCGTGAACAATTCGGTCGCAAGATCGGTGAGTTCCAGGCGGTGGCATTCAAGCTGGCGGACATGAAGAGCCGCATCGACGCGGCCCGTCTGCTGGTGTGGCGGGCCGGCTGGATGGCGCGCAACAACCAGAGCTTCAACTCGGCCGAGGGCTCGATGGCCAAGCTGGTGGCCAGCGAGACCGCGGTCTACGTCACCGACGAGGCCATCCAGATCCTGGGCGGCAACGGGTATACCCGCGACTACCCGGTGGAGCGGATGCACCGCGACGCAAAGATTTTCACGATCTTCGAGGGCACCAGCGAGATCCAGCGTTTGGTGATTTCGCGGGCGGTGACCGGCCTGCCCATTCGTTAGCGGGGGCTGCGAGACATGATGTCCGCATGACGACCGAGATCCGCGTTCTCGACACCGAGGGCGACCTCATCGCTGCGGGCAATGTGTTTCGCGCCGCCATGGTCGGGTTCCCACCGCTGTCGAACCTGGCGCCCGGCCAGATCACCAAGCTGCTCGAACGCGGGCGCACGATGGGCGCCTTCGTGGGCGGGCAACTCGTCGGCACCGCCGACGCCGCGACGAGCAGGCTGACGCTGCCGGGCGGAGCGATCGTCGACCACGCGGCCGTGTCACACATCGGGGTGCTGCCATCGTTCACCCGAAGAGGTATCGCCAGCGACCTCATGCGTCATCAGTTGCGCGACATCGCCGCGCGGGGAGAGGTGCTCGCAACGTTGCGGGCCTCGGAGGCCACGATCTACGGACGGTACGGCTACGGGGTGGCGAGTTCATCGCAGACCGTGGAGGTTCGGACGGCGCGGGCGGCGCTACGCCCCGACATGCCGACCGGCGGTCCGGTCCGCCTGCTGGACGCGGCCGAGGCATGGGACGTCTTGCCCCGGATCTATGCCGAGAATCGTCCGTCCCGACCGGGAACCATCGACCGCCCCGCGGTGTGGTGGCAGGTTGTCCGGATGCGCACCGAATCCTCCTCGGGGCCTTGGTATGTCGCAGTGCACGGCGAACCGGGGTCCGAGTCGGGATTCGCGCGCTATCGCCCGGTCGACACCGAGTCGTGGTTCATCAGCGACCAGCGCACCATCGCGGTCGAGGACTTCTTTGCTCCCACCACCGAGGCCTATCTCGGGTTGCTGCGTTTTTTGCTCGGGCTCGATCTCATTGATCGCGTGGTCTTCTGGCTGCTGCCCGTCGACGATCCGCTGCCCTGGCTGCTTGTCGATCGGCGCGCCGCGCGGGTGAGCGCGGTGCACGACGAAACGTGGCTCCGAGTCGTCGACGCCGAGAAGGCACTGACGGCGCGCGGGTATGCCGGAGGGGAGGCGGTCACCATCGCCGTCGATGACCCTCTCCTGCCGAATAATTCGGCCGGCTTCACCGTCTCGGCCGACGGCGCCGAACGGACGGACCGGCCCGCCCAACTGCACACCGACGTCGAGGGGCTGGCCGCCGTCCTGCTCGGGGGCGCGACCTGGCGTAGTCTCGCCACGGCCGGGCTGGCCAGGGCCGTCGATCCATCGGCGGTTGCCGCTGCCGATCGGCTGTTTGCGGTGAGCGCCGCGCCGCACGCCGGATTCTTCTTCTAAAGCCACCGGGGGAAAGAATGATCGTGATCATCGGTGCGGGGATCTGCGGGCTCGCGGCTGCCTACGAACTGTCGCGGCGCGGGCAGGATGCGATCGTGCTCGAGCGCGGCCGGCCGTTCGGCGAGCAGTCCGCGGGACCGGCGCGGATCTTTCGCGTCGCACATCGGCGCCCGACGCTGAGCGGGCTCGCCATGAAGGCCCGGGACGGCTGGCAGCGGTGGGAGACCGAGCTCGGCGCCGGGCGCCTACTCGGCTCCGAGGGCTTCATCGACGTCGGCGCGCCCGACGACACCGCGGCCGCGATGAGCGATGCCGGCGCCGCCTTCTCCTGGCTTGACCGATCGGCGATCGGCGCGCGAATCCCCTTCGCGGCCGCGCCGTGGGAGGTCGGGGTGTTCGATCCAATGGGCGGCAGCCTGCGCACCCGCCGGGCGCCGGCCGCCCTGGCGCGGCGGGTCATCATCAAGCGCGGGGAGGCCGTATCGGTCGCCGACGACGGCTCGACGACGCTCGCGGACGGCACCGTGGTAACGGCCGACCGGGTGCTCATCTGCGCGGGGGTCGACACTGCGGAAAGGCACCCCGTATCAACGCGGGAGTCCTAGCGGTGGCTCGGTTGAGCTAGCTGCTCCGCCTTGCCATCCGGTGCGTGACAGCGCGGCGCAAACCGTCCTCAGTGGGGAGCTTCAGAGATCTTGCTGTCCGGCTTGCCCAGCGTCTGGCAGTAGATCAATGCCGACGACCGCGTCGCCGTGATCTGGATGTTGGTCGGGTCGGTGCCACTCTTGTCCTTGAGCATCTTGCTGACCTCATCGTTCTGCTTTTTTTCGTCCTGCGAGGTGAAGTCCTTGCATTTTGTGTCCCCGCCGGTGTTGATGATCTGTGAGGCTGAACACGCGCTGGACAGCAGCACCGCGATCGCAATCGAAGCCGCAGCGATTTGCTTCATCATTCGCCTTTCCCAATCGGAGTGATGGTATTGGTACACCAAATCGGCCTGATCCCAAACCTAATCGCGATGCGGGCCGCCGATCGACGTCTTTGCGGGAACGTCGAAACGATGGGCTGGGCGCCGCCCGGGTTGGTGCCCCCGGCGCGTCAGCGGGAATAACTCGCTGAGACGCATCGCGTTCTAGCGTCTGTCGGCCCGCAGCTTTGCGACCCCGGGGAGGAAGTCCGTGATTAGCCAGCCGTCGTCCACACTGGTCACACCAGGTGAGCGCGAGGGGCGCACACTGCCGGCTGCGAACCGGGCCGTCTTCGTGAGCGTGTTGGCCCTCCTGCTGGCAACGGGGTGGGTCGCCAACCATTTCGTCGCGTTGATGCCCGTGATCGGCGGTCAGCAACACCTCAGAACGGCCACACTCGACGCGATCTTCGCGATCTACGCGGTGGGTTTGCTTCCCGGCCTGCTCATCGGCGGGCGCGTGTCGGATGCGCTGGGACGCCAGTCGGTGGCGCTGGCAGGTGCGACCACGGCCCTGGTGGGCACGGGGGCGATGCTGCTCTCGCAGCAATCCGGCATGCTGCTGCTGGGACGTTTGATCGTCGGGCTCGGTGTGGGCCTGGCAATGACCTCCTGCACCGCATGGGCCTCCGATCTGAAAGGTCCAGCCGGTGCGGCCAGCGCCGGAGCGGTGCTAACCGCCGGATTCGCCATCGGCCCATTCGCCGGAGGGGTTATCGCCCGCGCCGGGCAATCGGGCATCCGGGCGTCGTTTGCGGTCGCCGCCGCCATCGTCATCGTGGCGACGGTCGCCAACTTCGTCGCGGCGCAACGCGCGGACGCGGCCGCGCCGGCAACGACGCATGACTCGGAGCCGTCGGCACCAGCCGCGGGGAGCACCGCACGCGCGCTGAGCTGGGCCATGCCGCTGGCGCCGTGGGTGTTCGCCTCGGCGACGCTCGGGTTCGTCACGATCCCGACCCGGGTACCCACCGGACTCGCGGCTCCCATGGCCGCGGGCACCGCGGCGCTGATCGTCAACGGCTCCAGCGGGCTCATTCAACTGACCGCGCGCGCCCGCACGTGGGGGCCCCGAGCCGGCACCGCCGGCGCAGCGCTGGCTGCCCTCGGCTACGCGGCAACCGCGGTCGCACCTAAAACCGTGCTGCCGGCCGTGGGCCTGCCGCTGTTCCTGGTTCTGGGGTGCGCATCCGGGCTTCTGCTACGCGAAGGCCTGATTGATTTGGAAGCCGCGGCGCCGCAACGCCTGCGCGGTGCCCTCACGGGGGTGTTCTACGTAGTCACTTACGTCGGCTTCGGCCTGCCCCTGATACTGGCGACGGCCGGGTCCGCGGTCTCGGCGATGATTCTCTCCGGAATGGCCGTGCTGGCGTCGGCGACGGCCGTCAGCCGAGCGGTGCGGCTGCGACGCGATGGTCACCGCCAGTCCTGATTCTCCCGTTCGCAACCATCCCCCGCAGGCCCCGCGCACCCCGCAGGTAACGTCGTACCCGATGCAATGCTCCCCTCCGCCGTAACAACGCAGAGCCCCTGAATCCACAGCGACGCCGGGAGAAGACCATGAGCGCCCAGCAGCCCGCCATCATCTACACGCTGACCGACGAGGCGCCGCTACTGGCGACCTACGCCTTTTTGCCGATAGTGCGCGCCTTTGCCGAGCCCGCGGGTATCGAGGTCAAGGCCAGTGACATCTCGGTGGCCGAACGTATCCTCGCCGAGTTTCCCGATTACCTGACCGAAGAACAGCGCGTTCCGGAAAACCTCGGCGAGCTGGGCCGGCTGACGCAGCTACCAGACACCAACATCATCAAGCTGCCGAACATCAGCGCCTCCGTGCCGCAGCTGGTGGCCGCCATCAAGGAACTGCAAGGCAAGGGCTACAAGCTTCCGGACTATCCGGAAATCGTGAAGTCAGACGATGACAAGAAGATCCGCGACCGCTACGCCAAATGCCTTGGCAGCGCGGTTAATCCGGTGCTAAGAGAGGGTAACTCGGACCGGCGCGCACCCAAGGCGGTCAAGGAGTACGCGCGCAGGCATCCACACAGCATGGCCGAGTGGTCGATGGCCTCCCGCACCCACGTCGCGCACATGCGGCACGGCGACTTCTACGCCGGCGAAAAATCGATGACTCTCGACCGGGCGCGCAACGTGAAGATGGAACTGGTGACCAAGGGCGGCGAGACGATGGTGCTCAAGCCCAAGGTGGAGCTCAATGACGGCGACGTCGTCGACAGCATGTTCATGAGCAAGAAGGCGTTGTGCGAGTTCTACGAGGAGCAGATGGAGGACGCCCGCAAGACGGGCCTGATGTTCTCGCTGCACGTCAAGGCGACGATGATGAAGGTTTCGCACCCCATCGTCTTCGGGCACGCGGTCAAGACCTTCTACAAAGATGCCTTCGCCAAGCACCAGAAGGTCTTCGATGAGCTGGGTGTCAATGTCAACAACGGGCTGGTCGACCTCTACAACAAGATCGAGTCGCTGCCCGGAACACAACGTGACGAGATCATCAAAGATCTGCACGCCTGCCACGAGCACCGCCCGGAGCTGGCAATGGTCGATTCGGCCAAAGGCATTTCGAATTTTCATTCGCCCAGTGACGTCATCGTGGACGCTTCGATGCCGGCGATGATCCGCGCGGGCGGCAAGATGTACGGCGCCGACGGGCGGCAAAAGGACACCAAGGCCGTCAACCCCGAGTCCACCTTCTCCCGCATCTACCAGGAAATCATCAACTTCTGTAAGACCAACGGACAATTCGATCCGGCGACCATGGGCACCGTCCCCAACGTCGGTCTCATGGCACAGAAGGCGGAGGAGTACGGCTCGCACGACAAGACGTTCGAGATTCCGGAGGACGGCGTCGCCAACGTCGTGGACCTTGACACCGGCGAAGTGCTGTTGACCCAGAACGTGGAAACCGGCGACATCTGGCGCATGTGCACCGTGACGGATGCGGCGATCCACGACTGGGTCAAGCTGGCCGTCACCCGCGCACGCAACTCCGGCATGCCCGTCGTGTTCTGGCTGGATCCGTACCGCCCCCACGAGAACGAGCTGATCAAGAAGGTCAACGAGTATCTGGCGGACGAGTACACCCATGGCCTCGATATCCAGATCATGTCGCAGGTACGGGCCATGCGTTACACGCTGGAACGCCTGATCCGCGGGCTGGACACCATCGCCGCCACCGGCAACATCCTGCGCGACTACCTCACCGACCTGTTCCCGATCTTGGAGCTCGGCACCAGCGCCAAGATGCTGTCTATCGTTCCGCTGATGGCCGGCGGCGGAATGTACGAAACCGGGGCGGGCGGTTCGGCACCCAAGCACGTCAAGCAGTTGGTGGAGGAGAATCACCTGCGCTGGGATTCCCTCGGTGAATTTCTCGCGCTAGGAGCCTGTTTCGAGGATATGGGCAACAAGACCGGCAGTGCGCGCGCCAAGATCCTGGCCAAGACCCTGGACGCTGCAATCGGAAAACTGTTGGAGAACAACAAGAGCCCCTCGCGCAAGACCGGTGAGCTCGACAACCGGGGCAGCCAGTTCTACCTGGCCATGTACTGGGCGCAGCAACTCGCCGCGCAGACCGACGACGACGAGCTTCGGGAGCATTTCGCCCCACTCGCGGAGACGCTGACGAAGAACGAAGAAGTCATCGTCGCCGAACTCAACGAGGCGCAGGGCGAGCCGGTGGACATCGGCGGTTATTACGCGCCGGACGCCGAGAAGACCGCGAAGGTGATGCGGCCCAGCAAGACGTTCAACGATGTGCTCGCGGCCGCGCAGAACCGCGAGTGAATCACGCTCGGCGAGCGGATATTTGAGAGTCGCTGCCGACGGCTGTTGACAGCTGCGACATGCGTCCCGGCTGCCAGGGGATGCGAGGATTTGCCCGCCTCGTAGCGACAATCTGTTGCCGGTGGGATGGACTGGTACGCAATGACTTCCGAGTCGCTGCTAGGCGGGCAAATCGTCGCATACCGAGCAGCCAGTGGCCAGTGTGGCAGCCGGGGATAACACGCCGGTTAGCAGCCGATGTGCACTAATAGTTCGTGATGACAACTGCTCGCGAAAGCAGTACTAATCGACGAGGTCGCGGAGCGTCTCGATGAGCTTGACTCGCTCGCCGGGCGTGGCCGCGATGGGTGCCACGTTCAAGGTCGTCACCCCCGCCTCGCGGAACGCCGCCAAACGTTCCTTGACGAACTCGCGGGTGCCGATCAGGTTGACGTCCCGGACGAGCTCGTCGGGCACGACCTTGGCCGCCCCGTCCTTGTCGCCGGCCAGGTAGAGCTCCTGGATCCGGTCGGCCTGCGGGCCATAGCCGTACTCGGTGGCCAGGGCGTGGTAAAAGTTCTTGCCCTTGGCGCCCATTCCCCCGATGTAGAGGGCCAGGTGCGGTTTGACGAATTCCCTTAGCGGCTCGGCGTTTTCGCCGATGGCAAGAACCGGGCCGGCGTACACGTCGAGCTCACCCAGACCAGGGTCCCGATTGGCCCGGCCGGCGGCCAGAGCTTTCCCCCAGACCTCCGGCGCCTTCTCGGGCAGATAGAAGATCGGCTGCCAGCCCTCGGCGATCTCGGCGACCAGCTCGACGTTCTTTGGTCCCAGCGCGGCCACGAGGATCGGGATGCGTTCCCGGACGGGCTGATTGATGAGCTTCAGTGGTTTGCCCAGTCCGGTGCCCCGGTCGGCGGGCAGCGGGATCGTGTAGTGCTTGCCCTGGTATTGCAGGTACTCCCGACGCCACACCCGGCGGCAGATGTCGATGACTTCGCGTGTGCGGGCGATCGGGGCGTCGTAGGGCACACCGTGGAAGCCCTCGATGACCTGTGGGCCGGAGGCGCCGATGCCGAGGGTGAACCGGCCGTCGGAGACGTAGTCGAGACCGGCCGCGGTCATCGCCGTCAGTGTGGGCGTTCGGGTGTACAGCTGCAGAATTCCCGAGGCGAGTTGAACCCGTTCGGTGCTGGCAGCCAGGTAGCCCAGCGCGCTCACCGCGTCGAACGAATACGCCTCGGGGACAAAGACGATGTCCAACCCGGCGCTTTCGAGGTCGGCCACTTCGGCGGCGACGTCCTTGAAGCCGCCCGCGTAGTTGATGCCCAATCCGATCCGCATGTCGGGCCCTACGCGGTGGTGAACTGATCGGCCAGTTCGATGGCCTCTTGCTGGATCCGGTCGAACTGGGCGCCCATCGCTTCGGACAACACCGTCGCGCCCGACAGCGGCCGCACCATCACCATGAAGTTGTCGATCAGCCCGTCGTCGTTGAAGTGCAGGAAGTCGCAACCATTGACCTTGACGCCGGGCACCCCGGATATGCCGGTCTCGAACACGAGCGCGTGGTCCCGCCCGTTGCTGTCGGCGATTTCACGGACGTAGTGAAAGTCCTGGAAGATCCGCAAGACGCCGCGCAGGATCGCCACGGTTATCGGCTTGCCGACATAGGGCTTGAAGGCCACCGGGCTGGTGAACACGACGTCGTCGGCCAGCAGCGCCTGGATGGCCGCCTCGTCGCGCTCCTCGACTGCCTTGCGGAACGGATGCATCACACACCTCGCATAGTCAACTTGTTGAGTAGGTGGGGTTGACGCTAGAGCCCATCCGGACGGATGTCGATGTGCGATTAATCACTTTGTTGATTATTCACATCGTTATATACTGGCGGCCGTGTCGCTGCGTGACGCGGTGTTGGCCGCACTCCTCGAGGGCGAGGCCTCCGGATACGACCTGGCCAAGCGGTTCGATGCGTCGGTGGCGAACTTCTGGATGGCCACCCCGCAGCAGCTGTACCGCGAACTCGACCGGCTCGCCGAGCAGGGGTTGATTCAGGCGCGCGTCGTTCAGCAAGAACGCCGACCCAACAAGCGCATGTTCTCGCTGACCGAGGCGGGCCGCGAAGCGGTCAGGCAGTTCACGGCCAGGGCGCCGAAGCCGTCGGTGATCCGCGATGAACTTGCGGTCAAGGTCCTGGCCGCCGATGCCGGCGACGCGGCGGCCGTCCGCGACTTCATGGTGGAGCGGCTCCAATGGTCGAGAACCAAACTGCAACGCTACGAACGGATGCGAGCGCGCATGCTCGGCGGTCGCGGCGAGGAGGAATACCTGGCTCAGGCCGAACGGGTGGGCCCCTACCTGACGCTGCTGCGCGGAATATCGTTCGAAGAAGAGAACATTCGATGGGCCGAGCGGGTGCTGACGATCATCGAGCGCCGCCTCCCCGCGCGGACTTGATCGGCTACGAAGACGGGGTATTCACCGCGTCGCCGGGCTGCTGCTGGCCGAGCAGCTCGTCCTGACCAACCTCGGGCAGGCTCCGCTCGCCATTGGGCACGCGCTTCGCGGACTTCTTCTTGGGTGCTTTCTGCGGCGCGGGCTCGGCCGCGGCGACGGCGGAGCGGTGTCCGTTGGGCGTCAGCCCGATCGACTCGCCGACCATTTCGATGGCCTTCTCGGTGTACACGCGATAGCCGAAGTCCGGTAAGTAGCCGTGGATTTCGGGTGTGTCGAGGTCGCGCATGAATTGCAGTATCTCGCGACTGAACACCTGGCCGGGCACCAAAACGGGAAAGCCGGGAGGGTAGGGCGTGACGTAGGTCGCCGACACGATGTCGGCCCCCGCGTCCAACCGTTCATCAATCTGCTCGCCGGTGAGGTATTCGCAATTGGTGTCGTCGTAGGAGACGTAGAACGCTCGGCGGACATCCCCTTCCGGCGTCGCCTCGCTTCCGCTGTGATCCAGGAACGCGGGGTGGAAGCCGCTGAAATCGGGAAGGGGCAAAGACATTTCGGTAAGCCGATAAACCGCCCGCTCGAAGTGCTCGCGCTCACCAAGACTCATCTCGGAGATGCTCTGGTCGAGTTCGCGGGCAATGTTGACAAGAACTTCCACCAGGAAAGCGACCGAGCTGCGGGTGGTGCCGATGTTGGTCATAAACAGCACGCTGTTGCGCGACGTCTTGTTGATCTGAATTCCGTAGCGGTCCATCAGCTGTTGGCGTTTGAAGGTGTCTCCGTCGTAGCCGGTCTGCCCGATGTACAGGGTGATTCTCGACGGGTCGAGCACGAACTCGTCCTGATCCCAGGCGGCCATCATGTTGCGCAGACCCGAGCGCAGGGGCTGGGCGATGGCCGACGGCCGGAACGGCTCCGGGATCAAATCCGAAGTGCGAAGGCACCTCATGTACTTGCTGAGCAGGGGGTGGTTGTCGATCGCGTCGCGCAGCTGCATCGCGTTCTCGATCTGCCGCTGCACCAGCTCGACACCTTCCAACGCCACCTGTCGGCGGCCGAGGTCCAACGAGGCGAGGATCTGGTAGTTGGGTGAGGTCGAGGTGTGTGCCATGTAGGCCTCGTGGAACGGCACGGCGACCTTCTGGTCGAAGTCCTGGTCGAAGACGTGGATCATCGATCCCTGCCGGAGCGCGGTCAGCGTCTTGTGCGTCGACTGTGTTGCGTACACCCGCACCCGGGCCCTGGCCGGGTCGGGTACCAGGCGACGGTCCAAAAGGTCTTCGTCGCTTGGTGGTTTGGCGGTGTCGGCGGCGAGCTGCTCCTCATACCGGCGCATGTGGTCGGGGTTCTGTAGCCGCTCCCGCAAGGCGCCCGCCGACGCCATCGCGGTGCGGTTCCGGTAGACCGGGTGGAACCGCGCGAAAGCGAACCATGCCTCGTCCCACAGGAACACCAGGTCGGGCTTGATGGCGAGGCACTCCTCCATGACCCGCTGGACGTCGTAGACGATGCCGTCGAAGGTGCAGTTGGTCAGCGACATCATCTTGACGCGGTCGAGCTTGCCGGCGCGCTTGAGCGCCAACAGTTTCGACTTGATCTCGCGCAGCGGCACCGCGCCGTACATCGAGTAGTCGTTGAGCGGATATGCCTCGAGGTAAACGACATTCGCGCCGGCGAGCATCATCCCATAGTGATGTGACTGGTGGCAGTTACGGTCCAGCAGCACGATGTCACCGGGTGCCACCAACGCCTGGGTGACGACTTTGTTAGCCGTCGAGGTTCCGTTGGTGACGAAGTACGTGTGCCGCGACCCGTAGGCTTGCGATGCGAGCTGTTGTGATTCGCGCAGGGGCCCGGTCGGTTCGAGCAGTGAGTCCAGACCACCGCAAGTCGCCGACGTCTCGGCCATGAACACGTCCAGGCCGTAGAAGCCCACCATGTCCTTGATCCAGTGCGAGTTGACGATCGACTTGCCCTGCGAAATCGGCAGGGCGTGAAAGACACCCGTGGGCCGGTGGCTGTACTCCTTGAGCGCGCTGAAGAACGGGGTGCGGTAGCGCGCCGCCACGCCCTGCAGTATCGACAGGTGAAGCTCGAGCATGCCTTCCCGGGCATGAAACACCCTGCGGAAGTACTGGCCCAGGCGCCCGGCGATGTCCTCCACGTCGATTTCGGTCATGAGGTAGAGGTCGAGTTCGGGCCGCAAGTTCGCCAGGGAAACCGCGAGGATCTGCGCGCGTTCTTCGGGGGTCACGTGATCGGCCAACTCGTCGGACACGGCGGTATCGACGAACTCCGACAAGCTCGACAGGTCTCGGGTCGATTGGTGCGAGAACCGCCGCCGGATCACGACCGCCTGCAGATTGACGTTGAGCCGCGCCGCGATGAGAGCCTCGTCCCCGCTGGAGACCACCACGAGCTCGTAGACGAATTCGTCGTCGGGGCGTCGCCATTTGCGGACCTCGTTGCGCAGCGCCCGTTCCTGGTCTTCGGTCATCTTCTCGACGACGAGCACCTCGAAATAGGGACGGTCACGCTGCGTCGCCGGTTGATGCTCGACCAGCTGACGCGGATCCGACGGGAACATGTCCAGGTCGTCGGCTCCCGCGTTGTCCACGTCGCCCGAGCGGTACGACTCCGTGGTCAGCGCGCGGTTGATCTGCCCAACCACTTGGGCGAATTTGTCGTAGCTACCGGCGGCAAATAGTCGTTGAACTCGCGCGAATTGGGGCGAGCCGGGGTAGGCCCAGTAAGGCTCCAATGTGCTCAGGCGAGTCAGCAATTCCTGGCAGACGCTCGCCCATTTCTCTTTGAAAGCTCCGGTGGTGGTCGGACGGGTCAGCCGATCAGCGGCCTCCTCCAATCGGCACCAGGAGTCACTGCGGACCTGCCACAGACTGTTGTAAGCGCGTAGGTGTTCGGTCATGGCCGCCCTTTCTCGAGTCATGGCGACTCCTCCGTGCCGGAGCATCGGTCAAGGTTCGCAGACGCAATCCGCCCGCCGGTTACCAGAAGACCAACAATGCACGTCCGTCAGATGATAGACCCGATAGGCGCGCGTAACGGAGCCCCGTTTTTAACCACCCAGCCCACGGGTAGGCCTGCCAGACGTGCATGTTCTGACGACTTCTGACGACTTCTGACGACTTCTGACGACTGAGGAGGAAATGGTGGCGACGGGGGAAACCGGATTCGACGACGTGACTTTCGATCTTGTTTCGGTTCAGTATCACTCGCTGAAGGCCGGGCACGACTACGGGCAGTACGTTCGCGATGCCAAGAACGCCGGCCTCGACGACGTCGCGTCGTTCTTCGAGGATGTGATGGCGGAGGATTCGAAGCGCGCGCAACGCTGCCACGAGCTCCCGGTTCAACTGACCAAGTAGGGCTGTGGCGCCGGATAGCGCTGTCTGGAAACGTCATTGCCGACGGTTCGGGATGGCCAGCGACTACCTGAAACGCATGCCTGAAATTTCCGGTAACGACCGAATCGACGACATCAGCCCCGGCGACATCATCGCCGTCGACCGTGGCGCCGGCGAACAGGCCTACAAAGTGGTCTTCAAGGACTTCACCGACGCCCGATACCTCGTCACGCTCGAGGACGGCAATGGCGAAACCTTTCAGGTCGAGCTGACTCCCGGCACCACGGTTAAGCGGTCATTCGGATCGAAGTGGGAATCAGCGCAGAGTCCCACGCCGCACCTGGAAAGTTAAGACCCGCGGCCGGAGTCACTCGGGCGCCGCGGTAATCGCGTCGACGCCCAGCAGTTGGGCCAGTTCAACCGTCGAGTAACTGCCGGGGCCAAGACCGCTGCGGACCGCTTCACGAACCGCACGCGCCAGCGCGGCGTTGAGCGGCGCGGTGATGCCGTGCCGTTGAGCCAACCGGACGATTTCGCCGTTGAGGAAATCGGTCTCCACGCTGCCGGTGTTGCGGCTCAACGACTGCCAGGTTGAGTTGCTCGGTCCGGCATTCCACCCGGGTACCGGACGTATCGTCGGCCCGTCCGCCCGCGCGGCCGTGGATATCTCGAATGGGACGAACCCAATTCCCGCGTGCCGCAATACATTCTCGCCCTCCCCGCGAATCGCGGCCACTACTTCGCCAATGTTCTCCGGCTCGGCCGACAGAGCGCCCACCGCATTGCCAAGGTTGCTCAGCAGCTTGTTGTACTTCCAGGGGGCGACGTCGTCGGGTATCCGTACCCGGAACCCCGCGGAGCCCCACGCCTCGGCAAGCGCCGTCAAAAACTCGGCGTCGGCCTGCGTGCTGGTCGACGCCGGCCACCGTCCGATGTGGAATTGGCCGACCACCGGCCACGACCGCACGATCACCTCACCGGGTTCGAGGTGCACGGCGGGTAACCAGACGCAGACGCCGAATACCCGGCGGAAGTAGCGCAACGCTTTCTCTTCCGCGGCGACGCCGTTGAGCGCGGTCATCGCCGGCAGTAGCTCGCCCGCGGTCCCGAGCCCTCCATGCGGGCCGTGCACCGGCTGGTCCACCCATTCCTGCAGGGCCGCATCGAGTTGCGTGGTCTTGGTTGCGAAGACCAGCACGTCGCGACCGGTCAGCCGCACGTCCTCGGCACGCGACGCCGCGCTGACCGACGTGCGGAACGTGCCGTCGGGCGTTCTCAGCGTTATGCCCGCGGTCGCCAGCACCTCGGCGTTTCGGCCCCGGGCAATCAACAGCGTGCTGATACCCGCCCGCGCCAGCGCACCACCCACGGCGCCGCCGATCGCACCGGCACCGACGATTACGTACCGGTGGCCGTCGACGGTCTCAGCATCCACTACCGCGTTCCCTTCGCTAGGCGTGCCTTGACTTCTACCATCGCACTCAACGTTGGTCAGACGAGCCGCAACGGCCACGATGTAACGGTTGACTGGTTTCTGCCAGCATGGACACGATGGCCGCGCGGGTGCGACGGTCAGGGAGGTTGGGAATCCGAATGGGTGACATCACCGTCGTGATCCGTGCAGACCATGACTGGTTCCGCGAACAGTTCGCCAAGCTGGACGGCCTGCGCGCGCGAACCCCCGCCGACAGCTCCGCACTCGAGCGGGTATGGCGTCCACTCGCCGACAAGCTCGACGTACACGCGTACATCGAAGAGAAGATCTTCTACCCGCAACTGCTGAAGCGCGGCGCCGACGATCCCGAAGGCGAGACGCTTGATGCGATCGGCGATCACAACGAGATTCGCGACGGAGTGCGCGCCGCCAACGCGGCCCGGGTCGGCACCGAGGAGTGGTGGGCGGCAGTCGCCCGCACCCGGTCGGCCAACGACGACCACATGAGCGAAGAGGAACGCGAAGGGCTGTCGGACTTCCGTCGCCATGCGCCGATCGGCCTTCGCGAGGCACTCGGACGGCAATACAGCGAGTTCATGGACGAGCACCCCACCACGGAGGGATTGCCGATCGTCGACCGCGATCCCGGGCGCTACGTCGAGCAGCTGGGAAACGCCCCGCGGTCGAAACCCACGGACCATTCGCTTGGCATCGGCAGCCTGAAGGGCATATGACCGTGCGCAGAAACCCGGAGCTGGCGCGACGCTTCTTCGATCGATTCGAGCCCGTGCATGCGGTGACCTACTTTGCCCCCGAGGCGCGCGCGGCCTTTGACGGGCTGGGCTACCGCGGCTTCTGGATGGGTTACTTCGCCGCGCGATCGGCGCCGCTGGGCATGGTGCCGCGGGAGGTCGTGGCCGCGATCTTCTACAACTTCGCGCGCGAGCGGGTCGCCAAGGCCCTGCCGGCGGCGTGGGAGATCGCCGGTCCCGAAGCCGCGTTACGCGCCCGGCAGGACTCCGCGGTCGCGGCGCTGCGCCGCTATGGCATCGGCGCGGATGAAAACGTCCGGGCGGCAGCGGAATTGGCGGGCCGGGCGGCGCGCCGGGCGCCCCTCGACGGGCGGCCGCTGTTCGCCGCGAACCTGGCGCTGCCCTGGCCGGAGGATCCGCTGGCCGCGCTGTGGCATGCCGCGACGCTGCTGCGCGAGCAGCGCGGCGACGCGCACGTGGCGGTGCTGGCCGCCGCCGGCGTCTCGGGTCGGGAGTCCAACGTGTTGCACGCCGTGGCGGCCGGGATCTCGCGCGAGTACATCGCACGCGCCCGTGATTATGACGACGCGGCGTGGCATCACCAGCAGCGGCGATTGGCCGAGCGGGGGCTGCTCAACGACGACGGGTCGCTGACCGCGGCCGGCCGGGAACTGAATGACCACGTCGAATCGACGACCGACACGCTGGCGCTGTCGGCGCTCGAGGCGCTCAGCGACGACGAGGTGGAAACGCTGTTCCAGGCGCTCACTCCGATCACCCGGACCGTGGTCGCCGGCGGCGATCTGCCCTCGGTGACTCCGATGGGTCTGCGCCGCGCCGAATTGGACGACGGCAGCGCACATTTGGCCAACGCCTAGCAGCCTCCTCCGCCCACAAAAACCGGGCTGCATATAACCGCCGGTTTTCACACGTTCAGCGAGGAGCCTTGGACACGACGGTCCGGGTGACGGAGCGTGAGAGCACAGAGCGCACCATCAAACGCACGATGGAAACGATCCGGAGCTGCCGATCGGCTACGGCTCGGCGGCGTGGTGAGCCTGGTTTCCGCCGCGGCGTTTGGCGGCATACATCGCACTGTCGGCGAGCTTGATGAGGTCGTCAAGAGGGCCCGCAAAGTCAGGGCCGGTTAGTAGGTGCAGTTGGGCGGTTGCGGTGCCGATGCTGGCCGTCATTTTCGGGGAGAGTCCCGCAACGACGGTGCAAAAGTGCGCGGCCAGCCGTACCACGTCTGAGATCACGGCGGTCAGCGCGATTAAGAACTCCTCGCCACCGGCGCGGCAGACGACTGCGTCGGCCGGGCTTTGCTGGCGCAGCAGCTCGGCCACTGCCTGCAAGGCGCGGTCACCGGCCGAATGACCGTGAGTGTCGTTGATGGCCTTGAAATCATCGAGATCGAGCATTACCACCGCCAGGTGGGTGTGCCCTGGCGGTGGGTGCGTCAAGCGGCTGCCGACCGCGTTGGTGAATGCCTGCCGGTTCAGCAGGCCCGTAAGGGCATCGTTTTCCGAACGCCAAACGTACATTCTCATGGCTCGCCACATGCCCAAAATGCCAAGGGGCACAGATAAATTGATAAATGCGTTTATCCAAAGCGCAGCGGCGGCGGTGGCGATGTTGGCTTCGTGAGCCAGCCGCACCACCGCTGTGGCGGTGACCGCGGCAGCGACCACGCTGTTGAAGAGGATGAGTTTGGGGCCATGGAAAAACGCGACGTAACCGGCGGGGACGGCCATGGCGGTACAAGCTAGGGCGGCGACGGCAGCGTTGGGCTGAACGAGACTCCACCCGCCGACAAATGACGCGCCAATCATCACGCAGACGAGCGACTGTCGACGCGACGGCCAGCGCATCAGCCACCATACGGTCACACCGATGGTGAAAGTTGCAGCAACTCCACCGATGATCGCTTGGGCGGCGCTGGGCCGGGTCAGGCTCGGCAACACGGTCAGCGGCACCAGCACCGACGATCCGGCAACGAGAGCCATGATCGTCCGTGCCGAAGTCAGCATTCCGTTTTGACGCAGGAATGCGGTGACCCAGTCGTACTGGTCGGGCTGGTTCCACCAAGCCTTCAGCCGTGAAATCGGTCCGCGAACTTCCGGCCAAACCTGCGATATTGCCTTGGTTTTACCGACCACAAGATCGGCACCTCTCCTGACCCGACGCGGCCCAGTTATGTGCCCGTTTTACCCGCGAGCCCCGGCACCCCACATCCTGTGAGTGGGAATGCTACCCCCGTTACGTGCGTCTGGCGTGAGTCAAAAATTCCGGCCGAAAAGCTGGGCCAACGTTACGACTAGCTATAACGTTTCAACCATGGCGGCCTCGAAATTGCGGTGTTGCGTTTGCCGGAGGGTGTTCTACGGTCGATCCGACGCATGTTACTGCTCCGGGGCCTGCCGGCAAAAGGCCTACCGGGCACGCATCGCGCGCGAAACCTCTCTCAACCCCGGCCCGCTTCAACCCGATGAGGCGGCGCAGCAGGCCCGACAGCTCCGCAGGCGCGCGCGACTGGCCCGTAGGCAGGCTGCCGTGAACCGTCGCAAAGTGGCCGCCTTCCGATCTTCGCATCCTCGGTGACCGCTGCGGTGACGCTAGTCGCCCGGCGCGAAGACCCGCCCCACTGGCGGCGGCCTCGAAAGTCCCTTTGGCGCCTAGCTATTTGTCTCGTCCTAGAAGACCGCGAACCAGATGGCGATGTATTGGCAGATTGCCGCGGCCGCGGTGCAGGCGTGGAAGAGCTCGTGATAGCCAAACGTCGTCGGCCAGGGGTCGGGCCGGCGCAGCCCGTAAAAGATCGCGCCAAGGCTGTACAACGCGCCGCCCACGGCCAGCAGCACCATCGCGGTCACCCCGGCGTGGTCCACGATCATCCGGGTGCACCAGACGGCCACCCAGCCCAGCAGCAGATAGAGCGTCACGTTCAACCAGCGCGGGGCCGTGGGCCAGAACAGTGTCAGCGCGGTTCCAGCCAACGCGCCGCCCCAGACGATCGCCAGCACCACGTAACCGGTCCCACGCGGCATCGTAAGCCTGGCGAACGGCGTGTAGGTACCGGCGATGAGCACGAAGATCATCGAGTGGTCGAGCCGCCTCATCCAATTCCTGACGTACGCGGACACCCAGTCGACGCGGTGATAAATCGCGCTCACCGCGAACATCGCCACGATCGCCAGCGCATATGTCAGCGTCGAGTGCCCGGCCCGCTTGGACACGTCCGCCCACGACACCACCACCAGTGGCACGCCCGCAATCACGGCCGCGATGGCGCAGTATTGATGGATCCAGCCCCGCAACCGCGGCTTGGTGACAACAGCGGCAGCGCCGCCAGCGATCTGTTCGGTAGCGCCGGCAACGGACTGGTAGCTCAATGTCCCTCCCTGAGTCCCCGCGAGTGGCCGTTAAGTGCCTTCGCCCCAAGCGATCTCGATCCTTGCTAAATCCTTCCGCCGCGCGCTAAGAAGCCCCTATGTCGAACCTGTGAATTTCTTGTGCCGCCGTTTGCCAATTGCGCATCCGGCGGCTCACGACCGAGCGATCGGCTGTCTCTCGGCCGGAGCGACTCAGTCAGATTTTTTTCGCGCCGGTGTGACACTCATTCCAAAACGAAGACCGGGATCTGCCTCGCTGTTTTGGTCTGGTATTCCGCATAGGGCGGAAAGGCTTCGACTGCCAACCGCCACCACTGCTCGCGCTCGGTCCCCTCGAGCTCGCGTGCCCTAAGGGAGACAACCTTATCGCCGTCTTGCAAGGTCACTGCGGGGTTGGCCTTCACGTTGAAGTACCAAGAAGGGTGGGCCGGGGCGCCGCCCTTCGACGCAACCATGAGATAACGACCGTCCTTTTCGACGCGCATCAGTGGGACGTACCGCGGTTTGCCCGACTTCGCTCCGGTGACGGTCACCAAGACGACGCGCCGGTCCAGAATCTTGACCCCGTCCGTCGTTCCTTCTTCCAAGATTTGTTCGGTCTGCTCACGTACCCAACCCGTGGGACTCAGCTCAATTTCGTCAGCCATACCGGGCTCAACACGTCTACACGACCAAGTCATTCCCGAGGTCAGTGGCGGAAGACCAGCCATCTCATCGCGCAGTACATGTACACCGCTTCGCAACCACCCGCCACGATTCGCGACACCTGGTACTGCACTCCGATCGCCGCCAAGCCAGTGGACACCCCGAGGATGAAAGCCAGGTAGTTGACGACGACCACCACGACATAGATTGCGACCTGGGGTCCGACAGGTGCATGGGACTGAAAGTTGAACGTCCGATTGAGCACGTAGCTGAGGGCGAAGGCGCAGGAATACGCGACTGTGACGGCGATCGGCACCGGAAGTCGCAGCCCGCTGTGCAGACTCGTGAGGATCGCCAGATCGATTCCGAAGCAGAGGCCGTTGATCAGGCAAAAGCCAAGAACTGTCGGTGCAACGAGAGAGCCGAGTCCGAACGGAAGCCGATTGACGACCGCCTCGCAGCGGTTGTGGAATTGGTCGGCCAGACGCGATTGAGTGGCACCCGCCGCTTCTTGCACATGGGTACCCTGCCACGGTCAGGTATCCGCCATGTGATCATCAGTTGGCCAACTGGTCCTTTTGTGAGACGCGGCGCGGGAAAGCCCCGCAGGACTTAACTATTTATTCTCCTGGGCAAGCAGTGGCAGTTCACGGTTTGACGGCAGGCAGCGCGGGAGTCCATCGCGCGAGAATGTCATAACGGCGTGCATTTCGTCAGCAGCGTGGATCGTTCACCTCGCCATGTTGGCGAATCGCGACAAGTGCAGCTGATGCGCGACGGTCACCGTCTTGGTCGGGCCGTTGCGGTGCTTCGCCAGAATCAGGTCCGCCTCTCCCCCACGTGGATCGTCGCGATCGAACGCATCGGGCCGGTGCAGCAGGATCACGACGTCCGAGTCCTGTTCCAAGCTACCGCTTTCGCGAAGGTCGGCCAGCATCGGCTTCTTGTCGGTACGCTGCTCGGGACCGCGGTTGAGCTGACTGATGGCGACCACCGGAACCTCAAGCTCCTTCGCCAAAAGCTTGAGATGACGGGAGAATTCGGAAACTTCCACCTGACGCGATTCGTACTTCTTGCCCGAGGTCATCAACTGCATATAGTCGACCACGATCAATCTCAGGTCGGCCTTCTGGCGCAACCGACGCGCCTTGGCGCGGATCTCCATCATGGTCAGGTTGGGCGAATCGTCGATATACAGTGGCGCCTCGCTGATTTCGCTCATCCGCCGAGCGAGCCGCGTCCAGTCGTCGTCATTCATCCGGCCCGAACGCATGTCGGACAGCTTGATCTTCGCCTCCGCCGAGAGCAGCCGCATCACGATCTCGGACTTGCTCATCTCCAGCGAGAAGATGACGCTGGCCAGGCGGTGTTTGATCGAACACGACCGCATGAAGTCGAGTCCGAGCGTGGAATTGTGTGTCGGCACCATCCCGCGGCCGGCCAAATACAGGTGCGCGGCGTTGTCCACCTGCACGCAGCGCACCGGAACACTTTCGACCCGGCGGACCGCGTCGATCTGTACGGCTGGTGCCATCAGCGCGGTGGTGGCCCCGTGCCTCGCATACTGTCCGGCAGAACCCGCCGCGGCGATTGTGTCCCAACCGCTTCGCAGCTGGGCCGACGTCCGGATGCCGCGAGTCGTCGGCCACTCATGCGCCGCGTCGGCGACGATCACCGTGCCGTCGGAAAACTCCACCTCGTAACACGGCCGGCCCAGCATGACCTCCGTCGCGGCCACCACCCGAGTCGGCGACCCGTCGGCATCGAGCAACACATCGCCTACGGCGACGTCGCCCATCGTCGTCCAGCCCGTCGGCGTCGGCAGCGGGGTATCCAGTGCCAACGCCTTCCCCACGCCCGGGCGCGCCGCCACGATGATCATCTGGCCCGGATGCAGACCGTTGGTCACGTCGTCGAGCTCGTTGAAACCGGTCGGCACTCCGCGCGACAGGCCGCCGCTGGAGGCGATGGCGTCGATCTCGTCCATCGTCGGCTGGAGCAGGTCCTCGAGCGGAACGAAGTCCTCGGAAAGCCGGCGGTCGGCGACGTCGTAGATCTCCGCCTGCGCACGGTCGACCACCTCGGCCACGTCGGCGCCCTCGGCGCCCGCGTAGCCGTACTGCACCACCCGCGTCCCCGCCTCCACGAGACGGCGCAGCAGCGCCTTCTCGGCCACGATGCCCGCGTAGTAGCCCGCGTTGGCGGCCGTCGGCACCGTCGAGATCAGGGTGTGCAGATACGGCGCACCCCCGATGCGGCGCAGCATCCCGCGACGGTCCAGCTCCGCGGCCACCGTCACGGCGTCGGCCGGCTCCCCGCGCCCGTAGAGGTCCAGGATCGCGTCGTAGACGTTCTGGTGCGCCGGGCGGTAGAAGTCGCCGGGCCGCAGCCGTTCCAGCACGTCGGCGATAGCGTCCTTGCTCAGCAGCATCCCGCCCAGTACCGACTGCTCCGCGGCCAGGTCCTGCGGTGGCTGACGGCCGAACTCTTCGTTGGGCGGCGAGGCATCCATGCCAGGCGCCAGATCATCGACGACCGCCACGGACCCTCACCTCCCCTGATACGAGTAGCCGAACATACATTCGATAGCCGATATTCAGAGCGTAAGTCAAGGCGCCGACACCCAACGACCCCTAGCATCCAAATCGCATTGCGCCGGGACGACGGTAAACGTTGCTGGCGAGTACTTAAAGAGGCCGCTGTTCATAACGCTGTGCATCGTGTGTGCATATCCGTCGACACCTGTGTTGAGCGGGGTGTGGAGAACCTGTGGATTAATTCGAGACACTGCGGCATCGTTGCTGATACGAGCAGTACAACCCGTCACGTCCGGTGTGGACAAGAATCTCTACGGCGTGTCGGGCCAGGTTACTGCGTCGGGCGTGTTGGTTTTCGGCCATATTTTCACCGAGTTACGAGCCGGTTAAGGCGACCCCCCGCCGACCCCACCGAAACAGTTCGCCAGCCCGACCCGTGGTGACCGCCTCACAGGGGCGGCCGAGCGCGCCCGTGGCGCGACTCAGTGCGGCGGCTGCCGACCAGAGGCCGCCGCCCGTCCTAAGCAAATGCTGCTAAGTTAGCTATCCGCGACGACGTCGAGTGCGACTTCGACATCGATCTCCGAGTGCAGGTGCACCGACGCCCGATGCGCACCGATGGCCTTGATGTGCGTCTTGGGCAGCCGGACGATCCGCTTGTCGAGATTTGGTCCCCCGGCCTTCTTGATGGCCGCGACGACGTCCCCACTCGTCACCGAGCCGAACAACTTGCCGGAGTCCGCCGCGGCCTTCACCGGCAACGAGACCGGGCCGAGCGACTCGATCGCCGCCTTGAGCTCGTTGGCGTGCTCGAGGTCGCGCACCGCCTTGGTGTCACGGGCCCGGCGAATCTCGTCGGCCTGTTTCTGAGAGCCACGCGTAGCGGCGATCGCCAGGCCGCGCGGTAGCAGGAAGTTGCGGCCGTACCCGTCTTTGACTTCGACCGTATCGCCGACGGTGCCGAGGTGATCGACATCGGCCGTCAGAATGAGCTTCATCGTTTACGTTCTTTCGGTTGGGCTTTCCTTCGGGGAGTGGCCGGGCTAGCGCGTCGCGGACGTGAACGGCAGCAGCGCGACCTCGCGGGCGTTCTTCACCGCGAGCGCGATGTCGCGCTGGTGCTGCACGCAGTTGCCGGTGACACGACGCGCCCGGATCTTGCCGCGCTCGCTGATGTAGGTGCGCAGCAGCGCGGTGTCCTTGTAGTCGATCGCCTGCTCCTTCTTCCCGCAGAAGACGCATTTACGCGCCTTGATTGGCTTTTCCGGAGCCGGGCGCCGCTTATTGGACTTGGCCATCTGAGTCTTTCTTTCCGTCTCTTACTGATCTGAAGTTTTCTTGTGGTCAGAACGGCGGTTCGTCGTCGCCGCCACCGAACGACCCCGACGCCGGGGCACTACCCCACGGGTCGTCGCCGGAGCCGCTGCTCCCCTGTGCCGGCGCCGGCGCCGGCGCCGGGCGGGAACCGCCGCCGAAGCCACCGCCTCCGCCGCCACTGCGGCTGGCCTTGTTGACCTTGGCGGTGGCGTAGCGAAGCGAGGGGCCGATCTCGTCGACCTCAACCTCGACGACGGTGCGCTTCTCGCCCTCGCGGGTCTCGAAGGAACGCTGCTTGAGCCGCCCGGTGACGATCACCCTGGCGCCACGGGTCAGGCTTTCCGCGACGTTCTCGGCCGCCTCCCGCCAGATGTTGCACCGCAGGAACAGCGCCTCGCCGTCCTTCCATTCCCCGGTCTGCCGGTCATAGATCCGAGGCGTCGATGCCACGGTGAAATTGGCCACGGCGGCACCCGATGGAGTGAACCGCAGCTCGGGATCGGCGGTCAGGTTTCCGACAACGGTGATAGTGGTGTCACCAGCCACAATTTCCTCCTGGGTTCGCCGCGCGGTGGATGGTCATGGGTGTGTCCTCGCTGAGCTTGAACTAGCTTATGCAGCTCCGCCGACAGTCGGCAGTCAGTGCTTGTCGGTGCGCATCACCTTGGTGCGCAACACCGACTCGTTGAGGCTGAGCTGACGGTCGAGCTCGGACACCGTCGCCGGCTCGGCCTTCACGTCGACGACGACGTAGATGCCTTCGGCGTGCTTGGCGATCTCGTAGGCCAGCCGGCGCTTGCCCCAGATGTCAATCTTTTCGACGGTTCCGCCATCCTTGCGGACGACGTTGAGGAACGCCTCCAGGGACGGGGCAACGGTGCGTTCGTCGAGCGTGGGGTCGAGAATGACCATGATTTCGTATGGACGCATGGAAACCTCACCACCTCCTCTGGTCTGTGCGGCCACGGTCGGTCCGTGGCAGGAGGGTCGCCTGCGTCGGCAACCGCACCAGGCTACCGGACGCGCGGCCGACTCGAGAAATCCGGGCAGACCGGGCCGGTTACTGCCGGGCTTGCAGGTATTCGTTGGCCCTGTCCACGGTCGCCTGGTCGGCCTTGGCGAGCGCGCCCGAATCGAACGGCGGCTGCGGGTCATATTCGATGAGCAACTGGGCGGCCTGCGCAGCCTGTCGATCGATGAGAATTTCGGCCAGCCGCAAGGCCATGTCGATCCCGCTGGACACACCCGCGGCGGTGATGATTCTGTGCGATAGGTGCTCGACGACTCGTGTTGGCACATACCGCGCACCCAACTCGTTGAGCAGGTCCGCGGCCCTCCAATGGGTCGTCGCGGTGAGGCCGTCGAGGAGTCCGGCGGCTGCGAGCAACAGCGCGCCGGTGCACACCGAGGTGGTGAGCTTGGTGTTGGGGTGTACCGATTGCAGCCAGGCACGGATGACGTCGTCGTGGATCAGTTGGCGGGTTCCGATGCCACCGGGAACCACCACCAGATCGGGGGCGCCGACTTCGTCGAAGGTGGCATCGCACGTGACCCCGAGCATCCCGTTCTCCGTACGCACCTCGCCACGGCGGTGTCCCACGAACACGACCTCGAACGGCGGGATCCTTTGCAGCACTTCGTAGGGACCCACGGCGTCGAGTGCCGTGAACCGGGGGAACAGTGGGATCGCAACCAGCATCATGCGTGCGTTTCAGCGGTCGCTTCCGTGACCGTTTCGGCCGCCGGCGCGGGCGACCGCCGCAGCCCGGGCGGACGCAGCCACTCCGGCAGCCAACGGGGCGGGGCGTCGTGGGCGCGGTCAAAGGGCCCGCCCGCCGGATCGTCCACGCGTCCGCCCCACCGCACCAGATCCTCGTCGGGCCGGTAGATCTGCCGGATCACCAGCGCACACAGGGCCACCACCGCGATATCACGCAGCAACACCGTCGTGGTGAAGAACTCCTCGGGGAGCCCGCGGTTCGGATTGCCGTAAAGGAAATACATCCGCGGTATCCAGACCAGCGCGTCAATCGTCATCCACGCCAGCAGTATCCGACGATGCGGCAGGGCGAGCACCGCCAGCGGTACCAGCCACAAAGAGAACTGCGGGCTCCACACCTTGTTGGTCAACAGGAACACCGCCACCACCAGGAACGCCAGCTGCGCCACCCGCGGTCGACGCGGAGCGGTGAGCGCAACGTAAAAGATTCCCGCACAACACATTGCGAACAACACGACGACCACCGTGTTAAGCACCGTGGGCGGCTGCCAGAAGCCCAGCGTGGGATCGAAACCGCGCCAGCCGGTGAACGATTTCACGACGTTGTACAACGAGTCCATGTCGTCGCCACGCCGCGTGTTGAGCCGGAAAAACTCCGACCACCCCCGCGGAAAGAGCACCAACACAGGAAGGTTCACCAACACCCAGGTCGCCGCGGCCGCTCCCGCCGTCCGTCCCAGAGCGCCGAGGCGCCCAGTCCTGATACCCAGCAACAACATCGGGCCCAGAAACAACAGCGGATACAGCTTGGCCGCGGCACCCAACCCGATCAACACACCGGCCAACATCGGTTTACGGCGCGCCCACGCCAGCAGCCCGCCTGTCGCGAACGCCGTTGCCAGAGCATCGAAGTTGGTGAATATCTGAAAGATCACCAGTGGCGACACAGCCACCAGGGCCGCATCCCACACACGGCGCCCCGACAGGCCCGCGGTTGCCCAGACGGTCGCCAGCCAGGCCAACGCCAGCCCGAATGCCACGACATCGAAAAAGATCACCACCTCGGCGACCACCGGAAGCGGGGCGAGCTTGCTCAGGGCGGTATAGGTCTTCGCGATCGCCATCGACGCGTACTGATAGATGCCCGTCAGTACCGGATACTCCATGTATCGCATCGCGGGCCGGCCGTCGTATCGGGTCTGCGGTGCGCCGTTGGCGTCGGTCTCGACCCAGCTCGACTTGTAGGGAAACTTGCCCTGGCTCAACAACTCCGCGCCGTAGAGCGGCACCGTATCGGAGTAGCACAACTCGTAGTACGCGCGTTCATTTTCCCAATTGGCGACACGCTGATCGCCCGGTCCCGTGCCGGTGCTCACCACGCAGGCCGCCTTCGTCGACCAGCCGAGCGCCAGAAACACCAGCGCCATCAAGAACATCACCCGCACCGGGGTCATCACCCGGGTGCGGCCGATCAACGCGTGCCTGCCGACCGGTCCTCCCACGACCTCAGCCAGAGCCGCACCGAGAACGTCGGTGCGGCTGGGGCAATCACGGTTGTCGGCGCTGCGCAGGTCGGCGGCCAACGGCAGCGGTGAAATGGTGGCGCTCTGCTCCTGGACGCCGGTCACGGCGACGGCGGAGGAGCTTGCGGGCCAGCCGGCGGGACGCCGCCCGGCTGCGGGCCGCCCGGCGAGGGGCCACCCGGCTGCAGGCCACCCGGCGGCGGCGGCGCGACCGTGATCGTCGTGGGGGGACCGACCGGGATGGTGATGCCCGGCGCCACCTCGACCGTGGGCTGGATAACGGTTTCCGACGGCGGCGGGGGCGGCGGCGGCGCAGCCGGCACGCCCGCGTAGCCGCCGATCTCGGTGGGCTTCGGGAAGCTCTCGTTGGGGGTGCCCTTGAGGGCACCGTCCATCGTCGATTTCCAGATGTCCGACGGCAGCCCGGATCCGTAAACCTCTGCGCCCGAGGCCGTTACCAGCGGCGCGTTGTCTTGCACGGTGCCCACCCACACGGCCGTCGACAGCGACGGCGTGTAGCCGACCATCCAGGCATCCTTGTTGGCATTGGTGTCGCCCAACTGCACCGTGCCGGTCTTGGCCGCCGACGGACGCCCGCCGGCCAAGTTGTGCCCCCGTGAGTAGCCGGCGATCGGCTGCATCGCGGCGGTGACGTTGTCGGCGACGCCCTTGTCGATACGCTGCTCGCCGCTGTTGTCCGAGTTGCCGGCGTCGAAAAGCACTTGGCCGTCGGCATTTACGACCCTTTGCACCAGGTGCGGCCGGTGATAGACGCCGGACGCGCCCAATGTCGCGTACGCCGAAGCCATGTCGATCGGCCGGGTTTGGTACTGGCCCAGCACAATCCCGTTGTTCGGGGGCCCGCCCTTGCCGTCTTCGGAGAGCGTGTGGTCGACGCCGGGGAAGCTGGTTGCCACGCCGGCTTGGTGCGCGGCGTCCGCGACTGCCTGCGGTCCGCCCTTGAGCTTGAGCATCAGCCGGTAATAGGCGGTATTGAGCGAGAGCTTGAGCGCCTCGGCGATGTTGCAGGTCCCGCAGCTTTCGCCGTCCACGTTGGTTATCTTGATGCCGTCTACGGTAAGCGGGGAGCTGTCGACCTGATAGCCCAGGCCGATTCCCTGTTGGAGCGCGGCAACGAGGGCGAACACCTTGAACGACGATCCGGTCTGGAGTCCGGCCTGCGCGAAGTCGAAACCGTTGGCGTCAGAACCGCCGTAGTAGGCGCGTATCGCGCCGTTATGCGGGTCGATCGAAACCGCGGCGGCGCGCATGTCGGGGTCCTGCCCGTCGAGGTATTTCGACATCGCCTTCTCCGCGGCCTGCTGGGCCTTGGGATCGATCGTCGTGGTGACCTGGAGCCCCTGTGTGTTCAGGGTCTGCTCGTCGATGTTGAACAGCTCCATCAGTTCTTTTGTCACTTGACGCTCGATCAGCCCGTTGGGTCCGGTGGTTTGGTTCTGCGCGCGGGCCTGATCCGGCGGCACGGTAGCCGGGAATACCTGAGCCGCACGGTCACTCGGAGATAGCGCCTTGGTCTGCACCATGCCGTCGAGCACCCAGTTCCAGCGCTCGGCAGCGCCTTTGGGATCGACGGCCGGGTCCAGGGAAGACGGCCGTCGAATCAGCGCCGCCAGGAGCGCCCCTTCGGAGACGGTGAGTTGCTCGACCGGCTTGTCGAAATAGGCCTTGGAAGCGGCCGAAATACCGTAGGCTCCCCGGCCGAAATAGATGATGTTCAGGTACGCCTGCAAGACATCGTCTTTGGACCACTCCCCCGACATCTTTGTGGCGATGACCAATTCCTTGGCCTTGCGCATCAAGCCGCTGAGCCCGTGCTGTGCCGAACCAACCAGTGCGTTCTTCACATACTGCTGGGTGATCGTCGAGCCGCCCTGTAGGTCGCCGCCGCCGAACAGGTCGTTGTTCACCGCCCGCGCGAAGCCGCTGAACGAGAAGCCCGGGTTGGTATAGAAGTTGCGGTCCTCTGCGGCGATCACCGCCTGGCGCACGTGCACGGGCACCTGACTGAGGTTGACGTCGACGCGATTACCTTCGGGCGGAACGATTTTGGCGATCTGCGAGCCGTCGCTTGCGAGGATTGTCGAGACCTGGTTGGTACGGATGTTGCCCGGCTTGGGAACGTCGACGATGAAGTACGCCATGGCGAAAGTGACAATCGGCAAGACGACCAGCACCGCCAAGGAGAGGTAGACCGCACGTCGCACCCACAACCAGTTGATCTGCTCGGCCCAGCTCCGCGCTCCCGGCCTCGGCGCTCTGTCGCCCGGTCCGCCAAGCCCGCCCGGCCGTCCGGGTGGCGGCGGCGGCCCTTCGGGCGGGCGCCCTCCGCGGATCGGTCGGTCGCGTCGCGGAGAGGGTGCGCCGCGACCGTCCAACGCTGCCTTGACCTCGTCGAGCGCGTCCCGTTGCGGGGGTGTCGAAGGGGGCGCGTCCAGTGCGGCCTTGACTTCCGCGATGGGGTCGGGCCGCCCGTGCGACCGGTTGTCGACGACGGGCGGCAGGATGGTGGTCATCCGGTCGTCGGGAGGAACCTGGCGGCGGTGACCGGGACCCGGTCGCGCGCTGTCGGGGCCCGGACGACCGGGGTCGTCCGGCCGGCCGGTACTCGTGTGCCTGCCCGCGCGCTCAGTCGCCGATTTGTTCGCGTCACCCGACGACCGGTCGTGGCGGCCTTCGTTATTCAATGGCCGTCCGGGCGCCGTTGCGCGCCGTCCGCGTGCCGCCGGTGCCCTTGGGCGGGCGTGCCGCACCCATCACATACGACTTCACTAGATGGTTCCAGCTGCATGTTCGGCACACCTCGACCACGTGAACCGAGAACTCCTCGAAACGGGTTGCCAACATCACCAGCTCTTCGGCCGTGCGGGCCGAGCCCGACACCGCACCCAGGTGATCGCCGAATACCCACGACACCAGGGTGAGTTGCTCCTTTCGGCAGATCGGGCACATCACCTGGCTCTGTTTCCCGTGAAACTTCGCGGCGCGCAGCAGATACGGGTTGGCGTCGCACACGTCGGACACACCGGTGCGGCCCGAGTACACCTCGGAGAGCAGTGAGCGCCGCCGAAGCGCGTAATCCACCACCTGTCGCTGCAGTCGCACGGTGACCAGAGTACGTGGCGATCGGCACCGCCGATACGCAACCGAGGGTGTTGGCGGCCCTGTGCCGAAGTCACATCCTGTGCCGGGCCGGGGATGGGCTCCCGCGATGGTCCGCATTGCGAAATCGCTCGGGGCGGTGCGCTTCGCGGCCGAGCGTTCGGTGACGGCTCTCTGGGCGCCTTGGGTAAATCACCTGGCCAGCACCCCGCAACGGGCCCGCTGTTGCATGTCAAGCGGTGTGACAAATAGCGCACTAACGCCAGGTAGTGTTGTGACGAATATATCGAAACGATACGATGACGCGAGGCGTCGGATCGTCCTAACCAACCATGCAAAGGGGGTGGATCGATGCTGGAGCTTGCCATTCTGGGACTTCTGATCGAGTCGCCCATGCATGGCTACGAATTGCGTAAACGCCTGACCGGTTTGCTCGGCGCATTTCGGGCATTCTCCTATGGATCGCTCTACCCGGCCCTGCGGCGCATGCAGGCCGAGGGATTGATCGCCGAGAATGCCGCCCCGGCCGGAACCCCGGTGAGGCGTGCCCGGCGGGTCTACCAACTGACCGACGCGGGGCGCCAGCGCTTCGGTGAGCTGGTGGCCGACACCGGTCCGCACAACTACACAGACGACGGGTTCGGGGTACACCTGGCCTTCTTCAACCGCACGCCGGCGGAAGCGCGGATGCGCATCTTGGAAGGCCGCCGGCGTCAGGTCGAGGAGCGCCGCGAGGGTTTGCGAGAGGCGGTGGCGAGGGCGAGCAACTCGTTCGACCGCTACACGCGCCAGCTCCACCAACTCGGGCTCGAGTCCAGTGAACGTGAAGTCAAGTGGCTCAACGAGCTCATCGCCGCCGAGCGGGCGGCACCCGGGCTCACCGAACAGGCATAGACCACCCAAGACATTCGAGACATAGGTAATAGAGGTTAGGAGAACGCCCTATGAGTCAGCACAACGCGCCGGAGACGTCGACCGAGGTACGAGTCGCGATCGTCGGCGTCGGTAACTGCGCGTCCTCGCTGGTTCAGGGCGTGCAGTACTACTACGACGCGGACGAGAACAGCACGGTGCCCGGCCTGATGCACGTGAAGTTCGGCCAGTACCACGTTCGCGACGTGAAGTTCGTGGCCGCGTTCGACGTGGACGCCAAGAAGGTCGGCTTCGACCTGTCGGAGGCGATCTTCGCGTCGGAGAACAACACGATCAAGATCGCCGACGTACCGCCGACCAATGTGACGGTGCAGCGCGGGCCGACTCTCGACGGCATCGGCAAGTACTACGCCGACACCATCGAGGTGTCCGACGCCGAGGCCGTCGACGTGGTCCAGGTGCTCAAGGACGCGAAGGTCGACGTCCTGGTGTCCTACCTGCCGGTGGGCTCCGAGGAGGCCGACAAGTTCTACGCCCAGTGCGCCATCGACGCCGGCGTGGCGTTCGTCAACGCGCTGCCGGTGTTCATCGCCTCCGACCCGGTGTGGGCCAAGAAGTTCGCCGACGCCGGGGTGCCGATCGTCGGTGACGACATCAAGAGCCAGGTCGGCGCGACCATCACGCACCGGGTGATGGCCAAGCTGTTCGAGGACCGCGGCGTGCAACTGGATCGCACCATGCAGCTCAACGTGGGCGGCAACATGGACTTCCTCAACATGCTCGAGCGCGAGCGGCTGGAGTCCAAGAAGATCTCCAAGACCCAGGCGGTCACGTCGAACCTGCAGCGCGAGTTCAAGACCAAGGACGTGCACATCGGTCCGTCCGACCACGTGGGCTGGCTCGACGACCGCAAGTGGGCCTACGTGCGGCTGGAGGGCCGTGCCTTCGGCGACGTGCCGCTGAACCTGGAGTACAAGCTCGAGGTGTGGGACTCGCCGAACTCTGCGGGCGTCATCATCGACGCGGTGCGGGCGGCCAAGATCGCCAAGGACCGCGGCATCGGCGGCCCCGTAATTGCGGCGTCGGCCTACCTGATGAAGAGCCCGCCGCAACAGCTACCCGACGACATCGCGCGGGCCCGCCTGGAAGAGTTCATCGCCGAGGCCTAACTAAACTCGCCGTCCGGCACCCGAGTGTGTGCTCAGGGTTTTGAGTGTGTGCCGGGCGCCGAGATGCCGTGGGTTCTCCGCCCTGGACGCACACGCCGAAGCCCAAAGTAGTGTCGGAGATTGTGACCGACACGTCTGAGGACGGACTGATGCAATTGTCGGAGTTCTCGCTGCTGCCCGAGAACGCCGAGCAGGCCGGCGTCGCAGGTCCGCTGCCCGATGTAGAACGCGTGCAGGCGGATTCGGCGGAGGGCACGGTCAGCGCCCTCCGCTGGGGCGCCAGCTCCACTCCCCCACGGATCGTCTTCCTGCACGGCGGCGGGCAAAACGCGCACACCTGGGACACCGTGATCGTCGGTCTCGGTGAGCCGGCGCTGGCAGTGGACCTTCCCGGGCACGGCCATTCCGCGTGGCGCGCGGACGGCGACTACTCACCGCAGCACAACGCCGCGGCCCTGGTGCCGGTGCTGCACGGGCTGGCGTCGGCCGCCGACCTCGTCGTGGGGATGTCGCTCGGAGGCTTGACCGCGCTGAGGCTCGCCGCGGTTGCGCCCGAACTGGTGAACGAACTCGTACTCATCGACGTCACCCCGTCGGCGCTGCAACGGCACGCGGAGCTGACCGCCGAGCAGCAGGGCACGGTGGCGCTGATGCACGGCGAGCGGGAGTTCCCGAGTTTTCAGGCCATGCTGGACCTGACGATCGCGGCGGCTCCGCACCGTGAGGTGAAAGCGCTGCGCCGCGGCGTTTTTCACAATTCCCGCCGGCTCGACAACGGCAACTGGACGTGGCGCTACGACGCCATCCGCACCGTGCCCGACTTCGCCGGTCTGTGGGACGACGTCGATGGGCTGTCCGCACCCATCACCTTGGTCCGCGGCGGCTCGTCGGGCTTCGTCACCGATGAGGACGCCGCCGAACTAAGCAGGCGCGCAACGAATTTCCGCAAGGCACACGTCGTCGAGAATTCGGGCCATTCCGTGCAGAGCGACCAACCTCGCGCACTGATCGGCCTCCTGCGCGAGGTGCTCGGATCCCGCTGAGCCTACGGTGGTCCTAATGACTCCCGACCGCCCCATTCGTGTCGGCGTGCAGCTGCAGCCTCAGCACGCCCCGCAGTACGGCAATATCCGCGACGCCGTTCGCCGCTGTGAGGACATCGGCGTCGACATCGCTTTCAATTGGGACCACTTCTTCCCGCTCTACGGCGATCCCGAAGGCCCGCATTTCGAATGCTGGACCATGCTTGGGGCCTGGGCCGAACAGACGTCACGCATGGAGATCGGCGCCCTGGTGACGTGCAACTCCTACCGTAATCCGGAGCTGCTGGCCGACATGGCGCGCACCGTCGACCACATGTCGGACGGCCGACTCGTCCTGGGCATCGGCTCCGGTTGGAAACAGAAGGACTACGACGAGTACGGCTACGAATTCGGCACCGCGGGCAGCCGCCTCGACGACTTGGCCGCCGCGCTGCCCCGGATCAAGGCGCGGCTGGCCAAGCTGAACCCGCAGCCGACCCGTGACATCCCGGTCCTGATCGGCGGCGGCGGTGAACGCAAGACCCTGAGGCTGGTGGCCGAACACGCCGATATGTGGCACAGCTTCGCCTCCGTCGACGAGTTACCCGCGAAGTGTGCCGTCCTCGGTCGGCACTGCGCCGACGTCGGACGGGACCCGGCCGGCATCGAACGGTCGGCGGCCGTCGCCGACCACGGCGGACTCATCGCCAACGGTGCTGACCGTCGGTTGCGGCGGCCCGGATTACGACCTGACCGCCGCCGCAGCGCTGTGCAAGTGGCGCGACAGTCGCTGACGCGGCCTTGCTGACTTTTGTCTCACATTCATCCGCCAAACACCTGAACGCGGGCACCCACTCATGAGAAACTCTGGGCGCATATATACGACGCGCGTTGAGAAAGACTCTGATCGGATGCCGAAGAGATACGGGATTAAAGAGAAGGACCAAGTTGTATCGCACATTCTCAACCTGGTGCTGACCGGGAAGCTGCGCAGCGGCGACCGCGTCGACCGGAACGAGATCGCGGTTGGCCTGGGAGTCAGCCGGGTGCCGATTCAAGAGGCACTGGTCCAACTCGAACACGATGGGATCGTGTCTACCCGTTATCACCGGGGCGCGTTCATTGAGCGGTTCGACGAAGCCACCGTCCTCGAACATCACGAACTCGAGGGGCTGCTGAACGGCATCGCCTCGGCGCGTGCGGCCACCACCCCCACGCCGCGGATTCTGGGACAGCTCGATGCACTGCTGAGATCGTTGCGCTCGGCGAAGGAGCCGCGGGCGTTCTCCGAAATCGCCGAGGAATATCGCCGCACCATCAACGACGAGTACGCGGGGCCGCGGTTGCACGCCACGATCCGCGCGTCCCAGGACCTCATCCCCCGGGCGTTCTGGACCACCTACCAATGCAGCCGCGACGATTTGTTGCCGTTCTACGAAGACGAAACCGCCGCAATACACCGGCGTGACCCCGAGGCCGCGCGGGCCGCCTGCGTCGGCCGGGCCAATCTGATGGCCCGAACAATGCTGGTCGAGCTGTTTCGACGCCGGGTGTTTTCCGCACCCGATGACATCGGCCAAGTTGTTCCCCAGGTACTCACCGAGGCTGATGCGCCCCGAGGCGAGCCGTCGATCGCACTCTGAACGCGCTTCACCGCGCGGGGCGGCCCGCCGCTCGATACGGTTAGCGGTGATGAGTCTGTGCGTGGGCCGGCGCGCCAAGCGAGGCCCAAAGCTACTCGGACTGACCGCAACAATTCTGATGGTGTGCGGCCTGGTATTGGCCGCACCGGCTGCGCCCGCGCGCGCCGATAGGAACCAATGTGCGCCACCCGGGTTGGATAGCGCGAGCGTCTTGCCGAAAGACCTCACCGAGAATCCCGGCGTGGGTCACGACGACCACGACACGACGGCTACCGCCGAGCCGCTGTCCGAGGTGAACGTCGGCGCATTGGGGCTCAGCACGCCGGGCGTGCTGACGGTGGGAACGCTGTCGGATGCCCCACCGAATGTCTGCGTCAACTCCACTGGAGAGTTCACCGGCTTCGACAACCAGCTGCTGCGTGCCATCGCCGACAAGCTGGGGTTGCAACTCCGCTTCTTCGCAACCGATTTCTCCGGGCTGCTCGCCCAGGTGGCGTCCCGACGCTTCGACGTCGGCTCGGCGAACGTCAAAGCCACCGACGCGCGGCGGCGCACCGTCGCCTTCACCAACGGCTACGACTTCGGCTACTACTCGCTCGTGGTGCCGGCAGGATCTGCGATCACCAAGTTCGGTGATCTCGCCGCTGGACAACGGATCGGGGTGGTTCAGGGCACCGTCGAGGAGTCGTACGTCGTCGACGTCTTGCACCTGCAACCGGTGAAATACCCTGGCTTCGCCACCCTGTACGCCAGCCTCAAGGCCCGCCAGCTCGACGCGTGGGTGGCGCCGGCGACTCTGGCATCGACCGTAATCCGACCGAGCGACCCGGCGGTCGTTGTCGCGAACACTTTCAGCCCAGGCAATTTCGTGGCCTACGCGGTCGCCAGAGAAAACCAGCCGCTGGTCGATGCGCTGAACTCCGGGCTGGACGCCGTCATCGCCGACGGTACCTGGGCGAAGCTGTACTGTGATTGGGCGCCGCGGCAACTGCCGCCCGGCTGGAAACCCGGGTCGAAAACCGCCCCCGCTCCGCAGCTGCCGGATTTCGCCGCTATCGCCGCGCGCCAGCATCACAAGCCGGTGAGCCCGGCCGTACCGAAGTCGACGCTGGCCCAACTGCGCGACTCCTTCTTCGACTGGGATATGTACAGAGAGGCCATCCCCGTTCTGCTCACCACCGGGTTGCCCAACACGATGATCCTGACCAACAGCGCCCTCGTCATCGGGCTGGTGCTCGGCATGGTGCTGGCGATCGCGGGAATGTCACATTCCCGCTGGCTGCGCTGGCCGGCGCGGGTGTACACCGATATCTTCCGCGGTCTCCCCGAGGCAGTGATCATCCTGCTCATCGGGATGGGTATCGGGCCGTTGGTGGGCGGGCTGACGCACAATGATCCGTACCCGTTGGGCATCGCCGCATTGGGGTTGATGGCCGCCGCCTACATCGGCGAGATTCTGCGCTCGGGCATTCAAAGCATCGACCCCGGCCAACTGGAAGCCTCCCGTGCGCTCGGATTCAGCTATGCGACCGCCATGCGGCTGGTGGTGGTGCCGCAGGGAATAAGGCGGGTGCTGCCGTCACTGGTCAATCAGGCCATCGCGTTGTTGAAGGGCTCCGCATTGGTGTACTTCCTGGGCTTGGTCGCCCAACAGCGCGAGCTGTTTCAGGTGGGCCGCGACCTCAACGCGCAGACCGGTAACTTGTCGCCGTTGGTGGCCGCCGGCCTCTTCTACCTGATATTGACAATTCCGTTAACGCATTTGGTGAATTACATCGACGTCCGGCTGCGCCGCGGCCGCGCCGCTGAGCCCGACGACAAGTCCGACATGGTCACGTCCACATTCGGGCAGGGCATTACGTGACCGCCGCCACCTCAGGGCGGCCATCAGTATCGTTGGAAGCCAAGGATATTCACCAAACTGTTGGTGGGACAAAGGTGCTGCGCGGCGTCGACATCGAGGCCCCCGCGGGAAGCACGGTGGCCGTGATCGGGCCGTCTGGCTCGGGGAAGTCAACGCTGCTTCGTAGCCTGAACCGACTGTATGAGCCCGATAGCGGCGACATCCTGCTGGACGGACGTTCGGTGTTGCGCGACGATCCCGACGAGCTCCGCCAGCGCATCGGCATGGTGTTCCAGCAATATAACCTCTTCCCGCATCTGAGCATCCTGAAAAATGTTGCGCTTGCGCCGCAAAAGCTGCGGCGGCTTTCTGCCGACGCGGCCCGGGACCTCGCGCTCACCCAGCTGGACCGAGTTGGCCTGAAGCACAAGGCCGGTGCCCGCCCGGGCATGCTGTCCGGTGGCCAACAACAACGCGTAGCGATCGCCCGCGCACTGGCCATGGCTCCACAGGTGATGTTCTTTGACGAGGCGACCTCGGCGCTGGATCCGGAAATGGTCAAAGGAGCCTTGAAACTCATCGCCGACCTCGGCGCCGGCGGGATGACCATGGTCGTCGTCACCCACGAAATGGGCTTTGCTCGCTCCGCATCGGACACCGTTGTTTTCATGGATCACGGCAAGGTCGTGGAATCCGGCCCTCCCGAGCAGATATTCGAAGCCGCGAAGACCGAGCGCCTCCAGCGGTTCCTGTCCCAAGTGCTGTGACGGTCGACAACCAGTCGGCGATAGCTACCTTGTACGCACCCGATATCGGGTTAGACTGCCGACTTATGGCGGACAGCGAATCCACCGCGGCCGAGGTGACTGAGCTCGCGGAAGGTTTGCACCGTGCGCTGTCCAAATTGTTTTCGCTTCTGCGCCGCGGGGACCCCAACGGGGCCGCGGCCGGAGACTTGACCCTGGCTCAGCTGTCGATCCTGGTCACATTGCTCGATCAGGGGCCCATCCGAATGACCGACCTGGCGGCGCACGAGCGGGTGCGAACTCCCACCACCACCGTTGCGATCCGCAGGTTGGAGAAGATCGGGCTGGTGAAACGTTCCCGTGACCCTTCCGACCTGCGGGCGGTGCTGGTGGACATCACGCCACGCGGACGGGCCGTCCATGGCGAGTCGCTGGCAAACCGCCGCGCCGCCCTGGCCGCGATGCTCAGCCAGCTCCCCGAGCCCGACCTGAACACCCTGCTGAAGGCGTTGGCACCGCTGGAACGCCTGGCCTCCGGTGAACCGACGTCCGGCCCCGCGGGCGAGCCCCCGGCGCGCAAGCAGGCGTGAAAGCGCCTTGTCTCCAAGGTAACTGGTCGCTTCCGTAAGCTGGAGTGCATGCCAACTGCACTCATCACCGGCGCCGGCGGCGGTATAGGTTCCGCTATCGCCACGGCGCTTTCGACGACGCACAGCCTGCTGCTGGCCGGCCGGCCCTCCGATCGGCTCGACGCCGTCGCGGAGCGGCTCGGCGCCACAACCTTCCCGCTGGACCTGACCGACGCCGACGAGATCGAGGCCGCCTGCGAAGTGGTGGACGAGCTCGACGTGTTGGTGCACAACGCCGGGGTTTTCATCCCGGGCCATGTCGCCGAGTCGAACGCCGACGAGTGGCGCGCCACCTTTGCCGTGAATGTATTTGGGGCAGTGGAGCTTACGCTGGCACTGCTGCCGGCGCTGCGTAATGCCCGGGGCCGGGTGGTGTTCATCAACTCCGGTGCGGGCCGACGGGTTTCGCCGGGCATGGCCTCCTATTCGGCCAGCAAGTTCGCGCTGCGCGCGTTCGCGGACTCGCTGCGCGACGACGAGCCTGACCTGCGGGTGACCACGATCTACCCCGGCCGGACCGATTCCGCTATGCAACGCGAACTCGTCGCTTTTGAAGGCGGAGAGTACGACCCCGGAAACTTTTTGACCCCCGAAACCGTGGCCGCCGCGGTCGCCGGTGCCCTCGCGACACCACCCGACGGTCACGTGTATGAAGTGGTGCTGCGGCCGGGTCGGCGATGACCGATCACAGCTGCCACATGCGTCGCGGCTCGTGGAGTATGCGCGGATTTGCCCGCCTCAGAGCGACAATCGTATGAGGGCAAGATTGGCTGGCGCACAATGAGTTCCGGGAATTACCGCTGTGCCGGGGTTCAACGCCGGCAGTCGGGTTAGACGACCAGGTTGACCAGCCGACCCGGGACCACGATCACCTTGCGTGGGGTGGCGCCGGCCAAGAACGCCCGGACCTTTTCGTCTGCCATGGCCGCCGCCTTCAGCGTGTCGTCATCGGCATCGGCGGCGACCACCACCCGTCCGCGCACCTTGCCGTTCACCTGCACGGGGTACTCGACGGTCTCGTCGACCAGGTAGGCCGGATCGGCCTCAGGGAACGGGCCGTGCGCCAGCGAGGTGTTGTGGCCCAGCCGCAGCCACAGCTCCTCAGCCATGTGCGGGGCCAGCGGCGCCAACATCAGCACCAGTGGCTCTACCGCCGCGCGGGGCACCGAGCCGCGGTGCTCCTTGGTGAGGTGGTTGGTGTATTCGATGAGCTTCGCCGCCGCGGTGTTATTACGCAGTCCCACATAGTCTTCGGAGACTCCAGCGATGGTGCGATGTAGCGACCTCAGCGTGTCGGTATCCAGGCCCTGCTGGTCAGCGTCATCGATCACCCTGGTTTCTCCGGTCTGTTCGTCGACTACCAGTCGCCACACCCGCTGCAGGAAGCGATGCGCACCGACGACATCTTTTGTGGCCCAGGGCCGGGATGCCTCCAGCGGCCCCATCGACATCTCATACACCCGCAGCGTGTCCGCGCCGTATTCGTCGCAGATCTGGTCGGGTGATATCGAATTCTTCAGGCTCTTACCGATTTTCCCGAATTCCTGAAAGACCTCGATTTCACCATCTGGCCCAGGATATAAAAAGCCGCCATCGCGTTCGACCACCTCGGCCGCCGGTACGTACGAACCGCGAGAGTCGGTGTAGGCGAATGCCTGAATATACCCCTGGTTGATCAGCCTGCGGTAGGGCTCGCGAGAGGTGACGTGACCGAGGTCGTACAACACCTTGTGCCAGAATCTCGAATACAGCAGGTGCAGCACCGCATGTTCGGCGCCGCCGACGTACAGGTCGACGCCGCCGGGATCATCCGGGCCGTGGCCCTCGGGCCGCGGGCCCATCCAATAAGCTTCGTTTTCCCTGGCGCAGAACCGCTCTGAGTTATGCGGATCGGTATAGCGCAGTTCGTACCAGGAGCTGCCGGCCCACTGCGGCATCACGTTGGTGTCGCGGGTGTAAGGCTTGAGACCGTCACCCAGGTCCAGCTCGACGTGCACCCATTCCGTCGCCTTGGCCAGTGGCGGCGACGGCTCGCTGTCGGCGTCGTCGGGATCGAACAGCACCGGCGAATAGTCCGGCACATCGGGCAACTCGACCGGCAGCGCGGCCTCATCGAGCGCGTGCGGACGTCCGTCGGCGTCGTAGACGATCGGGAAAGGCTCACCCCAATACCGCTGCCGGGCGAAGAGCCAGTCGCGTAACTTGAATTCGATGCGCGCCCGGCCGCGGCCGTCGGCCGCCAAGCGTGCGGTGATGGCCTCCTTGGCGGCCGCCACATCCATGCCATCGAGATAGTCGGAGTTGACCAGCGCGCCGTCACCTGCGTGCGCCGCCTGTGAAATATCTCCGCCGGCAATGACTTCCACGATCGGCAGGCCGAACTCTCGAGCGAAGTCCCAGTCACGCTGGTCATGGCCCGGGACCGCCATTATCGCCCCGGTGCCGTATCCGGCCAGCACGTAGTCGGCGATGAAGATCGGCACCGGTTTGCCGTTGGCGGGATTGGTTGCGTAGCTGCCCAGGAAGACTCCGGTCTTCTCCTTGCTTTCCTGCCGCTCGAGGTCCGACTTCGCGGCGATCCCGCGGCGGTACGCGGCGACTGCCTCAGCCGGGTTGGCCGCCCCGTACGTCCAGGCCGGGTCTACCCCGGCGGGCCAGGAGGAGGCGACCAGATCGTCGACCAGGTCGTGCTCGGGGGCGAGCACCAGGTACGTTGCGCCGAAAAGGGTGTCGGGCCGGGTGGTGAACACCTCGATGTCGATCGCGTCGCCATTGCTCGCAGTTCCCGCGAAGAGGGCCATCGCCCCCGTGGACCGGCCGATCCAGTTGCGCTGCATGCTTTTTATCTGCTCCGGCCAGTCCAGCACGTCGAGGTCGTCGAGCAGCCGGTCGGCATAGGCGGTGATCCGCATCATCCACTGCCGCAAACGTTTCCGGAACACCGGGAAGTTCCCGCGGTCACTGCGGCCATCGGCGGTGACCTCTTCGTTGGCCAGCACCGTGCCGAGCCCCGGACACCAGTTCACCATCGAGTCTGCCTGGTAGACCAGTCGGTGGCTGTCGATGACGTCGGCCCGCTCCCCCGCGGACAGCTCAGCCCACTCCCGCCCGTCGTCGAGACTACGTGCGCCGGAATCGAATTCGGCGATCAGCTCGGCGATCGGGCGGGCCTTATTGGCCGCGGTGTCAAACCAGGCGTTATAGATCTGCAGGAAGATCCACTGGGTCCACTTGTAGAACCCGACATCGGTGGTCGAGAAGGTGCGCCGGCTGTCGTGGCCCAGGCCCAGCCGGCCCAGCTGCCGCCTGAAGTTCACGACGTTGGCCTCGGTCCTGGTGCGCGGGTGGGTGCCGGTTTGCACGGCGTACTGCTCGGCCGGCAAGCCGAAGGAGTCGAACCCCAACGCGTGCAGCACATTATGGCCAGTCATCCGGAAGTAACGGGCGTATACGTCGGTGGCGATGTAGCCCAACGGGTGGCCGACGTGCAGACCATCGCCCGATGGATAGGGGAACATGTCCTGCACGAACAACTTGTCGTCGGGCACCGGACTTCCGTCCGACGGTGCCAGGTCACCGACCGGGTTGGGCACGTTGAACGTCCCGAGCTTGGCCCAGTTGCTCTGCCAGGTGCCTTCGATGCGGCCCGCCACCGCCGCGGTGTAACGATACGGCGGCGCATCGGAGTCCGGCGCTGCGTCGCCAGCGTTGCTCCCGGTCGCGGCTGTCGGGGATTCGGTCACGTGAACAGGGTATAAGGGGACCCCAACGAACCCGGCGGGCCACGGGTTGGTATCGGTTCCGTTGCGCACCGGTCAGAGGTTCATTCCAGCTCTATTTCGAGCCTGTTCACCACCTTTGACCACTGGTTACAGTCAGCGTTTAGCGACGGGCGGCGATGCCCGGAACCATTGGGGAGGACCGACGGAGATGATTGACATCGCTCGTACCTTGCGGGTACTCGCAGGGGGCCTGGTCGTCGGCGCGATCGGTGTCACGGTCTTCGCGGGGGCGACCGCGTCGGCTGATCCTTTGCTGCCAACCCCCCAGCCCGCCCCCGCCGTCCCCGCCATTCCCGCGCAGGGGGCCCTGCCGCAGAATGTCACAGCCGCCCCCGGCCAGGTCCCCAGCAACAGCTTCCTCGCCACGCCGCCGGCGGCAAGTCCGGTTGCGCCTGCGCCCGCCGCGGTCGCGCCGGCGGCACCGATGCCTCCGACGTCGACTCCCGCGGTCTCCGGCACGATTCGTGATTACCTGCAATCGAAGGGCGTCAAGCTCGAAGCGCAAAAGCCCCAGGGATTGAAGGCGCTCGACATCACGCTGCCGGTGCCCACTCGCTGGACTCAGGTGCCCGATCCCAATGTGCCCGACGCGTTCGCGGTGATCGCCGACCGGCAGGGCAGCACCGTGTACACATCGAATGCGCAGGTGGTGGTGTACAAGCTGGTCGGTGATTTCGATCCGCGGGAAGCCATCACACACGGCTACGTCGACAGCCAGAAGCTACTCGCCTGGCAGACGACGAACGCCTCGATGGCCGACTTCGATGGCTTTCCGTCGTCGATCATCGAGGGCACATACCGTGACGGCGATATGACGGTCAACACCTCGCGGCGCAACGTCATTGCCACGTCCGGACGCGACAAATACCTGGTGTCGCTGGCGGTGACCACCGACCGTGCGGTGGCGGTCGGAGACGCACCCGCCACGGACGCGATCGTCAACGGGTTCCGGGTGACCGTCCCCGGTGCCGCTGCCCCCGCGCCCGCCCAGGCACCGCCGCCGGTCGGACTGCCCGCGCCCGCCCAGGCACCGCCGCCGGTCGGACTGCCCGCGCAGACACCCGGGGCGTCGCCGCTCGGACTGCCCGCGCAGACACCCGGTGCGGCGCCCGTCGGGCTTCCCGCGCAGGCGCCCGCCGGGCTTCCCGCGCAGGCGCCCGTCCCCGGCCAGGCGACCACGCCGCGGCCCACGCCCAACCTGTTGACGCTGGTGCCGGGGCTGCCACCGCTGCCGAACTTCCCGTTCCTGCAAGGCCGTTGATTCGAGGCGGACTCGACCCGTAGAGCCGGGCGCGCGCGCTTCCGGCCGGCCTCGTATTGTTGAGGCCCATGTGGATCGCGGGCGTGCTGTGCATGTGTGCGGCGGTTGCCTCCGCCGGGTTCGGGGCCTGGTCGCTAGCCCACAACCAGGCCCACAAACAGGTCATCGACACCACCCGGCTGGCACTGCGCGCCATGGCGCCGACACAGTTGGCGGCCGCGGTGATGCTGACCGCCGGCGGCGCGGTGGCGCTGGCCGCCTCCCCCCACACCGCTCTGGTAGTGCTGATCGTCTGCGTCGCCGGCGCTCTCGGGACGCTGGCCACCGGCTCGTGGCAGAGCGCACGCTTCGCGCTGCGCCAAGGCGCGGCGACGCCGAGCTGCGCCGGCAACTGCGCCGTCTGCACGCAGTCCTGCCACTGAGTCCCGCCTGGTGCTAAGCCGCCGCCGGACCCGCTTTAGTTTCGGCTGACATCGATCGGGTGGGTAGCCAGCAACGACAGCGGCAGCGGCTGCCGTCGCAGCACCTGCCCCCACAGATCGGCCCTCGGTCCTACCAGCACATCGGATGGCAACGCCGACAACACAATCCAGTCGTCGCGTTCGATTTCGCCTTCAAGCTGACCAATGGTCCAGCCCGAGTAGCCGGCGAAGATTCGCAACCCCTCGACCACCGGGGCGAGCCGCTCGGGCTCGGCGTCCAGATCGACCATCACTATCCGGCCGGCCACGTGCCGCAGGCCGGGCGCGCCTTGCGGGTCGGCGCCGACCCGCAACGTTGCCAGGCAGAGCGCGGCGTCACGCTTGACCGGCCCGCCGATGAACATCGTCTTGGGCTTGGCCGCCAGTTTGGCCCACTGCGGCAACACGTTGTACACGGCGGTCTCGCTGGAACGGTTGAGCACGACGCCCAACGTGCCGCCATCGTTGTGCTCCACGATGTAGATCACGCTGCGCCGAAAAGTCGGCTCGAGAAGATCGGTGTTGGCGAGCAACAAGGTGCCCGCGCGTACCCGCTGCGCGGCGGGCGCGACATAGTCCTCAGGATCCTCGGGTGGGGACACCACATCATCATCGCACCTCCGCCTCGTCGGCCGGCGCAATCGAGCGCGGCCGGCGAATATTTGTACGGTGGGGGCAGCGGCTTTGTACCCTGGGGCCCGCGGCGATCCTGCCAAGCCCCCCTCGCGGAAGTCGGTTCTGTGATACAAACCCGCATGCACTCACGCGCATACGCCGAAGTGTGGCGGTTGGTGCGCGGTTTGCCGGACTTCCGGCGGCTGTTGCAGGTGCGCGTGGCAAGTCAGTTCGGTGATGGTCTCTTTCAGGCGGCGCTGGCCGGGGCGCTGCTCTTCAACCCGGATCGAGCCGCGGGCCCCCTGGCGATAGCGCGGGCGTTTATGGTGCTGTTTTTGCCCTACTCGCTGCTGGGGCCGTTCGCCGGTGCGCTGATGGATCGTTGGGATCGACGGTTGGTCCTCGTCGGCGCCAACGTGGGCCGCCTGGTTCTGATCGTCGCGATCGGCACCATTCTGGCTGTTCGCGCCGGTGACATACCGCTGCTGATCGGAGCGCTGTTGGCCAACGGCCTGGCCCGGTTTGTCGCCTCCGGGCTCGGGGCGTCCCTGCCCCATGTCGTGCCGCGCGAACGGGTGGTGACGATGAACTCGGTAGCCACCGCCTCGGGCGCCATCGCGGCGTTCCTGGGGGCCAACTTCATGCTGGTGCCCCGGTTCTTCGTCGGCGCCGGCGATCGGGGTGCGGCGGCGATTATCTTCATGACCACGATTCCGGTATCGATCGCGTTGCTGCTGTCGTTGCGATTCGGTGCCCGCGTGCTGGGTCCTGACCAAACACTGCGCGCAATCCACGGATCGGCCGCCTATGCGGTGATCACCGGCTGGCTGCACGGGGTGCGCACGGTAGTGCAGCGCCCGACCGTGGCCGCCACCCTGTCCGGCTTGGCCGCCCATCGGATGGTAATCGGCATCAATTCGCTGGTCATGTTGGTGCTCGTGCACCACCTGCCGGAGCCCACCGCCAGGGGTCTGGGCATCGCATTGCTGTTCTTCGCAGCTTCGGGTCTGGGGGCCTTCCTGGCCACCTTGTTGACGCCGGCGGTGGTGCGCCGGTGGGGGCGCTACGCGGCCGCGAATGGCGCGTTGACGGCGGCCGCGATCATCCAGATCCCGGGGGCGGGGCTGTGGCTTCCGGTGATGGTGGTGTGCGGCTTTTTGCTCGGGGTGGCAGGTCAGGTGGTCAAGCTGTGCGCCGATTCGGCGATGCAGATGGACGTCGACGACGCTCTTCGCGGGCATGTGTTCGCCGTCCAGGATGCACTGTTCTGGGTCGCGTTCATCGTCTCGATCACGGTAGCTGCGGCTTTGATTCCCGATGACGGGCGCGCACCGATGTTCGTGTTGTTCGGCTCGGTGCTGTACGCCATCGGCCTCGCCACGCACAGCATCGTCGGGCGGCGCGGCCAGCCGGTGAAGACTCGCTAAGGTACTTACGTGATTTCCCCGACGGCCGGCAGCCGGAGGCAATGATGGCCGGTCCCGGACCGATCGTCGCCGACTTGCGTGCCGAGAGCGACGACCTCGACGCGCTGGTGGCGCCGCTGCCGGCGCACCGCTGGTCCGAGCCCACGCCCGCGGCGGGTTGGACGGTCGCCCACCAGATCGGGCATCTGTTGTGGACCGACCGGGTCGCGCTGATCGCGATCTCCGACGAGGCGGGGTTTGCTGCAGAGCTGGAGGCCGCGCAAGCCGACCCGACCGGCTTCGTCGACTCGGCCGCCGACGAGCTGGCGACCGACGCGCCGGCCGAGCTGCTCACCGAGTGGCGCGCCACCCGTGGGCGATTGCACGAGGCGCTGCTGGCGGTGCCCGACGGTCGCAAACTGCCGTGGTTCGGGCCACCGATGAGCGCGGCGTCGATGGCCACCGCGCGGTTGATGGAGACCTGGGCGCATGGGCTTGACGTGGCCGATGCCCTTGGCGTCAAACGACCCGCCACCGAGCGACTTCGGTCGATCGCGCACATCGGCGTGCGCACCCGCGACTACGCCTTCGTCATCAACAATCTGGCTCCGCCGGCGGAACCTTTCCTGGTCGAGCTGCGCGCGCCCGGAGGCGACACCTGGATCTGGGGACCGCCGGATGCCGCCCAGCGAGTCACCGGCTCGGCCGAGGACTTCTGTTTCCTGGTGACCCAGCGGCGCCCTTTAGGCGCTCTCGACGTCACAGCCCACGGTGCGGACGCGCAGCGCTGGCTGCGGATCGCTCAAGCCTTCGCGGGGCCGCCCGGCGCCGGTCGAAGCTAGAGGCCGTCGGCCGGCGCGCTGAGTTTCTGGAACCAGGCCAGGTGATAGTTCGCTGAAATGGGGTCTTGGGTAACGGCGCCTACGGTGGCGGCCAACAACAGGCAATTGAGCAGCAGCGCCGGATTGACGTCCGGATACTGGGTAAAGAGCTGATAGCGCGCGGTATCGAGATGCACCCGAAGCAAGTCGATCTCTTCCTCGGCGACGCCGGTTCCCGCGGCGGCGGCCTTGGCCAACGTGTGCACCATCCGCGGCAATCCGTCGCGCCAGTGGGTGGCCTGGCTCAACTCCCAACCCGGGTCCGCGACCGCGGGCAGCTCCCGCGGCTGCGCCGAGGCGGTCGTCTCGGCGAAATCGTCCGGCCGGCCAAGGGAATCGCCGGGAGCGTAGGTCACCGTCCGCGTAGTCTCGCCGATCAGCGCGGGGAGTTTGCCGGCGCGCCGTTCGGGCCCCAGCAACCGCACGCCCGCCGGAAGCGTGATGCCCGGCGGTATCCAACCGTGGGCGAGGTCGGTGACCAATACCGTTGTGCCGTCGGGGCGCTCGCCGACGGCCCAGTTCAGTCGTGGTTCCTGATGGGCCACGAACGCGAGGAGTCGGCGCAACCGCGCGTCGTCGGATTCGCTCGCGGCTGCGGGTGCAACGGGCTTCGGTGCCGGCGCGGCGGTGTGCTCGTCGGCGGTCGTGTCGTCGGCGGCGCGATGGCGACCCTGCGCGCCTTGGGGCTCGCCCCCTTCGTCGACTGCCGGGCCGGCCACCGCGTCAGCCACCGCATCGACAGCGGGTTCCTCGCCCGTGACGGCCGGAATGGCTCGCGGGTCGGCGACATCACGTCCGATGAAGGCCCCGTCGCCCTGCGGGTGTCCGGCGGTTGCCTTCGCCTTCACCGCGTGCAAATGGCGAACCGTCGACTCGACGCGTCGCTCGGCGCGAGCCCGGGCCTCGTCGATGACCCGCGCCTCTTCCGCCTGGCGGACGGGATCGGGCATTCCGGCTCGCTTGATGACCTTGAGATCGTCATTCGCAGTGGTGGTGATCCGCTGCAGGTCGGCCCTCAGATAGTCTGCGAGAGTGCCTGTTTCGGGGCTGGCTGTGGACAGTTCGGCGGGCCAAAGCCCGCCCGTCACCCAGGCGGTGCAATCGACGGCAGAACTAAAGGCCGGGATCGCCAATGATTCCCGGGTAGCTCTCCGGAGACGCTGGCGCGCCGTTAGTCGACCGAAAATTGCCACTGGTTAAGCCTACCGGGATCTAACGGGCGGTCTATTCAGTCGGTGAATTGTGCAGCTGCGGCGGCCTGGGTAGCGTGGAGCCATGGCTGATTCTGCTCTGCAGCAGCAACTCGACGAAGTGCGCGCCCTGCTGGTGCGTGCCCGAGAGTTGTTCGGCCCCAATCCCATAGAGCCGCCAACGGATATCACACCCGATCCCGATGCCGCAAAGACCTGGCTAATCTAGGCCTTAATGCGCGGTGTCGCGGCGTCGCAGCCTGTGCGCCAGCAACTTCTCAATCGCCACATCAAGATCGTGGGGGGTCGGAACCTCCGCCGACGGGGTGTGCCCGGCCGCCACGATTTCGCCGCGAACTTCCAGTAACGCCTTGAGACAAGACACATCCGCGGTCAACAGGATGCCTTGCGCCAAGATCTCCGCGTCGGTTTCCATCGCCTCTTCGCTCAACGCGACGCTATGCATGTACCCGCCGCGGCAGGAGCGGACCAGGATGTGTCCACTCGGGTGAACGGTGTCGAAGGCGGGGTTGGCGTCCGTCATGGACCGCCGTCAACAATGCCGCCGAACCTCCGTGCCGCGTCGCCCTCGTGCTGTTCCCACATCGTCGCCGACACGCCCAGTTGTTCTGCCATATCGGCGTGGTCGTCGGCTTGTTGCTCGTAGCACTGACGCCTGAGTTCGAGCAGTTCACGTCCGGCATCGCGAAGCTCGCTGAAGATAGGCCCCAGCGAATCCAGGCTCTCCTGGATCGCCCCGTGCGACGACGGAACGGTGCGCAGGTAGTCGGCGGTCTCCTGGTGGTGCGCAGCGGCTTCCCGTAGGTGCGCGGGCACCACGCGGATCGAATCTGCCATCTCCTGCCTCCTATTCGCGCGCCGCCGGATCAAACCGGCGAACTCTCTATTGTCGTCTGGCCGACGTCGCCGCCGGTCGGGTGGGTATCGGTGCGTCGTGCTCAGCCGGCGCGGTTGGCGCCGGCGGATGTTCCCAGCCTAGGAAGTTGGGTCCGCCTACGGCGGCGATGTGCTGAATCTGGCCGTCGAGAAGGGCTTTCTCGGGGCCCAGGGCAAGTGCGTGACGATCGGTGAAGATCCCCACGTCTCCAGGTGTGAGGTGCCGCGGGTCGACCGGGTTGGTGACGGCCGTTCCCGGTGGGGGAATGGTAATTCCCTGCTGGTGGAATGCATCTGCGATCGGCGCTCCGGCCACCGCGGCCTCGATGACCCCGGCGAGTTGCGGGCTGGCCGCCGTCACCGTTTCGCCATCGGGCAGCGTCACCGTCGTTGGCTCCGGCGGTGATTCGGGCTTGCCCGCCGGCGCTTCCTCGCCGTGCTTGTCGTTGCGGAGTTCGTCTGGGGAGCCGTGATCGCTCTCTGTGTCACGGGATCCCAGTGACGCTTCGTCGTCCGGATCCCGCAGTGCCGGGTCGGTTCGGCCGCCCTCGGCCAATCCGGGCAGCGGTAAACCACCCAAACCCGCCGCGGGGCCGGGCGCTGCGCCCACGCCCGGCATCGGCCCCGCGCTGAAGTTGGGGATGGTCGGCATCGCCGGCGGCGTCGACATCGCCGCGGGCGCCGCGCCCTGTGCGGGAACCTGCCCCGATGAGTCGCCGGCCAGCAGGCCGGGATCGTCGGCGAACGCCGGATCCAGCAACGGATCCCAGCCGGAGCCGGCATCGTCGGCGGGTTGTTGGTCAGTGCCGCCTGCGGGTGCAACCGGGGCGGGCGCCGCCGGTGGACGCTCGTCCGAACCGTTCGTTCCGCTTTTGGAGGCGTCGTACAGCGATGTCCATGCGGCCATCAGCGCTGATTTCGAGGTGTCATCCAAACTGGCGTTCAGGACGACCGCACGAATGTCCTTGAGTTTGCCGATGAGGAACCGTTGGAAATCACGCGCTCCTGCCGGAGTGTCGAGGTCCGACCGCGTCAGGACCGCGGTTTCGGTCTCCCGCTGCAGCTTGGTAAGCGCTTCTCTGCCCTCAACGGCCTTCAGGTGTGCGTTCAGAATGGCCGCAATGACTTGCATGTCGAGCTGGGAGCTTGCCGAGTTCTGATGTGCCAGAGCGGCTTCGGCATCAGCCATTGCTTCGGCGGCGTCGCCCTCGCCGCGCTCCGAAGGCGGCTCGGGCAGTCCCGATGGCGGCCTGGTGCCCGGGCCGCCCGGGGTCCCGGCGCCGAAGACGTCCGAATGTTGTTGGCGGATCTTGCGCAGGATTGCCTCGAGTTGTTCGGGCCTTGTCGTCGGGGTGATTACGGCGGTCACTTCGCTTGGCGTCAGACCCGCCTGCCACGCGTTCGGATCGCCGGTGCGGTCGCGGACAAGCTTGACCGTGGCAAGTAGTTCTTCGTACACCGACATCGTCTAGGCCGACGAGGCTGCGACCCGGGGCGGGCCCTGCTGCGGGATGTGTCGCGACCCCTCCATGCCGGGCGACAGTACCCAGGCATGTTGCCGCGGACAATTCACCCTGTTAGCCCGCGGGAGGGGCGTACTCTGCGCGCAGTCGATCCAGCGCGGCCCGCTTCACGCGATCGAGCTCGTGGGCATCCGTCACGACCGCCGCGATCTCGCGTTGCTTGGCCAACAGAAATCTCTGAAACTCACGCACGCCCATTGGGGTGTCGGCGGCAAGGTCCGTCCGGTCGGCGGCCGCGCGATCGATCTCCTCGCCGATCGCGTCGAGCCTGCGGATGCTTTCGCGGGTCGCGGCATGAGCGCTGGCGAGCACCTCTGCCAGCACGCGGTCGGCCTCCGCCGCTGTGTGGTGCTGGCTCACCAGCGTTGACTGCCGCGCCTGTATGGCGCCCAGTGAAGGTCCGGTTTGTTCCGACATCGGTTCAACCTCTTCGTCGTGCCCAAGCGGGTAGGTAGCCGTCACGTGTCATATCGGCCTGCGAATTGCGATGTTGCTGCCCAGCGCACTTATTCGCACCGAAGCGCCGGAATAGGGCGCCTCGACGACCAAGCCAGTGCCGATGGCCAGCTGCACGTGGCCGGTGTGCGGAAACACCAGATCGCCCGGCCGCACTTGCGAACGCGGCACCGGGACCCCGTCGTTTATCTGCTGATAGGTCGTGCGGTGTAGCCGAACGCCCGCCTGCGCGTAGGACCACTGGACCAGTCCAGAACAGTCGAACTGGTTCGGCCCGGTGGCACCCCACACATATGGTCGTCCCAATCGAGACAACGCGGCGCGCACCGCGATTGCGGCCCGGCCGCTCGGCAACGGTAAAGGACCGCGATGGTGCATCGTTCGGTAGCGCAGCGCGCTTAGCGCCGTCGCGTGCCGTCGGGCGCGCCAGCGGGCCGACGTGACGTGCGCCCGTTGCGCCCGCAGTCGGGCGACTCGCCGGCGCATCGCCTCGCGCTGGGCCATCGGCGTCGACGGGGCGGCGGCGGTATCGGCCCGGGCCTCGTCGAGAACGCCTTTCGTGAGCTCGCGGGCCCGGGCGTGATCCCAGCGTGCGCCGGCGAGGATCGCGGCGGCCTCGGCGTCCGTGCGCGCTGCCGACGATAGCCGTCGCCGGCTGTCGGCTGCCGCAATGCGATAACCTCCATGTCCCACAACGCGATTCAGGCCGTCGGCTCGCCGCAAAAGGCCCCGGTCATGCGAGGTGCGCGCATCCAGCGCCGGGGCCCACGTGCTGCCCGCGAACAATTGGTGAGCGCGACCCAACAACTCGACTTCGGTTTCGATCACTCCCGCCCCTCGCCGTTGTCCTGACCTGTCTCTTCCTGGCTCGCCTTTTCCTGGCTCGTCGACTCGACCGCCTCGGCAAAGGCGCGAACGCGGGGGAGTGCTCCCGGAGGGATCAGCCCCCGGTTGCGGATGTCCCACATTTCGTCGTTGCCGACACCCACCAGCGCCGCGATGATCGTCTCGGGCAGCGACGACCGTTGGCAGGCGCGATCGAACCGCGCGCTCAAGCTGGCGGGCATCCGCTTCAGCAAGGCCCTGCGCGTGGCCTCCAGTGCCTGCAGGTGCTCCATGAGCCGGCCCGTCGAATCGGCGCCGGCGTTCACGGCCACGCGCCACGAGCTTGCGGCCAGCATCTCGGCCTTCACGCACTGAGCGATCACAGACAGAATATACGTCTCATATTCGTTTGATGTCGTCGAAGGCAGTCGATCGATGACGGATTTAAGCGCATCGAGTTGCGCTTCGGCATAGCCTTCCAGCACTTCCGTGTCACTGTGACGGTCGACCACCACCGCGCCGGCACGCCTCGCGGAGCCGGTGTCAGATGCCTGCGCGGCCATCAGCCGGGCCAACTCGGCATCCGGATCGGCGGCTACCAACAGGCGTGAGTAGGTGCCCGGCGGCAGACCAAGTCCATTTTCGACCTTCTGAACTGTGCTTTTATGTGGCTTGCGGGCACCACGCTCGAGAAAGCTCAGCCCCATGATGCTGATACCGGTCGCGGCGGCAAGGTCTGCCAGCGACCAGTCGCGTGACTCGCGCAATGCGCGGATGGCCGCACCGGCCGATTCACGGCTCACCGCGCGCTCCGGCCATAGGCCGGATACTACACAGATCGCGCCCGCTTCCAGCGCATATACGTTTCTGTCACGTTTCTCTTGCTTTCGGCGCGTATACGTGTATACGCTTTTGCCTACGTTTCATCCGCGACGAGGAGACCGACATGGGACACCCCTGCGCAGCCAACCCGGAACTGTGGTTCGGCTACCCCGACGACGACGGCGGTGACGGTGCGGCGAAGGCGCGCGCTTACGAGCGGTCGGCCACCGAGGCGCGGATCCAGTGCCTGCGCCGCTGCCCGTTGGCCCAGCAGCGTCGGTGCGCCCAGCACGCCATCGCGCATGGCGAGGAGTACGGCGTCTGGGCCGGCGTCAAGCTACCCGGCGGCCAGTACCGGAAGCGCCAGGAGCTCGCTCGGGCCCACGCGGTCCTGCGGCGTATCGCGGCAGGGGAGATCAACTCGCGACAGCTGCCCGAAAACGCCGCGCTGCTGGCACGTCACGAGCACGAGGCGTTGCCGGTGCCGGCGGTGGTGTTGCACCTGCCGACCGCACAAGTCGGGCCCCGTTCGGCCGCCTGACAATTCGTCGAAATTGGCCGCGGGCAGTTTGCTGACCCAGCCGACGGGGTAGACGGGCTTCGGCAGGTCCGAGACTGTCGACCCAAAGGCATAACCATGACGTTCGAACTGACACCGACGGCGGCACAACACGACCTGGCCCGGCGCACGCACGAGTTCGCCGAAGAAGTGGTCCGCCCGGTGGCGCTCGACTACGACCAGCGCCAGGAGTTCCCGTGGGCCGTGCTGGAGGAGGCGGCCCAGCGCGGGTTCTACAGCCCGCTGTTTTACCGCGACTTGATCGGCGATCCGACAGGCATCTCGTTGCCGATGTTCATGGAGGAGCTGTTTTGGGGCTGCGCCGGGATCGGTCTGGCGATTGTCATGCCGGCGCTGGCGCTGTCTGCGATCGGTCAGGCCGCCTCTCCGGAACAGATGCTCGAGTGGGCGCCCGAATGTTTCGGCACACCAGGCGATCTCAAGCTCGCGGCGCTGGCGATCTCCGAACCCGAGGGCGGCAGCGATGTACGAAATCTGCGCACTCGCGCGCGCCGCGACGGTGACGACTGGATCATCGACGGCCACAAGATGTGGATCGGCAACGGCGGCATCGCCAATGTGCACGTGGTCAACGCGGTGGTCGACGAGGAGCTCGGCCACCGCGGCCAGGGACTGTTCGTGGTGCCCGGCGGGACGCCCGGACTCAAGATGCTGCGAAAGCTCGACAAGTTGGGCTGCCGCGCGTCGCACACGGCTGAGTTGCTGTTCGAAGGCGTCCGCGTTCCGGGTGCCAATCTGCTTGGGGGACAAGAAAAGCTCGAGCACAAGCTCGCCAAAGCGCGCGAGGCGGTCGCGGGCGGACAGCGTTCCGGTTCGGCGACGTTGGGCACCTTTGAGCAGACCCGGCCGATGGTCGCCGCCCAGGCTATCGGGATCGCCCGGGCCGCGTTGGAGTATGCGACGCGGTATGCGACGGAGCGGGAAGCCTTCGGCGGTCCGATCATCGACAACCAGGGCATCGCGTTTCCACTGGCGGACCTGGCCACTCAGCTTGACGCCGCCCGACTGCTGACCTGGCGCGCCTCCTGGATGGCGGCCAACGGGGTGCCCTTTGAGCGGGGCGAGGGCTCGATGTCGAAACTCGCCGCCAGCGAAGTCGCCGTCAAGGCCACCGAACGCGCCATCCAGACCATGGGCGGCTGGGGCTACATCACCGACCATCCGGTGGAGAAGTGGTATCGGGATGCCAAGTTATACACCATCTTTGAGGGCACCAGTGAGATTCAACGCATGGTCATCTCCAACGCGCTGGGCGCCGCGGTGGGCACGCCGCCGCTGCATGTGGTGATCGAGCCGACCGGGGGGCCGCTGAACCGGATCTTCGGTCGCGGCACCCCGCTGCGCTCCCGCGCCGCCGCTGTCGCGCTGTCGATGCAGGACCGGGTGCCCGAACCCGTCATGCGGCTGGCGATGAAGGCGCTGCGCCCACCTGGCAGGTGAGCAGGCCCGGTACTGTCGCGGTATCGGCGCCATATCAAGCCCACGACGGGGGATTGACGATGAGCAACCTGGAAGCCGCGCCGGCCGAAGTCGCCTGTACCGCTTCACGGGTTGCGGGGATCGAAGTGCTGCATCCCAGAGAGGTTCCGCTCGGCGGCCCGAGGGCGATCCGGGTGCAACGCACCCTTCCGCAACGACAACGCTCGCTGATCGGCGCGTGGTGCTTCATCGATCACTACGGTCCGGTGTCCGCGCGCATGGATGTCCCGCCTCATCCGCACACCGGATTACAAACGGTGAGTTGGTTGTTCGGTGGGGGAGTGGAGCATCGCGACAGCGCCGGCGTTCATGCCCTGGTCCGACCCGGCGAGCTGAATCTGATGACGGCGGGCGCGGGTGTTTGTCACTCCGAAGTGTCGATCGAGTCACCCGCCGATTTGCATGGCGTGCAGCTGTGGGTGGCACTACCCGATTCGGATCGCGAAACCGGGCGCGGCTTCGCCCACTATGTGCCGACGCCGGTCCTTCTGCCCGGTGCGAACGCGCGCGTGTTTCTCGGAGAGCTCGCGGGCCACCGCTCGCCGGTGCATACATTCACTCCGCTGTTGGGCGCCCAGCTCGATCTCGACGTCAACGCCGCGCTGGACATCGCCGTGGATCCGGCCTTCGAGCACGGCGTGCTCTGCGATCGGGGGCCCGTCGAGCTGGGCGAGATTACCCTTGCGGCCGCCGATCTCGGGTACCAAAGCCCGGGCAATTCGTCGCTGCGCTTGCGCAACGTGGGCGATCGACCCGCGCGCGTGGTGCTGCTGGGCGGGACCCCGTTCACCGAAGAGCTGGTGATGTGGTGGAACTTCGTCGGGCGCAGTCACGACGACATCGTCGGCTACCGCCGACTGTGGGAGGACGCCGACGACCGTTTTGGTGCCGTCCAGGGTTACCAGGGTTCGATCGGCCGTCTGCCCGCGCCTCCGTTGCCGACCGCCCGGCTGCGGCCCCGACCTACACGGAAAAGAAGGAGTACACATGACTGCCGATAAGACCGGCGCAGAAGCCACCGTCACCGCGGGGGAGGGCCGGTACACCGTTGCCGTCGAGGGCAAGACGGTCGGCCTCGCCGATTTCGCCGACCGCGGCGATCAGCGCGTTTTCTACCACACCGAGATCGACCCGGCGTACGGCGGACGCGGCCTGGCGACCATTCTTGTCGAGGACGCATTGAGCGCGGCGCGTGATGAGGGCAAGCGCGTCGTTCCGGTGTGCTCCATGGTGGTCACGGTGCTCAGGAAGCATCCCGAATTCGACGACATCACCGACCCTGTGACTGGTGAGATCCGAAGGTGGCTACAGTCGCAGCCGACGAGTTAAGGGTCAGCGCTTGGCGCTGGAAGTCGACCGCCGAGTTTATTCCTATCTATGCTATTGGCGGACCGAAATACTTGTTCGCAAGTGACTTTGCGAGCGCGATGAGTTCTTCACATGAGCGAGATGCTTTGTCATTGGCAAATAGTGCCTCGATGCGGCCGGGGTTCTTGCGGATCCACGCGGCTGTTGCTTCCGGGGATACAACGCTGGTCTCGTCGTAGTCGTCAAAGTACTGCCGGACAAGCGATACCCGAAACCAATTGTCGGGTGACTTGGCCAACCGAGTTGGTGCGATACCGACACCAATTTGGCCTCGATTGTTCGACAGATCCCAGCTGATCACGTCTCCGGTCACCGTTAGGGGTGCGCTGATCGCCGGGTCGCCGGAGGTCGTCGAGTCCGTTATCCGATATTGGGAGTTCAAATACAAAAACTCGAAGTATTGCAGATAAAACTCCAGCAATGTTTTCACTCTTATCGCGCCCCTTCGATCGGCGGTATAGCATATTGTCGCCCACGCGCTGATACCCATGTGCCTCAAGGTATCGAATCTCTGCAGCTGTGTAACTATTCGGAACTACTCGGTAAAATGGCGCCGATAGGTTGGGGCTATCGCGATTCGCGGATAGCAATGTCGAGCAGATGCTGATTCAGATCGAACTAACTGACTGCTTACCTGCCGGTGCGCTCCCGATGGTTGCACCCCGGCCAGCAGCACGGCCGGCGCTTGCCTTCTTCCAGCTCCTCCTCGGCTCGGCGAATGCGGCGCTTTCGGGTCGTGGCTTGCTTAGCGTCCTCGACCCAGCAGATGAACTCGTTGCGGGCCAACGGTGTGATGTCCTTCCAGGCCGCGAGTGCGGTGGAATTGGCGATCAGCACCTCGCGCATGTCTGCGGGCAGCTTGTGCACCACCCCGCCGGGCACTCGCTCGTCGCTCACGAAGCTAGGGTAGGGCGATCCGGTCATAGGGGGCCCCTTTGAGCAAGCACGAAGTACGGATGATCGTCTTGTCGACCGACGACCTGGGCGAATCGATCCGGTTCGACCGCGAGACCCTGGAATGCCGCTGAAGTTCCGCGACGGCGCCCACTTCGCGGCCCTCGACGGCGGGGCGGTCACTCTTGCACTGGCGACCGCGGTGGACCATCCAATCCACGGCAGGTCGTCGTCGGCATCAAGACCGCTGACGTCGACGCTGCTGCGAAGGCTGTTGAGGCCAGCGACGGCGGCATCGTGCAAGGCCCTTACAACGACGCACACGAACGCCATGCCGTGGTCTACGACAACAAAGGCAACGGCTTGGTCTTTTACAGTCCGCTGGCCCCGTGAAGATGTGAACCCCGGCCGGTGGCCGGGGAAATCTGTAACCGATGACTCGACTCATCACATTGGTGGGCGAAGGGGGACTTGAACCCCCACGTCCCGAAGGACACTGGCACCTGAAGCCAGCGCGTCTGCCATTCCGCCACTCGCCCGGGCAAAACAACCGATGGACCATACCACTGTAATAGCCCTGCGCCCCAAACGCCCCGGAGGGCTCGGCGGCCGTTTGCGGGCGGTGCACGCACCGCGCAGATGGGCCCTGAGCTGCGCCGACGCGATTCTCAGAATTCCCAAGGTGCCGCAGCATCGCGGTGTCCCGATACCATGCTGGGGTGATACGACATGCGGGCTGTTCGTTTGCCTCGCGCCCGCGATACAGCCGGCAACTGCGGGCGAGCGCTGAAAGGTGAGTAGCCAAAAGGGGCTCGTTCAGCGAATCGAGCGCAAGCTCGAAGAGACCGTCGACAATGCGTTTGCGCGTGTGTTCGGGGGATCGATCGTCCCGCAAGAGGTTGAAGCCCTACTGCGCAGGGAAGCCGACGGTGGTGTGCGCGCGCTTCAAGGAAATCACCTTTTGGCCCCCAACGAATACATCATTACCCTCGGTATGCACGACTTCGAGAAGGTGGGCGGCGATCCGGATCTCACATCGAGTGCTTTCGCGAAGTACTTGGCCGACTATATCTATGGACAGGGGTGGCAAACGTATGGTGATGTTGTCGTCCGGTTCGAGCAGTCGTCGAGCCTGCACACCGGTCAGTACCGCGCCCGCGGTGCTGTCAACCCCGACGTCGAGCCCCGCCCGACGAGCAAGCATTGCCTCCCGCCACAATCAGATCACGCGTTCGGCGTAGAACGAGGAGTAGCACCAATGACTGACAATTCGAGCTACCGCGGGGGCCCGGGACAGGGGCGGCCGGGCGACGAGTACTACGACGACCGCTACGGGCGTCCGCAAGAAGAACAGCGGGGCCCGGATGCGCAGGGCCAAGCGGGCTATCCGCCGGAGCCGGGCGGTTACCCGCCCCCGGGCGGCTACCCGCCGCCCCGCCCCGAGCAGGGCGGCTACCCCGACCAAGGGCAGGGCGGCTACCCGGGCCAGGGGCAGGGCGGCTACCCCGACCAAGGGCAGGGCGGCTACCCGGGCCAGGGGCAGGGCGGCTACCCCGACCAAGGGCAGGGCGGCTACCCCGGCCCGGGCCAGGCCGGCTACCCCGATCAGGGCGGCTACGAAGGCCAGCGCGGCTACCCCGATCAGGGCGGTTACGACCAACGCGCATACCAAGAGCAGCGCGGGTATCAAGACCAGGGACGCGGCTACCCCGACCAAGGGCAGGGCGGCTACCCCGACCAGGGGCAGGGCGGCTACCCCGACCCGGGGCAGGGCGGCTACCCCGACCAGGGGCAGGGCGGATACCCCGACCAGGGGCAGGGGAGTTACCCCGGCCAGGGGCAGGGCGGATACAGCGACCAGGGGCAGGCCGGCTACCCGCCGTCGTATGAGCAGCAGCCTCCCCCTCCCGGGGGCTACAGCGGGCAAGGCTACGACCAGGGATACCGCCAGGGCGGCGGTTACGGGCCGCCCGGCGGCGGTCAGCCCGGCGGTGGCCAACAGGGTTACAGCGGGTACGGCGATTACGGGCGCGGGCCGGCTCGCCAAGACGAGGGAGCCTACGCTCCTCCCGCCCCGCAGAGCCCGCCCGAACAACAGCGGCCGGCTTATCCCGACCAGGGTGGCGGGTACGACCAGGGCTACCAGCAGGGTGGGGGCTACGGCCAGCAGGACGTCTCAGGCGATTACACCCAATACGCCGAAAGCGTTCCCGGTGGGGGATACCCCCCTCAGGGCGGGGGGTACGCTCCCGAAACCGTCCACCGTGACTACGAATACCAGCCGACCGACTACACCCAGCAGGCCGGCGCCGGCTACGGCGATTACGGCCAGAGTGGCTATGGATCCGCCGGGACCACGGTCACCCTGCAGCTTGACGACGGCAGCGGCCGGACGTACCAGCTCCGCGAGGGTTCCAACATCGTGGGCCGCGGGCAAGACGCGCAGTTCCGGTTGCCCGACACCGGTGTGTCGCGCCGTCACCTGGAGATCCGTTGGGATGGGCAGCTCGCATTCCTCACCGACCTCAACTCGACTAACGGCACCACCGTCAACAATGCACCGGTGCAGGAGTTCCAGTTGGCCGACGGCGACGTGATCCGCCTGGGCCACTCGGAGATCATCGTTCGCATTCACTGAACGCATCCGGCTCAAAGCTGCCGTGCTTCGCCCGCGTCGACGACCGCCCAAGTATCGTGACGTTGCCGATGTGCTCGGTGTCACGGGTGCGGGGGCGGCACCAGGACGGAAAGGACGCCAGATGCAGGGGTTGGTACTGCAACTGACGCGTGCCGGATTTTTGATGTTGCTATGGGTATTCATCTGGTCCGTGTTGCGAATATTGCGGACCGATATCTATGCGCCCACCGGCGCTGTCATGGTGCGCCGCGGCCTGGCGTTGCGCGACACCTTGCTGCCCTCACGCCAGCGCCGCCACGCGGCTCGCTATCTGGTCGTGACCGAAGGGGCGCTGACGGGCGCGCGCATCACGCTCAGCGGGCAGCCGGTGTTGATCGGGCGTGCTGACGACTCGACCCTGGTGCTGACCGACGACTACGCCTCGACACGGCACGCCCGGCTCTCTCAGCGCGGCTCGGAATGGTACGTCGAGGATCTAGGATCGACCAACGGCACTTACCTTGACAGGGCGAAGGTGACGACTGCGGTACGGGTCCCCATAGGAACGCCGGTTCGAATCGGCAAAACGGCAATCGAGCTGCGGCCGTGAACCTGGTCCTGCGATATGCCGCCCGTAGCGATCGCGGGCTGGTTCGCACCAACAACGAAGATTCTGTATACGCCGGCGCTCGGCTACTGGCCTTGGCCGACGGAATGGGGGGTCACGCTGCCGGTGAGGTGGCTTCCCAGCTGGTGATCGCCGCGCTGGCCCACCTCGACGACGACGAGCCCGGTGGCGACCTGCTGGCCAAGCTCGATGCGGCGGTGCGGTCCGGCAACTCGGCCATCGCCGCACAGGTCGAGATGGAGCCCGACCTCGAGGGGATGGGCACCACGCTGACCGCAATCCTGTTTGACGGCAACAGGATTGGGATGGTCCACATCGGCGACTCACGTGGCTACCTCTTGCGCGACGGCGAGCTGACCCAGATCACCAAGGACGACACGTTCGTCCAGACCCTGGTCGATGAGGGCCGAATCACCCGGGAAGAGGCGCACAGCCACCCACAGCGATCGTTGATCATGCGGGCACTGACCGGTCACGAGGTCGAGCCCACCCTGACCATGCGAGAAGCGCGCGCCGGTGATCGCTACCTGCTCTGCTCGGACGGGCTGTCAGACCCGGTGAGCGACGAAACCATCGCCGAGGCCCTGCAGATACCCGACGTGGCCGAGAGCGCTTACCGCCTCATCGAATTGGCGCTGCGCGGCGGCGGCCCCGACAACGTGACCGTCGTGGTCGCCGACGTCGTCGACTACGACTATGGCCAGACACAGCCGATTCTGGCCGGCGCGGTCTCGGGCGAAGACGACCAGTTGACCGTTCCCAACACATCGGCCGGTCGCGCCTCGGCCATCAGGCCCCGCGAGGAGGTCGCCAAGCGCCCTCCGCCACCGGGAGAGGCGTCAAGAAGGCCGCGGTGGCCGCGGCGGCGGATGGCGATCGTCATCACGCTGGTGGTGCTGCTGGCGCTTGCCGGCGTGGGCATCGGCCGTGCCATCATCCAGAAGAACTACTACGTCGCCGAATACAACGGCATGGTGGCGATCCTGCGCGGAATTCAGGGCTCGCTGCTGGGCATGTCCCTGCACGAGCCCTACTTGATCGGCTGCCTGGACGCCCGCAACGAGCTGTCCCTGATCCCGCCCAGCCAGAGCGGCGGTCATCTCGGCTGCCACCTGATGCAACTGCAGGATCTGCGCGTGCCCGAACGCGCACAGGTTCAGGCCGGGCTTCCGACGGGAACTCTGGACAACGCCAAAGGGCAACTGCGCCAGTTGTCGACGAACTCCCTACTGCCACCCTGCCCGCCGCCCCGCGCCACCTCCCCGCCCGCGTCGCAGGCCCCGACAACGACGGGCGAGACGACAGAGCCCAACGCCACGGCGCCCGGCACCTCATCGAGCGGCACCCCGACCAGTTCGGCCAGCACCCCCTCCAGCACCACTTCGGCAGCGCCCACGACTCCCCCGCAGGCGGGAGGTACCCCCACCCAGACGGTGACTGCCCTCCCGCCACCCCCACTTCAGCCCGGTATCGACTGCCGAGCGGTGGCATGACCACACAAGTCCAGCCGCCGGTCGCCGTCACGCCGCCGCTGCCTACTCGGCGCAACGCCGAACTGCTCTTGTTGTGTTTTGCCGCGCTGATCACCCTCGCTGCGTTGCTGATCGTCGAGGCCAACCAGGAGCGCGGCCTGCGCTGGGACCTGATCAGCTACGGTCTGATCTTTCTGGTCGTGTTCGGAAGCGCGCATCTGGCTATTAGGCGCTTCGCGCCCTACACCGACCCGCTGCTATTGCCAATAGTGGCGCTGCTCAACGGTCTTGGTCTGGTGATGATCCACCGGCTCGACCTCGTCAACAACGAGCTGAGCGGGCGTCGTCACCCCAGCGCAACCCAGCAGATGCTGTGGACCGTGGTCGGGGTCGCCGCGTTTGCGCTCGTCGTCACCTTCTTGAAAGACCACCGACAGCTCGCACGCTTCGGCTACATATGTGGAGTCACGGGCTTGGTTTTCCTGGTGATTCCCGCGCTGCTGCCGGCCTCGCTGTCCGAGCAGAACGGCGCCAAAATCTGGATTCGCTTGCCGGGCTTCTCAATTCAGCCGGCCGAGTTTTCCAAGATTCTGTTGCTGATCTTCTTCTCGGCGGTGCTGATCACCAAACGGAGTCTGTTCACAAGCGTCGGTAAGCATTTCATGGGCATGACCCTGCCCCGCCCTCGCGACCTCGCCCCGCTGCTGGCGGCCTGGGTGATCTCGGTGGGTGTGATGGTTTTCGAGAAGGATCTCGGCACTTCGCTGCTGCTCTACGCGTCGTTCCTGGTGGTGGTTTACCTTGCCACCCAACGGTTCAGCTGGGTCCTCATCGGCTTGGCGCTATTCGCTGCGGGAAGCGTTGCGGCATATTTCATTTTCGGTCATGTCCGGACCCGGGTGCAGATGTGGTGGGACCCGTTCGCCGACCCCGACGGCGCCGGCTACCAGATCGTGCAGTCACTGTTCAGCTTTGCTACCGGCGGCATCTTCGGCACCGGGCTCGGTAATGGTCAACCTGACACGGTGCCGGCCGCGTCGACCGATTTCATCATCGCTGCGTTTGGCGAAGAGCTGGGGCTGGTCGGGTTCGCCAGCATCTTGCTGCTTTACACAATCGTCATCGTCCGAGGCCTGCGCACCGCAATCGCGACCCGCGAAAGCTTCGGGAAGCTGCTTGCCGCAGGGCTGGCGTCGACGTTGGCGATCCAGCTGTTCATCGTCGTCGGCGGCGTGACGGAGCTGATTCCGCTGACCGGATTGACGACACCATGGATGTCCTACGGTGGGTCGTCATTGCTGGCGAACTATGTCCTGCTGGCCATCCTGGCGCGCATCTCGCACAGCGCCCGACGGCCGCTACGCACGCGCCCGCGCAGCACGTCGCCGATCGCGGCGGCCAGCACCGAAGTGATTGAACGGGTATGAACACCTCTCTCCGCCGGATCTCGGTGACCGTGATGGCGCTGATCGTGCTGCTCCTGCTCAACGCGACGATGACTCAGGTGTTCGCCGCCGACGGACTGCGCGCCGACCCGCGCAATCAGCGCGTCCTGCTCGACGAGTACTCACGTCAACGCGGCCAGATCGTCGCGGGCGGGCAACTGCTGGCCTATTCCGTGGCCACCGACAGCCGATTTCGTTTTCTGCGCGTTTATCCCAACCCCGCCGTGTACGCGCCGATTACCGGCTTCTACTCGCTGCGCTATTCCAGCTCGGGGCTCGAACGGGCCGAGGACCCCTTGTTGAACGGGTCCGACGTGCGGTTGTTCGGACGCCGGCTGGCGGACTTTTTCACCGGCCGCGATCCGCGCGGCGGCAACGTCGACACCACGATCGTTCCGCGGGTACAGCAGGCCGGGTGGGACGCGATGCAGCAGGGCTGCGGCGGGCCCCCGTGCAAGGGAGCTGTCGTCGCCCTGGAACCGTCCACGGGCAAGATTTTGGCCATGGTGTCGTCGCCGTCCTACGACCCCAATCTGCTGGCGTCCCACGATCCCGAGGTGCAGGCGCAGGCGTGGCAGCGGATTCGCGACGATCCGGGCGATCCCATGGCCAACCGTGCCATCTCGGAAACCTATCCACCCGGTTCCACGTTCAAGGTGATCACTACCGCGGCGGCGCTGCAGGCGGGCACCACCGAAAACGACCAGCTGACGGCGGCGGCCTCAATTCAGCTGCCCGGCAGCACCGCCACCTTGGAGAACTACGGTGGCGCGCCGTGCGGCAGCGACCCCACGGTGTCCCTGAGTCAGGCGTTCGCCCTGTCGTGCAACACCGCGTTCGTCCAGCTGGGCATCTCCACCGGAGCCGACGCCCTGCGCAGCATGGCGCACTCGTTCGGGCTGGACAGCACCCCGAGCTTGATTCCGCTGCAGGTCTCGGAATCGACTGTCGGGATAATTCCGGATGCCGCCGCGCTGGGGATGTCGAGCATCGGTCAAAAGGATGTCGCGCTCACACCCCTGGAAAACGCCGAGATCGCCGCGACCGTCGCGAACGGCGGAGTCACGATGCAGCCCTACCTGATCGACAGCCTCAAAGGGCCGGACCTGTCCAGCATCAGCACGACTACGCCCTACCAGCAGCGCCGCGCGGTGTCGCCGCAGGTCGCCGCTAAGCTAACAGAGCTGATGGTCGGCGCCGAGAAGGTCGCACAGCAGAAAGGGGCCATTCCCGGCGTGCAGATTGCATCCAAGACCGGTACCGCAGAGCATGGCACCGACCCGCGGCACACTCCACCGCACGCGTGGTACATCGCGTTCGCGCCCGCGCAGACACCGAGGGTTGCCGTGGCGGTGCTGGTGGAAGATGGCGCCGACCGCCTGTCCGCGACCGGGGGCGCGCTCGCCGCGCCGATCGGGCGGGCCGTGATAGCGGCCGCGCTACAGGGAGGACCATGAGCCCGCGAGTTGGTGTGACGCTGTCTGGCAGATACCGCCTGCAGCGCCTGATCGCCACCGGTGGCATGGGCCAGGTGTGGGAGGCGGTGGACAGCCGACTGGGTCGGCGCGTTGCGGTCAAGGTGCTCAAACAAGAGTTCTCCCAGGACCCCGAATTCATCGAACGGTTTCGCGCCGAGGCGCGCACGACCGCGATGCTCAACCATCCGGGGATCGCCCAGGTGCACGACTACGGCGAGAGCCAGCTGGACGGGGAGGGGCGTACCGCCTACCTGGTAATGGAGCTGGTCAACGGCGAACCGCTGAATTCGGTTCTCAAGCGCACGGGCCGGCTCTCGCTGCGGCATGCGCTGGACATGCTCGAGCAGACCGGCCGGGCCCTCCAGATTGCGCACGCCGCCGGCCTGGTGCACCGCGACGTCAAACCGGGCAACATCCTGATCACCCCGACCGGCCAGGTGAAGATCACCGACTTCGGCATCGCGAAGGCCGTCGACGCCGCTCCGGTGACCCAGACCGGCATGGTGATGGGAACCGCCCAGTACATCGCCCCGGAGCAGGCGCTGGGTCACGATGCGACCCCCGCCAGCGATGTCTACTCGCTGGGAGTCGTTGGGTACGAGGTGGTTTCGGGTAAGCGGCCGTTCACCGGCGACGGCGCTTTGACGGTGGCGATGAAGCACATCAAGGAACCGCCGCCGCCGCTCCCCGCCGAACTGCCGCCCAATGTGCGCGAACTCATTGAGATCACCCTGGTCAAGAATCCCCAAATGCGTTACCGCAGCGGGGGACCGTTCGCCGACGCCGTCGCCGCGGTGCGTGCCGGCCGCCGTCCCCCGCGGCCCAGCCAGTCCCCGCCCCCCGGCCGGGCCGCACCGGCCGCCATTCCGTCCGGCCCGCAGGCCAGGGCAGCCGTTGCCGCCCGTAGTCCCGCGGCCCGCCGATCCGGGCCGCCTACAGGCGGTCGCCGCCCACCCCCTGCCCGACGTACATTCTCGTCGGGTCAGCGCGCGCTGCTGTGGGCCGCCGGAGTGCTTGGAGCGCTCGCGATCATCATTGCGGTGCTCATCGTCATCAACTCCCGCGGGGAAAACGGGCAGCAGTCACCGCCCCCGACGGTGACCGATACCGGGACCCCACCGGCGACGGCGCCGCCGCCGCCCAGCAAGACTCCCACCGGCGCCGGGCCGGGCCTGCCACGTAATTGGACGGATCGCGGGACCATAGGTAATTCTGGATTTCAAAGCAGGCCGCCCGAACCCGACGACGCGGGCCGGAACGGCCCGAGTGGCAGCCGGGTGATGGAGATCAGCCCGGTCGACGATGCGAGCCAGACACCACGATGACCACCCCGCAACACCTGTCCGACCGCTATGAACTCGGCGAGATCCTCGGTTTCGGGGGCATGTCCGAGGTCCATATGGCCCGCGACGTCCGCTTGCACCGCGACGTCGCCGTGAAGGTGCTGCGCGCCGACCTGGCCCGCGACCCGAGCTTCTACCTTCGCTTCCGGCGCGAGGCGCAAAACGCCGCGGCGCTGAATCACCCCTCGATCGTTGCGGTGTACGACACCGGCGAGGCGGAAACCCCCGCCGGGCCGCTGCCCTACATCGTCATGGAGTACGTCGACGGCGTCACGCTGCGGGACATCGTGCACACCGATGGCCCGCTGCCGGCCCAGCGGGCCATCGAGATCATCGCCGACGCGTGTCAGGCGCTGAATTTCAGCCATCAGAACGGCATCATTCACCGCGACGTCAAACCCGCGAACATCATGATCAGCACCACCAACGCGGTGAAGGTGATGGACTTCGGCATCGCACGCGCGATTGCCGACGGCGGCGTCAGCGTCACACAGACCGCGGCCGTGATCGGGACCGCCCAGTATCTGTCGCCCGAGCAGGCCCGCGGTGAGCCCGTCGACGCCCGCTCCGACGTCTATTCGTTGGGCTGTGTCCTTTACGAAATCCTCACCGGTGAGCCACCTTTCATTGGTGATTCGCCGGTCGCGGTCGCCTACCAGCATGTCCGCGAAGATCCGGTGCCGCCGTCGAAACGGCACGAGGGCATCTCCGCCGATCTCGACGCCGTCGTCCTCAAGGCACTGGCGAAGAATCCGGAGAACCGCTATCAGACCGCGGCGGAAATGCGCGCAGACCTGGTCCGGGTGCACAACGGTGAGACGCCCGAGGCCCCGAAGGTGTTCACGGACGCCGAGCGGAACTCGCTGCTGTCGTCCACCGGGCCAAGCCACGGAGGTCCGCGCACCGACCCGCTACCTCGCCAGGCTCTGGGCGACACCGACCCCGATCGAGTCGGTGGGTCAATCGGTCGCTGGGTTGTCGCGGTCGGCGTGTTGGCGGTGTTGACGATCGTCGTCGTCATCGCCTTCAACACCTTCGGCGGCACCACCCGCGACGTCCAGGTGCCCGACATGCGAGGCCAAGTGTCCGCCGATGCCATTGCGGCACTGCAGAACCGGGGCTTCAAGACGCGCACCCTGCAGAAGCCCGACTCGACGGTCCCGCCAGACCACGTCATCAGCACCGACCCGGGTGCCAACGCGTCGGTCAGTGCGGGCGACGAAGTCACCATCAACGTCTCCACCGGACCCGAGCAACGCGAAGTGCCCGACGTTTCCTCGCTGAGCTACACCGACGCGGTCACCAAGCTCAAAGCCGCCGGATTCAGCAAGTTCAAGCAGGCGAACTCGCCGTCGACCCCGGAGCTGCTCGGCAAGGTCATCGGGACCAACCCGCCGGCCAACCAGACGTCAGCGATCACCAACGTGATCACCGTCATCGTCGGCTCCGGTCCGGAGGTCAAGCAGGTCCCCGACGTCGCGGGCCAGACGGTCGACGTCGCACAGAAGAACCTGACGGTCTACGGCTTCACCAAGGTCACCCAGACGCAGGTGGACAGCACCCATCCCGCGGGTGAGGTCATCGGCACCAACCCCCCCAAGGGGCAGACGGTTCCGGTGGATTCGATCATCGAGCTGCAAGTGTCGAAGGGCAACCAGTTCGTGATGCCCGACCTGACCGGCAGTTTCTGGACGGAGGCCGAACCGCGGTTACGGGCCTTGGGCTGGACCGGCGTGCTGGACAAGGGCCCCGACGTCGACGCGGGTGGCGCTCAGCACAACAAGGTGGTGTATCAGAACCCGCCGGCCGGGGCCGGGGTCAACCGGGACGGGATCATCACGCTGAAGTTCGGTCAGTAGCCGGGGGATCCGCCGGGACGTGCGGCCGCACCGCGGCGCGGACCTCGTTCTCCAGGCGGCGGACCAGCGTGTCGTCGCGCGCCCACCCGCAATAGTCGAGCCAATTCGCCAGCATTCGGTGCCCACCCTCGGTCAGGATCGACTCCGGGTGGAACTGGACCCCGTGAATCGGCAACTCGGTGTGACGCACGGCCATGATCACACCGCTGCGGGTGCGCGCCGTAACTTCCAGCACGGTGGGCAACGACTCCGGCAGGATGGTCAGCGAGTGGTAGCGCGTCGCCGTGAACGGATCCGGAAGCCCTTGCAACACACCAACATTGGTGTGAAATACGTTGCTGGTCTTGCCGTGCAGCAACTCGGGCGCGCGGTCCACGGTGGCGCCGAATGCGACGCCGATGGCCTGGTGTCCCAGGCAGACCCCGAGCAGGGGAGTGCGCGCTGCTGCGCACGCGCGGACCAGGCCGATCGACGCGCCCGCGCGCTCGGGCGTGCCCGGTCCCGGGCTGAGCAAGACACCGTCGAACTGCCCGGCGATCGCGGTCTCGTCGGAGAGCCGCTCGTCGTCGTTGCGCCATACGTCAGCCCCGACGCCGAGCTGGCCGAGGTACTGCACCAGGTTGAATACGAAGCTGTCGTAGTTGTCGACAACCAGGATACGCATCGTGTCAGGGTACCGTCCGACGCCTCGCACCGATCCCGCTCAGTAGCCCACCGTGCCGACGGGCTGTGCGAAGTGCATCCGGACCGGTTCGGAAAAGCCGGCGATCTGCACGTCGGACTTCACCTCTTCGCCGTAGCCGAGACCGAATCGGACCACGTACTGCTTGTACAGGATGACCAGGGGAGCGGCCGCCAGTGCGGCCTGCATCGCTGCGGCATTGCCGATCGCGGTGATCGTGTAGGGCGGGCTGTAGGTACGCCCGTTGAGCAATAGGGTGTTGCCCACGCAGCGAGGCACCGAGCTGGCGATGATCCGCTGGTCCTGCATCTGGATCGCCTCCGCGCCGGCGCTCCACAACGCGTTCAGCACTGCCTGGATGTCTTGCTGGTGCACCACCAGGTCGTCGGGCGACGCATCGCGCGGGAAGCGGCCGTTGGCGTCGCGTCGTGCGTCCTCGAGCGTCACCACCAGGCCGGGGCCGTGGACGGCGTCCATGCCCGCGTCACCGGCCAGCTCGGCCGCGCGCCGCAGCATGGCCGCCAGTGCCGCGTCCGTAGACCGACCGTGCATGGAGTCGATCTTGTTGGCCAGCTCGTCGCGTTGGGCGCTGAGGCGACTCACCGACGCCTGCGCCTCACGCACCAGGTCGACGAGGCGCGGCGCATCGCTGCGGCGGATCTCGGCGCCGCCGGACACCCCGTGCGTGGCCGCCAGCAGCAACCCCGCCAGCAGGCACACCAGGGGGACCCCGAGGCGCCATGGTGAGCGGCGCGTGCCAATCATCGCCTCTCCATTTCCGGGTCAGCGGGCCACGTGAGTTAGTCTCGTAGCCAAGCTATAGGTCCAGCGGTAATCGTTATGGTCGCACCCGCCACACTCACGTACTCAGATAAGCCCCGAGGTAATCATGCCCAAGTCCAAGGTTCGCAAGAAGAACGATTTCACGGTCAGCGCCGTCAGCCGCACGCCCGTGAAGGTGAAGGTCGGACCGTCCAGTGTGTGGTTCGTTTGTCTGTTCGTCGGCCTCATGTTGGTTGGGCTCGTCTGGTTGATGGTGTTTCAATTGGCCGCCGTCGGAAGCCAGGCACCGGCGGCACTGAATTGGATGGCGCAACTTGGCCCGTGGAACTATGCCATCGCGTTCGCTTTCATGATCACCGGCTTGTTGCTCACGATGCGCTGGCACTGAGCCAGACAAAAAGCGAAATGAATTCATTTTGGGCTCTGCCGGTTACTGGCTCAGCAACCTTGTGACCACCCAATCACACGCGTGTGATTTATCCCCACTGTTGATAGCGCTTGTGGATAACCGCATAGCCAGTGGTGGGGGGGTGTAGACAGCGCATGCAGCAAACGCAATGGGAGCCGCGTACGACCGGAATCGCTGGTTGTGGGGTCGGCGGTTTGTTGATGGCTATCGCGAGTGTGACCTTAGTCACAGATCCACCGGGGCGCATCCTGACCGGCGTTGCCGCGGCGGGTCTGATCTTGTTTGCGGGCGTGACGTGGCGCGCGCGCCCGAAGCTGGCAATCACCCCCGACGGCCTGGTCCTGCGGGGCTGGTTCCGGACGCAGGTATTGCAGCACCTCGATATCAAGATCATCCGGATCACCGAGTTCCGCCGCCACGGGCGCAGAGTTCGGTTGCTCGAGATCGAAACCGCAGCGGGCGGGTTGGTAATCCTCTCCCGTTGGGACCTCGGGACGGACCCGCTGGAGGTGCTCGACGCGCTGACGTCCGCCGGCTACGCGGGTCGTAACCCGGACTGACCGGAGCTCGCTTGCGCGGCGGGCGGGCGCTTCAGGAGATCGTGATCGACTCGATGACGACCGGGTCGGTAGGGCGGTCGTTGCCGTCGGTGGCCGTCGTCGCGATGGCGTCGACAACCTTCTGGGAATCGGGGTCGGTCACTTCGCCGAAGATGGTGTGGCGCCGGTTCAGGTGCGGAGTCTGGCCGACCGTGATAAAGAACTGCGAGCCGTTGGTGCCCGGCCCCGCGTTCGCCATCGCCAGCAGGTAGGGCCTGTCGAACTGCAGCTCGGGGTGGAACTCGTCGGCGAACTTGTAGCCCGGACCACCGCGGCCCGTACCGGTGGGATCGCCGCCCTGGATCATGAAGCCGCGGATCACCCGGTGAAAGACCGCGCCGTCGTAAAACGGGCCGGAGGGGCCGCCCGACGCGTTTTGGGTCGAGTACTCCTTGGTGCCCTGCGCCAGGCCAACGAAGTTGGCGACGGTCTTGGGCGCATGGTTTCCGAACAGAGCAACTTTGATGTCTCCGCGGTTGGTGTGCAGCGTTGCGGTGGCGGTCTGAATGGGGCTGTTAGTCACGATCCCAGAGTCTGCCATCACGCGCGGGCGTGCCCGCATCCGGTGTCGTTCGACCAGAGCCCGATCGCGAAAAACACACGTGCGCACAATAGGCTCGCGGGCGGCGCATTGATGGCAGTCTGATGAGGCCCCCGATGAGTGGCACAGAAAGGCGGCAGATGAGCGCGAACACGGCATCCCGGCTGACCCCTCGGGCGCGACTGGCCCGCGGGTTGACCTACTCGGCGGTGGGACCGGTGGACCTCACCCGGGGCGTGGTCGGACTGGGCGTCCAGTCCGCACGGTCGACGACGTCGGAGCTCCGTCGCCGTTACCATGAGGGCCGGTTGGCCCGGGAGTTCGCCGCGGCCCAAGAGACGCTCGCCCAGGAGCTGGCCGCCGCGCTGGGGGCATCTCCCGCTCGCGGGGGAGAGGTCGTCACCGGCCTGCCTGAGGCGCTGCAGGAAGCGCGCCGGTCCCAACGCCGCAACAGGCGGCCCTGGGTGATCGCCGGGGCCGCCGTCGTGGTCCTCGCGGGCGGCGCGGTCGCATTCAGCATCGTCCGGCGCTCGATGAACCAACAGGGCCAGGAGCCGTCGCCCCGCCCGCCCAGCGTCAACGTGCAGCCGCGGCCTTAGCGGACGGATATCCCAAGGCGCTCGCGGCGCCGAACCAGGATGCTCGGCAGCCATTCACCGACGTCGCCCGACTCGATCCAAGTGGTGCGCTCCAGCAGTGTGCGCAAGACGATTTGAGCTTCCAGGCGAGCCAGTGCGGCTCCCACGCAGAAGTGCACGCCCCTGCCGAAGCTCACGTGCCCTTTGGCGCCCTCCCGGTCGAGCCGGAATTCGTTCGGTGCCGCGAAGTGCGAGGGATCGCGGTTGGCCGCTCCCCACATCAGCAGCAGATGGGAATCGGCGGGCACCCCGACCCCGGCCAGCGTCGTGTCGCGCCACACGTGGCGGTAGTGGCCGCGGAATGGTGGCTCGAAGCGCAGGGTCTCTTCGATGAAACCGCTTAGTAATTCCGGGTTTTCACGCAATTGCTGTTGCACCTCGGGGCGATCGACGAGAATCCCCACCGCGCTGCCCAGCAGTGACGCGGTCGACTCGCCGGCGGCGCTGAACAGCGTGAGCATGATCCCCAGCGCTGGGAGTTGTTCCAACTCGCCGGAAGCGCAACGTGCGGCCAGATCGGCGATCAGACCTTCGTCGGCGTCGGTCGCCTTTTCGAAATGGTCCACCACGTAGGCGGACAGTTCGAACGCCGCCGCGGTTGCCCCTTCGAGCTGTTCTGGGGTGACGATCCCGTCGAGCAACGTGGTGGTGGCGTAGCCGAGTCGAATGAGTTTGTCGACGTCGCCATCGGGCAGGCCGAGCAACCTGGTGACCACCATCATCGGTAGCCGGTTCGCCATGGCGCTCATCCATTCGATCTCGCCATCGCGCAGGTGCTGCCACCAGAGGCGGTCCGCGGTCTGGGAGGCGAATTCTTCGATGATCCGCACGCGCTTGGCCGACAGATGCGGCAGCAGGATCTTGCGGTGCATCGCATGCACGGGATCGTCCGCGGTGGCCAGCGCGTGCGCGGCGGCCCCCAGCGGTGCCATGTCGAACGGGGTGAGCGTGCCGTCATCGTGATAGACCATGGTCGCGGTGAGGTTCGACGAGAAGTCTTCGACTCGCTCAACCGCCTCGAGCACCGCGTCCCATGCACACACCGCGTAGAAGACGGAATTCCCGAGCCGGTAAACCGGCGCCTCGGCGCGCATCCGGTCATACAGCGGATACGGATCCTGCAACGCGTCGGTGCCGAACAGCTCGATCGGATCGTTGACCACTGTCATGGGTTCAGGCTGAATGGGCCCGCCGGCCGCGTCAACGGGCCTCCGCGAAGTTGATGGACGGTTCGGGCCGCGGTCGCCCATTCCCCAGGTCGCGCCGGGCCACCACCAGCGCATTAGTCTGAGAAGAAGTGGCTTGAAATTCTCAGCGTGAGAGAAAAACTTCAGCGCGCGACGGTGAAGGAAGGCGGTGCAATGGCGGGCGGCGACTGGCTGGTGGGACGCGATCGCCACAGCGAAGCCGCGGATCGGATCTACGCCGCGGCGGCCGACCTCATTTCTCGCCACGGGTACGAGGCCTTCACCATCGAGGCCTTGGCCGCCCGGGTCCACTGCTCGCCGGCGACGATTTACCGGCATGCCGGCGGCAAGGCAGCCATCCGCGATGCCGTCGTCGCAATCCAAGCGGCGCGCATTGTCGACACCACACGCGAAGCGATCAAGGACCTCGAGGGCCCGGATCGGGTGGTGACGGCCACCCTCGTAGCCCTGCAACGCCTGCAATCGGACCCGCTGGCACAGCTCATGCGGTCGTTGCACGCGACTCCTGTCAGCGAATGGATCGCCAGTTCTCCCGCCGTCAACGGCTTCGCCGCCGAAATGCTCGGGCAGGACAACGACGACCCGCTCGCGGCGCAGTGGCTCATCCGGGTCTTCCTGGCGCTGTGGTGCTGGCCCGTCAAGGACCCCGAAGCACAGCGCACCATGGTGCAACGCTTCCTCGGCCCGCCCTACACCAGCAGAGCGCGTGAGACGTGGTATTGACTGGTGGAACCTAGGCCTAGGGGGGAGCAGCGCCGTTGGCGCTCGACGATTTCGCGGAGACGCATGACTGAACCGGACGTGGCGGAAGGCGCAGCGAACCCGGGAGGCGAATAGCGCTCAAGCAGCGCGTTTTCTGTGGAGCTTTTTGTGGGGCCGATTTGTGGAGCCTAGGGGAATCGAACCCCTGACACCTGCCTTGCAAAGGCAGTGCTCTACCAACTGAGCTAAGGCCCCTCGTCGTGATCGGGTGTGTCAACCACCGCCACGTGCCAGACCTCGACGCCGCGTCGTGACCGCATCACCGCCGCCGCTACCACGATCAGTACCAATGGCAGAGCAAGTCTCACGCAACGTCTTGACTGGCACATGGTTGTGGGCCTAGGAGGACTCGAACCTCCGACCTCTTCGTTATCAGCGAAGCGCTCTAACCGCCTGAGCTATAGGCCCATACTTGCGTACGGCCGAGCGACGAGATTACCGCAATCGCCGCCCCACCCCCAAAAGCCCGTGGATCCACGCTAGTCGCGGTCCGCCAGGGTCACCTCGACGCCGCCGATCAGGTCGCTGGTCACGTTGTAGACGAACGCGGCGACGGTGGCCATCGCGGTCAGCAGGACGATGTTGACCAGGCCGATCAGGACGGCGCCACCGAAGATCGTGCTGCTGGACACCAGTTCACCGCTGCTGCCGCTGGTGTTGTTCAGCAGGTCGCCGACGTTGCTGTTCAGCTTGGCCCACACGCCCATGCCGCCGAGCACGAGATAGAGGAACGCCACCGCGATCATCCAGACGAAGAACAATGCCGCCGAGAGCATCAGGGACACCTTCAAGGTGCTCCACGGATCGATCCGGCGGATCTGCATGCTGGCCCGAACCGGGCCGCGGGTTCGCCGCGACACTTGTACGCGCTTTTCGCGGGGCTCTTTGCTTTCTCGGCTCTCGGCGGTCGTCACACCGCCGGCTCTCGATGGGCCGGGCGCCTCGGCCGGGCGGTCGGGCGCGGGCTTGCGCTGTGGGGGTCGCGGACTTGGGCCGGACAGATCGGGCAACTCGCTGGCATAGGCCTCAGCTGGTGGGCCGTCATCCGGTTCCGGCGCCGGGTCGGACTCGTACGGGGGCGGATTCCTCTTCTGTGCTGCTGTGCCGCCACCGGGTGCGGCGGTGCCGGAGATGAAGCGGTTCAGCCGCGCGTCGGCGCCGGCGGGCGGGGCCGGCACCCGCGCCTCGGTTTGTGGCTCGATCGGACGAACAGTTGGCTGCGGGGTCCGGCCGCTCTGTGTAGGCGTCGCGCGGTGTACGCCGGCACGCGCTACCGACCCATCCCCATTGAGGCCGTCGCCCGCTCTGGGGGCGCCCGGCTCTTTCGGTGAGGTCACCCCGGCACTCCTTCGATCTCCTACCGTGACCGCCTGCGCGGTGGCAGTTGCATTATGTGTCGTCGGGCTGAGTCTATTGCCCGGCCGTCGCCTTACGAATCCGCGGCATCGTCTTCGTCCCCGACGGCCTGATCCGCGCTTTCCTCGGCGTTGCGCGCGATTGCTAACAGTGTGTCGCCCTCGCCCAGGTTCATCAACCGAACGCCCTTGGTCTGCCGTCCCGCCTTGCGGACCTGGCGCGCCGCTGTGCGGATTACCCCCCCTCCGGAGGTAATCGCATACAACTCGCTGTCGTCGTCGACGATCAGCGCGCCAACCAGCCTGCCACGCCGACGGTCGTACATCACAGTCAGCACCCCTTTGCCGCCGCGGCCCTGAACCGGGTATTCGTCGATCCCGGTGCGCTTGGCGTACCCGCCGGATGTCGCGACCAGCAGGTAGGTGCCTTCTCGAACGACATTCAGCGACAACAGGTAGTCGTCGGCGTTGAACCGCATGCCCTGCACGCCGGAGGTGGCCCGGCCCATGGGCCGCAGCGCCTCGTCGGTCGCCGAGAACCGGATCGACTGGCCGTTGGCCGAGACCAGCAGCAGGTCGTCCTCGGACGAGCACAGCACCGCGCCCACCAGCTCATCGCTGTCGCGCAGGTTGATGGCCACGATTCCGCCCGAGCGGTTGGAGTCGAAGTCGGTCAGCTTGGTCTTTTTGACCAGCCCGTTGCGGGTGGCGAGCACCAGGTACGGAGCATCCTCGTACCCGCGGATCTGGATCACCTGTGCGATGCGCTCCTCGGGCTGGAAGGCCAGCAGGTTCGCGACGTGCTGACCCCGTGCCGTCCGGGAAGCCTCCGGCAACTCGTAGGCCTTGGCCCGATACACCCGGCCCTGGGTGGTGAAGAACAGGATCCAGTCGTGCGTGGAGCACACAAAGAAGTGCGCGACGATGTCGTCCTGCTTGAGCCCGGCGCCCTGCACGCCCTTCCCGCCGCGTTTCTGGCTGCGGTACAGGTCGGTCTTGGTCCGTTTGGCGTATCCGGTTTCGGTGATCGTGACGACGACGTCCTCGCGCGCGATCAGGTCTTCGTCGCTGACGTCGCCGTCGGCCGCGATGATCCGGGTGCGACGGTCGTCGCCGTGCTTCTCGACGATCTCGCCGAGCTCGTCGCGCACGATCCCGCGCTGACGCTCCGGTTTGGCCAGGATGTCTTCCAGGTCCGCGATTTCGGCCTCGATCTTGGCCAGATCGTCGATGATGCGCTGGCGCTCCAGCGCCGCCAGGCGCCGCAGCTGCATGTCGAGAATGGCCTGGGCCTGGATCTCGTCGATGTCGAGGAGCTCGATCAGCCCGGCCCGGGCGATGTCCACGGTTTCCGACGCCCGGATCAACGCAATGACCTCGTCCAGCGCGTCCAGCGCCTTGACCAGGCCGCGCAGGATGTGGGCCCGTTCGTTGGCCTTGCGCAGCCGATAGGTGGTGCGCCGGACGATGACGTCGAGCTGGTGCGCCACGTAGTGGCGGATCATCTGGTCGAGCCGCAGGGTTCGCGGCACGCCGTCGACGATGGACAGCATGTTGGCGCCGAAGCTCGTCTGCAACTGGGTGTGCTTGTAGAGGTTGTTGAGCACCACCTTGGCCACCGCGTCGCGCTTGAGCTCGACGACGATGCGCACGCCGACCCGGTCGCTGCCCTGGTCTTCGACGTTGGCGATGCCACCGAGCTTGCCGTCGCGAACCTGCTCGGCAATGGAGGTGATGAAGTTGTCGTGGTTGACCTGATACGGCAGCTCGGTGATGACCAAAGACGTTCGGCCCCTGGTCTCTTCGACCTCCACCACGCCGCGCATGCGGATCGATCCACGACCCGTCTTGTAGGCGTCGGCAATGCCTTGGCTTCCGACAATCAGCCCGGCCGTGGGGAAGTCGGGCCCCTTGACTCGCTCGCACACGGCGGCCAGAGTGGCTTCCTCGTCTGCCTCGTGGTTTTCGAGGCACCAGAACACCGCGTCGGCAAGCTCACGCAGGTTGTGCGGCGGGATGTTCGTCGCCATGCCAACCGCGATGCCGCCCGAACCGTTAGCCAGCAGGTTGGGGAACCGGCTGGGCAGCACCGTCGGTTCCTGCACGCGCCCGTCGTAGTTTGGTATGAAATCGACTGTCTCCTCGTCGATTTCGCGCAGCATCTCCATCGCCAATGGGGTCAGGCGCGCCTCTGTGTTGTGGCTGACGAAGCCGTTGGACAGGAACGCGTGGTCGTCGGTGTCGACGCGGAGGCTGTACACCGGTTGGACACCGGCTTCGTTCACAGAGGCGACTTTGGCGTAATATAAACGACCGTCGGTGAGGTCGGTCGCGATCGCCCGGACATCTGGATCGGCGATGTGCGCCAGGATCTCGTCTCCGCGCGTCCGCCAGCGTTGGATTCGGTCAACGTTGTTCCGGTTCAACCAGTCACGGTCGGCCCGGGACCCACCGGCGTGCTTACGGATGAACGTCGCCAGCCCTGGAACATAGTCGTCATCCCGGCCGGCACATGACGGCATCGAGCCAAGGATTCCGGTCAGTTTGGTTTGCTTGGCCCCACCGAAACCGATTTGCGTCGCAAACAACTCGGCTTGAGCACGGTTGGTGATTACGACCTTGTGCTCGCCGACGGCCTGCCGGTAGCACTTTGACACGACACCGAACTCGAGAAGCATCTGCTGTACATCAACAGCGAGCCGCTCGCTACGCGTCGAATAGGAGATCTGAATTGTGTTACGCGGCAGCGCAGAACACGATCCATCACCCTCGAAGAGTGCCTGTAAGAACACTCGCTTCACAGCAGTAGGCGCGTGCCAAATCCACTCGGGCACTTTGTGGCCGGACCGCTGGCCCACCATGTCCCAAAGCCGGCTATCTTTCAACGTCTTCACGTCGTTGACCTGGAGCACCAGTATCTGAGAGCCCGATACGTTGGTCTTCCGGCAGATGCTGCGTTCGCCACCGACGACTGCGTCATAGGCACCTGCGACAATCGCGAAGTAATCACGATCCAAATTGGCGAAGCCTGCTCGAGTCTCGGAAACGTCGCCCTCGCTGAGGAAGGCTCCCAGCAAGAGGGCTTCCATTACGTCGTGCCGATCCGCGGGTCCGGACTCCGCCGACGGGGTCCGCTGCAGCACCACACAGTCATCGGGGCGGATCTCTTCGATCAGTTTCCACAACAGCGTGGGCACGCCGCCAAGATCTACCAAGCACAGCAGCGGGTGGTTCGAGGTGCCGGTGACTTCATAGCCTTCGGCGGTGCGCACCTTGTAGGTCTGATGCTCGCCCGAGTGAAACAGGCGATCGGCCACAACGGGGTCGCCGTGTCGGTCGAGGACCTTGAGGTCGACCGCGTTGTCCGAATTCGGCTGGGCGCCGGGAACGATATCGGCGATCCGCACGGACCGCCCAGATGGTAACCGCACCAACGCATCTCCGGTGAGACAGTACCTCATCGCCGCCGGTGGGTCGTTGCCCGGCGAGCCGAAGTTGCCCTGCCCGTCGACGAGCGGATACCGCAGCGACCACGGCTGCGCCATCCGCACCAGGGTGTCGTAGATCGACGCGTCGCCGTGCGGGTGATAGTTGCCCATCGTCTCGGCGACCGAGCGCGCCGACTTGGCGTGGCTGCGGTCCGGGCGGAACCCGGAGTCGTACATCGCGTAGAGAACGCGGCGGTGCACCGGCTTGAGGCCGTCGCGCACCTCCGGCAGCGCGCGACCCACGATCACGCTCATCGCGTAGTCGATGTAGCTGCGCTGCATCTCCTGCTGAATGTCAACCGGTTCGATACGGTCGCCGGCTTCGTCGCCCGGGGGCAGCGTCGTGTCAGTCATCTATTCCTCGATTGCAAAGGGTTACGCCTGTCCGATCCATCAGACGTCCAGGAAGCGAACGTCCTTGGCATTGCGGGTGATAAAGCTTCGGCGTGCGTCGACGTCCTCGCCCATCAGGATGGAGAACAGCTCGTCGGCGGCCGCCGCGTCGTCCAGGGTGACCTGACGCAACACCCGCACGGACGGGTCCATCGTGGTTTCCCACAACTCCTTGGCGTCCATTTCACCAAGACCCTTGTAGCGCTGGATGCCGTCTTCCTTGTTGATCTTCTTGCCGGCCTTCAGCCCCGCTTCCAGCAGACCGTCGCGCTCGCGGTCGGAGTAGGCGAACTCGGGATCGCTGCGCTGCCACTTCAATTTGTACAGCGGCGGTTGCGCCAGAAACACATGCCCGTTTTCGATCAGCGGCCGCATGAACCGGAACAACAACGTCAGCAGCAGTGTCGAGATGTGCTGGCCGTCAACGTCGGCATCGGCCATCAGCACGATCTTGTGGTACCGCAGCTTGGTGATATCGAACTCGTCGTGGATCCCGGTACCCAGCGCGGTGATGATCGCCTGAACTTCGGTGTTCTTCAGCACGCGGTCGATTCGCGCCTTCTCGACGTTGATGATCTTCCCGCGCAGCGGAAGGATCGCCTGGAACATCGAATCGCGGCCGCTCTTGGCCGAACCGCCGGCCGAATCACCTTCCACGACATACAGTTCCGACTTTCGGGGATCCGTAGAGCGGCAGTCGGCGAGCTTGCCCGGCAGTCCACCGAGATCGGTGGCGCTCTTGCGGCGCACGAGTTCTCGCGCCTTGCGTGCCGCGATTCGCGCTTGCGCGGAGGACACCGCCTTGTTCACTACCGTCTTCGCGTCCGACGGGTTGGCCTCGAACCAGTGCGTTAGTTTGTCGTTGCAGGCCTTTTGCACGAACGACTTGACCTCGGTGTTGCCCAGCCTGGTCTTGGTCTGGCCCTCGAACTGTGGTTCCCGGACCTTGACCGCGATGACTGCCGCCAGGCCTTCCCGGATGTCGTCGCCGGTGAGGTTGGGGTCCTTGTCCTTGAGAAGCTTGCGGTCCTTCGCGTACTTGTTCACCACCGACGTCAACGCGGTGCGGAAGCCCTCTTCGTGGGTGCCGCCCTCATGGGTGTTGATGGTGTTCGCGAAGGTGTGCACCGACTCCGAGTAGCCGGCGTTCCATTGCATCGCGATTTCGACCTCGTGGCCGGGTCCCTTGTCGGAGAAATCCACGATGCTGCTGTGGATTGGGCTCTTGGTGCGGTTGATGTGCTTGACGAAGTCGACCAGACCACCTGGGTAGTGAAACGTGCGACGCTTAACCTTATGTGGTGCAGCGGATTCGGCCGCCTTTTCACTCGCCGACTTTGGCGCATCAGCGGTGTCGCTGACAACTTCGTCGACGACCTCGTCCTGGGTTACCCGTTCATCGGTCAGGTTGATGGTCAAGCCCTTGTTGAGGAAGGCCATCTCCTGCAACCGGCGGGCGACGGTTTCGAAGTCGTACTCCGTGGTCTCGAAGACGTTCGGATCGGCCCAGAAACGAACGGTCGTACCCGTTTTCTTCGTCGCCGCACCCTGCTTGAGGTTGCCCGGCACCGAGTGGTCGTAGAACTGTGACCACTCGTGGCCGTCGCGCTTGATCTCGACCTCGAGCCGCGTCGAGAGGGCGTTGACGACCGAAACGCCGACGCCGTGCAGACCGCCGGAGACCGCATACGCGTCGGAGTCGAACTTGCCGCCGGCGTGCAGTTGGGTCATCACGACGTCGACGGTGGGTATCCCCGAAGCATGCATCTCGACCGGGATGCCGCGACCGTCGTCAGTTACTTCGACACCACCATCCTCGAGCAGCACCACGTCGACGGTCTTGGCGTGGCCGGCCATCGCCTCGTCGACCGCGTTGTCGACCACCTCCCAGACGAGGTGGTGCAAACCTCGCTCACCGGTGGAGCCGATGTACATCCCGGGGCGTTTGCGGACGGCCTCGAGCCCTTCGAGAATCGTGATCGATGCAGCGTCGTATCCGCTTTGGGCTTTCTTCTTCTGGGCAGCCACGGTCGGAATGCTCTCCTTGGGGTTTCATGCAAACGGTCCAGTCACCGCAGCGGTCGCACGCCAACCACTCTACCGTGATCGGGGGCTAGGACCGATTCTCTGGGAGCGTTTCTGCCTATCTGATCGCGCCGTGTACACGGTTTCTCTATTCCCGGCCCGTCCGGACGTGCGTCTAGGGGGGACGTTTCGTCCTAGCGGCTCTCAGCCCCTGTTAATAAAGGCCCGACTGGGGACTGTTCGGCCCCCTCAGCCGTAGGTGTCGCGAGGCCCCCTGCCGGCGATGTGGCGCGGCCCCTTCCGCCAAGACGGAGCGGCCGGTCCGGTGATTCTCAGCGACGTCACCACCCCGTTGCCGACCGCCGCGGCGATCTTGGCCAATAGTTGCCCCTGGATCATCCGCAATTGGGTGGCCCAGGCCGTCGATTCCGCCGTCACGCTCAGGACGCCCTCCTTGAGCGCGATCGGGGTCGCATGGTCGGCGATCTGCTGGCCCACCACCGACGGCCAGTGACCCAGCACCGTGCCCTCGGCGACGTGCGTGGACCAGCCGCGCTTTTTCGCCAGCTCGCGCGTCAACCTCCCCAACGGCTGCGGATCACGATCCTCGTCGGGACCCGGCCCCGACCAGCTCCGTCGCCGTCCGGCAACACGACGCGGAGCTAGCGGCACCGACCGCCCACGGCCGGCGTCCTTTCCGCGCGCACGCGCAGCAGCGCGGGCCTCCTCGAGGGTGCGCCTCACCAGGTCGACGCCCGTCAACGCATCGGATTTTTCGGATTCTTTCCCGTCGGTGGTCCCCGTCACGATTGCACCGCCGAGACCCGGCCGGAGTCATCGTCACGCAGCTCGATGTGCACCCGCCTTGCTTCCCAGTCCGCCGGAACGTCTTCCAGCACCGCCGCGGTCACCAACACCTGTTCCGCGGATTCCGCCACCGTGGCCAGGGCGCGACGGCGGGTGGCGTCGAGTTCGGCGAACACGTCATCAAGCAACAACACGGGCTCGCCCCCGTCGGCGCGCAACAATTCATACGCCGCCAACCGCAGGGCCACCGCGAAAGACCACGATTCCCCATGGCTCGCAAAGCCTTTGGCGGGCTGGTCACCAAGCCGCAACTCCAGGTCGTCGCGATGAGGACCCACCAGACACATCCCACGCTCCAATTCCGCATCGCGGCGTGCAACCAAGGCCGCCAACAACGCGGCCTCGAGGAAGTCGCGATCACCACCCCCGACGTCTCCCACATCACCGGCACCAAGGCTGGTTCGGTAGGCAATCGACGCCGGGCGTGATCCGGATGCCAGCAACTGGTAAGCCTTTTCCAACTCCGGTGCCAACTGATTCACCAAATCGATTCGAGCGGCCATCAACTCGGCGCCGTGTTCAGCCAACCGGCTGTCCCAGACGTCTAGCGTGTCCAGGGCACCTCGGTCGCCTCGGTACCGAGCGCCGGATATCGACTTCAACAGCGCCGTACGCTGCCGCAAGACCTTGTCGTAATCGGCGCGCACGCCAGCGATCGCCGGCCTGCGCACCGTCGCCAAATCGTCGAGGTAGCGACGTCGATCCGCCGGGTCCCCGCGCACCAAAGCCAAGTCTTCCGGGGCGAAAAGCACCGCACGCAAAACCCCGACCACCTCGCGCGTGCTGCGCACCGGCGAACGATTCAACCGCGCCTTGTTGGCCCGCCCGGTTGCGATCTCCAGGTCGATCGCGCACTCTCTACCCTCGTTGACCACGATCGTCGAAACCACCGCCCGGTCGGCGCCCGATCGGATCAGCGGCGCGTCGGTCCCCACCCGATGCGAACCCAGGGTAGTCGAATACCAAAGCGCCTCAATCAGATTCGTCTTGCCGAAGCCATTGGGCCCGACGAATACCGTCCGGCCCGGCTGCAATTCGAGGTCCGCGTGTGCCCAAGACCGGAAGTCACGCAGTCCCAAATGCCGGACGTACACCTACCCGGGCAACCGAACTGGCATCAACAGATACACATAATCCGTCGGCGATGCGGAAAAGGGTCCACCGCCGGTCGGCGGACTGTCGTCTTTCTCATCCAACGCCGGACGGAGCAACGCCGGCTTTCCCGGAGTCGTGAAACCAAAGGACACCCGCTCCGAATGGACCGACGCGAGGCCGTCGGTCAGGTACGTCGGGTTAAACGCAATCGTCAGCGGTTCACCGGCAAAATCGACGGGAAGGTCCTCCTCGGCCCGGCCCACATCGTCGGCACCCGCGGCCAGCCGCAGCATGCCGTCGGCGAATTCCATCCGAACCTGCGCGCCCCGGTCGGCCACCAACGCAACCAGCTTGATGGCCTCCGTCAGCTCAGCCACGTTGATGGTGGCCACGGCCGTGTGCTCGGCCGGCAGCAACTGGCGAAACTTCGGGAACTCCGCGTCGAGGAGCCGTGTGGTGCTGCGTTTGCCGTTACCGCTGATTCCCAGCAGTCCCTCTTTTCCGACTCCCGTCCCGGCGCCCAACGACAACCGCACATCGGACCCGTCGGCGCCGGCCTTGGCCGCCTCGGACAACGTCTTGGCCGGCACCAGCACCGCGGCTTCGGTGTTGGGCGCCAACGCCGACCAGGTCAGTTCGCGAACCGCCAGACGGAACCTGTCGGTGGCGGCCAAAACCACCTTGTCGCCCGAGATCTCGACCCGAATGCCGGTGAGCATGGGCAACGTGTCGTCCCGGCCGGCCGCGATCGCGACCTGACCGATCGCCTCCGCGAACAACTCCGCCGGCATGGTCCCGGTGCCTTCCGGCAACGCAGGCAGCGTCGGGTAATCCTCGACGGGCATCGTCGGCAACGAAAACCTGGCGTTTCCGCAGGTCAACGCGACCCGATTGCCGTCCACGTAGAAGTCGACGGGCTTGTTCGGCAACGCGCGGGTGATGTCCGATAACAACCTTCCGGACACCAAAACGCTTCCGGGAGAAGCTATTTCGGCTGCCACCTGCGCCTCGGCGGACACCTCGTAATCGAATCCGGAAATCGTCAGCCCGTCATCCGAGCCGGACAACAGGACTCCTGAAAGGACCGGGACAGCCGGCCTGGTCGGCAGGTTCTTCGCCACCCACGACACCGCGTCGGCGAAGGACTCTCGCACCAGACGAAACTTCAAGTCGGTTAGGCCTGCTGTTGTCGTCGCCGCGTTCATAGCGTCCCTTCACCAACGAAGTGTTTCCAGACCGAGTCGCCAGCCGCCCGTCGCTAGCAGTCGATGAACAACCGTAGATCTTCTGCGGCCATCTTGAAAGCTAATCGCAGAGGCCGACAAACCGCGTCGAGGAGAGCTCGGTGCGGCCCGCATGACGGGCGTCCCCAAGCCTGTACTTCAAAGAAGAAAATACGAATAGATCTCAATAACAGTATTAGGGCCTGTGCATTCTGGGGATAGCCAGGCCTTGTCGCAGCTAGGGGAGTGCTGGGGTTGTGGATGACACCGTTGACAACGCTGTTGGGTCTGTTTGGGCGGTGGGGATGGACGACGGGTGTGCATGGAAACCACGTTGCTGCACCGATGTTTGGACGGCTTCTGCACAGCGCCACGCACACTGCCAGGGTGTGACAGATGTGACAGGGGTGCGAGAAGTTTTCCGAAAAAAATCGTTGGAGCCGGCCGGAATCAGCGCTTGGACCGCTGCCGGATGCGCGTGGTGAGTTCCTTGACGTGATCGAACACTTCACGGCGCTCGGCCATCTCGGACAAGATCTTTCGCTGGGCGTACATGACCGTCGTGTGGTCGCGTCCGAATGCCTGGCCGATCTTGGGCAGTGACAGGTCGGTGAGCTCGCGGCACAGATACATCGCGATTTGTCGCGACTGGGCCAGCGCCCGAGTCTTGCCCGGGCCGCGCAGCTCCTCGACGGTGGTGTCGAAGTATTCGGCGGTGGCGGCCATGATGGTGGCCGCGCTGATCTGCATCGTGCTGGCGTCTGCGATCAGGTCGCGAAGGACGATCTCCGCCAGCGCCTTGTCGATAGGGGTCTTGTTCAACGACGCGAACGCGGTTACCCGGATGAGCGCGCCCTCGAGCTCGCGGATGTTGCGTTCGATGCTGCTGGCGATCAGTTCGAGGACCTCGTCGGGCACCGCCAGGCGCTCCATCTGCGCCTTCTTGCGCAGGATCGCGATGCGGGTCTCGAGTTCGGGGGGCTGTACGTCGGTGATCAGTCCCCACTCGAAGCGGGTCCGTAGTCGGTCTTCGAGGGTCGCGAGCTGTTTGGGCGGCCGGTCGGAGGAGATGACGATCTGTTTGTTGGCGTTGTGGAGCGTGTTGAAGGTGTGGAAGAACTCCTCCTGGATGCCTTCCTTGCCCTCGATGAACTGGATGTCGTCCACCAGTAGTACGTCGACGTCGCGGTAGCTGCGTTTGAAGGCGACCTTTCGGTCGTCGCGCAGGGAGTTGATGAAGTCGTTGGTGAATTCCTCCGTGGAGACGTACTTGACCCGCATCCCCGGGAACAGTCGCTGCGCGTAGTTGCCGGCGGCGTGCAGCAGATGGGTCTTGCCGAGGCCGGACTCGCCCCAAATAAAGAGTGGGTTGTACGCGCGGGCCGGCGCTTCGGCGATCGCCAGGGCGGCGGCGTGGGCGAACCGGTTGGAGGCGCCGATGACGAAGGTGTCGAAGGTGTAGCGGCGGTTGAGGCTGGTTCCGCCGGCGACGGCCGGGTCGGCGGCGTGTGGCCGCTCGGTGAAGTAGTTGGGCCAGCTCTGCTCGGGGTCGGCGACAACTTCACCGTTTTCGTCGCCTTCGTCGCCTTCGTCGATGAAGTCGTCGCCCTGGAGCAGCGCGTGGGGCTGGGAAGAGGTCCCCGCGGGTGCGAGGGCGCCTTCGTCGATGTCCTCATCGGGCGGAGCGATGCGTACGCCGAGCTGGATCTGTTGCCCGAGCCGGCGGCTGAGCGCATCGGTGATGGGTGCGCGCAGATGACGTTCGATCTCGTTTTGAACGAAACTGCTCGGGACCGACAGCAGGGCAAACCCCTCGACGATGGTGAGCGGCTGGACAAGGTTCAGCCACGCTCTTTGCTGAGGGGTCAGCGGAGTAACGAGAGTGGTGCGGTTGGCGGCCATGCCCTCAGCGGTGAACTCACCGTTGAGCTCGGATACGACCGCGTTCCACACCGTCGTAAAACCTGAACCGGGGTCATCGGTCAACGACGTATCTTCCTGGTTCGACATCGAGGGGCAACCACGCTGGGCGGCAAATCGACTGTCCACATAGTTATGCACAGGTGTGGACAGGATGATCGTATGCGAGCCGCAGCCTACCGGCGACGGCTCGCGATCTCCGTGCTGGCGACAACCGTTGTAGGTCGCCTAGACAGCTAGTCGATCCGCCATCCTCGCTTTGTCGTCGAGCGCCGTTCCACTCTGAAACGGCATTGCCCGAAGCTAACAGTTTTCCGCGCGGCTGCCAACAGTTCTGCTGCATTCCAATCGGCTTCTCTAGGGTCGTTCGGGGTGTGCTTGTCGTCCGTCGTCGATATCGTGCCGCAGAGGCGACGCCGAGAACGGAAGTTTTCGCGTTTATCCGGTTGGGTTCGTTGGGGCAGACCAAGTTTGACCCGGCGAAGGCTCGTCAGTACCCTCAAACAGTCGCCCGAAAGTCGGCGATACGGCTGCGACCCGGGTTGTGTCCGGGGACCGCGCCGGCCAGTAGCAAGACCCACCTTCGAGTGACGCGCGGCCAGACGCAGCTCGAACGGTTGAGCCAGAGACAGCGAGGAGAATGCCGTGGCCAAGGGCAAGCGGACCTTTCAGCCGAATAACCGGCGCCGAGCCCGCGTGCACGGTTTCCGTCTGCGGATGCGCACCCGTGCCGGCCGCTCCATCGTGTCCAACCGGCGCCGTAAAGGCCGTCGCGCGTTATCTGCCTGATCGCAGCGTCAGGTTTTCGGCGGTGCTTCCCGCGCGCAACCGCATGAGGCAGTCAACCGAGTTTGACGCCACGGTGAAGTGCGGGCTGCGCAGGGTGCAGCCGGATGTCGTTGTTCACGTCCGGCGGGCGAGCGATCGTGACGCCGCGGGTCCGCGCGTCGGGTTGATCATTTCCAAGAAGGTCGGGTCGGCGGTGGAACGCCACCGGGTCGCGCGTCGGCTGCGCCATGTCGCCCGCACCATGTTGAGCGAGTTGGATCAGCGCGACCGGGTGGTGATCCGGGCGCTGCCGAGTAGTCGGCAGGTGTCGTCGGCACGATTGGAGCAGCAGCTGCGACGCGGCTTGCGACGTGCGTTCGAGTGGGCGGGGAAAGCCCCGTGAATCTCTGCGCACCGACGCGCGGTGTCGTCGGGGGAGCGGGCAACGCAATCGGCCGGGGCGTTGTTCGTGGCTTCGTTTTCCTGATCCAGCTGTACCGCCACATGGTGTCGCCGCTTCGTCCGGCGACATGCCGCTTCGTTCCGACCTGTAGCCAGTACGCCGTCGACGCCCTCACCGAGTTCGGCTTGCTTCGGGGGAGCTGGTTGTCCGCGGTGAGGCTCGCCAAGTGCGGACCGTGGCATCGGGGAGGATGGGATCCAATACCGGAGCGCCGCGAATGCTCCGATGACACCAGCGACACCCGGAGCGGCCGGGCGGAGCTTGCGGAAGGTGAGTCTTTTGTCGTTTGATCCGGTCAGCCTCGACATCTTCTACTACCCGGTGTCGTGGATCATGTGGGTCTGGTACAAGCTGTTCGCTTTCGTACTGGGCCCGACGAACTTCTTCGCGTGGGCACTGTCGGTGATGTTCCTGGTGTTCACCCTGCGGGCCATCCTGTACAAGCCGTTCGTGCGTCAGATCCGCACCACCCGGCAGATGCAGGAACTGCAGCCACAGATCAAGGCGCTGCAGAAAAAGTACGGCAAGGACCGCCAGCGCATGGCGCTCGAGATGCAGAAGCTGCAACGCGAGCACGGCTTCAACCCCATCCTGGGCTGCTTGCCGATGCTGGCGCAGATCCCGGTGTTCTTGGGGCTCTATCACGTGTTGCGGTCGTTCAACCGCACCACGGGGGGCTTCGGTCAGCCGCACATGTCGGTGATCCAGAACCGGATGACGGGCAACTATGTGTTCACCCCGGCCGACGTGGGCCACTTCCTGGACGCCAACCTGTGGGGCGCCCCGATCGGGGCCTTCATGACCCAACGGACCGGGCTGGACGCGTTCACCCATTTCAGCCGCCCCGCGGTGATCGCCGTGGGCACCCCGGTGATGATCCTGGCCGGCATCGCGACCTACTTCAACAGCCGCGCATCGGTAGCCCGGCAGAGCCCGGAGGCGGCGGCCAACCCGCAGACCGCGATGATGAACAAACTCGCGCTGTACGTGTTTCCGCTCGGCGTGGTCGTCGGCGGGCCGTTCCTTCCGCTCGCCATCATCCTGTACTGGTTCTCGAACAACATCTGGACCTTCGCTCAGCAGCACTACGTCTTCGGCATGATCGAAAAAGAGGACGAGGCCAAGAGGCAGGAAGCAATACAGCGCCGGGCGGCCAACGCACCGGCGCCGGGGGCCAAACCGAAGCGCAGCCCCAAGGCGGCGCTGACGAGCGGGAACGGTTCGTCGACGGATGGCGAGGTGACCACGGGCTCCGGATCCGGCGCGGCGTCGATCGAGGCCGAAGACGAATCCGACGGCCAGGTGACCGGAGGAATAACCGAACAGGCTCAGCCGGGGAAGCCGGGCGCGGCCGGACGCAGCGACGCCCCGACCAACCGCACGCCCCGGCCTGGAGCGCGACCAAAAAGGCGCAAACGCTGACGAGGGTGACCCAGCACAAGGCCGCCCCGGGCGACGGAGGCCGCCAAGGCGGGCCCCGTGGAAAAGGGAGAGAAGAGATGACAGACGCCGACACCACCGAGCGCGACTTGGATGCAGGACTTGCTACACCCGAGTCGCCCGAGGATTTGTCCGACGACACCGCGACGCCGCACGCCGGTGACGAGGAATCCGACGACCTAGAGGAGCGATTGGTCGCGGAGGGCGAGATCGCCGGGGACTATCTCGAAGAGCTGTTGGATCTGTTGGACTTCGACGGGGACATCGACCTGGACGTCGAGGGCAACCGGGCCGCGGTGAGCATCGACGGCAGCGACGACCTGAACAAGTTGGTCGGGCGCGGCGGCGAAGTGCTCGACGCCCTACAGGAGCTGACCCGGCTGGCGGTGCACCAGAAAACCGGTGTCCGGAGCCGGCTGATGCTCGACATCGCGAGCTGGCGGCGCCGCCGACGCGAAGAGCTGGCCGCGCTCGGCGACAAGGTCGCACGGCGGGTGCTGGACAGCGGGGAACGCCAGGAGCTGTCGCCGATGACACCGTTCGAACGCAAGATCGTCCACGATGCCGTTGCGGCGGTGCCCGGAGTGCACAGCGAGAGCGAAGGCGTGGAGCCGGCGCGGCGCGTGGTGGTCCTGCTCGACTGAACGCCGCCGAGTCACAGCGGTGTAATTCGCGATGTCCAGCGCCCCGGCGGAGCCCCGAGGATCGAAAATGTTTCACGTGAAACAGGACGAGAGATGTTTCACGTGAAACATGTGAGACAACGCGACCGAACGATCGACCTCCCCGCGCCCGTTGACCCGGGCCCCACGGCCGATGCCGGAGCCGCGATCTTTGGGGCGCGGCTCGACATTGCCCGACGGTATGCCCAACTACTGGCGGGCGCCGGGGTGGAACGCGGCCTGCTGGGGCCGCGCGAGGTCGGCCGCCTCTGGGACCGCCATCTCCTCAACAGCGCCGCGGTGGCGGAACTGCTTGATCCCGGCGAGCGGGTGATAGACATCGGCAGCGGGGCCGGCCTGCCGGGGATACCGTTGGCGATCGCACGGCCCGATCTCGAAATCGTGCTTCTCGAACCGCTGCTGCGCCGGAGCGAGTTTCTCACTGAGGCCGTCGCGGAACTAGGGTTGGCGGTCGAGGTGGTGCGCGGCCGTGCGGAGGAACGTTGGGTGCGCGATCAACTCGGAGCGAGGGACGCCGCGGTGTCGCGAGCGGTTGCACCGCTGGACAGGTTGACGAAGTGGAGTATGCCGTTGCTACGGGCGGGGGGGCGGATGATCGCGATCAAAGGGAAGAGCGCTCCCGACGAAGTGGAAGCACACCGGCGTGTGATGGCGGCGTCGGGAGCCGTTGATGTCAGGGTGGTGACATGTGGCGCGAACTACTTGCGTCCGCCCGCAACCGTGGTGCTAGCGCGGCGCGGAAATCGGCCGCACCGGAGGCCGCCAGGTACGGCAGGCAGGAGGACGCAGTGAGTTCTCCACACGGCCCGTCAGCCAACCCGCCGCCCCCGGGCGTTGTGCAGACCCAGCCGCCGGCGCCCGTTGAACCCCAGGAAGCGCCGTTGACGGACGACGACGGGGACGACGGATTGGCGAATGTTTCACGTGAAACATCCGACGAATCCGACACCCCGATCGGCGCCGCCGCGGAGCGCGCCATGCGCGTGCTGCACACCACCTATCCGCCGCTGCGCCGTCCCCGCCACCGGCGACTCTTCACGATCGCGAACCAGAAGGGCGGCGTAGGCAAGACCACCACCGCGGTCAACCTCGCCGCCGCGCTTGCCGTGCAAGGGCTGAAGACGCTCGTCATCGATCTCGACCCGCAGGGCAACGCGAGCACGGCGCTCGGAATTCACGACCGGCACGCGGGCACGCCCTCGTCGTACGAGGTGCTCATCGGCGAGATCTCGCTACGGGAGGCCATACGACCCAGCCCGCACAGCCCGCGGCTGTTCTGCGTGCCGGCAACGATCGACCTGGCCGGCGCCGAAATCGAGTTGGTGAGCATGGTGGCGCGCGAGAATCGGCTCCGTACCGCCCTGGCCGAGCTCGAACACCTCGACTTCGACTACGTTTTCGTCGACTGCCCGCCGTCCCTCGGACTGCTGACCATCAATGCGCTCGTCGCCGCGCCGGAGGTGATGATCCCGATCCAGTGCGAGTACTACGCGCTCGAAGGGGTGTCACAACTGATGCGCAACATCGAGATGGTGAAGGCGCACCTCAATCCTCGGCTCGAGGTGACCACCGTCATCCTCACCATGTACGACGGCCGGACCAAGCTCGCCGATCAGGTCGCCGAAGAGGTGCGGCGGTACTTCGGAACCAAGGTGTTGCGCACGGTGATTCCGCGGAGCGTCAAGGTCTCGGAGGCGCCCGGCTACAGCATGACGATCATCGATTACGATCCCGGTTCACGCGGGGCGATGAGCTATCTCGACGCGGGTCGCGAACTCGCCGAGCGTGATTGAGAACCATCCGTGAAGGGACGACCATGACGCAGCCGTTACGTAAGAAGGGCGGCCTCGGCCGGGGCCTGGCTTCGCTGATCCCCACCGGCCCGGCGGACGGCGACTCCGGTCCGGCGACCCTGGGTCCGCGGATGGGCGATGCGGCCGCCGATGTCCTGATCGGGGGAGCGGCGCCGGATGCCGCGGCCGTGGGCGCGGTGTACCGCGAGATCCCGCCGGGGGATATCGAACGCAACCCGCGTCAGCCGCGCCAGGTGTTCGACGACGAGGCGCTCTCCGAGTTGGTGCACTCCATCCGCGAGTTCGGTCTCCTGCAACCGATCGTGGTCCGTGCGGTGACCGGGTCGCCGGGCGGGGCGCGGTATCAGATCGTGATGGGGGAGCGGCGTTGGCGCGCCGCCCAGGAAGCGGGCCTGGCCACCATCCCGGCCATCGTGCGGGAGACCGGCGATGACAACTTGCTGCGCGACGCCTTGCTGGAGAACATCCACCGGGTACAGCTGAACCCGTTGGAAGAGGCGGCGGCGTATCAGCAGCTGCTTGACGAGTTCGGCGTCACGCATGACGAACTGGCGTCGCGCATAGGCCGCTCGCGGCCGCTGATCACCAACATGATCCGGTTACTGAAGCTGCCCATCGCGGTGCAGCGGCGAGTGGCGGCGGGAGTGTTGTCCGCCGGCCATGCCCGCGCGCTGCTGTCCCTGGAGGCCGGACCCGAGGCGCAGGAGGAACTGGCCGCCAGGATCGTCGCGGAAGGGCTGTCCGTGCGCGCGACCGAGGAGGCGGTCACCCTGGCCAACCGCGGCGATGCCGCGCCTCCGCCACCCCCACGGCGCAAGCCGATTCAGATGCCCGGCCTCCAAGACGTTGCTGAGCGCCTGTCGAACGCCTTCGATACGCGGGTGACGGTGAGCCTCGGCAAACGCAAGGGGAGGATTGTGGTCGAGTTCGGCTCGGTCGACGATCTCCGACGGATCGTCGACATGATGACCCCTCCGAATGCATGACCGTCCATGCCGTGTAATTACGTCACTGTGACGTCGCGCGGGCTACGGGGGCGTGACCACCCGCCCCAAGCATCCGACCTTGCTGGAATTCGTGTGCGCTCCAAGCCATTTCAACCCCGGGGCCGCCGCGGCCGCGGTTCACCGACGGCCCTGCCGCGCCGGCCCAAGTGGTGCGGCAAACACTGGTCCGATGACGACCAAACCTCCTATTCTGGAGGGGTTGCCGGTGCAGTTGGCTGCGGTCCCGCACGGAAGCCAGGAGGCTAGTGTCTGCTCGAATCACGCCGCTGCGGCTCGAGGCTTTCGAGCAGCTTCCCAAGCACGCACGCCGCTGCGTCTTCTGGGAGGTTGACCCCGCGACCCTCGGCAACCAGGACCACCTCGCCGACCCGGAGTTCGAAAAAGAAGCCTGGCTGTCGATGGTGATGCTGGAGTGGGGCTCATGCGGTCAAGTCGCGGCAGCCGTCCCGGAGGACGATCGCGGCCACGCCGAGCCGAGGTGCCTGGGGTATGTCCTCTACGCGCCGCCGCGGGCGGTGCCGCGGGCGCAGCGCTTTCCCACCGCGCCGGTGTCCGCCGACGCGGTCATGCTGACATCGATGGGGATCGAGCCGGGGCAAGCCGGCGAGGATTTACCACAGGGGCTCATCGCGGCGGTGATCGACGAGTTGGTGCGGCGCGGGGTCCGGGCGTTGGAGGCGTTCGGCCGCACAGCGGCGGCCTCCGAGTTGCAGGATCCGCGGACGGTTGACCCCGACGTCCGGCCGGTGTTGGAGGCACTCGGCGACTGCTCGGTCGACCACTGCATCATCGACGCGGAATTTTTGAAGGACGCCGGTTTCGTTGTGGTGGCTCCGCATGCGTACTTCCCTCGGCTGCGACTGGAACTCGACAAGGGCCTTGGTTGGAAAGCCGAGGTCGAGGCGGCATTGGAGCGGCTGTTGGCCAACGCTCAGCTGCAACAACCGGTGGGCGCCGGTTCCACCGTGGGAAATACGTTGAAGGGCACCGAGTGCGGTTAGGAACCGCCCAGCCTGCTGGCACGTTCCACCGACAATTCGTGGGCGAGCAGCTCGGCGAAGGTGAATGTGCCAGTGGGCCTGTCGTTCTTGCCCAGTAGATAGAGCCGCTTGACCGCGGCGAGGATGCCCTCGGCGATGGCGTCGCGAGTCTGCGTCGAGACCAGCATCGCGCGATCGCGCGGGTTGGTGATGTAGCCGACATCGACCTGAACGGTCGGCATCCGGGTCAGTCGCAGCAGATCCCACGTTCTTCCGTGCGTGCGACAGTCCCGTAAACCGGTGCGTGCCACCACTTCTCGCTGGATGAAGTCGGCGAGATTGCGTCCGATCGTGGACACCGAGCCATGCGAATTACCGAAGTGAAAAGAGGCCACACCGCTGGCCGAAGTGCTGCTCTGGGATTCGCACCGCAGGCTGATCATCAGATCAGCGCCGACGTTGTTGGCCGTCGCGGCGCGCTCGGCATCCGACGGGCTGCGGTTCGTCGGCCGTGACAGGAAGGTTTCCATGCCGATGGCGGTCATCCGTCCCTCAAGCCGACTTGCCAAGTCCCACAACACATCTGCTTCGCTGACGGGGCCGTCCGGACCCTGCATGATGAACCCGTGGTCCGCGCCGCCGCGGCCCGGATCGATGATGATGCGTTTGCCCGATAGTTTGGGGCCCGACCGGCGGACCAGCTCTTCCTCGCGAATGGCGTGCGGGGAGCCGCCCGAGACGCGGGAACTCAGGAAGTACAAGGAGCGCAAGGTTTCTGGGCCGCAGATGCCGTCAGCGGCAAGTCCGTACTCACGTTGATACGACATCAGGGCGTTGTGCGTCTGCAAACCGAAATGGCCGTCGACCAAGCCGGTGTAGAAGCCGAGGTCCTGCAGCCGCGCCTGCAACGTGGCGACGTCATCGCCGTAGAGCGGGGCGCCGAACTGGTGGTACAGCGTGCGCGCGCCGAGCCGGTACGAGGCCTCCTTCAACGCGCGGTAGGTGGCCTCGCCGACGATGCCGTCCACCAGCAATCCGCGATGCTGCTGGAAGGCGCGCACCGCCTGATCCAACTCGTCATCGAAGACGTCGAGGGCCACGTGCCGGCCGGTGGTCGGGTCTTCGTCGTAATTGTCCAGCAGCCCTAGCGTCCCCAGCGTCGCCCGGATCTCGGCCACAGCGGCACTGCGGTCGCCGCAGCGCAGCGCGTCGCCGTCTTCACGGCGCGGACTCGACATACCAAGGGCCCTCCGGGACAAGGCTGAACACGGCAACAGCTACCGCTTATTGTCGCAGACGCTTCTCAATTTCGGGAAAACCCCAGGCTGAGCGCGGGGCGCGGCGTGGCGGAGTCGATGGGCTAGCTGAGGTCGGGAACCGCGTCGGAAAGTTCACGCAGCAAGGCGGCCTTGCCCTTGGCGCCGACGATCCGCTTCACGGGTTGGCCGTCTTTGAACAGGATCATGGTCGGGATCGAAACCACCTGGAAATCGCGCGCCGTTTCCGGGTTGGCGTCAACGTCCAGCTTGGCGACGGTGAGCTGATCGGCCCGCTCGCTTGCGATTTCCTCCAGAACCGGCGCCACCATCTTGCACGGTCCGCACCAGGTAGCCCAAAAGTCAACCAGCACAGGCTTATTGCTCGACAACACGTCCGTGGAGAAAGACGCGTCGGAGACTTCTATTGTGCTTCCGGCATTTTCGGCGGCGGTCATCGTGGTGCTCCAATCAATGTGTCGGTACCCTCAGCGCTTCCGGCTGCTGCGCCACCGGCGGGCGCCTCTGACTCGTGTTCGGCCAGCCAACGCTCCGCGTCGATGGCCGCGGCGCAGCCGCTGCCCGCGGCGGTGACGGCTTGCCGGTAGGTGCGGTCCACCAGGTCGCCGGCCGCGAAGACACCGTCCACCGACGTGCTCGTGGTGCGGCCCTTGGTGAGTACGTAGCCGTCGGGATCGACGTCGATGACGTCGCGCACCAGCGCCGAGCGCGGCTCATGACCGATTGCGACGAAGACGCCGGTCACCGCGAGGGTGGTTTCCTCGCCGGTTGCCGTGTCGCGCAACCGTAATCCGGTCACCGTGGTGTCGCCGTCCACCGCGACGACGGTGTGGTTGGTGATGAACCTGATCTTGTCGTTGTTGCGCGCGCGGGTGAGCATGATTTTCGATGCCCGGAACTCGTCGCGGCGGTGCACGAGTGTCACGCTGCGGGCGAAGCGGGTCAGGAAGAGGGCTTCCTCCATCGCGGAATCACCACCGCCGACGACGGCGATGTCCTGGTCGCGGAAGAAGAACCCATCGCACGTGGCGCACGAGCTCACGCCGCGGCCCAGCAACTCCTGTTCGCCGGGAACCTGCAGGTACCGGGCCGCGGCGCCCATGGCCAAGATGACGGCCCTGGCGCGGTGCGTGTCCCCGTCGGCGGTCACGACCGACTTGACCGGCCCGTCCAGGGAGACCGACTCGACGTCTTCCATCCGCAGGTCCGCGCCAAAGCGCAGCGCCTGCTCACGCATCTCGTCCATCAATTCCGGGCCGGTGATGCCGTCGCGAAAGCCCGGGTAGTTCTCCACTTCGGTCGTGGTCATCAACGCCCCGCCGAAAGCGGTGCCCTCGAAAACGAGCGGTGCCAACTGCGCGCGGGCCGTGTAGAGGGCCGCGGTATAGCCGGCGGGGCCGGAACCGATGACGATGACGTCGTGGATGGGGTCCCGAGCATCCCGAGCATCCCGAGCATCCCGAGCGGAAGTGGCGGTAGTCATACGAGCCTTTCAGGTATGGAAGCTACGCCTACGAACGCCAGCGTAGGCGCGGGTGTTCCCACATGCTTGGCACAACGATAGGCAACCAGACTAAGGGTGGGGGACCTGCGTGTTGGCCAACAAACCGGTGTCGGCGGCGCTGCAATTCAGTGCCACCGCGTAGACCGCCACGTCGGCGGGCGTCTCGCCGGGCAGCAGCAGCAGGACGCCGGGGCGGGCGTTGATGTCGATCGGTCGCGCCCCCAGCACCTGCGTGGACGCCGGGTAGCCGAGGCCACTGAGGCAGGACGCGCGCCGTGCCGGATCGGTGAGCGGGCCAAAGTCGGGACTGCGGTTGAGCAAGCCGAGGATCTCCGCTTCCGAGAGCGGAATCGTCATCGGCGGGGTCGACACCGTGATGTGTTGGGCGGTGGCCGGGGTGCTGGGAGCGGGTTCGGGCGCGTTGATCAGCGCCGCGGTGCCCACGCCGATCGCCGCTAGCACCGCTCCGACGCCGGCCGTCATAGCGGCCACCTTCGCGGGCCGGATCTGCGGCCGGGCCGAGTGCGCGGCGCTGCTGCGCCCCTGGGCCTCGCCCGCTGACCTCAGCGCGGCCGAGATTCGGGCGGTGACCTGTGGCGGGACGTCCGGCGCCGACGTCGGATGGGCGCCCATCGCGGCGACGTCGCAGCGCACCTGGTTCAACGCGCGCAGGATTTCCTCCGCCGCCGGGTCTTCGCGGACCCGTCTACGTACGCGCGCTGCGGAGTCGTCATCCAGCAGACCGGCCTGCAGGTCCGCGAGAAGCTCAACCGTCAGGGGCGGATCCGCGTCCGCTGCGCGGTGTTCCGCAGATTCGTTGTCGGCTTCACCCATCCGCCCCAGTGTCCGTCACGCGCGCATCGATGGCCACGCACGCCCCCGCACCGCGTGTTCGGAGGAACAGGGTTAGCGCTGACCCGCGGGGCGGTCACGGGCGGCGCGAGTGCCGGCGTTGAGGTGGCCGAGCAACTCGGCGAGGCGAACCCGGGCGCGAGAACATCGACTCTTGACCGTGCCCTCGGCAACTCCCAGCAGGGCGGCGGTGTCGGCCACCGAGTAGCCCTGCATGTCGACGGCAACCACCGCTGCCCGTTGCTCGACGGGCAGCCGCATCAAGGCCCGCTGCACCATGATGGCTGTCTCGACCTGCGCCGTGCGATCGGCGACCGGGTAGATGTCTTCCAGCGCGGCGGTCGGGTGGGCCTTGGTGCGTCGCAGCCGGTCCAGGCAGGCGTTGAACACGATGCGGTGCAGCCAGCTGCCGACCGCGGCGTCATGCCGGAACGAACCCGCGCCGCGGTGCGCGGAAAGCATCGCGTCCTGCAGCGCGTCTTCGGCATCCTCAGGGCTGCGAGTGGTGAGCCGCGCCAGGCGGTGTAGTTGTCGTTGATGACGGTGGAACAACTCGTCAAAGGCGTATCGGTCGCCGGCGACATGGGCTGCCAGCAGCTCGGCGTCACTGCGTTCCCGCTGGCCGTTTCCCCCGAAACCCACGGCCGGACAGTAACCAATCGGTTGTCGCGCGGCACTTCACCGCAGCGTGGGCCTGTGAGCGCTGTCAGGATGCGGCCTGAACCGTGATCTCCGAGATGCTGGTCTGGCTCTTGCCGTCGATGGTTCCCAGCGTGGAGATCCACACCAGCAGGTTCGACGTCGGCGCTCCGGATTTGACCGGGATGGAGTTGTGACCGGGCTTGAGGGCCGTGGCCGGCGTCAGCACCGTCGTTTCTTTTAGTTGTGACGGCGTTGGTGTGGGCGACGAGCGAATCTCCACTTTGGTCCCGGTGCTGGCAATGTCGATGTTGACCTGGCCCACCACCGTGGGTTTGGGCAGCTGCAACATCAACCCTTCGCCTTGCTTGTAGTTGGGGAACGGGACGGGGTCGTCATACTGCCCGGTTGTCCAGGAGGTGGAGGGGTCGCCGTCGATCGCAAGTCCGGCCTGCCCTGGGTTGTCGGGGTCGCCGTCGGGGAAGAAGACCGTTGCCTTGGTTGGTTTGACGAAGCTCCCCGCGGGAGCCGAACTGACCGCCGACGATGACGTCGACGAGGAGGGCCCGTTCAGCCCGAGCTCGTCTTTGTTGAGGCCACCGCCGACGTTGCCGAAGATCTTGCTCACTATCGACGCCAGCACCAGCAAAGCCACCACGATGACGGCAAGCCCGACGCCGGCACCGATCAGCACGTTGCGGCGCCTGTGCGCGAAGGTCGAGTACTCCCGGCCGGTTGACGGCAGGGCGGCGGGCAGTGGCGGCGAATCGTCGACCGGACCGAGAACCTCGGTGTGGTCGGCGACCGCCGTCGCTTGCTGAAGCAGATTCAAAAGCGTCGACGCACTGCGTATCCCGCCGTTTTCTTGAACCGCCCGAACGGCGACGGCGGAAATCTGGAACGGGATGTCGCGGTCGATGGCACTCGGTTCGACGGGAAGGCCGGTGGCGGGATCCCGGTTGGCCGGTGCGAGGCCGCTGCGCGCCCCGTGCTCCGGCAACGGCCAGCGGTTGACCAGCAGGGCATACAGCGCGGCACCGATTCCGCGGATATCGTCTTGCGGGCTGGCGCCGGGCATGGTCGCGGGATAGGCCAGCACGACGTCGCCTTCGATGCTGACGCGCACCCGGCCGGGGTGGTCGAGCGACAGGGCCACACCCGCGCGGTGGGCCGCGTCGGCGGCTGCGGCCAGCGACTGCATTGCCCGGACCGCGCCGATGGCCGAGGGCGCGGTGTCCGCCACTTCCTGCAGCGAACCACCGCGGATCCACTCCGCGACCACCAAGCCGCCGGAGTCGGTGTTGACCACGTCGAGCACCCGGGCGATTCCCGGCTTGTCGATCCGGCTGAGCCGCAAGGTGCGCGACAAGATGTCTTGCAGCACCCCGTCGGGCAGGTTGCCGTCCGGGTCGACGAAAGTCAGCGCTACCTGCCGGTCCAGCGCGGTGTCCAGCGCCTGCCAGAACTGCAAGGGAGGCGCGCCGCCGTGGAACACCAGCAGCCGATAGCGGCCGGCGGCGATCCGGGCGCCGGGAACCAGGCGGGCGTCGTCCGCGGACGGCGCCGATTCCGGGCCACGTTCGCGGGGCGCGTCGAAGGGGATCGGACCCCCGACGGGTTGGGCGGCGGGATCGCCGTTCATCCGGTCGGGCGGGGACATTTCACGCTCGTGGTTGGGTGGGATGTCGGGCTGAAAGTCGTCGGCAACCGGTCGCGGCAGCTCGGCGCCTGAAGCGGAGCCGGATGCGGCGGTCTCGCCTGGACGGTCGGTCACCTCCGGTCCTTTCGCTATCTGGGCGCTGGCTACCCGCTCCGAAGGGCTGCGAGGGATGGGCTCCTGGACCGCATTTACCCCCGGCGGGGACGAATTCCTCTGCTCAGGGTACGTGACGCGGCCCAGCTCGGAATATGCGCCTTTGTCCCGGCCGGGGCGCGAAATCCGGCGCTTGACGGCGCTCAGCGCCGCCTGGGCCTCCGGGACCTGCGCGCGGACCATCACCGTGGCCATGATCGGGAGCATGATGGTGGCCAGCACTAACAGGCGCAGCAGCGAACCCGCACCGCCGTGCGCCGCCGTCAGCCCGTTGAGCCTCAGCAGCCGATCGGCCACATGGGCGATCAAACCGGCCAGCAGCGACGCCGCGGTGGTCACCAGGATTGTCCGCACCGCGCCGACGCCGAGCAGGTGGCCACCGTTGGGCAGCAGCGTGTGTCGCAACAAGAGATAACCGACGATCGCGCCGGCCAGAAATCCGATCCCGTTGGCGAGGCCGAGATAGCCGGCCACCAGCTTGGGGTCGTGGGTCAGGTGGGGCGCGAGCACCGAGCCGACGATCTTGACGGCCGTGATGACGAGGATGATCACGATCGGCGTCCAGGGTTGTTCCCGGGCGTAGAACACGCGCAGCTGCAGTAGCACCAACCCATACGGGATCAACGTGAACGCCGACAACGCGATCGCGGCGCCCAGGTAGCCCGCGTCGACCTGACCGAAATGACCGTAGGCGAACAGCGCGCTACCGATCGCGGACCCGCCGACGGTCATGAACGCCACTATCGGGATCAGAGTGATCAGCGTCAGCCGGGTGGCCAGCGACAGATCGGCGAGCACGGCCCGGGTGTCATTGGCGGCGGCGTTGCGGCTCAGCCGCGGCATCACCACCGTCAGCACGGTCACCCCGATCATGCCGTACGGCAGCATCAGGACCAGCCAGGTGTAGTTGTAGATCGCGGGGCCCGAAGCCGCTGCCGTGCTGGCGATTTGGTTGCCAACCACCAGGCCGAGCTGACTGATCACGACGTAGAGCATCATCGCGGCGGCCATAGCGCCGAAGCGCTTGAGCCGCTGATCGATCCCCCACAGCGGGCGCAGGCTGACCCGTTCGCGCCGCAACGCCACCAGCAGCACCGCGACCTGGCTGAAGACCCCCAAGTTGGTGCCGATCCCGAGGACCAGCAGCTTGCTGTTGCCCATCCGGACGGGGTCCACCGACAGCTCGCCGGGGACCGCGAGGTACACCACCAGGGTCGCGATCGCGACGAGGTTGTTGACGACGGGCGCCCACGCCGTCGGCCCGAATATGTTGCGGGTGTTCAGGATCGCCATGAACACCGACGTCAGGCCGTAGGCGAGCACCTGTGGCAGCAGCAGATACGCGAACGCGGTGGTCAGGGGCTCGTTGACTTGCGGATTCCGGCCGAGCATCAACCGCACCAGCAGCGGCGCGGCCAGGACGGACAGCGTCGTCGCAACCAGCAGCAACGCGGTAACCAACGTGACCAGGCGCCGCACGAACGCCGCGCCGCCGTCGGGGTCGCTTTGCTCCGCACGGGTCAGCACGGGCACGAAGATCGCGGTGAACGTCGCCTCCAAGACGAGCGCGGCGATCAGGGTCGGGAGCTGATTGGCCACCGAGTATGAGCTCGCGAGCGCGGCGCCCAGGATGGCGGCCAGCAACACGATCTTGCCGAAGCCGGTGATCCGGCTGACCAGCGTGGCGAACGCGATTGCCCATGACCGCGACACCACGGCGGCGTCGGACAGCTCGGGTCGCCGGCGAGACAGCTCCGGCACCGGGGGAAGCGGACCGGTCGGCGGGCCCGTGCGGCGTGGCCGACGAGCTGACGGTGGCGGGGGTTGTGGCCGCGGCGGCGGGTGTGGGTGGGTCCGCCGTGAAGGGGGGTTCATACTCTGTGCTTCTGCTCGACCCTGTCGTCGATCTCGTCGTGCACGTCGGCGCGTCTGGGGTGGGGTGGGTCGGGGCGGTCCAGGTCGGCGCGGTCGGGCTGGCCGCGGAAACGGTGCCAAAGCCGCCGCCCGGCGAGCAGCACCAGCACCGCCGCGGCGGTCATCGTGATCGCGAACAGGACCTTGCCGTAGGCGTTGCAATGCACCGACAACCGCACCGGCTCACCCAGCCGCAAGCCATCCGGGGTGCGCAGCGTCACGTCGACCGCGACTCGTTGGGTGAACTTCACTTCGATCGGCACCCGCAACGGCAGGTATCCCGGCGGCAACTCGATCTGGCCGACGTCGGTGACGGTCATCCCGGGCGGGGCGTCGACCTGCAGGCGGACCCGGATGGGGACGGCGAGGCCGTTGTGCAGCGCCAGCGGAAGGGGGCTGTGCTCGGTGGCCAGGGTGTAGGAGCCGCCCGGGTTGACGATCGTGACCGCGCCGAACAAGTCGCTGATCGTTTTGCCAACCACCGACAGGCGCTGTCGGGCCAGCCCGTTGCGGGTATCGGGTGGTTCCGATTGGCTCAACGCGCGCAGCATGTCCTCGCGCAGCGGGGCGGTGTACTGGACGCCGGTCAACCCGGTGCGCTCGTCGGTGCTCAGCGCCGAGGTCAGCCCCCACAGGCGCCCGACCTGACCGGCGATGTCAGCGGTGACGTCGTCGGTGAACCGGCCACGCGCGGGGTAGGCACCGGCAGGCTCCGCGGGCTCGTTGTGGGCGCCGGCCTCGGCGATCACCGCAGGTAGCGGTCGGGCTACCGCCAGACCGGAACGGATGGTCGTGGCCAGCGCGGTCAAGATGTTCTGCGCGTCCTCGGTCTGCAGGTTCCACGTCGCCGGCGGGACCAGGATCTGTGTGCGGGGCGCGGCGTCGAGCTGCAGGGCGTGCCAAAAGATGGAGCCCAGGGCGTCCTGGCGTCGAGCGGTGTCCGAGTCATGCCCTAGCCGAACCTTCAGCGAGGGATCCAAGTAGGTCGGCGCGACAGGGTTGGTACCCGCGCCGGCGAGCGCGGCCCCGACGGCCGGATCAAACGGTGCGATCACCACCCGCGGGGACAACCGTTTGGGCGCGGTGTCGACGCCGGCGGACGCGTCGCCGCCCGAATCCTGGGCGGATAAGTCGGCGGCGGCGATCGCGACCGTGCTGTCGTTGGCGCTGAGCAGGTTGACCGCGGGACCGGTCAACGGCCCGTCCGGCAACAGCGTGGCGCCACCAGTGGACTGCACGTCCAGAATGCGGTCGACGATGTTGCCGACGCCGGTGGTGGCGATCGCGCTCAGCCCGGGATCATTGACGCGTTGCAAGGCGTCCAGATCGGCTTGCGCATAAGGCAGCGGCGTCACACAAGTCCGGTGGGCCAGCGCGCGCAACCGGCCCAGCCATGCCGTCGCGGCGACCTGACCGGTGCCCGGATGCGTCGGTGTGCCAGGTAGTTGGGCGGGGCCATCGGGCGAATTCGACACCACGTAGCCGCCGGTCATCGCGTTGACGGTGACCAGCAGATCCGGGTCGACGGCCAGGCACAGCGCGCGGCCCACGGCGCCGTCCGGGTCGACGTCGTGGCCGGTGGCGACCTCGGCCGCGGACAGCAGGATGTCCAACCGGCCGCCGGTGGCCAGCGAGGAGGCTAAGTCGTCGTCTACCAGCCGTACCGGGATGCTGCCGCCGGGCGCGCCGGGGGCGAGCCGCGGTCGGTCGGCCAGTGGCCACAGCATGGTGATCCACACGGGCTTGGAGGTGTCGGGCGCGACGGCGGAGTCCAGTTCGTTGGCGCGGTCGGGTGGCACGCCGACCACGGGCAGCAGAAAGCGCGCGTTGTCCAACCGGGCGGGGGCGCCGTAGTCGGGTGTTCCGTTCACGTTGACCAGCACGGGGTAGATCCCCGGCTGGTCGATGCCCAACGACGGTTTGGCCGCCGAGCGCAGTGGGAGCGACAGGGTGAACCCGACTTCCTGCCCGCGCTGAAGTTCGGGCGCCACCGTGAGGAAGTCCGCGGCCGCCTGGTACTGGTCTGTGCTGCCGTCCAGGGAGGTGCGCAAGCCCGCCGAGCCGGTTACCGCCGGGGCGTGCTCTAGCCGGATCATCACGTCGCGGACAGGGCGGTCACCGATGTTGGCAACCACTCCGCTGACGGTGACGACGGGTTGACTCGATGTGGTGACCACGTCGGGGGTCACCTGGTCGATGCGGACGTGGATAAACGGAGTGTCTCCGGGTTCGTCCGCAGCCGCGCGCGGCGTCGCGGGTCCGGTAAGCAGCGCGAAACCGGCCACGATGCCGAGCACAGCGGCAAGGCGCAACAAGCCGGCCCAGCAGAGTCGCGGCGCGGTCACGGCCCTGGCCCGTGACCGTTCTTCCGGCCCGCGACGGGCTTGTCGGCATGCCGGGCCCGCGAATGCGTCTGCGGGCGGCGCCGGGGCGAGCTGGGCGGCAGTGGTGGAAGCGCAGTGGGACCGTCGCTTTGCAGCTTGTCGATCAGTTCGTCGGCAACCTGCGCCAGCCGGCGTTCGTCGGCGTAGGCAAGCCGGGAGGGCAGTTCCCGGATCGGCACCCAAGCCACTTCGGCGACTTCCAGGTCTTCGTCGGACAGCTCTCCGCCGGAGAAGCGCATCAAATAATGGTGCACCGTCTTGTGCACCCGGCGGCCGTCGGTGACGAACCAGTAATCGATGCGTCCCAGCGCGGCCAGCACGCTGCCGCGGATCCCGGTCTCCTCGGCGACCTCGCGAATGGCGGTCTGTTCGGCCGTCTCGCCAAGCTCGATGTGGCCTTTGGGAAGCGACCACAGCATCCGACCGCGCCGATCGACGCGTCCGATCAGGGCCGCGACCTGCTCATCGCGCGGCCCGTCGATGCCGTCGATGACCAGGCCGCCGGCGGATGTTTCGTGCACGGTGCGCAGCCGCTCCGGCGTGCGCCGAGACGATCGGGACCGACGGGATTTGGCGGGTGGCGAGTCACCGGTCGCTTGGCCTTCGTTGTGGTTCTGAACCGCGTCGGGAGCGCCACGACCCCGGCGCCGTCCCCGGCGCCGACGCGGTTTCGCTTGTTCGCCGTCCGACACCCAAGCGATAGTAGCTGGCACGGGTCGGTCTCCAGGACATACTCGCCGCTGGCGCGCTGTGCGACGGCGCAGGTCGAGTGCGCGTCTTGAGCGTCGAGTGTGCTTCCGCGGTGGAGAACCGCCGAGATTTCCGCCCTGGATACACACGCGACGCCGTGAGCGCACACGCATGTGAGCGAGGCTGCAACCGACGTCCGACTACGCTGATCGAACGTGCCAGAAGCCGATGCCGACCTGCTGACCGCGGCCGCGGTCGCCCTGAACAAGCACACGCCCATGCTGCGCGAGCTGGGTGCGACATTCGATGCCGCGGGCCACGAGCTGTACCTTGTCGGCGGTTCGGTGCGCGATGCCTTGCTGGGCAGGCTGAGTCCCGATCTGGACTTCACCACCGATGCCCGCCCCGAGCAGGTCCAACAGATCGTGGGGCAGTGGGCAGACGCGTTGTGGGAGACGGGAATCCAATTCGGAACGGTCGGTGTCGGCAAGGGCGATCACCGCCTGGAGATCACCACGTTCCGCGCGGACACCTACGACCAGGTTTCGCGCAACCCCGAGGTACGTTTCGGCGATCGGCTCGAGGACGATTTGGTGCGCCGCGACTTCACGGCCAACGCGATGGCCGTGCGCGTCACGCCAAGCGGCCCGGGCGAATTCCTGGATCCCCTGGGCGGTTTGGCGGCGCTGCGCGCCCGAGTGCTGGATACCCCGGCGGCGCCGCAGGTGTCCTTCGGTGACGACCCGTTGCGGATGCTGCGCGCCGCGCGGTTCGCGTCGCAACTGGGCTTTACCGTCGCCGAACGCGTGCGGCAGGCCATCGAGGAGATGGCCCCGGAGCTGGCCCGGATCAGCGCCGAACGGGTGGCCGCCGAGCTGGACAAGTTGCTGCTGGGCGACAACCCGGTCGCCGGCCTCGACCTGCTGGTGGAGACCGGGATGGGTGAGGTGGTGCTGCCCGAGGTCGGCGACATGCGGATGGCCATCGACGAACACCACCAACACAAAGACGTCTACCAGCATTCGCTGACGGTGTTGAGGCAGGCGATCGCGCTCGAAGACGGCGGCCCCGATCTGGTGCTGCGCTGGGCCGCGCTGCTGCACGACATCGGCAAGCCCGCAACCCGCCGGCACGAGCCGAACGGAGGCGTCAGCTTTCACCACCATGAGGTGGTCGGCGCCAAGATGGCCCGCAAGCGGCTGCGGGCGCTGAAGTACTCCAGACAGATGGTCGAGGACGTCTCCCAGCTGGTGTATCTGCACCTGCGGTTCCACGGCTACGGCGACGGCAAGTGGACCGACTCCGCGGTGCGCCGCTACGTCACCGACGCCGGGCCGCTGCTGCCCCGGCTGCACAAGCTCGTTCGCGCCGATTGCACGACGCGCAACAAGCGACAGGGCCGCCCGCCTGCAGGCCAATTACGACCGGCTGGAGGCCCGGATCGCCGAGCTGGCGGCCCAAGAGGACCTGGCGCGAATACGCCCCGACTTGAACGGCAACCAGATCATGGAGCTGCTCGACATCCCGCCGGGCCCGGAAGTCGGTGAGGCGTGGAAGTTCCTGAAAGAGCTGCGGCTAGACCGCGGGCCATTGACCACCGAGGAGGCCACCGCCGAGCTGCTGGCCTGGTGGCGGTCGCGCGGGAACCAGTAGCGCTGGCTAAGCGTCCGAGCAGGTATGGATTACTGTCTCGCGGGCGACCAGGGCGCAGCGGTCATCTGGCACGGCCAGCCCAACCTCGACATTGACGACGACGGCCGGCTCGACGCGGTCGGTCTGGACGTCGACGGTGACGGGATGCAGGACGATGCACTGGCGGATTTCGACGGCGACGGGATGGCCGATCACGCAGTACTCGACCTCGACAACGACGGCACGCCGGAGGCCTATTTCACCGATGACGGGTCGGGGACGTGGGCGGTGGCCGTCGACCGGGGCGGGCAACTGCGCTGGTTCGGGCTAGACGGTGTAGAGCACACCGGTGGGCCGCTCGTCGACTTCGACGGTCAAGGGCACGCCGACGACCGACTGGTCGACACCGACGGCAATGGGGTGGCGGACCGGGTGCTATGCGCTGGCGACGGCGGCGTGACCGGATACGAGTTCTACTCCCTGATCGAACGTCACCAGGACGGCACACCGGACATGATCGGCATGGAGGCCGTCAACCAACTCCTGGTCGCGTTGGAGGCGCACCGCTTTGATTTCTGCTTCATCGGGGCCGGCTACGAGGATCAGGTCGACCAATTCCTCACTGTCAACCCGGGTTTGGCGGGGCGGTTCAACCGCAAGCTGCGTTTCGAGTCCTACTCGCCGGCCGAGATCGTCGAGATCGGGCACCGCTACGCCACACCCCGCGCCAGCCTGCTCGACGACTCCGCCCGGGGGACGTTTTTGGACGCGGCGACCACGATTCGCAACTACACCACCCCCGGTGGACGCCACGGCATCGATGCCATGCAGAACGGCCGGTTCGCCCGCAACGTCATCGAACGTGCAGAAGGCTTCCGCGATACCAGGGTGGTCGCACAGAAGCGGGCGGGCCGACCGGTCACGGTCGAGGATCTGCAGATCATCACCGCCGCCGACCTGGAGGCCGCGGTGCGCAGCGTGTGTTCGGACAACCGGGACATGGCCGCCATCGTCTGGTGACTAATTCCGGCCGGTCGGCTCGAAACGGAAAACGGCGAGCCGTCCCGCCAGCGCCTCGAATTCGTCCGCGTTTCCCTCGCGGACCATCCCCGAGCGCTTGGCAAACGCCACACCGACCGGCACCTCGGTAGGAAACGCGCGAAGCACCGGACGCGCTTCCTCGGCTTCGAGTTCGACGATCCTGACCTGCCGGGACCGCCGCCCCCGGCTCAGGGTGCCGGCGCCGGCCGCGCGGGCGTTCGCCGCCCAGTCTGCGCCCGGGTAGCCCGCCACCACATAGAGGCCACCCTGAAATTGGAACGGCGTCATCGGCGTGCTGCGCGGGCGCCCGGACTTGCGGCCGGGCACCGTCAGCACCATGGCGGGGCCGGTCGGTATCCCCAGTCGCTGGACGGCCTTCATCACCCTGTTCATGGGTTTGAGGTAGCGCGGAGGGCGTGGTTCGGACATGTCAGGCTCCTTCGGATGGGGTGAACAGGTCGCGGCGCTCCGAAACCCATTGCGCGAACGGGGTCGCCGGGCGGCCGAGGATCTTCTCCACGTCGTGGGTGACGAGGGCGGGTTTGTCGAGCGTCTCGGCGAGCATTGCCGTGTATGCGTCCGCGAAATCGGCGCCGAATCCCAGACCGATAAACCGTTGCCGCACAAGCTCCTTGGGTATCTCCCGGTACTGCAGCGGGCGACCGAGGACGTTGCCGACGACCTCGACCAGTTCCGAGTTGGTGAACGCGTGCGGACCGGTCAAGGGGATGCGTTGACCGACCAGCTCGTCGGTGAGCAGCGCCCGCGCCGCGACCGCCGAAATGTCGCTATCGACGATCGGTGCGGACGACGCCGCCGCGTACGGTCCGGCCACCACGTCGCCGGCGCGGATCTGGGCCGACCACATCCCGGCGAAGTTCGTCGCGAAAACCGTGGGCCGCAGGCTCACCCACGCCAGGCCGGATTCGACGGCGAACTGTTCGACCTCCTTGTTGCGGTCCCCGCGAAAGCGTGACGGCTGCCGCGAGAAGTCGTCGTCGGCGTTGATCGCCGACAGCGCGACCAGCTTGGTGACTCCGGCGCCCACGCACCGGTCCACCACCCCGGGCAGCTGCTCGCCCAGCGCCCGTGAGTTGAGGAATACCGCCGAGGCGCCCGCCAGCGTGTCGGTCGCCGAAGCGGCGACCTCGACACCAGGCGGGAATCCGGCGGTCTCCGGTGTGCGGGTGACCGCCCGCACCCGGGCGCCCGCGGCGGCAAGTTCGGCAACGAGCGGGCGCCCGACATTGCCGGTTGCCCCGGTTACGACGATCGTCATGGGATGGTTCCTTTCGTGAGTTTTCTGCAGTGCTGCACCGCTGAAACCAAGGACGGCGCCGGAGGCGGGAAAGTTACAAGCGAAACGCGTAACTTTTCGCGGCACCGAATCGTCGAAGATTCATGAACCAGCCGCAGTCAGCCGGCGACCAGATCGCCGAGGCGTGGCGCCATCACCGCCCCTATCTGGTCAATCTCGCGTATCAGATGCTCGGGGACGTCGGTGACGCGGAAGACGTTGCACAAGAGGCGTTTTTGCGGCTGTCACGCACCGATCTGAATGAGATCGAGGATGTCCGCGGCTGGCTGACGGTGGTGGCCAGCCGCCTCTGCCTGGATCAGGTGCGTTCGGCCCGCGCCCGCTACGAACGGCCGGATGCCCGCGATCCCGAGGACTGGCAGCCGGCGTCGGGCCGGCTGGACCCGGCCGACCGGATCACCCTCGACGACGAGGTCCGGGCAGCGCTACTGGAGGTCTTGCGCAGGCTCAGCCCCGGTGAACGGGTCGCGTTCGTGTTGCACGACGTGTTCGGGGTTCCCTTCGACACCGTCGCCGAGACCGTGGGCCGCCCCGTCGGCACCTGTCGCCAGCTGGCGCGGCGTGCGCGGGCGAAATTCACTGCGGCGCAACCGAAATTGAACGACGTGGCCTCAGCCGAGCATCAGCTTGTCACCGAAAGATTCATTACCGCATGCGCCAACGGCGACATCGCCGCGTTGACCGCCGTCCTGGATCCGGCGGTCTGGGGCGTGGGCACCATCCTCGCCGACCCGGCCCCGCCGCCACAGATCAACCATGGCCCCGACGCCGTGGCCACCAACCTGCTGCGCTACCTCGGACCGGAGGTGACGCTGGTCACCGGTCCCGCCGGGCAAGCGGCGGTGCTGGCCTTCGCCGACCGCCGGCTGTTCGCGGCCATCGTGCTGACGATCCGCGGCCGCCTCGTCACCAAGATCGAGGCCGTCGCCGACCCCTCGGCGCGGGCGGGCACACCTCAGCAGTCCTAGCGCCCGTCGCCGGTGCGCGGGCGGTTCCCCGCCCGGGCCGACCGCTCCGCGAAATAACCCGCGACCGTCGCCGTCACGTGGAGAAATCTGCGCCGTGTCGCCGTGGCCATCTCGCGGTCGATATCGATGACGCCCCCGGGCCGCAGATGAGGATCGAAGGGCACCTCGACCACCGGCTGGCCGTGATCGACGAATTCGCGGGCCAGCAACTCGCGGGTGCGTTTGTCTGCATGGCCGTCGGAATCGTTTAGCACCACGATGGTGTTGCGCAACAGGCCCGTCATGCCCTGATCCGTCAGCCATTCCATGGTCCTGGCGGCGGCGGAGGCCCCATCCGCCCACGGCGAGGACACCACGATCAGCGCGTCAAGATCGCGCAGCACTTCCTGGGTGACCGGAGAGTCCATCGTCGAGCCGCAGTCGATGACCGAGATCGTGAAATGACGGTCGAGCCGAAGCGCGGCTTCGCGGTAGACCGCAGGATCGAGCACCCGGCGCGGGCCCGCCGCCGGTTCGCCGCCGAGCACGTGCAACCCGGCGGAATTGCGGCCGAGACGCGCGACCACGTCGGTGAAGGATTGCAGGTTCTTGTCCGACGTCAGTTCCCAGAACGAGCCGGTCGACCCCGGGTCGATCCGGCTGCCCAATCGACCGAACGCGGTGTCGGCGTCGATCGCCACGACGTGGTCTTGGTGACGCAGTTCGGCGAATAGCGATCCGACGCTGGCGGCCACCGACGTTTTGCCAACGCCGCCCTTGCCCATCACCCCGACCTTGTAGTTGCCGTAAAGGACGGTGCGGATGGCCGCTTCGAACCGAGCATCCTGGCGCTGGGCGGCCGACGGCCCCAGCTTGACCAGGCCAAAGCTGGCCAGCCGAAGGATGCGTCGCCAACCGCGCTCGGGAAGTTCCGGCTCGGCTGTGGGTGCCGGCGCCACGGAGACGGTGGTCCAGGGCTGCTGGGGAGCCGGACCGGTGGCCGTCGTGACCGCGGGAGGAGCCGCCTGCCGGGGAGGCATCGCAGGCGGCGGCGGGCCTGGCGGCGGGACAGGAATCGCAGGCGGCGGCGGGCCTGGCTGCGGGACATGCGGCGCAGGCGGCGGCGGGCCTGGCGGCGGGACATGCGGCGCAGGCGGCGGCGGGCCTGGCGGCGGGACAGGCGGAGGGGCGGGAGCCTGGGTCGGGGGCGGGTTGGGAGGGGCCGGCTGGCGGGGCGGCGCCGGGGGTCGCCGCGGCGGTGGGGGTGGCCCCGGCCAGGGTTGCGGCGGCGCAGGCGGGGGCGGCGGGCCCGGCCTCTGAGCAACCGGGGGAGCAGCCGGGGGCGCCGGGTGGCCAGCTTTGCGGGGAGGCCCCGGCGGGCGTGCGGCAGGCGGGCGGGGCTGATTGGGTTGCAGACGGTCCCGCAGGAATTCGTCGCGCTCGTTCATGGGCTCCTCGGATGGCGGGCGATCGGTCCTCGCGTCGCGGCCGACCGCGGCGAGCCCAAGTGATGAGCGCCACGGTCCGGCCATACACGCCGGATGCGGACCAGCATCCGCCCAGTATCGGTCACGCGCCGCCGCGAAATCTCCCGGGTAGCCTGCAAACTCGGGGGATCTCTTCGAGGTGTGGCCCCGACGACGTCGGCAGGAGCCGCCGCCCTGAAGGCCGCGATCACAGCAAAATTTTGGACGGGGCGGAAAGGCTGGGCGATCCGCCGGAATCGACGCCGCGGTAGGCACCAGACCAGCCAAGAAACGGGATGCCGGGGACGTGGCGACCACCCGGCTGCAGCGAATTTACGGCGCCGCCAACCGAGCGGTTAGACTTGACGAAGTTGGCATGTCAGGCGGGTTTTGTCATATCGTTTTACGACTTGTCGAGACCGGTTCCAAGGCCCCCGTTCAGCGCTGCACGGACGAATCTCTAACCGGATTCGTCGGCCTGGCGGACAGCCTACCGACAGGGCCGAAGGGGCCTCAGCCCGCAACCTCCGGGTGCGGCCTCGGCGGAGCCGATCGAAAGGGCCCCCACAAGGGCCGGTGGAACGTCCTGGTGAAGGGGCAGGTGCATATGACGCCCAAGCGCGTCGGGTTATACAACCCTGCGTTCGAGCACGATTCGTGCGGGGTGGCCATGGTCGTCGATATGCATGGCCGCCGCACCCGCGACATCGTCGACAAGGCGATTACCGCCCTCCTCAACCTTGAACACCGCGGTGCTCAGGGCGCCGAGCCGCGCAGCGGTGACGGCGCGGGCATCCTGATTCAGGTCCCGGACGCTTTCCTTCGGGAGGTCCTGGATTTCGAGCTGCCCCCGCCCGGCAGCTATGCCACCGGTATCGCGTTCCTGCCGCAGTCGTCCAAGGACGCCGCCGCGGCCTGCGCAGCGGTGGAAAAGATCGCCGAAGCCGAAGGCCTGCAGGTGCTGGGCTGGCGGAAGGTGCCGACCGACGACTCGTCACTGGGCGCGCTGTCTCGCGACGCGATGCCGACCTTCCGCCAGGTGTTCATGGCGGGCGCGTCCGGCATGGCGCTGGAGCGGCGCGCCTACGTGGTCCGCAAGCGCGCCGAGCACGAACTGGGGACGAAGGGACCGGGCCAGGACGGGCCCGGCCGCGAAACCGTTTACTTCCCAAGCCTTTCGGGCCAGACGTTCATCTACAAGGGCATGCTGACCACCCCTCAGCTCAAGGCGTTTTACCTGGACCTGCAAGACGATCGGCTGACCAGCGCGCTGGGCATCGTGCACTCCCGGTTCTCCACCAATACCTTCCCGTCCTGGCCGCTCGCGCATCCATTCCGGCGCATCGCCCACAACGGCGAGATCAACACCGTCACCGGCAACGAGAACTGGATGCGGGCCCGCGAGGCGCTGATCAAGACCGACATCTTCGGCTCGGAGGACGACGTCGAGAAGTTGTTCCCGATCTGCACGCCGGGTGCCTCGGACACCGCGCGCTTCGACGAGGCGCTCGAACTGCTGCACCTCGGCGGGCGCAGCCTGGCCCACGCGGTGTTGATGATGATCCCCGAGGCCTGGGAGCGTCACGAGTCGATGGACCCCGCGCGGCGGGCGTTCTATCAGTACCACGCCTCGCTGATGGAGCCATGGGACGGCCCGGCGTCGATGACGTTCACGGACGGAACCGTGATCGGCGCCGTCCTCGACCGAAATGGCTTGCGCCCCTCCCGGATCTGGGTCACCGACGACGGCCTGGTGGTGATGGCATCCGAGGCCGGGGTGCTCGACCTGGACCCGGCCAAGGTGGTCCGCCGGATGCGGCTGCAGCCGGGCCGGATGTTCCTGGTGGACACCGCCCAGGGCCGCATCGTCGCCGACGAGGAGATCAAAGCGGAGCTGGCGGCCGAGCACCCCTACCAGGAATGGCTGGACAAGGGCTTGGTTCCGCTGGACGACCTGCCGTCGGGCAAGTACACCCGGATGCCCCACGATCGACTCGTCAAGCGCCAGTTGGCGTTTGGCTACACCTACGAGGAACTCAACCTGTTGGTGGCGCCGATGGTCCGCTCCGGCGCGGAGCCGATCGGCTCGATGGGCACCGACACCCCCGTTGCCGTGTTGTCCGAGCGCCCCCGGATGCTCTACGACTACTTTCAGCAACTCTTCGCGCAGGTGACCAACCCGCCGCTGGACGCCATCCGCGAGGAGGTGGTCACCAGCCTGCAGGGCACCACCGGTGGCGAGCGCGACTTGCTGAACCCGGACGAGAACTCCTGCCACCAGATCGTCCTGCAACAGCCGATTCTGCGTAACTACGAGCTGGCCAAGCTGATCAATCTCGATCCCGACGACAAGGTCAACGGGCGCCCGCACGGCATGCGGTCCAAGGTTGTTCGCTGCCTGTACCCGGTCGCCGAGGGTGGCTCGGGGCTGGCCGCCGCGCTGGAAGAGGTGCGCGCCCAGGCGTCGGCGGCGATCGCCGACGGCGCGCGGCTCATCATCCTGTCCGACCGCGAGTCCGACGAGGTGATGGCTCCCATCCCGTCGCTGCTCGCGGTTTCGGCGGTGCACCACCACCTGGTGCGCGACCGGACGCGGACCCACGTGGGCCTGGTCGTCGAGAGCGGTGACGCCCGCGAGGTGCACCACATGGCGATGCTGATCGGCTTCGGGGTCGCCGCGATCAACCCGTATCTGGTGTTCGAGTCGATCGAGGACATGCTCGACAGGAGCGTCATCGACGGGATCAGCCGCAACGCGGCCCTGAACAACTACGTCAAGGCGGCCGGTAAGGGCGTGCTGAAAGTGATGTCCAAGATGGGCATTTCGACGCTGGCCTCCTACACGGGTGCGCAGCTGTTCCAGGCGGTCGGCATCTCCGAGGACGTGCTCGACGAGTACTTCACGGGGCTGAGCTGCCCGACCGGCGGGATCACGCTGGAGGACATCGCCGCCGACGTGGCCGCCCGCCACAAGCTGGCCTACCTCGACCGGCCCGACGAACGCGCCCACCGCGAACTGGAAGTGGGTGGCGAGTACCAGTGGCGCCGGGAGGGCGAGTACCACCTGTTCAATCCGGAGACCGTGTTCAAGCTGCAGCACGCGACCCGCACGGGGCAGTACAAGATCTTCAAGGAATACACCCGCCTCGTCGACGATCAGAGCGAGCGGCTGGCGGCGCTGCGTGGGTTGCTGAAGTTCCGCGGTGATGTGCGGCCCCCGGTTCCGCTGGAAGAGGTCGAGCCCGCCAGCGAGATCGTCAAGCGCTTCTCCACGGGCGCGATGAGCTACGGCTCGATCTCCGCCGAGGCGCACGAGACGCTGGCCATCGCGATGAACCGCCTCGGCGGCCGGTCCAACAGCGGCGAGGGCGGCGAGGACGTCAAGCGATTCGACCGCGACCCGAACGGGGACTGGCGCCGCAGCGCGATCAAGCAGGTCGCCTCCGCGCGCTTCGGGGTGACCTCGCACTACCTGACCAACTGTACCGACATCCAGATCAAGATGGCCCAGGGCGCGAAACCCGGTGAGGGCGGCCAGCTTCCGGGTCACAAGGTGTATCCGTGGGTGGCCGAGGTTCGGCACTCCACGCCCGGCGTCGGATTGATCTCGCCGCCGCCGCACCACGACATCTACTCCATCGAGGATCTGGCGCAGCTGATCCACGACCTGAAGAACGCCAACCCGACCGCGCGCGTTCACGTCAAGCTGGTCTCCGAGAACGGGGTGGGCACCGTTGCCGCCGGTGTTTCCAAGGCGCACGCCGACGTGGTGCTGATCTCGGGGCACGACGGCGGCACCGGCGCGACGCCGCTGACATCGCAAAAGCACGCCGGCGCCCCGTGGGAGTTGGGGCTGGCCGAGACGCAGCAGACCTTGCTGCTCAACGGGTTACGCGACCGCATCGTGGTCCAGGTGGACGGGCAGCTGAAGACCGGACGTGACGTGATGATCGGGGCGCTGCTGGGCGCCGAGGAATTCGGCTTCGCCACCGCACCGCTGGTGGTGGCCGGCTGCATCATGATGCGGGTGTGCCACCTGGATACTTGCCCGGTGGGCGTCGCCACCCAGAACCCGGTGCTGCGGGAGCGGTTCACCGGCAAGCCCGAGTTCGTCGAGAACTTCTTCATGTTCATCGCCGAAGAAGTACGGGAATACATGGCGCAGTTGGGCTTCCGGACCTTCAACGAGGCCGTTGGTCAGGTCGGATCGCTGGACACCACGTTGGCGCGGGCGCACTGGAAGGCCCACAAGCTGGATCTCACGCCGGTGCTGCACGAGCCGGAGTCGGCGTTCATGAACCAGGACCTGTACTGCAGCTCCCGCCAGGACCACGGCCTGGACAAGGCGCTGGATCAACAGTTGATCGTGATGAGCCGCGAGGCGCTGGACTCGGGCACACCGGTCCGGTTTTCCACCACGATCAGCAACGTCAATCGCACGGTGGGCACCATGCTCGGCCACGAGCTGACGAAAGCCTATGGCGGCCAGGGCTTGCCGGACGGAACCATCGACATCACCTTCGACGGATCCGCCGGCAACAGCTTCGGCGCGTTTGTACCCAGGGGCGTGACGTTGCGCGTCTACGGCGACGCCAACGACTACGTCGGCAAGGGACTCTCCGGTGGGCGGATCGTGGTGCGGCCGTCGGAAAACGCGCCGCAGGACTACGTTGCCGAGGACAACATCATCGGCGGCAACGTGATCCTGTTCGGCGCCACCAGCGGCGAGGTGTACCTGCGCGGCGTGGTCGGCGAGCGGTTCGCGGTCCGCAACTCCGGCGCCCACGCGGTGGTCGAGGGCGTCGGCGATCACGGTTGCGAATATATGACCGGAGGCAAGGTGGTGATCCTGGGCCGCACCGGCCGCAACTTCGCGGCGGGCATGTCGGGCGGCGTTGCCTACGTGTACGACCCGGACAGCGAGCTGCCGGACAACCTCAACGCCGAGATGGTCGAACTCGAGACGCCCGACGAGGACGACGCGGAGTACCTGCATGCCACCATTCAGGCGCACGTCGATGCCACCGATTCCGCTGTCGGCCAGCGGATCCTGGCCGACTGGCGCGCTCAGCAACGACACTTCGTCAAGGTGATGCCGCGCGACTACAAGAAGGTGCTGCGGGCGATCGCCGAGGCAGAGCGTGACGGCATCGACGTCGACAAGGCGATCATGGCGGCCGCGCATGGCTGATCCCGCCGGCTTCCTGAAATACACCCATCGGGAATTGCCGCAGCGCCGGCCTGTCCCGCTGCGACTGCGCGACTGGAACGAGGTCTACGAGGACTTCGGCGAAGAGACCGTGCGAGAACAGGCGACCCGCTGCATGGACTGCGGCATTCCCTTCTGCCACAACGGATGTCCACTGGGCAACCTCATCCCGGAATGGAACGACCTGGTACGCCGGGGCCGTTGGCGCGACGCGATCGAACGGCTGCACGCCACCAACAACTTTCCGGACTTCACCGGCCGGCTATGCCCGGCGCCGTGCGAGCCGGCGTGCGTCCTGGGTATCAACCAGGATCCGGTCACGATCAAGCAGATCGAGCTGGAGATCATCGACCGGGCCTTCGAGGAAGGCTTTGTGGTGCCGCGGCCGCCGGACAAGCCGACCGGCAAGACCGTCGCCGTGGTGGGTTCGGGGCCCGCGGGCCTGGCCGCCGCTCAGCAGCTGACCCGGGCCGGTCACAGCGTGACCGTCTTCGAGCGCGACGACCGCATCGGCGGGCTGCTGCGTTACGGCATCCCGGAATTCAAGATGGAGAAGCGGGTCCTGGACCGGCGGCTGGACCAGATGCGCGCCGAGGGCACCGAATTCCGGCCGAATGTCAACGTCGGGGTCGACATCACCGCCGAGCAGTTGCGCGCCGATTTCGACGCCGTGTTACTGGCCGGCGGTGCCACCGCCTGGCGCGACCTGCCCATACCGGGCCGGGATCTCGAGGGGATCCACCAGGCGATGGAATACCTGCCGTGGGGTAACCGCGTGCAGGAGGGCGACGACGTCCTGGGCGAGGACGGGGAACCGCCGATCACCGCCAAGGGCAAGAAGGTCGTCATCATCGGTGGCGGCGACACCGGTGCCGACTGCCTGGGCACGGTGCATCGGCAGGGTGCGATCGCGGTGCACCAGTTCGAGATCATGCCGCGCCCGCCGGACACGCGCGCCGAATCCACCCCGTGGCCGACCTACCCCCTGATGTACCGGGTGTCGGCGGCGCACGAAGAGGGCGGCGAGCGGGTGTTCTCCGTCAACACCGAGGAGTTCGTCGGCAAGGACGGACACGTGACGGCGCTCAAGGCTCACGAGGTGGCCATGCAGGACGGGAAGTTCGTCAAAGTCGAGGGTTCCGGCTTCGAACTCGAGGCCGACTTGGTGTTGCTGGCGATGGGATTCGTCGGCCCCGAGAGGCCGGGCCTGCTGACCGACCTCGAACTCAAGCTCACCGACCGCGGCAACGTCGCGCGCGGGTCCGATTTCGACACCTCGGTTCCAGGCGTTTTCGTCGCCGGTGACATGGGCCGCGGCCAGTCACTGATCGTTTGGGCGATAGCTGAGGGCAGGGCCGCGGCGGCGGGCGTGGACCGGTATCTGATGGGTTCGACGGCGCTGCCGGCGCCCATCAAGCCGACCGCGGCGCCGCTTCAGTAGTCACACCAGCCACAGTAGAAACACCAGTATATGAATTCGGCGTTTCTGCCCACGTTTGCCAGGCGATTGTTGTCTAATAGAACGGTGTGGGCCCCATCCCATAGAAGCCACGGGGGAGTCCAACTGGTACCGACCGATCGCAGGAAGTGATCACTGTGCATGTCAACCCAGTAAACCGGTCGCGGATGGGTCGAATCGCCTGGTCATGGCTACGTCATCCGGTGAAAAGACGCGAGTTTCCCGCAAAGCAAGAGCGCCTGATCACCGCCGAAGAACTGCTGCTGTTCGGCGTGTAAGAACCAGTCTTAAGACAATCGGGAGCCCGGTTAGTTTGCTCGGCCCTGCCCCGGGCTCATTTGTCCCATAGTCCCGAGTCGCGGATCGCCTCGGCCAAGGGTTCCAGGACGGCGGGGTCATGCGGCGGTGAAATGTAGACGATGCCCAGGTCCAGGCCTTCGGCGGCCAGGGCCGCCGCGTCGTCGATGACCTGCCCGTAGTTGCGGTCTTGGTCCAGGCGGAGATGGGCTGACCGAATGATCTCTTTGGGGTCGCGCCCGATGTCGGCGCAGTGCGCGGCCAGCACGTCGCGCTTGCGCGCGAACAGGTCGGGCGGACCGCCGGCGAAGTTCCAGTGCTGGGCGTACCGGGCGGTGATGCGCAAAGTGCGCTTTTCCCCGCCGCCGCCGATACAGATGGGCGGGTGTGGCCGCTGCGGCCCCTTAGGTTCGTTGCGGGCCCCCTTGAGCTGGTAGTACTTGCCGTCGAAGTCGGTGGTCTCCTGGCTGAGCAGGCTGGTCAGGACCTCGCAGGCTTCTTCGAACCGGTCGAAGCGTTCTTTGACCGAGCCCAGTTCGATGCCGTAGGCGCCCGACTCCTCTTCGTTCCACCCGGCGCCGATCCCGAGATCGAGGCGTCCATTCGAGATGACGTCGAGCGCCGCGGCCATGTTGGCCAGCACCGCGGGATGACGGTAGTGGATGCCGGTGACCAGGGTGCCCAGCCGCAGCCGCTTCGTGGCCTGCGCCAGCGCGGTCAGCGTCGTCCAGCCCTCCAGGCACGGGCCGTCGCTGTCGGAGAAGATCGGATAGAAGTGGTCGAAGGTCCACCCGGAGTCGAACACGTCGATGTCGTCGGCGGCCTGCCAGACGGCCAGCATGTCCGCCCAGGTGGTGTTTTGCGGTGAGGTTTTGAACGCGAATCGCATGAAATCGACGTTAGCCGATCCTGATGAAGCGCAACCAAACTCGTCGACCCTGATCTTTCGGCGTGCTGCTCGCCGGGTTCGTGGTCAAACAGCTGTTGTGATCCGGTTAGGCACACTGGAGTCATGGATCCGGTGGCCGCGTTGCGGCAGATCGCCTATTACAAGGACCGGAGCCGCCACGACCCCAGGCGCGTGATGGCGTATCGCAACGCCGCCGACATTATCGAGGGCCTCGACGACGCCGCCCGGGAGCGGCACGGTCAGACCAACAGCTGGCAGTCGCTGCCCGGGATCGGGCCCAAGACCGCAAAGGTCATCGACCAGGCCTGGTCCGGTCGCGAACCCGACCTCCTGGTCGAATTGCGCTCTGCCGCCGAGGATCTCGGCGGCGGCGACCTCCGCGCCGCACTGCGCGGGGATCTGCACCTGCACTCCAACTGGTCGGACGGGTCGGCGCCGATCGAGGAGATGATGGCTACCGCCGCCGCGCTGGGTCACGAGTATTGCGCGTTGACCGACCACTCGCCGCGGCTGACCATCGCCAATGGGCTCTCGCCGGAGCGGCTGCGCAAACAGCTCGATGTCATCGATGGGTTGCGCGACCAGTTCGCGCCGTTGCGCATTCTCACCGGGATCGAGGTCGACATCCTCGACGACGGCAGCCTGGACCAGGAGCCGGAGCTTTTGGAGCGCCTCGACGTCGTCGTCGCCAGCGTCCATTCCAAGCTGTCGATGGATTCCGCGGCGATGACCCGGCGCATGGTGCGCGCCGTCTGCGACGGCCACGCCGACGTGCTGGGCCATTGCACCGGCCGGCTGGTCGCCGGCAACCGAGGCATCCGGCCCGAATCGAAGTTCGACGCGGAAGCGGTGTTCACGGCCTGTCGTGACCACGGGACGGCGGTGGAGATAAACTCCCGTCCCGAGCGCCGCGACCCACCGACACGTCTCCTCAAGCTGGCGCTCGAGATCGGCTGTGTGTTCAGCATCGACACCGACGCGCACGCGCCCGGACAGCTGGACTTCCTCGGTTACGGCGCCCAGCGCGCATTGGATGCCGGTGTCCCGGTCGACCGCGTTGTCAACACCTGGCCGGCCGACAAACTGCTGGAGTGGACGGCGTCAGTCGGGTAGGTGCGGCATCTCCAGGCCGGGGTCGCGGCCGACCAACACCGCGCGGGTGAGCGCGGACTTGCCGTAACGATCGCGCACCCGGTCGATCGCCGCGTCGATGGCGAGCCGGCTTCCGTCGTCGCCGAACGGCAGCATCAGCTGCTGGGCGCCGCTGCGGTCGATGCCCGACACCGCGAAGCCGACCAGGGTCAGGCCGCGACCGGCGATCAGCGGCGCGGCGGACGCGACGAGTTGCCGGGCGGCGGCCAGGATGGGCTGCGTCGACGACGTGGCCCAGGGCAATGTCCGCGACCGGGTGGCGCGGCTGAAGTCGTCGAACCGCAGGCGCAGCACCACCGTGCGACCGGTGCGCCCGGCGGTGCGCATCCGGGCGGTGATTCGGTCGATCAAATTGACCACCACCGCGTCGATCTCGGCGGCCGACATCCGATTGCCGGCGCGGCCCAGCGCGCGCTGGGCACCCACCGAGCGGCGGCGCACGCCCGTGGTCACCCGGCGGCGGTCGATGTTGCGGGACAGCGCATACAACTGGCGGCCCATCGCGGCGCCCAACAGCGAGGCCAGCGTCGACTCGCTGAGCTCGGCGACGTCGGCGACCGTCGCGATGCCGTGCGCGTGCAACTTCTCGGCGGTCACCGCGCCCACACCCCACAACCGGCGGACCGGCAGCGGGCGCAGGAACGCCAGCTCGCCGTCGGGCGGCACCAGCAGTAGCCCGTCGGGCTTAGCCTCCTGGCTGGCGACCTTGGCGAGGAACTTCGTCCTGGCGACCCCGACGGTGATCGGCAGGCCGACGCGGTCGCGCACGTCCGCACGCAGCCGCTCGGCGATCTGGACCGGCGAGCCGGAGACCCGGCGCAGCCCGCCGACGTCGAGAAAGGCTTCGTCCACCGACACCGCCTCCACGATCGGCGAGCAGTCACGGAACACCTCGAACACGGCGTCGCTGGCGCGGCTGTAGGCCGTCATCCGGGGCGGCACGACCACGGCGTGTGGGCACAGGCGGCGCGCCTGCGCCCCGCCCATCGCCGTGCGCACGCCGTGGGCTTTGGCTTCGTAGCTGGCGGCCAGCACGACCCCGCCGCCGACGATCACGGGACGTCCGCGCAACGTGGGATCGTCGCGCTGTTCGACGGACGCGTAGAACGAATCCAGGTCCGCGTGCAGGATGGACGCATCACACCGCACGAACATATGTTCGCACGGGCGTGCGACAACATCCCGACGGGTCAGCGGATCACGTAGTCGCTCAACGGGAAGCGGGATGCTTCCCGTACCGCGTTGCGCACCGACGTGGGGCGCAGCAACGCGGCCTTGCCGCTGGGGTCGAAGTAATAAGACCTTGAGTCGGCGCAGTCGCCCGCGTGGAACACAGTCTTGCCAAGAAGGCCGGCCATCCGGTCCATGAACCGCGCCATCGCTTCCTCGGTCACCTCGAATTCGGTGGCTCCCCTGCGCTGGAGCTCACCGAACAACCGGTCCATCTGCCGCATCTGATATTCGACGGTGTTGAAGAACGACAAGCTGGAAAACGCATACGGACTGGCCAGGCTCAAAAAGTTGGGGAAATAGGGAATGGACACGCCCTGGTAGGACTGGAACCCGGCTTCGCGCCACCATTTCCCCAGGTTTCGCTCCTTTCGCCCGATCACCTCGATAGCCGGAAAGTTGGCTTCCCACAGGTCGAAACCGGTGGCCAGCACCAGCGTGTCGATCACGGTCTTGTTCCCCTCGGCGGTGACGATACCGTCGGGCTCGATCCACTTGATGCGATGCGTCTCCAGGTGCACATGCGGCTTGGCAAAGGTGCTGTAGTAGTTATTCGACCAGGTGGGACGCTTGCAGCCGAAGTCGTAGTCGGGCGTCAGCTTGCGCCGCAGCTCCTTGTCCCGGATCGCGATGAACCGGTGGATCTTGGAGAGATCCGACGCGGCGATGTTCAGTCGCCGGAAACCGCGGTAGTGCAGCGCGCCGTCCAGTATCAAGTCGAAGACGGTGTCGGTCACCTGTCGGAAGGCTCGGTGCACAAGCGGTATCCGGGCGAATACCCGTTGCAACCACGCCGGGATCGCGAAGTCGATTTTGGGGACCACATGGATCGGCGTGCGTTGGTACACCGTCAGGTCGGAGACTTCGGCGGCCAGTTCGGGAATCAACTGCACGGCGGTCGCCCCGGTCCCGATGAGCGCGACGCGACGCCCCCTGAAGTCGTGCGTGTGGTCCCACGCCGTGGTGTGGACTATCTTGCCTTCGAAACTTTCGATTCCAGGAATCTGCGGTGTGTGCGGCTGCGACAGGAAGCCGGTTGCGGTGATCAGAAATCGCGTCGCCAAGCTTTCGCCGCCGGCCAGCGTGAGCTGCCACACACGCGCATCTTCGTCCCAGCGCGCGCACTCGACGGTCGTGTTGAACCGGATGTGGCGGCGCACGTCGTATTTGTCGGCGACGTTTTCGGCATACTGCCGTAGCTCGTCACCGGGAGGGAACAGCCGCGACCAGCGCGGGTTGGGCTCAAACCAGTACGAGTAGGTGGTGCAGGGAGTGTCTACGGCAAGGCCCGGATACCGGTTGACACGCCAGGTCCCGCCGAGGCCGGCCTCGCGATCCAGCATCGCGATGTTGTCGTATCCAAGCCGCTTGAGCTGGATGGCCGCGCCGATACCACCGAAGCCGGCGCCGACGATGACGACGTCGTAGCGGGCGTGGCTCTCTATTAAGCGCATTGTTGTCGGACTCGTCGGGTGCTCAGCCATGTTGGGCTTGTTCTCCGAACTATGCTAGCCAGCTTCGCCGTAGATACTGGTCACCCAGACATGCACCAACGTTTCGAGCAATTGCTCGCTGGGCACCGAGGGTCGCTCGTCGGCGAAGGAACTGAGCATCACCTTCTCGTTGAGCAGGTTCAGCGCCGCGGACAGGTCGTGAGCCGGCAGCGTTACCGGCGCCGCGCCGCGGGCGCGCTCGGCTTCGATCACCGCGGTGATGTGACCGACCCACTTCTGCATGAACCGCGACCAGAGGTCGCGGAGGTCCTTGTTGGTGCGCGCGGCGTCGGCGGCCAGTGACACCGCGCGGTGCGCCCCGAACGTTTCGACGAACAGATTGATCCCGATGCGCCAGAGAGTCTTTATGTCGGCGGGCGGATTGGCGGCCATGGTCTCCAGTGCGGAGTCGGCCTCGACGATCACCCGCTCGACCAGGGTGAGCAGCACCGCGTCTTTCGACGGGAAATAGAAGTAGAACGTCGGCCTGGACAGGCCGGCGCCCTTGGCCAGGTCGTCGACGGAGATATCGGCGAGTGGGCGCTCGGCCAGCAGCCGCTCGGCGGTGGACAGGATGGCCAGTTCGCGGTCGTCACCCGACGGACGCGTCGAACGCCGACCCCGGGGGGCGCGCGTGGAGCTGGCGGTAGTCACGACCATGAGTTTACACAGTGTTGAGAATTTCAACAGGGCGTTGACTACCTCGACACTGCGTTGATAACGTGGCCGCATGACTGAGCACCTTGACGTCGTCATCGTGGGCGCCGGCATCTCCGGCGTGAGCGCGGCCTGGCACCTGCAGGACCGCTGCCCGACCAAGAGCTACACGATCCTGGAGCGCCGCGACGACCTGGGCGGCACCTGGGACCTGTTCAAATACCCGGGCATCCGGTCGGACTCGGACATGTTCACCCTCGGGTTCCGCTTCAAGCCCTGGCATTCGGCGAGGTCTATCGCCGACGGCGCCGCGATCAAGGAGTACATCAAGGAGGCCGCGGTCGAGAACGGGATCGACCGGCAAATCCGCTACCGCCACCGCGTTGTGGCCGCCGACTGGTCCGACGCCGACAATCGCTGGACCCTGACCGTGGAGAACGACGGGCGACAGTACGAGATCACCTGCTCCTTCCTGTTCGCCTGCACCGGCTACTACAACTACGACGAGGGATACTCGCCCACCTTCGCCGGTGCCGAGGACTTCGGGGGCACGATCGTCCATCCGCAGCACTGGCCGGAGGACCTCGACTACGCGGGCAAGAAGATCGTGGTCATCGGATCCGGCGCGACCGCGATCACCCTGATCCCGGCCCTGGTGAACTCGGGCTCCGGCCACGTGACCATGCTGCAGCGGTCGCCGACCTACATCGGCTCGCTGCCCGGCGTCGATCCATTCGCCGAACGGGCCAACCAGCTGCTTCCCGACCGCCTCGCGCACATTGCGAACCGCTGGAAAGCCATCGCGTTCAGCACCTTCCAGTACCAGCTTTCGCGGAAAGCGCCCGGCTACATGCGCAAGACGCTGATGACGATGGCGCAGCGACGCCTGCCGAAAGGCTATGACGTCGAAAAGCACTTCGGGCCGCGGTACAACGTGTGGGACCAGCGGCTCTGCCTGGCACCCGACGGCGACTTCTTCCGGACGATTCGGCACGGCAAGGCCGACGTCGTCACCGACACCATCGACCGGTTCACCAAGACCGGAATCAGGCTGGCCTCCGGTGAGGAGTTGCAGGCCGACATCATCATCACCGCAACGGGATTGAACATGCAATTGGTGGGCGGGGTGACGCCGTCCCGCAACGGTGAGCCCATAGACCTGACGTCGTTGATGACCTACAAGGGCCTGATGTTCTCCGGCGTCCCGAATTTTGCCATCACGTTCGGGTACACGAATGCGTCGTGGACGCTGAAGGCCGACCTGGTCTCCGAATTCGTCTGCCGGCTGCTGAACTATATGGACGCCAAGGGCTTTGACTATGTGGAGCCCGAACATCCCGGCGACGACGTCGATGAGCTGCCGTTCATGGACTTCAACCCCGGTTACTTCCAGCGTTCGATGGACTTGCTTCCCAAATCGGGATCGCGCGCGCCCTGGCGGCTCAAGCAGAACTATTTCTTCGACATGCGAACGATCCGGCGCGGCAAAGTCGCCGACGAGGGCCTGCGATTCGCGAAAAAGCCTGCGCCAGTAGCCGCTTAGTAGCTGTTTAAGGGTCAGACAACGACTCAGACGACGACTATGCCGTCATCGTCGCAGTAGGCGATCTCGCCGGGAAGGAAGGCCGCCCCGCCCAGGGTGACCTCGACGTCGCGCTCGCCCGCCCCAGTCTTGGTGCTCTTGCGGGGATTGGTCCCCAGCGCCTTGATGCCGATATCGATGCCGCGCAGCGTGGCGGCGTCGCGCACCGCGCCGTGGATCACCAGGCCGGACCACCCGTTGGAGCGGGCCAATTCGGCGATGACGTCCCCGACCAGCGCGGTGTGCAGGGAGCCGGCGCCGTCGATCACCAGGATCCCGCCTGCGCCCGGCTCCGAGAGCACCGATTTCAGCAGCGCGTTGTCCTGAAAGCAACGCACCGTGCTGATCGGACCGGCGAATTCGGAACGGCCGCCGAACTGGCGGAATTGGAGGTCGCAGCTGCGCACGTCGGACCCGATGCTGTCGACGAGGTCGGCGGTGGGCCGGAATGACACGGTCACGTTCAGCGGCGCCGCAGCTGCCGGACCAGCAGGATGGCCAGCAGGCTGAGCGCCAAGGCGACGATCAGCGGCACCGGCGATTGGCTCGATGACGACGCCGTAACATCCGGCGTCACCGGGTTGCTGGCACCTTCAACCGTCGATTTTGCTTGTGCGGCAGCATCTTTGGCGGCAGCGCTGAGTTCGCCGTTCGTTTCGATCCGCTGCTGCGCGCCGAGCGGCTGCCCGTCCGGCTTCGCGGCTGCGGGCTCAGGGCTTTTGGGCGGGGCCTTTTTGGCCGGGGCCTTCTTGGCGGGCGCTTTTTTGGCGGGCGCTTTTTTGGCGGGCGCCTTCTTCGCAGGTGCCTTTTTGGCCGGCGCCTTCGCCGCCTTCTTGGCGGCCTCGGCGGGGGGCTTTTTCTCCGGCGGCGTCGATGCGCCGTCGGGTTCGCTGTCGGGTTGGTCCTGCGGGTCTGCCATGCGGCCGCTCCTTTGCAGCTTGCTCTCGCTTGTTTCTAGCGCACCGGGTTCGTCGGGTCCCATCATGCCAGGACGGGTGGTGGCGTCTCGCTGACCAGGGCCGGTCACGGCCTGCGCCGAACCGCCCACAGCGCGCCCGCCGCGACGAGCACGGTTGCCGCCACCACAAATGGCCAGACCGGGATGCCGCCGCTGGTGCCGCCGGCGGCGCCGGGTCCCGGGGTGCCGGTGCCGGGAACTGTCAGCCGAAACGACCAGGACCCGGACACCACGTGGCCGTCCGCAGAGGTCACCCGGTAGTTCACCGTGTAGGTCCCGGCCGGGCCGAGCGGTCGCAGGCCGATGCCGACGACCGCGCCCCGCACCGTCGGTTCCCCGGTGGACCACATGTTGCCGTCGGGCCCGACGACCGTCATGGCCGCAAAGGTGGTTTGCAATTGTTCGTTGAAGGTCGCGCTCACCCGCTCGGGGCCGGTCGTGAGAACCGCATTGTCCGCGGGCTCGGCGGACACCCGCCAGGCGTGCGCGGACGCCGTTTGCGCGTTCAGGGTCGCGGTCAACACCATGGCGGCCAGCAGTAGCCCCCCCCACACGGCAGCCGCCAGGCGTCTCATGCCTTTCGGCGGATCAGCACGAGGCCCACCCCCAGTGCGGCCACTACGAGAGCCGCCCCACCCAGCACGCGGGCGGTGTCGTCCGGTGATTCCGTCGCGGAAGTCGGATGGTGCTCATGCGGTGCGGCCGGTCCGGCGGCAAGCGTGAGCATAGGGGCCGGATGTTCGGGCTCACCGCCGCCGGGCAGTGGCGGCTGGTCCCACTTCACGACCGACCCGTCGGAATAGGTCTGGGTGGCCGGAAAGCTGACCGTTTCGGTGTCCGGCAATTGCACCGAAATTCGGAACAACGCGAATTGGTCCACTGCGATCCCGCCGTTGGGCGCGGCCGTCCAGGTCACCGAGCGGGCGGTGCCCGAGGCCGCGTCGCGGTCGAGCCTGGCCGTCCACCCGGGCATGCTCTCTACGCTGGCCGATGCCACGTTGGGGAGCGCGACGGTCAGCGCGGTGGTGGACGCCCCCGTGTTGGATTCGTTGGGCACCTGGAAGGTGACGATCGCCATGGCGCCGCGCACCGGGTTGTCGCTGCCGGCATGGACGTGCGCCCACGCCGCCGGGGTGCCGGCCGCCGACGCGAGATACAGCGCGACGGCCGCGGCCGCCGGAATCAGCACGCGGGAGATCCGCCTGTCGGGGAAGGACATGTCAGGCCGTCGCGGTCAGCTCAACCCGAGGCGGGCCATCAAGTCCGCCTCGATGCCGTCGAGCTGCGACGAGATCGCGGCGTGGGCCGCGCGGCGTCGCGCGGCCGGCATATTCTCGGCGGCGGTCACGGCCGCCGACAGGTCGGAGAGCCGTTCGATGATGGCGGCGACGAACTGCTTGGTCTCGGCGTCCTTGGGCTTCTTGTCTTGCACCATCAGCAATGACTTTTCCGCCCCGGCGATCCGGGCCGACAGCTGGGCGCCGTGCGTGGAGAACTGCCCGACCTGCGCCAACGGGATACCGAGCTGATCCGCGCGGCGCTGGTCGATGATCGCGCGCGCGGCCATGGCCACCCGGTAGATCAGGGGCATCAGGACAGGGGCGAGCAGCCGTGAGGCGGTCAGGGCCCGGCGAATCCTGGTCGGCGACAGCAACTTTCCCTCCCGCGCCGCCTTGAGCTGGGTCTCGGCGACTTTCAACGCCATCCGGTCGCTTTCCCGCTGGGATCTCACCTGCGCCTTGAGCGCCTTCGCCGCAGCGCGGCGATCGCCCCTGATCCGGCGAGCGTCGTTCCTGGCGGCCAACCTGGCCTCGAGCTTGGCGCGGGCCCTGATCGCACGGGCTTCGGCGCGACGCGTCGCGCGACTCTTTCGCTTGCGGAACAGGCCCATTCCCGGCCGCCTCCCCGTAATCTCGCTGGCTGTCGTGTCTATCGCTCTCGCGTATGCGCGATCCGTGAGCCAACCCTAATCGGAATGGGCGAGGCGCAGCCGCCCAGGTCGGGGTGGACGGCCGAGGGCGGGCCTAGGCGCTGAGGTGCTCCTTGCGGCGCAGCTCGTTGACCCGCTCCGTGATGTCCTGCCGGCCTTCGGCAGACAACTCAGCGGCGCCGAGCGCGATGCGGCGCACACCGTCATCGCGCATGGTGGCGAGCCACGACAATTCCTTGTCGAGCTTTTCGTAGTACGCGTCGTCGGTGAAGTAGGCCGGCTTGATGCGGAAGAAGTTGGCCAGCGCGGCCATGGTCGCCGACGACGGGTTGGTGCGGTTGCCGGAGCGCAGCTGGGACAGATAGGGAGCCGACATCGTGATGCCCTCCGCCTTGAGCGCCGCGATCACCTCCGCGGAGGTGTGCGGTCCGCGCCCGGGGGGGTAGACCGTGTCGAACAAGCGGTTCAGGCGGGCGGCGAACGTCGTGCTCATCGATATGACCTCCACTGGGCTATAGAAGTGAACTATTGCCTAAGCGTATTTGCTGATCATGGTAGCGAGGGATCGGCTCCGCTACCAGGTGCAAACCCGGGGGGATTCGACGCCGGTGTTGCTGGCGGTTGCCGAATCCCCACTTGACGAGCGTCTAACTAATTCGCTGGGGTGTCCACCCGACCGGCGAAACTCACAGGTTATCCGCAGAATCCGATGTCGGGTCTCGCGTGGCGGGCCGGCCGGTTCGCCTTCGACGGGGTGATCGGGCCGAGGGTGCTGTGCAGATGCACCGCAACCGGTAGGCAACTTCAGGCAACCTGGGCCTCTCGGTGGCAACCTTTGCTGTCAGGTCGGCAATACGCGCAGGAAACGGGATCTAGGTGCAGCTAATCGCCCGCGGGCATACCTCTGGAGCGACTGCGGGCTGAGGTGTGGTGCCGTCCGGCCCCTTCGGCGACGTCCGGTGACCTCCCGGCGATTGAAACTTCCTTTCGGCGCCGTTGCAGAGCTCGCGCCGCCGCCACCGTCGCGGCGGCCACCGCCACCGCCCCAGTGACGGCGATGGCCACCGTCGTCAGGCCCAGCGCGCTGTCGAAGAGCATCCACAAGCCGAAGATCAGGAACAGCAGGCTGGCCGAGGCCTGCAGCAGCCTCTCCGGAAGGCGCTTGTGCAGCAGTAGTCCCGCAGCGATCGCCAGGGCGTCCGCCAAGACCATGCCCAGGGTCGAGCCGACCCATACGCCCGTCCAGTCGTGATCGCTTGCCAATGTCACCGTCGCCAACGATGTCTTGTCGCTGGCCTCGGCGAGTGCGAAAGACGAGATCACGGTCAGTAGCGCGAAGCGGGGTTCCTTGTCGGCCTTGACCGTCTGGTCGCCGCCGCCTTCGCGCCAGGCCCACACCGCGAACGCAAGGAAGGCGATCGCCGATGCGAAGGCCATCGGGCGCGCCGGCAGCGTGGTGCCCAGGAAGTGGCCGATCGTCACCGATATCCCGTGCACCGTGAAGGCGGCGATCGTCACCCCGGTCAACACCACCCACCATCGGTAGCGCAACGCGTAGGTCATGGTGATGAGCTGGGACCGGTCGCCGAGTTCGGCGAGGAACACAACTCCGAGAGTTAGCAACGTGGCGGCGAGCATGGGAAATGACCTTTCGACACGTCGTCGACGGTCGACACGACGATTCGGGGTGCTCCCCTTCGCTGACGGTCTCAGGCTAGCGGGCGGATTTTGCCGACGCCAGGACGGCGGCCAAGTTCGGGCGCCCGCATTTCTGTATTCGACAGCCGAACATATTCGTTTGAATTCCCTTATGCCGCAAGCAGCATGGCCAGGATCGCCGTGTCGGGATGACTGATGGGGTCGACGCCCACGCGGCTCACCATGGATGTGATCGTGCCGTCGGCTTCCGCTTCCACCCAGGCGGCCCGGTGCTCCAATCCGAGGTAGGGCAACCCCGGCAGCAGCACGCATCCCGACGCCGCCCCGGAGCATTCCGGCAGCGAAGGCGTGGTTTCCGAGGGCGGATGCAACATCAGCAGGGCGGGAGGTTGGTGATCAGCGAAATACCCTGGCGGGATGGCCGATTCGCCGAAAACGGTGCCCTCGGCCAGCACCAGTCCGACGGTGCCCGGTTCCGGTTCGTCGGGCAACTCCTCGCGGGCACCGAAAACCGTTGTGGTGGAGAGCAATCCGGGCAACGACGCGATCCTGACCGCGACCATCAGCAGCTGGGCCCACTCTTTCGTCGAATCGGGCCAGCGTCCCGAGATCACGAACCCTTTCAGGGCACCACGAGAATGGAAGGGGGAAACCCCTATCGGACGATCTGACCCAGCATCCATCTCGACCTCCGCGCGACGCCTTCGTTCCCACCACGCTGTAGCTCGAATAATTCAGCATGCCTGCGGGTTAGGCGCCATGCAACTCGACACGACCACTTGTGCTTGCCTTCTCAAGAATGGCCGGACATCACCCGGGCGAAGGAAGGGCGCCACGCGATCCGCGCGACGGCCCCGGCCTCCCTCGGTTTGCTCAGCCGAAGATCAGACCCTTGGTCTTAGAGGTCGCGGCCGCGTACCGGTCCTGCACGTCGGCCCAGTTCACGACGTTCCAGAACGCTTTGGCGAAGTCGACCTTGACGTTCTTGTACTGCAGGTAGAAAGCGTGCTCCCACATGTCGAGCAGCAGCAGCGGCACGATGCCGAGCGGGAAATTCGACTGGTGGTCATAGACCTGGAAGATCAGCAGCGTGTTGCCGAGGGTGTCCCAGCCGAGTGCCGCCCAGCCAGAGCCCTGCACCGTGGTCGCCGCCGCGTGGAACTGCGCACGGAACTTGTCAAAGGACCCGAAGGCGTCATCGATGGCCGCCGCGAGCTCGCCGGTCGGCTTGTCGCCGCCGTCCGGCGAAAGGTTCTTCCACCAAATGGTGTGGTTGACGTGACCGGCCAGATTGAACGCGAGGTTCTTTTCGTTCAGCAGGATCGCGGCGTGGTCCTCCTTGGCGCGCGCCTCCTCGAGCTTGGCGACGGCGTCGTTGGCGCCCTTGACGTAGGTGGCGTGGTGCTTATCGTGGTGAAGCTCGTTGATCTGACCCGAGATGTGCGGTTCCAGCGCTCCGTAGTCCCAGTCCAAGTCGGGCAGGGTGTATTCGGCCACGGCATTCCTTTCTTCGGTGCATTGTCGGTGATCGTCGGACGCTCATTCGCGCGGGGCTGCCACGCGCCGGCCAGCCGTAACCAACCCTGCTCCATGACCACGCGCGCCGCAAGGACGATCGCTGGCGATGGATACCCGCTGGCCGACGATTTATGACAAGACGATGATGGCGAGAACCGCGAGCAGCGCCAACGCGATCAGGCCCGCACGCAAAGCGGCGACGCCGTAACTGTGGCCCCAACCGGGCGAGCCGGAGTACGACGACGGGCCCGGCGAACCCGGACCGAACGAATGCGTAGTCAATCGATCGCCTTTCACCTGCAGCTCACCGTGAAGTGAGGTGAGTCACAACCAAGTTCGTGACGGTGATCATAGCCGCTTGCGGCGGGGTTGAAAAACACACTGCGCGACGCGCGCGGTAAGGCGGGTGATTTAGCTCGGGTGCCGGTCGCGGCCTGTATATGGCACGTGCGTACCGCTGGCGGTTATCCACAGTCGCAAGCCGGGACAGCCGCTAGAGGCCTTATTGCAGCCGTGTATACCCGCACCCCAGTTGTGGATAAACCTGTGGAAACTGTGGATAGCCGGAGGACGTTGCCGGTGTTGCCAGAAACGGCGGGCGCAGCCGAAACCCGGGCCCGATCGTCGCCGAGGTTAGGCTGGTCCGGTGATTCAGGTGTGCTCCCAGTGCGGCACGCGCTGGAACGTGCGCGAGCGCCGACGCGAGTGGTGTCCCCGGTGTCGCGGGGCGCTGATGGCGCCCGTGGCCGACGCGCCGGCGGCCGACGCGCCGGCGGCCGACCCACGGTGGAGTACGCACGGCAGCCCCGCGGCGGCCAGACCGGCCGGCTCCCCCGGATGGCAGCGAACTCCGCCGCGGCTGCCGCCGGGCTTCAGGTGGATAGCGGTGCGCCCCGGCGCGCCGCCCCCCCAGCGACGCGGGCGACGCACCCTGGGTCCCACTCCGCGCTACACCGTGATCCCGCGCTGGGGCCTGGCGGACCGCGTCGAACCGTTTGCGGCCGCGGCCGAAAAACCTGCGCCGACAGGGCCGTCGGCGCCGCTCGTTCGCACCGCACTGTTCCTGAGCGTGCTGGTGCTCAGCGCGGCCGCCTTGGCCTACGTCGTGCGGTATGTGCTGTTGGTGATCAACCGCAACACGTTGCTGAACTCGATCGTGGCGATCGCCGCGGACTGGATCGGGATCCTGGCCAGCGTGGCGGCGATCGCGGCGGTGATCACCTGTGGCGTGACGTTGATCCGGTGGTTGATCGCGCGCCGGGCCGCCGCGTTCGCGCATCATGGACTCCCGGAGCAGCGCTCGGTCCGGGCATTGTGGGCGGGCTGCGTGGTGCCGCTGGCCAACCTGCTGTGGGCACCCGTGTACGTCATCGAGCTGGCGATCGTCGAAGAGCACTACGCGCGCCTACGACGGCCGATAGTCCAGTGGTGGATCGCTTGGGTCGCGAGCTATGTTGTTTCGATTTTCGCCATCGTCACCAGCTTCAACACGGACGCCCAGGGAATCGCCAACAACACCATGCTGATGGTGTTCGCCTATCTGCTTGCCGCAGCCGCCGTGGCCGCCGTTGCCCGGGTCTTCGAGGGGTTCGAACGCAAACCGGTTGCGCGGCCGGCGCACCGGTGGGTGGTGGTCGAGCGGGATCGCCCCGGCCGCCGCGCTGCGCGCGCATCCTCTGCCCCGGTTGAGTTGGAGGGGCAGGAACCGGCAGCATAGGGGTATGACGTCGGCCGAGGAGGTGCTCGCCGGGCATCCCTTTGTCGTTGCCCACCGCGGCGCATCGGCCGCTCGCCCCGAACACACGCTGGCCGCTTACGACCTCGCACTCAAAGAGGGCGCCGACGGCGTGGAATGCGATGTGCGGCTGACCCGTGACGGCCATCTGGTTTGCGTGCATGACCGCAGGCTGGACCGCACCTCGACGGGAGCGGGGTTGGTCAGCACCATGACGCTGGCCCAACTGCGGGAGCTCGAGTACGGCGCGTGGCATGGCAGCTGGCGTGAGGACGGTACGCACGGTGATACCAGTCTGCTGACGCTGGACACCCTGGTTTCGCTGGTTCTGGACTGGCACCGGCCGGTGAAGCTCTTCGTCGAGACCAAGCACCCGGTGCGGTACGGCTCGCTGGTGGAGAACAAGCTTCTCGCGCTGCTGCACCGCTTCGGCATCGCCGCGCCCGCCTCCGCGGACCGGTCGCGCGCGGTGGTGATGTCGTTCTCGGCGGCCGCGGTCTGGCGGATCCGCCGCGCCGCGCCGCTCTTGCCGACGGTGCTGCTCGGCAATTCCGCTCGCTACCTGACCAGCAGCGCGGTCACCGCCGTCGGCGCGACGGCCGTCGGTCCTTCGTTGCCGGCGCTGAAGGACTATCCGCAACTCGTGGACCGCGCCGTCGCCCAGGGCCGGGCCGTGTACTGCTGGAACGTCGACGAGTACGACGACATCGACTTCTGCCGGGACGTCGGGGTCGCCTGGCTTGCCACTCACCACCCCGGCCGTACCAAGGCCTGGTTGCAGAGCCGGCGCGCCGGACAGGGCAGCAATTAGTTCGAAGCTATCGCTGTCCGTCGAGCGCCTCGGTGGGCACGGGCGCGTCGGAGGCCAGCGCGTCGAACAACTTGCCGGCGGCCTCGTGATTCCACACCACGACCGACCCGGCGTCGCCGGTGGTCAACTCACCGATCGGGACCGTCGTCGCGGTGTTGGGTTCGTGCAGCGCCCAGCCGAGTCGCGCCAGATCCCATACGTGGTCACCCCGGTCAACGGTCAGGGCGCCGACGGCGGCCCGCGGCACCGAGTACCAGCGGAGCGGATTGAGCCACACCGCGGGGCTGGCGGCGCGGTGCAGCAGCGCCGACAGAAACTCGCGTTGGTTGACCATCCGGTCCAGGTCCGCGCGGGGTGTGTCGCGCGTCCTGACGTATCCGAGGGCATTGCGGCCGTTCAACTTCTGGCAGCCCGCCGGCAGGTCGATGCCTGACAGCGGATCATCGATCGGCGCGGTCGGGCATACGGTGACCCCGCCGAGAGCGTCGACCAGGCCGGCGAACCCGCCGAATCCGATCTCGGCGTAGTGGTCGAGTCGCAGCCCGGTGGCCTGCTCCACCGTCTGAGTCAGCAAGGGCGCCCCGCCCATCGCGAACGCGGCGTTGACTTTGTCCTTGCCATGACCCGGGATCGGCACGTACGAGTCGCGCGGGATCGACACCACCGTCGTCGGGATGTCCGACCGGAACGCCGGCAGGTGCACCAGCAGGATGGTGTCGGTACGGCCGTTGCCGATGTCGCCGCCGGTGGCCAGGTCTTGCTGCTGCTCGGCGGTCAGGCCTCGACGGCTGTCCGAGCCGACCAGCAGCCAGTTCGTGCCGCGGCCGGGGCCGGGCCGATCCGGATAGTCGGTCAGTGCCTGCTCGCGGTGCAGCGTCGTGTCGAACCACCCGGCCGCGCCGAGGGTGACGGCCCCGGCGAGCAGCGAGCCGATCAGCACCGTGAGTGCCGCCATTCGGACCCAGCGGCGCCTGCCGCGCTTGCGGCGGGGCGGAGCGGGTCGTTGCGGGGGCGGGTTGCCTGCGCCCGGCGGTGGTGGCCGGCGCAGTGGTGTGGTCGTGAGGTCGACGGCGGGCGGCGGGCCGCTCGCGCGGTGGATCACCTGCGGCGGCTCGGGTCTTCGAGGCCCGTGCCGTTGCGGTGATCGGTCGCCGTTCACCTGAACAACTTACGCGCCCGAGCCCCTTTACCGGCGGGCGCGCAGGCCGTTGACGAACGGGCATCCCATCAGCACCCGGATGGCCTGGCGCAGCCCGATCATGTCGTCCACCGGCTGCTGGAAGTGCAACCGGACGTCGTGGTCGCCGTCGCTGCCCTCGACACGAAACCGCACGCCGTACCGGTCGAGCCCGAGCGGGCGGACCCGCCCGCGTCGCAACGGTGCCGGCAGTTTCGAGACCAGCCTTGCGATCACGTCGCTATGGGCGGTCTCCAGGTGCCGCAACAAACCCGACTCGATCTCGCAGAACGGGTCGGGCCGCGCTGCCAGCAGGTCGGCCACGCTCACGGACTCCGCTCCGGTGGCGTCGGTGACGACCACGGATGCGATCTCCAGCCGCAGCAACGCGTACCGGGGTTCATCGCCGCCGCCGGGCGCCGATCGCGGCGTCTCGACTTGAAGCAGGGCCGGATTCGGGTGCTCCGCGGCGATCCCGTCGAGCAGGTTTGTCACCACGCCCGGTGGTACCCGCACCAGGTGGCCGCGTACCCACACCAGAGACCGGACCGGTTCACGCAGTGGGAGCGGAGCGTAGTCGGTCATTTCCAGCACCGCTTGCGATCCGGCGACCCGGCGGGGGGCGTCGCCGACGAGGCCGAGCGGAAGCGCGGTGGCGAACGATCCGTCGTGCAGTAGGTGATGGAAGGGCGCGGCGACCGGGTCCTGACCGTCGATGGCCAAGAGCGACCCGCCGGCCCGGGCGCAGGCGCTGCGAATGCGTTCGGCAGTCGTCGGCGCGGGCTGAGTCAGCGGTAACATCGTTCTCCTGATGAAGTTAGGTAAGCCTAAATTAACTTACGACCCATGACGGCGCAAGGCTCGTTTCGCGGCGCGCGCCGTTAGGGTTGGGGCGTGGTCCGCATCGCCTACCTCGGTCCCGAAGGGACCTTCTCCGAGGCGGCGCTGCTGCAAATCATGGCCGCCGGCCTGGTTCCCGAGCAGGGACCGGATGCCGCGCAACGGCTGCCACTCGACAGCACGCCCGCGGCGTTGAACGCCGTCCGTGACGGCGGCGCCGAGTACGCGTGCGTCCCGATCGAGAACTCGATCAACGGCTCGGTGGTGCCCACATTGGACAGCTTGGCCATCGGCTCACCCCTGCAGGTGTTCGCCGAGACGACACTGGACGTGGCGTTCAGCATCGTCGTCAAGCCCGGCCGCACCGCGGCCGAGGTGCATACGTTGGCGGCCTTCCCGGTCGCGGTGGCTCAGGTGCGGCAATGGCTGGCCGCGCATTTACCGGGCGCCGAAGTGCGGCCGGCGTACTCCAATGCGGACGCGGCGCGACAGGTGGCCGACGGCCAGGCCGACGCCGCCGTCACCTCGCCGCTGGCCGCCGCGCATTGGGGTCTGGCCGCCCTGGCGGACGGGGTCGTCGACGAACCCAACGCCCGCACCCGATTCGTGTTGGTCGGGCTGCCCGGGCCGCCGCCGGCCCGCACGGGGGCCGATCGAACGTCGGTGGTCATGCGCATCGACAACGTGCCCGGTGCGCTGTTGACCGCCCTGGCCGAATTCGGCATCCGCGGCATCGACCTCACCCGAATCGAATCCCGGCCGACCAGAACGGAACTCGGCACCTACCTGTTCTTCGCCGACTGCGTCGGTCACATCGACGACGGCGCCGTCGCCGAGGCACTCAAGGCCTTGCACCGTCGTTGTGCTGATGTGAGATATCTCGGTTCGTGGCCCACGGGTTCGGTCGCGGGGGCGGTGCCGCCGCCGGCCGACCAGGCGTCGGAGTGGCTGGCACGAGTGCGAGAAGGCAAACCATGAGCGGTCGCTTGGTCCTGCTGCGGCACGGCCAGTCCTACGGCAACGTCGGGCGCCGCCTGGACACCCGGCCGCCCGGGGCGGAGCTGACGCCGTTGGGTCGCGACCAGGCGCTGGCGTTCGCCCGTGGTTCGGGACGACCGGCGATGCTCGCGCACTCCGTGGCCACTCGGGCATCGCAGACGGCCGCGGTGATCGGCGGCGAACTCGAAATGGCCGCCCTCGAAGTCACCGGCGTGCACGAGGTGCAGGTCGGCGCGCTGGAAAACCGCAGCGACGACGAGGCGGTCGCGGAATTCAACGCGATCTACGAGCGCTGGCATCGCGGCGAACTAGACGTGCCACTGCCCGGCGGAGAGACCGGCAGCGAGGTGCTGGACCGCTACGTGCCGGTGCTCACCGAGCTGCGGATGCGCTACCTCGACGACGACGACTGGAACGGCGACATCGTCGTCGTCAGCCATGGCGCGGCGATCCGGCTGGCCTCCGCGGTCCTGGCCGGAGTGGATGGCAACTTCGCGCTGGACAACCATCTCGACAATGCCGAATCGGTGGTGTTGACCCCGATCACCGACGGGCGGTGGAGTTGCGTGCGGTGGGGGACGTTGACGCCGCCGTTCTACCCCCACGCCGAGTCGACCGCCATCGGGGACGCGGTGCGCTCAAGCACCGACCCGATGGGCTGACGGCTCGGGGGCCTGCGCGACCGATTCCGCGCATACGCAGCCGACGGCATCGCAGTCGACGACGAACGCGTGCGGCACCAGATCGGGGGCCACGCACTCGGGTTCGGTGCATTCCGACCGGCCCCAGAACCGGCCGAGTGAATGGCGAATGATGGTGCCGTGGCAGTGATCTAAGCCTGCCCGGCAGTCGCGGCACTCAGCGCTCATGAACCGTTCATAGCACCCGGCTTCGACAAAGTCCGGATGCCGCGCCCACGAGCCCTGCGCCGTTTGGACGGTCAGCCCCAGCCCAGTTGTCCCAGCCGGTCGTCGTCGATGCCGAAGTGGTGCGCGATTTCGTGGATCACGGTGATCGCCACCTCCTCGACGACATCGGCGTCGGATTCACAGGCGTCCAGCAGCGCCTCGCGGTAGATCGTGATGGCGTCCGGCAGCGCCCCGGCATAGTCGGAGTCGCGTTCGGTGAGTGCCACCCCCTCGTACTGCCCGAGCAGTTCGGCGTCCTCCGGGTGGCGGCCTTCGACCAGAACCACGACGTTGTCCATAGCGGCCGCCAGCTCGGGCGGGATCAGGTCGAGCGCATCGGAGACCAATTCGTCGAACCGCTGCGGATCCATCCGCACGGGCACCGGGCTACCCCGCCGGCGGTGGCTGGGGCGCGTCCGGCGCGGGCGGGGGCGGCGCCGGTTGGGGTGCCTCCGGCGCGGGCGGGAATGGCGGCGGGGCTCCGCCGTCGGGCGGGGGCGGGGGGCCCTGCGGCGCCTGAGTGGCCGGAGCCTGCGATGCCGGCGGCGGCGCCGGCGCCTGTCCCGGAAGGTGCTGGTTGTTCGGCGGTACGCCGTCGGACTGGTTGTTCGGCACCGGATTGGTCGGCACCTGGTTGGCCGGCGTCTGCACCGGAATCGGCGGCTGCGTCAGCCGTTCCTCCGGGATGTCGGGCGGGGCCACCGGAGGCTGACCGTTGATCAACAGCTGCCCTTTGGCGCTGTTCACCAGCGTGGCCCAACCCCCGTTTCCCAGCGTCGCGCCGATGCTGCACGCGACCTCTCGGCTACCGGCGGACCAACTGGGCAGCGACACCGTGGGGTAGATCAGGGTCAGGGTCGTGGTGCGCAACTTGACGGGCGCGAGGAACCCGTCCGTCATCTTGGTGCACGAATCCTTGATGAACCCATCCTGATCCGGCTCTGCGGGCAGGCCGCCGGGAAACTTCTCGGCCAGGTTGACCGTGCCCGTGACCTCCATCGCGTGCGGGGCCGCGCAGTCGACCGGGACGTCGATCGGCTGATTGGTCGTCGAGTCGATGCCCAGGCAGGTGCCGGCCGGCCAGACCTTGGACTGGTCGACATCGGCGACCTTGCCCTTGAAGGCCTCCTGCTGGTTGTTGGCGCCGGGCAACTGCAGCCCGCACAGCATTCGGCGCTCGCCGGAACTGCGCCACGCTCGGTCACCGGCCCACAGCAGGCTGACGGTGAACTTGCTGTTGGGGTCGAACTTGGGCCCGAGATAGTTGCGCACTGCGGCGTCGCACTGCTCCTGCGTGATCTGCTGGATGCGGGCCGGCGACGGGGGAGCGGCGTTGGGCCCGTACTCCGAACCGGGGAAAGTCCGCATGTCGACGGACTCGGCGACCTCAAACTTGTGGTCGTCCGCGCAGTTGACGATGCCGGCGGCCTCCGGGGTGGCATCCGGCCACGTCAGGCAATCACCGCGGTTGGCGCGGTTGAACGTCGCGTCGCCCTTGGTTCCGGTGCTGGGCACCGGATTGATGTCGATATAGCCGGCCAGCCTCCCCGGCCCGGTGCCGGCGGGCATCGCGGTGGCCAGCCCGGCGATCAGCAGGCCGCCGAGCGCGGTGAGCAGCAGCGCTCGCCGGGTGGCGGTCGGCTGCAACCCGCGCGCCCACCGGAGGCCGGTGGCGGCACCGGCTTGCGTTACTTCCTTCTCGGGTGCTTGCGACATCGGCTCCATTCTGACAGCACCCGTTGAGTGGCGTGACCAATGTTGCGGATGTGGCGTCGCGGGAAGGTCCTGGGCGGGGTGCTCTGCCATCCGATCGGCGCCGCGAAAGTAGTGTCAGGGCCGTGATCGACCTGAAGCAGCTCCGGGAAGACCCCGACGCCGTGCGCCGCTCCCAAGTCAGCCGTGGCGAGGACCCGGCGCTGGTGGACGCGCTGCTGACGGCCGACGCCCACCGTCGCTCGACGATTTCGGCCGCCGACGCGTTGCGCGCCGAACAGAAAGCCGCCAGCAAGAGCGTGGGCGCCGCCTCGGCCGTGGAGCGCCCGGCCCTGCTGCAGCGCGCCAAGGAGCTCGCCGAGCAGGTGAAAGGAGCGGAAAACGCTCAGGCCGAGGCCGAAACGGAGTTCACCGCGGCCCACATGGCGATCTCGAACGTCATCATCGACGGGGTGCCGGCCGGCGGCGAGGACGACTATCGGGTACTCGACATGGTCGGCGAGCCCGCGGCGATCGACAACCCGAAAGACCACCTGGAACTCGGCGAGTCGCTCGGGCTCATCGACATGCAACGCGGCGCGAAGGTCTCCGGCTCCCGGTTCTACTTCCTGACCGGCCGGGGTGCCCTGTTGCAGCTGGGCCTGCTGCAGCTGGCCCTGCGGCTGGCCGTCGAAAACGGTTTCATCCCGGTGATTCCGCCGGTGCTGGTGCGTCCGGAGGTGATGGCCGGTACCGGGTTCCTGGGCGCCCACGCCGACGAGGTGTACCGGGTGGAAGCCGACGACCTCTACTTGGTGGGGACGTCCGAGGTGCCGCTGGCCGGCTACCACGCCGACGAGATCCTGGACCTGTCCGGCGGGCCACTGCGGTACGCGGGCTGGTCGTCGTGTTTCCGGCGGGAGGCCGGCAGCTACGGCAAGGACACCCGCGGCATCATCCGGGTGCACCAGTTCGACAAGGTGGAGGGGTTCGTCTATTGCACGCCCGCCGACGCCGAGGCCGAACACCAGCGGCTCTTGGGCTGGCAGCGCGAGATGCTGGCCCTTATCGAGGTGCCCTATCGGGTAATCGACGTGGCCGCAGGCGATCTCGGCTCGTCGGCCGCCCGCAAATTCGACTGCGAGGCGTGGGTACCCACGCAGGGGGCCTACCGCGAGCTGACGTCGACGTCGAACTGCACCACCTTTCAGGCGCGCCGGCTGGCGACGCGCTACCGCGACGACAACGGCAAGCCGCAGACCGCGGCCACCCTCAACGGCACGCTCGGCACCACCCGATGGCTGGTCGCGATCCTGGAGAACCATCAGCGGCCCGACGGCAGCGTGCGGGTGCCTGACGCGCTCGTTCCGTTCGTGGGTACCGAGCTGCTGGAGCCCTAGGCGACCCCGGCGAACGTGGGGCTGCCCGCCTCGAGCGGGACGCGAGCGGCGCGCGCGGTGAAGCTGATTGCGTGATACCACCCGCACAGCATGGTGAGGTCGAGGATTTCGCGGTCGTCGAACTCGTCGCGCAGTTCCCGCCACAGGCCGTCGTCGATGTCTCGGTGGTCGCATAGCGCGTCGACAGCGCGAATCAGCAGGCGATCCCGCTCGCAGGTCCAGCACGGATCGCCGGCGCCGCCGTGGGTCAGGGAACGGATCTGGTCTCGATCTAGGCGCACCCGTTCGGCGAAAAAGGCGATGTGGACGCCCCACTCGTACTCGCAGCCACAGCGGACGCAGGTCCGGTCGATGACGATCTCGCGATCCCGAAGCGATAGCGACAGGGAACGGCTGAGCTCGTAGCTGCCCCAGAGCGTCATGGCCTCCGCCATCGGCAGGTTTCTCACCACGGTGCGGAACAGTGCGATCGGCGGCACGTTCGGCGGCATCATCTTCTGCAGCTGGGCGGCCACGGCCGGCTCGTGGGGTGGTTCGAGGGCGGCGATTCGAGGCGTTACGATTTCCGTAATCATGGAGACCAAAGCTACGTTACGGAAATCGAAACGTCAACCCGTCCCCCGCCCCGGCCGCCCGGTGCGCGGGTCGACGACCGGGCGACCACTCATGGCAGCGCTCGACCTGCTCGGCCGTCGGTGGTCGCTGCGGATGCTGTGGGAGCTTCGCGACGGTCCGCTGGGCGCCAGGGCGCTGCGCGAGCGTTGCGACGGCATGTCGCCCAGCGTTCTCTACGATCGCCTCGGTGAGCTGACGGACGCGGGCCTCATCGTCCAGCGAGATGACCAGGCCTACGAGTTGAGCGAGGTGGGCCGGTCGCTGGGCAAGGCCCTGAACCCGTTGGAGCAGTGGGCTCTTCGATGGGCAGAGAGCTCGGCCTAAGCGGCCTAAGCGGCCTCAGCGTCGACGGTCTCGCGTGATTGTGCGTGCCGGCGCTGCCGCTCGATGGTGGCGAAATAGAAGGCGAACGGGAAGGCAAAGCTGGTAAAGAAGCTGGACAGAAAGAAAAGCCATGGCCGGCGGATGCCGCGCCGGAGGCCGTCGACGATGGTGAACGCCGGCATCAGAATGACATTGGCGATCATGTAGTCCTGGTTGCCCGAACCGCAGGCCGGGGTGGCGAACTGCCCCTTGATGAATTCCGGGTAGCTGGCCGGTCCCGAGATGATGTTTCCCTGCCCGTGCGCGGCGGCCACGAAGTGGATGTTGAAGTAGTAGCCCAGCGCGATCGACGCGATGCCGGCGGCGTAGTACACGCATTCCAGAGGCGAAAGCCACGGCCCGCCTTGGGGTTTCGCGTAGATCTTCGGGTTGGACACGATGATCCCGCCTATGCAGGCAAGCCCGAGTAGAAAGTGGACGATTATGGAGACCATGGGCGCAGTCTCACCGCGCCGTAAAGTTTTGTCAATATTGTCATAACTCTTGGTACGTTACTGGACATGGTCAGGCCCGCGCGGACGGTGCGCAGCGAACGCACCCGGGAGGCATTACGTCAGGCCGCGGTGGTGCGGTTCCTGGCCCAAGGGGTGGAGGAGACCTCGGCGGAGCAGATCGCCGCGGATGCGGGGGTATCGCTACGGACCTTCTATCGCCACTTCAGCTCCAAGCACGATCTGCTGTTTGCCGACTTCACCGGACTGAGCTGGTTTCGCGAAGCGTTGGACGCCAGGCCGGCCGACGAACCCGTCATCGACTCCGTGCAAGCGGCCATCTTTGCGTTTCCGTATGACGTTGAAGCCGTTGCCAAAATCGCCGCATTGAGGGGCCTCGAGTTCGACCAGGGCCGCATCGTCCGTCATATCCGGGATGTCCAAGCCGACCTCGCCGATGCCATCGAGGCGCAGTTGCAAAGGCGTAGCTGCGCGGCCGATCCGACGGCAGATTCGCGGCTACGTGTGACGGTGACCGCGCGTTGCATTGCGGCCGCGGTGTTCGGAGCGATGGAGGCGTGGATGGTTGGCGACGATCGAACACTCGGCGAGTTGGCGCGGATGTCGCACGTGGCGCTCGCGTCACTGCGGGGCGGCATTTCCGGCACCTGGGTCAGCACAGTTTCGTCATAATTGACAAAACTTCGCGGGCGTGCCAGCCTCCACTTCTGGAGGTCGGGACATGTCTGATTACGACGCGATAGTTATCGGTGCAGGCCACAACGGGCTGGCCGCGGCGGTGCTGCTGCAGAAGGCGGGACTGCGCACGGTGTGCCTGGACGCCAAGCTTTACGCGGGTGGAATGGCGTCCACGGTGGAACTCTTCGACGGGTACCGGTTCGAGATCGCCGGCTCCGTGCAGTTCCCGACGGCGCCCGTGGTCGTCGAGGAACTGGGTCTGGACACCCTGCCGACGATCGACCTGGAGGTGATGGCGGTTGCGCTGCGCGGTGTCGGCGACGACCCGCTGATCCAGTACAGCGACCCGATGAAGTTGTTCACCCACCTCAACGAGGTGCACGGCGCGGACGCCGTCAACGGGATGGCGGGGCTGATGGCATGGAGCCAAGCGCCGACACGGGCGCTGGGCCGGTTCGAGGCGGGCGCACCGCCCAAGACGTTCGACGAGATGTATGCCTGTGCCACCAACGAATTCGAACGCTCGGCCATCGATGACATGCTGTTCGGTTCTGTTACCGACGTGTTGGACCGCTACCTGCCGGACCGCGAAAAGCACGGCGCGCTGCGCGGTTCGATGACCGTGCTGGCCGTCAACACGCTCTACCGGGGGCCGTCGACGCCCGGCAGCGCGGCGGCGCTCGCCTTCGGGCTGGGCGTTCCCGACGGCGACACCATGCAGATGAAGAAGCTGCGCGGGGGCATCGGCGCGCTCACCGCCCATCTGTGTGCACTGCTGGAAAGCCGCGGCGGCGAAGTGCGGCTGCGCACCAAGGTGACCGAGATCGTCGTCGCCGACGGCCGGGTAACGGGAGCCCGCACCGAGTCGGGTGAGACGTTGAACGCTCCGATCGTCGTCTCCGGCATCGCGCCCGACGTCACGCTGAACGAGCTCATCGACCCCGCCGCGTTGCCCGCCGACATTCGCCAGCGGTATTCGCGCATCGACCACCGCGGCAGCTATGTGCAGATGCACTTCGCGCTGGAGGAAGCCCCGGCCTTCAGCGCGCCCTACGAGGCGCTCAACGACCCGGCCATGCAGGCATCGATCGGCCTTTTCTGCACCCCGGAGGAAGTCCAGCAGCAGTGGGAGGATTGCCGCCGCGGGATCGTCCCCGCCGACCCGACGGTGGTCCTGCAGATCCCTTCGCGGAACGACCCGGACTTGGCTCCCGAGGGCAGGCACGCCGCATCGGCGTTCGCGTTGTGGTTCCCGATCGAGGGCGGCCCGAATGAGGCGGGTTATGGGCGCGCGAAGGTCGAAATGGGCCAGCGGGTGATCGACAAGATCACCCGATTGGCACCGAACTTCGAAGGCAGCATCATCCGGCACACCACGTTCACGCCCAAGCACATGGGTGTGATGTTCGGCGCCCCGGGCGGCGATTACTGCCACGGGCTGTTGAATCCGGATCAGATCGGGCCAAACCGGCCCGGCCCGAAAGGGTTTCTCGGCCAGCCGATCCCGATCGAAGGCCTATATCTGGGCAGTGCGGGATGCCACGGCGGCCCGGGAATCACGTTCATTCCCGGTTACAACGCCGGTCGCGCGGCGCTGGAAGAGCGCTAACCGCGCGCGGCCAGCAGCTCGTCCAGCAGCGCGGCGAACTCGTCGGGGCGCGCCGGCGTGCACGCGGGGCTGGGCCAGGTGCCCGGTACGTCCAACGTGATCAACGTCGACCTGAACGGCCGCTGGATGTCCAGCGGCAGCCAGCGCCGCAGGTCCGAGCTGCCCCAGATGCGAAACCGGTGAGTGAGCAGGCCCAACGCCTCGGCCTTGTACCCACTGATCCTGTCCAGGGCGATGACCTTCGACGTGCCGGACGGAAAGTGGTAGCGGCGCAACGTGATCGCGGCGCGATCCAGCTGGACGAGGCCGTCATCGTAGGAGGGGTCGTAAGAAGCGCTCATTTCCTCGTACTCCGCAGCTGGTGGCCACGCGCGGTCACGCAGCGGCCGTCGTCCAGCCGCCACTGCCAACCATGCAGGTTACAGGTCAATGTGTTGCCTTCTACCACACCGAATTTCGAAAGATCCGCCTTGAGGTGGGGGCAACGGCGCTGAATCTCCCAACCGTCCAGCGTGGTCGACGCCGAGTCGTCGTGGGTCTCGGCGAACCACCCGTCGGCATAGGCGATCCGCTCGTCGGTCAGGCACTTGAAGAATGTGTACAGGTACTCGTTGTAGCCGCCGATCCGCCAAGCCCTGAAACGGGTGGACAAGAAGATGGTGTTAACCCAGTCGGGTTCGCGGTCGCGCAGCACGGTGCGGACCAACTCCGGTGCTATCGCGAAACCGTAGCGGACCCTCTCGTCTGGGATCCGTTCGCGCACGGCCCTCTTCGGGAAGTCCAGGATCACCGTCTCGGGACCGACGACCAGCTCGACGGGGTAGCCGATGCCGTCGCAGATCTCGTCGCTTTGCAGCATGATCGGCTCGAACAGCGCGCGCAGTTGGTCCAGCAGCGGGCCATCGGTGGCGGGGGCCCAGCTCGCCCGCTCCGCGGCCAACACGGGCGCCATCCGCTCGGCATAGTCGGCGATGTAGGCCGCCTTGCCGGTGGTGAAGATGGCCTCGACCCGGTCGGCCGGTAGGGGATGGCTGAGCGAATTCAGCGTCGCGCCGGAGAAGTCCGCGGTCGACCCGGGGATCATCAGCAGGCCGCCGTCGTGTCCGTGCGCCCGCATCTGGTCAAGGAACACCATCTGGTCGGGAAAGATGTTGGCCGGATCGTCGTGGTCGTCGTTGAGGTGGCGCAACTCGGGGTCCAAAAAGCACGGCGGTCCCGCCGACGGCACCACCCAGGTGGCCCCCACCTGAGCGATGTACTGACGAGCGCGATCCATCTGCCGTTGCCGCTTCTGGGTGCCGAACGCCTCCTTGGCGCGGGCCGGCATGTCGTAGACCATCGGGTACCAGATCGCCCCGGAATACTGCAGCAGGTGCACGTCCACGTGGCCGAATTGGGCTGCCAGCACGTCCAGCTCGACAGGCCGGGCGTCGTTCATGTTGAAAACCGTTGTCACGCTGTCGGAAACCACCAGCGCCGAATCGCCGATCGGACCGTCGGCCGGGGCGCGCAGGGCGATGATCATGATGTCGAGGTCGCCCTTGGGCCCGCTGATCCGGTGCCTGACCGAGTCGGTCGTCTCAAAAAACCGGTGAAACCCCAGCTTTTCCAACTCGTTTCGCAGGTCGGGCACCGGGAAGTCGGGCAGCAACACCACCGCGTCCTTGTTGACGTGCTCGCCCAGGTTCTTGGCGTCGAAGTGGTCCTTGTGCAGGTGGGAGACGTAGAGGTAGTCGCAGTCGCCCAAGTCGTCCCACTCCAGCGCGCTGTTGTCCGGGAACGGGAACCAGGACGCGAAGTAGGCGGGATTGACCCAGGGGTCGCACAGGATGTTGCCCGCGTGGGTCTGGATCAGAAATCCGGCGTGGCCTACGCTCGTGACCTGCACAAATACCTTCCGGGGGACAGTGGGAGTCTCTTGGCGGTTACGCCTTATCAGCCCCCGAGCTTAGCGCCCTCGGGCACTTCAGGCGGCTCTCAGTCGGGACCACTAGGCTCGGGGCTGTGGAACCGGTATACGGGACGATCATCCAGCTTGCCCGCTTAATCTGGCGCGTACAGGGTCTGAAGATCACGGTCACGGGCGTCGAGAACCTACCGAAAAGCGGCGGTGCGGTCATAGCGATCAACCACACCGGCTACCTGGACTTCACCTTCGCGGGTTTGCCCGCCTACAAGCAGGGCCTCGGGCGCAAGGTGCGGTTCATGGCCAAGCAGGAGGTGTTCGACAACAAGATCACCGGGCCGATCATGCGCAGCCTGCGGCACATCCCGGTGGATCGGCGGGACGGGGCCGCCTCCTACGAGGCCGCCGTGCGGAATCTGAAAGACGGTGAGCTGGTCGGCGTCTATCCCGAGGCCACGATCAGCCGCAGCTTCGAGATCAAGGAGTGCAAGTCGGGGGCCGCCCGGATGGCGGTCGAGGCCGGGGTGCCGATCGTTCCGCACATCGTCTGGGGCGCGCAGCGGATCTGGACCAAGGGTTACCCCAAGAACCTGTTGCGCCCCAAGGTGCCGATCGTGGTGCTGGTCGGCGAACCGATCGAACCGACACTGGCCACCGAGGACCTGAAGGGATTGTTGCGCTCGCGGATGCAGCATTTGCTGGAACGGGCCCAGGATCTCTACGGACCGCACCCGGCGGGTGAGTTCTGGGTGCCGCAGCGGCTGGGCGGTGGCGCCCCGTCGTTGGCCGAGGCGGCGCAACTTGACGCCGAGGAGGCGGCCGAGCGCGCCGCCCGCCGCGATCAAGCCACCGGGGCACCGGAGCAGTAGCCGATGGCGGAGCCCACCTTCCGGACCCTCGAGATCCTGGCTCGGCTCGGCGTGCTGGCCACCGGCACCCGCATCACCTTCGAGGGCGAAGACAACATTCCCGACCGGGGCGGTGCGGTGATCGCGATCAACCACACCAGTTATGTCGACTTCCTTCCTGCGGCATTAGCCGTGCATCGAAGGCACCGTCGGCTTAGATTCATGATCAAGGCCGAGATGCAACAGGTGAAGGTGGTCAATTTCTTGATCAAACACACCCGCACGATCCCGGTGGACCGACACGCCGGGGCGGATGCCTATGCGGTGGCCGTGCGGCGACTGCGGGAGGGTGAGCTGGTCGGGGTCTACCCGGAGGCCACGATCAGCCGCAGCTTCGAGCTCAAAGAATTCAAGACGGGCGCCGCGCGCATGGCCACCGAAGCGGACGTCCCTCTCGTCCCGGTGATCGTCTGGGGTGCGCATCGCATCTGGACCAAGGACCACCCACGAAACATCGGCCGCCACAAACTGCCGGTCAGCGTGCAGGTGGGTCCGCCCCTGCCGGCAGCCGGAGACATCGCGTGCACCAACGCCGCGCTGCGCGAATCGATGAGCACGCAGTTGCATCGGGCGCAGCAACGGTATGCGCACCCCGCCGGCGCCTACTGGGTGCCGCGCCGACTCGGCGGCGGCGCACCGACGTTGGACGAGGCGGCCCAGATCGAGGCCGACGAGCTTGCGGCAAGGTCGGGCGGGAAGGCCGCCCACCACATCCCGCATCAGTCGCGATAGCGGAAGGAGAGGAACATGGCAGAGCCGTTTTTCCGCCTGGCGGAGATAGTTGTTCCGACTGTCGCCGCGATTAACGGAACCAAGCTCAACTTCGAAGGCCTGGAAAACATTCCTGCGCGGGGCGGCGGCTTGATTGCGCTCAACCACACCAGCTATCTGGACTGGGTGGGTGCGTCGGTCGCCGCCAAGGAACGCAAGCGACGGCTGCGCTTCATGATCAAAGCCGAGATGGCCGATGTGAAGGCGGTTAACTTCGTGATCAAGCACTGCCAGCTCATTCCGGTGGACCGCCGGATGGGACAGGACGCGTACGCGGTGGCCGTGCAGCGGCTGCGGGAGGGCGAACTCGTCGGGGTGCATCCCGAGGCCACCATCAGTCGTAGTTACGAACTCCGGGAGTTCAAGACCGGGGCGGCGAGGATGGCCCTGCAGGCGCAAGTCCCGATAATCCCGATGGTCGTCTGGGGAGCTCATCGTATCTGGCCCAAAGACCATCCAAAGAAGTTGTTGCGCAACAAGATTCCGGTTACCGTGGCCGCCGGCCGCCCGCTGCCCCCGCACGGCACCGTCGAGCAGCTCAACGCCGAGCTACGGCAAGCGATCAACGCGATCCTGTACCGGGTGCAGGAGGAATATCCACACCCGGAGGGCGAGTTCTGGGTGCCGCGGCGGCTGGGTGGGAGCGCTCCGTCTCAGGACGTCTCCCAACAGCTCCGGATCGCGGAACTGGCCGAGCGGCTCAAGAAGCAGGGGGGCGACGGCGTGACGCGACCGGGGCAGACCAAGAGCGGATCGCATTGACGACCGCGGGGGGCCGATCGTCTCAATGACCCCAAAGTGACAAAGCCGGCGCTCATCGCCTGCGACGTCGACGGCACGTTGTTCGACGAAAACGAAAGCATCTCCCCACGCACCCGCGACGCGGTGAGTGCCGCCGTCGCCGCGGGCGCGCATTTCCTCGTGGCGACGGGCCGCCCGCCGCGCTGGATACGTCCCGTCGTCGAGGAGCTGGGATTCGCGCCGATGGCCGTGTGCGCCAACGGCGCCGTCATCTACGATCCCGCAAGCGATCGGGTGCTGTCGGCGCGCACCCTGGCCGTCGACGCCCTGGCCGAGTTGGCCGAGCTCGCGACGCGCGTCATCCCGGGTGCGGGGCTGGCCGTCGAGCGCATCGGCGAACGCGCTCACGACACGGCCACTCCCCAATTCATCAGTTCGCCCGGCTACGAGCACGCATGGCTCAACCCGGACAACACCGAGGTGTCGATCGACGACCTGCTCAGCGCGCCCGCGATCAAGCTGCTGATCCGCAAGCCCGGGGCCCGCAGTCAGGACATGGCCGCCGAGCTGACCAAGCACGTCGGCATCGAGGGCGACATCACCTATTCCACCAACAACGGGCTGGTGGAGGTCGTGCCCCTGGGGATCAGCAAGGCCAGCGGGGTGGAGGAGATCGCCAGGCCGCTCGGCATCGCCAGCGGCGAGGTGGTGGCGTTCGGCGACATGCCCAACGACATCCCGATGCTGCTGTGGGCCGGTCATGGTGTGGCGATGGGCAATGCGCATCCCGACGTGCAGGCCGCCGCCGACGAGATCACCGCGCCCAACACCGACGACGGGGTGGGACGGGTCCTGGAACGCTGGTGGTTGTGATTACGCGGCCGCCGGGTGAGCAGGTAGCGAGAAGTGCTCGGGCGGCACCGTCGGGCCGCTCGGCGATTGCGTCGACAGCTTCGTCGTGATCCCGTCGACGACCTCGGTGACGTTTCCGGTGAGCCGCTCGAAGTTCAGGGTTCCATGCTGGAAGTTCTGTGTGATCTGAAGTGGCTCTTGGATTTCCGCGCTGGTTGGCAGCCCGAGCGGCCCGCGTTCGAAGCTCAGCGACGCCCAGGCGTCGTAGATGGCGCCGGTGATCGGCTGGGCGCCGGTCTGCGGCGACCAGTACATCGCGCCCTTGGCGAAGGTGGCATAGCGGGCGTCGCCTTCGGCGCTGTCTTCCGGTGAGGTGGGCGCGCCCAGGACGCTGTTCATGCCGCCGATCGCCTGCCAGCGCTCGTAGATGGCGCCGCCCTGCAGGGCCTTGATCAACTCCTCGGGAGGGTCGTTGAAATGCGATGCGATATCCCGGATTTCGTCCATCAGTGCATAGGCGGCATTGCCGGGGCAGTCGGTGTTTCCGACGTCGCGGTGGGTGAAGATGGTGGGCAACGTCGCTATGGCGCCGGCCGGGAAGGTGGTGTAGTGGCTGCCGGCCGATTCCAGCGCCACCGTCCCCTTGGGGTCGACGTTGTCCATGCCCAGCCGCCAGCCGAGCAGCCGGCCGACGGTTCGGAGCTGAACCGGTGTGGGCGGCACGTCGTCGAAGTTGCCGATCATCGCCACGCCCCAGGTGTTTCGGTTGAATCCTCCGGTGTGGAAGGCCTCGACGGCTTTGGTGAGCCCGCCGGCGCTCCCCTCGAATACCTGGCCGTACTTGTCGACCAGCGCGTTGTAGGCGATGTCGCACCAGCCCAGGGTCTTGCTGTGGTAGGTGTAGATCGCCTTGACGATGCCGGCCGATTCAAGCGGCGAGTAGTCGTTGCTGCCCGCGGTGTGATGGACGACGGCCGCACGAATCCCGTTGTCGTATTGCGGGCTACCGCACCGCAGCGACTCGTCGGCGCCCCACTCCGCTCGGCTGATGATGGTCGGCGGCTGGCCGGGCATCATCACCCCGGACGGCGGCGTCCAGTGCTTCTTGGGTGGCGCCTGCGGCGGGGAGATGAGGATTGCGGAGATGTTCTCGCCGTACGGCGCTTCCTTGGACGCCGGCCTATAACCCAAACCGTCCTTGTCCGTCGGGGCGCTCGCCGGCGGTGGTGCGCCCAGGGTCACCGGCGCATCGATCGGGCGGGTGACCGCGATCTGGACGGTCCTGGTGGTGCCGACGAACACCGGGTCGGTGCTGCGGGGCCCCTCGCTCGATCCGGCCGGCCGCCCCGACGTGCCACCCGCCGGGCCGGCGTCCGGTGCCGCGGTTTCGTATTCCGTGTGATACCAGGGTCCCCAGGAACCGTCGGGGCGTTTCGCGCGCACCCGGATGGACGTGCCGGCGAGGTCGCCGGTCAGCGCGATCAACGAAAACGGTGCATCCTGAGTGATTTCGCGAACCGCGACGCCGCCCCGCAGCCCGATCAGTGGCTGCTCGGTGAGTTCGGTGTCGTGGGTCCTCGGCGGGTCGGGCCGGCCGCGATCGCGTGTGGCGTTGCCCACCCACGACACGAGGACCACGGTCGCCGCGATGGCGGTGAGCAACATCGTCGGCGCGCGACTGCGGGACGGCACCCATTGATGTTACGTGTGTGTCTAATGTTATTTCTGAGGCGACACGGAATAAACGGCGGAATAGTCCACGAAACCCGTTCGACGGCACCGCAGAGGCATGTGCGACTCTGCGGTGCCGTCAGGTGACACGCTCGTCCGGCTTAGTGAGGCAAAGCCGGGGCGGCAGCACCGGTCAGTGCACCGGCAGCCGGCGAGTGCGTGCCCACGCCGGCCGCGGGGAGGGCGGGCGTGGCCGGCTGGGCGCCGGCGGCAGCCGGCAGGGCACCTGGGGCACCGGGCAGGGCGCCGGCGGCACCCGGGAGCGCACCGGCGGCACCGGGGAGGGCGCCGGGAGCACCGGGCAGGGCACCGGCGGCGCCCGGCAGGGCACCGGCGGCACCGGGCAGGGCTTTGGCGGCGCCCGGCAGGGCACCGGGCAGGCCCGGCAGGTTGGCGGCGGCGCCCGGCGCCCCGGTGGCGCCCTGTTGGACGCCCTGCATGATCGCCGGCATCACCAAGCCCTTGAGCAGGTCGATGGCCTGACTGGCGCCCAACTGGTTGGCGGCCTGCATCACGTCGTTGACGAGCCCGCCGCCGCCGCCGGAGCCAGCCGCGGCGCCATTGCCGCCGGGAGACGCGATCGGCGAAGCGCCGCCCAGCGTCGACGGGTCACCGAGGATCGGGTAGGTGCCGCCGGCGCCCGGGTCCAATCCGGTCTGCGCGTCGATCGGGACCTCGCTGGGCGCGAGGGTGGGGCTGCCGACACCCGGTGCGATTCCGGCCGGGCTGGTCAGCCCCGGGTTGGAAAGTGCCGGGTTCAAGCCCGCGCCCGGCGTCGTGGGCAGGGCTCCGGGCGTGCTAGCGGCGGCCCCGGGTGCCGCGGCCGGCAATCCCGGACTGGTCAGGCCCGTGCCCGGCAGGCCCGCGCCCGGCAGGCCCGTGCCCGGCAGGCCCGCGCCCGGCAGGCCCGCGCCCGGCAGGCCCGCGCCCGGCAGGCCCGCGCCCGGCAGGCCCGCGCCCGGCAGGCCCGCGCTCGGCAGGCCCGGATTGGTCAGGCCGGTGGTCCCCAAGCCTGGACTCGTCAGGCCAGTGGTGGTGGCGCCGCCGCCGCCGCCCAGGGCGGGCACCGGAGGCAGGTTGATCCCGAACTGCGACAGGCCCTGCGACAGCGCACCCATCAGTTCGCCGGGCAGGTCGGACATCACCGCCGCCCGCTTGAATTCGTGGTGCTCGGACGGTTTGTCGCTGGCGGTCGACTCGTAGACCAGGAAGTACGCGCAAGGACTCGCCACTGCCAGGGCGGCGACCGCGCTCATGGCTGTCGAAAGCTTGCGTCGGCGTCGGTTCGGCACGGAAGTCTCCTCAATCTGGACAACTTATTTCAACTGCGTTGTGTCGGTGCGCCCCGCCCGCCGTATCCGGCACGAAGCACACAGAACTGATGGTACGAGTGGGGTTGGTGTGACTAGAGTGTCGATATTGAATTGTGAGGCAATTAAGCCTCGACTGTGACCGCCGATACGAATCCGGCGAAGGCGGCCGCCACCTGGCAAAACCCCGACTCCCGTGGTGTCGCCAAATGGGTTAGGCCCGCGCGGTCGGATACCCTAAGCAACCGATGACCTCTCGTTTCGACCTCCTCGTCGTCGGCTCCGGATTCTTCGGCCTGACCATCGCCGAGCGCGTGGCCACCCAACTCGGCAAGCGCGTGCTCGTCGTCGAACGGCGCCCGCACATCGGCGGCAATGCGTATTCCGAGGCGGAGCCGCAGACCGGCATCGAGGTGCACAAGTACGGCGCCCACCTGTTCCACACCTCGAACAAAAGGGTCTGGGACTACGTGCGCCAGTTCACCGACTTCACCGACTACCGCCACCGGGTGTTCGCGATGCACAACGGGCAGGCCTACCAGTTCCCGATGGGGCTGGGCCTGGTTTCGCAGTTCTTCGGCAGGTACTTCACGCCCGACGAGGCGCGACAGCTGATCGCGGAGCAAGCCGCCGAGATCGACACCGCCGACGCGCAAAACCTGGAGGAGAAGGCCATCTCGCTGATCGGCCGGCCGCTCTACGAGGCGTTCGTCAAGGGCTACACCGCCAAGCAATGGCAGACCGATCCCGTCGAGCTGCCGGCGGCCGTCATCAGCAGGCTGCCCGTGCGCTACACCTTCGACAACCGCTACTTCAGTGACACCTACGAGGGTCTGCCGGTGGGCGGCTACACGGCGTGGCTGGAGAACATGGCCGCCGACGACCGCATCGAGGTCAGGCTCAACACCGACTGGTTCGGCGTGCGCGACCAACTGCGCGCGGACAGCCCGGAGGCCCCGGTCGTCTATACCGGGCCGCTGGACCGCTACTTCGACTACGACGAGGGCCGCCTCGGCTGGCGCACCCTGGACTTCGAGGTGGAAGTGTTGCCAATCGGGGACTTTCAGGGCACGGCGGTGATGAACTACAACGATCTCGACGTGCCGTACACGCGAATCCACGAGTTCCGCCACTTCCACCTCGAGCGCGACTACCCGACCGACAAGACGGTGATCATGCGGGAATACTCCCGGTTCGCCGAGGACGACGACGAGCCTTACTATCCGATCAACACCGAGGCCGACCGCGCCCTGTTGGCCGCCTATCGAGCTAGGGCGAAGTCCGAGACCGCGTCATCGAAGGTACTTTTCGGCGGCCGGCTGGGTACCTACCAATATCTGGATATGCACATGGCCATCGCCAGCGCACTGAGCATGTACGACAACGTCCTCGCGCCGCACCTGCGTGACGGCGCGGATCTAGTGGAGAAGGAAGACGCGCGCGCATGACCGCGGTAAGCCTGCTGTCCCGGATAATCCTGCCGCGTCCGGGTGAACCCCTCGACGTGCGCAACCTGTACCTGGAGGAGTCGACCACCAACGCCCGGCGCGCGCATGCGACGACCCGCACCTCGCTGCAGATCGGCGCGGAGTCCGAGGTGTCGTTCGCCACGTACTTCAACGCGTTCCCCGCCAGCTACTGGCGCCGCTGGACGATATGCAAGTCGGTGGTGTTGCGGGTCGAGCTGACCGGAACCGGGCGCGTCGACACCTACCGCACCAAGGCCACCGGCGCGCGCATCTTCGTCGAGGGCTGCCATTTCGCCGGCACCGAGGACGAACCCGCCGTGGTCGAGATCGAGGTGGAGCTGAAGCCGTTCGAGGACGGCGGCTGGATCTGGTTCGACATCACCACCGACACCAAGGTCAGTCTCCTCAACGGCGGCTGGTATGCGACCGAGCCCGCCCCGGGCACCGCCAATATCGCCATCGGCATCCCGACGTTCAACCGCCCGGCCGATTGCGCCAACGCGTTGGCCGAGCTCACCGCGGACCCGTTGGTGGACCAGGTGATCGGGGCGGTGATCGTGCCCGACCAGGGCGTCCGCAAGGTGCGCGATCACCCCGACTTCCCCGCCGCGGCCGCCCGGCTCGGCAATCGGCTCTCCATCCACGACCAGCCCAACCTCGGCGGTTCCGGCGGCTACAGCCGGGTGATGTATGAGGCGCTGAAAAACACCGACTGCCAACAGATCCTGTTCATGGACGACGACATTCGCATCGAGCCGGACTCGATTCTGCGGGTGCTGGCCCTGCACCGCTTCGCCAAGAGCCCGATGCTGGTCGGCGGCCAGATGCTCAACCTGCAGGAGCCGTCGCACCTGCACATCATGGGCGAGGTTGTCGACCGGTCGAACTTCATGTGGACCGCCGCGCCGCACGCGGAATACGACCACGACTTCGCCGAACATCCGTTGAACGACAAGGACGATCGCAGCAAGCTGCTGCACCGCCGCATCGATGTCGACTACAACGGCTGGTGGACGTGCATGATCCCGCGCCAGGTGGCCGAGGAGCTGGGACAGCCGCTGCCGCTGTTCATCAAGTGGGACGATGCCGACTACGGCCTGCGGGCCGCGGAGCACGGTTATCCGACCGTCACGTTGCCCGGCGCGGCGATCTGGCACATGGCCTGGAGCGACAAGGACGACGCCATCGACTGGCAGGCGTATTTCCATCTGCGCAACCGGCTGGTGGTGGCGGCGATGCACTGGGACGGTGACGTCAGCGGCCTGGTCCGCAGTCACCTGAAGGCGACCCTGAAACACCTTGCCTGCCTTGAGTATTCAACGGTGGCGATCCAGAACAAGGCGATCGACGACTTTCTCGCCGGGCCCGAGCACATCTTCTCGATCCTGGAGTCGGCGCTGCCGGAGGTGCACCGCATGCGCAAGGAGTTCCCGGACGCGGTCGTGTTGCCGGCGGCGAGCGAACTGCCGTCGCCGCAGAACAAGGCCAAGGCGATGAGGCCCCCGGTCAACCCGCTGGCCATCGGCTACCGGTTGGCCCGGGGAACCTTGCACAACCTGACCAGGGCCGACCCGCAGGCCCACCGGCGGCCGGAGTTCAACGTGCCGACCCAGGACGCGCGCTGGTTCCGCCTGTGCACGCTCGACGGCGCCACCGTCACGACCGCCGACGGGTGTGGGGTGGTCTATCGGCAGCGCGACCGCCGCAAGATGTTCTCGCTGCTGTTCGCCTCGCTGCGCCGGCAGCGTCGGCTGGCAAGCCGGTTCGACGAGATGCGCCGCGTTTACCGGGGCGCGCTGCCTGCGCTGTCCAGCAAGCAGAAGTGGGAGACGGCGTTGTTGCCAGGCGCAGAGCATGGCTGAAACTCCCCTTTCAGATGCACCGCACGGCGAAGTGGCCGGCCTGGTGGCCGTTCAATCGGCGCTGGCTGATCGCCCCGGCGTGCTTACCGCGGCGCGGGGGCTGTCGCACTTCGGGGAGCACAGCCTCGGCTGGGTGGTGGTGGCGTTGCTCGGTGCGGTGCTGATGCCCGAGCGCCGCCGGGATTGGCTGGTGGCCGGGGCCGGCGCGTTCGCCGCCCATGCCGCAGCGGTCTTGGTCAAGCGGCTGGTGCGGCGCCAACGACCGCATCATCCGGCAGTCGCGGTCAATGTCGGCACGCCCAGCCAGCTCAGTTTTCCGTCCGCGCATGCCACCTCCACCACCGCCGCGGCCATCCTGATGGGCCGGATCACCGGGCTGCCGCTGCCCGCGGTGCTGGTACCGCCGATGGCGCTGTCGCGGATACTGCTGGGCGTGCACTATCCCAGCGACGTGGCCTTCGGCGTCGCCCTCGGCGCCGCCGTCGCGGGGATCGCGGGCCGAGCGAGAGGTGTGGCCGAATGAGTGAAGACGTGGTGACCGGGCGACCCCCGGCGAACCTGATCACCGGAGTGATCAAGGCGATGCGTCCACGCCAATGGGTCAAGAACGTCTTGGTGTTGGCCGCCCCGGTGGCCGCCGCCGGCCGCGGAGTCCGCTACAACTACTCCGAAGTGGCGGCCGAGGTGGGCGTGGCCTTCGTCGTGTTCAGCCTGGCGGCCTCGGCGATCTATTTGGTCAACGACGTCCGCGACGTCGAGGCCGACCGGGAGCACCCCACCAAGCGGTTCCGCCCCATCGCGGCCGGCGTGGTGCCCGAGTGGTTGGCCTATGCGCTGGCCGCGGTGCTGGGGACGGCCTCGCTGGCGATCTCCTGGTCGCTCACGCGGAACCTCGCGGTCGTGATGGCCGTCTACATCGCGATGCAGCTGGCCTACTGCTTCGGCTTGAAACATCAAGCGGTGATGGACATTTGCATCGTGTCTTCGGCGTATCTGCTGCGGGCCATAGCCGGCGGTGCGGCAACCGACATCCCGCTGTCCCAATGGTTTTTGCTGACGGCGGCGTTCGGGTCGCTGTTCATGGTGGCCGGCAAGCGCTACGCGGAACTGCAAGTCGCCGAGCGCACGGGCGCGGCGATCCGCAAGGCGCTCGAGAGCTACACCAGCACCTACCTGCGGTTCGTCTGGACGATGTCGGCCACCGCGGTGGTGTTGTGCTACGGCATGTGGGCCTTCGAACGGGACCGTTACGCCGGGTCGTGGTTCGCGGTGTCGATGGTCCCGTTCACCATCGCGATCCTGCGCTATGCGGTCGACGTCGACGGCGGGCTGGCCGGCGAGCCCGAGGACATCGCGCTGCGGGACCGGGTGTTGCAGCTGTTGGCGCTGACGTGGATCGCGACAGTCGGAGCCGCCGTTGCCTTCGGCTAGCCCCAGATTGACGGCCCTCGAGATGGCGGTGCTGCGCCGCCGCCGACCGGTGGTCAGGCGGGTCGGTCGACGCGTGTTCCCGTACAGCACCTCGGTACGGGTCAGCCTGTCGGTCAGCGTGGCCGTGGTTGCCGCCCTGTTCGCCTGGGGCGCGTGGCAGAGGCGTTGGATCGCCGACGACGGGCTGATCGTGCTGCGCACGGTGCGCAATCTGCTGGCCGGCAACGGGCCGGTCTTCAATCAGGGCGAGCGGGTGGAGGCGAACACCTCCACGGCGTGGACCTACCTGATGTACGTCGGGAGCTGGGTCGGCGGGCCGATGCGCATGGAGTACGTGGCATTGGCGCTGGCTCTGACCCTTTCGGTGCTGGGCGTGACTCTGCTGATGCTGGGTGCCGCCCGGTTGTACGCGCCCAGCCTGCGGGGCCGTCGGGCCATCCTGTTGCCGGCCGGGGCGCTGGTCTACATCGCGCTGCCGCCCGCGCGTGACTTCGCCACCTCGGGCCTGGAGAGCGGCCTCACGTTGGCCTACCTGGGTTTGCTGTGGTGGATGATGGTGTGCTGGTCGCAGCCGGTGCGGGGCCGTCCGGACAGCCGGGTATTCATCGGCGCGCTGGCCTTCGTCGCCGGCTTCAGCGTTCTGGTCCGACCCGACCTGGCGCTGATGGGTGGGCTGGCGCTGGTCATGATGCTGATCGCGGCCCGCGGCTGGCGGCGCCGGGTACTGGTCGTCGCGGCCGGCGGGTTCCTGCCGGTCGCCTACGAGATCTTCCGGATGGGCTACTACGGACTGCTGGTGCCCGGGACCGCTTTGGCCAAGGACGCGGCCGGTGACAAATGGTCGCAGGGGATGGTCTACCTGTCGAACTTCAACTCGCCCTACGCGGTCTGGATACCGGTGGTGTTGCTTTTGCCGTTGGGGGTGCTGTTGACGGCGGCGCGCCGTCGGCCGTCGTTCCTGCGCCCCGCGCTCGCGCCCGACTACGGCCGGCTGGCCCGGGCGGTGCAGAGCCCGCCCGCGGTGGTGGCGTTCGTCGTGGTGAGCGGGCTTCTGCAGGGGTTTTATTGGATTCGGCAGGGCGGCGATTTCATGCACGCGCGGGTGTTGCTGGCGCCCCTTTTTTGTTTGCTGGCCCCGGTCGCCGTCATCCCGGTGATGGTGCCCGACGGCAAGGACTATTCGAGGGAGACGGGCTACTGGGTGGCCGGTACGGCCAGCGTGCTGTGGCTGGCGATCGCGGGCTGGTCGCTGTGGGCAGCAAACTCGCCCGGGATGGGCGACGACGCCACCCACGTCACCTACTCCGGGATCGTCGACGAGCGCCGCTTCTACGCGCAGGCCACCGGGCACGCCCACCCGCTGACGGCCGCCGACTACCTCGACTACCCGAGGATGGGCGCCATTCTGACCGCGCTGAACAACACACCGGACGGCGCGTTGTTGCTGCCGTCCGGCAACTACACCCAATGGGATCTGGTGCCGATGGCGCAGCCCGCCCCCGGAAGTCCGTCGGGCAAGACACCCGAAAAGCCCCAGCACGCTGTGTTTTTCACCAACCTGGGCATGGTGGGCATGAACGTCGGGCTCGACGTCAGGGTGATCGACCAGATCGGGCTGGCAAATCCACTCGCCCAGCACACGGAGCGGTTGCAGCACGGCCGCATCGGGCACGACAAAAACCTGTTCCCGGACTGGGTGATCGCCGACGGCCCATGGGTGAAGGTATATCCGGGAATTCCGGGCTACCTGGACGCGAATTGGGTAGCCCAGGCGGTTGCGGCCCTGAAATGCCCCGAGACCGAGGCCGTGCTGAGCTCCGTGCGTGCCCCAATGACCTTGCACCGCTTCGTCTCCAACGTTCTGCACTCCTTCGAATTCACGACATACCGGATCAACCGCGTCCCGCTCTACGAACTCGCCCGATGTGGACTCCCGGTGCCGGAGGCGATTCCATCGCCACCGCGCGAGTGAGCGGTTGAAGTCCGAAAGAATTTTTCCGCGGCCCCGAACCGGTCCCCGGCGGCCGATCCAGGGATATTGCCAGCAACTTCACATTTCCGCTCTCACCAGTGGGCGACGGCGGTCAAGCACATGCGGAAACGCGGTTTTCCGTGGCCGCGTTCGGTCCGAAAATCTGCTGTGAAGATGGCCGAAAGACGGTTTGCCCGGCCCGTTCGATGAGAGCGGATGGCCGAACCTGTGGTTGACTACACGGGCACTGCTGCGCCCAAGCGCATGCAGTACGACCCAATTCGACGATGCCCCCTCTTGAAGGGTGCGCCGAAAGGATGAGGAAGCAAGAATGACGCTTGTCGACAGGTTTCGCGGCGCCGTGGCCCGCATGCCGCGCCGGCTCGTGGTGGGGGCCGTTGGCGCGGCGCTGCTATCGGGTCTGATCGGCGCCGTGGGGGGCCAGGCGACCGCCGGGGCGTTCTCGCGCCCGGGTCTGCCGGTGGAGTACCTGCAGGTTCCCTCGGCCGCTATGGGCCGCGACATCAAGGTTCAGTTCCAAAGCGGCGGCGCGAACGCGCCCGCGCTGTATCTGCTCGACGGGATGCGCGCGCAGGACGACTACAACGGCTGGGACATCAACACCCCGGCGTTCGAGTGGTACAACCAGTCGGGCATCGCCGTGGTCATGCCGGTCGGCGGCCAGTCCAGCTTCTACTCCGACTGGTACAAGCCCGCCTGCGGCAAGGCCGGCTGCACCACCTACAAGTGGGAAACCTTCCTGACCAGTGAACTGCCCGCCTACCTGCAGGCCAACAAGCAGGTCAAGCCGACCAACAACGCGGCGGTCGGCCTGTCGATGGCCGGGTCGTCGGCGCTGATCCTGGCCGCCTACCACCCGAACCAGTTCGTCTACGCCGGTTCGCTGTCGGCGCTGCTGGACCCGTCGCAGGGCATGGGGCCGACGCTGATCGGCCTGGCCATGGGTGACGCGGGCGGTTACAAGACCGCGGACATGTGGGGCCCGAAGGAGGACCCGGCGTGGCAGCGCAACGACCCGTCGCTTCAGGTGGGCAAGCTGGTCGCCAACAACACCCGCATCTGGGTGTACTGCGGCAACGGCAAGCCGTCGGACCTCGGTGGCGACAACCTGCCTGCGAAGTTCCTGGAGGGATTCGTGCGCAGCAGCAACCTGAAGTTCCAGGACGCGTACAAGCAGGCGGGCGGCCACAACGCGGTGTTCAACTTCGACGCCAACGGCACGCACGACTGGCCGTACTGGGGCGCGCAGGTGCAAGCCATGAAGCCCGACCTGCAGGCGGCCTTGGGGGCGACCCCGGGCGCCGGTCCGGCTACCGCCTCTGCCGTGGGCAACCAGGGCACGGGCACGGGCACCTAAGAGACAGCGATACGACCGACGGCGGCGATCCCCGGATCGCCGCCGTCGGCGTTTCGGCCACCGGGTGTGGCCTATTTCACTACCCTGCGGGCCGGGCCCCATGCGGTGCTGGTTAATGTGCACACAGCGACTAGGACGATGGAGGGTGGACATGAGGGTGGGTCTGTCAGCGCTTCTGCGGGTGTTCTGCGTTGCCGCACTGTCGGTCGGGTTGGGCGGTTTCGCGGCGATGCCCGGAACCGTAGGCAAAGCCAGGGCAGCGGGTTACGAAAGCCTGATGGTTCCGTCGGCTGCGATGGGCCGCGACATCCCGGTGGCCTTCCTGGCCGGCGGCCCGCACGCCGTTTATCTGTTGGATCCCTTCGACGCCGCCCCGGACGTCAGCAACTGGGTGACCGCGGGCAACGCGATGAACACGTTGGCCGGCAAGGGCATTTCGGTGGTGGCGCCCGCAGGTGGCGCGTGGAGCATGTACACCAACTGGGAGAACGACGGCAGCAAGCAGTGGGACACCTTCCTGTCCAGCGAGCTGCCTAACTGGCTGGCCGCCAACAAGGGCCTGGCGCCCTGCTGCCACGCGGCCGTCGGCGCCTCCCAGGGCGGCTATGCCGCGATGGCGCTGGCCGCCTTCCACCCCGACCGCTTCGGCTTCGCCGGCTCGCTGTCCGGCTTCTTGTATCCGTCGAACACCACCACGAACGGTTCGATCCTCGCCGGCCTGCAGCAGTTCGGCGGCATCGACGGCAACGGGATGTGGGGCGCACCGCAACTGGGCCGGTGGAAGTGGCACGACCCCTACGTGCACGCCTCGCTGCTGGCGCAGAACAACACCCGCGTATGGGTCTTCAGCCCGACCACCGACGCGGCTAGCGATCCCGCCGCCATGATCGGTCAGGCCGGCGAGGCGATGGGCAACAGCCGGATGTTCTACCAGCAATACCGCAGCGTCGGCGGGCACAACGGCCACTTCGACTTCCCGGGCGGCGGCGACAACGGCTGGGGCTCGTGGTCCGGTGAGCTGGGTGCGATGTCGGGCGACATCGCCGGAGCCATCCGCTAGTCGGGCGGGCCCGGCCGAGACCGAGCGCCCCTTTTCAGCAGGCACGGTGCCGACCGACGAGCCGGTACCGTGTAAGGGATGCAGCAGAGTAGCTGCGATCTGTCCCACTCTGCTAGCAGGAGAACATGACCACCAGCGCGCGACGCCGTAAGCGCCACCGAATCCTCGCCTGGGCCGCCGCCCTCGTGGTGGCCGGCGTCGTGTTTGTGGTGATCCTGGCCGTGGTGATGTTGCTGCGCAGCCCCCAGTCACCGCCCAGCGCGGTGCCGCCCGGCGTCCTGCCGCCACCCTCGACGACCACCCACCCGCACAAACCGCGTCCCGCCTCTCAAGACGCGTCCTGCCCCGACGTGCAGGTGATCAACGTGCCGGGTACCTGGGAGTCCGCCCCGCAGGACGACCCACTCAACCCGATGCAATTCCCGAACGCCTTGCTGCACAAGGCAACCGCGGAGATCTCCCAGCAGTTCCCCGCCTCCCGGGTGCAGACGTACACCACTCCCTACACGGCGCAGTTCCACAACCCGCTGAGCGGTGACACGCAGATCTCGTACAACGAGAGCCGGGCGGAGGGCAGCCGCGCGACGATCAAAGCGATGACCGACATGAACAACAAGTGCCCGCTGACCAGCTACGTGCTGATGGGCTTCTCCCAGGGCGCGGTGATCGTCGGCGACATCGCCAGCGACATCGGCAACGGCCGCGGGCCCGTCGACGACGACCTGGTGCTCGGTGTGACATTGATCGCCGACGGCCGCCGCCAGCAGGGTGTGGGCAACGACATCGGGCCCAACCCGCCGGGCGAGGGCGCCGAGATCACACTGGCCGAGGTGCCCGTGTTGTCCGGGCTGGGCCTGACCATGACCGGCGCGCGCCCGGGTGGTTTCGGCGCACTCAACGGCAAGACCAACGAGATCTGCGCCCCCGGTGACCTCATCTGCGCCGCCCCCGACGAGGCGTTTAGCGTGGCCAACCTGCCGAACACGCTGAATACGCTCGCGGGCAACGCCGGCCAGCCCATCCACGCGCTCTATGCGACGACCCAGTTCTGGAACATGGACGGGGCGCCCGCGACCGACTGGACGGCCAACTGGGCCCAGGGGCTGATCGCCAACGCGCCGCACCCCAAACACGGGTGACATGGCCGCTGTCTAGCGGCTCGCCCGGCCGAATCGGCGGTACCTTGTGATTTGGTCTGCCGTCCGCCGCCCCTTAACATTAAGAGAAAAGTAAGAGCATTGTGGTTGTGACCCGTTTGGGTCGAAGCTGGCATCCGATCGACGCCCGCATAAGCATGCGCCGTCACAGGGGCCGGCCCGCGCGCGGATATAACGTCGGATCAGCCGACCTAATTGTGTTCTGACAGGAGACAACGGCATGGTGTACCACAACCCGTTCATCGTGAACGGGAAGATCAGGTTCCCCGACAACACCAACATTGTCCGTCACGTCGAACGGTGGGCGAAGGTTCGCGGCGACAAGCTGGCCTATCGGTTCCTGGACTTCTCCGCCGAACGCGACGGTGTGGCACGCGATATTTCGTGGTCCGACTTCAGCGCCCGCAACCGCGCGGTGGGCGCTCGTCTGGAGCAGGTCACCAAGCCGGGGGACCGCATCGCCATCCTGTGCCCACAGAACCTGGACTATCTCGTCGCCTTCTTCGGCGCGCTCTACGCCGGCCGGATCGCGGTGCCGTTGTTCGACCCGGCCGAGCCGGGCCATGTCGGCCGTTTGCACGCGGTGCTCGACGACTGCGCCCCGTCGACGATTCTGACCACCACCGAGTCCGCCGAGGGCGTCCGCAAGTTCATCCGCGCGCGGTCGGCCAAGGAGCGGCCCCGCGTCGTCGCCGTCGATGCGGTGCCCACCGAGGTCGCCGCCACCTGGCAGTCGCCCCAGGCCGAAGAGGGCAGCATCGCGTATCTGCAGTACACCTCCGGCTCCACCCGCACGCCGACAGGCGTGCAGATCACCCATCTGAACCTGCCCACCAACGTGCTGCAGGTGCTGAACGCCCTGGAGGGCACCGAGGGTGACCGCGGGCTCGCCTGGCTGCCGTTCTTCCACGACATGGGCCTGATCACGGCGCTGCTGTCGCCGGTCTTCGGGCACAGCTTCACCTTCATGACGCCGGCCGCGTTCGTGCGTCGTCCCGGCCGGTGGATCCGGGAGATGGCGCGCAAGCCCGAGGACGACCCGAACACGGAGGTCTTCACCGTCGCACCGAACTTCGCCTTCGAGCACGCCGCGGCGCGTGGCGTGCCCAAAGACGACGAGCCACCGCTGGACCTCAGCAACGTCAAGGGGATCCTGAACGGCAGCGAGCCGGTGTCGCCGGCGTCGATGCGCAAGTTCTACGAGGCTTTCGCGCCCTACGGTCTGCGGGAGACCGCGATCAAGCCGTCCTACGGCCTGGCCGAGGCGACGCTGTTCGTCTCGACCACCCCGATGACGGAGGCGCCCCGGGTGATCTACGTCGACCGCGACGAAATGAACAAGCAACGCTTCGTCGAGGTGGCACAGGATGCGCCGAACGCCGTCGCGCAGGTGTCCGCGGGCGTCATCGGCGTCGACGAGTGGGCGGCCATCGTCGACCCCGACACCGCCACCGAGCTCCCGGACGGCCAGGTCGGCGAGATCTGGTTGCACGGCAAGAACATGGGCACCGGCTACTGGGGCAAGGAACAAGAGACCAACGAAACCTTCCGCAACATCCTCAAGTCGCGGATCAGCCAGTCACACGCCGAGGGCGCCGGGGACGACGGGCTGTGGGTCCGCACCGGCGATTACGGCACCTACTTCGACGGCCACCTCTATATAGTCGGCCGGATCAAGGACCTGGTCATCATCGACGGCCGCAACCACTACCCGCAGGACCTCGAGTACTCGGCGCAGGAGGCCAGCCGGGCATTGCGCACCGGCTACGTGGCCGCCTTCTCGGTCCCCGCCAACCAGCTGCCTCAGGTGGTGTTCGACAACCCGCACGCCGGCCTCAAATACGACCCCGAGGACACGTCCGAACAGCTGGTGATCGTCGCCGAGCGCGCCGCCGGTACGCACAAGCTCGATTACCAGCCCATCGCCGACGACATTCGGGCGGCCATCGCCGTGCGGCACGGGGTAACGGTCCGCGACCTGCTGCTGGTGCAGGCGGGCACCATTCCCCGCACCTCCAGCGGCAAGATCGGGCGCCGCGCCTGCCGTGCCGCCTACATCGACGGAAGCCTCCGCAGCGGCGTCGCCTCCCCGGCGGTGTTCGCCACCGAATCCGACTGAATCCAGGAACCATGTCTGACACACAAGAGCCCCAGGGCACCCCTGGCGCCGAACAAGACGCGGCGAACCCGCCCGCGAAGAAGGCCGACATGACGGTCCCCGAGATGCGGCAGTGGCTGCGCAACTGGGTGGGTAACGCCGTCGGCAGGCCCGCGGACGAGATCGACGAGTCGGTCCCGATGGTCGAGCTCGGCCTGTCGTCGCGGGATGCCGTGGCGATGGCGGCCGACATCGAGGACATGACGGGCGTCACCCTCTCGGTCGCCGTGGCCTTCCAGCATCCGACCATCGAGTCGCTGGCGACGCGGATCATCGAGGGCGAGCCCGAAGTCGAGGACGACGGCCTCGAGGTCGTCGACTGGTCGCGTAAGGGCCCGGCCGAGCGCGTCGACATCGCCGTGGTGGGCCTGTCGACCCGGTTCCCCGGCGACATGAACAGCCCCGAGGAAACCTGGCAGGCGCTGCTCGAGGGCAGAGACGCCATCACCGACCTGCCCGAGGGCCGCTGGTCGGAATTCTTGGAGGAACCGCGGCTGGCCGAGCGGATGGCGAAGGCCCGCACGCGCGGCGGCTACCTGAAGGACATCAAGGGCTTCGACTCCGAGTTCTTCGCGGTGGCCAAGACCGAGGCCGACAACATCGACCCGCAGCAGCGGATGGCGCTGGAGCTGACCTGGGAGGCGCTCGAGCACGCGCGCATCCCGGCGTCGAGCCTGCGCGGCGAGGCGGTCGGCGTGTACGTCGGCGTCTCCAACAACGACTACCAAATGATGGCGGTGTCCGACCCGACGACCGCCCACCCGTACGCGATCACCGGCACCGCCACATCGATCATCGCTAACCGGGTGTCCTACTTCTACGACTTCCGCGGCCCTTCGATCGCGGTCGACACCGCCTGCTCGAGCTCGCTGGTGGCGATCCACCAGGCCGTGCAGGCGCTGCGCAACGGCGAATGCGACGCGGCGTTGGCCGGCGGCGTCAACGCGCTGATCACGCCCGCGGTGACGCTGGGTTTCGACGAGATCGGCGCCGTGCTGGCTCCCGACGGCCGGATCAAGTCGTTCTCGTCGGACGCCGACGGCTACACCCGCTCCGAGGGTGCCGGCATGCTCGTGCTCAAACGGGTCGACGACGCCCGCCGCGACGGCGACCAGATCCTGGCCGTGATCGCCGGCAGCGCGGTCAACCACGACGGCCGGTCCAACGGCCTGATCGCGCCCAACCAGGACGCGCAGGCCGACGTCCTGCGCCGGGCCTACAAGGACGCCGGCATCGATCCCCGCAACGTCGACTACATCGAGGCCCACGGCACCGGGACCGTCCTCGGCGACCCGATCGAGGCCGAGGCGCTGGGCCGCGTCGTCGGCAGGGGGCGTCCCGCAGATCGGCCGACGCTGCTGGGCGCGGTGAAAACCAATGTGGGGCACCTGGAGTCGGCCGCCGGTGCGGCCAGCATGGCCAAGGTGGTGCTGGCCCTGCAGCATGACAAGCTGCCGCCGTCCATCAACTTCGCCGGCCCCAGCCCGTACATCGACTGGGACGCGATGCGCCTGAAGTTCGTCGACGCGGCCACCGACTGGCCGCGGTACGGCGGTTACGCGCTGGCCGGGGTGTCGAGCTTCGGCTTCGGCGGGGCCAACGCGCACGTGGTGGTGCGCGAGGTGCTGCCCCGCGATGTCACCGAGAAGGAGCCCGAGGCTCTGGTCATCGCACCGGGCGCCGCCGGCGCGGACCCGGCCGAGGCGCCCGCGCTGGAAAGCCACTCGCTGCGGTTCGACGACTTCGGCAACATCATCACCGACGAGTTCGTCCCCGACGAGGCCGAGCCCGACCTTCCGGGAATCACCGAGGAGGCGTTGGAGCTCAAGGCCGCTGCGCTGGAAGAGCTTGCGGCACAACAGGAGTCGGAGCCGACCACGCCGCTGATCCCGCTTGCGGTGTCGGCGTTTTTGACCTCCCGCAAGAAGGCCGCGGCCGCCGAGCTGGCGGACTGGATGGAAAGCCCGGAAGGCCGGGCGGCGTCGCTGGAGTCGATCGGGCGTTCGCTGTCGCGGCGCAATCACGGCCGGTCCCGCTCGGTGGTGCTGGCCCACGACCACGAGGAGGCCGTCAAGGGCCTGCGGGCGGTCGCCGAGGGCAAGCAGCGGCCGAACGTGTTCAGCGTAGACGGGCCGGTGACCAACGGACCCGTGTGGGTGCTGGCCGGATTCGGCGCGCAGCACCGCAAGATGGGCAAGAGCCTGTATCTGCGCAACGAGGTCTTCGCCGAGTGGATCGAGAAGGTCGACGCGCTGGTCCAGGACGAGCTGGGCTACTCGGTGCTCGAGCTGATCCTCGACGACTCGCAGGACTACGGCATCGAGACCACCCAGGTCACCATCTTCGCGATCCAGATCGCGCTCGGCGAACTGCTTAAGCACCACGGCGCCAAGCCCGCCGCTGTGGTCGGCCAGTCGCTGGGCGAGGCCGCGTCGGCCTACTTCGCCGGTGGCCTGTCGCTGCGCGACGCCACCCGGGCGATCTGCTCCCGCTCGCATCTGATGGGCGAGGGCGAGGCCATGCTGTTCGGCGAGTACATCCGGTTGATGGCGCTGGTCGAGTACTCCGCCGACGAGATCAAGACGGTGTTCTCCGACTTCCCCGACCTGGAGGTGTGCGTCTACGCCGCGCCCACCCAGACCGTCATCGGCGGCCCGCCCGAGCAGGTGGACGCGATCATCGCCCGCGCGGAGTCGGAGGGCAAGTTCGCCCGGAAGTTCCAGACCAAGGGCGCCAGCCACACCTCGCAGATGGACCCGCTGCTCGGCGAGCTGGCCGCGGAGCTGCAGGGCATCAAGCCGATGAGCCCGACGTGCGGCATCTACTCGACGGTGCATGAGGGCAGCTACATCAAGCCCGGCGCCGACCCGATCCACGACGTCGACTACTGGAAGAAGGGCCTGCGGCATTCCGTCTACTTCACGCACGGCATCCGCAACGCCGTCGACAGCGGGCACACCACCTTCCTGGAGCTGGCGCCCAACCCGGTCGCGCTGATGCAGGTGGGCCTCACCACGGCGTCGGCCGGACTGCACGATGCCCAGCTGATCGCGACGCTGGCCCGCAAGCAGGACGAGGTCGAGTCCATGGTCTCGACCATGGCGCAGCTCTATGTCTACGGCCACGACCTGGACATCCGCACCCTGTTCACCCCCGCGGGCGGGCCGCAGGACTACGCGAACATCCCGCCCACCCGGTTCAAGCGCAAAGAGCACTGGCTGGACGTGAACTTCCACGTCGGCAGCAGCTCGGTGGTCATGCCGGGGGCGCACGTCGCGCTGCCCGACGGCCGCCACGTGTGGGAGTACGCGCCGCGCGGCCTGACGGACCTGGCGGCGCTGGTGAGAGCCGCTGCGGTCGAGGTCATTCCGGACGCGCAGTTGGCCGCGGCGGAGCAGCGCGCGCTCCCCGGCGAGGGCGCCTGGCTGGTGACGACGCTGACGAGGCACCCGGGCGGCGCCTCGGTTCAGGTGCACGCCCGCATCGACGAGTCCTTCACGCTGCTCTACGACGCCCTGGTCACCCGCACGGGCCAAGAGTCGGTGTTGCCGGCCGCGGTCGGCGCCGGTGCGGCGATCGCCGCCCCGGCGGGCGTGCCGCAAGCCCCCTTGGGAGCTTCGGTGGCGGCCCCCGCGCAGGACACGGATGCCGAAACGCTGGCGGACAGCCTGACCAACCGCTACATGCCGAGCGGCTTCACCAAGTGGACGCCGGAATCCGGTGAGGCCATCGGCGAGCGGCTGGGCGCGATCGTCGGTGCGGCGATGGGTTACGAGCCCGAGGACCTGCCGTGGGAAGTGCCGCTCATCGAGCTCGGCCTGGACTCGCTGATGGCGGTGCGGATCAAGAACCGCGTCGAGTACGACTTCGACCTGCCGCCCATCCAGTTGACGGCGGTGCGCGACGCCAACCTCTACAACGTCGAGAAGCTGATCGAGTACGCGATCGAGCACCGCGACGAGGTGGAGCAGCTGCACGAGCACCAGAAGACGCAGACGGCCGAGGAAATCGCCCGGGCCCAGGCGGAATTGATCAGCGGCGCGACGCCCACCAGCGTGGCCGCGCCCGCCCCGGATCCGCAGGTTGAACCGGCGACGCAACCGCCGGCGTCGGACGTCCCGGTACCGCCGCCGCCGACCAACCCCGCCGGCCCGTCAGCTCCTACCGGTAACGGCGCGCAGCCCAACGCCGCCCCGGACCTCAAGGGGGCCGCCGAAGCGCTGAACCAGCAGGCGGTCGCCGAGGCGCTCAACTCCGACGTGCCCCCGCGCGACGCCGCCGAGCGGGTCACGTTCGCCACCTGGGCGATCGTCACGGGCAAGTCCCCGGGCGGCATCTTCAACGCGTTGCCCAAGCTGGACGGTGAATCCGCCGCCAAGATGGCACAGCGGCTTTCCGAGCGCGCCGAGGGTCCCATCACGGCCGAGGACGTGCTGACGTCGGAGAACATCGAGGCGCTGGCCGACAAGGTGCGTGGCTACCTGGAGGCCGGCGTGATCGACGGGTTCGTCCGCACCCTGCGGGCGCGGCCCGAGGGCAGCTCGAAGGCGCCGGTGTTCGTGTTCCACCCGGCCGGCGGCTCGACGGTGGTCTACGAGCCGCTGCTCAACCGGCTGCCGGCGGACACCCCGATGTACGGCTTGGAGCGGGTCGAAGGCTCGATCGAAGAGCGCGCGGCGGTCTACGTGCCGAAGCTGATCGAGATGCAGGGCGACGGCCCCTACATCCTGGCCGGCTGGTCGTTGGGCGGGGTCATGGCCTACGCCTGCGCGATCGGGCTCAAGCGGCTGGGCAAGGACGTCCGGTGGGTCGGCCTCATCGACGCGGTGCGCGCGGGCGAGGAGGTCCCGCAGACCAAGGAGGAGATCCGCAAACGCTGGGACCGCTACGCCCGGTTCGCCGAGAAGACCTTCAATGTCACCATCCCGGAGATCCCCTACGAACAGCTCGAAGAGCTGGACGACGAGGGGCAGATCCGCTTCGTGCTCGACGCCGTCAAAGCCAGTGGCGTGCAGATCCCGGCGGGGATCGTCGAGCACCAGCGCACGTCGTACCTGGACAACCGGGCGATCGACACCGCCCAGATCCAGCCGTACGACGGGCATGTCACCCTCTACATGGCCGATCGCTACCATGACGACGCGATCATGTTCGAGCCGCGCTACGCCGTTCGCCAACCGGACGGCGGCTGGGGTGAGTACGTGTCCGACCTCGAGATCGTGCCGATCGGTGGCGAGCACATCCAAGCCATCGACGAGCCGATCATCGCCAAGGTCGGCGCCCACATGACCCAGGCGCTGAACGAGATCGACGCGGAACGCAGCCGGACAAGTGAGGTAAGCAAGTAGTGACGGAGACCGTGCCAGCGCCCGTTCAGCACACCACAGCCGAGAAGCTGGCCGAGCTGCACGCTCGCCTGGAGCTGGCCAAGGAACCCGGCGGCGAGAAGGCCGCCGCCAAGCGGGACAAGAAGGGCATCCCGAGCGCCCGCGCGCGGGTGCACGCGCTGGTCGATCGCGGCACGTTCTTCGAAGTCGGGGCGCTGGCCAAAACGCCCAACGACCCGAACGCGCTCTACGGCGACGGGTGTGTCACCGGCCACGGCATGATCGACGGCCGCCCGGTCGGGGTGTTCTCCCATGACCAGACGGTGTTCCAGGGCACCGTCGGCGAGATGTTCGGCCGCAAGGTGGCCCGGCTGATGGAATGGTGCGCGATGGTCGGCTGCCCGATCATCGGAATCCAGGACTCCGGCGGCGCCCGCATCCAGGACGCGGTCACCTCACTGGCGTGGTACGCCGAGCTGGGCCGTCGCCACGAAGCGCTGTCCGGGCTGGTGCCGCAGATCTCCCTCATCTTCGGCAAATGCGCTGGGGGAGCGGTCTATTCGCCGATCCAGGACGACTTGCTCGTCTCGGTGCGCGACCAGGGCTACTTCTTCGTGACGGGACCCGACGTGATCCGGGAGGTCACCGGCGAGGACGTCACCCTCGACGAGCTGGGCGGTTCCGACGCGCAGGCCCGCTACGGCAACATCCACCAGGTCGTCGACTCCGAGGCCGAGGCGTTCCAGTACGTGCGCGATTTCCTGTCGTTCCTGCCGTCCAACTGCTTCGACAAGCCGCCGATCGTCAACCCCGGGCTGGAGCCGGAGATCACGCCGACCGATCTGGAGCTCGACTCGATCGTGCCGGACTCCGACAATGCGGCCTACGACATGCACGAGATCCTGCTGCGCATCTTCGACGACGGCGACTTCCTGGAGGTCGCCGCCCAGCATGGGCCGGCCATCATCACCGGCTACGCCCGGGTCGACGGGCGCCCGGTCGGCGTGGTCGCCAACCAGCCCGTGCACCTGGCCGGGTCGATCGACAACGAGGCCTCCGACAAGGCCGCGCGGTTCATCCGGTTCTGCGACGCGTTCGAAATCCCGCTGGTCTTCGTGGTGGACACCCCCGGATTCCTGCCGGGGGCCGAGCAGGAGAAGAACGGCATCATCAAGCGCGGCGGCCGGTTCCTGTACTCGGTGGTCGAAGCCGACGTGCCGAAGGTGACGATCACGATCCGCAAGTCCTACGGCGGCGCCTACGCGGTGATGGGATCCAGGCAGCTGACCGCCGACTTCAACTTCGCCTGGCCGACCGCGCGGATCGCGGTGATCGGTGCCGAGGGGGCCGCCCAACTGCTGATGAAGCGTTTCCCGGACCCGACGACCCCCGAGGCGCAGAAGATCAAGAAGGACTTCATCGAGGGCTACAACCTGAACATGGCGATCCCGTGGACCGCCGCCGAGCGCGGGTTCATCGACGCGGTCATCGACCCGCACCAGACCAGACTGCTGCTCCGCAAGTCGATGCACCTGCTGCGGGACAAGCAGTTGTGGTTCCGGGTGGGACGCAAGCACGGGCTCATCCCCGTCTAGATCGTCACACCCGCCACACCGGCACCGGAAAAGCTCGGGCACATCGTTTCAGAATGCGCTAGCGCTTCTTGAAAAGCGTTCTACCCCAGCCTTTTTGGTGCTGACCTGCGCTACTTCCGCAGGGTGAACTGGTTGAGGTCGGTGTAGCCCTTGCGGAAGAGGTTCGCGCAGCCGGTCAGGTACTTCATGTACATGTCGTAGACCTCTTCGGACTGGATCTCGATGGCCTCGGCTTTATGTGCCTGCAGGCCCGCGGCCCAGACGTCCAGGGTCTTGGCGTAATGCCGCTGCAGCGATTGGCGACGCTTTAGCTTGAAGCCGGCTTTCGCCGAGAACTCCTTGACCATGTCGATGGTCGGCAGGAAGCCGCCGGGGAAGATTTCGGTCTTCATGAAGTCGCTGAACTCGACGATCGCCGGCGTGAGCGGCAAGCCGGACTCGATGATCTCCTTCTCCGACAGGACGGTGATCGTGTGCAGCAGCATCGTGCCGCCGCTCGGCAACAGCTCATACGTTCTCTCGAAGAAGGCGTCGTAGCGGTCGTAGCCGACATGCTCGAACGGGCCGATCGCCACGATCCGGTCGACCGGCTCGTGAAACCGCTCCCAACCCTCGAGCAGCACCTTTTTGGAACGCGGGCTGTCCGACTCCGCGAACAGCTGCTCGACGTGAGCGACCTGGTTTTTGGACAGCGTGATGCCGACGACGTTGACGTCGTATTTCTCGATGGCGCGCATCATGGCCGCACCCCAGCCGCAGCCTAGGTCGAGCAGCGTCATTCCCGGCTGCAGGCCCAGCTTGCCCAGCGAGAGATCGATCTTGGCGATCTGCGCCTGTTCCAGTGTCATGTCGTCGCCGCCCAGCCAGTAGGCGCACGTGTACATCTGGGTGCTGTCGAGGAACAGGCGGAAGAAGTCGTCGGAGAGGTCGTAGTGCGCCTGGACGTCCTCGAAATGCGGTGTCAGCTCGTCAGTCATCGTCGTGTTGCCTTTCTCTGGACGACACCCGACATCACTCTAAGACCAACACGGTGGGAGCGCTTGACCGGAGCGCCAAGCGCCAGGGCGCGTCACGACGTGGTCAGCGTTTGGGTGCCGAGAACGATTGCGAGATCGAGGCGCTCGGCGTCCTCGGTATCGGGTTCAGCGGTGTAGATCATGATGCGAATGTCGTCGGCGGCGACGGTCAGGGTGTTGCAGTCCGGCGTGATGCGGCCGACGTCGGGGTGGTCGATCATCTTGCGGCGCCCGAGGTCCTGGTGTGGCTGTGCGACGCCGGACTCCCACAGCTCGACAAAACGCGGGCTGTGCGCGGAAAGCTCGCGGATCAATTGTCTCAACCGTTGATCGCCGGGATACCTGGCGGCCGTCAAGCGCAGATCCGCAACCAGCCCCGCTTCCAACGCCGCGCGTTCGTCGGCGGTGTGCATGACGCGGTTGCCCGGCCCGACGAGGTTGCGCCACAGGCTATTTCGTTCGTTTCCCCGCCAGGACGTGGTCTGGCCCAGCAGCGCGTCGTAGGGCGCGTTGGCGACGAGCAGCGTCCAGGTGGCGTCGAATACGGCGACCGGCGTGTGGGCGAGGCGATCGAGCAGGCGCTGCACGCTCGGCGTGGTGCGCGACGACACGACGTCGTGCCCGGGGGTGGTGTGCCCGGCCAATCGGAACAGCAGGTCACGCTCGGCGTCGGAGACACGCAACGCGCGGGCGAGCGCATCCACGACCTGTGCCGAGGGGGAGGTGGCCCGGCCCTCTTCGAGCCGGGTCAGGTAGTCCACTGAGATACCGGCCAACGCCGCAGGCTCTTCTCGGTGCAGTCCCGCCGCGCCGGCGCCGGCCAGCCGGCACGCCGACCGCCGCGGGCGCCACGCGGTCGCGCCAGTGCCGGACCGTCCGCCCGAACTCCCACGAGTCCACCTCTCTACTGTGCGGGACGCGAGTCAGGAGGGAAAGGCCTTGTCCTGGGACTGCCAGCCCCATGAAAACCCGACGACTCCCTGTCCGCCGCAATCCGGCCGAGACTGCGACCATGAGCTCGATCGCATCAGGCACCGTGTTGATCACCGGGCCGACCAGCGGACTGGGTAAGGCGGCAACACTGGCGATTGCGGGTCACCCACCGCGCATCGGCGGACGGATACGAATTGACCTTCGCCGTCAACTATCTCGCGCACGCACAGCTCATCGGTGACCTACTCGGCTCGTTCATCGCTCCCGCGCGTATCGTGCTGCTCGGCTCAAACACATACCACCTGAACGCGTTTCGTCGTATTTTGCACGTCCCGCCGGCGCGTTGGGCCGATCCGATCGAGCTGGCGCGGCCCACCGCACCCGACGTGGCATCGACGTTCGAAGGCTGCGGGATCGCCTACTCGAACTCGAAACTCGCCATCCTGTACTACGCGCACGAACTACAGCGGCGCGTCGCGGCGGGGCGTATCGGTGAGGGTGTTCGAGCCGGGGTTCATGCCGGGCACCGGGCTGAGCCGGGCGCACGGGCCCGCCGCGCAACGGATCGGGCGGATCATCGAGCGAATCCCCGGCGTCTCGTCGCCCAGCCGATCCGGTCCGATGCTTGCCTCGATGATCCTCGACGACCGCTGGGCACACTTGCGCGGCGGTGCGTTCGTCGTCAAAGACCAAGAGCGCGAGGTCAAACCGGTCGCCAACGACCGGCGTCGAGAAGCGCGGTTATGGGAGGCCACGGCCGAGCTGCTCAACCACGCTGGCACCTAGGGTCGCAGCGCCCCGTCCACCAGTTCGTCGAAACGCTCCAGCGCCTCGTCGGAGTCCGCGTCGATACCGCGCAGCGGGCCCCGATCGGCGAGATAGCGCCGCGCGTACAGGCGCGCGACGAGTGCCTTGCGGTCACCACCACGGGTTTCGCGCTCCCAGGCGGCCTGCTCGACGAGCAGCGCGCCCGCATAGACGTCGCCCATGAATTGGGCCAGCGGGAACAGCCGCGCCTCGGCCACGCCGGGATCGAGTTTGGCCCAGGCGGTGATCGCCGCGTCGAGATCCTCGACGCGGCCGGCGACCAACCGCGTGGTCTCGTCGTCGTCGGAAACCGACACCGCGTCACGCAGTCGCGCCAACAGCGCCTCGTGCGCACGGGTTTGCTCGACACCGCGCCGCACATCGAGGCACAGGATGTTGTCGGGGCCCTCCCAGATCGTGTTCACTTGCGCGTCGCGCAGCAGCCGGGCCACCGGCCACGTCTCGATATAGCCGTTGCCGCCGTGGATCTCGATCGCGTCGGACGCCGCGGTGATGCCCAGCCGGCACACCTTGAGCTTGGTGACCGGCACCGCGATCCGTTGCCGCACGTTGCGGGGCTGGCGGTGGTTGCTGGCGCCGGTGCCGTCGAAGACCAGCGCAAGCGCCGCTTCGACGTCGACGATCATCTCGGCGAGCTTGCGCCGCATCAGCGGCTTGTCGATGAGCGCCCCGCCGAACGCGCGTCGCTGCCGCGCGTAACACAGCGACTCGACCACGGCACGGCGCGCGTTGCCGAGCCCGAACAAGGCGATGCCGAGCCGAGCGGCGTTGGTCAGCTCCATCATGCGACCGAGTCCCTTGCCGTCCGACGGCCCCGCCTCGGCGCTCGGTTCGCCCGACAGCAGAAACGCCTCGGCATCGACGAACTCGACTTCGCCGGACGCGACCGAGCGGGTGCCGAGCTTGTCCTTGAGCCGACGCACCCGCACCCCGTTGCGCGATCCGTCGCGGCGGGTGCGCAGCACGAGGAAATTGGCGACGCCGCGGGTCGAGTCGGGAGCGCCCTCGGGCTTGGCCAGCACGACGAACGCCTCCCCGGCGCAGTTGGACGCAAACCACTTGAAGCCGTTGAGCAGCCACGCATCGCCGTAGCGTGTCGCGGTGGTCTCGAGGGCGCCCAGGTCGGAGCCGCCGGTACGTTCCGTCAGCAGCTGCGCCGTCTCGCCCGCCCACTCGCCGGAGGCGAACTTCGCCAGGACGTGGTCTCGCACGTCGGCGGGGGCGTAGGCCGCCACCAGCGACTGGACCATGCCGCCGCCCGTGCCGAGCGCGCAGCCCATCCCGATGTCGGCCTGATTCAACAGATAGTTGGACGCGAACAACGCCAGCGACGGGCTGACCTGCGCGGATCGCGCATCGTTGCGCAGTGCCCGCTGGGCGTCCAGGACCGCGCGCTTGGACTGCGTGAACGATGGCGGCATCACGACCTGGCTGACGTCGTGTCCCCATCGGTCGTAGCGCTCCAGCCGGGGCGGATTGCGGTCTGTCTCCTCGGCCCACCGCGCCACGGGGCCGCCCATCAGTTCACCGATGTGGATCAGGTGGCGCTCGGCGAGCGCGAGTTCGTCGGGCTGCAGGTAGTAGGCCATGACGAAGCGCAGCGTGGGATCGGTGAGATACCAATTGAGGCCCACGGCTCCGCGGTAGTGGTCCGTCTGATAGCGCTGCGCCTTTTCCGGGGTGGAGAAGGGCAGCCGGTCCACGGCCTCCAGGTCGTACTCGCTCATCCCTTCGGGCTTATACCGGCGCCAGAAAATCGGACGTGTAGTACTCCTCCGGGTTTTGGGCGAGGGGGCTCGGGCGCTCGATGATCACCCAGACGCCCGTCGTGCCCGGCCGAAGCCCGCCGCGAACGGTCACCGTCGCGTTGCCGGCCCCGTCGGTGTCCATTCCGGTGAAGTCGGCGCCCGGATCGCCGGGGCCACAGGTGGCCGACGACGGACGGGGTTCCTGGATCAGGCCGACGTCGTAATGGGTGCCCGGGCGCGTGGGGCTGCTCAGATGCACCTCGGCGGTCGCGCTCGAACCGCCGACTTGGATGACGGATGCGGCTGAGCCTATGGCGGTGCGCAACACCGGAAGCTGGTTGTTGATACGGCTGAAATCGCAACGCCGGAGATCGCTGGTTAAAGGAACCCTGGTGCCGCCGTCGGCGGCGGCCTTGACGATGCCAAACGTCGTTGCCGGGAAGATCGCCACGGCAATCGCCGCCGTGCACGTCCCCAACCGTGTCAGCGTGTTCATTCGGGCCACGGGAAATAAGTATTGACCGGCATTCGCCGCAAAACCAGCTTTTTCGCTTTTGCTACGGCTTGATCCGGATCTGTCCGGGCGACCACCAGCCGCTGCGGGTCGCGGTGCCCAATTCGAGTTGGGCGGGTTGGGCGTTCGCGATGGTGTCGAACTTGCGCAGAGACCCCCAGTCCCGGCCCCAGTCTCGCGACAGGTAGGTGGACATGACGTGGGCTCGCAGCAGCAGGTCGGTGATGCCCAGCAGGCCGCCGTTGACGCCGTCTTGCCAGGTGTCGGTGTCCTGCTTCTTGGCGTTGTAGTCCGGCGTGATGCGGAACTTCGGGATCTCAGTGACGCCGTTGACGTGCAGCATCGGCTGCTGACAGGGGAAGGCCAGCCCGACCGCCCAGTCCAGCAACACCGGCTGCGACGAGCCGACGTACTCCTGCAGCGAGCGCAGCTCGGGAACCCGCGGCGGGGTGACCGCGACCCAGTCGTCCGGCGTGAGGGATAGGTCCTCGGCCACCACCCGGACCGCCACCGCGTCGGCGGGCATCTGGGAGCGGGCGAAGCGCAGGTTCCGCCACACCTTCGGCTGCTCCCCGTACAGGTCGTACGGCACCAGCCGGCCGGCCGGCAGCACGGAGCCGCCGGGACCGGGCTTGCCGTATTCCAGTTCCACGGTCTGCCCGGTGGTGTGGTGGTGCAGGATGCTGTTGCCGGTGATCGTGCCCGCGGCGGTCACCACCACCAGTGGGTGTCCCGCGTCCGGCTTCGGCAGCTGGTACCACGCCGAGGTCAGCCTGCTCTGCTGTTGGGCGCCGGTGGTGTAGCTGCCCGCCATCGGAACCCGATCGGGATCGAGGCCGTACGGCAGCGGCATCGTCGACCCGTTGATACCCGGCGCCGTCAGCTTGGTCGGCCCGTACCAGTCGTAGTCGGTCCCGGGCTGCGGCACCGCCGTCTCCCGAACCGCTTCGGCCAGAGTGCGTTCCGGCACCCCGTTGGGGCTGAATCCCGTTGGGTTGACGCCACCCAGCGGGCCCAACGGGCCGTAATTGTCAGGTAGAGGAGCCATAAAGCCGGCGTTGCTGTCCGGCTCGACGAGCACGTCGTCGGCCAGGCCGCAGCCTCCGCTGAACTCGCGCAGGTTGTCCCAGGCATTGGAATAGGTGGGGTACTGACGAACGACGCCGGCCACCATCGATGCCACGAACACCAGCGCCATGAAGGCGGCCGCGACGGGGACAGGCGCCGCCGTCAGCGCCCGCGCCAGCCGGCCCTCGCCGTGGCTCGTGTCCGCGAAGTGCAACCAGGCCGCGTACACCGCGGTGATCGCGAATAGTGCGAAAAATATTGTGCTGATCGAGATTCCGCCGACTTTCGGCATCGAGCTGTTGAACGGCACGCCGTAGCTGGAGACGTACCACCAGCCGTTGGTGGTGGCGAAACACAGCGCCAGCACGAACAACAGCGCCGCCAGGAACGCCATCCGGTTGCGTGACCAGCGCAGCACCTTCGGCGATACCAGCACGGTGGTCAGCGCGGCCATCGCCGCGCCCACCGCGGCGAACAGCCCGAAGTGGTGCACCCACTTGGTGGGCGTGAACATCAGGAAGAACATCGTGCCGAAGATGACTCCCATCAGACGCCACGCCGGCCCGCGGGCCACTCCCGGAACTCGCTTGCGCCGCAACATGATGAACACCGCCGTGAACAAACACAGCGCGGTGACCAGAAAGCCGAACCGGCGCGACAGCGAGCCGTCGACGGTGGGCAGGATCAGGTAGTAGTACCGCAGGTTTTCCGTGTACCAAGCCTGGCTGGGCCCGATCGCGGTACGAATCCTGGTGGCCTCCAACACCGTTGACAGCGTCTGGTCGGCGAACACCACCGTGAGGATGACCGAGCCGGCCGCCAGCATAGGCGCCACCAGCGGCCACGTGCCGACCAGGCGGTGCCGACGGACCAGGATCCGCAGGATCGGGCGACCGCCGGCGACCAGGGCGGCCACCGCGATCAGACCGGTGGGCTGCACGCCCAAAGTGAATGCCGCGGTGACCACCGCCAGCGCCGCCGGGGTCAGCCGGGAGGCGCACATCGAGCGCTCGATCAGCACGTAGGTGATCAGCGAACCGAGCGCGATGATGGGTTCGGGACGCAGACCGTTGTCGAAGGGCATCCACGCGGTCAGCAGGACCATCGCTGCCGCCCAGTTCGCGGCCTTGCTCGATGTCACCGCGGGCCCCAACCGCGGCAGCACCTCGCGAGACAGCAGCAGCCAGCACACCAGCCCGGCGATCAGGTCGGGCAGTCGCATCCACAGACTGTCGTCGCTGACGCGGGTCATCACGGCCAGCAGGTTGTAGTACCAGCCGAACGGGTCCTCCGGGCTGCCGAACCAGCGGAAGTAGTTGGACATGTAGCCGGCGCGGTCGGCGACCCGGGCCATGCCCAGGATGTAGCCGTCGTCAGACGAGTTCGCGCCGATCACATGCCACAGCACGAACCCGAAGATCACCGTGGCGTCAACGAGGGTGAACTTTTTCCAGCGCGTCGGGATCCACCGGTGCATCCGGCGACCGTCCAGCCGGTCCAGCTGCCACAGCGCGACCAGCGAGACGATCGTGGACAGGATGGCGCCCACCATCGCGAGCAGCTTCAGTGTTGTCGGGGTGGTGGAGAACCGGGTGTCGATGGTCGCCGAGAACTTCAGTCCCGGCGGCGCGGGACCGGTCAGGTCGGTGAAAACCCCGACGACCTGCGGGCGCAGGTTGGGGTCGGCGAAACCGCCGGACTGCGGCTTGCCCGCCGGGTCGGTCAGCCCGACGAAGGTGGCGAAAGTGCCTGCGCGCGTGGAGGTTATCTCGATGCGCTGGCACTGCGGCGAGCCCGCCTGATCGCGGGACGCGCTGGCGATGACCACGTTGCGGTCGGTGACGTCGACGCGCTTGCTGCTGACGACGACGAACAGCGCGTTGAGCGCTGCGTCCTTACCCTTCTTGGGCGCGGTGCTGAGCACGACGCCGCCGTCGGCCGGCAGATCACGGATCACAGCGCACGGCACCGAGGCGGTCACGTCCACCGGCGACAGGGAAATAAGCGGCGCCGTAACGCTGTTCAGTTGTCCGTTCTGCGGCCAGTTCAGCAGCGCCGTCGTCTGCACGACGGGGAGTAGCGGTGTCGCGACGGACAGAAAGAAACCGATCAGCCCGGCGATCGTGGCAACCCACCGGGTGACCCGGACGTCATCACGGGTACCCCCGCCGGTGGTCGTTTGTTCTTCGTTGATGACGCTCATGGCAGTGCCCGAATCGGTCCTTGCCGGCTCCAGCCGTTCACGGTCATCACGCCCTGTTCGATCACGGCAGTCGGCGCCTGATCATTCGGCACCAGTGGGTAATACTGCTCGACCGACCCCCAGTCGCGATACCAGTCGCCGCGCAGGTAGGTCGAGATCGTCGAGGTCCGCAGCAGCGTCTGGGTGAACAGGAACGGGCCCCCGGTCTCGCTGGCCTCCCAGCCGTTCGACGACGCCGCCGTCTGCTTGTGATCGGGAAGGATGCGGTACGCGGGAAGTTCGGCAACGCCGAGGTGTTCGGAGAACGGCCGCTGGCAGGGGAAGTTCGCGGCGGTCGCGATGTCCATCAGCACGGGTGTGCGGGATCCCATCAGTTGCTGCAGGGTCTGCAGCACCGGGACCCGCGGCGGCGTGAACGCGAACCACTGATCCTCACTCAGGTTCGGGTCGTAGGCGACGATGCGTGCCACATTGGCCTCCGGCGGAGCCCAGGTCAGCGGGAACCGCAGATTGCGCCACGCCGGCTCCGGCCCGATGTCGATCGGCTGCACCTCCGCGAGTGGCTGGGTGGTTCCGTCCGCGCGGGTGACGCCCCACTGCAGTTTCAGCGACTGACCGTAGGTGAAGGTGCCGTCCTCTTTGTACGACCAGATGGCACCCGCGGCGGAGACCACCACCAGCGGCCGGTCCGGCGTGCGCGGCGGCAGCTGGTACCAGGACGAGGTGGCGGTGGCGGCCAGCGAGTTCTCTCCGTAGCTGCCCATCACCGGCGTGCGGGCCGGGTCGAGGCCGAACGGTAGCGCCACGTTCGATCCGTTGACTCCGACCGGACCTTTCCCGCCGGCAGTGCCCGCGGTGTCGGTCATGGCGGCGTTGGGCTTGTTGGGTGACGCGTCGGAATTCACCACGCCCGGTTTGGTCACCACGGGGTACGACCTCAGGTCGTCACCCACTCCGTCGGGCTTGAAGCCGACGGGATTGCTGCCGCCCAGCGGGCCGTCGGGCCCGAACGTCTGGCCCGGAACCGGCTGCAGCAGGCCAACATTGGGGTCGGGCTCGGTCAGCACGTCGTCCGCCATCGCGCAGCTTGTGGGCGAGAGCCCGGAACTCAGTGCGGCCAGGTTCGCCTTGGCGGTGGTGTAAAGCGGATATCGGAACACCGCGCCCTTGGCCAGCGAGCCGACCTCGCCGAGGACCATGATCGTCGCCACCACCAGCAGCGGGGTCGACGCGAGCACGCGGTTGCGCCGGTTGTCCTTGACCTCGGTGTGCCCGGCGTAGTCCATGCGGAAGTGTTGCCAGGCGGCCAGCAGCCCGGTCGCGATCGACAACGCCAAGAACATCGACGTCACCGGGTGGCTGGCGATGACGGGCTGGATGTCGAACCACGGCACGCCGTAGTTGCCGACGTAGAACCAACCGTTGATCCCCGAGGTCGCCCAGGCCAGCAGGAACAGCAGCGCCGTCACGTACAGCGTCAGGTTGCGGCGGCTGTGCAGGCCGATGCGGGTGAAGGTGAAGGCGGTGACCGCGCCGAGCGCGCCGGCCAGGCCGGCGAAAGCACCGAATTGCACGGCCCACTTCGTCGGCGTGAAGTGCAGCAGCAGCAGGCCGAGCGCGGTGGTGCCGATCAGGCGCCAGGCCGGGCCGCTGGCCAACCCTGGCACCCCGCCGCGGCGCAGCAGTACGACCACCATCCCCAGCAGGCACAGCAGCATCACCAGCACCGCGAATCGGCGTGCCATCGACCCGTCGGGGTTGGACTCCACGGTCAGGAAGTAGTAGCGCAGGAAGTCCTGGTACCACGCGATCGTCGGCCCGACCTTGTATTTGATGCGCGCCGACTCGGCGACCGTCGCAAGCGTCTGGCTGCGGAAAACCACCACCAGGATCAGCGACAGCGATGCGGCCAGCGCGGCGAGCGGCGCAAGCAGCCCGTCGGTGGCCATCCGGCGCCGGATGATCGTCGCGATGGCCCGGGCCCCCGTCAGCAGCGCGGCGACGGCGATCAACCCCTGCGGCGCCAGCGTCACGGTCAGCATCGCCACCACGATGGCCACGGCGGCCGGAGCCAGCCGCTGCAGCGCGATCGCGCGCTCCACCAGCATCCAGGTGACGATCACGCCGAGGGCGATCAGCGGCTCGGGGCGCAGGCCGTTGTTGAACGGCAGCCACGCGGCCAGGAAAACCGCGCCCCCGGTGAGCACCGCCACCGTGTTGGATCCCAGGCCGCCCTTTCCGGGTCCCAGCCGGCGCAGTCCCCAGTGGCTGATGATCAGCCAGCAGGCGATGCCCGCCAGCGTGGCCGGTAGCCGCATCCACACCCCCGCGGTGCTGACTGTCGCCATCTTGGACAGCACCGAGAGGTACCAGTCGAACGGCGCTTCCGTGGTCCCGAAGTAGCGGTAGTAGTTGGCCACGTAGCCGGCCTTCGGCGCCACCCGCGCGATCGTCAGGTTGTAGCCGTCGTCGGATGACGTGGCGCCGATGACGTGCCATACCAGCAGCGTCGCGATCACACCCGCGTCGGACAGCCAGGTGGTCCAGCCGATCCTCCACCAGGTGGGCCGGCGTTCACGCGGGCGGTAGCGGGACAGCCAGGCGATCGGCGATCGCCAATTGACCAGCGTGCCGCCGCGGCTGTGGCGGTCCAGGACGGCCAGCGCGATGATGGCGCCCAGCACTGCCAGCGCGCCCGCGGCCATGACCAGCTTTTTGAGGGCCGTCGGCGCCGTGATGAACCGGGTGTCGATGTCGACCCGCGCCGACAGGCCCGGTTGGGCGGGCACCTTGAGGTCGGTGAAGATGCCGCCGACCTGCGGCTTCTTCTCGGCGGGCAGGATGCCGGCGGCGCCCGGTATGCCGACGAAATCCGCGCCCGCCGCGCCGACGTCAGCCCAGACGTGCAGCACGCTGCAGGCGCCCGCGGCGATGGCCGAGCGCTTCGCCACCGCGGCCACCGTGTCCCGGAATGCCACCACGACCACGTCCTTGTCGGCGCGGACGAACAGGCCGTTCTTGCCCGGGTCCACGCCGCCGGTCGGCAGCGTCGAGACCACTAATCCGCCGGCGGCGGGCAGGGTGGCCATCGCCGGGCATGGGATGGAGATGTCGAGTGCGCGCGGCGCCCCCGAAACCAGGGGCGCGGTGACCTGGGCGACGTGCCCGTCGACAGTGCCCTGCGGCCACGCGATGGTCGCGGTGGTCTGCTTGACCGGCAGCAACGGAACGATCAGGCACAACAGCAGACCCGCGGCCCCGGCGACGACGGCGACCAAGCGAGGGATCCGCTGCGATCGCTCATTTCCGTTTTGGGGCACGGGGTTCGATGGTAAGCGACGCCCCTTTGTCGGTTGAGGACGCAGGGCCGCCCCACGAGTTGCGGTCCTGTGATTCGCCGCGCGCCCAACCCACGGAATAAACTCCCGTCGCAGCACATGCGTTCAAAATGGGGACTTGTGGCCGTCGGAAACGGCCCCGATCGCCCAGGAGGCAGGCAGCGCCATGACGAACACGGGTCTCGGATTCGGTGTCTTGGGACCGTTGCTGATGACCTCGTACGGCGTGCGGGTGCCGGTGGGTCCGCCGAAGCAGAGGGCGGTGCTGGCCATGCTCGTGATCAACCGCAACCGGCCGGTGTCCGTGGAGTCGCTGATCAACGCGGTATGGGGTGAGGACCCGGTGCCGGCCGCGCGCACCAGCATCCAGGCCCACGTGTCCAACCTGCGCCGCCTGCTTCGCACCGCCGGCGTCGATCCGTACCAGGTGCTGGCCAGCGCACCGCCGGGGTATCAACTCAGCGTCCTCGACGCCGACTGCGACCTGGGGCGGTTCGTCATCGCACAGGCCGCGGGAACCCAGGCCGCCGCGGCGGGACGCTTCGAAGAGGCCAGCCACCACCTTTCGTTGGCGTTGGCCGAATGGCGTGGGCCGGTGCTCGACGACCTGCGTGACTTCGCCTTCGTCGATGCGTTCGCGACCGCGCTGATGGAGGATAAGGTGGCGGCCCACACCGCGCGCGCCGCGGCCGAGATCGCCTGCGGGCGTGCCGGCGCGGTCATTGGTGAGCTCGAGGTGCTCACCGCCGAGCATCCCTACCGCGAACCGCTATGGGCGCAGCTGATCACCGCCTACTACGTCACCGAGCGTCAGTCCGACGCGCTCGGCGCCTACCGGCGACTCAAGACCGCCCTGGCCGAGGGGCTCGGCATCGACCCGGGCCCCACGGTAAACGCCCTGCACGAGCGAATCCTGCGCCAGGAACCGCTGGGCCCCAAGCGGGACGCCCTGACCACCCATAAACGCGGCGTCTACGGCCGAGACCCGTCGACCGCGGGTATACCGCTCGTGGACGCCATCGTTGGCAGGCTGCGCGACCAGAACGGACGAGAGCATCCGCTGACGGGTGCGATCACCCGGATCGGGCGCTTCGCCGACAACGACATCGTCCTCGACGACACCGACGTCAGCCGCCACCACGCCGTGATCACCGACACCGGTACCGGTTTCGTCATCACCGATCTGCGGTCCACCAACGGCATCGAGGTGCAGGGCCAACGAATCCGTGGCAGCGCAACGCTGGCCAACGGCGACCGCATCCGCATCGGCGGTTACGACTTCACCTTCGAAGTCCGCGGCGGCTGACGGCCGGCTTATCCGCCCAGCCGTGTGGCCAGCGTGCCCAGTCCGCGGCCGCCGAGATCCGCAAGCGCCGCCGCGCGGCCGGACATCGCCATCAGGAGGGCCTCGCCGGGGCCCGTGACCTCGGGTCCGCGGCCGTGTGACCATTCGACGTCGGTGGCGCGCAGGTGCAGTCCCCTAATCCGGCGACCCGCGCCCAGCCGCGGGTTCCCGGGCACCAATCCGAGTACCCGCTCGAGCCGATCGGCCGGGACGCTGCGCGGACGACCAAGCGATCGGCGGATGTCTTGGTGGTGGATCGTGCCGTCGACGAGCGCGATCATGCCGCCGAAACCCGAAGTCAGCCCGCGTGGCTCGAGGTGATTGCGCAGAAAGTCCAGGAGCTGTTGCGGACTCAGGGCCGCGAACTCGTCGACCCCCACCTGGTTGGCCCGCACGATCCAGCCCTTGGCGAAGCGCTTCAGCAGCCCCGCGGCGCCGAGCTCTTCGTAGCTGATCACATGCGCGACAACGTCTTTGACGCTCCACTTCGGACATAGGGTGGGTGCCTCCCAGTCCTGCGGCGCCAGCGTGGCCAGGAAATCCGCGAGGTCGGCCCGCTCGGCGCGGGCCATGGTCATCAGGGTGGCTGTCATGTGCGCGTCCTTACTCCGGGTGCTTCGATTCGTCGAACGCAAGAATTTCGCAAGGGTTTCGCAAAGGCCCGGCGCGACACTCGCGACATGAAAGCCAAAGTAACTAAAGTGTCCAAGCTGCGGATGGCCGCCGGTGTCGCCGTGGGCACCCTGGGTCTGTCACTCATGGGGTCGCTGATGCCGGCCGTCGCGTCGGCCGATCCGTGGGTGCCCGACTCCGGACCCCTGCACCCGGCCCGCCACTACGCCGCGAACGTAACGCACCCGCTCTGGACCCTCACACACCCCATACGGGCCGCCATCCCCTGAGCCGGCTAATGGCGCAGCGGCGCGGGGTTCCACAGACCGCTGCGCGTCGCCGTCCCCAAGTGCAGACGGGCGCTCTGCGCGTTGGGGTAGTAGGGCGTCAGCCGTTGCAGCGAGCCCCAGTCGCGGGACCAGTCGTCCTTCAGATACGTGGCCATCGTGGTCGCTTTCACCAGCAACTCGGTGACGCCTAGCGGACCGCCGCCGTTGTTGTCCATCACCGGTGAGTTGGCCTCGGCGCCGAATCGGTCCGGCAGGATGCGCCATTTCGGTGTTTCGTCGACGCCGTTTTGGTGGCCGAACGGTCGCTGGCACGGGAACGCCAGGCCGACCAGCCAGTCCAGGAACACCGGATCCTGGGAGCCCACCACCTCCTGCAGCGTGCGAAGCTGCGGAATTCGCGGAGGTGTGAGCGCGATCCAGTGCTGCGGCGCCAGGTCTTCGTCGTTGGCGACTAGCCGGATCTGGGTGGCGGCGACCGGGATCGCGGACAGTGATAGCCGCAAGTTGCGCCAGGCCGGCGAGGCCCCGACGTCAGCGAACTGAAATGACCCGCCGGGGCGTCCGCCGGCCGCTTCGTCGTCGGTGGCCCACTGCACCTGGACCTCGCGGGGGTCGAAGCGACCGGCCGCGCTCACGACCAGCAGCGGCCGCGCCTTGTCGCGCGCGGGCAGTCGATACCAACCCGACCTCAGGTGGGCGGGGAGCTGGATGCCCGCGCGCCAACTGCCGAGCACCGGTGTGCGGGCCGGGTCGAGGTTGTAGGGCAGCTGGGCGACCGAACCGTTGATTCCCGGGGCCGGATTGGTGCCGCCCTCGGTACCGGGCTCGGCGCCGGTCGTCGGCTTCTCGTCGTTGACGAAGCTGCGGTCGCCGGGGCGCTCCATCACCGGATCGGCGCGCACGTCTGCCGGAATGCCATTGGGGGTGAAGGCCTCTGACAGGCCCGCCCCCAGCGCGTCGGCGACCGAGGCGCCCACCGGGGACAGCATCCCGGCGTTGGGATCCGGCTCGACGAGCACGTCCTCGGCAAGTCCGCACGACCTGCCGGCCAGCGCTTGCAGGTTGGAGCGGCCCACCGACCACGCCGGGTACTGGTCGATCATCGCCAGGGTCAGCGAAGCCACCTCGAACACCACCAGCACCCACGCCGCAATCGCCAACGGGGACTGGACGATTCCGGCCACGGGCGCCCCGTAGCGGGTTTTCGGGGGTCCGTTCTCCGGGGCGACGAAGTGGAACCACGCCGCCAGCAGCAGCACCAGCACGGTCAGGCCGAGCAGCGCGGTGGCGAAGGCGTAATGCCATGCCGGAAACGCATTCGACCACGGCACACCGAAGTTGGACACGTACCACCAGCCGTTGACGCTGGCGAACGACAGTGCCACCAAGAACAGCACCACGGCGGCGAACATGGTGCGGTTGCGCCGCGACCGCATGGCCGCCGACGTCACCGCGACCGCGGCCAGCGCGCCCAGCGGTCCGGCCAGCCCCGCGAACACCCCGAAGTGGTGGGTCCACTTGGTGGGAGTGAACATCATCGCGACGAACGAAATGATGGTGATCCCGACGATGCGGCGACTCGGCCCCGCGGCCGTGCCCGGAATTCGCCCCTTGCGCAACGACATTGCGACGGTTATCGCGAGCGCCAGCACCAGCGCGAGTACGGCGAAGCGGCGGGCGACCGACCCGTCGGGGCTGGCCATGAAGAGCCGCTCGTAGCGGGTGTGTTCGTCGAACCAGCTCAGGCTGGGTCCGACTGCGCGCTTGAGCATGCTGGCCTTGACCTCGCCCGCCAGCGTCTGGTCGCGGAAGATCAGGATGGTGGTGACGGTGACCGCGGCCAGCAGGGGCGCCACCAGCGGCAGCGCGCCGAACCGTTTGGATCTGCGGTGCAGGATGGTGCGCAGCGGCCCGATCGCGACCAGCAGCGCTCCGATCGAAGCGATACCCGTCGGCCCGGAGAACAGCGTCAGGGCGCCGATGATGCATGCGACCGCCACTGGCAGCAGCCGGCTGGTGGCCACCGCGCGTTCCACCGAACACCAGGTCAGCAGGATGCCCAGGGCGATGATCGGCTCGGGGCGCAGTCCGTTGTCGAGCGGCAACCAGACGGCCAGGAACACGCCCGCCGCCGTCCACGCCGCGGACCTGCTCTTCTTGACCGCGTGACCCAGGCGGGGTATGACTTCACGGCTGATCACCCACCAGCACGTCAGCGCCATGGCCAGGGTGGGCAACCGCATCCAGATGCTGGTGGTGCTGACATGCGCCCACAACGCCAGCAGGTCGTAGTACCAGCCGAACGGCGCCTCCGGCGTACCGAACCAGCGGTAGTAGTTGGCCATGTAACCGGCGTGCTCGGATACCCGCGCCATGGTCAGGATGTAGCCGTCGTCGGAGGTGTTGGCGCCGACGAAATGCCACCAGACCAGCACGGCGATGACGAGGGCGTCCAGGCCGCCGACCGACCACCAACGGGCGGGCAGGAAGCGCCGGTGCCGGGTTTCGTCGGCGGTGTCGAGGACGTGCAGCGCCACCAGCGCGGCCGCGGTGAGCGCCACCCCGAGGATCATCGCCGCCATCTTCAGCTGGGTGGGGCTGCTGCTGTAGCGGGTGTCGACGGTCGCCGAAAAGCTCAGGCCGGATGGCGCCGGCCCGGTGAGATCGGTGAATACCCCGACGATCTGCGGCCGGAAGTCGTAGCCGCTTTTCTCGCCGCGCAGCGGCGCCCCGGGGTGCTCGGCGTTGGGTCCCTGCGTCAGGCCGACGAATTCCGCCGTGACCCGGTCGGCGTGCGCGGTGAAGGTCAACTGCCGGCAGGCCGGGCTGAGCACCTGGCTCAGCGGGGCGGTGACCACCGCGACGTTGCGCACCACCAGCACCAGATAGTCGTTGGCGCGCTGAATGAGTAGTCCGCGGTCGACGGCCTTGGGGGCCTGCTTGGGAACTGTTGACAACAGCACCGTCTTGCCGGCGTTCTGCGGTCCCGCCAGCCCGGCGGCCGCCTGGCACGGCACGGTGACGGTCATCTCGGTCGCCACGTACCCGATCAGCGGTGCCTCGACGCTGGCGAAAGTGCCGTTCTGCGGCCAGTTCAATTGGGCGGTGGTCTGGTTGACCGGCAGCAGCGGGGTGACCATCGCCAGCACGGCGCCGACCAAACCGGCGACGGTAGCGACCAAGCGAACGATCCGGTGGTTGCCACCCGCGTCGTTCACGGGATCGGCCGGTCGTTCTTCGATTAACTCAGCAGAGGTATCGGTGGCCATTGGTTACGCCCCCGGCTTCCGAATGGCCAGCACGAACGGGCCGATGCTTTCCACGACGAAACGCGGGTCGGCGAACAGGGCGGCCCGCAAGTCGACGGTGTAACGGCGAACGTTGGGCTGGTTCGGGTACACGTCCTGGGCCAGCCGCAATGTGTAGTTGCTGTTCGCGCCGCGACGCATGAGAAACACCGTAGGCGGAGGCCAGGGCGAGCTGTCCAGCGCGTGGATGAACTCGTCGGGGGACTTCAGCTTGGACCACTTCTCGATCTGCGCGGCCCGCAGATCGAACTGAGCCAACGGGTTGGCGTAGTGCGACGTCAGTCCCTGGAATCCCCAGTAGGGGTAATAGGACAGGAAGCTGTAGTCGGCGGTCATCACCACGATCTGATCACGGGGCTTGCCGCTCACCTTGCGGATGGTGGCGTCGATTTCCGAGTAGAACTTCTCGGAGCTCGGCGGCCGCCGGTCGCCGCGCTGGCCGTGGCCGTCGGTGTCCGTGTAGGCGATGGTGAGATCGGGCCGGAGCACGTCGGGAATGTCCTGGCTGAACGCGATCGCCGCGGCCAGGCCGACGGCGCCGGCGACCGGGACTACGGCGCGGCCCCGGGGAGCGAGGGCCGCGACGACCTCGACGAAGCCGAATGCACCGGCGGCGACCAGCAGCACGGTCAGCGTGGGCTGCAGCCGGTACGACAACAGCGTGGTGCGCGCCAGCGTGGTCAGCATCGACAACAGCGACCACGCGTAGACGGCGAGCACGCCGATGGACAGGGCGCCCGCTCGCACGGACGTGCGCGCGCGGACCACCAACCACAGGGTGCCGATCATGCAGACCGCTCCCAGCAGGGAGAACTGCAGCATCGGGAAGGTCAGTTCGGCGCCGTCGGCCGGCAGGTAATGCTGGGCGCTGCCGGCGTTGCTTACCGGATTACCGGCCGCGCGCAACAAAAACGGCAGCCAGGTCGTGCTCGCGATGGCCGCGGCGATGACGGCGATGACGGCCAGCCGGCGCAGCGGGTCGAGGGCGGCCTTGAATCCGTTGCGCCGCCAGCGCGCCCCCGCGAGCAGCAGGCCCATGAGTCCCACCGTGAACGCGCTGAAGCCGAACAGCAGCGTGTACCAGGTCGCCGCGAAGCCGAGGAATATGCCGGCGCCGACCACCGCGGCCCGACCGCCCCGCCGCTCGCGGGCGCGCAGGCGGACCGCTTCTCCCTCTCCCTCGACCTCTCCCTCGACCTCGCCGACTCCCTCTCCCTCGACCTCGCCGAGTGTGCGGCCAGCCGCACGCTCGGGTTCCACTGTGCGGCCAGCCGCACGCTCGCGCGCGCCGGCGCGCAGGCCCGACCACGTCAGCACCAACACCGGCGGCAACATCACCGTGATCATCGCGGCGTAGGGCTCCGGCGAGCTGTAGGCCAGCGTCACCGCCGCGGTCGCGGTGGTGACGATCAGTGCGTACTCGAAGCGGATCATTCGCCACCACAGCACGAGCGCGACCGCCACCGCGATCGCGATCGAGGTGATGGCCCACGGCTTTAAGACCTCCCAGGCCGGCATTCCGGTCAGCGCCGCGACGCGCCCACCGATCCAGAACCAGCCCGGCGGGTAGAACGGGGGCAGCCCGAGGTAGGTCATGTCGTGCAGGGCGGGGCTGTCGGCGAGCCGGGTCAGGTATTCGGTGCGGAACTGCTGGTCGACGGAGATGCCGAACAGATACAGCTTGGTCGCTCCCAGCGGCATGCCCAGCGTTACGACGCTGAAGGCGGACACGAACACCAGCCCGCCCAGGCGGGCCAGCAGCCGGTGGTGGCGACCCCCCCGCCGCCATACCCAGCCGACGGCGACCAGCCCGGCCAGGCAACCGACCTGCCCGACGGTGGTCAGCGCGTGCAGCTGATTGGACGACGGAAAAGCCGGCCATTGCACGCCTGAGATCGCGACCAGCGATACCACCGAGACGATGACCGCGACCACGGCCGCCGCGACCATCTGGCCCGGGGTGGCCAGTGCGTTACGCATCGTCAGATTGGCAGCTTGCGGAAAATGCTCCGCGGGATGTGTCGCAACACCATCATCACATAACGGAATGCTGCTGGCGCCCAAACCAATTCCTTACCTTTTGCGGACGCGGTCACCGCCAGGTCGGCGACGTACTCCTTGTCGACGGTTAGCGGAGCTTCCTTGATGTGCGCGCTCATCCGGGTACGCACCTGGCCGGGCCGGATCACCAGGACGCGAACCCCATACTCGCGCAACGCCTCTGACAGGCCCAGGTAGAAACCGTCGAGACCGGCCTTGGTGGAGCCGTAGACAAAGTTGGACCGCCGCACCCGCTCACCGGCCACCGTGCTCATCGCAATGATCTGACCGAAGCCCTGGGCGCGCATCTTCTCGGCCAGCAGCACTCCGACTGAAACCGCCGCGGTGTAATTGATTGCGGCGATCTGCACGGCTTTTCGCTGGTTTTGCCACAGCTCTTCGGCGTCGCCGAGCAAACCGAATGCCACGATGGCGACGTCCACATCGCCGCCCGAGAACGCCTGGGCCATCATCTTCGGGTGGCTGTCGGTGTCGGTGGCTTCGAAGTCGATCAGCTCCACCGACCGCGCGCCCGCGGCCTTCATCTGGGCCACCGCGTCGTCGCGACCCGCGTCGCCGGGCATGGCGGCCAGTATGATTCGCGCGTGCGCGTTTTGCAGGTAGCGCTCGCAAATCGCCAGTCCGATCTCGGAGGTGCCACCGAGCAACAAAACGGTCTGCGGATTTCCCACGGCGTCAAGCACCATCTAGAGCAGCTCCAGGCGTCGGGCCATGTCGGAGGCGAACACCCGCAAGGGGTCGACCTTGCGACGCAAGGCGATCCACTCGTCGATGCGCGGATACATGGCGTGAAAGGTGTCAGCGGCGGTGCGCGAGTCCTTTGCGGTGTAAACCCGGCCGCCGAATTCCAGCACCCGGCGGTCGAGTTCGTTGAGGAACTCGTTGAGCCCCGGCTTGATGGGGAAGTCCACGCAGACGTTCCAGCCCGGGATCGGAAAGCTCAGCGGAGCCTGGTTACCCGGGCCGAACAGCTTGAACACGTTGAGGAACGAGTAGTGCCCGGACTTCTGAATGTCGCGGATGATGCTCTTGAACTCATCTACCGCAGTGGTGGGCACCACGAACTGGTACTGGCTGAAACCGGCTGAGCCATAGGCACGGTTCCACTCGCCGAACATGTCCAGCGGGTGGTAGAACTGCGTCAGGTTCTGGATCTTGCCGCGATAGGTTCCGGACTTGCGGTACCACAGTTCGCCGATCGGCATGAAGGTGTATTTGTTCGCCAGCCCGTTGGGGAACACGTCGGGCAACGTAAGTAGTTGCGGTGCATCGAATTTCAGCGGGTTTCTCCGCAGCTTCGGCGGCAGCTGTTCGATGGTCGCCAAGGAGCCACGCGATACGGCCGCGCGACCCAGTTTGGGCGGGGCGCTGATCGCATCGAACCAGGCACTGGAATACGTGTAGGAGGCCTCGCTGCCGTTGCTGTGCAGGGCGATGGTTTCGTCGAGGCTCGCGGTGACGTCGCCGTCGGCGATGAAATATGCGGTCTCGGTGGGGGTCATCTCGATGGTGGCCCGCACGATGATCCCGGTCAGACCGTTGCCGCCGACGGTGGCCCAGAACAGCTCGGACTCCTCACCGGCCGGCGTGAGGTGGCGGATCTCGCCGTCGGCGGTCAACAGGTCCATGCTGCGCACGTGGTTGCCGAAGCTGCCCGCGCTGTGGTGGTTCTTGCCGTGGATGTCGCACGCGATCGCGCCGCCGATCGTGACCTGGCGGGTGCCCGGCAGGACCGGGACCCACAGCCCGAACGGCAGCGCGGCCTTCATCAGTTGGTCGAGATTGACCCCGGCGTCGAGGTCGGCCAGCCTGGTGTCGGCGCTGATCGAGTGGATGGTGTTCAGCGGGGTCATGTCGATCACCAGACCGCCGCCGTTCTGTGCGTTGTCGCCGTAGGACCGGCCCAGCCCGCGCGCGATCACCCCTCGACCGCCGGTGTCGGCGACCCTGGCCACCGTCTTGGCGACGACCTCGGGATCGGGGGTACGGAGTACGTCCGCCACCGACGGCGCCGTGCGCCCCCACCCGGTCAGCCGGGTGGGCGTGGGCTTGGGGGTGCTCGACATCGTCAAAGAGGGTACCGCCTGTGGGCTCAGCTCAGCGGATGCGGAAGATCACGACCCGCTGCACGATGAAGTTGATCACCGTCGCCGTCCCCTGCGCGATCACGAACGCGACGACGGGCGCCCATCCGCGGTAGTGCAAAAGCGCCAGGCAGAGATGGTTGAGTCCGACCTGCACGGCGAAGGTGATGGCATACAGAACCATGACCGCTACGAAGCGGGCGGTGCTGGGAGTTGCCTGGAAGGTCCACCGGCGGTTGATCAGGTAGGCGGTGATGGTGCCGACGATGAAGCTGGTGGCCTTGGACAGGTCGACCTGTACGCCCGCGACTTTCCAAAGCAGCAAGTACAGGCTGAAGTCCACGATCCCGGCCAGGCCGCCGGTGACGACAAAACGCCACACCTGTGTCGTCAGGCTCAGCTGTGGGCGCGACGGCGCGGCTTGAGGCATGGCTGGGGTGAGCTACCGGGGCAGCTTCACCGAGATCAATTCGACCTGATTTTCCCCTTGCGGTGTCGAGTAGGTCACCGTGTCGCCCGCCTTATGCCCGGCGAGCGCCTGCGCCAATGGGCTGCGAGCGGTCAACGTCTCACCCTCGCGGCCGATGGGAGTCTCTTCGACAATGGAGATCACATGCATCGTGACGACCTCGCCGTCGGAAAACCGCACGGTCACCTCGGTACCGCCGGGCAGCGTTTCCGATTCGTCCGCGTCCGCGGGCCCGGTCCGCAACCGCCGGTCCAGTTCATTGATCCGGTCGCCGAGAACGACGAGTTCGTCCGCGCGCTGTATCGCCTCCGCCGCGTCGCCGTGGTCACCGACCATGCCGCGGTCGTTCTTGACCTCGATCTCCAGGCGCTCACGCCGCTGGCGCAGCCGATCCAGCTCTGCGGCGAGGTTCTCCCGCGCCGCATCCGCGGCTGATTGGGCTTTGTCGCTCACGTATCACCTTTCGCTTACCGATAGGCGGGCGATTCTATCCTTGTTTACCCGCGCCGACTAGCGGCGATACTGGCTGGACTCGGAGTTCGGGAGCACCGGCGCCGCGTCTTCTTCGTCGTCGTAATCCATGACGTCGCCGCGCAGCGCGTCGAAGATGGCCTTGCCCTGTGCGACCAGCCCGGTGGCCATCTGGCTGAGCCCTTCGGCGCCGTTGAGCACGGTCAGATTTGCACTGGAGAGCCCAAGCGCGGCCTTCTCGACGATTTGGGGTAGCTGGTCGATGAGCATTCTGTCGAGCGCCACCCGGTTGTGCGACGCCGCCGCCTCGGCCTGGATCTTCATCTTCTCGGCGTCGGCCACCGCCATGATCCGCACGCGCTCTGCTTCGGCCTCGGCGGGCTTGACCACCTCGGCGACCAGCTCCTGCTGTCGCAGTTCGGCGGCGCGCTGGGCCAGCTCGGTCCGCATCTCCAGCACCTCGCGCTGGGCCTGAGCTTCGGCCAGCGGGCCGGACTGCGAGGCCTGCGCCTGAGCCTTGTCGACCTCGGCTTTGTATTGCGCCTTGACGATGGCGGTCTCACGGGCGAACTCGGCCTGGTTGCGCTGTGACTCCTGCTCGGCCTCCGCGGCCGCCTGGTTCGCCTGCGCCTGGGCGATCTGCGCCTGCTGCTGGATGGCGGCGTTGTGCGGTGCCGACATTGCGTTGATGTAGCCCAGCCCGTCGTCGTCGATGGACTGGATCTGCAGGGCGTCGACGGTGAGGCCGATCCGCGCCATCTCCTCCTTGGAGCCGTCGAGCACCTCGGTGGCCAGCTTCTGGCGCTCCCGGATGATCTGCTCGACGGTCATCGAGCCGATGATCGAGCGCAAGTGGCCGGCGAAGATCCGGCCGGTGAGCACGGCCATCTGGTCCTGGTCCGACAGGAATCGCTGCGCCGCGCTGATGATGCTCTCGGTGTCGTTGCCGACCTTGAACGCGATGACCGACCGGACGTTCAGGGTGATGCCCTGTTGGGTGACGCACTTTTCGGCGACCTCCGCCTCACACATCGCCAGCGTCAGGAACCGGACCTTGCGGAATACCGGCAGGATGAAAGCGCCGTGGCCGGTCACGACACGGAATGGGGCGTTGCTCTTGGCTCTGCCGCCGGAGATCAGCATCGCCTCGTCCGGGGCGGGCACCTTGTAACCGAGCATTTTTGGACTCCTTCTAGTTTCGCTGTTGCGTATCGGGAATTTCGGCCGTCAATTCGGATCAGGAGAGGCCATCCCAAGGCTCGACCACCACCGTCCGGGCGCCCCGGACTTCGACGACCAGCACTTTGGCACCCTTCGGCAAGGGTTCGTCGGACCATGCCAGGAAAGCCTCCTTGGACCCTCGCATCGTCACCAACACCTCTCCGGCGCCTCGGGCACCACGCGTTGCCACGGTTAGGATCCCAACGCAGCCGATTGCTGAGGCGTGGCTCACGATCGCATACTCCTCCTTCGGAGGTTTGCACGCTACGCCCGGCCCTGGGCAGTTGTTGCTCCTGCCGTAAGGGTGACGACGTGGTTGCGGCTTTCACAGGCTTCTACCCGGGAGACCCAAACCCGGCCACCGGTCGCGAGATCGACTATGCGTTGGGCGGTGTCGAAGACCCAGGCCGCCGAGCCCTCCACGCCGGTGGTGTCCATGATCCGCATGTCGATGACGCCGCGATCGGCCAGCAGCTCGAACAGGTCGCGCTCCGGGTCGTCCTCGGCGATCAGCGTGGTGTGGTCGAACTGGTATTGCAGGGCCGCGCGGACCGCTTTGACGGAACTGTTCTTCAGCACCAAGCCGGTGCCGGGTTCGGTTTCCGCACAAGCGAACTCGATCTTGAACGTCCGCTCGTAGCCGTGCAGGAAGACGCGCTTCCCCCGCTTGGCCCACGAGCGGTGACAGCAGGGGAGGTTGCCGAACAGGGCGCGCATGTGAAAGCGTGCCGTCCGTCCGATCGGCGCGTCGGCGCGGTGCAGCGTGGCGACATTCACCGGCTCAGCGTTGGGGCGGTGTCTTGAAGGATTCTTAAAGGATTCTTGGCGTCAGCAACCGGCTGACACTTTCGCAGTGTTCTCGGAGGCGCGCTATGCGATGAACGGGGACTTGCGCGTCGCCTACCGCGCGTCGCGTGCAGGTGAGCGCGACATCGTGTTCGTCCCGAACTGGTTCACCTGCTGCGAGCACCTGCCGGAGCTGCCCTCCCTTCAAGGGTGGGTCGAGGCGATGACGTCGCTCGGGCGGCTGATCTTCTTCGACCAGCCGGGCATGGGAGCATCCGATCCGGTCACACCCGGCGCGCTCCCGACTTTGGAGCAGTGGGCCGACAGCATCACCGCGGTGCTGGACGATCTCGGGAGCGATCGGGTCAGGACTCGAGTTCCAGGAGCGCGGCGCTCACCAGCTCAAGGGCGTGCCGGGTGAGTGGCGCCTGTTCGCCGTCGCCTCTGCGTGAACCGTTGGCGGGCGGTCAGAACGGCGGTGGCTCGTCGTCATCATCGGGTGGTGCGGGCCCGACGTGGCTGACTGGCTCTTGGCGCGGGCCGGTGCGGGCCTGCCGATTCTGTCGGCGTTCGGTGGCGATGCGGTGGGCGCGGTTTTGGGCGCGGGTGCGGGTGCGTTTGGGCATCATGGCGGTGCGCTGGGCGCGGTAGTCGCGGGGTGGGTCGGCTTCGGGGGCGGGCATGCCGCCCACGGCGTGGCACAGGCTGGGGAACAGCAGGGCGCTGCCCGGGGTGGTGATGTAGGTGTGCCCGGCCGGTGAGGTGAAGATCAGGGTTCCGTCGGCCAATTGTTGTTCCTGCCAGCCCAAAAAGGTCTTCACCAGGTGGTGGGTGCGGCACTTGCAGTTCAGGTTGCCCGCATGCGTCGTGCCGCCCTGGGCGTAGGGAATCGAATGATCGATGTCGCAGTGGACGGCGGGCTCATCGCAGCCCGGCCAGCGACACGTCAGATCCCGGCAGCGCACAAAATCGGCCAACGCTGTGGAGGGCACATAGCCGTTCTCGGGTGCGGCGTGGCCGGGGTGGATCAGCGGCACCAGCTTGGCCGAGGTGGCCAGCTGGGCGATCAGCTCGGGGGTGATCAGGCCGTCGGCGCCGACCAGCGAGGCCGGCGCGCTACCCGCGCCGTCCAGGGTGGCCTGCTCGGCGATCACATGGATCACCACCGGGCCCGCCGCGGGGCGCTTGCCGGCCGCACACTCCTGACGCCCGCAGCCACACCCCAACCGATCCGCGCCGGCGGCCAGCGCGCCCAACGCGTCGGCGCGACGCTGATCGCGGGTGCGGGGGTCGTGGTCACACACCGTGGCCGCCAGCGCGGCCAACCGTTGGTCGAGCGCCCGCGCGTCGGGGGTCAACAGCGTGCCCTCGAGGTGCGACAGGCCGTCATGGCCCTCCCAAATCGACACCTGGCGACCGGCCTGGCGCTGGGTGCGCCGGCGCACCGCATCGGCGTCGGCGCGGGCCACCACCCGCGCCACCGCGGCGCCCAACCGCCCCCTGCTCAGCGACGGCCACAACGGCACCTTGACACCCAATTCGGCATCCACGGCGGCCAGCACCGCGGCGTCGGTGATCAGATCGGTGTGAAACACGATCGTCTGAAACCCCCGATAGTCCAGGTCACCGGCCTTGAACAGCTCACCCACCTTAGGCAGCCGTTCGCGCATCGCGCGGGCATACCTCAGCCGGCTTTCGGCCATGCCCTGGCTGATCCGCAACGCCGCGCCCACCTCGGCGGCCACCGCCGCCATGGTGTCGATGGCGCAGTCCTGGGTCTCCGAACACCGGGAAAGCCGGTAGGCGAACAACTCCCCGATGCCCTCCAGCTGGGCGCCCACCGCCCGGTTCTCCAACCGGGTGAACGCGGCGATCCCGTCCACCAGCGCCGCCGACTGCGCCGTCTTCGACCCATAGCATCGCTCGAACATCTCATCAAAACGGGCGATCACCTCCGCCCGCCCCGCTTCATCGAACATACGTGCGAGTATGCCACCGCCCTACGACACGGCGGCTAAACCCAGTACGGCACCCGCGCGCGATATTGCCGCATCCCGAAGGCCGCCAGCAGCCAGCCGACGACCGTCAGCACTAGCACCACGGCCCAGTGCCGCAGCTCCTGGTGGGCGCCGAGCAGCGGGGCGCGAACGATGTCGAGATAGTGCAGCAGCGGGTTCAGTTCGACGATGCTCGACCAGCGTCCCGCGCCCTGCTGCCGCAACGTGTCGTCGTTCCAGATGATCGGCGTCATGAAGAACAGCAGCTGCACTACCGAGAACAGCAGCGGACCGATGTCGCGGTAACGCGTCGCCAGGATCCCGAAACACAGTGATACCCATACGGAATTGAGCACGATCAGTGCCAGGGCCGGTATGACCGACAGATCGGCCCACGACCACGGCTTGGGGAAGATGATCGCCACGACGACGTAGATGACGATGTTGTGTGCGAACAAGAGCAGCTGCCGCCACACCAGCCGGTAGACGTGCACGCTCAGCGGCGTCGGAAGTTGCTTGATCAGCCCCTCGTTGGCGACGAACACGTCGGCGCCCTCCAGAATCGAGGCGTTGATCAGGTTCCAGATGATCAGCCCGAGGGTGACGTAGGGCAGGTGTACCGCCAGGTCGAGGTGGAACAGCTTCGAATAGAGGCCACCCATCGCGACCGCGGTGGTCCCGGTCGCGATCGTGATCCAGAACGGTCCCAGCACCGAGCGGCGGTAGCGCTGCTTGATGTCCTGCCAACCCAGGTGCAGCCATAGCTCATGACGACGAAAGCCCTCGGCCAGATCCCCGCGGGCGCGCGCGAAGGTCCGCGACTGTGCCGCCGCGTCGACGAAAGTCATGGAGACCCTCCAGGCCTGTCGAATCGCTCACGACGTCCCAAGCGGCGCAACCGAATCCACTCCCGCAGGCCCTCGGGGTCTCGGCGGGTCACCAGGAAGAACCAGCCGAACCGAACCCATTCCTGGATCAGCAGCTTGCGCAGGCCCGGCTGCGACAGCAGGTAGCCGCGATTGCGGTAGGTGAAGAACCGCTTGGTGGGGTCGTCCGGATACTGGGTGTGCATGCGGCCGCCCAGAATCGGCCGGAACTCGTCGGATCCGCACGGGTGCAGGTATGTCGCGTCCAGACAGGTTCCGAACGGCAGACCCGACCGGACCAGCCTTCGGTGCAATTCGACCTCATCGCCGCGGATGAACAGGCGCATGTCCGGGACGCCGACCGCGTCCAGGGTGGATGCCCGGAACAGGGCGCCGTTGAACAGCGACGCTATCCCGCGAAGCAGGTCCTGCCCCAGTTCGGTACGCAATTCGCTTGTGTGCCTGCGCCATACCAGGCCGCGCCGCAACGGGAAGGCCAGCCGCTCGGGGTCGTCCAGGTTGCACACCATCGGCGACACCTCGGCCAGGCCGTACTTTTCGGCGCAGGCCAGCAGGGTCTCCAGCACGTAAGTATCCTGGGGTCGCCCGTCGTCGTCGGCCAGCCACACCCAATCGGCTCCCCGTGCCAGCGCGTGCAACATGCCGAGCGCGAAACCCCCTGCGCCGCCGAGGTTTCGGTGTGAGCCCAGGTATGTCGTCGAGATCGGCTGCGCGGCAACCAGTTCGCGGACCCGGCCGTCGATGGCGCCGTCGTTGTCGACCACGATGAGATGATCGGGTAGCCGGGATTGCGTGCTGAGGACGTCCAGCGACTTGGCCAGCTCGTCGGGCCGCCGGTGGGTGACCACAACGGCGAAAACGCTCTCACTCATGGCTGTCCGGCGGTCTCGGCCAGCACCTCGCGCACGTGCCGGGCCGCGTCCTCGCCCTCATAGGAGCGGACCACGTCTTCGATTTCGCCGGTCAGCCGGATCACTCCGTGGTCGATCCACATCGCGGTCTTACACAGCCGGGCCAGGAACTCGTTGGAGTGACTGGCGAACACCAGGATTCCGGAGCGCTCCACCAGGCGCTGCAGCCGGGTCTGGGCCTTCTTCAGGAAGTCCGCGTCCACCGCGCCGATGCCCTCATCGAGCAGCAGGATCTCGGGGTCGATGCTGGTGACCACGCCCATCGCCAGCCGGACCCGCATCCCGGTGGAGTAGGTGCGCAACGGCATCGACAGGTAGTCACCCAGTTCGGTGAACTCGGCGATCTCGTCGACCTTGGACAGCATCTGCTTTCGCGTCTGGCCGAGGAACAGGCCGCGAATGATGATGTTCTCGTAGCCGGAGATTTCGGGGTCCATGCCGACCCCGAGATCGAAGACGGGTGCGACGCGACCGGTGACCTTCGCCGAGCCGCGGGTGGGTTCGTAGATGCCCGAAAGCAGGCGCAGCAGCGTCGATTTCCCCGCGCCGTTGTGGCCGACGAGCCCGACCCGGTCGCCCAACTCGAGCGTCATGGTGATGTCGCGCAACGCCTCGACGACGACCACGTTGGAACTGTTGCGGCCGATGGTGCCGCCCGCCTTGCCCAGGAATGCCTTCTTCAAAGAACGCGACTTGGCATCGAAGATCGGAAATTCCACCCACGCATCGCGTGTCTCGATGAGAGGACCTGGATCCGGCACCGCAAGTCCGCTTACAGGTACTGCCCGTGTCCGGACCCGGTATGGCCCGGCTTGCCGATACCCGGCGGGAGCGCGCCCTGGCGCATCTGCTCCAGCTGTGCGCGGGCGGCCATCTGCTGGGCGAACAGCGCGGTCTGGATGCCGTGGAACAGCCCCTCCAACCAGCCGACCAGCTGGGCTTGGGCGATGCGCAACTCGGCGTCGGACGGCGCGGCGTCCTCGCTGAACGGCAGGGTGAGGCGATCGAGCTCCTCGCGCAATTCGGGTGCCAGGCCCTCTTCGAGCTCGCGGATGCTGGTGGCGTGGATGTCGCGCAGCCGATTGCGGCTGGCCTCGTCGAGCGGAGCGGCGCGCACTTCCTCGAGCAGTTGCTTGATCATGGTGCCGATCCGCATCACCTTGGCGGGCTGCTCGACCAGGTCGGTGAGGGAGCGCTCGTCGGAGTCGTCGCCCTGGTCCGCTTGATGGAGCGCCATGATCCGCGGATCGACGCCGCCGATGACCTCGATGCCGTCGTCGTCGTTGCCGTTAGTCAATCCATTCACCATCCTTTTTCAAGACCCTAAGGGTGTGCCACCCGGGCGTCCCCGCGCCACTCGTAGATTCGAGCCCCGCCGTTGTCGTAGATCAGCGCCCACGACTTCGATCTACCGAGAGACACTAGTCCGTCGGGCGTGGCAAACCCTCGGACGTTGGGCGTGCTGGTCAGGATGTACCTGATATTGAGCGCCTTGATCGCCTCGACCACCTTCGGATCGGATTCGCCTTTGCGCGCCGAGGTCCAGAAGATGTAGCGGTAGTAGCCCGGGCCGGTCTGCTGCGGGAAGTCGTAGTGGGTCCACAGCGGGTGCAGGTCGGCCACGGCGTACATCCAGGCGGTGCCGTCGACGTTGGAGTCGCCGATCAGGGTGTCGCGCGCGCCCGGCAGCTTGGCCAGGTACGCCATGGCCATGAGGTCTCGCTGGTCGACTATCACCGAGTCGTATTTGTCGCCGAACAGGACCAGGTGCCGGTAGAGGTAGTGCCGCGCGGTGAACACGAGGGCCACCAGTAGCAGGACGGCCGTGGCCGCGCTCCACACCGGGTTGGGCAGCCGTTTGACCGGGTTGGTGAGCCGCCTGGCCACCGCAACCGCGACCACGACGATAGTGAACAACGCGACGGCCGCCATGGGCGTCGCCAGCATCGTGATCACGGCCGTGAGCCGGCGCGGATCGTTGTAGAAGAACTGGCTGAACTCTTCGATGGCGCGGCCGAGGGGATTGCGAAAGGGCGCCCCGGAATAGATGGTCGCCGCCGTCAGCACCAGCCACACAGCCGGTGGCCACCAGATCCTCTTGTACAGCAGGATCGCCATCCCGATGGCGGACAGCACGACCAGGCCGTACTGCGTCGGGAAATCGTTGAGATGGCGGGTGTGCAGGAGCAGCGCATCGATGATGCCCTGCTGCACGCTCTTGAAGCTGGGGAATGCATGACCGGCGATGATGTCGGCCTGCCGCAGCACGCCGATGAACTGCGGCGCCAATATCAGCACCGTTGGCACCGCCACGGCGGCCAGGGCCAGCCCGTCGGCGAGCCGCCCACGGACCGGATGCCACAGCGCGTCCAGTAGCCACCAGGCCAGCAAGAAGAGAATGACGACGAATCCGCCGGTGAGGTGCAGCGACAGAACACCCACCAGTGCCAACACGGCTGCCGGGATGCGGTCGCGGTGCCGCAACGTGGAGGCGATCAGCACGAACGTCGGGATCGCGACCCCGTAGGCGGCCAGGTTCGGCATCGCGGCGACGCCGAACTCGACGTAGGGCACCGAAGTGAACGACGCCGACAGCGCCGCGGCGGTGGCCGACACACCCGCCGCGCGCCATTGAGTGCTGATGGGGCGCAACAGGAACCAGGTCAGCGTGGCCGCGCTGGATGGAAACAGCCAGACCGACGCGGCCAGCGATGTCAGGGTGTAGCCGGTGGTCGGTGCCGCGCCGGTGAGCTGACAGTAGACCGCCGTCAGGGCGTGGAACACCGAGGGGTAGTACAGCGGCTGGTGGGTCTCGACGTTGCGGAGCTCGCCCATGTGGGTCGACGACGCCTGGCCGGTGTCGAGGATGTAGCGCACCTCGTTGGCATGCCAGACCGCGTCCCAGGTGCTGGGGATGGACTGCCAGTGCGTGAGGCCGCGGTACCCGGCCCACATGATCAGCAGGGCGCCGAGCAGGACTCCGGCCGCCACCATCACCGCCGGCAAGCGATCGATCCCTCGCGACTCCGCCTCGTTGTCGCGGTAGCGTGCGAGCAGCATCTGCAAACCCGTTGCCAGCACGCACACCACGACCAACGCGGCCAGCGCCGTCCAACCGTTCCAAGGGATTTGGAGCGCACCTAACGGAATGATCGCCAGCGCCACCACGCCATAGGTCAGCGCCGGGCCAACTGCGATGGCGATTGGCCAAGTTAGCTGATTGATGCGGGCGACGATCGTCCCGGGCGTGATCAGCAAGAACAGCGCGAGCAGCGTTCCGATCCAGAGCCCCACCGGACTAGTATGGCTGGCCGGGTGAACGGGCTCGCCAAGCCTCCGTCCGGTTGGTCCGATTCTCGGGCACCCGCTACCGTCGAAATTTTCGCGGAATTGCGCAAGCCTTAAGGTGGCTGTCATGGCTTACGACGTCGCCCGGGTGCGCGGACTGCATCCGTCACTGGGCGACGGATGGGTGCATTTCGACGCGCCGGCCGGCATGTTGATCCCCGATTCCGTCGCGACCACCGTGTCGACCGCGTTCCGCAGGTCCGGTGCCACCACCGTCGGCGCGCACCCGTCGGCGCGGCGCAGTGCCGCCGTGCTCGATGCGGCGCGTGCGGCGGTGGCGGACCTCTTCAACGCCGACCCGGCCGCCGTCGTGCTGGGCGCCGACCGCGCCATTTTGCTGTCGTCGCTGGCCGAAGCATCGTCCTCGCGGGCCGGCTTGGGGTACGAGGTGGTCGTCAGCCGACTCGACGACGAGGCCAACATCGCGCCGTGGCTGCGCGCGGCACACCGGTACGGCGCCAAGGTGAACTGGGCCGAGGTCGACATCGAAACCGGCGAGCTGCCGACGTGGCAGTGGGAGAGCCTGATCGGGAAGTCGACCCGCCTCGTCGCCGTCGGCTCCGCATCGGCAACTTTGGGCACGGTCACCGATCTGCGGGCGATGACCAAGCTGGTGCACGACGTCGGCGGGATCGTCGTGGTTGACCATTCGGCCGCTGCGCCGTACCGATTGCTCGACGTCAGAGAGACCGACGCCGACGTGGTGGCGGTGAACGCTCTCACGTGGGGCGGCCCCCCGATCGGCGCGATGGTGTTTCGCGATCCGGGACTGATCAGCACGTTCAGCTCCATTTCGACCGACCCCAACGCCGCCGGCCCGGCGCGCTTGGAGGTCGGGGCACATCAGTTCGGCCTGCTGGCCGGCATGGTCGCCAGCATCGAGTACCTGGCGGCGCTCGATGAGTCCGCGCGCGGCACTCGACGCGAACGCCTGTCGGTGTCAATGCAGTCCGCCGCCGCGTACCTGAATCGGGTCTTCGACTACCTGATGATGTCGTTGCGATCGCTGCCGTTGGTGATGGTGATCGCCCGTCCGGAGGCTCGGATACCGGTGGTCAGCTTCGCCGTTCACGAGGTGCCTGCCGAGCGTGTGGTGCAGCGCTTGGAGGACAACGGAATTCTGGCCATCTGCAACGAGAGTTCGCGCGCGCTCGACGTCCTGGGCGTCAACGACGTTGGCGGCGCCGTCACCGTCGGGCTGGCGCATTATTCGACGACGGCCGAGGTCGACCAGCTGGTGCGTGCGCTGGCGTCCCTCGGTTGATTGCGCGCGAGACGGTCAGCGCGGTCGTGTGCGTCCACGGCGGGAACACGCCGACGGAGCGCACCTTGGGCGCACGCTCAAAGCCACGAGCGCACAGTCGAGGCGCTAGACAGTCAGCACGACCTTTCCGTGCACTTCCCCTGACACCAATTTCTTGTGGGCTTCACCCGCATCCTGAATCGGCATGCGCGCGCCGATGATCGGCCGCACCCGCCCGTCGGCGATCATCGGCCACACCGCGGCCGTGACCGCCTGCACGATCTCGCTCTTGCTGTTGGGACCGCTCACCGGGCGCCCACGCAGCGTGGTCCCGATGACGCGGGCTCGTTTGGCCAGTAGCTTGCCGATGTTGAGCTCGGCCTTGACCCCGCCCTGCATGCCGATGATGACCAGCTGGCCGTCGGTGGCCAGGGCGTCGATATTGCGGTCCAGATAGGAGGCGCCCATGATGTCGAAGATCACATCGGCGCCGTCGGTCTCCTCCCGCAGCCGCGCCACGAAGTCCTCGTCGCGATAGTTGATGGTGATCTCGGCGCCCAGTTCGCGACACACTTCCAACTTGGCCGCCGAACCGGCGGTGACGGCCACCCGGGCGCCCAATGCGTGTGCGATCTGGATCGCGTGGGTGCCGATGCCGCTGGCGCCGCCGTGCATCAGCAGAACCTGACCTTTGCTCAGGTGAGCGGTCAGCACGAGGTTCGACCACACCGTGCACGCCACTTCCGGCAATCCGGCGGCGTCGATGAGGTCCACACCGTCGGGAATCGGCATCACCTGCCCGGCGGGAACGGCCACGTACTCCGCGTAGCCACCGCCGGCCAGCAGCGCGCAAACCTCTTGTCCGACGGACCATTCGGTGACACCGGAGCCCACTTGGGCGACGACACCGGACACCTCCATGCCGATGATTTCGCTCGCCCCCGGCGGTGGCGGGTACTTGCCCGCGGCCTGCAGCACGTCGGCGCGGTTGACGCCGGCCGCGGCAACCTTGATCAGTACCTCACCGGGTCCGGCGGTGGCGTCGGGTACTTCTTGCCAAGACAGTTGATCGGAGGATTCGGCGACAATGGCGCGCATGCCGGCCACGCTACTAGCCCCGTTACCCTTAGCAGCGGTGGCGTGGCAGAGCGGCCTAATGCACTCGCCTTGAAAGCGAGAGACGGCTAAAACCGTCCGGGGGTTCAAATCCCTCCGCCACCGCCAGACACCTCCGCCACCGCCGCTCCGCCACCGCCGCGTGATCGGTTACCGAGGTCGGTCAGCTGTTCTGGCCGGGGCTGCCCAAGGCGCCGGTCGGGGTGTGCAGCGGGTCGCCCCGACGCTGCCACCGGTGCCGATGTTGCCGCCGTCACCGCCGGGGGCGCTGACGAGGTTGTTGCCGCCATCGCCGCCACTACCGCCGTCGGTGGGGGGTCCACTTCAGTTCGAGTTGAGCCTCGGCGTCGTGGGTGTCATGCGAGTCGTCGAAGTAGACCGACGCGATTGGACCGGGAGCATCCAGCAGCTGACGGAAGCGGTTGGATCCCATCAGGCGCGGTCGCCCTCGGTATCGTCGAAGAAGTGCCAATCGCCGTCGTGCTCGACTTCCATTCGCCAGCCGAGTTCCGAGTTGTCGGCCTTGTTGTCGACGAACCAGGCGTGCGCGTCATCGGCGCTTTCGATGTCCTTGGTCGCGACAACCTCGCCCTTCGGGCTCAGCACACGGTAAGTAGCCATGCCCGCAGTGTTCCCACCGCCGACGGGCTTAACCGGTCGGGATTTCCGCGGTGATGGTGTCCATCAGCGCGGTGTAGCGGCGAGCTTCGGGATCCCGGCCGGGCTTGCCGCTGCTGATCACACCGGCGGCCAGCCCGCGCTGCGGGTCGGCCCAGATCGCTATGTTCGACAGCCCGAGGTTGCCGAACGCGGCCGCTGCATTGCGGCCGAAGGGCCCAAACCTGTTGGTACCGAGCATGTATCCGGTGCCCCAACGAGCCGGCTGCAGGCCGACCGCGAAATCCGGCCGCAGCCGCCGGCACTCCTGGACCGCGGCGTACATCCTTTCCGGGCTGATGATGCGCACGCCGTCGAGTTCACCGCCCCGGCGCCAGATCTCGGCGAAGCGCGACATCTCGTTCGCTGTCGAGACGGTATTGGACGACGGGACCACGGTGGAAAGGAACGCCGGGGTGTTCGTGTAGGGGATGATCTCGTGCACGGTCCCGCCGATTGCCTTGCGAAAGATCGCCGCGATCATCGGGGGCAACGGCCTGCCGGTGGCGTGGCTGGGCGCTACCGACGGGATGTCTTGCTTGGCGACGCCGAAGTTGGTCCACCGGAATCTCAGCGGATCGAGAATCTCCGTCGCCAGTATGTCGCGGATGTCTTTTCCGGTCGCGGCGTAGACGATCTCGCGCATCAGCGGGCCCCAGGTCAGGGCGTGGTAGATGTGCACCAGGCCCGGCCGGTACAGCGGTCTCAGCTTGCCGAGCTGCTCCTGCGCATACTCGTGGTCGTCCGCGCGCCGAAGGTCGGGCCTGGGCCCGGTGGGAAACGGGACGCCCGCGCTGTGGGTCAGCACGTGGCGGATCGTCGTGCGGTGCTTGCCGTGGCTGGTGTAGCTGGGGATGTACTCGCAGACCCGGTCATCGAGCGAGAACTGCCCCTGCTCGACGAGCATGTGCACGACGGTTGCAGTGATGCCCTTGGCCGCCGAGTAGACACAGAACGGTGTGTCCGTGGTGACCGGGACTTTCTCGGCGTCGGGCGCATCCGTCGGCGCGTTGCCCCAGCCGTGCCCGATCGCGCGATTGAGGACGACGCGACCGTTCCGCCGGATGCATAACTGGATCGCCGGGTGAAATCCGGCCCGGTACCAGTGCCGCGCAGCCTGCCAGATCCGTTCGACGGCCGCGCCGTCGATTTCGGAGTGGTCCTCTTCGCCGATCGTCGTCACGGAGTCCAAGTCGGCCGGGACGCGGATTCTGCCGTCGGGAGTCACCATTACTCCCCGGTGAACTGCGGCGGACGCTTGGCGAACGTCGCCGAGATGCCCTCGGTCAGGTCCTTGGACGGCAGGAAGGCCGCGTTCCAGGCGGCGACGTAGCGCAGGTTCTCGGACACGGCCGACGCGCGTTGCTGGTCCAGGACGTCCTTGACGCCGTAGACCGCCAGCGGGGGATTGGCGGCGATCTCCGCAGCGGTGGCCTGGGCGGCCGCGAGCGTGTTGTCGGCGTCGGAGAACACGTCGTTGACCAACCCGATCTTCTCCGCGCGGGCCGCGTCGACGTCCCTGCCCGTCAACGCCAGTTCGCGCAGATGGCCGTCGTTGAGAATGAGCGGCAGGCGGGCCAGGCTGCCCATGTCGGCGACGATGGCGAGTCTGACCTCACGCACCGAGAACTTGGCGTCGGCGCTGGCGTAGCGGATGTCCACGGCCGAGATCAGGTCGACGGCGCCGCCGATGCACCAACCGTGCACCGACGCGATGGTGGGGGTACGGCAGTCGGCGACGGCATTGATCGCCTTCTGCATCCGAATCAGCTCGGTGTGGAAGTCGGTGCGGGGGCGCGCCATCGCACCCTCGGCCATCAGCGGGGCGAACATGCCGCCCATCGCGGGCAAATCGAGGCCGTAGCTGAAGTTCCTGCCCGATCCGGTGATGACGATGGCCCGGACATCGCGGTCGGCGTCCAGCGTCGCGAACACGTCCGGCATCTCCGACCAGAACGCCGGCCCCATCGCGTTGCCCTTGCCCGGCCCGATCAGCGTCACCAGCGCCACGTGGTCTTTCGTCTCGATGGTGACGGATTCGTATGTTTCGCCCATATCGAGACCGTAGCGTGGCAACCATGTCCGCTGATTTGCGACCCGGGCCGGATTCCCCACCGACGGACGAGCTCCGAAGCGCCGAAAACACGCTCAGCGTGTTGCGGCGAGTCCTGCACACCATCGCGGCCGACGACATGTCACGGCAGACCCCGTGCACCGAGTTCGACGTGTTCCGGCTGACCGGGCATCTGCTGAACTCGCTCACGGCCCTCGGCGGCATGGTGGGCGCGGAATTACCGGAGCGTGACGAAAGCGATTCGGTGGAACGCCAGGTCGTCGCCGCCGCCCGGCCCGCCCTGGATGCCTGGCACCGCCGCGGTCTGGACGGCACCGTGCCATTCGGTAACGGCGAGATGCCCGCCAGGGGCGCCTGTGCCATCCTGTCGATCGAGTTCCTGGTCCACGCTTGGGATTACGCCGCCGCGGTGGGCCACGAGTTCGACGCCCCCGAACCGCTGGTCGAATACGTGCTGGGGTTGGCGCACCAGGTAATCAGGCCGGAGCAGCGAAGCCGCGCGGGATTCGACGACCCGGTCGACGTGCCCGCGGACGCCGGCGCCCTCGAGCGGCTGATCGCGTTCACCGGCCGCAACCCGGCCAGGTAGTCTCTGGCCCTTCGTCGAATGTGCGGCCAGCTTCACGCTCGGCCGGTGAATCGGCCTACACCCGTTCCAGATAGAAGTAGTAGTACTTCCCGTCGTCCAAGACGCCCTTGCCGTTCATAATGCCCATCACCGCGTCGTCGTCGATCGTCTTGAAGTGATCGTGCACGGGTTGGCCGTCGTAGACCATCGTGGCGGTGACCTCGCCGCGGAATTCCTCCCGCCACAGGCTCGCCTCGCCTTTGCCCATTGCCACGTTGGAGAACTTGTTCCCGTCCGCGTCCACACAGACCAACGGCTGAACGTCATCGGCCGACTTGAAGGTCTTGCCGAACCAGCCGGCCTTCTCCAGTTGGCCGTTCATCTTGTGGCCGGTGACGAACTCGCCACCCCTCCACTCGCCGAGCATGCCCTCGACGGTCGCGGGCTTCAGGGTCGCCCAGAATTCGTCGAGCTCGGCATCGGGAATGGCACCGTCGCGTTCCTTGAGCTCGGTGAACCTCTTGCGGGCCAGGCTCATTGACTATTCCTTAAGGTTGGGTGCGGGCGATCCAATCGCGGGCAAACAGCAGCAGGGCGTCGTTCTCTTCCGGCGCGCCGATGGTGACCCGCACACCGTCCGCGCCGTACGGGCGGACGACAATGCGGGCGTCCGCGGCCCGCGCCACGAAGTCCGCCGTGCGAGGGCCCAGCGGCAGCCACACGAAGTTGGCCTGCGACGACGGCAGCGAGAATCCGGCATCCCCCAAAGCGGTGGCGACCCGGGAGCGCTCGGCGACCACGGCGTCGGTGCGAGCGAGCAACTCGTCGGCGGCGTCAAGTGAGGCGATCGCCGCGGCCTGCGAGACGCTCGTCACCGAAAACGGCACAAAGACCTTGTCCAGCGCGGTGATCAGCTCAGGGTGACCGACCGCGTAGCCGACGCGCAGGCCCGCAAGCCCGTATGCCTTCGAAAAGGTCCGCAGCACAACGACATTGCTGCGTGAGCGGGCCAACTCCAAGCTGTCGGGCAGCAGGCCGTCGCGGATGTATTCGACGTAGGCCTCGTCGATTGCGATCAGGATGTGCGGCGGGACGGCCTCGACGAAGCGGGCCAGTGCGTCCGGGTGGACGACGGTGGACGTCGGATTGTTCGGGTTGCAGACGAAGATCAACCGGGTGCGGTCGGTGACCGCGGCGAGCATTGCGTAGAGGTCGTGCACGTGGTCGGTCAACGGCACTTTGATGGCGGTCGCCCCGGCGACCTGGACCTGGGGCGGATAGAGCTCAAAGCTGCGCCAGCCCATCACCACCTCGTCGCCGGCCGAGGCGGTGATTTGAACGAGCTGTTGCGACAGGCTGACCGAACCGCAGCCGACTGCGACCTGCTCGGGAGCGAAGTCTGTCGACCCGACCGAACTGAGGTGTTTGGCCAGCGCGGCCTTGAGCTGCACGCAGGCGCTGTCGGGGTATCGGTTGACGCTATCGGTGGCCCGCTCGATGGCTTGGCGGACGCTGGGCAGCGGGCCGAACACCGTCTCGTTGCTGGCCAGTTTGATCGAACCTGGCACCGTCTTGCCGGGGACGTACGCTGGGAGCCCGACCAGCTCGGGTCGCAGGCGGGCGGTCACTTCGACAGCATATGTCGGCGCTGTGTACGCTATGCCTCCGGCGGTTCAGGGACGGCTGAGAGGGTTCGGGTACCCTCAGGAAGTCCAATGGAGGCGTGCCAGAGCGGCCGAATGGGGCTCACTGCTAATGAGTTGTCCCCCTTCAAGGGGACCGGAGGTTCAAATCCTCTCGCCTCCGCTGCCTAGTTTTGGCAGGACAATTGAAGACAGGCGCCCGTAGCTCAACGGATAGAGCATCTGACTACGGATCAGAAGGTTGGGAGTTCGAATCTCTTCGGGCGCGCTTTCTACCAGCACAAATGTGTTCGCCTGTTATCAGGCGCCGGCAGAGTTGTCACGGGTCACAACTCGTGCCAAACTCTGCGCGCCGTCGGCCAGCGCGTTGGGCTGCGAGTGCACATAGCCGCGTTGGCTGTGCGAGCGACGCGAGAAATATGCTGGTCACAGCTTCGAGCTGTTCGAGCTGGCACAAACTCTGCTGCGGACGATCTGCGGACGATCCACCCCGCTAGCTGTTGTGTCCAATGTGTCCAACGTACTAGAGTTGGACGCTATGGACGAACATGGTGAGCGTGCGCAGCTTCTACTCACACCCGGGCAAGCCGCCGACCGTCTCGGCGTCCCAGTCACCGACGTCCGCCGCTGGATACGCACCGAGCAATGCCCCGTCGTACGCGACGGCCGCAAAACCCGCATCCCCCGGGCGTGGGTCGACGAACAACAGAGCCGTGTCCATAGTGTCCAACACCCGGTAGGGTTGGACACTATGGACGATCAGCGCTCGCAGCGTCGGCCTCGCAGCACCACCAAGCGTGTCGGCGGCGCACAGATCGTCGTCAAATCCACACCAGAACCCGAACCCCAACCCGTCACCCTCGGCACTGTCCAACCTGTCCAACCCGAGTTGGACACCATGGACCCGCTGGCGTACGCCGCCCAACTGCGCGCCCAAGCCGCCCAACTCATCCAACAAGCCGCCGCCATCGAACACACCGCCGACGCCACCAGCACCGGCGCGGACGGCCGCACCCGGCCCACGTGGGACCGCTTCAACAACGACCAGACCGAACAACAGGTCCGCGAACTACGTCAGGCCGGGCAATCCGTCCGCGACATCGCCGACACCCTCGGCTGCTCACGAGGCACCGCGCACCGCATCATCCGCAAACTAGGCCTCTAACCCCCTACCACTCGTGGGCGGGGGTGTCCCGGTACCGGTTGATCCCCGGCGGGCGGCGCTTCCGGCCCGGCTTCTCCAGTTTTGCCGCGACGGCATGTAGGCGTCTGACCGAAGGATAAAAGGCGGCTCGCCGAATTTCGACCGTCGCCGTCGCCCCCTTGGGACTGACGTCGACTCGGGATAGTTTTCATGGCCGGATAAGGACGATCCTGGGCCAACCAGAGCAAACAGCGTCAAGTTGCCCGGCGTGCGTTGGCGCCACGACCCAGAGGCCAACGGCGTCGCGGCCGTGCACTGTGCATGACCGTTGACCTTTTGACCGCACGACTCGCCTGCGCAGCTACAGGCCGGCGGATTTACAGTCCGCGTAGTGGTGTCCCGATGTGTGCCTCCTGTGTCCAGCTACAGGCCCTGACCGGAAAATGACCAAGGTGAGTGGGTATGCGAGAGCACCCGGCGGAGCTCGCGGAGCCGGGTTTGGTTGTGAGTGTGTGTATTTGGTGTTAGGCGGCGGGTTCGAGGGTAACCCGGTAGCCCATGGCGGTGAGTTGGGCGATGTGGTTGCGCAGTCGTCGTTGGGTAGCGATTTGGGTGGTGTGGTAGTCGGGGCCGAGATCGTGGAAGCGGGTGGCCGGGTTGGCCAGCAGGTGCCAGATGATGACCAGGATGGAGCGGGCGACCGCGACCAGGGCTTTAAGTTTGCCGCGGCGTTTGACGAGGCGCCGGTAGCGTTCGCCGAGGAAGGTGTTGGTTTTGGCGGCCGCCGCGGCGGCCTCGCCGAGCGCACCTTTCAGGTAGGGGTTGCCCTTGCCGGTCTTGCCGCCGCGGGTCACGGGTCCGGACTGGATGGTGCGCGGGCACAGCTTGGCCCACGACACCAGGTGCTCGGGGGTGGGGAACCTGCTCATATCCACTCCGATCTCGGCGAGGATGGCCTGCGCGTTGTGCGCGCCGATACCGGGGATCTCGTCGAGCCGCTCGACCGTGCTCAGTGTGCAGTGGGTCCCCGTGGCGGGGTCGACCCGCATCGGGTTCCCGCCGCCGGTGGTGGCAGGGGGATCAGTATCCGCAGCGACGCCCGCGCCCGGGCCGGCGCCGGGTCCGGGGTCGCTGTCGGGGTGATCGATGCCCTCAGCGTCGTCGGGCAGCGCGGCGAGCTGTTGCTCGATGCGCGCCGACAGGGTGTCGATCTGGGCGGTAAGCGCATCGATCTGGCCCAGCAGCATCCGCGCCAGCTCGGCGTGATGCTCATCGAAGCGACCGTCGAGCGCGGCGATCAGCTCCGAGCGCTTGGCCTTCATCTTCCCGCGCGCCAGCTCGGCCAGCCGGCGCGGATCGCGCTCCCCGGCGATCAGGGCCTCGATCATGTCCCGGGTCGAGAGCGTGTCCAACCTCGACGCGACGGCCGACACCTTGATCAACGCGTCCTCGAGCAGCTTCTCCAACCGCTGCCAGTAGCGGGCGCGTTCGCGGGTCAAATCCACGCGCAGCCGGGTGTAGTCGCGCAGCCGCCGGATCGGCGCCGGCGGCACAAAGCTCGGCCGCAGCAGCCCCTTCTCGGTCAGCTTGGCCAGCCAGACTGCATCCAGCTTGTCGGTTTTCGGACGCCCAGGGACGTTCCTGACATCGCGGGCGTTGACCAGCTGCACGTCCAACCCGGCGGCTTCCAGCAGGTAGTACCAGATTCGCCAGTAATCCGAGGTGGACTCGACGGTGACCTTCTGCACGCCCAGCTCGATCAGCTCTTCGCCCAACACGGTGATCGCGGCGGTGCGCGCCGACACGTCCCACACCCGGCTAAACCGGCGCCCGGTGTTGCTCGGCAGCCGCACGCACACCTTGCCCGCCGCCTTGGCCACATCGACCGCGGCGGCCCGCTCGATCACCAGCTCATGCTCGGCGTCGAGAATCTCTTGCGGTGCCGAGCCCGTCACCGGCGTCGGCCTTCGTTTCCCCTTCTGACCCACTTCGCTTGCCCTCCAACCGAATCCATACACCAACATCGGGTGGGCCGCCTGGGGGCCTCGGTCAAGGGAACCGAAATTCTGACCGGCGTGCTCGAAGCAACAGTACGTGACCCTTCAAGGTCGGGCCCCGGCGCCAAGCTGACATACGGGCTCTCACACACCCAAGGACACGTCGGCGTCGACAGGCGACCCGACCCCATTTTCACGCCTACGAGGCGTCACCCAAAGGGATAGGGAGC
>CAWASF010000012.1:0-336199 GCA_963784685.1 uncultured Actinomycetota bacterium
GTATTGGATCGGGTGCTGTTCAACCCCGGCGTGCGCAAGATCCGCGCCGACGTAGAACGCCAGGTCAGGGCGGGGGAGCTGACCCCGGCGCTGGCGGTCCAGCAAATATTGGCGGCTGCATCGGATTGACGGGGCCGGCCGTCGCCGCGCCAGGCCGCACCTCGCCGGCTTCTGCCCGAGCCGGCCGCCGTCCGTCGGACGTGACCTCATTCGGTGGGTGAGTTAGGTCCTTGATCCGTAATGATCGTCTGAAGAAGGTCAACGATCTGCTGTTGTCCGGCGGCTGCGGCGTCGAATTTGCCGCGCATCTCGGTGAATCCCTGGTCGACATGCTCTTGGAGCGACCCGAAATTCGCTTGGAGTGCGCCGAAATTCCCTTGGAGTGCGCCGAAGTCCGATCGGAGGTCCACGAAGTCCTCCCGGAGGGCATTGAAGCTTGCCGCCGTGGCCTGGCGGAACTCGCGGAGATCGTCGCGAAATCCGCTGACGTCGCGGTCGGCGGCTCCTGCGAGTACACGAGCGGCCGCAGCGTCTTGCTCGCTTACCAGTACTCGCCCGGCCAGGTCACGCATCTGGTGCTCAAGAGCGCCGACGCGTGATTCGAGATCCCCAGAATCCATGAATAGGAGCGTAGCGGTGTCCGCCGACAACCGGCGTCTCGCTGATCGTCAGACCTCCAACCTGGGTCGAGTGCGGATGTCGCCGCATCGTCGGTCTGCTGGTCGTCGAGAGCTCAATCGCGGTGGGGTAACGCTGGCGCGCTCTGCTCGTTGTCGGTTTGTTCGCCGTGACGATCGCATCTTTAGTAGTGGTACCGGGCCTTGAGAATTTTGACTTCGTCGTCGCCGACTCGGTAGACCAACCGATGTTCGTCGTTGATCCGGCGGGACCAGTATCCGGACAGCTCGCCCTGGAGTGGTTCCGGTTTGCCGATACCGCTAAATGGGTTGCGTTGGAGTTCTCCGATTAGGCGAGCGATCCGGCGAGCGGTTTTGCGGTCGGTGGCCAGCCAGAATAGGAAGTCCTCCCAGGCGTCGGGATCGAAGTGGATGCTTCTCACTCCTCGCCGCCGGCCATCTCCCGCAGCTCATCTACCGACTTGGTGACTCCGGAGTGCCCGGCCCTGTCTCGGGCAACCGCTTCCATCAGTCGCCTGGCATTTTCAGGTGAGCGCAGCAGGTAGACAGTCTCTTGCCACGAGTCGTAGTCGTCGGCAGACATGAGTACTGCATCCCCGGCTTTGGAGGTGATTCGCACGGGCTTGTGATCCGTGTTGACTTGTTCCAGCAGCGGAAATAGCCGCTGCCTGGCCTCGCTTGCGCTGATACTCATCGGTACTCCCTTTGCGATATGTACGGTAATATCGTACTGCCTCGGTACGGAGAAGTTGTACTATACCGTGGTGCGTGACACACCCTTGTGGACCGGGTGCTGCTTCAACCCGGCCGTGCGCAAGATCCGCGCCGACCTGGAACGCTAGGTCAAAGCGGGGGAGCTGACACCTGCACTAACGGCCCGGCAGACACTGAAGCCGCGTTTGCTAACGGAAAGGTAAATAAGTGCTTTTTGCCCTACGGAAGGTATGAAATCGAAGTAAATTCGATACCGTGACGATGGAGTCTCGGGTCGGTCGCCGCGCGGTCCCTTCCCACGATGCCCCTGACGCAGGTCATCGTGTGTCCGGCGCGGCGGACCCACGCTTTGGTTGCGTCGTTCGCTTCTTTTCCACGATGTTCCCTGCTCGCCGGTTCGGTGGCGGGGCGCTGGCGGTCTACGTCGACGGCCAGCCCGCCGTCGACGCATGGGCGGGCTGGGCTGACCGGGGCGGTCACGTGCCGTGGTCGGCGGACACCGCCGCGATGGTGTTCTCGGCAACCAAGGGGATGGCCGCCACGGTCATCCATCGGCTGGCCGACCGTGGGCTGATCGACTACGAGGCTCCGGTTGCCGAGTATTGGCCGGAGTTCGGGGCCAACGGCAAGTCGGCTCTGACCGTCCGCGAGGTGATGAGACATACCGCCGGCTTGTCGGGTCTGCGTGGCGCCACCAAGGAAGACTTGCTGGACCACGTCGTGATGGAGGAGCGGCTGGCCGCGGCGGCGCCGGGGCGGCTGCTGGGCAAATCCGCCTACCACGCGCTGACCTTCGGCTGGCTGATGTCGGGGCTCGCCCGGGCCGTGACCGGAAAGGACATGCGCGTCCTGTTTCGCGAGGAGCTCGCCGAGCCGTTGAACAGCGATGGCTTTCATCTGGGCCGCCCACCGGCCGGGTCGCCGACGCGGGCAGCCGAGATCATCATGCCGCAGAACATCCTCGGCAACGCGGTCGTCGACTGTGTGACGCGCAGGGTCGCCAACCAGCTGTCCGGCGGGTGGCGGTCCATGTACTTCCCGGGCGTGATCTCCGCCGTCCAGGGTGACATTCCGATGCTCGACGCCGAGATCCCAGCGGCCAACGGGGTGGTGACCGCCCGCGCGCTGGCACGCATGTACGGGGCGATCGCCAACGGCGGCGAGATCGACGGCACGCGATTTTTGTCACGTGAACTGGTCGCGGGCCTGACCGGCCGACGCAGCCTCCAACCGGATCGGAACCTGTTCGTGCCGTTGGCTTTCCACCTGGGCTACCACAGCCTGCCGATCGGCAATATGATGCCGGGCTTCGGTCACGTCGGGCTGGGCGGTTCGGTCGGCTGGGCCGATCCTGCGGATGGCGTGGCGTTCGCGGTGGTGCACAACCGGCTGCTGACACCGTTCGTGATGACCGATCACGCCGCGTTTGTCGGGCTTTACGCACTGATCCGCAAGGCTGCCGCGAAGGTCCGCAAGCGCGGCCTCCGCCCGGTGACCGAGTTCGGGGCGCCGTTCTTCGAGCCGGGGGCCGTCGCAGGCTGAGCTACGAATCTCCCAGGCGGAAGCCGATTTTCGCCGTCACCTGAAATGCGGACGCCGTCGTAATTCGGGGCGTCCCTACACTCGACCCGCGAGAACGGCGAGTCCGCGCAGGGCCGTGTCCCCGTCGGGCGCCACCTTCATCGGGCGATTGAGTCTCGAGCCGATTGCGACCCGCAGAGGGGCGAAACGCTGGGCCACCCCGCCGCAGAACAGGAGCTCGTCCGTCGGTTGGAACCCGACATCCACCGCCCCGTCGACGTATGGCTCAGCGATGGCAGCGACGAGCGCTTGCACGAGGTCTTCCGGATTGTTCGCGTCCGTGATGCCCGACCAGCCGCCCCCGCCCGAGCTGTAAAAGGTTGGCTGCGCGTGCGGAAGCCCCGGCCGGGCGGGCGGGGAGGCAGCCTCGGCGGCCCACCGCCACGCCTCGTCGTCAGCCCGACCGCGTGACAGTAGCGCCACACCGTGCGTTAACGCGCGCCCCGCCGGCAGATGCGTCTTGGTGTGGAGCAGCATCCCGTCGAAATAGGGACGGGTCTGGCAGCGATCCCCTGCGTGTTCGCGGGCGAGTCGGCCCACCTGACCACCGGTCGAAATATTAAAGGCGGTGACGCCTTCGCCGATCCCGGCGCCGAGCAGCGCCGCCTGTTGGTCGCCCACGGGTGTCAAAACGGCGGCACCCCAAGTGCGGTGAAAGCCGACTACCTCCGGCGTCGAAGACACGCGTGGAAGCTCGAGCCGCCCGCCGCCGATTGATGCGGTGATCTGTTCGGACCACGAGCCGACGTTGAGGTCGAACATCCCCGAGGCGGCCGCATCGGTGATGTGCTGGACGAATTGCGGTTTCGCGGTCAGCGCTGCGGCCACCCACGACAGCAGGCTGTGCACGCGAAAACGACCGTCGATCGCCGTCAGATCGGTTGCGTAGATACCCGATACGGGCAGACCGAAGCGCAGCTCATTCCCGGCGGCCTGCCAGACCTCCGGCGGCTGTGAGTTGCGCAATTGATCCAGATAGCGAATCCCGTTGCGCGCGAGCAGGGCTCGATTGTCCTGCCACGTGACCAGCGGTAGGTGCGGCACGTTGTGCTCGTCGGTCAGGGTCCAGCCGTGCATCTGACCACTGAGCAGGATCCGCTCCGGACTCCCGGCAAGGGGCAAGACCGACGCGATGGCCGCTTCGACCGCGGCCAGGACCGCGTCTGGATCGAGAGTCCGATATGGCCCGTCGAGCGATGTGAATTGGGGGACTAGGGAATTGGTCTCCCCGACGATGCCTTCGTCGGGGCGCAGCACCGCGACCTTGACGTAGGTGGCGCCCAGGTCAACGAGCAGCGAAGAGCGGCTGGCCATCCAAGTACTCCGAGACCTCGGCGACGAGTGTCTCGTCGAGCGGCTTCGGGACGATCCTCAGGTCGCCCTCGTCGTACAGGACGGCGAAATACATGACGCCCTTGAGCACCTTCTTGTCGCGTTTGAGCGTATCCACGAGTTCGCGCGCCGACGGAATGGTCGGGATGGTGTAGTCAGTATTGGCGGCGAGGACCGCGCGCACCCGCGCGGCCGTTTCGGGATTCGTCAGTCCCCACCTCATCCCGAGAAAATTGATCAGATCCATCCCCCACATCACCGCGATTCCGTGCGGAACCTCGTTGTGGGTGAGCGCTTCGAGCGCATGGCCGAAACTGTGACCGTAGTTGAGCACCCGCCGCAGATCCGACTCATGCTCGTCCTTCTCGATGACCAGACACTTGCTTTCCAGCGCTCTGCGGATCATCTCCAGCACGCGAGGGTTGCGGTGGCCGCCGCTGCGTAGGGCCTCGGTGAGCTCATCGAAGAACGCGCCGTCATTGGTGAGCGCGAGCTTGTAGATTTCGCCATAGCCCGAGTCAACCTCGATCTGCGGCAGGCTCTTTAAGAACTCCGAGCAGATGACAACGTGGCTGGGTGAATGGAACACGCCGAGCTGATTCTTCAATGGAAGCACGTTGATGCTGGATTTCGCTCCGATACAGCTGTCCGCCTGGCTGAGCAGAGTGGTCGGGACGAATGTCCACGGGATCCCGCGGTAGTAGATGTGGGACGCGAAGGTGGCGACATCTTGTATCACGCCGCCGCCGATCGCCACGATGTGCGCCGACCGAGTCGCCTTGTTCGCCAGCAGCCAGTCGACGAAAAGGCTTACGCCGGTGAGGGTCTTGCTTTCTTCATCGGCTTTCACCCGATAGGTCGGATGTGCCGACAATGCACTCAGAGCATCACCGTATATGTCGGCCAGCAGCTCGTCGATGATCACGAACGTCTCCGGGCCGGCGTCAACGAGCGCGGGCACGAGCCCGACTTCGGCAACGAAGTCCACAGGGTAGTCGCCCTGCTCGGACTTGATGATCATCCGATCCTCGGTCAGACGCACAGGAAGCCTCCGTCAATCGCGATGGACTGGCCGGTGATGTAGGAGTTCTCGGCAGACACCAGCCAAGAAATGAACAGGGCAATCTCCTCGGGTTGGGCCAGCCGGCCGACCGGGACGCGTTCGGCCAGCGCCTTGAGCTGCTGCGGGTCGTTGTTCTGGTACGTCATATCGGTGAGGACGAAACCCGGTGCGACGCAGTTCGCCAGCACTCCGGAGGGACCGTACTCCACCGCCACCGACCGCACCACTTCTTCGATCGAAGCCTTGGACGCGCTGTAAGCTACCCGCCCCAGGCGGGCCCGATGCGCGTAGACGCTGGAGATCGCGACCACTCTGCCGTACCGTGCCGCCGCCATCCGGGGGAGCAAACCTTGCAGGAGAAGAAGATTGGAGGTGACGTTGATCTGCTGCGTGCTTGACCAGTTCTCCTGCGACAGCTCCTGCAGCGGCTGCGGTTCGTTGACGCCGGCGTTGAGCACCAAGATGTCGACGGCTTCGTCGTGACGTGCGAGGTACGCCGCAACCGATTCCGGCGCCGCGAGGTCGAGTTCTCGCCTCGCCGGCCTGAGCACCCGAATTCCTTTGGCCTCCAACGTGTCCGCGACGCTGCAGCCGATTCCTCGTGCGGCGCCGGTGACAAGGGCCGTGGAAGACATCTGGCGTCAGAACCCGCGCTCGCGCACGAGCTTGGCTTGCCGGCCGGACTCGGTCACGCACATCCTCCCATTCTTGCACGTGCACAGCACTGCACCGGCCCGAGAATCTTCGACCGACTCCGCTACACGTGCCGCGAAACCGGGCTGGTTACGACCAAACCCAGCCCGAGCGGCGTGGCGCCCACGGCCTCGCAACCGATCGACGGGAGGATCATCTCGTCCAGGACACGGCGTTCGTCCTCGATCCCCGCTTCGTCGAGATAGATGACGTCCCCGGGTTGTAGATACTTACTGAACACTTCCCACGCGAACGCCGTCGGTTCGTAGAGATCGAGGTCGAAGAGCACCAGCCACTGTGCATCTCGCGCGGAGACGAAGTCGACTGCGCCGACGGTGTCCTCGACGTCGCCGACGTGCCAGCACACACGCTCGTCGTCGATTGCCGGCGGTTCACCACCGTTGTCGAACGCGCCCGGGTTGTGTTCGCGCCACGCGCGCGGCAGCCCGGTGAAGCGATCGAACCCGTGCCAGACCACGTCGCGCCCGGCCAACCGATGCAACCACCAGTTGGTCGCATAGCCGTGGGCGACGCCGAACTCCAGGGCGACCAGGCGACGGTTTGGATCAAGCTGTTGCGCGAGCCGTTCCCACAGCTTCACCTGGTGGCCGAAAAACGTTGGCAGGTGGCCGAAGACACGTTGCTGCCAGGCGACGTACTCGGCGATCTGCCCGGCGTTGGAGGCCTTCGTACGAAGCGTCGAAGAGCCTCGGAACAGGCGCGCAGCGATCTCATGCAACTTGTACGTGGTGGGAGAAATAGCGGCCCTGGGGAACGCGGACGGAGTCATGGTCGGCATACGCGATTCGCCTTTCCTTGTTTGCACGTGCGCAAATGCGCGACAGCCCGAGCGCCCAGGCCTGGTTATGGGTTGAGAACCTTCCAGCGGGCCTCAAGCATCTTGATCCGCTTGGCGTCTTCTGCGGTGATGTGGCCGTAGTAGTCGCGTTTGTTGAGCAGCCACAGCAACTCGAAATGCACCGCGTTGAGCAAGCCGTCGGCAATCGAGGAGAGCGTGCCAGTTGAGACTTCGAACACGACCTTACGGGTCTCGAAACGCGTGAGGTGCATCTTCGCGACCTCGCGGATGGTGTCCACTGCGTCGCTCGATATCGCACCGCCGAGGACGAAGTCGAGACCCACCGCCTTCGCCTTCTCGGCAACATCGACCACATAGCGGGTGATCTCGGGGCTGTTGATGGCCTCCCGGGTCCGGCCGAGCGACCCGGTGAAATCGACCCGCCCGAAGACGATGCCGTGCACACCGCGGTCCTTGTTTGCCAGCTCGAGCATGTCGTCGAGGTTGTGATAGCCCGTGATCGTCTCCAGGTTGAACAAGAAATCGGTGTCGAGTTCCTCGTCCTCGTCGTACACGTTGTTCTTGGCGGCGACGTACTTCGACAGCGCGTACGCGGATTCCACCATGGGTGCGACGATGTAGCGCACGCCGATCTGCTTGGCCTCCAAGAGGTCACGCACCGCCTCGCAGCCGCCGATCTTGAGGGTGAGCGGCAGACCCGCGGAGCGGGCAATGTCGACGAGACGCAGCAGCTCGTCGATCCGGGTGCCTTCGGCCTCGAATTCTGCCTTGACGCTTACAACGCCGTGCTTTTCCTTGCCCGCGCGCAGAATCTCGGACATCTGCCGTTCGATTTTGTTCACTGCGCCTTCTCCCTTAACTCGCGGTTGAAACCTGCGGCACTGCACCGACATGCACGGTCACCCGGCGCTCGACGTCGGCGGGAAGATCAAGGCTCATCCGGTGCAGGGGGTTCGACTTCATCGAGCCGTCGGCCTGCACCGCCGAACTGATCTTCGGGTAGTAGGTCTGGTCCGGGTCGATGGGGACCTCGATGAGCGCCGGACCATCGGCATCGAGCAGCGAGCGCGCAGAAGCGGCGTCCAGGCCGGATTCCGGATCGAGCCGGGTGAACGGGATCCGGTAAGCCCGCGCCAGGGCGTTCCCAGCTCGGCAGGCCCAGCCCGGTCTGGGCATCGCAGCCGATCCGGGCTCCCCCGAAATAGTTGCGCTGTGTCGCCCTGATCGACGCGTAGCCGTCGTTGTTCCAGCACGAAGACCTTGACATTGGCTTGGGTGGCCGCGAGCGTGCCGAGTTCCTGTAGGTTCTGGGCGAACCCGCCGTCTCCCTCGCTCAGGAACACGCGGCGGCGGGGGTTGGCCAGCGCCGCCCCGATCGCCCCGGACAGCCCATAACCCATGCTCGCAAGCGACTTGTTCGTCGAGGACCTTCTGGTCGGCCCGGAGCTGCATAGCCTGCATGGAGACAAAGAACGAGCCACCGCTGCTGCAGGGCAGCACGACGGCATCCGGCTCTGGCGAACTCGGCCAGCCGCATCGCGAACTCGTAGGGTTTGACGTATCCCGGGGCCGTGACGTTCTAGCGGGTCGTTGAGCGGCAGTTCGGCACGGACCGACGCGATGAAGTTCCGCCACGCCTGCCACTGACCGGGATCGCCGAGGTCGCGGGCGTACAGGGCGGCCAGGAACCGGTCGGCGTCCCCCCGCAGCGGGAGATCGACGCGCGGATGTCCCTTGGCGAGTTCGGCGGCGTCGATGTCGACCTGGACAACCCGCCCCACGGGCGCGAACTGTTCCCAGGCGAATCCGGTCTGCTGCAGCCCCAGCCGGGTGCCGATGGCGACCACCAGGTCCGCCTGCTGAATGAGGATGTTGGCGGCCCGCTGCCCCCAGGTATTCGGGCGACCGGCGTACAAGGGGTGTTCGGCCGGCACCCGGTCGGCACCGTTCCAGGTGGTCATCAGCGGAATGCCGGCGGCTGTCGTCCGCCCACCCAGGGCGCGCACGGCTCCGCGGCTCACCCCGCCGCCGATCAGGATGACGGGGCGCTCCGACTCGCGCACCAAAGCCACGACCTGTTCGACGTCGGCCGCGGGCACGTCCGGAAGGGCGGCCGCCTCCGGGATCGCGACGGGATCCTGGCCCGGCAATGGGGGGGCCGCCTGCGCGTCCAGGCAGACTTCGAGGAAGACGGGTCCTTGTCGGGGGGTGCGGCCGTCGAGGACAGCGTCGAGGACGGTGTCACGAGCGACCGGCCGTTCGATGCGAATCGCGCGTTTGGTGACGCTACGCACCAAGTCCACGCCGTCGACTTCCTGCAGGCCGCGCTGGCGCACCGCGCCGCGGCTCAGGTCACTGCTCTTGACTTGCCCACCCACGACGAGTAATTCGCGACTTTCCAGCCAAGCGCCCGCGATGCCGGTCAGCGCATTGGTGATGCCGGGACCCGCCGTCACCAGGGCCAGCGCGCGGCCGCTGCCCTGGTCGCGGGAGGCGTTGAAGTACTCCGCCGCGATGGCCGCGCCGACCTCGTGCACGAATGGCACGCATACCATCCGGGTTCGCACCGAGTCCAGCAGGTGCATGATGTTGCCGCCCGCGACGTAGAAACAATGCGTGTAGCCGGCGCCGACCAACCAGTCGACCAGCTGGTCCGAGTACTTCGCGGGCTTGGAGGTCGACGTCATACGCCCACCTTCCGGGTGACGACGAAGTTCGGGCGTTGCTTGACCTCCTCGTAGATGAGCGCGAGGTACTCGCCGACCACCCCGACAAGCAAAGTAAGCACCCCGAAGCCGACCAGCATGACGCAGATGAGTGAACCGAAGCCCGGAAACGGCACCCCATAGAAGACGGCCTGCGCGGCGAGCGCGAGCACCGTGATGGCCGCGATGGCACTCAAGAGGAAACCGGTGAGGGTGATGAGGCGCAGCGGCACATAGGAGTGGGCGAGGATGCCCTTGCCGGCCAGGTCGAGCACCTTGAGGCTGTATGCCTTCGATTCCCCCGCGAACCGGGGCGCGCGCACCATCGGCAGCCCGATCGATTTGAAACCGACCCAGGAGAACAGGCCCCGGACGAACCGGTTGCGCTCGTCCATCGAGCGAACGGCTTCGTAGACTTTCCGGTCAACCAAGCGAAAGTCGCTGGCGTTGCTGGTGATTCGGTCGTCGGTGAGCTTGCCCGCCACCCAGTAGAACAGCCGGGAGTTCATCCTGCGGAGAGGGCCGGTGCCACGGCGCTCGGTGACCACTCCGTAGACGTTCTCGTAGCCCTCTTCCCACTTGCGGATCATCTCCGGGATGAACTCGGGCGGGTCCTGCAGGTCGGCGGTCATGAGCACGACAGCGTCGGCGTCGACCACGTTGAGACCGGCGGTCAGCCCGCCGTCCATCCGGAAGTTGCGGGCCAGCTGCAAGATCTTGAACCGCGGGTCCTCCTCGCGGATCCGGAGCAGCTTCTCCATCGTGTCGTCGGTCGAGCCGTTTTCGACGATGATCGCCTCGAAGTCGTACCCCGGTTCGGAGTCGAACACGATAGCCAGGCGCTTGGCCAGCTCGTCGACGCAGTCGCTTTCGTTGTAGGCAGGAACGATGCATGCGATCTTCTTGTTCACTGCCACACCTTCCAGGGCGGGTTTCCCCTGTTCCAAAGGTCGTTCAGTAGCTGCGATTCGCGGAAGGTATCCATCGGCTGCCAGAAACCGCGGTGCGGGAACGCGGCAATCTGGTGGTCTTGGGCCAGGCGGAGCAGCGGCTTGTCCTCCAGTACGCTGTCGTCGCCGTCCAGGTAGTCGAACACCTCGGGCTCGAAAATGAAGTAGCCGATGTTGACCCAGTCCTCGGTCTTCGGCTTCTCACGAAACTTGGCGACCACACCGTCGTGCTCCAGGTCGATGACCCCAAACCGGCTCATGGGCTGGGTGGCCGTCACGGTGGCGAGTTTGCCGTGTGCGCGGTGGAACTCGATTAGCGCGTGGATGTCGACGTCGGCGATGCCGTCGCCGTAGGTGCACAGGAACGCGTCATCGCCCACATACTTCTGGATCCGCTTGATCCGGCCGCCGGTCATCGTGTTCAGGCCGGTGTCGGCAACGGTTACCTGCCAGTCGAATTCGTCGTGTGAGCCGTGGTAGCGGATGCTCGAGTGGTCACCGAGGGTGATCGTGAAGTCCAGATTGGACGCCCCATAGTTCGAGAAGTAGCTCTTGATGTATTCGCTCTTGTAGCCCGTGCACACCACGAACTCCGAAATGCCGTAGTGGCCAAGGATTTTCATGATGTGCCACAGCACCGGCCGGCCACCGACCTCGACCATCGGCTTGGGACGGAACTCGGTCTCCTCACGCATTCGCGTGCCCAGGCCGCCCGCCAGGAGAACGGCTTTCATAATGACCCGTCCAACCTCGATGCAAACGTTGCGGGCCGGGTGGCGACGGTTGTCGTGGGAGGCGCCGCCGTGTTGGCCGCACCTTTCGTCGAACCATTCCGGTCCAGATCCGCGGCCGCGGCCAACACCATGTCCCACGACATGAAGACGAGAAAGGACATCGGGCACCTCCTTCGCCCCGCCGAAGTTTCCGGTCGGTCCCTCCGAACGTTTCTGGCGTTTGGAGCCGACCGGTCGTGCTGATTCGTCATCGTATGGCGGACCGAAGCCGGATTTGGCATTTTTTATACCTTTGCCAAATAATTTCTTGTACCTGTGACTAGTAGTACCCGTGTGCCGAAAGTGACTACCGAATGCGGCCGTCGGCAGTTGCCACGTCGAGGGGGAGGTCGCCTCTGCGTGGGTCCAGTCCAGTCTGAGCGTTGATTCCGCCCAATCGCCTTCGCCGCCCGGTTTTGCCGACGCAGCGTCGGGCAGGTGACACACTGGCAAAGCGGCGATGCGCGGGCGCCATTCGCGAGGCCGCGATATGTATGGACCACAAAAGCATGAGGAGCTCTTATTTCAAGACTCGATACCGATGGGCTGGGGGAAGCGTTCGAGGGGGAGCGCGAGGAAATCTTCGCGGCGGTTCGCCGCTATGACACTTGCCAGAAGCGGTCGATCCGTGAATACGTGGCCCAGGCCGCGCGATAGCCGTGCACTACCTGATTACCGGGCACACCGGCTTCAAAGGGGCCTGGCTCACGCTACTCCTGGTTAGGCGGGGGCACCGGGTGTCCGGCCTGGCCCTCGACCCGGCCGACGGCGGCTTGTTCAAGCGGGCGGGGCTTGCTGACCAGCTTGTCTGCGACTTCCGGGTGGACATCCGTGACGCCGCCGCCACCGCGGCAGCGGTCTCGGCGGCCGCTCCGGACGTCGTGGTGCACATGGCCGCCCAGTCGTTGGTCCGCGAGTCGTATCGCAACCCGCGCTACACCTACGAAACCAACGCCCTCGGCACTCTCGGCGTGCTGGAGGCCGTCACGGCCACCCCGTCGGTGCGCGCGCACGTCGTCGTGACCACCGACAAGGTCTACCGCAACAACGACCAGGAGGCCGGTTACGTCGAAACCGACCCCCTCGGTGGCGACGATCCCTACAGCGCCTCGAAAGCAATGGCCGATCTGCTGGCCCAATCCTGGATTCGCAGCTTCCCGGGCTGTCCAACCGCCATTGCCCGCGCCGGCAACGTCATCGGGGGCGGCGACGTCGGTCGTGATCGGCTGCTGCCCGACCTGGTTGCCGCTTATGCACGCGGCCGGGCGCCGCGGTTGCGGTTGCCGCGCGCGGTGCGGCCGTGGCAGCACGTACTCGACTGCCTGAACGGTTACCTCAGACTCGCCGACACGCTGCTGGCCGGATCCGGCCTGGGCCAGTGGAACTTTGGGCCGGGCCCCGACAGCTTCGTCGAGGCCGGTCAGATCGCCACGCTGGCGGCCGAGTTGTGGGGTGGCGGCAGGGACTGGGAGCTTGATGGTGGGGAACACCCGCACGAGGCGCACCTGCTGGCCCTCGATGCGTCGAAGGCGGAGCGCGAACTGGGCTGGCGCAATCGGCTCGGCTTCCGCGATGCCGTAGCGTGGACGATCGACTGGGAGCGGCGCGTGCACGCGGGCGTCGACCCACTTGCGGTGACCCGGCAGCAGATCGACACATTCGAAAACTTGAATCAGTAAATTCGTCCTGAGCTATCCCTGAGCAGTGCGGAGTTATGCGACCGGATTGCGTTGTCTTGCAAGCGAAATCAGCTCGTGGAGGCTGCCTCGGAAGCAGCCTCGTCGTCGCCCGGCGTGCCGTGCGCCGGCCTGGGCGGTAATTTCCGGGGGTTCTCGCGAGCACGCACCGCGTAGCTACTGACGGATTCCTAACGATTAGCAAGGCTGCAGTTGTCGCCGCGGCCGGAAATCGGCCTTCCAGGTCTTCGCCGGAAACGCCGCATGCTTGAGCGGGGTTCTCTACGCTTCAACGCGAAGTAACCCTGACTGTGAGGGGACAGTTCGATCGCGCCAAAACAGGCAAGGTCGGGACGGCTGAGGGGAGTTGGACGGCAGAGGGGAGTTAGTGGTTCACGTGGCAACCGGATTCACCAAGCGCATTCGCATGGTCGGCGGCGGCGGACCCGTCGGGCTGCCGCTGGCGCCGGTGTTGGCAGCGAGGGATTGACCGTCGACATCGTGGACACCGACGCCGAAGTCTTGATGACCACCACCCCGGCCAGACGCCTTTCATCGAGCGCAGGGCCGAGAATCTTCTCAAACATGCTGACCATCAGTAACATTCGCGTGCGGTCCGCCGTGGTGTATATCGCGGTTGCGGCCGGGCTGGTGGTAGCTTCCGCGATCCTGCGCGGCCAGGCGATCAGCGACTGGGGCGTCATCAACCCCGACGAGGCCGGTCTCATAGGCGAGGCGCGCGCCGCGCGTCTGTCTCCCGTCCCTTGGAGCACCTGGGCACTTGGGACCACGGGCCCCTATTGGACACTCTTCCTTGCCGGGTTAGGCGTGTTGGGCGCGCCGCTGACGTTGGCCTTTGCTCACCTACTTTCGGCGATTTTGTTGGCGCTCACCGCCTTCGCCCTGTTCGTCGCCGCGTCCCGGGCGATCGGTCGGGGACCCGCACTGGTGGTCACCGTCGTGTGGTGGTACCCGATTGCGACGACGTGGTTGGTGGGCGTTCCGATGGATTTCAGCTTTCTGTGCACGGAGTACCTGCCCATGCTGCTCGTGGTGGCCTCGGCGCTAGTGTCCCGCGAACAGTTGGCGGCGCGGCCGTGGCTGTTCGCCGTCCTCGGGGTGCTGGCCGGCTTAGCGGTCGGCGCGAAGTACCAGGTCGCTCCGCTGGCAGTCGCGTTCGCCGCGGCGCAGCTGATCGTGCTGCGCCCAAGCCTGAAGCGCACGCTCGTATCGATGGTGTGGTGGCTCGCGGGCGCCGTGTTGCCGATCGCCGCCGTCGTGCTGGTCATGGTGGCCTCGCCGACGACCAACTGGACGCTCGTTAAGCAGAGCTTCTCCATCCTGGTGTCCTACGTGGGCAACCGCTCCCAGACGCAGCTCGGTGCGCATGCCGGCGGCCCGGTCGAAAGCACCGTCGAGGCGCTCATCGGGCCGGGGCCCATCGGGCCGGGGCCCATCGGGCCGGGGTACATCGGGCCGGGCGTGTACCTGCTCGCCGTGCTCGCCGGCCTGATCTGGTTGGGTCGGCACAGCGACAGGCGATCCAACGTGGCCCGCGTCGTGCTCATCGCGAGCGGGTTTACGGCCATCCTGGCCGGCGGCATGGGTGCTGCCCACTACCTCCTCCTGTTGTTCGCGGCGGCCGGCCTGGCCGCCACCATGCCGGTCAGGCCCGGTGCCCGCCTGTTCCCGCGGCGGTTATCGCCAACCTGGCGGGATCGGGCGTTGGCCATAGTGGCGGCCGTAATGTTCGTGTTCGGCTACGTTATTCAGCACTCGCGGTTGGTAGTTCCGCTGTCACCCCGGGCGGCCGCCGCCGCGTTCTCTCCCGATTCGGTCAACCGCGACCCCGCACTGGCCCGCGCCTGCCCACCCGGGTCTAAAGCCATGGTCTGGGGCTATGCGCCCGAAATTTACATCGCACAGGACTGGCAGAGCACTTCTCCCTACACGGACATGGTTGGTCTGGCCGTTGGCGCCCCGTCGAACCGGGAGTCTGGCGAGCCGGTTGTCCGCGCCGGAATCGACCGGGCCGACTGCATCGTCGACGCGACCCTCATGAAACGCCCCATATGCCCCGACCCGCGGCCCGAGCTGCCGTCGTGGTGTCTTTCGGCGAAGTTTTCGCTGCCGCGGTTCTACCCGCAACTCGTCCCGCTGATAAATCGGCAGTTCCACACCGTCCGCGTCGACCGACCGGTCGACGTTCATGATCGCTTCATCTGCGAAGGCTGCACGCTCTACGTGCGCAACGTCTCCTCCTGAGCGCCGGAAGGGCAAGTGGCGGTGGCCGAAGCAGACCTTGCGCTGGCGGTGGGTTCAAAGCGCCCGCGAGCACGAAGGGGGCGGGCTCGCGCTCAGTAGACCTCTTCAACTACGGCTTGCGGTTTGGTGGTGACTTCATCGAAAATCCGCCACAGGTATTCGCCGATAATGCCCAAAATGATTATCACCAAGCCCAGCAGGAATGCGGTCAGCGCGACCAGCGTCGGGAACCCTGCCACGCCAACCCGCAAGCCGAACATTGCCTGGACCACGATGAAAAGTCCGTAGGCGAACGCCAGCATCGAAATGATGAATCCGATCAGGGAGATAATTCGGATCGGCAACACCGAGAAGCCGAGGATTGAGTCGATGAAGCCGGTCAGCTTCTTGGCGAAGGTATAGCCCGACTTGCCGTGTTCCCGTTTCCGACGCTGGTAAGGGACGATCGCCGGTTTGTAGCCCAGCGAATAAGAAAGCAGAGCCGTGTTGAAGTTCTTGCTGCTGTCGCGGATATAGGGCACCAGTGCCGCGTCCATCAGCGTGATGACGAAGCCGCCTCTCGGATAGTCCTTGCTGACCATCCTCCTGACCAGCCAGTGATAAATTCCAGCGAACAATTCCGTCAGCGGCGGATCGTCCCGGGTTTCGCGCGGCGCGATGACGAACTTCGAACCCGCCAGCCAGTGATCGGTCATCTTGGTCACCAGCTCCGGCGGGTCTTGCAGGTCGGCAGTCAGCCGCGCCGTGCAGTCACCCGTGACGTACTTCAGTCCTGTTTTATACGCATGCGCCTCGCCAAAATTCCGCGTCAGCTTGACCACCCGCGTGTCCGGGCGTTGTTGCTTGATCTTCAGTAACTCGATTATCGACTCGTCGCCCGAACCGTCGTCCACGAAGATCAGTTCCAGTTCGCAGTCGCGCTCATGGAGCTGTCCCTCGACCTTTTGGAGCTCCGTGAAGAGCAGCGGCAGCGATCCAGCGTTGTAGTAAACCGGGATGACCAGCGAGACCGTTTTCATAACTTCCCCTCCGGCGCTTGGATACACGGCGAAATGTCGAGCAGGATATCGCGCTCCACAAACCGCTTTGGCTCAAGCTGATGGCCAACCACAGTGGCCGGCAACGCGTTCACCGTCATCGCGTCCTTGTCAGAACGGCGTCGAATCGGTACTTCGCGTTGAAAAAGTCCTCCGGCATCCTGGTCGTGGCGACCTCCCAGCCAAACCTCGCACCGAGGACTCTGACTTCCTCCGTCGACCACCACCGGCCGATCTGGGACTGGTGCTGCTCGAGATCGCGGTCGGTGTAGCCCTCGTGAAAAAAGAGCCTAGCCTTGTCGCGGTCGGGAAGGTTGCCAAGGACGAAGCGACCGGCACTCGGGAAGCGCTCGGACACCGTCTGCATGAGCCGATCGACCGCGACGGGCGGGAGATACTGGAGAACAGCGAAGCACAGGATTTTCGTGAACCATTCGGGCCGCGGCACCGACGCCGCGAACTCACCTACATCACCGTGGAAGAAGAGGTAGGTGGGGGGCCGCTCGAAGTACTCCTTGGCGATCTCGATCAGATAGGCCGAGAGATCGACGCCTGTGTACCCGGCACAGCCATCGAAAAGCCGGGTAGACAGCGCGCCGTTGCCGCAACCCAGCTCCAGCAGTACGTCCACGGGGCGAAGCTCGAGGAGACCCGCGATGTGGTCTACCAGTGTCGTCACTTCCTCCTCGGTGATCCGACGCCCGTTGATGGTTCGACGACCTTGACCCCAGAAGTCATCGCGCGCAAGTGTTTTCGGGTACTCCTGGTAATCCCACTTCGGGAACTGCTCCGAGGGCGCCGGGCCGCTCACACGCTCACGTCCTGCGGACGCACGATATGCGATTCGTCCCTGATGTACTTGGTTACGACCGCCGGGTCGTTCCACATCAGAACGTCGAGAATGGACAGCGACGGGATGAATGTGTAGGGCGCGGGCACGTCATACGTCATGGGTGCCAGGTCCAGGAATCGAAGTCGGATGCCGGCGGCCTCGAACTCCGCCGGCTGGAACATTGCAGCTCCTCCCACCGGGTTCACGTACTCGCTGGCGTCGAGCAGCCGCGAAATCCGCAGGGACCACTGCCCGGCATGTTCGATACCGGACAGGTCTAGCCCGAGCTCCGAGCAGATCGCAAAGTCGAAATCGATTGACAAATAATCGCATGTGACCCGAAGGCCCGCAGAGTTCAACGCCACCAGCGAGTCATCGGAACGCTCCGAGAACGCCCGTTCGACCAGTCCAACGACCTGCTGAAAGTACGGCGCCGTGCGGCGGTAGTGCTGGAGCTTTCCCGTGATGGACCGCAGGGCCGCTTCGGGGTCGTGCAAGGCGATCTCGCGCGTCAGCTTGTTCTGCGAGCCGCCGTGCACCGGGGCCGTCACGTACATGGAGCCTTCGGACGGGTGTAGCACCCGGTTCCGGTTCATCCATGTCTTGGGGGTGTACTGGGTGACGTCGAACACCACCCAACGGTCGACGTGGTCGATCAACGCGAAGTGCGCAACGTGCGGGAAGAAGTACGGCTGCATGATGCCGAGCCGTACCTCATCAGACACGGCAACGGAGCGCTTCAGCGTGCAGGTTCGCGTCGCAGATCAGGCCGGCTATCGTCGTCGCATCCGCGGGTGTCAGCATCGCCCCGATGGGCAGCTGAAGCACTGTCTCGCATAGCATGTCAGTCGCCGGCAAGGCTTCGACCTGCTGCGGCCGCATAGCGTCGAACGGCACGCAGCGGTGCGTTCCCGGCTTGAAATAGCGCCGCGCAGATACGCCTTCTGCTCGCAAAAAAGTCCACAGGTCGTCGCGTGATAGCCCGTACTCGCTCTCCGAGATCTGGAGGACGACACTCTGATAGTTACTGCGTACCACGGCATTCGGCTCGACGACCCGCACACCTGGCACTGCGCTGAGCGTAGACCGGTATGCCTCGAAGATGTCGCGATTGTTGGCGACTCGCTTCTCGAAGTCATCGAGGCTCATCAGCGCGATCGCCGCCTGAGCCTCGGACATGCGGGCGTTCACGGTGAGAGCGACTGCCGTCGGCCGCCGAATCCCATAGTTGCTCCGTATGTTACGCAGCCGCTCCGCCAAGTCGTCGTCGTCCGTGCAGATGCAGCCGCCCTCGGTTGCCGACATCACCTTTGTCGCATGGAACGAAAAGATTTCCGCTTTTCCGAAGCGGCCTACCATGCCCTCTGCACGCTGCACACCGAAGGCGTGCGCGGAGTCGAAGAGCAGCGGCAGCCCATGCGACCGCGCCCAACCCTCCAGCCCGGGAACGTCGGCGGTTCCGCCCCACAGATTCACGGCGCAGACTGCACTGACCCCGTCCTCGAGCACCGCCTCGGCCGCCTCGGGTGTCATGTGATGAGTGACCGGGTCGACGTCGCAGAAGACCGGCTCGAGGTCCGCCAGCAGGAAGGCCTGGGCGGTGGCGATGAACGTGAAGGAGGGCATGATGACCTTGCCCTTGAGTCCGAGCGCGACCGCCACCAGGTAGAGGCCGAGCGTACCGTTCGTCACGGTGATGACGTTGCGCACGCCGAGGTAGGCCTCGAGCCGCGATTCCAGCTCGCGGATCAGCGGACCGTGGTTGGTGTAGTAGTGCCGCTGGACGATTCCGCGGATAGCGGCTTCGTACTGGTCGAAGGCGGGAAAGTAGAGCTGCCCCACCGGGATGGCGGGTGAGAACTCAGGCGAGCCGCCGACGCAGGCGAAGTCTTCGGGCCCGCGCTTCACGAAGCGTTCCCCGCTGACATGGTCCGCTGCAGGCGAATCGGGTCGTAGCCGGTGTGGATCTCCACTTCGCTGCGAGCAGCGAGCCCCGCGCGGATCTCCTCGCTGTGCTCGCGAGCGAAACGTAGGAGCTCCACGATGCCGGTGACATCGTCAAGGTTCGTCTGGTCTCCGCATGGCAGCAGCATGTATTGCCGTGAGACGCGCTCGGCCTCGGGTAGCGCAGCGAAGCGGGTCTCAAACCAGGTCTTGTGCATGTGCAGTGCCGGCGAGTAATAGGGACGTGCGAGGGCGCCCTCCGCCTGCAGCACCGCCAACGTGTCGTCGCGCGACAGCGGCCAGTCCTCGCAGACCTTGACCACGATGTTCTTGAACGAGGTCTGCTCGTTCTCGTCAAAGCGGCGCAGGAGCAGACCGTCAACACCTTCGAGTAGCTCGCCGTATGCGCGATAGCGTTCCCAATTGCGCTTCACCAGAGCGGGAATGTCGTCCAGGCTTGCAATCGCTGTCGCGGCGTGGATCTCGTTGAGCTTCGCGTTCATACCAAGGCTGACGACCTGGTCCTCATCCCGGATGCCGAAGGCGCGTGCCACCTGCAGCGCGTCGGCGAGGACCTGATCGTCGGTGACGATGTAGCCGCCCTCGAAGCCGTTGATGAGCTTGGTGGCGTGAATGGAGAACGCCTCTCCACGACCGAATGTGCCCACGCGCCGGCCGTTGCAGGTCTCGAAGGCCGACTCCACCGAATCGAAAAATAGGGGTACGCCGGCCTCAGCGGAGAGCCGCTCCAACCCGTCCGCGTCACAGCAGTTGACCGTGGGATGCGCGCCGAGGATTAAGGCAGTGTCGTCGTTGATGCAGGGCCGCGTCGCCTCGGCCGATTGCGCCAGCGTGTCGGGGTCGATGTCGCAGTAGCGGGGGATCATTCCGGCGGACGCGATAATCTCGCCCATCCGCCGATACGTAACCGATGGGGTCACCACCTCACGCCGGCGCGGCAATGCAAGCTCGCGGATCGCCAGCGAGATGCCCCAGAAAGCGCTCGAAAACGTCACACACCGGGCGGTTCCGTGCCACTCCGCGAGCCGGGCCTCGAGCATTTGGTTCACGGGTCCGTTGTTGGTGTACCACCGGCGATCATGGAAGATCTTTGAATACCGCAGAATTTTATTCGGATCGGGGTCGGCCAGACTGCCGATCGACTTCGGCGGGTCGAAGGTGACGGGCCCCCCGAAGATCGCTAGCTCAGCGGTAATCGCCTTCTGTTTGATCATCGCTTGGGGATGCTACAGAAGAGAGTGGGAAAGCGGGGCCGATTGACGACATCGCATTGGTCGTGCGGCCGTCCAGAAAAGAGGCGCGAGATGACGGAGACGGCAGCCGGGGGCTCACCCCCGGTGAGCGTGGTGTCGATCACTACAACCACGCGGCCTACATCCGTGAGACCCTCGATAGTTTCGTCGCCCAGAAGACGGACTTCCCTGCGGAGATCATCGTCGCCGACGATGCCGCGTTGCCGGCCCGCGAATTCCTGATATTGTCGCCGCGTGCCAGTCACAAGGCCTCGCCCGGCGGACCTTCTCCTGCGGTTGGGATCCATCTCATTCGTCAACAAATTGTTTGCGAAGTACTTCTACCCCAACCTCACTCGCGTGTATCGCGCCCGAGGTGTTGTTTTCTTTAACTATGGCTACGAGGAGGATCCGCCGATGTCCGTGCGGTCGGCGGCGTCCGATGAGCCCAACCGGTACTGCATCCAGTTGTACCACCGCACGGCAACCCAGGAGGATATCAAGGGCAAACGGGTCCTAGAGGTCAGTTGCGGGCATGGCGGCGGCGCCTCGTACCTGGTGCGCACCCTGAACCCGGCCTCGTATACGGGGCTCGATTTGAACCGCGACGGCATCGCCTTTTGCCAGAGGACGCACAATCTGCCGGACTGGATTTTGTGCACGGCAACGCCGAGAACCTGCCCTTCGCCGACCAATCCTTCGACGCGGTTATCAATGTCGAAGCCTCCTCGCATTACCCTCAATTTCCTCGCTTCCTCAGCGAAGTGGAGCGCGTGCTGCGTCCGGGCGGGCATTTCCTGTACACAGATCACCGCCGTCGCCCCGTTGTCGCCAACTGGGACGCGGATCTGGCCGACGCACCATTGCGGCTGGTTACGCACGCGGACATCACTGCGGAGGTTCTGCGCGGGATGGAGAAGAATACGCCGCGGAAGCTGGACGTGATCAGTCGTCTGCCGGTGTTCTTGCGCCGCTATGCCCGCGAGGGCTCCGGGATCCCAGGCACGCCCTACTTCCGTGCAATGCAAAGTGGGGAGATGAGTTACCGGGTGTACTGCTTCGCCAAGGATTGAGGTGACGTCCCGGCCGCGGGATCATCTTAATCAAGACGCCTCGTTGGCGCCGTCCTATACCCGCGAGTTCTTGACGGACGGGTAGTCGCCGTCCAGAAAGGGGGCACGCAGTGGCGGAGAGGGCAGCGGGGGACTCACCCAAGGTGAGCGTGGTGTCGATCACCTATAACCATGCGGCCTACATCCGCGAGACCCTCGATGGCTTTGTCGCCCAGAAGACCGACTTCTCTGTGGAATTCATCGTCGCCGATGATGCCTCGACCGATACAACGCCGGCGATCATCCGGGAGTTTGCCGATCGGTACCCGCACCTCTTCCGGTCGATCCTCAGGCTGGAGAACATCGGCATCCACGGCAACCTCACCGACGCCCTGTCGGCCGCTTGCGGTGAGTACATCGCGTTGTGCGAGGGCGACGACTACTGGCTAGATCCGCTCAAGCTGAGCAAACAGGTGGCCTTCCTCGACCAACATCCGGAGACGGCGGTGTGCTTCCATCCCGTGCGAGTGATCTGGGAGGACGGCCGTGAGGACTCGGAGTTCCCGCCGGTCGCCTGGCGCGGCGACTTGAGCGTGGGGTCACTCATCAGGCGAAAGTTCATCCAGACCAACTCAGTCATGTACCGGCGCCTGCCGCGCTACGACGACATCCCAGCCGACGCCATGCCCCTGGACTGGTACCTACATGTGCTGCACGCAGCCGCCGGGGACATCGCGATGTTGCCGGAGACGATGGCCGTCTACCGCCGCCACTCGCAGGGTGTCTCGTACGACGCGGTAGCGAATCCCGCGCAGTTCTGGCTGGCTGAGGGTCGCGCGCATGCGGCCATGTCCGAAGCGATGCTTGACCTGTTTCCCGACGACCCGGTCTACCAGGCGGCCATCGGCGAGCAGGCCGATTGGATCCTCCGCCAGATCGCGAAGGTTCCGGGCCTCGAAGGTCGCGCCGTGCTCCTGGACTGCATCGCAGCGCACCCCCGGATTGCAATGCTGGCACTGCAACACCGGTGGGCGCGCCCCGGCCGCGGCTAAAGACCCTGTGGCGCAAGCTCGTGCGCACGCAGCGCAGGGGCGCTAGGCGCGAGCCTTGACAACGTTGGCGCCCGGCTGCCACGCAACGACAGGCAGGCCAGCTGCTTGCCAGGCGTTGAATCCACCCAGCACGTCCGACACGTCGCTAAAGCCTGACGCCCTAAGCACACTCGCAGCCACCATCGAGCGATAGCCCGCAGCGCAGTAAACGACAACCGGCGCCGTGCGATCGAGATCCGCGATCGAATTTGTAAGGGCCGGTAGTGGAATCACGCGAGCGCCCGGGATGACCCCTCCCGCAGTCTCTCCCGGGCAGCGCACATCGACGAGCTGCAGGCTTGGCTCCGAGCCGAGCAGTTCATCAAGCTGCGCGACCGTCAAGCGGGAAGCGGTCTCGAGAAGTTCCGGCTGACTCGCCAAAATTCCTGCCAGATCACGCAATTGACCAACAACCCGGTCAAAGCCCACCCGGGACAGGCGGATCTTGGATTCGTGTGCACGCGTGGGATCGCCGACAAGCACGATGTCCCGGTCCGCCGGCACGACATCACCGACCCACTCAGCGAATCGTCCCTGCAGGCCAACGTTAACGGCACCGCTCACATGACCGGAGGCGTAATCGGCTGGCTCGCGACTGTCCAGCAATACCGCGCCCGCCCGGGCGTGTTTACACACATCTTTGATGTCCAGCATGGAAGGCGCATTGTCGTCGAGCAGCGGGCGCAGCTCACGATTGCGGTGCGCGGCGAACTCGAAATACGGCGGGCGCACAGATTGGCCGTGTGTGACCGCGGCGACGAACTGGTCCACGTCGGTCGTCTGTAACGCATAGTTGGTCCGGAGCTGCTCGCCGATCGTTGAACTGGTCTCGCTCGAAAGCTGTTTGCCGCATGCCGAGCCGGCGCCATGCGCGGGAAATACGCGCGTGGCATCGGGCAGCTTCAGGAGTTTGGCGTGCAGCGAGCGGTAAAGCATCCGCGCCAGCGTTTCGTCCGACAGGCCGGCGGCCGCCAGCAAGTCCGGGCGCCCCACGTCGCCGACAAACAGGGTGTCGCCGGTGAGCACGCCGTAGGGCACATCGTCGTCGGGGCGCTGGTAGACGACGATGCAGATCGACTCGGGAGTGTGACCGGGTGTCGCGAGAATCTCGAGGGTTACTTCGCCCAGCGAGATGCGCTGGCCGTCGCGCAACGGCTCGATCGGGAACTCGACATCGGCACCCTCGCCGTAGGAAATCACCGCGCCGGTAGCCGCCGTCAACTCCAAGTGGCCGCTCAAAAAGTCGGCGTGAATGTGCGTCTCGATGACCCGTTCGATACGCAGGCCGCACTCCGCAGCTTCCCCGAGGTAGATGTCGACGTCGCGGCGTGGGTCAACCACGATCGCGCGGCCGGTGGCCTCATCGCCGAGCAAATAGGAAGCGTGCGATAAACAGCCGAGATAGTGCTGTGTGAAGATCATTTGGTTTTCCCCTTCACGCTGTCTCAGCGGCTACGCGCGGCCGGCCGCTCCGATATCACTTCCACGACGGTGCCGTCCAGACCGCTTTCCGACCGCCCCCCAGCGGTCCGACCTGGTTCACCGACGCCGGCGCCGCACTGGGACCTGGAAGGCCTCCAACGCCGATTTCGACGAACAGGGTGTTGACGGACACAGTGGGCATAGTGTATGGAACCCACGGAATTCTGGTTGGGAAATGGACATTTTGGGCAACGAACCCAATCTGCTCAAGATCTCATTTCAAGACTCGAGAGCGATGGATTCGGGAACGGGCTTGAGGAGGAGCGCGAGGATATCCTGCCTTGAATGACTGAATTCGACCTGCCGCCCGAATCCGCCCCGCCGGGGCCGCTGAGCCGACTTTTCAACGATCAGCGCGTGGCATTCCTCGTCGTAGGGGGAATCAATACGGTCGTCGCGTTCGGGATCTTCATCGCCTGCTCGCAAAGCGTGGGCCACCTTGTCGAGCACCGTTTGGGCAAGGTAGCTGCGGCGCTGGTGACCGTAGGCATAACTCATGTGCTGGGCGTGCTGTTCGCCTTCGTGATGCATCGACGGTTTGTGTTTCGCGTTCGGGGTCACGTGCTACGCGACTTGGTGCGCTTCTGGAGCGTCTACCTGACCGCGCTAGGCATCAACGCCATCGCGTTGCCCGTGCTGGTTGAGCTGGGCCTGGACCGGATCGCGGCGCAGGCAATGGTCGTGCCGTCCACGATTTTGCTGAGCTACTTCGGCCACCGATACTTCTCTTTCCGACGCGGCGCGACCGAAGCTAGTGACGGTACGTCGCGAAAGTAGAGCATGCAGCCATCACCGCCGGCATCAGGGGCCGCGGGTCCCGGGGATCTCAACAAGGCTGCAATAAATTGCCGCGGCCGAAGATCGGTCTTCTAGGTATTCGCCGGAAACGCCGCGTCGTTGAGCGGGGTTCTCTACGCTTCAACACAACGTAATCCTGACTGTGAGGGGGACAGCTCGGTCGCGCCTAAAAACGGGCGGGTCGGGGGACAGTGAAGGGGAGCTGAGCGGTGCACGTGACAACCGAAGGTGATATGTGCATCAGCATTGTCGGGGGCGCCGTACCCGTCAGGCTGTCGCCGGCATCAGTGTTGGCAGAAAGGGATTGACCGTCGACATCATGGACACCGATGCCGAAGTGCTGAAGACCGTTGGGGCCGACCGGATGCCTTTGATGGATCACAGTGTCGAGGACTCCTCAAGCAGGCCGATTTTCAGTCACATTCGTGTGCGCTCCGCCGTCGTGTATGTCGCGGTCGCGGTCGGGTTGGTGTGGGCTACCGCGGTCTTGCGTGGCCAGGCGATCAGCGATTGGGGTCTGATCAACCCTGACGAGGCAGACCTCATCGCCTTGGGGCGCATCGCGCGTGTTTCTCCCGTCCCGTGGAGCACCTGGGTACCCGGGACCACCGGTCCTTATTGGACGCTTTTTCTTGCCGGGCTCGGCGCGCTCGGCGCGCCGCTGACGTTGGCCTTCGCGCACCTGCTTTCGGCGGTTTTGGTGGCGCTCATCGCTTTCGCCTTGTTTATCGCTATGTCTCGAGCGATCGGTCGGGGGCCGGCACTCGTGGTCACTGTCGTGTGGTGGTTTCCGATCGCGACGACGTGGCTGGTGGGCTTTCCGATGGATTTCAGCGAGCTGAGCACGGAGTACTTGCCCGCGTTGCTCATTGCGGCCTCGGCACTGGTGACGCGCGAACAGTTGGCGGCGCGGCCGTGGTTGTTCTCCGTTATCGGGATACTGGCTGGCTTGGCGGTCGGCGCGAAGTATCAGGCCGCTCCGCTGGCCGTCGCGTTCGTGGCCGCGCAGCTGATCGTGTTGCGCCCGATCGCGAAGCGCGCCCTTGTATCGACGTTGTGGTGGCTTGGGGGTGCCGTAGTCCCCGTGGCCGCGATCGCGCTGGCGATGGTGGTCTCACCGAGGACCAATTGGACGCTCGTCATGCAGAACTTGCGCTTCCTGGCGTCCTATGCGGGCAACCGTTCCCAGACGCAGGTCGGTTCGCTTGGCGGCGGCCGCGTCGAAGCTACCTTCTCCTCGTTGTTCGGGGCCCCGAAGAACTGGCCGAGCTACTTCGGGCCGGGGTATTACCTGATCGTCCTGTTCGTCGGCCTGATCTGGTTGTGCTGGCACAGCGAACGACGATCCAACGTGGCCCGCGTCGTGCTGATCGGGGGCGGATTCACGGGCATGGTTGCCGGCGGCATGGGCGCGGGCCACTACCTCATCCTGTTGTTCGTGGCCGCGGGCCTGGCGGCCACGATGCCGGTCGAGCGCGGTGCGCGGCGGTTATCGCCAAGGGTGGTGACCGAGGTGCTGGCCATGGCGTTGGCCGTTGCGATTGTGTTCGTGTTCGGCCACGTCGTCGACCGCGTGCGGTTGGTAGTTCCGCTGTTGCCTGGGATAGCCGCCAAGGCGCTATCGCCCGATTCGGTCAACCGCGACCCCGCGCTGGCCCGTGCCTGCCCGCCCGGGTCAAAAGCCATGGTCTGGGGCTTTGCGCCCGAACTCTATATCGCACAGGACTGGCAGAGCACGTCGCCCTACTTGGGCTTGGGTCTTCTGGAACTTGGGGGCCCCGCCAACAAAAGCTCCGGCGAGCCGATAGTCCGCGCCGGAATTGACCGGGCCGACTGCATCGTCGACGCGACCCTGCTGAAACGCCCTGAATGTCCCGACCCGCGGCCCGACCTGCTGTCGTGGTGTCCTCCGGCAAGGTTTTCGTTACCGCGGTTCTATCCGCAGCTCGTTCCACTGATCGGCCGGCAGTTCCACACCGTGCCCGTCACCGGCGGCTGTGAGGGCTGCACGGTTTACGTGCGCAACGTCTCGTCCTGAGTCCGAAGTGTCGGCGGGCACCCCGTCGGACGGCCGGAGATCGGCCTGTTCGGTATTCGCCGGAAACGCCGCGTCGTTGAGCGGGGTTCTCTACGCTTCAACACGACGTAATCCTGACTGTGCGGGATAGTTCGATCGCGCCAAAAACAGGTGGGGTCGGCGAAGGGGAGTTAGTGGTTCACGTGGCAACCGCATTCAACAAGCGCATCTGGATAGTCGGCGCCGGACCCGTCGGGCTGCCCCTGGCACCGGTGTTGGCGGAGAGGGATTGACCGTCGACATCATGAACACCGACGCCGAAGTGTTGAACACCGTGAAGGCCGACCCGACGCCTGGCATCGAGCCCAGTGCCGGGGGCTCCTCAAGCAGGCTGACCGTCCGTAACATTCGCGTGCGGCCCGCTGTCGTCTATGTATCGGTCGCGGTAGGGCTGGTGGTAGCCACCGCGATCCTGCGCGGCGGCGCTATCAGCGAGTGGGGTCTCCTCAACCCCGACGAGGCGGGTTTCATGGCCTCGGCGCGCGCCGCGCGTCTTTCTCCCGTCCCGTGGAGCACCTGGGAAACCGGGACCACCGGCCCTTATTGGACGCTTTTCCTTGCCGGGCTCGGCGTGCTCGGCGCGCCGCTGACGTTGGCCTTTGCTCACCTGCTTTCGGCGGTTCTGTGGGCACTGATGGCGTTCGTTCTGTTTGTCGCGATGTCCCGGGCGATCGGTCGGGGACCCGCTCTGGTGGCCACGGTCGTGTGGTGGTTCCCGGTTGCGATGACGTGGCTGGTGGGCATGCCGGGAAACTTCAGCGAGCTGAGCACGGAGTATTTGCCCGCGCTGCTGGTTGTGGCCTCGGCGCTGGTGCCGCGCGAGCAGTTGGCGGCGCGCCCGTGGCTGTTCGCCGTGCTCGGGGTGCTTACGGGCTTGGCGGTCGGCGCAAAGTATCAGGTCGCCCCACTGGCCCTCGCGTTCGTTGTGGCGCAGCTGATCGTGCTGCGCCTAAGCGCAAGGCGCACCCTGGTGTCGGCGTCGTGGTGGCTTGCCGGTGCGGCGCTGCCGGTGGCGGCGATCGTGCTGATGATGGTAGCTTCACCGACGACCAACTGGACGCTTTTCGAGCAGAACTTCTCCGTCTTGCTGGGCTACGTGGGCAACGGCTCCCAGCTGCAGATCGGTTCGCTTGGCGGCGGCCGGGTCCAAGCCACCATCGCCTCGATCGCCGGGACGGGGCCGTTCGGGAGCTTCGGGCCGGCGTATTACCTGCTCGCTCTGCTTGCCGGGCTCATCTGGTTGGGTCGGCACAGCGAATGGCGATCCAACGTGGCCCGTGTCGTGCTCATCGCGGCCGCGTTCGCGGCCGTGCTGGTCGCGGGGATGGGTGCGGCCCACTACCTCATTCTGGTGTTCGCGGCGGCCGGCCTGGCCGCCACCATGCCGGTCAAACCCGGTGCGCGCCTGTTCCCGGGTCGGTTATCATCGCCCGCGCGAACCAGAGCGCTGGCCATCGGGGCGGCCGTCGGGCTCGTGTGCGTGATCGGCTACGTCATCCCCCGGTTCGCGTACATAGATCCGCTGACACCCCGGGAAGCCGCCGCGGCGTTTTCCCCAGGTTCGGTCAACCGCGACCCCGCGCTGGCCCGTGCCTGTCCGCCCGGGTCCAAAGCCATGGTCTGGGGCTATGCGCCCGAAATCTACCTCGCGCAGGATTGGCAGAGCACCTTGCCGTATTTGAACGTGGGCACCCTGACCCTGGGCAACAACAAGGTATCCGGTGAGCCGGTGGTCCGCGACGCAATCGAGCGGGCCGACTGCATCGTCGACGCGACCCTCATGAAACGCCGCGAATGTCCCGAGCCGCGGCCCGACCTGCTGTCGTGGTGTCTGTCGGAAAAGTACTCGCTGCCGCGGTTCTACCCGCAATTCGTTCCGCTGCTCGGTCGGCAGTTCCACACCGTGCCCGTCACCGGTGCCTGCGAGGGCTGCAAGCTCTACGTGCGCAACAGTCGGGACGGGGCTTAACCCGGTTAAATGTTGAGCCCACAACAAGAATGGATCACGCTGAAATGCACCGGATGACCCGTGTACACAGCTGATGGCCCGGCCAACAGAACCGACGAAGGTCGGCGAAGTAGCGGCGGAATACACGCTCTGAAGGTTCGCCTGATCACATCGGAAAACCGCTCACGAGCGTGGTTGGCGGGTTTGATCATGTTGGGCACGCTGATCCGCATTCCGCAGCTGTGGCACGGCCTAAACGAGATGTATGCATGGCGTCAAACACACGTAACTTATGTGGCTTTGGAATACGCCCGCCACGGTATCAACTTGATGCACTCGCCGTTGCCGATCTACGGGCCGAATGCCGATGTGCCGTGGGAATTTCCCCTATTTCAAGCCGCAGCCGCCATGCTGATCCGTTTGGGTGTGGCGGCGGATTCGGCAATGCGGATTATCGGGCTTTTAGGGTTTCAAGCCACGGCGATTTTGTTGGCTGTGCTGGTTTTGCGGTGGCATGGTCAGCTAGCCGCAATCGTGGTAATGGCCTTGTTTCAGTTCGTGCCGTTCGCCTTGGCGTGGGGCGCGGCGGCACTCATCGACTTCCCCTCGGTCGCGCTCTCGCTGGGCATGGTGGTCGGCCTAGACGCCTGGTTTCGCACCGGTTCACGTACGGGTCTGCTGTTGGGGGCGGTGAGCGGGTGGTTGGCGTTTCTGGTTAAAGCCACTACTCCACCGCCGTGGTGCGTGCTCATCCTCGTCTCAGCCGCAACAGCGTATCTGGGAGCACGATCGTGGGGCCGCATCATCACTGGGTTCTTGGCGGGTCCCATCATTGGTGCGGCTGCGGGGGCTGTGTGGGGTCTGTACGCCAAAGCGATAAGAGACCGCAACCCGTTGACCCAAGGTCTGGTCCCCAAGGATCTGAATGACTGGATTTTCGGAACGCTCAACCAGCGTCTCGACGCGCGCGCTTACACGCCCATTCTCGCTAGGGTCGGTTTGGAAATCGCAGGGCCGCTCTGGCTGGGGTTGGTGCTCGCGGTGCTCGGGATCGTACTGGCACCAACAAAAGTCGAGCGCTTCCGTCGCGCCGGCTGGCTCGCCACCGCGGTATCCGCGCCGCTGGTATTCCTCACGCTGTACCACATCCACGAGTACTATCTCATCGGAATCTTCCCCGCCATCGTTGCCGCCGTCGGGGTTGGAATTGTTGCGGTTGCTCAACGAATACCCAGACGCACCACTCTGGTCGCGGTGGCGGCAACCGTGCTGGCTGTGGTCGGCTCAGCCATCCCGCTCCCGTGGAATGCGACCATCCCAATCATTTTTTGGGTCAAGGGAGTAGCTCATGTAAGTGCTCAAACTCGCCCGTCACTCTTTGGCTGGAATGACGTCCGACAATGGCTAGCCTCACCCCAACCCGATCTCAATGGCGTAGAGATACGGGCCGTCACACGTCCTGATGACCTCATCGTGCTGGTGGGCTACAATCAATTCGGCCCGAATACCCTATATTTTGCTGATCGGCGTGGACTGATGTTGCCCGACAACAATCTTGATATATGGAAACGGGAGAACATCAATGATTATCACTACCTGTATACCTGCGACCCTGCGCTACCCCTTACCACGTATCTTCCCGCCGGTTACGAGGTAATCCCAACAAGGGAACCGCATTTATGGCGGATAGCTCCGCGCCCAGGGTGATGACACGGCTTAGGCCGACTTAGCCACCAAAGTCAGAGCCGCGCTTGCGTTTTGGCGGACATAATCGCATCGGGGTTGTCGGGAGCCGGCTTGAAGAGCCAGCGATCGAACACGATGTAGCGACCGACCCAGACGATGCCGAAAGCAAGCAGCTGGGCGCAGAACACCGCGCTACCACGGATGAGCGTCGTCTGGGCAGCAGTCGCATGATCGACGATGTAGGTGAACAGCGTGGCCAGCGAGAAGGCCAGCATCATGACCACCCAGAACCCGAGCATCTGCCCGGCCAGGTTCTCGCCTGACGTGTCGCGCCACACGTAGTACTTGAGGATGAAGAAGCTGGGAACCGTAACGATGACCGCCGTCAGCAGGGACGCGGCGGCGTAGCTGTCGAGCCACAACCCCAAGCCTTGGAGTATGCCTTGGCCTACGGGAATTGATGCCACCGACACGACTACGTACCGCAGTTTCTTGCGTGTCGCCTCACTGTCGGCGGACCTAAGCAGGCCCAATGACGAGAGGTTCATGAACACTCAAGGTACTAGGTAATCTGGCGCTCGCCTCCAAAACTGGCCGAATACAACGCGTTCAATGGTCGGAACTTCGCCAGAAGAGCTTCAGGGCTGACGAAGTCGTTCGGCCGCTCGTCGCCGGCCGCGACCCACATCCGAGTGAGTCCGGCGAAAGGCCTCGGGTTGCTATGGTTGCGCCTGGTGCGGGGGGCTTCGGGGAAAGCCGCGTCCGAAAGTGGGCGACTCCCTAGGATGGAGAATCGATGGAGGAGGTGAGGTGCCCGGGGTGAAAGCAGGCACCAACTCTCAGGCTTCCACTCCGCCCCAACCGCAATCACCCCAGGACAGGGCGCCCGGTCCGCAGTTGTCACCGCCGGGTCGGGGGTTCGCGCTGACGGGTGGGTGGCGGCCGGTGGCGCGCTTCTCGATCGCGGTCAGCGTCTCAGCGGTGCTGTGCGCGTTGCTCTCCCGATTCGCCACGCCGGGCCTCCCGGCCTCCACCGACGTCGTCGGCTACCCGACGTTCATGAACTTCAACTTCGAGCCGCAGGTGTGGAACTACCGGCTGATCGTGTACGCCTTGCCGTTCTTCACGATCGCCGGATATGTGCTACTGGCCCGTTTCGGGCCGCTGCGGTCGCACACCCCGCGACCCGCCAAGCGGACGATCGAGCTGGTCGAACCGGTACCTGCGGAACCGCCCATGCCAGAGCGGGCGCCATGGGGCACTCTGGCGCGGATCCTGCTGCCGGCTGCGCTGGTCGTGGCGGCTTGCGGTGCTCGTACCGGGCACACGGATCCGTTGGCCATCGCCGCGGGCGCGGCATATCTGGCGCTGGTCATTGCCGTCGCGGAAGTGTGGGCGCGTCGAACGGACGGCCAACGCCGGCGGGCCCTGTCGGCGGTCAACGGCATTGCTGGCGCCGCCGCCGCCGTGCTGAGCCTGTGGTTCGTCTCGTCCCACACCGTCGTCCAGACGGCCGCCGGCACACGGACCTGGCCATGGCTGGCCTGGTGGCTGCCCGTGCTCGGTGCGATCGCGATCGTGTGGTGGGCGGCGCGCCAGCTCCGCCGCGGTCGCTCCGCGTACGATGTCGAGCTGACGCTGTTGACGGTCGTCGTGGGTGCGGTCGCCGTGTTCCTGGCGATGTCGGTTCTCCCCGGGCAGCTCACACACTTTCAAGGCTTCGACGACGCCGCGGAGATGGCCGGTGCGAGTGTGGCGGCCCGCGGTTACTTCCCTTGGCGCGACGTGCTTTTCGTCCACGGCGTGTTCCCGGACATATTGACCGGAAGCCTGGGCCGGGCCATCTTCGGCGACACCATCTGGTCCGTCTTCGCCGTCCACACCGTGATTCTTGTGCCGCTGTTCTGGGTTAGCACCTATCTCTTCGCGGTCTGGGTCAGCCGGCGCAATCCGTTGTTCCTCGCCCTTGTGTTCCTCTGGGCGACCAGCTTCGTGCGTCCGCTGCTGGACTCGGAGCGGTTCACGGGCCCAAGCTGGGAGCTGCTGTGGTCGGAGCGGTTCATCGGCTTGCCCGTGGCGTTGATCGTGCTTGGCGAAACGCTGCGCCGACGCAGCGCCGTGTGGGCGGTGGGGTTGACGCTGCTGCTGTACGTGGAGGAGATCCTGGTCCCGGAGACGCTCTTCGTCGCCGGTCCTGCGCTGGCCTGTGTGGTCGCGGCCGATCTTGTCCACCGGCGGCCGGGGCAGAGCCTCTGGTCGGGCCTGCGGCTCACCCGCTGGTGCGTCGGCACCGGGCTCGTGGCGACGGCCGCTTGGGCCGCGTTCCTGGCGGCGTTCCACGCGCTGGGTCCGTTCATCGATTACTACGTCATCTTTGGGCCTGGGCACAACTTGGCGGGAACCGTCCCGCTTGCCCGGTTGAGCCCACAAGTGTGGGGGATGCTCGCGGTCGACGTCGGGTTCGTACTGCTCACGATCTGGGCGGTCGCGGTCAAGGTCGCAAACCGGGCCGATTGGGAAGCGCGTGACTGGGTGGCCGTCGCGGCGGCCGGGTTCGTGGCGCTGTATGTGGAGAAGGCGCTCGGGCGCTTCGACACCGTCCACGTCTGGCAGGTGTTCGCAGCCAGCCTGCCGCTCGTGCTGTTGTGGTCGTCGCGTCTGCTCGACGGGCTTAGCCGGCGGGTCATCGCCTGGTGGCGCGCGCGCGACGCCAGACCAATTCGGTTCGCCCAGCCGGTCGCCGCCGTTCTCGTGCCCGCGATCGCGATCGCCCTCGTCTTCGCCGGGCCGCTGCGCAAAGTGGACGGGCAGCATTACCTCACCGGCGTTGACGACGCGAGCTTTGGTCGGCTGGGGTACGCGGCCCCGGGGGCGGTTGACACCGGCTTGCTGCGCGATCTCGACACCGCGATCCGTGCGTATGCAGGCGACGACGGGCCGGTGTTCGACATGACCAACAGCCTCGGCTACCTCTATTTCGTGCTGGGCCGTGTGCCGGGAACCCGGTTCATCCATGTGCTCATGGCGATGCCCGAGCACGCGCAACGGGTACTCATCAAAGAATTGGAGGCCACGCGGCCGCCGGTAGTGATCTACGACGCCTCCTCGATCGGCATGCCGACGTGGGACGGCGTCACCAACGATGTGCGCCACTACGAGGTGAGCGAGTACGTCCTACGCGGTTGGACTCCGGTGCTGCGCACGCATGGGGTTCTGGTCATGGCGCGCAACGACCTGGTGGCATCGAGGCCATTGCCCGCTCTGACCACACCGCCACAGACGACCAACCTCTACTTCAGCGGCCCGACCTGCGATTGGGGCGCGACCCCGAACTACCTGCCGAGTCCCCGACAGCGATCGAGCTACGACGCTGCAGGTGCGGCCCGGCGATCCAGCGCATGACCGTGTACTCCTACGCCGGCTGGGCGGTGGACCCGGCCACCAACCGCCCGGCCAGCACGGTGCTGATTGCCGACGGCGACCGGGTCGTTGGCACGGTGGTGCCCTCGATCGACCGCCCGGATATGGCCCAGCAGCTGCGCCAGCCCACGTCGCTGAGCGGCTTCCAGTACGGCGGCGTGCTCGACGCCGCGGTCCACCTTTCGGCGTATTTCGTCGGCGCGGACGGGCAGGCCCATCCGCTCCGCGGGTCGCCGGCCGGATCCATGGCAGCACTGCACATGCCGGACGGCAGCCAGATGAGGGTCGCGCCGACCGCGGGTGGCTACCTCGAAACCCACAACGCCGACGTGTATACGGTAGGCGAGCTCCGGGCGCCCAATGGCATAATCTGCGTGAATACGACCTCGCGAAGCTGTCATCGAGCGGCGGGCTCGGCGGGGCGAACGTGATATTGACCGATCAACCCCACAATCGCGACCACGACATCTCGGCGAGGCGGCTATCGACAAGGCGGGATCCCAACTGACTCTGCGAGTCGGCAGTTGCCCGCAGTGGTATGGCTACGACGCATCCAAGCCGCTCTACGTCCTGCAGAGCGGCGGTCCGCCGGTGACTTCGGTAACCCTGTCCGCCATCCGCCGCTAGCCCACGCCGGCCCCGCTAAAGAGCTGCGAATACCCCACTGAGCATCTGCTCAAAAGCAATTAACCTGCGCGGATTTCGACGAATCTGCCTCCAGATTGGCCTGTCGCCTCTACAGTGATGCGCATTCGGACTGGCAGATACGAGACAAAAGGTAACGCTGGGTGACCTTGCGCCGCCCGTTCGGTGCGATGTGGCGCTGCGTTGCTTTCTTCAGTGTCTCAACAACCCGATCGTTGCAGGGGGAATGAACATGACACGCGCCGTGGACGCACCTTCGGAGGTGGCCACTCCCGACTCGGTCAGACGTGCAGCTGCTGCTGCCCAAGGACGACGTGGGCGACCCAGAGCTGACAATCCTCATCCCCGCGATGAATGAAGAGCTGACCGTCGGTGACTTCGTTGCCTGGTGCCACGAAGGCATTCGGGAAGCGGGGATGGTGGGGGAGATACTCATCGTCGACAGCTCGACCGACCGCACTTCCGAGATCGCGCTCGAGGGCGGTGCCCGCGTGCTGCGCACCCCGAGGCGCGGACTCGGTCGCGCCTACATCGACGCCCTGCCTTACATCCGCGGTCGCTACGTCGTCATGGGCGACGCCGACTGCACCTACGACTTCCGCAGAGTCGGCCTGTTCGTCGAGGCGCTGCGGGCGGGCAACGAGTACGCGATGGGCTCCCGGTGGCACGGTTCGATCGAGCCCGGGGCGATGCCCAAGCTCCACCAGTACTTCGGCACCCCGATCACAACCTGGGCTCTGAACGTCCTGTTCGGCAGCCGTTTCAGCGATATCCACTGCGGCATGCGGGGCATCACCCGCGACGCGCTGCTGCGCATGGGTCTCGTGTCGCAGTCGTGGGAATACGCCTCGGAGATGGTGCTGAAATCGGTCCGGATGGGGCTGAAGACCGTCGAGGTACCGGTCACCTTCCTCAAGGACCGCGACGGTCGGCTGTCCCACCACAAGCGCTCCGGCTGGTTCTCCCCATTCCACGCCGCCTGGATCAACCTGCGCGCCATGTTCATCCACGGTGCCGAGTTCTTCTTGTTCAAGCCGGGCAGCGTGATGCTCACGCTGGGCCTGCTACTGACACTGCCGTTGAGCTTCGGACCGATCACGATTGGCCCGGTCACGCTCAGCCTTAACAGCATGTTCATCGGAGTGGTGCTGTCGGTGATCGGGCTGCAGAGCATCTACTTCGGTTGCCTGGCCCACGTCTTCCTCGACTACACCGACCGGAACAGAGAACGATTGCGACGGTTGTTCGACTACACCAAGGCGGTCCTTGTGAGCGCCGTGCTGTTCGTCGGTCGGGTTCGCACTGGACATCGCTTTCGTCGTTTACTACGTGCGGAACTCGTTCATTACTGCCCGAGCTTGCGACGATCAACTATCTCGCGATCACCGGTCTGCTGTTCATGGCCGCGGGGTTCTCGACCTTCTGCTTCACCCTGCTGCTGCACGCCACCCGGGTCCGCTATGGAACCGTCAATGACAAGTCGTGACGCCCGTGAGACGTCGTTTGGGGAGATCAGCGATCCGAGCCCAGTAGACCGCTTCGGTGTCTGGCTGTCCAAACGCCAAATTCAGCACACCGTGGGCAGTCTTACGGGATATAGACGTCGCCGACATCGGCTGCGGGTATCAGGCCACAACCATGCGTCGCTACCTCGACAGCGTGCGCAGCGCACTGCTGGTCGACCTCAGCATCGCCGACGACGTGAAGGCCCATCCCAAGGTCACCGCGATCGAAGGTGAACTTCCCGGCGTGCTCACCGATCTGCCAACCGGCTCACTGGATGCGATCCTCTGCATGTCGGTCATCGAGCACCTGTGGGAGCCGGAGTTGACGCTGCGGGAGTTCCGGCGGCTGCTGCGACCCGGTGGCGTCTGCGCCATCAACGTTCCGTCCTGGGCCGGCAAGCGGTTCCTGGAGTTCTCGGCCTTCAAGCTCGGCCTTTCTCCGGCCGAGGAGATGGAAGACCACAAGACTTACTATGACCCGCGGGACCTCTGGCCGCTGCTGGTGCAGGCGGGGTTCCGCCCCAGCCACATTCGCGTGTTCAAACACAAGTTCCGCCTCAACACATTCGCGGTCTGCCGCGCAGAGAAGGAGTCCTAGCACAGTGACGTTCAGCAAAGAGTTTCTCGGTGAATCGGTCGCCGTGATCGATGCGATCGATACCGAGCGGATCGAGGACGTCGCGCGCGGGCTCGCAGCTTTGCGGGACAGGGGAGGCCGGCTGTTCATCATCGGGGTAGGCGGGTCGGCCGGGCATGCGTCCCACGCCGTCAACGACTTTCGTAAGATCTGCGACATCGAGGCCTATACGCCGACCGACAATGTCTCTGAGCTGACCGCCCGCGTCAACGATGAGGGTTGGGACACCACCTTCGCCGAATGGCTGCGTGGATCGCGACTGTCCGCGAAGGATGCGCTGCTGATCTTCTCGGTCGGCGGCGGCGACGAGGCCAAAGGCGTGTCCGCGAATATCGTTGCCGCACTTCGGCTGGCGGTCGAGCTGGGCACGCCGATCTTCGGCATCGTGGGACGCGACGGCGGCACCACCGCAAAACTCGCCACGGCCGCGGTCATCATTCCGCCGCTCTATCCCGACCACATCACCCCGCACACCGAGGGACTTTGCGCGGTCGTCTGGCACCTTCTGGTCACCCACCCGGCTCTGGCCAAGATCGCGACCCGCTGGGAGTCGCTGAAGTGACCGCCGCACTGCGCCGCTTCGCCGTCGTTGGCGGCGCAGGCTTCATCGGCGGTCATTTTGTCGAGCATCTGCTGGGTAGGGGAGCCGAGCAGGTCACCGTCTACGACAACTTCTCCTCGGGGCGCCGCTGGCACCTCGCCGACGTCGCCGACGACCCGCGGCTGCGGGTCGAGGTCGGCGAAGTCGGGGATCTCGAGCACTTGCTGCAGACCGTGGCGGGACACGACACCGTGATCCACCTGGCATCCAACCCCGACATCGCTGCTGCGGCAACCAATCCCGCCATCGACTTCGATCAGGGCACGGCGCTCACGCACCACGTCGCCGAGGCGGCCCGACGAGGCGGCGTTGAGCTCATCCTCTACGCCTCGGGCAGCGGGGTGTACGGCGACCTCGGCAAGGTCGAGGCACATGAGGACCACGGTCCGATGCTGCCCACGTCTACGTACGGTGCCAGCAAGCTGGCGGGGGAGGCGTTGCTCTGTTCGTACGCGGCCATGTTCGATGTCTCGGCCCGCTGTTATCGCTTCGGCAATGTGGTCGGGCCGCGCCAGACACACGGCGTCGGCTTCGACTTCGTCCGCCGGCTCCTCGCCGACCCGAGCCGGCTGCGCATCCTCGGCGATGGGCGGCAAAGCAAGTCGTATGTGCACGTCGACGACATCATCGCGGCGGTGATGGTCGGTGCTGAGGCGGTGGCGGAGCCGTTCGCGGCGTTCAACGTCGCCACCGAGGACTACATGACCGTCACGGAGATTGCCGAGATGGCCGTCGAGGTGGTTGGGCTGCCTGCCGGGCAGACCAAGTTCGAGTACACCGGGGGCGACCGCGGCTGGAAGGGTGACGTTCCGATCGTTCGGCTCAACTCCGAGCGGATACGGTCGCTCGGCTGGAAGAACGAACGGTACTTGTGAAGAGGCCCTGCGTGATTCGATGGCCGCGATGCTCGTCGACGCCCGCGCCGGTCGGTTCGACACATGATCGGTTCGAGCCCCGTTCATGGCACCCGCGCCGCGGTTTTCCTGGACCGTGACGGGGTGCTCAACGAGGTCGACGTGCGCGATGGCATCCCGCGTCCTCCGTCCGGCGTGGAGCAGCTGCGCCTGCTGCCCGGTGTTGTCGAGGCTTGTCATCGTCTGCGAGAGTTGGGATTTGCGCTTGTCGTCGTGACCAACCAGCCAGACATCGCTCGCGGCAAGCAGACCCGCGACGAGGTCGACCGGATGCATGATGCACTGCGCGCGCGGCTACCGCTGGACGAGATTGTCGTGTGCGGACACGACGACATCGACGAGTGCCCGTGCCGCAAGCCGCGGCCGGGAATGATCGTCGACGCCGCCGCGCGGCTGGACCTCGACCTCGCTGAGAGTGTGTGTGTTGGCGACCGCTGGCGTGACGTCGAGGCCGGGAAGCGCGCCGGGGTCATGTCCATCTTCGTCGACCGGGGTTACGGCGAGCGTCGTCCCACCGATGCCGACGCGGTTGTGGCGAGTCTGCCCGAAGCCGTCGAAATTATTGAGTCCCAACGTGTTAAAGGGGGAACCACCGTATGAACGAGAATGTTGTTCTGCGCCACGTCAAGATTTACGCCGATGGTGCCGACCTTGAATCGATGGTCGCACTTGCCGAGAAGCCCCACATCGCGGGCTTCACGACGAATCCCACCCTCATGCGAAAGTCCGGGGTCAGCGACTACGAGGGTTTTGCCCGCAAGGTGCTAGAGACCATCACCGACCGCCCGATCTCGTTTGAGGTGTTTGCCGACGATGCGCCCGGGATGCTGCGCCAAGCCCGGCTCATCTCGTCCTGGGGTTCCAACGTCTACGTCAAAATTCCGGTCACCGACACCAAGCGCAACTCGATGGCCGACGTGGTCGCCGAGCTGACCGCGGACGGTGTGCAGCTCAATGTGACCGCGTTGATGACGGTGGCCCAGGTCGAGACGGTCACGACCGCGCTCGCCGGCACCCGGGGGGCGATCGTATCGGTCTTCGCCGGCCGGATCGCCGACACCGGCCGGGACCCGATTCCCATCATGACTTCGGCTCTGGCGATCACGTCGGCTCAGCCCGGTGTCAGCCTGCTGTGGGCCAGCCCGCGGGAGATCCTCAACGTCCGGCAGGCCGACGACATCGGCGTGGACATCATCACGGTGACCCACGACATGTTGGCCAAGCTATCGCTGTTCGGCAAGGACCTCGACGACTATTCGCTGGAGACCGTGAAGATGTTCGACAACGACGCGCGTGCCGTGGGGTACAAGTTGTGATCGCTGGCGGCGCTGACGTGGTGTGGGTTTCGGCGAGGGACCATTCGTGATCATTACCCGGACGCCCCTGCGGATCACCCTCGGGGGTGGAGGCACCGACCTGCCGTCGTATTACGAACAGTTTGGCGGGCTGGTGATTTCGGCAGCGATCGATAAGCACATCTACATCTCCAGCAACGCCACATTCACCCCCGACTACTTCCTCAAGTATTCGGCCCTGGAGCGGGTAGAAGACGCGGCCGACATCGACCATCCGATCATGCGGGAGGTGCTGCTGTCCCACGACATCGAACCGTCGGTGGAGATCGTGAGCATGGCCGATATCCCGTCCGGAACGGGTTTGGGTTCCTCGGGTTCGTTCACGGTCGGTCTGCTGCGGGCGATGTACGCGATGAAGCGCGATCACGTGGGCGCCGCGGAGGTCGCCGCGGAGGCCTGCCGTATCGAGATCGAGCGACTCGGCCGGCCGGTGGGGAAGCAGGACCAGTATGTCGCCGCGTTCGGCGGCCTCAAGATCTACCACTTCGAACCCAACGGCCGCGTGAAGGTGTCCCCGCTGCGGATCTCGGACGCGACGTTCCACGACCTCGAAGAGCATCTGCTCATGTTCTTCACCGGCTACTCGCGCGCGGCCGACAAAGTGCTCGAGGAGCAGCGAACCAAGTCGACCGCGGGCGACGCGGCGATGATCGACAACCTCCACTACGTCAAAAAGCTCGGCCTGCGCACGCAGGTCGCCCTGGAGAACGGCGACTGCGAGGGTTTCGCCGCCCTGATGCACGAGCACTGGGAGCATAAGAAGAAGCGCTCGAATGCGATGTCCAACCCGAACATCGACCGGTGGTACGACACCGGCCGCGAAAACGGTGCGCTCGGTGGCAAGCTCGTGGGCGCCGGGGCCGGCGGGTTCCTGCTCTTCTACAGCCGGGAACCGCGCCGTCTACGCAGCGCGATGACCGCCGAGGGACTGGCCGAGGTGCGGTTTCGCTTCGACATCGATGGCAGCGTCGTGCTCGTTCGGTCCTGAGCCCGGGCCATGCAGTGCGTGATCCTCGCCGGCGGCATTGGTAGCCGAATGTGGCCGGAAACAAAGTCCGTGGCTAAGACATTGCTGCCCGTGCACGGCAAGCCCTTTGCGGCATGGCAACTTTCGTGGCTGGCCAGTTCTGGCATCGATTCGGTCGTCTACAGCATCGGCTACCTCGGCGAAGACGTCCGAGCTTACGTGGGCGACGGTTCTACCTGGGGGTTGTCCGTCGTCTACGTTGACGAGGGGGAGTACCTGCGAGGTACGGCCGGCGCGCTACGCCTTGCCTTGGATTCCGATGTGCTCGAAGAGGATTTCCTGGTGCTGTACGGCGATTCGTGGCTGCAGGTCGACCCGGCGGCCGTGCTGCGGAGCCTGCGCGGGTGCTCTGAGCCGGCACTCATGACGGTGCACCGCAACGAAGGCCAGTGGGACACCAGCAATGTGATCTTCGATGGACATCGAGTCGTGCGCTACGACAAGGGGCTTTCCGAGCGTCCTCCCGAGATGCGCTGGATCGACTACGGTTTGACGGCGCTGCGCCGCAGTGTGCTCGCGGAGCGAGTGCCGCCCGATACGGTTTTCGACCTTGCTCCCGTGCTGTCGGCGCTGGCGGCCGAGGGACAGTTGGCCGGGTTCGAGGTTCCCGACCGGTTCTATGAAATCGGCTCACCACAGGGTCGAGCAGATCTGGAGAACCTACTCCGGGCGCAGCCACCGCGCTGAAGCCCCCAGGCGCCGGAGCGCGGCCCTCGGGGGCGACGGCTTCCCCGTCAATCCTTCTTGAAGTGGTATATCCGGTAAGAGTTTTCGCCGCTTTCCAGAGCCCTATAGAACGTCGCGGCTCGCAGGTCGCCCGCCCGGCGGGCCAGGTCGTCCAAAAATGACGGCGCGCGGCGCGTGACCGGGCCGAATATTGCCAGCGAGTGTTGCTGCGAGAGTTCTATCCCGCGCACAACCTCGTCGTTGATAACCTTTTGCGAAATCATCCGCATCGGGGCCTCGGCAAGCGCCGCCTCCCAATCGGCGAAACGGGCCCGGGGGCGGACATCCGTGTACAGAAAGTCCCCACCCGGGCGCAGCACGCGCTCAACCTCCGCGAGGAAACGCGGAAAGTGAAGATAGAGGTGCGAAGCTTCGACATTGAGCACTGCGTCGAAGGACTGGTCATCGAAGGGCAGTTCCTCGGCATTGCCCTCCAAGAAATTCAAACCGGGCAGATTGTGTGTTCTCTGACAGAACGCGATGCCGTTCGGGTTCAAGTCCAGGCCCGTGTAGGAGGCTGGGTGCAGGGTGCGCACAAGGTACGAGGCCCCACCGCCCCGGCCACAACTGACTTCGAGCACCTGCTTGCCGCTGAGATCCGCCTGGGTCGCCGTGCGGTGGTACAGGTTGATGTGGATTCGGTTGGGCTCGTCGGTCTCCGCCAGCGGCAGGTCCATTGGCGGGTCCTCCTCATAGGCCCAGTCCATGAACACCACATCGTCGCCCATCAGGCGGGTTGCTAACGGGTACACGTACTTGGTCGAAACCTTTACCAGTAGCGGGCTGAAGATCCACTCGTCCGAGTACTTGGCTGCGAGCTTCTTGACGAGCGCGTTACTGGCCAGCCGTTCTGAGATGGGCATGGCGCGAAGTATAACCAGACCGTGCGGAGCAACATGCAGGTTTTCCGGTCACCACTTCCCCAGTGCTGTTGGCCTTTTCCGGCGTCGGCTGCACCGTCGCCGCAAACCCCTCAATCTTTGACGAAGTAGTACATCCGGTAAGAGTTTTCGCCGCTTCGCAACGCCTGGTAGAACGTCGAGGTTTGCATGTCGTTCACCCGGCGGGCCAGGACCTGCACAAACGCCGGCGCGCGGCGACTGACCGGGCCCAGCAACCTCTGCGTGTTGTGCTGGGTATTCTCTATCCCGCGCATAACCTCCTGGTTGATGACCCTTTCCGATACCAGCCGCATCGGAGCCTCGGCAAGCGCCGCCTCCCACTCGGCGAAATGAACCCGGGCTCGGTGGTCCGTGTACAGGAAATGCCCTCCTGGGCGCAGCACGCGCGCGACTTCGGCAAGGAAACGCGGAAACTCCGAATAAAGGTGCGATGCTTCGACATTGAGCACCGCGTCGAAGGATTGGTCGTCGAAGGGTAGGTCCTCGGCATTGCCGTGCACGAAATCCAAACCTGGCAGGTTGTGTCGTCTTTGACAGAACGCGATGCCGTTGGGATTCAGGTCGAGTCCCGTGTAGGAGGCGGGCCGCAAGGTGCGCACAAGATACGAGGCTCCGCCGCCGTGGCCGCAACTGACCTCGAGTACCCGTTTGCCGCTGAGGTCCGCCTGGGTCGCGGTGCGGTGGTACAGCTGGATGTGGGCTCGGTACGGCTCGTCAGACGGCTCGAGGGGAAGGGCCATCGGCGGATCTTCCTCGTAGGCCCAGTTCATGAATATCGGTACGTTGTCACCCAGCAGCCGCGTCCCTAAGGGGTACCAGTACTTCTTTACGAGCTTCGTGACTGGCGGGCTGTAAACCAGGGGGTCCCAAACCTTCGTGGTGAACTTTCCGACGAGTGGGCTGCTTACCAGCCGGTCTGCGATGGGCATGGCGCAGTATAACGAGAAGTCGCGGTGCGACATGCGGGGTTTCGGGATGGCCGCGCCGGCGGGTAGAGCGGTTAGGTGACTGACGGGAGCTATGGCCTCAGGGTCGGGTTACGGCGTTCCTGAATTGGGGATAGTCGGCGATCATGCGGTCGGCAAGGAACTTGCTGCCGAGATTGTTCACGTGGTTCGAGTCCCGGAACAACAGGGTACGGCCCTCATTCATGCGGCAAACGCTGTTGTCGCAGAAGTATTCGGCGGTGTTGAGGAGCTGAACCCCCGGCACCTTGTCAATGGCCGCCTCAAGCCGTGGATAGTATGCCGCGCGCGCCTTGTCGAACAGTCCACGATTCTCGCTGCACTCTGCGAAGGGCAGGATCGGAGCCCTGCGATACTTACAGGCCGTCGCCTCGAAGACAAATCGCGGAACATCGTCAGTCACAAAGACTGCCTTGTCTTTCGATCTGAAGGTTTCCAGGGTCTTAACGAGCTCGTCTTCCGGCACACCGCGTTTGGCCCACATCGCGGTTATTAGCACCGTTTCGATCGCTGGATCTGATGCGACGTGGTCGATGATGCGATCCATGCCGGTTACGGATCTCACCGGAAGCCCGTCGACCGCGTAATAGACGACGTTTTTGTTGGGCAAAGCCTCGGCCAACCCGAGGAATAAGTGCTCCACATGGCTATCGCCGACAAGGGCAATATCTATGGGGGAACCGGGCTTGGATTGCCAGCAGCGAGTGATGCCCTCCCAATCGGGAGCGTTGTCTCGAATGGCTTGGTCCGTACACGGATAAAAGGTTTTGCGTAAAAGTGGGAAGAAGTCGGCCCACTCGGTGTCGCCCTGATGAGCCGCCAAGGCTCCCGATTTATATCGCGGCAACCAGTATTCGTCCGCAGCCACGTGAAGAGTCGCTGCCAAAAATATGGCCGGGCAAACCACCGCGGCGACGAGAGCGAGGGTGCGTGGACGGGTCAGCGGTGGCAGCCGTCGCAGTGGTTGTTCCACCCATCGGTAGGAGGCCACGGCGGGCAGGATGGAAACCCAAACCGCGAGGACGGCCGCAAAGGGGATGGTTGGCCATAGATAGACGGCGAACACGATCAGGGGCCAGTGCCACAGGTAGATGGAGTAGGACCAGTCGCCGACCTTGACGACGGCTGGAAACGCGAGGGCGCGGCTTACCCAGGTGGTGTGATGGGTGCCGGCCGCGATCACCAGCAGCGTTCCGCATACCGGAAGCAGCGTCCAGGGACCCGGGAAAGGCGTGGTGCTGTTGATCGTCAAAGCTGACGCGGCTATGAGCGCCGCGCCAAGCCACGCGAAGACTTGGGCAAGTCTGCCGGAGCGAAGGGGGCGACTCGTGGCGGCGAGGGCGAGGAGTGCGCCTACCGCAAACTCCCAAGCGCGGGTGAACGGGCTGTAGAACCCCAGGAACCAGTCCGAACGGGACGAAGCGGGTCCGCCCGCTCCCATAACTGCGAGCCCGAACGATATGAGGGCAACGGTGCTGACCAGGGCCATGACTCGCGGTATCCGTTGCCTCCCGCGCCGTGAAAGCGCCCAGCCGAGGACGAGAATGGCGGGGAATATCAGGTAGAACTGCTCTTCAACCGACAGCGACCAGGTGTGCAGGAGCGGATTCGATTCCGCGGGTGCGTCGAAGTAGCTGCCCGTGGTTTCGGCAATCACGAAGTTGGCGACCAGCAGCATTGCTCCGATGCCGGTTAACGCTGCCTCCTTCTGCGCGTGGAACGGAGAAAGCAGCAAGAAGGACAAGACCATCGTCACGCCGGTCATCAGCGCCAGAGCGGGGGTTAGGCGCTTGAACCGCCGAAGGTAGAACCGGCCGAAGCTGAAGCGCCCGGACGACGAGTGCTCACGGTGGATCATGCCGGTGATCACAAAACCGGAAATCACGAAGAAGACGTCTACGCCGACGAAGCCGCCCGGCACCTGGAGTCCGGCATGAAACGCCGCAACCAGCACGACCGCGACCGCGCGAAGCCCTTGGACGTCGGGTCGACGGCCGTCCCTCTGGGCCCCTTCTACGGGCTTAGCGTCAGCTTTCAGGTCAAACACAGATCGTCCTCACCAGCACCTGCGTCGTCCGAACCAGACTCAGCCACCCAACTTCCCAGCCCGAACCTCACCCGAACCCACCGACCAAGTAAGGGACAAACCAGCCTCAACCGCCGTCGGTCCCGGTCGAGAACTTACCCGGTGATTACGATCCCGGGTCGAAAATGGGTACTTGAGCCCGGGAAACGGCAACCGATGGCGTGAAGGCGATGGGTAGCCGCCGCGGCGGTGCAGCGGGTGGATGACGCCCAGTGGCTTGTGGCGCCGCGTCGCGGATCCCCTCAGGGTCGGGTTAGTGCGTTCCTGAACTGGGGGTAGTCGGCGATCATGCGGCCGGCAACGAACCTGCTGCCGATGTTATTTAGATGGCTGATATCCCGGAACAAGAGAGCATCGCCCCTGTTCATACTGCAAACGCTATTGTCGCAGAAGTATTCTGCGGTGCTGAGGAGCTGAACCCCCGGCACCTTGTCAATCGCCGCTTCAAGCCGTGGATAGTATGCCGCGTGCGCCTTGTCGAACAGTCCACGATCCTGGCTGCATTGCGGGGACGAAAGAATCGGAGCCCGGCGATACTTGCAGGCCGTTGCCTCGAAGAGGAATCCGGGAACATCGTCGGTCACAAAGACGGTCTTGTCTTTCGATCTGAAGGTTTCCAGGGTCTTAACGAGCTCGTCTTCCGGCACGCCGCGTTTGGCCCACATCGCGTTGATGATCACTGTTTCGATGGCTGGATCTGATGCGACGTGGTCGATGATGCGATCCATGCCGGTTACGGATCTCACCGGAAGCCCGTCCACCGCGTAATAGACGACGTTTTTGTTGGGCAAAGCCTCGGCCAAACCGAGGAATAAGTGCTCCGCGTGACTATCGCCGACGAGGGCAACGTCTATGTGGGAACTCGCCTTGGATTGCCAGCATCGAGTGACGTCCTCCCACTTGAGCGCGTTTTCTCGAATAGCTCGGTCCGTACACAGGTAATAAGTGTTGCGTAGAGGTCGGAAGAAGTCGGCCCACTCGGTGTCGCCTTGAGCGGCCGCGGCTCCCGATTTATATCGCGGCAACCAATATGCGTTCGCAGCGATGCCAAGTGTGGCTGCCAAAATTAGCGCTGGGCAAACCACCGCGGCGACGAGAGCGAGGGTGCGTGGACGGGTCAGCGGTGGCAGCCGTCGCAGTGGTTGTTCCACCCATCGGTAGGAGGCCACGGCGGGCAGGATGGAAATGCAAACCGCGAGGGTGGCCGCAAGGGGAACCTGTGGCCATAGATAGACGGCAAACACGATCAGGGGCCAGTGCCACAGGTAGATGGAGTAGGACCAGTCGCCGACCTTGACGACGGCTGGAAGTGCGAGGGCGCGGCTTACACCGGTGGTGTGATGGGTGCCCGCCGCGATCACCAGCAGCGTTCCGGTCACCGGAAGCAGCGTCCACGGACCCGGGAAGGGCGTGGCGTAGTTGATCATGAGTGCTGACGCGGCGATGAGCGCCGCGCCCAGCCAAGCGAAGACTTGGGCATGCCTGCCGGAGCGAAGGGGGCGACTCGTGGCGGCGAGGGCGAGGATTGCGCCCGCCGCAAACTCCCAAGCCCGGGTGAATGGGCTGTAGAACCCCAGGAACCGCGACGAAGCGGGTCCGCCGGGACCGATGACTGCCAACCCGAACGATAGGAGGGCAACCGCGCTGACCAAAGCCGTCACGCCCGGTATCCGTCGCCTCCCGCGCCGTGAAAGCGCCCAGCCGAGGACGAGAATGGCGGGGAAGATCAGGTAGAACTGCTCTTCCACCGACAGCGACCAGGTGTGCAGGAGAGGATTCGATTCCGCGGGTGCGTCGAAGTATCCGCCGGTGGTTTGGGCAATCACGAAGTTAGCCTGCAGCAGCATTGCCCCAATGCCGGTTGACGCCGCTTTCTGCTGCGCGCCGAACGGAGACAGTAGGCAGAAGGACAAGGCCATCGTCACGCCGACCATCAGCGCCAGAGCCGGGGTTAGCCGCTTGAACCGCCGCAGGTAGAAGCGGCCGAAGCTGAAACGCCCGGTCGACGAGTGCTCACGATGAATCATGCCGGTGATCACAAAACCGGAAATCACGAAGAAGACGTCAACGCCGACGAACCCACCGGGCACCGGCAGTCCGGAATGAAACGCCACGACCAGCAGAACCGCGACTGCTCGCAGCCCTTGAATGTCGGGCCGGCGGCCGTCGCTCTGGGCCCGTTCAACGGGCTGAGCCTCGGCCTTCAGGTCAAACACCGATCGTCCTAACCAGGCTTGGTCCGCCGAACTCTTCCCGCGCCGGCACGACCAAACCTCACCCGAAATGCCCGTCAACGCTGGATTAAGCTTGCTTGAATCTCTGTCGGTCCTGGTCGAGAACCTACCTGGTGACATTCAACATGTGTCGGAAATCGAGTACTTCGATCTGTGGGACGGCAAACCACAGTCGCGAAGTCCTAATGCCGAAGCCAAGGGCTGCCGGCGAGGTCAATTCGAGTGGGCGGGCCCTTAAGAGGGGGGCTTGATGATGATCGCCTGTCCTCCGGTTGCGAGCCGTAGAATCTCGAGCCCGTGATCTTGGGCGAAGTGGTCATAGCCGATCTTCTGTTGGTAATGGCGTGGCCACCCGTAGTCGTCCATAATCACGATGCCGAAGGGTGATATCTTCGGCCAGAAATACTCGAGCGCCGCGATTTCTGGTGCGGTGCAATTCATGTCGAGATGCAGGTAGGCGATTTTTTCGCTGGTGACGTTTTCCAGCGTATCCGGGACCGTACCCTGGACCAGCCGTACAAAATCCATGCCGGCGAAGTTCGACTTCACCTGCTCGAAGCAGTCGGCGTAGTCCATATAACCGGCGTGGGACGCCTCCTCCGGCGTGAGCTGAGCGGGGTCGAGTCCCTTGAACGTGTCGAGGAGCCAGAAGCGCTTTCCGAGGCGCCCGAAGTCGGTGTGGGTGATGACCGCCATCGCCGTGCCACCGCGGTCGACGCCGCACTCGACGAAGTCACCCTCAATTGCCGAAGCGTGGTGGGCGGCCCAACACAGGACATGGATGCGCCACCGAACGTTCCACCTCCCGAATGACCCGGTGGCCTTTGCGGCCGCGTAAACGCGCTTGAAATCCTCCGTCTTGCGGAAATCCGCGTTGGTCGTAGTGAAGAGCCCGTCCTCGTAGAAACTCGTGCGCAATCGCCGGGCCATAAAGAGTGTGTTGGCTAACGGGTGCGGCAGACTTTGAATAAAGCTTCGCACTGATCTCCCTTGGCTTGTTTCACTGCTGCGAGTACGCCCAGATGCGACGACCACCGGACGGGCGGGCATCGAAACGCGACGATACTTCGGACAAGCGAATGGAATGGAACCCGGGGTGCCGGATCGAGCCAAACCGCTGGGATCGCTCCACTCCCAGCGTTGGCGGCGGCCCAGGCCACGCTACCGACTCATCGAATCGCGGTGACGCGGTGTCACGAGTCGGCATCGACCGCGGGTCTCACGCATTTTCCCTGGTCAGGGCGCGGCATCGGGTGAAATCGTTGACCGTTGAGTTACGGCTCGTCGAAATCACCAGGCGATATTGGCGAAACACCGGCGCAGAGCGAGCCTGAGAATTACATTAACGGCCATGACTGTGTTGGTTCGTCCGGCAGTCTCGGTGGTGGCTCCTTGCTTCGACGAAGAGGACGTGCTGCCGCTGTTTCTGAGCCGGATCGGGGGTGTGCTGGATTCGTTGGGTTCGACTGGCGAGGTGGTGCTGGTCGACGACGGCTCGAGCGATCGAACATGGGAGATCATCGAGAAAGCGGCCGTAGACGATTCGCGCATCGTCGGGGTGCGGCTGATGCGCAACCATGGGCATCAGCTCGCGCTCACCGCGGGGCTGAGCGTGTGCCGCGGCGAGCGCGTGCTGATCATTGACGCCGACTTGCAGGATCCACCTGAGCTGTTGCCCGACATGATGGCGTTGATGGACGAGGGCGCCGATGTCGTCTACGGACAGCGCCGCCGTCGCTCAGGTGACGGGGTGCTCAAGCGGGCGACTGCGGCGACCTTCTACCGGCTGATCGGCCGCATGACCGATGTTGATATCCCTTGCGACACAGGAGATTTCCGCTTGATCACCCGTCGGGTGCTGGATCTGCTGATCGCGATGCCCGAGCGCCACCGATTCGTCCGCGGAATGGTGTCATGGATCGGCGGCAAGCAGGTGCCGCTGGTCTACGACCGTGATGCGCGGGCCGCGGGCGAAAGCAAGTACCCGTTCACCAAGATGTTGCGTTTCGCCGCCGACGCCATCACGTCTTTCTCTATGGTGCCGCTCAGACTGTCGGTGCTACTCGGCTGGACCATGGCGGCCATTGGTTTCGCTGCCGCGATCAACTCGATCCGAGGCGCGCTTCTTGGCCAGACCGTTCCCGGCTGGAGCTCGCTGATGGCTGCGATCGGCATCCTGACGGGTGTGCAGTTTCTGATGCTGGGCATCATCGGCGCCTACCTGGGCCGGCTGTATGACCAGAGCAAGGGCAGGCCGCTGTTCCTGATTCGGGACATGGTGGGAGGCCCCGAAGGATTGGCCGCAACTACTGAGGGACCTGATCAACCGGCTGTCCCATCCGCCCCGAAGTCCGCTTAAGCAGGCCACGCATGACCCTTGACGCCTTTGCGGGCGACGACGCCCAGATCCGCCCGCCGGCAGGGATGAGCGGCGTTCCCGGCCCACTGTTTCGGTTGGTCCGGGATCAGCGCGTCGCCTTTCTGATCGTGGGCGGGATGAACACCGCGATCGGAGCGGTGTGGTTCGTGTTGTTCCTCTGGCTCTTCCCCCGGGGCGCTGCGGATATCTGGGTGCGCTGCTCTGCGCACATATCGCTGCCGTGCTGTGTGCGTTCGTCCTCTATCGCAGGTTCGTGTTCCGGGTTACCGGCCATGTGCTTCGCGATCTGGTCCGATTTGAGCTGGTCAATCTCTCCACGCTGGGTTTCAATTTCGCGACGCTACCGGTGCTGGTCGAAGTATTGGGCTGGCCGGTGTTGCCATCTCAGTTCGCGATCGCCGGCGTGACCGTCTTGTACAGCTGGTTTGCTCATCGCGGATTCTCGTTCCACCGCAGCCCCACCGAGCTTGGCCTGGCGGAGCGGCAGCAAGCCTGATCGTGAAACCACGGGTATCGGTTGTCGTTCCGGCATTCAACAGCGTCGCGTTCATCGACGCCACGATGCGTTCGATTCTGGACCAGACTTTCACCGATTTCGAGTTGGTGGTTTCCGATCACAGCTCCACCGACGGCACCTGGGAAGCGCTGCAAGAATTCACCGCTGACCCCCGGGTTCGCTTGAGCCGGTTGCCTTCTGGCGGGGGCGCCCCGGCGAATTGGAATGCTGTCACCGAACTCGCGACGCGGCGACGTTCATCAAGCTGGTCTGCGGTGATGATCTCCTCTCGCCGGATAGCCTGGCAGAGCAGGTGGCGGCATTGGAAGCGCACCCGGCGGCGGTGATGGCCGCCAGCCCGAGGGACATCATCGATGCCGCGGGAACGCCGGTGCTGCGCAACCGCGGGCTGGCCGGACTGCGCGGTGAAGTCGATGGCACCAGGCCATCCGGCGGACCGTGCTAGCCGGCACGAACATCTTCGGCGAGCCGGGGTCGGTGCTGTTCAGACGCGCGGCGTTGGTCGATGCGGGTGGTTGGGACGGTCGGTTCCCCTATCTGATCGACCAGGCGACTTACTGCGCGGTGCTGCTTCAGCGGAAGCCTTGTCGCGGTACCCCGCTCACTGGCCGCGTTCCGGGTCAGCCAATCGCAATGGAGTGTGCAGCTGGTGCGCGCGCAGGCTGAGCAGGCCATCGGCTTCAGCCGCGAGTTCGCGGCGGCGCATCCTGGGCTTCTGGGGCCGCGACACCTGCTGGTCGGCAGCTTGAGGGCCCGTGCCAACGCCTACGCCCGGCGCGCCGTGTACCACTGGCTTGGCAGGCGCATGCGGACCGACGCCGGCGCCGACGGTGGCCAACCTCAGGTCCCACGATGACCGCGCGCCCTCCGGCGAGCCACGGACACCGATAATCGGAGGCCGGTATCTACCGGCTCTGCAGATCGAAAACAATTCCCGGCGTTGGCTTTTCACATTGGTATGACGACGGTTCATCGCGTGAGTATGTGTGGTGAAACGACCAAGCATCAATACCGAGAACAACATCGCGACGGGCCCGGATCAGTCTGCGTGTCGGTAAGCGCTGGCTGCGGTGAAGTGAACCGTCACGAACGAGTTTGCCGGCAACCGATTTTCGGTGCTGGATGGCCGGTTGAATTTCGGCGATGCAAAGTGGCTCAACGGGAGAACCTTGAAACGCCCACGGATGTCCGGAGTCTGCGGGCTCACCGGGGTCGGTTCAGCGCGACTCAAGTGTCGTCAAGAAGATCACAATTGGCACCCCTTACTCGCTTGCTCATCGGTACAGTTACCTCACTGGACCCGTGCGTTCTGGGAGGAAGCGCGTGACTGGCGACCGTCACTCGACCCGTGTGGACTCGATCAGCGTTGTGATCCCGGTCTACAGCGGAGCCGCGACCTTGCCCGGCGTGGTGAAGGAGCTTGAACAACTCCGTACGCCCCAGGAAACCCCGGACGGCCGTGAGTTTCGCGTCGACGAGGTGCTCCTTGTGTGGGACCGGGGCATTGGCGGTAGCGAAGAAGTGGTACGCGAGCTGGCCGCGGGCGACGAATGGGTCCGCCCGGTATGGCTTTCCCGCAACTTCGGACAGCATCCCGCGACACTCGCGGGCATGACGTCGTCAGGCGGGGACTGGATCGTCACGATGGACGAGGATGGACAGCACGATCCGGCACACATCGGCCACCTACTGGACACGGCGTACCGCGATCGCACACAACTCGTGTACGCCTCGCCGACGAACCGACCACCACACGGTGTCTTGCGCAACGCGGCGTCTTTGCTGACGAAGTGGTTGTTCGTGCACATCCTCGTGTCGTCGCACGGGCCCAGAGCCTTCAACAGCTATCGACTGATCCTCGGTGAGGCCGGACGAAGCGTCGCGGCCTACACCGGCGCGGGGGTGTTTCTGGACGTCGCTCTGTCTTGGGTTGTCACCAACCCCTCGACCTGCCCTGTATTGATGCGCGAAGAAGGACGACCCGCGAGCGCGTACACCTTCGGCCGCCTGATCTCGCATTTCTGGCGGCTCGTCATTTCTTCGGGTACCCGGCCGCTGCGTTTCGTGTCCACGATGGGAATTCTGTTCGCCCTCCTCGGTTTCAGCGTCGCGATCTATAGCGCGATCCGGAGATCGATCGGCGACATCTTCGTACAAGGGTGGACATCGGTGTTCGTCGCGGTGCTTGTCGTCGGTGGAGTCATCCTGTTCACGCTGGGGATCATCGCCGAATACATCGCCTTTTCAGCCAATATGGCGATGGGCAAACCGGTGTACGTCATCGTGCGCGATCCCGGTGAGATATTCGATAGCCGGGCGGACTGACGAATGCTTACGTGGATCGTGGGTCGCGGTGGACTGCTCGGCGGTGCCGTGTCACGGGCGATGGGCCCGAAGTTCCCGGAACACCCGGTGCCCTGGGGGGATCACGATGCGGCGGCCGCAGTGCTCGACGCGGACCTCGATCGATTCATTCGATCGGCCCGAGGCGACGATTGGTCGATTGTTTGGGCCGCCGGCAGCGCTGTCGTCGGCTCCGCGGCGGACAAACTCGCCACGGAGACGCGCATCATGTCCCATCTACTCACGAGGCTGCGAAACTCGCGGCCGGCCGGTCGGGGTGCGTTCTTTCTCTCGTCCTCCGCGGGCGGCGTATACGCCGGGTCGACTCACCCGCCGTTCAGTGAGTCGACGACGCCACGGCCGCTGAGTCCGTACGGCGAGACGAAACTCGCGCAGGAGGAGATCCTGCGGACGACGCTCGAAGGCCAGATCCCACTCGTCATCGGACGGTTCTCAAACCTCGCCGGGCCTTCGTCAGAACCTGGCGAAACAGCAGGGTCTCATCAGTCAGCTGTGCCGGGCCGCAGTCACGCGACAATCGTTGAGCGTTTTCGTGCCGATGGAGACGCTCCGCGACTACTTGTACGTCGATGATGCCGCCGCGATGGTGCGCACGCTGGTCGAGAATGCGGTGGACAACCAGCCGTCGACGCCGGTGTTGCGCAACATCTCGTCTCAACGGCCCGTGTCCATCTGCACCGTTGTGCGCACGGTGCAACAGGTTGCCCACCGGACGGTTCGCATCGCGCTCGGCAGGAGCCCGTCCTCGAATTATCACGTTCGGGACCTGCGGCTCTGCACGCGCTACCCGCACGAGTTTCAGGACGTGGCGATCACGCCGTTTCCCGTGATAGTCAAGCGCGTTTACGACGATGTACTAGGGCGTCTGTGCCTCCCGGGCATCGGCGGCTTTGATGCCGATGCTCATTTTCGTCGGCCTCCGAGGGGATTTCGGTTGGCGGGTTCGGTCGAAACCGAAGTGCCACCTAATGCGCCGCTTCCCCCGCGACTGCAGCTGTCCGCGCCCACAGGCTGACCTACACGGGAATGCCGACGTTTGCACTGCTGATCGGAAACACTTCCCGCCGTTGGTATTTCACCTGCGCCCACCCACGCGGAGACCGGTACCGCAGCAATGGGCGGATCTGGCTTCCAGGGCATGGGATCTGGGTTACACTGCCGAGCGGCTGAGCCTGGGGGGCGGAAAGGATCCCACTTCCAATCGTTAGGGAGATGCGCGTGAAGCGACCCATCGAGTTGTTCGAAGGGGCGTCGTCGGCGCTTCGAAGCCAAATCTCGGCCGTCGCCAACCAGTCCGAGCGCACACTCCTGCTTGGCACCGTGTTGCTGATTTCAGCGGTTTCTGCGGCGGTCGGCTACGTGCTCACTCAGTACTACTCGGTCGACGTGATTTCCTCGCTGGTTTCCAACCCGGAAGACTGCATAAATGAAAAGTGGTTGCCCTCACATCGGTAGGCACTGCTTCGGTGACTACCAAAATCCACTGAGTCTGGGAATGCGCCCCAACCCCTGGGCGCCCTTTCCGCTGTACTGGCCGCCGGACTACCAGCCGGCTCAAAATAACTACCCGGCAGCCGCGATGTTGCCGCAGTTGTTCTTTGGCGTTCTGGGCAAATGGCTGAGCGTTCCTCAGCTGGGGTTGTTGGGTTATCTGCTCGCGTTGACGATCGCGGTCCTCAGCCCTGCCGTGTGGGCGGCAAGGGGCGCACGTGGTCTCGAACGGGTGGTGGTATTCGTAGTATGCGGCGCGGCGGCCATTCCGGCGTGGATGGTCCTCGATCGGGGCAACTCGGTGGCATTGCTCGCGCCTATCGGGCTGGTTTTCCTGGTGGCGCTGTGCCAGCAACGGTGGGGCCTGGTCGCGATCATGGTGGTCCTGGCGACGCTGATAAAACCACAGATGGTCGTGCTGGCTATAGCCTTGTTCGCGGCCCGGCGATGGCGTATGGGCGGCGTCGCCGTCGTCGGCGCGGTTGTGTCGAGTCTCGCCGCGTATCTGCTGTGGCCGCAGCGACTTTCCGGCCACCATCGCTCAATCGATCCACAGCACGCTGGGCTATGGTTCCCCGCAGACGGCCATCGGGTTCCGCAACGTGTCGTTCGGCAGAGCGCTCATGCTGATTCCAGACGGGATCAAGGCCTACCAAACCGGCGGCAAGATACCCGACGGCTACCTCCTGGGTCCGCGTTCGCTGGCGGGATATGCCGTGCTGGTCATCATCGTCGTCTCCGTGCTGGCTCTGGGGCCGCGCGTCCCCCCGGTCCTGACCGGCATCATGCTGCTGGCCAGTGCCACTCTCTTTCCCTCCCTGGTCTTTCACTACTATCTGGTATTCGTTTTGCCGGTCGCTGCGCTCGTTATCCGACGACCCGATGGCCCGCCCGGTGCCGGGATTTTCGACCAGCTTGCGACCCACGGGGGCCGCCGCCGCGCGGTCGGTATCTGCGTAACTTTGGCCGTAGCGCTCAGCGTCGCTCAGGTCGCCCTTCCGGGCCGGCCGTTCCCCGAACCGGTTTTCGGACCGATGGTGGGAAACCCCGAAGTCATCGGGGTAGTCGGTACCCGGCCGCTCGTAACCACCACGCTGTTTCTGGTGCCGATCGCATGGTTGATTGCGTGTGCGGTAATCATCGTTTCTTACACGCGGAGACCGGCTTCCCGCGATAGCACCGACCGAGGACAGACGCAGCAGGGTTCGCCGGATCGCGCGGTCGGTGCGCCTTCGTGCACGTCTGAGCCGGAGTCCTCACGCAGCGGGGTAACCAGGCGCAATTTCCGGTGAGAACTTGCCGGTCTGCACACGTAATCGCCCGGTGAACACCGTTAAGGGAAAAGCTTTTCCAAACTCCGAATGACGTGCCGAGATCGTCGATACAATTCGCACTACGAGGTGTATTGACGGCGACGGCTCAGCAGGCCGCGTCATCTGTTGTGGGGATAGGGATACCGTGTCGTTTGTAGTCGTGAATCCGGGTGCAGTGGCGGCGGCGGCCACGGATTTGGCGAACATCGGTGCGACGATCAGCGACGCCCACGCCGCCGCGGCGGCCTGGACCACGGAATTGGTGCCCGCCGCCGAGGATGAGATATCGGCGGGAATCGCGGGGCTATTCGGTACCTACGCCCAAAACCATCACGCCCTCGCGGCACAGGCCGCGGCGTTTCACGACCGGTTCGTGCAGGCGGTGAACGCCGGCGCCGGATCGTATGTGGCCGCCGAGGGCGCTAACGCGGGCGCCCTCTTGCAGACCGCCCAGCAGGATCTGCTGGGTGTGATGCACGCGCCCGCAGCGGCGGTGCTGGGGCGCCCGCTGGTCGGCACCGGCAGCGGCACGCCAGTGTCCGCTCAGCAGGTGGTCATAGATGCGGCCGGCGGGATTCCAGAAAACGCCTACCCATTCGGTGGCGTCAAGCAACTGACCTTCACGCAGTCGGTGAACTTGGGCCTCCAGAACTTGGACACCGCGATCCACCAACAGCTCGCGCTAGGGAACACGGTCAACGTTTACAGCTATTCGCAAGGCGCGGTCGTCGCGTCGCTGGAAATGGCGAAGCTGCAAGCGGCGGGCGTGCCGGGTGGGCCGAACTCACCGGTCAGCTTCACGATCGTCGGCGATCCGATGAACCCCAATGGCGGGTTCTACGAGCGATTCGCGGGTCTGCAGCTACCGAGTCTGGGAATGAACTTCTACGGCGCGACACCGTCCAATGCTTACCCGGCCAAGATTTACACGATCGAATACGACGGCTACGCCGACTTCCCGCGTTACCCCCTCAACTTCTTGGCCGATATGAACGCCCTTGCGAGCGAGAACCACTTCTACTACCACGTTCTCACCCCGGAGCAGCTGAATACTCAGGCCATTCAGTTGCCGACGTCGGGCCCAACTACGACCACCTATTACATGATTCCCACGAACAGCCTGCCGCTGTTGAATCCTTTTCGCGGTATCCCGCTCATCGGGAACCCGCTCTCCGACCTGTTGCAGCCGGACCTGACGTATCTGGTGAACCTGGGCTACGGCGACCCGCGCTATGGCTGGTCAACCGGGCCCGCCAACGTGCCTACGCCGGCCGGGCTATTCCCGCCCCTCAGTTCCTTCCAAATGCTGCCCGGGCTGTTGGCAAGCGGAGCTCAGCAAGGATTCCATGACTTCGTCGGCGATTTCCTGGGTACCGGACCGAACCCGGTAGCGCTGCCGACACTCAGTTCGGTGACCTCACTGCTGAACGATCCGTCGTCGCTGACCAGTTCGCTGACCTCACTTTATGCGGCGGCGGCGGCGACCAGCCCCCTCTCGATGATCACCTCACTGGTGCCGAAGGTGACGGAACTTTTGTCTAACCCTGCGGCTCTAGAGTCCGCACTCCTTCACCTCCCTAACACGATCGCTCAAGTGGTGGCTTACCCCTACACCGTTCTTCTTCCGACGGCAGACGTCCTCAATGCCGCCGTGATCAGCATTCCCGCCTATGACTTCGACCTGTTCCTCAACGGGATCATGGAAGCGGTCAACGGTCAGCCCTGTGGGACTTCTGCATGCGGTCGCCCAGCCGGTCGCATCCGACGTAGCCCTGTACCTATACCTGTTGAGCCTGGAGTCGGCGGCCATCACGAACCCGACGGAGGCCGCCGGGCCGACCAGTGGATTCGCCGGAATATAGGCGAGCTAGTGATCGGTCAGAAAACGGTATAGTCCGTGCTTGCGGATGAGATAACGCGTCGCGTGATTCTTCCATTTATGACGATTCCTGCCCCTGACATCAATGTGGTGATGAACCACCCTGATGCTCGGATCGAACTGTCGCTTGACGCCCCTCTTTTCTAAACGGATTGACAGGTCCTGAATCTCTTGCTCGCGCAGCGCGGGGTCAAACCCGCCGATCGACCGGAATATCGTGGAATAAACGAGCATATTTCCTTCGTGGACCCAGTAAGCGGGTGCCGGAGCCGGAGGCTCCAGGGTGTTGGGCCAATCCCTGATGGCCGGCGCGACCGCCCGTCGAAGAGCGCCGGCGAGCCGCGGCTTTTCCCTCAATCGCTCGATCGAGAACTGTAAGAACCCCGTGCCGTTACCCCACAGCGAGAGCACGGCACCGTGATTACACCATTCCTGACGACCATCGGCCAGGGTGACCAACCCGCCGATCATGCCGACTCCTCGATCGGCGTAGCGTCCGGCCACCTCCCGTGCGACGGCGGGAGTCTCGGCGGTCTCCAAGTCCATGTCGGCGTCAATGAAGTGGATCAGCGCCCCGTCTGGCACGTGGTCGATGATCTGATTTCGATTGGCTCCCGCTCCCCGATTTTGGGGCCTCCGTGCGAATTTCACCTCGCCGCCGAACTCGCCTACCACGTCCGCGCTGTCGTCGGTCGAGGCGTCGTCGAGCACGAAGACCGCATCGTAATGCTGCGCCAGTACCTGTGGGAGCAGCCTGCGCAAGTTCTCGCCCATGTTGTAGTTCGGAATGGCCGCAACGACGGGTAATTCCTTGGGCATGATCCTCGCTGGGTATGGAACTAGCAGGCAGAGCCTACATTAGGGGCCGACGGGAGGTCTGTCCCCGGATGTGACGAAAATCTGCACCTTGCGCCGTCGGTCGTTGGACGCCGCACTAGTTATTGGTCATACTTATGACTATGTCTGAGGTCAGCACACTCGCCGAGACGAAGGCGCATCTGTCGGAGTTGGTGGCCCGTGTCGGCGATCAGCACGAGCGAATCGTGGTCACGGTGCACGGACGCCCTGTGGCGGTCCTTCTCGCCGTCGAGGATCTGGAGTCACTTGAGGAAACCATCGCGGTGCTGTCCGACGCAGCAGCGCTGCAGGCGCTCAACGAGGCCGATGCTGAGCTAGCCCGTGGAGAAGGGGAGAACCAGAGTAGCCTTGCTGCGGCGATGCGAGCACGCCGAGCTGGGACGTGACCGACCGGCGATACGAGTTGGTAGTCGCCCCGACCGCGAAAAGACAACTAGCCGAACAGCTTCCGGAATCGGTAGCGTTCGCTGCCTATGAGTTCATCATCGGTCCGCTGCTCGATAACCCCCACCGCGTCGGCAGGCAGCTACGACCACCGTTGAATGACCGCCACAGCGCCCGCCGCGGCACCTACCGCGTGATCTACAGGATTGACGACGACAACGAACGAGTCACCGTCGTCGGCGTGTTCAGTCGCGCGGACGCATACCGTGCCCGATGACAGCACTACCCGTGCGAGAAGCTAATTGGGGTTCTTCGACCGCGGCTTCCCGATCAGCTCTCCCATGCCTCGAATCTTGAGATTCGGGAGTGATCGGATCTTGACTCACGTAGGGGTGCGGGGATTCGTCCACCCAGTTCGCCACACGTCGTCGAAAAGCGATCGCCATGAATGGCCCATGCCAAGCGTGGCGTCGTAGGAACCTCGTTGCGGAGGAGCGTAGCAGGAGCTTGTGTCTCAGTTCCCGTTATCGAATCGCCGACTGCAACATACCGATTCAAAAATTCGTGAACCCACGCAGAATCACAGCAGAACTTTTGTCGTCAACGCAGTGGGCGGCACGTCCGAGGCCACCATTCGCCGGTCATCGCGAGGGGACAACCGGATCCCCGGGCGGCCGGTAGTTTTGCAAATACGATTTGGGTTGCAGAAACGCCGGCCGTGGGACCCTGAGGTCCGGCTTGAGCGCCGCAGGCCCGAAGGATGCCCAAAGCGTCGAGGCCGGGGCCCTCGATGGACGAATGGCGAAGTCGCGGTCCAGGCGGGAGCTGTACGGCAAGGCCGGCCCGAAAAGCCGGTTGTCGGAATGGTTTTCACCATTCTCGACTTGATAGACGGCGCCCGGGAACGGCAGCGGTTCGAGAATGCGCCCGTGTTTGCGCCACCAGTCAAAGGCCCAGCCGTGTTCCAGCACGTGTTCGAGTCGCTCACCGAAGGCGTCCGCAATCTCCTGCTGGGTGGCCGAGACGGAGAGATGGGCGGGAACGTCATACGCCTCGAACGGGATGATGAACGACGTCCCGCAGAACCGGTAGAACTGCCTCAGCCGCTTGTAGGCGTTCCTCCTGCGCGAGTACATCAAGCCGCGTTTGACCACCCACCCGGCGTGGCCGGGGCGAGCGTGGACAAACGCCGCAAGGTCTCGGTGGACGAAGTCGTCGGCGTCCACGAACATCACGTATTCCGGCCCGAAGTCGCGTGCCGCGATGAGACCGACACCGTTCTTGGTGCCCTTGTCCCAGATCACCGACGCCGGGCCGGTGCGCGGACCCTTGAGGTGGGAGGGGGGCGGGAAGTCGACTTCGATGAAGACGACGCGCTCCGGCAGCGGAAACGCCGGCCGGCGGACGCCGACGATGATCACCACGTAGTCGTCGCACGATTGTTGAGTCAGCGACGCCAAGGTGTCGCACAACAGCGCTTCGACGCGGCCGTAGTCTGCGGCGTTCTGCGGGTGACGCAGCGTCGTGATGAACGCCAGCATGTCGTGTGCTCCTCACTAACCGCCTCGACGACGATGAAGCCTAGTTGACCGACGCCCGAACGGGACCATTTTCGCGAAGGCTGATCAGCGGCGCGAAAAGGCAAACAAGCGTTGGTCTTCCCAATCCTTCTCTCGCACCAGTTCGAAGCCCCGCTCGCAGAAGAGTGATCGAAGCTCCTCTTCACGATAGTTGTTCATCCAACCGTGCCTCAGGCGGCCGATCGCCTCGAGGAGGCCGCGCGGCGAGTGGCCCCCGGCTTTTGCGGGGGCATACGTCAGCACGCAGACCGTGACATATTTCATCAACCAGTCGAGCAGCTCCGGGACATTGCGCACGTATTCCAGCACCCCGCTGAATACCGCGACGTCATACACGTTTGGACCGAGGTCCGGAAGCGGTCTCTGATTCAAGTCGCAAACGATCGTTCCCGGTCCGCGGTCGACGATGTCGGACGGCACGTAGGTACACGAGGGGTCGAGGTACCGCTCGAGGACCCGCTTGCCGGCTCCGAACTCGATGACACGGCTATTGCTCGGCACGAGCTCCGCAAGCTGTTCGTTCCGAGATTCCCAAGACGCGTAGATGTTCCGGGGGTCGGCCCACCGCCTGCGGTCGGTCTTCTTGAAGATCGCCGCAACCCCCCTCAACATGACACGAGTCCCAGGTGCCGTCCAAGGTCGGCGTAGTCTGCCTCGAGCCGTTGCCGAAGACGTGCGACCGCGGCATGCGTCTTCGTCCCGATATTCGATGAATCCGCAAACGCTTCGGCCACTCGGTCGACCACGGCGACGCTGCTCAGATCGTCGGTACGGATGAGAGAGCGCTCATCATCGATGGACAGCGCGAAGTCTCTGCATTTCGGTTGATACTCGAGCGAAATGACGGGTGTGTCGGACACCGCTGCCAAGATGCCCGCGTGCAGCCGGCTGACGATGGCGACCGAGCAGCGGGCCAGCTCCCGTGCCGCGGCGCCGGCGTCGATCGGAAGCACGATGCCGGCGGCGACATCCTTCAGCGCCACCTCGGTCCACCGCCTGTCTTCCGGATTCATCAGTATCCCGACAAACCGATAGCCTTGTGACGACAGGTGCTTCACCGCGGCCGACATCTCATCAGCCAGCTTCGCCGGATCGTGTCCCCAAAGATCGTCGCCGAAACCGAGGTTCACTCCTATCAGGCCCTCTTCTGGAAACACGTCGGGCCGGGGGAGAAGGAGTGCCGGGTCGCCGGATACCTGGGCACTCAGACCGATGTCCGACAGCAGTTCGGCGCTCCGGGGACCTCGTACGGAAACCGTGCGGAACTCGGAAAGTATTGGCGCCCAACGTTTCAGCTCGTCTTTTTCCGAGCCGCTGTTGCGTCCGAGGAACACGGGATCTTCAACGCCGACACCGATCGCGTACGTTCCTTGGCGTTTCGTGAGCGCCATGCCCCGGGTGACCAGTCGCCTCCAGAAGCGCCTTCCAATCAGCGTGCCGCCGCCCACCACTTGGGTGCCGCGCCGCAGAGACCGATTCAAACCCGTTGCTACGGCACGGATCATCTCATGTGGAAGGCAAGGCACATCGACAAACGTCGCCCCGGCGAGCTGGGAACGGACCGCATCGTAGATCGCGTCGTCGCCGAGATTGCTCCTGCCGTGCCAGCCGAGATAGGCCACCAGCGGATCCGGTATGCGCGTCATGAACCCGATCGACTGGGCATCCGATCGGGCAACGCCGTCACCGGACGGCTCATATGTTGCCGACCACCATCCAGGACCCCATCCCCGCCGAGAGGGCTACGAAGACCCACCGTTGGTTGGCCCGGATCGCTTCGTGCAGCCGTTGCATCATCGCTTCGGTTTTTGCGGGTGCCGCCAGATGGCTGATCAGGATGAACTCGATCACCGCAAGCATCCCGATGACGAAGCCGACGGCGGCGGTGACCTGCATGCCGAGCGCTGCCCCCGACGCCACGACGGCGGTGACCAGGACTAGCAGCTCGACTGGTGGCGGCCCCGAGAATAAGCCGATCACGAACGCCATCCGGGAGGATCCGCTTTCCCAGGCGATGTGGGCGCGGCGCAGCAGCCGCCAGAGTGCTGACTCGTTTCGCCGCGACGGGTCCGCTGCGCGCCCGAACAGGTAAAACACCGGGTGGCGCGGCTGCGTCACCAAGGCCGACCGGCCGGCGGTCAGGGGCAGCTGCGCTTGCTGACGCGCGACGTAACGCACTGCCATCAGCGCGGCGACCGCGAGCGCAAGCGCACCCATGCCGAGCTGGACGTGCCGGCCGGTGGTGCTGGAGAGCGCGCCCATAATCGTGTTGGCCAGACCCTGGGTAAACGGCCTGAACATCGGCACGTAGTGCAGCACCAGCACTGGAATCAGGGCGCTGGGGACACTCGACACCAGGCAGCCGACCCAGTAGGCCAGCAGGCCGGACATTGGCCGGGGCCGGGAGATCATCAGGAGGGTGACGGCCAAACGGACCGGGTCGACCGCAGCCACGAACGTCACCATCAGGATGGCCCCCAACATGGCCGGAACGTTACCTTCTTGCGGCCGATCCCGTGGGTACTACCGGCGAATTCGTGGACGGGCGTCCCAGGACCCGCGTCGACACGCTTTAGCCGTGAATTTCGGCAGCCAGACCGAATTCGGCCAGCGTGGCTACCGTGTCCTCGCGCAACGCATCCTGCGAGTTTGTCCGGCCGGCGAGGTATGAGTTGATGCAGATCCAAAGTTTTCCGTGGCCCCGCCCCGAAACCAGAAACAGCTGGCCGCCGACGCGTTCGAGGGTCCGCTTGCTGATGCCGGGCTCGATCAACCGCCCGGAAGCGTAGTCGGCGTCGCTGCCGTCCGGGCGGTTCACCGCCGGGTCGAGCACACCGACATTGGAGCAACCGATCGGGAGGGCGGCGGACCCCAGCCCCATTCCCGCCGCCCTACGCGCCACCCACTTGGGGGTCATCGATGTCAGCGGCAGCGGCGCCAACAACTCCTCGGTGACCTCCGCCAGGTCGGCGAACGTCTGCTTGAACTTGAGACGCACCTCCTCCAGGCTCGACGACAAGTGCGTCGGGTCGACGGAAACGGTGGGGAAGACCAAGGCGTTGCCCCGCGTATCGTCCGCGGTGCGTTCGCTGATCGGAAACGACAACGTGACCGTTCCGTCGGCGCAAACTCGCCCCATTCGCACGCCGAGTCTGCCTGCGAATCCAGCGAACAGCGTAAAACTATTTCCGCCAATATTTTTCGCGCATGCGTCCCATTCCGCCGCGTCGACGTAAACGGTCAGGGTGGGGACCATGGCGGGCTCGTCGCCGCCCGCCACGCGCGCCGAAGGCGGTGCCGAAGTGATGGACGCGGCGACCTGCTTGCGCTGTTTCCGGGCGACGCGCGCGGTCGCCCGCAGCGCTCGCGCCAGCTCCGGCGCCGATGCGATGGTTTGCCGGGCATCCTCGAGCACGGCCCGTGCGCGCGTGCGTGAACGAGGATATGGATACCCCAGGTGGCGGGTCCTCCCGTTGGCGGCGTCGGTGATCGCCTGCAAGATCCCGAGCCCGTCGACAACGGTGTGCGAAGTCACCAGGCTGATCGCGGTACCGCCGTCCTCCAGCGGCAGCGCTGCGAGATGCCAGCTGGGCCCGTACTCGGGATCCAGCGGCAGGCACGCTCGCTCCAGAAGCCAGGCGCTCACCTCCGCGCGCGGGCGCGGAGTTTCGGCGATCTCGACGTCCGCGGGCCCGCGGGAGACGACCCATCGATCACGCGCGAAAGGCAAGGGGGACCGTTCGACCCGCCGGCCCAACAACCCGTAGCCAAGATTCCGGTGGAAGCGGCGCAACCCTTCGATATTTACCGGGCGGTTGTATATCCAACTGAATTGCACGAGCGCCCCATAGCCAAGCGCCCGCAGACCGAGAAACGACACCTGGTCCATGTGTGCGAGTCGGTTGTCCACCGCGTACACGGTAGTTCATTTGCGCTGCATGCTGCGGCGGTTTGCCCCGGCCGCGCGGGTGTCGGCAGCGGCGGGTCGGGGGCGGATTGTTACGGTTGTAACCTCGCCGTTCCTGGCCGGCAACGCTCCCGACGAAGGTAACCTGTTGTCCGTGGTTGAGCCCTCAATTCCTGCTCTGCTGGGCGAACGCGCAAACCTGCAGCCCAACGACCCGGCGTTAACATACGTTGACTACGACCAAGAATGGGATGGCGTTGCCACCACCCTGACGTGGTCGCAGTTGTATCGGCGAGTGGTAAACCTGGGCGAGCAGCTCCGGCCGCGCGGGTCGACCGGTGACCGGGCGCTGATGCTGGCGCCCCAGGGACTCGACTATGTCGTCGGCTTCCTCGGCGCCCTGCAGGCCGGGCTCGTCGCGGTTCCGCTTTCGGTGCCCTTTGGCGGCGCCCGCGACGAACGCACCGTTTCGGTGCTGGCCGATACTTCGCCGGCCGTCGTCCTCACCACATCGGCCGTCGTCGACAACGTCAACGCGGTAGTGCAGTCACAGCAGGGACAATCCGCACCATCCATCGTCGAGGTCGATCTGCTGGATCTTGACGCCCGACAGCGCCCCGCCGGGCCGCGCCCTCGCGTCACGGGCAACCACCGCCCCGATTTCCTTTATTTGCAATACACTTCGGGGTCCACGCGCACGCCGGCCGGTGTCATTGTCAACAGCAAGAATGTCTTCGCCAATTTCGAGCAGATCATGAGCGACTTCTTCACGGCCGAGGGCGGGATTCCCCCTGTCGGCACCACTGTGGTGTCCTGGCTGCCGCTCTACCACGACATGGGTCTCCTGATCGGAGTTCTCATGCCGATTCTGGCGGGCGTACCCACGGTCCTGTCGAGCCCCGGCGGGTTCCTGCAGCGGCCGGCCCGATGGATGCAACTGCTGGCGCGCAACGGTTGCACCGTTTCGGCGGGACCGAACTTCGCTTACGAGCTCACGGTGCGCAAGACGTCCGACGACGACATGGCCGGGCTCGATCTAGGGGGCGTGCACACGATCCTCAACGGTAGTGAGCGAGTGCAGCCCGCGACCCTCAAGCGGTTCACCGATCGGTTCGCCCCCTTCAACTTCGACCCCCGGGCGATACGGCCGTCCTACGGCATGGCCGAAGCCACGGTGTACATAGCGAGCCGCAGTTTAGGGAACCCGCCCGAGATCTTCCACTTCGACTCCGAGAAGCTGCCGGGCGGTCAAGCGGACCGGTGCGCAATCGGCAGAGGCACATCGCTGGTCAGTTACGGTGACACGAAATCCGTGGCTGTGCGCATCGTCGACTCCGAGACCAATCGTGAGTGTCCGGAAGGGTCGGTCGGCGAAATCTGGGTGCATGGGGACAACGTGGCCGTCGGCTATTGGCAAAAACCAAAAGAGACTCAAAGCACCTTCGGTGCAAGGCTTCTCGACCCGTCGCCGGGCACACCGGAAGGTCCGTGGCTGAGAACCGGCGACTCGGGATTTTTCTCCAAGGGAGAGCTGTTCATAATCGGCCGCATCAAGGACCTCCTGATTGTCTACGGGCGCAACCACGCTCCCGACGACATCGAGGCGACGATCCAGGAAATCACCGCGGGTCGGTGCGCGGCGATAGCGGTTCCGGACAAGGGCATTGAAAAGCTCGTCGCGATCATCGAACTGAAGAAGCGCTGTGACTCGGATGAAGAGGCGACGGACAGACTGCACATCGTCAAACGTGAAGTCACATCGGCCATTTCAAAGTCGCATGGGCTGAGAGTGGCGGATCTGGTTCTGGTATCGCCCGGTTCGATTCCCATCACCACGAGCGGCAAGATCAGGCGGTCGCAGTGCGTCGAGCTGTACCGGCAGGACGAGTTCGTCCGGTTGGACGCCTAGTGCGCTCGGGTCACTCAGTGGTTGTCGTTGGTCGCCTGAGATGAAACGACGTTGGTGCCGAACAGCGGAAGCGGGTTGCTGAGGTCATCGTCGACCGATTCCTCGCCGTGCCCGTTGGAATGGCCGTTGCCATTGGCGCCGACGAGGATGGGCCGAGATGACAAGATGTCGTGGCCGAACAGCGGCAGCGGGTGGCCGAGATCGCGGGCGCTTTTCCGCTTGCCGTTGCCGTTGCCCGGCGAATCCATCGCCGATTCGCTGACTTCGTCGGTCAGGCGATGCGACACCCCGCTGAGGTTGAACAGGGGGAGCGAGTGCGCGCGACCACGGTCGACCGATGGTTTGCCCTTCGCGTTGGGCCGGGAGTCGGACCTCGCCGCATCGCCGGAGGTCGGCTTTTTGCGGGGAGGGACGAGTTTCAGCCGGACTAGCAAGTCGTCGGCTGTGCCGACGGGGGTTGCCGAGGCCGTCGCCAAGGTCTGACGCTTGGTGTCCGGGATGACTTTCATCCGGACCAACTGGTCGGCTCAACTGGTCTAGTTGTTGCTGCTTCCTCTGGCGGGCCGCATAGACCTGTGCGGCGCTCTGTCCCAGGTGCGAGGGCCACCAGTTCTTCTGGCGGATCATCGCGGCCAAGGCGGGCACCGTGATGGTGCGTACCACGAAGGTGTCGATCAGAATACCCGTCCCGAGGATGAAACCGGCCTCGGCCATGGTGTAGATGCTGGCCGTCATCAGGCCGAACATCGACGCGGCGAAGATGAGGCCCGCCGATGTGATCACGCCACCCGTCGTACCCACGGTGCGGATGACGCCGACCCGCACACCGTGCGGTGACTCGTCGCGGATGCGGGAGATGAGCAGCATGTTGTAGTCCGCGCCGACCGCAACCAGCAGGATGAAGGACAGTCCGGGAAGGCTCCAGTGCAGGTTCTGGCCGAGAATCAGCTGGAACACCAGGACGCCGAGGCCCATAGCCGACAAGTACGAAAGCAGCACCGACCCGATGAGATACAGCGGCGCGACGACCGCTCGTAGCAGAGCGACCAGAATCAGGAACACGATGAGGATGGTCGCGACCACAATGAAGTTGATGTCGTCGTTGTAAAAGTCGCGAGTGTCCTTGAGCGCGGACGGAATTCCCGCGACCGCCAGGTGGGCGTCGGCCAGTTCGGTATTCGGTTCCGCCGAATATGCGGCCTTGACGATCTTGTCGATCTGATCCATCGCATCGGTCGTGAACGGGTTCAAGGCGCTTTGGATGAAATACTGTGCTGCGTGACCGTCCGGTGACAGGAAAATCTGGGCGCCCTTCTTGTACTCGTCCCTCGTCGTGATCTCCGGCGGAAGGTTGAAGCCTGACATGGAGGGCTTGTCGGCGTCGCGCTTCATCCCCAAAAGGAATGTCGACGCGTCATTGAGGCCGCTGCCCAGCAACCTGGTCTGATCGACCAGTTGCTTCACACCACCGGCGATCAAGCGGCTGCCGTCCGCGAGGGCCTGGGTGCCTTCGCGCGCGTGGTCCATCGTGGCTTGCAGGTTCTTGATGGTCGTCATCGCGACGGCGGCCTGGGTCAGTGTTTGCTGGATCTTGTCCAGCGTCTGGCCGACGGTCTGCGCTTGCTGGGCCGCCCCGAGGTTCTTGGCCATGATCTTGATCGAGTTCAGGGTGCCGTTGTTGTTTGCCGCCACCATCGCCGCCAACCCCTGGCGGGAGCTCACACACTGCGGATCTGCATTGCATTCCGGGCTGACATTCAGGGCCGCCACCATGGGACCGGCCCACACGGCGATGTTTTCAGCGTTGACAGTGGAGGTGTTGAGATTGTCGCTGAGCGTCTTGATCTGCCCGGTGATCGCGGCGCCCGAGTCGAGGGCGGCGATGGTCTTGTCGCCGCCCAGCATTTGCTCCATCGTCGTCAGTGGCCCGACCACCCCGCTGAGGCTGGAAACCGCCGAGGCGACCTGGTCCCGGAGTTGGGCCAGGGCGTCAGCCAACTGGTTGGAACCGTTGACCAGCTTGTCCAGGTCGTCCCCATGGTGCGTGATCTCGTTGGATGCTTCGTCGAGTTTGTCCCCGACCTGGCCGGCTTGCCATGACAGCTTCATCTGTTCGAGCGGCTCTCCATTGGGCCGAGTCAGGCCCCGCACCATCGTGATGCCAGGCACTTGGCTCACGCGGCTGGCCAGCTGCTCGAGGTCGGCCAGGGCGGTGGGCGTACGCAAGTCGTGGGACGACTTGATGAAAAGGATCATGGGGGTCAGCGCGTTCATCGGGAAATGGCGATTCATCGCTTCATATCCCTTGGAGCTGTCGACGGAATCCGGCATCGTCTTGAGATCGTCGTAGTTGAAGCGCATTACGCTCGTACAGGCGGCAAGGCTGCCGAGGAGGATCAGGCTGCCAATCAGGTGGATGCGTGGCCGGCGCACCACGCGCGTTCCCGCGCGGCGCCACATACGAGTGGTCAGGTCGCGTCGGGGCTTGATCCAGCCACGTCGTCCGGTGAGCACCAGCAAGGCGGGCAGCAGCGTCAGCGCGGACAGCAGCGCCACGACGACCGCAATCGAGATTGCCGGACCGACGGCTGAGAATACTTCCAGTTTTGTGAAGACCATCGCGAGGAAAGTGACCGCGACGGTGGCCGCCGAGGCGGTTATTACCTTGCCGATCGACATCAAGGCGTTCTTGACCGCTAGATCCGAATCCTGGCCGTGCCGCACATAGTCGTGATAGCGACTGATCAGAAAGACCGCGTAATCGGTTCCCGCCCCGATCATCACCGCGCTCATCAGGACGAGGGTCTGCATGTTGACGGCCAAGCCCAGTTCGGATAGCCCGGACAGCACGCCCTGCGAGGTCGCCAGGGACGCACCGATATTGATCAGCGGCACGAACATGGTGACGAGGTTTCGGTAGATGATGATCAGGATGATCAGCACGCTGATCACCGTGGCGATCTCGATGAAATGCGCGTCTTCCTCGGCCATGGCGGTGGCGTCGACCACGGTGGCGGCGGGTCCGCTGACATAGGCGGTCAGCGTGGTTCCGGCGGTGTCCCGTTTGATGATGTCTTTGACCCGATGCATCGCTGCAACCGTTGCGGGTGCGACGGCCGCATCGGGGAAGGCGATCGGCAGGGTGATCGCCTTGCCGTCCTTGCTGGCGAGGAGGTCCCGCATCTGCGGGTTGCTGAGGAAGTCCTGCACCCCCAGTTTGTCCTGCGTGTCCTGCTGCAGGCTCTGGACCACTTTCCGGTAGACGTCCTCGTCGGCGGGCGTCAGCCCATTCTCATCGGTGAGGATGATGAACCCTTGGGAGCCCCCGCCGGCTTTGGGGATCGGACCTTTGGCGCCGCCGCCGGCTTTGGGGGCGTCCCCGCCGGGTTTGGCGTCCCCGCCGGCGTTGGCGTCCCCCGCGGGGGGTGCGGGTGGCTGCATCCAGGCCTCGGCCATCTCTTTGGCGACGACCATCGTGGGCGCGTCGTCCGGAAGGGGCTTTTGGTCCCGCTTTGCGGCCTGTGCCGGAAGGGGCGGAAGCGTCAGCGCCAGGGCGGCCGCAAGCGCGATCCAGCACGCGATGACCAACAAGGGCCACCGCACGACGACATCGCCGAGTCGGTCGAAGACCCCCCCAGGTTTCGCCACCTCACCGGCGCCGGTCCGGCTTGACACCCATCAACCGTACAATCCAGCGTCCATTCGTGCGGGATAATCACAATCCTGCTATACACCGTGATACGGCCGTGATCTTGACGGTGAATTGGCTGGTCAAGGCCATGTCATGCGTCCGATTAGAACTCTTCCCCGCCAAGCTGATAAAGCGCTAAGAAAAGCTGATAACGCGCTGAGAAAAGTGTATTTTGACCACCCTCGCGCAGGTATCTTGACCCGCGGATTCGTTCTGCGGGAAGCGGGTCGCCGATTCCGGATGTCGCGCCTTGGATCCGTGCGAGACTCTCCACATGGCCCTTGGATACCGCCTGCAATCCAACCCGCTCGTCGGAAAGCTCACCACGAAGTATCTGTTGCCCCTGGGTACCCGCCAGGTCGGCGACGACGTCGTGTTCTTCAACTTCGGTTACGAAGAGGACCCGCCCATGGGCTTGCCGTTGACGGCGTCCGACGAGCCCAACCGATACTGCATCCAGCTCTACCACGTGACGGCCACGCAGGTCGATCTCACCGGCAAAAAGGTGCTGGAGGTCAGTTGTGGGGCGGGCGGGGGAGCGTCGTACATCATGCGCAACTTGGGCCCGGCCTCCTACACCGGGCTGGACCTGAACCCGGCGAGCATCGAGAAGTGCCGCGAAAGGCACAAGCTGGCGGGCCTGGATTTCGTGCAGGGGGATGCCCAGAACCTGCCTTTCCCCGACCAATCCTTCGACGCGGTGGTGAATGTCGAAGCCTCCCACCAGTACCCGGATTTTCCCCGTTTCCTCGCGGAAGTGGCACGCGTGCTTCGCCCGGGCGGGCATTTTCTGTACACGGATTCGCGCCGTGCACCGGCCGTCGCCGAGTGGGAAGCGGCGCTGGCCGACGCCCCGTTGCGAAAGATGTCAGAAAGGTCCATCGACGAGGAGGCCAAGCGCGGGCTGGCGGCCAACACGCAGCGGACGCAGGAGCGGATCAGTGGGCGCTTGCCGACGGTCATGAACTCCTTGATCCGTTACGGTGTGGGCGTGCTGGACTGGGATTTGCGGCGTGCCGGGGGGTTTTCTTACCGGGTGTACTGCTTTGCCAAGGATTGATGCGGACCCGGGGCGGGCGGAAGCGGAAGGCTAGATTCCGTCGATGAAGTTTGCCTTGGCGAGCTACGGAACTCGCGGCGATATCGAGCCCTGCGCTGCCGTCGGACTGGAGCTGCTGCGCCGCGGGCATGAAGTGCGCATGGCCGTCCCGACCAACCTGGTCGACTTCGTGGAGTCGGCCGGGCTCGCGACGATCCCTTACGGGCCGAACTTCGTGGAGTTGATGGAGCCGGACTTGTTCCGCAAGGCGTGGCGGGTCCAGAATCCAATCGCCTTGCTGCGCAAGGCTATCGAGCCTGTCACCAAGCCCTGGCAAGAGGTCAGCGCCACGCTGACATCGCTGGCGGCCGGCGCCGACCTGCTATTGACCGGCATTCCGTACCAGGAGGTCGTCGCCAATGTCGCGGAGTATTACGACATTCCACTTGCCACGCTGCACACTTTCCCGCTGCGGGTCAACGGCTATGTCGTTCCGATTCCGCCGCTGCCACTGACGGTGCCGTCGCCTTTGATTCGCTCGGGAATGACGGTGGCCGAGTGGGTGTACTGGCGCATGACGAAGCGGGCGGAGGACGCGCAGCGCCGCGAACTGGGCCTGCCGAAGGCGACGGCCCCCTCGGCGCGGCGCATCGCGGAGCGCGGATCGCTCGAGATTCAGACCTACGAAGAGTTCTGCTTTCCCGAAGTGGCGGCGGAATGGGGTGGGCGGCGCCCCTTTGTGGGCGCGCTGACGATGGAGTTGACGACGGACGCCGACGACGAGATCGCGTCCTGGATTTCCGCCGGAACACCGCCGATTTACTTCGGCTTTGGCAGCATGCCGGTCGAATCCCCCGCCGACGCCGTCGCCATGATCGCCGAGGCCTGCGCGGAGTTAGGCGAGCGGGCGTTGCTTTGCTCCGGCGGAACCGAGTTCACCGGCGCCCCGCATTTCGACCACGTGAAAGTGGTCGGAGCGCTCAACCATGCGGCCATCTTTCCCGCGTGCCGCGCGGTGGTCCACCACGGTGGCGCGGGCACCACTTCGGCGGGTATGCGAGCCGGAATCCCCACCTTGATTCTCTGGATAGCGTTCGATCAGCCGATTTGGGCGGACGTCGTCAAACGGTTGCGGGTGGGCACATCCCGGGGCTTCTCGAGGACGACCCGCGAATCACTGGTCACGGACCTCCGCCGCATTCTCGCCCCGGAATACGTCGATCAGGCCCGCGAGGTCGCGAGCCGGATGACGAAACCGACGGCGAGCGTGACCGCCGTTGCCGATCTGCTGGAAGATACCGTGCGCCGCGGGCGTTTCCGCTGATCGCCCGGCGTAACGGCCGGGGCTCAGACGCCCACGCGGACGGTTTGCTCTAAGAGATCGGCCGCCGTGGCAACGCTGGCGCTGGGTTGGCTCATTCGCGGGGCGATCTGGCGAGCTCGTGCCACGCAGTCCGGCGCGAGGACCCTGCGCAGCCGCCTAACCAGCGATTTGCGGGTGATATTTGAAAGCCGTTTGGTGGAACCGACTTTCAGCCGTCTGACTTGAGTCGCCCAGATGAACTGATCGGCTACGTCCCACAAGATCAACGTCGGCAGCCCCGCTCGCAGGGTGGCGGCCGTGGTGCCGGCGCCACCGTGGTGGACGGCCGCGCGGCACATGGGCAAGGTCGTGGTGTAGTTGACCTGCCCGACGAGCGCAACGTGGTCGGGACGGGATACGGACCCGGAGTCGGGCGCGCCGGAATAGATCAACGCCCGTTCACCCAGCTCGGCGCAGGCCTCGGTGATCATGGCCACCGTGTCGGTGGGCGACTGAACGGGCGTGCTGCCGAAACCGAAGTAAATCGGCGGCGTTCCGGCGGCAATCCACGACGCCACCTCGTCGTCGGCGTCCGCGCCCAATTCCAGGGTCAGCGCGCCGACAAAGGGCCGCCGGCCGTTCCATTCCGCCGCCAGCCCCGGAAACAACGCCTGATCGTAGGCCTGGATTTCGAGCGATCCGCGTTCGGCCATCCTTTGCGCCGCGGGAGCCGTTGCCCTCGGCAGGCCCAGCTCGCGGCGCTGCGCGTCTTCGTCCGCCTTGGTGATCACGTGTGAATACAGCCACCAGCCGGCTTTCAGAGTCGTGCGGACCGCCGGCGTGGGCGACGGTAGGAAGGGAAGCCCGATCTGCCCGTTGACCCGCACGGGGAAGTGATGCAGGCCCGCCACCGGAATGTCGTAGTACTCCGCGACATTCGCCACCACACCGTGGTACGTCTGACCCGTCAACAGGAGGTCGGCGCCGTCGGCCAGTGACGTGAGCGTGCGGCTCATCTCCGCCCAGCCCTCGACGAAGAGCTCCCTGGCGGCGCGCGCGAAGTTGACCGGGTGCTGGATCCGGAAGGCGTTGTGCGTGAAATCCGCGACCGCGACCACCTGCTCTTGGGTATCGGGCCCGTAGGCGACGGCGGAAAGCCCGGCCGACTCGACGAAGCCGACCAGGTTGGGCGGGACCGCCATTCGGACTTCGTGTCCGCGGCGCTGCAGCTCGACGCCGACCGCGGCGCACGGCTCGACATCGCCGCGAGTTCCATGGGCGGCCAAGACGAACTTCATCGGCACAACTTTCGGCCGCCGTCAGCGTCGGCGAGTGCTTCGATGCTTACCTGGCCACACGAACCGGTACTGCCGCCAAGCTGCCCGCGACCACCCGGTCGAACACCGTTTTCATCGTCTCCGTATAGCGTGTCACGGACTCTCGGGCAATCGGGTTGTTCGGGTAGGACACCATTATCGAGACCTCGTCGAACAGGCGGAAGACCGTCGAGTACATGTAGGCAGGGCTCCGGCCATCGGTGAACGCGGTCGCGTTGACGCCATCCAATGCGGTGGCAACGATCGCAGAAAGCGGAGGCAGACCCGCGTCCATGTAACTCATCATGGTGAACTGGGGTCCGTGCCTCTGTAGCGAAGGCGCCAATTCCAACACGCGGTCGTATGGCACATTCGCGCAGTCCATGTTCGCGTCGAAGGAAACCTGAGCGGCGCGGGCGGTTTCCGCGAAAGAGTTCGGGTCGACGGGAACGGTGAACGGCACCACGCCGGTGAACCAGCCCACCGTCATGAAATCGGCCGGGCACTTGCGCTTGTCGATTGGAGTGAGTCCGTAGTACGTTTCCGCGCCGGTCAATTCGTGTTGAGCCAGGGCCGCGCAGGCGAACAAGCCACCGCTGAACCGGGCGCCCGCCTGTCGGCAGAGGGCTTCGAACTGAGCCGTCTGCTCGGGACCCAACAGCCGCTCCACATGAACGTCCCCGCCGCACGGTATCGATTGATCACCAAGTGGCAGTGGGAAATCCGGCAAAGTTCCGCCGTTTGCTTCGGCGAATTCGATCCACTTGCGGACCTCTGGCGATTCCAGGCTCATCCCGGATACGCATTGGCTTTCCCGCATGCAGAAATCGTCATAGCTGGCCGCCGGCGGCAGGACAACGGGCGCCTTGCCCTCCAGAAGGGCGTTGTAGTTCATCACGATCTCGACATACAACCCGGCGATCAACATCGGGTCGCAGTGCAGATGGTCGACAACCGCGTACAACGCGAAGCGGTCCTCGTACTGAATGATGCCGAACCTGAAGCAATCCCACTGCAGCGGATCGGGCGTCGCCAGGACGTGGTCCTGCCATTCCTGCTGCGTCAGCACGCCATGCTCTTTGGCGACGAACTGAATATCGCGGGGGTTCTTGAGGGTGTGCCGGACGATGTTCTTTGCATCCTTGTAGTCGAACCAGCTGTGGTACGTCGCGTGGCGGCGAAGGTGCGCGTTGATGACGTAAGTCATGGCGCGAATGTCACACCGGCCAGGTACATCCCAGGAGCCCATGACCGCCCGCGAATAGTCGAGCCCCCGCTCGCGGAACTCCACAAAGCCACGGAGATGGGCCATCTGCATTGAGCTGGGTGGTACCGCGCTGGCGGGCGCCTGGCGGGCTTTCGCAGCGCACCCGGGTGTCGGCTGCCAGGTGATGACTGATCCTGAACCCGGGTCCCAGTCATAGGCATTGCCAACCCGCAGCTTGTCGTGCTCAGAGCCTCCACCTATGAACACGTTTCCCTCCTTGTTACCGGCCAAAGCAGTGCAGTCGACTTGACGCAAGACCTATGTCACGCAGGTGTCGTGGCGTTCTCCTCCCTGGGCGCCAGCTTCTGGAACAGGTAATCCGCCAAACCCCGCACAGTGGTGATGTCGGCCGAGGTGATGCGTACCCCGGTTTGAGCCTCGATGTGGGTGCGCAATTCGAGATTGCCCAGGGAGTCGAGACCGTATTCGGACAGCGAATGGTCCGGATCGATGTTGCGACGCAGAATCAGGCCGATCTGCTCCGCGAGCAGACGCCGCAGCCGGGTTGGCCACTCATCGAGCGGCAGCTCGGAGAGCTCGGCGCGCAGTTTGCTTGAACCCGAGCGCTTTTCCCCGGCGGACTTGAACATTTCGAGGAACTTGCTGCGCTCCGCGAAGGAGGCTATCCACGGTGTTCCGATGAGCGGGCTGTAGCCGGTGTACGCGCGGTTGTGGCGCAGCAGCTCCTCGAACGCGTGGGCGCCCTCGTCCGGGGTGATCGCGGCGCCGCTGCCTTCGGCAAACCCTGCGCCGCGGCCGATCTCACCCCAGGCGCCCCAGGCGATTGCGGTGGCCGGCAGGCCCTGCGCGCGCCGCCAATGGGTGAATGCGTCCAGCCAGCTGTTGGCCGCGGCGTAGGCACCCTGGCCCGGCGAGCCCAGCAGGGCGGCCGCCGAGGAGAACGAGCAGAACCAGTCCAGCGGCGTAGATGCGGTGGCCTGGTGCAGATTCCACGCGCCGTAGACCTTGGGTGCCCAGTCACGATCGATCAGCTCGTCGGTGATGTTGGTCAGGGTGGCGTCCTCGACCACCGCGGCCGCGTGCAGCACACCCCGCAACGGAAGTCCGGTGGCGGTGGCCGTGGCCACCAACCGCTCCGCGGTGTCGAGCTGGGCGATGTCACCGCACTCCACCACCACGTCGGACCCGATCGAACGGACGAGTTCGATCGTCTCGAGCGCCTTCACCGTGGGCTCGGAACGAGAGCTGAGCACGATCCGGCCCGCGCCGGCCGCGGCCATCTTCTCGGCCAGGAACAGCCCCAGGCCACCCAGACCGCCGGTGATGATGTAGGAGCCGTCGGGCCGGAAGACCGGCGCCTGCTCGGGCGGCAGCACCACGCTGCTGCGTCCGGCCTGCGGGATGTCGAGGATGAGTTTGCCGGTGTGTTCGGCCGCGCTCATCACGCGAATCGCGGTGGCCGCCTCGGCAAGCGGGTAATGCGTGCTCTCGGGCATCGGCAGCACGCCCTCGGCGGTCAACCGGTACACGGTGCCCAGTATCTCGCTCACCTGCTGGGGGTGGCTGACCGACATCAAGCCCAGGTCGACGCCCCAGAAGGCGAGGTTGCGGCGGAACGGGAAGAGCCCCAGCTTGGTGTCGCCGTAGATGTCGCGTTTGCCGATCTCGACAAACCGCCCACCGAGCGCCAACAGCTTTATGCCGGCGAGTTGTGCGGCTCCGGTCACGGAGTTGAGCACGATGTCCACGCCATAGCCGTCGGTGTCGAGGCGGATCTGGTCGGCGAACTCGACGGTGCGCGAGTCGTAGACATGCTCGATTCCCATGTCTCGCAACAGCTGTCGACGCTGCTCGCTGCCGGCGGTGGCGAAGATCTCGGCTCCCGCCGCGCGAGCTATCGCGATCGCGGCCTGTCCCACGCCCCCGGTTCCGGAGTGGATCAGCACTTTGTCGCCGGCCTTGATGCGGGCCAATTCGTTCAGGCCGTACCAGGCGGTGGCGTGCGCGGTGGTCACCGCGGCCGCCTGGGCGTCGGTCAGTCCCGTCCGGCAGCGTCGTGGCGAGGCGCGCGTCACAGGTGACGAACGTGGCCCAGCAGCCGTTGGGGGACATGCCCCCGACGCGGTCGCCGACCTTGTGGTTGGTGACGTCGGGTCCGACGGCCGTGACCACGCCGGCGAAGTCGGTGCCCAGCTTGGGCAGGACGTTGTCCAGGCTCTGGTAGCGGCCGAACGCGTTCAGCACATCGGCAAAGTTGATGCTCGACGCGGTGACCGCTACTTCGATCTGCCCGGGACCCGGCGGAACCCGGTCGAACGCGGCGAACTCCATCGTCTGCAGGTCGCCCGGCGTGCGGATCTGCATCCGCATGCCGTCGCGTTCGTGAACCGAGACGGTGGTCTGCCGTTCCTCGGGGCGCAGGGGAGAGGGGCACAGGCGCGCGGTGTACCACTCGTCGCTTCGCCACGCGGTCTCGTCTTCCCCGGGCCCCACCAGCAACAACTGGCGCACGACCTGCTCGGCGCCGGTCGCCTCGTCAACGTCGATGTGGGTGGTGTGCAGGTGCGGGTGCTCGGCACCGATCACCCGCAGCAGGCCGCGCAGTCCGCCCTGCTCGAGATTGGGCTGGTCCTCCGAGAGCACCTTCTGAGCGTTCCGGGTCACCACATAAAAGCGGGGCGACTGTCCCTGGATCTCCGGCAGCTCGCGGGCGATGCGCACCAGGTGGCGGACGTAATCACCGCCGCGCACAGCGCTTTCCTCGTCCGGATTGCCGTTCTTCGGCTCCGTAACGACCACCACGCCGGCGAACCCGCCCTTTTCGATCTCACCGCGCAGTCGCTCGGCGACGGCCGGGTGGTCGGCCTGCGGAGGCCAGGACAGCGTGGTGCTCTCCGCCTCGTGCGGCTTCATCGCATCCGCGATCGCCGTCGCCACGAGATCGGCGGCATCGGAGGTGCTGACCAGCAGCCATGCTCCCGCCTCGGTGGTGGCGACCTCGGGCAGCGACCGTTGCTGCCATTCGACGGTCAGCAACCGATCGGCCATCACGCGAGCCCGCTCGCCGCCCGGCGAGACGCCGGTGCCCATCTGCAATCCGCGCACCGTCAGCAGGACGGTTCCGTGCTTGTCCAGCACCTCGAGATCGGCCTCGACGGCTCCGCCGGTCGCCGCGGTCACCCGCGAGTAGCAGTAGCGGGCCGTGTGCACAGGGCCGTGGACCCGCAGCTCACGAACACCCAACGGCAACAACAGACCGCCGAGGCTGGCGTTCGCGACGCTGGGGTGTGCGGCGACGGACTGGAAGCAGGCGTCCAGCAGCGCCGGGTGCACGCCGTAAATGGTTTGCTGCGTCCGGATGACGCTGGGCAGCCCGATCTCGGCCAGCACGGTGGTGCCGGTTGCATCGGCGGTGTGCACGGTAGCCAGACCGGTGAAGGCGGGGCCGTACTGAATGCCGCACAAGTCCATGGCGTCGCGAAGATCGGCGCCTTCCAGGCGGCTCGGGTGTGCGGCCAGCAGCGCCTCGATGTCGTGCGGGGCCGGTTGCTCCTCGTCGTCCAGGGCGTGTAACACCGCGGAAGCGCGGCGTGCTTTCATCCCGTCCTCGTTGGTCTCCACGACGAACTCGAGCGCTCCGGGCACCTCCGCGATCGCGGTGAGGCTGATTTGGGTCTCGTCATCGAGCAGCAACATCTGCTCGAAGCGGACGTCGCGGACCCCGGACGCCTCGCCGAAGACGGTGTCGGCCGCGGCCAGCGCCATCTCGCAGTAAGCCGCGCCCGGCAGGGTGGCCGTGCCGTGGACCTGGTGGTCGCCCAGCCAGGGGAGCGCCGCGGTGCCGATGTCTGCTTGCCAAACGTGGCGCTCGGGCTCCTCGGGCAGGCGCACGTGCTGGCCCATCAGCGGATGCACCGCAACGCTGGAACTCCGCGCCCGGGAGCTGTGGCCGTCGCGGCTCAACAGCAACGACCGATGAGTCCAGGTCGGCAACGGCGCGTCCACGAGGTGCCCACCGGGGAACATGACGGAGAAGTCGACCGTCGCGCCCGTGGCGTACACGTCTCCCACGAAGCTGCGCAGCCCGTGGGGCAGTGGCTGTTCGCGTCGCATGGCCGCGAGAGCTGCCACCGTCATGTCGAGGCTCTTGGCGGTCTGGTCGACCGCGTGCGTCAGCAGCGGATGCGGTGACAACTCCCCGAAGACGCGATAGCCGTCTTCGAGGGCGGCCTGCACCGCGGCCGAGAACCGAACGGTGTGGCGCAAATTGTCCACCCAGTAGCTGGCGTCGCAGTACGGCTCCTCGCGCGGATCGAACGAGGTGGCCGAGTAATACGGCACCTCCGGAGTCAATGGCTCCACATCTGACAGCACGTCATAGAGCTCGTCCAGGATCGGATCGACCTGCGGCGAGTGCGACGCCACGTCGACGGCGACCTCACGGGCCATCACCTCGCGCTGCTCCCACGCCGCGACCAACTCGCGAACCGTGTCGGTCGCACCGCCGATCACCGTCGATTGCGGGGAGGCCACCACCGCCACCACGGCGTCGTTGACGCCGCGAGCCATCAGCTCCGAAAGCACTTGTTGGGCAGGCAGTTCCACCGACGCCATCGCGCCGGCGCCGGCGATTTTGGTCATCAGTCGCGAGCGGCGGCAGATGACCCGCGCCCCGTCCTGCAGCGACAGCGCTCCCGCGACGACCGCCGCGGCGGACTCGCCCATCGAATGGCCGATGACCGCGCCGGGCCGGACCCCGTGGGACTTCATCGTGGCCGCCAGCGCGACCTGCATCGCGAACAGCGTCGGCTGCACCCGGTCGATACCGGTCACCTTCTCGGGTGCGGTGAGCGCCTCGGTCACCGAGAAGCCGGATTCGGCGGCGATCAGCGGCTCGATTTCGGCGATGGCCGCCGCGAATGCGGGCTCGTTCGCCAGCAGGTCCACGCCCATCTCGGCCCACTGCGAACCCTGGCCGGAGAACACCCAGACCGGACCGCGCTCCTCCTGACCCACCACTTCCTGGAAAATGGCGTCACCGCTGGCGACCTCTCGCAGCGCCTCCACCAGCTGGGCCTCGCCGCCGGCCAGCAAGGCGGTCCGCACCGATCGGTGCCCGCGCCGGCGAGCAAGGGTATAGGCCAGGTCCGGTGTCGGCAGTTCCGTGGCGTGCGCCTCGACCCAGTCTGCGAGCCGGCCGGCGGTGTCCCGCAGCGCGTCGACCGACGAGGAGGACAGCGGGAACAGCAGGGTGCCGTCGCCGCCCGGCCTGGTTGCCGCGCCGTTGGGGGAAAGCGGCTCGGGGGCTTGCTCGACGATGGCGTGGACATTCGTGCCGGATATTCCGTAAGCCGACACCGCCGCACGTCGCGGTTGACTACCGCTCAGCGGCCACGGCGTGATCTCCTGCGGCACGAATAGCCCGGTGTCGATCCGCGCCATCTCGTCGGGCAGGGCTTCGAAGTGCAGGTTCTTGGGTACCACGCCGTGCTGGACGGACAGGACCGCTTTCATCAACCCCAGCGCACCCGCGGCCGCCTGGGTGTGTCCGAAGTTGGTCTTCGAGGCCGCCAGCACGCAGGGGTTTTCGATGCCATATACCTCGGCGAGGCTGGCATATTCGATCGGGTCGCCCACGGTGGTACCGGTGCCGTGCGCCTCGACCATGCCGACGGTGCCGGCGTCCACGCCCGAGACGGCGAGCGCCGAGCGGTACACCGCGGCCTGCGCCTCACCCGACGGCATCGCGATGTTCATGGTGTGGCCGTCCTGGTTGGCCGCCGTCCCGCGCACGACAGCCAGAATCCGGTCACCATCGCGTTGCGCGTCCGCCAGGCGCTTGAACAACAGCACAACGCAGCCCTCGCCGGAGACGAAGCCATCCGCTTTGACGTCGAACGCGTGGCAGTGCCCGGTGCCTGACAGCATGCCCCCGGCCGATGCCGAGGCGGACCTGCGCGGTTCCATCATCACGTTGACGCCGCCCGCGAACGCGAGGTTGCTCTCGCCGTCACTCAGGCTGCGGCAGGCCTGGTGGATCGCGAACAAGCCGGAAGAGCACGCGGTGTCCACCGTGACCGCGGGACCGTGCAGACCGAGCGCGTAAGCGATCCGCCCGGACGCCATGCAGGAGATGGTGCCGGGGTTTCCGTACGGTCCGTCGAAGGCATCGGTTGCGGCGTGGACGAATTGGTAGTCGCCATAGTTCAAGCCGACGAAGACGCCGGTCTCGTCGGCGATGGTGTCCTTCGTGAGGCCCGCGTGTTCCATGGCCTCCCACGCGGTTTCCATCAGCAGACGGTGCTGGGGGTCCATCGCCGTCGCTTCTTTTTCCGTGATGCCGAAGAACTCGGGGTCGAAGTCGCCGACGTTGTCCAGGAACGAGCCCCATTTGCACACCGACCGGCCCGGCACCCCCGGCTCCGGGTCGTAGTAGTAGTCGACATCCCAGCGGTCGGCGGGAATTTCCTTGACAAGGTCGTCGCCGCGCAGCAACGCTTCCCAGAACAGGTCAGGGGAGTTGATGCCCCCCGGCAGCCGGCACGCCATCCCGATGACGGCAATCGGAGTAGCGCCTGCCCTATCCACTTTCCTCACACCTCTCCTTGCCTATCCCCAAGTTCCTATCACTGCCGCACGGTCTTATCAGGGCTTCGAGAAATATCGCCGAATTTTTCTGTGCGAGCTGGCAACTCCGCAGCAGCGCACGAACAACCCGCCGACCCCCACAATCGAAGCTCACCGTAAGAACATGGCGCGATCAGCAGCGTAGCGGCTTTGCTCCACACGCGTGGAAAAATCGTTCGAACGTACAAAAATTTAACAAGGCGCTAGCAGTGAACCGACGTAAGGCCTGTTCAACCCCTAGGTCGCATACCTTTGGGACGATATGCGCTCGTCACGGCGTACTGGGGTCGAAGTCACCGATAACGTGCTGTCCCCCAACCGCGTTCCGGCATCGTGAAAACATTGAATCTCAGGTAGACCACGGGCGTTTTCAATTGTTTGGCAACCCCGGGCGCCATCGACTGGCCCGACCCCGGCCCAACCCATGGAGAGGGCGGCCGGCGACCGATTTGCGGCACACTGATTCGCTGCATCGGTGATGCGTAAACGGGTTATGGTAGGCGTTATTGCAAAAGCCCGCAGGAGAATCGCTGAAAATCTTTAGGATTGAAACTTAAATCACATCCACACGCGGGCCCCGAGGCCGGCGTGTCGTGCCGGCTTCTCATGGTGGTGCTGATATGTCGGACCGCGCTGCGGCGAGGGCATTGGTGTTGGAAGCGCCGCGCAACCTCGTCGTACGGGAGTTCCCGCTTCGCGTCGTCGGCGACGACGACGCATTGCTGCGGGTGACGGCCTGCGGGCTGTGCGGGACCGACCACGAGCAATACACTGGCGAACTCGCCGGTGGGTTTGCGTTCATACCCGGACATGAGACCGTTGGGACGATCGAGGCCCTGGGGCGGCGCGCGGCACTGCGGTGGGGCGTAGCCGTCGGCGACCGGGTGGCGGTCGAGGTGTTCCAGTCTTGCCGCCAGTGCGCCAACTGCCGCCGCGGCGACTACCGGCGCTGCGAACGTCACGGCCTCGCGGACATGTACGGGTTCATTCCGGTCGGCCGCAAGCCCGCGTTGTGGGGCGGCTACGCCGAATACCGATACCTGGCGCCCGATTCGATGGTCCTGCCCGTTCCGGGCGAGCTCAACTCCGTGGTGGCTACATTGTTCAACCCGCTGGGCGCCGGAATACGTTGGGGGGTAACGGTTCCCGACACCAAACCGGGCGACGTTGTCGCGGTGCTCGGGCCGGGAATCCGGGGACTGTGCGCGGCCGCGGCGGCAAAAGAGGCCGAGGCCGGGTTTGTCATGGTGACCGGCATGGGACCGCGCGACGCCGGCCGGTTGGCGCTCGCCGCCCGATTCGGCGCCGACCTGGCTGTCGACGTCGCCGTCGAGGATCCCGTCGCCGCCCTGGCAAGGGCGACCGGCAAATTGGCGGATGTCGTCGTCGACGTAACCGCCAAGGCGCCAACGGCTTTCACGCAAGCGATCGCGATGGCCCGGCCGGACGGAACCGTCGTTGTCGCCGGCACCCGAGGTTTCGGCGCCGGCGCTCCGGGGTTCACCCCCGACGCGGTCGTTTTGAAGGAACTGCGCGTTATCGGCGCGCTGGGCGTGGATGTCACCGCCTACCGCGCCGCGTTGGATCTGCTGATGTCGGGCCGCTATCCGTTCGAGAGCCTGCCACGACGGTGCGCGCGCCTCGAAGACGCCGGGGAATTGCTGGCTACCATGGCCGGTGAACGCGACGGTGTCCCGCCAGTACACGGAGTGCTAACGCCATGACCCCTCCCGTTGGGCAAGCCCGGGTGCCCAAACTGCCGCTCGACGAGGCCAAAGCCGCCGCCGACGAAGCCGCCGTACCCGACTACATGGCCGAACTCTGCATCTTCCAGGTGTTGCTGAATCACCCGCAACTGGCCCGGGCCATCAACGACCTGCTCGCCACCATGCTGTGGCACGGTGCGCTCGACCCACGGTTGCGCGAGCTGGTGATCATGCGGATCGGTTGGCTCACCGGTTGCGACTACGAGTGGACCCAGCATTGGCGGGTGGCGTCAGGACTGGGCGTGCCGCCCGACGATCTGCTCGCGGTGCGTGATTGGCAGGGATATGACGGGTTCGGGCCCACCGAGCGGGCGGTGTTGGCGGCCACCGACGACGTGCTGCGCGACGGCGCGGTGAGCGCCGACAACTGGGCCGCCTGTGAACGCGAATTGCAAGGCGACACAACGGTTCTCATTGAGCTCGTGGCCGCCATCGGCGCGTGGCGGATGGTCGCGTCGATTCTGCAGAGCCTCAAGATCCCGTTGGAAGAGGGCGTGTCCAGCTGGCCGCCGGACGGCCGGTCGCCGTAATCACGCGATCCGGTAGGTCTGCAGCCCGTGTGCGACGACGTTGCCGTCGGCATCGGTGGCGGTGATCTCGGTGAAGGTCAGTTCCTTGCGACGCCGGGCGGTGCGGGCAGGCACAGCAGGTCGCAGCCCTTTGCCGCGCCGGTGTACTGGATGCTCATCGCGACGGTAGAAGCGCGCATGCCCTTGTCGAAATCGTGGTTCGACCAGGCCGCGGCCGCGCCGGCGGTGTCCATCACCGAGGCGATCACCCCGCCGCGGAAGTAGGTGCCGTCGTTGGTGAGGTCTTTTCGGAACGGGAGCCGAATCGCGACGTCGTCGGGCTGGTAGCGCTCAAAGACGATGCCGAGCCCGCCGATGAACGGTGTGGTCAGCATCAGGTCGCGCACGGCCTGGCGACGCTGGTGTTGTTGCTGGTCGGTCAACCGCTCGGGCATGAGTCGCAGGCTCCCGTAATCGATTGACATATCAATCAATAACTCATAGCGTCGGGCAATGCGAACCAGGGTCGCCGAGATGCTCGGCGTGGAGTTTCCGATATGCGCTTTCAGCCACTGCCGCGACGTGGTGGCCGCGGTGACCAACGCCGGCGGCTTCGGAATTCTCGGCGCCGTCGCGCACAGCCCCCAACGCCTGCAGAACGAGCTGACCTGGATCGAGGAGCAGACCGGCGGCAAGCCCTATGGGGTCGACTTGCTGCTGCCGCCCAAATACGTCGGCGCCGAGCGCGGCGGGATCGACGCCAAGCAGGCCCAGGAACTGCTGCCCGAGGAGCACCGCGCGTTCGTCGACGACTTGCTGGCCCGCTATGGCGTCGCGGCGTCCGTCGAACCGCCGCGTGCGCCGTCGGGCGGCCTCAACATCTCGCCCAAGGGCTACGGGCCGCTGCTCGACGTGGCCTTCGCCCATGAGATTCGGCTGATCGCCAGCGCGCTCGGGCCGCCCCCGGCCGACCTCGTCGAACGTGCTCACGACAACGACGTGCTGGTGGCCGCGCTGGCCGGCACGACGCAGCACGCGCGTCGGCACGCGGCGGCGGGCGTCGACCTGGTCGTCGCGCAGGGCACCGAGGCCGGCGGTCATACCGGTGAAGTGGCGACCATGGTCCTGGTTCCCGAGGTGGTCGATGCGGTGTCGCCGACGCCGGTCCTGGCTGCCGGTGGGATCGCCCGCGGTCGTCAGATTGCCGCGGCACTGGCGCTCGGTGCTGAGGGGGTGTGGTGCGGGTCGGTGTGGTTGACCACCGAAGAGGCCGAGACGGCGCCTGTGGTCAAGGAGAAGTTTCTGGCCGCCAGCTCCTCGGACACGGTGCGGTCGCGTTCGATGACCGGCAAGCCGGCCCGGATGCTCCGTACGGCCTGGACCGACGAGTGGGAGCGCCCGGACAGCCCCGATCCGCTCGGCATGCCGCTGCAGACCGCACTGATCACCGATTCGCAGCTGCGCATCAGCCAGGCCGCCGGCCACCCGGGGTCCAAGGCTCGCGAGCTGGCGACCTACTTCGTGGGTCAGGTGGTCGGCTCGCTCGATCGGGTCAGGCCGGCGCGCTCGGTGGTGCTGGACATGGTCGAGGAGTTCATCGACACCGTCGGGCAGCTCGACCGCCTGGTCGATAATTGACCAGCTCGACCCGCCGGCGTCGCGCGGTCAGTGACGAGGACAAATCGGCGCGGCGCGGCGAAATCATGGCCGCCGCCAAAAAGATGTTCGCGCGCAGGGGTTTTCACGCGACCACGATCGCCGACATCGCGAAACAGGCCGGGCTCGCATACGGCTCGGTCTATTGGTACTTCGACTCGAAGGAAGAGCTGTTCCATGCGCTGATGGCCGTCGAGGAGACGGCGCTGCGAAACCATGTCGCGGCGGCGCTGGCTCAGCTGTCAGCGGGTGCGCCTGCGGAGAGCGCCGGGGAGGAGGCGCCGCTCCGGACCGCCGTGCGGGCGACGTTGGAGTTTTTCGAAGCCGACAAGGCCACCGTCAAGCTGTTCCTCCGCGACGCGTACGCGCTCGGCGACCGGTTCGAAAAGCACCTGGGCGGGATCTACGAGCGGTTCATCGACGACATCGAAACCTTCGTCGTCGCGGCCCAGGAGCGCGGCCAGGTGGTCGCCGCCCCGCCCCGGATGGTGGCGTACACGCTGGCGGCGCTGGTCGGGCAGCTCGCGCACCGGCGGCTGAACACCGACGACGACGTGACCGCAGCCCAGGTGGCCGACTTCGTCGTTGCGCTGGTGCTTGACGGGCTGCGCCCGCGCCGTGCGCACAGGTAGTGATTGCATAAAGATTTGCGAACACGACGCAGATCACATTGACCGCCCAAACAGGGGTCGTGCATTATCGGTCGCGTATGCACCTCGTTAGGTGAGGCTTCTACACGAATACAGGCCACTGACCTCCAACGTCGAAAGACGCCCCGGGTCAGGACAGCTCCTCCCGGCTTAAGGGTTGAGCCCAGGTGGCTTCCGGAGTACCGGACACGTCGTGTGGTGCCAAAGCTCTGACGAGAGGGGTGCGGATCTCCGACGGATGTCGGTTCCTGTACTCCTTCCGGTGCGCACAGACCGTGCGGATAACCGCGCGCGTCGTGACCGTTGAGGAGGTGAGGGACGTATGAGTTCCAGCGATAGTCCGGACCGAAGTCCGAACTATGTTTCGTCCCGATCCGGTCCCCGGCACGACGTTGCCGACTAAGTAGCGAATTGGCTTAGCGGCCAAGCGTTCTGGGAGCGGAACCACTACGGGACGGGACACGTCAGTCCATTCAGTGCTCGTTTGGGATTTCCGTCTAGGAGGCGATGATGACCGCAGTTGTGTACGACGAAGTGGTGACCGTAGCGCCCGCCCGCAAGCTGACGGTGGTGCGCGACGCGGTCACGACGCGCGCCCCCGCGCCGAAGGTGACGCGCCGGGTCGACACCGACACCCTTTGCGCCGGCGGCGACCCGCTGTTCGACGGCGCTGCGCGTTTGTTGAGCGTTCCGCTGCGGCACGTGTACGCGGCGCTGTGGCGGGTCGGCGTGCTCGAAGTCCAGGCTTAGGCAGCAGTTCGACCGCCGAAATCGTTGCCCCAGGTGCCGCTCGGCGCAGTAGCGTTGATATGCGACTACCTGGGCGCGGCGGCCTGAAGGGACTTGTCATGGCAACCGATCTGACGCTTTATCTCGACGACGAGCCCGGCGAGCTGGCACATGTCGGCGATGTGCTCGGCAAGGCTGGCGTCAACATCGCCGGCCTGTGCTCGCTCAGCAGCGGTGGGGGGCAGGCGGAGCTGCACGTGCTGGTGCAGGATCCGACCCCTGCGTTCGAAGCCCTGGAGGGGGCCGGAATCAAGGTCGAGGAGGAACAGGAGGTAATCGTCCTCGACATGGAGGACCGACCGGGCGCGCTCGCCGAGGTCGTCCACAAGCTCGGCCGCGCGAAGGTCAACCTGGCGACCGTGTACCTTGCGACCAACACGCGGCTCGTCCTGGGGGCGGACAACCTGGCTGATGCCAAGGCCGCGCTCGCCGGATCACAGCGCGGGCCCGGTTGATTTGCCCGCGTCCGTAGAATCGACGTAATGGCATCGATCCGGCGATCACCGGGGAGCCTTCGGAAGAACGGCCAGCCTGGCCCAGTAGAACCGAACGGGTAGGCCCGTCACAGCCGCCAACGAGCGGCCGCGCGTGAGCGCGGCAAGCGGGGTGGTACCGCGGCGCTCGCGCAGGTAGCGCGTCGTCGTCCCCACAGGGCGCAGTGCCGAACGGCACTTAGGCACAGGAGACGACGCACAAAGTGGCTACAAGTGACCGATAACGCTGACGTCAGGGCTTATCCGAGGCTGGCCGGCGGGGCGCCCGATTTTCCCGCCCTCGAGGTCGAGGTTCTCGACTATTGGGCCCGCGACGACACCTTCCGGGCCAGTATCGCCCGCCGCGACGGCGCCCCGGAGTATGTGTTCTACGACGGGCCGCCGTTCGCGAACGGGCTGCCGCACTATGGGCATTTGCTCACCGGCTACGTGAAAGACATCGTCCCCCGGTACCGCACCATGCGCGGCTACCAGGTGGAGCGCCGCTTCGGCTGGGACACCCACGGGCTGCCCGCCGAACTCGAGGTCGAACGCCAGCTCGGCATCACCGACAAATCCCAGATCGACGACATGGGGATCGCCGCATTCAACGAGGCGTGCCGCGAGTCGGTGCTGCGCTACACCGACGAATGGCAGGCGTATGTGACCCGCCAGGCGCGCTGGGTCGACTTCGACAACGACTACAAGACGCTCGATCCCAGCTACATGGAGTCGGTGATCTGGGCGTTCAAGCAGTTGTGGGACAAGGGCCTGGCATACGAGGGCTACCGGGTGCTGCCTTACTGTTGGCGCGACGAAACCCCGCTGTCCAATCACGAATTGCGGATGGACGACGACGTCTACCAGAGCCGTCAAGATCCCGCGATCACTTTGGGCTTCAAGGTAATCGGTGGCGAACTGGATGGCGCCTACCTGCTGGTGTGGACGACGACGCCGTGGACCCTGCCGTCCAATCTCGCGGTCGCCGTGAACCCGGAGGTGACCTATGTCCAGGTGAAGGCCGGGGATCGTCGTTTTTTGCTGGCCGAGGCGCGGTTGGGCGCCTACAGCCGTGAGTTGGGCCTCGAAGAAGGAGAGGCGCCTGAGGCGCTCGGCACCTACAGCGGTAGGGATCTGCTGGGCGCGCGCTACCTGCCGCCGTTCCCCTACTTCATGGACACCGCGAATGCGTTCCAGGTGCTGCCGGGTGATTTCGTGACCACCGAGGATGGCACCGGAATCGTGCACATGGCACCGGCGTACGGCGAGGACGACATGGCCACCACCGAGCAGGTGGGCATTGTGCCGGTCACTCCGGTCGATTCCAAGGGCCGCTTCGACGCCACCGTCCCGGATTACCAGGGACAGCACGTTTTCGACGCCAACGCCCAAATCATCCGTGACCTGAAGAACCAGGGCGGCCCGACGGCCGTCAACAAGCCGGTACTGATCCGGCACGAGACCTACGAGCACCCCTATCCGCATTGTTGGCGGTGCCGAAATCCGCTGATTTATCGGGCGGTGTCGTCGTGGTTCGTCAAGGTCACCGAATTCCGGGACCGCATGGTGGAACTCAACCAGCAGATCACCTGGTATCCAGAACACGTCAAGGACGGCCAGTTCGGAAACTGGCTTCGGGGCGCCCGCGACTGGTCGATCTCACGAAATCGCTACTGGGGCACCCCGATTCCGGTCTGGAAGTCCGACGATCCGACCTACCCGCGCATCGACGTCTATGGAAGCCTCGACGAGCTCGAGCGCGACTTCGGGGTGCGGCCGACGAATTTGCACCGGCCCTACATCGACGAACTCACCCGCCGCAATCCCGACGACCCCAGCGGTCGCAGCACGATGCGTCGCATCCCCGACGTGCTCGACGTCTGGTTCGACTCCGGCTCGATGCCGTATGCCCAGGTGCACTATCCGTTCGCGAATGGCGAGTGGTTCGACGGCCACTATCCCGGTGACTTCATCGTCGAATACATCGGGCAGACCCGTGGCTGGTTCTACACGTTGCACGTGCTGGCCACCGCGCTGTTTGACCGCCCGGCGTTCAAAACGTGTGTCGCACATGGGATTGTGCTGGGCTCCGACGGCCAGAAGATGAGCAAGTCTCTGCGCAACTACCCCGATGTCACCGAGGTGTTCGACCGCGACGGCTCCGATGCCATGCGCTGGTTCCTGATGGCCTCGCCGATCCTGCGCGGCGGCAATCTGATCGTCACCGAGCAGGGCATCCGCGAAGGCGTGCGCCAGGTCCTGCTGCCGCTGTGGAACGCCTACAGCTTTTTGGCGCTCTACGCGCCGAAAGTCGGTAACTGGCGCACCGATTCGGTGCACGTGCTGGACCGCTACATCCTGGCCAAGCTGGCGGTGCTGTGCGACGACCTGACCCGGTCGATGGAGGCCTGCGATATCTCCGGGGCCTGCGAGCAACTTCGCCAGTTCACCGAGGCGTTGACGAACTGGTATGTGCGGCGCTCACGCGCGCGGTTCTGGGAGGAGGACAGCGATGCGATCGATACCCTGCACACCGTTCTGGAGGTGACCGCGAGGCTGGCCGCTCCGCTGCTGCCGTCGGTGACCGAGATCATCTGGCGGGGTCTGACCGGCGAGCGGTCGGTGCACCTGACCGACTGGCCGAAAGCCGCTGAGCTGCCCGCCGACCCCGAGCTGGTCGCCGCGATGGACCAGGTCCGCGAAGTGTGCTCGGCCGCATCATCGCTGCGCAAGGCCAAGAAACTCCGGGTACGTCTGCCGCTCCCCAAACTGACTGTGGCAGTGGATAATCCCCAGCGGCTAGAGCCGTTCACCGAATTGATCGCCGACGAACTCAACGTCAAGCGCGTCGAACTGACCGACGCGATCGACACCTACGGCCGGTTCGAGCTCACCGTCAACGCCCGAGTGGCCGGCCCGCGGTTGGGCAAGTACGTGCAGGCCGCCATCAAGGCTGTCAAGGCCGGCGACGGCGTCGTCAACCCGGATGGCACGCTGACCGCGGGCCCCGCGGTGCTGCAACCCGATGAGTACGACTCACGACTGGTGGCCGCCGACCCGGAATACACCGCGGCGCTGCCGGACGGGACCGGTCTGGTCGTCTTGGACGGCGCCGTGACCCCGGAGCTGGAGGCCGAGGGTTGGGCGAAGGACCGGGTCCGCGAGCTGCAGGAACTGCGCAAGTCGACGGGGCTGGATGTGTCCGATCGCATCAGCGTGGTGATGTCGGTGCCCGCCGAGCGGGCCGAATGGGCACGCACCCATCGCGACCTCATCGCGGGGGAGATCCTGGCCACCAGCTTCGAGTTCGGCGAGCCCGCCGATGGCGCCGAGATCGGCGACGGCGTGCGGGTGGCAATCGCCAAAGCCTGAGGCGTCGAGGCGGGAAAAAAAGTTCTTCAAAAAATTGTCCGAACCATCGGAGCCGGCTGCTCCTACCTGTAACAGCGGCCCAAAGGGGGCCGCGACCACAGTCAAGGAACACGCCATGAGCACCATCGAACACTTCCAGTCGGCGACGTTCGCGGCCGTCCCGCACCAGGACCTGACGGTCGCCGCCGTCCCGCACCAGGACCTGACGGTCGCCGCCGTCCCGCATGAGGACCTGACGGTCGCCGAGGCGTGGGCGTCGAGCCCGCTGGGCGACCCGACGATCGACGACGGATTCCTGCCGGAGCCCGCGGACTTATCCCTATCGGAGCCTGCAAACGTCGAGGATTTCCCGCCTACGACTGTGACCGAGGAGCCGCGCTCGCGGCGATCGAATGCGCTGGTGGTCGCGGCGGTGGTCGGCGCCCTCGGCTTGGTATCCGGGGTCGGCCTGCTGCTCGTTAACGGGACGGGTTCTAAACAGGAGAAACCGGCCGTCATCGTTCCGAACGCCAATGTCAGTTCGGTGACGCCCCAGGTTCCCGGTGCGGGTTCCCCGCCGCCCGTGGCGCCGGCGCCGGCGTCGGTTGTTGCCCCTCCCGACAGCGGGCAAGCCCCGACTGGCCCGACCGGACCTATCAAAGGTGGCGATGCGCCGGCTCTGACTGGTCCTGCGCCGGTGCAGGTGCCAGCTGTCCAGGCGGATCCCGGTCCCCCTGCCGCTGCCCCGGCCGATCCGGGTCCCCCTGCGACTGGCCCGGCCGATCCGGGCACGCCACCAGCGGGGCCTACCGTGACCGTCAACGTCCCGCCGGTGCTGGTGCCTGTACCGGTACCCGTACTCGTACCCGTGCCGCCCCAGGGTGGTGGTCAGCCCGGTGGTGGTGGTCAGCCCGGTGGTGGTGGTCAGCCCGGTGGTGGTGGTCAGCCCGGTGGTGGTGGTCAGCCCGGTGGTGGTGGTCAGCCCGGTGGTGGTGGTCAGCCCGGTGGTGGTGGTCAGCCCGGTGGTGGTGGTCAGCCCGGTGGTGGTGGTCAGCCCGGTGGTGGTGGTCAGCCCGGTGGTGGTGGTCAGCCCGGTGGCGGCGGCCAGCCCAGTGGTGGCGGCCAGCCCGGTGGCGGCGGCCAGCCCAGTGGTGGCGGCCAGAAGGGTGGTAGCGGTCAGCCGAGCGGCGGCGGTCAGAAGGGTGGCGGCGGTCAGCCGAGCGGCGGCGGTCAGCCGAGCGGCGGCGGTCAGAAGGGTGGCAGCGGTCAGCCGAGTGGCGGCGGTCAGCCGAGTGGCGGCGGTCAGCCGAGCGGCGGCGGTCAGCCGAGCGGCAAGGGCCAGAAGCTCGGCGGCGCCCCCGGGCAGGTTCCGTGCCTACCCTGCCAACAAACGCCGGGTAAGAAGTGACCCGCATGTTCTGAACGGCGGACTTAACGCCGCGGCGAAAATCCCGATGAGATTTCGCCGCGGCGTTACGCGCGCGGCTGAACGCCGGACCGCAGCGCGCGGCGGGCGTGCGGCCAGAACGGCATGCCGGCCACGACGGTCGCGCCGGCGGCGATGAGGCCGACTGCGACGTCGACGCTCTCGCGGCCGTCCTTTGCCCAGTAGACGTCCTTGAGGTCCAGCAGCAGAGCCAGCTCGTCGACGATCATTGCGTTCGCGGCACCGAAGGCAACGGCCGCCGCGGGGTGCCGGCGTTGCTTTTCCGTGCCGCGCAGGCCGACGCCGCCCACCGTCGCGAGTATCGCGATACCGATGTTGTAGTGGTGAAAGTGGTTGCCGCCCAGTTTGATACCCCCACCCGAGGGCCCATGGCCGCCGCGAATCCAGTGAGTCAATCCGCGCAGACCGAGGAACGTGAGGGTGAACGACGTCCAGGCCAGCACGGTGGTCTGTTCACCGGGTTGCAGCCGCTCGTCCCATTGGTGGCGCAGCCGTGCCCATCGTGAGGACAGCGCGTCGTCCATCAGGCGGCCTTGACCGCGCGCCAGCGCTGCCTGCGTGCACCGGCCGTGACCTCCACGTCGTGAAAGCCCGCCGCGCGCAAGCGGTCCGGCAACGTCTCTGGTGCAACCGGATTGCAGGTGTCGCGGAAATGCAGCACCCGGAACATCGGGGACGGCACGCCGTCGCTGCCGGCGAAGACGCCCCCGGGCCGAAGCACCCGGAAGGCCTCGGCGAACAGCCGGTCCTGCAGTTCGGCGGTCGGGACATGGTGCAGCATCGTGAAGGACAGCACCGAGCTGAACTCGTTGTCCGGCAACCCGGTATCGGTGCCGTCCCCGTTGATGATGCGGGCGCGATCGCCATAGAGCCGCTGCAGCCGCTCCGCCATCGGAGCGTCGATCTCCACCGCGGTGAGCTTCGGCGTCTTGTCGACCAACACCCTTAGAAATGCCCCGTATCCGGGCCCGATCTCAAGGGTGTTGTCGCCCAGTTCCACCTCGGCGAGGACCGTCGGCAAGAAGTGGGTTTCGACTTCCTTCGCCCAGCGGTTCGAGTTGCAGCACAGCCGGTGGCAGAGGTTCATCGCCATACTCACCGACGTTAGCCCAATAACATTTGCTGTTGTGGAGTCCCGCTGGGTGCTGCACCTGGACATGGACGCGTTCTTCGCCTCCGTCGAACAGCTCACCCGACCGACCCTGCGGGGCCGGCCGGTGCTGGTTGGCGGCTTGGGTGGCCGGGGTGTGGTGGCCGGCGCCAGTTATGAAGCGCGGGTTTTCGGCGCCCGGTCCGCCATGCCTATGCATCAGGCGCGCCGCTTGGTCGGCGTGACCGCGGTGGTGTTGCCGCCGCGCGGCCTGGTGTACGGGGTGGCCAGCCGCCGGGTCTTCGACACCGTGCGCGGCCTGGTACCCGTGGTCGAGCAGCTGTCCTACGACGAGGGGTTCGGTGAGCCACCGCAACTCGCCGGGGCGTCGGCCGAGGACGTCGAGGCGTTTTGCGAGAACCTGCGCCGGCGGGTTCGAGATGAGACCGGTCTGGTCGCCTCCGTCGGTGCGGGCTCGGGCAAACAGGTCGCCAAGATCGCATCCGGGCTGGCCAAACCCGACGGTGTTCGGGCGGTCCGGCGCGCCGAAGAACAATCGCTGCTAGCCGGATTGCCGGTGCGACGGCTGTGGGGAATCGGTCCCGTCGCCGAGGAGAAGCTCAATCGACTCGGCATCGAGACGATCGGGCAGCTGGCCGCGCTGACCGACGCCGAGGTGGCCAACATCCTGGGTGCGACGGTCGGGCCGGCCTTGCATCTGCTGGCCCGCGGCATCGACGACCGGCCGGTCGCCGAGCGCGCCGAAGCCAAGCAGATCAGCTCCGAGTCGACGTTCGCCGTCGACCTGACCAGCCTGGAGCAGCTGCGGGAAGCGGTCGACCCGATCGCCGAGCATGCGCATCAACGCCTGCTGCGCGACGGCCGCGGCGCCCGCACCGTCACGGTGAAGCTGAAGAAGTCCGACATGAGCACGCTGACGCGCTCCGCGACGTTGCCGTACGCGACGACCGAGGCCGGGGCGCTGATCGCGGTGGCCCGGAGGCTGCTGCTCGACCCCCGCGAGATCGGGCCGATTCGCCTACTCGGCGTTGGCTTTTCGGGGTTGAGCGACGTGCGGCAGCAGTCCTTGTTCCCGGATTTGGAGTTCTCCGAAGCCGAACCCGATACCCAGCATTCCGCGGTGTTTGCACCAAGCGCAACCGAGGCCATGTTTGCCGCGGGTCAGGAGGCCTCACCGTGGCGGGTGGGAGATGACGTGGCGCACCGCGATTTCGGACACGGCTGGGTTCAGGGAGCCGGCCACGGCGTGGTCACGGTGCGGTTCGAGACGCGTAGCTCGGGCCCCGGCCAGGCGCGGACATTTCCCGCCGATACCGGCGACCTCACCGGCGCCAACCCGGTCGACTCCCTGGACTGGCCCGACTATGTCGGCGTGCTGCAGGCCAACGCCCTCTCATCCCCAGCGGTGGATGACGTCGGCGACGGGTAGGTCCGCGGCCAGCGCGGCCATCAGCAAAACCCGAGCCTGCGACGGCCGAAGCCTCGGCACCATCACCGCGCCTGCGGTCGCCATCTCATGGCCCGGGCCGTAGCCCGCACTGACTCGCCCGCCGGGGACCCGGGTGGACACCGCGATGACAACCCCGTTGCGGCAATGGCGGCGCACCCCGTCGACCACCGCATCCCCGGCATTGCCCGAACCCAGCGCTTCCAGGACCACGGCTCGTGCGCCGGCGTCTACGCACGCATCAAGGGCTACCGCGTCACTGCCCAGGTACGCGGCGACGATGTCGACCCGCGGCGCCGCGGCGGCGCTGAGGTCGCCAAAATAAGGCCGCGTCTTGGGGCCCGTCAGCGTCACGCCGTTGGCCGCGGTGCCGAGCAGTTCGCCCGCGAAGCCGCTGAGGTCTTCGGTGGCAACCTTGCTTAAGCCCAGCGGCTGCAACACCCGGCCAGCGATGCACACCAGCACACCGACGCCACGGGCGGCCGGGCCGGCCGCCACCGCCAACGCGTCGCGCAGATTGCCCGGGCCGTCGGCGTCGGGGGAGTCGGCGCTGCGCATGGCGGCGGTCAGCACGATCGGGACCGTGCCGTCATAGGTCAGGTCCAACCAGAGCGACGTCTCCTCCAGCGTGTCCGTCCCGTGGGTGATGACCACCCCGTCGGCGCCGTCATCGATCGCGGCTTGCACCGCGGCCCGCATCCGATCCCAATCGCCCGGTGTCAGCTGGGAGCTGTCCAGCGCCAGCAGGTCAACGACATCCACGTCGAGGCCCGCCGTCAACTCCGCGCCGCTGTGGGTCGGTCGCCGCACCCCATCGGCACCCGTGCTGGTCGATATCGTCCCTCCGGTGGCGATAACGGTGAGCCGGGCCATGGAGGCATCATTGCGCACGACGCTCGCGGGCTCCGGCGGGGCAGCCTTCGGATTAAGGGATGATGGAACCGTGTCTGAGGAACCAACGGGACCGGCCGAACCGGTGATCGCGGCCGGCGAGGCCGGGGAAGCCGACGAGGCTGGCGAACCCGGGGCGGGAGCGCCGCGGCAACCTCCTCAGCGGCGGCTGCGCCTGCTGCTCTCGGTCGCGGCGGTGGTGCTGACCCTGGACATCGTGACCAAGGTGCTGGCCGTCAAACTGCTGCCACCGGGACAGCCGGTATCGATCATCGGCGACACAGTGACCTGGACTTTGGTGCGCAATTCCGGCGCGGCGTTCTCCATGGGCACGGGATACACCTGGCTGCTGACGCTGATCGCGACCGTTGTGGTGGCCGGCATCTTCTGGATGGGACGGCGGCTGGTGTCGCCCTGGTGGGCGGTGGGGCTGGGAATGATCCTCGGCGGCGCCACGGGCAACCTGGTCGATCGGTTCTTCCGGTCGCCCGGGCCGCTGCGCGGTCATGTCGTGGACTTTTTGTCGGTCGGCTGGTGGCCGGTGTTCAACGTCGCCGACCCCTCGGTGGTCGGCGGCGCGATCCTGTTGGTGGTGCTGTCGATTTTCGGCTACGACTTCGACACCGTGGGTCGACGCAGAGCCGACGAGCGCCGATGACCGACCGCTCGATGGCCGTCCCGGAGGGGCTGGCGGGCATGCGTGTCGACGCCGGATTGGCCCGGCTGTTGGGAGTGTCGCGCAGCGCCGCGGCGGCACTGGCCGAGGACGGCGGCGTCGAACTGGACGGTGTTCAGGCCGGAAAATCCGACCGCCTGACCGGCGGTGCCTGGCTACAGGTGCGCTTGCCCGACGCGCCGGCGCCGCCGGAGAACACGCCCGTCGATATCGAAGGCATGACGATTCTGTACTCCGACGACGACATCGTCGCGGTCGACAAGCCCGCGGCGGTGGCCGCCCATGCCTCGGTGGGCTGGACCGGGCCGACGGTGCTCGGCGGCCTGGCCGCCGCCGGTTACCGGATCACCACGTCGGGCGTGCCCGAGCGGCAGGGAATCGTGCATCGCCTCGACGTCGGCACCTCGGGGGTGATGGTGGTCGCGCTCTCCGAGCGCGCCTACACGACGCTCAAGCGGGCATTCAAACAGCGCACCGTGGACAAGCGCTATCACGCGCTGGTGCAGGGACATCCCGACCCGTCCAGCGGGACGATCGACGCGCCGATCGGACGACACCGCGGAGGCGAGTGGAAGTTCGCGGTCACCACGAACGGCCGGCACAGCCTCACCCACTACGACACCCTGGAAGCTCACGTGGCCGCCAGCCTGCTGGACGTGCATCTGGAAACCGGTCGCACCCATCAGATCCGGGTGCACTTCTCCGCCCTCCACCACCCGTGCTGCGGCGACCTCGTTTATGGGGCCGACCCGAAACTGGCGAAAAGTCTTGGGCTGCAACGGCAATGGTTGCACGCGCGCTCGCTTGCCTTCGCCCATCCGGCCGACGGCCGGCGGATGGAGATCGTCAGCCCGTACCCGCCCGATCTGCAGCACGCCCTTGACGTGCTGCGGCACGAGGGGTGATCACTCGGGTTTGCGGACGTCGACGAGCACGCGGGTCGCGTGCGCGACGAACCGACCATCGGCCTCGATCCGCTCATGAAGTTCCCGCAGCCGGTCCACGTAGCGCCCCACGGTGAAGTCCGGCACCGTCCAAACCACCTTGCGCAGGAAGTAGACGACGGCGCCGATGTCGAAGAACTCCGCGCGTAGGCGCTCCATGCGCAAATCCAGGACCTCGAAGCCCGCGTCCTGCGCCTGTGCTCTCACGTTGTCCGGGTGAAACTCGGCCCATTTCTCCGGTTGCGGCCCAATGAAGAACTCGACCAGCTCGCCCATCGTGGCGGGCCCGATGTGCTGAGCGAAGTAGGTGCCGCCCGGCCGAAGCACACGAAGGATCTCCGCCCACCACACCGAGATCGGATGACGGGTGGTCACCAGATCGAACGCTTCGTCGGCGAACGGCAACGGCGGCTCATCGCGGGTCGCCAGGACCACCACGCCCAACGGGTGCAGGCGTCGTGTTGCCAGGGCCGCGTTCGGTGGCCACGTCTCGAGGGCGGCCATGGCGGGTGGGAACGGTCCGGCGCCCGACAGCACCTCCCCGCCTCCGGTATGGATGTCGAGCGCGGCCGATACCGTCGCCAGACGGCCGCTCAGCAACCGCTGGTAGCCCCAGGACGGTCGTTCCTCCGTCGCCCGGCCGTCGAGCCAGGAGAAGTCCCAACCGTCAACGGACGCCGAATCGGCTTCGGCCACCAGATCTTCGAATGAGCGAGACATGTCTTGCATTCTCACCTCAAAACGGCGAGATTGCCGTCAGCGCGGGGATTACGGCCGGGGTTCGCGGGGCCGGGCCGGTGTGGGCAGTCCCGGCACCGAGACGGAAAGACCCTCGCGCATTCCCCGATTTATCTCTTGTTTAGATTCCGGGCCGTCGGCCGGCACCGTCCCTCGGCAGTTGCAGCCAAGGGTGCCGAACGGGTTGGGGTCGGGGCCGATCGCGTTCGGGTCGGCGGCGGCCGGTGCCGCTCCGGCGAGGCCGGCGGCGAGTGCGATGGCGGCGGTGACGAGCATTTTCTTGGTCACTCGGTTTGCGGTAGACATTCTGGCCTCTCCTAGCCGTTGGGGACTTGTTCGTGTCTTTTGTTGGTTAGACGGTTCTGCACGTCTTGATGGTTCGCCGCGCAACCGGCATTCAGTAGGGGGCGTGCTGTTGTGGGGCCACCAAACCGCTTTGTGCCCGCCCCACCTGCAGTGGTCCGCGATTGAGGCCTCTGCCGACAGCGGGATTGTGATTACATCAGTCATGTCGCTCAGCTCGCGCATGCCCGATCTCGGCTCCTTCGAAGTCTTGCTGGCGATCGCCAAGACGGGCAGCCTCGGCGCCGCCGCCCGCGAAATCGGGCTGACCCAACAGGCGGTCTCGGCCCGTCTGGCCTCGATGGAGGCCCAGACCGGGGTGCAACTGGCGGTGCGGACGGCCCGCGGCTCACAACTCACGCCGGGCGGCGTGGTGGTTGCCGAGTGGGCCGCACGCCTGCTCGATGTCGCCCATCACGTCGACACCGGCCTGGGTTCGCTGCGAACGCAAAGGCGCCAGCAAACCAAGGTGGTGGCCAGCCAGACGATCGCCGAACAGCTCATGCCCCGCTGGCTGGTATCCCTGCAGGCCGCCGCCGCCCGGCGCGGCGTCACCGCCCCCAACGTGATTCTGACCGCGACCAACAGCGAGCACGCGATCGCCGCGGTTCGCGAGGGCTCCGCCGATCTGGGATTCATCGAAAGCCCGGGTACGCCCCGGGGATTGCGCTGCCGTGTCGTGGCACACGATGAGCTCGTGGTCATCGTGCCGCCCGATCACAAGTGGGCCCGACGCTCACGCGCCCTCGGCGCCTCCGAACTCGCCCGAACACCCCTGGTCACCCGCGAGGTCGGCTCCGGAACACGCGACTCGCTCACCGTGGCGCTGCGTCAAGTCGTGGGCGAGGAAACGCATCAACCACCCCCGGCGCTCGAACTGTCATCGGGTGCGGCCGTGCGCGCCGCGGTCCTCGCCGGGGCGGGACCCGCGGTGATCAGCCGGTTAGCCGTCGCCGACGATCTGGCGGTCGGTCGGCTACGCGCGATCACCGTCCGTGAGTTGGATCTGCGCCGCCGACTTCAAGCCATCTGGGTCGGCGGACGCACGCCGCCGGCAGGGGCGGTACGGGACCTGCTCAGCCACATCGTCGGTGCGGTCACACAACCATGACCGTGCCCTCAGACCTTTGCCCTGGTGGTCTCGGCCGATGCGATGTCGGGTGCCAGTGGCGCTATGGCACAGAGTATTTCGGTCACAGTCTCGGCGGGGACCCCGGCGGCCGCGAGCGCGTCGGCCAAATGTCCGGCCACCAGGCTGAAGTGGCGCATGGTGATGCCACGCCCCTGATGAACCTGCTTCATCGACGCGCCGGTGTAGGGCTCGGGCCCGCCGAGGGCGTCCGCGAAGAACTCGACCTGTCTGCCCTTGAGGCGGTTCATATTCGTGCCGCTGAAGAATCCGCAGAGCTGGTCGTCGGCCAGCACCCGAACATAGAAGTCCTCGACCACGGCTTCAATGGCCTCGCGTCCGCCGATCCGGTCGTAGATCGTGGCCGACTCGGGTTTGCGGAAGCGTGCCAGGATTCTCATAACTGCGATTGGAGCATTTCGGCGTTGCCCGCCAGTTAGGGAGTGATCACACGCCGATTACCCTGTGTAACAAGCGGATTGCCCTCGCGTGGCCCCGACTTTGGCCCCGGTGTGAGTCGCGGGAGCCGGTCATATGACCACAATGTGCAACCGTCGGCCGACGGATGCCCTAGGTTGTTTTCATGACCCACGTCACATCACTCACACCGGACGCCCGCGGTCGGGGGACCAACACCAGGAGCGAGAATCGATGAACCTCGGTGACTTGACGAGCTTTGTGGAGAAGCCCTTTGCGGCGGTTTCCAACCTCATCAACACGCCCAATTCGGCCGGGCGGTATCGGCCGTTTTATCTCAGGAACCTGCTCGACGCGGTGCAGGGCCGCACGCTCAGCGATGCGGTGAAGGGCAAGACCGTCCTCATCACCGGAGGGTCGTCGGGCATCGGCGAGGCCGCCGCCAAGAAGATCGCAGAAGTGGGCGGCACCGTCGTGCTGGTTGCCCGCACCCGGGAAAACCTCGAGAAGGTCGCGGAGGAAATCCGCGGCAACGGGGGAGACGCCCACGTATACCCGTGCGACCTGTCCGACATGGACGCAATCGCCGCGATGGCCGATCAGGTGCTCAACGACCTCGGCGGGGTCGACATCCTGGTCAACAACGCGGGGCGGTCGATCCGACGCTCGCTGAAGCTGTCCTACGACCGCATCCACGACTACCAGCGGACCATACAGCTGAACTACCTCGGCGCGGTCCAGCTCATCCTCAAGTTCATCCCGGGGATGCGGGAACGCGGCTTTGGGCAGATCATCAACGTCTCCTCGGTCGGCGTGCAGACCCGCGCGCCGCGCTTCGGCGCTTACATCGCCAGCAAGGCCGCGCTGGACAGCCTGTGCGACGCCCTGCAGGCCGAAGTCGTGAACGACAACGTCAAGTTCACCACCGTGCACATGGCGTTGGTTCGCACCCCGATGATCAGCCCGACGACCATGTACGACAAGTTCCCCGCGTTGACGCCGGACCAGGCGGCCGGCGTGATCACGGACGCGATCGTGCACCGGCCCCGACGCGCGAGCTCGCCGTTCGGGCAGTTCGCCGCCGTCGCCGACGCCGTCAACCCGGCGGTCATGGACCGCGTGCGCAACCGCGCGTTCGCCATGTTCGGCGACTCAAGCGCGGCCAAGGGCAGCGAATCCGATAGCGATACAACGCCTTTCGATAAACGAAGCGAGACATTCGTCCAGGCGACCCGAGGGATCCATTGGTGAAATCATGAGCCTTCCGAAACCCGACACAGACACGACCGTCGTCATCACCGGGGCCTCATCCGGCATCGGCTCCGAACTGGCCCGCGGCCTGGCCCGGCGAGGCTTCCCCCTGCTGCTGGTCGCGCGGCGCCGCGAGCGCCTCGACGATCTCGCCAACGAGGTGGGCCAGGAATACTCGGTCGCGGTTGAGGTCATGCCACTGGACCTCGGCGCGGTCGAGGGCCGCGCAAAACTGGCGGAGCGACTCCGCAGCGAGCCGATCGCCGGTCTGTGCAACAGCGCCGGCTTCGGGACCAGCGGGGTCTTTTACACGTTGCCGGTCGAACGCGAGAGTGAGGAAGTGACCCTCAACGCCTTGGCGTTGACGGAACTCACCCACGCGGCCCTGCCCGGCATGGTCGAGCGCGGCGCCGGCGCGGTGATGAACATCGCGTCGATCGCCGCATTTCAGCCGATTCCCTTCATGGCGGTGTATTCGGCGACCAAGGCCTACGTGCAGACGTTCTCCGAAGCGGTGCACGAGGAGCTGCACGGAACGGGCGTGTCGGTCACGGTGCTGTGTCCGGGCCCGGTGCCGACCGAGTGGGCCGAGATCGCCAATGCCGAGCGCTTCAGCGTTCCGCTTGCGCAGGTCTCGCCGCGCGACGTCGCCGAAGCGGCCATCGGCGGGATGCTGGCCGGCAAGCGCAGCGTGGTGCCCGGCATCGTTCCCAAGGTCGTCAGCGCCGGCGGCAGGTTCGCCCCGCGCAGCCTGCTGCTGCCCGGGATCCGGATTGGCAACCGATTCCGCGGGGGGCCCAGCCACTGATCGCAGCGGGGTCTTTGCGCCGGAAGGGGTTCACGATTTGCCCACTTCCGAGCGACTGGGCGCGGTCAGTCCCAGGTTGATGCTCGGCCACAAAGCTCATCCCTGTCCGAGCAGGGGCCAAGGTGACCGATGTGACAAGGCGTTTCGGGTAATCGTCGCGGGAGTTACGCTCAGGCGATGGCCGCCGTTGACATGACCGCCGACATGCCGATGACCCCGCAGGACATGTGGGACCACGTTTCGGACCTGTCGGACCTGGGCGAGTGGCTCGTCCTGCACGAGGGGTGGCGCAGCAACCTGCCCGACGAGATCAGCGAAGGCGTCCAGATCGTGGGCGTGGCGCGTTCCAAGGGGCTGCGCAACCGGGTGACGTGGACGGTGACGAAGTGGGACCCGCCGCACGCGGTCGCCATGTCAGGGTCCGGCAAGGGCGGAGCGAAATACGGCGTCACCCTCACCGTGCGGCCCACCAAAGGGGGGGCCGCCCTTGGCCTGCGCCTCGAAATGGGCGGACGTGCGTTGTTCGGCCCGGTGGGTGCGGCCGCGGCCCGCGCCGTCAAGGGCGACGTGGAGAAGTCGCTGAAGCAGTTCGTCGAGCTCTACGGATAGAAAGCAGACACACTCCGCGACACGCCGAGGATGCGTCGGTGGTCGGTCATAGACTGGCGTCCCTATGAACCAGTCCTTCGTGCACCTGCATAACCACACCGAGTACTCGATGTTGGACGGTGCCGCGAAGATCACGCCGTTGCTCGCCGAGGTCGAGCGGCTGCAGATGCCCGCGATCGGGATGACCGACCACGGAAACATGTTTGGCGCCAGCGAGTTCTACAACGCGGCGACGACGGCCGGGGTCAAGCCGATCATCGGCGTGGAGGCCTACATCGCGCCGGGATCACGCTTCGACACCCGGCGCGTCACCTGGGGCGACCCGAGCCAGAAGGCCGACGACGTCTCCGGCAGCGGCTCCTATACCCACCTGACGATGGTGGCCGAGAACGCGACCGGCCTGCGGAACCTGTTCAAGTTGTCCTCGCTGGCCTCCTTCGAGGGTCAGCTGAGCAAGTGGTCGCGAATGGACGCCGAGCTCATCGCCGAACACGCCGACGGCATCATCATCACCACGGGTTGTCCGTCCGGGGAGGTGCAGACCCGGCTGCGTCTGGGGCAGGAGCGTGAGGCGCTCGAGGCGGCGGCCAAGTGGCGGGAGATCGTCGGGGCGGACAACTACTTCCTCGAACTGATGGACCACGGGCTGGCGATCGAACGGCGGGTCCGCGAAGGGCTGCTCCAGATCGGGCGCACGCTGGGCATCCCGCCGTTGGCCACCAATGACTGCCACTACGTCACCCGCGACGCCGCCCACAACCACGAGGCGCTGTTGTGCGTGCAGACCGGCAAGACGCTCTCGGATCCGAACCGGTTCAAGTTCGACGGCGACGGCTATTACCTGAAGTCGGCGGCGGAGATGCGGCAGATCTGGGACGACGAGGTTCCCGGCGCCTGCGACTCCACGCTGCTGATCGCCGAGCGGGTGCAGTCCTACGCCGACGTGTGGGCGCCGCGCGACCGGATGCCGGTGTTCCCGGTACCCGGGGGGCACGACCAGGCGTCCTGGTTGCGTCATGAGGTGGACGCGGGACTGGCGGGGCGGTTCCCCGCCGGTGCCCCGGAGGGCTACACCGCGCGGGCGGCCTACGAGATCGACGTCATCTGCGACAAGGGCTTCCCGTCCTACTTCCTGATCGTCGCCGACCTGATCAATTACGCACGGTCGGTGGGCATCCGCGTGGGCCCCGGCCGCGGCTCGGCCGCCGGATCGCTGGTCGCCTACGCCCTGGGCATCACCGACATCGACCCGATTCCGCACGGGCTGCTGTTCGAGCGGTTCCTCAACCCCGAACGCACCTCGATGCCCGACATCGACATCGACTTCGACGACCGTCGCCGCGGTGAGATGGTGCGCTACGCGGCCGACAAGTGGGGCCACGACCGCGTCGCCCAGGTGATCACCTTCGGCACCATCAAAACGAAAGCGGCGCTGAAGGATTCGGCGCGGATCCACTATGGCCAGCCCGGGTTCGCCATCGCCGACCGGATCACCAAGGCGCTGCCGCCCCCGATCATGGCCAAGGACATCCCGCTATCGGGAATCACCGATCCGAGCCATGAGCGCTACAAGGAAGCCGCCGAGGTGCGCGGTTTGATCGAAACCGACCCGGACGTCCGCACCATCTACCAGACCGCGCGCGGCCTCGAGGGTCTGATCCGCAACGCCGGCGTGCACGCCTGCGCGGTGATCATGAGCAGCGAGCCGCTGACCGAGGCGATCCCACTGTGGAAGCGACCGCAGGACGGGGCCATCATCACCGGCTGGGACTACCCGTCCTGCGAGGCCATCGGCCTGTTGAAGATGGACTTCCTCGGTTTGCGCAACCTGACGATCATCGGGGACGCGATCGACAACATCAAGGCCAACAGGGGAATTGACCTCGACCTGGAATCGGTGCCGCTGGACGACAAGCCCACCTACGAACTGCTGGGCCGCGGCGACACGCTGGGCGTGTTCCAGCTCGACGGCGGTCCGATGCGTGACCTGCTGCGCCGCATGCAGCCGACGGGGTTCGAAGACGTCGTCGCCGTCATCGCGCTCTACCGGCCCGGGCCGATGGGCCAGAACGCGCACACCGACTACGCCGACCGGAAGAACGGGCGCCAGGCAATCCGGCCCATCCACCCCGAGCTGGCCGAACCGCTCGAGGAGATTTTGGCCGAGACCTACGGCCTCATCGTCTACCAAGAGCAGATCATGCGGATCGCGCAGAAGGTGGCCGGCTACTCGCTGGCCCGAGCCGACATTCTGCGCAAGGCGATGGGCAAGAAGAAGCGCGAGGTGCTCGACAAGGAGTACGAAGGCTTCGCGGAAGGCATGCAGTCCAACGGATTCTCGCCCGCCGCCATCAAAGCGCTGTGGGACACTGTCCTTCCGTTCGCCGACTATGCGTTCAACAAGTCGCACGCCGCGGGCTACGGCTTGGTTTCGTACTGGACGGCCTACCTCAAGGCGAACTACCCCGCCGAGTACATGGCCGGACTGCTGACTTCGGTCGGCGACGACAAGGACAAGGCGGCCGTCTATCTGGCCGACTGCCGCAAGCTGGGCATCACGGTGCTGCCGCCGGACGTCAACGAGTCCGGCCTGAACTTCGCGTCGGTGGGCACCGACATCCGCTACGGGCTTGGCGCGGTGCGCAACGTCGGTGCCAACGTGGTGAGCTCGTTGATCAAAACCCGCGGAGACAAAGGGAAGTTCACCGATTTCTCGGATTACCTGAACAAGATCGATATTTCGGCCTGCAACAAGAAGGTCACCGAATCACTGATCAAGGCGGGCGCGTTCGATTCGTTGGGCCATGCCCGCAAAGGCCTCTTCCTGGTTCACACCGACGCCGTCGACTCGGTACTGGGCACCAAGAAGGCCGAGGCGATGGGGCAGTTCGACCTGTTCGGCGGCTCCGAGGGGGAAGGCGCCGGAGACGCCGTGTTCGCCATCAAGGTGCCCGACGACGAATGGGAGGACAAGCACAAGCTCGCGCTGGAACGGGAAATGCTGGGCCTGTACGTGTCCGGGCATCCGCTCAACCGGGTGGCGCACCTGCTGACGTCGCAGGTCGACACCGCGATCCCCGCGATCTTGGACGGCGATGTGCCCAACGACACCCAGGTGCGGGTGGGCGGGATCCTGGCGTCGGTGAACCGGCGCGTCAACAAGAACGGGATGCCTTGGGCCTCAGCTCAATTGGAAGACCTCACCGGTGGCATCGAGGTGATGTTCTTCCCGCACGCGTACTCCACGTTCGGCGCCGACATCGTCGACGACGCGGTTGTCCTGATCAACGCGAAGGTCGCGATCCGAGACGACCGGATCGCCCTGATCGCCAACGAACTTGTGGTGCCCGACTTTTCCACCGCGCAGGCGAACCGGCCGCTGGCGGTCAGCATGCCCACGCGGCAGTGCACCTTCGACAAGGTCAGCGCGCTCAAGCAGGTGCTGGCGCGTCACCCCGGTACCTCGCAGGTGCATCTGCGGCTGATCAGCGGTGACCGAATCACCACACTCGAGCTGGACGCCTCGCTGCGGGTGACACCCTCCCCGGCGCTGATGGGCGACCTCAAGGAGTTACTCGGCCCGGGCTGCCTCGGCGTCTAGCCGCCGGCCGCGGAGCCACCCGGTGTGCGATCAGGGAGGGATTCCGATCGTTTCTCCGCCGTCCGCACACACGGGACGCCGTAGGCGCACGCTGGACGCTAGAACCGATAACGCAAGATGCGCGCCTTGCGCGCGCCGGCCTTGGACTTGCCGGAAACCCTGGTAGCCAAGCGAATCCAAGAAGGGAACAGGTCAACCTCGGGGGCGTGCGCCAGGCTGGCCTCTTCCAGCAGAGCCAACCGCGGGTTCCACGACTCGGGCACCCGCGCGTCTTTGAAGCCCGCATAGCCCCATTGGCTGCCCACGGCTTCGAACATCCGCTGCGGGGCCAGCTTCACCGCGATCCTGCTGAACCAGCCGATGCGGCCGTAATCGTTGAAGGCCAGCTCGCCCGACCTGAAGTGCTCGGTGACGCGGCGGAAGAGCCCGATGATCACCGGTTCGGAGAGAAAGGCCAAGAGCCCGTCGGCGATCACCATCGTGGGCCGCTGCGCGGGAATGGTGTCGGGCCAGCCACGATCAGCCACCGATGCGGCGATCGAATGGCCTTGCGCGCTGGCGGGCATCACCCGGTCGCGGAGTGCGACAACGGCCGGCAGGTCGACGCTGTACCAATCGACGGTGGCGGGCGGGCCGACGCGGAAAAGCCCCGTGTCCAGGCCCGCGCCGAGGTCCACGACGACCGCATCGGGGTGCTGTGCGATGAACGCCCGCACCCGATCGTCGAGCATCTTGGCGCGCAGCGCCGACTGGCACACCACGCTCGCCGGCACGCCGAGGCCGGCGAAGTCGTAGTCGATCTTGGCGATGATGTCGTCGGCGAGCGTATCGCCAAGAATCGGCCGTGCCCATCGGCTGTCCAGCGCTCGTGCGTACTGCGTCAGCAATGCGGTCAGCTCCAGCTGCGAGAGTTCGGTGACGTCGAGGTCTGAACCCATATTTGGAACCTACTCGACGACCGCCCGCGCCGGCGCGAAGAAATCATGCAACATGTTCCGTGCCCCCGATCGCGGACGTACGCTCACCGATGTGTGGGCAGTGCCGATCCAACGCCAGGGAGAATGGAAATGACGACAACCGACCGTCCGGCCACCATGTGTGAGGCGTTCCAGCGCACCGCTTCGATCGAACCGGATGCGATCGCGCTCCGGACGCCGGGCGGCACCCAGACGGTGACGTGGCGGGAGCTTGCGGCGCAGGTGCGTAAGGTCGCGGCGGGGCTGGCGGGCTTGGGGGTCAGGCGGGGCGACACGGTTTCGCTGATGATGGCCAACCGGATCGAGTTCTACCCGCTGGAGATAGGCGCCCAACACGTCGGCGCCACTTCGTTTTCGGTGTACAACACACTACCCGCCGAGCAGCTGACCTACCTGTTCGACAACGCCGGTACCAAGGTCGCGATCTGCGAGGAGCAGTACGTGGAGCGCATCCGCGCCAGCGGTGCGCCCATCAAGCACATCGTCTGCATCGACGGGTCGCCGCCCGGCACCATCTCGGTGGACGACCTCTATGCTGCCGCGCAACCGGATTTCGACTTCGAGTCGACCTGGCGTGCGGTGCAGCCCGAAGACGTCGTCACCCTCATCTACACATCGGGGACCACCGGGAACCCGAAGGGTGTGGAGATGACCCATACCAACCTGTTGTTCGAGGCATTCGCCCTCGACGCCGTCCTCCCGTTCCATTTTGGTGAGCGCGTCACGTCATTTCTGCCGTCGGCGCACATCGCCGACCGGGTGATGGCGCTCTACGCCGTAGAGGTGTTCGGCGCCCAGGTCACGGTGGTTTCCGACGCGCGCGCCATCGCCGGCGCGCTGCCCGACGTGCGGCCGACGGTGTGGGGCGCAGTGCCGCGGGTATGGGAAAAGCTCAAGACCGCAATCGAATTCGCCGTCGCTCACGAGACCGACGAAGTGAAGCGGCAGGCATTGGAGTGGGCGATGTCGGTGGCGGCCAAACGCGCCGCCACCCTGGTTGACGGCGATCCGATGTCGGACGAACTCGCCGCCGAATGGGCCAAAGCCGACGAGTTGGTGCTGTCAAAGCTACGCGAGCGGCTCGGCTTCGGCGAACTTCGTTGGGCCGTATCGGGTGCGGCTCCGATCCCGAAGGAGACCCTGGCGTTCTTCCTCGCCATCGGCGTCCCGATCGCCGAGGTCTGGGGGATGTCCGAGCTCAGTTGCGTCGCCACCGTAAGCCATCCCAGCGAATCGCGGTTGGGCAGCGTCGGCAAGCTGCTTCCCGGGCTGGAAGGCAAGATCGCCGATGACGGCGAGTATCTGGTCCGCGGTCCGCTGGTGATGAAGGGCTACCGCAAGGAACCGGCAAAGACCGCGGAGGCGATCGACGAAGAGGGCTGGCTGCACACCGGCGACATCCTCGAAGTCGACCCGGACGGCTACCTGCGCGTGGTCGACCGCAAGAAGGAGTTGATCATCAACGCGGCCGGAAAGAACATGTCGCCGGCCAACATCGAGAACACGATCCTGGCCGCGTGCGACATGGTCGGCGTGATGATCACGATCGGCGACGGACGACCGTATAACACCGCGCTCATGGTCTTCGACGCCGACTCGGTCGGTCCTTACGCGGCCCGGCACGGCCTGTCCGACGCCTCGCCTGCGGCGCTGGCGGCCGACCCGGACGTGGTCGCGCGCATCGCCGCGGGTGTGGCCGCGGGCAACGCCAAACTCTCTCGGGTGGAACAGATTAAGCGCTTCCGGATATTGCCGACCCTGTGGGAACCCGGTGGAGACGAGATAACGCTCACGATGAAACTCAAGCGCAAGCCGATCATGACGAAATACGTCGGAGAGATCGAGCAACTCTATTCCGCCGATCTACATCCTGAAGTCCACGAGCCTTCCGAAGCGCCGACGGTGCAACCGGCGTGAGCGGGGGACTGACGGGCCTCGCGCGTGAGATCGGTCGCGTAGGGGTGCGACAGTTGCTGCAGCGCACCGGAATCGTCGACGAATCGACGGTGCCGTTGCCCACCGACCCGGCCGAGGTCACCCAGCTGTTGGCGGCGCCGTGGTACGAGGAGCGGCTGATGAAGCTGGCGGCCGAGCTCGGGCGCGACCCCGAGGGTGTGCGCGCCGAGGCCGCGGGCTACCTGCGCGAGATGGCGCCAACGCTGGAAGAGCGGTCGGTGAAGGCCTGGCGTGGCTTCAGTCGCTGGTTCTTGCGTGCCTACGACGTGTTGGTCGACGAGGACCAGATCGCACAACTGCGCAAACTGGATCGCAAAGCCACACTGGCATTCGCCTTTTCGCATCGCTCCTATCTGGACGGCATGGTGCTGCCCGAGGTGATCCAGGCGAACCGGCTGTCGGCCGCGTTCACCTTCGGCGGGGCCAACTTGAACTTCTTCCCGATGGGCGGTTGGGCCAAGCACACGGGGACGATCTTCATCCGGCGCGAGACCAAAGACATTCCCGTCTACCGGTTCGTATTGCGTGCCTACGCCGCGCAGCTGGTACAAGACCACGTCAACCTGACATGGTCGATCGAAGGGGGGCGGACCAGGACCGGCAAGCTGCGACCCCCGGTGTTCGGGATCCTGCGCTACATCACCGACGCCGTCGACGAAATCGACGGTCCCGAGGTGTATTTGGTCCCGACGTCCATCGTGTACGACCAGCTGCACGAGGTGGAGGCCATGACCACCGAGGCCTACGGTGCCGTGAAACGGCCCGAGGACCTCCGGTTCCTGATCCACCTGGCGCGGCAGCAGGGCCGGCGCCTCGGGCGTGCGTACCTGGACTTCGGCGAGCCGCTGCCGCTGCGCAAGCGCCTCGAGGAGTTGCGCGCCGACGAGTCCGGGACCGGGACCGAGATCGAGCGCATCGCGCTCGACGTCGAACACCGGATCAACCGCGCGACCCCGGTCACGCCCACCGCGGTGGTCAGCCTCGCGTTGCTGGGCGCCGACCGGTCACTGTCCATCAGCGAGGTACTGGCCACGGTGCAACCGCTTGCGAGTTACATCGCGGCACGGCATTGGGCGGTGGCCGGTGCGGCCGACCTGACCAATCGCTCCACCATCCGGTGGACCCTGCACCAGCTCGTCTCGTCGGGCGTGGTGACCGTCTACGACGCAGGCACCGAGCCGGTCTGGGGCATCGGCGCCGACCAGCATCTGGTCGCGGCGTTCTACCGCAATACCGCCATCCACATCCTGGTCGATCGCGCGATAGCCGAGACGGCGTTGCTGGCCGCGATAGAAGACGCTGCGGCGGCCGGGGATGGCTCGGTCCGTCCGGCGACCGTGCGCGACGAGGCGCTGCGTCTCCGCGAGTTGCTGAAGTTCGAGTTCCTGTTCTCCGCACGCGCGCAGTTCGAGAAGGACCTCGCCGACGAAGTGCGGCTGATCGGGCCGGTGGAAGACACCAGCAAGCCCACCAGTGCGGCCGCCGTGCGGCAGCTGTTGGAAGGCGCGGACCTGCTGTTGGCGCATCTGGTGTTGCGGCCGTTCCTGGACGCGTACCACATCGTCGCCGACAGACTCGCCGCCCTGGAGGGCGAATCGTTCGACGAGGCGGGTTGTCTCGGCGAGTGCCTCGAGGTGGGCAAGCAATGGGAACTGCAGCGCAGGATCGCCAGCGCCGAGTCGAGGTCGATGGAGTTGTTCAAGACGGCGCTGCGACTGGCCCGGTATCGTGAGCTCGTGGACGGCTTCGAGGACCCGGATATCGCCGAACGCCGGCGCCAATTCGCCGACGAGATCGCGACGGCCGTCCGGCGGGTCAACACCATTGCGGAAATCGCCAGAAGGCGGATGCCCTAGTCGAGTTCTCAAGGTATTCAATTTGAAGTTCTGGCGAAACACGTTATTTCGGGCCATCATGACGGACCATGGCTTCGAGTCACCGAGGAGTACCGGGAGGGAGTCGTTTTCCATGGCCGTTCACATCTTCGCGCCTGCGGCGCGGTTCGACAGTCGGGCGCGCTCGGCAGTTTCGCTCTGCGCGGCCGCCATTGGTGTCTGCGGGGTAGTGACGGTTCTGCCGGTCGCTTCGGCCGATCCGCCACCGTCGGGCCAGCACACCGTCACCTTCAAGATCCTCGGTGCCGGTGACGTCTTCTCCGCCATTCCCGACCCCGGTACGCCGGTGTATCCGAAGAGCAGCACCACGTGGGTTCCGACGCCGTGGTCGCAGACGGTGCAGGTCAGCGGCGGCCAATACCTGGCGTTGAACTGGACCGACCACACCGGTGTCCACGATTGCGCGATCCTGGTGGACGGCCACCCCGTCCCGCTGACCGAACACTCGCCGGGCAGGTGCGCCTATCAGATGCCGAGCTAGCGGCGGATCACCAACCGGTACCGGGTGTACCGCGCTCGTAAGGTGGGGGTATGCCGCTCATAGGTGAATACGCCCCGAGCCCCTGGGATTGGTCCCGCGAACAAGCCGAGAAGTACGCCGAATCCGGCGGAACCGAGGCCGCGAAGATGCAGGGCAAGCCGATCGTCCTGCTCACCACGATCGGGGCCAAGACCGGCAAACTGCGCAAAACCCCACTCATGCGCGTCGAGCACAACGGCGAGTACGCGATCGTGGCCTCACTCGGCGGCGCCCCGAAGAACCCGGTCTGGTACCACAACGTCGTCCAAAACCCGCGGGTCGAGCTGCAGGACGGCGCCGTCACCCGCGATTACGACGCCCGCGAGGTGTTCGGGGACGAGAAGGCCACCTGGTGGGAGCGTGCCGTCCAGGCGTATCCCGACTACGCCGAATACCAGACGAAGACCGACCGCCAGATCCCGGTGTTCGTGCTGAGCCCGGTGAACTGACTTGCGAAGTTGGGGGACATGGCACGATTGACCGGTGTCCGCTGAACTGAGCCAGAGTCCGAGCGCTCGGCAGTCTGGGCTGCTGTGCGCGGCCGACATCGACGCTGCGGCCCGGCGGATCGCCCCGGTGGTCACGCCCACACCGCTGCAGTTGAGCGATCGCCTGTCGGCGATCACCGGCGCACAGGTCTATCTCAAGCGCGAAGACCTGCAGGTGGTCCGCTCCTACAAGCTGCGCGGCGCCTACAACCTGCTGGTGCAGCTCTCGGAAGAGGAGCTGGCCGCGGGGGTGGTGTGCTCTTCGGCGGGCAACCACGCGCAGGGCTTCGCGTATGCCTGCCGGACGCTGGGTGTGCACGGACGCGTGTATGTGCCCGCCAAGACGCCCAAACAGAAGCGCGACCGGATCCGCTACCACGGCCGGGAGTTCATCGAACTGATCGTGGGGGGATCGAGCTACGATCTCGCCGCCGAGGCGGCGTTGGCCGACGTCCAACGCACGGGCGCCACGCTGGTCCCGCCGTACGACGACCTGCGCACCATCGCCGGGCAGGGCACCATCGCGGTGGAGCTGCTCGATCAACTCGCCCAGTCCGTTGGGGAGCCCGACCTGGTGGTGGTCCCGGTGGGCGGCGGTGGTTGCGTCGCCGGCATCACCACCTATCTGGCCGAGCGGACCACGAACACCGCGGTGCTGGGTGTCGAACCGGCCGGCGCTGCGGCGATGATGGCCGCACTGGCCGCCGGCGAGCCGGTGACGCTGGACGACGTCGACCAGTTCGTCGACGGCGCCGCGGTGAAACGGGCGGGCACGCTGACCTACTCCGCCTTGGCCGCCGCGGGTGACATGGTGTCGATCACCACGGTCGACGAGGGGGCGGTCTGCACCGCGATGCTGGACCTGTATCAAAACGAGGGCATCATCGCCGAACCGGCGGGTGCGCTGTCGGTCGCGGGTCTGCTCGAAGCCGGGATCGAGCCCGGGTCCACGGTGGTCTGCCTGATCTCGGGCGGCAACAACGACGTGTCGCGCTACGGCGAAGTGCTGGAGCGCTCGCTGGTGCACCTGGGCCTCAAGCATTACTTCCTGGTGGACTTCCCCCAGGAGCCCGGCGCGTTGCGCCGGTTCCTGTTCGACGTGCTCGGACCCAACGACGACGTCACCTTGTTCGAGTACGTCAAGCGCAACAACCGGGAAACCGGTGAGGCGCTGGTCGGGATCGAGCTGGGATCGGCCGCCGATCTGGATGGTCTGCTGGCTCGCATGCGGGCGACGGAGCTCCATGTCGAAACCCTGCAGCCCGGTTCGCCGGCATACCGGTATTTGTTGTAGGGCTCGCCGAGCTTCCTTTCGCCGCGAGCGTGCGCAGCTGTACGCGTCTTGCGGCGTGTCGGCGTACAAACACGCACCCTCGCCGCCGGGCGCTAAAGCGCTGGGGCTAGCGCAGGTATGACGGCACCGGGGTAGCGGGATCGAGGTCGTCGGCCGGCACCGGTGTTCCGGCCGTCAGGCTCACCGGCACCACGCCGGCCCAGTGCGGCAGCGCGCTGTCTTCCGGATCGTCAGCCGGACCGCAACTGCGCACCTTGGCCGAGACTTCGACGAGGTCGAGGGCGAGCATCCCGGTCGCGGCGAGTTCGCGCGCGTTCGGGTTCCTGCAGTCCGCCGCGCGCCCAGGTCTGATGTGGTCGAGCAGGCAGCGCAGCGCCCGCAATTTCTCCGCCGGATCGTCCACCACGCGTGCGGTGCCCAGTACCACCACCGAGCGGAAGTTCACCGAATGGTGCATGGCCGAGCGGGCCAGGACCAGCCCGTCGACGAGGGTGGCGGTCACGCACACGGGCAGGCCCGACCCCGATGCTGTGGCCGCGTTGGCGGCCAGCAGCGGCCCGCCACCGGTGGAACCGTGCAGGTAGAGGGTCTCGCCGAGGCGCGCGTGCGTCGTCGGCAACACCACCGGCCCGCCGGCGCCGACATAGCCCAGGTGACAGATCAGGGCCTCGTCCAGGATGCCGTGGACGGTTTCGCGGTCGTAGTGGGCGCGCTCCCGGTAGCGGGTGGGCGTGGTGCGGGGCGTGGGGCGGTATGCGGTTTCCAACGGATTGCCTTCACATTTGTTCTAGTACATACTAATACTCGTGCCAGTACAATATACGGGGACGGGCGCGGAATCCATAGCCGTCAGCGTCGAGGAGGCCATCTCCCACGGCACGCTGGTGCCCGGCGACGCGTTGCCGCCGATCCGCGAACTGGCCGGCCGGCTCGGGGTCAACGCGAACACCGTGGCCGCGGCGTACCGCCTGCTGCGCGACCGCGGGGCCGTCGAGACGGCCGGGCGGCGCGGCACTCGAGTGCGGCACCGCCCGGCGACCACCCCCCGCTCGCTGCTCGGGCTGGACGTCCCCCCGGGCGTGCGCGATCTGTCGACCGGTAACCCGGACCCGGCGCTGTTGCCGATCGCGTTCGCCCGGGTCCCGCGGCCGAGGCCGCTGCTCTACGGCGAGCCGGCGATGTCGCCCGAGTTGGCCGAATACACCCGCGCGGCCCTTGCCGCGGACGGCGTCCCCGCCGACCACCTGGCGGTGACCAGCGGCGCCCTGGACGGCATCGAACGAGTCCTCGCCGCGCACCTGCGCCCGGGCGACCGCGTCGCCGTCGAGGACCCCGGCTGGGCGAACTTACTGGATCTGATTGCCGCGCTTGGCCTTTCGGCCGAGCCCGTGCGCGTCGACGATGACGGGCCGCTGGTCGCCGACCTGGCCCGGGCGCTCGCGCGCGGCGTGCGCGCGGTGGTCGTCACGAATCGTGCGCAAAACCCGACAGGTGCCGCGCTGTCCGCGGATCGCGCGGAAGCGCTGCGTGGGTTGCTGGCCGGCCGCACAGACGACGTCCTGCTGGTCGAAGACGATCACTGCGCGGGCATTGCCGGCGCGCCATTGCGCACCCTGGCCGGATCGACCGGTCACTGGGCCTTCGTGCGGACGACGTCGAAGGCCTACGGCCCCGACCTGCGCGTCGCCGTGCTCGCCGGAGACCGCCGCACGGTCGAGCGCGTGCACGGCCGCCTGCGACTCGGGGCCGGCTGGGTGAGCCACCTTTTGCAGGATCTTGCGGTCAGCCTGTGGTCGGACGAGGCGGCGACGCGCCTCGTCGACGAGGCCGAGGGGCGGTACACAAGCATCCGCACGCGGTTGCGCGCCGCGTTGGCCGAGCGGGGCGTCGCCGCTCATGGTCGGTCCGGGCTCAACGTCTGGATCCCGGTGCCCGACGAGACCGTTGCGATCGCCCGCCTGCTCAACGCGGGGTGGGCGGCGGCCCCGGGCACCCGGTTCCGGATTCGCACGCCGGCGGGCATCCGCGTCACGGTCTCAGGACTGACCGCCGACGAGATCGATCCGCTCGCCGACGCCGTGGCTGGGGCGGTGCGCACTACCGGGCGCGGCAGCGTTTAGGTGTGGCCGGCGCATTATGGGCCGCACTAGCGGTTGCGCAGGATGGCGAACGAATGCCCTTCCAGCAGGGCGCTCTCGGCATCGACCGTCGGCTCGCCCCAGGCCAGCACCAGTTCGCCGGTGACGGGCACTTTCACGGGCTGGGCACCCAGATTGCACACGATTCGTAAACCGCCGCGGCACAGGCTGATCCAGCGTTCGTCCTCGTCGTAGTCGACAATGAGGTGTTCCAGCCAGGGGTCGGCCATGTCGGGCTCCTTTTGCCGCAACGCGATCAGATCGCGGTAAACGCGGCGCAGGCGGGCGTGCTCGCCGGCGTCGACCTCGTCCCAGTTCAATTTCGAGCGCAGAAACGTCTGGGGGTCCTGCGGGTCAGGGATATCGTCGGCGTTCCAGCCGTGGTCGGCGAACTCGGCCCTACGCCCCTCCGCGGTGGCCCGGGCCAGTTCGGGCTCGGGATGTGAGCTGAAAAATTGGAACGGGGTCGAGGCCCCCCATTCCTCGCCCATGAAAAGCATTGCGGTGTAGGGGGATCCGAGCGCAAGCGCTGCCTTGACCGCCAACTGGCCACCGTTGAGGTTCTGCGACGGACGATCCCCGAGGGCCCGGTTGCCGACCTGGTCGTGAGTGCAGGTATAGGCGACCAGCCTGGTGGCCGGGATGCCGGACTTTTCCGAGGTGTCCAGCGGCCGCCCGTGGCGGCGATGCCGGAAGGACGAATAGGTGCCGGCGTGGAAGTAACCGTGCCGCAGCGTCTCCGCCAGTGTGGCCAGTGAACCGAAGTCGGCGTAATAACCCTGGCGCTCGCCGGATACGGCGGTATGGATGGCGTGATGGATGTCGTCGGCCCATTGCGCGGTCATTCCGTAGCCGCCGCGATCGCGCGGGGTGATCAGCCGCGGGTCGTTGAGGTCGCTCTCGGCGATCAGGGACAGGGGCCGCCCTAATCGCGTTGACAGCCAGGTTGTTTCGGTGGCGAGTTCCTCCAGAATGTGGATTGCGGTGGTGTCCACCAGCGCGTGCACGGCATCGAGCCGCAGGCCGTCGGCGTGGAAGTCGCGCATCCAGCGCAGCGCGCACCCGACGATGTAGCGCCGGACCTCGTCGGAGTCGGCATCGGCGATGTTGATGCCTTCCCCCCACGGATTGCTCGCCGACGACAGGTAGGGGCCGAACCGCGGCAGGTAGTTGCCCGACGGGCCGAGGTGGTTGAACACCGCGTCGATCAGCACCCCCAGGCCACGTGCATGGCAGGCGTCGACGAACCGGACCAGGGCGTCGGGGCCGCCGTAGGGTTCGTGCACGCTGTACCACAGCACACCGTCGTATCCCCAGCCGTGAGTGCCGGCGAACGAGTTGACGGGCATCAGCTCGACGAAATCGATTCCGAGATCGACCAGGTAGTCCAGCCTTTCGATGGCGGCGTCCAGCGTGCCGGCCTCCGTGAAGGTGCCGACGTGCAGCTCGTAAATCACGGCGCCTTCGACCGACCGGCCGGGCCAGCCGCGGTCGGTCCAGGTCGCGCGGTCCGGGTCCCACAATTGCGAACGGGCGTGCACCCCGTCGGGCTGGCGGGGTGATCGCGGGTCGGGCAGCACGGTGGGGTCGTCGTCGAGCAGGTACCCGTACCGGGCGTCCGGTGCCGCCTCGACGTCCGCGTGCCACCAGCCGTCGTCCGAGCGGGTCATCGCGTGCACCGCGCCGTCGACGTCGAGCCGCACCAGCGTCGGTTTGGGTGCCCACACCCGGAATTCAGTCATGGTGGCGCTCCAGCAGCACGACGGGCAGGCTCGCGAACAGCTGGGCGGTTGACGTCGGCCCGTCTGCGATCGCCCCGGTGAGAGCGTCGCTCCAAGTGCCGTCGGGCAGCGGCAGCACGGTGTTGCCCCAGCCCGTTTCGGCCAACCGCACGGTCCAGCGGGTCACCGCGACGACGATGTCGTCGCCGCGGCGGAACGCCACGACATGATCGCTGGCGTCCCCGGTGGCGAGCACGGGAACGTAGTCGCCGCCCACGAAGCTGCCCGGATGGGCGCGCCGCAGCCGAAGGGCCGTGGTGACGACCCGGAGTTTGGGGTGCTGCAACTCTTTCAGAGCAGCCCTGCGAGCCGCGTAGTCGACTGGGCGGCGGTTGTCGGGGTCGACCAGGCTGTCGTCCCACAGCTCGGTGCCCTGGTAGACGTCGGGTATCCCGGGCACGGTCAGCGCGAGCAGCTTCTGGCCCAGTGCGTCACTTGCGGCATGCGGATTGAGTTGGGCGACAAGGCCGGTCAGCTGACCGGCCACCGGGCCGTCGAGGACGGTATCCAGCCAACGATGCACCGCGTCTTCGAATCCGGCGTCCGGTTCGTTCCACGAGGTGTGCCAGCCGGCTTCCCGAATGGCCTTCTCGGCGTAGCCGTGCAGGCGGTCGCGCAGCCCATCGGTGACCTCGCCCGTTACCGGCCACACGCCGAAGATGTTCTGCCACAAGAACCGTCCGGTCGCGGGATCGGGGGAGCGGGCCTCGATTTCCCACCGCGCAACGAACTCGGCCCACAGCGACGGCACCTGGGACAACACGCCGATGCGGGCCCGCACGTCTTCGCCGCGCTTGGTGTCGTGGGTGGTCAGCGTCGTCATCGTCTGCGGCCACAGCCGGGCGCGGGTGGCGGCGCTGTGGTGAAACTCTGCCAGGCCGACGCCGAAACGGTGCGGTTCGCCGCCCACCTCGTTGAGCGAGACCAGCCGGGCATCGCGGTAGAACAGGCAGTCCTCGACGGCCTTGGCGGTCACCGCACCGCACAGCTGCTGCAGCCGGGTGGCCGGCTCGCCGCCGGCGGCCAGCGCGGCGGTGACCACTTGCAGTGCGGGTCCCAAATGCGGTGCGGCGGCTTCGGTTTCGGCGAGCGCGGTGGGCATCATCGCGACGAGTCCCGGATAGTCGCAACGGTAGACGTCGATGTGGGTGAGCAGCGCGGCTATCGCTTCGGGCAGCAGCGGGTGATCGGTGCCCGCCGCGGCCACGATGGCCCGACGCAACCGGGCCAGTTCACTGGCCAAAGTCTCGGTGGCCACACGGACCTTGAGCTCGGCGAGCAGCTTCGGCATCGTGTGGTAGTCGCATCCGGCGGAGTCGACGAGCGCGGTCAGCGCTTGTTCGCCGGACGGGTCGACGAAGACCCCGCCCACCTCCCGGAGCGTGTCGTAGCCGGTGGTGCCGGCCACCGGCAGGGTCGGCTCCAGCGCCTCGTCGACGGCCAGGATCTTCTCGATCACGATCCAGGCGCCCGGGCCGACCAGCTCCCGCAGGCGCGCCAAATACCCGCAGGGATCGGACAATCCGTCGGGATGGTCGATGCGCACTCCGTCCACCAGTCCCTCGCCGAACCAGCGCGCGACCTCGGCGTGGCTGGCGTCGAAGACCGCGCGGTCCTCCTGCCGCAGTCCGGCCAGCGAGGTGATCGAGAAGAAGCGGCGATAACCGCAGACCCCGTTTCGCCAGCCCACCAACCGGTAGTGCTGACGATCGTGGACTTGCGCACCGGTTCCCTCCCCGGTGCCGGGGGCGATGGGCAGCGCAAGATCGCCCAGGCGTAGCACGTCGTCGTCGACTTTCAGGTCGGCCACGTCGTCGTCGGAACCCAGAATCGGCAGCACGATTCGGCCGCTGTCATCGAGGTCCCAGTCGATGTCGAAGAACGCCGCATACTGCGAAGCCCGGCCGTGCCGCAAGACGTCCCACCACCACGCGTTCAGCTCCGGCTGGTCGATGCCGACATGGTTGGGGACGATGTCGACGATCAGGCCCATTCCGCGCGCGCCGGCCGCCGCGGACAACCGCGCCAGGCCGTCGGGACCGCCCAGCTCCGGCGAGACCGTCGTAGGGTCGGTCACGTCATATCCGTGGCTCGACCCGCGGACGGCGGTCATGACCGGCGAGAGGTACAGGTGGGTCACGCCGAGGCCGTCGAGGTAATCCAGCAGGTTTTCGGCGTCGGCCAAGGTGAACGCGAATCCGCTGGACTCCCCGCGAAGCTGCAGCCGGTAGGTGGAAAGAACTGGTAAGGCCATGCGTCACAAGGTCTTACGAAGCACCAGCAGCGAACGTGAGGCCAGCGAGACCTTCTCTCCGGCGTCGACCACCTGGTCGGCGTCGCCGGCGGGATGGTTCGTGTCCAGCTCGACGGTCCACTCCCGCGCATAGTCGCCGGTCGGCATCACGAACTCCACCGGTTCGTCGCCGGCGTTGAAGCACAACAGGAATGAGTCGTCGACCACCCGCTCACCGCGGGCGTTCGGTGCGGTGATGGCGGCGCCGTTGAGAAACACGGCCACACACTTGTGAATGCTTTCGCCCCAATCCTCATGCGTCATCTCCCGGCTACTTGGGTTCAGCCAGGCGATATCGCGGACCTCGTCGCCGCTCCGGATCGGCTCACCCTCGAAGAACCGGCGCCGGCGAAACACCGGATGGTTCTTGCGCAACCTGGCCACCTTGCGCGCGAATTTCAGCAGGTCCGAGTTCTTGTCGACCAAAGACCAGTCCATCCAAGACAATTCGGAGTCCTGGCAATAGACGTTGTTGTTGCCGTTTTGGGTGCGCCCGATCTCATCGCCGTGGGCGATCATCGGCGTGCCCTGGCTGAGCATCAGGGTCGCCCAGAAATTGCGCATCAGCCGCGAGCGCAGCGCCGCGATCTCGGGATCGTCGGTGGGGCCTTCGACCCCGCAGTTCCACGATCGGTTGTGGCTTTCCCCGTCCCGGTTGCGTTCGCCGTTGGCATCGTTGTGTTTTTCGTTGTAGGAGACCAGGTCGTTGAGCGTGAACCCGTCGTGGGCGGTGACGAAGTTGATGCTGGCGCTGGGCCGCCGCCCGGTCACCTCATACAGGTCCGACGACCCGGTCAGCCGGGACGCGAACTCGCCCAGGGTCGCGGGTTCCCCCCGCCAGTAGTCACGCACGGTATCGCGATACTTCCCGTTCCACTCGGTCCACAAACCCGGGAAATTTCCGACCTGGTAGCCGCCCTCGCCGACGTCCCAGGGCTCGGCGATCAATTTGACCTGGCTGACCACCGGATCCTGCTGCACGAGATCGAAGAATGCGCTCAGTCGGTCGACGTCGTGCAGCTCGCGGGCCAGCGTGGCGGCCAGGTCGAAGCGGAAACCGTCGACGTGCATCTCGAGCACCCAGTAGCGCAGCGAGTCCATGATCAGCTGCAGCACGTGCGGGTGGCGGGGGTTGAGGCTGTTGCCGGTGCCGGTGTAGTCCTTGTACAGCCGCAAATCCTCGTCGACGAGCCGGTAGTAGGCGACGTTGTCGATGCCGCGGAAGTTGATCGTCGGACCGAGGTGGTTGCCCTCGGCGGTGTGGTTGTACACGACGTCGAGAATGACCTCGATCCCGGCTTCGTGAAGGCTGCGCACCATGGATTTGAACTCGGCGACGCTGGCCCGGCGGTTGGCCGCGTACTGGTTGTGCGGCGCGAAGAAACCAAACGTGTTGTAGCCCCAGTAATTTCGCAATCCCATGTCCAACAGCCGCCCGTCGTGCATGAACTGATGAACCGGCATCAATTCGATGGCCGTGACGCTGAGCGATTTGAGGTGATCGATGACCACCGGATGGGCCAGCCCGGCATACGTGCCCCGAAGCTCCTCGGGCACGCCGGGATGGGTCTGCGTCATGCCCTTGACGTGGGCCTCGTAGATGACCGTCTCGTGGTACGGGGTGAGCGGCGCCCGGTCGGATCCCCAGTCGAAGAACGGGTTGATCACCACGCTGGTCATCGTGTGGCCGAGTGAGTCGACCATGGGCGGAATTCCGGGGTCGGCCCCGCTGGCGTTGGGGTCGTCCGGGTCGACGACTTTCATGTCGTAGGAGTACAGCGCCTGGCCGAAGTCGAAATCGCCGTAGAAGGCCTTCCCGTACGGGTCCAGCAGCAGCTTGCTCGGGTCACACCGGTGGCCGGCCGCCGGATGGAACGGGCCGTGGACGCGAAATCCGTAGCGTTGCCCGGGAATTATGTTCGGCAGATAGGCATGCCAGACGTATCCGTCGACCTCCTCGAGGGGGATCCGCGACTCGCCGCCGTCGTCGTCGATCAGGCACAACTCGACGTTCTCGGCGACCTCGGAAAACACCGAAAAGTTGGTGCCTGCGCCGTCATAGGTGGCACCGAGCGGATAAGGTTCCCCCGGCCAGACGGTGGCCAGTCTGGGCTCGGCTCCGCCGGCGTCGCGGGCGGCAATGCCTTTACTCGAGCCCGCTTCCGAGGCTGGGTCGTTGGTCGGCATCACTCGACCTTATCCGCGCTCGGTGGGGCCGGGAGGTCGATGCCCCTACCACCAGCCCGTGTTGGCCGCGATTTGGCGGCCCAGCTCAATGGTCATGGTCCGGACGTACGTCGGGTCCAGGTGATGAGCGCCGTGGTAGATCAGCACGTTTCCCTCGACCGGGCGGCAAACGTCGGCGCGACATATCGCGTTCGACATGTCGAGGACCTTCAGCAGCGGGAACTGGGTGACGAAGTCGAGGGTCTGATTGCGATCGGAGAGCACGTCGGAGCGCTTGACCGCACACGACTGCGCGTTGCCGCCCTTGGCCAGGCAGTCCGCGGGGTCAAACGGTTTGCCATTTTTGACCAGCCACGGCGTGTCCCGCATCCCGAGGATCGGTATGTTGTTGTCCGATAACGTTTGCCAGATGCCGACGTAGGTGGCCGGCATCACGTCCCCGCTTTTGATGTTCCATGGGCGGGTCGTGGTGGTGAACACGTAGTCGGGACGGTCGACGATCAGCTTGCTCATCGTCCGTTGCACCCACTCACGGCACTGCGGGTACGGCGCGTTGTTGCCCATGATCAGCGGGACTTCCTCGGTGGACAACGGGCAGCCCATCTTGAGATATGTCACCACCTTGAAGTGGTGCAGCTGGCCCAGCAGGTCCAGGGCGGGAAGCCAGTGCTCCGCGTGCGACCCGCCGGCCAGTGCGACTGTCCGGGTGGCGGCCGTGTCCCCGTAGCTGCAGTTGACCACCGCCGGGTTGACGAAGTCGCTGATGCAGCCGTCCCTGGTCGAGGCCGGGAGGTCCTGCTTGACCTCCAGGACGGTGGGTCGCATCGGCAGCGTGGGTACCCGCACGCCCTCGGTGAGGGCGCGCGCGCCGGGGTAGTCCTGCGGGTTGAGCACGCTGAGCTCCTTGCCCGCGGCGCGCAACACCGTGACGTGCTGACGCCAGGTGAACGAAGTTGCGGTCAGGGTGACACCGAGCAGCACCACCATCGATCCCAGCGCCATCGTCGGCCTGCGCAGACGCGCCCACGAGGGGATCGTCGGGACGATCGGTCGGGACGCGGCGGCGGCCGCGGGGTAGCGCAGGGGATCCTCGACCAGGCGGGTGGTCAGGTAGGCCAGCAATCCGGATACCAGCAGCACAGCCGAGCCTTCGAGGAAGTTTGCCCGCCGATGCCCGGTGTAGGACAGCCAGAAGATGAGCAGCGGCCAGTGCCACAGATACAGCGAGTAGGCCATCGCGCCCAGCGCCACCAGCGGCCTGGCGGCGAGCAGTCGATTCGGCAGCGGCATCCGGTCACCGTCGCCTGGATTGCGCTGCAGGTTGGCACCGGCAAGGATCATCAGCATGGTGGCCCCGACGGGCACCAATGCCCACGGGCCGGGGAATTCCTTGACACCGTCGATCAGGGCGCCGCACGACACGACCGCCGTGAGCGCGACGATTGCCAAGGCGGCGCGGAGCCGCATCGGCCATCGGATGTGGGCCACCAACGCGCCGACGAGCGCGCCCAGGAGCAACTCCCAGGCCCGGGCGAAACTGTCGTAGTAGGCGGTCGCCTGATCGTCCTGATGGGCGACGATCGCGTAGACGAACGACGCGACCGTCAGCGCGCCCAGCAGCGCCACGAACACGGTCCGCAGGTGTTTGCCCAGCGGGCGCCGCAACAGGTGGGCGCACCCGGCCACCAGCACCAGGAAAGCGAGATAGAACTGACCCTGCACCGACATGGACCAGATGTGCTGCAACGGGCTGACGGCTTCGCCCGCCCGCAGGTAGTCCGATGCGGTGTTGGCCAGCTCCCAGTTCTGGTAGTAGCCCAAGCTGGCGAGGCTCTGGTCGGCAAACGTCTCCCAGCGGGTCTCCGGCTGCACCAAGATGGTGAGTACCGCGCAGCCGGCCAGAACCACGACCAGGGCGGGAAGCAGGCGGCGGACCAGCCGGATCACCTCGGCCACCGGCGAGAGCGAAGCCGCCGGGTTGAGCGCGGCGCGAAGAATCTTGCCGCCGAAGAAGAAGCCGGACAGCGCCAGAAACACGTCCACGCCGCCGGAAACCCGGCCGAACCATACGTGGAACACGGCGACCAGCGCGATCGCGACACCGCGCAAGCCGTCGAGGTCGTAACGATAGAACCCCTGGAAGCCCCCAGTAGGCGCCCCTGCAGCCACCGGATTCGCAGCGGCGACCGGTGGACGAGGCAGTGACGGGCTCTGCATGATCGACGCTAATCTACCGAAACCCGCCGCTTAACTCCTGTTACGCGGATCCCGGCGCGGCCGATCAGCGGTCTCGCGACCGCTGAGGAGGGCGTGGAAGCGGATTACCGCGGGGTGCCGACGGGAGCCGGCTGCACCGGCGTCGGCAGCGCCGGCAGCTGCAACGGCATCTGCTGCAGCGGCGCCTGCAGCGGCGCCGGTTGCTGCAACGGCGCAGGCTGCGTCGGCAGCTGCTGCGCCGGCGCGGGCTGCAGGGGTGCCTGCTGCAGGGGAGCCTGCTGCAACGGTGCCTGCTGCAACGGTGCCTGCTGCGCCGGCAGCTGCTGCGCGGGAGGCTGCTGCGCCGGCAGCTGCTGCGGTGGTGCCTGCAGGGCCGGCGCCGACTGGGTCCCCAGAACCCGGACCAGATAAGGCGTCATCCCGGCGGAGCGCACCGGCGAAACCTGGACGACGTCGCCCACCTCGAGCATCTGGTTGTTCCCCAGGTACATCGCGACACTTTGCGTGCCCTCGGGCCCGTAGAAGATCAGGTCGCCGCGGCGTGCCTGCTGCGGCATGATTTTCTGACCGACCCGGTAGAGCTCGCCGGAGGAACGCGGCAGCTTGATCCCGGCGCCGGCGTAGGCGTACTGCATCAGGCCCGACGCGTCGAAACCGACGGTCATGGCGCCGGAGCCCTTGCCCAGGGTGGGGCCGTTGATACCGCCGCCCGCCCATGAGAACGGCACGCCGCGCTGCGAAAGGCCGCGCATGACGACGATGTCGGTGGCCTGTTGGTAGTCCATCGACCTGGTGCCGGGGTCAGCGGTCGCGATACCGACGGTGGCCAGCGGGGCCACCAGCATCGCGAGACCGATCGCGAAGGCGTAGATGCGTTTCATTGGGTTCCCACCTTCTGGGTCGCGGGCCTCCGTCGCGGTGACTTCGCGCATCGGCCTCTCTTGCAGGACGCGAAGGCCTCCCCGTCGGGGCCCGACGCCGCTGCATGGCTTGGACGTGAATCCGGTCTAACCGGCCGAATTCACACCAGTCACTACAGACACTTTTACAACAAAAGTCACCGACGGAAAATAGCTGGTGAGGCGCACGGAGGATTATTTGTCGTACCGTGACCGGACGGTGACTGACCTGCCCAATTCTGTGTGCGCGGTTGTGATTTCGGTCTCAAACCGGATCAATCGCCGGCGCGCGGTCAGAGCCAGTAACGTTCGCTGAACATGGTCAGCAGGAAGCCGGCCGCCGAGCTGACCATGACGAGGCCGAGAGCCAGGACCGGCCAGAAGGACATATACCAGCCCTTCAAGAGGGAGACGAACGGGCCGATCCCGGCCGCGGCGATGGCGGCACCGATGCCGCCCCAGGCCACCGGTCGGATGTAGAAGTCGACCCCGTAGGGCACCGGTCCGCACGTTGCGTCATCGCACACCTTCGCGAGGAAGCCAAAGAGCCGCACGGGCCAGTTCGTGGCCGTGGCCAGGTAGACCAGCAATGCCAGGAGTACGACGGTGCAAACGACGTCCCAAGCGGCTATGCGCAGACGAAGGACGCGCGGCGCCCTGTGGTCGGACCGATCGGAGTCGTCGGAGTCGTCGCGCGCCGGCGCGGAGGGTTTCGGGTTACCCGAGCGAGGGTCGGCGGGCGGGTGCGGCGAAGCCATGCCGTTAGATGCTTCCCGATGGTTGCGATTTGTGCGAGCCGGCTGCTTTACCCTCGATTTCTATGCCTGCGGCGAGGGCCCGGTTGACGCCCGAACAAATCAGCGCGATCGACGCCGCCCACCTCTGGCACCCCTACAGCACCATCGGCAGCGAATCGGTCGCGCCCGCGGTGGCGGTCGCCGCGCGCGGCGCCTGGCTGACGCTGATCAGAGACGGCAAACCGATCGAGGTGCTTGACGCGATGAGCTCCTGGTGGACGGCGATCCACGGGCACGGTCACCCGGAGCTGGACGCGGCGCTGGCGACCCAACTGGGCACGATGAACCACGTCATGTTCGGCGGGCTGACCCACGAGCCCGCGGCGCGGCTGGCGCAGCTCCTGGTGAAGATCACCCCGGCCGGTTTGGACACCGTGTTCTTCAGCGACTCGGGATCGGTGTCCGTGGAGGTCGCGGTGAAGATGGCGCTGCAGTACTGGCGCAGCCGTGGCCAGCCGGCCAAGCGGCGGCTGATGACCTGGCGGGGCGGCTACCACGGAGACACCTTCACCCCGATGAGCATCTGTGACCCCGAGGGCGGCATGCACTCCTTGTGGGCCGACATCCTGGCCCCGCAGGTATTCGCCCCGCAGGTACCCCGGGATTACGACGCCGCCTACAGCGCGGCGTTCGAGGCGCAACTGGCGCAACACCGCTCCGAACTGGCGGCCGTGGTCGTCGAGCCCGTCGTGCAGGGCGCAGGCGGGATGCGCTTCCATGCCCCCCGGTACCTCGCCGACCTGCGCGACATCTGCCGGAGGCACGAGGTGCTGCTGATTTTCGACGAGATCGCGACCGGCTTCGGCCGCACCGGTGAGCTGTTCGCCGCCGACCACGTCGCGGTGAGCCCGGACATCATGTGTGTCGGCAAGGCGCTGACCGGCGGATACCTCAGCCTGGCCGCCACCATGTGCACCACCGAGATCGCCCACACCATCAGCTCCGGTGAGGCCGGCGCGCTGATGCACGGGCCGACCTTCATGGCCAACCCGTTGGCCTGCGCGGTGTCGGTGGCCAGCGTCGAGGTCCTGCTCGGTCAGGACTGGCGGTCGCGGGTCGCCGAGATCTCGGCCGGGCTGGCCGACGGGCTCGAAGCGGCCCGGGGGCTGCCCGGCGTCGCGGACGTCCGGGTGCTTGGCGCCATCGGTGTCATCGAATGCGACCGGCCGGTTGACCTGGCCGTCGCCACCCCGGCGGCGCTCGACCGCGGCGTCTGGCTGCGACCGTTCCGCAACCTCGTCTACGCGATGCCGCCGTACATCTGCCGGGGCGACGAGATCGCGCAGATCACCTCGGCGATGGTGGAGGTTGCGCGCCTCGTCTAGCGTCGTGTCATTAATTCGACGTCAGCCTAAAGTGCCGTTCTGAGCCACCACGGGCGCGCCGAGTGTGGGGAAATGCACACTGTGCGACTATTTTTCGTCCATAGCCCCCACGTTCGACCAGCCGAAACGAACTGAGCGCTCATAATGACTCACGGCACTGGCGAACCGCGAACCTCAAGCGGAATCCGGGACGTAACAGGCCGCGCCCTGGGCCAGTTTTTGAAAGGGGTCGTAAGCCATCCAGATGTAGCCCTTGTCGCCAAAACTGGTGCCGTGGCTGTTCTGGATCCGCACCGCGCCGCGGGTGTCGTCATAGCCGATGACCATCATGGCGTGACCCTTCGGCTGACCATTGGTGTCTTTCCTCAGCTGTCCATTGCCGACGTAGACCGAGCTGCCCTTGAAGGAAAAAAAGTCTGTGTAGTAAAGGGTGCCGAAAGCAAGGGGGAAGCCAGCTGCAATGGTCGCACGCAGATCCTTCAGGCCATCGACGCCCTTGAGCTGAATCGATTTGTACGGCGGGATGAGGAAACGAGGATCCGGCGGGATCACCCGCGAGCCATAGGTTGACCAATCAACGCCGCATGTTGCGTCTTTGGAACCTTGTTTCTCGGCGTTGGGGGCGGCGGCCAACGATGGAGCGCCGCCATTTGACCGAAGCCCGTCCAGACACTTGCTGACGCTGCCGCCCGGGCAGGAGTTGGTGGGAATTTTGTTTGCTTGCGCGTATCGGACGTAAGCGTAGTCGGGGCTGGCCTGTCGGTCGGGGGTCGATGGGGGTGTTCGGCTTTTCTGGGCCGCATAAAACGTCGCCAGGCCGTATACGGTGCTCCATGCGAAACAATCGCCGAAGTGTTGTTGGCCTACCGGCGGCAGCCATTCGGTCCGAACGGATGCCGCTTTTGGCACCTCCCCAGGCGGTCGCGGTGATTCGGGCGCGCCCGTCGGCTCACCGGAGCGGGGATCGTACCCCTCGTTTTCGAGCTCCTCGGGCTCCTCGCCTTTCGGCGGGCTGCTGCTTTGCGGCCGGCTGCTGGTTCGATGGCGGTGGCTGCTGCAGCAGGGAAGCGCAGCCGCCAGCGCCCCGGCCGCCGATAGCGCGAGCACGCTGCGCCTGCTGAGCAAGGGTTTGCTGGACCTATTGATTTCGAACTCGCCAGCCATAGCAGATCCCGGTCCGACTCACATGACCTGATGACGTTATCAACCCTGGACGCGTCACGACAGTGGTTCGGGTTGAGGCTTGCCGAGATCGCGCCGATCACCTCGGCGATGGTCGAGGTCGCGCGACTCGTAGGCTGAACCGCGATGAAGGCACCTATTCAGACGTCGCCCCTCGCCTGGCTGGACCAGGTCGAGCGGCGCCGGCGCGAGGCCGGGCTGCGCCGCTCACTGCGGCCGCGCCCACCCGTCGGCACCGAGCTGGATCTGGCGTCCAACGACTACCTCGGACTGTCGCAGCATCCCGACGTGATCGAGGGCGGCGTTGCGGCCCTGCGGATCTGGGGCGCCGGGGCGACCGGTTCACGCCTGGTCACCGGCGACACGGAGCTGCACCAGCAGGTCGAATCCGAGCTCGCCGACTACGTCGGCGCCGCCTCGGCGTTGCTGTTCTCCTCCGGATACACGGCTAACCTGGGGGCCGTCGTCGGCCTGTCCGGGCCGGGTTCTCTGCTCGTGTCCGATGCGCATTCGCACGCGTCCCTGGTGGACGCCTGCCGGCTGTCACGGGCCCGGGTGGTGGTGTCGCCGCACCGCGACGTCGGGGCCGTCGACGCGACGCTGAGTCGCCGCGACGAGGAACGCGCCGTCGTGATCACCGACTCGGTATTCAGCGCCGACGGCACGCTGGCCCCCCTGCGCGAGTTGCACGACGTCTGCCGGCGCCACCGCGCGCTGCTCATCGTGGACGAGGCCCACGGCCTCGGTGTGCGCGGCGGCGGGCGCGGGCTGCTGCACGAGCTCGGGCTCGCCGGTGCGCCCGACATCGTGATGACCACAACGTTGTCCAAGGCGCTCGGCAGCCAGGGTGGCGCGGTCCTCGGGCCGGCGGCGGTGCGCGCCCACCTTATCGACGCGGCACGACCGTTCATCTTCGACACCGGCCTGGCACCGGCGGCGGTGGGCGCCGCGCGGGCCGCGCTGGAGGTGCTGCGCGCCGAGGCGTGGCGTCCGGACGCGGTGTTGCGGCACGCCCGCACCCTGGCCGAGGTCTGCGAGGTGCCCGAGGTGCCGCAGTCGGCGGTGGTGTCGGTGATCCTCGGCGATCCGGAGGTGGCGTTGGCCGCCGCGACCGCCTGCCTGGACGCCGGCGTCAAGGTGGGATGCTTCCGACCCCCGACCGTGCCCGCCGGGACGTCGCGGCTGCGGCTCACCGCGCGCGCGTCGCTGGATGCCGCCGAGCTCGAGATCGCGCGCCGGGTGCTGACGGACGTGCTCGCGGGGCTTGTTTAAGGCCCGCCGTTGACGGTCCTGTTCGTCACGGGTACCGGCACCGGGGTCGGTAAGACCGTCGTCACCGCGGCGCTGGCCTGTCACGCCCGTCAGGCCGGCATCGATGTGGCGGTGTGCAAGCCCGTCCAGACCGGCACCGACTCCGGCGACGACGACCTCGCCGAAGTTGCCCGGCTGTCGGGGGTGACCGAGCTCGGCGGGCTGGCCCGATATCCGCGGCCACTGGCGCCGGCCGCGGCCGCCGAGCAGGCCGGGATGGCACTGCCGACGCGCGACGAGGTGTTGCGGCTCGTCGCCGGCCTGGACCGCCCGGGGCGGTTGACGTTGGTCGAAGGCGCCGGCGGGCTGCTCGTCGAACTCGCCGATGCGGGCGTCACGTTGCGCGATCTCGCCGTCAAGCTGGGCGCGGCGGCCCTGGTCGTGGCCACCGCGGAACTCGGCACCCTCAACCACACCGCGCTGACCCTGGAAGCCCTTGCATCGCAGGATATTTCGTGCGCCGGGTTGGTGATCGGGAGCTGGCCGGCGCGGCCGGGATTGGTGGAGACGTCCAATCGCTCGGCGCTGGGCCGCCTGGCTCCCGTGCGGGCCGCGCTGCGCGCCGGTGCCGGTTCGATGAACGCCGCCGACTTCGCGGTGCTGAGCGCCGAGGCGTTCGACCGCGACTGGGTCGCCACGTTGGTCGGCTGATGGTCCATTCAATCGAGCTGGTATTCGATCCCGATACCGAGGCGGCGATCCGCCACATTTGGGAGAGCCTGGCCGCCGCCGGAATTCCCAGCCAGGCGCCGGCCAGCCGGCCGCACGTGACGCTCGCCGTCGCCGACGGCATCTCCGCGCAAGTCGACGACCTGCTGCGCCCGGTCAGCAAGCGGCTGCCGTTGGCCTGTTCGGTCGGTGCGCCGGTGTTGTTCGGGCGGGCCAACGTCGTGTTCGCGCGGCTCGTCGTGCCGACGGGCGAGCTGTTGGCGCTGCATGCCGAGGTGCACCGGTTATGCCTGCCGCACATGGCGCCCAAGCCGATGGCCAATAGCCTGCCCGGTCAGTGGACGGCCCACGTCACGTTGGCGCGACGCGTCGGTGGCGCCCAGCTCGGGCGAGCGGTGCGCATCGCGGGTCGGCCGTCGCAGATCGACGGCCGCTTCGCCGGATTGCGGCGCTGGGACGGCGGCAAGCGGACCGAGTACCTGCTCTAACCGCCGAACAGTAAGTACAAGCCGGTAAACGTGTAGCCCACCATGACCAGCATCATGGTCAGCTGACCGGTGAGCTGATGGCCCGCGGGCAGCAGGCGCAGCGCCTTGTCGTGGGCCGCGATGACCGCCACGATATGGCCGGTGACCACGCATCCCACCTTGATCCCGGCGAGCACCGGGGGATGCATGGACAGCACGTAGGCCACGTGCAGGTGCGCCAACCCCAGCAGGTTCCAGCCGTGGCCGAACGGATCGGCCAGCGCGAAGACGGCCTGCTGCCCGCGCTCTACGAGATAGCTCAGGTAATGCGCGAAGATGTAGCCCACCACGATCGGGATCAATGAATGCGCCATCTGGCCGGGCAGCGCGCGCCGTTGCGCACGGTCGACCCCGCCGGTGGCGCGCGCGGCGAGCGAAAAGGTCACCGCCACAACCGAAATGAAGACAATCAGCCCAAGGGTTCGCAGCGCCGACGACGACAGCGTCGGGGACAGGCCGAAAAATCGTGTGAGCCGATCGGCGAAGCCGCGCCACGTCGGCGACGACGAGAAACTGTCGAACGCCGTCGACCCCAGCAGCACCGCCAGAATCACCACCACGCCCGGCCGCACGGGCAGCGACGGCAGGTGGTCGAGCGGATTTCCGATGACGATTCTCCCGGTCGGGTTGCGGCGAAACGCCGACAGCCGCGACACCGCCATGCTGTAGACGCCGAACGGGTCGGCCCGCGCCAGCCAGCGCTGTCCGCACAGCCACGCCCCGGCCAGCATCAGCACGGCATAGGTCAGCAGCCACGCCTTGACCCACGGCAGCGACGCCGAGTTCGGGCTGGCCAGTTCCAGCCAGACGAAGGCGAACAGGCCCAGCGCGGCCGGGCGGTATCCCCAGCCTTCGGGATAGGTTCGGCGCGGTCGAGCGAGTCGCTGCGGCGTGATTCGTCGAAGCACCACATAGACCGTGCGCATCGGGGACAACACCCGCCAGACCGGCCCGAAAGCCAGTGACAGCGCCACCAGCCCGACCCAGAGCAGCACGTAGAACACCCCGAGCAGGGCGTTCGACTCCGATTGCGGGCCCCAAACCCCGGCCGCGAGCACCCACGCCGCGAAAACCAACGCCACCCCGGCCGCGGTCCGGCGGGTCGCCGGGGCGTCGACCAGCGTCGTCACCGCCGCCGGCAACGGGTGGCCGGGCTTGAGCGGATCAAACCGCGGCCGCCGCCACGCGAAGGCGACCAGGGCGAAGGTGAACGTCAACGCCCATGCCGCCCCGACCATCGCGTAGAGGTACGGGACCGGAAGATCGCCCGAGCCGCCGAGACCGTGCGCGAGCACCACCGTCGCGCCGCCGGCGCTCACGGCTGAACTTGAATGGTCGCGATCGTGCGGTCGAGGTGATGCAACTCGACCTCGACATCTCCCGGGACGTCGACGCTGAACTGAAACGTCTGATTCGGCGCCGCCGCGACCTGGAACTTGTGATCCGGCACCGAGTGCACATGCAGCTCGTCGGTCGCGTCGCTGGTCACATGGAAGGTGATCTGCTGGTGCACTTTGGCCTGCAAGGTGGCGTTCGTCGGGTTGACTTGGCCGTTGGCGATCGTGACGGCGAAGTCCAGGCCCGCCGCCGGGGGCTTGCTCGGAGGGCCCCCACACGCAACCAGGCCGCAGATCAGCGCCGCCGCCCAGATGATGGAATCGCCGCGACGCGTCACCGGCTTACGCCGCTTTCGGAATCGGATGCTTCTCCTCGACCGGCTCCGGCGCGGTGAGGGAGTTGTTGATCCGGCCCGCACCCCACGTGAGCGCGGCGATCACCATCAGCGTCAGGAACAACACCACGATCGAGCCGGCGGTGAACAACCACACGGGGGCGTTCTGATCGCGTTCGCGCTGCAGGATCGTGATCTCCTGGACGAACGGGCGCGTGCTCGACGCCAGGGCCGGAACCTCGGCCGCCGGGATGGCGTCATCGGCCGGTTCATAGATCGGCACGGCCGTCATCGTGTAGCCGTCCTGGACGCGTAGCAGCGTCTTCCAGGATCCCCACACCGGAATCGGCTGGGTGGAAACGTAGTGCCCCGGCCCGACCTTCTCGAGCCGGTCGATCACCAGGCCGCGATGATTCTGCATCCGTCCCTGCCAGGACAGGATGGTCAGCCAGTCGGGGTGGTCGCTGACCATGGTCGGCGGCGTGAGCAGCACGTCGGCCGTCACCATGCGCTGCCCGGCGGGGCTGGGCTGATCCGTCAACGTGATGGTGGCGGTGTCTTGTCGCGGCACGACGATGTGCAACCCGTTGGCCAGCGCGCCGCCGATCACCAACACCGCCGCCACCACCACGGAGATGCCGATCCGGCGGCCCGGGAGGCGTTGGCCGGTGAGCACCATCCCGAACAGCGCCCCGCAGATCCCGGTCATCACGGCCACCGGCACCGCCATTGCCAGGGCCTCGCCCCACATGCTGGTCGGCCAGGGGTAGTGATACACCGCTCCGATCCACAGCGACTCCAGCCATAGCCCGACGGTGCCCACCCCCAGACCGGCGACGGCACCGAAGGCTACGGGGCGCTTCAGCAACGGCGTCAGGGCCAGCAGCTCGACGACCACCGCCGGGCCCAGATACAGCGGGAACCAGTTGATCGGAGCCCCCAGGATGGGCCCGACCAACAACGCGACCCCGCCTCGCAGCGCGATGGCGAACAGGGCCGCCACGACCGCGGCCCCGCGCCCCATGGTGATGCGGGCGGCGACCGCCGCCAGCGTCGCCGCCGCGGCGATCATCATCGGCTGCAGCACCAGGCGGAACTGTTCGACGCCGAAGTCGTATTCGATCTGATAGACCGACAAGCCGATGAACATGCCGCCGAACGACAGGTAGCGCAGGAACGTGATGAAGGTGCCGAAGGCAACCTCCTCGTCCTGCGCCGCCTCGCCCTCGCGCTCCAGCATCAGCACCGCGAAAAGGGAAAAGCAGGCGCCGCCGATCATCATCAAATGAGTTGGGCCCCAAAGCGTTACATCCTGCCCAAAAATCCGGTGCCAGATGTCGTCGAGCGGGAACCCGATCATCGCGTACAGCCCGCAGCCGGCCATCAGCACGCCGCCGACCGGCGCATACCAGTTACGCGTGATGCGCACCGCCGCCGGGCCGGGCTTGTCGAACGGCAGCACGACCGACACCATGCCCCCGAGGAAGACGCCGAACAGGCCGATGATGATGAAGTAGTGCGCCGGGTTGGCCAGCGGACCGGGATCACGCCCGTTGCCGATGTGCCAGCTGACGTCCCAGATGAATCCGAACAGGGCGCAGATGATCGAGGTGGTGAAGATCAGGACCGGCAGGGCGACCCAGTTCGGCCGGTGGAATTTCTCGCCCATCTTGTCGGCGATCCTGGTCAGCCACTCGATGCGATGACTGCGGTGCGCATAACCCACCCACAGCATCAGCGCCGTTATCACGACCGCCGCGATCGAGAGCCCGATCACCTGGTTCAGTCCCGCGCCGCGTGCCGGTGCCTCGGCAACAAACGTCAGATCCGTCGAGGTCATCGTCAACCCTCCCAACGTCGGGCGCCCCCGGAGATTCGATTATCGATCCAGCTTGCAGGATGCGGAATGCCCCGATTGGGAACCGGTCAATCAAGCTTTTCGCCGGGCGTGTCGTTTCGCTGTCCCGCGTCGCCTTGTTTGCCGCCTGCGCGCCGGTCCCGCAGCGCGAGGTACAAGACGACGGCGACGACGATGATCGCCGGCAGGAACGCCGGGACCGCCAGCAGGATCCAGTGGTGGCCGAGGTACTCAACGTGCACATGAGTCATTGTGCTGACATACCCCGGCGGACCCCGTCTTCGGCGGCCGTTACCCTACTTTGAACACTTTTATTCAGGCTGCCGCGGCCCGTGGCGGCTGCGACCGCGCGCGGTCGCGGACAGATGCAGGGAGTACCCGGTGACTCGAGCGGCAACTCGACCGACAGCCGAAGCCGACCGCGACGCGGACATCCTCGCGGTGGCCCGGCACCAGGTGCTGGACGGCGGCCCGGGATTGAGCCGTGATCAGGTGTTGCAGGTGCTGCAGCTGCCCGACGGCCGGCTCGACGAACTGCTGGCCCTGGCCCACGAGGTGCGGATGCGCTGGTGCGGCCCGGAGGTCGAGGTCGAGGGCATCATCAGCCTGAAGACCGGCGGTTGCCCGGAGGACTGCCATTTCTGCTCCCAGTCCGGGCTATTCGCCTCGCCGGTGCGCAGCGCGTGGCTGGACATTCCCAGCCTTGTCGAGGCCGCCAAGCAGACCGCGAAGTCGGGTGCCACCGAGTTCTGCATCGTGGCCGCGGTCCGCGGACCCGACGAGCGGTTGATGGCCCAGGTCGCGGCCGGCATCGAGGCGATTCGCAACGAGGTGGACATCAATATCGCCTGCTCGCTGGGAATGCTCACAGCCGAGCAGGTCGAGCGGCTCTCGGCGATGGGTGTGCACCGCTACAACCACAACCTGGAGACCGCCCGCTCGTTCTTCCCCCACGTCGTCAGCACGCACTCCTGGGAGGAGCGCTGGCAGACGTTGTCGATGGTGCGCGACGCCGGCATGGAGGTGTGCTGCGGCGGCATTCTCGGCATGGGCGAGACCCTCGAGCAGCGCGCGGAGTTCGCCGCCGACCTGGCCGAACTTGGTCCCGACGAGGTGCCGTTGAACTTCCTCAACCCGCGGCCGGGAACCCCGTTCGGCGACCTGGAGGTGATGCCGGCCACCGAAGCGCTGAAGTCGGTGGCCGCCTTCCGGCTGGCGTTGCCCCGCACGATCTTGCGGTTTGCCGGGGGACGCGAGATCACCCTGGGTGACCTGGGCGCCAAGCAGGGCATCCTGGGGGGCATCAACGCCGTGATCGTCGGGAACTACCTGACCACACTCGGCCGCGCCGCCGAAGCCGACCTGGAACTGCTCGAAAATCTGCATATGCCGATCAAGGCGCTCAACGCCAGCTTGTAAGACACTGGGAAGCGTGGCTCGGAAACCAGGGGCTCCGGTCGGTGCCGGTGTCTACAACGTCTACACCGGGGAATTGGGGGGGATCGCGTTGCCCACAGCGGCCCAGTTGGGCCTAGAGCCGCCTCGGTTCTGTGCCGAATGTGGACGCCGGATGGTGGTCCAGGTGCGACCCGACGGCTGGCGGGCGCAGTGCTCGCGGCACGGACTGGTGGACTCTGCGGACATGGAGGCGCAGCGGTGACCGAGAATGCGGTACCAGAGCCCCCCGAACCGGCCGGCGTCCCCCGCACGTCTCGGGTGCGCGCGATCGTCATCCTGGGGGTGGGACTGGCGGTGACCGGGGTGGTGATTGGCGGGCTGTGGGCATTTATCGCGCCGCCGATCCACGCGGTGGTGGCGATCACTCGCTCCGGTGAGCGGGTTCACGATTACCTGGGCGCCGAATCCGAGCACTTCTTCGACGCGCCATGCCTGCTGTTGGGCCTGTTGACCGGGGCGGCGGTGGTGGCGGCGGTGCTGGTATGGCTGTGGCACGAGCAGCGCGGGCCGGGGATGGTCGTCGGGCTGTCGATCGGCATGGTGATCGCCGCCGCCGCTGCTTCGGCGACGGGGGCGGTGCTGGTTCGGCTGACCTACGGCGCGTTGAACTTCGACGCCGTGCCGCTGTCGGGAAAGCCGTCGGTGGCTTATGTCCTGCAGGCCCCGCCGGTGTTCTTCGCCCTGGGCCCACTGCAGGTCGCGATGACCCTCCTATGGCCCGCCGCCGTCGCAGCGCTCGTCTATGCCGTGCTGGCGGCCGCAGATGCTCGCGACGACCTGGGGGGAGTTCCGGCGGACGGTCGCCCCTCGCGCCAGCGGCCGCTGGAACCGGAGACCCCGGAAGCAGCGGTGTCCTAGCGGTCTTACAAGGGACGATGCGGGATCTTTCTGCCGGCGATGACCCTGGCAGCGATCCTGGCCAGTCGCGCCATGCCGATGTAGGTCATCGGGTTGAACATCGTCGGCCATACGGTTCTGATCAGGTGCTCGCTAACCGGTCGGCGGTCGAACCGGTCCGTGAGCCAACGAAGCGTCATCGGGGCCGACAGCGGGTGCAGCATCATGTGCTCGTTGAACGCGTCGCGGTGGTAGCTGACGTCGGCGCCGCCGGCCGCGTAGGCGTCGGCCAGCGCGTCGATGTCGTTGACGTCGATGAGATAGTCGTGGACGGCCTGGACGATCAACACGGGTGGTGTAGGCACTGCGGCGCCCAGTTTGATGCACTCAAAGACGTGCGAAACCTCAGGTGTGGACAAAACGTCCTCGAGCGGCTCCTCGAGATAGTCGGCCATGTCCTTGTTGGCCATCCGGAGGACCGCCTCCGCGGTCGTCATCTGCTCCAACGAGTCCAGCATTGCGCGCCCCTCGTCGGTGGCGTGCTCCTTGATCACCCGGTCCAAGTCGGGGTAGACGTGCGCGAGCGCGGCCACCACCAGCGCGGGCAAGCCGGCGAAGAATTTGCCGTTGAGACGACGGAAGGTGTTGCCCAAATCGCCCACGGGCGAGCCCAGCACCGCCCCGACGATGTCCAGCTCGGGGGCGTACTCGCCACACATTTCGGCGGCCCAGGCGCTGGCCAGTCCACCGCCGGAGTAGCCCCACAGCCCGATCGGCGCCGACGGTGATATGCCGATGCGATCGGAACTCAGCACCGCCCTGATCCCGTCCAGGACGCGGTACCCCGGTTCGAATGGCGCGCCCCACGCGCCCCGGGGACCCTCGTGGTCAGGCACCGAGACCGCCCAGCCCTCGGCGACGGCGGCCGCGACCAGCAAGAGCTCAAGCTGGGCCACCGAGCCGAGCGCCTTGGCCTTTCTGCGCAGCGCATACGACGGAAAACAGCGGGACGACACGGCGTCGATGGCGCACTGATACGACAGCAGCGGGCAGAGCTGCCCTTCGGCGAGCTTCGCCGGCACGATCACCGTGGTGGCCGTCGCCTCGGGGTGGCCGTTCAGGTCCGTCGTGCGGTACAGCAGCTGGGTGGCTCTGGCGGGTTGCGGGATCAGGCCCAGGAAGGCCAGCTCGACGTCGCGCGAGCGCAACACCGTCCCTGGCTCGGCGTGCTGAAAGCCGGACGGCGGCTGGTAGAAGGGGTCGTCGGAGGGCAGAAGAGGCCGCACCTTGCGCCGCAGTTCCTCGTGCGGCGGCTGGCCGATCCACTGCGCGCCGCGTGCCCCCGCCAGATTGCCGAGCTCAGCCATTGAGACTCCCTTCGTGGCCATCCGGCATTGTCGCGTATGAACGGGCGGTAGCCAAAACGCAATCGCCGCATTGTGAGCCACTTCTCGTCAGTGGATAGAGGTCACCCGCCCCACGATAGCGCCGAATCCGGAGCGGAATCAGTGGCCGGCTCAAAGCTGGCCGGGTGGGCGAAACGCGGCGAATTCGTCGGTTACCCGGAGCGCGGAGTCGGTGAAGTGATACATCGCTGCCGGCCGCCCCCCGCTGCGGCCGGACTGCGCGACGGTGCCGGTTTGGGTGATGACTCCGCGTCGCGCCAGAACCCGTTGCAGATTCGTGGCGTCAACCTGGTAACCCAGTGCGGCACCGTAGATGTCGCGCAGGGTCGAAAGCGCGAATTCCCTTGGTGCCAAGGCGAATCCGATGTTGGTGTACGACATCTTGGCGACCAGCCTGGTGCGGGCGTGGGCCACCATCGGGCCGTGATCGAACGCCATCTGCGGCAGCGCGTTCACCGGATGCCAGCGGGTGTCGGGCGGCAACTCCGGGGTGGCGGGGGAGGGCACCAGTCCGAGGAAGGTCGACGCGATCACCCGGGTGCCAGGCACCCGGTTCGGGTCGGAGAACGCGGCAAGCTGCTCCAAGTGAGCCAGCTCTCGTAAATCGACCTTTTCGGCCAGTTGGCGCCGCACCGACGTGGTCAGGTCCTCGTCGTTGCGCAGCCGGCCACCCGGCAGCGACCACGCGCCGCGTTGGGGATCGCGGGCACGTTCCCATAACAGCACGTTCAGCTGCGGTTTTCCCGCGCGTGGGCCCGCCATAACCTGGCGAACCTGGAACACGACAGCAAGCACTTCGTGGGCGGTGCTACCATTGGCCATGTTTTCGATTGTAAGTCGAAAACCTTCCGGGGACGAAAGGAACCCCCATGACGGTTTTGAATCGCATGGACACGCTCGCGGATGACATGACTGCCCGCATCACGAACACGCCCGGCGGCTACGCCGGTGTGGACTCCGATGAGCAGTGGGCCAACGAGATCCGCCGACTGGCGAAGTTGCGCGGCGCGACCCTGCTCGCACACAACTACCAGCTGCCCGCCATCCAGGACGTGGCCGACCACGTCGGGGATTCGCTGGCGCTGTCGCGGATCGCCGCCGATGCGCCCGAGGACACCATCGTGTTCTGCGGCGTGCACTTCATGGCCGAGACCGCCAAGATCCTCAGTCCGGGCAAGACCGTGCTGATTCCGGACCAGCGGGCCGGCTGTTCGCTGGCCGATTCGATCACCCCCGACGACCTGCAAGCCTGGAAGGACGAGCACCCGGGTGCCGTCGTCGTCTCCTACGTCAACACCACCGCCGCCGTGAAGGCGCTCACCGACATCTGCTGCACCTCGTCGAACGCGGTCGACGTGGTCGAGTCCATCGACCCGGACCGCGAGGTGTTGTTCTGCCCCGATCAGTTCCTCGGTGCCCACGTGCGTCGGGTGACCGGTCGCAAGAACCTGCACGTGTGGGCCGGCGAATGCCACGTGCACGCCGGCATCAACGGTGACGAGCTCACCGACCAGGCACGCGCGAATCCCGATGCCGAACTCTTCGTGCATCCGGAATGCGGTTGTGCCACTTCGGCCTTGTACCTCGCCGGCGAGGGCGCGTTCCCGGCGGACCGGGTGAGGATCCTGTCCACGGGCGGGATGCTGGAAGCCGCCAATCACACTCGGGCACACAAGGTTCTGGTGGCCACCGAGGTCGGCATGTTGTATCAACTGCGTCGGGCGGCGCCCCAGGTCCACTTCCGGGCGGTCAACGACCGCGCGTCCTGCAAGTACATGAAGATGATCACCCCGGCCGCGCTGTTGCGCTGCCTGGTCGAGGGGGCAGACGAAGTCCACGTCGATCCGGAGATCGCGGCAGCGGGCCGCCGCAGCGTGCAGCGGATGATCGAAATCGGGCAGCCGGGCGGCGGCGAATGACTCCCGATTGGACCGATACCGCTGACGTCATCGTGATCGGCACGGGCGTAGCGGGATTGGCCGCCGCGCTGGCCGCCCATCGCGAAGGGCGCAATGTCGTGGTGCTGTCGAAGGCGGACCAGGCGCGCGGGGCGACCGCGACGCACTACGCGCAAGGCGGCATCGCGGTCGTCTTGCCGGGCTCCGACGATTCCGTGGACGCCCATGTCGCCGACACCCTGGCCGCGGGCGCGGGCCTGTGCGATCCCGACGCTGTCTGCTCGATCGTGGTCGACGGCTACCGCGCGGTATCCGAACTGGTCGGTGCCGGGGCCCGGTTCGACGAATCCGTCCCGGGTCGCTGGGATGTGACGCGCGAAGGAGGACACTCGCGGCGGCGCATCGTGCACGCCGGCGGCGACGCCACCGGCGCCGAGGTCCAGCGCGCGCTCGACCACGCCGCGGCCACGCTCAATATCCGCACCAGCCATGTGGCCCTACGAGTGCTGCACGACGGCAGCGCGGTGACCGGGGTGTTGGTGGGCAATCCGGACGGGTACGGGATCGTCAGCGCGCCCTCGATGATTTTGGCCTCGGGCGGCCTCGGGCACCTCTACGGCGCGACCACCAACCCCGACGGCTCCACCGGCGACGGAATCGCGTTGGCGCTGTGGGCCGGTGTCGCGGTCAGCGATCTCGAGTTCATCCAGTTCCACCCGACGATGCTGTTCGGCGGCCGAGCGGGCGGGCGGCGTCCACTCGTCACCGAGGCAATCCGCGGTGAGGGCGCGATATTGCTTGACAGGCAAGGTAATTCGGTAACTGCCGGCGTTCACCCGATGGGCGATCTGGCGCCGCGTGACGTCGTCGCGGCGGCCATCGACGCGCGGCTGAGGGCCACCGGCGATCCGTGCGTCTTTCTCGATGCGCGCGGCATCGAGGGCTTCGAGTTTCGGTTTCCCACCGTCACCGCCGCCTGCCGGGAGGCCGGTATCGATCCGGTCCGTCAACCCATTCCGGTCGTTCCCGGCGCGCACTACAGCTGCGGCGGCGTCGTCACCGATGTGCACGGCCAGACCGAGCTACCCGGGCTGTTCGCCGCGGGCGAGGTGGCCCGGACCGGAATGCACGGTGCGAACCGCTTGGCTTCCAACAGCTTGCTGGAAGGGTTGGTGGTTGGCGGGCGCGCCGGGAAGGCCGCGGCCGCACATGCGGCGGCGATGGGGCGTTCGCGCGCGATGTTGCGGGAAACAATCATGCACACCGCGTTGAAGCGCCGTCAGCTGCATCGCGCGATGAGCCGGGACGCCTCGGTGGTGCGCGACGCCGCCGGACTGAACCAGTTGTCCGACAAGCTGTCCGGGGCGCGCGCTCGAAACGTGGCCAGCCGTCGGGATTTTGAGGACGTCGCGTTGACGCTGACGGCCCGCGCGGTGACCGCGGCGGCCTTGGCGCGCAACGAAAGCCGGGGCTGCCACCACCGCGCGGAGTACGCGGATGCCGCGCCGGAACAAGCCCGTAGCAGCGTGCTGCGGCTGGCCGACGACCAGAACTCGGTGCTGGTCGAGGCGCTGGCGGTGGTCGGTTGACGATGCTGTCCGACTGCGAACTCGAAGCCGCTCGAGACGCCATTCGCCTCGGTCTGCAAGAGGATCTGCGCTACGGTCCCGACGTCACCACGTTGGCCACGGTGCCGGCCGGTGCGGTGGCCACGGCATCGATGGTGCCCCGCGAACCGGGCGTCATCGCCGGGTTGGACGTGGCGTTGTCGGTTCTCGACGAGGTGCTCGGTGCCGGCGCTTACCGGGTGCTCGATCGTGTCGAGGACGGTGCCCGCTTGCAGCCGGGTGAGTCGCTGTTGACCGTGGAGGCCGAAACCCGTGGCCTGTTGACCGCGGAGCGGACGATGCTGAACCTGATTTGTCACCTGTCGGGGATCGCCACGACAACCGCGGCCTGGGTCGAGGCGGTGCGGGGCACCGAGGCCAAGGTCCGCGATACCCGTAAAACTCTGCCCGGATTGCGGGTGCTGCAGAAATACGCGGTGCGAGTGGGTGGGGGCGTCAACCACCGCCTGGGGCTCGGCGACGCGGCGCTGATCAAGGACAACCACGTGGCGGCCGCGGGCTCGGTGGTCGAAGCGCTGCGGGCGGTCCGCGAAGTCGCCCCCGAGCTGCAGTGCGAGGTCGAAGTGGATTCCCTCGAGCAGCTCGATGCGGTGCTGGCCGAAAAGCCCGAGCTGATCTTGCTCGACAACTTCCCGGTGTGGCAGACGCAGACGGCCGTGCAGCGCCGCGACTCCCGGGCGCCCGCCGTTCTGCTCGAGTCGTCCGGCGGCCTCAGCCTCGAGAATGCGGCGACCTACGCCGCAACCGGTGTCGACTATCTCGCCGTCGGCGCGCTGACCCACTCGGTGCGCGCGCTCGACATCGGCCTCGATATGTAGCTGTCCCCTCCGTGTGTTTCCCGGGCGGAAAAATCGCCCAAATTTCGCCCTGGGCGCACACTTAACGTCTTCATCACACACTCAACAGCGACCGGGCTGCGGGTTTGGCGGCGTCAAGCGCGCTTGGATCGCTGGCGATGCGAGACAAAATCAGCGCTCCCTCGATCAACGAGATCACCGCGAGGGCAGCCTGTTTGGCATCCGCCGGTGGCCGGCCGTCGGCGCGCAGCCGCTCCTCGATGGCGTCACACCAGCCCTTGAATGCGCGTGCCGACGCCTCGCGCACCAGCGGGCTCGCGTTCACCGACTCGGTGGCGATCGGCTCGATGGGGCAGCCGTCGCGCTGGTCGCCGGCCAGCCCCGCCGCCAGCAGGTCGACCCAGCGATCGACGATGTCGGCGACCGGCCGGCCAGTGGCCAGGAACCGGCGCAGCAGTTGCTCGATACCGGTCCCCTCGGTGTCCACCACCGCGGCGGCCAACTGTTGCTTGCCCTGCGGGAAGTGGTGGTACAGCGAACCGGGCCTGACGCCGGCCTCGTCGAGGATCTGGTTGAGCCCCGTTGCGGCATAGCCCTGGCGCCGGAACAGGGTGGTGGCGCTGCCGATGAGCGCTGCGCGGCTGCGATCTGGTCTCGGCACGGTATTGACAATACTTGAAAGACCACTCAAGAATGCTGAGATGAGGCAGTTGACGTACGAAGAAACCGGGCGATACGCGTGGCGCGAGGTGCCCGAGCCGCAGATCACCGCGCCCGAGCAGGCGCTGGTTCGGCCGCTGATGGTGGCCTGTTGTGACCTCGACGTCGCGGTGTGCCACGCGCGGTTGCCGTTGCCGCCTGGGTACGCGGTGGGCCACGAGGGGTTGGCCGAGGTCGTCGCGGTCGGCGACGACGTCAAAGACGTCCACATTGGCGCCCGCGTCGTGGTGCCGTTTCAGATCAACTGCGGAACCTGCCGCGAATGCCGTCGTGGCGTGACCGGTTCCTGCGGCTCGCTGCCGCTGATGGCGGCCTACGGCATGGCACCGATCTCCGGCCTGGACGGCGGCGGCTTCATGTCCGACCTGGTGCTGGTGCCGTACGCCGACGCGATGCTCATCCCGTGTCCGGAAGCCGTGGAACCCGCCTCGATCGCGTCCCTGTCGGACAACATTCCCGACGGCTGGCGCACCGTCGGGCCGTTCAGCGAGGAGCTGGACACGCTCGATCCGGTCGACCGCCGCGTGCTCGTCGTCGGCCGGCTGTCGATCGGGTTGTACTCGGCTGCCTTCGCGGCAGCACTGGGAGCCCAGGTCGACTACGTCGACACCGATCCGCTGCGGCTGGCCGCCGCCGAGAAGCTGGGCGCGACTGTCCACGACCGGCCCAAGCCGGACAGGTCGTGGGACCCCTATCCCGTCACGGTGCACACCACCGGCGATTCGGCGCTGCTCTCCGCGACATTGCGCGCGACCTGGCCGGACGGGGTGTGCACCGACACCGGGATCTACCCCGAATACAAGGTCGAGATGCCGTTGCTGCCGATGTACACCCGCGGAGTCCGGTTCGTCACCGGACGCGTCAGCGCGCGGACGGTCATCCCGCAGGTGCTCGAGTTGCTCGCCGACGGCCTGGACCTGTCGCCGGCAGTCGACCGCGTCGTCCCATGGGAGGACGCGCCGGCGGCCTGGCCCGCGATGACCGGCAAGACCGTCTTCACCAGGGCTTAGCGGGCATCCTGGGCTTGGGTGTGCGGCTCGGGCGGAGAAATCGCCGAGATTCCGCCCTCAGCTCAGACTGGTCGCGGCCGCGAAGGCGGACTCAGGCGATATCGGCGACTAAAACCGCCATGCGGCGCAACTGCACGCGTGCCAGCCATGGCAGCCCTTCGCCGCCGTCGGAGCCGGCGGGGAGGATCCGGGGATTGGTGATGTGTAGCTGGCGGCGGGCATAGCGCAGGTCGGCCTCACCGGCGGCCAGCACGTTCTTGACCCAGTCCGTCTTCCCGTGGCCCAGCGCGATCGCCAGCTCGTTGCCCTTGCGGTAGGTGGCCACGATGGTCTTGTACGGTTTTCCCGACTTGCGGCCGCGGTGCTCTATCGTGGCAGTACCGGGCAGGTAGCGCGCGATCGGTTTGAGCGCCGGGTTGAGGTATTTGACCTGAAATTTCTCGAACCACAGCGGATACACCATCGGAAAGCCCGGGGCGTTGTTCGGGTGATCCTTCGCGGACATGTCGGCCACACTACCGGTCGGATATCGACTTGAGTTGCTCTGGGACAATGGTCGACGTGAACGTGATGGCACGCATCGACCTGCGGGGCGCGGAGCTGACGGCTGCCCGGCTGCGGGCCGCGCTGCCTCGCGGTGGTGCCGACGTCGAGACGGTGATGCCGCGGGTGCGCCCGATCGTGCAGGCCGTCGCCGAGCGCGGCGCCGAGGCGGCCTTGGAGTTCGGGGCGAAGTTCGACGGCGTGCGGCCACTGGCCGTCCGGGTCCCCGACGCCGCGCTGGAGGCGGCGCTGGCCGGTCTGGATGCCGACGTCCGCGAAGCGCTGCAGGTGATGATCGAACGCACCCGCGCCGTACACGCCGACCAGCGCCGCACCGACGTCACCACCACGCTCGGCCCGGGCGCGACGGTCACCGAGCGGTGGGTTCCCGTCGAGCGGGTGGGACTGTATGTGCCCGGCGGCAACGCGGTCTACCCGTCCAGCGTGGTGATGAACGTGGTGCCGGCGCAGGCCGCCGGTGTCGGCTCGCTGGTGGTGGCCAGCCCACCGCAGGCCCGCTTCGACGGCCTGCCGCACCCGACGATCCTGGCCGCGGCCCGCCTGCTCGGCGTCCACGAGGTTTGGGCCGTGGGCGGTGCCCAGGGCGTCGCGCTGCTGGCCTACGGCGGCACCGACACCGACGGAGCGGAACTCGCGCCGGTCGACATGATCACCGGGCCCGGCAATATCTACGTCACCGCAGCCAAGCGGCTGTGCCGGTCACGGGTGGGCATCGACGCCGAAGCCGGACCGACCGAGATCGCCATCCTCGCCGACCAAACCGCCGATCCCGCGCACGTGGCCGCCGACTTGATCAGCCAGGCCGAACACGACGAGATGGCGGGCAGCGTGCTGGTGACCCCGAGTGAGAAGCTGGCCGCCGCCACCGACACCGAATTGGCGGCCCAGCTGCAAACGACGGTGCACCGCGAACGGGTGGCCGCCGCGCTCGGTGGACCCCAGTCCGCGATCATCCTGGTCGACGACCTGGACGCCGGCGTAAAGGTCGTCAACGCCTACGCCGCGGAACACCTGGAGATCCAGACCGTCGACGCGCCGCGGGTGGCTGGCCAAATTCGTTCGGCGGGAGCCATTTTCGTAGGACCGTGGTCGCCGGTGAGCCTCGGCGACTACTGCGCGGGATCCAACCACGTGTTGCCGACGGCGGGCAGCGCCCGGCATTCCAGCGGCCTGTCGGTGCAGACGTTCCTGCGCGGCATCCACGTCGTCGATTACACCGAGGCCGCGCTCAAAGACGTCTCCGGACACGTGGTAACCCTGGCCAACGCCGAGGACCTGCCGTCCCACGGCGAGGCGCTGCGGCGGAGGTTCGAGCGATGACGGCACCCAAGCCCACCCTCGACGACCTGCCGTTGCGCGACGACCTGCGCGGCAAATCGCCCTACGGGGCACCGCAATTGGCGGTTCCGGTGCGGCTGAACACCAACGAGAACCCGCACCCGCCCACCAAGGCCCTCGTCGACGACGTGGTGCGGTCGGTGCGAGAGGCGGCTGCGGACCTGCACCGCTACCCCGACCGCGACGCGGTGGCCCTGCGCCGTGACCTCGCCGCTTACCTCACCGCCCAGACCGGTACTCAGCTGGGTGTGGAAAACCTTTGGGCGGCCAACGGTTCCAACGAGATCCTGCAACAGTTGCTGCAGGCGTTCGGTGGGCCGGGGCGCACCGCGATCGGGTTCGTCCCGTCCTACTCGATGCACCCGATCATCGCCGACGGCACCCGGACCGAATGGCTCGAGGCCGCCCGAGCCGAGGACTTCAGCCTCGACCTGGATACGGCCGTCGCCGCCGTCGCGGAACGCAAACCCGACGTCGTCTTCATCGCCAGCCCGAACAACCCGTCCGGCCAAAGCGTTTCACTGGCGGACCTGCGGCGGCTGCTCGACGAGGTGCCGGGCATCTTGATCGTCGACGAGGCCTACGGCGAGTTCTCCGCGCAGCCCAGCGCGGTGGCGCTGGTGGCGGAGTATCCGGCCAGGCTCGTCGTGACCCGCACGATGAGCAAGGCGTTCGCCTTCGCCGGCGGCAGGCTCGGCTACTTGGTCGCCACACCGGCGATGATCGACGCGATGCTGCTGGTGCGGCTGCCGTATCACCTGTCGTCGGTCACCCAGGCGGCGGCCCGGGCCGCGCTGCGGCACGCCGACGACACCCTGGGCAGTGTCGCGACGCTGATCGCCGAACGCGAACGCGTCACAAAAGTTCTGACCAGCATGGGCTTTCGGGTGATCCCCAGCGACGCCAACTTCGTGCTGTTCGGGGAATTCGCCGATGCGACGGCCACCTGGCAGCGTTATCTGGACGCGGGCGTCTTGATCCGCGATGTCGGGATTCCCGGCTACCTTCGGGCCACCACCGGGCTGGCCGACGAGAACGATGCCTTCCTGCGGGCAAGCGCCCAGATCGCGGCCACCGAATTGGCCCCAGCCACCCCAGTAGGAGCCCCGTGACCGCCACCGAAGTAGGAAAAGCAGCGCGGCGCGCGCGTATTGAACGCCGCACCAAGGAATCCGACATCGTCATCGAACTCGACCTCGACGGCACCGGTGAGGTGCACGTCGTCACCGGCGTGCCGTTCTACGACCACATGCTCACGGCACTGGGCACCCACGCCAGCTTCGACCTGACCGTGCGCACGACGGGCGACGTCGAGATCGAAGGGCACCACACCATCGAGGACACCGCCATCGCGCTGGGGCAGGCGCTCGGAGAGGCCCTCGGCGACAAAAAGGGCATCCGCCGGTTCGGCGACGCCTTCATCCCCATGGACGAGGCGCTGGCCCACGCCGCGGTCGACGTGTCGGGCCGGGCCTATTGCGTGCACACCGGGGAGCCGGATCACCTGCAGCACACCACCATTGCCGGCAGCTCGGTGCCCTACCACACCGTCGTCAACCGGCACGTGTTCGAAACGCTGGCCGCCAACGCCCGAATCGCGCTGCACGTGCGCGTCCTGTACGGGCGCGATCCACACCACATCACCGAAGCGCAGTACAAGGCCGTGGCCCGCGCGTTGCGTCAGGCGGTCGAGCCCGACCCCCGAGTGTCGGGCGTGCCGTCCACCAAAGGTGTTCTGTGACGGCAAAATCAGTCGTTGTCCTGGACTATGGCTCGGGCAATCTGCGGTCGGCGCAACGCGCCCTCCAACGGGTCGGCGCCTCGGTCGAGGTGACCGCCGACGCGGGCGCCGCGGCGGCCGCCGACGGGCTGGTGGTACCCGGCGTCGGCGCATTCGAGGCTTGCATGACGGGCCTGCGCAAGATCGCCGGTGAGCGGATCATCGCCGAGCGGGTTGATGCCGGACGCCCGGTGCTGGGCGTCTGCGTGGGCATGCAGATCCTGTTCGCCCGGGGCGTCGAATTCGGGGTGGAGACGAAGGGCTGTGGGCAGTGGCCGGGCGCGGTTACCCGGCTGGACGCCCCGGTGGTCCCGCACATGGGTTGGAACGTGGTGACTCCCCCGCCGGGCAGTCTGCTGTTCAAGGGGCTGGACGCGAACGCCCGGTTCTACTTCGTGCACTCCTACGCCGCGCAGCGGTGGGAAGGTTCCCCGGATGCCGTGCTGACGTGGGCGACCCATCACGTGCCGTTTCTGGCCGCGGTCGAGGACGGGCCGCTGGCCGCAACCCAATTCCACCCGGAAAAGAGCGGCGACGCCGGTGCGGCGGTGCTGAGCAACTGGGTTGAGGGCCTGTAGATGACGCTGATTTTGTTACCCGCCGTCGACGTGGTCGACGGCCGCGCCGTGCGCCTGGTGCAGGGCAAGGCCGGCAGTGAAACCGAGTACGGCTCGGCTCTGGATGCCGCCCTGGGCTGGCAGCGCGACGGGGCCGAGTGGATCCACCTGGTCGACCTGGACGCGGCGTTCGGCCGCGGCTCCAACCGCGAACTTCTCGCCGAGCTGGTGGGCAAGCTCGACGTCCGGGTGGAACTGTCGGGCGGGATCCGCGACGACGACTCCCTGGCCGCGGCGTTGGCCACCGGTTGCGCGCGGGTCAATCTGGGGACGGCGGCCCTGGAGAACCCGCGATGGTGCGCGCGCGCGATCAGCGAGCACGGCGACAAGGTCGCCGTCGGGCTGGACGTCCAGATCGTCGACGGTGAGCACCGATTGCGCGGCCGGGGCTGGGAGACCGACGGGGGTGACCTGTGGGACGTGCTGGAACGCCTTGACGGCCAAGGATGTTCACGGTTCGTGGTCACCGACGTCACCAAGGATGGCACGCTGGGCGGCCCCAACCTCGACTTGCTCGCCGCCGTGGCCGATCGCACCGACGCCCCGGTGATCGCCTCCGGCGGCGTGTCCAGCCTGGACGACCTGCGCGCCTTGGCAAACCTGGCCACGCTCACCGGCCGCGGGGTCGAGGGCGCCATCGTCGGCAAAGCCCTCTACGCCGGGCGGTTCACCTTGCCGCAGGCGCTGGCCGCGGTAAAGGCTTAGGGCCACAATGGATTTGGACGTGCAGGTCGCCCCCCTGGTCGAAAAGGCGTCGGCGATCCTGGACGCAGCGGTGCCGCGGTTCCTGGAGGGACACCGCGCGGATTCGGCGGTGGCCAAGAAGGGCAACGACTTCGCCACCGAAATCGACCTCGCCATCGAGCGCCAAGTCGTCGCCGCCTTAGAAGAGGAAACCGGAATCGGCGTGCACGGCGAGGAGTTCGGCGGCACGGCCGTCGACTCGCCGTGGGTGTGGGTATTGGACCCCGTCGACGGCACGTTCAACTACGCTGCCGGATCGCCGATGGCCGCGATTCTCCTGGGGCTGCTGCATGACGGCAAACCGGTGGCCGGCCTGACGTGGTTGCCGTTCACCAATGAGCGCTACACCGCAGTCGCGGGTGGCCCGCTGATGAAAGACGGTGTCCCGCGGCCGTCGCTGGCTCACACCGGCCTGGCTGACACGCTCGTCGGCGTCGGCGCGTTCAGCGCGGACTCACGGGGCCGGTTCCCGGGGCGCTATCGGCTGGCGGTCGTGGAAAATCTCAGCCGGGTGTCTTCGCGGCTGCGCATGCACGGGTCGACCGGGATTGACCTTGTCTACGTCGCCGACGGAATCCTGGGCGCCGCACTGACTTTCGGCGGTCACATCTGGGATCACGCCGCCGGTGTGGCGCAGGTGAGGGCCGCCGGAGGCATCGTCACCGACCTGGCCGGCCAGCCGTGGACCCCGGCCGCGCGGTCGCTGCTGGCCGCGGCGCCCGGTGTGCACGGTGAAGTCCTCGAGATCCTGCGTGCCGTGGGCGAACCGGAGGATTACTGAGATGTACTCGGGTACCGGCCTTGCCGTACGCGTCATCCCGTGCCTGGACGTCGACGACGGGCGAGTGGTCAAGGGCGTCAATTTCGAAAACCTGCGGGACGCGGGCGATCCGGTGGAACTGGCGGCAGCCTATGACGCCGAGGGCGCCGACGAGCTGACCTTCCTCGACGTGACCGCGTCGTCGTCGGGCAGGGCAACGATGCTGGAGGTGGTGCGGCGCACCGCCGAGCAGGTGTTCATCCCGTTGACGGTCGGTGGTGGGGTGCGCACGGTGGCCGACGTCGACGTATTGCTGCGCGCCGGGGCCGACAAGGTGTCGGTCAACACCGCCGCCATAGCCCGCCCCGACCTGCTGGCGGAAATGGCAACGCAATTCGGGTCCCAGTGCATCGTGTTGTCCGTCGACGCCCGTACCGTCCCCGCCGGATCGACGCCGACCGCGTCGGGCTGGGAGGTCACCACGCACGGAGGTCGCCGCGGCACCGGCATCGATGCCGTCGAGTGGGCGGCCCGCGGCGCCGATCTCGGGGTGGGGGAGATCCTGCTGAACTCGATGGACGCCGACGGCACCAAAGCCGGGTTCGACCTGCCGATGTTGCGTGCGGTGCGCGCCGCGGTCACGGTGCCGGTGATCGCCAGCGGCGGGGCCGGGGCCGTCGAACACTTCGCGCCCGCCGTAGCCGCCGGCGCCGATGCGGTGTTGGCGGCCAGCGTCTTTCACTTCGGCGAGCTGAGCATCGGGCAGGTGAAGGCCGCCATGGCCGCAGAAGGGATCACCGTGCGATGACGCTCGAACCCACCATCGCCGCGCGGTTGAAGCGCAACGCCGACGGACTGTTCACCGCCGTCGTGCAGGAGCGCGGCAGCGGCGACGTGCTGATGGTCGCCTGGATGGACGACGAGGCGCTGGCCCGCACCCTGGAAACCCGTGAGGCCACCTACTATTCGCGATCCCGCGGCCAACAGTGGATCAAGGGCGCGACATCCGGCCACACCCAGCATGTGCACTCGGTGCGACTGGACTGCGACGGCGACACCGTGCTGCTGACCGTCGATCAGGTCGGGGGCGCGTGCCACACCGGCGACCACAGCTGCTTTGACGCGGACCTGCTCCTGGAACCCGAGAGTTAGCTCGGTGCTACGTCCAGTCCGTTGGCCGCGACGATGGCTGCGCGGGCCCATTCGTGGCGGAAAACCGCCGGCCAGATGCGGTCACGGCGGATGATCTCGAGGTCGATGGCCTTCCCGTTGGTCACCGCGTTCGGCACCCGGAAGGCGAAGGACGGCGCGTCGGTGGCGACGGCCAGGATGGCGTCGCTATCCGTGAAGCCGTTGGCGGCCATGGTGTCCTCAGCCCAGCGGAACGGCTTGAGGCCGCCGAAATTGTTGACATAGACCACCCAGAGCCGGGTGCCGCGCCCGTTCTGGAGATTGTTGAGCGCACGGTTCACCGCGTCGTACTCGAGGGGGCCGAGCACCCCGGATTGATCGGTGATCCGGCTGGTCAGCTTGATCGCCGACGCTGACGGCGGGGGACCGACGGTCCCGGGCGACGGCGGCGCCACCGACTGCGAAGGGGCGTTTCCGCTGGTGTGCTGGTGGGATCGGGAGCCGAACGTGTGGACGCCGAGGTAGGCCCCGACCGCGACCAGCGCGATGGCGACCAGTGCCCCGACGGCCAGTGCCGGTCCTCGCCGGCCGCTGCTGCTTGCATTCGGTGGTGTCGGCGGCGCGCTCGGGGCCGGCGCGATCACTTCGGTCGGCGCCGCAATGACTTCCGTGGGACCGGCCGGGACCTCGGCAGGGGCGGTGTTGAGCTGGCTGCCCAGCGCCGCCGCGAAGTCCGCGCACGTCGGGTAACGGTCCTCGGGTTTTTTGGCGAGAGCCTTGGCGATGGCGCCGTCGAGGTCGGCCAGCTCGGGCCGGCGCTCGCTGATCTGTGGCGGGGGCGCGGACAAATGCTGGGTGATGACCACCGCCGGGTTGGAGTGGTGAAACGGGGCTGACCCGGCCAGCAGGTCAAAGGCGGTGCAGCCGAGCGCGTATTGATCGGCGCGTCCGTCCAGATCCGAACCCTGCAGTTGTTCGGGCGCGCAGTACGCGGTGGTCCCCACCAGCATGTTGGTTGCCGTCAGACCGCTGATCTCGCCCACCTCGCGGGCGATGCCGAAATCGGCGAGCAGGATTCGTCGCCGGGGGGTGGGATCGGTCAGCAGGATGTTGGACGGTTTGACATCGCGATGCAACAGCCCGCGCAGATGGGCGTAGTCGAGGGCGTCGGCGACGGCCGAAATGATCTCGACGACATCGGCTTTCGGCATCCCGGACGGATACTTGGTCCGCAGCAGTTTCGCGGCGTCGGTTCCCTCCACGTAGTCCATCGAGATCCACAGTTGCCCTTCGTATTCGCCGCGGTCGTGGATGCCGACGATGTGTTCGTTGTACAGGCTCGCGGCCAGGTCGGCCTCGCGGTTGAAGCGTTGGCGATATTCGTCGTCCTGGGTGAGCTCGGAGGGCAAGACCTTGAGGGCGTCGCGGCGGGGGAGCCGAGGATGCTGCGCCAGATACACCTGGCCCATGCCGCCGGTCCCCAGACGCCGAATGATGGTGTAGCCCGCGAACACCTGCCCTTCTTGGAGGCCTTCGGCGCGGCCCTCGCTTTTCGGCATGTGAGCATGCTACTGAGGCGGTGACCGCCGCAGACATGGATTTGCCGAGAGTGGCGCACCCTCGGGGGGCGCCCGCCGCCGACTTCGATGAGAATGGCGGGCGATGCTGAAACGGGTGCCCTGGACTTCCTGGACCACAGTCGCGCCGCCGCTGGCCCTCGTCGCCCTGGTTCTTACGTTGGGTATGAAGCCCGGGCCGGTGCTGGCCCTGGTGGAGGCGGCGTTCCTCACCGGTGCCGTGCTGGCCGCGGTGCACCACGCCGAAGTGGTGGCGCATCGGATCGGCGAGCCGTACGGGTCGCTGTTGCTCGCCGCCGCGGTGACGATCATCGAGCTGGCCCTGATCGTCACCCTGATGGCGTCCGGCGGGAACGAGGCGTCGACGCTGGCCCGAGACACCGTGTTCGCGGCGCTGATGATCACCACAAACGGGATCGCCGGCCTGTCGCTGTTGCTCGGTTCCCGGCGCTACGGCGTGACAGTGTTCAACGCCGAGGGCAGCGGGGCCGCACTGGCCACCCTCACCACCCTGGCGACGCTGAGCCTGGTGCTGCCCACCTTCACGACCAGCCACGCGGGGAGTGAATTCTCACCGGGCCAGTTGATCTTCGCTGCGGTCGCCTCGCTGGGGCTCTATCTGCTGTTCGTCTTCACGCAAACCGTGCGGCATCGCAGCTTTTTCCTGCCGGTCACGCAGAAGGGCCAGAAGAGCTTCTTCGACGATGAAACCCACGCGGCGCCGCCGACCACGCGGGCGGCGCTGACGAGCCTGGGGCTGCTGTTCGTCGCGCTGGTGGCGGTGGTCGGTCTGGCCGAACAGGAGTCGCCGGCGATCGAGCATTTGGTGACGGCGGCAAAGTTCCCGCCGTCATTCGTCGGCGTGGCGATCGCGACCCTGGTGATGCTGCCGGAAACGGTCGCGGCGGCGCGGGCGGCGCGGCAGGGCCGCATTCAGACGAGCCTCAACCTGGCCTATGGGTCGTCGCTGGCCAGCATCGGGCTCACCATCCCGGCGATCGCGCTCGCCTCAATCTGGCTCAAAGGACCGCTGTTGCTCGGCCTCGGCGCCACCCAGATGGTGCTGTTAGCGGTGACCGTGGTGATCAGCGTGCTGACCGTGGTGCCGGGCCGGGCGACCCGACTGCAGGGCGAGTTGCATCTGGTCTTGCTCGCCGCCTACGTCTTCCTGGCGATCATCCCTTGACTTGAACGGCGGGCTACTGCCCGCGCCCCCGGAGTGTCGCCAGCGCCTTGTCGGCGTGGGAATTGAAGTTGAACTCGCTGCCGATCACGTCGAGCACCTTGCGGTCGGTGCCGATGACGAAGGTGGTGCGCTTCACCGGCATCAACTTCCCCAGCAACCCGCGTTTGACGCCGAAGGCGCCGGCGACCTCGCCGTCGGCGTCCGACAGCAGCGGGTAGTCGAACTGGTGGTCGCCGGCGAACTTCGCTTGCTTGTTCACCGGGTCGGTGCTGATGCCGACCCGTGACGCGCCGACGGCCGCGAACTCGCCGGCCACGTCACGGAAGTGGCATGCCTCCCGCGTACAGCCCGGTGTCCCGGCGGCTGGGTAGAAGAAAAGAACGACGGGGCCGTCGGCCAGCAGGGCGCTGAGCTTACGGGGTGTTCCCGTCTGGTCGGGCAGTTCGAAGTCGGCCACTGTGTCGCCAGTTTTCATGGCCCTCAGGCTACGCCGCGCGGCGTCCCAAGTCGCCGCGAGCGTAACGGCACTGCGAATCTCGACGCGGCGCAAAAGCGCAGCCCCGTTACGCTCGCGAGCCGCCCGACGCCCATCTGGGAGGATGGTTCGGTGCACGCCCACCTCGCCGCCACCACCTCCCGGGAGGAATTCCGCCGGCTGGCGGCGGAACACCGCGTGGTTCCGGTGACCCGCAAGGTCTTGGCCGACAGCGAGACACCGCTGTCGGCCTACCGCAAGCTCGCCGCCAACCGGCCGGGCACGTTTCTGCTGGAGTCGGCCGAGAACGGCCGATCGTGGTCGCGCTGGTCGTTTGTCGGCGCGGGCGCGCCGTCGGCTCTGACCGTCCGCGACGGCGAAGCGGTGTGGTTGGGTGCGGTGCCCCGCGACGCGCCCACCGGCGGCGACCCCCTGCGCGCGCTGCGGACCACGCTTGAGCTGTTGGCCACCACCGCGATGCCGGGGCTTCCGCCGCTGTCCGGCGGCATGGTGGGCTTCTTCGCCTATGACCTGGTGCGGCGTCTGGAACGCCTGCCGGAACTGGCGGTCGACGACCTTCACCTGCCGGACATGTTGCTGCTGCTGGCCACCGATCTGGCGGCGGTGGACCACCATGAGGGCACCATCACGCTGATCGCCAACGCGGTGAACTGGAACGGCACCGACGAGCGGGTCGACGAGGCCTACGATGACGCGATCGCCCGCCTCGACGTGATGACCACGGCGTTGGGCCAGCCGCTGCCGTCGACGGTCGCCACGTTCAGCCGGCCCGAGCCCCGATATCGCGCGCAGCGCACCGCCGAGGAATACGGCAAGATCGTCGACTACCTCGTCGAGCAGATCGCGGCCGGCGAGGCTTTCCAGGTGGTGCCTTCGCAGCGCTTCGAGATGGACACCGACGTCGACCCCATCGATGTGTACCGGATGCTGCGGGCGACCAATCCAAGCCCTTACATGTATCTGCTGCATGTGCCGAATAGCGCTGGCGCTACTGACTTTTCGATCGTCGGGTCCAGCCCCGAGGCGTTGGTCACCGTCGTCGAAGGCTGGGCGACGACGCACCCGATCGCCGGCACCCGGTGGCGCGGTCAAACCGACGAAGAGGATCAGCTGCTGGAAAAGGAACTGCTGGCCGACGAGAAAGAACGTGCCGAGCACCTGATGCTGGTCGACCTGGGCCGCAACGACCTCGGCCGGGTCTGCACGCCGGGCACCGTTCGCGTCGACGATTACAGCCATATCGAACGCTACAGCCACGTGATGCACCTGGTGTCGACGGTGACCGGGATGCTCGGCAACGGCAGGACCGCGCTGGACGCGGTGGCGGCCTGCTTTCCGGCAGGCACGCTTTCGGGCGCACCCAAGGTGCGGGCCATGGAGCTGATCGAAGAGGTGGAGAAGACGCGCCGCGGTCTCTACGGCGGCGTGGTCGGTTACCTCGACTTCGCCGGCAACGCCGACTTCGCGATCGCGATCCGCACCGCGTTCATGCGCGACGGCACGGCCTACGTCCAGGCCGGCGGCGGGGTCGTGGCCGACTCCAACGGTCCCTACGAATTCACGGAGGCCACCAACAAGGCGCGAGCCGTGCTGAATGCGATCGCCGCGGCCGCGACGCTGACCGCTCCCGATTCCGGGCGCAATGGCTGAGTCTCGTCCCGGCCGGCTCCCGATCGTCCTCGCCCAACTGCTGCTGGTGGTCGTCGCCGGGGCGCTGTGGCTGGCGTCGCGGCTGCCCTGGGTCGTCATCCGGTCGTTCGACGGGCTGGGGCCGCCCAAGGAGGTGACCCTGTCCGGTGCGACGTGGTCGACGGCGCTTGCGCCATTGGCGCTGCTCATGCTTGCAGCTGCCGTCGCGGCGCTCGCGGTGCGCGGCTGGCCGCTGCGGGTGCTGTCGGGACTGCTGGCGGCGACCAGCCTTGCGATCGGCTATCTGGGGATCAGTCTGTGGGTGATTCCCGACGTGGCGCTGCGCGGTGCCGAGCTGGCACACATCTCGGTGATTTCGCTGGTAGGAAGCGGGCGCCAGTATTGGGGGGCGGGCATCGCGGTGGGCGCTGCCCTGTGCACTCTGATCGCATCCGTGCTGCTGATGCGGTCGGCTTCGGGTTCCGGGTCGGCGCGCGCGAGCGCAACGAAATACGCGGCACCCGCGGCGCGTCGCTCAAATGCGCTACGCGAAAACGCGAACGGGGCGATGCTGGAGGGACCGGAGACGCCGGAGATGTCGGAGCGGATGATCTGGGACGCGCTTGACGAGGGCCGCGACCCGACCGATCGCCCGCGCGAGTCCGACAGCGAGGGTCGGTGAACGGCCGTCGGCTGACGGTCGCTACCCTTCATTGACGTCGTCGGGATCGGCTGGGGACCGTGGGAAGGGAAGGCATGAGTTCGGCAACCGTGCTTGACTCCATCCTCGAGGGAGTCCGGGCCGACGTTGCCGCGCGCGAAGCCGTTATCCCGCTGGCCGAGATCAAAGCGGCCGCCGCGGCGGCGCCGCCACCGCTGGACGTGATGGCCGCCTTGCGCGAGCCGGGCATCGGCGTCATCGCCGAGGTCAAGCGCGCCAGTCCGTCGGCGGGTTCGCTAGCGCCCATTGCCGATCCGGCAAAGCTGGCCCGGGCCTACGAAGACGGTGGTGCCCGGATCATCAGCGTTTTGACCGAGGAGCGACGCTTTCAGGGCTCCCTCGACGATCTTGACGCGGTTCGGGCCGCGGTGTCGGTTCCGGTGTTGCGCAAAGACTTTGTGGTGCAGCCCTATCAGATCCACGAGGCGCGCGCACACGGCGCCGACATGTTGTTGCTCATCGTCGCCGCGCTGGACCAGTCGGCGTTGGTGTCGATGTTGGACCGCACCGAATCCCTCGGGATGACGGCCCTTGTCGAGGTGCACACCGAGCAGGAGGCCGACCGGGCGCTGAAGGCGGGGGCCAACGTGATCGGTGTCAATGCCCGCGATCTCGCGACGCTGGAGGTGGACCGGGACTGCTTTGCGCGCATCGCTCCCGGGTTGCCCAGCAAGGTGATCAGGATCGCCGAGTCAGGTGTGCGCGGCACTGGCGACCTGCTGGCGTATGCCGGGGCGGGCGCCGATGCCGTATTGGTCGGCGAAGGTCTGGTCAAAAGTGGTGATCCACGCGCGGCGGTTGCCGATCTGGTCACCGCGGGCACCCATCCGTCCTGTCCCAAACCGGCTCGCTAAAACCCGATGAGCCGTCCTTGCGTTGAGCATTGGTGATGGTAGAACTGTCTCGCCCGGAGCTTCCGCTTTCGAGTGCTGCCATCGCCGAACCCACCCGCCACGACCCCGATCCGGGTGGGCATTTCGGCGGCCCTGGGGGTTTCGGCGGCCGTTACGTCGCCGAGGCGCTGATGGCGGTGATCGAAGAAGTCACCGCCGCTTACGAAAAGGAACGCGTCAACCCGGACTTTCTCGAGACCCTCGACGACCTGCAGGTGAACTACGCGGGCCGCCCGTCACCGCTGTATGAGGCGACTCGTCTGTCCGAGCACGCCGGCTCGGCGCGCATCTTCCTCAAGCGAGAAGACCTGAACCACACCGGTTCTCACAAGATCAACAACGTGCTCGGCCAGGCCCTGCTGGCAAAGAGGATGGGTAAGAACCGGGTGATCGCCGAGACCGGCGCCGGTCAGCACGGCGTGGCCACCGCCACCGCGTGCGCATTGCTCGGGCTGGATTGTGTCATCTACATGGGTGCCGTCGACACCGAACGTCAGGCGCTCAACGTGGCCCGGATGCGGCTGCTGGGCGCCGAGGTCGTCTCGGTCGAGAGCGGTTCGCAAACGCTCAAGGACGCCATCAACGAGGCATTCCGGGATTGGGTCACCAACGCCGACAACACGTACTACTGCTTCGGCACCGCGGCCGGGCCGCATCCATTCCCAACCATGGTGCGTGATTTTCAGCGCATCATCGGCCTGGAGACGCGCGTCCAGGTCCAGTCCCAAGCCGGCCGGCTGCCCGACGCCGTCACGGCATGTGTCGGCGGCGGATCCAACGCCATCGGGATCTTCCACGCGTTCATCGATGACCCCGACGTGCGGCTCGTCGGCTTCGAGGCGGCCGGCGACGGCGTCGAGACCGGCAGGCACGCGGCGACATTCACGGGCGGCTCACCCGGCGCCTTCCAGGGATCGTTTTCCTACCTGCTGCAGGACGAGGACGGTCAGACCATCGAATCCCATTCGATATCAGCCGGTCTGGATTATCCGGGGGTGGGACCCGAGCACGCCTGGCTCCGACAAATCGGACGTGCCGAATACCGGCCCATCACCGACGCGGAGGCCATGGACGCCTTCGGTCTGCTGTGCCGCACGGAAGGCATCATCCCGGCCATCGAATCCGCGCACGCGGTGGCCGGCGCGCTGAAGCTAGGCGTCGAGTTAGGAAGGGGCGCGGTCATTGTGGTGAACCTGTCGGGCCGCGGCGACAAGGACGTCGAGACGGCCGCGAAGTGGTTCGGTCTCCTTTCGCCCGGTGACCAGGGCAAGCGATGACGGTGAAACAGGGCGAAGCCAGCAGGCTCGGGCCGACGTTCGATTCGTGCCGCAACGACAACCGCGCGGCGCTGATCGGTTACCTGCCCACCGGCTACCCCGATGTGCCCACCTCTGTGGACGCGATGATCGCCCTGGTCGAATCCGGTTGCGACATCATCGAAGTCGGTGTGCCTTATTCGGATCCGGGCATGGACGGCCCGACGATCGCGAGGGCGACCGAGGCCGCGCTGCAGGGGGGAGTACGGGTCCGCGACACGCTGGCCGCGGTCGAGGCGATCAGTCAAGCCGGCGGGCGCGCCGTGGTGATGACGTACTGGAATCCGGTGCTGCGCTACGGCGTTGACGCGTTCGCCCGGGACCTGGCGGCGGCCGGAGGACACGGCCTGATCACCCCCGACCTCATCCCCGACGAAGCCGGGCAGTGGCTGTCGGCGTCGGAGGAACACCGGTTGGATCGCATATTTCTCGTGGCGCCGTCCTCGACGCCGCAACGATTGGTGACCACGGTCGAGGCTTCGCGCGGATTCGTCTACGCGGCATCGACCATGGGTGTGACGGGTGCGCGCGATGCGGTGTCGCGCGCGGCACCCGAATTGGTGAGCAGGGTAAGGACGGTTTCCGACATACCCGTAGGCGTCGGCCTCGGGGTCCGATCCCGAGAGCAGGCCGCGCAGATCGGCAGCTATGCCGACGGTGTCATCGTCGGTTCCGCGCTGGTGTCGGCGCTGGGCGACGGCGGTTTGCCGGCATTGCGCGCGCTGACCGAGGAACTGGCCATCGGTGTGCGCCAACGGGCTGCCGCCTCATGACGAACGTGCTCGCCTATTTCCCGAGCCCGCCGCAGGGCGTGTGGCACCTCTGGATATTGCCCATTCGCGCCTACGCGCTGTTCATCATCGCCGGCATCGTCGCCGCGCTGGCGATCGGCGACCGGCGGTGGCAGGCCCGCGGCGGCCAGCCCCGAGTCATCTACGACATCGCGCTGTGGGCTGTGCCTTTCGGATTGGTGGGCGGCAGGCTATATCACCTCGCCACCGACTGGCGAACCTACTGGGGCCCGGAGGGAGCCGGATTCTGGGCGGCGCTGCGAATCTGGGACGGCGGCTTGGGCATCTGGGGCGCGGTCGCCCTCGGCGGCGTCGGCGCATGGATCGCCTGCCGGCGTCGGGGAATTCCGCTGCCGGCCTTCGGCGACGCGATCGCCCCGGGAATCATCTTGGCGCAGGCCATCGGCCGGCTCGGGAACTATTTCAACCAGGAGCTCTACGGCCGGGAAACCACGGTGCCCTGGGGTTTGGAGATCTTCGACCGTCGAGATCCTTCCGGCTACGTTGGCCCACAATCGCTCGACGGCGTCTCGACGGGGCATGTCGCGTTCGTCGTGCAGCCGACGTTTCTCTACGAATTGATCTGGAATCTCCTGGTTTTCGTCGCATTGATCTACGTGGACCGGCGATTCCAGCTGGGCCACGGGCGACTGTTTGCGCTCTATGTGGCCGGCTACTGTGTCGGGCGCTTCGGTGTCGAGCTGCTGCGCGACGACACCGCGACACTCATCGCCGGAATCCGGATCAACGTGTTCACATCGACTTTCGTGTTCATCGGGGCCGTCGTGTACGTCATTCTGGCGCCGAAGGGCCGCGAGGATCCCGAGAGCCTGCGTGGCAATTATGTTCCCGAGGAACCGCCGAAACCGGAGCCGGCACCCGAGCCCGCGGATGAGCCCGCGACCGTCGCACAAGTGAAGGTGGGGACTGCCGCGACGGCGGCTACCGCGGCTGCTGCCGGAGTGGACGACGAATCGGCTGATTCGGCGGAAGGGGATGAACCCGCCGAGGGCACAGAGGCGCAGACCTCGGAAGCTGAGACGGTGGAGGCCGCGGCCGGAGCCGCGAAGGCCGACGACGAGGAGCCGAAAGCGGAAGAGCCGAAAGCCGAAGAACCCGAATCCGCCGAGCCCGAAGTCGTCCAGCCCGAAGCCCTCGAGCCCGAGGTCGCGGAGCATGAAGTCGCGGAGCCTGAGGTCGCGGAGCCTGAGGTCGCGGAGCCTGAGGTCGCGGAGCCTGAGGTCGCGGAGCCTGAGGTCGCGGAGCCTGAGGTCGCGGAGCCCGAGGTCGCGGAGCCTGAGGTCGCGGAGCCTGAGGTCGCGGAGCCTGAGGTCGCGGAGCCTGAGGTCGCGGAGCCTGAGGTCGCGGAGCCCGAGGCCGTTGCCGCGGAGGCCCCCCAGGCCGAAGTGGCGGAGCCACCCGCCGCAGAGCTCGAAGCCGAGCCCGAGGTTGCGGAAGCGGCCGAACCCGAAGTTGCCGATGCTGAAGCCGAGGAGCCGGAAAACGAGCCGGCGGCCGACGCCGAAGATGCACCCCAGGAATCCTCAGCCGACGACGACAGCCCGGCCCCCGGCACTGCCCGCTCAGCCGTGCGGCGATTGAATTTCCGGCTGAGGAACCGCGGCCGCCAGTAGCGAAACTCGTCCAACGTCGAGTTGTTGCGCGAAACGCCCGGTCGGCAGCCCAACTAGTCGACGTTCGGCGCGACAGTGGGGCATGCTGAAAACGTGACCGAGCAGCACGGCCCGCATCGTCGTCATCGCCTCTACATCGCGACCGGTGCCGGAGCGCTGCTCGTCGGCGCGCTCGGCTACGTCGGCTTCGTCGACCCGCACGACACGCGTTCGGTGTATCCGCTGTGCCCGTTCAAGTTGCTCACCGGCTGGAATTGCCCGTTCTGCGGTGGACTTCGAATGGCGCATGACCTGCTGCACGGCGATCTGGCGGCCACCATCAACGACAACGTGTTCCTACTGATGGGCATCCCGATGGTGGCAGGCTGGGTGCTGATTCGCCGGCGCCGCGGTCGCCGGGCGCTGCCGGTACCGGCAGTGGTGACGATCCTCGTCGCGGCGTTGGGGTGGACCGTGCTGCGTAATCTTTCCGGGTTTCCGTTGGTTCCGACCACTCTCAGCGGTTAACACCCGGCCGTCAGGCCCCCGCGCGACTATGCTGATTCGTCGTGAGTAGACGCGGGAAGATCGTCTGCACCCTCGGCCCTGCAACTAATTCCGACGAGCTGATTCTGGCGCTGGTAGAGGCCGGAATGGACGTCGCTCGAATGAACTTCAGTCACGGCGACTACGCCGATCACAAGGCCGCCTACGACCGGGTACGGGCGGCTTCCGACGCCACCGGCCGGGCGGTGGGTGTGCTCGCGGACGTGCAGGGCCCGAAGATCAGGCTGGGACGGTTCGTGAGCGGGCCCACCTACTGGGCCGACGGGGAGACGGTGCGGATCACCGTCGCCGACTGCGAAGGCACCCACGACCGGGTGTCGACGACGTACAAGAGGCTGGCCAAGGACGCCGTGCCCGGCGACCGGGTTCTGGTCGACGACGGCAAGGTCGGACTGGTGGTCGATGCCATCGAGGGCGACGACGTGATCTGCTCCGTCGTCGAGGGCGGCCCGGTCAGCAACAACAAGGGCATGTCGCTGCCCGGAATGAATGTCTCCGCACCGGCCTTGTCGGACAAGGACATTGAGGATCTCACCTTCGCGCTGGACCTGGGTGTCGACCTGGTCGCGCTGTCCTTCGTGCGCTCGCCCTCCGATGTCGAGCTGGTGCACGAGGTGATGGATCGGATCGGGCGGCGCGTTCCGGTGATCGCCAAGCTGGAGAAGCCGGAGGCCATCGACAACCTCGAAGCCATCGTGCTGGCCTTCGACGCCATCATGGTCGCCCGCGGTGACCTGGGCGTCGAGCTGCCGCTGGAAGAGGTCCCGCTGGTCCAGAAGCGGGCCATCCAGATGGCCCGGGAGAACGCCAAACCGGTCATCGTCGCGACCCAGATGCTGGATTCGATGATCGAAAACTCGCGGCCCACGCGAGCCGAGGCCTCCGACGTCGCCAACGCCGTGCTCGACGGCGCCGACGCCCTGATGCTGTCGGGGGAAACCTCGGTGGGGAAGTATCCGCTGGCCGCCGTCCGGACGATGTCGCGAATCGTGTGCGCGGTCGAGGAGAACTCCACCGCGGCCCCGCCGCTGGCGCACGTGCCGCGCACCAAGCGCGGGGTGATCTCCTACGCCGCCCGCGACATCGGCGAGCGACTCGACGCCAAGGCGCTGGTCGCCTTCACGCAGTCCGGGGACACGGTCAAGCGGCTGGCGCGCCTGCATACCCCGCTGCCGCTGCTCGCCTTCACGGCGTGGCCCGAGGTGCGCAGCCAACTCGCCATGACCTGGGGCACCGAGACGTTCATCGTCCCCATGATGACGTCCACCGACGGGATGATCCGCCAGGTCGACAAGTCGCTGCTCGGGCTCGGTCGCTACAAGCGCGGAGACCTGGTGGTGATCGTCGCCGGCGCGCCACCTGGCACAGTAGGGTCGACCAACCTGATCCATGTGCACCGGATCGGGGAGGACGACGTCTGACCGACAGGGGAGAGCAGGCCAGTGCCGGCTAGCAACGATTTCGAGGAACTGCTGGCGGTACTGGATCTCAACCGCGTGTCCGACGAACTGTTCGTCGGATCACATCCCAGCAAGAACCCGATGCGGACATTCGGCGGCCAGCTCATGGCGCAATCCTTCGTCGCGAGCAGTCGCACGCTGCTCCGGGACGAGCTGCCACCCAGCGCGCTGTCGGTGCATTTCATCAACGGCGGAGACACCGCCAAGGACATCGAATTCCACGTCGTCCCGCTGCGCGACGAGCGGCGCTTCGCCAACCGGCGCGTCGACGCGGTGCAAGACGGCACGCTGCTGTCGTCGGCGATGATCTCCTACATGTCCGGCGGTCGCGGCCTGGAGCACGCCGTTGCTCCGCCGCAGGTTCCGCAGCCCCACACGCAGCCGCCGATCGGCGAGTTGCTGCGCGGCTACGAGGAGACCGTCCCGCACTTCGTCAAGGCCCTGCAGCCGATCGAATGGCGCTACACCAATGACCCGGCCTGGGTCATGCGCGACAAAGGCGAGCGGCTCCCGCACAACAGGGTCTGGGTCAAGGCGCTGGGCGCGATGCCCGACGACCCGGTGCTGCACACCGCGACCATGGTGTACTCCTCGGACACCACGGTGCTGGACTCCGTCATCACCACCCACGGGCTGTCATGGGGTTTCGACCGCATCTTCGCCGCCTCCGCCAACCATTCCGTGTGGTTTCACCGACAGGTCAACTTCGACGACTGGCTGTTGTATTCGACGTCGTCGCCGGTGGCCGCGGATTCACGGGGGCTGGGCACCGGACATTTCTTTGACCGCTCCGGGCAACTCGTCGCGACGGTGGTGCAAGAGGGCGTGCTGAAATACTTTCCCCGTTCCCGCCGATAGACAGCACAGGATGCCTGTTGGGCGTGCGTCAGATTTGGGCTTTCAACGGCCGTGATCAGGCGTAAGTTCATATCAGCCGGGTATTCGATGCGAGAAGCGGCAAGCGTCCCGCCCAGCTGAAAGTCAGCGCATCGGGAGGTGAGAGTGAACGGGCCACCAGTTGACATCGCCGCGAAACCGCGCACACGGGAACGCGTTGTCGTTCATGTTGATTCGCTTGCGGCCCGCTGGATCGGGGCCCTGGCCCTGTTCTGCGCGGCAGGATGGCTGGTCGTCGTGCTTGCCCGGCACTACCACAACCCGGCGTGGCACTACGCCGACCGGCTGGGCTGGTCGCTGGGGATTCTGGGCGCCGTGGCGTTCATCGCCCGCGGCATCTTCCTGGGCCGCCCCGTAACGACCATGCACGCCATCGCCTCCGCGTTTTTCGTGTTGGCGGGGCTGGGCGCGCACGTGCTGTCCTTCGACCGGCTCGGTGATCTGCTGATCGCCGGCTCCGGGTTGGTGTTGATGTGGCCGACGTCATCGCCTCCGCGGCGGGAGGACCTGGCCCGGGTGTGGCCGTTGATCGATGCCACCAGGGACGATCCGCTGGCGCCGTTCGCCATGCAGACCGGCAGGTGTTACCACTTCACCGCGGACGGTAGCGCCGCGCTGGCGTATCGCACGCGGATGGGATTTGCCGTGGTCGGCGGGGACCCCGTCGGTGACGAAGAACGATTCCCGGAGCTGGTCGCCGACTTCGCCGCTGTGTGTCACGCCCATGGCTGGCGAATCGCGGTGGTGGGATGCAGCGAGAAGCGGCTCGAGCTGTGGAATGACCCCGCGGTCATCGGGCGATCGCTGCGGGCAGTGCCGATCGGCCGCGATGTCGTGGTCGATGTGGCCGGCTTCGACATGGTGGGACGCAAGTTCCGCAACCTGCGTCAGGCGGTGAAGCGCACCCACAATTGCGGCATCACGACCGAGATCGTCGGCGAGCAGGAGCTCGACGACGAGCTAGTCGCCGAGCTGACCGACGTGGTGCGCGCGTCTCCCAGCGGCGCCCACACCGACCGCGGCTTCTACATGAATCTCGACGGCGTGCTGGAGGGCCGGTTTCCCGGGATACAGCTGATCATCGCCCGGGACGCCTCGGGGCGGGCGCAGGGCTTCCATCGGTATGCGACTGCCGGCCACGGCAGCGATATCACCCTCGACGTCCCGTGGCGTCGGCGCGGGGCCCCCAACGGAATCGACGAACGGCTCAGCGTCGACATGATCATGGCCGCTAAAGAGGCTGGCGCGCAGCGGGTTTCGCTTTCCTTCGCGGCGTTCCCCGAGATCTTCGACGAAAAGAATCGCAGTCGGACACAGCGTGTCTTCTACCGATTGATCCACGTCCTCAACCCGTTGATCGCGCTCGAGTCCTTGTACCGATACGTGCGCAAGTTCCACTCGCTGGATGCCCGCCGCTATGCGCTGATCTCGATGACGCAGCTGGTTCCCTTGGTGTTCGTCTTGTTGACGCTGGAGTTCATGCCGCGCCGGCGACACCTCTGAGCGGCATCACGGGCGTTCCAAATAGGACTGCAGCTTGAGTGCCTTCCAGGGCCGACGGCCGCCGACGATCATCAGCCCCCGTCGCGCGGCGGTGACCGGACCGATGCGCTGGTAGATCAGGTCGCACAGCGTTGACGCGGGCATCCGCAGGACGGCATCCGGGCGATCGCTAGGCCGGCGCTCGCGCGTCTCGGCGGCACCGTCGTGAATGTGGATCACATACGGCCGCGCGCCGGGAAGCTTTAACGCGACGCAGACATCGGTTCCCGCCGGCAACCCCGCGCGCAGGTATCCCGGCCCCTCGCCGTACTGCATAAGACCCCGTGCGATGAGCAGCATGTCGCGTTCGTCGATCTCCCACGGCGCCTTGATCGCTCGCGCGACGTCCCTCCCATGAAGGATCAACTCAGCCAGCCAGTTCGTCTGCCCCGTGATGCCGTCCGCCAAGGCACCGCAATGCAGCTCGTACACACGCTCGTCCGAGCCGGTGTCGAACAGTGCGTCCATTACGGGCGCAAGGTCGTTGAGTTGGTCTGCGATTTCGGGTATCGGCGCCATCAGCGCCTCGAGCTCGGCGCGGTTGATTTCGTCCAACTCACGCGCATAGGTGGCGCGGCGGAAGTCTCGTCCCTCTGCCACCGCCTGATAGCGGTGCGCCATGGACAGCATGTGAGCGACGACCTGGTGGACGGTCCAGTCCAAGCCGGGCACGCGCGCGTGCGGGTCGGCGGTGCGGATCAACCGGTCAAAGCGGTCGCGCGCCCGCCCGATGCGATCCCTCAGTTCGTCCCTGGTGGTGTCGACGAGCGCGACGTACTCGGTGTCATTCATACCGCACCTCCATACTCCAGTATGGAGCATAAGTTACTCCAGGATGGAGTATTGTCAAGGGATGCCCTCGCAACCGACCACCACATCTTTCGCTCTTCTCGGCCTGCTCGGCATCAAATCGTGGACGGCATACGAGATCGTGGCTCAAATCAAGCGCGGCGTGCACTTCTTCTGGCCCCGGTCGGAGGCCCACCTGTACGCGGAGCTGAAGCGGCTCGTCGAGCGCGGACATGCCAGCGCCGAGGTGGTCGAGGGCCGAGGCCGTCAACGCACCCGGTACACCATCACCCCCGAAGGCCGTGCGGCCCTTGAGGTGTGGTTCGGCAGGGCGCCGGCCGAGCCGGTGATCGAAGCCGAGGGATTTCTCCGGATGTTCCTCGGCGACCAGACCACCATGGAAGACCTGCGCGAGTCGCTGGAAGCTACCGCGCGCGAGGCTCGCGAGTTGCATGCCAAGGGCAAGGCGCTCATCGATGAGCTGCTGCACACCGGCGGTCCGTTTCCACAGCGGCTTCACCTCGTCGAACCTGTGGCGACGTTCATCGCCGAGTTCTACCGAGATCTCATCGAATGGTGCCAACAGACGATTACCGAAATCGAGGAATGGCCCGACACCCGCGACATCGGCCTTACGTCGAGGGGACGCGAGCGGTGGGAACGGATACTCGCCGAGCCCGATCCCTAGACCGTCGCGCGGTCGCGTCGGCAGCCATCGCCTGGCAGCCGGCGAGCCACCGGCCGAGGCCGACCGCATCCAGGCCGGCCGTCAATCGCTTGTGGCTGAGGCCGCCCGAAGTGGGCGGGGGGTTCGACCGCCGAGGCGACCGCCGTTCCGGCCCGCCGGCGAAGCACTTATTCAACCAATCGATCGGTTAGATACCATGTGCGCACGGCGCTATTCCTAGGCGCCCCGATGGCGAACGGAGCGAAGGCCGTTGGAGGCCATCGCGAGCGGCTGGGAGAGAACGTCGGAATGGGTCTGCTGACCGCGCTGCGTTTGAACATGACCAACACCGCCAACCCGGGCAATCAGCACGGCGAACGGTACAGAGCCGCACTGGAAATGGCCGCGTACGCCGATGAGCGCGGCTTCACCGGGATCAGCTGCGAGGAACATCACTTGGCGGCAACCGGATGGCTGCCGTCGCCGTTGGTGATGGCAGCCGCCATCGCCGGTCGAACCAGTCGGGTACGCATCAGCATCAATGCGCTTTTGATCCCGCTTTACGCGCCTCTGCGGTTGGCCGAAGATATCGCCGTCCTGGACAACCTCGCGCAGGGACGCTTCAGCTTCGTGGCCGGGATGGGCTACAGGCCTGAAGAATACGCCGCGGCGGGGAAGAACTGGAGACAGCGCGCCCGGCTGATGGACAGCTGTATCGAGGTTCTGCTCAGGGCATGGGCTGACGAACCCTTCGAGTACAACGGGCGGATCGTGAACGTCACCCCCAAACCGCATACCCGCCCCCATCCGGTTTTCTTCGTCGGCGGCATGAGTGTGGCGGCCGCCAAACGGGCGGCACGATTCGGGCTTCCATTCGCGCCGCCGATGGCCATGCCCGAGGTCGAGGCGGCATACACCGAAGAGTGTCGCAGGCAGCGCAAACACGGTTTTGTCTACCGACCAGAGAACGGCAGCACCGTGACACTTCTCAGCCGCGATCCGGATGCTGCGTGGCACAGCTGGGGCCGCTACATCATGAATGAAGCGGCCGAATACAGCGGGTGGAAGCGCGCCGGATTACTCCGACCTCAGGAGACCCCGGCCGAATCCATCGAGCAGCTGCGCTGCCTGAACGCAGTGGAGATTCTGACGCCCGAACAACTCACGTCGCAAATCGCCGACGGCAGAAGAGAAGTCGTGATGAATCCACTCATCGGGGGATTACCGCTGGAGTACGCGTGGTCGACTCTGCGGCTCCTCGGTGAGGAGGTGCTGCCTCGCCTGGATGCTGACCCGCGCTGAGCGAGCGCCTTGACCGAATGGCCGACACATACGTAGGATCCGATCAATTGATCGATTATTTCGATGGCGATGGCCGGCCGCTTCTGCGACCGCCGGTAAGAGCTGAGGCGTCATGACAATGCTGTGCGCTCGGCCATCCGGCGAACGCGTTGCCTGCCGGCACCAGATCGGGAAGGGGTCGCCGTGACAGTCGCAGCCGCACAACTCGGCCGGCCAGTCGGTGCCAACGGTGAGGAAACGCGGCGCCGCATCTTGACCGCGGCGATGCGTTGCGTCGCCGAGGTCGGTTATTCGCAGGCGAGTATCCGCGAGATCGCGAAGGCCGCCGAGATGACCAGCGCCAGCCTGTACCACTACTTCCCCACTAAGGCGGAACTTCTCCAGGCCACCGTCGCCGCCATCGCAGAGATCGCGCTGCCGCGACTCCGCTCGGCCGCGCAGCGCGGCGTCGACGTCGTCGACCGGCTTGACGCGGTCCTGGATGAATCCGACCGCCTGATGCGCGAATACCCTTACCTCGCGGCATTCGAGCGTGCGATCCGCGCGGAGAGCGCGGCTTTCCTGCGCGGAAGCCATATCGACGGCGTGGAATTTGGGGCACTCCACGACATCATCGCCGAGATCATCGACGACGCTCGGCGCCAAGGCTCGCTGGCCGCCGGCGCCGACGCCCACGGCACCGTTACCGCCATCTACGCGCTGGCCCGCGGGCTGACCGAGCAGGCGGCGATCCTCCCGCCCCAGGGCTACCACCGCGCTTTGCGGTCGGCCAAGCAGCTGATCCGCGGCACGTTATTCCGGCCGCCCACAATTGATTCGGCGCGGCGGCGCTGACCCGGCGAGTCGCTCACGGCACGTATCGGCGCACATCGCTGAAGCGAGGAGATCAAAATGGCCAGCCCGAACCTTCCCGCCGGCTTCGACTTCACTGACCCTGACATCTACGCGAAACGGCTGCCCGTTGATGAATTGGCCGAACTGCGCCGCACGGCACGGATCTGGTGGAACGACCAGCCCGTCGGCAAGGGCGGCTTCAATGACGGCGGATTTTGGGTGGTCACGAAGCACGCCGACGTTAAGGAAGTGTCGCTACGCAGCGACGTGTTCTCCACCTACGAGAACACAGCGATCCCGCGGTATCCCGATGACGTGCAACGAGAAAACATCGACGCGGCACGTGCGTCGATGCTCAACACGGACGCACCGCATCACACTCGGCTACGGAAGGTCATCTCCCGTGGTTTCACTCCGCGGGCCGTCGGGCGCCTGCGCGGCGACCTGAACCAACGTGCGCAGAGCATCGCCAAAAGCGCAGCGGCCCAAGGTTCCGGGGATTTCGTCGAGCAGGTGTCCTGCAAGTTGCCGCTGCAGGCCATCGCCGGGCTGCTCGACGTGCCGCTGCAGGACCGTGAAAAGCTGTTCCGCTGGTGCAACGAGATGACGGGCAGCGAAGACCCCGAATACGCGGACGTCGATGGCCAGGCGTCATCGTTGCAGGTGCTGGCCTACGCCATGCAGATGGCCGACGCCAAGGCAAAGAACCCGGGCGACGACATCGTCAGCACGTTGGTGCGGGCAGACATCGACGGCGAGAGGCTGTCTGACGCGGAATTCGGCTTCTTCGTCCTCACGCTCGCCGTCGCCGGCAATGACACGACGCGTCACTCGATCACCCAGGGCATGATGGCGTTTCAGGAATTTCCCGATCAGTGGGAGCTCTACCGGCGGTTGCGGCCGGAAAGCGCCGCCGATGAAATCGTGCGCTGGGCGACGCCGATCACCGCATTTCAGCGCACCGCACTGGAAGACACCGAGCTTTCCGGTGTGCGGATCAAGAAAGGCCAACGGGTCGTGCTGTTCTACCGCTCGGCGAATTTCGACGATGAGGTCTTCGACGATCCCTATTTCTTCAACATCCTGCGGGATCCCAACCCGCACGTCGGATTCGGCGGCACTGGCGAGCACTATTGTCTCGGGGCGAATCTGGCCAGGATGACGATCAACCTCATATTCAACGCGATCGCTGACCACATGCCCGACCTCACAGCGGTTTCAGAGCCCGAGCGGCTGCGGTCGGGCTGGCTGAATGGCATCAAGCATTGGCAGGTCGACTACCGAGGTCATTGCCCCGCTGCGTCGGCGACCGCCGGATAACGGCGGCCTTGTTCATGCCGGGCGTCGGAACCATTATCTACCGCATCAACCGCGGCTGGACTCGCTGTGAGCATCGGTCGAACCTCCAACGTGCGGCCCTGTGGCGGTTACCATTTGGCACTCTTCTGTCCCGTCAACCCCGGTGCTGTTCTGCATTGAAGTCAGCGACGAGCGAATCGATCGTGATCTCGGCGACCATGTTCATCTCGGCGTCATAGATTTCATACAAGAGGTCGCTCGGCGAATCCGGGCGTGCGCCGAAATACACCACGCCACCGTCGGGCCCGCCACGCTCCAGGTGAGGTTTCTGATCGTTTCCGGTCAGCGCGTAGTCGCCCGCGCGCCGGAAGCGATGGTTGTTGGTCGACCCGTCGGCTTCCACATCCCACAGGTGTTGCTCGCCGTCCAGGACGATGACGCTGGTGACCGCGGCATGGCGGTGGATTGGGCAATGGCCGCCGTCGCCTTGCCAGCGCACGATCATGTCCAGCGTGCCGGCATCTCGGTCGTAACCGAGGATGGTGTAGTCATGGTGGATCTTGTGCTTTGCTTCCGGCAGGCCAGTGACCTCCTTCCACCGGTACCGCGACGGGTCGAACGTGCCGTCGAACATCGTGACCTCCTGACTGCCATCGGCGGACGATCTGCTCACGGCGGATTCGACGCCCCGGAGCGTTCCCCGCCCGCGCCACGATCCGACGCGCGGCGCATCCTGACCGCCCGTGTCGTCATGTTCCACCTCAGGAATACTGAACGAGTTTTCAGAATATGGCCAGGATTGCTACCGGTCGGGAAGCTCCGTCGACTCAATGCGCAGTTCCTGACAGCCAATGCCCTTGGGCAAGTGGTGGGTGGCCACCACCACGGTCCGCTCCGTGGACATCAGGCCGGGGTTCGGCCCGAACAGATCGCCGAGGATCCGTTCGGCGTCGAGCGCGTCGAGGTGCTCGGTGGGCTCGTCGAGCAGCACGATTCGGGCCGGCGAAATCACCGCCCGGGCCAGCAGCAACCTCCTGCGCTGGCCGGCCGAGAGCGCTTGCGCGCCACCGGTCAACACCGTTGACAGGCCTTCGGGCAGACTGGCGAGCCACCGGCCGAGGCCGACCGCATCCAGGGCGGCCGTCAGTTCATCGTCGTGGCAGTCCCCGCGGGCGACCAGCAGATTGTCCCGGACGGTGGTGGCGAAGATGTGCGCGTCCTCGGCGAAAAAGCTGACGGCGCTGTGTAATTCGTCTTCGTCGAATTCGCTGAGCTCGGTCCCGTCCAGCATCACACACCCATCGAGCGGGGGCATCAGCCCGGCGAGCGTCATCAACAGCGTCGTCTTGCCCGAACCGCTGGCGCCCGTGACGGCAAGCCGGGCACCCTGCGGTAGGTCAAGCTTCACCCGGGTCGCACGCGCCCCCTCCGCGTGACCGGATCGGGCATCGACAGACAGCCGGCGGGCGCCGGCGGGGACCGGCTTGCCGGACTCACCCGGACTGTCGCGCGGAACCAGGTCGAGCAGGCGACGTGCGGCGATGCGCGACCGCGTCAACTGCACCGCGGCGGCCGGCAAAGGCGTCGTCGCCTCGAAAGCGGACAGCGGCAACAACATCAGGACGGCCAGCGTGGTGGGTGCGACCGTGTGGGCTAAAGCGATCCCGGCGACCACCGCGCCCAGCACGCTGGCCCCGATCGCCGCGGTCGGCATCGCCTCGGCGACGGCGGCCGGTCGGGCGGCGGCGTCCAGCGCGTCGGCCCAGGCGTGCTGGCGGTTTCGCGATTCGGCGATGACACCGGGCAGCGCGCCGGCGACACGAAGCTCCGGCGCGTGGTCGAGGGCGACCATTGCCGCCGCGTCCCGCTCGGAATGACGTTGCCGCGCAACCTCTTCCTGCGCCGCTGCGGCGCTGCCCGCAAACCGGGGCGCGACAACGCCGGCGAGCAGCAGGCAGATCGCCAGCACCGCCGCCGCCGGCGGCGATATGGTGGCGACGACCGCCGTCGCCGCCACGCCCATTACCGCCGCGACGCCAATCGGAACCAGGGCCCGCACCAGCACATTGGCCAGCTCGTCGACGTCGGCGCCCACTCGTGCCACCAGCTCACCGCTGCGCAGCCGCACGGCGGCCGCCGCCGGGCCGCGGGCCAGCCGGCGATAGATCTGCACGCGGGCGGTGCCGGCCGCGTGCAGCGCTGTGTCGTGGGTCGCCAGCCGTTCGCAGTAATGCAGCACGCCCCGCGAAATCGCGAACGTGCGCACCGCGACAACCGCGACGGACAGGTCCAGCACGGGAGGCAGCTGCCAGGCCCGCGTGATCAGCCATGCCGAAAAACCGGCGAGCGCCAGCGCGCTGCCCAGCGACAGGACCCCCAGGGCGATGGCCGCCAGGATCCGCGGTAGCCGCGGGCGCAGCAGGTCGAGGCCGGCCCAGAGCGGATCAGACCGGGGCATAACGCACCCCACTGTCGGCGGCCACTTCGACGACCCGGTCACCGATAGCGACGACGGCCTCGCGGTGGCCGACGACGACCACGGTCGAGCCGGCGCGTGCGCGCTGGACGATGGCCCGCAGAACCCGGTCCTCGGTGTGGGCATCCAGGTGCGCCGTGGGCTCGTCGAGCAGCAGCACCTCAGCCGCCGATCCCAACGCCCGGGCGAGACCCAGTCGTTGCCGCTGCCCGAGTGACAAGCCGACGCCTTCGCGCCCGAGGACGGTGTCCATGCCGTCGGGCAGCTCGGCGAGCACTGCATCGAAACCTGATGCGGTGCAGGCGGTTTCGAGATCCGTTAGATCTCCCAGCAGGCCCAGATTCTCGTATACTGTGCCCGGGATCAGCACCGGGCGCTGCGGCAGCCAGGACAACTGTCGCCACCACGCCGTCGGGTCGAGCTCGGCGACGTCGATTCCCGCGACGGTGACCCGGCCCGATGACGGCACGGCGATCCCGGCGATCGCCTGCAGCGTGGTGCTCTTGCCGGAGCCGTTGCGTCCCGTCAGCACGGTCACTCGACCGGGTGCGATCACGGCGGTGAGATCGCTTGGCGCGCAGCCGTCTCGGCCCATCACGCCGAGCTTTTCCAGCCGGATCTCGGCGCGGCGCGCGGCCACCGTCCGGTTTCGCGCCGCTGGAGCGGCGGGCTCGCCGATGAGGGCGAACGCTTTGTCGGCCGCGGTTCTACCGTCTTGAGCGGCATGGAATTCCACCCCGATCCGACGCAGCGGCCAGTAGACATCCGGCGCCAGCAGCAGCACCGTCAGGCCGGTGGTCAGGGTCATCTCACCGAACACCAGGCGAAGACCGATACCGACCGCGATCAGCGCCACGCCGAGCGTGGCCAGCAATTCGAGCACCAGCGCCGACAGGAATGCAATTCGTAGCGTCGCCATGGCCGAGCGCCGATGGGCCGCAGCGAGTTCGGCGATCCTGTGCTCCGGGCCCCGGCCCCGCCCCAGCGCCCGCAGCGTGGGGATGCCGGCGATCAGATCCAGCAACCGCGCCTGCAGGGTCGTCATGGCGGCCAGCGCGGCCGCCGACCGTTCGGCCGTTGCCAGCCCGATAAGCACCATGAACACCGGTATCAGCGGCAGGGTGATCACCACGATCACCGTCGATTTCGGGTCGTAGGCCGCGATCACGGCAACGGTCGCCGGGGTCAGGATCGCCGCGAGCAGCAATGTGGGCAGGTATCCGGTGAAGTACGGACGCAGCCCGTCCAGGCCGCGGGTGACCAGCACCGCGGCGGCATCGCGCTGTGCGGCGAGTTCACGGGGCTGCCGGGCCGTCACCGCCGCCAGCACCTGACCGTTGAGACCGGCGATGATCGCGCCGGCGCCCCGTTGACCCAGGCGCGCCTGCACCCAGTGCGTCGTCGTACGGACAACCCACAGCGCCAACAGGATTGACAGGGGCCCCAGAAATGCGCGCGGGCTGCGCTGCGGGCCGTCGCCGACGATGCGCGCGACGATGTCCGCGAGCACAATCGCCGACCCGATCGCGCATGCGGAGATCACCACCCCACACCCCACCGCTGCGGCCAGGTACCGCCGCAGGGCGCTGGACGTCCGCCACAGCCGCGGATCCAGCGGCGCCCTCGACGTCGCGCGCTTCCCGGTCAGGACGCGTGCCTCGCCAGGCCGGTGGGCGCCGGGATCCGATCGGCCGAAAGCCGTTGCCGGAATACCCAATACGTCCACGCCTGGTAGACGACCGTCAGCGGGGCCATGATCGCCGTCACCCATGTCATGATCTTGAGCGTGTAGGGGGTCGACGAGGCGTTGTAGATCGTCACGCTCCATTGGCTGTTCAGCGTCGAGGGCACCAGGTTCGGGTACAGCGAGCCGAACAACAGAACGACCACCATCGCAACGACGAGGGCCGTGCACGCGAACGCCCACCCATCGGAGGCGTGCCGCCACACCAGCAGCACCGCCGCCAGCTGCGCGACCACAGCGACACCCAGCACCACCCAGGTCCAGTCCCGGCCGTGCGCCAGCTGCGTCCAAAGCCCGAACGCCGCAACCAATCCGGTCACCGGCAGTGACAGCCGTACCGCGAACCGGTAGGCGTCGTCGCGGATGGTGCCCGCGGTCTTCAACGCGACGAACACCGCGCCGTAGAACAGGAAAAGCCCGGCGGTGGCCAGGCCGCCCAGCAGCGTGTAGGCGTTGAGCACGTCGGTGACCGATGGGTCGACACGGCCGCGGGCGTCCACCGGCAGGCCGCGGACCAGGACCGCGAACGCCACGCCCCACAGTACGGCGGGCAGCCACGACCCCACGGCGATGCCCGCGTCCGCCCAGCGACGCCATCCCGTGTCGTCCACCTTGCCGCGCCATTCGATCGCGACGGCACGCACGATCATGCCGAAGAGGATGGCCAGCAACGGCAGATACAGCGTGGAGAACACGGTGGCATACCAGCCGGGGAAGGCGGCGAACATCGCGGCGCCGGCGGTGATCAGCCAGACCTCGTTGCCGTCCCACACCGGCCCGATGGTGTTGAGCACGGCGCGGCGATGCAGTTCGGGGTCGCCACTGCCGACACGGGCGAACGGCTCCATCAGCATGCCGACGCCGAAGTCGAACCCCTCGAGGACGAAGAATCCGAGGAACAGCATTCCGATGATGCCGAACCACAACTCTTGCAGTGCCATGGGTCAGCTCCCTAGTACGCGAAGGAAAGCGGCGCCACCTCGTCCTCGCTGGGCGCGCGCGGCGGTGCGGGTTCCGCATCGTGTTTGAGCGGCCCTTCGACGATGTAGCGTCGCTGCAGCCAGAACCAGATGACCGCGAGCACCGCGTACAGGACCGTGAACGTCACCAGAGAGGTGATGACGACGCCGGGGCTGTGGTTGGAGACAGCTTCGCGGACGGTGAATCGAACCTGTTGATCGCCAGTCGGATTCGGCACGACGATCCACGGTTGGCGGCCCATCTCCGTGAACACCCATCCGGCGATGTTGGCCAGGAAGGGAGTGGGAATGGCCACCAGCGCCAGCCAGGAGAACCAGCGCCGGTCGGGCGTTCGGCCGCCGCGGGTGAGCCAGAGGGTGGTCAGCGCGAATAATACCGGTACCGCGAGGAAACCGATCATGGCGCGGAACGCCCAGTAGGTGACGAACAGGTTGGGCCGGTAGTCGTTTGGCCCGAACCGGTGCTCGAAATCCTGCTGAATATTGCGCACGCCCGCCAGCGTGACGCCGGTGGGACGGCCCTGAGCGAGGAACGGCAGCACGTAGGGCACCTCAATCACGCGGGTGATGCTGTCGCAGTTGTTATGCGTGCCGACGGTGAGGACGGAGAAGTCCGGGTCGGTTTCGGTGCTGCACAACGATTCCGCCGACGCCATCTTCATCGGCTGCTGCACGAACATCAGCTTGCCCTGGCGGTCACCGGTGAAGAACAACCCGACAGCGGCGAGCAACACCACCCAGCAGCCCAGGATGGCCGCCGGACGAAAGATGCTGCGCGCGTCCGACTCCGCGATGGGAGAGGTCGTATTTCGCGAGCGGACCAGCCACCAGGCGCTGACGGCGGCGACGAACGTCCCCGCGGTCAGCAGTGCGCCGGTCACCGTGTGTGAGAACGCCGCCCGGGCGGTGTTGTTGCTCAGCAGCGCGGTGATGCTGTCCAGCTCCGCGCGGTGGGTCGTCGGGTTGTAGTGCGCGCCGACGGGGTGCTGCATGAATGAGTTCGCCACGATGATGAAGAAGGCAGACACGTTCACGGCGATCGCGACGATCCAGATACACGCAAGATGGAGCAGTTTCGGCAGCCGGTTCCAGCCGAAGATCCACAGCCCGATGAAGGTCGACTCGAAGAAGAACGCGAACAGGCCCTCCATTGCCAGTGGCGCGCCGAAGACGTCGCCGACGAACCGCGAGTACTCGCTCCAGTTCATGCCGAACTGAAATTCCTGAACGATCCCCGTCGCCACCCCGATCGCGAAGTTGATCAGGAACAACTTTCCGAAGAACTTGGTGAGGCGGTACCACGCCGTGTTGTCCGTCACCACCCATACCGTCTGCATGACGGCGAGCAGGACCGCCAGACCGATAGTGAGCGGCACGAAGATGAAGTGGTAGACGGTGGTGATCCCGAACTGCCAGCGCGAAATGTCGACGACATTCATGTGTCATCTCCCAGAATGCGGAGCTGATCAACAGCTACGACGAATTGTAGTAAGTGCGTGGGGCTCGGCGCTAGGGCCTGGTACTGCTTCTTAAACGGCGAGCGCTTTCGATTCCTTGCGGGTGACGACCGCCGACACGATCTCGAATGCGCCGATGACCACGAACCAGACGCCGGCCACGACGCCCGTCGCGCGGCAGGGAATTTCCGGTCAGACGTGTGCGGTGCGCGATTCCTCGGCGAGCGGGGCGTCGGGTTCTTCGGTTGCCTTGCGGCCGATCAGATACCACGTGCGCATCGGACCCTTGCCCTTGACGTCGATGCGGCCGCGCTCCTGCAGCACAAACTCGTCCTTGAGGCGCGTGTACATCGCCTCGGGCACTTGGATACGTCCCACCGAGTCGGTGGTTTCCATCCGGGACGCGACATTGACGGCGTCCCCCCACACGTCGTAGAAGAACCGGCGAGAACCCACGACGCCCGCGACCACCGGCCCACACGCCATGCCGACCCGCAGCGGGACTGACTCACCTTGCGGATCCTTCAGTCCGGCTGCGGCATCGGACATGTCGAGCGCGAAATCCGCGAGGGCCTGCGCGTGATCGGGCCGCGGCCGCGGAACGCCGCTGACCACCATGTACGAGTCGCCGCTGACTTTGATCTTCTCCAGTCCGTGCTTGTCCACGAGCGCGTCGAACGCGCTGTACAGGCGGTCGAGGAAGCGCACCAGGTCGGCCGGCGCGCTGCTGCTGGCACGCTCCGTGAACCCGACGATGTCGGCGAACAAGACCGACGCGACGTCGTACTTGTCGGCGATGACGCCGCGGCCGGGCTCCTTGAGCCGCTCGGCGATGCTGGCCGGCAACATGTTTTCGAGCAGCGTTTCCGAGCGGTGGTATTGGGCCTCCATGACGGCCTCGGCGCGCGCGGTGTCGCGCAGGGCGAACCACATCGTCACGACCACCATCACGACGCTGGAGACGGCCGTGACGACGAAGCCCATCGAATGGGCCCACGCCGGCTGCAGCCCGGTGTCTCGGGGGACCAGGAACTCGACCGCGATGATCAGCCCGGCGCCGACGGCGGCGAGCACTGACGCCAGCACGATGTGTTCTATTCCCAACATCAGCACCACCAGGCAGGCCCCCACCAGGAAGAAGAACTCCGCACCTGAACCCGTGCCCACGTCCCAGACGCTGGCGAAGACCGAGACATAGGCCACGCCGATAAAGGTAAGCGGCGCAACCAATTCGCCGAAGCGCTGCAGCCACGGAACGAACGGGAAGACCATCGCGCCGATGACGTTGACTGAGCTGACCCGCCACGACAGGGTGTCGGTGACGATCTGCATCAGCACGAAGCTTGCGCTCACCATCGTGGCCAACCAGGCGGTGATGGTGAGCACTCGCGCCCGGCGCGCGGCGGCGTCGGCGTAGTGCTGATTGCGGTCGCGGCTTTGCGCCCGGACGGCGGCTACGCAGTCCGGGCGGTTCGACGAGCCTTCCGAGCGAGGTGGGGCGCCGCATTTCTTAGCCGCCACGTTCAAAGCGTAACCGCTGACCTCGACATTGCGGCTGCCGAGTCAAGATCCGCCGGTGAGCCAGTCCGACGCGCGATGCGCAGACAGCGAGCCATTGGGCATGATGTGCTGCACCGGACGGCCGTCGCGGGTGGCCAGGTCCGCGATCATGCGCCGGTGACAACGCCACCACAACGGCTCCCCGCACATCATGGCCACGTCGGAGTTTTCGGCCTCCCGCAGCAGCCGCTCGTAGGCGGCATGAAAACCGGGCGTGCGGGTATGCGCGGCGTAATCGGCGAACTGCGGATTCTCCCACCACTGATCGCTCGGCAGCGGGCTGGCGGGCGGCTTGCGTCGTCCACCGAGCTCGGGTTCGTGCCGATAGGCGATCCCGGCGGCGCCCAGCCAGCCGGGCATCGCCTCTTTTGAGACGTCGGGGTTGCGACGCGAGCCGGGGAAGCTGCGCACGTCGACCAGCAGTGTGATGCCATGCCGGCGAAGTGCGGCGGTCAGTTGCTCGGCGGTTTGTGCACCGTGGCCGATGGTGTACAGCATCGGGCGCCACGTTACGACGCCGAAACGCCGTCGAGCAGGCGCGTATGTGCCCGCCGTAGCGCACGTGGACGACGATCGCCTCCGCAGTCGCGATGTGTGAGCATTGGGACGTGAACGCACGCCGATTCGCTCGTCTACTCGGTGCCGCGGCGGTGACGACAACCTGCGCGACGCTGCCGAGCGCGCCGATCGTCATTGCCTCCGCGTCCGCTGCGTCCTGCCCCGACGTCGAGGTGACGTTCGCCCGCGGCACCAACGACCCGCCCGGTGTGGGTGGGGTCGGGCAGGCATTCGTCGATTCACTGCGCTCACAGGTTGGGGGTCGCTCCCTCGAGGTGTATCCCGTCGACTACCCCGCCACCGAGGACTGGGCCCCGTCCGCATCCGCCGGCGCCGGCGACGCGAGCGCTCACGTCGAGTCCATGGCCGCGAACTGTCCCAACACCAAGCTAGTGCTCGGTGGATACTCCCAAGGCGCGATGGTGATCGATCTGATCACCATCGCCCGCGCTTCGGTTGCGGGCTTTATCGCCGCGACGCTGCCGGCGGACGTGGCCGATCACGTTGCCGCGGTCGCCGTCTTCGGGAATCCGACCGACAGACTCCTGGGGCCGATAAGCGCGATCAGCCCGTGGTACGGGGCAAAGGCCATTGACCTGTGTGCGCCCGGCGATCCGATTTGCTCTCCCGGCGGGGGGCTGTCGCTGCCTTCGCATGACGATGTGTTCTCCCCGGCGCACCTGTCCTATGAGCACTCCGGGATGCCCAGTCAGGCCGCGACTTTCGTCGCGAGCCATCTCTGAGGATCATTCGCGATACGAGCTGAATTCGACAAAGCCCTCCGGGGTCGTCGTCGCATTCAAAGGTGGCGGCCATATGTGCCAGCTTGTTCGGATCGCCGGTGGTCCCGAAGCCGGCACCCGCATTGCAAATCGTGGCCGGAAAAGCATGCTTTTGCCCCGCTCGGACGCAAAGTCGATCGCGGAACGCTACCGTGCCTTGTACTGCGGGCAGTAGTACTCGATTGCCACGTCCACGAACGCGGCGGGATTGGGGAAGCCCGGCAACCCCCTAGCGGCAATCGCGTCGAATGGCTCGCCCTTTTTCAGGTTCATGCAGACGCCCTGCGCAGCCCGAATCGGGTCTACAGACATGGGCACTATGACGCTGTCGTCGCGAAGAGCGACGAGGAAGCTGTCATCGTTTGGTGACGCGCTTGCATGGCCAGGAGTGCAAACGGCGACCGCACAGTAGGCGATGGGGACGATTACGTGCTTCCTCATGACACCACCACTATCTGAACGCACCGGCCGCGACCGGCCCCGGCAACCCCTGGTGGGACCGGGGCCGGCGCGGTGTGGGGGCGGCGACTACCCGCCGTCAGGCCTGGGGTGGTATCAGCCTGTAAGGCGGATCACACCAGGCCCCACGTAGCTGGAATGCCCACCGACGTGCCCCCGTACACCTCCGTCGCGGGACTCTCGCGTTTTCCCCTTCCGGGCGTCGTTTCGCCTGTACGGGGGAAGGCCGAGTGTCGTCCATCAACGTCGCCTTTTGTAATCCCCAAATCCCCGCGCCTCCGGCGCGGTCACTGACGACGACGGCAGCCGGTGCGCTATCCGGTAAGGTCCTACCTTTCGGAAAACTGATTAGCGGTTAATACTTCCAAAACAGTCTTCCAGCAGCACTTTTCGGGTGCCTCGGTGGCATCGGATGGTTGGCGGGCCGCCTCGCGCTCTCCACGCAGGCGACCGGCTACGCGTCGAGGCCGAAGACCTGCACGGCGGCCGACTTTCCCTTCAGCACATGAAATCCCCGGTCGATGAGTCCGGGCGGTCGAGACGCCAAGGTGTCGATGCACTGGTGGGTGAGAAGGATCGCGTCGCCGGTGGTTTTCGTGAGTTGTTCGACGCGGGCTGCGACGTTGACGGTGTCGCCGATGAGGGTGAATTCGAGCTTCCCGCCGCCGCCGATGGTGCCGGCGATCACCACCCCGGTGTTGATCCCGATGCCGATTCGAAGCTCCCCGCCGAACCGCTCGGCGACGAGGCGCTGAATCAGAACCGCAGCATTCACTGCGGCGTCGGCGTGATCGGCGAGGTCGTTTGGTGCCCCAAACACGGCCAAGGCGCCATCACCGAGGAACTTGTTCACGTGTCCACCCGCATCGACCACCGCAGGAACCACGATCTCGAACAAAGCGTTGAGCCGGGCGACGGTCTCCTCGGCGGTGTTTGCCTCGGCGAACGGCGTGAAATCGCGCACATCGACGAAGATCACCGTCACCTCGCGGCGCTCCCCGGTGAACACATCGTCACCCTGCTCAAGCAGCCGCGCCGCGAGCACCGGATCGACGTAGGTACCGAACGCGGCCTGAAGTCGTTGCCGTTCAGCCAATCCCGCCTGCATGCGGTTGAACGATCCCGCGAGCGCACCGAGGTCATCATCTTGAACCACCGGCAAACGTTGGCTGTAGTCACCGGCTGCCACGCGTTCGGTTGCTCGGGCAAGGTCGCGAATGGGTTGCAGCGATGGTGAGACAACGGCACCGATGGTGATCGGCATTCCGAAGCCAAGCGTCAACGCACACCCGATCACCACGGCCACTACCGGGGCCTCGCTGCCCCGGCCGAGCACCGCCCCAAGCATCGCGCCGATGACGGAAAACACCAACATGGAACCCAACATCGACAGGTCCAGCCACGCGGTAAAAGTCGGGTGAGAGCGTGGCAGGGCGTCTCCGATACCGGTATCCCGGGAGAGGGCCGCCCGGGCCGGTCGCAGTGCTCCTTCCATGAAGCTGTGCATACCGATCAGCGCCATGCCAATTCCTGTGGCGATAGCGCCCACGATCCCGTACTGGACGAGCCGCGACACGCTTGCTCCGGCGATCACACCGACAATGATCAACAGCAGTGCGGCCCACGTGGGGAAGAAGCACAATGCTCGAACACCCGTGGCACGAGTCCAGGTGTAAGTGTCTTCCAGTGCCGCTTCACGGTCGACCTCATCGCCCGCCGCCCACCGTTGCGCGAGGCGGAACCGTCTGGCAGGTCCCCGATATTCGGTCCACCCGGTTCTAGAGCCAGGTTGTGTTTGATGTCGGTTCAGTTGATCTCGCAGGCCACGGGGTGATGGGTGTGGCTGCATCGGGCAGCGTACTCGGCCGGGGTCAGATAACCCAGCGCTGAGTGGCGATGTCGTGCGTTGTGTTCGTGCTTGAAGTCGCCGATGACGACGCGGGCTTCGAGCAGGTTGGTCCAGTGGTTTCGGTTGAGGCACTCCCTTCGTAGCCGGTTGTTGAACGATTCGATGTAGGCGTTGTTCCACGGCGTCCCAGGCGGGATGTAGTGAAGGCCGACCTTGCCGGCGCAAAACGATTGCAGCGCTTCGGAAATAAGCTCAGGTCCGTTGTCCATCCGCAGCACCATCGGCGGGCCGCCGGCCGCGGCGAAACACTTCTCCAGCTCGTCGATGAGCCGCTCAGCGGTGATCGAGCGCTCCACGATATTCAGCAGTGATTCGCGGGTGTGCTCGTCGACCATCGACGCGATCTTGATGGCCTTGCCGTCGATGGTGGAGTCGAACTGGAAATCCAAGGCCCACACCACCTTCGGCGCATCCGCGCGCACATCGGGCGGGCACGACGATTGGCCGACGCGTTTACGCGGGCTGTGAACCCGCCGCTGCAGGCCCTCCTCCTTCCACAGGCGGTGCACCTTCTTCTTGTTCACATCCCGGTGCTCGTCATGGCGCAGCGCCGCCCACGCACGGCGGAAGCCATGGCAAGGCCGTTTGGTGGAGTAGGTACGCAGCCAAACGCGTAGCTCAGCGTCAGGGTCAGCTGGGGTCTGCGCGACAGGGATGCGCCGGTAGGTGGAGCGGGTGAGCCCGACCGCTTTGCACGCGAGCCGCTCCGACATGCCCAGAACCTCTTTGAGCATGTCGACGGCGCGGCGCTTGGCGTCCGGGCTCAGAATTTTCCCTTCGCCACCTCCCGCAAGGCGTCCTTTTCCAACTCGGCCTCGGCCAGCAACCGCTTCAGTCGGGTGTTCTGCTCCCGCAGCTCTTTAAGCTCTTTCGCCGCATCCACATCCATCCCGCCGTAGGTGCGGCGCCAGTTGTACAGCGTCGCCGCCGACACCTCGAGCTCCGCGGCGATCTCCTCGTTGGTCTTGCCCGACGCGGCGAGTTCGTCCGCGCGGCGCAGCTTACGCACCACATCCTCAGCGGAATGCTTCTTCCGGCCAGCCATATGTTTCATCGTCCCTTCCGGCCCCCCACCCGGGGGGCCACAGGACTCTAAAACAAGGCGGACTCATTCATCGGGGGCACGCCACGTCGGCTGCCGGGAAGAGCCACCACCAACGACATCACCACCACGGCGCCACCGGTGACAACGGCGGCCTCGACGTAGTGAGTTGACTTCTCGAAAACGACAACAAGAAACGACCACAGAAGGTAGGGCGGCAGCGTCGAGGCGAACACCCCTACCCAGATCGCCCACGAGTACCTGGCCCCATGCCGATCCCACGCCCACTGCCAGATGCGATCCATTCTCGGAGACTAAAGCGTTGCCAGTCGAAAAGATCGACTCCGAACTGCGGCTGCTGGTCGCGATTCGCCGCCCGGTCCGCGAGAGGAAGGCTGTCGGGCCGAACGCCGGATCCTCGGGCACGCCTCAGCGGCCAAGACGGTGGACGTGTAGGCCGATCTGTTCGACGACGACTCCACGGCGGTTGCCGACCCGAGAGGATGATGCGGCAATCCAGCAAACGTAAAACCGCCCACTACCTGCGTTGACGCTGCCCCGGCTTGGGTGCCCTCGGTGGGATTCGAACCCACACTGGACGGGTTTGAGTCCGTCGTGAGGGACTATCGCTAGGTGACGAGAGATGTTGCTGGATGTAGTAAAAAATAGACTGAAGTGCAGTAATAGTACTGCAGCTTGGCGTTCTCGTGTTGTCAAGTATTGGCTGCGATAGGTCCGTTTCTGCTTCTGTTGCGGTATCTACTGCGGTACGGATGACATTCCGACGAAGGGGCGAGCATCAGTGACGCCTCCCGCCGTTGATCGTTGCCGCCCTGGAGGAGTCCCGCGACCGGGGTCCGGGCGGCGGTGACCAATTGCGGCAACAGCTGGCCCACGGCCCGGCTCACGCCCGCGCTGTCGCTGGCGACGCTGCCAGAAATGGGATCGGTCTACGACATGTCAAAAGTCAGGCTGGCACTGTCCTAAACGGCCAAGCGAGGGTCCGCTGGGTGCGGGACGGCACCGGGCTGGTTAGACCGATGCCCGACCAGTGGCACATGTCTATGCACGTCGTCGGACCACTCGAAACAGCCCGAGCAGGATCACCGCCCCCAGGACGGCGGCCAACAAGGTGAACCACCACCCCCCCTTTTCGGTGTTGACGAAGAAGCTGAGCAGGAATCCGCCGATTAGTGCACCGGCGATGCCGATCAGGATGGTGACCACGAAGCCCTCCTTGACGTGCATGAGGTGCTTGGCGATCCATCCCGCAATCGCGCCGATGATGATGTATCCAATCCAGCCGACGCTGGTCAGCGTGGTTGAACGGGCGACGAATTCGGTGGCTGCCATGGTGTCCATCAGGACCTCCTTGCTCTTGCCAGGCGAGATCATCCCGTAATACTCCGCGCATGTAACGTTTCCACCCTTTTTTGCATCAGATCGCGGTTACAACCCGATTGCAGGCTCAGAAAGATCACCAGATGCAGAATCGTCGATGCCCCCGAAACGAGGGACGAATCTGTTCCCTCACACAGCTATTCGGACAAACCAACTGACGTAGTGCGCCGGTTTACGGGCCGCTGAGGGTCAGGAACCGGCCTCTCCGAGCAGGCGTAGTCGGGCCGCCGCTATCACTGCCTCGGCTTCTACAATTACTGCTTCTGCCGCCGCCGCCTCGGCTTCTGCCTCGGCTTCTGCTGCCTCGGCGCGGTGCGCCGCGTCTCCGCGTGCCACCGCCAGCGCGTAAATCAACACCCCGGCGCAGGCTACGACGGACACCACCGGCCCCGCTGCGGCGGTGACGATGAACGCAAAGGAAAAGCTCAAGACAATGAACCAAATGAGCCTCCTCATCATCATGGACGTTAAGTCGGCTGGTACCGCATTGACGTTACCCAGGACCCGCAGGAGATCCGCGAACCTCGACGACCATGCGCGAACTGGCCTCCAAGGTGCTGGCGTTGGATTCCACCTCAAGGCAGCCAACGGCGAGATCATCGCCGCCAGCCAGGGGTATGACACTAAGGCCAGTGCCGAGAAGGGCATCGAGTCGGTCAAGACAAATGCTCCGGGCGCGAAGGTCGTGGATCTGACCGAACGGGAGCCCGCGCACAACTAACGCGCGTCGCCGTTCATCGTCGCACGCGGCGCGAAACGCCGTGCGTGCGTGAGGAACTCATGCGCAGGGAACCTAATCGACCTTGTCCGCGTCTGAGTAGTTGATCGGGGCGCCCCTGCTCTCCTCGGGGGCGGCCCGATCGGTGTCAGACGGCCTGGCGGGGCGGCGTTCAATGAGCACCATGACAGCGGGGCCGTCGCCGTTGAACTGAAAAATCTCCACGGCCGTGAACCCTTACAGTGGAGCCGGCCCCGGACCAGGAGGCGACTGGGGCCGGCCCCACCCTCGACGCTGCCGGGATAACCCGCTCGCCACGATCGACTCGGGCCGAACCGCCTTGCGATGAAGTTGCGGTCGAAGACCAAGGGCTATGGGGCGGGCGCTATGGGGTTTCGACCGCCGCGATGGCTGGCCAGGTGGGCCATTTGGCTCACGTCCCATGCCACACTGACCGGCATGGCCTTCAAGGTGGAATGCAACGCGCCCGAACCCAGCCATACGTTCGACGACGACGACAAGTTCGAGTTCATGGACGGCGGTGTGCTGAAAGTCCGCCGATCGAACGAGACGAATCTTTACTTCAGTCCCGCGGTATGGAGGACCATCCACGAGACTTCGCCGCGTTTTACCACCTCAAGGTCGTCGGGCCACGGGTGTACGCCCTTGGGCCCTTTCTAAGCGAGCTACGCCCGCGCCCGCCGTCGCGTCGCAGTGACAGCACGTTCCCGCCCGACAGCAGTTCTGTAGTTCTGGGCCAAACTGCGGCCGCACACTCGCACTGAAGTGATGTAAGCGGGATCCGGTGACCTTGGTGGTGCAGCCTAAGCGCTGAATGCGACGCATCGAAACGGCGCATGCTCCCACCACGGCGACATATGCGCATGGTCAGGTTCGCAAAAGGCCAGACTGACCATGTCTCTTGCGTGCGAAGCGCGTAGGACCATCGGCGCTGATCGATCAGCAGCACGCGCGTGGGTCCTCGCCGGCGACGACCGCGGCATCTACGGCGAATACCCGCCAAAGCAAATCGCGATTGATGCTGGTAGTATCGCCCGCAAGAGGTTGTGCACTTCAGAGGCCGTTTTCGGGCTTTGGGACTTGTAGCGTGAACTACCTGTGAACTACTCGGTGGCAACCCCCGAGGAAGAAGTACACGCATGCGCAACAACAACCTCACCATCATGCGCAGCATCGCACCAGACCCGGCCGACGCACCCGCAACCGGCTGGGTCGGGTCGACCGTCACGGTCGTCGCCGGCCGAGTCAAGGGTGAAATGATTCGTTCCATCGGCGATCAGCCGGGTCCGCGCACCGTTACGCATAAGGCACACATCGCAATCGACGGGCACGACACCGGCGACCGCTTCGCTGACATTCAGACAGCCGACGCGCAGACCCTGCGCGACCTCGCCGCGGTCGCGGCGTTCCTCGCCAACGAACTGGCCAGCGCGCAGGCCCATCAGACCGCGATCGATGCCGCTATCGCCCGCCATCCAGCGGGGTCAGCGCGACGGAAAGAACGAAAACGTCCTGTCCGCGGTGCGCTGGCCGGCCATTACCCGCCTGCACGAACTCAGCAAACGGGTAACGCCAGCGGACAATGACCCATAGGGAGAGGTCTTGGCAATCGTCGCTGTGTTGGAGTCGGTCGACCGGCGAGTGAACGCACATACCGCGCCAGTGCTCCAACTCATACCGACCTGAACTTTCGTCGGAACCGGATCGCCCTAGTCCGCGTCTGAACAGTTGATCGGGCCGCCCCTGCTCTCCTCGGGGGCGGCCCGAACTCGTGACTGGTTCAATCCCAACTTGTTGAATGTGGGCCAGGAGGGCGTGGTCTGCAGCCATGCTCTTCGAGGCGGTGATTGGGTGTGGCTCGCTCAATCCGTGTCGCCTGCTGGCTGACTACTTACTGGCTTGCCGGCCCGGTCACCGCCGCCCCTGCGGGGAGTGGCTGAAGAGAGGCTTGCGTTGCCGAAAGTTGGTGTGCCCTTCTCGCTTTCAAACTGGTGATCGAGCGAGGAGAGGTTGGTGTCAGTGGCGATCCAATCCGGCAAGGATAAGGTAGTAATCGCGGTTGATCCGCACAAGGCATCGTGGACGGCGTCGGCGGTGGCTTCGTCATTGCAGCCATTGGCAAGTGTCCGTGTCCCCGTCAGCCGCGACGGCTATCAAGCATTGCGCCGTTTCGCGCGCCGATGGCCCACCGCCGGTTGGGCCATCGAAGGGGCCGCCGGTCTGGGGGCACCGCTGAGTACCTGGCTGCGCACCGATGGCATCGAGGTCGTCGATGTCCCGGCGAAGCTGGCCGCTCGGGTGCGGGTGCTGTCGAGCGGGCACGGCCGCAAAAACGACGACGCCGACGCGCTGTCGGTCGGTATCGCTGCGCTCACGTCCCCCGCTCTGCGCACTGCCGAGATCGATGCTGCTACCGCGGCCTTGCGTGCCATCGTCGAGCACCGCGATGACCTGGTGAAGACCCGCACCCAGACCATCAACCGACCGCCATGTCGTGCTCACCAGGCTGGTTCCGGCTGGTGCCAAGCGCCACCTGAGCGCCGATCATGCCGCCGAAATCTTGCGCGGTGTGCGACCCCGCGACCCCGCCGCCAAGACGCTGCGAGCCCTAGCGATGGATCTGGTCAGTGAGGTGCGCCAGCTCGATCGCCGGATCGCCAAGGCCGCCAAGGATATTCAGATGGCCGTCAGCGCATCCGGCGCCACCTTGACTAAGTTGCATGGTCTCGGCGCGTTGACCGCGGGCAAGATCCTCGGTCGCGTCGGTGAGGTTCGTCGCTTCCGCTCGGCCGCCGCGTTCGCCAGCTACACCGGCACCGCCCCCATCGAGGTGTCCTCCGGCGACGTGGTGCGCCACCGGCTTTCTCGCGCCGGCGATCGTCAACTCAACTTCTGCCTGCACGTCATGGCCATCGCTCAAGTCCGCCACAATACCCCCGGAAGGGCCTACTACCTGCGGAAACGATCCGAGGGCAAGAGTCGCAACGAAGCCATGCGCTGCCTGAAACGCCGCCTGTCCGACATCGTGTACCGACAGCTGATCCGCGATGCAGACACAAAAGGCGGGCCCGGGAGGACACTCGGGGGCGGCTCTATCGTCTCGCGCGGCCGGCTGATACCCCGCACACCGGCTCTTCAGACAAGTCACTTCCCGAGCCCGCCACCAAACCCTACAACCCGGCAAAAACCGACTACTTGACACAGAGAGGCGCCAGTATCGCGCACCAGAGTTCGTGCAGCTCAGATGCGGTTTTCACGGCCACCTCGAAAATTCGTGAACTCCCCGTGAACTCCCCGTCAGCGGTCGCGAAAAGCTAGCCAGCCGCAACAGAATTAGGCCCGCCGAACCCTTGGCTTCATGTCGGCGGCGAACTGGCGTTCGACACTTGCATAAGTGGACGCCCGCCGTCAGCTGTAGCGCGGCGAACGTATGCCGCCAGTCGTGGAGCCGCACGCCGTGCATCGCGGGTTGTATAGTATCGGGCTTGTCGATCAGTCCGCCGCCGATGCCGTCTCGGTGCTACCCGCCGTGCCGTTCTGCTCCCGCGGCAGATCCAGCTCTTTGATATTGATCAGTTGCATGTTCGGGGTGAAGGTGTGCACGCCGCCCGCGGAGGCGCGTTTCGCCGAATACATCGCCACGTCGGCCTGTTCGAGTAATCCGTCCGCGGAGACGCCGGGATCCTCGGCTGCCGCAACGGCGAGCCCGACGCTGGGCCGTATCAACAGCTCCTGGCCGTCGATGGTGAACGGTTCGTCGAAGATGTCGATCACCCGGTTGGCGACCACAGACGGGGAATCGGCTCCGCCCTCGATCAGGATCGCGAACTCGTCGCCGCCGAGGCGGGCGACCGTGTCGCTGGTCCGCAGACACCCGAGGATCCGTTCTGCGACCCCGATCAACAGCGCGTCCCCTGCCTGATGACCGAGGCTGTCGTTGACGAGTTTGAAGTCGTCCAGGTCTAACAACAAGACCGCCAGCGCCCTGGGATCGCGGTTCCGCGACTGCCGGGCGTGCGTGAGTCGGTCGTGAAACAAAGTACGGTTTGCCAGGCCGGTCAACGGGTCACGCAACGCCTGGTCCGCCACCATGACCAGCAGCCGCCGGTTCTCGCCGACCACGAGAAATTGCCGAACTAACACCGCGCTCACCAGTAGTAGCGCCACCCCGAGCACCGGGGCTGATCCCGGCCTCGGCAGCAGGTAAACCGTGCCGACCACGCTGGCCAACAGCAGCGGCACATACGGCAACCACAACGCGACCCGCGGCGGCACCCGTGCAGCCCCCAAGTCGGTCTCCAGGGTCGGGACTCTGACCAGCGCGGCCACGCCCAGCAACAGCAAACCCGCCAGCCACCCCAGATCGATGGCGCTGCCGCTCACATAGTCGTTGTGCGCGATCAAGTAGACAAAGGCGCTATCCGCGAGCGCTATCAACGCGATCCCTCCCGTCAGCAACGTCATCGTCGCACGCTGCCCGGTATGCGTGCGGGCCAGCACCAGCACCGCGACCGTGATCAGCACCAGATCCGACACGGGATAGGCCAACGCTAGGCCCAGCGCGAAATGGCTGACGCTGTGCGCGGTGAACACGGCGCGCAGCACGCTTACCCAAGACACAAGGAACAGCGAGCCGGCCACGATCAGCCCGTCCAGCACCAGACGTGTTTGAGACTGACCCGCATACCCGATCGGAAACAACACCAACGCCAGGCAAGCGCCGACCGGGAACACCAGATACGCCCCGTCCGCCACGGACGGAAACGGGCCGTTCACCCGACCCCATTGCTCGTAATGCCCCCAGATCGCGTCACCGACGAACCACCCAGCCAACCCGATCATCAGGCAGATCCACGCACCCCGGTCACGGCCACGACCGGACCACGCCGCCACCCCAGCACACGTGACCGCGAACAACCCGAAAGCCACACACCCGACGTCGCTGACGGCCCGGGTGGTTTCGACACCGCCCCAGCCTGCGAGCAGCCACACACCGATAACAACCAGTGCGACTCCGGCGAAACCGGTGATCCAATGCACCTTCGGTAACGCCATCAGAGACCCTCGGGGATACTTCAACCAGGGAACTCCCCACGCGGACGATAAGAGCATAAATATTAGAGCATCGTCCATGCGCGCGTCTGGCAAACGAACCGGCAGGCTGGCAAGTCTTAGTCGGCACATGAGGCCGCACGGGGTGTATGAAAGACCTGACGAGAAGATTGACGCGACATGGGTAGTGCGGCGAGTGGCTCAGTCAGGAGGCCTGCTCAGGGTGACGTGGTAGCCCATGGCTTCGAGTTGACGCACGGCATTGCTGCGCGCTTTCTGCGGGTTGAGGCGGGTGAAGTAGTCACCGCCGGGGTCGTGGTAGACGGTGTTGGTGGTGGCGATGTTCCATATCGCGACGAGCAGGGCGCGTTGAACGGCGACGTTGGCTCGCAGGGGTCCACGGCGAGTGGCGATCCGACGGTACTTGGCGGCCAGGTAAGTGTTGCGGGTGTGCGAGATGGACATCGCCGCGGTACCGAGGGCACCTTGTAGGTAGGGGTTGCCGGGCGGGTGCGCCGCGATTTGACCTTGCCGGCTGACTCGTTGTTGCCCGGGGTGGTGCCGGCCCACGATGCGAGGTGTTGTGCGGTGGGGAATCTGGTCATGTCGGCACCGGTCTCGGCGACCACGACGTCGGCGGTGAATCCACCGATGCCGGGGATGGTGCAGATCAGGTCCCGAAAGTCGCGAAAGGGTTCCATCACCACCTCGATCCGCTCGGTGAGCGCTTCGATGGCCGCAGTGTGCTGGTCGATGAGGTCCAGGTGCATGCGGGTCAGAAATGCGTGATGGGAGGTGAACCGACCGTAGAGGGCTTCGGTCAGCTGCGGGATTTTCCTCCGCAGTTGTTTTTTGGCCAGATCAGCCATGGTTGCCGGATCGGTTTCACCGGCGAGCAAGGCGTCGAGCATCGCCCGCGAGGAGGCACCGTTGAGGTCGGCGGCGACCGAGGACAGTTTGATGCCGGCGTCCTCAAGCAACTTCTCCAACCGTTGGATCTCACGGGTGCGTTCCCGCGTCACAGCGGTGCGGGTGCGGGTCAAATCGCGCAACTGCCGGATCGGCTCCGGGGGAACGAACGAGCCGCGGACCAGACCGTGCGCACCGAGTTGCGCCAGCCAGGTGGCATCGGCGACGTCGGTCTTGCGGCCCGGTAGGTTCTTGACGTGACGGGCATTGACGAGCATCATCTCGACGCCGGCCAGGTCCTCCAGCAGGTAGTAGAACGGCTTCCAATAGTCGCCGGTGGCTTCCATGACGACGCACGTAACCTTCTGTGCGGCAAGATGATCGCGCAACGCCATGATCTGTCGGGTGGTCGCTCCGAACGTGGTGACCGTTTCGGTGGTCTTGCGGCGACCGGCGCCGTTGATACGGACGCACACTTTGGCGTCCTTCTTCGAAATATCCAGGCCCGCGCAACGCGAATGAATAACGTCCACGGCGCCGCTCCCTTCTCTCGTAGCCCACTATCGAAGGTGTCCGTCGTGGGGAGAGCAGGAGAGTCGGAAGTCTGACGCACGGGCTCAAGGCACCAATCCACGGTTCCCGTGGAAGCCCTCCGCCGCCATGCTGACTTACAGGCTCAAAGCACCAAGGTCTTTGCGGGGACAACCACGACGAACGCCCACAATGATCCCGCTGCTCCTGAGGCGAGCACAACAGGCGACCACCGCCGAATCTGCACGAATCACGGTGCGCCCACCAAGCGCCGATCTGCTGACTTGGCTCACTTTCGGGTCGTTGGCGGACGGGCAGGGCGTTGAGCTGGGGCTTTGGGTGTGATTCGGCTGTAATTTGAACACTAGGATCGGGTCGTAAGCTGCCCGGATGGCGTTCGTGCGCACGGTGAAGACGTCGTCGGGGGCCACCGCGGTGCAGATCGTTTGGTCTTGGCGCCAGGGTTCCCGCTCCATCGAGCATCTCGGTTCGGCCCATGATGACGTTGAGTTGGCGGCGCTGAAGGCTGCTGCCGCCGAGCGGTTGGCTGCGGGGCAGACCGAGCTGGATCTGGGGATCTCCGGTCATCTGGAGCCGGGTACGTTGCCGATCCTGTCCTCGCAGATGACCGCTCTATGCGAAGCCCTATGCCTCGCCTATCGGGTCCTGGGATTCGAGGCAGCAGCCAAGAGTGACAACGTGTTTCGCGATCTTGTAATGGCGCGGATCATTGAACCCACGAGCAAGATCGATGCGGAGCGAGTGCTGACCGAAGTGGGGCTTAGCCCGGCGTCGTATGCCACGGTCAAGCGTCGCTTGCCGCGTTATGCCAAACCCGGCTGGCGGCACGCGCTGGCTGCGGCCAGCGCAGCGCATGCCCGATTAGGCCCGGCGAGCCTGGTGCTCTTCGACGTGAGCACCTTGTATTTCGAGACCGATGCCGCAGACGGATTCCGCGAGCCGGGATTCTCCAATTACGCCGAGCTTGCGGTTATGCCGAGGTCGTGGTGGCTGTGGCGGTGTTCGTGCTGTTCGGCGGGCTTGGCGGGGGTGGCCCGCGCGGCATAACCGTGGCGGCGCGGGCCGTGGTGTGTCTGTCTGGTGGCGCTCTGGTTGGCCTATCAGGAGGAGAAGACAGATGGACCCGGTATGCACCGCCGATGCCCGCGACGGCACGGCTTCGGTGAGTGGTGTGCTCGTCGAGTTCGGAGAGTGGCTTGGTCGTCAACGTGGGCTGGCGCCGGTCACCATCAACAATTACTGCTGGAATGTCGAGCAGTTCCTTGAGGCGTTGCCCCAGCCCACGCAGGTGTCGGTCAGTCTTCTGGACGCAGGGACCGTCACGGCGTTCATGGTCGAGTACTGCCGGGATCGCAATACGAATTCGGTGAAGTCGATGGCGAGGTCGGTGCGTTCGTTCCTGCGGTTTGCGCATGCGACGGGTCGAACATCGGTCGGGTTGTGGGACGCGGTTCCGGTGTCAGCGGGTTGGCATTTGGCCTCGCTGCCGAGGTCGGTGTCCGCTGCAGACCTTGAGCATCTTCTGGCGGTCGCGCGGCGTTGGCGGTTGTCGGCCACCGACCGCCGCGACTACGCGATCTTGCTGCTGTTGGCTCGACTCGGGCTTCGGCGAGGCGAGGTCGCAGGTCTTGGCCTCGACGACATCGACTGGCGGGCCGGAGAACTCACCGTCATCGGCAAGGGCGACCGGGTTGAACGCCTGCCGCTGCCGACCGAGCCGGGAGAAGCGATCGCCGCGTGGCTAGTCGATGGACGGCCCGAGTGCCAGACGCGGTCGGTGTTCACCACACTGCGACCGCCCGGTCGGCCGCTGTCGTCTGGAGCGATCGGCCATATCGTGGCCGGTGCATGCCAGTCCGCCGGGTTGGACCGCATTGGTGCTCACCGTCTGCGTCACACGCTGGCAACGGCGATGCTGCGGGCCGGGGCGCCACTATCGGAGGTGGGGCAGGTGCTGCGCCACCGCAGCGCGAGGTCCACCGCGATCTACGCCAAGGTCGATGAGGGTGCTCTGCGACCGCTGGCGCGGCCATGGCCCGGTAGTGCACCTGGTGGCGCAGATGCTGATGACGCTGCTCGGCGTCTGGCTCGCCCGTGGCCGGGATCTCGATCATGAACACATTGCGTGAGAACGTCACCGACTACATTGGCATGCGCCGGGCGATGGGCTTCAAGGTCGACGGCCTGAGTAAGCTGTTGCTGAACTTCGTCGCTTTCTGCGAGGCCTGTGGGGCCACCCGCGTCCGTAACGACCTTGCGGTGCAGTGGGCCACGGCCAGGATCAAGGTTCCCGTCAGTGATGCGCTGTTCGCCCGCCGGATGGACGCGGTGCGGATCTTCGCCCGACATCAATATGCCCTGGACCCGGCCACGGAAGTCCCTGCCGAGGCGATCTGCCGCCGGCGATACCGGCCGAAAGAGCCAAACGTGTTCAGCGAGGCTGAGATCCGCGCGTTGCTTGCCGCGTCGGATATCTTGTCTCCACGGTTCAAAGCGCTGACGTGGCGCACGCTGATCGGCCTGCTCGCGGCCACGGGGATGCGTCCCGGCGAGGCGTGCCGCCTGACGCTCAGCGACATCGATCTGACCAACGGCGTGATTGAGGTAGTGCAGACGAAGTTCGGCAAGTCCAGGCTCGTGTTCATCCACCCGAGCACCGCCACCGTTGTGGCCCAGTACTTACAGGCCCGTCAGGGTTGGGTCGGGACCGCCACGCGAGCCTGCCCAACTGTGTTCGTCAACAGCCGACGCGGGCCGCTGAACCCGGACACACTGGGCGTTACCTTCAAGCGGATCGTCGCCGCTGCCGATCTGACCACCGAGGCCGGCCGCCGGCCAGTCAGACTTCATGACCTGCGGCACACCTTCGCCGTGACCACGATGATCGACTGGTACCGCGACGGCCAAGACGTTCAGGTGCGCCTGCCGCTGCTATCGACCTGGCTCGGTCATGTCGATCCCGCCTCCACGTACTGGTATCTGCACGCGGTGCCCGAACTGCTCGCACACGCCGCGTATCGCCTTGAGGCACAAACGGGTTCGCCCACCACGGAGCCTGCGTCATGACCGCCCCGACCGTGGCCTCCCTGCTCCAAGGTTTCTTCACCGAACGACTCGTCCGGCAGCTACAGGCCAGCCCGCAGACCATCTCGGCCTACCGCGACACCGTCAGCTCTTGCTGATGTTCGCCGCCAAGAAAGCGAAGAAGGCCCCATCCCGTCTGACGATCGACGACCTCGACGCGGTGACCGTCGGCGCGTTCCTCAGCTACCTCGACAACGAACGACACAACAGCACAGCGACCCACAACGCGCGCCTGGCCGCGATCCACCCTTCTACCGCTACGCACTGCCGCTGATCCCGGACCGCGCCACACCGCAGCCAGGTCTTGGCGATCCCGCAACGCCGTCACGACCGGGCAATCGTGTCGTATCTGACCAACCCCGAAACCGACGCCCTGCTCGCCGCGCCGGACCGCACCACCTGGTACGGGCGCCGCGACCACGCTCTGCTCCTCACGACCGTTCAAACAGGGCTTCGTGTCTCGGAGGTGACCGGGCTGAGGATCCAGGACATCACCACCACCACACCCGGGGCGGTCGTGCACACCACAGGCAAGGGCCGCAAAGAACGCGCCACCCCATTGACCCGCCAGACCGCGGCCGTCCTCCGCGCCTGGCTGCCAGAGGTCGGGCCCGCGCCCAGCGGCCCGGCGTTCCCGACACACCGGGGAACCCGGATGTCTGCCGACGCCGTTCAACGACTCGTCGCCAAACACGCCACCGCCGCCGTGCGCAGCTGCCCGTCGATCAGCTCCAAGCACGTCACCCCTCACACCCTGAGGCATACCGCGGCGATGACGCTACTGCACGCCGGCGTCGACACCTCCGTCATCGCCCTGTGGCTGGGCCACCAAAGCCCGGTGACCACCCACATCTACCTGCATGCCGACATGACCATCAAGGAACGTGCCTTGGCACGCCTCTCCATGCCGAACAACACCCCTGGCCGCTACCGGCCCGGTGACGACCTCATCAACTTCCTCGAAAGACTATGAATACCAACCCCACCGCCACGGTTATGCCGCGCGGGCCACCCCCGCCAAGCCCGCCGAACAGCACGAACACCACCACAGCCACCACGACCTCGGCATAACCGCAACCTCGGCGTAATTGGAGTTATGCCGATGTCGGCATAACTCCAAAGAAAGGCGCCTGGAACCCCAAATCACCCTCGGGCTGCTGACCGACGCGCCGGGTTCCCGCTGACAGTCGAGGCGTTCGAGGGCAACAAAGCCGAGACCGCCACGATGCTGCCCGTCATCAACGCCTTCAAGGCCGCCCATCGCCTGTCCGATGTCACCGTGGTGGCTGATGCCGGGATGATCTCCGAAGCCAACCAGGTCGCTTTGCAAGCCGCCGGATTGTCGTTCATCTTGGGCACCCGCATCCCGTATCTGCCCGACGTCGTACGCGAGTGGCGCGACAAACACCCAGATGAGGCGATACCCGATGGGCTCACCCTGACTCAGCCGTGGCCGGCCACCAGCAGCGAGAAGGCCCGCGGCATCCCCGATCGCGTCATCTACTACCAGTTCCGCCACGACCGGGCTCGGCGCACGCTGCGCGGGATCGACGAGCAGATCCGCAAGGCCGAGCGCGCTGTCGACGGCCATGCCCCGGTCAAACGCAACCGCTACATCCACCTGTCCGGTGCCACCAAGACCGTCAACCGAACCTTGGAGGCCAAAACCCGTGCACTGGCCGGGTGGAAGGGATACACCACCAACCTGACCACCCAATCCTCGGCATTCGTCATCGACGCCTACCACCAGCTGTGGCACATCGAGAAGGCCTTCCGCATGTCCAAGCACGACCTGGCTGCCCGCCCGATCTATCACCACCTGCGCGAATCGATCGAGGCGCACCTGAGCATCGTGGTCGCCGCGTTGGCCGTCAGTCACTACATCGAAACCCAAACCGGCTGGAGCATCAAGAAATTCGTGCGCACCGCACGCCGCTACCGCACCGTCAAAATCAAAGCCGGCCAACAAATCCTGACCGCTGCCGTGAGGTGAGCCCGTCGTAGTGGTCCAGTCGTTATGCGAGCTTCGTTGCCCGGTGTTCGGGCGAGGAAGAATGAGCAACGACATGGCATCGAACAAGCGCCGGCGGCATACGCCCGATCAGATCATCCGCAAGCTGGCCGAGGGCAACAAGCTCCTGGGGCCGGCCAGGAACTCGACGAGGTGTGCCGCCATCTCGAGATCACCGAGTCGACCTGGCATCGCTGGCTGGCCCAGTACGGCGGCATGAAGGCCAACGACGCCAAGCGGCTGAAAGAGCTCGAGGCGGAGAACGCCCGGCTGAAGAAGCTCGTGGCCGACCAGGCCCTCGACATCGACATGTTCAAGGAGATTTCCGCGGGAAACTTCTGACCCCGAACCGCAAGCGCCGCGCCGTCAAGGTGCTGCGCGAGCGGTTCGGGGTGTCCGAACGCCGGGCCTGCGCGGTCGGTGGGCATCCACCGGTCCACCCAGCGCCTGTCGCCGCCGCCGATCACCGCCGAGGAGGCCGAGTTGCGGGCCTGCCTGCGCCGGTTCTCCACCGACCGGCCCCGCTGGGGCTGGCGGCGGGCCGCCAAGATGGCCCGCCGAGCCGGCTGGCAGGTCAACAACAAGCGCATCCACCGCCTGTGGCGTGAAGAAGGCCTGCGGGTCCCGTAGCGCCGCAAGAAGAAGCGGCTGAGCGGCATCGGTGTCGCCGTCGGCGCGATCTCACCGATCCGGCCGAACGTCGTCTGGGCGCTCGACTTCCAGTTCGACAAGACCGCCGACGGCCGGACGTTGAAGATGTTGAACGTGATCGACGAGTTCACCCGCGAAGCCTGGCCATCGACGTCGAACGCTCCATCGACGCCGACGGCGTCGTCGCCGTCTTCGATCGCCTGGCCCTCGAACGACGGCGCTCCGGCTCTACGTGCGCTTCGACAACGGCCCCGAGTTCATCGCGCACGCCGTGCCCGACTGGTGCCGATTCAACGGCACCGGTTCACTTTTCATCGATCCGGGCTCGCCGTGGCAGAACGCCTGGATCGAGTCGTTCAACGGCCGGCTACGCGACGAACTGCTCAACTCGTGGCGCTTCGACTCCCTGCTCGAGGCCCAGGTGCTCATCGAAGACTGGCGCATCGACTACAACGTCAACAGGCCCCACAGCGCCCACGGCGGACTCACCCCGGCCGAGTTCGCCCTACAGTGGACCACGACCCACCAACCCCAAGCCGCATAGCGACTGGACCACAAAACGGGTCCCAGCCGACCCGCTACCCGACGATCTGCGCGACGCCATCGCCAACATCAGCGGTCAACTTGAACACTAGGATGAGCCAACTCGGGACGCGGACGATAAGAGCATAAATATTAGAGCATCGTCCATGCGCGCGTCTGGCAAACAACCGGCAGGCTGGCAAGTCTTAGTCGGCACATGAGGCCGCACGGGGTGTATGAAAGACGTGGCGGACGCGCTGCTGGATAAACGCCTCGTTTGTGGCCCAGGGCTGGTTGTGTGCTACTCGTCGAGATCGGCGGGCGGATACTGCCCGTACAGGCCTGCGTCGTCACCGGCCAGGAAAGCCTGGCTCTGCTCGTCAGCGTGCCGCCGCAGCTCCTGGATACGCTCCCATTCCCTCTCACGACTCCCGCCGCGCCTCATACCATCCGGCCACGTGGCACCTGCCCATTCCCTCCCGCATTCGGGACAAGTCCAATGCTCGCCCACTACTACACGCCCTAACGCGGGCAGCTTGCATTCGTGCGTGAAAGAACTCACGTGCTGAAGGATTGCTGCGATAGCAGGCGCAGCCTCGGCGCGTGATGTCTCGACCTGCCAGTCTAGGCCCTGGGGACTGCTTAGTTCGAGGCGTCCGTACAACATAATCGGCAGCAGCGGGTTGTTTTTGAAGCGGCGGTCAGGACCGCCTTTGACATTTACGTATTGCCAGGTTTGTCCGACCTGAACCGCATCGGGCGGCACTAAAGCAGGGTTTTCGGTGAAACGTGTCTGATCGCCTGAAACCCGCAAATCTCGATATGCTAGGCCGCTGTACGTATTGCCGTATCTAACCAATATGCGGTCAGGAAGGAAATACAGCGCAGCATTACCAGCCACGAGCGACGGTATTGCGATGTTCGTCGACAAGTGCTTTGGACCGGCCATCGTTGCTGCAACAGGTACCCGGTCTACAACTTGGTTGACGCCAGCGTTGGTCTTGTATTGATAGGTAGTCCTGACAGCTCCTGAGCGGACAATCCGCCACAACCTCTGGCATTCAGTTAGCCGATCCCATCCGGTAAAGAGAGAGGCGAAGTAGCCTGCACTCGCACCGTGGAGGTCATAGAACAGCACAACTGTGCGTCGGGCCTGGTCATTGAGGTACAGCCAAATGCAGCCGGCCCCGCCGGGAACCCAGATGGCCAATGCCCATGGCATTCCCGATATGAGGCCCAATATGAGGCCGAGCAGAAAAATGGCGATCCCCGTTGGCCACCACCACGTGAACCGCGCGGCTGCGGCGTTGAGTTGGTCAATCAAATCGCCTGGCCCGGTCGGCTCCAAAGAAAGCGCTGTGGCACCGGTGACGTCTTCCAAAACGAGATCACTCGGACGGTAAGGCTGTGCCGGGTGCGCGTGGCCCTTACCTGGGCGAGATAGTTGGCGGGCCTCCTGACGGCGCTTCACCCATGGCCATCGACCAGTCGGAGCACCGCCTAGACTAGCCCGGTAGTAGAAGCCGTGGCCTCCCGCGAAAACATAGTTACCGCGAGGCCCCGTTCCGACGCGAAAGCCCCGTGGCGTGCCCCCGATGAATGAGTCCGCCTTGTTTTAGAGTCCTGTGGCCCCCCGGGTGGGGGGCCGGAAGGGACGATGAAACATATGGCTGGCCGGAAGAAGCATTCCGCTGAGGATGTGGTGCGTAAGCTGCGCCGCGCGGACGAACTCGCCGCGTCGGGCAAGACCAACGAGGAGATCGCCGCGGAGCTCGAGGTGTCGGCGGCGACGCTGTACAACTGGCGCCGCACCTACGGCGGGATGGATGTGGATGCGGCGAAAGAGCTTAAAGAGCTGCGGGAGCAGAACACCCGACTGAAGCGGTTGCTGGCCGAGGCCGAGTTGGAAAAGGACGCCTTGCGGGAGGTGGCGAAGGGAAAATTCTGAGCCCGGACGCCAAGCGCCGCGCCGTCGACATGCTCAAAGAGGTTCTGGGCATGTCGGAGCGGCTCGCGTGCAAAGCGGTCGGGCTCACCCGCTCCACCTACCGGCGCATCCCTGTCGCGCAGACCCCAGCTGACCCTGACGCTGAGCTACGCGTTTGGCTGCGTACCTACTCCACCAAACGGCCTTGCCATGGCTTCCGCCGTGCGTGGGCGGCGCTGCGCCATGACGAGCACCGGGATGTGAACAAGAAGAAGGTGCACCGCCTGTGGAAGGAGGAGGGCCTGCAGCGGCGGGTTCACAGCCCGCGTAAACGCGTCGGCCAATCGTCGTGCCCGCCCGATGTGCGCGCGGATGCGCCGAAGGTGGTGTGGGCCTTGGATTTCCAGTTCGACTCCACCATCGACGGCAAGGCCATCAAGATCGCGTCGATGGTCGACGAGCACACCCGCGAATCACTGCTGAATATCGTGGAGCGCTCGATCACCGCTGAGCGGCTCATCGACGAGCTGGAGAAGTGTTTCGCCGCGGCCGGCGGCCCGCCGATGGTGCTGCGGATGGACAACGGACCTGAGCTTATTTCCGAAGCGCTGCAATCGTTTTGCGCCGGCAAGGTCGGCCTTCACTACATCCCGCCTGGGACGCCGTGGAACAACGCCTACATCGAATCGTTCAACAACCGGCTACGAAGGGAGTGCCTCAACCGAAACCACTGGACCAACCTGCTCGAAGCCCGCGTCGTCATCGGCGACTTCAAGCACGAACACAACGCACGACATCGCCACTCAGCGCTGGGTTATCTGACCCCGGCCGAGTACGCTGCCCGATGCAGCCACACCCATCACCCCGTGGCCTGCGAGATCAACTGAACCGACATCAAACACAACCTGGCTCTAGAACCGGGTGGACCGAATATCGGGGACCTGCCACCCGGATGCCCGTACTGACTCCAATTCCAGATTTGGTGATGTTGAATCGGAAGGGACCCGCTTTAACTGTTCTGCGGATATAAAATCCCATGTTTTTTCTCCACTACTGTCGATTTTGCTGGCGGCCAGGCGCAGAGCATCGAGGGTTTTCGGCCAGCGCCGCAACCGCCGCAGTAGTCGGCGTAGGAGCCATTCTGACCTGGCGGTCGCCCTGTGAGGATGAAAATTGTGTGGTGGTCGCCTGTCGACGCCGTCTAACACTGTGGTCCTACCAGGCCGTGTATCGAGCCGGGCGTCGGATGTCGCATTTGGGCCCTTCACTGTTGCCGCTGTTTGGAGCACGAGGATCAGATTCGTTTCCCCTGTAGCGCTATCCGCAGGCGACCACGCCCCGAGATGAAGTGGTGTGAGTTGGAATGAGGAGATGACGGCGGTGTTGGCCGAATCGCACGATGAGGAGCAAATCATTGCCAGGGTGGCGGCCCTGGACATCGGCAAGGCGGAGTTGGTGTGTTGTGTGCGGGTGCCGGCACCCGCGGGCGGTAAACGGCGGTTGCGGGAAGTCACGACGTACTCGACGATGACGAGGTCGCTGACTGAGCTGGCCAACTGGCTGGTCGAGATGCGCGTCGAGCGGGTGGTGATGGAGGCGACGTCGTCGTACTGGAAGCCGGTGTTCTATCTGTTGGAGGCGCACGGGCTGGATCCGTGGCTGGTCAACGCCCGCGATGTCAAACATTTGCCCGGTCGACCGAAAACCGATGTGCTGGACGCGGTTTGGTTGTGCAAGGTGGCCGAGCGACAGATGCTGCGAGCCAGTTTCGTGCCGCCGTGGCCGATCCGGCGGCTGCGGGATCTGACCCGCTACCGGACCGATCTGGTGGCTGCGCGCACGGCGGAGAAGAACCGGGTCGAGAAGCTGCTGGAAGACGCCTGCATCAAACTGTCGGTGGTGGCCTCAGACATCTTCGGGGTGTCCGGGCGGGCCATGTTGGCCGCGTTGGTCGCTGGCGAACGCGACCCGAAGGTGCTGGCCCAGCTGGCACGGGCACGAATGCGCGGCAAGATCGATCGGCTCGAACAGGCCTTCGACGGGCATTTCGCCGATCATCACCGGTTCTTGCTGTCACGCATGTTGTCGCGGATCGAGGGGCTCGATGCCGACATCGCTGCGGTCGACGCCCAGATCGAGACGCAGCTGGCCCCTTTCGCTGAGGCGGCGGCCCATCTCGACGAGATCCCCGGCATCGGCCCGGTCGCCGCAGCCGCCATCATCGCCGAAATCGGAATCGATATGTCGCGGTTCCCGACCGCCGGGCACCTGTGCTCGTGGGCGAAGTTCGCCCCGGGCATCAACTCCTCGGCGGGCAAGACCAAGGGCAGCGCTTCTTCCGGGCATGGCAACCCGTACCTGGCGCGCGTCCTCGGCGAGGCCGCCGTCGGCACCAGCAAGACGAACACTTTCCTTGCGGCCAGGTATCGCCGCATCGCCCGGCGGCGCGGTCAACCCCGAGCAGTGGTCGCCGTCGGTCGCTCCATCCTGGTGATCATCTGGCACCTGCTCCATGACCCAGAATCTAGATACCAGGATCTGGGCTCGGATCACTACACCCGACACGTCGACCCCTCCGCCAAGAGGCGGAGTCACATTCGACAACTCGAAGCCCTCGGCTACACGGTCACTCTCACTCCCGCCGCCTAACCACGTGGGGGGCGCACCGAGGTCGACTCACCATAATTTTCGGATCAGTGTAGGCGTATTGGCGGCAGGCCCAGCTTGTATGGCCAGGCCCGGCACGAGCACGGCTGGTGGCCGACGAGCATGCGGCCCGGTGCGAGCCGGTGACCGAGCGGGCAACGCTCGGGCGGATGGACCATCCATGAGCCATCGGTGCAGCGGACCAGCTCGCCGACTGCGGGCATGACACCAATCATCCACCAAACATCGACTCGGAAATTTCACAAATCCCGATGTGAGTAAGCGCGGAACCGTTTACGCTCCCGTCGACGAATCGGGCAACGTAACCAACCAGCGACGTCACGGGACAAGGAGGTCGGGGCATGTCTGTCCGTATCGTTGCGCTCATCGCGGCAGCGCTCGCAACCCTCGGGACTACCGCGGCTATTGCATTGGCGCCACCGGCCAGTGCGTGCCCCTCGGGCTATTACAAAGCTGCCTCCGGTGACTGCGTCCACCGCCCTATTTGCGGTGTGACTACTCAACCACCGGGTGCCACCGCTCTGTGCAACGATGGCTACTGGTCGTTCAGCGAGAACCCCGGCGAGGATGAGACATGCCACGGCCATCAGGGCACCGCGAAGGTTCTGTAGGCGTGGTCGCTCAAGCTATAAAGCCGTGATCGGTCCCTCGACCGCAGTGAAAGCGATCTCCGTCTTAGGCACCCTCGCGGTGACCGGCCTCGTTATGGTGTCCGGTGATGTCGGCGTAGCCGCCGCTGACGTAGCGGTCGGACCCGGTCCCACCTACTACACCGTGCAGCCGCAGCCTGCGCCGGGCGCATGCCATTACCGTACCGCCGCCAACGGACAGACCCTGCCCGACCCGAATTGCACTCCTGCTGCGATCAGCCCGAAGGTCACCCAAGACACGCTTGCCACGACGATTTGCAGGACCGGCTACACCAAGTCAATCCGTCCGCCGGCTTCCATTACCGAGATCGAAAAGCGCGAGAACGCGGCGGCATACGGGTACACGGGCTCGCTGAAAGATGTTGAGTACGACCATCTCGTGCCACTTGAAGTTGGCGGTGACCCAAACGATCCCCGCAACCTGTGGATCGAACCCGGTGCATCCCAAAACCCGAAAGACGGCGTCGAATCTAGGCTGCATGAGCTTGTCTGCGAAGGCAGAGTGCCACTCGCTGCGGCGCAGAGGTCGGCATCCAGCGCCTCGGCGGTCCCGCCGGGCACGTTCGCGCCGCCGGGCGGGACCGAGGACGACGACACCGAGTAGCACCTGAGAAGACACGAGGCCCTCGCCGACGCTGGCGGGGGCCCCGTGCTGTGCGCTCTCATAGCGGCGGGCGAGGACAGCTCCGACCGTAGCGGCGGGCAAGGACAGCTCCGACCGTGACGCCCGGCTCGGCGTGACACAGACCCACGCTGACCATGCCGCAAGACAGGTGCCCCATGATGGTGTCGGTACGACCACAGTGCGCGCAGCAGCTCATCAGTCCCTCATCGACTCAATACGGCCTCGGCAGCCCAGCGCTCGGCCAGCTCGTAGGCCTGCTGTTTGGTGGCGCAGACCTGCCTGCGGTTTATCTCCCCCGAGCGCGTCTTTTGGAGCAACGTGTACTCCTTGTCACCCGAACGAATCACATACTGGTAGCCGTTCTCCATATAGCTCATGTCCCGACCGGCACCAGCCATGACCCACTTCAATGTCTTCTTCTCCTCACCGCTCATGGCATCCATCTTCCCACTCACGGCGGCGCTTACTTCGGTTCCTTCGTCGGGGTTGTCGCCGCCGTTGAACATGTGGCCGATGCGGTCCTGGTCGGTGTTGCCTGGGCGACCGATTGGAACCGACACCCGCCCCATGCCGTCCAACCCGGCATGGACGACATCGAACGCGAAGCAATCCGTGACGACGTCACCCGGTTGGTGTCACTTGATTCTTCGCACACTCACGGCGACGCTGCTGGTGTTGTAGTACCTCACCTAATGAGAGGGTTTTACCCAAACAGAGGCCACATGTTGCGGCCTAGGCGGTCTGGCAGGTCCCCGATATTCGGTCCACCCGGTTCTAGAGCCAGGTTGTGTTTGATGTCGGTTCAGTTGATCTCGCAGGCCACGGGGTGATGGGTGTGGCTGCATCGGGCAGCGTACTCGGCCGGGGTCAGATAACCCAGCGCTGAGTGGCGATGTCGTGCGTTGTGTTCGTGCTTGAAGTCGCCGATGACGACGCGGGCTTCGAGCAGGTTGGTCCAGTGGTTTCGGTTGAGGCACTCCCTTCGTAGCCGGTTGTTGAACGATTCGATGTAGGCGTTGTTCCACGGCGTCCCAGGCGGGATGTAGTGAAGGCCGACCTTGCCGGCGCAAAACGATTGCAGCGCTTCGGAAATAAGCTCAGGTCCGTTGTCCATCCGCAGCTGACCGCGCTCGCTGAAATTCCCCACTGACGCTCATCGAAATTCCCCACCCGTGTGGCTCCGCCGAGAAGGGCGGGCCTCCTTCGAAGCTGCTGGTGTCTGATGCCAGTTGCTCCATCGAAGGAGGCCCGCTTTCTCATGCTCACATGGGAGGACGACTTGGAAGTACATGCCCTACGCCGTCGTGGTTGGTCGATCTCGGCGATCGCCCGCCACACCGGCTTCGACCGCAAGACGGTCCGCAAGTACCTGGCCGGCGACGGTAAACCGGGGGTTCGGGCGCGACCCGGCCCGGATCCGTTCGAGCCGTTCGTCGACTACATCACCGCGAGGCTGATCGAGGACCCGCACTTGTGGGCCCGCACCTTGCTCGACGAGTTGGAGGAACTGGGGTTCGCGCTGTCGTATCAGAGCCTGACCCGCAACATCCGCCAACGGAATCTGCGTCCGGTCTGCGAGGCTTGCCGCACGGCGACAGAGCGCCCGAACGCGGTGATCCCACACGCCCCCGGGGATGAAACACAATGGGACTGGCTGGAATTGCCCAATCCTCCCGAAGCATGGGGTTGGGGCAAGACGGCGCATCTGTTGGTCGGCTCGCTGGCCCATTCGGCCAAATGGCGAGCGGCGTTGTCGCCGTCGGAGGACCAACCGCACCTCGTCGCCGGCCTCGACCGCGTAGCCCGCGGACTGGGCGGGGTGACGCGGGTGTGGCGGTTCGATCGGATGGCCACGGTCTGCGACCCTGGTTCGGGGCGGGTGATCGCCTCGTTCGCCGGCGTGGCCAAGCACTACGGGGTGGCGGTGGCGATCTGTCCGGCTCGGCGCGGCAACCGCAAGGGCGTGGTCGAGAAGGTCAATCACACCGCCGCTCAGCGTTGGTGGCGCACTCTGGCCGATGAGCTGACCGTCGAGCAGGCTCAGGCCAGCGTGGATCGCTTCGCCCGTGTGCGTGGCGATACCCGCCTACGGGCCACCGCCGACGGCAGATCGTCGGTGGCCACCGTCGCCATGGCCGAACCGCTGCAGCCCGTGCCGGCGGTGCCGTATCCGATGATCGTCTCCGAGATCCGCACAGCCTCGCGGCAGGCGTTGGTGGCCTACCGCGGCAACCGCTACTCGGTGCCCCCAGAGCTGGCGGCTGTCCAGGTGGCGGTCAGCCATCCGGTCGGGGGCCAGTTCTGCGACATCGCCACCATGAGCGGGATCGTGGTGGCCCGCCACCGGCTGGCCGCCGACGGGCTCGGGGTGATGGTGCGTGACAGCGGGCACGTCATCGCCCTGGACACCGCCGCGATGGCGACCGCCGCCACGGGGCGGCCACATCGACGCAAGGAACGCATCCCACCCGGACCAGTAGCCAAAGCCGCTGCCGCGCAACTTCTTCGGATCAAAGAAGCCAACACTACCGCAACTGAATCCTCAACTCCGTCAACTGATTCCACCGTCATCGACCTGTCCGTCTATGAGCGGGCCGCCCAGAACAGGACCATCCAATGACCCCGATCCCACGCACCCCGAAGACCACCACGACCACCGCAGCGGAGTCACCGTCGGCAGCCGCGAGTCGCTATCAGCAGCTGCGCTCGCATCTGGCTGAACTCAAACTGCAGGCCGCCGCCGAAGCCCTGCCCACGGTGTTGGATCAGGCCACCGCTGAGAACCTGTCCCTGACCGTCGCGCTGGAGCGGCTGCTGGCCGTGGAGGTCGAGGCCAGCACCGCACGGCGGCTAGCTGGGCGGTTGCGGTTCGCCTGCCTGCCCACCCCAGCCACCCTGGCCGACTTCGACGTCGATGCCGCCGCTGGGATCGACCGCAAGCTGATCGACGAGCTGGGCACCTGCCGCTATCTGGAAACCGCGACCAACATCTTGCTGATCGGCCCTCCAGGCACCGGGAAAACCCACCTCTCCGTCGGATTGGCAAGGGCCGCAGCTCATACCGGCTACCGGACCTACTTCACCACCGCCGCGGATCTGGCCGCCCGCTGCCACCGTGCGGCCATCGAGGGTCGCTGGGCCACCACCATGCGCTTCTACGCCGGCCCAACCCTTCTGGTGATCGATGAACTCGGGTATCTGCCGCTGCCCGCCGAGGCCGCCTCGGCGTTGTTTCAGGTTGTCTCCCAACGCTATTTGAAAACCAGCATCGTGATCACCACCAACCGCGGCGTCGGCGCATGGGGCGAGATCCTCGGCGACGCCACCGTCGCCGCCGCCATGCTCGACCGCCTCCTGCACCGCTCCGTGGTCATCAACCTCGACGGCGAGTCCTACCGCCTGCGCGACCACCACGCCGCCGCCGAAACCCTGCGTCGAACCACCACCGGCACTCGCCAACAACTACACTGACCCCTGCTCACAGGTGAGGAATTTCAACGAGCACACCTGGGGAATTTCGATGAGCGCGATCACAGCACCATCGGCGGGCCGCCGGCCGCGGCGAAACACTTCTCCAGCTCGTCGATGAGCCGCTCAGCGGTGATCGAGCGCTCCACGATATTCAGCAGTGATTCGCGGGTGTGCTCGTCGACCATCGACGCGATCTTGATGGCCTTGCCGTCGATGGTGGAGTCGAACTGGAAATCCAAGGCCCACACCACCTTCGGCGCATCCGCGCGCACATCGGGCGGGCACGACGATTGGCCGACGCGTTTACGCGGGCTGTGAACCCGCCGCTGCAGGCCCTCCTCCTTCCACAGGCGGTGCACCTTCTTCTTGTTCACATCCCGGTGCTCGTCATGGCGCAGCGCCGCCCACGCACGGCGGAAGCCATGGCAAGGCCGTTTGGTGGAGTAGGTACGCAGCCAAACGCGTAGCTCAGCGTCAGGGTCAGCTGGGGTCTGCGCGACAGGGATGCGCCGGTAGGTGGAGCGGGTGAGCCCGACCGCTTTCGCAATGTCAACTTGAACTGGCCCCGGCGTGACGGTTTGAATTGGCCCCACCTGCCGGGCGGGTCTTGCGGGTTTGGGCGAGTCGGTAGGAGGTGCTGCCGGTTTCGATGATCTGCCCGGCAAATGTCAATCTGTCGACGATGGCGGCACACAGTCGCGGGTCGGTGAATGTCTTGGTCCAGGAGGAGAAGGGCTCGTTGGAGGCGATAGCAATGGCCGAGCGTTCCTCTCGCTCGGTGAGAACTTGGAACAACAGTTCTGCGCCGCGCCGGTCGAGCTGTAGGTACCCCAGCTCGTCGACCAGGATGAGATCGACTCGCCCGTAGTGGTTGATCAGTTTGGTGAGCTGCTTGTCGTCGGCGGCTTCGGCCAGCTCGTTGACGAGCTTGCTGGCCAGGGTGTAGCGGACCCGGTAGCCGGCTTCGGCGGCCTGGGTGCCCAGCGCTATGAGCAGGTGAGTTTTGCCGGTGCCGGAGTCACCGATCAAGCACAATGGGTTTCCTGCCTTGACCCAGGCGCAGGTGGCCAGTTGCCCGATGACAGCGGGATTGATGGCAGGGTTGTCGTCAAAGGAGAACTCTTCCAACCGTTTTGGGCGGGGAAATCCGGCGTCGCGGATGCGGCGTTCAGCGCGGCGGCGGGTGCGGTCGTCGCATTCGGCGATCACTAACTCCGAGAGAAACCCTAAGTAGGACAGTTGCTCGCGCTCGGCGGCGGCGGCGATTTCGGTGAACCGGTCGCGGATGGTCGGCAGGCGCAGCATGCGACAGCCCTGCTCGATCGCCGCGGTGGCTGCCTGCTCGGTGACGGCGTGTCGCCGGGTCATGAGGTTTCTCGCCCCAGCAAGACGTCGTACTGCTGCACCGAGGGCAACGGCCGGGTATCGGCGGGCACGGCCGCCGAGCGATGCTCGGCCAGAACGACCACACGACCGCACGTGTTGGCATCTTTTGGGCCAGTCGTGGTGCCGTGTCGTTCGGCGGCCTTGCGGGCTTCCAGCGCCACCACATCAGGGCTGGTGGACCCGACGGTTAGCGCCGCGGCGATGCCGGCTAGCACGTCGAGTCGATCCAGATGGCGGTGCAGTAGCAGCACCTCGACGAGCGCTCGGGTGCCCATCGCATCGCCGTGGGTTTTGCGGGCGGCGACCCAAAACGCCTCATGCTCGGCGGTGAACACCTTGGCCGCGCGGGCCTGCGCCAGCGCTGTGGCACCGGGCAGGGCGCCGGGCTTGCGCAGCAGGATCTCCAGATAGTGATCCAAATCAAGGACTTTGGCGCCCTTGCCGACGGCGCGCTGGTGGCGGGCCACCACTGTGGTGCGGTTATAGACGATCACCGCCGAGGCTGACAGTTTGACCCGCAGCCGATGCCCGATGAAGCGCGCCGGGACACTGTATTGATTGCAGCGCACCGTCACTTGGGCGTAGCGGTCTACTCGGGGTGTCAAAGTTAGTGCTGTATCGAATAATTGAGTCGGCAATGGGCGCAGCAGCGTCTTTTCGAACGCCCAGTCCTGGCCCACACTGGTCGATCGGTTGCCCACCCGGCGGGCGTCATCGGCGTCGTCGGCGGCCTCCAGCAATGCGTTGAGCTCGTCGATGGAGTCCACCACCGGCATGGGCACGCAGTGGTTGCGGCGAAACCGCCCGCCCTCGCCTTCCACGCCGCCTTTTTCGTGGCTGCCCTCATGGCCGGGCTGGCAATACCAGGCTTCGAAACCGTAGTGGCTGCGAAACGCGATCCAGCGTTCGTTCTCTTGGCGGGAGCGCCCGAACAGCACCTGCTTGACCGCGCTGTTGAGGTTGTCGTAGCGCACCTTGTCACACGGCACCCCACCCAGCCGCTGCAGCGCGTAGACGTGGCCTTCCAGGAAAGCCTCTTGCCCCTGGGTCAAAAACGCCCGGTGCGCCGCGCGTGCCGAGTACGACAAGCGCATGGTGAACAGCGCGGTCTTGGTCTTGACTCCGCGCAGCATCACCCACAGGTCATGAAAGTCCACCTCGGCCTCAGCCGCCGGCGGATGGGTCTGCGGCACATAGCCCAGCTCCAGGGGCCTACCGGCCTCGGCCAGGATCTGTGGGCGGCGCTTACCGACGTAGTCGCGCACCGTCGAATACGACAACCCAACTGCGCCATGCTCATCGACGAGCCGGGCCAAGATGCGTCGAGCGGTATGGCGTTGCTTCTTGGGAGCATCCAGATCAGTGCGCAGCATCTCATCGATCGCGCACTTGAAGGGCTCCAGCCGCGGCGCAATCCGCTCGGGCACCTTGCGCTCTGGCGGGATCGCCGACTCCAACGCCTGGCGCACCGTGCGCCGATGCACATGATGCTTATCGGCCAGCGCCCGAATCGACATTCCGTCCACCCGATGATCACGGCGAATCGCCGCAAACTGCTCCACCCGCGCACTCACTCTCCAGCCTCACCTTCGTGATCCGCGATCCGGGCCATCCGGATGCCAACCACGCTGAGGTGGGGCCAAATCAAGCCGTCATAACCGTCGCGGCGTGTCGCAAAAGTGGGGCCAAATCAGACCGTCACAACAACACCCCGCCGCCTCACAGATGGGGCCACTTCAAGCCGCCCCCCTGGGGCCAAATCAGACTGTCACGGCCAACCGCTTTGCACGCGAGCCGCTCCGACATGCCCAGAACCTCTTTGAGCATGTCGACGGCGCGGCGCTTGGCGTCCGGGCTCAGAATTTTCCCTTCGCCACCTCCCGCAAGGCGTCCTTTTCCAACTCGGCCTCGGCCAGCAACCGCTTCAGTCGGGTGTTCTGCTCCCGCAGCTCTTTAAGCTCTTTCGCCGCATCCACATCCATCCCGCCGTAGGTGCGGCGCCAGTTGTACAGCGTCGCCGCCGACACCTCGAGCTCCGCGGCGATCTCCTCGTTGGTCTTGCCCGACGCGGCGAGTTCGTCCGCGCGGCGCAGCTTACGCACCACATCCTCAGCGGAATGCTTCTTCCGGCCAGCCATATGTTTCATCGTCCCTTCCGGCCCCCCACCCGGGGGGCCACAGGACTCTAAAACAAGGCGGACTCATTCATCGGGGGCACGCCAGGTCCAGTTTCCATACCACGACGGTGTCACCTTCCCAGACGTACTCCATCAATGCGGCCCGGTCGGTCATCGCACGCACCAGACATGGTGTCGGAAAAGGTTTTCTTCACGCCAGCAGCGGCGAGAGCAGCGTTCTGCTGGTCCAGCGTCTGGGCGATGGTGCTGACTCGCACATATCCTATGCGCGCTCCACCGCCAGGCGGTCTGGGTAAGTGCGGATCAGTCTGCGCCACAACAGTTTACAGCAAACCAGCGGCGAGATTTATGCCCTGAAGAGGATGACCATAGTGAGCTTCGTCGGTGTTGTGCGGAGGTACTCGGCGTTTCGGCGGTCCCGAGCTTACCAGCGGATGCCGATGTGTTCGGCCCGCGTGGAGCAAACCCTCTGCAATGCCGCGCCGATGAGCACAGCCTGAAAGTGTCGTCTGGTTACGCTGCCAGCGCCCATATTTATTAGGTGTACACTCAACACTGACCGTTTCGTGTTAGCGGTGATCCCGAGTCGTAAACGCATTACGTAAAAGATTAGCGTGCGATTCGCTCGTCGCCCGTTCCGCAACAATATATGCGGGCCCCTGTAATTCGTAAGGACATACTCCATGGACTATTTCAACTTGTTTTCTCACCCCCAGGAGCCTGAGTTTGTCTCTTCAGGCGATACCGCAACATGGGCGGTGGAGCAACCCACTTTCTCAGACGGGCCTGAGGCGAATGGTCACTGTGCCACAACGCCATCACCGTGAACGGGATGAGGGGTGCGGCTATCCCTGGACCCCGAGGCCGAGAAGCGTTACTCGGCGATGGATTCATGGGAGAATGAACCATGCGACACCTTGACGACGATCTTGAGGCCTTTGCCGAAATGGCCGAAGATCAGGTGGGGCTCGCCCGAAAGATCGTCGCTGCAAATGCCGTTGATGCCACTGATGCGGCCAATCTGATGATGGCGCTGGGAATCCATCCCTGTCAGGAGGTCAAGGACGAACCACTGCTGGTTGGAGTGACTCATTATTTGTCACGGATGACACACAGGCCAACGCCGCCAGCGTCACACGACGGTCGGTGAGGGCCTTGACGGTCTCCAAAATGTGCAATGTATTGCGTCCTAGCCGGTCGAGTTTCCAGACCACGACGGTGTCGCCGTCTCGGACGTACTCGATCAGCGCGACCAGACCGGGACGGTCATCACGAGCGCCGGACATATTGTCCGAGAACGTCTTTGCGACCCCGGCCTTGGCGAGTTCGTCGTTCTGTTGATCAAGGGTCTGCGAGACCGTGGAGACACGGGTGTAACCGACGCAGGCGCTGGGACCGGTGCCGCTAGTTCCCGTACCGGGCGCCTGACTCATAAGTGCTGAAACACCGCAGTTGAGACAGGTATTTCTGAGACGAACTTCTGAGACACCCCGACCTGGGAAATCGCTTGGCCCAGAAGCCGGTCCGCGCATGTCGCATATGTGGTCTATTCCGAGACACGGGTTCAGGCGCTGCGGCCCGTGTGGTGAGCCAAACAAACGGTCATAGAGGATTTGGCTAATGCGGATGGCTCAGATATTGGTGAGCCCCGATCGACTAGCGCGCCCTGCGCCTCCGGGCACGGGTCGGAGGCTTCGGCACTTTGACGAACCGGATGCTCATCACCTGGTTGTCGGGGTTGTCCTCGTCTGCCGTTCCGGTCACCTGATCGATGACCGTGCCGCTGTACGCCATGAGTGGACCCAGCTGCTTATAACGAAAGCCGTATTGATCGAAGTACACGAAACTGCTGCTGTGCGCTGGAATGTCGGGCCCGTCGAGATTGGTCATGACGATCCCGTGTCCCGTCTGCTTGCAGGGAATCGTGACCGCCTGGGCGTCACCGCCGACAAGGGCATCCTTCCGATGGACTCTGCGCTGATTTTCGACCAGGAGTTTGATCGCTCGGTTGTGCCCGTTGGACTTGTCCTTGCGGAGGACGCGAGGGATATATCGCGTCAAGAGTCGGTGCTCAAGCTCGCCGAGTCTGGCACCCACTGCGTGAGTGCCAGTCATCTGTCCGGGCACAACGTGCACGAACCTCAATCCGAAGCTGTTGGCGTTATCGGTGACGTTAGTGGCCGTGCTGAAGTTGGCAATCTCGGCAATCAACGGCACCCGCCGGAAGTCGAATCCAGCGACCACAATGGCAAGCCTCTTGTCCTGCCAGGGCAACTTGCTGACCCGATTCTCGGCCTCCTCGCGCAGTGCCTGCACTCCTTGCTCGAATAGCGGGTAGTCGCATAGGACTTCGGCGATCCATTCTGATGTCGACTTCCTGAGCCGTCGATCGATTCGGGCGATGCCGGTGAATCCCGCTGAGAACGTCTGGTTCCAGCAGACGAGCTTGGTGTACTCGTCGTCGAAGACTTCCCCGTTGAGGGTGAGTCTGCGGTCTGAGACCTGGATGATGCGGTCCGTGGAGAAGACGGTTTGAAGCAGCGTCATGATCGGCGGGCTTACCTGCCCAGTGCCTTGAACTGCTTGATCTGCTTGGCAGGACTCATCGGTTTCGCCTGGATCGCATCCAAACCCTCGACGACGCAACGAATCTGGTGGCGAAGGGCGGTGAATTGTTCCGTCAGCATCTTGCGTTGCGTTGCTTGATAACCGTGCTCGAATACGGCGTCGGTCTTTGGCGGCTGCCTGGCCTCGTAGCACGCCGTCCGGGTTGCCTCGATGGTGTTGATCAGATTCTGAAGCTGCAGGGGAGTCGGGGCAACGAAGCCGCCTTTGCGGAGGGCGATTGACTCGCCGAGATTGCGCAGCTCGCCATCGATGTCTGCCGACGGTATGCGTTCCTGTAGCTGGTTGAGAACCTTCTCGATCCGGTAATAGTCGAACTTGTGCAGCTCATTCCTCAGCTCGTTCCGAAGCGGGGTCTGGCCTTCTCGAACGGGTGCATACTTCGCGTGCTGGTATGCCCGGTAGCTCACGTACAGGGAGCCGAGACTGATGAGTATGGCTACGCTGGACGCAATATTCATGCCTTGAACGTTAACCACCCACAATGACATGGTCGTGTCCCACAACGCAGTGCTCAGCTCCCGGTTGACCGCGCGAGGAAACCCAAGACGGTAGCCGGCTATGAGTCGCTGCTCGACAACCTGATCCTTCCCCGATGGGAGGACACGAAACTGAAGGACATCACCCACGCCGGCGTGCAACGGTGGGTCAGTGGCCTGTCCGTTGATGGGTCGGTGCGCAAAGCGGGCAAGGGACTATCGGCCTCACGCGTGATTCAGGCCCACCAAACCATGTCGGCAGTCCTCAAGTACGCCATCCGCACCGACAGACTGTCTAAGAACGTTGCGACCGCGATTGAACTACCCCGTAAGGCGTCGGTGGATCATCGGTACCTCACCCACGAACAATTGCAACAACTTGCCGACTATGTGGGACCAGCGTCCAGCGGCGACGCACCCTACGGCGATCTCCCGCTTGTGATGGGCTACTGCGGTCTGAGATTCGGCGAAGCCACCGCGTTGCGGGCGCGGGACGTGAAAGACCGGACAATCACCGTCAGGGCATCGGTCACCAAGGTCGCCGGCAAGGGCTACGTAGAAGACACCACGAAGACCCACCGCACGCGCTGGGTGCCCGTTCCAGAGTTCATGTGGTACTTCCTGGAAGAACAGGCTTGGCGCAGGGGGTATGACTGTGCGTCGAATCAATGGATAGACCCCGACCCGAATCAACTAGTGTTCCCAGGCCGGAACGGCTACCTGACGCATTATGAGTACCGGCGCTTGTTTGACCCCGCCGCGAAGGACATCGGCATGCCGGGTCTAGTACCGCATGAGTTGCGTCACACGTGCGCATCACTCGCGATAGCGGCCGGCGCCAACATCCTTGCCGTGCAGAGGCTTCTGGGCCACGAGACGGCAACGATGACCCTCGACACGTATGGTCACCTGTTCTCAGATGACCTGACCAACGTGGCGAAGTCCCTCGACAAAGGTGCCAGGGATGCGCGGGCGAAGTCTACTGCGGTATGACTGCGGTACCCACGCCCTCTCCCGAAACTGTTTTACCTGGTCAAGCGGTGCCCTCGGTGGGATTCGAACCCACACTGGACGGGTTTTGAGTCCGTTTCCTCTGCCAGTTGGGATACGAGGGCTCTTCAGGCGTGAGCAGCCTCCCACCATAGAGGATCGGCGTGGTCAACGGTTCGCACCGCCCCCGCGTTCGCTGGTCGCAGGTATTCACGACACAATGTCGGTCATGGCAGGCCCCACGACCGACAGCGCCGCCGCCGCGGCGCACCGCGTTTTGATCGCCGAAGACGAAGCCCTCATCCGGCTGGACCTGGCCGAGATGCTGCGAGAGGAGGGGTACGAAATCGTCGGCGAGGCCGGCGACGGGCAGGAGGCCGTCGAACTGGCCGAGCGGCACAAGCCGGACCTGGTGATCATGGACGTGAAGATGCCGCGCCGCGACGGGATCGACGCGGCGTCGGAGATAGCCAGCAAACGCATCGCGCCGATCGTCGTGCTGACCGCGTTCAGCCAGCGCGACCTGGTCGAACGTGCCCGCGACGCCGGCGCCATGGCCTACCTGGTGAAGCCGTTCACCATCAGCGACCTGATCCCGGCCATCGAGTTGGCCGTCAGCCGGTTCAGCGAGATCACCGAGCTGGAGCGCGAGGTGGCGACGTTGTCCGATCGGCTGGAGACCCGCAAGCTGGTCGAACGCGCCAAGGGCGTGCTGCAGACCAAACAGGGCATGACGGAGCCCGAGGCGTTCAAGTGGATTCAGCGTGCGGCCATGGACCGGCGGACCACCATGAAGCGGGTGGCCGAAGTCGTCCTGGAAACCCTCGACACGGAGGAGTAATCACCCGCGAGCGTGCGCGTCTGTACGGCGACACGCCGCTTAGGGCGTACAACTGCGCACGCTCGCGCGGGGCCTGACAGCCGCTACCGCGCCACGATCACCGACGAGCCGTGGCCGAACAGGCCCTGATTGGCGGTGATGCCAACCTTGGCGTTCTCCACCTGCCGGCCGGTGGCCTGACCGCGCAGCTGCCAGGTCAGCTCGCAGACCTGAGCGATCGCCTGCGCGGGGATCGCCTCGCCGAAGCACGCCAGCCCGCCCGACGGGTTGACCGGGACCTTGCCGCCAATGGTGGTCGCGCCGCTGCGCAGCAGCACCTCTGCCTCGCCCTTCGCGCACAGCCCGAGGTGCTCGTACCAGTCGAGCTCCAGCGCGGTGGACAGATCGTAAACCTCCGCCAGGCTCACGTCTTCGGGCCCGATGCCCGCCTCAGCGTAGGCGGCGTCGAGGATCTGATCCTTGAACACCCGGTCCGGCGCGGGCATGGCAGCGGTGGAATCCGTTGCGATATCCGGTAATTCGGGCAGGTGCTGCGGGTAGCGCGGGGTCACCGTGCTGACCGCGCGCACCGAGGGAACGCCGTCGAGCGAGCCGAGGTGCTTACGGGCGAAGGCGGCACTGGCCACGATCAGCGCCGCCGCGCCGTCGGAGGTGGCGCAGATGTCCAGCTGTCGCAGCGGGTCGGAGACCACCGGGCTGGCCAGCACGTCCTCGACCGAGGATTCCTTGCGGTAGCGGGCGTTCGGGTTCTGCAGGCCATGCCGGGAGTTCTTCACCTTCACCTGGGCGAAGTCCTCCGACTCAGCCCCGTAGAGGTCCATCCGGCGGCGCGCCAGCAGCGCGAAGTACACCGGGTTCATCGCGCCGATGAGGTGGAACCGCTGCCAGTCCGGGTCGTTCTTGCGCTCCCCGCCGACCGGGGCGAACGCCCCTTTCGGGGTGGTGTCGGCGCCGATCACCAGCGCGACGTCGCAGAAGCCGGCCAGGATGTGGGCCCGGGCGCTCTGCAGCGCCTGGGAACCGCTGGCGCACGCGGCGTAGCTCGAGCTGACCGGCACCCCGTTCCAGCCGAGCTTCTGCGCGAAGGTCGACCCGGCAATAAAGCCTGGGTAGCCGTTCCGAATCGTGTCCGCCCCGGCGACAAGCTGGATCTGCCGCCAATCCAGGCCTGCTTCCGCCAGTGCGGCGCGCGCGGCGACCACACCGTATTCGGTGAAGTCCCGGCCCCACTTGCCCCAGGGATGCATCCCGGCGCCGAGGATGTAGAGCGGCTCGGGTGTGCTCATGAGGCGATCCTCCAGGCGTGCACGGTGCGTTCGACGCCGTCGTCGTCGGTGAACAGCGGCATCGTGGTCAGCTCCATCTCCATGCCGACCTTCAGGTCCGCCGCCAGCGTGCCCTCGACCACCTTGCCCAGCACGATCAGGCCTTCTTCGGCCAGCTCCACCGCGGCGATGGCGAACGGCTCAAACGGGTCCGCGGCGGGGTAAGGCGGGGGCGGGGGGTACCGGTTTTCGGTGTAACTCCACAGCTTCCCCCGGGTCGACAGCGCGACGGGCTCTAGTGTGTCGCCGGCGCAGCCCGGGTTGGGGCAGTTGTTCTCGCGCGGCGGGAAGACATAGGTGCCGCACTCGGGGCACTTGCTGCCGATCAGATGGGCGCTACCGGCGTCATCGGTGGCGAACCATCCGTCGATCGCGGGTTGTTGGCTGGTGACCTCGGGCACTCGGCCAGACTACCCAGCCTGACTACAAAACTGAAACGTGTTGCAGTTCCGCCGGTGGGGTTGCACCGATGACTTTGGCGGGCGTCGAAGGTCATATCGGGCAGAGCTTTGAACCAACCAAAGGAGCGTCCCATGGTGATCGTCGCGGGTTATCTTTTCGTCGAGCCACTTCAGCGAGACAGCTATCTGACCGGATGTAGGGCCGTGGTGCGGCAAGCCCGCCGAACCCCGGGCTGCCTCGACTTCGCGATCAGCGCCGACCTGCTCGATCCCAGTCGCGTTGACATCTTCGAACGCTGGGAGTCGCGGGCCGCCGTCGATGCATTCCGCGGCAGCGGGCCCAGTGACGAACAACAAGGTTCGATCGTGTCCGCGTCGGTTTCGGAATACGACGTCGGAGGTGAGCGGCGGCTGACCTGAGCGTCACACCGGGTGCCTAGAGTGTGAGCCGTGGGTACCGCCAGCGAGGAGCAAGCCAAGCCGACGCTGATGCTGCTGGACGGCAATTCGCTGGCATTCAGGGCGTTCTACGCGCTGCCCGCCGAGAACTTCAAGACCCGCGGCGGCCTGACCACCAACGCCGTGTACGGCTTCACCGCCATGCTGATCAACCTGCTGCGCGACGAGGCCCCGACCCACATCGCCGCGGCCTTCGACGTGTCCCGGCAGACTTTCCGCTCCGAGCGTTACCCCGAGTACAAGGCCAACCGGTCGTCGACGCCCGATGAGTTCCACGGTCAGATCGACATCACCAAGGAAGTGCTGGGGGCGCTGGGCATCACGGTGCTCGCAGAGCCGGGTTTCGAAGCCGACGATCTGATCGCGACGCTGGCCACCCAGGCCGAGAACGAGGGTTATCGGGTGCTGGTGGTCACCGGTGACCGCGACTCCCTGCAGTTGGTCAGCGACGACGTCACGGTGTTGTATCCGCGGAAGGGCGTGAGCGAACTGACCCGCTTCACCCCGGAGGCCGTCGTCGAAAAGTACGGCCTGACGCCCAAGCAATACCCCGACTTCGCGGCGCTGCGTGGCGATCCCAGCGACAACCTGCCCGGCATCCCCGGCGTGGGGGAGAAGACCGCCTCGAAGTGGATCGCCGAATACGGCTCACTGCAAGGGCTCGTCGACAACGTCGACTCGGTGCGCGGCAAGGTGGGCGACGCGCTGCGGGCGAACGTGGCGAGCGTCGTGCTCAATCGAGAGCTCACCGATCTGGTCCGCGACGTGCCGCTCGCGCACACCCCGGACACGCTGCGGCTGCAGCCGTGGGATCGCGACCAGATTCACCGGCTCTTCGACGACCTGGAGTTCCGGGTCTTGCGGGACCGGTTGTTCGAGACCCTGGCCGCCGTCGAGCCCGAGGTGGACGAGGGTTTCGACGTGCGCGGCGCCGCACTGGAGCCCGGCACGGTCGGGCAGTGGCTGGCCGAGCACGCCGGCGACGGCCGCCGGGCGGGGCTGGCCGTCGCGGGCACCCACCTGCCCTACGGCGGGGACGCCACCGAGTTGGCGATCACCGCCGCCGACGGCGAAGGCGGCTACATCGACACCGCCACGTTGACCCCCGACGACGACGCCGCGCTGGCGGCCTGGTTGGCCGATCCGGCGAAACCCAAAGCGCTGCATGAGGCCAAGGTGGCCATCCACGACTTGGCGGGCCGTGGGTGGACGCTGAACGGCGTCAGCTCCGACACCGCGCTGGCGGCCTACGTGGTGCGGCCGGGCCAGCGCAGCTTCACCCTCGACGATCTGTCGCTGCGTTACCTGCGTCGCGAGCTGCGCGCGGAAACACCTGAGCAACAACAGCTTTCGTTGCTCGACGACTTGGACGAGCTGGGCGGGGTGGACGAGCAAGCCGTCCAGACCTTGATACTGCGGGCCCGGGCCGTGGTGGACCTGGCCGACGCGTTGGACGCCGAGCTGGACCGCATCGATTCCACCGCGCTGCTGGGGGCGATGGAACTGCCGGTTCAGCACGTGCTCGCGGACATGGAAAGCGCCGGCATCGCCGTCGATTTGGAGCTGCTGAGCGAGTTGCAAAGCCAATTCGGCGACCAGATCCGCGACGCCGCCGAGGCCGCCTTCGCCGTGATCGGCAAGCAGATCAATCTCGGCTCACCCAAGCAGCTACAGGTGGTGCTGTTCGACGAGCTCGAGATGCCGAAGACCAAGCGGACCAAAACCGGCTACACCACCGACGCCGACGCCCTGCAATCGCTGTTCGACAAGACCGGACATCCTTTTCTGCAGCACCTGTTGGCCCACCGCGATGTCACCAGGCTGAAGGTTACCGTCGACGGGCTGCTGAACTCGGTGGCCGCCGATGGCCGGATCCACACCACGTTCAACCAGACGATCGCGGCGACCGGCCGGCTGTCGTCGACCGAACCGAACCTGCAGAACATCCCGATTCGCACCGACGCCGGGCGCCAGATCCGGGACGCGTTCGTGGTGGGCGCGGGCTTCGCCGAGCTGATGACCGCCGACTACAGCCAGATCGAGATGCGGATCATGGCGCACCTGTCCAGAGACGAAGGCTTGATCGAAGCTTTCAACACGGGGGAGGACCTGCACTCGTTTGTCGCCTCACGGGCGTTCGGCGTGCCGATCGAGGAAGTCACCCCCGAGTTGCGCCGTCGGGTCAAGGCCATGTCGTACGGGCTGGCTTACGGGTTGAGCGCGTACGGGCTGGCCGCCCAGCTGAAAATCTCCACGGAGGAGGCGAAGGTCCAGATGGATCAATACTTCGCCCGGTTCGGCGGGGTGCGCGACTACCTGATGGACGTCGTCGAGCAGGCCCGCAAGGACGGCTACACCTCGACGGTGCTGGGCCGCCGCCGCTACCTGCCCGAGCTGGACAGCAGCAACCGTCAGGTGCGGGAGGCCGCGGAGCGGGCGGCGCTCAACGCGCCCATCCAGGGCAGCGCCGCCGACATCATCAAGGTCGCGATGATCGAGGTCGACAAGGCGATCAAAGAGGCCGGACTGGCGTCCCGGATGCTGCTGCAGGTGCACGACGAGCTGCTGTTCGAAATCGCGCCCGGTGAGCGGGAACAGGTGGAGGCGCTGGCCCGCGAGAAGATGGGCGGGGCCTACCCGCTCGACGTCCCGCTGGAGGTCTCGGTCGGTTACGGTCGCAGCTGGGATGCCGCTGCGCATTGAGGGTGCCCCGGCCGGTCGATCAGCCGCCAATGTAACGTCACAGTGGAAAATCGCCCGTAAATTCGCCGTGACGTTACATCCGCGGCGGATGGTGCGGTTTGTCCAGCTTGTGCCCTGTCGAGTAGCCTCAACAGGTAAATCCCGTTTTGTCCCTACGACCCCACCTGTCCGGAGCAACCCAACAACATGCCGAGTCCCGCCGTCACCTCGCCCCAAGTAGCCGTCAACGACATAGGCTCCAGCGAGGACTTTCTCGCAGCAATCGATAAAACGATCAAGTACTTCAACGATGGCGACATCGTCGAAGGCACCATAGTCAAAGTTGACCGGGACGAGGTGCTCCTCGACATCGGCTACAAGACCGAAGGGGTCATCCCCGCCCGCGAGCTCTCCATCAAGCACGATGTCGACCCCAGCGAGGTCGTTTCCGTCGGCGATGAGGTCGAGGCTCTGGTTCTCACCAAGGAGGACAAAGAGGGCCGGCTGATCCTTTCCAAGAAACGCGCGCAGTACGAACGCGCCTGGGGCACCATCGAGGCGCTCAAGGAGAAGGACGAGGCCGTCAAGGGCACTGTCATCGAGGTGGTCAAGGGCGGCCTGATCCTGGACATCGGGTTGCGCGGCTTCCTGCCCGCGTCGCTCGTCGAGATGCGGCGTGTGCGCGATCTGCAGCCGTACATCGGCAAGGAGATCGAAGCCAAGATCATCGAGCTGGACAAGAACCGCAACAACGTCGTGCTGTCGCGGCGGGCGTGGTTGGAGCAGACCCAGTCCGAGGTGCGCAGCGAATTCCTGAACCAGCTGCAGAAGGGCGCCATCCGCAAGGGTGTGGTCTCGTCCATCGTCAACTTCGGCGCGTTCGTCGACCTCGGCGGTGTGGACGGTCTGGTGCACGTCTCCGAGCTGTCCTGGAAGCACATCGACCACCCGTCCGAGGTGGTTCAGGTCGGCGACGAGGTGACCGTCGAGGTGCTCGACGTCGACATGGATCGCGAGCGGGTTTCGTTGTCGCTGAAGGCGACCCAGGAAGACCCGTGGCGGCACTTCGCCCGCACGCACGCCATCGGCCAGATCGTGCCGGGCAAGGTCACCAAGCTGGTTCCGTTCGGCGCGTTCGTCCGCGTCGAGGAGGGCATCGAAGGCCTGGTGCACATCTCCGAGCTGGCCGAGCGGCATGTCGAGGTACCCGACCAGGTGGTCGCCGTCGGCGACGACGCGATGGTCAAGGTCATCGACATCGACCTGGAGCGTCGTCGAATCTCCTTGTCGCTCAAGCAGGCCAACGAGGACTACACCGAGGAGTTCGACCCGGCGAAGTACGGCATGGCCGACAGCTACGACGAGCAGGGCAACTACATCTTCCCCGAGGGCTTCGACGCCGAAACCAACGAGTGGTTGGAGGGTTTCGACAAGCAGCGCGCCGAATGGGAGGCCCGCTACGCCGAGGCCGAGCGCCGGCACAAGATGCACACCACGCAGATGGAGAAGTTCGCCGCGGCCGATGCTGCCGAGCACGGTGGCAGCGAACCGTCGCCGGGCAACGGCGCGCCTCCGGAGAAGGCGGCGGGTGGGTCGCTGGCCAGCGACGCCCAATTGGCCGCCCTGCGGGAAAAGCTCGCCGGCAACGCCTGATTCCGTTTACTGATGCTGCGCATCGGGTTGACCGGCGGCATCGGAGCCGGCAAGTCGGCGGTCTCGGCCACCTTCGCAAAGTGCGGTGCGGTCATCGTCGACGGGGACGTCATCGCGCGCGAGGTGGTCGAGCCGGGCACCGAGGGGCTGGCGTCGCTGGTCGAGGCGTTCGGTGAGGACATCCTGCTTCCCGACGGATCGCTGGATCGCCCGGCCCTGGCCGCCAAGGCTTTTCGCGATGACGAGGCGCGCAAGAAGCTCAACGGGATCGTGCACCCGTTGGTGGGCAAGCGGCGCTCGGAGATCATCGCGTCGGTATCCGAGGATTCCGTTGTCGTCGAGGACATTCCGCTGCTCGTGGAGTCCGGGATGGCGCCGTTGTTCCCGCTGGTCGTCGTGGTGCACGCCGACGCCGAGGTCCGCGTGAGACGTTTGGTCGAACAGCGCGGCATGTCCGAGGAAGACGCCCGCGCCAGGATCGCCGCGCAGGCCGACGACGAGCAACGCCGTGCCGTGGCCGACGTCTGGCTGGACAACTCAAGTACCCCAGAAGAGTTGGCGCAGCGGGCCCATGACGTGTGGAACAACCGGATCCTGCCGTTCGCCCACAACATCAGCGAGCGTCGGATCGCGCGGGCACCGGCGCGGCTGGTGCCGCCCGACCCGGCCTGGCCCGCCCAGGCGCAGCGAATCCTGGCCCGCCTGAAGACCGCGTGCGGGCATCGGGCGGTGCGCGTCGACCACATCGGCTCGACCGCCGTGCCCGAACTTGAGTCCAAGGACGTCATCGACGTCCAGGTCACCGTCGAATCACTTGCGGTCGCCGACGAACTCGCCGAACCTCTGCTGGCCGTCGGCTACCCTCGCATCGAGCGGATCACCAAGGACGTCGCCAAATCCGATGCCCGCAGCACCGTCGAGCGCTATGACCACACTGACGATCCGGCATTGTGGTACAAGCGAATTCATGCCTCCGCCGACCCGGGTCGACCGACCAACGTTCATGTCCGGGTGGACGGCTGGCCCAACCAGCAGTTCGCCCTGCTGTTCGTCGACTGGCTGGCGGCCAACCCCGACGAGCGCGCCGGCTATCTGGAGGTCAAGCGCGAAGCCGAAGAGCGCGGAGGGGGCGACACCGCGTCCTACGTCGGTGGCAAAGAGCCGTGGTACCCCGATGCCTACCGGCGGGCATGGAAGTGGGCGGACTCGACCGGATGGCGGCCCTAGCCGGGTAGCGGTGCGCCGCACTGCAGCACACCATTCGTCGGTCCCGCGTTTCCGGGCGCCGGCCGAACGACTTGATCGACCTGGGTGAAAACGTTGTCGTCGACGTCGATCTCGCAGTGCACGTTGGCCGAATAGGGCCAATGAAGCACAATCTGCATGCCGGCTTGCCCGGGATCGGGCAACACCGTGTTGGCCTCGAATACGCTGCCGGGCACCGAGCCCAGGCCGGCGCTGTTCGTCTGGCCGCCGTTGATGACGAAGGTGGCCTGGCTACCGGTGGTCACGCCGTCGATCCTGGCCCGGTAGGTGATGTTGTGCAGGTCCGCCCGAGCGACTGCCGGACTTAGCTGCGAGCCAGCCGCGATAACCGTCAACGCCGCGACCGGTATCCATCTGTGCTTGCTGGGGCTCATAGCTGCCGAGGTTACTCGGATACCCGGCCGTGCCGCACGGCGGTGCGCAGCACGCGGATCATCGCGGCGTGCAGGTGCTTGACGTCGTTGTCGTCGAGCTCGGCGACCGGGCGGGTGGCGGAATTCTTGCCCGCCAGCAGATCTCATCGACGAGCAGGTTGCCCAGGCCGGCGATCACCGATTGGTCCATCAGCGTGGGTTTCAGCCGGCCGCGCCGCCCGGATAACGCCCCGCGCATCGCCGGCAGGCCAATGCCCAACGCATCGGGCCCTGCGGACCCATTACCTGTGCGACGTCGTCCTCGGCATCGGCGAGCCATACCCCGCGCAGTTTGCGGAGGTCGGCGTAGCGCGGTTCGCCGCGGTCCAGCGACAGCTTCAGCCGTTCATACCCGACATGCTCGGCGCCGTCGGCGGCATAGTACGGGCGGCCCGTCATGGCCCTGTGTATCAGCAGCGTCGGCCCGTCCGTCGGCAGCATCAGCCACTTTCCGTGCCGGCGCGGGGCGTGGAAGCGGTGACCCTCTGGCCGCGTGATCTCTTGTGGCGTGGTGTTTCGCAGGATGCCGGCATCGCGCACCTGCACGTGACGGATCCGGCGGCCGGGCCGTGCATCGGCCAGCTCGCGCCGAAATCCCTCCACGTCAGGCAGTTCAGGCACGAAGCTTCGCGAGCCGCTGCGCGGGGCCGGTCAGCGAGCGGGCATGCCGGGACAGGTCGGCCCACGGATCACGTTGCCCGGCCAGCCGTTTGGGAACGTCGCGGATGGTGAATCGGTCCGCCCGCAGGCCGCGGGCGTCCAGCTCGTCCCACTCCAGCGGGGTGGCCACCGGCGCGCCGGCGCGGGCGCGGACCGAATACGGTGCAACCGCCGTCTGCGCGTAAGCGTTTCGCATGACATCGAGATAGATTCGGCCGCCGCGCTTTTCCTTGCGCGCTTCCACCGTGCGGTGCGCGGCGTCGTCGGCCACCACCACCTCGGCGACGTCACGCGCGAATTGGCGTACGGTGTCGAAATCGGCGTCGGCGCGCAACGGCACGACGACGTGCAGCCCACGCGACCCGGTGGTCTGGACATAACACGGTAGCCCGAGGTCCGCCAGCACCCCGGCTACCGCTCGGGCGGTTGCGCGCACCACCGCGAAGTCGGCGTCGGACGGATCGAGGTCAAACACCAGCCGGTCGGGGTTGTGCAGCCGATTCCGGCGCGACTGCCAGATGTGCAATGTGATGCAGTTCTGGTTGGCCAGCCAGCGCAACGCCTCCGGGCGTTCGGCCACCGGATGCACCAGGGTGCCGCCCTCCTTGGCGACCTCGACGCGGCCCATCCAGTCCGGCAGCGAGTCGGCGAAATCCTGCTGCACCCAGCCCTTTTCGCCGATGCCGCGCGGGAACCGTTGCACGGTGAGCGCCCGGCCGCGCAGGTGCGGCAGCATCGTGTCGGCCACCTCGCCGTAGTAGTCGACGAGTCCGCGCTTGGTGATCCCATCAGCGGGAAACAGCACGCGGTCCGGGTGGGTGACCTCGACTTCAACATGGGCCATCAGGGTGTCTCCCGCACGACGTCGCCGGCGTCCTTGTCGGTGCGCAGCCCGAGGTAGCGCGGGTGACGCAGCTTCCCGTCACGCGTCCACTCGCTGAACCCGATCTGGGCCACCAGCTCCGGCCGTACCCAGCGGGCGCCGTTCTCGCGCACCAGACCCCGGGTGAATGGCGGAGTGTCCTGCTCGATGGGCGAGAGTCGCTCGTGCAGGCGGTGCAGGGTGGCTTCGTCGAAGCCGGTCCCCACCTTGCCCGCGTAGACCAGGTCGCCGCCATCGTGGTAGCCGAGTAGGAGCGCGCCCAGCTCGATTCTGCTGCCCTTCGGGCTGGTGTAGCCCCCCACGACGAATTCTTGGTCGCGGACGCATTTGAACTTCAACCAATTCGGCGAGCGCCGGCCGTCGTACTTTGAGTCGGCCAGCTTGGCGATCACTCCCTCGTCGCCGCGTTCGCATGCCGCCCGGTACGCGCCGATCCCGTCCTCGACGCGGTGAGTCGTGTAACGCAACGGATCACCGAAGTCAATGGCCTTGCGCAGCAGCCTTTTACGCCACAGCAGTGGCAGCTCGACGGTGGACTTGCCGTCGAGATGCAAAAGGTCGAAAAGGTAGTAGGAGATGCGGACCGGGGAGGCACGGGCGACCTCGGGGTTGGTGATGCCGAGACGACCCTGCAGTCGGGCGAAGCTGGTACGGCGCCCCTCGAACGCCACCACCTCCCCGTCCACGACGAACCGAGTGGCGTGCTGGGCGCTGAGCGCGTCAACCAGCTCCGGGTAGGTGCCATTGAGCGGCTGGCGATTTCGGGACAGGAGCCACACCCGGTCGCGATCGCGAAACGCCAGGCAGCGCATCCCGTCGAATTTTCGCTCGAAGATCCAGCGCGGGTCGGAAAACCGTTTGTCGGTGAGGGTGGCCAGCGTGGGGGTTCGCCAGTCGGGCACCGGTTCGTCGTGCAACGCGGCGCGCACTGATCCGGGCAGACCGGCGAAGTCCATCATGGTGATTCGTCCAGATCGTCCGGTGTGCGGCCGGACAGCACCGATTCGGGCCGGCGCAGCACCGGCTTAAACCGCGAATCCGTGTCGCCACCCCTGCGTTTGATCAGCAGCCACGTTTCCTCCTCGCCCTCCCTGATCCGGGTGAGCGCGTAGCCGTCCTTCAGCTTCTCGCCGTGCAGTCGAAACGAAAGATGGCCGCGCTCAAGGCCTTCAGCCATCTCGTAGATGGTCGCGTTGGAATATGTGCCGCGGTCCCAGACAATGACATCCTCGAATGACGCGTGGTCGAGCGGGTGGTCCTCGGTGCGGCGCGCCATTCGTCTGTCCCTGGGATTTGTCGACGGCCCATTGGGTATTGCCCAGGATACGAGCACGCCGTCAATCTCGAGACGAAAGTCATAGTGGTCGCCGCGCGCCGCTTGGTGCTGAATGACGAAGCAGGGCCCGCCATCGGTGCCCTGGCGCTTTCGCCCCTGGCCGAAGCGGCGTTTGCGCCGGTAGTCGCTCAAGCGCATGCGAAGAGGCATACCCGCGCAATGGATCGGAAAACTATGAGAACCCGCGCCAGGTGAGCTCGATGCCGTGGATGGCCATCCACCGGGAAAGGTCGTAGTCATTGCGGGCCAGGCCGTCGACGGCGGCCACCGCGCGTCGCACCGCAAGCTCGGCGGCTTCCGGCGTCAGCAGGCCGTGGCGCACGGCGTCCAGCAGCTCATCGACATCGGACAGTCGGGCGTCCGACCCGGTGCGAACCACGATGTCGAGGTAGTGGTCATCGGAGCGCCACATTCTCGGGCCGGGGGTGTATTCCCCCACATCGAGGTAGTAGTCCTGGTCGCGCTCATGACCGGGGTTGAAGTGGAAGACGGTGGCGCGCAGGCCTAACGACGGCAGCAGCCACGATTCGAGGTAATGGAACTGTGCCCGGCCGGGGGTCGGACGGGCCACGTAGAGCCCCCACGGGCGCACGACGTACTCGTCGACGGCCCGCACAATGCCCTTTGGGTCGGTATTGGTGCGGGCGACCAGGTCGAACGTCTCGTGCTTCGGTGGATGGATGACCTCAGCCTAGCGACGCCTAACGACGAAGCCTGAGCCTCCACCGCACGAAGCAGGCGTAGAACAACGACAGCGCGGCCAGCATGCCGATGTCGAGCAGCCAGATCTTCGACGTGTGCTCCCAGAACCGGTCGTGCGGTAGCTCCGGACCCGGCATCAGGGTCCGCAGGTCGACCGTCGACGCCGCCGCCGCATAACCCCAGCGAGCCGGGATGCCAAAGGACAGCTGGTCGAGGCCGAGCCGGCCGGTGACCGGAACCATCCCGCCGCACAGCACCAGCTGCGCCATGACGGCCACCACGAACAGCGGCATGATCTGCTCGCTCGAGCGGACCAGTGACGAGATGACCAGGCCGAGCATCGCCGAGGCCACGCAGGTCCCGGCCACGGCCAGAAACAGTTCGGCGGTGGCGGCGACGTTGCCATGGCCGAACACCAGGCCGCCGCGGGAGGGCTCGCTCTTACCCGCCACCACGATCGCGGTGATGATCGCCGACTGCACGATCGCGAATCCGCAGAACACGGCGCTCTTGGCCAGCAGGTACGCGGACGTCGACAGTCCGACCGCCTGCTCGCGCTGGAAGATGGCCCGTTCGCCGACCAGATCGCGGATCGTCAGCGCGGTTCCCATGAAGGCCGCCGCGGGCAGCAGCAGGTTCAGGATCTGGACGGATTCGTCGGGCACTCCCGATTGCGCCCCGGGAACGTGGAATCCGTTGTGGCCGGGGACCGTCAATGACAGCGCGCCCAGGATGAACGGCAACAGCGCCAGGAATACGAAATAGGCGCGGTCGGCGACGACCAGGCGGATCTGGCGGCGGGCGATCGTCGAGATCTGGCGCCGCACGCTGGTGTGCACCGGTTCGCCCAGGTCACCCGGCTCGTCGGCCCTGTCGGGCAAAAGCTTTGGTCGTTTCTGCGCCTCGAGCTGGGCCAGGAAGCGCCGGTTGGCTTCTTCGGGGTCGGCGCCCACCTTGGTGAAGATCTTGGCCCAGTTGGTGGTTCCCATCGCCTCACCGATCTGGTCAGGCGGGCCGCTGTAGGCCGTCTTGCCTCCCGGTGCCACCAACAGCAGCTGGTCGCAGACATCCAGGTAGGACAACATGTGCGTCACCACGATCACGACGCGGCCGGCGTCGGCCAACTGGCGCAGCATCGTCATGACCTGGTGGTCCAGCGCCGGGTCGAGGCCCGACGTCGGCTCGTCGAGAATCAGTAGCGACGGCCCCGTGAGCAGTTCCAGTGCGACCGAGGCGCGTTTGCGTTGACCACCCGACAGCTTGTCGACCCGGGTGTCGGCGTGTTTGGTCAGGTCCAGCTCGTCGAGCACCTGGGCGACGACCTTGCCGCGGTCGGCCTTGGTGGTGTCCGGCGGCAGCCGTAGCTCGGCGGCATACCCCAGCGCCTGGTTGACGGTCAGCTGGCGGTGTACCACGTCGTCTTGCGGAACCATGCCGATCCTGCTGCGCAGCGACGCGTATTCCGCATGGATGTCATGGCCCTCGAAGGTCACCGAGCCGGAACTGGGGCGGACGTAACCAGCGATCAGCCTGGCCAGCGTGGTCTTCCCGGCGCCCGAGCCGCCGATCACCGCGGTCAGCGTGCCGGGCCTGGCGGACAGCGAGATGTCGTCCAGCAGTTGCTTGCCGTTGTCCACGACGTACTTGACCCCGCGCACCTCGAGACCGCCGGTGCGCGACGCGGCCTCGCTGAGCGGGACCAGTTTTCCGTCGCGAAAGACCAGGTCGACATTGCCGATTGTGACGACGTCGTCCTCGGTCAAGATCGCCGAACCGACGCGGGTGCCGTTGACGAACGTTCCGTTGATGCTGTTGTCCCGGATCTCGGTGCCCAGCGTCGTGGGTATCAGCGTCGCGTGCTGACGGGAGGCCAGGACGTCGGAGACGACGATGTCGTTCTCGGCTGCGCGGCCGATAGTCATGGCGCCGGCCGTGCCCGCCGCCGACGACGCGCGCGGAGAGAGCAACTTCACAAATCGCGTCGCCAGGTTCGACACGTCGGCCGTCTTGACATCGATCACGGTGGACTCGGCCGGTGGCCCGGACTCCGGCTGGGCGGATGCGTCGGCGTGGACCACTGTCAGCGGGTCGGGCGGCGTCTCCCGACGCGGTCTGGCCGGGGCCGGGCGCGGCTGCGAAACCGGCCGCCGCGGCGGGCTCGGCGGCCGGGGTGGCTGCTTGGGCGGGATCGGGCGCGGCGGTGCGAGGTTGGCACCGCGAGCGGGGCTTCTGGGCTGACTCCCGGTCTGGCCGCGCCGCGGCGGAGGCGGCGCCACGGGATTCGTCTGTTCCGGGATCACGGACCAGGCCAAAGTCGGTGGGCCGGAGTCCTGCTTCGGCCTCGGCTGGGGTGGCCGGGTGCTCGGGCCGTATTGCGGCCCGATCGCGAAGGTCAGTCGCGGCCCTCGCGGGTTCCCGACGTTGATGCTCTGGCCGTCATGAATGTCGGTGACCGCCGTCCGGTAGCCGTTGAGGTAGGTCCCGTTGAGCGAACCGTTGTCGATTGCCAGCCACCGGCCCTGATCAAACCGGAGAATCAGATGCCTGCGGGAGATCCGCGGATCGGCGATGCGCAGGTCGGCGTCCGGGTCACGCCCGATGAGCACTTCGTGGCCCGGCGCGAAGGAACGTTGTGCCCCGTCGTGTCGAATCGTCAGGAAGGGCGGGGCGGGTCGACTCACTACTCAAGTATCGTTCGGGCGCTCGAGTGGGCTCCATGGGACTCGCCTGTGATCTTTCTTTATTTCGATTCGGCCACTCATAGCTGTTTCATAGCTTGCTGAGACCTACCGCCCACCGAGACTCGGCAAGATTCGTGTGTGACAGGAGTTAAGAGACGGGTGTTCGGATGGGCCGAGCACAACGTGAAGCAACGGGCCCCGCTCCCGATGCAACGCCCGGGGTGACTCGCCGCGTATCAGGTTGCGGCGATACCCGCAGGTAGTGCAGAGAAACTAGGGGGCAATATTTGATGGACGAAAATTGGGGGGCTACCCGGCGCATTGGTACCGGGCGACGGCTGTTGAGCAACCCGCGTGCGGCCCGCGAGGCCCTGCGCGCGGGCTTTCACTCGCTGCCCTCGGCGACCGTCGCGCATCTCTTTGGCCGCATCCCGCCCGTCAGCTCGACGCCGAGCGCGCAGCCTTCGGCGTCAGAGCACGACGGCGAGGTCGCCGCGTCGCGCCTCGCTCCGAGCAGTGGTGAGAAATTCGCGGGCTACACGATCTTGCGGCAGCTCGGCGAGGGCGGCATGGCCGAGGTCTATCTGGCGTTGCATCCCAGGTTGCCGCGCCGCGACGTGATCAAGGTCCTCGCCGAGCCGGTCACCGCGGATCCCGAGTTCCGCGAGAGGTTCAACCGGGAGGCTGATCTCGCCGCGACGCTCTGGCACCCGCACATCGTCGGGGTCCACGATCGCGGCGAATTCGGCGGTCAGCTCTGGATCTCCATGGACTACGTCGAGGGCACCGACGCCGCCCGGCTGGTCAAGGAGCGCTACCAGGACGGGATGCCGGCCGATGAGGTGTGCGCCATCGTGCAAGCCGTCGCGGGCGCTCTCGACTACGCGCACGATCGCGGCCTGTTGCACCGTGACGTCAAACCCGCCAACATCCTGCTCACGCACTTCGAGGGCGGTGAACGCCGAATCCTGTTGGCGGACTTCGGTGTGGCGCGCCACCTCGGCAACATCAGCGGTATCACCGAGACCAATGTCGCGGTGGGAACAGTGGCGTACGCCGCGCCCGAACAGCTGGCCGGCCGCAACATCGACGGGCGGGCGGACCAATATGCTTTGGCCGCAACGGCTTTCCATCTGCTCACCGGCGCGCCGCCGTTCCAGCACTCCAACCCGATCGCGGTGATCAGCCAGCATCTACACGAGGATCCGCCGCGGCTCGGCGATTATCGCCCGGATTTGGCGCACCTCGACGACGTGTTCCGCAAAGCCCTTGCCAAACAGCCCGAGGACAGGTTCGACCGGTGTCGCGCGTTTGCCGACGCCATCAGCGAGCAGCTCGAGAATGTCTCCGACGAGCCCGGTAGCGCCTTGATGACGCCGCCGCGGCGCCACAGGTTTTCGTCACGCGTGCGGTGGGCGACGGCGCTGCTGTGCGCGGTGCTCATTGCGATCGCGGCGACCTGGTCGGTCCTGTACTCGTTTCAGCCGGACAATCCCCCGGCGAATCCCTCGCTGGCTTCGAGGCCCTCGGCCCCGGCGCCGCCCGCTGCGGCCACGAAACCCGGGGGACCGGTAGCCAACGGCACTTTCCAGCTGACCTTCGACCGCAGCAAGCAGACCGGAAACGGCGTCCCGATCCGTCACGAAGGGGCCAACACCGCCTGGTGGGCCTTCCGTTGGGCGTGCACCAGCAGCGGGTGCGTGGCCACCGGGATTCAGCTCGACGACGCCAACCACCAGATCGCCAGCACCGCCGACGGGGGTCACACGGACACGCTGCACTTCATCTCCGGCTACTGGCAGGGGACTCCCCAGCAGGAGACCGTGGGCTGCACAGAGCCGAACGGCCAAGTCACGGCCACTCAAAAAGAAACCATCGCGTGGTCGTTGGCGCCGCAAGCCGACGGCTCCCTGCGCGGCACGCAAACCGAGACGGTCCTCAGCAACGAGTGCGGGGCCCAGGGGGCGGTTTTGCGGGTGCCCGTGGTGGCCAAACGGGTCGGTGACGCCCCGGCGGGCGTGGACTTCGCCGATCCCAACCAACTGATCGGCACGTCGAATGCGCCGTCCCAACCGGTACCGCCCGTGCTGGGCGGGGCGTGCAGCGACGTGGACAAGGTGGCCTACGACCCGACCAACAACGAGCAGGTCGTGTGCGAAGGCAGCACCTGGGCCAGAGCCCCCATCACGATGGGGGTGCACGCGTCCGGAAGCTCGTGCGACCGGCCGAACACCGCGGTGTTTGCCATGTCCACCTCGAACGACGGCTACCTGCTGCAGTGCGATCCGGTCACCCGGAGCTGGACGCGGCCCGCCGGATAGCCCCCGTCTTTGAACGGCGAGCGTGCGTGTTTGTACGACGACACGCCGCGTCGCGTGGCATTCTGCGCACGCTCGCGGGCAGGAGCGTGTCGGCGCCCCGTTCTACATTGGTGGCATGGCTTTCGCCACAGAGCATCCGGTAGTAGCGCATTCGGAATATCGCGCCGTCGACGAGGTCGTGCGCGCGGGGGGACGCTTCGAGGTCGTCAGCCCGCACGCTCCGGCCGGCGACCAGCCCGCCGCCATCGAGGAGTTGGAGCGCCGCGTCCGGGCGGGGGAGCGCGACGTGGTGCTGCTCGGCGCCACCGGCACCGGGAAGTCCGCGACCACCGCCTGGCTCATTGAACGGCTGCAGCGCCCCACGCTGGTGATGGCGCCCAACAAGACGCTGGCCGCCCAGCTGGCCAATGAGCTGCGAGAGATGTTGCCGCACAATGCTGTTGAGTACTTCGTGTCGTATTACGACTACTACCAGCCGGAAGCCTACATCGCGCAGACCGACACCTACATCGAAAAGGACAGCTCCATCAACGACGACGTGGAGCGGCTTCGGCACTCCGCGACGTCGTCGCTGCTGTCGCGTCGCGATGTGGTGGTGGTGGCCTCCGTGTCGTGCATCTACGGCCTGGGCACACCGCAGTCCTACCTGGACCGCTCCGTCGAACTGCGGGTGGGCACCGAGGTGCCCCGCGACGGGCTGTTGCGGCTGCTGGTCGACGTGCAGTACGCCCGCAACGACCTGTCCTTCACCCGAGGCTCGTTCCGGGTGCGCGGCGACACCGTGGAGATCATCCCGTCCTACGAAGAGCTAGCGGTCCGCATCGAATTCTTCGGCGACGAGGTCGAGGCGCTGTACTACCTGCACCCGCTGACCGGCGAGGTGATCCGCCAGGTCGATTCGGTGCGGATCTTCCCGGCCACCCACTACGTCGCCGGCCCGGAACGGATGGCGCGCGCGATCTCCACCATCGAGGAGGAACTCGCCGAGCGGCTCGCCGAATTTGAGAGCCAGGGCAAGCTGTTGGAGGCCCAGCGGCTGCGGATGCGCACCAACTACGACATCGAAATGATGCGCCAGGTCGGGTTCTGCTCGGGCATCGAGAACTACTCGCGCCACATCGACGGCAGGGGGCCGGGCTCGCCGCCGGCGACGCTGCTCGACTACTTCCCGGAGGACTTCCTGCTCGTCATCGACGAGTCGCATGTGACCGTCCCGCAGATCGGCGGAATGTACGAGGGCGACATTTCGCGCAAGCGCAACCTCGTGGAGTACGGGTTCCGGCTGCCGTCGGCCGTCGACAACCGCCCCCTGACGTGGGAGGAGTTCGCCGACCGGATCGGCCAGACGGTGTACCTGTCGGCCACGCCCGGGCCTTACGAGCTCAGCCAAACGGGCGGCGAGTTCGTCGAGCAGGTGATCCGGCCGACCGGCCTGGTCGACCCGAAGGTCGTGGTCAAGCCGACCAAGGGGCAGATCGATGACCTGATCGGCGAGATTCGTGCGCGCGCCGCGGCCGACCAGCGGGTGCTGGTGACCACGCTGACCAAGAAGATGGCCGAGGATCTCACCGACTACCTGCTGGAGATGGGCATCCGGGTGCGCTACCTGCACTCCGAGGTCGACACGCTGCGCCGCGTCGAACTGCTGCGCCAGCTGCGGTTGGGCGACTACGACGTGCTGGTCGGAATCAACCTGCTGCGCGAGGGCCTGGACCTGCCCGAGGTGTCGCTGGTGGCCATCCTCGACGCCGACAAGGAGGGCTTCCTGCGGTCGTCGCGCAGCCTGATCCAGACCATCGGCCGCGCCGCCCGCAACGTGTCCGGCGAAGTGCACATGTACGCCGACACGCTCACCGACTCGATGAAGGAGGCCATCGACGAGACCGAACGGCGGCGGGCCAAGCAGACGGCCTACAACGAGGCCAACGGCATCGACCCGCAGCCGCTGCGCAAGAAGATCGCCGACATCCTCGACCAGGTCTATCGCGAGGCTGACGACACCGAAGCCGTCGGGATCGGCGGTTCGGGGCGCAACGCGTCCCGCGGCCGGCGGGCCCAGGGCGAGCCGGGCCGCGCGGTCAGTGCGGGCGTGTTCGAGGGCCGCGACACCACGAACATGCCGCGCGCCGAACTGGCCGACCTGATCAAAGACCTCACCGCGCAGATGATTGCCGCCGCGCGTGATTTGCAGTTCGAGCTGGCGGCCCGGTTCCGCGACGAGATCGCCGATCTGAAGAAGGAATTGCGTGGGATGGACGCCGCCGGCCTGAAGTGACGCACACTACCGGCATCGCCGGCAGCTGGCGGGAGCTGCTGGGCGCCAAGCACCTGGGGACGTCGGTCGTGCTGGCCGGCGGCGTTGCGCTGTACGCGACCAACGAGTTCCTGACCATCAGCCTGCTCCCGAACACGGTCGCCGAAATCGGCGGCAGCCGCCTCTACGCATGGGTGACCACTCTGTACCTCGTCGGTTCGGTGGCCGCGGCGACGACGGTCCATCCGATGCTGCTGCGCGTCGGTCCCCGTTCGTCATATCTGCTGGGGCTGGCGTTGTTCGGCGTCTCCAGCCTGGTGTGCGGGGCGGCTCCCAACATGGAGATCCTCATCGGGGCGCGCGCCCTGCAGGGCGTGGCCGGCGGCCTGCTGGCCGGCCTCGGCTATGCGGTCATCAATGCGGCCCTGCCCCGCTCCCTGTGGACCCGGGCCTCGGCACTGGTGTCGGCGATGTGGGGCGTCGCCACTGTGGTTGGGCCGGCGATGGGCGGGCTGTTCGCGCAATTCGGGTTGTGGCGGTGGGCGTTCGTCGCGATGGCGATCCTGACCGCTCTGATGGCCATGTTGGTGCCGATGGCGCTGGCGGCGGGCCGGGCCGACCCGGGCGTCGGGGCTCCGGTCATGAGGGTGCCGGTGTGGTCACTGGTGGTGATCGCCGCGGCCGCGCTGGCGATCAGCGTCGCCCAGGTTCCGCACAACTTCGTCGCGACCGTGGGGCTGCTCGCCGCCGGCGTTGGGCTGGTCGGGCTCTTCGTGGTCGTTGACTGGCGGATGCCTGCAGCGGTGTTGCCGCGCAGCGTATTCGGTCCCGGACCCCTGAAGTGGATCTACCTGACCATGGCGGTGCTGATGGTCGGTGCGATGGTGGACACCTATGTGCCGCTGTTCGGTCAGCGGCTGGCCCATCTGACGCCGGTGGCGGCCGGATTTCTGGGTGCGGCGCTGGCGGTCGGCTGGTCGGTTTCCGAGATCGTCAGCGCATCGCTGGAAAGTCCGCGGGCAATCGGGCGGGTGATCGCGGCCGCACCGGTGGTGGTGGCGGCGGGCCTGGCGCTGGCCGCCGTCACCCAGCGCGAAAACGCGTCGGCCGGGACCGTCGCGCTCTGGACCATCGCATTGGCGGTGGCCGGGATAGGCATCGGGATGGCCTGGCCCCACTTGTCGGTGCGCGCAATGGATTCCGTCAATGACCCGGCCGAACGCGGCGCGGCGGCCGCCGCGATCAATACCGTTCAGGTCATCTCCGCGGCATTCGGCGCCGGTCTGGCCGGCGTTGTCGTCAACACGGCCGAGGGCGGCGACGTGGCGGCGGCCCGCTGGTTGTTCACCGTGTTCGCCGCGTTGAGCGTGGCCGGCGTCGTGGCTTCTTATGGCGCGTCTCGCGGCAACCGCTAGGAGCTCAGTCGCTCGCGTCCTCGGCCCGCAGCACGGCGACAACACCGTCGAGGTCGGCGAAGATGTCTTTTGCGGTGCCCATCTTGGCGCCCGACAGCGTCATCGTCACCCGGACCTCGCCGTCGTCGATGTCGTGAGCGTCCGCGTCGAGCTCGGTGAGCTGCCAATTTCGCTGTCCGGAGATCCGCAGCACCTCCCGCAGCACGCCGCGGCCGTTCTCATAGATGACGTTCAGCCGCACGGTCCCGCGCAGCCTGGCCGCGAGCTGACGCTCCACCGCGCTGAATGCGAGCGCGCTGACGAAGTGCAGCACCACGACGGCAACGGCGAGCAACAGCAGGCCGGCGCCCACCGCCATGCCAACCGCGGCGGATTCCCAGACCGCCGCCGCCGTCGTGAGCCCGCGCACCGCACCGCGCCGGGTGATGATGATCCCGGCACCCAAAAAGCCTATGCCCGAAACGATTTGGGCCGCGACACGCGAGGGATCCAGCACAACAGTGCCGGCGGACAAGACGTCGCCGAAGCCGTACTTGCTGACCAACATGATCAACGCCGCCGCCGTGCCGACGATGGTCTGGGTGCGCAGTCCGGCGCTCTTGCCCTGGATGGTTCGTTCCAGGCCGATGAGTGCCGTCAGCCCGAACGCAGCCAAGAGTTCGACGACGTGTCGCGCGCCCTGCACGCTGCCGCCGAGCAACGGGTCGGCCAGCCAAATCTGCATGTCCGTCAACTACCCACAGCAGGCGATTTCACGCCTCGGTCAGCGCGTCGACTTCACGACCTGCGAGTAATGGAACTGCCACCGCTCCACGATGCGGAACCCGAGGTAGCTCGGGAATCGGTACGCCGGGGCGCGGCCGAACGTGGTTCCGGGCGCCAGCGACCGTCCGATCTGGTGATCGGGCAGCGAGGTGTCATGGTCGGTGACGGTCCAGATGGTGGTGCACTTGTTGATCTTGGCCGTCGTCAGCCACACGGCGACGTGGCCGTCCCACAGCCAACCGACCTTGGGTCCGTAAGCGCCGCGTTCGACGTCGATCAGCGATCGGAAGGCCGCCGGGCGGGTGGCCAGTAGGGCGCGGATCGGCCCGGGCTTCCAGGGCACGGTGTTGTCCACCATCAGGCAGTCCCCGGGCGCGGCGTGCGAGCTGATCAGGTCGGCCACCTGGCTGTAGTCCCAGCCCTCCTTGGCGTACGGCCAGCGCTGAACGAAGAGGTAATTCGGCACCGCGGCCGCGGCGAACAGCAGCACCACGGCCGCGATCGGCCACGGTTTGCGGGCGATCGTGACGATGCAGACGGCCATGACGACGGCCGCCGCGGGTGCCGTGAAGATCAGGTAGCGCGGGTAGTAGATCGGTTCACTGATGGCCGAGTAGATGACGACAAGGGCGGTGGGGATGACGATCCACGCCGCGCAGATGATCAACAGGCTGCGCGTGTCGCCCGCCGGCCCCCGTGATCCCTTCAGGCGGGCCAGGGCCGCCGCCACGATGAGGACCGCCGTGAGAATGGCGAAGGGAGGACTGTGATCGAAGTACTGGCGCAGGATGATGTCGAACGCGTAGTGCCAGCTGACGGGGTAGATCCAGTTGACCTGAAACACCTGGTTATGGGCGAACACCATAAACGGCGTCATGGCGCCGACCGCGACGACCGAGCTGGCGGCCCACCAAATGACCGGCGACTTGCGGGAGCCTTTCCGCGTCAGCAGCGGCAGCATTGCGGCGTACACCGGCACCAGCAGGACGAGGTTGAGGTTCAGCAGAATCGACAGCATCAGCGCCAGCGCGTAGGACACCCACAATCTTTTTGCCGGCGGTCCGTCGCGCCGGACGGCGGTAACGAGCAACACCGTGAGCCAGATGGCCGCGGCGGCCACAAACGCATACGAGCGGGCTTCGATGCCCGCCCAGGTGGTGCGCGGCAAAATGGCGAAGATGGCGCCGGCGCAAAGCGCCGTCGTTCGCCCGGGGACGAACTGCCTGGTGAAGACCGTGACGCCGGCGGCCGCGACCCCGATCGCCAGGGCGCTGGGCACCCGCGACCAGAATTCGGTCGGCGGGAAAATCGCGAACCAACCGTGCATCAGCAGGTAATACAGCCCGTGCACGGCGTCGATGGAGCCCAGAAGTTTCCACAGCTCGGGCAGGGTGCGGCTCGCTGAAGCCGAAATCGTCGCGCCCTCGTCGAACCACAACGAAGGTCGGCAGGCCCAGGCGCCGCTGATAACGGCGGCAAGGACGGCGATGGCCCACGGATCGAGCGACACGCCGCCCCGGCGCGCGGGGGCGGGCTCGTCAACGACCTCAGCGGCACGCTGCTCAAGGGTGGGCATGGACATGATGCTTGTCACTGTAGGGCGCGGCAGGTGAACCGGCTCGCCATCCGGCCCGCGGCGGGCAAATGGCCCTCGCTGCGCATTTGTGCTGCGGTCCCGCATTTCGCGAAAAGCGAGGTAACGCAATGGTTTCAGCGCTAGCCGTCATCGATCGGCGGTTTCCGCGTCGGGGATATGGTCCGCTAACGCAGCGTGGCCCCCGCAAATGGCGATCGCGCCACGCCACGCTGACTCGCAAATCTTTTTCCTGTGAGTAGGGCAAACGCGATACTGTCTTGGGTTGGCTGACCAACCGAAACTGGGAGGGTAAATGAGCGCCTATCGGACCGTCGTGGTCGGGACCGACGGCTCGGATTCATCGTTTCGTGCGGTGGACCGGGCGGCCGCCATCGCCGGGGCCGACGCCAAGTTGATCATCGCGTCGGCGTATCTGCCCCAGCATGAGGATTCCCGCGCCGCCGACGCGCTGAGGCAAGAAAGCTACAAGGTGTCCGGCACCGCCCCGATCTACGCGATCCTGCAGGACGCCAAGGAGCGGGCGCACAATGCGGGCGCCAAGAACGTGGAGGAACGGCCGATCGAGGGCGCTCCGGTCGACGCGCTGGTCAAGCTGGCCGAGGACGAAAAGGCCGACCTGCTGGTCGTCGGTAACGTCGGCCTGAGCACGATCGCGGGCCGGCTGCTGGGCTCGGTGCCGGCGAACGTATCACGTCGGGCCAAGGTCGACGTGCTCATCGTGCACACCACGAACTAGCCCGGTCTACCGGCCGCGCTCGCGCCATTCGCCCAGGTGTGGGCGTTCTGCGCCAACACGGTGTCGTCGTTATACCCGGGGCAGAACGGGAGCTTCCGGCAGCATGAACACGCCGATACTGCACGTCGTCACCAACGTCGCTCACTTCCCGTTCGCCTCCAAGGTTGTCGTCGACCGCCGGCTCGTGACGGGCCAGAATCCGCAGTCAGCGAAGGCAACGGCCAAGAAGGTGACTTCCCTGCTCTGACCGCGGCGATTCATTCACCAGCCGCGAGCGCGCCACTCCTGGAGGTGGGGCCGTTCGACGCCGAGCGTGGTGTCATCGCCATGACCTGGATAGACGATGGTGGCGTCGTCGTAGCGGCCGAACACCCCGCTCTCGAGGTCGCTCATCAGCGATTCGAAATCTTCCGGACGTGTTGTCCGCCCGGGACCGCCCGGGAACAGGCAGTCGCCGGTGAACAACTGGGTGACCCCGCCGGTCGGCGCACCGTCGAGGGCCAGGGCGATCGATCCGGGCGTGTGCCCGCGCAGGTGGATGACGTCGAACTCGAGCTCGCCGATCTGCACGGTGTCGCCGTTGGCCAGCAAACGGTCCGGCTTGACCGGCAGGGGTCCGGCGTCGATCTCGTTGGCGGCGGTCGGCGCACCGGTGGCTGCGGCCACCGCCTCCAATGCCTGCCAGTGATCGAAGTGCTGGTGGCTGGTCACTATCAGGGACAGCTTCGGTGCCTGGCGTCGGATCAGGCCGATCAGGTAGTCGGCGTCGTTGGCGGCGTCGATCAGCAGGGTTTCACCGGTAGCTGAACATGTCACCAGATAGGCGTTGTTGTCCATCGGTCCCACCGACGCCTTTAGAATCGTGGCGCCGGGTAGGGTCCGGCGGGCCGCGGTACCGGGGTCGACGTGTCCGGTGTAGTTGTCGTCGGGCTCGCCGGAGGCAGTCATAGAGGCCACGTTACTGGTCACGGATTGCTTGTCGGTATGGGCACATAGCATGGAGTGCGCCGTGCGCAATATCCGCTACAGCACCTGAAAGTTGCTAGCTAGTTCGTGAGAGAGGCAGCGTGGCTGATCGCCTGATCGTCAAGGGCGCCCGGGAGCATAACCTGCGCGGCGTCGACCTCGACCTGCCGCGAGACTCGCTGATCGTGTTCACGGGCCTGTCCGGTTCGGGCAAGTCGTCGCTGGCTTTTGACACCATCTTCGCCGAGGGCCAGCGTCGTTACGTGGAGTCGCTGTCGGCGTACGCCCGGCAATTCCTGGGGCAGATGGACAAGCCGGACGTCGACTTCATCGAGGGTCTGTCCCCGGCCGTGTCGATCGACCAGAAGTCGACCAACCGCAACCCGCGATCGACCGTCGGAACGATCACCGAGGTATATGACTACCTGAGGCTGCTCTACGCCCGCGCGGGCACACCACACTGCCCGGTCTGCGGTGAACGGATCGCGCGCCAGACGCCGCAGCAAATCGTCGACCAGGTGCTGGCGATGCCGGAGGGCACCCGATTTCAGGTGCTCGCCCCGGTGGTGCGCACCCGCAAGGGGGAGTTCGCCGACCTGTTCGAGAAGCTCAACGCCCAGGGGTACAGCCGGGTGCGGGTCGACGGCGTGGTGCATTCGCTGACCGACCCGCCCAAGCTGAAGAAGCAGGAGAAGCACGACATCGAGGTGGTGGTCGACCGCCTCACCGTCAAGCTCACCGCCAAACAGCGGCTCACAGATTCGGTGGAGACCGCGCTGAAGCTGGCCGACGGCATCGTGGTGCTGGAGTTCGTCGACCATGAACACGACGCCCACAACCGGGAGCAGCGGTTCTCCGAAAAGCTGGCGTGCCCCAACGGGCACTCGCTGGCGGTCGACGACCTGGAACCGCGATCGTTCTCGTTCAACTCGCCGTACGGCGCCTGCCCGGAGTGCACCGGCCTGGGCATCCGCAAGGAGGTCGACCCCGAGCTGGTCGTGCCCGATCCCGAACTCACCCTGGCCGAGGGAGCGGTGGCGCCGTGGTCGAGCGGGCACACCGCGGAGTACTTCATCCGCATGATGGCCGGCCTCGGCGACGAGCTGGGATTCGACGTCGACACGCCGTGGCGCAAGCTGCCGGTTAAGGCCCGCAGGGCCATCCTCGAGGGATCCGACCATCAGGTGCACGTGCGGTATCGCAACCGGTACGGCCGAACCCGGTCGTACTACGCGGATTTCGAGGGCGTGCTGGCGTTCCTGCAGCGCAAGATGTCTCAGACCGAGTCCGAGCAGATGAAGGAACGCTACGAGGGCTTCATGCGTGACGTGCCCTGCCCGGTGTGTGAGGGCACCCGGCTCAAGCCCGAGATACTGGCGGTGACGCTGGCCGCGGGGTCTCGCGGCACGAAGTCCATCGCCGAAGTGTCCGAGCTGTCGATTTCGGACTGCGCGGATTTTCTGAACGCGCTCACCCTGGGGGCGCGCGAGCAGGCCATTGCCGGGCAGGTGCTCAAGGAAATTCAGTCGCGACTCGGCTTCCTGCTCGACGTGGGGCTGGATTATCTGTCGCTGTCGCGTGCCGCGGCCACGCTGTCCGGCGGTGAGGCGCAACGCATCCGGCTGGCCACCCAGATCGGGTCCGGACTCGTCGGCGTGCTGTACGTGCTCGACGAGCCGTCCATCGGGCTGCATCAGCGCGACAACCGTCGTCTCATCGAAACCCTCACTCGACTAAGGGATTTGGGGAACACGCTGATCGTCGTCGAGCACGACGAGGACACCATCGCGCATGCCGACTGGATCGTCGACATCGGGCCGGGAGCCGGCGAGCACGGTGGCCGCATCGTGCACAGCGGAACCTATGCCGAACTGCTGGCCAATGAGGACTCGATCACCGGCGCCTACCTGTCCGGCAAGGAGAGCATCGAGATGCCCGCGGTCCGGCGTCCGGTCGACCGGCGGCGTCAGCTCACCGTCGTCGGCGCCCGCGAGCACAACCTGCGCGGCATCGACGTGTCGTTTCCGCTGGGTGTGCTGACTTCGGTGACCGGCGTGTCCGGTTCGGGCAAGTCGACGCTGGTCAACGACATCCTGGCGGCGGTCCTGGCCAACCGGCTCAACGGTGCCCGGCAGGTCCCGGGCCGGCATACCCGGGTCACCGGCATGGATCGACTGGACAAGCTGGTGCGGGTCGACCAGTCGCCGATCGGCCGCACGCCGCGATCCAACCCGGCCACCTACACCGGGGTGTTCGACAAGATCCGCACGCTGTTCGCCGCCACCACCGAGGCGAAGGTCCGGGGCTACCAGCCCGGTCGATTCTCGTTCAACGTCAAGGGCGGTCGCTGCGAGGCCTGCACGGGCGACGGCACCATCAAGATCGAGATGAACTTCCTGCCTGACGTGTACGTGCCGTGCGAGGTCTGTCACGGCGCCCGCTACAACCGGGAAACCCTCGAGGTGCACTACAAGGGCAAGACGATCTCCGAAGTCTTGGACATGTCGATCGAGGAAGCCGCGGAGTTCTTCGAGCCGATCACCGGCATTCACCGCTATCTGCGCACGCTCGTCGACGTCGGCCTGGGCTATGTGCGGCTCGGGCAGCCCGCCCCCACGCTGTCGGGCGGGGAAGCGCAGCGGGTGAAGCTGGCGTCGGAGTTGCAGAAACGCTCTACCGGCCGGACCATGTACATCCTCGACGAGCCCACCACCGGTTTGCATTTCGACGATATCCGCAAGTTGTTGAACGTGATCAACGGCCTTGTCGACAAAGGCAACACGGTGATCGTCATCGAGCACAACCTGGACGTGATCAAGACATCGGACTGGATCGTGGACATGGGTCCGGAGGGCGGCGCCGAGGGCGGAACCGTTGTCGCCGAGGGCACTCCGGAGGACATCGCCGCTGTGCCCGAGAGCTACACAGGGAAGTTCCTCGCCGAGGTCGTCGGTTGCGCAGTGCCGGCGAGTGCGCCCCGAAAGTCGCGTCGCTAAGCCACTTATTTGGACGCCTTGGCGGCCATGATGTGGGCTTCGCGCTGCATGCGCTGGTAGACCTCTCCCATCCCGCCGCGGCCCAGCAGCCGGTCCAGCCGGTAGCGCCCGAATTGCCTGCCAGTCCGCGAAATCGGGGCGGTCTCACTCATTGGTGCGCATGGACTCGCGGATCTCCGCCAGCCGCTCGGCCGCCTCGCGCTGACGCGCTTCGTACTGCTCTTCGACGGAGCGGCCCTCCGCCGTCTCGGCGTCGAGTTCCGCCGCACCCTGGGCCGTCGCATAGCGTCCTTCGATTTTCTCGCGGACGGATTCGAAGGTCGGCACGCCGGCGCCGTCGTACCTGGGGTCGGGTTCGGTGGCGTTCGGAATCGTTGGCTCGTCGGGCATGCCGCAACGTTACTGCGACTGGCGATCGAAATAGCGCACCATCTGCCGCCAGTACACCAGCGTCAGGGCCATCTGCGCCGCGGTCGCGATCACCGCCGGCGTCAGTCGATGGCGGCGTGCGGCGATGACGGCGCCCACGGCGGCCACCGAAGTCACCGCGCTGACGACCATGGCCCCGTCCCGGGGTCGACGGCTGATCCAGAGTTCCTCGCCGAGCATTGCCCGGGTCGACCAGGCGCGTTGATGCGCGGGCTTGCCGAAGACGAACGGGTTGACGGCCAGCCACAGCGCGATCAACACCGCATGGCTCCACCGCCGCGTCCATGCGGGCACCAGCGGCAGCGGTGCGCTCGCCCACCGCGTCCACGCGCTCCACGGATTGCAGTGCCGCGCGAATATCGCGCGCCGGATGTGCGCAACGGTTGGCACCGGTCCGCGCCCGGCTAATGGGGCTTGGCCAGCGGAAATGGCAGTGTCTCGCGGATGCTGCGGCCCGTTATGAGCATGACGAGCCGATCGATGCCCATGCCGAGCCCGCCCGTGGGCGGCATCGCGTACTCCATGGCCTGCAGGAAGTCTTCGTCGAGTTGCATCGCTTCGGGGTCCCCGCCGGCGGCCAGCAGCGACTGTTCCCGCAGACGCCGCCGCTGCTCGACCGGATCGGTGAGCTCGCTGTAGGCGGTGGCCAGCTCGACGCCCCACGCCACCAGGTCCCAGCGCTCGGCGACGCCGCGCTGACTGCGGTGCGGTCGGGTCAGCGGCGACACGGAAGTCGGAAAGTCGATGTAGAAGGTCGGATGCTCGGTCCTGTCCTCGACGAGGTGCTCGTACAGTTCCAGCACCACCGCGCCGGCGTCCCAATGTGGCCGATACGCAATGCGCGCGGCGTCGGACAGCTTCCGCAGCGCGGTCAGGGAGGTATCGGGGTCGACGTGTTCCCCGAGCGCTTCGGATACCGCGTCGTAGAAGGTCTTGACCCGCCAGACGCCGGAGATATCGACGGGCTCGAGGCGGGCGTCGGTGCCGTCGGCGGCAGCGCGCGGCCGCAGCACGATCTGCTCACCGTTGGCCGCCTGGGCCGCGTTCTGGATGATCTCGCGAGCGCCGTCGATCCACACCTTGTAGTCGGCATGCGCCTGGTAGGCCTCCAGCAAGGTGAACTCCGGGTTGTGGCTGAAGTCGGCGCCCTCGTTTCGGAAGGCCCGGCCCAGTTCGAACACCCGCTCCACGCCGCCGACGCACAACCGCTTGAGGTAGAGCTCCGGCGCGATGCGCAGGAACAGGTCCATGTCATAGGTATTGATGTGGGTGAGGAATGGCCGGGCGGCGGCTCCGCCATGGATCTGCTGCAGGATCGGGGTCTCGACTTCGATGAACCCCCTGGCGAACAGGGTCTCCCGAACGGAGCGCAACACGCCGCTGCGGGCCTTGATCAGTTCTCGCGATTCGGGGTTGACGGCCAGGTCGACATAGCGGGTCCGCACGCGCGCCTCGGGATCGGTCAGCCCCTTCCACTTGTTCGGCAACGGCCGCAAGCACTTACCGATCATCCGCCAGTCGCGCACGATCAACGACCGGGTTCCGTTTTTGCTGAAGCCCATGTGTCCGGTCATCTCGACCAGGTCACCAAGATCGATGGCCGCGGTGAAATCGGCCGTGCGGCCATGCTCCAGGCGTGAATTGTCCAGCAGCACTTGCATTTCGCCGGACCAGTCACGCAAGTCGGCAAACAGCACGCCGCCGTAGTCGCGTATGCGCAGTATGCGTCCGGCCACCGAGACGGTGTCCTGGTCGTCCGCGTCGATCGCTTCGGCGACATGGTGGCTAGGGGGAGACCCGACCGGGTAGGCATCGACACCGCTGCGCTGCAACGTCTTCAACTTGGTCAGGCGCACCCGCACCTGCTCGGGGAGGCGGGCTCTCGACTCTTCCGCGTCGGTGGCGCCGCCGCTGCTTTGCAGGCCGCTCACGTCGGGCGCCGACCCGTCTTCATGCAACAGCCCGGACTCCGCCAGCCTGGCTGGGACAGCCGGGTGATGCCCGGTGTGCGTTTTGCGCCGGCCGAACGGGAAGGCGAGGAACCCCTCGGCGAGCGCGGAGGCGACGCCGACGCGGGGAACCAGCCGGGCGTCCTCGTAGCATGCATAGCGCGGAACCCATTGCGGTTGATACTTCATGTTCGAGCGGTACAGCGTCTCGAGCTGCCACCACCGCGAAAAGAACAGCAGGAACCCGCGCCACAACCGGGCAACCGGGCCGGCGCCAAGCTGGGCGCCCTGCTCGAAGGCGGACCGGAACATCGCGAAGTTCAGTGAAATTCGGATAATGCCAAGGGTTTCGGCGTTCAGGGCCAGGTCGCTCACCATGAGTTCGATGGTGCCGTTGGGGGATTGCGGGGAACGGCGCATCAAGTCCAGGGAGGCGCCGGTGGTACCCCACGGTACGAGCGACAGCATCGCGACCACCTGGCCGTCGCCGTCCACCGCTTCGACGAGCCAGCAGTCCCCATCGGCCGGGTCACCGAGCCGGCCCAGCGCCATCGAAAAGCCTCGTTCGGTTTGGGTGTCGCGCCAGGCGTCGGCGCGCGAAATGGTGTCGGCCATCTCGTCGGCGGACATGTCGCGGTGTCGCCGGATGCGCACCGTCAGGCCGGCTCGGCGGGCTCGCGTCACCGCCTGGCGCACGCCGCGCATCTCGGGGCCGGACAGCTTGAAGTCGGGCGTCAGCAGGATCGCCTCGTCGCCCAGCTCCAGGGCGTTGAGGCCGGCCTCACGAAACGCCTGGGCCCCTTGCAAACTGGCGCCCATCACCCCGGGCGGCCAGCCGTAGGTCTGGCACAGCCCCAACCACGCGTCGATGGCCTGCGGCCAGGCCCGCGGGTCGCCCACCGGGTCGCCGCTGGCCAGGCAGACGCCGACTTCGACGCGGTAGGTGACGGCGGCGCGGCCGCTCTGCGCGAACACTACCGACTTGTCGCGGCGGGTGGCGAAATAGCCCAGGGAGTCGTCCTTGCCGTACAGCTCGAGCAGCCCCCGGATGGCGGACTCGTCCTCTCCGGTCAGCGCGTTGTCCGCCCGCTGGGACTGGAACAGCACGATCGCCGCCGCGATCAGCGCAAGCGCGCCGAACAACCCGAAGATCGCGTTGAGTATGACGTGCGGCCGGCCGGTGAACGCGTCGGGATCGACGATCGAGAACCCCACCACCCGGTTGACCACGTACCAGAACCGTGAATCCGGCGCGAGGGTTCCCGGCCACATTTCGACCAGGCCCCAGGATGCCAAGATCCCGATCACGTCCCCGACGACCAAGACCGCGGCGGCCTTGAACAGGGCGCCCTTGCGTACCTTGGCCCAGAATTGCCGATACCCCAGGACAAGAAGGACGATCGCCACGATGTGCACGGCGAATCCGAGGTTCTCGCCGAACGTCTCGGCCGGGGTGTTGCCCCCCGCGGCGATATCGGCGGCGTTCAACGCGGCGGCAAGGACCATGTTGGCGAGCAGCAGGAGCCAGGCGATGCGCTTGCGCGCGGTGAGCGCCGCGGCCAGCAGTGCCAGCACGAACGACCACGCGATGCTGGTGTCGGGGAAGTTGAACAGGTAGTCGTTGATGAATTCCCGGGGGGCTTTGATCAGCCACCGGATCAGCGGTGACACGCTGGCGACCAGTGACACCGTCGCGATGATGCCTACGGTCCAGCCGAACGCCGCCGGTACCCACCGATACCGGGGGTTCGCCTGGTTGCCCGAACGGGGCGTAGCAACTGTCACAGACCGCGAGGATATTCCTTCAACCCGTGAAAATCCTGGCGAAGCGCCAAGAGCAAACGCGCGTTTGGCCGCTGAGGTGCTGGAAGACGCCTCATGGCTGCTAAACTGACGATCGCGACCATCCCGGCGAAGGCCGGGGACAGTTAAGTGGAGTCCCACTCCCACCGCCGGCCAAGATCTCGAATCAAGGCTACGCGGTCCGGTCAGAGGCATCGTGAATGCCTGTTCCGCGAGAAGCGCGGGCGGCTTGAGCACTTCAAGCCGTGATCGGTCGGCATTGGGCCCTGCTTGTGCAGGGCTTTTTTGCTGATGGGGTGGTGCTTTCGCCGCTGAATCCGGACGGGCTGGGGGACTGGGCGCGACTGGAGAACGACACAAGCCCAACAAGGGAGGCCCCATCAGCACTGAGACCCGCGTCAACGAGCGCATCCGCGTACCTGAAGTCCGATTAATCGGTCCAGGGGGAGAGCAGGTAGGCATCGTGCGTATCGAGGACGCGCTGCGCGTCGCCGCCGACGCCGATCTCGACCTCGTCGAAGTAGCCCCGAACGCCCGGCCGCCGGTCTGCAAGATCATGGACTACGGCAAGTACAAGTACGAGGCGGCGCAGAAGGCGCGCGAATCCCGCCGGAACCAGCAGCAGACCGTCGTCAAAGAGCAGAAGCTGCGACCGAAGATCGACGATCACGACTACGAGACCAAGAAGGGTCACGTGGTCCGCTTCCTGGAGGCGGGATCGAAGGTAAAGGTCACCATCATGTTTCGCGGACGTGAGCAGTCGCGGCCCGAGCTGGGCTACCGATTGCTCCAACGCCTGGGTGCCGACGTCGCCGAGTACGGCTTCGTCGAAACGTCCGCCAAGCAGGACGGCCGCAACATGACGATGGTCCTGGCACCGCACCGCGGCGCGAAGACTCGCGCGCGGGCGCGGCACCCGGAAGCACCCGCGCCGGCCCCGGATTCGGATGCCGGCGCCGACAGCCAGCCTTCACCCAACTGACCGACAGCGAGAACCAGAACCAGAGGAAATATGCCCAAGGCCAAGACCCACAGCGGGGCGTCGAAGCGGTTCCGGCGCACCGGCACCGGAAAGATCGTCCGCCAGAAAGCCAATCGGCGGCATCTGCTCGAGCACAAGCCGACCAAACGAACCCGGCGGCTGGACGGCCGCACGGCGGTTTCAGCCAACGACACCAAGCGGGTCAACTCGCTGCTGAACGGCTGAGTCCCAGTAAGCGAGCGCCGGGCCACCGGCACCCGACCATTCACGTCTGAACGAGAGTAGGAACATCCATGGCACGCGTAAAGCGGGCAGTCAACGCCCACAAGAAGAGGCGCAGCGTCCTGAAGGCCTCGAAAGGCTATCGCGGCCAGCGATCCCGGCTCTACCGCAAGGCCAAAGAGCAGCAGCTGCATTCGCTGCAGTACGCCTACCGCGATCGCCGGGCGCGCAAGGGCGAGTTCCGCAAATTGTGGATCTCGCGGATCAACGCCGCCGCGCGCGCCAACGACATCACCTACAACCGGCTGATCCAGGGCCTGAAGGCCGCGGGAGTCGAGGTGGACCGCAAGAACCTCGCCGACATCGCGATCACCGACCCAGCGGCGTTCACCGCGCTGGTCGACGTGGCCCGGGCGGCGTTGCCGGAAGACGTCAACGCACCCTCGGATTCGGGAGAGGCCGCCTAGCTCGTCGACGATGGCGGCGCTCACCGAACGCTCGGCCAGGGTGGCCGCGGCGGTCAAACTGCATCGGCATGTCGGCCGCCGGCGCGCGCTGCGATTTCTCGCCGAAGGCCCCAACCTGGTCGAGGCCGCTTCGGCTCGCGGGCTGGTCAGGGAAGTATTCGTCACCGAGCCCGCCAAGCAGCGGTACGCGTCTTTCCTGGCGACCCAAGGGTTCGCGGTCCATCTGGTGACCGAGCGGGCCGCGAAAGCGCTCTCCGACACCGTCACCCCAGCGGGATTGGTCGCGGTTTGCGACTTGCCGGCGGCCCGGCTGGAGGACGTGCTGGCCGGCTCGCCTCAACTGATTGCGGTTGCCGTCGAGATCGGCGAGCCCGGCAATGCCGGCACGCTGATACGCATCGCCGACGCCATGGGCGCCGGGGCGGTGATCCTCGGCGGGCATAGCGTCGACCCGTACAACGGCAAGTGCCTGCGAGCGTCGGCCGGCAGCATCTTCTCGGTTCCGGTCGTCGCCGCGCCCGACGCCCACGCCGCCGTCGCCGCGGTGCGGGCAGCCGGGTTGCAGGTGCTGGCCACCACGGTGGATGGCGAGACCCGCCTCGACGAGGCCGACCTCGCCGCGCCGACGGCCTGGCTGTTCGGGGCCGAGGCACACGGCTTGTCGGCCGACGTCGCCGAGGCGGCCGACCGGCGGGTGCGCATCCCGATGTCCGGCGGCGCCGAGAGCCTGAACGTGGCCGCCGCCGCGGCCATCTGTCTGTATCAGAGCGCCCGGGCCCTGAATCTGCTCACGCCGCCCTAGGCTTGCCGCGGCCGCGGGCGGGCCGCAGACCGGTCAGCGAGAGCGTGGTGTGCACCAGCGAGCCGGCGCGCTCCATGAGGGCGCGGGCCGGTTGGAGGGCGGGGTCGAAAGCGGAGCGGGCATGCGGGGGGAAGTAATGCATCGGCAGTCCCCGGCGGTCACGCGGCGGCGCCACGAACGCCGGGGCCTCGACCAACGGCGCGTCGCTGGGAGCCCGTCCCTGGGCGCGGCGGTAGGCGGCCAGCGCGCGCGGGTGCAGGCGGATTTCGTCCGGAACCGCCAGGAAAGCCAGCTCGACGAGCTTGCCGAACAGGCGCAGCAACACCTCGTCGCCGGGCGTCCAGCGAATCCCCGCCTTCTCGCGCACCGCGGGCTCGAACAGTCCCGCCGCGATCCACCGCTGACCCGCAACCAACGGCCTGAACATCTGGTCCCAGACGGGCGTCGGGATCAGCACGAACTTGGGTTTGGGGATGCGGATATCGAAGATGTCCAGCGTCGCCTGGTTGATTTCCAGCTCTTCGCGGCAGACCCGGTCCCAGTACTGCCGAAATTCCTCCCACGATTTCGGAACCGGCCGCATGCTCATCCCATACATCCGGTACCACTGCACGTGCTCGTCGAACAGTTGGCGCTTCTCCGCCTCGGTCAGGCCCCCGCAGAAGTACTCGGCCACCTTGACAACCAGCATGAAGAACGTCGCGTGCGCCCAGTAGAAGGTGTCCGGATTGAGCGCGTGATAACGGCGCCCCGCGGTGTCGACGCCCTTGATGGTGCGGTGGTAGCCCTTGATCTGCTTTCCGGTATCGGCCGCCCGGTCACCGTCGTAGACCACGCCCATGATCGGGTACACCGAGCGGGCCACCCGCTGCAAGGGCTCGCGCAGCAGGATCGAATGCTCTTCGACACCCGCGCCCAGCTCCGGATACATGTTCTGGATCGCGCCGATCCAGATGCCCATCATTCCGGTGCGCAGGTCACCGAAGTACTTCCAAGTGAGTGAGTCGGGCCCGAGCGGATCGGCGGACGTCGTTGAAATGGCGGTCATCTCGGCCTCCTGCGCCCAACTCGCCTAACTGCGCTCACGATAACTTTGACAACGCACGTTGTCTACAATTTCGGCGCATGTCGGCAGACGCTGTTATCGACTTTCGACGTCAGCGTCGCAACCACGCAACCAGGCGTTTCGTAAGCCCGGCCCAGGGATGGGCGCAGAGCCCGCGTTGACGTGAAGGCATTCGCGAAAATGGCACAGCGATTTCGACTACGAGCTATCTAGTACCACATACGTCTAATAGCGATATGCTCGCTTATCCGCGATTGCGTGCTGATTTTTCTCGGGCGAGTCGAGAGGAGGTCGGTGATGTCCTTTGTGAACGTGGTCCCTGACGCAGTGACGTCGGCCGTCGAGGAGTTGGGGGCCGTGGGCTCGGCGCTGAGCGCGGCCAATGCGTCGGCGGTGGGCCCCACGACCGGGGCGGCTGCCATGGCGGCTGATGAGGTGTCCGCGGCCGTGCAATCGATGTTCGCCGCGCATGCCGAGGGGTACCAGAGCCTCAGCGCCCAAGTGGCGGCGTTTCACTCCCGGTTCGTGAGCTTGCTGAACGGTGGTGCGGCCGGCTATCTGAGCTCCGAGATCGCCAACGCCCAGCAGATGCTGGGCACCGGTGGCACAGCCGCCGCCGATGTTCCCATGGACGGCCCGCCTCCCAGTCCGCCGCCAAGCACTCCGGGACCCACCGGCCCGACCGTGACCACTCTCGGGCGCCTTCAGGCTGGTCCCGTTTCGTTGACGCTAAATGAGTCGGTATCGCCGAGCGGCACCTCCCTTTCTTTGTCCGGAAGGGTCGGCAGGACTCCCGTCGCCATTGGCGGCAAGGTGCCGCGCGCGGCGGTGGGCGACCTCAACGCGGGGCTACGTTTTCTCGACCAACACGCCGTCGCGCTTTAGGTTCTGACAGCCGCGCAGCAGTGCGTGCCAAGCCCATGCCGGATGGTGCGACCTGCAACACAAACGCGAGACCGCGATTGCCCGCGTCTTCCGAAAGCACCTACCCTGGCCACGTGGAACTCGCGCCTTCCGATCCGGACCCGGGCGAGTCCGAAGAAGCGGTGGCGACGGCGGCGCCCCCCGCCTCGAAGCGGCGCGCTCCGGTATCGATCCACTCCGCGGCGGAGTGGTTGCACACCACGAATCACAGCCCGGGCATGGTGGCGTTCATCCGGCGTGCGCGACGGCTGTTGCCGGGAGATCCCGAGTTCGGTGACCCGCTGTCCACCGCCGGCGAGGGCGGGCCGCGCGCGGCGGCGCGGGCCGCCGACCGGCTGCTCGGGGACCGCGATGCGGCCTCGCGCGAGCTCAGCCTCGGTGTGCTGCAGGTGTGGCAGGCGATGACCGAGCGGGTTTCGCGGCGGCCGGCCAACCCCGAGGTGACGCTGGTATTCACGGACCTGGTCGGCTTCTCGACGTGGTCGCTGGAAGCCGGCGACGAGGCGGCCCTCACCCTGCTCCGCCAGGTGGCGCGGGCCATCGAGCCGCCGCTGCTCGATGCCGGTGGGCACATCGTCAAACGGTTGGGCGACGGCATCATGGCGGTGTTCCGCGATCCGACGGTCGCCCTGCGGGCGGTGCTGGTCGCCAAGGAGGCCCTCAAATCGGTTGAGGTCGCGGGCTACACACCGCGGATGCGGGTGGGGATCCACACCGGCCGGCCCCAGCGAATGGCCGCCGACTGGCTTGGCGTCGACGTCAACATCGCCGCCCGTGTGATGGAACGCGCCACAAAAGGCGGAATCATGGTCTCGAGCTCGACGTTAGATCTGATACCGCAAAGCGAGCTGGACGAATTGGGCGTCGTCGCCAAACGCGCACGTAAACCGGTTTTCGCGCCCAAAACCGCCGGCGTTCCCGCAGACCTGGGGATATACCGTCTCAGGACTCTTAAGGAGTTGACAGGCTCTGATCACACTTCCGAAACAAATTCACCGGAATAATGGATGCCAATGATTGGGGGCATCTTCTCCCGGCTGGCCCGGGTTCGGTTCACCGTCGGATACGTGGCGGTCCTGCTTAGCATCAGCTGCGCCATCCTGATGCTCGGACCCCGCGCGCATGACGTACTCGTGCAGCGCGCCAGCACAAACCTGCACAACCTGGCCCATGGCCACATAGGAACCCTGTTGGGCAGCGCGCTGGTTGTCGATGCCGGCCCGCTGTACTTCTGGTTGCCCTTCCTGACCTGCCTGCTCGCCCTGGCGGAACTGCATTTGCGGACCATCCGGTTGGTCGTGGCGTTCCTGGTCGGCCATATCGGCGCGACGCTGGTGGTGGCCGCCGCTCTCGCAGCGTCGGTCGAGTTCGGCTGGCTGCCAGTGTCGGTCACCCGAGCCAGCGATGTTGGGATGAGCTACGGCGCCCTTGCCGCACTGGGAGCGATGACGGCGGTGATTCCGTCCCGCTGGCGCGCCGCGTGGGTTGGCTGGTGGGTATCGGCCGGCCTGGCAGCGGCGATCATTGGTGGCGATTTCACCGACGCGGGTCACACAGTTGCCGTGATCCTGGGCGTGCTGGTGTCCGCACGGTTCCAGCAGCCCATCCGGTGGACGCCGGTGCGGCTCCTGATGCTGGCGGCGTCCTCTGGGTTCGGTTTCCTGCTCCTGGCTCACCACTGGGGGACGATGGCCGCCGCGCCGGTGTTCGGCCTCCTGGGCGCGTTGGCCGCCTACAAGATCGGCCAACTGGCCGCGGGCCGCAGGGCGTTGCCGGCGCCGGACGAAGCGCTGACCGGCCCGCAGCCGGTCATGGCCGGCTAACCAGCTCGCCTGCGATCTTCCAAGCACACGCCGGGCGCCGTGCACCGAATAACTTATGATCGGCACTTGCGCTGCGCGCATCCAGACCTTCCAACAGCCTCGTCAGCAAGGAGAGTGTCGCCGCGTGGGCGATCAACCCGTCGATCTGTCGCCGGAAGCCTTGGCCAAGGCGGTCACCGCCGCGCAGCAGGCCATCGCACTGGCCGACGATCTGGACACACTGGCGCACGTCAAAACGGAGCACCTCGGTGACCGCTCGCCGCTGGCATTGGCGCGACAGGCGCTGGGCACAGTCCCCAAGGAGGAGCGCGCCGAGGCCGGCAAGCGCGTCAACGCCGCACGCAGCGAGGCGCAACGCGGCTACGACGAACGACTGGCGACGCTGCGGGCCGAGCGCGACGCGGCGGTGCTCGCCGCCGAGGGCATCGACGTCACGTTGCCGTCGACCAGGCAGCCGCCCGGCGCCCGGCACCCGATCACGATATTGGCCGAACACATCGCCGACACGTTCATCGCGATGGGATGGGAGCTGGCGGAGGGGCCGGAGGTGGAAACCGAGCAGTTCAACTTCGATGCCCTCAACTTCCCCGCCGACCACCCGGCGCGCAGCGAACAGGACACGTTCTACATCGCGCCGGAGGATTCGCGGCAGTTGCTGCGCACGCACACCTCGCCGGTGCAGGTGCGCACGTTGCTGGCGCACGAGCTGCCCGTCTACATCATCTCGATAGGCCGCACGTTCCGCACCGACGAACTCGACGCGACGCACACGCCCGTCTTCCACCAGGTCGAAGGCTTGGCGGTGGACCGCGGCCTGTCCATGGCGCATCTGCGCGGAACGCTGGACGCGTTCGCGCGCGCCGAGTTCGGTCCGTCCGCACGCACCCGGATCAGGCCGCACTTCTTCCCCTTCACCGAGCCGTCCGCGGAGGTCGACGTCTGGTTTGCCGACAAGAAGGGCGGCGCCGACTGGGTAGAGTGGGGCGGCTGCGGCATGGTGCATCCAAACGTGTTGCGGGCGGCGGGGATTGACCCGGAGGTCTATTCCGGTTTCGCATTCGGGATGGGCCTGGAGCGCACCCTGCAGTTCCGCAACGGGATCCCGGACATGCGCGACATGGTCGAGGGCGATGTCCGGTTCTCCTTGCCGTTCGGGGTCGGTGCCTGATGCGCGTCCCCTACAGCTGGCTGCGTGAAGTGGTAGCCGCCGGTGCCCCCGGCTGGGACGTTGCCCCCGGCGATCTCGAACAGACGCTGGTGCGCATCGGCCACGAGATCGAAGAGGTGGTCGGCCTCGGGCCCGTCGACGGCCCGCTGACCGTCGCGCGAGTCGCCGGCATCGAAGAGCTCACCGAGTTCAAGAAGCCGATCCGGGCCTGCCTGGTGGACGTCGGTGCGGATCAGCCACGTGAGATCGTTTGCGGTGCAACAAATTTCGCGGTCGGAGACCTGGTTGTGGTGGCACTGCCGGGCACCACGCTGCCCGGCGGCTTTGCCATCACGGCCCGCAAGACCTACGGCCGCAACTCCGACGGGATGATCTGCTCGGCCGCCGAACTCGGTTTGGGCGCTGACCATTCCGGGATCCTGGTGCTGCCGCCCGGCACCGCCGCACCGGGAGCCGACGGTGCCGCGGTGCTGGGGTTGGACGACGTGGTCTTCCACCTGGCGATCACCCCCGACCGTGGCTACTGCATGTCGGTGCGCGGCCTGGCCCGCGAGATCGCCTGTGCCTATGACCTCGACTTCATCGACCCGGCCGGCAACGACGTGGTCAAGCCGTTGCCGGCGGAAGGGGAGGCGTGGCCGCTCACGGTGCAGGCCGAAACGGGCGTACGCCGGTTCGCGCTGCGCCCGGTCACCGGGATCGATCCCGCCGCGGTGTCGCCGTGGTGGCTGCAGCGCCGGCTGTTGCTGTGCGGCATCCGCGCGACCTCGCCGGCGGTGGACGTGACGAATTACGTGATGCTGGAACTGGGCCACCCCATGCACGCCCACGACCGCAACCGGATCACCGGCGGTCTCGGCGTGCGGTTCGCCCGGCCCGGCGAGACCGTCGTCACCCTCGACGACATCGAGCGCCGGCTCGACCCGGCCGATGTCCTGATCGTCGACGAGGCGGCGACCGCCGCGATCGGCGGCGTCATGGGGGCGGCGAGCACCGAGGTGCGCGCCGATTCGACCGACGTCCTGCTGGAGGCCGCGGTGTGGGACCCGGCCGCTGTGTCGCGCACCCAGCGGAGGCTGCACCTGCCCAGCGAGGCCGCCCGTCGTTATGAGCGCGGGGTGGACCCGGCCATTTCGGTGGCCGCGCTGGACCGGTGTGCCGCGCTGCTCGCCGAGATCGCCGGGGGAGCGGTATCGCCGACCCTGACCGACTGGCGAGGCGACCCGCCGCGCGACGACTGGTCGCTGCCACGGATCCGGATGGTCAGCGACCTGCCGGACCGCGTCGCCGGGGTGGCGTACCCACCGGGCACGACCGTCAGGAGGCTGACCCAGATCGGCGCGGTGGCCGCCGAGAACGACGACATCCTGATCGTCACGCCGCCGAGTTGGCGACCCGACCTGCTGCAGCCGGCCGACCTGGTCGAGGAGGTTATGCGGCTGGAGGGGTTGGAACTCATTCCCTCGGTGCTGCCCCCGGCTCCCGCGGGCAAGGGGCTCACCGCGGTGCAAAAGCGCCGCCGCGCAATCGGCAAGTCACTGGCGCAGTCCGGTTACGTCGAGATCCTGCCCACCCCGTTCTTGCCCGCGGGTGTCTTCGACCTCTGGGGCTTGCCGGCCGAAGACCCGAGACGCGCAACGACGAGGGTGCTCAATCCGTTGGAGGCCGACCGTCCACACCTGGCGACCACGTTGCTGCCCGCATTGCTGGAAGCCCTGGTGCGCAACGTGTCTCGCGGCCTCGTCGACGTCGCGCTGTATGCCCTGGCGCAAATCGTCCAGCCGACCGAGGAAACTCGCGCCGTCGAGCTCATCCCCGTGCACCGGCGGCCGACCGATGCCGAGATCGCCACGCTGAACGCGTCGTTGCCCCGCCAACCGCAGCACGTCGCCGCGGTGTTGGCCGGCATGCGAGAACGGCGAGGGCCTTGGGGCCCCGGCCGCCGGGTCGAGGCCGCCGACGCGTTCGAGGCGGTGCGAATCATCGCGCGGGCCAGTGGGGTTGACGTGAGTCTGCGGGCGGCCCAATACCTGCCCTGGCATCCGGGCCGGTGCGCCGAGGTGCTCGTCGGGGAGACCCCCGTCGGGCACGCAGGGGAGTTGCACCCCGCGGTGATCGAACGCTCCGGCCTACCCAGTGGCACCTGCGCCATGGAGCTGAACCTCGATGCGATTCCCATCGTCGAGGCGTTGCCGGCGCCCAGGGTCTCGCCGTTTCCGGCGGTGTTCCAGGACGTCAGCCTCGTGGTCCCCGCGGCCGTATCCGCTCAGGCGGTGGCGGACGCCGTCCGCGAGGGTGCCGGTGAGCTGCTGGAAGACATTCAACTGTTCGACGTATTCACCGGTCCGCAGGTCGGCGACGATCGGAAATCGCTGACCTTCGCCCTGCGTTTCCGGGCGCCCGATCGCACCCTGACCGAAGACGACGCCAGCGCCGCTCGCGACGCCGCGGTGCGACGCGCCGCCGAGGCGGTCGGCGCGGTACTGCGCGCCTAGCGGTCGGCATTCTTTCTTAATTCTCCATAGCCGCCGCGCGATCTTCACGAATTGCTGGGCGCGGGTGGTGCGCATAACCGGGTGGACACCAGAAAAGCCCAATTTGCCGCGAAAGCAGAGGGCGTCCTATTAATCTTGTGTCAATTGAGTTAACGCCAGGCAACCGTCGTATCGGGCTCGATGGGAGATGGATAATGTCGTTCGTCGTCGCGGCGCCGGAGCAGGTACAGACGGCAGCTCAAAGTTTGGCCGGTATCCGCTCGACGCTAGCCAAGGCCAGTGCGTCGGCCACGGCGCCCACGACCGGTGTGGCGGTCGCGGCCCAGGACGAGGTTTCGGCCGCCGTCGCAGCGTTGTTCAACGATTTCGGTCAGGAATACCAGGTCCTCAATGCCCAGGCGCAGGGGTTCCACGCGCAGTTCGTCAATTTGATGAATGCGGGCGCAGGCGCTTACCTGAGCACCGACGTCGCCAATGCCCAGCAGAATTTGCTGAATGCGGTGAATGCGCCGGCCCAGTCCGGTGGGGCGGCTGCCAACGCAGGCGGTGGCGTCGTGCGCGCTCTGACTGCTGGCCTGACCACGGCTCAGTCGTCGGTTTTCCCGCTCCTCGGTGGCGGCGGCACGTTGGGTGGGCCACTGCTTGGTGGCCTCGGTGGCGGCGGCACGTCGGTTGGCTCAGTCCTGGGTGGTCTGGGGGTTGGCGGCACCCCGGTGGTTCCGCTGCTTGGCGGCCTCGGTGGCGGTGGCGTATCAGTCAGCCCGCTGCTGGGCGGTCTTGGTGGTCTCCCGTCGGTGGCCCCGTTGCTGGGCGGTCTCGGCGGCACGTCGCTGCTGGGCGGTCTCGGCGGCGGATCCGTGGGTCAGGGCATCCACGGCGTGGTGAGCGCGCTGGAGAACGGCGGCGTCGGCTCCCTGCTTTCGGGCCCGCTCGGTACCCGACTGCCCGGCCTGCACGGGCTGCTGCAACCCGCCGCCGGCACCAGTGGCGGACCGTATCAAATGCTCCTGCAGAATACGGTCGCTAACCTGCAAACCTTCACCTCATCCATATCCGCTAATCCCAACCCGTTCCTGCACCAGGTCTTCAAAAACCTGATGGGCTACGGGGACACGATCAGCTCGCAGCTCGCGTACACCATCGGAAATTTCCCCGCCTTGTTGGCCAGCGCGCCGGCGAGCATCCAAGCCGGCATTGCGGGGCTGTTGGCCTGGAACCCCGCGTTCTACGTGCAGCAGTTCATCACCAACCAGATGATCTACGGGGAGCTCGCGTACTCGTCACTGCAGAGCGCGGGAGGCTACTTCACCGCGGGGTTGCAGGCTTTGCCGCCTCATCTGCAAGCCGCCTTCCAGTACACGCTGGCGGGCAATTACACCGCCGCGCAGGGCCAACTTTTCGAAGGGGCCTTGGGTTTGTTGGTCGCCCCGCCCGGTGCCGAGGTCACTGGTGAGAGCACAAGTTTCACCGTGACGTTCCATCACTACTCGCTCTTTCCCTTCAATAACGGGAACCTTCCAACGAGCGTCATCGCAAATGTTGACGCCGGTATCGTCCCGGTGGGCACTTTGGGATCCCTTTTTCCGCTCTTCACCATTCCGGGAATGGAGGCCCAGGACTTCACCAACCTGCTGCCTGGCGGTTCGATCTTGCAGCAGATGTCGCAGAACTTCACCAACGCGGTCAAGGCGATGGGGGACACGTCGATCGCGTTGGGCGGAGTACTCGACCTCACAGCCGATTGGGGGCCGGGCTCGCTATTCCCCAGCATCATCCCGCCCGACATCACCGGCACCCTTGGTCTCGATACCCACCTGGGGCTTCCGCTGGCGCTTCTCCTCGATGCGGCGGGCGGCCCGGTCAACGTGTGGGACGCGTTCAATGCCAGCGCGGATGCATTCAACAACGCGGCGCTGTCCGGACATTACCAACAGGCAGCCTCCGCGCTCATCGCTGCTCCGGCCAACATCAACAACGCCTTCCTCAACGGCCACGACGTGCTGCCCCTGAGTACCGAACTAGACGGCATCCCAGTTACTTTGGATTTCCCGATGGATGGAATTCTTGTCGGTCCCACACCTGCGTCCCTGACGGTGGATGGCCTCCTCACGATTCCCATCGGAGGCACGCCGCTCAGCGGCTTCGCTTACGGGGTTTACTACGCGTCCCAACAGCTCGCGAACGCCATCACGCCATAGTCGTTGAGGGACACGGCGCCGAGCGGCGCCGTGTCCCCGGCGGGCTTAACTTGCGCGTCGAATGAATTCAAGTCGGCGCGACATCCTTGGGCAGCTGTTACCGTCGCCGGGCCCTCTCGTCCCCGTTGCTGGTGGGCCGCGGGACCGGACTGGTAACGGGAGGTTTAATCGGGGCAAAACTTGGATTTACGTCCGCGGGCTCGTTGCGCCTATCAGGCTCATGTTGACTGACGACGATCACCGACCGATCGTTGTCATTACGCGAGGGGAATGGTCATGTCGTTTGTCATCGCGGCGCCGGACCTGGTTCAGGGTGCGGCCCAGGATTTGGCAGGCATTCGATCGGCGCTGGCCGAGGCCTGCCCGGGCTGCTGAACGTCCAAGTCGGCGGGGGCACGGGCCCGTCGTTCACCGGCATCTGGGGCCCATACGAAGCGCTCTTCGCGAACACGGGGAATAACTTGCAAAGCCTCGCTGCCGGCTGGTTGGCCAACCCGTACCCGTTCCTGCGTCAGATCGGCGCTAACTGGGCGAACTACGGGCAGATCATCGCGACGAGCCTCGCAACCGGGAATCTGCAGCCGATCACCACCATTCCTGGCGATATAGCGCACAATGTGGGCAATGTCTTTGGGGTACTTACTGATACAAGCATCACCCCACACGTGGAAGTCACGCAGATTTTGCCAACCCCCGAACTGGCTCTCGAAACCGTTTTCGGCCTGCCGATAGTGGCCGGTGTCGATCTGGTGGGTGCGCCGGTCGCCACCTTCGAGGCGGCCACCTTCAGCGCGTCGGCGTTCACCTCCGCGCTGGCGACGGGGAACCCGGCCGGGGCGATCGCTGCGCTCATCGATGCGCCGGCCGTCATCGCCAACGGCTTCCTCAACGGGCAGGCGACGTTGCCCTTGGGGCTGAGCCTTACGGGTGTGCCGGTGCTCGGGAACGTGGCCAACGTGAGCGTGAACCTCAGCCTTCCCCTTGACGGAATAATCCATCCTCCCGGCTTCTACGCGGCTACGGTGTCGGTTGATTTACTCAACGGCACTGTTATTCCTCCAACGACGGTTAACGTCGGTCTCGGAAGCACGCCCTTCAGCGGCCTCGCGCCCTTCGTGGTGAACTACGCACCCGAGCAGCTCGCGCTGGCGATCGGTGCACCCGGGTCGCCGCCCCCATTGATCGACGTGCCCCTCTTGACCCTTGGCACGAACGGCCTCACCGGGCTTCTTGGCACGAGCCTTGGCACGAACGATCTCGGTGGGCTTCTTGGAGGCCTGACCGGCAGCACCGGCGGTCTGGTCGGCGGGCTCCTGGGGGTCTGACCTGCGGCACGAAAGGTCTTGATAGCCAACTGAATTCAGTTCGCTCAGGTGGCTTTCCGGGCTATTACCCGTCCCTTGTCCGTACACACGGCGCGTGAGGGCGCCGCGGGGCGCAATCGGACCCGTGGCATGGATTTGCAAACTAGTGCATAATCATGCAGAATCGTCGGAATGGCCGACGTGTTAAAGGTGGCGGTTGCCGGTGCCACCGGCTACGCGGGCGGTGAGATCCTACGGCTGCTGCTTGGGCATCCGGCCTACGCGGACGGCCGGCTCAGCATCGGCGCGGTGACCGCCGCGGCCAGTGCCGGTAGCGCCCTGGGTGAGCACCATCCGCATCTGATTCCGTTGGCCCAGCGCATCGTCGAGCCCACCGATCAGGACGTCCTGGAAAGCCACGACGTGGTGTTCCTGGCCCTCCCGCACGGGAACTCGGCCGCGCTGGCTCAACAGCTCGCCCCCGAAGCCCTGATCATCGACTGTGGCGCCGACTTCCGCCTTACCGACGCCGACGCCTGGGAGGGGTTCTACGGATCCCCGCACGCCGGCAGCTGGCCGTACGGGCTGCCCGAGCTGCCAGGCGGACGGGAGCGCCTGCGGAATGCACGCCGCGTCGCGGTTCCGGGCTGCTATCCAACCGCGGCGTTGCTCGCGTTGTGGCCGGCGATGGCCGAGGACCTCATCGAGCCCGCCGTCACGGTGGTCGCCGTCAGCGGCACCTCCGGAGCCGGCCGCGCAGCCAAGACCGATCTGCTCGGCTCGGAGGTCATCGGGTCGGCACGGGCCTACAACATCGCCGGCACCCACCGGCACACGCCCGAGATCGCGCAGGGACTGCAGGCCCTCACCGACCGCGACGTCACCGTATCGTTCACCCCGGTGCTCATCCCGACATCCCGCGGCATCCTGGCCACCTGCACCGCGCGCACCCGGTCACCGCTGTCACAGCTGCGGGCCGCCTACGAAAAGGCCTACGATACAGAGCCTTTCATCTATTTGATGCCCGATGGACAGCTGCCGCGCACGGGGACGGTGATCGGCAGCAACGCGGCGCAGATCGCCGTCGCGGTGGACGAGGCGGCCGAGACCTTCGTGGCGATCGCCGCGATCGACAACCTGGTCAAGGGCACGGGGGGCGCGGCGGTGCAGTCGATGAACCTGGCGCTGGGTTGGCCGGAGACGGAAGGCCTTTCGGTGATCGGGGTCGCGCCGTGACCGGGTTGGCCGCCGCGGCACGGTTGGTGCGCGAGCAGGGTGTCACCGCCCCGGCCGGGTTCCGGGCCGCCGGCATCGCCGCCGGGATCAAGGCATCGGGGGCCCGCGACCTGGCTCTCGTCTTCAACGAAGGGCCCGACTACGCGGCCGCGGGAGTGTTCACCCGCAACAAGATCAAAGCCGCGCCGGTGCTGTGGACGCAGCAGGTGCTGACCACCGGGCAGTTGCGCGCGGTGATCCTCAACTCCGGCGGCGCAAACGCCTGCACCGGGCCGGCGGGCTTCCAGGACACCCACGCCACCGCGGAGGCGGTCGCGGCCGCATTGTCGGACTGGGGAACCGAGACCGGAGCCATCGAGGTCGCGGTCTGCTCAACCGGGTTGATCGGTGACCGGCTGCCGATGGACAAGGTGCTCGCCGGGGTGACCGAGATCGTGCACGAGATGGTCGGCGGGCTCAGCGGCGGCGAGGAGGCCGCGCAGGCGATCATGACCACGGACACGGTTCCCAAACAGGTTGCGCTGCACCATCCCGGCGACTGGACGGTCGGCGGAATGGCCAAGGGCGCCGGCATGCTCGCGCCGTCGTTGGCCACCATGCTCTGCGTGCTGACCACCGACGCGGCCGTCGAGCCGGCGGCGCTCGACCGGGCGCTGCGCCACGCCACCGCGCGCACCTTCGACCGGCTCGACATCGACGGCGCCTGCTCGACCAACGACACGGTGCTGTTGCTGGCGTCCGGGGCCAGCGGCGTCAACCCGACCAAGGCCGAGCTCGACGACGCCGTGCTGCGGGTCTGCGACGACCTGTGCGCTCAGCTGCAAGCGGACGCCGAGGGCGTCACCAAGCGGGTCACTGTGACCGTGACCGGTGCCGCCTCCGGCGACGACGCGCTGATCGCCGCCCGGGCAATCGCCCGCGACAGCCTGGTCAAGACGGCGGTGTTCGGGTCCGACCCCAACTGGGGCCGGGTGCTCGCGGCCGTGGGCATGGCGCCGGTCACCCTCGATCCCGATCGAATCAGGGTGTCGTTCAACGGTTCTGCGGTGTGCATCGACGGGGTCGGAGCCCCGGGCGCGCGCGAGGTGGACCTTTCGGGGGCCGACATCGAGATCACTGTCGACCTGCGCGTCGGCGACGGGCAGGCCGCCATCCGGACCACCGACCTCTCGCACGGCTACGTCGAAGAGAATTCGGCCTACAGCTCATGACCGTAAAGATCGACACATTGCCCACCCAGGTCAAAGCGCAGGTCCTGGCCGAGGCGCTGCCCTGGCTCAAGCAGTTGCACGGCAAGATCGTCGTCATCAAATACGGCGGCAACGCCATGACCGACGACACGCTGCGGCATGCCTTCGCGGCCGACATGGCGTTTCTGCGTAACTGTGGGATCCATCCCGTTGTCGTGCACGGCGGTGGACCACAGATCACCGCGATGCTGCGTCGGCTCGGCATCGAGGGCGACTTCAAGGGGGGCTTCCGGGTCACCACACCGGAAGTGCTCGACGTGGCGCGGATGGTGCTGTTCGGACAGGTGGGCCGCGAACTGGTCAACCTGATCAACGCGCACGGACCCTATGCCGTCGGCATCACCGGCGAGGACGCGCAACTGTTCACCGCCGTGCGGCGCAGCGTCACCGTCGACGGGGTGGCCACCGACATCGGTCTGGTCGGCGACGTCGAGCACGTCAACACCGCGGCGGTGCTGGATTTGATTGCGGCGCGGCGCATTCCGGTGGTGTCGACGCTCGCGCCGGACGCCGAAGGCGTGGTGCACAATATCAACGCCGACACCGCCGCGGCGGCGCTGGCCGAAGCCCTGGGGGCCGAGAAGCTGTTGATGCTCACCGATGTCGAAGGCCTGTACACCAGCTGGCCGGACCGGGACTCGTTGGTCAGCGAAATTGACACGGGCACACTGGCGCAACTGCTCCCCAGACTTCAGGCGGGCATGATTCCCAAAGTTGAGGCCTGCCTGCGGGCCGTCACCGCGGGTGTGCCCAGCGCGCACGTCATCGACGGGCGGGTCGAACACTGCGTGCTCGTCGAGCTTTTCACCGACGCGGGCACCGGCACCAAGGTGGTGAGTGCATGACGCACACCGACGCCATGAAGGCCAGATGGCAGGCCGTGATGATGAACAACTACGGGACCCCCCCGGTGGCTCTGGCCAGCGGTGAGGGCGCCGTGGTCACGGATGTGGACGGCAAGACCTACCTGGACCTGCTCGGCGGCATCGCGGTCAACGTCCTGGGGCATGGCCACCCGGCGGTCATCGAGGCCGTCACCCACCAGATGACCACACTGGGCCACACCTCCAACCTGTATGCCACCGAGCCCGGTATCGCGCTGGCCGAGGAACTGGTCGCGCTGCTGGCGTCCGACGCCGAGACGCGGGTGTTCTTCTGCAACTCCGGCGCCGAGGCCAACGAGGTGGCGTTCAAGCTGTCGCGGCTCACCGGTCGCACGAAACTCGTTGCCGCGCAAGAGGCCTTTCACGGCCGGACGATGGGTTCGCTGGCGTTGACCGGTCAGCCGAGCAAGCGGGCGCCGTTCGAGCCGCTGCCCGGCGAGGTCACGCACGTCCCTTACGGCGACACCGATGCACTGGCCGCCGCGGTCGATGACGACACCGCCGCGCTGTTCCTCGAACCGATCATGGGGGAGAACGGGGTCGTCGTCCCGCCCGAGGGCTACCTGGCCGCGGCGCGGGAAATCACCGCGCGGCACGGTGCCCTGCTGGTGCTCGACGAGGTGCAGACCGGGATGGGCCGCACCGGCGCGTTTTTCGCCCATCAACACGACGGCATCACCCCGGACGTGGTGACCATGGCCAAGGGGCTTGGTGGCGGGCTGCCGATCGGCGCGTGCCTTGCCGTCGGGGCGGCCTCCGAGCTGCTGACGCCCGGCATGCACGGCAGCACCTTCGGCGGCAACCCGATCTGCACCGCGGCGGCGTTGGCGGTGTTGCGCGTGCTCGCGGCCGAGGACCTGGTGCGGCACGCCGAGGTGCTGGGCAAGTCGGTGCGTCACGGCATCGAGGCGCTCGGCCACCCGCTGATCGACCACGTGCGCGGCCGGGGACTGCTGTGGGGCGTGGTGCTGACCGCCCCGCGGGCCAGGGACGCCGAGGCCGCCGCGCGTGAAGCCGGATTCCTCGTCAATGCCGCCGCGCCCGACGTCATCCGGTTCGCGCCGCCGCTGATCATCACCGAAGCCCAGGTCGACGGCTTCATCGCCGCCCTGCCGGGCATCCTCGACCGTGCTTCTGGAGCCGGGGCCACAACATGATTCGGCACTTCCTGCGCGACGACGACCTGTCGCCGCAAGAACAGGCCGAGGTGCTCGAGCTGGCGGCCGAACTGAAGAGGGACCCATTCGGCCGTCGTCCCCTCGAGGGACCGCGCGGGGTCGCGGTCATCTTCGACAAGAACTCCACCCGCACGCGGTTCTCGTTCGAGATGGGCATCGCACAGCTCGGCGGGCACGCCGTCGTCGTCGACGGCCGCAGCACCCAGCTGGGCCGGGACGAGACGCTGGGAGACACCGCACGAGTGTTGTCGCGGTACGTCGACGCCATCGTGTGGCGGACCTTCGGCCAGGACCGGCTGGAGGCGATGGCCGCGACGGCGACCGTGCCGGTGGTGAATGCGCTGTCCGACGAGTTCCATCCCTGTCAGGTGCTGGCGGACCTGCAGACGATCGCCGAGCGCAAGGGGTCGTTGCGCGGCTTGCGGCTGTCCTACTTCGGTGACGGCGCCAACAACATGGCCCACTCGCTGCTGCTCGGCGGGGCGACCGCCGGCATCCACGTCACCGTCGCCGCACCCGACGGCTTCGCGCCCGAACCGGCGGTGGTGGCCGCGGCGCGGCAGCGCGCCGAAGCCGGCGGCGCCTCGGTCACCTTGACCGCCGATGCCGAGGCGGCCGCCAAAGGCTCCGATGTCGTGGTGACCGACACCTGGACGTCGATGGGGCAGGAGGACGACGGGCTGGACCGGGTCAGGCCGTTTCGGCCGTTTCAGGTCAACGCGCGGCTGCTGGCGCTGGCTGACCCGGAAGTCGTTGTGCTGCATTGCCTTCCGGCCCACCGGGGCGACGAGATCACCGACGAGGTGATGGACGGGCCGGCCAGCGCGGTCTGGGACGAGGCCGAAAACCGGCTGCACGCCCAGAAGGCGCTGCTGGTGTGGCTGCTGGAGCGGTCCCGATGACCCGCGGCGGCTCGAAGACCACATCCGAGACCACCCGGGCAGGCCGGCAGGCCCGCATCGTGGCGATCCTGTCGTCCTCGTCGATCAGCAGCCAAGGAGAACTGGCCGCTCGGCTGGCCGACGAAGGCGTCGATGTCACCCAGGCCACGCTGTCGCGGGACCTCGAGGAGCTCGGCGCGGTGAAGCTGCGGGGCGCCGACGGCGGGGTCGGGGTCTACGTCGTCCCCGAGGACGGTAGCCCCGTGCGCGGGGTGTCCGGTGGCACCGCACGACTCTCCCGGCTGCTGAGTGAGCTGCTGGTGTCGGTGGACGCCAGCGCAAACCTCGCCGTGCTGCGCACCCCGCCCGGTGCCGCCGACTATTTGGCCAGCGCAATCGACCGCGCGGCGCTACCGTACGTCGTCGGCACCATCGCCGGCGACGACACCCTCTTCGTGGCAGCGCGCGAGCCGATGACCGGCGCCGAGCTGGCCAGCATGCTGGAAAGTCTCAAGTAAAAGGAGATTGCTCAATGTCAGAACGCGTCATCCTGGCGTATTCCGGCGGTCTGGACACCTCGGTGGCGATCAGCTGGATAGGCAAGGAGACCGGCCGCGAGGTCGTCGCGGTCGCGATCGACCTCGGTCAGGGCGGCGAGGACATGGAGGTGGTTCGGCAGCGGGCCCTGGACTGCGGCGCCGTGGAGGCGGTCGTGGTCGACGCACGGGACGAGTTCGCCGAGGGCTACTGCCTGCCGACCGTGCTGAACAACGCCCTGTACATGGACCGCTACCCGCTGGTGTCGGCGATCAGCCGGCCGCTGATCGCCAAGCACCTGGTCGCGGCCGCCCGCGAGCACGGCGGCGGCATCGTCGCGCACGGTTGCACCGGCAAGGGCAATGACCAGGTCCGGTTCGAGGTCGGATTCGCTTCGCTGGCACCGGATCTCGAGGTGCTGGCGCCGGTTCGCGACTACGCCTGGACGCGCGAGAAGGCCATCGCGTTCGCCGAGGAGAACGCCATTCCGATCAACGTCACCAAGCGGTCGCCGTTCTCGATCGACCAGAACGTGTGGGGCCGCGCCGTGGAAACCGGCTTCCTGGAACACCTGTGGAACGCCCCCACCAAAGACATCTACGCCTATACCGAAGACCCGACCCTCAACTGGAGCACCCCCGACGAGGTGATCGTCGGGTTCGAGCGCGGGGTGCCCGTCTCGATCGACGGCAAACCGGTGTCGATGCTGCAGGCCATCGAGGAACTCAACCGCCGCGCTGGGGCGCAGGGCGTCGGGCGCCTCGACGTCGTCGAGGACCGGCTGGTGGGCATCAAGAGCCGCGAGATCTACGAGGCGCCGGGAGCGATGGTGCTCATCACCGCGCACACCGAACTCGAACACGTCACCCTCGAGCGCGAACTTGGCCGCTTCAAACGCCAGACCGACCAGCGCTGGGCCGAGCTGGTGTACGACGGCCTGTGGTACTCGCCGCTGAAGGCCGCGCTGGAGAGTTTCGTCGCCAAGACCCAGGAACACGTGTCCGGAGAGGTGCGAATGGTGTTGCACGGCGGCCACATTGCGGTCAACGGCAGGCGAAGCGCTGAGTCGCTGTACGACTTCAACCTGGCCACCTACGACGAGGGCGACAGCTTCGACCAGTCGGCCGCGAAGGGCTTCGTCTACGTGCACGGGCTGTCGTCGAAGATCGCCTCCCGCCGGGACCTGCGGTGAGCCTTCTCCAGCGGTGTTCGCCGGGCCCTGCCCGGCCACCAGACGCAGAATCGCACGCAAGCCGGCGTGTCGGTGCGATTTTGCGTCTGCTCGCGGAGAAAGAGTGAGCACGCGCGAGGGGTCGCTGTGGGGCGGCCGATTTGCCGACGGCCCGTCCGACGCACTGGCCGCGCTGAGCAAGTCCACGCATTTCGACTGGGTGCTGGCTCCCTACGACATCGTCGCGTCGCGGGCCCACACGGTGGTGCTGTTCCGGGCCGGGCTGCTCGACGAAGAGCAGCGTGACGGGCTGCTGGCCGGGTTGGACAGCCTCGCCGAGGATGTGGCCGACGGCAGCTTTTCGCCGCTGGTCACCGACGAGGACGTGCACGCCGCTCTGGAGCGCGGGCTGATCGACAGGGTAGGCCCCGACCTGGGCGGCCGATTGAGGGCCGGGCGATCGCGCAACGACCAGGTGGCCACCCTGTTCCGGATGTGGCTGCGCGACGCGGTGCGCCGCGTCGCCGCCGGAGCCCTCGACGTCGTCGGCGCGCTGGCCGCCCAGGCCGCCGCGCACCCGGCGGCCATCATGCCCGGGAAGACCCACCTGCAGTCCGCCCAGCCGATCCTGCTGGCCCACCATCTGCTCGCCCATGCCCACCCGTTGCTGCGCGACGTCGACCGGATCGTCGACTTCGACAAGCGCGCGGCGGTGTCCCCGTACGGCGCCGGAGCGCTGGCCGGCTCGTCGCTGGGCCTGGACCCGGACGCGATCGCCGACGAGCTGGGTTTCGCCGCCGCCGCCGACAATTCCGTCGACGCGACCGCGGCCAGGGATTTCGCCGCCGAGGCCGCGTTCATCTTCGCCATGATCGGCGTCGACCTGTCCCGGCTGGCCGAGGACATCATCATCTGGAGCTCGACGGAATTCGGCTACGTCATCTTGCACGACTCGTGGTCCACCGGCAGCTCGATCATGCCGCAAAAGAAGAACCCCGACATCGCCGAGCTGGCCCGCGGTAAGGCCGGGCGGCTGATCGGAAACCTGGCCGGGCTGCTGGCGACGCTGAAGGCGCAACCCCTGGCGTACAACCGTGACCTGCAGGAGGACAAGGAGCCGGTGTTCGACGCGGTGGTCCAGCTGGAGCTCCTGCTGCCGGCGATGGCGGGGCTGGTGGCCAGCCTGACGTTCGACGTCGAGCGGATGGCGGCCCTGGCCCCGGCCGGCTACACGCTGGCCACTGATATCGCCGAATGGCTTGTACGGCAAGGGATTCCGTTCCGATCCGCGCACGAGGCCGCCGGGGCGGCCGTGCGCGCCGCCGAGGACCGCGGCGTGGGGCTCGACGAGCTGACCGACGACGAACTGGCCGCCATCAGCCCCGAACTGACGGCGCAGGTCCGCGACGTGCTGACGATCGAGGGCTCGGTGTCGTCGCGCGACGCCAGGGGCGGCACCGCACCGGCTCGCGTCGCCGAACAACTCGAAGCCGTCCTGGCCACCCGCGCCGAGCTCAAGAACCGGCTGGACGTGGGCCGGTGAGAGGACTTTAGTTTCTAACCCGGGCGGTTTTAGACAGGCTAAACTTCCAGCTCTAAGCGATTGGGTGAACGTTTCGACCTGGATCTTCGTTACCAAGGGGTGGGACCGATGAGCGTCATCGCAGGAGTGTTCGGTGCGGTGCCGCCGTACCGCTATTCCCAGCGAGAGCTCACCGACTTTTTCGTCAGCATTCCCGATTTCGAGGGTTACGAAGACATCGTTCGGCAACTGCACGCCAGCGCCAAAGTCAACAGTCGCCACCTGGTTCTCCCGATCGAGCGGTATCCCACGCTGACCGACTTCGGGGTGGCGAATCGGATCTTCATCGAAAAAGCCGTCGACCTCGGGTGTGAGGCGCTTTTGGGGGCCCTTGACGAGTCGGGCCTGCGGCCTCAGGACCTCGACGTGCTCGTCACGACGACGGTCACCGGTGTCGCGGTCCCGTCGCTGGATGCCCGGATCGCCGGGCGGCTCGGGCTGCGCGACGATGTGCGACGGATGCCGCTGTTCGGGCTGGGCTGCGTCGCCGGGGCGGCGGGGGTGGCCCGGCTGCACGACTACCTGCGTGGCGCGCGAGACGGCGTCGCGGCCCTGGTCTCCGTCGAGCTGTGCTCGCTGACCTACCCGGGGTACAAGCCGTCGCTGGCCGGCCTGGTCGGCAGCGCGTTGTTCGCCGACGGCGCCGGGGCGGTGGTGGCCGTCGGCGAGCGTCGCGCCGACCGGTCCGGTGCCGACGGGCCCGCCATCCTCGATTCGCGCAGCCATCTTTACCCCGACTCGCTGCGCACCATGGGCTACGACGTCGGCTCCTCCGGGTTCGAGCTGGTGCTGTCCCGGGATCTGGCCAATGTCGTCCAGGAGTATCTGGGCAACGACGTCACGGCGTTTCTGGCCGCGCACGGCCTGACCACGACCGACATCGGTGCCTGGGTAACCCACCCCGGCGGTCCAAAGATCATCGACGCGATCACCGAGAGCCTCAACCTGCCGCCACAGGCCCTGGAACTGACCTGGCGCTCGCTCGGCGAGATCGGCAATCTTTCGTCGGCTTCGGTCCTGCACGTGCTGCGCGACACCCTCGCCAAACCGCCGCCCAGCGAAAGCCCCGGGCTGATGATCGCGATGGGGCCGGGATTCTGTTCGGAACTCGTGCTCTTGCGCTGGCACTGATTTTGCCGTGCCCGTGGATTTCCCGTCGTACCGTAGGACATGGCCTTTGGGGCCTCGAATCGTATGAACAGCACCCAAGATGAGCTCGTCAAGGCTCTCCGAAAGTCATTGAAGGAAAACGAGCGGCTCAAACGAGAGAACCGCCAGTATCTGGCCCTGATTTCAGAGGGGCCCACCGAGCCGGTGGCGGTGGTGGGGATGGCCTGCCGCTATCCGGGTGGGGTGGATTCGCCGGAGGCCCTGTGGGCGATGGTCGTCGACGGCCGCGACGTGGTGTCGGAGTTTCCGGCGGATCGCGGCTGGGATTTGGCGGCTCTGTTTGATCCGGATCCCGACGCGGTCGGCAAGTCGTACACCCGATCCGGCGGGTTCTTGGCCGACGTGGCCGACTTCGATGCCGCGTTTTTCGGGATCGCACCCAGCGAGGCGCTGGCGATGGACCCGCAGCAGCGCTTGCTGTTGGAGGTGTCCTGGGAGGCGTTGGAGCGGGCCGGGATTGATCCCGTTTCGTTGCGCGGTTCGGCCACGGGTGTGTTCGCCGGGGTGTTCCACGGTTCCTATGGCGGCCAGGGGCGGGTGCCGGGAGACCTGGAAAGGTACGGGCTGCGCGGCTCCACCCTGAGCGTGGCGTCGGGCCGGGTGGCGTATGCGCTGGGCCTGGAAGGCCCGGCGGTGTCGGTGGATACGGCGTGTTCGTCGTCATTGGTGGCGATGCATCTGGCGGCGCAGTCGTTGCGGTCCGGCGAGTGTGATCTCGCGCTGACCGGTGGCGTGACGGTGATGGCGACACCGGCGATGTTCATCGAATTCAGCCGGCAGCGGGCGCTCGCCGCCGACGGCCGGTGCAAGGCGTACGCGGGTGCCGCCGACGGCACCGGGTTTTCCGAGGGCGTCGGTGTGTTGGTGCTGGAGCGGTTGGCCGATGCCCGGCGGTTGGAGCATCCGGTGCTGGCGGTGCTGCGGGGATCGGCGGTGAATCAGGACGGCGCCTCCAACGGACTGGCGACGCCCAACGGCCCGTCGCAGCAGCGGGTGATCCGGGCGGCTTTGGCCAATGCGCGGTTGACCTCGGCGGACGTGGATCTGGTGGAGGGCCACGGGACCGGCACCACGTTGGGGGATCCGATCGAAGCCCAAGCGCTGTTGGCGACGTACGGGCAGGATCGACCGGCGGATCGGCCGCTGTGGCTGGGGTCGATCAAATCGAACATGGGGCATACGTCGGCGGCGGCGGGCGCCGCCGGGGTGATCAAGAGCGTGCAGGCGATGCGGCATGCGGTGATGCCCAAGTCGCTGCACGTGGATGTCCCTACGCCGCACGTGGATTGGTCGGCCGGCGCGGTGTCGTTGTTGACGGAGCCGCGGCCGTGGGCGGCGCACGACCGTCCGCGCCGCGCTGGGGTGTCGTCGTTCGGAATCAGCGGGACCAATGCGCACGTGATTTTGGAGCAGCCGACGGCGCAGCCGGAAAGCCTTGGGGCAGAAGGTGATGACGCGCCGGGGCCGTGGGTGTTGTCGGCCCGGTCGACCGACGCGCTGGCGAACCAGGCGGCGCGGCTGCTCGCGCGGGTGAGTGCCGATCCGGGTCTGCGTGTGGTGGATGTGGGGTGGTCGTTGGTTTCGACGCGGTCACTGTTCGAGCATCGCGCGGTGGTGGTGGGCTCCGATCGCGATCGGCTGGTGGCGGGGCTGGCGACGCTGGCCGGCGGTGACGCGGGCGCGGGCGTGGTGATCGGGCGGGCGCGCTCGATGGGCAAGACGGTGTTCGTGTTTCCCGGGCAGGGCTCGCAATGGGCCGGTATGGGAGCCGAGTTGCTCGATACCTCACCGGTATTCGCCGAACAGCTGCATCGATGCGACAAGGCGCTGGCCGAGCACGTGGAGTGGTCGTTGGTCGACGTCATCCGCGCAACGCCCGGTGCGCCCGGATTGGATCGGGTGGACGTGGTTCAGCCGGCGCTGTGGGCGGTCATGGTCTCACTTGCCGAGCTGTGGCGTTCGGTGGGCGTGGTCCCCGATGCGGTGATCGGGCATTCGCAGGGCGAGATCGCCGCGGCCTATGTCGCCGGCGCGCTGTCGTTGGAAGACGCCGCCCGGGTGGTGGCGCTGCGCAGCCGGCTGCTGGTGCGGCTGTCGGGTGCGGGCGGCATGGTTTCGGTGGCATGCGGGCTGCCGCGGGCCCGGGAGCTGGTGGCGGCCTCGGGCGGTCGACTGAACATCGCTGCGGTTAACGGTGTTTCGTCGGTGGCGGTCTCCGGTGACGCGGACGCGCTGGAGGAGCTGGTGCGACGGTGTGAGGCCGACGGCGTTCGGGCCCGCAGGATCGATGTCGACTACGCATCCCACTCCGCACGGGTCGACGCGATTCGCGAGCCACTCGCCGAAGCGCTCACCGGCCTTGAGCCGCGATCTTCCCCGACCGCCTTCTTCTCGACGGTGACCGGCGGGCTCGCGGACACCGCCGCGTTGGACGCCGACTACTGGTACCGAAGCATCCGGCAGACGGTGCAATTCGATCAGGCGGTGCGCAGCGCGTGCGACCGTGGATATCGGGTCTTCATCGAATCCAGCCCGCATCCGGTGTTGATCGCCGGCATCGAAGAGACACTGGCCGATAGGGACGCCACCGACGACTCGGTCGTCATTCCGTCATTGGGCCGCGATGACGGCGGGCTTCGACGGTTTTGGCTGTCCGCCGGGCAGGCGCACGTGGCCGGCGTGGCGGTGGACTGGCGGACGGTGCTGGCCGGTGGGCGCCGGGTGGATCTGCCGACGTACGGGTTTGTGCGGCGCCGGTTTTGGCTGCCGGGCGGATCCGGCGCATCGGGCGATGCGGGCGGTCTGGGCTTGGTGGGGGCAGAGCATGGGTTGTTGGGCGCGGTGGTGGAGCGGCCCGATTCGGGCGGGGTGGTGTTGACGGGTCGGCTCTCGACCCTCGCGCAGCCTTGGTTGGCCGATCATGCGGTGGCCGGCACGGCGTTGTTCCCGGGGGCGGGGTTTGTCGAGTTGGCCATCCGGGCCGGCGATGAGGTCGGCTGTTCGGTGGTCGAGGAGTTGACGTTGTCGGCTCCGTTGGTCCTGCCGGCCGTTGATGGCGTGCAGGTACAGGTGGTCGTCGGTGCGGCCGCCGCGTCTGGCCGCCGCGCGGTGTCGGTGTATTCGGCCGGCGCTCAGCCTGATTCGGGTTGGACTTTGCATGCCGAAGGGGAGCTGAGCACGGGCTCGGTGGAGCCGGCGGCCGATTTGTCGGTGTGGCCGCCGGTGGGCGCGACCGCGGTGGAGGTCGGCGGCGCCTATGACCGCCTGGCGGCGCAGGGCTACGAGTACGGTCCGGCGTTTCGGGGTTTGCGGGCGATGTGGCGGCGGGGAGCTGAGATCTTCGCCGAGGTCGCCGGACCGGAGGCGGCCGCGGTGACGGACGGTGGGTTCGGGATGCATCCGGTGCTGTTGGATGCGGCGTTGCATGCGCTGGGCGTGGCGGGCGAACAAGAGCACACGCTGTTGCCGTTTTCGTGGCAGGGGGTCTCGCTGCATGCGGCGGGAGCCGGCCGGGCGCGGGTTCGTCTGGCACCGACCGCCGCGGGGGCGGTGTCGTTGGAGATGGCCGACGCGGCGGGGCTACCGGTCTTGTCGGTGCGGTCGTTGGTGATGCGCCCGGTATCGGCCGGTCAGTTGTCGGCCGCGGCCGCGCCCGTGGAGGGTCTGTTCGAAGTTGTGTGGTCCCCGGTAGCCCTGGGCGACAACGTCATCGGCGATGGTCTGGTCGTGTGGGAGCCGGAGAATTCCGGCCCGGATGTGGTGCGGTCGGTCCATGCGACCGCCAACGAGGCCTTGGCGGTGTTGCAGTCCTGGCTGGGCGGTGACGGATCCGGGACATTGGTGGTGCTCACTCGTGGGGCCATCGCGCTTGGCGGTGAGGGTGTCTCGGATCTGGCGGGCGCGGCGGTCTGGGGATTGGTGCGCTCGGCGCAGGCCGAGCACCCCGGCCGAGTGGTGCTCGTCGATTCCGATGGCTCGGTGGACGTGGGCGCGGCGATCGCCTGCGGCGAACCGCAACTGGCGATCCGCGAGGGCGTCGTCCATGCGGCTCGGTTGGCGCCCGTGGGCGGGGGTTCGGTGCTCACGTTGCCCGCCAGGGGATGGCGGTTGGACACGGGCGGCAGGGGCACGCTGGAAGACCTGGTGGTCAGCCCGTCTTCGCGCGTTGAGCCGGCGCCCGGACAGGTGCGGGTGGCGGTCTCCGCCGTAGGGGTGAATTTCCGGGATGTGTTGGTGGCGTTGGGCATGTACCCCGGCGGCGGCGAGTTGGGCGCCGAGGGCGCCGGGATCGTGGTCGAGGCCGGTCCGGGTGTGACCGGGTTGGCGGTCGGTGATCGGGTGATGGGCCTGTTGGGGGTGGTGGGTTCGGAAGCGGTGGTGGATCAGCGGTTGGTGGTGCCGGTGCCCGCGGGGTGGTCGTCTGCGCGCGCCGCGGGCGTGCCCGTGGTGTTCCTGACGGCGCTGTACGGGCTGTCGGTATTGGCGGGGTTGCGTGCCGGTCAGCGCGTACTGGTCCACGCGGCCACGGGCGGGGTGGGGATGGCCGCGGTCCAACTGGCGCGGCACTGGGGAGCGGAGGTTTTCGCCACCGCGAGTCGCGGCAAGTGGGACACGTTGCGCGCGATGGGATTTGACGAGGACCACATCGGCGATTCGCGGACGGTGGAGTTCGAGGGGAAGTTTTTGTCCACCACCGAGGGGGCGGGCGTGGACGTGGTGCTCAATTCGTTGGCCGGCGAGTTCACCGATGCGTCGTTGCGGTTGTTGGTGGGCGGTGGTCGGTTCATCGAGATGGGCAAGACCGACGTTCGCGATCCGCAGGTCATTGCCGAGCGGCATCCGGGGGTGGAGTATCGGGCGTTCGATCTCATGGAGGCCGGCGAGGAGCGCATCGCGGCGATGCTGGGCGAGGTGCTGCGGCTGTCGCGGGAGGGCGTCTTACGGCCGTTGCCGGTCAAGGCTTTTGACGTGCGGCACGCCGCGGAGGCTTATCGGTTCGTGAGCCAGGCCCGCCACACCGGCAAGGTGGTGCTGCGCCTGCCCGACGGTCCGGGCGGCCTCGGCGGCGGAACGGTGTTGATCACCGGGGGCACCGGCATGGCGGGTTCGGCGCTGGCTCGTCACCTCGTCGACCATTACGGGGTGCCCCATCTGGTGCTGGTGAGCCGTGCCGGCGCGGATGCGCAAGGCTCCGCGGAGCTGGTCGGTCGGTTGCGGGCGGCCGGGACTCAGGTCTCCGTGGTGGCCTGCGACGTGGCCGATCGCGAGGCCGTCGCAGCGATGCTCGCGGAACTGCCTGCGCAATACCCGCTGCGCGGGATCATTCACGCGGCGGGAGTGCTGGACGACGGTTTGATCTCGTCGTTGACGCCGGACCGGCTCGATGCGGTATTGCGGGCCAAAGTCGACGGGGCGTGGAACCTGCACGAGCTGACCCAAAGTATGGATTTATCGGCGTTCGTGGTGTTCTCCTCGATGGCCGGAATCGTGGGTACCCCGGGACAGGCCAACTACGCAGCCGCGAACAGCTTCCTCGACGGCCTGATGGAGTTCCGGCGGGCTCACGGACTCGCGGGGCTGTCGCTGGCCTGGGGGCTCTGGGAGCAGGCCTCGGCAATGACCGCGCACCTGGGTGATCGAGACAAAGCCCGGATGAGCCGCATCGGGTTGGCGGCCCTGTCCACCGAGCAGGCACTGCAGTCATTCGATGCCGCCATGCTGGCGGACCGTCCCGTGGTGGTCGCCGCCCGTGTGGATCGAGCCGCCCTGTCCGACAACGCCGATGGGTTGCCCCCACTGCTGCGGGAGTTGGCCGCGCGGCCAACCCGCCGCATCGTCACGGACACCGATGCCACCGCGTCGACGAGCGGCCTCGCCGCGCGCCTGCACGCGCTGAGTCATGAGGCCCGACAGCGCGAGTTGGTCGACCTGGTCTGCGGCAACGCCGCGACCGTGTTGGGGCTGCCCGGAACCGCGGACATCGAGGCCGGCCGCGCCTTTCAGGACCTTGGGTTCGATTCGCTGACCGCCGTCGAACTGCGCAACCGCCTCAAAACGGCTACGGGCCTTACTCTTTCGCCCACCCTGATTTTCGACTACCCCACACCAGTGGTGCTCGCGACACATCTCAATGCCCAACTCGACACCGCCACGGACCGGCCCGGCCCCATGGCTCGCTTCAACGACATCGTCCGCGAACTGCGGGCACTGCTCGAGCAAACCGATTGGCAGCCCGACGACAAAGCGCGGCTGGGCGAACGCATTCAAGGCCTGATCAGCAGCCTCGGCCCCGCCGATGAGGCTGACCCCGAACATCTCGACGACGATCTCCAAGCCGCCACCGAAAGCCAACTCTTCGCGATCCTCGACGAGGAACTCGGCCGCTGATGCCTCCCGGAGTAACGATGCCGAGCACCGAGAAACACGTCGATTACCTCAAACGGCTGACGGCAGATCTCAGGCGGGCACGCCGGCGGGTGTCCGAGCTGGAAGGCAAGCTGACCGAGGCGGTGGCGCTGGTGGGAATGGGCTGCCGGTATCCGGGCGGCGTGGATTCGCCGGAGTCCTTGTGGGAGTTGGTGGTTGAGGGCCGCGACGCGGTGTCGGAGTTTCCCGCCGATCGAGGCTGGGACATCGAGGCGCTGTTCGACCCGGACCCCGACGCCCGGGGAAAGATGTACACGCGTCGAGGCAGCTTCTTGCAGGACGCCACCGACTTCGATGCCGGGTTCTTCGGCATCGGGCCCAGCGAGGCCCTGGCGATGGATCCCCAGCAACGACTGATGCTCGAGGTGTCATGGGAGGCCTTGGAGCGGGCCGGGATTGACCCGTTCGGGTTGCGCGGCTCGGCGACGGGCGTGTTCGCCGGCGTCATTCACGCCGGCTACGGCGGCGAGGTGAAAGGCGACCTGGAGGGCTACGGGCTGACCGGTTCGACGTTGAGTGTGGCGTCGGGTCGGCTGGCCTACGTGTTGGGGCTGGAAGGCCCGGCGGTGTCGGTGGATACCGCGTGTTCGTCGTCGTTGGTGGCCATGCATTTGGCGGCGCAGTCGCTGCGCTCGGGGGAGTGCGACCTGGCGCTGGCCGGTGGCGTGACCGTCATGGCGACGCCCGCGGCGTTCGTGGAGTTCAGCCGGCAACGGGCGCTCGCCGCCGACGGCCGTTGCAAGGTGTATGCCGGCGCCGCCGACGGGACGTCGTGGTCGGAGGGCGCGGGGGTCCTGGTGTTGGAGCGGCTGAGCGACGCTCGCCGGCTGGGCCATCCGGTGCTGGCGGTGCTGCGTGCATCTGCGGTAAATCAGGACGGCGCCTCGAACGGCCTGACCGCGCCCAATGGCCCGTCGCAGCAGCGCGTGATTCGGACGGCGCTGGCTAACGCCGGGTTGAGCGCGGCCGACGTGCAGGCGGTCGAGGGGCATGGAACCGGGACCGTGCTGGGCGATCCGATTGAGATCCAAGCGCTTTTGGCGACCTATGGGCGCGATCGGCCGGCGGATCGGCCGTTGTGGTTGGGGTCGATCAAATCCAACATCGGTCATGCATCGGCTGCCGCCGGGGTGGCCGGGGTGATCAAGATGGTGCAGGCGATTCGCCACGGGCTCATGCCGAAGACGTTGCACGTGGATGTGCCCACGCCGCACGTCGATTGGTCTGCGGGCGCGGTGTCGCTGCTGACGGAGGCGCGGCCGTGGCCGGCGGTGGACGGGCCGCGCCGGGCGGGGGTGTCGTCGTTCGGGATCAGCGGGACCAACGCGCACGTGATCATCGACCAGGCCCCCGCGGACCCGGAACCCGTTGCGGCCGAAAGCGAAGACGCGGCGCCGATGGTGGCGTGGGTGGTATCGGCCCGTTCCGGGCAGGCGCTCGCCCACCAGGCGGCGCGACTGCGGGCGCAGGTGAACGCCGATGCGGGTTTGCGAGTGGCGGACGTGGGTTGGTCGTTGGCGACCACGCGGTCGGTGTTCGAGCATCGGGCGGTGCTGGTGGGTAGCGATCGCGACGCCCTGATGGATGGGCTGGCCGGGCTGGTTTCCGCGGAGCCGGGTGCGGACGTGGTGGTGGGGCGCGCGCGGCCGGGCGGCCAGACCGTGTTCGTGTTTCCCGGCCAGGGGTCGCAGTCGTTGGGAATGGGCGCGCAGCTGTACGCCCGGTTTCCCGCGTTCGCCCGCTCGTTCGATGAGGCCTGCGGGGCCCTGGACGGCCATTTGCGCCTGCCGCTGCGCCAGGTGATGTGGGGCACCGACGCGGAGTTGTTGCAGAGCACCGAGTTTGCCCAGCCGGCGTTGTTCGCCCTCGAGATCGCGCTGGCGGTGTTATGGCACTCGTGGGGTGTTGCGCCCGACGTGGTGATGGGCCATTCGGTGGGCGAGATCGCCGCCGCGCATGTGGCCGGGGTGTTGTCGCTGGCCGATGCGGCGCGGCTGGTGGCGGCGCGGGGGCGATTGATGGCGCAGCTGCCGGTCGGCGGCGTGATGGTGGCGGTGGCCGCGGCTGAGGCGGAAGTGGCCGGGATGCTGACCGAGGGTGCGAGTATCGCGGCCGTCAATGGCCCCGATTCGGTGGTGATTTCGGGTGAGCGGGCCGCGGTGGATGCGGCGGCGGATGGGCTGGCGAAGCGCGGCCGGCGGGTGCATCGGCTGGCGGTCTCGCACGCGTTTCACTCACCGCTGATGGAGCCCATGATCGACGACTTCGCCGCGGTGGTGGCCGCGGTGGCGCCCGGCGAGCCACGGATTGCGTTGGTGTCCAACGTCACTGGGCAGCTCGCCGGGCCGGGGTACGGGTCGGCTGCGTACTGGGTCGAACACGTGCGCCAGCCGGTGCGTTTTGTCGACAGTGTGCGGTTGGCCGAATCGCTGGGGGCCGGCGTTTTTCTGGAAGTGGGCCCGGGTGCGGCGCTGACGGCGTCGGTGGCACGGTCGTTGACCACCGAGCCGGCGATCTCCGTCGTGACGATGGCCAAGGACCGCCCCGAAATCGCCTCGCTGCTGAAGGCGGCCGGACAGTTATTCGCCATCGGCGCCCAAGTGGATTGGGCCGCCACATACGCCGGCCTTGGTGCCCAACGGGTCGGATTGCCGACGTATGCCTTTCAGCGGCAGAGGTTTTGGCTGCTCGCTGAGGCGATGGGGCGGGCGGATGTGGGCGGTTTGGGCCTGCTGGGGGCCGAGCACGGATTGTTGGGCGCGGTGGTGGAGCGACCCGATTCGGGTGGGGTGGTGCTGACGGGCCGGCTGTCGACGGCTTCCCAGCCGTGGCTGGCCGATCATTCGGTGGCCGGGGCCGTGTTGTTTCCGGGGGCGGGTTTTGTGGAACTGGTGTTGCGGGCCGGCGACCAGGTCGGCTGCGCGGTGATCGAGGAGTTGACGTTGTCCGCTCCGTTGGTGCTGCCGGCCACCGGTGGGGTGCGGGTGCAGGTGGTGGTGGATGCCGACGAGTCGGGGCGTCGGGCGGTGTCGGTGTATTCGGCTGGTGCCCGGCCGGATTCGGGCTGGGTCTTGCACGCCAAGGGCGAGCTGAGCGCGGCCCCGGTCGAGCCGTCCACCGATTTGTCCGTGTGGCCGCCGGTGGGCGCGACGGCGGTGGAGGTCACCGGAGGCTACGAGCGGTTGGCCGGGCGGGGTTATGTGTATGGTCCGGCGTTTCGCGGTTTGCGGGAGATATGGCGGCGGGGTTCCGAGATCTTCGCGGAAGTCGCTGTGCCGGAGGCCACCGCAACGACGGTTCGCGCGTTCGGCATCCATCCGGTGTTGTTGGATGCCGCGTTGCATGCGCTGGGAATGGCGGACGAACACGACGACACGCTTTTGCCGTTTTCCTGGCAGGGCGTGTGTTTGCATGCCACCGAGGCTTCGCGGGCCCGGGTGAGGTTGGCGCCGGTCGGTGTGGGAGCGGTCTCGGTGGAGATGGTCGATCCGACGGGTTTGCCGGTGTTGTCGGTGCGGGAGTTGATCCTTCGTCCGGCGTCGGCCGAGCAGTTGGCGGCGGCCGTGGCTCGTCCCGTTGGCGGTGGGCTCTTCGAGGTGGTGTGGTCGCCGGTGTCGTTCGAGCGCAATGCCATTGGGGAAAATCCGGTCCTGTGGGAGTTGGGCGCGCAGACCGGCGCCGGTGTGGCGGGCTCGGTGTATGACGCCACGCACGAGGTGCTGGGCGTGCTGCAGTCCTGGCTGGCCGTTGAGAGGCCGGACGTATTGGTGGTGTTGACCCGTGGGGCGGTGGGACTGGCCGATGCGGACGTCACGGACCTGGCCGCCGCCGCGGTGTGGGGGTTGGTGCGCTCGGCGCAGGCCGAGCACCCGGGCCGGGTTTTACTGGTGGATTCCGACGGCTCGGTGGATGTGCGGGACGTAGTCGGTTGCGACGAGCCGCAATTGGTGATTCGCGACGGTGTGGCGTATGCGCCGCGCTTGGCGCCGGCGGGCGCGGGTTCGACGTTGGCGTTGCCGTCGGGGGCCTGGCGGTTGGCCGCGGGCGGTGGGGGGACGCTGGGGGACTTGGTGGTGCGGTCGAGCGCGCGGGTGGAGCTGGCCGCCGGGCAGGTGCGGGTGGCGGTGGCCGCCCTCGGTGTCAACTTCCGGGATGTGTTGGTGGCGTTGGGGATGTATCCCGGCGCGGCGGAGCTGGGAGCCGAGGGGGCCGGAGTGGTCCTCGAGGTCGGCCCGGGCGTGACCCGGTTGGCGGTCGGCGATGCCGTGATGGGGTTGTTGGGGCCGGCGGGTTCGGAAGCGGCGGTGGATGAACGGTTGCTCGTGCGCGTGCCGGCGGGCTGGTCGCTGGTGCGGGCCGCGGGTGCGCCGGTGGCGTTTTTGACGGCGTGGTACGGGTTGTCGGTTCTGGCGGGGGTGCGCGCCGGTCAGCGGGTGCTGGTGCATGCCGCCACCGGCGGCGTGGGGATGGCCGCGGTGCAGCTTGCGCGGCACTGGGGTGCTGAAGTCTTCGCCACCGCGAGCCGCGGCAAGTGGGACACCCTGCGCGCGATGGGGTTTGACGACGACCACATCGGCGATTCGCGGACGTTGGAGTTCGAAGAGAAGTTTTCGGCCGTCACCGGCGGGGCCGGGGTCGATGTTGTGCTCAACTCGTTGGCGGGCGAGTTCACGGACACGGCCCTGCGGTTATTGGTGGGCGGTGGCCATTTCATCGAGATGGGCAAGACCGACCTGCGGGACCCGCAGGTCGTCGCCGAGCGGCATCCGGGCGTGACGTATCGGGCGTTCGATCTGATGGAGGCCGGCCCGGATCGGATCGCGGCGATGCTGGGCCAATTGATGGGGCTCTTCGTTGCCGGCGTATTGATGCCGTTGCCGGTCAAGGCTTTTGATGTGCGGTGTGCCGCCGAGGCTTACCGCTTCGTGAGCCAGGCCCGTCACACCGGCAAGGTGGTGCTTACCCTGCCCGACGGGCCGGGTGGGCTCGGCGGGGGCACGGCGTTGATCACCGGTGGGACGGGCATGGCGGGTTCGGCGCTGGCTCGCCACCTCGTCGACCGCTACGGGGTGGCCCATGTGATGTTGGCCAGTCGCAGCGGTGAACTGGCCGACGGCGTCGACGACCTGGTCGCCGAGTTGCGCGACGCGGGTGCATCGGTGTCGGTGGTGGGCTGTGATGTCGCCGACCGGGATTCGGTCGCGGAACTGCTGGCGCAGGTGCCGGCGCGCTATCCGCTGCGAGGGGTGTTTTACGCCGCGGGCGTGCTCGATGACGGGTTGATCGGGTCGTTGACCCCCGGCCGGGTGGATGCCGTGTTGCGGGCCAAGGTCGACGGGGCGTGGAATTTGCACGAGCTGACAAAGGATTTGGAGTTGTCGGCGTTCGTCATGTTTTCGTCCATGGCCGGAATCGTGGGCGCGCCGGGCCAGGGTAACTATGCGGCGGCCAACAGCTTCCTTGACGGGCTGGCCGCAGACCGGCGTGCCCACGGGTTGGCCGGTTTGTCGGTGGCCTGGGGCCTGTGGGAGCAAGCCAGCGCCATGACGCGAAACCTCAGCGAGAGCGACCGGGCCCGGATGAGTCGCGCCGGGCTGGCGCCCTTGTCCACTCACCAAGCGTTGGCGCTCTTTGACGACGCGGTGCTTGCGGACCGCTCGATGCTGGTGGCCGCGCGCCTCGACACGGCGGCGCTGCGCGGCGACGTCGCGGCGCTGCCGCACATGCTGCGCGATCTGGCCGCCCGCCCGAGCCGGCGCGTCATCGCCGACGCCGGCGCCGCCGCGTCGACGTCGGGTCTGCGCGCACGCCTGCAAGGACTCACCCCGGAGCAGCGACACCGCGAGTTCGTCGACCTGGTTTGTGGCAATGCGGCCACCGTGCTCGGCCGCAGCACCGCGGACGTAAGCGCCGAGAGCGCTTTTCAGGATCTCGGGTTCGACTCGTTGACCGCGGTAGAACTGCGAAACCGGCTCAAAACCGCGACCGGCCTCACCCTTTCACCGAACCTGATCTTCGATTACCCCACGCCCGCGGCGCTGGCCGGGCACCTCGACGCCCAACTGGCGACCACGACGACGAACGACCCGCCCGATCGCATGGCCCGCTTCAACGACATCGCCCGCGAACTGCAAACGTTGATCGATCAACCCGGCTGGGACCCCGACGCCAAAAGTAGTGTGATCGCGCGGATGCAAACCCTGCTTTCCACCATGAGCGCGCCCCCACCGGAGCCCCATTCCGATCCTTACGACGACGACATCAGCACGGCCACCGAAAGCCAACTTTTCGCCATCCTCGATGAGGAAGTCGGGCCCTGACGTGCATCCGGCAGACGTAGCGATCATCGGCCTCGCCTGTAGGTTCCCCGCGGCCGCCAACCCCGGGGAGTTCTGGCGTGTGGTCCGTGACGGACTCGAAGTCACCGGCCTGGAGCACGTCGCCGAGTTCGATGCGGACTTTTTCAACCTGTCGCCGCGCGAGGCCCGCGCGATGGACCCTCGGCAGCGACTGGCGCTGGAACTGACCTGGGAATTGCTCGAGGACGCCTTCTTGGTGCCGGAGACGCTGCGCGGCGAACCGGTCGCCGTGTACCTCGGGGCGATGAACGACGACTACGCGGCGTTGACGTTTGCCGAGAACCCGGACCACCACTCATTTGCCGGAATCAGCCGGGCAATGATCGCGAACAGGATCTCGTATGCTTTCGGGCTCCGCGGGCCGAGTTTGACCGTCGATACCGCCCAATCGTCGTCGCTGGTCGCGGTCCACCTTGCGTGTGAAAGCCTCCGTACGGGCGAGTCGGCGCTCGCGGTGGCCGGCGGCATCCACCTCAATCTGGCACCCGAGACGGAATGGCTGGAACGAGAATTCGGTGCGGTGTCGCCGTCAGGGCACACCTATGCCTTTGACGGCCGCGCCGACGGTTACGTGCGAAGCGAAGGCGGTGGACTCGTACTCCTGAAGCCGTTACGCGCCGCCCTCGACGACCGCAACCGCATCCGCGCAGTCATTCGGGGTAGCGCGGTCGCAAACTCCGGGCAAACAGCGGCCGGGCAGACCGCGCCCTCCGCCGCGGGACAGGTCGACGTGATACGGCGCGCGCTGTCGATGGCAAGCCTGGACGCCGGCCACATTCAGTACGTCGAAGCCCATGGCACCGGCACCGAGGCCGGCGATCCGGCGGAAGCCAGCGCGCTGGGGGAGGTGTTCGCCGGGCGTCGACACCGTCCGGTGAGCCTCGGGTCGGTGAAGACGAACATCGGTCACACCGGGGGCGCCGCCGGGATCGCGGGGTTGCTGAAAACCGTCCTGGCGATCGAAAACGCCGTGATTCCGCCAAGCCTCAACTATGCCAACCCAAGTCCGGGAATTGACCTGGAAGCCCTTGGGCTGCAGGTCAATACGGACCTCGCCCCCTGGCCGGCGGTTGACGGGCCGCGGCGGGCCGGCGTCTCGTCGTTCGGAATGGGCGGAACGAACGCGCACGTGATCGTCGAAGGCCCGCCCGAAAGTCCCGAAAGCATTGTGCAGCAAGTAGATAACGCGCCGATGGCGTGGGTGCTATCGGGCCGTTCGGGACCAGCGTTGGCCAACCAGGCGGCAAGGCTGCGGGCCCACGTGGACGACGACGGGGGCCTGCGCGTCGGAGATGTGGCGTGGTCCTTGGCGACGACGCGGTCCACGTTCGAACATCGGGCGGTGCTGGTGGGTTCCGACCGCGAGGCGCTGACGGCGGAGCTCGCGAACATAGCTTCGGGAAAGCCTTGTCGGGAGGCGATCCTCGGCCGGGCACGCTCGGTGGGCAAGACCGTGTTCATGTTTCCCGGCCAGGGCGCGCAGTGGCCCGGAATGGGGGCTGAGCTCTATGGCCGATTCCCGGTGTTCGCACGGGCTTTCGACGATGCCGTCGAGGCGCTGGACAGCCATCTGCGCCTGCCCCTGCGCGACGTGATATGGGGGAGCGGCGCGAAGCCGTTGGACGACACCGAGTTTGCTCAGCCCGCATTGTTCGCCATCGAGCTGGCGTTGGCGGCGTTGCTCCAGCACTGGGGGGTGGTCCCGGACTTGGTGATGGGCCATTCGGTGGGCGAGATCACCGCGGCCCATGTGGCCGGGGGGATCTCGCTCGCCGACGCGGCCAAGGTGGTGGCGGGACGGGGCCGGTTGATGGCCGGGTTGCCTGCCGGTGGGGTGATGGTCGCGGTGGCCGCCGACGAGGCCGAGATCGCGCCGTTGCTGACCGACGGGATGACGATTGCCGCGGTCAATGGCCCGAATGCGGTGGTGATCTCGGGCCCCGAGGCTCCGGTCGGTGCGATCGCCGAGGACTTGGCGCGCCGCGGCAGGCGGACGCATCGGTTGGCGGTTTCGCACGCGTTTCACTCACCACTGATGGAGCCCATGATCCAGGACTTCTGCGCGCTGGTCGCCGATGTATCGCCACGGGAACCACGGATCGCGTTGATATCCAACGTCTCTGGCCGGCTGGCCGGGCCCGGATACGGGTCGGCAGAATACTGGGTCGAACATGTGCGCCGTCCGGTGCGCTTTCTCGACGGGGTGCGGGCGGCCGAATCGTTAGGCGCCGGACTCTTTGTCGAAGTGGGTCCCGGTGGTGCCCTCAGCGCCGCGGTGGAGCAGTCGCTGACGACCAAGCAGCCGACAGCGGTCGTCACCATGGACAAAGAACGCCCCGAGGTGGATGCGCTGCTCCTCGCGGCCGGGGGCCTGTTCACCGCGGGCGTGGCGGTCGATTGGGGTTCGGTGTTGACGCGCGGGAGTCGGGTTCCCCTGCCGACCTACGGCTTCGTGCGACAGGTGTTTTGGCTGGGCACCGGCGCGCGGCCGCATTGCCCGCCCGCGACTCGACCGGGCGAACTGGCCGAGCGTTTGCGGCAACTGACGCCGGATGAGCAGCACCAGCAGCTGCTCGAGTTGATACGCCTGCATGCCGCAGCGGTTTTGGGACATTCGGACGGCCACGCGGTAGACGCCGAGCGCGCCTTCCAGGACCTCGGGTTTGACTCACTGACCGGAGTCGAACTGCGCAACCGCGTCAAAACCGACACCGGACTGGCGTTGTCGCGCACAATGGTCTTTGACTATCCGACGCCGACGGCGCTGGCCGATCATCTCCGTCAACGACTTCTGCGTGGCGACCGCGCAGACTCCGACGACGAGGAGATTTGGTCCTCGCTGAGAAAGATTCCGCTAAAAGAACTTCGAAGAACCGGATTGCTCGATAAATTGTTACTGTTGGCCGGCAGTTCGGAAGAGTCGCTTTTGGATCCGGTGGTAGGCGACGACATCATCGACTCACTGAGCCCCGAGGCGTTGATCGCGATGGCGCTCAAGCCGGACAACGACGACGGGGGCGGATGACGAAATCCGCGCCGGCGGACGCGATTACGGCATGCGAATGCGACATGTGTCTAATAGTGAGTGACTTGGCGTGCCCCGCACGACCACTTACATTTGAAGGTCGGGGGAATGCTCGTTGGCAGGTAAGAGGGTAGGGGAATGAGCGTTATCGCAGGCGTGTTCGGCGCATTGCCACCGCATCGCTATAGCCAAAGCGATATCACCGACCAGTTCGTCGAGTTCCCGGGACTCAAGGAACACGAGGAGATCGTTCGGCGGTTGCACGCCTCCGCGAAGGTCAACAGTCGCCACTTCGTTCTGCCGTTGGAGCGCTACGCGACGCTGACCGACTTCGGCGAGGCCAACGAAATCTTCATCGACAAGGCCGTGGACCTCGGCTGCGAGGCGCTGCTGGGCGCGCTCGACGAGGCGGGCCTGCAGCCCCGGGACATCGACATGATCGCCACGACGACGGTCACCGGCGTTGCGGTGCCGTCGTTGGACGCCCGCATTGCCGGGCGGCTCGGCCTGCGACCGGACGTGCGCCGGGTGCCGCTGTTCGGCTTGGGGTGTGTCGCCGGCGCGGCCGGGGTGGCCCGCCTGAACGACTACCTGCGCGGGGCGCCCGGCGACGTCGCGGCGCTGGTCTCGGTCGAGCTTTGCTCGCTGACCTACCCGGCGGTCAAACCGACCGTGTCGGGACTCGTCGGCAGTGCGCTGTTCGGCGACGGTGCGGCGGCGGTGGTGGCCGTCGGTGAACGTCGCGCCGAACAGGTCCGGGCCGGCGGGCCCGACGTCCTCGACTCGCGCAGCCGCCTGTATCCGGAATCGCTGCACATCATGGGCTGGAACGTCAGTTCCGCCGGGCTCCAGCTGGTGCTCTCCCCGGACCTCACGACGGTTATCGACCAGTACCTGGCCGACGACGTCAACGGGTTCCTCGCCACGCACGGGCTGACCAAGGACGACGTCGGCGCGTGGGTGAGCCATCCCGGTGGCCCCAAGGTCATCGACGCGATCACCAGAAACCTCGAGCTGGCACCCGAGGCGCTCGAGTTGACCTGGCGCTCGCTGGGTGAAGTCGCGAACCTCTCGTCGTCCTCGGTGTTGCACATCCTGCGCGACACCATCGCCAAGCCGCCGCCCAGCGGGAGCCCCGGGCTGATGCTCGCGATGGGTCCGGGATTCTGTTCGGAAATGGTGCTACTGCGCTGGCACTGAGTCGATGATCTCCACAGTAAGTCCCGGCCGGGGGGCCAGCGCCGCGAGGTTGTGAGCGCGGATCCGCTGAGCGGGCAACCGCAGCCTGGTCCTGGCCACCAGCCGGGCCAGCATGACCGTCATCTCGGTGGTGGCCATCGCCGCTCCGATGCACCGATGCAGGCCGGCACTGAACGGAATGAATTCATGGGGCGCGGGCTTCCGGTAGCCGGGTTCGCCGGGGTCCCAACGCCGCGGCCGGAATTCGGTTGGCTCGGGCCATAACTCGGGCAGGCGGTGGGTGACGTAAGGGCTGAAGATCAGCAGTCGGCCCGCCCGGATGCGGTGCCCGTCGAACCATAGGTCACGCATCACCCTGCGGGCGGAGATGACGCCGGGCGGGTACAGCCGCAGCGTCTCGTGCACGACACCGTTGAGGTAGGTCAGCGTCCCCAGGTCGCCCGCGGTGGGCGGGCGGTCGCCGAGCACGCGATGCACTTCGTCGGCTGCGGTGTCCCACGCCCCGGGCAACGACAGCAGCGTGTGGATGGCCCAGGCCAGCGCGCCGCTGGTGGTCTCGTAACCGGCGGTGATGAGGGAGATGATCGAATCGCGAATCTCGTTGTCGCTCAGCGCATAATCCTCCTCCCCGCGACCTTTGATCAGCATGGTCAACATGCGGTCGTCGGGTCTGGGATCCGCTCGGGCGTCGGCGATCCGGGCGTCGACGAGGTCGTGGATGCGTTTGCGGGCGGCCATCGCTCGCCGCCAACCCGGGGAAGTGATCCGCCGCTGCAGCGTGACCACAGGCGGCAGGTGGTGGGTCAGGTCCAGCAGGGGCTGCAATTGCTCGCCGAGGTAGTCGGAGTGAACGGCTATGCGCGGGCCGAACAGGCTCTCGGCGGTGCTGCGCCGGACCGCGGAACGGCACTGCTGGTAGATGTCGACCCGCTGGCCGGGTCGCCATCCGTCGATGACGGTGTCAATGCTGGCGACCATCGTCTGCACGTAGTCCTGGATCTGCCGGTGCCGCAGCCCGGGCGCCACGACGCTGCGCCGGCGCCGGTGATCCGCCCCGTCGCTGACGATCAGCGCGGTCGGCCCGTCGACCAGGGCGAGGTTCGCAAACGTCTCCCGCCAGCTGAACGCGTCGGCATTGGCGAACACGAACTTGTTCGCGTCGGGCCCAAGCAGGTAGGTGTAGCCGTGTCGGCCGATCCCGTAACCCATGGCGGGGCCCCGCCGCCGATAGAGCGCCAGCAACGCGTCGCCGGGCGGGTACCGCACCGGCCGGTACGGCCGGGCGTTCACGGCGTGGCCCCCCGGCCGGGCGAGTCCAGGAATAGTTGAACGGCCTCCGTGAGAATCCGGCCGCCCCGCGTGTTGAGGTGGATCCCGTCGATGTGAAACTCCCAACCGTTGGCGCGGGAAATCTCGTCGAAGCTGCGCCGCAGGATCGTTTCCCGGACCAGGTAGTCGCGGTAGAAAGCCGGAAAGGAGAAGCGGGTAAAGGGTTTGGCGGTCTTCGAACTTTCCAGCTCATCCCGGAAGGCTTCGTAGAACCCGATGTAGTCCGTGCCCTCGCGCGCCGAGACCTCCCGGATCACTTCCGCATACTCGGCGAACAGCTCATTGAGGCGGGACTGAACGACATCCACCGAATGCGGGTCCTCTCCCACGGAGGCAAGGGAACTCAGCGCTATCCTCGCGTCGGTCTCCCGCCGCAACCTGCGCGTGATGAGGCCGACGTTCTCCCGGAATCGCTGCGCGGTGGGTTCGTGTGGCAGCCCCTTCCACACGCGCACGATCCTGCGAAAGTTGGGAAAGACATTGGCCAGAATGTCGTTCGTCCCGATCAGGATGATCACCCGGTCGGGCCGCAGGGCGGCCACCCGGCCCGCGCGCCGGACGGTGTTGAACGACAGGTCGCCGCCGACCCCGAAGTTGACGAACCGAAACCGCCCGTTGCGCGGTCGGCTCTCCAGCTCGGCGATCCATCGGTAGGTTCCCTTGGCGGCGGTGGTGCTGGAGCCGACGCACGCCACGGTTTCGTTCGGGCCGCAATCCACGCTGGAAATTATTCAAGGATCGCCGACAGCTGCAGCCAGCGGCTCTCCGTTGCGGCGACCTCGTCCTCCAGGCCGCGCAACTCTTTGGTCAGGTTCGTCAGGCCGACGTGATCGGACTGGTCATGCTCGGCGAGTTCGCGGTGTTTGAACGCGATCCGGTCCGCGAGCCGTCCGAGCTGACGGTCGACCGCGGCCAGCTCCTTCTCGGCTGTGCGTCGCTGCGCGCCCGTCATTGCCTGCGGCTCGGCGGGCGGCGGTGGCGCGGCCGACCGCCCCGCGGCCGGGGCGGTCGCCCGGCGGGCGGCCAGGCGCAGATATTCGTCGATGCCGCCGGGCAGGTGGCGCAGCCGGCCGTCGATGATCGCGTACTGCTGATCGGTGACGCGCTCGAGCAGGTATCGGTCGTGCGAGACGACGATCAGGGTGCCCGCCCAGGAGTCGAGCAGATCCTCGGTGGCGGTGAGCATCTCGGTGTCGACGTCGTTGGTGGGCTCGTCGAGCAGCAGGACGTTGGGTTCGGACAGCAGCGTGAGCATCAGCTGCAACCGCCGTCGCTGACCGCCGGACAGGTCGCCGACCCGCGAGGACAGCTGACCGCGGGCGAACCCGAGCCGCTCCAACAACTGGGCGGGGGTGACGTCGCGGCTGTCGACCTGATAGCCGCCGCGCAGCGCGCCCAGGACGTCGGCGATCCGGTCGCCGGCGAGAGCCGCCAGCTCCTCGCCCCGCTGGTCGAGAACCGCGAGCCGGACCGTCTTGCCGCGCTTGACGCGCCCGGTGTCCGGCGCGATGGTGCCGGCGATCAATCCCAGCAGCGTGGACTTCCCGGCGCCGTTGGCCCCGACGATGCCGGTGCGTTCGCCCGGGGCGATCCGCCATTCGACGTCGCGCAGCACCGGGCGGCCGTCGAACGAGACCGACACGTCGAGCAGGTCGATCACGTCTTTTCCGAGCCGGGCGGTCGCCAGCTTGGCCAGCTCGACGGTGTTGCGCAGCGGCGGCACGTCGGCAATCAGCTGGTTGGCGGCCTCGATCCGGAACTTGGGCTTGGAGGTCCGCGCCGGCGGGCCCCGGCGCAGCCAGGCCAGCTCTTTGCGCATCAGGTTCTGCCGCTTGGCCTCGGCCGCGGCGGCCAGCCGGTCGCGCTCGACGCGCTGCAGCACGTAAGCCGCGTAGCCGCCTTCGAACGGCTCGACGATCCCGTCGTGCACCTCCCATGTGGTGGTGGCGATCTCGTCGAGGAACCAGCGGTCGTGCGTCACCAGCAGCAGCCCGCCGGTGCCGCGCGCCCAACGTTGCCCCAGATGGCCGGCCAGCCAGGTGATGCCCTCGATGTCGAGATGGTTGGTGGGCTCGTCGAGCGCGATCACGTCCCATTCGCCGACCAGCAGCCTGGCCAGCTGCACCCGCCGCCGCTGACCGCCGCTGAGGGTGGCGACCGTTGCGTCCCAATCGATGTCGGACACCAGCCCGGCCACCACGTCGCGGATCCGGGCGTCACCGGCCCACTGGTGCTCGGGCCGGTCGCCGACGAGCGTCCAGCCCACGGTGTGATCCGGGTCGAGGGTGTCCGCCTGGCTCAGCGCGCTGACCCGCAATCCGCTGCGCCGGGTGACCCGGCCCGAGTCGGGCCGCAGTTGACCGGTCAGCAGGCCCAGCAGGCTGGATTTGCCGTCGCCGTTTCGTCCCACGATGCCGATGCGCGCGCCGTCGTTGACGCCGAGCGTGACCGCCTCGAATACCACCTGCGTCGGATATTCCAGGCGGACGGCCTCGGCTCCCAGTAGGTGCGCCACCGGGCAATTATTCGACGGTCAGCAGCGCATCGTCGACGTGGGTCCGCGTCTCCGGCGACGACATGTCGGCTTCGGCTTCCAGGAAGCGGGCAGCCAGGTCGCGCACCTTGAGGTTCGTTTCTTGGGAACGCCACACCAGGATGTCGAAGGCGCGCTCGCGGAGATGCCGTAGGCGGCCATCAGCACGCCCTTCGCCTGCTCGATTCGTGCGCGGCCGTCGGCCACCGCCGACAAAACACCTGCCCGCCGGCTGCGGCTCACCCAGACCCAGGACCAAATCGACCGCGCCCAGCTCTTGTTCCCCAACCGGCCATCCACTGCGACCTCGACACGATCACTCGAGCACACCACGGGCTGAGCTGCTGTCAGTACAAATTTGATGGCGTTGCAGTTAATTTCTGGATACGCGACAACGAGTTGCGCAGATCGTCCATCGGCGCCGGGTTTAGGACTTTGCTGGAGCGGGGTAGTCCCCCTCCGCAGGGAGCACGGGGCAACGGCCTCGAAATACGGAATTCCCGCCGTCGGCGCGATGGGGCCTGGTCGGGGGGCCGCATCGACGCTCCCCGGACTCGAAGGGAATACCTATGAGAAACTTTGTCAAGAAAACCGTAGCCGGTGCCGCCCTTGGCGGAGCGGTGTTGTTCACAGCTGGCGTCGGTGTGGCAGTCGCAGATCCGACTCCGACTCCTCCCCCGACTCAGGCCGGCCTGGTCAATGTGACCATTGGTAACGTTAACGTCGCGGCAAAGGTGTCCGTTGATGCGGCCGCCGCCGTCGTCGCCAATGCGTGCGGCCTCGACCTGCCTGCCGTCAATGCGCTGGTATACAACGTCAGTCAGACCGGTGCACCCACGACCGTGTGCGAGCAGAGCACCGGCCCGGTGACCGTCACCAAGGTTGCCTGATATAGCGCACAGTCGGCCCGACCTCCTTCGGGTGGCGGGCCGGCTTCATGAGATCCCTTAGCTCCGCACCTGGTGCCCTTGACGAGACGCAGCGAGCGGGGCGGCGTCAGCGATCTTTTGCGCGGCAGAACAAGGGAGTAAGCCTGGCAGGCTGCCCGCCGCTGTGATTGCTGATTTGGTGTGCTGCGCGCCAGTGACCGCGCCGGTCCACCTGGTCAGCGCGCCGGCGTCGTCCACCATCCGGTCGCCCGCGACGACGACGCAGCGGGTGTGTCCGGACGTGTCGATGATCCGGTGCCGCCTGCTGAATGGCGTTCCCTTGATGACGTGGTCCAACACGGCCGCGACGCGCTCGCGGTCCTCGGGGTGCTTGTGCCGCAGCAAAAGTTCCGTGGTGGGCTCGACCGTTCCCGCGTCGTAGCCGTGCATGCGCGCGACGGCATCCGACCATTCCCAGCGCTGGCCGTCCAGGAAGAAGCGAAACGGCCGACCTTTTGCGGTTCACCCAGCCCCAGGACCAAATCGACGGCACCCATGCGATGTTCCTCGACCACGTCGGACATCAGCGCCTCCGACGCCGGCCCGGAACCGTTTCCGGTCGCCTGCCCGTTGCGGCACTGAACGGTTTCATCTTCGAAGTTCACGGCCATCGCGCGCCCCTCTCGCACCGCCTGGTTCCTATTGGCTATCAATGCCCACTTTTGGGCGCACTCACAAGCTGACCTGGGCGGCAATGACAGCTCACGCGACCCGGTAATGCTCGGCGTCGCGGTGCTTGAGCTCGAGCCCCAGCCCGGGGCGGTGCTGGTCCGGCCGCAAGGCGCCGCCGTCGGGAGCCAGCACGCCGTCGAAGAGCAGGTGTTCGATGCGGTGGTGGTCGTGAAAGTACTCCAGGTGCCGCAGATTCGGGATCGCCGCGGCGACGTGGGCGTGCAGGTTGGGGGCGCAGTGTCCGGACACGTCGACGTTGTGCGCGGCGGCCACGGCCGCGGCCCGCAGCCAGTCGGTGATGCCGCCGCAACGGGTGACGTCGACCTGCAGGCAGTCGACCGCTTCGGCGGCCAGCATCCGGTTGAAATAGGTCAGGTCGTAGCCGTATTCACCGGCGGTGACGTCCGGTGCCACCTGGTCGCGGACTTCCCGTAGCCCGTTGAGGTCGTCGGACGAGACGGGTTCTTCGAACCACGTGACGTCGTGCTCGGCCATGGCGTGGGCCACCCGGATCGCCTGCTTGCGGCGGTAGCCGCCGTTGGCGTCGACGTACAGTTCGGTGTCCGGTCCGATTACCTTGCGTGCCAGCGCGATCCGGTGCAGGTCGCGGCGTTCGTCGGAACCCGACGACTCGCCGATCTTGATTTTCACGCGGGGGATCTTCCAGGTGTCGACCCAGCGCTCGAGCTGGGCGCTGGTGGCGCGGTCGTCGTAGGTGGTGAAGCCGCCGCTGCCGTAGATCGGCACTTCGGGGTGCGCCACGCCGAGCAGTCGGCACACCGGTGTGTCCAGGAGTCTGCCCTTGAGGTCCCACAGCGCGGTGTCGATTGCCGAGATCGCGCACGACGCCAGTCCCGGGCGCCCGTTGTTGCGGATCGCCCGGACCATCGACTCCCATGCGCCGGTGATGTCGAGGGCGCTGTGTCCCTTGACGGCCCCGGCGAGCGGCCCGGTGATCAACTGGCGGCACGCGCCGGCGGCATAGGTGTAGCCGATGCCACGTTGGCCGGCGGCCACCGCCTCGACCAGGACCAGGGTCGTCGACGACCAGGCCAGCGTGCCGTCGGCTTCCGGTGCGTCGGTGGGGATTTCGTAGACCCGCGCGGCGATCTCGTCGATGCAGGCCTCGAGGTGCGTCGGCATGAGGGCCTCCTCACATTGTCGAGCCGGTGTTAACGGCGCGGGGCAGGGTGCGCCGGGCAACCGAGACGGCGACCCGGTGGCGAAGGCGCAACAGGGTGGCGAGCGAACCCGCCTGCGCCGCAGGGGTCGCGGGCGCGCGTGCGGCCTGGACGGCTCCGGCGGCGCCGAACAGAGCGGCGGTGGCGGCGCTCAGCAGGGTCAACCGTCGCGACCCGCGGTCGACGACCGCCCAGGCGAGCATCGTGGCGGCGTGCACGAAGTCGGTTTCGGCGCCCAAGGCCAGGGTTACGGCGTCGGGCCGAACGACGGTCACCGCCCCCTGAACGAGCAGTCGCGCTCCCAGGACGCGGGTGACCGTTCGTTCGCGGGCGGTCGGGGGCTTATCGGACGCGAAGCGCAGCACGCGGGTCGGGACGGCGAGCAGCAGCATCCCGTAGGCGATTCGCGCCCACTCGGTCATCGCGCCCGCCGCCGGGCCGCCAACGCACCCAACGCGCCGAGCCCGAGGCCGAGCGCGCCGGTGCCACCGGCCACTGGATGCCGGGAGAGCCACGCTTCCGGACTGTGGCCGTGTGACTGGTCGTCGAACTCGCCGCGGGCACCGTGGTCGCTGCCGGGCTCTTGGTCGACGGGCTGCCAAAGGTTATGCGGGCGTTCGCCATTGACGCGTTCGTCGGTCTGCTGAGACTCGAAGCCGGTGCGGCCGAGGTAGCGGTCGAGCAGCGGCGCGACGAACTTCTGGGCGATGAGCGTGACCGCGGTGCTGTCGCCGACCCAATACTGTTTGCGGCCCGGATGTTCGGCGGCGTAGACGACGCCGCGGGCGGCGACTTCCGGTTGGTAGATCGGCGGTACCGGTTGGGGATGCCGTGGCAGGCGCGAAAGCACCCAGGAGAACTGCGGGGTGTTGACGGCGGGCATCTGCACGAGCGTGATCCGCACGTTGGAGCCCTCGTGCAGCAGTTCGCAGCGCACCGATTCGGTGAAGCCGTTCACGGCGTGCTTGGCACCGCAGTAGGCCGACTGCAGCGGAATGGATCGCTCGCTCAGCGCGGAGCCGACCTGCACGATGGTGCCGCGGTCGCGCGGTCGCATCTTCGCCAGCGCCGCCATGGTGCCGTGCACGTATCCCAAATACGTCACTTCGGTCACGCGTTTGAACTCCTCCGCGGTGATCTCCCAAAAAGGCGCGAACACGGAGGTGAACGCCACGTTGACCCAGGTGTCGATGGGGCCGAAGGCGGCTTCGGCCTCCTCGGCGGCGGCGACGACCGCCGAATAGTCGGCCACATCGGTCTGAATGGCCAGCGCCTTGCCGCCGCCCGTTTCGACGTCGCGGGCCGCGCCTTCCAGCCCGGCCGCGCCGCGGGCGAGCAGGGCGACGTTCGCACCGCGCTGCCCGAACAATTGGGCGGTGGCGCGGCCGATGCCGGCGCTGGCTCCGGTGATCACCACTGTCTGTGTCATCGCAGAACTCCTTTCGTTCACTCCGGGCGTCAGTCGTGGTGGGCCGCGTCCTCGATGAGGGTGGCCGTACATTCGAGCAGCAGGGCGTGCGTGAATGCCTGGGGCAGGTTGCCCCGCAGTTGGCGCTGCCTGATGTCGTATTCCTCGCAGAACAGGCCGGGCGGCCCGCAAGCGGTGCGGTTGCGTTCGAACCAGCGCATCGCGCAATGACCGTGACCCAATTGGTGTTCGGCCAGCGCCATCATGAATCCGCACAGCAGAAACGCCCCTTCGGCGTCACCGAGGTCGCGTTCGTCGTGGCGGAAGCGATAGACGAACCCGTCGTCGGTGAGCTGTTCGCGTACCGCGTCGAGGGTGGCGCGGGTGCGCGGGTCCGAAGCGGGCAGCGCGCCGCGCAGGGGTGGTAGTACGAGCGACGCGTCAACCTGTGAAAGCTGCGGGCTGCGTTGCCAATATCCGTTTTGTGGGTGCAGGCTGGTGGCTGCGGTGTCGGCCAGGATCGCGTCGGCCAGTGACGTGCAGGCCGCCACGTCGGGGCCTGCGCCCGCCGCCTCGGCTATGCGGCGAAGCCCGGCGACACACGCCAGCCTGGATTGCGTCCAGAGTTGGTCATCGATTTCCCAAATGCCGGCCTCTGGCTCCCGCCAGCGCTTCTCGATGCCGTCGATGGCAGCTTGCGCGGCCCGCCACGCCTGGGCGTCGAGACGGTCGACGGATGCCGCCATAGCAAACAGCTGCAGCGCTTCGCCGAAGATGTCGAGCTGGAACTGCTGGTTGACGCGGTTGCCGAGCTTGTCGGTGCCGCCCGGATAGCCGGGCAGATCGAGGGTTTCTTCGCTGGGAACGGAACCACCGCTGACGGTGTAGGCGGGTTTGAGGTTCGGGCCGTCCTCGAGGAGTCGCGCGCCGACGAACTCGACGGCGCGGTCGAGGAGTTCGTTCGCCCCGGCGGCCGCGGCGGCGATGCCGGCGTAGGTCTGGTCCCGAATCCAGGCGTAGCGGTAGTCGTAGTTCTCATTGGCGTAGGCGCGTTCGGGCAGGCTCATCGTGGCGGCGGCGACCATCCCCCCCGCGGAGCTGGTCAGCCCGCGCAGCACTGCGTAGGCGTGATGCCCGTCGCGCGGGGCGATTGTGCAGTGCAGCTCGGGGAAGGCGCGCCGCCACGCGGCGGCGGTGGCATCCCAGGCAATGTCGGGGTCGGGCGGCCGGTCGGGCAGCGGGCGTTCGGACAACTCCAGCACGAGATCCTGCTGCTGGCCCTCGTGGATCAGGATCTCGCCCGTGAGCAGCGCGCTGCGATCGTTTGCCGAGTGCGCGGTGCGCGCGTCGCAGTCACCCGACCACCGCCACCTCAGCGGTCCCGACCTGCCGTTCCAAACTCCGTCGCGGAAGGCCAGCCGGCCGGCGTTGTGGCGGCCGAACCCGGCGCGCGGTTGCAGCACGACCCGCAGGTGCGCCGTGCCGCGGCAGCCGATGATTCGGCGCAACAGCACCACGCGTTCGGTGTCGCCGGGAAACGCCAGCGCCTCTCGGCATTCCACGACGCTTGTGCGGGTGATCCACCGGTTACGCCAGATCAAGCTCCCCGGTTCGTAGTAGCCGCCCCACACGTGCCGCACGTCGGTCGGGGTGATCGCATATATCCCTTCGCCGCCGATCAGGGTGGAGAAGACGGCGTCGGAGTCCCAGCGGGGCGCGCACATCCAGGTGACCTCGCCCTGCGGTCCGATCAACGCACCGCGTTCTCCGTCGGCGAGCAACGCGTATTCGCGCAGGACCCGGGGCGGGAATGCCGAACCGATGTCGATGGTGTCGTCAGGCATGGACGCTCGCCTTCTAGCGTCCCGCGCCGGCGCCCGCCGCCACGTCGGTGTTGATCTTCCCGGCCGCCAGGCGTTCGGCGAGTCGCGACGCCAGCGCCATGATGGTCAACGCCGGGTTGGCCGAACCCTGCGTCGGACACACCGAGCCGTCGGCGAGAAAGAGATTCGGCACGCCCCACACCCGATGATCCGCGTCGACGACCGAGTTCTCCGGGCTGGTTCCCATGCGCGCGCCGCCGATCAAGTGTGCGAAGCGCTTGATGGTGACGACGTCCTGGGCGTCGGCGGCGTGCAGGATGTCCCCGATCACCTTGGTGGAGTAGGCCATGTTGGCCTTGTCGTTGTCGCACAGGGTGTAGTCGAAGCGGGCCACCGGGATGCCGTACGGGTCGGTTTCGTCGGCAAGGGTGACGCGGTTATCCGGCCGCGGCAGCAATTCGTTGAGCACGCCGATGGTCGCCCAGTGGTTGTAGTCGCGCATGTACTCCCTCAGCGCGCGGCCCCAATGGCCGTCGGCGAGAACATGTTCGGCCCAGCCGATGGGCAGCGGCGACACGGTCTGAATGGAAAAGCCGCGGGCGAAGCCACGAGACGCGTCGGTCTCGTAGAACTGTTCCGAGGACACCTCCGGTGGGGGCGCCTTGTACATCCGGATCTCTTCGGGCCAGCGGCCCGCCGACTGCGTGGCGCCCTGGACCATCACATAGCGTCCGACCTGATCATCGTTGTTGCCCAACCCGTTCGAGAAGCGGTCGCTAACCGAGTTCAACAGCAGGCGGGGCGTTTCGATGGAATATCCGGCGATCGCGACGGCATGGGCCCGTTGCAGCCGTTCGGTACCGCCGGCCTCGTCGTAGTAGACCACCCCGCGCGCGGCGCCGGCCTCGTCGAGTTCGACGCGGGCGGCCATGGCGTTGGCGCGGATCTCCACGCCATGGGCCAGCGCGTCGGGCAGGTGCGTGACGTACGGGCTGGCCTTGGCGTTGACCTTGCAGCCCTGCAGGCAATAGCCGCGGTAAATGCAGTGCGGGCGGTTGCCGAAGGCGCCGTTGACGATGCCGACCGGTCCGACGCGCATCTCGATGCCCAGCTCGATCGCGCCGCGCCACAGTTTCGCGGCGGCGCCCGAAATCGGGTGCGGCGAATGTGGATAACGATGCGGGTGGCCCCAGGGCCAGTTCTGGCCGGCGACCGGCAACTCGGCTTCGAGGAGCTCATAGTGGTGCCGGATGTCTGCTTCGCGGATCGGCCAGTCCGCTCCGACGCCGTCGAGGGTGTACGTCTGGAAGTCGCTGGGATGGAACCGCGGACAATAGCCGGCGTAATGCACCATCGAGCCGCCCACGCCCCGGCCGGAGTTGTTCTTGCCCAACTCGATCGGGTCCTCGCCGCCGATGATGCGCTTCTGTGTCCAGTACAGGTCATGGGAGCCGGCCTCGTCGGAGACCCAGTCCTCGTCCGGGTGCCAGAACGGACCGGCCTCGAGGATCACGATTCGCCAGCCCGCGCGCGCAAGTCGTTGCGCGAGCACCGAACCGCCGGCGCCGGCCCCGACGACTACAAGGTCCACGTCGTCGTCGTCGGCGTAGCGTCGCATGGTCTTTTCGCCGGGCAGGTCGCGCGAATGCACGTCGAGCAGGAACCGGGAGTCGTTGTCGGCGGGCCCGATCGCGCCCTTCAGAAGTCCGCGCAGCAAATCTTTCATCAGACTTCACCGCTTTCGACGACTTCCACCGGGTCCTCATCGGTGGCGCCGCGGGTCTCGAACGGTTCGCGCGCCGCCGCCGGTCCGGTGGTACCGCCGAGACGCATGAACCCGCGCGGGTAGGCGGGGCCGCCGAACCCGATCTCGTTCCACGCCCACGGGTGCGAGTAGAAGCCCGACAGCACCATGCGCATGCACACCGACCAGGCGCGCCTGACGTTCAGGCGTGCCCATGTTCCGCCGTCGAGGCGGCCCTGTGAGAACTGGTCGACGATCGCCTCGCGGGTGTCGGGCTCCGCGGCGGCGAACGACGCCTTGCCGTGCTGGTCGCGGGCCGTCTCGTCCAGCGCGCGCAGGACCAGGCGCCACGTGTCGCGGTCGTCGGGCATGTCGGCGTATTGGTAGCCGTCGAGCCGGCCGTCGGCGAGCTTGGAGTCGATCGACTCGGCCGCCGGCACCCGTGGCTCGGCGTCCTGCGCCAGCACCGTGTCGCAGAACGCGCGCAGGCAGGGCTCCTCGGCGGCGGTGAAGAACCGCAGCGGACCCGGCGGTTCCAGCCGGGCCAGCACCACCTTCCGGGTGGCCTCGTCCCACGCGTCCGCGTTGTCCAGCACATCGAAGTCGGGGTAGCGCCCGATCATCTGCGGCGTGGTGCCGCGGCGTTGCTTCGGCAACCAGGACGGGTGCGGGGGTTGACGATCCGGGCGCAGGTTGGGCAGGTGGTCGGGGCGTGACGTATCGGCCATGGCGGATAATCCCGAGATCACCGTTCGCGGCGCAAGACCGCGGCCAGCAGACCCATGCCCCCGACGATGCACATCAACCCGGGCGCCGCGATCGGCGGTCCCATGGGGACGTTGTAGGACGCGTTCTTCCACCCGCCCGGCTTGCGCGAAACCCCGCGGGCATGCAGATACTCGCCCAGCAGCCCGTTGGCCGTGTAAACGCCCGCGGTGATGGGCAGCCAGACTTTCGCCCAACGCCGCGAGAACACGCCACCGATCCCGGCAACGACCACGGGCGGGGTCACCACGATCGGGCTCCACATCCACTTGTCGCCGAAGCTGGCCTTATAGTGCTCGAGGTAGATCTCCGCCGTGGTGACCAGCGCCCCGAACGCCGTCAGCGCGGACAGCGAGCGCTCGAAGCGGCCGTGCGAGACGTTGTACAGCGCGCGATCGACGAAGTCTTCGGCCTCGCCGATCCACTCACCATTGCTGGCGGCGATGCCGCCGCGCCGCCGGCCGTTGGTCAGCAACATCATGTGCCTTTCCCTTCCTTGGCTCGTGTCCTGGCGCCTTACGCGAGATACCTTGGCAGCCAAGGCATTTAGGAATGGCCGGGTGCGGTCACCGTGCCCATTGGGCCACCTCGCTGCTGAAATGAAACGCGGAATCACAAAAGGCGCCCAGGCTGCGTTTTTCAACCGAGGTGCCGCGAGACACGCGCGCATGCGGCGCGATCGTCGCGCGTCGGCTAGATACCCGTTTTGCCAAGGGTTAACCAATCTTTCGGGGTTGTGATCCCGTCGGTCCGCTGGTTGGAATCGGTATCGCCGGGGCATGCTGCTGTCGATCACATGTTCGAGTAGTTCTATGCGTCGCGGCCGCCGCCGGAGTCTGCCGCGCTGCTGTATCGGGTGCGCGAGGCTGCGCGCGCGGAGGCGCAGGCCGCCGCGGGGCGGCTGGTGGCCATGGCGAGCTGTTGGCGCTGCGCTGCCGCGATTCCGGGGAGAAGCAGGATTGGGCCACCGACACCTGGGAGGCGGTGGCGGCGCAGGTGGCCGCGGCACTGCGCTGCAGTGTGGCTATGGGGTCGAGCTACTTGCGCTACGCGGTGGCCATGTGCGACCGACTGCCGGAGGTCGGCAAGCTGTTCCAATCCGGCGACATCGATTACCGGGCTTTCAGACCATCGTGTTTCGCACAGATTTGATCACCGACATGAGGTGCTGGCCAAGGTGGACCGAACGCTAGCGGCGTTGTTGGCGCGGTGTCCGTCGATGACGCGGGGCCGGCTGTCCGCGGCGGTCGACCGCGTGGTGGCGAAGCTCGATCGCGACGCGGCGCGCCGGGCCGCCCAGGTGGCCAACGATCGCTTCGTTGATGTCACGACCGACGAGCCGGGCATGGCGTGGCTGGACGGGAGCGTGTTCGCCACAGATGGGCAAGCACTGGACCGTCGGCTCGACGCGCTGGCGGCCACGGTCTGCGACGGCGATCCGCGCACATGCAAGCAGCGTCGCGCCGATGCGTTGGGCGCACTGGCAGCGGGAAGCGATCGGCTTGTATGTGGTTGCGGTAAAGCCGAATGCGGCGCAGCCGTGCCGGCACCCAAAAGCAATGTCGCTATTCATGTGGTCGCCGAGCAGACCACTGTCGAGGGGACGGGCACCACCCCGCGTGCGGTGCCCGGCGTCGAGGGTCTCATCCCGGCCGAGCTGGTCGCCGAGCTGGCGAAGTCGGCCCGGTTGTTGCCGCTCAGCTGGCCGACGGGCGCTGAGCCCGGCTACCCGCCCTCGACCAAGCTCGCCGATTTCGTGCGGGGCAGGGATCTGACCTGTCGGGTGCCGGGTGCGGTCGGCCCGCCACCCACTGCGACATCGACCACACCCCGTCCCCTACGCCGACGGCGGTGCCACCCACCCATCGAACCTGAATGTTTGTGCCGCCTTCAGCACTACATCAAACGCCTACAGACCGGTCCGATCCTTGATGCGTTGCCTGACCGCAGTCTTCCCGTGAGAAAGGGTCACCGTGCCCAGACGGTTGACGCTCCAGCAGTCACCGGCAATGCGGATCAGTTCGGCGTGTTCTAGCAGCTGCGCTGCCTCCTCCACTACGCACAGCGCTTCGATGGTCAGGTCGCTTGGGTGCAGCCTGACGGTTCGGAAAAGCAGCCAGTGAGCGAGTTCAACCCTGTCGATGGCGTGGCGGCCCTCTGATCCGAAAGCGCCCAGCAGCTCAACGGCCAGGTCGGCCAACGAAACGCTCTGAGCCCAGTCCAACATGGCCTGCGCGGCCTGATCCTCTACCGTCGGCTCCTTCTTCCGTCCGAATGGCGCCATGCCAGCCTCCTCTTGGCGCTGAGCGGCGAATCGTATGAGCGTATTCAGATCCGGCCCGCGGTTGTCCATGCTCTCCGCTAAAAGGTTCTTCGCGTATTCGGTGGCACCACTTGATGGGGGCATCCTGGAGCTGATCGGTAACCCAAACAGGACGCAAGAATTTCGCAAGCGGTCGGCAGCAAACTAATGGCGCGTTTCCTATACGGGGGAAGCGAAAGGAACCGACCATGAACACCCCTCACACCTTGAAGCGGATCATTGCCGGAGCGCTGCTATCGGTCGGCCTCGCGGTGGCCGGTTTGGGGCTGAGCGCAGGTACCGCCAGCGCAGACTCCGGCTACATAGATCCCGTTGGGCCGTACCACTGGTGCCCCGGGGGGAAACCCCTGGATGTCAATTGGGACCAAAGTATCTGCCACACCTACTGGCACGTCGCTACCGGGCACGGCAACGTGGGCGGGCCAGGCGATAGTCATAACAACCTTTGGGAGGGACCGAATCCACCGCGAGTACCTCTGGGTCCGTGCTTCTCCGGGTGGATTCCGTCACCTTGCCCCGCCGGCTGACGACCATCCAGACGCCCCATCGGCCGCACCGTCGCGGCGGCGGCGCATAGTCCGCAGCCGCAGCCGGGTTGGTGGGCGAGTAGTTCGTCGAGGTGTTGTTCGAACCCCAAGAAGCCGCGGCGGCGGGAAATCGCAGACTCACGCTCGTAGGACCGGTCGGCGTCTCGTTAAATCTAAAGGGTACTTTGGCCAGTCGCTAACATCACTTGCTTAAGACGTTCCACGGCTGGCGCGATAAGCAGCTGCCCGACGGCACGGGAATTCTTCTGAGACACCCCCCGTCGGTGCCGTGCCGATACCACGCTGCCGTCTGACACACCACTCCGGCTGATACGACGCGGTCGTCGTCCTGGCGGAGGCGGTGAGCTAGACGATTGATTCCTGATGTCGGATGATTGATTCCTGTCGGGCGGTCTTGATCGCCTGCAACCGGTGAGTCCGGAATGTGGATGCATCGGCCGGGAAGGGAAGGTCGCCATGCTTGACGACGAGGTGCGGGTCGCTCTGCAGCGCCACTGGGCGGCCTCCGATGCCAACGACTTTGTGACGGAGCACCAGATCTACCGAGCTGATGCAGTTCTCGAGTATCCGCAATCGGGCGAGCGCATCCGTGGTCGGTCCAACATCCAGGCGTCGCGCGTCGCACAGCCGAGCGCAAAACGCTTCACCGTACGGCGCATGCTCGGCGGCGGAGATCTTTGGATCAGCGAACTCGTCCTCAAGTACGACAAGCAACCGTTTTACGTCGTGAGCATCATGGAATTCGAGGATGGGGAAATAGTGCGTGAGACGCAGTACTTCGGCGAGCCCTTCGCCCCGGGGCCATCTCGCGCTCAGTGGGTCGAACACATGGACTGAGACTCACGGCGATAGCTTGACGCGACACGGGTAAAGGTACTTCAGCCATTCGGTGCGATCATTTGCTCAAAACGTTCTGGGGCTGGCGCGACCAGCAGTTGCCCGACGGCACAGTGATCTGGGAGCTGCCCGATGGGCACGTCTACGTCACCACGCCGGATGGCGCTCTGTTGTTTCCAAGTCTGTGTGCGCCTACCGGCGACCTGTCCGCAGCGGTCGTAATGTCCGGCATTCGCTGCGAGAACCGCGAGGCGATGATGCCATTCGCACCCGCACCCGGGCCCAAACCGCGCGAACCGCATCAACGCCGAACGCAGACCTAACCGGCAGGCCCGGCACGCAGACGAGCGGCAACGCCAGGCGGCCCTGGGTCCGGCTCCACCGACCGACGATGAACCACCGCCGTTCTGACTGGCGGTCAACGATTTAACGCGGGGCGACGGCGAAGAGGCGCCATTCGCCGGGAACGCCCTTGAGCAGAGCAGATGAGTGCCGTCCTCGAATTCGTGTCGTTGGGGAGCCGGTACCGACGGCGGCCCCGGCGAACCACCCCCGATCGGCCGCCGAGCCCCCGCCGGCAAACAGGCTGACCAAAACCGCTAAGCGCGGTGATGTGCCATGATGTGCACGCTGTCAAGAGCAGGGAGCAGCGGTGGATCTCAATCTTTCGATGGTCACGCGGCCGATCGGGCGCCTGGTGGCCACGGCGCAGAACGGTCTGGAAGTGATACGGCTGGGGGGCCTGGAGACGGGGAGCGTCCCGTCGCCGTCCCAGATCGTCGAGAGCGTCCCGATGTACAAGCTGAAACGGTACTTTCCGCCGGACAATCGGCCCGGACATACTCCGGCGGGCCCGCCGGTGCTGATGGTGCACCCGATGATGATGTCGGCCGACATGTGGGACGTCACCCGGCAGGACGGCGCGGTCGGGATCCTGCACGCCAGTGGGATCGACCCGTGGGTCATCGACTTCGGGTCGCCCGACAAGGTCGAGGGCGGAATGCAACGCAACCTCGCCGACCACATCGTCGCGCTCAGTCAGGCGATCGACACGGTGAAGGACGCGACCGGCAACGACGTGCACCTGGTCGGGTATTCGCAGGGTGGGATGTGGTGCTATCAGGTCGCGGCCTATCGGCGTTCGAAGAACCTCGCCAGCATCGTGGCGTTCGGTTCCCCGGTGGACACGCTGGCCGCGCTGCCCATGGGCTTGCCGCCGAACCTGGCTCCGGCCATGGCCGACTTCATGGCCGACCATGTCTTCAACCGGTTGAACATACCAAGTTGGTTGGCGCGCATGGGTTTTCAGATGATGGATCCGCTCAAGACCGCCAAGGCGCGCGTAGACTTCGTGCGCCAGTTGCACGATCGCGAGGCATTGCTGCCGCGCGAACAACAGCGCAGGTTCCTTGAGTCCGAGGGATGGATCGCCTGGTCGGGCCCGGCGATCTCGGAGCTGCTCAAGCAGTTCATCGCGCACAACCGGATGATGACCGGCGGTTTCGCGATCAACGGGCAGATGGTGACGCTCACCGACATCACCTGCCCGATACTGGCTTTCGTCGGTGAGGTCGACGACATCGGCCAGCCCGCGGCGGTGCGTGGCATCCGGAGGGCGGCACCGAACGCCGAGGTGTTCGAACGCACTATCCGCACAGGGCATTTCGGCCTGGTGGTGGGATCCAGGGCGGCCAGGGAGAGTTGGCCGACCGTCGCCGAATGGGTGCTTTGGCTGTCCACCGGTGGCGACAAGCCGGCGAACATCGACCTGATGGCCGACCAGCCCGAAGAGCACAGCGACAGCGGTGTGGCATTCAGCTCCCGGCTCGCGCACGGCCTGGGCGAGGTCTCCGAGGCGACGGTAGCGCTGGCTCGCGGTGCGGTTGATGCCGTCGTCGCGGCCAACAAATCGATGCGGACGCTGGCGGTGGAAACGGTCCGAACGCTGCCCCGGCTGGCCCGGCTGGGACAGATCAACGATCACACCCGGATCTCGCTGGGCCGCATCATCGACGAGCAGGCGCACGACGCCCCGCAGGGCGAGTTCCTGTTGTTCGACGGGCGCGTGCACACCTACGAGGCCGTCAACCGGCGCATCAACAACGTCGTTCGCGGCCTGATCGAGGTCGGGGTGCGCCAGGGCGACCGCGTGGGCCTGCTGATGGAGACCAGGCCCAGCGCACTGGTGGCGATCGCCGCGTTGTCCCGGCTCGGCGCGGTCGCGGTCGTGATGCGGCCGGACGCCGACCTGGCCACGATGGTCCGGCTCGGGGGAGTGACCGAGATCCTGACCGACCCCACCAACCTGGACGCCGCGCGCCAACTGCCGGGGCCGGTGCTGGTGCTGGGCGGCGGCGAGTCGCGCGATCTGCATTTGCCTACCGACGCCTTGGAGCAAGGCCAAGTCATCGACATGGAACAGATCGACCCCGACGCCGTCGAGCTTCCCGCGTGGTATCGGCCCAACCCGGGGCTGGCGCGGGACCTGGCGGCCATCGCGTTCAGCACGGCCACCGGCGAGCTGGTCGCCAAGCAGATCACCAACTACCGCTGGGCGGTCTCGGCCTTCGGAACCGCTTCGGCTGCGGCCCTGGACCGCAAGGACACCGTGTACTGCTTGACGCCGCTGCACCACGAGTCCGCGTTGTTGGTCAACCTGGGCGGCGCCGTCGTCGGTGGCACCCGCATCGCGTTGTCGCGAGGCCTGGAACCGCACCGGTTCGTCCAGGAGATACGGCAGTACGGGGTGACGGTCGTGTCGTACACCTGGGCGATGCTCCGCGAGGTCGTCGACGACCCGGCGTTCGTGCTGCACGGCAATCATCCGGTCCGGCTGTTCATCGGCTCGGGCATGCCGACCGGACTGTGGGAACGGGTCGTCGAGGCTTTCGCACCCGCCCACGTCGTCGAGTTCTTCGCCACCACCGACGGGCAGGCCGTGCTCGCCAACGTGTCCGGCGCCAAGGTCGGCAGCAAGGGGCGTCCGCTGCCCGGTGCCGGGCGTGTCGAACTCGGTGCCTACGACGCCGAACATGACCTGATCCTGGAGAACGAGCGCGGCTTCGTGCAGGTCGCCGACGTCAACGAGGTCGGGGTGCTGCTCGCCCAGTCCAACGGACCGATCGATCCGACCGCGTCGGTAAAACGCGGGGTCTTCGCCCCCGCTGACACCTGGATATCGACCGAGTACCTGTTCCGCCGCGACGAGGACGGGGACTACTGGTTGATGGGCAGGCGCGGTTCGGAGGTGCACACCGCGCGCGGGCTGGTGTACACCGAGCCGATCACCGACGCGCTCAGCTGCATCACCGGCGTCGACCTCGCGGTGACCTACGACGTGGCCCTCGCCGACCGGCAGCTGGCAGTCTCGGCGGTGTCGCTGCTGCCGGGAGCGACGATCACGGCCGCCGACTTGACCGAAGCCGTCGCCAAGATGTCCGTCGGGCGGGGACCCGACATCGTGCACGTGGTGGCGGAGCTGCCGCTCAGCCCGACGACCTACCGCCCGACCGTCAGTGCCCTGCGCGCGGCCGGGATTCCCAAGGCGGGACGCCAGGCGTGGTATTTCGACGCGGACGGCAACGAATTCCGCCGGCTGACTCCGGCCGTGCGGTCCGGGCTGAATTCCGCCGATGGTTGACGATTCACTGCTGAGCATTCTGGTGTGCCCGGCCGACCGGGGGCCGTTGGTTCTGGTGGAACCGGGCGACGGGGAGCCTGGAGAACTGCTGTACAACCCACGGCTGCGGCGCGCCTACCGCATCGAGGACGGCATCCCGGTGCTGCTGATCGACGAGGCCCGCGATGTCGACGATGACGAGCACGCCCGGCTCATGGCGCGAGCACGTCCGACAGATCCCCGGTGAGATAGCGCTGCAGGTTCGGCGCGATGGTTCGCGCGACCTGCTCGGCCGGCAGCGACGCGAACGGCTCCAATTCCAGGATGTAGCGCGCCATGACCACGCCGATCAATTGCGACGCGACGAACTGGATCCGGATTTTTCCGCTGCCCGGGGGATCGTCGACGCGGGACCCCACCTCGACCGCGATCACGTCCTGAATGAACGTACGGAACAGGTTGACCTCCGACCCGGCAATGATCGACCGCAGCGTTGCCATCAACCCCGCACCCAGCTCGGAGTCCCACAGCGGCAACAGCTTTGACGGAATCTGATACCCAAGTTCCTCGACGGGGACGTCGCGCAACGGGCCGATGACTTCCATCGGGTCGATGGGAATGCGCGCGGCAGCGCCGAACAACTTTTCCTTGGTGCCGAAGTAGTGATGCACCAACGCGGAGTCGACGCCGGCCGCCGCCGCCACCGCGCGTATCGACGTGTTGCCGATTCCGTTGCGGGCGAACAGCTCCCGGGCGCTGGCCAGGATCCGGTCCCGCGTATCGGAGTTTCCAGCCGGTCGCCCGGGGCGCCGGCGCCCGGCGTTGGTGGCCGGCACGCTAGGGCGTCCGTCGGCGCAGCGTCGCCGCGGCCAGGCACAGGGCCGCGAGCGCGAAGCCCAACACGACGACGATGTCGCGCACCGCGATGTAGGTCAGCTGCGGGTGCGCACCCACCTGCTGCAGGGCCTCCAGCGCGTAGCTGGCCGGCAGCACGTTGCTGATCCACTGCAGCCAGTGCGGCATCAACGCGCGGGGCACGATGATGCCGGCCAGCAGCAGCTGCGGCACCATCACCAGCGGTATGAATTGCACGGCCTGAAATTCGGTGCGGGCGAACGCGCTACAGAGCAGGCCCAGCCCGACCCCGAGCACGGCGTTGACGATGGCGATCACGAACACCCACACCGGGCTGCCCGCGGTGTCGAAGCCGAGCAACCCGAACGACACGATGCACGCCAGAATGGCCTGGGCGGCCGCCGCGATCGAGAACGCGGTGCCGTACGCGATCAGCAGGTCGAGCCGGCGCAGCGGGGTGGTCAGGATGCGCTCCAAAGTCCCGGAGGCCCGTTCGCGTTGCATCGTTATGGACGTGATGATGAACATCACGAAGAGCGGGAAAAGGCCCAGCAGGATCAGGCAGGCGTTGTTGAACGGCGACGGCGCGCCCGGGCGGTGCGCAGAGTTTTCGAACATGAAGTACATCAGCATGATGACCAGCACCGGCACCAACAGGATCATCGCGACGCTGCGGTGATCCGAGGCCAACTGCCTAAGGATCCGCGCCGTCGTGGCGGTGTACGCCCGCAGCCCTATCCCGCCTGGCGCATGGTGTTGCGCTTGATGATGGACAGAAACGCGTCCTCCAGCGACGTGCATCCGGTGTCCTCTCGTAGTTGGGTCGGGGTGGTGTGCGCGATTAGGCAACCCTCGCGCATGAGCAGCAGGTCGCCGCAGCGGTCGGCTTCGTCCATCACGTGGCTGGAGACCAGCAGCGTGGTTCCGGCGCGGGAGAGCGCGGTGAACTGGTCCCAAAGATCCACGCGCAGCACGGGATCCAGGCCCACCGTGGGTTCGTCGAGCACCAGCAGGTCGGGTTGGCAGACCAACGCGCACGCGAGCGACACCCGGGTGCGCTGTCCACCGGAGAGGTTCCCGCAGAACGCGGTTTGGTGATCGGTGAGGCCCACGCGTTCGATCGCGGTGTCTGCGGCGCTGTGGTCGAAGCCGTACAGCGAGGCGAAGTAGCGCACGTTGTCCACGATCCGCAGGTCGTTGTAGATCGTCGGGTCCTGCGGCATGTACCCGACCCGACGGCGCAGCGCCGGGCTTCCTGCCGGTTGCCCGAGCACCGTGACGGTGCCCGACGTCACGATCTGGGTGCCGACGATGCACCGCATCAGCGTGGTCTTGCCGCAGCCGGACGGCCCGAGCAGGCCGGTGATGGTGCCGCGGGCAATTTTCACCGAGAAGTCCTGCAACGCAGGGCGTTTGAACCGAATTACCCGCAGGTGGTCGATGCCGACGGCGGGGTCATGGGCGTTCGTTCGTAATTCATCACTCGATGAACTCATCATGTGATGAATATTCCGCCTTTGGCCGGGGGTTGTCAAGCCCCCAGGTTGCAATTGGGATCGGTAGCGAAGCAGGCGCATGAATCTCGCAAGGGGCCCGCGTTAACGTGCGTCGGCAGGCCTGAAAGGACGCCCAATGGACAATCTGCTGACGGATCACGACGACCCGGAGAAACGGGTCGCCGATCTGGAACCCGCCGGCCCGCAGGACGCTGTCGCGTCGCGCCGTTTCGTCACATCCGCCGCTCCGCCCAGCACGAAGCAGATGATGAAGTACACGTACGTGCTCATGTTCGGGGCCATGGCGGGGCTTGGCCTGGTGAATATGACGCTTCTTCTGATTGGTTCCGTGCTGGGGTCGGAAAAAGTCTGGCAGGTCGGTGGCCCCGTGGTGTTCGTCGCGTTCTTACTCGGTGTCATGCCGGCTTTCGGTGCGTTCCAACGTCGGCTCAATCGCGCAAAGACGGTCCTGGTCGACGTCGGGAGTGACGGCCTGACGGTCAGTACGCGACCAGGTGAGGTTTTCCCATTCGATGATGCGCGGCTGGGCCCCTGGACTCTCGCGGGGTATGGCGGCACGACGAAGGGCACGGCGCTGCACCTGCGAAGTGGCAAGGGCCGCTTCGTCCTCGGCGGACGGGATCATCGCGCACCCGCCGGAACACCACCGGAAGCCGCGCCCGTGGACAGCGTCGACGCAACGGTGTCCGCGTCGGAGTTCGACGAGCTTCTCGGCATGGTCGGCCGCCGAAACGGGCCGGATGCAGCGCTGGCCACGCCGGCGCGGCCGACACGCTGTCTGCTGACGCCGAACCCCGTGAGAATGTACTCGTCCTCGTTTTTTGGGATGTTCAAAAACACCGCCACGGCCGTGAAACTGAATGCCAAACCACCGCGACCCGGCCTGGCCATCGACGTGGGCGAAGACGCGATTTCGGTGATCGACCTGACGAGCGATGCGCCCATCGCCTCGGCCCCGGTTGCGCAGGTGACCGCGACACCGGCGGAGAGCACACGCTCGGTTCCGCGCATGGGTTCGCTGACGACGGCCGTCCTCGTTGTGCGCGTTGCCGACTCGCAACCGCTGACCATCGCGTGTCCCGATTGGGCCGGCCCCCCGACGACGACGTGGGGCGGCAACACCAAGATGGCCTACCGGTTTGCGTGGCGCGGCGACGTGCCCTCGGAGGAGGAGCCCGCGTTTGTGGTCTCGGCCGCGGATTGGCTGACGCTCGTCGAGAAGTTCGGCCTGGCAACGCGTCTGGAAGACAGGGCAACGGAGGGCGGCGTCGTCACCGCGGCGGGCGGGGCGCCATTGGCTCGGCCCAAACGCAAGCTCTGGATCTATGCGGTGATCATCGCGGCGATCATGTTCGTCGGGATCCCCGCGATGATCACGGTCGCGTCCAACATCACGGGCCACCGTCAGAACAAAGAAGATCAGCTGAAGGCGGACCAGGAACGGCCGTTCGCTTTGCCGTTCACCGGCCTGCGCCTTCCGCACGGGGTGGCGGTGGATGCGGCGGGCAATGTCTACGTCGCCGAGACCCGCACCAATCAGGTCCTCAAGCTGGCGGCCGGGTCGGGCACCCAAACCGTGCTGCCGTTTACTGGTCTCGATTTTTTCGACGACGGCGTCATCGACGCCGCCACCGCCGGCGTGGCCGTGGATGTCGCCGGCAATGTTTACGTCAGCGACTCGGGCAACAGTCGGGTGGTGAAGCTGGCGGCCGGGTCGAACACCCAAACCGTGCTGCCGTTCCGGGGCCTGCGTTGTCCCCAGGGTCTGGCGGTGGACGCTACCGGCGCCGTGTACGTGGTCAACTATTGCGACAGTCAGGTAATGAAGTTGGCGGCCGGGGCGAGCACCCCGACCGTGTTGCCGAAGACCGGCGCGGGCGGTCCCAGCGGCGATATCGCGGTGGACACCGCCGGCAACGTCTACATCAGCGTCAGCGGCAAATCCAGCAGTCACCTGCTGAGGCTGGCGCCCGGGTCGAACTCTTGGACCGCATTGCCGGTGGCTCGGGACAACTCCCACGCGAATTTGAGCACGGGCGAGCAGAACGTGGCGGTCGACGCCGCCGGCAACGTGTACGTCATCACATCCGAAGGCGTACTGAGGTTGGCGCCCGGTTCAAACAACTGGGCGGCGCTGCCCGGGGTGCCCCGTTTTGTGGACCCCCTCGGCTTGGCGGTGGACCCCAGCGGCACCAACGTGTACGTCACCGATCACCTGGGCTCCCGGGCGCCGGGCGGTGGCTCTTGGTTCGGCATCTGGCCGATGGGACCCGATGACGCTCAGGGTTTCGTGCTCAAGCTGCCCGCGGGTTGACCGCCGTTCCTCGCAGCTACTTCAAGCGGTCTTCCCCCGGGCGGCGCAACGGCAGATGTCCGTGCACGCCTTCGGCGTAGGCGGTTTCGGCGTGCTGAGTGAGGTCGATGCCGGTGGTCTCGTCTTCCGCGCTGACCCGGAAGCCGATCCCCCGATCGATCAACTTCGCGAGTACGTACGAGACCGTGAACGCATACAGCGCGACGACCACAATCGCCAGCGCCTGCTTGCCCAGTTGCGCGAAGCCGCCCCCGTAGAAGAGGCCCCGCGGACCTGACGTCATGACCGCCGTGGCAAGCAGCCCGATCAATGACACGCCGACAACGCCGCCGACGAAGTGCACACCGACCACGTCGAGCGAATCGTCGTAATTGAAAAGGAATTTCGCGCCCACCGCGAATGAGCACACGATGCCGGCCGCGAGCCCGACGACCGCCGCGCCGAGCGTGTTGACGGTTCCGCACGACGGGGTGATGGCAACGAGACCGGCGACCACACCGGATGCCGCGCCGAACGTCGTGGGCCTGCCGTCGCGGATCTGCTCGACCGAGAGCCAGCCGAGCATTCCGAGGCAGCCGGCGACGAGCGTGTTGAGGAAGATGGCCGCGGCGATTCCGTTGGCGGCCAGGGCAGATCCGGCGTTGAACCCGAACCAGCCGAACCACAGCAGCCCGACACCGACGAACAGCAATGGCAGATTCTGCGGCCGCATCGCGTCCTTCTTGAAGCCGATGCGCGGCCCGAGCACCAGCGCCAGAGCCAGCGCCGAGCAACCGGACACGATCTCGACGACGAGGCCGCCCGCATAGTCGAGCACGCCCAGCTTGGCCAGCCAGCCGTCGGCACCCCAAACCCAGTGCGCAACAACCGAATACACGACGATCGTCCACGCCGGGACGAATACCATCCAGGCTGCGAACTTGGCGCGATCGGCGATCGCGCCGCTGACAAGGGCGGCCGTGATGATTGCGAACATCAACTGGAAGGTGGCGTAGAGCAGTTCGGGAACCGAACCGTGGGCGGTGTCGGGGGCGATGCCGAGCATCCCGACTTGCCTGAGGTTGCCGACGAGCCCGCCCGCCCCGTCCTGGGAGAACGCGATGGTGTAGCCGACCAGCAGCCACGCCACCGTGACCAGCGGGATGGAGATGAAGCTCATCATCATCATGTTGAGCATCCCGGTGGTGCGGACCATGCCGCCGTAGAAGATCGCCAGGCCGGGGGTCATCAGCAGGACAAGAGCGGTGCTGGCCAGCAGCCACGCGGTGGCGGCGGGGTCGATCGCTGGCATATTTTGGGCTCCTTTGCCACGAGGCAACCGGGATCCTGCCATGTCGCGGTTGCTTGTAGGTTCGTTGGGTGGTCGCAGACCAGTTGCTCGTCGACCCGGTCGCGGCCGCGCACCGATTGCTGGGCGCCGCCCTCACCGCACGCGGGGTGCGCGCGATCGTCGTCGAAGTCGAGGCCTACGGCGGCGTCCCCGACGGTCCCTGGCCGGATGCCGCGGCCCACTCGTATCGCGGCCCCAACGGCCGCAACGCCGTGATGTTCGGACCGCCCGGGCGGCTGTACACCTACCGCAGCCACGGGATCCACGTCTGCGCCAACGTCTCCTGCGCACCGGACGGTACCGCGGCGGCGGTCCTGCTGAGGGCCGCCGCCCTCGAGGACGGCACCGATGTCGCGCGCGCCCGCCGCGGTGAGCTGGTCCGCGCCGAGGCGCTGGCGCGCGGCCCGGGGAATCTGTGCTCGGCCATGGGAATCACCATGGACGACAACGGGATTGACTTGTTCGACCCCGACGGTCCGGTGACCCTGGAACTCAACGAACCGCTGACCGCGGTGTCCGGTCCCCGCGTCGGGGTCAGCCAGGCCGCCGACCGGGCTTGGCGATTGTGGCTGGCGGGCCGGCCAGAGGTCTCGGCATACCGCCGCAGCCCGCGGGCTCCGGCGCCGGGCGAGAGCGACTAGTTGGCGCCCAACGTCGGGTTGTCGGGCGAAACGCCCCCTTGGAACTGCACAACAAGTCGACGCTGGGAGACTCTTCAACCATGATCCTCGACGAGCTGGGCTGGCGCGGGTTGATCGCCCAGTCCACCGACCTCGACGCGCTGGCCGCCGAGGCACGCCGCGGGCCGATGACGGTCTACGCCGGCTTCGACCCGACCGCGCCGAGCCTGCATGCCGGGCACCTGGTCCCGCTGCTGGCGTTGCGTCGGTTCCAGCGCGCCGGGCATCGGCCGATCGTGCTCGCCGGCGGCGCCACCGGCATGATCGGTGACCCGCGCGACGTCGGTGAGCGCAGCCTCACCGAGGCGGACACCGTCGCGGCATGGACCGAGCGGATCCGCGGACAGCTGGAACGCTTCGTCGACTTGGATTCTGGGACCTCGCCGACCGGCGCCATCGTCGTCGACAACCTCGAGTGGACCCAAAGCCTGTCGGCGATCGAGTTCCTGCGGGATCTCGGCAAGCACTTCTCGGTCAACGTGATGCTCGATCGCGACACCATCCGCCGCCGCCTGGCGGGGGAGGGAATCTCCTACACGGAGTTCAGCTACATGCTGCTGCAGGCCAACGACTACGTCGAACTGCACCGGCGCTACGGCTGCACGCTGCAGATCGGTGGCTCAGACCAGTGGGGCAACATCATCGCCGGGGTCCGCCTGGTCCGCCAGAAGGTCGGCGCCTCCGTGCATGCGCTGACGGTCCCGCTGGTGACCGCCGCCGACGGCACCAAGTTCGGCAAGTCCACCGGCGGCGGCAGCCTGTGGCTGGACCCGCAGATGACCAGCCCGTACGCCTGGTACCAGTACTTCGTCAACACCGCCGACGCCGACGTGATCCGGTATGTGCGCTGGTTCACCTTCCTGTCGGCCGAGGAACTGGCCGAGCTCGAACAGGCGACGGCCGAGCGCCCGCAGCAACGCGCCGCCCAACGGCGGCTGGCTCGCGAACTGACCCTTCTGGTGCACGGCGAGGCGGCCACCGAGGCAGTGGAGCACGCCAGCCGCGCGCTCTTCGGGCAGGGTGAACTGAGCCGCCTGGACGAGGCCACGCTGGCGGCTGCCCTACGCGAGGCGTCGGTCGCCGAGCTCAAGCCGGGCGCCCCCGACGGGATCGTCGACCTCCTGGTGGCCAGCGGCCTGTCGGACAGCAGGAAAGCGGCCCGGCGCACGATCGGCGAGGGCGGCGTTTCGGTCAACAACGTGCGCATCGAGAGCGACGAATGGGTGCCGCAAGCCTCGGACTTCCTGCACGGCCGGTGGCTGGTGCTGCGCCGCGGCAAGCGCAACATTGCCGGCGTGGAACGCGTCGACGGGTAGCCCAAACCTTTATCGCTGCGTGCTCTGGACGTGACCGGCGACGGCCACTGTGGTCACGGTGGGTAGCGCGGCGCTGGTACTGCGGGTCGTCGGGGTGAGCGCGGGGATGGCCGGCTTGACCGCGGCGCTGGCGGCACCGGTCCGGGCCGACCTGATGGGCGACGCGTTCCTGAGGGCCCTCACGAATGCCGGCGTTCCGGTTTCGCAGCCGTACACCGCGACGGCATTGGGGCAGTCGGTGTGCCCGATGCTCGTCGCGCCCCGCGGGTCGTTCGACTCCGTGGTTTCGGCGATGGCCGACGGCGGTGGTATGTCCCACGAAGCGGCGGGCGTGTTCACCGTCGTCGCGATCGCGACCTACTGCCCGGCCGTCCTGGCGCCGCTGCTGTCGAACCGCGCGCCGGCCTAGCGTGACCCGGCGCCCCTGGGGCGTCCGTATCCTTTCCAGAGTGGTCGACGACAGGCAGGGTCATCGCGGCGAACGGCGACCGCGCTCGGCGGCGGGGGACTGGTCAGGCCCGGGCCGTGCGCGCCCCGTCCAGCCGCGCAGCGCCGACAGCGACGGCGATCGCGCGCCGCGCGATGCGGACAGTGGGCCGCCGATACCGCCCGGGGTGGAGGCCAGGCAGCTGGCACCGGAAATCCGGCGCGAGTTGAGCACCCTGGACCGAGCGACGGCCGACGCCGTGGCGCGCCACCTGGTGGCCGCCGGTGAGCTGATCGACGAGGACCCGGAAGCCGCGCTGAGCCACGCCCGCGCGGCGCGGGCCCGCGCCAGCAGGATCGCCGTAATCCGCGAAGCCGTCGGAATCGCCGCCTACCAATGCGGCGACTGGGCGCAGGCGCTGGCCGAACTGCGCGCGGCGCGCAGGATGGGCAGCAAGTCCCCATTGCTCGCGCTGATCGCCGATTGCGAACGCGGGCTTGGCCGTCCGGAGCGGGCGATCGAACTCGCGCGCGGGCCCGAGGCGGCCCAGCTCGACGGTGACGACGCCGACGAGTTGCGCATCGTGGCCGCCGGCGCGCGCTCCGATCTCGGGCAGTTCGAGCAGGCGCTGACCGTCTTGTCCACGCCACAGCTCGACCCGGCCCGCGAGGGCTCGACGGCGGCCCGGTTGTTCTACGCTTACGCGGACACGCTGGTGGCGCTCGGCCGAAACGAAGAGGCGCTGCAATGGTTCCTGCGCTCGGCGGCCGCCGACATCGAAGGCGTCACCGACGCCGAAGATCGCGTCAGCGAGCTGGGCTAAATGAAAAGCCTTGCGCAGGAACATGATTGCCTGCTGATAGACCTGGACGGGACGGTGTTTCGCGGCGCGTCGCCCACCGATGGCGCGGTGCGGTCGCTCGACGAGGTGCACGGCTGCAAGCTGTTCGTCACCAACAACGCCTCCCGCAGCGCCGACCAGGTGGCGTCGCACCTGCGCGAGCTCGGCTTCGCCGCCACCGGCGCCGACGTCGTCACCAGCGCCCAGAGCGCGGCCCACCTCCTGGCCGGTCAGCTGGCGCCGGAGTCCGCGGTACTGATCGTGGGCACCGATGCGCTGGCCAACGAGATCGCCACCGTCGGACTGCGTCCGGTGCGCCGGTACGACGACGACCCGGTCGCCGTCGTCCAGGGCCTGTCGACGACCATCGGCTGGCCCGATCTCGCCGAGGCCACCCTGGCCATCCGGGCCGGTGCGATGTGGGTGGCCGCCAACGTCGACCCCACCCTGCCCACCGAGCGCGGCCTGCTGCCCGGAAACGGATCGCTGGTGGCCGCGCTGCGAGCGGCCACCGGCGCCGAGCCGCAGGTGGCGGGCAAACCGGCGCCACAACTGTTTCAGGATGCGATGGCCCGCGGCGAGTTCCGCGCGTCGTTGGTCATCGGCGACCGGCTGGACACCGACATCGAGGGCGCCAACGCAGCCGAGCTGCCCAGCCTGATGGTGCTCACCGGGGTCAATACCGCACGGGACGCGGTGTACGCCGACCCCGTCCGGCGGCCCACCTACATCGGGCACGATCTGCGGTCGCTGCACCAGGACGGCGCGGTGCTCGCGGTGGGGCCGCAGCCGGCCTGGCATGTTGACGTCCGCGATCGTGCGCTGACGGTCAGCGCCAATGGCGCCGACGACGGGGACGGGCTGTCGATCGTCCGGGCCGTCGCCAGCGCGGCATGGGGTCTTCAGGACGGCCCGGTGCGGATCGAGGCCGCCGACGACCGGGCCCGCGAGGCGTTGCAGCGCTGGTCGCTGGTGCAGGACGACTGACCGATGACTAGCGTATGTACCCAATGAATGTCGATCCCGTTGCGCTACGCGCTGAAATTGACGCCCTGGTGGCCCAGTTGCCCGGTACCGCGGACGCCGAACACGACCTGTCGCTCGCCGAGCTCGAGGAGATCGCCCGTCGGCTTTCCGAGGCGCACGACGTGCTGCTGCAGGCGCTGGAGTCGGCGGAGAAGGGCTGAGTGCGGCGGTGGCACGACGTGCCCGCGTCGACGCCGAGCTCGTCCGCCGCGGCCTCGCGCGATCTCGTCAGCAGGCCGCGGAGTTGATCGGCGCCGGGAAGGTGAGCATCGACGGCATGCCGGCGCGCAAACCCGGCACCGCTGTCGCCGTCACCGCGGCCCTGACGGTCGCCGGCGACGGCGAACGCGGCTGGGTGTCCCGCGGAGCGCACAAACTCATCGGCGCGCTGGACGCCTTCGGGATCCCCGTTGCGGGTCGCCGCTGCCTGGACGCCGGCGCTTCGACGGGCGGGTTCACCGAGGTGCTGCTGGATCGCGGGGCCGCCGAGGTGGTGGCCGCCGACGTGGGCTACGGCCAGCTGGCCTGGTCGCTGCGGGGCGATGCGCGCGTGACCGTCGTCGAGCGGACCAACGCGCGTGACCTGTCGCCCGAGGCGATCGGCGGGCCGGTCGACCTGGTGGTCGCCGACCTGTCATTCATCTCGCTGGCCACCGTGTTGCCCGCGCTGATTGGATGTGCTTGGCCGAGCGCGGATATCGTTCCCATGGTGAAGCCGCAGTTTGAGGTGGGGAAGGGTCAGGTCGGTGCCGGCGGGGTGGTCCACGATCCCGGCCTGCGAGCCGACGCGGTGCTGTCGGTGGCGCGGCGCGCGGGGGAGCTGGGCTGGCACACCGTCGATGTCACCGCCAGCCCGCTGCCGGGCCCGTCGGGCAATGTCGAATACTTCCTGTGGCTGCGCACCCAGACGGACCGGGGCATGGCCGGCGACCATCTCGCCGAAGCCGTTCGGCGCGCCGTGACCGAGGGTCCGCAATGAGTCCCGAACGCACCGTCCTGCTCGTGGTCCACACCGGCCGCGACGAAGCGACCGAAACCGCGCGCCGGGTGGAAAAAATGTTGGGCGACAATGGGATTGGGCTTCGTGCGCTGTCCGCGGAGGCCGTCGACCGGGGATCGCTGCACCTGGCTCCCGGCGACATGCGCGCGATGGGCGTCGAGATCGAGGTGGTCGACGCGGACCCGCAGGCGGCCGAGGGCTGCGAACTGGTGCTGGTGCTCGGCGGCGACGGCACCTTCCTGCGGGCGGCCGAACTCGCCCGAAACGCCGGAATCCCGGTGCTGGGCATCAACCTGGGCCGGATCGGCTTCTTGGCCGAGGCCGAAGCCGAGCACATCGACCAGGCGCTGCAGCACGTCGTCGCGCGGGATTACCGGGTGGAGGAACGCCTGACGCTCGACGTGGTGGTGCGCCAGGCGGGCCGGGTCCTCAATCAGGGTTGGGCGCTCAACGAGGCCAGCCTGGAGAAGGGTCCGCGGCTTGGCGTGCTCGGGGTGGTCATCGAGATCGAGGGGCGGCCGGTATCGACGTTCGGCTGCGACGGGGTATTGGTGTCGACCCCGACCGGGTCCACCGCGTACGCATTCTCGGCCGGTGGCCCGGTGTTGTGGCCGGATCTCGAGGCAATCCTGGTGGTTCCCAACAACGCTCACGCACTGTTCGGCCGCCCGATGGTCACCAGCCCCGAAGCGACCGTCGCGATCGAGATAGAAGCGGACGGTCATGACGCTTTGCTGTTCTGCGACGGCCGCCGCGAGATGCTGGTACCGGCCGGCGCCCGGGTCGAGGTGAAACGTTGTGGCACACCGGTGAAATGGGCCCGACTCGACAGCGCGCCGTTCACCGACCGGCTGGTGCGGAAATTCCGGTTGCCGGTGACCGGTTGGCGCGGAAAGTAACGGCGCGGCCTTGGGGCTGACGGAATGCTGACAGAGATTCGCATCGAGTCGCTGGGCGCGATCAGCGCCGCGGTCGGGGAGTTCGGCCGCGGCCTGACCGTGCTGACCGGCGAAACCGGCACCGGCAAGACCATGGTCGTGACCGGGCTGCACCTGCTCGGCGGCGCCCGCGCCGACCCGACCCGCGTGCGGTCGGGCGCCGACCGCGCGGTCGTCGAAGGCCGTTTCACGACAACCGATCTCGACGACGCCGTGGTCGCGCGGCTGGACGAGATGCTGGACGCGTCGGGCGCGGAACGCGATGAGGACGGCAGCGTGATCGTGCTGCGTTCGGTCAGCCGCGACGGCCCGTCCCGGGCCTACCTCGGAGGCCGCAGCGTGCCCGCCAAGTCGCTCAGCGGTGTCACCACCGAGCTACTGACCCTGCATGGGCAGAACGACCAGTTGCGGCTGATGCGGCCCGACGAGCAGCGCGGCGCGCTGGACCGGTTCGCGGGCGCCGGTCCGGCGTTGGATCGCTACCGCAAACTGCGCGACGCCTGGCTGTCGGCGCGGCGCGACCTCATCGACCGCCGCCACCGATCCCGCGAACTCGCCCAGGAGGCGGACAGGTTGAAGTTCGCGCTGAACGAGATCGACAGCGTCGACCCGCAACCCGGCGAAGACGACGCACTGGTCGCCGACATCTTGCGGCTCTCCGAACTGGACACGTTGCGCGAGGCCGCGGCCCTTGCGCGCGCGGCACTGTCGGCGGACGACGCGGACGGGTCCGGCCTGGGCGCCATCGACAGCCTGGGGAGGGCAAGGGCCGCACTGGAATCGACCGACGATGCGACGCTGCAGGGGTTGGCCGGCCAAATCGCCGAGGCGCTGGCGGTGGTCGGCGATGCCGCACACGAGCTCGGCGGATTTCTGGACGAGTTGCCGGTCGACGCCAGCGCGCTGGAATCCAAGCTGGCCCGGCAGGCCCAACTGCGCACGCTGACCCGCAAGTACGCCGCGGACATCGACGGGGTGCTGCGCTGGGCGCAGGAGTCGGCGGAGCGGCTGGCCGACATCGATGTCTCCGAGGAAGGTCTGGCAGGCATTCAGTCTCGTGTCGATGGGCTGGCCCGCGAATTAGGCGAAGCCGCAGTCGATCTCAGCAATACTCGGCGTAAGGCCGCCAAACGGCTGGCCAAGGAGGTGACGGCGGAGCTGTCCGGGCTGGCGATGACCGACGCCGAATTCACCATCGACGTGGTCATCGACAGCGCGACCGCCCCGGATGATCCCGCCACCCTGACGCTGCCCACGGGCGAACTGGCCCGGGCCGGCGGCGAGGGCATCGACCAGGTCGAGTTCGGTTTCGCGGCGCATCGCGATATCGGGGTGCTGCCGCTGGCGAAGAGCGCGTCCGGCGGCGAGTTGTCCCGGGTGATGCTGGCGCTGGAGGCCGTCCTGGCCGCGTCGGCGGCCGGGACCACGATGGTGTTCGACGAGGTCGACGCCGGCGTGGGCGGCCGCGCCGCGGTGCAGATCGGGCGGCGGTTGGCGCGGCTCGCGCGCACCCACCAGGTCATCGTCGTCACGCATTTGCCGCAGGTCGCGGCCTACGCCGACGTGCATCTGGTGGTGCACACCGCCGGACCGAAGGGCACCAGTGTGGTGCGGCGGGTCAGCGGCGACGACCGGGTGGCCGAGCTGGCGCGGATGCTGGCCGGCCTGGGCGACTCCGACAGTGGGCGCGCCCACGCCCGCGAGCTCCTCGAGGCGGCCCAGAACGACGACCTTTAATTCGGCGAACGTGCGTGTTTGTACGCCGACACGCCGCAGAACCTGTACAACTGCGCACCCTCACGCCGCCGAACCGATGCCGAGGTTTTACGGGTCTGTGACAGATGTGACGCTAGATAACTTCTGAGGCTAATGTTACGGCGCGCCTCCACCCCTCCTCCGCCCTTCACCGACAGAATCGCCCCCATGAAGATGTCAGGGCTGCTATCGCGCAACACCAACCGGCCGGGCCTCACCGGCACCGCCCGGGTGGACCGGAACATCGACCGACTGCTGCGCAGGGTCTGCCCCGGCGACATTGTGGTGCTCGATGTCCTGGATCTGGACCGCATCACCGCGGACGCGCTGGTGGAAGCAGACATCGCCGCCGTCGTCAACGCATCGCCGTCGGTCTCGGGCCGCTACCCGAATCTGGGGCCCGAGGTGTTGGTCAACAACGGGGTCACCCTGATCGACGAGACCGGACCCGACATATTCAAGAAGGTCAAGGACGGCTCCAAGATCCGCCTGCACGAAGGCGGGGTATACGCCGGTGACCGCCGGCTGGTTCGCGGTACCGAACGCACCGACCACGACATCGCCGACCTGATGCGCGAGGCCAAGAGTGGCCTGGCCGCCCATCTGGAGGCGTTCGCGGGCAACACGATTGAGTTCATCAAGAGCGAAAGCCCGCTGTTGATCGACGGTATCGGCATCCCCGACATCGACGTCGACCTACGCCGTCGGCACGTGGTGATCGTGGCTGACGAGCCCAGCGCGGAGGACGATCTGCGATCCCTCAAGCCGTTCATCAAGGAGTACCAGCCGGTGCTCATCGGCGTGGGCGGCGGCGCGGATGTGTTGCGCAAGGCGGGTTATCGTCCCCAGATCATCGTCGGCGACCCCGACCACATCAGCACCGACGCCCTCAAGTGCGGCGCCCAGGTCGTGTTGCCGGCCGATGCCGACGGCCACGCGCCCGGTTTGGAACGAATTCAGGATCTCGGTGTGGGGGCGATGACCTTTCCGGCCGCGGGTTCGGCGGTCGACCTCGCCTTGCTCCTGGCCGATCACCACGGCGCCGCGCTGCTCGTGACGGCCGGCCACACCGCCAACATCGAGACGTTCTTCGACCGGACCCGCGCACAAAGCAACCCCTCGACCTTCCTGACCAGGCTGCGCGTAGGGGAAAAGGTGGTGGACGCCAAGGCCGTCGCCACCTTGTACCGCAACCACATTTCGGCGGGCGCCATCGCGCTGCTGGCGCTGACGATGCTCATCGCCGTCATCGTCGCCCTCTGGGTGTCACGCACGGACGGCGTGGTGCTGCATTGGATAACCGGGTACTGGAGCCACTTCTGCCTCTGGGTTCAGCACTTGATCGCGTAGCTCTTTCGAGGACGGTGCGTTGAATGATCTCGTTACGCCAACACGCGTTATCCCTGGCAGCCGTCTTTTTGGCGTTGGCCGTGGGCGTGGTGCTGGGTTCCGGCTTTTTGTCGGACACCCTGCTTTCCAGCCTGCGTGACGAGAAGCGCGACCTGTACTCGCAGATCAACGCGCTCAACGACCAAAAGAACGCGCTGAACGAAAAACTCGCTGCGGCAGGTAATTTCGATAACCAACTGGTCGGCCGGATAGTGCACGACGCGCTCGGTGGCAAATCGGTGGTCGTGTTCCGCACCCCGGACGCCACGGATGACGACGTAGCCACGATCTCGAAGTTCATTGGTCAGGCCGGCGGCAGCATCACCGGAACGGTGTCGCTGACTCAGGAGTTCGTCGATGCCAACTCCGCGGAGAAACTGCGGACGGTGGTGAACTCGTCCATCCTGCCCGCGGGTCAGCAATTGAGCACCAAGCTCGTCGATCAGGGTTCGCAGGCCGGCGACCTGCTGGGCATCGCGCTGATGATCAACGCCAACCCGGCCGTTCCCCCCGCCCCAGAAATTTCAGACCCCCAGCGGGATACGGTGCTGGCCGCGCTGCGCGACACGGGGTTCATCACCTATCAGGCGGGCGAGCACATGCCGGCCGCGAACGCCGCGCTGGTCGTCACCGGCGGTTCGCTACCCCAGGACGCCGGGAACCAGGGCGCGAGCGTGGCGCGTTTTGCCGCCGCGCTGGCGCCGCACGGCTCGGGCACCCTGCTGGCCGGGCGAGACGGTTCGGCGACGGGCGGCGCCGCGGTCGCGGTGACCCGCGCCGACGGCGGCATGGCCTCGGCGATCAGCACCGTTGACGACATCGACACCGCGCCGGGACGGATCACCGCGGTCCTGGGCCTGCATGATCTGATCAACGGCGGCCACGTCGGGCAGTACGGCATCGGACGCGGCGCCACGTCGATCACGGTTCCTCAGTAGGGCGTGTTCCCAGCGCCACCGCGTGCCGGATGTTAGGGTGGATTTCCGTGGGTTAGGCAGGCCCAACTAGTTAAAAAAGCTAGCCCTGCCCGTCTTCACGGAGGTCGCTCAGTGCGAAAGCACCCCCAGTCCGCCACCAAGCACCTTTTCGTCAGCGGTGGCGTCGCTTCCTCGCTCGGCAAAGGACTGACGGCCAGCAGCCTCGGGCAGTTACTGACCGCGCGCGGGTTGCATGTGACGATGCAGAAGCTCGACCCCTACCTCAACGTCGACCCGGGCACCATGAACCCGTTCCAGCACGGCGAGGTCTTCGTCACCGAGGACGGCGCCGAGACCGACCTCGACGTCGGGCACTACGAGCGATTCCTGGATCGCGATCTGTCCGGCTCGGCGAATGTGACTACCGGGCAAGTGTATTCGACCGTCATCGCCAAGGAACGACGAGGCGAATACCTCGGCGACACCGTTCAGGTCATCCCGCACATTACCGACGAGATCAAACGGCGCATCCTGGCGATGGCCAGACCGGACGCCGACGGGCACCGACCGGACGTCGTCATCACCGAAATCGGTGGCACCGTAGGCGATATCGAGTCGCAGCCCTTCCTGGAGGCGGCCCGGCAGGTCCGGCACGACCTCGGCCGGGAAAATGTCTTCTTTCTGCACGTCTCGCTCGTGCCGTACCTGGCCCCGTCGGGCGAGCTCAAGACCAAGCCGACGCAGCACTCGGTGGCCGCCCTGCGCAGCATCGGTATCACCCCGGACGCGCTCATCCTGCGCTGCGACCGGGACGTCCCCGAAGCGCTGAAGGACAAGATCGCGCTGATGTGCGACGTCGACATCGACGGCGTCATCTCCACCCCGGACGCGCCGTCGATCTACGACATCCCCAAGGTGTTGCACCGCGAGGAACTCGACGCCTACGTTGTGCGCCGGCTCAACCTGCCGTTCCGCGACGTGGACTGGACCGAATGGGACGACCTGCTGCGCAGGGTTCACGATCCGCAGGAGACCGTGCGAATCGCCTTGGTAGGCAAGTATGTTGAGCTTTCGGACGCCTACCTGTCCGTCACCGAGGCGCTGCGCGCCGGTGGCTTCAGCCACACCGCCAAGGTCGAGATGGTCTGGGTGCCCTCCGACGACTGCCAGAGTGCCGGCGGCGCCGCGGCCGCGCTGGGCGACGTGCACGGCGTGCTGATTCCCGGCGGGTTCGGCATCCGCGGAATCGAGGGCAAGATCGGCGCCATCCGTCACGCCCGGGCGCGGGGGCTGCCTGTGCTGGGGCTTTGCCTGGGCCTGCAGTGCATCGTGATCGAAGCCGCGCGCTCGGTCGGTCTCGCCGAAGCCAACTCGGCCGAATTCGAGCCGGGCACACCGGATCCCGTCATCTCCACGATGGCCGACCAGGAACAGATCGTCGCCGGTGAAGCCGATCTCGGCGGCACCATGCGGCTGGGGGCCTACCCCGCGGTGCTCGAGCCTCGTTCGATTGTGGCCCAAGCGTATGGAACGACGGAGGTGTCGGAGCGACACCGGCACCGCTACGAGGTCAACAACGCCTACCGCGAACGAATCGCCGCAAGCGGCCTGCGATTCTCGGGCACCTCGCCCGACGGCCACCTGGTGGAGTTCGTCGAATACCCTTCGGACGTGCACCCGTTCATCGTCGGCACCCAGGCCCACCCGGAACTGAAGAGCCGGCCCACCCGGCCGCATCCACTGTTCGTCGCGTTCGTCGGGGCGGCCCTCGATTACAAGGCGGGCGAGCAACTGCCGGTGGAAATTCCCGAGCGCTCGCCCAACGGCAGTCAGCACCTGGGCAAAGTTCAGCGGCCGATACCCGAGCCCGCGGCCCGTGGCTGACCACGTCTTCGAGACGGCGTCATCCGAAACGCTGTACACCGGGAAGATTTTCGCGCTGCGCCGCGATCAGGTCCGGATGCCGGGCGGCGAGGTCGTCACCCGCGAGGTCGTCGAGCACTTCGGGGCGGTGGCCGTGGTCGCGGTGGACGACGACGGCAATATCCCGATGGTCTACCAGTACCGCCACGCGTTGGGCCGACGGCTGTGGGAACTGCCTGCCGGGTTGCTCGACGTCGGCGGCGAGCCCGCGCAGCTCACGGCGGCAAGGGAGCTGAAGGAGGAGGCCGGCCTGGAAGCCGGAACCTGGCGGGTGCTCGTCGATCTCGACTCCACGCCCGGTTTCAGTGACGAGTCGGTGCGCGTCTATCTGGCCACCGGACTCACTCAAGTAGATCGGCCAGAAGCGCACCACGAAGAAGCCGACATGATGCTTCAGTGGTATTCGCTCGCGGAGGCCGCCCGAAAGGTGCTCAGCGGCGAAATCGTCAATGCCATTGCCGTCGCCGGGATTTTGGCCGCCCACGCGGTCACCTCCGGGGTGGCGCAGCCGCGGCCGGCGGACAGCCCGTGGACCGACCAGCCGAAGGCGTTCGCCGCTCGGAAAGCCACGCGATGACGGCGGCGCTGGAGACACAACTCCAGGGCTACCTCGATCACCTGACGATCGAGCGGGGCGTGGCCGAAAACACCCTGAGCTCTTATCGCCGCGACCTACGCCGCTATTTGAAACACTTATCCGACCGCGGAATTCACGACCTGGCCAAGGTCGGCGAGGACGATGTCAGCGAGTTCCTGGTCGCGCTGCGGCGCGGCGATCCGGATTCCGGCGCCGTGGCGCTGTCCGCGGTGTCGGCGGCGCGGGCGCTGATCGCCGTGCGCGGTCTGCATCGGTTCGCGGCCGCCGAGGGGCTCGCCGAACTGGACGTGGCGCGGGCCGTCAGGCCGCCGACCCCGGGGCGTCGGCTTCCCAAAAGCCTCACGATCGACGAGGTGCTGGCGCTGCTCGAGGGCGCGGGTGGTGACAGCCCGAGCGACGGCCCGCTGGCGCTGCGCAACCGGGCGCTGCTAGAGCTGTTGTACTCCACCGGATCACGGATCTCCGAAGCCGTCGGCCTCGACGTCGACGACATCGACACCGAGGCCAGGTCGGTGCTGCTGCGCGGCAAGGGCGGCAAGCAGCGACTGGTGCCGGTGGGCCGTCCGGGCGTGCAGGCGCTGGACGCCTATCTGGTGCGGGGCCGTCCGGACCTGGCGCGGCGCGGCCGCGGAACCCCGGCGATATTTCTCAACGCGCGCGGCGGGCGGTTGTCGCGGCAGAGCGCATGGCAGGTGCTGCAGGACGCCGCCGAGCGCGCCGGCATCAGTTCGGGCGTGTCGCCGCACATGCTGCGGCACTCCTTCGCCACGCACCTGCTGGAGGGCGGCGCGGACGTCCGGGTCGTGCAGGAGCTGCTGGGCCATGCCTCGGTGACGACGACGCAGATCTACACGCTGGTCACCGTGCACGCGCTGCGCGAGGTGTGGGCCGGAGCCCACCCCCGGGCGACCTAACTCCGCGCCGAAAGGCTAACCCAAGAAATCGGACTCCAGCACCAGGTCGGAGATCAGCGTCTGATATTCCACGTGCGCCTTGTGCTCGACGGTGTTCCATAGGTCGCCCTGGTGCTGGCGCATGTATTCGCGGTATTTCGGCGCGCCGGGGATTTTGACGTTGTCGGCGACCACGATCGTGCCCGGATGCAGCCAGCCCCGCTCCAGGATGCTCTTCAGGTCTTCGAGGTAAGCGTCCTTGTCGTGGTCGAGGAACACGAAGTCGACTGTGCCAGTGGCGAATCCATGTTCGGTGGCCAGCGCGTCCAGGGTGCGCCCGCCGTCGCCGATGGTGCCGACGACGCACGTCACCCGGTCCGCGACACCGGCGTGCGCCCAGATTTGCCGCGCGTTGACGGCATTGGCCTCCGCGAGTTCGACCGAGTAGACCTTGGCGGTGGGAGCGGCCCTGGCGATCCGCAGGGCGCCGTATCCGCAGTAGGTGCCCAGCTCGAGTGCGAGCGCGGGGTCGGCCCGTCGAACGGCGGCGTCGAGCAGTAGCCCTTTCTCGTCGCCGACGTTGATCAGGATCGACTTCTCGTAGGCGAACTTGTCGATCGCGGCCAACACGTCGTCGATGTCGCCGGCGCGGGCGTTGGCGAGGACGTACTCGACCGCGGCGGCTTCTCGTCCGTCGCCGACCTGGCCAGTGGTGATGATGTTGCGAGTCGCGGTGACCATCCTCAAGGCCGACCATCGCAGCATGGGCAGTCGTCGCTTCAGATCCATACAGCCACGATAGTGGGGGCGAGATCCGCGGCTGGCGCGTGCGCACACGGCTTTGACTGTGCGCTGAGGGGGCGGCCCGCCCGGCGCGTCGCCGCCGTGAGCGCACACCAATTAGCCTCTCAATGTTGCTGGTGTGACTGATGTTAACCCTGTGCGCGATTCGGCCGTCTATCAGAGATATTTGCTTATATTGGCTGGTTATCTCGCCTGCGCGTCATCCGGTTTAGGCGAGCGAAGCCGTTAGACTTTCCCCCGATGTTCACCTCCCGAACGCCCTGGGCATGACCGACTACCCCGACAGCGATGTCGTTATCGGGCTCACGGGACGCCCGCCGCGGGCGATCCCCGAGCCCGGGCCGCGCACCTCGCACGGCCCGGCCAAGGTCGTCGCCATGTGCAACCAGAAGGGCGGCGTCGGGAAAACCACGTCGACGATCAACCTGGGCGCCGCGCTCGCCGAGTACGGCAGGCGGGTGCTGCTGGTGGACATGGACCCGCAGGGCGCGCTGTCGGCGGGCCTCGGGGTCCCGCACTACGAGTTGGAAAAGACCATTCACAACGTGCTGGTGGAGCCGCGGGTGTCGATCGACGACGTGCTGCTCTCCACGCGGATCAAGCACATGGATCTGGTGCCCAGCAATATCGACCTCTCGGCCGCCGAAATCCAGCTGGTCAACGAGGTGGGCAGGGAGCAGACACTGGGCCGGGCGTTGCACCCGGTGCTCGACCGCTACGACTACGTGTTGATCGACTGCCAGCCGTCGCTGGGGCTGCTCACCGTCAACGGGCTGGCGTGCGCGGACGGCGTGGTGATCCCAACCGAGTGCGAGTTCTTCTCGCTGCGCGGCCTGGCGTTGCTCACCGACACCGTCGAGAAGGTGCGCGACCGGCTCAACCCGAAGCTGGAGATCAGCGGCATCCTGCTCACGCGCTACGACCCGCGCACCGTCAACGCGCGCGAGGTAATGGCGCGCGTCGTGGAGCGGTTCGGCGACCTGGTGTTCGACACGGTGATCACCCGCACCGTCCGCTTCCCGGAGACCAGCGTGGCGGGCGAACCAATCACCACCTGGGCGCCGAAGTCGACCGGCGCCATCGCCTACCGCGCGTTGGCCCGCGAAGTCATTGACCGATTCGGCGCGTGAACGGCAGCGTGAACGATGAGACGCCACCCAAGAACGGCTTCCGGGTTCGGCTGACGAACTTTGAGGGGCCGTTCGATCTGCTGCTGCAGCTGATCTTCGCCCATCGCCTCGACGTCACTGAGGTGGCGCTGCACCAGGTCACCGACGACTTCATCTCTTACACCCGGGAGATCGGCTCTCAGCTGGGCCTGGAGGAGACCACCGCGTTCCTGGTGATCGCCGCGACCCTGCTCGATCTCAAGGCCGCGCGCCTGTTGCCGGCCGGGCAGGTCGACGACGAAGAAGACCTGGCGCTGCTTGAGGTGCGCGACCTGCTGTTCGCCCGGCTGCTCCAGTACCGGGCGTTCAAGCACGTCGCCGAGTTGTTCGCCGAGTTGGAGGCCGCCGCCCTGCGCAGCTATCCGCGCGCGGTGTCGCTGGAGGACCGCTTCACCAGCCTGCTCCCGGAGGTGATGCTCGGAGTCGACGCGGAACGGTTCGCGGAGATCGCCGCGATCGCGTTCACCCCGCGCCCGGTCCCGACGGTGGCCATCGAGCACCTGCACGAATTGCAGGTGTCGATCCCCGAGCAGGCCGAAAGGCTGTTGGCGATCCTGCAGGCGCGGGGCAGCGGCCAGTGGGCCACATTTGCTGAGCTGGTCGCCGACTGTCAGCAGCCGATGCAGGTCGTCGGGCGCTTCCTTGCGCTGCTCGAACTGTATCGGACCCGGACGGTAGCATTCGACCAGTCGGAGCCGCTCGGTGTGCTCCAGATTTCGTGGACCGGCGAGCGCCCGACCAGCGAAGCCTTGGCAGGAGTGCGGGAATCGTCATGACCGAAGAGTTGCCCGGCGTCGATTTGGGCTCCGACATCCCGGACATTCCGGACCTCGCCGAGGCGCCGCCGCTGGACGCCGACGAACTCGGATCGGTGCTGGAGGCGCTGTTGCTGGTGGTGGACACGCCGGTCAGCGTGGAGGCGCTGGCCGCGGCCACCCAGCAACCCGTCTACCGGATCGCGGCGAAGCTGCAGCAGATGGCCGACGAATTCACCGAACGCGACAGCGGCATCGACCTGCGGAAGAACAGCGAGGGCTGGCGGTTGTACACGCGCGCCCGGTTCGCGCCCTACGTCGAGAAGCTGCTGCTGGACGGGGCTCGATCCAAGCTCACCCGGGCCGCGCTGGAGACGCTGGCCGTGGTGGCCTACCGCCAGCCCGTGACGCGTGCGCGGGTGAGCGCGGTCCGCGGCGTCAACGTCGACGCCGTCATGCGCACCCTGCTGGCGCGTGGCCTGATCACCGAAGCCGGTGCCGACGAGGACACCGGCGCGATGACGTTCGCCACCACCGAGCTGTTCCTGGAGCGCCTGGGCTTGACGTCGCTGACCGACCTGCCCGACATCGCACCGCTGCTTCCCGACGTCGACGCGATCGAGGACCTCAGCGAATCCCTGGACAGCGAGCCACGTTTCATCAAACTCTCGGGCGGTCAGGCGCCCGACGAGGCGCTGTCGTTCGACGTGGACCAGGATTGATGGTCGAGAACCAAGGGATCCGCCTACAAAAAGTGCTGTCCCAGGCCGGAATTGCGTCGCGGCGCGCCGCGGAGAAGCTGATCATCGAGGGCCGCGTCGAGGTGGATGGGCAGGTGGTAACAGAGTTGGGCACCCGGGTGGACCCGGACGTCTCGAGAATCCGGGTCGATGGCGCCCGGGTGGTCGTCGACGACTCATTGGTGTACCTGGCCCTGAACAAGCCGCGCGGCATGCACTCGACCATGTCCGACGATCGCGGCCGGCCGTGCATCGGCGACTTGATCGAGCGCCGGGTGCGGGGCAACAAGAAGCTCTTTCACGTGGGGCGGTTGGACGCCGACACCGAGGGCCTGATCCTGTTGACCAACGACGGCGAGCTCGCGCACCGGCTGATGCACCCCTCGCACGAGGTGCCCAAGACATATCTGGCGACGGTCAAGGGGTCGGTGCCGCGCGGCCTCGGCAAGAAGCTGCGAGCGGGAATCGAGTTGGAGGACGGGCCGTCGCGGGTCGATGATTTCGCGGTGGTGGACGCGATTCCGGGCAAGACGTTGGTGCGGGTGACGTTGCACGAAGGGCGAAATCGCATCGTGCGCCGGCTGCTCGCGGCCGCGGGCTTTCCGGTGGAGGCGCTGGTACGCACCGACATCGGCGCGGTGTCGCTGGGGGAGCAGCGTCCGGGCAGCATCCGCGCGTTGCGCCGCGACGAGATCGGGCAACTGTACAAAGCGGTCGGTCTGTGACCGTCGTCGTCGCCATCGACGGGCCAGCCGGCACCGGAAAGTCCTCGGTTTCAAGGGGATTGGCGGGCGCACTTGGAGCCCGCTATCTCGATACCGGGGCGATGTACCGGATCGTGACATTGGCGGTGCTTCGCGCCGGGGTCGATCCCACGGATGCCGAGGCCGTCGGGTCGATCGCCTCGAAGGTGGACCTCTCGGTGAGCTATGACTCCGACGGTGTCCGCAGTTATCTTGCCGGAGAGGATGTTTCGTCAGAGATCCGGGGCGACGAGGTCACCCGCGCGGTCTCGGCGGTGTCGGCGGTGCCCGCAGTGCGCACCCGGCTGGTCGGCCTGCAGCGCGAGATGACCAATGGCCCGGGCAACGTCGTCGTCGAGGGCAGGGATATCGGAACGGTGGTATTGCCCGACGCGCCGGTAAAGATCTTTTTGACCGCCTCGGCCGAAACCCGGGCCAGGCGGCGAAACGACCAGAACGTCGCGTCGGGTCTGCCCGACGACTATGAAAGCCGTGCTGGCCGACGTTCGCCGCCGCGACCATCTCGATTCCACCCGGCCGGTGTCACCGCTGCGCGCCGCACCCGACGCGGTGATCGTCGACACCAGCGACATGACCGAGGCGCAGGTGATCGCCCACCTGCTGGCGTTGGTCAGGCAACGAACCGGGGCGGCCGGTGACTCAGGACGGCACCTGGAGCCGACGAAAGCGACTGGGAAATAGCCGATTCCGCCCTAGAGGATGATCTCGCCGAGGCCGGGCCGGCGCCCGTCGTCGCGGTGGTGGGCCGGCCCAACGTCGGCAAGTCGACCCTGGTCAACCGGATCCTGGGGCGGCGCGAAGCGGTGGTGCAGGACATTCCCGGCGTGACGCGTGACCGCGTCTCCTACGACGCGCTGTGGACCGGGCGCCGGTTCGTCGTGCAGGACACCGGGGGTTGGGAGCCCGACGCCAAGGGCCTGCAGCAGCTGGTCGCCGAGCAGGCGTCGGTGGCCATGCGCACCGCCGACGCGGTGATCCTGGTGGTCGATGCCACCGTCGGCGCCACCGCGCCCGACGAGGCCGCCGCCCGCATCCTGCTCCGCTCGGGTAAGCCAGTCTTTCTGGCCGCCAACAAGGTTGACAGCGAGAAGGCCGAAGCCGACGTGGCGGCGCTGTGGTCGCTGGGACTCGGTGAGCCGCATGCGATCAGCGCGATGCACGGCCGCGGCGTCGCCGATCTTCTCGACGAGGTGCTGGCCGCGCTGCCCGAAGTGTCCGAAGCGGCACCGACGGCGGGCGGTCCCCGGCGGGTGGCGCTGGTCGGCAAGCCGAACGTCGGCAAGAGCTCGTTGCTGAACAAGCTTGCGGGCGACCAGCGTTCGGTGGTGCACGAGGTCGCCGGCACGACGGTGGATCCGGTGGACTCGCTCATCGAGTTGGGCGGCAAGGTCTGGCGGTTCGTCGACACCGCGGGCCTGCGGCGCAAGGTCGGCCAGGCCAGCGGCCACGAGTTCTATGCCTCGGTGCGCACCCACTCCGCCATCGACGCGGCCGAGGTGGTGGTCGTGTTGATCGACGCGTCACAGGCACTGACCGAACAGGACCAGCGGGTGCTGTCGATGGTCATCGAGGCGGGCCGGGCGCTGGTGCTGGCCTTCAACAAATGGGACCTGGTCGACGAGGACCGCCGCGAGCTACTGGAGCGTGAGATCGATCGCGAACTGGCGCAGCTGCGGTGGGCGCAGCGGGTCAACATCTCCGCCAAGACGGGCCGCGCGGTGCAGAAGCTGGTGCCGGCTATGGAGACCGCGCTGGCGTCCTGGGACACCCGTATCGCGACCGGGCCACTGAACACCTGGGTCAAGGAGGTGGTCGCGGCGACGCCGCCGCCGGTGCGCGGCGGCAAGCAGCCGCGCATCCTGTTCGCCACCCAGGCCACCGCCCGACCGCCGACGTTCGTGCTGTTCACGACGCGGTTTCCTGGAGGCCGGTTACCGGCGTTTCCTGGAGACGGCGGCTGCGCGAGACGTTCGGCTTCGAGGGCAGTCCGATCCGCATCAACGTACGCGTGCGCGAAAAGCGGGCGGCGAAGCGCACGCTGAGTTCGCTCCGGCATTCGCCTACTCGGGCACTGCAGTGCGCACTTATTTCCCGCGATGCGGGCGGTAAAGCTATATCACAGGATAAGCCGTTGACTTGTCCGCTTCTGACTCCGCTAATATCTCGTCTAGCGGGTTGATAAGTCCGTATTGCGGGAGTTGGTGGAGGCGGTCGTGACGCGGTTCAGCGTGGAAGACAAGTCGATACTGATCACCGGCGCGACCGGTGCGCTGGGAAGTGTAGCGGCCCTGGCGCTCTCCGAAGCCGGCGCCCGGCTGACCCTGGCCGGCGGAAACGCCGCGAAACTGGCCCAGCTCGTCGACGAGGCGGGCATCGAGGACGCCGCGGTGGTCGCCCGCAGGCCCGACACCCCGGCCGACGCCCAACTGATGGTGGAGGACGCCGTCGCCCGGCACGGCCGCCTCGACGGGGTCCTGGTGGCCTCGGGCATGAACCACGTCGCGCCCATCACCGAGATGGCCGTCGAGGACTTCGACAACGTGATGGGCGCGAACGCCCGCGGCGCCTGGCTGGTGTGCCAGGCGGCCGGACGGGTCCTGCTGCAGCAGGGAGGCGGCGGCAGCGTCGTGCTGGTCTCATCGGTGCGGGGCTCCCTCGGCCACGCCGCCGGCTACAGCGCCTACTGCCCATCAAAGGGCGCCACCGACCTGTTGGCCAAGAGCCTGGCGGCGGAATGGGGTGCGCACGGCATCCGGGTAAACGCTCTTGCCCCAACGGTTTTCCGGTCCGAGCTGACCGAGTGGATGTTCGCCGACGACGAGAAGGGGCATCGAACCCGCGAGGCGATGTTCGCGCGAATCCCATTGCGCCGCTTCGCCGAGCCGGACGACTTCGTCGGCGCACTGATCTATCTCCTCAGCGACGCCTCGAGCTTCTTCACCGGCCAGGTGATGTATCTGGATGGCGGCTACACCGCATGCTGACCATCCTCTAAGGAAGGAACGGAAAATATGAGTGCCGACTGGCCCCTCGGCGAAGCTGAGTCGAAGTTGGAATTTTACGACCTGTCCCACCCATGGGGTCATGGCGTGCCGGCGTGGCCGTATTTCGAGGACGTCAAGATCGAACGTCTGCACAACATGGCGCGAAGCCGTGTGCTGACCCAAAAGATCACCACCGTAATGCATTCCGGCACCCACATCGACGCGCCCGCACACGTCATCGAGGGCACGCCCTTTCTGCACGAGATCCCGCTCAGCGCGTTCTTCGGCACTGGCGTCGTCGTCTCGATCCCGAAGAAGAAGTGGGAGGTCGTCACCGCCGAGGACTTGGAGAAGGCCACGCCACAGATCCGGCCCGGTGACATCGTCATCGTCAACACCGGATGGCACCACAAGTACTCCGACAGCGCCGAGTACTACGCCTACTCGCCGGGCTTCTATGCGGACGCCGGCGAGTGGTTTGCGGCCAAGGGTGTCAAGGCCGTCGGCACCGACACCCAGGCGCTCGACCACCCGCTCGCCACGTCGATCGGTCCGCACGGCCCCGCCGAACACACCGGGGGCTTGTTGCCCTGGGCTGTAAGGGAATACGAGGAAGAGACCGGCCACAGGGTGCTCGATGACTTTCCCGAGTGGGAGCCGTGCCACCGGGCGATCCTGTCGCGGGGCATCTACGGCTTCGAGAACGTCGGCGGGGATCTGGACAAGGTGACCGGCAAGCGCGTCACCTTCGCCGCGTTCCCGTGGCGCTGGGTGGGTGGCGACGGCTGCATCGTGCGGCTGGTCGCGATCGTCGATCCCACCGGAACCTACCGTCTCGAGACGGGTCGGGCGGCGTGATGACCGTTGATGCTAGGGATGTCCGCGGCGGCGGCATCCAGGTCATCGCCCGAGCGGCCGAGATCCTGCGTCTCCTGCAGGCGCACCCCGGCGGGCTCAGTCAGGCGGAGATCGGCGAGCGGCTGGGAATGGCGCGGTCGACCGTCAGCCGGATCCTCAATGCGCTGGACGACGAAGGCCTGGTGGCCGCGCGCGGGGCCCGCGGCCCGTATCGGCTCGGGCCCGAGGTCGCGCGGATGGCCGGCACCGTGCGGTTCAGCGTCGTGCTGGATGTGCACCCGTTCATGGAGGATTTGTCGCGCGAACTGGGGGAGACGGTGGACCTGTCGATCCTGGACGGGGATCGCGCGACGTTCGTCGACCAGGTCGTGTCGCCGCACCGGCTGCGGGCGATCAGCGCGGTCGGGGAGTCATTTCCGTTGCACTGCTGCGCCAACGGCAAAGCGCTGCTGGCCGATCTGCCGCCCGACCAGCGCGCGCTGGCTGTGCCCAGCCGGCTGGCCCGGCTCACCGACAACACCATCACGAGCGCCGCGGCACTGGGCAAGGAGCTTGAGCGCGTCCGCGCCGAAGGCATCGCTTATGACCGCGAGGAGCAAACCGAAGGCATCTGCGCCGTGGGCGCGGTGCTGCGCGGGGTGAGCGAGCAGATGGTAGCGGTCAGCGTGCCCGTGCCGGTGCAACGGTTCTACCGCCGCGAGTCCGAACTCGCTGACGCCCTGCTGGCCTGGGTGCAGCAGACTCGCAGGTCGCTCGGGCATTACTAGAGTGGCGGCTCGTCTGCGGTAGGCTGTCGACCTGCTGCCGGTGTTCGGCGGCATGCGGGCTGTGGCGCAGTTTGGTAGCGCACTTGACTGGGGGTCAAGTGGTCGCAGGTTCAAATCCTGTCAGCCCG
>CAWASF010000013.1:0-272772 GCA_963784685.1 uncultured Actinomycetota bacterium
CGTGTCGCGGACCATCTGCCAGGTCCAGTCGACCTGCTGGGCGCGTCGGCGCTCGTCGAACTCCCCAGCGTCGGTGAGCACCTGGCGATGGCGCTCGATCGTCTCCCACAGCTCCGCCAGGCCGGTCCCCTCGGTCGCACTCATCGTGAGAACCGGTGGCCGCCAGAGTGTTTCGCGCGGATAGATCAATCGCAGCGCTGCCGAAAGCTCGCGGGCGGCTAATCGCGCCTCCACGAGGTGCTCGCCGTCGGCCTTGTTGACCACCACGATGTCGGCCAGTTCCAGCACGCCCTTTTTGATGCCCTGCAGCTGATCGCCGGCGCGCGCCAGGGTCAGCAGCACGAAGGTGTCGACCATGTTGGCCACGGCCACCTCGGACTGTCCGACGCCGACGGTCTCGACGAAGATCACGTCGAACCCGGCCGCCTCCAGCAGCACGATGCTCTCCCGGGTGGCCTTTGCCACCCCGCCCAGCGTGCCGGAGGTAGGCGACGGCCGGATGTAGGCGTCCGGGTGCACCGCCAGCCGCGCCATCCGGGTCTTGTCGCCGAGGATCGAGCCGCCGGTCCGGGTCGACGACGGGTCGACGGCCAGCACCGCGACCCGATGGCCCTGGTCAATCAGCTGCATGCCCAGGGCCTCGATGACGGTCGATTTGCCCACTCCCGGGACCCCGGTGATGCCCACGCGATGGGCGTCACCGGCATCCGGCATCAACGCCAGCAGCAGCTGCTGGGCCTGCTCGCGATGGTCGGCGCGGGTGGACTCCAGCAGCGTGATGGCGCGCGGCAGCGCCGCGCGGTCGCCGCTGCGAACGGCGGCCGCCAATTCCTCGACGGATGTCTGTCATGTTGAGCGCGCCGTGCGTAACGCCACTGCGAAAAAATGAAGAGAATTTCGCCGTGGCGTTACGCTCGCGGGCGAAATTGGGCTCGCGATTTCAGTCACTGGCCCAGGTCATACCCCAGCCGCTCGGCCAGCTTGTGCAGCAGGCCGATTGCGGCATCGGCGATCACCGTCCCCGGCGGGAAGATGGCGGTGGCACCGGCGGCGTACAGCTCGTCGAAGTCGCCCGGCGGGATGACGCCGCCGACAACGATCATGATGTCGGGCCGTCCGACCTCGGCCAGCGCTTCGCGCAGTGCCGGCACCAGCGTCAGGTGGCCGGCGGCCAGCGACGAAACCCCGATGACGTGCACGTCGTTGTCGGCGGCCTGGCGGGCCACCTCTTCAGGCGTGGAAAAGAGGGATCCGACGTCGACGTCGAAACCGATGTCGGCGAAGGCCGTCGCGATCACCTTCTGCCCACGGTCGTGGCCGTCCTGGCCCATCTTGGCCACCAGAATCCTGGGCCGGCGGCCGTCGGCCTCGGCGAACTTCTCGACCAATTCGGTGGCGCTTGCGATGTTCTCGGCCTTTCCGGCTTCGTGACGGTAGACCCCGGCGATAGTACGGATCTCCGCCTGGTGGCGCCCATACACCTTCTCCAGCGCGTCGGAAATCTCCCCCACCGTGGCCTTGGCGCGGGCCGCGTCGATTGCCAGCGCCAGCAGGTTGTTGCCCAGCCCGTCGTCACCGGCGCGGCCATCGGCGGCGGCCGCGCGCGAAAGCTCGGCCAGCGCGGCGTCCACCGCGGACTGGTCCCGGTTCGCCCGCAGCTCTTGCAGTTTGGCGAGTTGCTCGGCGCGCACGCGGCTGTTTTCGACCTTGAGCACCTCGATCTTCTGATCCTCGTCGACCTGGTACTTGTTGACCCCGATCACGGGCTGTTGGCCTGAGTCGATGCGGGCCTGGGTGCGCGCGGCGGCCTCCTCGATGCGCAGCTTGGGGATGCCGTCGCTGATGGCCTGCGCCATCCCGCCGTGCTCGGCGATCTCGGCCATGTGGGCGCGGGCGCGCAGCGCCAGCCGATGGGTCAGCGACTCCACGTAATAGGAGCCGCCCCATGGGTCGATCGGCCTGGTGGTGCCCGACTCCTGCGCCAAGACCAGCTGCGTGTTGCGCGCGATGCGGGCGGAGAAGTCGGTGGGCAGCGCCAGTGCCTCGTCCAGGGCATTGGTGTGCAGTGACTGGGTGTGGCCCTGGGTCGCGGCCATCGCCTCGATGCAGGTGCGCGCGACGTTGTTGAAGGCATCCTGGGCGGTCAGCGACCAACCCGAGGTCTGCGAATGTGTGCGCAGCGAAAGCGATTTGGGATTCTTCGCGCCGAACCCGGCGACCAGCTCGCTCCACAGCAGCCGGCCGGCGCGCAGCTTGGCCACCTCCATGAAGAAGTTCATCCCGATGCCCCAGAAGAACGACAGCCGGGGCGCGAACTTGTCGATGTCCAGCCCGGCGTCCAGGCCCGCCTTGATGTAGTCGACACCATCGGCCAACGTGTACGCCAGCTCCAAATCCGCTGTGGCACCGGCTTCTTGGATGTGGTAGCCGGAAATCGAGATGGAGTTGAACTTCGGCATCTTCGCGCTGGAGTAGGCGAAGATGTCGGAGATGATGCGCATCGACGGCTTGGGCGGATAGATGTAGGTGTTGCGCACCATGAACTCTTTGAGGATGTCGTTCTGGATGGTGCCGGCCAGCTTCTCCGGTGGCACCCCCTGCTCCTCGGCGGCCACCACGTACAACGCCAGGATCGGCAGCACGGCACCGTTCATCGTCATCGACACCGACACCGCGGACAGATCGATGCCGTCGAACAACTGTCGCATGTCGAGGATGGAATCGATTGCCACGCCGGCCATTCCGACGTCGCCTTGGACGCGGGGATGGTCGGAGTCATAGCCGCGGTGGGTGGCCAGGTCGAATGCCACCGACAGGCCCTTCTGGCCGGCGGCGAGGTTGCGGCGGTAGAAAGCGTTGGAATCCGCGGCCGTGGAGAATCCGGCGTACTGTCGAATTGTCCACGGCTGGTTGACATACATCGTCGGATAGGGCCCACGGACGAAGGGGGCCTCGCCGGGGAAACTGTTCAGCGGATAGCCGTCGGCCGCGGCGGCGGCGCGGTCGGCGGCGATGTATACCGGTTTGACGTCGATGCCTTCGGGCGTATGCCAGTGCAGCTGCTCGGGCGTGTACCCGTGCGCGGCCGCGGCCGCGGCGACGTGTTCTGCCACCGCGGCTTCGGTCGACGGCCGCACTTCCCGGTCGCCGTGCAGCGGGATATCGGAGAAATTGCCGATTGCGGGTGTCGTCATCGTCATAGGGCTAGGCCCCCAATTCGGTGAGCAGGTTCGACAAGGCTTCCACCGCATTGATTTTCGCGGTCAGAAACCCGTCCGGCCGATGTGCAGTGTCTTTCAGGTCGCCCAGCGCCTGCTCCGGGCCCGCCAGGTAAACCCTGGACACACCGGCGCTTCGAGCCGCGTCCACGATGTCTGAAGCCTCGTCGTGATAGCGCTTGTCGGTCCCGCAGACGACCGCCACGGCGGGCGACCCGGCCGCGGCGACCGCGGCCGCGACCCCGGACGCGTCGACCGGCCCCGGGTTGATCGCCTCGATGCCGCCCGACGCCAGCAGGTTCGCCGCGAACGTCGCCCGGATGTTGTGCTCGGCCAACGGGCCCAGCGGCAGCAACAGCGCCGTGGGGCGTGCACCGGTGCGTGCCAGGTGGGCGTCCGAACGATCCCGCAGCGCCTCGAAGTCGGCCGCGTATCGCCGCACAGCGGGCGACGAATCATCTTGCGGCAGAGGCACTTCGGCAAGGTCCGGGTACTCGTTGACGCCGGTGACGGCGGTGCGGCGGTGAGCGATGTCGTCGGCGCGCCGTGCGGCCACGTCGGCGATCTGCTCGGCGACGTAGTCCCGTGCGGCGGCGAATCCGCCGCGCGCGGCCCGCTCTTCGGTGGCCCGGAATTGCTGCCAGGCCCGCTCGGCCAGCCGCTCGGTGAGGTCCTCGACGTACCACGACCCGCCTGCCGGGTCCAACACCTGGCCGACGTGCGACTCCTCCAGGAGCAGCAGCTGGGTGTTGCGGGCGATCCGCCGGGCGAAGCCGCTCGCGACGCCGGGAAAGCCGCCCGGGATCGCCACGTCGAATGGGGAGACCAGCACGGTGTCGGCGCCGCCGACGCCCGCGCCGAAGGCGGCCAACGTGCCGCGCAGCATGTTCACCCACGGATCGCGCCTGGTCATCATCGGCAACGAGGTCTCCGCGTGCACGACGGCCGCGCCGCCTTGCGGGTCGCCGACGACCTCGGCTACGCGCGCCCACAGTCGACGCGCGGCGCGCAGCTTGGCGATCGTCATGAACTGGTCGTCGTCGGCGGCGAGCCGGAAGCTGATCTGCCGCAGCGCGTCGCCCACCGGGAGCCCGGCTTCGGTGAGCGCCCGCAAGTAGGCCACCGCGGCCGCGACGCTACCGGCGAGTTCCCAGCTCGCATTGGCACCGAGGTTGTGAAAGGCGGGACCGTCGACAGTGATGGCGCGCACGCCGTGGTATCCGGCGACCCGCGTTGCCACCGCAACCACGTGCTCAATCGACGGGGCCGCCCGGCCGCTCAACTTCGCGGTCAGCGGGTCGGCGCCGAGGTCGATCGACAGCGTCTTGGGCTGATCGGCCGGCGGGCCCACCAACTCCAGCAGGGCGTCGCAGGCCAGGGCGAAGTCGCCGCCCGCGTCGATGACTACCGGCACCAGGTCCAGGTACACGCCCGAAAGCAGCTCCTCGAGGTCGGAAGGCGCGACCCCGGACTCCCCCACGCGGATCAGCAGCGCGCTCACCCCGTCGGAGAGCGCGGCCAGCACCGCCGCGTGGGGATCATCGGCGCCGGGGATCGGCAGCGGGAACGCCTCGGCCACCTTCCAGCCGGCGTTGACGTCGCGCAGCGCGTCGCCGCCGCGCACGTAGGGCCACTCGCCGGGCAGCGGCGGCTCCGGCAGCTCGTCGAGCGCGGTGTAAAGCGCCCGGATGGCGATCCCGTCGTAGGTCGGGGTTTCCAGGAGCCGCTCGGGCTGGTGCCCCAGCTGCTCCGGGCCCTTCCGGGTGCTCTTGGACAGCACACCGGCGACCGCACTGCGCCAACGCCCGCGAACCTGTTCCAGGTCGGCGAGTTCGGGTACATCAATGGACACCGATTGCTCCCTTTTTCCCAGCACTTGGCAGCGTTGCGTGGGATTGCTCCGGGGTTTGCCACTCGCTAATGAGGCTAATTGATCGGGCCTGCCCGCTAAAAACGGCAGGTGCGGCGATCGGGACGCGTCGCCGGCGAAACGCTGGCGTCGGGAAATGAGTTATTCGTCTGCGCCCCGTAACCTTGACAGGCGTGACGGCTTCCGCCACCTGCAAAATCACCGCGACGCTGCGCGATCTCGGCCGCGCGTCGAGCGTCGCCGCGCGTCAGCTGGCCCGGCCACGCTCGATCGCGACAGTGTTCGTTATCACAGTGCTGGTCGCGGTGGCGGTGCTCGTCCCGCTGCCCGCCCCGGTGCAGTTGCGCGACTGGGCGGAATCGGCGGGCCCGTGGTTCCCGTTGGCGTTCTTGCTGGCACACATCGTCATGACGCTGGTGCCGGTCCCGCGTACGGCGTTCACCCTGGCCGCCGGGCTGCTGTTCGGCCCGGTGTTGGGTGTGGTCATCGCGGTGGCCGCCAGCGCCGCGAGCGCGATGATCGCGATGCTGCTGGTGCGGGCGGCCGGCTGGCAGCTGAATCGCCTGGTTCGCCACCGCTCGATCGACACCGTCGACGAGCGCTTGCGCAAACGGGGCTGGCCGGCGATCTTGTCGCTGCGGTTGATACCCGTCGTGCCGTTTTCGGCGATCAACTATGCCGCCGGCGCGTCGACCGTGGGGGTGCTGCCCTACGGACTGGCCACGCTGGCCGGTTTGCTGCCCGGCACCGCCGCCGTGGTGATCCTCGGCGACGCGCTGGCCGGTCACCCGAGCCCGCTGCTTGCTCTGGTGTCAGCTGTGCATCGGGGCGTTGGGGGTGACGGGGCTGGTCATCGAGATCCGTCACTATCGGCAGCATCATCGCCGCACCTCGCCCGGCGACGAGGCCGCCCCCGAGGCGGCCGCCATCAGCTGATTCCGCGTCAACCGGCGCATGCAACATGCTGGATGGGAGCCGAATTCCCCCTCACTGGAGGGCGAGGAGCCATTAAAGGGATGCATCCGTTTAAGACCGGATCATTGTATCCCTGAACTGCGGGCAATCGTAGAGCAACCGGTCGGCAACATACCTGCTACCAGTATTATTCAAGTGGCCGCGGTCGCGATACAGCAAATAATTATCTTTGGTCATCGCGCACACCTCGTTGTCGCAGAAGTACTGTGAGGTGTTGAGGAGCTGAACCCCCGGCACCTTATGCACTGCTCCACTGAGCTCCGGGTAGTACCTCGCGTATGTTCCCGCAAACAGTTTTCTATCTTCGGTGCACATTGGGAAAGGCAGCATCGGAGCCAAGCGAAACTTGCAGGACACTGCGTCGAACTTAAACGTCGGAACATCATCCGTCACGAAAACGGCCTTGCCGCTTGACCTGAAGGTTTCAAGGGTCTGGACGAGCTCGTCTGGTGCTACGCCTTCTCGCGCCCACAATGCGCTTATGATCACTGATTTAATCCCTGGATCTGAGGCAACGTCATCAATGATTCGACCCATGCCTGGCGCGGACCTGACGGGCAGCGTTTCTGCGCCGATGTAATACACGATGTTCTTGTCAGGTAAGGCCGAAGCCAGCCCCGCAAATAAGTGCTCTGCGTGGCTGTCGCCGACGAGCGCAACATCAATGCGAGAACCCGGCTTGGATTGGCTGCAGCGAGTGATTTCTCCCCATTGGGAATAGAATTTGGGGGCGCTGTCTCTTATGGCTCGGTCCGAACACGGATAGGAAGTGTGGCTTAAATGGTAGTAAAAGTCTTCCCATCCCGTGTCCCCCGGATGCATGGTCATGGCACCCGATTTGTATCGAGGTAACCAATAGTGGTTCGCAGTGAAGTCGAGAGCCGTTGCCAGGAGGATGGGCGGACAGACCACGGCGCCGACGAGAGCAAAGAATCGCCTGGCAGTCGGGGGCGGAAGCTGGCGCAATGGTTGCTCCACCCACCGGTAGGAGGCCACGGCCGGCAGGATTGACAGCATCGCCGCCGCGGTGCCTGCGAACCGCACCTGCGGCCACAGGGTGACGGCGAACACCGTCAGCGGCCAGTGCCACAGGTAGATCGAGTACGACCAGTCGCCGATCTTAACCATGGCCGGAACCGCAAGAGCGCGGTTTACCCAGGTGCTGTGTCGGGTCCCCGCCGCTATCAACAGGAGAGTTCCGCCCACCGGAAGCAGCGTCCACGGACCGAGGAACGGCGTGTTCTTGTCGATCAGCCAGGCCGACCCGGCCAGTAACGCCACACCGAGCCATGCGAGCAATCCGGCGTGCTTGTCGGAGCCCAGGGAGCGACTCGTGGTGACAAGGGCCAGAAGCGCGCCCACCGCGAACTCCCACGCCCGGGCCAACGGGCCATAGAACCCCAGGGCCGATTCCGTCGTGACCTGCCACCACCGCGAGAGGAAGCCATGGACTGGGTTGAGCGCCCCAACTCCCACCACGGCTAGCCCGAAAGATGCCAGTGCCGTGGCGCCGACGAGCACGGTAGCCCAGGGGATGCGTCGCCCGCGGCGGGAGAGCGCCCAACCGAGCACCAAAATCGCGGGGAACATCAGATAGAACTGCTCTTCAACGGAGAGCGACCAGGTATGCACCAGTGGGTTCGATTCCGCCGGCCGGTCAAAGTAACCGCCGGTGTTCCGGGCAATCACGAAGTTGGCTATCAGGAGCATCGCGCCGACGCCCGTTTGCGCTGTCAGCTGCTGTATGCCGATCGGAGACAGGAGTCCGAAAGATAGGATCATCGTCACGGCAATCACCAGCGCCAGAGCCGGAGCCAGCCGTTTGAAACGGCGAAGGTAGAACCGGCCGAAACTGACACGCCCAGCCGATGACCATTCACGATGCATCATGCCGGTGATGACAAAACCGGAAATCACGAAAAAGACATCGACGCCCACAAAACCACCAGGCACCGGTAGTCCGGCATGAAACACCACAACCAGCAGGACCGCGACCGCACGAAGTCCCTGAACGTCTGACCGGCGGCTACCGTTCACGACCCGCTCACGTGGGAGAAGGCTACTTTTCAGGGGAAACAGGTGAATCTGCCCTGCCAGAACCCGCACCCACCGGGCGAGGGTAATCGCGACGCTGTTCGAAAATGTTCACCTTGGCCATCAGTCGACGAGCGGCGGCGACGTCTGGGGCCGGGCTGTTCGGCGCGCGTCTCGAGGAGTCCGGGGCCGGTCTGTACGCGTACGAGAGGATGATCGCCGCGCACGCGATCAGCCACAAGAGCGGCGTCAGCACCACCGTGGTGGAAACGCCCGGAATGACCGCGGGGTTCGTCGACGGGCCCGTGGCTTGCACCGGCATCGGTGCACCGGGTACGACGACGATGGTGAAAGCCGCGGCCAGGCTCACACAGATGCCGACCGCGGTGCGGCGGTCGCCGAGCCGGTCGAAGATTCCCGATCCCGGCGGCCCGTCGGGATCCCGGACCACCAGCGCCGCGATCGGTAGGGCGAACACCAGGTAGTAACGAATCGCCAGCGAGGGGAAGAGCGAGGCGGTGGCCAGCAGTGCGATGCCCACCATGACGGGCGGGATGCGCCGCCCCAGGACCAGCACCGCGACGACGACGAGCACGAGGACGCCATAGCCGATCAGCAACCGCGGGCCGTCGAGGAAGCCGTCCGGTATTTTGCCGCCCGTTGCTTGGGCCTTGATGGCATCGGGGATCAACAGGAGGCCCTTGCCGAAGGACACATTGTCTGGGCTAATGCGCAGATGGAACGTGCCGTAGCCGAGGAAGGCGTTGCGGAGCGATTGCCCGATTGTCGCCGGAAAGTCCCGCGGCCACAGGAGATACCCGGCCAGATTGGCGATTACGAACCCGACGACTGCCATGCCACCCAACCGCCATTGCCGGGCCGCGAACAACACGACCCCTAGCACGGCGAACTGTGGTTTCACCAGCGCAGCCAAAACCACCATGATCGCCACCAGGCCCCATCGCTGCCGGATTAGCGCGACCAAGAAAACCAGCGCGATCGGCACTATGAACCCCACCGAGTTGCCCCGATCGACTACCACCCACCCCGGGATGGCGGCAACACCGCACGCCACAAAGACAACCACCCGTTCGAGGCCACGTGAGCCCCGCGCCGCCCAGACGGCGGGAGTTAGGACCGCGGCGGTCAGGGCGAGCACATAGCCGAACAACCCCAGCAACGGTGCGCCCAAGCTCGTGCCGAGAAGCCCGAAAACGATGTACGGCAGCATCGCGCTCGGGGAGTAGGGGTTTGGGGGCGGCTGGGCTTCCGGGGCGACGGGCAGCCGGTAGGGCAACCAGGGATTGGGCCGCATGCCCCCGGCCAGCACCGTCTGGTAATCACCGAAGCAATGCCGACCGACCTTGACAACCCAAGTCGGCCAGCAGTCGTCGGGCCGGAAGGCGAGAACGGAAAGCACGTCGGCCGAAAAGTACTGTGTGGCAATAAAACCTATCGCTGCCGACAGCGACGACGTCAGCAGGACCGTGCCAAGCAGGAGCGTGCGCTTGGATTGGTGAGTCACCCCTGAGAGCTTCCCCCGGATCGCGGCGACGGCACCGCGCGGCACCTCGACAAGTCGATTCACATGTACTCCTCGTTTCGGAATCGAAACTCGGACAAGGGCAAGGCGCCAAGCTCAGTCATCGAGAGACAACCTAGTGCCCGCGTTGTTCCGCCGCGGAGAATTCCCACCTATTCGATTTGTTCGCGCACCGAGTAAGTAGATTCCTCAACGTGAGACAAGTGTTACGAGACGGATCCCGGCTATCGCACATCACGGGCAGGGCTTCGTCCGCGTTCCCCGACCCCGGTCCTTCTGCCATCACGGTCAATTTGCAAGCGATCGTCGCACGCCTGTTCCGGGCTTCAGCGACCCTTAGTAGAAAGGCCGCCACTGCAGGGCAGATTGCCGACTTCGTCCGCTGGCAACAACGTGTCTTCGGTCGGCAGCCAATTTTGCGACGGCGCGAAAAGCTGTGGGAACGGCTCGCGCAACGGTTGGATCCGAACCGCCCTCTCGTCGCGCTGGAGTTTGGCGTCGCCTACGGCTACGCGACCAACTGGTGGCTGTGCCGATTGGTCGGGCGTGACGTGGTCTGGCACGGGTTCGACCGTTTCACCGGGCTGCCGCGCGCCTGGCGCGAATACGAGGAGGGCGCATTCGGTGCCGGTGGTAAGCCGCCGGCGATCAACGATAAGCGCGTGCGCTGGCACATCGGCGATGTCCAGGACACCCTCGGCGCAGTCGACTTGGTCGCCGCCCGTGATGCGCAGTGGGTGGTGCTCTTCGATCTGGACATCTACGAGCCGACCGCCTTCGCCTGGGAAGTGCTCAGTGCTCACCTGCGACCAGGGGATCTAATCTACCTCGACGAAGCGTATGACTTCGACGAACGACGTGTACTGGACGAGATGATCCTGCCGTCGATCGGTTGGGAGCTCGTCGGCGCAACGCCGACCGCGCTGGGTTTGGCGGTAACCCGCGTTTGAGCCGAATTCGGCTGTGGCAGGCTGGATCTTGGCACCTGTCCACGTCCGAGCACCGCGTCGGCTGCAGTCCTGGTCACCACCCTGTGATAGGCGATGGAATATGGCAGCGAACCTACCCCGCTGCCTGAAAATTTAACGGGCCTTTGGAACGGCTTGTGTCCCAGTGAATTTGGTCAGGCATCTCGTACGCCGCTCGCCGCGTCCTCAACGAGATCATCCTGCGATCGATGGCCGAGCACCCCGCGGGCCGTGATCTCGATCTGGCGGTCAAGGGGCGCGCTCGCGAAATCCCACCTCTGGCATCGCCGCTGCCAATCCTGGCCGTCCGAGTGGTACCGATCCGGGTCGCGGGGATCGACTTCGTCACGGCTGATCACCGCATCAGGACGCACCACCGCGGCGATCCGCGCGGCCAGCGCGCGCATCTCCACCAGCTCTCCACCGCTATCGATCGTGGCGGGACCAATGCCTCCCTCGGCGATGCCCACGGCGAGCAGCTCCTCCGCAAGCACGTATCGGCGGAACACCGGACGCCGCGAAGTGATTACGACCGTTCCGGATGCCGCCGCCCGGATCATCGAAGCCAGCGCGTAGTTCTGGGGTTTCTGCACATGAGCGCCGGCGATGCCCCACCCGCGCACCACCACGGGAACGGCACCACTCTCCGCCGCCGCGGCGGCCAGACGGTGTTCCGCCTCACGCTTGAGGTAGCCGTAGGGGTTGTCCTCGATCGGGCCCTCCAAGGCGTCTTGCGGGTAGACCGCCGCTCCGCTGGAGACCGTGACCGCAAGCCGCACGTCGGGCAGCTGCGTCGCGTACACCAGGCGCTCGGTCAGGGTGCGGTTGGCCGCGACGTACTCGCCGAGCGGTGTGTCGGCGACCCGATCCCGGGTCAGAAACGCACAGTCGAGCACGACAGTCGGCGCAAAGGCGGCCACTTCCCGGTCGTCCCACACGCGGCAGCCGATCTCGCGACCACCGACGCGGATGATCCGGGCCCGACTGGCCAGGGCCAGCGTAGGCAGGCCCAGCGGGGCGAGCAGGTCGAGGGCGGTCCTCCCGAGCCAGCCCGACGCGCCGGTGACAAGTATCCGGTCGTTGCCGAGCGCCTGCTCGGCCAGGGCGCGTGCGCTTGCACTGACCAATCCAGTCACGTCGTCTGGCCTAAACGCATCGCACCTCAGTATGCCGTCATACACAGGTTCCAGGGCGGTCTCATCGCATGTAGTCGTAACGCCGAATTCGTGGCTCGTTGTCGAGAAGCTTGGACATGATGCCAGTAGCGTCCTCAGGTACAGCCAACCGACGATATGGGAACCGCATGACCCCCGACAACACCTCTCGCCGCACGCCATTCGACCGGCCTGCCGATCGCTGCCGGGCTGGTGGGGCTCGTAGTGGGCGCGATAGCCACGTTCGCGATCACCGGGCTGGTGTGGACGGTCCGCGTCGAGCTTCCCCCGCCGCCCTATCCGCCACCGCTGTCGTCAAACGGGCCGGGTTGCGTCTACCCGGCTCCCCCGGCGTCTGGCGTCGCGCCGACATCTGCGCCGGCGGTCGTGCCTGCTCCGCCTTTCCCGCCGTTACCGCCCGCCCACGGCTGAGCCTCGCCGGGGCCATCGACCGACGGACCCGAACCCAGCAACGGCTTGCCGGCCACTTCCGGGGCGAAGATCAGGGTGACGGCGCCGACCACCCCGGCGAACATCAGCATGTACGCCGGCATCATCGCATTGCCGGTGCCGGCGACCAGCGTCTCGGCGAGCAGCGGGGTGGTGCCGCCGAAGGCCGACACCGCGATGTTGAATCCGATGGACACCGCGCCGTAGCGCACGTAGGTGGGAAACAGTGCGGGCAGGATCGCCGGCTCGAGGCTGCTCAGGAACAGCATCGGCAGACCGATAAGCAGCACGCCGCCGAACTTCGTCGGATATGCCCCGCCGAACCGCATCAACGCAAACGCCGGTAGCGACACCGCGATGAGCAGTCCGCATCCCGTCCACAGCAGCGGCTTGACGCCAATGCGGTCGGAGAGGGTCGCGACGAGCAGCACGCCGACCGTTAACACGGCCAGTACGATCAAAACCATTACCAACGCGGCAGTGTCTGGCACGCCCGCGCTCTTCTTGAGATAGGTCGGCACGTAGCCGCTGACCATGTAACTGGTGTCGCTGATCGCGAGCTCCAGACCGATGCACACCAGCAGCGCCTTCCACTGCCGTACGACCGTGTGCGTGAATTGAGTGCGAACGGAGATCGGCAGCGCGGCCATGTGCACTTTCTCGTAGCCGGGCGACTCGTCGATCCGCGATCGCAGGTAGACCGCGATCAGGCCGAGCGGCGCGGCCAGGATGAACGGTATGCGCCAGCCCCAGGCCAGCATGTCGCCACCCCTCAGCGTGGTCTGCAGCGCGGTCACCAGCGTGGCGCCGACCACGAAGCCGGCAAGCGTGCCCACCGGCAGAAAGCCGGCCAGCATCCCACGCCGGTGATCCGGGGCGTGTTCGGCGATGAACGTCATGGCGCCCGCATACTCCCCGCCGGAGGACAGGCCCTGGCCGACGCGGACGACCGTGAGCAGGATCGGTGCCCAGATCCCGAGGGTGTGATAGCCGGGCAGCGCGCCGGTCGCTGCGGCGCACACCGCCATCAGCGAGATCGTCATCACCAACACCGGCTTGCGCCCGATGCGGTCGCCCAGCGGGCCGAAGATAAACCCGCCGAGCGGCCGCACGACGAATCCCGCCGTCATCGTGCCGAAGGTGGCGATCAGGTTGCCGGCCCCGGAATTGGCGCCGGGATAAAACGTCTGCGCGAGGAGGGTGGCGACCAGGCTGAAAAGGGTGAAGTCGTAGGCCTCCATGAAATTGCCGATCGCCGTGCCCTGGATGGACCGATACGTCGCGCGCCGGTCGGCGATCCGTGTTGTTTGCATATCGAGGCTGAGGCATACCCGCATCTCCCGGCGGCTATGCGGTCGACGCAGGTCCGGCCGGGCTTGGAAGGATGGGAGCCATGCCAGAATCGCACTCTCCGTCCCTGTTCGCCAAGACCGGCGGACGGCTGCTGCGGTCGCGCCGACTCGTGCGCTTGCCGATCTGGATCTACAGGGCCGGTGCGGGCGCGCTGTTCGGCTCGCGCATCCTGATGGTGGAGCACGTCGGACGCAAGTCCGGCGAGCCGCGCTATGTGGTGTTGGAGGTCGTCGACCATCCCGCCCCCGGCACCTTCGTCGTCGCGTCCGGCTTCGGCCGAAAGGCCCAGTGGTTCCGCAACATCCAGGCCAACCCGAGGGTCCGCGTCTACGCCGGCGGGCACGCGCCGAGGCGCGCCACGGCGCACGTCCTCGACCGAGAACAGGCCGATCGCGTGCTCGCCGCCTACCGCAACCGTCATCCCGGGGCATGGGAGCGGTTCCGGCCGGTACTGGAGGAGACGCTCGGACAGCGGATCACCGACACCGACACCCCGCTGCCGATGGTCGAGTTGCGTTTGGACTAGCCCCGATCCGGGCCCTTCACCGTCATCGCGGAGAACGTGGCCAGAAAGGACGCGGCCGGAAGGGCATTGACGACCTTGTCGTGTGCCCGGATGTGCGCGCCCACGGCCAAGACGAAATACAACGTCAGCATCGCCGTCGTCAGCCGCGCCAGGCCGGGAAACCACCTGACCGACAGCAAGCCGATCGCGGCGGCGGCCTTGACCACCGGCAACACCCGGCGAACGTTCTCGGGAACTCCGAGAGTGTCCAGGCTTTTGGCGATGGGTGGCAACGGGATCCCGCACGCCACGGCATCACCGGCCTGGAAGGCGGCCAGCGCCACGTAGGTTTTCGGTGAAGTCAAAACGCCCATGTGGCAATCTTATTGATTCAGTTGCGGCGGTGGCCCCATCGCGCGGCCCATCGGCGGGCGGGGTATCACCTCGGTGTTGGAAACGGGTGGCACCGACTGCGCGATCGCCGGGTCGGTTCTTGTCGAGAACCAGTCCGCGACTTCTGGATCGTCGCCATCGCCTGCGTGCTTCGGCACGTCGTCGACCGGCGACGGCTGGAAGCGGAACACCCCGTCCTCGCCCGGTGTGCCCAGGAGCTTGGTGAACCCCTGCAACGCCGCGCTGAAGTCACTGGGTACCACCCACACCTTGTTGGCGTCACCGCGCGCCATTTGCGGCAGCGTCTGCAGGTACTGGTAGGCCAGCATCTCCGGGGTGGGTCGGCCGGCCTTGATCGCGGCGAACGTCTTCTCGATGGCCTTGGCCTGCCCTTGCGCCTGCAAGTAGGTCGCCGCGCGCTCGCCCTGGGCGCGCAGCATCCTGGACTGCCGGTCGGCCTCGGCGGCCAGGATCACGGCCTGCTTGGCGCCCTCGGCGGCCAGGATCTGCGCCTGCTTGGCGCCTTCGGCCTGTGTGATCGCGGCCTGCCGGTTGCCTTCGGCGGTCAAGATCATCGCCCGCTTCTCGCGGTCGGCCTTCATCTGCTTTTCCATCGAGGCCTGAATCGACGGCGGTGGGTCGATGCTGCGCAACTCAACCCGGGCGACCCGCAGGCCCCAGCGGCCGGTGGCCTCGTCCAGCACGCCGCGCAACTGGGCGTTGATCTTGTCGCGGGAGGTCAGCGTCTGCTCGAGCGTCATGCCGCCCACGACGTTGCGCAGGGTGGTGGTGGTGAGTTGCTCGACCCCGACGATGTAGTTGCTGATCTCGTAGACGGCCGCCTGCGGAACGGTGACCTGGAAGTAGACCACGGTGTCGATGTTGAGCGTCAGGTTGTCCTCGGTGATCACCGGCTGCGGCGGAAACGACACCACCCGCTCACGGAGGTCGATGCGCGCCCGGATGCGCTCGATGAACGGCACCAGCAAGGTCAGTTGCCCGCTGACCGTGCGGGCGTAACTTCCCATCCGCTCGATCACGGCGGCCTCGGCCTGCGGGATCACCTTGACCGATTTGGCCACCACCACGATCGCGAAAACCACCAGCACAAAACTGAAAAACAACAGACCCGCGACTGCAGGTTCCATCGCTTCCTCCTACTTCTCCAGGGGGACTAAATGCCCTTGAACACCACCGCGGTGGCGCCGTTGATGTGCATGACGGTCACCCGGTCACCGGGCTCGTACACCTCGCTGTCGTTGAGTGGCCGCGCCGTCCACACCTGGCCGTCCAGCTTCACCTGGCCCTCGTCGCGCGCGACCCGGTCAAGCACCAGCGCGGACTTGCCCTCCAGCGCCTTGATGCCGGTCGGCAGCGCCCTCGCGGGGGCGAACCGCCGCCGCAGCGCCGGCCTCACCACGACCAGCAGCAGGACCGAGACGACCAGGAACACCGTCGCGTCGGCCCAGAACGGCCAGGGCAGCAACCAGCTGCTTCCCGCGGCGGCCAGCGCGCCGCCGGAAAGCATCAACAGGGACATATCGCCCGTCAGCGCCTCGGCACCGGCAAGCACCAGCGCGAATATGAGCCAGACCAGCGGGACGGGCATGCGGTCAGAATACGCGTGATCCGCCTTTGCGGAACCAAACAACTACACTCCGAGATCATGTGGTGTCCCAGTGTTTCGCTGTCCCTGTGGGCCAACGCCTGGCTCGCGGGCAAGGCCGCGCCCGACGATGTCTTGGACGCGTTATCTGTTTGGGCACCAAAGCAATCGGTCACGGCGTATGACGCCGTCGCCGCGGGCCACACGGGGCTGCCCTGGCCGGATGTCCATGATGCCGGGACGGTCTCGTTGTTGCAGACGCTGCGCGCGGCGGTCGGCCGGCCGGCTTCACCGGGAGCGATCAACGTCGCCTTGCCCGTGCCGGGCGACGTGCGCGGGCTGGCCGCGGGCACGCAATTCGAGCGTGACGCCCTGGCCGCGGGCGAGGCGGTCATCGTCACCAACCCCGACGATCCGGCCGCCGCCGTCGGGCTGGTCCCCGAGTTCTCCTACGACGATCTCGAGGAGGCCGACGAGGCGGCCGTGCCCGAATTGTGTGCGCTGTCATGGACGGTGTACTCACTGCCAGGCGCACCCGCATTCGACCACTACGAGCTCGGCGACGCCGAATACACGCTGCGGTCGGCCGTGCGCTCGGCCGCCGACGCGCTCGGGGCCATCGGCCTGGGGGCCGCCGCTGCCGACATCGACGATCCGCGGGGGCTCGTCGAGCAGCTGCTGGAATCGACGCGACATCATCGGGTCCCCGACCATGCGCCGTCGCGCGCAGTGCGCGTCCTGGAGAACGCCGCGCACGTCGACGCGATCATCGCGGTCAGCGCCGGGCTCAGTCGATTCCCGGACTCCTCGACGGAGCGCCTCGTCAGCGGGATTTCAACGCAATCCTCGTCACAAGCCCGGATCGCCACCGATGCGCTGCGGCCGCTGACCGCCGTGGTGCGTTCGGCGCGGATGGCGGCGGTGACCGCAATCCTGCACTCGGCGTGGGCTGATTAGGGACCGGCTAACTGCCTTCGGCGGCAACGCAGTGCGGCGGACGGCACGGCGCGCCGTTGACGCTGGCGAGGCATCCGGGAACCGGATCGGGTCCGCCCACCCGATCGGGCGCGCTCCCGCGGCGGAGTTCGTCGATCAAAGCGGCCGCCAGCCCGGCGAATCGACGGTCGGCATTGGGCGTCGCGACCCGGGCGAAGGCCATGCCCGCCGCCTCGGCCTGAGATCGCAACTCGTGGTCGAGGTCCCACACCACCTCGATATGGTCGGCGACGAACCCGATCGGGCAGACGACCACGGCCTCGTTGCCCGCGGCCGCCAACGTGGCCAGGTGATCGGCGACATCGGGCCCCAGCCAAGGAACTTGGGGCGGGCCCGATCGCGACTGCCAGGCCAGATCGTAACCGGCGTATCCGGCGGCCGCCGCGACGAGCCTTGCGGCATAGGCGACTTGGCGGCTGTATAGCTGCGGCCCGCAGCGCTGGTCGGCTGCCACGGGAACGGAATGCGCCGTGAACACCAGCCGTGCGTCGCGGGCCACCGTCTCGGCGGCTGCCGCGATGTTCTGGGCGAACATCTCCACGAAGAGCGGGTGGTCGAAGTAGGGCCGCAGCTTGACCAGCTCGGGGGCGTGCGGCCCGGCGACCCGGCGCGCCCGGGCGATGTCTTCGACATACTGCGTGCAGCTGGAGTACCCGCTCCACGCCGACGTGGTAAAGACGGCTGCACGGCGAATGCCATTGTCGCGCATAGCCGTAACGCAGTCTTCGACGTATGGTTCCCAGTTTCGGTTGCCGAAGTAGACGGGTAGGCCCAGTTCGGGTTGCAACTCGGCGATCAGCGCCCGGTTGATCCGGTTGATCGGCGACACGCCGCCGAAATGCAGGTAATGCCCGGCGACTTCGTCAAGGCGTTCGGGCGGCACGTTGCGCCCCCGCGTGACGTTCTCCAGAAACGGCCTGACCTGCTCGGGCCCTTCCGGCCCGCCGAAGGACAGCAGCAGGACGGCGTCAAAATCCAATTCCATTGCTTCTCAGAGCAATTGGGTGCTGGCGCCGCCGTCGGCGAAAATGACGGTGCCGGTGGTGGCCGGCAGCCACTCCGAAAGCAGCGCGCACACCGTCTTGGCGACCGGCGTCGCGTCCTTCATGTTCCAGCCCAGCGGTGCGCGCTGATCCCAGCCCTCCTCGAGCAGGTGGATCTGAGCGCCGGCCTCTTCACCGAGGGCGCCGCCAACGATCGCACTCATCGCGAGCGTCCGGATCGGGCCCGCCGCAACGAGATTGGAGCGCACACCGTACTTGCCGGCCTCGCGCGCGACGAACCGGTTCACCGACTCCAGCGCGCTCTTGGCGACGGTCATCCAGTTGTAGGCCGGCATCGCACGCGACGGGTCGAAGTCCATGCCGACGATGCCACCGCCGGGGTTCATGATCGGCAGCAGCGCCTTGGCCAGCGAGGCGTACGAGAACGCGGAAATGTGGATGCCCTTGGCGACATCCTCGTAGGGCGCGTCGAAGAACGGGTTGATGCCCATCCCGGTCTGCGGCATGAAGCCGATCGAATGCACCACCCCGTCAAGCTTGTTGCCCTCGCCGATCACCTCGATCACGCGATCGGCCAGCGTGGCGAGGTGGTCCTCGTTTTGCACGTCGAGTTCGATCAACGGGGCCTTCCGCGGCAGCCGGTCGGCGATGCGCTGGATCAGCCGCAGCCGGTCAAATCCCGTGAGAACCAGTTCTGCCCCCTGCTCCTGGGCCACCCGCGCGATGTGGAACGCGATCGACGAGTCGGTGATGATCCCGGTGACCAGAATCCGTTTGCCTTCGAGCAGTCCTGCCATGTCCGTCCTTGTATCTGTGGTTGAAATCAGTGGCCCATACCCATGCCGCCGTCGACCGGGATGACCGCACCGGAGATGTAACTCGCATCCTCGGACGCCAGGAAGCTGACCACCCCGGCGACCTCGGCGGCGGTGCCAACCCGCTTCGCCGGGATGAATTCCAATGCCCCCGCCTGAATCCGCTCATCCAGCGCCCGCGTCATGTCGGTGTCGATGTAGCCCGGGGCCACCACATTCGCGGTCACCCCGGCCTTTGACAACTCCCGGGAGATCGAGCGGGCCATGCCGATCACACCGGCCTTGGAGGCGGCGTAATTGGCCTGGTTGCCGATGCCCCAGGAGCCCGAGACCGAACCGATGAAGATCATTCGGCCGAACCGCTTCTTGGTCATGCTGCGCGACGCCCGCTGAGCCACCCGGAAAGCCCCGGTGAGGTTGGCGTCGATGACCTTCTCGAACTTCTCCTCGGTCATCCGCATGAGGAACGCGTCCGCGGCGACGCCGGCGTTGGACACCAGCACCTCGACCGGCCCCTGGTGCTCCTCGACCTCTTTGAAGGCGCGATCGACGGCTTCGTTGTCGGTGACGTCACACTCGACGCCGAACAGCCCCTCGGGCGCCCCGGATCCGCGGTGCGTGACGGCCACCTTGTGGCCGTCGGCGGCCAGCCGCCGCGCGATCGCCAGGCCGATCCCCCGGTTTCCGCCCGTCACCAGGACAGAACGGGACACGAACGCGGGTTTGACGTAGTCGGCAGCAGTTTCGGGGGCCGTCTCAATCACCTCGCCAACCTATCGTCTCGGCGCAGCCAGGCCGAAATCGGCTCGTCGCGGGCGTAACGGGGCTGTGACAAATCGAGCCGGATTTCGCGGTGTGGTAGCGCTCGCGAGGCTTTGTCGGTGTGGCTCAGCACACTTTCGGCCATGACGGACCCTTTTCTGGGCAGCGAAGCCGTGGCCGTCGGCGCGTTGACGCCGTATGAGCTGCGCAGCCGGTATGTGCCGCTGCACAAAGACGTGTACGTGCCAAGAGAAGCCGAGCTGACAGCGGTAATACGGGCGAAGGCGTGCTGGCTGCGGTCGCGCCGCCGGGGCATCCTGGCCGGCTTCTCGGCTTCGGCCCTGCATGGCTCGAAGTGGATCGATCCGACAATGCCGGCGGCGATCATCGACACCAACCGCCGCCCAACGCTGGGAGTACAAGCGTGGGATGAGCGCATCGAGGCCGACGAGATCGCCGTCGTTAACGGCATGCGCATCACCACGCCGGCTCGAACAGCGCTTGACCTCGCCCGTCGGTATCCAACCGACGTCGCCGTCGCCGCCGTCGACGCCCTCATGCAGGCGACCGATCTCAAAATGGCCGACGTCGAGCTTTTGGCCGACCGATATCGCGGGCGACGGCGGATGAAGGCTGCCCGCGCCGCTCTCGCACTTGTCGACGGCGGTGCGCAATCTCCCAAAGAGACGTGGCTGCGTCTGTTGTTGGTGCGCGCAGGGTTTCCCCGGCCGCAGACCCAGATCGCAGTTCGCAACGAATGGGGTTGGGCTGAAGCCTATTTGGACATGGGGTGGGACGACATCAAAGTCGCCGTCGAGTATGACGGCGACCAACATCGATCCAGTCGATATCAATACGTGAAGGACATCCGTCGGCTCGAGATGCTCGAGCGTTACGGATGGATCGTGGTCAGGGTCATCGCCGAAGATCACCCCGACGACATAGTCCGCCGCGTCGCCCGAGCGCGAGCCCGCCGAGCGTAACGCCAGTGCGAAAAATCGAGGGGGAATTCGCTGTGGCGTTACGCTCGCGGGCAAGAACTACGTCGGCAGCCGGCGGTTGATCAGCAGCGCCGTCAGCGCGGCCGCCGCCAGTACCAGCGCCCCCAGCCGCAGCCAGCCCGCGCTGGCGTCGCCTTTGATGGTCTCGTAGCCGATCTGCTCCTGCAGCGACGAGTAGACGGCTTTCAGCTCGGCCAAGGTCCCGGCGTTGTACCAGTTCCCCCCGGAGAGCTCGGCAACCTTCTTCATCGTGGAATCGTCTACGGGCACCGGCTGGCGCTGGTCGTTGATCTCGACGAAGCCGTACGGGGTGCCGAACGAGATCGTCGAGATCGGCACGCCCTGATCCTTCGCGGTGCGCGCGGCGGTGAAGGCGCCTTTCGGGTTGTCCGGGTTGGTCGGCATCGTCTCCTTGCCGTCGGAGAACAACACGATGCGCGCCGGTGGCGGCTTGTCACCGCCGCCGATCACCGCGCCCACGGTGGCGATGGCCTGCAACGCCGTGAAGATGCCCTCCCCGGTGGCGGTGCGGTCGGCGAACTGCAGCTTGTCCAGCCCGACCTTGGTCGCCTCCCGGTTGGTCGTCGGCGACACCAGCACCGTCGCGGTGCCCGCATACTCGATCAGCCCGAGGTTGATACCCGGGGTCAGCTCATCGGCGAACTGCTTGGCCGCCTCCTGCGCGGCCGCCATCCGGTTGGGCGGGACATCGGTGGAACGCATCGACTGCGAAACGTCGATCACCAACATCACGACCGCGCGGTTGCGGGGAATCCGGACGTCGTTGGTCGGCCCCGCCATCGCGATGGTGAACAGCACCAGCGACAACACCAGCAGGATCGCAGGCACGTGCCGCCATCGCGAGGGCCGCTTGGGAGCGACGCTCTCCAGCAACTCCATGTTGGCGAACCGCAGCATCCGCCGCTGGCGCGCCAACTGCAGCATGACGTACAGCGCCGCCAGCCCGAACACCACGATGAGGAAAGAGAAGAACCACGAGTGCGCGAAGCCCGACAGCGTCATCGGGCCCAGCAAGGGCAATGTCACTGCCGCCCCGCGAGCGCCCCACGTCGGCGGGACTCGACGAACCGGACGATGTCGCCGATCCAGTCACGGTCGGTGCGCAGGGTCAACACCGGAGCTCCGCAGCCGCGGACGGTCCGCGACACCTCGGCGCGGTGCGCCTCGGCGGCCTTGGCGAAGTCGTCACGCAACTGGGCGTCGATGGTGAACTCGCGGACGGCGCCGGACTCGGCATCCTGCAGCACGACGTCGCCGACGTCGGGCAGTTCGACATCGCGAGGGTCGAGGACCTCGATCGCCAACACCTCGTGGCGGGCGGCGATCGCCCGCAGCGGACGCATCCAGTTGATCGGGCCGAGGAAATCGCTGATGATCACGGCCATCCCGCGGCGGCGTTCCGGCCGGCGCAGCGCGTCGATGGCCGTCGCCAGATCCCCGCGGACCCCGGTCGGCGCCTTGGGCGCAGTCGCAATGGTCCGCAACAGCGTCTGCTCGTGCTGACGTCCGGAGCGGGCGGGGATCCGAGTGATGGTCGCGCCGTTGGCGATGACCGCGCCGATCCGGTTTCCACCGCCGCTGTTGAGGTAGGTGATGGCGGCCGCGGCCGCCACCGCCAGGTCGCGTTTCTCGCAGACGGTGGTGCCGAAGTCCATGCTGGCCGACATGTCGACCACCATCCAGGTCTCCAGTTCGCGGTCGGCGATCATCTGCCGGACGTGCGGGTGGGTCGTTCGGGCGGTCACCGCCCAGTCCATCCGGCGGACGTCGTCACCGGGCTGATACTCGCGCGACTCACCCGGCTCCGAACCGGGACCCGGGATCAGGCCGAGGTGGTCGCCGTGCAGGACGCCGTCGAGCTTGCGCTTGACCGTGAGCTCGAGTGACTTCAGCGCCGCCGTCAGCTTAGGGTCGTCGATCTGCCCACGCTCGAACGACGGCGGGTGGACGACGGTGCGCTTTTCGCGTTCGGTCACCGACCGCTGGCCGCCACGGTCTGCATCACCGGTGGCACCGAATGACCTTGCTGCGGAACGGCATTCACCTGCGGCAGGGCGACGGTCTGCAGGACGCGGTTGATGACGATCTCCGGCGAGATCTCGTCGGCGAGCGCGTCGTAGGTGAGCACCAACCGGTGGCGCAGCACGTCGGGAATGATCTCCACGACGTCTTGCGGGATCACGTAGTCGCGTCCGCGCACCAGCGCCAGCGAGCGCGCGCCGGCGATGATGCCCAGCGAGGCACGCGGGGACGCGCCGAACGAGATCCACGCCTTGACGTCGTTCATCCCGAGCTGCTCGGGGTAACGGGTGGCCATGACGACCCGCACCACGTAGTCGACCAGGGCATGGTGGACGAAAACGCTGGACGCGATGTCCTGCAGGCGCAGCAGGTCGCCGGTGTTCAATACCTGCTTGGGCACCGGCGGCTTCACGCCCATCCGGTAGATGATCTCCCGCTCCTCTTCCGGCGACGGGTAGCCGACGTTGATCTTGAACAGGAAGCGGTCCCGCTGGGCCTCGGGCAGGGGGTACACGCCCTCGTGCTCGATCGGGTTCTGGGTGGCCATCACCAGGAACGGGTTGGGCAGCGAGAACGTCTTGCCGCCGATCGACACGTGGCGTTCCTGCATGACCTCCAGCAGCGCCGACTGCACCTTCGCCGGCGCGCGGTTGATCTCGTCGGCGAGCAGGAAGTTGACCACCACGGGGCCGAGCTCGGTGTCGAACTCTTCCTTGCCCTGCCGGTAGATGCGGGTACCGATGATGTCGGTGGGCACCAGGTCGGGGGTGAACTGGATGCGCGCGAACGTCCCGCCGACCACCCGCGCGAAGGTTTCCACCGCCAGCGTCTTGGCCACGCCGGGAACACCCTCGAGCAGGACGTGGCCCTTGGAAAGCAGCCCGACCAGCATCCGCTCCACGAGCTGGTCCTGGCCGACGATGATGCGCTTGACCTCGAAGATGGCCCGCTCCAGGGTGTGCACCTCGGCGGCCAGCCCGTTGCCGCCGCCCATAGGCGCTTCGTGGGCCGGTGGGCCGGAATGCCCACCCGGGCCCGAGTAACTGCCGGCGCCCGGGGGCGGCCCACCTGCTGATGTCATCAAGAACCCTCCAAGCTCAATCGGACACGACTGCCGGGCAGCGACGTGCCCGCGTTCAACTATTCCAGGCCTGCCGAAATCCGTCGACGTCGCGGACCGACGTTGCGGACCGCGACCGGGCGGCACACCTGGCTCAGTATTCGATGATCCTAGTCAGGAACGGAGTCATGCCGGGCTTGCGCACCGGGCTGACGGTGACTTTGCCGGCGCTTCCGGATGCCTCGAGCATCTGTCCGTTGCCCAAATACATGGTGACGTGCTGGCCCCCGCCGGGACCGTAGAAGATCAGGTCGCCGCGCCTCGCCTCGTTGGGAGGAATGTGGCGGCCGAAGTTGTACTGGTCACCGGAGAAGCGCGGGATCAGCACGCCGACCCCGGCGAACATGTACCGCATCAGCCCCGAACAGTCGAAGCCGTTGATGTTGGCGCCGTCGCCGACCCCCTTGCTCGGGCCGTCCAGCGTGCCGCCGCCCCACGAATACGGCACGCCCATCTGCGAGCCACCCCGCTTGATCACGTACTCGATCGCCTGGCGGCCGTTCGCCCTCGGAATCCGGCTGGGGCTGGTGTTGGTGTTGTCCGCGGCGGGCGCATTGCCCCCGAGGTTGATCCCCAGGCCGCCGAGGAACTGCTGGCCCAAATTCAGCGTGGTCTGGGTGGCCTGGGCGGTGGCCTGCAGCGAAGCGTTCGCGACCGCGAGCGGGTCGCCCGGGGCGCCCGCACTCACCTGCGCCGGCAGGGTGGGATCCCACTGGCCGGGGTCGGCGCTGACCACGGGAGCCGGGGCGGCCACCGACAACATCAGCCCGGTCGCCATTGTGGTGATCCAGGCCAGGTACAGTCGAAACCGCTTGCGGCGCATAGCTCCTCGTTTAGTAATCAATCGTCACCACTCGATGTACCGGACCACGAAGGGCGTCATGCCGCTGGTGCGCACGGGCGCAACGCGGACCTTCAAGCCGATATCGGGGGCCTCGAGCATCTGGCCATCGCCGAGGTAGATCGTCACGTGCTGGCTGCCGCCCGGGCCGTAGAAGATGACGTCACCGCGGCGCATCTGGGAGGACGGGATCTTGCGTCCCAGGTTGTACTGCGAACCCGAGTAGTGCGGCAGCTTGATGCCCACCCCGGCGAACGAGAACAGGACCAGCCCCGAGCAGTCGAAGCCGGTGATCCCGGCTCCGGAGTCGATCCCCTTGCTCGGGCCCGCGGCGTTGCCGCCACCCCAGGAATAAGGCACACCGATTTGCGACATCCCGCGCCGGATCACGTACTCCATGGCCTGCCGCCCGTAAACCCGCGGAATGCGGGACGGACGGCCGGGGGCCGGGTTGGTGATGCCGGTGTCGTCGGGCTGGAGGATGCCCAGCTGCTGCAGGAAGTTTCGGCCCATGCCGGCGGTCACCTGCGTCGACGTCGCGGAGATCCCCAACACCTGGTTGATCACCGCGATCGGGTCACCGGGAACGTTGGCGCTGGGCACCATCGGCAGGGTCGGATCCCACTGCCCATCCCACTGACGGCCCCCGGCGGGCGGCGTGGCGGCCGGTGAACCGGGATCCCACCGATCGCCCGACCCCGGGGCGCCGGCTCCGCCCTTCCCTGCCGACCATTCGGTCGCCGCCGCGATTCTGGCCGCCTCGAGTTGGGCCTGAGCCGCGTCGCGCTCGGCGCCCAGGCGAGCGACCTCTCCGCGCTGTTCGCTGAACTTGCGCTTGGAGTCGGTGAGTGCCGCGACCGCGGCATCCTGGCTGGCCTTCGCGTCGGCGGCGGCCTTGTCGGCCTTCTGCTTGGCCAGCCGCGCGGCCGATTCCCTGTTCACCTGCTCGGTCCGGGCCCGCTGCAGCTTGTCCATCACCGTTTGCGCACTGGCGGTCAGGGTCCGCGAGGCGGTTTCGGTGGCGATGATGTCCTCGGGGCTGGTCGCCGTCAGGTAGGCACCCGACGGGCCGTTCATGTAGGTGGCCGCCGCGAAGGTGTCGAACCGGCGTTGGGCCGCGGCGATTGCCGCGTTGGCATCCTTGACCGCCTGCTGGCTGACCTCGAGGTCGCGCTCGGCCGCCGCGGCGTTATCCCGTGCGGTCTCCACGTCGACCAGGGCCTTGTTGATCCCTTCCTGCTCCGACTGGATTTCGGCGCTCAGGTCTTCCAGACGCTGGTTGGCCTTGGCGACGTTGGCGATCAGCGCGGCCAACTTGTCAGCGGTGGGATCGGCGTGCGCCAGACCGGGGGTGCACAGCAGAAGTGCCACGCTCACAACCGCCGGAATGACCGGTCGAACCAGCCTTTTGGCCTGTCGCGCAGACGAGCCCCGGGGTGCGCGTCTCATTCGACTTAGGTCTCCTACGGCTCAACGCGGATGGGCGGCGCCTGACACGCTTCCTCTAGAGGCACCAAAGACAACACAAGCATCATTTGCACCGTACGTCACACAGGACACCGGCGAAACGCGTGCCACAAACTGCACTCTGGACGTGCGTTTAATGTGACCTAACGGTGACCTGGGGTGTTTGCCGCAGAGATTCTCGAGGGCTGGCCCGATAGGACCAGCCGAGCCCGGCGCCCGTGGTTAAACCCCGGCGTCCGGCTCCTCCGCCGCCGTCTCGATCGCGCCGGCCGACGTTGCTGAGCGCCTGGCGCGGAGTTGCAGGAACCGGGTCGCGACAGCGGCCGCGAACACGCCAACAAGTAGAAAGACGGTCATGCCGGTCCAGGGAAATTCGGGGGTGCTCAACTCGTTGAGAAAATGCTGTGCCGAAACGACCGGGTTTCCCGTCTTGGCGATGTCCTCGCCGGCCTCGAGCGTGACCCGCGGGAATTGCGTGCTATAGCTGCCGACGTAGTTGGGGCTGAGGGTCAGGACCGTGGCGTCGTGGTAGTCGGCGCCGACCACGGTGGAGATGTCGCGTAGCCAGGTGTCGATTGGGGGGTTGTGGTCGATCACGACGATTTTGAGATCGATGCCCTCGTCGCGAGCGTGGTGGACAACGTCGAGCAACCCCGGCATGTCCGCCGGTGGCGCGCTGACGCCGACTGCCGAGACCCCGGCTTTGACCGCTGCCATGTCGAGGTCTGGCGGAATGTGAACCGGCAGTACCGGGATCGTCTCGGGTGGCTGGACGAAAGCAACTTGCCCGGTCATTGTGTCCCTCCTGCCGCAGTGCTACAGGCACCGTACGTGATTCCCCGCAGGGTCTTTAAACGCGCGCCCCTCGCGACAAGACTGAGACCACGGGTGCCGCCGTATTGCAGGACAAGCGTACTGTTAGAGTGGCACCGCGCCGCCGACACGGCCCGTCGGCGGAAGAAGAACTGAATCCCCGGGAGTTGAAGTGACTGAATCTGTGAACTCGTTCGGAGCCCGCGACACCCTCAATGTCGGAGAGAAGAGTTACCAGATCTATCGCCTCGACGCCGTCCCCAATACCGAGAAACTCCCCTACAGCCTCAAAGTCCTCGCCGAGAACCTGTTGCGCAACGAGGACGGCAGCAATATCACCAAAGACCACATCGAGGCCATAGCGAACTGGGATCCCAAGGCGGAACCCAGCATTGAGATCCAGTACACCCCGGCCCGCGTCGTGATGCAGGACTTCACCGGTGTTCCGTGCATCGTCGACCTGGCCACCATGCGTGAGGCCGTCGGCGACCTCGGCGGCAATCCGGACAAGGTCAACCCGCTGGCGCCCGCCGACCTGGTGATCGACCACTCGGTGATCGCCGACCTGTTCGGCCGGGCCGACGCGTTCGAGCGCAACGTCGAGATCGAGTACCAGCGGAACGGCGAGCGCTACCAGTTCTTGCGTTGGGGGCAGGGCGCTTTCGACGACTTCAAGGTGGTGCCCCCGGGCACCGGCATCGTGCACCAGGTCAACATCGAATACCTGGCGAGCGTGGTGATGACCCGCGACGGGGTGGCCTACCCCGACACCTGCGTGGGCACCGACTCACACACCACGATGGTCAACGGCCTGGGAGTGCTCGGCTGGGGCGTGGGCGGCATCGAGGCGGAGGCCGCGATGCTCGGTCAGCCGGTGTCGATGCTGATCCCCCGGGTGGTGGGCTTCAGGCTGACCGGTGAGATCCAGGCCGGCGTGACGGCCACCGACGTCGTCCTGACCGTGACCGAGATGCTGCGCAAGCACGGCGTCGTGGGCAAGTTCGTCGAGTTCTACGGCGAAGGCGTGGCGGAGGTGCCGCTGGCCAACCGCGCAACCCTGGGCAACATGAGTCCCGAATTCGGTTCCACCGCAGCGATTTTCCCGATCGACGAAGAGACCATCTCGTACCTGAAATTCACCGGGCGCAAGGAGGAGCAGCTCGCCCTGGTGGAGGCCTACGCCAAAGAACAGGGCATGTGGCACGACCCGAAGCACGAGCCTGCGTACTCGGAATACCTCGAACTCGACCTGTCCGACGTGGTGCCATCGATCGCCGGTCCTAAGCGCCCGCAGGACCGAATCGCGTTGTCGGACGCCAAATCCAAGTTCCGCGAACAGATTCCCAGCTATGTCGGCGACGACCCCGACAAGAAGGACTACTCGAAGCTGGACGAGGCGGTCGACGAGTCCTTCCCGGCCAGTGACCCCGGTGCGCTGGACAACGGTCACGCCGACGACGCCCCGACGGTGGAGTCGGCCGCAAAGCACGCCAAGGGCCGGGTCAGCAACCCGGTGACGGTGAAGTCGGACGAATTCGGCGAGTTCGTACTCGACCACGGTGCGGTGGTCATTGCCGCGGTCACGTCGTGCACCAATACCTCCAACCCGGAAGTGATGCTGGGCGCGGCGCTGCTGGCGCGCAACGCCGTCGAGAAGGGGTTGGCCTCCAAGCCCTGGGTGAAGACGTCGATAGCGCCGGGCTCCCAGGTCGTCAGCGACTACTACGAGAAGGCCGGCTTGTGGCCATATTTGGAGAAGCTCGGCTTCTATCTGGTCGGCTACGGCTGCACCACATGCATCGGCAATTCCGGCCCGCTGCCCGACGAGGTCTCAAAGGCCATCAACGACAACGACCTTTCGGTCGCGGCCGTGCTGTCGGGCAACCGGAACTTCGAGGGCCGTATCAACCCGGACGTGAAGATGAACTACCTGGCATCGCCACCGCTGGTGGTCGCCTACGCCCTCGCCGGGACCATGGACTTCGACTTCGAGAAGGAGCCCCTCGGTGCTGATAAGGAAGGCAAAGAGGTCTTCTTGAAGGACATCTGGCCATCGCAAAAAGATGTCTCGGACACCATCGCCTCGGCGATCAGCCAGGAGATGTTCACCAAGAACTACGCGGACGTGTTCAAGGGCGACGAGCGGTGGCGCAACCTGCCGACGCCGAGCGGCAACACCTTTGAGTGGGACCCGGATTCGACGTACGTGCGCAAGCCTCCCTACTTCGAGGGAATGTCAGCCGACCCGGAACCGGTAAGCGACATCACCGGCGCCCGGGTGCTCGCGCTGCTCGGCGACTCGGTGACCACCGACCACATCTCCCCCGCCGGCGCCATCAAGCCGGGCACCCCCGCGGCGCAGTACCTCGACGAGCACGGCGTCGACCGCAAGGACTACAACTCCTTTGGTTCGCGCCGCGGCAACCACGAGGTGATGATTCGCGGAACGTTCGCCAACATCCGGCTCCGCAACCAGCTGCTGGATGACGTCGCCGGCGGCTACACCCGCGACTTCACCCAGGACGGCGGCCCGCAGGCGTTCATCTACGACGCGGCACAAAACTATGCGGCACAAGGCATTCCGCTGGTCGTTCTGGGCGGTAAAGAGTATGGGTCCGGCTCCTCCCGCGACTGGGCGGCCAAGGGCACGTTGCTGCTGGGCGTGCGGGCGGTGATCGCAGAGTCGTTCGAGCGCATCCACCGCTCCAACCTCATCGGCATGGGTGTGATCCCGTTGCAGTTCCCCGAGGGCAAGTCGGCCGGGGATTTGGGGCTGGACGGCACCGAGGTCTTCGACATCACCGGCATCGAGGCGCTCAACGACGGGAAGACGCCCAAGACCGTGCATGTCAAGGCCGGCAAAGAAGGCAAGGACGCGGTCGAGTTCGACGCGGTGGTGCGCATCGACACCCCCGGCGAGGCCGACTACTACCGCAACGGCGGCATCCTGCAGTACGTGCTGCGCAACATGCTCAAGTCGGGCTAGCCGCAGGCACCCCGAGCCCTGGCATGCCAAAAGTCAGCGAGGACCATCTGGCGGCGCGTCGTCGCCAGATCCTCGACGGCGCCCGGCGCTGTTTTGCCGAATACGGTTACGACAAAGCCACGGTGCGTCGCCTGGAGACGGCGATCGGGATGTCGCGCGGCGCGATCTTCCATCACTTCCGGGACAAGGACGCGCTGTTTTTCGCGCTGGCACACGAGGATGCCGAGCGAATGGCCGATGTGGCGTCCCGCGAGGGACTGATCCAGGTGATGCGCGACATGCTCGCCGCGCCCGACCAGTTCGACTGGCTGGCCACCCGGTTGGAGATCGCGCGCAAGCTGCGCAACGACCCCGTGTTCAGCCGCGGCTGGGCCGAGCGTTCCGCGGAACTGGCGGCGGCGACCACCGATCGGCTGCGCCGGCAGAAGGAGGCGCACCGGGTTCGCGACGACGTCCCCGCCGACGTCTTGCAGTGCTACCTCGAGCTGATTCTCGACGGCCTGGTGGCCCGACTGGCATCGGGCGAAGACCCGCGGCGGCTGGCCGCGGTCCTCGACCTGGTCGAGAAGTCCGTGCGCCGCAATGATTCTGGACCGCGGGCGTAATTCCGCGGTGAAGTTAGGCCCGCGCGGGCTGCCGCTGCCGAGAGGTGTGGTTGGGGCCGCCGCGACCGCGCAATGTGGTACCGGACTCGAGCAGCATGCTGTGAATGGACCCGTACGACCTGCCAGTGGTCGCAACCAGATTGCGGATTACTTGCTCCACCCTCATACGCGCTGCGCAACTCGCGCAACAACTGGTCGCGCTGCTGCTTCGGCTTGCGGGCTGCGTTTCTCGCCATCCCCTCCCACGCTGAAGTTCGACCCCAAGCACATAGAGTAGGAACCGGCCGTGGGCCGCGGGCCGGTTTGGCCGAAATCGCCTGCGGCGACTTGCCCGATCGCTACGCCAATTCGATGAGATCCCGGTACTCGTCGGACCAGTAGTCCTCGGTGCCGTCGGGCAACAACACGACGCGTTGCGGGTCAAGGGCCTCGGCCGCCCCGGGGTCGTGCGTCACCAACACCACCGCGCCTTGATAGCTTCGCAGCGCGTCGAGCACTTGTTCGCGCGACGCGGGATCGAGGTTGTTGGTCGGTTCGTCGAGCAACAGCACGTTCGCAGTGGACGCCACCAAACCGGCCAGGGCGAGGCGGGTCTTCTCCCCGCCCGACAGAGTGCCGGCGAATTGGTCGAGCTGCGGGCCGCTGAACATGAACGCGCCGAGCAGGCCGCGCAGATCCTGTTCACCGGATTCGGGTGCGGCGTGCCGGATGTTCTCCCACACTGTCGCGTCGTTGTCCAGGGTGTCGTGTTCCTGCGCGAAATAGCCGATGCGCAAACCGTGCCCGGGCTCGAGTGCCCCGGTGTCGGGACTCTCGACGCCGGCCAGCAATCGCAGCAGCGTGGTCTTGCCGGCGCCGTTGAGTCCCAGCACGACCACGCGCGAGCCGCGGTCGATGGCCAGATCGACGCCGCTGAACACCTCGAGCGACCCGTACGACTTGCTCAGCCCGGCCGCCACCAGCGGGACGCGCCCGCATGCGGCCGGGGTGGGGAACTTGATCCGGGCCACCTTTTCGGCGCTGCGTTCCTCGTCGAGTGCGGCCATCATCCGATCGGCACGGCGCAACATGTTTTGGGCGGCAACGGCTTTGGTGGCCTTGGCACCCAGCTTGGCGGCCTGGGTGCGCAGCGCGGCGGCCTTGCGTTCGGCGTTCGCGCGCTCCCGGCGGCGACGTTGCTCGTCCGTGGCCCTGGCGTCGAGGTACTTCTGCCAGCCCATGTTGTAGACGTCCATCTCGCCGCGCACGGCGTCCAAAAACCACACCCGGTTGACGACATCGGCGACCAAGTCGACGTTGTGGCTGATGACCACCAGGCCGCCGGTGTGTGCGCGCAGGAAATCGCGCAGCCACCCGAGCGAATCCGCGTCGAGGTGATTGGTCGGCTCGTCGAGCAGCAGCGTGGTGCCCGAACCCGAAGCCCCGGCTCCGCCCTCCGACGCGGCGAACAGGATGCGCGCCAGCTCCACCCGGCGGCGCTGCCCACCGGACAGCGTGCGCAGATTCTGGGTCAACACCCGTTCGGGTAAACCGAGACTCGCGCAGATGCGCCCGGCCTCGCTTTCGGCGCCGTAACCACCCAACGCCACGAAACGCTCCTCGAGCTGCCCGTAACGACGAATCGCGCGGTCCCGCGCCTCGTCGTCGGCGACCTCGGCCATCAACGCCTGCTGCTTCTCCAAATCCGTGAGCAGTACGTCGAGTCCGCGAGCCGACAACACTCGGTCCCGCGCCAGCACGTCGAGGTCTCCCTCCTTGGGATCCTGTGGCAGGTAACCGATTTCGCCGGTAGAGGTGACCGATCCGGCATAGGGTTGGGTCTCGCCGGCCAGAATGCGCAGTGTCGTGGTCTTGCCGGCGCCGTTGCGGCCGACCAGCCCGATGCGGTCGCCGGGCTGCACGCGCAGGTCGGGGCCGTCGGGCGAGAGCAAAATGCGCGCACCAGCGCGGACCTCGAGGTCCGTGGCCGTGATCACAATCGCTCCCTGTCGTCGTTAGGTCGACTTGTCGTCGGTGAACACCGGTGGGCGGCGCTCTGCGCGCGCGGCAACCGCTTCTTCGAAGTTGGCGGTGAGCAGTCGGACGAAAAGTTGTCCCAAGCCTTCGGCTTGCATGTGCCCTTCCAGGCTACCGGCATCCAGCCCACTCCACAGTGTGCGTTTGGTCAACTCGATTCCCGGCCGGGAAAAGGCCGCTATCCGCGCGGCGATCGCATAGCAGGTATCGAGCAGCTGCTCGTCCGGAACGTGACACGACACCAGCCCGATGCGCTCGGCTTCCTCGGCCGTGACGTCGCGTCCGGTCAGCATGATCTCGAACGCGCGCGACGATCCGATGGCCCTGGGCAGCAGGTAGCTCAGCCCCAGTTCGCTGGCCGTCAGCCCGTTGTTGATGCCCGCGGCCCGGAAGTAAGCCCCGGTCGAGGCCACGCGGATGTCGGCGGCCAGCGCGAGACACAGTCCGCCCCCGATAGCCGGGCCGTTGACGGCGGCGATCACCGGCTGGTGCAACCGCCGCAACAGCAGGATGACGTCGTCGAGCAGCTCCATGGAGCGCAGCGCATAGGTCGGACGGGTCAACCCTTCGGCGTTGGGAACCGAGCCCGCGGACTTGTGGTCGGCCCCCGAGGAGAAGCCCCGACCCGCCCCGGTCAGCACGACCACGCGCACCGAATTGTCGTACGTGACCTTCTCGAGGGCCTCTTTGAGCGGCACCATCACGTCGAACGCCATGGAATTCATCCGCTCGGGCCGATTGAGGGTTATCAGCGCGACGCCGGGCCGCGGTTGCTCTACCAGTACCAAACTCACCCGTGAAAGGTAGCGCGTACCGCAACGCGCGAGCGCGCTAGCTCAGACGTGCCCCATGCCGCTGGTCATCAGGCAAACCCCCAGCACGGCCACGATGAGGCCGAGGACCGCGCGCCTGCGAGCCTTCACCCACTCATGCACTCGCGCCATCACCGCATGGGTCCCCGCGGGCGCCGCCAACTGGCTGGCGATCGGGATCTCCACGAACGCGAGCGCCACGACCGTGTAGATCGCGGCCGCACTGACCTGAGTGCCCAAAGCGACTCCGGAGGCCAGGATGGCCGTGAGGGCCCCCAAATACCGAAAGTCCGTCGAAATCAGAACTCCGACGAGGAATGTGATCCAGGGCGGCCCGCCTCGCAGCGCGTCCAGGGCGCGGGTCGACAATCGCGAGGACGCGGGCGGCTCATCCCGGTACGGCGGATCGACGGCCGGCGCCCCCACCGGCGTGCGCTGGCGCACCGAGAAGCCAGTCGCGATCGAGGCGGCGACCACCAGCGCGAGAATGCCCATCGCGATCTGAATGTGCCCCGCCGTGGAGCTCGCCGTGGCAAGCTCCACCCGATGCATGACCCCGAGCGCGATGTCGTGCAGCCCGAAGAGCATACCCAGCGCCAGAACGACGCCGACCGCCATACCGCCAAGCCAAAGGGCCACCAGATGCAGCACGGGACGCGGCCTGGTAAACAGGAGAACGGCGATGCCAATCCGCACCGGGTCCGCCCCTGCGAACAGGGCTAACGCCAGCACCGTGCCCCACATGGACGGGACTCTATGCGATCGGGGCGCCTCCCGTTTGGACTTCCAGACGATTCCCAGGCGCATCCCCTGTTAAGCCCAGGTTTCGACGATTGATACGCACGGGCAAATTCTTCATTCCGCCTGCCTGGGTTGGTCAGGTCTGCTAAGTTGACACACCGTCGAGCAGTTTCTGAGCTACGGTCCGGTGGCCAGCCTGGGGTTGGCCGCGGGAAGCGACAGTGGCGGGGCTCCGAGGCGGAAGCCCTGTACCGCAACGGAATCCGACACACTGGAAAGGATAGATGCGCCATCTGCCACTTCACGGTGGACGTCTCACCGACCATGAAACCCGCCATACCCAGCCGCTGAAGCATTAGGGAGGAAGTTTGTTCATCCCGGGAGAGGAGGCGTTCGGGTCCATCAGCGAATGGACGCCGGACCCCGGTTCTGTCGTGTGTTGGCATCCCTCGCCCTCGGCGCTGGCAAAGGTCCGGCAGGCCCCGATAAGCACTGTCCCGCCCAGCCCTCAGCAAGCTCGGCACCTCCGTAACTTTCGCGACCACGCGGCTCGCGGGGTCGACATGTCACGGCTTTGCATCGGCAGTTGGGACATGCCCGGCCAGTGCGACATCCGGGTCCTGACCTACGTCATCAACGCGCATCTTCGCCGGAACGACACCTATCACAGCTGGTTCGAGTTCACCGACGCCGACCAGATCGTTCGGCACAAACTTCGACGCCCGGCCGACATTAATTGCGTCCCGATCAAGCACGGCGAGATGACGCCGGTCGCTTTGCGCGAGCACATAGCCGAAACGGGAACCCCCCTGGAGTGGGATTGCTTTCGGTTCGCCATCGTTCAGCGCGCGGACCATTGGACATTCTGCTTCGCCATCGACCATCTCTACATCGACGCGCAGTTCCTCGGTGCGCTCCGCGTGGAGCTCTACCTGATGTACACGTCCCTGCTGGCGGGCGCAGCCCCCGTCTCGCTTCCGCGCGCAGGCAGCTATGAGGATTACTGCGTCCAGCAGCACGAGTACACGTCCGCTCTGACGTTGGACTCCCCGCAAGTACGTGCCTGGGTCGACTTCTTCGAAAGCAACGACGGCACTCTTCCGGGCTGTCCGGTGTCACTCGGCGATGGATCGGGCTCGTGCGACTTCATGTTCGTGCGGGTGATGGACGAACGCCAGACCGCCGCCTTCGAATCCGCTTGCATAGCGGCGGGCGCCCGTTTCAGCGGCGGCGTGTTCGCCTGTACCGCGCTTACACAATGCGAGCTGACCGGCGCCGAGACGTATTACGGCCTGGTTGCGAGCGATACCCGCAGCACGCCGGAGGAATTTCTGACCATCGGCTGGTTCACCGGCTTCGTCCCGATCACCATCCCCGTGAACGCGTCGTCTTTCGCCGACACCGTCCGCGGTGCGCAGGCCTCGTTCGATTCGGGTAAAGCCCTGGCGAATGTGCCGTTCAGTCGCGTGCTGGAACTGGCGCCATGGCTGAGCATGCCTCAGGCACGCGTTCCCCTGCTATTCCACCTCGACGCCAGCAGCCCTCCACTTTCGACCATCGTCAAGTCCGAATGGGGTGGGTCGAACATCAAGATTCACCACGACGGTGGCGTCCCGGCTCGATTCGATCTGCGAGTGAATCGGTACGAGGACGAAACGCAGGTGATCGTCTTCTTCCCGGACAATCCGGTTGCCCGCGAATCGGTCACCCGCTATGTAGCGGCGCTGAAATCCATGTTCGTCCGGATTGCCGAAAGCCGTGGTGCCGCGGTACCCATACCCGACCGGGCCCGCCTGCAGCGGCAGCTGGTCTGATCGGTCCGCTTGTCAGACTTGCTCGGCGTCTCCGGCCCGGGCCGCCTCGACATCGAGCGCCTTGACTTTTTGCACCAGGTCCTCGAGCGCCGTCGGCGGCAAGGCCCCGGCCTGGTTGAACACCAGCTCGCCCTTCTTGAAGGCCATCAGCGTGGGGATGGACCGGATTTGCGCCGCCGCCGCCAGCTGTTGTTCGGCGTCGGTGTCGACCTTGGCGTACACGACGTCGGGGTGCTTCTCCGACGAGGCCTGGAAAGTCGGCGCGAACTGGCGGCATGGTCCACACCAGGAGGCCCAGAAGTCGATGAGCACGATGTCGTTGCCCTCGATGGTTGCGTTGAACTGCTCGGCAGTGAGGTCGCGTGTCGTCACAGTTGCCCCAACGCCCCGGGCCCGCGTGATGTTCCCGCGCACCAGGCGGCCCCGGCTCGGCGCAGGTTACGGTTGCGTACGTTTTCCCACGTCGGACACACTTACCGCTGACGATCCGCCGGGTACGGGACCAGTAAGGGAATCGCCGTGAGTCACTACATCGCCAACGTCCGTGATATCGAGTTCAATCTGTTCGAGGTTTTCAACGTAGGCACCGTCCTGGGCACCGGGCAGTACAGCGACCTCGACGAGGACACGGTCCGAACCATCCTGGCCGAGGCCGCTCGGCTGGCGGAGGGCCCGGTGGCCGAATCGTTCGCCGTTGCCGACCGCAACCCCCCGGTGTTCGACCCGGCCGAGCACACGATCAGCGTGCCGCCCGAGCTGGCCAAGACGGTGGAAGCGATCAAGGAGGCCGGGTGGTGGCGGCTGGGCCTGCACGAGGAGATCGGTGGCATGCCGGCGCCGCCGCCGCTGGCCTGGGCGGTCAACGAGATGATCCTCTGCGCCAATCCCTCGGCGAACTTCTTCTGCCTGGGTCCCTTCATGGCCCAGGCGCTTTACGAGGAAGGCAACGAACAGCAGAAGCGGTGGGCGGCGGAGGGCGTGGAGCGCGGCTGGGCGGGCACCATGGTCCTCACCGAGCCGGACGCCGGATCCGATGTCGGTGCGGGCCGCGCCAAGGCGATCGAACAACCCGACGGCACCTGGCACATCGAGGGCGTCAAGCGGTTCATCTCCGGCGGGGACGTGGGCGACACCGCCGAGAACATCTTCCACCTCGTGCTGGCCCGGCCGGAGGGCGCCGGCCCGGGGACCAAAGGGCTGAGCCTGTTCTACGTTCCCAACTACCTATTCGATCCCGAAACGCTCGAACTCGGTTCCCGCAATGGGGTTTTCGTCACCGGGCTGGAACACAAGATGGGTATCAAGTCCTCGCCGACGTGCGAAGTGACTTTCGGTGACGGCGACCTGCCGGCCGTCGGCTACCTGGTGGGCGACGTACACAACGGGATCGCGCAGATGTTCACCGTGATCGAGTACGCCCGCATGACGATCGGTGTGAAGTCGGCCGGCACGCTGTCCACGGGTTACCTGAACGCGCTGGCCTACGCCAAGGAACGGGTGCAGGGCGCGGATCTGACTCAGATGACCGACAAGGCGGCGCCGCGGGTCACGATCATGCACCATCCCGACGTGCGCCGCAGCCTGATGACCCAGAAGGCGTACGCGGAGGGTCTTCGGGCGCTGTACATGTATGCCGCCGCGCATCAGGACGACGTTGTGGCACAACAGGTTTCGGGCGCCGATCACGACATGGCGCACCGCGTCGACGACCTGCTGCTGCCGATCGTCAAAGGGGTGGGCTCGGAAAGGGCCTACGAAATCCTGACGGAGTCGCTGCAGACGCTGGGTGGCTCGGGCTTTTTGACCGACTATCCGCTCGAGCAATACATCCGCGATTCCAAGATCGATTCGCTCTACGAGGGCACCACCGCGATCCAGGCGCTCGACTTCTTCTTCCGCAAGATCGTGCGCGACCACGGACAGGCCCTGCAGTTCGTGACGGCGCAGATCAGCGCCACCATCGACACCTGCGACGCGGCGCTGAAACCGGAGGTCGAGCTGCTGCAGACGGCCCTCGACGAAGTCACCGCGATGACGGGCGCCCTGACCGGGTACCTCATGTCCGCCACGCAACATCCCACCCAGATTTACAAGGTGGGGCTGGGATCGGTGCGATATCTGCTCGCGGTCGGCGACCTGCTCATCGGCTGGCGGTTGCTGGTGCAAGCCGGAGTTGCGCAAGCGGCACTCGACGCGTCGCCCTCGAAGAGCGACCAAGCCTTCTATCAGGGCAAGATCGCGACCGCGGCGTTCTTCGCCAAGAACATGCTCCCCAAACTGACCGCGCAACGCAGAGTGATCGAATCCCTCGACGACGACATCATGCGCATTTCCGAAGACGCCTTCTGACGGGCGTCACGCACAGGTTGGCCACAGCTGCAGCGGGTAAACCTTTCCGTGGCCCACCCACGATTGGAGAATCGCTGATGCCTGCCAGCTGTCGTACGTCCCGGCTTACCCGTCTCGCCATCCTCGCTGCTACGAGCGCCAGCGTATTGTCCGTCTCCGCGTGCGGCTCGTCGAACAACGCGAGCCCGACGTCGACATCCACCTCGACCTCGACTTCGACGGTGACCTCGACGACAACGTCGCCGGCGCCTGCCCAAGGCGAAGCGCAGGTCCGCGGCTTAATCGCGTCGGTCGCGGGCAACTCGATCCAGGTCACCAAGGAAGACAACACCAGCGCCGCCGTGAATTTCACCTCCACCACCAAGGTCGCCGAGGTGGCTCCGGCCAAATTGAGTGACATCACCTCGGGTAGCTGCGTCACGGTGTGGCCAACCCAGGAAGTCCAGGGCTCGCAGCCGGTCACCGCGGCATCCGTCCGGGTCAGCCCCTCGGTCAACGGCACCTGCCCGCCGGCCAAGCCGTCCGGGCAGGGTTCCACCACCACCCCGCCGCCTCCCGGTTCACCGACGCCGGCGCCCGCCAAGCCAAAGCCGTTGCGCGGCTCCGTAGCCTCGGTGACGGGTAACACCATCACCGTCGCGGGCACCGACAGCAACGGCAACACCAAGCAGACGCCCGTGACGGTCGACGACAAGACCAAGTACTCCACGCAGACGACCGCCACTCCGGACGCGATTGCGCAGGGCAAATGCGTTTTCGCGCGCGGAACCCTGGACAATGGCGGCACCCTGCAGGCGACGAGCATCGACCTGCGACCGGCCAACGACGGCAAATGCGGCGGCAAGGGCAAGCAGCCGCACTGAGGGTGACGTCGGTTACGCGTCGGTGAGAAGCGCGCCCCGCTGGGTACACCCCGCTAACGCGCGATCGGAGCAACCATGCCGGCCAGCTGGACCAGACCTCGACTGACTTCTCGAAGGACTCAAGTCGGGATCGTCGCGGTCGTCGCCGTCATCGCGTTGGGTGTCGCGATGTGCCACTCGGACACCACGGCGGGCAGCGGCGGTACCGGGAAGCCCACCGTGACCGCGCTTCCGCCGACGTCGGCGCCGAGCGCGGCACCCCCACCGGCAACTCCGCCGCCCGCGGTGACCAAGGACTACGTCGAAGGCCTGGTCGAGTCGGTATCGGGCAACACGATCCAATTGCGGACGCGGACCGGGTCCGCGACCGTGGACTTCTCACCGGCGACGAGGGTGGTCGAGGTCACCCCGGCTCGACTGACCGACGTCACCCCGGGCAATTGCGTCAACGTGCGTGCGACACCGCAGCGTGCCCCGACCCCCCAGGCGATCACCGCGCAAGCCGTGACGATCGCGCCCGCCGTCGACGCTAAGTGCCCCCCGCCGGCCGGCTTCTACGGGACGGTCACCTCTGTCTCGGGCAACACCATCGCCGTCAACAGCGTCGGTGCCGGCGGTCAGTCGACTCCGACTTACGTGACCGTCGCCAACTCGACCTCCTACCAGAAGCAGACGGTGACCGACAGCCAGGCGATCGCGCACGGCAGATGCATCGGTGCTCAGGGAACGCAGGACGCCGGCGTGCTGCAAGCGATGACGATCAGCCTCGAAGCGTGCCCACCGATGGGGCACCCGCACCACCACCTGCATCTCCCCCATCTGCCGTTCCACATCTAGGGGGTCGGCAGGTCGGTCAGACCGTGAAGCCCAGGGCGCGCAGTTGCTCGCGCCCGTCCTCGGTGATCTTGTCCGGGCCCCACGGCGGGTTCCACACCCAGTTGATCCGCAGGTCGTCGACCAGGCCGCTGCCGACCAGCGCGCTGCGCGACTGGTCCTCGATCACGTCGGTGAGCGGGCAGGCCGCCGAGGTCAACGTCATGTCGATCAGGGCGACGGTCCCCTCGTCGCCCGCCTCGACGTTCAGGCCGTAGACCAGTCCCAAGTCGACGACGTTGATGCCCAGTTCGGGGTCGACGACGTCGCGCATCGCCTCTTCGAGATCGAAGAGCAGTTCGTCGTCGGGTGCGCTGGTTTCACTCATTCATGACCTCCTCGAAGGCTTGGCTGGCCTGGGCCAGCGCGTCTTTGAACGCCATCCATCCCAGCAGGGCGCATTTCACCCGCGCCGGGTATTTGGCCACCCCGGCGAACGCGACCCCGTCGCCCAGGACGTCCTCGTCGCCCACCACGGTGCCCCGCGAGGACACCATCTCGCTGAAGGCGGTGACGGTCTTGAGCGCCTGCCCGACGCTCTGTCCGATCAGCTGCTGGGTGAGCACCGAGGTTGACGCCTGGCTGATCGAACAACCCTGTCCGTCATAGGAGACGTCGGCGACGGTTTCGCCGTCGTCGGACAGCGTCACGCGCAGGGTGACCTCGTCACCGCAGATGGGGTTGACGTGATACACCTGCGCGCCGAACGGATCCCGCAGCCCCCGGTGCTGGGGATGCTTGTAGTGGTCGAGGATCACGTCCTGATACATCTGCTCGAGACGCAACGTCAGCCTTTCCCGAAAAAATCCTGCGCGCGTCGCACACCGGCCACCAGACGCTCGACCTCGTCGGCGGTGTTGTACACGGCGAACGACGCCCGCGCCGTAGCCGCCAGGTGAAACCTGCGGTGCAGCGGCAACGCGCAGTGATGCCCGACCCGCACCGCAACACCGTCGTCGTCGAGCACCTGCCCGACGTCGTGTGCGTGCACACCGTCGACGACGAAAGCCACTGGGGCGCCGCGGTCTTCCAGGGATGTCGGGCCGACGATGCGCACCCCGTCGATGCCGGACAGGCCCTCCAGCGTGGCGGCAACCAGCTCGCGTTCGTGGGCATCGACGGCGTCCATCCCGATCGCACCGAGATAGCGTGCCGCCGCGGCCAATCCGACCACCTGGGAGGTCATCGGCGTGCCTGCCTCGAAGCGCTGCGGCGGCGGGGCGTAGGTGGTGGCCTCCATGGTCACCGTCTCGATCATCGACCCGCCGGTGAGGAAAGGCGGCATCTCGGACAACAGCTCACGACGCCCGTACAGCGCACCGATCCCGTTGGGGCCCAACATCTTATGGCCGGAGAACGCCGCGAAGTCGACGCCGAGCGCATGGAAGTCGACCGGCCGGTGCGGCACCGACTGGCAGGCGTCCAGCACGGTCAAGGCACCCACGGCTTTCGCCCGAGCGACCAGCTCGGCCACCGGTGTCACCGCCCCGGTCACATTCGAATGATGGCTGAAAGCAACGATTTTGACGCGCTCGTCGAGCTCCAGCGAGTCCAGGTCTATGCGACCGTCGTCGGTGACGCCGTACCAGCGCAACGTGGCCCCGGTGCGTAGGGCGAGCTCCTGCCAGGGGACCAGGTTGGCATGGTGTTCGAGCTCCGTGGTGACGATGACGTCACCGGGTCCGACGGCACGCCCAAAGCGCTTGTCGCCCAGCGTGTACGACACGAGATTCAGGGCCTCGGTGGCGTTCTTCGTGAACACCAACTCGTCGGCATCTACACCGACGAACGCCGCGATGTCGGCGCGGCCCTGCTCGTAGGCGTCGGTGGCCTCCTCCATGAGCTGGTGCGCCCCGCGGTGCACGCCGCCGTTGGAGGTGAGCACGAACTCCCGCTCGGCGTCGAGCACCTGCAACGGCCGCTGCGACGTCGCGCCGGAATCCAGGTACGCCAACTGATTCCCACCGCGCATGACTCGCTTGAGGATGGGAAAGTCGGCGCGGATCGCCGCGACGTCCAGTGGGGTAACGGCCATGGTCAGGCTCCAGTGGCCGCTGCGGAAAACCGCTCGTAGCCGTTCTGCTCGAGCTCGTCGGCCAGCTCCGGCCCGCCGGATTCGGCGATGCGGCCGCCGACGAACACGTGCACGTACTCCGGATGGATGTAGCGCAGGATGCGGGTGTAGTGCGTGATCAGCAGAATGCCGCCGTGCTCGGTTTGCGCGTAGCGGTTCACTCCGTCACTGACCACCCGCAACGCATCGACGTCCAGTCCGGAATCGGTCTCGTCGAGAATCGCGATCTTGGGCTTGAGCAGTTCCAGCTGCAGGATCTCGTGGCGCTTCTTCTCCCCACCGGAGAAACCCTCGTTGACGCTGCGCTCGGCGAAGGCCTGGTCGATCTCGAGCGACGTCATCGCGCGCCTTGACCTCTTTGACCCAGTGCCGCAGCTTCGGGGCCTCCCCGCGGGTGGCGGTTGCGGCCGAGCGCAGGAAGTTCGACACCGAGACGCCGGGCACCTCGACGGGGTATTGCATGGCCAGGAAAATTCCGGCCCGCGCGCGCTCGTCGACGCTCATCGCCAGCACGTCCTCGCCGTCCAGCGTGACCGAACCCGAGGTCACCCGGTACTTCGGGTGACCGGCGATGGCGTAGGACAGCGTCGACTTGCCGGAACCGTTGGGTCCCATCAACGCATGCTTCTCACCGGATTTCACGGTCAGGTCGACGCCTTTGAGGATGGGGATCTCGCGTTCGCCCTCGGGCGCGTTGGGGTCGTCGACGCTGACGTGCAGGTCTTTGATTTCCAGAGTGGTCATAGGGCTGCTGTTTTCTCCGTGATTTCCAGTTCGTGTTCGATGGCTGCGGTCAGTCGTTCGCGTACCTCGGGCACCGCGATCTTGGCGATGATCTCGCCGAAGAAGCCACGGATCACCAGCCGGCGGGCCTGCTCTTCCGGGATGCCGCGCGAGCGCAGGTAGAACAGTTGCTCGTCGTCGAAACGCCCGGTGGCACTGGCATGCCCGGCGCCGACGATCTCGCCCGTCTCGATCTCCAGGTTGGGCACCGAGTCGGCACGGGCACCGTCGGTGAGCACCAGGTTGCGGTTCACCTCGAAGGTGTCGGTGCCGGTGGCTTCGGCGCGGATCAGCACGTCGCCCACCCAGACGGTGTGCGCGTCGGGCAGCGCCGAGCCCGGATCTCCTTGCAGCGCACCCTTGTACAGCGCATTCGACCTGCAGTCGGGCTGCGCGTGGTCGACCAGCAGCCGCGACTCGAGGTGCTGGCCGTCGTCGGCGAAGTACAGGCCGAGCAGCTCGGCGTCCCCGCCGGGTCCGGAAAACCGCACGTTGGCCGACATTCGCACGACCTCACCGCCCAGCGTGACGGTGACATGGCGCAGCACCGCGTCCTTGCCCAACTTGGCGTGGTGCGCGCTGACGTGAACCATGTCGTCGGCCCAGTCGGCGATCCACACGACGGTGAGCCGGGCGGCGTCGTCGACGATGAACTCGACGTTGTCGGCGTAGGTTCCGCTCGCCGCGCTGGTCGATGACCACGACCGCCTCGCCGAGCTCCTCCACCCGGATCTGCAGATGCCCGTATGCCACCGCTCCTTCGCCGGGCCCGGTGACGGTGACGTTGACCGGCTCGGCGATCCGGGTGTCGCGGCCGACGGTGACCAGCGTCGCCGAGTTGAACGACGAAAATGCTTGGGCGGCAACGCGGTCGGCGGGAATACCGCCCTGGCCGAGCCGCTCGTCGCCGCGGCGTACGGTCTCGGTTTGCACGCCGGGCTGTTCGCTGACGCTGATCTGGGCCTTGCCGGTCGCGTGCGCGGAGCCGTCGTGCAGCCCGCGCAGCCGCCGCAGCGGGGTGAACCGCCAAAGCTCGTCGCGGCCGTGCGGAACCTCGAACGCGTCGACGTCGAAGGAGGCGAACAGCTCTCCTTTGTTGAGCGCAGCAGTCACGTGCGCCGCTCCTCCCCATCGCTACGTCCCCCGCAAGCGGGAGGTACCCCCACTGCATCGTCGCCGGCGCGGGTCATCCGACCGCGCCCTCCATCTGCAGCTCGATCAGCCGGTTGAGCTCGAGCGCGTACTCCATCGGCAGCTCTTTGGCGATCGGCTCGACGAAGCCGCGCACCACCATCGCCATCGCCTCATCCTCGGTCAGTCCGCGGCTCATCAGGTAGAACAGCTGGTTCTCGCTGACCTTCGACACGGTGGCCTCGTGCCCCATCGTGACGTCGTCCTCGCGGATGTCGACGTACGGGTAGGTGTCGCTGCGGCTGATCGTATCGACCAGCAGCGCATCGCATTTCACGCTGGAGCGCGACCCGTGTGCGCCCTTGTTCACCTGCACCAGCCCGCGGTAGGAGGTGCGGCCGCCGCCGCGGGCCACCGACTTGGACACGATGTTGCTCGACGTGTTGGGCGCCAGGTGCAGCATCTTGGCGCCGGTGTCCTGGTGCTGGTCTTCGCCGGCGAACGCCACCGACAGCACCTCGCCCTTGGCGTGCTCGCCGGTCATCCAGACCGCCGGGTACTTCATGGTCACCTTCGACCCGATGTTGCCGTCGACCCACTCCATGGTGGCGCCGGCCTCGGCGCGGGCGCGCTTGGTCACCAGGTTGTAGACGTTGCCCGACCAGTTCTGGATGGTGGTGTAACGGCAACGGCCACCGGGCTTTACGATGATCTCCACCACCGCAGAGTGCAACGAGTCCGACTTGTAGATGGGAGCGGTGCAGCCCTCGACGTAGTGAACGTACGCGTTCTCATCGACGATGATCAGCGTTCGCTCGAACTGGCCCATGTTCTCGGTGTTGATCCGGAAGTAGGCCTGCAGCGGGATGTCGACATGCACGCCCGGCGGGACGTAGATGAACGACCCCCCGCTCCACACCGCGGTGTTCAGCGCGGAGAACTTGTTGTCGCCGGCCGGGATCACGGTGCCGAAGTATTGCTTGAAGAGGTCGGGGTGTTCCCGCAAACCCGTGTCGGTGTCAAGGAAGATAACCCCTTGCGCCTCAAGGTCTTCCCGGATCTGGTGGTAAACCACCTCCGACTCATATTGAGCCGCTACTCCAGAGACTAGCCGTTGCTTCTCCGCTTCCGGAATGCCCAGCCGGTCGTAGGTGTTGTTGATGTCCTCGGGGAGATCGTCCCACGTCGCGGCTTGCTTCTCGGTGGAGCGCACGAAGTACTTGATGTTGTCGAAGTCGATGCCCTCGAGGTTCGAACCCCATGTCGGCATCGGCTTGCGCTCGAAGATGCGCAGCGCCTTGAGCCGGGTCTGCAGCATCCACTCCGGCTCGTTTTTCTTCGCGGAGATGTCGCGCACCACCGCCTCGGACAGCCCGCGCTGCGCGCTGGCGCCCGCGACGTCGGAGTCCGCCCAGCCGTAGCCGTACTTGCCCAGCGAGGCGATCGCCTGCTCCTGGGTCAGCGGCGGGGTCGACGGTCTTGCTGGCCTCGGGTGTGAGTGTCATACGGACGCTCCTTCGATACTCGTGGTGTCGCGGCGCGGGCTGGGCGCCGGCGTAAGAGGCACATGGGTGGTGCAGGCGCAGTTGCCGTTGACGATGGTCGCCAAGCGCTGCACGTGGGTTCCGAGCACCTCGGCCATGGCCTGCTGCTCGGCTTCGCACAACTCCGGAAATTCCTCGGCCACGTGGGCCACCGGACAGTGGTGCTGGCAGATCTGCACCCCGTGGATCGGCCCGCCGACCCGCGTCGTCGTGGCGACGTAGCCGGCCTCGGTCAGCGCGCCGGCGACCCGCTCGGCGGCCGCCTCGACCGCGGTGTCGTCGTCGCTTTCGGCCGCCTCGACGTCGGCCAGAATCGCGTCGATGCGCCGCCGGGCGAACGTCCGGACGGCGTCTTCCCCGCCGATCTCCCGCAGCTGCCGCATGGCCGCCGCCGCCAGGTCGTCGTAGGCGTGGTCGAGCTTGCCCCGGCCGGCCGAGGTCAGCCGGAATCGCTTCGCGGGGCGCCCGCGACCCACCTGCTGCCACGCCGCGGCGGGCACCGACTCGGCGTCGCCCGCCTCGATGAGCGCGTCGAGATGGCGCCGCACACCGGCGGCCGCCAACCCCAGCCGGTCACCGATCTCGACGGCGGTGATCGACCCGGATTCCAGCAGCAAGCGCACGATGGCTTGCCGAGTGTGACCATCCGGCACCGCCGCGCCGACCGCAGCCACAGCCGCGTCATCGGGACCGGTTGGGATTTTCACAACACCAGTGTGACGCAATTCCGCGGATCGGTCCAGCAAGGGTCCCCTTGTCCGCACGTTGCGCTGGTCACAAGGCCCGACGGCTACGCTGCTCTGATGGCAGCCCGCCACCACACGCTGAGCTCGTCGATCGCCAGTTTGCATGGCGACGAGCAGGCGGTGGGCTCGCCGCTGAACGATACCGAGCTCACCGCGCTGCGGCGCACCCGCCTGTTCGGCGCCACCGGCACCGTCCTGATGGCGATCGGCGCCCTGGGCGCCGGGGCCCGACCGGTGGTCCAGGACCCCACCTTCGGTGTCCGATTGCTCAACCTGCCGTCGCGGATCCAGACCGTGTCGTTGACGATGACGACGACCGGCGCCGTCATGATGGCGCTGGCCTGGTTGATGCTGGGCCGGTTCGCGTTGGGCAAGAGGCGGATGTCGCGCGGCGACCTGGACCGCACGCTGATGTTGTGGATGCTGCCGCTGTTGCCCGCGCCGCCGATGTACAGCAAGGACGTCTACTCCTACCTGGCCCAGAGCCAGATCTCCCTGGACGGGCTCGACCCCTACCGGGTCGGTCCGGCGTCCGGGCTCGGCCTGTCCCACGTCTTCACGCTGTCCGTCCCCACACTGTGGCGGGAGACGCCGGCGCCCTACGGCCCGTTGTTCTTGTGGATCGGGCGCGGAATCTCGGCCCTGACGGGGGAGAACATCGTCGCCGCCGTGCTCTGTCACCGGCTCGTGGAGCTGATCGGCGTGGGGCTGATCGTGTGGGCAACCCCGCGGCTGGCCCGCCGCTGCGGCGTCGCCGAGGTCAGCGCGCTGTGGTTGGGCGCGGCCAATCCGCTGCTGATCATGCACCTGGTCGCGGGCGTCCACAACGAGGCGCTGATGCTCGGGCTGATGCTGGCCGGCGCCGAATTCGCGCTGCGCGGTGTCTCCGCGCCTCGGCTGCTGCCCGCGTCGTGGCGACCCGGGCCCGACTGGGAACCGTTGGGCATGCTGATCGCCGGGGCCATCCTGATCACGCTGTCATCGCAGGTGAAACTGCCCTCGCTGCTGGCGCTGGGCTTCGTCACCATGGCGCTGGCGAACCGCAACGGGGGCAACCTTCGCGCACTTGCGCTGGCGGGCGGCGGAATGACGGCGTTGTCGCTGGCGGTGATGGCCATCGTCGGTTGGGCCAGCGGGCTCGGTTTCGGCTGGATCTACACGCTGGGCACCGCCAACGTCGTGCGCAGCTGGATGTCGCCGCCCACGCTGCTCGCTCTCGGCACCGGACAGGTCGGGATTCTGCTGGGCCTGGGCGATCACACCACCGCGGTATTGGGGCTCACTCGTGCCATCGGTGTGCTGATCATCATGGTGATGGTCTCCTGGCTGCTGGTGGCGGTCTTCCGTGGCCGATTGCACCCGATCGGCGGTCTGGGAGTCGCGCTGGGCGTCACCGTGCTGCTGTTTCCCGTCGTGCAGCCCTGGTACCTGCTCTGGGCCATCATCCCGCTGGCCGCCTGGGCGACCCGCACCGGCTTCCGGGAGGCGGCGATTCTCATCACCCTCATCGTCGGCATCTTCGGCCCGACGGCCAACGGCGACCGTTTCGCGCTGTTTCAGATCGTGGACGCCACCGCGGCGAGCGCCCTCATCGTGCTCGTGCTGATCGCGTTGACCTACACCCGCTTGCCGTGGCGGCCGCTGAAGGTGACCCAGCAGGGCGACGAACCGAATGGTCCGGTGGTGATAGATACCGCGCCGACACTGAAGGCGCCGGACGCCTACGCTGATTCCACGTGAGATCGGCCCCTGATAGCCCCGAGGCAGTGGTGCGTCTGCGCGGGGTGAGCAAGCGCTACGGATCCAACACGGCCGTCTGCGACCTCGATCTGGATGTGCGCGCCGCCGAGGTGCTGGCGCTGCTGGGCCCCAACGGCGCCGGCAAGACCACGACGGTCGAGATGTGCGAGGGCTTCGTGCGCCCCGACGCCGGGACGATCGAGGTGCTGGGGCTGGACCCGATCACCGACAATGCCCGCCTGCGCGCGCGCATCGGGGTGATGTTGCAGGGCGGGGGCGGCTACCCGGCGGCACGCGCCGGGGAAATGCTCAACCTGGTGGCCGCCTACGCCGCCGACCCGCTGGACCCGGCGTGGCTGCTGGACACGCTGGGCCTCACCGGGGCTGCCCGGACAACGTATCGACGGCTTTCCGGGGGGCAGCAGCAACGGCTGGCGCTGGCCTGCGCGTTGGTCGGCCGTCCCGAATTGGTGTTCCTCGACGAACCCACCGCGGGCATGGATGCCCATGCCCGCCTGCTGGTCTGGGAACTGATCGACGCGTTGCGCCGCGACGGCGTGACGGTGGTGCTGACCACCCACCAGCTCAAGGAGGCCGAGGAGCTCGCCGACCGGCTCGTCATCATCGACCACGGCGTGACGGTGGCGGCGGGCACACCGGCGGAGCTGATGCGCGCGGGAGCCAAGGATCAGTTGCGGTTCACCGCGCCGCCGCGGCTCGACCTGTCCCTGTTGACCGCCGCCCTGCCGGAGGACTACAAGGCCACGGAGGTGACGCCGGGCGAATACCTGGTGGAGGGCCCGGTCGACCCCCAGGTGCTGGCGACCGTCACGGCGTGGTGCGCGCAGATCGACGTGCTGGCCACCGACCTGCGCGTCGAGCAACGCAGCCTCGAGCATGTGTTCCTCGACCTCACCGGCAGGAAGTTGCGACAGTGACCGAAACCGCTGACAACACCGCCCCGCTGTTCCCCGCGGGGACGTTCGCCCCCGACCCGCGCCCGAATGCCGTGCCGAGGATGCTCGCCGCGCAGTTCGGCCTGGAGCTGAAGCTGCTGCTGCGCAACGGCGAACAACTCTTGCTCACCATGTTCATCCCGATCACGCTGCTCGTCGGGCTCACGCTGCTGCCGTTCGGGTCGTTCGGTCAGAACCGCGCCGCCACGTTCGTTCCGGTGATCATGGCCCTGGCCGTGATCTCGACCGCGTTCACCGGACAGGCGATCGCGGTCGCGTTCGACCGTCGCTACGGCGCGCTCAAGCGGCTGGGCGCCACCCCGCTGCCGGTCTGGGGCATCATCGCGGGGAAGTCACTGGCGGTGGTCGCCGTGGTGTTCTTGCAGGCAATCATCCTGGGCGCCATAGGTTTTGCGCTCGGCTGGCGACCGGCCCCAGCTGCCTTGGCGCTGGGCGCGGCGATCATCGCGCTGGGCACGGCGGGCTTCGCGGCCCTGGGGCTCTTGCTCGGCGGGACGCTGCGGGCCGAGATCGTGCTCGCGGTCGCCAACCTGATGTGGTTCGTCTTCGCCGGGCTCGGCGCTCTCACGGTGGGGATGAAGATGATCCCGAACGGTGTCAAGTGGGCGGCGCGGCTCACCCCGTCGGGCGCGCTCACCGAGGCGCTGTCTCGGGCGATGACCCTGTCGGTGGACTGGTTCGGAGTTGTTGTCCTCGCGGCGTGGGGCGCGGTCGCGGCGCTGGCGGCGCTGCGCTGGTTCCGCTTCACCTGACCAGGCCGTACTACAGGCCGTAGTTTTCGTTGGCTTACCATCGGGCGGTGCTACGACGAACGCTGCTGCGGTTGGTGGATCTGCTCCCCGACCCCAGCCTGCGGGCCCAGCGCGTCATCGCCGCGGTCGTCATCCTCACCCAGGGCGGCATCGCCGTCACCGGCGCGATCGTCCGCGTCACCGCGTCGGGGCTGGGTTGCCCGACCTGGCCGCAGTGCTTCCCGGGGAGCTTCACCCCGGTGGCCGTCGCCGAGGTGCCGCGCGTCCACCAGGCCGTCGAGTTCGGCAACCGGATGATCACCTTCGCGGTGGTCATCGCGGCGGCACTGGCCGTGCTGGCCGTGACCCGCGCCCGCCGTCGCACCGAGGTGCTGGTCTACGCGTGGCTGATGCCGGTGTCGACGGTGATGCAGGCGGTGATCGGCGGCATCACCGTGCGCACCGGGCTGCTGTGGTGGACGGTGGCCATCCACCTGCTGACATCCATGACGATGGTGTGGCTGTCGGTGCTGCTCTACGTCAAGGTCGGCGAGCCCGACAACGGGGTGGTCCACGACCGGGTGGCCAGGCCGCTGCGCGCGCTGACGGCGCTGACCGCGGTGAATCTGGCCGCTGTGCTGGTGACCGGCACGCTGGTCACCGCTGCCGGCCCGCACGCGGGCGACCGCAGCCCCAGCCGGACGGTGCCACGGCTGGAGGTCGAGATCACCACGCTGGTGCATGCGCACTCGTCGCTGCTGGTCGCCTACCTGGCGCTGCTGGTCGGGCTGGGTTTCGGGCTGCTGGCGGTGGGTGCCGCCCGGGCCATCCGGCTGCGGCTCGGCGTGCTGGTCGCCCTGGTCTGCGCGCAAGCCGCCGTCGGCACCACGCAATACTTCGCGGGTGTGCCGCCCGCGCTGGTCGCGGTCCACGTGGCGGGCGCCGCGGCATGCACGGCGGCCACCGCGGCGCTATGGGCGTCGATGCGAGAACGGGCCGAGCCCGAGCCGCTCGAGGGCTGACTCAACGGCGAGCGCGAATTCGCGCTGCGCGAGGTCGCGGGTGGCGGCGTCCAACCGTCGCCAGCCCAGCGACGGGTCGATCAACTGCAGTTCGAGTAACCGGGCGCCGCTCAGATGTGCCCGCGCGTAGAGCAACTCCGCCGCGGCGATGCCCAGTTCGGCTGCCGCGGCGGCGAGCGCCGCGGCGCCCACGTCCCACATTTCAAAGTCGGGCTCCGAGGGGAAAGCATGCGACGGCTCGCCGCCCAGGAATACCAGCTCCGTCTCGGCGGCCGACTCGGCCGGTTGCACGAACACGGCTTCGCGCCGCTCGCCGATGAACGCGGCGGCCGCGGTCGGGTCGCTGAGCCGGCGAGTGCCGGTGCCGACCACCGGGCCGACGAACACGCCACCGGTGCGCGGCAGCCGGACCCGTTCGCCCGGCGCCACGAACTCGCCCGCCACCGTCGGCACCCCCCGGGCCGCCAGGTCGTCCAGGTAGCGCCGATGTGCGTTCCAGGCGACGACGGCGGGGGCGTTGAGCAGGTTGGCCACGCCCGTGGTCCAGGTCAGGAACTCGTCGAGCCGGTCGGCGTAGTCGTGGGTGGCCCGCAGTATCACCAGATCGGCGCGCGCGGTTTCCGGATCGTCCCAAGCCAACCAGCGGGCGTGCAGACCCCGATGCCGCAGCGCGGCGACGAGCCCGGCATCGTCTCCGTCACCGGCGACCTGCCGGGCGCAACCTGCGAACACGATGCGGGGATGGAAGACGTCCGGGCGGGCAAGCTTCATGCCCGGGCATGATAACCACATGCACGCAATCGAAGTCAGCGAAACCGGCGGCCCCGAAGTCCTGCGCTACGTCGACGCACCGGAACCCGCGCCCGGTCCCGGCGAGGTGTTGATCAAGGCCGAGGCGATCGGCGTCAACTTCATCGACACCTACTTCCGGTCCGGGCAATACCCGCGAGAGTTGCCGTTCATCCTCGGCACGGAGACGTGCGGCACCGTCGTCGCGACGGGCGACGGAGTCGACGGGCTGCGCACGGGCGATCGGGTGGGCACCGCCGCTGCGTCCGGCGCCTACGCCGAATTATCCACTGCCCCAGCGTCTTTGACCGCAAAGGTGCCCGACGGCGTGACGTCCGAGGTGGCGGCCTCGGTGATGTTGAAGGGCCTGACCGCGCACTACCTGCTGAAGTCGGTATATCAGGTGAAAAGCGGCGACACGGTGCTGGTGCATGCCGGTGCCGGCGGCGTCGGGCTGATCTTGACGCAGTGGGCCCGCCACCTCGGCGTGCGGGTCATCACGACGGTGTCGACCCCGGAGAAGGCGCGGCTGTCGAGGGAGGCCGGCGCCGCCGAGGTGCTCGACTACCCCGACGACGCCGCCGGGTTCGGGCAGCGGATTCGCGAGCTCACCGGCGGTGCCGGGGTGGCAGCGGTGTACGACGGCGTCGGTGCGACCACCTTCGACGCCAGCCTGGCCAGCCTGGCCGTGCGCGGCACCCTGGCGCTGTTCGGCGCCGCCAGCGGACCCGTCCCTCCGTTCGACCCGCAACGCCTCAACGCCGCGGGCTCGGTGTATTTGACCCGGCCGTCGCTGGCGCACTTCATCCGCACCGGCGACGAATTCGCTTGGCGCGCAACCGAATTATTCGACGCGATCGCCTGCGCTGCCATCAAGGTCGAAGTCGGCGGGCGCTATCCGCTCTCTGAAGCGGCCCGTGCCCACCAAGACCTGCAGGGCCGCAAGACGACCGGCTCGATCGTGCTGCTGCCCTAAGCGTCAGGCCAAACGGGCGTCGGCTGAGCGGCTTTGAGCGTGAACGCACGGCGAGATCTACGCGATTTTTCCGCCCTGCACACACACTGGAAGCCGCCTCAGAAAACCGTCGGCAGCGCGATGGCGGAGTCGACCGCCAACGCGCAGAACACCACCGCGAGGTAGTTGTTCGACTGCAGGAACAGCCGCAGCGGCTTGACCGGCTCGCCGGCACGTACCCCGGCGTACAGCTGATGGGCCATCGCCAGGAACCACACCCCGGCCACCAAGGCGACCGCCGCATACAGCCAGCCGGTGGCCAGCGCCAGCGCCAGCGTCGCCAGCACGGTCAACCAGGTGTAGATCAGGATCTGCTTGGTGACCTGGCGCTCGGTCGCCACCGCGGGCAGCATCGGGATGCCGGCCGCCCGGTAGTCGTCCTTGTAGCGCATCGCCAGCGCCCAGGTGTGCGGCGGCGTCCAGAAGAAAATGATCGCGAACATCACCAACGCGGGCCAGCCGATGGTGTCGGTGACCGCCGACCACGCGATCATCACCGGCATGCAGCCGGCGGCGCCCCCCCACACGACGTTTTGCGACGTGCGGCGTTTAAGCCAGAGCGTGTAGACGAACACATAGAACGCGACGGTGGCGATGGCCAGCAGTCCCGACAGCAGGTTCGTCGTCCACCACAACCAGAAGAACGAGCCCACGCTGAGCACCAGCCCGAACACCAGGGCGTTTCGCGTAGGCACGGCATCGCGCGCCAGCGGCCGGCGCGCGGTCCGCTTCATCACCTTGTCGATGTCGGCATCGGCCACACAGTTCAGCGCGTTGGCTCCGCCGGCGGCCAGCATCCCGCCGATCAGGGTGTCTAGGATCAGCAGCGGGTTCACGGTGCCGCGGTGGGCGAGGAGCATCGCGGGTATCGCGGTGACCAGCAACAGCTCGACGACCCGCGGCTTGGTCAGCGCAACGTAGGCCAAGACGGTGCCATGCACTCGGCTCGGTACTCGGCTCGGCGCGACGCGCCCGCGAACGCTCACGCAGTAACTCCTCGGGGTCGCAGCGGCGCGCAGCATCTACTACGCACGATGGTAGACCGCGTGGCAACGGCCGCTAACCCCTAGGGCCCATTCACCCAAAATTTCCCGACTACGGCAGTGACCGTAAGCTGCGCGTCGCCCGCGCGTTACGTTTTCCGAGGGCCGGGAGACATACCCGAAATTCCCCCTCTGCAAACGCCGGCATTCCCGCACTAGGGTGGGATTGATCAGCTCGATGACCCCAAGGAGTGCGTCTGTGACCACACTCGAAGAGATCTCCACGCTGACCCAACAGCACCTCCCCGACGACTGGACCGAGATCGACTCGGCCGCGGTCGACACCATCCGGGTGCTGGCCGCCGATGCGGTGCAAAAAGTCGGCAACGGGCATCCCGGGACGGCGATGAGTCTGGCGCCCCTGGCCTACACCCTTTTTCAGCGCACGATGCGCCACGACCCCAGCGACACTCACTGGCTCGGCCGCGACCGGTTGGTGCTGTCGGCGGGGCACAGCAGCCTGACGCTCTACATCCAGCTCTACCTTGGCGGGTTCGGTCTGGAACTGTCAGACATCGAATCGCTGCGCACGTGGGGATCCAAGACTCCCGGACACCCAGAGTTCAGGCACACCAAGGGCGTTGAGATCACCACCGGCCCGCTCGGGCAGGGCCTGGCGTCGGCGGTCGGCATGGCTATGGCGTCGCGCTACGAGCGCGGCCTGTTCGACCCGGACGCCGAACCGGGAACCAGCCCGTTCGATCACCACATCTACGTGATCGCCTCCGACGGCGACATCGAAGAGGGCGTCAGCTCGGAGGCGTCGTCGTTGGCGGCCGTGCAGCAGCTGGGCAACCTCATCGTGTTCTACGACCACAACCAGATCTCGATCGAGGACGACACCAACATCGCCCTGTGCGAGGACACCGCCGCCCGCTACCGCGCCTACGGCTGGCACGTGCAAGAGGTGGAGGGCGGCGAGAACGTCGTCGCCATCGAGGAGGCCATCGCGAACGCGAAGGCCGTCACCGACCGGCCGTCGTTCATCTCGCTGCGCACGATCATCGGCTACCCCGCGCCCAACCTGATGAACACCGGCAAGGCGCACGGCGCGGCCCTCGGCGACGAGGAGGTCGCGGCCGTCAAGAAGATCCTGGGATTCGACCCCGACAAGAACTTCGAAGTCCGCGACGAGGTCCTGGCCCACACCCGCAAGCTGGTGGACCGGGGCAAGGAAACGCACGAGAAATGGCAGCCGGAGTTCGACGCCTGGGCCCAGCGCGAACCGGAACGCAAGGCGCTGCTGGACCGACTGACGGCCGAAAAGCTGCCCGACGGCTGGGACGCGGAGCTGCCGCACTGGAAGCCCGGCTCAGACCCCGTGGCGACCCGCAAAGCGTCCAATGAGGTGCTCAATGCGGTCGGGCCGAAACTGCCGGAGCTGTGGGGCGGTTCGGCCGACCTGGCGGGCAGCAACAACACCACCATCAAGGGCGCCGATTCCTTTGGCCCGCCGTCGATTTCAACCAAGGACTACACGGCGCACTGGTACGGCCGCACCTTACATTTCGGGGTTCGCGAACACGCGATGGGCGCCATCCTGTCCGGCATCGTGCTGCACGGCCCGACCCGGGCTTACGGTGGCACGTTTTTGCAGTTCTCCGACTACATGCGCCCATCGGTGCGGCTGGCATCGCTGATGGACATCGACACCATCTACGTGTGGACTCACGACTCGATCGGTCTCGGCGAGGACGGCCCGACCCACCAGCCCATCGAGCACCTTTCGGCGCTGCGGGCCATCCCTAACCTGTCGGTGGTGCGACCGGCCGACGCCAACGAGACGGCCTACGCCTGGCGCACGGTCCTGGCCCGCGGCAACGGCAGCGGCCCGGTCGGCCTGATTCTGACCCGCCAGAATGTGCCCACCCTGGAGGGCACCAACGCCGACGGGGTCGCCAAGGGCGGCTACATCCTCGACGACGACGGCGGCGACGAGCCCGACGTCGTGTTGATCGGCACCGGCTCCGAGGTCCAACTCGCCGTCGAGGCGCAAAAGTTGTTGGCGGACAGGGACATCGTCGCGCGGGTGGTGTCGATGCCGTGCGTGGAGTGGTTCGAGTCGCAGTCCGAGGAGTACCGCGACGCCGTGCTCCCGCCGACGGTCTCGGCGCGGGTGGCCGTCGAGGCCGGCATCGCGCAGTGCTGGCACAAGCTGGTCGGTGACACCGGGCGGATCGTCTCGATCGAGCACTACGGCGAATCCGCCGACTACAAGACGTTGTTCCGTGAGTTCGGGTTTACCGCCGAGGCCGTCGCGGCCGCCGCGGAACAAGTAGTGGACAATTGAGAAAGGTTGAAGCACATGGCAAGTCAGAACCCTAACCTTGCGGCGCTCAGCGCCGCGGGGGTGTCCGTTTGGCTGGATGACTTGTCGCGGGAGCGGCTGCAGTCGGGCAACCTGCAGGAGCTGATCGACACGAAAAGCGTTGTCGGCGTGACCACCAACCCGTCGATCTTCCAGAAGGCGTTCGCCGAGGGCGACGCCTACAACGCCCAGATCGCCGAGCTGGCCGAGCGCGGCGCCGACGTCGACGCCACCGTGCGCACCGTCACCACCGACGACGTCCGCAGCGCCTGCGACGTGCTGCGCCCCCAGTGGGAGGCCTCCGACGGCGTAGACGGCCGGGTGTCGATCGAGGTGGACCCGCGGCTGGCCGACGAAACCGACAAGACCGTCGCCCAGGCGGTCGAGCTGTGGAAAATCGTCGACCGGCCGAACCTGTTCATCAAGATCCCCGCAACCAAGGCCGGCATCCCGGCCATCACCTCAGTTCTGGCGGAAGGGATTTCGGTCAACGTCACGCTCATTTTCTCCGTCGAACGGCACCGCGCGGTGATGGACGCCTACCTGGCCGGGCTGGAGAAGGCCCGCGAGGCCGGACACGACCTGTCCAAGATCCATTCCGTGGCATCGTTTTTCGTTTCCCGCGTGGACACCGAAGTCGACAAGCGGCTGGAAAAGATCGGCTCCGAGGAAGCGCTTGCGCTGCGCGGCAAGGCCGCTGTCGCCAACGCCCGGTTGGCTTACGCCGCCTACCAGGAAGTCTTCGAGGGCGGCGATCGCTACGGCGCGCTCAAGTCGGACGGGGCCCGGGTGCAGCGCCCGCTGTGGGCTTCGACGGGAGTCAAGAACCCCGACTACTCCGACACCCTCTACGTGACCGAGCTGGTCGCGCCGAACACGGTGAACACGATGCCGGAGAAGACGATCGACGCGGTCGCCGATCACGGCGAGATCAGGGGCGACACCGTCACCGGCACCGCGTCGGCCGCCCAGGAGGTGTTCGACAAGCTGGAGGCGGTCGGGGTCGACCTGACCGACGTCTTCGTGGTGCTGGAGAAGGAAGGCGTGGAGAAGTTCGTGGAGTCCTGGTCGGAGCTGCTGGAGGAGACGCAAAAGCAACTGGACTCCAACGGCAAATGAGCCCGGCGAGCTCCAAAGGGGGCGCCCGCGGCGCCGCGGCGGAGTGGCGAAACCCGTTGCGCGACAAGAAGGATAAACGGCTGCCCCGGATCGCCGGCCCGTGCGGCATGGTGATTTTCGGAGTTACTGGCGACCTGGCCCGCAAGAAGGTGATGCCGGCCATCTACGACCTGGCCAATCGCGGCCTGCTGCCGCCCACCTTCTCCCTGGTCGGCTTCGCCCGCCGGGACTGGGAAACCGAGGATTTCCGCGAGGTGGTCCACCAGGCCGTCAAGGACCACTGCCGCACACCGTTTCGGGAGGAGAACTGGGAGCGGCTGGCCGAGGGATTCCGTTTCGTGCCAGGGTCTTTCGATGATGACAAATCGTTCGGCCGCCTCGCCGAGACGCTGGAGAAGCTGGACGCCGAGCGCGGCACCGGCGGCAACCATGCCTTTTACCTCGCGATCCCGCCCAAGTCCTTCCCGGTGGTGTGCGAGCAGCTGCACAAGTCCGGTTTGGCCCGCCCGCAGGGCGACAGGTGGAGCCGGGTGGTCATCGAAAAGCCCTTCGGCCACGACCTTCAGAGCGCGCAGGCGCTGAACAAGGCGGTGAACGCCGTCTTTCCGGAGGAAGCCGTGTTCCGGATCGACCACTACCTCGGCAAGGAGACGGTCCGCAACATCCTGGCGCTGCGGTTCGCCAACCAGTTGTTCGACCCGATCTGGAACGCCCACTACGTGGACCACGTGCAGATCACCATGGCCGAGGACATCGGGCTCGGCGGACGGGCCGGCTACTACGACGGCATCGGCGCCGCCCGCGACGTCATCCAGAACCACCTCATGCAGTTGCTGGCGCTGACCGCGATGGAAGAGCCCGTCAGCTTCAATCCCTCGGCGCTGCAAACCGAGAAGATCAAGGTGCTCTCGGCGACTCACCTCGCCGAACCGCTCGACGAGACCACCAGCCGGGGCCAATACACCGGCGGCTGGCAGGGCGGGGAGAAGGTCGTCGGGCTGCTCGAAGAGGAGGGGTTCGCCAAGGACTCGACCACCGAGACTTTCGCCGCCATCACGCTCGAGGTCGACACCCGCCGCTGGGCCGGCGTGCCGTTCTACCTGCGAACGGGTAAACGCTTGGGGCGCAGGGTGACCGAGATCGCCCTGGTCTTCAAACGCGCACCGCACCTGCCGTTCGACGCCACGATGACCGACGAGCTGGGCGCCAACGCGATGGTCATCCGCATCCAGCCGGACGAGGGCACCACCCTGCGGTTCGGCTCCAAGGTGCCGGGCACCGCAATGGAAGTCCGCGACGTCAACATGGACTTCTCCTACGGTTCGGCGTTCGCCGAGGAATCACCGGAGGCCTACGAACAACTCATCCTCGACGTGCTGCTCGGCGAGCCGTCCCTGTTTCCGGTTAACGCGGAGGTCGAATTGGCATGGGAGATACTCGATCCCGTGCTCGACAACTGGGCGGCGCACGGCAAACCCGACCCGTACGAGGCGGGCACCTGGGGTCCGGAGTCGGCGTTCGAGATGCTGCGCCGCACCGGCCGGGAATGGCGGCGGCCATGATCGCCGATCTGGATGACACCACTACCACCGCTATCAACAAGAAACTCAATGAGCTACGCGAAAAGGCCGGTGCCGTCACCATGGGGCGGGTGCTGACGCTGATCATCGCGCCGGACAGCGAAGACGTGCTGGAGGAATCGCTCACGGCCGCCAACGATGCCAGCCATGAGCACCCCAGCCGGATCATCGTCACGATGAGGGGCGATCCCTACGCCGACGAACCGCGCCTGGACGCCCAACTGCGCTCCGGCGGGGACGCCGGCGCCGGCGAGGTGGTGATCCTGAAGCTGTCCGGGGCACTCGCCGGCCATGCCGCCAGCGTGGTCATTCCCTTTCTGCTCCCCGACATCCCGGTGGTGGCTTGGTGGCCCGATATCGCCCCCGAGATACCCGCCCAAGACCCCTTGGGCAAGTTGGCGATTCGGCGCATCACCGACGCCACCAACGGCGTCGATCCGTTGTCGGCGATCAAGAGTCGGCTAACCGGATACACCGACGGCGACACCGACCTGTGCTGGGCACGCATCACCTACTGGCGGGCCCTGCTGACCTCCGCGGTCGACCAGCCGCCGCACGAACCGATCGAATCGGCGCTGGTTTCCGGCCTGAAGACCGAACCCGCCCTCGACATCCTGGCGGGCTGGCTGGCCAGCCGGATCGACGGTCCGGTACGCCGGGCAGTCGGTGATCTCAAGGTCGAACTCGCGCGCAAGAGCGAAACCATCGTCCTGAGCCGGCCCCAGGAAGGCAGGACGGCCACGCTGAGCCGGACGGCCAGGCCGGACGCTTTGGTTCCGTTGGCGCGCAGGGAAACCGGGGAATGCCTGGCCGAGGACCTGCGCCGGCTGGATCCCGACGAGACCTACCATGCCGCACTGCAGGGCATCAAGAAGGTGCAATACGTATGAGCAAAATCGTGGAGATTTTCCCGGACAGCGAGACCCTGGTGGAAGCCGGCAGCAGACGAGTGGTCGATGCCATCTATGCGGCGGTGGCGGCCAGGGGTCGGGCGCTGATCGTGCTGACCGGTAGTGGCAACGGTATCGCGCTGCTGCGCTACCTCAAACCACCACAGCAGATCGACTGGTCCAAAGTGCATTTGTTCTGGGGCGACGAACGCTACGTTCCCGAGGACGACGACGAGCGCAACGACAAGCAGGCGCGGGAGGCCTTGCTCGACCACATCGACATCCCCTCGAGCCAGGTGCACCCGATGCCGGCCAGCGACGGCGAATTCGGCGACGACCTCGCCGCCGCTGCGCTCGCCTACGAACAGGTGCTCGCCGCCAACGCCGAACCCGGCGATCCCGCACCGAATTTCGATGTCCACCTGCTGGGAGTGGGGCCCGAGGGCCACATCAACTCGGTCTTCCCGGACACCCCGGCCGTGCGCGAAACAACTCGCATGGTCGTCGAAGTCGACGACTCGCCGAAACCGCCGCCACAGCGCATTACCTTTACGATGCCGGCCGTCCAACGCTCCCGCGAAGTCTTGGTGCTGGTGTCCGGGGCCGAGAAGGCCGACGCGGTGGCCGCTGCTATCGGCGGCGCCGACCCTGTTGCAGTACCGGCCGCCGGAGCCATAGGGCGGGAGACCACAGTTTGGTTGCTCGACGAGGCAGCCGCAGCCAAGCTTCCCGGCTAACCCCATAGCAGTCATAATGACCGTCATGGCAGACAGAACCGTGCGCAGCGGGCCCGAGCGGAGCCGGATCAGGACCCTCACCCAGGCCGCGTTGAACGCCGACAAGACGGTGGAGCAGGTCGAAGACGTCCTAGACGGCCTGAGCGCCACCATGAGGGAGCTGAACAGCTCGCTGACGGCCCTCAACACCACGGTCGCACGCCTGGAGGGCGGCCTGGACCATCTGGAGGGCACGCTGCACAGCCTGGACGATCTGGCCAAGCGGCTCATCGTGCTCGTCGAGCCGGTGGAGGCCATCGTCGAGCGGATCGACTACATGGTCAAGGTGGGCGAGACGGTGATGTCGCCGTTGTCGGTCACCGAGCATGCGTTTCGCGGCGTGATGGACAGGTTGCGCAACCGCACGGCGCACTGAACTACCCGCTATTTCGCAGCGCGCTCGCCAGCCCGTTCATGGTCAGCAGGATGCCGCGCTGCACCAACTCGTCGTCATCGCCCGAGCGGTAGCGGCGGAGCAACTCGACCTGCAGGTGGTTGAGCGGCTCCAGATACGGGAAGCGGTTGAACACCGAACGGGCCAGCGCCGGGTTGTCGGCGAGCAGGTCGTCTTGGCCGGTGATGAGCTTGTGCATGGCGATGGTCCGCCGGTGCTCGTCGACGATCATGCCGAACACCCTGTGGCGCAACGCTTCGTCGGCCACCAGCTCGGCATAGCGCGCCGCCAGGCCCATGTCGCTCTTGGCCAGCACCTGCGCCATGTTCGACAGCACGCTGCGGAAGAACGGCCACCGCTGATACAGCTCGCGCAGTGTCTCCACCCGCTCGGCTTCACGTTCGGGACCGGCAGCGATCCACTGCTCGAACGCCGACCCGGTGCCGTACCAACCCGGCAGCATCACCCGCGACTGGCTCCAGGCCAGCACCCACGGGATGGCGCGCAGGTCCGCGATCGACGTGGTGGGCTTGCGTGAGGTCGGCCGGCTGCCGATGTTCAGCGACCCGATCTCGCTGACCGGTGTGGAACCCATGAAATACTCGACGAAACCCGGTGTGTCGTGGACCAATTCGGCATACACGCGGTGTGCGAGGGCGGCCAGCTCGTCGAGCACCGCGTACGCGGGTTCTGCCGTGTCACCCAGGCCCTCCACATCCAGCAGGGTCGACTCCAGGGTGGCGGCCAGCAGGCTCTCCAGGTTGCGGCGGGCCAGTTCCGGTTCGGCGTATTTGGCGGCGATGATCTCACCCTGCTCGGTCAGGCGCAGGGAGCCGTTCACCGCCCCAGGAGGTTGCGCCAGGATGGCTTGGTAGCTGGGCCCACCGCCGCGGCCGACGGTGCCACCCCGACCGTGGAAGAGCCGCAACCGAATACCGGATTTGCGGGCCACCTCGACGAGGGTGAGCTCGGCGCGGTAGACGGCCCAGTTGGCGGCAAGATATCCGCCGTCCTTGTTGGAGTCGGAGTAACCGAGCATCACTTCCTGGCGTCCGCCCCGGGCGTCAACGAGCGATCGATACAGCGGCAGATCCAGCATCGCTTGTAAGATCGACGCCCCGTTGCGCAGGTCCTCGATCGTCTCGAACAGCGGCGAAATGCCCACGGGGCAATAGGGTTCCGGTGCGGAGGCGTCCAACAGGCCGGCCTCTTTCAACAGAATCGCCGCCTCCAAGACGTCCGACACCGACTGACACATCGAGATGACGTAGTTGGGCACCGCCGCCGGACCGTAGAGGTCGACGGCCTGGGCGGCGGCCGCGACGACGCCGAGCTCGCCGCGGGCCAGGTCGGACAATTGGGCGCGGTCGCCGACCAGCGGGCGGCGGGTGCGCAGTTCGCCGGCAAGCAGCTCGACCCGCTCGTCTTCGGGTAGCGATTTGTAGTCCGGATGCACCCCGGCCCAGGCCAGCAGCTCGCCGACCACCTCTTCGTGCATGTCGGAGTTCTGCCGCATATCCAGGCCAGAGAGGTGAAACCCGAAGACGTGCACGCTTTCTCGCAAACGGGCCAGACGATCGTTGGCCAACAGCGCGGCGCCATGGCTGCGCAGTGAGGAGTCGATGACGTCCAGATCGGCCCTCAGTTCGGCGGGCGCGGAGTAGGCCGGCAGGGCCAGGTCAAGCTGGTGCTGCGGCTGCCGGTCGAGGATCTCGGCGGCCGTCGCGGTGAGCCGGCCGCGGATCGCCCGAAGGGCCCGCCGGTAGGGCTCGTCGGCGCGGGCTTTCTCGTCACAGCGGTCCGCCAGGGCGCTCAATTCGGGGGTGACGGTGATCAGCCGGGCCGACATCGACAGTTCCTGCTCGAGGTCGCTGAGTTCCGCCAGGTAGTGCGCCAGCGCGGTGAACGCGGCGCTGCCGGTGGCCTGCCGCACGACGTCGGCGGTCACGTTCGGGTTTCCGTCGCGGTCACCGCCGATCCACGAGCCAGGTTGCAGTATGGGCGCCCCAAGCAGGTCGGCGTCGGGCCAGCGGGCCCGCAATGCGTCGCGGACCTCCGCGTTGACCTGCGGGATCACCTTGAACAGCGCCGCCTGGTAATACCGCAGCCCGACGTCGATCTCGTCGGTGATTTGCAACCGGGAGACCCGAATCAGCGCGGTCTGCCACAGCGTGAGGACTTGACGGCGTAACTCGAGTTCGATGTCACGGCCGTCATCGGTTTCGGTGTGTCCCGCGGCGTGCAGCCGCATCAACTGGGTGATGCGGTGCTGGGTGATGAAGACGGTGCGCCGGCGGGTCTCGGTGGGATGGGCGGTGATCACCGGGGAGACCAAGGCGCCCTCCAGTGCGTCGGCGACTGTGGACGAATCCAGTTGCGCCAGATCGAGTTTCGCGTAGGTCGCCGCCAGGCTGCTGTCCTGCGGCGGCTCGCCGGCGTCGGCGTGAATCGCGCGGCGCCGCTCGCGGTGGATGTCTTCGGCCACGTTGGCCAGCAGCGCGAAGTGGCTGAACGCGCGGATGATCGGGATCGCCAGGTGGATGTCGATCCCGTCGAACATCCGCGACATCTCGGCCCGGTCGATCTCGGAGCGCCGGACCCGAAAGGATTCCACCCGCGCTCGTTCCACGAGGTCGAACACCTCGTGGCCGTTCTGCTCGCGCACCGTGTCGCCCAGAATGCTGCCGAGCAGTCTGATGTCGGCGCGCATCGGCTCGGTCGCGTCGCGACCGACCCGGGTCCGCTGGACGGCGCCGATCGGCGCCAGCGCGGCATCGGAAACCTCAACCATGCGTCCCAGTATCGAGGCGGATCGCGTGATCCGCCCGCCGAGGGGTCAGCGGTATTTGATCGACAAAGCCACGCCGATGATGCACACCAGCCAGATGCCGGTGATGAACAACGTCAACCGGTCGAGGTTCTTCTCGACCACGGTCGACCCGGAAAGGCTGGACTGCACACCGCCGCCGAACAGCGTCGACAGGCCGCCGCCCTTGGCGCGGTGCAGCAGCACCAGCAACACCACCAGGATGCTGGTGACGACCAGGGTGATCTGCAGGGCCAATTGCATGACGGGCAGTTTACCGGCGGCGCGCCGGTGTCATGGCAGCGGCCCTCCGGCGGCGATCGCCGCCAGCGTCGCAAACTGCTCACCGTCCAGTGACGCCCCGCCGACCAGGGCGCCGTCGATATCGTCCTGGGCGATGATGTCGCCGATGTTTTTCGCGTTCACCGACCCGCCGTAGAGCACCCGAACGGTGTCGGCGACCTGGGCCGACGCGAGCGAGCCCAGCTCCTTTCGGACCGCCGCGCACACCTCCTGGGCGTCGCCGGCGCTGGCCACCCGCCCGGTGCCGATCGCCCATACCGGCTCGTAGGCGACGACGACCTTGGCGATCTGCTCGCTCGACAGGCCGGCCAGCGAGCCGCGCAGCTGCTTCTCGCAGTGGCCGACGTGCTCGCCCGCCTCCCGGACATCGAGGTGCTCGCCGATGCAGACGATCGGGGTCAGTTCGTTCTTCAGGGCAGCGGCGGCCTTGGCGGCCACCAGCTCGTCGTCTTCGTTGTGGTGGGTGCGCCGCTCGGAGTGCCCGACGACGACGAAGCTGCAGCCCAGCTTGGCAAGGAAGGCGCCGCTGATGTCGCCGGTGTAGGGGCCCGAGTCGTGCTGGGACAGGTCCTGCGCCCCGTAGGTCAGCCGCAGTTTGTCGCCGTCGACCAACGTTTGCACGCTGCGCAGGTCGGTGAACGGCGGGAGCACGGTGACGTCCACCTTGTCGTAGTACTTGTCCGGCAGCGCGAACGCGATCTTCTGCACCAACGCGATCGCTTCGAAGTGGTTGAGGTTCATCTTCCAGTTGCCGGCGATCAGTGGCTTGCGACTCACGAGTCTCCTTCGCTTGGCTCAACTCGGCTGGGGCCGGCCCAGCACCTCGATGCCTGGTAGCTTCTTGCCCTCCAGGTATTCCAACGATGCGCCGCCGCCGGTGGATATGTGTGAGAAGTCGCCCTCCGGGATGCCGAGGGCGCGCACCGCCGCCGCCGAGTCCCCGCCGCCCACCACGCTGAACGCGCCCTTGCCGGTCGCTGCGGCGATCGCCTCGGCGACACCCTTGGTCCCGGCGGCAAACGCCGGGAATTCGAACACCCCCATCGGGCCGTTCCAGAAGATGGTCGCCGCGTTGGACAGCAACGTGGCGAACCGCCTGACCGACTCCGGTCCGACATCGAGGCCGATCTTGCCTTCCGGAATCCGGTCCGCGGCCACCGTTTCCGGCGGCGAATCGGCGGCGAACTTCTCCGCCACGACGATGTCCACCGGAAGGTGAAGCACATCGGCGTAGGTCTCACACAACCGGCGGCAGGTATCGACCATTTCGCTCTCGAGTAGCGATGTGCCGACCGAAAGCCCCTGAGCGGCAAGGAAAGTGAAGCACATGGCACCGCCGATGACGATGCTGTCGGCCTTGGTCGCCAGCGACTCGATGACGCCCAGCTTGTCGGACACCTTCGACCCGCCGAGCACTACCGCATAAGGACGTTGGGTCGAGCCGGTCAGCTGCTCCAGCACGCGGATTTCCGCGGCCACCAGCGTGCCGGCGTAGTGCGGCAGCAGGGTGGCGATGTCGTACACCGAGGCCTGCTTCCGGTGTACCACCCCGAAGCCGTCGGAGACGAAAGCGCCTGTCGGCCCGACCAACTCGGCCAGCAGCCTGGCCAGCGCCAGGCGCTCGCCGTCGTCCTTGCTGGTTTCGCGCGGGTCGAAGCGGATGTTTTCCAGCAACAGGATGTCGCCGTCGGTCAGTCCCTCGGCGCGGGCCAGCGCGTCGCTGCCGACAGGGGAGCGATCGGGGCCGCCGGCCAGCTGCACGTGCCGGCCGAGCTGTTCGCCGAGCGCCGCCGCGACCGGCGCCAGCGACAACTTCGGGTCGGGCCCGTCCTTGGGACGACCCAAGTGCGCGGCGACCACCACCTTGGCGCCGGCCTCGAGAAGCGCCTTCAAAGTCGGCACCGACGCGGTGATCCGCCCCGGGTCGGTGATTTCACCGCCATCGTCGAGCGGAACGTTCAGGTCAGAGCGCACCAGCACGCCGCGACCCGAAACCCCTTCGGCCAGAAGGTCTTCGAGCGTGTGAACGGACACGGTTTAAAGGGACTTGCCGACCAGTGCGACCAGGTCGATGAGGCGGTTGGAGTAGCCCCATTCGTTGTCGTACCAGGACACCACTTTGGCCTGGTTGTCGATCACCTTGGTCAGGCCGGAGTCGAAGATCGAGCTGTGCGGGTCGGTGACGATGTCGGTGGAGACGATCGGCGCGTCGTAGTACTTCAAAATGCCCTTCAGCTTGCCGTCCGCGGCGGCCTTGAAGGCCGCGTTGATCTCTCCGACGCCGGCGGACTTGGACAGCTCGGCCGTCAGGTCGGTCACCGAGCCGGTCGGGATCGGCACCCGCAGCGCATAACCATCGAGCTTGCCTTTGAGTTGCGGCATCACCAGGCCGATGGCCTTGGCCGCGCCGGTCGAGGTCGGCACGATGTTCAGCGCGGCCGCCCGGGCGCGACGCAGATCCTTGTGCGGGCCGTCCTGCAGGTTCTGGTCCTGCGTGTAGGCGTGGATCGTGGTCATCAGGCCCCGGACGATGCCGAACTCGTCGTCGAGCACTTTGGCGAGCGGCGCAAGGCAGTTCGTGGTGCACGACGCGTTGGAGATGATGTTCTGGCTGCCGTCGTACTTGTCGTCGTTGACGCCGAGGACGATCGTGATGTCCTCGTCGGTAGCGGGTGCCGAGATGATCACTTTCTTGGCGCCGGCCTCCAGGTGGCCCTTGGCCTTGGCCGCGTTGGTGAAAAGGCCGGTGGATTCGACGACGACGTCGACGCCCAGGTCGCCCCACGGCATCGCCGCCGGACCGTCCCTGACCTCGAGCGCCTTGATTTTCGCGGTGCCCACGACGATGGTGTCCTCGCCTTCGAGGCTGACGTCGTAGGGCAGCCGACCCAAGATCGAATCGAACTTGAGCAGGTGCGCCAGCGCCGCGTTGTCGGTGATGTCGTTGACGGCCACCACCTCGATGTCGGCGGTGCCCTGCTCCTGTTGGACGAGTAGGGCCCGGTAGAAGTTGCGCCCGATTCGACCGAAGCCGTTGATGCCCACTCGGACCGTCACTTGTCTCTCCCTGTCTTGCAATGTCAGCTGATGATTGCCCGCCGTCAGCCTAGATCAACGCCCCGCCGTCGCACACATCCGTGCAGGTTGTAGCTGTCCGCGGAGGTGGTCCGAGTTGTGACACCGTCGTGACGTCACCATTTGGAAACGACGCGGTGCGGCGTGGCTCGTGGTCTACGCGGACTGCTGACAATTAGCCCGGTGTCGAAAAGCGACCTCGGCACCGCTGCGCGCGAATGAAGGAGAGTTGAAGCTGATGGCGATCGTCGATCGGTTCAACATCAAAGTAGTTGCCAGCGCTGGGTTGTGCGGAGCCGCTCTAGCGTTCAGCCCGGATGCGGCAGCCGCCCCCCCGCTGATAACCGGTGGCCACGCGTGCGTCCAGGGGATGGCGGGCGAGGTTGCAGCGCCGGAAGCCGGCGGACCGTTAGCGGGCGGACCGGCAGCCGCAGGCGGCGCAGCAGCCGCAGGCGGACCGGCGGCGGGCGCACCGTTACCCGGCGCACCGGCGCCCGGCGCACCGGCACCCGCAGGCACACCAGCAGCCGCGGGTGGACCGGCAACGATGGCATGCCGGTGCACCACCAGCTCGGCCGCGGGCGGACCGGCAGCCGCAGGCGGGGCGCCGGCCGCAGGCGGACCGGCCGCCGCAGGCGGGGCGCCGGCCGCAGGCGGACCGGGCGGAGCGCCGGCAGCAGGCGGACCGGCGACCCCGGGCGGAGCGTCGGCGACCACGAACGCGTGTAGCGCTTCGATCACCGACATGGCCGGCGTTCCGTTGGCTGTTCCCGGGCCGGTTCCGGTGGTGCCGGCGGGTGCGCCGCTGATTGCGCTCGGGCCGCCGTTGCCGGTCGGCGCACCCCTGCCCGTCGGCGCACCCCTGCCCGTCGGTGCACCCCTGCCCGTCGGCGCACCCCTGCCCGTCGGCGCACCCCTGCCCGTCGGCGCACCCCTGCCCGTCGGCGCACCGGTGCCGGTGGGCGCGCCGTTGCCGGTCGGCGCACCCCTGCCCGTCGGCGCACCCCTGCCCGTCGGCGCACCCCTGCCCGTCGGCGCGCCGGTACCGGTGGTGCCGGTTGGCTCTCCACTGATTGCGCTTGGTCCGGTCCTGGCCGGTGGCCTCGCGGAGGCTGTGCCGGCCGGTGCCCCACTCGTCGACATGGCCGGCACCGGCAAGGGTGCGCCGACCGGTCCGGCGCCGGCGGGCGGACCGGTGCCCGGTCAGCCGGTCCCTGCCGGTCCCGCGCACTGAGGCGATCCACGGCGGAAAGTGGCGACAGCCGGAGGCTGCCGCCACTTTTTCTATTCCTTCACTATCACCGGGTCGCCGACGTTGACCGTGTCGTAGTACCACTCCGCGTCCGCGGGGCTCAGGCTGATGCAGCCGTGGCTGACGTTCTCCAACCCCATCGCATTGACGGCCCACGGAGCCGAATGCACGAAGAGGCCGCGGCTGGTGATACGGACGGCGTAGTCCACCGGAATCCGGTAACCGTCGGGATCGTCGACGGGGATGCCCACGCTGCTCGAGTCCATGATCACCGAGCGTTCCTTCGAGAGGACCGTGTAGGAGCCGACCGGCGTCGGGTACTCCGGCCTGCCCATCGAGGCCGGCAGTACGCCCTGTTCTCCCCAGTGGGGCCGGTGGTGCGGCGCCGGCAGCGAAGGCGGCGGTCCCGCCTCGACCCCGTCGATGCTCACCGTGAACGTGTGATCCTTGATGTTGGCAACACCGACGACGGCAGGACCCGTTTCAAAGTCCGTCGACAGGCCGCCCACCGATAGCGCCACCGTGCTGTGCGCGGGCCAGAATTTGTCGGGAACCCACCGCACGACGTTGTCGTCGAGCCATTCGAACCTGCCCGTCATCGCGGGTGTCGACCTGACCGCAATGGCGCGCTCGGCCGCCTGCCGGCCGGCCGGGTTCGTTATGGGCGCGCCGAACGTCACGACGACGGGGTGCGCCACACCCACCACCGCGCCCCGCGTCGGCAGCACCGACGCGATCGCGAACCCATGCGGCCGGCTCGCCGCCGCCAGGCTTACGCCCGCCGGCCCCGCAACCACGCTCGCAGCGATCCCGACCACCATAAGGACACACCGAACAACCGCCCGCATGGCTCCAATTCCCTGAATGACAACGTTGTAATTGTCATGGTAGTTGTGCCGCAAAACGCGGAAGTGCAGGCGCGCGTTAGCAATTCGGTCAAGCCTCCATCACGTTTCGGCTACGCCACGGCCTCGCTTGCGCAGCCACCGCAGCGCCGAGTCGGCGGCGTGGTAGCCGCAGAGCCCGTGGATGCCGGCTCCCGGCGGTGTGGACTGCGAACACAGGTACACACCCGGCACGCCGGTCGTGTAGGGGTTGACGGCGACGCGGGGGCGCAGGATGACCTGCAGCCCGTCGTTGGCGCCGCCGATGATGTCGCCACCGATGAAGTTGGGGTTGTAGGCCTCCAGTTCGGCGGTGCCCTTGCTGACGGTCGCGATGACGCGGTCGCGGAAGCCCGGGGCGAAACGTTCGATCCGGTCGACGACGGCGGACGTGGCGTCGCCGGTATAGGCGAACGGCACGTGCGCGTAGGCCCAGATCGGATTGATATCCCCCGCCGAGCGCGACGGGTCGGCCAGGTACTGCTGGCCGACCAGCACGAACGGCCGCTGCACCATCTTTCCTTGGGCGCGTTGGCGTTCCGTGTCGGCGATCTCGGCGAACGTGCCGCCGAGATGTACCGTACCCGCGCGGGCGCAGTCGGGGTTGGTCCACGGGATGTGGCCCTCGATGGCGAAATCGACCTTGAAGGCCGACGATCCCTCGCGGTAGCGCCGATAAGCCCGCTTGATCCGGCCGGGCATGATGTCGCCGTAGATCGAGTGGGCCGCGGCGGGGCTCAGGTCGAGCATGACGATGTCGGCATCGGGAATGTCTTTGCGGCTCACGACGGTCACTCCGGTGGCCACGGTCCCGCCGTGGGCCTTCAGCGCGGCGGCCAGCGCGTCGGTGATCGAGCCGCTCCCCCCTTCGGCGACGGGCCAACCGTACCGGTGGCCGCTCGCCAAGATCATCAAGCCGAGCGATGCGGTCAGGGGCCTGTCCAGACGGGTGTAGACGTGCGCGGCCGCCCCACCGAACAGGGCGCGGGCCTGCTCGGTGCGAAACCAGCGCGCCATCACCGTGGCGGGTAGGACCGCGCGCGGCCCGAACGCGGCGAGGCGGATCGGGTGACGCGGGATGTTGGCCACCGGACGGAGCAAATCCTCGGCCAACTGATCGAACCCCGCCGCAAGGTCCCCCACGGCGCGCCGCCACCGGGTTCCGTCGGGCCCCATGCGGGTGACGGTCTGGTCGATCGACTCGTAGAGCACGCCGGCGGTGCCGTCCTCGAGCGGGTGCGCACAGTCGATCTCGGGCCACTTCCACATCAGCCCGTAGCGCTGGAGGTCGATCTCCCTCCAGAACGGCGAACCCACGCCCAACGGGTGAAACGCCGAGCACTGGTCGTGGATAACTCCCGGCACCGTGAGCTCACCCGAGCGCGCTCCCCCGCCGACCGTGTCGCGAGCCTCCAGCACCTGCACGTCGATGCGGTGACGGGCCAGGTGAATCCCCGCCGCCAGGCCGTTGGGCCCGGCGCCGACGACGACCGCCTTAGGCATCGACCGTCATCGCTCGGCGCGTTGAGTGGTGACGTGGACGGGGAATTCGTCACCGGGCTCGGGCCAGGGCTGGCGAGTCAGCATGTCCGCGACCTCGACGTAGCCCGCCTCGATCACGCCGGACTTGGCGTCGAGGATGCGGTACCACTGCTTTTGGATGTGGATCGGTTGGCCTTCGAGAACGATGACGCGGACGTCGCCGTCCTCGAAGTGGCAGCGCCGTTGCACCGCTTCCAGTAGCTGCTCGTTGTGCAGGTGGCCCTCGCCGAAGTTCCACCCCACCAGCGGCCCGGCAACTATTTCGCCCTCACGCACCTTGTAGTCGGCCTCGTTGGCCTCGCCCCCCAAAGCGCGGGGCAGCAGCCCGTTGAGCGCCCTGCCATGGGTGTGCATCGCCCGGAACGCCGCCACCTTGTCGGCCATGATTTCGGCGGTCGCCGGGTCGTAGAGCCTGGCCAGCTGATTGACAACGAGCGCAGAGCTTTTGACGATCTCGGCGTCGACCTTCTCCTCGGCTCCGGGGCGGAAGCACCACAAGCTGGTGGCCCAGTTGCCCGCGTAGTAGCGCATCGCGGGCAGGAACGAAATCTTCGCGGGGAACATGTTTCCCGCGATCACGATGGCCACCGCGGCGATCACCAGCGCCAGCAGCAGGGGGGACCGAAGATCGGTGGCCTGGATCGCGCCGTAGTGCCCGAACAAATAGAACAGCGAGAAGATGAAGAACACGTTCCACTCCAACGGGACGCCCATCGGCAGGTTGGAAATGATGTTGAGGTGGAAGATCACCATGAACCCGATCAGGAACCACCGCCACGGGTGATCGGCGCCGAAGAAGACCAGGACCGTCGGAATCACGAATTCCGCCGTGGTGCCCCCGACGTGTGCCATCAGCTTCGGCAACCGGGACGGGCGCAGGTCGTCAACCGAATCCAGGTAGAGCATGCGCTTTATCGGAGTGAACAGCTTGGGCCGCAGCAGCGCGTTGTTGCTCGTCATGACCGACACGACATAGGGAAAGTGGTGGTTGAGCTTGGAAGTCGCCGCCCCCCACCAGAGGCACAGCATGATGATCTTGAAGGCCGCGATCTGATCGGTGAACGGGAAGAAGAACACGAACAGCTTCAGCCAATAATGTTCACCGCGCGCGGCCAGGAAGATGGTCTTGTCCCGCAGACCCAACAGCGCCAGGGCGACGATCGTCGGGATCACCAGGACGGGGTCGATCAGACCGACGTCGCCGGCAGTCGTCACCGGCCCGCCGTGGCCGGGCGACAACAGCGCCCACACTCCGCCGATCAATACGACGGCATAGAGCGCGACGTCGACGACGGTGCGGGTGTCGCCACTGGTGAACGGAACCTTGCCCGGCCAGGCGGGGAGTCGAATTGTGTTGGGCCGCAACCAGTAGAGAAAGCCGCCGACCGGTGGCATGAACCGTCCGGTCAGCGGCCCGGACCCGCAGCCAAAGCCCAGAACCTCGAACAGCAACGTGAAGATGATGACCTTCTGGTACACGATCGGCTGGGTCCACCAGTCGCCGATGCGGCCCAGTCCGCCCAGACCCGGGGTCAGCGAGATGATCGCGGCCGGGGCGACGACGTAGACGGCGATCTTGATCAGGTAGAGGAGATACACCGCGTACGGCGTCCCGAAGCCGTGTTCCGCCCAGTGCCGGGTCACGACCTGCAAGCGCGTTGCCCGGGGCAGCGTGGGCCAGGTTTCGTGGTCGACGTCGGGAAGTTCCGGCGACATGAATCCCATGGCGGGCCTCGTTCCTAGCGGTGTGAAAACCGGTTGGCCAATACAATCTATCGGCACGCCAGCGCGAATACCCCAAGGGCACCGAAAAACGCTGCGGTTTAGCTCAATTCACCTAACGGGCGACGAGCCGCGGCACGGGTGGGATTTGGCGAGCCTCGCCCGGCCCCCGAACCGGGAATCGCCGGCGAAGGTTTTCGATGAGACCGTCGAGGGTATGCCGGTCTTGCTCTTCGGCGCACGCCATGCGCCGCAAACTGCCGGTGCCCTCGGTGTCGCCGGCGGTTTCCGCGGCGGCGATCGCCTTCTGGTACTTGCCGAGGCGGTGGTCGACCTGGTGACGGTTCTGGACGAGCAGACGCAGAAAGTACTCAGCTTGGAGGTGATCCGCCGTCTCGTGCGCCGCGGTCGGGGACTCGACGTCACCGGCGGGCCGGTTGACAACCGGTCCCGGGCGGACGGTGCTGCTCCGGGGTCTGCGCCCACGCGGTTCGCGGACGCCGCTCAACCTGTGCCCGGCGGCCGGCCGTGCGCCACGCTCGTCGGGCAATCCGGCGGGATCCATCGCGCCTCTTTCGGCTGGGTTGGGCGTTGGGCGTGCGTAACAATAACCCCGCCATCTCGCCCACGCCATACGTATGGCGAACGATTACCTCCCGTCGTGGGTCGGCCCGAATTCGATCCGGCCCCGCTAGCTACCATCGAGGGACTCGACGCGGCAGTGCCGCCTCGCCGAACCCTCAAGGGAGCAACGTGACCGACAGCGACAGCCCGGATATCGGGGACATCGGCAAATTCGACCCGGGCCTGACGCAGCGCCTGATGGGAGTGATGCGCCCGTTCCTGAAGACGTACTTCCGGTCCGAGGTGCACGGCCTGGATTCCTTTCCCCCGGGCGGCGCGCTGGTGGTCGGTAACCACTCCGGCGGCATGTTCCCGATGGACGTCCCGATCTTCAGCGTGGACTTCTACGACAAGTTCGGCTACGACCGGCCGGTCTACACGCTCAGCCACGACGTCCTGTTCATGGGCCCGACCGCGCCGCTGTTCCGGCGCGCCGGCTATATCCGGGCCAACCGGGAGAACGCGGCCGAGGCGCTGCGGTCCGGCGGCGTTGTGGTCGTCTTTCCCGGCGGCGACTACGACGCATACCGCCCCACGCGCTCGGAGAACGTCATCGACTTCAACGGCCGCAAGGGCTACGTCAGCACGGCGATCGAAGCCGGCGTGCCCATCGTGCCCGCGGTGTCCATCGGCGGGCAGGAGACCCAGCTCTACCTGACCCGCGGCACCTGGCTGGCCGAGCGGCTGGGCATCAAGCGGTTGCTGCGCAGCGCGATCATGCCGGTCTCGTTCGGCTTCCCGTTCGGGTTCAGCGCCGTGATCCCGCCCAACCTGCCGCTGCCCAGCAAGCTGGTGACGCAGGTGCTGGAGCCCATCGACATCGCCAAGCAGTTCGGCGAGGATCCGGACGTCGACGAGGTCGACACACACGTGCGGTCGGTGATGCAGGATGCCCTCAGCAAGCTCGCCACCGAGCGCCGGCTACCGATTCTCGGCTGACACATGGCATCTCGTCTCAATCAGGCCCTCGGCGTCATCACCACCCTGAGGCGCGCCGGGATGATCGCGCCGATGCGGCCCGACCGCTACCTGAGGGTGGCGGCCGCCATGCGCCGCGAGGGCATGGGCATGACCGCGGGTTTCGCCGGTGCGGCCCAGCGCTGCCCTGACCGTCCCGGCCTGATCGACGAACGCGGCACGCTGACGTGGCGGGAGCTGGACGAGCGGTTCAACGCGCTGGCCGCGGCGCTGCAGGGGTTGCCCGCGGGCCCGCCGAAGGTCGTCGGGGTCATGTGCCGCAATCATCGGGGTTTTGTCGAGGCGGTGGTGGCCGCCAGCCGGATCGGCTCCGACGTCGTGCTACTCAACACGTCGTTCGCCGGGCCGGCGCTGGCCGAGGTGGTCAACCGGGAAGGCGTCGACGCCGTCATCTACGACGAGGAGTTCACCGCGACGGTGGACCGCGCGCTGGCCGACCGGCCGGACGCCGCCCGGATCCTGGCCTGGACCGAAGGACAGCACGAGCTGACGGTCGAGAAGCTCATCGCCGAACACGCCGGCCGCCGGCCCGAGCGCACCGGCCGCAGGGGCAGGATGATCCTGCTCACCTCCGGTACCACCGGAACACCCAAGGGCGCCAACCAGTCTGGCGGCAACGCCGGGATCGGCACGCTCAAGGCGATCCTGGACCGCACGCCGTGGCGGGCCGAGGAAACCATTGTGATCGCAGCGCCGATGTTCCACGCGTGGGGCTTTTCGCAGCTGGTCTTCGCCGCGTCGATGGCCTGCACGGTGGTCACCCGGCGCAAATTCGATCCGGAGGCCACGCTGGACCTCATCGACCGGTACGGGGCGACCGGCCTCGCGGTGGTCCCGGTGATGTTCGACCGCATCATGGACCTGCCCGAAGAGGTGCGAAACCGATACAGCTGCAAGTCTTTACGATTCGCGGCCGCTTCCGGTTCGCGGATGCGCCCGGATGTGGTGACCGCGTTCATGGACCAGTTCGGCGACGTCATCTACAACAACTACAACGCCACCGAGGCCGGCATGATCGCCACCGCCACGCCGGAGGACCTGCGCGCCGCACCGGACACCGCGGGCCGGCCGGCGGGCGGAACCGAAATCCGCATCCTGGACCCGGATTTCAACGAGGTGCCCACAGGTGACGTCGGCAGCATCTACGTCCGAAACGACACGCAGTTCGACGGCTACACGTCGGGCACCACCAAGGACTTCCACGCGGGGTTCATGTCCTCGGGAGACGTCGGCTATCTCGACGAGAACGGAAGGCTCTTCGTGGTCGGCCGCGACGACGAGATGATCGTCTCCGGCGGCGAGAACGTGTACCCGATCGAGGTGGAGAAGACATTGGCGGCACATCCAGAGGTGGCGGAGGCCGCGGTGATCGGTGTGGACGACGAGCAGTATGGCCAGCGGCTGGCCGCCTTCGTGGTGCTGGCACCCGACGCCGCGGCGAATACCGACACCCTCAAACAGCACGTCCGGGAAAACCTGGCCAACTACAAGGTGCCCCGCGAGATAACCATTCTCGACGAGCTCCCGCGCGGAAGCACCGGCAAGATTCTGCGGTCCGAACTGCAAGCGCGGGTCAGCGGCTGATGCGGCTCAGACGGATCATCGGCAAGCCCCGGCCGCTGGCGCGCGCCGCAGTCGAATTCGTCAACGCCGCCAACGGATTACGCCCGCTGGCCCGTAAGGGCTACGGCACCGTCCTGGTGTTCTGGTTCGGCTGGCCGACGTCGGAGGTGCCGGGCCTTTACTTCTCCGCGTCGCTGCTGGATGCGGTGCGCCGCGGCCGCCGCGGCGATTTCGCCGGGCGGCGGGGAAAGGCGGCGCTCGCCCTGACGGCCGCGTCCTGGGCGATCCTGGGAGTGATCCGCTGGCGCGGTCTCACCACGCCCGCCCCGGTGCTGGAATCCGGGCTGCGCGAGCATCTCGGCCCCGACTACGCCGAAGCGCTCGCCGACCTGCCACAGACCGAGCCCAAGCGCCGCGGACTGCGCAGCGTGCCGCTGGGCAACACGATGACACGCCGGCGCTATGTCGAGAAGACGAACGTCGTGTCCTACGGGCCGCACGGCCGGGCCAACCTGGCCGACATCTGGCGTCACCGGGATTTGCCGCGCGACGGCAAGGCCCCGGTGCTGGTGCAGATACCGGGCGGCGCCTGGGTGATCGGGATGCGGCGTCCGCAGGCCTACCCGCTGATGAGCCACCTGGCCGCGCGCGGATGGGTGTGCGTGTCGATCGGCTACCGGGTTTCGCCGGTGCACACCTGGCCCGACCACATCGTCGACGTGAAACGCGCGCTGGCCTGGGTCAAGGAGAACATCGCGCGCTACGGCGGTGATCCCGACTTCGTCGCGATCACCGGCGGGTCCGCCGGCGGGCACCTGTCGGCGCTGGCGGCGCTGACGCCCAACGACCCGAAATTCCAGCCGGGCTTCGAACACGCCGACACGTCGGTGGCCGCCGCGGTCCCGGTCTACGGGCGCTACGACTGGTTCTCCACCGAGGGCGAGGGGCGTCGCGAATTCGTCGGGCTGCTCGAAAAGTTCGTGGTGAAGCGGAAATTCGCCCACCACCGCGACGTCTACCTCGACGCCTCACCGGTCCGCCGGCTGCGGGCCGACGCACCACCGTTCTTCGTCCTGCACGGCAGCGACGACTCTTTGATCCCGGTCGCCGAAGCGCAGGAGTTCGCCGCCGAACTGCGGGCGGTGTCGAAGTCACCCGTCGCATATGCCGAATTGCCCAACGCCCAACACGCATTCGACATCTTCAGTTCCCCGCGCGCGCATCAATCCGCGGAGGCGGTCGCCCGCTTCTTGTCCTGGGTCTACGCAACCAGGTATCTCAACCGCGGCTAGCCCATCGTGCGCTCGAGTTCGGCCAACGCCGGCTCGATGCGATCGGCCATGTCGTCGATGTCGTTGGCCACCTCGGGCGTCGTCACAAAGCCGAAGTTCAGGTGGTCCTGGTAGGAGAAGCAGGTGATGTTCAGCGCGACGTCCATGACCGGCGGGCCCAGCGGCACCAGCGACTCCAGTTTGGCGCCGGCCATGTACAGCGGGCACTGCGGACCGGGAACGTTGGACACAACAAGGTTGATGGGGGCCAGGTTTCGCGACAGCCCGGTGGCCGTGTACGCCCGCGCGGCCAACTGCAGCAGCCCGGGCGGCGTGGTCTCGGTGAGCCCCATGATCTGATGCGCCGACAACGCCTTGGCCATCAGCTTGGCGCTGGTGGTGCTTTCGTGGATCGCACGCAGCCGCTCGGCGGGGTCTTCGACGTCGGTGGCAAGGGAGGCGGTCATCGAGCTGATCTTGTTTCCGACCTCGCTTGCGGTCTGGTCGGTGCGGGTCGAGACCGGGATCTGCGCGATGAGGGGTTTGACCGGCAGCTCACCCCGCTTCTCCAGGTAACCCCGGGCGGCGCCGGCCACCAGGGCCAGCACCACGTCGTTGAGCTTGACGTCGAAGGCGTCCTTGACGGCCTTGGCCCGGGCCAGCTCGACGCGGCAGCCGGTGATCCGCCGGTGCGGCGACACGGAAGCGTTGAACCGGGTCTTGGGGGCCTCGAAATATCGCGGCGGCCGGCTGCTGACGCCCAACGCGGCGACCTGCTGGCGCAGCGTCTGCTCCACCAGTCGGGCGACGCGAAAGGGCGTCTTGACCCCCACGTTGATCAGGGCGCCCAGCGCGCGGCGCTCCAGCCCCGGCAGCTGGAAGCCCACCAGCGACCCGACCGTTTCCTGTTGCGGCGGGCGAGGTTCCGGCGTGACATCCAACAGGATCTCACCCAGCCCGGCTCCCGAGACACCGTCGACGATGGCGTGGTGCATCTTGGTCAGCGTGGCGATCCGGCCGCCCTCGACACCCTCGATCACCCACAGCTCCCACAGCGGTCGCGAGCGGTCCAGCTTGTAGGACATCAGCCGCCCCACCAGCTCTTCGACCTCGCGGCGACCGCCCGGAGCGGGAACGCCGATACGACGGATGTGGAAGTCGATGTCGAGTTCCTCGTCTTCGACGAACCACGGCCGGTCCAAGCCGAGGGGCGCACCGGTGACCCGCCAACGCAACTGCGGAATTTCCGGCAGTCGCTCGATGAGCAGTTCGCGGAGCCGCGCAAAGCTGTACTCCGGCGCTTTCGTGGGGTCGCAGATAGCCAGCGCACCCACGTGCATGTGCCAGCTAGCCGTTTCCGCGGACCAAAACGCCGCGTCGACACTAGAAAGCCGTTTCATCCCCCGACCGTAGCCCTCCCCCGGACAGCGCAACAGCCATCCGCACGATTCGTCCGCACCCTAGCCTATTAACTGGTCAGAACGAGAGGTAGCAAACCCTGTCCGATATCCAGGCCGACGACATCCCCGTGGCCCATACCCCACCCGGAGGCTATGGGGACGACTTTCCGCCGCCGATACTGGCCGGATGCACCGAACCCCTGGTGGCCGGAGCACCTGACCTGAGAGGTATCTGGCGGGTCGTCTCGGCGACCCGGGGCGGCGTGCCGGTGCCGGAAGGGGACCCGTTACTCCGGTACACCGAACGGATCGAGCAGTGCGGTAACCGAATCGTCGACTGCGGCGGCGGGACCATAGCCGATGCCCGCGCCGACGGAACCGAGAAGAACGGCGTCCACGACGTGTCGGTGTCGGACTTCACGACCCCGATCCATGTGGTCGCCTCCTACGAGGACGGGGTATTCGTGCTGCGCCCTGTCGGCCTGGCCGGCGTCGAGGTCACCCGGCGCCTCGATGAGGATGGGCACATGATCTGGACCCGGCCCGACATGGGTGGCTTGCGGGTCGTGCTGGAGCGGACCACCGCACCGCCCCTTTGAGTTACGCGTCCTCCAGCAGGTCGGGCGTCACCGCCGACTCCGTGTCGGGGATGCCGTCGACCTTCGCCTTGCGGTCGGCCATGGACAACAGGCGCCGAATACGTCCGGCCACAGCATCTTTCGTCATCGGAGGGTCGGCGAGGCGCCCGAGCTCCTCCAGGGAGGCCTGCCGGTGCTCGACGCGCAGCTTCCCGGCCGAGGCCAGGTGGTCGGGCACGCTGTCGCCGAGGATCTCCAGCGCGCGCTCCACCCGCGCGGCCGCGGCGACCGCGGCGCGCGCCGAGCGGCGCAGATTGGCGTCGTCGAAATTGGCCAGCCGGTTGGCCGTCGCCCGCACCTCGCGGCGCATCCGGCGCTCCTCCCAGACGAGCCGCGTGTCCTGGGCACCCATCCGGGTCAGCAAGGCGCCGATCGCCTCGCCGTCGCGCACCACCACCCGGTCGGCGCCGCGCACCTCGCGGGCCTTCGCGCTGACCCCGAGCCGCCGCGCCGCACCCACCAGGGCCAGGGCGGCCTCCGGACCGGGGCAGCTGACCTCCAGCGCCGACGAGCGCCCCGGCTCGGTCAGCGACCCGTGCGCCAAAAAGGCCCCCCGCCATGCGGCTTCGGCGTCGGCGATACTGCCGCCGACGACCTGGGCCGGCAAGCCGCGCACCGGACGCCCCCGCATGTCGAGCAGCCCAGTCTGACGGGCCAGCGCCTCGCCGTCGTTGGCAACCCGGAGCACGAACCGGGTGCTCTTGCGAATCCCGCTGGCCGACAACACATGCACGACGGCGTTGTATCCGTAGAGCTCGAAGATGTCCTTGCGCAGTCGCCGCGCGATGTTGCCCAGGTCCACCTCGGCCTCGACGACCACCCGGCCGCCGACGATGTGCAGGCCGCCGGCGAACCTCAACAGCGACGTGACCTCCGCGCGGCGCGCGCTGACCGATTTCACTACCAGACGGCTCAGCTCGTCCTTGACTTCGGTCGTCATCGCCACGCGTCGTCACCCCTCGTCTCACCGTCGACCCGAAGCTGCGCGGTGGTCCTATCCGAAGGGGCTCCCGGGCCTCCCCGACCACTTTTGTGGGCCGCTCGGACCCCGTCCAGCGCCGCCGCGAGCTTGCCCGGGTCATGTAAAGGTGTACCAGGTCGGGCGACGTCGGCGAAGTGGACCTCGGCTTGCAGCAGCGTTGCGGTGCGGCGAAGTTGGTCCCGCTCCCGCTCGGCGGGCACCCGTTCGGCGTCGATGATTATGTCGTGCACGGTGAATCCGGGCGCGTGCTGGGCCAGCACGTGCAGATGACGCTCCACCGAGAAACCGGCCGTTTCCCCGGGTTCGGCCACCAGGTTGAGCACCAGCGCGCGGCGTGCGGTGGTGGCTCGGAGCGCGGCCGCCAACCCCGGCACCAGCACGTGCGGGATCACGCTGGTGAACCACGATCCCGGCCCCAGCACCACCAGGTCGGCGGCCATGATGGCGTCTACGGCCTGCCGGGTCGCCGGCGGGTCGTCCGGAAGCAACCGCACCCGCCGCACCTTGCCCGGTGTGGTGGCGATCGCCACCTGGCCACGGATCACCCGGAATATCCGCGGGTCGGCCTCCAGGCCGGACACGTCGGCCTCGATCTGCAGCGCCACCGGGCACATCGGCAGCACCCTGCCCTTGACGCCCAGGATGCGTCCCAGCTCGTCGAGGGCCGCGACCGGATCGGCCAGCACCTCGTTGAGACCGGCCAGCAGCAGATTCCCGATCGGGTGCCCGGCCAGGGCGCCACTGCCGCCGAACCGGTGCTGCAGGATGGTCGCCCACAGCCGTCCGTACGGACTGTCGGATGCCAACGCCGCCAGGGCCATTCGCAGATCGCCTGGAGGGATGACATCGAGTTCGCTGCGCAGCCGGCCCGACGAGCCCCCGTCATCGGCGACGGTGACCACGGCGGTGACGTAGGGAGTCAGCCGGCGGGCGGCGGACAGGGTTGCATGCAAGCCGTGGCCGCCCCCCAGCGCGACGATGCTTTGGCTTATCGGCTGGCTTATTGGGCCGCTCATTCGCGACCCAGATCCCGGTGCAGGACCCGCACCGCCAGCCGGGCATTGCCCCTCAGCAGCTGCATCAAAGCCTCCGCGATCGCGACGCTGCGATGCTTACCGCCAGTGCACCCGATGGCGACCGTCATATAGCGCTTGCCTTCCCGGCGGTAGCCGTCGACAACCAGGTTTAGCAGTCGATGGTAAGCGTCGAGGAACTCCGCCGCGCCCGGCTGGCCCAATACGTAGTCGCGCACCGCCGGATCTTGACCGGTGAGTGGACGCAAATCGTCGACCCAGTGCGGGTTCGGCAGAAACCGCACGTCCATGACCATGTCGGCGTCCATCGGCAGACCGTACTTGAAGCCGAAGGACTCGACGGTGACGCTGGTCGACGCGCCGGTGTCGCCGCCGAACGCGCGCTCGATGCTTTCCCGCAGGCCCCGAACCGACAGCGTCGACGTGTCGATGATCAGGTCCGCGGTGGCGCGCACCGATGCCAGCATCCTGCGCTCGGCGGCGATGCCTTCGGCCAGGGTCTGCGAGCCCTGCAGCGGGTGGCTGCGGCGGTTCTGTTCGTATCGGCGAACCAACACGTCGTCCGATGCCTCCATGAACACCACACGCGGGTTGATGTTGCGGGTGGCCAGCTCCGTGCGCACCGAGTCCAAATCGCCGGTAAATCCCCGCGACCGCACGTCCATCACCACCGCCAACTGGGTGATCCGGGACCCGGCCGCGAGCCCGAAATCGACCATCCGGGTGATCAACTGGGGTGGCAGGTTGTCGGCCACATACCAGCCGAGGTCCTCGAGCACCTTGGCCGCAGTACCCCGTCCGGCGCCCGATAATCCCGTCACCAGAACGACGTCGATGCCCGCGCCGTCCATCGGGCGACCCTCCACCAATTCACCCGTCATCCGCGCCCTCGGCTTGCTCGGGTCGCAGCGCCTCGAGGACGGCCGTGGCGGTGGCCACGCCGATACCCGGAACGGCGGTGATCTGGTCGACGGTGGCCTCCTTGAGGCGGGCTATCGATCCGAAATGGGTTACCAGCGCCTTGCGGCGATGTTCTCCCAATCCTGGCACCGAGTCCAGCGCCGAGGCGGTCATTCGCTTGGATCGCTTGCTGCGATGGTAGGCGATGGCGAACCGGTGGGCCTCGTCACGGACCCGCTGCAGCAGATAGAGCCCCTCGCTGTTGCGCGGCATGATGACCGGGTCCGGCTCGGACGGCACCCAGATCTCTTCCAGCCGCTTGGCCAAACCGATCACCGCGACGTCGGTGATGCCGAGTTCGTCGAGCACGGCGCTGGCCGCGTTGACCTGCGGCGCGCCGCCGTCGACGACATACAGGTTGGGCGGATAGGCGAACCGGCGCGATTTGCCTTCCGGGGCAAGCATATTCGGGTCGTTCTGGTCGTTCAGGTGCCGCCAGAACCGGCGACGGGTCACCTCGGCGATGGAGGCGACGTCGTCGGAACGTCCCTGCCCGGCCGCCTCCCGGATCGCGAAGTGGCGGTAGTCCGATTTGCGCGGCAGGCCGTCCTCGAATACCACCAGCGAGGCCACCACATCGGTCCCCTGCACGTGACTGACGTCGACGCATTCTATGCGCAGCGGCGCATCGATCAAGCCCAGCGCGTCCTGAATATTCTGCAGCGCAGCCGATCTCGCGTTGAAGTCGCCGGCCCGCTTCAGCTTGTGTTGCTGCAGCGCTTCTTTCGCGTTGCGCTGCACCGTTTCGGCCAGCGCGCGCTTGTCGCCGCGCCGCGGCACGCGCAGCGTGACCCGGGAGCCGCGCAGACCGGACAACCAACTGGTCAACTCGTCGGCGTTGGACGGCAGACACGGCAGCAGCACCTCGCGGGGAACCGGGTTGGCCGATTCGTCGGCGGCGCCACCCAGTTCGGCCTGTTCGCCGTAGAACTGCGTGAGGAACTGCTCGACCAACTGCTCCTCGCCGGAATCGCCCGGGTCGGCCGACTTTTCGACGATCCAGCCGCGCTGGCCGCGAACCCGGCCACCGCGGACGTGGAACACCTGCACCGCAGCTTCGAGCTCGTCGTCGGCGAAGGCGACCACGTCGGCATCGGTGCCGTCGCCGAGCACCACCGCCTGCTTCTCCATGGCCCGCTTCAGGGCGGACAGGTTGTCACGTAGCCGTGCGGCCCGCTCGAAATCGAGTTGCTTCGACGCGGCGTTCATCTGGTGTTCCAGGTCGCGGGCGAACCGATCGGTCTTGCCGGACAGGAAGTCGCAGAAGTCGTCCACGATCTGGCGATGCTGCTCGGCGCTGACCCTGCCGACGCACGGCGCCGAGCACTTGTCGATGTAGCCGAGCAGACACGGGCGGTCGATCTGCTTGTGCCGCTTGAAGACTCCGGCCGAACACGTTCGCGCGGGAAACACCCGGGTGAGCAGGTCCAGCGTCTCGCGGATTGCCCACGCGTGTGAGTACGGCCCGAAATAGCGCACGCCCTTGCGCCGCGGGCCGCGATAGACCATCAGCCTGGGAAACTCCTCGTTGAGGGTGACGGCCAGCACCGGATAGGACTTGTCGTCGCGGTAGCGGACGTTGAATCGCGGATCGAATTCCTTGATCCAGTTGTACTCCAGCTGCAACGCCTCGACTTCGGTGTTGACCACCGTCCACTCGACCTTGGCCGCGGTGGTCACCATCTGTCGGGTTCTCGGGTGCAGGCCGGCGACGTCGGCGAAGTATGACGTCAGCCTGCTGCGCAGGCTCTTGGCCTTGCCGACGTAGATGACTCGCCCGTGCGCGTCCCGGAATCGGTAGACGCCCGGCTCCACCGGAATGGACCCGGGCGCGGGGCGATAGGTTGCGGGATCTGGCACGTACCCAGGCTAATGGTCGTTCGCAGCGGCATCACCGCCATGCGCTTGGCGCAGTGATCCGCCGGGGATCCTGCGTGCACCCGCCCGACAAGTTCAAGGATTTGTAGAGGATCTCTGAAGGCCGCCATTCCATCCTCTTGTCATCGACTGACCCTTTTAACTTCTGAGGCGGTAATGATGAACGGGGCAATTGAGGCGTGCGTGGGCATCGCCGGCACGGCTTTGTGCTTTGGACTGGCGCTCGCACAGTTGCGGGGACTTCGGCGCAACGTGTACGGGGAAGTCAGTAACCGCTTCCTGGCCGGCCTGCCGGGTCCGGAGACGGACACGTATAACCCCCAGCACACCGAGTGCGTTGTGGGATCCAGGAGGACAGCAAGCCGGGCATGAGGTTGCGCATCGTCCTGCCGGACGACAAGCCGTAACAGGCTGCCGCGCGTGGCGTGTGCCCTTCAGAAGGGCGGTGGTTCGTCGTCGTCGGCCGGTGGTGCGGGCCCGAGATAAGCCTGCTGGCGTTGTCGGCGCTCGGCTTGCCGGGCCTCGCGGTTGTGTCGGCGTTCGGTGGCGATGCGGTGGGCGCGGTTTTGGGCGCGGGTGCGGGTGCGGCGGGGCATCATCGCGCTCCGCTCGCCGCAGTTGTCCTGGGGTGGATCGGCTTCGGGAGCGGACATGCCGCCCACCGCGCGACACAAACTCGGGAACAGCAGCGCACTGCCCGGGGTGGTGACATAGGTGTGCCCGGCCGGTGAGGTGAAAATCAGCGTGCCGTCGGGCAGTTGCTTTTCCTGCCAGCCCCAAAACGTCTTCACCAAATGATGGGTGCGGCACTTGCAATTCAGGTTCGCCGCATGGGTCTTACCGCCCCGCGAATACGGGATCGCATGGTCGATGTCGCAGTCCACCGCCGGGTGATCACACCCCGGCCAACGACACGTCAAATCCCGGCAGCGCACAAAATCAGCCAACGCCTTCGACGGCACATACCCGTTCTCCGGTGCCGCCTCGCCCGGGTGCACCAACGGCACCAGCGTGGCCGAGGCGGCCAACTCCTGGATGAGTTCGGGGGTGATCAGCTCATCGACGCCCACCTCCGACCCCGCGACATCCGCGCGCCCGTCGAGGGTGGCCTGCTCGGCGATCACATGAATGACCACCGCACCCGCCGGCGGGCGCTTCCCGGCCGCACACTCGGTGCGCCCACACCGACACCCCAACCGATCCGCCCCGGCGGCCAGCGCCCCCAACGCATCAGCGCGGCGCTGCTCACGGCTGCGCGGATCATGGGCACACACGGTGGCCGCCAACGCGTCCAACCGCTTTTCCAACGCATGGGCATCGACGGTAAACAAGCTGCCGTGGATTTCCGAGGTGCCCCCGACGAGATCCTCGATGCAGATCTCACGGTCGGTCTGGCGCTGCCGGCGCTGGCGCACCGCATCCGCGTCAGCGCGCGCCACGATCCTGTCGACCTGCCCGGCCAGCCGGCCCCGCGTCATCGAGGGCCAGCGCCCGACCGTGGCCGCCAACTCGGCGTCCACGCCCGCGAGCACCTGCGCGTCGGTGATCAAATCCGTGCGATACACCAACGTGGCGAACAACGCAAAGTCGATGTCCCCGGCCCGAAACAGCACAGCCACCTTCGGTAACCGCTGACGCATCGCCAACCCATAACGCAGATAGCTGCCGGCCATCGCCTGACTGATCCGAAACGCCGCAGCCACCTCGGCACCCACTGCCGCCCAGGTGTCCACCGCCCAGTCGGGTGCCTCCCCGCGCTGCCCACGGCGCAACTCGAACAACTCCGCGACCGCATCCAACCGCGCCGCGGCCGCCCGCGACTCCGCACGCCCCGCGGCACACATCGACTCGATCAGCGCCCGCGAACCCTCGGTCTGCGGAGGCTCCCAGTACCCATGAAGCCGAGTATCGAACATACGTTCGAGTATAGCCAACGCCACTGACTCAAACTTTTTGGCAGGGCCGCATGGTGTGGATAACCGGCGGCATGGCCGCAAGGGTTGTGCGGGAGGCGGCTAGGTCACGGCGGACCAAGTAAGCCGCCGACAGCCGGCCGCTCGTCACGCGGTCCGGCGGTCGAGCTGCACGCGTCGCTTCGCCGCCCAGTCCCCCATCGGGGATCCGGGCTTGGTGTCACAGCACCGCCAGCCCCTGATCACAAGTCCAATCCGGGACGGGAAGCCAAATCGCCCCAGCCGTGCCACCGGGCGATGGTGGCGCGCTCAGCTCGCGCGCAGGTCCGGCCGATAGCGCGCCAGCAGCGACCGCACGGTGTCCATGGCGTCCACGGCGCGCTCCTTGTCGACGGCCTGGATCGCCATCAGGGGGATGTACTCGTCGTGGGGCAGATCGATTCGCGCCCAGCGGCTACCGGCCGGAAACGATACGCCGACCACCTCCGACCATCGAACCATCCTGTCGCCCACAAGATTTCGCACTGAAAGCCCGGGCGGTCCCACGCGCAGGCGGGGCCGCGCAAACAACAGCACGGCACCGGCAATGACCAGACCCAGAACGGCGATCGCCACCTGGTCGGAGGTGTGGATGATCGCACCGCTGGGCCTGAGGTTGAGCAGCAGGCCGACGACGATGTGCGTGGCGGCGATCAGGAACGCTGCGGCATAGATGAATGGCGGCGACCGGTGCGGGCGCAACTCGACATCCCACGCCTCAGTGGGCGGCGGCGGATTCACGACCGAGCGCGCAGGTCACGCAAGGTCAGTGCGGCCGAGAGGGCCGCCCCGGCGGCCTGAGCGCCTTTGTCCTCGGCCGATGTCGGGAGCCCGGCCCTGGCCCGCGCCTGCTCCTCGTTGTTGGTGGTCAGCACTCCGTTGGCAACTGGTGTCGAAGTGTCCAGCGAGACCCGCGTCAACCCTTGGGTCACCGCGTCGCAGACGTATTCGAAATGCGGTGTCTCACCCCGGATTACGACGCCCAAGGCGATGACGGCGTCGTGGTTGCCGGCGAGCTCCTGCGCCACCACGGGAATCTCGATCGCGCCGAGCACGCGGACCACCGTCGGGTTCTCGATGCCAGACTCGGCGACGACTTTGCGGGCGCCGGCCAGCAGCGCATCGCAGATTTCGCGGTGCCAGGTGCTCGCGACGATACCGAGCCGCAGGCCGGATGCGTCGAGCACCGGTATCTCCGGCACTCCGGCGGCAGGGCTCATCGGCGCCGCTCCTCAGTATCACCACGTTCTGCATCGTCGCCGGCGCGGCTCACAAAGCACCGCCGAATTCACCTGGCAAATGGACGGATTCGTGAAAGTCGTCCAGCCCGGCCAAGTCGTGACCCATCCTGTCACGCTTGGTCATCAGGTAGCGGATGTTCTCCGCGTTGGCCCGCACCGGAAGGGGCACCCGTTCGATGATGTGCAGTCCGTACCCGTCCAGCCCGACGCGCTTGGCGGGGTTGTTGGTCAGCAGCCGCATCGAGCGAACCCCGAGGTCGACGAGGATCTGCGCGCCTATTCCGTAATCCCGTGCGTCGGCAGGCAATCCGAGCTTGAGATTGGCGTCGACGGTGTCGGCACCGGCATCCTGCAGCTGATACGCCTGCAGTTTGTGCATCAGGCCGATGCCGCGACCCTCGTGGCCGCGCATGTACAGCACCACGCCGCGTCCTTCGCGCGCGACCATCGCCATCGCGGCATCCAGTTGGGGGCCGCAATCGCAGCGACGGGAACCGAACACGTCACCCGTCAAGCACTCGGAGTGCACGCGAACCAACACATCGTCGCCGTCGGCGTTGGGCCCGGCGATGTCGCCGCGAACCAGCGCCACGTGTTCGACGTCCTCATAAATGCTGGCGTAGCCGATGGCCCGAAACTCCCCGTGGCGGGTCGGGATCCGGGCTTCGGCGATCCGCTCGATGTGCTTTTCGTGTTTGCGTCGCCATTCGATCAGCTCGGCGATGGTGATCAGGGCAAGATCGTGCTCGTCGGCAAAGACCCGCAATTCGTCGGTCTGGGCCATCGAGCCCTCGTCCTTCTGGCTGACGATCTCGCAAATCGCGCCCGCGGGCCGCAGCCCCGCCATCCGGGCGAGGTCGACTGCGGCCTCGGTGTGGCCGGGCCTGCGCAACACGCCGCCGTCCTTGGCGCGCAACGGAACCACGTGACCGGGGCGGCTGAAATCCTCGGCAACACTGTCGGGATCGGCCAATAGCCGCATCGTGGTGGCTCGGTCGGAAGCCGAAATCCCAGTGCCCACACCCTTTCTCGCGTCGACGGTGACGGTGTAGGCGGTCCCGTGCTTGTCCTGGTTCACCGCGTACATCGGCAGTAGTCCAAGTCGGTCGCAGATCGCGCCGTCCAGCGGCACGCACAGATAACCAGAGGTGTAGCGGACCATGAAGGCCACCATCTCCGGGGTGGCCTTTTCCGCCGCGAAGATCAGGTCGCCTTCGTTCTCCCGATCCTCGTCGTCGATGACGACGACGGCCTTCCCGGCCGCGATGTCGGCAACCGCCCGCTCGACGGAGTCCAACCTCGTCATCGTTGCTGCCTTGCTGTTAGTACGGCCCAGGTGGGAAGCCGAAGTGCTGCACTCAGTATGAACCACCCCGGCGCCGCCGTTATTTGCCACGGCTTTCGCCGGCGATGGGTTCATTCCGCCACACCCTATTGAGGATCGACCGAAGACCCACTGACCTGGACGAACGAGATCGATCGGGTGACGCGCGGCACATTGGTCACACCTGTGGGGCGATTAAGAACGGCGTTTGAGGCTACGGCAAAACGATTGCCCGTGTTTTGGGGCTCAGCCCAAGGGGAATGCCGGGGGCATGGACACCAACACGAACACCAAGACCCAGACAAGACGGTGGGTTCGCCTGTGCACCGGCGCGCTGGCGGCTGGTGGAGTGGCGGCGGGCGCCCTCGGCCTGGCCTCCGGCACCGCCCAGGCGATGCCTGCTCCCCCGCCGACGTATCACCATCACTGGTGCCCCGGCGAAAATTGGGACCCGGGCTGGGGCCCTTACCAGAACTGGAACAACTGCCGTGACTGGGACGACAACTACGGTCCGGCCGGCTATGGCGCGCCCCCGTGGGCGGGGCCACCGCCACCGCCGCCGCCGTGGGCGCCGTGGGCTCGGGTCGTTTGGGACCAGGGCCAGAACCATTGGGGCTACTGGGATGGCCCCAACTGGCGCCCGCTGTAACCCAACGCTCAACTACCTGATCTCTGACATAACAGGCCACTGGCAGCGGACGACGACACCGCTGTCAGTGGCTTGTTTTCGGTCGACTGGCGCGCCTGACCGAACACGCATGACGTCGCGCCAACGTCACGTGCCGGCTCCCGGTGGCACCGGGCACCAGCCCGGGCCGCAGTTCATCCGAGGAACAGTTCCCTCGACGGTATCGGAGAGGCTCGCGCCGTTGCCTTGATCGATCCATCGGCGATGCCAGTCGTGGCAGACGTTCATATCCCAGTCCAGGTCAGGCGGCAATGTGGCGACCAGCTTTACCGAGCCGTCTGGTTGCTTCTGGTATTTGTACGGCGACGGCAACGGCTGGCCGGGGCACCAAGTTCCCCAGCCCTTATCGGCCTGGGCAGATCCCGCGGCCGGTCCGAGCCCGGCCAGAGCCACGCCGCCAACTAGTAACGCACCGGCGATCACGTTGTGCAGAATGCGGTCGTGTGACACGGTCATCGTCCTCTCTGCTGGCTATGGCTTGCGGTGTCTGCCGACAGTTCATCCGACGTCCTACCGGCCCTAAATAGCACTGTCGCCGCACCGGCTTGCGGTTTTCTTGTGACGCTTGCCCGGGCTCGCTACGCCTTCCAGCAAGCGGCAGCAGCTGGGATCACGAGCTAAGGGGTATCGCAGCCAATGGCCTACTTCTGCACCATGAGTCGCTCGACATACTTCGCGATGACATCTACTTCGAGGTTCACCCGCGTTCCGACCGGAGCCCGGCCAAGAGTGGTCAGCTCCCGCGTCGTCGGGATCAGCGAGACCTCGAACCAGTCGTGCGGTTGCGCCCCCAGCCCCGAGACCGTCAGGGAAATCCCGTCGACGGTGATCGATCCCTTCTCGACGACGTAGCGGGACACCGCGCCGGGCACCGCGATCCGCACGACCTCCCAATGCTCGGAAGGTTCCCGGGCCACGACCTCGCCCGTCCCGTCCACGTGCCCCTGCACGATGTGCCCGCCGAGCCGGCTGTTGACGGCCGCGGCGCGCTCGAGATTCACCCGGCTGCCGACCTGTAGTTCGCCCAGGTTGGACCGGTTAAGGGTCTCGGCCATCACGTCGGCGGTGAATTGGCCGTCGGGCAGCACGTCGACGACCGTCAGGCACACGCCGTTGACGGCAATCGAATCGCCATGTCCGGCATCGCCGGTGACCACGGGTCCGCGAATGGTCAGCCGCGCGGCGTCGACGAGGACGTCCCGGCCCGTTATCTCTCCGAGTTCCTCAACAATTCCCGTGAACATCGCACCAGGTTAATCCGCGGATGCGCGGCGAAGCGGGCCCCGCGTTCGAAGGCCCGGTGAGCGGCACCCTCTACGATGCAGGGTATGCAGACCCGCCACCGTCTAATGGCCGTCCTCGCTTCCCTAACCCTCGCCTCCGCTTTGGTCGCCGGCTGCTCGTCGGGCACCAAGCAGAGCGGCGCGCCACTGCCCGATGCCAACACGCTGGTCAAGCAATCCGCCGACACCACCAGGAACGTCAAGAGCGCGCACCTGGTGCTCAGCGTGAACGGCAAGGTTCCGGGCATGCCCATCAAGGTGCTGACGGGTGACCTCACCACCGCCCCGGCCACCGCCGCAAAGGGCAACACGACGCTGACAATCGGCGGGTCTGACGTCCAAGCCGACTTCGCCGTCGTCGACGGCGAGCTGTACGCCACCCTCACGCCCAACAAGTGGAGTGATTTCGGGAAGGCCACCGACGTCTACGACGTCTCGGTGATCCTGAGCCCTGACAGCGGCCTGGCCAACGCTCTGGCGAACTTCAGCAACGCCAAGGCCGAGAGTCGCGAGACCATCAACGGCCAGACGACGATCAAGATCAGCGGAAATGTGACGGCGGACGCGGTGAACAAGATCGCGCCGCCCTTCAGCGCGAGCGGTCCGGTGCCCGCCACGGTGTGGGTCCAGGAGACCGGGGACCACCAGCTGGTCCAGGCCAACCTGCAAAAGAGTTCCGGTAATTCCGTCCAGATGACCATGTCGAATTGGGGCGAGGCGGTCAACGTCACGAAGCCTCCGGTGAGCTCATGAGTGCACAGGGCGGACGCCGAGTAGCGATCGGCGCGGGCAGCCTTGCGGTACTGCTGGGCGCCCTCGACACCTACGTCGTGGTCACGATCATGCGCGACATCATGCACGACGTCGGGATCCCGATTAACCAGCTGCAGCGGATCACCTGGATCGTCACGATGTACCTGCTGGGCTACATCGCCGCCATGCCGCTGTTGGGCAGGGCCTCCGACCGGTTCGGCCGCAAGCTGCTGCTGCAGGCCAGCCTCGCACTGTTCATCGTCGGGTCGGTGGTCACCGCGCTGGCCGGCGGCTTCGGCGACTTCCACCTGCTGATCGCCGGTCGAACGATCCAGGGCGTGGCCAGCGGTGCCCTGTTGCCGGTCACCCTCGCCCTGGGCGCCGATCTGTGGTCGCAACGCAACCGCGCCGGCGTGCTGGGTGGCATCGGCGCCGCACAGGAGCTCGGTAGTGTGCTGGGCCCGCTGTACGGCATCTTCATCGTCTTCTTGTTCCACGACTGGCGGTACGTCTTCTGGATCAACGTCCCGCTGACGCTGATCGCCATGGCGATGATCCAGTTCAGCCTGCCGCCGAAGCAACGCACCGAGGAGCCGGAGCGCATCGACCTGGTCGGCGGCCTGCTGCTCGCCGTCGCGTTGGGTCTCGCGGTGATCGGGCTGTACAACCCCAACCCCGACGGCAAACAGGTGCTGCCGAGCTACGGGCTGCCGCTGGTGATCGGTGCGGCGATCGCCGGCCTGGCCTTCGTGGTGTGGGAGCGCTTCTCGCGCACCCGGCTGATCGACCCGGCCGGGGTGCAGTTCCGGCCCTTCCTCGCCGCCCTGGGCGCGTCCCTGACTGCGGGCGCCGCACTGATGGTGACGCTGGTCGACGTGGAGTTGTTCGGGCAGGGCGTGCTGCAGATGGACCAGAACCAGGCGGCCGGGTTGCTGCTGTGGTTCCTCATCGCGCTGCCGATCGGCGCGGTGCTGGGCGGGTGGGTCGCCACCCGGATCGGCGACCGGTTGATGACCTTCATCGGGCTGCTCATCGCCGCCTACGGCTACTGGCTGATTCACTACTGGCGCCAAGACATCATGGAGCACAAAGTCAACGTCTTCGGGTTGTTCAGCGTGCCCGCGATCCACGCGGACCTGCTGGTGGCCGGCATTGGACTTGGCCTGGTGATCGGGCCGCTGTCGTCGGCCGCACTGCGGGTGGTCCCGGCCGCGCAACACGGCATCGCCTCGGCGGCGGTGGTGGTGGCCCGGATGACGGGCATGCTGATCGGTATCGCCGCGCTGACGGCCTGGGGCTTCTACCGGTTCAACCAGATCGTGGCCGGGCTGACGGCGGCGATCCCACCCAACGCCAGCCTGCTCGAGCGGCTGGCCGCCCAAGGGTCGATGTACCTCAAGGCGTTCGCCCAAATGTACGGCGACATCTTCACGGTCACCGTCGGCATCTGCGTGGTGGGAGCCCTGCTGGGCCTGCTCGTCAGCGGGCGCAAGGAACACGCCGACGAGCCCGAAGCCCCCGAGCAGCCGGCCGCGACAAGCCCGGCGCCACTCATGGAGCACTAACTAGCTGCGCGGCACCAGGCTGAGCAGCAGATCGGGACCGGCCCGGTCGACCCCGTCGAACTGCCAACGCAACGCCCGCGCAATCGTGGGCACCCCGACGTCGTCGACCGCCGTGATGGGGCCGCCGAGCAAAATCGGCGCGAAGTAGGCCAGGATGCGGTCGATCGCCCCGTTCCGCAGGAAGGCACCGGCGAGGGTGGGACCACCCTCGATCAGCACGTCGGTGCGGTCCGATAGCGCCTTGATCACCTCCATGGGGTCGTGAGTACGAATCACCATGGTGCGCGAGTCGTCGTTGAGAACCTTTGCCTCCGAAGGTATTTCGCGCATGCCCACCACCACTCGCAGCGGCTGCCGCTCCGCGAGTGAGCCGTCGGCCTGCCGGGCCGTCAACGCCGGATCGTCGGCCAGCACCGTGCCGGTGCCAACCACGACGGCGTCGGCGATGGCCCGGCGGCGATGCAGGTCCAAACGCGACGCCTCGCTGGAGATCCACTGGCTGGTGCCGTCGGCGGCGGCGCTGCGGCCGTCGATGCTGCTGGCGTACTTCCATGTCACGTGCGGCAGCCCGGTGCGTACTTTGTGCAGCCACTCACGCAGCGGTCCGGCAGCCACCTCATCGGCCAGCACGCCGGACCGAACTTGAACGCCCGCCGCCTGAAGCCGGCCCGCGCCGCCGCCGGCGATCGCGTTGGGGTCGGCGACGCCGTAGACCACCGCCCCCACCCTGGCGTCGATCAGGGCATTCACGCACGGCGGGGTCTTGCCGTAGTGGTTGCACGGCTCGAGTGTGACGACGGCGATGCCGCCGGCCGCCAGACCGCCGGCCCGCCGCAGGGCCAAGACCTCGGCGTGGTCGCCGCCGGCGGGCTGAGTGGCACCGACGCCGACGACCCGGCCCTCCTGGTCGACGATAACCGCTCCGACCGGGGGATTCGGATAGGTGGTGCCCTTGACCAGATAGGACTGTGCAATCGCCAGGCGCATCGCGTCGTCAACGCTCTTGACGGACTGGGGCTGGTTCATGCGCGCAGATGCGGTGACGCTGCGCCGGCCTGTCGGCGCAGGGCCTCCAGCGCGGCCTTCGGGTCGTCCGCGCCGTAGACCGCCGATCCGGCGACGAAGCAGTCGACGCCGGCTTCGGCGGCCTGCTCGATCGTGTCCTCGTTGACGCCTCCGTCGATCTCGATCAGGATCGTCAGCTCCCCCGCGTCGACCATCTTGCGCACCGTACGGACCTTCGTCAGCACCTCGGGAATGAAGCTCTGGCCGCCGAAACCGGGCTCGACCGACATGACGAGGAAGGTGTCGAAGTGCGGCAGGATTTCCAGGTAGGGCTCCAGCGGGGTGCCCGGCTTCACGCTCAGGCCCGCTTTCGCGCCGGCCGCGCGGATATCGCGGGCGACCCCGATCGGATTGTCGGTGGCCTCGGCGTGGAAGGTGACGTTGTAGGCGCCGGCTTCGGCGTACGGGGGCGCCCAGTGGTCGGGGTTTTCGATCATCAGATGGCAGTCCATCGGGATGGTCGTGGTGGCCAGGAGGTCCTTCACCACCGGCAGGCCGATGGTCAGATTCGGCACGAAGTGGTTGTCCATCACGTCGACATGCAGCCAGTCGGCGCCGCGCACCGCGGCGGCTTCGTCTGCGAGCCGGGCGAAATCGGCGGACAGGATCGACGGGGCGATCAAAGGTCCCGTGCGGCTAGGCATGAGCGACAGACTACGCAGCCCGGCGGCCGGCCTCACGTCAGGCGACGCAGCGCGGCGGCGAACATCGCGTCGGTGCCGTGCCGGTGCGGCCAGAGCTGCGCGTACAGGCCGTCCCCCAGGCCCTCATCGACGGGCTCGAACAACGGCCGGGTGTCCAGCGCGCACACCGGATGACGACGCAGCGCGTCACCGACCACGCCAACGGTTTCGGCGAGGTGCGGCGAGCAGGTCGCGTACAGCACCACGCCGCCGGGCCGGGTCAGCGCGATCGCGGCGGCCAGCAGCTCGCGTTGCAGCTTGGCCAGCACGGGCACGTCGGACGGCTGGCGCCGCCAACGGGCCTCGGGCCGACGGCGCAACGCGCCCAGCCCGGTGCACGGCGCGTCGACGAGCACCCGGTCGAAGCCGGGCTCCAGACCGCTCTCCCGGGCGTCGACGCGCACCACGTCGACAGGCAGCCCACGGGTGTTCTCCACCACCAGGTCCGCTCGACGCGGCGCCGGCTCCACCGCCGTGACCCGGGCCCCCGAATCGGCGCCCAGCGCCGCCAGCAGCGCGGTCTTGCCGCCTGGCCCGGCGCACAGGTCCAGCCAACGGCCGGTGTCGCCGTCGACCGGAGCCAGCGTCAGCGCGCGGGCCACCAGCTGGCTGCCTTCGTCCTGGACCAGGGCGGCGCCGTCGCGAACCGGTGCCAGCCGTCCGGGATCCCCTGCCGGCAGGTACACCGCATACGGTGAATAACGGCCGACCGTGCCGCCCACCGCATCGGCCAGCTCCGCGGCGGTCAGCACCCCCGGGCGCGCCGCGAGGTGAACCTGGGGCCGTTCGTCGTCGCCCGCCAGCACCGCATCGAGCTCCGATGCGTCGGCGCCCAGCGCGTCGGCGAAGGCCTGCGCGATCCAGCGCGGGTGTGCGTGCACGAACGCGGCATGCCCGACCGGGTCGCGCGCCGGGTCCGGAGCGAGCTCGTCGACCCAGGACTTCTCGTCCCGGGTGGCGATGGTTCGCAGCACGCCGTTGACGAAACCGGCTCGCGCCGAGTCGAATTCGATTCCCGCCTGTTCGACGGTGGTGGACACGGCGGCGTACGGGTCGACCCGGGTGCGCAGCAGCTGGTAGCTGCCGAGCCTGAGCAGGTCGAGCAGCACCGGGTTGATGGCTTGCGGCGGCCGCCCGGCGGCCGCACCGATGACCGCGTCGAGCAGGCCCCGGATGCGGCAGGTGCCGTAGGTCAGTTCGGTGGCGAAAGCGGCGTCGCGGCCGCTGATTCCACGCTCCCGCAGCAGCGCGGGCAGGGCCAGGTTGGCGTACGCATCGCGCTCGCTGACGGCGCGCAGCACCGCGAAGGCGGCGGCGCGCGCCGGGTCCAACGGGCGGCGCCTCCTAGGGCCCCCTGGGTTGGGCGGGCGGGGCGGACTCATGATGCCCGGGCGGCGGGGTCGAGCCGGGCGCCGCGCGCCCAGTCGACGGCGTTCATGAGTTTCTTTCCGGGCGGCTGGATCTGGCCCAGCCGCACCGGTTCTGAGCCCGTGCCGATCCACACGCTTTGGCGGTCGACGTGAATTGCGCCGGGCGGCAAGGGCTCTCCGGGCCCGGCGTCGCCGTCCAGGTGCACCGGTCCGAGCTTGACGCGCAGGTCGCCGATGAGGGTCCAGGCGCCCGGGTTGGGCGTGACGGCACGAATCCGGCGCTCCACCACCGGTGCCGGCAGGTCCCAGCGCACCCTGGCCTGCTCAACGGTGATCTTCGGCGCCATGCTGACCCCGTCGGCGGGTTGCGGCCGTGGCGTCAGCGTCCCGTCGGCGATGCCGTCCAGTGTGGTCGACAGCAGCGCCGCACCCGAAAGCGCCAGTCGCTCAAGCAGATCGCCCGCGGTGTCGGTCGGGCGGATCGTCTCGGTGACGACCCCGTAAACCGGTCCGGAGTCCAGGCTCGGCTCGATCAGGAAGGTGGTCGCCCCGGTGATGGTGTCCCCGGCGGCGATCGCGGCCTGAACCGGGGCCGCGCCGCGCCAGGCGGGCAGCAGCGAGAAGTGCAGGTTGATCCAGCCCTGCGGCGGCACGGCCAGTAGCGCATCGCGCAGCAGCGCGCCATAGGCCACGACGGCGCAACACTGCGGGGCCAACTCCGACAGTTCCGCGACGAACTCCGGCGAATTGGGTCGGGCTGGGCGCAGCAAGGGAATTCCACGGGCGAGCGCCTCGCGGGCCACCGGCGAGGGCTCCGGCTTGCGGTGGCGGCCTGCGGCGGCATCGGGCCGGGTCAGCACCGCGACCACCTCGTGCCGGGGTGAGTCGAGGAGGCGACGCAGCGCGGGCAACGCGGGTTCCGGGGTGCCGGCGAAGACGAGACGCACGGGCACAAGTCTAGGAAGCCGTCACCCTTGCCCCGCCATCCGTGCTCTCAGCTGGCTTTCACCCCGCGTCCAGCAAACACCGATGTAGGAGACATATATTGTTGCCGGTACATATTTTATTTTTATTGGGCATAGTCGAATCGCTCCCACGACGCCGCTATCGACGACGAGGTCGAGTGCATAGCCCTTTCCACACGCCCCAGGAGGTTTGATGACGCTCGGCACCACCATCCGCGACGACCGCACGCTCGCTACCACGCACCGGGCGATATGGGCGCTGGGCGACTATGCGCTAATGGCCGAGCAGGTCATGGCCCCACTCGGCCCGATCCTGGTCGCCGCCACGGGTATTGGACCGGGCGTGCGGGTTCTAGACGTCGCCGCCGGCTCGGGCAACATCTCACTTCCCGCCGCCAAGGCGGGCGCCGACGTCGTCTCCACCGACCTCACGCCGGAGCTGCTGCTGCGGTCTCAGGTGAGAGCCGCAGAGCATCGCGCCCGACCACCAGCGCGCGGCGAATGAACTGGTTCGCGTGTGCAGGCCGGGCGGGACGATCGGCGTGATCAGCTGGACGGCGGAAGGATTCTTCGGCCGGATGTTGGCCGCTATCAGGCCATACCGGCCAAGCCTGTCGCCGGCTGCACCGCCAGCAGCACTGTGGGGACGAGAGACCTATGCCCGGGCGTTACTGGGGGACCGGATCCGCGGCATCGAAACGCAGCGCGGCATGTTGGAGGTCAACCGGTTCGACAGCGCCGAGGCCGTGCACACCTACTTCAAGAATCACTACGGCCCGACGATCGAGGCCTACGCGAACATTGGCCACAACCCGACGCTGACCGCCGAGCTCGACGCACAGCTCGTCGAACTCGCAGAGCAATACTTGGCCGACGGCCCGATGCAGTGGGAGTATCTGCTGCTCATCGCGGACAAGCGATGAGTCTGGCCCGTCGATCAATAGACGCTTACAAATCGATATCCGCATCCAGCTGGACGTCGGGCTCGCCGCCGGCGACGGTGAACGCCGTCAGGGCCCGCACCAGCCCATGGCGCTCCGCCGGCGGCATCTGCTCGACGATGGCGGCGATCTCGGCACGCCGGTGCGCGGTGACTCGCCGGACCACGTCGCGGCCGCGCCTGGTCGGCGCGGCGAGCAGTTCGCGCCTGGAGGTCGGGTGCGGCAGGCGGTCGATCAACCCGGCCGCAACGAGCCGGTCGACCATCCTTCCGGTGGCCGAAGGCTGCACACCCAGCAGGCCCGCCAGCGTGGCCAGGTTGATCGGACCGCGGTTGGCCAGGATCACCAACGTCCGGAACTGCGGAATGGTGATGGTCTCGTCGACCAGCCCGATCGAGCGAGCCGAGATGGCCACCAGCAACCGGGAAGCCGTCATCAACGCATCGGTGATCTCGTCCAGTGACTCGTCGGCCGTCGTAAGGTTATCCGCTGCCATCGCGTCTCTCTTCCAGGCCCCTCTCTGGACCGTCGGCGAGCTTGAGACTAACAGCCTCTCACATGAACACTGTGGTCACAGCGAACATCCGGCAGGCTTTAACCGATGTGCAGGGGGTCGATCTGCACCCGAACCGGCTCGTGGGCCTGACGTGCACTGAGCACGGCGACGGCGCGTCGCAGGCTCGCGGCCAGCGCCAGGCCCTGCCCACGCGGGACCCGCACCAGCATTCTGGTCACCGACACGCCGGCCGGGGTTCCCGCCGGGCGGCGCACGCCCGGCGGCGGATCGACCGGACCGAGCAGGTCGGCGCCATCGGGCAGCGCGGCCTCGTCCAGCAGTGCGGCCACCGCGCCGGCCGTCCCGTCCAAGGCCGCCATGTACACGCTGGGCGGCAGGCCGACCTCGGTTCGGGCCGTCAGTTCGGCCTCCGCGTGGCCCACCGGGTCCCAGCGGATCAGCGATTGCACTGTGGGGATAGATGATTCGGCGACCACCAGCACCACGCCGCCGTCGCCGCGGGCGCGCACCAATGCGGCGGCGCTCATCCACCGCCACAGGGCGTCCTCGGCGGCGCGCAGATCTTGCCGGCCCAGCAGCGCCCAGGTATCGAGCAGCAGGGCCGCCCCGTATCCGCCGGCGGCGCGGGGTTCGGCGCCTGGGGTGGCGACCACCACGGCCGGGCAGGCGGGGACGTCCGCCACGATCGCGTCGCCCGCGGAGGTGATGATCGGTGTGCCGGCGAATGCGCGGCCGAGCTCTTCGGCCGTGCGCCGGGCCCCGACGACCACCGCCCGCACCGCATCGGATCCGCAACGCGCGCAACGCAACATCGGTTCGGCCCGGCCGCACCATCGACACACGGCGCCGGGGCCGCGCTCTTGTAGCGACAGCGGCCCGGTGCACTGCCGGCAACGGGCGATGGCCCGGCAGCGCCCGCAGGCCAGTGACGGGATGTACCCGCGCCGCGGCACCTGCACCAACACCGGGGTCCCGGCCTCGAGCGCCGAGCGAGCGGCCCGCAGCGCGATGTAGGGGACGCGCGCGGTGCGCGCCGCCGGGTCGCGTTCGTCGGCGTAACCGCTGTCGTCGAGCGCGACCACACGGGGGGTGCGGGCACGCACCACCGGCCGGGCCGCGACTATGTCGTGCGCCCACCCGCTGCGCACCAGCGCGTGCGCTTCGGCCGTCCGCGCGTAGCCGCCGATCAGCGCCGCGCATCGCGCCTGGTGCGCGCGCAGCATGGCCACCTCCCGGGCATGCGGGTAGGGCGCCCGGGGCTCGGCCAGGGTGTCGTCGGCATCGGCCCACACCATGACCAGCCCCAAGTCGCTCACCGGCGCGAACACCGCGCTGCGGGTGCCGATCACCAGGCGCGCGGCGCCGCGCAGCGCCGCGAGCCAGCGCCGGTAGCGCGCGGCCGGCCCGAGGCCCGCCGAAAGCGCCACCACGCAGTCCTGGTCGATCCGGGTCGTCGCGGCCCGCCAAAGTGTGTCGAGATCTCGCTGATCCGGCACGATCGCCAGTGCCGCGCGCCCGGTACGGATGGTCTGCGCCGCGGCCTCGGCGAATCGGTCCGCCCACGGCTCACCCGGTAGCGCCTGCCAGACGGCCCGGGCGGCGCGAGACTCGGTCAGGGCCGCCAGGAACTGCCCGCCGCGGCCATAAACTTCCCAGCCCGACGGGTCGACGGGCGCCGGCATCGATGGCAGTCTGAGCATCGCCGTCGCCTCGCGCTCCACTCTGGCGTGCCGGGGCGGGACCGCCAGCCGCAGCACGTCGGGCCGGGTTCCCGCGTAGCGCGCCGACACCGCGTCGACCAATCGGCGGATTTCCGGGGTGAGCACCGGTTCGGCCGACACCACACGATCGAGCCAGCCCAGTTTGCCGGCATGATCCGTGTCGTTACGGCGCTCCAGCAAGAACCCGTCGACCAGCCGGCCGTGGAACCGCACCCGCACCCGCACCCCTGGCTGGGCGTCGTCGGACTGGTCGGCCGACACCAGGTAGTCGAACTCGCGGTCCAGGTGCGGCACCGACAGCATCGGCAGCACTCGGGCGATCGGTTCCACCTCGACGGGAGTGCGCGCACGAGTTACCTTGTCAGCCAACAACTATTCTTCGTCGGGGTCAGGTGGGTAATCGGCGTCGTAGTCGGCTTCGTACTCGGGCTCGTGATCGATATACTCTCGACCGAAGAAGAATCCCGCGGTGATCAGGATCTGGGCCGCGGCGTACAACCACCAGATCGGCACCGCCAGCGCGTCGTTGTACAGGATGAACTTGCCGATGGCGATCATCGCATCGGACACCCCGAAGCACACCGCCCCGACCGCGGTCCAGATCGTCGGCAGGTCCGCCAACAGCGCCACGCACACCATTGCGGTCAGCACGAGCATGTAGACCGTCACCGGAATCGTCAGCTTGTCGCGCGCCAGGTGCGGCCAGAACCATGCCAACAAAGACAGCGATACCAGGCCCACGAATGCGACGGCGGCCAGCCGCACCCGCGACGTCCGGGCCAGCGGGGCCAGCGCGGCAAGAAAACACAAGTGCGCCAACAGGAACGCCGACAGCCCAAAGACGAACGACTGCGTCCACCACGGGATCGCCAACAGCCAGTCGCCGACGGCCGACAACAGTAGCGCCGGCATCAGCCACCGCCGCTCCCGGACGATGGGGTGCGCCACCGCCGCGACGGTCAGCAGTAGCGCCATCGACGCCTTGAACGGCGGCTGCAGGATCCAGTGCCCGGTCAATTCGGTTCCCGGCGGCGAGCGCAACGCGAGCACGGTCAGGTAGACGCCGTAGCCGATGCCCGCCCAGCCGGCCAGCACCCAGGCGCCGGACACCAGGCGGGGTGCGTACGGTACTTCCATGCCCAGCCTGGACAACACAGCCGACGGGAAACCCGGTATCGACCCCATTCTGCTGAAGGTACTGGATGCGGTTCCGTTCCGGCTATTAAGCGACGATGGTGTCGACGGCGCGCGGCAGCGGTTCCGCGACCTGCCGCGCCGTCCGTTGCACCCCGAGCTGCGGGTCGAGGACCGGGCCATTCCGGGTCCCTCCGGTTCCATCGACCTCCGGATCTATTGGCCGCCAACTCGTCCCGGGGGCGGCGCGGGTTCTCCCGTCGTGCTGTATTTCCACGGCGGCGGCTTCGTCGTGGGCGACCTGGACACCCATGACGGGTCGTCTCGCCAGCATGCGGTGGGCGCGGACGCGATCGTGGTCTCCGTCGACTACCGGTTGGCGCCCGAGCACCCCTACCCCGCCGCCGTCGAAGACGCTTGGGCCGCAACACTCTGGGTCGCGGCGCACGTCCACGAGATAGGTGCCGACCCCGGCCGAATGGCCGTCGCGGGGGACTCGGCCGGCGGGACCATCTCCGCGGTGATGGCGCAACTGGCCCGCGATCACGCCGATGAGGGAGGCCCGCCGATCGCGTTCCAGCTGTTGTGGTATCCGTCCGCGATGTGGGACGCGTCGCTGCCTTCCTTCACCGAAAACGCCGACGCGCCGATCCTCGACGCCAAGGCGGTCGCCGCGTTCTCCCGTTGGTATGCAGGGGAAGTCGACCTGTCCGATCCGCCGTCGGGCATTGCGCCGGGCAGAGCGAAAGACCTGGGAAACCTGCCACCGGCTTACATCGCCGTCGCCGGTCATGACCCGCTGCGCGACGACGGCATTCAATACGGCGAGCTTTTGGCCGCCGCCGGCGTCCCCGTCGAGGTGCACAACGCCGAGACGATGGTGCACGGCTACCTCGGCTATGCGGGGGTGGTTCCCGCCGCCACCGCCGGGATGGAGCGTGGGCTCGCGGCATTGCGGAATGCGCTGCATTAACGCATCGAAACGGTACGGTGAATTGCATGATTGAGCCGACCATCGCCCGACCAGGCATCGATCCGATGTTGAAAGCGTTGCTCGACACATTTCCGATGACCTTCAACGCCGCCGACGGTGTCGACGTCGCGCGCTCGAGGTTGCGGCAGCTCAAGGTCCCCCCGGAAATGCTGCCGGAGCTGCGAATCGAAGAGCGGACGATCGGTTACGGCGGGCTCACCGACATTCCCGTTCGGATCTACTGGCCGCCCAGCGACGACGGGGCCGACGTGGCCTTGCCGGTGGTGGTCTTCTACCACGGCGGCGGGTTCTGCCTCGGCGACCTGGAGACCCACGACCCCGTCGCCCGCTCACACGCGCTGGGCGCCGAGGCCATCGTGGTGTCGGTCGACTACCGGCTCGCCCCCGAGCACCCGTTCCCTGCCGGGGTGGACGACTGTTGGGCCGCGTTGCGGTGGGTCGCCGACAACGCCTCCGAGCTGGGCGGTGACCCCAACCGCATCGCCGTGGCCGGCGACTCCGCGGGCGGCAACCTTGCCGCGGTGATGGCGCACCTGGCCCGCGACAACGGCGGACCGGCGCTCACCTTCCAGCTGCTGTGGTACCCGGTCGTCACGGCCGACCTGTCGCTGCCGTCGTTCACCGAGAACGCATTCGCGCCGATCCTGGACCGCGACGTCATCGATGCCTTCTTGTTGTGGTATCTGCCCGATCACGACATCACGGACCCCACGACGCTGCCCATCACCCTCGCCCCGGCGCATGCGCCCGATTTGTCGGGTTTGCCGCCCGCATACATCGGAACCGCCGAACACGATCCGCTGCGCGACGACGGCGCCCGCTACGCCGAGCTGCTGAACCTCGCGGGCGTGCCCGCCGAACTGAGCAACGAGACGACCCTGGTGCACGGTTATGCCAGCTTCGCACTCGTGATACCCGCGGCCGCCGAGGCCACCGGCCGCGGGATCGCGGCGCTGAGGAAGGCTTTGCACCCCTAACGGCCGCGGCGTGAATATGCGCTGGGCGCCACGCCGTGCCAACGTTTGAACGCGTGCGAGAACGTCGACACCTCGGTGTAACCCAGCCGCGTCGATACCTCCTCGACGGTCAGCCCGACATTGCGCAACAAGTCGACGGCCACCGTGGATCGCGCTTCGTTCCGCAAGGCACGAAAGGACGTGCCCTCCTCGGCGAGGCGGCGACGCAGCGTTCGCGGATGGATGTCGAGTTCGTCGGCAACGTCGGGAAGCGTTGGGAAGACACCGGAGTCGCGGAACAGCTTGCTGCGCACCAGCGCGGTAATTCCCCGGCGGCGCTCGCTGCTCTGCATCAGCACGTCGCACTGCGCCATGCACATTTCCAGTGTGTGGCGATCGGCCTGCGGCAGCGGCTCGTCGAACATGGCCCGCGGGAAATGCAGCCTGTTGTGCGCGCGGCCGAACCTGACGTCGTGGACCGGTACCAGTTGGAGCAGCGGGCGCAGCAGTTCCTCGTCCACCGCCAAGTCCGCCGACACCTGGTCGGCGTACTTCGCCGCCAACGGCAGCGCGAAACTCGTTGTGGTCGCGATGATTCCGGCGATATCGCGCTCGATGAAGAACCCCTGCACGTCCGCGGGCAGGTGGCCGGCGTCCAGTTCGATGAGACAGTCGTCGGCGGTTTCGAACAACTGCAGGTCGATGTGCATGCTGGTCAACGCGAAGTACCGCATCGAGATGGAGAACAGTTGCCGAAGGGTGCCGCACGACATCACCGCGAACCCGAACAACCCGAAGTGGGTGAGCGTGAACCGACTGCCCACATCGACGCCGATGCCCGCGACACCCGGAAGCCGGGCCAGCAGGCGGCGCACCGCCTCGATCTCGTCGAGCGCGCTGACCATGGCGTCGGGATTGTTGAGATCGGCCGGCTCGATCGCGGTCCCCGCCAACACTTCGGCGGTCGGCACCCCGCGTTCGTTGGCCACCTCGCACAGCACCCGCGTCGCGTACACCGGGTGGCTGATGGTCGCCGGCCGATCGCCCATGAGTTGTCCTAAACTCCCAACTGTCTGTCCGCTAATCTCATTATCCGCGTCCCTCGTCGTCCATACAGTGGAGTCATGCCCCTCACCGCCGAGCGCGTCACCGCTGCCCGCCCGCCCGGGACACCGGCCGGACGGCTGAGCTCCTGGACCATGACGCGCGAGGCGCTCACCATCGGATTCGACGCGGGCGACGGGTTCCTGGGCCGGGCACGTGGCAACGACATCGTCCGATTTCGCTGTGCGGGTAGGCGTTTCGTGTCGATCAGCCATCCCGACTACGTCGACCACGTAATGCACGAGGCCCGCCTGCGCTACGTCAAGTCCAACGAGTACGAGCCCATCCGGGCCGCCGCGGGCATCAATCTGCTCACCGACGAGGGAGATTCCTGGGCCGCCCACCGCGGCCTGCTGAACCCGACCTTTGCCCGGCGCCACCTCAACGGGATCGTCGACCTGATGATCGACCCGATCACGGACGTCACCGACGCGCTGGAAACGGGCATGCGATTCGACATCCACGAGACGATGGTCGAGGCAACCCTGCGGGTGGTCGCCAATTCCCTGTTCAGCCAGGATTTCGGGCCACTGGTGCAGAGCATGAGCGACCTGGCGACCCGCGGGCTGCGGCACGCGGAACGGTTGGAGCGACTCGGGTTGTGGGGCCTGATGCCGCGTCCCGTCTACTACACGCTGAACCGGTTGGCCTTCTCCGGCGTCCGCCTGCCGCCCCCGTTGCGCGACATCCAGAACATCACGCTGACCCTCGACCGTGCGGTCAACGCGGTGATCGACCACCGGCTGGCGCACCCGACCGACTCCGCCGACCTGCTCAACGTGTTGTTGCGTGCCGACGGCGGAAGATGGCCACGACAACGGGTCCGCGACGAGGCCCTGACGTTCATGCTGGCCGGTCACGAAACCACCGCCAATGCCATGTCCTGGTTCTGGTATCTGATGGCGCAGCACCCCGAGGCCCGTGACCGGATGCTCACCGAGATCGACGATGTGCTGGGCACTCGCCGCCCCACCGCGGACGACCTGGGCAGGCTGGGATGGACCACCGCGTGCCTGCAGGAGGCGCAGCGCTACTTCTCCGCGGTGTGGATCATCGCCCGGCGGGCCATCGACGAGGACGTCATCGGCACCCACCACATTCGGCGCGGTACCACCGTGGTCATCCCGATCCACCACATTCACCACGACCCGCGCTGGTGGCCCGACCCGGAAACCTTCGATCCCAACCGGTTTTTCCGGCCGAGTAAGGACCGCCCGCGTTCGGCATATTTGCCGTTCGGAGGTGGCCGGCGCATCTGCATCGGGCAGAGTTTCGCCCTGATGGAGATGGTGCTGATGGCCGCAATCATGAGTCAGCGCTTCGCCTTTGACCTCGTCCCCGACGACCCGGTCGAACTCGAGGCGACGCTGACCCTGCGCCCCAAGCACGGGGTGCACGTCACTGGAAGCAGGCGCAAATGACCATGACACCGGACTACGACACCCTGATCGTCGGCGCCGGCTTCTCCGGCATCGGCACCGCGATCAAGCTGGACAAGTCCGGCCTCTCCAACTACCTGGTGGTCGAAGCCGGCGACGGCGTGGGCGGCACCTGGCACTGGAACACGTATCCCGGTATCGCCGTGGACATTCCGTCGTTTTCCTACCAGTTCTCCTTCGAGCAGAGCCCACGCTGGTCGCGGACCTACGCGCCGGGTCGCGAGCTCAAGGCCTACGCCGAGCACTGCGTCGACAAATACGGCATCCGGTCGCGGATCCGGTTCAACACCAAGGTGCTGACCGCCGAGTTCGACGACGAAAACCGGCTGTGGCGCGTGCAAACCGATCCAGGCGGAGTGGGGGCACCTCCCGCTTGCGGGGGAATCACCGCCAGGTTCCTGATCAGCGCGAGCGGCGTGCTCACCGTGCCGAACCTACCCGACATCGACGGCGTGGACTCCTTCGCCGGCATCACCATGCACACCGCGCGGTGGGATCACGACCAGGACCTGACCGGCAAGCGCGTCGCCGTCATCGGCACCGGCGCCTCGGCCGTGCAAGTCATCCCCGAGATCGCGCCAATCGTCGAGCGCCTCACGGTCTTTCAGCGGACGCCGATCTGGTGTTTCCCCAAGTTGGACGTGCCGCTGCCGGCACCGGCCCGCTGGGCGATGCGCATCCCCGGCGGCAAAGTCGTCCAGCGGCTGCTCAGCCAGGCCTTCGTCGAGGTGACCTTCCCGATCGCGGCGCAATACTTCACGGTGTTCCCGCTCGCGAAAAGGATGAAGGCGGCGGGACTCCGCTATCTGCGCCAGCAGGTCGACGACCCGGCGGTGCGCGAACAACTCACCCCGCGCTACGCCGTCGGCTGTAAGCGCCCCGGCTTCCACAACGGCTACCTGGCCACCTTCAACCGCGACAACGTACGACTGGTCACCGAGCCGATCGACAAGATCACGCCCTCGGCGGTGGCCACCCAGGACGGCGAGAACCACGAGGTCGATGTGCTGCTGCTGGCCACCGGTTTCAAGGTGATGGACACCGACAACGTCCCCACCTTTGCGGTCACCGGAAGCGGCGGAAAGTCGTTGAGCCGGTTCTGGGACGACCACCGGCTGCAGGCCTACGAGGGTGTCAGCGTTCCCGGTTTCCCGAACATGTTCACCGTGTTCGGCCCGTACGGCTACGTCGGCTCATCGTATTTCGCGCTCATCGAGACGCAGACCCACCACATCGTCCGCTGCCTGAAGCGGGCCCGGCGCGACGGCGCGACGCGGGTCGAGGTAACCGAGGAGGCCAATGACCGGTACTTCGCGGAGATGATGCGCAAGCGGCACCGTCAGGTCTTCTGGCAGGACAGTTGCCGGCTGGCCAACAGCTACTACTTCGACAAGAACGGCGACGTGCCGCTGCGTCCCACCACGACGGTGGAGGCCTACTGGCGCAGCCGGCGGTTCGACTTCGACGACTACCGGTTCACCCGCTAGCGCTACGCTCGGCGGGTGGCCAAGGAGTTTTCCCGGATCGACGAGTCGCTGCGCGAATTCATCGGCGAACAGGCCGTCTTCTTCGTCGCCACCGCGCCCTCCGACGGGGGCCGGATCAACCTCTCCCCCAAGGGATACCGCGACACGTTCGCGGTTATCGACGACCGCACCGTCGCCTACCTGGACCTGTTCGGCAGCGGCGTGGAAACCATTGCCCACCTGCGTGACAACGGCCGGATCACCCTCATGTTCTGCTCGTTTTCCCGCAACTCGCGGATTCTGCGGCTGTTCGGCACCGGGCGGGTGATCCGGCCGGACGACGCCGAATTCGGCGATCTCGTCGCGCATTTTGCGGGCCGGCACGCGGGCGTCCGCGCCGTCATCGTGGTCGAGCTCGAGCGGATCGCCGACGCCTGCGGATTCGCGGTGCCCTACTACGAGCTGGTCGACGAACGGCCGGTGCTCGACGCCCACCTCGACAAGGCGACCGAGGACAAACTCGCAACCCTGATCGGCCGCAACCGGCGAAGTATCGACGGATTGCCCGGGCTGGACCCGGACCACCCGCTGCCTAGATAGCCCGCTTGAGGTCGTCGACCATGTTGAGCTGCTCCCACGGCAGCTCGATGTCGGTGCGGCCGAAGTGCCCGTAGGCGGCGGTCTGCGCGTAGATCGGGCGCAACAGGTCCAGGTCGCGGATGATCGCGCCGGGCCGCAGGTCGAACACCTCGGGGATGACCTTCTCGATCTTGACCGGGTCGACCGCCTCGGTGCCGAAGGTCTCGATGAACAGGCCGACGGGGGCGGCTTTGCCGATGGCATAGGCCACCTGCACCTCCACCCGCTCCGCCAGGCCGGCGGCGACGATGTTCTTTGCCACCCAGCGCATCGCGTACGCCGCCGAGCGGTCCACCTTGGACGGATCCTTGCCGGAGAAGGCTCCGCCGCCGTGGCGGGCCCATCCGCCGTATGTGTCGACGATGATCTTGCGGCCGGTCAGCCCGGCGTCGCCCATCGGCCCCCCCAGGACGAACTTGCCGGTCGGGTTGATCAGCAATCGCGTCGACGACGTGTCCAGCGTGTCGTGCGCCAGGTCGTCCAGCACGGTGTTGAGCACCTTTTCGCGGACGTCGGGCGTGAGCGTGTTGTCCAGGTCGATGTCGGCCGCGTGCTGGGTGGAGATCACGACGGTGTCCAGCCGGACCGGAACGTTGTCCTCGTAGGCGATGGTCACCTGCGTCTTGCCGTCGGGGCGCAGGTACGGCAGCACGCCGTTCTTGCGAACCTCGGTCAGCCGCCGCGAGAGGCGGTGGGCCAGCGCGATGGGCAGCGGCATCAGTTCGGGGGTGTCGTTGATCGCGTAGCCGAACATCAGGCCCTGGTCACCGGCGCCCTGGGCGTCCAGCGGGTCCTGCTCGCCCTCGACGCGCGCCTCGTAGGCGGTGTCCACTCCCTGGGCGATGTCGGGCGACTGCGCGCCGATGCCGATGTTCACCCCGCACGACGCCCCGTCGAAGCCCTTGTCCGACGAGTCGTAGCCGATCTCGAGGATGCGCTTGCGGACCGTGTTCGTGATGTCGGCGAATGCCTCCTTCGCCGTCGTCGTAACCTCGCCGACAACGTGCACCTGCCCGGTGGTGACCAGCGTCTCGACCGCGACACGTGAGCGGGGGTCCTCCGCCAGGAGCGCGTCGAGGACCGAGTCGCTGATCGCGTCACAGATCTTGTCGGGGTGCCCCTCGGTCACCGACTCACTGGTAAACAGACGACCCTTTGCGCTCACAATCCCAATCCTTCCCCGATACTTAGTTAGTCGAATAATATCTTCTGCAATGGGCAAGACACCCAACCGGGTGCGCTACAGAGGCCGACCCTGCTATCCGCCCTCGCCGCGCAGAAACGCCACGATCGCATCCACGATACGACTGGCCATCAGCGTCTTGGAGCCGTGCTGCAGTGCTGACTCGGTACCATCGGACGCCAGCAGCCAGCCGTCGTTGCTGTCCACCTCGAATGCCCTGTTGTCGCCCACGGCGTTGACCACCAACAGGTCACAGCCCTTGCGGCGCAGCTTCTCCCGGGCGTGGAACAGCACGTCGCCGTTGGCGTCGCCGGTTTCGGCGGCGAAGCCCACGATCGCCCGCATGTTGGGCAGCTGCCCGTGCGCGCGGGCCCGCACCGCGCCGGCCAGCACGTCGTCGTTGCGCACCAATTTGATCAGCGGCGGCTCGTCCTGGTCATCTGGGCCTTTCTTGATCTTGGCGGCGGCGACCTGCGCGGGCCGGAAGTCGGCGACTGCCGCCGCCATCACCAGCACATCTGCCTCGGGAGCGTGCTTGGACACCGCCTCGCCGAGTTGCTCCGCCGAGCTGATGTGCACCACGTTGACACCCGCGGGGTCGATCAGACCGGCGGTATGCCCTGCGATCAGCGTGACCTCGGCGCCGCGCTGGGCGGCGACCCGCGCCACCGCGTAGCCCTGCTTGCCCGAGCTGCGGTTGCCGATGAAACGCACCGGATCGATCGGCTCACGGGTGCCGCCGGCGGTCACCAGGAGCCGGCAGCCGGCGAGGTCGTACGGCAGCGCGTCGTGGCGCTCCAGGAGCAGCTGGGCCAGGGTGGTGATCTCCTCGGCCTCCGGCAGCCTGCCCGCCCCGCTGTCGGTGCCGGTGAGCCGCCCGGATGCGGGTTCGAGCACCACCGCGCCACGCCGACGCAGCGTGGCCACGTTGTCGACGGTGGCCGGATGCAACCACATCTCGGTGTGCATGGCGGGCGCGAACAACAGCGGACATCGGGCCGTGAGCAGGGTGGCGGTCAGCAGATCGTCGGCCCGCCCATGGACCGCCCGGGCCAGCAGGTCGGCGGTGGCCGGCGCCACCACGACCAGGTCGGCCTCCTTGCCGAGCTGGACATGCGGCACCTCGGGGATGTCCTCGAAGACGCCGGTGCGCACCGGGTGGCCCGAAAGCGCCTCAAACGTGGCGGCCCCGACGAAACGCAATGCGGATTCGGTGGGGATGACGCGGACCTCGTGACCGGCCTCGGCGAGCTGACGAACCACGGTGCACGCCTTGTAGGCGGCGATGCCCCCGGAGACGCCGACGACTATCCGTTTGCGGTCCACAGCGCGCCCGGCCCCGTCCCGTTACTCGCCCTCGGTGTGTTCGAGCAGGTCGGCGTGGATCTCGCGCAGCGCGATCGACAGCGGCTTTTCCTGCAGCCCGGGCTCGACCAACGGGCCGACGTATTCGAGGATGCCCTCGCCGAGCTGGTTGTAGTAGTCGTTGATCTGCCGGGCCCGCTTGGCCGCGTAGATCACCAGGGCGTACTTGCTGGACACGCGGTCGAGCAACTCGTCGATGGGCGGGTTGGTGATGCCCAGCGGGGTGTCGTAGGCGCCCGGTGCACCCGCCGACGGATCGAACTGGTCCACGGCGGTCAGCGGCGCGTCGGACTGGGGAGTACTCACGTAGGTCAATCTCCTTGGCGATTGAAAAGGCGGCTGAGAGCCGCTGAAACGTTGCTCGATTTCGATGGAGTCTGGTCTGGCCAGGCCGTTCATGCGGGGCCCGGGGCAGTTCCCACCAGCAAGGATACCAATTCGGCGCACGCAGACTCCAATCGACTGTTGACCACGACCGCGTCGAAGTCGTCTTGGGCTGCCATTTCGATGCGGGCGGTGTCGAGACGGCGCCGCATCGCCTCGGGTGTTTCGGTGCCGCGGCCCACCAGCCTGGCCTCCAGGTCCTCCCAGCTGGGCGGCGCCAGGAACACCGTGATGGCTTCGCTCATCGCCTTCTTCACCGCCCTGGCCCCGGCCAGGTCGACCTCGATCAGCACCGGAAGTCCGTCCGCCGCGGCGGCGCGCACCGGTTCGGCCAGCGTGCCGGAGCGGTGCAGCCCGCCGTGGATCTCCGCCCACTCCAGCAGCTTGCCCTCGTCGATAAGTTGCTGAAAGCGGGCGGGGGAGACGAAGTGGTAATCGACGCCGTCGACCTCGCCGGGCCGCGGCGCCCGCGTCGTGGCCGAGACGCTGAACTGCAGGTCGGGAATGCGCTCGCGCAGACAACGGACCACGGTTGACTTGCCGACCGCGGAGGGACCGGACAGCACGACGACACGTCCCTTGCCTTTCGGCTCGGGACGTGCCCCGTGCTCGACGTCCGGTCCCCCGCCGGCGCTCACCGGCGCCGGGCTAGGAGCCGAACTTTTCCAGCAGGGCCTTGCGCTGCCGGTCGCCGAGGCCGCGCAGGCGGCGGGTCGGAGCGATCTCCAGCTCGGTCATGATTTCCTGCGCCTTGACCTTGCCTACCTTCGGCAAGGCCTCGAGCAGCGCAGAGACCTTCATCTTGCCCAGGACTTCGTTGGTTTCGGCGTCCTTGAGCACCTGGGTGAGGTTGGTGCCACCGCGCTTGAGCCGGTCCTTGAGCTCTGCTCGTGCTCGACGTGCGGCAGCCGCCTTCTCCAAAGCGGCCGCCCGCTGCTCGTCGGTCAACTGGGGAAGGGCCACGATTCCTCCGTAACTGATCAATCGATCAAATCGTCTTCATCTGTCTCTGCCGGATACTTCTGCCAGCGCAGACGACCGTACTCAGGCTTCCTGACGAAATCTAACCCGACCCCCTGCTTAATGGGGTAAATGCCCTGCATGGGCCCCGCGTCTCGGGGCCGCCGGCGGTCTTCGGGGCATCGCCACCCCGGCTCGGCCCGGGCCGTCGTGGCGGTGGCAGCGCCCTGGTCCGCGCCCAGATCATGCCTTCTACCAGCCGTTTTCTCAAAATCGGTGGGCGCCGGTCGCGGCGGGGCGGGGCGCCGCATGAGCCGGCGGCGAAGGGCGGCGAGCCCGGGTGCCACGGATCACGCATTTTTTGTGCGTGTCGCGCGTGTCGTGCTCGTTGTCGACCGGCAGGTCGGGCCGCGGTTACCATCAAGCCGTGCCCAACCTGCGGATCCGTCAGGCGGCTGAGCTGCTGGGAGTCAGCGACGACACAGTCCGGCGATGGATCAACCAGGGAGCGTTGGCGGTCGGTCAGGACGCCGCCGGCCGCAAAGTCATCGCCAGCGAGGATCTGGCCGAGTTTTCCCGCAGCAACGCGCCCGCTCCGCCGCCGGATCCGCTGAGCATCGGCAGCTCGGCCCGCAACCGCTTTGTCGGCCTGGTCACCAGGGTCATCAGCGACAAGGTGATGAGCCAGGTCGAGATGCAGTGCGGTCCCTTCACCGTGGTTTCGCTGATGAGCACCGAGGCCGCGGATGAGTTGAAACTGCGGCCGGGCAGCGTCGCCGTGGCCGTCGTCAAGGCCACGACCGTCATCGTCGAAACCGCAGACTCCCCCAGTGTGCGCTGATGACTAGGGGACGGACAGGTACGCGACGGCGTCCAGCATGCGTTCGCCCGCCGCGCGCAGGTCCGGCACGCTCGGTCCCGCGCGGAGCACCTCGCGTGCCACCGCGGGCAGCAGCTGGCCCGGTGCCGCCCCGCCGAGGCCGCCGAGCTTCCCGGGCCGCCCGCCCTGCACCCCGAGGCCGGGCACCAGCACCGGTCCGCCGAGCTCGCTGACATCCGGCGGCTCGAAAACCGTCGCCCCCACGACCACGCCGACGTATCCCGGCTCGGATCCGGTGGCGGACCGGTTGACCACCGCGGCCTGGTCGACGACCAGCTGGGACACGGCGCGGTCGTCGAAGGTGGCGCGTTGCACGGTCGCCCCCTCCGGGTTGGAGGTCGCCGCCAGCACGAACACCCCCCGGTCGTTCGCCGCGGCGGCCTCCAGCAGCGGCCGCAACGAGCCGAATCCCAGGTACGGCGAGGCCGTCACGGCGTCGGCGGCCAGCGGCGAATCGCCGGCCCAGGCGGTGGCGTAGGCCGCCATCGTCGACCCGATGTCCCCCCGCTTGGCGTCGGCCAGCACCAGCACCCCGACCGAACGCAGCGCCGCGATGGTGCGTTCCAGCACCGCGAACCCGGCGGCGCCATAGGCCTCGAAGAAGGCCACCTGGGGTTTGACGACGGCGAACCCGGAGAACGCCTCGACGCAGGTGTCACAGAACGCGGCCACGCCATCCGCGGTGGCCGGCAGGTCCCAGGCGCGCAGCAGTTCCGGGTGCGGGTCGATGCCCAGGCACAGCGGCCCGCGTCTGCGCTTCGCCTCGGCCAGCCGCGCGCCGAACCCGGTCATTCGGCTCCCCCATCCGTCGCGCCGCCGTTGCCGATGGCGCTGTGCAGCTCCTGCAGCGACCGCACGCCGATGTCGCCGCGGATCCCCGCCTCGATGCCCTGCACGGCAGCGGATGCGCCCTGCACCGTCGTGACGCAGGGGATGTTGACCGACACCGCGGCCGAGCGGATTTCGTAGCCGTCGATGCGCGGGCCCGAATTGCCGTACGGCGTGTTGATCACCATGTCGACTTCGCCGGCCTTGATGGCGTCGACCGCGGACAACGCCGGGCGGCCCGCCTCCGGCGGCTCGAAGTGCTTGCGAACCTCGTCGCAAGGAATTCCATTGCGGCGCAACATCTCCGCGGTACCCTCGGTGGCGAGAACGCGAAATCCCAAGTCGGCCAGCCGCTTCACCGGAAACACCAGTGACCGCTTGTCCCGGTTGGCGACCGACACGAAGACCGTGCCCTGTGCCGGCAATGATCCGTACGCGGCGGTCTGGCTCTTGGCGAAGGCGCTGCCGAAGTCGCGGTCGATCCCCATCACCTCACCGGTCGATTTCATCTCCGGGCCGAGCAGTGAATCGATGGCGGCGCCGTCGGCGCGGCGGAAGCGGTGGAACGGCAACACGGCCTCCTTGACCGCGATCGGGGCGGACTGGGCCGCGTGGGCGCCGTCCCCGGACGCCGCCAGCATTCCTTCCTTACGAAGCTCAGAAATATTGGCGCCCAGCATGATCCGGGCGCACGCCTTGGCGAGGGGGATCGCGGTGGCCTTGGATACAAAAGGAACGGTACGGCTGGCACGCGGGTTGGCCTCGAGCACGTAGAGCACGTCGTCCTTGAGCGCGTACTGCACATTGAGCAGCCCGATCACCCCGATGCCGTGCGCGATGGCCTCCGTCGCGCGGCGCACCTTCTCGATGTCGCTGCGGCCGAGCGTGACCGGCGGCAGCGCGCAGGCCGAGTCGCCGGAATGGATGCCGGCCTCCTCGATGTGCTCCATGATGCCGCCGATGTAGACCTCGGAGCCGTCACAGAGCGCGTCGACGTCGATTTCCACCGCGTCCTCGAGGAAGCGGTCGACGAGCACCGGGTGCTCGGGTGAGAGCTCGGTGGCCCGGGTGATGTAGCCCTTCAGCGTCTCCTCGTCGTAGACGATCTCCATGCCGCGACCACCGAGCACGTACGACGGCCGCACCAGCACCGGATAACCGATCTCCTCGGCGATCCGGCGGGCCTGATCGAAAGTCGTTGCGGTGCCGTAGCGCGGGGCCGGCAGGCCGGCGGCGCCCAGCAGGTCGCCGAAGGCGCCGCGGTCTTCGGCCAGGTCGATGGCCTCCGGCGGGGTGCCCACGATCGGAACCCCGGCGTCGAAGAGCCGTTGGGCCAGCCCGAGCGGGGTTTGGCCGCCGAGTTGCACGATGACGCCGACCACACCGGGGCCGCCGGTCCCCGACTGCGTTTCGGCGCGGAACACCTCCAGGACGTCCTCGAACGTCAGCGGCTCGAAGTAGAGCCGGTCGGCGGTGTCGTAGTCGGTGGACACCGTCTCCGGGTTGCAGTTGACCATCACGGTCTCAAAACCGGCTTGCGACAACGTGGTTGCGGCGTGTACGCAGCTGTAGTCGAATTCGATGCCCTGGCCGATCCGGTTCGGCCCCGACCCCAGGATCAGCACCTTGGGCTTCTCGGCCTGCGGGGCCACCTCCGTCTCGGCGGCCGGGTCCAGTTCGTAGCTGCTGTAGTGGTAGGGCGTCTTGGCCTCGAACTCCGCGGCGCAGGTGTCCACCGTCTTGTAGACCGGGTGGACATCGAGCCGCTCGCGCAATGACCGCACCCCGTTCTCCCCGGCCAATTCCGGCCTTAGCGAGGCGATCTGGCGATCGGACAATCCGTTGTGCTTGGCCTGCCGCAGCAGGTCTGCGTCCAGCACCGGGGCGGCGACCAGCTCGGCGCGCAGCCTTACCAGCTCGCCGATCTGCGCAACGAACCACGGGTCGACGCCCGAGGCCTGCGCCACGTCCTCGACCGTCGCCCCGAGCCGCAGCGCAAGCTCCACGTCGTAGAGCCGGCCCTCGGTCGGGGTCTGCAACCGGTCCAGCACCTCGTCGACGTCGCCCACCTGGTCGGGCTTGGTCCAGAAGCCGGCGCGGCCCGTCTCGAGGGACCGCATCACCTTGCCGAGCGCCTCCACGAAGTTGCGGCCCAGCGACATCGCCTCCCCGACCGATTTCATCGTGGTGGTCAGGGTGGGGTCGGCGCCGGGGAATTTCTCGAACGCGAATCGCGGCGCCTTGACCACGACATAGTCCAGGGTGGGCTCGAAGCAGGCCGGCGTTTCCTTGGTGATGTCGTTGACGATCTCGTCGAGGGTGTAACCGATGGCCAGCTTGGCGGCGATCTTGGCGATCGGGAAGCCGGTGGCCTTGGAAGCAAGGGCGCTTGACCGCGACACCCGCGGGTTCATCTCGACGACGATCAGCCGCCCGTCGCTTGGGTTGACCGCGAACTGGATGTTGCAGCCGCCGGTGTCCACGCCGACCTCGCGCAGGATCGCGATCGCCAGATCGCGCATCCGCTGGTACTCCCGGTCGGTCAGGGTCATGGCCGGCGCGACGGTGACCGAGTCGCCGGTGTGCACGCCCATCGGGTCGACGTTCTCGATGGAGCACACCACCACCACGTTGTCGTGGCCGTCGCGCATCAGCTCGAGTTCGAATTCCTTCCAGCCGTAGATCGATTCCTCGATGAGCACGTTGGCGCTGGGCGAGGCGGCCAGCCCGGCGCCGGCCATCCGGTCGACCTCGTCGGCGGATCGCGCCATGCCGGAGCCCAACCCGCCCATGGTGAAGCTCGGTCGCACGACCACCGGCAGGCCCAGTTCCTCGACCGTCTCGCGGACCTCGTCCATGGTGAAACACACCCGGCTGCGGGCGGATTCACCACCGACCTTGGCGACGATGTCCTTGAACCGCTGCCGGTCCTCGCCGCGCTGGATGGCGTCGAAGTCGGCGCCGATGAGCTCCACCCCGTAGCGCTCCAGCACGCCGTTCTCGTACAGGGCGACCGCGGTGTTGAGCGCGGTCTGCCCGCCCAGCGTGGCCAGCAGGGCGTCGATCTTGTTGCCCCGCTCGGCCTGCTGGGCGATCACCCGCTCGACGAAGGTCGGGGTGATCGGTTCGACGTAGGTGAAGTCGGCGTACTCGGGGTCGGTCATGATGGTGGCCGGGTTGGAGTTGACCAGGCTGACCCGCAGTCCCTCCGCGCGCAGCACCCGGCAGGCCTGGGTACCGGAGTAGTCGAATTCGCATGCCTGCCCGATCACGATCGGCCCCGAGCCGATCACCAGCACGTGGCGCAGGTCACTCCGCCGCGGCATCAGCGCCCCCCTTCCTTGGCGCGACCGTGCACAGTTGTACGCGGTTTACGGCGTGTCGGTGTACAAACACGCACGCTCGCGGTAGGGGAGGTCATCGGGCGCCTGCCATTAGCTCGACGAATTGGTCGAAGAGGTACTCGGCGTCGTGTGGGCCGGCGGCGGCCTCCGGGTGGTATTGCACCGAGAACGCCCGCCCGTCAACGAGTTTGACGCCTTCCACCACGCCGTCGTTGGCGCAGGTGTGGCTGACGATCGCCGGGCCGAACGGCGTGTCGAACGTCTGGCCCGCCTCGCCCTCCAATGCGAAGCCGTGGTTCTGTGCGGTCACCGCGACCCGCCGGGTGGCATGGTCGATGACCGGGACATTGATCCCACGGTGACCGAAGACCATCTTGTAGGTGGACAAACCCAGAGCCCGCCCCAGGATCTGATTGCCGAAACAGATGCCGAACAACGGGATTCCGGCGCCCAGCACCTCGCGGGTGAGCGCGACGACGTGGTCGGCGGTGGCGGGATCGCCCGGGCCGTTGGACAGGAACACGCCGTCGGGGTTGATTTCGGTGATCTGGTCGAATGTCGCCGAGGCCGGCAGGACGTGGCTGCGGATGCCGCGCCGGGCGAAGTTGCGGGGGGTGTTGGTCTTGATGCCGAGGTCCAGCGCGGCCACCGTAAACCGCTGCGCCCCTTCCGGTTCCACCACATAGGGGTCGTCGGTGCTGACCTCGCGGGCGAGATCGGCGCCCAGCATCGACTGCTGGCCCCGCACCCGCTCGAGCAGCATGTTCAAGGGTTCGGCGAGCGAATCCCCGGAGAACACCCCCGCCTTCATCGAGCCCCGGCTGCGCAGGTGCCGCACCACTGCGCGGGTGTCGATCCCGGCGATCCCGACGACGCCCTGGCGGACCAGCTCGTCGGCGAGCGTGCCGGTGGCGCGCCAGTTGGAGGCGCGCGGCGACGGGTCGCGCACCGCGTAGCCGGCGACCCAGATCTTGTCGCGGCGGCTCTCGGCGTCCTCACCGTTCCAGCCGGTGTTGCCGATCTGCGGCGCGGTGGCCACCACGATCTGCCGGTGGTAACTGGGGTCGGTCAGCGTCTCCTGATAGCCGGACATGCCGGTGGAGAAGACGGCCTCCCCGAGCGCCTGTCCGACCTTGCCGAAGGGAGTGCCGGTGAAGACGCGGCCGTCTTCGAGTACCAGTACGGCTTTGCTCACGCGACGTCATCCTTTCGGGCATCCGGCCGGTCATCCAGCCACGGGTCGTACTCGTCGCGGTGATTCGCCCGAAACGCGGTGTCGATCTCGACTCCCGACGGGAGCCGCCACCGGATCGCCAATATCCCGATGCGGGCGGCGACCCTGTTGGCCATTCGGCGCTCCATGCGGATATCCTCGATCGAGTCTTGCGGAATCCAAATCGGTTGGGCCCGTGTGCGTTCCACGATGATCCCTTCGGGATAGCGAGTTAACACCGCCTTGCTGCGGTAGCCCCAATCGCCGGCCGCGATCCGCTCGCTCCAGTCCGGCGCCATCATGGAACCGCAATATTGGCCGCGGGTTTTCACGGTCGCGGCGCCCACATTGGCGGGCACGTCGGGCAGGTTGCCGAGGATTTCCTGCTGTCGCTCCGCGCGGCGCCGCCAGCTGCGCATCATCAACTGAATCAGCACCGTGATCACCAACACCAGCACGGCCGCGAAGATCAGCGACCCCACCAGCGTGCCCGAGTTCATGCCGGGCTCTTTCCGTCCCGGGCGGTGATCTTCCCCCGCAGCAGGGTCGCGGTCACCGTGGCGGGCAAGGTCATCGACTCGTACGGCGTGTTGGCCGACCGGCTGGCCAGGTCCGATCCGGCGACCGTCCAGGTGGCATCCGGGTCCACCACGGTCAGGTTGGCGGGCTCCCCCACCTCCAGCGGCCGGCCATGATCGGGCAAGCGTGCGATGCGCGCCGGATTCTCACTCATCACCCTCGCGATGTCGCGCCAGGACAACAGCCCGGGCGCCACCATCGTCTGCACCACCACCGACAACGCCGTTTGCAACCCGAGCACGCCGGGGCGGGCCGCCGAGAACTCAACGCATTTCTCGTGCTCCGCGTGCGGGGCATGGTCGGTGGCCACACAGTCGATCACCCCGTCGGCCAGCGCTTGACGCAGCGCGGCCGCGTCGGCGGCCTCGCGCAGCGGCGGGTTCACCCGATTGAGCCCGTCGTAGGTGGCCAGCCTGCCGTCGTCGAGCAGCAGGTGATGCGGGGTGACCTCGGCCGTGATCGAAATCCCTTGTTCCTTAGCCCATTTCAGAATCTCGACGGTGCCCGCGGTGGAGGCGTGGCAGATGTGCACGCGGGCGCCGGCATCGCGGGCCAGCAGCGCGTCCCGGGCAACGATCGATTCCTCCGCGGCCCGCGGCCACCCGGCGAGTCCCAGCCTGGCCGCGGTGGGCCCCTCGTGGGCGACCGCGCCGACGGTCAGTCTCGGATCCTCGGCGTGCTGGGCGATCAGCACCCCCAGGCCGGTGGCGTACTCCAGGGCGCGGCGCATCAGCAGCGGGTCATGCACGCAGATGCCGTCGTCGGAGAACATCCGCACCTGTGCGGCGCCGGCCGACATCATGCCCATCTCGGTGAGTTCCGCCCCGGCCAGTCCGACCGTGACGGCGCCGACCGGGTGCACGTCGACCAGGCCGACCTGCTGCCCGCGGTGCCAGACGTGGTCGGTGACCACCGGACTGTCGGCTACCGGTTTGGTGTTGGCCATCGCGAACACTGCCGTGTAGCCGCCCAAAGCCGCTGCCGCCGAACCGGTTTCGATATCCTCGGCGTATTCGCGGCCCGGCTCGCGCAGGTGGGTGTGCAGGTCGACGAAGCCCGGAAGCAGTATCTGGCCGGTGGCGTCGATGACGTATGCCGTGTCCGGGATGTCCAGCCCGGGGCCCATATCGGCGATCTGGCCGTCATCGACCAAAACGTCGACACGGTCGCCCTCACCATAGGGACGAACACCCCGGATCAGCACGCTCATGCTGCGTTCTCCTCGACCCCGACCAGCACGTGGAACAGCACGGCCATCCGCACGTGCACACCATTGGAAACCTGTTGCAGCACAGCCGATTGCGATGAGTCTGCGACCGAAGACGCGATCTCCATGCCGCGCACCATCGGTCCCGGGTGCAGCACCACGGCGTGGCCCGGCAGCATCGCCTGGCGCCGGTCCGAAAGCCCGTACCGCACCGAATACTCGCGCACCGAGGGGAAGAAGCCGCCGTTCATCCGTTCGGCCTGCACGCGCAGCATCAGCACCGCGTCGGCGGCCGGCAGTTCCGCGTCGAAGTCGTATGAGACGGTGACCGGCCAGCCGTCCAAGCCGACCGGCAGCAAGGTCGGCGGCGCCACCAGCACCACCTCGGCGCCCAGCGTGTGCAGCAGCATGACGTTGGAGCGGGCGACCCGGCTGTGCAGGATGTCGCCGACGATCACGATGCGCCGGCCCTCGACGCCGCCTAGCCGCTGGCGGATGGTCAGGGCGTCCAGCAGCGCCTGCGTCGGGTGTTCGTGGGTGCCGTCCCCGGCGTTGATCACCGAGGGGCCATCGTCTTTCGTCGAAGTCCACTCCGCGAGCAAATGCGCGGCGCCGGACGCCGGGTGGCGGATGATCAGCGCGTCGGCGCCGGCCGCCCGCAGCGTGAATGCGGTGTCGCGCAGCGACTCGCCCTTGCCCACCGAGGATCCGGCCGCGCTGACGTTGATCACGTCGGCGCTCATCCACTTGCCCGCTACCTCGAACGAGACCCTCGTCCGGGTGGAGTTCTCGTAGAACATCGTGACGATGGTGCGGCCGCGCAGCGTCGGCAGCTTCTTGATCTCCCGGCCCACCAGCGCCTGCGCGAAGCGGTCGGCGTCGTCGAGGATGGCGGTGGCCTCGTCGCGGCTCAGGTCGCCGGCGGCCAGCAGGTGTCTACTCATCGGGTGATCACCACGCCGTCGCGACCGTCGTGCTCGCTCAGTTGCACGTGCACGCTCTCGCTGCGCGAGGTCGGCACGTTCTTGCCGACGTAGTCGGCGCGCAGCGGCAGCTCGCGGTGGCCCCGGTCGACCAGCACCGCCAGTTGCACCGCCCGCGGCCGGCCCACGTCGCGCAGCGCGTCCAGGGCGGAGCGCACCGAACGCCCGGAGTACAGCACGTCGTCGACGAGGATCACCAGCGCGTCGTCGACGCCGCCGGCCGGGATCGAGGTGGCCTCGAGCGGGCGCGGCGGCTTTTGCATCAGATCGTCGCGATAGAGGGTGATGTCGAGGGCGCCATGGGCGACATCGACACCGCTGTATTCGCCGATGTTGGCGGCCAGGCGCTTGGCCAGAATCACGCCGCGGGTCGGGATTCCCAGCAGCACCACCCGGGGCGCGTCGGGGCCATCCAGCGCTGTCTTTTCGATGATCTGGTGCGCGATGCGGGAAATGGTGCGGCCGACGTCGGCCGCCGACATCAATTCCCTGGATTCACCGCCCAAAGCGGCGTCCCCCGCGGCACCCATGCGAAACCTTGACCTCCTTCTCCGCCTCGCCGGACGGATCGTTAAAGGATGTCGACTGCCCGGCAGCCTAGCATTGCGGCACCCCGGGCTCGCGCTGCGGTCGAGCGTTTCCTCACAGACTGCGCGAACTGCTGCCCAAATCTTCCCCGAGACTCGCCACTCGTCGTACATTTTGCAGTGCCATCGTGCGACCGGCGCGCGGGCTGAAGGACCCACCAGGGGGATGGTCGATGAATTTTATGGTGCTGCCACCCGAGACCAATTCGGCGGCGATGTACAGCGGTGCGGGCTCGGGGCCGATGCTCGAGGCCGCGGCGGCCTGGGACGGATTGGCGTCCGAGTTGGGTTCGGCGGCGTCGTCGTTTAACTCGGTGACCTCGGGGTTGGTGGAACAGGCGTGGCAGGGTCCGGCGTCGGCGGCGATGACGGCCGCGCCGCGCCGTATACGGGGTGGCTGAACGCGGCGGCGGCTCACGCGTCGGGGGCCGCGGGGCAGGCGCGCGCGGTGGTCAGTGCGTTTGAGTCGGCCTTTGCGACCACGGTGCATCCGATGGCGGTGGCGGCCAACCGCAGTTCGTTCGTGCAGGCGGTGATGTCGAATTGGTTTGGGTTCAACGCGCCGGCGATCGCCGAACTTGAGGCCGAATACGAGACGATGTGGGCCCGCGATGTCGGGGCGATGGTGGGCTATCACGCCGGGGCGTCGGCGGCGGCGCAACAGTTGATGTTGACAACGACGGAGATCGACGAAGCCATTCTGTCCACGCCGTTCAACTTCGGCTGGCCCAACATCGGCTTCTTCAACACGGGCTTCTTCAACGTCGGCGACTTCAACGTCGGCATCGGTAACTACGGCCTGGCGAACTTCGGCTTTGGCAACGTCGGCACCAACAACATCGGCGAATTCCTCACCGGCAACGACCAGCTCGGCATCGGCCCGATGAGCACGACAAGTGTGTAGGGGCGGATCTGTTCTAGCCGCCTAGGCTAGGAAAATGACACGACCCGGCACTTCTGGCACTCCCCAATTTCCGCGCCTGGATTTCGACGCTCTCTACCGGGGTGAAAGTCCCGCCGAAGGCCTTCCCGCCGTGACCACACCACCATGGGACACCAAGGCGCCCAAGGAGGGCGTCGTCGCCTGGCGGGAGGGCGGCTGGGTCCACGGTGATGTCCTCGACATCGGCTGCGGGCTCGGCGACAACGCCATCTACCTGGCCAAGAACGGCTACCACGTGACCGGGTTGGACATCTCGCCGACCGCGCTGATCACCGCCGAGGGGCGGGCCAGGGATGCCGGGGTCCATGTCAAGTTCGCGGTGACCGACTCCACCACGCTCGAGGGCTATACCGACGCGTTCGACACCATCATCGACAGCGGCATGTTCCACTGCCTCGACGACGACGGCAAGCGCAGCTATGCCGCCGCGGCGCACCGGGCCACCAGACCCGGCGCCACCTTGCTCATCAGCTGCTTCTCCGACGCCCAACCGGCGGATGACGACTGGCCGCGGCCCGCGGTGTCCGAACAGACGCTGCGCAACGTCCTCGACGGCGCGGGCTGGGACATCGAGTCGCTGGAGCCCGCCACCTGGCGCCGCGAGGTGGACGGGAATGAAATGGAAATGGCTTTCTGGTACGTCCGCGCGCAGCGGCGCGCACTAACCTGAACCGGGTGAATCGCTCGACCCTCGACCTCAATCAGACCTCGATCCGCGAAGTGTGCGACGCCGGCCTACTCGCCGGCGCGGTGACGATGGTCTGGCAACACGGAGAGCTGCTGCAGGTCAACGAAATCGGCTACCGGGACGTCGACGCGGGCCTGCCGATGACGAGGGACACGCTGTTCCGCATCGCGTCGATGACCAAGCCCGTCACCGTCGCGGCGGTGATGAGCCTGGTCGACGAGGGCAAGCTGGCACTGAAAGACCCGGTCGTGCGCTGGGCGCCGGAGCTGGCCGACGTGCGGGTGCTCGACGACCCGCACGGGCCGCCGGACCGGACGCACCCGGTGAACCGGGCGATCCTGATCGAGGATCTGTTGACCCACACCAGCGGCCTGGCCTACGGATTCTCGGTGTCCGGCCCGATCTCGAAGGCCTACATGCGGCTGCCGTTCAACCAGGGGCCGGACGCCTGGCTGGGCGAGCTGGCCAAGTTGCCGCTGGTGCATCAGCCCGGCGAGCGGGTCACCTACAGCCACTCCATCGATCTGTTGGGTGTCATCGCCGCCCGCGTCGACGACAAGCCGTTCCACCAGGTTCTCGCCGAACGGGTCCTGGGCCCGGCGGGCATGACCGACACCGGGTTCTTCGTCTCGGCCGAAGCGCGGCGACGCGCCGCGACCATGTATTCGCTCGACGACAACGAAGAGCTGCGCCACGGCGTGATGGGGCCGCCGCACATCAAGCCGCCCTCGTTCTGCAACGCCGGCGGCGGGTTGTGGTCGACCGCCGACGACTACCTGAGGTTCGTGCGGATGCTGCTCGGCGACGGGACGGTCGACGGCGTGCGGGTGTTGTCCGCCGAGTCGGTCCGGTTGATGCGGACGGACCGGCTCACCGACGAACAGAAGCGGCACAACTTCCTCGGGGCGCCCTACTGGGTCGGCCGCGGGTTCGGGTTGAACCTGTCGGTGGTGACCGATCCGGCGAAGTCCGCCCCGCTGTTCGGGCCGGGCGGGCTTGGGACGTTCAGTTGGCCGGGCGCCTACGGGACGTGGTGGCAGGCCGACCCGTCCGCGGACCTGATCCTGCTGTATCTGATTCAGAACCTGCCCGACCTGACCGTGGACGCCGCCACGGCCGTCGCGGGCAACACGTCGCTGGCGAAACTTCGCACGGCGCAACCGAAGTTCGTCCGTCGCACCTATCAGGCGCTCGGCCTCTAGCGCCATGTTCGACTATCCACCTGACCGCATCACCGGGCCGCGTGTGGTGTTGCGCCCGCCCGCGCTCGACGACGCCGGCGCGCTCTTCCAAAGGGTCGCCCGCGATCCCGCGGTCACCAAGTATCTGATGTGGGCGCCGCATCCCGATGTGGAGGCGACGCGGCGGGTGATCACCGAGAAGATGAATGTCAGCGACGACGAGCGGACCTGGGTGATCGAGCTGAAGCACAGCGGCGACATCGTCGGGCTGACGAGCTGCCGGCGCCCGGTGGGTCACTCGGTCGAAATCGGTTACTGCCTGGGTCGGCGATGGTGGGGCAAGGGTTTGATGTCCGAGGTGCTCGGTGTGCTGCTGGAAGCGCTGGGCGCCGATCGGAAGGTGTATCGCGTCTGGGCGACCTGCAACGCTGACAACGAGCGCTCGGCGCGCTTGCTGGAGAGTGCCGGTTTCGTCCTGGAGGGACGACTCGCCCGTTACGCCGTCTATCCCAACCTGGGTCCCGAACCACAAGACAGCCTGCTCTACGCGAAGGCGCTGCGGTAGCGCAAGGCGACGGGCCGGGAATTCGCGCCCTCGGTGCGCATTTCGAAGCCATCCGCGATCCCAATGTTTGCTCGCATAGCTCAGTGGGCACCCGAGAGAAATGTCATGGGGCGCAAGGCCGCAGCACAGCGGCCGCCATGAGTTGCGGCGTGCGCGCCCGCAGCGATTGCCGCGATCTCGGATCGCGGTCCTCGCCGGCGCCGCGGCGCTTGCGGTGCTATCGGGTGCCGCAGGGGCCGTGAGCGCCGTCGAACTGCACCCCGTCGTTGATCCCCCCAAAGAGGCATCCGCCCTCAACCCGCCGCCGGCCGACCCACCGGCCGCAACCATTGAGCAGGCGGCGGCCAAGGCGGCACCCAGCGTCGTCAAACTCGAGACGGCCGTCGGCGCACAGGCCCTGGAGGGCTCTGGAGTCGTGCTCAGCGCCGACGGATTGATTCTCACCAACAATCACGTCGTCTCGATGGCCGGCTCCGGAGGGGCGGCCCCGGCGGCCGATACCGTTGCGACTTTCGCCGACAGCCGCACCGCGCCTTTCACCGTCGTCGGCGCAGACGCCGCCACGGACGTCGCGGTCGTTCGCGTTCAAGGCATTTCGGGCCTTCGCCCGATAACGATGGGCTCGTCGACCGGTCTGCACGTGGGCCAGAAAGTTGTCGCCATCGGCTCGCCGCTCGGACTCGACGGCACGGTCACCACCGGGATCATCAGCGCGCTGCACCGGCCGCTGTCGGCCCTCATCGGCCCGAACGGCAGCAACGCCCTATTCGACGCCATCCAAACCGACGCCTCGATGAGTCCCGGCAGCTCCGGTGGCGCATTGGTCGACACGGGCGGTGCCCTGATAGGACTCAATTCCGCAATCGCAACGACCGGACCCGCTTACCCCGGCGCCCAAGCCGGCTGGATCGGCGTGGGTTTCGCCATCCCCGTCGATCAGGCCAGGCGGGTCGCCGATCAACTGATCGCGAACGGCGCGGTGACGAACGCATCGCTGGGCCATCGCTGAACGAGCTACGCGCCTGCTTCCAGGGCCCGACGCGCGTAGGCGCGCACGTCGGCATCGCCGTCCTTGAGCGCGATTCCGAGTGCGTCGCGGGCAGCGGGCTCGTCGGCCCACCGGCTGAGGCTGAGCACGGCCGCCTTGCGGACGTCCAGATGCGCGTCGGAAAGCGCCTCGGACAGCCGGGGAACGGCAAGGTCGGCCGCCGCACCCGCCAGCGCCCGGGCCGCGCCCTCCCGCACCTGCCACGCCGGTGCCCGCAACGCCCGTTCGACAGCGGCGAAATCGTCCTGGCCGCAGCCTAGTTCACCTAACGCCGCGAGCGCGGAAGCGCGAACCAGCGGATCGGGATCGGCGACCAATGCGCTCACGGCGTGGGAGCCGGCGCGCAGCGTGGCCAGGCCGGCGGCGGCCGCGATGCGGACCTCGCGATTCTCGTCCCCGGTGGCCTCGACGACCCCGGCCACATCGTCGACCGACACCAACGCCCGTACCGCCTCTATCCGCACCCGATGGTCGGGATCTTGAAGCGCGCGATGGTAATCGGCGGCAGCACCGGCCCGGCGTGCGGCCAGCAGATACACGGAGGCCGCCCGCACCGCCGTGTCGCCGGAGCGCAAATACGACCGCGCCGCAACGGATTCGGGCAGCACCTCGACCACCTCGCGGACTCCCTCGGCGCCGGTGCGGCGCACCGCGGCGTCGGGGTCGTCCAGCGCCGCGAACAGGGCGGGCGCATAGCCGTCGGGGAGGTGCTCGGTCAGCGTCGTCACCGCGGTGCGGCGCACCCCGGGCTCGGAGTCGGCCAGGTAGGGCCCCAGGTCGGCCATCGTCGGCTCCTCGAGGGCCAGCACCTCGGCGATGCGCGGCGAGGGCGGTTGGAACGCCGTTGTCGCCGGGGCGATTCGGGACCCGGCGGTGGCCGGGGCCTGGCCGCCGACCAGCGGTGGCTGCTCCACGTCCTGGACCGTCTGGTCCGCCGGCGGCAGGCCGTCCAGCTCCGGGACCGGCACGAAATACGGGGCCACCGGCCGCTTGAGAAAGACCATGTCGCCATCGCAACCCTTGCGCAGGTTGAGATGATAACCCCATTGGCTGTCGTCGCGGCCCGGCAAGTCCGCGCGGTCGTGGTAAAGACCCCAGCGCGATTCGGTTCTCGTGAGCGACGACCGGGCGGCCATCTCGGCGCAGTCCCGGATGAACGAGACCTCCACTGCGCGCATCAGCTCGTGCGGATCACGGGCTCCCATGCCGGCGATCTCGTCCCGCATCCGGTCAAAGGTTTGCACCGCGATGGACAGCTTGGCCGCCGTCTTGGGCGGCGCCACATAGTCGTTGACGAATCGGCGCAGCTTATATTCGACCTGCGGCTGCGGCGGGCCGTCCGGGTGCCGCAGCGGCCGGTAGATGAGCTCGTGCGCGGCCCGCAGCTGGTCTTCCGGGAGTTGTTGTGGTGCAAGGACTTCCGCCACTGGTTGAGCACCTCGACACCGTTGACCCCGGCCTTGGCCAGGGCGCGCACCAACGTGCCGTGTCCGGCCGAGCCCACGCTGGCCGAGACCTTCGCGCCGGCCAGATCGGCCAGCCCGGTCGCCGACGAATCCGGCTGTACCACAACCATGTTCAGCGCGCCCTTGGGATTGGGCCCGGTGACCGACACCATCTCGGTCCGGGCCAGCGGGTTGGCCTGCGTCTTGGACCCGTTGATCAGCATCGGGTAATCGCCCATCGAGCCGATATCGATCTTCTCCGCGAGCATCTGGGCGGTGATCGGCGCGCCGGTGTCGTAGTCCTGCCAGCGCACCGCGTATTTGGTGCCGGTGCGGGTGGTGATGTCGGCGAGCCGGCGCTCCAGGTAGCCCTGCGCGCGCAGCAGCGTGCCCGCGGTGACGGTATTGATGGTCTTGGACTGGTACCCCACCACCACATTGACCACGCCGGAGGACTGCGACAGCGATTCGAGCGAGCAGCCGGAGGCGAGCGCGAGGATGTTCATGACCGCGGTCACCACCGACAGCAGCCGGAGGGCATGCTTTGTCATTGGCAGCCTTAGCGTTTCAGCGTAGGAGGTACGGCATGTTGACGGTGACTGCGCCCGTCGGGCAGCGGGCCGCGCAGGGGCCGCAGTACCAGCATTCGTCGACGTGCATGAACGCCTTGCCGGTGTCGGGGTTGATCGCCAGCGCGTCCAGCGGACAGACCTCGACGCAGAGCGTGCAGCCGTCGATGCACATCGACTCGTCGATCGTTACGGGCACGTCGGCGCGGTTGTTGACCAGAGTCATGGCTTGCTCCTAATCAGGCTGCCCCGCATGGTGATTCGATCGCCACGCATCCGGATGTATTCCAGGTCAACGGGCCTGCCGTCGTCGAGGCAGGTGAGCCGCTCCAGCATGAGCAGCGCCGCCCCGTCGGTCACCTGCAGCGTGACCGCCGAGTGCGGGTCGGCGGGGATGGCCTCCAGCGCCAGCGAAGCCGAGCCCAGCCGCTGTCCGCTGACTTGCTCGATCAGAGCGAACAGGTCGTTGGTTTCAAGCGAATAGTCCAGGATCTGGGTTCCGAGGTCCGGCGCCAGGTAGGTCAGGTCCAGGCTCAGCGGCAGGTCGCCGAGGTAACGCAGTCGCTCGACGAACACCACCCGCTCACCGGGAGCCAGCTGCAACCGGCGGGCCACCGACGGCGGGGCGGTCACCGGCATGGCGGCCCGCACCTCGTTGCGGACCTCGCCGAGATTTTTGAACGTCTCCTTCAGCCCGAGCAGCGCATCGAGCCCGTGGTGGTACTTGCGTTGCGCGACATGGGTACCGACCTTGGGTCCGCGATCGATCAGTCCCTCGTGTTTCAGGACGGCCAGCGCCTCGCGAACGGTGTTGCGCGACACGAAGAACTCGGTCGCCAACTCGTGTTCGGCGGGCAGCCCGTCGGGGTAGGCGTCAGCGTGAATCTGCTGCCGCAACACGTCGGCGACCCGGCGGGCGCGGTCGGCCCGGGGGCCCCGGATCGGTACCGGTTGCGCCACGAGGTCAAGCTAACGCGGCACGCGGGCGACTTTTTGGCCGCCGAACACGGCCCCCGGCGGCCGATCGGGTTATTGCGCCGGTTGGGATCCGGCGGCGAGCAGCCAAAACCCGGGCCGGCCGCACTATTGCGCCACCTTGGCGCGGACGGGGTCATTCGGATCCCGGTGAGCGGAATCCGCCGGTAATTTGTTCGGTATGGGAGTCCGGACCGGGCCGGCGTGGCTCACCCGAAACTTGGTGGTGCTGTCACTGGTGTCGCTGCTGCAGGACGCGGCGAGCGAGTTGCTGTACCCGCTGCTGCCGATCTACCTGACGACCGTTCTCGGAGCGCCGCCGTCGGTGGTCGGGGCGGTGGAAGGCGCCGCGGAGGGCGCCGCGTCGCTCACCAAGGTCGTCTCGGGCCCGTTGGGCGACCGGGTGGCCCGCCGTCCGCTGATCGCGTCCGGCTACGGGATGGCCGCTCTGGGAAAGCTCATCATCGCCGCCGCCGGCGCGTGGCCCGGCATCATGGTCGGACGGGTCGTCGACCGCCTGGGGAAGGGACTGCGGGGTGCGCCACGCGACGCGATGCTCGTCGACGGCGTCGAGCAGGCCGAGCGCGGTCGTGTCTTCGGGTTTCACCGCACGATGGACACGCTCGGCGCGGTCATCGGGCCGCTGCTCGGGCTGGCCGGATACGAGCTGTTCCATCACCAGATCCGGCCGGTGCTCTATCTCGCCGTGATCCCCGCCGTGCTCAGCGTGTTGCTGATCGCCTGGGTCCGAGAACGACCCAGGGACATGCGGCAAGCGCCCCGGTCGTCGATGCTCGCCGCGACCCGGCGGCTGCCCCGCCGCTACTGGGAGATCGTCTCGTTCCTGGTCGCCTTCAGCGTCGTCAACTTTCCCGACGCGCTGCTGTTGTTGCGGCTCAAGGAGATCGGGTTCTCGGTGGTTGGCGTCGTCCTGGCCTACGTCGGCTACAACGTGGTCTACGCGCTGGCGAGCTTTCCGGCGGGAGTGCTTGCCGACCGTTTCGGCCGGCCCGCGGTCTACGGCGTCGGGCTGGCGTTCTTCGCGGTCGGCTATCTCGGTCTCAGCAGCACCACGAACGCGCCGACCGCATGCGGGCTGATCGTCGTGTACGGGCTTTTCACCGCCTGCTACGACGGCGTCGGGAAGGCATGGGTCTCAGGGCTTGTCGGCACGGAGCTACAGTCCAGCGCCCAGGGCGTCTTCCAGGGTCTGAGCGGGTTCGCGATGCTCGCCGCGGGCCTCTGGGCCGGCTTCCTGTGGGGCGCCGACGGGCGGTTGCCGCTGCTGGTCTCGGGCGCCGCCGGCGCGGTGTTCGCTGTCTTGCTGCTCGGTGCCGGAGTCGGTGGGCCCGGTAGGCGGGGCCGCGCTGATCGGGGTTGATTTGGGTTTCGGTACCAGCGGCACCGCCGCCAATGGGAACAACCCGCACAGCGCCCAGGCCGCCGGATATTCGGCCGCCATGATCAGGGCCCCGAAGAGCGGAGGTCCCGCGGCCGCCATCAGCCGCTGCGTGGTGTTCTGTATGCCCAGCGCGCGTCCGCTCCAAAACTGCCCGGCTAACTCGGTGATTGCGGTGGCCTCCAACCCATTGTCGAGCACCGCAATCACCGAGACGGCGACCATGAGCAAGACGTCATAACCGGAACCGGTGCTGTCGGTGAGGGCAAGCAGGAACAGGATCAGGGCGGCGGCGATAGCGATTGTGCGGACCGGTCGCATCCGCGAGCCGATGCGATCGGACCAGCGGCCGACCGCGATTCGTCCCAGCGCGCCCAGCAGTTGGGTGAAGGTGATCAAACCGCCGGCGGCCGCCACCGACCAGCCATGGTGATGCATCAGCCACACAAGCATGAACGTCACGGTCACCGTCTGCGGCATCATCAGCAGGCCGGCCACCGCGTGGATGCGCCACAGCACAAACGATCCGCGATACGGACTGGCCAGTTCACCCTCGGTCGCCGCGTTGCGGGATTTCCGCGGCGGATCGACGATTCCGAGGCCGCTGGCCACTGCCGCCAGCGTGCACATCAGCGCGAGAAACATCAGTCCCGCACGCGGGCCGCGTTCAGCCAGCTCCGGTATGACCAGCGCGCCCAAGGCGATTCCCAATGGCTGCGCGGTCTGGCGGATTCCCATTGCCAGGCCGCGTTGCCGCGGCGGGAACCACGCGGCCACCAGCCGGCCGCCGGCGGTGTTGCAACTGGCCGCGGCCATCCCGCCGAGGAACAGATAGACACCCGTGCACACCAACGAATGCGCCGAGGCCGCGGCGTAGGCCGCAGCGGCGGTGAGCGCCGAGCCCACCGTCAGCACGGTCCGCTCGCCGACGCGGTCCAGCACGTAGCCCCACAAAACCAGCGTGACCGCCATGCCCCCACTTGGCATCGACGACAGCAGGCCGGCTTCGGTCAGCGGAATGCCACGGCGAGCCTGCAGCGAAGGGATCAGGAACGCAACGCCGCTGATGAAAAGGAAAGAGCTTGCCGTTATCCCCAACGAGATGAGAATGATCGACCAGCGCGCACCTGCGCCGAGTTGGAGCACGGCGCCCGTTTCCTCCGGCATGCACCCATGGTGGCACCGCAATAGCCGTAACTTATTGAACGCTAAGGCAATTGCTAACTGGTACTTAACGTTTGGGCAACGACCGGAGGTTGCGCGCACCGCCGGAATCAGTTGTGCACCTTGAGGTTTGGATCCTAATTGCGGCTTCGGCTAGTGCGAGCATTCACAGATAGAATATAGTTACTTCTCAGGACCCACCGGAAAGATGTAGCCAGGATCGAAATGCGCGGAAGAAAGCACTTAACCGCGCGGCCCCTCGGCCCAGCCTTCCGGGCCGGTCTGTGAGCGAAACCCGACAGCTAGAATCCATCTTGGCGCTTTCTCAGTGTGGCTGTTGTAGGCATGCAGAACAACGAGACCGAAAGATCACTACCTGATGAATGACGTTGCGAAACAGACGTTGACCAAGGTGCCGGCGGTCACTCTGGGCTTTTGGGTCATCAAGATCTTGGCGACAACATTGGGCGAGACCGGCGGCGACACCATCACGATGACCGTCTTCCACGCCGATACGCTCGAGAATTGGGGGTATCTGCTTGGCGTCGCGATTTTCGGCGGCGCGCTGGTAGCGCTGGTCGTCGCGCAGATCCTCGCCAAGCGTTTTCATCCGTCGCTGTACTGGGCGACGATCGTGGCCTCGACTACGTTCGGGACGACGCTTGCCGATTTCGCCGACCGATCGCTGGGGATCGGGTATACGGGCGGATCGCTGCTGCTTCTGGGTTGTCTCTTGGCTACCTTGGGGCTTTGGCGTTGGTCGGAGGGAACCGTATCGGTAAGCACCGTCTCGACGCCCAAGGTAGAGGCGTTCTACTGGGCGACCATCACGTTCTCGCAGACCCTGGGCACCGCACTCGGCGATTGGCTCGCCGACACGCGCGGATTCGGTTACGAACGCGGCGCGTTGGTGTTCGCCGCGGGTCTTGCTGTGGTCGTCGCCCTGTATTACTGGACCGGCGTGTCGCGTGTCACCTTGTTTTGGGTGGCATTCATCCTGACGCGGCCTCTGGGCGCAACTCTGGGGGACTTCCTTGATAAGCCGGTCGCCCACGGCGGCCTGGCCCTGAGCCGCCCGCTGGCCTCGGCGGTCATCGCGGCGATCGTCGTGGCGTTGGTCATCGTGCTGCCGCAACGCCCGGGACGCCACCCCGGCGGCCCGGTAGGCGCGAAGCCGGCCCAGAAAGGCGACGAGGCAAGCTCATAGCTTCCCAGCGGCTTCCCAGCGAACGCTCATAGACTGGCGCTGTGATGCCGACGATCACCAAAACGCTGATCGGCGTTGCGATTGCCCTCGGCTTCGGTGCCGCGGGAGCAGCATCGGCCGGCGCCGACCCGAGCGCATTCAGCACCCTGAGTTGCAGCTGCCAGGAGACAGCCCCCGCCGGCAGCGCAATGCGAACTGACGAGATAACCCGGGGCATCCGGCAGAGCCTGCCCCACTGGTCGCCAGGTCCACCGCGCGCCTAGGCGTCTTCGGCGACCACCCGCGCCACCCGGTCACCGTTGACGGCTCCGCTCAGCGACGAGGCATCCGACGGGATCTCGAAGCCCGGGAACGCGGACCCGACGGCGGCCATCGCTGCGTTCCGTTGGGCCTCCATTCGCGCCAGCGCGGCCTCGGTGAAAACCGACAGCCCGAGATCCGGGTTGTAGCCGTGGATTTCCTTCACGTCGAGCTGGGCGAGGAAGTAGACGATCTCCTTGGAGACCACCTGTCCCGGGACCAGTACCGGGAAGCCGGGCGGGTAGGGCACCACGAAGGTGGTGGACACCAGGGTCTTGCCCTCGGCCAACCGTCGCCCGGCCGTGCCGATCAGCACGTGCTCGCGGTCCGACTCTTCGTACCCGGCGTAAAAGGCCGACCGCATGTCGCCGAACTTGCAGGCGTCGACGGGACGGAAGGCGAAGTCGAACTCGCTGAAGTCGGGCAGGTGCGGCAGGTCCTCGGTGATCTCCTCGACCCGGCGCTGTTGCAGGGCGAGGTCGTCCTTGCCGCCGATGCTCAGGCTGCGCTCGAAGTCGGTCGCGATGCGGCGCAGCACGTCGAGCAGGTAGTGCACACTCGACCAGGTGACCCCGATGGTGAAGATCAACAACACGCTGTTGATCGAGGTCTTGTTGATCTGGATGCCGAACCGGTCCATCAGGATCTTCTCGCGGAAGTCGTACCCGTTCATTCCCGTCTTGCCGACGAACAGGGTCGCCCGCGTGGCGTCCAGCACGAACTGATCCGAACGCCACGCCTCGTTCCACTCGGCCAGCGCGCCCTGCCTGACCTGACGGTACGAGCTGACCGACGACGCCCGGAACTCGTCGGGCACCAGGTCGGACTCGTCGAGGATGCGGAACCACTTGCTGATCAGCCGGTCCTTGCGGACCCGGTGCCGGAACACCAGCGCCATGTTGTAGACGTTGCGGACCAGCTCGAAGCCTTCGATGTCGACCTGCCGGCGCGCCAGGTCCAGCGACGCCAGGAGCTGCTGGTTCGGCGAGGTCGAGGTGTGGGTCAAGAACGCCTCGGCGAACGCGTCCCGGGTCAGCGCGTTGAAATCCTGGTCGCGGACGTGGGCCATCGACGCCTGCCGAAACGCCGACAGCGACTTGTGCGTGGAATGCGTCGCATACACCCGGACTCGCGCGCGGGCCGGGTCTGGAAGCAGCCGGCGATCAACCCACTCCGACCGGTCGACCCCCTCCATCGACGCGACCCAATCCCGGTACTCCGCAGCGTATTCCGGAGACGCCAGCATCTGCTCGAGGCCCTCCGCGGACACCATCGCCGTCCGCTGCCGGGCCCACGGCACCGCCGTCGCGAACGCGTACCACGCCTCGTCCCACAAAAAGCAGATGTCCGGCTTGATCGCCAGCACCTCCTCCATCACCCGGCGCGGGTTGTAGACGACGCCGTCGAAGGTGCAGTTGGTGAGCAGCAGCATGCGCACCCGGTCCAGCTGGCCGGCGGCCTCGAGGTCGAGCAGCGCCTCCTTGATCGTGTGCAGCGACACGGCGCCGTAGATCGCGTACTCGGGCAGCGGGTAGGCGTCCAGGTACAGCGGATAGGCCCCGGCGAGCACGAGGCCGTAGTGGTGTGACTTGTGGCAGTTGCGGTCGATGAGGACGATGTCGCCCGGGCGCGTCAGGGCCTGCACGACGATCTTGTTGGCGGTAGACGTTCCGTTGGTGACGAAATACGTGTGGTCGGCGTTCCAGGTGACGGCCGCCTTGTCCATCGCCGCCTTGATGTTGCCGTGCGGGTCCAGCAGCGAATCCAGGCCCCCCGAGGTCGTCGAAGTCTCGGCCATGAAGATGTTGCGGCCGTAGAACTCGCCCATGTCCTGCAGGCATTTGGAGTTGAAGATGCTGGCCCCGCGCGCGACGGGAAGCGCATGGAATTGGCCGACCGGAGCCGCCGCGTAGGCACACAGGGCATCGAAAAACGGTGTGGCGAAACGGTTTCGCAATCCCGCCAGCACGGTGCTGTTCAGGTCGGTGACGTCGTTGAGCCGGTAGAACGTGCGATCGTAGACGTCGGGCTCGTCCTCGGTCTCCGCGGCGATCGACTCGTCGGTGAGCAGGTACAGGTCGATGTGCGGCCGCAGCTCCCTGATCCACTCGGCGCACTCGACCCAGTCCTGAGCATCTTTTGCCACCACGTCTTGGGCGTTTTGGCCGGCCACACCCAGCAGCGTGTTCATCAACGGCACCCGGTCGTGTGACCGCAGCGGCACGTCGTGCCGGATGATCGCCGCCTGGATCTCACCGTTCAGCGCAACCGCGGTGATGGCGTCCTCGATGCTGCCCACCACGAGCAGCTCGTATTGCACCTCGTCGGACGGGTTGCGCAACGCGCGCAGGCACTCGGCCAGGCAGTCGGGGGCCGTCGTCGGCGCGTCGTCGGCCAGCAGCACCGTGTAGAACTGCTGCCGTTTGGCCTGCGCGACCAGCTCCTGCTCGGCCAGCGGCGCCGACGTGTCGAACAGGCCCGCCCGGTCGCCGTATTCGGACAACAGGCGCACGGCCAGCGACACCTCCTCGGCGAGCCGCACCGTCGACAGGCTTTCGAGGTGGGCGCGAAACGTCGCCAGATTTTCCGCGCCCGGGTACAACCAGTACCTTTCGTAGGCGCCGATGCGGTCCATCAGCCGCTTGACCTTGGCGATGTCGTGGGTCTTGTCCAGCCCGGCCAGGTCGACCTCGGCGAGGTGACGGCAGGCGTCGTCGAGCAGGTTCCACGTGTCCAGGCGCGTGTACGACGGGTTGGCGACGGCCGCCAGCGCGGACACGCGCAGTCGTCGCGGGTGGGCACTGTCTCGATTCATGCCGCTATTGTGTCCCGGCTGCGGGCGGCGCGGGAATCATTTCACCGAGGCGGTCAGCGCTCCGGCTCGTCTTCGCCGTCGTCACCGTCGACGACACGCCGATTGGGACGGGTGGCTTCCATCCAGCGCAGCACCGGAAGGTCCCGGCTGCGAGCAGGCAGGTCGGTGACATCGGTGAGCGAGCGCACCACGGCCTGAGTCAGGCCCATGATGGCGGCCATCACCGGCAGCAGCGGTTGCAGCGGCCTGGCCGCCGAGCGCACCGTGCTGATGCGGCGGGCCACGATCAGGCGTTCGACCGAGTGGTACAGCCAGGCGCCCACTCCCAGGGCGTAGATCGCGAGCACCGACGCGACGATGGTCCATCCGTAGGCGGCGCAGATGACGGCGCCCATGACCACCGTCGCGGCCATGAAAGCGGCGATCGCCGCGCGCAATTCCAGCCGGGTCACGACTCGGGTCCCTGGTCTTCCGGCGTTCCGGCGGCCCCCGAACGGACCGCTCGGGCGGCGGCCCTGATCTGCGGTGCCACCAGCATGACCTGGCCGAGCACGCCGTTGACGAAGCCCGGCGAGTCGTCGGTGGACAGGTCCTTGGCCAGCTCCACGGCCTCGTCGACGGCAACCGGTTCGGGCACGTCGTCGGCGTAGAGCAGCTCCCACACCGCGACCCGCAGAATGGCGCGATCCACCGCGGGCAGCCGGTCCAGCGTCCAGCCCTGCAGGTGGGAGCTGATCAGGTCGTCGATGTGGGCGAGGTGCTCACCGACCCCCCGAGCCGCGGCGGCCGAATACGGGTGCAGCGGGGCCACCTCCGAATTCGCATCGGACAGCGCGGTACGAACCTCGACGACCTCCGCCGGGCTCAGCCCGCGGGCCTCGGCCTCGAACAACAGGTCGACGGCACGCTTGCGGGCGTGATGCCGTCCCTTGACGGGCCGGCTCACGCGTTGACGCGTCCCAGGTAGCTGCCGTCGCGCGAGTCCACCTTCAGCTTGTCCCCGGTGTTGATGAACAGCGGCACCTGAATCTGCGCGCCGGTCTCCAGGGTGGCCGGCTTGGTGCCGGCGCTGGACCGGTCGCCCTGCAGGCCCGGCTCGGTGTGGGTGACCTCCATTTCGATGGTCACCGGCAGTTCGAGGTAGAGCGGCGCGCCGTTGTGGAACGCCACCTGGACCGGCAAGCCCTCCAGCAGGAACCGCGCATCGTCGCCGACCAGGGAGTCGGGCAGGTGGTGCTGCTCGTAATCCTCGCTGTCCATGAACACGAAGTCCGAGCCGTCGCGGTACAGGTAGGTGGTGTCGCGCCGGTCGACCGTGGCGGTTTCCACCTTGACGCCGGCGTTGTAGGTCTTGTCGACCACCTTGCCGGACAGCACGTTCTTCAGCTTGGTGCGCACGAAGGCCGGGCCTTTGCCGGGTTTGACGTGCTGAAAGTCGACGATCTGCCACAGCTGGCCGTCGATCACCAGCACCAGTCCGTTCTTGAAGTCGGCAGTCGTTGCCACGGTCGGTGTATCTCCTAGAGGATGGCCAGTTCTTTGGGGAACCGGGTCAACAGTTCCGGGGTTTCCCCGGCGATGTGTGACGTCCCATCGGCCACCGCCAGCGTGTCCTCGATGCGGACACCACCGCGGCCGGGTAAATATACCCCGGGCTCCACGGTCACGACGGAGCCCGCTAGCAGTGTACCGGCGGACGTGGCGCCGATGCCCGGCGCTTCGTGGATCTGCAGGCCCACGCCGTGCCCCAGGCCGTGGCCGAATTGCTCCCCGTAGCCGGCGTCGACGATCAGCTGCCGCGCGGCTGCGTCCACGTCGCGCAGGCCGGCGCCCGGCTTCAGCGCCTCCCGGCCGGCCCGCTGGGCTTCGGCCACCAGCTGATAGATCTCGAGCTGCCAGGCCGCGGCTTTACCGGCCTTGCCGAGGACGAACGTGCGGGTCATGTCGGAGTGATAGCCGGCGACGAGCGCGCCGAAGTCGATCTTGACGAAATCACCCTCCGCCAGCACCGCGTTGGTCGGGCGGTGGTGCGGGATCGCAGAGTTCGGCCCGGCGGCCACGATGGTTTCGAACGAGATCGCATCCGCGCCATGGTCGAGCATCAGGCCCTCCAGCTCGCGGCTCACCTCGCGTTCGGTTCGGCCGGGCCGCAGGCCGCCACGCGACACCAGATCGGTCAATGCGGCGTCGGCCGCCTCGCAGGCCAGGCGCAGCAGCGCCAGCTCGCCGGCGTCTTTCACCTCACGCAGCGCCTCGACGATCCCGGCGGCGCGCACCAGCTCGGTGGAGCACCCCGTGCGCTGATTGACCTCACCGGTCAGCGCGTCGAGGCCGTCGACGGTGACCACATCGCTTTCGAAGCCCAACTTCGCCACGCCGGCGTCGGCCGCCCGGCCCACGAGGTGGCGCGCGACGGCCCGCTCGATGGCGATCTCGACACCGGGCGCCTGCTCCGCGGCCTGGGTGCGGTACCGGCCGTCGGTGGCCAGCACGGAGCCGCGATCGTCGGCGAACACCAGCAACGCGCCGTTCGACCCGGAAAAACCCGACAGATAGCGCACGTTGACCAGGTCCGTGACCAGCATCGCGTCCAGCCCACTGGCACCGATTTGCGCTTTCAGTTTGTCTCGACGCTGGGAATGTGTCACGACACTTGACGGTACTCGCTAGGCTTTTCCCCCATGAGGAAGTGGATGCTGCGCGGATTGGTGTTTGCGGCGGCGATGATCGTGCTCCGCTTGGTTCAAGGAACGTTGATCAACGCATGGCAGACACAGGCCGGGTTGATCAGCATTGTGCTGCTGCTCCTGTTCGTGATCGGCGTCGTCATCTGGGGCCTGCTCGACGGCCGCGCCGACGCCACGGCGCAGGCGGATCCGGATCGCCGCCAGGATCTCGCGATGGTCTGGCTGCTGGCCGGCCTGGTCGCGGGGATAGTCAGTGGCGCGGTCTCCTGGCTGATCTCGCTGTTCTACACGGGGCTATACGCCGGGAGCGTGATCAATGAGCTGACAACGTTCGCGGCCTTCACCGCGCTCCTCGTTTTCGTGCCCGGGATCCTCGGGGTGACCTTCGGCCGCTGGCGGGTGGACCGGCAGTTCGAGAAGACGCCGGAGAAACACCACGGCCTCGACGTCAAGCGGGACCCGGATACCGACGTGTTCTCCGCCGTGCGCGCCGATGACACCCCGACCGGCGAAATGTCCACGCAGAGGGCGCCCGTGGCCTACTCCGAGGAACGGACCGGGTCGGTGGCGACGGTCGAACGAGAAACACCCACGGAAGTCATCCCGACGGGGCGACGCGATGACACCACGGAGTCGATCCCCACGGCGGCCGACGACGCCAAAACCGAGGTGATCCGCACCGACCCAAGGCACGCCAGGCCCGGCTCGGATCAGGAATAGCCGTTGTCCTTGCCGGCCTCGGCGAGGTACCGCAGGGCAAGCAGATAGCCCTGGATTCCCAGCCCGACGATCACTCCGGTCGCGACCGGGCTGACGTAGGAGTGATGCCGAAACTCTTCGCGGGCATGCACATTGGAGATGTGCACCTCGATGAGGGGTGCGCTCAGCTCGGCGCAGGCATCGCGCAGCGTCACCGATGTGTGGGTGAGGCCGCCGGCATTGAGGATCACCGGTTGGCCGGCATCGGCGGCCAGATGGATCCAGTCCAGCAGTTGAGCTTCGTTATCGCTTTGCCGCACAACCGCTTTGAGTCCGAGGGCGGCGGCTTCGCGCTCGATCAACGCGGCCAGCTGGTCGTGTGTCGTGTCGCCGTAGACGTCGGGTTCGCGCCGGCCCAGGCGGCCCAGGTTCGGGCCGTTGATCACGTTCACGGTGATGGTCATGAGGCTTCGGCTTCCTCGGCGATCCCCGAGTAGGCCGCCGCCAGCAGCGACGGGTCGGGTCCCGCCAACCGACCGGGCTTGGCCAGTCCGTCGAGGACCACGAACCGAAGCACACCGGCCCGGGTCTTCTTGTCGCCGGCCATGTATTCCAGGAGTTGCGGCAGTGCGCCGGCGTCGTAGCTGACCGGCAGGCCGAGCGAAGTCAGGATGGTGCGGTGCCGCTGCGCGGTGGAGTCGTCCAGCCGGCCCGCCAGCCTGGCCAGCTCCGCAGCGAACACCAGGCCTACGGACACAGCGGCACCGTGCCGCCACTGGTAGCGCTCCCGGCGTTCGATCGCATGCCCCAAAGTATGGCCATAGTTCAGGATTTCGCGCAGCTCCGACTCCTTCTCGTCGGCGGCGACGACCTCCGCCTTGACGACGATCGCGCGCCGGATCAGCTCCGGCAACACGTCACCCGCCGGGTCGAGCGCCGCCTGCGGGTCGGCCTCGATGAGGTCCAGGATCATCGGATCGGCGATGAACCCCGCCTTCACCACCTCGGCCATCCCGGACACGATCTCGTTGTGCGGCAGGGTTTTCAGCGTCGACAGGTCGACGAGGACCGCGAGCGGCTGATGAAACGCACCGACCAGGTTCTTGCCCGCCTCGGTGTTGATGCCGGTCTTGCCGCCGACCGCCGCGTCGACCATGCCGAGCAAGGTGGTGGGCACGTGCACGATCGAGACGCCACGCAGCCAGGTGGCGGCCGCGAAACCGGCGACGTCGGTGGCCGCCCCGCCACCGAGGCTGACCAATGCATCCTTGCGGCCGATCCCGATGCGGCCCAACACTTCCCAGATAAATCCCACGACGGGCAGGTCCTTGCCGGCCTCGGCGTCCGGGATTTCGATGCGGTGCGCGTCGATGCCGTTGTCGGCCAAGTGGCTTCGGATCGTTTCGGCGGTGTCGGCCAGCACCGGTTGGTGCAGGATGGCCACCCGGTGCCGGCCGGAAAGCAGTTCTTCAAGCTCCTTGAGCAAGCCGGTACCGATCACCACCGGGTACGGCGGGTCGACGGCCACCTGCACGGTGACCGGCCGGGTGTCGTCGGTCATTGGCCGGCCGCCGGGATGTTCTGCGACGATGGCAGCCGGGACAGGATCTGGCGGACCACGGCGCCGGGATTGCGGCGGTTGGTGTCCACCCGGATCGTCGCGACGCGCCGGTACAAGGGCGACCGTTGCGCCATCAGGGCGCGGTATTTCTCGGCGCGATCCGGGCCGGCCAGCAGCGGCCGCACGGTGTTGCCACCGGTGCGCCGCACCCCCTCCCGTGCGCTGATCTCCAGGTAGACGACGGTGTGGCCGGCGAGCGCTGCGCACACGCCCGGGCTGGTGACGGCGCCGCCGCCGAGCGACAGCACGCCGTCGTGGCCGGCCAACGCCGACCGCACCACCTCTTCCTCGATGCGGCGAAACTCCCGCTCCCCGTCCGTGGCGAAGATGTCGGCGATGCTGCGACCGGTCTGCTGCACGATCGCCACGTCGGTATCGAGCAAGCCGACCCCGAGCGCCTTGGCAAGCCGCCGCCCGATGGTGGTTTTGCCGGAGCCCGGCAATCCCACGAGTACCGCCTTAGGTGCCATGTGCTACCCGCACGGCCGGCGACTCCCGGTCGGCGACCGCGCGACGGTACGCCTCGATGTTGCGGCGGGTCTCGGTCAGCGAATCGCCGCCGAACTTCTCCAGCGCCGCGCGGGCCAGCACCAGCGCCACCATGGTCTCGACGACGACGCCGGCGGCAGGCACCGCGCACACGTCCGAGCGCTGATGGATCGCGACGGCCTCGTCGCCGGTCGCCATGTCGACGGTGGCCAGCGCCCGCGGCACGGTCGAAATGGGCTTCATCGCGGCCCGCACCCGCAGCGGCTGACCGTTCGTCATGCCGCCCTCCAGCCCACCGGCGCGGTTGGTCGAGCGGACGACGCCGTCGGGCCCGGGGTACATCTCGTCGTGGGCGCGGCTGCCGCGGCGGCGCGCGGTCTCGAAACCGTCGCCGATCTCGACGCCCTTGATCGCCTGTATGCCCATGACCGCGGCGGCCAGCTGGCTGTCCAGCCGGTTCTCGCCGCTGGTGAACGATCCCAGCCCGACCGGCAGGCCCAGCGCCACGACCTCCACCACGCCGCCCAGGGTGTCGCCGTCCTTCTTGGCGGCCTCGATCTCGGCGATCATCGACTTCTCGGCCTGCTGGTCGAATGCCCGCACGGGGCTGTCGTCGATCGCGGGCAGGTCCTCGGCGCCCGGCGGCGGACCCTCGTAGGGCGCCGACGGGCCGATCGCGACGACGTGCGAGAGCACCTCGACCCCGAGGGCCTGGCGCAGAAACGACCGCGCGACGGTCCCCGCCGCGACCCGGGCGGCGGTCTCCCGGGCGCTGGCGCGCTCGAGCACCGGCCGGGCGTCGTCGAATCCGTACTTGAGCATGCCAGCATAGTCGGCGTGGCCCGGCCGCGGCCGCGTGAGCGGGGCGTTGCGTGCCGATTCCGCCAACTCCGCGGGGTCGACCGGGTCGGCGGCCATCACGGTCTCCCACTTCGGCCACTCGGTGTTGCCGATCTCGATGGCGATGGGCCCACCCAGGGTGACGCCGTGGCGTATCCCGGACAGCACGGTCACCGCGTCGCGCTCGAACTTCATCCGCGCGCCACGGCCATAACCGAGGCGGCGGCGGGCCAGCTGGTCGGCTATTTCGGTAGAAGTCACTCCCACGCCGGCGACCATGCCTTCGACCACGGCCACCAACGCGCGGCCGTGCGACTCCCCGGCGGTGATCCAGCGCAACACCCGACCATCTTCCCACGTGCTCAGCTCAGCACGGCCAACCCCGCCGCGCCGGCCGTCGCCAGGCACATCGACGGGCCGTGCGGCAGGCACCGCACGCCGCGCGGCATCGCGACCAGACCGGCCAGCGCCGTCAGCAGCGGCGCGGCCAGCGCCGCCAGAAACCACGCCCCGACGCCGAAACAGCCGGCCAACCCGCCCAGCCCGACCGCCAGCTTCACATCACCGGCGCCCATTGCCGCGGGCGCCACCAGGTGCACCAGCAGGTACATCCCCGCCAGGGCCGCCGCCCCGGCCAGCGCGGGCAGCCCGCGGCCGGCGAAGCCGGCGGACAGCAGAATCACGCCGGCGCCCGGCAGCGTCAGCCGGTTCGGGAGCCGCCGTTGCCGCACGTCATAGCAGCTCAGCGCCGCCATCCAGGCCAGCACCACGACCGCCGCACAGGCCCGCATGCCGGGGCACGCTAACCCAACGCCTCCAGCGCGCAAGTCATCGCCTCTCGGGGCGCGGGCAGCCCGGTGAACTGCTCCACCTGGGCAAACGCCTGATGCAGCAGCATCTGCAGACCGCCGATCACCCGACCGCCGGCGGCGGCCACCGCTTGAGCCAGCGGCGTGGGCCACGGATCGTAGACGGCGTCCAGCAGCACCGGGATCGGGGCGAACGTGGCGGCATACCGCGAAGCGACGTCGGCCGGGAGGGTACTGACCAGCACCTCCGCGGCCGACACTTCGTCGGCCAACTCGCCGCTGTCCAGACCGCGGAACCGGGTCGCCACCCCGATTCGCCTTCCCAGGTCCACCAATCGGGCCGCCTTCTGCGGATCGCGCGCGACGATGGTGATGCCGGTGACGCCGAGCCCGGCCAGCCCCACGACGGCCGCCGGCGCGGTGCCGCCCGATCCACACACCAGCGCCCATCCAGAGGCCGACCCGACGGCGCCGGCCACGCCGTCGACGTCGGTGTTGTCGGCCCGCCAGCCGGCCGGCGAGCGCACTAGGGTGTTGGCCGACCCGACGAGGGCCGCGCGTTCGGTGTGTACGTCGGCGAATCTCAGGGCGGCGAACTTGCCCGGCATGGTCACCGACACCCCGACCCACTCCGGGCCGAAGCCGCGGACCACACCCGGCAGCTCGTCGGCGCCGCAGTCGATGCGCTCGTACGTCCAGCCGTGCAGGCCCAGCGCACGGTAGGCGGCCAGATGCAGTTCCGGGGACCGGGAATGCGCGATCGGCCGCCCCAGCACGGCGGCCTTTCGGGGGGCCGCGCTAGCGGGGCGTGCTGTCGAGGACACCGTTGCGCTTAGCCAGCTCGATGTTGGCCAAATGCTGTTGATAATCCTTGGTGAACAGCGTCGTGCCCTGGGTATCGATGGTGACGAAGTACAGCCAGTCACCCGGCTCGGGATGCTCGGCGGCGCGCAGCGCGTCGATACCGGGCGAGCAGATCGCCGTGGCGGGCAGGCCCTGCGACACGTAGGTGTTCCACGGGGTCTTCTGGGCGCGGTCGGCGTCGCTGGTGGCCACCTCCCGGCGGTCCAGCGGATAGTTCACGGTCGAGTCGAATTCCAGCGTGTGGTGGATCTGCAGGCGGTTGTAGATCACCCGCGACACCTTCGCGAAATCCTGAGGATTGGCCTCCTGCTGCACGAGCGACGCCACCACCAGGATGTCGTATGGGGACAGCCCCATCGCCTGCGCGGAGTCCACCAAACCGGACTGCGTGTACTCGACGGAGCCGGCGCTGATCAGGTTCGTCAGGATGCTTTCCGCCGAGGACGACGGGTCGACATTGAAGGTGCCCGGCGCGATCAGGCCCTCGATCCGACGGTGATCCCTGCCCAGCTCGTTGACGGGTTGAATGGCCCAGGGCGGCACGGCCAGCGCCGCGGGACTGCTGTTGCCCGCCGCATTGCGCAGGTCGTCCACCGAGACGCAGCGCCGGTTGCCATCGAGATCCACGCAGGTGGCGCGGGAGATCAGGCTGAGAATGCCGGGATTCACCTTGTTGGTCTTCATGTCGGTGGTGTCGTCGAGCTGACGGCCTTCCGGGATGACCAGCCGCCCCACCCGGTTGTTCGGGTCGGCCAGCCGCGCGACGGCGTTGGCCGCCGGGATTTCGGTGCGCATGCGATAGAAGCCGGGCTGGATCGAGTTGATCGCGCGGTTGCCGTGCGCGGCGTTGACGAACGCCCGGACCGTCTTGATCACGTGCTGGTTCTGCAGCGTCTCCGCGACCATGGTGGTCGAGTCACCGTCCTGCACGCGAATCACGATGTCGCGCTTGCCGTCGCCGGTGTAGTCGTCACCGGGACCGAACACCGTGTTCCACAGCCTGGTGCCGACGAAGACCACGACAACCATGATCACAACGAGCAGCGCGAGAGCGGCGCGGCTGGCGAACCGCCGCCGCCGGCGGCCGCGTTCGGCGCGATTCCGGGCGAGGCGGCTCATCGTGCGCCGGGGCGGCCCGACCGCCTCGGGCTCGGCCCGCCGGCCCCGTGCGCTCTCGACACTGTCAACCATCGGTGCCCCCCTCGGCCACCCCTTTGGCCAGCGCGGCGCGGCGTTCGTCGAGCCAGCTCTGCAGGATCGCCACCGCCGCCGCCTGATCGATCACCGCCCGCTGCTCCCTGGCCCGCACCCCCGCCGCACGCAGCGACCGTTGGGCGCTGACGGTGGTCAGCCGTTCGTCGGCCAGCCGCACCGGCGTGGGGGCGATCCGCCGGGCGAGGGCCTCGGAAAGCTCGATCGCGTCCCGGGCCGAACGGCCGGTGCGGTCGGCCAGGGTTCGCGGCAATCCGACGACCACCTCGACGGCGCCCAGCTCGGCCGCGAGCTCGGCGAGCCGGCGCACGTGCTTGCCCGCGCGGTCGCGGCGCACCGTTTCGACCGGCGTGGCCAGGATGCCGTCGGGGTCGCTCGCGGCGACGCCGATGCGCACAGCGCCGACGTCGACGCCGAGCCGTCGGCCCGGTCCGGGATCCTGGTCAGGGACGCCGGGCCGGTCGGGCAGGCGGTGCTGTGCGGAGACCACTCAACCGACCCGCGCTATCGCGGCGATCTCGGCGCGTACCGCGTCGAGCGCCGTGTCGACGCCGGTCGGATCCTTGCCCGAGCCCTGCGCCAGGTCGGCCTTGCCGCCGCCGCGGCCGTCTACGGCCACTGCGAGCTGCTTGACCAGATCGTTGGCGCGGATACCGAGTTCCTGGGCGGCCGCGTTGGCGGCGACCGCATACGGGACGGTCGCGCCCTCGCCCTCGGCGATGAGGGCGACAACCCCGGGATCACTGCCCAGCTTGCCGCGAATGTCGCCGACGAGGGAGCGTAGGTCGGCCGCCGTCATCCCGCCCGACATCCGCTGCGCCACCACACGGACGTTACCGATCCGCTCCGCGCCGGCGACGGCGTTGGCCGCGGCGGCCTTCGCACCCGCCAGCCGGGAGCGTTCGAGTTCCTTCTCGGCGGCCTTCAGCCGATCCACCAGGTTGGCCACCCGCGCGGGCACCTCTTCGGACGGCACCTTCAGCGACGCCGCCAGCCCGGCCATGAGCGCGCGCTCCTTGGCCAGGTGGCGGAAGGAGTCCAGCCCGACGTAGGCCTCCACCCGGCGGATCCCGGAGCCGATCGAGGACTCGCCCAGGATGGTCACCGGCCCGATCTGCGCCGAGTTGTGCACGTGCGTGCCGCCGCACAGCTCCAGGGAGAACGGCCCGCCGATCTCCACCACCCGCACCTCGTCGGGATAGGCCTCGCCGAAGAGCGCCATCGCCCCCATCGCCTTGGCCTTCTCGAGCTGCTCGGTGAACGTGTGCACCTCGAAGTCGGCCTGGACGGCCTCGTTGGTCACCTCTTCGATCTGGGTGCGCTGGTCCTCCGTCAGCGGACCCTGCCAGTTGAAGTCGAAGCGCAGGTAACCCGGACGGTTCAGCGATCCCGCCTGAACCGCGTTGGGCCCCAGCACCTGCCGCAGCGCGGCGTGCACCATGTGGGTGCCCGAGTGCCCCTGGGTGGCGCCGCGCCGCCAGCCCTGGTCGACCGCGGCGATCACCGTGTCACCCTCCACGAATTCCCCGGACTCCACGTTGACCCGATGCACCCAAAGGGTTTTCGCGATCTTCTGCACGTCCGTGACGGCCGCCCGGGCGCTCTCGCCCGCACCGGTTCCGCTGATGGTCCCCTCGTCGGCGATCTGGCCACCCGACTCCGCATAGAGCGGCGTGCGGTCGAGCACGAGTTCGACGCGCTGCCCTTCGCCGGCCCCACCGGCCGAGCCGTGCGCGACCACCGGAACCCGCTTGCCGTCGACGAAGATGCCCAGAATCCTTGCCTCGGAGGTCAACTCGTCGAATCCGGTGAACTCGGTGGGTCCGGCGTCGACCAGCTCGCGGTAGGCGCTCAGGTCGGCATGCGCGTGTTTGCGCGCGGCGGCGTCGGCCTTGGCGCGACGGCGCTGCTCGGCCATCAGCTCCCGGAAGCCGATCTCGTCGACCCGCAGGCCGGCTTCGGCGGCCATCTCGAGGGTGAGTTCGAGCGGGAAGCCGTACGTGTCGTGCAGAGTGAAGGCGTCCGAACCGGAGATCGCCGGGGCATTGGCCGCCTTGGTGGCGCCCGCTACCTCGTCGAACAGCTTCGAGCCCGACGCCAGCGTGCGGTTGAACGCGGTCTCCTCGGCGACGGCGATGCGCCTGATCCGATCGAAGTCGGCGACGAGTTCGGGATACGACGGGCCCATCGCGTCCCGCACGGTGGCCATCAGGTCGCCGACGACCGGCTCCTCGATGCCGAGCAGCTTGGCCGAACGAATCACTCGGCGCAGCAGCCGGCGCAGCACATACCCGCGCCCGTCGTTGCCGGGACTCACGCCGTCGCCGATCAGGATCGTCGCGGTGCGGCTGTGGTCGGCGATGACGCGGTAACGCACGTCGTCTTCGTGGTTGCCGGCGTCGTAGCCACGCGGTGCGCGCGTCGCGACCAGGTCTATGACCGGACGCAGCAGGTCGGTTTCGTAGACGTTGTGCACGCCTTGCAGCACGAACGCGACCCGCTCGACACCCATGCCGGTGTCGATGTTCTTGCGCGGCAACGGCCCCAGGATCTCGAAGTCGGTCTTACCGGTGCCCTCGCCGCGTTCGCTTTGCATGAACACCAGGTTCCACAGCTCGACGTAGCGGTCCTCGTTGGCGATCGGGCCGCCGCCCACGCCGAACTCCTCTCCGCGGTCGTAGTAGATCTCCGACGACGGGCCGCACGGTCCGGGGATGCCCATCGACCAGAAGTTGTCTTCCATGCCGCGGCGCTGGATCCGCTCGGCCGGCAGGCCGGCGATCTCCTGCCACAGCCGCAAGGCCTCGTCGTCGTCGAAATAAACTGTGGCCCAAAGTCTTTCGGAGTCGAGTCCGTATCCGCCGTCTTCGAGGGCGTTGGTCAGCAGCGACCACGCGAGTTCGATGGCCCCACGCTTGAAATAGTCGCCGAACGAGAAGTTGCCGGCCATCTGGAAGAAGGTGTTGTGGCGGGTGGTGATGCCCACCTCGTCGATGTCGGGCGTGCGGATGCACTTCTGAATGCTGGTGGCCTTCGTATACGGCGGTGTGCGCGCGCCCAAGAAGAACGGCACGAACTGGACCATGCCGGCGTTGACGAACAGCAGATTGGGGTCGTCGAGGATCACCGACGCGCTCGGCACCTCAGTATGGCCCGCCTTCACGAAGTGATCGAGGAATCTCTTCCTGATCTCGTGTGTCTGCACTTCTGGTCCGCTTCCTGTTTCTTGACTTGCTTCGATCGGGATTCCCAGCCTAGGGGGAGCGGCTAACCCTCCAAAAAGCTCAACCGAACCGACCGGTGTGGATTGTCCCGGTTGAGGTCGACCAGGACGATGCTTTGCCAGGTGCCCAGTTGCGGGTCACCGCTGACGACCGGCACCGTCACCGAGGGCGAGACGATCGCCGGCAGCACATGGTCGGCGCCGTGACCCGCCGAGCCGTGCGCGTGCCGGTAGCGGTCGTCGCGCGGTAACAGCCGTTCCAGCGTATCGACCAGGTCGTCGTCGGAGCCGGCACCGGTCTCGATGATCGCGACCCCGGCCGTCGCGTGCGGGATGAACACGTTACACAGACCGTCGCCGTAGCTGAAGCAGAACCTGCGCACCGCATCGGTGAGATCGACGATGCGGCGACGGGCGGTGTCCACTTGCAGCACATCGGTATGCACCCGGACAAGCCTAGTCCGAGCACACCATTGCGAGTGGTCACCGGTAGGAGGAAGGTATCTGGAGGGACCGGTGGCGCCACCGGGGCGCTGCCCCGACATAGGAGGGGTCGGCCGTGTACGCACGCTCTACCACCATCCAGGCGCAACCCTTGTCGGTCGACATCGGCATCGCGCACGTCCGTGACGTCGTCATGCCCGCTCTGCAGGAGATGAACGGGTGTGTCGGGGTGTCGCTGCTGGTGGACCGCCAGTCCGGCAGATGCATCGCCACCAGCGCGTGGCAGACCATCGAGACGATGCGCGCCAGCGCCGAGCGGGTGGCGCCCATCCGCGACCGCGCCGCGTTGATGTTCGACGGCCACGCGAAGGTCGAAGAATGGGACATCGCGATGCTGCACCGCGACCACCGCTCGCAGGAAGGGGCGTGCGTGCGGGCCACCTGGCTCAAGGTGGTGCCGGATCAGCTCAGCCGATCCCTGAACTTCTACCGCACATCGGTGCTTCCGGAGCTGGAGAACCTCGACGGCTTCTGCAGCGCGAGCCTGATGGTCGACCACCCCGCATGCCGGCGGGCGGTCGCCTGCTCCACGTTCGACAGCATGGACGCGATGGCCCGAAACCGCGACCGGGCCAGCGAGTTGCGCAGCAGGCGGGCCCGGGATCTGGGCGCCGAGGTGGTCGACGTGGCCGAGTTCGAGCTGGCGATCGCCCACTTGAGGGTGCCCGAACTGGTCTAGGGGTTTTTGCCCTGCCGTTCGCCCCTCGCCGAGCGTCGCGCCAGCGTGACGGTGGCAGCCGAGCGTCACGCCAGAGTGGCGTTCGGCGCCGACGTCAGGGCAGCGCGTCCCCGGGGAATCCGCGGCAGGCGTGCACCTCGTAGGTGAAGACCCCGGCCGCGACGCCCGGGTCGTCGCCCATGATGGCCGTGGACTCGTCGACCGTCGCCGCGAACACACAAATGCCGCAGACGTCGGACCCGTCGGTGACCGGCAGCACAACCGGCATCACACCGTCGTCGCGCAGCCCGAAGTTGCGTCGGCCGTGCTCCCAGATGATGCCCGGCGCCGCCCCGTCGTCGAAGTTCGGGCCCTTCTTGAGGATCGCGACGCAATAGGCCTTGGCGGTGGGCAGCAGCACGCCCATCTCCTCGTCGGTGAAGGTTTTCATGACCGTCTCCTTTTACGGACGATTGCGCGGAGCCGCTGCAGCCGGGCGGCCATTTCGCGCTCGCCGCCGCGGCCGGTGGGCCGATAGTAGTCCACGCCGACCAGCTCGTCCGGCGGGTATTGTTGGGCCACAACGCCATCCGGATCGTCGTGGGAGTACCGGTAGCCCTGCGCGTTGCCCAGCGCCGCCGCACCGGAATAGTGCCCGTCGCGCAGATGGGCCGGCACCAGACCGGCCTTGCCGGCCTTGACGTCGGCCATCGCCGCGGCCAGCGCGGTGGTCACCGCGTTCGACTTGGGAGCGGTGGCCAGATGGACGGTGGCGTGCGCCAGGGTCAGCTGGGCCTCGGGCATGCCGATCAGCTGCACGGTCTGGGCGGCGGCGACCGCGGTCTGCAGCGCGGTCGGGTCGGCCATGCCGATGTCCTCGCTGGCCAGAATCATCAGCCGGCGCGCGACGAACCGCGGATCCTCGCCGGCGACGAGCATGCGGGCCAGGTAGTGCAGCGCGGCGTCGACGTCGGAGCCGCGCACCGATTTGATGAACGCGCTGATGACGTCGTAATGCTGGTCGCCGTCGCGGTCGTAGCGCACCGCGGCCTCGTCCAGGGATTGCTCGATGGCGGCGACGGTGACCCGCTCGCTCGCCTCGGCCGCGACCTCCAGCGCGGTCAAGGCGCGGCGGGCGTCGCCGGCGGCCAGCCGCACCAGCAGGTCGACGGCGTCGGCGTCCACCGGCACCCGCCCGCTGAGGCCCCGCGGGTCGTCGATCGCGCGCTGCACCACGGTGCGGATGTCGTCGGAGGTCAGCGGTCGCAGCTGCAAGATCAGCGACCGCGACAGCAGCGGCGCCACCACGGAGAACGACGGGTTTTCGGTGGTCGCCGCCACCAGCACCACGATTCGGTTCTCGACCGCGGAGAGCAACGCGTCCTGCTGGGTCTTGGAGAACCGGTGCACCTCGTCGATGAACAGCACCGTCTGCTCGCCGTGCAGAAGCGCCCTGCGCGCCGTATCGATAACGGCCCGAACCTCCTTGACGCCGGCCGACAGGGCCGAGAGGGCCTCGAAGCGGCGCCCGGTCGTCTGCGAGATCAGCGCGGCCAGGGTCGTCTTGCCGCTCCCGGGCGGGCCGTACAGGATGACCGACGCCACGCCCGCGCCCTCGACCAGGCGGCGCAGCGGCGAACCGGGTGCCAGCAAGTGGGCCTGGCCGACCACCTCGTCCAGCGACGCCGGGCGCATCCGCACGGCCAGCGGTGCACCTGCCGACACGCCGAGTTCAAGGTTGGTCGTCTGCGGTGCACCGGGGACGTCAAACAGACCGTCGGACACGGCTTCAGGCATACCACGTCGGGGTGACCGCATGGGCCGCCCCGACAACACGAATTTAATGCGAGCGTGTGGGCGACTTATTTGTTAAGTTCCGGGTTGCCAAGTCCCGTGCGCGTTCCACGAGGTCAATCCCGACAGCTAGGACGGACATGAGCCAACCTCCCGAATATCCAGGCTCCCCGGTCGACCCGCAGAGGGGAAACCAGAACCCTCCGGGCTACCCCCCACCGCCCGGCTACGGCCCACCGCCCGGCTATGGGCAGCCGCCCGGCTACGGGCAACCGCCCGGCTACGGGCAACCGCCCGGCTACGGCGCCCCGCCCCCGCAGCCGCCCCCGGGCTACGGCCCGCCGCCCGGAAGCCCGCCGCCCGGGTACGGCGCACCTACTCCGCCGCCGCCCGGTTATGGCGCACCCCCTGCTGGCCAGCCGGCGGGCTACGGCGCTCCCCCGTCCGGATACCCTCCGCAGCCAGGCTACGGTGCCCCCGGCGGAACAAGTGGACCGTTCGGCTTCGGCGACGTGTGGAACTGGGCGTGGAACAAGTTCACCCAGAACGCGATGCCGCTCGCCGTTTCGGCCCTGATATACCTCGTGATCTCCGGCGCCATCTATGGCGTGGAGATGGTGCTGAGCCCGACTTCGACTGCCTCGACTTATAACCCAACCACGCACACTTACACCCCCGGGAACACGGGCAACGCCGGCCTCGCGTTGATCATTACGTTGGTCGGCTCGCTGCTGTCGTTCGCGGTGAGCCTCTACCAGCAAGCCTCCTTCGCGTCGGGCACCCTCGACATCGCCGACGGCAAGCCGGTGAACATCGGGACGTTCTTCAAGCCACGCAACTTCGGCGGCGCCGTTCTCACGGCTCTGCTGGTGGGGATCGGCGTGGCCATTGGGCTGGTCTTCTGCATCCTCCCCGGCCTGGCGTTCGGCGTATTCGCGATGTTCTCGATCCAGTACGCGATTGACCGGTCCCTTTCGCCGATCGACGCGATCAAGGCCAGCTTCGCAACGGTCAGGGCCAACCTGGCTCCTGCGCTGTTGTGCGTGCTGTGGTTGTTCTTGGCGTTCGTCGCCACCGTCGTGACGTGCGGCCTCGGCTCGATCGTCGCCGCAGGGTTCAACTCGCTGGTGCTTACCTATGGGTACCGCAAGCTGAGCGGCGGTCAGGTCGTCGAGGTGGCCCAGCCCGGGTATTCGCAAGGTCCCCCGCCGGGCATGCCGCCGGGACCTCCGCCGCAGTACAGGTAGCTGCGACGAGCCGGCCGCCACGGACATTTCCGCTGCGCTGCGGCCTTGTGCTGCTTGTGATGAGATCAGCGGATGAGCATCAAAGTTGCGCTGGAGCACCGCACCAGCTACACCTTTGACCGGCTGGTTCGGGTGGGTACGCACATCGTGCGGCTGCGCCCGGCGGCCCACTCCCGCACGCCCATCGAGGCCTACTCGCTGCGCGTCGAGCCCGCCGAGCACTACATCAACTGGCAGCAGGACCCGGTGGGCAATTTCCTTGCCCGGCTGGACTTTCCGAATCCGATGCGGCGGCTGAGCATCACAGTCGGGCTCGTCGCCGACCTCAAGGTGGTCAACCCCTTCGACTTCTTCGTCGATGACTGGGCGGACAAGTGGCCCGCGTCGTCGGAGTTCACCTACCCCAAGGAGCTGGCCGACGACCTGAAACCGTACCTGCGACCCGTCGACGAGGACGGCCCCGAGTCCGGCCCCGGCGAACTGGTACAGGACTGGGTCCGGAACTTCTCGGTGCCGGACGGCACCCGCACCATCGACTTCCTGGTCGCGCTCAACGGAGCGATCAAAGCCGATATCGGCTACACGTTGCGCATGCAACACGGGGTGCAGACACCCGATTTCACGCTGCGCGCCGGTGTCGGCTCGTGCCGGGACTCGGCGTGGCTGTTGGTGTCGATCCTGCGCCGGCTTGGGCTCGCGGCCCGGTTCGTGTCCGGCTACCTGGTGCAGTTGGCGTCCGACGTCGAGGCGCTCGACGGGCCGTCCGGGCCCGCCACCGACTTCACCGACCTGCACGCCTGGACCGAGGTGTACATACCCGGCGCGGGATGGATCGGGCTTGACCCGACGTCGGGCCTGTTCGCCGGCGAGGGCCACATCCCGCTGGCGGCCACGCCGCACCCGGCGTCCGCGGCGCCCATCAGCGGCCGCACCGAGCCCTGCGAATCGGTGCTGGAGTTCTCCAACACCGTCACCCGCATCCACGAAGACCCGCGCGTCACATTGCCCTACAGCGACGAGGCTTGGCGGAAGATCCACGAGGTCGGCCGGAGTGTCGACGAGCGACTGGCCGCCGCCGACGTCCGCTTGACCATCGGCGGCGAGCCGACGTTCGTGTCGGTGGACAACCAGGTCGATGACGAGTGGACGACCGCCGCCGACGGCCCGCACAAGCGGCGGCTGGCATCCGATCTGGCCGCCCGCCTGAAGGGGGCGTGGGCCCCACAGGGACTGATCCAGCGCATGCAGGGCCGCTGGTATCCGGGAGAACCGTTGCCGCGCTGGCAGATTGCGCTCTACTGGCGCACCGACGGGCGACCACTGTGGACCGACGACACGCTGCTGGCCGATCCCTGGGTCGACGAGCCCGCCCCGGTCACCAACCAGGAGGCCGCCTACCAGGTGCTCGAAGGGATCGCCCACGGTTTCGGACTGCCGCTCTCGCAGGTGCGCCCGGCCTACGAGGACCCCCTGGCCCGGCTGGCGGCCGAGGTGCGCAAGCCCGAGGGTGACCCGGTGGAATCCCCCGACGACCTCGACCCCGAGACACTGGCGCGCCTCGACGAATCCACCACGGCGCCGGCGGCTTTCGTGCTGCCGCTGCACCGCCGCGACGACGACCTCGGCTGGGCCAGCGCGAACTGGCGGCTGCGCCGCGGCCGCATCGTGCTGATCGAAGGCGACTCGCCGGCGGGCCTGCGGCTGCCGCTGAATTCCATCAGCTGGAAGCCGCCACGCGGGCGATTCGACGTCGACCCCCTGTCGGTCGGACAGGAACTGGACGCGGAGCCCGCCACCGGCGAGGCGGTCGTGACCGACCCCGAGACGGCACCGCCGACCGCGATGGTCGCCGAGGTCCGCGGTGGCCTGCTGTACATCTTCCTGCCGCCCACCGAGGCGCTCGAACACTTCGTCGACCTCGTCGCCCGGGTCGAGGCCGCGGCGGCCAAAGCCGACTGCCCGGTCGTGATCGAGGGCTACGGCCCACCGCCGGACCCAAGGCTGAAGTCGACGACGATCACCCCCGACCCGGGCGTCATCGAGGTCAACGTGCCGCCGACCGCAAGTTTCGCCGAACAGACGCAATTGCTGGAAACCCTTTATGAACAGGCTCGGCTGGCTCGGTTATCGACGGAGTCGTTCGACGTGGACGGCACCCACGGCGGCACCGGCGGTGGCAACCACATCACGCTCGGGGGCGTCACGCCAGCGGATTCGCCCCTGCTGCGCCGTCCCGATCTCTTGGTGTCCCTGCTGACTTACTGGCAGCGGCACCCGTCGTTGTCCTATCTGTTCGCCGGTCGATTCGTCGGCACCACGTCGCAGGCGCCACGGGTCGACGAGGGCCGCGCCGAGGCGCTTTACGAACTGGAGATCGCGTTCGCCGAGATCGCCCGGCTGGGAGGCGGTGGCCTCAAAAGCGAAGCGAAACCGTGGGTCACCGACCGCGCACTGCGCAACCTGCTCACCGACATCACCGGCAACACCCATCGCGCCGAGTTCTGCATCGACAAGCTCTACAGCCCGGACAGCCCACGGGGCAGGCTCGGCCTGCTGGAGTTGCGCGGCTTCGAGATGCCGCCGCATCTGCGGATGGCGATGGTGCAGTCGCTGCTGGTGCGCTCGCTGGTGGCGTGGTTCTGGGACGAGCCCCTGCGCGCCCCGCTGATCCGCCACGGCGCGAACCTGCACGGCCGATACTTGTTGCCGCACTTCCTGATTCACGACATCGCCGAAGTGGCGGCCGACCTGCGCGCGCACGGCATCGCGTTCGAGACCAGCTGGCTGGACCCGTTCACGGAATTCCGTTTCCCGCGCATCGGCACCGCGGTCTTCGACGGCGTGGAGATCGAACTGCGCGGCGCGATCGAACCGTGGAACACTCTCGGCGAGGAGGCCGCCGCCACCGGCACGGCCCGCTACGTCGACTCGTCGGTCGAGCGCATCCAGGTCCGCATCATCGGCGCCGACCGCCACCGCTACGTGGTGACGGCCAACGGGTACCCGGTGCCGTTGCTGGCCACCGACAATCCCGACATCAATGTGGGCGGCGTGCGGTTCAAGGCCTGGCAGCCGCCCAGCGCGCTGCACCCGACCATCAGCACCGACGTCCCGTTGCAGTTCGAGCTGATCGACCTCACCACCGGGACCTCGCGCGGCGGCTGCACCTACCACGTCGCCCATCCCGGCGGCCGCGCATACGACGAGCCACCGGTCAACGCCGTCGAGGCCGAGTCGCGCCGAGCCCGCCGCTTCGAGGCAAGCGGTTTCACCCCGGGCAAGCTCGATCTGTCCGCCATCCGCGAGAAACAAGCCAGGATATTCACCGACGTCGGCGCGCCCGGCATCCTCGACCTGCGACGCGTGCGTACCGTGCAGCAATAATGGCGTCCCTCGAAGTTCCCACCGCCCGCTACGACGTCGACCGGCTCCTGGCGGGGTACCGGACCGCGCGGGCCCAGGAGTCGCTTTTCGATCTGCGGCATGGCCCACGCGTCGGCTATGACGAGTTCGTCGACCGCGACGGAAACGTGCGGCCCGCATGGTCCGAGCTGGCGGACGCCGTCGCGGAGCGCGGCCGGGCCGGGCTGGACCGGCTGCGCTCGGTGGTGAACAGCCTGATCGACAACGACGGCATCACCTACACCGAGGTCGATTCCGGCGGCGACGACACGTCCGGGGTTCAGGCCCTCGAGCCGAGGCCATGGAGCTTGGACGCGCTGCCCATCGTGATCTCCGCGGCCGACTGGGACGTGCTGGAGGCCGGGCTGGTGCAGCGATCGCGCCTGCTGGACGCCGTCCTTGCCGACGTATACGGACCGCGCAGCCTGCTCACCGAGGGCGTCCTGCCGCCGGAACTGGTGTTCGCTCACCCGGGTTACGTGCGCGCCGCCAACGGAATCGAGGTTCCCGGGCACCACCAGCTTTTCATGCACGCGTGCGACCTGAGCCGGTTGCCGGACGGCAACTTTCAAGTCAACGCCGACTGGACGCAGGCGCCGTCGGGGGCCGGCTATGCGCTGGCCGACAGACGCGTTGTGGCGCACTCGATTCCGGACCTCTACGAAAGGATCGCGCCGCGGCCGACGACACCTTTCGCGCAGGCCTTGCGGCTGGCGCTGATCGACGCGGCACCCGACGTCGCCCAGGACCCCGTGGTCGTGGTGCTCAGCCCCGGCATCTACTCGGAGACCGCCTTCGATCAGGCGTATCTGGCCACCCTGCTCGGCTTTCCGCTGGTGGAGAGCGCGGATTTGGTGGTGCGCGACGGCAAGCTGTGGATGCGTTCGCTGGGAACGCTGAAACGCGTCGACGTGGTTCTCCGGCGGGTCGATGCGGAATACAGCGACCCGTTGGATTTGCGGGCCGACTCCCGGCTCGGTGTGGTGGGTTTGGTGGAGGCACAACGCCGCGGGACGGTGACCGTCGTCAACACGCTGGGCAGCGGGATCCTGGAAAGCCCTGGGCTGCTGCGTTTTATGCCCGTTCTGGCGGAGCGCTTGCTCGGCGAAGCTCCCTTGCTGCATACCGCGCCGGTCTATTGGGGCGGCATCGCCGGCGAGCGCTCTTACCTGCTGGCGAATCTCTCGTCGCTCTTGGTGAAGTCCACCGTCGGCGAGAAAACGCTTGTCGGACCGACGCTTTCGTCTGAAGCGCTGGCGGAGTTGGCGGCGCGCATCGAGCACATGCCGTGGCAGTGGGTCGGCCAGGAGCTGCCACAGTTCTCGTCGGCGCCCACCGACCACGCCGGCGTGCTGTCGTCAGCCGGGGTCGGCATGAGGCTGTTCACGGTCGCTCAACGCAGTGGCTATGCCCCGATGATCGGCGGCGTCGGCTATGTGCTGGCATCCGGGCCTGCCGCATATGAGCTGAAAACCGTTGCCGCAAAAGATGTCTGGGTGCGGCCGACAGAGCGCGCGCGGGCGGAGACGGTGACCCTCGCGCCGGCGCCGGCGCCGGCGAAGATCGCCGCGGGCACCTGGGGCGTCAGCTCGCCGCGTGTGCTTTCCGACCTGTTCTGGATGGGACGCTATGGCGAGCGCGCCGAGGAGATGGCCCGTCTCCTGATCGTCGCCCGTGACCGCTTCCACGTCTACCGGCATCAGCAGGACACCGAGGAAAGCGAGTGCGTCCCGGTGTTGATGGCCGCCTTGGGCCGGATCACCGGGACCGACGCGGGGGCCGCTGGCCGAGGTGACGGAGGCGCCGACGACAACGCCGAGGTGATCGCCGTCGCGCCCTCGACGCTGTGGTCGCTGACCTTGGACCCGAACCGGCCCGGGTCCCTTGTCCAATCGGTGGAAGGGCTGGCGTTGGCGGCCAGGGCGGTCCGCGACCAGTTGTCCAACGACACCTGGATGGTGCTGGCCGGAGTGGAACGCGCGGTGGCGATCAGGTCCGACCCGCCGGACTCCCGCGCCGAGGCCGATGCCTTGCTCGCGTCGGCTCAAGCGCAGACGCTGGCCGGGATGCTGACGCTGTCGGGGGTGGCCGGCGAGTCGATGGTGCGGGACGTCGGCTGGACGATGATGGACATCGGCAAGCGCATCGAACGCGGCCTGTGGCTGACCGCGCTGCTGCGGGCCACGCTGACCACCGTCCGCAGCGCCGCCGCGGAGCAAACGATCATCGAATCGACGCTGGTGGCGTGCGAGTCGTCGGTCATCTACCGGCGCCGCACCGTGGGCAAAGTCAGCGTCGCCGCGGTCGCGGAGCTGATGCTCTTCGACGCCAACAACCCCCGGTCGCTGCTGTACCAGCTGGAGCGGCTGCGGGCGGACCTCAGGGACCTGCCCGGCTCGTCCGGGTCCTCGCGTCCCGAGCGGTTGGTGGAGGAAGTCAGCACCCTCCTGCGCCGGTCGCATCCCGAGGAGCTGGAAGAGATTTCCGCCTCCCCGGGCGGTGAGGCGCATCGCGCCGAGTTGGCAGAACTGCTCGATGCGATACATGCCGAGCTGCGCCACCTGGCCGAGGTCATCACCGCGACGCAGTTGGCGCTGCCCAGCGGCATGCAGCCGCTGTGGGGCCCCGACGAACGACGGGTGATGCCCGCCTAGCCCGCGACCGCGGCGGGCCCCCTCGATTCCGAGGTCACCTCGTCGATCACGGTGTGGATGAACTGCATCTTGTCCAGGACCGCCACCGGCAGCACGAAGGGGTACAGGTCGTCGTGGCCCATCGAACGGTTCACCATGTTCAGCGACCACGACAGCGGCAGCCACGTCTCGATGATGTTCGGAAAAGCACTGGGCCCCAACGCCGGACTGTTGAACGTCGCCGACGCAGGCGCCAGCCCGCACCAGGCCGAGGTGTCCAGGGTGTCGCGGATGTGCAGATAGTGGGCGAACGTCTCGGCCCAATCCTCGGCAGCGTGCATGGTCGCATACGACGACACGAAGCTTTCCTGCCACCCTTCCGGCGCGCCCTCGTTGTAGTGCCGGTCCAAGGCCTCCTGGTAGTCGGCGTCGGGATCGCCGAACAGCTCTTTGAACCGGGTGAGGTAATCGCTCGACGGGGTGATCAGCCGGTAGAAGTAGTAATGCCCGATCTCGTGCCGGAAGTGGCCGAGCAGCGTCCGGTAGGGCTCGTCCATCTCCACCCGGAGTTGCTCGCGGTGGACGTCGTCGCCCTCGGCCAAATCCAGTGTGACGACGCCATTGTCGTGGCCGGTGAGCACCTTCTCGTGCGCGCTGGACAGCAGGCGGAATCCCAATCCGTATTCCGGATCGCGGTCGCGCCCGACGATCGGCAACTTCAGCTCGTGCAGTTCGGTGATCAGCCGCCGCTTGGCCGCCTCCGCGCGGGCGAAGGCCGCCAGGCCGTCGGTGTCGGTATCACCGGGCCGTTCCAGGGTGAGCGCACACGACACGCACAAACCGCCGGGCTGATTCGCGGGGACGATCCAATTGCATTCCGCGAGATGGAGATTGGCGCATAACTGATATTCGTTGGCATCCACGGCGCCGGCGTGCTCGCCCTCTTCGCCCTTGGCGATCACCAGCAACGCCATCTGATCGAGGGAAAACCCAAGGGCGCTCCCGCACGACAGGCACGCCGAGTTCTCGAAGGCCAGGCGCTGGCCGCAGTTGGGGCAGTGGAAGTCACGCATCCAGCGCATCGCCTTCGAAGGGCACCACGTCGACGGCGACGTCGATCACGCTGCGCTCGGAGTTGGTGTAGATGATGCCGCGCAGCGGCGGCACGTCGGCGTAGTCGCGTCCGCGCCCCACGATGATGTAGCGCTCGTCGACCAGCTGGTCGTTCGTGGGATCGAGCCCGAGCCACTCGAACCGACCGGGCTCCTGCGGGGTCCACACCCCCGCCCAGGCATGGGTGGCGTCGATTCCGATCATCCGATCCTTTCCCGGGGGCGGGTCGGTGGCCAGGTAACCGGACACGTAGCTGGCCGCCAAACCGTTGGCTCGCAGGCAGGCGATCGCCAGCCTTGCAAAGTCCTGGCATACCCCCTCGCGGGCCATCAGAACCTCGGCGACCCCGGTGGAAATCGTCGTCGACCCCGAGCGGTAGCTGAAGTCGGTGAAAATCCGCGACGTGAGGTCGCGTAGGACGTCGACCAGCGGACGTTCCGGCACGAAGCTGGGGGCCGCGTACTCGCGGACCGCGTCGGTGATTTCCGGCGGGTTCAGATCCAGGGCGAATTCCGCCGCGAGCGCCGCCCGCCGCCCGGCCGGGCGGGAAGCCTCCCACGGCAGCACCGCCGGCCCGCTGGTGTACCGCTCGGGGGGCGGTGGATAGACGTCGACGATGGAGTCGCTGGTGATCGTGAGGATGCGGTGCGGCTCGGTGACGTGGAAATAGGAGCTGATGTTGCCGAGGCTGTCCTGGCTGGTGGAGCTGTCGGAGGGGGCCGGCTCGATGTGCAGCCGATGAGCGACGCAGCGCTGCCGCGCCGAGTCCCGGGGTGTGAGGAAACCGCGGCCGTACGAGCTGCTCACGGTGTCGGAGTAGCGGTACTCGGTGCGGTGGGTGACCCGATGCCGGCGGGCCTGAAGGACCTCGACTTCCACGCGCTGATCACACCACAAACCGGCCCGTCTAAGCGCACAATCGACATGTGGCCACGTGGAACGACGTCGCCCGCATCGTCGGCGAACTGGCGCTCACCTCGGAGCCGTCACCGCACGACTGGCGGGTCGGCAAGAAGTTGCTTGCGTGGGAACGGCCACTGCGCCCGTCAGACATCGAAGCGCTGGAACAAAGCGGCGAGCAGCCGCCGGAGGGCGACATCCTCGCCGTCCGGGTGTCCGACGAGGGCGTCAAGTTCGCACTGATCGCCGACGAGCCTGCGGTCTACTTCACCACCTCGCATTTCGACGGCTATCCGGCGGTGCTGGTCAGGCTGGCCGAGATCGAAGTCCCCGGCCTCGAGGAGCTGATCACCGAGGGGTGGCTGACGCAGGCGCCGAAGAAACTCGTCGAGGAGTTCCTGGCCGACTCGTTGTGAGCCGTTCAGTCGGGGCGCAGGTCGATCACCCGTTGCAGATCCTCGACGCAGGCCCGAGCGACATCGGCGAGCACCACCTCCGCTGTCTCGCGAGCTTCGGATTGCAGCGCCGAGGTGTTGCGCCGCGCCGCGGCGGCGTATGCGGACGCCCCGGACGGGTCGGAATCGGCGAGGGCCGTCGCCGCCGCGAGTTGGACCAGCGCGGACTGAACGCGCGGGTCGCCGGGCGCGACGGCACGGGCCAGCTGCAGCACGGAACCCGCGAAAAGGGCCACGTGCACCGCCTGGTGGTCGGCGGCGCGCACGGAGTCGCGCATTCCCCATCGTCGCGGCGCGATGCGTACGACATGACGGGCGGTGGTGCGGGCCTCGACGAGGCCGCCCAGTTGTTCGTGCACCCGATCGACCGCCGACAGCGGCCAGTCGGGCGGGGCCTCCCGCCGTCCGGCGGCGAGATCCGCTGCGCGCGACAGGACCCCCTGCACCACACCCAGCACGCCGATGCGCGCGCCGCGCAACACCTGCAAGGGGTCGGCGGGGAACAGCAGGACGGCGAAGACGATCGCCACCACACCGCCGAGCAACGAGTCATAGATGCGCTCGAAGCCGACGTTGGTGCGGTAGAGGGCCAGCACCAGGATCGCGGAAACGACGGTCTGGTTGGCGAACATCATGCCCTGTCCGATGAAGCCGTGACCGATGAACACCGCGACGAACAGCGCGATCAGGGCGGCGACCCCGAGGGATATGGCCCCGGGCCCGAGCAGCTCCTGGATGAGGGTCCCCGCCCCGATCCCGACGGTCACGCCGATCATCATCTGGACGGCGCGCTGCGCGCGTAGCACGTTGCTGATCGACAGGGACACCGCGGCCGCGATGGGCGCGAAGAACGGCTGAGGGTGACCGAGCAAATCGTGCGCGACGTACCAGGACAGGCCCGCGGCGACCGAGGTCTGCACGAGCGTGAACCACACCGCGCGCAGCCGTTTGAAACCCGCACGCACGAACTTGTTCGCCGCAGATGGCGGTGTCCGCAGCGAAGGGCTCACCAGGCCTAAGTTAGACCCGCTGCAACTCGAACAGCGGGATCACCCGGCTGGTCTTGGACTGATATTCGGCGAACCCCGGCGCCACCGCGGTGATTTTCGGAAAGAGCTCGTCGCGTTCGGCGGGCGAGAGCTCGCGCGCGGTCACGTCGAACGCGTCGGTACCGATTTCGGCGTGGGCCCGCGGCTTGGCCCGCAGGTTGTGCACCCAGGCGGGATTGACGGGGGCGCCGGCGAAGGACCCGATGACGATCAGCTTGCCGTCGATGCGGAAATAGGCCAGCGGGTTCACCCGCTGCTGACCGGACTTGGCGCCCGTCGTGTGAAGCAGCAACAGGTCGGCGCCTTCGAACTGGCCGCCAACCTTCCCGTCGTTGGCCCGGAACTCGTCGATGATGCTCTGGTTGAAAGCGTTGATTTCTGGCTGTTCGGTCATGCCTGCTCAACCTGCTTGGGCTTGGCGTCTATTCCGGACTCCCTCCTGGGCCTTAGTTGCGCTTAGCTGTGTTGGTATCGCGATGGAACCGCAGGTCAAGCTGTTGTGTCTGTTGGTCGCGATAAGTTGCGAGAAAATCTGCTGCGTACCCACTGCGTACCGGCCACGCCGGCAGCGGCTTTCCGATCTACTCCCACCACATAGGAGAACGAACATGAGAGGTTTCGGCGGCCTGCTACTGCTGGTGTTGGTGCTCGGCACCATCCTGCGGTTCTGGGTGTGGATCGTGGGCGTGCTTGCGTTCGCCGTGCTGTGCGTCGTCCTGTGGTGGTTCACGGGCTGGCTGGATCGCCGACTTGAAGCTTGGGAGATCAAGCGTCGGATCGCTGCCGCCAAGCTGGCCGCGATCGCACACCGCGCCGACATACAGCACGCGCAAGTGCTCGCCGGCGACGACCGCGGCATCTACGGCGACTACGCGCCAAAGCAAATCGACTGAGCTGGTTCAATCCCAGTACCACAATCCAACATCCTCCCAGCTCAGACCATGTTTTTGAGGCTGGAGCTGGGCCCCGCGCACGCAACGTGCACAACCGTGCTGTAAGTCACACCAGTCACACAGCTACCCGGCCCCTTAGCCGGGTGCGCGCCGCCGCGGGGCTTACGCGGCGGGAGGTCCGATCATACCGACAATCACTTGAATTAACTTCTTACATACTAGACGATTGTCTAATACGATATACCAGACTTCTAGTCCGGTAAAAGCAATCCGTGCACCTGGGATGTCACCGCGATCCGCGGCACATGCCCGCACCGGTCGGTGCCATCCGGCGGCACGGGCGCGTGCTACATCGACGTGTTCCGGGCACTGCGCGGTGTCTGGCACGCCTAACCCGAATGAAAGGACGTGACCACGATGAACACACACCCCGACCAACGCCACCGCTACGGCGACTGGCGCGACATGACCGTAGAAGAACTGCGCGACTGGCTGCACCTCCAAGTCACGTCATGGTGGCGCCACGTGACACTGATGGACCTATACGACGACCACCAAACGAATGGCGGACTCCACCCGCAACTAGGCAGAACGGCTGGAGCTGCTGGTGCTAGCGAATCGCCGAAGACACTTCAAAGAAGGGCGCTAGGTCACATCGCCTAAGCCGATGGTGAACTCGTGCGTCACCGACTTGACCAGCGACAGATTGCCGCGATGACCGCGCGCGGACGCCGAACGCAGCTCCCGCCGAGATTGATCTTGCCGAGCGCGTCGAGCTGCCTGCGACATTCAGGTCCGCCACCGCGTTGATGTGCACCCCGGCCTCAAGCCACGCCACCGAAGACAAACTACAAGCCCTCTACAGCCTCCGGTAGCTCCCGTAACGTTAAGCCGAGGCTGCAGGATTAGAAGAATGGGTAAATGTGGAAAATTAGAATCCCAAGAAGCAGGCTTGCAGCGCCGACAAGCCCGACGTCAGCAGACCCGTCGCCGAGAAACCCGGAGTCAGCAAACCCCGAGCCAGCATCGCCGACGTTGCTGGCGGCTCTGGAGGGCGCGTTGCGCACGCACGACATCAACCCCGAGGTGAAGGCCAAAATCTCCGCGCACATCGCGCGGGGATTGACCCAAGCGGAGGTAAGCCTGCTCATCAGGGCGGTGGAGGTCCTGACCGGGGTCGAGGTCGACCCGTCCGAGAAGGTAACGCCAATCGGAGATGCCTGGCTAGAGGAAGATGGCTCGATTACCCTGCGCATGCGAAGAACTTCCGACGGCCAGCATGTGGATGGCATCTTGCGTTACAAGACCACGGACGAACATTACAAAGACGTGCTGGAACATTTGGGTGGGTTGAAACCAGGAGAAGTTAAGCTTGTGCCCCCCTTCCCCTAAGACGTGGGCGAGTTCGTAGTCGATCCGCGCGGTGCGGGGACCACGGTCTCCTGGCGGGTATGTCGTCTTTATCCAGACACCGTCACCGATTCCCGACTTCTGTCCGAAGTTAGCGGGTCGTCGTCGTTAGTGCGGCGCGCGCCGCTTGGGCCAGATCCTCGGGCGTCGGAAAGCGCTGGCCGGGGTCTTTGGCCATGCCTTCCGCGATGACAGAATCGAGTTCTGCTGGCACACCAGCACGCAGCAGAGACGGTTGCGGCGGTGGTGTCGACAGATGCCCGACTATCAGCTGCTTCAAGTCGTCACCGGGAAAGGGTGGCTGACCGGTCAAGCAGTAGTGCAGCACGCATGCCAATCCATACACATCCCATCGGGAATCAATTGAACCGTCGCTGAACTGTTCGGGGGGCGAACATGCCCACGTGCAACTATTCACGGCTCCCGAGCGTATTAACGCCTCCACCACCACGCTCGACACCTACGGGCACCTGTGGCCCGATGCCGACGAGTCCACCCGCACGGCTATCGGCGCGGTGATCGCGGAGCGGATGAAAACTACTGCGTACCCACTGCGTACCGAGAGCACCTGAGCGCAATGTCTTTGCAGGTCAGCGGTGTTAGCCGGGGCTCGGTTTGGCGTCTATTCCGGACTCCTTGCGCTGCTGGGCGGTGATCGGCGCCGGCGCGTCGGTGAGCGGGTCGACGCCGCCGCCGGTCTTCGGGAACGCGATCACCTCGCGGATCGAGTCCATCCCGGCCAGCAGCGCAGTGATCCGGTCCCAGCCGAACGCGATCCCGCCGTGCGGGGGTGCGCCGAACATGAAGGCCTCCAACAGGAATCCGAACTTTTCCTCCGCCTCGGCCTTGTTCAGGCCCATCACGGCGAACACCCGCTCCTGAATGTCGCGGCGATGGATACGGATCGAGCCGCCGCCGATCTCGTGTCCGTTGCAGACAATGTCGTAGGCGTCCGCCAGCACGCTGCCGGGGTCGGTGTCGACCACATCTTCGTACTGCGGCTTGGGCGAGGTGAACGCGTGATGCACCGCCGTCCACTCCCCCGACCCGACCGCCACGTCACCGGCGGCCGTCGCGTCCTCGGCGGGCTCGAACAGCGGCGGGTCGACAACCCACACGAAGGCCCACGCATCGGGGTCGATCAGGTTGAGCCGCTTGGCGATCTCGCCGCGGGCCGCGCCCAGCAGCGCCCGCGACGTCTTCGGCGGGCCCGCCGAGAAGAAGATGCAATCCCCGGGCCTGGCGCCCACGTGGGCGGCCAGGCCGCCGCGTTCCGCGTCGCTCAGGTTCTTGGCGACCGGACCGCTCAGCTCACCGTCATCGCCGACGAGCACGTAGGCCAGTCCACGGTGCCCCCGCTGTTTGGCCCACTCCTGCCAACCGTCCAGCGTGCGCCGCGGCTGTGACGCACCTCCGGGCATCACCACCGCACCGACGTACGGCGCCTGGAAGACCCGGAATGTGGTGTCTTTGAAGAACTCCGTGCACTCGACGAGTTCCAGCCCGAACCGCATGTCGGGCTTGTCGGAGCCGAACCGCCGCATGGCGTCGCCGTAGCTGATCCGCGGGATGGGCGTCGGAAGGGAGTAGCCGATCAACTCCCACAGCGCGGTCAGGATTTCCTCGGAGACGGCGATGATGTCCTCGGCGTCGATGAAGCTCATCTCCATGTCGAGCTGGGTGAATTCCGGTTGCCGGTCGGCGCGGAAATCCTCGTCGCGGTAGCAGCGGGCGATCTGGTAGTAGCGCTCCATCCCGGCCACCATGAGCAACTGCTTGAAGAGCTGGGGGCTCTGCGGCAGGGCGTAGAACGAGCCCGGGTGCAGCCGGGCCGGCACCAGGAAGTCGCGTGCGCCCTCCGGGGTCGAGCGGGTGATCGTCGGCGTCTCGATCTCGACGAAGTCGTGGCGGGCCAGCACCGCACGCGCGGCCGCATTCACCTTGGAGCGCAACCGAATCGCGGCGGCCGGGCCGTCGCGCCGCAGGTCGAGGTAGCGGTATTTCAGCCGCAGCTCCTCGCCGGCGGGCTCGTCCAGCTGGAACGGCAGCGGCGCGCTCTCGCCGAGAACGGTCAGCGACGTGGCGTTGACCTCGATGTCGCCGGTCGCGATCTCCGGGTTGGCGTTGCCCTCCGGGCGGATCTCGACGACACCGGATACCGCGACGCAGAACTCGGCGCGCAACCGGTGCGCCTGGGCCAGCACGTCGGCGGCCCGGAACACCACCTGGGTGATACCGGAGGCGTCCCGCAGATCGATGAAGATAACGCCGCCGTGGTCGCGGCGGCGAGCCACCCAGCCCGCAAGCGTCACCTGCTGGCCGGCGTCGCTACTTCTCAGCGCTCCAGCGGCGTGGCTGCGCAGCACAAACACTCCCTTTCAACGGGGTTGGAACGAGTGACCAGTCTAGAGGAGGTAGTTTCAGCGATATCGCCACCAACATCGCGCTAGTGGGTCCCGGCGCTGTCGGCACGACGGTCGCGGCGCTGTTGTACAAGGCCGGGCATTCGGTCCTGGTGTGCGGTCACACTCCCCGGGAAAGCATCGAACTTCGGCCCGATGGCGGGGATCCGATCGTGGTGCCCGGCCCGGTGCACACCGATCCCGGTCACGTGTCCGGCCCGGTCGACGTTCTGGTGCTGGCGGTCAAAGCCACCCAGAACGAGGAGGCCGGCGGCTGGCTGGCCCGCCTCTGCGACGAACGCACCATCGTCGCCGTGCTGCAGAACGGTGTCGAGCAGGTCGACCAGGTCCAGCCGCTGTGCCCGTCGTCGGCCGTGGTCCCGGGCATCGTCTGGTACGGCGCCGAGACCCAGCCCGCAGGTTGGGTGCGATTGCGCACCGAAGCCGCGCTGGTGCTGCCCACCGGACCGTCGGCGGAGACGCTCGCCGGGCTGTTGCGCGGCGCCGGCTGCCGGGTGGACTGTGACCCGGACTTCCTCACGGCGGCCTGGCGCAAGCTGCTGGTCAATGCACTGGCCGGGTTCATGGTGCTGACCGGCCGGCGGGCCGGCATGTTCCGGCGCGCCGACCTCGCGGCGCTGTCGCGCCGTTATGTCGCCGAATGTTTGGCCGTCGCGCGGGCCGAGGGTGCCCGGATGGCCGACGATGTAATCGACGAGTTGGTCGACATGTTCCGCAGCGCGCCCGAGGACATGGGCACGTCGATGCTGGCCGACCGGGAGAACCACCGGCGGCTGGAATGGGACATCCGCAACGGGGTGATCATCCGCAAGGCCCGCGCCCACAGCCTGGCGACGCCGATCAGCGACATCGTGGTGCCGCTGCTGGCTGCGGCCAGTGACGGTCCCGGTTAGGTTATAGCCATGTTCCCGTGCGAGCGCGTCGACCTGAGCTTCATCGACACCGCGCCCATCCGATTTCGCCACAGCGTCGACCTGGCCGTCACACCCGAGCAACTGTTCGAGGTGTTTGCCGACGCCGAGTCCTGGCCACGGTGGGCGAACGCGATCGCCAAGGTGACCTGGACCAGCCCCGAGCCGCACGGCGTCGGCACCACGCGAACCGTCGACATGCGTGGTGGCATGGTGGCCAAAGAAGAGTACCTTGCCTGGGAGTCGTTCACCCGCATGGCCTTTCGGTTCAACGAGTGCTCGACGCGAGCCATCGCCGCATTGGCCGAGGATTACCGGGTCGAGGCCACCCCGGGCGGCTGCCGGCTGACGTGGACCATGGCCCAGAAGCCCGCCGGCGCGGCGCGGCTGGCGATGCCGGTGGTCGGTCCGCTGTTCAACCTGGTCCTGCGCCGGTTCCTGCGCAACCTGCGCAGCTACACCGACGCCCGGTTCGCCGCCGCCCAGCGACCTTAGGAGCGCGCGATGACCTTCAACGAGGGCATGCAGATCGACACCAGCACCGCGTCGTCGTCCGGTGGCGGGGGGATCGGCGGCATGCCGATCGCCATCGGGGGCGGCGTCGGCGGGCTGCTGATCCTCATCGTGGCGATGCTCCTGGGCGTCGACCCCGGCGGCATCACCAGCCAGCAGCCGATGGACACCGGCGGCGCCGTCGCGCCCGGGTTCGACCTGAGCCAGTGCAAGACCGGCTCCGACGCCAACAAGTACATCCAGTGCCGCGTGGTGGCCACCGGCAATTCCGTGGACGCCGTGTGGCACCAGCTGATGCCGAATTACACCCGCCCGCATCTGCGGCTGTTCACCGGTTCGGTGGACACCGGTTGTGGCCCCGCCACGACAGCAGTGGGACCGTTCTACTGCCCGGTCGACCAGACGGCGTATTTCGACACCGATTTCTTCCAGGAGTTGGTCGACAAATTCGGTTCCAGCGGCGGACCGTTCGCACAGGAGTACGTGGTAGCGCACGAATACGGCCATCACGTGCAGGACCTGCAGGGAATCCTGGGCCGCGCCCAGCAGGGGGCGCAGGGCGCCGGCGGCAACGGTGTGCGCACCGAACTGCAGGCCGACTGCTACGCCGGCATCTGGGCACACTATGCGTCAACGGTCAAGCAGGAGAGCACCGGCGTGCCGTACCTGGAGCCGCTGAGCGACAAGGATATTGCCGACGCGCTATCGGCCGCGGCGTCGGTGGGCGATGACCGCATCCAGAAGCAATCGACCGGACGCATCAACCCCGAGCAGTGGACGCACGGTTCGTCGGCGGAACGGCAGAAGTGGTTCACCACCGGGTACCAGACCGGCGACCCGAAGAGGTGCGACACCTTCGCCTCGACGAACCTCGGCTAGACCCCTACCAGGGCCGCGTCGCGCACGTGACAGCGGAGGTGGCGTCTTGTTTGACGACCACCTGACCGTCGACGGCGATCTCGCAGTGAAGTGAGGCAGGGCCATTCCCCGAATCCGGCCAATGCAGAATGCCGCTGGCGGTGACGATCGCCCACTGGTTCGGGTTCGCCAGCGTCGTCGAGTAAACGACCGGTTGGCCGCCGCTGAGCGGCGCCTGCACGTTGGTCATGTACTTCGACGAGTCCGCGTTGTAGGCCGCCTGGTTGGGCGGATCGGAGTTCATGTACTGAACAGTTGCGGTCAAATTGTTCGGGCTTGACACTGTGTAGGTCACCTGATGGCCGTCCGCATGCGCCGTCGCCTGCGCGAGAATCACTCCCGCCGCGCCCGCGACCACTGCAAACGCCTTTCGCACGCTCGTCATAGAGAAAACGCTACCGGATTCGTTACTTGGCTCAGGTAGGAAGCATTCATGAGCGACGATCCCACCCTCGGCATCAGCCGCCGCCGACTGTTGACGACGGGCGCGGTGTCGGTCGCGCTCGGGGCCGGCATCGGCGGCGGGGCCACGGCCTTGTGGTATCAGCCGGACAGCAGCGGCGCCCCGCCGGTGGGGGGTCTGCACTTGCAATTCGGCAAGAATGCCGGCACCGAGGTGGTGGTTTCTTGGCACACCACCGATGCCGTGAGCAATCCGCGGGTCATGCTGGGCACGCCCGCGTCCGGCTTCGGGCGCACCGTCGCGGCCGAAACCCGAACGTACCGGGACGCCAAGTCCAAGACCGAGGTTCGCGTCAACCACGCCCGCCTGACGAATCTCACCCCGGACACCGACTACGTCTATGCCGCCATGCATGACGGCGCGCAGCCGGAGAGCGGGACGGTGCGAACCGCGCCATCGGGCCGAAAGCCCCTGCGCTTCACCAGCTTCGGCGATCAGTCCACTCCGACGCTGGCCGTGTTGCCCGACGGTAAGTACGCCAGCGACAACATCGGATCGCCCGCGGCCGGCGACACCACGCTGGCGATCGAGCGACTCGCTCCGCTGTTCAACCTGGTCAACGGCGACCTGTGCTATGCCAACCTCGCGCACGACCGGATCCGCACCTGGTCGAATTGGTTCGAGAACAACACGCGTTCGGCGCGGTTCCGTCCGTGGATGCCCGCGGCGGGCAACCACGAGAACGAATTGGGTAACGGACCAATCGGTTACGGCGCGTATCAGACCTACTTTGCGTTGCCGGATTCGGGGTCCAGTCCCGAGACCCGGGGAATGTGGTACTCGTTCACGGCCGGTTCGGTGCGGGTGATCAGCCTCAACAACGACGACGTGGCCTTCCAGGACGGCGGCAACTTCTACGTGCACGGGTACTCCGGCGGCGAGCAAAGACGTTGGCTCGCAGCCGAACTCGCTGCCGCGCGGCACGATCCGGATGTCGATTGGATAGTCGTCTGCATGCATCAGACCGCGATCTCCACCGCAGACAAAACGAACGGCGCCGATCTGGGAATCCGTGCGGAGTGGCTGCCGCTGTTCGACCAGTATCAGGTCGATCTCGTCGTGTGCGGCCATGAACACCACTACGAGCGGTCACATCCATTGCGCGGATCACTTGGTACCGATACCCGCACGCCGATACCCGTCGACACCCGCAACGACCTCATCGACTCGACCCGGGGGACGGTGCACCTCGTCATCGGTGGGGGCGGCACATCGTTGCCGTCCAACGGGATGTTCTTTCCCCAACCCCGGTGCCGCGTGCTGACCGGCGTCGGCGCGTTCGATCCCTCGATTGGCCGGAAGGCGCCGATCTACGTGATCGAGGACGCGCCCTGGTCGGCGTTTCGCGACCGCGATAACCCCTATGGCTTCGCCGCTTTCGACGTCGACCCGGGCCAGCCCGGCGGCAACACGTCGATCAAGGCGACGCATTACGCGCTGAGCGGGCCGTTCAGCGCGGTGACCGTGGTGGACGAATTCACGCTGACCAAGCCGCGGGGCGATGAGCCCGCGTAGCTCAAAACAGCGTCGGCTGAACTACTTCCGGTTCGATGGCTGCGGCTGCCTGACGGAAGGACCGGTGATCACCGGTCAGCCGGTGCTTGGCGATCAGCGGCGCGGCCCGTTCGCGCAGCGCGTCGCGGTAGCTCGGCGGTAGGTACGCACCGCGCCGGTACAGCTCGCGGTAACGGCCGACCAGTTCGGGATGCGAGCGGGCCAACCAGGACATGAACCAGCCGCGGGTCGAGCTACGAAGGTACAGGCCGAAAACCGTCACGCCGGTGGCACCGGCCGCGGCGATCTGGCCGAGCAGCCCGTCGAAGTGCTCGACGGAATCGGTGAGGTGCGGCAGCACGGGCGCGACCATCACATGGCAGTCCAGGCCGGCGTCGCGGATCGCCGCGATGAGGCTCAGGCGCGCCTGCGGTGTCGGCGTGCCCGGCTCGACGTCCTTGTGCAGCTCCGGATCCCCGACGGCCAGCGACACCGCGACCGATACCGGAACTTGTTGAGCCACGTCCGCGATCAGCGGCAGGTCGCGCCGCAGCAGCGTGCCCTTGGTCAGGATGGACAGCGGCGTGCCGGATCCGGCGAGCGCGCGAATGATGCCCGGCATCAGTTCGTAGCGGCCTTCGGCGCGCTGGTAGGGATCGGTGTTGGTGCCCAGCGCGACGGTCTCGCGCCGCCACGACGGCCGGTGCAGCTCGCGGTTCAGGACTTCGGCGACGTTGGTCTTGACCACCACCTGAGTGTCGAAGTCGGTGCCGCAGTCGAGGTCCAGATACTCGTGGGTGGGCCGGGCGAAGCAATAGCGACAGGCATGCGAGCAGCCGCGATAGCCGTTGACGGTGTATTGAAATGGCAGCGCCGCCGCGTCGGGCACCTTGTTGAGGGCGGACTTGCACAGCACCTCGTGGAAGGTGATGCCCTCGAACTGCGGCGCGCGCACGCTTCTTACGAGACCGATCCGCTGCAGCCCCGGCAGCGCCCCGTCGTCGACGGGCTCGCCGTTGACTGCGACGGCCTGGCTAGCCCAGCGCATACCTCTATTCGAACTGGCGTTCGATCAGATGTCAAGTGACAAGATGTCCCCGTGCAGTTGCGATACCAGGAGATCGCCGGCAGGCGCATGGCCTACGTCGACGAGGGTCATGGCGATGCCATTGTCTTCCAGCACGGCAACCCGACGTCGTCGTACCTGTGGCGCAACGTCATGCCCCATCTGGAGGGGCTAGGGCGCTTGGTGGCATGCGACCTGATCGGGATGGGCGCGTCGGACAAGCTCAGCCCGTCGGGTCCCGACCGGTATCACTACGCCGAGCAACGAGAATTCTTGTTCGCGCTCTGGGACGCGCTCGACCTCGGCGACCGGGTGGTGCTGGTGCTGCACGACTGGGGCTCGGCGCTGGGCTTCGACTGGGCCAACCAGCATCGCGACCGCGTGCAGGGCATCGCCTTCATGGAGGCGATCGTCACCCCCATGACATGGACGGACTTTCATCCCAGCGTGCGAGGCGTGTTCCAGGGATTCCGGTCGCCCGAGGGCGAGCGGATGGTGTTGGAGCAGAACATCTTTGTCGAAGGTGTGCTGCCCGGCGCGATCCGGCGACAGTTGTCCGACGAGGAGATGGACCGTTACCGGCAGCCGTTCGTCAACCCCGGCGAGGACCGGCGACCGACCCTGTCGTGGCCACGCAACATACCCATCGACGGCGAGCCGGCCGAGGTCGTCGCCGTCGTCGACGATTACCGCGGCTGGCTCGAAAAAAGCGACGTGCCAAAGCTATTCGTCAACGCCGAGCCCGGCGCGATCCTCACCGGCCACATCCGCGACTACGTCCGGACATGGGCCAATCTCAGCGAAATCACCGTTCCCGGCGTGCATTTCATCCAGGAAGACAGTCCGGACGAGATTGGCCTGGCCATAGCAGAGTTTGTCAAGGAGCTACGGTCTGGCGACACCTACTACAACCCGGGCAAGCAGATGGGGGCTCCGTAGCACGGGGGCGGACCTAGCGGCTGCCGTGGAGCGTCTCCCTCCCAAACGAATTGACCGACGTTACCCATACCCCCGACGGGGACCCAATACCAGTGGTGGCAGACGCCCATGTCCCAACGAACATCTGGCATCGGCAACGGCTGCCCTGGGCACCACTGGTGAGGGACTGTGAAGTTGTCTGCTGGGAACGGACCGTTGAATTGCGGCGCGAAGCCCGGCTCGGATTGGGCGGTGCCGCAGGCAAGTCCCAAACCCGCTACCGCGATGCCGCCCGACAGAAACGTCCCGGCAATGGCGTTCTTCAAGGTGCGGGTGGTGTGCATGGGCGTTCCTTTCGCCGTTGTCAGGCCGTAGGTTAATGCCGACCGCTTGCAGAATTCTTGCGTCTGCTCAGGGCCTTACCCGGGCCCACTCCGCCGCCTCACCGCGCTGGCCACGGCGCAACTCAAACAACTCGGCGACCGCATCCAACCGCGCCGCGGCCGCCCGCGACTTCGCACGCCCCGCCGCACACATCGACTCGATCAGCGAACCCTCGGTCTGCAAGAGGCTCGCAGTACTCATGAAGCCGAGTATCGAACATAGATGCGGTCGTAGCCGAAGGCTAAGACAACTACCGGGCCGGGGGCAGGCCCACGTCGCCGGTACAACGCGCGCTGGCGAGCGGGCCGGTCGCCGTCTGCTCCGAGACTTGTTGCCGTTCGCGAAGATTTTGCATGTGATCGTGCCGCCTGATTGGTCGTTCATGGCGGTCAGGGACACGGTGCCACCCGTAGAGACGTCCTTTGTCCAGGGCAAGCTCGCGGCCGGAACTTCCGCGGGGTGTGGGCGATGCCCACGGTGTACAGAATGGCTACCGACTTACCGGAACCCTCGACTCGAGCACAGCAGAGACCTAGCGGCTGAGTCGCGAAATCACCTCGGCGACAACCGAATCCAACGGGACAGAAACCTGGTCGCCCGAGCCGAGGTCCTTTACCCCCACCGTCCCTGCGTCAATGTCGCGGTCGCCCAGCACCAAAGCGATGCGCGCACCCGAGCGGTCCGCCGCGCGCATCGCGCCCTTGAGCCCGCGGTCACCGTAGGCCAGGTCGACACCGACGCCGGCGGCACGCAACTGCGCGGCAACCACCGCCAGCTCGAGTTTGGCCGGCTCGGAAAGCGGCACCCCGAACACATCGCAGCGTCCGGTCTCCCCCACGGTCTTCCCCTCCGCGCGCAGCGCCAGCAGGGTCCGGTCCACGCCCAGCCCGAACCCGATGCCGGACAGGTCCTGCCCGCCGAGTTCGTGCATCAGACCGTCGTAGCGGCCGCCACCACCGATGCCGGATTGGGCGCCCAGACCGTCGTGCACGAACTCGAAAGTGGTCTTGGTGTAGTAATCCAGGCCGCGCACCATCCGCGGGTTGAGGACGTACGGCACGCCGAGCGCGTCCAGGTGGGCCAGCACGGTGTCGAAGTGTTGCTTGGCGGCATCCGACAGGTGATCGAGCAGCACCGGCGCGTCGGCCGTCATGGCACGCACGGCGGGTCGCTTGTCGTCGAGCACCCGCAGCGGATTGACCTCGGCGCGCCTTCGGGTCTCCTCATCGAGGTCGAGCTGAAAGAGGAACTCCTGCAACAGTTCCCGATATTGCGGGCGGCAGCTCTCGTCTCCCAGCGAGGTGATCTCCAACCGGAACCCGTCGAGGCCCAGGGAGCGGAAACCGGCGTCGGCGACGGCGATCACCTCGGCGTCCAGCGCCGGGTCGTCGACGCCGATGGCCTCCACGCCGACCTGCTGAAGCTGGCGATAGCGGCCTGCCTGCGGGCGTTCATAGCGGAAAAACGGCCCCGCGTAACAGAGTTTCACCGGCAGCGCGCCGCGGTCGAGGCCGTGTTCGATCACCGCGCGCACCACCCCGGCGGTCCCCTCCGGCCGCAACGTCACCGAGCGGTCACCGCGGTCGGCGAACGTGTACATCTCTTTGGACACCACGTCGGTGGATTCGCCCACCCCGCGGGCGAATAGGGCGGTGTCCTCGAAGATGGGTAGTTCGACGTCGCGGTAACCGGCCCGGCGGGCGGCGGCGAGCAGGCCGTCGCGGACCGCGACGAATTGCGCCGACTCCGGCGGGACGTAGTCCGGTACCCCCTTGGGCGCCGAGAATGCCGAGAACTCCGTCACGGCTACAGGCCTTCGAGGAATGGATTGAACCGCCGCTCCGCCCCGATGGTGGTGGAGGGGCCGTGGCCGGGTAAGACCACGGTCTTGTCGTCGAGTATCAGGAGCTTGTCGATGATCGACGTCAGCAAGTCGCGGCCGCTGCCGCCGAACAGGTCGGTACGGCCCACCGAGCGCTCGAACAGGGTGTCGCCGGTGAAGACCACGTCGGTATCCGAGGCGACCCGGAAGACCACCGAGCCGCGGGTGTGCCCCGGCGTGTGGTCGACGTTGACGGTCACGCTGCCCAGGTCGAGCTTGTCGCCATCGCGGTCCAGCTCCACCACCTGCTTGGGCTCGCGGAAGAAAGCGCCCGCCGCCACCTGTGCCAGCCGCGGTCCGAAGCCGTAGATCGGGTCTTTCAGCATGAACCGGTCCTCGGGATGGATATAGGCGGGGCAGCCGTAGGTGTCGGATACCTTCTGGGCGGACCAGATGTGGTCGATGTGCCCGTGGGTGAGCAGCACCGCCGCCGGGGTCAGCCGGTTCTCGTCGAGGATTCGCCGCAACGGGCCCATTGCACGCTGTCCGGGATCCACGATGACGGCGTCCGTTCCGGGCCGTTCGGCCAGCACGTAGCAGTTGCACTGCAACACCCCGGCGGGAAATCCGGTGATCAACACGGTTCCCAGTTTCCCATCCCCGGTTGACACGGGTCGCGGCGCCCACATTAGCCTGGGCTGGCTACCTCGGCCCCCGACTGAACAACCCTGGAGGCATACCGACCGTGCCGACCAACGAGCAGCGACGTGCCAACGCAAAGCGCAAACTCGAACGCCAGCTGGAGCGCCGCGCGAAGCGAGCGCGAACGCGCCGCATCCTGGTGATCAGCATCGGCTCGATCGTGGCGGTGGCCGCGATCGCCGCAGTGGTGATCGCGGTCGTCAACACAAAAGGGCACAAGAACAACGCCACCACGGCGACCACCACCCCCGCCGCCAGCAGCTCCGCGGCGACGACGCCCGCCGGACCAACGCCGCCCGTCCCGCCGCTGCCGCCGTTCAAGCCGTCGGCCAGCGTGGGCGCCAACTGCCAGTACCCGGCATCGCCGGACCCGGCCGCCAAGCCGGCCAAGCTGCCGCACACCGGCAAGATTCCGACCGATCCGGCCACGCAGAGCGCGAGCATGGTGACCACCCAGGGCAATGTCGGCCTGCTGCTGGCGAACAACGAATCGCCTTGCACGGTCAACAGTTTCGCCAGCCTGGCCGGCCAGAAATGGTTCAACGACACCAAATGCCATCGGCTGACCACCTCGCCGGACCTGGGCGTCCTGCAATGTGGCGACCCCAAGGGCGACGGCACCGGCGGTCCGGGCTACGGGTTCGCCAACGAATATCCCACCGACCAATACCCGCCGAACGACCCCAAACTGCAGGAAGCGGTCCTCTATCCGCGCGGCACACTGGCGATGGCCAACAGCGGGCAGCCGAACAGCAACGGCAGCCAGTTCTTCATGGTCTACAAGGACTCCAAGCTGCCGCCCGAATACACGGTGTTCGGCACCATTCAGGCCGACGGGCTGGCCACGCTGGACAAGATCGCCAAGGCCGGTGTCGCCGGGGGCGGCGACGACGGGCCGCCGGCCGTCGAGGTCACCATCAAGTCGCTGCTGCTCGACTAAGTCCTAGGACAGCGTGTGCGCTGGGGGCGCGGATTTGACCGAAATCCCGCCCGGTCCACACAATCAACGCCGTCAACGCACACTGAACGACGGCCTCAAGCAGCAGACGTCACCCGGTAGACGTCGTAGACGCCTTCGACGTTGCGGACGACGTTGAGCAGGTGCCCGAGATGCTTGGGGTCACCCATCTCGAAGGTGAACCGGCTGATCGCCACCCGGTCACCCGAGGTGGTGACCGACGCCGACAGGATGTTCACCTTCTCGTCGGCGAGCACCCGCGTGATGTCCGAGAGCAAACGGTGCCGGTCGAGCGCCTCGACCTGAATGGCGACCAGAAACACCGACGACGCCGACGGGGCCCAGAGCACTTCGATGATGCGCTCGCACTGCTGCTGAAGTGACGCGGCGTTGGTGCAGTCGGTGCGGTGCACACTCACCCCGCCGCCGCGGGTGACGAACCCCATGATCTGATCCCCGGGCACCGGCGTGCAGCATTTGGCCAGTTTGGTCAGCACTCCGGGTGCGCCGGGGACCGAGACGCCGACGTCGTCGCTGCTGCGGGGGCGGCGCAGCATGGTCGTGGGGGTGGACCGCTCGGCGAGGTCCTCTTCGGCCTGGTCGATGCCGCCGAGCTCGGCGAGCAACCGCTGCACGGCATGCTTCGCCGACACGTGCCCCTCACCGATCGCGGTGTACAGCGCGGACACGTCGGCGTAGTGCAGCTCGCGGGCAACCGCGGCCATGGACTCGCCGTTTACCAAGCGCTGCAAGGGAAGTCCGCCGCGTCGAACCTCGCGGGCCATCGCCTCCTTGCCGGCCTCCAATGCCTCCTCACGCCGCTCTTTGGCGAACCACTGCCGGATCTTCGTCTTGGCGCGCGGCGAGACGACGAACTGCTGCCAGTCCCGCGACGGCCCGGCATTGGCCGCCTTGGACGTGAAAACCTCTACGACTTCGCCGTTTTCCAGCTTGCGTTCCAGCGCGACCAAGCGCCCGTTGACCCGGGCGCCGATGCAGCGGTGGCCGACCTCGGTGTGCACCGCGTAGGCGAAGTCCACGGGCGTCGACCCGGTGGGCAGGGTGATGACGTCGCCCTTGGGGGTGAACACGAAAAGCTCTTGAGCCGCAAGGTCATAGCGCAGCGACTCCAGGAACTCGCCGGGGTCGGCGGCCTCACGTTGCCAGTCGAGCAGCTGACGCATCCAGGCCATGTCATCGATCTCGGCGGCGGCGTGGGGATGCGGAACCCCGTTGCGGCCCTTGGCTTCCTTGTAGCGCCAGTGTGCGGCGATGCCGTATTCGGCGGTGCGGTGCATGTCGCGGGTGCGGATCTGCACTTCCAGCGGCTTGCCCTCCGGCCCGACGACGGTCGTGTGAAGTGACTGGTACACGCCGTAGCGCGGTTGGGCGATGTAGTCCTTGAACCGCCCCGCCATCGGTTGCCACAGCGAATGCACCACGCCCACAGCCGCGTAGCAGTCCCGGATCTCGTCGCACAGGATGCGAATGCCGACCAGGTCGTGGATGTCGTCGAAGTCGCGCCCCTTGACGATCATCTTCTGATAGATCGACCAGTAGTGCTTGGGGCGGCCTTCCACTACCGCCTTGATCTTCGACGCACCCAGCGTGTTGACGATCTCCGTACGGACCTTGGTCAGGTAGGTGTCCCGGGACGGCGCGCGGCCGGCAACCAGCCGGACGATCTCCTCGTACTTCTTGGGGTGCAGGATCGCGAAAGACAGGTCTTCCAACTCCCACTTGACGCTGGCCATGCCCAGCCGGTGCGCAAGGGGCGCAATGACTTCCAACGTCTCGCGGGCCTTGCGTGCCTGCTTTTCCGGCGGCAGGAAACGCATGGTGCGCATGTTGTGCAACCGGTCGGCGACCTTGATCACCAGCACCCGGGGGTCGCGGGCCATGGCGGTGATCATCTTGCGGATGGTCTCGCCTTCGGCAGCGCTGCCCAGCACCACGCGATCCAGCTTGGTCACGCCGTCGACGAGATGGCCCACCTCTTCGCCGAACTCCTCGGACAGCGCCTCGAGCGTGTAACCCGTGTCCTCGACGGTGTCGTGCAGTAGCGCGGCCACCAGCGTCGTGGTGTCCATTCCCAGTTCAGCAAGGATGTTGGCTACCGCCAGCGGGTGGGTGATGTACGGATCACCGGAATGGCGCAACTGGGTGGCGTGCCTATCGTCGGCGACCTCGAAGGCCCGCTGCAGCATCGACAGGTCGGCCTTCGGATAGATCTCCCGGTGCACCGCCACCAGCGGTTCCAGCACGGGATTGAGGGCGCTGCGCTGCGCGGTCATGCGCCGCGCCAGCCGGGCCCGGACCCGACGGGAGGCGCTGCTGCTCGACTTCAGGGTCTCCGCCGGCGGCTCCGGTGCGTCCGGAACCTGCTCGGGAACCGGCTCGGGAACCGGCTCAGCAGCGACCGCGACTTCCGCGGGCGCCTCAAGCGCTTGCGCCGCGCCCTTGTCGTCCGCCACGTTGGTCACCTCCGACCTCGAGGATATCGCTTAACTACGAGGCTAGAGGCGGCTCAAGCTGTGTACGGGCAACGGCGCGACCGCATCACGACCACCCAGCGCGGCGAGTTCGGCGACCACGGCCGCCCCGGTCACGTTGGCTCCCGCACGCTTGAGCAGCCGCACCGCTGCAGCCATGGTGCCCCCGGTGGCCAGCACGTCGTCGACGACGACGATATTGCGGCCGCGCAGATCGATGCCGTCAGCCGGGATTTCGAGGATGGCACTGCCGTACTCCAGGTCATACTGCTCGGCGTGCACCGGCGGCGGCAGTTTTCCGCCCTTGCGAATGGCCAGCACGCCGGTGCCCAGCCGCTCGGCGACGGCCCCTGCCAACAGGAACCCACGGGAGTCGATACCCGCCACGAGCTCGGCGCCGGAAGCGACGCCTGCCAACGCCTCGGTGACGGCCGCCAGCCCGTGACGATCGGCGAACAGCGGAGTGAGGTCTTTGAACTGCACACCGGGCTTGGGAAAGTCGGCGACGTCCCGGGTCAGCGCCGCGATGACGTCGGCCAGCGGAGCGTTCGGGTTACCATTCGTCACTGCAGCCTCATTGCATCAATGCCCATCGGTCCATGTTCCAGCCCGCGCCCCAACGAGTCGGATTCCTGCTCACGGCATACATCTTCTTCGACGTCAGCAGGGTGCGCTGCTGGCGGTACAGGGGCAGCGTCGGCATATCGGCCCACAGGAGCGGGGCCGCCTGTGCCAACAGCCGCACCCGCTCGGCGGGGTCGGCCGAGACCGCCAGCGCACCGATCGCGCTGTCGACCTGGGGGTTTGCATAGCCGGACAGGTTGTTGCCGTTTCCGCTGTGCAGGTCGTAGGCGTCCATCGCCGACGATCCGGTCGATCCGCTGCCGGTGGCTCCGCCGGTACTGGCCAACAGCACGTCGATTTTTCCGTCCTTGAGCGCCTGCGGCCCCGAGGAGTCCAGGGTGACGTTGGAAACGGTGATGGCGGCCGCCGCGCAGGACTTGGCGATGGCCCCGACGGTAACGGCGAGCCGCGCGTTGGGCCCTTGGTAGCCGATCCGCACCGTCTGGGGCGCGCCACCCAGTGCGTCGCGGGCGGCGGCGGGATCCGCCTTGCCGAACGGGCCGGCCTCGGTGGCCCCCTCACCCGCGGCGACAGCGTCGTCGGCGGCCGGATCCAGGCGGGAATTGGCGATCGGCACCCCGGCGTCGTGGGCGATGGTGTCGCGCGGCGTGCACAGCGCGAACGCGCGACGGGCCTTGGCCTGCGCCAGCGGCCCCTGCGGCGCGAAGATCAGCTGCTCGATGCCGGCCGACGGCGAATCGGTGCGCTCGTAGTTATCCGGGGTGGCCAGCGCCCCGGGGGAACCGGCCGCGACGTCGACCACGTCGACGCTCCGGTTGTTGACCCGGTCCTGGATGTCGGGTCCCTGCGGCGTCACGGTTATCCGCTTGGTGATCGCTTTGGGGCCCCACCAGCGGTCGTTGGCCACGAGCACCACCGCGCCGCCGTCGAGGACCTTTTCGATCTTGTACGGTCCCGACGACGGGAAGCGTTTCTGGACGTCGTCGGCTTTGATACCGGGCTTGAGGTCCCAGGTGGTGTTCCACAGCTTCGCGATCTGCTGCACCACCTGCGCGTTGTTGCTCAGCAGCGCCGCGGTCACGTCGACGTTGAGCTGGTCGGCGATGACGTGCGACGGCATCATCGAGGTCGCGGCAAACAGCTGGGTGTAGTCGACGACGCCGCGGTCCGGGACGAAAGACACCCGCGCCTTCTTCTGGCCCGGGATGCACTCGATGTTGGCGATGTCGACGTAGCCGGCCTGGCTGGCGGCGTCGAAGCCCGGAAACCGGCCGGATTGCGCCGCCCAGGTCAGCACCAGGTCGTCGCAGGTCACCGGCTTGCCGTCGGAATACACGGCGTTGTCGGCGATCTGGTAGTCCAGCACCAACGGCGCGCCACCCACGACCGAGACGGTGCCGAAGTCCAGGTCGGCGACGACCTGTCCGTCGGGACCGTGATAACCGAAGCCGGTGAGCGTGCGGGCAAAAGCCTGCGCTCCCGCCGAGGCGGCACCCACGACGGTGTTGGTGTTGTAGGTGACCAGCGAACCGTCGACCACGTAATCGATTTGGGGGGCGGTGGTGCCGGAACACGCGGTCAGGGCGAAGGCCGCCAAGAGCGTGGCGACCAACCCGACGGACGGGCATCGCCTCAGCCCCCGCCGGCCGGCCCCCAACATCTGGCCTACCGCCGGCCGGCGTTTCGCTTGCCGGTCGGGCGGCGGGACCCGGTGGGGCGCACCGGGCGTGCACCCGGCGCCGGCTTGTCCGGTGCGGGCTTGGCGGTCGCCGCCGCCTCCGAAATCTCGGCGTCCCCGCTTGCCTCGGTGTCCTGGATGGCCGACTCTTCGGCGGATGGTTTCGCCGGCTCGGCGGCCTCTCGACCCACTTCAGTCCCGGGACGGCGCCGCCTGACGACCCGGCGGGTGTGCGTGCGCACCAGCTCGGTGCGTTCGCGCAGGGTGACCAGCAGCGGGGTGGCGAAGAAGATCGAGGAGTAGGTGCCGACCAGGATGCCGACCAGCTGCACCAGCGCCAGGTCCTTCAGGGTGCCGACGCCGAGCAGCCAGACCGCCACGACCATCAGCGCCAGCACCGGCAGCACCCCGATCAGGCTGGTGTTGATGGAACGCATGAACGTCTGGTTGATCGCCAGGTTGGCCTGTTCGGCGAAGGTACGCCGGGTGGTGTGCTGGAAGCCGTGGGTGTTCTCCTCGACCTTGTCGAACACGATGACGGTGTCGTAGAGCGAGAAACCGAGGATCGTCAGCAGGCCGATCACCGTGGCGGGGCTGACCTCGAAGCCGACCAATGAGTACACGCCCGCGGTGACGGTCAGGTCGAAACACATGGTCGTCAGCGCGGATATCGCCATATACCGCTCGTAGCGCACGGTGATGTAGAGGCTGACCAACGTCAGGAACACCACCAGCGCGATCAGCGCCTTCTTGGTGATCTGACCGCCCCAGGTTTCCGAGACCGCCGAGTCACTGATCGCCTGCTTGCTGGGCTTACCGTCGGTGCCCTTGGGCTGGAACGCGTCGAACAGGGCGTTGCGCAGCTTCGAGGTCTGATCGTTGGTCAGGTGTTCGGAACGAATCTGCACCGTCGCCGAGGAGCCGCTGCCGACGATCACCACCGACTCCGCGTCGATGCCGAGGGCCTTCCTGAAGACATCGGACACCTGCGCGGTCTCAACCGTGCCTTCCTGCCGCGGCGGGCATCGACACCGTGGTGCCGCCCTTGAAATCGATGCCGAAGGTGAAGCCCCGCAAGACGATGCTGACGATCGCCACCGCGACGATCGCACCGCTGATGCCGTACCACAGCCGGCGCCGCCCGATCACCTCGAACGCACCGGTGCCCGTGTAGAGCCGGCCAATAAAGCTGCGGTGCGAGGACTGGCTGGCGCCGTCGGTCAGCTCCACGGCATCCGCGGTGGCTTCGGCGGTTCGGTCGCATCGGTTCCGGTCTTGCCTTTGGACGCCTTGGCGGAAGTCATGCGCTATCCCCGTCCCGTCTTCACCTGCGACGAAGCCCGGCGTTCGCGGGCAACCTGCTGAACGGCTCCAAGGCCGTTGTAGGCCGGCTTCGCCAGCCGCGGAGATTTGGAGGCCAGGTACAGCAGCGGCCAGGTCACCAAGAACACCACCACCAGGTCGAGGATCGTGGTCAGGCCCAAGGTGAAGGCGAATCCCTTCACTTGGCCGATCGCCAGGAAGTACAGCACCGCGGCGGCCAGGAAGGTGACCGCGTTGCCGGACACGATCGTCTTGCGTGCCCTCACCCAGCCCCGTGGGACCGCTGACCGGAACGAACGGCCTTCGCGGATCTCGTCTTTGATGCGTTCGAAGAAGACCACGAACGAGTCCGCGGTGGTACCGATACCGATGATCAGACCCGCGATACCAGCGAGGTCCAGGGTGTAGTTGATATACCGGCCGAGGAGCACCAGGATTGCGAAAACCATTGCGCCGGAAGCACTCAGCGATAGCGCCGTGAGCAGCCCCAGCACCCGGTAGTAAAGCAGCGAATACAGCAACACCAGGACCAGGCCGATCGCGCCCGCGATCAGCCCGGCTCGTAGCGAGGTCAATCCCAATGTCGCCGAGACCGTTTGGGCCTCCGAGGATTCGAAGGACAGCGGCAGCGACCCGTATTTCAGGACGTTGGCCAGTTGGCGCGCCGTCGATGCGGTGAACGCCGGATCGCCACCGGTGATCTGGGTCCGGCCGCCCGGGATTGCTTCTTGGATCACCGGAGCGCTGACCACCTGCGAGTCCAGGGTAAAGGCGGTCTGGGTGCCGATATGGCCAGCGGTGAAGTTTGCCCAGGTATCGGCCGCATCGTGCTTGAACTGCACGTCGACGACGTAACCGATGCCGTGCTGGTTCATGCCGGAGGTGGCGTTCTCGATCTGGTCACCACTGATGATCGACGGCCCCAGAAGGTACGCCACCTTGTGGTCGGTCGAACAGGTCACCAGGGGCAGAGCCGGGTCGTCGTTGCCGGCCAGGATGTCGTCTTTGTTGCACTGGGTGGCCTGAAACTGCAGGGCAAGATATTGAATGCCCTGGCGGGTGCTCTGCCGCCACTTCTTCTCGTCGGCGATGCGCTCGGCGAGATCCTTGCGCGGGTCCGGCGGCAGGGGCTGGTCGGCCGGCGGCGGCGCCTGCCCGGCCGGCGGCGGGGGTGCGGGCGCGGGCGCCGGCGCGGGAGGTGCAGGACTGGGCGCCGGGCTCGGTGTCGGCGGCGGGTCCTGCGGGTAGGGCCGCGGTTGGGCGCCCGGTTTGCCGGAGGGTGCGGGCTGGCCCGTCGGCGCCGGTTGGCCGGGCGCGGGGCCACCCGGTCCGGGCGCCGGCCCGGGCGGCGTTCCCGCTGGCGGCTTTTCCCCAGGGTTGGGTGCCGGCGCCGGCTTGGGCTCGGCGCCCTGGGCCGGGACCGAGTTGAGCACCGGCCGGATGTACAGGCGTGCGGTCTGTCCCAGGTTGCGGGCCTCGCTGCCGTCGTTTCCGGGCACGGTGATGACCAGGTTGTCGCCGTCGACCACGACCTCCGAGCCGGACACGCCAAGTCCGTTGACGCGCGCGCTGATGATCTGCTGCGCCTGCGCCAACGCCTCCCGGCTCGGCGCCGAGCCGTCGGGGGTACGAGCGGTCAACGTGACGCGGGTGCCGCCCTGCAGATCGATGCCCAGCTTCGGGGCGGCTCGCTTGTCCCCCGTGAGAAAGACCAGCAGATAGAGGCCGACGAGCAGTAACAAGAAAACCGACAGATAGCGGGCAGGATGCACCGGCGCCGAAGACGATGCCACGTTCCTTGTATCTCCTTGAGATTCGGTTTCTACCCCGACAGAGCCTAAAAGAGCCTACGTGTCGCCCTTCACCACCCGGCTCTGGTCGGCGGAGTCGGCTGACTCTTCCAGTTCGTCGGATTCTGCCAAGTCCTTCGCGTCCTCATCTTCATCGAGGTCCGCGTCGTCTTCGGGCAGGATCCGGTCACGGATCGCCAGCTTCATCCACGTGGTCACCACGCCGGGCGCGATCTCGAGCTCGACGGTGTCGTCGGTGATCGCGACGATGGTGGCTTGCATCCCGGAAGTGGTGTGCACTCGGTCGCCGGGCTCCAACGAGTCATGCAGGTCGATGGTGGCCTGCATCGCCCGCCGTTGGCGGCGCCCCTGGATGTATACGAAGCCGACCATGATGAGCACGAACGGCAAGAACACGACAAAACTACTCACGACGCGCCTGTCTTTCTTATTGGGTATTCCGCGGGGTCGGTGCCGGGACGACCCGGGGGTCGCGCACCTGGTAACCGTCAGTCTGCCATCACCGCAGGTCGCCACCGACCGGCAGTGCGATCCGCCGCTGACCAGATAGTCTTTATCCGCGACGTGACCGGCGCGCCGCGGTGAGGAGGACATCGTGGCCAGCCTCGAGCAGAGTCGCCAGCTGGTCACCGAAATCCCCGGGCCCGCATCGCTGGAACTCAACAAGCGCCGGGCCGCGGCGGTGTCCGGTGGCGTGAACGTCTCCTTACCGGTGTTCGTGGCGCGCGCCGGCGGCGGCATCGTCGAGGACGTCGACGGCAACCGGCTGATCGACCTCGGTTCGGGCATCGCGGTCACCACGATCGGCAATTCGTCGCCCCGCGTGGTGGACGCGGTGCGCGAGCAGGTGGCCGACTTCACGCACACCTGCTTCATGGTGACGCCGTACGAGGAGTACATCGCCGTCGCCGAAGAGCTCAACCGGATCACCCCGGGCTCCGGCGAGAAGCGCTCGGTGCTGTTCAATTCCGGCGCCGAGGCCGTCGAGAACGCCGTCAAGGTCGCCCGCTCCCATACCCGCAAGCCCGCCGTGGTCGCCTTCAACCACGCCTACCACGGGCGCACCAACCTGGCGATGGCGCTGACCGCCAAATCCATGCCCTACAAGAGCGGCTTCGGCCCGTTCGCGCCGGAGGTCTACCGGGCGCCGCTGTCCTACCCCTATCGGGACGGCCTGCTCGACAAGGAGCTCGCCACCGACGGCGAGAAGGCGGCCGCGCGGGCCATCAGGGTCATCGACAGCCAGGTCGGCGCCGACAGCCTGGCCGCCGTCGTCATCGAGCCGATCCAGGGCGAGGGCGGATTCATCGTTCCGGCCGAGGGATTTCTGCCCGCCCTGCTCGACTGGTGCCGCAAGAACGGCGTGGTGTTCATCGCCGACGAGGTGCAGACCGGGTTTGCGCGCACCGGCGCGATGTTCGCCTGCGAGCACGAGGGCCCCGGAGGTCTGGAGCCCGACTTGATCTGCACCGCCAAGGGCATCGCCGACGGGTTGCCCCTGTCCGCGGTGACGGGCAGGGCTGAGATCATGGACGCCCCGCACGTCGGCGGCCTGGGCGGCACATTCGGGGGCAACCCGGTTGCCTGCGCGGCGGCGCTGGCCACCATCGAGACCATCGAGCGGGATGGCCTGATCGAGCGGGCACGGCACATCGAACGGGTGATCATGGAGCGGCTGCTGCGGCTGCAGGCCGGCGACGACCGCATCGGTGACGTACGTGGCCGCGGCGCCATGATCGCCGTAGAGTTGGTGAAGACGGGAACGGCCGAGCCCGATGCCGAACTGACCCAAGCACTTTCCACCGCAGCCCACGCGGCCGGAGTGATCGTTTTGACCTGCGGCATGTTCGGCAACATCATCAGGATGCTGCCTCCGCTGACCATCAGCGACGAGTTGTTGATCGAGGGAATCGACATCGTGGGCCAGCTCTTGGGTGACCTGTAAGAAACCGAGAGCCTCCGTGTGAAATCTCACACATTGCGAAGCGCGGCGGTCATTGAGGAATACCCGTTAGTTTAGCTAACGTTCTATTGGCCAGCGCAACGTGGCGCGACCGACCTACCCGGCTTTTAAGCAATCAAAGGGAATCGTTATGTCGACTATTACTCAGGAAGAGCTTCTCAGCCGCCGCGTCGACGAGCTGACCGCCAACGACCCGCAGTTCGCCGCCGCCAGGCGGGATCCCGCGGTCGCCGCGGCCCTTGAAGAGCCCGGGCTGCGACTGCCCCAGATCATCCAGGCCGCGCTGGAAGGTTACGCGGAGCGACCCGCGCTCGGACAGCGCGTCGTCGAGTTCGTCACGGACCCGAAGACCGGACGCACCTCGCTGAAGCTGGTCCCCCGCTTCGAGACCGTCACCTACCGCGAGCTGGGCGAGCGCGTCGGAGCGCTGGCGCGCGCCTTGGCCCACGACCCTCTGCAAGCCGGCGGGCGGGCGTGCGTGCTGGGCTTCAACAGCGTCGACTTCACCACCATCGACATGACGCTGGCCGTGATCGGGGCCGTGTCGGTTCCGCTGCAAACCAGCGCGGCGATAACCCAACTGCAGCCGATCGTGGCCGAGACCCAGCCCACCCTGATCGCGGCCAGCGTCAACCAGCTGCCCGACGCCGTCGAGTTGATCCGCGGCAGCTCCGAAACCGGTTCTGCGCCTGCGAAACTGGTCGTATTCGACTACCACCCCCAGGTTGACGACGAGCGCGAGGCCGTCGAAGCCGCCCGCGAGCGGCTGGCGGACACCGCCGTGGTTGTCGAGAGCCTGGCCGAGGTCCTGGAGCGCGGTAGCGAGCTGCCGGCTGCGCCGTCGGCCGCTCCCGACGACGACGCGCTGGCCCTGCTGATCTACACCTCCGGCAGCACCGGCGCGCCCAAAGGCGCGATGTACCTGGCCGGCAACGTCGGCAAGATGTGGCGCCGGTCGGACCGCAACTGGTTCGGGCCCAGCGCCGCGTCCATCACCCTCAACTTCATGCCGATGAGCCACGTCATGGGACGGGGAATCCTCTACGGCACGCTCGGCAATGGCGGCACGGCCTACTTCGCGGCCAAGAGCGACCTCTCGACGCTGCTGGAGGACCTCGAGCTGGTGCGGCCCACCGAGTTGAACTTCGTGCCGCGAATCTGGGAGACCCTGTTCGGCGAGTTCCAGCGCCAGGTCGAACGGCGGCTGTCCGACGGCGGCGACGCCGCCGAGCGCCGCGCCGTCGAAGCCGAGGTCCTCGAGGAGCAGCGGCAGTACCTGCTGGGCGGCCGGTTCATCTTCGCGATGACGGGTTCCGCGCCCATCTCCCCCGAGCTGAAGGAGTGGGTCGAGTCGCTGCTCGAGATGCATGTGCTCGACGGCTACGGCTCCACCGAGGCGGGGATGGTCTTGTTCGACGGCGAAGTGCAACGCCCGCCCGTGATCGACTACAAGCTGGTCGACGTCCCGGATCTCGGCTACTTCGCCACCGACCGGCCCCATCCGCGCGGCGAGTTGCTGCTGCAGACCGAAAACATGTTCCCCGGCTACTACAAGCGCCCCGAGGTCACCGAGAGCGTGTTCGACGCCGAGGGTTACTACCGCACCGGGGACGTCGTCGCCGAGGTCGGTCCGGACCGGCTGGTCTACGTCGATCGCCGCAACAACGTGCTCAAGCTCGCGCAGGGCGAGTTCGTCACCGTCGCGAAGCTGGAGGCGGTGTTCGGCAACAGCCCGCTGGTCCGGCAGATCTACATCTACGGCAACAGCGCGCATCCCTACTTGCTGGCGGTCGTGGTGCCCACCGAAGAGGCACTCGCCAAACACGACGTCGAGACGCTCAAGCCGATGATCGCCGATTCGATGCAGAGCGTCGCGAGAGAGGCCGGCCTGCAGTCCTACGAGGTGCCGCGCGACTTCATCGTCGAGACCATGCCGTTCAGCCTGGAGAACGGCCTGCTCACCGGCATCCGCAAGCTGGCGTGGCCGAAGCTGAAGCAGCACTACGGCGAGCGGCTGGAACAGCTCTACGCGGAGCTGGCCGAGGGCCAGGCCAATGAACTGCACGCACTTCGTCAGAGCGGGGCCGACGCGCCGGTGCTGCAGACCGTGACCGGGGCCGCCGCCGCGATGCTGGGCGCCGCGACCACCGACCTGTCACCCGATGCCCACTTCACCGACCTGGGCGGAGACTCGTTGTCCGCGTTGACATTCGGCAACCTGCTGCACGAGATCTTCGACGTCGACGTGCCGGTGGGCGTCATTGTCAGCCCGGCCAACGACCTGCAGGCCATCGCGGGCTACATCGAGGGCGAACGCAAGGGCACGAAGCGGCCCAGCTTTGCCGCGGTCCACGGCCGCGGCGCGACCGAGGTGCACGCGAGTGACCTGACCCTGGACAAGTTCATCGACGCATCGACGCTGGCCGCCGCGCCAACGCTGCCGCGGCCCAGCGCCGAGGTGCGGACCGTCCTGTTGACCGGCGCCACCGGCTTCCTCGGTCGCTACCTGGCACTGGAGTGGCTGGAGCGGATGGACCTGGTCGACGGGAAGGTCATCGCCCTGGTGCGGGCCAAGACCGATGAGGAAGCGCGGAGTCGCCTCGACAAGACCTTCGACAGCGGCGACCCCAAGTTGCTGGCGCACTACCGACAGCTGGCCGGCGACCATCTCGAGGTCCTCGCCGGCGACAAGGGCGAGGCCATCCTCGGCCTGGACCAGCAGACCTGGCAGCGACTGGCCGACACGGTCGACCTGATCGTCGACCCGGCCGCGCTGGTGAACCACGTGCTGCCGTACAGCGAGCTGTTCGGCCCCAACGCGGTTGGCACCGCCGAACTGCTCCGCATCGCGCTGACGACCAAGCTGAAGCCGTACACCTACGTGTCCACGATCGGCGTGGGCGACCAGATCGCGCCGGGCAGGTTCGTCGAGGACGCCGACGTCCGGGAGATCAGCGCGACCCGCCAGATCAACGACAGCTACGCCAACGGCTACGGCAACAGCAAGTGGGCCGGCGAGGTGCTGCTGCGCGAGGCCAACGACCTGTGCGGCCTGCCGGTCGCGGTGTTCCGGTGCGACATGATCCTGGCCGACACCACCTATGCCGGGCAGCTCAACCTGCCGGACATGTTCACCCGGCTGATGCTCAGCCTGGTCGCCACCGGTATCGCGCCCGGTTCGTTCTACGAGCTCGACGCCGACGGCAACCGGCAGCGGTCGCACTACGACGGCCTTCCGGTCGAGTTCATCGCCACGTCGATCTCCACGCTGGGCGCGCAGGTCGTTGACGGGTTCCAGACGTACCACGTGATGAACCCGTACGACGACGGCATCGGCCTCGACGAGTACGTCGACTGGCTTATCGACGCCGGCTACCCCGTGCAGCGCATCGCCGACTACGGCGAATGGTTGCGCCGGTTCGAAGGGGCGATGCGGGCCCTGCCGGAGCGGCAGCGCCAGTATTCGCTACTGCCGCTGTTGCACAACTACCAGAAGCCGGAACAGCCGATGCACGGTTCACTGGCCCCGACCGACCGGTTCCGCGCGGCGGTCCAGGAGGCCAAAATCGGCCCGGACAAAGACATTCCGCATATCTCGGCGCCGATCATCGTCAAGTACGTCACCAACCTGCAGCTGCTCGGCCTGCTCTGACGGCCGCTCAGCGCTGCGGATGTGGCCAGCGCAGATACGCGGCGCCCGGCGAACCCGCCGCGGCGCCCGCGTTCTGACGTCGCCAAGATCGTTTCGGCCCGCCTTCCCGCGACGGGTACTGCTCCCGCGGCTTGGTTATCGCACTCGATGAAACCGCAGGCGCGGGCTCGTCCGCATAGGGCTCGACGGCGGGCGCCGGTGCGACGGGCACCGATGCGTCGGGTCGCACCGCAACGGGTTCCACATCGCGCGCCAGGCGCACCGCCGTGCGCGCCAAGACCATCCCGCCCACGAAGATGATCAGCGCACCCAGACCGGAGAAATAGGAGACTTCCAGCGCCGCCCGCTTGCGCTCGGTGGCGGCAATCGGATCGCCGGTGGAACCGATCCCCAACAGCGGAGCGAGCTGGCCACCGACGACGAACCATGCGCCGGCCAGCACCGCGAGCCAGCCGCCCAACATCGCGCCGACGCGATTCGCCGAAAGGATCAGCAGCAGGCCGCCCGCCGCTGTGGCGGCGCCGGGCAGCACCTCGAGCCAGCCCCGGGCCGTGCTCCACGCCCAGTCGTGGTCGGGCGTATAGGCGAAATTGATGTGGGGGCCGACAAACGGTATCAGTGCACCCCAAGCACCCAAGATGACCAGGAGCAATCCGCCCACTGCCCCGCGGGAGCGTGGCATCCGCAACGCGCCGGGCCGGTCATTTCGTGCTTGTCTCATTTGATCTCCTCGGTAGACGCCGGGCAATTTCGGCATCGCCTGGTTACCCGGACGGTGTCGTGTGTAACCCGCACTTACCGAATCAGGCCGAGCGCAAGCAGCACGACGGCGATCACCGGGAAGGTGCCCTGCGTCAACGCCGCCCGTGCCTTATCCGGAGACGAGAGCAACAACACGATCGCGGCGGCGGCCATGGATCCGACACCCGCGAAAATGAGCGCGGCTCCGACGGCGTTGTGGCCCGTGGCAACCAGCGCGATGCCGATGCCGCTGACCACCGCCAGGAACAGGTTGTAAAAGCCTTGGTTGAACGCCAGCAGCTTGGTGGTTTCGGCTTCCTCGGCCGTCGTGCCAAACGTGGCGCGGGTGCGCGGCGAGGTCCAAGTCAACGACTCCATCGTGAAGATGTAGACGTGCAGTAACGCGGCCAGTGCGGCGAATATCAACCCGGCGACGGTCATCGCCAAAAGGTTACCGACGTGCTGCGGCTGCTACCGCCTAAACGCCGACATGGTGGTTACGGCGGAATAGGCCACCGCCGGTGCTGCGCCGGCCGAACAGGCCGCGCCCGGAGCGTGACTCGTCGTACCTGGCCGGTTCCGCCGGCGGCACGTCGGCGGCTGCCGCGGGCGCCGCCACCGGCGCCGGTTGGGTCGCAACGACGTCGCGCGCGTGCCGAACTGCCACGCGCCCCAGAGCGGCCCCGCCGAGGAAGACGATCAGCGCCCCCAGACCGGTGAAGTACGTGATCTCGAGGAGGGCCCGTTTGAGGTCCGTCGACGCCGCCGGTTGACCGACGTCCCCGATGGCGAGTATCGGCGCGAACGCCTGGCCGACCACGAACCAGGCTCCGGCGACCACCGCCAGCCAGCCGCCCAGCGTGGCGCTGGCACGATTTCCGGCGCTCAGCAGCATCAGGCCGCCCAGTCCGGCGACGGCGCCGGGGAGCACCTCCAGCCAGCCTTTGCCCGCAGTCCACGTCCATGCGGGGTCGGTGGTGTACGCCCAGTTGATGTAGGTGCCGAAGAAGGGCACCAGCGCGCCCCAAGCACCCAGCAGGATCAGAAGTAGCCCCGTCAGCGCGCCGCGACTGCGCGGCATGTACAGCGCGCGTGGGCGTTCATAGTCGGAGTGCGTTTGCCTCATGAGAATCTCCTCCAACACGTAGTTAGTGCTGGCTGAGTACCCGACCGCGCCGAGATGTAACCCGCCCGCGACGGGCCGCTAGTCGAACAGCCCCGGTTGGCCCAACCCCGTTGCGCCCACTGGTGGAGTCATCCCGAGGTGCGTCCAGGCCTGCGCGGTGGCCACCCGGCCGCGCGGGGTGCGCGCGACCATGCCGGCGCGGACGAGGAACGGCTCGCACACCTCCTCGACGGTGGCGGCCTCCTCACCCACCGCGACGGCCAGCGTCGAAACCCCGACCGGTCCGCCGCCGAAGCCGCGGGTCAGCGCCGACAGCACCGCCCGGTCCAGCCGGTCCAGGCCGAGTTCGTCGACGTCGTAGACCGCCAGCGCCGATTTGGCGACGTCGCGGGTGATCACGCCGTCGGCGCGCACCTCGGCGAAGTCGCGGACCCGGCGCAGCAGCCGGTTCGCGATCCGCGGCGTTCCCCGCGAGCGGCGGGCGATCTCGGCGCCGGCCTCCGCGCCGAGCTCGATGCCCAGGATTCCGGCGGAACGCGCGAGCACCCGCTCCAGCTCGGCGGGCTCATAGAAATCCATGTGTGCGGTGAAACCGAACCGGTCGCGCAGCGGGCCGGTCAGCGCGCCGGACCTGGTGGTGGCGGCGACGAGGGTGAACGGCGCCACGTCGAGCGGAATCGACGTCGCCCCCGGGCCTTTGCCGACCACGACGTCGACCCGGAAGTCCTCCATCGCCAGGTAGAGCATCTCCTCGGCGGGCCGGGCGATGCGGTGGATCTCGTCGATGAACAGCACGTCGTGCTCGACCAGGTTGGAGAGCATCGCGGCCAGGTCGCCGGCGCGTTCCAGCGCCGGGCCGGAGGTCACGCGCAACGAGGACCCGAGCTCGGCCGCGATGATCATGGCCAGCGACGTCTTGCCCAGCCCCGGCGGACCCGACAGCAGGATGTGATCCGGAGTGCTGCCGCGGTTCTTGGCCCCCTCGATGACCAGCTGCAGCTGTTCCCGCACCCGGGGCTGACCGATGAACTCCCGCAGCGAACGGGGCCGCAGGCTCACGTCGATATCGCCCTCGCCGACGGTCAGCGCCGGGGAGACGTCGCGCTCGGAAAAGTCCTCCTCGTAGTCCGGGCTCATCGGGCCTTACCCAATAACGACAGGGCGGCCCGCAAGGTACTGGACGTCGTGGCCGCTTCCCCGTTCTGGTGATCGGCGGTCAACACCCTGTCGGTGGCTTCCTCGGCCTGCTTGGCCGCAAAGCCAAGGCCGACAAGCGCTTCCACCACGGGGCTGCGCACCGCGTGGCCGTTGACCACCGACGGGCCCGACGACAGCGCGCCCGCGGTGCAAACCTTGTCGCGCAGTTCCAGCACCATTCGTTCGGCCCCGCGTTTGCCGATTCCGGGGACCCGGGTCAGGGCGGCGACGTCGCTGTCGTGCAGCGCCTGCCGCAGCGCGGCCGCGTCGTACACGGCCAGCGTGGCCATCGCCAGCCGGGGCCCGACTCCCGACACCGACAGCAGCGTCAGGAACAGGTCGCGCGTGTCGGCGTCCTGGAACCCGTACAACGTCATCGAGTCCTCGCGCACGATCATCGCGGTGATCAGCCGGGCCTCACTCCCCTGCCGCAGCGTCGCCAGCGTCGACGGCGTCGCGTTCACCCGGTAGCCGACGCCGGCCGCCTCGATCACCGCGTGGTCGAGTGCCACCTCAAGGACCTCGCCGCGCACCGAGGCGATCATCGGGCGGCCTTCAGTTTGGCCAGGTAGTCCCGACGGTGCTGCGCGGCCTGCGCTTCGGCCGCCGCCATCCGGGCGATCATCGGGGCGCGCCAACAGTGGCAGATCGCCAGCGCCAGCGCGTCGGCCGCGTCGGCCGGCGTCGGTTTGGCTTGCAGCGCAAGGATTCTGGTCACCATCGCGGTGACCTGCGCCTTGTCGGCGGAACCGTTGCCGGTGACCGCGGCCTTCACCTCGGTGGGCGTGTGGAAGTGCACGTCGATGCCGCGTTTCGCGGCGGCCAGCGCGATCACCCCGCCGGCTTGCGCGGTGCCCATCACCGTCGACACGTTCAGCCGGGAGAACACCCGCTCGATGGCCATGACGTCCGGATGATGGGTGTCCAACCAGTGGTCGACGGCATCGCTGATGGTCAGCAGCCGCTCGGAAACCGGCGTATCCGACGGGGTACGCACGACATCGACGTCGAGCGCGACGACATCTCGCCCGCGCCCGCTTTCGATGACCGACAGCCCGCATCGGGTCAGCCCGGGATCGACGCCCATCACGCGCATCGCTCGCTCCTTCGTACGAACAGCTGTTCGAGAGCCTAGCGGGCGGCACCGACGGGATCCGGCAGGACACGCGGCGGCGGCCACTGGCAAAAGCTGTTAACTTAATGCCCACGTTCGCTCTAGCACTGTGGCAACGGAAGGCCTGGCGTGGGAAAGCTGCTGTTCGTGCTCGCGGCGGTGCTGTTCATCGCGTCCATCGTGGTGCTCGTCATTGCTTTGCGGCGGCCGCGTCAGGCGGCGCAACCGGCCCAGCCGAGCGGACGTCGCGACCCCCTGTCGTTCGACTCGATGCCGCAGTTCGGTTACGGCCAACTCGGCCCCGGTGCCGTCATCAGCCATGGCGGCATCGACTACCTGGTCCGCGGGTCGGTGACCTACCGCGAGGGCCCGTACGTGTGGTGGGAGCACCTACTGGAAGGCGGCGACCAGCCGATCTGGTTCAGCGTCGAGGAGGACGACGGGCGCCTCGAACTGGCGATGTGGGTTACCCGCAAAGACCTCACCTTGCAGCCCGGTGACCAGTACGTCGCCGACGGCGTCACGTTTCGCGAATCGGAGCGCGGTCGCGCCTCCTACACCAGCGAAGGCATGACCGGCCTGCCGGCCTCCGGCGAAATGGAATACCTCGACTGCACCAACGCCGACAAGACGGCGCTGCTCTCCTTCGAGCGCTGGGCCCCGGACATGCCGTGGGAGGTGTCGACGGGCAAGTCCGTGCTGCCGGGCGAGCTCCTGGTCTACCCGGCGCCCCCGGCCGCGTAGGACGACACCGGTGCCCCTCCATCAGCTCGCCGTGACTCCCGCGGACGTATCCGGGGAACGCCTGGGACTGGCGCTCAACGCGCCCGCGCCGCCCCCGCTGGCCAGCTGCTCGCTCGAGCACCCCGACGGCGGCGCGCTGCTGCTGGGCGTCCTCGGCGCATCGCACGTCGTCGCCGTCGAACACGCCACGGGCCGGTTTTCCGAGCAGGTTTCCTGTACCGCGCGCGGCCTCGGGGTCCGGCTGCCGGAGCGCACCGACGCGCCCGGCTACTGCCTAAAATCCCGCAACGCTACGCACGACGAGGCGACCTTCCGTCGTCTCGCGCGCGAGCTGCGCGAATGTTGCGCGCGGGAAAGCGGCTGGCTCGGCGGCGCGTTTCCCGGCGACGACGCCGCGCTGACCGTGCTGGCCGGCGAACCCGACGGCGCCGGCTGGCGGTGGCAGACCTGGCACCTGTACCCGCGCCGCCCGTTGGGGTCCGGGGGGACCGTGGTCCACACGACGAGCCGGTGGCGTCCATGAGGCGCGGCCCCCTGTTGCTGATTTCCGGCGCATTGGTCGCCGCCGCGGCCGCGTCGCTGTTTTTCGGAGTCAAGTTCCTGAACAAGAACATCGGGTCCTACATAGCGGGTCACTATCACGAGTACGCCCGCGACGCGAACGGAACGCGCTACGCGTGCAACGGATCACCCTCGGACGTGGCCAACGCGCTCGCCAAGTACGACAACCCGGAGGCGCGCGCCGCCAGCGGCAACAGCCAGTACCTGCGCTACAACAGCATGGTCGTCGTCGGCCGCGACGGCGATCGCCCATGCAGCATCCGCGTCGAGCCCCTCAGCGCCGGATACAACCACGGCGCGTACCGCCACCTCGGCCCCGGCTTCACCCCCGGATCCCCGTCGGGCAGCTCCGGAGGCAGCCCGGGCGGTCCCCGCGGAGCCAAGTAACGCAAACCCAAAGGAGACAACCATGCACCTCGCCGTCGAGATCGGATCCGTCGACATCAACCCCGTTTTCCGGGGTGCGGTCGCAACGATCCTCTACTTCCTGGTCGGCATGGCGGTCCTGGTCGTCGGGTTCTTCATGGTCGACGTGTTGACCCCGGGAAAGCTGCGCCAGCTGGTGTTCGTCGACCGCCGCCCCAACGCCGTCATCGTCGCCGGCGCGATGTACATCTCGCTCACGGCGGTCATCGTCAGCGCCATCGTCAACAGCTACAGCCAGCTGGTCCAGGGACTGGTCGGCGTTGCGGTGTACGGACTCATGGGCGTGGTCCTGCTGGGGATAGCGCTGTTGACGATGCACCTGGTGATACCGGGCGACTTCCGTGAGCACGTCGACGACCCGGACCTCCATCCGGGATCGTTCGCGGTGGCCCTGATACTGCTCGCCGTGGGAGGCGTGACGGCCGCCGCGGTCTCATGACTTCACTCGATGTACCGGTGCCCGAAGCGGTCCGGTCGACGGAGGCTTCGGGCCGCTGGCGCGCCGTGCTGCTGGCCGCCGTGGCGGCCTGCGCGGCCTGCGGCCTCATTTACGAACTCGCGCTGCTGACGCTGTCGGCGAGCCTCAACGGCGGCGGCATCGTCGCGACCTCGCTGATCGTCGCGGGCTACATCGCCGCTTTGGGCGCGGGCGCCCTGCTGGTCAAGCCGCTGCTGGCGCACGCGGCGATCGCCTTCATCGCGGTGGAGGCGGCGCTGGGCATCGTCGGGGGGTTGTCGGCGGCGGCGCTGTACGTGGTGTTCGCGTTCCTGGGCGGATCCGACGGCTCGACGTGGGTGCTGGCGGTGAGCACGGCGCTGATCGGCGGCCTGGTCGGTGCCGAGGTGCCACTTTTGATGACGCTGATGCAGCGTGGCCGCACGGCGGGTGCGGCCGACGCCGGCCGCACGCTGGCCAACCTCAACGCCGCCGATTACCTGGGCGCGTTGCTGGGTGGGCTCGTCTGGCCGTTCGCGCTGCTGCCGCAGCTGGGGATGATCCGCGGCGCGGCCGCGACGGGCATCATCAACCTGGCCGCGGCGGCCGTCGTGGCCATCTTTCTGCTGCGCCGCGGCGTGTCCACCAGGCAGCTGGTCACCGCGCTGTGCGCGCTCGCGGCCGCCCTCGGGGTGCTCGCCACCCTGCTGGTGCGGTCGGCCGACATCGAGACGACGAGCAGGCAACGGCTGTATGCCGACCCGATCATCGCCTACCGGCACACGCCGTATCAGGAGATCGTGGTCACCCGCCGCGGCAGCGACCTGCGCCTCTACCTCGATGGGGGCCTGCAGTTCTCCACCCGGGACGAATACCGCTACACCGAAAGCCTGGTCTATCCCGCGCTGGGGAACGGCGCGCGCTCCGTCCTCGTCCTCGGCGGCGGAGACGGCCTGGCGGCCCGCGAGCTGCTGCGCCAACCCGGCATCGGGAGGATCGTGCAGGTCGAGCTCGACCCCGCGGTGATCGAACTGGCGCGCAGCACCATGCGCGACGCCAACGGCGGTTCGCTCGACGACCCGCGCGTCCAAGTCGTGATCGACGATGCGATGACCTGGCTGCGCGGCCCCGGCCTCGACACCTTCCGAGACCGATTCGGAGGCCGATTCGACGCGGTCGTCGTCGATCTTCCCGACCCCAACACGCCGGTGTTGGGCCGACTGTATTCGACCGAGTTCTATGCGCTGGCCGCGCGGGCGCTGGCCCCCGACGGGCTCATGGTCGTGCAGGCTGGCAGCCCGTACTCGACCCCCACCGCGTTCTGGCGCACGGTCTCGACGATTCGGGCCGCCGGCTACGCGGTGATGCCGTATCACGTGCATGTGCCGACCTTCGGTGACTGGGGCTTCACGCTGGCGCGGCGCGGCGACGCCGCGCCCAAGCCGACCGTGCCGGCCGACGCGCCCCCGCTGCGTTTCCTCAACCAGCCGGTGCTCGACGCCGCCACCGTGTTCTCCGCGGACGTCGGGCCGCGTTCGCTCGAGCCGTCGACGCTGGACAATCCGCGCGTTGTCGAGGACATGCGCCACGCGTACGACTAACCGGGGTTTCCCCCTCCCACGACCCACGTGGCGCCGCGACCCTGCGGCCGCCGATCGACACGCAGGCCGACCAGGCCCGCTGTGCGGCACTGCGCCGCGAAGGACTCGGCCTGCTGTTCGGTCCACCCGTGGCTCGCCAGGCCGGTGGCCCCGGGTTTGACATCGCGCTCCATCACCAGCAAACGCCCCGAGGGCGCCAATACGCGTCGCAGCTCGGCGAGGCCGGCCGTGACGTCCTTCCAGTGGTGCACCGTCTTCAGCGACCACGCGACGGTTGCCCAACCGTCGTCGACGGGCAGAGCTTCGGCACCGCCCTCCGACCAGCTGATGTTCGGATGGCCACGCGTTGCGGCGCGCGCGAGGCACAACATCACCGGAGAAGGATCCACCCCGATCACCTGCGCACCCCGCCCGGCGGCGGCTCTCGCCGCATTGCCCGGGCCGCAACCGATGTCGACGACGCGGTCGGCGTCCGACACCGCGGCATGTTCAACGGCCAGGCGCGCATTGCCGCGGCCCATGCCCAGGATGGCGAGCGCGGTCACCAGGCCGATCACGCCGCCGAAACCCGCGTGGTCGGCGTGATGATTGACTACGGGAAGCGGCGAATCCTCCATTACTCGTCCTCGTCGAGCGCTTCCAGCACCTCATCCGAGACATCGACGTTGGTGTAGACGTTCTGCACGTCGTCGCTGTCCTCCAGCGCGTCGACGAGCTTGAAAACCTTGCGGGCACCGTCGAGGTCGACGGGAACGCTGACCGACGGCTGAAAACTGGCCTCGGCCGACTCGTAATCGATGCCGGCGTCTTGCAGCGCGGTGCGCACCGCGACCAGATCGCCCGGCTCGGAGATGATTTCGAAGCTGTCGCCCAGGTCGTTCACGTCCTCGGCGCCGGCCTCCAGTACAGCGGTCAGCACGTCGTCTTCCGTCAGGCCGTTCTTCTCCAAGGTGACCACGCCCTTGCGCGAGAACAGGTAGGACACCGAACCCGGATCGGCCATGGTGCCGCCGTTGCGCGTCATCGCAGTCCGCACCTCGCTGGCCGCGCGGTTGCGGTTGTCGGTCAGACACTCGACCAGCACGGCGACGCCGTTGGACCCGTAGCCCTCGTAGGTGATGGTCTGATAGTCGGCGCCGCCGGCCTCCTCGCCGGCGCCGCGCTTGCGGGCCCGCTCGATGTTGTCGTTGGGCACCGAACTCTTCTTGGCCTTCTGGATGGCGTCGTACAGCGTCGGATTGCCCGCTGGATCACCGCCGCCGGTGCGGGCGGCGACCTCGATGTTTTTGATCAGCCGCGCGAACTCCTTGCCACGGCGCGCGTCTTTGACGGCCTTCTGGTGCTTGGTGGTGGCCCACTTGGAATGGCCGCTCATCGGTGTTGCATCCCTCTTCTGCACCTCTTCTATTGCTTGAAAGTCGCCCACCGAGTCTACGTGGGCGCCGAGTGCGGGCTCAGGCGATGCCGTTGACGATGTCGACGAACAAATGGTGGATGCGACGGTCGCCGGTCATCTCCGGGTGAAACGCCGTCGCCAGCATCGGACCTTGCCGCACCGCCACGATGTGCCCCGCCGCCCGGGCCAGCACCCGCACGCCGTCACCGGCCCGCTCGACCCAGGGCGCGCGGATGAACACCGCACGCACCGGATCGTCGAGATCCGCGAACGCGATGTCGCCTTCAAACGAGTCGACCTGGCGTCCAAACGCGTTGCGCCGCACGGTCATATCGATGGCTCGCAGTGGCAGCGCCTGCCGCCCCCGCGCTCCGGCGTCGAGGATCTCGCTGGCCAGCAGGATCATGCCGGCGCACGCCCCGTAGGCGGGCAGCCCGTCGGCCAGCCGCCGTCGCAACGGCTCGAGCAGGTCGAAATCGAGCAGCAGGTGGCTCATGGTGGTGGATTCGCCGCCGGGGATGACCAGCCCGTCCACCGCATCCAGCTCGCTGCGGCGTCGCACCGGCATGGACTCGGCCCCGGCCTCGCGCAGCGCCGCCAGGTGCTCGCGGGTGTCGCCCTGCAGCGCCAGGACGCCGATCTTCGGCGCGCTCACGGCGCGAATCCGCGTTTGAAGCGGGTCAGCCCCTCCTGCATCACCGCCGCGACCATCTCGCCCGTCTGGGTGAAAATCTTGCCCTGGCACAGCGCGCGTCCACCGCTGGCCGACGGCGAAGACTGGTCATACAGCAGCCACTCGTCGGCCCGGAACGCCCGCATGAACCACATCGCGTGGTCCAGCGACGCCACCTGTAGATGCTGTCGCACGTCGAGGTGGTTGACCTGCGCCGATCCCAGCAGCGTGAGGTCGCTCATGTAGGCCAGCGCGCAGATGTGCAGCACCGGGTCGTCCGGCAACGGGTCACGGTGGCGGAACCACACCTGCTGCTGGGAGGCCTTGCCCGGCAGCAGTTGCAGGCGCTCGCGCGGCACGATGCAGACGTCCCACTCCTCGAACTGCTTGAATCCGGCGTCGTCGAACACCTTGATCGAGTTCAGGCCGGGCAGGCCGTCGGGCGGCGGCGCGGCCGGCATGGCGTCCTGGTGGTGGATACCTTCCTGGTCGGTCTGGAAGGACGCCCCCATGCTGAAAATGATTTCGCCGTGCTGGATGGCGTTGACGCGCCTGGTGGCAAACGACCCGCCGTCGCGGGTGCGCTCGACGATGAACACCGTGCGCGCCTTGGCATCCCCCGGCCGCAGGAAGTAACCGTGCAGCGAGTGCACCTGGTAGCGCGGGTCGACCGTGCGCACCGCGGACACCAGCGACTGGCCTGCGACATGCCCCCCGAAGGTGCGCTGCAGAAATCCCGACTCCGGGCTGAAGACGCTGCCGCGGTAGATGTTGACCTCGAGTTGCTCGAGATCAAGGATCTCTACGATCGCCACGAACTGTTCTTACCAGCCGCGCTGGGCCAGGCGATGCGGCTGCGCGATCTCCTCCACGCTGATGCCCACCATCGGCTCGCCCAGCCCACGGGACACCTTGGCCAGCACATCGGGGTCGTCGTAGAACGTGGTGGCCTTGACGATCGCGGCGGCGCGGTGCTCCGGGGCGCCGGACTTGAAGATGCCCGAGCCCACGAAGACGCCCTCGGCGCCGAGCTGCATCATCATCGCCGCGTCGGCGGGAGTGGCGATGCCGCCCGCGGTGAACAGCGTGACGGGCAGCTTGCCCGACCGCGCGACTTCGAGGACCAGCTCGTAGGGCGCTTGCAATTCCTTTGCCGCCACGAACAACTCGTCCTCGGACAACGACGTCAGCCGGCGGATCTCGCCGCTGATGGCGCGCATGTGCGTGGTGGCGTTGGAGACGTCCCCGGTACCGGCCTCGCCCTTGGAGCGGATCATGGCCGCGCCCTCGCCGATGCGCCGGAGCGCCTCGCCGAGATTGGTCGCCCCGCACACGAATGGCACGGTGAACTTCCACTTGTCGATGTGGTGGGCGTAGTCGGCGGGGGTCAGCACCTCGGACTCGTCGACGTAGTCCACGCCGAGGCTCTGCAGGATCTGCGCCTCGACGAAATGCCCGATGCGCGCCTTGGCCATCACCGGGACGGTCACCGCGGCGATGATGCCCTCGATTATGTCGGGGTCGCTCATCCGCGACACCCCACCCTGGGCGCGGATGTCGGCCGGCACCCGTTCCAGCGCCATCACCGCGACGGCGCCGGCGCCCTCGGCGATGCGGGCCTGCTCCGGGGTGACGACGTCCATGATGACACCGCCCTTGAGCATTTCGGCCATGCCGCGTTTGACCCGCGCCGTTCCTGTCTGTGTGGCCTGGTTCGGCTGTGCGGCGCTGGCGGCGCTCTCCATTGGCTGTTTCTCTTCCTCGACGATTGCGCTTCCACTGTAGTGGTGCGCAGCAAGCCAGTTTTGCCCCGATCAGCGGATGGACTCGGGCACGCCCGGATTGCGGACGCCGTCGGCCAGCCGGTTCGCCACGGGCAGCAGTTCGCCCAGTTGCAGCGGGTACACCTGCTCGCCTGCGGCGGTCAACTCGGCGATGTCATCCGCGTCACACCATCGGGCACCGTGAATGTACCGGCGCTCCAACTCCGTTCGCCCGTCGAGGCACGGCTCGAACCTCGAGGTGCGACAGACCAGGTAGAACTCCTCGCTGTCGATCACCGAGCCGTTGAACTCGAAGACCTCGTCGCGTCGCCACACGGGTCCGATCATGTCCGACGGGGCGATCCGCAGGCCGGTTTCCTCGGCCAATTCCCGCACGGCGGCCTCGGCCAATCGCTCGTTTTGTTGCACCTCACCGCCCACGGTGAACCACCACCGCGGCGCGTCCCCGTTTTGCGACGCCGGATTCGCCGGATCCGAGCCGCACAGCAACAGCACCGCGCCCGTCTCGTCGAGTAGCACCACCCGCGCCGACGTGCGGTGGTTGAGCACACCGCGATCCCCGTGCGCCAACGCGTGGGGACGCTCAAGGATCTCGAAATAGCTTGGCAGCGAAGCGGTTCCGCCGAGCCGAAAGGCGCGCACCAGGCGGCGTTCGGCCAGCGCCAGGGTGTCCCGGACGGCGTCGTTGTGGAATCGGCGGGCCAACACCACGCGGGCCTCGGCGTCGGCCAGCTCGGCGATCAGGCCGGCCGGCAGCGACGCCGGATCGACCATCGCCAGCGCGGCCGAAAGCTCGTTTTCCGCGTTCTCCCGCGCCTGCCGCGGCGCGCCCTCCGCGGCGTCGGCCAGCGCCGCCAGCCGCCGGCCCTCCGCCGCGCCGCCGCCGTAGGCATCGATCGCAACGGCACGCGCCACCACCGCGCGCCGCGCCAGCGCACCGTCCAGCGCCTGCCACGACAGGTCGTAGCGGACGTTGAGCCTGTCCAGCCGATTGGCCGTGCGATATGCCCACGCGCCGGCCACCGCGACCAGCGCCACCAACACCACGATGGCGACGATCAGCCACGTCATCAGCTGGCCACCTGAACCTTGACGCCCGACCCGGCGACCGTCTCGTACACCCGCATGATCTCGCTGGCCACCACCGACCAGTCGTAGCGGCGAACCGCCGCCGAACCCGCCGCCACATAACTTTCGCGCAGCTCGTCGTTCTCCAGCACCTCGATGAGCGCGTTGGCCAGCGCGGCGCCCTGCAACTCGGGCGGCTCGATCGGCACCAGCCGACCGCATTCACCGTCGCGCAACACGCGCCGGAACGCGTCCAGGTCGCTGGCCACCACCGGGGTGCCCGCGGCCATCGCCTCGACCAGGACGATGCCGAAACTCTCCCCGCCCGTGTTGGGCGCGCAGTAGACGTCGGCGCTGCGCATCGCAGACGTCTTGCCGGCGTCGTCGACCTGACCCAGGAAGCGCAGGTGCTTCACCAATTCGCCTGCCTGGGCGCGCAATTGGTCCTCGTCACCGCGACCTACGACGAGCAGCTCCACATCCGGGAAACGCCCGACCACCCGTGGCAGTGCGTCGAGCAGCACCGACATGCCCTTGCGGGGTTCGTCGTAGCGGCCAAGGAAGAGGACCGTCTTTCCCGGCCGTGGATATCCGTCCAGGCGCGGCGCCGAGGCGAACGAAGCGACGTCGACCCCGTTGGGGATTTCCACCGCGTCGGTTCCCAGCGCCTCCATCTGCCAGCGCCGGGCCAGGTCGGACACCGCGATCCGGCCGACGATCTTCTCGTGCATCGGCCGAAGGATGCCCTGGAACACGGTCAGGGTCAGCGATTTGGTGGTCGACGTGTGAAACGTCGTCACGATCGGACCCTCGGCGATGTTCAGGGCCAGCATCGAAAGGCTCGGCGCATTGGGCTCGTGCAGATGCAGCACGTCGAAATCGCCTTCCACAAGCCACTTTTTGACCTTGCGGTGGGTGGCCGGTCCGAACCGCAACCGGGCCACCGACCCGTTATACGGGATGGGGACGGCCTTGCCGGCGGAGACGACGTAGTCGGGCAGCGAAGTGTGCGGCGAAACCGGCGCGAGCACGCTCACCTCGTGCCCGCGGGCGCGCATCACCTCGGCCAGTTGCAGGACATGCGCCTGCACCCCGCCGTATACGTCGAACGAGTATGGACAGACCATCCCGATGCGCATCAGGTGTCCTCGAGCCGCGCCAGTTTCGCCCGCCTTTCCGTGGACAGGTCGGCCAGCCACTGTGGCTGCAGCATGTGCCAGTCCTCGGGATGGCCGGCGATGTTCTCGGCGAACCGATCGGCCAGCGCCTGGGTGATGGTGCGCACGTCGCCGCTGCTGCAGTCTAGCTCCGGTTGTATCCAAACTCGCGAGCCGTCGTCCTCGAACCAGCAATGCGACGGCAGCAGCGCCGCCCCGGTCTCGATCGCGAGCTTCGCCGGGCCGGCCGGCATCCGGGTGGGCTCGCCGAAGAAATCCACCTCGACGCCGGTGCGGGTGAGGTCACGCTCGGCCATCAGGCACACCACCCGGTTGGCCCGCAGCCGGTCGCAGAGCACCTCGAAGGCCGGGCGTTCGCCGCCGGACAGCGGCAGCACCTCGAAGCCGAGGCCCTCCCGGAAGGCGATGAAGCGCCGGTACAGCGACTCCGGCTCGAGGCGCTCGGCGACGGTGGTGAAGGTGCCGCGGGTCTGCGCCAGCCACACCCCGGCCATGTCCCAGTTGCCGCTGTGCGGCAGCGCGCACACCGCCCCGCGACCCTTCGCCAGGGCCGCGTCCAGGTTGGCGCTACTGGCCTGCATCGACTCGTCGAGTTCGCGGGCCAGCGCGCCGAGGTCCATCGTCGGCAGGCGGAACGCCTCCCGCCAGTAGCGGGCGTAGGACTCCAGCGAGGCGCGCATCAGCTCGTCCGTCACCTCCGCCGGCGGCACCCCGACGACGCGGGCCAGGTTCTTGCGCAGCTGGTCGGGCCCCCCATTGCGCGCGGCGTAGCGGGCTCCGGCGTCGGACGCGGCGCGGGCCGCGAATTCCGGCATCGCCCGCACCGCCATCCACCCGGCGGCGTACGCCCAGTCGGTCGCGGCGCCGGTCACCAGGCGCCGACGGGCCTTGATCGCATTCATCCCCGGCAGGTTGGCGGTCACGGCTCGCTCCTTCCCGCCACGGGGTCAGTCGCTCCGGGCGAGGTCCGCACCGCGTGCAACCGCTGCGCGCACGTGACCAGGCTGGCCGCCGCCAGCAGCCACATCGCCACCGGCAGCGCCGGCGGCCACGCAACGAACGGAAAGTCCGATACGCCGGCCCCGACCAGCACGATGATCAGCCGTTCCGGACGTTCGATGATGCCGCCGTCTCCGCGCAGCCCGCTGGCTTCGGCCCGGGCCTTGATGTAGGAAATCACCTGGGAGGTGACCAGGCAGATCAAGGTCGCCACCACCAGCAGCCGATCCCGCAGGCCGAACGCTATCCACCACAGCAGCCCGCAGAACACCGCGCCGTCGCTGACGCGGTCACACGTGGCGTCCAGGACGGCGCCGAACCGGGTGCCGCCGCCCCTTTCCCGGGCCATCGCGCCGTCGAGCATGTCGAAGAGCACGAAGAACCAGACCACCAGCGTGCCGGCAAACAGCTTGCCCATCGGGAAAAGCGTCAGCGCCCCGGCCACCGCCACGATGGTGCCCAGAATGGTGACGGCATCCGGCGTCAGCCCCAGCCGAAGGCACGCCCTGGCGGTCGGAGTGGTGAGCCGCGCGAACGCCGCCCGGGACAGGAACGGCACCTTACTCATGGCTGCTTTGCCCACTCCGTGGCCAGCAGTTGCCGGGTCTCGCGCAGCAACTGCGGGATCACTTTGGATCCGCCGATGATCGTGATGAAGTTGGCGTCGCCGCCCCAGCGCGGCACGACGTGCACGTGCAGATGTTCGGCCAGCGATCCCCCCGCCGACGTCCCCAGGTTCAGGCCGACGTTGAACCCATGCGGCCGCGACACGTTCTTGATGACGCGAATCGCCTTCTGGGTGAAGGCCATCAACTCCGCACTCTCCGTGTCGGTCAGATCCTCCAACTCGGACACCCGGCGGTAGGGCACCACCATCAGGTGGCCGGGGTTGTAGGGGTAGAGGTTGAGCACGGCGTAGACGAGTTCGCCGCGGGCGACCACCAGCCCCTCCTCGTCGGAAAGCTGCGGGATCTCGGTGAACGGCTGCTCGGGTTTGCCGTTGTCACGCTTCGTCGGCGCTTCGGCCAGATAGGTCATCCGGTACGGCGTCCACAACCGCTGCAGGTGATCTCGTTCGCCGACGCCCGTGTCGAGGATGGTGTCTTCGGTGCGGCCGGCGCGTGCCGGGCCCTCCTGGTCACTCACGGCCGGATAGCTTCATCAGTTCGGCTGTGGGAGAAGCATTTTCGCGGTCGGCGATCCACTTCACGATGGCGTTGACCGCGCCGTCGCGATCCACGCCGTTGATCTGGGTGCGGTCGCCGAAGCGGAAGCTCACCGCCCCGGCCTGCACGTCGCGGTCGCCGGCGAGCAGCATGAACGGCACCTGCTGGCCGGTGTGGTGGACGATCTTCTTGGCCATCCGGTCGTCGCTGGCGTCCACCTCGACTCGCACGCCGTGCGACTTCAGCTGAGCGGCAACGCCTTCCAGGTATGCCACGTGTTCGTCGGCGACCGGGATGCCGACCACCTGAACGGGCGCCAGCCAGGCCGGGAACGCCCCGGCGTAGTGCTCGGTGAGGATGCCGAAGAACCGCTCGATAGACCCGAACAGCGCGCGGTGGATCATCACCGGGCGCTGACGGGTCCCGTCCGGGGCGGTGTATTCCAGCTCGAAACGCTCCGGGAAATTGAAGTCCAGCTGGATGGTCGACATCTGCCAGGTGCGCCCGAGAGCGTCTTTGACCTGAACCGAGATCTTCGGGCCGTAGAACGCGGCACCGCCGGGATCGGGCACCAAATCCAGGCCGGATTCGGCGCCCACCTCGGCCAGCACGTTGGTGGCTTCCTCCCATACCTCGTCGGAGCCCACGAACTTCTCCGGGTCCTTCGTCGACAGTTCGAGGTAGAAGTCGGTGAGGCCGTAGTCGCCGAGCAGGTCGAGCACGAACCGCAACAGCGAGCGCAGTTCGTCGCGCATCTCTTCGCGGGTGCAGAAGATGTGCGCATCGTCCATCGTCAGGCCGCGTACCCGGGTCAGCCCGTGTATCACGCCGGACTTCTCCAGGCGGTAAACCGTGCCGAACTCGAAGAGCCGCAACGGCAGTTCGCGATAGGACCGCCCGCGCGCCCGAAAGATCAGGCAGTGCATCGGGCAGTTCATCGGCTTGAGGTAATAGTCCTGGCCCGGTTTGCGCAGCGTGCCGTCCGCGTCGTACTCCGCGTCGATGTGCATCGGCGGGAACATGCCGTCGGCGTACCAGTCCAGGTGGCCCGACGTGTGGAAGAGCTGGGCCTTGGTGATGTGCGGGGTGTTGACGAATTCGTACCCCGCCTCGATGTGCTTGCGCCGCGAGTAGTCCTCGAGCTCCCTGCGCACGATGCCGCCCTTGGGGTGGAAAACAGCAAGGCCCGAACCGATTTCGTCGGGGAAGCTGAACAGGTCCAGTTCGACGCCCAGCTTTCGGTGGTCGCGGCGCTGGGCTTCCGCGATCAGCTCGAGGTGGCGGTCGAGCGCCTCCTGGGACTCCCAGGCGGTGCCGTAAATGCGTTGCAGGCTGGCGTTTTTCTGGTCGCCCCGCCAGTAGGCGGCCGAACTTCTGGTCAGCTTGAACGCGGGGATGTGCCTGGTGGTCGGGATGTGCGGCCCACGGCACAGGTCGCCCCAGACCCGTTCCCGGGTGCGGGGATTGAGGTTGTCGTACGCGGTGAGCTCGTCACCGCCGACCTCCATGACGTCCGGGTCGCCGGACTTGTCGTCCACGAGCTCGAGCTTGTAGGGCTCGGCGGCCAGCTCTTGGCGGGCCTGGTCCTTCGACTCGTAGACGCGCCGGTCGAACAGCTGGCCGTCCTTGACGATCTGGCGCATCCGCTTTTCCAGCGCCGCCAGGTCCTCCGGCGTGAACGGCTCGGCCACGTCGAAGTCGTAGTAAAAGCCGTTGGTGATGGGCGGACCGATGCCCAGTTTGGCTTGCGGGAACAGGTCTTGGACGGCCTGGGCCAACACGTGCGCGGTCGAATGCCGGATGACGCTGCGGCCGTCGTCGGTGTTGGCCGCCACCGGGATGACCTCGGCGTCGGCGGCCGGCGCCCAACTCAAGTCGCGCAGCTTGCCTTCGGCGTCGCGCACCACCACGATCGCGTCGGGCGTTCCCCGCCGCGGCAATCCCGCCTCGCCGACCGCGGCCGCCGCGGTAGTCCCGGCAGGAACCCGGATCGGGGCTGCCGGGGTGGGCTGTGCGGCGCTCATCGCGTGGGTTCTCCAGGTTTTGGGTTGGCTGATCGATCGTGATTGATCGTTGCAATGCTATCGGGGCCGGACGCCGTTAGGGCTGGCCAGGCTTGAGCCGCACAAACAACGCTTCGGCTTCGGTCAGCAGGGTGTCACCGTCGTTCAGCCGTCCCGACACGAAGATCTTGCGCCCGTCCACCCGGTCGATGCCCGCGTCGATCTGCAGCTTCTTCTCGATCGGCACGATGTGGCGGTAATTGATCTTGAGGTAGGCGGTGCGCTGGCGAGGACCCCCAGTGATCACGGAGGACGTCAACCCGAGCACGGTGTCGAACAGCATTCCCAGGGCCCCGCCGTGCACGGCGCCGTTGCGTCCCAAATGAAACCGGGCGAATCGGGCCCAGCCGGCGATCCGGCCGTCCTCGGTTTTGCGGGCCGACATGGGGATGGTCAGGATGTTGCCGCGGACGAACAGGTCCATCCGGCGGCCGGACGGCGACTCCCACTCGTCGGAGTCATAGGGGGTCAGCAGCGCGGACAGCTTCTCCAGCTGGTCGGCGGCCTCGGTGATCACCTCGTCGGGCGCGTCGACGGCGCGGGCATGATCCTGCAGCTTGCGCACGGCGTCGATGAACCTGCCGTAGTCGGGGCCGCCCTTGGTCGTCGGTTCGGGCGGATTGAAACCACCGCCGGGGTGTTGCTGATGTGCGCCCGCCACCAGGACACCGTATTAGACCGTCTGCTGCGCTCCGGCCGCCGCCAGCGTCTCGAACTCCTCGTCGGTCAGGGTGATCTCGGCCGCGGCGACGTTTTCCTCCAGATGGGCGACGCTGGACGTGCCCGGGATCGGCAGCATCACCGGCGAGCGTTTCAGCAACCAGGCCAGCGCCAGCTGCGACGGTGTCGCGTCATTATCGGCGGCGATCCGCTGCAGCGGGCCGTCCGGGGCGGCCAGCGGCCCGGCGGCCAGCGGGAACCACGGAATGAAGCCGATGCCCCGGCTGGCCGCGAAGTCCAGCAGCGGCTCGGCCGCGCGGGACACCAGGTTGTACATGTTCTGCACCGACACGATCTCGGCGATCTGCTGGGCCGCCGTGAGCTGTTCCACGTGGATCTCCGACAGGCCGATGTGGCGGATCTTGCCCTCGTTCTTCAACGCGAGCAGTTCGCCCACCTGGTCGGCCAGTGGAAACTTGTTGTCGATGCGGTGTAGCTGGAACAGGTCGATGGTGTCGACGCCGAGCCGGCGCAGGCTCATCTCGCATTGTTGACGCAGGTAACTCGGGTAACCGAGCGGGATCCAGATGTCGGGACCGGTGCGCAGCAACCCCGCCTTGGTCGCGATCACCAGCCCGTCGTACGGGTGCAGCGCCTCGCGGATGATCTCCTCGGATACGTCGGGCCCATAGGAGTCCGCGGTGTCGATGAAGTTCACACCGAGTTCGACGGCGCGCCGCAACACCCGGACGCATTCGCCGCGGTCGGCGGGCGGCCCCCACACCCCCTTACCGGTCAGGCGCATGGCGCCGAATCCGAGCCGGTTGACGGTGAGGTCGCCGCCGAGGGCGAAGGTTGGGGTGGTCACTTGTACGACCGTACGCTGGGCACGTGGACCTAGCAGCGCTCGAGGAACTTCCGTTGACCTATCCGGAGGTCGGGGCGACCGCATCGGGCGAGTTACCCGGGGGATATGACCACCTTCGGGTGGCGACTCAAATCGGCACGGGCCAGCAGCGATTCGAGCAGGCCGCCGACGCCGTCATGCACTGGGGCATGCAGCGCGGAGCCGGCCTGCGGGTGCAGGCCAGCTCCGAGGTCGTCGAGGTCTCCGCAGTGGTGCGCGTGCGAATGGGTTTTTTGCCCGCGCCCTGCCGGGTGGTGTACGTCGTGGACGAGCCCGACTTGCGCGGGTTTGCCTACGGCACCCTGCCGGGCCATCCGGAGTGCGGCGAAGAACGCTTCGTCGTGCGCCGAGACCCGACCACCTCCGCGGTGTACGCGGAGGTGTCGGCGTTCTCCCGGCCCGCGACCTGGTGGAGCAAGGCCGCCGGACCGTTCGTTCCGGTGGCCCAGCGCGTCATGGCCAAGCGCTATCTGCGCGCCGTGTGACCCCGGGGCTAAAACCCCCAGCCGGCCAGCAGCCTCTGCGCGCCCGTGCACATCTGCTCGATGACCTCGCCCACCGACGCGTCGTCGCTGATCATCCCGACGCCCTGACCCGCGTCGACGGGCGCGATCCGCCGATCGTCCGCGGCGGTCGCTTCCGCCAGCTCGTCGCGGGCCGCCGGACCGAGCGCGTTCTCCCTGCCGGTCCAGCGCGTGACGAAGTCGTTGGCCAACACGCGTGACGGGAACCGCGCCGGCCAGGGCAGGCCCTTGGCGACGTCGAACACTCGGGTGACGGCGGTGTCGGTGGCCCGCGCGGCGATCAGCGCCCGGCGGCTGCCGTCGCCGGTCAGCGCCTCGGGACACGCCGCCAGCCGGGTGCCCACCCACGCTCCGCTCGCACCGGCGGCCAGCACGGCGGCGAGGCTTCGCGGCGAGGCGATACCGCCGCCCGCGAGCACCGGCACCGCAGCGCCGTCCAAGGCGTCCAGGACGGTGTCGAGCAACGGCAGCGTCCCGAGCTTTACCTCGCCATGCCCCCCGCCCTCGGACCCGCGCGCGACCAGGACGTCGACGCCGGCGTCGACCGCCTGGCGGGCCCCGAGATGGTCGTAAACCTGTGTGACAGTGGCTATTCCGGCCTCGTGCGCCTTGGCGACCCACGACCAGTCGGTACCGAAACTGACGGACAACAGGACGGGCCGCGCGGCCAGCGCATCCTCCAGCAGCCCGGCCTCGCTGCGCATCACCCAGTCCACCAGACCGATCCCGAACGTTCCATGCACGTGCCGCAACTGGGTTTTCAGCGACTCCCTGCTGCCGTCACTGCCCATCCCGACCATGCCCAGGCCACCGGCTGCGGTGACGGCGGCGGCCAGCCGGCCACCGGCGACCCCGCCCATCGGCGCGTTGACGATCGGGACACGCAGCCCGAAACTCCGCGACCAGGGCGTGGCTAGCATCCGGCTACTGAGCCGCGGGAAGGCTCTTCAGCACGGTCAGCATGACCACCGAATCGTCGACCGCGTGCAGGGCGTGCCGCTCCGCCGGAATCGCGACGTAGTCGCCGGCCTTGCCGTCCCACGCGTCGCCACCCGTCGTCAGGCGCACGTGACCCTGCAGCACCTGCAGCGTCGCCTCACCGGTGCTGTCGTGTTCGGAGAGGTCACGGCCGGCGAGCAAGGCCAGCACCGTCTGCCGAAGCTCGTGGGTGTGACCGCCGTGGATGGTGTGCGCGGCCCGTCCGCTGTGCGACTGATGGGCCTGGGCCAGCTTTTCGGAGGCAAGGCTGGCCAGTGAGATGGATTCCATGATCGACCCCTTCGGTCTCGAAGCCCGCAATCAGGCGGTCAATAGCAGTATCCCCGCCGCGAGCAAGGCCAGGGTCTTGACCGCCTCGAAGCCGACATAGACGTAGTGCTCGCGGGACCGGGGGCCATCCGCTCCGGCGAGCACCCGATCGGAGCGACGGGTCAACCGGGGGCGCACCGCGATCAACTGGATGGCCAGCGCGGCGATGGCGACGGCAAACGCCACCACGATCCGCAAAGGCGGCGGCGCCCACGCCACGATCGCCACTATGACGAGCGCGAAGGCCGCCTCGACGGAGTTGAGCGCACGAAAAACCAGGCGCCCGATGCCGAGCCCGATCTGCAACGTCACGTTGGGTGCACGGAACTTCAGCGGAGCTTCCAAAAACGAGATGGCCAGCACCATGCCGATCCAGACGAAGGTGACCGCGACGGCGATCGCCGGCCCGGTGCTCACCCGGCGACTCCTACCGGGGTGATGTGGGCCAGGCACAGATCCGGCTCGACGAACGCGTCGAGCCGGTCGACGGAAACCGGCGCCGCCCAGGCTTCCAGCGCCCCCTGCATCAGGCCGAGGTGGATGGGGCACACGACCGAGGCGCGCGTTTCGGCGAGTTCGAGGAACGGGCAGTGACGCAGGCCGACCTGCTGCTCCCCGTTGGAATTCCGGCGCTCCGGGGCGAAGCCCAGCTCGTCGAGCGCCACGACCAATTTGTCGATGGCCTCCTCGGCCCCGGCGGCGGCCGCCGGCGTCGATTCCAGCCTTGCAGTCAGCTCCCGCCCCCACGCCCGCCCCGCTGCCACGGCCTTGGCGCGCGGATTCCGTTCGGCCGCCAGAGCCGTGACCAGGATCTCGGCGAGGATTCGGTAATGTCGCGCTCCGCCGCGATCCATCTGCCGGATCGCCCGGAACATCAGCGGCGGGCGTCCCGGACCCTTGGGGCCGTATTCCACCTGCTCCACCTGGTCGCCGGCGACCAGGCTGTCGAGGTGAAAGCGCACGGTGTTGGGATGCACGCCGAGGCGGTCGGCGATCGCGACGATGCTCATGGGGTCGGGCGACGACCGCAGCAACCGCAGCACCTCACGGCGGCGGCGACCGGTGGGTTCTCCGATCGACCTGATGTCGCTCACGCTCCTTTGATCGGTGAAGAACGCCCCATTATCGAAGGCAGGGCGTCGACTTCCCGGGCAGGTCGTACTCGCAATAGATCGCCTCCACCGGGCACTGCTCGCCACGAGGCCGATCCACCACATCGATGCACGGCTTCCCCCCAGAGATTACACAATTCTTGTTGTAGAAACCAGCCTTGACGTGCGCCAGCTGCGTAAGCCGGGCCAAGCATTCTTGCTGTAACCTATGAAAAGCACTGTGCGGCAGGCGGTCTGATGGTTGGCCCGCGAGGCCCACGGTCCCATGTCGGGCCGAACGACGCGGACGCGGCCAACCTGGTTCGCGGCGTTCTCACCAAACTCGGGGGCGACCAAGGGCCGCACCTCACGTCCGGCAAGTGACAAACGCCTCTGACCGAGAGGCATCCGCGGCTATACGGTCGGGCATGAGCGGCCACCGGCCCGGGCTCGGCTGACCGACACGCCAACGAATCGAGGACACGTCATGTCGTCGCACAACACCCGCCTTGGAATCGTCGTCGGCATCGACGACTCGCCGGCCGCGAGGGTGGCGGTGCAGTGGGCGACACGCGAGGCCGAGCTGCGCAACATCCCGCTGACGCTCGTGCACGCGGTTTCACCGGAGGTTGCGACGTGGCTGAGGACGCCGCTGCCCGCCGGCGTGCTGCGTTGGCAGCAGGATCACGGGCTCCGACTGGTCGACGGGGCGCTCAAGGTCGTTGAAGAGGCTTCTCAGGGTGGCGGCCCCGCCGGGGTCCAGACCGAAATCTTGGCGTCCGCAGCCGTTCCCACGATGATCGACCTATCCAAAGAAGCGGAGATGGTGGTCGCAGGGTCACAAGGCAGTGGGCGATGGCCCGGCCGGCGTCTCGGTTCGGTTAGTTCGGGGCTGCTCCGTCACGCGCATTGCCCCGTCGCAATCCTCCACGATGAGGAACCGTCGACTCCTCATCCCGGCCAGGCGCCGGTGGTGGTCGGCATCGACGGCTCGCCGGCATCCGAATTGGCGACCGCGATCGCCTTTGACGAGGCCTCGCGCCGGCACGTGGGGCTGGTCACCGTGCACGCATGGAGCGATCTCGACGTATCGGAGTGGCCCGGAATCGATTGGCCGGCAACACAATCGATGGCCGAAGAAGTACTGGCAGAGCGTCTGGCGGGTTGGCAGGAACAGTATCCCGACGTGCAGGTAAGCCGCTCCGTCGTGCAGGCCCAGCCGGCGCGCCAGCTCGTCCAACAGTCCGAAGGGGCCCAGCTGGTCGTGGTCGGGAGCCGGGGCCGCGGTGGATTTGCCGGAATGCTGGTGGGCTCCGTCGGCGAAGCCGTCGCCCAAATGGCGCGGGTGCCGGTCATCGTGGCACGCGAGTCACCGGCCTAGCTAGCGGGACAGGTCGGCGATGGCGGGGTCGCCACGCACGATGGCGTGGGCCACGTCGGTTATCTTCTCGTGAAGACTGCGAGCGTACGTCCGCAACAGGTCGAAAGCCTCATCGACCGTGATGCCATCACGTTCGGCCAAAATGCCCTTGGCTTGTTCGATGGTCAAACGGTTGTTGAGCGTGGCCTGTAGTTGCCGGGCCATCAGATCGGGCTGACGTATGGCTCGTTCCTGCAGCAGCCCAATGGTGGCCACGTCAGTCAACGCCTGCCCGACTGCGAGCAGCTCGGCATCAAGCTCACCGCGCGCCGCGGTGAACAGGTTCATGCCGCCAATCGTCTTCTCGCGCAAGCGCATTGGTAACGCATGCACGGCCGCAAACCCGATTTCGAGGGCCCTTGGGACAAAACTGGGCCACCGGACGGATTCGGCGGACAGATCCGGGCAGCTGACCGGCCGTCCAGTCCGGTAGCAGTCCAGGCACGGACCCTCGGCGTGTTGCAGCTGGAACAGCTCGAGGACGCGGGCCTGGTCACTGGATGCGGCGACGACGTTGAGGCCACCGTGGTTATCGGCCACCAAGAGCCCGACCGCCTCGACCCCCAGGGCCTGCTGGGCGCGCACGGTCACCAGGTGCAGGAAATCGACCACGTCGAAGTCGGCGACGAGCGTGTCAGCCAGTTCGACAAACGATTTCGCGATAGCGCGCTGCGGACCGGTCATTACAGCCCCCTTGCGCCGTGGTCCGCCGCGGATTGGGCATCGTCCGGGTGGAATCGCAGCCGTCGTTCCACCACGGAGCGTGCCACGTCGGTGAGCCGCTTGCTGCGGCCGTAGGCGTACGCGCGCAGCCGCACCAACGCGTCCAGCGGCGAAACGCCGAGTTGTACCGAAATCATGCCGGCCGCCTGGTGAACCTCGGCATGCCAGAGCACCGGACCGAGGCCGCTGGGACCCTCACCGTCCGCCGCTGTCGCGATGCCGGTCTGGGCGTCGAGGACTAGCAGCAACGCGGTGTCGGCATAGACCAATGCGTCCACCAGCTGGTCCTGGCTGAGGTGGCCCGAGGCGTCGTGGTAAAGGTCGAGCACTCCAACCCGGATGGCGCCCAGCGCGAGCGGAAGGCTGTACATGGCGCGTATCCCGAGTCGACCCACGTCGGGCGCGAACATTGGCCAGCGATGGCTGCTCCCGGGTGCGGCCAGATCCCCGACGAGAATCGGCCTGCCCGAATCCAGCGCGTCGATCCCGGGACCCTGGCCCAGGGTCGCTTGCAAGTCTTCCATCTCACCGGCACGCGAATCCGTGACATGTACCGATTCCAACGGACCCATGCCGCCCGCCAAAGTCAGACCGGCGCCGCTGACGCCGACCGCCTCCACGCACGCTACACACGCATGCCTCGGTGACATCGATGACCCTTCAGCCCCGGCGAGTAGCGCGATCGATGTCCAAATGCGAGATGTACGTTCACCATTCACGGCGGACCACTCTTTCTGGTACCGGATCTTGTTCAGTACGCGGTCATCGTTCCTAAGCAATGGCCGCCGCGAAAGTGCCAAACGTCATCTCTTTTAACGGACGACGAGCACCGAGCATTCGGAGTGACGGAACAGCGGATGCCCGTGCGGGCCGACGAGCCGCGCAAGCTGACCGGCCTCGGCGCCGCTGATGACCGCGAGCAGCGCTCGCTCATCGTTGACGCTGAGAAAGCTCGCGATCGCGTACTTGGTGGTGATCGGGTAGGCGCGCACCTCGGGATGACGCTGCCGCCATTCGTGTACCCGACGTTCGAACGTACCGTCGGCATGCTCGGTGAGCTCCTCGGGTCGGCCGCCGAGCACGAGCATGGGCGCCCTGCGCAACTTCGCCTCCTCCACAGCAGATTTGACAATGACGTCGTTGCCGGGTGCGTCGGTCATCCGGACCACGATCCAGTTGACGGCGGGCGGCGGCGCGGTTTCCGTTCGTATGACCGCGACCGGGCAATGCGCCTTTTCGGCGAGCTCGGTAGTCGTCGAGCCCAGGATCGAACGAGCGTAGCGGCCGATCCCGACGGAGCCGACGCAAATCATCTGCGCATCGGGGGACGCATCCACCAGCACCGGTCCGGCCGGACCACGCGGGATGTCGGTTTCGATGGTGAGGGGTTTTCGGCCGGCCTCCACCGCCGATCGTGCCTCGCGAAGAGATTTCTCGGCATGCGCGAGGTCGCGGGCGTAGTCGTCCGGGGATGGATGCGTCGGCTTGATGACCGAGACGAGGCGCAGCGGGACCCCGCGGCTGATGGCCTCGTCGGCACCCCAGAGTGCGGCCGCGATCGCCGCCGGCGAACCATCGATACCCACGATGATCGGTTTCATCGGCGTTGGAGCACCTTTCGGCCCGTCAACCATGTGCCGTCATGGCCGGGTGAGCGAGCCGGCATACGTCCATCAACCGTGTTAGATCGCTCGGCGTCACGATGCCGACCACGCCGCTGCCATCGATCACCAGCGCACGGCTGCGGGGACCCGCCGGCGCCATCCGCTCGAGCAGCGCGGTCAGCGGCTCCTGCGGTGCCGCGGTCGGCACCTCATGCAGCGGTAGGGCGATGTCACGCACGCTGGTGGTGCCACGTCGGCCCGGCGCCAGATCGCGCAGTTGCGTCAGCGTGACCAGTCCCACGATCGTTCCATTGCGGTCGGCGACCGGGTAGGCCGAGTGACGGTCACCCAACACATAGCGCTGGATGAAATCCTCGACGGTGATCCATCCGGGAGCGGTGTGTGGCCGGGCCGTCATCGCGTCCGAAACGCGCACCCCGGCGAAGAGCTGCTGAGTCGATATCCGGATCTCTTCCTCGCGACTGGCAGCGAAGATGAACCAGCCGATGAAGGCCAACCAGACGCCGCCCACAAGGCCGCCCGCCACAAACTCGGCCAGTCCCAACGCGATCAAGATGAATGCGAGCACCCGCCCGGCATGCGCCGCGCCGATACCCGCGCGCACGATGTCGCCGTCGCGGCGCCATAGATAGGCCCGCAAAACCCGGCCGCCGTCCAACGGCGCGCCCGGCAACAGGTTGAACAGGCCCAGCACCAGGTTGATGACGGCCAACCACGAGGCGACACCGATCACGATCGGGGCGGCCCGCACGGTGTGCAGCACCGTGACCAGCCCGTAGAACATCCCCGCCAGCGCAAGGCTGGTGGCGGGGCCCGCGATTGCGATCCGGAAGGCCGCTTTGGGCGTCGTCGCCTCGCCGCCGAGGCTGGTCACTCCGCCGAACAGCCAGAGCGTCACGCTTTCCACGCCCACCCCCGCACGCCGGGCAACGACGGCGTGCGCCATCTCATGGGCCAACAGCGACGCCAGCAGCACCAGCGCGCCGCACGCGCCGGCGAGCCAATAGCCCAGGGGCGCATACCCTTTGGCGGTGCCGGGCAGCGTGCTCGCCAGGCTCCACGTGAACAGCCACAGGATGACCAGCACGCTCCAGTGCACCTTCACCGGAAACCCGGCGACTCGCCCTAGCGGGATCGCATCGCGCACCTCAAGACCTCCAAAATTGCGGGCGGGCAATGAAAACTTTCAACCCATTTCAACAGCCGATCGCGGCTGCTTCCGCGTCGTCATAAGCTGCCGCTCGACCCGTTGCTTGATGCCCAGCAACAAACCCCGCGTGCCCAGGGAAATCACCGGCCTGACCGATTCCATCACAAACACTTCGCCCGGGTGGCGCAAGGCGATCCTGGCGCGGGTAAGGAGTCTGACCCGGTCTTCCCAGTGCGGCTGGACGTGGAATGACCACACCGCGTTCCAGCGCATATCTGGTCGCCTTGCATTGAGCACTATGTACTTTTCGGGCACCATCTCCACGACTTCCAACGTCACCCCCTCGGGTAGGCCCATCCGGCCTTCGGGGATCAGTCGTACGTTGTCCCCGACCGCAAGTTGTTGCCATTCCGGTTGGCCTCGATCGGGGTGGCGGTGGCGTTGAGCCACCTGCAACAGCGCGGGCCAGACCGCTGATATCGGCGCATCGATGTACACGGCCTCGGTTGTCTGAACAGCCGGATCGGCCACCAACATGTCGCCAGGCAGCAGCATCTGGCACTCCGCCTTGGTTGCGCCCCAATTGCGGTAATACCGTCGCGCGCCGTAGAGCATTGCGAGGACGGCCGCCGTTTCGGTGATCCGATTTATCGGTTTGGCCATGCTGTCAGTCTGGGTGGCGCGGCGCGCGTCCCGCCAGGGTCAATGGTCCCCGCCGCCACGCCGAAATTCCTCCCGGGTCCGGCCAACTCAGCCTCGCCGCCATGGCGGGCCCGCGATCTTGATGACTTTGGACCCTATCCGCAATCCGTGCGTGACTGAATAATGGCTTCGTCTGACGTAACTTGGCTGCGGCGGTTGCGGCTGAACAAAGGAGTAATACGGTTATGGGTGTTAACCCACCGTTGTTATTGACCGATTCTGACGTAGACGCCCTCGCGCGGGAATTTCTGCGCTCGCGCTACCTCAGTCCCACCTATGCCGGGTGGTCACCCGATCGACGCCTCGACACCTTCCTGCGGCGGCGCGGTCTGTCCCGTGTTGCCGACGACGGCGACCTCACCAACGTCGTCCTGGAAAGCATCATGGCCCACGTGCGCGTCGCGCCGCGGAACTAGTCAAGCCTGAAAACACTGGCACGACGGCTTCGGGACTAACGGCTCTATAGATCCTCGCGCCGCGCCGCGCCGCGGATAGTGATGCCGACCGGCATGGATCGGAGGTGACCGGCGGTGGAACAGTTAACGACATTGGAAGCCAGTTTCCTCGAGACCGAAGACGCCGACCGGCACTTGAGTCTGGCGATCGGAACGCTGGCCATCATCGATGGACCGATCCCCGAACGTCAGAGGCTGACGGCGATGCTCTCCGAACGGACACGTGCCATACCCCGGTTCACGCAGTTGGTGCGTAAGCACACCCTCGAATTAGCGGCGCCGGAGTGGGGGTGGACGACGCCAACTTCGACATCGCCCATCACGTGCGCTGGACGGCTTTGCCGCAACCGGGCGACGACGCCGCGTTGTTTCGCATCATCGGCGACCTCATGGAGCGCCGGCTGGATCGCGACCACCCGCTGTGGGAGTGCTGGGTCATCGAAGACCTGCCGGACGGGCGGTGGGCGGCTCTGATAAAGGCCCACCACTGCATCGCCGACGGAATCGCCGCCGTGCGGCTGGTGGCGAGTTTCGCCGATGCGGGCGCAGGTCCGACCTTCGCCACCGATATCCGCGCCGCCCAGGAGCTGCCGTCGTCCATCGTTCTGTCGGCAGGGCTCAGTCGCAATCCGCTGAGCTGGCCCGGCGGACTATGGCGCGCATCGGTGGCCACCACCAGCACGGCCGCGCACACCGCAATGGGCGCAGCCGAATTCGTCACCGGTCTGCTGACTCCAGCCCCACGGTCGTCGCTGCGCGGGTCGGTGACCAACATGCGCCGTTACAGCGCGGCGCGGGTGTCGCTGAAAGAAGTCGAAACGGTGTGCGACACCTTCGGTGTGACACTCAACGATGTGGCACTCGCCGCGATCACCGACGGTTTCCGGACGGTGCTGATGCGCCGCGGTGAAAAACCTCGGCGCAATTCACTGCGCACGATGATCCCGGTGTCGTTGCGTTCACCGGATGCCATCGACCGCACCGATATTCGCGTCGCGGCGATGCTTTCGTCCCTGCCGGTCGAGCAGCCCGATCCGGTCAAGCGGTTGAAGACCGTCCATGATCGGCTGGAGAGGCTGAAAAGGGGCGGTGAGCGTCAAGCCGCGAATACCTTTGTCACGCTGACCAATTACCTGCCGTTCGCGGTGAGCGCATGGACGGTTCGGCTACTGACGCGGATGCCGCAGCGCAGCGTTGTCACGCTGGCGACCAATGTGCCGGGCCCCCGTCAGCGGCTGCAGGTGCTGGGTCGTCCGGTGGAAGAACTGCTGCCGATACCGCCGATCGCGATGCAGCTACGCACCGTTGTCAGCATGCTCAGCTATGTCGATGAGCTGGTGTTCGGCATCACCGCCGACTACGACGCCATTCCCGACGTCGACGAGCTTGCCAGCGGCATCGAACTCGGCGTCGCGCGCCTGGTGACCCGCGCGCTTTACCGGAAGCCGACGAGCACCAAACAACGCCGTCGGGCTTTGCGGCCCGCAAACTAGCTTTCAGTGCTTTCAGTGCTTTCAGTGCCGCAATGCCGGGCTTGTCGGCTGGTTCAGCGGGGTTCTTCTTCCGAAGCTAGATAACGCCTCTGTACCGCTTGCACGAGCTGGTCGCGTATGCGTTCCAAATCGGCGGCGCGATGGGCTGCTAGTTCGTCCTCCCAGGCTGCCACCCGCTCTGCGAGGTCCTTGTCGGCGATGGTGCCGTCAAACCAGTGCGAAAAGTCTCCTCGTGCGAGATGGTATTCGAGTGCTTGTTGGTCGAGGTGCTTTATCGCATTGCTGAAGTCGTGCATCGTTGCGGCCGCAGCGATGGATTCGCCGCTGGTGGTGTGGAAGTAGAACCGCCGCTCCGGGGGAAGGTGGACATCGGCGTACTTGTGGCGGTGCCGCACGTGTGTGGTACGGCGGTCTGCGACTGTGAACCCACGAGGTAGCCCTGAGCCCAAACGTATGGTGGCCCGTCGGAGGGAAGCGATGTCTGTCGCGGTATCGCCATTCGTGAGCGTTACCACGACGTCGGTGCCGTCGATCTCGTGGGCTGACAGTGCCGCCGGGGCGAATGAGCACAACACATAACCGCCGCGGCGCGCCCAGTGCGCTTGCTCGCCGTTGCCGAGGAGGTGGGCCTCGTCATAGACCACCCAGTGCGGGAATCCATGCTGTTCGCGGTGCGCCTCGGCGGTCGACCGCAGCCGATGCACATAGTCGGCCTTGCTAGGCTCAGCCGTTCCCGACAGATCCACCACCATGCTGGAGTCCGGACGCAGCATGTTGACGAGCTCGGCCGGTTCGGGAACGTGATAGCCGTCAATAACCTGCACCTCGTTGAGCTGCTGCAGTTGCGGGTGGTCTCCTTCGGGGTCGATGACGAGAACGCAGTAGCCGGCCAGTATCCATTGCTCCGCCATCAGGCCGACGAGGTAGCTTTTTCCCGATGCCGCGGGTCCGGTCACCAGGATGCGGCCCTGACTTCCGGGTAACCTGGCGGGGGTTCCGTCATCAAAGGCTCCGATATCGACCCAGCGGCGTGGCGGGCACCAGCGTTGTGCCCCAGAGAGATACGGGCCGGTGAGCAGCGCGGCGACACCGGCCCCATTCGGTTCATCGAGGACAACATCGGCAAATCGCCGAACGGACGGGACGGCATCGGCGACAGCGGCACCGATCTCGGCGATACCGAGTAACGACAAGTCGTTCTCGGCGTCGCCTACGGCCACGGTGTTGTGTGGGGACAGATTCATCTTCGCCAGTAGGGCACCCAGCCCGGTGCCCTTGGTGATACCTGCCGGCAGCACCATCAGGGCGGCCCGGTTTCGGATGATCTGGTAGTCCATTCCGAGGTCGCCGAGCACCTCGCCGACGGTCGCGGCGTGCGCGCCGTCCGCAGCCACCAACACCTCGCCCCGTCGATACGGGACCCCCCGGTCGGCGAGCGCATGGTCGAGAGCGCGATCCACTGGCGGCGCTAGCGCGTAGCTCTGTCCGTCAGTTGCGACCACCGCGCCGTTCTCCAGCACCAACGCATCCACGTGGCCGGCTATCTGCGGGAACGCGGCACGCAATTCGGCCTCGATGCGGCCGGTGGCGAGCACGATCCTCAGACCGTCGCGCCGTGCCTGGTCGATCGCCGCCACGGCTTCCGGGGCTAGATCGGCGCCCGATGCGATCGTGCCGTCGAAGTCGACCGCGACCACCTTGAAAAACGCCACCGCCCGTCCCATCCGCATTTTCGATCGTCTCATTTGCCAGGGTTCCCCTGAGCTGGGATTCACCGGCCTCCACTGCTGAACCTATGGCTAGCTGCGTGCAGTTCTGTAGGGTCGTTTGACCTCGTTCGACAGCGCACGGACTGGTTCGCCATTCTCATCTCGGCGCCCGGCAGCCTGATCGGTCGTCCTTAGATTGCGACTTAGATTGGAACTTAGACTGGAAACCCGACCGGGTTAACGCGCCTCCGGCTGACTCGACTTCGGTCGCACCCCAATTGCGGTAGTACCGTTCGCGTTTCAGCGATGCAGCTGCACACCGTATGTGTGTTCAGCCATGTCGATTAACTGGTGTTCGATATCTCCCGAGGCCTCCGATTGCGTACCGAACCGAATCCTGAAGCACGGCCAACTTGCGCCCGATCACGTCAGCCTCCCTGCAAGCCAATTGGGTCCGCCTACGCAGTTGCCCGAGCGGCTCGTCGCCGGGTTGACGTCGGTCGGGACCGTTGGAGGTCTGCCGCGCCACGCGCGTCCGATAGGCCTTCTGCCGGCACGCCGCAGAGCGGTAGCGCGCGTCGGCACGACCGTAGAAGCCCGTCCGTCGCACACAACACCGCAACTTCTAAGGCGGCCATGCGGGAAGCGTTACAGCTAACCGTAACGCTTCGCAAGATCCCGAGGAGAGCTCGTAGATCCAAACCACAACGCCCACAACGGAGTAGTATTCCGATTCGGAGGCTGAAAACGCAGCCCATGTTGTTGCTGCTCGCCTCCCAGACAGCGTGTCTATGGGGCCGAGGGGGCCACGAAAGGCCGAGCCGGTGACCGGCGAACAGCGTGAACCGGCGTTTGCCCAACTGGGCAAACGCGAGTTGGTGGGGCGCATGCACCAGCAACTCGATGAGCTGTTGGCCGCCCGTGATCAGATGGAGCAATTGCTGCACGCCGTCATCGAAATCGGTTCCTATGTAGACCTGGACGCGGCGCTGCATCGGATCGTCACCGCAGCAATCGAACTGACGGGATCGCGCTACGGTGCACTGGCCGTCCGGGACCGCGACGGCCGGATGGTGACTTTCGTACACTCCGGAATTGATCAAGACACCGTGGAAGACATCGGGGCCCTACCGGTGGGCAAGGGTGTTCTGGGCGTTGCGCCCGAGTCGACCGGGGTGCTGCGTCTGGACGATCTGACCGAGCACCCGGCTGCCGTCGGTTTCCCGCGGCATCATCCGCCGATGCGCGCCTTCCTCGACGTGCCCATCACGGTGCACGGGGCGGTGTTCGGCAGCCTGTACGTGGCCGACGATCGCGCCGAGAGAGTGTTCACCGAATCCGACGAGATCGGTGCGCGCGCCCTGGCGGCGGCGGCAGCGGTGGCGCTCGAGAAGGCGCCGCTGTTTGATCGGTTGCGCGCATCGGCGGCGTGGGTCGATGCCAGTCGCGAGATCACCACGGCGCTGCTGTCAGGTGCCGATCCACACCTGGGTGCGCTGCGGTTGATCGCCGAACGCACGATGGATTTGACCGAAGCCGAGCAAGCGATCGTGCTCGTCCCCGCCGTGGTCGACGGATCGGGCGCCGACATCGACGCCTTGGTGGTGTCCATGGCGGTCGGTGTGCACGCCGACGAAGTGGTCGGCCAACTGGTACCTGTGGATGACTCCACCAGCGGCGCTGTCTTCCGCTCTGGCGAACCCGTGATCACCGAGCACTTCCGCCATCCGATTCCGGCGTTCACCGATGTCGGGCAGCGCCCGGCGATCGTGGTGCCGCTGCGCGCACGCGATGCGGTGGTCGGGGTGATCGCCGTGGCGCGCAACACCGATGCGCCTCCCTTCGACCCCAGCTATCTAGACGCCGTCAGCGCCTTCGCCGGTCACGCCGCAATGGCGTTGCAGCTGGCGGCCAGTCGTGATCGGGAGCGGGAGCTGAGCATTCTGGCCGACCGCGAACGTATCGCGCACAAACTGCACGACCACGTCGTCCAGCAGTTATTCGGCGCGGGGTTAGATCTGCAGAGCGCTATCGCGCGGTCCCGCTCACCGGAGATGACCAATCGCCTCGCCACGACCTTCGATGACCTGCAAAGCACCATCGAAGACATCCGCGCGACCATCTTCGAGCTACAACCTCGCACCGGCCCCAGCGAAACCTTTCTGCAGCGTGTTCGGCAACTGATCGCCGAGGCGACCGAAGACCGCGACACCGCCATCACGCTGCAAACGACCGGGCCGATGACCGCGGTCGGCAGCGAACTGGCCGAGCATGCCGCAGCGGTCATGACACAGGCCGTCAGCAACGCCATTCGCCACTGCGACGCCTCCCGGCTGACTGTGGCGATCACAGCCGGTGACATACTCACCCTCGACATCATCGGCGACGGCGGCGACATCACGGCCGACGGCCAGCAAAGACTCGCCGACATGCACGACCGCGCGGAACAACTCGGCGGCACCTGCCAGATCAGCTCACCTCCCGACGGCGGCAACCATGTGCGTTGGACCGCGCCTCTTGCCGGCTGCTAGCAACAACCGCGCCCGCTTCCCGAACGCACACAAGGCGATTCGCTTTCATTGCCGTTCACTGGGGTTCATCGGGTGGGTTCCCCCACCGAGCCCGCCGACCGCACGGCCGGCAAGCTCGACCCCGGCTCTGCCACGCCCCGGGAATACACACCCAGGGCGACTTCCAGCTCGGTCAAACACTCCTCGGTGAGCGGTATCAGCGTGTCGATGTCGGGCACCGCGTCGGCGCCCGCGGCGTAGCCGAATCCGACCCGGTCGGCGTAGGAGCACGTGGTGACGTTGAGCGCCTGACCGTCGTAGACCGTCGACACCGGGTACATCTCCTCGATACGCGCGCCGTTCCAATACATTTCGGCGCGAGGACCCGGAACGTGCGAGATCGGCAGGTTGTATCCGGTGCGTAGCTTCTGCGTGAACGGCAGCAGCGGGGAAACCACGGTCGCGGCGATGCTTCCCGCCGCCGTCAGCAGCGACGCCGCCGAACCGCGCTTGGCCACCCACTGCTTTCCCGCCGACATCGAGCGGTGGATCAGGTCCAGCCGCGCGGCCGGGTCATCCAGGTTGGTGCCCAGCGGGCACAGCCACAGACCGAACATGTTGGCATGTGGGTCATTTGCCGCATCGCGCTCGCGGTCGCGCACGGTGATCGGGCAAATGGCCACCAGTGACTGCGTGGGCAGCTCCCCGCGGTCGATCAGCCACTGGCGCACAGCGCCGGCGATCATGGCGGTTACCACATCGTTGCCGGTAACACCGGCCGCCTGTTGCACCGCGTGGATGCGATGCTTCGGCCAGCTGGCGGCCGCGACTGCGCGCTCGGGGCCGAGAGGACCGTTGAACCGCATGTAGGGCGCCCCGAACGGCAGCACGGTCGTGCGCCCGACCAGGCTATCGAGCACCGTCGACAACTCACCGGTGACAACCCTCCCGATCAGTCCAACGCTCGACGCCGCCACACCCACCAATGACCGCAGCGGTGCGACCAACCGAGGCAGCAGCCCGGTCGATGCCTGCGACGGCTCGGATCGACGACGGCGGTCGGAATAGAAGGGTGGCATCGACCGGCGCTTCGGGTCGGTGCTCAGTGCGCCGGCGATCATCTGGAAACCGGCGACACCGTCGATGACGGTGTGGTGCACCTTGATATAGAACGCAAATCGGCCACCGGCAAGGCCGTCGACCAGATACGACATCCACATCGGATGGGACCGGTCGAGGCGCTCCGCGTCCAGCTCGCCGATCAACCGCCAGAACTCGTCACGGTCCGCGGACACCGTGCGGCGCTGGCAATGCCGGCTCAGGTCAACGTTGTCGTCGTCACGCCAGACCCACACGCCGCCGGTGTCCACGCCGCGGTGCGGATACCTGCGGAGCCTGGGATCGATTGGGGCGGTGCCGGCGAGCGCGTCACGGTACAGTTCGCCGACGTAGTCTGGGCCGGCATCGTCCGGCGGTGACAGGATCAGCACGGCGCCGGCGTGCATCGGACTTGACACCAACTCCGCGGCCATCATCGCCACGTCCAGCGGATCCAGCGGATTCATTGCTGCGCACCTAAGCCGGGCGGTCTCGCTGCGCCGGTGGCGCGTCGAGCAGCCCTGACTGCCGAAGCGCATCCCACACGAATGTCTGCACCGGTCGCGAGCGGAAGAATCCGGCATGCCCGCCCGGGTACCAGACGATTTCCGGTTTGCCCCAGTGTTCCCACAGGCGGATCACTTGCTCCCGCGGATGCACGAGCCGGTCAGCGACACCGCCGTAGATGAAACGGCCCCGCATCGGCACCAGCGGGGCGAGCGACAGCGGCGAGGTCATCCGCCCGATGGGTTCGGCCAATTCCATCGTGCGTCGGCGGGGGTCATCGTGACCGAGGCCGGAGTGCCGGCCCAGCAACTGGGCCAGGTCAGCCACCGGAACACCGAGGATCGCGCAGGTGAGGCCTCTTTCGAGGCTCGCGACCAGCGCCGCGATGTAGCCACCGAGCGAAAGGCTGTTCAAGCCAATCAGCGATTCGGGCTCCTGCGACCGGATCCAGGACAACAGCCGCCGGATGTCCCACACGGCCTGAGCCGTCGCGTGCACATCGTCTAGCACATCCTCCCCGGGGAAGATCGCGCCCTTCGGCAGTCCGCGCGCCCGGGGGCCGTGCATCGGAAGCACGGGCATCACGACGTTCAGACCAAGCTCGTCGTGCAGCTTCCAGGCACGAAAGAGGGCGAGATCGAGTGCGGCGCGGCCCATCTCGGTTCCGTGCACACACACCAACCAGGGTCGTGGTTCAGGGTGACGTAGCAACAGCGCGTACTCGCGATTGTTCGCGGTGTACCTTTGCCACCGCTGCGCACCGGGTTCGCCCGGATGCGGCGTGTACCCGCTGTCGAAAAAAAGGCGATAATAGGAGCGCCTTTGCCCCTTGACCCTTCGGACCGCGACGTCTGAAAGCGGGGAAGGCTTAGTGAAGAATCCCTTCGGCTTCTCCAGCCATCCCTTGTCGCCATAGAGCTCCAGCCCGGCACGCACCTCGCGGGTGATGCGCCCGAACGGTTCAGGCCGGCTGACCGGACGGCGCGCCTTCAGGCCCGTCAGGACGATCTCGTCACGAAAAGCCTGCGCCGCCAAGGCGATAGTGGGTCGCGCGATCGGGAGCCCATCCGCCTCTTCACCGAGGTAATCGCGCCACGACTGGGCGAAGTACAGCCCGGTTTGCATGAACGGTGCGATGGCCCCACCCAGCCCAAGGACACCCGACAGACCCAGGTGCAAAACCCCTTGGCCTTGACGGGCACCGTCGCTGGTCGCTGGTGCCATGGTGGCAAAATTAACAGCGCCCAAATGCACGTGTTAGGGACTTACGTCCCGATAAACGTCGCGAAAGTCCTTGACTGGCAAGTCAGATCATCGACCCACGATCCGGGACAAACGCTCGGGTGAGGAAGGACTTTAGCCACTCGTGCCGGTGGCCCGCCAGCCGTAACGTCGGCGTCGGCTACAAGCCGAAAATCGCTGCGGTATCCGAGCCGACAGCACCCAGTGAGGAGTTTGACAATGACAGAGGCACCAGAAAAATCCGCGCCGCGGTGGGCCGAACTTTCCGATGAGGTGCTCGAATCGGTCGAAACCGGCCGTAAGCAGGCGATCGAGGCCGTCCGTAAGTTCGTCGACCAGATCACCCCTGTGCTGCCTGAGCAATCGCGACGCAAGACCGTCGTCGACGCTGCCCTGGACTTGACCGACGAGTTGGTCACCGCGCGGATGGAGTTTTTCCGCAAAGTGGTGCGAAGCGCCGGCGAGGCCACGAGCAGGCACAGCGAATAAACCGGCGTCCTAGTGACAGTCAGATGGTCGGGCGGTTGCCGGCAGGGCGCCCCCGGCCATCTGCGTCGGTCATATCGAAGGCGGCGTGGCATGCGGGTGAACCTCGGCGACGAGGCCACGCACCAGCGCGAGGATGGGAGGGGCGCCCTGTTCGCTTGCCATGGGTCATGAAGCGGCCTGCGAGCCCCCGACCCGTTTACGAACACGTGCCGCGAAGGCCGCGGCCCGATCGAGGTCGTGGTCGTTGGGCCGTCCCCTGTTGATGCCGCCGATGAAACCGAACGGCCCAACCGTGTCGAACCCGCGGCAAGAAAACGAACCGATCACCTCAAAGCCCTTCGATTCGAGTTGTTTCCGAACTGGTTTGTGGTACGTCAGCAGCGGAACCTCCCGGGCACCGCTGGTGAAGAAGGTGAATGCACGGATGTGGTCGACAGCCGGTAGTCGACGTATCAATTTCCGTAGCCTCGCGTCCACGGTCATGTAGTAGATGCCCGACCCGAAGCCGACGAGGTCGTATTCGCAAATTTTGTCGGGGTCCATCGATTCGGGTTCGACGACCTCGGCGTCAAGCACTTCAGCCATCCGATCGGCCACCCGGCGGGTGTTGCCGTGAGATTTCGAGACGCAGATGATGAGTGCTTTCATTGCCCCGCTCCTTTCGGCGAACGCCGGACGGGGTCCATGCTGCGCGGACATCTCGGCATCCGGTAAGGGCGCAAAGGCATGGAGGCCCGGGGCATAAGTCACTTGCGCGTGGCTTCCGGTCCCATCAGTCGAGGGCGTGGATCACCTGGCGGGCCACGCGCTGGATCCGCAGTCGCGTGGCGGGATCGAGGGACAGGTCGTCGACGGCGGGGATGTCGCCGGTGGTGTTGATCACCCCGGGTTCATCCTGCTCCCAGTGGGCGTTGACCTTATCGCCCAAGGCCCGGGCCGGCGGGTTGTCGGAAAGCACCTGGGCATGAAAACGCTTGATGCCATCGACGCGCGCGGCGACCGCAAGCGCGTCGAGCAGCAGTGTCCCGATTCCGCGGCCCTGATAGGCGTCCGCCACGGTGAGGGCAACCTCGGCGGAACTCGGGTCGTCTTCATCGCGGATGAAGCGGGCGTCGGCGATGACCGGCCCCTCCGCCCCGGCCGTGACCACCCAGACGAAGTGGTCGACGTAATCGACCTCGAACAGGTACGCCAACCGCGCCTCGCTCGGAGCACCACCCTGGTACCGCCGGTACAGGGTCTCCCGCGAGAACGACCCATTGCTCTTGAACCGCTCGGCATCACCGGGCAGGACCGGGCGCAACGACACCTCGGTGCCGTCCCTGGCCGATAACGGGAGCGGCGTGACATAGGCGGCCAGCCGCTGCCTCGCGGTGCGGACCAACCGGTCGGCGAGGACCGGTATGGCCAACATGCACTCGAAAGCGCCGTCGTATCCGGCATAGCCGCACACGTCATCCTTCGCGATCACCGTCGCCGATCTGGATTCGTTTCGCAGCAAAGCGATTTCGCCGACGATTGTCCCCGGTGACAGTTCGGTCACCACAATTTGGCCGTCCGGCGCGACGTGCCGGATCTCGACACGGCCGGACGTGATGATCGAGAACCACATCGCTTTTTCACCCTGCCGCATCAGCACCTCAGCGGCGGCGGCATGCAGGGGCTCCAGGTTGGCGGCCAGGGCCGCAAGGTCCTGCCCCGGGACATCGGCGAACACGTTCAGCGCGGCCAGTTCCTCGATGCTTACGCCGCTCATGCCTGGGTCATCTCGCTGCGTCATTACCCCCATTACCCGGTTACGGTACGCGATCGGCGCGGCGATAGCCCGGGGAGAAGGTGGGTAAGCGTTGTGACAAAAGGCCCTCCCGCGCCGGGACTTTGGCGGGTGCGAGGCGAGACTTAAGCATCCCGCTAGTGGTGCTGTTCGCCTCTACGACTCGGGGTGCGGCAGTGGTCGGATGGACCGGGTAAGGCTGACCGGGAGACGACGATGAAATCAGCGACATGGCTGCATCACCGGACACAGCACAAGTCAACGACCACGATCTATCAGTTGACCGATCGCCTGCACGGCGGCCACGTGGCCCGGGTGCCCGCCCACCAGATCACAGCCACGGTGTCCTCCTGGCTGGCCGAGTTCGGCGCCCACAGTCCGTTGGTCGACGACCTTGCGCGCGCGGTGCGAGGCGGCGATTGGCCCGCAGCGTATGCCATAGGCGAGTGCTTGTCCCTTGACGTAGCGGTCGCGGGCCGAGAGCCGGGAAGGGACGATCGCGGTTCATTCGGGTGACTTTCGTCACTATCCCGGGCTCATCATCCCGCAGCAGGATCGAAGAAATAGCCAAATAAAGACGCCTGCGGTATTCGATTCGGCATCAATGGATTAACAACATGAACACACCACTCGCCTCAACGGAGAGACCCGACTACGCCAAGATCGAGAATCGCGCGCCGTCGGTGGCACACATGGTCCTCGACCGTGTCGCCGCCACCCCGCACGCGGAAGCTTTTCGATACCCACAGGACCACGGCTGGGAGAGCGTTACCTGGCAGCAGGTCGGCGAACGCGTCGTCAACATCGCCGGCGGTCTGATCTCGCTCGGAATCGCCCCGGAGGATCGCGTCGCGCTCGCATCGTCGACGCGCTACGAGTGGGTGCTCGTCGATTTCGGCGTGATGTGTGCCGGTGCGGCGACAACCACCGTCTATCCCACGACGAACGCCGGCGACGTCGCGTACATCGTCGCCAATTCCGGAAGCCGGGTGGTGGTCGCCGAGAATCAGACGCAGCTGGACAAACTCCGTGAGCACCGCGCCGAACTGCCCGACGTGAGCAAGGTCGTCGTCATCGACGGCAACGGCGACGGCGACTGGGTGATCACCCTCGCCGAACTGGAGCAGTTGGGTAAGCAACTGCTCGCCGACGCACCCAACGCCGTCAACGAGCGCGTCGCGGCCGTCGGGCCCGATCGGCTCGCCAGCCTCATATACACGTCCGGCACGACCGGGCGGCCGAAGGGCGTGCGGCTGACCCACGGCGCGTGGACGTACACCGCGGCGGCCATCGATTCCCTCAACATCCTCGGCCCCGACGACCTGAACTTCCTGTGGCTGCCACTGGCGCACGCATTCGGCAAGGTGATGCTGGCGCTTCCACTGCAGATCGGCTTCCCCACCGCGATCGACGGCCGCGTCGAGCGGATCGTCGACAACCTTGCGGTGCTACATCCCACCATCATGGGTGCGGCGCCGCGCATATTCGAGAAGGCGCACGCCCGCATCGAGGGGATGATTGCCGAGCGGGGCCGGCTCACGAAAAAGGCCTTCGACTGGGCAATCGCGGTGGGACTGAAGGTGTCGGAAGCCAGGCAAGCCGGCAAGAAGCCGTCACTGGCGTCATCGTTGGCCTACAAGGCTGCCGACCGGATGGTGTTCTCCACCATCCGGGAGCGGTTCGGGGGCCGGCTGCGGTTCTTCGTCTCCGCGGCCGCCGCCCTGGACCGCGAAGTCGCGCAGTGGTTCGACGCCGTCGGCATCGTCGTGCTCGAGGGCTACGGGCTGACCGAGACCGCGGCCGCGTCATTCATCAACCGCCCCAACGCCTATCGGTTCGGAACCGTCGGCTGGCCGTTCCCGGCCACTGATGTCAAGATCGCCGACGATGGCGAGATCTTGCTCAAGGGACCGGGTTTGATGACGTCCTACCACGATCTCCCGGAAGCCACCGCCGAGGCGCTGGACGAGGACGGCTGGTTCCACACCGGTGACATCGGTGAGATCGATCCCGACGGCTTTCTGCGCATCACCGACCGCAAGAAAGACATGTTCAAGACCTCGCAAGGCAAGTACGTGGCGCCGTCGGCGATCGATGCGAAATTCAAGGGTCTCTGCCCCTATGTGAGCGAGCTTTTGGTCTATGGGGAGGGCAAGCCATACTGCGTGGCGCTGGTCGGCCTGGACACCGAGGCGATCACCGATTGGGCCGCCAAGAATGGTCTGGCGGGCCGGTCGTTCGCCGAGATAGCGCGCGACGGGCGGACACGGGAACTGATCGCCGGATACATCGACGCATTGAACCTGGAACTGAATCGCTGGGAGCAGATCAAGAAATTCACGATTGCCGACCGCGAGCTCTCGATCGAGGCCGGCGACCTGACTCCGAGCATGAAACTTCGCCGCAAGGTCGTCATCGAGAAGTTCAGCGACCGCCTCACGGCTCTATACGAGCAATCACGAGAGGAATGACATGCGATCAGAACGCCTCAGGTGGCTGGCAAACGGGGAAGGTCCGTTTGCCTCGGTGTATTTCGACGACTCACACGACACAGCAGACGCCGTCGAGCAACGCGAAGTGAAATGGCGCGATATCCGCAAGCATCTCGAGACCGGCGGCGCGAGTGGGCAACTCATCGACAGGGTCGAGGAAGCCGTGTTGCATCATCGGCCGCCCGTGGGTCGGCGCGGGCGCGCGGTGATCGCGACGAGCGAACAGGTGCTGGTCAACGAGCAACTCATCGGCCCACCGGCGCAAATGGTAGTTCGCCTATCGGATTACCCGTACGTCGTGCCCTTGATCGAACTCGAGATGCGGCGACCGACCTATGCGGTCGCGGCGGTCGATCACGCCGGCGCCGACGTGACGCTGTACGACGGGGGCACCATCAGTTCCAGCAGCATCGAGGGCGCCGGGTATCCGGTGCACAAGCCGGCCACGGCGGGTTGGAACGGCTACGGCGACTTCCAGCACACGACGGAGGAAGCCATTCGCATGAACTGCCGTGCCATCGCCGACCACCTGACCAAACTGGTGGACGAGGCGGATCCAGAGGTGGTATTCCTGTGCGGCGAGGTTAGTTCGCGCGCGGATCTGCTTCCCGAATTGCCGGAGCGGGTGGCGAAACGGCTGTCCCAGTTGCCTGCCGGTACGCGTAAGAGCGGTGCCGATTCCGACGAGATTCGCGAACTCACCGCCACGGAGTTCGCTCGACGCCACGGGATCGAGTTGACCGAGACCGCTGACCGGTTTGAAGCCGAAATCGGGCGTGGCTCGGGTTTGGCGGTCCAGGGGCTCGCCGCCGTGTGCGCCGCGTTGCGTGACGGCGACGTCGACACGCTGATCGTCGGTGACCTGGGCGACGCGACGGTGGTCACCGGCGAAGCGCTCACCACCGTGGCGCCCGATGCCGACGTGCTGTCCGAATTCGGCGAGCCGGTGGAACGCGTGGCAAGGGCCGACGAGGCGTTGCCGTTCGCCGCGATCGCGGTCGACGCATCGCTGATTCGGGCCGACAACCGAATCGCACCCGCCGACGGAGTCGGTGCATTGCTGCGATACGTCGCGACGGACCGGCTTGCCGGCCTGCGATCCCAGGGCGCCGAATGATGCATTTCAACGATCGAGCCGACGCCGGACGTCAGCTGGCATTGCATCTGGGTTTCTTGCGCGGCAAAGATGTCGTGGTGCTTGGCCTGCCGCGAGGTGGGGTGCCGGTGGCCTTCGAGGTCGCCCGGGCGCTCGGCGCTCCGCTCGATGTGCTCCTTGTCCGCAAGCTCGGCGTGCCCTTCCACCCCGAGCTGGCCTTCGGCGCCATCGGGGAGGGCGGCGTGCGGGTGATCAGCGGCGACGTGGTCCGCGAGGCGCGACTCAGCGACAAGGAAATGGCTGCGGTCGAAACCAAGGAGCTGGCGGAGTTGCAACGCCGGTCCGAATGTTTCCGCGGTGACCAGCAAGCGGTTTCGCTGAAGGGGCGCACCGCCGTGATTGTCGACGACGGCATCGCGACCGGAGCAACCGCGCGGGCCGCCTGCCAGGTAGCCCGCGCGCAGGGGGCCAGCGCGGTGGTGTTGGCGACCCCCATCGGGGGCTCCGACACCGCCGAGCAGTTCGCCGACTGCGCCGATGTCGTGGTCTGCCTGGAAACACCGGTGCCGTATTTCGCCGTTGGACAGGGATACCGCCACTTCGCGCAGACCTCGGACGGCGAGGTGGTCGCCCTACTCAATAGCGCCCGCAACGGTTTTCGCGCGGCCACCGGGGCCGGGGCCGACGATCCGCCGCTGCGCGACGAGGAGATTCGCGTCAAGACCGGGTCGGTCTCGGTAGCCGGGCATCTGACCATCCCGGAGCACCCGAAGGGGGTCGTCGTATTCGCGCACGGCAGCGGAAGCAGCCGACACAGTCCGCGCAATCGATATGTCGCCGAGATTCTCAACGACGCCGGGTTCGCCACCGTGCTTTTCGACCTGCTCACGCCGGAGGAAGAACGCAACCGTGAGAACGTCTTCGACATCGGTTTGCTCGCCCGCCGACTGGTCGATGTCACGGGCTGGCTGGCCGGCCAGCCCGACACCGCGTCATTGCCGGTCGGTTACTTCGGTGCCAGCACCGGTGCGGGCGCGGCCCTGGCCGCCGCCGCACATCCCGGCGTGAAGGTCGCGGCGGTGGTTTCCCGCGGCGGGCGGCCCGATCTGGCCGGCAATTCGCTGTGCGCGGTGCACGCGCCGACCCTGCTGATAGTGGGCGGACGCGACGAGATGGTCCTCAGACTCAACCAGCAGGCACAAGCGGCGATTCCCGCCGAATGCATGGTCGCCGTCGTCCCGGGCGCCACCCACCTTTTCGAGGAACCCGGGACGCTCGAGCGGGTGGCGGTTCTGGCGCGCGACTGGTTCATCGACCATCTGGCTCAACCGGAGCGTTAGAAGCTGGGAGCGGCGGTCCCGGGAAGGGGATTCCGGGACCGCCGCCGTATTCGAGTTGGTCTTGCGGCGATTCAGCTCGCCGGCGTGATGAGCCCGTAATGCCCGTCGTAGCGGTGATATAACACGCTCCCACGGTCCTCGGCGGTGTCGACGAAGAACAGGAATGGCAGCCCAAGCAACCCGATCCGCTCGATCGCCTCCTCGACGGTCAGCCGCGGCGCCGGTTGTGGGCTAATGGTCAAGGGCATGTCGAACGGCGCCAGCCGGTCCGCGAGTTCCGGATCAACCTGTGCGAGGCGGTATTCGGTCGGTCCTCGGCGATACAGCACGCTGTCCTGTCGTGTGCCCTCCTCCGTGAAAAGGTGAAAGTCGTAGTCGAGGAGTTCCATCTCGAGCGCCGCCTCTTCGACGGTGCAGGTCGGCAGGCTGTACGACTTATGCCGCATGGTTCGGCGTTCACTTTCGGGTCTCGGAAAATATTTCGGCCGGTGGGTGGGCTCGGACCCGTGCCGCCATTCGTCCCGTCCGGTCCGGGGAATGCCGCCCCGTTTGGCTTCCCAGTGTTCGGCGCTGCGTTCCAGACGATGACGCAGCCGCGCCTCGAGTCGATCGATTGCCTCCCGCGCGGTGGCGCCTTCGACCTGCGCGCGGACCGGCCTGCCGTTGACGTCGAGGTTGGCCTGCGCGATCACCCGGCTGGCCACCGCCGGGTCACCGTGCTCACTCAATCTGACACGAGCGCGCAGTACCGGCTTGTGGGTAAGCCGACCTAGTTCTCCGATCTTTTTGCGTGCATAGTCCTCGGCGCCCGGCACCTGCCCGTGCGTCGTTACCTCGATGTCGAGGACGGCCGGTAAATCCGGTCTCTGCCTCATGATTCAGCGGCGCAGACCGGTGACGGGCTCGTGCGTACTGGCCTGGATATCGGTTGAGGTCAAGGCGAACAGCTGATTCGACAGGTCCGCCAACGCGCGGGCGATCGCAAGTTCGTCGCCGATCTGGGCCACCGGCTCGTCGGCCGGATCGAGTCGCGACAAGCCAATACCGACGAAATCGGCCGGCCCGCCCAGGACAGTCGCGCCTTCGCCCGGGTGCGCTCTTCGCGTTCTTCGATCAGGACGTCGATCTGGCAACTCTTGGTCCGTTGTCCTTGTCGTCATCGCCGGCCTCCTTCCTTCCCGATGCTGATTTGCCCAAATAGATGCGACCATCACCGAGTGGGCGCGAAGTAGGGGCGAAAGTCACCAGTCCCGCGTTGTCAGGTCAAGACGTCTTCTCGGGGTGGCGGTCTGCAGGGCGCCCAGACGAGTCGTTAAGAACAAACGCCGACGAACTGTCGACTTCCCAGCAAATTCGCCGATAAATAAACCGCCGCTATTAATCAACAATATTGCTGGTTTTAATCAAGAATTTCGTTTACTTTGTCGGCGCGCCCATAAAGTAAGCCACGTGTCCGACCGCCCACGTCAGGCCGCATACATGCAGGCCTCCCGAGGGCGGCGTTCATCGCATCACTCGGGCGACGACCGCGAACAAGCGATCCTGGCCACCGCCGAACGGCTCCTACAGGAGCGTCCGCTGGCGGACTTCTCCGTCGACGACCTAGCAAAAGGCGCGGGCATTTCCCGGCCCACCTTCTACTTCTACTTCCAGTCGAAGACCGCGGTGTTGTTGTCGCTGCTCGACCAGATGAACGGCAGGGCGCTGGCGGCGCTTACCGCGCTGGGCAGCAAGCTGTCCGGTGACCCGGCGATGCTCTGGCGGGCGCGCATCGAGGCGTTCTTCGAGGTGTCGGGCTCTCACCGAGCGGTCGCTGTGGCCGGTGCCGCGGCCAAAGCCACCAATCCCGAAGTCCGCCAGCTTTGGTCGACGCACATGCAGAGGTGGATCTCCCATACCACGGCGGCCATCAAGACCGAACGCAAGCGCGGCGTCGCTCCGAACACCTTTCCCGCCGAGGACCTGTCCGTCGCGTTGAACATGTTGAACGAGCGGGTGATGGCCGCGACGTTCACCGCCGAGGAGCCGGCAATCCCCGAAGACCGGGTGATCGACACGCTGGTGCACATCTGGCTTGCCAGCATCTACCAGCCCGACGGCAGGGTCACCGACGGCCGTTGAGTGCGCGCTGGGCGCGGTCGACGCTCTCGTCGATCAGGCGGTCGACTGCGCCGAAGTAGGCCGGGGACGGGGCCCTTCCCGCCAGGCCGGCGATCGCTCGTTGTTCACCTGAAACATCAGCGGCACTGAGGTTCTCGGCCATCCGCGCGGCATGTACCGCCAACCCGGCCAGCAGCTCGCCGCACTGGGAGCCCGCTACGACGGTCCGCCGTGCCAACGTGCGCAAGGTGTCCCATTCGGCGTGCCATGCGCCGTCGGGTCGTTCGTCGTTGGCCAGCCCGGCGGCCGAGTGCAGCGTCGCCGCCAACTGCGGTGCCGACATGGCGGCCCGCCGGATCAGAATGGACAACACGGGATTGCGCTTGTGCGGCATCGAGGACGATCCGCCGCGGGCTCCGGTGGCCGGCTCGCTCAGTTCGGCGATCTCCGGGCGAACCAGGGTGACGATATCCGAGGCGATGCGGCCCCAGGAATCCGTGCAGGCGACGAAGGCGTCCGCGGCCGCGGTGACCGGCGTGCGTGTGGTGTGCCAGGGCAACCGGACGACCAAGCCCAAAGCGGTTGCGGCGCTTCGCACAAGGTGATCCGAGACCTCCGCCGGGTCGGCCGAGCCGGTCAGCAGCGCCGCCAGTTCCGTGGTGGCGGCCCACGTTCCGGCGGCGCCGCCGACCTGGATCGGGGTGAGCAGCGCATCCAGCCGCTCGAAGGCGTCGACGACCCCGTTCAGCCAGCCCGCCGCCTTGGCGCCAAACGTGGTGGGAGCCGCATGCTGGGTGAGGGTTCGGGCCACCATGGGCGTGGCCCGATGGGCCGCAGCAAGGGCGGACAGCGTTGAAACCTGTTCCGCGAGGCCGGATACGAGGTGATCGGCGACGCCGCGCACCCCCAGCATCAGGCCGGTGTCCAGGACGTCCTGGCTGGTGAGCCCCCGGTGGATCCACGGTGCGACGGCCGGGGCGGCCCGCCGACGCAGCAGGTCGACCAGGCCGATGATCGGGTTGCCGCCGTCTTCGGCGCCGACCGCCAGGGAATCGCAGTCGCCCGGCCCGAGCAGGTTCGACAGGTCAGCACCGGCACACGCGCCGGGCGCCAGGCCGGCGGCGGCCAGGGCATCCAGCCAGGCGGATTCCAGCGCGACCATCGATCGCAGCAGCGCCTGATCGGTCATGTGCTCGCCGGCCCGGTGGTCTCCGGGCCACAATAAATTGGTCATGGCCCGCATCCGTTGTACGACAAGAACACCGTCTCGTTCGGGCCTTGCAGGTGGACATCGAAACGATATGCCGCACCGCCACTTTCGGCGTCGCATACCAGGGTGTCGCGCCGCCCGGCGTCGACGGTGGCCAGCAGCGGGTCGGCTCCCAGGTCGCCGTCGGGCAGATAGGCGCGGGTGAACAGCCGATCCAACAGCCCCCGCGCGAAGACCGCGATCGCGAAGAACGGCGGCCGCCCGGCGCTCGCCGCGCCCGGCGCCACCGTGGTGAAGCCGTACCGCCCCGCGGCGTCGGTCGCGGACCTGCCCCATCCGGTGAACACCGTGGGGTCGCGCTGCAGCGAGCCGTGCTGTCGCGGTATGCGGCCGGCGTGGTCCGGTTGCCAGAGTTCGACGAGCGCGTCCGGGACGCCGTCACCGGCGCCGTCGTAGACGGTGCCGTGCAACCGGACGGCCCGCGGGTGCGCGTCACCGACCAGGTCGCGGTCGCCGCGATGGGTCAGCGCCAGGGCGAAGAAAGGGCCGACCGTTTGCCCTGGGGTGCAAGGGAATTCAGTCATCGCTTGGGGCCCAGGTTCGACGGCTGCCACAGACCACGACGTCCCAGCGATAACCGGTCGCGTACTCCGGTTGGGTGACGTTGTGGTCGTAGCGGGCGATCAGCCGTTTTCGGACGGCGGGATCGAGGATCGATTGGAATATCGGATCCAGGTCGAACAGCGGGTCACCCGGGAAGTACATCTGGGTGACCAGGCGCTGGCTGAAGGCGGTTCCGAAGACCGAGAAGTGAATGTGGGCCGGGCGCCAGGCGTTTCGATGATTGCGCCACGGGTAGGGGCCCGGCTTGACGGTCAGGAAACGGTATGACCCGTCCGGCCCGGTGAGGCAGCGGCCGGCACCGACGAAGTTCGGATCCAGCGGAGCCGGGTGTTGGTCGAGCTGGTGACGGTAACGACCGGCGGCGTTGGCCTGCCAGATCTCGATGAGCTGACCCGCCACCGGCCCGCCCGAGTCGTCGAGCAGTCGCCCGGTCACGATGATGCGCTCCCCGATCGGCTCACCCGGGTGACCGGCCGTCAGGTCGGCATCGAGCGGGTCGACGTCCTGCTCACCGAAGCACGGTGCCCGGCGCTCGAGCTCCTCGGGATCGACAAGCACCAGTGGTTGTTTCGGATGGCGCAGGATGCTGCTGCGGTACGGCGGGTAGTCGAGCCGCGGCTCCGCCTGGCCGCCGGCCGTCCACGAACTCTGCAAGCCGGCGATCTCCGCCGAGATGTCGTCCTGCGACGCGACGGCCTCGGCGTTCATGAGCCGTGAGGCTACTCCCGACTACAGAGCGCGTACCAGCGCGGCGCGCCCCTTGGTGCGCAGCTTGTGCAGCGCGGAGCCGCGGTATTGCTCCATCTTCACGGCCATCGTGTTGCCGAGTTCCTCGAGTTCGTCGTCGGTGATCTGCACCGGCGGAGGAGCCGGAATCATGTCACGCTCATCCTCGTCGGCGTGCGCCTCCAAGACTGTCTTGAAGGAGTTCCACTCGTCCTCGTACTCTTCGCTATTCACCGGCGCCTCGGTGATCTTGCGGCCGAGGCCCTTGATCACCACGTGGTGCTCCTTCAAAACGTCATACGCGTTCACTTCGCTACCTCCTCGGCACGCACCTCAACCATTCCGTCGACCAGCCTGGCCTCGTAGCACGGCAGCCGAGCCGCCGATGGGCCGCGCAGGACCACTCCCGACTCGGCCGCGAACCACGAGCCGTGCCAAGGGCACACGATCCGGCCACGATCGACCCACCCGTCGGCCATCGGAGCCGCCAGTTGCGGGCAAAATTCGCCGAACGCCGACACCTCCCCCGGCTCGGTCTGGCACACGACGAGTCCCACCCCGTCGACCTCCACGCGCACCGGCTTTCCGTTCAGCGAACTCGCGGGCAGCACCGGCGTCCACTCCTTGGTCCGCAGCCGCTCACCGGACTGGTCGATCCCGATACCGGACTCGAACACCAGCGCCCCGCCGAGGTAGCTGCCGCCGAGGGTGATTGCGTAGCCGACCGCGGTCAGGACGATCCCCCGGCGATGGCGGCCTCGGCGGCGGTCCCACCAGGACTGCGCATACAGCGCGGTCGCGCGCTCGCGTGCACGCCGGGCCTAACGTGACCACCGTAGCGGCACCGCGTGAAACTTCCGTTGACAGCCACCTGTGAATTTGCCCAAAGGATGCGTCCGAGGTGCTGACCGCCGTCTTAACGCGGCGATTGACCCGCACGGGCAAGTACGGGATTCTATTGGGCGGAATATATTTCTGTAGAGCAGATAATGGGGTCCGCGTGCATCACGACGATTTCGACGCTCTCATTTCCAATGTCCGCCGGGGCATGGTCCCCGCTCATATCTACAACGACAGCGAGCTGTTCGCGCTGGAGAAGGAGCGCCTGTTCGGCCGCGCGTGGACGTTAGTGGGTCATGAGTCTGAGATCCCGCAGGACGGCGACTACGTGGTGCGCCGGGTGCTCGACGATTCGTTCATCATCACCCGCGACTCAAATGGTCATGTGCGGGCCCTCTTCAATATGTGCCTGCACCGGGGAATGCAGGTGTGCCGCGCGGAGATGGGCAACGCCTCCAACTTTCGCTGTCCGTACCACGGCTGGTCTTACCGCAACGACGGCCGGCTCACCGGGTTGCCGTTTCACCGGGAGGCGTACGGGGGCGACGAGGGGCTGGTCAAGGGTGACCAAAACCTGCTGCCAGCACCGAATTTCGCGAGCTACAACGGCCTGCTGTTCGTCAGCATGGACCCAGCTGCCGAGCCCCTCGAGGACTTCCTCGGCGACTTCAGGTTCTATCTGGACTTCTACACTAGGCAGAGCGTCGGCGGCCTGGAAGTGCGGGGACCACAACGCTGGCGGATCAAGGCGAACTGGAAGATCGGCGCCGAGAATTTCGCCGGCGACATGTACCACACGCCGCACACGCACGCGTCGATCGTCGACATCGGCCTGTTTCGCGAGCCGAAGGCCCAGAAGCGCAAGGAGGGCGCCACCTACTGGGCGCACCGCGGAGGCGGAACCACCTACAAACTTCCGCCCGGCGACTTCGACGAGCGGATGCGCTACGTCGGCTACCCCGACGAGATGATCGGCCGGATCAAGGACGTCTGGACGCCCCGGCAGCGGCGAGTGGTCGGCGAGGACGGGTTCATGATCTCGGCGGCCACCTGCTTTCCGAACCTGAGCTTCGTCCACAACTGGCCCAAGCTTCCCGGGAGCGATCAGGTGCTGCCGTTCATTTCGATCCGCCTGTGGCAGCCCATCAGCGAGAAGGAGACGGAGGTGTGCTCGTGGTTCGCGGTGGACTCCGCCGCGCCCGAAGCATTCAAGAGGGCCTCTTATAAGGCCTATTTGATGTGCTTCGGGTCCACCGGCATGTTCGAGCAGGACGACGTGGAGAACTGGGTCTCGCTGACCACCACCGCCGGCGGCTCGATGGCGCGGCGGCTGCTGCTCAACAGCCGGATGGGCGTGCTTTCCGACGACCGGCCCGTCGTCGAGGCGTTGCGCGCCGAGTCTTTCCACGGGCCGGGACGCGCCCAGGTCGGGTACAACGAGTACAACCAGCGTGCGTTGCTCGGCATGTGGGCCGACTATCTGCAGAGGGCAAGCGCATGAGAAAGGCGTTGCCGTTCAACGATGCTCGGCACCTTCAGGCGCACCAGTTCCTGGTCGACGAGGCCTACCTGCTGGACGCCCAGCAGTATGAGTCGTGGCTGGACACCCTGACCGACGACATTCGCTACGTGATGCCGGTCCGGGTCACCACCGCGCGGGGCGCCGGATTCGACACCTCACCGGAAAGGGGGCCGGGGATGGCGCACTTCGACGAGGACAAGCACTCGCTGACTCAGCGGGTCGCGCGCTTCGCCACCGAACATGCCTGGACGGAAGACCCGCCGTCGCGGCTGCGCCACTTCATCACAAACGTGCGCACCTTCGAGTGCGACGACCCGGACGATGGGGCGCACCTGATGGTGGAGTCGGCCGAACTGCTGTTCCGCAGCCGCGGAGACGTCAACGAGTACGCGTTGGTGTCGTGCGGCCGCGAGGACGTGCTGCGCCTGTGCGATCGAACATGGAGGTTGGCCCGCCGCACGATCATTCCCGACGAGTCGGTGCTGCGGATGCAAAATTTGGCGGTGTTCCTGTGACCGACGACCTGTCCCGGTTCCTGGACGGCACCGTGGGTGAACCCCTCACGGTCGCCAACGAGTTCGCCGAAGTAGTGGTGCGCCGCGTCGACACCCGCAACGGGTCGCGGCTTTTGATCACCGCGCCCCGCACCGGGCGCTGGGTCAGCCTGGACGCGCTCGAGGTCGAGGCGCTGACCCGGCAGAACACCCGTACGCTGACGGCCATGGTCGGCAATCCCGACGGCCCGCTGCTGCCGGACGAACCCGAGGGCGCCGATGACCGGCTGGCTTGACGGCAAGCGCGCGTTGGTCGTCGGCGCCGGTTCGGGGATCGGACGCGCCGTCACGGCCGCATTTCGCGCCGAGGGTGCCAAAGTCGCTGTGCTGGAACGTGATCGACACAAGTGCGAACGGCTGCGGCAGGAGTTGTCCGACGTACCCGTTGTCGAGGGCGACGCCACCACCCCCGACGCCAACGACCGCGCAGTCGCCGCCGCGGTTGATGCCTTCGGAGGGCTGGATACCCTGGTCAACTGCGTCGGGATCTTCGATTTCTACCGGGGCATCGGCGACATCGACGCCGGCGATCTCTCTGCCGCGTTCGACGAAATGTTCCGCACCAACGTGCTGAGCCACCTGCAGTCCGTCAAAGCGGCCATGCCCGCGTTGGGGGCCACGACCGGGTCGTCGATCGTGTTGACCGAGTCGACCTCGTCGTACCATCCCGGACGCGGCGGCGCGCTGTACGTGTCGTCGAAGTTCGCCGTTCGTGGCCTGGTCGCGACGTTGGCTCACGAACTCGCACCGCGGATTCGGGTCAACGGGGTGGCGCCCGGCGGCACGCTCAACACCGACCTGCGCGGCCTCGCCAGCCTGGGACTCGACGGCGTCCGCCTCGACGACACCCCCGACCGGGCGCGCGACCTGGCGGCGCGCACCCCACTCAACGTCGCGCTCACCGGCGACGACCACGCGTGGAGTTTCGTGTTCCTGGTGTCCGACCGGGCCCACGGCATCACCGGCGAAACCGTCCATCCCGACGGCGGATTCGGGCTGGGCGCGCCGCGATGACCCCCCTGGACGAGCAACGGGCGTTGGTGGCGCAGGGCTGCCGGGTTGCGGCGGCCCGCGGCCTGGTCGACGGCATCCTGGGCCACCTGAGCCTGCGCATCGACGACGAGCGCCTGCTCATCCGCTGTCGAAGCGACAGCGATGCCGGGGTGGCGTTCACCCGACCCACCGACATCCGGCTGATCCGATTCGACGGAAGCGCGGGCGCCGCAGGCGAACTCGATGGCTACCGCGTCCCCAACGAACTGCCCATCCACGTCGAAACCATGCTGGCCGACTCGCAGCACCGGGCCGTCGCGCATCTGCACCCGCCCGCGGTGGTCGCCGCCGATCTCGCCGGCATCCATATCCGGCCGATATACGGCGCCTACGACATTCCCGGCGCGCGGCTCGCACGCGAGGGTGTGCCCGTCTACGAACGCGCCGTGCTGATCCGAAACTCGGCGCTGGGCAAGGAAATGGTGGCGGCGATGCGCGGTCGGCCGGTCGTGATCTGCCGCGGCCACGGGATCACCAGCGCCGCCCCCACGGTGCCGCTCGCGGTGCTGCAGGCGATCAGCCTCGACGCACTGGCGTCAATGTCGTTGCGGGTGCGCGCATCCGGCGGCGAACTGCGCGACATCGACGACGCCGACTGGGAGCACCTGCCCGACCTCGGACCCGGCTTCACCGCCGAGGCGGCCTGGCGACACGAGGTCGCGCGGTTGGGAACTGTCACAGATTGATATCCAGCGCGCGCCAAGCCTGGATTTCGGTGGCCGCGGGCTTAACCTGTCCGGCGTGAGCGAACTGGATCGTCGGCGGTTCCTGGTCGCGGTGGCCGCCACGGTGGCGGTCGCCGGGGTCTCGTGGTGCTCCGCCGGTGGGCCCGTGCAGACGGTGGCGCATGGCGATGCTCCCGGATCCGCGCCACGCCCGTCCACCCCGGTCCTGCCGCCGTTGTTGCCGCCCCCGGCCCGGGGATCGCGCGTCCAGCTGCCCGGCGGTGGAGTCCTGAGCACGCTGCCCGGCAACGGCGATCTCTTGGCGTGGACGGTCGATGACGGCGTCGACAGCGATGTGGTGCGGCTGTACACACAATTCGCCAAGGACACCGGTGTGCGGCTCACCTATTTCGTCACCGGCGTCTACCGCTCGTGGACCGAGAACTCAGCCCTGCTTCGGCCGCTGGTCGAATCCGGGCAGATTCAGCTGGGCAACCACACGTGGACGCATCCGGACCTGACGAAGCTGTCACCAAGCGAAGTCGCCGACCAACTCAGTCGCACCGACCAGTTCCTGCGGAATACCTACGGTGTGGACGCGGCTCCGTACTTCCGCCCGCCCTACGGCCGCCACAATCCCGCGGTCGACGCGGTGGCCGCCGACCTGGGCTACCAGGTTCCCACCATGTGGAGCGGGGATCTGCGGGATTCCGCGGTGCTTTCCGAAGACGAGATCGTCAAGATGGCATACCAGTCCTTCGCCCCGCAGAAGATCGTCATCGGCCACCTCAACCACCCGTCGATCACCCATGTTTACGGGCAGTTGGTGGACATCATCCGGTCGCGCGGGCTTCGCACCGTCACGCTCGACGACGTCTTCCTGCGACCGGAGATCCCGCACCGGACATCGGCAGCCGTCGGCTGAGGCGGCGTTTCAGCCCAACTGATCGCCAATCTCCTTGGCGGCCTTAATAAGTGCGGCGGCCACCGATGAATACCGGGAGCTGCCGAGCCGGTTCTGCGGCGCCGCGGCATTCAGTGCGAGCCGCAGACCCGGCGCCCGGGTCGGTATGGCGACCGCAATCGAAGCGACGCCTTCTTCGCTCTCCTCGCGATTGATGGCGTAGCCGCGCTCACGGATGCGGGACAGCTCGGCCTCCAATTCCTTGCGGCTGACGATCGAGCGGGAGGTGATGCGCTGCAGCTTCTCTTTTGGAAGCAATTGGCGCAGTTCGGTTTCCGAGAGCTGGGCGAGCAGGACCTTGCCCGTCGAGGTGCAATGCGCGGGCATCGTTCGTCCCAGCCGCGAGGCCACCCGAACCGCGGCCGGACCCTCGACCGCGGCGACGAAATGGACGTCCGCGCCGTCGAGCATCCCGACGTGAATCGATTCCCGCAGCTGCTCGCTGAGATCGCGCATGACCGGCGTGGCGGATCGCTGAATGTCGATGCGGCCGAAGATCGCGAACGCGACACCGGTCAGCGAGGGGCCCGGCTGGTACGCCTTGGACACCGGGTCTTGACGCACGAATCCGCGGTAGATCAGCATCGCCAGCAGCCGGTGCGCGGTCGACGGTGCGACACCCAGATCCCGGGCCGCCTCGCTCAGCCGGATCTCGGGCCGCTCGCCCAGCAACAGCAGCAGCTTCAGCGCGTTGTCCACCGACTCGATCGGGTACTGCGGCGCAAGCGAATCGACGGCCGGCGCCTCGGTGTTTGAGGCGTCCCCGGCGGCCCGCTCGCGCTTCTTCTGCATGACTTCACGGTAGCCACTTTCACGCCCGGCTATGTCGCAGTCGTCCCAATTGCCCCACAAGTCTCCGCGCGTCGGGACGCGCACTTTTTGCCCACCTCACTCGGACAAAACGAACATCACTTCCGGCGGGAACACCAATGTGGCGAATGCACCAAGAGACGCCTCGGCGGCTGCCAGCGGCGCGGTAGCGCCCACCCGAAAGCAATTGCGGTTAGTCTCGGCTTCGTGTACGGGGTCAGTCCAGCCGGATACAGCCGATACATCGCCATCGGGGACAGCCAGACCGAGGGCTTATGGGACGGTAACGACGCCGTCGGTTTCCTCGGATTTGCCGACCGCCTCGCAGCCCTGCTCGATTCGCACTATCCCGGCTTGCACTACGCCAACCTGGCGATCCGCGGCAAGCTGGTGGCCGACGTGCTCAGGGAGCAGGTTCCGCGAGCGCTGGCGATGCGGCCGGACCTGATCACCGTGTGCGTCGGGATGAACGACGTCATCCAGCCGGGACGGGCGTTCGGCCGCGCCGTCACCGACCTCGAATACGTTTACGCCGCGCTCGCCGATGCGGGGGCGACGGTGGTGACCACGACCTTCCCGAACGTCGCGCAATTCCTCCCGCTCGGCCGACTGGTCTCGGGGCGGCTTGCGCGCATCAACGATGCGATCAGAGCGGCCGCCGAGCAATACGGCTTCAGGCTCGTGGACCTGTACAACGCGGCCTCGATGCGCGATCTGGACACGTGGGACGTCGACCGCGTGCACGCGTCCACCAAAGGGCACATTCTGTTCGCCGCCGCGGCCGCCGAAGCTCTCAATTTGCCTGGCAGCAACCATGATTGGGCCGAGGCCAGCGGCAGTCCCACGCGGCTGCCGTTCAAGTCCCGCACGTATGGACAGCTGCGCTGGGCGCAAGAAAAGTTGATGCCATGGGTTTGGCGGCGTCTGCGCGGCATGTCCTCGGGCGACGGGCGAGTGCCCAAACGGCCGACGTTGGAACCCCTCAGCACGTCAAGCGCGGGGATAACGGCGCGCCTCCACCAAGCGTCAGGCATCCTTGACCCATGAATGTGGAGGCTTTGCTGCAATCGATCCCGCCACTCGCGGTCTACCTGGTGGTCGGCGGCGTGGTCGGCGTGGAGAGCCTGGGCGTTCCCCTTCCCGGCGAGATCGTACTGGTCAGCGCGGCGCTCATGTCGTCGCACCACGACCTGGCGGTCAATCCCGTCGGTGTCGGCGTCGCCGCGGTCATCGGCGCGGTGGTCGGCGACTCGATCGGCTACTCGATCGGGCGCCGGTTCGGCCTGCCGCTCTTCGACCGGCTTGGCCGCCGCTTCCCCAAGCACTTCGGTCCCGGACACGTCGCCCTGGCCGAAAAGTTGTTCAACCGCTGGGGCGTTCGGGCGGTCTTCTTCGGCCGCTTCATCGCGCTGCTGCGGATATTTGCCGGGCCGCTGGCCGGAGCCCTCAAGATGCCGTATCCGCGTTTTTTGGCGGCCAACGTGTCGGGCGCCATCTGCTGGGCGGGCGGCACCACCGCACTGGTTTATTACGCGGGAATGGCAGCCGAACGCTGGATGCAGCGGTTCTCCTGGATCGGCCTGGTCATCGCGGTCGTGGGCGGACTCACCGCCGCAATCCTGTTGCGTGAACGCACGTCGAAGGCGATCGCCGAACTCGAGGCCGAGCACTACCGCAAGACCGCTACCACCGCCGCCGACGCCGCTTAAATTTGCCTGACGGGCCGGCTAACCTACCGCCTCGCCGGGGTCCGACGACGTTATCGGCCGGTGCTCTTCGATCAGAGCGGTGGCCATCTTGCGGGCACGCAGGGCGGAGTCCAGGTCACCCACGGCCGCCAGAATGATGGCACCCTTCATCAGGATGTGCCAGGACGAGGCGAAGTCCTCGATATCGGTCAGCCCGGCCGCAAGAGCGCGGTGACGCACGATATCGCGGACGTGGCCGATATGGGCGATGCAGGCCCGCCCCGCCGGGTGATCCGCTCCCAGCTCGAGCAACACGTTGATGAACGAACAGCCTTCATAGCCGTCGCGCAGCTGAAACCAGTCGTGCATGACGTCGAAAATCGCCAGCAGCTGTTCCTCGGGGGTGTCGCCTCGCGCCCGTGACTGGTCCTCGATGAGACCGTGGGTCCACACTTCCTCGCGGCGCTGCAGGACCGTCAGTACGAGATCGTCCTTGGTCGCGAAGTGACGGTAGAGGGTTGCCCGGGCCACGCCGGCCCGCTCGATCACCTCGTCGGTGCCGACAGCACGGATCCCACGCCTGCTGAACAGCTGGTACGCCGCGGTCAGGATGCGTTCGCGAGCCGACGGGGGTGGCGGCGTGACGTCGTCGGTTGTCATGGCGAGCCTCACCATACTCTTAGCGCTGACCTATAGACAGACCGCCCTGTCTTGTTATAGAAATGAGATTCAGAGACTTCGCGGTTTGCGAAGAATCCTGTCTTCAGACAGCAGGACGGGCATCCATCCCGGCACCACCCCCGCCGGTCGACTAGGGAGTCCATCATGAGCCCGGTTATTGCGGAACCCATGCCCAGCCCACATTTGATGCTCAGCACGCGGCTGGTCTACGAGCTGGGCGACCCACACAGCACGCTGCGGGCGACCACCGATCGCAGTGGCGCGGCGGTAATCATCAACGCGGGCGGCGAGATCGACGCCTGCAATGAACACACGTGGCGTGAGCTGGTCAGCGAGGCCGCCGGCGTCGTCATTCCCCCCGGCCCATTCGTGGTCGACGTCACGGGGATCGACTTCATGGGCTGCTGCGCATTCACGGTGCTCGCCGACGAGGCGCGAGCCTGTAAAGAGCGCGGCATCGAATTGCGCCTGGTGAGCTGCGACCCGATCGTCAGCCGAATTGTCGACGCCTGCGCGCTCAACCACCTGTTGCCCATTTACCCGACCGCGGACGCCGCACTCGCGACGGCCGCTCGCTGGTGAGCTGAGCGACTTTCCCAGTTCCGGGCCCGGTTTCGCGCCGACCTTTGGTGCGGAGGAGGAGTTCCTCCTCGTTGACCCGCGGACCGGGGAGCCGGCCGCCCGCAACACCGAAGTGGCCGCCGAGGCCAAGCGCCGCGGCATCACGTTGCAGCTGGAACTGAGCAGTTGCCAGGTCGAAACCACCTCCAGCGTGGCGACGACGAGCGAGCAACTCGGCGAGGAACTCACCCGGCTGCGACGCACCGCGGCGCAGGCCGCCGAGGCCAGCGGCGTTCGGCTGCTGGCCTCGGGGCTTCCGCCCACCACACCGCATGAGTTTCCGGTCACCGACACCCCGCGGTACCGGCGGATCGGCGCCGAGTTCGGGATGATCGCGCACGAACAGGGCATCTGCGGGTGTCATGTGCACGTGCAGGTGCCCGACCGCGCGGCCGCCATCCACGTCAGCAATTGGCTGCGGCCGTGGTTGCCGTCGCTGCTGGCGTTGTCGGCCAACTCGGCGGTATATCGCAACGCCGACAGCGGCCACGCGAGCTGGCGCAGCGTCCTGTGGCGACGCTGGCCGGCCGCCGGGCCGCCGCCGTTCTTCCCCTCGCCCGACGACTACGACCGCGCGGTGCGCATGCTGGTCGACACCGGGGTGATTCTGGATCGGGACATGATCTATTGGGACGTGCGCCCGTCCGCGGACTTCCCTACGGTCGAGGTTCGGGTGGCCGACGTGCCGGCGAGTGTCTCCGAAACCGTGTTGCTCGCCACCCTGATCAGGGCCGCGGTGATGACGGCGCTCGTCGCGCGTGACGAGGGCGATGTCCTTGGGCGCCTGCCGCCCGGTGCCCTGCGCGCGGCGTACTGGAAGGCCGCCCACGACGGGCTGGCCGGACGCACTCTGGACCTGATCAACGGCGGCCACGCGGTACCGGCGCGCGAGCAGTTGGGCGCTCTGGTGCGACGCGTGCGCCCGGCGTTGGAGGACCTCGGCGAATACGACCGCGTCACCGATGAACTCGACCGTGTCGCCGCGGAGGGCAACGGGGCGATGCGGCAGTTGCGGGCATGGCGAAGACGCGAGGACGTGATGGACGTCATCGCCGAAGCCGCCGCTGTCACGTCACCATGACCAGGCGGTACAGCCCGATCAGGCCGACCACCACGATGGTGCCGCGCAACGCATTCGCCGACAACCGCCGCCCGTAACGCGCCCCGACCCATCCGCCGACCAGCGAGCCCGCGGCGATCAGCCCGGCCACCGGCCAACTGATCCGATGAAACGCAACAAGCGAATAGCTAACCGCCGCAACGATATTCACGACCAGCGTCATGAGGTTCTTGGCCGCGTTCATGCGCTGCACCGACTCAGGTAGCAACGCTCCCATCATGCCCACCAGCAGGATGCCCTGCGCGGCGGTGAAGTAGCCGCCGTAGACACCGACGCCGAAGGTGCCCAGCACGAGCACGGCCATCCGTGCCGGCGTGAGGTGTTCGGGCGAGCGCCCCGCCTTCTCGGCGCGCCGGCGCGCCCACGACTGGATCCGCGGACCGATCACCACCAACACCAACGCCAGCACCAACAGCACCGGTACGACGTCGGCGAACACCTTCTCGGGCAGATGCAGGAGCAGGAAGGCGCCCAGTACGCCGCCGGCCAACGATGCCGGGAGCTGCCAGCGCAACCGATTCCACTGGCCGGACAGCTCGGCGCGATACCCCCAGGTGCCCGAGACGTTGCCGGCGACCAGACCGACCGCGTTCGACATGGTGGCCGTCACCGGCGGATAGCCGATGGCCACGAGCGTCGGGAACGTGATCAGGGTGCCCGAACCGACGAGCGCGTTGATGGTGCCGGCGGCGAACCCGGCCAGGCCGATCAAAAGGACATGGGACAGCGGCACTTCCGGGAAGCTTAGCCGGAGGGCGCCTCGGGACCGCGGTCTACGCCGGTGCGCAGCTTGACCGACGCCGAATAGGCAAGGGTGCGGAACCGCAGGACCGGGTCATCGGAGGGTGCGATGCCGTCGGTCACGCGCATCGGGTCGAACACGACGATGTCGTCGCCATGCTCGCGCTCGGTGTCCAGAGCGGTGATCTCGAGGGTGCCGACGGTGATGACCTGGGTGCTCTGCCACGGCGCGGACGGGTCGACGGTCGAGTCGTTCTCCCCGGCAATCTGGACCCGAAAGTCGAACCGCACCGGGCCGTTCGCCAGGCGACTATCCAGCTCGGCGGTGAGGAAGTCGGGGCCCCTGCCCTCGGCGGCCGATCCCGGCGTCTGCTCACCCGGGGCGGGGACCAGGTGGTAGCGAACGAACCTGGCGCTGCCGTCGGCGGCGATCCAGCGGAACGCGTGCAGGCCGTGGTACTCGATGGTGGCGTAGCTTGCCGGGACCTTGTTGGCTTCCCGCAGGCCGGGCAGCGCGCCGAGCAGCCGGGGATGGGTCAGGAGATATTTGGCCATGCGCAGCGGCGTCGTCAGGCCGGGGCGCATCGCTTTGAGCAGATCGATGAATCCGTCGGGTGTGCCGGAGACGAACAACCGGGCGGTCTGCGTCGACACATCGGTGGTGGACCCGTCGGGCAGCGTGAACTTCACCGCCATCCCCCGCACCCCCGGTAGGGCGTCGCTCTGCGCCGGGTTTCCGGATCCGTTGGAAAAGCGGATCAGCGCCGGGACCGTCGACCCGTCGAGGTGCTTTGCGCGCGAAAGCCCGGCCGCGTCGCGGGTGGCGGTAAACGTCCCGCGGTACAGCGTGCCTTTGGCGTGCAACGCCCGACAGCCCGGCTGCGCACCGCCCGTGCCTCGAATCGCCTCGATCGCCTCGTCGGTAGTGACCATGGGCGAATCTTAAGGCGCTACTCGGGGAAGCCGAAAAGTTTGACGACGCCGTGATCGCGGCCGGCGGTATAGCCACCGTCGACGGCAAGGGCCTGACCGCTGACGAACGAGGCGTCGGGAGACAGCAAAAACGCCGCCATGGCCGCAACCTCCTCCGGCCGACCGAACCGCCGAAGGGCGTGCTCCGCGGTGATGGAGGCCCGCGGGCCCTCCATTCCCGACAGGCCGAAGACGCCCTCGGTCATCGGAGTTTCGATGAAGCCCGGACAGATGGCGTTCGCCCGGATGCCGCTCGGTCCGTAGTCGAGCGCAATGTTCTTGGTGAGCAAGACAACACCGCCCTTGGCCGCGTTGTAGGAGCTGCCGCCCGCCGTGCCTTCCAGGCCCTCGATGCTGGCGACCGTCACTATCGAGCCCCGCTCGCCGTCGACTCGTGGTTGCTCGATCATTCTGGCCAGGGCCGCCTTGGCCACCAGGAATGTGCCGGTGAGGTTGATCCCGATCACCCGCTCCCATTCGGCCCGGTCGAGCAGGTGAACCGGGCCCCCGCCGGCCACGCCGGCCGCGTGGAAGACGCCGTCGAGGCGGTCGGGAACGGCGGCCAGCACCGAGGCGACGGCGGCTTCGTCGGTCACGTCGGCGGTCACGAACCGGAATTCGCCGCCGAACTCCAGGTCTGGTGGGGAGGCCAGATCGGCGCCGACGACGGTGCCGCCTTCGTCCAGCAGGCGCCGCGCGGTGGCCAGGCCGATGCCCGACGCCGCGCCCGTCACGATGTATGTTCGAGACCGGGCACGGTCAGCGCTCACCATGGCAGTCATGTTGGCACACGGGGTGCGCGCAAGCGTCGCCTGTGCGCTCCTGGAGGAAAATCGGCCGAACTTCCGCCCTCGCCGCACACCCGAAGCCCTCAGTGCACACTCGGAGGGAAAACACTCACATCAGCGGAGGGGTTATGCCACCAGCCGACGCCGCGGCCGGTAGATGGCGAAGGTCGTGAGTATTCCCCGGACCTCGACGCGATTAGGCGGACGATCCCGTTCCCCGACCTTCAGAGGATTGATATCGACATCAACCCCGGTCACGTTGGCATCTCTGTTCTGGTTTTCGAATGTGCCGGAGGGAACCCAGCCAAGTCGGTGCGTGCTCTTGCTGCAAGGCTCCCCGAATTCACCTGGCGTAACCGCCAATCTCACGTAGGACAAGGGCAGTGCCCGCTAGACCGTGGGACCGAATTTACTTGCTGCGCAAAGTGAGTGGGGAACCATGCGCTCCGTGAGCGGACAGTTCGGTCTGGCGCCGAGCGACCGCGCCGGCCTGGACACGTCGGCGAACACGCCCAGGTACCACGCCGAGCGGTTGTTGTCGTGATGCCCCGCTGTGGTCGCATGGGGACCGAGGTCGAATCCGAACAACCACCGGAATCAACACTGCTACTTCTCCATGGCGAAAAGCCACGCGGGAAACGCCCTGGACCGCGCGTAGACGATCCTGAAGACGAGGGGCCAAGGTCAGCGACAACGCTGGTACGAGCCAGCCAGCATTTTCCCATGTTTCGTGTATTGGTGGTTTTATTCTGGGCGGGCCCCGGTTTAATGTGCAGTGGCATTTTTCTTCTGATAAAGCCGAGACCTACGAGCAGCGATCAGGCCCTTCATCCCGTCTTAATGGTGTTCGTCGGCTCGATGATAACGATCGGCTATGTCGTTGCCTGGTCTGTGCGTGGAAGACGACGTAGTCGAAGCCGAGATCAGCGTCTCGCTGCGGATCCGCTGTTGCCGCCGCCCGGTTGATACCCGCGCTGCCATGTCTTCGCATGAGCAGCTGGATTAAAACAGCCCTATCTCAATATGCTTAATCGCCGCCTACCGGCCGCACGTTTTAAACGTCCCGCCATTAAAGATAACCCGCGATTCGTGCGAAAGCGGCGAGCGCCACGATCTCGGGCTTGCGCTATCTCGTCTACGGAGCCGCCCCCTGCCGCTGCCCTTGCTGCAGCGAGCGCTCGCGACCCGGCCCGGCACGAATTTCGTTCAGGTGTACGGACAAACGGGCCTATGCGGAGCGGTCAGGGCGCTCAGCGATGCCGATCACCGCGATCTCGCTCGGCCCCATTTGCAGCTGTCGGCCGGAAAGGCCGTGCTGGGCACCGAGATCCCGTCGCCGACGCCGCGGTCATCGGCGTGCCCGACGACTATTGGGGCGAGTCCGTCAAGGCCATCGTCGTCGCCGCGACCGAGGTCGATCCCGACGACATCATCGCCTTCTGCCGGCGGCACCTGGCGGGCTACAAATGCCCACGAAGCGTGGACTTCGTGGCGTCGCTGCCGCGAAACGCAAGCGGCAAGATTCTGAAAAACGCTCTGCGAGAGCCATACTGGCACGACCGCCCGCGGAACGTCTGATCACAAGCGGCCCTCGGTACGCAGTTCCGGATGCACCCAATCCGGCGAGCGTCGCTCCTTGAACGCGCGAAAGCCTTCCCTGGCCTCGGCGTCGCCGAGGCTGCTGGTCATGCCGATGCGGTCATACAAGCCGAGGTAGTTGTCGATGCTCGACTTGATGACGCCGCGGGCGCGGGGCGCGGTCCGACAGCTCTGCGCGAGCAGGTCTTTCGCGTCGGAAAGCAGGCTGTCGTGGGGCACCACCCGGGTCACCATGCCCCAGTCGAGGGCTTCGGCCGCGGAGAGGACCCGTCCGGTGAACATCAGGTCGCGGGTGCGTACCGGCCCGATGAGGCGGACGAGCATCTGGCTGTAGTAGGTATCGGCGTAGCCGCGGAACAGCTCGGGCACCCGGAACGTCGCCCGCTCGCTGACGACCGACAGGTCGCTGCACAACGCGATCTGCAGGCCGCCGCCCTGGCACAGTCCGTTGACCGCGGAGACGACGGGCTTGGCCGAGGTCCGGACCGCATCGAACGGGGTGACGTCCATGCCCAGCGCGGCGCCGAAGGTGATCCAATCGTCGGTGCCGCCTCCCCCGCCCATGTCACCGCCGGGGGCGAAGACGTCCCCGGTTCCGGTGATCAGTAGCCCCGCAAGATCCGGATCCTCGTTGAGACGTCCTACGGCACAACGGATTCCGAAGTACATCGCGGGAGTCAACGCGTTACGTGCTTCCGGGCGATCGATCGTGCAAACCGCGATCGGGCCCTGGCGCTCGAATTTCAGGTACGGGGTGCCCAGCCAGTCGCCCTCGGGCGGGCGCGGGTTGTTGTGCGGTGGGGGGATCTGGGCCACGGGGCTCCTCTCAGCCGGCGCTTACAGATACGGCATCGTGGCGGTTCCGAGGGTCTCGCGGGCGTCGGCGAGCAAATCGGCCAGCTTTTTCTGCAGCGCGGTCGTGGGTTCTCCCACCGGTCTGTCGCAGTAGCGACAGTGCGCCTTGAACTGTGGCTGGTCTTCTTCGTCCGGCCAGAATCGGCGTGGCCCGACGGCGGCCCCCGGATCGTAGAGGACCGATTGGTGCGGGGCCTCCCTGAGGATCCGGCCCACGGGATGGGTTTGCGGGCATTCGAGTTTCAGCACGCCGATTCCCTCTTGGTTGCCTACCATCGTCCACCGTCCTTACGGGTCTGCTGTGCACACTGATTGTGGCCCAATCCGGCTTATCCGCGCGACCGTCGCCGTTTCGGCGTGAAGGGTTGTTGGTCGTGGTAGGGATGGCCCATGGGGTACGTCGCAATACAACCGCAGGTGATGGGGGCGGCGGCTGCGGATGTGGCGGCGATCGGTACGTCGATCAACGAGGCCACTTCGGCCGCGGCAGGCAGGACGACCGGTGTTGTGGCGGCCGCCGCCGACGAGGTGTCCGCGGCGATCGTGAACCTGTTCGACGCCTACGCCCGGGAGTGGCAGGCGGTCATTGGGCGCGCGGCCGTGTTTCACAGTGACTTCGCCCGGTCGCTGGCCGCGGCCGCCGGCGCCTATGCCAACGCCGAGGCTGCCGGCTCGGCCGCGCTCGCCGCACCGGCGGCGGCGGACCCGCCCGTCACTTTCGTCATGGACGGCAGCGGAACGCCGACACCTACGCCATCCTTCGTGGCCAAGGTTGTCAGCAAGTACGTCCTGCCCAATTTCCCCGTCGGCCTTGTCCAAGCCCTGTCCATGCCGGCGGGGGAATATCCGGACAGCGGCATCAAGGACTTGCAGCAGAACATATCCATAGCCCGCGGCGTAACGATCCTGAACAACGCGATCCAACAGCAACTCGCAGCCGGCAACACCGTCAACGTGGTGGGCTACTCGCAGGGCGCCAACATCGCCACACTGGAAATGATCGCTTTGGACCCCAGCGGCACGCCGAGCTCACTACCGATAAACTTTGTCCTGCTTGGCAATTCGATGAATCCCAATGGAGGCTGGGACGCGCGCTTCCCGGGTCTGAAGCTCCCGAGTCTGGGTTTTTCGACGCTTGGCTCGGCTCCCAGCAATGACTTTCCGACCAAGGTCTACACGCTCGAATACGACGGTTGGGCCGACTTCCCGAAATACCCGATCGATGTCTTCTCCGACCTCAACGCGCTGGTGGGCATGGCGACTGTGCACACGGGCTACGCGAATCTCACACCGACGCAGATCAATTCGGCGGTTGTGTTGCCGACGCAGGGACCCACCACCACCACCTACTACATGATTCCCACCCAGAAACTGCCGCTGCTGGATCCGGTGCGGTTCATCCCCTACATCGGGAACCCGATCGCGGATTTGGTCCAACCGGTGCTGACGCCGCTGGTCAACTGGGGTTACGGCAACCCGGATTTCGGCTGGTCCACCGGGCCTGCCAACGTGGCTACCCCGTTCGGATTTCTGCCGCCGCTCAGCGACACCGCCGCCCTGGGGCCCGCCCTGGTCAGTGCGATCCCTCAGGGAGTCGGCGCCGCGATCGGCGACCTTTACGCCGAGGGACCCCCGCACCTGCCGTCGCTGCATGCCATCTCGGGGGCGCTTACATCGCTTACGTCGGCACCCGGCAGCCTTGCCCCGCCCACCGGTCCGCCCACGATGACCGACATCCTCGCGGGCCTGGTGGCGGCGAACACCCAGTTCGTCGGCGCCTCGACGACCGCGTTCTCGACGGCCTACGCGACGCTGCTTCCGACGGCAGACATCACGACCGCGGTCCTCGTCTCTTTGCCGTCGTATGACGTCAACCTGTTCCTGAACGGGGTGGCTCAAATGGTCAACGGTCAGCCCCTTGACGGGCTGATCGACGCGATCGGCTATCCGATCGCCGCCGACGTCGGATTGCTCCCGCTCACAGCCGGTTTGGAGTTCGTTGTCCTTGGGGAGGCGGCCGACACGATCGTGACCGGGACGCCATATCCGAGTCCTTGAGCGAATGATCAGGCCGCAGTTAGACGCCGAGTTCCCGGTCGATCTGGGGCCAGTATTGGGGACCGTCCACGGTGAGGATTATCCAATCGTGGATTTCGCCCTTGGCCAGTGCGAAGCTGATCGGTGCTCCTACGAGTGCGGCGTTGTGCTGCAGGACAAGCACGTCGGGCGCGAGTGAATCCGCGGAGCCCTCGTAGACATACGTCGGCGGGAGTCCGTTGAGCGACCCGTACAGCGGGCTGACCATGTAGTTGTTCTCGGGGAGATTGCCCGCCCACTCCTTGCCGATCACTTGCCCGGGCGGAACGGGGAGCAGGGGATCGTGGACGAGCGCAATGTTTGGATTGGTCAGGCTGACGTCCAGCCAGGGAGACAGCAGAACCATTGACGACGGCACGGGCTCACCGTGGGCCACCATGTATTCGACGGCCGCCAGTGCGAGGTTGCCGCCCGCGGAGTCACCGATCACGCTGACGTTGGAGGGCCCGTGTTGCGTGTCTTCCATGTTGATGAAGTCGGCCATTCTGGGCACAACCGTGCCGGCGGTGCCCCCCTGTTGCAGCAACGGATAGATCGGCACTTCGATGGTCGCCCCGGTCTGGTAGGCCATCACCGTGTAATCGATCCAGTGGAAGATTGAGGGCCCAAAGATAAAGGCGCCACCGTGAATGGCCACCACGTATTTGCCGTCCGGGTGAGCCGGCGTGATCTGCACGACGGGCATCCCCTCAAACGTGCTGTGCTGGACCGTTTCTCCCATCAGGAGCGTCAAGAACCTCGGCGGGGCATTGCCGAGAAACAGATGTAGTCCCGGGGCGTTGCTGGCAACCAGCGCTAAAAATGGGGAACTCGGATCGGCAAGTATTGATGGAGATTCGATTCCGGTGGTGCCCAGGACATCTTTCACCCCCCACAGCCCGGCGATTTCGAATTTGGTCACCAGCGACGGCTTGCCGGTGAAGGTCCCTCCCAGCGTTGCCGGGATGGGCAGACCGGCCGACGCCCCGAAGATATCGGCGAAGATCTCGTTGGCCACCCCGGTGATCCCCGCGGCCGGTGTCGCCGGGGCCTTCGGAATTTCTTGCTGAATGGATGCGAAAGGGTTCCCGATGGCTTTGGCGAATTCGCCCGGCAGTCCGGACAGATTTTCCAGCGGTTGCTCCCAGCGCCCCAACTGCGCGACCGTCGCCGACGCACTGGTGTGATACCCGAACATCGCGGCGATGTCCTGAGCCCACATCTGCTCGTATTCGGCCTCGGCAGCCGCGATCGCCGGTGCATTCTGACCGAACAGGTTCGACCTCACCAGCGACACCAGCCGGCCGCGGTTGGCCGCGATCATTTCGGGGTCCACGATTGCGGCCAGGGCTGCCTCGACTGCGCTGGCCGCCGCCCGGGCTTGGGTTGCCGACAGCTCGGCTTGAGCGGCTGCCCCTCCCAGCCAGTCCACATACCGGCTCGCCGCATTCGTCATTGACGCCGACGCCGGGCCTAGCCAGGCCTGGCCCGCCAGGTCCGAGGTCACCGAGCTGAATGCGCTCGCCGCCGAGCTCAGCTCATTGCCGATCCCGTCCCAGGCCGCCGCGGTCTCCAACATCGGCCCCGGACCCGGGCCATCAAGCAGCAGCACCGAATTGACCTCGGGCGGCCACACCGAAAAGTTCATTACCGCTCCCCCTCGATCAGCCCTTGAGCAGCCCCATTCCAGCAACGTACCGAACCTCCCCGCCTGAGCGGAAGTGTTTCCTGAGCAGTCGCTCGGCATGCTAGGCGGTTACGATCATCCGGTGGCCGGCTCATACACCAGGGCTACGGACGGGGACCGTTAGCCACGTCGATTGTGCTGAACGCGTTGGGCTGCTTCAACCGCCACACACCCATACAAAGTCAGGGAGGTGGTCCCGGCTGGGATCGAACCAGCGACCTTCCGCGTGTGAAGCTGAGGCGAAGCCAGAAGCCAGACGTTTATGCTGGTCAAGCTGGACGAACTGGACCCATCTTGGGGGTTCAGAATATGCGATACGAGCGGCGCGGCGGATGCGGAGCGGATGAATCCAAGCTGTGATCCGTGGGCACGGCCGGCATGACCAGACATGATGGAAGCCCTTGCGTGATGTAGCGGCGGCAATTCCCGCATGTGCGGCTCAAACGCATGCACTGAGAACCCACGAGCCGGCCTTTCTCGCCGACTTGGTAGTTGCTCAGCGTCGAACCCATCAACTGACATACCTCCACGGCCCGCGACGGTCACTCCCGCGCAGCGTTAAGGTCCATCGGCCCTTGAACGGCGTTGTCCCGCGGTGTAGCGGTTAACAAGGAGAGGTTCGGACCTATCCACAGCACAGTTCCGAGACGGCGAAGATCGAGCGCCGACAGCGCTTACAAGTCCGAGAACGGCTCGAGAAGAGGAGAGAACGATTGATCGGGAAGGAGCATGCCGACACTCATGGTGAGGTCGATCGCCGGGCTACCGAGGTCGATGGCGAAAAGGCTCTCGAGAATCGCGAGGCCGACCTACAACGACGCGGGTGGCTCGTTGACGAGCGAGACCGGAGCGCTGACGAGCGAGACCGGATCGCTGACGAACGAGACCGGATCGCTGACGAACGAGACCGGATCGCTGGCGACCGAGACCAGAGTGCAGACACACGAGAGCGGATCGCTGATGAGCGAGAGGGCACGGCTGCGGAGCGCGAACGCGAGCGACTCCGCCGCACGGCTGACAACGTGGACCGCTTGGCAGCCGGTGGCCGACTGGAACGCGCCGAATACTCGCGCGAGCAAGCCGAAATCTCGCGTGAAATGGCCGCAACCAAACGACATCCCGCCGAAGAGTAACTCTCGCCGGAGGAAGGGCATGGTCGAATCGCGCTCCACCTACTGAGCGCAGCTCAGCGACGAACGAGCTGCTGCCGCAGCTGCCGGGAGATGAGCGGCCGAGTGATTGCGCGAGTCTGCCCGCCGAACAAATCGACCTCGACAACGTAATCAACGAGCTAAAGTTGGCCGACAATGCTGTTGGTCGACGCGGGAACACGGCGGTTAGAACTCGAACGCCACCTCGGCTGCGGATGGCCGCGCAGCGCAGGCCACATGGCGTCAGCTGGTAGATGACAATCCGATGGTGGTTCGTCGCCCGGAATAACGGATACATTAGGGCGATCCGGTTAAGGCAGCGGCGACGACTTGGGTCCGCGCTGTGTGCTGCCATTGACATCACAGTGACCGGATTGACCCTCGCACCTCATCGCACCCGGTGCCACACACGAAAGAGTGGATGAGCAGTGCACGAGCACGCAACCAGTCGCATCACTATGCCGGAAGATCTCAACGAGTTGTTACAACGCTGCGAAGAACAACGCATGTGGTCGCAAGAGCTCCGCGCCCAAACCAAAGAGTTACGCGTACAAAGCGAACAGCCCGGGTGGACCGCGCAAACGACTACCCGGGGGACTTGCAACCCGCCTAGACAGATACCGGACCCCGTCGCAACGTCTCGGCATCGGCGCAGCGGACGAATCAACACGTCACGCACACAACCCCGCGGAGCGCGGAAGTTGGCGATATCCGAACCGCGACTCGTACCGTAAATGCGATCGACCTGAGCATGGACAAGGCCGGCACCGCTGTAGCGACCCGGCCTCTGACTCCCCGAGTGGCTTCTACAGAAACCCAGGGAACTAGTCAAAACCCTACAGCATGCCAGCCGGGAACCGGCAATCACGGCGAAGGCCCTGCGAATTCCCAAGGCCGAGCCAAACTTCCAGGCGGAGTCGCCACTTTCTCTGATGTTGTACATCGCGCGGTCAATGCAGCCCGGTCATACCGACAGCACGGGGACTTACTCGAGCCGGTCAATAGGGCTGGCCGCGTGAACGATTCGCCGGGTGTGACGCCATCTCAGTGACGACGGAACGGCCCTGCCCGCGAGGAGATTCCTCTGCGGCCGCCAGCAGAATGTCGACAGAGTGCATGATCCCGGTCGCGATATCCTCGACCGCAGGCACATTGTCGGGGCACGCACACACGCTCACATCCAGCTGGTCACCACGGGAAGTCAGCGCGATCCTTAACCCACTGCCTTCGGCTAGTGGCTCCACGGTATGCATGCCGACGATCTTGACGCCGGCACAGTATGCCGGCACCGAGTCACCGGCAGTGTAGGAGACACTGCCGTGAGACATCGGCTTGAGCTGGCGCCGCAGGCCTAATCGGGTGTAGAGCTGCATACCCACGCGAGCTACGGTCGGCGGGATAAGCGAAGCCATCGTCGCTAAATCGACTGTGGAACAACCATTTTTGTTACTACCGCCGCGGATGGCATTCAGCCTTTCGGTGGCGGTATGGAGGTTGGCGACTACCTGCACCGGGTCATCGAGGTGCACGGGGATACGAAGCCGCCCGACACTCAACGCCCTGCCAACCCTAGGGCGATCCGTGGCTGGTAGCTCGAACGGCATCCGCATCAGCAGCGGATCGTCGGGCACCTTGTCGTGCCGTTGCAGCCATGCGCGCAATGACAGTGTGCAGGCAGCTAGAACAACGTTGGTGATACTGCCCCCGAACGCGTTGCTGACCATCTTCACGTCTGCCAGCGGGATCGAGGCGAAGGCCACTGCACGCCGCTTGGTCAGCGGCGCGTTGAACACAGTGTGCGGCACCGGCCCGCTCATCGAGGATGCCACCGGGGCCATCGGGGTCCCTACGCGCATGCGGAGCAGCCGACCACTTACGGCCTGCAGCACACCAGATACCGTGTCGGCGATCAGCCACATTCCGGCGACATGGTTTTCGACGATCTCGGTCATCACATCGGTAACGAGGTCGCCGACGGAGGGCGCCGAGCCTAAGCTCGGCTCGGTCGGCAGATTGTTGGCCGGGTCAGCACGCGGTCCGGTGGTCAGCAGCCGGGGCCACAAGGACGCCGCCCCTGCGGCCCCGTCGTTCAGTGCAGGCGACATCTTCACCGCCAACGCCCACCGCCCGCCAGCCAGTCCGTCGATACTCCACGCTTCCCACAGCCGGCTAAGGCAATCCTGTCGCCCGGTAGTCAACTCGGCGATGAGATCGGCGAACTCGCGCCGACCGCCGGGAGCGCGAACCGTTGCGCAATGAATTTGCGGAGAAGGGTCATAGTCGTCTTTCTCGGCCCACACCGGCTGCCCCACACCCAGCGGCTTGGTCACCAGTCGGCTGCGAAATCGCGCCAGCTGCGGCAGCGACGCGGCCACCAGTTGGTGTAGCCGCTGGTGGCTGAGCTGATCGGACGCATCGATAATCACCAGCGTAACCGTGTGCCCAGGCATCTTCGAGCTCTGTGTGTGCAGCGACAGCGCATCGGTCCCCGACAACCGCATAACCATCAGCGCACCATCCCTCTTATACGAAACCTTTTGCGCCAGAGCCCTTTACCAACACACACCCACGCGATACCAACCGAATCACCGTCAGCGAACGGTGCGCGACACCTGGCGGTGACGAGTTGTTTACTCCGCTTGGACCAGCTGCTTCTTCGATCGATGAGTTGCTTGGCCTTCGGAGTCAAGGACTTCGACTGCGAACCGCGGCCGTGGGGATGCCGCTGGTGGCGTCCCACCTCGAGCTGTCGCGGGCTTGTCCTCGCGGCATCGCGACGCTCCCGTCTTGACAGCGAAACCGGCCAAATCATTCGAATCGGTGATCACATAACCAAGAACGATCACGAACGGAATACCCCCGACGCTTTTTCACCCTACCCCAATCTGGTCCGGGACACAGGGACGCCGGCAACCCGCGCTGCAGGCACGGTTCCCGGCAACATCAGGCCCAGCTGTCGCGGACCAGGAGTCGGGCCGCTGAACGCGTAACCCCTGAGTGGGTGCCTGTCCCACGAGAAGCGTCAAGTCCGACGGTCCGCGCCGAAATACCGGCCGTATCGGAGAGCCGTGCGGCGTTTGTACACACAGTGAATATTCGACGGCGGCCGGCCTGATGCTGACTGCTTAACACCACAGTTGCGCACCAACGACCATCTAGCAGCCGACCTCGAACGCAACCTGCCCAATCCGCCGCTGTCCTTCAGGGTAGGCGAAATGCGGTGAAGATAGAAGATTCGACGGTGCATCAGTGCCGACGCTCGTCGTGAACGGCGGTGTTCTCAGGTGGGGACGCGGTGGCGAGCCCCGGCTCACGACTTCGCAGGGGACACGCCCTTCCGCGCCGAAGCCGTCGCACGCCTGGCGAATCGGCAACGATTGGCGCAGTATCGCGTTATGAGACGTGAAGTGGGCGCCGAGATCGAAGTCGACATCACCGCGCCCACCACGCTGGAGTTTCAGGTTGCCGTTGCCCCTCATCCGCGCACTGAGGTGTACGAATCGCTGCGCTTCGTCTTGAACGGAAGGCCAGTCCAGCCCTTGGAAGTCAGCGGTGTGCACGGCAACCGCATCCACAAGTTCGATGCGGCGGTGGGCACACTGAAAGTCGACTACGCGGCGACGATCGTCGGTCAGACCGATCCCGCACCGGTGACCGAATACGACCTGTCGATGTATCTGCGACCTAGCCGCTACGCCGAGGCCGATAAGTTCTACGGTTTCGCCGCAACCGAATTCGGCACCTACGGTGATTCGGCGACGCTGTTGGAGAATGTGAGCTCGTGGGTGGGCACGAGGCTGAACTACGTGCCCGGGTCGAGCGATCCCATCGACGGGGCGGTGGACACCTTGCTCTCCGGCGAAGGTGTGTGCCGCGATTACGCGCACCTCGTGGTGGCGCTGCTGCGGGCCGTTAACGTCCCGGCCCGACTGGTGTCGGTGTACGCGCCGGGCCTGTTCCCGATGGACTTTCACGCGGTGGCCGAGGCTTTTGTCGAGGGGCAATGGCGAGTGGTCGATGCGACACTGCTAGCGCCGCGACAAACCCTGGTGCGCATAGCCACCGGTCGTGACGCCTCCGACACCGCGTTCCTCGATAACCACAAGGGCACGATCGCCTTGAACCAGCTGGTCGTGACCGCCGTCGTGGACGGCGACTTGCCTGCGGATCCGATCGACCAGCTGGTTTCCATCCGTTGAGAACGCGTCCGATCGGCTGTGCACGGCAGCCCCCTCGCCGGCATTCGCTCTGGACAACGCGTGTAGCGTAGGAAGCGTTGGCGATACTCCGTACCTGACTATTCAAAGCCATGTCATCGCCGATTCGAATGATTTGACCGGTTTCGCGGTCAAGACGGGAGCGTCGCTATGACGCCGAAAAATGACCAAATGGACGCCGGGCACCGGCATGCCCCGCCGGCACACACACCGCGCTTGAGGCTAAAACCCAAAGCCCCCCAAAGCGGGTACGTCGACGGTGCATGGTGGCCGCACAGTGACGACCTCACGGCAGAGCTGCCAGACCTGCTGTCGGTGCTGTCAGTTCGACTCGGGCCGATCGGCCGCGTGCTTTACAACCTGAACGACTGGGCAACGGCCCCAGCAAAATTCGCGGCTGGCGGGCGAACGGTACGACTCGATGGGTATCGCCTCCAGCCGGTCAACACGGTCGAAGTCCTCGGGCTCAACCGCAACAAAATCGTCCTGCTGGTTGTTTCCCCACATGCCGAGCCAGACGAGGCACACGCCATCATGATGACAGCAGCCGGCCCAAGCAACGCCTCGACCGTCGAGAGCCTGCTTGCGGCCAGCGGGGAAGAAACAGAAGTCCGCGTATAGGCTCATGCGGCCGACAATCACATAAAGCCATTGGAAGCCAACGACACTCGTTGGTATCAGTGCTCCTCGCCCTGAGGCATCGCCGCGATATCGGCTCGCCGTGAGCGACGCTCTTCAAACATTTGCTCGCCCCGGGCCGTGCGGACAATGCATTCGGCGGTCTGGAAGGCGCGGGAATCGCGATGCGCTGCATATACCGGCAGTCCGGCGGCCTGGCGCAAAACCATTACCGCGAGGGCCGTACCAGTTCGGTGCGGAACGATCAGAAGTTTCGCCCGCGCGTCGCGGCCGCCAATCGTCATGATGTGTGGGCGTATGCCCTGCCACCAGTCCCAATTCAGGTCGGGCTGGCGCTGCAACGACGACCAGTTGACATTGATGTCGATGACCTGGCCCAAACGGGCATCCAAAACGGAGACCAATTCGGTCAGCTCTCGCGAGATCAGCCCCGTGCGGGGCCACCACGCTCCGTCGAGCTTGTTCCCGAGCCGGGATGCCAGGGTGAGCCGCACCGGGCTCGCCGTGCGGCGCGGCTCCCCCACCGACGGAGTCGTCACCCCGCGCCGTTGCCGCACAGAATCTGCGACGAAGTCTAGTGTTGGATTCTGTTGAGGCACAATGACACCCATCGACGGTTCTGGGCGATTCATGTGACGACCCTTCGCAGTTCGAAACGATCGACCCGCGAAACGGGCCGACGGAGGAATCGCATTGTCCGTGATCTCGATGGTGGGATGATGTTCGAGGCCAGCGCCGACAACGAAACAGCTCTTCTAGCGACGTTACGCCACTACACGCTCCGGTGCCGCCCCGGGCATCGGCGCTCGGGTCAGCGGAACGCTCAAAACGATTTGCGAGGCTGCTCCCCGGATCAGACCAGGGGCCCGGCGCGCCGGCTTTGCGCGCGAGGCGGCTCTCAAGGGCCGCACGGGCCAGCGACAAGCGACCGCACGCTCGATGCGACGGATCTGCGCGTACCCGCTCGACGCGGTTGCTCCCGGATCGGATGGCCCTCGCCGGTTTCAAACCTGCGGTTACGATGCGCTGAAACGCCTCGGGCTCTTGGCGAAGCCTCTGTCCCAAAATTGTTTGGTTTGTCGATGTTTGACGTGCGGCACCGGCCACTGGCGCCATCCCGGGTGGGAGAGCCGATCGGTGGTCACATCGTCACGATGCCTGTGCGTCTTTGCGCGACAGCCTTTCTCAGCCCGCGCGCGACCATGACCTTGCGACCCTGGCACCACCGGGCGCGAGTCGCTTGCGACGCGGACATGGCCCATTCGCGGGCGTGGGGTTGGCGTCGTGGCGCTCGTCGGCACGTGGATCCTGCAAACTTTCACCGGCCTATTGACAAACCGCAATGGAGGGCCGCGTCATGGCGATTCGTCGATGGTCTCCGGGGCAAGTGGGGTTATGCTCATGCTGTCGTGGGCTTGTCGAGTACCATCCCCCTTGGGTAGCCGTCTGCGATAGCAAAATTAGCCGACGGGAGCGTCATGGTGGCGCACGTTTCTTCGTATCCTTCGAGTGCCACCCGATTAGCCCTGTGTGAACGCGACCTCACCCGCGCTGCCGTAGACGGCGCATGGTGGCCAAAAAGCTTGGACCTCAGGTCAGAGCTGCCGGACTTACTTGCGGTATTCGGTTTCTGGATTGGCGCGGTGCACCGAGTCGTTTACGACCCGAGCGTGTGGTTGCCCGCCCCGACGCGACTTATCCGCCACAGCGAAATGGTCTCGCTGAATCCATACCGGCTGGTTTTCAGCGAGACCATCTATCTACTCGGTACGCATTCGCGCGACGCAGTGTTGTTCGTGCTTCCGCCTTCGAGTTCTGGCGAGGAGGCGCGGCGCCTTCTCCACGAGGTCTCGACTTCATTACTACCGATGAATGCTGGAGCGTTGCGGCAACTGGCGCGCCAATGCGCCTCAGACATCGAGCTTTCGGAGGAATCGGCGCGTTGACGCCGAATCTCGGGCGAGCTTATAGCGGATTGGCCGAGTTCGGTGGCACCCGCGGCAACCACGCGATGAGCGGCCGCGGCCCTCACAACACCGCCAACCAGGGGGGACAGGGGGGTCCAGTAGCGGAAACCGTCGGGCGACGCGGGCCGACGGGGCGTACACTTGCCAAACCGGGACCAACACAGGCCCCCATATCAAAAGGGCCGCTATGTCTGACAAATCTCCTCGGCAAACCATGACCAAGAAGTCCGGTAAGTCTCTGAAAGAGAAACGGGCCGTGAAGCGCGCCAAGGCCGTCCAGGTGTCACAGGTGGGAACCTTGCTGCCTACCAAGCAACACTGACGCGGCAACCCGTCGAAGTCGGGCTTACTCGGCCCGCCCCCACGCCCGAGCCCGTCACCCCCGCTTCCCGCGCGACCTCGACGTCATCGTTACCACTGGCGGTGTGACCAAGACCGATGCGGCACAAGACATTTAGACATAGATTAGTCGGAGAGTATCCTGCGTCTCTCCCGCCGCCGCTCATTTGCATATAGGCCCGGCCACACACGTATTGGCAAACGGGGATTCCGGCGGGTGCGGACAAATCGAAGTGGCGGCCCGATCGCGGATCTCTACTCGATTGGAATGGTCCACCACGGGCTGACTCCGACCGCCGCGCATTCGTGCGCTGACTGCGGCGTCTGGCAATTTATCGAGCGCCCCCTGCGGTATGGTTGAGCACGGTTGACTCCGCAGCCCCCCGGAAACGTCCGGTGGCGATCCATAAGAGGTCCCCGCCGTCACGCGTTCTGCACACCCGGCTACTTCGACAGTCGAAGGATTGTGCTTCGAACTGCCCCTGATCGCAGTTCGGTGCTCAGAGTTTTGATCGCTGCACCCCATCGGCGACAATGGTGCGCGTCGCGGGCTCATCGCCCCGCGAGCTTCGATCGGGGTGAGGGGTTATTTGGGGGTACGCGTGAAGGGGGCACGCTCAGCCGATGCGGTCATCGTCGGTCTCATTCTTGGCCGGCCTCACTCGTACCGCGGCGGCATCGCCGATGCTGGCGGCCCCGCATTCTCGCCCAAAGTTGCGCGGGTCGACGCCGGAGCATTTGGCGTCGGCCACGCAATCGGGTCCGCAGCCCAACACCCCGAAGCACGGTCGGGGACCAACCCCGGCGCCGCCGCGCCGTAGCCAAAGGAATGGTCTTGAGCAGATTCACCGAAACGATGTACGGCAGCGCCCAGTCCAGTTCGAAGGGCATGGTCACCGGGGAGCCGAACTGTCCCGTCCGGCATACCTGGGGCGAGGTGCACGAGCGGGCTCGTCGGATCGCGGGTGGCTTGGCCGCAGCCGGCGTCGGGCGCGGTGACGCCATCCCTGTGCTGGCCGGTGCCCCGGCCGAGATCGCACCGGCCGGGCAAGGTATCTGGATGCGCGGCGCCAGCCTGACCATGCTCCACCAGCCCACTCCGCGCACCGACCTTCGGCGCTGGGCCATGGAAACCACCGCCGTCATTGAAATGATCGGCGCCAAAACAATAGTCATCTCCGACCCGTTTATGGCCGCGGCCCCATTGCTGTCTCAGCTCGGTGTGCGAGTGCTGATCATCGAGCAGTTACTCGACAGCAGCCCGGTCGATCCGGTCGAGACCGATGACGACGACATTGCGCTGCTGCAGTTGACGTCGGGGTCTACCGGGTCGCCCAAGGCCGTACAGATCACCCATCGCAACGTGGTATCCAACGCCGAGGCGATGTTCATCGGCGCAAGCGTCGACATCGACACCGACGTGATCGTGAGCTGGTTGCCGTTGTTCCATGACATGGGCATGACGGGCTTCTTAACCGTGCCAATGTATTTCGGCGCCGAGCTGGTCAAGGTCACTCCGATGGACTTCCTGCGCGACACCCTGCTGTGGGCCAAGCTCATCGACAAGTACAAAGGCACGATGACGGCGGCGCCGAACTTCGCCTACAAGCTGTTCGCCAGACGCCTTCGCAAGCTGGCCCGGCCCGGCCAGTTCGACTTGTCCACGCTGCGATGGGCACTGTCGGGCGCCGAACAGGTCGAACCCGCCGACGTCGAAGAACTCTGCGAAGCCGGCAAGCCGTTCGGGTTACGCCCGGAGGCGATCCTGCCGGCTTACGGCATGGCCGAGACGACCGTGGCGGTGTCTTTCTCCGAGTGCGCCGAAGGCCTGGTGGTCGATGAGATCGACGCCGACCTGCTCGCCATACTGCATCGAGCCGTTCCGGCGACCAAAGGAAAAACCCGGCGGCTAGCCACGCTCGGCCGTCTGCTGAGGGGGCTGGAGGCCCGCGTCGTCGACGAAGATGGCAACATCCTGCCCACCCGGGGCGTCGGCGTTATTGAGGTGCGCGGCGAACCAGTTTCGCTGGGTTACGCGACGATGGGCGGTTTCGTTGCGGCACAAGATGACCAAGGTTGGTATGACACGGGCGATCTGGGCTACCTCACCGAGACGGGACGCATCGTCGTCTGCGGCCGGGTCAAGGACGTGATCATCATGGCCGGCCGCAACATCTACCCGACCGACATCGAACGCGCCGCCGGGCGCGTTTCGGGGGTCCGCCCCGGCTGTGCCGTGGCGGTGCGCCTGGATGCCGGACACCCGCGAGAGACGTTCGCTGTCGCTGTGGAGTCCAATAACTGGCAGAACCCCGCCGAGGTACGCCGTATCGAGCATCAAGTGGCCCATGAGGTGGTCGCCGAGGTCGATGTCCGGCCCCGCAACGTGGCTGTGCTCGAGCCGGGAATGATCCCCAAGACACCGTCGGGGAAGCTGCGGCGCGCACACGCGTTGGCGCTCCTCGACTGACTACTCGGACGCGGCGAAGGGTAAGTTTGTCGGTTACCAAGGGTGCACGCGAGGAGGGGGTGTTGGCCGACTTCGACGCCCAGCCCGGTCGCAAAGCGCCGGCACAATCCGAACCCTCCCCCACCCAACGGGAAGCAGACGAGGCCGAATTGTATGCCGGGCTCCGCGGAGTGTCCGGGATTGTGGCCGGCGCCCAAGGAGTGATCGACCTTCTCCGGGACGTGGCGGAATTCGCCGCCCAGGCGATTCCCGGCGCAGACGATGTGGGCGTCGCATTGATCGACCCGAGATACGGCATATCCAGCGTCCAGACCTGGGCGGCGACAGCGGTACTCGTCCACGAGATCGATACAGTTCAGTACGACGAACTGCACGAGGGGCCATGCATAACGTGCATGCAGTCGCGGCGGCCCACAGTGAGCGGATCGCTGGGCAGTGACAGCCGTTGGCCGCACTTCGGTGGCCGGGTAGCCCGGATGCGCGTGCACTCCGCGCTGGCGCTCCCGTTGATCGTCGGCGAGCAGGTGATCGGCTCGATCAATGCCTATGCCAAAAACCGCGACGCCTTCGGCGAGCACGCCGTGCAGTTGGGCTCCCAGTTCGCCAGGCCCGCCGCGGTATCGGTGCACAACGCGCAGTTGCTAGCCAACGCCCAGGAACGGACGATGCGATTGCAGCGCGCGTTAGACAGCCGCGCAGTGATCGATCAGGCGATCGGCATCATCCGTAGCAGGTCGGGCAGCACCGCTGACGAGGCGTTCGGCCGGCTCGCCCATATCAGCCAGACCGACAACATCAAGCTGAACGTCGTCGCCGAACGGCTGGTCGAAGAGGCCGTGCGGCGTGCCCGCGCACGGGGTCGCTGAACCCGTTATCGTGGTGGCGCGGCCGCGAGTTCGGTCAACTCTGCCAGCAGTATCGGGCGGGAATCCCGATCGGTCATCAATCTGCGGGCGACCTCCGTCAAGTGTCGGCCTTTGGCCCGCGCGTAGGTGCGCAACAGATGGAACGCCTCCTCCAGGGACACACCCAGCATTTCGTGGAGGAAGCCTTTGGCCTGCTCGATGATGACGCGGCTGGTCAGTGCGGACCGTAGTTGCGGCATGACGGTGGACGGTGTGGGCGGGTGTTCCTGCAGGATCGCGACGCATGCGATGTGAGTCAGGGTCTGGCCGACGAGCAGGTCGGCCTCGTTGAGCTCGCCCGGGCGAGTGCCGAACAAACCGAGCGCGCCCAACACGGTCCCGGCGGCGCGCATCGGGACGGCGTGCACGGAGGCGAAGCCCGCCCCGATCGCGGCGGGAACGAACCGCAGCCACCGCCCTGGTAGCCGTTGGACGTCGGCGACCGAAACCGGTCGACCCGTGGCGTAGCAGTCGACGCATGGGCCTTCGTCGGCTTGCAGCTGGAAGAGTTCGAGTTCACGCGCCTGCTCCGAGGTGGCGGCCAGCAGCCGGAGCTGGTGCAGCGGGTCGGCGAGCAGAAATCCCGCGGCCTCGACGTCGAGCAGCTCAGCACATCGCTCGGTGAGGTCGGTCAGCAGGTCGACGACGTCGAAGTCGTCGAGCAGGCTGTCGACGAGCGAGACGACGGCGTCCAGCACGCGGCTTTCACGAGGAGTGTCAGTCACAGAGCCTCCTTCCCGGAATGTTCCTGCCTATGCGAGCCCGCATCAGTCGGCCTCGAGCTTCAGTCGGCGCTCGAGGATGTCGCGGGCGACGTCGGTGGCGCTGCGGCCGGTGGCGTACGCGTGAGCGCGCAGCCGGACAAGGGCCTCGGCCGGCTCAACCTCCAGCTGGGCGACGAGCATCCCGGTGGCCTGGCTGACCTCCGAGCGGCTCAGCGTGTTGAGTTCGGCCCAGGCACTGCTGGTGGGGTCCGCAACGGCTGCCTGCAGGTCGGCGTCCAGGAGGTCCAGGAGCGGGATGCCTGCAAGCTCCGCGGCGGCGACCGCGCCGACCAAATCCTCGCCCGGCAGCGGGCCCGGCTGCGCACGGAACAGGTCGAGGGCGCCGACAAATTCGCCGGCCACGACGACCGGTATCGCACAAACGCTTCTGACCCCGTGAGCCAGCATGGCGGGCCGGTAGGCGGTCCACCGAGCCCCGTCGGGGTCGGCGAGGTCGACGACCAGAATCGGAATCCGCCGCGTGACAGAGTCCAGGCACGGTCCCTCGCCGAGCGTGAACTGCAATTCGTCGTACATGCGCGCCGCCGGGCTGCTGGATCCCAGTGTGCCGCTGCTCGCGCCGTCGAAAACGAGCGAAATCGCCGCTGCGTCAACCTCGAGGAGGGCCACGCAAGCGTCGCACAGACAATTGGCGGCTTCTATCCCGCGCCGGCCGTCGACGGCGGCGAGAAGCTGCTCGTGGATCGCCACATTTAACCGAATGCGATTCGGGCAGCCGCGGAAGCGCCCGGGAATCTCGGCATTGGCATCCCTCCCCTTTTCCTACTTCGAGGGCTTTGACGAGCGTACCGCTGCTACCACAGGACCGTTCCACCTCTCGTGGCGCAGAGCGGCCGTGATCGCGCATCGGTTCGGCAGCGAACAAAACAGTGATTGACCCGTGCCTGGCGGTCACGTCAGTTCAATGGCTCCTACGCGTGGATGCTGTGGGTGACCGTGTCGACCGTTAACCATCTTGACCCCGACCCGATCAATGCGCCGCTTCCGCTCTATGCAGGCGCCGGATTCGACGAAGTCCAACAGCCGGCTGACGAGTGCGACATCACCGTCATCGGCTGAATAGCCCAGGTGCACAGTCATTTCAAACATGCCTCGATACGCCCGGCCGAGGGCCATGAGCGACAAGTAGTGCCTGGACGCGCAAACCTCGTCGTTAATCGAGCGGGCAGACATCGAGCTGAAGCGTGCTACGACTGCACCGATGACGCACCGCAGATGTGCTCATCGACGACGATCAGCTGCATCGAGCACCTCGCACACCGCCGACCCGGACAGGGCCATCGTTCGACCTCATCTTTCGGTGCGTGCTCAGCTGTGCACACCCAAGACCCGCCGGCGAGCACCCCTACGTCGTAGCCACTCGGCTCGATCCCCGCACCCCACCACTGCTCAGTGCCGCCCACAACCGGCGCCGTTGCGGCCCGTTCATCGCCGTGCGCCCGCGTGAGCTTCCACTAACGCCCGGCACGAAACGGCAGGTCCAGACCCATGTTCGGCCGGTCATCCGCCGCCAGATACCGAAACAGTGGGGATTTTCGCGCTTTCGGATGCGATCTCGAGCCCACCCACATCACAGAAACGAGTACCTGACCTGCACCGTCGCCAAGTGGTCCCGGCTGGGATCGAACCAGCGACCTTCCGCGTGTGAAGCGGACGCTCTCCCACTGAGCCACGGGACCGGCGCCGAGAGGCGAACGAGGTCGAAGACTAGCACGACGCCGACTTCGCGGAACGTGCCACATGCGTCGCGGGTCGCGCTAGCCTAGAGCCGCAACGCAACCAAGAGATTTGTCTGCGCCCGCTCAGGTGGACTATCGTCGTCCTTCGCAACGGGCGACGATCTCGCTCGTTGCGTGCGGACGTAGCGCAGTTGGTAGCGCATCACCTTGCCAAGGTGAGGGTCGCGGGTTCGAATCCCGTCGTCCGCTCGAAGGTGCAAATGGCATCAATCCCTGCGGTGGAGTGGCCGAGTGGTGAGGCAACGGCCTGCAAAGCCGTGCACACGGGTTCGATTCCCGTCTCCACCTCCGAATTTGAACCCCCGGCGCGATTAGCTCAGCG
>CAWASF010000014.1:0-231391 GCA_963784685.1 uncultured Actinomycetota bacterium
CATCTGGGTCTCGCTGCCCGTGTTCGCAACGGCTTGCCGTCCCCCTGCGATTCTGTTGTGCGATGAATCGAGCCGGAGTAGGACGAAGCGATCACCCATCGATGAGACGGCGGTATGTGCGCTGTCCCAGGCGGTTGTCACTGCGCCGATCACCGCGATTTGCCCGGACCACTCTCGAGACTGCGACCGCCGTCAGCGCCTAGATGAATGATTCCAAGGGGTCAGTGGTCGAAGGGGGTCAGTGAGCGCAGGATCGGTTGGCCGGTGCGGTCGTTGTGCCAGATCGCGGCGGTTAGTGCGAGTACTCGTTGGAGGACGCGGGCTGCGATGCCGGCGACGGTGCGTCCGCCGTGTCGTTCGAGGTCGAGCTGGGCCTTGAAGGTGCTGTTGATCGACTCGATGATCTGTCGGAGTGGTTTGAAGAATCGTTGTCCTGCATGGGGTTTCTCACCCTTGCGGGCGGGGCGCAGCAGTGTGATGCCGCCGTCGGCGAGCGCGGTCTCGAACTGCTTGCCGTAGTAGTTTTTGTCCGCGATCAGGTTCTGGCGGGGATGCGACGCCAGCAGGGCCGGGTCGGCGGTGAGCATGCCCAGCAGGGTCTCGCGTTCGTCGGCCTTGGCGCCGGTGAGCGCGAACGCGACCGGCAACCCCGACGGGGTGCACAGCAGGTGCAGCCGCAGGCCCCAGAAGTACCGTGAGTGCGACGCGCAGTAGCCGTACTCGGCCCAGCCGGCCAGATCGGAGCGTTTAGCAGTCTCGCGTGATCGGCCGCACTCCACCGGCGTGGAGTCCACCACCCACAGGTCGTCGGTTGACCGCGAGCAGCACCCGACCAGATGTGCCAGCACCGCGCGCAGCATGCCGGTCGCTGCGCGGACACGCTTGTTGTAGCCGGATTGCGTTGGCAGATCAGGAAACATCCCGTGCAGGTGGGTAGTTGCGTAGCGCAGCCACCGCGCCTCGGACGTGAAGCCCAGCAGTGCCTGCAGCACCACCAGCGTGACCAGTTCGGCGTCGGACAACCGCGGCTGCAGGCCCACCTTCGGCCGCCACGGCCGGTGCTGCGGATTGTCGGCGAGTAAATCGTCGGTCGTCACGTACAGTGCGGTTGCGAGGGTGTCCAGGCGGCGTCCCGTCGGCCTCCAGTGCCAGGTTGGGTTAGCAACGCCCATCCTGGACACCCTCACCCTCAATTCACAGCAGCCACACCAGTAACACCCCTTGGAATTACTGATCGAAGCGGGCGTGTCCAATGGCCGTCGTAGATTTCCCGCAGCGCGGCGAGAACGGAGGGGCGTGCGCTCGCCGGCAGAGAAAGGATCGAGGTGAAGTCCTTGAGTACGAGTACGCCGCTGTCCCCGATGTTAGTAGAAAGCCGCCTGTGGCGTCGTATTACCGCTCGCCCATACTGGTGCCGTCAGTAGGGTACCTGCGGAGGCGATGGTCAGAGATGAGCGCGACCGCAAGCCAGAGCGCTGAGACGGGTTCGGCCTTCGCGTTACCGGGGCCACCGACGATCAGAAGCCATGCCGGGTCCCCGCCCAGGCGGCTCACGGCGGCGACCGCAAGAGCGGCGTGAACAGCATCCAGGTCGTAGTCAACGCCCAGCCAACAGCCGAAGGCCCGATCTAGCTCTGCGCGGCCACGGCACGCCGGTCGGCGGTCAACTGCCAGGGCGCTCACTGTACGCCGCCCTTGGCGAGTCGCTGCGGCTACTGCGCGGCCATCGATGGGAAAACGTTCAATCCTCGATGTCCGCTGGCTTGCCGTTGAGCTCATCATCAGGTCGACCACATCCATCCAACTGCTCGGTCGTGCGGCTGGTTTCGACTTCCAGCCGACCTGGCGGGGATGCCGAGCGTGGCCCACATCGAGGTCGCCGTCACGCCAGTGATGCCAAGCGCCGCCCTGCCACGGACTATCCGGCGCCGGGACATCCCAGCCGACCGGCTTGACGAACATGGCAGGCCGGGGACGCCGGCCCTCTGCCTTCAGCTGATCCAGTGTCGGGTCAAGCACGAAGTCACCGCACGAGACTGCGAGGTGACCGGCCCAGCCGCCGTGAGAGAAATGCCCGTCGCCGGCGGCTGCGCCGTAGCCTGGCCTGCCGAGCCGTTGCTCAAACTCCTTGGTGGGATGTGCCCTTGCCCGAGCGCGGAAGACCTCGGCCTCAAAGCCCTGTAGTTGCAGGAACGCGACGAGAGCATGGGACGTGCGAATGCAAGTGTTCCGGACGCCTTCTATGTCGTAGGCGGCAGCGTTCGCGAGTAGGCACCAAGTCTCAAGGTCGCGGATCAGATTGGCGTTGTCCATCTTTGTGCTCATACGGCGAATCCGCCCTTGATCGAATGCGAGTCGATGATTTTCATGCAGTGAGCGTTTCATGGCGTCTGGCCCGTGAAACGAGAGATTCTCCCCGTGCGCTAACCCGAGTAGTTCGACACCGGGACAAGGGTTCTGATGTCTCCACGGGGCAGCTGGGGGCCAATACGGGGCATTCACGTGGCTCACTCACCAAGCCATGTCGCTTTGAATGGTGCGATGATGTGTGCGAGTTCGCTCACTGCACACCGCCCTTAGCGGTCGCTGCCTCTTGCGCGGCCATCCATGCGAGAACGTCTGAACCCAGTACCGGACGTAGCAGCCGCACTTCGCGCGCGTGGGTCCGACGTGGCTGCCCCGGTACAACCGGGCCCCTTCATCGGGATGCGAACTCTTGGGTGCTTGCTCACAGTGTGCCGCCCTCGATGCGTTCCAGTTCCTCTGCCGCCTGAGACAGTGTTGCTGCCAGCATCAGCGCCTCGTCTGCGTTCATGTCGTGGGTGTCACCATGGATCCAGATCCCCATGTCGATGGGGCCGTCGGACCGCTGGAACCGGCAAGCTCGACTTCTATCGGATCGGGGAAGCTCGTTCGACCGTCCACCCGCGAACACCAAACATCCGTATCCAGTACTGGTGGCCGCAGCTTCCTTTAAAGAAGTCCCACTCGCCGACCCATGTGGCTTCGGATGGTTCCGGGATGTGTCGAAAGTCGCTTACTGCACGCAACCCTTGGCCGTCTTCGCCTTGTGTGTTTCGACCCAGTGGGGTCATCGTTGTGCTCCTATCATGTAATCGCGATCAGCCAACACAGTCTTTGATGCGGTGAGAGTCCTTCTTGCAGAAGGATTTCGCCGCAAGAGTCGCATAGTCGAAACCGTCTTGGCCGTAGTTGTCGCGCCAACGCCGCTAGCCTATGTCGATCCTGTGGGGGTGAAACGGGAACACAAAATGTGCAGGTGAGAGGTGGTTCGCCCTTTGGCGCCTATGTCGCGTTGCAGGTGGTCGGGCAGGCTGTCGCTCACGAGATCGCCGTACGTGTCGAGTGTCATCACTGGCGTGATGTGGCCTTATTGGCCAGACCTTTTCTTCAGCTTCGGCCGCCGCCTCGCGATCGGCATCTTTGTGCCACGAGCCGCGGGCAACTAATCGAGTTCCGTTTCACGTCAGACTGGCTGGTATTCAATAGGACACATGACGAACACATCAGAAGTGGTATGGCTCAGCCGGAATGACCTTGCCAAGCGGCTAGGCGTACCGGACAAGACGCCAGCCGAGTGGGCCACGAAGGGCACCGGGCCGAGGTATGCGCGGTTCGGCCGCCATGTCCGCTACCGACTCAGTGATGTCATCGCATGGGAGAACGAGCAGTTCGCCGACCTGTGCGGGGAGCGGTAGCTGTGGCAGGCAGGCCGCCGCTGCGGATCGGTCAGCACGGCAAGATCAGCCGCAAGTACCTCGGCGATGGGGTATGGGAAGCCCAGTGCCGCGTCCGTGACACAGACGGCGTGAGTCAGGGTGCGACGTGTCGGGCCGCCGGACGAACACGATCGGCACGGGAAGCTAGCCGAGGATGCGCTTATCGAGGCGCTGGCCAATCGGCGTCCACCATCGGGCGCACCGGACGAGATTGGCGTCGACACGCCGGTGATGGCGTTGGTCGAGGCCCACCTAGCTCGACTGGCAGAGGACGGACGCGCTCCGGCCACCCAAGCGACATACCGCGTCGTGGCCGGGAAGCTGCGGGCGAAGCTCGGCGGGGTGCGGGTTGTGGAAGCCACGCCTGCCCGGATCGACGCTGCGTTGCGCTCCATGAGCAATACTCACGGACCGGTTATGGCGCGTCAGGCCAAGACCATCTTGCGTGGTGGTCTGCAGCTTTCGGTGCTGGCGAATGTGTTGAGCACCAACCCGGTTGGTGACGTGCAACAGATCAAGTCCAAGCGACCTCCGAAGGGCGCTCCGTCACTCACAGCCGATCAGTTGCGCGATCTGCTGGTAAAGCTGCGAGCCTCGGAGTACTTCCGGGAGCATGACCTTGCCGACGCGTTCACGATCCTGGTCGCGACGGGGTTGAGGCGCTGCGAACTGCTGGGGTTTCGATGGGGCGACTTAGACGAAACGGCGGGCACGCTGGCGGTCGCCGGCAAAGTGGTGCGGATCACGGGCGAGGGGCTGATCCGAGTGGACGAAACCAAGACCGCAGCGGGTCGCCGCACCATTGCGCTCCCCAGCTTCGCCATCGACGCACTACGACAACTACGCTCGCTGCCTTACCTCGGCCAGCATCCGGTGATCATGTTTCCGTCCACGGCAGGAACATGGCGCGACCCGAACAACTTTGGCAGGGAGGATTGGCGCACCGTTCGCGAGGATCTGGGTGTGCCGGAAGTGACCACGCACAGCTTCCGTAAGACGCTCGCGACCCTGATCGACGAGGGCGGCCTATCCGCTCGCGTCGGGGCCGATCACCTGGGGCACTCGCGGGTCAGCATGACGCAAGACGTGTACATGACGCGTGGCAAAGTGCACGCCGAGGTCGCCGACCTGCTGGACGATGCAATAAGCGGCGCATAAACGAGCCCCTCGGAGCCGGTTCGTCCTCAAAAATGGGCTTTCAAGTGCGCCGTCAGGGTTTCGAACCCCGGACCCGCTGATTAAGAGTCAGCTGCTCTACCAACTGAGCTAACGGCGCGATGGTCGGCCGAGACCGCGTTTGCGACAATAACAGGCGTCCTGTCGCGGAACGAAATCTGTAACCTCCTCCAGTCTAGAGCCTGCGAGGCAGGCCGCTCAGCGTCGCCGGTAGTTCGCGATTTGATGTGACGTTCGTCGCTAGCCGACCAAAGGACCTGATAGCCCGACGATGTTGCTACGGTGAGGGGTTCCAACCTATTAAAATGCTCCAAATATTCAGGGTCAGTGGTGACCAAAAGTAGCAGAGTGTCGGGGAAGGTCACTTGATGACGCCTTTGCGTAGACGTCGATCGTTGCTGTGTGCCGGCATGATCATGTTTGCTGTGATCGGCGTAGCCTGCAGCAGCACGCGCACCGTCACGCCGCCGAAGGTCATCTTCGACAAGGGCACGCCGTTCGCCGATCTGCTGGTGCCCAAGCTGGCCTCCTCGGTGACCGACGGGGCCGTCGGTGTCACGGTCGACGCGCCGGTGACGGTGAGCGTGGCCGACGGCGTGCTCGCGTCGGTCACCATGGTCAACGAGAACGGCAAGTCGATATCCGGTCAGTTGAGCCCCGACGGGCTGCGCTGGTCGACTACCGAGCAACTCGGCTACAACCGGCGGTACACGCTGAGCGCGAAGGCGCTCGGGCTGGGTGGCGCCGCGAACCGGCAGATGACCTTCGAGACCAGTTCGCCCGCCCACCTGACCATGCCGTACGTCAATCCGGCGGACGGCGAGGTGGTGGGCATCGGCGAGCCGGTGGCGATTCGCTTCGACGAGAACATCGCGAACCGCGCCGCGGCCCAGAAGGCCATCACCATCACCACCAACCCGCCCGTCGAGGGCGCCTTCTACTGGCTGAACAACCGCGAAGTACGTTGGCGCCCAGAGCATTTCTGGAAGCAGGGGACGGCCGTCGATGTCGCGGTCAACACCTACGGCGTCGACCTGGGCGACGGGATGTTCGGCCAGGACAACGTCAAGACGCATTTCACGATCGGCGATGAGGTCATCTCGACCGCCGACGACACCACCAAGATGGTGACCGTGCGGGTGAACGGCGAAGTCGTCAAGACCATGCCGACGTCGATGGGTAAGAACAGCACTCCGACCGCGAATGGCGTCTACATCGTCGGCGGGCGCTACAAACACATCATCATGGACTCCTCGACCTATGGGGTGCCCGTCAACTCGCCCAACGGGTATCGCACCGACGTCGAGTGGGCGACGCAGATTTCCTACAGCGGCGTCTTCGTGCACTCCGCGCCATGGTCGGTCGGCGCCCAGGGCCACACCAACACCAGCCACGGTTGTCTGAATGTGAGCCCCAGCAACGCCGAGTGGTTCTACGACCACAGCAAGAGCGGCGACATCGTCGAGATCATCAACACCGTGGGGCCGACGCTGTCGGGCACCGAGGGGTTGGGCGACTGGAACGTCCCCTGGCCTGTGTGGAAAGCGGGCAACGCCAACACTTAGCCGTATCGGGGCCGGGTTAAAACTCCCCGGCGATGCGTCCCGGTGATTGGTTCATTTTTCCGCGGTCCGGACGCTGTAGGGTGCCCGGGCATGAACACTCCTTCGCCCGGACCTGGTTGGTGGTTGGCGTCAGACGGCAAGTGGTACCCGCAGCGGTGGGACAGCACGTTCATCCATTACACGAACGAGTCCCTGCATGCGGTTATAGAGGAGGCGAATCGTCAGACGAAAGCCTACGGAGACCAGGGGTGGGAGATCGTTGGCTCCTCGGTGCAACGTACCCAGGTCGCCCGCCACTTCAAGGACTATGACCAAGGCGGGGAGCACTATTTCGAGTGGAGCATCGTTTGCACCTTGAAACGGCCCCTCCTGCCGGGGTGACGCGGGGTTCGGACCCGCGGCAGCGGGCGTTACGAAAACGGAACTGAACGGTGAGGTGGGGTGACTTGTGGCCTTACCCCGGGGCCACCTAGCCTCGGCCCATGCGAAACCGGGAGACCATCGACTCCGAACTTCGGTTTGTCGCGTTGCTGCGCCTGGTGGCAAGAGCGTGGGGTGGACCACCGCCGTCGATTTCCGTTGTGGACGCATTGCTGGATGAACGCCGCGAGGCGACGGTACCGCTACCGGCGGCGCAGAGATCGCCTGCCGCACAGCATCTCTCGGCGCAGGTTCACGCGCACGACTGATGCCCTTTGCCGGATTATTCAGCGCAAATGGCTCAGTTCGCCTGTGGTTCGGCCGTCTCCGTTGTGGTGGCGACCAGTATGCGCATAACCGGTGTGACCGTCCGTGTTGTTCAAATGTGTAATAACACCACCGTCTTTCGCGGTTGAGCAGGTTTCGCCACAAACCGCGGGTTGGCGAATTGGCTTGCAATTTTCTGCCAGTTTTGTGGTTTAGCCTCCGCCATAGCTGGGTATTCGGGGACGTGCGTTTCACCTCTGTCGCGACGACGGTTGGGGTGGCCGTCGCCGTCCAGTTCATCGCCCCGGTTGTGCTGATGGGGGCGTCGCCCGCCCACGCTGACACTGGCATCAACAATTACGCCCGTTGCGTAAGCGCTGCCGGCCTCCCGCCGAGGCAACGAGCAGAAGATTGGTTGCCCACCGTCCAAATGATTGCGACGATTCTCAATTCCGCTGAATCACCTGCCCAAGCCGCTCAGATGTTGGTGGGTTCGGGAGTCACGCCGAACGACGCCGCTGCGGAAGTGCAGTGTTTCCAGGCGGTGGGCAGCGTGGGGAGCTGAAAAGTTTGAGCATCAGATCGGCCTGGCATCGCATTTGGAAGACACGGCGAACAGGGTCGAGGGCTGACGCCTACGCGTCGGCGCGCTTATCCGGGTCGTGTAAGTCGTCAGCTTGCGACGTTGGCAGAGGGCTAAAAGCCCCCTGATGTGATGAAGGAGCGGGGCCTCCGCTCCTCGTGTCCGTTCCGAGCGCGCATGCTCGGGGTGCTCACGTTAATCCACGACGAAGGAGGCCCCTTGTGAGCGAAGTTTATGCGCGTCGGCAGTTTGTCGGTATGGATCTGCATCGTCGCCGCTCGGTGTTGGTGCGGATGACCGAGTCTGGCGAACATCTGGAGACGGTACGAATCCTCAACGACCGTGACAGTTTGGCCGAGGTGATGTCTCGGGCCGGCGAGTCGCCGGAGGCGGTGCTCGAGGCGACCTACGGGTGGTACTGGGCAGCGGATGCGCTCGCCGAGCTGGGCGCGACGGTGCATCTGGCGCACCCGCTGGGGGTGAAGGCGTTTTCGTATCGGCGGGTCAAAAATGATCAACGCGATGCCTTCGATCTGGCGGATTTGCTGCGGATGGGGCGTCTGCCGCACGCGTGGATCGCGCCGCCGGCAACGCGGGAACTACGGGAGCTGGTGCGCCACAGGGCCAAACTGGTCGCGATGCGATCGCAGTGCAAGGCCCACGTTCACGCGGTTTTGGCCAAGGGCGGGATCTGGGTGCCGATGACCGACCTGTTCGGTGTCGAGGGAAACCTGCTGCTGGACAAGGTCAGGATGCCCGCACCGTACAAGGAGCGGATCGCGTCGCTGCGCCGGTTCATCGAAGGGTTCGACGCGGAGATAGACCTGTTCACCGGTCTGGCGCAGCGTCGGCTGACCCACGATGCCGGCTACACCGCGATCCAGCAGATCCCCGGCATCGGGCAGGTGTTGGCGGCGGTGTTCGTCGCCGAGATCGGGAATGTGCACCGCTTCGCTGGCCCCGCCCAGTTGACCTGTTGGGCCGGCCTGACGCCGTCGCACCACGAATCCGACACCACGGTGCGCCGCGGTCGGATCACCAAGCAAGGCTCGCGCCTGGTGCGCTGGGCGGCGATCGAATCGGTGAAAATCCTGCCCGCGAGCAGTCACATCGGCGCGATCCGCGAACAGGTCGCTCATCGCCGCGGCAACCGCAACATCGGCGCCGTGGCCGCCGCCCGAAGACAGCTCGAGCTCGTCTTCTACGGGCTGCGCGACCACCACATCCGGGCCCTGCACCACCCACCCCGCGCGGCGTGAGCAGCCAGACTCGGCCGGTTGCGGATCGTGCAGGTCATGACCCCCGAACCCGGCGAGGTCGCCCCCTCTGATTGATCCCGACCGACCGTCCCTGCGAACCGCTTCATGCCGCACACCGCGGCGAAGGAATGACCGGCAGCCCCATCGCCTGCCCGACACCGGGAAACCGGCACTGAAGACGCCAACGACCACCCTTGCTACCCAAGCCGAAAGCAGGACAAGCAATTCCGACCTCCCTGCCCTGAACAGCATGCGCCCAACGGCGCCGCCGTCAAGGCCCTACGGCCGCTACGCGGTCGGGCTCCGCCAGAGCCTTGACCCCGACGCCTACTTCGACGCGTCCGGCCAGGACACGGAAGCTCGCAAAACCAACCAAAACAACACAGAGGTTGGTCTTGACCGGCCCCTCTCCTTCAGGAATGACCTGTGGGGTGAGTGACGGGACTCGAACCCGCGACATCCAGGATCACAACCTGGTGCTCTACCAACTGAACTACACTCACCATCGCCGCCGGGGCCCCAAATCGGGGCAACGAGCGGCGACGTCGATACTAGCCGGTCGTCGGCTCGGTGTCCGAATCGATTGTTGCCGGCGGGCCTTCTCCGTTCTGAAGCGCGGCGGCCACTGCCTCAATTTCGCTGGTAGACGGCCCCGGGGGCAGCACGAATGCGGTCCGGCGGTAGAACCGCAGTTCGCGGATGGATTCGTGGATGTCGGCCAGTGCCCGGTGCGTCAGACCCTTGGCCGGCTGACCATAGTAAATGCGCGGGTACCAGCGCCGGCAGAGTTCTTTGATCGAGCTGACGTCGATCATCCGGTAGTGCAGGTATGAGTCCAGCTGCGGCATGTCGCGCGCCAGGAACGAACGATCTGTGGCAATCGAGTTGCCCGCCAGCGGCGCCGTATTGGGTTGCTTGACGTGTGTGGCGACATAGTCCAGCACCATCGCCTCGGCGGTCCCCAGGTCGACGGTGGACGCCTTGACCTCGTCGATCAGCCCCGAGCGCGAATGCATTTCGGTGACCACGTCGATCATCGACGACAATGCGGCGTCGTCGGCGTGGATGACCACGTCCACTCCATCGCCGAGAACGTTCAGGTCGGCGTCGGTGACCAGGGCCGCGATCTCGATCAACTTGTCCGAACCTAGGTCGAGACCTGTCATCTCGCAGTCGATCCACACCAATTCGTCGCGCACAGCGTCAGCGTAGGCGCACGTCAGCCAATGCACCCGCCACCCCCTGGCAAGTAGGGTGAGCGTTGGTGAATTGCACGCGGAACGACTTGGGGGAGAGGGGCGCAAGGGGATGACCACCGAATCAGCGGCCGCTGAACCTGAAACTCCCGCGAAGCGGATCGCGAACGGTTACGCCGTCGAGGGCCAGGCCCTCGAGTTGGGCACGGTCGTCGTCGACGGCACGGCCGACCCGGCCGCACAGATTCGCATACCGCTGGCCACCATCAACAGGCATGGCCTGGTGGCCGGGGCCACGGGAACCGGCAAGACCAAGACGCTGCAGTTGATCGCCGAGCAGCTCAGCGCGGCAGGCGTTCCGGTGCTGATGGCCGACGTGAAGGGCGACCTGTCCGGACTGGCCAAGCCCGGAGTGCCCAACGAGAAGACCGCCGCGCGCGCGAAAGATACCGGGGACAATTGGGAGCCGACGGGATTCCCGGTGGAGTTCCTGTCGCTGGGCACCGACGGGGTGGGCGTGCCGATCCGAGCGACCGTTGACAGCTTCGGCCCCGTTCTCCTGTCAAAGGTGTTGGGACTCAATGCGACTCAAGAATCGACGCTGGGGCTGATCTTCCATTGGGCGAAGGACAAACGCAGAATGGTCACCCTGGACGATCTGCGTAGTGTGATCAGCCACCTGACGAGCGACGAGGGGAAGGCCGACCTCAAAGACTTGGGAGGGGTGTCGTCAACGACGGCGGGCGTCATTCTGCGGGCGCTGGTGAACCTGGGCGGCGAGGGCGGCGACACGTTCTTCGGCGAGCCGAATCTCGAGCCGAACGATTTGCTGCGCGAGGACCGGGGGCGCGGCATCATTTCGCTACTGGAGTTCAGCGGGCAGTCATTGCGTCCGGTCATCTTCTCCACCTTCCTGATGTGGCTGCTGGCCGAACTGTTCACCGTTTTGCCCGAGGTCGGCGACGTGGACAAACCGAAGCTGGTGTTCTTTTTCGACGAGGCGCATCTGCTTTTCACCGATGCCTCCAAGGCTTTTCTCGAACAGGTGGAACAGACCGTCAAGCTGATCCGATCCAAGGGCGTCGGGGTGTTCTTCTGCACCCAGTTGCCCACGGACCTGCCCAATGATGTGCTCTCCCAGTTGGGTGCGCGGATCCAGCACGCGCTGCGGGCTTTCACCCCCGACGACCAGGCGGCGCTAAGCAAGACGGTCCGCACCTATCCGAAAACGGATGTCTACGACCTGGAGTCGGCCCTGACGTCGCTGGGCATCGGTGAGGCGGTCGTCACCGTGCTGTCCGAGAAGGGCGCACCGACACCAGTGGCGTGGACCCGCATGCGCGTACCCCGGTCGTTGATGGGTGCTGTCGAAGGCGATGTGATTTCCGCCGCGGTCAAATCCAGTCCACTGCAGGCGAAGTACGGCCAAACGGTTCAGCAACCGGCGCAGCCCCGACCCGGGCCGCTGCCGCCGCAAGCCCAGTCCGATTACCCGCCGGTGCCACCGAATGAGCCGGTTCCGCCGATGCCGGAGCCGGCCGAGCCGGCTGAGCCGAAAAGCCCCGGGATGCTGGAGCAGATATGGCACGACCCGACTGTGAAAAGCGGCGTCAACACGGCGTCACGCGAAATTTCGAAGGGCCTCTTGGGAATTATCAAGAACCTCCTTCCGGGCGGAGGCCGCCGCAAGTAACGACTACCCGCCGCCGAGCTTCTTGTAGAAGCTGCCCACGATGGGCGCGACGATGGCGCGTGGGGCATAGCCGCTGGCCACCGACATGGCCTTCGACGTCAACCCCGGGACGACGCGCATCTTGTTGCGCTCCAAGGCATCCAGCGACACGCGGGCGGTGTGCTCCGTGGAGATCCACAGGAAGTCCGGTACCAGCCGTTCGACCAACGACCTTTCGGCGTCATCGGGCAAGTCGGTTCGCACCGGGCCCGGTGCCAGCAGCGTGACGTGCACACCGGAGCCGCGCAGCTCGCCGCGCAGCGATTCACTGAAGGTGTTCACGAACGCCTTGGTGGCGGCATAGGTGGCGTTGTAGGGGATCGGCGAATTACCCGCCGCCGAACCGGAAATCAGGATGCCGCCGGCCTTGCGGTCGATCATTCCCGGGAGCACCGCCAGCGTAAGGTCGTGCACCGCAATGGCGTTCAGCTGCACCTGAGCCTTCTCGCCCGCCGGGTCGAGGCCGGCGACGGCACCGAACGTCGCGGTACCCGCGTTGGCGCACAGGATCGAGATGGGTCGCTGGGCCAGCTCGTCACACAGTTTCGCCCGCTCGCCCGGATCGGCCAGGTCGGCCGGTCGCACTTCGACGACGACGCCGTATTTATCGGCCAGCCGGTCGGCCAGGTCGTTGAGCAGGTCCTCGCGCCGCGCGGTGACGATCAGGCTGTGTCCGCGCGCGGCAAGCTCGGTGGCCAGCGCCTCGCCGATATTCTGCGAAGCTCCGGTGACAACGGCGCGCGCGTCGGGGCTGGGGGCGGGTATCGGCATGCGGCAATCGTAGACAGCCGCCCAACAAATAGAGTGCCGGGCATGAGTCCGCCGGGGTCGCGTTCGGCCGCACCTTCGCCGTCTCGGGTGGCGGCGTGGGCGCTATGGGACTGCGGATCCACCGGGCTGAACGCGATCTGCGCGACCTTCGTCTTCTCCGTCTACCTGACCAGCAGCGTCGGAGCGGGCCTACCCGGCGCCACCACGCCGGCCAGCTGGTTGGGGCGCGCCGGGGCCGGCGCCGGCTTCACCGTCGCGTTGCTGGCGCCGGCCGTCGGCGTGTGGGTGGAGTCCCCGCATCGCAGGCGAGTCGCGCTGGGCGTGCTGACCGGCCTGGCGATTGCGCTGACATGCGCGATGTTTTTGATTCGCGACCGCCCCGCCTACTTCTGGGCCGGGTTGGTGCTGCTGGGGGCGACGGCCGCGTGCGGTGACCTGGCCAGCGTCCCGTACAACGCGATGCTGCGCCAGCTCTCGACGCCGCAGACGACCGGCCGCATTTCGGGCCTGGGCTGGGCATCGGGTTACTTCGGCAGCGTCGTACTGCTGCTGGTGATCTACACGGGCTTCATCTCCGGATCGGGCTCAGGCCCGGGCGCGGTTCGTGGGCTGCTGCGGGTGCCGGTTTACGACGGGCTCTACGTCCGCGAGGCGATGCTCGTGGCGGCCGCCTGGCTGGCGGTGTTGGGCCTGCCATTGCTGCTGGTCGCACACCGACTGCCCGATCCGGCCGAGGCGCACGAGCTGACCAGCATGCTCGGCGGCTACCGCAAGCTGTGGAGCGAGGTCTCCGCGGAATGGCGGCGCGACCGCAACGTGGTCTACTTCCTGTTCGCCAGTGCCCTCTTCAGGGACGGCCTTGCGGCGATCTTCGCGTTCGGCGCGGTGCTGGGTGTCAACGTGTACGGCATCTCGCAGGCCAACGTGCTCATATTCGGTGTGGTGGCCAGCGTGGTCGCCGCGGTGGGCGCCGTGCTGGGTGGGTTCGTCGACCACTGGGTCGGATCCAAACCGGTCATCGTGGGGTCGCTGCTCGCGATCGTCACGTTGGTGCTGACGATGCTGGTGCTGTCCGGTCCGGTGGCCTTCTGGATATGCGGACTGCTGCTCTGCATGTTCATCGGGCCCTCGCAGTCATCGGCGCGCGCCCTGCTGTTGCAGATGGCAAAGGAAGGCAGGGAAGGGGTCGCGTTCGGCCTCTACACGATGACCGGACGTGCCGTCGCGTTCGTGGCGCCGTGGCTGTTCTCGGTGTTCGTCGACACATTCGGCGCCGCCCGCGCCGGCCTCGGCGGGATCTGCCTGGTATTGCTAGCCGGGCTGCTGGCGATGCTGGTTGTCCGAGTTCCGGTGCGCGGCAAGGCCGTAACGGGACAGTCGTCGAATGCTTAGCCTCGGGCGTCGCAGATGGTTATGCCCACGCCGACCCGCTGGCTGACTTGGACCCCGGCGACGGTTACCGAGCACGTGACGTTGTGACCGATGTTCACGATCGTGACGTTTGCCGGGTGGAGGGCCGACTTCGCGAGGCTCACCTCTTTGGTCCACGGCAACGAGACGTTGAACTCGGTCTGGATGACGTCGCCGGTGTCGATGTACACGATGCTGATTGCGCGGCCATCGCCGGTGACGTTATAGACGACGCTCTGCATCACGGCCGGGCCGGTCGTCTCGGGGGGTGTGCCGGACTCGCTGGGCGGCACCGGCGCGGGGATGACGGGCGGGAGGGGCAAGCGTTTTGCCCGCGTTGATGTGGTCGGTGTGCTCGGACTCGGTTCGGGCATGGCGGGCAACGGGGGGACGGCGGTCTGAGTCTTGATCGCGTCGTTGGCGAGTATCAGCGCGATCACGAGCGCGACGACCAGCAGCAACGCCACCCCGGCGCCGATCAACAACCCGCGCGGCGACTTCGGGTGGCGCGGCGGCCGGAAAGCGAGATCGTCCGGAGGCAGCTCGCCCGACGACGGAGGAAGGTCGTGCTGCCAGTACGGCGGCAACTGTGTGGTCGGGTTGGTCTGATTGGAGGTCGGGGCCCATTGGGGAATCGGCCCGCCGTAAATGGGTGCGTAGGGGGCTTGCTCGGCGTATGCCGGGTCAACCGGCGGCGCATACCGAGGAGGGTTGACCCACTCGGGTCGACGCGGATCGTTCATGCCCACCTCATGGCTGCAGGGTACCTGGGCCGACGCTAACGGCAATCATCGCTGGCCAGCAATGCGGCGACGGTCATCGCCCGCATGACAGCGCGCGAGCGCGCCACTCCCGTCGGCTTAGTCCGCGAATTTTCACCCGTCTTCATGCTGTGCGGCGTCGAGTTCAACAGACCGAAAACCGCGTGCGCCGTCAACCGGGCATCGGCCTCGGCCAACTTGGGCTTCAGCTCGCGCAGCACACCGACCCAGACCTCGACATACTGGCGCTGCGCTTTGCGCACCTCCCTTTCGGCCGCCTCGGGCAGGTGCGCAAGGTCGCGGTCCTGGATACGGATCAGGTCAGGTTCACCCAGCGCAAAGTCGAGGTGAAAGTCGATGAGCCCGTCCAGCGCGGCGGCCGCGTCGGCGCTGCGGGCCCGCACCTCGCGGGCACCGGCGAGCAGCCGGGCGCTGATCCCGACCAGCAACTCGACGAGCAGCGACTCCTTGTTGGGGAAGTGCCGGTAGATGGCCGGACCGCTGACGCCGGCGGCGGCGCCGATGTCCTCAAGCCGCACCGCCAGAAAACCGCGTTCGGCGAACAGCCGTTCGGCGGCCGACAGTAGTTGCAAGCGCCGGTCGGATTTCAACCGGCTGCGACGATTCGGGGGGTCGGGAGGCCGGCCCTCGGGGGCGGACGTTGTCACGACGGGCCTCCGTCCGCAATTCGTCCGGTCGGTTAATCGCCACTAACGTAGCATGAGTTATTCGCTGTTAACCGGAGGAAAACCGTGGCAGCCGCAGAAGCCGCAGACGATCCGCTCTCCTTCGATCGAGGACCGAGCGAGCCTTCGCTGCTCGAGACGACCATCGGCGCCAACTTCGCCGATACCGCCGCCAGGCATGCGCAACGGGACGCGCTCGTCGACGTCGCTGCCGGCCGGCGCTGGAGTTACGCCGAACTGCTGGCCTCCGTGCGCCGGCTGGCCACGGGATTCCTGCGGGCCGGAATCGGCGCGGGTGATCGGGTGGGCATCTGGGCGCCGAACCGGTGGGAGTGGGTGCTCGTCCAGTACGCGACCGCCGAGATCGGCGCGATCCTGGTGACGATCAACCCCGCCTACCGCGCCGGCGAATTGGACTATGCGCTAAGGCAATCCGGGGCCGCGATGGTGGTTGCCGCGCGGAGCTTCAAGACGTCGGACTACGCGGCGATGCTGGACGAGGTGGCGGGCGGCTGCCCCGGGCTGCGCGAGGTGGTGTTCCTGGACAGCGACCGCTGGAACGAACTGGCCGCCGCGGAGATTGACTCAACCGCGCTGCGGCGGATCGCCGCGGCGCTGGACCCCCACGATCCGATCAACATCCAATACACCTCGGGCACAACGGGATACCCGAAGGCAGCCACGTTGAGCCACCGCAACATCCTCAACAACGGCTACCTGGTCGGCGAATTGCTCGGCTACAGCGCGCGGGATCGCATCTGCATCCCGGTGCCCTTCTATCACTGCTTCGGCATGGTGATGGGCAACCTGGCGGCCACCAGTCACGGCGCCTGCATGGTGATTCCCGCGTTCGCCTTCGAACCTGGGGCCACGCTGCGCGCGGTGCAGGCCGAACGGTGCACCAGCCTCTACGGCGTCCCGACGATGTTCATCGCGGAGCTGGGCCTGCCGGACTTCGCCGACTACGACCTGAGCAGCCTGCGCACCGGGATCATGGCCGGCGCACCGTGCCCGATCGAGGTGATGCGCAAGGTCATCGAGCGCATGCACATGCCGGGCGTGTCCATCTGCTACGGCATGACCGAGACGTCACCGGTTTCAACGCAGACGCGCACCGACGATCCGGTGCAGCGGCGCGTCGGCACCGTCGGCCGGGTGGGCCCCCATCTGGAAGTCAAGGTCGTCGACCCCGGCAGCGGCGAGACGGTGCCGCGCGGGGTGGCCGGCGAGTTCTGCACGCGCGGCTATTCGGTGATGGCCGGCTATTGGAACGACCCGGAGCAAACCGCCGAGGTGATCGATGCGGACGGCTGGATGCACACCGGCGATCTCGCGGCAATGGACCGGTGCGGCTACGTCCAGATCACCGGCCGAATCAAGGACGTCATCGTCCGCGGCGGAGAGAACATCTCCCCACGGGAGATCGAGGAATTCCTGCACACCCATCCCGACATCGTCGACGGCCACGTCATCGGGGTCCCCGACCACCGGTACGGCGAGGAAGTCATGGCGGTGATTATGCTGCGCGAAGGGGCGCCGGCGCTGACCATCGAGGGATTGCGGGAGTTCTGCACGGGTCGGATCGCCAGGTTCAAGATCCCGCGCTATCTGCGGATCGTCGACGAGTTCCCGATGACCGTCACCGGAAAGGTCCGTAAAGCTGAGATGCGGCAGCAAGCGATCGAGTATCTGGGTGGCCTAGGCTGAGGCGCCTCCCGATCCTGGACGCGGCGGTGCAGGCGGTGGTATTCTCCCTCCAGTTAATGAAGATTAACTGAATCGGAGGCTGCTGCGGCGATGGACAAGGCGGTGGCGACGGCCGCTGAAGCCGTCGCCGACATAACCGACGGGTCGTCCCTGGCGGTCGGGGGATTCGGGTTCTGCGGCATCCCCGAGGCGCTGATCGCTGCGTTGGTCGACACGGGCGTCCGCGACCTGGAGACGGTGTCCAACAACTGCGGCGGCAACGGTGTCGGGCTGGTTCAGCTGTTGGAGCACAAGCGAATTCGCCGGGCCGTGGCGTCGTACGTGGGCGACAACAAGGAATTCACCCGTCAGTTTCTCGCCGGTGAACTCGAGGTCGAGCTCACCCCGCAGGGCACCCTCGCGGAACGGCTGCGCGCCGGCGGGATGGGGATCCCGGCGTTCTACACGCCCGCGGGAGTCGGCACTCCCGTCGCCGACGGCGGACTGCCCTGGCGCTACGACGCTTCGGGCGCGGTGGCGGTGATGTCGCCCCCGAAGGAGACTCGCGAGTTCGACGGCGTCACCTACGTTCTCGAGCGCGCGATCCGCACCGACTTCGCACTGGTGCATGCCTGGAAGGGCGACCGGCACGGCAACCTCGTATACCGCGCGTCCGCGGCCAACTTCAACCCCGACTGCGCACTGGCGGGCAAGGTCACCATCGCCGAGGTCGAACATCTCGTCGAGCCAGGGGAAATCGACGCCGCCGCGGTGCACACCCCCGGCATCTACGTCCAGCGGATCGTCCACGTGCCCGATCCCGTCAAGCCGATCGAGAAGGTGACGGTGCGGCAGTGAGCTGGAGCAAGGCAGGCCTGGCCGCCCGGGTGGCCGCCGAATTCGAGGACGGCCAGTACGTCAACCTCGGCATCGGGATGCCGACCCTGATCCCCAATCACATTCCCGACGGGGTGAACGTCGTCGTGCATTCGGAGAACGGGATCTTGGGGGTCGGACCCTATCCGCGGCGCGAGGACGTCGACGCGGATCTGATCAACGCCGGCAAGGAAACGGTCACCACACTGCCGGGCGCGGCGTTCTTCGGCTCGTCGGCCTCATTCGGAATCATCCGCGGCGGGCATCTCGACGTCGCGGTGCTGGGGGCCATGCAGGTCTCGGCGGCCGGCGACCTTGCCAACTGGTTGATTCCGGGAAAGATGGTCAAGGGCATGGGTGGCGCGATGGACCTGGTGCACGGCGCCCGCAGGGTGATCGTGATGATGGAGCACACCGCGAGGGACGGCAGCCCGAAAGTCGTTGAGCGGTGCACGTTGCCGTTGACGGGGGTGGGCTGTGTGAACCGCATCATCACCGACCTCGCCGTCATCGACGTGTGCGACGACGGGTTGCATCTGATCGAGACCGCCCCCGAGGTCTCGGTGGACGAGGTCGTCGCGAAAACCGAACCGCCCCTTGTGCCGGCGACAACCGGGAGGCGCCCGTGAGCACCGCTGTCAGTACTGCGCCGTCGTTCGCCGACGAGCACCGCCGGCTGGTTGGTGAGTTGAACGCCAAGCTGGCCGCGGCGGCTCTGGGCGGCAACGAACGCGCGCGGGAACGCCACGTCAGCCGCGGCAAGCTGCTGCCCCGCGAGCGGGTCGATCGCCTGCTCGATCCGGGCAGCCCATTTTTGGAGCTGGCTCCGCTGGCCGCGGGCGGCATGTACGACGACGAGTCACCGGGAGCCGGGATCATCACCGGGATCGGGCGGGTGTCCGAGCGTGAGTGCGTCATCGTCGCCAACGACGCGACGGTCAAGGGCGGCACGTACTACCCGATGACGGTCAAGAAGCACCTGCGCGCGCAGGAAGTCGCGTTGCAGAATCGGTTGCCCTGCATCTACCTGGTGGATTCCGGGGGCGCCTTCCTGCCGCGGCAAGACGAGGTGTTTCCCGACCGGGAGCATTTCGGGCGGATCTTCTACAACCAGGCGACCATGAGCGCCAAGGGCATTCCGCAGGTGGCCGCGGTGCTCGGTTCGTGCACGGCGGGCGGGGCCTACGTGCCCGCGATGAGCGACGAGGCCGTCATCGTCCGCGAGCAGGGCACGATCTTTCTCGGCGGCCCACCACTGGTCAAGGCCGCGACCGGGGAGATCGTCTCGGCCGAAGAACTCGGCGGCGGCGACCTGCACTCCCGCGTCTCCGGTGTCACCGACCATCTCGCCGACGACGACGAGCACGCACTGCGGATCGTCCGCTCGATCGCGGCCACCTTCGGCCCGCGTGAGCCCGGCCAATGGAACGTTCGCCGTTCGGTGGAGCCCAAGCATGCGCAGACCGAGCTCTACGACGTCGTACCTCCAGACCCACGCGTGCCCTACGACGTGCACGAGGTCATCGTGCGGCTGGTCGACGGCGGCGAATTCAGCGAATTCAAAGCCAAATACGGCAAGACGCTGGTGACCGCGTTCGCGCGCATCCACGGCCACCCCGTCGGAATCGTCGCCAACAACGGTGTGCTCTTCAGCGAATCCGCCTTGAAGGGCGCCCATTTCATCGAGCTGTGCGACAAGCGCCGGATTCCGCTGCTTTTTCTGCAGAACATCGCCGGCTTCATGGTCGGCCGCGACTACGAGGCCGGCGGTATCGCCAAGCACGGCGCCAAGATGGTCACCGCGGTCGCCTGCGCCCGGGTGCCGAAGCTGACCGTGGTGGTAGGCGGATCCTATGGCGCGGGCAACTATTCGATGTGCGGCAGGGCGTATTCGCCGCGCTTCTTGTGGATGTGGCCGAATGCGCGGATCTCGGTGATGGGCGGCGAGCAGGCGGCGTCCGTACTGGCCACCGTTCGCGGTGAGCAGCTCAGTGCGGCGGGCAAACCGTGGTCGGCCGACGAGGAGCAGGCGTTCAAGGCGCCCGTTCGCGAGCAGTACGAGGATCAGGGCAACCCGTACTACTCGACGGCCCGCCTATGGGATGACGGCATCATCGACCCGGCCGACACGAGAACATTTGTCGGCCTTGCCCTTTCGGTGTGCGCGCATGCGCCGCTGGAACCGGTCTCCTACGGCGTCTTCCGGATGTGATGGAATGTTCGACACCGTATTGGTAGCCAACCGCGGCGAGATCGCGGTGCGGGTGATCCGGACCTTGCGGCGGCTGGGAATCCGATCGGCCGCCGTCTACAGCGATCCCGACGCCACCGCGCGGCACGTTCTCGAGGCCGACACGGCCGTCCGCCTGGGACCCGCCGCGGCGCGCGAGAGCTATCTGGACATCGACAAGGTGGTCGACGCCGCGGTGCGCACGGGCGCCCAGGCCATCCACCCGGGATACGGGTTCCTTTCGGAGAACGCTCATTTCGCGGCCGCGTGCGAGCGCGCCAGGGTGGTGTTCCTGGGGCCGTCGGCACATGCGATACAGGCGATGGGCGACAAGATCACCGCCAAGAACGCGGTCGCCGCCTTCGACGTGCCGGTGGTGCCGGGGGTGGCGAAGCCGGGACTGACCGACGACGAGCTTGTCGCGGCGGCCGAAGATATCGGCTATCCGGTGTTGATCAAGCCGTCTGCCGGCGGCGGCGGCAAGGGCATGCGGCTGGTGGAAGAGCCGGCCCGGCTGCGCGAGGCGCTGGTGAGCGCTCGGCGGGAGGCGTTGTCGTCGTTCGGTGACGACACGCTGTTTTTGGAGCGGTTCGTGTTGCGGCCCAGACACATCGAGGTGCAGGTGCTTGCCGACACCCACGGCAACGTGGTGCACCTGGGCGAGCGTGAATGCAGCTTGCAACGGCGCCACCAGAAGGTCATCGAGGAGGCGCCCTCGCCGTTGCTCGATCCCCACACACGCGCGCGGATCGGGGCAGCGGCCTGCAACACCGCCCGCAGTGTCGATTACGTCGGTGCGGGCACCGTGGAGTTCATCGTCTCCGCCGACCGCCCGGACGAGTTCTTCTTCATGGAGATGAATACCCGCCTGCAGGTTGAACACCCGGTTACCGAAGCGGTCACCGGCCTGGACCTGGTGGAGTGGCAGCTGCGGGTGGCGGCCGGCGAGAAGCTCGCGATCGCCCAGGACGACATCCAATTGCGCGGGCACGCGATCGAGGCCCGGGTGTACGCGGAGGATCCCGCACGCGGATTTCTGCCCACCGGCGGTCGGGTGCTGCAGGTTTTCGAACCGTCCGGCGCCGGCGTGCGGGTGGACTCGTCGCTGCTGGCCGGCACCCTGGTCGGCAGCGACTACGACCCCATGCTGAGCAAGGTGATCGCCCACGGCACGGACCGCGATGAAGCGCTCGCGAAACTCGACGCGGCACTGGCGCAGAACATGATCCTGGGCGTGCAAACCAACATCGAGTTCCTCCGGTTCCTGCTGGCCGACGAGCGGGTGCGTGCAGGGAACCTCGACACCGGGCTACTGGACGAGCGGGTGGCGGACTTCGCGCCGCTCGCGGCGCCCGACGATGTGCTCGCCGCCGGCGGACTCTACCGTCAGTGGGCCCTGGCCGGGCGCGCTCGGGGTGACCTCTGGGCCGTGCCGACGGGGTGGCGCGTCGGCGGCGCCGCGGCGCCGGTCCGCACCGCGATGCGCACCCCGCTGCGAAGCGAGACGGTATCGGTATGGGGACCGCCCGACGCCGCCAGGGTGCAGGTCGGCGACGGTGAGATCCATTCCGCCAGTGCGCAACTCGACGGTGCGCGGATGAGTGCGACGCTGGACGGGCTGCGCCGCGAGTACTGGTGGGCCGAGGCCGACCGGCACCTGTGGATCGCCGACGAACGCGGAACGTGGCACCTCAGGGAGGCCGAGGAGCACAAGATTCACCGCGCCGTGGGCGAGCGGCCGGCAGAGGTCGTCAGCCCCATGCCCGGCAACGTGATCGCCGTGCAGGTCAGCTCCGGCGACGAGGTCTCCGAGGGCGACGTGACGGTCGTCGTCGAGGCGATGAAGATGGAACATTCGCTGCCCGCGCCGGTTTCGGGGCGAGTGGAGGTGCTGGTGTCGGTCGGCGATCAGGTGAAAGTCGATCAGGTGCTGGCTCGGATCAAGGACGGATCATGACGACAACCATTACCGCGGGGACGCTGCCCAAGGAATACGAAGATCTTCGTGACACGGTGGCCGATTTCGCGCGCACCGTGGTCGCGCCGGTGTCGGCCAAACACGATGAGGAGCACAGCTTCCCGTACGAAGTCGTCGCCAAGATGGGCGAGATGGGGCTGTTCGGCCTGCCGTTCCCGGAGGAGTACGGCGGCATGGGCGGCGACTACTTCGCGCTGGGCCTGGCCCTCGAAGAGCTCGGCAAGGTCGACCAGTCGGTGGCGATCACGTTGGAGGCCGGCGTGGGCCTGGGCGCGATGCCGATCTACCGGTTCGGCACCGAAGAGCAGAAGCAGAAGTGGCTGCCGGATCTCGTAGCCGGACGGGCGCTGGCCGGCTTCGGGCTTACCGAGCCGGGCGCCGGCTCGGACGCCGGCGGCACGCGGACCACCGCCCGGCTGGAAAGCGGCGAGTGGGTGCTCAACGGCGCCAAGCAATTCATCACCAACTCGGGCACCGACATCACCTCGCTGGTCACCGTCACTGCGGTCACCGGGACCATCGGCGAGGCCAAGAAAGAGATCTCGACGATCATCGTGCCCAACGGCATACCGGGGTTCACCGTCGAGCCGGTCTACAACAAGGTCGGCTGGAACGCCTCTGACACGCACCCGCTGACATTCGCCGACGCCCGCGTCCCGGAGGAGAACCTGCTGGGCGCCCGCGGAACCGGCTACGCAAACTTCCTGTCCATTCTGGACGAGGGTCGCATCGCGATCGCCGCCCTGGCCACCGGGGTGGCGCAGGGCTGCGTGGACGAGAGCGTCAAGTACGCCAAGGAGCGCCAGTCGTTCGGCCAGCCGATCGGCTCCTATCAGGCGATCAGCTTCAAGATCGCGCGGATGGAAGCGCGCGCCCACGTCGCCCGCACCGCGTACTACGATGCGGCGGCAAAGATGTTGGCGGGCAAGCCCTTCAAGAAGGACGCGGCGATTGCGAAGATGATCTCCTCCGAGGCCGCGATGGACAACGCCCGCGACGCCACCCAGATTCACGGCGGATACGGCTTTATGAACGAGTATCCGGTGGCGCGCCACTACCGCGACAGCAAGATACTCGAGATCGGTGAAGGGACTACGGAAGTGCAGCTGATGCTCATCGCGCGTTCGCTGGGACTCTCATGACCGACGGGAAGTCGGTTGTCCAGCGGGGCTTGTGGTTTGAGGAATTCGAGATCGACACGACCTACCTGCACCGACCAGGCCGCACCGTCACCGAGGCCGACAACGTGTTGTTCACCACGCTGACCATGAACACGCAGTCGCTGCACCTCGATGCGGCATGGGCCGCCGAGCAGCCGGGCTTTCGGGGCGAGCGGTTGGTGAACTCCATGTTCACCCTTTCGACGTTGGTGGGGTTGTCAGTCGCCCAGTTGACGCTGGGGACCATCGTGGCCAACCTCGGCTTCTCCGAGGTGTCATTCCCCAAGCCGGTGTTCCACGGCGACACCCTGTACGCGGAAACCGTGTGCACCGGCAAACGTGAATCGAAGAGCCGGCCGGGCGAAGGCATCGTCACCCTCGAGCACACGGGGCGCAACCAGCACGGCGACGTCGTCGCGCGCGCCGTGCGCACCACGCTGGTGCAAAAGCGGCCAAATACGGAGGCGTCGTGATGGATCTGCGCGCCGCCGGCCCCGGGTGGTTGTTCTGCCCGGGCGACCGCCCCGAGCGTTTCGCGAAGGCCGCAGCGGCCGCCGATGTGGTGATCCTCGACCTGGAGGACGGCGTCGCCGAAACCGACAAGCCGGCCGCCCGCAAGGCGCTGCAGGAGAACCCGCTGGACCCCGAGCGCACCGTGGTGCGGATCAACGCCACCGGAACCGATGAGCACGCGCGCGACCTGGACGCGCTCGCCGACACCGCTTACACGACGGTGATGCTCTCCAAGACGGAATCGACCGCGGAGGTGACGGCGCTTGCGCCGCGCCGGGTCGTCGCGTTGGTGGAGACCCCGCGCGGTGCCTTGTTCGCCACCGAGATCGCCGCGGCCGAGGGCACGGTGGCGATGATGTGGGGCGCGGAGGATCTGGTCGCCACCCTTGGCGGCAGCTCCAGCCGGCAGGCCGACGGCAACTATCGGGACGTCGCCCGCCACGTGCGTTCGACAATTCTGCTTGCGGCGTCCGCCTTCGGCCGGATGGCGCTCGACGCCGTGCATCTGGACATCCGCGACGTCGAGGGCCTGCAAGCGGAGGCCGACGATGCCGTCGCGGTGGGTTTCGACGGGACGGTCTGCATCCATCCGAGCCAGATCCCGGTGGTGCGCGCGGCCTATCGCCCCAGCGAGGAGAAGCTGGACTGGGCGCGACGAGTTTTGGCCGCCGCGCGCACAGAGCGCGGGGTTTTCGCGTTCGAAGGGCAGATGGTCGACTCGCCGGTGCTCAAGCACGCGGAAATGTTGCTGCGGCGGGCGGGGGAGTCCGCATCGGGCTAAGAGTCGACGCCACCGTAGCCAACGACGCTTAGCGGGCCGACACGGTGTCGACCCACCTGAGCCCATAATGTGCGGTACGCCAGTGTCGTTGCGGCAGGTGGCATAACCAGTGACGTGATGGACCTCGCTGTAGTAGCTTGGCACGTCACAGCCGCCACCCGCACACCCACGTTCCTTGGCAAGAATGTTGAGGTAATGCACTACTGACTTACTGGTGACCGAAACGCGCTCCGGACAGGTGTCCAGTTATCATTCCAGCTAGTGTCCTGAGTCATTAATTTAGGTGCAGTAGTTGCTGATGCTGGCCATGATTTGGTCGGCTGTCTTGGTCCATACATAGGGGCGCGGGTTGTCGTTCCAGGTGTCGATCCAGGCGCGGATGTCGGCGTTGAGTTGGCGGACCGAGGTGTGGGTGCCCCGGCGAAGTTTCTTGGTGGTCAATTCAGCAAACCAGCGCTCCACGAGGTTGAGCCAGCTGGAGCTGGTCGGGGTGAAGTGCAGAACGAAGCGGGGATGTGTTGTCAGCCAACGCTTTACCGCTGGAGTCTTGTGCGTCGAGGCGTTGTCGAGAATGACGTGGCAGTCCAGGTCCGCGGGCACTTCGTGGTCGATCTTTTTCAGGAAAGCCAGAAACTCCTGGGAGCGGTGTCGGGCATGCAGCGAGCCGATGATCTTTCCGGTGGCCAGGTCCAGGGCGGCATACAGGCTCGACGTGCCGTAGCGGACGTAGTCGTGGCTGGCGCGCGCCGGCGTTCCGGGCAGCATCGGAAACACCGGCTGAGTTCGGTTGAGCGCCTGGATCTGGGTCTTTTCATCGACACAGAGCACCAGGGCACGCTCGGGCGGGTCCAGGTAGAGCCCCACAATGTCGCGGACCTTCGCCACGAACAGCGGATCCTTGGACAGTTTCCACGAATCTTGCTTGTGCGGCGCCAATCCAAATGCCCGCCATACCCGCGAGACCATCGACTGGCTCAACCCGAGGTGAGTGGCCATCGACCGCGTCGACCAGTGCGTGGCGTCCGCCGGGGTGGTCTCTAGCGTTGCGGTGATCAATGCTTCGATCTGCGCATCACCGACTACCCGGGGCCGGCCCGGCCGCGGCTCGTCGAGCAGGCCGTCGCAACGTTGCTCAACAAAGCGGTTACGCCACCGCTGCACCGTCGTGCGCGAGATTCCCATCCGGGCCGCCATGTCGGAATTGGACTCACCATCGGCGGCCGCCAACACAATTCGCGACCGCAACGCCAACCCTGCAGCACTGGTTCGACGCCGGGCCCACCCCTCCAACTCGGCACGTTCAGCATCGGTCAACACGATTACGGCAGCCTGCGGGTTGGGCATAGCCCAGTCTATCAACTGAACCGTAATTAACGACTCACGACACTAGCAACCCGCGACAAGCTACAAAAGGAAACGATATGAGTGCGCGTCCCGAGCAGAGAAGCTCGCTTGGCCCATGCGGCGAAGCATGCCGAATTGTGGAACCAGGGTAAGCGCGACGAGTGGATAGCGTCCTGGCGCACCATCGTGCCTGCCGAAGTTCGTTTGTTCGACCCCGTGGGCACTGAGGAAAAGCTCGGGTTCGACGCCGCGACCGGTGACGCCTACGACATGTTCCAGTCGATCCTCAAGATCAACATGATCACGGTGCAGGTGAACGGCAACGAGATGGCCTGGGTCTGCGAGAATCATTTTGGCACCGAGCCGAATGTTCAAATGGCCTACAGCATCGAAACATTCGCCTGGGAGCAATGATCAGAACTTGTGGATGGCCCTCAGCCTGGTGACGTGAAGGGGCGCACCTTCCCGAGGATGATCTGAAAGTCCAAGTAGGTCTGATCAAGAGCCGGCGTTGACGCGCTGGTTCGGGAAGGTACGCCCATGCTCAAGGTAGTCCACGACGCGGATGCGTCCAACGGAAACGGCGCGGCGGGCGAGTCGTTGCTCGACGAGATCGTGCGTGACGGCGCACGGGCGATGCTCGCGGCCGCGTTGCGGGCCGAGGTCGCCGCCTACATCGATGCCCATGCAGCTGAGGTCGACGAGAACGGGTATCGGCTGGTGGTACGCAATGGCTTTCACGGCGAACGCGAGGTGTTGACCGCCGCGGGTGCGGTGCCGGTGCGGGCGCCGCGGGTCAACGACCGTCGCATCGACGCCGAGACCGGGCAACGTCGCCGGTTCTGCTCGGCGATCCTGCCGGCGTGGGCGCGCAAGTCGCCGCAGGTGGCCGAGGTGTTGCCGCTGTTGTACTTGCATGGGCTGTCCAGCAGCGACTTCGGCCCGGCGTTGGAGCAGTTCCTTGGGTCGGCCGCGGGCCTGTCGGCGGCGACGATCACTCGGCTGACGGCCCAGTGGCAGGACGATGCCGAGGCGTTCAACAAGCGTTCGTTGAAGCGACATCGACTACGTGTATGTGTGGGTCGACGGGATTGTGCGCCACGAGGCGCGGATTGATCGAGCGGAGGTGATAGACCTTCGCCTTTGGGCTGTCGCAGCAGCCTGAATGTAACTGGGGGCAGCCTGATCCGGGTCGATGCCGGGGAGGGTGGGAGCAGCCCTGACAAAGCCGGGACGTGTCGGTACTGCCAGACGATGCGGGTTCGGCGAGTGAGGCAGAAAGGCGTACGTGCAGGAACCGGCGAGAAAGTCCCTTCAGCAGCCAACCGCGCTCAAATCTGGCGGATATGGGCCGGGATGTGGCGGGTGTCCACTCGTGACTATGGGGTGGGCAACTTCTGGATTCCTGATACCGAGGATTCAGGAGACCACGAGGAAGGTCTGCGGCGTACTTGTGGAGTGCCACAGGGACAGAGTCGGGCGCCGACCCTGCCAAGCGATCAATCGGTGAACGTGGGAACCCGTCCGCTCTCGGCCGGTGCCGCCCGATCCGGGACGGTGACGGCAAGGCGTATCGACCGCTGATGGGTGCGGGCGGGGGCGGAGCCGCCGTAGTACTCCGAGTCGGGGAAAGCCCGGCGCATGGGGAAGGGCGGCAGCGAGTCGGTGTGGTGAGAGGACTGGAATGCCTGAAGATGCGCTGGTGAATACCGACGCTCCGGCCGAGCAGCTGCGGCTGGTGGGGCGGGTACGGGAGATTCAGACGAAGCTGCACAAGTGGGCGGCGGACGATGGTGACCGCCGGTTCTGCGATTTGTTCAATCTGGTTGCCGATCCTGCGTTCCTCGCCGCGGCGTGGACGCGGGTGCGGGGCAATCGCGGAGCGAGGACTGCCGGTGTTGACGCCCAAACGGCGTACTACATCGAGCAGGAGTACGGGGTGTCACGGTTCCTGGCCGATATTAGGCAGGACCTGAGATCCGGAGAGTTCGTGCCGTTGCCTGTGCGGGAGCGGATGATCCCGAAGACCGGTGGCAAGCTGCGCCGGCTGGGCATTCCGACCGTGCGGGACCGCGTGGTGCAAGCCGCGCTGAAGCTGGTGTTGGAACCGATCTTCGAGGCCGACTTCCGCCCGTGTTCCTACGGGTTTCGGCCACGCAGACGGGCGCAGGACGCGATCGCCGAGATTCACTACCTCGGCTCCCGGGGATATTCCTGGGTGCTGGAAGCTGATATCGAGGCGTGCTTCGACAACATCGACCACACGGCCCTGATGGACCGGGTGCGCCGACGAGTCGCGGACAAGAAGGTTCTCGCGCTGGTGAAGGCGTTCCTGAAATCGGGTGTGATGACCGAGCTGGAAACGCTGCAGGCCAACGACACCGGCACGCCTCAGGGCGGCATCATCTCGCCGCTGCTGGCCAACGTCGCACTGAGTCTGCTCGACGAGCACTTCCAGCGCCGCTGGAACGCATTGGGCAGCCCGACCCAACGCCACCGCGCCCACCGCAAGGGGGCCGGGGTCTGCCGGTTGGTCCGCTATGCGGACGATTTTGTCGTCCTCGTGCGCGGAACCCAGCAGCAGACCGAGGCGTTGCGCGACGAGGTAGCGGATGTCCTGGCCCCGATGGGTTTACGCTTGTCGGACGCCAAGACGAGCGTGGTGCACCTCGACGACGGGTTCGACTTCCTGGGGTTTCGCATCCAGCGATTCCGCAAGAGGGGAACCCGCAACACGTGGGCCGTCTACACCTACCCGTCGAAGAAGGCGCTTGCCTCCGTCGTCGGGAAGGTCCGCGACGCCACACGCAAGAACGCGGCCAGAAGCCTGGCCAACCTGCTGCACAAGCTCAACCCCATGATCCGGGGATGGTGCAACTACTTCCGATACGGAGCGTCGAAAGCCACGTTCAGCTACGTCGCTGCCTTCAGCTGGCGGCGGGTCTGGCGCTGGACAATCAAACGCCACCCGAAGACTTCCATCCGGAAACTGCGACGCCAGTTCTTCCCGGGATGGAAGCCCACCGACGGTGCCGTGCAACTGTATTACGCCGACCAGACCGTGGTCAGCCGCTACCGCTACCGGGGTACTCGCATCCCCAACCCATGGAACCAGCGCAACGCGGCATAGCCCCACTGATTCGTGGAGAGCCCGGTGCTCAGGAATGGGCACGCCGGGTTCGGAGGGCGGGCATGGGAAACGGGCCGGAACCCACCAGGCTCCGGCATCGCGCCCATGCCCGACCCCTACCACCTCAAGGTCCGCTTGGAGCAAGACAAAGTGTGTCTGCTGGTGATGATCGGGGTTCGCGCCGACGGCACCAAGGAACTCGTGGCTCTCGGCGATGGGTTTCGCGAGTCATCGCAGTCGTGGGCTGATCTGCTGCGGTCTTGCCGCCGGCGCGGGATGACCGCTCCGGCGCTGGCGGTCGGTGACGGTGCGTTGGGGTTCTGGAAGGCCTTGCGGGAGGTGTTCCCCGCCACCCGAGAGCAGCGGTGTTGGTTCCACGTCAGCTCCAATGTTCTTGCCGCCCTGCCGAAGTCGGCGCACCCAGGCGCGAAGGCCGCGCTCGCCGAGATCTACAACGCCGAGGACCGCGACCACGCCCTGCAGGCGGTTAAAGCGTTCGAGGCCGACTACGGCGCCAAGTGGCCCAAGGCGGTCGCCAAGATCACCGAACATATGGACGTGCTTCTGGCGTTCTACGACTACCCGGCCCAACACTGGATACACCTGAGAACCACGAACCCGATCGAGTCGACCTTCGCTACCGTCAGGCTTCGGCAGCGAATCACCAAGGGACCTGGCTCGCGGGCCGCCGGAGTCGCCATGGCGTTCAAACTCATCGAGTCCGCCCAAGCCCGCTGGCGGGCCGTGAACGCACCTCACCTCGTCGCTCTGGTCCGCGCCGGAGCCAGATTCGAGAAGGGGAAGCTCGTCGAACGATCCGACGAATCGGGAGGTGATCAGCAAGTCGCGTGACACGCCGATCCGCAAGTATTGACTATGCCTCTCGACGACGTGAACGACGATACCTAAGCGGGGCTAGACCAAAGGCATACTCGTCACTATGACCTCGGATCGCGTTTTGAGCGACACGGCTGATTCCATCTCTGAGGCAGCGCGTTGGCTGCGACGCAGTTATCGTGCGGGGGCGCTCGTCGACGCCGTTGCTGCGGTCGGGATGGCAGTGCCGCGGCTCTACGGACCGACGCTTCAGTTCGACGCGGGTTTTGATCGACACGGACCGGAGTTCAGCTACGCGATCCGTGCCGGTGCGCCGTTGATGGCTGGTTGGACGGTCCTGCTGATGTGGGCGGACCGGCGCCCGCTGGAGCGGCGCGGGGTGTTGCCGATTACCATTGTCCCGGTCATCGCCGGGCTGGTGGCAAATGACGCACACGCGGTGCGCGCTGGGCAGTTGTTTGGCCGTGGCGTCGCGCCGGTTCGTGCGCTGCAGCTCGCCCTTGTCGGTCTATTCGCCTACAGCGTGGTCAAAGCACGGGCCGCGCTCCGTGTGGGCTCCGAGTCTGAACCGACGGCACCCCCGGATCTTTCGGGCTGAGGGTGTGCATGTGCACCGGGAAGATGACCATCTGCACCCGCTGCGCTGGCGTCCGGCGTCCGGTTCGAAAAGGGGGAACTCGTCGAACGACCCTACGAATCAAGAGGTGATCGGCAAGTCGGGTGGCACGCCGATCCACAGTCGGGTGACACGCCGATCCACAAGTCTTGACTATTCCTCTTCGCCTGGGACGATGGCGGAAACCTGCTCATTAAGACGTACTATCCAATGCCGGAAACCGTCGGCTCCGACAGCGACCCCTACGCCCACCTTCTCAAAAACCAGCAGTAGCAGCCGCGGTCTTTGGGGTACAACACGATCCGCTGCTTTCCGTGCTACAGGCGTTTACTGATGATGCCGATGATGACCGCCAAGACGAACGTAGGCCCAGTTGATGGCCCAGCCGTGACCGATCGCGATTAGCACTAGGCCGAGGATGAAAACGATATGACCCAGAAGTGGACGGCCCTCGCCTAGCCGCTTCCCCCACAGAGAGCCAGCAGCGCCAGCCGGACCTAGCAGGAACCACCAAAAGGGGTGTCGCCTGAGGAAGCTCGACGAGCTGGAGTCATCTGTTATTTCTGTTGCCACTCCCTTACATCGCCTTTGTTCAGTTTAGAGTGCACAACCAAAACGATCATCGGTCCGAGAACCGATGCTTCTGACTGGCTTCGCCCGGCGCGCGCGAGCATATGTAGACGACCAATTCGCACGCGGGATCCAAAAGCGCCGAAAACCACTGAAACAACAGCGGCACAAGTGAATTAACTTCCAACACGAAAGCCTATCTGCGTTGCGCCGCGGCCAATCTGCTTGCGAATTCCGGCGATTGGATGGAGTGCACCTGGGGTCCGAGTTCCGTGCGCATGGCGAGTTCGTGGTGCTCGTTGTCGACCGATCCCGGGCTGATCGTGGCGCGCATCGTGGCCTTGGTCGAGAGCACCACCTCGCGCGGCGCGGCCGCGGGTCCCGCGGCCAGCTCCAGCGCCGCCGCGACGGGGTCGTCGGCAACGCTGAGTGCCAACCCGTGCCGCACAGCGGATTCGGCGTCGAACCGCATGCCGAACAACAGCGCCGCGCGCGCCACTTGCGGACCCACCGCGCGCTGCAGCATCCAAGTCGCGCCCCCACCGGGATGCAGCCCCAACTTCTGAAAACGGGCGTCGAACAACGCGCCCGGCCCGGCGATGCGCACGTCGGCGGCCAGCGCCAGGTTCAGTCCCGCGCCGACGGCCGCACCGTTGACGGCGGCGATCGTGGGCAAGCGGCAATTGCCGACGGACATGAAGCCGTCGTAGATCCGCTGCAGCCCAGACTCCGCCGCTCCCGCACCTGCGGACCCCAGGGCGCTGAGGTCCGCGCCGGCGCAGAACGCCTTGCCCGCGCCCGTGATCACGACGGCGTGTATCTCGGGATCACCCTCGGCGCGCTCGACCGCATCGCGAAGACGCGCCGACATCTCGTCGGTGAGTGCGTTGCGCCGATCGGGGTCGTTGACGGTGATGAGGGCGACCTTGTTGTCGACGCTGAACAAGACGAGTTCGGATGGGGCCATCGGGTACCTCCCCGGCTTGGCACGGCTGTTAAGCCATCGGGTCACGTCAGGGTACTTTGCGCTACAACGCAAAGCGCCACGTGTCCCGGTTTCGCCGGCGCAAGGCCCGACGAATCACTCCCGAGTTTCGACCTCGATGCGCTTCGCCGCCGGGGCACCGTTGGGCACCGGCACCGAGATGGCAAGGATGCCTTTTTCATAGGAGGCACGGACGTCGTCGACGTCGGCTCCGGCGGGCAACGGAACCGACCGCGCGAAAGCCCCGTAGCTGAATTCGGACCGACCGTGGGATTCGACAGCCTGGCTGCGTACGGCCTTGATGGTGAGCAGCCCGTCATGCACGGTGACGTCGATGTCCTTCGCGGGGTCGACGCCGGGAATCTCAGCGCGCACCTCGTAGCGGCCGTCGTTCAGCTCGTCCTCGACCCGAAGGAGGTTGCGGTCGAAGAGCGGACGCAGGCCGGCGAGCAGGGGAGTGCCACCCAAAAGCTCGGCGAGATCGGGCATCAGCGTACGGGTCTGACGCTGGACTGGCAGAGTCGCCATGGACGTTTCTCCTGAAATCGTTGTATTTCTTACGATTTCGATCGAACCACGGTACGGCTACCGATGCCAGACGACGCCGGCCGATGTTGACGAGAGATTCATTGCGCGTTCAGCCGACCCACCAAGCCCAAGCGATGACCCCCTCCAACGCGAGGCCGACGCCGAGGAACACCCACTGCACTGCGGACATAGTGAGATCAGAGCAGCCCGCATCGACATGCGCAAGGGTAGCGTCCAACGTACTCATCGTCCTAACACCGGGTGCGACGCCCCGGCGTGCAGATGGAAGCTGGTCGTTTAGTGAGCAACCGCGCGTCAGTGGTACCGGCCGCGTGCATGGCGGCTCTCCGAGGGGCAATGATGATCCGCACACTCCTGGCGGTCGGGGCGCTCGGCGGTGCCGCTCTGGGCGTCGCCGCGCCGGCGGGCGCCGACAGCGCCCAGTTCATCCAATTCCTGCAGACCAACGGCGAGAATGTGCCGACGGAGGAGATCCGGAACCTCTACATCGATCTCGGCCAGGCGATCTGCCAACATCTCGACGCCACGCAGAATCCCAACGCGACGGTCGACTACCTGGTCAGCCTCGGGCACACGAACCGCAACGCCAACATGTGGCTGTCCGGTTCTGTGCTGTACCTCTGCCCACAATTGAATTACCTCACGCACTATGCGACCAATCGGTGAACGCACGGGCCCGGTGGTCGTCGCGGTCGACGACGACAACGCGGCTGCCGGATCGGGGTTAGCCTTCCCTGGTCATCCGGCGATGAATGTCAGCGTGAAGCGACAGGATCTCCAGTAGGTCGTCGGATCGCGCCGCAACACGGGTCCCGAACCGGCGGCTGGTGTGCTCGATGGTCTGACGCAGCCACTCGGCGTCGGTCTGAGAGGCCCGTTCGAGTCGCATCTGCCGCACGCACACCGGAATCATCCGCAGCGAAATTAGTTCTCCAGCAGCGGGATCGGTGTGGATCAAATACAGCAGCCTGAGGTCGCCGCGGAACGACTCGTGCCCGCCGATGCCTTCGTAGTCGTCGATGACGTCACCGCAGCCGTACAGGATCGGTTTGCCGCGGTATATTTCGATCGGTCTGGGATGGTGCGAGGAATGTCCGTGCACGACGTCGATGCCCGCGTCGATCAGCCGGTGCGCGAACGCGATCTCGCTGGGCGCTATCGCATAGCCCCAATTGGGTCCCCAATGCACCGAGAGAATGGCGACATCGCCGTCACGTTTGTGTGCCAGGACCTCCGCCGCCACCTCGTCGGCGACATCCCGCAGCGACGGCTCCCGGATCAGCCACACCCCGGGCCGGTCGTAGTGCGCCGCCCAGGATTCGGGAACGCCGGCCGATTTCATCGCGACCGAGCCGACCAGCACCCGGTGTTCGTCGTGAACGCAGACCACCGCCGGGCGGCGTGCGGTGGGCAAGTCGACTCCCGCCCCGACACCCTGGATTCCCGGCGCGGTTAGAGCCGCGACGGTGTCGATCAAGCCCCGGTAGCCGAAATCGAGAATGTGGTTGTTGGCAAGGGCACACACGTGCGGCCGGAACGCCGTCAGGGCTGGCAGGTTATCGGGGTGCATTCGATAACAAACCGTTTTGCCCTCGGCGAATTCACCGCCGGCGGTGATCGTTGTCTCCAGGTTGATCAGCCGCACATCGGGAGCAGCCTCGTCGAGGAGCGCCATCACTTCTCCCCAGGGCCACTGCCAATCCACCGGGCGCGGAATCGGCCCGTTCGCGCGCTCGGCCAGCCGGACGTATCCCCGCGCATCGCGCAGGTGCGGCTCCCGTAACTCCGGTTCGCCGGGATGGGGCAGGATCTGATCGACGCCGCGCCCGAGCATGACGTCACCGCCCAGCAGCACGGTCACCGCATTAGCGTTACGCGCGGAGCTCGATGACCGATCGGTCTCCATCGCGTCGACGCTAGACGGTCGGAGATCGCCGGTCAGGAGGCGTTGGTACCCACCGGGAGTGGTCCTAAGGCCCTTCGGTGGGCCGGCCCGTCGCGCGACGCTCGGGGGATGACAGAACTAGACGGTGTGGTGGCGATGGCGGGGATCCGTTGGCCCGGCGGCTGGCTCTATTGCGCGGCAGCATGAGACTGCTCGACGACCGTGCCGAGGCTGGACGACACCTGGCCTAGCGCCTGGACTCGTTGCGCCGCAAGGACATTGTCGTGCTGGGTCTGCCGCGAGAGCAACCTTCGGACTCGACACTAAATGGTTGGCGAGTGCACTGGCCAGGTCCGGATTGGCGTTGCCGGAGACGCTTCGCACGACGGTCATCGGGGCATCCTTTCCGTCGCCGCGCAGCGTCCATGTTGGTACCGCGCATGCCGATTCGGGTAGGTCACTCTCGACCCTCGCACCGACTCGCCCTCGGGCCGAGGGGTCGAAAGTCCTCTGTCGGGCCGCAGGAAGTCGTTCCGAAGCGGAAGCGGAGACCTTCCAGCCTGCTTGGCCATCTTCGGCTCGGAGTGGAAAGTGTTGATCAGGAAGCGATTCGGACAGGTCTGCGGTTCGCCGGTCCGCCGCCGTCTGCTCGAAGGGACGTATGGCCCTAGGCTGACAACATCGCCATCTTTATCGTTGGACTTCCAAGGCGACTAGTGCGGTGGCACCGTCACGATTCAGGAGTACACAGTCATGAGCACTCACTATGAGGCCGGCCCTGCCGCAGGCGAATACAGCGTCGAGGACGAGAACCAGCTTCAGCCAGAGGACACCCTTATCGACCGGGGCATGGACGACATGCTCGACGAGGGCTATTCCCCGCCGGAGCGACCATATGGACTCGGCGCCTTCGGACCACCTGAAACCATGGACCAGATCCTTGCAGAGGAAGAGCCGGATCCGGCCGCTCGAACCGATGTCCTGCTCGATCAAGCCGAGCAGCAACGCTCCGACGAAGCCGAGCGCGACGCCGAATTTCCCCAGCGACGCGAGGTTGGTCGAGCGCGAGCCGGCCGGCTTGTCGCGCCGGACCAGGGATTCGGCGAAGACGCCGAGGCAGAGTTGGTCGCGGAGGACGTTGGTATCAGCGGAGGCGCAGCATCTGCCGAGGAAGCCGCGGTTCACATCATCGACGACGAGACTGACGTCATCGAAGACGAAGAGTAGCGCCTGCCAACCGGCCAGGCGTTCGGCCAGGATTTCTGCTCCCCCCCGATGGTTGTTTGGTCGTTGCGCAGTCCCCGATGAACTCAGGCCAGCGCTTTTGGTTTTCTCAATGAGGGCGGGCATGGGCACGGTGGTGTGCGGCTGATGGCTTGTCGGCGAGGCGGCGTCCCTTTGCGAGGAACCCGCGCAGCCGATCCAGCGGCCAGCTGTTGATCACTTCGCCGGCCGATACCCAGCCGCGCTGCGCAACGGCAACACCATAAGGGAGGTTGTCCAGGTGCGGCACGGCGTGGGCATCGGTGTCGATCGCAAAGACAACGCCGTATTCGCGAGCGCGGCTCACGAGTTCGTCGCTGAGGTCTAACCGGTCGGGAAAGGCGTTGATTTCCAGGGCGGTATGGGTGCGTGCGGCAGCCGCGAATACCGCATCAGCGTCGAAATCAACCGGCGGACGACGACCGAGAAGGCGAGTGGTCGGATGGCCGATGATGTTGATGTAGGGGTGCTCGATTGCGGCGAGCAGGCGCCGGGTCATCTCCTCGCGGGTCTGATCGAAGTCGGAGTGCACCGAAGCAACCAGGACGTCAAAGCCGGCGAGGAACTCGTCGTCCCAGTCCGGGGAGCCGTCGGCTGCGATGTTGAGTTCGGAGCCATGCAGCAACTCGATACCGTGGCGGCGAGCAGCGGCAACGATATTCACCTCTACAGTCCGGCGTACTGGCAAGAGGTCACCGTGGATACCCGTCCCGCGGCTCAGCGCGACAAACAAGCCCAACAACTCGACGAAGATCTCAAATGGCAATAATGATCGCAGCGGGACAACCGGTAAGCGCGCTTCGCCGCAACGAAAATGGCCCACCCGCTGGGACTGATTCCTGGTTGGCTGCGCACACCGCTGCGACAACCAAAACGGTTACCGGGGCGGCAAGTCGCTAACCGCGGATAGCGCAGCTACTGGGTCGGAGGGTGAGGCGTGATCGGCCTGCGTGCAAACCGCGACCGCGCCTGTCGGTCGGCGGCTTTCTGCGCGGCAGCGGTGACGACGACCGCGTCCGGGCCTGGAATCACGGTGGCCACGTGGCCGGTGTCGAGCCACCGCACCACGTAGGGCGGCGCGCCGTGTGCGCCATGCACTTCACTGATGAGCCCCCGCCGATCCGCCTGATCAACATGGGTGCTCTTGATCACCAACCAGTCGTTTGCCTTTGCTTTCATCACCCGGCTCCTTTCAGCCACGCCGGTGTGATCATGCGCGCGCCGGTCATCCCATTGGCAGAGCCGCAGGTCCCATTTGGGGGTGGCCCTAAGTCACATTGATGCCCGGCCGATGCCGATCCGGGTACGGTGAGGTTGACAACGCGGATTTCATCCGCCTCGACTGCGCAGTGACCGGTCGTACGCTCGACGTGTGTCGGTTCGGGAATTGGTCGTGCTCGGTACCGCCAGTCAGGTGCCCACCCGTTATCGCAACCACAACGGATACCTGCTGCGCTGGGACGGCGAGGGGTTGCTGTTCGATCCAGGGGAGGGCAGCCAGCGGCAACTGACGCTAGCCGGCGTCGCGGTAAATCGTGTGAATCGACTGTGCCTGAGCCATTTCCATGGTGACCACTGCCTTGGTGTTCCGGGCATCGTGCAGCGCATGTCCGTGGATCAGGTGCGGCACCCGATAAGGGCGTACTTCCCTGCGTCGGGCCAAGAGTTCTTCGCCCGGCTGCGTCACGCCTGTGTGTTCCACGACGTCGTCGACCTGCGGGAGCAGCCGGTTGCGGGGGATGGGCCGGTCGCCGAGGGCGCGTTCGGAATCCTGGAGGCGCGGCGCCTGGATCACTCCATCGATACGATCGGCTACCGGCTGGTCGAGCCCGACGGCCGGCATTTCGTATCGGAACTGCTGGCTCACTACGGTATTGCGGGACCCACAGTTGGCGAACTGCAACGGGCCGGCTCGATCTCGATGGGCGGACGGACCGTTCGGTTGCCGGACGTCAGCGAGCCGCGGCGCGGGCAACGGTTCGCGTTCGTTATGGACACCCGGCTGTGTGACGCCGTCTACGCCCTTGCCGATGGCGCGGACTTATTGCTGATCGAGGCGACGTTTCTCACCCAAGATGCTGAGCTTGCCGACCGGTACGGGCACCTGACCGCGCGGCAGGCGGGCCAGGTCGCAGCAGAATGCGGGGTGCGGCGGCTCGTGCTCACCCATTTCTCGCAGCGGTATGCCGACACGGAACAGTACTTTGGCGAGGCGGCCGAGGTGTTCGCAGGCGACATCGTCGTAGCCGAGGATCTTGCCCGAGTTCCGGTACCGAGGCGGTTGTGATGGATATCGACGGACATTCCATGCTCGCCATTCATACCGGGGACCCGCAGATGTGGGGCTTAAGTCCCTTGGGCGCGGGTCCGGTGGGGTCCATGCTGAAGTCAGACGTTGCAGAGATCGATGGACTCGAGGCGAAGATGCGGCAAGCGCAGTGACGATCGCGCCGCTGCCGCTGAGGATTGGCCAAGGCTGGGGTCGGTAGAGGCAGGATGGCGATGGCGGCCGAAGGCGTGGTAGCGATCGGCGCGTCCGCCGGAGGAATCGAAGCGCTCATCGAACTGGCGGCAGGCCTGCCGCCGGATCTGCCCTTCGCGGTCATGGTGGTGATTCACATGCGAGCAGGAGGACCCTCCATGCTGGCCGAGATCATGGACCGCAGCGGGCCGCTACCGGCGGTGACGGCGATCGATGGTGTCGCCTTGGAGGCCGGGCGGATTTATGTCGCGGTGCCCAACAATCATCTGCTCGCCCGTGACCGCCGGGTGGTGTTGTCGGATGGGCCTTGGGAAAGCGGTCACCGACCGGCGATCGACGTGCTGTTCCGATCGGTCGCGCTCGACTACGGCCCGCATGCGATCGGTGTTTTGCTGTCGGGGCTGCTTGACGATGGAGTGGCCGGACTGCGGGCCATCCGTGCCAAGGGTGGGGTGACGGTGGTTCAGGAACCGACCGACGCGCCATTTCCCGACTTACCTCGGAATGCTCTCAAGGCCGGCGTGGCCGACTACGCGGTCGCGGCGAAGGACGTAGGTGGCCTTCTTACGCAGCTAGCCGATCGTGATGTTGAGGAGGAGGCGATGGACCCGGACGGACGGCTGGAACTGGAGAACCAGATCGCGATGGGCACGCGGTTCGCCATCTCGGTTGACGCCGAGGAGCTTGGGCCGCCGACCGTCTACACCTGTCCGACCTGCAAGAGCGCATTGATGGCCGTCGGGGAAAACACTTACCGCTGCCTGGTCGGCCACGCCTGGACGCCCGAGGCCTTGCTCCTTGCTCGCGACGACGAGCTGGAAGGAACCGTGTCGACGGCGATACGAATCTTGAAGGAGAAGGCCAAACTATCCCGCGAGCTCGCCGAAGGCTCGAGGCCGGGGGCAGATTTCGAGCGCCACACCGCATCGGCGGACGAGACCGAACATGCGATCACGGTGCTGGGTGAGGGTCTTTTACCGCGCACTGGGCGCCAATAGCGGACCCGAGGAGGTGAAATGGCTAATAACCCGGGGCTCCTCGAAGTCATCAAGCGTCTGCTAAATGCGGAGACGTACGTCCGTTGGCGCGAGACACTGAAGCGCGTGATGCCGAACGTCCGGCGCCCCCCGAAAAACCAAATGCAACGACAAGTTAGCGGCTCTGGAGCGTTACGGCACTTCCGCGGCTGCGTGGCTGCGTTGAGATCGGTGTCCGCCAATTGCTCATCGGGGCAACGACTTTGGCTTTCGGCGACCTCACCCGGGATGCCCGCCGTGTTCGTGCTTGGCACGTTGTCGCCCATCCCAACGAGCGGCGCCACGCGAGGTCCGCGAGACTGTTGGCCCCAAGCCGACGGAACGGCGATTCGGCCGGCGATCACGCGGGCACTGGTATGGACCCCCGAGCGGCTGCTCCAGGCCGGTTTGCGCCGATTCTTAGACACTGAGCTGGCTGTCGTGGGCGGTCAGGCGCATGCGCTGGCTGCTGTCGACGAGATGCGTGAACTGGCCGACGAGCTGCGTGCGATCCTCCGACGCACGGGGGTGCGGTCTCCGGCCAACGATCAGGCGTACCAGGCGATCTCCGATTGGGCTGGCGGCATGTCCGCCCGTGGGGGCTAAGCCGGGTACCGAGTCAAGCCGCCCGGACGGCGGGCACTACGTGAATGATCTCTGATCGCTCGAGGGGGTAGGGGGACGGTGGTCCGTCGTTGCCGCTGCGGTGTGGGAGACCGTGGCCCAAAGACCCCCAGCACCGGGGTATTTCGTCCCTATCTGCTTCGGTTGCGCCGCAATTAGATGGTTATCGTCCTGAATAATCCAAATTCACATCGATTCGCCTTGGAATAGCAGCCGTCGTCCACGGCCGTGGTATGGAGAACGCAATGTCTGACAATCAAACCCATCGTGGCATTTTGGTCGGCGTCGACCGATCGGCGTCGTCGATGGCTGCGGTCGACTGGGCGGCTCGCGACGCTGCGATGCGCAATGTTCCGCTAACACTCATGCACGTCATCGCACCCGTCGTGCCGTCGGTTGCGCCGTGGCCGGAGATCCCGATACCTGAGGACTATTTCGAGCGGCAGGACGACAAAGCGAGGCGAATTCTCGAAGATGCGCGCAGGGTGGTCGCCGACAGCACCGCCGATCACGGCCCGCCGTTCGTGCACAGCGTGGTGGTACATGGCCCGACCGTTTCCACGCTCGTCAATGAGTCCAAGATCGCGGACATGATGGTAGTCGGATGCCGGGGCGAAGGCGCGTTTAGCCCGGTCCCGTTCGGCTCGGTCACCACCGGCCTGGTGAACTATGCGCGTTGCCCGGTCGCGATCGTCCACGATGAGGCCCCGCCGTCCGCGCAGGCACCGGTGCTGGTGGGAATCGATGGTTCGCTCGCATCGGAACTGGCGACGGAGATCGCCTTTGACGAGGCCTCTCGTCGGAGTGTGGACTTGGTGGCATTGCATGCGTGGTCCGACGTCAGCATGTCGGAAGTGTCGGGTCTGGATTTCGTGACGATGGAAGCGCAGGCGCAAGCGGCGCTGGCCGAGTGGCTCGCCCGATGGCAGAAGCGCTACCCCGATGTCACGGTGCGCCGCGTGGTGGTGTGCGATCAGCCGGCTCGTCAACTTGTCGAGCACTCGGAGTCCGCACAACTCGTCGTCGTCGGCAGCAACGGTCGCGGTGGATTCGCCGGCATGATGCTGGGTTCGGTGAGCACGGCGGTCACGCACGCGGCGCGGACGGTCGTGATCGTCGCCCGCGAGTCATAGCGGCGCGTGCGGGCATCACGTGACGGGGACCGTGCCCGCGAGACCGGAACTGGGAGAGTAGCTTCCCGGCCGCGCCCGCATCGACCGCGCGCAGAGGCAGTCGATGTCGGAGTGGATTTGTGCGACGGCTCGCGACGACAGCCTGTTCGAATGCTGTTGCGGCACTTGCCTGCGTTGCTTCTGAACGGATCGGCTCGAGCGGCCACAATGCATTTATGGCCGTGTTGGTCGAACGACGTCCCCGGCGGAATCTTCTGCGGTGCTGCCGCGCGTCATGGTGCGGCCGTGGAAGAAGCCCGGGGCTATCGCCCACCAGATCACCATCACGATCAATCCGAGTATCAGCGCGCCGACACCGACCGCCGCGACGGCACCGAACCCGAGGATCGTGATGTTGTTGCCATCGTCGTCGGTCAGCCAGGCGGGCTTGGCGTACTGGATGAGCCCGTAGACGAGAACGATCAGTAAGCCCACGCCGCCCGACAATGGGGCGACACCGCGCATCACAAAATTCCGCAACGACCCGGTGAGGGTATTGCGGTAGTACCACGTACAGGCGAACCCGGTAAGCCCGTAGTAGAACGCGATCATCAACCCGACCGATCCGATCAGCGCGGCCAGCAGGTTCTCGTTGATGAGCGTGAATAGCACGTAGAAAAGGATGGACACTACGCCGACCGCGATTGTGGATGTGGTCGGCGTGAGGTAGCGACGGTGGATCTTCGCGAACGAGTCAGGCAGGGCCTCATACACCGCCATCGACAGGGTGGTGCGGGCGGTCTGCAAGATCGTCGTCTGCGTCGACGCGGCGGCAGAAGTCAGGATCGACGCCGCCAGCAGCAGCAGTGCAACCTTCCCGAGGATGCCGTTGCCGAACAGTTTCGGACCGATGGATGTGAAGATGTCTTTTGAGTTGTGCGGGTTGCCCAGCCCGATGCCCTCCGTCCCGACGCCGGCGAACGCGACGGCCGACACGGTCACCAGGGTGTAGGTGGCCAGCAGCAGGAAAGTCGAGATGACGGCGGCGCGGCCCGGTTTGCGGCGGGGGTCGTCGGACTCCTCGTTGCATGCCACAGCGGTGTCCCAGCCCCAGTACATGAAGATTGCCATCAGAGCTGCTGGGGCGATGTTGTTCCCGAAATCAAGTCCGCCCGGCCAGAACCACGATGGCGACGGATGCAGCGAAAAGGCCGGGGCGCTATGGGTGTACACCTTCACCAGCGCGACCACCGAGAAGACGATCAGGAACACGATTTGAACGGACAGCAGGAGGTACAGCAACCTGGCCGAGACCTCGATGCCGCGGTAGCAGATATAGGTGATCACCACAATCCAGAAGACGCCCGCGACCGTCGACCAGAACCTGCTGCTGGCCAGGTCCGCGGCCGCATGCCAGCCCAAGTCGCCGACGAACCTGAACGAATACGCCCCGGCGATCTCGGCCAGATTGGCCATGACAATCACTTCCGCGGCGATGATGCCCCAGCCGCCGAGCCATCCGACGATGGGTCCAAATGCCCGCGACGCCCACGTGAACGTCGTGCCGCAGTCCGGTTCGGCCTCGTTCAGCTCCTGGTAGGCGATGGCGATCAAGTACATCGGGATGAATGAAAGGAGAACGACGGCTGGGGCTTTGACGCCGGAGAGCGGCCCGCCGCCACTGGCCACGATGAGGCCCAATGTCGCGGCAAGGCTGTAGGCCGGCGCCATGGACGCCAAGCCGACCACGACGCCGGAGAGTAAGCCGAGTGCGCCGCCCCTGAGGCCTTTGCCCTTCACGGTCATGACCTCACCTTTGCTCATCGCACCGCTCTGCTCGAGCGCCTGAAACCCGCGGTGACGACACTACGATTCGACGCACAATACTTGCGCCCTTCCAGGCCCTCGGCCTCATAGCGCGCCAGCCACGCTTGCGGCAGCCGACTACCCGTCGCCCGGTTCGACCCGTCGTAGCGCGCGTAGAATGCAGCGGCGTGTTTGCGAAGGGTCGCGCGCAGCCAAAGTTGGCCGTTTCGGTTGGTTGCCCAACCGTGCTGCTGATCGCCGATCCGGGTTTTGCGGCCGAGCTCGCCGAACAAATTGCCGACTCGCTGCCAAATGAACTAGCGGATCGGGTGGATCCGCCCTTGCGGTGCAACATCTCGGTGCGCGTTGAGCCGTACCTGCCGGACGAACAGGCCCCATTCCCACAGGTCATCGAATCGGTCGATCCCTCACGTCATGACGCCGACATCGTCATCTATCTCACGGATCTGCCCCGTCGCGACGATACCCTGCCCGTCGTCGCCGACATCAGCAGCAAGCACGGGTTCGCGCTCATATCCGTTCCGGGGTTCGGCGCCACGTTTGTACCGCGCCAGGTGCGCGAAGTGGTGGCATTGGTGATTGGCGAAATGATCGGGGTGCCCGGCTTGGCGACGGGGCGCGCCGCGCGGCTTCCATTTGCGCGAACCGACGGGGGGGTCCGCTACTTTGCCCCCAGGGGGCTGCGACGACTGCGCCTGCTAGCGGGCATGGTGCGCGCGAATCGCCCTTGGCGCTTGGTAACGGGGCTATCACGGGTCCTGGTGGGTGCGTTCGCCAGCGGCGCACTCGGGCTGGCCACCAAGGAGGTTTGGTTATTCTCCGACACGATGGGCCCCTGGCGCATGGGCGCGGCGACGATCCTGTCGATCACGGCGATGGTGGCCTGGCTGATCCTGGATCACAAGCTCTGGGAACGGCCGAAGTCGGTCACCCAGCGTGGCCGATCGATGCTGTACAACATCGCGACTTTAGTGACGCTAACGATCGGCGTCACGGTGTTGCATGCGGCCCTGTTCGTCCTGCTGCTGGGCGCCGCAGTTGTCATCCTTTTGCCTGAACTGTTCGCCAGTACCGTCGGCCATCCGGTCGGCATTGCCGACTACCTGACGTTGGCGTGGCTGTTGGGGTCGATCTCCACCGTCGGCGGGGCGCTGGGGTCTGGACTCGAAGACGACCGCGTCGTCAGGGCGGCGGCCTACGGCGTCAGGCAGCGTGAACGCTTCACCGAATCCGACAGCGGTTCCTCGGGGCGCCAACCGAGCTTAGGGGAGTCTTAGCGAACGTCGTGGGCCTCTCATCCGCCCCCGCAGCGAGCACCCGGCTATGCCGCTCGCCGACTCGCACGCCGCGCCTATGCGACTCTGGCGATAGCAGGCTCCGGTGGCGAGCACGACGGCGCGGCGGGTTGACCGACGTCTCGCCGGCCTCGCGCAGGTCGCGAAAAACACGCGTTGGCGTAGTTGTCGCTTGAGTCATGGTCTAACTCCATTCGGAAACGACTTGGGATTGTTGTCGCGGCGATGCCGCGCGTTGACCTGCGGGTACCCAGAGATCGGGGAGTACAGCATCCAGATGCGGTGCTCTTGACAGCGAGTTCTGATGGCGTGTCCGGGGTCGTCTGCAATCCGGATTTCGTTGCCGGGCCGGGTCGCTCGGTGGTGATCTCACGGAGGCGGTACGAGTCCTAAACGGACCAGGCTTCCTGCAGTCGCGAGGAGCGCTTCGTCGATCGGGCCTGGAGTGAAGCCGAGGACGGTCTTGGCCTTGCGGTTGCAGGGGCGCAGGACATCACCGATCACGGGCATCGCGATGACCGATTTGACACCGGCCCAGTCGCGCAGGATGTAGGCGGCCTGCAGCATCGAGATGGGGCCGCCATCGCAGCAGGCGATGAACCGCTCACCGGCCGCGGCGTGATGGGTCATGGCGCGCACGTGGATGTCGGCAACGTCGCGCACGTCGGCGACGGGAAAACTGATGTTGGGCATCAGCGCCTGCGGGTCGATAAGCAGAGTCAGTATGGGAATGAGCGAGGCGGAGATGTCATCACTCAACGTGGGTCCGAAGGTGGCGGTCGGATTGATGACACTGAGTTCGGTCTGCCCACCTTCGTTTTTGATGAAGTCCCAGGCGGCACGCTCGGCCAGCACCTTGGATTTGATGTAGGCCGTGACGCCGCCGCCATCGAGGTTGGTCCAGTCGTCCTCGGTGAACTCGCGGTCGACCTTGCCGTGGCCGTGTGCGATCGCGGCGAACGACGATGTGAGTACGACCCGTTTGACGCCTGCGTCCCGCGCGGCGCGCAGGACACGCAGGGTGCCGAGGGCCGCCGGCACGATCACCTTGTTTGCGTCACTGGGCTCATCCGGCGGGAACGGCGATGCGACATGAAGCACGTAGTCGCATCCGTCGACCGCCTCGGGCCAGCCGTCGTCGGAGGTGAGGTCGGCGACGGCGACTGTGAGTGTGTCGGCCGGCTCGGCGCCACCGCGCGCCACCATGTCTCGTACATCGGCCTCCCGCGCGCGAGATCGCACGCTCGTGCGGACGCGATAGCCGGCGTTCAGCAGCGCGACGACGCAGTGCGAACCCACAAAACCGGAGCCGCCGGTGACGAGGACCTGTCCGCGAGCCATGATGCCCCCAACCGCATTTGGAAGATCTTGCCGCCCACGCGTAGCCGGCACGGTACTTGGATACTCTTCGCGACACCGGTGTACCGGCTTGCGACAGGCTTTATCGTCGACCGATTCTGCTGGGTCTGCTACCGGCCTGGGCGCGTGAAAACGCGGCTCGCGATTCGTCCCGACAGTACGAGGCGCGGTCGGCCTCGACGAGCGGTCTTGCGCAGCAGCGAACTGTGGGTAGCCGGGAGGGTTTAACGAGCGCGAGCGCGATGGTCGGCGATCGCTGCTGCCGCGGCCTATCTCGGCCTGGCAGGTCAGCTCAATGCGCCGGGTTTGCGACTGCCGTGGCCAGGCTGATCGCGCTCCAGCCTGGCAGGGTACTGGGATTGGAGGGGTTGCGGATCCAATCCTGGCCTCGACACCGCATTCAATTCATGCACACGATTTTTCACGGAGGCGTCGCTGATGCATGCTCCATCGACCCCGCGCCGGCCAGCCTGGACGCGGTTGCTCATCCCGATCGCCGCCGGCCTACTCGCGGGGTGTAGTTCTTCGGCGCCGAGCGGCTCGACCACCACAACGGCACCGAGCGGCGCGTCCGCCGCCCCCGCCGACATACCGGCACTGGTCCGGAAGGTGGAGCCCTCGATCGTCACCGTGCTCACCGAAAGTGGGCTCGGCAGCGGTGTCGTTTACAAGGCCGACGGCACCATCATCACCGACGCCCACGTGGTCGCCGGCGCTAAACAGATAACGGTGGCGTTCGCCGACGGGCAGCAGGTACCGGCCAAGGTTCGGGCCGCCGATCAGCTGTCCGATGTCGCCGTTCTCCAGGTCGACCGTGGGGGGCTGGCCGCGGCGACGTTCCAGAAAGACCTGCCCGAGGTCGGGGCGCTCGACGTGGTAATCGGCAGCCCGCTCGGGTTCGAGGCCACGGTCACATCGGGCATCATCTCGGGGCTGCACCGCGTGATCCCCGGTTCGGCGTCCGAGGGCGCGCCGCTGGTGGATTTGATCCAGACCGACGCCGCGATATCGCCGGGTAACTCCGGTGGTGCAGTGATCGACGGGCAGGGTCATGTTGTCGGCGTAAGCGAGGCCTACATCCCACCGACCGTCGGTGCAGTGGCCCTGGGCTTCGCCACCCCCGCGGCCACCGTTGCCGACGTCGCAGACCAGCTGCTGGCCACCGGAAGTGCGCATCATGCCTACATCGGCATTCAGCCCCGCACCCTGACGCCACAGCTCGCGCAGGGCCTCGGGGTCAACCGCAACAGCGGTGTCGTTGTTCTCGCCGTCGGTAAACCAAGCCCCGCCGCCGACGCCGGCATCCGGCCCGGCGATCTCATCACCGCGCTCAACGGTCACGACACCCCGACAGCCGAGGATTTCATCGCCGCACTGCATAGCGCCAAACCGGGCGACCACGTACAACTGACCGTACTGCGCGGCAACCAGACCCTGCAGATCTCGGTGACCGTGGCCGACCGTCCCTCCACCTGACACACCGCGAAGACCACCAATCATCGAGCCCGGAACCACCGCGGAGTGTCGCCGAAGCATAAGCGGTCATCGAACACCACAGCCAGCGACGTCATCGCCTGCATGCGCCTCAAGAGTCGTGACCTTTCGTCTGATTGCTCGCGACGCCTTCGTCTCTCAAGGTCAACTCGAGCACCCGTTTATCGCACTGGGAGGCTCAGGCACGAAGGCCGCGCGTCGCGCAAGCTACTCGATAGAGTGCGCCGCCCACCACGAACGACTTGTCAGGAGCTCAATATGACGACCCAGGCTGGCGTTGAGAATACAGAGCGCGACTTTTTTGCGCGGTGCGCAGGTGGTGCCGAGATTCCCGCCGAGACGTGCAGTTGCCGCGTCGCCACGGCAGTGACGTCGTCACTGCCCGAATGATCAGGGGGTAGTAGCATGACCCATCCATCGGGGATCCCTGTGTTCGAGCGGTTCTTCCGTTCGGTCGGGAGCGTCAAGATCGACAAGAACGACGTGCGCCGTTTCCGCAAATTCGTCGACGAACATATCGACAACATCACCATTGCCGGACGTGATTCGGCGAAGTGGAACGGACGAGACGTTATCGTGCCACAAGACCTGCCGATCACCGCCGGCGTCCAGGAAAGGATGCGCGAGTTCGACAAGCTGGAGGAGGCCGGAGAAATCCGCGAGTTGTTGCGCCAGCAGCTGCGCCGACCACCGGCCACGGTCACGTTCGCCGAGGACACCGAGCAACTGCTGCCGGAGCTTTTCGGCGGCCTGGCCGTCGCGCTAGCCCGGTCATTTCGGGTGATTGACCCAAGCTTGGGAAATCCATCGGCCCAGCACTGGGAACGGGCTTTTCAGCTGTTCAGGCTGGTCTTCTAGGACGTCTCCTCGAGGTAATCGCTAGACAAGACGCAACTCACACGGGGCAACCGGCGACCGTGGCCCGATTCGCCACCAGGCGGGGTGCTGGCGCTGCGTCACCCAGCCGCGCGTACACACCTTGCACCGCGGAGGCACGAATCGAAGAGTCGGGCGAACAAGTTGTCCTCGGTCGCGGCGTCGTCCGGGTCGTTCAACGCGAGGACACTGTTGGCCCCGGTTTGTCCTGTGAGCACGAGGCCGCGGATACATTGGCCGTCCGCAAAGCGGTGGTCGGATTAGATATCTCTCGCATTGTTGGCCAAAGCGTTCCATGTCAGCGATTCACCGACATCGCCCGGGTGCAGTGGGGTGACGCCGCTTATGAGCCAGCCACTTTCTTTGCTGCGCTGTACTTCTCGCGACTACGCCGCGTTGGTAACACAGTCATCCGGGCCCACGCATGCTCGATCCCTTCGGCTGACTTGGGAGCAGGCTGGCGGGTAAGGCAACCGAATTCCTCGACGATCGTGCTATAGAACGCGCGCAGTTCACGCGGCGAGACCGGCTCGCCTCTAAGTACAGAGGAGCCTGTCCGTCGCTGGGCCCGCATCGTCACAGACAATGGGAGACTTTGGCCCCGGGCCACTCCTGCTTCAAGCAGAGTCCAGGCGCCGTGGCAGACGATCCCGACCGGCTTCCCCGCAGTGATGAAGTCACGCACGAAGGAGACCACGAGATCGTGGCTGGAAAGCTGCTCGGATCTCACCATCCCCGGCACCAGTAGCAACGCCTCGTACTCGTCGACCGTCGCTTGGGCCACTGTCTGATCGACCGCATACGTGCGGCCCGGTTCGAGGTCTTTATCGAACGATTCGATGTGACCGGTTCGAAGCGACAACAACTGTGTCTGTGCCCCTGCATGTCGCACCGCCTCGCCGGATGCCTCCAATTCGATCTGGCCGACTCCGTCCGCCGCGAGCAGCGCGATTCTCGAACCTTGAAGGTGTTCAGCCATGTCGTACTCCGCTGGGCAATGGCTGTGGTCGGGTTTTCCCGCTTGATGCAACCTTCGCCGTTACGGACGTGGATTTCCTGCTCCCGCCGGAGCAAATATGCCAAGTGTTATTCGCCCCGCTGTGACAGGATGGGTAACGGGTAACGCTGACTCTGAACAGCGAACGAACTCAAAGCGTGACCAGTTTTCTAACTCCGGGCACGATAGACACAGCGGGCCCTTGCAATTGCATGCCGGCGGTGGCTGGGTCATCGCGCACCTAGCCGGTGAATGTCTCTCGGCTGCTGGTGATCGCGCTCGTCGAAAGTCCTCAGGTGTGCTCGCCGAAATTCCTCACCTGTGAGCAGGGGTCAGTGTAGTGGTTGGCGGGTTGCTGTGGTGGCTCGGCGGAGGGTTTCGGCGGCGGCGTGGTGGTCGCGTAGTCGGTAGGACTCGCCGTCGAGGTTGATGACCACCGAGCGGTGCAGGAGGCGGTCGAGCATAGCGGCGGCGACGGTGGTGTCGCCGAGGATCTCGCCCCAGGCGCCGACGCCACGGTTGGTGGTGATGACGATGGAGGTCTTCAAATAGCGTTGGGAGACAACCTGAAACAATGCCGAGGCTGCCTCGGCTGGCAGAGGTAGGTAGCCCAGTTCGTCGATCACTAAAAGAGTCGGTCCGTTAAAGAACCGCATGGTGGTGGCCCAGCGTCCTTCGATGGCGGCGCGGTGGCAGCGGGCGGCTAAATCGGCGGCGGTGGTGAAGTAGGTGCGGTAGCCGGCGTTCGCGGCGGCTCGGGCTAACCCGACCGACAGGTGGGTCTTGCCGGTGCCCGGCGGGCCGATCAACAAGATGTTGGTCGCTGATTCCAGGTAGCGGCAGGTGCCCAGTTCATTGATCAGCGCTCGGTCGATTCCGGCGGCGGCATCGACGTCGAAGTCAGCCAGGGTGGCCGGGGTCGGTAGACAGGCGAACCGCAGGCGCCCCGCCAACTTGCGGGCTGCGGTGGCGTCGACCTCGACGGCGAGTAGCCGTTCCAGGGCGACCGTGAGTGAGAGTCCCTCAGCGCTGGCGTGGTCGAGAACGGCGGGCAGGGCTTCGGCGGCGGCGTGCAGTTTGAGTTCGGCCAGGTGTGAGCGCAGCTGTTGATAACGGCTGGCCGCGGCCGACGGTGACCCATCGACGGCCTGGGTGGTTTTGGGATTGCGTGCTGTGGGGGTCATTGCAGGGTCCTTTTCTGGGCGGCCCGCTCATAAGCGGACAGGTCGATGACAGTGGAATCGGTGCAAGCAGCGGTAGATTCGGCAACCGTGGAACGGCTGTCTCGGAGTTGAATGAGCTGTGCGGCCGCGGCTTTGGCCGCCGGCCCGGGTGGGATGCGTTCCTTGCGGCGATGCGGGCGCCCTGTGCTGGCGGTGGCCAGTGCGGCAGCGTCCAGGGCGATGACATGCCCGCTGTCACGCACCATCACCCCGAGCCCGTCGGTGGCCATGCGGTGCCGCGCGATCACGATCCCGCTCGTGGTGGCGATATCGAGGAACTCACCCCCGACTGGATGGCTGACCACCACCGCGGCGGCGGCCAGCTCCGGGGGCACCGAGTAGCGGTTGCCGCGGTAGGACACCAACGCTTGCCGCGAAGCGGTCCGTCGTTCGGCGACGATCACCGGATACGGCGTGGCTGGCAAGGGCGCCAGGGGCTCGGCCTTGGCGACGGTGGCCACTGATGAGCGTCCGTCGGCGGCGGCGCGGATGCGGGTGTCGCCACGTACCCGGGCGAAGCGGTCCACACTGGCTTGGGCCGCCTCGACGGTCAGGTCGTCGGCCAGGGTGCGCCACCAGCGTTGCGCGGCGGTGTGGTTGATCTTTTCCACCACGCCCTTGCGGTTGCCGCGCCGCGGTGGACAGATCGCCACTGCCACGCCGTAGTGTTTGGCCACCCCGGCGAACGAGGCGGTCACCCGCCCACTGCCGGGATCGCAGACGGTGGCCATCCGGTCGAAGCGCCACACCCGCGTCACCCCGCCCAATGCACGCACCACACGGTCGATGGCGGCGACCAGATGGGGCTGATCGGTCGAGGGAGAAAGGGCGGCCCGCCACTTGCCGGAATGAGCCAGCGACCCCACCAAAAGGTACGCCTTCTTACCCCATCCCCACGAGGCTGGCGGGTCGGGCAATTCCAACCAGTCCCACTGGGTTTCATCTCCCGGCGGATGCGTGATGACCGCGTTCGGTCGCTCGGTCGCCGTGCGACACGCCTCGCAGACCGGTCGCAGGTTGCGGATGCGGATGTTGCGGGTCAGGCTCTGATACGACAGGTCGAACCCGAGGTCTTCGAGTTCGTCGAACAGGGTGCGCGCCCACAGATGCGGGTCTTCGACCAGTCGTGCGGTGACGTAGTCGACGAACGGGTCGAAGGGATCCGGTGACGGCCGGGCACGTTCCCCGGGCTTGCCGCCACCGTTGAGGTATTTGCGGACTGTCTTGCGGTCGAACCCAGTGTGGCGGGCGATCGCCGAGATCGTCCAACCACGTTTGCGTAGAGCATGTACTTCCACATCGTCCTCCCATGTGAGCATGAGAAAGCGGGCCTCCTTCGGCAGCGCTGCAGGCGTCAGACACCAGCAGCATCGAAGGAGGCCCGCCCTTCTCGGCGGAGCCACACGGGTGGGGAATTTCGATGAGCGTCAGTGGGGAATTTCAGCGAGCGCGGTCACTGGCCCAGTACGTCATCGAACTCACCTGGCGTCACCGCCTCACGAAGCGTCGCCATGACCGCGTCCACGGCGCTGATGCGTCGCAAACCCGGTCTTCGGTGCCCGTTACCGCGGTGGCGAGCCGGTGGGGCTTAACGATTGCCAGTCGCTGCGCGCACCGTCGGGAAGACTTCGAACCGCTCAATCAGACCGGCTTCGCCAAGTGTGGTCACGACCGGACCGGCATGCGGTGCCACCAAGCAGAATGAGATATCGGATTCTCCTGCCAACTCCGAGGCGGAGACCAAGGCGTCGACAGCGGCGTTATCGACAGACGTCAGGTTCGAGAGCTCGAGCACCACCTGTGCGGGCTCTCGTGACAATTCGTCAGCGACGAGCGGGGATAGCTGCGATTTCGTTTCGCTATTCAGGTCACCTGTCGCCCGGATAATAGTTATGCCAGGGGGAAGTCGTTGCACCGCACACGAGAACGAACCGCCTTGTTGCTCTTCCATACGACCCTCGCTTACCGGTTCACCTCCTGCCTTGTCATTGACATTGAGAACAGACCGTCAAACATGTCTTTAAACCGAACACCGAGACTCCCCGTCATCTGGTCGAGCCAAGCAGACCAAAGCGCTTCTGAATATCCGTCGAGCGTCGTGGCACTGTCCGATTCGCGTCGAGTCCCGTCAGTACCGTCCCTTACCTGGTCGGTGTGCTTCCACCGCAACGAAACCAACCTCTTATCTGAGTTTCACCGCCATAGCCAGGATTGCCGGTAGGTCGCCGACATACGTCCCGCCGTTAGAAAGGCGGTGCGGGGCGCTGACCGGGGGCGCGCAGTGTTTGCGACGGAGTCTCGCCGAACAGCTGACGATATTGACCGGCAAACCGGCCAAGGTGCATGAATCCCCAACGCCCTGCAATCATCGTGACCGTGACCGAGTCCGGAGAGCTAGCGGCGAGTTCTGCGTGCACACGGTGTAGCCGAAGCCGCCGCAGATACATCATCGGCGAGCGCTGGCCGGACCGCTCAAACGCCCGCTGCAGGGCTCGTACGCTCGCCCCGCTTGCTCGTGCCAGTTCGGTAGTGGTCCAAGGCGTTTCCGGATGCGCGTGCATCAGATCGATCGCCCGCTTCACCACCGCCGCGCTCGCCGGGCCTCCGCTTTCAGTCAAAGCCTCGGTGTAGTTATGGGGTTGTATCAGCAGCAGGCCCTGGATCAGCAGAAGCTGCAGGTTCCCCACGGCGAGCTGGTGGTTGAGAAGCCCCCCGGGCTGCCAGACTTCGCGTGCCAAGAGCCGTACCAAGTGATACCAATCGTTCGCGGCGGTGGTGCTCAGATTGAACTGCCGGTCAAACGTAATTCGTTTGCGTACAGGGCGGTTGAGCATGGCTTCCAGCTGCCATCGCATCTGCGATTCAGAAACCTTAAGACAGATCTGACCGCAGTCGCCGGACCAGTCAAGCACGCATGGCGCGCCCGGTGTGAATACCGCGACTGACCCAGTCGTCGTCTGAACGAGCCCTCCGTCACGCCACCGACTCACCGCCCTGCCGGATAACGGGGCATCGACGTAGTAGGCAGTCACGTCGTCTGCCCGGATAGCGACGTCGACGCCGAAGCCAAGGTAGCCAACGGTCAGCAGGGGAAGCTGCAGCGCGTTCATCTGCATGTTTACCGATTTGGTGTCGATCGGAGTCAGCTCGGCGGCCACATAGACACGGCCCAAAGCATCGGCCGCCTCATCGACGTCCGTTGTCCGAACCTCAGGCGCCAAGTCGAAGGCTAACTCGGTCATTTGTTGCTCCCAGCTTGCATTCAGCGATCGGTTACTTTGCGTTCCACTTGAAGCCCATGCTATTCGCCAGCCATACCGACCCCCGGATCGCGGCGGGACGCAGCAAGAGATTCAACGCAACCGTGTACATCTCTACACCGGGCTGGTGGGCAGAAAGTCGGGTAGCGGTGTGGTCCCGTCAAAGCCGAGTTCGGCGAGTACGAACTCCGGGATCTGTCGCCACTGCCTCTGGTTGACGGGAAGCGAACAACTTGGGGCCGCTTAGCGGATATCACACGGCGGTAACAGTCCGCTTGGCTACAGCTAGGACCTTGGCGCATGGGGAGGCGACGTGGACAAACCAGGCTATTGAATGGACGAAAAGCTGTGGCGATATCGGTGGCGCGGTCGCCGTGGCAAGACGCTGCGTGAGGCGGCTGACGCGCTGATCATCAAAACCGCCGACCGCGACGGGGTCCGCGCCACGTTTGAACCAGTACTCGAGAGGCAGTGTTGAGAACCGCAGTCGTCTACCGAACGCAAGTCAAGGCGTTGATGGCGGACTTTGGGCAGGCAAACTACGGCGAGTCCGATGAAGTGCAGTTCGAGATGTGCGAATTCACCGATGGCAGGGTGGCGCAACGCTGGCGCGTGGGCGCGCGCAGTTGCGTATGGTGGGACTCGTTAAAAGATCTCTACACCATCCATATTTACGCGCATCCCGACTACGGCACGCGCATCGAATGGTCAGATGGCTGCGTCGAGGAACTGTAGCCGTCGCTGATCCCGTGGACAATCGCCGCGGGCGACTACAGGCTGCCCTGCCGATGCACCGAAAGCCAACGGCGGCAAAGCAGTTCGCTGCATGGACGGATCGTAGACCGAGCAAGCCATCGCCGGGACCCCGGCACCGCACGCTTGAGCGCGCTGATCCAGAAGGTCGTCTATGGCCTGGCAGAGCAGACAACCAGATTGGACCGCGTCCTCCGGTCCCTCGACAAGACGGCAACCATATCAGCCCTGCGGCCTCCGGCTGGCTGTGTGCCGGCAGCACCAACCGCTGCAGAATGCCGACCTCCTCAGCGTTCGGTGTGGTCGCGTGCGCCTGGTAGGGGAACACCTTCGAACCAGGAAATTAATCGGTCGCTGCAATCAGTTAGGGGCGGGAATCACGCTGGCCCCGCCAAGAGTGCAGCAGTTTCTCGCGACACCTCGTCACTGATGCGCGCTGCCACCGCGGCCGGATCCATCCTCACCGGCGCATCAGCGAGGATCCCGGCGGCAGCGTCGAGCGCATCGGAGGCCAGTGGCTGCCACTTATCTAGCCATGCGGAAACCGCGTCGGCGTTCGAAGGCGTGTCGTCGATGAGATGGCGCAGTAGCGTGGCCGTCCACGCGCGGTGCCAACGGGCGTCTTCGTCGAGCGAGAAGTGAATGCTGGTGAGGATGGGATCGCCGTTGGCCGTTGCTAGCGAGCCGCCGATTTCTTGATTCACCAAACGATCAATTCGAGGCTTGATGACCGCGTTCGTCACTATAAATGCCTCATCCCAGTCGTAGGTGATCAGCGCACGTTCGATGAGCTCGCGAAGCGGCTGGAGCGCAGGAGCTTCCTCCCACGCAATCTGTTGTCGCCGTAGCGTGGCGGCGTCGACGGGGCAACCGTTGACTTGCGCGGTGCGGTAGGCGATGCGCTGGATGCGGCGCATCTCGTCTGCAGCCTGGAAAGCGGCGCAGTTGGTGATGCGGGAGGCAGGCGCCATCTGCGCCACGTAGGCGGCCAGCATTTGCAAACCGTGTACGGGATAACGAAGCGGGAAGTACCAACGGTCCAGAAAGCGCAGCCAGTCGACGTCGAGCTGACGGTCGTAGCCGGTGTCGTCGATCTCCCGAAGGAGCCCGTCGATAACGTTTTCGCGGCCGTCTTGCAACTGGGTGTATTCGCGATATGTGGTCCGCCGCGGGTCGGCGAACTGTTCCCAGCTCTGTGCTTGCAGGGTGGCGCCTTCACGGTGGCGGTAATACCAGTCGACGACGGGAAGGTCGGCCGTCAGCTCGAACCGACGCGGGTAGTGGTAGTGAAGGTCAGTGCTCAACAGCTCATACTCGAGCGGGATACGCCGGCCCACCGCAAGTCGCGTGTAGGTCTTGCGGCCCGGCGGGCGGCCCGGGGTTGTCATTTGTCGCGGCCCGGCTGATCGGCCACCGTCGGTTCGGTCACCAATGTCCAGACCGCGCCGTCGTCGGTGAGCTTCAGTACACCTGTGAATGACGACATCACGACTTCGAGGTCGCCCGGGAACCGAACGGCGGGGCCGGTTGCGGCCTCCAGGGCGGCCCTGGGCAGGCAGCAGATGCCGGGCGCCAGCACGCGCAGGTAGGCCCCTTCGTCGCGGACGATTGCATCGGCGTTCTCGTCCTCGATGACGGCAGCCACTACGCGCGCGAATGGCGTGGCGTGCAGCACCGGGCCCACCCGGCGGTCGGGTTCGTCTACCGCGCGCGCGGATTCGGGCGGTATCGCGATGAAGATCCGATCGTCGTCGAGTCGAACCGGGAAGGGTTTCAGACGCGCGGCGCTCGGGTTCACCCCCTGACCGCTGCGCGCATCGAATTCCCATTCGTGCGCCGCGCACGTCAGCACGTTGCGTTCGAGGACACCGTCGGACAGGGGGTTTGCCAGGTGGGGGCACCGGTCCTCATAGGCGAACAGTTCGCCGTCGACGTTGCACAAGACGATGTCGACGCCACCGAGCTTCACGCCGCGCACCTCGCCTTCCCACAGGTCGTCGAGCGTTCCGGCGTAGCGCCACACCGGTGCAGGTGTGTCAGCCGCGCTCGACGGTGAAGATGTCGCCATTGGTCAGCCCCGCTTGTGCGATGGTGTCGGCGGGCTCGAGGATCCCGCCGCTTTCGTTGCGCACCGTGATAGCTTCCCGCCGCTCTGGCGCCAAGCCCCAGGCCACCAGCTGGCGGCCCAGCTCGGCCACTGTGCGTTCATTCGGCGTGACGATAACGCGCCCGACGAAGTCGTCGCTGGCGTAGCCGAACAAGTAGACGCGCACCGCCGTCCCCTCACGCTGTCGGGATGGGGTCGAGTCGCCACGGATCCAGGCCGCGGCGCAGATCCTTGCCGTTCTCCACCGGCGCGGCCAGGCCCATCCACTCCTGCAGATCGATGAGCTTGCCGGGCGCCTCGCCGGCGACGATCCGATCCACCACGCTCTTGTGGCCGGCGAAACGTCGCGGCTCCTGCTGGAAAATCCAACGGCACGGTTCCGAACAGAACAGATATCGCCGGCCATCCACCTCGAGCGTGCAGGCGGTATTGCGGCCCGGCCTGATGAACAGCGTCGGGAGCTGGCAGAGGTTGCACAGCGCAGGCAGGCCGTAGGAAAGCGTGTTCGTCTCACCCGCTGCCTGCCAGCGTCCTTCCAGCTGATCCCACAGCGGTCCGTAGGTGTCGTTCCAGCGCGGGTATTTGCCGTTCAGCCATGATCGTTCATCCGCACTTGGTGACGCGACGTCGAACCACAACGTTGTTCGGTAGGTGTAGAGGCCAAGCTGGAAGCTGTGGTGCGCATAGTCCAGCTCCTCCATGAAAAGGTCCCAGAACCAAGGTTTTTCGAGATCGAACTCGGCAAGGTTTTTCATGAACTGCTCGGTCACCCATTCGGACATGAATTCTTTGAACGAGCGCGTCCGCGCACTCAGCGGGGTGAGGTATTCCATCGCAGTTCCGGTCAACGCCAAGAACACCCGCCAACACCGCCACCACATCTTGTCGACGAGATATTGCGCCCGCTGACGTGATCCGTTGTCCAGCAGCGTCCGCAGCACCGGGTGGCCGATCTGGGCGTGGCGGGCCTCATCGGTCTGAATGCTGGCCAGCGTCTTTTCGAACAAATGATGGTGGGCGCGATCGGCCAGGGCCGCCATGGCCATGAATTGCAAGTTGGTGAAGCCCGTCTCGAAGACGAAGTTGAGCTGGATGGCCACGTCGAGCGCATCGGCGGCGAGGAACATGTCGTCAAACAGGTGGCGTGCGGCAAGGATGACCCATTGGTTGGTGTGGTACGCCTTGTGCGTCCAGTCGAAGTTCCCGTCGTGGGAGAGCATGTCGCTGCCGATCAGCAGCGGGATCTGGGTATGGCGGATCTCGTCGAGCGCGCCGAGGGTCGCCATCATGCGCCAGGCGCTGTCACGGCCGAACCGAGCCATGCGCAATTCGGCGACCGCGCCGGCGTATTCGGCCAGAGCGATCGCGCCGTTGTGAAATTTGACCAACTCCAGCCAGCCGGGGTCGAGTTCGTCGACCAGCCGCGGCTTCGACAGTGCTGCCCGTACTCCGAGGACGGCCGCGTCCTTTTCCCGCTGATTCGTCACATACTCCCGGTAGGTGGTGCGGTAAGCCTCGCTCCAGCCCTGCCAGGCCTCACGGGGCAGCCAGGGGCGGCCGCTGATCTGTTCAGGGAAGAGGCTGCGTTCATCGACGTAGCGGGGGGTCCAGTCGACCTTGCGCGCTATGTCGAGCCAGTCGTCTCTTCGAAGTACCATTTCGCTGCCTCGGCAATCTCGGTTCGGGAGTCGTATGCTGCCCCGGCCAAGGGTTCATTGGGGACAAGGTCACGCGCTGCGCCGGCCAGGAGTTCATCGGGTGTCAGGTAGTACGGGTTCTCGACGAGCATCCCGCCCACCAGCATGCGGGGGTGTGTCTTGAGCAGATTGACGATGATTCCTGCGCCGAAACGGTCGATGTCGTATAGGCAGACGATGACCTGCGGGTAGAGCGGCAGGTACCGGTTCATTTCGGACTCCAGCAGGAGTAACTCGCGCATGTCAGGCACGACGTCTCGCCGCGACCACGTCTCGACCGCGCGCACGAGGTCGAACCGCCCGTCGTACATGGCGTCCGCGATTGCGGCTTTCCATGCGCCGATAATCTCGTCGGCGGAGAATCGGCCTGACCGTAGGTACAAATCAGCCGCCCGGATCACTTCGAGCTGCTTTTCGGCGGCTGACGCAGACGTATCCCCGCCGTGCCCGAGCTTCTTGAAGATTTTGGCCGGATTGGTTTCATCGACCACGCAGATGCATTTATCACCGGCGGCCAGCCCCGCCTCCAGGAACGGAATCACCACCTGGTCGCGTTGCGGCTGGCCCGCGTAGAGACCGCAGATGTGATCGCCCACGTCGACCTCGAGGCCGCTCACTCCCAACGCAACACCAGAAGACACGACGGCCGACCACCCATCAACAGTTCTGATGAGCATAGTCGAGGTCCCGGCGCAGTGGGGGCGCAGTTTCGCCCAGGCGCCTTCGCGAGATCCGTTCCGCCTCGCACGGTCCATCCAGTGTCGCCGCTACCTACCTACCCCTGGTAGGGCAGTCCGCACCGTTGGTTTTCGGCCCCTCGGGCGCACGCGCAGACAACCCCCGACTGCCAGACTTTGTCAAGGTGGCGTTTCTCCGACGTGTGAGCCGTCGGGGTAGCGCCGGCCGACACCACTTCGTGCTGGGCGCTAGGGGAAACCGTGACTCGTCGCATCCCCGCCGAAATCGGGTTTGCCGAGGGGATTACCGGCGGTGCAGATGTCCTTCGGCCGGCCCGCGTCGGCCAGGGGCCGGATCGGCGGCCCTCAATTGATACCAACGACGGCGAACCCATGCAAACCGCCATTTCGACAATCCCGCTCAAAGGCCACGTCCACGACATCATCGTGAGCCGCGATGGCGAGCACGCCTATGTGGCACTATCCGAGTCGGTCACGGTACTCAACGGCGAGAATCTAGTGGTGGCCAGCATTCCGCTGCCCGGTCATCCGAAAAACCTGTTGATGGACGCCGACGGCAAACAATTGATTGTCGGCCAGCGCGGGGGATTGGTGTCGGTCGTCGACACCGACACCTATACGGTAAAAGCCCTGCGGAATTGCGTTGTTTCGGATGTGGTGGTCGGCCCCGACGGACGCTGCTTGTACGCTGTCCATTGCCAAGCCCCCGGGGGCGGGTTTGCTGACGTCGTGACGGCAATCGACATTGCCAGTGGCACAACAGTTTACAATCTACCCATCAACGGAATCACCGGACTTGTGATCAGCCCTGCCGGGACCCTGCTGTACGCGATTTCATGCGACCGTCGCACCTACTACCAATATCCGCCGGGCCGGCTGACTATCGTCGATGCCGCTAGCGGTACCGTCGCCGAGGCCATCGCCATCGGCGCTTGTCCGGGGTCAGTAACCGTGAGTCAGGACGGCACCTCCCTGGCCGTCACCCACTACGACACGCGTTCGGTCTCGATGGTCAACTTGGCGACCGGGGCCGTTACGGCAGTTCGCCTGCGGGACGCTCCGCTCGGCATGGTGTTCACCCCGGACGGCACCCACGTCTATGTGACCAACGAGCGTTCACTGACCGTGATCGACACGACGACCACTGACGCATACGACCTCGTTGCCGGCGACCTACCAAGGGGTTTGCAGCTCAGTCCCGACGGAAAGCACGCCTACAGCACCAATTTCGGCGATGGCACGATCTCGGTGATCGACACCATCACCAAGTCGATCACAGCAACCCTCGCCGTGCTCAGCCATCCAGAGGCGGTGGCGGTCAGCGCAGACGGTGAGCGTGTCTATGTGGGCGACTACTGGTCGCGCGCCGTCGCGGTGATCTCGGTGCCTATGCTGCGCGACTTGCTCGGCGATACCTGAGACCCCACGTCGTCCACGACGACCGGGCCGCACGGCGGCCGATCGTCGTGGATCACCCGGGATGCCGAACCGGTGCCGCCGCCAGTCGGAAGACCCGCCAGCGCAATCAGGCGCGTTCGGCTGGCGACGGTGACTCGTGCTGTCAGGACGAATCCGCATGTCGGTTTTCACCCCACCGGGCGCACGCGCAGACTCAATCCGATCGCAAGACTGGCTGTCTAGAGGCATACCGATGTGGCCATGACCTACTCGGTTGGTGCCCCTGAACACTCACAACTTGAGGAGACGCAATGACTCTCATGCGATTCGACCCGTTCCGCGAACTCGATCGGCTCGCCGACCAGGCACTGACAAGCGCTCGGACGCCACGGACAATGCCGATGGAAGCCTTCCGACGTGGTGACCAGTTCATCGTCGCCATCGATGTACCGGGCGTTAACCAGGACGATGTAGACGTCACCGTCGAACGCAACGTCATTGAACTGAGCGCTCGCCGCCAACCTCTGCGCCAGGCGGGCGACGAGGTGATCATCGACGAGAGGCCGCAGGGCGAGTTCCATCGGCAGCTTTTTCTCGGGGACAACCTCGATCCAGACAAGCTGACGGCGCAGTATGACCGCGGCGTGCTGACACTGACAATTCCGGTTTCGGAGGCGAGCAAGCCCCGCAAGATCGAAATCGGCCGGTCGACTGAAACGCCGCACGCTGTTGACGCGAAATCCGAAGCCAAACAACAGGTCAGCGCTTAGGCGCCATGATGGCTGACACCACGCATGCGGTGGCGCCGGACGTAGTCCGACCAGGTCAACCCGCCCGCCGGGTCATCGCCACCTTCGACAACTATGCCGACGCGGAGCGGGCCGTCGACTACCTTGCGGATCAACAATTCGCGGTACAACGGGTCGCCATTGTCGGCCGTGATCTGGAGCTGGTCGAACAGGTGACCGGTCGGATGAACTACGGGTGGGCCGCGCTGCGCGGTGCCGCCGCCGGCGCACTGACCGGGGCATTGATCGGTTGGATCTTCGGCCTATTCAACTGGTTGTACCCGTTGATCGCCGGTCTGGTGCTGGCTTGCTATGGCGCCGTTTTCGGCGCGGTCATCGGCGCGTTGACCGGCCTTGTGATGTACGCGTTTCAAGCCGGTCGGCGCGACTTCACCGCTGTGCGGTCGCTGCAGCCCAGACACTTCGACGTCGTCGCCGATGTCGACCAGGCTGACCGCGCGATGCAGCTGCTGGGCGGCAGCGCAAACCAGAGGAGCAGGCAATGGCAACAGCAGTAGGAATCGACCTCGGTACGACCAACTCGGTGATAGCGGCCTGGCAGGGCGGCGAGCCGATCGTGATCCCCAACGCCGAGGGAGCCCGAACCACGCCGTCAGTGGTGGCTTTCACCGAAAGCGGTGAACGCCTCGTCGGCCAACTGGCCAGACGGCAATCGATAATGAATCCCAAGGGCACCATCTATTCGGCGAAACGGTTCATCGGCCGGCGCTTCGACGAAATCTCGGAAGAGGCCAAGGCGGTCAGTTTCGACGTCGTCAAGGGCGACGGCGATGCTGTGCGTTTCGACGTACGCGGTAAGAAGTACGCGCCGGAGGAAATCAGCGCCCAAGTGCTTCGCAAGCTCGCCGACGACGCCAGCAAGTTCCTGGGCGAGCGGGTCAAGGAAGCGGTGATCACTGTTCCGGCGTACTTCAACGATTCCCAGCGCAACGCCACCAAGGACGCCGGGCGGATCGCCGGCCTGGAGGTGCTGCGCATCATCAACGAGCCCACAGCCGCGGCGCTGGCCTACGGATTGGACAAGAAAGGCCACGAGACCGTGTTGGTCTTCGACCTGGGCGGCGGCACGTTCGATGTCAGTCTGCTGGACGTGGGCGACGGCGTGGTCGAGGTGCGTGCCACCGCTGGTGATTCACACCTCGGCGGCGACGACTTCGACCGCCGGCTGGTCGATTACCTGGCCGACGAGTTTCAGCGCGACAACAATATTGACCTGCGCAAGGATCCGCAGGCGTTGCAGCGGCTGTTCGAAGCGGCCGAGAAGGCCAAGGTAGAGCTGTCGTCGGTAGCGCAGACTCAGGTGAACCTGCCCTTCATCACCGCTGACGCAAGCGGTCCGAAGCATCTGACGACGACGATCATGCGGTCGAAATTCGACGATCTCACTGCCGACCTGGTGGAACGCTGCATGGGTCCGGTGAAGCAGGCGATGGACGACGCCAAGGTCACGGCGAACGACATCGACGAGGTCATCCTGGTCGGCGGGTCGACTCGTATCCCCGCCGTCCAGGCTTTGGTCCGTCGCCTCACCGGTGGCAAGGACCCCAACATGAGCGTCAACCCGGACGAGGTGGTCGCGCTGGGGGCCGCGGTCCAGGCCGGTGTGCTCAAGGGTGAGGTGTCCGACGTCTTGCTACTCGACGTCACACCGCTGTCGCTGGGAGTGGAAACCCGCGGCGGGGTGATGACCAAGCTCATCGAACGCAACACCACGATCCCGGCCCGGCGCAGCGAGGTGTTCACCACTGCCGAAGACAGCCAGCCCGCAGTCGATGTCGTCGTGCTGCAGGGTGAGCGTGAGCTGGCCAGAGACAACCGCGTGCTCGGCAGGTTCAAGCTGGAGAACATCCGCCCGGCGCCGCGGGGTGAGCCGCAAATCGAGGTCACCTTCGACATCGACGCCAACGGCATCCTGAACGTGACGGCGCGGGACAAAGACACCGGCGCCGAGCAGAGTATCACGATCAGCGAGCAGTCGAACCTGGACAAGACCGAGGTGGAGCGCATGGTCTCGGATGCCGAGGCGAACCGCCGTGAAGACGAGCAGTTGCGCAGGGCGGTCGAGGCACGCAACGAACTCGATTCGGCTGCCTACCAGTTAGAGCGGAGGCTTACCCAGCTGGGCGACTCGGCGGCGCCGCACGACCGGGCGCGCGCCGAGATGCTGATCGGCGACGCGCGGCAGGCTCTCAAAGATGAGGCGCCGCTGGAGCGGCTGCAATCGCTGACGTCGGAGCTGCAGCAGGTGTTCTACGGGCTGCAACCGGCGCCCGACACTGCGGGAAATGGCCATCCAGGCGGTAACGGCCAGGGTTCGCGAGCAGCTGACGACGACGTGGTCGACGCCGAGTTCGACCGGGGCTGAACTACCGTGGGCAACCCCGCAGAGCAGTCGACAACTCAGGAGAGCCGCCATGGCCCGGTCGAAACACCGGCTGACACATCGCCCGAAGCCGGTGTCCCGCAGAGTAGCTCGGACACCGAGCTGGCGCGGCTCGAGGATCGCTGGCGCCGCGCACTCGCCGACCTGGACAACCTGCGCAAGCGGTATGCCCGCGAACTCGACCGTGAGCGCAAACTCGAACGGTCCAAGGTAGCCGGCGCCTGGCTTCCCGTCGTCGACAACCTGGAACGGGCGCTGCGCCATTCGGGAGGCGATGCCGACTCGGTCGTCGCGGGCGTGCGAGCCATCCTCGACCAGGCGGTGCAGGTGTTAGACAGCCTCGGCTACCCGCGTGACGCCGAGACAGGCGTGCTGTTCGACCCGGAGCGACACGAAGTGGTTAACGTGACCGACGATGGCGGCAGCGCACCGGGAACGGTGCTCGAGGTGCTACGTCCGGGTTACGGAAAGGGATCTCAGCAGCTGCGGCCGGCGGCCGTCGTCGTCAGCGGCCGCGAGGAGTGAAAGCGCCGTGGCGCGTGACTATTACGAGGTTCTCGGGGTGTCGCGCGACGCGACGCACGAGCAGATCCAGCAGGCGTTTCGGACGTTGGCGCGCCAATACCACCCCGACGTCAACTCCGCCCCCGGCGCCGAGGATCGGTTCAAGGAGCTCAACGAGGCTTATCACGTACTCTCCGATCCGGACACCCGGAAACGCTACGACCGATTCGGTGAAGATTTCCGCCGGGTGCCCGAGGATTACGACGAGCGGGTCGGCGCGGGGTTCGGCGGCTTCCGTGCCGGCGCGCCGTCCGGCACCAGGGTGCACTTCGGTCAGGGGTTCAGCGGGCGCAGCGGAGTTAATATCGAAGATCTGTTCGGTGATTTCTTCGGTGGCAGCGGCGGATTCGGGCCGATTCCCGGTGCCGACCAGCAGGCCGAAGTCGAGCTGACCGTCGAGGAAGCCTATCGAGGCGGTCGGCGTGCGATCACGCTGGACGGCCGCAGTTATCAGGTGACCATCCCTGCGGGAGTGGTCGACGGACAGCGCATCAGGCTCGCCGGCGAGGGCGGGAAGGGCAGCGGCGACGCACCGGCCGGGGACTTGTACCTGGTCGTGCGGATCAAACCGGACCGTCTGTTCCGGCTGGACGGACGCGACATCGTGACCGATCTGCCGGTGTCGCCGTGGGAGGCGGTGCTGGGTGCCACCGTTGCTGTCCACACGCCGGGCGGTGAAGCGAAAGTCAAGGTGCCCCCGGGTTCGTCGACGGGCAGGCGGCTGCGGCTTCGCGGCGAAGGGATGCCCAATCCGCGCGGCAAACCCGGCGACCTCTACGCCGAGGTCAAGGTCGTCGTGCCACCGAAACCCACAAAGCAGGAACGTGAATTGTTCGAGCAGCTGGCCACGGTGTCCACCTTCGACCCGAGGAGAGGGCGATGACCGCAACGACCCCGTCAGCGCGCTACGCGCTGGCGCGGCGACCCGGGATGGATCTGGACACGTTTGCCCGGCGCTCCGGCTTGCACCCCGACACGGTACACAGGTTCGTCGCGCTGGGGCTGCTGCCTTGTCAACGAAACCCGAGCGGGCAGCTTCGGTTCGACGCGTCGGCGCTGCGCATCGTCGCCCGCATTCAGCGGCTCCGAATAGGCCTCGGACTCAACTACGCGGCGATCGGGCTGGTGCTCGACCTGCTCGACCGAATCGAGGAACTGGAAGCTGCCGCCCGCCAAAGGAGGACATCGCTGTGGATATCACCAGGCTGACCCAAAAGTCGCAGGAGGCTTTGCAGGAGGCGCAGACTCTGGCCACCCGGATGGGCCACGTCGAGGTAGACGGTGAGCACCTGTTGTTGGCGCTGATCGACCAGCCGCAGGGCCTGGTGCCGCGGCTGCTGGACCAGGCGGGTGCCGACACGGTGGCGCTGCGCGCCGACCTGGAAGCTGAGCTCAACCGCCGGCCGAAGGTCAGCGGCCCCGGCGCCGCGCCCGGCCAAGTCTCGATCACCGCGAGGCTGGCCAAGGTTTTGGACATGGCCGAGCGAGAAGCCAAGCGGCTCAAGGACGAATACGTTTCGGTAGAGCACCTGGTTATCGCGCTCGCCGAAGAGGGCAGTTCCACGGCCAGCGGACGGATTCTGGCGTCCCACGGCGTGACCCGGGACGCGTTCCTCGGGGCGCTGACCACAGTGCGGGGCAATCAGCGGGTCACTTCGGCGACGCCGGAGGGATCCTACGAAGCGCTGGAGAAATACGGCCGCGACCTGGTTACGGAGGCCCAGTCGGGCAAGCTCGACCCGGTGATCGGACGCGATGCCGAGATACGCAGGGTTATCCAGATACTGAGCCGTAAGACGAAGAACAATCCCGTGTTGATCGGCGACCCCGGTGTCGGCAAGACCGCGATCGTCGAAGGACTGGCTCAGCGGATCGTCCGCGGTGACGTGCCGGAAGGCCTGCGGGACAAAACGATCTTCGCGCTCGACATGGGCTCGCTGGTGGCCGGTGCCAAGTACCGCGGCGAATTCGAGGAGCGGCTCAAAGCCGTGCTGGCGGAGGTGAAAGCCGGCGAGGGCCGCATCTTGTTGTTTGTCGACGAGCTGCACACCGTGGTCGGCGCGGGTGCCGCCGAAGGGTCCCTGGACGCGGGCAACATGCTCAAGCCGATGCTGGCCCGCGGTGAGCTGCATATGATCGGCGCCACCACCCTCGACGAGTACCGCAAGCACATCGAGAACGACGCCGCCCTGGAGCGAAGGTTCCAGACGGTGCTGGTAGACGAACCCGATGTGGAGGACACCATCTCGATTCTGCGGGGGCTGCGCGAACGTCTGGAGGTGTTCCACGGTGTGCGGATCCAGGACGGTGCGCTGGTAGCGGCGGCGACGCTCTCGCACCGCTATATCACCGACCGGTTCCTTCCGGACAAGGCGATTGACCTGGTCGACGAGGCGTGTGCGCGTCTGCGGACCGAAATCGATTCGATGCCTGCGGAATTGGACGAAATCACGCGGCGGGTGACTCGGTTGGAGATCGAAGAGGCCGCACTTGGGAAAGAGACGGACCCTGCCAGCAAGGCTCGTCTGCAGGAACTCCGCAAAGAACTGGCCGATCTGCGGGCGGAGGCCGATGCGCGACGCGCGCAGTGGGATGCCGAGCGACAGTCGATCCGCCGCGTGCAGGAATTGCGGGGACAGTTGGAGCAACTGCGGCATGAGGCCGAGGAAGCCGAGCGCAACTACGACCTGAACCGGGCAGCGGAGTTGCGGTACGGGCAGATCAGGGAACTCGAACGTAAGTTGCAAGCGGCCGAAGACCAACTCAAGGCCAAGCAGGGTGAGCGGCCGCTGTTGCGTGAGGTCGTCACCGCCGACGAGATAGCCGAAATCGTGGCCGCCTGGACCGGGATACCCGTGGCCCGCCTGCAGGAGGGCGAACGCGAAAAGCTTTTGCGGCTAGACGAAATCCTGCACGAGCGGGTGGTTGGCCAGGACGAGGCGGTGCAACTCGTCGCCGATGCGGTGATCCGGGCCCGGTCGGGTATCCGGGACCCGCGCCGGCCGATCGGGTCGTTCATCTTTCTCGGACCCACCGGTGTCGGCAAGACCGAACTGGCGAAGACGCTGGCGGCCGCCCTGTTCGACAGCGAGGACAACATGGTTCGCCTGGACATGAGCGAATACCAGGAGCGGCACACTGTGAGCCGGTTGGTCGGGGCGCCACCGGGGTATATCGGATACGACGAGGGCGGCCAGCTGACCGAGGCGGTGCGGCGCAAGCCCTACTCGGTCGTGCTTTTCGACGAGATCGAGAAGGCGCACGCCGACGTTTTCAACACGCTGTTGCAGGTGCTTGACGACGGTCGGCTCACCGACGCGCAGGGACGCCAGGTCGACTTCCGCAACACGGTCGTCATCATGACGTCCAATATCGGCTCGCACTATCTGTTAGACGGGGTAACCGCCGATGGTGAGATCAAGCCCGACGCCCGCGACCGGGTGATGGCCGAACTGCGTGCGCACTTTCGGCCCGAGTTTCTCAACCGGGTTGACGACATCGTGTTGTTCACCCCGTTGGCACTGCCCCAGATTGAGCAAATCGTTGAGCTACAGCTGCAGGAGCTGCGAGACCGCTTGGCGCAGAGGCAGATCGAGTTGGAGATCACACCGGAAGCTCGTCGGCTGATCGCCGAACACGGCTTCGACCCGGTGTACGGCGCACGCCCGCTGCGTCGCTATATCGCCCACGATGTCGAGACCAAGATCGGCCGTGCATTGATGCGCGGCGACATCGCCGCCGGCGGCAAGATCCGGGTCAGAGTCGACGACGGCGAACTCAACATCAGTTACGCCGAGAACGCCGTTGCGGCGTAGAGGCGGCACGTCATGAAGAGCACCACGGTGGTATGTGCGAATTGCGGAAAACGCAACCGGATACCGGCGGCTGCCGACGGTAAACCGCGCTGCGCCAACTGTCATCACTGGCTGCCGTGGGTGGTCGATGCGGGTGACCTCGATTTCGGTGAGATCGTTGAGAAGTCCGCGGTTCCAGTGCTGGTCGATTTGTGGGCGACGTGGTGCGGGCCGTGCCGGATGGTCAGCCCGGCGCTGGAACAGCTGGCCCGCGAGCGGGCGGGCAGCCTGAAACTTGTGAAGGTGGACGTGGACTCGGCACCGGCGATCTCGCAGCGCTTCAGCGTACGTGCGGTTCCGACCCTGCTGCTCATCGACCACGGTCAGCTGTTGGCGCGTCAGTCGGGCGCCGCACCCGTTGCTGCACTGCGTGATTGGCTTGACCAGGCGGTCTCAACGACAACCAAGGAGGCGCACTCATGACGTCGATATTCGTCGACCCCGACTTGGCGGCCATCCGCCGTGTCACTCCCAGAACTCCCGATGGCTGCGAGGAATGTCTGCGTCTGCATACCCCGTGGCTGCATCTTCGGCTGTGTCTGACCTGCGGGCACGTCGGATGTTGCGATTCGTCTCCGATGCGCCACGCGCGCAAACACGCCCATACGGTGGGCCATCCCATTGTCCAATCGTTCGAGCCCGGCGAATCGTGGCGTTGGTGCTATGTCCACGACAGCTACGTCTGAGGTGACTGATGTCTGACGTAACGTCCGTTGAGTCGCCGGTCGCGGGCACCCAGGAGTGGGAGGAGACCCCGGACCTGTTCGGTGCATACCCACGGCTGACCGAGGACCAGATCGCGACACTGCTCCCCGGCGGCACCAGGCGGCCGGTCGCCGTTGACGAAATCCTGATTCGCGAGGGGATGCGATCCGACGAGTTGTTTGTGATCTTGTCGGGCAAAGTCGCAATCGTCGCCGATGACGAGTCCGGTGAGAGGCAGGTGCTGCGCGTGCACGGACCCGGTAGGTTCCTGGGGGAGCTCGGTGATCTGGAAGGCCAGCCGGCGTTCTACACCGCGATCGTCGTGGTCGAGGGTGAGGTGTTGGCGGTTCCCACCAGCCGGGTGCGTGCTCTGGTCGCCCACGACCAGGTTCTGAGCGACCTGGTTTTGCGTGCATATCTGGTGCGCCGTTCCCTGTTGATCGGGCAGGGTGTCGGGTTCCGGATTATCGGGTCGTGCTTCTCGCCCGACTCCACCCGTTTACGCGAGTTCGCCGCCCGCAACCGATTACCGCACCGATGGCTGGATCTCGAAAGTGACCGTAACGCTGAACGGCTACTGCGTCATTTCGGGATTCCGCCCGAGGACACGCCGGTGGTCATCTGGGGGACCAAAGTGCTGCGCAATCCCAGCAATGTCGAGCTCGCCCGGGTGGTGGGCCTGTCCGTGCCGGATGTAATCGGCGACGAATGCGACCTGATCGTGGTGGGCGCTGGTCCGGCCGGACTGGGCGCTGCGGTGTACGGAGCTTCGGACGGCTTGCGGACTGCGGCGATAGAGCGAATCGCCGTCGGCGGCCAGGCCGGGACATCGTCGCGCATTGAGAACTACCTGGGCTTCCCGGCCGGAATCTCCGGGTCGGACCTCGCCGAACGGGCATTCCTCCAGGCCGATAAGTTCGGCGCGCGGATTTCGGTGTCCGCGGAGGCTATCCGGCTGGAATCCGACGGCGGACAGCTCCAGATCGTGTTCGCCGACGACGCCGTGGCCGTCGGCCGCTCGGCGGTGCTGGCCACCGGAGCACGTTATCGCCGCCTAACCGTACCGGGGATCGATACATTCCAGGGCAACGGCGTGTATTACGCCGCGACCTATCAGGAAGCGCTGCTGTGTGGTGACGGCCCGGTCGTTATCGTCGGGGCGGGTAACTCCGCCGGGCAGGCGGCCGTGTTTCTGGCGTCTCACATTTCGCGGGTGCATCTGCTGGTGCGGGGGGACGACCTGGGCAAGAGTATGTCACGCTACCTCGTCGACCAGATAGTTCGGCAGCAGCGGGTGACGGTCCTCCTCAACACCGAAGTCCGCGAAGTCCACGGCGACGAAGCACTGAAAAGCGTTGTGGCCGAGAACAGTCGGACCGGTGAGAGGCAGACTATCAAGGCGCGCGCCTTATTCGTGTTCATTGGGGCGGACCCGAATACCGAGTGGTTGGCCGGAACGGTCGCGCTCGATGACCACGGTTTCATCGAAACCGGCCATGCGGCAGCGAATCACATTGCCGGTGTGGACGGGCTCACCACGGTCCGCCGCCCGGTCTTCTTGGAAACCAGCCTGCCCGGTGTTTTCGCGGCCGGAGACGTGCGCAGCGGGTCGGTGAAGCGAGTGGCATCCGCGGTCGGCGAGGGGGCCATGGCGATCCGGCAGGTCAACAACTACCTCATGACTACCTCATGACCTGAACTCCGCTGCCGATAGCCAAGGCCACAGCGGAGAAACCTGAACAGATGGCGCTGTAACAGAACTTCGAGCGGATGCAGCGGGGTAGCTGGCCGGCACTCGGTCGAGCGTATACAGATCGTTGCGGGTTAGCTCGATCTCTCCGGCTGTGGCGTTTTGTCGAATGTGGGAAGGTGGTCGGGGGATAGCGTTGACGCCGTCGTGTTGAAGCGCCCAGGCCAGCGCGATCTGCGCCGGAGTCGCGTTGTGCTGCAGCGCAATCGGTTGCGGCACCGGGCGTCCGAGCAGCCGGACCTGCTCGATCGGTGAGTCGGCCATGGTCGGGATGCCGAGTTGGGAACGCCACGGTAGCAGCGCGTACTCCGGCCCTCGGCGGGTCAGGTTGTAGAGGACCCGATACGTCTGGACCTCATCACCGCCTGGGACGCGTGACGGTTCGATCAATTCGTCGATGTCGAGATTGCTCACGCCCCAGTGGCGGATCATCCCGTCCAGCTTCAATTCACCGAAGCCTTCGATTGTCTCGACCAGCGGGACGCCGCCCCGCCAGTGCAGAAGGTAGAGATCAAGGTAGCCAACGCCGAGCCTGCCCAGGCTTGCCTCGCACGCGCGAACGGTGTCTACCCGGGTCGCGTGGTGTGGGAGCATATCGTCGACAACGAATACTTCGCTCGGCTGTCCGGCGATCGCCTCGCCGACCAAGGCTTCTGCCGCGCCGTTGCTGTACATCTCTTCGGTGTCGATCACCGTCATCCGCAAGTCGACACCGAGCCGGATCGAGGCGACCTCGTCGTGCCACCTCGCCGGGCTTTCGGCAAGATGCCAGGTGCCCTGGCAGAGGGCGGGGATCTTCTCGCCGGAGCGCAACGGCAGAGACCGAGCTGGCTGCATTGTTTCAACCGCCTCTTCGAAGGTCCCGGCTGAACGGGAACCCCCGCCCCGTCGGATTGACCTAATTCTGCGGCGGCATAAGGCACCGCACTTCGGCCTGGGAGTGCACAACTACGCGACGAATGTAGCTCTTTCGGGGCCAGGCGCCACAGCCGGTCGGCGTCTATTCGCCCTTGCATGCTCACCGACGCGGCGATAGAGGGAAGGCTGGGGAGGCCTTGCGCCAATCGGAGTTTCGCTTTGAACTGCGTGATCGGCGAGGAATTGATCAGATGTCGGATAACAGGGTTCCCGACTCGTGTACCAGACAGCAATCCGTACGATTGATCGTGATCAATGTGTTCCCGGCAGCATTAAATCCAGTAGTGCCTTCGGGTTTCAGTATGAGCTCAACCCTGCCCGTGGCCGCCTTCGGTCGAATCGGTTGCACCGAGCACGCCGAGTACCCGAGTAGCTAAGTGAAGGTTGAGGCGAGTGTCCACATTCTGCAGATCACGGCCGGTGATGTCGCGGATCCGCGCCAACCGATAACGCAGGGTGCTGCGATGAATGTGCAGCGATTGTGCCGCCAGATCGTAGTTTCCGCCGCACTCGAGGTAGTGCGCGAGGGTCTTGACCAGCTCGGCATGTTTGCTGCGATCGTAATCGAGCAACCCACCCAGCCATTCCTGCACGAAACCGCGGACCTCGGGCTGCCTATCGCCCGGATCTAGGATGCGATACACGCCAAGGTCTTCGAATCGTCGGCTGCCATACGGTGCGGGGGATGCATGCTTGATCGTGAATGCGCGCTGCGCCTCTGAGAAGGATTGTGAAAGCGCGCTGGGAGCGTCAACCAGCGAGCCGATCCCGATCGTACCGCGGTTGGAACTCACGTCGGCCGAGATGGCGCGATAGAGGTCGGTGTGGTCCAGCTCTCCGGAGCTGACGAGGATCGCCGTCGCGTGCCGGCGAGCGACCAGGCAATCGTGTCCCACGCGTTTGCCCCAGTGCCCCGCCGCCTTGGCAACAAGACCGGAATCGATGTTCTCCCAACGCAGTACAGCGACACAGTGAGGAGACCGTAAGTTATGCTCCAAGGCCTCGCCACGAGCGTAAGCACTCTCGTTATCGGTACCGGTAAGCAAATCCTCGATTAGGTCACGGCGGCGGCGGAGCTCGGCCTGTGCTAACTCCATGCGGTGGGACAGTTCAAGCGCGAGCACGGTGGCTCCGTAGTCGAGTGTGAAGTTGTCCAGGGTGCCGGCGCGCCCGTGCGGGTCCCACAGCAGCAGCACCCCGAGCACGTCGCCATGTGATCGAACCACACTGAATAGCCGGTCTCCCTCGCGCGCCGGTTGTGCGCTGGCCGCGGCGCTCCGAAGAACCTCTTCACGGTTCACGCCGCCAATACAGCGGTAGTCCGCCGGCTCCGGCGCACCGGACCACGCCCTCAGGTTGCCGAACACGTCCTCGACGCCGACTGCCAGCGAGGTGAGTTCATGCAGCTTAGCGGCGATCCCCGCTTCACCGGCTCGAGCGGCCGACAGGGCGATCAGCGCCTCGTGTATCCGCTCGTGCCGCTCAAGGTCGCTCACTACCCGAGCCAGGTGTTCGATCGTTTCGTCACGTTCCTCGATCACGTGCAGGAGTCGGAGCTGCTGATAACGCTCTCGTTCGATGACCGCGGCACCGGTCATCGCGGCGGCAGTCTGCTGCGCGAGAGCCTTGAGCAAAAACAGCTCGTCTTGTGACAGCGCGGTCGCAGCGCGCACCACCAGAACCCCGGCAACGGCCGTCAATGCGCGCAGAGTAAGCGCGTAACGCCAAAGTCCGTCGGCCAAGCGAATTTCCCGATCGACACCGAAGCTTTCCAAGACGGCTGTATCGAGCTCATTCTCCAACGGCCGTCCAGGAGCGCCGCTGTCCACCAGCGACCCGTCGATGATCCGGTAGGCGGCGTCGATAGAGGACCGGCTCAGGGAGGACACCGAGTCGCCAGCCAGCTCGAGAATGTCGTTCGGGTCGCGGCCATCGAACATCAGCGATGACAGCACCAAAAGGGCATACATATTAGACAGCTGGGCCTTACCCGCGCTGCCCATCGCTGGCAAGCCGGCGTCGTCAACGCCAGATGAGTTCGTGTCAATCCCCCGTTCGCCACCACGGGTGGCCGATGACGGCTGACCCATGGGAACTCAGGTACCCGCCAACATTACGCCGGTCAGCGACCACTTACACGCTTGCCTGGCGTCTCGCGGGGGCCAAAAAGAGGCACCCGCGAACTCGACCTGGCAGGACGAAGATGTCAGAACTGCGCTCTGGGAGCCTGGCCGCTGGATGTTGCGTAATCGTCTCCGCATTAGGTCAACAATGCTGCGTCGGCCGCTCGGGTAGCTCGGATAGCCGGGGCGGCCCCGGTTTTGCGACTAGGAGAGGTCATGAAAGCTGTTGTTTACGAAGGGCCCAGGCAGGTCCGCGTCGAGGACGTTGCGGACCCGGTCATCTTGGAACCCACCGATGTGCTCGTCCGGATCATCATCACGAACATTTGCGGATCCGACCTGCACATGTACGAGGGCCGGACCGCGATGGACTCTGGGAGGGTCCCAGGCGCGGCTGGGAGGAATCCCGCCCATCGGACTGTCCCGAATGCAGTGGGCAGCTAGGCGCCCATCAGGTCCTTGTTCGGAGTCGCCCAGTGCAGTTGTGGATCGATACATCGCACTCACCTGTGCCGTAGAACTTGCATGCCGCCGCTGGGTCCCAATTGGCGGCTAAGGCACTCGATGGACATAGCCTACAGTGCTCGGAATTGCTTGTGGTGCAGTCGGATCAGCGTATTGCGAATCGCGACGTTGAGCCACGAGTCCCGGCGGCACACTGGGTATCCCTCACCGCCGGCGATCGGGCTGTAGCCAGCAATGCGACGACAAGTCCACCGTTATGCGATTGCGTCGGCCCACGTTTTGAGACCCTTCCATGGTGCAGTGGGCACCCTTCCATGGTGCAGCGGGCAGCACGGTTACAGCTACGGCACGCCCAGGGTGGCGAGTGCTGTGGTCCAGTCTGCGGCGATGGCCTCTTGGGCCTCAGCCAACGGAACCGTGCCGTCACACACCAGTTGGTGCGGCTTTGATTCCACAGCGTCCTTTGGGTTCGGGGAAGCACCCGGTTCGACCCACAAGTTTCGTGGATCGTTCGGATCGCCCCCAACCTCAAGAGGGACGAGATGGTCATACTCGACACCCGACAGCGGCCCGGTATAGCCGTAGGCGCCCGCGCTAGCTTGTTTTTCGGCTTCGGTGATCGCCCTCGGCGGGCGGATGGATTCGGTGTATCCAGTCCGGCAGATCGTCCCGTCCAGATTGTCCTGTCGTACTTTCGGATTGGTTGCCCCCGGTAGTGCAGGCCGGGTCGGGCGGAGTCTGGCCGTGAGCGGGGATTCGGTACTGGGATGTGCCCGGAGCCGCTTGTGGCTCAACCGTGTAGTTCGCCCGCCCGGCGCCGACCGCAACCATTCCCCCCCATATCCGGTGACTGACAGCAGGATCGCTGTTCCGGCGACAATCCTCACAGGGTGTGTTGCCACTATTGCATCCAACACCGACAGCTTCGGTGGATTTACTGTCAGCCCTCGTCGAGTGAGTGGATCGCGTCTGCGATGTCGCGTTTGGCGGTCTCGAACGCGGCTTGGCGTCGCCGATCGCGTCGAGGCTAGAAGTGCGGGCCTTGGCGGCTTCGATCGTTAATTCTGACCCGATAGGTAACCAGTCCGAGCAGATCCAGTCGCGGGCCTCGCTGAGTTGAGCGTAGGCGTTGTTGAGCGCGGCGCGCGTTAACGAAGATATCTGTGCGCGTGAGCAATTCGGTCATTACGGCCTCTTTAGTCCCGACTGGACTCAGCGGCTGATAGTTGCTGGGCCGCGGCGATAAACCATCGGCGGGTTTCGCGGCATCCGTTGTCGACGTCTGCTTGGCCATCAGTCATGCCCCACACGTCGAACGCCCACGGTGACCATGCGCTGTGTAGCGTTTCGTCCATTGCGCTGAGCGTGTCGACGTCGTTGAGCAGTACAGCCACACCGACGATTTCGCCCGTTGATCAGACCGTCTGATAAGGGGCCCACCCGTTAGCCCGGACCAACTGGGCTCGCTGCAGCAATTCATCTCGCCGGTGATTACGTGCGGCGTCGCTCGGCCAGGGAAACAGGTCGGCCAGCGGGTTCGACGACGTGATGGCTCCTTGGTCAGCCTACGTTTTGATGGTGGGTGTGAGTGCCGCGTCGAGGATCTGGCTGTCGTTGGTCACGATGGTGAGATTGCGTCGTGCAGCTTGGGCGACCAGCATGCGATCGAACGGGTCTTTATGGTCCCAGGCCAGCCGGCCCGCATAGATGGCGTCGTGGGCGTCGATCGTGAGGTCGGTTGCCGTCATGTCGGCGATGATGTCAGACCACGCCGACAGCAATGCTTCCCCGCGGAACCGGCCTAGCCGGGTTTTGATGGCGATTTCCCAGGCGGACGCCGCGGAGACCAACAGTTCGGTCGCAGTGTCAGAAAGTAGTTCGCGCACCGCCGGCGCCACTTTGCGCGGGGTGGTGACCAGCCACAGCAGGACATGGGTATCGAGGAGCACGCGCTGTGGGGGAGCGGTCACGAATCACCCTCCCAAGCTGCGATTTCAGAGTCCGGAAGCGGGTCGTTGAACGCGTCTGGGACCGCCAGGGTGGGAAGTTGCCCGAATTTTCGCGATATCGGTTCGACCGGAGATAACACCGCAACTGGCTGGCCATGGTTGGTGATGGTCACCGACACGCCTGTCTGCTGGACCTCGGCGAGCAGAGCGTTGAGACGGGCCTTGGCTTCCGTGCTGGTCACCGACTTCATACCTCCAAGCCTACCACAAATAGACCATGCGAACTAGTCAGACTAGTCCACCTCCGCGGATTTATGCTATCCGTTGCTGACATACCGCCGCCGGCCAGCTGACCCCGCCTTGAGCGCGCCGTGGGCGTGGACCGCTAATCGTCGCGCAGCTTTAGGTAGTGGGCGTGAGGGTGGGCCGAGCTCTCTTACCATCCGGCCGCGGTCAGGTTGCGCGCGAGGTTGATGACCGATGCGCTGCCGTTCGCGATCGCTTCCTCGCGCGGGGTGCGCCCGTCGAATTCCGGGTTGGGGCGCATCATCCATCGCGATAGGCTCACGGGTCCGCCCGGAAAGGCCGCCTGTAGAACGTTCAGATCGGGGAGCGTGCCGGTGGTGTTGTCTGGGTCGAATTGCCAACGAGGCAGGCGCCATTCACGGCCCACCTTGATACCGACAAGCTTTCGTGATTCGAGTTTGTCGGTGACGCTCTGCGGGCTGATTCCCAGTAGTTCGGCGGCTGCGTCCCTGCGTATGCTGCTCGCAGCGAGGTCGCGCCGTTGCGCGAACCGCTCGGTGAGGTCGGCAACGACTGCCTCGGCTGCGGTCACCCGAGTCTGGCGCCGGTCCCCAGAAGCGCTCATCGAGGCCGTCGTCCGGCGATACCGTCACCGCCTCCTCTAGCCGCGCAAGCTCGGATTCGTCGGCTTCGTCGACCAAGCCTCCAACTCGGCACGCAACCGGGACTTGTCATCGGAGCCGGACCAGCCCCTGACTCGGGGAATGCGCCGCAATCAGCGGCGACGACGCTGAACTACTACGCGGGTCTGTTCCCAGCGGATCTGGACGACATCTCCGACTCGACGCCGCGGTGCGGTTGACTATCGCCAGCCAGGGTGTGTCATCTGACGCCAACCCATCACCGACCAAGGCACCGACCAGAACAAGCCAAGACCAGTCGGCGGGCACCGGAAAATCACCGCTGACCTGTATCAACAGTGAGTGCCCCCGGCACGACTCGAACGTGCGACCTAGGGATTAGAAGGCCCTTGCTCTATCCACCTGAGCTACGGAGGCAATGTGCAGGTCAGTCTATCCAACGGCGCTTCGGCGCAACTTGCGGCAACACGACGCGCGCGAAAAGTGTTCCCGCGCCACACCTATCGGTTATGGTGTGAGCCGCGACACACGCAGACACCGGTTGGTAAACATCCGTTAACCGCAACGGGGCGGGGCGTGTGCATACGTCGAGAGGTGGCGTTGTATGAGCGTGGCCTTGAACTTGACTTCGCAGTGCTCGCGGGCCGGTGCCCAGGCGCTGCGACTGGCGGCCGATGCCAGAGATACCTATCGAGCCGGCGCCGTGTTGCTGCGCGGCTCGCCGTTCGCGGTCGGCTGGTTCGCCGGCTGGCTGTCCACGGAATTCCCCCCGCACGTGCTGACCGGGCACGCGCTATCCCGCGTATCGCCCCCGCCGATCGGTCGCGTCGCCGCCACGTGGGCCGGGCAGCGCGCGGACCATACGCTCAGCGCCGCGCTCGAGGAGTGCTTCGGGCCGGACTTCCGTGACCTCGTGTGCCATCCGGCCTGCGAAGAATCCGGGTGTGCGCCCCGCAGCGGGCTGTTGCGCCGACCCGGGCCACACCGCCGGTATGCGGCGGAGACCTCGGACATCTCGTACGGTCCGGGTGGCCGCGACAACCTGCTCGACATCTGGCGACGTCACGACCTGGCGCCCGGCCGCTGTGCGCCGGTGCTTTTGCAGGTCCCGGGAGGGGCGTGGGCCGTCAACCGCAAACGCGGTCAGGCCTACACGCTGATGAGCCGGATGGTCGAACTCGGCTGGATCTGTGTATCCATCAACTACAGCAAGAGCCCGCGCAGCACATTTCCGGCGCACCTCATCGACGTGAAGCGGGCGATCGCCTGGGTCCGCGAGAACATCGCCGACTACGGCGGTGATCCCGACTTCATCGCGATCACCGGCGGTTCGGCCGGCGGGCATCTGGCGTCGATGGCCGCGCTCACCCCCAACGATCCAACCTTCCAGCCCGGCTTCGAGGACGCCGACACGACCGTTGAAGCGGCCGTGCCGTATTACGGCGTCTACGACTTCACCGACTTCGAGAACATGCACGAGATGATGCTGCCGTTCCTCGAGCACTTCGTCCTGAAGGCCCGCTACGCCGACGACCCCGAGCGGTTCAGGGCGGCGTCGCCGATTTCGTACGCGCACGGCGAAGCTCCGCCGTTCTTCATCCTGCATGGTGAGAAAGACGAACTGGTTCCAGCCGGCCAATCTCGCGTCTTCCACGCGGCGCTGCGCGAGGCCGGTGCGGCCACGGTGGGCTACGCCGAACTCGCCAACGCCTTCCACGCCTTCGACATCACCCCGACGGTGCGATCGCGGTTGGCCGCCGATGCCGTCGCCGACTTCTTGGGCGTCGTTTACGGGCGGCGTGCCGGCTCAGCAACGGGTTCGTTGCCGCTGTCGGCCACTTCGGCCAGCTGAGCTGGATCCCGGATCCCGGACCGGCCCGTCCTTTCACCGGCGCGCCAAGCCGACTAGCGTTGTGTTGGCAATTTCGTTCTCGGGTCCGAGGAGGCTTGGTCGGCGGTGACAACGTTGGCGCGTCGAGTTCACGATCATGGCTGAGTCCGTCGAGACCATTAAATTGTCCGACGAGCTCGGACCGGTCGACTACCTGATGCATCGGGGAGAAGCGAATCCCCGGACCCGGTCGGGGATCATGGCGCTGGAGCTCCTCGACACCACGCCGGACTGGGAGCGGTTCCGCACCCGATTCGAAAACGCCTCCCGACGTGTGTTGCGGCTGCGGCAGAAGGTTGTCGTCCCGACGTTCCCGACGGCGGCTCCGCGCTGGGTGGTGGATCCCGACTTCAACCTGGATTTCCACGTCCGCCGGGTGCGCGTGACCGGAACGGGCACGCTGCGCGAGGTATTCGATCTCGCCGAGGTCATCCTGCAGTCACCGCTGGACATTTCACGGCCGTTGTGGACCGCCACCCTGGTCGAGGGTCTGGCCGACGGCAAGGCCGCGACGCTGCTGCACCTCAGCCACGCCGTCACCGACGGGGTGGGCAGCGTCGAGATGTTTGCCGAAATCTATGACGTGGAGCGCGATCCACCGCCCAAGCCGACGCCCCCGCAACCCATTCCGCAGGACCTGACGCCCAACGATCTGATGCGGCAGGGCCTCAACCGCCTACCCTTCGCCATCGTCAACGGCGTTGTGGGCGCGGTGTCGGGGGCGGTATCGGTGGCCGGCCGGGCGGTTCTGGATCCCGTGTCTGCGGTTGGGGGAGCCGTTGGTTACGCGCTCTCGGGCGTGCGGGTGATGAACCGGGCCGCCGAGCCGTCGCCGCTGTTGCGTCGGCGCAGCCTTGCCACCCGCACCGAGGCGATCGACATCCCGCTGGCCGACCTTCACAAGGCCGCAAAAGCCGGCGGCGGATCGATCAACGACGCCTATCTCGCCGGTCTGTGTGGCGCTTTGCGGCGGTACCACGAGGCCCTCGGCGTGCCGATCGGCACGCTGCCGATGGCGGTGCCGGTGAACCTGCGGGCCGAAGATGACGCGGCCGGCGGCAATCAGTTCACCGGCGTCAACCTGGCGGCACCGATAGGTACGGGCGATCCGGTTTCCCGGATGAGGAAGATCCGCGCCCAGATGACGCAGCGCCGCGACGAACCCGCGATGAACATCATCGGTTCCATCGCGCCGGTGCTGAGCATCTTGCCGACACCCGTGTTGGAAGGCATCACCGGCTCGGTCATCGGCTCCGACGTGCAGGCCAGCAATGTCCCCGTCTACCCGGGGGATACCTACATCGCCGGCGCAAAGGTGTTGCGGCAGTACGGCATCGGCCCGCTGCCGGGAGTGGCGATGATGGTGGCGCTGATCTCCCGGGGCGGGTGGTGCACGATCACCGTGCGCTACGACCGGGCATCGGTCCGAAAGGAGTCGTTGTTCGCCCAGTGCCTGTTGCAGGGTTTCGACGAGATCCTGGCGCTGGCCGGCGACCCCGCACCCCACGCTGTGCCCGCGTCGTTCGACGCCGAGCCGGCCGGTTCGGCGTCTCGATCGGTGTCGGGCTCATGAGCGCCTCGCAACCGCAGGGCGACGAGGGCCGCACCCAAAAGGCCGGCAAGCCGGCGCCGGATATGCGGTTGCCCGGCTCGGTCGCGGAGATCATGGCGAGTCCGCCCGGGCCCAAGATCGGCGCGTTCTTCGACCTGGACGGGACGCTGGTCGCCGGCTTCACGGCGGTCATCCTGACCCAGGAGCGTCTGCTGCGCCGCGACATGGGTGTGGGTGAGCTGCTCAGCATGGTTCAGGCCGGTCTGAGCCACACACTGGGGCGCATCGAGTTCGAAGACCTGATCGGCAAGGCCGCCGCGGCGCTGACCGGGCGACTGCTAGACGACTTGGAGGAGATCGGCGAGCGGCTGTTCGTCCAGCGGATCGAGTCGCGGATCTACCCCGAGATGCGCGAGCTGGTGCGGGCGCACGTGGCCCGCGGCCACACCGTGGTGCTCAGCTCGTCGGCGCTGACCATCCAGGTCAATCCGGTGGCGCGCTTCCTCGGGATCTCGAACATGCTCACCAACAAGTTCGAGACCAATGAAGACGGGATGCTCACCGGCGGCGTGCTGAAGCCGATCTTGTGGGGGCCGGGCAAGGCCGCCGCGGTGCAGCGGTTTGCCGCCGAGCACGACATCGATCTCAAAGACAGCTATTTCTACGCCGACGGCGACGAGGACGTCGCCCTGATGTACCTGGTCGGCAACCCGCGGCCGACCAATCCCGAAGGCAAGATGGCCGCGGTGGCCAAGCGCCGCGGCTGGCCGATCCTGCGATTCGACAGCCGGGGACGCGTGGGCCTGCGGCGGCAGGTGCGCACGCTTGCCGGCGTCGGTTCGATGTTGCCGGTCGCGGCCGGCGCGGTGGGGATCGGTCTGCTGACCCGCAGCCGGCGGCGGGGTGTCAATTTCTTCACGTCCACCTTTTCGCAGTTGGCGCTGGCGATCCCCGGGGTCCATCTCAACGTCATCGGAAAAGAGAACCTGACCGCGCAGCGTCCGGCGGTATTCATCTTCAACCATCGCAACCAGGTTGATCCGATCATCGCCGGCGCGCTGGTGCGCGACAACTGGGTCGGGGTCGGCAAGAAGGAACTGGAAAAAGACCCGATCATGGGCACGCTCGGCAAGCTGCTGGATGGCGTGTTCATCGACCGGGACAATCCGGTCGCCGCGGTCGAGACGATGCACACCGTCGAGGAGCGCGCCAAGAAGGGGCTCTCGATTGTGATAGCCCCGGAAGGCACCCGGGTGGACACCACCGAGGTCGGGCCGTTCAAGAAGGGGCCGTTCCGCATCGCGATGGCGGTCGGGATCCCGATCGTTCCGATCGTGATCCGCAACGCGGAGATCGTCGCCGCCCGCAACTCGACCACGATCAATCCCGGAACGGTCGATGTCGCGGTGTTCCCGCCCATTTCGGTGCAGGACTGGAAACTCGAGACGCTGCCGGAACACATCGCGCAGGTGCGTCAGCTGTATCTGGACACCCTGGCGAACTGGCCCGCTGAAGAGCTGGGCGAACTGAGCAAGGTGGGCCTGTACGCCGCGAAGAAACCGGCGAAAAGGGCCAGGGCTCAGCCCGCCAAAGCCGCTCCGAAAAAGAAGGCCGCGCCCAAGGCTGCGCCCAAGGCTGCGGCCAAGGCAAAGCCGGCAAAGGCGAGCCCGGGCCCCAACGCGTCCAAGGCCGCCCTCAAAGATGGCGAGGCACAACAGCCTTCTCGGCCCAGAGGGCGGCAGTGACCGAATCGGCCGCGGATACCAGCGCAGTCCTCACCGCGCAAGACTCGCTGATATTGGCGTCCATGGCCTCGCCCGTCGAGACGGAGCTGATCATGGCTTGGGTGGGCCGGCAGCGTGCCGGCAACCCCGAGGCGAAGTTCGACGTGTTGGCGCTGCCGCAGCGCAATGCGGCGCCGGCGGCACTCACGGCGTTAGCGGAGGAGCTCGAGTCCGGCCCGGGAGCCAATGACGACCGTTCGATCGTGCCGGTGCGGGTGTTCTGGCTGCCGCCTGCCAATCGCGGCCGGATCGCCAAGCTGGCCGGGCTGCTCCCCGGCCGGGATCCCTACCACCCCAACCAACGTCAGCAACAACGGATCCTGCGCGACGATCCACAGCGCGCGCGCGTGGTGGCCGGTGAGCCGGCCAAGGTCTCCGAACTCCGCCAACTGTGGCGCGACACCACCGTCGGAGAGGACAAGCGCGACTTCGCGCAGTTCGTCACTCGCCGTGCCATCTTGGCGATGGAGCGCGCCGAGTACCCCATCCTCGGACCGCAATACAAGTCTCCGCGGCTGGTGAAGCCCGAGATCTTGGCGTCCTCGCGCTTTCGCGCGGGCCTGGAGAAGATCCCGGGTGCCACCGTCGAGGAGGCCGGGAAGATGCTCGACGAACTCGCCACCGGGTGGAGCAGGGTGTCCGTCGACCTCGTCGGCGTCCTCGGCAGGGCGCTCAGCCGCGGATTCGATCCCGAGATCGATTACGACGGTTATCAGATCGCGGCGATGCGCACCGGGCTGGAAGCCCACCCGGCCGTGCTGCTGTTCTCCCACCGGTCCTACATCGACGGCGCGGTGGTGCCGGTCGCGATGCAGGAGAATCGGCTCCCGCCGGTGCACGTGTTCGCCGGGATCAACCTGTCGTTCGGGTTGATGGGGCCGCTGTTTCGCCGGGCCGGCACCATATTCATCCGCCGCAACATCGGTGATGACCCGCTCTACAAGTACGTCCTGCGCGAATACGTCGGCTACATCGTCGAGAAGCGGTTCAACCTCAGCTGGTCCATCGAGGGCACCCGCTCGCGTACCGGCAAGATGCTGCCACCCAAGCTGGGTCTGCTGTCCTACGTGGCCGACGCCTACCTGGACGGCCGCAGTGAGGACATTCTGCTGCAGCCGGTGTCGATCAGCTTCGATCAGTTGCACGAGACCGCCGAGTACGCCGAGTACGCCCGCGGCGGCGAAAAGACACCCGAGGGCTTTGTCTGGCTGTACAACTTCATCAGGGCGCAGGGCGAACGCAACTACGGCAAGATCTACGTGCGCTTCCCCGAAGCGGTGTCGATGCGGCAGTACCTGGGCGCGGCGCACGGCCCGCTGGCCCTTGACGAGGACGCCAAACGACTTGCGCTGCAGAAGATGTCGTTCGAAGTCGCGTGGCGAATCCTGCAGGCGACGCCGGTGACGGCGACCGGGTTGGTGTGTGCGTTGCTGCTGACCACCCGCGGTGCGGCGCTGACGCTCGAGCAGTTGCACCACACGTTGCAGGACTCGCTCGACTATCTCGAGCGCAAGCAAATCCCCATGTCCACGAGTGCATTGCGGCTGCGCTCGCGCGAGGGTGTGCGTGCGGCGCTCGACGCACTGTCGAACGGACATCCGATCACCCGGGTCGACGGCGGGCGCGAGCCGGTGTGGCTCATCGCGCCCGACAAAGAGCATGCCGCGGCGTTCTACCGCAACTCGGTGATCCATGCCTTCCTCGAGACCTCGATCGTCGAATTGGCCCTGGCGCACGCCAGGCACGCTGAGGGTGACCGCATGGAAGCCTTCTGGACCCAGGCGATGCGGCTGCGCGATCTGCTGAAGTTCGACTTTTATTTCGCCGACTCGGCGACGTTTCGGAAAGACATCGCCGAAGAACTGGCATGGCACGACGATTGGGAAGCCCACGTCGCCGCCGGGGGCCAGGAGATCGACGCGATGCTGTTTGCCAAGCGTCCGTTGATGTCGGACGCGATGTTGCGGGTGTTCTTCGAGGCGTACGAGATCGTCGCCGACGTGCTGCGCGAGGCGCCGCCGGACATCGGCCAGAAGGAACTGACGGGGTTGGCGCTCGGGGTCGGCCGGCAATACGTGGCACAGACCCGGGTCCGTAGCAGCGAATCGGTATCGACACTGCTGTTCGCCACCGCGTGGCAGGTTGTGGTCGATCAGGATCTGATCGCCCCCGGTGGAGACCTCGCCGAACGGCGCGTCGCTTTCCGGCGAGAATTGCGGAACATCCTCCGGGATTTCGCGTACGTCGAGCGGATCGCGCGCGATCAGTTCATCGCCCGCGAGACCAGGGCACGCCAGGCGCGTGTGGGCAGCCAAGCTCCGTAGGCAACGCGACCGCCCATAACCTGGGTGCATGACGGTTGCGCAGCCAGTGGGAACGTCCCGCGCGCTGGTATGGCCGCTGCTGATCGGCGTCGCGGTGCTGGCGGGCTGCACGGCGGCCGGAATCGGAGCGCTGTCCCTGGCGGGCGCGTTGACCGCCACCGGTCTGCCCGACCCGGGCCCGGCAACGACGTTGGGGCTGCCGTTCGTCCGGGCGGCAGGGGAGATCGCTGCCGTGCTGGCCGTCGGTTCGTTTCTGTTCGCGGCGTTCCTGGTGCCGCCCCAAGGCAGCGGCGTCCTCGACGCGGGCGGGTATCGCGCGCTTCGGCTCGGGACGATGGCGTCGGGGGCGTGGGCGGTGTGTGCCGCCATGCTGGTCCCGCTGACGATCTCCGACGTGTCGGGGCAGCCGGTGGTCGATCACCTCAACCCGGTGAGGCTCTGGTCGTTGGCTTCGGTGATCAGCACCGCCTCCGCGTGGCGCTGGACCGCGATCCTGGCCGCGATCGTGACGCTGGCCAGTCTGTCGGTGCTGCGCTGGTCGCGGACGCCGCTGTTGCTCGCCGGTTCCTTGGTGACGATGATTCCGCTGGGGCTGACCGGTCACTCGTCGGCCGGCGGTTCGCACGACCTGGCTACCAACAGCCTGCTCATCCACCTCGTCGCCGCCAGCCTGTGGGCCGGGGGTCTGCTCGCGCTGCTGGCCCACGCGCTGCGCAACGGCGATCACACCGGCCTGGCGGCGCGGCGATTCTCGGCGATCGCGCTGTGGTGTTGGGTCGGGATGGCACTCAGCGGATTGATGAACGCGCTGGTTCGGGTCCTGCCCTCCGACCTGCTGACCACCGGTTACGGGCGGCTGGTGGTCGCAAAATTCACCGCACTCTGCGTGCTGGGGATCCTCGGCTGGCGCCAGCGGCGCGTCGCGGTGGCCGCGCTGCAAGCAGATCCGAGTCCTCCGGCGCGCAGCGTTCTGATCAGGCTGGCCCTGCTGGAGGCCGTAATCTTTGGCCTTACTTTCGGCATAGCCGTCGGGCTGGGCCGCACGGCCCCGCCGCCACCCCCCGCCCGGCTACCCTCGATTCCCGAAGCCGAGATCGGCTACGACTTCGACGGACCGCCGACCCTGCCGCGGATCCTGTTCGACTGGCGCTTCGACCTGATCTTCGGCACCGCCGCAATCGTCTTCGCCACACTGTATGTGGCGGCGGTGATGCGGCTGCGCCGCCGCGGCGACGCCTGGCCGGCGGGCCGGACCGCGGCCTGGCTGCTCGGCTGCCTGGTGTTGTTATTCGTGACCTCGTCGGGGGTCGGCCGCTACATGCCCGCGATGTTCAGCATGCACATGGTCGCCCACATGGGCCTTTCGATGCTGGTGCCGATCCTGCTGGTGCTCGGCGCTCCGGTCAGCCTGGCGTTGCGGGCGCTGCCTGCCGCCGGCCGCGACGATCCGCCCGGGATGCGGGAATGGCTGCTGGCAGCGCTGCACAGCCGCTTATCGCGGTTCCTCACCAATCCGGTGGTCGCCACCGTGCTCTTCGTCGCCGGGTTCTACGGGCTGTACTTGTCGAGCCTTTTCGACACCACGGTGAGCAGTCACGCCGGGCATATGGCCATGAACGTGCACTTTCTCCTCAGCGGCTACCTCTTCTATTGGGTGGTGATCGGGGTGGACCCCACGCCCCGGCCGATTCCGCCGCTGGCCAAGGTGGCCGTGGTGTTCGCTTCGCTGCCGCTCCACGCGTTCTTCGGGGTGGTGCTGATGGGCACGCGAACGGTACTCGGTGCCGGCTACTACCGGTCTCTCGGTCTTCCCTGGCACACCGACCTGCTGGGAGATCAGCGGCTGGGTGGTGGAATCGCTTGGGCGGCAGGCGAAGTGCCGCTGGTGATCGTGATTCTCGCGCTGCTGGTGCAGTGGGCGCGCAGCGACAAGCGCACCGCCCGGCGGTTGGACCGGGCGGCTGAACTGGACCATGACGCCGCCCTGACCGCGTACAACGCGATGCTGGCCGAATTGGCGCACCGCGACAAACCGGGGCGTTGAGCGGCCCCAAGCGCCGGCGGCACCGACCAGCGGGCTGATCCACAGTGACGGTTCTTTCCACAGGAGCGCCGGGCAAGACCCGGTTTCGGCTTCTTTTCCGCCCGATCCGTCGGTAGCGACGAGGTCAATGGTCAGCACACCAGAGAAATGCAACCGAGAAAGGATCAGCCAATGTTTGAAACCCCGCTTACCGTCGTCGGCCACATCGTCAACAACCCCGAACGTCGACATGTCGGCACCCAGGAGGTCATCAAGTTTCGCGTCGCCAGCAATTCCCGGCGGCGCACGGCCGACGGCGGCTGGGAGCCGGGTAACTCGCTGTTCATCAACGTCAATTGCTGGGGCAGGTTGGTCACTGGCGTGGGTGCCGCGTTGGGCAAGGGCGCACCGGTGATCGCGGTGGGCCACGTGTACACCAGCGAGTACGAAGACCGCGACGGCAACCGCCGCTCATCGCTCGAGATGCGGGCGACTGCCGTCGGGCCCGATGTATCCCGCGCGATTGTGCGCATCGAGAAGCCCGGCTACACCGGTCCTTCGGCGCAGGAAAACCCGGAGCAAGCGGTGACACCCGCGGACGCTGCCGACGAGGCGCCCTCCGCCGAAAAGGACACCCCCTTCCAGCACGACTTCACGAAGCTGCCTCTATCGGCTTAGTGCACTCGCGCGGTGCCTAGGATGGTTCGCGAGATCGTTTCGCACGACCAGAAAGGCACATCCGCGGCATGGCTGAGTTCATCTACACGATGAAGAAGGTCCGCAAGGCGCACGGCGACAAGGTGATCCTGGACGACGTCACGTTGAGCTTTTTTCCGGGCGCCAAGATCGGTGTCGTCGGCCCCAACGGCGCCGGCAAGTCGAGCGTCTTGCGGATCATGGCCGGCCTGGACAAGCCGAACAACGGCGACGCCTTCCTGGCCAACGACGCCACGGTCGGCATCCTGCTACAGGAGCCGCCGCTGAACGAGGAAAAGACCGTCCGCGGCAACGTGGAAGAGGGCCTGGGCGACATCAAGGTCAAAATGGACCGCTTCAACGAGGTCGCCGAATTGATGGCCACGGACTACTCCGATGAGCTGATGGAGGAAATGGGCCGGCTGCAAGAGGAACTCGACCACGCCGACGCGTGGGACCTCGACTCGCAGCTGGAGCAGGCCATGGACGCGCTGCGCTGCCCACCACCGGACGACCCGGTGACGAATTTGTCCGGCGGTGAGCGCCGCCGAGTGGCGCTGTGCAAGCTGCTGCTCTCCAAGCCCGACCTGCTGCTGCTCGACGAGCCCACCAACCACCTGGACGCCGAAAGCGTGCAGTGGCTCGAACAGCACCTGGCTGCGTACCCGGGCGCGATTCTGGCCGTCACCCACGACCGGTACTTCCTGGACAACGTCGCCGAGTGGATCCTGGAACTTGACCGCGGCCGCGCTTATCCCTATGAGGGCAACTACTCGACCTACCTGGAGAAAAAGGCCGAGCGGCTGGCGGTGCAGGGCCGCAAAGACGCCAAGCTGCAAAAGCGGTTGACCGAGGAGCTGGCCTGGGTCCGGTCCGGGGCCAAAGCCCGCCAGGCCAAAGGCAAGGCGCGCCTGCAGCGCTACGACGAGATGGCCGCCGAGGCGGAGAAGACGCGCAAGCTCGATTTCGAGGAGATCCAGATTCCCGTCGGGCCGCGGCTGGGCAACGTGGTCGTCGAGGTCGAACACCTCGATAAGGGTTACGACGGGCGCACCCTCATCAAGGACCTGTCCTTCACCCTGCCGCGCAACGGCATCGTCGGCGTCATCGGACCCAACGGGGTCGGCAAGACCACACTGTTCAAAACCATCGTCGGGCTTGAGGAGCCGGACAGCGGCACCGTCAAGGTTGGGGAGACCGTCAAGCTCAGTTACGTCGACCAGGCCCGCGCCGGTATTGATCCGAAGAAGACGGTGTGGGAAGTCGTTTCGGATGGACTGGACTACATCGAGGTTGGTCAGAACGAAATACCGTCCCGGGCTTACGTGTCGGCTTTCGGGTTCAAGGGCCCCGACCAGCAAAAGCCGGCCGGCGTCCTGTCCGGCGGCGAGCGCAACCGGCTGAACCTCGCGCTGACGCTCAAGCAGGGCGGCAACCTCATCCTGCTGGACGAGCCGACCAACGACCTGGACGTCGAGACCCTGGGCTCGCTCGAGAGCGCGCTGGAGAAATTCCCCGGCTGCGCGGTGGTGATTTCGCACGACCGCTGGTTCCTCGACCGGACCTGCACGCACATCCTCGCCTGGGAGGGCGACGACGACAATGAGGCCAAATGGTTCTGGTTCGAGGGCAACTTCGGCGCATACGAGGAGAACAAGGTTGAGCGACTCGGACTGGAAGCCGCCCGGCCGCACAGAGTGACCCACCGCAAGCTGACGCGGGACTAGTGTCAGCTCTGCCAGCGCTGGCATCCGTCGCGAGTAGGGGGCAATCGGCATGACGATCGATCCCGCAGCCAAGCAAGACTTCAAGCCGTGGACCACCTTCACCGACCGCCAGGACATTCCTGACTGGATCGTGAAGGCCTACATCGCGAGCTACCGGGGTCCACGCCGCGACGAACCAGGAGGCGCCGAAACCGGCCCCATCAACCTGGCCGTGCCCGCCGCCATGGTAACCCCCGCCATGCTGAGCGCACACTATCGGCTCGGCGAGCGCCGCCCGGCCGGCTCCAGCTGTGTCTGTGTCCACCCGGCGGACGACCCCGCCGGATTCGGGCCTGCGCTGCAGGTTGTCACCGATCACGGCGGCATGCTGATGGATTCGGTCACGGTGCTGCTGCACCGGCTAGGTGTCGGCTATGCGGCCATCATGAACCCGGTGTTCGTGGTGCATCGCAACCCGGACGGGGAACTGCTCCGCATCGAACCCAAAGTGCCCGGAACGTCGCAATACGACGGGGAGGCTTGGATATACATCCAGCTCTTACCTTCCGTCGACAGCAAGGCCCTCACCGAGGTCGAACAACTGCTGCCGAAGGTCCTGACCGACGTCGAACAGGTGGCCAGCGACGCCGCCGAGATCATCGCCACCCTCGGTGGCCTGGCCGCAGCCGTCGAAGCCAACACCGACGGCCACTTTTCGGCACCCGATCGCGCGGATGTCGCGGCGCTACTGCGCTGGCTGGGTAACGGCAACTTCCTGTTGCTGGGCTACCAACGTTGCCGGGTACATGACGGCCTGGTCTCAGGCGACGAGTCGAGCGGGCTCGGCGTTATGCGTTCCCGCCCCGGCTCCCGGCCCCGGCTGACCGGCGACGACGAATTGCTGGTGTTGGCTCAGGCCGCGGTCGGCAGCTACCTGCGCTACGGCGCCTATCCGTATGCCGTCGCGGTTCGCGAATACGTCGACGTTGGCGTGCTCGAGCATCGCTTCGTCGGGCTGTTCACCGTCGCCGCTATGAACTCGGACGTCCTGGAGATCCCCTCGATCTCGCGCCGGGTCCGTGAGGCGCTCGCGATGGCCGACCGCGACCCGGCTCACCCGGGCCAGTTGCTGCTCGATGTCATCCAGACGATCCCCCGGCCGGAGCTTTTTACCCTGAGCGCCGAGCGGATGTTCTCGATGGCCAAGGCCGTGGTGGATCTGGGATCCCAACGGCGCGCTTTGTTGTTCCTGCGCGCCGACCGGCTGAGGTATTTCGTCTCGTGTCTGGTCTATGTGCCGCGCGACCGCTACACCACGGCGGTGCGGTTGCAGATCGAGGACATCCTCGTCCGCGAGTTCGGCGGGACCAGACTGGAGTTCACCGCGCGCGTCAGCGAATCGCCGTGGGCGCTCATGCATTTCATGGTTCGGCTGCCCGAAAATAGCGCGCCGGTCGACGTCTCCGAAACCAACCGGGTCCGAATCCAGGCGTTACTGAGCGAAGCCGCGCGCACCTGGTCCGACCGGCTCATCGGCGCCGTGGCCACCGGCTCCGTTTCGCACGCCGATGCCGAGCACTACGCCACCGCATTCTCCGAGGCCTACAAATCGGCCATCACCCCGGCCGATGCCATCGAGCACATCGCGATCATCAACGAGCTTTCCGAGGATTCGGTCAAGTTGGTGTTCTCCGAACGCGGTGAGGACGGGGCCGCCCAGCTGACCTGGTTCTTGGGTGGGCACGCCGCCTCGTTGAGCCAGTTGCTGCCGATGCTGCAAAGCATGGGCACCGTCGTGCTCGAGGAGCGGCCGTTCACGGTCATCCGGCCGGACGGGCTGCCGGTGTGGATCTATCAGTTCAAAATCCAACCGCACCCCACGATCCCGCTGGCGTCGGCGCCGGCCGAGCGGAATTCGACCGCAGAGCGATTCGCCGACGCGGTCACGGCGATCTGGCAGGGCCGGGTCGAGATCGACCGTTTCAACGAGCTCGTGATGCGCGCGAGGCTGACCTGGCAGCAGGTCGTGCTCCTGCGCGCCTACGCAAAGTACTTGCGGCAGGCGGGCTTTCCCTATAGCCAGTCCCACATCGAATCGGTGCTCAACGAGCATCCCTCTACCGTGCGGTCACTGGTGACGTTGTTCGAAGCGCTTTTCGGCCCGAAGGCATCGGGGTCGCCCACCAGTCGCGACGCTCAGGCCGCCGCCGCCGCCGTCGCCGCCGACATCGATGCGCTGGTGAGCCTGGACACCGACCGCATCCTGCGCGCGTTCGCGTCGCTGGTTCAGGCCACCCTGCGGACCAATTACTTTGTGAAACGCGAGGGTTCGGCCCGGGCCCGCGATGTGCTGGCGCTCAAGCTGGATGCGCAGCTGATCGACGAGCTTCCGTTGCCGCGCCCCAAGTTCGAGATCTTCGTGTATTCGCCGCGGGTCGAAGGCGTGCACCTGCGGTTCGGCCCGGTGGCGCGTGGCGGCCTGCGCTGGTCGGACCGCCGGGACGACTTCCGCACCGAGATCCTGGGCCTGGTCAAGGCGCAAGCGGTGAAGAACGCCGTCATCGTGCCGGTCGGGGCCAAGGGCGGATTCGTCCTCAAGAGGCCGCCGCTGCCGACCGGTGACGCGGCCGCCGACCGCGACGCCAGCCGCGCCGAAGGCGTTGCCTGCTATCAGCTGTTCATCTCGGGGTTGCTCGACGTCACCGACAACGTGGACCACAAGACCGGCAAGGTAAGTCCGCCACCCGAGGTGATACGGCGCGACGGCGACGACGCCTATCTCGTGGTCGCCGCGGACAAAGGCACCGCCACCTTCTCCGACATCGCCAACGACGTCGCCAAGTCCTACGGATTCTGGCTGGGTGACGCGTTCGCGTCCGGCGGATCGGTGGGCTACGACCACAAAGCCATGGGCATCACCGCCAAGGGCGCGTGGGAGGCGGTCAAACGACACTTCGGTGAGATGGGAGTCGACACCCAGGCCCAGGACTTCACGGTCGTCGGCGTCGGCGACATGAGTGGCGACGTGTTCGGTAACGGCATGCTGCTGAGCGAGCACATCAGGCTGCTGGCGGCCTTCGATCACCGGCACATCTTCCTCGACCCCAACCCCGACGCCGCCGCCTCGTGGCGGGAACGCAAGCGGATGTTCGACCTTCCGCGATCCAGCTGGGACGACTACGACAAGTCATTGATCAGCGAGGGCGGCGGGGTGTACAGCCGCGAGCACAAGTCGATCCCGGTCAGCCCGCAGGTCCGCGATGCCCTCGGCATCGACGCCCCCGGCGAAGGGGTCAGCGAAATGGCCCCGCCCGACCTGATCCGCGCGATCCTGCAGGCGCCCGTCGATCTGTTGTTCAACGGCGGCATCGGCACCTATATCAAGGCCGAATCCGAGTCCGACGCCGACGTCGGTGACCGCGCCAACGATCCGGTGCGGGTGAACGGAAACCAGGTGCGCGCCAAGGTGATCGGCGAAGGCGGCAATCTTGGCGTGACCGCGTTGGGGCGGGTCGAGTTCGATCTGTCCGGCGGCCGGATCAACACCGACGCGATGGACAACTCCGCCGGCGTGGACTGCTCGGACCACGAGGTCAACATCAAGATCCTGATCGACTCGCTGGTCATCGCGGGCAAGGTCAAGGCCGACGACCGCAAAGAGCTGCTGGAGTCGATGACCGACGAGGTCGCGCAACTTGTGCTCACCGACAACGAGGACCAGAACGACTTGATCGGCACCAGCCGCGCCAACGCCGCCAGCCTGCTGCCGGTGCACGCTATGCAGATCAAGTACCTGGAAGAGCGCGGGCTCAACCGGGAACTGGAAGCGCTGCCTTCGGAGAAGGAGATCCACCGGCGGACCGAGGTCGGTCTCGGGCTGACCTCTCCGGAGCTGTGCACCTTGATGGCGCACGTCAAGCTGACGCTCAAAGAGGACATGCTGACCACCGAACTTCCGGAGCAGGATGTTTTCGCCTCCAGGTTGCCGCTGTACTTCCCGACCCCCGTGCGCCACCGATTCACCCCGGAGATCCGTACCCACCAATTGCGCCGTGAAATCGTCACCACCATGTTGATCAACGATCTGGTGGACACCGCCGGCATCAGCTACGCGTTCCGGATCACCGAAGACGTCGGTGTCGGGCCGATCGACGCGGTGCGCACCTACGTCGCCACCGACGCCATCTTCGGTGTGGGCGAAATCTGGCGGCAGATCCGCGCGGCGAAACTCCCCGTCGCCCTTTCGGATCGGCTGACGCTGGACACCCGACGGCTGATCGACCGCGCCGGACGCTGGCTGCTCAACTACCGCCCGCAACCCTTGGCCGTCGGCGCGGAGATCAACCGATTCGCCAAGAAGGTCCAAGCCCTGACGCCCCGGATGTCGGAGTGGCTGCGCGGCGACGACAAGGCCATCGTGGAAAAGGAAGCCGCGGAATTCGCGTCGCAGGGAGCCCCGGACGACCTGGCCTACATGGTCGCCGCCGGCCTCTACCGCTACAGCCTGCTCGACATCATCGACATCGGCGACATCACCGAGATCGACGCCGCCGAGGTCGCGGACACCTATTTCGCCCTGATGGACCGGTTGGGCACCGACAGCCTGCTGACGGCGGTTTCGGAGCTACCCCGGCTGGACCGCTGGCAGTCGTTGGCGCGCTTGGCGATTCGCGACGACATCTATGCCTCGCTGCGATCGCTGTCGTTCGACGTGCTCGCGGTCGGGGAACCCGATGAAAGCGGCGAAGAGAAGATCGCCGAGTGGGAGCACATGAGCGCATCGCGCGTGGAGCGGGCCCGCCGGACGCTCAGCGAGATACAGGAGAGCGGGGCAATGGATCTCGCGACGCTGTCCGTCGCCGCCCGACAGATCCGCCGCATGACCCGCACCAGCGGAAGAGGATCGTCGAGTTGAGCCTGGGGTTCGTCGCGCCCGTGCAGGTGCGCTGGTCGGACATCGACATGTACCAGCACATCAACCACGCCACCATGGTCACCATTCTCGAAGAGGCGCGCGTGCCGTTCCTCAGGGAACCTTTCGGGGCCGACATCACCACCATCGGGCTGCTGATCGCCGAAGTTCGGGTCACCTACAAAGATCAGCTGCGGCTGGCCGATTCGCCTCTGCAGGTCACCATTTGGACCAAGAGGTTGCGCGCGGTCGACTTCACGCTGGGCTACGAGGTGCGCTCCGTCAACGCGCATCCGGAGTCCAGGCCCGCGGTCATCGCCGAGTCGCAGCTGGCCGCGGTCCATATCGAGGAGCAGCGACTGGTGCGGCTGTCGCCACAACATCGGGAGTATCTAAAACGGTGGGCCCGGGACTAGAGCCGGCCGAGCGCGGATTGTGGCTGGGCCCAGAAGGCAGTGCTGCCCACCGCAGAGATCTGGCCACGTTCGTCGATCACGCACTGCGGCTGGACGACGCTGCGGTCATCCGACTCCGCGCTCGATCCGCCGGATTGCTTTCGGCCTGGGTGGCAACGGGTTTCGACGTGCTGGCCAGTCGCGTGGTCGTCGGCAAGCTGCGGCCCGACGATCTGTCGGTCGGCGCGGACGCCCTGGCGCGCGGCCTGTCCGCGATGGACGCCGACGGCTACGTCGATCCGGGCTTCTCGATGGACTCGGCGTGGCGCGGCGCATTGCCCCCGGAATCGGGCTTCACCCACCTCGAAGACGTGCCCGCCCGGGTCATCCTGGACCTGGCGCAGCGTGGCGCGCGACTCGCCAAGGAGCACGGCAGCTCCTACGGGCCGCCGGTCTCGCTGCTCGACCAGGAGGTCATCCGGGTCACGTTGGCCCATGAAGGCGCCCCAGAAGGGGCCAGTAAAGGGACCGATGCCAGCGTCGGTCTCCCGATGCGTTGCGTGTTCGCTTTGACCGCAATGGGTTTCCTGCCGCAGTCACCCGATGCGGTCGCCGCCGACGAGATGGTCCGGGTGCGGATCCTGCCGAACTGGCTGCGGGTCGATGCCAAGTTCGGCTCGGTCTACCGACGCCGGGGCCACCCCGCGCTGGTGCTTCGTTGACCGACAGGATCAGACGAGCCAGGCCGCCGCGTCCGGTGGCAGCTTGCCGTCGACCAGCGGCGCGCTGGCCAAGATCACTTCTCCGGGTGGCAAAACCATCGGGCGGCGGTCGGCGTTGAGCGCACACAGCAGCGCGCCACCGTTGCGCTCGAAGACCAGCAATTCGGGGGTGGTGGTGAGCCACTCGAACTCACAGCCATCGAATTCGCTTCGTTCCCTGCGTAATTCGAGCGCCCGACGGTAGAACGACAATGTCGAGCTGGGGTCCGCGCGCTGCTTTTCGACGCTCAGCGCCGCCCAGTCCGCGGGCATGGGCAACCAGGTGTCGACGTTCGCGGAGAACCCGAACGGGGGCGCGTCGCCGGACCACGGGATCGGAACCCGGCACTTGTCGCGGCCTCGCTCGGTATGTCCCGAGCGTTCCCAGGTCGGGTCCTGGAGCGCCTCGTCGGGCAGCTCCGCATCGGGCAGACCCAACTCCTCGCCGTTGTAGACGAACACCGCGCCGGGCAGGGCGAGCATCACCATCGCCATGGCCCGCGCCCGGCGCAGCCCGACCTCGCCGCCGCCGTAGCGGGTGACCTCGCGGCCCACGTCGTGGTTGGAGAGCGTCCAGGTCGGGGTGGCCTTTTCGATGGCGGTGGCTTCCAGCGAGTTCTGGATCGCGTCGTGGATTTCCAGCGCGTCGAAGTCGATCTTCGTCAGCCGGAAGTTGAAGCCGAGATGAAGTTCGTCGGGCCGCAGGTACTCGGCCCAGCGGGCGTTGTCCATGACCCACACCTCGCCGATGGTGACCGCCCCCGGATACCCGTCGACGATCGTGCGGATCCCGCGGTGGATCTCGTGCACGCTCGGGTGGTTGAAGCGCGGGTCGTCATCGCTGTGGCTCAACACCTTGATGTCGTCCTTCGCATCCGGCAGGTCGGCCGGTTTGGCCATCCCGTGCGCCACGTCGATCCGGAAGCCGTCCACGCCGCGCTCCAGCCAGAAGCGCAGCGTCTTCTCGAAGTCGTCGAAGACGTCCGGATGTTCCCAGTTCAGGTCGGGCTGCTCGGCATCGAAGAGGTGCAGATACCACTGGCCGGGGTTGCCGTCGGGTTCGACCACCCGGGTCCAGGCCGAGCCGCCGAACACCGACGTCCAGTTGTTCGGCGGCAGCAACCCGTCCGGCCCGCGGCCGTCGCGAAACAAATAGCGCTCCCGCGCGTCGGTGCCCGGGCCCGCGGCCAGTGCCGCCTGGAACCAGGGATGCGCCGAACTGGTGTGGTTGGGAACCACGTCCATGGTGATCTTGATGCCCCGCTGGTGTGCCGCCGCAACCAGTCGTTCGATCGCGGCCATCCCGCCGAACAACGGGTCGACGTCGCGGGGATCGGCGACGTCGTACCCGTGGTCGGCCATCGGCGAGACGGTGACGGGGTTCAGCCAGATCGCGTCCACACCGAGCTGTTGAAGATAGTCCAGCCGCGCCGTCAAACCGTCGAGGTCGCCCACCCCGTCGCCATCGCTGTCGGCAAACGATCGCGGATACACCTGGTAGAAAACCGCGCTTGACCACCACGGCTTGGAGTCCATTCCACCCCGCTTAGTTTCGTGGGCCGACATCACAACGGTGAGTTGACGAGCGAGTGGGCCGCCATTTCCAGGTAGTCGAGGAGCTCGCGCCGACGGTCGTCGTCCAGGGTTTGCGAGTCGATCGAGGCGACGGCGGTGTGCATGCACCGCAGCCAGGCGTCGCGCTCGATCGGGGTGATCCGGAACGGGGCGTGACGCATCCGCAGCCGCGGATGTCCGCGCCGGTCGGAGTAGGTACGCGGGCCACCCCAGTACTGCTCGAGGAACATGCGCAACCGCTCTTCGGCGCCGGCCAGGTCATCCGCGGGGTACAGCTGACTCAATATCTCGTCCTCCGGGACCTGTGCGTAAAAGCGCGACACGATCGCATTGAAGGTCTCGGCACCGCCGACGGCATCGTAGAAGCTCACCTGATCCATCGCCTCCATTGTGGTGCATCCCCGGTTTTTTAAGGCGAAACGGGCCCCAGCCTTGCCCGGTGTTCACCGTTTCGACACGGCGCGCACCTGCAATGAGTGTGCGTTTGGCGACGAATCATGGTGGACTATCGGCGGAGGATCTATGGCGCATGGCAAGAGACGCCGCAGCCACCGCAGTTCCGGTGCCGCGGCGGGGTTAACCGGGCCCCCGACCGCGTCATCCCTGCATAGCGTCGATACTCATCCGCCAACCCGCCACGAGACCGCATCAATCTGGAGCCGCCGGCGGGTGCTGCTGCTGAACTCCACCTACGAGCCGCTGACGGCGCTGCCCATGCGCCGGGCCATCGTCATGGTGATCTGCGGCAAGGCCGATGTGGTGCATCACGACCCGGCGGGTCCGGTCATCCACTCGGCGACCAGCTCGATCGTGGTGCCGTCGGTGATCCAGCTGCGGACCTATGTGCGGGTTCCATATCGCGCCCGTGTCCCGATGACCCGCGCCGCGCTCATGCACCGCGACCGGTTTTGCTGCGCTTACTGCGGGGCGAAGGCCGACACCGTCGATCACGTGGTGCCGCGCAGCCGCGGCGGCGACCACTCCTGGGAGAACTGCGTCGCGTGCTGTTCGACCTGCAACCATCGCAAGGGCGACAAGCTGCTCACCGAGCTAGGTTGGGCGCTGCGCCGGGCGCCGCTGCCGCCGACGGGACAGCACTGGCGGCTGCTGTCGAGTGTCAAGGAACTGGACCCGGCATGGGCGCGATACCTCGGTGAAGGCGCCGCCTAGCCAGAATTCGTGTCCGAGTCTGCCGCTCGGCCAGCCCGTGGGATACGGTTTCCGTCGTGAGCCTCATGGAGATCCACCTCTACTTCATCGGAGTCCCGCTGTTGCTGGTGGTCGTGCTGTCGGTGCTGGTCTGGTCGCGCAAGGGTCCCCACCCCGCGACCTACAACCTTTCGGAGAAGTGGACCCATCCGCCGATCCTCTGGGCGGCCACCGACGAAGACGTCGGCGGCGCGCACGGCGGGTACGGCACGTCGGAGTTCTCGGTTGGAGGTGGCGCCAGTGGCAAGTGGTGAGGTAGCGACGATCGAGCCCAGCCAGCTCCCCAAGGGTTCGGTGATCACCACCAGCGGACGGATCTCGGGGGTCACCGAGCCCGGAGAGCTCTCCGTGCATTACCCGTTCTCGATCAAGGACCTCGTCGCCATCGACGACGCGCTGAAGTACGGCTCGCGTGCGTCCAGGGCGCGGTTCGCGATTTACCTCGGTGACCTGGGTAGCGACACCGCCGCACGGGCTCGCGAGATCTTGGCCAAGGTGCCGACACCGGACAATGCGGTGTTGCTCGCCGTTTCCCCCGACCAGTGCGTCATCGAGGTGGTCTACGGCTCGGCGGTCCGGGGGCGCGGCGCCGAGTCCGCCGCACCTCTTGGGGTGGCCGCCGCCTCGTCGGAATTCGAGCAGGGTGACCTGGTCGACGGGCTGATCAGCGCGATTCGCGTGCTCAGCTCAGGGATCTCGCCGGCTTAGGACATCCGGCTTACATCGAGCCTGCGTCCACGGCGTGGAAAGGCTCGGTCCATTTTTGACACCGAGCGCAGTCTCGAAGTCAGGAAGCGTCGAACTTGCGGGCTCGCAACGCCCGCTTCACTCCCGCTTGGCCCTCCAGCACCAGGCGTCGCAGGGCCGGCGGCACCTCCGACTCCGGGGCGGCCAGGAACCCGTCTGCCGCCGCGATGCCGGCGTCGCTGATGTCCCAGCGGGGATACAGGCCGACCACCACCGTTTGGGCGACCTCGCTGGATCTCCGCACCCACACCCCGGGAATCGCGTCGAAGTAGCGCGCGGTGAACGGTTTGAGCAGTTCGTGCTGCCCCGGCGGCGCGATGCCCGCGATAATCGAGCGGGCCGTGCTGTTGGCCAGGAAGTCGTCCTCCACGACGGTGGTCCAGGCTTCTTCCTTGACGGCCAGTTGAGGCCGTGCCGCCGCGGCCTGGGCGCCGTGCCGCTTGCCGGCGGCGGTCGGGTCGCGCCGCACTTCGGCGTCGATGAAGGGCGTCGCGGGCCCGGCGGCGTCGATATCGCCGGCCGTGGCCAATGCGGTCACGATGCGCCAGCGGAGGTCGGTGTCGATCTCGAGGCCGGCCAACCCCGAATCGGCCGGGTCGTGGTCGAGCAGGTCCGCCAGCGCCACGACATGGCGGGGCGACAGCACCGACGAGCACAGGGTGTCGACGAAGGCGAGCTGGTGATCGGATCCGGGCTGCGCGGCGCGCGCCAGTTCCAGCAGGCGGTCGGCGAACTGCGGCCAGCCGTTCTCGCGCGCCCAGTCGGGCTCCGCGTATGCGGACAGCGCCGTCTGCGCCTGCACCAGCAGCCGTTGCGCAACCCCGACCTCGGTTTCGGCGGGCAAGCCGCCCGAGACCAGCGCCACGAAGTCGCGGGCGCGCAGTTCGCCCTCGCGGGTCATCTCCCACGCCGCCGACCACACCAGCGTGCGGGGCAGGGGCTCGGCGATGTCCGCTATCCGTCCGAGCGCGGTATGCAGCGACTCTTCATCCAGCCGCAGTGAACAATAGGTCAGGTCGTCATCGTTGACCAGGATCAGCTTGCCCCGCGAAACGCCAACCAACGCAGGGACTTTCGTCTCCGAACCGTCGACGTCGAGTTCCTCGCGGTGCACCCGCACCAGCTTGCCGTCCCGGTCTTCGTCGTAGATCCCGATCGCCAACCGGTGCACTCGGGTCTCGCCGGCCCCCGGCACGGCGCCGCTCTGTGTGACCGCGAACCGGGTGAACTTGCCGTCGGCGTCCACCTCGAAGTCGGGCCGAAGCGTGTTCAGCCCGGTGGTCTTCAGCCACTGCCGACCCCAGTCGGACAGGTCGCGCCCGGACGCCTTCTCCAACGCGGCGAGCAGATCGTCGAACGTGGCGTTGCCGAACGCGTGGGTGGTGAAGTAGTCGCGCAGCCCGGCCAGGAAATGCTCCAGCCCGACGTAGGCGACGAGCTGCTTGAGGACCGAAGCGCCCTTGGCGTAGGTGATGCCGTCGAAGTTCACCTCGACGGCGGCCAGGTCCGGAATTTCGGCGGCGATGGGGTGCGTCGAGGGCAACTGGTCCTGACGGTACGCCCACGACTTCTCGACGTTGGCGAACGTCGTCCAGGCCTCGCTGAATTCGGTTGCCTCGCTTTGACACAACACCGAGGCGAAGGTTGCGAACGACTCATTGAGCCACAGGTCGTCCCACCACCTCATAGTGACCAGGTCCCCGAACCACATGTGCGCCATCTCGTGCAGCACCGTCTCGGAGCGCCGTTCATAGGAAGCGCGGGTGACCTTGCTGCGAAAGACGTAGTCCTCGAGGAAGGTCACCGCGCCGGCGTTTTCCATTGCGCCGGCGTTGAACTCGGGGACGAACAGCTGGTCGTACTTGCCGAACGCGTACGGTAGCCCAAAGTTCTTGTGGTAGAAGCCGAATCCCTGCTTGGTCTGAGTGAACAACCGCTCGGCGTCCATGTGCTGGGCAAGTGAGGCCCGGCAGTAGATGCCCAGCGGGACCTCGCCGTGCTCGTCGACGTAGGAGTCCTTCCATTCGGCATACGGGCCGGCGATCAACGCCACCAGATAAGTGCTCATCCGCGGAGTGACGGCAAAGGTATGTACACCGTTTTCGACTGACACCGTCGCGCCGTTGGAGATCACCTTCCAGTGCTTGGGCGCGGTCACCCGCAGCTCGAACGTCGCCTTGAGATCGGGTTGGTCGAAGCAGGCGAACATCCGCTTGGCGTCGGCGGTTTCGAATTGCGAATACAGGTACGTCTCGTCGTCGACCGGGTCGACGAACAGATGCAATCCCTCACCGGTGTTGGAGTAGCTGCAGTCGGCGTCGACGACGAGGACGTTGCGATCGGCCAGCCCGCGCAATGGGATGCCGGTGGCTTCGTCGTATCCGGAGACGTCGAGGTCGCGCCCGTTGAGGGTGGCGCTGCGGACCTTGTCCGCGGCGATGTCGATGACGGTGTCGGCACCGGGGAGCGCTTCGAACACGACGGTGGTGGTGGACCGGAAAGTTCGAGAGCCCGGCGCACGGCCATCTGAGCCGTCGGTGATGTCCAGGCTGATCTGATAGCTGTCAACGGTGATCAGGGCGGCGCGTTCGACGGCCTGGTCCCGTGTGAGGTTAGGAAGGGCCACGCGTCCAACATAAACGGGTCGGTGAATTCGGGGTAACCGGTGACGCGGCGGGAACACCCGCGCCGTGACTACGGTTGTGCTGGACGGTGCTCTGACCGCCTATAGCTCTCCAGGAGAGGACTGCGACATGCCCGAGAAGGCCCCCGTGAAAAACCAAGCCGATTTCTGGTTCGATCCACTGTGTCCGTGGTGCTGGATCACTTCGCGCTGGATCCTCGAGGTGGAGAAGGTGCGCGATATCGACGTGCACTTCCACGTCATGAGCCTTGCGATACTCAACGAAAACCGCGAAGGCCTGCCCGACAAGTATCGCGAAATGATGAAGAAGGCCTGGGGGCCGGTGCGGGTGGCGATCGCAGCCGAGCAGGCCCACGGGGCCGGCGCCCTGGAGCCGCTGTACGCCGCGATGGGAACCCGGATTCACAACGAGGACAACAAGGACCTCGACGAGGTGATCAAGCTGTCGCTCGCCGACGCGGGCCTGCCGGCCGAGCTGGCCGCGGCGGCCGAAAGCGACGCGTACGACGACGCCCTGCGCAAGAGCCACCACGCCGGGATGGACGCGGTCGGCGACGACGTCGGCACGCCGACCATTCACGTCAACGGTGTGGCCTTCTTCGGGCCGGTGCTCTCGAAAATCCCGCGCGGCGAGGAGGCGGGCAAGCTCTGGGACGCCTCGGTGACCTTCGCGTCCTACCCGCACTTCTTTGAACTCAAGCGGACCCGCACCGAGCCGCCCGAATTCGATTAGCCCGGGCGGCGCCCGGCTGTGTAAGGATGTCGGGCATGCGCGTCTACCTGGGTTCCGACCACGCCGGATACGAGCGCAAGCAGAAGATCATCGAACACCTGAAGTCATCCGGACACGAGCCAATCGATTGCGGCGCCTTCAGCTACGACGCCGAAGACGACTACCCGGCGTTTTGCATTGCCACCGCAACGCGCACGGTGGCCGACCCCGACAGCCTGGGCATCGTGCTCGGGGGATCGGGCAATGGTGAGCAAATCGCCGCCAACAAGGTCCCGGGGGTCCGGTGCGCGCTGGCGTGGAGCGTCGAGACCGCGACGCTGGCCCGCGAGCACAACAACGCGCAGTTGATCGGTATCGGCGGCCGCATGCACACCGTGGACGAGGCGCTGGCCATGGTGGACGCGTTCCTGACCACGCCGTGGTCGAAAGCCCCACGCCACCAACGGCGTATTGACATACTCGCCCAATACGAACGCACTCACGAAGCGCCGCCGGTGCCGGGCGCGCCGGCCTGACGCGCGCGTGCCCGAAGGCCATACCCTGCACCGGCTCGCCCGGCTGCACCAGCGCCGCTTCGGCGGAGCACCGGTGGCGGTGTCCAGCCCGCAGGGCCGGTTCGCGGGCTCGGCGGCGGTCGTGGACGGTAAGGTACTGCGGCGGACCAGCGTCTGGGGCAAGCACCTGTTTCACCACTATGCCGGTGGCCCGATCGTGCACGTGCATCTGGGCCTGTACGGCTCCTTCACCGAATGGCGGCGTACTGGCGGGGCATCGCTGCCGGAACCGGTGGGGCAGGTGCGGATGCGAATGGTCGGCACCGACTACGGCACCGACCTGCGGGGTCCCACGGTCTGTGAGGTCATCGACGAGGGCCAGGTCAGCGACGTGCTGGCCAAGCTGGGCCCCGACCCCTTGCGCAACGACGCCGACCCGTCGTGGGCGTGGGCCCGAATCGCCAAGTCGCGCAGGCCTATTGGCGCGTTACTGATGGATCAGACCGTCATCGCCGGCGTGGGTAACGTGTACCGCAACGAGTTGCTGTTCCGCCACGGACTGGACCCGTTCCGGGCCGGCCGCGAGATCGGCGAGGCGGAGTTCGGCGCCGCCTGGACCGATCTGGTTGCGTTGATGAAGGTTGGTCTGCGCGGCGGCAAGATCGTCGTGGTGCGGCCCGAGCACGACCATGGTCCGCCCTCATACGTGCCCGACCGGCCCCGGACGTATGTGTACCGGCGCGGGGGCGAGCCGTGCAGAGTGTGCGGAACCACGATCAGCACCACGGTGCTGGAGGGCCGAAACGTGTTCTGGTGTCCCGTTTGCCAGGTATGACGACGTTTGTCATACGTCAAACACACTGGGGCACCGGGAGACTGGTGATCCGATGTTGCGATTCCTAGGCAACTGACAGGAAGAGGCACTGGCGCCGACAAGTTTTGGATCCAACGCGCTTGGGTAGACAGACTTCCTATGAAAACTATTCCGCGTATAGCTGCAACGATTTTTGCCGGTGCGACTGCCCTGGGCCTGGGCGGCGCAGGTGCCGCGATCGCTCAAGCACAGCCTGCACCCGTCCCCGATTACCACTGGTGCCCAGGCCAGTGGTGGGACCCGGGCTGGGGTAACAACTGGGATGGCGGCGCCTGCCACGACGGCTTCCACCGTGACGTCGACGGCTGGGACCACAGCCGTGACTGGCACGGCGGCCCCGGATGGGACCGCGATCATCCGGGCGGTCCCGGGGGATGGGGCCGCGACGACCACCCGGGCGGTCCCGGGGGATGGGACCGCGACGACCACCCGGGTGGGCCCGGGGGGCCAGGCTGGGGCCATCCTGGCGGGCGGTGACCTGAGCGACCGATGACCGATCGGGGTTGCGAGCCACGCCGGTGGCTCGCAACCCACCAGCCAAACGTCAAACCGTTAAATGACTCCCAGCGCGGCGTAGACCTCGTTACTGAGGGCGACACTGCGGGGGTCGGCATTGGCCTTGGTGGCGTCGAACCGGTTCATCACGTACGCGTAGCCGATTCGGTGCTCCAGGTCGACGAAGCCGAATGAGCCGCCCAGGCCGCCGTGACCGAAGATCCGGGGGTTGGGACCGTTGACGCCACGCTGGTTGAGCATGTAGCCGAGCCCCCACCCATGGTCGGCGACCCGCGGGCCCAGCACCAGATCGGTGTCGAAACCGCCCTGCGGCACCCGGACCAGGTCCATGTGCTCGCGGCTCAGCAGCTTCTCTTGCGCGAGGGCGTTGTAGAAGGTCGCCAGCCCCAGCGCCGACACCTGGCCGTTGGTGCCCGGGAACTCCAGCTGGCGCCACAGCTGCAGGTCGTGGGAGCCGAGTTCGTCGTCCGGGGCAAAACCCATCGAGATCGACAGTCCCGCCTTGGGGTGCTCGGCGAGGCTGGTCGGATAGCCGGGGGCCTGCGCGTCGGCCAACAAATCCCGCGCATGCGGCTTTTTGACCCGCTCGGCACAGCGCCGTTGCTCGGCCGGGGACAGGCCGATGTGGACGTCGGCGCCGATCGGTTCGGCTATCTCGGTGCGCAGGTACTGGCCGATCGTGCGGCCGGTGACGCGGCGGAACACCTCGCCGAGGATGAAGCCGAAGGTGGTCATGTGGTAGCCCTGGGCCGTGCCCGGCTCCCACCAGGGTTCCGCGGCCGCCAGCTGCTGGCAGACGAAGTCCCAGTCGGCGACCTTCTCCCAGCCCATCCGGGTGCGCGGCCCGATGACACCGGATCGGTGGCTCATCACCATGGCCAGCGTGATGGCCTCCTTGCCGGCCTGCGCGAACTCGGGCCAGTAGCGGGCCACCGGCGCGTGCAGGTCCAGCTCACCGCGGTCGGCCAGTTGGTGGACGCAGGTGGCCGACAGTCCCTTGGTACCCGACAGCACGGTGGTCAGGGTGCTTTGTTGCCAAGGCCGGGTGCCGGCGGCGTCGGCCGAGCCGCCCCAGAGGTTGACGACGAGGTCGCCCTCGACCCATACCGCGACGGCCGCGCCGACCTCGTCGCGCAGTGCGAAGTTGCGCTCGAAGGCTTCGCGTACGCCGACGAACTCCGAGGCGCACGAGCCTTTGATGGCCACGTCGGTCTTCAGGTCGCGCATGGCGCCATCAACCCCCGATTTCCGTCGAGCAAAACCCAGCCCGAGCGGGCGACGGGAATCGAACCCGCGTAGCTAGCTTGGAAGGCTAGGGCTCTACCATTGAGCTACGCCCGCAAGTATTAGTCGAGCGAGACTGTATCTGGCGGCGAACATCAAATCTAATCGAAGCGGTTCTGTGATCGCTCTGTGAGGTCTGAGAGGTCGTTGAGGTCGCTGCGAAGCCGGTGGCCAACCTGGCGCTGAAGGGCCGTAGGATCGCGAGGTCAGCGCGGGGTGTAGCGCAGCTTGGTAGCGCATCCGCTTTGGGAGCGGAAGGCCGCAGGTTCAAATCCTGTCACCCCGACCAGCCCGACTACGCAGCGCCGACACGGCCACCGACCACCAGGAACGACCAACGAGGAGCACACCCGTGAAGAGCAGCGTCGAGCAGTTGAGCCCCACCCGGGTGCGCATCAGCGTGAACGTGCCGTTCACCGAGCTCGAGCCCGATTTCCAGCGCGCCTACAAGGAGCTGGCCAAACAGGTGCGGCTGCCCGGCTTCCGGCCCGGGAAGGCGCCGGCGAGGTTGCTGGAGGCACGCTTCGGTCGCGAGGCGATGCTCGATCAGGTCGTCAACGAGGCGCTGCCCGGCCGGTACGGACAGGCGGTCGCGGAGTCGGAAGTCCACCCGCTCGGCCAGCCCGACATCGAGGTGACCAAAAAGGAGTACGGCCAGGAGCTGGCGTTCACCGCCGAGGTCGACGTCCGCCCCAAGATCGCCCTTCCGGACCTCAGCGCGCTGACGGTCTCGGTGGATCCGGTCGGGGTCAGCGACGACGACATCGACGCCGAACTGGAGTCGCTGAGGGCCCGGTTCGGCACCCTGACGGGGGTGGATCGGCCCGTGGCCGACGGTGACTTCATTTCGATCGACTTGTCGGCCACCGTCGACGGCGAGGATGTGCCCAACGCCGCCGCGCAGGGCCTGTCGCACGAGGTCGGGTCGGGCCGGCTGATCGCGGGCCTCGACGATGCGGTGGTCGGTTTGTCCGTCGACGAGTCCCGGGAGTTCACCGCGAAGCTGGCGACCGGCGAACACGCCGGGCAGGACGCGCAGGTCACCGTCACCGTGAAATCGATCAAGGAACGCGAGTTGCCGGAGCCCGACGACGAGTTCGCCCAGCTGGCCAGCGAGTTCGACACCATCGACGAGCTGCGGTCCAACCTGCGCGAACAGGTGGGCCGGGTCAAGCGCGCCCAGCAGGCCGAGAAGATCCGCGACGCGACGATCGAGGCCCTCCTCGAGCAGGTCGACGTGCCGCTGCCGGAGGCGATCGTGCAGGCCCAGTTCGACAGCGCGATCCACAACGCGCTCCACAACTTCAACCACGACGAAGCCAAGTTCAACGAGGTGCTCGCCGAGCAAGGCAAGACGCGCGAGGAGTTCGAGACCGAGACGCGTTCCACGACCGAGGGGGATGTCAAAAGGCAGCTGTTGCTGGATGCGCTCGCCGATGAGTTGCAGGTCCAGGTCGGCCAGGACGACCTCACCGAACGGCTGGTGATGACATCCCGCCAATACGGCATCGAGCCGCAGCAGCTGTTCGCTTACCTCCAGGAGAACAACCAGCTGCCGGCCATGTTGGCCGATGTGCGGCGCGGGCTGGCCATTGCCGCGGCGGTCGAGGCGGCCACGGTCACCGATACCGACGGAAACACCATTGATACGAGCGAGTTCTTCGGAAAGCGCGCCGAGGCCGACGAGGCCGAGCCGGTCGGCGAGCCTGAGGAGGCCGACGAGGCCGAGCCGGCCGCCGAGGCTGCGGAGGGCAGCGCGCCCGAGGCGCCGGACGTCGCCGACGACGAATCGAAATGACTGGGCTTGACGCTGTGAGCGAACGCGGCCATTTCGGGGGGTGCGTGACCGGCACACGGCGGGCTTGGTTGGTTAGGGTCGATGCAACAAGTAATACGAGAAAGCAGGTAACCCGGTCGTGACTGACATGCGTTCGAACTCGGTGGGTCTCAACCTCACGGACTCGGTGTATGAGCGCTTGCTCTCCGAGCGCATCATCTTCCTGGGTTCGGAGGTGAACGACGAGGTCGCCAACCGGTTGTGCGCGCAGATTCTGCTGCTCGCCGCCGAGGACGGCGACAAGGACATCAACCTCTACATCAACTCCCCGGGTGGATCGATCAGCGCCGGGATGGCGATCTACGACACGATGGTGCTGGCGCCCTGCGACATCGCCACCTACGCGATGGGCATGGCCGCCTCGATGGGCGAGTTCCTGCTGGCGGCGGGCACCAAGGGCAAGCGCTTCGCGCTGCCGCACGCCCGCATCCTGATGCACCAGCCGCTGGGCGGGGTGACCGGTAGCGCGGCCGACATCGCCATCCAGGCCGAGCAGTTCCACGTCATCAAGAAGGAGATGTTCCGGCTCAACGCCGAGTTCACCGGCCAGTCGATCGAGCGCATCGAGGCCGACTCCGACCGCGACCGCTGGTTCACCGCGCCGGAAGCCCTGGAATACGGCTTCGTCGACCACATCATCACCCGCGCCGCCCACATCACTAATGGAGAAGCCCGATGAACCCCGAAACCCAACCCCAGGCGCGCTACATCCTGCCGTCGTTCATCGAGCACTCCAGCTTCGGCGTCAAGGAGTCCAACCCCTACAACAAGCTGTTCGAGGAGCGCATCATCTTCCTCGGCGTCCAGGTCGACGACGCGTCGGCCAACGACATCATGGCGCAGCTGCTCGTGCTGGAGTCGCTTGATCCCGACCGCGATATCACCATGTACATCAACTCTCCGGGCGGCGGATTCACCTCGCTGATGGCGATCTACGACACTATGCAGTACGTGCGCGCCGACATCCAGACCGTCTGCCTGGGTCAGGCCGCCTCGGCGGCGGCGGTGCTGCTGGCCGCCGGGACGCCGGGCAAGCGGATGGCGCTGCCGAACGCCCGGGTGCTGATCCACCAGCCGTCGCTGTCCGGTGTGATCCAGGGCCAGTTCTCCGATCTGGAGATCCAGGCCGCCGAGATCGAGCGGATGCGCACGCTGATGGAGACCACCCTGGCCCGCCATACCGGCAAGGACGCCGCGACGATCCGCAAGGACACCGACCGGGACAAGATCCTGACCGCCGAAGACGCCAAGGACTACGGGATCATCGACACCGTCCTGGAGTATCGGAAGCTCTCCGCCCAGACCGCCTGACGTTTCGCCCAGCGGACTTACGTCACCGTCTTCGCCAGTTCCTCGATGTCGGCGGGCCGCACGCGGCAGCAGCCGCCGACGATGCCGGCGCCCGCCGCTGCCCACTGGGCCGCGAGCTTGCGCGGAGAACCGGCGGGGACCGATCCAGGCGCGGCCGTCCCAACGCTCTCCGCTGTTGGGGTAGACGATCACCGGCTTGCCGATATTGGCCACGCGGATCGCGGGCAGGACATCGTCGGGCGCACAGCAGTTGACGCCCACAGCGACGATCTCGGGGACCCCGGCCGCCACCGCGAACGCGTCGGCCCGGGGTTGCCCGGCGCGGGTCTTCGTCCCGTCGACGGTGTAGCTGAGCCAGGCCGGCACGCCGACCGAGCGAACCAGGTCGACCAGCGCCTCGGCCTCGTCGACATCGGGCACGGTTTCCAGGGCGAGCAGGTCCGCGCCGGCACCGGCCAGGATCTCCAGCCGGGGCCGATGCCACCGGGTCAGAGCCTCGACGGACAGGCCATAACGTCCGCGATATTCGGACCCGTCCGCCAGGGCCGCGCCGTACGGACCCACCGAGGCGGCGACCCAGAGGTCAGCCGCGCCCGCTTCGTCACGCGCGGCCCTGGCGAGTTCGACGCTGCGGCGCAGCAATGCGGTGGCGCCGCGTCGGTCGATTCCGCGGGCAGCAAATCCGTCGAACGATGCCTGGTAGCTGGCCGTCGTCGCGATCTTGGCCCCGGCGCGAAAGTATGCGGCGTGCACCGCGACGATCTCCCGCGGCGCGTCGGCGAGCAGCCTGGCCGACCACAACGGGTCGGAGAGGCCGTGACCGCGCGCCTCGAGTTCGGTGGCCAGGCCGCCATCGCTGATCAGCACGGATTCACCGGGTCCCGCGAAACTGACAGCCAATCCCACCCCGCTCACTGTAGGGTGGTTGCGGCGCACCAGCCTCGGTCGGATAACGACCGCGACACGCCAAAGACACGTATTGCGCGTCTCGGCGAGTGACAAGCACTGTCTGGCTATATGTTCGTTCAGACGGACAGGCATGAATACCACCGACGCTATTCGGCGCTAACGGTCGCGCCGGGCCCGAGCAAGCGGGTAGCGTCGGGGATACATGCAGCACAGCACGACGAACGGCGAACAGGAAGTAGGCCCTCAGCACCATGGCGCGCATCGGAGACGGCGGCGACCTGCTTAAGTGCTCGTTCTGCGGGAAGAGCCAGAAGCAGGTCAAGAAACTCATCGCCGGCCCCGGTGTCTATATCTGCGATGAGTGCATCGATCTCTGCAACGAGATCATCGAAGAGGAACTCGCCGACGCCGACGACGTCAAGCTCGACGAACTGCCCAAGCCCGCCGAGATCCGGGATTTCCTTGAGGGATACGTCATCGGGCAGGACACCGCCAAGCGGACGCTGGCCGTCGCGGTCTACAACCACTACAAGCGGATTCAGGCCGGCGAGAAGGGCCGGGACTCGCGGTCGGAGCCCGTCGAGCTGACCAAGTCCAACATCTTGATGCTGGGACCCACCGGCTGCGGGAAGACCTACCTGGCGCAGACGCTGGCCAAGATGCTGAACGTGCCGTTCGCCATCGCCGACGCCACCGCACTGACCGAGGCAGGTTACGTCGGTGAGGACGTCGAGAACATTCTGCTCAAACTCATCCAGGCCGCCGACTACGACGTCAAGCGCGCCGAGACCGGCATCATCTACATCGACGAGGTCGACAAGATCGCCCGCAAGAGCGAGAACCCGTCGATTACCCGCGACGTCTCCGGCGAGGGGGTTCAGCAGGCCCTGCTGAAGATCCTGGAGGGGACCCAGGCATCGGTTCCCCCGCAGGGCGGCCGCAAGCACCCCCACCAAGAGTTCATCCAGATCGACACCACCAATGTGCTGTTCATCGTCGCCGGTGCGTTCGCCGGGCTGGAGAAGATCATCTACGAGCGCGTCGGCAAGCGCGGCTTGGGGTTCGGCGCCGAGGTCCGCTCCAAGGCCGAGATCGACACCACCGACCACTTCGCCGATGTCATGCCCGAGGACCTCATCAAGTTCGGTTTGATCCCCGAGTTCATCGGTCGGCTCCCGGTTATCGCGTCCGTCACCAACCTCGACATGGAGTCGTTGGTCAAGATCCTGTCGGAGCCGAAGAACGCGTTGGTCAAGCAGTACACCCGGCTCTTCGAGATGGACGGCGTGGAGCTGGAGTTCACCGACGACGCGCTGGAGGCGATCGCCGACCAGGCCATCCATCGCGGCACGGGTGCGCGCGGCCTGCGGGCAATCATGGAAGAAGTCCTGCTGCCGGTGATGTATGACATCCCGAGCCGCGACGACGTCGCCAAAGTGGTGGTGACCAAGGAGACCGTGCAGGACAATGTGCTGCCCACCATCGTGCCGCGCAAGCCGTCGCGCAGTGAGCGCCGCGACAAGAGTGCCTAACGCCGCCTGACGCCGCACGCCGGGACCGGATCCGGCCAACCGTTCGGCGCACCGAACGTGACCAATACCACAGTTTCGTTCGCTACTCAACGGTAGCCATCCCTGACGTCGAGTTTGGCGACAAATCCGCTGCATGCGAGGGGTCGAGGAGGGCAGTGGGGACTCGAAAGGAGTGCCATAATCGGTACTGGGAGTGACACACAAGCAGGAATCCGCGGGGGTCGGTTCGTAGCGCGTACCGTTAAGGCTCACAGCGGAGCGCCCATCCGGGTGTCAGATGGAAGGCGAAGAGGTGGATCCGAAGGGCAATGGGGCCGGGTCACATTCTCCTAATGGTTCGTCGAACGCCGGGTACGACCGGCAGCGTCTAGAACAAGTTGTCATTCGATTCGCCGGGGACTCCGGCGACGGCATGCAGCTGACCGGTGACCGATTCACTTCGGAGGCAGCGCTTTTCGGCAACGACCTGGCGACCCAACCGAACTATCCCGCCGAGATCCGTGCCCCCGCGGGCACACTGCCCGGAGTCTCGTCGTTCCAGATCCAAATCGCCGATTACGACATCTTGACCGCCGGCGACCGGCCCGACGTGCTCGTCGCCATGAATCCGGCGGCGCTGAAGGCCAATATCGGAGACTTGCCGCGCGGCGGAATGGTGATCGCGAATTCGGACGAGTTCACCAAGCGCAACCTGACGAAGGTGGGCTACGTAACGAACCCGTTGGAATCCGACGAGCTCGAAGAATACGTCGTGCATCCCGTCGCGATGACGACGCTGACGCTCGGGGCGGTCGAGTCGATCGGCGCAACGAAGAAGGATGGCCAGCGGGCGAAGAACATGTTCGCGCTGGGCCTGTTGTCGTGGATGTACGGGCGACCGATCGAGGCCAGCGAGAGCTTCATCAGGGAGAAGTTCGCCCGCAAGCCCGATATCGCGGAGACCAACGTGCTGGCCCTCAAGGCGGGCTGGAACTACGGCGAGACCACCGAGGCTTTCGGCACGACCTACGAAGTCTCCCGGGCGAGCTTGCCGGCCGGGGAATACCGCCAGATTTCGGGTAACACCGCGCTCGCTTACGGCATCGTGGCGGCCGGGCAACTGGCTGACATTCCCGTCGTGCTCGGGAGCTACCCGATCACTCCGGCCTCCGACATCTTGCACGAGCTGTCCAAGCACAAGAACTTCAACGTGATCACCTTCCAAGCCGAAGACGAGATCGGTGGCATCTGCGCCGCGATCGGCGCTTCTTACGGTGGTGCGCTGGGAGTCACCAGCACGTCGGGTCCGGGCGTCTCGCTGAAGTCCGAAGCGATGGGGCTGGCCGTGATGACCGAGTTGCCGTTGATCGTCATCGATGTGCAGCGGGGCGGCCCGTCGACCGGGCTACCGACCAAGACCGAGCAGGCCGACTTGTTGCAGGCCCTCTATGGCCGCAACGGCGAGTCGCCGGTGGCGGTGCTTGCGCCGCGGTCGCCCTCCGACTGCTTCGAGACCGCCCTCGAGGCGGTGCGCATCGCGGTGTCCTACCACACCCCGGTGATCGTCTTGAGCGACGGCGCCATCGCCAACGGCTCGGAACCCTGGCAGATCCCCGATATCAATGCGCTGCAGCCGATTACGCACATCTTCGCCAAACCGGACGAGCCCTTCCAGCCGTACAATCGCGACCCCGAAACTCTCGCTCGCCAGTTCGCGGTCCCGGGGACTCCCGGACTGGAACACCGCATCGGCGGCCTGGAAGCGGCGAACGGCTCGGGCAACATCTCATACGAGCCGGTCAATCACGACCTCATGGTGCGGGTGCGCCAGGCCAAAATCGACGGCATCACGGTTCCCGAGCTGGAAGTCGACGATCCGACCGGAGACGCCGAACTGCTGCTGATCGGGTGGGGCAGCTCGTACGGCCCGATCGGTGAAGCCTGCCGGCGGGCGCGGCGCAAGGGCATCAAGATCGCGCATGCTCACCTGCGCTACCTGAGCCCATTCCCGGCGAACCTGGGCGACGTACTGCGGCGTTACCCGATGGTGGTGTGCCCGGAGATGAACTTGGGCCAGCTGGCGCTGCTGCTGCGCGGCAAGTATTTGGTCGACGTGCAATCGGTCACCAAGGTGCAGGGTCTGGCGTTCCTGGCCGACGAAATAGGGCGTGTCATCCGGGCCGCGCTGGGCGGCACTCTGGCCGAGGTTGAGCGGGACAAGACGATGGTCGCCAAAATGGCGGCGGCAAGGGTTGGAGCGGGGGCTGAGGAATGACCCGCGCCGGCGACGATGCAGGAGGACGAAGCGATGTGGGGGCACCACCCGCTCGCGGGGGAGAGGAGCGGCGCTCATGACCGACGTGATCGGCAATCTGGCGGGCACCGACCTCGGGTTGACTCCGAGGCTGACGAAAAACGACGGGGTGCCCACGCTGTCCGCCGAGGACCAGGCGCAGAAGGCCAAGGACTTCACCAGTGACCAGGAGGTCCGTTGGTGCCCGGGCTGCGGCGACTACGTCATCCTCAACACCATCCGCAACTTTCTGCCAGACCTCGGTCTGCGCCGCGAGAACATCGTCTTCATCAGCGGGATCGGCTGCTCCAGCCGGTTCCCGTACTACTTGGAGACCTACGGATTCCACTCGATCCACGGCCGCGCGCCGGCCATCGCGACGGGCCTGGCGCTCGCCCGCGAGGACCTGTCGGTGTGGGTGGTCACGGGCGACGGCGACGCGCTGTCGATCGGCGGCAACCACCTGATCCATGCGCTGCGCCGCAACGTCAACATCACGATCCTGTTGTTCAACAACCGGATCTACGGGCTTACCAAGGGCCAGTACTCGCCGACGTCGGAAGTGGGCAAGGTCACCAAGTCGACGCCCATGGGGTCGCTGGATCACCCGTTCAACCCGGTGTCGTTGGCGCTGGGTGCCGAGGCGACCTTCGTCGGGCGGGCACTGGACTCCGACCGCAGCGGCCTGACTGAGGTGCTGCGCGCCGCCGCCGGACACCGCGGCGCCGCCGTCGTCGAAATCCTGCAGGATTGCCCGATTTTCAACGACGGATCGTTCGACGCGCTGCGCAAGGAGGGCGCCGAGGACCGGGTGATCAATGTCCGCCACGGCGAGCCGATCGTGTTCGGCGTCAACGGCGAATATTGCGTGGTGCAGTCCGGCTTCAGCCTCGAGGTGGCCAAGACCGCCGATGTGGCCGTCGAGGAAATCGTCGTGCACGATGCGCATGCCGATGAGGCGGCCTACGCTTTCGCGCTGTCCAGGCTGTCGGAGCAGAACCTCGACCACACGGTGCTGGGCATCTTCCGCAACGTCAGCCGACCCACCTACGACGACGCCGCCCGCGCTCAGGTCCGCGCCGCGCGGTCGTCGAAACCGTTCGACTCCGCCGCCCTGCAATCACTGTTGCGCGGGCGCGACACCTGGACCGTCGACTGACGTGGCCGAGAGTATGCCCGACGCAGTGCCACTGGCCGGGGTAGTGCTTGCTGGTGGTGAATCGCGGCGTATGGGCCGCGACAAGGCCACCCTGCCGCTCCCCGGGTCCGCCGGCGGCTCCAGCGCCCCCACAATGGTCGAGCACGTGGTCGGCATCATCGGACAGCGCTGTGAGCCGGTCTTCGTGGTGGGTGCCCAAGGGCAGCCGCTGCCCACGCTGGCGGCGGCCCGCGTCCTGCGCGACGAGTTGCGGGGGCTGGGGCCGCTACCGGCGACCGCGCGGGGATTGCGCGCGGCCTTGGAGGCGGGTGCGCGGATCGCGTTTGTCTGCGCGGTCGACATGCCGTTTCTGGCCGTCGAGCTCATCGATGAGCTCGCCCGCCGGGCCCTCGAGACCGATGCCGAAGTGGTGCTGCCGTGGGACGGGCGGGACCACTTCCTTGCCGCGGTGTACCGGACCGACCTGGCCGACCGCGCCGATGCGCTGGTGGCGGCCGGCGAGCGCAAGATGCGCGCCCTGGTCGATGTTTCGGACGCGCAGCGGATCGTCGTCCCCGAATCGCGCTCGCTGACCAACGTCAACAGCGACGCTGATCTGCGCGCGCTAATGCGGTCCGGCGTCTGAGGATAATTAGCTCGACCGTTCCGCCTGACAAACTCGCAAATCAATAATTCAGGTCGCGGGTTCACAATAATTGTCGGCAATGTTTGGGGCGGTATCCCAATTGGCACAAGTCGCTTTCCCGACGCCGCTGGCGACACGTCGACAATAGCGCGGGCGTTCTGTCTCGATCGGTTGCCGTATTGCACTGGGGCACTGACGATTTGGGACTTCGGCAATCTTCCCCCGCGCGATTCACAGGAATTACGCCTACATTTCGAGAGAAATTCACGAGCCCAACTCACGGCCCATGGCCTGGCGCCAGAACGCGGAAGCGCCCGGGCATTCGGAAGCTCGGAAGGCCTTGAAATATAGGTTAGTTCGAAGAGAAGCCGTCGACACTAGCCGTAACATCGGCTCAACAGCGGCTATTCGATGACGGCAACCTGAAAGACGTTGCAATACAGCATGTTTCGGTGACCATCCGCTTTCGGCGATTCCGCTTCGGCGTGTCGATTTCGATACGGCGTTCGTTGCTGTACCCTCACCCGCCGTCCCGCACGGGGGGTTCGGCCGGGCGCCGCCAGACACGTGTTCCAGTTCACAAAAAGTGAGTGATTCGGCTCACGGTTCGGCGGCAGGTGCGCCGCTCCCGCCGAACCCTAAAAGGCGGTGTTGACCAGCAAGAACAAATCCGCGACCGCGCCGTAATCGGTCCGTTATTTAAGCGAGATGTTTATTTCCGGAGATGACGAAAGCGGTGCGTTCTCGTACGGTCCTCTTAGCCCGGGAACGGGTTATCGAAATGTAGTGAAAATTGAATCCACGGACCCGCGTGTGAGCGGGGGGCTGCGGACGGTGACAGCCGTGCCGCATCCGAGGGGTAGCACCTCGCCGGGCAGACCGGACCCTCCGCTGCCGTGCCCGAACTAGACGGCACGTCCCAGAGCAACCGTTCCGCATGGACCAAGCACCTTACAAACCCACACACCGTGGGTTCGCTTTGGCGCGCGCACCCGCGAAAGGAAGAAATTTGAAGAACGTCCGCAAGACGCTCATCCTCGCCACGATCGCAGGGACGCTCGCGAGCGTGCCATCGACGACCGCCAGCGCGGACACGATGGGCATTGACCCGAACGTTCGCCCCGCCGGGGCCGCGCCGGACGCGCCCCCGCCACCGGCTCCGGACGCTCCGGCGCCGGCTCCCGTGGGCTTCGACCCGAACGTTCCGCCTCCGCCCGCCGTTCCGGACGCTTTGGCGCCGGTTGACGCGCCGCCCGCGCCGCCGGCCCCAGTGGGCTTCGACCCGAACGTTCCGCCGCCGCCTCCGGCGCCCGACGCCCCGCCGCCGGCGGCTCCCGTGGGCTTCGACCCGAACGTTCCGCCGCCCCCGGGTCCGGACGTTCCCCCGCCTCCGCCGCCTCAAAAGGCGTACAGCGTGAACTGGGATGCCATCGCGCAGTGCGAGTCGGGTGGCAACTGGGCCATCAACACGGGTAACGGCTTCTCGGGTGGCCTGCAGTTCACGTCGGGCACCTGGCACGCCAATGGTGGCTCGGGATCCCCGGCCGGCGCGAGCCGTGACGAGCAGATCCGGGTGGCCGAGAACGTGCTGCACTCGCAGGGCATCGGCGCTTGGCCGGTCTGCGGCCGCCGCGGCTGATCAGCTGTCGCATACATATAAGTAATGCCGGGCCACGGGCCCGGCATTACCTATATGCCGCTCGGGTAGCGTCGGGCCCGTGACCGCAACGCCACGCGAGTTCGACATCGTGTTGTACGGGGCGACCGGCTTCGTCGGGAAGCTGACCGCCGAATACCTGGCACGGACCGGAACCGGCGCACGGATCGCCTTGGCCGGCAGGTCGCCGGACCGATTGCTCGCCGTTCGCGAAACGCTGGCGGAATCGGCGAGGTCCTGGCCGATACTGAGCGCCGACGCGGAATCGCCGGCGACGCTGAACGAGATGGCCGCACGGACGCGGGTCGTCGTCACCACGGTGGGGCCCTATACCCGCTATGGATTGCCGCTGGTCGCCGCGTGCGCCGCGGCGGGCACCGATTACGCGGACCTGACCGGTGAGCCGCCGTTCATGCGCGAGAGCATCGACCTCTACCACAAGCAGGCCGCCGACACCGGCGCGCGCATCGTGCACGCCTGCGGATTCGACTCGATTCCCTCGGATCTGACCGTATATGCGCTGTATCGCGCGGCCCAGCGCGACGGCGCCGGCGAGCTCGGCGACACCCACTACGTGGTGCGCTCTTTTAGGGGCGCCTTCTCCGGCGGCACGTACGCCTCATTGCTGGAAGTCGTCCGCACCGCCTCGAGCAGCTCCGACGCGCGCCGCCAGCTCGCGGACCCCTACACGTTGAGTACCGACCGTGGCGCGGAGCCCGAACTCGGCCGGCAGCCCGACCTGCCTTGGCGTCGTGGCCAAGACATCGCCCCGGAACTGTCCGGCGTGTGGACCGCGGGATTCCTAATGGCACCCACGAACACCCGGATCGTGCGCCGCAGTAACGCATTGCTGGACTGGGCGTACGGGCGGCGGTTCCGCTACGACGAAAACATGAGCGTCGGGTCGTCGGCTCTCGCGCCGGTGGCGTCGGTCGTCGGCACCGGCGTCGGCAATGCGATGTTCGCGCTGGGCAGCCGCTACTTCCGGTTTCTACCGCGACGCTTGGTGGAGCGCGTACTCCCCAAACCCGGCACGGGCCCGAGTGCTTCGACTCGCGAGCGTGGCTACTACCGCATCGAGACCTTCACCACGACAACCAACGGCGCGCGCTACGTGGCCAGGATGGAGCAGAAGGGGGACCCCGGCTACAAAGCGACGTCGGTGTTGTTGGGCGAGTCGGCTCTTGCACTTGCCTTCGACCGCGACCAACTCTCCGATCTGCACGGTGTGCTCACACCCGCGGCCGCGATGGGTGATGCGTTGCTGGCGCGATTCCCCGGCGCCGGTGTGTCGTTTGAGACCGAACGGCTGGATTGAACCTCTGCCGCAACGGCTTTCGGTTGAGACCGCATGCGACTAGTGTCGTCATCGACTTGGCTCTACATCCCATTTGACGAAGGTGGATACGCCGATGGCCGGTCTGGACGATCTCTACGCCCACATTCCCGCTTCCGAAATCGCAAACAAGCTCGGTGCCAATGAGGGCGAGGTCGAGGACGCGGTCCACACGCTGGTGCCGGCGCTGCTCGCCGGGCTGCAGCAGAACTCGCAAGATCCCGAGCACGCCAGCCGGATCGAATCCGCCGCAAGTGGCCAAGCCGCACGCGGCCTGCTCGACGCCGGTGGCGGCCTGGGCCGGGTTGATGAGAGCGACGGGCATCAGGCGGTCGCGACGCTTTTCGGTGGTAGCGACGCCGACCAGATCGCGTCTGCGCTTGCCAAGGGTGGAGCCGGTAACAGCGACCTGCTCAAACAACTGATGCCCATCCTGCTTCCGATCGTGTTGGCGTATATCGGAAAACAGCTCGGCTCCGGCGGCGGCAGTGGCCAGCACAGGCAAGAGGAAGCCCCCGGCGGCGGCCTCGGCGAGATTCTGGGCAGCATCCTTGGTGGCTCCGGCGACAAATCCCTCGGCGGCATCCTCGGCAAGGTGTTGGGCGGCAAGGGCGGCGGCCTCGGCGATATCCTCGGCGGCCTGCTCCGCGGCGGGAAATAGCGCAGCGGGCGGAGTGTGCGCAATGTTCACGGGCAGTTCTTCGATGGTTTGGATTGCGTCGAATCCAAGTCTGCCCGGGGCAATTCAAGATAACTAGGCTTTCAGTTGCAGGGACGGACAGGTAACGACGAGAGGGGAATGGGATGCCAGACACGCTGACCGCAGGACAAAAGCTCATACGAGGCGAATCGCTCACCTCCAACAACGGCGCCTACACCCTCACCTTGCAAGATGACGGCAACCTCGTTCTGGCGTCGCGTGGCCAAGCCATCTGGTCCACCGCGACCAACGGCCAGGACGTGGTGCGCGCCGAAGTGCAACCCGACGGCAATTTCGTCGTCTACACGGCCGACAAACCGGTGTGGCACAGCGATACCCAGGGCAAGAAGGACGTCAAGCTCGTGCTCCAGGACGACCGCAACCTGGTGCTCTACGCCGCCGACGGAGCGGCCTGGTCGACGAAGACCGAGACCGATGCCCCGCCGCCGCCGGCGCCCGAGGCGGCAGCAACCGAGGAGACGGCCGAAGCTGAAGAAGAAGTGGTCGAAGAGCCCGCCGCTGAAGCCGCCGAGGAGCCCGCGCCGGAACCTGCCGCTCGGACGTACACCGTCGAATCCGGGGACAGCCTGTGGGCCATCGCGGAGCGCTTCTACGGCGACGGCAGCAAATATCAGGCGATCGCCGACGCCAGCGGAATCCCCGATCCCGACCTGATCCAGCCCGGCCAGGTGCTGACAATTCCCTGATCGTCGGGGGCGACCGACGCGGTCGAATCCGTGTGACCTGCGGATTCGGCCGCCTACGCGCTGGCAAATGACGCTCCCTAGAATTGACCGGTGACCGCCAGCCACAGTTCTGCCGCCGACCTGCCCAAGTCGTGGGATCCCGGCGCGATGGAGAGCGTCATCTACCAGAGGTGGCTGGACGCCGGCTACTTCACCGCCGACCCGGGCAGCGCCAAACCCGCCTACTCGATCGTGTTGCCGCCGCCGAACGTGACCGGCAGCCTGCACATGGGCCACGCGCTGGAACACACGATGATGGACGCCCTGACCCGCCGGAAGCGGATGCAGGGTTATGAGGTGCTGTGGCAGTCCGGCACGGACCACGCGGGCATCGCGACCCAGAGCGTGGTGGAAAAGCAGCTCGCGGTCGACGGTAAGACCAAAGAAGACTTTGGCCGCGAACTGTTCATCGAAAAGGTGTGGGACTGGAAGCATCAGTCCGGCAGTGCCATCGCCGGCCAGATGCGCCGGCTGGGCGACGGCGTGGACTGGAGCCGCGATCGGTTCACCATGGACGAGGGTCTGTCGCGGGCGGTGCGGACGATCTTCAAGCGGCTCTACGACGCCGGGCTGATCTACCGGGCCGAACGGCTGGTCAACTGGTCGCCGGTGCTGCAGACGGCGATCGCCGACATCGAGGTCATACACGAAGAGGTCGAGGGCGAGCTGGTCTCGTTCCGCTACGGGTCACTCAACGACGACGAGCCCCACATCGTGGTCGCCACCACCCGGGTCGAGACGATGCTCGGCGACACCGCCATCGCCGTGCATCCCGATGACAAGCGTTACGCGCATCTGGTCGGGAAGACCCTGCCGCACCCGTTCGTCGACCGCGAGCTGGTCATCGTTGCCGATGAACACGTCGACCCCGAATTTGGCACCGGTGCCGTCAAAGTTACGCCCGCCCACGATCCCAACGACTTCGAGATCGGGTTGCGGCACAACCTGCCGATGCCGAACATCATGGACGCCAAGGCCGTTATCGCCGACACCGGAACCGAATTCGACGGCATGGACCGCTTCGATGCCCGCGTCGCGGTGCGCGAAGCGCTCGCGGCGCAGGGTCGCATCGTCGAGGAGAAGCGGCCCTATCTGCACAGCGTGGGGCATTCGGAGCGTAGCGGCGAAGTCATCGAGCCGCGCCTTTCGCTGCAGTGGTGGGTCAGGGTGGAATCGCTGGCCAAGGCCGCCGGCGACGCGGTGCGCAACGGGGACACCGTGATTCACCCCGCCAGCATGGAACCGCGCTGGTTTTCCTGGGTCGACAACATGCGCGACTGGACCATCTCGCGACAACTGTGGTGGGGCCACCGCATCCCGATCTGGTACGGGCCGAACGGCGAACAGGTTTGCGTCGGTCCCGACGAAACGCCCCCGGAGGGCTGGGAGCAGGACCCCGACGTGCTGGACACCTGGTTCTCGTCGGCGCTGTGGCCGTTCTCCACGTTGGGCTGGCCGGAAAAGACTCCGGAGCTGGAAAAGTTCTATCCGACAAGCGTTCTGGTCACCGGCTACGACATCCTGTTCTTCTGGGTTGCGCGGATGATGATGTTCGGCACCTTCGTGGGCGGCGACGACGTCATCACGCTCGGCGGCCGCCGCGGCCCGCAGGTGCCGTTCACCGACGTGTGTCTGCACGGGCTCATCCGTGACGAATTCGGCAGCAAGATGAGCAAGTCCAAGGGCAACGTCATCGACCCACTGGACTGGGTGGAGAAGTTCGGGGCCGACGCGCTGCGTTTCACGCTGGCCCGCGGCGCCACTCCCGGCGGTGACCTGGCCGTCGGCGAGGACGCCGTCCGGGCGTCGCGCAATTTCGGCACCAAGCTGTTCAACGCCACCCGGTATGCATTGCTCAATGGCGCCGCGCTGGCACCCTTGCCGGCAACCGCAGAGCTTACCGCCGCCGATCAATGGATTCTGGGGCGGCTGGAACAGGTTCGTGCTGAAGTGGATTCGGCCTTCGACAGCTATGAGTTCAGCCGGGCCTGCGAGGCGCTCTACCACTTCGCCTGGGACGAATTCTGCGACTGGTACGTCGAATTGGCCAAGACCCAGCTCGCCGATGGGCTCACCCACACCACCGCGGTGCTGGCCGCCGCCCTGGACACACTGCTGCGTCTGCTGCACCCGGTGATCCCGTTCATCACCGAGGCGCTCTGGCAGGCCTTGACCTCCCGAGAGTCTCTGGTGATCGCCGAGTGGCCGGAACCGTCGGGGATCTCCTTGGATCCAGTTGCCGCCCAACGGATCAGCGACATGCAGAAGCTCGTCACCGAGGTCCGCCGATTCCGCAGCGACCAGGGCCTGGCCGACCGCCAGAAAGTGCCGGCCCGCTTGGCCGGTCTTGACGAGTCCGATCTGAGCGGCCAGGCGGGTGCGGTGACGTCGCTGGCATGGCTCACCGCGCCGGGCCCGGATTTCCGCCCGTCGGTGTCACTGGAAGTGCGGCTGGGACCCGACTCGAACCGGACCGTCGTCGTCGAACTCGACACGTCGGGCACCATCGACGTCGCCGCCGAGCGCCGCCGCCTGGAAAAGGATTTGGCCGCGGCGCAAAAGGAGCTGGCGTCGACGGCCGCCAAACTGGGCAACGCGGACTTTCTGGCCAAGGCCCCGCAAGACGTCGTCGGCAAGATCCGCGACCGCCAGCGCGTGGCCAAGGAGGAAACCGACCGGATCAACGCGAGGCTGGCCGGGCTGCAATGAGTTTCGAGCCGCCCGAGTGGGGACCGGAACACCTTGAAACCAACGCCGCAACCCCCACGCCGGACGAGATCGCGTCCCTGCTGCAGGTCGAACACCTGCTGGATCAACGCTGGCCCGAGACTCGCATCGAGCCGAGCCTGACCCGGATCAGCGCATTGATGGACCTGCTTGGCTCACCGCAACTCGGCTATCCGTCGATCCACATCGCGGGCACCAACGGCAAGACGTCGGTGGCGCGGATGGTCGACGCGCTGGTGACCGCGCTGCAGCGGCGCACCGGCCGAACCACCAGCCCGCACCTGCAATCGGCGGTCGAACGCATCGCGATCGACGGGCATCCCATCAGTCCCGCCCAGTATGTGGCGACCTACCGGGAGATCGAGCCGTTCGTGCAGATGATCGATGCGCAGTCGGAGTCCGCCGGAGGACCGGCGATGAGCAAGTTCGAGGTCCTCACCGCGATGGCTTTCGCGGCGTTCGCCGACGCGCCCGTCGACGTCGCGGTGGTCGAGGTGGGCATGGGTGGACGTTGGGACGCGACGAACGTGATCAACGCACCGGTTGCGGTGATCACCCCGATCGCCGTCGACCACATCGACTACCTCGGCGACGACATCGCCGGGATCGCCGGAGAAAAGGCCGGCATCATCACCAAGGCTGCCGACGGCGCACCGGACACCGTCGCGGTCATCGCTCGTCAGGTGCCGGAGGCGATGGAGGTGTTGTTGGCCCAATCCCTGCGTGCCGACGCCGCGGTCGCCCGCGAGGACTCCGAGTTCGCGGTCTTGGGCCGCCAGGTCGCGATCGGTGGGCAGGTGCTGCAGTTGCAAGGCCTCGGCGGCGTGTATTCCGACGTCTTCCTGCCGCTGCATGGCGAGCACCAGGCGCACAATGCGGTGGTGGCGCTGGCGGCGGTCGAGGCGTTTTTCGGGGCCGGTGCGCAGCGTCAGCTCGACGTCGACGCCGTCCGGGCCGCTTTCGCCGCCGTCAGGAGCCCCGGCCGGCTGGAGCGCATGCGCAGCGCACCGACGGTGTTCATCGACGCCGCGCACAATCCGGCCGGCGCGGCCGCGCTGGCGCAGACGCTGGCCGGCGAGTTCGACTTCCGGTTCTTGGTCGGCGTGCTCAGCGTGCTGGCCGACAAGGACGTGGACGGCATCCTCGCCGCGCTGGAGCCGGTGTTCGATTCCGTCGTCATCACCCACAACGGCTCGCCGCGGGCGCTGGACGTCGAGTCGCTGGCGCTGGCGGCCCGTGAGCGGTTCGGGCCCGACCGGGTGAGGACCGCCGAGGACCTGCGCGATGCCATCGACGTCGCCACCGCCCTGGTGGACGAGGCCGGCCTGGCCGGAGAAGCCGGGGCCTCCTCCGGCACGGGGATCGTCATCACCGGGTCGGTGGTCACCGCGGGCGCCGCGCGGACGCTGTTCGGTCGTGATCCTGCGTGACGGACCAAAGCCCCGAAAGGCCTGTGCCACCGGCAGATCCGTGGAAAAGCTTCGGTGCCGTGATGGCCGCGACGCTGATTCTCGAGGCGATCGTCGTGCTGCTCGCGATACCGGTGGTCGGCGCGGTCGGCGGCGGTTTGACGGCCGCGTCGCTGGCCTATCTGATCGGCCTGGCCGCATTGCTGTTCCTGCTCGCCGGGCTGCAGCGCAGACCCTGGGCGATCTGGGTGAACCTGGGCGTCCAGGTGGTTCTTCTCGCCGGTTTCGCGGTGTATCCCGGCGTGGGATTCATCGGGGTGCTGTTCACCGGGTTGTGGGCACTGATCGCCTACCTCCGCGCGGAGGTCCGGCGCCGCCAGCGGTAGCGGCGGCGAATGGGGCATTCGTTGCCGGGCTAATCGGCGAATGGTTCTGTACGCTGTCCGCCGTGACCGAACGGACCTTGGTACTGATCAAGCCGGACGCTGTCGAGCGGCACCTGATAGGCGAGATCATCGCCCGCATCGAGCGAAAAGGCCTCACCGTCGCGGCGCTGGAACTCCGGCATGTCAGCGAAGAGCTGGCCGGCCGGCATTACGCGGAACACGAGGGCAAGCCGTTCTTCGGATCGTTGCTGGAGTTCATCACTTCGGGGCCGGTGGTTGCGGCGATCGTGGAGGGACCGCGCGCGGTTGCGGCGTTTCGGCAGGTCGCCGGCGGCACCGACCCGGTTGACAAGGCCACGCCGGGCACGATTCGGGGCGATTTCGGGCTGGAGACGCAGTTCAACCTGGTGCATGGGTCCGATTCGGCCGATTCCGCGAAGCGCGAGATCGCGCTGTGGTTTCCCGGCGCTTAGCGCTGCGACGATAGGTTTGCCCGAGCCCCTGGATCAGGGGCGAGTGGGTTCGCCGGGTGATGTGGAATACTGACACCGGGTGAACGTCGCCGGACCGGCTTCGGACACCCGAATGAAGACTCAGACAAGCGCGACCATCGCCACCGCGCGGTGTTGCGCCGCATGTCGGGCCGTCATTCAGCACGGCGCTGAGCGAGTTCTACCCGAGCCGCTCGGGGCGAGACCATCACCAGCCCGGGAGAAGCGACCCGGGCTCATAGCGAAGCCCTCGCGTGGCCGCGTCGACAGGGACGCGCCCGGGGGCTGGAGGAGAATACGTGGTAGACGGTGCACCACCCACAGAACCATCACAACAGCCGATCCGCGACGAGGATCTGCCGGACCGCTTAAGAGTCCATCAGTTGGCCCGAGCGCTGGGCAGCACCAACAAAGAGGTGCTGGCGGCGCTCAACGCGCTCGACGGGCGGGCCCGCAACGTGCATTCGGGCGTGGACCGCGAGGATGCGCTGCGGGTACGTGACCTGCTCTTTGCCCAGCCCTTGCAGAGCATCCCGGGCTTCAGCAGCGCGGCCGCCGCCCAGCAACCGCTGCTGCTGGAGGCCTCGGCCGACCGTCCGCATTACATGCCGCTGTTCGTCGCCCCGCAGCCCGTGGAGGCGGAGGACGACACCGACGACGGCGCGGACTCCGACGAGTCCGACACCGACGACGACGAGCAGACCGACCGGCCGGCCAACAAGCGGCGGCGTCGGGGCCGCCGGGGGCGTGGCCGGGGCCGCGGCGAACAGGGCGGATCCGATGGCGCTGACGACGGAGCTGACGCCGACGACTCCGAGGACACCGACGATTCCGACGACTCCGAAGCCGACGACGACGAGAACGGCTCGTCGGAGGGGGCCACCCGCCGGCGCCGCAGGCGCCGCAGGCGTAAGTCGGGAGCCGCTGACGACAACGAAGACGGTCCGTCGCCCGACGATCCGCCGAACACCGTGGTGCACGAGCGGCCGCCGCGCGGCGGCAAGAACGGTGTCGCCGACGGGAACGGCAACGCCGAGATCAAGGGCATCGACGGCTCCACTCGGCTGGAGGCCAAGCGGCAGCGCCGCCGCGACGGGCGCGACGCCGGGCGGCGCCGCCCACCGGTGCTGACCGAGGCAGAGTTCCTGGCGCGCCGCGAGGCCGTCGAACGGATGATGGTGGTGCGCGACCGGGTCCGCACCGAGCCGCCCCACCCCGGCGCGCGGTACACCCAGATCGCGGTGCTCGAAGACGGGATCGTCGTCGAGCATTTCGTTACCTCGGCGGCTTCAGCCTCGCTGGTGGGCAACATCTACCTCGGGATCGTGCAGAACGTGTTGCCCTCGATGGAGGCGGCCTTCGTTGACATCGGTCGTGGCCGAAACGGCGTGCTCTACGCGGGGGAGGTCAATTGGGAGGCCGCGGGGCTGGGCGGCTCCGACCGCAAGATCGAACAGGCCCTCAAGCCCGGCGACTATGTCGTGGTCCAGGTCAGCAAGGATCCGGTCGGGCACAAGGGCGCGCGGCTGACCACCCAGGTGTCGCTGGCGGGTCGCTACCTGGTTTATGTGCCGGGCGCATCGTCGACCGGGATCAGCCGCAAGCTGCCCGACACCGAACGCCAGCGCCTCAAGGAGATTCTGCGCGAGGTCGTGCCCTCCGACGCCGGTGTGATCATCCGCACCGCGTCCGAGGGCGTCAAGGAGGACGACATCCGCAAGGACGTCACCCGTCTGCAGGAGCGCTGGCAACAAATCGAGGCCAAGGCGACCGAAACCAAGGAGAAGGCCGCCGGCGCCGCGGTCTCGCTCTACGAAGAGCCGGACGTGCTGGTCAAGGTCATTCGTGACCTGTTCAACGAGGACTTCACCGGCCTGGTCGTTTCCGGCGACGAGGCGTGGAAAACGATCAACGAATACGTGAACTCCGTTGCCCCCGAACTGGTTTCGAAGCTGACCAAGTACGAGCCCGCCACGGGTCCGGAAGGGGCCGCCGGACCGGACGTGTTTGCGGTGCACCGCATCGACGAGCAGCTCGCCAAGGCGATGGACCGGAAGGTGTGGCTGCCGTCGGGAGGCACGCTGGTAATCGACCGCACCGAGGCGATGACGGTGATCGATGTCAACACCGGCAAGTTCACCGGCTCCGGGGGAAACCTCGAGCAGACGGTGACCAAGAACAACCTCGAGGCGGCCGAGGAGATCGTGCGCCAGCTGCGGCTGCGCGACGTGGGCGGCATGGTGGTCATCGACTTCATCGACATGGTGCTCGAATCCAACCGCGATCTGGTGTTGCGTCGGCTGACCGAGGCGCTGGCCCGCGACCGGACCCGCCATCAGGTATCCGAGGTGACATCCCTCGGCTTGGTGCAACTGACCCGCAAGCGGTTGGGGACCGGACTGATCGAGGCGTTCTCGACATCGTGTCCCAACTGCGGCGGCCGCGGGATCCTGCTACACGCCGACCCGGTCGATTCGGCGCCCACGAACGGACGCAAGTCCGAGTCCGGTGGCCGGCGGGGCAGGCGCTCGAAGAAGAAGGGTTCCGAAGAGCCGGTGGTGGCCAAGGTGCCCGTGCACGCCCCCGGCGAGCACCCGATGTTCAAGGCCATGGCCGCGGGCTCGGCCGGGTCATCGGCCGGTCAGGGTGACGAGGAAGCCGACGAGTCCGGCGAGGAGGTCACCGCCGAGGTCGGCAAGGAGACCGAAGAGCCGGCCGCCGTTGACCTGGAGGACACCGGTCAGGAGGACTACGGGTACACCGACGAGGACTCTGAGGACGAAGACTCCGACGATGACGACGAGCTCGACGACGAGGAACTCGATGACGACGACCTCGACGACGACGACGAGGATCTCGACCTGGACGATGACGATCTGGACGTCGAGGATCCCGACTCCGAGCCCGACGAGGACTCGGACGCCGAAGCCGGCAGCGACGCCGCGGAGAGCGACGGGAGGCCACCGTTCGCCCGTCCGCGCCGCCGACGCGCGGCAGGCCGGCCGGCCGGCCCACCGATCCACGTGGACTGATCTGCACTCGGCGCAGCGGCGACTGCGGCCGGTTTGACCCTGTAGCCGCTGGTCAAGTACCCTTGGACAGTTGTCGTCAGGCCGACTCCCGGTCGGCGACGTGCGGGATTCCCGGGCTCAGGTTTTTGCCGGGCGCGGACCCGCACCCCAGACCCACCACGCACAAGCCGGTGGCACGCGCGCACGGGCGAGAAGAAAGAGGCAGGAGCAGCGATGGCGACCTACGCAATCGTCAAGACCGGCGGCAAGCAGTACAAAGTCGCCGTCGGAGACGTGGTCAAGGTCGAGAAGCTCGAATCCGAGCCGGGGGCTCAGGTTTCGCTGCCGGTCGCCCTGGTCGTCGACGGTGCCAAAGTCACCACCGACGCCGCCGCGCTGGCCAAGGTCGCAGTGACCGGCGAGGTGCTCGAGCACACCAAGGGCCCCAAGATCCGTATCCACAAGTTCAAGAACAAGACCGGCTACCACAAGCGTCAGGGTCACCGTCAGCGGCTGACGGTCCTGAAGGTCACCGGGATCAAGTGATGAGCCGTCAGGCGAAGAACAGACAAGACTGAGCGGAGTCCACATCATGGCACACAAGAAGGGCGCTTCCAGCTCGCGCAACGGCCGCGACTCGGCCGCGCAGCGGCTGGGCGTGAAGCGGTTCGGTGGCCAGGTCGTCAAGGCCGGCGAAATCATCGTCCGCCAGCGCGGCACCAAGTTTCATCCGGGCGTCAACGTCGGGCGTGGCGGCGACGACACCCTGTTCGCCAAGGAATCCGGGGCCGTCGAGTTCGGGGTCAAGCGCGGACGCAAGACCGTCAGCATCGTCGGGCCGACCACCCCGGAGGCCTAGCTCCAAGCCGAGATCGACGTTTTGCAGCTGGGCTCTCGCACAAAGCCTGCAAAACGTAGATTTCGTCATGGAAAGGAAGCCCGATGCCTCGGTTTGTCGATCGCGTCGTGATCCACGCGCGGGCGGGTTCCGGCGGTAACGGCTGCGCGTCGGTCCATCGCGAGAAGTTCAAGCCGCTGGGCGGCCCCGATGGCGGCAATGGTGGCCGCGGCGGCAGTGTCGTCCTGGTGGTCGACCCGCAGGTCCACACCCTCCTGGACTTTCACTTCCATCCCCACATCAGCGCGCCGTCCGGTAAACAGGGGATGGGCAACAACCGCGACGGCGCCGCCGGGGCCGACCTGGAAGTGAAGGTGCCCGACGGCACCGTCGTACTGGACGAGAACGGCCGACTGCTGGCCGACCTGGTAGGCGCGGGCACCCGCTTTGAGGCCGCCGCGGGTGGCCGCGGCGGCCTGGGCAACGCCGCGCTGGCATCGCGCGCCCGCAAGGCTCCGGGCTTCGCGCTGCTCGGCGAGGCCGGCCAATCCCGCGACCTGACGCTGGAGCTCAAGACCGTCGCCGACGTCGGCCTGATCGGGTTTCCGTCCGCCGGGAAATCCTCGCTGGTGTCTGCGATTTCGGCGGCCAAACCGAAGATCGCCGACTACCCGTTCACGACGCTGGTTCCCAACCTCGGCGTGGTCTCGGCGGGCGAGCACACCTTCACGGTCGCCGACGTGCCCGGTCTGATCCCAGGCGCTTCGGCGGGGCGCGGCCTGGGACTGGATTTCCTCCGGCACATCGAGCGCTGCGCCGTGCTGGTGCACGTGGTGGATTGCGCGACTGCCGAATCGGGCCGCGACCCGATTTCCGACATCGACGCGCTGGAAGCCGAGCTCGCCGCGTACACACCCACGCTGCAGGGGGACGCGGTTTTGGAGGACCTCGCCGAGCGGCCACGGGCCGTGGTGCTCAACAAGATCGACGTGCCCGAGGCGCGTGAGCTCGCCGAGTTCGTCCACGACGAGATCGCCGAGCGTGGCTGGCCGGTGTTCTCGGTATCGACGGTAAGCCGTGTCGGCTTGCAGCCGTTGATCTTTGGGCTCTGGAAGATGATCTCTGGCTACAACGCCGCGCGGCCGCAAATCGTGCCGCGGCGGCCGGTGATCCGTCCGGTGCCCGTCGACGACAGCGGCTTCGCCGTCGAGCCCGACGGGCAGGGCGGCTTTGTCGTCACGGGCGCACGGCCCGAGCGCTGGGTCGGCCAGACCAACTTCGACAACGACGAGGCCGTGGGCTATCTCGCCGACCGGCTTGCGCGTCTCGGCGTCGAAGAGGAATTGCTGCGACTGGGCGCCGAGCCGGGATGCGCCGTGACCATCGGGGAGATGACGTTCGACTGGGAGCCGCAAACGCCAGCGGGACACGAGGTCGCACTGTCGGGCCGCGGTACCGATGCGCGGCTGGAGCGCAACGATCGCGTGGGCGCCGCCGAGCGCAAGGCCGCCCGGCGACAGCGCCGCGAACGCGGCCCAGAAAGCGGCGGGGCCTCGTGAGCACGCATCGCGAAGCCGTCCGCACGGCACGCAGTCTGGTCGTCAAGGTCGGGACGAACGCTCTGACCACGCCTTCCGGGGAGTTCGACGCGGGGCGGCTGGCCACACTGGCGGACGCGATAGAGGCGCGAATGAAGGCGGGCACCGACGTCGTCATCGTGTCCTCGGGCGCCATCGCCGCCGGCATCGAGCCGCTCGGATTATCCCGTCGCCCAAAAGATTTGGCGACCAAGCAGGCCGCCGCCAGCGTGGGGCAGGTCGCCCTGGTGAACTCGTGGAGCGCGGCGTTCGCCCGCTACGGCCGCGCGGTCGGGCAGGTGCTGCTGACCGCACACGACATTTCGATGCGGGTCTCCCACACCAACGCCCAGCGCACCCTGGACCGGCTGCGCGCGCTGCATGCGGTGGCGATCGTGAACGAAAACGACACGGTGGCCACCAACGAGATCCGGTTCGGCGACAACGATCGGCTCTCGGCGCTGGTCGCCCACCTGGCGGGCGCGGAGGCGTTGGTGCTGCTGTCCGACATCGACGGCCTCTACGAGTCCGATCCGCGAAGAACGAGCGGCGCGAGGTTTATCCCCGAGGTGGCAAGTTCGGCGGACTTGGACGGCGTGGTTGCCGGTCCGGGCAGCCACTTGGGTACCGGCGGGATGGCGTCGAAGGTGTCCTCGGCGCTGCTGGCCGCCGACGCCGGGGTGCCGGTGCTGCTGGCGGCGGCGGCCGACGCCGGGGCCGCGCTGACGGACGCCGCAACCGGTACGGTGTTCGCCGCGCGTCCCGATCGGATGTCGGCCCGCCGGTTCTGGGTGCGTTATGCCGCCGAGGCGGCGGGTTCGCTGACGCTCGACGAGGGTGCGGTGCGCGCGGTGGTCGGGCAACGCCGCTCGCTGCTTGCCGCGGGTGTCACCGCGGTGGCGGGCCGGTTCTATGCCGGGGATGTCGTCGAACTGCGCGGACCGGACGCGGCCATGGTCGCCCGCGGTGTGGTCGCCTACGACGCGACCGAACTGGCCACCATGATGGGCCGGTCGACCTCCGAGCTGCCCGGTGAGCTGCGCCGGCCGGCGGTGCACGCCGACGACCTGGTTGCGGTGTAGCGCTAGCTGAAGGGGCTGCTGTTGTCCTGCCACGCGGCCGATTCGGGGCGCGGTCCATAGTGGCGGACGTACTCCTCGTGCATTTTCGCTTGCTTTTCGCGTTTGATCACGTCGACCAGGTTCGGGTCGAGGCCGTGCTGCGCGAGCCGGTGTCGACGCCAGACCTTGTTCAACGCAAGCGAGATCAGCAGGACCCAGATGTAGAGCGGCACCGTCATCTCCGTGTGCACATACAGCGAACCCGGCAGCAGCCAGAACGGTGCGAGAACGAACAGTGGTGGTATTGCCCACCGGATCATGTGCCGGCGTACGGCTCCTTTGCCCGCCAGGTCGTTGGCGACCCAGGCGCGCATGGAACTCGGCAGGCATCGACCGTACGAGTAGCCGATGTGCTGCCAAAGGTTGGGTTTCGTGCCGTTCATGGTGTCTCCAGTGGGGGTAAGCGATCTCAGGACTGCACTGCGCCGGCTGCCACGGCGGCCGCGTTGATCCGGGTCAGCACCCGTTGCAGGCGCTGAAGTTCGCCCATGTCGACGCCCAGACGCGCGACAACGGCGGGCGGAATCTTCAGCGCACGCCGGCGTAGCGCGGTGCCGGCGTCGGTGAGCTTGACGTCGGTGGAGCGCTCGTCGACGGCGTTTCGGGTGCGGGTGATCAGGCCGAGCGCCTCCAGGCGCTTGAGCATCGGCGACATCGTGGCCGAATCCATCTGCAACGTCGCCGCGATGTCCTTGACCGACAACGGCTTCCGCTGCGCCCCTGATGCCTTCTGGTGATCCCAGAGTGTCAGCATGACCAAATACTGCGGATGGGTCAGCCCCAACGGTTCCAATAAGGGCCGGTAGACCGCCAGAACGGCACGGTTGGTGACACTCAGCGCGAAACAGACCTGCTGCTCCAGGGCGAGCGGGTCGATCTCCGGCGCGGTCTGTGCGGTCATAATCTCATCCTACCCTAATAGTTAGGGCGCTAAGTATGTCGCCCTCGTCACAGGGATTGGCGCGGCGGCATCGGCTTGAGATACAGCGTGTTCCAGACGATTTCGGCCAGCGTCGCGGCCAGCTCGGCGCCGTACGAGGCCGGCGCGGTCGGAAGATTTTGTTGGCACGCGCGTTCGACCATCCAGGTCAGCGCGCCGGCCGTCGTCGCCGCGGGCAGCCCACGGCGGATATGGCCGTCGGCCTGACCGTCTTCGATGACGCGGGTCAGCCGGCCGATGATGGCGGTCAGCAGGTTGCGATAGGTCGCTCCGACCACGGGGTCATAGGCGGCCATCTCGTTCAGTGCGACGAGCACCGGTTGATGACGCTGGTAGGTGTCGACGATGCCGTCCATCGCCGCGCGGACGTCGTCGGGATTGTGTCGTGACGCCACGCTCCACCAGCGACCCGCGCTGTCGGCGAGATCGGCGAACACCTGGCCGGCCAAGCGGCGCAGGAGGTGGCCCTTGTCCTCGAAGTAGATGTAGAAGCTGGCGCGCGAGATGCCGGCCTCGCTCGACAGCCGGTCCACGCTCAACTCGGTGAAACTGGCGCCGTCGCGCATCAGCCGCTCGGTGGCGTCCAGCAACCGGCGCTCCATCTGCTCTCGGCGCTGCTGACGGGTCTGTTCGCGATTGGCCTGCGGCTTCCTCACAACCGACGGCATTTTGCGAGCATAGCTCAGCTTTCAACATATTGACTAGACATAGTGTCTAGGCATATTGTCAGTCCAATCTGTGATTGGGGTCATAAGCGATGGAGGATCGGCGATGACTGTGATGACCGGGACGTCTGGCACCGACAAGCCCAGCCGCGCGTACGACCCGATCGACCTGTCCTCGCGCGCGTTTTGGTCCACGACGGCGGCGGACCGCGAACGCTCGTTTGCCGTGCTGCGGGCCGAGCGCCCGGTGAGCTGGCACCCGCCGGTCGAAGACGCCCTGATGCCCGATCCCGACGACCCCGGCTATTGGGCCGTCACCCGACGCTCCGACATCGTGGCGGTCAGCCGCAACAACGAGGCGTTCCTGTCCGGCAGGGGCGTGATGTTCGAGAACATCCCGGTGGAGCTCCTCGAAGCGTCCCAGTCGTTTCTGGCGATGGACCCGCCACGGCACACCAAGCTACGCAAGCTCGTCAGCGCGGCGTTCACCCCCCGGCAGGTCCGTCGCATCGAGGACTCGATCAAGGCGAACGCCAAAACCATCGTCGAAGAGCTGAGGGCCGCCGGCAGCGGCGCCGATTTCGTCGACCACTGCGCCAAGGAACTGCCCATCCGCACGCTGTCGGACATGGTGGGGATCCCGAAATCCGAGCGTGAGCGCATGGCGCGGGCCACCGATGCCATGGTGTCGTGGGCCGATCCGGATTACCTCGACGGCCGCCACCCGATGGAAGTGTTGTTCGAGAGCCAGACTTACGTGCATCAGGTGGCCGGCGCCCTCGCCGCGCAGCGCCGCGAGCATCCCGGCGACGACCTGATCAGCGGCCTGGTGAACGCGGAGGTGGACGGCGATCGGCTTTCCGATGCCGATGTGGCCGCGTTCTTCGTGTTGCTCTCCGTGGCGGCCAACGACACCACCCGCCAAACCACAAGCCACGCGTTGAAGGCACTGACCGACTTTCCCGCCGAGAGGGCTTGGCTGCTAGAGGATTTCGACAACCGGATCGGCACCGCGGTGGAGGAGTTCATCCGTTGGGCCTCGCCGGTCATGACATTCCGCCGCACGGCCGCAACGGATGTCGAGCTCGGTGGCCAGACCGTCCGGGCGGGCGACAAAGTGGTGATGTTCTATCCGTCCGCCAACTGGGACACCGAGGTGTTCGACCATCCGGAGCGTTTGGACCTGAGCCGCAACCCCAACCCGCACGTCGGCTTCGGCGGTGGCGGAGTGCATTTCTGCCTCGGAGCACACGTGGCCCGCGCGCAGTTGCGCGCCATCTTCGGCGAGTTGCTCCGCCAGTTGCCGGATATCCAGGCGGGCGATCCGGTTTACGTGCCGGGCAACTTCATCCACGCCGTCCGCAGCATGCCCTGCACCTTCTAGCGCACGGCAAGCGGTACCAGTTCGTCCGAAAGCAGAGCGAGCAACTCGGAGCACCCGCCGTCGACCTTGACGGCGGCCAGTTCGTCGCCGCGGGTGGGGCCGCGGTTGACGATCGCGATCGGAATGCCCGCCGCGGCGGCATGGCGCACGAATCGATAGCCGGAGAACACGGTCAGCGACGAACCCGCGACCAGCAGCGCGTCGGCTTGGTCGACGAGTGAATATGCCTTTGCCACAATGTCTTTGGGCACGCTCTCGCCGAAGTAGACGATGTCCGGCTTGAGCATGCCGTCACAGCGCGGACAGTCGAGATAGCGGAACGATCCGGTATCGGTGACGACGGCGTCAGCGTCGGGAGCCACCGCCAGCCCGCCGACCGCTCCGGCTCGGTCGATGAATCCGGGGTTGAGCGCCTCGAGCCGTTCGGCAAGCGCGGCCCGGCTCATGCCGTGGCGGCAGCTCAGGCAGACCACCTGCGCGTAGGTGCCGTGCAGGTTGACGACGTTGCGGCTGCCGGCCTTGGTGTGCAGCAGGTCGACGTTCTGGGTGATCACGCCGGTCACCACCGAAGCGCGCTCCAGCGCGGCCAATGCCCGGTGCCCGGCGTTGGGCAGGGTGTCGTCCATGTGCCGCCAGCCGACGTGGTTGCGCGCCCAATACCGCTGCCGGAACACCGGATCGGAGGTGAACTGGCGGATGGTCATGGGAGCGCTCGGCGGCGAATCGGGCCCCCGGTAGTCGGGAATGCCGGAGTCGGTGGAAATCCCGGCACCGGTCAGCACCGCGATCCGGCGACCGGCCAGCAGCGCGATCAGCTCCGGCGATTCTGCGCAACGAGCGGCGGTCACGCGATCGAGCGTAGCCGCCGCCGCGAGGGTGCGTGTCTGTACAACGACACGCCGACCAGGCCGGCATTTTGCGCACGCTCGGGCGGTCTTGCCCTAACCCAGGCACTCCGCCGCGGTGGTGAGTTCCGCGGACATGTTCATTTCCATCATCTTCAGCGCCGCCGCCCCCAAATCGGCGTCGATGTGGGCCACGGCGTCGGTCGGAATCACGACGGGGAAGTGCCGCACGTAGGCGTCGAGCGCGGTGTAGAGGATGCACTGCTCGGTGACCTGGCCGGTGAGGATCAACCGCTTGGTTTCGAGACGACCGAGCAGATAGGCCAGCGCCGTCGCATAGAAGGCGCTGTGGCGGACCTTGGTCAACACGCGGCAGTCCTCGGTCGGCACGATCGGCTTGACCAGATCGGGTCGCGCTCCGTTGCACGCGGATCCGACGATGTCGGAGAACTGGGCGGTGAAATCGCCGTAGTTGTCGTTGACGTATACGACGTCGACGTCGTCGGATTTGTGGGCGCGGCGGAGAAGATGGGTCAGCGGGTCGATGATCTTGGCGACATTGGGTATCAGTTCTTCAGCGTCGGGATGCTGGTAGCTGTTCATCATGTCGACCACCACGACGGCAGTGTCACTCATGGGAGAGGTGATACCCGGCGGCCCCACGTTGACACTCGGCAGGCGAGAATGGAAGGGCGATGAACTTCTACAACAGCTACAGCCAGGGCTTTGTCCGCGTCGCCGCGTGCACGCACCGCACCGCAATCGGCGATCCGGCGGCCAATGCCGCGTCGGTCTTGCGGGTGGCCCGCGCGTGCCACGACGACGGCGTCGCGGTGGCGATCTTCCCGGAGCTGACGCTGTCCGGGTACTCCATCGAGGACATCGTCCTGCAAGACCTATTGCTCGACGACGTCGAAGCCGCCGTCGGGGAAATCGTCTCTGCCTCGGCCGACCTGTTGCCGGTTCTCGTCGTCGGCGCCCCGCTGCGCTACCGGCATCGCATCTACAACACCGCCGTGGTCGTCCACCGCGGCGCGGTCCTCGGTGTGGCGCCCAAGTCATACCTGCCCACCTATCGGGAGTTCTACGAGCGCCGGCAGATCGCGCCGGGGGACGACGAGCGCGGCGTCATCCGCATCGGCGGCCCCTCCGGCTCGATAACGGCCCCGTTCGGCCCCGACCTGTTGTTCGCCGCATCCGACCTGCCCGGCTTCGTGCTGCACGTCGAGATCTGCGAGGACATGTTCGTGCCGATTCCGCCCAGCGCGGAAGCGGCGCTGGCGGGCGCGACGGTGCTGGCGAACTTGTCCGGCAGCCCGATCACGATCGGCCGCGCCGAGGACCGTTGCCTGTTGGCCCGCTCGGCGTCGTCGCGGTGCCTGGCCGCCTACGTCTACGCCGCCGCGGGGGAGGGCGAATCGACCACGGACCTGGCCTGGGACGGCCAGACCATGGTTTGGGAGAACGGCGTGCTGCTCGCCCAATCCGAGCGCTTTCCCAAGGGGGAGCGACGCAGCGTCGCCGACGTCGACACCGAACTGCTTCGCTCGGAACGGCTGCGGATGGGGACCTTCGACGACAACCGCCGCCACCACCGGACGTCGGCGGAGTCGTTCCGGCGCATCGAGTTCCGGCTCGACCCGCCGACCGGTGACATCGGACTGCGGCGCGAGGTCGAACGCTTTCCGTTCGTGCCGGCCGACCGGCAACGCCTGGAACAGGACTGCTACGAGGGTTACAACATCCAGGTCGCCGGTCTCGAACAGCGGTTGCGTGCGTTGAACTATCCGAAGGTCGTCATCGGGATTTCCGGCGGGTTGGACTCGACCCATGCGCTGATCGTCGCCGCGCGCGCGATGGATCGCGAAAAACGTCCGCGCAGCGACATTTTGGCGTTCACGCTACCCGGCTTCGCGACGGGCGACCGCACCAAACGCAACGCGATCGAGCTTTGTCGCGCACTGGGCGTGACCTTCTCCGAAATCGACATCCGCGACAGCGCGAGCCTGATGCTCAAGGAGATCGATCACCCGTTCTCCCGCGGCGAGAAGGTCTATGACGTCACCTTCGAGAACGTGCAGGCCGGGCTGCGCACCGACTATCTTTTCCGGCTGGCCAACCAGCGCGGTGGAATCGTGCTGGGCACCGGCGACCTCTCCGAGCTGGGGCTTGGCTGGTCGACGTATGGGGTCGGCGACCAGATGTCGCACTACAACGTCAATGCCGGCGTGCCCAAGACGCTGATCCAGCACCTGATCCGCTGGGTCATTTCGTCCGGGCAGTTCGAATCGCAGGTGGGCGAGGTGCTGCAGGCGGTGCTTGACACCGAGATCACCCCCGAGCTCGTTCCGAGCGGAGAGGAGGAAGAGCTGCAGAGCAGCGAGGCGAAGGTGGGGCCGTTTGCCCTGCAAGACTTTTCGCTGTTCCACGTGCTGCGCTACGGATTCCGGCCGTCCAAGATCGCTTTTTTGGCCTGGCACGCGTGGAGCGACCCCGAGCACGGCGACTGGCCCGCGGGCTTCCCGGAGAACAAAAGACCGTCTTACTCGCTCAAGGAGATTCGGCACTGGCTGCAGGTCTTCGTGCAGCGGTTCTACTCTTTCAGCCAGTTCAAACGCTCGGCACTGCCCAATGGCCCCAAGGTGTCCCACGGTGGTGCATTGTCACCGCGCGGCGATTGGCGCGCCCCGTCGGACATGTCCGCGCGCATCTGGCTCGACGAGATCGAGCGCAAGGTGCCCGAGGAGTAGGGAGGCGCAAGCGCCTTCCGCCCAGCGAGTGTGCGGCCACGGTGGCGCCGAGCGGCGTGTCGCCGCCGGACACGCACACGCAACGCCCTCACCGCACAATGGCGGGCGTGGCCCCGCGTAGCCGTGGTGGCCCAAATCCGCTCGGAGAAAACGTATCCCCGGAGTCCCCGGCTGAAGGGCCCCGGCGGCGACCTCCGCTATGCCCGGCTCGATCACCGCAACGGTGTGCAGCAGCGGCCGGGGAAGCGGGACGTCGATGTCATCGATGACGAGCACCAACTGGCGGGTGTCCGGCGGCGGCCCGTCCCAGCGCAGCGGCGGCGAGGCGTTGTCGCCGACGCCCTTTCCCGCGCTGGACGGTGGCATCGCGCCGCCGTCGGTGAATGCCGGGCTGGTGACCGTGATGGACGCGGGCGCGTTAAAAGCTCTGCGGGCCAACGGGCTTCGGTGCGCGCCCGCGCGGACTCCGCGGAGCGGCCGTCCCAGTCGCGCCATCACGCGCCGCTTCCGGCGCCGCGCGTGGCGACCGTGCTCGACCGCAGGACGTCGCCGAGCTCGGCCGGCAGATAGCCCTGGGCCACCAGCCGGGGTATGACGCCGCCGCTTTCGATGATGTCGAGGATCAGACCGGGAATTTTGGGGACGGTGCCGGAGTCCCGGTCGTGTCGTTTCGCCAGGTGCCGGCGGTCAGATCGAAGGTTCCGGTGTCGCCCTCGCGGAACACGTCGGTGGCGTTGGGCACGGTCATCGCCGGCAGGCCGGCGTTCACGGCGTTACGAAAGAACAGCGAGTTGAATTCCTCGGCGACGAGCCCGGCGACGCCGAGCTCGGTGAACAGGGCGGCGACCGGGCGCGACGATCCGAGCCCGAAGTTCTTGCCCGCCAACACGATGTCGCCCGGCGACAGCTGATCGGTCCAGCCGGGGCGCACCTCGTAGAAGATGTGTCTTGCCGCCTCGGGCGGGTTCATCTTCATGGCGAAGGCGGGATACATGGCGTCGGTGTTCAGGTTGTCGCCGAACACCCATAGCCTTCCGCTGAAGGAGATCGTCATGTCGTTACGCTCCTCGGGTCGGTGATGTATCCGGTGATGGCGGACGCGGCGACGGTCGCCGGCGAGGCCATGAAGATCTCCGCCTCGGTGCTTTCCATCCGTCCGGTGAAGTTGCGGGTGCTCGACGTGATGCACACCTCGCCGGGGCCCACCACACCCATGTGGTAGCCGAAACACGCGCCGCAGGTGGAGTTGGTGATTACCGCACCGGCGTCCGCGAGGACCTGCAGGTACCCCAACCGCATGGCTTCCCGGTACACCGCCTGCGAGGCGGGCGTGATGAGCAGCCGCACCCCCGGGGCGACGGTCCTGCCGCGCAACACTTTCGCGGCGATCTCGAGGTCCTCGACTTGGCCGTTCGCGCACGATCCGATGAAAGCCTGGTCTATCTTCTGCATGTCGAGCTGTGACACGGGCAGCCCGTTGCGGCTGACGGTTCCCGGGCGAGCCACAAACGGTTCCAGCTTCGCCAGGTCGACACGGCGCACTTCTTGGTTATATACATATAATTGGTTATATATATATATAACAAGTAAGTATCACCGTGATGCAACGAGCGCAAGAGGGGCGATGTGGAAGCATTGATCACCATGCAACGGGCCAGCGGCAGGACCGCGCCGGTGTCGGCGGACGCCGGTGTGCCGTTGCACCGGCAGCTCTTCCTGGTGCTGCATGACGAGATCGACCGGGGTGCTATCGCCCCCGGCGAGGCGTTGCCCACCGAGCAGACGCTGTGTGACCAATTCGGCGTCTCGCGGATCACGGTGCGCCGGGCACTGGCGGATCTGGCCGAGCAGGGATACATCGAGCGCAGGCAGGGCGTCGGTTCTTTTGTGCGCGAACACAATCCATCGGACCCGTCGTCGGTGGCCGGGTCGTACATGGACGGGCTGCGACAGACACAATTCGAGACCAACGTCGACGTTGTCGAGCTCGGCGTACGCCGCCCGCCGCGAGCCGTCGCCGATGCGCTCGGGACCTCCGGCGATCTGCTCCATGTCGTTCGGGTGCGGCGACAACGCAGGACCAACGAGCCGCTCATTGTGACCGATGCCTGGCTGCCGGAGGAGCTGGCCGACGTGCTGACCGAGTCCGCGTTGCTCCGCGCCCCGCTCTACGAGCTGCTTTCGGATGCGGGCGTCGGCGTGGATCGCGTGCAGCATGAGATCACCGCCGAAATCGCCGGCCCGCGCAATGCGCATCTGCTCGACACGGCGATCGGCGGCGCCCTGTTGCGACTCAACTGGCTGGCGTTCGTGGGGGGCGCGCCCCACCACTACCTGTCCGTGCTGTTATCGCCGAGCCGCAGCCGGGTGGTGCTGAATCAGTCGGCGGCCGAGCTGGAAACCGGTGATGGCCTGGCGATCACCCACGACGTGCGCCGCGAGTATCGCTAACGAATCAGTCCGACGCCGGGTATGAACCGACCCACGCCGGCGGCGTAGGAGCGATAGGCGTCGCCGTGTGTCCGAAGTAGGTACGGCTCCTCGACGCGACGGACCTGAAGCTCGATCGTCCCGACGAGCAGGATAAGACCTGCCCACGCAACGAGATTCGGTATCACCAGTGCGATCCCGATGCCGAAGGTGACCAACGAGGCATAGATGGGGTTGCGTATCCGCGCGAACACCCCGGTGTGCACCAGCGTGGTGGTTTCCTTGACGTCCACCCCGATTCGCCAGGAGTCACCCATCTCGAGTTGCGCGTATACCGTCGCCGCGATGCCGGCCGTCGCGACCACGATGCCGGCGGTCTGCACCCAGACGGCACTGAGCATGCGGACGGGTTCGATGACCTTGGCCTCCTGCAGGATGGGCGCGATCACCGCCACCATGAGCGCGACGACGAAGCCGATCCCGGCGAGGCGTTCCGTGACACCGCCGGCGCTGATGACACGGAAGCCGGTCGATCCGGTGCGCCGATACTGTAGCCAACTGCGCCAACCTAATCCGAGCACCCCGAACACCGAGAAGAGCACCAGTGCCATGTCGGCGGCGGCTGTCGGTGGCATCAGTGGGCCGCCTATGACCGCGGTCATGGCCAGGGACAGTACATCAAGGGCCACGGTCGGGAAAAACGCCCTGCAGCGCCGCGTCGATCGCGTCGTCGTCGGGTGCGCAGTCACCGGCGCCGGGCACCAAGGTCGCCAGCGCGCCCGCGGCACAGGCGCGCCGCAACGCGGTCAGCCGCTCGCCGGGTGAACCCGGGTTGTGTGGCCAGTTCGCGGCCAGTACTCCGGCGAACACGTCGCCGGCGCCGGTGGTGTCCACCGGTATGACCGCGGGGGCGGATACCTCGATCTCTCCGTCGGCGCCGCGGTAGCGGGCGCCGCGCGCGCCGAGCGTGACCACCAAGTGGGTTGGCCGCCAGGGCCATTCGGCGGCTTCGGCTTCGTTTGCGATCACCAGGTCCGCGATGGCGGCCAGTTCAGCCAAGGAACTTGGGTCCCGACCGGCCGGCGAGGCGTTGACGACGACGACCGCCGCGGCCGCACGCGCCTCGCGTGCCGCCGCCACCGCCGCCGCCACCGGAATCTCCAACTGGGTCAACAGCACATCGCAGGAGGCGATGATCTCGCGCACGTGCGCGGCGGTCAGTGTCAACTGCCCGTTGGCGCCCGGTGCCACCACGATGGTGTTCTCGCCGCCGGAATCGACCACGATGATCGCCGTGCCGCTCGGCCCGCTCAGCCCGACGGTCCCGTCCAGGCCAACGCCGTTGGCCCGCAGGTGAGCGCGCAACTGCTCGCCGGCGGGATCGTCGCCCACCGCGCCGACGAACTGCACCTGCGCCCCCGCCCGCGCGGCCGCCACCGCCTGGTTGCCGCCCTTGCCACCGGGTGTGTAGGTCAACGAGGACGCCAGGACCGTCTCGCCGGGACGTGGTAGGGAATCGACGTCGAGCGTCGAGTCCATGTTCACGCTGCCTACCACGCAGACCCGTCTCGCCACTCCGCCGACGGTAGTCGTGCCGGGTTTGGTGGCGTACCAGAGAGGTCATGAAAGGTACGGAACTAGGCCGTGTCTGATAAATGGGTTAGCCAGATGGTGATGGCTCTGAGGACGGCGGCGCCGCGGTAGACGATGGCGAGTTTGTCATAGCGGGTGGCCAGTGCTCGCCATTGTTTGACGGTGTTGAAGCTGCGTTCGATGACGTTGCGGCCCTTGTAGTCTTGGGCGTCGAATCGTGGCGGACGACCGCCGCGTGAACCTCGCCTCTGGCGGTGTGCGACCTGATCGGATGGTTCGGGAATTACCGCGGTGATACCCCGGCGGCGCAGGTGCACCCGGATGGCACGGCTGGAATAGGCCTTGTCACCGCGTACCCGTTCGGGTCGTGTCCGTACCCGTCCGCCGCCGAGTGGAGGCACGCGCAGATAGCCCAGCAAATACTCGAAGACCGGCGCGTCGTTGGCCTGGCCCGCCGAGATCAACACCACCATGGGGCGGCCGGCGCCGTCGACGAGGTGGTGGATCTTGCTGGTCAGCCCGCCGCGGGAGCGTCCGATAGCGTGGTCAGGCGGCTCGATGGCCAGATTCTTGTAATTCGACCCAGCCCCCTGTGTGGCGGGTGACGTTGGTGGCGTGCTGGTGCGCACGGGCAATCGTGGAATCCACCGCCACGGCCCAATCGATAATCCCGGCGTCCTGCGCGGCTGCCAGCAAACGGGCCAACACGGTATCCCAGGTGCCATCAGCACTCATCCGCCGATGCCACGTCCAGATCGTCTGCCAGGGCCCGAACACCTCGGGCACATCCCGCCAGGCGATCCCACACCGATACCGGTAGATGATCCCCTCAACGACCTGGCGGGCATCACGAAAAGGCCTGCCCTTCTTGCCTGTACGGGCCGGCAACAGATCCTTGATCAAAGACCACTGGGCATCAGAAAGCAACTGAAATCGCGACATACCCTAAGCCTCCGGGATAACACCCGAAACACTTGTCAGACACGCCCTAGCCTCGAAATTTCATGTCGCTGTTCGTCGGTTCGTTGGTCGACGGGTCGGCAGTGTTGGCCGCTGCTGTGGTTGCGTGGGCAGCGGTGGTCGCCGGCGCTGTGTCGCCGGCTCTCCGGGTCCTTGGTCGGTAGGCGGGTGGGATTTGTTCAGGCGGTGCGCAGGCTGGCCCAGCCGGTGTCGATGAGGTGATTCCAGGGCCAGTGCTGGGGCAGGCGGAGTCTTCGTCGTCGGCCGGTGCGGATGATTCGGCCGGCGACGGCGAGTAGTCGAAAGCGGAAACGTTTCGGCTCCCATCTGCGGGCGGGTTGACGCCTGTCGAAGGCCAGGGTTTGGGTCCAGGCGATCAGATCGCCGGCCAGGGCGACGATTTCGAGCCAGATGCGGTTGGCCTGGTAGCTGTGGAAAGGCAGGTTCCGTAAGCCGCTGTCTTTGAGGCAGCGGATACGGTCCTCGGCGCGAGCGCGTTGGCGGTGGCGCACTTCCAGGGTCGGCAGTGTCCAGCCGGTTCCGCGAGTGTTGGTGGCAAAGCAGGTGATCCGCCAGCCGTTGTGGTCGGTCAGCCGTAGCTGGGCGCCGGGGTGGGGACGTTCACGGCGGGCGATGACCCGCATTCCGCGCGGCCATTCCTGGGGGCCGTACTTGGCTGGCGCACGGGTGGGTTTGACCGGGGTCGGCATCCAGTTGGTGAGTTCGGCGACTTGGGCACCCTCACGAGGTACGCCGTCGCCATCGAGTGCAGCAACCCAGGCTTGCTCGGGAATCGTCTCGATCGCGGCCTGGACAGGCCCGTGGGCGGGAAACCCGATGGAGTACTGCAGACCGACGTCGGTGAGGTGATGCAGAAATGCTTTGGATGCCCCACCGGCATCGGCGCGAACGAGCACCTGGCCCCGCTCGGCGGCGGGCAGTTGGTCCAGCGCGGCGCCCAGCACCGTGACGTGATCGGCACTATTGAACGGCGAGGCCTTTCCCGGACGCAGATCCAGTGCCAGAGTTTCTCCGGTGCCGTGCTCGCCATGGTCGACGAAGGCGCACATCGGAGAAAATCCATAGGACATCTTGTGGGTCGCCTCGGCGCCCTCCTTATCCGAATGCGCCGTCACCACCGTGGCATCAATATCGACGATGACCTGCCCGCCATCGCGTGTTCCCGGCATTCCCGCCAGCGGCCGACGCCGTGACCAGACCCGCTCGCGAGCCACAGCGCGCGCCGCGCGCAACGCCGCGACCGCAGCATCGGTAGTGGCGACGTCGACGGCCAACGCCGCAAACAACCGCGACACCGTCGGGTCGGAGGCCACGCCCCCGAATAGGTCACGCTGCGCACGCACCGCGGCCACGTCGGCTAGACAATCACCGCCAAGGGCGACCGCGATCGCCACATCGAGCAGCACCTTGCCCGGATCGTGGCGCGCCCGGGACGGCCGCCACGGGGCCAGGGCCTTCGACAACGCGGGTCGCACACCCGCGACCCGGATCGTCTCGTTCATCATTACCGCTCCCGACGACGTCACCAACGACTCGCGACGATGATCGACAATCAGCCCAGCAACTGCGTTACGCTTCACCTACGGAGTGCCTTCCCGCTCGGAGATCTTGAGACTTCAGCAATCCAAGAATCCCCTGCAGGACAGGCACTTCCGTGCATCACACGCCGTCAAACTCTCAACGACATGAAATTTCGAGGCTAGTTGCGGCACTGACATTCGAGAGGTTGCAGTGCGCGGATCTTGTCGTTGGCCGGGCATTTCCAACATGGGTCCGCTGGGAGGAGGGCGATGCGCTCGGCATCGGACACGAGCGGTTTGCTGTTGGGCCGACCACATCGACCCGGCTGCAAGCAACGATGCGCTGAGCCTGGTCGACGACGACGTCGCCTGGAGATGCGGCCGCTGCGGGTGTGTCCAGTCGCTTCCGTCGCATCAGCGGCGCGTGTTGATGTCCGTTATCCTGCTGTGCCCGAAGTGTTTTCGCGAGCTGAGAACGAACGATTTCAGTTGGCGTAATGGTGGTCGGATCGAGCCGACGCGCGTAGCGTATTTCAACCGTCGTGGGGATTTTTCGTTAAGCCCAGTCCTGCCCTGGTGATGGGAGCTCAAAGATGTCGTCGTTCGTGTTCGCTTCGCCTGATGTCTTGGCCTCCGCGTCGTCGGATCTGACTGGGATCGGTTCGGCGATCAGGGCGGCGAATTTCGCGGCGGCGCCGTCGACGACGTCGGTGATGGCCGCCGCGCAAGATGAGGTGTCGGCGGCGATCGCGGGGTTGTTCGGCGCCCATGGGCTGCATACCAGGCGCTGGGTGCGCAGGTGGCGAAGTTTCACGATCAGTTTGTGCAGTCGTTGAGTTCGGGTGGGTTGATGTATGCGGCCACCGAGGCGGCCAACGAGTCGCCGTTGGGGGTGGCGGCCGCGGCGCCGGCGCAGGGCGTTTTGGGGGTGATCAATGCGCCCTTCGAGTCGTTGTTGGGGCGCCCGCTGATCGGCAACGGCACCAATGGTGCGCCGGGCACCGGGCAGGCCGGTGGGCCGGGCGGGCTGTTGATCGGCAACGGCGGCAATGGCGGGTCGGGGGCTGCGGGTCAGCCGGGTGGGCGGGGCGGCAATGCCGGGTTGATCGGTAATGGCGGTAATGGCGGTGCCGGCGGAAACGCGAGCGCGGCGGGTGGAAAAGGCGGCGCCGGTGGGCGCGGTGGTGGCGGTGGCTTCCTGGGTGGCTTCGGTGGGGCCGGCGGCATCGGTGGGGCCGGCGGGGCCGGCACGACCAGCCTGGCCGGGGGTGCCGGCGGGGCTGGCGGGGCCGGTGGTCCCGAGCGGGCGCCGTTCCTGTTCGCCGCGGGCCATGGTGGGGCCGGGGGCGCGGGCGGAGCGGGTGTCCAGGGCGGCGCGGGGACGCCGGGCGGTGGGGCTGTCGGTGGGGCCGGCGGGGCCGGCACGGCGGGCGGTGCCGGCGGGGCCGGCGGGCATGGGGGTGTGGCGTTTGGGTTGGGGAGCCATGGCGGGGACGGTGGAGTGGGTGGCACCGGCGGGTTGGGTGGTAACGGTGGCACCGGGGGCACCGGGGTGGGCTTTAACGTGGCCGGCGGCAACGGCGGCACCGGCGCGGCGGGCGGTAACGCCGGCCCCGGCGGCCTGGGTGGGGGTGGCGGATTCTTCGGGAACGACGGGCGCGCCGGCGCCGCGGGTGTGGGCGGTCAGGGTGGCCAGGGTGGTAACGGTGGAGCCGGCGCTTCGGCGAACACGGCTAGCGCGGCCGGCTTCGCCGGTGGCGCGGGCGGCGGCGGCGGTCAGGGTGGCAGCGCGGGGGCCGGTGGCACCAACGGCACCCGCGGCCACGGCGGCCTAGGCGGCAATGGCGGCACCGGTGGTAACGGCGCGACCGGGCATGGCCGGGAGCATGGGTGACAACGGTGGCACCGGCGGCCAGGGCGGCAACGGCGGCAACGGCGGCGCGGCCGGCAACGGCGCAGGCGCCGCGGGCAGCGCGGGCATCGGCGGTGACGCCGGCAGCGGCGGTCAGGGCGGTCAGGGCGGCCAGGGTGGCGCCGATGCCGGGACCGGCGGCACGCAGGCCCCCAGGGGGCCAGGGCGGCCAGGGCGGTAAGGGCGGTGACGCCGGTACGCCGGGTACCGGCGCGATCAGCGGTCAGGGCGGCCATGGCGGCCTGGGTGGTAACGGCGGCACCGGCAGTGACGGCAACACCGGTGCGGTCGGCAGCGCGGGTGACAACGGTGGCGCCGGCGGCCAGGGTGGCAATGGCGGCAACGCGACCGGCGCCAACAGTGTCGGCGGGAACGCGGGCAGCGGTGGTGCGGGCGGCCAGGGCGGCCAGGGTGGTGCCGACACCGGCACCGGCGGCACGCAGGCCCCCCGGGGCGGCAACGGCGGTAACGGTGGCACGGCCGGCACGGCGGGCAGCGGCGCGACCAGCGGTGACGGTGGCCACGGCGGCCTGGGTGGTAACGGCGGAACCGGCAGCGCCGGGGCCACCGGCGCGAATGGCATGGTGGGTGACGGCGGCGGTCAAGGCGGTCGGGGCGGTAACGGCGGTACCGCGACCGGCGCCAACAGCGTCGGTGGCCACGCGGGCAGCGGCGGTGCGGGCGGCACCGGCGGCCAGGGTGGCGCGGACAACGGCAGCGGCGGGCAGCAGGGCGGCACCGGCGGTAACGGTGGTGCGGCCGGCACCGCGGGCACCGGCGCGACCAGCGGTAATGGCGGCACCGGCGGCCTGGGCGGTAACGGCGGCACCGGCGGGGGCGGCGCGGACAGCGGCAGTTCCAACGCCAGCAGCGCCGGCGGCGGTGGTGGTGGCGGCGGCGCCGGCGGTAACGGCGGCACCGGCAGCGTCGGGGCGACCAGCGGCACCGGCGGTGCGGGTGGCACCGGCGGAACCGGCGGCGACGGCGGCTCCGCGACTACCGCAGGAGGTTTTGCCGCCGGCGGCGACGGTGGTTCGGGCGGCAGTGGCGGCGCCGGCAGTGGGACTGTGGGTGGTTTCGGTGGCGCCGGAGGTGGCGGAGCGGGTGGTGGTGCTTCCTCCGCTACGAACCCCTCTGCGACCGCTGGCAACGGCGGCACCGGCGCCGCCGGTGGCGGCGGCGCCGCCGGCGGCGAGGGTGGCATAGGTGCCACCGCGAACGGCGGCGACGCCCTGCCCGCCGCCGCCGCCGGTGGCGGCGGAGGGGGCGGCGGAGGCGGCCAAGGGGGCGGCGGCAACGGGGGCACCGGAGGCGACGCCAGTAACAGCGAGAATTTCCCCCACAACGGCTTGGGGGGTAACGGCGGCACCGGCAATGGCGTTGCGGGCGGCGGCGGTGGCGGTGGCGCCGCCGTTTCCTCCGGAAGCGCCGGAGCTGTCGCCAATGGCAACGCCGGCAACGGCGCCACGGGCGGCACCGGAGGCAGCGTCAACATCGATGTGTTTGACTTCGCCACGGGCGGCAACGGCGGCACCGGCGGTACCAACTAACGCCGACAACGTCGGCTGCGACGGCCGGGATGACTACAGCTTCGGGCTGCTTGCGAGCGTCGAAGCGGCTGAGGCCGCCGTTTGGCTCGCCCGGGCGCGGGGACGGGTGCGGGACGTGCGGCATGGGGATATGACGGTGGATGGGCTCGAATCCTGTTGTCTTTCAGATAATCTCGCGGAGATTTGCTTACAGCCTACTGATAGCACACACGTCGCGTGCGCTGTCGGCGCGCGCGAGGCCGATAGCCGCAAACGGTCACCGACGCGGCACCGGGTGCGGCATCGGCGAGCCATTTGAGGCGCACGAAAGGAGAAACCTCGGTCCGGGCTGTCCGGATACGGTCGATCGCGCCGCACAACTCGGGCTTCCGCCAAACTGGCGAACCCGCGGCACACGACGACAAAGGCCCCTATCGCGGGTACCGCTGGCATTGGTCGCTTTTGCGCCAATCGCCAACATCTTGATGTCCGCGCGTTAGTCTGCTGCGTGATCGGTGCTGAATCCCACCAAAGGGGAGGGGAAAGGCGATTGACGTTGAGCGAGCTGAAAGCCGCCGAACCGGCCTCTGAAACGAGCCTGGACACCACCGCCGCAACCGCACCGGAATCCGCCTCGGCTGAAAAGGCCCAGAAGACTCCGCGCCGGTCCCTGCTGTCGCGCCGTTTCCGGTTCGGTATCCAGTCCAAGATCCTGGTGGCGATGCTGCTATCGGGCATTCTCGGCGTCGGGGTGATCGGCTTCATCGGGGCGGTGTCCGGTCGTAACGCGTTGCGGCAGGTCGAGGCCGAGCGGTTGATCGAGCTGCGCGAGTCGCAGAAGAGGCAGATACAGGCGCTGTTCAGGGAGCTGACGAATTCCTTGATCGTCTACAGCGGCGGGTTCAGCATCAACGAGGCCGTGACGGCGTTTACCGCGGGCTTTAATCAATTGGCCAACGCGACGATCAACCCCGCCCAACAGCAGGCGCTCGTCAACTACTACGACAACGACATGATCAAACCGATCAAACGGTTGACCGGTGACGGCATCGATCTCAATGCGGTGCTACCGAGTTCCCCCGCCCAGAAATATCTTCAGGCGTATTACACCGCGCCGCCAAGGCCGACCACCGATTCGATGCCCGTCGAGGATGCCGGCGACGGCAGTGCATGGTCGGCGGCCAATGCCCGCTTCGGTTTCTACCTAAGCGGCATCGTGACGCGCTTCGATTATGGCGACGCGCTCCTGTTGGACCTGCAGGGCAACGTCGTCTACTCCGCCATGAAAGGTCCCGATTTCGGGACCAACATCCTCACCGGACCGTATCGCGAGTCAAATCTGCGGGATGCATACCAAAAGGCTTTGGGCTCCAACGACGTGGATTTCGTGTGGATCACGGACTTCCAGCCCTACCAGCCGCATCTCGACGCCCCCACGGCGTGGCTGGTGTCGCCGGTGGGCATGAACGGCAAAATCGAAGGTGTCATGGCCTTTCCGTTGCCGATCGCGAAAATCAACAGGATCATGACGATGGACAAACATTGGGACACCGCCGGCATGGGCCCCTCGACCGAGACATATTTGGCGGGCCCGGACGGCCTCATGCGTTCCGATTCGCGGGATTTCCTGGAGGATCCGCAGGAATACCGGCGCGAGGCCATAGACGCCGGTACCCCTCCCGACGTCGTCGATCGGGCGATCCGGTTGGGTGGCACGACGCTGGTGCAGCCGGTTGGGACGGCGGGCCTCAAAGCCGCCCAGCGCGGAGAGAGCGGCACCGTGAGCGCCACCGACTACCTGGGTAACAGGGAACTCGAAGCCTACGCCCCATTGCACATTCCCAACTCCAACCTGCACTGGGCGATTCTCGCGACGCGAGACGACTCCGACGCTTTTGCGCGGCTGGGCAAGTTCAGTAAGACGCTGGTGATCGCGGTGAGCGCGTTGATATTCGTTATCTGCGTGGCCTCGATGCTCATCGCGCAGGCGGCGATGCGCCCGGTGCGGCGCTTGGAGGAGGGCACCCGGAAGATCAGCTCCGGCGACTACGACATCAACATTCCGGTAATGACACGCGACGAAATCGGCGATCTCACTGCGGCTTTCAACGAGATGAGTCGTAATCTCGCCATCAAGGAAGAGCTGCTCAATGAGCAGCGCAGCGAAAACAACCGCATGCTGCTGGCGTTGATGCCCGAGTCGATCGTCCAACGGTATCGCGAGGGCGAGGCGACCATCGCGGAGAAACACCAGGACGTCGCCGTCATCTATGCCGACGTAGTCGGGCTCGACGAGATCTCCAACGACCCCGGCGGCGAATTGGTCGGGATCGTCGACGATCTGTTCCGGCAGTTTGATTCCGCGGCCGAAACCCTTGGCGTCGAACGGATTCGCACGTTCCACAACGGCTACCTCGCCAGCTGTGGGGTGATCACTCCGCGATTGGACAGCGTTCACCGAAGCGTTGAGTTCGCCCTGGAAATGCAACGCATCATCGATCGGTTCAACAACCAGACCGGTCACGAGCTAGGACTTCGGGTCGGTATCAACATCGGCAACGTCGTCAGTGGGCTGGTGGGCCGGTCAAGCCTCGTCTACGACATGTGGGGTGCCGCGGTCAGTCTGGCCTATCAAATGCACAGAGGCGCACCGCAACCCGGCATCTATGTCAGCCCTCAGGTATACGAAGCGACGCGGGACGCGCACCAGTTCACGGCCGCAGGCACCATTTCGGTCGGCGGCACGGATCAGCCGATCTACCGGTTGACGGAGCGATGATGAACGCCGCCTGGCACTCCTCGTGGTTCTACTGGGCGGTCTTTATCGCGATCGGATTTCCGGTCGGGCTGATCCTGCTCACCGAGCTGCACCAGACGCTCGTCCGCCGGGACAGCCGCCTGGCCCGGCAGATAGGCCTGTTGCGCAATTACATGCTGCCGCTCGCCGCCCTCTTGCTGCTGCTCGTCAAGGCCTCGCAAGTCCCGGCCGACGCGGTCACGGTGCGGATCCTCACCACGACGTTGGGCTTCCTGGTGCTGGTGGTGTTGCTGTCCGGGATCAACGCGACCGTGTTCGAAGCCGCGCCGGAAGACAGCTGGCGCAAACGAGTGCCCGCCATCTTCCTCGACGTTTTTCGCTTCACACTGATCGGCGTCGGCCTGGCGATGATCTTGTCCTATATCTGGGGTGTCCGGGTCGGTGGCTTGTTCACCGCGCTGGGCGTCACGTCGGTCGTGATCGGACTGATGCTGCAGAACTCGGTCGGCCAGGTCGTGTCGGGTTTGTTCATGCTCTTCGAGCAGCCTTTCCGGATCAACGATTGGCTGGACACGCCCTCGGGTCGGGGACGGGTCGTCGAGGTGAACTGGCGGGCCGTGCACATCGACACAGGCAGCGGCATGCGCATCATGCCGAACTCGGTGTTGGCCACGACCTCGTTCACGAACCTCAGCCGCCCGGCGGGCGCGCACAAATTGGCGATGACGACCACATTTTCCGTCGCTGACCCGCCCGAGCAGGTTTGCGCGTTGCTGACGCGTGTTGCTTGCGCGCTGCCGCAACTCAAGACCGACAGTGTGCCCCGCTCTGTACCCGTTGGCGGTGCCGAATACCGCACGAGCATCGGGCTGAACTCACCCGCCGACGATGGCGCCGCGCGAGCGACATTTCTGCGCTGGGTCTGGTATGCCGCGCGCCGCGAAGGGCTGCACCTGGATGACAGCGCCGATGACTTCTCGAGCAGCGAACGAGTGGAGAAGGCGGTGCGTACTGTGGCCGCGCCGGCATTGCGGCTGAACGCTGACGAACAGCGGCAGCTGTATTCGTGTGCGCGGCTCGTTCGATACGGGGCCGACGAGATGGTGGAGCGCGCCGGCGAGGTGCCGGCAGGGATGACGTTCGTGGTCGCCGGGCGTGTGCAGCTGACGGCCACGGCCGACGACGGGTCGATCGTGCCGATCAGCACGCTGGTGGAGGGCTCCTTCCTGGGGCTGACCGCGCTGACCCGGCAACCGAACATGGCGAACGCATGCGCGCTCGAGGAGGTGACGGCGCTGGAGATCGATCGCGAGCACCTTGAACCCCTCGTGATGCGTGAACCGTTGCTGCTGCAGAACTTCGGACACATCCTCGACGAACGGCAGAACAAGGTGCGGCAGGCCCGCCGCGGTGAGCGGGTCGGGTGAGGCGCCATCGGGCAGGGGCAGCCTGACTTGGCCAGCTAAGGACCGATACCCTGGTTCAATGAGTGTGCAAGCTCCTTCGCAGCCTGACTTGCGCCGGGAGGTGCACAACGCCGCTCGCCGCGCCCGGGTCGCCGCTCGCGTACTGGCGTTGTTGCCGACGGCCGCCAAGGATGCGGCGCTGCGCTCCGCGGCACAGGCGATAAATGCCCACGTCCAGCAGGTCCTGACGGCCAACGCCGAAGACCTCGAGGCCGCCCGGGCCGCCGGCACGCCGATTGCGATGCTCGACCGATTGGCGTTGGACGCCAAGCGGGTTGACGGGATTGCCGCCGGTCTGCGCCAGGTCGCCGGATTACCCGACCCGGTCGGGGAGGTGTTGCGCGGGTACACCTTGCCCAACGGGCTGCAGCTGCGCCAGCAGCGGGTTCCGCTCGGCGTGATCGGCATGATCTACGAGGGCCGGCCGAACGTCACGGTCGACGCGTTCGGTTTGGCGCTCAAGTCCGGCAACGCGGTGCTGTTACGCGGAAGTTCGTCGGCCGCGAAGTCCAACCAGGCGCTCGTCGATGTGCTGCGCGCTGCGCTGGTGAGCGAGGACCTGCCCGCCGATGCGGTCCAGCTGCTTTCGGCCGCCGATCGGTCGACGGTCACTCATCTGATCCAGGCCCGCGGCCTGGTCGACGTGGTGATTCCGCGCGGGGGAGCGAGCCTGATCGACGCCGTTGTCCGCGATGCGCAGGTGCCCACCATCGAGACGGGCGTCGGCAACTGTCACGTCTACGTGCACGAGGGCGCCGACCTGGACGTGGCGGAGCGGATCCTGCTCAACTCCAAGACCCGACGGCCCAGCGTGTGTAACGCCGCCGAGACGCTGCTGGTCGACACCGCGATCGCCGGCGAGGCGATGCCCCGGCTGGTGGCTGCCCTGCAAGATGCCGGCGTGACGGTGCACCTCGACGCGGGTGAGGACGACCTGCGCCGCGAATACCTGTCCATGGACATCGCGGTGGCGGTGGTCGACGGCGTCGACGCCGCCATCGCGCACATCAACGAGTACGGCACCGGACACACCGAGGCCATCGTGACGACCAATATGGCTGCGGCTCAACGGTTTACCGATGGAGTCGACGCCGCGGCGGTGATGGTCAATGCGTCGACGGCGTTCACCGACGGCGAGCAGTTCGGTTTTGGTGCCGAGATCGGCATCTCGACGCAGAAGCTGCATGCACGCGGCCCGATGGGATTGCCGGAATTGACCTCGACCAAATGGATCGCATGGGGAGACGGCCAGACCCGTCCGGCCTGAACCCCGATAAGCAGCTTGAGGAGAACCGAGATCGTGAGTGTGCCCGCCCGGCCCGCGCCGCTGTTCGCCGACATCGCCGACGTCTCTCGAAAGCTGGCGGAGACCGGCTACCTGCCGGACACCGCCACCGCCACCGCCGTCTTCCTGGCCGACCGGCTCGGCAAGCCGCTGCTGGTGGAAGGCCCCGCCGGCGTCGGCAAGACGGAGCTGGCCCGCGCGGTCGCCCAGGCGACCGGCTCGGGCCTGGTCCGCCTGCAGTGCTACGAGGGTGTCGACGAGGCGCGCGCCCTCTACGAGTGGAACCACGCCAAGCAGATCCTGCGCATCCAGGCCGGCTCAGGCGACTGGCAGACCACCAAGGACGACGTCTTCAGCGAGGAGTTCCTGCTGCAGCGTCCGTTGCTGACCGCGATCCGGCGCACCGAGCCGACGGTGCTGCTCATCGACGAGACGGACAAGGCCGACATCGAGATCGAGGGCCTGCTGCTGGAGGTGCTCTCCGATTTCGCGGTGACCGTCCCCGAACTCGGGACGATCACGGCGACCCGGACACCGTTCGTCCTGCTGACCTCCAATGCCACCCGCGAGCTTTCCGAGGCGCTCAAGCGCCGCTGCCTTTTCCTGCACATCGATTTCCCGACGCCGGATTTGGAGCGCCGAATACTGCTGTCGCGGGTGCCGGAGCTGCCGGCGCATCTCGCCGAGGAACTCGTGCGCATCATCGGGGTGCTGCGCGGGATGCAACTCAAGAAGGTGCCGTCCATCGCCGAAACGATCGACTGGGGCCGCACACTGCTCGCGCTGGGCTTCGACTCCATCGACGACGCGGTCGTTGCGCAGACGCTCGGCGTGGTCCTCAAGCACCAATCCGACCAGCAACGCGCGGCCGGGGAACTGAGGCTTAACTGATGGGGCTCGACTGATGGCCACCCGCCGCATCCGCCCCAGCCGCCCGCTCGCCCCGCACGGCCTGCCCGGCCATTTGGTCGGTTTCGTGGAAGCCCTTCGCGGGCACGGCATTTCGGTGGGTCCGTCGGAGACGGTGGATGCGGGCCGGGTGATGGCCACGCTTGGCCTGGGCGATCGGGAGGTGCTGCGCGAGGGGATCGCCTGCGCGGTCTTGCGCCAGCCGGATCACCGCGAGACCTACGACGCGATGTTCGACCTGTGGTTTCCATCGGCGTTGGGTGCGCGCGCGGTGGTCTTGGAGGACGAGGCCGACGGGACGCAAGACGGCTCCCTGCCGCCCGACGACGTCGAGGCGATGCGCCAGATGCTGCTCGACCTGCTCACCGATAACCCCGACCTGGCCGAAATGGACGAGCGCCTGGTCGCGATGATCGCGCGGATCGTGGAAGCCTACGGCAAATACAGTTCCAGTCGCGGCCCATCGTTCTCGTCGTATCAGGCGCTCAAGGCGATGGCGCTGGACGAATTGGAGGGCAAGCTGCTGGCGGGACTGCTCGCGCCGTACGGCGACGAGCCCACGCCAACTCAGGAACAGATCGCCAAAGCGCGTGCAGCACAGCGGATTTCGCAGTTGCGCAAGATGGTGGACGCCGAAACCAAGCGGCGCACCGCCGAACAGCTGGGCCGCGACCACGTGCAGATGTACGGCATCCCACAGCTTTCCGAAAACGTCGAGTTCCTGCGCGCCTCCGGTGAACAATTGCGCCAGATGCAACGAGTTGTGGCGCCTTTGGCCCGCACCCTGGCGACCCGGCTCGCGGCCCGCCGGCGACGCAGCCGCGCCGGATCGATCGATCTGCGCAAGACGTTGCGCAAGTCCATGTCCACCGGCGGCGTGCCGATCGACGTGGTGCTGGCCAAACCCCGCCCGGCGCGCCCGGAGCTGGTGGTGCTGTGCGACGTCTCCGGTTCCGTCGCCGGTTTCAGTCACTTCACGCTGCTCCTGGTCCACGCTCTGCGCCAACAGTTCTCGCGCGTTCGCGTGTTCGCCTTCATCGACACCACCGATGAGGTGACCCACATGTTCGGCCCAGAGGCCGACCTGGCCGTGGCGATCCAGCGGATAACCAGGGAGGCCGGCGTGTACAGCCGCGACGGTCATTCCGACTACGGCAACGCGTTCGTCTCGTTCGTGCAGGCCAATCCGAATGTGTTGTCGCCGCGCAGCTCGCTGTTGGTGCTCGGTGACGGGCGCACCAACTACCGCGACCCGGCCATCGACGTGCTGGCGGATATGGTGACCGCCAGCCGGCACGCGCACTGGCTGAACCCCGAGCCCAAACACCTGTGGGGCAGCGGCGACTCGGCGGTGCCGCGCTACCAAGACGTGATCACGATGCACGAATGTCGCTCCGCCAAGCAATTGGCGACGGTGATCGACCAACTGCTGCCGGTGTGACGGCGCCTTCCGCCGAGCGTCACGCCAGCGTGACTGTGGGCGCCGAGCGTCGCGCCAGCGTGACCGTCACGGCCGCTAGCTGGGGAATCAGCGCCGCTCCTGAGCTCAAGTAAGCTGGCACATCGTGCAAAAGCAGCTTCGCAGGCTGGGCGTGATGGGTGGGACGTTCGACCCGATCCATTACGGCCACCTGGTTGCCGCCAGTGAGGTCGCCGACCTGTTCGAACTCGACCAAGTGGTGTTTGTGCCCAGCGGTCAGCCGTGGCAGAAGAGCAGGCAGGTATCCGCGGCCGAGGACCGGTATCTGATGACGGTGATCGCCACCGCGTCCAATCCACGCTTCTCGGTGAGCCGGGTCGACATCGACCGCACCGGTCCCACCTACACCAGGGACACGCTGCGGGATCTGCGCTCACTTAACCCCGACTCCGAGCTGTACTTCATCACCGGTGCCGACGCGCTGGCCTCCATTCTGTCGTGGCAGGGGTGGGAGGAGCTGTTCGGGTTGGCGCGCTTCATCGGCGTCAGCCGACCGGGCTACGAGCTGCGGCGCGAACACATCACCGGCATTCTGGGGGAATTGAACGAGGAAGCGTTGAGCCTCGTCGAGATCCCGGCATTGGCGATCTCTTCGACCGACTGCCGCCGACGCGCCGGGCAGCGCCGGCCACTCTGGTACCTGATGCCCGACGGCGTCGTGCAGTACGTTTCCAAGCGCCGCCTGTACCGCCAACCCCTGGCCACCGGGAACAACCCGTGACGGCCACCCGGGAAGCGATCGACATGGCGACGGTGGCCGCCGCCGCGGCCGCCTCCAAGCTGGCCACCGATGTGGTGGTCATCGACGTGTCGGGTCAGTTGGTCATCACGGACTGCTTCGTCATCGCCTCGGCATCCAACGAGCGGCAGGTCAATGCCATCGTCGACGAGGTCGAGGAGAAGATGCGCAAGGCGGGCTACCGGCCGGCACGTCGTGAGGGCGCCCGGGAAGGCCGCTGGACGCTGCTGGATTACCGCGACATCGTGGTGCACATCCAGCATCAGGACGACCGCAACTTTTACGCCCTGGACCGACTGTGGGGTGACTGCCCGGTGGTGGCGGTCGACCTGGTTGAAGACTCCGGGGACTCGCAGGACTCGGCGAGCGCGCAATGAGAATCCGCCGCCTGGTGATGTTGCGACATGGCCAAACCGACTTCAACGCCGATAGCCGGATGCAGGGGCAACTGGACTCGGCGCTTACCGAATTGGGTCGCACCCAGGCGGTAGCCGCCGCCGAAGTACTCGGCAAGCTGCAGCCGTTGCTGATCGTTTCGTCGGATCTGCATCGCGCGTACGACACCGCGACCAAGCTCGGGGAGCGCACCGGTCTGCGTGTCCGGGTGGACCCCCGGTTGCGTGAGACGCACCTGGGCGACTGGCAGGGCTTGACGCATGTCCAGATCGACGCCGAGGCTCCGGGTGCCAGATTGGCATGGCGCGAAGACGCGACGTGGGCGCCGCATGGCGGCGAGAGCAGGGTCGACGTCGCCAACCGAAGCCTTCCGTTGGTCACCGAACTGGTGTCCGGCGAACCGGAATGGGGTGACCCCAATGGGCCGGACAGACCGCTGATACTGGTGGCCCACGGGGGTTTGATCGCCGCACTGTCGGCGGCGCTGCTCAAGCTGCCGGTAGCCAACTGGCCGATTCTGGGCGGTATGGGCAATGCCAGCTGGGTGCAGCTGAGTGGGCATTCCGAAGACTCGGACGCCGGCCCCGATGTTGAGCAAAACGGCATCCGCTGGCGGCTCGACGTATGGAACGCTTCGGCGCAGGTGTCCAACGATGTCCTCTGAGCCGCGGTCCAGGCCGGCACTGCTGGTGTTCGCCGACTCCCTGGCCTACTACGGGCCCACCGGCGGGCTGCCGGCGGACGACCCCCGTATCTGGCCCAATATTGTTGCTTCACAACTAGATTGGGATTTAGAGCTGATCGGCCGGATCGGTTGGACCTGCCGGGACATCTGGTGGGCGGCAACCCAGGACCCACGGGCCTGGGCGGCGCTGCCGAGGGCGGGCGCGGTGATCTTCGCGACCGGCGGGATGGACTCGCTGCCGTCGGTGCTGCCGACCGCGCTGCGCGAGTTGATCCGCTACGTGCGGCCGCCGTGGCTGCGGCGCTGGGCTCGCGACGGCTATGGCTGGTTGCAGCCCAGGCTCTCACCGGTGGCCAGGTCCGCGTTGCCGCCGCATTTGAGCGCCGAATACCTCGAACAGACTCGTGGCGCAATCGATTTCAACCGCCCCGGAATCCCGATCGTGGCATCGCTGCCCTCGGTGCACATCGCCGAGACATACGGCAGGGCTCACCACGGGCGCCCGGGGACCGTGGCCGCGATCACGGAATGGGCGCAGATCCACAACGTTCCATTGGTGGACCTCAAATCCGCTGTGGCCGAACATATTATGGGCGGACGTGGCAATCCCGACGGCATTCACTGGAACTTCGAAGCTCACCAGGCGGTCGCCGAGCTGATGCTCAAGGCGCTGACCGAAGCCGGGGTGCCGAGCGAGAAACCCCGCGGCTAGGCTCATGGCTGTCGTGGTGGTGACCGACGCGTCGTCGCGCCTGCCGGTCGATTTGCTCGAAGAGTGGGCGATACGCGTTGTCCCACTGCACATCTTGCTCGACGGCCACGATCTGCGCGACGGCATCGACGACGTCCCTGAAGACATCTACAAGCAGGACGCCACTACGGCGGCGGCGACCCCGGCGGAACTGGCCAACACATACCAGCAGGCATTGGCCGACAGTGGTGGGGACGGCGTGGTGGCGGTGCACATTTCGTCGGCGTTGTCGGGAACCTACGGCGCCGCCGAACGGACCGCGGCCGACCTGGACCCGAACGTGCGGGTCATCGACTCGAAGTCGGCCGCGATGGGCACCGGCTTCGTCGCGCTGGCCGCCGCGCGGGCGGCGGCCGCGGGTGCCGACCTGGATGCCGTCGCGGAGGCGGCGAGTTCGGCCGTGTCCCGCGGGCACGCGTTCGTGGTGGTGCACCGGCTGGACAACTTGCGCCGCAGCGGGCGAATCGGCGGAGCCAGGGCATGGCTGGGCACCGCCCTGGCGCTCAAGCCGCTGTTGCGCATCGACGACGGCAAACTCGTTCTGGCCCAACGGGTGCGCACCGTCACCCATGCGACCGCGACGATGATCGACCGGGTCTGCGAGGTGGTCGGCGACAGCGCCGCAGCCCTCGCGGTGCACCATGTCGCCAATCCGGACGGCGCGAAGGAAGTTGCGGCGGCGCTGGCCGAGCGGCTGCCGGCGTGCGAGCCGGCGATCGTCACCCCGCTGGGCCCGGTGCTCGCGCTGCATGTCGGCGCAGGAGCCGTCGCCGTTTGTCTGGAGCTGCCTGAGTCCCAAGGGGCTTAGCTACGTGGTGCCGGGCGGCCATCATGGCTTACCCTCGCCTCGGGCTTATTTGACAAAGCCGCGTAGGGCGGGTTGATGAGGGGTTGTGGAGGTCTTGTCGCGGGTCGGCGGCGGTGCGGGTTTGGTTGCGCGGTAGGCAGCCGGGTCGTGTGAACGAAGTTTTTTATGCCCCAATGTGTTTGAGCGTCGATACGATGCTGCTAACCAACCTGCATATCAGTTGTTTGTTGGTGGTGGTTGGGGTTGGAAGGGTTGATACCACCACCACTGGGCGCGCTCGCCGGTGGGTCCCGGGCAGGGCGCCACCGCGGGCGGGGGTTTTGTGGACCTGCCACTACCGCAAACTCCCGTTCATGGGCCAAGTTAGGTATTAGTGCTGGGGGTGGCCCGATGGTCCAGGCTTATGCGCGTCGCAGTCGAAGGGCGTTGTCACCGCGCGGGTGTACCACCTGCGGCCACCAGAACCACCGCCCGAGCAGGACGGCGATCGACGGCATCAGCAGCGTGCGCACGATCAGCGTGTCGAGCAACAGGCCGATGCAGACGGTCGACCCGAACTGGCCGAGCACGCGCAGCTCGCTGCCGAGCATGGACGCCATCGTGAACGCGAACACGAGACCCGCCGCCGTCACCACCCCGCCGGTGCCGGCCATCGACCGGATGATCCCCGTCTTGAGTCCGCCGTGAATCTCTTCCCTGAACCTGGAGACCAGCAGCAGGTTGTAGTCGGAGCCGACGGCCAACAGGATGATGACCGACAGCGCCATGACGATCCAGTGGATTTTGATGCCGAACAGGTCCTGCCAGATGAGCACGGACAAGCCGAACGACGCGGCGATCGAACTGGCCGCGGTGCCGACGATCACCAGCGCGGCGACCACGCTCCTCGTGAGCAGCAGCATGATCATGAAGATCAGCGTCAGCGCCGACACCACCGCGATCATCAGGTCATATTTGGCGCCGTCATGCATGTCCTTGAAGGTTGCGGCGGTGCCGCCGAGATACACCTTGGCATCCGAAAGGGAGGACTGTTTGAGGCCCTCCTGCGCGGCGGTTCGTTCCGCGGCGACACGTGAGATGCCTTCGGGCGTCATGGGATCCGCCTGGTGGGTGATGAAGAAACGCGCGGACTTCCCGTCCGGTGACAGGAACATCCGGAGCCCCGTCTGGAAGTCCGGGTTGTCGAAGGCTTCCGGCGGCAGGTAGAAGAAGTCGTCGTTCTTGGAGGCGTCGAAGCTTTGGCCCATGACGACCGCGGTGTTGCTCATGGCTTCCATCTGGTTGATCATCGCCGAGAACGTTTGGTACAGCGTGAGCGTGATGCCCTTGGTGGTCTTCAGCGTCGCGATCATCGTCGGGATCAACACCAGCATCTCGTGCGTCGCCGAGGCGGTGCGCTGGATGTCGGCCGTGAGCTCGTGGAACTTGTCGGCAAGCTCATCGATCCCGTCCAACGAGTCGAACAGCGACCGCAACGACAAGCACATGGGAATGTCGTAACAGTGCTTGTCCCAGTAGAAGTAACTGCGTATCGGCCGCCAGAAGTCATCGAAATCCGCAAGGTGGTCCCGTAATTCATCGGTGATCTTCGATGTTTCCGCCGTGGCCCTGGCGCTGTCGTCAGCGGCGTTCGAAAGATCTTGCGTCACCTTGTACAAGCTCTGCGTGTAGTCGATCTGGACCTGCAGCTCGTCGGCCATCTTGAGGATGTCGGCCATGCGTTCCTTGAGGAAGTCCATGTTCTGCATGGTCGTCTGGCTCTGCATGCTGTTCTGGAACGGTATCGAGCTGTGCTGAATGGGAATCCCCAGCGGCCGGGTGATGTCCTGGATCATGGCGATGCCGACCGTGCGGATGACGTTTCTGGCCACTTTGTCCAACACCAGCATGTCGGCCGTATTGCGCATGTCGTGGTCGGCCTCGACCATCAACATGTCGGGATTCATCCGCGCCTGAGAGAAATGCCGGTCCGCGGCCTGCTGCCCGACATTGGACGGCGCCGAGGTCGGCAGGTAGTACCGGTCGTTGTAACTCGTGACGTAGCTCGGCAGGGCGACCATACCGACGAGGACGATGGCCGCGCTCACGGCCAAGATCGGTGCGGGCCAACGCACCACCGCCGTACCGACCCGACGCCATAGCCGGCCCCTGACGGCCCGTCTGCGTTCGAGAAGCCCGAACTTGCTGGCCACGAAAATCACTGCGGGGCCGAGCGTGAGGCCGGCCAAGACCACCACCAGCATTCCGATCGCGACCGGTGCGCCCATGGTGTTGAACCAGGGCAACCGCGCGAAGCTGAGGCAGTACGTCGCCCCGGCGATGGTCAGCCCCGACCCCAGCACGACGGGGGCCACGCTGCGAAACGTGGTGTAGTACGCCGTTTCCCGATCTTCACCGGCCGCGAGCGCCTCTTGATACCGGCCAACCAGGAAGATCCCGTAATCCGTTCCGGCCGCGATCGCCAGCATGGTGAGGATGTTCGCGGCGAACGTGGTCAACCCGAACGCATCGTGATACGCGAGAACCGCGATGACGCCCCGCGAACACAACAGCGCGATACCGGTCATGAACAACTGGACGAGCGTGGTCACGATGGAGCGATAGACCAGCAGCAACATGATGGCGATGGCGCCCAGGGTGAACAGCGTGATCTTGGCCAGGCTCGCGTTGCCGATGATGTGCATGTCATCGGACAGCGCCGCCGGACCGGTGACGTAGGCACGCACTCCGGGTGGCGGCGGGTTGTGCTCGATTACTTTGCGGACGGCGTCGACCGAATCGTTCGCCAGCGTCGTGCCCTGATTGCCGGCGAGGTTCAACATGACGTAGGCGCCCTTGGCGTCCGCGCTCTGCGCACCCGCCGCCGTCAGCCGGTCTCCCCAGAAGTCCTGGATGTGCTGGATGTGCTTGGGATCCTGACGCAGTTGACGAATCACGTTGTCGTAGTACGTGTGCGCGTCTTGGCCGAGGGGCTGCTGGCCTTCCAGCACGATCATGACCGTGCTGTTGGAGTCGAATTCCTTGAAATTGTGGCCCAGGCGCATCATCGCCTTCATGGACGGCGCGTCCAGGGGCGCCATCGGAGCCGAATGTGCTTCGCCGACGACTTCAAGCCGGGGAACGATGACGTTCACCAGGACCGTCACGAACACCCAGACCAAAATGATCGGCACCGCGAACCAGCGGATCACGTGCGGGATCAGTGGCCGGTGGCCACGATCGGCCAGCCCGGGGCCCTGGACCCTGATCGGCCCCGTGGCGTCGGTGTCTTCGGGCGCGGGGTGGCTCCTGCTGTTCACCTCGCTCATGCGGACTTCACCAGGCAGAAGGTCTGGGCGTTGTGGCCATTGGCGTTCTGCTGTTCGCGGACGACACCGTCCACGGTGATTTTGCAGCTGATCTCGTTGCCGTCGCCCTGCGCCATGATGTTGGCGCTGACCGAGGGCAGCGTCGTCGAGATCGTGAACGACCACGGCAGCGGGGCGTCGTTGACCTGGTGGGTGTTGGCGTTCTCGTCCCAGTAGTTGATGTTCGCGATGGTCCCGGGTGGCCCGGAGACTTCGTATTCGACGACCTTCGGGTTGAACTGAACGATCTCGATCCCGGCGCCGGAGTTGGCGTTGAGGTCCTGCGAGCCGAAGATTTTGTGCAACCGCGACACGACCAATCCGGAAACCGCCAGAACGACCACCAACAGCAGGGGTATCCAGGCTCGCCTGACGACGCGAGTTATGGCGCCGGCCTTCGGTCTAACGCTCACCTGACCGCCTTCCGCGATGTCGGATTGCAGCGCCCGCTGGGGAAAGCTCGCTCCCATCGTTAACCGCAGATTTCCGGCAGAACCTTTGCTCGGCTAAGCATCCTAAACCTTAGTGCACGGAAGCGTTCCTCGGACCCGTCGATGCGGCGGACGGCATGCGACTATCGCGCCACTCGGCCGGTCACCGGCGGCAGATCTGCCAGCGTTACGATGCCGGGTTTGGCGGCCACCACCGCCGGAACCGCGTTGGTCACCGGCATTGCGGTGTAGATCATGCCCAGGCCCATGAACCCGGGCTCCGTCCAATCCTTCGGCGGCAGGCAGTGCAGGACGGTGCGCATGTTGGGCAACCCGAATACCTGAATGACGTGGCCGTGCTCTAGCGGTTTGGGCGGGACCACATGACTGCCCATGGTCCAGTTGAATCCGACGCTGACGATGTTGTGATCGCCTTGCCAGCCGCGGTGGTAGCCATAGACGCTGCCGACGGTTCCCGCGGGGATCTTCATGAAGCCCAGATCGGAGTCGGCGGTGGCCGCGGTGAACGTGACGTCGAAGGTCATCCTGTCCAGCTTCGCCCCGATCGCGTCGGCCATCATCGCGGCCGATTCGGCGAAGACCTCGCTTTCGGTCCGCACGCTCTCCGCCAGCCCCGGGGTGTCGGGGTCTTGCGAGAATCCCATCGCCGTTTGCGTTTCCGCCGATTCGTAAGTCGAACAGTCCACCGACTCGGTGATCCGGATTTCGTCGACGCGCTCGCAGGAGGCGCTCAGCACCATGCCGACCATATTCGTCATCCCCGGATGAGCGCCGCTGCCGAAGATCGTCGAATTGCCGCGCTCGCAGGCGTCCACGATGCGTTTGCGATCCTCGGGTGTCTGTTTGCCGCCCGTGATCCAGGCCGCGCTGGTGCACACGTTGACGCCAGATTCCAGCAGCCGCACGAGCTCGTCGATGTTGGGCCACAACGGGTTATAGCAACATGCGTCGGGACGCAGCTTGAGCAGCGCGTCGATGTCATTGGTCGCGAGCACGCCGGTCGGCTCCGGCCAGCCGGACAGATCCGCGGCGTCGACACCGACCTTGTCCCGGCCATGCGCATACACCCCGACCAACTCCATGTCGGGCCTGCCGATGATGGCGTGCAGCGATCGTCGCCCTATGTTCCCGGTGGTCCACTGGATGACCCGCAGCGGCCGGTCGGTGCTGGTTGTGCTCATAGGGGCTCCTTTGCGCCGGTGCGACGGGAGTCATTATCGCCGCAACATTCGGATGCACCGGGAGGCGGGTATGTGCCACGGTCGGGGACCGTGAGTGTGGCCGGTCAGGCCGGCCTGAGCACCGCCGGGGTCTCGCAGCGATGGTCCGCAGTCAGTGGTTGCCCTGGTTCAATGCCGCCGCGGCACCGGACAGCAGTTGCGAGACGGGGTCGCCGCCACCAAAGGTGGCCTGATTGGCCGGCGCGGTGACGGCCACGGGGTCGAAGCCCCGCACCGGGTCGACTTCAATCGGAGCGGTGAGGGGATCGTCGTTGCGCGAATATCCCGCGTCGATCATGGGCTTCAGTTCCGCGTCGAGCCGATTCAGCACGTCTTCCGGTACCCCGAGATATCCCAGGGGCACTACCAGCGGAAGATGCTTTTCGGGGATCAAGTACGTCGTTGTCGTCGCGCCCCTGGAGTTGACCGTCGTTCTGATGTTCTGGGGCGGGACCATGCTCGGGTTGGTGAAGGCGACCGCAGTATGACCAGTGGCTTCGCCCATAAGCGTGTTGGCGAGCGCCAACAGGTTGTCCGGCCTGTCCGGAAAGTCGGCGATCATGTCATAGGCAGCGACGAAAGCCTTGGTGTCGTATTGGCTCTCCACCGGAGGCGGTATCCGGTAGTCGAGGAAAGGAACGACACTGCCGACCGGAAACAGCGAGGTCAGTAAACTCTGGCCGAAGCCGTGACGCGCGACCGGGTCGCCAAAAGTGCTGAAAGTCAATCGATCTGGCGGTGGAGCGGTCGGATCACTGGCAAGCCGAGCCTGCTCGGCATCGAGCACAAGGGCACCCTCAGAGAGGCCGATCGCGGTGCCGGGGCGCCCTCGGCGAAGCGCCGCATCCAAGTTGTCGGCTCCGATGGCGACCGACTCGCCGACGCTGGGGCCGTCCATGCCGAGGTGTGGGAAGGCTTCATCCAGCCGGCCTATACCGGGGAACAGTTGTTCCAACACGTGGCCCTGCACCTGCCCCGCTGGGTAATCGATGATTTGTCGGTTCAGGTTCGGGAACCACTCCCTGCCTTCGCGGCGGACGTACTCGTCGTAGGGGATGGCCGCAACGTGTGCGCCCCCCACGGCGTACGCCGTCCCGTCGCTCGCCGCGCCGTCGGCCGGCGATTCGTCGGCAGTCGCGATCCCAATGCCGAGATGACCTGTGGCGCCGACAGTTACCAGCGTGGTAACTCCTGCGAGTAGTCTCTTCATCCCTAGTCCCGTCACGCGTTCGCCCGACCCGGTCCTTGCTCCGCAGGTCCGGCAGGTGACCGGGACTGCGACCGCTGAGATCTCAGTCGTGACGGCCACCAACTTGCCCGTCCGACCAGCGTAGCCATTGCGGGCACCGTCATGGTGCGAACCAGGAAGGTATCCAGCAAGATTCCGATACCGATCACGAAACCGGCCTGGACCACGGTGCTGATGCTGGAAAACAGGAGGCCCAACATCGAGGCAGCGAAGATCAAACCTGCCGCCGTGATCACACCACCGGTCGAGCTCAGGGTGCGGATTACGCCGTAACGCACGCTGTGGGGAGACTCGTCGCGCATTCGCGAGACGAAAAGCATGTTGTAATCGGCTCCCACGGCGACCAGCACCACGAAGGCCAACGGGGGCACGCTCCAATGCAATTGCTGGCCGAGCGCGAATTGAAACGTCAGGACCCCGATGCCCACGGCCGACAGATACGAAATGACCACGGAAGCAACCAGATAAAGCGGTGCCACAACGGCACGCAGCAGCGCCATCAAGGTCAGTAGCACGACGCTGAGGGTTACGACGATGATGAATCGGATGTCGTGGTCATAATAGTTCCGCGTGTCGCGCAGCGTAACGGGGTATCCGGCCACCGACACCGACGCGTCCGCCAATGTGGTATTCGGTTGAGATCCGCGAGCGGTATCACTGATCGCATTGACCTGATCCATCGCGTCGGCGCTGAACGGATTGAGTTTGGTTTGAATCAAGTAGCGCACCGAGTGCCCATCCGGCGAAATGAACATCTTGGCGGCCTTCTTGAATTCGTCCATGTGCAACAGCTGGGGCGGAATGTTGAATCCAGCCATTGACGGTTCCGCGGCGTCGTGTTTCATCGCGAGCAGAAACGCCGACGCCTCGCCGAGGCCGGCGCCCATCCGCTTGATTTCGTCGACAAGTTGCTCCACCCCGTCGGCTACCTGCCGGCTCCCGCCGGCGAAGCGGTCGGCGCCTTGTTGGAGGTGGCTCAAGCCCGCCTGCAGGCCACCGGGTTGATCGAGGCCCATGGAATGCAGCGCCTTGACGAAGTTCGCGAGCACACCGCGTAGCTGGTCTACCGATGCGTTGAGGGTCTGTCTGTCTTGGAACGCCCGCAGTTGCCGAGCCAGGTCATTGATCTGGTCGAGGCTTCCGTCGGTGCGCGCGTTGACCACACGCTGGAATTGGCCGCGGGTTGCGCTGCAGGAGGGATCGGCATCGCAGACCGGGTTGCCCTCCAGCGCCGCCAGCACCGGGGGCACCCAAGCGAATACGTCCATGATGGCCGCGAAGTTCAGGCCGATGGTACGGCCGAGCGAATTGATGCTGTTGACAAGCTTGGCCGCGGTGACGACCTCCTTGACCAGGGTGTCGCCACCATATTGGGTTCTCATCGATGTGAAGGCGTCGACCAGATCCTGCATGCCGACGACGATTTGGTTGACTCTGCCGCGCACGTCGCCAAGGCTGTCGGCAAGGGCATCGGCGCCGTTGACCAGGCGGTTGAGGTCATCGGTGTGGCCGCTGATCTGATTGGATCCGGCGCCCAGACGAGCGCCTATAGCGCCCGCCTGATAAGTGGCTCTGAACTCTTCCGGCACAACTCCAGTGGGTCGCGTAATACCCCTGACCGCAGCGATGTTCGGCAGCTGGCTAACCCGGCCCGCCATTTGCTCCAAGTCGGCGAGCGCCCGCGGCGTGCGCAGGTCGTGCGGGGATTGGACGAGGATGTACTCGGGAATGGACTGATTGACCGGGAAATGGCGATCCAGCGCCGCGTATGCGACGGAGCTCGGCGCGGACGACCGCAGCGCCTTACGGTCGTCGTAGTTGTAGCGAATCAAGCCTGCACAGCCGGCCAAAATGATCAACACGAGCACACTGGCAACCAGATGGACCTTCGGCCGGCGCACGATGCGTATCCCCGAACGCCGCCAGATCCGAGCGGTGAGTTCCTTTCGCGGCGTGACCCAGCCGCGTGGCCCCGCTACTGCAAGAATCGCCGGTAGCAGCGTCACCGCGGCGAGGAATACAACACCGATCCCGATCGCCGACGACATACCGACCGTCGAGAACACTCCCATCCGGGCGAAGCTGATCCCGAGAAATGTGAGTCCGACCGTTGCCGCGGATGCGGCGATCACCTTTCCGATCGACATCAATGCCCGCTTTACGGCTTCATCGCAACCTGCACCCTGTCGCAAATGGTCGTGATAGCGGCTGATGAGAAAGACCGCGTAATCAGTCCCCGCGCCGGCGATCATTGCGCTCAGAAATACGATGGCCTGGTTGGAAATACCCATGCCGCTCAGCTGGGAGACTCCCGCTACTGCTGCCTGTGCGATCACCATCGATATCCCGATCGCTAGCAACGGCAGCAGCATGGTGAGCGGGTTGCGGTAAACCACCAGCAGGACTGTCAGCACCAGGACGGCGATCGCGAGCTCAATCGGAGTCCGGTCCCGTTCGCCGGCGACCGTTAGGTCGGCCACGGTGGCTGCGGGTCCGGCAAGGTTTGGCGTCAGCGACGTTCTGGTCGGACTGTGTTCCAAGGTTTGTTTGACGACGCCGGCGACGCGGTTGTAAGCCGCGTCGGACCGCGGAGTGCCCAACTCGCCCGCAATGCCGACCGGCAGTACCCAGGATTTGTGGTCCTTACTGGTCAGGGCCGGACGTAGGGATGGTGCGCTGACGAATTCCTGCAACATCACGACGTCTCGGGTGTCCTCGCGCAGCGCCCCCACGAGCTCGTGGTACGCGGCTTCGTCGGCGGGATTAAGCCCCTTCTCATCGGCCAGTACCACCAACAGAAGGTTTTCCGTGCCCGACTCGTGAAAGGCCTCGGCCATCTTCCGGGCGGCGACGCTCGACGACGCGTCACTGGGCAAGATGGCGAGCGGATGCCTCTGGGCCATCTCGTCCAGGGATGGCAGCGTCAGCGGCAGGGCGACCGCAATTGCGGCCCAAAGTCCTATTACTATCCAGGGCCACCGCACCACAAGATCGGCTATCCTTCGCAAAGTGCCTCCACTTCATTCCCGCCTGGCCGGGAATCGTGCATTTCGCGGAAATCGGTAGCCATCGACATATTCCACACTACGCAACGCGTCCCCAATGGCCGCTATCGGCGACGCGCACACAGAGCGACTTCACCGCAGCCATATAGCGGGCAACTGATTTCCGGGCAACCGGGTTGCCTGGAAACATCACCGCCATTGCCGTCCCCCCCGGATACAGGAATATATAGGTGGTCAACTGATATGAATATCTACCGTCGGAATAAATGCCGATATTATCCGCATAACCCAAATCTGCTGCTGCGAGCACAGCGTTCATCGGGGCCGCGCCCCCGTGGAAGAAATTGGAGACTGGAAAATTCGGACGGGGCCTGTCCAACCACGGCGCCAATTCCAACACGCGGTAATACGGCACCTTTGCCAGGTTCAGACCTGAATCAAAAGAAGCCTGGGCCGCCCAAGCGGCGTCACCGAAAGACGCTGCTCCTATTGGGACGGTGATCGGAACCAAGCCGGTAAACCACCCCTGAGTCATAAAGTTGTCCGAAGTTCTGCGGGTATCCCGGGGGGTGAGTCCGTAATATGTCACCGCGCCCGTAAACTCATGCTCCACCAGTGCGATACAGGCGAATAAGCCGCCGATGAAGCGTGCGCCCGCCGCCATGCATGCTGATTCGAATCTCGCCGTCTGTTCGGCGTCCATCAGCATTTCCCCGTCCATGGCGCCGACGGCCGGCTCCAGCGGGTTACCCAGTGGGAGTGGGAATTCGGGCATGCTGCCGTTGTTATTCTCGGCGAAGTCGATCCACGTGCGGACCTGTGGCGAATCGACGGTCAAAGCCGACGTGTACCGTCGCTCCTGGACACAGAAATCGTCAAAGCTTCCGGCGTCCGGCAGCGCAAGCGACTTGTCGCCCGCCGTCAGCGCTTTATACATGGCGTGGGACTCCAGCATCGTGGTGCCTATCAACGCCGCGTCCCCGTGGACGTGATCCATACTCGCATAAAATGTGAAGTGATTCTTGCTTTGGACAATCCCGAAGGTGAAGCAGGCCCAGCGGTGCGGACCCGGTATGGCCACGACATGGTCGTGTAATTCTTCGATGGTCATTTCGCCGTGATCGGTCGGCGTGAATTCGATGTCGGCGGGATCGTCGATGGTATGTCTAATGACGTCTCCGGTACCGGTGTACTCGAACCAACTGCGGAACGTATCATGCCGACGCAGGTATGCATTGAGCGCATGATTCATGGCAGCAATGTCGCACTGGCCGGGAACCTCACAAACAGCGATGATCTGCCGCGAATAGTCGAGCCCCGAAACGGTCCGCTCGTAGTAGCCACGAATATGTTGCGCCTGCATATAACTGACAGGTACAGAACTCACCCGCGCTTGCTGGGCCTTTTCCTGAGCCGCAGTCGTCGGATGCCAGGAAATCACTACGCCGGGGCTGGGCGTCCAATCGTTAATTGAGCCGATCGTAATTTTCCCGATGCGCAATCTTTTCTCCTACGGTTTTGTACGGCTGCAGTGCGGCCCCGTTGGTTGCGAGATCAAGATAACCCTTTGGGCGATCACCGTCGGGAATATGCGCGGATACGGGTGCACAAGCTCAGCGGCAGGGCGGTGGTGGCGGTGGAACGGCCCCGCATCGGGCGGGGACCGACAGCCGCACCTGACGACAGTGCGCGATGCGGCCGCGGTGGGTCGTCGACCCATGATTACTTCGCAACGATGTCGGACGAGCTGAGTTCGGCCGAAACCGTAGCGGTCACGGTCGACGGCGTGCACACCGTCGCCGGTGGCAACCAACCGGGACTCCCACCGCTGCGCCTGGGCGCTTGCGATTCCGCGCACATGCCGAAATCGTGCCCGTTCGCCACGGGCGACGACCCGGTGATGGGCGGGCCATCGCGTCGTCGTTGCGTCGGTTCACCAACGGAGGTTCGTCGCCGACGGGAGTCGAGGCCATCTTCAACACGGTCGACTTCTTCCGAAACCGCAGGGACGCAACGCATGTCGAGCGTCCCGTCATGGCGACGGTTCCCGGCCTCCTGCCGGCCGACATTGCCGAGTTGGCGTCCGTCACGGATGTCACGAGCTGATCGACCCGTCGTGAAAACATGGTGGACAACCCGCCGGAGGCTAGCGAATCCAGAGAGCCTGGGCATGCATATGGAAACAGGCTCCTTGGCGGCCATCCGCCCGAAAGGGCCCCGTTCGCTCGCCGTTTTGCCAAGGCTGGGACACGTGTCTAACAACTTCGGTCATTCGGTACAACTGTACTGATTCTGGTCGTACGCTACATCTGCACAATAACGATCCTGGGCCCGAATGGAAGAGGGACGCTGTTGCGCCGCGCGCGCAGGGGCTCCTTTTGCATTCACCAGCCCATCGACCGCGCAAGGCCGTTGGGCATGAGAAGAGGGGGACCGCGTATGACATCCGCCGAAGACCCGATGCGTCCGACCCGGGGTTTTGCGATAGTCGGCTACGCAGTGCGCGTTCCGGGTGCCGCCGATGCGGATGAATTCTGGGACGTGTTGCGGCAAGGGCGGGACGCGGTTTCGGAGGTGCCCCAGGACCGCTGGGATCTCGAGGAGTTCTATGACCCGGATCCCGCGGCGTCAGGGAAGATCGTGACCCGCCGGGCGGGCTTCATCGACGACATAGCGGGGTTCGACGCGCCGTTTTTCGGGGTGTCGACGCGCGAGGTCAAGTTGATGGATCCGCAGCATCGGCTGTTGCTGGAGACCGCGTGGCAGGCGCTGGAGCATTCGGGTACCGCGCCAACGGCTTTGGCGAACACCAGGACCGGCGTGTACATGGGTCTGTCCACCCATGACTACCTCGCAATGATGACGGATGAGCTGAGTTACGTCGAAACCGAATCGTATATGGCAATTGGGACGTCGGCTGCCGCGGGAGCGGGCCGGATCAGTTATCGGCTGGGGCTGCAAGGCCCGGCGATCACGGTCGACACGGCGTGTAGCTCCTCCTTGGTGGCAGTCCACCAGGCCTGCCAGGCGCTGCGCCTGGGCGAGTGTGACGTCGCGCTGGCCGGTGGCGCGAACGTCCTGATCAGCCCGGGGACCATGATCACCTTCTCCCAGTCACGGATGCTGGCTCCGGACGGCCGCTGCAAGACGTTCGACGCGGCTGCGGATGGTTACGTGCGCGGCGAGGGCTGCGGTGTCATCGTCGTCAAACGCCTTGAGGACGCGATCCGCGACGGTGACCGGATCCGGGCCGTGATCCGGGGCAGTGCGGTCAACCAGGATGGCGCATCGGGTGGTTTGACGGTGCCGAACGGCGTGGCCCAGCAACGCGTCATCACCGAGGCGCTGGAGCGCGCCGGTGTCGCAGCCGGCGACGTCGGGTATCTGGAGGCGCACGGGACCGGGACATCGCTGGGTGATCCGATCGAAGTCCAGGCCGCCGGTGCGGCACTCGGAGACGGTCGCGACGCCAGCCGGCCGCTGCTGATCGGGTCGGTGAAAACGAATATCGGACATCTGGAAGCTGCCGCCGGGATCGCCGGCCTGATCAAGGTGATCCTGTCGCTCGAGCACCAGGAACTGCCGAAGCACCTACACTTCCGGAACCCGTCGCCGCATATCCCTTGGGACCGGCTTGCGGTGCGGGTGGTGGACGAGGCGACCCCCTGGGAACGCAACGGTCGACCGCGTGTTGCGGGCGTCAGTTCGTTCGGGTTCTCCGGCACCAACGCGCACATCATCCTCGAGGAAGCGCCCGATGAAGCAGGCACATTTGCGGCGGCACCGGCTCCGCTCGAGCTGCCCGCGGACCCACGGTTCAGCGTGCTGCCACTATCGGCACGCAGCCCGGCCGCATTGGTGCAGATGGCCGATCGATACCGCCGGTGGTTGAGCGCGCACCCGGAGGCCACCTTGTCGGATGTGTGCCTCACCGCCGGGGTGGGGCGAGCTCATCTCGAGCACCGCGCCGCGTTGGTGGTGAATTCGACGGAATCCGCCTGTGAGTTACTCGGTGCGCTGGCCGATGACCGTCCGGCACCGGGTTTGGTGCGGGGAGTGTGTGCTGACAGGCCGAAGACCGCATGGTTGTTCCCGGGTCAGGGCAGCCAGTTCGCCGGCATGGCCCGGGAGTTGTTCGAAACCGAGCCGGTATTCGCCGAGACGATGAAGCGGTGCGCGGCGGTGATCGACGGCGTGCTCGAAAAACCTTTGCTGGAAGTCGTTTTCGATGCGGACGGCCCGGATAGCCAAGACACCCTGCGGCAGACCGGTTATGCCCAGCCTGCCTTGTTCGCGGTGGAGATGGGCCTGGCCCGGCTCTGGCAGTCGTGGGGCTTCGAACCGGACGTGGTGATCGGCCACAGCGTCGGCCAATACACGGCGGCCTGCGTCGCCGGCGTATTCGGTCTCGAGGACGGCGCCTCGTTGCTGGCCGAGCGAGGTCGCCTGTTCGGCAGTTTGCCCTCCGGCGGTCGCATGGTCGCGGTCTTCGCCGCCGCCGAGCGGGTGGAAAGCCTGACCGACGAATTTCCGAGTCTGTCGGTGGCCGCCTACAACGGCGCCAATACCGTGCTGTCGGGACCCGCGCAGGATTTGGACCGGGCGGTGGCGGGGCTGAGCGCCGAAGGTGTGCGCTGTGACTGGCTGGACACCAGCCACGCCTTCCACTCAGCGCTACTGGATCCGGTCCTCGACGAATTCGAGGCGTATGCGGACAGGTTCGAGTTCGGTTCGCCGCAAAGGACACTGGTGTGCAACCGCACCGGCGCCGCTCTGGGCAGAAGTGCGAAACTAGACGGCGCCTACTGGCGTCGCCATGCGCGTCAGCCGGTCGAGTTCGCCAAAAGTGTGCGCACACTGGCCGATCTGAGGTGCACCATGCTGCTGGAGGTCGGCCCGCAGCCGGTACTCACCGCCGCAGCCCTGCGGGCGTGGCCTGACCCGGCAACCGCACCGCGGGCGATCCCGTCGTTGCGCCGCAACACCGCCGACCACCGCCAGATCACCGAGGCCCTCGCCAACGCTTATATCGTCGGCCACCTTCCCGACTTCGGTGCTCTCCAGCAGGGGCCGGCGCGCAAGCTCGACTTGCCCACCTATCCCTTCCAGCATCGCCAGTACTGGTTCCGTGAGCAGCGGGTCCGGCCGCCACCGAGACCTGTGACGAGACCCAAGCCATGCGTACCGAAGCCGTCGGGCTTCTCGAGGACGGCCGGATCGAGGAGCTCGCGGAGCTGCTCGATGGTGCGAGCGGCAATCAACATACCGTCGATGTGCTGAAACAGCTTGCCGCACAACATAACCAACAGCGTCAAGCCCGGTCCATCACGGACTCCCGCTACGGGATTCGCTGGGAGAAATCCGCTGCCGGGGCTTCGGGAGTCTCGGCTGCGAACACCGGCGAGGGATCTGCCTGGCTCCTCATCAGCGATCACGCCGGGACCGTACAGCCCTTGGTCGACGCGCTGACCGCGCGCGGGCACCGGCACCGGATCCTCGGATTGCCGGTGTCCGACGCGGACGAGGAACGACTCGAAGCCGCGTTGCGCGCCGCGGTCGCAGACGAGCCGACACTGCGTATCCTGCATCTCGCGGCCCTCGACCCGACAGTGCATCATCGACGCAATCGCTGTTGCGGATGCAGCACCGAGTCCTGAGCGGAACACGGCGGCTCTTCCGCGCCGCCGCCGCCGCCGAAGTCCGCGCACCCGATCTGGCTGATAACCCGCGGTGCGCAACGGGTCACCAGTGCGGACACGGTGTCACCGGTGCAGTCCTGCCTGTGGGGGTTCGGTCGCGCCGCCGCGCTGGAATATCCACGACTGTGGGGCGGACTGGCAGATTTGTCTGCGGGCGGCGCCGAGGAGTGGTCGCGGTTGATCGACCACCTGGTGGCAGCGCCGCGCGGCGAGGACCAAGTCGCGCTTCGGGATCAGGCGATTTATGTTCCCCGGCTGACTCGACGCGCAGGGCAGCCGATCGCAACACCGCTGGCACTGCGTGCCGACGCAACATATCTGGTGACCGGAGGGCTGGGTGCGATCGGACTGGAAATCGCCGGATATCTGGCCGCGCACGGCGCCCGGCATCTGGTGCTGACCAGCCGACGCTCACCCGGCGATGCCGCGCAACAGCGCATCGATGCGCTACGCGAACAGTGCGGCTGCGAAGTCCGGGTCATCACCGCCGATGTCGCCAATCCGCACGACGTCGCTCGCCTCTTGGCCACCGTGCGGGCCGAACTACCGCCGCTGGCGGGTATCGTGCACGCCGCAGGCGAGATCAGCACCACCCCGCTGCAAACCCTGGAGGACGCCGAAGTAGATCGAGTGTTCGCCGGGAAGGTCTGGGGTGCTTGGAATTTGAGCGAAGCCACCGCGGACATGCAACTGGACTTCTTCCTGAGCACCTCCTCGATTTCCGCGGTATGGGGCAGCTTCGGCCAGACCGCCTACAGCGCGGCCAACGCCTTCCTCGACGGGTTGGCCTGGCGGCAGCGCGAGCAGGGTGTTCCCGGGATCAGCGTCAACTTCGGCGCGTGGTCGGCCGGCATGGCCGACGAGGAAGCCCGCGCGCGACTGGAGCAGCGGGGGGTCCGGACGTTGTCGCCCGCCGACGCACTGGCGGGGATGGCCGAGCTCATGGTGGCGTCTTCAGGACGCGGCGCAGCTCATGGGATTGTGGCCCGGATCGACTGGGCCCGCTTCCTGCCGCTCTACCAGCTGGCGGGGAAGCGGCCGTTCCTGGCGGAGTTGGAGCGTGAGGTGCCCGAGTCGGCGCCGGCACCGACAGCGTCGTCTGGGACAACCCGATTGGTCGAGCAGCTCAGCCACGCTCCGGCGCAGCAGCGCAAGAAGCTTGTCGTCGAGTACCTGCGCGACGCCGTAGCGGAGGTGACACGGATCGATGCGGCGGAGATCCGCGACGAGGCCGGATTCTTCGACCTCGGCATGGATTCGCTGATGGCCGTCGAGCTGCGGCGCCGGGTCGAGCATGCCGTGGGCAAGGAGCTGCCGGCAACCCTGGCGATGGATTATCCACGCCTGGTCGACGTGGCGGACTACTTGCTCGGCGACATCCTCGACCTCGGTGGACAGCCATCCCCTAATTCAGGCACCACTTCAGCGGCCCAGCCGGATTCGGTGATGACGATGCGCACTGATGAGCCGATCGCGATCGTCGCGGTGGCGTGCCGTTTCCCGGGCGCGCCCGACCCCGACGCTTATTGGGAGGTGCTGGCCGGCGGTGTCGATGCGATCCGGGAGATCCCGGATGACCGCTTCGACGTCGACGAGTATTACGACCCGGATCCCGAGGCACCGGGCAAGATCTACAGCCGCTGCGGTGGATTCCTCGACGGAATCGACGGATTCGATCCGGAGTTCTTCGGTATTTCCCCGCGCGAGGCCGTGTGGATGGATCCGCAGCAGCGGTTGATGCTGGAAATCGCGTGGGAGGGCCTGGAACGCGCCGGGTATTCGCCTGCGGCGTTGCGCGGCAGTCGAAGCGGCATGTTCGTGGGTGTGGCCGCTAACGAGTATGCGCATCTGTTGTCCGCCAACTCGGTCGAGACCATCGAAGCCCATTTCATCACCGGCAACGCGCTCAATGCCATCGCGGGTCGGGTAGCGTTCGCGCTCGGACTGGAAGGACCGGCGATGGCGGTGGACACCGCGTGCAGCGCGTCGCTGGTGGCCGTCCATCAGGCCTGCCAGGCATTGCACTCCGGTGACTGCGATTTGGCGCTGGCCGGTGGGGTGAACGTCTTGTTGAGCCCGGCGTCCATCGTTGCCGCCTCACGCGCGAGGATGCTGTCCCCCGACGGTAGATGCAAGACCTTCGACGCGGCCGCCGACGGCTATGTGCGCAGCGAAGGCTGCGGGATTCTGGTGCTCAAGAGGCTGAGCGATGCGGAGCGCGACGGCGATCGGATCTGCGCGGTCATCCGGGGCAGCGCGGTCAATCAGGACGGCGCTTCCAGCGGCTTGACGGTGCCCAACGGCGGTGCGCAGCAACGGCTTATCTCCGCAGCGCTGGCTCGTGCCGGCATCAACGGTCGGGATGTCGATTACCTCGAGGCGCACGGCACGGGCACCTCGCTGGGTGACCCAATCGAGGTCCAGGCCGCCGCGGCCGTCTACGGCGAGTGCCGTGACGCGAACCGGCCGCTGCTGATTGGGATCGGTGAAGACCAACATCGGGCACCTCGAGTCGGCAGCGGGGATCGCCGGTCTGATCAAGGTCGATATTGGCCCTGCAGCACGAAGTTCTGCCGCAGAACCTGCACTTCGAGAAGCCGTCGCCGCACATTCCGTGGGACTCCCTGCCGGTGCGCGTTGTCGACAAGGCGACTCCCTGGCAGGCCAACGGCAGGCCGCGACGCGCCGGAGTGAGTTCCTTCGGGTTCACCGGCACGAACGCGCATGTGTTGATCGAGGAGGCGCCGCGGCAATCGGCAACCGCCGACGAATACTCCCCAGACGACGTCCTCCTCGACGTCACCGCGGTGCCGGAGCCGGACGCCTCAGATGAACCGGTCAGCGTGTTGCCGCTGTCGGCGCGCTCACCGCAGGCGCTGGTGGCGTTGGCGAAGCGATATGCAGCCTGGTTGGACGCGCTACCCAAAGGTCGACATCACCGATGTGTGCTTCACTGCCGGGGCCGGGCGTTCGCACTTCGAACACCGGGCCGCGCTTGTCGTGGACTCGGGCGGGGGTGCGATTCAAGGCGCCCGCGAGCTACTGGCCGAGTTGGCCGAGAACCGGCTGCGACCGGGTATGGTACGCGGCGAGTGCACTGACCCTCCGAAGACAGCCTGGTTGTTTACCGGTCAGGGCAGCCAGTATCCGCGGATGGCGCGCGAATTGTTCTACGCCGAGCCGGTTTTCGCCGACACCGTGACGCGATGCGCGGAAGCGGTCGATGGGATGCTGCCGCGTCCGTTGCTGGAGGTGCTGTTCGGCGACGATAAGGCCTCCGGTGCTGAAGCCGGAGAAACATTGCGGCATACCTCTTTTGCTCAGCCGGCGCTGTTCGCCGTCGAGATGGGCCTGGCTCGGTTGTGGCGGTCATGGGGCATCGAGCCCGACGTGGTACTTGGGCACAGCGTGGGCCAGTACGCGGCGGCGTGTGTGGCCGGGGTGTTCAGCCTCGAGGACGGGGCCCGGCTGATGGCCGAACGCGGCCGGCTGTTCGGCAGTCTGCCCGAGGGCGGCCGGATGGTGGCGGTTTTCGCCGACGCCGAGCATGTCGAGGGCCTCGCCAACGGATTTCCGCGGGTTTCGGCCGCCGCATACAACGGCCCTAACACGGTGCTGTCGGGCCCGGGCGCCGATCTGGAACAGATCGTCGCCGCGTGCAGCAATGACGGGATCCGCTGCACTTGGCTGGACACCAGTCACGCCTTCCATTCGGAGTTGCTGGAGCCCGTGCTCGACGAATTCGAGTCGTATGCAGCGCGGCTGGAGTTCGCCGTGCCGGCTCTGCCGCTGGTCTGCAACCGGACCGGCGCGGTGCTCACGGCGGAAACCCCGCTGAACGCGCAATATTGGCGGCGGCATTCCCGCCAGCCGGTGCAGTTCGCCGACAGCGTGCAAACCGTGGCGGCGCTTGGCTGCTCGGTGTTGATGGAGATCGGTCCCCAACCGATTCTGACCGCGGCTGCGGTGCAGGTCTGGCCGGAGCACTCGGCGGCGCCGCGGGCGATCGTTTCTCTGCGCAAGGGCGCCGATGCGCGGCGTCAGATCGCAGAAGCGCTGGCCGCGGCCTATGTCGCCGGGCATCGGCCCGACTTCGCTGCGCTGCACCATGTACCACGCCGCAGACTCGAACTGCCGACCTATCCTTTCCAGCGCCGCCGCTTGCTGGCCCAAGACTTCGGGCATCCGTGACTTCGATGGTCAGGGTGCTGCGGTATCCGGGATCTTGGGTAGCGCAAAGGATCTCGCCTCTGGTGACGCCGTGTACACCAGCCGGTGGTCCATCAAATCGCAGCCGTGGCTGTCGGATCACGTCATCTATGGCACTGTTGTCGTTCCGGGCGCGACATATGCGGCGATGGCCCTTGCCGCGGTCGGGACGCCGGCGCAGGTGCGCGATGTGTTCTTCTACGAACCGATCATCTTGGGCGAGAAGAATTCCCGGGAGGTGCAGCTTACCGTGCATCCGGTCGAGGACGGCGTGCAGGAGGGGGTGGCCTGGACCTTCCAGGTGCACAGCCGCCCATACGGTGAGCGCGACGCCGAGTGGTCGTTGAACGCCGACGGCCGGATCGTCACCGGTGTCACTGATGTCGAGGCCGAGCCGGCAACCGATCCCGCAGATTCCATCGATGCCGCGTGCGAGCGGTTGAGCCGCACGCGTCCGCAGCAGCTGTTCGACACCTTTGCCGACATGGAGCTGGCATGGGGTCCCACCTGGTCCACTTCCCTCAAATCGCTGTGGGCCGGTGACGGTGAGGCGGTGGGCGATATCGCCATCGGCGACGAGCTCGCCGAACACCTCGGTAGCGAGCCGATCCATCCGGTGCTGCTGGACCTGTGCACCGGCGTCGCCTTCCCGGCCTTCCCGGCGGTTTTCGCGGCGACCGAGCAGGGCGGACCCATGGCCGATCTTTTCTTGCCGCTGCGGTATGGACGGGTGGTGCTGCGTGAGAGGATGCCACGGCGGTTTTATTGCCGCGCGCGGTGGCAGGCTGGCGGTCCCGAGAGCGAAACGCAGGTCTTCGACCTCGATTTCATCGATCGGGACGGTCGCCAACTGGGCGAAATTCGCGAGTTCACGGTCAAACGCGCGCCTCGGGAGGCGTTGTTGCGCGGGCTCGGTGGCGATGCCACCCGGAATCTGTACACCCTCGGCTGGCAGGAGATGCCGCCGCGCGGCGGCGAGCAACGCTGCTCCAGAACGGCGACGGGACCTGGCTGATCGCCGGATTCGACGAGCTGGCGGCCGAAATGCCGGGTTGCATCTCGTTGGACCGTGCCGCAATCTGCGGATCCCGCGTCGTGGACGCGGCTGTTGGCACAGGCCCAGGAGCGCGGTGCCCCGGTCTCGGGCATCGTCTGGCGCAGCGCAGGGCGACCCGGCACAGACGAGTCGAGCGCCGAATTCGGCGCGCGGCTCGAGACCGAGATCGACCAGTTGCTCACAGCCGTACGGACGCTGCTGGAGCAGCAAGACGTGGAACTCACCGGCGGACTGTGGGTCATCACCGAACGGGCCGTGGCCACCGAACCCGGCGAGTCGGTCGATCCGGTGCAGTCGGCGCTGTGGGGGTTGGGGCGCACCGTCATCACCGAGCAGCCGACGCTGCGTTGCAGCCTGGTCGACTGCGACGGATTCGACGCCGCCGTGCACTCGCTGGCCCGCCTGCTCGGCACACCCGACGCTATTCAGGAATCCGAACTGGCGTTGCGACAAGGAAAGTACTTGGTGCCGCGGCTACTGCCGTGGGCCCGCGGCGGCCATCTCGCGATACCGCACGCAACCGACTACGTTCTGGCGCCGAGCGAACGGGGCGCGATCGACAACCTTCGCCTGGCCGAGATGGAAGTGCCGCCGCCGATCGCGGGCTACGTGCAGATCCGGGTAGAGGCCGCGGGTCTCAACTTCCGGGATGTGCTCAACGTGCTCGGCTTGTATCCGGGTGATCCGGGGCAGATCGGCGGCGACCTTTCGGGCATCGTCACTGAGTTGGGTTCCGGTGTCAGCGGATTCGAGGTTGGCCAGCGCGTCTTCGGCTTCATGCCGGGGGGGTTCGCCACCCGGGTGAATGTGCCGGCCCAGTTCCTGTCGCCGGTGCCCGACGGGTGGAGCGCGGTGGCCGCGGCGACCATACCCGCTGGGGCACTGACGGCCCGGCTTGCCTTCGACTGGGCCAACGTGCGGCCCGGTGATCGTGTGCTCATACACGCCGCCAGCGGTGGTGTCGGTCTGGCCGCGATCCAGTTGGCCCAACAGCGCGGTGCGATCGTCTTCGCCACCGCAAGCACCTACAAACGCGCGACGCTGCGCAAGATGGGTGTGGAACGCGTCTACGACTCGCGCAGTACGGACTTCGCGGATCAGATCCTCGCGGACACCGGCGGCGCCGGCGTTGACGTGGTGCTCAACAGCCTCACCAATGAGGGGTTCATCGCTGCCACCGTGCGAGCGACCGCACAGGGCGGCCGATTCGCCGAAATCGCCAAGCGGGACATCTGGACACCGGAGCAGATGGCTGCTGCCCGTCCCGATATCAACTACGAGATCATTGCGCTGGACGGATGCATCGAGCGAGAGCCCGAGCGGGTGGGGAACTTGCTGGCCGAGCTGGCGGACAGCATGGCCGGCGGCGAGCTGGCGCCGCTCGCCGCTGAGGTGTACCCGCTGACGGAGGCCAAGACGGCGTTCCGGCGTATGCAGCAGGCGCGACACATCGGCAAGATCGTGGTGCAGATGCCGAAACCGCTACAGCCGCGGGGTGATCGGAGCTATCTGATCACCGGCGGTCTCGGTGCACTCGGCCTGCACACCGCGGCCCATTTGGCCCAACTCGGGGCCGGCGACATCGTGTTGACCAGCCGGCACCTGCCCGATGCGGACGCACAACGGGCGATCGCCGACATCACGGAGCGTTACCGGTGCCGGATCCATACCTTCACGGCCGACGTCGGCGACGAGACGCAGGCCGGAGAGCTGCTGGAGCGCATCCGGTCGGAGTTGCCGCCGCTCGCAGGGCTGGCCCACCTGGCGGGCGTGCTCGACGACGCGCTACTACCACAGCAGAGCTTGCAACGTTTCCGGACGACGTTGGCGCCCAAAGCTTTCGGTGCCTGGCACCTACATCGGCTGACGAAGGACGACGACCTTGAGTTCTTCATCGTCTACTCCTCGGCCGCCGGCGTGCTCGGTTCGGCCGGCCAGGCCAACTACGCGGCCGCCAATGCGCTGCTCGACGGGCTCGTTGCGGAGCGCAGGGCGCAAGGGCTGCCTGCGACCGGCATCAACTGGGGTCCCTGGGCGAAGGGCGGCATGGCCAGTTCGCCCGCCGCGCGCGCCAATCTCAGTGCGCAAGGCATGATTCCGCTGGAACCCACGGCCGCCCTCAACGCGCTCGGCGAGATAATCGCCCATGGCACGGGGCAGGCGACCGTCATCAAGGCCAATTGGCAGCGTGCCGCGAAGATGCTGGACGGGCCTCGCCCGACGATCCTCGACTACGTGTTGCCGAGTGCTGTCACGGCGACGCCGGCCGACAGCGAGTTGCTCCGGCAGCTGCATGAGGCACCCGAGGCGCAGCGCGGCAGTTTCCTCACCGAATACCTGCAGCAGGAGGTGCAAAGTTTCCTCAGGCTTGCGCACCCGCCGGCCGCAACGAGCCGGTTTTTGGACCTGGGCACGGATTCGCTGATGGCGGTCGAGCTCCGCAACCGGTTGTACGGGCAGTTCGGTGGTGCGTTCACGATCAGCGCCACCGCGGTATTCGACTATCCGACGATCGGGTCGCTCGCCGAGTACCTCGCCGCTCAGGTGCCGGAGTCGGATGGGGTTGCATCCGTCGGTGCGCCCGAACCAACCTGATGACTTCACTTTCCGCGCACGCGACGAAATTTCAGGCAGCCCTCGAACGCCGGCCCAGTCGATGGCGCCGTGACACACGGCGATGCGGCGGGCACTTGATCCGCTGGGCTACGACAACAACATGATCAGCGTCCGACCGCGCGCTCGCGGCTGGACCGGCCTGCAACCGCGCAGGGGTCACCTAACACTTGTACTCCTGGGCCTGGTTTCGCCTGCAGGCCGAAGACGACACCGACACCGGTAGCCACCATTTGCTGATCCGGCGCAACGACACCACCGGCGAGCACGCCTACCTACGCTGCTACAGCCCCCGCCCTGTGCCGTTGCGCACCTTGGTGGCGGTGGCCGGGCAGCGCTGGCGCATCGAAGAATCCTTCCAAGCCGCCAAAGGACTCGTCGGCCTCGACCAGCACCAAGTCCGACGCTGGAAATCCTGGCACCGCTGGACCACCCTGGCCATGCTCGCCCATGCATTCCTGGCCGTGGCCACCGCGATCGAACGCGACACCACCCCCACCCCGGCAGGCCTGATCACGTTGACCGTCAACGAATTCCGCCGCCTCTTCGACGCCCTGCTCCTGGCCACCAACCACACCATCGCGACCCTGCTGGCCTGGTCACGATGGCGTCGACGACACCAATACCGAGCACGCATTTCCCACTACCGACGACGGCAGAACCAATGATCCCGATCTACGGCTGCAGTACTAACACGGACGACCCGATGTCGCTTCTGTACGCAATTGAGATCTCATTATTCTGTACTCCAATAAGCCCGCGCGCAGCTGCTCGTAGATCGCCGACCCGGGTAGCGCAAGAAAGTTAGCCACACGCGCATTTCCGTCGCCATAGACTTGCTCGTAGTCACTGCTCGCTTGATCGCGCGAGGCCAACACGTTGGCAGTGATGTCGCGGTCGCTTTCGGTGGAAAAGCCCAGCGCCTTCAATCGCACCCTTATATCGTCCCAGTCCTCTGGGCTCAGGAAATCCGTATGCAAAAACCAGCCTCCGGAGCGGCAAATCCTGCGGACGTCGCTCAGGAATTTAGGAAGATTGCCGTATGAATGCGATGATTCCACGTTGACGACGGCGTCGCAGGATGCATCGGCCAAGGGGATATTCAATGCATCGCCGACCCTGAAGTCGATCGAAGGGCCGAGGTGCGTTCTACGGCAGAAGGCGATCGCTTCTTCGGACATGTCGACGCCGATCACCTGAGCGTTGAATTTCTCGGCGACCACCGCGGCATTGCCGCCGCGGCCACATCCTATGTCCACAACAGTGCGGTCGTTCAGGTCAAGCGATCCGATAACCTCGAACACCAGCCGGACCGAGTTGGCGTTGAAGGTGCCTTCCCGAACGATGAACGAGGATTCATTGTTAGAATCCGTCGGGACGTATCCATAATTCAGGAAGAAAGATACGTCGGCCAATCCGACGGCCTCCAAACGGCGGCTGAGTAAATCATAAAAGCTGCGCCATCCAACGGCGGTCGTAGACAGTAGGTCGTCAGCAAGGTGCGCCGACATCGGCTCTCGTGAATTATCGTCCGAGTCAGCATGCACCGAGGGTTCGGTTTGATAGCCCATTTATGTCGTCCCAACCAAAGTGCAGGTTCGTACGCGTCGCCTCACCAAATTATGCTGTCTCCACGATAGTCTCGATGCTCTCATACACCACTGCTTCAGTGATATCTGGAGCCCGATTGGCCGACGCTCGCCGTTCCCGCGCCTGCACGTTGAATGTCCGAGCACCGGGGCAGCGTTAAGGCGACCTGGCGGCCAGGCTTCACTCGCTGATATCGAATCCGGCGATGACCTTGGTCGGGCGCACGCGCACCACGAGTTCGCCGGGAACGGCATTGCGATGGCCGAACTCCTCGGCGCGGTCGTCGCCCATGTACCGGGCGCCGGTCCTGGTCGCTATGTCCAGCACGTCCGGCGGATCCTCGGTCACCGTCGCGACACCCTGCACCTGTACGAACGAATACGGCGGGTGAGGATCGTCGACGCAGATGACAACGCGCGAATCACGGGCCAGGGCACGGCCTTTCGACGTGTCGCGGCCGGTGTTGAACGCGAGCTGCCCGTCGTCGACCACGAACCATACCGGCGCGACGAGTGGGCGGCCGTCCGCGGCAACGTAGCCGAGCATTCCGGTGCGGGTGCCCGTCGACAGGAACGAGACAACCCTTTCGGACAGCTCTGCGAGCTCGGCCATCGATTAGAGCCTGGGCAGGTCGTAGTCGGCGATGTGGTCGATCAGGACATGCAGGTGGTCCTGCGAGGAACCCAGCGTGTTTTCGATCGCGGTGAGCCGGGCGGCGTAGTGGCCGACGGGGTATTCGGCGGTCATGCCGATCCCGCCGTGCAGCTGGATCGCCTCCTGCGCGATATGCCGGCCCGACCGGCCGACCTGCAACTTGGCCCGGGACGCGATCACCGGGTCGAGGTTGCCGTCGGCGATCGACATCGCGGCGTAGTAACTCATGCTGCGGGCCAACTCCAACGACACGTACATGTCGGCGGCGCGTTGGGTGAGCGCCTGGAATTTATTGAGCGTGACCCCGAATTGCTTGCGGGTCTTGAGGTAATCGGTGGTCAGGCGCAGCGCTTCCTCCATGGCGCCGACGGCTTCGGCGCACAACGCCGACTGGATACGGATGTTCGCGTCGCGGATGGCGGTCGAGGCGTCGACCGCGTCGCCCAGAGGCTCGGCGGGTGCGGAGTCCAGGTCGATCTGGGCGCCGCGCTGACCGTCGAACGTCGGGAAGGGGTGCCTTTGCACCGCTTCCGCCGCGACCATGAACAACCCCGTGCCGCCGTCCGGCAATGCGGCGGTTACCACCAGTGTGTCGGCGCAGTCGCCGGCCAGGACCGGATTCTTCGTCCCGCTCAGGATCCAGGAATCGCCCTGCCGCACGGCCTGACTGGCGACAGTCGCGGTCGGCTTCCGGTGGCCGCTTTCCAGGTGGGCGAACGCGAGCAGCTTCTGACCCGCCGCGACGTCGTCCAGCAGTTGTTTCTGTGCGTCACTCCCGTGCTCGGCGATCAGCGCACCCGGCGCCAGGGCGGCGTGCACGACGGGTTCGGGCGCCAACCGCCGCCCGATCTCGGTGAGCACCACCATGATCTCGATTTGTCCGGACTCGTCCGGCTCGAACCCGAGGCTGAGAATCCCGGTGTCGGCGAGCTGGCTCCAGACATCGCGGCTCCAACCGAGATCGGTCTCGATGATCTTGTTGCGGCTCTCCGGGTCATAGGTGCGCGACAGTAGATCGCGGGTGGTGTCGCGGAGCAGGGCCTGCTCGTCGCTCAGCTGAAAGTCCATGGCTGCCTCACAATCCGAGAATGGTTGACGCGATGATGTTGCGCTGCACCTCGTTGCTGCCGCCGTAGATCGATGTCTTGCGGTAGTTGAGGTAGCGCGGGGCACTGGATTGCGCCCAGGCCGGTGACGCGAGGTCGTCACCGTGAGAGCCATCCGCCGGCAGCGCGTCGGGCCCGGCCACCTCGACCAGCAACTCGGTGGCGATCTGCTGCAATTGGCTGCCGCGCATCTTGAGCACCGACGATGCCGGATTCGGCTTACCGTCCGCGGAGTCCGTTGTGACTCGGGACTGTGTGAGTTCCAGTGCCAGCACTTCGTTTTCGGCCTCGGCCAAACGCGCCGCGAACAGCGGATCATCCAGCAGTCCGGTCTGCGCGGCGTGCTTTTTCACCTCGGCGAGGCGTACCTTCGTCCGGCCGACTCCGGCGATGCCCGTGCGCTCGTTGCCCAGCAGGAACTTTGCGTACGTCCACCCCTGATTTTCTTGTCCGACAAGCTGATCGGCCGGCACCCGGACGTCGGAGAAGAACACCTCGTTGACTTCCCGGCCGCCATCGATCGTCTTGATCGGGCGTAGGATGATGCCCGGGGTCGCCATGTCGATGAGCAGGAATGAGATGCCCGCCTGGCGTTTGGGCGCCTGCGGGTCGGTGCGCACCAGGCAGAAGATCCAGTCCGCGTACTGGCCCAGCGTCGTCCACGTTTTCTGCCCGTTGACGACATACGTGTCGCCGTCGCGCACCGCGGTGGTGCGCAGCGACGCCAGGTCGGAGCCGGCTTCCGGTTCGGAGAACCCCTGGCACCACCAGATGTCGATGCTCGCCGTCGCCGGCAGGAAGCGCTGCTTGATCTCCTGCGAACCGAATTCGGCGATCACCGGGCCGACCATTTTGACGTTGAAGTTCAGCGGCTCCGGGACGCACGCCAATTGCATCTCGTCGGCCCAGATCTGGTGTTGGGTCGGAGACCAGTCCCTGCCGCCCCATTCGACCGGCCAGTTCGGCACCGCGAGCCCGTGGTCGTTCAGGATCTTTTGGCTGGTGACGATCTGGTCCTTGGTCACCGGGGCGCCCTGACGCACCAACTCGCGGAGTTCCTCGGGGATCTGGGTGGTGTAGAAGGTGCGAAGTTCCTCGCGAAACGCGGCTTCCTCGGGTGTGAGCGCCAGTTGCATGGCAGCCTCCTGTCGTCGGGGACCACCGGAGGGGCGCAGCCGTCGGTGGGGGACCGGCAGTCTTCTCTTGCACGTTAGGCGCACAACGTCGTTCAACGTTAACCCGGGGGCGCGCGAGCGCACCCAGGTCACCACCGGTCGTTCACCCTCCGGCGACGCCACCAGACAATGCCGACGATCGTGAGCCCGCCGAGGACGGCCGCTATCGCCAGCCGCGGTGCGGCGGACCGCGGCTTTGCCGACGACGTCGGCCTTGCCGGCGATCGCTTCGACGGTGGCGCCGAGTTGATGGCGCGTCTGCTCGATGTCGGCCTGCAGCTCATGGATGCCGGCGTCAGGCCCCACCGCGGGAGTGCCGGGACCGCGTGGCTGTCCAGCTCCGGTCATGGTGGGCGTCTTTCACTTCCTGGATGTCTTTCTTTGCATTGGCGACGGTTAGGGCGCCGCCGGTGTGACGTCTTCGGCTGGTGCTTGCTGAGCAGCGCCGCCATCCCGGCCGCGGCGAACAGCGCCGCGCCGACAATCAGGGTGGCCGCCCACACCGGCAGTGCCAGCGTTGGATTTCCATCTGCGCCAATTGGATCTCGTCGCGAACGAGCCGTGACAGTTGCGACGAAAGCTGGCTCATCAGTTCGCCGATCGAGGCGTCGGACGTCAGCTTTGCCTCCGTGTTCACAGCGCCCGGCGACCCCCGCACGCGGTTGCCAAACCAGGCCGGTGCTGTGGGCGGAAACGGCTTATGCACAGCCCCGGTCAACTCCACAGCGGGCGGTTCGCACCCCGTCGCTCGGGTGGGTTGCGGTGGTCGGCGCGCCTACGGTCGGCGCATGCGAACAGAACTGCCCGCCGAGCGACTACATCGACGACTCGGTGCCGATCCGGATACCAATCCAAACGCCGACTCCGACGGCACGGAGTCCGAGTCGGACCGGGACTCGACGGACGAGGACCAGAATTCGCTGCTGCCGCGGTGGCTTCCGGAGGCGCCCCAGGGCCGGGGCTGGGTGGCCCGCGTGCGCGCGGACCCGGGCCGCGCCGGCGCCATCGCGTTGGCCGTCGTGGCCGCCCTCGCGGTATTGATCACGGTATTCACCTTGATGCGCGACCGGCCCGCGCCGGTCATGTCGGCCAGGCTCCCGCCGGTGGAGAAGGCGTCCGCAAACCCGAGGTCCTCGGCGAGCCCGGGCGCCGGCCAGCCGGCCGCCCCCGACCGGCCGTTGGTGGTCAGCGTGGTCGGTCTGGTGCACACCCCCGGACTCGTGACCCTGGCGCCGGGCGCGCGCATCGCCGACGCGTTGCAGGCCGCCGGCGGCCCGGTGAACGGTGCGGACACCGTCGGTTTGAACATGGCCCGCCCGGTTGCCGACGGCGAGCAGATCGTGGTCGGGCTTGCTCCCGTCGCGGGGCAGCCGACGGCCCTGGGCAGCTCGGTGGCCTCCGGTTCGGCGCCGGTGTCCGGGGCGCCCGGACCGCGACCTTCGGGGACGGCGAAGCCGAAGGCGGGTGGGGCGCTCGACCTGAACACCGCGACCGTGGAACAACTCGACGCCCTGCCCGGGGTCGGGCCGGTGACCGCCGCCGCGATCGTGGCGTGGCGGCAGGCTAACGGCAAATTCACCAGCGTCGACCAGCTCGCCGATGTCGACGGCATAGGTCCGGCGCGGCTCGACAAGCTGCGCCCCCTGGTCCGTGTCTGACACCGGTGCCCGACCCCGGCCCCGGCGAATCGGCCGCTCACATCGATGTGCGGCTGGTGCCGGCCGCGCTCACCGCCTGGATTGCGACTGCCACCGGGATCTGGTGGCCGGTCGGGCGGGCGGTGGCGTTGTGCGGTGTGGTGCTGGCGCTTGCCGCGGGTCTGTTGGCGTGCTACGCCGCGCGCCGGGCTCGCCCAGCGCGGCGGCTGCAGGCGATCGGCGCCGGTCTGGTGGCGATCGGCGTTGTGGGCGCGGGGTTTGGGCTCGCGATCGCTCTGCGCGTCGACGCGGTGGATCGCCACCCGATCACCGCGGCGTTCGGAACGGCCGCCCAGGTGACGGTCACCCCGACCGAGAGCGCGCTGTCGCTGCGCAACGGCCGGCTGATGTTTCGTGCCGGCCTGCGGCGACTGCGCGCCGACGAAATGTCCGGGCGGGTCGTCGTCTTTGCCAGGGCGTCGGACTTCGGTTCGGAAGCCGGGGGAGTGCTGGTGGGCCGGCCCGTGCGGTTTACCGCCCGCATCAGCCGTCCGGTCCGCCGTGACCTGACGGTCGCGGTGCTCACCGCGTCCGGCCGGCCGACCATGGGCACCGCCGGTGCGGTGCAGCGAGCCGCTCACGCCGTGCGTGGCCGGTTCGCCGCCGCCGTCCGCGGCACCGTGCCCGCCGACCAGGCCGCGATGCTGCCCGCTCTGGTCCTCGGCGATACGTCGGCAGTCACCGCCGAGACGAGCCGCGACTTTCGCGCGGCGGGGATGACCCACTTGACGGCGGTATCGGGGGCCAACGTCACGATCGTGTGCGGGGCGGTGCTGTTCTCGGCCCGGTTGATCGGCCCACGCACCGCCGTCGTGCTTGCCGCGCTGGCGCTGGTGGCCTTCGTCATCGTCGTGCAGCCGACGGCGAGCGTGCTGCGCGCGGCCGTGATGGGTGCCATCGCTTTGACGGGGATGCTGTCCTCGCGTCGTCGGCAGGCTATTCCAGCCCTGTCGGCCACGGTGCTGTTACTGCTGGCAGTCGCTCCCCACCTGGCCGTCGACGTGGGCTTCGCGCTATCGGTGCTGGCGACGGCCGCGCTGGTCGTCGTCGCGCCGGCCTGGTCACGGCGTTTGGTCGGCGGCGGCTGCCCGAAGCCGCTGGCCGACGCGCTCGCGGTTGCGTGCGCCGCACACGCGGTGACCGCCCCGCTGGTGGCCGGGATTTCGGGCCGATTCAGCCTCGTGGCCGCGGCCGCCAACCTCGCGGTGGCACCCGTGATAGCGCCGATCACCGTACTGGGCAGCGCGGCGGCCGTGTTGTGCGTGGCGTGGCCGGCCGGTGCCCAGCTGTTGATCCGCTTCACCGGGCCCGAACTGTGGTGGGTCTTGACTGTGGCGAAGTCGGCGGCCGATATCCCGGCGGCCACCGTGCCCGTTCCGAACGGTCTGGCCGGTGTGCTGCTGGTCGGTTCTGCGACCGTGCTGCTGCTTCTGCTGGCCATGCTGCTGTGGCGGCGCCCCTGGTTTCGCGCGGCGGCCAAAGCAGCCGCGGTGGTGACCGTCGTTTGCTTGTTGGCGTGGTCGGTGTCCGAGCTGTTCGATCCCAGAACGGACTGGTCGGCCCTTCATGACACCATCGTGGGGTGAGCGAGATTTCGCCGTTGCACTTGGTCCTGGGAGACGAGGAATTGCTGGTTGAGCGGGCCGTGGGCGAGGTCCTGCGGTCGGCGCGCAAGCGTGCGGGCGCCGACCCCGGCGCCAACGACGTGCCGATCAGCCGGACGCGGGCGGGCGACGTCGGTACCTACGAGCTCGCCGAACTCCTGAGCCCGTCGCTGTTCGCCGACGAGCGCATCGTCGTCCTGGAGGCCGCCGCCGACGCGGGCAAGGACGCGGCGGCGGTGATCGCCGCGGCCGCCGCCGACGTGCCGCCGGGCACCGTGCTGGTGGTGGTGCACTCGGGCGGTGGGCGAGCCAAGGCGCTGGCCAACGAGCTGCAATCGCTGGGCGCCGTGGTGCATCCCTGCGCGCGGATCACCAAGCTGAGCGAACGCGTCGACTTCGTCCGCAAGGAGTTTCGTGCGCTGCGGGTCAAAGTCGACCAGGAGACGGTGACCGCGCTGCTCGACGCCGTCGGGTCCGACGTGCGGGAACTCGCCGCCGCTTGTTCGCAGTTGGTCGCCGACACCGGCGGCGACGTCGATGCCGCCGCGGTGCGGCGCTATCACAGCGGGAAGGCCGAAGTGAAGGGCTTCGACATCGCCGATAAGGCCGTGGCCGGCGATGTCGGAGGAGCCACCGAGGCGCTGCGGTGGGCGATGCTGCGCGGCGAGCCGCTGGTGGTGCTCGCCGACGCGCTGGCCGAAGCCGTACACGCCATCGGCCGGGTAGGGCCGCTCTCCGGCGACCCGTATCGGCTGGCGGCCGAGCTCGGGATGCCGCCCTGGCGGGTGCAAAAAGCCCAGAAACAGGCGCGGCGTTGGTCGCGCGACACGGTGGCAACCGCGATGAAAGTGGTGGCAGAGCTCAACGCCAACGTCAAGGGCGCCGTCGCGGACGCGGACTACGCCCTGGAATCCGCGGTCAGGCAGGTTGCCGAGCTGGTGGCCGACCGGAGCCGATGAGGTGGCTCGTGGGCCTCAGAGTTTGTTGAGGGCCTTCGCCAGAGCGGACTTCTTGTTGGCCGCCTGGTTCTTGTGGATCACACCCCTGCTGGCTGCCTTGTCCAGCTTGCGGTTGGTCGACACCAGCAACTCCGCGGCCTTATCCTTATCGCCGGTGTGGGCGGCCTCGCGGAACGCGCGCACGGCGGTACGCAGCGAGGACTTCACCGACTTGTTGCGCAGGCGCGCGCGCTCGTTAGTGCGATTGCGCTTCTGCTGCGACTTTATGTTGGCCACGCGTTGTTTCCTTCTTAGATTCGGTGTTGGCTTGAGGCGCCCGATATACCCGGCGGCGACTGACCAGGTTATCAGCCGGTTACGTTTTCTCCCAAAAGGGAACTCGTGGCCTGCCGCAACGTCAATTTAAGGCACCATCTGAAAAGTGAGTCTTACGAGCCAGCTTGAGGAGACCAGGCGGCGGTCGCGTGGCGGTCCTGGGCGCCCGGGCGCGCGCTTTGAGCGCATCTTCGGCGGATACAACACCTCGGACTGCTATTCGCTGGCGTTCGACGAGATGTTCGATGCCCAGGGGACCGTCCGCGGCCCGTACAAGGGCATCTACGCCGAGCTCGCGCCGTCCGACGCCTCCGACCTCATGGCCCGCTCCGAGGCCCTGAGCCGCGCGTTCATCGACCAGGGCATCACGTTTTCGCTGTCGGGTCAGGAGCGGCCGTTTCCGCTCGATCTGGTGCCGCGGGTGATCTCGGCCGCCGAGTGGAACCGGCTGGAGCGCGGCATCACCCAGCGGGTCAAGGCCCTCGAGTTGTATCTCCACGACATCTACGGCGATCAGGAGATCCTGAACGACGACATCATCCCGCGCCGCCTGATTACTTCCTGCGAGCATTTTCACCGCCAGGCGGTGGGCATCGTCCCGCCCAACGGCGTGCGAATCCACGTCGCCGGCATCGACTTGATCCGCGACGAGCGGGGCAATTTCCGGGTTCTCGAGGACAACCTGCGCTCACCCTCGGGCGTGTCGTACGTGATGGAGAACCGGCGGACCATGGCGCGGGTTTTTCCGAACCTGTTCGCCACCCACCGGGTACGCGCGGTCGACGACTATTCTTCGCACCTGCTGCGGGCGCTGCGCAACTCCGCGGCCACCAACGAGGCCGACCCCACCGTCGTGGTCCTGACCCCGGGCGTGGCGAACTCGGCGTACTTCGAGCATTCCCTGCTGGCCCGTCAGATGGGTGTCGAGCTCGTCGAAGGCCGCGACCTGTTCTGCCGCGACAACCAGGTGTACATGCGCACCACCGAAGGGGAGCGCCAGGTCGACGTCATCTACCGGCGCATCGACGACGCCTTCCTGGACCCGCTGCAGTTCCGGGCGGACTCGGTGCTGGGGGTGGCGGGTTTGGTCAACGCCGCGCGTGCCGGGAACGTCGTCATTTCAAGCGCGATCGGCAACGGCGTCGGCGACGACAAGCTCGTCTACACCTATGTCCCGACGATGATCGAGTACTACCTGGGCGAGAAACCGGTGTTGGCCAACGTGGAAACCTACCGGTGCTGGCTGGATGACGAACGCGAAGAGGTGCTGGATCGGATCGACGAGTTGGTCCTCAAGCCGGTCGAGGGGTCCGGCGGCTATGGCATCGTGTTCGGTCCGGAGGCTTCCGAGAAAGAGTTGGCTGCCGTCGCCAAGAAGATTCGCGACGATCCGCGAAGCTGGATCGCGCAGCCGATGATGGAGCTGTCGACCGTGCCGACACAGGTGCAAAACAAGCTGGCTCCCCGCTACGTCGACCTGCGGCCATTCGCGGTCAACGACGGCAACGACGTGTGGGTGCTGCCGGGCGGGCTGACGCGGGTGGCGTTGGTCGAGGGCTCGCGCGTGGTCAATTCCAGCCAGGGCGGTGGTTCGAAGGACACTTGGGTGCTGGCGCCGCGCGCCGCGGCTCGCGACCGTGAACTGGGCGCCGCCGAGGTTGTGCGGTCGCTGCCGAAGCCGGACCAGGTGGTCGAGACCTCGCCGAGGCTGGCTCAACACCAGTCACAGCAGACCCAGCCGCGGGAAGAGCAGACCCAGCAGCAGCAACAGCAGAGGGCCCATCAAGAGGTGATGCGCTGATGTTGGCCCGCAATGCCGAGGCCCTCTATTGGATCGGTCGCTATGTCGAGCGCGCCGACGACACCGCACGGATTCTGGACGTGGCGCTGCACCAACTGCTCGAGGATTCCAGCGTCGACCCGGACCAGGCGTCCCGCCTGTTACTGCGGGTGCTCGGCATCGACCCGCCCGATCACGACTTGGATGTGTGGTCGTTGACCGATCTGGTCGCGTTCAGCACCAACGCTTCGGGCGGCTGCTCGATCGTCGACGCCATCACGGCGGCTCGAGAGAACGCCAAGTCGGCCCGGGAGGTGACATCCAGCGAGATCTGGGAATGCCTCAATACCACCTACCACGCCCTGGCCGAGCGCGAGCGTGCGTCGAAACGCCTTGGCCCCCATGAGTTTCTGTCATTCGTCGAAGGCCGGGCGGCGATGTTCGCCGGCCTGGCCGACTCGACGCTTTCGCGGGACGACGGATACCGCTTCATGTTGCTTGGCCGGGCGATCGAGCGCGTCGACATGACGGTGCGGCTGCTGCTGTCGCGGGTCGGGGACAGCGCGTCATCGCCGGCGTGGGTGACGCTGTTGCGCTCGGCGGGCGCGCACGACACTTATCTGCGCACTTACCGCGGTGTGCTGGACGCGAGCCGGGTGGTCGAGTTCATGTTGCTCGACCGCTTGTTTCCGCGTTCGGTGTTCTACTCGCTGAGGATGGCCGAACACAATCTCGACGAGCTGCTGCACAATCCGCAGAGCCGGATCGGGTCCACCGCCGAGGCGCAGCGGCTGCTCGGGCGCGCCCGCAGCGAACTGGAATTCGTGCAACCCGGCGTGCTGCTCGAGTCGTTGGAGAGCCGTCTGGCGGGTTTGCAACGAACCTGCCGCGACGTGGGAGAAGCGTTGTCGCTGCAGTACTTCCACGTGATCCCCTGGGTTGCATGGTCGGATGCCGGCCAGCGGGCGCGGCGGGTTGCCCGGAAGGGCGAATCCTGATGTGGCGGCTAAGGGTGGTGCACACCACGGGGTACGCCTATCAGTCGCCGGTGACGGCCTCCTATAACGAGGCACGGTTGACCCCGCGGTCGGACACCAGGCAGAACGTGATCCTCAACCGCGTCGAGACCATTCCGGCGACCCGGTCCTACCGCTACATCGACTATTGGGGTACCGCCGTGACGGCGTTCGACCTGCACGCGCCGCACACCGATCTCACGGTGACCTCGTCATCGGTCGTCGAGACCGAGCGGCCGGAGCCGGCGGTGACCGAGGTCAGCTGGAACGACCTGCAATCCGAAACAGTGATCGATCGTTTCGATGAGTTGCTCCGCGCAACCGCGCACACCCCGGCAAGCAAGCGCGTCGCGTCGGTGGCCAGAAAGATCTTCAAAGCGTACGACCCTGCCGAAGCGGTCGTAGCCGCGGCGAAGTGGGTGCGCGGCGAGCTGGACTACCTCCCGGGGACCACCGGCGTGCACTCGTCCGGACTGGACGCGCTGAGCGAAGGCAAGGGCGTTTGCCAGGATTTTGTGCATTTGTCGCTGATCGTGTTGCGCGCCATGGGCATTCCCGCGCTCTACGTTTCCGGCTACCTGCACCCCAAACACAGCGCCGTCGTCGGGGATACCGTGGAGGGGCGAAGCCATGCCTGGATCCAGGCCTGGACTGGCGGTTGGTGGCACTACGACCCCACCAACGACACCGAGATCAACGAGCAATACGTCAGCGTGGGCGCCGGCCGCGACTACGCCGACGTTTCCCCGCTGAAAGGCATCTACTCCGGTGAAGGCGCAACCGATCTCGACGTGATTGTGGAGATGACCCGGCTGGCCTAACGGGCGAGCGTGCGGTACCCGGGGTGGACATGCGGCGTCAGGCCCTGCTCCCGTGCCACCGTCGACAGCAGCCCGCGCAGTGCGCTGTATTGCTCGGGGTCGAGCCCGGCGGTGAGTCGGAGCTCGTGCTGGCGCGCGAGCTCGGAAAGCTTGCGCATCAACTTTTTTCCGGAAGCGGTGAGATGCAGGGCGTGCAGTCGGCGATCGTCGGGGTTGCGCCGCCGTTCGACATAGCCGCGCTCCTCGAGTTCGTCGACGTAGACGACGACGCGGCTGGGCAACATCCCCAACTGGGCGCTGAGGGCCTGCTGGCTGCGGCCGGGCTCGGCGGCGATGGCGCGCAGGATTCCCGCCTGGGGCGGGGTCAACTCGATGGCGGCCACCTGTTCGGCGAACAGCGTTGCGGCGTGGTGGCCCAGTTGAGCCAAGAGGAAAGCGACGCCGTCGGCAGATGACACCGTCATATCATAGCGCTGGCGAATAATTCCTCGAGTGAATCGTCCCCGGTCTTGTGGCGCCGCCGCCGTGGGCATATCGTTCATCACATGAACGATTCACGCACAGATGCAACCGGCCGTCAGGGCGGGCCGCCGCTGGTGTTGCTTTCCGGACTCTGTCTGGGATTGCTCTTCGGTGGGATTGCCATCGGAGTCGCACTGGGCGGGGTGATGCCATTGCCCTATGGGTCGGTGATCCCGATTCAGGCGTACGTGCGCGCCAATCCGATGGCCGTTCAGGTCGTCGCCACCGCGGCGTTCGCGTCGTCGGTACCCTTGGCGATCTACGCGGCTACGGCCAGTACCCGATTGCGTCAGTTGGGAGTTACCGCGCCGGGGGCCACGATCGCGCTCACGGGCGGCACCCTGGCAGCCGGCGCGCTGGGTCTGACGGGACTGTTGGCCTGGACGTTGTCGCGACCGGAAGTCAGCGTCGACACCGCGCTGGTGCGGGCGGTCTACCTTTTGGTCTTTCTGATCGGCGGCCCGGGGCACATCGTGGCCTTGGGCCTGCTGGTCGCCGGCATGGCGGTGCCCGGCCTCATTCTGGGACTGGCGCCGAAACCGGTGGCCTGGGCAGGCCTGGCGATTGCCGCCCTCGCCGAATTGACGACATTGGTGCTGGTCTGGCCCGAGCTGGGAGTGATCCTGCCAATCGCGCGGGTGTCGGCGTTGATCTGGCTGATCGTTGCCGGCGCCCTTTTACCCTTGCGGCGCAAGGATATTCAGCGAAAGCCGGTCACGAGCGCCCGTTGACCTCGACCCGGTGCAGGTCGTCGCCCAGTTCGATGCGCCCGCCGAACGCGCCGGCCGCCAGCGCGCGCCACTGTTCCTCCTGGCCGGGCACCAGCGCCGGCACATAGTGGGTCAGCACCAGGGTGCCCACACCCGCGCGAGCCGCGGTCGCGGCCGCCTCCTCCACCGACGAGTGGTAGTCGCAGATGTCCTTGAGGCGCTGTTGCGGGATGTTGGTGACGATGTCCTTGCGGATCGCGGTGTGCACCAATGCGTCGGCGCCGGCCGCCAGCCCGTCCAGGCCGGCGCAGGGCACCGTGTCGCCGGCCAGCACCACCGACGTTGTCCCGGATTCGATGCGAAACCCGATGGTCGGTGCCACCGGCCGGTGATCGGTCGGTGCCACCCGGATCGATACGCCGTCGCGGTCCCATACCGGACCTTCGGTGTACTCGTGCACGTCGACCGCCGGCGGCTCGTTCAGATCGGCATGATGGGCGATCCGGTAACCGATGTCATGGCCGAACGCCTTCAACGTCGCCTCCACGGTCTCCGCGGTGCCCGGCGGCCCGATGATCGGCAGCGGCGCGGGATCGGGCGCGAACGTGCTGATCCAACGGGTGATGAGAAGGTCGCCGAGGTCGCCGATGTGGTCGCTGTGTAGATGGGTGAGCAGCAGCGCCGACAACCCGGCGGCGCCCACGCCGACTGCTGCCGCCCGTTGTAGCACTCCACGGCCGCAGTCGACCAAGAACACCTGGCCGCCGGCCCGCACGAGGGTCGACGGGCCGGCGCGGTTCGGGTCCGGGATGGGGCTTCCGGTTCCCAGCAACGTGATCTCGATCATGAAAACTGCACTTCACTTGGCATAAGCAAACCGGATTCGGAATCCACGTCAAACCTTCCCGTCAAGATCTCGGTTAGGATGCCCACGTGGCGTCCATTAGGCGGAGGGAACGCACGGACGGCTCGGTGTACTGGGCCGTGCTCTACATGTACCAGGGCAAACAAACCTCGTCTTCCTTCGGGGACAAGCAGGAGGCCGTGGACTTCCAGTCCCTGGCTAACCGGACCAGCCCCGAAAAGGCCCGTGAGGTCTGGGCAGCCCGTCTCCGGCCACAGAGGGTGGTCACCGTCGAGCAGTGGGTGAACGAACACATCGACCATCTTTCTGGCGTCCAGGCCAACACCATAGGCCAGTACAGGGCCTATCTAGCCAACGACATCGCCCCAGTCCTCGGGTTCATTCCCCTGACCGAGCTGACCGACCGTGATGTAGCCCGCTGGATCCAGGACATGGAGGGTTCGGCCGGGACCATCCGCAACAAACAGCGGTTCCTGAGTTCGGCTCTGTCGACTGCCGTCAAGGCTGGGCACATCACATCCAACCCCGCTGCCGGGGCCCGTCTACCCCGCAGTGAACGCCGGGAAATGACCTTCCTGACCAAGGAGGAGTTCGGCATCCTGCATGACTCGGTCACCGAGTACTGGAAGCCGCTGGTGCAGTTCTTGGCCATCTCCGGTGCCCGTTGGGGTGAGGCCACTGCCCTCCGTCCCGGTGATGTCAATCGGGAGGAGGGCATCGTCAGGATTTCCAGGGCCTGGAAATACACCGCCAGGACTGGCTACACCGTCGGTGCTCCCAAGAGCGCCAAGAGCGTCAGGACCATCAACCTGCCCCAGGCCCTCCTGGACCGGCTGGACTATGACCACGAATGGCTCTTCATCAATCGTGATAGGGGCCCCGTTCGCATTCATGGATTCCGTCCCCGAGTATGGGAGCCCGCAGTAGAGCGGGCCGAGCTGAAGATCCATAAGCGTCCTCGTATTCATGACCTTCGTCATTGCTGCGCTTCATGGCTGATTCAATCCGGCACCCCACTGGCAGTGGTGCAGGCTCACCTGGGGCATGAGTCAATCGAGACAACCGTGGGCACCTACGGGCACCTGGATAGGCGTAGTGGGCAGGCTGCAGCTAACGTGCTGGCTGCTTTCCTACCGGACCTATAAGCCCATTCCTCTTCACTTCCTGTCCCAACGTCTGGACGCCAGCCCTGGTCCGGGCCAAGGAAGCGGGCCTGACCAAGAAGCCCAGGATTCATGACCTCCGGCATACCAACGCCTCCTGGCTGATCCAGGCCGGTGTTCCGCTGACAGTGATCCAGCGTCACCTTGGTCACGAATCGATCCAGACCACGTCCGACCGTTACGGCCATCTGGACCGCAGGTCCTCACGAGTGGTAGCCGATGTGGTCGGCAACGCGCTCAAGCCGAAGAAGGCTGGGCGGAAGCAGAAGACAGCGTGCACAGTCTGACTTATTACGCCCAACTCCGGGCCATTTCTTAATTCTCATGAAGATTTTATAATTCTTACCAAAAAAATGCCCTGTGGGCCGCCTTGGTCTCCGTGAACTGGGCGTTTGAGGAGACCTTACGGGTTTTGTCCCGGCTATGTCAAGTCTAATTCCGTGTCATATCCCATCCTTGCCCAGTTTATGTCCCATTTATGTCGCATGCTCTCAAGAATGGCGGGATCAGCCGTTTCTTGGGGTGCGTGACCATTAGGTATCGTCGGTTCCGAGCATCCTTCGGTAATTAAAAGGTCGGCGGTAGATGATTCTCATGGACCTCAGCCAGGCCGCTGCCAAGCTCCATTGCAGCGAGCGGTGGCTTGCAGGTGCGGTCTCGTCGGTTCCCCGTCAAGAAGATTGCGCGCAAATGGCTGCTCGACGACGATGATATTGCCGCCATTCTCGAGATCTGCTCAGTTACCCCCGTATCTGCATTCTCTGCCGATTCCTCCGTTGGCTCAGCACCCTCATCTTCGATGACCGCAACCTCGCTTCGTCGTCTTCAACAAAGAAGTCACCACAAGTAATCACCCCAGCATCAGAAAGCGCTTCCGCCTACAAGGGGCGAGATGGGAATAAACCCGGCGACGGGGAAGGAGAAAACGAGATGTTTGTAGACCCACTCGATTGCGTGGCACCACCCGATGTTGTGGCCGGAGCCCGTGACCTTATTTGGAGCGACGGTGAAGGACGCATCGTCAGCGTCTCTCAGCTGTTGGACAAGCTGAGCGAGAGGTTCGGCGACCGGTTCAACATCTCACCGGACGTGTACAAGGTGCTGGATCTCCTCGCGATGCTGGAGGACGACCCCCACATCGATCAGTATCGGTCCCAATCAGGGTGGATCGAGTACGTCTGGAACGAGCAGGGCGCAGTCAAGGTGCCAGACTCGGGATCGGCGAAGTTGCCACGTCATGTCCAGGAGCCAACATCAGACAGCAGAAGCGCCAACCGCTTCGTTGCGGCGTTGAAATGCAGTTTGTTGGTCCGCAGACGTGGCAGTGACGGCGTGGTCTTTCCCGAATTGGCAGATTTCGTCAGCTCCATATTCTGCATCGATCCGTTCGGCGAGGAAACGATGCTGGTGGACGCCGAGCACCCAAATACGGTGTGCTGGAACAATGCGTCGCGCGAGTTCCTCGCTGTAATCAAGAAGATGATGCTCGAACACCCCAGAATACGGATGGTGCCTACCACCGCCCAGCGGTATTACGAGTTCGGGGCACCGCTCAAGATTTTTTTTCACGACAGCGACGGCGACGACGGCGTCTTGATGCCGCTAGTCGAGGATGAGATCGCAGAAGGCGGATATATGACTCCCCACTGGGTTCCGACCATGTTCGTTTGGAATGGCGAATGACGCCGAACTTTGCAATAGAGCAACAAGATTTGACCTGGGCAACCCGAGGTTGTCGCGCACTGCACTGTATTTCTGCTCCCTTTCGTCCGAGAAGGAATGAGCAGGGATGTCCTGTTCGGTCTCGGTCGCCACAGACCGGTTTGGGAGGCCACATGATTGATGAGGAGCAGGCCGAGGTGCTGACAACCCTCGACCTGGAAAAGATGCTCAAGATCCCCCGCAAGACCCAGATGGACCTGCGGGCCAGGGGCGGGTTCATCCCGCATTTCCGTGTGGGGCACAAGGTCTTTTACCGCAGGGACGCGGTGGTGCGCTGGGTTCAGGAACAGGAATCCAAGGCGACGGGGGGTTCGCATGTCTGCCCCTGACGTGACGATGCCCCAGGAGGATGATCCCGGGGCCACCGACCAGAACACCGACCCTGACCCAAAGTGCGGCTCCCCTAGTTCTAATGGGTCTGGACGTACCGGTGGCTACGCCGATGCATACCCCATCTATGACCAGTGGGGCTGGCCCAATTCGCTGTAGTTGCGTCGTGGCAAGAAGTGGCCCCCGCCCAAAGGATTCACAGGGGAGGGTGGAGCAACCCCCTGCGCTGAGCAGAAGGCGCAGTGGGCTCGGGAAGAGCCCGACGGCAACATAGCTCAGCGCCTGCCGGAGACTACATTGGCATCGATGTCGACCACTATGGCAACAAGCGCGGTGGGGACACACTGACTGAGGCAGAAAGGCGTTGGGGGCCACTGCCGCCCACCCATGTCTCCACTAGCCGCCCCGATGGGGTCAGTGGAATCCGGATCTACCGCAAACGCGAGGGCGTCAAACTCGACGGTAACATCACGTTTCCCGACCTTGGGCTGGGTGACGTCGAGATCATCCAGTATCACCACCGCTACATGATGTGCTGGCCGTCGATTCACCCCGACACCTGCAACACCCATCTTTGGTATGAGGCCGGCTACTCTCCCGAGCACATCATCGAAGCCGACAATCCGCCCTGCCTCAGCGCCGTGAGCGACTTGCCCGAGGCCTGGCTAGCGGGGTTGCGCGTTGACGGGAAGACCAAGAGCAAAACCAAGGCGATGGCCACCGAGGACGCGACGTTTGTCGAGTGCCCCTACATCATCGAGCAGTGCCTTACCGACGGAAAGATGAGCGACAAGGTGGTCAGACGCCTCGGTGAGGCCACCGCTGCCTGCGTGCTCAGCTGACGGTACGGGCGCACAATTGAGGTGTCCGTCTGAAACCTGGGGAGCTGCGATGAGCGAGCAACTGTACGACTTTTTCGGCGAGATCTTCCAGCGGTACTTCAGACCCGCCATCGACGCATATCCGCGAATGGGTGGAGCACTCGTCGAAAGGTTATTCACGCTGTCTGACGATGTCCCCGATAGATTGGCACAGACCCGGTGCGCCGCAATGGCATGGGCCAAAGCCGAGACCCCGAACGCCAGGATCACCTCGGAGCTCTTCGTGATCACCCAACACGGACTGATGTATGCCGCCGGGTTGAACGAGTCGCGCCGGGCGCTGTATTACCTGGCCACGCCGCCGGCATTGTTCGATCCGTTCGTCGATCAGGTCGACACCGCCGAACTGCGTAAGGGCATGGTAGTCGTGGTGGACAGCCGGTTCGGCCGCGACCTCGCATCCGCGCATCCGATGGACGCCGCGCTGCGCCGGATACTCGATGAGCACCTGGCGCTGCGGGTAGATCTGCCCGCGTAGCTATTTCTTCGTCGCGGTCTCGCACGCCACCGTGGATCTGGTGGTGCTGACGGACTACCTGGTGGCCGACCAGCGCATGGTGCGCGACCTGCACAGCCGGGGCATCCCCCACCTACCGGTTCGCGTGCGCGACGGCACCGGCCTGGTGGGCCCGCTGGTCATACATGGAGTGACCAGCTGCCTGGGCAATCCTTAAGGGGGACGTCCTGGTCAGAAAGGCAGCCACATCCCACTACTCAGCACACTAGCGTTGTCCGGCGCGGACGTCGGTTTCGACCTTGTCGCCGAGGCTCTTGTCCACGTTCCGCAAGTAGCCGAAGGCACGTTGGAGCACCGGCTCGGTCACCCCGGCGAGCAGCGCTCCCACGATGTTGCTGACCAGCCGCTCCCTCGCCGCGTCGTCCATGACCTCGCGGACCAGCGTGCCGGGCTGGCTCCAGTCGTCGTCCTCGGCGTGCTCGACATAGGCGGCGCGCATGATCTCGCCGTCGGCGTACCAACTCGCTGGCTTGTAGTGCTCGCTGTCCGCCTGCGGCCCGCCCTTGGAGTTCGGAAAGTACACCGGGTCGGTCCGGTTGACGATCCGCATCGCACCGTCCTTGCTGTAGGTGTTCAAGGGTGCGACGGGGGCGTTGACCGGGATCTGCTCGTAGTTCACGCCGAGCCGGGCCCGGTGCGCGTCGGCGTAGGAGAACAGGCGTGCCAGCAGCATCCGGTCCGGACTAGGGCCGATCCCCGGCACCATGTTGTTGGGCTGGAAAGCGGCCTGCTCGATCTCGGTGTGGTTATCGACAGGGTTGCGGTCGAGGGTCATCTTGCCGACCTCGATCAGCGGGTAGTCGGCGTGCGGCCACACCTTGGTCAAGTCGAACGGGTTGAACCGGTAGGTCTTGGCGTCCTCGAACGGCATGATCTGTACCTTGAGCGTCCAGCTCGGGTGGTCACCGCGCTCAATCGCCTCGTACAGGTCCCTGGTGTGATAGTCGGGGTCGGTCCCGGCCAGCAGATCCCCTTCGGCCTGGGTCCAAAACTCGATGCCCTGGTCGGTGATGAAATGGTACTTCACCCAGACCCGCTCGCCCTGCGCGTTGATCCACATGTAGGTGTGGCTGGAGTACCCGTTCATGTGCCGCCAACTCTTCGGGAAGCCGCGGTCGCCCATCAGCCAGATCACCTGGTGCGCCGTCTGCGGGAGCAGCGTCCAGAAGTCCCACTGCATATCGTTGCTGCGCAGGTTGTTCTTGGCCAGCCGCTTCTGCGACCGGATGAAGTTCTGGAAGTGCATCGGGTCCTTGACGAAGAAGATCGGCGTGTCGTTGCCGACCATGTCGTAGTTGCCCTCGCTGGTGTAGAACTTCAGCGAGAAGCCGCGCAGGTCCCGCCACATGTCGGGGCTGCCTCGTTCCCCCGCCACCGTGGAGAATCTGGACACCAGCCGGGTGGTGGTCCCCGGCTGGAACAGCGCCGCCTTAGTGAAGGCGCTGACATCGTTGGTGACCTCGAACCGGCCAAACGCGCCGCTGCCCTTGGCATGCGGCTGCCGCTCTGTGATCCGTTCCCGGTTGAAGTTGGCCATCTGCTCGATCAGGTAACTGTCCTGAAGCAAGATCGGGCCACCCGCGCCAACGGTCAACGAATACTGGTCGCTCTCGACCGGGATACCGGAATCAGTCGTCTGGATTGGATTGTCATTTGTGCTGCTCATACCATCATTCCCTTCGGGCTTGATTAATTGTCGGCTGGATTGAGCGGGATCATGCCGACAGCCGACTCGGCACGACAACCTCCGGTGCTTCACTTTGGTCAGGCCGCGATGCGCGCAGTGCCACTGCCAACTGGGCACGCCGCTGACCGCCGCGATAATTCACGTAGTACTGATCGACTTCCTCTTGACTGAGGGGTTCGGAGAAGATGCTCACGTTGTTGCGGGGATCGCCTTCCCTGCGTGACTGGGCCAGTATCACGGCCCCCTTGCGGAAACCCACCACGACCGCGACAAGAGAGCCGCCCAGGGCCACACCGACGACTGCGGCCCAACCACTTCGGTAGGCCAAAGCCACTACGAACAGCCCGAGCAGGGCGCACGCGAGAAGCAGAAACAGATACCCCATGTATGGGTATGAAACACGGCGAACAACCTTCACCAACATCCTGACCTCACAAGACTTCCGCAGCGGCCAACACGGCCTGCCTGCACTTTCGTGTCCCTTGTTGGTTAGACGGTTCATGCTTTTGATGATCCGCCGCCCAACCGGCATTTAGTAGAGGTCTGGATGTTGTCGGCCCACAAAGCTCCGTTGTGCCCATCACTGCCGGATGCTTTGGTGTTGGAGGTCGAGAAGGTGGGACAACATCGCGACTCCCTTCGGAAGATCGTTTCCAAGATCGCCGCTGAGGGTGAGAAATACCGGAAGCGCGCCGTTGAGGCACGGCACCAGGCAGGCGAGGAAAGTGAAGCCCGCCAGGCAGAGCGCGAGAGGAGAAAGGACCTCGCAAACGAAATCAAATTCGATTAACGGGTTGGCGAAACGGCCCCGGCTCCCGGAGGGCAATCACTAAGGGTGATGATTTCAGAGCCAGCGCCACAGAGAGCCGCGCTGACAGCCAGTCACCGACTGGCCGATTCCCAGACTCCTGGCCAGCGATGCAGAGTTGACTGTCTCCGACCAACTGGCCCAGGCCGATACCGGCGATGACGTCTACCTGGACTCGATACACAACAGATATTTCTCTAGCTTGCACACCGATTCGGAGTGGTTAGCCGAGGCCCACAAGATATGCAACCTACACCTAAGCGGGACCGACGATGACCGGCTCATGGACATGGTGCAGGGACGATCTCAATGTGCCGGACATGTCTCGCCAACAGTGGTCGGAGCGGAGGAATCGTCAAGACCTGTGGATCGGGTGCGTTGGGGCGTGGCCGGTTTATGGAAGTAGTTGGTGGGCGAGTTGTTCGGCGTTGAGTTGGTGGATGGCGCTGTCGATGGCGTGGGGGTCGGTGAGGTCGATGCCTCTATCGGTGAGGGCGGCCGCGACTTGTTTGGCGGGGCCCCAGGCGGTTTCGTTGTCGAAGGCGTCGCGGAAGACGGGTACGTAGGTGTCGACCGCGTCGACGACCGGGCCGATCCACTCGGGGCTGATGTCGCGTTGGGTGAGGGCGAAGCGCAGCCACCGGCGCAGCACGTCGGGCAGGGCGGCGCGCTGGTCAGTGTCGAGGATCGCCTTGCGGGGTAGCCAGTCGGTGAGCAGCACCATGACCTCGCCGGGGCTCCAGCACAAGGGTCCCGCGCCGATGTAGCCTTCGCCGTAGTCCAGCAGCAGCTCGGCCAGCGACCGGCTCACCTGGTCGTCGCGCCCGCTGTCGGTGGCGAAGTCCTGGATCAGTTGGCGGCGTTGGGGTTCGGGCAGCTCGGTGTGGTCGGGCCAGTCGGGTAGGTGGTCGCGGCAACGGGACCAGGCCAGGGCCCGGGTGTCGAGGAAGTCCTCGTCGTCGTTGCGGGGCCAGGTCATGTCGGTGACGCGTAACGCGTGCGCGAGGTCGCCGAGCACGTCAGTGACCGGGGCCGGCCGCATCGGCATCGGCACATCGGTGGGCTCGCACAGCTCGTTCCACCCGGTTGCGACACCGGGTTCCAGGATGACGAGCTTGTCGATCATCAGGCCGCCGACCTGGCAGAGCTGGGCCAACAGCGTGTGCGGGTGGGGTCCGTCGTAGTCGATGAGCAGGACCCGTTCGCTGTCGTACACATCGACCGCCCGCCACGCCGCCGCCGGGGTCCAGCCGGCGGTGTGCCAGGCCGGCACCGGCTGGGTCTGGGCCAGCATCGCCACGGTTTCGGCCAGCATCGACATGTCGGCGGCGGGCGCGACCCGCGCCAGCGCGGCGATCGCACCCAGCGCATGCGGCGACGGTGTGGTGCAGGCTCGCCCGCTCACCTGCATGCACAGCTGATGCTCGGGCTCACGCTCGGTCAACGCCGCGCTCGACCACGCCCGGCCGAGCCAGCTGCTGGCCCACATCTCGACGGTGAGCACATCGTCGAGCTCGATAATGTTGCGGGCTTCACGGAGTAATAGATCCGCCGGGTGCAGCGGGCGAGGTGAACGGCGGGCGGGTCGGCTCTTGGCGCCCTTGCGGCGGCCACGGCTTTTGGGCATGTCGGCAGTCCATCACACGCACCGACCCAGACGCACCCGACGCGCCCGGAGCGCCACCGGGATTCAGGCGACGTCGGTTTGGCCGGATTCGGCTGATCGTGTCGGGGTGATATCGACGGGGCGTTCGAGCAGTTTGCCCTTGTGGAAGACCGCGCCGTTGCGCACCAGGGCCACCAGGTGCGGCGCGTTCACCACGCGCCAGCGGGCCTGCGCGGCCTCGATCAGCTTGTAGGCCATGGCGACACCGGCGGCGCGGGAACCGGGGCCCTTGGTGAGCCTGGTCCGCAAGCGCACGGTGGCGAAGGTTGACTCGATCGGGTTCGTCGTTCTCAGATGTATCCAGTGCTCGGCCGGATACCGGTAGAACTCCAACAACACCTCGGCATCGTCGACGATCTTCGCGACCGCTTTCGGATACTTCGCGCCGTAGTCGACCTCGAACGCCTTGATCGCGACCTGCGCCCGGTCGATGTCTTCGGCGTTGAAGATCTCCCGCATCGCCGCGAGCGCGCCCGGATGCGCTGACTTCGGCAGCGCGGCAAGCACATTCGCCTGCTTGTGCCACCAACAACGTTGCTCACGGGTATCCGGGAACACCTCGCGCAGCGCGGCCCAGAATCCCAGCGCACCATCTCCCACCGCCAGCACCGGGGCCCGCATGCCACGGCGTCGGCAACCGCGCAGCAGATCGGCCCACGACTCGGTGGATTCGCGGTAGCCGTCGGTGAGCGCGACCAGTTCCTTGCGGCCGTCGGCGCGGACTCCGATCATCACCAGCAAACACAGTTTCTGCTGATCTAGCCGGACCTTGAGGTGGTAGGGGTCGGGCATGGGCGCGATGCCGGAGCCTGGTGGGTTCCGGCCCGTTTCCCATGCCCGCCCTCCGAACCCGGCGTGCCCATTCCTGAGCACCGGGCTCTCCACGAATCAGTGGGGCTATGCCGCGTTGCGCTGGTTCCATGGGTTGGGGATGCGAGTACCCCGGTAGCGGTAGCGGCTGACCACGGTCTGGTCGGCGTAATACAGTTGCACGGCACCGTCGGTGGGCTTCCATCCCGGGAAGAACTGGCGTCGCAGTTTCCGGATGGAAGTCTTCGGGTGGCGTTTGATTGTCCAGCGCCAGACCCGCCGCCAGCTGAAGGCAGCGACGTAGCTGAACGTGGCTTTCGACGCTCCGTATCGGAAGTAGTTGCACCATCCCCGGATCATGGGGTTGAGCTTGTGCAGCAGGTTGGCCAGGCTTCTGGCCGCGTTCTTGCGTGTGGCGTCGCGGACCTTCCCGACGACGGAGGCAAGCGCCTTCTTCGACGGGTAGGTGTAGACGGCCCACGTGTTGCGGGTTCCCCTCTTGCGGAATCGCTGGATGCGAAACCCCAGGAAGTCGAACCCGTCGTCGAGGTGCACCACGCTCGTCTTGGCGTCCGACAAGCGTAAACCCATCGGGGCCAGGACATCCGCTACCTCGTCGCGCAACGCCTCGGTCTGCTGCTGGGTTCCGCGCACGAGGACGACAAAATCGTCCGCATAGCGGACCAACCGGCAGACCCCGGCCCCCTTGCGGTGGGCGCGGTGGCGTTGGGTCGGGCTGCCCAATGCGTTCCAGCGGCGCTGGAAGTGCTCGTCGAGCAGACTCAGTGCGACGTTGGCCAGCAGCGGCGAGATGATGCCGCCCTGAGGCGTGCCGGTGTCGTTGGCCTGCAGCGTTTCCAGCTCGGTCATCACACCCGATTTCAGGAACGCCTTCACCAGCGCGAGAACCTTCTTGTCCGCGACTCGTCGGCGCACCCGGTCCATCAGGGCCGTGTGGTCGATGTTGTCGAAGCACGCCTCGATATCAGCTTCCAGCACCCAGGAATATCCCCGGGAGCCGAGGTAGTGAATCTCGGCGATCGCGTCCTGCGCCCGTCTGCGTGGCCGAAACCCGTAGGAACACGGGCGGAAGTCGGCCTCGAAGATCGGTTCCAACACCAGCTTCAGCGCGGCTTGCACCACGCGGTCCCGCACGGTCGGAATGCCCAGCCGGCGCAGCTTGCCACCGGTCTTCGGGATCATCCGCTCCCGCACAGGCAACGGCACGAACTCTCCGGATCTCAGGTCCTGCCTAATATCGGCCAGGAACCGTGACACCCCGTACTCCTGCTCGATGTAGTACGCCGTTTGGGCGTCAACACCGGCAGTCCTCGCTCCGCGATTGCCCCGCACCCGCGTCCACGCCGCGGCGAGGAACGCAGGATCGGCAACCAGATTGAACAAATCGCAGAACCGGCGGTCACCATCGTCCGCCGCCCACTTGTGCAGCTTCGTCTGAATCTCCCGTACCCGCCCCACCAGCCGCAGCTGCTCGGCCGGAGCGTCGGTATTCACCAGCGCATCTTCAGGCATTCCAGTCCTCTCACCACACCGACTCGCTGCCGCCCTTCCCCATGCGCCGGGCTTTCCCCGACTCGGAGTACTACGGCGGCTCCGCCCCCGCCCGCACCCATCAGCGGTCGATACGCCTTGCCGTCACCGTCCCGGATCGGGCGGCACCGGCCGAGAGCGGACGGGTTCCCACGTTCACCGATTGATCGCTTGGCAGGGTCGGCGCCCGACTCTGTCCCTGTGGCACTCCACAAGTACGCCGCAGACCTTCCTCGTGGTCTCCTGAATCCTCGGTATCAGGAATCCAGAAGTTGCCCACCCCATAGTCACGAGTGGACACCCGCCACATCCCGGCCCATATCCGCCAGATTTGAGCGCGGTTGGCTGCTGAAGGGACTTTCTCGCCGGTTCCTGTACGTACGCCTTTCTGCCTCACTCGCCGAACCCGCATCGTCTGGCAGTACCGACACGTCCCGGCTTTGTCAGGGCTGCTCCCACCCTCCCCGGCATCGACCCGGATCAGGCTGCCCCCAGTTACATTCAGGCTGCTGCGACAGCCCAAAGGCGAAGGTCTATCACCTCCGCTCGATCAATCCGCGCCTCGTGGCGCACGATCCCGTCGACCCACAGATACACGTAGTCGACGCCGGACAGCTCCCGCTGCTGAAATGACTTGGCCTCGTCCTGCCATTGGCCGGTCAGCCGGGTGATCGCCGACGCCGACAACCCGGCGCCGGTGCCCAGGAACTGCTCGAGGGCCGGCGCGAAGTCGCCGCTGGACAGTCCGTGCAGGTACAACAGCGGCAACACCTCGGCAATCTGCGGTGACTTGCGCGCCCACGCCGGCAAGATCGCCGACGAGAACCGCTGCCGCTCACCCGTTTCCGGGTCGACACGCCTGTCGTTGACGCGCGGCGCCCGAACCGTCACCGCACCCGCGGCGGTCAACACCTCGCGTTCGCCGTGATACCCGTTGCGCACCACCAGCCGATACCCGTTCTCGTCGACCAGATCGGTGAACCCCTCGACGTAGGCGGCGACCTCCGCCTGCAACGCGACCGCAAGCATCTGCCGGGCTCCATCGCGAACGATCTCATCCAGCAACGAACGACCCGCATCGCCCTCATTGGAAGAATCCGCGTCGTGAACTGACGGAAAATGACCAAGGTGAGTGGGTATGCGAGAGCACCCGGCGGAGCTCGCGGAGCCGGGTTTGGTTGTGAGTGTGTGTATTTGGTGTTAGGCGGCGGGTTCGAGGGTAACCCGGTAGCCCATGGCGGTGAGTTGGGCGATGTGGTTGCGCAGTCGTCGTTGGGTAGCGATTTGGGTGGTGTGGTAGTCGGGGCCGAGATCGTGGAAGCGGGTGGCCGGGTTGGCCAGCAGGTGCCAGATGATGACCAGGATGGAGCGGGCGACCGCGACCAGGGCTTTAAGTTTGCCGCGGCGTTTGACGAGGCGCCGGTAGCGTTCGCCGAGGAAGGTGTTGGTTTTGGCGGCCGCCGCGGCGGCCTCGCCGAGCGCACCTTTCAGGTAGGGGTTGCCCTTGCCGGTCTTGCCGCCGCGGGTCACGGGTCCGGACTGGATGGTGCGCGGGCACAGCTTGGCCCACGACACCAGGTGCTCGGGGGTGGGGAACCTGCTCATATCCACTCCGATCTCGGCGAGGATGGCCTGCGCGTTGTGCGCGCCGATACCGGGGATCTCGTCGAGCCGCTCGACCGTGCTCAGTGTGCAGTGGGTCCCCGTGGCGGGGTCGACCCGCATCGGGTTCCCGCCGCCGGTGGTGGCAGGGGGATCAGTATCCGCAGCGACGCCCGCGCCCGGGCCGGCGCCGGGTCCGGGGTCGCTGTCGGGGTGATCGATGCCCTCAGCGTCGTCGGGCAGCGCGGCGAGCTGTTGCTCGATGCGCGCCGACAGGGTGTCGATCTGGGCGGTAAGCGCATCGATCTGGCCCAGCAGCATCCGCGCCAGCTCGGCGTGATGCTCATCGAAGCGACCGTCGAGCGCGGCGATCAGCTCCGAGCGCTTGGCCTTCATCTTCCCGCGCGCCAGCTCGGCCAGCCGGCGCGGATCGCGCTCCCCGGCGATCAGGGCCTCGATCATGTCCCGGGTCGAGAGCGTGTCCAACCTCGACGCGACGGCCGACACCTTGATCAACGCGTCCTCGAGCAGCTTCTCCAACCGCTGCCAGTAGCGGGCGCGTTCGCGGGTCAAATCCACGCGCAGCCGGGTGTAGTCGCGCAGCCGCCGGATCGGCGCCGGCGGCACAAAGCTCGGCCGCAGCAGCCCCTTCTCGGTCAGCTTGGCCAGCCAGACTGCATCCAGCTTGTCGGTTTTCGGACGCCCAGGGACGTTCCTGACATCGCGGGCGTTGACCAGCTGCACGTCCAACCCGGCGGCTTCCAGCAGGTAGTACCAGATTCGCCAGTAATCCGAGGTGGACTCGACGGTGACCTTCTGCACGCCCAGCTCGATCAGCTCTTCGCCCAACACGGTGATCGCGGCGGTGCGCGCCGACACGTCCCACACCCGGCTAAACCGGCGCCCGGTGTTGCTCGGCAGCCGCACGCACACCTTGCCCGCCGCCTTGGCCACATCGACCGCGGCGGCCCGCTCGATCACCAGCTCATGCTCGGCGTCGAGAATCTCTTGCGGTGCCGAGCCCGTCACCGGCGTCGGCCTTCGTTTCCCCTTCTGACCCACTTCGCTTGCCCTCCAACCGAATCCATACACCAACATCGGGTGGGCCGCCTGGGGGCCTCGGTCAAGGGAACCGAAATTCTGACCGGCGTGCTCGAAGCAACAGTACGTGACCCTTCAAGGTCGGGCCCCGGCGCCAAGCTGACATACGGGCTCTCACACACCCAAGGACACGTCGGCGTCGACAGGCGACCCGACCCCATTTTCACGCCTACGAGGCGTCACCCAAAGGGATAGGGAGCTGACATGAAAATGAAGGTGACCACAGGACGGTGACCTCAGCGTCAGGCGACGTGCTCCTCAATGCTGCGAAGGCGAGATACGTTGCGCTGCTGACTTGTTGGTTTCAGGCGGTGTCGGCAAGTGGTTCCAGGGTGACCTTGTAACCGAGCGATTCGAGTTGAGCGACGGCGCGTGCTTGGGTCTTGGCGGGCATGCATCGGGTGAAGTAATCAGGCCCGGGTTCGCGATAGAACTCACCGTTGGTGAGCATGTGCCACGCGGCAACGACCATGGCGTGTTCGACAGCTACCAGCGCTCTCATCGGCCCGCGCCGCACAGTGATACGCCTGTACTTGGCCCAGAAGTACGTGTCCTTCCGGCGAACGACCGACAGGGCGGCGACGCCCAGCGCTCCCTTGAGGTACGGGTTCCGGGGCGGGTCTTCGTTGACTTGACCCGGCCCGCCGACTCGTTGGATCCCGGCGAGAGCCCGCACCACGACGCCAGATGCCCCGCGGTCGGGAACACACTCATGTCGGCTCCGGTTTCGGCGATGAACGCCTCAGCGGTGATCCGGGAAATGCCCGGGATGCTCATCAGCAGATCCCGGGCCGACGCAAAAGACTCCATCGCTGCCTCGATCCGGGCGTCGAGGCGGGCGATGTCTGCCGAGTGAGCATCGATCCGGTCGAGGAACAGTCGGGTCATGAATCGATGGTGCTCGCTGAATCGCCCGGTCAGCGCCTCCATCAGCGCCGGGATCTTCGGACGCATCCGCCAGTGCACCAGATCGGCGATCACCGTCGGATCCTGCTGCCCGTCGATCAACGCCTCGAGCATCTTCCGACTTGAGGCCCCCGTGATGTCGGCGGCCACCGAGGACAGCTTGATACCAGCATCCTCGAGCAGCTTCTCCAGCCGTTGCGCCTCACGGCTGCGCTCGCGCGTGATGACAGTCCGCGCCCGGGTCAGATCCCGCAACTCCCGGATCGGTGGCGGCGGCACGAACGACGCCCGCACCAACCCGTGCGCCCCAAGATCTGCCAGCCACGCAGCATCGGAAACATCGCTCTTGCGGCCCGGCACATTCCTGGCGTCTCGGGCGTTGACCAACATCACGTCCAAGCCGTCGTCGAGTAAGTAGTAGAACGGCTTCCAATACGCGCCGGTCGCCTCCATCACCACGCACGTAACCTTCTCGGCGAGTAGATGCTCCCGCAACGCGAGGATCTGATTCGTCATCGAACCCCACGTCGTCACCGACGCCGCCGTCCGCCTCCTCCCAGTTCCCTGAACGCGCACGCAGACCTTCGCGTCCTTCTTCGATATGTCGATCCCCGCGCACCGCGCGTGCACCAACTCCATCACCCACCACCGCCTCCGACGATTTAGCCGGCCATCTCGATACGGCCGGAATCCGTTGTTGAGGTGCGTGTTTCGGGGAGGGCGGATGAAACAGAAAACTGACATTCGTGCTCGAAGCAACATTCCACGGTTCCCGTGGACGAGATGTGCCCTCCCTCGCCAAGCTACCGTGCGGGCTCACAGGCACCGCAGTTCAACCGGGATCGACCGAAACACACTGAGCCAGCATCCGCTCACCACACCCGCCGCGACACCGCTCACCGAACCGAGACACCGCGGCAGACCGACGCGACAACCTAGAATTTTTCCAACCCCACGGAGGAGCGAAGCGCCCGACTACCGTGAGCATGGGCGTACCTTCCCAACCAGCGCGTCAACGCCGGCCTTGATCGAGTACCTGTTTCCGTAAAGATCATCCTCGGGAAGGTGCGCCTGTCCACGTCACCAGGCCGAGGGCCATCCACAGGTTCTGATCATTGCTCGTCGGAGCCGCCGAGGGTGCCCTGGGGTCTTGATGACACCAATCGGCACTCGCTGGCACTTCACTGACCCCACACGCGGCACGGAAATCCGCAAAGGGATACAGCCCGCCCATTGGGCCACCGGCATGTTCGATCCCGCCTGGGGCACGACCGTTTCCACTGCTCAAAGCATGTTTCTCTAAAAATCCCTCAAACCGTTAAGACAGCTGGGTTACTCTCTGCCCACCAGTCAGTCGGCACTCGAAGGGAGCTGGTCATGGTCTTGCACATCATCTGGATGATCGTCCTTGGCCTTATCGTCGGCTTTATCGCGCGATTGGTCATGCCTGGTGAGCACAAAATGGGCTTGATCGCAACGGCGGTGCTCGGCATCCTCGGAGGCTATGTCGGCGGCACGCTGGGCAGCATGATCTTCCCGCCGCACCAGTTCGATATCACCCCGCCGGTTAAGCACTCGTTCTTAGGTGCGCTGGTCGGCGCGGTGATCCTGTTGTGGATCTACGACCTCGTCAGGAAACGCACCTCGCGACGGCTCTAGCCAGCCGCAGCACCCGGCGCGTTGGGGGTCCCGCTGCATGTTCTCGTCGCTCGACGTTCTTTGCGACTCACATCACCAGGCGCGCGGCGGGGTGCTAGAAACACATGGTGATCCGGTTGGTGACCATCCGGCACCGACCGCGCTGGCGGCTTACGCATACGACCAAATCGACCAGGCCCGAGCAGAACTGAACGCGGCCTCGGAATAGACGAGTTTCGAGAGTCTCAAAACTTGGTATCGGCATCACCCACTGAGTAGCCAACAGCCCCTCGTGGAGTGTCCGACGGCCTATCCTTTGAGGACCACTGCAAACGCTGGGGGGCCGGATTGGCGGAGGGTCGGATGACGACCGTCGCCTTACCTGGTGCCGCTACTGAGAGATTGCGCGTGGAAGTCCCGTGGCATCACGCGCACCTATGAGCCAGCCACAGCGCTATGAATCACTTTGGGCGAGGCCAAAATGAGAGCGCGTCTGTTTGTTCTCGCGGCATTGGTGTTCGCCATCTTGGCAGGAGTTGTGGCCTGGGTGCTCAATGCGCCCTCGGTCAACCACTTCCTGGCCGTGCACACAGGAATTGTCGACATGTCCGGTCCCTACTATGCCTTCTGGTCCGGGTTCGGTTCTGACGTAGCTGAGTTCAGCCTCGTCGGCGCGGCCGCGACGGGCGTGTACCAGCTCAACCGCAAGTTCAACTGCCATCAGCGTGGCTGCTGGCGCATAGGCACCCACCCTGCGGCCGGCGGCCAGTTTCTGCTCTGCCGCCACCATCACCCTGACTACCAAGGAAAGAAGCCGACCCGCGAGCTGATCGAACAGCTGCACCGCCTGCACATCGAGCGCGAGGAAGCGATCCACGGAAATCTCGACGATGTTCATCTACCCATCCACGGAACCGAGCATCATCCGTGACGCATACCGAAGAGCGGCGGAACACGCAGGCCGTCGCGGGACGATAGCCGCAGCTCAGAGCATTGCCACCGCCGCGACCAAAATGCGGATCATCAGCCGACCCCGGCCGCTGCAGGAATCAGCTTCTTGCTCATCGTCGCCCTTCGTAAACAGTGGAATCTTCAAATTTGCACACGCTACTTCAACGGGCCGCCTCGAGTGCCGTAGTCCAATCGGTGGCGATTGCCTCCTGCGCCGCAGCGAGTGGCACTTTGCCCGCGCAGACACGGCTATGAAGCTTGACGCCCTCTTCGGTCAGGTCGACAACTGCGGCGTCGGTAGCGGCCTTCTTAACCGCCTGAATGCCCTTCTCGGCGTTTCCTTCTTCTCATATGCCTGGCTGGCGGCGATGATCTCGCCGTTGGCCGCCTTGAGGTGCCACCGGAACTTGCCGGCCTTGTCCTTGATGATCTCGAACCTGGCTGCTGCCATTGCAGTTCTCCCATGTTCGTTTCCCCGGACAGGAGAGACGCTACCGATCCCGGACAACCAACGACACCCATGCCTTCAGCATCCGCCGACCGGCCACTAGGTCCTCGGCGCGGTTGGCGACGGCACAACGGAGCTTTGTAACCCCACAACATAAAGACCCGTAGTGAATAACGGTTGGGCGGCGAACCCTCAAAAGCATGAACCGCATGAACCGCCTAACCGTCTCCGCAGTATGCCTCGTTGGTTAGAGGTGATCCGCCCAGTGACATGGGTCACCACCAGCCCATATGGGGCAGTTCTCACTTCGCTAAGACGTTCCACCATGTACCTCGAAGGAGAGTCACAATGTCAATCGCGAAAGGAGATATACTGTGGATGGGGTCGTTTCAGGCGACCTCCGTTGCGGTTGATTCGCCGGGTTCGGTGGGCGTGATGTCGATGGGTCGTTGAGCAGTTGCTTTGTGGAACACCGTGCGGCACGGACAGGGCGACAGGTGTGGCGCGTTGACGGCTCGCAGCGGGTTTGTGCGGCTTCGATGAGCTTGTAGGCCATGGCCAGCCAGCGGCTCGTGAGCCGGGCCCTTTGGTGACTTTCGTTCTCAAACGAACTGTGGCGAAGGTGCTTTCGATCGGTGGTGGTTCGCAGGTGGATCCAGTGCTCGGCCGGATACTGGTAGAACTCCAGCAGGACGTCGACATCGTCGACGATCTTGGCGACGGCTTTGGGATATTTGGCGCCGTAGTCGATCTCGAAGGCCTTGATCGCGAGTTGGGCCTTATCGACGTCCTCGGCGTTATAGATCTCCCGCATCGCCGCGAGCGCGCCGGGTGTGCCGATTCGGTAACGCTGCAAGGACATTGGCCTGCTTGTGCCACCAGCACCGCTGTTCGCGGGTGGCCGGGAACACCCCCGCACCGCTTCCAGAACCGAGCGCGCCGTCACCGACCGCGAGCACCGGCGCGGTCATCCCGCGCCGGCGGCAATCGCGCAGCAGATCGGCCACGATTCGGTGGATTCGCGGTAACCGTCGGCCAAGGCGACAAGCTCCTTGCGGCCATCGGCACGCACCCGATCATCACCAGCAAGCACAGCTTCTCCTGGTCCAGACGGACCTCAGGTGGATCCCGTCGACCCACAGGTAGACGTAGTCAGTGCCGGACAGATCGCGAGCCCCGAAGGCGTGGGCCTCGTCCTGCCACTGGGCGGTCAGCCGGGTGATCGAGGCCGCCGAGAGCCCAGCGCCAGTACCCAGGAACTGTTCGAGCGCCGGGCCGAAATCCCCACTGGACAGTCCATGCAGATACAGCAGCGGCAACACCTCGGTCACCTGCGGCGACTTGCGCGCCATGCCGGCAGGATCGCCGAGGAAAACCGATGCCGCTGCCGGAATCCGGGTCGACCCGCTTGTCGTTGACCCGCGGGGCCACCACGGTGACCGCGCCCGCGGCGGTCAGCACCTCCCGGGGTTGGTGATAACCATTGCGGACCACCAACCGACGGCCATCGTCGTCGAGCTGATCGGCGAACTGCTCGATATAGGCGGCGACTTCCGCCTTAAGCGCCGCATGCAGCATCTGGCGGGCGCCATCACGGACGATCTCATCCAGCACCGACCGACTCGCACCAGCATTATTTGGACCTGCGTGTGAACTACCGTAAGCACGGGCGTACTCCCAACCAGCGCGCCAACGCCGGTTTGATCAGAACAACAGGACTTTCAGATCATCCTCGGGAAGGTGCGCCACTACGCCGGCGAGGGACAAGGTTGAATATCTAAAGGTTTTGACCACGAAAACACTGATCGGCGCTGCCATCGTTCTCGGCTCGGGTGTCGGGTTAGCGGCACCGGCCAGCGCCAGCACCGGCCCGTCCAGCACCGACCCGAACCCGGCTCTGAAGGCAGAGATAGATCGGGGACTCTCGCAGGGTCACTCTGCCTGGCTGCCAGGACTGCCCGCACCGGCCCACCCTAGCCAACCCCAGCCGTAACGTACGTGCTGCTGCCAGGCGATCACCGACGCCGAAATGGTGCGCTGGCGGTTGAACGGTGCGGTTGCTCTAGGGGTCGGCGTGGCTGGGCGTGCCCGTTGCCGTTGAGGTAACGGCGCTCTAGCCGGTCGATGAGAAACTGCGCCTTGCTAATGTCTCGCCGCAGCGCAGCTGCTTCGTGTCGGATGGTGGCTGATGCCCGGCCGTTCGTGCCGATGACACCTTGACATTCAAGCCGCGCCAACTGGCGGGTCATCGCGTGCAGTTGATCGCACAAGGCGCGCACCAGCTCAAGGGCCTGGGCGGCATCGCACGCATTCACCTGAGGAATCATTGCCACCCCAGTCTCCTTCCGGAAACGAAGTTGCTCACGTGTTGAATATCCGCTTAACGAAGCGAAAAAACCATGGCTGCCCGGCCGTTCTGGGTCTTGTCCGGTGGTGACGGACTATGACGGGTCTTCCCTCCTGTCGGCCCACCCTTCCAGCTCGGCGGCTACCTTCGAGGAGCGCGGCGGCCAGTTCCCGAGCCTGGTCACTGAAGGGCGACGGCCGCGCGGGGAGATCGGCGGCTGCACTAAATGAAGCCGATAGCGGCCAGCCCATGGCCGATCAGACCGCCATCGGCATGTACGAGCGCGGCGAGTATTCCGATGACTACCGCGAGCATCGCGACGGCGACGGCACGCCCCTATGTTCGATTGCGCCGGTAATCCGAAAAGCTCGTAATTGCGACGGGGCCGGGATCTTCCCCGTGGTGCGTGCCGTTGAGAGCAAGTAGACCCGATCAGAACGAATAGACGTTCTCGACGCTGACGAACATGCCGTGGCCGTTGGTGTCATTGGTGAACCGGATCCCGTCGCTGCTCGGCAGGATCGTCCAGCCTTGACCTCGTACGTCTGTCCGTAGACACAGAACACTATGACGCCGTCAGAGCCGGTGCATTTCGCGTGCCATGCGGGAGTCTTCGAGGTAGCTGGCTCGCGGCGGGTAGTGCCGTCGCTTTGGCCGCGAGTCCGTGGGTGCCGTCACGAAGATCCGGCGCGTGGCCGCGGAGACAATACGAACCGCGTCAGTCCACCGACGAGTCGGCCGTAGCCCGGTGGCGGCCGCGGTGCTGAAGAGGACCTCGTGTTCGGTGATGAGAATCGGCGCTGGCGGCAGCTGAGCCTTGGCACGAGGAGCCGACTCGACAACCACCTCCTCTTGGGTTGTGTGGTCGACGTTTGGGATGACATATGGGATCTCGGCGGTTGCCGTCGATGATTCAGACATTTAGGTTGCTCCTTTGGCGTATGGCGTTGTCCGGTGATTGCAGATCGCAATCGCGCAAACGTATGGTCGGCGGCTTGGAGGATCCTTGGTGAATTCCTTGTCACGCTGGCCAGCGGCATCATCTAGAACGAATCAGTAAGGGCAGTAGCCTGGTTTGCCCGTCGGTGCAGCGGCTGGCTGCGTTTGGTGAGCCGGTGGAGGGCACGCCGTTCGGCCGGTATCGCCTTGTCGAAATGCTGGGCCGGGGCGGCATGGGCGAGGTGTGGCGGGCCTACGACACCGAAACCAAGCGGATTGTCGCCATCAAGGTGCTGCCGACTTATCTGGCTGACGACGATGAGTTCGTACAGCGCTTCCGCCGCGAAGCCGAAGCCGCCGCCCAGCTCAACAGCCCGCACGTGGTTCCCATTCACAACTATGGCAGATCGACGGGCGGCTGTATGTGGATATGCGGTTGATCGAAGGTCGCGATTTGCAAGCCGTGCTCACCGAGGGGCCGTTAGAACCGGCGCGGGCGGTACGCATCATCGAGGGGGTCGCCATGGCCCTGCATGCGGCCCATCAGGTTGGGCTGCTGCACCGCGACGTCAAACCCTCCAACATTCTGCTCGACCGCAACGACTTCGCCTACCTGATTGACTTCGGGATCGCCCGCGCCATCGACGGAACGCGCATGACCAAGTCCGGCAACACGATCGGCACCTTCCAATACATCGCACCCGAGCGTTTAGGTACCCGAGACACCGAGGATGCCCGCTCCGACGTCTACTCGTTGGCCTGCGTGCTCTATGAGTGTCTGGCCGGAGACCCACCGTTTGCCGGTGACACGATGGCGCGCCTGGTTGCCGCCCACCTGAGCACGCCGCCGCCGCGACCCTCCATCACCAGGCCCGATGTGCCCGCCCAGGTTGATGGGGTCATCGCCACCGGGATGGCCAAAGACCCCGACGAGCGTTATGCGACCACGGTGGAGTTGGCCGACGCCGCCCACGATGCCATCACCACACCAATTGCCCTGCCAGCCCAAGATCAGGCCACGCGCGCAGCTTTCGTGGCTGCCCCCACCATGCCCGCAGCCGAGGCGGCCCCGCAGCAACCGGCCACCGATCCGAATCCCGACACGGCCCAACAGGCCCCGACCGACTCCGCACCAGCTGAGATCCGCCCACCGCCACGGCAGCCCTGGTGGCCACCCCGAGGCCGCTCGGCCCTGATCGCCGCAATCATCGCAGCCGTCGTACTCCTAGCCGCTGGCTTCATCATTTTTCGACCGCAGCAACCGTCCCGGACGCCTGCACCCTCAGCAGCGCCAACCACGCAAGCCGCACCAGCACCACCCCCACCGCCGCCCACACCCAAACCAGTCGTTGAGGCCGCGCTGGACGGGCTGCTGCTCAGCCCCGACCAAATCAACACCACGATGGGCGCCGCCGGGATGACGCTCTCCGAGCCGTGGAACACACTGCGAGACATCGGTTTTAAGAGCCCTGCGACGCCTCCGGAGTGCATACCCATAGACGGTGCGGCCGAGGAAGCTGCTTATCTCGGGAGCGGATGGACCGCCATACGCGGACACACACTCACGGACGGCAAGAACTACACTCACTCGGTTGATCAGGCCGTGGTGTTGTTTCCCTCGGCGCAGGCGGCGGCGGCGTTTGTCAGCGCCTCATCGCAAAGCTGGCCAACCTGCGCCAACCACACCTACACCGGCAATATCCACAATCTCCAGTGGAGCGCGGGGCCGATGTCCACCGCCGACGGCACAGTCAGCGCCACTACAACCTATTTGAGCCCCAAAAACGGTTGGGCGTGTCAGCGGGCGTTGACCGCCCGCAACAACGTGGTGATCGACGTATCGGCATGCAGCTACCACGCAACAGAACAAGGCGTCAGCGTCGCCAGCCAGATCGCCGCCAAAGTACCCACGACCTAGCGGCATCCCGGCTTAGCTCACTGACCACTGGAAGGCGTTGTCTTGAAATAGACGGGATATGAGACTCTCAAAAGTCAGTCGCACATGAGCGTTTGCCGTTCGTCCACAATCGAGTCAATCTTCTTATCTAGCCATTGCCAAGGGCCGGGTTACGTGATCAACAAGCTGACCGGACCCCAAGAATTGGGCCACTTCCTGCGCTGCGGTCATCGTACTGACGGCCCCTTCACTGCTGACGATCACGCCAGGCCAGCATTTCCTCCAAGGTGTTGAAGTCGTGACCGGTAGTGGCGTCGGAGGCGATCTCGGTGATGAACGTGCTGGCGCCGGTGGCGCGGTAAGCCTCGGCGTTGGGCGCGCCGAGCAGTGCACCGAGCGTTCGATGTCCTTTCCGGAGCGTCCCGCGGCCAGGGCCAGCTCCTCGACTCGGGCGCTGGCTTCGGTGAAGGTCTCCAGAGGAAGGTGTGCCAGATGTCGGCCTAGCGTGCCACAGCGGGCAGGGTCCGCTTGGGGCCGGCGCCGCCGATGAGGATGCGTATCTTGCGGACCGGGGGCGGGATCAGTTGGCCTAGGCGCGCCTCGATCCGTTCCAGGCCGGCGTCGAACAGGTTGAAGCGTGACTTTCAGCTGCCGAACCCGTATCCGTAGGTGGCGCAGTCCTTTTCGTGCCAGCCTGCGCCGATGCCGTTGATCAGCGGAAATTGTCCTGAAGAAGCGGCGCGGTGGTGCCGAATGCCCTGTTCAGCCATTCACTCATCGCCGCGGCCAAGTCCGCACGATTCTCGCGCTTGACGATCCCATGTCCGTCGTCGCTGAAGAGTAGGTAGCTGACGTCGCGGCCGGCCTGACGCAGCGCGTCGACGATCTGCTCCGACTCGCTGACCGGCACGTTGGTGTCGTTGGCGCCATGCACGACCAGCAACGGCGCGGTCAACGCGTCGACCCGGCGCAGCGGGGACAGCTGCTCGAGCAGCTCGCGGTCGTTGACCGGGTGGCCGTACTTCGGAAATGCCTCGTCGGCGAGCCACGGTTCGGTGTTGCGGTAGAAGGTGGTCAGGTCGCTCATCCCGCAGATGGTGATGCCCGCCGCAAACAAGTCCGGGTGAAACGTCATGGCCGCCATGGTCAGGAAGCCGCCGTATGACCAGCCCGCGCAGGCAATCCGCGTCGGATCGGCCAACTGGTTGTCCACCAGAAAGCGCACGCAATCGGCGACGTCGTCGATGGCCGCGAACCGTTTTTCCTTGTCGTCGGCGTGCATGAAGGTGCGGCCGAAGCCACCGGAGCCACGGACATTCGGGGACAGCACGCTGATCCCGGCGTTGAGCAGCTCTGGAAAGATCTCGCTGTACTCGGGCCGGGCCTGGCCTTCTGGACCGCCGTGCAGGTACACCACCGCGCCCGAGGTAGCCCTGGTCCCCGGCGACCGGTACAGCCACGCGGGCAGGCTCAGCCCGTCGCGTGCCGTGATCGCCACGAGCACCGGCCGTGCGGCGGATCCGGAGGCCACCGGACCGCGGATGGGTTCGCGGTCGATGAGTTCCCATCGACGCGTGCGCGGGTCGACCAGCTCGACGGTTCGTGGCATCGACGGGCTTTGAACGGTCATCGCGACCATCGAACCACCGGCACTGATGGACAGCTCGCTGGCGACCAAGCCGGGCAGCGGGATCGGTTCGGTCAGCGTGTTGTCGGTGTATTCGAGGATCTGTAATTCGCTGCGACCCTGCAGGTTCCACAGCAGCGCGATGGTGGACAGGTCGTCACTGACAGCGAACTCGTCGAGGTCGCAGTCGGGGCGCTCGGCCACCACGCTGTAGCTGACGCCGTCCTGCGTGGCCGTCACTTCCAGCAGCCGGGCGTACTCGCAGCCGTTGTCGCTGCGGATCAGGGCTCGGACGTAACCGGGACCGCGACCGTCGTTCCCGTCCACCGAGGCATTCGCCGCGTAATTCTTGGCCGGGTAGTACAGCTTGGTCAGCTCCCCGGTCGGGCCGTAGCGAATGCGGCGAGGATGGTGGTCGTCGAGGATGAACCCAACCGCGGTCGTGGAACCGGGATCGGAAGGCAGTAAGGCTATTTCGGTCTGCCCGTGCAGCATGATCATTTCCCGGTAGCCGCGCGGCCCCACCCGAATCAGCGACGCCCCGCCCCAGGCGTCGACGAGTCGGCCGCCGGATCGGCGGTCCAGCACGGTGCAATGGCCGTCGGCCGGATCGATCAGACAAGACTGCCCAATTCCGTCCTCACCGGTCAGGATCGCCGCCACCCGGGTGCCATCCCACCCGATCAGTGCAGCGGTGCCGTCCTCTTCGCCGTCGATGCGCCAGGCCATCCGGTCGTCGGGATCGGTGGTGACGACCCAGATCTGGGTGCGAGTGCCCCCGTCGGGAGCCACCTGACAGGCCAGCCACTGACCGTCTGCGGAGTGGATGACACGAGAGACCGGACCCTCGACGGGAAGCTCGACATCCCGCGACGAGCTGGCCCGGCGGCCACGCAAAAAGCGCTGCACCGCGCGGGGATAACCACCATCGTCGACGACGTGGGCGAACGCAGTCGCGTCCGGGGACAGCGACGCGGCGTAGAGCGCACGCACCTGCCCCATCGCCTCAGCCCTCCATGCTCTGCAGCCACATCTCGAGCACGGCCAGTTGCCACAGCGCGTTTGCGCCCAGCGTGGTTCGTGTCTCGTTGGGTGCGGCGAGCAGGCGGTTAACCGTGTCGCTGCGATACAGCCCACGGGTCCGGGCGGCATCGTTGGTCAGCGCATCGCGCACCATGTCGAGCACCTCGCCGTGCAAATGGCGGATACCTGGAACCGGGAAGTAGCCCTTGGTCCGGTCGATCACCTCCGACGGCAGCAGCGCCCGCGACGCGTCCTTGAGCACACCCTTGCCGTCCGAGGCGAGCTTCAGCTCGGGCGGGCAGGCAGCCGCCAGCTCGACGAAGTCGTGGTCGAGGAACGGCACACGCGCCTCCAGGCCCCACGCCATCGTCATCGTATCGACGCGTTTGACCGGATCGTCGACAAGCATGACCTGGGTGTCCAGGCGCAGCGCCGCGTCCACCGCGGAGTCGGCGCCGGGCGCTGCCTGATGGGCGGTCGTGTACTCGCGGCTCGCGTCGACGTCAATCCCGTACTCGGGGGCGAAGATTGACAGCACATCGCTGTGGCTGCGGTCGAAGAACACCTTGGCGTACGCTGCGGTGGTCTGCTCGCGGCCGACGTTGGCCAGCGGTGGGTACCAGTCGTAGCCGGCCAGAATCTCGTCGGCGCCCTGTCCGGACTGCACGACCTTCACCGACTTACTGACCTCCTCCGATAGCAGGTAGAAGGCCACGCAGTCGTGGCTGACCATCGGTTCGCTCATCGCGGCAATGGTTTTCGGCACTGCGGGCAGCAGCCGCGAGGAGTCGATATGGATCTTGTGGTGGTCGGTGTCGAAGGTTTTGGCGATCAAGTCGGAGTAGAAGTACTCGTCGCCGGATTCGCCACCGGCTGAGTCGAAGCCAATGCTGAACGTGGCCAACCCGTGCTGGCCTTGCTCCGCCAAAAGTGCCACCACGATTGAGGAGTCGATGCCGCCCGATAACAACACGCCGACGGGCACGTCGGCGACCATCCGGCGTTCCACCGCGGTACGCAGCGCATCCATCAAAGCGGCCTCCCAGTCGCGGACCGACCAGGATGCCCGTGCCGGATCGCGGCGGAACCCCGGTGTCCAGTACACGACGTCGGTGCGCGACCCGTCGGGCTGGATCACCCGCACCGTTGCCGGCGGAAGCTTGCGCACACCGCGGTAGATCGTCCGCGGCGCCGGCACTACAGAGTGGAAGCTCATGTAGTGGTGCAGCGCATGGCGATCCAGTTCAGTGTCCACGCCGCCCGCATCGAGCAGTGCGCGCACCGTGGATGCGAACCGCAGCCGGCCGGGCGCCGACGCCAGATACAGCGGCTTTATGCCAAGCCGGTCCCGCGCCAGCGTCACCACTCCCGAGTCGCGGTCGGCGATCGCAAACGCGAACATCCCCTTGAATCGCTCGACGCACCGCGGGCCCCATTTGTGGAACGCCTTGATCACGACCTCGCTGTCGGCGGTCGAGAAGAAGCGGTACCCGGCGGCTTGAAGTTCCTCGCGCAGCTCCTTGTAGTTGTAGATGCAGCCGTTGAATACCAGCGTCAACCCGAGATCACTGTCGACCATCGGCTGGGCTCCGCGAGCGGACAGGTCGATGATCGACAGCCGCCGATGCCCGAAAGCCACTGGCCCGTGGGCCACCACGCCGTCGGAGTCCGGTCCGCGCGACATCATCGCGCCGGTCATCCGTGTGACTGCGCCGACATCCGCCGTTTGCCCATCCCAGCGGATCTCACCGCAGATACCGCACATGTCTCCTGCTTCCGATGAGTGAAATCTGCCCGCTACCCTTGGCCGGCGGATCGGGCGGTGAGAATCCAAGTGTCCTTACTGGCCCCGCCATACGACGAGTTGACAATCCGCGACCCGCGGCTGGCGACTCGCGTCAACGGCGCAGGTGTGATGTGCGCCGACACCGATCCGCCCGTACCGGCCCGAAGATGGACGAACGCGCGCAGGTCGACGTGATGTGGGTGTATCCCTTCACCGTCGAAGGTGGGATGGGTGGATAGGGCGACCAACTCCTGGGCGACGAACCGCTCCGGTTGTGTTTCCAGCTCACGACGGCGCGCCTCCAGCGCGGCATCGGAGGCTTCCGGCCCGATCAGAACGCCGCTTCCGCCCAGCCCGTCGATGGGCTTCACCACCAAATCGCCGAGGTTGGCCAGCACGAAGTCGCGCTGCGCGCGTTCGCCGCAGATCCACGTCGGCACTTGGGCCAGCATGGGTTTTTCGCCCAGGTAGTACTCGATCATGGCCGGAACGTACGTGTAGATCGCCTTGTCGTCGGCCACTCCGTTGGCCAGCGCATTGGCGACGGTGAGATGGCCGTCGGTGATCGCGGCGAGCAGCCCGGGCCGCAGCGGAGCGCCGTCGTATCCGGTGGAGGTCAGCAGCATGTCCTCGTCCATCCGCGCGTAGACGACGTCGATGCGTTGGGCGTCAGAACCGATGTGGCGCAACAGCTTTCCATCGCGTACCGATAGGTCCGACGGCTGTACTAGCGCGACACCCATTTCCTCGGCCAGGAAGGTGTGCTCGAACCAGGCGGAGTCTTCCCAGCCGCAGGACAACAGCACCACCGCTGGCTCGTCGGGGGCGTGGGGCGGCGCCGCTGCACGCAGCGTATCGAGCAGCATCTGCGGTGCCCGGTCAGCGTCCTCGATCGCGGCGGGCGGTTGCAACTCGGGGAGGTGCTTGCTCAGCAGCCGGTGGTTGACGATCGCGTACCCAGTGCCCGACGGCACCCGCAGGTTGTCTTCGAGCACCATCCAACGGCCGGCGCGGTCGCACACCAGGTCGGTGCCGCTGACGTGTGCGCGCACCGTATCACCGGCGAGGCGGCCCGTCGAGCGGAAGCCGGATGCCCGGTCGAGGGCCTGCACACCGATGATGCCGTCGGCGACGATCGCCTGCTCGGAATAGATGTCGCGGAGGAACGCATCCAGCGCGCGGGCCCGCTGACCCAGGCCCACAGACAGCTGCGCCCACTCGTCGGCGGCCACCATGCGCGGGACCAGGTCGACCGGGAACAGCTGGGCGCGGCTTTGGCCGGCGACGCGGAAGGTGATGTTGTCGGCGCGCTGCTCCTGCTCGATGCCTCCTTCCCGGAACCGCAGCTGCGCCACCCCGAGGCGGGCAATGGTGTCGAGGACCGTCCGATAGCGCGGCCGTGGGTGACCGTCGGCATCGACGGCTTCGTCATAGCTGACGTCGACGTTGCCACGGGTGACCCGAACCACGGGGTCACTGCCGGGCTGGTAGCCGAATAGCAGGGTCGGGTCGCTGCCGACGGCCGTCGCGGTGCTCGGCCAGCGGCCGGCGGTCTCGTCGATCAGCTGATCGACCACGTCGGTGAGACGTCCGCGGCGGCGCAGCGCCCGCCGTTGCCGGGCCGACGACGTGCCCGCTATCAGTACCCGGCGGGTCAACTCGCTGACGATGTCCCAGTCACCGCTGCGTTCCAGTTGCGGGCGCAGCGATCCGAGCAGCTCGGTGACCACCTCGGACGCCGGCCTGCTGGCCGGGACGCTGACATCGACGAGGTCGCCCTCCAACCCCGACCGGGCAGCGCGCCACAGCGCGGCCCGGCCCAGTGTCGCGGACAGGATCGTGGCAGGGGTGCCCGCTCGCAGGGCGTCGATCTCGCGCTGGACCAGAGCCCGAAACAGCCCGGCGATCAGCACGACGGTGTCAACGGACGGGCAGCTGTCGCACACCCGCAGCTCCAACGTCGGCGCGGAGTTCGACGGTCGGACGTCGAAATAGACCATCCCGGCGTCGCTGATGACTCCGCTGGCCACCAGGTCGTTGACCAGCTCGTCGTATTCTTCGGCGGATTGCACCAGGGCGGCCGGCCCGGTCGTCGGCCAGCGCTGCCAGACCAGCGTGCGCATGCTCGAGTAGCCGGTGTCAGAGCCGTCGGATGCGAAGGGCGAGCTGGCCGATAGTGCGAGCAGAGTGGGCAGATACGCCCCCACCCGGTGGGCGACCGCGACCGCCTCGTTGCGGTCGCTGATGCCAACATGCACCTGGGTGCCGCAGATCAGCTGCTCGCGTGCCAGCAGTTGATAGTCGGAAAGCATTTGCCGGTAGCGGGCGGTCTTGGTGACCTGCATTTCAGCCGGCACCGACAGCGGCACGGCCCCTGCGGCGACCACCCCAATGCCCAGTTCGGCGGCGGTTTCGACCAAGACCCGGCGGTGGCGGCCAAGTTCATCGCGCAGCCCCTCGAGCGAATCGACCACTGGGGTGTTCGTCTCGACGACGCAGCGCTGCAGCTCGGCGACGTAGTGCTCGGACAACTCGGCCAGTAGTTCAGGAGCGCGTGCCGTCAGTCGCCTTGTCTTCAGATCGACAAGGTGAAACTCCTCTTCGGCGCCCAACGTTCGCGGCGGCACGCGTCGCATCCCGCAACGGTATGGCCATGCGGTTACCACCGCGTTAATCGTGAACCGGGTCACGGCCGCGCAGCAATGTACCCGGTCATGAGGTTGGTCGCAGTCGGCTGATTGGAGGTAGGTGTAGGCCTCCGAGCGCGGTGTGACGGCGGTGAGTGTTGTAGAGCTCGATTCGAGCCAGGGTGCAAGAGCGTGGGCGCGGTCGGTATTGGAGGCGAAGGCTCGGTGGTAGGCCCATTCGGTCTGCAGGGTGCGGTTGAATCTCTCCACCTTGCCGTTCTGCCAAGGGCAGTGAGGCTTGATGAATTTGTGCCGGGCACCCAGGTGGTTAATGGCCAGTGCCACGTCGGTCGATCGGCGGTAGCTGAAATGGTTGTCTGATTACCCGTTCGATGCGCGAAATCCCCTTGGTCGCAAAGTATCCGGCTAGTATTGCGTTGTCCGACAACGGGGTTGGTAGTTTCGAAGCTCCGGTGAGAATCGGGCGATTCCGGTCGATTGAAGCGTTGACCTCGGCGCAGTGCTATGCGGAGTGCTGCGACGCCGACGCGGTCGAGCTCAGGTCGGCGAGCGTGAGTTCGTGCGCGGGCGGGTCCGGCAGCATCTCGCAGTGGGTCACGGTAAGACGGTCGTCGACGTGGACGAGCGCGCCTGGGTCGATGAGCTGCCAACCCGGGTCGTCGTCCATCGGCTCGCTGGCGAACACCACCGACGGATGCAGATCGAGGTGATCGGATTGCGCGTGGATTCGCGGCGTCTGCATGTCGAAGTGCGGGCAACTCGACGGTTCTCGCCGCTCCAGGACATACAGCTTGTTCGGCTCGGGGTAGCGCAACGCCCACATGTCGGTCGCGGTACACAGCAGCAGGTTGACCGCGTAGATCGGCACGTTGTCCGCGAGCCATCGCAACGCGTCCACCAAGCCGGCTCCGATGTCGTGACCACGGGCCCGGATCGACGCGGTGATCAGCGCGAAGACCCGTTCGCTGTCCGTCTGGCCCAACACCAGATCGGCGACCGACAACTCGGCCAGCCTCGCGTCGAGCACATCGAGGCCACCGACGACACCGTTGTGCGCGAACAGCCGACCGTCCTGTCGGAACGGATGTGTGTTGAGCACGTCAAGCTTGCCCGTCGACGCATAACGCACATGGGCGATGAACGTAGTGCCGCTCAGTTGATGTGCCTCACAAGCGAAGTCGGTATCCACCCACGCCGCGATCGGCTGCTTGCGCAGCACCGGTTTCCCGTCTCCGTCGAACACCCCGATACCGGTGCCGTCGGGATTCCGCTTACTCTGCGCTGCCAGGCTGTCCGGCGCATCCAACAACCAGAATGTGGCCGTCGCGACGAAGCGGCCTGCGTGCAGACCGAACAAGCGGCACATGCCGCCGACCCTACCGCTAGTGTTCACGTGATGTCCGCGAACGGTCGTCGCAGCCGTTGCCGCCCTTGATAGCAGATGCTCCTAATCTTCAAGCGGTGAGTTCGGTGGTTGATTTATTGGGTGTGTGGAGGGTGTGGAAGATTTCCCGGGCGATGTAGCGCTTGAGGCATCGCATGATCTCGTTTTTGGTTTTGCCTTCGGCCAGGCGGCGGGCGATGTAGTGGCGGGTGAGTTGGTGGCGGCGCATGCGTACGACGAGGATGACGTGCAGAGCCCGGTTGGCGTCGCGGTTGAGTCGGTGCCGACTGGCTTTGCCAATGGAGGCTTCTAGCGGGCAGATTCCGCAGAGTTCGACGAAGGCGGCGTCGCTGCGGATCCGGCCGGGGTTGTCGCCGATCGCTGAGAGCAGCTTGTGTCTCGAAATAGACCACATCTGAGACACCGGGCGGACGGCCTGAACCGGCCCCGTTCCCCAAGGTCGATCTGAGCCGTCCCGGCGAGTCCGGAGACTGGTTGTGTTGAATCACCCCGCTTTTGGTGGGGTGCGTCTGTGATCGTAATGGAGTTTCTCGACGGCTTCGGGGGTGAAGTCGTCGAGGTATTCGTGCGGGCGCTCGGTGTTGAACCATAGGACCCATTCGGCGGTGGCGATCTCGACGTGGTTGACGTCGCGCCAGGGGCCTTGTCGACGGATGAGTTCATTCTTGAACGACCCGACGGTGGTCTCGGCCAGGGCGTTGTCGAATGCATCGCCGACGGACCCGACCGAGGGATCGACGCCTTCGTCGAGGAGCCGCTGAGTGAACGCCACCGAGGTGTATTGGCTGCCCGCATCGTTGTGCGCAATCAGGCCGTGCAGGTTGGTGTTGCCTTCCTGTGCGCGGGTGAAGAAGGCGTGCTCGACCGCGTCGAGGACCAGCGCGGTGGTCATCGCTTTGGCTGCACGCCAGCCCACGATCCGGCGACTGAAGGCGTCGATGACGAACGCGACGTAGACGAACCCGGTCCAGGTCGGCACATAGGTAAAGTCGGCCACCCACAAGCGATTTGGCGCCGGAGCACAGAAGTTGCGGTCGACGAGGTCTGGGTAGCGTGGGTGGCTGTCATCGGCGATCGTGGTCTTGTGCTTGGACCCGTAACGGGCACCCTCCCAACCCTGCTCGCGCATGATCCGCTCCACGGTGCACCGGGCGACGTCGTGGCCCTGGCCGCGCAGTCTGATCCACAACTTGCGCGACCCCAGGGTCTGCACGAACTTGCCGGTCTTCTTATCTTCGCGCTGGGCGGTGATGATCTGCACCAGTTCGGCATCCCGCAGCTGCCGGCGCGTAGGCGCCTTGTCGATCCACTCGTAGTACGTCGACGGGCTGATCGGCACACCGTGCTCGGACAGCACAGCGCACATGGGCTCGACACCCCAGACAAGCCCGGCCCCACCATCGGGACCGGGCACCTGGTTGTCCTTGTGCTCGGCGATGAACCGAATTACCGTCTCCCGGGCCGGTCGGTGAAAGTCGGCCCGGGACGCGGTGACAACTGTTGGGGTTGTTCCGTTTTCCCGGGCCGCTTCCCGAACCCGGCGTGCACCTTTCGATGCACCGGGCTCTCCACAAAACCCGGTCAGGCTGCTGTGGTGGCATCCTCATCGGTGTCCGGCCAGGGCGAGGGGATGACCGCACCGCGGTAGCGGTAGCGGGTGGTGCTGATCTTTTCCAGATCGATGAGCACCCGTTCCTCGGTGGCTGGCCACCAGCCGCCGCCGCAGTAGTGACGGCGCAGTTGCTTCCAGGTCGATTTGCGGTGTTTACGGCGCATCCACCGCCATACCGTCTGCCACGTGTAGTGACTCAGGTAGGAGAAGGTCGCCGAGGACACCCCGGCCCGGAAGTAACCCGCCCAGCCTGCCAGCGTCGAATTGATGCGGCGCAGCAGGTCATCGAGCGGCTGGTTGGGTTCGACTGTTCGGCGCAGCGTCTTGAGCTTCCGTTTGACCGCCAACACGGCCTTGGTGCACGGATGAACGTAGACGTAGCTTCGGCTGGTGCCCCGTTTGCGGCGGCGCTGGATGTGCCACCCGAGGAAGTCCAGCCCCTCGTCGATGTGGGTGATCAGGGTCTTGTCCGGTGACAGACGCAACCCCATCGTCGCCAGCACGGCGGCGATGCCCTCCCGTAGTGCTTCGGCGTGAGCTCTGTTGCCCCGCACCATCAGACACCAGTCGTCGGCGTAGCGGACGAGCCGAAAGTTCGGCTGCCCTTGGCGAAGTCGTCGAGCACGCTCGACTGAGCCGGTGGCCGGGCCACCCGGCAATCCGGCGATGTGTTCATCGAGCACCGACAACGCCACATTGGCCAACAACGGGGACAGGATTCCACCCTGCGGAGTTCCCGCGGTGCTGTCTTCGAGCAGGCCTGCCTCGGTGAGGATGCCCGCCTTCAGGAACGCCTTCACCAAACCCAGCACACGGTTGTCCCTAACGCGCCGACGCACCCGCCCCATCAGAGCGGTGTGGTCGATCTCATCGAAACAGGCCTTGATGTCGCCCTCGACGACCCAGTCATAGCACCTGGGTCGCGTTGCGAGGTAACGCACTTCGGCCACCGCATCATGAGCCCGGCGTCTCGGACGGAAACCGTAGGAGCACGGCAAGAAATCCGCCTCGAAGATCGGCTCCAACACCAACTTCAACGATGCCTGGACCACCCGATCGGCCACGGTCGGAATCCCCAACCGGCGCAACTTCCCACCGGTCTTGGGGATCATCCGCTCGCGGACCGGCAGCGGACGGAAACTGCGGTCCTTGACACTCGACCGTAGTTCGTCGAGGAACGCCTCGACGCCCTGCCCGGCGGCGATGGACGACGCGGTGCGCCGATCCACCCCGGCCGTGGCGGCACCCTTGTTTCCGCTCACCCGATGCCAGGCCACCAGAAGGAAGCCAGGATCGGCAACGAGGTTGAACAGATCGTCGAACCGGCGATGAGGATCATCGACAGCCCAACGGTGCAGCTTGGTCTGGATCTTCAGTACCCGTTGCCGCGCCACCATCAGCGCCACCTCGAGTTCGTCGGTATTCACCGGCGACATCACACTCCTCCTGATCTTCCAGTTCTCGCACTGCGTGTCTTGCTGGCCCCCTTCGCCCTGTGACCGCCTTTCTCGGTCTCCGCGGCGGGCACGTCACCGCCCGCGACTACTACGAGGCCTCCGCCCCACCCTGATGCGGTTCCTTGACTCCGAACGGCGAGTCTTCTCACTTCAGCCCGGCTGGCTGCCTGGGCCGACATGAACGGTCCCGCAGGATGGTTCCCACGTTCACCAGATCATCGGTTGGTCAGGGAGGTGCCCAGCTCTACTCCGGCAGCATCGCCACGGTTACGCCGCAGGCCTTCACCGTGGCCTCCCCACCGATGGAACTAAACGGCTTCGGAGTCGGCCTCGCCATCGGTGAGGCCGTGCACTGCAGACCGGCCCATATCCGCCAGGTTAGAGCCGGCTTCGCGGTTACGGAGCTTCCAGCACTGGTTCGCTTACGCTGCACCTTCTGACCTTGCTCAACGAGCCCGCACCGTCTGGCAGTACCAGCACGGCTCGCCTTCTCGGGGCCGCTTGCCACCAATCACCGTCGTTCCCGGCGATCGGCTGCCCCGATGCTTCATCAGGCCGCTGCGACGGCCCAACAGAGGCGGTCTCTCACCACCTCCCGATACACCCGGCGCCTCGTGGCGCACAGCTCGGCCCCGAAGAAAATCGCCGCTGCCTTCAAGATCTCATTGGCCCGGCGCAGCTCAGCGATCTCCTTACGCAGCGCCTTGTTTTCCTCAGCCATCTGCGAGGTCACGCCCGGCCTCACGCCCGAGTCGACCTCCAAGCGGTGGATCCAGGTCCGCAACGTCTCGGGGGTTCCGATCCCCAACATGCCTGCCACCGCAGTGATCGCCGCCCACTGCGAGGGGTACTGCGGCCGCACTTCAGCGACCATGCGCACCGCACGCTCACGAAGCTCATCGGGGTACTTACTCGGACGTCCCATATCTCGAATCCTCCCAAGGTAGGGAGTCTCCGGACATGCCGGGACGGCTCAATCTGTCTCAAAAGTTCGTCTCGGAAATAACTATCTCGAATCTG
>CAWASF010000015.1:0-89593 GCA_963784685.1 uncultured Actinomycetota bacterium
TGGAACCGGGTAGTGCTGGACGAGGCGCAGGCGGTGAAGAACAGTCTGTCCCGCGGGGCCAAGGCGGTGCGTCGGCTAAAGGCGGGCCACCGGGTGGCGCTTACCGGGACCCCGGTCGAAAACCGGCTCGCCGAGCTGTGGTCCATCATGGACTTCCTCAACCCCGGTCTGCTCGGCTCGTCCGAGGTGTTCCGCACCAGGTACGCGATCCCCGTCGAGAAGTACGGCCAGACCGAGCCGGCCGAGCGCCTGCGCAGGATCACCCGCCCCTACGTCCTGCGCCGGCTCAAGTCCGACCCGACGATCATCGACGACCTACCCGAGAAGATCGAGATCAAGCAGTACTGCCAGCTCACCACCGAACAGGCATCCCTGTACCAGTCCATCGTCGACGAGATGATGGAGAGGATCGAGAACACCGAGGGCATTGAGCGGCGCGGCAATGTGCTTGCCGCGATGGCCAAGCTCAAACAGGTCTGCAACCATCCCGCGCAACTGCTACACGACCGTTCGCCGGTCGGTGCGCGGTCGGGCAAGGTCATCCGGCTCGAGGAGATCCTGGAAGAAGTCCTCGCTGAGGGCGACCGGGTGCTGTGCTTCACCCAGTTCACCGAATTCGCCGAGATGCTCGTGCCGCACCTGGCCGCGCGGTTCGGGCAGGACGTGCTGTACCTGCACGGCGGCACCCCGAAGAAGCGGCGCGACGAGATGGTGGTGCGCTTCCAGTCCGGTGAGGGGCCACCGATCTTCCTGCTGTCGCTGAAGGCCGGCGGCACCGGGCTCAACCTCACCGCGGCGAACCATGTTGTGCACCTTGACCGCTGGTGGAACCCGGCTGTGGAGAACCAGGCAACCGACCGAGCGTTCCGCATCGGCCAGAAGCGAAAGGTCCAAGTGCGCAAGTTCATTTGCACCGGCACGCTCGAAGAGAAGATCGACGACATGATCGATGAGAAGAAGGCGCTGGCCGATCTCGTGGTTGGTGACGGGGAAGGCTGGCTCACGGAGCTGTCCACCGGCGATCTGCGCAACCTGTTCACCCTATCCGAGGGGGCCGTTGGTGAGTAACTGGTTCCCGCCGCCGTCGCGGCCGCGCCCGGTCGACGGCGGCCTCAAAGCCCGCAGCACCCGCGGCGCGATCGCCCAGACATGGTGGTCCCAGCGGTTCATCGAGGTGCTCGAAGGCATCGGGATGGGCAGCCGACTCCAGCGCGGGCGGAGCTATGCCCGCAAGGGACAAGTGATCTCGATGGATGTGGGTCCGGGACTGGTCACCGCACAGGTGCAGGGCAGTCGGATGCGCCCGTACCGTGTCCGCATCGGTGTCGGCGCTTTCGGTAAGGGTGAGTGGACGCAGGTGGAGGGTGCGCTTGCCGAAAACGCATGGTATGCAGCCGCGTTGCTCTCCGGCGAGATGCCGGACGATATCGAGGACGTCTTCGCCGGGCTGGAGCTTTCGCTGTTCCCAGCGACCGCCCGGGAGTTGTCGCTGGACTGCTCCTGCCCGGATGGCGCGGTGCCGTGCAAGCACCTCGCCGCGACGTTCTACCTGCTGGCCGAGTCGTTCGACGAAGATCCATTCGCCATCCTCGCCTGGCGTGGACGCGAACGTGAGGATCTGCTGGCGAATCTGCAGGCTGCCCGGTCGGAGGGTCGCCCCGCTGCCGACTGTGCCGAGCCGCCGGGACGGCCGCTCACTGATTGCCTTGACTCCTATTTCATTTGGCAGGTCGACATCCCATCGCCAAGCCCGCGGGTGACGTTGTCGACCGCATTGCTCGATCAGCTTCCCGATGTCATTGTCGGGGTGCGTGGCCGGCCGCTGGTCGAGATCCTGCGGCCCGCGTATGCCGCGCTGAGCGAAGGCGGAGGTGACCGGTGATCGACCCGTTGGATAGACCGCCGCCACCGTCTCGGCGCCGCCCCCGGCGCCCGGACGTGATGACCTACCAGGTCCGGGTCGATCTGGCAGGCACCACACCGCCGACGTGGCGGCGACTGGAGGTTGCGTCTGATGTGTTTCTGGACGACTTGCATGAGATCATCCAGATAGCCTTCGGCTGGACCGACAGCCATTTGCACCGATTCGGCTGTGGCCCTGCCTATTACAGTGACGACACCGAGTACTACCTCATGGATCTCGAGGTGGACAGTGGCGAGATGGGCATACCCGAGCAACAGGTTCGCCTGGACGAGGTGCTGGTCGACATCGGCGATCGGATGTTCTACTGCTACGACTTCGGCGACAACTGGCAGCTTGTTTTGCGGCTGGAGGCGGTGGAGCCGCACGCGTCCTCTGCGCGCAAGGTGGTATGCACCCACGGCGACCGTGACGGGCCGGCCGAGGACTGCGGCGGGGTCGGGGCATACGAGCTGATCGAGGCGTTTAAGGACCCCACCATCGGCGACCCCGAGACCGAGATCGAGTACCGTCAGGTTCTCGGCGACATCGATCCGTATTCGTACCCGACGACGCCGTTCGACATCGCCGAAATTAACAAAGCGCTCTGCGATTTCGACAGACACGTGGACATCGGTCAGCTGCCCGGACCCCTGGCGGATCTGCTCGGCGCTGTGCGAACGACGTCGCAACGCCGGCTGCTACGCCGGATGATGGGCGTTGCGATGCAGGAGCCGGTCCTCATCGACCTGGATGCCGCCACGACCGCGGTGCGACCGTATGCGTGGCTGATCGACAGGGTGGGGGACGACGGAATCAAGCTGACGACCGCCGGCTACCTCCCGCCGGTCCACGTCGAGGCCGCGTTCACTGAACTCGACCTCGCCGACGCCTGGATCGGCATGGGCAACCGCGAGCAACTCACGATCCCAGCACTGCGGCTGCGGGAATCCGCACAGCGAATGGGCCTGCTGCGAAAGCACCGTGGGCGCCTCATGGTGACCGCGCGGGGCAAGGCCGCACGCAGCGACCCGTCGGCGCTGTGGTTCCAGCTCGCCGAACGTATGCCGCTGACGTCGAAGGATCTGTGCGAAGAGCAGGCCGGGCTTCTCTTCCTCATCGCGGTCGCGGCCAGCGAGAACGATCCGGACGTGTTCGTCGCCGACATGCTCGACGCCATCGGCTGGAAGCACCGCGACCGTACACCGATCACGACGTCGTCGGCGGCGCACATAACGAGGAACACCAAAGACGTGCTGCGGCGGCTCCGGCTGCTGGCACCGGACAGTCGAGTCGCGAAGCCAGAGCGTGTCACACCGCAAGCGGTGGCGTTCGCCCGCGCCGCGGTGCGGGCGTGGCCATCCGCCGCGAAATCGACACCGCGGTCCTGATCCTCGCTGGATCACAGCCATAACCGCGTTTCGCGGCGCGCCTGAGCGCACAGGCGCCCGCGCCGCGCGGTAGGAGTAGGATTCAGTCCTACTCAACCATGGAGGTCGCTAATGCGAACGACGCGGCAATTGAGCATCACACTCCCAAACGACATGGCTGAAGCGCTCCGCGAGCGGGTGCGCTCAGGGGAATACGCCAGCGAAAGTGAGGTGATCCGCGAGGGCCTGCGGGCATTGTTCGCCCGCGATCAGGCTATTGAAGCCTGGCTTCGTGACGAGGTTGCCGCCGCGTACGACGCCGTCGTCGCCGACCCTTCGCGCGCCGTTACTGCGCAGAGGGTGCGGGCGCGGCTGGCCGCCGAGCAGGCCGGGAGCGCGTGAGTCCCAGCGTCGTCTTCACGCCCGAGGCGGAAGATCAGCTCGCCGAGCTGTACCGCTATATCGCCGCCGCGGGGTCGGCCGAGGTCGCGGCGCGCTACACGGAGGCGATCGTCGCTTACTGCGAGGAGCTGGCCGCATTCCCGCATCGCGGCACCGCGCGCGACGACATCAGGTCTGGACTGCGCACAATCGGCTTCAGGCGACGGGTCGTTATTGATTCGCCGTGTTGGACCAGACCGTGGCGATTATCGGCGTCTTCTACGGCGGGCGCGATTACGAGGCGGTTCTGAGTGATCCACAGGCTGCTTCGGAGTAGCCGAATCGGCCGCGTGTCAATTAGGGTCCAGCACTGTTACGTCGCGTAACACGCCGGGGCATATCCGCAGCACACTGAGGGCTGGCCTAACGACGCAGGAAGACAGAACCCGCAGTTCAGAGCCTGTTTCCCCAGGTTCGGTGCGGGGTTCGAGTCCCCTTAGCTCCACCCTTAGCTCCACTCGTGAAATCCTGTGGCCAAGGCATCCGGCATCAACTACCGGACTGCGCAGCGGATCGTGGAGGCCGCCACGGAGTGCCGGCAACGCCAGATTGCGGTGGTCAGCTGACTCTTCCAAGCCCACAATTAGCCAGTGAGACTTCCCCTTTGGTTGACCATCGGCCAGACGGCTGTGTGATGGAAACGCGATGAGCGCGGGTCTTTTCGGACTCCTGGACGACGTGGCGGTGCTGGCACGACTGGCCGCCGCCAGTGGTCGCGCGACGGCCAAGGCTGCCGGAGTGGTCATTGACGACACCGCGGTGACACCGCAATACGTCTACGGGATCGCTGCCGAACGCGAGTTGCCGATCATCAGACGCATCGCGGTCGGATCACTGCGCAACAAGCTCCTGTTGATCCTGCCCGCGGCAATGCTGCTCAGTCAGTTCGCGCCGTGGCTGGTCATCCCGGTCCTGATGCTCGGTGCCACGTACCTGTGCTACGAAGGCGCCCACAAGGCGTGGAGCAGCATCCGCGGTCATGACGCCCATGCCGCGCCAGTCGCCGAGGACGACATGGTGGCCGGGGCGATCCGGACCGACGTGGTCTTGTCCGCCGAAATCATGGTGATCGCCCTCAACGAGGTGGCAAACCAGGCGTTCGTGCCGCGGCTCATCATCCTCATCATCGTGGCACTGCTCCTCACCGCCGCCGTGTACGGCGTCGTCGCCGTCATCGTCAAGATGGACGACGCCGGTCTCCACCTCACCCAGACCGCATCCCGAGTCGGGCAGAAGGTCGGCCGGGGCCTGGTCGCCGCGATGCCCAAGCTGCTTTCAACGCTCTCAACGGTCGGGACGGTGGCGATGCTCTGGGTGGGCGGCCACATACTGCTGGCGGGTAGCGACCACCTCGGCTGGCACACTCCGTACGACTTGGTTCACGATGTCGAGGATCGGGTTCGTCACTCCGTCAAGGCCCTTGGCGCGGTGCTGGCCTGGTTGGTCAACACCGGAGCGTCTGCGGTGATTGGATTGATCGTCGGAGCCGTAGTCGTGGCACTCATGCACCTGGTGTCGTTCGTCCGCGAGGTCACTCGTCGACGCCATCGCCGTAAGGTACTGCTCTTGACGCCGTCAAGACCCGAAAACGAATCCGCAGGTAACGAGCGGGACTGAACCGGAACAAGACGGAACGAAACGGCATCCAGACGGTATTTCAGCAGGTCAAGGCAGGGGTTCGAGTCCCCTCAGCTCCACCCTTAGCTCCACCATTGGATAATCCGTCGTGACTACTCCTTATTCTTGGTTCCGGCGTTAGCTGTCCGTGTCGTCTGGGTCGATTATTGACGACAACGAGCGGTTCGGGTGTCGCCACATTCAGGTATGGGGACACCGTCAGGTTTCCTGGCGGGATCACTTGCCGGATATTGATGTATCGCCCGCGGTTGCCGGGACGGGCGAATCCAGTCTGTCGAAACGGTGAGTGTGGCCTGGCGAAAACGGCGAGTGCTAGGGCAGCCCCGCGCGATCGAACTCCAGTTGTAGCCGAGGCCGACGGTGATATCGATGGCGGAGGTCGGCGATCAACTCATCGACCTCGGTAGCCTGATCAGACCCAGTCGCGAGTTTGCGCATCTTCTTGAGCCGTCGAGCGGCATTTCGGTAGTGCTGGGCGCCGGCTTCGGCCAGCTCCTTCTCCACTAGCTCGGTGTGCACCGGCAGTACGGCGAGCGGGTCGAATTTCTCGTATGCCTTGGCGAGGTCACTCCAGGTGCGGTCGTCATCGAGGCCAAGGCTATGCGCTAGGTTCCAGGCGAGTGGGATGTCCTTGAGATGCAGCGCAAAGACCACGGTGTCGCGCGGCGGCATTGCTGCCAGACGCGCGAACACGTCTTCGCGGTAGTCAGGCCACGCCGCGCCGGCGGCCTGATAGAGGCCTGCGGCCGTGGTCGACGATGGCCAGCGGCGGAATACCTCCACCCGAGCAGCCAGCAGGTGGTCGGGCCGATATCTGGCGAGGAGTTCGCACCAGTAGTTTGCGGCCCGCCGCGACTGGTGGCCGGAGTCGAAATCGGTTGCCTGCTTCGCCCAGTCGATCGCGAGGTCGGTCCGGCCGATTTCCTCCAGGGCCTCGGCGGTGTCCTGATACCACACCGCGACCCGCCGGTCTCGGGCATGGGTGCGGATGATCGCGTCAACGTCTCTATCGAGGACGGCTAAGCGCTGCGCGTTCCAGTCGAGGGTGAGCCAATCACCGGCGCGCGGCGCTGTCCATCGTTGATCGTCCGGAGGGCGGGTGCCGAGACTTGCTGCGACCGCGTCGAGTTTCGCTCGGTACCTAGCGATGCCCAGCTCCCCAAGAGCGCGCGCGTACGCGATCGGGTCGATCGTGAAGTAGTCACATTCGTTCTCGAACTGGAATTTGATCATCCAGTCGATCAACTGGTCGGTGGCCGGACGGGCTAGTTCCGCCACTCGGGGGTGAAGGTCCAAAAGATCGCGGCAGGCGTCACCGATGATTCCGCTGGAGTCATCGGCGCGCATGATTACCCTGAGCGCCGACGCGATCGCCTTCTGAGTTACGGCGAACACAACCGTCGGGTTTTCGGTTTCGACGGCTTCGCGTAGGGCCGCAACGGCCTCATGCATGCGGGCTCCGTGCGCGTCGGCGACGTTCCACCGCCACACTTCCGCGCGTGTCCTGATCAGCGGCAGGACGGCGTCCGCGAGGGCAGTCACGACGTCATCTTGATAAAGCGCAGTCCAGACCGCAAGGAGGCGACGGTGTATCCCAGTCTGGAGTCGCTGTTGTTTCGCCGATGCCCAGAAGCAGCAGGGTTTGGGCCGAGCTAGCCGGGGGGCCCGGGGGCGGACCTGCGCGCCTGGCCTGGCCGCTGACCTGCCTGGATGGGATGGAAGTCACGGCATGCGCTTCCGTCTGAACAGTCCAGCGAAACCAGTCACATCACCCCGGCTGCCGCAGCATCAGCCGGTAGTTGACTACTCGACTTTGCTTATGAGCTCACGCGAGGGCTACCGGATGCTCCGTGCCGTGCCGACTTACTCCCCGTCGGTCGCGCCGGTTCTAGAATGCTTTGGCCCCTCCGTTGAGCGAAGCGTCGCCGCCTCAGCGGCTCCAGCGATGTTTCCGGGGCATTTTGATTAGCGTTTGAGCTCGACGTCGTCAGGGAGGCCTGAAATGGTCGATGTGAAGCTCATCCCGCTCGAAGTGCTGCTGGGCCATCCGGAGCGGGAGCGAGTGCAAATCTCGCCGGATGGCAAGCGTCTGTCGTACCTGGCGCCGCTCGACGGTGTGATGAATGTATTCGTCGGAGACGTCGGTTTGGGAAACCAGCGACCCGTGACCCATGACACCGGGCGCGGGATTCAGAGTTATTTCTGGGCGCACGACAATCGCCACCTCATGTACATGCGGGACAAGGACGGAAGCGAGGACTTCCGGCTCTGCGACATCGACCTGGAAACCGGTGTCGAGCGCGACCTCACGCCGCTCGAAGGTGTGCAGTGCCGACTTATCATGCACTGCAAAAACTTTCCGAACGACGTGCTGATCGCCCTGAACAAGGACAACCCGCGGCTGCACGATGTGTACCACCTGGACCTGACGACCGGAGCGCTGACGAAGATCGTCGACAACCCCGGCTTTCTCGAGTGGGTGGTCGACGCCGATCTGAAGGTTCGCGGCGCAGTGACGTCGCTGCCCGACGGTGGTGCGGTGATCATGGTGCGCGACGACGAGGCCTCGGACTGGCGGCCGTTGCTCGAGGTGCCGCCGGAGGACGCGGAATTGACTGCGCCGCTTGGCTTCACGAGAGATGGAAAGGCCATGTACCTGCGGATGTCCGTCGACGCGAATGCCGGGCGTCTGGTGAAGATGGACATCACAACCGGCGCAGTCGAGGTGATCGCGGAGGACCCTGTCTCCGACATCTGGGGAGTCATGCTGAATCCCGACACCCGTGCGGTCGAGGCGGTGACGCTGTACCGCGATCGCCTGGAGTACCAGATCTTCGACGACGCGGTCCGCGGCGACATCGACGCGCTTCAGCGGCTCAACGCGAGCGATCTGGTGATCATTGATCGAGACTGCGACGATTCGACCTGGCTGGTGGCGTTCGAGAGCGAATCGGGGCCAGTCAAGTTCTACACGTGGGACCGCGCCTCGAAGGTCGCGACGTTCCTGTTCGACCATCAGCCGCAGCTCAATAACTACCCCTTAGTGCCGATGGAACCATTCGCGTTCACGTCGCATGACGGGCTGACGATCCACGGATACCTCACCTTCCCGCCGCGAGTTGAACGGACCGACCTGCCTGCGGTGCTGCTGGTGCATGGCGGGCCATGGGCCCGCGACCTACATCGCTTCGACGCCAGGGCGCAGTGGCTCGCAAACCGCGGATATCTCTGCGTCCAAGTCAATTTCCGCGGCTCCAGCGGGTATGGCAAGGACTTTCTCAACGCTGGTGATCGCGAGTGGGGCGCCAAGATGCACGGCGATCTGCTGGACGCCGTGGATCACCTTGTCGTGCAGGGCATTATCGACCGCGAGCGGATTGCGATCTATGGCAATTCCTATGGCGGTTACGCCGCGTTGGTTGGTGCGACGTTCACCCCCAACGCCTTTAAGTGTGCGATTTCGATGGTCGGCCCGTCGAACTTGAACACGCTCATCGAGTCGTTTCCCGACTATTGGAAGCCGATGATCGCCATGTGGCACAAGCGGGTCGGCGAGGACAGGGAATTCCTCTGGTCGCGCTCGCCGCTGTCGAGAGTCGACGACATCAGGATCCCCATTCTCATCGCCCAAGGAGAGAACGATCCCCGCGTGAAAAGGGCGGAGTCAGAACAGATCGTGGCGGCCATGAAAGAGCGCGGAATCGCTCACGAGTACGTCATGTACGAGAACGAGGGGCACGGGTTGGCCAAGCCCGAGAACCGGCTCGACTTCTATCATCGGGTCGACCGCTTCCTCGCCGAACATCTCGGCGGCCGGGCGGAGTGAGCAAGCACTCTCCACCGTGCGGCCACGAGGCTAGTCGCTGACTTGCCCAGCCAGGAGCGCCAGCGTCCGAGTTTCCTGCTCGCTTAGAGCGATATGCATGGCCCCGGCAGCTTCCTCTGCATGCTGCGGCTTCGAGGCGCCGGGGATCGCTACGACACTGTCGCCGTAATAGGTCGTGAGCCACGCGAGCGCGACTTGGCCAACCGTCGCGGAATGCGCGGCGGCGACTTGACGCAGTCCATCGATCAAGGGCACGAGGCCGTCGAGGCTGCCGGCAAATAGCCTGCGACGCTTTCGCGGCATCTTGGCAACGAGGCCGGGGTCATCATGAAACTTGGCGGTCAGTACCCCGCTTCGTAAGGGCGAGTAGGCGATCAGAGTGACGCCGAGCCGCCGCGCGGTGTCCAGAACTCCATTGGATTCAATCTTGCGGTGCACGAGGTTGATCTGAACCTGGTTGCTGGCCAACGCAATTCCGCGTTTAGCCAGTTCTGCATGCGCCAGCTCCATCTGACGCGCCGAAAAATTGCTGACGCCAACGGCACCGATCTCGTGCGCCTCCGCCAGCCGAGCCATCGCCTGGACCTGGGCCGTAAGCGAAGAGAAGCTCCCGTAGGGCATGTGGATTTGGTGCAGATCCACCCGGAAGGGATGCAACGCGCCGAGCCGGTCGCCGATGGTCCGGGTGATGCTTTTGGCCGTGCGTCCGAGCGGCGCCCATTTCGTCGCGATGGTGACATCGCCGGGCTTGACTCCGCACGAAGTGAGGCCGCTGCTCAGCGCGCGCTCGGACCTGCCGTGACCATACGCCTCCGCGGTATCGAACCAGGTGATTCCGCCGTCGAGGGCCGCCTTGACAATCTCGTCGACCCTGGGCTGCTCGATTGGGGTCAAGGACGTCGCGGCGCCCTGGCCTACGCCGGAAAACTGCATGCAGCCCAAGCCGATCGGGGAAACCTGGATTCCGGTGCGGCCAAGCTGCCGAGAGTTCATGAGGAACAGTATCCCGAACCGAGAGCGTCGTTGCGGTGCCGGCAACCGGCTGTTCGCCGGTCAACGGCATACACACCGCATTAGGTTTTGTTCGGCAGGTTTTCCCCGCGACTTAGAAAACGTCAGATGGTTCCGCCCTAACCTCGGGACGCAAAGTTGTAACGTCACTACCACCAGCCCACCAGGAGTGAAAAAAGGAGATCGCCATGCCGTCGCGCGAGCTTCCTTTTCCCGTGTTCGACGCCGACAGCCACATGTACGAAACCCGGGAGGCGCTGACCAAGTTCCTGCCGGACAGGCGCAAGCACGTGATCGACTACTGGCAGGTTCGCGGTCGCACCAAGATGGTCATCCGCGGCCAGGTCAGCAGATACATCCCCAACCCGACCTTCGATATGGTGGCCCGTCCTGGAGCGCAGGAGGAGTACTTCCGTCACGGCCGCGGTAACAAGAGCGACCGCGACCTCATGGGCGAGCCGATGGAGGCGATTCCCGCCTTCCGCGAACCGGGCCCTCGATTGCAGGCCATGGACGAGCTCGGCGTCGACTACGCGCTGATGTTGCCCACTCTGGCCAGCCTGCTCGAGGAGCGAATGAAGGACGACCCCGAGCTGACCCACGACGTCATGCACGCGCTCAACCAATGGATTTATGAGACCTGGTCCTTCAACTACCAGGAGCGCATCTTTGCCACCCCGGTGATCACCCTGCCCATCGTCGAACGGGCACTCGAAGAACTCGAGTGGTGCGTGGAGCGGGGCGCACGCACCGTGATGATCCGCCCGGGACCGGTGCCCGGCTACCGTGGCCGCCGCTCCCCGGGTCTCGAGGAGTTCGACCCGTTCTGGCAGGCCTGCGTCAGAGCCCAGATCCCGGTGTCGATGCACGCCGCTGACAGCGGCTACGCCGAGTTTATGAGCGCGTGGGAATCCGGCGACGAGTCCCTGCCGTTCGAGGCGACCCCGTTCAAGATGCTTGCGATGGCTCATCGCCCGATCGAAGACACGATGGGCGCGTTGATCTGCCACGGCGCGCTCTCGCGCAACCCCGACCTGCGGATCCTGTCGATCGAGAGTGGGGCCGACTGGGTGCCGCACCTGGTGAAGGGCCTCGAGGGCGTCTACAAGAGGATGCCGCACGCCTTCAGTGAGGATCCCATCGAGGCGTTCAAGCGGTGCATCTACATCAGCCCGTTCTGGGAGGACCGGTTCGTCGACATCGTCGAGATCGTGGGCTCCGACCGGGTCGTGTTCGGCTCGGACTGGCCGCATCCCGAAGGACTCGCGGACCCGCTGAGCGTCGTCGACGACCTCACCGAACTCGATCAGGAGGATGTCGCGAAGATCATGGGCGGCAACATGATGAAGGTGATGAAGGTATCCAAACCGGTCAGCGCCTAACCTCCGACGATAAGAGGCGAAAGTCCCGCGAAGAGCCGCCTGCTCAGGGGTACCATGCTGGCGATGGAAATCTCTCTGTGCGCCAGTGATCAGCAGGCAGAAGCGCTGCGCCGGCAGGCCGCCGCCGAGGGGCGGTCGATGCAGGAGGTTGTGCTGTCGGCCATCGATGAATACATCGCCCGGCAGGCGGAGGAGGCCAAGGCTGCCGCCGTGGAAGCGTTCATAGTCGGGTTAGGCAATCCCCGTTGATGGTCAGCAGCGTCCCCCGGGCTGTCCCCACCAGTCATTGATCCCGCGGTGGCGAGCAGCCGGCGGTGCTGCTCGGCGTTTTCGTGTCGACCGTGGACGAGTTGACCGAGTCCGTGGCGCGATGGCAATGAATGGGGCTGACCGCAACACGTAGCTTGGCGCAGCCGGCGCCGACTCGATTGAGGTCACCTTGCCGCCAGCGCAGCCGTCGGGGAGGTGCGAGAATTTTGCAGATGCTCGCCAGATTGCTGCGGCAGTACGCGCGGCCTTACCGACGGCTGATCGCGGTTGTCGTGGCGCTGCAGCTGCTCAGCGGCCTGGCCTGGCTCTACATGCCGACCGTCGACGCGGCGATCATCGACGACGGGGTGGTCAAGGGCGATACGTCGACGATCGTGCGTCTCGGTGCGGTGTTGCTCGCGGTCTGCGGGCTGCAGGTGCTGTGCTCGGTGGGGGCGGTCTATTTCGGGTCCCGCACCGGTATGGGCGTGGGCCGCGATCTGCGGTCGGCGATCTTTCATCATGTGACCGGGTTGTCGGCGCCGGATATCGCGCGGTTCGGTGCGCCGTCGTTGCTGACCCGCACCACCAACGACGTCCAGCAAATCCAGGCACTGGTGCAGATGACCTGCACGGTGCTGATCACCGCTCCGATCATCAGCATTGGCGGGATCTTCATGGCGGTGCGCCAGGACGCAGGGCTGTCGTGGCTGCTGCTGGTCAGCGTCCCGGCGCTGGCACTGGCCAACTATTGGATCGTGTCGCAGCTGTTGCCGGTCGCCCGCCGCATGCAGGGGCGGATCGACGGCACCAACCGGGTGATGCGCGAACAGCTATCGGGCATCAGGGTGATCCGCGCGTTCACCCGGGAGCCGTTCGAGCGTCGGCGCTTCGCGGAGGCCAACCGCGCGCTGTCGAAGACCGCACTTGAGGTTGGGCGCTGGCAGGCGTTGATGCTGCCGGTCAACACACTGGTGATCGACCTGTCCAGCGTCGCGCTTATTTGGTTCGGCGGGCTGCGTATCGATGCGGGGCGGATGCAGGTGGGGTCGCTGATAGCGTTCCTGTCCTACTTCCTGCAGATCCTGATGGGGGTGCTCAGGGCGACGTTCGTCCTGATGATGGTGCCGCGGGCCTCGGTCTGTGCCGAGCGGATCAGCGAGGTCTTGTCGACCGACCCAGCGATCATCAGTCCGCAACGCCCGGTGCGCCCGCGGGCGGTCAACGGAGTGGTTCGCCTCCAACAAGCGACATTTAGTTACCCGGGCGTGGATCGTGCTGTCGTGCAGGGTGTTTCGCTGACCGCGCGACCCGGCACCACGACGGCGATTGTCGGCTCGACAGGCTCGGGGAAGTCAACTTTGGTGTCGTTGATCTGCCGGCTCTGCGATGTCACCGACGGTTCGGTGACCGTTGACGGCGTCGACGTGCGTGACTATGACCTCGAGCAGCTGTGGTCGACGATCGGGCTGGTTCCCCAACGCGGATATCTGTTTTCGGGCACCGTCGCCGAAAACCTGCGGTATGGAAACGCTGACGCCACAGACGCCGAGATATGGGAGGCGCTGCGGGTGGCATCGGCCGACGCGTTCGTCAGCGCGCATCCCGATGGGCTGGACATGCGGGTATCGCAGGGTGGGGTCAATTTCTCGGGGGGGCAGCGGCAGCGCCTGGCGATCGCGCGCGCGGTGATCCGACGGCCCAAGGTGTATTTGTTCGACGACGCGTTCTCGGCGCTGGATGTGCACACAGAATCGCGGGTGCGCGCGGCGATCCGTGAGGTGTCCGCCGACGCGACGGTCCTGATTGTCTCGCAACGCATCTCTACGATGGTTGAAGCCGACCAGGTGATCGTCATCGACGACGGAAGGGTCGTGGGATCCGGCACCCATCAATCGCTGCTCGCCGACTGCCCGACCTACGCCGAGTTCGCCGACTCGCAGGCCGTGGTCCCGGCCGGGAGATCACGATGACGCCTGCGCTGCAGCCAATGGCCCCCGGGGTGCAGACCCCCACCGAGCGCTCACGGGACTTCCGCCGCACGGCCATCCGGTTGGTGCAACGGCTCACCCCACCGCGGTGGCTGACCACCGCGGTCATCGCCATGGGCGGCTTTGGTGTTGCCGTTGCCCTGACCGGCCCTCGAATCCTCGGGCGTGCCACCGATCTGGTTTTTAGCGGGGTGATCGGCCGGCACCTGCCGGCCGGGATCACCAAGGAGCAGGCGATCGATGCAGCCCGAGCCCGCGGTGACAATATGTTCGCCGATCTGCTCTCCGGCACGAACGTCAGGCCGGGCGTCGGAGTGGACTTCGGCGCGGTCGGCCGGACACTGCTCCTGGCGCTGGGCGTGTACCTGCTTGGAGCGTTACTCGTTTGGGGGCAAGCCAGATTGGTGAATGTCACGGTGCAACGCACGATGATGGCGCTGCGTTCCGACATTGAAGACAAATTGCATCGGATGCCGTTGTCATACTTGGATTCCTGCCAGCGCGGTGAGCTGCTCAGCCGGGTGACCAACGATATCGATAACGTTCAGACGGCACTGTCGACAACGGTTAGTCAGATGCTCACCTCGGTGCTGACCATCGTGGCGGTGCCGGCGATGATGCTGACGATGTCGCCGCTGTTGGCCACGATCACGGTGGTGATCGTGCCGCTGTCGCTGCTGGTGACCCGAATCATCACGCAGCGCTCACGGCGGTTGTTCGCCGCACAATGGGCCGGTACCGGTCGGCTCAACGCCCACATCGAGGAGATCTACAGCGGCTTCGCGCTGGTTAAGACGTTCGGGCAGCGGGCGCGGGCCGAGGAGCGGTGTCGCGAACTGAACGCCGACGTGTACGGCGCGAGCTTCGGTGCCCAGTTCCTGTCCGGACTGGTGCCGCCGGCAACGATGTTCATCAGCAACCTCAGCTATGTGGCCGTAGCGGTGGTCGGCGGACTTCAGGTGGCCACCGGCCAGATCACACTGGGCAGCCTTCAGGCCTTTTTCCAGTACGTTCGCCAGTTCAACCAGCCGTTGATAGAGGTCTCGGCGATGTACAACGCGTTTCAATCTGGGATGGCAAGCGCCGAACGGGTTTTCGATTTACTCGACGCGCCGGAGGAGACGCCCTACAAACCGATGGTGCTGCCGCCGCCCGATCGACAGCCCGGAAGCGGGCGGGTCGAGTTCTGCCATGTCGACTTCAGCTACCGCCCCGGCACGCCCGTGATGGAGGATTTGTCGCTGGTGGCCGAGCCGGGCAGCACGGTGGCGATCGTGGGACCGACGGGCGCGGGCAAGACAACACTGGTGAACCTGTTGATGCGGTTCTACGACGTCGACGCCGGACAAATCCTGATCGACGGGGTGGACATCGCGACGGTAAGTCGGCACGCATTGCGAGCGCGCATCGGGATGGTGTTGCAGGACACGTGGTTATTCGGTGGGACGATCGCGGAGAACATCGCATACGGCCGCAGCGGAGCCAGTCGCGACGAGATCGTCGCCGCCGCCAAGAGCGCCTACGTGGACCGGTTCGTGCACACCCTGCCGGACGGCTACGACACCTGGGTCAGCGACGATGGCGACAACATCAGCGCCGGCGAGAAGCAGTTGATCACCATTGCGCGGGCGTTTCTGGCCCGCCCGCAACTGCTGATCCTCGACGAAGCCACCAGCTCGGTGGACACTCGCACCGAGGTGCTGGTTCAGCATGCGATGCGCGAACTGCGCAGAGACCGGACGAGTTTCATCATCGCGCACCGGCTTTCGACGATCCGCGACGCCGACGTAATCCTGGTGATGGAGGCCGGGCGCATCGTCGAGCACGGCAGCCACGCTGAGCTGATGGCCAGGCGGGGCGCCTACTACGCGATGACCAGGGTCTAGCGGCGCATGATGCGATGCCCTCACCGGCGCTCGTTGGAGCAAGTAGTCCCAACTCCGCGTTGAATGCCGAAGCCAGTGTTACCGTTCAGTCGTCAACCGACGGGTGCGTTGCGGGAAGAACCTGCTGTCAAGGAGGTTCCGTGCTCATTGTTGCTTTCAAGCCCGGACACGACGGCGGGATGGCCGTCGTCCGCGACGGTCATCTGCTGTATTCGCTGGAATCGGAGAAGGACTCGTTCTTCCGATACTCTCAGCTGACACCGGCCACGGTGCTCGAGATCGCCGAACGCCTCGACGCGCTGCCCGACGTCGTCGCCGTCGGCGGCTGGCAGGAAGGCAGCATCCAGGTCGCAGCGGGTTACGAGGGGATCGACCCGGGGATCGAGCGGACCGGCAGGTTCTTCGGCAAAGACGTCGCCTTCTTCTCGTCGTCCCACGAACGCTCCCACGTCCTCGGGGCGATCGGCATGGCCCCGCCCGCACACCGCCACAAGCAGCAGGCGGTGCTGGTGTGGGAGGGCGTCACGGGGGCGTTCTACCTCGTCGACGACGCCTATCGGGTGGTGAAGCGGGTTGACGTGATGAATCAGCCCGGCGGAAAGTATGAGGCGCTCTTCGCCATCCTCGACCCCGACTTCCCCATCGAACTCGGCCTACGGATGGGCGATGCCGGCAAGCTGATGGCTCTCGCCGCTTATGCGCACGCCCGTGACGCCGATGAGGAGGTCAGGGACACGGTCGATCGCCTGCTGGCGATGGACACCGTCTTCCCGGTGCCGAAGAAAGACTTCCGCGACACCGTCTTGTTCAACGCCGGCGTCACCTCGCAGGTTGGCGTTCTGGCCGCCGCCTTGATTACCGAGCGCATCTTTACTTTGTTCGCCGAGGCCGCGGTGCGGGAGCTGCCTGCGGGGCTGCCGCTGCGAATCTCCGGTGGTTGCGGCCTGAACTGCGAATGGAACCGGCAATGGCGCGACCTGGGCCACTTCACCGACGTGTTCGTGCCGCCGTGCCCCAGTGATTCCGGCTCGGCTATCGGGACGGCGATCGACGCGCAGGCCGCACTGACCGGCGAGCACCACATCGACTGGAGCGTCTACTCGGGTTTGGACTTCATCACCGACGCCACGCCCGATCCCTCCCGCTGGCGTCACCGACGCCTCGACCACGGCGCCGTGGCTGCGGCTTTGGCGTCGGGCAGGGTGTTCGCGTGGGTCCAAGGGCGCTGGGAGATTGGACCGCGAGCGTTGGGAAATCGGTCACTGCTGGCCGATGCCCAGTCAGCATCCATGAAGGACCGGCTCAATCAGATCAAACAACGCGAGGATTACCGGCCGATCGCCCCGGCCGCCCGCACCGAGGATCTCGCGTCCGCCTTCGACGGCGACTTCGAAGACCCGTACATGCTGTACTTCCGCAGAGTGCGTGATCGGCGACTCACGGCGGTGACCCATGTTGACGGTTCGGCGCGCGTTCAGACGGTTTCACGCCAGATGAACCCGGCGCTGCACCGACTCCTCAGTGCGGTCGCCGAGCAACAGGGAGTCGGCGTGCTGTGCAACACCAGCCTCAACTTTCCCGGCCGCGGATTCATCAACAGGATGTCCCACCTCGTCGCTTACTGCGAAGGCCGAGGCGTAAGCGACATCGTCGTCGGCGGGGACTGGTACGAAGACGTCCGCGAGTCAGGCGTCGAGTAACGATCCTAAGCGCGCCCGTAGAAATCACCGCCGAAAACACCGATCCGAACCCGCTCAGGCCGGCACTAGACGTCCCAGGAGTAACGAGGGCATTCGTGTACAAAGATTTCGTCAAAGAAAAGTAGGCCCTGGTACTCGAAGCCTGACTTCGTCAGCAGATCATAAACTTCAGAAAACCTAGGACTGTGCTCTACGCCGATGACGTTGACCTGCACCCTCTCGAAGTCAATACCACGCAGAACTTCGAGCTCAGCGCCTTCGACATCGATTGACAGGTAGTCCACGACTTTCACTCCGCAATCTTTGAGCACGGTATCAATACGATGGCATGGCACGGTCGCCAGGGTTTGGTTGAGCTTCATGGCGTTGCGTGCCCATTCCACCCGCTGATCTTGGCCCATGTGTTCAGGTATTCCGCTCAGCATCGTGCCCCCATGGCTCGAGTCGAGCATCAGCTGTAGCAGGCTCCAAGGTGCATGCGATTTGGTGTGTGCGCGCTGCTCTCTTTCTGAGAGTGCAAGGAAGGGAACCCGACCGTCGTGATCGTATGCGCATCCTTGGATCAAGCGACAGGATCGAGTAGCACGTAGCACCTCAAATGCGGATGGATTGGGCTCGAACGCAACACCTTGCCATTGCAAATGTTTTTCGAAGTAAGATGTATTGCTGCCGAGGATCCCGTCGAATGCGCCTACGTCAACGAAGAAGCCGGGCCCTCGGTTCTTGAAGAACCACCTATTCAGGAACATATCCTGGCCCATTTGGCTCTGGTAATCCTGCCTGAAACGCGCCGCGGAGAAAACATCTCGATAGATGTCTTTTGCGGATAGTCCGGGATCATGGGTGTGGAACAGGTGACCAATTGCTCCGCCGGCGGGACCGGGTGTCGTGGTTTGCGCCAGGGTTTTTCCCAGAGAGTAGGTCTCATAAAGCGAAACAATCCTTCGAACTAAGGCGAACCGCCCCACGTAGAGGATTGTTCCGAGCGCGATTCCCTGGAAAAGCCGTGGAACTTTAGTGAGATAAGCCAACATTCTTACCATAGCCTTGTCCGGTGGTCTTCATTGCGAGGCCTCACCGGTAGCGAGCCAGTGCCGCGTGGCTTCATCCAGCCTCAGTGACAGTGCGGCTACGTTCTGCGCGAACTTATCAGACGTCACGCAGCCGACTACGGCGAAAGCATGGAGCGGGTGGCACAGAACGTACGCGAGCGCAACCTGTGCGACGGTGACGTGATGCCGGCGCGCAAACGTCCTTGCGCGCTCCAGTCTTTGGATGTTCTGTTCGGTGCCGAAGTAGGTTGTACACCAACGGGTCACGCGGTTGGCGTCTGGATTCTTCGGATCGTAGTGGTCTGAAAAGAATCCGCGGGCGAGGCTGGAATACGCGAACACCGACAGCTCCTGCGTCGCATACCATTCTCTCGCGGCACGCTGGCCGTCGCCTCCGAGTGACACGGCCCCGGGCCACGGAGCTCGCGTCCAGTCGGCAAGGCTGAATTGGACGCTCGACGCGCTAAATGGTGTTAAACCGTTGTTGGCGGCAAACGTGTTGGCGCTGGCAATTCGCTCGTGAGACCGGTTCGACGTACCTATCGCGCTGATCTTGCCCTCGTCGATATGACGGTTGAGCCGTTCGATGAGCGGTTCGACTCGCGCGGTGGGGTCGTCGTAATGAAGCAGATACACGTCAATGAAATCAGTTCCGAGCGCCTTGAGGGATGCATGAAGGTCGTGCGACACGGCGGACGGGGAAAGCCGCGGATGGCCCAAGCGACCGGGATGACATCCCTTGCTGATGACCACAATCTTGTCGCGGTTCCGTCGTTGCCGGATCCAGGCCCCCAGCGTCCGTTCGCTGTCCCGATAGATGCGCGCCGTGTCGAATGCGTTGCATCCGATTTCGAATGACCGATCCAAAAGCGAGAAGGCCTGGTGCTCGAGGCTTCTATCGGGTAGCCACGGCAATCGCCGGCCCCGCAATCGATCGGTGCCGAAGACGATTCGGGAGACGGGCTTGTCAATCCCGGTGACTTCGCGGTAGTCCATTCAGCTCACAGGCTTGGCATATTCACGAACGATGAATCGACACGCCCGAACCGTGAGGGCCATCATCGTAAGCGTCGGATGCTGGAATCCGGGGGAGACAAAGCATGCGCCGTCGGTCACGAACACATTGTCAGCATCCCAGCACTGACAGTACGAGTTCAGCACCGAGTTGTCTGGCCTGTCGCCCATGCGCGCGCCGCCGGTCTCGTGAATGGCACCCCCTGGCCACACGGCGCCGTAGTTTGTGAGGATCCGGGATCGCAGCAGCCTGAAGGGGATGCTCCGGCGACGGAGATCGAGGTCCTTCTCGACCCGCAGCCCGCCGGCGGCGGCGATTTCTGGAAGTCTCCGCTTCATATGGGCAACCATGTTGACGTCACCCTGAGAATGGCCGCAGTCGATCCTGGCTACGGGGAGCCCCCACGCGTCCTTGACGGTTGGGTCGAGCGACACGTGGTTTTCGTACCGGGGCTGCATTTCGCCAAACGCGCCGATGGCCCACATCGGCCTCCCGCGGCCAATCGACACCTGAACGCCGTAGCCGCCGGGAAAATTCTTCGATTCCTTTTCACAGAAGCTCGGAATGTAGAGGCCCGATACCGCAAAGTCGAACCCATCCTCGTAGGGAGCGGGCTCGACATCCCCTTCTGAGACCTTGCCGGTCTGCGCGTACGCGACGTGGTCGCACAAATAGCGACCCAGGAGGCCCGACGATCCGCCGACACCGGACGGATGCCTCGCGCATTCCGAGTTCAGAAGGATCCGCACGCTCTCGATCGCCGAGGCGCAGAGGACGACGACCTTTCCCCCAACTGTCCGCGAATTTCTTGTCAATCGTTCGATGTATTCGACGCCGGTCGCTTTCCCCGACCGCGCATCGATCAGCAGTCGGCTCACGATGGCGTCTGTCCGGATCTCGAGGCGGCCGGTTGCCAGAGCGAGTCGCAAAGCAAGCGGAACCCTGTTGTTGTCGTACTTAACGTTCCTTGCGTGCGTCACGCGGACGTTGGGAAGTCGCTCCTCGACATTGGCCAGGAACGCTTCTTCGATCTTTGTCGTTTTTGCGGGCCCGATGAACTGTCCGTCCGGACAATTGGGAATGCCTGCGGGTTTCCCGTGGACGCCGAGCGTCCGCTCGACGATGTCGTAGTATTGCGCCAGGTCTTCGTACGACAACGGCCAATCGACGCCGTCTCCGCGGACGCTTGCGGCTTTGAGTTCGCAATTCGACATGCGGGGTACATGTCTGGACCACGTGTGGAGGCGGCCGCCGAGTTGCCGGCCCCTGAACCAGAGGAACGGGTTTCCCCGCGCCGTCGTGTACGGATTCTCTCTGTCGTTAACGTAAAACTGTTTGGTGTTTTGGGAGAAGGGCGAGCACCGCGCCTGAATGTGCTGGCCCCGAATCGCCGATTTGACGCGTCCCGCAATCCCGTTCGCGCCTACCTCTGCGTCGGCAGGAAAGTCATGGACGATGTCCAGGTTCCTGCCGGCCTCGAGCAGCACGACATTCAGGCCGCCTTCCGTGAGCTCCTTGGCGGCCCATGAGCCGGAGGCTCCGGAGCCGACGACGATGGCGTCGTACGTCGATTCACGTCTGCTCATACGTGCGTGTCTCGTTCGCCATTGGGAGCGGTATTAGCTTCAGTCACACCGCCCGCTCTCAATAAGGACACGCATGTTTGAACCGTCCCGAGTTTGATGCCGACTTCAATTGTGGAGGCGTCGCTGATGGGATGCCTGGGTTTGAGCGTAATAGGCGCGCGTACCCGCGGGGCGAAGCGTAATCGAACAGGCTGTGCAGCCGTTGCGCGTACCGGTCCAACGGCCAGCCCGCCGTCGACACCAGTCGCCCGACGGCCGGGCCGGGACCTTCGCCGCTCGCCGCTCACGCAGAAAATCCAGCACCACAACAGTTGTCACCGCAGCCAGTTCGATGCGCTGCCCGACCAGCCAAGGACAGAACGCGGGCGGGTCCCGTCCGACCGCACAACCTGATCCGCTCGGTCGGCCGGACAGCCGTTTGTTTAGGCGACGCCCAGAACAAATATTCTGTGCCACAATGAAAGCCGAATTCGACGACCGCTCACACAGACGGCACAAGCCGCCCCCTGCGTCCACCAACCAGGGTCACACCCAAAAAATCGAGGTTAGCTGATGAAACTCGATGGGAATCGCGACAGGCGAACGGTCGATGCGGGCGAAATAGCAATATATGACGCGGTTCCGTTAACCAAGAGCCTGACGCTAGTCGTACCGGTATACAACGAATCGTGTCGATTCGAACTCTTCGCGAGCCAACTTGGTGACTTCATCGCTCGATGCCCGGGCGGCAGTGAGCTGACCTTCGTAGATGACGGTAGCTCCGACGACACGCCCGCACTGATCGAACGGTTCATTGCCGATCGTTGCGAGGTTCCGATTCGCCTGCTGCGGCGGACTCATCGGGGTAAGGGCGCTGCGATCGCGGTGGGCTTGACTTCCGCTTCATCGGAGGTGGCGTGCTTCTGCGATTTCGACCTCTCGACCCCGCTCGATGAACTGGTTCGTATCATCGCGGCAGCCGAGCGGATCCCAATTCTTGCAATCGGCTCGCGGGGCGCGGTGTCGGCCAATATCACGCGACACCAGCATCGAAGACGTGAATTCCTTGGCAGAGCATACAATCGGCTGGTCCAGCTTTCTCTGGTGCCCGGTATCGCAGATACTCAATGTGGGGCCAAGGCGGCTTCGACCGACATTTGGGCTCGGATCATTCCAGCGTGTCGCGAAGAAGGCTTCGCGTGGGACGTGGAGGTCATCGCGGTTGCTCGAATGATGGGAGTAGGAGTCCGGGAAATTGGCATCGAGTGGCGGCATCAAGATGGCTCCCGGGTCAATCTTCTCGGTGACGGTGCTCGGATGCTGTGGGCCGTCCCGCGGATCCGGCGCAACCTCATCTCGTGCGTTCGATCGCGCTCGAATGTCTCGCGTGTGCCAGGTCGGGTTTCCAATGGCGAGATCGCCGCTCTCCGCGCGTCCGATGACTCGACACATTGGTGGCTGCGCAGCAAGGCGGCGTTCGTGTCGCTGCTGATGCGTCGCTACGCTCCGAAGGACGGTTGGCTCGTAGAGATCGGGTCGGGTTCGCGGGGCGTGGCGGCGATGCTCGGGTGGGCGCCCGATCGCACTCTCGCCCTGGAAGGTAACGTCACGCGGGCGCGCGAAACGAGCCGCCGCGACGCGATCACACCCGTTGCATGCGACGCGGCACGCCTTCCGATCGCTGAATCAACCGCAAACGTCGTATGTCTACTCGACGTGGTCGAACACCTCCGTGATCCGATCCCAACCATTCGCGAGGCGGCGCGGATGCTTACGCCCGAAGGCAAGCTCGTCGTGAATGTTTCCGCTCACCCGCGTCGGCGGAGTTCGGCGGATGAGGTCGTCGGGCATGCACGCCGTTACACGAGGAAAGCGCTCCGTGAAGATCTGGAACGCGGTGACTGCGAAGTGCTCTGGATTTCTCATGTCTTCAGTTGGCTGGCCATCCCGATGTGGCTTCGACGGCGCGCGATGCCCACGAAAGAGCCCCACAACGTCGGTACTCCCTTCATCGACGCTCTGAGCATGCTTCTCACCCGGATCGAATGGTTCATCGTTTCCCGCCAACCGATCCCGATCGGAACATCCGTGCTTTGCATCGCGGCTCGCGCGGACAGCGCAGGATACCCGGCGGTCAAGTCGATTTGAGCGGCGTGCACGACTCAAGCGACGCGTTGTTTGAACTGCAACGCACCCTCTACGAATCAAAGAATCCGACGCGTCGGTGGTTGCATTGTTCGCGGCGCGATTGGATCGTCGCGGCGCTCAATCGATGGGGTGCCGCAGCGGGCCGCGCCGTGGAGATCGGACCTGGATCGGGCGTGTACCTGCCGACCCTCGCGCGCTTGGCTCCCGAAGCATTCGGGCTCGACGTTGAGGCTGCTTACTTGAGTCGGCTGCGACCCCTCGAACACGCCCATTCCAATCTGCGACTTGTGCACGACGATATTCTGCGATCATCTTTTCCCGACGCTCATTTCGACCTGATCTTGTGCTCGGAGGTCATCGAGCACATCAAGGATGCGGGCCGAGCATTAGCCGAGATGCGTCGGTTACTTTCACCGAGCGGGGTACTTATTCTGTCGACGCCGCAGAAGTTCAGCCCGCTCGAGCAGTTTTCAAAGATCGCCTTTCTGCCCGGCATCATCCAGATCGTCCGATGGATCTACCGGGAGCCGATCCTTGAAACGGGCCATATCAACCTCATGACTCGTCGCCGGCTGAGCAAGCTACTCGCCGGCGCAGGGTTCACGATCGAGGAGACGCACACCGCGGGTGTCTACCTTCCCGGGATCGCCGAGGCCTTTGGCGATCGCGCCCTTCGGCTGGAGCAGGCTCTCGAACCACGCCTGCGCGGAACACTCCTCGAAGGGCTCCTTTGGACCCAGTTCGTCGTAGCGAGTCCCGCCTAGTGCCTGTCCCGCAAGGGATGACGGGAGCGCTAGGGCCGAGGCGATTCGGATGTATACGAGGCGGCGCTGACAGCGGTCCCTCGGGGGCCATCCCCAGCCGGCCCATGATCACAGCCACGTGAGAGAGCCGGTCTCCGCGCGTAGGAGACGATTATCACCGCGCACGCGACCAGCCACAAGATCGGCGTCAGAGGCGCCGTGGTCGAGACGATCAGCGTGGTGCCGATGACTCCCCTGGCCCCCAGCTGCCCAAAGATCGGTGCGTGTATCAGCAGGACGGGAATGGCGATCTGGGCGATCGCGAGCGCCGCGGCCAAACTTACCCAGCCGCCCACCGCACGACGGCGCTCGCTATTTGCAAGCGAGTCGAATATCCCAGTACCGGGTGGTCCGTCGGGGTCTCGGACAACGAGCGCCGCGACCGGCACAGCGAATATCAAGTAGTAGGAGTGGACCTGAGGGGGAAAGAGCGCGGCGGTCGCCAGGAGCACAGTGCCCGCCATGACAGGCGGGATGCGCCGTCCCAGAGCCAGCAAGGAGACAACGACGAGGACCAGGATGGCGTACCCGATCAGCGATCGCGGACCAGCAAGGAAGCCGTCCGGTATTTTGCCGCCTGTTTGGCTGGCCTTGACGGCATCCGGGATCAATTCGAGCGCTCTGCCGAAAGACGTGTTCGACAGATCGACAAGCCCCGGAAAGAAACTTCCATATTGGAAGAGGTTGTGGATCGACTGCGCGATGGTCTTCGGAAAGTCCTGCGGCCAAAGCAGATAGGCGGTGAATTGGAAGACCGTCATACCGACGACCGCAAGGCCGCCCCAGCGCCATTGTCGGGCCGCCAACAACGCGACGGCTAGCACGAAGAACTGTGGTTTCACCAGGGCGGCCAGGATCACCATGATCGTGACGAGGCCCCATCGCCGTCGGTACAACGCCACCAAGAAAACCAGCGCGATCGGTACCACGAACCCCAACGCGTTGCCCCGATCGATCACCGCCCACGCCGGGATGGCCGCGGCGCCCAACGCCACGAACACCACGATCCGCTCGAGACCACGCGCCCCCCGGGCCGCCCAGACTGCGGGTGAAAAGACAGCGATCGTCAGCGCGAGCAGATAACCGATCAGCCCCAGTCGTGGCGCGCCCAGCCATTTCGCGGGAAGCCCGAACAACAGATTCGGCAGCATTGCAGCCGGCGGTAACTGGGTCCGCAACGGCTGGTAATCCGGAGGCAGCTGCAAGGGGTAGGGGCTCCAGGGGTTGGGCCGCAATCCGGGGTCTACGACCATTGCGTAGTCACCGAAGCAGTGCCGACCGATATTCATACCCCAATCGAGCCAGCAGTCCTCGGGGCTGTACAACAGAGAGGAAAGCACGTCGACCGAGAAGTACTGGGTGAGGACGTATCCCGTCACCGCTGAAGCCGCCGACGCGAGCAAGATGGTGCCGAGCATGACGGTGCGCTCGGATTGGTAGGTGACCGCCGAGAGCCGCTCCCGGATCGCGATGACCGCATTGTGCAGCACGTCGCGGGGTCGATTCATCCGCATTCTCCTCGGTTCTGCGCGACACGGTAGCAGTAGCAGAGGCCCCAGCTTAGCGGCCCGGCCGCAATAGCGACCCGGTCCGGCGTATGAGCACGGGTTATGTTGCGAGACATCGCATTCAAAGCTGAGTGGCCGTTCGAAGGTTGGCCAACGTGGTGGCAAATCTTTCGCTCGGGGACGAAGAAATCGTTGAGCAACTTGCGGTTTGGCGCGACGACGGTAAGGCGCGGGCGAGTAGCCCGCCGTCGCCGATCAGCGAACATGACGCAGGCGCGCGAAAGCTTCGACGAGATCGGCGGTGGCCGCAACGCTTTCGGCGGGTTTGGTCATACGGGTGGCGATCTCGCGGGCCCGGGCGACGTATTGCGGGTCCCGAATCCGGTGCAGGTCCGCGACCAGCGAGTCCGGGGTAGTGGCCGAAAAGCGCCTGCTCGCACCCACTTTCAAACGTTTGACCACGGCTGCCCAGTGCGGCTGATCGCCCGCCCACCAGAGGATCAGGGTGGGGACTCCGGCGCGCAGGCCTGCGGCCGTAGTGCCCGCGCCACCGTGGTGGACGACCGCGCGGCAGGTGGGAAAGATCGCCCCGTGGTTCACCGCACCCACCACCTTGACGTGCTCGAAATGTGGGACGCGGCTGAAGTCACTCCAGCCGGCGCCCACCAACGCGCGTTCGCCTAACTTTGCGCAGGCCCCAGCGATCATGGCGATCGTGTCAGCCGGAGATTCGACCGGCATGCTGCCAAAGCCGAAGAAAATCGGCGGTGTTCCCGCGGCGATCCACGATGCGACGTCGTCATCGGCATCCGTCGCCAACTCCAGCGTCAGCGGGCCGACAAAGGGCCTTAAGCAGCCATGGGGCCCATTCCATTTCGACCATTCGGCTGCCAGCCCGGGGAAGCAAAGCTCATCGTAGGCCTGTATTTCCAGCGACCCGCGCTCGGTGATGCGCCGCGGCGGGGAGCCTATTACCTTCGGCAGGCCCAGTTGAAGCCGTTGCGTGTCCTCGAGTTTCTTCGTCGCGCGCCAAGCCAGCCAGCCTTTCATCGTCATCGCAGCGCGGGACAATGGCGCCGGCAGGAATGGCAGCAGCTGGCCGTTCGGCCGCACGGGGAGGTAGTGCAGTGTGGCCAATGGAATGTCGTAATACTCAGCGACATTGGCAGCGGCGTCTTCGAATACCCGGCCGGTAAGTAGCAGGTCGGCGGTTTCCGCCAGCGACGTCAGCGTCGTGCTGATCTCCCCCCAGCACTGGTTGCGGAACTCCCAGGATTCGCGCCACATCCTGATCAGATGCCCGATCTTCCAGGGATTGCGGGTTGAAGACGCCAAGTTGCGCCGCGCTTCCATCAGCATTCGGGTGTCCAACCCGTAGGCGACCGCCGCGAGTCCAGCAGACTCGACGAAGCCGACCAGGTTCGGCGGGACCGCCACGCGCACTTCGTGTCCTCGGCGCAGCAGCTCACGGCCGACAGCGACGCACGGCTCGACATCACCGCGACTTCCATCGCTTGCCAGCACGAATTTCATTGCAGATCCTGGCCTTCCGGCTCCTGTGCTTCGCGGAGGAAGCCGCCCAGACGGCGAACCCCCTCCCTGATTTGGTCGGCCGGTACGTGGCTGCACGACAGCCTCAGCTTCTTGTCACCGCCGCGGCCGGCGTAGAAGTCACGCATCGGTGTCCATAGCACGCGATGGTGCGCTGCGCAGCGTTGGAGGGCGGCGTGGTCCAGGTCCCGCCGGGTCTGCATCACGACGAAGAACCCGCCCGTGGGCCGGTTCCAGCTGAGACCGAGTTCGGTGGCGTCGGGGAACTCGTCGTCCAATGCGGTCAAAAGTAGGTTCCGCTTGGCGCGGTAGGACTGTGCCAGCAAACGCTCGCGCTCAGCGAGGGCACCCGGATCCGACAGCACCAAGCCCGCGACCATCGCCTGGCTGAGTGGGGAGGTGTTGACCGTGGTCGTGTTCTTCAAGGTGGCCAGCCAGGTCGCCAGGGTGGACCCGTGCCACGGCTGATCGGCGACCACATAGCCCACCCGGACACCGGGGAGGCACACCTTGGAGAAGGTGCCGATCTGGATCACCACTCCGTGCTCGTCCAGGGCTTTCAGGCACGGCGGGACGTCGGGATCAGTGAAGCCGTAGGTGGTGTCTTCGATCAGTAACACCTGCCGCTCCCGGGCGGTGCGCAGCAGCTCCAGGCGGGCCGCCCGCGGAATCACGGTGCCGGACGGGTTGGCGAAGTCTGGTGCGACGTACAAGGCTCGCAGCGGCCGGCCGAGTGCCGCGGCTTGAGCGCACGCCGCCTCGAGGTCGGCCGCCGTGACGCCCGCGGGGCCCTCCACAACGTCCACGGTCCGGGCACCCAAAAATGTTGCGGCACCGCGGATCCCGGCGAAGGCGGGGGCGACGATGCCCAGGGTTCCGGAGCGATGGAGTTCCAGTGCGCGAAGGACGAGGATGAACCCCTCTTGGGCGCCGACGGTGATGGTGATATCGGATTCGCCGACAGTCAAAGCGCCGGTGGCGGATAGCGCCCGGGCGAGCGCGGCGTTGATGATGCCCTGGCTCGGGCCGTACTGGAACAAGGAGTCCCACGCCGGCGCTTCGCTGTTGGAGCGGCCGACGACCCAGTCGACGGCCGCGATGAGGCGCTCGCGTGAAATGCCTTCCAGCAGTGGGGCTCCCGGGGCGAAGGAGATGGCCCGCGGGTACCGAGTCATCACCTCGTTGAGAAATCCGATCGCGCCGAAAATCTCGGCTTCGATCGACATGTCGCTGTTGGAGGTTTGTGTCATTGAGCGCTCGGCAGCTTGCGATGCACGTCGGGGGCGTGCATGCGCTCGGCCTGCACGACGGCGAAATCGGCCAGGTAGGTGGCGAACTCGTCCTCCGGCTCGATGCCGTGGGCGAGCATCAGTTTGTTGGGCGCGACCCCCGGCTCCGAGAGCGCCGCGGCCACCGACACCACCGTCGCATCGACGTCTGCTGCGGAGACCGCGGTGTCGACGAGGCCGGCCTGCATCGCCTCGGCGCCGCTCAGGCGACGCCCGCGCAGGATCAGCTCGCGGGCGAGCCGCACGCCGACACGGCCGGGCAGGCGGAGATTGGCCACGCCGGGAATGATGCCCTCGCTCGCTGCGGGCAAGCTCAGCCAGGCGTCGTCGACCGCGATCACGTGGTCGGCGACCAGGGTGAGCTGCATGCCGCCGCCGATGGCGAAGGAATCGATGACGCAGATCCAGAGCCGGACGACGTCGCGCCCCGTCTCCGGATCACGCACCCCACGCGCCAGCTTCGACAGCAGGCCGGCCTCGCGACCGATCAAAAAGTCCAAATATGAGATCTTGCCGGCCGCAAGGTGTTTGAGGTTGATCCCGGCGCAGAACACCCGCTTGCCCGCGTACGACGCGTGCTCCATCGGAGCGCCCCGGATCACTCCAACCAAGGGGGTCGGGTCGATGGTCAGCACGTCGACGGCTACCTCCAGATCGTGCGCGAACTGGTTCGTCTCCGCGTTCAGCGTCTTGGTGTTGGCCATCGTCAGCTCGGCAAAGTTGGCCGTACGTCGAAGCGTGACGGTTTCGAGGACGAGCTCACCGGTGGCCTGGAACCGCGCGGCGTGGGCGGCGGACTCGGGCAGGGGCGCGCGCATGTCGGTGAGCGCCGGGATGGCGGTGGCCGGGTTGCGCAGCAGAGCTCGCAGCAACCGCCCCTGGTCGCGCTCGACCCGGAGCCGTTCGCCCGGGGCCAGCCCGTCATCGTGCTGCCTGGTCACCCGATCCGGCAGCAGGTCGGGCAGCCGGTCACCGGCAGCGCGCACCAGGTCACCGAGTCTGCTCGGACCGCAGGAGTCGGCCGTCAGGGCCCGGTAGAGCTCCTCGATGTGCTCGTGGAACCAGGCCGCGGTGACGCGTAGTTCCGCCTCGGTCGAGGGCCGGTGCCAGGGCCGGCCGCGTCGGGTCGCGGCGTGCGGCGCGGCGATGTCCGCGGTGGAAGCCCGGTCGCTCATCTAGTCGACCCAGCGTCGCCGCAGATAGCGCTCACACGCCGCGAGGTGGGCCCCCAGGGCTTCGTCGTAGCTGGTGTGGGTGGCTTCGGCGATCAACTGGCGGACGACCCGCAGGTCCTCCACTCCGGCCACCGCCGCCCGCAGTGTTTCCACCTCGGCCTCGGGGTCGTCGGTGACGACGTCGATCAGGCCGCTGACGAGCGCCGCGTCGGCGTTCACCGGCTCGCCGACAACTGTCAGCCGAATGGTCTGAGCGGGCCCGATCAGTTGGACCAGGCGGAACAGCGCGGTGCTCGGCCAGACCGCGCCGTCGTTGCGCCAAATCACTTGGGAGCCCGGGGTCGTGACGCGGAAGTCGCAAGCCAGCCCGACCTCCAGCGCGCATCCGCCGACCCGCTTCCCGAACAGGGCCACCGTGGTCGCCGGTGAGCGTTCGATCAGGCGCAGTGCCCGCTCCCAGCCGTTGACATCAGCGATGCTGTCACCGGGCGACAGGTGCTCCGACCCGGCCTCGCGCAGGTCGATGACCGCCAAACCGCCCGCCTGGGATCGGATGAATGCGCTCAAAACCCTTGTGCGGCTGGCAAGGTCGCCCGTGGGCAGAGCGAAGGAGTCGGTGCGCTCCGTGGACGGCTCGATCATTGAGTCCCCTCATGCCCACTGGATGAGGGCCATCTCGATGGTCGAGCCAGGGCCCATCGTGGTGATCACTCCGTATTCCCCTGGCTGGACAACGTTCTCTCGGTTCAGGCGCTCGAGGGTGAACAGGAACGACCCGCTGGAGAGGTTGCCGTAGTCGCGAAGCACGCTCGCGGCGTGGCGGACGTCGTGGCGGCTCAACCCCAGGTTGACGCGCAGCGCGTCGAGGACCTTCTTACCTCCGGAGTGCACCAACCAGTGGTCGATGTCGGTGATGTCCAGCCCGGTGCCGGACAACAGGCGGTTGAGTGCGGTCTCGGCGTTGGCTCCGATCACGTACGGAATCTGTGGGTCGAGGTAGAAACTGAACAGGCCCTTATCGTCGTCCCAGTCGTAGCGCATGGCCTCCAGCGCTTCCAGGATGATGTGGCTACTGGTCTTGATCACCTGCGGGTGCGGCGACACCGCCAAATGCGCATCGGTGCTGATCGCCAGCGCACCGGCACCGTCGCCGAACAACGAGTTGACCACGGCGGTCCGCATCGTGCCGTCGAAAACGTAAGCGGCCGAGCACGTCTCGACGCAAATCAGGACGGCCAGTCGGCCGGGGTGCGTCTCGGCCCAGGCAGACACCGGCGCCAACCCGTTGAGTCCGCCGTTGCAGCCCATGCCGACCACGTCGAGTCGTGCGCAGTCCGACCGCATGTCCCGGTGCTTCATGAGCCGTGCAGACATCCCGGGAGTCAGATAACCCGTGGTGGTGACGCAGCACAGGTAGTCGACGTCGGCAGGGGTGCGACCGATATTCGCCAGGCACTTGTCCATGGCCTCGGCGGCCATCTTGAGGCCCCACTCGCGGTGTTTATCAAGCAGTTGCCCTTGGCTTTCCGGCCCGAGTCGGCCGTCGGCGCCGGCCGGAGGCAGCACCAGGTGCCGCGACGCGATCGAGCCGTTCTTGAACAGGGAGCGGATCTTGTCGTCCTCGATGTTGAGCCGGTCGATGAGTTCGTCCTGGGTGTAGCAGAACGGCGGGACGCTGGTTCCGACTGAACAGAGCCGCGTTCCCATCAGGTTTCGCCGCCGGGGCACGGTGACGGTCGGGTCGTTGCGGCCCGGCCTAGTCTGGCGGCATGGCTGCTGCCTTGGGTGAGTTGAAGTCTGTCGGCTATGAGAAGCGTGATCGGGTAGCGACGATCACCTTGCGCCGCCCCGAGGTCCTCAACGCGATGAATGTGCGCATGCACGAGGAGCTCGCGGTGGTCTGGGAGGATTTCGAATCCGATCCGGACGTCTGGGTCGGCGTCCTGACCGGTTCGGGCAATCGAGCGTTCAGCGTCGGACAGGACCTCAAAGAACTCGCGGATCGCGACGCGCGCGGAGCCCCGGGGTTGTCGTCGTTCGGGAGCAGGGACAAGCCGGGTGCACCGCGGCTGACCGACCGTTTCGACATCACCAAACCCCTCGTCGCCAAGGTGCGCGGATACGCATTGGGTGGCGGCTTCGAGCTCGCGCTGGCCTGTGACCTGATCGTTGCTTCCAGCGACGCGGAGTTTGCATTGCCCGAGGTGCGCCTGGGGCTGGTAGCCGGTGCCGGAGGCGTGTTCCGGCTGGGGCGTCAGCTGCCACCGCGGGTGGCAGCCGGCTACCTGCTCACCGGCCGCCGCATGACCGCGCACGACGCGCTGCGCTACGGCCTGGTCAACGAGGTGGTCGCGCCCGAGCGCCTCGACGTCGCGACGCAGGTCTGGGTGGACGACCTGCTGCGGGGCGCGCCGCTGGCCGTGCGCGCGGCGAAGCAAGCCATGTGGCACTCGCTGGACCTGCCGCTGCCGGACGCCTTCGACGAGCTCTACCCGTGTGAGGAACTGCGCAAGCGCAGCAGCGACGCCAGGGAGGGCCCCCGGGCCTTCACCGAGGGGCGGCCACCGTCGTGGACCGGTACGTGAATGTCGAAGCGGGGTGGTCCCCGAAAGCCCACCGGTGGGCCTGACATGGCTCTTCCAGTACCAGCGCGTCGCGACGACGGGGGCGTCCCCGTCCTCGGTGCTGGTCATGTGGTCTCCAGTTGAGCCGGGATTGCCGGGCCCTATCAGGCTAGCTGGCGCGGACCGGAATGGTGCGTTGTTTGCGTCATTTGCGGCGAAGTCGCGTCGGCAGGAGCGAAGCCTCTTCGGCGGTCGCCGCCATTGGTACTGCAGCCGCACGGCAACCCCGGAACAACCGGCTCCACCCGCGCAAATGCGTCCCTTTTGCAGTTGCATCGGCCACATTCGGGAACATTCCCGAAACCCCGGATCGACCCCGTCGGTTTTCAGTAAAGTTGGAACACTTTCCACCCATGTCGACAGGCGGGCCAGACAACGGTGAGCATCAATCCCCTCGACGACGCCGATGGCAGCTTTTCGACTTTGTCAACGACCGGGATCGACGCAGCCTGTGGCCGAGCCTCGGCGATGTTCCGGCCGGTCCGGCGGGCGGTGTATGGCGAAGCGGAGTTTGCCGCACGTCTGGACTACCTAGAACGGAAATGGAGCGACATACGGCCAAAGAGTCTGCGCGACAGGCCGGCGCAGAACCGTGACTTCGATCAGTGAACCGGAGGGAACGTCCTATCGAACTTGATGAGCGGGCGCTTCCGCTGACGCGGGCACAGCTGGATATATGGCTTGCAGAAGAAACGGGTCGCGCCGGCGCGAAATGGCAGCTGGGTGTGCTGCTGCGAATCGCGGGCCCGATCGACGTTGACTTGTTTGAGTCGTCGATCCGTCAAGCGGTGGGTGAGGCCGAACCACTGCGGGCCGCCTTTTTCCAGGTCGACGGCCGGGTTTTCCAAAAGGCGGTTGACCACCCCGATGTCGAGCTTGCTCGCTATGACCTCACATCCTCACGGGATCCCTTCAGGGACGCCTATCGGCTGGCATCATCGATCCAACGGAATAAGATGCCGCTCACCGGCCCGCTGTTCAAATTTGCGTTGGCGCAGACGCGGGCGGACGAATTCTATTGGTTCGTTTGCTGCCATCATATAGTCGTTGACGGAATCGGGCTCGCTGCTGTTTGTCATCGGATCGCCGACATCTATTCGGCAATTGCTTCTGGCAACTCGATTCCTCCTGCCTTTTTCGGGTCGCTGAGTGACCTGATTGATTGCGAGTCAGAATACGAGGCGTCCGCCGATTATCTCGAGGACCAAACTTATTGGGCGGGGAACCTTCCGCCGGAAAGCGAACAAAGTTATCCGTTGGCGGGCGCCGCGGGCGGGCGTGAGCCGGATGAGCCTTCCGCACCGGTTCAATTGGCCCCTTTCGTCGTCGCCGGGATCCACGAGTTGTCGCGGGCATTGGGGGTGCGCCGCTCGTCGGTGATCACCGCGGCCTGCGCGCTCCTCGTGCGTGGGTGGGGCGCCGAGGGTGCCGAGTTGGCGCTCGATTTTCCGGTCAGTCGGCGTGTGAGCCCGAAGGCGGAGACGGTCCCCGGAATGATTTCCGGGGTGGTACCGGTGGTCGTCACGGCTTCGCCGGGGTCTGCGGTTGCGGGTTTTTGTGAGCATGTCGACACGCGAATGCGAGAAGCGCTGCAGCATCAACGGTTTCCGGTGCACGCTCTTGAGAACAAGGCGCGTTCCCGCGACTCCGGGCGGCCATCGAATCGGGTAGTCGTTAATTTAATTCCGACTACACATCTGGGCGATTTCGCGGGTGCTCCGGCATCGGCGACCCTGTCCCATTCTGGGCTCGTGGATCAGTTCGGGCTGGTGTTTTTTAAGGACGGTGACCAGCTTTTTCTCAGCACGCAGGGCGCCGGGGAATTGATTTCCAACAGTGATGTCTTCGATTTGGCAGAGCGGTTCGAGCGGGTGGTGGCGGCCATGACCGCCGACCCCACTCGGCGGTTGTCGTCGATCGATGTGCTCGGTGATGCCGAGCAGGCTCGGCTGGATCGGTGGAGTAATCGGGTCGCGATGACCCCACCCGCGCGTGCGCCGACGTCCGTCCCGGCGATGTTCGCTACTCAGGCGGCCCACATTCCGGAGTCGGTGGCGATCGTGTTCGGGGCCCGTTCCCTGACATATCGGGAACTGGATGAGGGCGCTAATCGGTTGGCGCACTTGTTGTCCGGCCAGGGTGTTGGCCCGGGTGTGTTCGTGGCATTGCTGTTGGAGCGCTCGGCTCGGGCTGTCGTGGCCATGCTGGCGGTGCTGAAGACCGGGGCGGCGTATGTGCCGATTGACCCCGCGCTGCCCGACGCGCGGATCGGGTTCCTGCTCGATGACGCCGCGCCGGTGGCCGCGATCACCTCCGCCGAGTTGCGCGCGCGGCTGCGCGCGCGCGACCTGCGGGTGATCGATATCGGCGACCCCGCGGTCGACGCCCAGCCCAGCTCGGCATTGCCCGCACCCGCCCCCGATGACATTGCCTACCTGATCTACACCTCGGGCACCACCGGCACGCCCAAGGGAGTGGCCGTCACCCATCAAAACGTGATCCATCTGGCGGAGTCATCGCCCACACATCTGCCGCCCGCGCAGGTCTGGACTCAGTGTCACTCCTATGCGTTCGACTTCTCGGTGTGGGAGATCTGGGGTGCGCTGCTGGGCGGTGGGCGCCTGGTGGTGGTGTCCGAGTCGGTGGCCCGTTCACCGGACGACTTCCACGCCTTGCTGGTGACAGAGCGGGTCAATGTCCTGACCCAAACCCCTTCGGCGGTAACCGCGCTCAGCCCTGAGGGGTTGGACTCGGTGGCGCTGTTGCTCGGCGGCGAGGCGTGCCCGGTCGAGGTGGTGGATCGATGGGCGCCGGGCCGGGTGGTGATCAACGCCTACGGCCCGACCGAGGCCACGGTGTATTCGTCGCTGAGCGCGCCTTTGAAAACGGCGGAGTCGGTTGGAATCGATGTGGTGCCGATTGGCGTGCCGGCGTCGGGGGCGGCGTTGTTTGTGCTTGATGGGTGGTTGCGGCGGGTGCCGGTGGGGGTGGTGGGGGAGTTGTATGTGGCCGGCCGTGGGGTCGGTGTGGGGTATTGGGGCCGGGCGGGGTTGACGGGGTCGCGGTTTGTGGCGTGTCCGTTCGTGGGTGCGGGGGCGCCGGGGCAACGGATGTATCGCAGCGGGGATCTGGTGCGCTGGCGTGCTGATGGGCAGCTGGAGTACGTGGGGCGCGCTGATGAGCAGGTCAAGATCCGCGGGTATCGCATCGAGTTGGGGGAGGTTCGGGCCGCCCTGGCCGGAGTCGATGGGGTGGGGCAGGCGGTGGTGATCGCGCGGGAAGACCGCCGCGGCGAACCGCGGCTGGTGGGATATGTGACAGGCAGCGCGACCCCGGTCGAGATCCGGGCGGCATTGGCCCAGCGGCTACCGGCGTATTTGATTCCGGCCGCGGTGGTGGTGATGGAAGCCCTCCCGCTGACGGTCAACGGCAAACTCGACAAACGGGCCTTGCCGGCACCGGAGTACGAGGACACCGACCGTTACCGCGCTCCGGGCACTCCCGCAGAGGAGATCCTGGCCGGCGTCTACGCCCGCGTGCTGGGACTGCAGCGAGTCGGGGTCGACGACTCATTCTTCGAGTTGGGTGGCGATTCGTTGTCTGCGATGCGCCTGGTCGCCGCCGTCAACACCGGGCTGGACGGCGGCCTTAGGGTGCGCGACGTGTTTGAGGCGCCCGCGGTGGCTCAGTTAGCGCTCCGCATCGGTGCGGATGAAGGTCGGCTCCCGCCGTTGGTGGTCGGACGGCGGCCCGCGGTGGTTCCGTTGTCGTTTGCGCAGAACCGGTTGTGGCTTATCGACCAGTTGCAGGGACCGTCACCGGTTTACAACTTAGCGGTGGCGTTGCGGCTACGCGGGCAGTTGGACGCCGACGCGTTGGGGGCTGCGCTGGCCGATGTGGTAGGCCGCCACGAGAGTCTGCGGACGGTCTTCCCGGCGGTCGACGGGATACCCCGGCAGCGGGTGCTCGAGCGCGAGCGGGCCGACTTCGGTTGGCAAGTGATCGACGCCACCGCATGGCCGGCCAGCCGGCTGGAAGAGGCCGTCGGACAGGCGGCGCGGCATGCAGTCGATCTCGCTGCAGAGATCCCTTTGTGGGCAAAGCTTTTCCGCATCGCCGACGATGAGCATGTGTTGGCGGCGACCGTGCACCATATCGCCGCCGACGGGTGGTCGATCGCCCCGCTGATGCGTGATCTCGGCGTGGCATATGCGGGCCGGTCTGCGGGCCACGCCCCCGGCTGGGCCGAACTGCCGGTGCAGTACGTCGATTTCACGCTGTGGCAGCGCGCGCAGTTCGGCGATCTGACCGATCCCGATAGCCGCATCGCCGCACAGCTGGCCTACTGGGAGGGTGCCCTGGCCGGGATGCCCGAACGGGTCGCGCTGCCCACCGATCGGCCTCATCCCCGGGTCGCCGATTACCGCGGCGCCACAGTGGCGGTCGAGTGGGCGGCCGAGTTGCAGCAGCGGGTCGCTCGGGTGGCCCGCGAGCACAACGCCACCAGTTTCATGGTGATCCAGGCCGCCCTGGCGTTGCTGCTGGCCAAGCTCAGCGCAAGTTCTGATGTGGCGGTGGGGTTTCCGATCGCCGGGCGCCGCGACCCCGCCCTGGATGAGCTGGTGGGATTCTTTGTCAACTACTTGGTGTTGCGGGTCGAGGTGGCCGGTGATCCCACCGCCGCCGAGCTGCTGGGCCAGGTGCGTCAGCGCAGCCTGGCCGCCTACGAGCATCAGGATGTGCCCTTTGAGGTGCTGGTGGAGCGGCTTAACCCCGCCCGAAGCCTGACCCACCACCCGCTGATCCAGGTGGTGTTGGCCTGGCAGAACTTTCCCGGGCACGTCAATGATCTCACCGCCGGATTGGCCTTGGGGGATCTGCAGGTCACCCCGTTTCCGCTCGACACCCACACCGCCCCAATGGATTTGACGTTTTTTCTGGCCGAGCGCTGGAGCAAGGCCGGTGATCCGGCCGGGATCGGCGGAGCGGTGCAATTTCGCACTGATGTGTTCGAATCGGCAAGCATCGAATGGCTGATCGAGCGGTTGGAGCGGGTGTTGGTGGCGGTGACCGCCGACCCGACGCGGCGCTTGTCGTCGATCGACCTGCTGGTTGAGGCTGAGCATGCCCGGTTGGATGAGATCGGCAATCGGGCGGTGTTGGCTGAGTCGGTGGCGGGGGTGTCGGTTCCGGTGTTGTTCGCCGCGCAGGTGGCGCGCACAGCGGAGGCGGTGGCGCTGACGTTTGAGGGCCGCTCGATGACCTACCGGGAACTCGATGAGGGCGCTAATCGGTTGGCGCACTTGTTGTCCGGCCAGGGTGTTGGCCCGGGTGTGTTCGTGGCATTGCTGTTGGAGCGCTCGGCTCGGGCTGTCGTGGCCATGCTGGCGGTGCTGAAGACCGGGGCGGCTTATCTGCCGATTGACCCCGCGCTGCCCGACGCGCGGATCGGGTTCCTGCTCGATGACGCCGCGCCGGTGGCCGCGATCACCACCGCCGAGTTGCGCGCGCGGCTGCGCGCGCGCGACCTGCGGGTGATCGATATCGGCGACCCCGCGGTCGACGTCCAGCCCAGCTCGGCATTGCCCGCACCCGCCCCCGATGACATTGCCTACCTGATCTACACCTCGGGCACCACCGGCACGCCCAAGGGAGTGGCCGTCACCCACCACAACGCGACCCAGTTGCTCGAATCACTCGATGCCGGCCTGAGATCGCCGGGGCCGACAAAGGTGTCGACGCAGTGGCATTCGTTGGCCTTCGACGCCTCAGTTCGGGAGATCTGGGGTGCGCTGTTGCACGGTGGGCGGCTGGTGGTGGTGCCCGATGCGGTGGCGCGTTCACCGGAGGACCTGCACGCCTTGCTAGTGAAGGAGCGGGTCGATGTCCTGACCCAAACCCCCTCGGCGGTAACCGCGCTCAGCCCTGAGGGGCTGGACTCGGTGGCGCTGTTGCTCGGCGGCGAGGCGTGCCCGGTCGAGGTGGTGGATCGGTGGGCGCCGGGCCGGGTGGTGATTAACGCCTACGGTCCGACCGAGACGACGGTTGATGTTGCGATCAGCGCGCCGTTGCGGGCGGGGTCGGGGGTGCCGCCGATCGGTGCGCCAGCGTCGGGGGCGGCGTTGTTTGTGCTTGATGGGTGGTTGCGGCGGGTGCCGGTGGGGGTGGTGGGGGAGTTGTATGTGGCCGGCCGTGGGGTCGGTGTGGGGTATTGGGGCCGGGCGGGGTTGACGGGGTCGCGGTTTGTGGCGTGTCCGTTCGTGGGTGCGGGGGCGCCGGGGCAACGGATGTATCGCAGCGGGGATCTGGTGCGCTGGCGTGCTGATGGGCAGCTGGAGTACGTGGGGCGCGCTGATGAGCAGGTCAAGATCCGCGGGTATCGCATCGAGTTGGGGGAGGTTCGGGCCGCCCTGGCCGGAGTCGATGGGGTGGGGCAGGCGGTGGTGATCGCGCGGGAGGACCGCCCCGGTGATCGGCGGCTGGTGGGCTACGTGACCGGGACTGCAGACTCGGCCGAGATACGCGCGGCGTTGGCCCAGCGGCTGCCGGCCTACATGATCCCGGCCGCGGTGGTGGCGTTGCCGGCGTTGCCGTTGACACCCAACGGCAAACTCGACACCCGCGCCCTGCCAGCACCGCACTACCGGGACGCCGATCACTACCGCGCCCCGGCCACCCCCACCGAAGACATCCTGGCCGACATCTACGCCCAAGTCCTGGGTCTCGAACGCGTCGGCGTCGACGACTCTTTCTTCGGGCTGGGTGGCGACAGCATTTTGGCGATGCAGGTGGTGGCGCGGGCCCGTGCCGCCGGCCTGCTGTGTCGGCCGCAGGACATTTTCGTCGAGCAGTCCGTGGCCAGGCTGGCTCAAGTGGCCGGGGCGGCCACCGACGAGGGCGAACCGGTCGACGAGGGCATCGGGCCACTGGTTGCGACCCCGATCATGTGCGCGCTGCAGGGCGTCGACGGCGCGGTGGAACAGTTCAACCAGACGGTGCTGGTCCAGGCTCCGGCCGGAGTGACCGAGGCCGAGGTAGCGGTGCTGCTGCAGGCCTTGCTGAATCGCCATCCCATGCTGCGGCTCCGCGTCGACGGCATGTCGGGCCCTGGCATCGGCGGGTGGTCGTTACAAGTTGCCGAGGCCGGGGCGGTGGATGCGCGCGGTTGCCTGCACTCGGTGCACGCGTTGTCCGATGCGGCGCTGGTGGGGGCGCGCTCTCGACTGGACCCGGCCGCCGGGGTGATGCTCACCGCGCTGTGGATTGCCCCGACGGCACAGTTGGTGGTCGTCATTCACCACCTCGCAGTCGACGGGGTTTCCTGGCGGATCCTCTTGGAGCACCTCAACATCGCTTGGGCCCAACACCGCGGCGGCCGGCCCGTGGTGTTGCCGGCGGGTGGAACCTCTTTTGCCCGGTGGGCCGCACTGCTGCGTGAGCGGGCGTGGGCCCCGGAAGTCGTGGAGCAGGCAAGTGCGTGGCGGAAGGTGGCGGCGACGCCCGCCGCGCTTCCGGCGGTGCGCCCCGAGGCGGATACATATGCCACGGCCGGGCGCCTATCGGTGGCACTGGATGTGGAGACCACCCGGATGCTGCTGGGCGAGGTGCCGGCGGCGTTTCATGCCGGGGTACAGGAGATCCTCTTGATCGGACTCGGGTTGGCGTGGGCGCAGTTTCTGGACAACCCCGCAGCGCCCATCGGTATCGAAGTGGAGGGCCACGGGCGCCAGGAAGAACTAGCCCCCGACGTCAATCTGGCGCAAACCGTGGGGTGGTTCACCACCAAATACCCGGTCGCACTGGCCGTCCGTACGTTGTCCTGGGCGCAGGTGCTGGCTGGCGAGGCGGCGCTGGGCGCGCTGGTCAAGGACGCCAAAGAGCAGCTTCGCGCCCTGCCGGATCCCCTGACGTATGGATTGCTGCGCTATTTGAACAGCGATGTCGACCTGGCCGGGCCCGTCCCGCCGATCGGGTTCAATTATCTGGGCCGTCTGGGTGCGTCGGCGGCCGAGGTGTCCGGTGATGGCTGGCGGATCTGCCAGGAGAGCTGGTCGGTTACCCACACCGCCGCGGCGGTCCCGATGCCGCTGGGGCACACCGTGGAGCTGAACGCCCACACCGTCGACACCGAGACCGGTCCGCAGCTGCACGCCGATTGGATGTGGGCACCCTCGGTGCTTGATCGGACGCAAATCACCCGGCTGGGCCGGTTCTGGTTCGATGCCCTGGCAGGCATCTGTTCGCATGTCAGGCGCGGTGGGGGCGGAATGACGCCCTCGGATGTCGCACTTGCCCGGCTGAGCCAGCAGCAGATCGACCAGCTGGGGCGGCAACACGGGATCGCCGATATTTTGCCGCTGACCCCCTTGCAGCGGGGGCTCCTGTTTCACGCCAGCGCCGCGCAAGGCGGCGACGATGTGTATGCGGTGCAACTGGATATCGCGTTGAGCGGTGCCCTCGACCAACAGCGGCTGCGCGACGCGGTGCAAATGGCGGTCACCCGGCATCCGAACCTGGCGGCCCGCTTCTGCCAGCAGTTCGACGAGCCGGTGCAGGTCATCCCGGCTGATCCCGTGACGCCCTGGCAGTATGTCGATCTCGACGGCCACGCCGACTCGGACGAGCAGGTGCAGCGGGTGTGCGCCACGGAACGCGCCGCGGTCTGCGACATCGCCGACCAGTTGGCGTTTCGGGCGGCGTTGATCCGCACCGCGCCAGACCGGCACCGGCTTGTGCTGACCAATCACCACATCGTGATGGACGGTTGGTCGCTGCCGATTCTGCTGCGTGAAATCTTTGCCGGCTACGACGGGCAGGGGCTGGCTGCGGCCGCGTCGTATCGCAGCTTTGTTGCCTGGCTGGCCGGTCGTGACCTTGATGCCGCCCGCGCTGCTTGGCGCGAGGTGTTGGCCGGCTTCGACACCCCCACATTGGTGGGTCCGCGTGTCCGGACAGAGGTGGGGCCGCAAGTCATCGCATCGTTTCGGCTGAGTGAGCAGACCACTCGCGCGGTCAGCGAGCTCGCGCGCTCGCACCACACGACCGTCAACATTGTGCTGCAGAGCGCTTTCGCGCAGTTGCTGTGCTGGTTGACCGGCCAGCACGATGTCGTTTTCGGCATCGCGGTCTCGGGTAGGCCCGCCGAGCTGGCCGGTGCGGACTCGATGGTGGGCCTGCTGCTCAACACGGTGCCCGTGCGGGCGACCATCGCGCCCACAACCAGCACCGGCGACCTGTTCGATCAGCTGCAAAGCGTCCACAACCGCACGCTCGAACACCAGCACCTGGCGCTCAGCGACGTTCACCGCATCACCGGTCACGAGCGACTGTTCGACACCCTTTTCGTGTACCTGAACTACCCGATCGACACCGCTGCGTTGTCGGGCACCGATCGGTTGGCCATCACAGACATCAGCGGCCGCGAATACAACCACTACCCGCTGACGGTCAAGGCCCTCCCGGGCAACGAACTGACCTTGGGCGTCGAATTCGACACCGATGTGTTTGACGCGCATCGCATCCGGGCTCTGGTTGAGGGGTTGGAGCGGGTGGTGGGGGCCATGACTGCGGACCCGGCTCGGCGGTTGTCGTCGATCGATGTGGTGGGTGCTGGTGAGCATGCTCGGTTGGATGTGGTTGGTAATCGGGCGGTGTTGGCTGGGTCGGTGGTGGGGGTGTCGGTTCCGGTGTTGTTCGCCGCGCAGGTGGCGCGCACGCCGGGGGCGGTGGCGGTGAGCTGTGCGGGTCGGTCGATGTCTTATCGGGAGTTGGATGAGGCCGCTAATCGGTTGGCGCACTTGTTGGTTGGTGCGGGTGCGGGTCCGGGGCGGTGTGTGGCGCTGCTGTTTTCGCGTTCGGTCGAGGCGATCGTGGCGATTGTGGCGGTGTTGAAGACCGGGGCGGCGTATGTGCCGATGGATCCGGTGGTGCCGGCGGCGCGGATCGGGTTCATGATCAGCGATGCCGCGCCGATCGCCGCGGTCACCACCGGCGGGCTGGTCGGTCGGTTGCAGGGCTATGGGTTGCGGGTCATCGATGTTGGTGATCCTGCTGTTGATGCCGAGCCCAGTTCGGCGTTGCCCGCGCCGGCGCCCGACGACCTCGCGCACATCATTTACACCTCGGGCACGACCGGTGCGCCCAAGGCGGTGGTTGCCACGCACCGCAACGTGACGCAGTTGTTGGGTTCGTTGGATGCCGGCCTGGCGGTGGGCGGGGCCTGGACGCAGTGGCATTCGTTGGCTTTCGACGCCTCGGTGTGGGAGATCTGGGGTGCGCTGCTGCATGGTGGGCGGCTGGTGGTGGTGCCTGAGGCGGTGGCGGGTTCGCCGCAGGACTTGCACGCGTTGCTGGTTGCCGAACGTATCAGCGTTTTGAGTCAAACCCCTTCTGCTGCCGGGATGCTCTCACCTGAGGGGTTGGGGCCGGTGGCGTTGGTGATGGGCGCTGAGGCGTGCCCGGCTGAGGTGGTGGATCGGTGGGCGCCGGGGCGGGTGGTGATCAATACCTATGGTCCGACCGAGACGACGATGTGGGCGTCGGCCAGTGCGCCGTTGCGGGCGGGGTCGGGGGTGCCGCCGATCGGTGTGCCGGCGTCGGGGGCGGCGTTGTTTGTGCTTGATGGGTGGTTGCGGCGGGTGCCGGTGGGGGTGGTGGGGGAGTTGTATGTGGCCGGCCGTGGGGTCGGTGTGGGGTATTGGGGCCGGGCGGGGTTGACGGGGTCGCGGTTTGTGGCGTGTCCGTTCGTGGGTGCGGGGGCGCCGGGGCAACGGATGTATCGCAGCGGGGATCTGGTGCGCTGGCGTGCTGATGGGCAGCTGGAGTACGTGGGGCGCGCTGATGAGCAGGTCAAGATCCGCGGGTATCGCATCGAGTTGGGGGAGGTTCGGGCCGCCCTGGCCGGAGTCGATGGGGTGGGGCAGGCGGTGGTGATCGCCCGGGAGGACCGCCCCGGTGATCGGCGGCTGGTGGGCTACGTGACCGGGACTGCAGACTCGGCCGAGATACGCGCGGCGTTGGCCCAGCGGCTGCCGGCCTACATGATCCCGGCCGCGGTGGTGGCGTTGCCGGCGTTGCCGTTGACACCCAACGGCAAACTCGACACCCGCGCCCTGCCGGCACCGCACTACCGGGACGCCGATCACTACCGCGCCCCGGCCACCCCCACCGAGCACATCCTGGCCGACATCTACGCCCAAGTCCTGGGTCTCGAGCGCGTCGGGGTCAACGACTCGTTCTTCGACATCGGCGGCAACTCACTTACCGCCATGCGCCTGATCGCCACCATCAACACCCGCCTCGACGCCGGACTCTCGGTGCGCACCCTCTTCGACGCGCCCACGGTCGCTCAATTGGCGCCGCGCATCGGTAGGGATAAGGGCAGGGGGACACCGTTGGCGGCCGGTGCGCGGCCCGCGGTGGTTCCGTTGTCGTTTGCCCAGAGCCGGTTGTGGTTCCTTGAGCAATTGCAGGGCCCCTCAGCGATCTACAACATGGCGGTGGCGTTGCGACTGCGCGGGCGGTTGGACGCCTTTGAAGCCCAAGCGTTGGGGGCTGCGCTGGTTGATGTGGTGGGCCGCCAGGAGAGTCTGCGCACGTTATTCCCGGCGCCCGACGGGGTGCCCCGGCAGCTGGTCGTGACCGCTGATCGGGCCGACGTCGGCTGGCAGGTCATCGATGCCACAGGTTGGTCGGACGAACGGTTGGCTGAGATGATCGACACCGTGGCGAGTCACGCATTTGACCTGGCACGCGAGATCCCAATGCGGGCAAAGCTTTTCCGCGTCAGTGATGACGAGCACGTGCTTGCGGCGGCTGTGCACCATATCGCCGCCGACGGCTTGTCGGTCGCCCCGCTGGTGCGTGATCTGGGCGTCGCGTATGTCGGCCGGTGCGCGGGGCGAGCTCCCGATTGGGCCGAACTGCCGGTGCAGTACGTCGATTTCACGCTGTGGCAGCGCGCGCAGTTCGGCGATCTGACCGATCCCGACAGCCGCATCGCCGCACAGCTGGCCTACTGGGAGGATGCGCTGGCCGGGATGCCCGAGTTTTTGGCGCTTCCCACCGATCGGCCCTATCCCGCCGTCGCCGATCACCGCGGCGCCCGGTTGGCCGTGGACTGGCCGGCCGGGCTGCAGCGGCAAATTGCCCGGGTGGCCCGCGAGCACAACGCCACCAGCTTCATGGTGATCCAGGCCGCGCTGGCGATGCTGCTAGCCAAGCTCACCGCGAGTTCCGATGTGGCCGTGGGCTTTCCGATCGCCGGACGGCGCGATCCCGCCCTCGATGAATTGGTGGGTTTCTTCGCCAACACCTTGGTGTTGCGGGTCGAGGTGGCTGGCAACCCCACCGTCGCCGAGCTGCTGGCCCAGGTGCGCGAGCGCAGCCTGGCCGCCTACGAACATCAAGACGTGCCGTTCGAAGTGCTGGTAGAACGGCTTAACCCCATCCGAAGCCTCACCCGTCACCCGCTGATACAGGTGATATTGACCTGGCAGGACAATGACCCCGCCGCAGCGATGGCCCTGGGGGATCTTGAGGTCATCCCGCTGCCGTTGGATACCCGCACCGCCCGCATGGACCTGTCGGTGTCGCTGGCCGAACGATGGAGCACCGCCGGTGAGCCCGCCGGGATCGGCGGGGCAGTGGAGTTTCGCACCGATGTGTTTGACGCGCATCGCATCCGGGCTCTGGTTGAGGGGTTGGAGCGGGTGGTGGGGGCCATGACTGCGGACCCGGCTCGGCGGTTGTCGTCGATCGATGTGGTGGGTGCTGGTGAGCATGCTCGGTTGGATGTGGTTGGTAATCGGGCGGTGTTGGCTGGGTCGGTGGTGGGGGTGTCGGTTCCGGTGTTGTTCGCCGCGCAGGTGGCGCGCACGCCGGGGGCGGTGGCGGTGAGCTGTGCGGGTCGGTCGATGTCTTATCGGGAGTTGGATGAGGCCGCTAATCGGTTGGCGCACTTGTTGGTTGGTGCGGGTGCGGGTCCGGGGCGGTGTGTGGCGCTGCTGTTTTCGCGTTCGGTCGAGGCGATCGTGGCGATTGTGGCGGTGTTGAAGACCGGGGCGGCGTATGTGCCGATGGATCCGGTGGTGCCGGCGGCGCGGATCGGGTTCATGATCAGCGATGCCGCGCCGATCGCCGCGGTCACCACCGGCGGGCTGGTCGGTCGGTTGCAGGGCTATGGGTTGCGGGTCATCGATGTCGGTGATCCTGCTGTTGATGCCGAGCCCAGTTCGGCGTTGCCCGCGCCGGCGCCCGACGACCTCGCGCACATCATTTACACCTCGGGCACGACCGGTGCGCCCAAGGCGGTGGTTGCCACGCACCGCAACGTGACGCAGTTGTTGGGTTCGTTGGATGCCGGCCTGGCGGTGGGCGGGGCCTGGACGCAGTGGCATTCGTTGGCTTTCGACGCCTCGGTGTGGGAGATCTGGGGTGCGCTGCTGCATGGTGGGCGGCTGGTGGTGGTGCCTGAGGCGGTGGCGGGTTCGCCGCAGGACTTGCACGCGTTGCTGGTTGCCGAACGTATCAGCGTTTTGAGTCAAACCCCTTCTGCTGCCGGGATGCTCTCACCTGAGGGGTTGGGGCCGGTGGCGTTGGTGATGGGCGCTGAGGCGTGCCCGGCTGAGGTGGTGGATCGGTGGGCGCCGGGGCGGGTGGTGATCAATACCTATGGTCCGACCGAGACGACGATGTGGGCGTCGGCCAGTGCGCCGTTGCGGGCGGGGTCGGGGGTGCCGCCGATCGGTGTGCCGGCGTCGGGGGCGGCGTTGTTTGTGCTTGATGGGTGGTTGCGGCGGGTGCCGGTGGGGGTGGTGGGGGAGTTGTATGTGGCCGGCCGTGGGGTCGGTGTGGGGTATTGGGGCCGGGCGGGGTTGACGGGGTCGCGGTTTGTGGCGTGTCCGTTCGTGGGTGCGGGGGCGCCGGGGCAACGGATGTATCGCAGCGGGGATCTGGTGCGCTGGCGTGCTGATGGGCAGCTGGAGTACGTGGGGCGCGCTGATGAGCAGGTCAAGATCCGCGGGTATCGCATCGAGTTGGGGGAGGTTCGGGCCGCCCTGGCCGGAGTCGATGGGGTGGGGCAGGCGGTGGTGATCGCCCGGGAGGACCGCCCCGGTGATCGGCGGCTGGTGGGCTACGTGACCGGGACTGCAGACTCGGCCGAGATACGCGCGGCGTTGGCCCAGCGGCTGCCGGCCTACATGATCCCGGCCGCGGTGGTGGCGTTGCCGGCGTTGCCGTTGACACCCAACGGCAAACTCGACACCCGCGCCCTGCCGGCACCGCACTACCGGGACGCCGATCACTACCGCGCCCCGGCCACCCCCACCGAGCACATCCTGGCCGACATCTACGCCCAAGTCCTGGGTCTCGAGCGCGTCGGGGTCAACGACTCGTTCTTCGACATCGGCGGCAACTCACTTACCGCCATGCGCCTGATCGCCACCATCAACACCCGCCTCGACGCCGGACTCTCGGTGCGCACCCTCTTCGACGCGCCGTCCGTACGGGGCCTAAGTCGGCAGATGGGCGCTGATGCCGGCCCGGGGGAGGACCAGGCCAACGACTTCGAGGCCGAGGAACAGCGCGAGCTCAAGGGGCCCAGCTTTGCGTCCGTGCACGGTTGCGGCAGTACCGAGGTGCATGCCGGCGATCTCACCCTGGACAAGTTCATCGACGCCACGACGATCACCGCGGCTCCCGGGCTGCCAGGACCGAGCGCCGAAATTCGGACGGTCCTGCTGACCGGGGCGACCGGTTTCCTCGGGCGTTATCTGGCCCTGGAGTTGCTGAGGCGGATGGACCTGGTCGACGGGACGCTGATCTGTTTGGTGCGTGCCGAGTCCGACGAGGATGCGCGGCGCCGTCTGGCCAAGACCTTCGACAGCGGCGACCCCCAACTACTGCGGCACTTCCGGGAACTGGCTGGCGACCATCTAGAGGTCGTCGCCGGCGACAAGGGTGAGGCCAACCTAGCCCTGGACAAGCAGACGTGGCAGCGGCTGGCCGACACCGCCGATCTGATCGTCGATCCCGCAGCCGTGGTCAACCACGTGCTGCCCTACAGCCAACTGTTCAGGCCCAACGTCGTTGGCACCGCCGAGCTGATCCGCATCGCGCTCACCACAAAGATCAAGCCCTACGCCTACGTGTCGACCGGCAGCGTGGGTAATCAGATCGACGCGTCGGCGTTCACCGAGGACGCCGACATCCGCGTCATCAGCCCCACCCGCGCAATCGACGACGGCTACGGCAACAGCAAGTGGGCCGGCGAAGTGCTGCTGCGCGAGGCCAACGACCTGTGCGCACTGCCGGTCACGGTGTTTCGCTGCGACATGATCCTTGCCGACACCACCTACGCGGGCCAGCTCAATCTGGCGGACACCTTCACAGGGATGATGCTTTCCTTGATGGCCACCGGCATCGCGCCCGGGTCGTTCTACCGGCTCGACGGCGACGGCAACCGGCAGCGTGCCCACTTCGACGGGCTGCCCGTCGAATTCGTCGCTGAAGCGATCGCCACGCTCGGTGCCCGGGGGTTCGCCGGATTTCAGACCTATCATGTGATGAACCCGCACGACGACGGGATCGGATTCGACGAGTATGTCGACTGGCTGATCGACGCCGGTTACCCGATCCAGCGCATCAACGACTTTGGGGAGTGGTTGCAGCGGTTTGAGGCCCGCCTCAGTGCCCTGCCGGATCGACAGCGCCGGCACTCGCTGCTGTGGAAGTTGCCGTTGCGCACTTCTAGTCCGTCGCATAATTCAGGGAGTGTGCAGCCCGCAGAGCCGATCCGCGGATCACTTGCCCCGACTGACCGGTTCCGTGCTGCGGTACGAGAATCGAAAATCGGCTCCAACAAAGACATTCCCCACGTCTCGGCGCCGATCATCATCAAGTACATCTCCGACTTGCGACTGCTCGGACTGCTCTGAGCCGCGCGAGGATCGACCTCCGCCCAATTTCGTTGGTGACGTGAAATTGCTGGCTTGCGCTTAATCCTGAAGCGGCTAAGGGTGGCCTGGAATTGTCTTCTGCCACAAGAGTCTTCAGCGTTACACGCGGCGGTTAACGGCCTAGTCCGTCGGGCCGAACAGGACGGGTAGCGACGTCGGCGACCGGAAAACCTGCCCGCGGATGTGCGGGTCGTCGCCTTCGGGATCCAGTCGCAGGTTGGGCAGGCGGTCGAAGAGCAGGTTGAGCGCGACCCGCATCTCCAGCCGCGCCAGATGCATTCCCAGGCAGACGTGCACCCCGTGGCCGAAACCGATGTGGGCCCGCGCCGAACGGAAAATATCGAACCGATCGGGATCTGGATACCGATCCTCTTGCCGATTGGCCGCGCCCAGGACCGGCATTACCGTCGAGCCGGCTGGGATCGGCACACCCGCCAGCTCGGTGTCGTGGCTCGCCACGCGGGTTACATTGAGCACCGGAGGTTCCCACCGGACGGCCTCCTCGATTGCCTGTGGAATAAGCGAGCGATCGGAACGGACCCCGTCCAGTTGATCGGGGTTGGACAGCAGGGCGAACAACAGGTTGCCAAGCGAGCGAGACGTGGTCTCGACACCCGCACGCATCAGCTGTTGCAAGAAGGAGAAGATCTCGTCGTCGGAAAGCATCTTCCCGTCGATCTCGGCCCGGGCGAGGCCGCTGATCAGATCGTCACGGGGCTTCTCCCGCCGTGCGGCAAGGACAGGAATGAAGTACTCCTGCAATGCCTCTGACGCGGCCAGTCCCCGCTCGCGGTTGAATAGATCGGGGGACGCCGCGATTGCAGGATCCCCGGCCGGCAATGGCGATATGACCCGATGTTCCCTGGCCCACGCGACGGACCAGCGCTGAAATTGCCGAAAGTCCTTGCGCGGTAAACCCAGGACGCCGGCAATGACCTGGGTGGGGTACGGGAACGTGAATTCGTTCGTCAGATCCGCGCGCCCCCGATCGGCGAACCGGTCGATCAGCTGGTTTCCCACCTGTCTGACGAGCACGTCCTCCCAACGCGCCAACGTCTTTTGCGAGAAGGTCTCGGAGACCAGAGCGCGGTAGCGGCCGTGCTCGGGCTCGTCCATCCCGAGCATGACGGGCTTGCCCGGGGCGTCGCCGATTGCGTCGACGACGATCGCGGACGAGAACGTTCCGTTGTCCCTCAGCACCTGCTGTACCTCTGCGTGGCGGTACACCATGAAGACGGGCTTGGACTCTTCGTGCGGCGTGGTCGACGGGTCCAGGCGTTGCACGGGTTGTTCGCGCCTCATCAGGGCCAGCCTGCTGTATGGGTCCCGGACATCGCCGGAAAGCGCATCGTCGAACTCGCCAAAGTCCTCTAGATCTTCGAACGGATCCACTTTGGTATTTTTCCTCCAGGTAACCGGGTAGCCCGCCGAGTTGATCGGGGAGTACTGGTCGACCGCGGCGGTGCCGACGAAGTCGAACGCTGCTGGCGCGCGCACAAGGTGATCGATCTCTATACCTGGGCAGGCTGTAACCGACGTGTCATCCCAAGGCTCCCTGCTCATGGCAGGCGCCAATCTCCTCCCAACTCAAACCACTGTCGAGCAGCACTTCTTCGGTGTGCTGGCCGACTTCGGGCGCCGGCCCGCGGGGCCGGGTCGGCTGCTCGTCGAATTGGTAGGGCGGGGCGACCAGCTGAAATGGTGTGCCGTCGTGCCCGATGACCTCGGGCAGGTAGCCGTTGGCGGCGACCTGCGCGCTGCGGCGGATCTCCTCAAAGGTGGCCACCGTTGACCACACCCCGCTGAAATCGGCCAGCGCCTTTTGCCATTCAGCCAGGCTGCGGGTGGCGAAGGTGGCATCCAGTTCGGCGATACAGGCGCTGCGATTGTTGAAGCGTTGCGCTGCATCGGCAAAGCGCGCATCTGCGGCCAGGTCGTCGCGGCCGAGCAGCCCGCACAGTTCGGTCCAGTACCGATCAGATTGCATGCACACCAGATTGAGCCATCGGTCGTCTTTGGTGCGGTAGGTATTGACGACCGGGTTGTTCGCGGCGTGCCTGTTCTGCCGTGGCAGCCCCCCCTCAGCGGCCGCGAACAGATCGGGACTCATGGCCCACATCCCGGTGTTCAGCAACGACACGTCGATCATCGCGCCGCGGCCGGTTCGTTCTCGACGAAACAGCGCCATGGCCACCGCCCCGGCGATCGAGTTGGAGCCTTGCAGATCGTAGAAGGCCGCGGGCTGGGTGACGGGTTCATCGGAGCCCGGTGGTGTCAGTTTGTGCTGAGTACCCGCCGCCGCCCAGGCCGCGGCAATGTCGAACGCGCCGACATTGGTCATGGTTCCGCGGCTGCCCCATCCGCTGCCCCGGACATAAATCAACTGTGGATTGGTGGCCACTAGATCGTCGACGTCGAGGTGCAGTCGTCGACGTACGGCGGGTAGATAGCTGGTCAGGAACACGTCAGCCGCGTCGGCCAGCCGGTGCAGCACCTGCTGGCCGGCAGGGATGCGCAGGTCGACGGTGATGCTGCGTTTCCCGCGGTTGGGGATCTCGACGTACGGCTTGGGTGCCGGGTCGTTGGCGTTGAGCGAATTATGAAGCGCGCGTTGCGGATCGCCGCCGGGTGGTTCCACCTTGACCACGTCGGCGCCAAGGTCGGCCATGATCGCGCCGGCGCCGGGCACGAACGTCCATGCCGCCACCTCGAGCACCCGTACACCCTCGAACGGCCCGCTCACTTGCGACCCTGCCTTCCCGATCTCAGCAAAGCATCAACGGGCGCGAGACCACAGCGACCATCCGTTGAATGACAGGGCTACACCCGTGGTATCCAAGGGCCGCGCTTCGCCACCGCGAAGCGGTGCTGTGTGACCGTCGGGTTGCTCCCGCGTGCGCACTTACGCTAGCACCGCGGGTTCATGAGGGACTGGCATTCGGCGCGAGCGGTTGCGGGCATCGATCAGATCCGGGGATGCCATCGGGCGCATCGGCGGCGAAGAATTTCTGGTCATTGTGACCGATGCTGAGTCGGAAGACGTCGCGGAGATGGCCGAGCGGATCCGAGCGACCCAGGCCGAGACCCCAATCCAGTTTGAGCAACACTCGATCGCGGTAACGTGCAGCATCGGCTAGGCGATTGGTGCCGCGGAGGATCCCATCGACGGGCTCGTGACAATTGCCGATCAGGCCCATATCGCGCAAAGTCCAACGGACGAAACCGGGTTGAGCCGCATACGATCGATCCGGGCGACGCGCCCCGCGGAGAAGCTTCAGGGCGCCCTCGGCGAAGGTGATCCCGGCGCCGATTTCCTGCCGATTAGGGTGCAGGTCGGCCGGATTTTGGAGGCGGTAAAGGCCACGGTGCCCGAGCCTATGTGGGGTGAGATCGCCAATGGGCTCGATGACGCGGAGCTCGTTCAGCCCTCTCGGGAGCCGCTCTATCCCGGCGAAGATGAGGACGATAACGACGAGTGGTTTCATGCCGGTGATGTCGGCGGCGATGATGGCGAGCCGTTCGATCCCGGTGACGTGGGCGACGATGACGACTTCTGAGTCCGTCCGCCTGCAGCCGAGCTGGCCGGCCTTCTCCCGGTCGACCCCGGAGCCGGGGTAGCGCGAGATACGCGGTACTTACCCGGAGATGTGCGGTACTTACTCGAACTTACGCAGCGCCGGGCCCTTTCGGTCGCCGTGGGCATCTCGGTGGAGCTCTGACGACACTCTTGACGACAACGCTGACGACAGCCCCTGCTCCAGCGACGTCGACTACAGGGCCTGCGTCGTGGCATCGTGCCTGTTCAGGGAGTGTGCCTACTCCTGGCAGTGTGCGGGTCAGGGGTTCGAGGCGCTTCAGCCCACCGCCAGCCTCACCACCTCGGCGTTGGCGCGGTCGGTGACGTAGACGGCGCCCGCCGTGTCCACCGCCACGCCCTGCGGGTCGCCGAGGCCGACGAACGGCAGGACAGTTTGGGTGTTCGACCCGGCCGCGAGCTTCAGGACCCTCTGGTTAGCGGAGTCGGCAACGTAGACGGCGCCCGCCGTGTCGACCGCCACGCCCCACGGGTTGTTGAGGCCGGTGAACGGCAGGACCGTTGGCGTGCTCAACCCGGCCGCGAGCTTCAGGACCTTGTCGCCGTCGACGACGTAGACATCGCCGGCGGTGTCCACCGCCACGCCATCCGGGCCGGTGAGGCGGGTGAACGGCAGGACCGTTGGCGTGCTCGACCCGGCGGCCAACTTCACCACTCGATTGTTGCGGTAATCGGTGACGAAGACATCACCTGCGGTGTCGACCGCAACACCCCGGGGGGCGACGCCGGAAAAAGGCAGCACCGTCTGGGTATTGGATTCTCGCGCCAACTTCAACACTCGGTTGGCTGTGTTATCGACGACGTACGTGTCGCCGGCGGTGTCGACCGCCACGCTCTCGGGGAAACCAAGGCCGGTGAACCGCAAGTCGGTTTGGGTGTTGGACCCGGCCGCCAACTTGACCACCCGGTTGCGGTTGTCGCCGGCGGTACTGTTGTCGGCGACATAGACATTGCCGGCGGTGTCCACCGCCACCGCCCACGGATCGTCGAGGCCGGTGAAGGGCAGCACCGCCTGTCGGCACGCCGGCGGCGCCGTTGACTGCGCCGACGAGAGCTTCACCACTCTGTTGTTTTGGCCGTCGACCACATACACACTTCCGGCGGCGTCCACCGCCGCACTCTCGGGCCCGGTGAGGCCGGTGAACGGCAGCACCGTCTGGCTGCACGATCCGGCCGCCAACGTCACCGCCGCGTTGTTGAAATAGTCTGTGACAGAAACCCTTCCAGCGGTGTCCACCGCCACCCCGATGGGGCCTTGCAGGTCGCTGAACGGCAGTACGGCCTGGGTGTCCGCCCCGGCCGCCAACTTCACCACCCGCTTGCGGCCGAAGTCGGCGACGTAGACGGTGCCGGCGCCATCCACCGCGACACCGCGTGGGAGGCCGAGGTGGGTGAATGGCAGCACCGTCTGGGTGGTCGACCCGGCCGCCAACTTGACCACCCGACCATTGAGGTAGTCCGCGACGTAGACGGCGCCGGCCGCATCCACTGCCACGCCATCCGGGCCGTTGAGGCCCGTGAACGGCAGCACCGTCTGGGTGTTGGACCCGGCCGGCAACTTCACCACCCGGTTGTTGTGGTCGTCAGTGACGTAGACGGCGCCGGTGGCGTCCACCGCCACGCTGTCGGGGTAGTTGAGGCCGGTGAACGGCAGCACCGTGGGGCTGTTCGACCCGGAGGCCAACTTCACCACCCGCTTGTTGCCGCTGTCGGCGACATAGACAGCGCCGGTGGTGTCCACCGCGACGCCGGCGGGGTGGTTGAGGCCGCCCAACGGCAGCACGGTTTGTTGGGGCGCGGGCGTCGACCGCGGCGACGAGTGACACGCTGTGACGCCGATGACGGCCACGGCGAGTGCGACGATCGTGGCGTTTCGGCGTTGCCGCCACAGCCGCCGGCGCGGTCGCACGCTACTTCTGGCTCGGGTAAGGCACCGCGCTGATGACCGCGCCGCCGTTGAGCGGCGGTCCCAGCAGAACGTTGGTGGTGCCGGCGGCGGGGTCGTACTCGAGCAGCGACTGGGCGGGTCCGCAACCGGCGACCGTGGCTTTGAGGTCGAGGTTCCCGCCGTGGACGCCGATCACGTAGATGCTGTGGCTCGGGTCGACATTGGGTACCGACACCTTCGAGACCGTGCCGTTGGGGTTGAGCTTGCCGAGGTGGATAGCGCCGCATCCGCCCGCGTACTGGACATAGGTGCCCGCCGGCAGTTGCCATGCGTCCATGTCGCCGGTGTCGGGCGACGACGGGTCGGTGATCGGCGCGGTCAGCGCGGTCGGCGCTGAACCGTCGATGGGGACCAGCCAGAGCTGTTGGGGCTGGTGGGCGGCATCGCAGCTGGCGAGGACGGTTTTCGCGCCGTTGTCCCACCACCGCACCGGTGAGCAGCCGGTTCTTCCCGCAACCGGCAACGCCTTACCGACGGTTCCGTCGTTGCCCATCAGCGCAAGGCCGGAGGCGGTACCCAGCACAAGCTGCGTGCCATCCGGCGTCGAGAGGTACTGGCCGTCAAAGGGACTCGCGAGCTTGTCGGTCGGATAGGTCAGCTGCGGATTGCCGGCCAGGTCGACCCGCATCAGTTTCTTGTCCGCCGTCAGCAGCACCGCCTTGCCTTCTGGACGGGTGTAGCGAGGGGCGACAGACGAGCCGTTGACGGTGAACGAGGTGCGGGTGCCGGTATGCAGGTCGAGCTCGGTGATCACTGTCGACGATCCGGGGCCCGCGGAGGCCCAAAGGGCGTGGCTGCCGTCGCCCGACCACTCGACCGAGCCGGGTGCGGCGGTCGGCGGGAAGGTGGTGATTGCGTAGCGACCGCCCGCCGGGTCGACGAGGTACAGGGTGACGGGGACAGTGTCGGGCGCCGGCGAGCCTACGGGCCGTGATCCGCCGGGAGGCACGCTCACGGCCGGGCTCCACGTGGCGAGCATCCAGCCCGGACCGACTTGCGACCAGGGCACGTCGCCGATCGATTTCTCGACACCGTGGGCCGCCATCTCGGCGGCCGCGGTCGGTGTCGATGTCGTGGGGTTGCCCGGCGTGGAGTGCGACGCGGTCGCATCGTTCGACGAGCACCCAGCCACCAGAACCGCGGCCAGCGCGACGAGGCCCGCGCGCCTTCGCCAGGTGGAGTGGCGCGAACTCGTGATCATTTCGGTTCCCTTCCCGCGAGCGGTACGCGTTCGGGAGCAGTCGCCGCTCACGGCTGCTCCGCAATCATGGCAACGATGTCGCGGATACCTTGCGTGATTCTGGCTTGATTCTTGCCGGATTCTTGCGCGCGCCGCATCAACCAAAACGGAAGTACCGACGGGCCGAACGCTCACCTGGAAGAGCCAGCTGGCTTCGGTGGGAAACTCGGCCACAGTAAGCGTCGGTAATTGGCAGGGGATGCTCGAGAATCGAGGCCCTCCTACTGGCCCGCCTTGCGGGCCAGATCGACGGCGTACTGATCTACGAAGGTGCCCGCCGGCGGATCGCCTTTGCCGCATGATCCATCGGATTCACCGGGACGTTTGATCCACAAGTAGGCGTCGGCGTGCGCGCCCCCGGTGGCCGCGGTAGGCGGAGTGCCCAGCGCTCGCCCGCTGGGGTTGCACCAGTTGAGCTCGGCATCGGGCGCCGGCCCGGCACCGTTGCGCGACGTGTCGATCACGTAGTGCGAACCATTTGTGAGCCCCGAAATCGCCTCGCCGTAACCGATTTCGTCCTCGGTAGTGAAGAAGTTCGCAGTGTTGACGCTGAAACCCCGCGCGTGGCCGACACCGGCCTGGTTGAGCCTGGCGGCCATGTCCTCGGGGCTATGCCAGCGCAGGTGACCCGCATCCACGTAGACGGCCGCGTTCGGATCCCTGGTCAGGGTGTCGACGGCGTAGCGAATCAAGTCGAAGCGTTCTTGGCGCTGATCACCCGACAGACAGTCGGCCATCGCCAGCGCATCGGGTTCGACGACGATCGCCACCCGCGAGGCGCCCACCCCGGCAGCGATGCCGTCGATCCACCCGCGGTAGTCGTCGGCTGATGCCAAGCCGCCCGCGGCGAAGCTGCCACAGTCGCGATGGGGGATTCCATAAAGCGTCAGAACCGGGATGGCGCCGGCAGCCTGCGCGTCGCCGGTGTATTTCCCGACCGTGCCTGCCGACGACCCCGGGACTATCCAGTACGCCTGCGGCGTGTTGGCGATGGCGCTCAACTCGGGACTCGGCGGATCGGCATGCTGGGCGGCGCGCATTGCCGCCGACGTGGGGTTGACGTAGAACGGCGCTCCGGCCAACGGGTTCGCATCGCTCACCAAGCGCAGCGTCGGGGCGGGACCGACATGCAGCGGGCCGTCACAAATACCCATGCAGGCAACCACGGCAACCGTCAGGAAGGGAGCGATCCATCGCGCGACTGCACCAGTAGCTGAGAACATCACCTCAGGAAAATTAGTCCAGGACCTTGAGCGCCAATCGGGTAGGTGCCGCCAAGGCTCCAGCGTGGGAACATTTGCCCATGGACGAGAACGATCCTGAGAAGCGCATCGCCGAACTGGAGCGTCAGCTTGCTGACCTGCGCGCGGCCGGGAATCCCGGCACGAACCAGGAATCGCCGCCCGGCTGGAACCCGCCTCCGCCAGCATTCGACGCCACCCAACCGGTCTCGGTTCCTCCGCCACCGCAGGCCGGGTTTCCGCCGCCGGTTGATTGGCCCAGCCCGGTGCAGCAGGCACCGTCGAATGTCTGGCAGACCCAGGCGAGCGCAGGATCCGGGAGCGGGCGGCGTGCCTTGATTTTCGTCGTCGCGGGGATCTCGATTCTCATCTTGGGGATCGTTGGAATCGGGGTGGCCATCGCATTGAACTCCGCGAAGGTCTTCACCTCGACGGCACCGACACAGGCGCCCGCGGCCGGCGGGGTCTCGACGAGCCAGATGTCACCGACGAAATCCTCGGCAGCGCGGGGACCCAGCCCCTCGTCGGCGGCGGGACCGAGCGCGTCGGCGGCGCCCGCGGGACCGACACGACTGCACACGGCCGATGGGTTGAACGGCCTGTTTGCGACGATCCGTAGCAAGTTCGGCGACACGATGGGCTACGAGCTGGTGGTGTATCCCGACTACGCAGTGCTCACCCGTGACGATCCGCAGAATCCCCGCCACAAAAAGGAGTACTTCTACCGCGGCGGCAATTGGCAGGACTGGGGCAGCGAAACTCGGGCATCCTCGTTCGATTTCGTCACCGACCTCGGCAAGTTCGACGTCGCCGCGGTGATCGCCAGCCTGAACGGTGCGCCCCAAACCCTCAACATCTCCGACGTCAAGTCGACCTACCTGATCGTCGCAGGCGCGGACGGCGGGGCGGTGCACCTGAGTGCCTACGCCTCTTCCAACATCGGCGACAGCGGATACATCGAGCTCAACCCCGACGGAAGCGTCAAGAAAGTCCATCCGCCGTCCTGACGCCGTGTCGACCACAACCGCGGCCCTAGCCCCACTGAAGCCGCAGGTCGGTGCCATATCTGAGCAAACGGTCACGGTGTGGTGCGCTGCCGACTGGCAGAGTCCCATTGACCTGCGCGTCTGGGTTGAGAACGGCCGTACGCTATGCTGGTGGCAGCGTTGGCCTCACGACAGTAGGGGCCAACACGTCGTGGAACGCTTCATCGACAACCGGCGCCGCCTCGAATTCGTGGCCAGGCACCGAATTCAGATGGCCCGTGCACCAGCACACCTCGTCTCGCGGCGATCGATTTTGCCCACCGGCAATCTCGCCACATTGTGCTGACACGGCGCGCGAACCGTCGCGACGACGTCAGGCACACCCGATGCCTGAAAGGCACCGAAAAGTGACTACAGACAAGACCTTTGCCGATCTCGGCGTGCCGGCACCACTGATCGGCGTGCTCACTGCGCGCGGCATCACGCAGCCGTTCCCGATTCAGGTCGAGAGCCTCCCCGATACCCTCGCCGGCCGTGATGTTCTCGGCCGCGGCAAGACGGGCAGCGGGAAGACACTCGCGTTCTCGATTCCGTTGGTCAGCAGGCTCTCTGAGAACAAGCGGCGCCCATCACGGCCGTCGGGCTTGGTGCTGGCGCCCACCCGTGAGTTGGCGACCCAGATCACCGCGACGCTGGAGCCGTTGGCAGCCGCCTACGACCTGCGGGTCACGACGATCTTCGGCGGCGTCCCCCAAACCCGGCAGGTGGCCGCACTCAGATCCGGCATCGACATCGTCGTGGCCTGCCCCGGTCGGCTCGAGGACCTGATGAAGCAACGTTTGATCAGCCTCGACGCCGTCGAGATCACGGTGATCGACGAAGCGGATCACATGGCCGATCTCGGTTTTCTGCCGGGTGTCACCCGGATCTTGACCGCCACGCCGGCGAGTGGCCAGCGGCTGCTTTTCTCGGCAACCCTCGACAACGGCGTCGACAAACTCGTCAAACGATTTCTCCGAAGCGAGATTTCGCACTCCGTGGATGGACTCAACTCGCCGGTGTCCGCAATGACCCATCACGTCTTCCACGTGGCCGGCATCGACGCCAAGAAGGAGCTTGTGCACCGGCTCGCCTCTGGCACCGGCCGCCGGATTCTATTCATGCGCACTAAACATCACGCCCGCAAGCTCGCCAAGCAGCTCACCGAATCGGGGATTCCGTCAGTTGACTTGCACGGCAACCTGTCTCAGCCCGTACGCGATCGCAATCTGGCCGCGTTCACCGCGGGCGAGATCCGGGTTCTGGTGGCTACCGACATCGCCGCACGTGGCGTGCATGTCGACGATATCGAGTTGGTGGTCCACATAGATCCGCCCAGCGAACACAAGGCCTATCTCCATCGTTCCGGGCGTACGGCGCGGGCCGGAAACGCGGGTGACGTGGTCACGGTGGTGTTGCCCGAGCAGCGCAGGGACACCCAGACGTTGCTGCGCAAAGCCGGTATCCATGTGACTCCACAGCAGGTGGCCGCCGACTCGCCCGCCGTGCGCGCGCTGGTCGGTGAGGTCGCCGCCTACCGGGCGCCCGCCCCCAAAGCCGCCCCGTCGCAACCTTCTCCGGGTCATCGACCGGGTGCCGGACAACGACGTCGTCGCCGCGGCGCCCCGTCGCGGATCGCCGCCGACGCCGCCGGCTCAAGCTCGGCTCGATCACACCGCAGCCATGTCGACGCAGCCGGACAACGACGTCGTCGCCGGTCCAGCCGCCCTCAACAGGGAGCTCGGTAATTCCGTTTAGGCCGCGGTGGCTTCCACAATGCTGAACGGTGAGGCCGTCGGCACTATACGCGTCAGGTGAAAACCGGCCTCCTGCAACAACTCTCGATATTCATCGCCTGTCCGTTCGCGGCCCGCATTGTAGATCAGCATTTCCAGGTCCATCGATTTGGCGAGGAAGTCTCGATTGTGGGGTGGTATGACGCACTCGACCAGCGCGACGGTTGTCCCTGTCCGGGTCGCCGCGCGCAGGGTCTTGAGAATCTGGCCGGCCTTGTCGTCGGACCAGTCGTGGATGATGTTCTTCAGCACATAGAGATCCCCGCCGTCGGGAACCGCATCGAAGAAAGAACCTTCGACGATTCGCACGCGCTCTGCGACACCGTGTTTGCGCAACAGCGGGCCGGCGCCTGCCACCACATGCGGCAGGTCGAGGAGGACGCCTGTCGCGGTTGGGGTCGCCGCGAGGATGCCGGCCAGCAGCCGGCCGTGGCCGCCGGCGACATCGACGATGGTGCGATAACCGGCGAAGTCGTAAGCGGCAGTCACGGCTCCAACGGCCAACTCGGAGGCGTTCGTCATTGCCGCGTTGAACACGTGACTTAGTTCGCGCTGAGTCTCGAGCCAATCGAAGCCCTCCATGCCACGCAGCTTGGGAACGACTGCCTCACCGGTGCGGACCGCATCGATGCAGTGGCTCCAATGCTCGCGATCCTGCGGCGAGCCAACGAAGCGGGCGAGGGCCGCCATTGAGTCCGGCGCCTCCCACCGCAGTGTGCGCGCGAGCCGCGTCAGCTCGTAGCGGCCGTCGCGGCGTCGGCGGAAGACGCCACGGCTGATCAACGCTCGCAGCAACCGGCCCAGCGCGTCGGGGTTGGCGCCGACCCGGTCGGCCAGCTCGTCGCAGCCGAGAGGCCCCTCAGCAAGTGCATCGGCGATGCGCAGCTCGGCGGCGACGGACATGGCCTGGGCCAACCAGGCACCGACGATGAGCTCGGTCATCGCGGCCGGGGCGGGGACAAGCGCGGAGTGAAGCCGCAACAGATGATGGCGGCCGCGCTGCACCGCGTTAACCAAGCCAACCGGCGGTGCTATGGGAACGATCTTCACGGTGTTTTCCTCTCTTGTTGCACGTCAAGTCGACTATGCGGTGCGGGCATGCCCACACCATCGGCCAGAACGCGGAAAAAATCCGGGCCGGGGTCGGAGAACTGCGGCGACGGCAAACGAAATCTGCGCGGTTTCGCGGATGTTGTGGCGCTGACGACCGTCGATGCTGGCTAACATGAGCGAGATCGACCCACGCGCGGACACGCCGCCGGTGAACGAGAGCGATTTGGGTGTGAGCGAGCTACCCACTGGCACGGTGACGCTCCTGCTCGCCGATATCGAAGGGTCCACACAGCTCTGGGAAACGCAGCCCCAGGAAATGGCGAAAGCCGTCGCGCGGCTCGACCGCACACTCGCCCGAATCGTTGCCGCGCACCAAGGGGTGCGCCCGGTCGAGCAGGGCGAAGGCGACAGCCTCGTCGTCGCGTTCAACCGTGGAAGTGACGCGGTGGCATGTGCCCTCGACCTGCAGATGGCGCCGCTGGCGCCGATCCGGCTGCGGATCGGTCTGCACACCGGCGAGGTCCAATTGCGCGACGCGAACAACTACATCGGGACGACCATCAGCAGGACCGCACGCATACGCGACTTGGGGCACGGTGGCCAGACGGTGCTGTCGGGGGCCACGGAGGAAATCGTGGCCGACCGCCTGCCACCCGGCGCCTGGCTGCTTCCGCTGGGCACCCACCAGCTGCGCGGCCTTCGCCGCCCCGAGCGGGTCATCCAGCTCTGTCATCCCGACTTGCACAACCAGTTTCCGCCCCTACGGCTCCCCACCGCGGTGTCGGAAGGCCTTCCACTTCAGTTGACGAGCTTCGTCGGCCGCACGGCGCAGATCGCGGAGCTGTCCCGCATCGTCACGGAGAATCGCTTCGTCACCCTGACCGGCGCAGGCGGTTCGGGCAAGACCCGCCTTGCGGTACAGGTTGCGGGCCAGATGGCCGCCCAATTCCGGGACGGCGCAAAGTATGTCGACCTGGCGCCGATCACCGAATCCGACCTTGTTCCCGCCACGGCCGCCCGCACGCTCGGACTGCCCGACGTTCCCGGACGCTCCGCGACCGACGCCTTGCTGCGGTTCATCGCGGATCGGCCCATGCTGCTGATCTTGGACAATTGCGAGCACCTTCTGGACGCGACGGCCGCACTCGTCGCCCCCATGCTCGGCGCCTGTCCCGCCGTGACGGTGCTGGCGACCAGCCGTGAGCCGATTGGCATGAGCGGCGAAGTGATCTGGCGGGTGTCATCGCTGTCGATCACCGACGAAGCGGTTGAGTTGTTCACCGACCGCGCTCGCCTGGTCAGGCCCGAATTCGCGATCACAGATGAGAACTCAACGACCGTGGCGGAGATCTGTCAACGCCTCGACGGCATGCAGCTGGCGATAGAACTCGCCGCGGCGCGGGTGCGGGCACTATCTGTCACCGACATCCTGACCAGCCTGCATGACCGGTTCCGAATCCTGACCGGTGGCATGCGCACCGCGGTCCGACGCCAACAGACGCTGCGGGCCTCGGTGGATTGGTCGCATGCGCTGCTCACCGACGTCGAGCGCGTGATCTTCCGCCGGCTGGCGGTGTTTCGCGGCGGATTCCGCCTCGACTCCGCAGAAGTCGTCGTCGCCGACGACTACGTGCAGCCCCACCAGGTGCTCGATGAGCTTACCCTGCTGGTGGACAAGTCGCTCGTTATCGCCGAAAACACCAGCGGTGCAACGCGTTACCGGCTGCTCGAGACGGTTCGGCAGTACGCACTGGAAAAGCTTGGCGACTCAGGCGAGTCGGATGCGGTTCGCGTCCGCCACCGAGACCACTACACACACCTGGCCGAGCTCGTGGACCAGCCCAGCTCCGCCGGCCACCGCCAGCACGTCGAGCGGGCCGACATCGAAATCGACAATCTGCGAGCCGCATTCACGTGGAGCTGCGACACCGGCGACGGGGACGGGGCGCTGCGCCTGGCGTGCGCCCTGCAGCGACTGTGGTGGACGAGCGGGCGCGTCCAGGAAGCGCTGTCCTGGATCAACGCGGTGCTGCCTGACCCATCGCAGCCCCCCGCGGATGTGACGCCCACGACGTACGCGCGGGCGGTCGCTTACTTCGCGACGCTCACCGCAGCGGTGGGCGCCCCACAGGGCATGGAGCACCCAGAGCGGGCGCTGGCGATCGCACGGGAGGTCGGTGACCCCGACTTGTTGATCCGGACTCTCATCGCGTGCGGTAGTACCGCCGCGTTCGACGCCGAGGTCGTTTGCCCGTACCTCGATGAGGCGGCCGGCCTGGCGCGAGACGCCGGCGACAAATATCGATTGAGCCAGATCCTGTGGTGGCAGGCCTACGTCGGAATCCACGACGGCGATCCGCGCGCTGCGATCGCTGCCGGCGAGGAGGGACGCGACCTGGCCGACGAGATTGGCGACCGGTTCGTGTCGCGGATCTGTCGTTTCTGGGGGCTGGCCACGGCAAGGTTCATGCGAGGCGAACTTGCAACAGCGACCGCACAGTTCCGCGAGCTGATGGCGGAGGCGGACGCGGACCACGACTTCAGCATCCGGGCCGGCTGCCACTGCCACCTGGGCCACACCCTGGCGTGGATGGGAGAACCGCAAGCCGCGCAGGCAGAGTTGACAGTCGCCCTGGAGGCGCTATCGGACATTGGCGGCCTCTGGGAAGTCGTGTGCAAGGCGCCATTGGCGACCGCGCAATTGGCGGCAGGCGACATCGCGGCCGCGTTGACGAACGGCACTGCCGCCGCCGAGCGGTTCCGCGCACAGGGTGGGCTGCGGATGACCATGATTAACCCAATGCCCGATATCCTGCTGGCGCAAGGTGACTCGGCTGCGGCTCGGCGGTCTGCAGACGAGGCCGTCTCGACGTCAGTGGGCTGCCATCTGGCCATGGCGCTGTCCTCCCGCGCTCGAATCGCAAAGGCCCAGGGAGAGCCCGAGCAGGCAGAACGCGACGCCCGCGAAGCACTGGCACTGGCAGCCGAAGTCGATGCGCATCTGATCACCGCCGACGCCCTGGAATGCCTTGCCGGACTTGTGGGTAGCGCCGGCAGCCACCGCGAAGCGGCACGACTCTACGGCGCGGCGGAGGCGGTCAGAAAAGAGACCGGCACGGTCAGGTTCAAGGTGTACGACGACGCGTACGCGACCGCGGTCGATTCCGTCCGTGATGCACTGGGCGACAGTGACTTTGAAAGCGCTTGGGCCGAGGGTGCCGCGATGTCCACGCTGGAGGCGATCGCGTACGCGCGCCGAGGACATGGCGGGCGTAAACGGCCCGCAAGCGGATGGGCCGCGTTGACGCCCACCGAGCGTGACGTCGTGCGCCTGGTGAGCGACGGCCTGGCCAACAACGACATCGCCACACGGCTTTTCGTCTCGCCGCGCACCGTGCAGAGCCATCTCACCCACGTCTACAGCAAGCTGGGCGTCAGCTCGCGCGTGCAACTCGCGCAAGAATCCGCCCGCCACAATGGGTCTGGTGGGGTCTAATGAGGTCTAGTGACCGAAGTGCTCCATGACCAGAACCTGAATCTCACCGACGATGCCGCCGAGGATGGCGCCGACCGCGATCATCAACGGCTCGTCGTCCTTGAACACGGGCCGAAGAATCGATTCGTACTCCTCGTTGGTGAGTTGATTCATCTTCTCGACGATGGTGTTCTCCAGGTCGATCACGCTCGTCGCGTATTCCCGCGCCCGTCGAACAGAATTTCCGGCGAAAAGAGGTCGTCGGCAAGGATCTTCGCGTAGTCGCGCGTGATCTTGTCGTGCTGGGCGTGCAACAGCCCCTGGAAGCGGATGAAGCCCAGGTACGTCGTCGGCTGCACTGGCCGGAACAACATGTTCAGGGCGATGTAGTCGCTGATGAAGCCCACCGCGAACCCGAACGCCGGCATGATCCATGGATTCTTGAACAATGCCCACGCGACCATCTGCACCAGCCCGATGGCCACACCGAAGTAGATTCCACTGCGCCGGACGAACGCCATCGCGTCGTCGCTTACCGAGCGCATCAGCTTGACCAGCTTCTCCTTGTTGCGCACCAGCGTGGTGACGGCCAGGAACTGCAAGTCGACGTAGCGGCTCAGGTCCGCCTTCATCTCGTGAGCATGTTCTCGGTGATCCGGGGAGCTTGGAAGTGCATCCGGTCCTGAACCGCTTTGCGGCCTACCTCGGGCAGCGAGTCCCACAATCCGGGGCGGATTTGCTCGGCGAGGCCTCGGGAGATCTCGTCGACCGCCTCGATGAGTGGGGCGCGCAGCACCTCGACGGCCTCCCCGGCATCGATCCGGTCAAGCAGCTCTTCGGGTTTGAGCAGGTTGGAGGTCAGCAGCTCGATGGTCATGGACCCGACCTTGCCGGCGCGCCGGGGCACGATGCCTTGCCAGCCGATGGGTCCGAAACCCTTGAATTCCAGTGGGCGGTAGATCATCTCCAACGCCACGATCTTGGTGCTCCACCCGACGAAGGCGGCGACCAAAGGCATCGACAGATAAATCAGATGGAGGCCACGCCGGCCCTGGAAGACGACGACGCCGGCCCGATTTTCGGCAAGTTGTACGGGTAGACCGAGTCGACGGCGGCGCGTACGATCTCCATGGCGTCCTCCCCGCGGTATCCGCCCCGGTCCTGAATCAGGCGCGGACCACATGCGCCACAGCAGCACCTGGGGCGGCGAAACCCGCTGTATTCAGCGGGGATCATGCCGACAGCAGCCGTGCCTGTCCCTCGGTATCGGTCGGCATTCCTTGCTCGAGCCATTCCTCGGTCTGTATCCGCGCGCGGTCAATGAGTTCCGCGCCGCGGCTGAAGTCCGACGGGCTGATAGCCAAAGGACATAGCGGCGGAACCACTTTCAAGTCGACGCAACTTTCATACCGCTCGATGTCGAACGCGGTCCGCTGACTGATCGCCAACGTGACCGCATGAAGCGCCATTCCAAGCGCGCTTTCGGGTACTTCCCCGACACTGCACGCTGCGCCCGACGGAAGCACCCACACCGTGGTCGCGCCCTGCCGGACGGCGTGGCCGATCGGCGTGTTCTCCACGACGGCGCCGTCCATCAGCAGCCGTCCGTCGATGCGCACCGGCGGAAAAATGCCGGGGATTGCCGCGCTCGCCATGATCGCGTCAATAGCGTTGCCCCGCGAGAGTTCCACATCGGTTCCGGTCACGACATCGGTAGCCACGACGTGCAGCGGGATCGCCGCGTCCTCGAGTCGCTTGAAACGAAGATGCTGACGTAGTAGGCGACGCAGTGCCCGATCTGGTATCAGGTGGTTGCCCCACCCGACCAGGCCGAGAAGACCTTTGACTGGATTGAGGGGGAACACGTCGTCGCGGCTGAGTCCTCGCCAAATGTCGGCGAGCTCAGCCAGATCGGCTTCGGTATTTCCACCTGCGACCCAGGCTCCGTTGATTGCACCGACCGAGGTGCCGACGACCAGGTCGGGACGGATTCGGTTGGCGGCCAGCGCTTGAAGCATCCCGACCTGCATGGATCCCAGGCTCGCTCCGCCGGACAACACGAACGCGACGCTCATGACGACCGCCATGGCTTGTCCGCGGGCTCCGGCGGCGGGCAGATAATCCCCAGGCGCAGAGCGGCTTTCGCAAAGGCCACCTTGGTGTGAGCGTCGGGCGCCCACAGCGAAGGTCCCGCCCGGCTACGGCCCCGGCATGCGATCTTGGGCGGCGCCAGCTTGTCGGCAACCGTCGTGGTCATATTCGTGGATTCCCGCAAAAACGCCGCGTAATCGTGCCAATCGCGGTTGTTAGCCCGCCGGGTGACGACCGTCGATGTGGCATACGCTGCATGCATGCGAACAAGCCTGATAACCGGCCTCAACAACGCCTCCCCGGTCGAAGCCTGCATCCGCGATTTGACGCAAGCGCGAGACGAAGGATTCGCTCGGCTATGGATGACCCAGATGCCTTACGACGTCGACCTGCTGACGGTCTTGGCCGCCGCGTTACCTCAAGCTCCCGGTATCGACGTGCCAGTGGCGTTGTGCCGATCCAAAACCAGCATCCGATGCTGCTTGCGCAGCGTGCCTTGACGCTCAACATCATTGGCGACGGACGATTCACATTGGGTGTCGGCGTCACCCACCGCGCTGTAACGGAAGGGATGTGGGGCATCTCCTGGGACAGGTCGGTGAAGCGGCTCTCCGAATACCTCGACGGCTTGCTACCCCTGCTCGCCAAGGAGCAGGTCGACGCGCCCGGCGAACTCGTCACAACCAGGGGAGCGTTGCAGATCCCGAACGCGCCCACGCCCGAGGTGTACGTCGCCGCGCTGGGCCCACAGATGTTGCGGGTCGCGGGTCGGCGCACCGCGGGAACCATCACGTGGATGACGGGCCCCAAAACGCTGCGCGAACACGTAGGACCAACGCTTCGCGCCGCGGCCGCCGACGCGGGCCGCGCGGACGGGTCAGTCGCGGTGGCCGCCGCGCTGCCGATCAGTGTGACCGACGACGTCGCGAAGGCCCGATCGCTGGCCGCCGAGCAGTTCGCGATGTACGGCCACCTGCCGTCGTATCGCGCGATGCTTGACAGAGAGGGCTTCTCCGGCCCGGAAGACGCTGCCCTGATCGGCGACGAGTCCACCGTCTCGCACCAACTCGACGAGCTTCGCGATGCGGGCGTGGACGAGTTCGTCGGCATTCCCTTCGACCCGTCGGCCGAGGGGGGACAGCGGACCCGAGCATGCCTTCGGGCATGGGGATCTCGATAACGGGCTGCAGTCGCATGAGCCGAGCGAGTGCCATGGCCGCCGTGTTGTCCCCAGCTGTCACAGTGGCCACCAACTGCTCGGTATACGACGATTTGTCCGCCGCCAACGGCTTCCGCCCACCGGGGCCACCGGCTGCACGCGCTTATCGCTGCGGGAGCGGGCGGGAACGCACCAGCGTTGGCCACCAGAACCACGGCCCGAGGATTCGCATGATGCTGGGGACGACGAACGAACGCACGATCAGCGTGTCGAGCAGCAGCCCGATGCATACGGTCGATCCCACCTGACCGATGGTTCTGAGGTCGCTCGAGAGCATCGCCAGCATGGTGAACGCGAACACCAAGCCCGCGGAGGTCACCACGCCGCCCGTGCTTCCGAGCGCCCGGATGAGCCCGGTATGCAACCCGGCGTGCAGTTCCTCTTTGACTCGGATGATCAGCAGCAGGTTGTAGTCCGAACCCACCGCCACCAGGATGATGAACGTGAGCGGCAGTATCAGCCAGTGCAGGGGCAGGCCGATGAGGTGCTGCCAGACGAGTATGGAGAGCCCGAACGCCCCGGCGTAGGAGAAGGCCACGGTGCCGGGGATTACCACGGCGGCCATCAGACTTCGCGTCAGCACCAACATGATCAAGAAGATCAGCACGAAGGCGGCGATCGCCACGATGAGCAGATCGGACGCGGCGTACTCCTTGATGTCCTTGTTGGTTGATCCCGAGCCGCCGATATAAACCCTCGCGCCGGCCAACGAGGTCTCTTTGAGCGCCACAGTGATAGCTGTGGGGAACTGTTCGACATGCTGCACGCCGTCGGGGCCGTTGGCGTCGCCCTCGTGGGTGACGATGAGCCGGGCCGCCTTGCCGTCCGGCGACATCAGGAGCTGCATGCCGGTCTTGACGTCGTCGTTGTCAAAGCCTTCCCGGGGGATGTAGAAGAAGTCGTCGCTGCGGGACCGGTCGAAGTCGAGCCCCACGTTGATCTGGTCGTCGAATGTCTGGTCCGTCTGCGTGGACTGCAGAGCCGACTGGCCGTAGGTGCTGACCAAAAGCGACGCCAACGCCTCCGAGTCGTCGGCCGTGAGTTTCAGCTGCACTATTATCTGCGGCACGATCTTGTCTATCTCCTCGAGGGAGGCTCTGGCGTCGTTGATATCTGCCGCCAAATGATCGATGTTGTCGAGCGTGTCGAATAACGATCTGAATGCCCAGCACATCGGGATATCGAAACAGTGCTTCTCCCAATAGAAATAGCTTTTGATCGGCCGGAAGAAATCGTCGAAGTTTGAGATTTCCTCATTCATCTCATCGGTGACCTTCTGCAGATCCTCGACGGTGAGAACCGTCTTGTGCAGCTCATCCGACAAGTTCTGAAAATAGTCGATCTCTTTCCGCGTGACCTCGACGGTGTGCTCCGTGATCTGCGCCTGCCGGTTCGTATTGGCGTTTTGCTGCTTGGTGAACGGGAGCTGTTGCCCGCTACCGCTGCCCTGCGTGGTGAACAAGTAGGGGATGGTGGCATGTTCCAGTGGCCGGCCCAGGGGTCTGGTGATGCTTTGCACCATCGCGACGCCGGGAATGCGAATGAGGGCCTTGGCGGCCCGGTCCAATGAGATGAAGTCGGCCGAGTTCCGCATGTCGTGATCCGTCTCGATCATCAGCATCTCGGAGAACAGTTTGCTCTTCGGGAAGTGCCGATCCGCCGCCGCGAAACCCTGATTGGCGGGGGAATTGTGCGGCTGATATTGACGGTCGTCGTAGTTCTGCCGATACGTCGGCACGAAGATGGCCCCGAACACGACGGCCGCGGCGCTGGCCGCGAGTATCGGCACCGGCCACCGCACCACGCTCGTCCCGATCCGCCGATACAGCTGCGCCTTGGCCTTGCTTTTCGGGTCGAAGAGCCCGAAGAGGCTGCCCACGGTCAAGAAGGCCGGGCCGAGCGTCAGCGCCGCCGCGATCGTGAACAGCATGGAGATGGCAACGGCCGGCCCCATGGTGTGGAAGTAGTTGAGTCGCGCGAAGGTCAGGCAGTAACACGCCCCCGCGATCGTCAGCCCCGAGCCCAGGATGACGGGCGTGACGCTCTTATATGCCGTGTAAAACGCCTCCTCCCTGCCCTCGCCGGCCTGTCGCGCCTCGTGATAGCGGCCCAGCAAGAAGATGCCGTAATCGGTCCCCGCTCCCAGGGTCAGCGCGACGACGATGTTGACGGCGAACGACGAGAGCTCGATGTACCCCAAATGCCCGAGGGTTGCGATAACCCCCTTCGCGACCAGCATCTCGAACAGAACTCCGGCCAAGGGCACGAACAGGGTGACGATGGAGCGGTACACCAGCAGCAACATCGTGAGGATGAGGAAGATCGTCACGATCGTGATGTCGTTCAAGCTCGAATTCGCGATGGCCACCGTGTCGGAGGCCAGCGGGGCCGCTCCGCTGACATAGACCTTGAGCCCGGGCGGCGGCGTGTCCTTGGCGACGATATCCCGGACGGCGTGCACGGACTCATTCGCTTGCATTTGGCCGATATCGCCCGCCAGGCGCAGCAGCACGTACGAGCACTTGCCGTCGAGGCTCTGCGCCCCCGCCGCGGTGATCGGTTTCCCCCACAGGTCCATGACGTACTGCACGTGCTTGGGGTCTTGCTTGAGCCGGCGCACCAAATCGTCGTAATAGTGGTGGTCCGCGTCGCCCAACGGCCGGTCGGCTTCCAACACGAGCATGGCCAAGCTGGTCGAATTGGACTCGTGGAACTTCGCGCCGATGGCCAGCAAAGCCCGCTGCGACGGCGCGTAGTGCGGGACCACCGGCCCCGCGAGTTCTTCCGCGACCCTTTCCACCTGCGGCATGAAGGTGTTCGTCGACACGGCGAGAAGGCCCCAGAAGGCGATGATCGGTATTGCGAAGACGCGGACCATTCTGGGAAGGAAGGGCCGTTTCGCCCGATGCTCCGGCCGATGCTCGCTCATGCGGATTTCACCAGGCAGAAGACGTGCGCATCCTGGTGATTGTCGGACTGTTCCGCGCGGACAACGCCGTTCACCAGCATCCGGCAGCCGACTTGACCACCGTGAACCTGCGCCGAGACACTGCCGGACACCACGGTGAGCGTGGTGGTCTCCGTATGCGACCACGGCAGGGTCGTGAGATTAACCTGATGCGGATGTCCGTCGACGTCCACATAGACGAGCATGCCCCCTTCCCCGACGGAGCCGGTCAACTCGAACGTGAGCCGCTTGAGGTTGAACTCGGGGGGTGCTGCCGGGCCATTGACGGTGATGACGGGCGGCGGAGCGGAGAACTGATGCACCTTCCACATGGCCACCGCACCCACTGCGAGCGCAACGACGGCAACCAGCGGCATCCACACTCGCGCCAAGACAGTCCTGCCGACTGAACGAGGGCTCATTCGATCACCTCCCGCAATCCGTCCCAGAGCTCGTATATCAATTACATTGACATATGAACGTACAGAGACTACCCCCACTGCTTCGGACCGCGAACAGCAGATGCCCGGACGCTATCACCTGGTGGTGCTAACCGCAGCGCTGCTAACGGCGCTGCCGACTCAAGACCTTTGCCGCAGACGCCGTTTCAACCTGATGCTGCGGAGAATCTGAGTCGTGAAATTCATCGAGGCCAACATGGGGAACACCCCGAGAAATGTCCGCTCGGAAGGCGTAGCTCCATGCAAGTGGTAAAGACTGCCAAATACGTAAAAGCATCCCAGCGAGAACAAGGCACCGGGGATGCAGAACGTCATCAAGGAGGTACGAGCGGCAAGGAGTTGCTTCGCATAATCCAACTCATCTTGCGACATGGGTTCGCGTTTTCGCACTTTACGAGTGACCGCTTTGGCGCTGCCTACTTCGTCGCTGATCGGATGGGGCGTCCGGTCCTCCAGCCGTTTCACATGTACCGCGGCGAGGGCGGCGAACACCAACGCCAGCGCGAGGGCGACCAGGGTCAGAAACCCGAACAAACTCGTGTACACCATTCCTCGAAACGCTACTCCACCCGGTTGGTTGTTCGGGCGCCGAGATTACCGTGATGGCGCCCGCGCATGCAGCCGCGGACGCCGGTAAATTTTGAAGGGATCGACCTCACCCGCCAGGGGAGAACATGGGATCTGACGACGGCAGACAGCGGGAAGCGGAACACGAGGCGTACCTGCTGCTGTGGAGCCTGTGGCGCGCTTCTCGAAGCGCGGCGGCGGACGTCGACAACTGGAAGTCGGCTTGCCGAATGCTGCAGACCTACTACACCGTGGACAAAGCCCGTCGGGACTCCGAAGTCTGCGCGATGAGGATTCGATACCTGGAAGTCTCGGAGCCCTTGCGCCGGCTCGCGGACTTCGTCGACGCGCCGCCGGATTGTCGACCGCCCGACGCCCCGCGGCAGCTGGCGGAGGCTACCCTCGAGTATCGGTTCGCGCGCCAGCGGTACCACGCACGTGAACGTCAGCGCCTGAACGAGCTCGAGACAACCAGGACGCTGTACAAAGCGGTGAAGGCCGCCGAAGCGCAAGCCAGGGCTGCCGAGGTGGCCCGCCGGCGCGAATGGCAGCGGAGCAGGTGGCCCAAAGACGTTGTCCTGGAAAGCGAGATCTACAACCTGGACGGCGTGGCGGCCCAGGTCGACCTGGCGAACGTGAAAATCGAATCCCAAGTGGATGCGCTGACGAATCTGCTCCGGGATGGACTGCAAAGCCTGCCGGACGCGTCGGAGTCCGATCTCGCCGCGAGCTACCGCGCCGGCGATCCGGCCGGGATTGCGGCCCATGTCGAATCGGTCCTGACGGCAATGCCGTTGCCGCGCTGCATAACCCCCAAGGCCACGGCCGCGTATGCTCCGGATTCGCGCCAATTGGTCGTCGAGTATGAACTGCCCGCGGTTGATGTCGTCCCGAAGGCCAAGTCCTACCGATATGTCAAGAGCCGTGAGGCGGTTGTCGCGGCGGCGCGAGCGCCATCGCAGGTAAAAGCGCTGTACGCCAGTATTATTGCGCAGCTTACGTTGTTATCTCTTGCCGCCATCTTGGAACTCGACAGCGAGCGGCACATCGACGTTGTGGTTTTCACTGGTGTTGTCGAGACCCAGGATCTCCACAGCGGCCAAGCGGCCCGGCCATGCTTGGTGGCCGTTCGCGTCACCCGAGATGCCCTCGCCGAAATCGACCTCGAAGACGTCGATGCGTTGGACTGCCTTAAACGTCTGGCGGCCAAGGTGTCGCGGGACCCGACGGCATACCGGTCGTTGTAGAACGATGCCCTAAGGGTGTCCCTGTCAGTACCGGGATTAGTTGGGCTTGGCTGGCGACCCGTTCGGTGGAATGTCGAACGCGCGCGGCGCGCTCATGCAGGCGGCATTACACCAAACCTTTGCAAGAGAGGAACAACTCATGCCTGTGCTCCACTTTCACGCGGCGACCACCTCGACGCCCGGGCAATTCATTGCCGGGCTCACCGATTTCGGACCGGGCCGGGAGAAGGTCTTCCCGAACAGCGCGGATTCCTATCTGACCGTGCACGACAAGGGTGCTTTTCAGGCCGACGTTACCGAGGGCTCGGGCGGCATCTGGGAGCGGCTGCAGTACGACTGGTCCGATCCCAGCAGCGTCAAGCTGACAACCATCGACTCCAACGTGTTTGGTGGCGCATCTGGCTACACCTACACCCTCACGCGGCAGCCAGACGGAACGACCGACGTCGATGTCGTCATCGTTCGCGAGGGCAAGAACCTCAAGGGACGGGTGCTGTCGGGCTTGATTGGCACCGTCGCCAAAGGACGCTTGGGCAAGTGGTTCTTAAACAGCGTCAAGGCCATCGAAGCCCGGAGCGCGGCGAACGCCGCCGGAGGATCCGTAGCCGCGTCCTGATCGCTTGCGTGGGCGGGGCGTAGCCACACGCCCCGCCCGCAAGGACACGAGGAAAAGAGCGAACGATGCTGGACGCAACCTACGGAATGCTGGCAGTGCTGCCGGTCGCGTACTGGGCCGGCCGGGCGCGCGACGGTGTTGATCCCGATGCTCCGGTGCGACGAGCGGCCAATGGCGAACATGCGACGCTGGTCAAACGATTACGTGCAAAACGGGCGCAAAAACGCCGTGAGCGCGAAGAATTCAAAGCCTGGCTACAGATGACCGCGCAGCCGCTCTGAAAAAGTTTGTTGGCCATCGTGATGGCCAGAAGACGATTGTCTCCACAGCGAGTCCTGCCGGACGGAAGTGTCGCTCTTGGCCCCGGTAGGCGCGGCGCGCCGCGGCCGCGTCTTGGTGGCCATGACGAACGTGATCAGGCGGGCGGGAATAGTGTGATCGCCGCGCCCCACAAGGCTCCTGGATTCACTCGGTTGGAGTGTAGTCGCAGCATTGCCGCGTAAAACGCTTCGGCCGATTCCGATGACTCAAGCAGCCGCCGCGCGTCGGTCAGGTATCGCCGCGTCGCGTGAATCTGGGAGGGATTGTCGAATGTGCCAGGAGCCTTGTGGCCCGCGATGACTGTCGCGGGGTTCAGGGCCTCGGTGGTGTCGAGCGCGGCGAGCCACTCGTCGATCCCGGTGACGCCACCGGATTCCGTCAGGTACAGATGCACGCCGTTGTAGACGACATCGCCCGCGACCAGCAGGCTCATGTCGGGTACATGCAGCATCGTCGTGGCATCGGTGTCGGTATGACCGACCTCGGCGGGAAGGAGCGGGACACCCTCGATCTCGAAACCCCCCTCGTCGACGATCGTGACGTCCACGTCGCCGGCGGGAAGCTGTCCCGGGAACACCCGATCCCAGAACTCGGCACGAAACTTCGGATCGTTCTGCATCTCCATCAGCTTGGCTGTCCCTTCCGTGGCCCGCACTATCACCCCAGGGAACCTGTGCAGCAAGGGAATTGCGCCGAACCAATGGTCTCCGTGACCGTGGGTGATGTAGATCTGTCGGAGTTCGCGCCCCGAGGCCGCGATCCAATCCCCGATCTCGGCCGCTTGTGTCGTGGTGAGCGGTGGATCGACCAGCACCGCGTCCCGGCGGCCCATGACGAGCGTCGACGTGATCGGCGACCACATCCGGGTGCTGCCATCGGGGAGGGGCCCGCGCCCCGATTGCGGGATTTGCCTTGTGACAAACACTTTGTGCCGCAGCAGCGGTCGCTTCACAGTGCCACCCCTGCGATCGCATCGGTGAAGTCGAGGATCATCGCCGCGACGGCACCGGGGTACTCGGCGTGCACCCAGTGGCCACCTCTTTCGATTACTTTCACGTCGGCTTCGACAAAGCGTGGGCTGACGGTGTTGACAAGCTGCTCGGTTACGAACGCGTCGGCGCCGCCGCGGATGATGAGCACCGGGCCGTCGAATGCACTCTTGCCGGGCGCGTTGCTTATCCCATCGTTCCAGACGTCGACGTAGTGGGAGACGACGTCGGCTGCCGCGGGCGCGCCGATGTCGGTGAGCCGGTCGAGCTGTTGTTCGCCGAGGTGAGGCGACAAGTCAGCTCGCACGCCGCGCTGCGCGTCGCGATCGCCGCCCAAGGCGCGGAAGGGCGCCACCACCTCGTCCGGGAGTTGCGTGCCGCCCAGCGGGACGGGGGTCAGTAGCACCAGCCCGCGCACTCGGTCTGGGTGCCGCGCGGCGACCAGTTCGGCGACTTGAGTGCCAAGGCTCTGGCCGACAACGATCACCGGCCCCTCGATTCCCCGCACCATGTCGCCGGCCTCGGAGGCGAGGGACTCCAACGTCGCGCCGCGGGCTTCGCCGATCGATCCACTGCGCCTGCCGAATCCGGGTAGGTCGTAGCGCACCGCGCCGACCTCACCTCCCAGACACTCGACTAGGCCGTCCCACACCGTCGCGTCATCGAGGAAGCCGTGGATCAACAGAGCAGTAGGCGCACCGGCGGTGGTGGCCGGCGTGCGGGTGACGGGGAACCCGTTGAGCGACCGTGTCATTTCGCTGCCGCCGTCGTGGAGCCCGACGGTGACCATTCGGCCGTGTCGATGGGCGAGTAGTCAGTCGCGCGCCCGTCAAGCCGGGCGGCACGCTGGCCGGCGACCGTTTCGACGAGCTCGTCGGGAAGCGGGGTGGTGAAGATGTTGTCGACTAAGGTGTATTCGGCCGCGAGCCGTCCAAAGACGCCCAGCGCGCCGACGTCGATGCGGCCGCGGGACAGGTACAGGTCGTCGCGCACGTGGATGCGCTTGACCCGTCCCCAAACGACGTGGTCGGGCAGCGGCGGCATCGGGATGATGCGGTCGACGACGCACTCGAAGGAGATCGGAGCGCCGGCAATTCGCGGTGCCGAAATGACCTCCGATGCGGCCCTTTCCAGCCCCAGTGCCTCGAACTCGTCGACATCGGAGCCGAATTCATAGGCCGAACGGTGTACTGCGTCCGCCTGCCCGATCGTGGCGATGTTCACCACGAATTCTCCTGTGTCGCGGATGTTGACGAACGTGTCCTTGAGGGTCACCCCGTCCGAGCGCGGCTGCAGGGCGATCGACAGGACGGGCGGGAATCTGCCGACGACGGTGAAGAACGATACCGGTGCGATGTTGCCGACGCCGGCGGTAGAGCTGGTGCTCACCCAGGCGATGGCGCGCGGCAACACGCTGCCGATCAGCAGTTTGTAGCTCGACGTGGGGTCCAGGTCGGCGGTGTCGATGATCATTGCTTACTCCCTTGCAGCCAGACATTTTTCAGTGAGTCGCTCGTTGTCGGCGCGGCCTGGATGCCGACGATTCGCCATCCGGCCGGGCCGCGTGCCACCTCGAAGTGAGCGGCAAGTCGCTCGATTTCGGTGCCGTTGCCGCGGCGGCGTGACCAGATCACCTCGATGGCCGTTGTAGGCGACGTCCCCGGCAACGACCAGGCCGATGGAAGGCACGTGCAGCACCGTGGTGTCATCCGTGTCGGTGTGGCCGACTTCCACGGCCAGCAGTTGTTGGCCTTCCAGCTTGATTCCGTCGACGGGAATGGATTGGTAGACCACGGGACTGGGGGGGATTTGGCCGGGGAAGTCGACATCCCACATCTGCGCGCGGCCCTCGGTGGCTTGCCGGTGCATCATCGCGATCGTTCCTTCGGTCGCGTAGGCAACCGCACCGGGAAACCGTTGCAGCAGAGCGTCGGTCCCGAACCAGTGATCGCCGCGGCCGTGGGTCGCGTAAACGGCGATCAGGTTTTTGCCGGAGCTGTCGATCCAGTCGCCCACGCGGTTCACCTGCTCGTAAGTGAACGGCGGGTCCACCAGTACCGCATCGCGTTCGCCGTAGATCAGCGTGGACGAAACGGGGGAGGAGATGATCGGGCTGCCGTCGGGTAGCCGCTGCTCACGGTGGCGTCGCAAACCGTCGTGGACCAAGACTTCATAGTGCACTTCGGGCATGATGTATTCCCTTCAAAATCAGTACGTTTCGGGATTCGAACGACGCTTGGCGTCTCCGTCCTTTTCGCTCCCAGGGCCACGTCATGAGCGCCCAAATCGCGCCGACAATAGCGACCTCTGCCAACACGTAGTAGGGCCAAGGTCCCAAGAAGTCCAGCATTGAGGCGTTGATGGGTTTCCTGTTCAGGAAGCCGTAGTCGGTTCCCGCGATTGTGTTGAAGATGAAGGTGAACGCCCCCCACGCCAGGGTTGTGACAACCGCGAAGCGGTAGCTGCGCCAATCAGGCCGCGTGCCACGCCCCCAGGTCAGGTAGATAGCCGACCACACGACGAGCAAATGCAGCGCAAAAAAGGTAAGGAAGCTGTGGCTGGGGAAGTCTGGTGCGTTGAGATCCGGCGTGAACAATGCCTGCGAGCTCAGGGGGAGACCCCAGTAATAGACGAGTGTGGAGGCCCATTTCCGCCGCGACCACAAAGCGTACGCGGCCGTGAGTTCGGCGAGATCGCACAACTGCAGCGGCACCGAGTGGGCAGTGCTTGGCTGGACCAGTTTGTAAAGGAGAGCCACGACGAATATCGCAAGGGTTAGGGCCGCCAGCACGCGGCCGAAGATTCTGGCCTGCGATTCGGTCTGGCGGCGTCCGATCCAGACCAGCGCAATCGATCCGATTGCGAAGATCACAAGCGCCGTCAAATGCGACGGGCCATAGGCGGAGAACTGCCGCCTCGCAGAGATCGGCGCCAACTCCGCCGCCGCCATCATCATCACCGAACCGGTCATGATTAGTCCTTTCTATCTTATCTGCAAGTGTGTCAACGTGTTTCGCACGCCGATTGCTGAATTGCGGTATGGTCGATCGCCGGAGCGCAATGCTGACGTTCAGCCTGCTCAGTCGCGCGACACCAGCGCATAGCCGGCAATTCCGAACGTTATGGGCATCATCGCCAACACCCCATAAATTGCGCTCAGCATCGTTCTCTCCTTAACTGCACAAATCTGTTTCAGGCTGTGGACCTATCGGCCGATGAAATCACTCGCCGATCGGCTGGGGCCTTACGTCAACCATCGGCGCGCTTCGGGTCATGTGGGGATGCCGCGTTAACACCTGTACTGGCAGGGACAGTCTTAGGCCTGGATCGGAGTCGGATTCCTGCTCCAAGGTGTGGCGCAGACCGTATTGGCGATCAACCACAAGGAAATGTCCGAACGCGGCTGGCACATTTTTGCCGGAGTGCTCAGCGTGCTCGCCGGCATTGTGGTCATTGCCTGCCAATCACCTCGATCGTGGTCTTGGCGATCGTCGTCGGGGCGTGGCTGGTCGTCATCGGGACCACACAAATTGTGTGGGCCTTCAAGGCTCGCAAGGCGGGCGCGCCAACGTCGAGCAAGCTGTCCACTCGTTGGCGCCGAACACCACACAAGGACTCACCATGACGACCTCGCCGCGCTGGCCGATCGCATCACAGCAATCGCCTCCGTGGATCTCTCTGGATTCACGCCGTTCCTCGCGCAGTTGCCGTTCTACGTGAACGAGAACCTCTGGCCGACAATCACTCTGATGGTATCCCTGGCCGCTATCTTGCTCACGCTCTTGGTCATTGTCCGCGAACATAACGTGACGGCGAAAATCGGGCGAGTTTTTCCGCCGTGGCGTTACGCTCGCGAACCAGTAGCAACCTGTCCCTGTCAATACCAGGGTTCGCAGGGACTGACTGGCGACCCGTTGCCAGGAATCCGCGACTCTTGCGTGGCGCTGATCGTGGTCGAGTGCACCTCTGAACAGACGGTCCCTGCAACGGCGCAAACCCTCAAAACGCCAAGCCAGAAAGTAGAACCGTGCCGACCAACACCCGCAGCACCACAGCGACGACGACGAGTTCGTCGGCGGACAGGCAGAGGTCGACGTCCGTATTCGCTGACCGCGCCGGATGGTTGCGCTTGTATCCGATTGCGCTCGGGTTGGGAGGTCTGGGCGGGGCGTGGCGCACGGCCGGCGCGCTGGGCGCACCCGCCTTGCCGGCGGCGAGCTTGTCGGTGCTAAGCCTCGGCGCGTGGATCACGGTCACGGTGATGTATGTGCTGAAGGGCGGCGCGCGTCCACGGGCATTCATCGCAGACTTGCGCCACCCGGAACAGGGCTTCGCCCTGGCCTACATTCCGGTGATTCCGCTGTTACTACTGGCCCACGCCCCGAGGACTCGGGGGTTCCGCGCCCTTGATCTCGGGCTGGCCGCGGTGTGGGCCGTCGGCACGGCAGCCCTGGTGGCACATTGGATTACAACGCCGCGTGATCGTCACGCGATACACCCGGGGTTCTCGCTGCCGGTCGTTGGCGGCCCATTCATTGCGTGTATTTCGTTGCAGGCCAACGGTTGGCATGCTCTGGCGCAGGGCCTGTTCACAGTCGGCGTCTACTTCGCGGTGACGTTCGGTTCGTTGATCGTTGGCCGGCTGATGACCGAACAACCGCTCACGGATGCGCGTTTTCCCACCCTGGCGGTACTGATGGTTCCTCCTTCGACGGCAAGCATCGCGTGGTTTGGCCTGAACGACAACCGGATCACCACTTTCGGCATCGGCCTGGCGGCCGTGCTGGCCATGATGGCGCTCATTCAGCTGTTCATCCTGCCCGACTACCTTCGCCACCCATTCACAATCTCATCTTGGTCGTTCAGCTTCCCGTTGGCCTCAGCGGCGAACACGGTGGGCCACTGGGCGATTGCGGCGCCGAATCCTGCGAGCCGGCTGTTGACCTGGTCGACGCTGATACTCGCCACCGCAATCATTGGCGTGCTCGCGGCGCTCACCCTGCGGATGGTGTGGAGAACTTCTCGGTAGGCGCGAACGCGATCAGGTCGGTGGAAATAGCGTGCTCGCCGCACCCCACAACGCTCCTGGGTTCACCCGGTTCGGGTGTAGACGCAGCATCGACTCATAAAACGCCTCCGCCGACTCCGACGACTGCAGCAGCCGCCGCGCGTCGGTCAGGTACCGCCGCGTCGCATGAATCTGCGCGGGACTGTCGAACGCGCGAGGTGCCTTGTGACCCGCGATGACCGTCGCGGGGTTGAGCATCTCGGCGGTGTCGACCGCGGCGAGCCACTCGTCGATCCCGGTGACGCCACCGGATTCCGTCAGGTACAGATGCACGCCGTTGTAGATGACATCGCCCGCGACGAGGAGGCACATCTCGGGTACATGCAGCATCGTCGTCGCATCGGTGTCGGTATGACCGACCTCGACGGGGAGCAGCGCGACACCCTCGAGGTCGAAACCGCTCTCGTCGACGACGCTCACGTCCACCTCGCCGGGGGGAAGCTGTCCGGGGAACACCCTATCCCAGAAGTCGGCGCGAAACTTCGGATCGTTCTGCACCTCCATCAGCTTGGCGGTTCCTTGCGTCGCACGCACCGTCACGCCGGGGAACCGCTGCAGCAAGGGAATCGCGCCGAACCAATGGTCCCCGTGCCCGTGGGTGATGTAGATCTGTCGCAGCTCGCGCCCCGAGGCCGCGATCCAGTCACCGATCTCGGCCGCTTGCGTCGTGGTGAGCGGCGGATCGACCAGCACGGCGTCACGTCGTCCCATGATCAGCGTGGAGGCGATCGGCGACCACATCCGGGTGCTGCCATCAGGCAGCGGCCCACGCCCGGATTGCGGGATCTGCTCTGTGACAAACACTTTGTGCCGCAGTGACCGCTTCATGATGCCACCCCCGCTGTCGCGTCGGCGAAGTCGAGGAGCATCGCGGCGACGGCACCGGGGTACTCGAAGTGCACCCAATGACCGCCCTTTTCGATGACTTTGACGTCGGCGTCGGCAAAGCGCGGACTGACGGCGTTGATGACCTGCTCGTTCGAGAATGCGTCCGCGCCGCCGCCGATGATGAGTACCGGACCGTCGAATGCGCTCGTCGCGGGCGGGTTGCTCACACCCTGGTTCCAGACGCCGACATAGTGGGAGACGACCTCGGCTGCGACGGGCACGCCGATGTCGGCGAGCCGGTCGAGCCGCGCCTCGTCAAGGTGCGGAGACAGTTCCCGTCGCAAGCTGCGCTGGGCAATGCGATTGCCGCCCAAGGCGCGGAATGGCGCGACCACCTCGTCGGGCAGGTGCGTGCCGCCCAGCGGGACGGGGGTCAGTAGCACCAGCCCGCGGACTCGGTCTGGGTGCCGCGCCGCGACCAGCTCGGCGACCTGTGTGCCCAGGCTCTGGCCCACCACGATCACTGGCCCGTCGATTTCCTCGACGATCGGGCCGGCCTCGGCGGCGAGGGACTCCAGCGTCGTGCCCCGCGCTTGTTCGACCGATCCCCGGCGCGCGCCGAATCCGGGTAGGTCGTACCGCACGGCGCCCACCTCACCTCCCAGACGATCGACCAGGCCGTCCCATATCGACGCGTCGTCGAGGAAGCCGTGGATCAACAGAACCGTGGGCGCAGCGGCGGTGTTGGCCGGAGTGCGGGTGACGGGAAATCCGTTGATGGACTCGGTCATTTCACCGCCTCCTTCGTGGATCCCGATGGTGACCATTCGGCCGTGTCGATGGGCGAGTAGTCCGTAGCACGACCGTCAAGCCGGCTGGCCCGCTGGGACCCGACCGCCTCCACCAGCTCCTCGGGAAGCGGGGTGGTGAAGATGTTGTCGACCAAGGTGTACTCGGCGGCGAGCCGGCCGAACGCACCCAACGCGCCGACATCGATCCGCCCGCGGGACAGGTACAGGTCGTCGCGCACGTGGATGCGCTTGACGCGCCCCCAGACGACGTGGTCGGGCAGCGGCGGCATCGGGATGATGCGGTCGACGACGCACTCGAAGGAGATCGGAGCACCGGCGATACGCGGTGCCGAAATAATCTCCGAGGCAGCCTTTTCCAGGCCGAGTGCCTCGAACTCGTCGACATCGGAGCCGAATTCGAAGGCTGAGCGGTGCACGGCGTCCGCCTGCCCGATCGTGGCGATGTTCACCACGAATTCGTTCGTGTCGCGGATGTTGACGAACGTGTCCTTGAGGGTCACCCCGTCCGAGCGCGGCTGCAGGGTGATCGACAGCACCGGCGGAAACCTGCCGACGACGGTGAAGAACGATACCGGTGCGATGTTGCCGACGCCCTCGGTAGAGGCCGTGCTGACCCAGGCGATGGCGCGCGGCAATACGCTGCCGATGAGCAGTTTGTAGCTGGACGTGGGGTCGAGGTCGGCGGTGTCGATGATCATTTCTCCTCCTTCGGCCAGACATCTTTCAGGGAGTCGCTGGTTGTGGGAGTGGCCTGGATACCGACGATTCGCCATCCGGCCGCGCCGCGTGCCACCTCGAAGTGAGCGGCAAGGCGCTCGATTTCGGTGCCGTCGCCGCGACGGCGTGACCAGATCACCTCGATCGCCGCGCCATTGCGGTGATAGACCTTCACCTTCTGGTCGGGCAGCGAGGTGTATGCGTAGTCCTCATTCTGCAGTCGACTCTGCAGCTGGTGCAGGAAGGTCACCACGGCCGGCGCATCCATGATCCACCGGCCGCCCTGGTCGTCTGACCAGTGCAGGGGCGCGGCCCAATAGTCGAGGATGAACTCGGGCCCGCGGGGGATGGTGCCCGCACCGACGCCGACCCAGGTTGGCAGGTAATCGTCGAGGAACCAGTGCGCCACCTCGTCATGGACGGTCGAGCCGCTGGTTTCGTCCGACAGCAGCGCCGCAGCGGTGTACCAGACCGGGCCCACGTTGAGCCGGTCGGGGTACAGGGCGATCATCTCGTCGAAATACTCTTGCGGGCTGGGCTTTTCGGCCATCAGCCGACGCGCGTTGTGCAGGTATTCGCGAGTCTGCTCAAGGATGGCCGGGTTGTCGGGCAGGTCCTTGTTCTTGTGGCCGGCCACCACTGCGCTGGGCTGTAGCGCCGCAACCTTGTCCAGCGCGGCCAGCCACGCCTCGACCCCGCCGTGGGAGCTTTCGAGCAGGTACTGATGCACGCCGTTGTAGGCGACGTCGCCGGCGACGACCAGGCCGATGGAAGGCACATGCAGCACCGTGGTGTCATCGGTGTCGGTGTGGCCGACTTCCACGGCCAGCAGTTGGTGGCCTTCCAGCTTGATCCCGTCGACCGGAATGGGTTGGTAGACCACGGGGCTGGGGGGAATTTGGCCGGGGAAGTCGACATCCCACATCTGGGCGCGGCCCTCGGTGGCCTGCCGGTGCATCATCGCGATTGTGCCCTCGGTCGCGTAGGCAACCGCACCCGGAAACCGTTGCAGCAGAGCGTCGGTGCCGAACCAGTGATCGCCGTGGCCGTGGGTGGCGTAGACGGCGGTCAGGTTCTTGCCGGAACGTTCGATCCAGTCGCCGACGCGGTCCACCTGCTCGTAGGTGAACGGTGGATCGACCAATACCGCGTCGTGCTCGCCGTAGACCAGCGTGGAGGCGACCGGCGAGGAGATGATCGGGCTGCCGTCGGGCAGCCGCTGCTCACGGTGGCGCCGCAGCCCGTCGTGGACCAGGACTTCGTAGTTCAGTTCAGACATGATGTATTCCCTTCTAGATCAGTACTTTTTCGGATTGTGTGAAGTGCTCGGCGCTTCTCGGGCTCCTCCGTCGTTTCAGGTCCCATGGCCAGGTCATCAGCGCCCAGACCGCGCCGACAATGACCACCTCTGCCAGCACGTAGACCGGCCAGGGTCCTAACAAGTCCAGCAGTGAGGCGTTGGCGGGTTTCCGGTTGAGGAAGCCGTAGTCGGTTCCCGCGATTGTGTTGAAGAGCAACGTGAACGCCCCCCACGCCAGGGTGGTGATGACCGCGAAGCGGTAGCTGCGCCAACCGGGCCGCATCCCCTGCCCCCAGGTCAGATAGATGGCCGCCCAGACGATAAGCAGGTGCAGCGCAAAGAACGTTAGGAAGCCGTGGCTAGGAAAGTCTGGTCCGTCGAGATCCGGTGTGATCAACGCCTGCGAGCTCAGGGGCAGACCCCAGTAATAGGTAAGCGTGAAGGCCCAGTCGCGCCGCGACCACAACGCGTAGGCCGCGACGAGCTCGGCCAGGTCGCACAGTTGCAGCGGCACCGAAGAGGCAATGTTTGGCTGGGCCAGCTTGTACACCAGGGCCACGCCGAATATCGCCACAATGAGGGCCCCTAGCACGCGGCCGAGGTGCCGGCCCTGCGATTCGGTCTGCCGCCGTCCGGTCCAGACCAGCGCGGCGGCCCCGATTGCGAAGACCACGAGCACCGTCAAATGCGACGGGCCGAAGGCGGAGAACTGGCGCGTCGCAGGGATCGTGGCCAGGATCGCCGCCGCCGCTATCACCACCGACGCCGCGATCACATACGACATCGTGTGCCTCTCACCAAGTCGGGGCACGATGGTCGGGTACAGCAGTTCAGACATGACATATTTCCTTCTTTATCAGTATGTTTCGGGTTTTATGAGATGCTCGGTGAACCACGCGATCGCGGCACCGCTGGCGTCCGCGAAGCGTGCCAGGTAAGGGTCGAAGTGATCGCCGTCGATGGTGACCAGCTGCTTGGGCTGCAGCGCTTTCTCGTAGGCGCTAAGCGCCAGGTCCGCGACGGTGATCGTGTCGTGCAGGCCGACAATCATCAGCAACGGCGTGGGCGAGACGCGGGAAACCCACGTTCCCGGTTCATACATCCGCGCGGCGCGGGTCGAGCGAAGCGTCACGGAGTTCTCCCAAACACCCTCGGGCACAGGCTGGTTGTAGAACGCAACGGCATCGGGCGAGCGGTATGCGGCGGGCACGGCGGGGTCGGCGCTGACCACGGCCTGAGTGGCCGGAGGCGCACCGTGGAAGCGTTGGCGCTCGTCGTCGGCGAAGGCCGCTTCCAGGGCCGGCACCTGATCGGGCGGAACTCGTCGCAGGCTCTGTTGGTAGCCGCTGATCGTGGGCACCTGGGCGACCACCGAGCGCAGCCGGCGGTCGGTGGCTCCCAATACGATGGCGTGGCCGCCGGCATAGCTGGTGCCCCACAACCCGATTCGGTCGGCGTCGACGGCCGGGTGGCTTTCCAGGAAGGAAATTGCGCGGCGCCAGTCGGCGATTTGAACCCAAGGGTCGATGTCGAAGCGCGGTGCGCCGCCGCTGGCGCCGAAGCCGCGGTGGTCGTGCACGAGAACGACAAATCCGGCGTCGGCGAACGCCCGCGCGAATCGCTCCAGCCCGTGCTCCTTGACCCCGGCGAACCCGTGCGCCATCGTGATGGTCGGATGCGGCGCCGGGCCGTCGGGGACGAACAGCCAGCCCCGCAGCGTGACACCGCCCTCGGCGGGGAACTCGACATCCCGTCGCTGCACCATCAGATCTCCTTGGCTGTGGACGCGGTTTTCGCGTGGCACCTACATCCACCATGAAGCCGCCAAGGACGGGTCGGAAGGCTGCCTTGATCCTGGGACTGGTAGGGACAGGCTGAGCCTGATGGTGTCGACCCGCCGCGCCCGGCTCCGCCGCGCCAGCGATCGACACGTGAGCCCGATGGTGTCGACCCGCCGCGCCCGGCTCCGCCGCGCCAGCGATCGACACGTGAGCCCGATGGTGTCGACCCGCCGCGCCCGGCTCCGCCGCGCCAGCGATCGACACGTGAGCCCGATAGTGTCGACCCGCCGCGCCCGGCTCCGCCGCGCTAGCGATCGACACGTGAGCCCGATAGTGTCGACCCGCCGCGCCCGGCTCCGCCGCGCCAGCGATCGACACGTGAGCCCGATGGTGTCGACCCGCCGCGCCCGGCTCCGCCGCGCTAGCGATCGACACGTGAGCCCGATGGTGTCGACCCGCCGCGCCCGGCTCCGCCGCGCTAGCGATCGACACGTGAGCCTGATGGTGTCGACCCGCCGCGCCCGGCTCCGCCGCGCTAGCGATCGACACCAGCCTGATGGTGTCGACCCGCCGCGCCCGGCTCCGCCGCGCTAGCGATCGACACTTAAGCTCGACTGGTGGCGGTCAGGACCAACGCCCTTGGCGATTACCTGCGCGCCAGGCGGGAACAGGTGCGGCCCGAGGAAGTCGGGCTGGTAGCGGGCGCACGCCGGCGGGTCGCGGGTTTGCGGCGCGAGGAGCTGGCGCTGCTGGCCGGCATCAGCTCCGACTACTACCTGCGCCTCGAGCAGGGCCGCGACAAGAATCCGTCGCCCCAGATTCTCAATGCGCTCGCGCGGGCGCTGCGGCTCGACGGTAAGGCCACCGAGTATCTGCACCAGCTGGCCAGCCCGACCGGCGGCCGACGTGATGCCTCCGATGCGGAGGTCGCCGCCGACGGCACCGACAAGCTGATAGAGCAGTTCGCGATGCCGGCGATCGTGGCCAGCAGATCTCTGGATGTGCTGGCGGCCAACCGAATAGCCTGTGGGCTGTCCCCCGGCTTTGCTGCCGGGCGAAACTTCCTTTCCTGGCGGCTTTTAGATCCCGCGGCTCGCGAGCTCTACGTGGACTGGGACGCGGCGACCGATGTCGCGGTGAGCGGGTTACGCGAAGCGGCCGGCAGTGATCCGAATGACCCGCGCGTGCGGTCGTTGATCGATGAATTGTCCGCCGCCAGTGAGCGATTCCGGGAACTGTGGGCACGTGCGGACGTCGGGTATCGCCCGGATGTCGTCCACATGCGCCACCGCCTGGTCGGTGATCTGTACCTGCACCCAAACCGGTTCAACATTCCGCACTCTAACGGGCAGCACATGCTGACTTATCGCGCCGAACCCGGCAGCGACTCCGCCAAAGCGCTCGACGCGCTGCGGTCGCTCAGCTGAGGCCCGACTACTTTCCCGGGCCTAATCCATGGCGAGCTCGCGCCCCTTGTTGAGGCCCGGACCAGCGTCGGCGCCGAGCCGCTGCCGGAAAGCCGGCACGCTATGGCCCATAACCACGGCGTCGGTGCGGGCGCGCACCGTTGCGGAGCGCGGCAGGCCGAACAGCGGGCCGATCTCGCCGAAGTAGTCCCCGGGCATGGCGACTCGCAGCAGTTCGCGGCCGCGGACCATCTCCAGCTCGCCCTCGGAAACTGTGTATATCAAATCGGATAGCGCGCCCTGCTCGAACAGCACCGTTCCCGCCTTGAGCTGAATCGTTTCGTGCGCGCGGTTGACCAGTGTTGTCGTGGGCACCATCTCGATCACACGATCGGCCAGCGGTAGTAACCGGGGGTCATGGGTGGCCACGACGACCATGCGGTTGCCGGTCGCGAGGCTGCGAATCAGCTTTAGCATCTCCTCGACCTGGAGATAGTCGAGATGTGCGGTCGGTTCGTCGGCCAGGATCAGTGGCGGATCGAGGGCGATCGCGCGCGCCACGGCCACCCGTTGTTGTTGGCCGCCGCTGAGATCGCCCGGACGATGGGTCAACCTGTCCTGCAACCCGACTCGGGTCAGCAGCTTTTCGGCGCGGGCACGCGCGGCGCGGCGCGAGAATCCAGCCGCGCGCAGCGGCACAACGACGTTCTCGAGCGCCGTCAGACTCGGCACCAGGTTGAACGCCTGGAACACGATGCCTACGTTGTTGCGCCGGTATTGCGACATCGCTCGTCGGTTCAGCGAGGTCACGTCCACGTCGCCGACGGTGATTGAGCCGGACGTGGGTGTCAGGAGCCCGCCCAGGCACGACAGCAATGTCGTTTTCCCGCAGCCACTGGGGCCGAGCAGGATCGTCAACGAGCCCGCGTCGAGTTCGAGGTTGAGGCCGTCGATCGGGCGGATGGCATTGCCACCGCTGGAGTATTCGACGACGAGGTTTTGTGTGCGTAGACCGACCATGATTAGGGACCTCCAAATGCGAGTGCGGGATCGACGGCGGCAGCCCGTTGGACTGCCGTGGCGCTGGCCAACAGCCCGACCCCGACCGCGATCACCGCTAAGAGCGGATAGGCCGAAGCGGGCTCGATGACGTTCATGGGGAAAAGGGGTGCGAGTAGCCGGGAAAGTCCCGCGCCGAAGCCGGCGGCAAGGACGGCGACGACGATCGCCTGCAGCACCAGGCCGGCCAGGACCGATCGCGTCGAAACGCCGATCGCCTTGAAGACCGCGAAGTCCCGCATGCGCTCCAGCGCGGACAGATAGACCACGCCGCCCACAATCAACGCCGCAACGATCCACAGCAGAATGGCGACGATTCTGATCGCCTGGACCGCAATCTTGGTCGGCCGCATCAGGTCGTCGACCGCAACGTCGCGGCTGACAACCCGGTAGCCCTCGGGGATCTGCGACAGTTTGCCGCGAATCCCGATCGATGAGATGAGCGGCTGGCCACCGTACTCCAGTTGTTGTACACCTTCGGTCGTCACGAAGAGGTTAGGTGTCTTCGCCAGCGAGGTGGAATTGTTCACGATGCCGACGATCAGCAGCTTGCGCGAACCGACCTCGAGCTGTTCGCCGACCTGGCGGCCTATCGTGCTCGACACTGCAAGCTCATCGGGGCTTGACGGTGCCCTGCCCTCGGACATCGCCGGCATACCCGGGCCGCCCGCCGGTGCGCCGAACATCGCCCCTGGGTGCGATGAGTCGCCGTTTTTGAACGTAGCCCCCTTGTACGCGAGGGGAGCCGCGGCGACAACGCCCGGGGTGGCGGCGACCACTTGCAGTTCTGCTGCCGGGAACGGTGCGGAGCCCAGGAATGGGCCGGTCGCACCGGATTTGATCAGGAACATGTCGACGCCGAGGGAATCGACGGTGCGCTCATCCTCAACGCGGAATCCGTTGGCGAGCCCGGTGAGCACGAGCGTCATTGCGAATACGAGGCCCGTGACGACGATCGCGATGACGAAGCGCCACCTGCGCCAATGCATGTCGCGCAATGCGGTGAATAGCATGTTCAACGCCAACCTTTCCGTGTCCGTCGCGAGGGCCGCTGATGGCGGTCGCAACTGAAATACCCTGCTGTCGAGACGATCTCGTAACCCTGGCTGCCGGCGCTATAGAGTGCATCCAGCTGTGCGCGGTGATTCCTGCGTTCGTGGGGAGCCCTTTTCCGCCCACGGACGACGGCTATGTATAGCGCGATGAGCGCGCCCATAGCGGTTAAGGCAGCCGCGGCCGACGGTATGGCCTGAAGCCATAGCACCGTTCGATGGTGAACGTGCGCTGTGCCCTGCGCGGTGAGGCGCGTCAAGAACATCAGGGCGTCAGTGATGGTGACCAGGTCACGCTTGAGCGCTTTCGTCGCGGTCAGTCCAGCCAAACCTGAACCGATGGCCACGACGCGAGGTCGCGTGGCCGGCAGTAGCCCCGTCTCGAGGTACTGCTCGGGCGGCGCCGGCAACGTCACGGTGACGGTCATGGCATCCTCCCTCGTCTGTGATCTGCTTCTGTGGTTTGCCGAACAATCGCTTGCCGGGCATGTGTCCACCATCAGCGCAATGCGAATCAGTTGGGGATGCCGCATTGACCCCAGGTACTGGCAGGGACAGGATCGGGTTCAAGTGGCGAAGCGGGTAAACGTCGCGAATCTGAACCCCCGACGTGTCCGCCATTCGCGATCCGGCGGCTGTCTTCGCGCGTATTTCGCTCTAGGCCAATTAGTCGGACCAATGTAGGCTCTGCAAACACACCGACCAGGTGGCAGCAACGAAGCTGAGTCTCGGGACCAGCATCAGGCGGCGCCTCGTCGGCAGGTAGTACCGGGGCGGGAGGTGTTGGCTGTGGGCACGCGGGGGGAAGCGGCGCAATGCCGGCCGAATCTTCAGCAAGCTATGGCTGCCCGCGGTGGGCCTCGTTGTGGGCGTGGTCGTCTTTTATGGCGTGGATAAGGTTCGAGACCTGTCCGAGGTGATCAGCAATCCGCCCCCCACCCCCTCAATTCCCGCCACCGTTGTGCAGATCAATCCAAAGAACGTCACCTACGAGGTGTTTGGCACCCTCGGCGGTGGCGGCAAAGTGACGTACGCGAACCTCAACAGCGAGCCAATCGAAGTCACGCTAGGTTCGCTGCCCTGGTCTCATTCGGAAACGACGATGGCGGCCTCGGCCACATTGAGCCTCGTCGCGCAGGTCGACGGCAGTTCGGTGGGCTGTCGAATCATCGTCGACGGAGCGGTCCGCGATGAGCACTCGGTGACTCATCAAGGCGCGGCAGTCGCGTGCACGGTGACCGCAGCATGACCACTGCCGCGCCTGACACACAACCGAATGATGCACAACCGAATGACGCCGAACAGGTGAAGCGCCCTCGCGCCGCGAAACTCCTTCGGACGCTGGCAGTTCCGATCGTCATTTTCTGGGTGTTGGCCGCCGTCGTGACGAACGTATTCGTGCCATCCATTGAGAAGAACACGGCGGCCAATGCGGAGGCTGAGGTCCCCCGCGATGCCCCGTCGTCGCAGGCGGCGATAGTTCAAGGCCAAGCATTCCACGAATCAGACTCCACAAGCGCCGCCGTCATTCTGATGGAAACCCAGGGCCGCAAGCTGGGTGAGCAGGACCATCAGTATTACGACGAGTTAGTGCGCCGGCTAGAGCAAGACAAAAAGCACGTGCAGTCACTTTTGAACCTGTGGGGCAAGCCGGTT
>CAWASF010000016.1:0-49626 GCA_963784685.1 uncultured Actinomycetota bacterium
CTCGCCTGGTAGCTGCGATACATCCTGCTACAGCGGGCGACCCGCCGCGTAGGCGGTCGCCCAGTCCCGCACGGCGCGCGCGTAGATCCCGGAGTTGTTGTAGGCGCGCAGCGCGGTTATCCATCCGCGCGGTGTCCCGAGATCTTTTCCACGCCAACACAGGTAGCCCGCCGCGGCGAGTGCCGCGTCGTCGATATTGTCCGGGCTGACCACGCCGTCGTTGTGGGCGTCAACGCCGTACAGGCGCCACGTTTCCCGGAATGAACTGCATCGGTCCCATCGCGCGCACCACCCCCGCGCCGTCGTCCGCACCGTCCACGGTGTCGACGATGCGCAGGTACCCCCGCTGCCATCCAGCCGGACGCCCGAAATAGGCGGACTCACATCCCCGTTCGGCGCCAGCGTCGCCCCCCGGTAGGTGCCGTGGTGCTCTCGACCTGCCCGATGCCCGCCAACGTGGTCCACGCGATATGACACTTCGGGTTCTCCACCTCGGCGACCCGCGCGGCGTACGCGTAGGCCTCCAGCGCGAGGACCGGAATTTCCAATGCCGTCGCCCGTGGCTCGGCCCAGTCACGCAACTGATCCGCGGGCCGGCCACTGACGTGAGTGTCCACGGGCGGCACGGGTCCCGGCCGGCGGCGGAACGCCGTCGGGAATGAAAAGGCTGAGCTGCCAGGTGCAGCTGAAGGCCAGAAGCATCGCGGTCGCGCCGATCACGGCGCCCGCGCGCAACCAACGTCTCGGCGACACCACGCTCCCCAAAACTCTCCTGTACAGACTTCGGCCACACCATCGTCCCACGGGTTTCGGGACCAACCCGCCGATTTGGGCCTCGAGGGGACCCACGCGGCGCCGGTTTCAGCTAGTCATCATTAGCTGTCGGCAACTACGGCTAGCGAAGTCAGAAAACTGCCGGCCAATCGTATTCGCAACCTCACAGGCTACATCAGGTGCCGACAAGCGCTCGTCGGGCAAACAATGCGGCGATCGCTGATGGATAACGGCTCCGAACCGAACCAAAACGGCCTCAGCGCCGGCCGCCGCGTTTCTTCGAGCCGCCGCGGGACGCTTTGGTCGCGGCGGCGGCCTCGGCGTCGTCCGCCTTGCCGGCGACCTCTGCCGGCTTCCCGTCGACTGCCGATCCCCCGGATGGCCAATGCGCACGCCACTCGTCGTCGGTGACGTCGCCCAGCGGGGCCACATCCAGCTCCTCCGGGACGTTGTCCCCGCGGCGGGTTGCCGCAATCGCCCGCTCCACGCTGCGGACGGTATCCACGAACGCCAACACCGCTGTGCGCAGCGCACTTTCCGCATCGATATCGGCCGACACGGAGACGGATGTGATGTCGGTAGGGATCAGGTCGCCCGGCAGGCCCGCCTTTTCGGCGCGTTGAATCACCTTCTGCGCCAGGGCCAATGCGGGCTGACCGGTGTGGACGTCGTCCATCATCGAGGTCCGCGGCTTCTCGGCCGCCTTGCGCTCTTCCCACTGGGCCAATTGGTCTTCGAGCGAAATCGATTGCCCTGCAAGGACTCCCGGCACCCTATTGCCGAGCTTGCGCATCAACGCGGCGGCGACGTCGTCGATGGTGAACGGGGACTGCGGCGCGTCCTCCGCGATGCGGGCATGGAAGAGCACCTGCAGCAACACGTCGCCGAGCTCTTCGCGCAGCTGGTCGGCATTGCCGCTGCGCACCGCGTCCAGCAGCTCGTAGGTCTCCTCGAGCAAAAACCTGCGCAACGAGTCGTGGGTTTGCTCGCTTTCCCACGGCCCGGCGGTGCGCAGCTTGTCCATCATCGCGACGGCGTCGACCAGTCGTTCGCCGCGCGGCCTGTCCGGCGCCGAGATCAGCCTGGCTCCGGCCGCCAATCGAGCCGTGACGGCCGGGTGGTCCGGATCGGATGACAGCAACACCGGCGCGTCGTCGCCGGTGTGCACCGGCCGCGCGGCCCGCAGCGACCAGGGCACCGCGACGGGCATCTCCTCGGTGTACTCCACCTCACCGGTGAGGTACTCGATGGCCTCGACGGGCACGAGCGATGGACGGCGGGGGTCGAACAAGACGACGATCATCGCGCTTGCCGCTCCTCCCTGGACATCGCTCGAGCCGATCGCCCGACTCCTCCTCGCGCCGTCTCCCGGCGCGCATCGTCGTCGACCGGCGTTGACGAACCCGTTATACCAACGTCTTGCTGTGGCTTTCCTTGCAGTGCGGTCACGAGGTTGGCCACCATCTGGACCAACTCGACGTCACGGATGCGCGGGGCGCCGACACCGCCGGCCCGCGGAATGGGGACCTGCACGGTGGCCGTCGTGGCGCGGTAGTGCGCCGCCGGATACATCCGCTTCAGCCGCACCTGCGCCGAATCCGGCAGCGTCACCGGCGACAGGCGCACCGTCGACGCCGACGGGGCCGACACCTCGGTGATGCCGGCTTCCCTGCACAGCAACCGCAACCGCGCCACCGCGACCAGGCGCTGCGCGGTTTCGGGCAGCGCCCCGTAACGGTCGGTGAGCTCTTCGACGACGGCGCTGATGGCCGCGTCGTCTGAAGCCGCGGCCAGGCGTCGATAACCCTCGAGCCGGAGCCGGTCGCTGGCGATGTAGTCCGGGGGCAAGTGGGCGTCCACCGGCAAGTCGATCCGGACGTCCTTGTGCTCCTCGGGGGTGGTGACCGTCTTGCCGTCGGCGGCCGCCCGGTACGCCTCCACGGCCTCGCCCACCAACCGCACATACAGGTCGAACCCCACCCCGGCGACGTGCCCGGACTGCTCGACACCCAGCACGTTCCCGGCGCCGCGGATCTCGAGGTCCTTCAGCGCGACCGCCATGCCGGCACCCAGCTCGTTGTTCTGCGCGATGGTCGCCAACCGGTCATATGCCGTCTCGGTCAGCGGCACGTGCGGCGGATAGAGGAAGTAGGCGTAGCCACGCTCGCGGCTGCGGCCGACGCGCCCGCGCAGCTGGTGCAGCTGGGACAGCCCGAAGGTATCGGCACGCTCGACGATGAGCGTGTTGGCGTTGGAGATGTCCAGACCGGTCTCCACGATCGTGGTGCACACCAGGATGTCGTGTTCGCGGTTCCAAAACCCCTGCACGGTGCGTTCCAGCAGGTCCTCGGGCATCTGTCCGTGCGCGACGGCGACCCGCGCCTCGGGCACCAGCTCGCGGACCCGGGCCGCCGCCCGGTCGATCGAGCTGACCCGGTTGTGCACGTAGAAAGCCTGGCCGTCGCGCAACAGCTCGCGACGCAGCGCGGCGGCGACCTGCTTGTCATCGTGCGGCCCGACGTAGGTCAGCACCGGGTAGCGGTCTTCGGGCGGCGTCAGGATCGTCGACATCTCGCGAATCCCGGCCAGGCTCATCTCCAGGGTGCGCGGGATCGGGGTGGCGCTCATGGTCAGCACGTCGACGTGGGTCCGCAACGACTTGATGTGCTCCTTGTGTTCGACGCCGAACCGCTGCTCCTCGTCAACGACGACCAGGCCGAGGTTCTTCCAGCGCACCCCGGTCTGCAGGAGCCGGTGCGTGCCGATCACAACGTCCACCGTGCCGTCGGCCAGGCCTTCGATGACGGCGCGGGACTCGGCGACGTCGGTGAACCGCGACAGACCCTTGACGGTGACCGGGAACTCGGCCATCCGTTCGCTGAACGTCTGCAGGTGCTGGTCGGCCAACAGCGTGGTGGGCACCAGCACGGCGACCTGTTTTCCGTCCTGAACCGCTTTGAACGCCGCCCGCACCGCGATTTCCGTCTTGCCGTAGCCGACGTCGCCGCAGATCACGCGGTCCATCGGGACCGGCTTTTCCATGTCGGCCTTGACCTCGGTGATCGCCGTGAGCTGGTCGACGGTCTCGGTGAAACCGAACGCGTCCTCCATCTCTGCCTGCCACGGGGTGTCGGGCCCGAAGGCGTGTCCGGCGCTGGTCTGCCGTTTGGCGTACAGCGACACCAGTTCGCCGGCGATCTCGCGCACGGCGCGGCGCGCCTTGGTCTTGGTGTTGGCCCAGTCGCTGCCGCCGAGCCTGCTGAGCGCCGGCGCCTGCCCGCCGACATACCGCGACAGCTGGTCCAGGGAATCCATTGGGACGTAAAGCCTGTCGGCCTGCTGGCCCCCCTTTTTGGCCGGCTTGCTGGTTGCGTACTCGAGAACCAGGTACTCGCGACGGGCGCCGCCGACGGTGCGCTCGGTCATCTCCACGAATCGCCCGATGCCATGCTGATCGTGCACAACGAGGTCGCCGGCCGTGAGCGCCAGCGGGTCGACCGTGTTGCGCCGCTTGGCCGCCAGGCGCTTGCCCTCGACCGTGGTCGCCCGATTGCCCGTCAGGTCGGTCTCGGTGATGACCACCAGGTTGGCGCCCGGTACGACGGCCCCGTCGTGCAGCGGGCCCTTGAGAACGCCAACCACCCCTTGCTTCGGGGCCGCGCCCTGTTCCAGCATCGCGGCGGGGGTGTCGGACTCGGCGAGCCGCTCCACGACGCGATGGGCGGTCCCCGTTCCGGGCGCGACCACCGCGGCGTGGCCGCCCGTCGCGACGTGCGCGCGCAGCATCGCGAAGATGCCGTCGATGTCCTGCTGATGCCCACGGGCCGACGGCGCCGCCCGGATGTCCAGCTCCACCGCCGACTCGTCGGAGAGCTGACTGAGGGTCCACCACGGATGACCGGACCGCTCCGCGGCCGCCCGGACGTCATCCAGTTCGGCGAACCCCGACCCACCGAACTGCGCGACGTCGACGGGCGCGTCCGTGCCCAGCGCCGCCACGGACCACGACGCCTCGAGGAATTCGCTGCCCGTCTTGATCAAGTCGGCGGCCCGGGTGCGAACTTTTTCGGGGTCACACAGCAGCACGGGCGTGCCGTCGGCCAGTTGATCGGTCAGCAGCACATGTTCGCCGGGCCGCAACACGGGCAGCAGCGCCTCCATGCCGTCGACCGCGATGCCCTCGGCCAGCTTGGCCAGCATGTCGGTGATGCTGCCGGTGATGGCGGGCTCGGCACCGGAGTGCCGGGCGGCGAGGGCGGCGGCCCGCTCCCGCACGTCATCGGTGAGCAGCAGTTCGCGGCAGGCGACCGCGACGACCGTGTCGACCTCGATCTCCGGGATGGAGCGCTGATCGGCGACCGAGAACATCCGCATCTCGCTGATCTCGTCGCCCCAGAACTCGACCCGCACCGGGTGCTCGGCGGTCGGCGGGAAGACGTCGAGTATCCCGCCGCGGACGGCGAACTCGCCGCGGCGGCCGACCATGTCCACGCGGGTGTACGCCAGCTCCACCAGCCGGGCGATCACAGCCTCGAATTCGACTTCCAGGCCGACGCTCAACGTGACCGGTTCCACCAGGCCCAGCCGCGGCGTCATCGGCTGCAGCAGCGAGCGCACCGAGGTCACCACCACGCGCAGGGGCGGGCCCAGCCGGTCGTCGTCGGGATGGGCCAGCCGGCGCAGCACCAGCGAGCGGGCGCCGACCGTGTCGACGCCCGGCGATAGCCGCTCGTGCGGCAGGGTTTCCCAGGACGGGAAGACCGCCACCGATTCGCCGAAAACGCCCCGCAGTTCGGAGCTCAGGTCGTCGGCTTCGCGCCCGGTCGCGGTGACCACCAGCAGGGGGCCCAGCCGCGCCAGCCCACTCGCGACGAACAATTTGGCGCTGGCCGGGCCGACCAGGCTCAGTTCGGCAGGTCGAGCGGCCGCAGTCTCGATCAACTGCCGGAATGTCGGCGCGGTCAGCGCCAATTCAACGAGCCCCGCGATCGGGGTTTCTGGGCGAGCAGGCCCCGGTGCGGTCATGATGACGCCATTCTAGGGGGCCATTCGGGGGGCCTTGGAGGGCAATGACTTCGTCAATATTGCGCCCGGCGCCGTCAAGGGATCGTTAGGAAAGCGGCACCCGAACCCGACTGGGCGCACCGTGAAGTCATGACATTGCTGGACATCCTGCCATCTCTTGGTCAGGCGGCTCCCGCGCGGTTCGATCCCGCGATCTGGCCCGTCACCGCGCGCCCCGACGAGGAGGGCAGGCTCTGCGTCGGCGGTGTACCTCTGGCCGACATCGCCGACGAGTTCCACACCCCGGCCTACGTGATCGACGAAACCGACTTCCGGCACCGCGCCCGCCGCTACCGCAAGGCGCTGCGCGGTATCCAGGTCGTCTACGCCGGAAAGTCGCTGCTGACCACCGCGGTGGCCCGCTGGGCCCGCGAAGAGGGCCTCGGCGTCGATGTCTGCTCAACCGGTGAGCTGGCCGTTGCCCTCGCCGGTGGGGTGGACCCGGCCCGCATCGTCATGCACGGGAACGCGAAATCGCCCGACCAGCTGCGCGACGCGGTGCGCGCGGGGGTCGGGCGCATCGTGCTGGATTCGTGCATCGAGATCGCCTACCTCGCGGGCGTGGCGCAACGCCGCCAGCCGGTGCTCATCCGGGTGACCCCGGACATCGACGTTCACGGGCACCGCGCGGTCACCACCGGTATCAGCGACCAGAAGTTCGGGTTCACCCTCGGCGGCGACCACGCCGCCGACGCGGCCAAGCGCGTGCTGGCGCACCCCATCCTTGACCTGGTCGGGCTGCACTGCCACATCGGCTCGCAGGTCTCCGACCCGAGCCTCTACGGCGAAGCGATTCGCCGGATGATCGCGGCGATGGCCGACATCCGCGCGCGGCACGGCGTGATCCTGACCGAGCTGAACATCGGCGGTGGGCACGCCATCCCCTACGTCGCCGATGATCGCGGGCTCAACCTCGACGAGCTGGCCCGCGTCATCGAGGACGCGCTGGACGAAGCCTGCGCTGCCGAGTATTTCCCCCGCCCGAGGATCGTGGTGGAACCCGGCCGGGCCATCAGCGGCCGGGCCGGCGTGACGGTATATCGCGTGTGCTCGGTAAAAACGCAGCCGGGCGGCCGCACCTTCGTCGCGGTGGACGGCGGGATGAGCGACAACCCGCGGGTGTCGTTGTACGGCGCGCAGTACACCGTCGCGCTGGCGAACCGGCATCCGCGGGGCCTCAAGCAGCGCGTTACCGTGGCGGGCCGGCACTGCGAAGCGGGCGACGAGATCGCCCGCGATATCGAGCTACCGGTGGACCTGCGCCCCGGCGACCTGCTGGCCGTGGCCTGTACCGGCGCCTACCACCACAGCATGGCGTCGAACTACAACATGGTCGGTCGGCCGGCCCTGGTGGCGGTCAAGAACGGCCGGGCCCGGGCGCTGGTTCGCCGCGAAACGATCGCCGACCTGCTGTCGCGCGACTGCGGCTAGGCCCGCTACCAGCCCATCGATCGCCACGCGTAGAACGCGCCGTTGCCGATGTCGTGGACGCCATACGAATCCCAGTAGTAGTCGTGGCAGACGCTGGTGTCCCACGGGACGGGTCTGCCGGCCGGGTTCGGTTGGCCCGGGCACCAGGTTGTGCACGCCTGGAGGCGGGGGCACGGCCCCGCCTGGGCGGCGGGTGCGGTCAGTTCGGCGCCGCCCCACAGCATCAGGGCTGTGCCCAACCCGACAAGCGCTGCTTTCAGACCGGGGATTGTTCGGTTCATGTCGACTCCTCCACTGCTGGCTGATCGCGGACGGGCCGCTCACCCAGCAAGTGGATGCCGCCCGGACTGCTACCGATCACAACATCGGGCGCTTGCGTTCTTCTTGCGGACTTGTCGAGCTACTCGTCCTGCAGGCGGGGGTCGGCTTCCAGGTGGGTCAGGCCATTCCACATCAGGTTGACCAGGTGCGCGGCGACCACTTCTTTCTTGGGCTCCCGTGTGTCGAGCCACCATTGCGCCGTCATCGACACCGAGCCCACCAGCGCCTGGGCGTACAGCGGCGCCAGATCCGGGTCCAGGCCCCGACGGGCGAAGTCGCCGGCCAGGATGGAGCTCACCTGGCTGACGGCGTCGTTGAGCAGGCTGGAATAGGTGCCGGAGCTGATGGCGGCCGGCGAGTCGCGGATCATGATCCGGAAGCCGTCGGTGCGCTCTTCGACGTAGGTGAGCAACGCGAGCGCGACGCGCTCGATGCGCACCCGGGACCGGTTGTTGGTCAGCGACGAGGTGATGCCGTCCAGCAGGGCCGACATCTCACGGTCGACGACAACGGCGTACAGACCCTCCTTGCCGCCGAAATGTTCGTAGACGACCGGCTTGGAGACGTTGGCACGCAGGGCGATCTCTTCGATCGACGTGCCTTCGTAACCGCGTTCGGCGAACAGCGACCGTGCGATGCCGATGAGTTGCTGTCGGCGCTCGCTGCCGGTCATGCGGGCGCGCGGCGCCCGCACCTCCTTCTCCGGCCCCTTGTCGAGAACGGCCACGTCAGTCAGCGTATCGGCTTACCGTCTAGAGTCACCGTGGATATGCAATCCGTCGTGGTGTAATCGGCAGCACATCAGATTTTGGTTCTGAGAGTTCAGGTTCGAGTCCTGGCGACGGAGCGTGGCTTTTTGCCGCGAACGTGCGTGAAATGACACGCTTGACGGCGTGTCGGTGTACGAACACGCACGCTCGCGCCGAAAGGGGATTGATGTCGTCTCGTGGTGACACCGCGGTCCTGGTTCTGGCGGCCGGGCCCGGCACCCGGATGCGGTCGGACACCCCGAAGGTCCTGCACACGATCGCCGGCCGCAGTATGTTGGCGCATTCACTGCACGCGATCGCCAAGGTGGCCCCGGAGCATCTGGTGGTGGTGCTGGGCCACGATCACCAGCGCATCGCGGCGCTGGTCGCCGACCTCGCCGACAGGCTCGGACGCCCGATCGACGTGGCGCTGCAGGATCGGCCGCTGGGCACCGGCCACGCGGTCCTTTGCGGGCTGTCCGCCCTGCCCGACGACTACGCCGGCATCGTCGTCGTCACCTCGGGCGACACCCCGCTGCTGGACTCCGACACATTGGCCGATCTGATCGAGGCCCATGGCGCGACGTCGGCCGCGGTGACGGTGCTGACCACGACGCTGCGCGATCCCGGCGGTTACGGGCGCATCCTGCGGACCGAGGACAACGAGGTGATGGCGATCGTCGAGCACACAGACGCGACGGCCTCGCAACGGGAGATCGGCGAGGTCAACACAGGTGTCTACGCATTCGGCATCGCGGCGTTGCGCTCGGCACTGACCCGGCTGGGCTCCAACAACGCCCAGCAGGAGCTCTACCTGACCGACGTAATCGCGATCCTTCGGGGGGACGGCCACTCCGTGCATGCCCGGCACGTGCACGACAGCGCACTGGTGGCCGGCGTCAACAACCGGGTCCAGCTCGCCGAACTCGGCGCCGAGCTCAACCGGCGCATCGTCGCCGCCCACCAGATGTCGGGCGTGACGATCATCGATCCCGCCACCACCTGGATCGACGTTGACGTGACGATCGGTCGCGACACCGTCGTCCATCCCGGGACTCAGCTGCTCGGCCGCACCCAGGTCGGCGGTAACTGCGTCGTCGGCCCGGACACCACCCTGACCGACGTGACCGTCGGCGACGGCGCGTCGGTGGTGCGCACGCATGGCACGTCGTCGTCGATCGGAGGGGGCGCCACGGTCGGCCCCTTCAGCTACCTGAGACCCGGCACGGTGCTGGGCGCCGACGGCAAGCTCGGCGCCTTCGTCGAGACCAAGAACTCCAACATCGGCGCCGGCACCAAGGTTCCGCACCTGACCTACGTCGGCGACGCCGACATCGGCGAGCACAGTAACATCGGTGCTTCCAGCGTGTTCGTCAACTACGACGGCGAATCCAAGTGGCGCACCACCGTCGGCTCGCACGTGCGCACCGGGTCAGACACCATGTTCGTGGCTCCGGTCACGGTCGGTGACGGAGCGTATACGGGCGCCGGCACCGTAGTGCGCGACGACGTCCCGCCGGGGGCGCTGGCGGTGTCCGGGGGGCCGCAACGCAACATCGAAGGCTGGGTGCAGCGCAAGCGCCCGGGCAGTGCGGCCGCTGAGGCGGCGGACAGGGCGGCCAGGCGAGCCTCCGAGGCCGGCCCACCCGAATCCGAACAGACATCGTGAGTTTGTTACCTGGCAACCCGAGCACATTTCCCTACCGTTCGCTGCGTACCATGGGGCATCCATTTCGATACCCAACGGCGAGGGCAGTCTGTTGAGCCACGACTGGAGCGATAACCGCAAAAACCTGATGCTCTTCTCCGGCCGCTCGCACCCCGAGCTGGCCGAGCAGGTAGCCAAAGAGCTCGACGTCCACGTCACCGCGCAGACCGCGCGGGAGTTCGCCAACGGCGAGATCTTCGTGCGGTTCCAAGAGTCGGTGCGCGGCTGCGACGCGTTCGTCCTGCAATCGTGTCCGGCGCCGGTGAACACCTGGCTGATGGAACAGCTGATCATGATCGACGCGCTCAAGCGCGGCAGCGCCAAGCGGATCACCGCCGTCATGCCGTTCTATCCCTATGCCCGCCAGGACAAGAAGCACCGCGGCCGCGAACCGATCTCGGCGCGACTGGTGGCCGACCTGCTCAAGACGGCGGGCGCCGACCGGATCGTGACCGTCGATCTGCACACCGATCAGATCCAGGGTTTCTTCGACGGGCCCGTCGACCACATGCGCGGGCAGCACCTGCTGACCGGCTACATCAAGGACAACTACCCGGACGGCAACATGGTCGTGGTCTCCCCCGATTCCGGCCGGGTGCGCATCGCCGAGAAGTGGGCCGACGCATTGGGCGGCGTTCCGCTGGCCTTCATTCACAAGACCCGCGACCCGCGGGTTCCCAACCAGGTGGTGTCGAACCGCGTCGTCGGCGAGGTCGAGGGCCGCACCTGCGTCCTGATCGACGACATGATCGACACCGGCGGCACCATTGCCGGCGCGGTGAATCTGTTGCGCGAAGACGGTGCCGGCGACGTGATCATCGCGGCGACGCATGGCGTGTTGTCCGACCCGGCCGCCGAGCGGCTGGCGGCATGCGGCGCCCGGGAGGTGATCGTCACCAACACGCTCCCGATCGGCGAGGAGAAGCGTTTCCCCCAGCTCACGGTCCTGTCCATCGCGCCGCTGCTGGCCAGCACCATTCGCGCCGTGTTCGAAAATGGCTCAGTCACAGGGCTATTCGACGGGGATGCGTAGATGGCCGATACCGTCATCTACCACAACCCCAAATGCAGCACCTCGCGCAAAACGCTGGACTTGTTGCGGGACAACGGTGTTGAGCCCACGATCGTCCAGTATCTGCAAACGCCGCCGACGCGCGCCCGGCTGGTGAAGATGATCCGCGACGCGGGCATCGACGTGCGCACCGCGGTACGAAAGCGCGAACCGCTGTACGCCGAACTCAACCTCGCCGATGCGACGGATGAGCAATTGCTGGATGCCATGGCCGAGCACCCCATCCTGATCGAACGGCCGTTCGTCGTCACACCGAAGGGCACCCGACTGGCCCGACCGATCGACGCGGTCCGCGAGATTCTGTGACAGGCCGCACCCACGCGGCCACTCCCGTCGCAGCGGTCGTCGCGCTGACGATGGTCTTGCTCTCTGCGGTGGCTTGCGGACCGAAAGCTCCTGACTACCAGTCGATCTGGTCGACGACTTCGACCACCACCGCCACCACCACGAGGACCGGGAAGCCCGTCCCCCTGTCGCAGTACCTCGAAAAACTCGGGGTCAGGGGGCAGCAGGTGGCGCCGGGCGCCCTGCCCGATCTGACCGTGTCGATACCCACGCCGGCGGGCTGGTCGCCGTATACCAATCCGAAGATCGCACCCGAGACGGTGATGCTCTCCAAGGGCGGCAAGTACCCGACGGCACGGCTGGTGGTGTTCAAGCTGCAGGGTGACTTCGACCCGGCCCAGGTCGTCCAGCACGGAAACGACGATGCGCAGCTGTTCGAGAACTTCAAGCAGTTGGATGCGTCGTCGGCCAATTACGACGGTTTTCCCTCGTCGATGATCCAGGGCAGCTACGACCTCGATGGCATGCGGCTGCACAGCTTCAACCGGATCGTCATCCCCACCGGATCGCCGCCCGCCAACCAGCGCTACCTGGTTCAGCTGACCATCACCGGTCTGGCGGACCAGGCGGTCGCGCAGTCGAACGACATCGAGGCGATCATCCGCGGATTCGCCGTCAAGGCGAAGTAACGGCCGTCGATCACTAATGTTGTCAGGCATGACCGAGTGGACCGCCGCGGACCTGCCCTCGTTCGCCGGGCGCACCGTGATCATTACCGGCGCCAACAGCGGGCTGGGCGCGGTGACGGCCCGCGAGTTGGCGCGCTGCGGCGCCACGATCATCATGGCCGTCCGCAACACGAGCAAGGGCGAGGCCGCTGCGCGGCAGATGACCGGCGACATCGAGGTGCGGCAACTCGACCTGCAGGATCTCTCCTCCGTGCGCCGGTTCGCCGACGGGGTGGATGAGGCCGACGTGCTGATCAACAACGCGGGCATCATGGCCGCGCCCTTCGCGCTGACCACTGACGGCTTCGAAAGCCAGATCGGCACCAACCACCTGGGGCACTTCGCGCTCACCAACCTGTTGCTGCCCAAGCTCACCGACCGGGTCGTCACCGTGTCGTCGATGGCGCACTGGCCGGGCCGCATCAACTTCGACGACCTGAACTGGAAGTCGCGGCGGTACTCGCCCTGGTTGGCCTACAGCCAGTCGAAGCTGGCCAACCTGCTGTTCACCAGCGAGCTGCAACGGCGGCTCGACTCGGTGGGGTCGTTGGTGCGCGCGGTGGCGGCCCATCCCGGCTATTCGCACACCAACCTGCAAGGAGCCTCCGGCCGCAAGTGGAGCGACGCGGTGGTGTCCGCCGCCACCCGCGTGGTGGCCACCGACGCCGACTACGGCGCTCGGCAGACCCTCTACGCGGCGTCGCAGGACCTACCCGGCGACACGCTTGTCGGCCCCCGGTTCGGCTACGTCGGCCGAACCCAGGCCGTCGGACGCAGCCGGCGGGCGCAAGACGCGGCCCCGGCCGCCAAGCTGTGGGAGCTGTCCGAGCAGCTCACCGGCATCAAATTCCCGCTCTGACCCGCTGCGCGTGTGCGCTGAAGGTGCAAAATTCGTGAAATCTCCACCCTGAACGCACGGCAAAAGCCCAGCGTGCACACTCGAGGGTCGCAAGCAAATTTCACCTCTGACCTCCACATGCGCTAACCTGACCGGGCGTCACGGCGAGGGTGGCTGGCCTCAACCAGCACCGTTATCGACGGAGACCGACTCATTGTCGCGACCCTGGCCGTGCCCCGACCCAGAGCACACAGGAGCGACGAAATGGCTAAGTCTGCAGTCAACCAACTGACGGTCACGGTGCGAACCGAGACCGGCAAGGGCGCCTCCCGGCGGGCCCGGCGCGCCGGCAAGATTCCGGCCGTCCTCTACGGCCACGGCGCCGATCCGCAGCACGTAGAACTGCCCGGGCACGACTTCGCGGCGGTGCTACGGCACTCGGGCACCAATGCGGTGCTCACCCTCGACATCGCCGGCAAGGAACAGCTGGCGCTGACCAAAGCGCTCGACATCCACCCGATCCGCCGCACCATCCAGCACGCCGACCTGCTGGTGGTGCGCCGCGGCGAGAAGGTGACCGTGGAAGTCAACGTCCTCGTCCAGGGCGAGGCCGGACCCGACACCCTGGTCACCCAGGAGACCAATGCCATCGAGATCGAGGCCGAGGCCCTGTCGATTCCCGAGCAGCTGACCGTCTCCGTCGAGGGCGCACAACCGGGCACCCAGTTCACCGCCGGGCAGATCACTCTGCCGCCGGGCGTGAACCTGATTTCCGATCCGGAGCTGCTGGTGGTCAACGTGGTGAACGCACCGACCGCCGAGGAGCTCGAGGAAGAGGGCGCGGGCGAGGTCGCCGAGGGCGAGGAAGCCGCAGCGGCAGAAGAAGAGGCCGGCGAAGCCGAGGCTCCCGCAGCCGAGTCCGAGTAGGCGGCTCGCGACGTGGCCGAACCGCTTTTGGTGGTCGGCCTGGGCAACCCCGGAGACAACTACGCGCGCACCCGGCACAACCTCGGGTTCATGGTTGCCGACCTGCTCGCCGCGCGATTGGGCTCGAAGTTCAAGGCGCACAAGCGTTCCGGCGCCGAGGTCGTCAGCGGCCGGCTGGCCGGGCACTCGGTGTTGGTGGCCAAGCCGCGCTGCTTCATGAACGAATCCGGCCGCCAGGTGGGACCGCTGGCGAAGTTCTATTCGGTTGCCCCGGCCGACATCATCGTCGTCCACGACGACCTCGACCTCGAGTTCGGCAGCATCCGGCTCAAGATCGGGGGCGGCGAGGGCGGCCACAACGGCCTGCGCTCGGTGGCGGCCGCGCTGGGGACCAAAGACTTTCAGCGGGTGCGCATCGGGATCGGCCGCCCGCCCGGCCGCAAAGACCCGGCGGCGTTCGTGCTGGAAACCTTTACCGCGGCGGAGCGCGCAGAGGTCCCCACGATTTGCGAGCAGGCCGCGGACGCCACCGAGTTGCTCATCGAACTGGGGCTGGAGCCGGCACAAAACCGCGTCCACGCCTGGTAGCGCCGCGGCGAGCGAGCGTGGCTGTGCGGCGACACGCCGTACAGCACGGCAGTTTGAGCACGCTCGCGGCGCCGGAAGTTCCGGGGCCGCAGCCGTCGAGCCGCGTAAAGCTAGCTGACGAGGCTGACCGAAGTGGACCGCCGCAGCTTGCCCGACGGCGTCTTCGGGATGGTTCCGGGGCCCAGCACCACGACGTTGCGCGGCCGCACGTCGACCTCCGCGACCACTTCGTGCGCGACCTGGTGCTCGATGCGGCGCACCTCGACCGGGTCCTGCCAGGCGTTGGACTCGACGGCGACGGCGAACGTCTCGCGCGAGTGGCCGGCGTCCAGACGGACCGCGACGGCACAGCCGGGCCGGACCCCTTCGACGCGGGACGCTGCCCGCTCGATGTCGGTGGGGTAGATGTTGCGACCCGCCATGATGATGACGTCCTTGACGCGGCCGCAGACCACGATGTGGCCCTGTTCGGTGATGTAGCCGAGGTCACCGGTGTCGTACCAGCCGTGCTCGTCCTGGGCAGAGATGAAGCCGCCCATGGTCAGGTAGCCGGGCGTCAGCGACTCGCCGCGCAGCTCGATGACACCGACGCCGCGCGGGAGCATCACACTGCCGTTCTCGTCGATGATGCGGGCCTCGAGGTCCTTCAGCAGGGGACCCAGCGTGGCCAGCCGGCGGGTGTTGCCCTTGGTCGCCGGCACGGCCCGGCGCAGGGCGGCCAGCAGGTCGGCGTCGACCTCGTCGACGACGAGCCCGGCGTTGCACTCCGAGAACGACACGGCCAGCGTCGTCTCGGCCATGCCGTAGGCCGGCAGGATCGCCGACGGCCTCAGGCCGAACGGCTTGCCCGCGTCGAGCAGGTCCTCGACGTCGGCGGGTTCGACGGGCTCGGCGCCCGACAGCGCGAAGCGCAGGGTCGACAGGTCGAAGTCACCGGGCTTGGCGTTGCGGCGCAACCGCTTGGCGAGCAGCGCGTAGGCGAAGTTGGGCGCCGCGGTCATGGTGCCCTTGTACTTGTCGATGAGCTTGGCCCAGAGCAGCGTGTCGCGCAGGAAGTCCATCGGCGTGACCTTGACCAGCTCCGCGCCGAAATACATCGGGATCGTCAGGAAGCCGACCATGCCCATGTCGTGGAAGCAGGGCAGCCAGCTGACCATGACGTCCTTGTCGACGTCGTACTGGGCGCCGATGAACATCGCCTCGGCGTTCGAGTAGATGTTGCGGTGGGTGATCTGCACCGCTTTCGGTGAACCGGTGGACCCGGACGTCAGCTGCATCAGCGCCAGGTCGTCCTCGCCGACGTCGATGGGGTCGACCGGGTCCGACGCCAGCAGATCGGCGACGGTAAGTACCTTCACGCCCTTTTCTTCGAGCACGGGGATGGCCACCAAGAAGGGCTCGGAGACGATGACGGCCCTGGCCTCGATCATGCCGATGACGGTCATGGTGTCCTCGGCCCACACGGCCAGGTCGGTGCGCGGCGTCGGCTGGTGCAGCATGGTCAGGCTGGCCCCGCGCATCCACAGGCCCTGCGCGGTCGGAGCGATCTCGACCGGGAAGCCGGCGAGCACGCCGACCGCGTCGCCGAGGCCGATGCCCGCGGCGGCCAGTCCGCCCGCGATCTGACGAGCGCGCTCGTGGACCTCGCCCCAGGTGTGGCGGACGGGTTCGTGGGGTTCACCGGTGACCATGCCCGTCGTCGCGGTTCGGGCGTTGCGGTACATCTTCTCGGTAAACCTGCTCACAGAAACCTCCTCGGTTCCGGCACCTTCCCGAAGGCCCAAAATCTCATATTCCGCCTGCTGACCGGCACATCGCAGCAGGCACGCGAACACAGTTGAGCAGCGGTTCGGTAACGGGTCCACCGGGGTCCCCCGGCGGACGACGAAATCGAGTGGAATTGCTTAGCGCTGCTCGTCACCGCGAGCTATCTTAAACTCCTCTTAAGTAACTGCCAAACGCACGCGCAGTTTGAGTGGGATTTCACACACTGTTCAGACCCCGATCATGGGGGGTCCATAGGCGCGGGCACCACGCGGGCGCCCGGCACCGGTCCACTGGCGACCCGAACGGTGCGGCAGACGCCCGCCCCCGACAGCTGGGTGGCGACATCGACCGCCGAAGGCGCCGAGGTGCACAGGAAGGCACACGTCGGGCCCGAGCCGGACACGATGCCCGCCAACGCGCCGGCCTCCACGCCGGCGCGCAGAGCGCGTCGCAGGGTGGGGTCCAGGCTTACCGCGGCCGCTTGCAGTTCGTTGCCGAGCAGCGGCGCCAGCTGCTCGGGATCGCCCGCGGCCAGCGCGGCCAGGACCGGCCCCGGCTCGGCGAGTCGCGGCGGATCCCCGTCCTGCCTGAGCCGGTCGAGCTCGGCGAACACCGCCGGGGTCAGCAGCTCGCGGTCGGCGAACGCCAGCACCCACTGAAAGCCGTTGCGCGACAACACGGTGGCAAGCTCCTCGCCGCGTCCGGTTCCCAGCGCGGTGCCGCCGTGGAGTGCGAACGGCACATCACTGCCCAGCCGCGCGGCCAGCATCCGCAGGTCGCGGCGCGGCACGTTGAGCTCCCACAGCGAGTTCATCGCGACCAGCACCGCCGCCGCGTCCGCGCTGCCGCCGGCCATGCCGCCGGCGACCGGAATGGATTTGTCGATCATGATCGAGACGTCGGGTGCCCGGCCAACGTGCTCGGCCATCAGCTCGGCCGCCTGCCAGGCGAGGTTGCGTTCGTCGGTGGGCAGCTTGTCGGCGCCCTCGCCGACGAGTTCGAGCGACAGCACGTCGGCGTTGCGAACCGTCACCTCGTCGAGCAACGAAACGGCCTGAAACACCGTCGTCAGTTCGTGGTAGCCGTCCTCGCGGCGATCACCGACGCCCAGGTACAGGTTGACCTTTCCAGGCACCCGAACGGTGACCGACCCCGTGGGCACCCACTGCGTGGCGATGTTGCCGTCAGACGCGGACACGGCAGCAGACTATCGCTGCACCGGACGAACCACACGTAACGGCGCCGAACTGAACCGCCAGACGCGCCGGTCAGCTCGCCGAAGCCTGCGGCATCGGGTCGTCTCGACCGCCGGAGCGTCGCAACAGCCGGACGAAGTCGTCGATGGACAACGTCTCGCCGCGCCGGGCGGGATCGATGCTGGCGGCCAGCAACCGATTAGCTGACTCGTTGCCCGAGCCCGCCCACTCGGTGAACGCGTTGCGCGACGTCTTGCGTCGCTGAGCGAACGCGATGTCCACGAGTTGGAATACCTGCCGCCGGAAACCCTCGTCGGTCGGCCAGGGCGAGGTCGCGTACCGGTCGATGCGAACCAGCCCGGAGTAGACGCGGGGAATCGGCCAGAAGACGGTCGGCGAGACCGTGCCGCAACGACGAACCTGTCCGAAGAACCGGAGTTTGACGCTGGGCACGCCGTAGTCTTTGCCGCCCGGCTCGGCGGCGAGCCGTTCGGCGACCTCGGCCTGGACCATCACCGTCACCGTCTGAATGGACGGAAACTCCGCCAGCAGATGCAACAGCGCCGGAACCGCCACGTTGTACGGCAGATTAGCGACCAGGGCTGTCGGCTCGGCGGCCAGCTCGTCACGGCGAAGGGTCAACACATCGCGGTTGCACACCGTCAGCCGGTGGATTTCACTGTGCGAGTGCTCGGCGACGGTCCGCGGCAGCCGACCGGCCAGCACCGGGTCGATTTCGACGGCGGTGACGGTGGCGCCGCGGTCGAGCAGTGCCAGGGTGAGAGAGCCGAGCCCGGGACCGACCTCTAGCACGTGATCGGACCGGCTGACCCCGGCGGTCGAAACCACCCGTCGCACCGTGTTGGCGTCGTGGACGAAATTCTGACCCAGAGCTTTTCGCGGTCGAAATTCAAGTTCCTTGGCCAGCCGCCTGATCTCGGTGCGACCGAGTAGCCGGATGGTCAGTTTGCACCAGCTCTTCCGCTGCATACCGGCCACGCGCCCCAGCCCTGGCGCTCCCGGGTCACCTCGGCGACGGTGATCTGCTCCTCGCGGCTGGCGAGGTCGGCGCGCGGGGCGAACCGCAGCCCGCCGTTGCGCTCCCAGGTTCCCTGGTCGAACTGCACGCCACCGTAATACCCGTTTCCGGTGTTGATAGCCCAGTTCCCGCCGGCCTCGCAGCTCGCAATGGCGTCCCAGATGGATCCGTTGGTCACGGGGGGCACGTCCGTGCCGGGCCTGGTGCCGACGCGCACCACGGCGTCGCGGGCGGGCGTGATCACGATGTTGGAGACGGGTATCCGGCCGGTCTCGACACCGTTGACCGTGGCCACCGCGAAGGTCACGTCCTGCGTGCCCGGGCTACCGGGGTCCTCGACGACCTGGCGGCTCATGTTCATCCCCGCGTCCTCCACCCGGCGCGAGTTCGGGGGCAGCGGAATTTGCTCGGTGACCCGCCGAATTCGGTTGCGGATCACCTGGATCTGCATCCCGTCGACGATCGGCGACGTCGCGCTGGGCACCGCCTGGTCGCTCTCGAGAAGCGGCGCGCCGGCGGCGCTGAGCAGCCCTGCGACGTTCGGCGCCGCCAGGTGCACGGTGCGCACCGCGCCGCCATCGTTGATCTGGACCGTCTTGGCGCTGACGACCGGCAGCGCCATCCCGGCCAGCGGAACACGGCTGCCGCGCGAGGCCGCGGCGGGCGCGGTGTCGGTCATGGCGAGCTGGGCCAGCGCCTCGTCGACGGTGGATGCCGTTGTCCAAACCTGCTTGGGGTCATTGCCGTCCAGCGAGATCTGCAGCGGCCGGCTGCGCCGCAACACGATGTTGCCGGTTTCGCGGACCTCCGCACCGGCGGCGGGGTATAGGTCGTCGCGGTCGCCAACGGCGAAGCCGTTCTCCTGGACGACGTCGATCACGCGCGACTTCATGGTCGTCACGCGCATCGCGATTCCATCGACGGTCAACGTCACCGTCTTGCATGTGGAGACCGCAAAGCCGCCGGCGAACCCCAGCACCAGAAGCAGCCCCCCGACGACGAGCCGCAACAACAGCGATTGGGATTGATGAAGTTCCGTCAACACACCCAACGCGCGACCATCCCGACCTCAGCAACCACTCAACGAACAATTCAGCAGAAAATGACAAATAACCCGCGGGCCCAGCGTTCGATCACAAGACGGTAACGAACCGGCCAATCTTGAGCAACTCCAGCGATGCCGTGTTAGCGGAATCGCCGGCCCACAAGGCTAGTCAGAAGCCAGCCCATAGACCCGGCGCGCATTGCTCGTGGTGATTCGCGCCAACTCTTCGGGACGACGGCCCAGCAGCTCAGCGACCGCGCGCACGGTGTAGGGAAGGCAGTAGGGTTCGTTCGCTGAGCCCCGATAGGGATGCGGCGTCAAAAATGGCGCATCCGTTTCCACCAGGAGCTGCTTGGGCGGTATCAGCGGGACGGCTTCGCGCAGGGCCCTCGCGTTACGGAAGCTGGCTGTCCCGGACAGACTGAGCAACCAGCCGGCGTCGACGCACCGGCGGGCCATCGCGCCGTCCGACGAAAAGCAATGGAAAATCACGGTCTCGGGCGCGCCTTCGGCCACGAGCACGTCGAGCACCTCGGCATCGGCCTCCCGGTTGTGGATCATCAGCGGCTTACCGGACCGCTTGGCCAGGTCGATGTGCCACGCGAAGGCTTCCCGCTGCGCGTCCGGCTGCGCGCAGCCCTGCAGCCGCCCGGGCCAGTACATATCCATTCCGGTTTCACCGACCGCCACGACTCTGGGATGGGCTGCCAGTCGCTCGATCTCGGCGCGGGCGGCGTCGTTCAGCGCGTCCGCGCGCGTCGGGTGCAAACCCACCGCGGCGTAGACCCGCCGATCCCACTCGGCGGCGCGTACCACCCAGCGCGCCGAATCCAGATCGTCGGCGATGGTGACGACCGCGCCCACTCCGACCGCCGCAGCGCGGTCGACGATGGCCCGCACCCCCTCTTCGTCCCGCGCCCCGCACGCGTCGAGGTGGGTATGGGCGTCGATCAGGGGTGCCAGCGGTTCGGGCGCGGGCGGCGCTTCTCGTTCACCAGAGCGGTTGGAGCTCACCGCCACACAATAGGGTGAGTCTCGATGAGGCCCTACTACGTCACCACCGCGATCACGTACCCGAACGCCGCGCCCCACCTGGGGCACGCGTATGAGTACGTCGCCACCGACGCCATCGCGCGGTTCAAGCGGCTCGACGGTTTCGATGTCCGGTTCCTGACCGGAACCGACGAGCACGGCCTGAAGGTCGCGCAGGCCGCCGCGGCTGAGGGGCTGCCGACCGCCGACCTGGCTCGCCGCAATTCCGACGTGTTCCAGCGCCTGCAGGAGAGGCTGAACATCTCCTTTGACCGGTTCATCCGCACCACCGACGCCGACCACCACGAGGCATCCAAAGAGATCTGGCGAAAGATGACGGCGGCGGGTGACATTTACCTGGACGCCTACGAGGGCTGGTACTCGGTGCGCGACGAGCGATTCTTCGTCGAATCGGAGACCGCGGAGGTAAACGGCACCCGGATCGCCGTCGAAACCGGGACCCCGGTGACCTGGACCGAGGAACAGACCTTTTTCTTCCGGCTGTCGGCGTACGCCGACAAGCTGCTGGCCCACTACGAGGCGAATCCGGACTTCATCGCGCCCGAGGTGCGGCGCAACGAGGTGGTCAGCTTCGTCAGCGGCGGCCTGCGCGATCTGTCGATCTCGAGGACATCGTTCGACTGGGGCGTTCAGGTACCCGGCCACCCCGATCACGTCATGTACGTCTGGGTGGACGCGCTGACCAACTACCTGACCGGGGTGGGCTACCCCGATACCGATTCGGAGTTGTTCCGCCGCTACTGGCCCGCCGATCTGCACATGATCGGCAAGGACATCATCAGGTTCCATGCCGTCTACTGGCCGGCCTTCCTGATGTCGGCGGGAATCGAGCTGCCGCGAAGGGTTTTCGCGCACGGGTTTCTGCTCAACCGCGGCGAGAAGATGAGCAAGTCGGTGGGCAACAGCGTCGCCCCGGACGCCCTGGTCGAGACGTTCGGCTTGGACCAGGTGCGCTACTTCCTGTTGCGCGAAGTCCCGTTCGGCCAGGACGGCAGCTACAGCGAAGAGGCGATCATCACTCGGATCAACACCGACCTGGCCAACGAGCTCGGCAACCTGGCCCAACGGTCGTTGTCGATGGTCGCCAAGAGCCTGGGCGGGGTGGTGCCCGAACCCGGCGAGCCGACCGCCGCCGACAGCGAGTTGCTGGCGAGGGCCGATGGCTTAATGGCGCGGGTGCGGGCCAACTATGACGCGCAGGCGATGCATTTGGCGCTCGAGGCGATCTGGCTGATGCTCGGGGAGGCGAACAAATACTTCTCGGCGCAGCAGCCGTGGGTGCTGCGCAAGAGCGAGGCCGAAGCGGACCAGGCGAGGTTCCGCGCCGTTCTCTACACCACGTGCGAAGTGGTCCGCATCGCGGCGCTGCTGGTGCAGCCCGTCATGCCCGAGGCGGGCGGCAAGCTGCTGGATTTGCTGGGGCAGCCCGAGGACCGACGGACGTTTACCGCCGTCGGCGCACGCCTGTCCCCCGGTACCGTGTTGCCCGCGCCCACGGCGGTATTCCCCCGTTATCAGCCGCCGTCCGCCGCGGGCAGTTGACATGAGCCGCGAGCCTTTCGGCCGGTGATCTTGCCGCCGTTGGCCGAAGCGCCCGAACGGCCGCGCGTCATGGGCCATAATCGGCCAGTGGAGCGACGACGTAACCGGCACGGACAATCGCCGAAGGCCACCTTGGAACAGTTGCCCGCATTGGTCGTCTTGGACAGGATGCCGGTCCCCGTGCTTGCCATCGGACATGACGGCAGCATCCTGTTCACCAACAACGCGTTTGCCGAGATGGTGGGGTTCGAGCCCGACGAAATTTTGTCGCTGCGGTTCCAGGAGATCTTTCACCGGGCCCCCGAGTCGGACTCCCTGCTTTCGGCCGTCCATGCGCTTGCGGACATGGTCGTTGAATTGGCTCACAAGGACGGTTCGGTCGTGCGAGCTTTGATGAGCAGGTCGGCGGTCATGCGCGCCGACGATCGATTTGCCCTCGCGGCGTTCCAGGATCTGACGAAGAAGTTGTGGGAATACGAGCGCTAGCCCGGCGGCCCCGGGATGTCTAGATCGCCCTTGTCACGGCGGTGGGAGCACTGGGAGAAGGCGCAACGGGGCGGGCGTGGCGGAGCGCCTCGCGCGCGAGAAACTCGCGGAAGTAGGGCAGCGACTCGTCCGTCGCAATGCCGCCCAACAGGACTTCCCAGAATTGGTTCGCGCGGCCGGCGGGCCTCGCGTCGCCGGAGCTGATCCTGCCCCCTTCAAGGTGCGCCGGGCCCGTGACCGCTATGTTGCACAGCAACAGCATTCCGAACACGGCGCCGACGATTGACTCACTGACGGCGACCGGTTCGAGGTCTGCGCGCAAGTCCCCTTCGGCGCTTGCACGCCGGGCCTGCGCCGCCATCAGCTCGACCAAGTTCGCGTAGAAGTTCGCGGCCGCTTGGTTGAATCCGCTTAAGGCGGCGGTCAATTGCGCGGCGGTGCAGGCCATTTTGTCTGAACCGAGCACATTCGCGATCTTGAACGTGCCGTGGATCATGTTCTCCAGCGCGGGCGATGACGTTCCACACACCTTGCGAAAAGCGATGAATATCGTGTCGGCACCCTCCTCGATGATCGCCGAAGCCAGCGATTCCTTCGAGTCGAAGTGGTGGTACAGGGCGCCCTTGGTCATCCCGGTTCGATCGATGATCGTGTTCCACCCGGCCGCGGCGTAACCGACCTCGCCAAACACATCGATCGCCGCGTTGAGAATCTTCCGGCGGGTGACTTCAGATCGAACCTGGCGCGCCATCGCGTCTGTACCTCCGGAGTTCCGTCGAGGTGCTTGACCCCGGATCTCGGCGTCTTCAAACCGTCCGGCGAGAGGACTAAGCCTAACAGCGCCGCCGCCGCCCGGTACCGATTGAGCTACCTGCAGGTCGCGTCAGTCGCAATCCACTCGCGCCGCGCTGGCGGTGATGGCGAGTGCCGCGCGTCGCCTGAGAAATTGGCGGAAGTACTCGACCCGGTCGGCCTTCAAGATCCCGCACAACAGCAGCATCCAGCACCTCTCAAGGTCGCCCAGGAACCGCTCCGGCTCGTCCAAATCGCTGGTCTGTCGCAAGCCCATATGCAGGGACACCATCAGGCGTCCCACATCCTGCGGCTCACACCGCGGGTCGACGTCGCCCTCGGCGACGGCTTGCTCGACAACCCCCGCCAGGGCTTTGGCCCAGTCATCCAGCAGCCTCTTCTGCAGCCCTTGCGACCGACCGACCGACTCGAGCAGGTTCAGTCCTGCCCTGATGCCGTCCGTCTTAAGGTCCCCGACGGCGATCAGATACGAGAAGTCGATGAGGGTCTCCAGGCCCGAGAGCCCCCGCGTGAGCAACTCTTCCACCGCGACGCCGCCGGCCGCGGTCTGCCTTTCGATGATCGCGACGGCCAACGCGTGCTTCGAACGGAAGTGGAAATACATTGCGCCCTTGGTCAGTTCCGCCTCGGCGAGGATGTCGTCGAGGCCGACATCGTGATAGGGCCGCCGGGCAAACTGGTGTGAGGCGGCCCGCAAGATCTGTCGCCGCGTCGTGTCGGCGCGTCCGTCGGTCGAGTGGGCCGTCATCGGAAGCCAGGATCCGACTGTGCTGTAGGGGTTGATCCGGGCCCCCCGCGAGGAACTCGCGTGATCCTTCCGAGGCCGGCGCCGTGGGCCGGATCGATCGCCTTCACGTTCACGATGCTTTCCTCGTGCAGGGTACAAACCTGGGTCGGTCAGCGGTCCAGAGCCGGCGCTCGCCGGCGTGACTGGGGTGGCATTCGGGCCGCTTCTGAGGTTAGCAGCAGATTGTCAAACCGCCGCGTTCAGCACCGCGAGTCGAGATGACGAGCTCAAAAAAGACCTTCAGTACGTAAGTCGGGCGCGTGTGGTAGCTCCCCCGGGCGTGACACGGGTCGGCGGCGCGTCCGCACGGCCCCGACGGGTCACTGACCGTTGGCTGTTACCGTCGAGTCTCGCGCCAGATCGAGCGTGGCAATCGGATACAACCCCGCGCCGTCCCGGCCATCGCGGGCGAGCGCCATGGGTGCGTAGTTCACCACGTGCGATGCGCCCGGCTTGTGCTGCTGCCAGTCCACGGACGCGCACAACGTGTAGTGACCCGGCGCCAGGCCCGTCAGGTCGATGTGAAGCGACTCGGTCGACGATGCCGGAACCGCCTCCTCGCGTGACTGACTGGAGTCGTCGTGAATCAAGGTCTTGAGGTTGACCGTCGCCGGCAGGTTCCGGACAACCGCTCCCGAGAAATCGATCAGCTTGTATCCCGGCGCCCACCGCTCGGTTGTCGCCGCCGAGCCGTAGTTGGTCCACACGACGGGTATGGTCGCCACCTTTCCCTGCAGCGACTGCGATCCCGGCCGCGTTTCGACCGAATACCGGTAGCCGGCGGAGGTATTGGCTTGGGCCCACAGCAGATACAGCTTGGAATCCATCGTCGATGTCGAGTCGCGGTCCGGGAAGTTGACGCTCGACGTCATCGACACGTGATACCTGATGACGTCGTGCAGGCCCTTTTCGTAGTAGGACCGCGGATCGGCCCCGTTGGGCAACCGGCACCATTCGGTGATCACCGGAGCCGAGGCCAGCCTCTGCTTGATCGCGTTGACGACCGCGTCGTTGGCCTGCACGTAATGAGAGTCGTTGGCTTCCGCCCATGCCGGCAACGGTGCCCGCACGCCGAGGCAATCCGAACGGATGCCCACGGGCGCGGACAGTTTCGTGGTCACATCGTCGGCGAACAAATCCCGGACGATCTCCGGATTCTGCGGATTGACCACGAGTTGTGTGTGGGGAAAGGCGTTTACGTGCGCCGTGACCAGCTGCCGGATGGATGTAGCGGTGATGCTCTGATCATGGAATTGGCTGTAATACCCCAGAGTCGCGACGCTTCCGTCGGGCGTGGCACCCGGCGCGCCCAAATCATCAGGCACATACGCGATATGGTTCTCGCTGGAATCCCCGTATCCGGAAAACTCGAAAACGCTGAGCCGCTCGTCGCCGTCGTAGCGGCGGCCCAGCGCCGCGAGCAGCTGGGCGAATCCGTCGAGATAGCCGCGGTCGTTCCAATTCGGCACCACCTGCGTGACCCCGGGTGTGGGGCTGTTCGCCTGGGCGGGATAGTTGGTGGCCGCCGAGCGCATCCAGTCGGGAATCGCGATATTCGTCTTGTCGGGATAGGAGTCATTGCAACAGGACTTGTAGGCGTACACGCGGAGGATAAGCCGCATGTTGCGGTTCGCCAGCTTTGTCAGAGCGTCATCGATCACGCTGAAGTCGAACTTGCGATCGTCGGGCGCGCCGGGCGGCAGCGTTCGCGGATCGGTGGGCTGCAACTGCCGCCACGAGACGACCAGACTGGCGTCGTACGACGCGGGCCATGCCGGATACCGCTGTGCGGGATTGCCTTGCGGGAAAAGGGGATTCAACAGGTCCTCATACTGGCCGCGCAGCGGGTTGGAGATCTCCTGAACGGTGGGCGGGATGGCCGGGAAGACCATCGCAGACAGCGGCCCCGGGTTGGGGTGGTCGCCACATCCGTTGAGCGCCAACGCCATGCACGTGACCGTCAGCCCGAAGGCCAGGCCGCCCTTTAATGATCGAAACATCGCCACCGGGATTAGATCGCGCCCATCGACAAAGCCTCGCGGTCGCCGAGGAAAGGCATCGGCAGCCAGCGGGCGGCCAGCAATGCTTCCATCGCATGGCCCGGGACGGGTCGCGACAACAAGAATCCCTGCGCCCGGTGACATCCATGCTGCATCAAAGTCAGTGCGGCGGCGGGTGTCTCGACTCCCTCGGCAACCACTTGCAGGCCAAAGGCCTCGGCGAGTCCGATGATCGCCCGGACAATGGCCAGGTCGCCCGCGCTGGTGCCCAGGTCGCGGACGAATCCGGTGTCGATCTTGAGCGTGTCGACGGGGAGGGACTTCAGGTGCGACAGAACCGCATAGCGGGTGCCGAAGTCGTCGATCGCGATCTGGACCCCGACCTCCTTGAGCTCAGCCAGGGTTTTGCGAGTGGTCTCAATGTCGTGCAGCACGGCCCGCTCGGTGATCTCCAGACAGACCGATCCAGCGTCGATGCCGAACTCCTGGATGGTTTCGGCGACGTTACGGACGAAACCACGCGTGATGAGCTGAATGGGCGAGACGTTGATGCGCAAGATGGTGCTCTGTGCCACGCCGTTGGATCGCCACCGGCTGAATTCGGCGCACGCGCTTCGCATCACCCACCGGCCCAGTTCCCCGGCCAGGTTGGTCGATTCGGCTATTCCGACGAACGAACCCGGCAGCAGCAGCCCCCATATCGGGTGCCGCCAGCGCACCAGTGCCTCCGCCGCGACGATGGCGCCGGTCCGCAGATCGACTTCGGGTAGATAGTGCAGCAGCAGCGCTTCGCCGTCGATATCACCCTGCAGGTGCAGCTCGATGTCGTTGCGGAAGGCGTTTTTCAAGGACATGTCGTCGGTGGACAGCGCGACCTGGTTGCCACCTTCGCGCTTGGCAATCAGCACGGCCTCGTCGGCGCGGCGCAACAGATCCGTGCTGTTGTCCCGCCCCGGCATGCCCACCGCCAGGCCGATGCTCACGGTGCGGGTGAGCATGTGGCCGCCGATGGCCAGGCGCTCGTGCAGCATCGCCACCAGGCGGCGGGCGAACGACTCGGCGGCTCCGGTCGACATCGACCGATCCGGGATGACGACGAACTCGTCGCCGCCCAGCCTGGCGATCATGCTCTGACTCCCCGCACACACCCGAATGCGTTGCGCGAAAACCCTGATGAACCAGTCGCCGGCGGTGTGGCCCAGGTAATCGTTGATCGGCTTCAGCCGGTCCAGATCCAGATACAAGAGGGCGACGGGCCCGGGGCTTCCCGCGGCGAGCCGTTCGGACAGATGGGCGACCAGCGCCCGGCGGTTGTAGAGGCCGGTCAGATCGTCGTGCTCGGCGAGATAGCGGAGCTTTTCCTCGGCCGCGATACGCGCCTGCAGCTGTGCGAACATCGCGGCAACGGCTTCCAGCGTGTTGAGCTCTGCTTGCTTCCACTTCCGCGCGCCGTTCTTGACGAAGCCGAGCACGCCGGTGGTCGTCTCGGCCGAGACCAGCGGAGCGGCGGCAACCGATTGCGAGGCCATCTGCTTTGCGCCCCCGATCCGGCGCTGGCTCCTCTCCGGCCGGATCACCACCGGTTTCCTGCCGTGCTCACATTGGGCGACCACCGGGTCGGCGCTGGTGAAGTGCACGACGGCCATCGGATCGGGGTCAGGGACGTCGGTGCGCGGCGGCCACTCGGCGACCAGTATGGACGCCCGGATCTCGTGGTCGTGGTGGCGCAGGAAACTGGCATCGACGTCGAACTGCTCGACGAGCTGGGCGAGCACCTTCTCACTGACCTGGGTCGCGGTGGAGCCCGTCGCCTCCATCAACTGGGTGGCGACGGAGGTGACGACAAGATCCAGGCTGCGCGGCACGGGCTCCTCCGATATGGGGCACATGTCCCAGCTGGGCTTCTCGGGGGCCCAATCAGGGGATCGTCGTCTTAATGTCGTTGTTTCTCACAATGCAACATCGGTGCACTGAAGAGCCGCCATCTTTGCGGTGGTTATTTGGCCCGGGGCAGGTCACGAATGGTGTAAGGAAGCGTATCAAAACCTCCGGTTCAACGGCCGCGCATAAAGTGAGACAGCTCACAATCGCGGCCCCGGCTGTCACACCCGGCCGACCCGCGGTGTCTCAAGGGCACAAGTCCCGTGAGAGTAGGAGACAGCAATGACCCAGCCGGCAACCCCAAGAACACATGTCGTCGTCGTCGGCGGCGGATACGCAGGAACCCTAGCCGCCAATCGTCTGCGGCAACGCACCGACATCGACATCACCCTGGTGAACTCGCGTCCCGTGTTCGTGGAGCGAATCCGCCTGCACCAGCTGGTCGCCGGCACCGGCGCCGCGACCACCGACTACGGCACGCTACTCGGGGACGGTATCCGGCTGGTCGTCGACACCGTCGAGCGCATCGAGGCGCCCGACCGGCGCGTCCTGCTGACCTCGGGTGCCGAGCTGAGCTATGACTACCTGATCTACGCCGTCGGCAGCACCGGCGCGCTGCTCCCGAGTGTGCCCGGCTTAGCCGAACTCGCCCACTCGGTAGCCGATTTGGAAAGCGCGCAGCGACTGCGCCATGCGCTCGCCGACCTGCCGCTTGCCGCCCCCCTCACCGTGGTCGGCGGCGGACTGACCGGCATCGAAACCGCTTCCGAGCTGGCCGGGCGGGGACGCCCGGTGACCCTCGTCTGCGGCGGCCTGCTCGGCCCGTCGCTCAGCGACCGGGGCCGACGTTCGGTGGCCAAGCAACTGCGCAAGCTCGGTGTCGGCGTGCTCGAGTCGGCGGCCGCCCGCGAGGTGCGCTGGGACGCGGTGGTGCTCGCCGACGGCACCGTGTTGCCGAGTGCGGCGACGGTGTGGACGGCGGGCTTTGCGGTGCCGGATTTGGCCGCGCGCAGCGGACTGCGCACCGACGCCCTGGGCAGGCTGCTCACCGACGAGACACTGACCAGCATCGACGATCCGCGCATCGTCGCCGCGGGCGACTGCGCCGCGCCGTCGGGTCAGCCGTTGCGGATGAGCTGCCAGGCCGCCGGGCCGTTGGCCGCCCAAGCCGTCAACACCGTGCTCAGCCGCGTCGCCGGAAAGCCGCCCGCGGTCCTGAACCAGGCGTTCGTCGGGCAGTGCATCAGCCTGGGCCGCGCCCACGGCACCCTGCAGTTCGCGCGCAGCGATGACACCCCGGTGAACCTGGTGGCGGGCGGCCGAACCGCCGCGTCCATCAAGGAGGCGGTCTGCAAGGGCACGCTGTGGGCGATCCGGCGCGAGGCCGCCAAACCCGGTTCGTACTTCTGGCTCAAGGGCGGTACGCGGCCCGCACAGTCGCCGGCCGACGAGGGGGTCGCCGCGGTATGACGCGCGCACCGGCCCCCAGTGAGCATGCCGAACGGTTCACCATGCTGCGGCCGTTGCTGTTCACCATCGCCTACGAGATCCTCGGCTCGGCAACCGAGGCCGACGATGTGTTGCAGGACGGCTACCTGCGGTGGGCGGACGTCGACTTGTCGACCGTGCGCGACACCAAGTCGTATCTGGCCCAGCTGGTAACCCGGCAAGCGCTCAACGCGTTGCGGGCCGACGCGCGTCGCCGCGAGGAGTACGTGGGACCCTGGCTGCCCGAGCCGCTGCTCCTCGACGAGCAGGATCCGTCAGCCGATGTCGTTCTGGCGGAATCGGTTTCGATGGCGATGCTGGTCTTGCTGGAAACGCTGAGTCCCGACGAACGCGCGGTGTTCGTGCTGCGGGAGGTGTTCGGCTTCGACTACGGCGAGATCGCCGAGGCGGTCGGCAAACCGGCGCCGACGGTGCGGCAGGTCGCGCACCGCGCGCGCGAGCACGTTCGGGCGCGGCGGAGGCGATTCGAGTCCGTCGACGCGGACCGCAACGCCGAGATCACCGCTCAGTTCTTGGCCACGGCGTCCAGCGGTGACGTCGAGGCGTTGATGACCATGCTGGCCCCGGACGCCACCTGGACGGCCGACAGCGGCGGGGTTGTGAGCGCCGCCCGCAGACCGGTGGTCGGCGCCGAGCGGGTGGCCAGGGCGATCACCGGGCTGATGCGCAGAGCCACGCAGATCGCCGCGCTGCGCGTGGAGATGGTGACCTGCAACAGCGCCCCTGCGGTGTTGCTCTATCTCGGCGAACAGCTCGAGGGTCTGATCACGCTGGAGATTGCCGACGACAAGATCACCAACTTCTACGTGATGCGCAACCCGGAGAAGCTGGCGGCGCTGGCGACCCCGCGCGACATCAGCCGCGGCTGAGTGCCGGGCGCCCGGGGTGCGGAAATCCACCACTCTGTCAAGCTAGGGCGGTGCGAATCGAGCGGCTTGGCGACCTTGGTGCCGCGCCCCGCGTGCTGCGTGCCGTCGGCGACGCCACCGGCCGGCTCGCGCTGCCGCCGCCGGCCGCGCTGACCGGCGATTGGTTCGGCGCACTGGCGGTGATCGCCCCGAGCCTGTCGGTGCGGCCGGTGAACGTCGGCGACGCCTTCGCGATCCCGCTCGGCTCGCGGACGCCCGGCACGGATGCCGTGGGCGGCGGCTGGGTCGGTTACCTGTCCTATCCCGATCCCGGTGCCGACGGCCGTCCGAGCCGGATACCCGAAGCCGCGGGCGGCTGGACGGACTGCGTCCTGCGTCGGGACCGGGACGGGCAGTGGTGGTACGAAAGCCTGTCCGGTGCGCCGATGCCGGAGTGGCTTACGGCCGCGTTGGCGGCAACACCGTCGCAAACGCGCGATTGCCGGATCGACTGGGACGCCGCCGACCGGGCGGCACACCGCGACGGGGTGCTGGCCTGCCTGGAGGCGATCCGCGCCGGGGAGGTCTACCAGGCGTGCGTGTGCACGCAGTTCACCGGGACGGTCGCCGGGGCCCCGCTCGACTTCTTCATCGACGGCGTCGCACGCACTTCCCCGGCGCGGGCGGCCTACCTCGCCGGACCGTGGGGTGCGGTGGCATCGCTGTCTCCGGAGCTCTTCCTGCGGCGCCGCGGAGCGGTCGTGACGTCCAGCCCGATCAAGGGCACTCTGCCACTGGACGCCTGGCCGTCGGCGCTGCGCGCGTCGGCCAAAGAGGTAGCCGAAAACATCATGATCGTGGACCTCGTCCGCAACGACCTCGGCCGGGTGGCGATCGTCGGCACGGTCACCGTGCCCGAGCTCCTGGTCGTGCGGCGCGCGCCGGGCGTGTGGCACCTGGTGTCCACGGTGTCGGCGCGGGTTCCGGAGGGGCTGTCGACGTCGGCGTTGCTGGACGCCGCGTTCCCCCCGGCCTCGGTCACCGGAACCCCCAAACACCGCGCGCGTCAACTCATTTCGCAGTGGGAACATAAGCGTCGTGGAATATATTGCGGCACAGTTGGTTTGGCGTCACCAATCGCGGGATGCGAGCTGAACGTCGCGATCCGCACCGTCGAGTTCCACGCCGGCGGCGGCGCCGTGCTGGGCGTCGGCGGCGGAATCACCGCGGACTCGGATCCCGACGCCGAATGGGAGGAATGCCTGCATAAGGCGGCCCCCATCGTCGGGCTGCCGTGCAAACCCGCGGCCGCGTCGGCAGGTTAGCTGAGAAGCGTATTAATGTTTGGCATAACGCCCGCACCGAGGTCAGGCTGCGCTTAAGATCCAGGGATCGCGCCGATCGCGAGCCGACTGCTAGAAAGGGCCGTCATGAGAGTCGCTGTTCTCGGCGCCGCCGCATCTGCCCTGCTAGGTGGGACGCTGGCGGTTACGCCGCTGAGCTCGGTGAATCCCCTCCCGCCACCCCCCGCAGGAGCCCAGTGCGGCAGCGAATGCGGGAAAGTGGCGTCGGTCCTTGTGCCCGAGACGCCGACACCGTCCGGGGCACCGGCCGCCCCTGCGGGAGGGCCGCATGCGTCTCCGGCGGCCAATTTGACAGCGCCCGGGACACCTCAACAACCTGGCGGCGGGCCGTCGGCCGTCCGCGCGGTGCCGGGAGCGAGCTCACCAGGAGCTAGCGGGGGCGGAGCCCCGGCCGCGGGCTCGCCGGGGCTCGGCGGGGTGCCGGACGTGGCCGGGATGCCCGGGATGCCCGGGATGCCCGACGCGGCCGGTGTGGCCGGCCTGACTTCCATACCCGCCGACGCGCAGGCCGTCCAGTCGGTCTGGGGCACCGTCATCGGCATACCAACCTCCCTCGTGGGGCTGGGGGGCAGTGCCGCCGGCGTTGCGGCAAGTGTCTCCTTATCGCTTTACTATCTCGAAGCCGCCGGTCTGCTGCCAAAAAACATCAGCGTCCCCGGGCTTAACTTCCCCAGCATCCCCGGGCTTAGTGTCTCCTCGGTCAATGGGCTTGTCGACTCGGTCCCCGGCCTTAGCAGCCTCCCCGTGATCCCTGGGCTTACCGTCCCCAACGCGGCGGCGGCCGTCCCCGAAGCTGCGGCGGCTATCCCGGGGGCGGCGGTGGCTATCCCGGCGGTGGAGTCAGCCCTCCCGGCGATGAGCCTCCCGGGCGTGGGTCTCCCGGCGGTGGGTCTCCCGGCAGCGCCCGCGCTACCGGCGCTACCAGCGCGTTTGCCGGGGTTGCCGGCGGCGCCGGGCCTGCCGCGGTTGCCGGCGGCGCCCGCGCTGCCGCAGTTGCCGGCGGCACCCCACTTGCCGGCGGCACCCCACTTACCGGCGGCACCCCACTTACCGGCGGCACCCCAGCTACCGCCGGCGCCCAAGGCACCGGGGTGGGTCACACACCCCGGGCTGCCCCACCCGCACTTGCCGGGCCCGGTGGCCATCCTGAAGCCGCGGTGCATCGGCCCGCACCTCGGTCCCATCGGGTTGTGCATTCCCTAGCTGATGGCGGGCGGCTACAGCTGCCGGCGTGATTGCAGAACCGCATCGTAAAGCTGGCGCGAGCGCACGTCCGCATGCGCCGCGGCCACCTCGCTGCAGGCGTCTTTGACCCGCACCCCCGCCGCGACCATCTCCTCCACCTCCGCCAACAGAGACGTCAGGTCGGCGCGCGGGGTCGCGCCGGCGAGCACGACGGTGATCTCGCCGAGCACACCGTCGGCCGCCCAGGTCGCCAGCTCCTCGAGCGACCCGCGCACCACTTCCTCGTGCACCTTGGTCAGCTCCCGGCACACCACCGCCCGGCGCGCTTCGCCAAGCTGCTCCACGGCGTCGCGCAGGCACGCGGGCAACCGGCGCGGCGACTCGAAGAACACGCAGGTTCGCTGCTCGTCTGCCAGCGACGCCAGCCACGTTCGGCGCGCCGACTTCTTGCGCGGCGCGAACCCCTCGAAGCAGAACCTCTCCGACGGCAGACCGGACACCGCCAGCGCGGTCGTCACCGCGGACGGCCCGGGAAGGCACGTCACCGGAACCCCGGCATCCACGCATGCCACCACAAGTCGGTAGCCGGGGTCACTGATCAAGGGCATCCCGGCGTCGCTGACCACTAACACCGTCGCCCCGGCCTTCATCGCGTCGACCAGGGCCGGCACCCGCAGGGCCTCGACCCGGTCGTACACGCTGACCACCCGGCCCGTGATCGGGGCGTCGAGCGCCTTGGCAAGAATCCGCAGCCGACGGGTGTCCTCGGCGGCGACCACATCGGCGCGGGCCAACGCGTCGACGAGGCGTGGCGAGGCGTCCGACGGCTGGCCCAGGGGAGTCGCGCCCAGCAATAGGCGGCCAGAGGTCATGACGGACAGCCTACGATCGACGTGATGACCGCCCCGCCCCGCGAAAGCTCCGTCGCAGTGGAGGAGCGTGTCGTACCCGTCGTCAGCCCCGGACCGCTGGTTCCGGTCGCGGATTTCGGGCCGACCGACGACATCCGCGGCTGGGTCGCGACCGGCGTGATCACGGTGCTGGCGGCGTTCACCCGGTTCCTCAACCTGGGCTCGCCGACCGATGCGGGCACGCCCGTCTTCGACGAGAAGCATTACGCGCCTCAGGCGTGGCAGGTGCTGCACAACCATGGGGTGGAAGACAACCCCGGGTTCGGTCTCGTCGTCCATCCCCCGGTCGGCAAGCAACTGATCGCGATCGGCGAGGCGTTTTTCGGTTACGACGGCGTGGGCTGGCGGTTCACGGGCGCGCTGCTCGGCGTGGTCATGGTGACGCTGGTGATGCGGATCGTCCGGCGGATCAGCCGGTCGACCTTGGTCGGCGCGATCGCCGGCGTGCTGGTCATCTGCGACGGCGTCAGCTTTGTCACGGCGCGGACCGCGTTGCTCGACGGCGCACTCACCTTCCTGGTGGTCGCGGCGTTCGGGGCGCTTATCGTCGACCGCGATCAGGTACGACAGCGAATGCACATCGCGCTCCTCGAGGGGCGCAGCGCCGAAACCGTGTGGGGTCCGCGTCTTGGGGTGCGCTGGTGGCGCTTCTTGGCGGGGGTCCTCCTCGGATTGGCTTGCGGGACAAAGTGGTCCGGGCTTTACTTCATGGTGTTCTTTGGAGCGATGTCGCTGGCGTTCGACGTGGCGGCGCGGCGCCAGTACCAGGTGCCCAGACCCTGGCTCGGCGTTCTTCGGCGTGACGTGATCCCCACCGCGTATGCGCTGGTGCTCATCCCGTTCGCGGTCTACCTGGCCAGCTATGCGCCCTGGTTCGCCTCCGAGACCGCCATCGACCGCCACGAGGTGGGCCAGTCGATCGGCCCGCACTCGACCGTGCCGATGCCCGACGCCATTCGGTCGCTCTGGCACTACACAGCCAAGGCCTTCCAGTTCCACGCGGGCTTGACCAATTCCGCCGGCAACTATCACCCGTGGGAATCCAAGCCGTGGAGCTGGCCGATGTCGTTGCGGCCGGTTCTGTATGCCATCGACCAACAGAACGTTCCGGGCTGCGGCGCGCAGTCGTGCGTCAAGGCGGAGATGCTGGTGGGCACGCCCGCCATGTGGTGGGTGGCGGTGCCGGTGCTGCTCTACGCGACCTGGCGAACACTGGTTCGCCGCGACTGGCGCTACGCCGTGGTGTTGGCCGGCTATTGCGCGGGATGGCTGCCGTGGTTCGCCGACATCGATCGGCAGATGTACTTCTTCTACGCGGCGACGATGGCGCCGTTCCTGGTCATGGCCATCGCGCTGATCTGCGGGGATATTCTCTACGCCCGCAACCAGGGCTCCGAACGGCGCACGCTGGGACTGATCGCCGTGAGTTTGTACGTCGCCTTGGTGGTGACGAACTTCGCGTGGCTGTTTCCGGTGCTCACCGGCCTGCCCATCTCGCAGGAGACCTGGAACATGGAGATCTGGCTGCCCAGCTGGCGATAGTGCCGGCGCCGATGCGCGCTTTGCATCGAAACTGCGTCCAGCGCGGCGATCCGCCGAATCCGACGCGTTGAGGGCAGACTCGACAGCTACAACGGGTCGCGGGCGACGGGACACGACATGCAGCGGGGGCCGCCGCGGCCGGTGCCCAATTCCGACCCCGCGATGGTCAGCACTTCGATGCCCGCATCGCGCAGGCGGGCGTTGGTCTGCGCGTTGCGCTCATAGGCGACCACCACACCGGGCGCCAGCGCCAACGTGTTGTTGCCGTCGTCCCACTGCTCGCGTTCGGCGATGACGGGATCGAGACCGGTGTCGATGACCCGCAGCTTGTCGATCCCCATCGCGTTGGCCGCGGCGTCGAGGAACGGCGCTTCATCGCCGATCGTGACGCCATCGGGGGTGCGCTGGATCGTGAACGCCGCGAGCGTGTCGACGATGTTCGCATACATGACGACGGTGTCGGCGTCGACCATCGTGCACACCGTGTCGAGATGCATCTGCGCGCGCCGCTGGGCGATCGGCACGGCGAGCACCGTGTTCGCGAGGTCGTCGTCGAAAAGGCTGCGCGCCAACGCTTCTGCACCGGCCGGGGTGGTCCGCTCACCGACCCCGATCGCGACCACACCCGGCGCGAGCAGCAGCACGTCGCCGCCCTCGACGGGAGCGGTGCGCGACTCGTAGGCGCGCCGCACCCCGGTGAACCGCGGGTGATGGGCATAGATGAGGTCGGTCAACGACGCCTCGCGAACCCGGGCCCGCAGTGCCAGCGTCGGGATCACCACCCGCGGTCCGACCCATATCGACGAGTCCCGGGTGAACACCAGATTCGGCAATGGGTCGATGACGAAATCCCCGCCGTGGTGCATGCGAAGCACCAGCGACACGTCGGTCCGCGCAGCCGACGGCAGCTCGTTGAACGTCATCCCGGCCATCAGCACATTGGCCAACCTCACCGGGTCCAGACCGCGCAGGTAAGCCGAAAGCTCTTGCGCCAGCGGCACTCCGAGCCGGCGCGCGTCGACCGCGGCGGCGACGCCCTGCATCCGCGCCGCCCCGCTGTGGTTGAGCGCCTCGGTGAGCAGATCGGACAGCAGCAGCACCTCCACGCCGCGGGAGCGCAGCAGCCCGACGAATTCGTCGTGCTCCTCCTGGGCGCGCGCGACCCAGGGCAACCCGTCGAACAGCAGTTGGTCGTTGTTGCGCGGATTGAGACGCGCGAGCTCGGCGCCGGGACGGTGCAGGATAACGACGCGAAGCGCGCCCACCTCGGAATTGGTCCCCAGCTCCACAAGACCCACAGCTAAACCGTAGTCGCTCGCCCGGCCGGTCCCCTTCCGATCGAACGGGTGTGCGATAAACTGGGCGGCGTGGAGATCGCGGTGCAGGACTCGCTGTTCGCGCACACCGAGCGCAGGCAACTCGGTGACGGCGCCTTCATCGAGATCCGCGCCGGATGGCTGAGCGATGACCCATCGGTGGAAGAAGGTCTGCTCGACGCCCTGCTGTCGACGGTGCCGTGGCGGGCCGAACGCCGCCACATGTACGAGCGGGTGGTCGATGTGCCGCGGCTGGTCAGTTTCCACGACCTGACCGTCGAAGAGCCTCCCCACCCGGCGCTGGCGCGGCTGCGGCGACGGCTCAACGACATTTACGCCGGCGAGCTCGGTGAGCCCTTCACCACGGTCGGACTGTGTTGTTACCGCGACGGCTCGGACAGCGTCGCCTGGCATGGCGACACCATCGGTCGCAGCAGCTCGCAGGACACCATGGTGGCGATCGTCAGCCTCGGCGCCACACGCACTTTCGCCATGAGGCCGCGGGGCGGCGGCGCGTCCCTGCGACTGCCGCAGGCGCACGGCGATCTGCTGGTGATGGGCGGATCCTGCCAACGCACGTGGGAGCACGCGGTGCCCAAGACATCGGCACCCACGGGTCCGCGCGTCAGCATCCAGTTCCGGCCGCGCGACGTGCGCTAGACGTTCAGGCTTTCAGGCGTTCAGGCGTTCAGGTTCGGACCGCCGCCACCGCCTTGACGAGCAGGTCGCGGGCACGTTGGATATCGACCGCCGCGACCGGCTGGTCCGGGATTACCAGCGGATTGGCGATGACGATCACCGAGTAGTCGCCGAATTGCGCCGAATAGTCGTAAAGCTCGCCGGTGCGGGCTCCCCCGGCCAACACCGCCTGCAGGACGCGGTGCACGCCCGTCGTGCGAGTGCCGTCGATCTGCGGCGCATCGATCACCTCGATGCCGCCCCGCACCTGCGCCCCGCTGAATCCCACCTTCGTGCAGTCCTTTCCGGGGTCGTCGAATGGCAGGGGTTTTGAGGTCTCCACGGCGATCACGACGAACCGGTTGCCCTTGCCCTCGGCGGAGACGGCGGCCATATTGCCCTGCAGATCGGATGGCATCTCCGGCCCCAACGCCACTTTCGCGCAGTTCGGGGGGTCGAAGCTCAGCCCCTCGGGCAGTTTGCGGGCGGACAGCAGCTTGGGGTCGATCGCCCTTTCGGGGATGTCGGTGACCTTGAACTCGGGCCCGAAGCTCGACTTCACGGCGGTGACCTTGCTGATGTCGGCCTTCGTCGAGGCGGGATCCGAACCCGATGAGCAGCCCGCGAGCACGCAGACGGATGCGGACGCGAGCACCACCTTCAACATCGTGGCCAATCTACCCAAACCGGGCGTTCAGCTGCGCAACGTGGACACCGTTTTGACGAGAAGATCGGCGGCGAATTGCGGTGGCAGCGCGGGGAGCGCCGAGCCGGGGTCCGCGATCAGCGTCGTGAACGCATAGTAGTTACCGAGATATGCGATGAATGTGTAGATGCGAGAATCTATTTCGGTGCCTGATTCGACAGACGACTTGGTGTCGGCCACCATGCCGAGGGTTTCGGTCCCGTCGATGTGTGGGGGGTCGGTGAGACCAACAACGGCCGAGGTGTGCCCGTCGCTCATGGTCCACCGGCCACATGCGGCAACGAGGTCGTGATCGAGGTTTACCGGTCCCGGCAATGCGACCACCACGGCGTCGACGATGCCGCCGCCCCCCGACCCGGAAACGCCCTGGGCGGATTGGTCGGTTCCATTGCCAGGATCGGCGAGCGTCGCGCATTGCGGCGGCTTGGTCGTCGCGTCGGGCCTTAGGCTCCAGATCAACCGCGGTGAGGCCCCGCCGGGGATTCCGGTGGTCACCTCGTAGTGGGGGGGCAGTTCGCCGGCGACGCGCTTGATGCTGGCCGGGTTGATGACGGTGCCGCGAGCCGACGACGATTTCGTGGGCGCGGCCGACGGCGCTGGGGCGGCCGGGTGGGCGCACGCGGCCACCAGCAGGGTGAGGACGGGAAGTGGCACTGCGCCAATCCGGAACGGACGCATGCCCGTTCAGCCGACCGCTTCGATGACGTGGCGGGCGACGCGCGTGATCTGGTCCGCCACGTCGCGACCGAAGACCAGCTTGCTGGGCACATCGATGACGGTGGTGATGACGCCGATGTCCTCGCGCTGCCAGACCGCGCCGTGGTGGTCAAGGATCGCGCGCATCGGCGTGTTTTCGGAAAGCATTCGCGCGGAGAACCTTTCGACTCCGTCCACCCTGGCGGCGATGGACAGCGCGCCGATCAGAAAGCTGCCTATCCCCCGCCCCTGATACGCGTCGGCGACGGTGAACGCGATCTCGGCGACCGTCGGATCGGTCTCGTCACGAACGAAGCGCGCGTCGGCCACCGGGTCGGCCCCGTCGGTCACCACCCAGACGAAGTGGTCGACATAGTCGACCTCGGACAGGTAGTGCAGCAGCGCCGGGCTGGGCATGCGCGCCGTCATGAAGCGGCGGTACAGCGTCTCGCTGGAGAATTGGATGTGGCCGCGCACGGTGCGTTCGTCGTCGCCGGGGAGGACCGGGCGCAGCAGGAGGCGGGTCCCGTCGCGAACCCGTATCGGGATGGGCGCAATGTAGCCGGCGAGACGCTGGCGCACCGTGCGCAGCAGGCGCGGCATGACGCCGGGGATCTGTACCATCCGCGCAAAGGCGTCGTTATCGCCGATCCAGCCCGTAAGCGGTTCGGCCGTGGTAACCGTCGCGATCCGCGGCTTTTCCCGCAACAGGGCGATCTCGCCCACGATGGTGCCGGCAGCGGCGTGTCCGAGGGCGATCACGCCGTCGCGTGCGACGTGCTTGATCTCGGCGCTACCAGACGAGATGAGCAGGAAGGAGACGGCCTGCTCGCCTTGCTGCATCAGCACCTGGCCGGCCGCGGCGCGCAGCGGCTGGAGGCAGGCCGCCAACGGCACGAGGTCCTCGAGGGTGCTGCCCTCGAAGACGTCCATCCTCGCGAGCTCTTCTGCGCGCGCGCCGGTCAGTTCGGCCACTGCATCATCCTAAGAGTCGCCGAGTCTCGGCACGGGAGAACAACCCGCGGTACCCGCACTGCCATGACCCTGTTCTCGTCCGATCCGCGACAGGCACCCAACCCATTCCCCGGTGCGGCCCGACCCACGTTATGGCGTCCGCTTCCGGTGCGGCAAGAACAAGACGCACGCCCCCGGCGCGGACACTGTGTTGGCGCCCATGACTTCTTTTCCGGCTCCGGGGCGTCGTATGTCATTGGCAAGGCCGTCGTCACCACTGACGAGGACCAGCCTCGATTTTTCGTGGAAAGTCCGCGGGACATGGTGTTGAGTTGGCGAAAGTGCCTGTCCTGCAAGGAAGAATGAGACTTCTTGAGGGTCCATGATTCCGAGCGGAAAGGCACTTCCTAGGTCAACAGTAACGCAGCGGTTGGGCGGGTGAAAGTGTCGGCGGACGGCCAAGGTGTCGTGTCGCACGCCGTGGTAGGGATGCTGCGCGAGGTCGCTGATCTGAGCGGGTTGTCGACGCAGGTCACCGCGGGGTTGGCCGACACCTATGACGGGCCGTGGATCCATGCACCGGGCGATGTGTTCGCTGATCTGGCCGCCGCGGTTGCCGATGGCGCGGACTGTGTTGACGGGGTCGGCCAGCTACTGGGGATCGCGAGCAGGTGTTCGGGGCGGTCGCCTCGACGACGACGCTGTGGAGGCTGGTCGATGAGCGCATCGATGCCGCCCACCTGCCGGCGATCCGGGCAGCACGCTCCCACGCGCGGGCGCAGGCCTGGGACACCGGGGCGGCGCCCGACCATGGTGGATGGCTGCATTTGGATGTGGATGCCACCATCACCATCGACCACTCCGACAACAAGGAAAACGCCGCCGCGACCTGGTAGACGTTCGGATTCCACCCGCTGCTGATGTTTTTGGACAGGACCGACATCGCCGCTGGCGAAGCGCTGGCCGGACTGCTGCGTGCGGGCAACGCCGGCAGCAACACCACCGCCGATCACGTCACCGTGTTGAACCAGGCGCTGGCATCGTTGCCAGCAAGCTATCGCCCGGGAACCGATAACCCGGACGCGCCGCAGATCCTGATCCGCTCGGATTCCGCCGGGGCGACCTACGGGTTCGCCGCGGCCTGCCGCGGCGCCGGGGTGGGGTTTTCTTTGGGCGCGGTGATCGATGCTGCTATCCGCGATGTCATCGAAACACTCAACAGCACCGATGCGTGGTATCCAGCGATCGATGCCGGCGGCGCCATCCGTGACGGCGCGTGGGTCGCCGAGGCCACCGCACTAGTGGATTTGGATAAATGGCCGCCCGGGACCCGGCTGATCCTGCGCAAGGAACGCCCGCATCCCGGAGCGCAGTTGAGGTTCACCGATACCGACGGGCACCGCATCACCGGGTTTCTCACCGACACCCCCAACGGCGTGATCCCCGGCCAACTCGCCGGGCTGGAACTGCGCCATCGCCAACACGCCCGCGTGGAAGACCGCATCCGCCAGGCCAAAGCCACCGGCCTGTGCAACCTGCCAGTCCAGTCCTTTCAAGCCAATGCCGCCTGGCTCGAAATCATCATGGCGGCAACCGATCTTATTGCCTGGACCAAACTCATCGGCTTCACCGACGATCCCGACCTAGCACGATGCGAGATCACCACCTTCCGCTACCGGGTGCTGCACGTCGCCGCCCGCATAAGCCGCGGCGCCCGACAACTGCGGCTACGCATCGACTCCACCTGGCGCTGGGCCCAAGCCATCGCCACCGCCTGGAACCACCTCCGCACCGCCTTCGCCTAAACCGCAAAAACCCCAGACCCGACGAGACGAAAGACCCCACAGGCCCTGGAAAGCCCGCCCACCCAGCGACACCGGGCAACTTGTCATACCCACCGGCAACAATCAACATCACGAGCCAGCCCACCACCTGGGCTCCGTTCACCCCAGCCAGTCGGTGCGAAAAATCGAGGTTTAGTCGCCGCATTTTCTGACCAATTTCGCTGAGTACTCGACCTCTAGGGCCTGTTGGATGGTCGCTAAACGTTGGAATATAATTAATGGATCACCGGTCGACGGCCACCTACGGATCGTAGAGCCAATGTTATGTGCTTGCATTCTCCGCCTGGCTGAGTATTACCAGACGGTAACCAATTTCTATGATGCTTGCCCGCACCGGCGAAGCGACCATTTTCGGTTTCGTCATACGTGGTTTTGGAGGGTGAATACCACGCGAATTTGTAATATGCTAACTTTTGGTTGGCTCGCTATTTGCATTCCTTGGGTCTGCTTTCGGCAACGAAAAAGGTCGGAGGAATGGCTATTACTAGCCAGCAGGGACATGGTTTGTACACTCACGCAAACCCATGCTCTAGGTACTCAATGCGTTGGTCCAACCAACCGAGAGTCACCGCCCCGGCACGAAGGACGCCCATGACCGCTATTCCGCTGGATGCTGCCACCGTCGACGGATTCCGTCTCCCGCAGAGCCTCAGCTGGCGTGATCCGGACATCGACTGCACGTTGGTGATTTCTCAACCGACGACGGACTGCGACCTGTGGGCAGAGTATGTCGTCGGCGCACATCGCAGTTATCGCATGCATGGTGTCGAGTGCGCCCTCGACGTCGACGCGCTGCGCACCGGAGCCGATACCGCCATGTACTTGGCGGTGATCGACGATGCTGGGCGGGTGGTGGCGGGTGTACGAGCCAAGGGACCGCTGCAATCGGCCGACGACTCGCACGCGATCGTTGAATGGGCGGGGCAACCCGGTCAGCAGGCCGTCCGGAATATGATCACCGACCGCGTGCCGTTCGGCGTCCTGGAGATGAAGTCGGCATGGGTGACCGACGATAGGGATCAGAATCGCTGTCTTACCGCCGCTCTGGCCCGCAGCGGTTTCCACATGATGGCTCTGCTTGACGTCCAATTCTGCATGGCGACAGCCGCCGCTTACGTCCTGAACAGGTGGCGCTCGTCCGGAGGGGTGGTGGCAGCCATTCCCGCGACGCCCTACCCCGACGAGCGCTACCAAACAAAAATGATGTGGTGGAACCAGCGCGATTTCGTAAATTATGCGGAACCAGAACAGGTTGCCAAAATACTCATGGAAACACAGCAATTGACTCAAGAATTTTTCCGCCAGTGCAAGACCGAAGTCCGCCTTTTCGGTGGAGCGTGATTGCGCTTAACGACGACGCTGGTCGAGCGGGCGCTTGCTGTTGCATCGGGTTAGTCGCGAACGGTTAGCGCCACGCCGCCACAAAGCATCACCTGTTCAGCGAACACCTTGGCCAGCTCCACCACTGCCTGCGACACCGGCAAACCTTCGACCAGGCCAGGGAATCCGCCGGCTGCTTTGCGACGCCCGACCTACGGGCAAGCCGACGTGGCCCTGCGGCCCGGGCATTAGCTTCACGAGTGAGACACCAACGGGGACAGCGTTAGCTCGGTAAATGTTAGGCATCGGCGGCCGGGCAGCCATGCATTAATGCTCGCGAATGAGCCACCGCGCAAACCTAGCGAGATGGCGTACCCGCGACGGCGGGACATGCGCTCGCGACGCGAACCTTTACCGCAGAACGCTTTAAGTCCCCCGGGGCAAAACACAGCGTGGCGGACGAACTTATGATGGCGGCGACCCCAATGCCAATAGTTCTGACCGAGTCGATTCCAGTTTGCAACCGGCGGCGCAGTTAGTGCCCAGTTGGGTCGCTACGGCACGGTAGGCGAAGGGCAACTTGCCTGGCGGCCCAACCAGCGGGACTTCGAAGCCGGTGCCACAGGCGCTCAAATCCGTCAGCCGGGACGGTTCATCTGCCTTTGGAAGGCAGTCGGCGGGGGTTCGACGTATTCTCCTTCAAAGTTAACCGCGGCAGGACGACCTTCAACGCACGGGAACTGACATGGTTCATGCCACCGGAATCGACGTGGGCCGCCTTCCATTGGTGCCACGCAATCCGCTACCTCTTCGGCAGCAACTCACAGCGGCTCGGCACTACCACATCGGCCAGGACCGGCTTCGCCAGGCGGGGGGCGCAGTGACCCGGGTGCAGCTCGGCCCCTGCTGGTTGAGCCCTCCAATCGTCTTCGTGATGTCACCCACCGGGGCACACGATGTGCTGGCCCGCAATAACGAGTGGTGCGACCGGACCCTCGTTCATCGCGAAATACGGCGCTTGATGGGCGACAACCTCGCCGATCTGCCGAATACTCTCTGGCGCTCGCGCAAGCGCACCCTGCAGCCGGTGTTTACCCGCCAGCACGTAGCGACCTTCGGCGGTCACATGTCCGAAGTCGCCGCCATGATCGCCCGCGGTTGGGGCGAAGGCGCCGACATTGACCTCGACGCCGAGGCGCGCCGGCTGACCATGCGCGTGCTGGGACGCTCGGTCCTCGGGTTAGACCTCGATGAGCGCGCTGACGCGCTGGCCGAGCCGCTCAACGTCGTCTTGGCCTACGTCGCCGACCGTGGCATGCGGCCGGTACGGGCGCCATGGTGGTTTCCAACCCCGGCGCGTCACCGTGCCCGGACCGCCGGTGCCACCCTGCGTCGGCTCGCCGGGGACATCCTTGAGGTCTGCCGCACCGACCCCAGCCGTGACGCCCCGCTGGTGCAGGCGTTGATCGGCGCCACCGACCCGGAAAGTGGGCGCCCGCTGTCCGACCTCGACATTTGCAACGACCTGATCGCATTCATGGTCGCCGGCCACGACACGACCGCGACAACGCTGGCGTTCGCGTTGTGGGCACTGGGCCGCAATCCCGAGATCCAGAGCAAAGTGGCCGAGGAGGCCGCCGCCATCAATGACCGCGCACTGACCCCCGGCGATGTGTCCCGGCTGGGATACACCGTGCAGGTGTTGCGCGAGGCGCTGCGGCTGTGCCCGCCCGTCGTCGTTGCCGGGCGCACCGCCATGCGCGATATCGAGGTCGACGGCTACCGGGTGCAGGCGCGCAGCATGGTACTGGTGGGCGTATTCGGAATGCAGCGAGATCCGGCGCTGTGGGACAACCCGATGGAGTTCGATCCCGATCGGTTCAGTCCGGAGAACATCAGCCGCCTGGACCGGTGGCGATACATCCCATTCGGTGCCGGGCCACGGTCCTGCATTGGCGACCATTTCGCGATGCTAGAGGCGACACTGGCACTGGCAACGATCATCCGCACCGTCGAAATCGACTCTTCGGCCGCTGATTTCCCACTGGCGGTGCCGTTCACGATGGTGGCCGGTGCACCGATCCCGGCGCGGGTGCGGCGCCGGAGCTGATTTTCGCCACCTGGGCATGTGGAGGCGTGACCGTGTACACGCCGCGAGCAACGAAACCTTGTTGAACCGTCTACAACGGGAATTGCTGCGACCTCACGAAGAAGGTCTCCGCCGCGCTCCTTGTCTCAGCCGCTTTCCCGAGGACCTGTTCACATCATGCTTGATCGGATCGGCGCGAGCAGCCACCGCCCACACACACACGACTCTTGGCGTCATCCGGGGTATTGCGACCCAGACTTTTGAAGGTCGAGCGGAAAGATTTACCGGGCGATCACCGAAGCCGTCGAATCCCAATGTGATTCAAGGACGGTGACGAGGACTTGCCGGTCCTGTGGTTGTTCGACGCAGACGGTTCGTCGGATGCCGAAACCCCCACGTTGGAGAAGTCCATTGGGACGGCGCCTCTGGCGAGCAGCGACTCCATCGCCGCGCTATCCAGGGGGCGGGACAGCAGAAAGCCCTGCGCGCGCCTGCACCCGAAAGCAAGCAGTGTCTTGGCCGCGCTTACGGTCTCGACGCCTTCGGCCACGACGTCGAGTCCGAAGGCATCCGCCAAGGCCACGATCGACTGCACGATCGCCAGATCACGCGCATTACTGCCGAGATCACGGACAAATCCTTTGTCGATCTTAAGCGAGTCGACTGGAAGAGATTTCAAGTAAGCCAACGCACTGTAGCCGGTACCGAAGTCATCGATGGCGATCTGTACGCCAATGTCCTTCAATCCGGCGAGCGTTTTGCGCGTGGCATCGATGTCCGCGACCACGACGCTTTCGGTGATCTCTAGGCATACCGCGCTCGCATCGAGACCGAACTCGTCGAGGGTTGCGGCGACCGTGTCGACAATTCCGTCCGCAACGAGTTGCACGGGCGATACGTTGACACGTAGCACGGCGCTGCCGCGAGGCCGCGTGATTGCCAGAGCCCGAACTGCGCACAGGCTGAGCGCATTACGAGACGGCCGAGTTTTCCTGCCAGATTGATCGATTCGACTACGTCGATGAACGAATCGGGCATCAGTAGCCCTCGAGTCGGGTGTTGCCAACGGATAAGCGCCTCGGTGCCCAGGACCTCACCGGTGCGCATGTCGAACTCCGGCAGGTAATGCAGCACCAGGGCGCCGCTACCGCTATCAATGGTCTCTTGCAGGTGCAGTTCGATGTCGTTGCGGATATTTTCCTTTGCGGCCATCTCCGGGCTGAAAGCTGCGACTTTGGCCCCGCCGGAACTCTTGGCCGACCGGGTGGCCTGATCGGCCCGGCGTAGGAGGTCGGAGGTGCTGTCGTGCCCTGGCACTCCTGTGGCGACGCCGACACTGACGGTACGGGCGAGCATCTCGCCGTCGATCACGACTTGCTTGTGAACTTGACTCTGCAGCCGCTCGGCCAAGGCCGCGGCGGAGTCGACGTTCATTGGCGCCGCTGGCACAACGACAAACTCGTCACCGCCGAAGCGGGCGATGACAGCGGGAACGTCAGTGGGCTGGCGCAGCAGCTCGGCGAAGGCCTTGATGAATCGGTTGCCGGCGTTCTGACCGAGGTGGTCGTTTATTACCTTCAGGCGGTCCACATCAAGGAAAAAAATCGATACTGGGCCTGGCTGCCCCTCTGCTAGTCGCTCGTCGAGCTGGGCGATCAGCGTTCTGCGGTTCAGCAGGCCGGTGAGGTCATCGTGTTCAGCGAGGTAACGGACTTGCTCCTCGGCGACGATGCGGGCCTGCAGCTGGGCGAAGAGTGTGGCGATCGCCTGCAGCGCATTCAGCTCCTCCGGCGTCCATTCCCGGTCTCCGAACTTGACGAAGCCCAGGGTGCCGGTAGTCACGTCGCCGGAAAGAAGAGGCACGCACGCGAGGGAGCTGGCGGGAACTCCCGTACCGTCCTCGATATAGTGTTGGTAGTCGGCATTTGCAGGCTCGGGACGCAAAACGTCGGGCTCTTTCATTGTTTCGGCCCTGGCGAAGACCGAGTCGGCGTCGGCGAAATACACCACACCGATCGGGTCGGGGTCGGGAACGTTTTCGCGCGGCGGCCATTCAGCGACGAGCACCGTCGCGTGGATCGTGTGGTCATTGTGGCGCAGAAAGCCGAAGTCCACGCCGAAGTGGTTAACCAGGTTGGCGAGCACCCGTTCACTGATCGCGGCAGAGTTGCCCGCGGTGGCCGCCATCAACTCGGCGGCCGCCGCCGTGACCACCTCATCCAGGGCGCTAGCCATACCTCTTACGATAGCCGCTATTAACTTACAACAAATTGACACGATCGAGACTGCGTCGGCTCCGTACCGAAGCCGGGCCACTGAAGGTGAATCGCAATACTAGAGCAACAGAACTGTCGGGGGGTGTGCGGGCAAGCTGCCGGAACTCTTTCTGTAGGTCCCCCAGTTCGTCAGCAAACGACGTCGATAATTCGGTGAGCTCGTCGGCATTCCGGGCGTACAAGAAAACCGGCGAAATGGGCTGAACAGCCAACCCATGCTGCTGTGCGGTAATCCACACCGCCTCCGCAGCAGATCCGCCGCGCGCAAAGTCGGTCAAGGCGCTGCCCGGCACCGAGATGACGGCTATGGCAGAGCTCGCCAACACGCGGAGGCGAGTGTCCGCGCCCAACGCGGTTCCGGCATTCCACCGCGCCAGGTCAGCCATCACGTCTGGGCGCTTCAAGATGTCAACCACGGCGAGATCGCCGGGGTCGAGTTCGAGGCTAAGCACGTCGATACCGGTGTCTGGACACGGATCACCGGGCCAGCGCAGCTCAGAAACCATGTCTGCATGCAGTCGCGGCGTCAGGTAGCGGGTCCGGTCGGCAGCGGCGAAAATCGTTGCCACACGGGCGATGTCGTCGGGCTCGGTCACGAGGTACAGTTGGGCTCCCTCGCGCTCGGCGATGGTGTCTAGCAGTTCGATAGTGTGACCGGGAATCGGGCGCGACGCCCCGAGGCGGCGGTTGGTTTCACGCGCCAGCATGGGTTCGTAGAGTGCGGCGAGTTCGGGATCACCGCCGTCACGCAGGCGCAGCGTCGCCTGCAATGGCACACCGCCAACGTCATTCAGCAGGCTCACTGGCCCCAGCGCCTGTTGGGCGGCAGCGGCTACCTTGGCGTTGAAGAGGGCCGCCCCGAGCGCGACTGCGCTGGCGCGTAAACCGATGTCCAGTGTCGAGGTGTGTTCGGGGGCAAGGCGGATGGTGACGACATCGGGGCCGGTCTCCACATGCCAGGGCTGCGCGTTGGAGGCAGAGGGCGCACGAATAGCGGCGGCGGTGATGACGCCCGACACGCCCGCCAGCACCGGATCTGAGTACTCGGCTGGCGGCGGGCGGCGATCCGTGGCCGTCTGCGTTTCGTCGAGTTGATTGAGCGCCCAGCCAACGTCTATGCGGGTCCGACCCGACCGCAGGTCTTCACCCAATCCGATTCTGCGCACGGCCTCGGCAATCGCGGTCGCTCCCAATACGACGTCACTGGACACCTGCGGCCAGGTCGACAGCGTGTGGTCGATTTCGACCACGGACGCCAAAACGCGGGGTGACAACTGTTCGGCCTCGAGGAAACGCAGCATGTGCGGAACTTTTTCGCGGCTACTCATGTCGGGAAGCCGCGCAAAATCCAAGTCGCCGAGGAGACCGTGCAAAATCGGACGCTGCGGCTGCAGATCAAAACGTTCCACGTCCAGCAGGCCTCGGTCGCTCGTCGCCATCAGCACCGGTATCCGACGGGCACGGGCGCCCTCCCGCAGGCTGGCCTTCATGTCCAACGAATCGCACTCCTCGACAACGACGTCCAGTCCGTCGAGGAACTCGTCGACGGTGTCGACTGTCAGCCCGACGTCCAGAACCCGGACGAGGAGGTATGGATCGAGTTCGGCGATTCTGCGGGCGGCCACCTCAGCCTTGTTCAGCCCGAGGTCCAGTACGGTCGCCGGCACCCGGTTGAGATTGGACAGCTCGATGCGATCGAAATCCGCCAGCCGAAGCTCGCCGCATAAGCCCTGCGCTGCCAAAGTGTGCGCGATGACATGTCCGACACTCAAACCGGCCACGCCGATGCGCAGCGCGCCGAGCCGCGCCTGTTCCTCGGCGGTTATCAGATTCCTGTTGCGATCCAACCGCACCGCTCGAAACGCCCGGGGGCCCAGCACCGCCACGACGGCCCTCCGCCAGGGGTAGTACGCCCATCGGCAGGGTTCGGCTACCAGCTCCGGATCGGGTGGCGGCCGAAGCCTTCGCAATTCCTCGAGTTGTTCCTCGCGATGATCGATGAATTCGATGGCGGGATCGGCGCGCAGCTGCTCCAAGACCGCATTGTGTGTGGAGTCGGCGGCGTCGAGAACTTGAGCGGTGTAGGAAGTTATGGTCATCTCCTCGGTGGTCGACCGCACCGACGAATGCGTGCCCACTTTGCACTGTCGGCCACCATGGTGAACGACGCCGCCAGCGGGAAATCGTCGTCCAGCGGACAAACCTCGGCGCGACGAGTGAACGCGGCTAGGCCCAAGGTGGCCTCCCACAATGCGAAATGATCACCGATGCACAACCGCGGGCCGCCGCCGAAT
>CAWASF010000017.1:0-60973 GCA_963784685.1 uncultured Actinomycetota bacterium
CTGACCCGGGTGGCTGAGCGATTCGTGGTGACCGGCGGCAACCGGTTGTCAGGCGAAGTCGCAGTGGGAGGCGCCAAAAACAGCGTGCTCAAGCTGATGGCCGCGACGTTGTTGGCCGACGGCACCAGCACGATCACCAACTGCCCGGACATCCTCGATGTGCCGCTGATGGCGGAGGTATTGCGCGGACTGGGCGCCAACGTCGAACTGGACGGCGACGTCGCCCGGATCACCTCGCCCGACGAGCCCAAATACGACGCCGACTTCGCGGCGGTGCGACAGTTCCGGGCGTCGGTCTGCGTCCTGGGGCCGCTGGTCGGCCGCTGCAAGCGGGCCAGGGTCGCGCTCCCGGGCGGTGACGCGATCGGATCGCGTCCGCTGGACATGCATCAGGCGGGCCTGCGGCAGCTGGGCGCGCAGTGCAACATCGAGCACGGGTGCGTGGTTGCGCAGGCAGACACGTTGCGGGGCGCGGAGATTCAGTTGGAGTTCCCCTCCGTGGGAGCAACCGAGAACATCCTGATGGCCGCCGTGCTGGCCGAGGGTGTCACGACGATTCACAACGCGGCGCGCGAACCCGACGTCGTCGACTTGTGCACGATGCTCAACCAGATGGGTGCCCAGGTCGAAGGCGCCGGTTCGCCGACGATGACCATCACCGGCGTTCCGCGGCTGTATCCGACCGAGCACCGCGTGATCGGGGACCGGATCGTCGGCGCCACCTGGGGGATCGCTGCCGCGATGACCCGCGGGGACATATCGGTGACCGGTGTCGATCCGGCACACCTGCAGGTCGTGCTGCACAAGTTGCACGACGCGGGTGCCACGGTCACCCAAACGGACGACAGCTTCCGGGTGAGCCAGTACGAGCGCCCGAAGGCCGTCAACGTCGCCACGCTGCCATTCCCCGGCTTTCCGACTGATCTGCAGCCGATGGCGATAGCCCTGGCGTCGATCGCCGACGGCACGTCCATGATCACGGAGAACGTGTTCGAGGCGCGCTTCCGGTTCGTCGAAGAGATGATCCGGCTCGGCGCCGATGCGCGCACCGACGGGCACCACGCCGTCGTGCGGGGTCTGCCGCAACTCTCGAGCGCCCCGGTGTGGTGTTCGGACATCCGGGCGGGCGCCGGCCTGGTGCTGGCGGGGCTCGTCGCGGACGGCGACACCGAGGTCCACGACGTATTCCACATCGATCGCGGCTACCCGTTGTTCGTGGAGAACCTGGCCATTTTGGGAGCGGAGATCGAGCGGGTAGAGTAGCCCAAAGGTGTTGCCCAAGAGGCGCGGTCACCACAAGAAGATGGCCGAAACCAGGGCTTGACTCCCCAGCCGGATCTGTATTAAGCTGGCAGGGTTGCCCCAAAGCGGGCGAAACAAGCAAGAGTGTTGTTTGAGAACTCAATAGTGTGTTTGGTGGTTTTTAAGTTTTGTTGTTGTTTTTTTGACCATACTTTGCACCCCCCGTGTGTGGGTATGGTCGTTTTTTGATGCCAGTAATATTGGCGTCTTGTCAGGTATCTCTGATTGTAAATTCACCTCGCTATCGAGGGGTTTTTGTTTGGAGAGTTTGATCCTGGCTCAGGACGAACGCTGGCGGCGTGCTTAACACATGCAAGTCGAACGGAAAGGCCCCTTCGGGGGTACTCGAGTGGCGAACGGGTGAGTAACACGTGGGTAATCTGCCCTGCACTTCGGGATAAGCCTGGGAAACTGGGTCTAATACCGGATAGGACCATGAGGCGCATGCCTTTTGGTGGAAAGCTTTTGCGGTGTGGGATGGGCCCGCGGCCTATCAGCTTGTTGGTGGGGTGACGGCCTACCAAGGCGACGACGGGTAGCCGGCCTGAGAGGGTGTCCGGCCACACTGGGACTGAGATACGGCCCAGACTCCTACGGGAGGCAGCAGTGGGGAATATTGCACAATGGGCGCAAGCCTGATGCAGCGACGCCGCGTGGGGGATGACGGCCTTCGGGTTGTAAACCTCTTTCACCATCGACGAAGGTCCGGGTTTTCTCGGATTGACGGTAGGTGGAGAAGAAGCACCGGCCAACTACGTGCCAGCAGCCGCGGTAATACGTAGGGTGCGAGCGTTGTCCGGAATTACTGGGCGTAAAGAGCTCGTAGGTGGTTTGTCGCGTTGTTCGTGAAATCTCACGGCTTAACTGTGAGCGTGCGGGCGATACGGGCAGACTGGAGTACTGCAGGGGAGACTGGAATTCCTGGTGTAGCGGTGGAATGCGCAGATATCAGGAGGAACACCGGTGGCGAAGGCGGGTCTCTGGGCAGTAACTGACGCTGAGGAGCGAAAGCGTGGGGAGCGAACAGGATTAGATACCCTGGTAGTCCACGCCGTAAACGGTGGGTACTAGGTGTGGGTTTCCTTCCTTGGGATCCGTGCCGTAGCTAACGCATTAAGTACCCCGCCTGGGGAGTACGGCCGCAAGGCTAAAACTCAAAGGAATTGACGGGGGCCCGCACAAGCGGCGGAGCATGTGGATTAATTCGATGCAACGCGAAGAACCTTACCTGGGTTTGACATGCACAGGACGCCGGCAGAGATGTCGGTTCCCTTGTGGCCTGTGTGCAGGTGGTGCATGGCTGTCGTCAGCTCGTGTCGTGAGATGTTGGGTTAAGTCCCGCAACGAGCGCAACCCTTATCTTATGTTGCCAGCGGGTAATGCCGGGGACTCGTGAGAGACTGCCGGGGTCAACTCGGAGGAAGGTGGGGATGACGTCAAGTCATCATGCCCCTTATGTCCAGGGCTTCACACATGCTACAATGGCCGGTACAAAGGGCTGCGATGCCGCAAGGTTAAGCGAATCCTTTTAAAGCCGGTCTCAGTTCGGATCGGGGTCTGCAACTCGACCCCGTGAAGTCGGAGTCGCTAGTAATCGCAGATCAGCAACGCTGCGGTGAATACGTTCCCGGGCCTTGTACACACCGCCCGTCACGTCATGAAAGTCGGTAACACCCGAAGCCAGTGGCCTAACCCTTTGGGAGGGAGCTGTCGAAGGTGGGATCGGCGATTGGGACGAAGTCGTAACAAGGTAGCCGTACCGGAAGGTGCGGCTGGATCACCTCCTTTCTAAGGAGCACCACGAAAAACACCCCAACTGGTGGGGTGTGAGCCGTGAGGGGTTCTCGCCTGTAGTGGGCGAGGGCCGGGTGCGCAACAGCAAACGAACTGCCAGACACACTGTTGGGTCCTGAGACAACACTCGGATTGTGCGAGTGGTGTCCCTCCATCTTGGTGGTGGGGTGTGGTGTTTGAGAACTGGATAGTGGTTGCGAGCATCAAATGAACGCGTCGCCTTCGGTGGCGTGTTCGTTAATGCAATTTCTTCTTTGGTTTTTGTAGTGTTTGTAAGTGTCTAAGGGCGCATGGTGGATGCCTTGGCATCGAGAGCCGACGAAGGACGTGGGAGGCTGCGATATGCCTCGGGGAGCTGTCAACCGAGCGTTGATCCGAGGATTTCCGAATGGGGAAACCCAGCACGAGTGATGTCGTGTTACCCGCATCTGAATATATAGGGTGCGGGAGGGAACGCGGGGAAGTGAAACATCTCAGTACCCGTAGGAGAAGAAAACAATTGTGATTCCGTCAGTAGTGGCGAGCGAACGCGGAACATGGCTAAACCGCACGCATGGGTAACCGGGTAGGGGTTGTGTGTGCGGGGTTGTGGGATTGATACGTCTCAGCTCTACCTGGCTGAGGGGTAGTCAGAAAGTGTCGTAGTTAGCGGAAGTGGCCTGGGATGGTCTGCCGCAGACGGTGAGAGCCCGGTACGCGAAAACCCGACACCTACCTAGTATCAACTCCCGAGTAGCAGCGGGCCCGTGGAATCTGCTGTGAATCTGCCGGGACCACCCGGTAAGCCTAAATACTTCTCGATGACCGATAGCGGATTAGTACCGTGAGGGAATGGTGAAAAGTACCCCGGGAGGGGAGTGAAAGAGTACCTGAAACCGTGTGCCTACAATCCGTCAGAGCCTCTTTATGGGGTGATGGCGTGCCTTTTGAAGAATGAGCCTGCGAGTCAGGGATACGTCGCAAGGTTAACCCGTGTGGGGTAGCCGCAGCGAAAGCGAGTCTGAATAGGGCGTTTCAGTGGCGTGTTCTGGACCCGAAGCGGAGTGATCTACCCATGGCCAGGGTGAAGCGCGGGTAAGACCGCGTGGAGGCCCGAACCCACTTAGGTTGAAGACTGAGGGGATGAGTTGTGGGTAGGGGTGAAAGGCCAATCAAACTCCGTGATAGCTGGTTCTCCCCGAAATGCATTTAGGTGCAGCGTTACGTGTTTCACCACGGAGGTAGAGCTACTGGATGGCCAATGGGCCCTACTAGGTTACTGACGTCAGCCAAACTCCGAATGCCGTGGTGTATAGCGTGGCAGTGAGACGGCGGGGGATAAGCTCCGTACGTCAAAAGGGAAACAGCCCAGATCGCCGGCTAAGGCCCCAAAGCGTGTGCTAAGTGGGAAAGGATGTGCAGTCGCAAAGACAACCAGGAGGTTGGCTTAGAAGCAGCCACCCTTGAAAGAGTGCGTAATAGCTCACTGGTCAAGTGATTGTGCGCCGATAATGTAGCGGGGCTCAAGCACACCGCCGAAGCCGCGACAACCGCAAGGTTGGGTAGGGGAGCGTCCCCCATTCTGCGAAGCCGCCGGGTGACCGGTGGTGGAGGGTGGGGGAGTGAGAATGCAGGCATGAGTAGCGATAAGGCAAGTGAGAACCTTGCCCGCCGTAAGACCAAGGGTTCCTGGGCCAGGCCAGTCCGCCCAGGGTGAGTCGGGACCTAAGGCGAGGCCGACAGGCGTAGTCGATGGACAACGGGTTGATATTCCCGTACCCGTGTGTGAGCGTCCCTGACGAATCAGCGGTACTAACCACCCAAAACCGGACCGACCATTCCCCTTCGGGGGCGTGGAGGTTCGGGGCTGCGTGGGACCTCCGCTGGTAGTAGTCAAGCGATGGGGTGACGCAGGAAGGTAGCCGTACCAGTCAGTGGTAATACTGGGGCAAGCCTGTAGGGAGAGCGATAGGCAAATCCGTCGCTCATTAATCCTGAGAGGTGATGCATAGCCGGTTGAGGTGAATTCGGTGATCCTCTGCTGCCAAGAAAAGCCTCTAGCGAGCGCACACACGGCCCGTACCCCAAACCGACACAGGTGGTCAGGTAGAGCATACCGAGGCGTACGAGATAACTATGGTTAAGGAACTCGGCAAAATACCCCCGTAACTTCGGGAGAAGGGGGGCCGGCATACCGTGAACAGCTTTTCGCTGGGAGCGGGAACCGGTCGCAGAAACCAGTGAGAAGCGACTGTTTACTAAAAACACAGGTCCGTGCGAAGTCGCAAGACGATGTATACGGACTGACGCCTGCCCGGTGCTGGAAGGTTAAGAGGACCCGTTAACCCGCAAGGGTGAAGCGGAGAATTTAAGCCCCAGTAAACGGCGGTGGTAACTATAACCATCCTAAGGTAGCGAAATTCCTTGTCGGGTAAGTTCCGACCTGCACGAATGGCGTAACGACTTCTCAACTGTCTCAACCATAGACTCGGCGAAATTGCACTACGAGTAAAGATGCTCGTTACGCGCGGCAGGACGAAAAGACCCCGGGACCTTCACTACAACTTGGTATTGGTGTTCGGTACGGTTTGTGTAGGATAGGTGGGAGACTGTGAAACCTCAACGCCAGTTGGGGCGGAGTCGTTGTTGAAATACCACTCTGATCGTATTGGATACCTAACGTCGAACCCTGAAGCGGGTTCACGGACAGTGCCTGGCGGGTAGTTTAACTGGGGCGGTTGCCTCCTAAAATGTAACGGAGGCGCCCAAAGGTTCCCTCAACCTGGACGGCAATCAGGTGGCGAGTGTAAATGCACAAGGGAGCTTGACTGCGAGACCTACACGTCAAGCAGGGACGAAAGTCGGGATTAGTGATCCGGCACCCCCGAGTGGAAGGGGTGTCGCTCAACGGATAAAAGGTACCCCGGGGATAACAGGCTGATCTTCCCCAAGAGTCCATATCGACGGGATGGTTTGGCACCTCGATGTCGGCTCGTCGCATCCTGGGGCTGGAGCAGGTCCCAAGGGTTGGGCTGTTCGCCCATTAAAGCGGCACGCGAGCTGGGTTTAGAACGTCGTGAGACAGTTCGGTCTCTATCCGCCGCGCGCGTCAGAAACTTGAGGAAAGCTGTCCCTAGTACGAGAGGACCGGGACGGACGAACCTCTGGTCCACCAGTTGTCCCACCAGGGGCACCGCTGGATAGCCACGTTCGGACAGGATAACCGCTGAAAGCATCTAAGCGGGAAACCTTCTCCAAGATCAGGTTTCTCACCCTTTTAGAGGGATAAGGCCCCCCGCAGAACACGGGTTCGATAGGCCAGACCTAGAAGCTCAGTAATGGGTGTAGGGAACTGGCACTAACCGGCCGAAAACTTACCAACACACATCGCAACCACACTCCAGACGCACGACAGTTTTGTCGTTCAACGCCACACCCCCCACCAGAACAACCAACAAAATAGTGTTACCGTAATAGAGTTACGGCGGCCACAGCGACAGGGAAACGCCCGGTCCCATCCCGAACCCGGAAGCTAAGCCTGTCAGCGCCGATGATACTGCCCACCCGGGTGGAAAAGTAGGACACCGCCGAACATATACAAAAACACCCCCGGCAACGGGGGTGTTTTTGTATTCGCTGATAGCTAGTCGAACAACGTCAAATTCACCGATGCGCGCTTTTTCTCCAATTCGAGCAGGGTTCGTTTTCGGTCGAGCCCGCCGCCGTAGCCGGTGAGGCTCCCGTTGGCGCCGATCACACGATGGCACGGAACGACGATCGCGATGGGATTGTGGCCGTTGGCCCATCCCACGGCGCGCGCGGAACCCGCGGCGCCGACCTGCTCGGCGATCTCCCCGTAGGACCTGGTCTCTCCGTACGGAATTGTCTGCAGTGCCTTCCATACTCGCCGCTGAAATTCGGTCCCGCGCAGGTCCAACGCGATGTCGAAGTCGGTGAGCTCGCCGGCGAAATAGGCGTTGAGCTGCTCGACAGCGTCGCTGAATCCCGCGGGATCGTGCGACCAGCCGGCACGGCTCGGTTCGTAGGTCTGGTCGACCATCCGGAGATTAGTCAAAACCGAGTCGCGCCCGGCCAGGGTCAGCAGTCCGATCGGGCTGTCGATGGTGCGGTAGTGGATCATGCGACCTCCCGTGGTGGCCAATGGTTTACCGGATGCTCGAGCGTGGCCCACAGATGTTGGGTGGCATACGAGCGCCAGGGACGCCAGCCGGCGCTGCGCTCGATGAGGCCCCGCCTGTCCGTGGGCAGGCCGAGTCGCTTGGCGGCCAGCCGAAGACCCAGGTCGCCGGCGGGGAAGGCGTCAGGATCGCCGAGGCCGCGCATCGCGATCACCTCTGCGGTCCAGGCGCCGACCCCTGGCAGGCCCAGCAACTGTCCGCGAGCGGTTTCCCAGTCGCTGCCGGCGTCGAGGACGACGCTCCCGTCGGCGAGGCCGGCGATCAGGGCACTGAGCGTCCGTTGCCGGGCCTTGGGCACCGCCAGATGCATCGGATCGATGTCGGCGAGTTGTTCGACCGACGGGAAGGTATGCGTCAACGCACCCTCGGGATCATGGATCGGCTGCGCGTAGGCCGCGACCAGCCTGCCCGCATGGGTTCTCGCGGCTTTCGTCGACACCTGCTGGCCCAGTATCGCGCGCACGGCCAGTTCGGCCTCGTCGACTGTGCGCGGAATCCGTTGTCCGGGCGCCTTTTCCACCACCGGGGCCAGCTCGGGATCACGGGTCAGCGCGTCGACCACCGCTTCGGGGTCGGCATCGAGGTCCAGGAGCCGGCGGCACCGGGCGATCGCAGTCGTAAGGTCGCTGAAGTCGTCGAGCAACAGTTGACAGCGGACGTGGTCGACGGCGGGTGTCAGGGTGACCACGGCGCCGCCGGCGGGCAGCCGCAGGCTGCGTCGGTACGCGCCGTCGCGGACCTGTTCGCAGCCGGGCACGGCGCCGGCCGCCAGGTGGCCGAAGACCCCTTCGTAGGCGAACGGCGTGCGAACCGGAAGCCGAAGGCACACGGCCCCCGGCGAATTCGCTCCGGATTTCCACGACCCGGACCCGTTCGCGGCGCGTTTGCGGAGCGCCGTCGGCGTGCTTTCGAACACCGAACGCACGGTGTCGTTGAACTGACGGATGCTGGCAAACCCGGCGGCGAACGCAACGTCGCCGAACGACAGTTGCGTGGTCTCGATCAACACCCGGGCGGTCTGCGCTCGTTGCGCGCGGGCCAGCGCCAGTGGGCCGGCGCCGACCTCGGCCTGCAGCAGCCGTTCCAGTTGGCGCGTGGTGTACCCGAGGTGACCCGCGAGGCCGCCGACGCCCTCCCGGTCCACGGTGCCGTCGGCGATCAGCCGCATCGTCCGCGCAACGACGTCACCGCGGACATTCCATTCCGGCGATCCCGGAGACGCGTCGGGGCGGCACCGCTTACATGCCCGGAACCCCGCGCGTTGAGCGGCCGCCGCGGTCGGATAGAACCGAACGTTACGGGCGAACGGCGGCCGCACCGGGCAACTGGGCCGGCAGTAGATCCGGGTCGTCAGCACCGCGGTGACGAACCACCCGTCGAACCGGGCGTCCTTGGACCGGACCGCCCGGTAGCAGCGTTCGAAATCGTCGTACACGCTTCAACAGTTACACCCGCCCACCGACAAAACTGGCGGAAAACCGACATGACCGTGTAGCCGAAAACTCGGCGTCCGAGCCGGGCCGTCGCGCGGGCAATCTGAGTCGCCCAAAACGGCTGCGCCACCTAAACTGTCTTGCGGGAGTCGGGCACCACTGCTGTGTGTTTGGATTTAACTCGAAGGGTATGACATGGGGGTTGTTGAAGGTCACTCCGGACCCGTTCAAGGCAATACTTGCGGGCGGTTTCGATCGGGGGTTTGGGCAAGCGGCGCGCTGAAGACCGCGGGTCTCGTCGGTGTCGCGGTGGCGGCGTGGGGGCTGGCGGTCGCCTTCGTTCCACCCGCGTCCGCCGGTCCGTGTCCGGACGTTCAGGTGGTGTTCGCCCGCGGTACCGGTGAGGATCCCGGTGTCGGCCCGACAGGACAGGCGTTCGCGGACGCCCTGCGTTCGCGCGTGGGCGCGAAATCCTTTGACGTGTATCCGGTCAACTATCCCGCCAGCAACGAGTGGGCTACCGGACTCGACGGCATCAGGGACGCGGGCGCGCATGTCGTTTCGATGGCGCACGACTGCCCGACGACCAAGATGGTGCTCGGAGGCTTTTCCCAAGGCGCGGCCGTGATGGGCTTCGTCACCTCGGCCGCCGTTCCGGATGGGGTCGATCCCGCGAGCGTGCCGAAACCGATGGATCCCGAGGTGGCCAATCATGTGGCGGCGGTCGTGCTCTTTGGAACGCCGAACGTGCGAGCGATGAACTTCCTCGGCGAGCCACCCATCGCAATCGGGCCGCTGTATCAGGCCAAGACCATCAAAGTTTGCGAAGCCGAGGACCCGGTCTGCTCTGACGGGATGAACTTCTCCGCGCACGATACGTACGCAAGCGACGGGGCCATGATCGACAAGGGAGTGGCCTTTGCGGCCAGTCGCCTCGATGAAGGCTCTGGCGGTCCGACGACGGTCGGCGCGTCACCACGGGGAGGCTTCGGAACCTGACGCATTGTCACCTCGGCCTGTTCGGGTGGCTCGGGAGATGACGCACGCGTGACGGTCAAGAAGACCGACGACGTGCTGCGCGTCGGCGAGTTCGAGCGGACATTCGAAGACGAGCTGGAGGCGCGCTACGAAATCCCCAAGCTGCCCGACGGTCCGGCACGGGCCGACTTCCTGGCCGAGCATGCGGCCGACATTCGGGTCGTGGTGGCGTCGGGTTTCCCCGGCGTCGACGCCGGCACCATCGCGGCGCTGCCCAACCTGGAGGTGATCGTCAACCACGGGGCCGGGGTGGATTCGATCGATCTGAAAGCGGCGAAGCGCCGGGGTATAGGCGTGAGCAACACTCCGGATGTGCTGTCGGACACCGTCGCCGATACGGCACTGGGCCTGATCCTGATGACGCTGCGGCGTTTCGGCGCCGCCGACCGCTACGTTCGCGCGGGGCGATGGGCGCGCGAGGGCCCGTTTCCTTACGCGCGAGACGTCAGCGGCCTCCAGGTCGGGATCCTTGGCTTGGGCCGGATCGGTTCGGCCATCGCAACCAGGTTGCTCGGATTCGACTGTGCCATCGCGTATCACAACCGCAAGCCGATTCACGGGTCGCCGTACCGCTATGCGGACTCGCCGCTGGACTTGGCCGAGTCGGTCGATGTTCTCGTCGTCGCCACCACGGGCGACCACAGGACCCGCAATCTCGTCGACCGCACGGTCCTCGAGGCATTGGGGCCCGAGGGCTACCTGATCAACGTTGCGCGCGGCAGCGTCGTAGACCAGGACGCGCTGGTGGAACTGGTAGCCCGCGGCGGGCTGGCCGGGGCGGGGCTGGACGTCTTCGTCGATGAACCCCGCGTGCCTGCCGAACTCTTCGCTTTGGACAACGTGGTGCTGTTCCCGCATATCGGCAGCGCGACCGCCCGGACGCGCCGGGCGATGGCGCTGCTCGCGATCCGCAACCTCGAAAGTTACCTCAACACAGGTGAACTGGTGACACCCGTGTTGCGGCCGCGAGGCGGGCGCTGATCAACGACCCATCAGCCCTGGGTCGCGATCGCGGCGAACATCGTGTCCAGGGACTCCAGCATGCGCTGGTGAGTGAAATCCCGGGGGGATACCAGCAGCAGCCGACCCGATTCCCACAGCACGGCCACCAGGTGATGGGCCAGCAGCTCGGGATCGGCATTCCGGCCGGCGGCGCCTGACTGGCGCAGGGCCGCTTCGAACCACTGCACCATGCGGGCGCGGATGCGCGCGACGCGTTTGCGGAACGTGGGGGTGCCAACGCTGGCGATCATGAAGATGGCCCGCCACCGTGCCGGCGCCTCGGCCACCGCGCGCAGGTAGGAGTCGAACAGGCGGTGAAATGCCGCGGCATCGTCCCCGCCGCCCTGGCGCGGCAGGGCGTCGGCGATCTGGGCCAGCGCCCGTTGCTCCTCACGGTCCAGCGAGGAGCGGAGCATGTGGTTGGTGTCGGTGAAATGGCTGTAGACCACCGGACGGCTCACACCGGCGCGCCGGGCCACGGCGTCCATGCTGACCCCGCCGACGCCGTCGGTGTCGACGATCTCCAACACGAGATCCAGCAGCTGTTCGCGCCGCTGCTCGGGCGAGAGCCGCGGGGCGTAGGGACGGTTGCGGCGCGCCGTGGCCTCGGTCATGCGGAGTCCTCCCCTCGGCCGCAACCGCTTCTTGACAGCAGCTACATCAGGCTAGCTACAGTGGTGTAGCTTTAAGCTACAGTACCGTAGCTTTCTGGGGAAATGCGAGGATGCGATGGAAGACACGCGGCTGGACATCGAGGTGCGCGCCCGGGAGCTGGCGGATCTGGCACGTGGTATGGCGGATCAGACCGAGGCCGGCCGCCGGCTTCCCGTCGAATTGGTAAGCGCGCTGCGGGATTCCGGTCTGCTGCGCGCGGGCGCGCCGGCGGAGGTCGGCGCTCTGGAGCTGGCCCCGGGCACCGCGTTGCGCTGCGCGGAGGAGGTGGCGCGCGGCGATGCGTCGGCCGGCTGGTGCGTGTCGATCGCGATCACCAGCAGCCTGCTCGTGGCGTATCTGCCGCCGGCGAGCCGCGACGAGCTCTTCGGTTCAGGACGCGGCGTGGCCGCCGGGGTGTGGGCGCCGAACGGTAAGGCGCGGCGCGCACCCGGCGGCGTGATCGTGTCTGGACGATGGGCCTTCTGCAGCGGAATCATCCACGCCGACTTGCTGTTCGCCGGCTGTGTGCTCGACGACCGGCCGGTCGTGGTCGCCATGCCCACCGAGCAACTCCAAGTCCTCGACACCTGGCACACCCTCGGTTTGCGCGGCACCGGCAGCAACGACGCGGTTGCCGACGACATATTCGTGCCCGACACGCGCGTGGTCTCGATATTCGACGGGCCGTCGATCGACCGCCCGCTGTACCGGTTCCCGCCGTTCGGCTTCTTCGCGGGCTGCATCACCGCGGCCGCGATGGGCAACGCGCGCGCCGCGATCGACGACTTCGTCGAGCTCGCCGGCGCGAAAAAGACTGGCGCGTCGAATCGCACACTGGCCGAGCGCCCCACCATCCAGGCGGCCGTCGCCGCCGCCGAATCGGCGCTGGAGGCCGCGCGTGCCCTGTATTACCAGGCGATCGAAATCGCCTGGCGGGCAAGCCAAGACATGCCGAAGGTGCCCGTGGAAGCGCGGACCCGGCTCCGCCTCGCCGCCACCCACGGCGTGCGCACCGCGGCCGACGTGGTGCGCACCATGTACGACCTTGCCGGCGGCAGCGCCATCTACGACGGGTCCCCCCTGCAACGGCGTTTCCGCGACGCGTTCACCGCCACCGCGCACTTTCAGGTCAACCAGGCGTCATACGAATTGCCCGGCCGTATTCTGCTGGACCGGCCCACCGAAGTGGCGATGCTGTGAGCGCACGGGTCGAGGCGGTGCTGCCGTTTTGGCTGGACCGGCCCGACGAGGAGGCGGTGCAGATCGCCGAGGCGGCCGCCCGGGCCGGGCTGGCCGGATTGTGGGTCGGCGAGATGGCGAGCTTCGACGCCTTCGCGCTGGCCACGGCGATCGGCACGCGCACAACGGGATTGCGGCTCAAGCTGGGACCGGTTCCCATCAGCGTGCGAACCCCTGTTGCGGTCGCGCTGGGGGCAAGCTCGGTGGCCTCGCTCACCGGGTGCGAAGTCGACGTCGCGCTGGGCGCCTCCAGCCCCGCCATCGTGACGGGCTGGCACGACCGCGAGTGGGCGCACAGCGGGGCACGCATGCGCGAAACCATCCGGTGCCTGCGGCCGATCCTGCGCGGCGAGCGGGCCGACTACGACGGGCACCATCTCCGCAGCCACGGATTCCGGCTGCGCCATCCGCTGCCGCAGACGCGCATCGGGGTGGGGGCTTTCGGCCCCGCAATGATCCGCCTGGCCGCCGAGCTCTCCGACGAGGTGGTGCTCAACCTGGCAACGCCGCAACGGGTTTCGCGCGTACGACGACAAGTCGACGACCACGCCACGGCCATGGACCGCGCGGCCCCACACCTGACGGTGTGGGTGCCGGCCGCCCTGCGACCGGGCGAGGCCTCCCTGCGGCAGGCGGCCAACCAGATGGCGATCTACCTCGCCCCGCCCGGTTACGGGGAGATGTTCGGTGACCTCGGCTTCCCGGGACTCGTCGAGCGGGCCCGTAGCGGGGCGCGGCGCTCGGAGTTGGCGGCCGCGATGCCTTTTGAACTTGTCGAGCAGATCGGCGCTTTCGGTGACCCCGAGCAAATCGTCGCCCGGCTGTGGGCCTACCTGGAGGCGGGTGCGGATACCGTCGCCGTGGTGCCGGTCACCGCCGAAGACCCCGCGGGTCGTGCGGTCCTTCAGTGTGTCGCCGAGGTCTCGTCGTGACGAGCGTGAACTCTCAATGCCGGCTCGCCGACCGGCCGACGGGGGCCTGCCCGAGGCCAGGGATTGGGCGATCGTCGAATAGGCCGTCCCGACCGCCGCCGACGGCGAGTTCGTCGTCGAAATTGACTCTCTGTCAATCGATCCGGCGATGCGCACCTGGATGAACGCGGGCCGCTCCTACGTTCCGCCCGTGGAGATCGGCGAGGTGCCGGCAAGCTCATATTGGCGCTCAACGACACCGGCTTATCGGTCGGGCGCCGCGGCGTCGGCGAGTGAGGCCAGCCGGGTGGGGCGGTCGTGCCCGCGCAGGGTCACGGTTTCACCCAAAGACCAACGGGCCCGCTCGTTTTCGCTCGCACGCTCGAGCGTGTCGGCCGTTGCGAGCAATCTGCCCGGCTGTGACTTGGCCAGCTCGCACAGCCGCGCCGCCTCGTTGACCGGCTCGCCGATCACGGTGTACTCGAACCGTTCTTTGGCGCCGATGTTGCCGGCGACGACCTGGCCGGCGGCCACGCCGATGCCGGCGTCGAGCTCACACATTTCGCCGGCAAGCCGCTCGGCAATGCCGCGCGCGGTGGCCAGCGCCTCATCCTCGGGACAGTCGAGGTGATTCGGAGCTCCAAAGATGGCCAGCGACGCGTCACCTTCGAACTTGTTGACAAGTCCGTGGTGTCGGTCCACTTCCTCGACGACGATCGCGAAAAACCGGTTGAGCACCTGAACAACTTCGGTCGGAGGTCGAGTGGTCACCAATTGCGTGGAGCCGACGATATCGATGAAGACGACCGCGACATGGCGTTCTTCGCCGCCCAGTTTCGGTCGCTCGCGTTCCGCGGCCAGGGCGACTTCGCGCCCGACGTGCCGACCGAAAAGATCGCGCACGCGTTCACGTTCACGCAGCCCGTCGACCATCGCGTTGAACCCACGCTGCAGCTCACCGAGCTCGGTGCCGTCGAACACGACGAGGTCGCCCCGCAGATCGCCCTGCTCGACGCGTCTGAGCGCCGCCCGCACCACGCGCACCGGTGTCGCCGTCAACCAGGCCAGGATCCACATCAGGACGCAGCCGAAGATCAGCGCGGCCGACGACACGATCAGCACTCCGACTGCGAACTGGGTCTCGGTCAGGTTTCGCATCAGGATCTGGAAGAGCGCCAGGAGGGCGATGCCGACAACGGGCACCCCGGAGCCGAGGAACCAGACCACCATGGTGCGGCCCATGATGCCCGCCGTCAGGCGCCGCGGCGGTGGTCCCGCTTCGAGCGCCTGAGCGGCCACCGGGCGCAGCGCGAACTCGGCGAGCAGATAACTACCGGTGGCCACCAAAACGCCGCAGAAGCCCACCGCGAACAAAAATCGCGGGATGAACATGATGTTGACCAGGCCGTAGAGGGTCAACATAAGCACCGCCCCCACCCCCCACAAGATGAGATCGCCGAGGGCGACTCGCCAGGGGGCCAGGAAGGTGTTGCGCTCGTCGACGCTGGTGGGTCTGCGCTCTTCGATCGCCCAGTGCAGCGCGCGCACCGTCCGCCGCGTGATCCAATAGGCGCCCAGCGCCAAAGCGATCGCGATATAGGCCGGCACGACACCGAAGGTGAGCCAGGCCGGTGCGTCGTCGAACACGCTCGGTTCCGGAATGGCGACCGTCACCAAAAGCACAGCGACGGCGATCCCGATCAGGTTCGCCGCCACCACCAGGGTGGTCAAGATGACCTGGATGCGTATTCGCCGCCGCCGTTGGCTCTCCGAAACCCGCCCGAGCAGCAGCGAGCCGTAGGCCGGGGTCTCTTGCAGCCGGCCGCTCTGACGGGTGACTCTCTCGAGTACCCGGCCCAAGCGCTGTGCGATGGTCTTCTTGGGCATTGTGGCGTCAGCCTAATTTGTCGGCCAGGCTTTAAGGTGAGTCGGGTGCGTCTCGTGATCGCCCAATGCACCGTCGACTACGTCGGCCGGCTCACCGCGCATCTGCCCTCCGCGCGCCGGTTGCTGCTGTTCAAGGCCGACGGCTCGGTCAGCGTGCACGCCGACGACCGCGCCTACAAGCCGTTGAACTGGATGAGTCCGCCGTGCTGGTTGACCGAAGACCTCGATGGCCCCGCGCCGGTGTGGGTCGTCGAGAACAAAGCGGGCGAACAGCTGCGCATCACCGTCGAGGAGATCGAGCACGACTCCAGTCATGATCTGGGTGTCGATCCCGGGCTGGTGAAGGACGGCGTCGAGGCGCACCTGCAGGCGTTGCTCGCCGAGCACGTCCAACTGCTGGGCGACGGATACACGTTGGTCCGGCGCGAGTACATGACCGCCATCGGTCCCGTCGATCTACTGTGCCGCGATGAGCGGGGTGGTGCGGTCGCGGTGGAGATCAAGCGGCGCGGCGAGATTGACGGGGTGGAACAGCTGACCCGCTACCTCGACTTGCTCAATCGCGACAGCATCCTGGCGCCGGTGACGGGTATTTTCGCGGCTCAGCAGATCAAGCCGCAGGCGCGCACGCTGGCCGTTGATCGCGGGATCCGCTGCGTGACATTGGATTACGATCAGCTGCGCGGGATGGACAGCGACGAGTACCGGCTGTTCTGACTTGCCCTACTAGACTGGCGGTATGCCTCGGCGCCGCACACCGCCACGCCGGCAGCGGCCGGTGTCGTTCTCACCGGCCTTGCGGCGGGTGGAAATTGGGCCCGACGGCCACGAGTACGAAGTCCACCCGGTCCCCGCGTCCCGCGCGGTCAAGACCTATCGCTGCCCCGGGTGCGATCACGAAATTCGTTCCGGCATCGCGCATGTGGTGGTGTGGCCCGCCGAATCACCGGCAGCGACGGACGATCGGCGACACTGGCACACCCCGTGCTGGGCCAACCGCGCCACCCGCGGTCCGACCAGGCGATGGTCGTAATAGATTGGAGTCCTAGGACGCCGGCTCGACCAACTCGATCAGAACGCCGCCGGCGTCTTTGGGATGGATGAAGTTGATCCGCGAGTCCGCGGTCCCGCGCCTGGGCGCTTCGTAGACCAACCGGGTGCCCTGGGCGCGCAGTTGCCGGCAAATGGCGTCGAGGTCGCTGACGCGGACCGCGAGCTGTTGGATGCCGGGTCCGCGCTTGTCCATGAACTTCGCTATCACCGACGACTCGTCGAGGGGGGCCATCAACTGGATCTGGGCGCTCGTGCCCGGCACTGCAAGCATGGCCTCGCGGATTCCCTGATCGTCGTTGACTTCCTCGTGCACCAGGATCATGCCGAGGTGGTCGTGATACCACTCGATGGCTGCGTCCAGATCGGCGACCGCGATGCCGACGTGATCGAGCCCGGTCACCAGGGAGGTAGCTAGCAACTGACGGGCGTCAACTTGATCGGTCGTCATCACTCAACGGTAACCTGGCGGCAACGATTGCGCTTCTTCGGGAGGTCGGATCGGCCGTCCGCACGCGCTTAGGAGGCAGGCATGACGACGTCCGTAATAGTTGCTGGGGCGCGGACACCCATCGGCAAGTTGATGGGTTCGCTGAAGGATTTCTCGGCCAGCGATCTGGGTGCGATCGCGATCGCGGCCGCGCTGGAGAAGGCCAAGGTGCCGGCGTCGGCCGTCGAGTACGTGATCATGGGCCAGGTGTTGACGGCCGGGGCCGGCCAGATGCCCGCGCGTCAGGCGGCGGTGGCGGCCGGCATCGGCTGGGATGTTCCGGCGCTGACCATCAACAAGATGTGCCTGTCCGGCATCGACGCCATCGCACTCGCTGACCAGCTCATTCGCGCGGGCGAGTTCGACGTGGTGGTGGCCGGCGGTCAGGAGTCCATGACGAAGGCGCCCCACCTGCTGATGGACAGCCGCGCGGGCTACAAGTACGGCGACGTCACGGTTTTGGACCACATGGCCTACGACGGCCTGCACGACGTGTTCACCGACCAGCCGATGGGCGCGCTCACCGAGCAGCGCAACGACGTCGACAAGTTCACCCGCGCCGAACAGGACGAGTTCGCTGCACGGTCCCACCAAAAGGCGGCAGCGGCATGGAAGGACGGCGTCTTCACCGACGAGGTCGTGCCGGTGAATATCCCGCAGCGCAAGGGCGATCCGCTGCAGTTCGCCGAGGACGAGGGGATCCGCGCGAACACCACCGCCGAATCCCTGGCCGGCCTCAAACCGGCTTTCCGCAAGGATGGCACCATCACGGCCGGCTCGGCCTCGCAGATTTCGGATGGCGCGGCCGCCGTCGTGGTGATGAACAAGGAAAAGGCACAGGAGCTGGGGCTGTCCTGGCTGGTCGAGATCGGTGCGCACGGGGTTGTGGCGGGGCCCGATTCGACGCTGCAGTCGCAGCCGGCCAACGCGATCAAGAAGGCACTCGACCGTGAGGGCATTTCCGTCGACCAGCTCGACGTCGTGGAGATCAACGAGGCGTTTGCGGCCGTGGCGCTGGCCTCGACCCGCGAACTCGGTGTGGATCCCGACATCGTCAACGTCAACGGCGGCGCAATCGCCGTGGGGCATCCGATCGGCATGTCGGGAGCCCGAATCGCGCTGCATGTGGCCCTGGAATTGGCCCGGCGCGGCTCCGGCTACGGCGTTGCGGCGCTGTGCGGGGCCGGCGGCCAGGGTGACGCGCTGATTCTGCGGGCCGGTTAGCTGGATTCGGCGGCGGCGGGCGTTCGGATCGGCGTAGCTGGCAGCTGGCGCTGCGGGCCGGTTGTGATTTTCGTCATACGGGCCGATCACGGCCGTCGCGACCGGGTGGATCGGTCGCTGATGCGCATGACAAACTGGACGGCGTGACGCGTCCGCGACCCTCGACCGGGCCCGTGATGGCTGGTGCAGTCGATTTGTCGGGGCTCAAGCAGCGAGCCCAACAGAAGGCTTCGGCGGCCGGCCCCGCGGGGCCGGGCACGCCGGCGGGACCCGGTACTACGGAGGTCACCGAGGCCAATTTCGAATCCGAGGTGCTGCTCCGGTCGGACGAAGTACCCGTCGTGGTGTTGTTGTGGTCACCGCGCAGTGACGTCTGCGTCGAGTTGCTCGAGACCCTGTCGGGCCTGGCCGCGGAGGACCACGGCACCTGGTCGCTGGCGGCGGCCAACGTCGACGCGGCGCCCGGGGTGGCCCAGATATTCGGTATCGAAGCGGTCCCGACGGTGGTGGCGTTGGCCGCCGGCCAGCCGCTGTCCAGCTTCCAAGGCCCGCAGCCATCCGATCAGTTGCGCAAGTGGGTGGACTCGCTGCTTTCGGCGACAGCCGGAAAGCTCAGGGGTCCAAGCGGTTCCGGGGACACCCCGAAAGCCGATCCAGAGCTGGCCCAGGCCCGCGAGTACTTCAAGACCGGCGACCTCGATAATGCGCAGACGGCGTATCAGGCCGTCCTGGAAGCCAATCCGAACAGCGACGAAGCGAAGGCGGTGCTGAGGCAGGTCGGCTTCCTCAAGCGCGCGAAGGCGCAAAGTCCCGATGCCGTCGCGATCGCCGATGCCGCACCGGGCGATATCGAGGCCGCCTTCGCTGCGGCTGACGTGCAAATCGTCAACGAGGAGGTGCCGGCGGCCTTCGAGCGGCTGATTGCGTTGGTGCGCAGCACATCTGGAGATGAGCGGAACCGGGTACGCACTCGATTGATCGAGCTGTTCGAGCTCTTCGATCCGACCGATCCCGACATCGTCGTCGCTCGGCGCAACTTCGCCAACGCTCTCTACTGACGGGCCGACGGCTCGCGCTGTTCGCGCTAGGCCGGTTCCAGCCACAACGCCGACGTGGGCGGCAGCACCAGCGCCGCCGATGCCGGGCGGCCATGCCACGGGTCCTCGGTGGCGTCGACGCCGCCGAGGTTGCCGATTCCCGAGCCGTTGTACACCGTCGCGTCGGTGTTGAGCACCTCGCGCCAGCGGCCGGGGGTGGGCAGGCCCAGCCGATAGCCGCTGTGTTCGGAACCCGCGAAATTGAACACACAAGCCATTACCGAGCCGTCGTTGCCGTAACGCAGGAAGCTCAAGACGTTGTTGGCGGAGTCGTTGGCGTCGATCCAGGAATAGCCCTCGGGAATCGTGTCTTGACTCCACAGCGCCGGGTGGTCGCGGTAGATGCCGTTGATATCGCGCACGAGACGCAGGACGCCGTTGGAGAAACCCTGCTCGTCCAGCTGCCACCAATCCAAACCGTGCTGCTCGGACCACTCGGCCCGCTGGGCGAATTCCTGTCCCATGAACAACAATTGCTTGCCGGGGTGGGACCACTGATAGGCGAGCAGACTGCGCAGCCCGGCGGCCTTGACGTGGTTGTTGCCCGGCATCCGCCCCCACAGCGTCCCCTTGCCATGCACCACCTCGTCGTGACTGAGCGGTAAAACGTAGTTCTCGCTGAACGCGTACAGCATCGAGAACGTCATCTCGTGGTGGTGGAAGCTGCGATAAATGGGATCGCGGCTTATGTAGTCGAGCGTGTCGTGCATCCAGCCCATGTTCCACTTCATCGAAAAGCCGAGGCCGCCAAGCTTGGTCGGGCGCGTGACGCCGGGCCACGACGTGGACTCCTCGGCGATGGTGACGATGCCCGGCGCGGCTTTGTGCGCCGTCGCGTTCATCTCCTGCAGGAACTGCACCGCCTCCAGGTTCTCGCGGCCGCCGTAGACGTTCGGGGTCCATCCGCCCGCCGGCCGCGAGTAGTCGAGGTAGAGCATCGACGCCACCGCGTCCACCCGCAAGCCGTCAATGTGGAACTCCTCGAGCCAGTACAGCGCGTTGGCCACCAAAAAGTTGCGCACTTCGGCACGACCGAAGTCGAAGACGTAAGTGCCCCAGTCGAGTTGCTCCCCGCGACTGGGATCGGAATGCTCGTATAGCGGCGTGCCGTCGAATCGCCCCAGTGCCCATGCGTCCTTCGGGAAGTGCGCCGGCACCCAGTCCACGATGACCGCGATCCCGGCCTGGTGCAGGGCGTCGACGAGCGCCCGGAAATCGTCCGGTGTGCCAAATCTCGAAGTCGGCGCGTAGTAAGACGTGACCTGGTACCCCCACGAACCGGCGAACGGATGCTCGGCGACCGGCAGCAGTTCCACGTGGGTGAACCCTTGTTCCACAACGTAATCCGTCAGCTCGCGAGCGAGCTGGCGGTAGCTGAGTCCGGGACGCCAGGAGCCCAGGTGCACCTCGTAGGTGCTCATCGGCTCGAACACAGGGTTGCGCTGCGAACGCCGTGCCATCCAGTCGGCGTCCTCCCACGTGTACATACTCTGCGTCACCCGTGACGCGGTGTGCGGCGGCACTTCCGTGGCGAAGGCGAACGGGTCGGCCCGCTCGGTGACGACGCCGTCGGCGCCGTGTACACGGAACTTGTACAGACCGTCCACCGCGAAATCGGGCCAGAACAACTCCCACACTCCCGACGAGCCCAGCACCCGCATAGGGGCGTCGTCGCCGGTCCAGCCGTTGAACTCGCCGATCAAGCTGACGCCCTTGGCGTTGGGAGCCCACACGGCGAACGACACCCCGTTCACGATGCCGTCGGCCGTGTTGAACGAGCGTGGATGGGCGCCGAGGACCTCCCAGAGCCGCTCGTGGCGGCCCTCGCCGAACAGATGAAGGTCGACTTCGCCCAGGGTGGGCAGGAAGCGGTAGGCGTCGGCGACTATGTGGGGATCGGAACCCTCGTAGCTCACCTGCAGCCGGTAGTCGATCAGATCGACGAACGGCAGCGCCACCGCGAACACGCCGGATTCGATGTGCTGCAACGGGAACCGGTCCTTACCGACGAGCGCGACGACCTCGCGCGCGTGCGGGCGAAACGCCCGGATGACGGTGTGGTCGCCGTACTCGTGGGCGCCCAGGAAGCCGTGCGGGTTGTGGTGTGCACCCGCGAGCAGGCGCGCCAAGTCCGAAGGGTCGGGCGCCAGGTCCACCCCGGTGAGTTGATCGGCTCTGCTCACAGCAACTCATCTCCTACGTAGCAGCGTGTTTCGGTATTCGTACGGTATGAGTGGCATGTTGATGATGTGGGCGACCGCGCGCCCGGGGTCGATGCGAACGTAATTCGACTGCCCCCATTGGTATTCCTGGCCGGTGATCTCGTCGCGCACCCAGAACCGCTCGTAGGGCTCCATACCCAATGCCGCCATGTCTAACCACAGCGTCGCTTCCTCCGGCGCGAACGCGTTGAGCGTCACCACCACCAACACGCAGTCGCCGGTGGCCGGGTCGAACTTGCTGTAGGCCAGCAACGCGTCGTTGTCCACGCCATGAAAGTGAATCGTGCGTAACTGTTGTAGGGCGGGATGCAGGCGTCGGATTGCGTTGAGCTGTTTGATGAACGGCTCGAGCGATCTGCCTGCGGCCAGCTCGCCCGCATAGTCGCGGGGACGCAGTTCGTACTTCTCGGAATTCAGGTACTCCTCGCTGCCCTCCCGCACCGCGCGATGCTCGAACAGCTCGTAGCCCGAGTACACGCCCCAGGCCGGACTCATGGTCGCCGCCAGCGCCGCGCGGATGGCGAACATGCCGGGCCCGTTGTGCTGCAAAGTCGCGTGCAGGATGTCGGGGGTATTGACGAACAGGTTGGGCCGGCGAAAGTCGGCGAGTGCCGCGATGTCGTTGCCGAATTCGGTGAGTTCCCACTTGGCCGTCCGCCAGGTGAAGTAGGTGTAGGACTGCGTGAATCCGAGCTTGGCCAGCCCGTACTGGCGGGCCGGCGGCGTGAAGGCCTCGGACAGGAAGAGCACGTCGGGGTCGCTGTCTTTGACCTGACCGATGAGCCACGCCCAGAAGTTGGGCGGCTTGGTGTGCGGATTGTCGACCCGAAAGAACTTGATGCCGTGGTCGACCCAGTGCATGACCACGCGCAGCACTTCGTCGTAGAGACCCGCGGGGTCGTTGTCGAAGTTGATCGGATAGATGTCCTGATACTTCTTGGGCGGGTTCTCCGCGTAAGCGATGGTGCCATCCGGCAATTCGGTGAACCACTTCCGATGTTCCCGTGCCCACGGGTGATCCGGTGCGCACTGCAGCGCCAGGTCCAGGGCCACCTCCATGCCCAGATCGCGCGCCGCGGCTACGAACTCGTCGAAGTCGTCGATGGTGCCCAGTTCCGGATGAATGGCGTCGTGGCCGCCCTCGTCGCTTCCGATTGCCCACGGAGAACCCACATCCCCGGGCGCGGCGGTGGGGGAGTTGTTGCGGCCTTTGCGGTGTACCTTGCCGATCGGGTGGATCGGCGGCAGGTACACGACGTCGAAGCCCATCTCCGCGATGCGCGGAAGCTGCGCGGTTGCGGTGGCGAAGGTGCCGTGCACCGGCTTGCCGTCGGCGTCCCACCCGCCGGTCGAGCGCGGAAACATCTCGTACCACGAGCCGAAGCGGGCCAGCGGCCGATCCACCCACACCCCGTACTGTTCGCCGCGAGTGACCAGATCGCGCAAGGGATAGGTCGCCAGAAGTTCTTCGGTGTCGGCCGCCAGAGCCAGCGCGGTGCGGGTGACCGGATCTCCGGGGGTCCGCAACGCCTCGGCGGCCACCAGCAGCGGGTTGCGCGCCGCCCGCGGCACACCGGTGGCGGCACGCTCAAACAGTTTGGCGCCGACCAAGAGATCGTTGGACAGTTCCTTCTCGCCCTGGCCGGCGTCGAGCTTGGCGATCAGCCCATGGCGCCAGGAGTGGATGGGGTCACCCCAGCCGTCGACGCGGAAGGTCCACAGCCCGACACGGTCCGGGGCGAACTGACCGTGGAAAACGTAGGGCTCTTGGCCCTCCGTCATGGGAAGCAGCAGTGGCTTGACCCGCTGATGCTCGGCGGCCCTGGCGGCACCTGCCGACGCCGGCCGTTCCGGGGCCTCGACCGCTTTGATCTGGCGGGTTTCCGTTACCTGCGGATAGCGCGGCCCCAGGTAGCGCACGACCAGGGTCGCGGCGACGGCCTCGTGGCCCTCTCGCCACACCGCGGCGCTGACCGGGACGACCTCACCCACCACGGCCTTGGCGGGGTAGACGCCGCAGGAGACGACGGGCTGGACGTTATCGATCTCGACACGACCGGGCACAACCACTCCGTTCCGACTGTATGCGGCCAAACCGCGGTGTGCTCCGTCGCGGAATGCCTCTCGGCTGGCGAAACTTCCTGTCGTGGGGGGCTTCATCTGATGGCATCTCACGGGGAAGCGTCGTTGCGGCCCCAACAAATACCCGATACCCACCCTAGTGTCCGGTCACACACCCGCAGGCAAACGGTCAGTCGGTCGCCCTGCGAGCGCCGGAATCCTCAGTAAGGTAGTGATGCGTGAAAGCTCTTCGTCGCTTTACCGTGCGCGCTCATTTGCCCCACCGTCTCGCCGCGCTCGACCGGCTATCGACCAATCTGCGGTGGTCATGGGACAAGCCCACTCAGGACTTGTTCGCGACGATCGACCCGACCCTGTGGGCGCGGTGCGGCAGCGATCCGTTCGCGTTGCTCGGCGCGGTCAAACCGGCACGGCTCGACGAGTTGGCGCTCGACGAAGGATTTCTGGGCCGGCTCGATGAGTTGGCGTCCGACCTGGACGATTACCTGACCCGTCCGCTCTGGTATCAGCAGCGGCAGCACGAAGCCTCCGACCAGGCGATGCCGACGGCCATCGCATACTTCTCGATGGAGTTCGGCGTCGCCGAGGTGCTGCCCAATTACTCGGGCGGCTTGGGGATTCTCGCCGGTGACCACCTGAAGTCCGCGTCCGATCTGGGGGTTCCGCTGATCGCGGTGGGTCTCTACTACCGCTCCGGGTACTTCAGGCAGTCGCTGACCGCAGAGGGCTGGCAGAACGAGACGTACCCGTCGCTGGATCCGCAGGGACTGCCGTTGCGGCTGCTTACCGATGCCGGCGGCAATCCCGCGCTGGTCGAGCTCACGCTCCCCGACTCCACCCGCCTCCACGTCCGGATCTGGGTTGCGCAGGTGGGTCGCGTGCCGCTGCTCCTGCTGGACTCCGATGTCCCCGAAAACGAGCACGAACTGCGCGGCGTCACCGACCGCCTGTACGGCGGCGATCAGGAGCATCGGATGAGGCAAGAGATCCTGGCCGGCATTGGCGGGGTCCGCGCGATCCGCGCCTTCACCGCCAGCGAAGGACTGCCCGCGCCCGAGGTCTTCCACATGAATGAGGGGCACGCCGGCTTCCTCGGACTGGAACGCATTCGCGAGCTGATCACCGATTCGGGACTGGACTTCGACACCGCGTTGACAGTCGTGCGGTCCAGCACGGTGTTCACCACCCACACCCCGGTCGCCGCCGGCATCGACCGGTTCCCGGTCGAAATGATCCGGCTCTACTTCGATGACCACCAAGGGTCCGACAAGGATGGGGATGGCAAGGATGCGCCCGTCCTTTTGCCGGGCGTACCGACCGCGCGGATCGTCGCGCTGGGCGCCGAAGACGACCCGGAGAAATTCAACATGGCCCACATGGGTCTGCGCCTGGCCCAACGCGCCAACGGTGTCTCGTTGCTGCACGGCCGGGTCAGCCGGGCCATGTTCAACGAGCTCTGGGCCGGATTCGACCCCGGCGAGGTGCCGATCGGGTCGATCACCAACGGCGTTCATGCGCGGACCTGGGCGGCGCCGCAGTGGTTGCAGCTGGGCCGCGAGCTGGCCGGCTCGGACTCGTTCAGCGACCCGGGGGTGTGGCTGCGCCTGCAGCAGGTCGACCAGGGTCATCTGTGGTGGATCCGCTCGCAGTTGCGGGCATTGCTGGTCGAGGACGTTCGGCTGCGGTTGCGCCGCTCGTGGCTGGAACGCGGTGCCTCGGACGCCGAACTAGGTTGGATATCAACGGCTTTCGACCCGAACGTGCTCACCATCGGGTTTGCCCGACGAGTGCCGACCTATAAGCGGCTGACGCTCATGCTGCGTGATCCGGCGCGGCTGGAACAGTTGCTGCTCGATGAAGACCGGCCCGTCCAGTTGATCGTTGCCGGGAAATCGCACCCGGCCGACGACGGTGGCAAGGCGCTGATCCAGCAGGTGGTGCGTTTTGCCGACCGGCCGGAGGTGCGCCACCGCATCGCTTTCCTGCCCGACTACGACATGTCCATGGCCCGGCTGCTGTATTGGGGCTGCGACGTCTGGCTGAACAACCCGCTGCGGCCCCTGGAGGCCTGCGGCACCTCGGGAATGAAGAGCGCGCTCAACGGCGGACTGAACCTGTCCATCCGCGACGGCTGGTGGGACGAATGTTACGACGGCGAAAACGGTTGGGAGATACCGTCTGCCGACGGCGTGGCCGACGAGACCCGTCGCGACGACCTCGAGTCCGGCGCGCTGTACAACCTGCTGGAAAAGGCGGTGGCACCGAAGTTCTACGAGCGCGACGAACACGGGGTCCCGCCCCGGTGGATCGAAATGGTGCGCCACACCTTGCAGACCCTCGGCCCGAAGGTGCTGGCTTCCCGCATGGTGCGCGACTACGTCGAGCAGTACTACGCGCCGGCGGCGCAATCGCTGCGCAGGACCGTGGCACCCCCGGAGGACGACGAAGAAGGCGGCGAATTCGGCGTTGCCCGTGAGCTCGCCGCCTACCGGCGACGCGTCGAGCAAGCATGGCCGAAGATCGAGATCACCGATGTCGACAGCACCGGCCTCCCGGATACCCCGGTGCTGGGCTCGAAGCTGACCCTCACCGCGACCGTGCAACTGGCGGGCCTCGGCCCCGAAGAGGTCACTGTGCAGGCCGTCGTGGGCAGGGTCGACGCCGGCGATGTGCTGCTGGATCCGATCACCGTCGAGATGTCGTATACGGGTATGGCCGAAGGCGGCAACCAGGTTTTCTCGACCACGACGCCGCTGCCGCTGGCGGGGGCGCTCGGTTACACGGTGCGCGTGCTGCCCAACAATCCCATGCTGGCTGCCGGCAACGAGCTCGGCCTGGTCACGCTGGCTTGACGCTACTGGCGATCGCAAGCGCGGCGGAGCCGGGCGTAGCGGGTCGCCACCATCAAGTTGGGGTGGCGGTGCGCAGGCGCTGCAGCGCCCCGCGGACCTGCGCCGCGTCGGTGGTCTGCCAGAACGGCGGCAGCGAGGCCCGCAGGTAACGGCCGTAGCCGGCGGTGACCAACCTGGAGTCGAGCACCGCTACGACCCCGCGGTCGGTGACGCGGCGCAGCAGCCGGCCCGACCCCTGCGCCAGCAGTAGCGCGGCATGGGTGGCGGCAACGGCCATGAAGCCGTTGCCGCCGCGCGCGGCCACCGCGCGCTGCCGCGCGCCCAGCAACGGGTCGTCTGGCCGCGGGAAGGGGATGCGGTCGATCAGCACCAGCGACAGCGACGGCCCCGGGACATCGACGCCCTGCCACAGCGACAGCGTGCCGAACAGCGAGGTCTCTACGTCGGCGCTGAACTGCTCGACCAGTGCGGAAGTGCTGTCGTCGCCCTGGCACAACACCGGCGTCGACAACCGTTCCCCCATGGCGTCGGCCGCGGTCCGCGCGGCCCGCATCGACGAGAACAGGCCCAGGGTTCGCCCTCCGGCAGCGGTGATGAGCTCGGCGATCTCGGTGAGTTGCTCGGCCGAACCGGTGCCGTCGCGGCCCGGCGGAGGCAGATGGGCGGCCACGTACAGGATCCCCGCTTTGGCGTGCTGAAACGGCGACCCGACGTCGAGGCCCCGCCAGGGTGGATCGTCGCCGGACGCCGACTCGGTCAGGCCCCACGCCGCGGCCATCGCGTCGAAGGATCCGCCGATCATCAGCGTTGCCGACGTCAAAACCGTGGTCGACCGCGAGAACACCCGGTCGCGCAGCAAGCCGGCGACCGACAGCGGCGCGACCCGCAGAACGGGGCGCGGTGCACCCCGGTTGTCCTCGTGCTCGAGCCAGACCACGTCGGTGCGGTCGGGAATCGCTGGGGCGAACGATGTCAGGATCCGCGACGCGGTATCGGACACCTCGCCCAGCGCCGCCACCGCTTCGGCGCGTGCGGACGCGGCCTTGGCGTCGCTCGTGGTGTCGATGGCCGACCGCGCCGCGGTGGCCACATCGCGCAGCGCCGTCAGGTAAGTCGCCAGCTCTTCGTCGAGGTGATCGATGCGACCCGGCGCGGCGTCATGGATTGCCGCGGCAAAGTTGGCTGTCGTCGCCTCCAGCCGCTGGGTCAGTTCCGGATCCACCAAGCGGGTGATCCGCCGCGACACCACCGCGAGGGCGGCCGGCGTCAATTCCGCGGTGGCCACCGACGTCACCCGGTCGACCAGCTCGTGCGCCTCGTCGACCACCAGCAGCGCATGTTCCGGCAGCACGGCCGATTCGGACACGGCGTCGATGGCCAGCAGCGCGTGATTGGTGACGACGACGTCGGCATGGCCGGCCTGGTTGCGCGCGCGTTCGGAAAAGCACTCGGAGCCGAACGGGCAGCGCGCCACACCGAGGCATTCCCGCGCGGAAACGCTGACCTGGGACCAGGATCGGTCCGCCACGCCCGGCTTCAAATCGTCGCGGTCACCGGAATCGGTCGTCGACGCCCATGCGGTGAGCCGTTGCACGTCGCGACCCAGGGCGGTGACCGCCATGGCATCGAAGAGTTCTTCCTGCGGCCCGTCGCCGTCTTCGTCATCGGCATCGGCGGCACCACCGTTGTGGATCTTGTTCAAACACAAGTAGTTTCGTCGCCCCTTGAGCAGCGCGAAGTGCGGCGGGCGGGGCAGCGCATCGGCGAGCGAATCGGCCAGCCGCGGCAGATCGCGGTCGACGAGTTGGCGCTGCAGTGCGATCGTGGCCGTCGACACGACCACGGGCGAGTCGTCGTCGAGCGAGCGGACAATCGCCGGAATCAAGTACGCGAGCGACTTGCCGGTGCCGGTGCCGGCCTGCACGGCAAGGTGCTCACCGGTTTCGAAGGCCTGCGCGACCGCGGCGGCCATCTGCTGCTGGCCGTCGCGCTCGCTGCCGCCGAGCGCGGCCACGGCCAGGGCCAGGAGCTCACGCACGGACAGGTCGGACATAGCTCAGGCGGGGATGTGCTGGGTCGGGATCGCCGGCTCCCCGTGCGACAGGTTCAAACCCTCCCACGGCAGGCTGCGCAGCCCGGACGCGACCAGCTTCCGCGCCGCCGCCAGGTCGCAGTCACCGGCGACGGCTCGGCCGCCGCGCGCCAGCGGGACGGTCAACTTCCGCGACGGTTCCTTGGTGGTGGGTGGCCGGCCCGCCGGATGGACGACCTCCTCGGTGATGGTGCCGGTCGCTCGTGACAGGCGCAGCGCCTCTTTGTGGCCGCCGCTGGTTTCCTTGTGGCTGCTGCGCTTCTGTACCGGTATGCCGTCCACTTCGACCAGTTTGTAGACCATGTTCGCGGTCGGGGCACCCGAGCCGGTCACCAGCGAGGTGCCGACGCCGTAACTATCCACCGGTTCGGCGCGCAGCGCCGCGATGGAGAACTCATCAAGATCGCCGGACACCACGATGCGGGTCTCGGTGGCCCCGAGCCGGTCCAGCTGCTCGCGAACCCGGCGGACCAGGACTGCAAGCTCGCCGGAGTCGATGCGGACCCCGCCGAGCGCGGTGCCGGCGGCGGCCACCGCGTTGGCCACTCCGGTCGTCACGTCATAGGTGTCCACCAGCAACGTGGTGTCGACACCGAGCGCGTCGACCTGGGAACGAAACGCCGCCAGCTCGCTCATTTCGGTTGGACTGTCGCGCTGGGTGTGCAGCATGGTGAACGCGTGTGCGGCGGTGCCTTCCGCCGGTATTCCGTATCGCCGCTGGGCCTCCAGGTTGGAGGACGCGGCGAAGCCTGCGATATAGGCCGCGCGCGCCGCTGCGACCGCCGCGCGTTCGTGGGTTCGCCGCGAGCCCATCTCGATCAGCGGGCGTTCCCCGGCGGCGCTGACCATTCGTGCGGCTGCCGACGCGACCGCGGTGTCGTGATTGAAGATGGACAACGCCAGGGTTTCGAGCAGGACGCATTCGGCGAAGCTGCCACTCACCGAAAGTATGGGTGACCCGGGGAAGTACAGTTCGCCCTCGGCGTAGCCGTCGATATCGCCAGCAAACCGGAAATCGCGCAAGTAAACCAACGTGTCCGGGTCGACGAATTGCTCCAATGACCGGCACGCGTCTTCGTCGAACCGGAACTGCGGCAACGCTTCCAACAGCCGGCCGGTGCCGCCGACCACTCCGTAACGACGGCCGTCAGGGAGTCGGCGCGCGAACAGTTCGAACGTGGTCCGGCGATTCGCGCTGCCGTCGCGCAGCGCCGCCGCCAACATGGTCAACTCGTATTTGTCGGTGAGCAGTCCGGTTAAGACCGGTTCGTTCATTCCGCAACGGTAACGGCTGACCGCAACAAGGTAACGGCTGGTGGCGACGGCCCGGGGTCTGGCTATCCTGTAGGTCATGGTCGTCGTTGCATCGGCACCCACCAGGCCGGGCACTACTAGGCAACGCGAATTCGCGCCGGTAGAGGCCACTGCGAGTCCGTGGGTCACCATCGTCTGGGACGACCCCGTCAACCTGATGACCTACGTGACGTACGTCTTCCAGAAGTTGTTCGGCTACAGCGAGCCGCACGCCACCAAGCTGATGCTGCAGGTGCACAACGAAGGTAAGGCGGTGGTGTCGGCGGGCAGCCGGGAATCCATGGAAGTCGACGTGTCCAAGCTGCATGCCGCGGGTTTGTGGGCGACCATGCAGCAGGACCGGTGAGATTCGGGGCGCCCGGGACTCCTTGTGCGCAAGTGGAAGCGCGTCGACACCGCCAACGGGCCCCGTTTCCGGTCTGCCCTGGATTCCCATGAGGCCGCCCTGCTCAAGAACCTGGTCAGCGCGATGATCGGCTTGCTCGACGAGCGCGAATCTTCTGCGCCGGCAGACGAACTCGAGGAGATCACCGGCATAAAGACCGGGAACGCAGCACCCCCGCGCGATCCGACGCTGCGCCGACTGCTGCCGGATTTCCACAGGCCGGATGACCGGGACCACCAGGAACCGTCGGCCGACGACACCTCCGAGGGCCTCAACGCCGCGCTGCGCAGCCTGCACGAGCCGGAGATCATCGACGCCAAACGCGTTGCGGCACAGCACTTGTTGGATACGGTTCCAGAAGACGGCGGCCGTTTCGAGCTGAGCGAAGAAGAAGCGAACGCCTGGATCGCGGCCGTCAACGACGTCCGGTTGACACTGGGAGTCATGCTCGAAATCGGTCCGGAGGGGCCGGAACGCCTGCCGGCGGACGATCCGCTGGCCGTGCACTTCGACGTCTACCAGTGGCTGACCGTCTTGCAGGAATATCTGGTCCTGGCGTTGATGGGGCGCTGATCATCTTGATGGTGGGCGGATGAACTCCATCACCGACGTCGCCGGTATTCGCCTCGGCCACCATCACCGACTGGACCCCGACGCGTCGTTGGGCGCCGGCTGGGCCTGCGGCGTGACGGTGGTGCTGACCCCGCCCGGCACCGTCGGCGGCGTGGATTGCCGCGGCGGCGCGCCCGGCACCCGGGAGACCGATCTGCTGGACCCGGCCAACACCGTGCGGTTCGTCGACGCGGTGTTGCTCGCCGGTGGCAGCGCCTATGGTCTGGCGGCCGCGGACGGCGTCATGCGCTGGCTGGAGGAGCGCCAACGGGGCGTGGTCATGGAGGGCGGCGTGGTTCCGATCGTGCCGGGCGCGGTGATCTTCGACTTGCCGGTCGGTGGCTGGGGCTGCCGGCCGACGGCTGAATTCGGCCGGGCGGCCTGCGAAGCCGCCGACGCGGCGACGGGTGCCGAAGACACGGTCACGGCCGTCGGGACCGTCGGCGCGGGAGTGGGGGCGCGGGCCGGGGTGCTCAAGGGCGGTGTCGGCACGGCGTCGACGGCACTGCCATCGGGCGTCACCGTCGGCGCAATCGTCGCGGTGAACTCCGCGGGCGACGTCGTCGACCGGGCCACCGGTCTGCCCTGGGCGGCCGACTTGATCGAAGAGTTCGCCTTGACGCGACCGCCGGCCGAGCAGATCGACGCGTTCGCGCAGTTGCCGTCGCCGCTGAGCCCGATGAATACCACGATCGCGGTGGTAGCGACCGACGCCGCGCTGAGCCCGGCCGGGTGCCGACGGGTCGCGATCGCCGCGCACGACGGCCTGGCCCGCGCCATCCGGCCGGCGCACACCCCGCTGGACGGCGATACCGTCTTCGCACTGGCGACCGGGGCGGTCGAGGTGGCCCCGGGCGCCGGTTCGAACACGGTGCCCGCGGCATTCTCGCCCGAGACCGGGTTGGTCACCGAGGTGGGTATAGCCGCGGCCGACTGCCTGGCCCGTGCTGTGCTGGTCGGGGTGCTCGCCGCCGAATCGGTAGCCGGAATACCGACCTACCGCGACGTGTTGCCCGGAGCATTCGGCTTCTAGCACCGGCGCGTATGCCGGTAGCCTGGACGGTGCCGCAACCGCTCCAGAAGGGCAGCTATGGGCATGACCGGGCCGGTCGAGGGTAAGCGCTCGACCCAGCCGAAAAAGCGCTCGACGTGGATGGTCGGCGGGGCCACGATCCTCACCTTCGTGGCGTTGCTGTACCTCATCGAGCTGATCGATCAACTGATGCACCACTCCCTGGACCGCAACGGCATCAGGCCGTTGGAAGGCGAAGGGCTGTGGGGGATCATCTGGGCGCCCTTTCTGCACGCCAGCTGGACACACCTGCTGGCCAACACGGTCCCCGCGCTGGTGCTCGGGTTCCTGATGACCCTGGCCGGCATGTCCCGGTTCATTTGGGCCACCGCGATCGTGTGGATCGTCGGCGGCTTCGGTACCTGGCTCATCGGCAATTGGGGCGGCTGCCGCTTCGAGTCCGACCACATCGGGGCGTCCGGCCTCATCTTCGGGTGGCTGACATTCCTGCTGGTCTTCGGGATCTTCGTGCGCAGGTTCTGGGACATCGTCACCGGACTGGTGGTGTTGTTCGCGTACGGCGGCGTCCTGGTCAGCGCCGTTCCCGAACTCGACAAGTGCGGCGGTGTGTCGTGGCAGGGACACCTGTGCGGCGCGCTGGCGGGCGTCCTGGCGGCGTACCTCTTGTCCGGTCCCGAACGCAAGGCCCGCGCGGCGAAAAAAGCCGGCTCACGGCGCGCGAAGACATGAGCTCGCCGCTGGCGCCCGTCGGGGTCTTCGACTCCGGCGTCGGGGGATTGACCGTCGCGCGGGCGATCATCGACCAACTGCCCGACGAGGACATCATCTACGTCGGCGACACCGCCAACGGCCCCTACGGTCCGCTCAGGATCTCCGAAATCCGTGCGCACGCGCTGGCGCTCGGTGACGACCTGGTGGACCGCGGCGTCAAGGCGCTGGTGATCGCGTGCAACACGGCGTCGGCGGCGTGCCTGCGGGATGCCCGCGAGCGGTACGACGTACCCGTCGTCGAGGTGATCTTGCCGGCGGTGCGCCGCGCGGTCGCCACCACCCGCAACGGCCGCATCGGTGTCATCGGCACGCGGGCGACCATCGGCTCGCATGCCTATCAGGACGCGTTCGCCGCCGCCCGGGACACGGAGATCACCGCGGTGGCGTGCCCGCGGTTCGTCGACTTCGTCGAGCGCGGTGTGACGAGCGGTCGTCAGGTGCTCGGACTGGCCGAGGGCTATCTGGAGCCGCTGCAGCGCGCCCAGGTCGACACCCTGGTGCTGGGGTGCACGCACTATCCGCTGCTGTCCGGGTTGATCCAGCTGGCGATGGGCGACAATGTGACCCTGGTGTCGAGCGCCGAGGAAACCGCCAAGGAAGTGCTTCGCGTGCTCACCGAGCGGGAACTGCTCCGTTCTCACCCGGACGATCCCGACGTCACCCCGCCCACCCGGGTGTTCGAAGCGACGGGCGATCCGGAAGCGTTCACGAAACTGGCGGCGCGGTTCCTCGGCCCCACGTTGACCGGCGTTCAGCCCGTCCAACGCTCCCGAGTGCACTAGCCCGAGAGATTCTGATCACAACAAAGCAGCAATGTTTTCTCCATCGTGGTAGTGGGCATGGCAAAGTGGTGTCCGTGCGAGTAACCGTGCTCGGCTGCTCCGGCAGCGTTGTGGGTCCGGATTCGCCCGCATCGGGCTATCTGCTTCGGGCGCCGGATTCCCCGCCGCTGGTTCTCGACTTCGGCGGCGGTGTTCTCGGCGCGCTGCAGAGGTACGCCGACCCTGCCTCCGTGCAGGTGCTGTTGTCTCACCTGCACGCCGACCACTGTCTGGATATGCCGGGCCTGTTCGTGTGGCGTCGCTATCACCCGTCGCGCCCGGTGGGTAAGTCGTTGTTGTACGGGCCGAGCGATACCTGGTCCCGGTTGGGGGCCGCCTCGTCGCCGTACGGCGGGGAGATCGACGATTGCTCCGACATCTTCGACGTTCATCACTGGGTGGATGGCGAGCCCGCGACTTTCGGTGCGCTCACGGTTGTGCCGCGGGTGGTGGCGCACCCGACCGAGTCCTACGGCCTGCGGATCACCGACCCCAGCGGTGCGTCGTTTGTCTACAGCGGCGACACCGGCGTCTGTGATCAGCTCGTCGAACTGGCTCGCGACGCCGACGTTTTCCTCTGCGAGGCCTCCTGGACACACGCTCCGGATCGTCCGCCCGCTCTGCACCTCTCGGGCACGGAGGCCGGCAGGGTCGCGGCAGAGGCGGGGGTGCGAGAGCTGCTGCTGACGCACATCCCGCCGTGGACTTCGCGCGAGGACGTGATCAGCGAGGCCAAGGCCGAGTTCGGTGGTCCCGTGCACGCGGTGGTGTGCGGTGAGACGTTCGATGTCCGTCGCTCGGAAAGGGTCTGAGCCGAGCGGGTTGGGCTTGGCTAGACATCCCAGGTTCGTAATTCGTCAAGCGGCGTGGGTGTCGGGGTTGGTTTGGCGGTGTGCCCAAGCGGTGTGTTCGTTGTAGGTGGTGCGGTGGCGGAGGCAGCCGTGCAGGATTCCGACGAGTCGGTTGCCCAGTGCGCGGAGGGCTTGGTGGTGGGTGTCGCCGGCGGCTCGGTGCTGGTCGTAGAGCAGGCGCGCGCCAGGACTGGCATTGAGGGAGCAGAAGGACCATTGGTCGATGGCGTCGTAGAGACGCCTGTTGCGGACGTGGCGAGCCAGCACGGCGCGTTTCTTGCCCGAGGCGATGGTCAAGGGTGACGTTCCGGCGTAGTTTTTGCGAGACTTGGCGTCGGTGTAGCGGTTCGGGTCGTCCCCGAACTCACCGAGCACCCGGGCGCCGAGCACGACACCGAGTCCTGGCAGGGAGAGGTAGATGTCGGCGTCCGGGTGTGTCTCAAAATGTGTCATCAGTTCGGCCTCGAGGTCACTGATCTGGTGGTTCAACTCGATGATGATGCCAACCGCGGCCCGAGTGCTTGCACCGAACGCGGCGGTGACCGCGGCGGGGGTGGCGAGCTGCTCAGTGCGCAGCGCGGCCTGAATCTCTAGTGCCCGGGCGTCGAGGTTGCGTTGGCGCCCGGCGGCTTTGAGGGCCGATCGGATCTTGGACAGGCTAAGACGAGCGCCCTCGTCCGGGGTGGGAGCGCGGCCCAGAGTGGCCAGGGCATCACGATCTGCCAGGTTGTCGAACACCTCCAGCGCCGCCGGAAAGTACTCACGTAGCGCGCTGCGCAGCGCATTGGTGTGCCGAGTGCGAGCCCAGATCAGATTCTGATGTGCGCGGGCGAGGACCTTGATCGCCTCGGCGTCCGGACTGTCTCCCGCGACCGGCCGATGGTTGTGCCGGTCGGTGCGCACCAGGTCGGCCAACAGCTTGGCGTCGCCGGCATCCGACTTCGCGCCCGAGACATGGTGGCGGTCACGGTAGCGGGCCACCGCCAGCGGATTGACCCCGAACACCTGATAGCCGGCCGCGATCAGCGCCTCGACCCACAAACCGCGGTCGGTTTCGATGCCGACCACGACTTGGTCGGGTGCCTCAGCATGGCTGGCGATCAGCTCATGAAACCCGCGGATGCCGGTGAGTCCTTCGGGCAGCCGCCGTGACGCCAGCCGAGTGCCGTCGGAGTTCATCAGATAAACGTCGTGGTGGTCTTCAGCCCAGTCGTCCCCAACAAAGATCAGCGTGATCGCCTCCTTGCTCAATGTAATGAAACATGCTCGAGCCCAAGGGCACCCGGCGGCAACCTAATGGATCAGTGCTCGGCGGCACGACACCCCATCAGCGCTACAGGCGACCTCACCAACCGGCCGGGGCACAATCTAGCCCTAGGAATCGACCAACACTCCGGGGTCTTGACCAGTGCTCACCGGCCGGCGGCTCGGTGATCAGCCTCCCTCGGACAAGTACCTACTGGCCGAAGGCTCGCTGAACGATTCCCATTAGGGTTGTTGGGTGTCCAAACGAGAAGACGGCCGCCTTGACGACGAGCTTCGCCCCGTAGTCATCTCCCGCGGGTTCACCGACCACCCGGCAGGCTCGGTGCTGATCGGATTCGGTCACACCAAGGTCTTGTGCACCGCCAGCGTCACCGAGGGGGTACCCCGTTGGCGCAAGGGATCGGGCCTGGGATGGCTGACCGCGGAATATGCGATGCTGCCGTCGGCCACACACACCCGCTCCGACCGCGAATCGGTGAAGGGCCGGCTCAGCGGGCGCACCCAGGAGATCAGCCGGCTGATCGGCCGCTCGCTGCGGGCGTGCATCGACCTACGGGCCTTGGGGGAGAACACGATCGCCGTCGACTGTGACGTCCTGCAGGCCGACGGCGGTACCCGGACCGCGGCCATCACCGGTGCCTATGTGGCGTTGGCCGACGCGGTGACCTATCTGTCGGCGGCGGGCAAGCTTTCGGACCCGCGGCCGCTGTCGTGTGCCATCGCGGCGGTCAGCGTCGGCGTCGTCGACGGCAGGATTCGGGTGGACCTGCCCTATGAGGAGGACTCGCGCGCCGAGGTGGACATGAACGTCGTCGCCACCGATACCGGGACCCTGGTGGAGGTTCAGGGGACGGGCGAGGGCGCGACGTTCCCGCGCTCGACGCTGGACAAATTGCTCGACATGGCGCTGGGTGCTTGCGACGAGTTGTTCGCCGCGCAGCGCGAGGCACTGGAGCTGCCTTACCCGGGAGTGCTGCCCGAGGGGCCTCCGCCGCCGAAGGCGTTCGGCAGCTGACCCGGCTTCTGGTCGCCAGCCGCAATCCCAAGAAGCTGGCCGAACTGCGCCGGGTGCTGGACGCCGCCGGGCTTTCGGGGTTGACGCTGGTGTCGCTGAACGATGTCGCGCCGTTCGACGAAGCGCGCGAAACCGGTGCGACCTTTGAGGACAACGCGCTGGCCAAGGCGCGTGATGCGTTCGCCGCGACGCGTCTGGCGAGTGTGGCCGACGACTCGGGCCTGGAGGTGGCCGCTTTGAATGGCATGCCCGGCGTGCTGTCGGCGCGCTGGTCGGGAAACCACGGCGACGACGCCGCCAACACCGCTCTGCTGCTGGCGCAGCTGCGTGATGTGCCCGACGACCGGCGCGCCGCGGCGTTCGTGTCCGCCTGCGCGCTGGTCTGGGCGTCCGGCGAGGTCGTCGTCCGCGGCGAGTGGCCGGGCACGATCGCTCGGGAGCCGCGCGGCGACGGAGGATTCGGCTACGACCCGGTCTTCATTCCGGACGGCTCGGACTTTGGCGGCCGCACGGCCGCCGAGCTCAGCCCCGCGGAGAAGGACGCGTTGTCGCACCGCGGTCGCGCGCTGGCCCTGCTGGTGCCGGCGTTGCGCGGCTTGGCCTAAAGCCGAGCCTCCGCGGCAGCGGGGATCGACGATTTGCCCGCCTCTGAGCGACAAGTCCTCTGCCGCAAGCCAATCCGGCACCGCGTCACTGAAGTTGTCGCTCAGAGGCGGGCAAAAATCGTGCCGCTTCCCCCAGACGCGTGTGGCACTGGGCCCCTAGGAGCCTGCTGAATTAATCCCGCGTGGCGGGGCCGGTTTGTCCTGCTGCTGTGGGGATGATTGGTGGATGCAGGGTCGAGCTGATGATCAGCGTGAGTTGTTGGATGCGGAGTCGGTGGCCGGGCATCTTCTGAAGTCCGACAGCATGTTTGCGTTCCTGGCGGCGCATCGCAGCGAGTTGTTTCCCGAAGAGATGTTCGCCGATCTGTTTCCCTCGCCGCGGGGCCGACCCAGTGTGCCGGCCGAGGTGATGGCCAGCGTGATCACCTTGCAGGCCCTACACGGGCTATCGGATAACGAGACGGTCGATGCGGTGACCTTCGATCTGCGCTGGAAAGCCGCGTGCGGACTGCCGATTACCGCCGCAGCGTTCCACTCGACGACCTTGACGTACTGGCGGCGCCGGTTGGCGGCCTCTGATCGGCCGGACCGCATCTTCGACGCGGTCAAAGCCGTGGTCGCCCAGACCGGGGTGTTGGCGGGGAAGACCCGGCGGGCCTTGGATTCCACGGTCCTCGACGATGCGGTGGCCACCCAGGACACCGTGACCCAATTGATCGCCGCGATCCGGCGGGTCCGCCGGGAGATCCCGGCTGCGGCCACAGTCATCGAACGGCACTGCAGTGCCCATGATTACGACGATCCGGGTAAACCGGCGATCGCCTGGAACGACAAGCTGGCCCGCGACCAGCTTGTTGATGGCCTGGTGAGCGACGCCCACCGGCTCCTCGGACACCTGCCTGAACAGGAACTTGGCCCCCGCGCGGCCGAGGCGGTGGCCTTGTTGGCGTTGATCGCCGGCCAAGACGTTGAACCCGTAGAAGGCTCCGATGGCACCGACGGGCACTGGCGGATTGCGCAGAACGTGGCTAGTGATCGGGTGATCTCGACTGTTGATCCTGAAGCCCGCCATGCCCATAAGACGGTGCACCGCCGCCAGGACGGCTTCAAAGCTCACATCGCGATCGAACCCGACACCGGCATCATCACCGACTGCGTGTTGACCAAAGCCAGCGGCACCGACAACCACGAAGCCGTCGTCGGACTGGCGTTGCTCGACGACGAAACCACCGCGGTTAGGGTGCTCGGCGACTCGGCCTACGGCACCGGCGCTGCCCGCGCCGCCTTGGCCGCTGGCGGCCATACCGCGGTAATCAAACCGCAGCCCTTGCGCACCCCGGTTCCCGGTGGTTTCACCAGCGACGACTTCACCATCGACTTCACAGCCCGCACCGTGAGCTGCCCGGCCAACCACACCCTGCCGATCCCGCGCAGCGGCGGTGTCTGCTTCGGGAACCGATGCCGCCCATGCCCGTTAGCGGCACGTTGCACCACCGCAAAGCATGGACGCAAACTCACATTGACCGAGTACGAACCGCTGCTGCGTACCGCCCGTAGCCAAGCCCGTGACTCCCAATGGCAGGCCGAGTACCGCCAGCATCGTCCCATGGTGGAACGTTCGATCGCCTGGCTGACCCGAGGTAACCGCAAGGTGCGCTACCGCGGAGTCGCCAAGAACAACCGATGGTTGCATCACCGCGTCGCAGCGTTGAACCTGCGCCGGCTTATCGCCATAGGTCTGACCCACACCGGGGCGAACTGGGCGCTGGCCTAACCCTGGCGGCCCCGGGGCCTTGCCGTCCAACCCGCCCGAATGCGACGCTCACCATGGCGGGGTGACCTCTTCTGTCGACCTCCGGGTCTGACTTCAAACCAGCGCCGCAGAGCGCCACGAGGCACCCCGCCCCAAAAACCACTAATTCAGCAGGCTCCTAGAGGCCCCTACAGGCCCCTAGAGCCCGAAGCGGGCCTTGACGTCCTTGGTCTGGAAGTGCTCGACGATGATGCCCAGCAGCGGGATCGTGCCGGACAGCAGCACCCCGATCGTCTTCGCTATGGGCCAGCGGACCTTGACCGCCAGATTGAACGCCGCCAACACATAGGCGAAATACACCCAGCCGTGGACGAATTCGATCCACCGGATCTCGTGGTGGAAGGCGAGGTGCGAGACGATCTCGTAGCACAGCGCGATGAGCCAGATACCCGTCGTCCACGCCATGATCCGGTAGCCGAGCAGCGCGGTGCGGATCTTGTCGACGGGGACGGCGGGCGCCTGTGCTCCGGGTGTCTCGGGTGTGGTCATGCGGTGGTCCTGTTCTGCTTCTCGGCATCTTTCCTGGCGAGCTCGGCCAGGTAGGCGTTGTACTCCCGCAGCGCGGGGTCGTCGGGCGCCTGCTGAACGGGCTTGGGTCGCTCAGGCAGCAGCCCGGCGGGTATTTCGGTCGTCGCGCCGTTCTTCCGCGGTTCTGGTGGCTCCTCTTCGTAGCGAACGAACTTGCGGTACGCGTAAACGCAGAACCAGGCGAACAGCGGCCATTGCAGCGCATAGCCAAGATTCTGGAAGGTGCCCGAGACCGACTGGAACCTGGTCCACTGCCACCAGCCCAACGCCAGGCAGCCGCATGCCGCGACGATCACCAGAGCGATCAGCGCGGGCCTGCGACGGCGCGTCGTGGACACCACTTGACCGTACAGCTCAGGATTTGGGTCCGACGAATTCGTCGAGGCGCGCCACCGCGGCCTTGCGGTAGACGGCAATGACGTAACGGCTTGACCGAGTCCATGGGATCCCAAGGTTGTCGAGCGCCCCGGTGAACAAGCCGAGGATGTCCTCCGATCGGTTCGAGAAGTGGTAGCGGACGCTGAGGACGCCGCGGTCATTTGCCACTACGCGGCATCCGTCACTGTCGATCACGCCTCGAACGAATTCCTCCGTCGACTGTTTGACGAGCACCTCCTGCCACGGTTCCAGTCGGATGGGCCTCAAATGCTTCGGTCCGCGACCATGCTGAGGTAGCAGAAAGGGCCAGTGCTTGGAGTAGTGCGACACGTCGACACATCCGTATCTACGTGGACTGATCGATGCATGTTGCCTCGGGAGCAGCGTGTCGATGGCCGCGCAACAGCGATCGAGATCGCCGGATACTTCTTGTCGAGGGTGATCCTCAGATGCCATACGCGACGGGCGTGTTGAGAGATGCACCCATCGCCCAAGTACAGACCGAGCAAGTAGCTGTACGCACCCGCTCGTAGGCCATCGAAGTCGTGTGCCCTTGCAGGGCAATTCACCCGAGTCCCTTGACCGAACTGGTGGCATACGTCGCCAGTCCGAAACGGTGCGTCGCGGGACGCCTGTCTGACGTGCAATCGCGCAGTTGTTAAGACCATCCGCGATGAGGCGTTGCACAATGGCGAACTCCTGCGCTGGTCGCACTTGTTTGTCCCTCTCGCCGCCGTGATCAACCCAACCTAAGAGGAAACGCCGACAAGTCTTTCGAAGCGCCGAGCGGTACGATCGGCACCGCTGCGGGCGTGATGGAATGGCAGACATGCCGGCTTTAGGTGCCGGTGCTCGAAAGAGCGTGAGGGTTCGACTCCCTCCGCCCGCACATCATCTTCTCTTGTATTTGCGCTGCCAGAGGCGATTTGATGTTTGCTAGCTGCCGTCTACATGCTCTCGTGCCCACACTTTGCCCACAGTTGAGCGCGAATAGCGACCGTGTAGTGCGACCGCCACGGCGTCCAGATCGTCGTCGAACAGGTCGCTGTAGGTGTCCAATGTTATTGCTGCGCTGTTGTGTCCGAGCATCCTCTGCAATGCCAGGACGTTCACCCCGGCGCTGACCGCCAGCGACGCGCAGGTGTGGCGCAGGTCGTGCGGCGTGATCTTTTGGACGTCGGCGCGTTTCACTGCGGCCTGGAACCACCCAGTCAATGACTTCGGTCGGGGCAGGAAGCCACCGTCGCGACCCGGGAACACCAGATCCCCGCGAGCCTTCCCCCGGCATTGGATCGACAGTTCGTTAAGGACGAACTCGGGCACCGGCACCGAGCGCGCCTTGCGGCCCTTGGTCGGCCCGACCACGTGACGCGCCCCGAGCTGGACCGCGTTCTGCGACACCGATAGCCGCCGCCGCAGAAAATCCACATCGCGGACCCGTAGCCCTACCACTTCACCCCAGCGGATGCCGGTGTAGGCCAGCACCATGACGAGGATGCGGTGCTGGCCGGATTCGTCGGACAGCCGGTACACGTCATCGGCGGACAAGTACACGCGCCGCTTGCCTGTCTTGCGGGGCAAGTTCTCCACGCCCTTGGCAGGGTTGACCGCCAGTCGTTTGGCCTTCACCGCGTCGGCCAGGATGCCCGAGAGGACGCCGTGGGCCCGCAGGACCGTCGTGGCACCCGCGCCCCTGCGGACCATGCCGGCGATCCACGCCTCGACGCCAAGCTGGTCGATGTCTGCGACGCTGACTGCCGCCCAGTGTGGTTCAACATGCACCCGCCAGGCCGATTCCAGCGTGCGGTAATGCGAAGGAGCCGTGGCATACCGCTTGCGGGCGAGCCAATCGGAAGCCAGCGCACCAACGCTTGCGCGGCCGAGGGGTGCCGGGAATCGAAACCGATGCCCTACCAGGCAATATGCCGTCTGAGCTGCCGTTTCATTCCGTTGCCGGTTTGTCCCCCAGCGCCTGGGTCAAAGCTATGCGGAAGGCTCGGAGGTACACCGGGCCAGGGTGCTCGCCAAGAAAGGTTCATCTGATGATCAAGCAAGTTCTCGAAGTTTCTGCTGTGTCATTCGCGATGGCTGTGGGAACGACGGTCACCGCAGCCCCAGCCGCCTTCGCGGACACCTACTGCGGCCAAGCCAGTAGCGGAGCGAGGGTTTACGCGGGCAACTCAGACACCTCTTGCGAATTCGCCATGAGCACTGCCGAGGCGTATTGGAACCATGGGAAAGGCTCACAGCCGTTCAGCGTGTACAGCCCGGTGACCGGGCAGACTTACACAATGACGTGTACCAACGCTGGCTCGGTGTGCCAGGGCGGGAACAACGCCGTCGTCTACTTACGGCGCTAAGGTTGCGATCCTCGACATGAAGTGCCCGGCAGGTATTCAGACTATGAGTGCTGGCAATCGGGGACGCAGGGGGCCCAACTGGCTGCCGGGCCGAGAAGCGAGCCGTGCGGGGGGTGCCGCTCGAAGTGGTCGTTGTCTCGTAAAAGACCGGATATGAGAGTCTCGGAACTTCCTATCGGCATCACTTACTGTGAAGCCAACGTCGCCTCGTGGAGTACTCGATCGCCTATCCTGTGAGAACCGGGGGCCGGGATTGGCGGAGGGTCGGGTGACGGCCATAGTGGCGTGCCGGACGTGTGGCACTGAGCCTCTAGCGAACGCCCGGTTTTGTCACGGCTGTGGTTCACCAGTCCAAGACGGCGATACTCGTGCGGAGTACAAGCAGGTGACGGTTCTGTTCGCCGATGTGGTCCATTCGATGTACATCGCCTCGGTGGTTGGTGCGGAGCGGCTGCGCGAGATCATGGCCGAACTCGTCAACATCACGACAGCGGTCGTGAAGCGCTACGGCGGCACGGTGGACAAGTTCACTGGCGACGGCATCATGGCGGTCTTCGGAGCGCCCCTAGCGTTGGAGGACCATGCGGTGCGGGCGTGTCTTGCGGCAGTGGAAATCCAGGACGAACTCGCACGGTTGGCCGCGCAGGTTCGCGATCATGACGGCGTCGAACTGGCCTTGCGCATAGGGCTCAATTCGGGTCAGGTGATCGCTGGTGAAGTCGGTTCGGCTTCCTTGGGTTACACCACTATGGGCGAGCAGGTGGGGGTGGCTCAGCGAATGGAATCGGTCGCTCCACCTGGTGGCGTGATGCTCAGCGCGTCGACAGCGCGACTCGTTGATGGCGCAGCGGCCCTCAGTGAGCCTGAGTCCGTTCGGATCAAGGGTGTTGATGAAGGCGTTCCGGTTTGCCGCCTGCTGGGCATGCGCGAGGATCGGACGGTCAGGCGCGCTGAGTCGAATCTGGTCGGTCGGCGCTGGGAACTGTCCGCCACTGAGGGCTTGTTGGACCGCGCAGTCGATGGCCATGGCGCGGTGGTTGAAGTGGTCGGACCACCCGGCATCGGCAAGAGCCGTCTGGTGCGTGAGGTGGCGGCAAACGCTGCTGGGCGTGAAGTGGAGGTGTTCACCGCTTACTGCGAATCGCACGCCAGTGACGTTCCCTTCCACGTCGTGGCACAGCTGCTGCGGGCAGCCATCGGTGTGCGTGGCCTAGACGGCCCAGCCGCTCGTGATCGAGTGCGCTCTCGGGTGCCGGATGCAGACCCCGAGGACCTGCTGTTATTCGATGACCTGTTGGGCATCGCCGATCCCGAGGTGGAACTGCCCAAGATCGATCCTGATGCCCGGCGGCGGCGGTTGACCGCGCTGGTCAATGCCGCTTCGTTGGCCCGCCACACCCCAGCGGTCTATGTCATCGAAGACGCCCACTGGATCGATGAGGTCAGCGAGTCGCTGATCGCCGAGTTCCTCACGGTGATCCGGCAGACCCCGTCGCTGGTGCTGGTCACCTACCGACCGGAGTACGAAGGGGCGTTGGCTCGGGTGCACGGTGCTCAAACCATAGCCCTTGCCCCGCTGAGTGATTCGGAAACTGCAGCACTGGTTGCCGACCTGCTCGGGCGGGACCCCTCGCTGGGCGGGTTGGTCACCATGATCGCCGAGAAGGCCGCCGGGAACCCGTTTTTCGCCGAGGAGATCGTGCGGGACCTGGCCGAGCGCGGTGTCCTGCGGGGCAACCGCAGCGCCTACGAATCGACCGCCGATGTTGGCGAGGTCAGCGTGCCTGCCACCTTGCAGGCGACTATTGCCGCCCGCATCGACCGGCTTAACGCGGCGGCCAAGCGCACTTTGACCGCAGCCGCTGTCATCGGTTCGCGGTTCAGCCGGGACCTACTGGAAACGCTGGGGATTGATCCCGTTCTTGAGGACCTGCTGGGGGGCGAGCTGATCGATCAGATCCGATTCACCCGACAACCCGAGTATGTGTTCCACCATCCACTGGTCCGCACCGTGGCCTACGAATCCCAGCTCAAATCCGACCGCGCCGATCTGCACCAGCGCGTCGCGACCGCAATCGAAGCCCGTAGCCCGGCCTCGGCTGATGAAAATGCTGCGCTGATCGCCGAACATCTGGAGGCCGCCGGTGATGGGCACGCCGCCTACGCCTGGCACATGCGTGCCGCAACCTGGGCGACCAACCGCGACATCGGCGCGGCCCGATTGAGTTGGGAGCGTGCGGAAAAGATCGCCGACGCATTACCCGCCGAGGACCCAGACCGTGCAGCCATGCGCATCGCTCCGCGCACCATGTTGTGCGGGATCGCCTGGCGAGTCCATATGAATATTGCGGGCACCCGCTTCGAGGAATTGCGGGAGTTGTGCACGGCCGCAGGGGACAAGGCGTCACTGGCCATCGCAATGGCGGGGCTGGTGATGGATCACGTGTGGCAGGACCGGGTGCGCGAGGCGTCGCAGCTGGCATCGGAAGCGTGGGCCCTCATCGAGTCGATCAGCGATCCGACCTTGACGGTGGGGCTGTCCTTGCCGGTGATCTTGGCCAAGTGTCTGAGCGCAGAGTGGTCTGACGCGCTGCGGTGGTCACAGCGGGTCATCGACCTGGCCGACGGTGATCCGTCTAAAGGCAACTTGATTTTCGGGTCTCCGTTGGGGGCCGCCTTTACGACGCGGGCATCTGCCCGTTATTGCCTGGGTCGTCCTGGATGGCGTGACGACCTGGGGCACGGCCTGGCCCTGGCCCGCAGCGCCGACCCGTTCTCCTACGCTGCGGTTGTGTGCATCGTCTACAACCCAGGGATAACCCTTGGCGTGCTGAGGCCCGACGATCGCGCGGTGCGCGAGATCGAGGATGCCCTGTGGATTGCCGAACGATCCGGTGATGACCTCGCTTTGTCGAACGCCCGGTCGACGCTGGGCCTTGCGCTGGTGCACCGCCAAACGGCTCTGGAGCGTGATCGTGGACAGAAGCTCCTGGCCGATGTCAGCGACGTGTTCCTGCGCCGGGGACACAACCTGGAGGACTTACCGCTCGTCGAGGTGTACTTGGCGCGCGAGAGGGCTCGGCGTGGAGATCGCGATGACGCCATACCGGTCATGCGCGCCGCCGTCGACCATCTCTTCGGCGACGGACAGCTGCTGGCGTGGGGCATTTCTGCGACCGGTGTCCTGGTGCAGACACTGCTCGATCGCGGGGCCGACGGTGACGTGGCCGAAGCCGAGGCCGCGATCACCAGGTTGGCAGCCTCACCAGCCGACGGGTCAGTTACTCGTGAAGTCTGGCTACTGCGCATGCGCGCGCTGCTGGCGCGGGCTCATGGCGATGCCGCCGCTTACACGCACTTCCGCGATCGCTACCGCGCCATGGCGAGATCGCTTGGCTTCGAGGGCCATATCGCGTGGGCCGAGGCGATGCCATGACGGCGGGTGCTCCTTCGGGTGTCGTGACGTTTCTGTTCACCGATGTCGAGGGATCGACCCGTCGGTGGGAGAACGACGCGATGCGATCGCCGGCCGCGCCCCGCCGCACCATGCAATCGAGGTCCCGCTGCGCGGCCAGGCGCTGATCGAGGCGCCCGGCGGGTTAATGTTGCAAGCACACCATCGATGGTGTGTCGCGGCATTCTCGTCACCAAGTGCAGCGGTCGATGCGCGGTGGCCGCGCAGCGGGAACTGGATTGCACGGTGCGGATGGGGCTTGCGACCGGCGAAGCAGAGGTTCGCGGGGCGGATTACTTCGGCGCGGTGCTGAATCGTGCTGCGCGGGTGATGGCGTCGGGTCATGGCGGTCAGATCCTGCTGGCCGAGTCGACGGCGGTTCTGCTCAGCGGAGTGGATCTGCTGGATCTGGGGCCGCGACGGCTGCGGGACCTACCGACCCCGGTGGAGGTGTTTCAGTTCCGAGCGTCCGGCCTGCAGACAGAGTTTCCCGCGTTGCGGGCGCTGGATGCGAGTCCGGGGAACCTGCGTCCTCAGACCACCAGCTTCATCGGGCGTGAGTCCGAGGTCGCCGAGGTGCAAGCCGCAGTGAAGGCTCATCGGTTCGTCACGTTGACCGGGGTGGGTGGGGTCGGCAAGACCCGCCTCGCGCTGGAAGTTGCGGCGCGGCTGGCCGATGAGTTCCCCGACGGGGTCTGGTTTTTCGAGCTGGCCGCAGTCACCGACCCGGCGGCGGTACCCGACGCCGTCGCGGCGGTGTTGGGCATCACCCAGCAACCGGGCAAGACAGTGACCGAGTCGGTGGCCTCCGCATTGGAGGGCCGGTCGCGGCTGCTGGTGTTCGACAACTGCGAGCACGTTGTCGACAGTGTCGCGGATCTGGTCGAGGCGATCCTCGCCGCCTCGGCGACCGTAACGATTCTCGCGACCAGCCGCGAAGGATTGGGGGTCAGCGAAGAACAGTTATGGCGTGTCCCGTCGCTCGACGTCAACTCCGGAACCGAATCCGCCGCCGTGAACCTTTTCGTCGACCGTGCCCACAGTGTCGTGTCGGACTTCTCGCTGGCCCAGCCCGGCGAGGCGGACGCTGTAGTGGAAATCTGCCGCAGACTCGACGGCATCCCGTTAGCCATCGAGTTGGCGGCCTCGCGGATGGCATCGATGACGGTAAACGAGGTGCGTGATCGTCTCGATCACCGGTTCCGGCTGCTGGTCGGATCCCGGCGCGGCCTGGAACGCCACCACACGCTGCGCCACGCGGTGGCCTGGTCCTATGACCACCTCGATGACGCGGAGAAGGAGCTGCTGGATCGGTGTTCGGTGTTCGCCGGTGGATTTGATCTCCAAAGCGCCTGCGCGGTCGCCGGATCCGATGACTCTGACGACGAGTACGCCACCCTGGATCTGCTCGATGCGCTGGTGCGCAAGTCGCTGCTGGTCGCCGACCGGTCGGCGGGGCGGACCCGGTTTTCGATGCTGGAGACGATTCGCCAGTTCGCCGAGGAACAACTCGCCGCCAGCGGGGCGGCGACCGAAGCCCGCACAGCGCATGCCCGCTACTTCGCTGGGCGGGAAGCCGACATCATGGCCCTGTGGGACAGCCCCCGACAGCGGGAGGCCTACGACTGGTTCACTGTCGAGCTGGCCAATCTGCGCACCGCGTTTCGGTGGGCCGCCGACCACGGCGACCTCGCCGCCGCCACCACCATCGCCACCTACGCGACGCTCGGCGCTCTGGTCGACAATTATGAGCCGATAGCCTGGGCTGAAGAGCTGATCGAGCCCGCCCGCGCCGTCGACCATCCCCGGCTAGCGACTCTGTACGTGCTGGCGGCGCAGTGCTGGAGGCCCGGACGGATCGAGGAGGCTGTCGGCTATGCCGACACCGGCCAGACGGTGATCGGCAGTGGCGGCCAGGTGCCGTTCGGCCAGGAGGGCGTGCTCGGCGTTGTGTACCTGGTCATCGGCCAGCCCGAGCGGTTGGCCGAGTGGTGCCGCGCCCAGCTCGCACGCGGCCACGACACCCACACATTCACCCGGGCATACCTGGTCTTCGCACTGGCGGCCGCCGGGGCCGGTGAGGAGGCGAGAACTGCCACGAATGGCCTGGTCGACGCCGCCGAAGCGACCCACAACCCCTATGTGCTCTCGTTCGCGCTTTGGACCCACGGCTACGCCTTTCGCGACGCCGATCCCGTCCCCGCACTCGAGGCCCTGCGCCGGGGCCTGGTGATCGCCCAAGACAGCGGCAACCGAATGCTCGAATCACATCTGGCGACCGCTTTGTCTCAGCTTGAGCCCGAACACGGCGACCCGCTGGCAGCACTCGATCACATCACTCTGGCCACCCGCAACTGCTACGACTCTGGCAACGTCGGCGTTATCCGTTCCCCCCTGGCAACTCTCGCGGTATTCCTCGACCGCCTCGGACGCTACGAACCGGCGGCCACCATTGCCGGATTCGCCATCGACCCATTCACCAGCGCGGCCTTGCCCGAGATCAACACCGCGATCGCGCACCTGCGCGATGTCCTCGGCGATCAGACCTACGAATCGCTCGCCCGCAAGGGCGAGACCATGACCACCGCCGAGATTGTGACCTACGCCTACGACCAAATCGACCAGGCCCGAGCAGAACTGGAAGCGGTCTCGACATAGAGCCCGGTTCCTCCTGCCCGTTCCTCCTGTACGGCTGCGGCGGGCACTGAGCGCAGTGCCTGCTCCGCACGTCAACCTGGCGCAGGTCTGAGGCCGAGCCCCGGACCTTGGGGCAGACCGCCAACACAGCTGTCATCAGTTTCTTCATCGCAGCACCCCCTCAGCTGCGGAACCACAGGGGAAGCCAGCGGCGCTGTCAGCCCAGTGCCGAACCACCGGGATCAGGGACGGTCTGTAGGCGACCACTGCGGCGGCGATGATCACGCCCATGTCGTGCTGAGAAATCCGCTCCTCGCCGGTGCTGACTATCGAGCCCACACTGGCGTCGTTCTGCGGGGAGGCGCTCAGTTGGTCCACGAGGTCATGAGCGTAGGAGACCATCGCCTCGGGATTGGGGTAGGACACCCCGTTCTGGTCGAGCAACTGCAGATAGGTCACGTCGGCTTGGGTGGCGTGGGCCGCTGACGCCAGCGCCGAAGCACCGGCCATCAGGCCCAGTACCGCGATCAACACCACTGCCGCCCATTTCAGAACCATCATCACGTTCCTCCTTCACGTTCGCGGCACGACCTGGAGGACAACCCCGCCTCCATCGAGGCGATCAACCCAGAACAGCGCGTCAGGCCTGCGAAGTAAGGGCTGTTCTTGATACCACCGTGCCAACCTAGCGGGCCAACCGCCACCGCCACGTACATTCCCGAGGCAGAATCGCTCGCCCGCAAGGGCGAAACGATGACCCGCGCCGCCGTGGCGACCTACGCCTATGACCAAATCGACTAGGCCCGGACGGGGCTGAAGGCTGTCACGAAATAGGACGACATACGAGAGTCTCAATACTTCGTTTCGGAATCACCGTGAACGCCGACAGCCCCTCGCGGAGTGCCCAATCGCCTATCCTGTGAGAACCGGGGGCGGGATAGGCGGAGGTCGGGTGACGGCCATAGCAGCGTGCCGGACGTGTGGCACCGAGCCCTTGGAGAACGCCCGGTTTTGCCACGGCTGTGGCTCACCAATCAACGGCGCCGATACCCACGCGGAGTGCAAGCAGGTCAGGGTTCTCTTCGTCGACGTGGTCCACTGATAGGTAGCCGCCGCGGGCCCCAGCGTCCGACCGGCCCGTCGTAGACACCGGCCAACTGACAGCCGCATGCTCGGCAGCGGCCGTCGTCAGTCAGGGCATAGTGCCGCATCGCGTACCAGTCGCGAACCACGACCGCCGACCCGCACCCGGGGCAACAGGTGCTGCCGCCCTCGGCGTCGTGAACGTTGCCGGTGTAGACGTACCGTAGGCCTTCCTCGATGCCGATACAGCGGGCCCGCCTCAGGGTGGCAGGAGGTGTCGGCGGTGTGTCGAGCATCTTGTAGTCGGGATGGAATGCGGTGAAGTGCACCGGCACGTCGATGCCGAGGTTCTCCCGGATCCATGCGCATTCGGTGGCGATTTCGGCGTCGCTGTCGTTTCTTCCCGGAATCAGCAATGTAGTGATCTCCAGCCACACGTCCGTCTCGTGCCGCAGGTAGACCAGGGTGTCCAGGATGTCGTGCAGGTGCCCGACACAGACTTTGCGGTAGAAGTCTTCGGTGAATGCCTTCAGGTCGACATTGGCGGCGTCGATGTGCCGGTAGAACTCGGTGCGGGGCTCAGAACACATGTATCCGGCCGTCACAGCGATGGCTTTGATTCCCCGGTCGTGGCAGGCGTCGGCAACATCGGCGGCGTACTCCCAGAAGATCGTCGGGTCGTTGTAGGTGAATGCGACACTGCGACAACCTAATTCGTCAGCGGTGCGCGAGATGTCATCGGGGCCGGCCCGGCTGGCCAGAGTGTCGATCTCGCGGGACTTGGAGATGTCCCAGTTCTGGCAGAACTTGCATGCCAGGTTGCACCCCGCGGTGCCAAACGACAGCACGGCCGAACCGGGTAGGAAGTGGTTGAGCGGTTTCTTTTCGACCGGGTCGACGCAGAATCCGCTCGACCGCCCGTAGCTGGTGAGCTTCACCTGGTCGTCGATCCGGCCGCGGACGAAGCACAGGCCGCGCTGGCCCTCGTGAAGTTTGCAGGCGCGCGGACATACGTCGCACTGGATCCGGCCGTCGCCGAGGCGGTGCCAGTGTTTCGTTGCAATGGTGAACGGGTCGTCTTGCGAAATAGGGTGGGTCATAACGCTATCGTCAGGTTACCCAGCGCCAATGCTGCTGAGCACCTGTTTGTGCAGCAGGCCGTTCGTGGCCCCTGTGTCACCGCGAACATGCCGGCAATGGCGCCCATGGTGCTCACCGTGCCGATCGCGCCACTAGTCCAACCACACCCTTGCAATAACCTGCCCAAATGCGAGCCCATACCGGCCTGCATGTCGGCCATGAAGTTCACTGCGTACAACGCCGCGCGATCATGCCCCAGGCCACTCTGGCCCGTGCTCGGGCCCACCACGCGAGCCCACCAATTCTTCCCGCCGAAGCCCGCGCAACCTCGCCGCAAGCCACACTTCTACCAGGCCGATCAGGGGCGTTGGCTGTGTTGGTCAATTAGCCGAAGACGTCGTTGAGGGTGACGGTTTGCAGGTTGCGGCTGTGGATGAGGTCGAGCAGCTGGGCGTAGCAGCCGGTGATGGTGGGCAGGTTGGCGTGGGTGAGCACGATCTGCTGGGGCTGAAAGTATTTGTTCGCGTTGGCAATAAGCGCGGTTTGGCTCTCGGGTCGCCAGTCAAGCAGGTCGCCGCTCCACATGGTGATGGTGGGGTAGCCCTGATCGGCGGCGACCCGGTCGATGGCGGCGTTGTGCACCCCGTACGGGGGACGGAAAAACGGGGTGCCATCCACCCCGTAGGTGTTTTTCAGGAAATCGGCGTTGCGCCGGATTTGATCGGCTACCGCGGCGAGCCCGAGGCTGGTGAGTCGGGGGTGCGACCAGGTGTGGTTGGCCATCTGGATCTGCCCGGAGTCAACCATGGGCCGCAGCGCTGGGGCGTTGACCGACCAGGAAGGGTTGGCGCCGTTGATGAAGAAGGTCAGCCGGGTGCCGGTGTCATGGGCAAACTGCGCGAACGCGCCCACCACCTCAACGCTCACGCCATCATCGACGGTGAGCGCCATCTGATTACCGTCCCCGGGCAGCCGGGACAGCACACCCGATGGCGCGGGCATCCGACCCAGCGGGATTTTCCACCGGAGAGGGCCGGCTGGGGCCGTCGGGGCGCGCATGATGGCCGCCAGTATGCCGGCCGCAATGGCGCACAATATCGTGCGCCGATCTAGGTACTGCATGAGGCTATTCTCACGCGGCGCCAGGCGGGACGGAAGGACTTCCTTTCTTGTGCGCCTGCGGTTTTCACATCCGATTATTGTTTGGCCCGAACCCAACTCCCTCAGGACATTGGCCCCTCCACACCGGCCCGCGCGCTGTTCCGACGAGGCCGCTGGCGTCGCGAGCGAGCTGGCCTTCGGCTGGTTCGTTCGGTGCGGTCAACCCAGTCATGACCGATGTCCGCTGGCGGTGTAGACGATCCCCAGCCCGCGGGTGTGTAGGTGAAAGTCGGCGAGGCGGTGCTCAAAAAGGCGCCAGGGGTGGTGACAACCGACAAACGACGTGGCGTAGCGCCGGCCAACAAGGCCCGCGAGTGGGTTGAGCCATCGCGCCGGCGTTCAGCGTTCAGAACCCGACCAGCGCGACGCGCCCACCGGAGTGTACGTGGCCAAGCAGGTTGTCGATCGCCTCAGGTGTGGTGAGGATGTCGGTGGTGAAGGACAGCAACGCTGCGTCGGCTTCCACGGGGATGTCGGCGTGTTGGGCCGGGGCTTGGATCAGCGTGACGTTGCGCCGCCGTGGTCGATAACTCACCGCGGCGGCAACGGTGACGTGATCGAAGCCGAGGCCGCGATCGAGCGGTTGACCATGCGGCTTCCTCCTGTCAGCCCACCTGATACGACTCGCGTGACAAGCGGAAGAAGTGGCCTGTGCTGGTGTTGGTGCATGAAATACCCGCGGCCTCGCCCGCGCAGGTGATTGCTGCCTCGGTTTTTGTTTGGCCATTTCCAAGCACGTTGTAAACGACGCCTATCACGCTTCCATGGAGGCATTGAATCTTCGGCGCGTCGGTTCTAGTAAGGACGAATATGTAACCCTCGGTTTGGGGGCACGGGCCTCCCGCGTCCGATGCCGGTCCGGTGAAGTTGTGCTTATCGATGTCGCACTGGGCAACGTTCGTACCGTCGGCGTAAAGCCGCAGTTGACACCAGATGTTTTTCGACGGGTCTCCAAAGTCGTAGCCCTCGAAGGGGTTCGCGTGCACTGTTGCCGGCTGGGCTAGTGCTGTCGTCGCGGCCGCGACCGCCAGGACAATTCTGATGTTCATAGTCCCTTCTCCACTGAGGATTCCCCCGTGACTATTATCGACGGGTCGCGACAGCCCGCAGCAAGAGTTATCAGATGGTGTTTTCGGCACAGACACTTCAGGTTTGACGCGTGGGTGGGCCCTTTTTGGGGTACGGCACGCAGTCACCCGACGCATCTGACGGTTAGGTCGGGTTTTCCGTGCAACAGGCGCAGCGACACGCCAGCGGGTGCCAGCCGGTGACACGCGCAGCAAATGGAAAATTCACAGGATTCCCTGATGGCGTCCGACAGCAACCATCAGACGATGGGATGCAGGAGGGATGCAGACCCTCTCACCAACCCTCAAAATACGCTCTGACCTGCACTGGAACGAGTGCCCCCGGCAGGATTCGAAATAGCCGGTATGGCAGCACCGGCACGCACCGTTAACTGCAAAAAGGTGGCTTCTAGCTGCTACTTCCAGGCCGAAAAACGTTCGCTCTGTGCGCTGGTGAGTGCTGGCGATTAGTGTGAATTATTCGCACGAATATCGCACGACCCGGGCAGGGGAACGACGATCAGGAAGACATTACAAACGGCGGCCATCGCTGGATTGACGGCATTGGCGCTATTCGCAAGCACCGCGGAGGCTCACGCGGACTGCGTCATGCACGTGCGCCACTGCATACCGATGGGAGGCGGAAGGGGCAGCGGTGTATTTTGCTCCGAGACGGACACGCCTTGTCCGCCATACCAGCCCTCCTGGCAACACCGGGCACAAAATGGCGGGTAAGGCTGGCAGTCGCGGCTGGGGCCACATCCGCAAGCTGCCATCCGGCAACCTCCAGGCTTCCTACATCGGACCCGATCTGCGCCGCCACACCGCGCCGACCACCTACACCAACTCCAAGGCCGGGAAGGTTCGCGCTGAGGGCTGGCTGGCGGCTGAGCGGAGCGGCCTGGCCGGATCCGGCTTGCGAATCAAGATGACTCGGGTTGCCACCTCTGTCGAGGATCAGCGCGACCGTCGATGAAGCGAACACCCTCGGCTTTCAGCAACTCGACGTGGCTGGCTGGGGCCGCTTGCGGGAATTTCCCCGTGGCGTTGAGGATCCGGTGCTCATTGGTGATACCCCCAGCAGCAAGCACTCCGCCCACCCCAATTGCGATCCCGCCGATCACCTTCGCGATGTCGCCGTAGGTGGTCCAGCGACCTGAGGGTATCTGCTCGGCAATTCGACTGACCTCTTCACGGAGCGGCTCCGAGGAACCGGCATGCTTCGCCACCACGGCTTCATCAGCCTTCTCCACCACTTGGCCGACGGCGACGGGGGCCGACGCCTTGATCACCAAGCACGGCTGATGGAGCAGCACCGTCTCCTGTGACCACCCACTCCAGACAAGGGCCGCCCCGATCAACGAGAAAGGTCTCTCGGCTTCGATGGCGTTGGCAGCAGGTGGATCTGGTAATGACTCGCCGAAAGTCGTCGCCGCGATCAAGGCGTCGTCGACATGAGCTTCGCCCTTAGCCTTACCGGTGACGAACGCCTCCCACAAGAACAGGCCCCGGCCAGCACCCGTGAACTCATCCCAGTCCAGGAAGGCGACAGCCTGCGGGCACCGCTGTCGTAGCGATCTAAGGATCCAGGCCGTCTGAACCAGTCCAGTGACTAGGGCAGCGGTGCCGGGCCCGCCGGAAAACGGGCGGTTCCCCTCGCCGGGGCGAGCTGCACCGAGCAGGAACGGGTCCTCGGGGACCGGGACGAACAAAGGACACTCGAAGCCGAGGGCCACCGCAGGTCGTCGGTCCTGCAGGTCCTGTGCAACAGCATCGACAAGCTCGGCGATCTCGATCCCTTTACTTCGTTCCACCTGGGCGGAGCCTTGCCGGGGATCGAGGCGGGCCCAGCCGAAGTTGCCGGAAGCGATTGACCCGATGTCGGCGGCGTAAATCACCGGGTCCACAGGCCGATCCTACGGCGCGAGACCACTTTCGGTGCGTGAGCAATAACCGAACGAGTGCAATGCGGACATTGGTTTCGACCCTGGCTGGCTATGCTCGTCCGTCGTGTCGAATCAACTGCCACCAAAGGCCAAACCTGCCGAAGTCGCCGGGTACCTTCGCACCACGAGCGCCGGCTTGCCGAGGATCGCTACAAGGGAACGGGCCCCAAGTTCATCAAGCGGGGGAGAAGGGTGCTGTATCGCTGATCGGATGTGCTGGAGTGGCTGGATCGCAACACAATTCAGCGCAACGACGATCCCAGACAGCAGCGATGAGTGACGCCGCCGACCGGCTGGCCCAGGCACTGCGCGACCTCATCAACGAGGCCGTCGAATTGGCCATCGCCCGCCGAGAAGCGCCAGGGCTTAGAACGAGCATGACCCCCCGCAGCCAGCCCACCTGCGAAATGAAGATCAAAGGCACCACGCGCTACACGCTGCCGCCTGGGGAGCGGCCAGGAGATCCGGTTGATCAGGAGACCCGCCGGGAGTATGAGAAGAGGTTCGGAGAACCCGCGCCTAAGGTCTGGAGTGAGCGGCGGCTAATCAGTGTCGTCGAGGCCAGGGAGTGGTTGGGCGGTATCAGCCGAACCAAGTTGTATGCGTTGGTCAAGGAAGGCGAACTGTCGCTGGTCAAGATCGGCAGCCGTTCATTCGTCCAGGTGAAAGAGCTCGACGATTTCGTCAGGAGAAAGCACCATGACCCTTCCAGGAACACTTAAGCCGCGCGAACCCCAACTCCGCGAATAATTGGTCGCTGAGTGCGTGGACCTGCGCCACCGCAAAAGCACAACAGGTCCAGTCCGGGTGTTGGTGCCGCCAACATCTCTGGCGGAATCCCCAGGAAGGTCCCGCAACTAACGGGAACCTAATGTAGCGTACGTGCAGCTCAAGCGCCGTTTCCGCAGGTCAAGTCACGGGTTCGATTCCCGGCAGCTCTAGTTGGCGGCCGGCCAATGTCGAGAGTGTTTGCGAGCCATGCGACCGCGCCGTGGTGCCGTCTGAGGCTCGGCCAGCAACGAGGTGTTCGATCGCTATGAAATGGCTCAACAGATCGACGCGCACGTGACCGCTCTTGACGCCGTCAAGACCCGAAAACGAAACCGCAGGTAACGAGCGGGACTGAACTGGAACGAAACGGAGTGAACCTGCAGGTCAGGCGGTATTCCGCAGGTGGAAGTTGGGGTTCGAATCCCCTTAGCTCCACCAGGGAAAACTCGGATCTCGGCAGGCTACTCAGAGCCGTTTGACGACAGTTTTGACGACAATTGTCGTTGCGAATCATCGCCCACGTGTGCGAACAGCGTGCCCATCGAGTCGAGCGCGTCACGCTGAACCTCCTCGATCACCTCGACGTAAGTGCCGGTGGTCACAGTGACCGAACTGTGGCGCAGAATCCGCTGGACTGTCGCCGGCGGCACGCCCATTGTGAAGAGCAGCGTCGCGCACGAGTGGCGAAGATCGTGGACCCGCAGCTGGGGCACGTTGGCCTTGCTGCAGAGATTATGGAAAATGCGATTTGCGTTCCGCGGTTCGACGAAGCCGCCTTGGGCAGTGGTGAAGACCAGCCCCGTGTCGCGCCAGCTTGAGCCGGCAGCAAACCGCTCTTGGAGCTGTCACTTGCGGTGTGCCCGCAGATGAAACGTCGCGGTGTGGGGATCCGCACCTGCACACCCATGTCAACGTGCCCAACCGGCAGGCCCGCGCGGACGGCACGCTGGTGTCGATTGACTCCAAGTCGTTGCACCATGATCGGGCCCGGGCCATCTTCGATGGCGACTACCTGCGCGAGCACATCACCCTGGGCTACGCCGGCACCGTGCACTCTGCCCAAGGCATGACCGTCGGCAACTCGAACCAATACGGTGTCTGCTGGTCGATTCTGTCCGATCGCGCCAGCCGTGCGATGGCATACGTCGGGATGACGCGCGGCCGCGATGAAAACCACCCCGCCATCTATCCGGCTGTCACCAACGAAGCCCACCAACACCACCACGGCGCGGACACCGGCATCCACCAGATGCACCGCGGCACCAAACACGCTGCCGCCCAGGCTTTCCACACCATCCTGACCGCCAACGACGACCGCGCGGCCACCATGCACAACGTCGCCGCGCGGACTGACCGCGAACTGCTGCCCGCCGCCGTGGCGGCCCTACTGGACCGGGACGACCAACGCCGCGCCGACCGCGCGCAGGCCTGGCGTCAGCACACCGCCCAAAACCGTGCCCGCGATGCGGCCTACCAACGCTTGACCGCCACCAGACAGCAAGCCGCCCAGCGCCAACGCAGCCGCAGCCGCAGCCGCGATCGAGGCTACGGCCTCGAACTTTAAGACCCGCAACGGTTGTTCTCCCGCTGCTGGCCAGCGTCGACTTCGTAGTCTCGACCGTGGCGGCTACCGTCCGCTGACGCTCCCGTCCGCCGCCACAAATCCGCAGACTCGTCGTGTGAGCCGTACCAGTTCAGCAGAGTTCACCGACAGCATGTGGTGAGGAGTTTCTTTACTGCTATCGAGGGCACCGAAGGTGCACGAATCTGGACCGGACATGGGATCCTCGCCCACAGCCTAGTCAAGATCAGCGCCCTTGCCGTGCCAAGAAACCGGGCAGCAGAAGTACGCTGCGCCCGTCGCCGTGCGGTACACCGTGCCCACGGAACACAGGGTCGACGAGCAACCGGGCCAGCTCCGCGTAGCAGCGGAGTTCGAGAAGGGGGTGGCCGTGGCAAGCGCTGACCTCGTCAGCCGGTTCATGGGGTTCGGGTCGCACGGTGCCGGACGCCGCAGCAGTGCGGCCGAGGTCATTCGCCACCGGAACCGCTCCGGTCGGCCTTCCTGCGGCCCGGGCTGGCCTTGCGCGCGGCGGGCGGTGGTTGGGTGTCCGCTTCGCTGAGTTCGGCGATTCCGCGGTCGATTCCGGCGCACATCACGTCGATGTCGGGCACGGTGTCGTAGTCACCGGTCACACCGACGTAAAGATTGCCGTCGTAGGAGAAGATCGCCGTGGCGATCCGAATCTGCGGCCCCAGCATGACGTAGGGCCCGGCTTCGAGCATGCGACGTCCCAGCAGGTAAAGGGGGTGCTGGGGACCCGGAACATTGGTGGTCACGGTATTGACGGTGCGCTGGGGAAGCCGTGCCGCCAGCCGCGAGCCGAGCGCCAGCAACATGGGCGGCGAGAATCCCTGCAGCCCGACAAGAACCTGGCCCGCCACGGCGTCGCCTCGCTGCTTTGTCTCGTTCATCTGCTGGCTGATAGCCTCTAGCCGCCGGACGGGATCCTGCTCACCCACCGGCAGGCGGACGAAGACGGCCGAGACTTGATTGCCGCCCATTTCGCCGGGGGCACGGACCGATACCGGCACCATGGTTCGCACGGCGCTGGACGGTTCGAGCTCAGCGCGGGCCGCCAGCAGTTCCCGAAAGCCGGAGGCCACCGCCGCAAGCACCACGTCGTTGACGGTCCCGCCGTACCGTGACCGGATGGACTTCACCGCCTGCAGGCTGATCGTCGTACGCGCAAACCGCCGGTATGGGCCGATCGGTCCGTTGAGCGAGGATGTGGTCGCCTGGGCGAGAGTCTTTCCGAGCGGAAGCATGGTACGTGCCATCACCAGGCCCCGTCCGAATAGTTCACGCGGTGTCCGTAGCGCGCCCTCCAGCGCTCGGAGCTGATCCAACGGGCTCAGCCCTCTCAGCGATTCGGTCGCCAGGGCCCGCCGGCCTGGCGCGGGCTCCGGGCGCCACGACGCGGGCGCAGATGGGTGCGCCTCTGGTTCGTCGGACAGGATCACGGTGTTGATTTCGTTGGCAGTCACTCCGTCGACCATCGCGTGGTGAAGTTTCCACAGCACCGCCCAGCGATTCTCGCCAAGTCCTTCCGCTACCCACATCTCCCACAGTGGATGGCTTCGGTCGAGCTGCTGGGAGACCACCCGAGCAAACAGTCGGGTGAGCTGTTCCTCGCCGCCCGGCGCCGGCAACGCGGTCCGGCGGATGTGATAGTCCAGATTGAAGTTGGGGTCGTCGATCCACAGCGGTCGGGCGATCCCCAAGGGTAGGAAGCGCAACTTCTGACGGTAGCGCGGAACCAGCGCCAGCTTGCCTTCGATGTAACGCACGAGTTCGCCGTGGTCGGGAGCAGGCCCCTCGAAGACCGAGAACCACGCGACATTCGCCCGACTCTCGTCTGTCTCCAGGTCCAGGAACGCCGCGTCGAGCGCAGTTAGCCGTTGCATGTCAGCTCCGTGTGGTCGGGAACCGCCAAAAGCGGCGGAGCAAAGTCCATCCGCCGACCATAGCCCGGATCAAGCGGGCAGAATAGTTGCGCCCTGCCCATGCGGGGCCGCGCGGGACATGGCGAACCGCTCCAAGTGCGACCGCTCGCCGATACCCGCGCCGGCCCAGGTCTTTTCGGCCCCGTTGAGCATCCCCTCCGGCCCGCAGGCCCAGGTTCGACGCTCACGCCAGTCCGGCACCTGGTCGCGCAGGCGGCCCAAATCAAGTTCGGCTGGCTGTAGATCCTGTCAAGGGGTTTGGCCTCACATGTCCAAGCCGCCGTTGACGCCCCACACCTACCCGGTGATGCAGGAGGCGTCGGCGACCAGGAAATGCACCACGGATGCGAATGTTGTTATGAAAGGCGAACTGTCGCTCCGCACGCCGTAGTCGTCATCGTCTGGGCGAACACGAAATCGGTTGGCTTGCAGGCTTTTCGGCAGGTCTCCTGTTCAGGTTCGACCGGAGCCGACACCGGTGCCGGCCGGGCTGAGCATGGGCGCCGCCACGCGGATGTCGCGGCCCAGGATGTGTGCAAGCGCGTCGGCGAGTTTCGACCCTGGGTCGGGCGCCGCGTCTGCGTGGCGCCACCCGATGACACGGTCGGGACGCACCAGCACGGCGCCTTTGGTGGTGATGCCGCGGTACTGTGCCCCGGCCAGCCGCGGATCGTAGAGGTCGCCGTCGATGTGGCCGATGCGCACCGCGTCGAGGGGCAGCCCATTGGCGCGGGCGATGTTTTCTGCCGCCGCGCACCAATCCTGGCCTTCCTCGCCGGCGATCAGCAGGAAGTGGCCCGGACCGACGAGGTCTTTGATCGGACGGCGGTGTCCCGTCTCGTCATCGATCCAGGCGTGCGGCAGCGGGCTGCCGGGGCGGGTGCCGGGTTCATAGACGCGGACGTCGTCGACGGCCGGGGGCTCCGGTGTGCCGTCGGCGATGATGGCGCTGGAGGCGTGGCGATATCCGTACTCGACGTTGAGTTCGTTGCCCTCCATCGTCAGCCGGCGGATCGCACGCAGCGCGCCGCGGCGGTGCTCGGCATCTTCCGGCTTGTCGTTGAAGATGCGGCGCATCTGCGCCCAGTTGGCCTCCGCGCCGGCCTCGTGGCTGAGCCCGAAGGCGCGCCCGATTTCCATGTGCGCCATCGAATTCTCCAGGGAACGCTGGACGTTTCGGGCGTCGACCGGCCTGCGTTCGGGTTCATAGCTTTCCAGCAGGCTGTCGGCTGCGTGGCCGCCCAGCACCGCGTCAAGCTTCCAGCACAGGTTGTGCGCGTCCTGCACGCCGCTGGTCAGTCCCAGGCCGCCGGTGGGTGGGTGGCGGTGCGCGGAGTCGCCGACGAGAAACGCGCGGCCGACCCGAAACCTCGGCGCGAGCACGCCCTCCAGAGCCCAGCGGGTGATCTTGTGGACCTTCATCGGCACGTCGATGTCCAGGGCGCGACGCATGTTGGCCTCGATCTACTCGTCGGTGAGGTCTTTGGGCCCCTCGCCCTCGTAGGTGACGTGGAACACCCATTCTTCGCTGTCGGGACCCCAGTGGTCGGGCCCCATCGGCACCAGCACCGCCATCTCGCCGATCGCCGGGCACCAGATCCATCGGATGAGCACGTCGGGGTCGTGTGCGAGCTGCGAGAGATCCGCGCTGATGTGCGCGGTGGCGGTCTGCGCGACCACGCCCAGGCCCTCGTATTCCACGCCAAGCAGCTTGGGGATCGTGCGGCCACCGTCGCAGCCGAGCAGATACTGTGCGCGAACGGTGTACTCGGAATCGTCGTCGCGGTTGCGGACACGCGCGGTGACACCGTCGGCGTCCTGCTCCACGGCGACGAGCTCATGATGGAAGCGCACCGTCCCCGGCGCCATCGCCTCCCCGTGCGCCCTCAGGATCGGTTCCAGCCGGATCTGTGGCAGGTTGGCCGTGCGCAGCGGGCTGGCCGCCATCCAGTTGAGGTTGGTGTAGCC
>CAWASF010000018.1:0-473984 GCA_963784685.1 uncultured Actinomycetota bacterium
CGCTGCGACGCCGTGCGCGCGGTGACGGACGCGATTCCAGCCAGGACAAAAACGCCGTCAGTGCGCCCTTGTCGAGCGCAAGCTCGTAGCCGGACCTTCGGTCCTGTGTGGTGTCGCGCAACTCCAAGACGACGATCTCGTCGGTCATGATGTCGAACTCGTCGCCGCGCGGCGCGCGTCGCGTCACGATCTCCACACCGCGCCGGCTGAGACGACGATCCGGCCACAATCGCAGGCTGGAGAGCCGATAGAACGCGGCTTCGCCGCCGCGGTAACGGATGACGCCGTGCCGCCAGCCGTGACCTCCGACCGCGGGGATATCGCGCATGATCCCCGCCGTCCCACCCTGGCTCAGCTTCAACAATCGATAACTGAGGGCGAGGACGGCCGCCGCCAACACGACGACGAGCACGACCATGGCGAGCATGGGCGCGCTCATCGGCGATCAGTCGATCGCGCCGACGGCGCGCAGTCTGGCGCGCCCTCTGGCGGCGATACGCGGATCGTCGGACTCGGCAGCCTCCCTGGCGGCACTCTCGTCGATCTCCGACTCGAACTCCGCTGATTCGGCGAGGATGCTGACCTGTTCCTCGGTTACCGACAAGAACCCGCCGTCCACCGCGATCCGCAGGTCGTCTTCGCCTTCGCGTTCGACACGCACCATGGCGTCGTCCACCAACTGTGCCACCAGCGGAATGTGGCGGGGCAGGATGCCGATCTCACCGACGGTGGTGCGGGTGAACAGGAACGTTGCCTCACCCGACCAGATCTTTCGGTCGACGGCGACTATCTCAACGTTCAATTCTGCCATGCCACAACACCTTTCGACTTAGCCTCAGGAATCGAGTTTGGCGCCAAAGCTTTCGGCTTTCTTCGCCAAGTCGTCGAGGCCACCGATCAAGAAGAACGCCTGTTCGGGTATGTGGTCGAAGTCGCCTTTCGTCAGCTTGTCGAACGCCTCGATGGTCTCCTTCAGCGGCACCGTCGAACCCGGCTGACCGGTGAACTGCTCGGCCGCCATCATGTTCTGCGAGAGGAACCGCTCGATGCGCCGGGCGCGGTTGACCAACTGCTTGTCCTCTTCGGACAGCTCGTCGATGCCGAGGATGGCGATGATGTCCTGAAGATCCTTGTACCGCTGCAGAATTCGGATGACTTCCTGCGCCACGCGGTAGTGCTCGTCGCCGACGACGCCGGGGTCGAGGATGGTCGAGCTCGACGCCAGCGGGTCCACCGCGGGGAAGATGCCCTTGGAGAACACCGACCGCGACAGCTCGGTGGTGGCGTCCAGGTGCGCGAACGTCGTCGCGGGCGCCGGGTCGGTGTAGTCGTCCGCAGGCACATAAACCGCCTGCATGGATGTAATCGAGCGGCCCCGGGTGGAGGTGATGCGCTCCTGCAGCTCCCCCATCTCGTCGGCCAACGTGGGCTGGTATCCCACCGCCGACGGCATGCGGCCGAGCAGGGTCGACACCTCGGATCCCGCCTGGGTGAACCGGAAGATGTTGTCGATGAACAGCAGCACGTCCTGGCCCGCCTCGTCGCGGAACCACTCCGCCATCGTCAACGCGGACAGCCCGACCCGCATGCGGGTGCCGGGCGGCTCGTCCATCTGACCGAACACCAGCGCGGTGTCCTTGAGCACGTCGGCTTCCTTGAGCTCCACCCACAGGTCGTTGCCCTCGCGGGTGCGCTCACCCACCCCGGCGAAAACCGACGTCCCACCGAAGTTTCGGGCGATACGGTTGATCATCTCCTGGATGAGCACCGTCTTGCCCACGCCGGCGCCGCCGAACAGCGCGATCTTGCCGCCCCGCACATACGGTGTCAGGAGGTCGACGACCTTCAGCCCGGTCTCGAGCATCTCGGTGCGCGGCTCGAGATCCTCGAAGGCCGGCGGCTTGCGGTGAATCGACCAGTGGTCGAAGTCCTCGCCGTACCCCGGCTCGTCCAGGCAGTCGCCCAGGGCGTTGAAGACGTGACCCTTGACGCCCTCACCGACCGGCACCGAGATCGGATTGCCGGTGTCGGTGACCTCGACGCCACGCACCAGGCCGTCGGTGGGCTGCAACGAAATGGTGCGCACCAGGCTGTCGCCCAAGTGCTGGGCGACCTCGAGTGTGAGGGTCTTCTTGAGCTCCTCGAAGGCGATCTCGGCGTTGAGGGCGTTGAACAGCTCGGGTACCGAGCCGCGCGGGAACTCGACGTCGACGACGGGCCCGGTGACGCGTACCACGCGGCCGCTGGTGCTCGTGTCGTTGGACTCTTTGGTCTTCTGGGTGTTTTCAGTATTTTTAGTAGTAGCAGCCATAAAATTTCTTCTTCCTCGTGTGCTACCCGGCGTTGGCATCGGCGAGCGCGTTTGCGCCGCCGACGATTTCGCTGATCTCCTGGGTGATCTGTGCCTGCCGCTCGCGGTTCGCCATCAGCGTCAGCTCTTTGATGAGGTCGTCCGCGTTGTCGGTGGCCGACTTCATTGCACGCTGGCGTGAGGCCAGCTCCGATGCCGCGGCTTCCAACAGCGCCGCATAGACACGGGTGGTCAGGTACCGCGGCAGCAGCGCCTCAAACAGGGTCGTCGCGTCCGGCTCGAACGAATACAGGGTGTGCAGTTCGGGTTCTTCCTCCACATACTCGACCACCAGCGGGGCGATGCGGTGAGCCACCGCCGTTTGCGACATCATCGACTTGAACTCCGAGTAGACGACGTGCAGTTCGTCGACGCCCTGGCCCTCATCGGACGGCTGCTCCCCGTCGTCGCCGGCCCCCTTCATGAAGGTTTCGACCAGGGTCGAAGCGATCTCCGCGGCGTTTTCGTACTTAGGTTGCTCCGAGAAGCCCGTCCACGATTCCGTGATGTCCCAGTTGCGGAATTTGAAGTAGTTCAACGCCTTACGGCCGACCGTATACAGAACCGGCGTCTTTCCGTCCTCCCTCAGCAGGGAGAACAGCTCCTCGGAGCGACGGAAGACGCTGGAATTGTACGCACCGCACAACCCGCGGTCGGAGGACACCACCAGCACGCCGGCCCGCTTCGGTTCCGCTCGCTCAACCAGCAATGGGTGGTCCAGAGCGGCTTCGGCGGACAGGGTGGTGAGCGTCGCGGTGATCTGGAATGCGTACGGTCGCGCGGACCCCAGCCGAGCCTGCGCCTTGCCGATGCGCGATGTCGCGATCATCTCCTGGGCCTTGGTGATCTTTTTGATCGACCCCGCCGAGCGGATCCGGCCGCGCAATTCGCGAAGTGTGGCCGCCATTGTTAGCTACTTCTTGTCCTTCTTGGAGTCCTTGGATTCCTTCTTGTCCTTCGGCTTCTCCTTCTTGACTTGCACCGATTCCTTTTCCAGGTCTTCCTCGTCCATTGGCTCGACGTGCTCGTCGGGCACCACCGACGCGCCGTCGGAGGCCGCGAAGCCCTTCTTGAAGTGGTTGATGATTTCGGTGAGCTGGTTCTCACCTTCCTCGGAAAGCTTCTGGGTGTCGCGGATCCCGGCCAGAAATTTCTCTTCGGAAGCCCGCATGTGGTCCAGCAACTCGGTTTCGAACCGCCTGACGTCCTCGACGGGCACGGAGTCCAGGTGGCCGGCCGTGCCCAGGAAGATGGAGACCACCTGCTCCTCGACCGGCATCGGCTGGTACTGCCGTTGCTTGAGCAGTTCGACCAGCCGTTCGCCGCGCTCCAGCTGTGCCTTGGAGGTGGCGTCCAGGTCCGAGGCGAACGCCGCGAACGATTCCAACTCGCGGTACTGCGAGAGGTCCAGACGCAACGACCCGGCCACCTCCTTCATGGCCTTGATCTGCGCCGCGCCACCCACGCGGGACACCGACACACCCACGTTGATGGCCGGGCGTACACCCTGGTTGAACAGGTCCGACTCGAGGAAGCACTGCCCGTCGGTGATCGAGATGACGTTGGTGGGGATGTAGGCCGAGATGTCGTTCGCCTTGGTCTCGATGATCGGCAGGCCGGTCAGCGAGCCGCCTCCGAGGTCGTCGGAGAGCTTCGCGCAGCGCTCCAACAGCCGCGAGTGCAGGTAAAACACATCACCCGGGTAGGCCTCGCGCCCCGGCGGCCGGCGCAGCAACAACGAGATCGCGCGGTACGCCTCGGCCTGCTTGCTCAAATCGTCGAAGACGATGAGGACATGCTTGCCGTCGTACATCCAGTGCTGGGCGATCGCCGAACCGGTGTACGGCGCAAGCCATTTGAAGCCGGCGGAGTCCGACGCGGGCGCCGCGACAATGGTCGTGTAGTCCATCGCGCCGCCCTCTTCCAGAGCACTGCGGACAGCGGCGATGGTGGTGCCCTTCTGGCCGATGGCCACGTACACGCAGCGCACCTGCTTCTTCTCGTCGCCGCTCTCCCAGTTCTCTCGCTGGTTGAGGATGGTGTCCACACAGACAGCGGTCTTGCCGGTCTTGCGGTCGCCGATGATCAGCTGGCGCTGGCCGCGCCCGATAGGTGTCATGGCGTCGATGGCCTTGATGCCGGTCTGCAGAGGCTCCTTTACGCCTTGGCGTTGCACCACCGACGGCGCCTGGATCTCCAGTGCGCGGCGCGTGTCGGTGTCGACGTCCCCCCGCCCGTCGATGGGGTGACCGAGCGGATTGACGACGCGCCCCAGGAAAGCGTCGCCAACCGGTACCGACAACACCTCGCCGGTGCGCTTGACCTGTTGGCCTTCTTCAATTTTCTCGAAATCGCCCAGGATCACCGCGCCGATGCTGTGCTCGTCGAGGTTGAGCGCGACGCCGAGGACCCCACCCGGGAACTCGAGTAGCTCCTGGGTCATGACGGAGGGCAAGCCCTCGACGTGCGCGATGCCGTCCCCGGCTTCGATCACAGTGCCGACTTCCTCGCGCGCGGTGTCGGAGGTGAAGGAGCCCACGTACTCCTCGATGGCGCTCTGGATGTCGTCAGCCGAGATTGTCAACTCTGCCATGGCTTTTCGTCTTCCTACTTGATTCTCTGTGATGACCAGTTTCAGTCGGGCAATTGGGCGTGCGCCGCGGCCAGCCGAGACGACAGCGTCCCGTCGATCACCTCGTCCACCACCGCGATCAACAGCCCACCCAGCAACTCGCCGTCGATCTCCAGCTGGACCGTCACCGGATGACCGTAGATGCGGCTGAGAACTTCGGTGAGCCGGGCGCGCTGGTCGGCGCTGAGCTCGGCCGCGGCGCTGACCTTCGCGATGACTTCACCGCGGCGAGCCACCGCAACTTCCGCCAAAAACTTTATGGCCTCCTCGGCCGACTCACCTCTGAGCAGCTCGACAGTCTGGGTGAGCAGTGTCCTCGCGATCGGGTTGACCCCGCCGCTCGCGTTCTGGAGTACCTTGCGCAGCAACTCCAGTCGACCTTCAACCGGGGTTCCATAGTCGCCCAGCATGATGGCAAGTCGCGGCTGCGCGTCGAGAATGCGGGAAAACCTGAATAGCTGGTCTTCGACCTCATCGGTGCGATCCTCGCGTTCGGCGACTTCCAGCAGCGCTTGCCGAGATATGTGTTCGATGGCGTCGACCAGATCGGAGTTGGCCGACCAATGCTCCGAGACGGCTGCCCGCAGCAGGTCGAGGGTTGCGTCGCCGACTTTGCCCGATACGAGCCGCTCGATCAGCTGAACGCGCGGGCCCGCGTCTTCGGCGGGCACCGTGAGATAACGGGTGACGACGATTTCGCGGTCCAACATTTTGGCCACCGCCACCAGCTCGCTCGAGAAGGTGGAAAGTCCTTTGCTGTCGAGGTTCTTGGCTATGGTGCCGAACCGATCCGACAGGTTCCGCATCGCGTGCCGACTGGCCGACCGCATCTTCTTCATGAGCGGGTAGGCAACCTCGGCGGGTGCCGGCGCCATGGCGTCAAGCTCATCGAGGAAACGATCCACGGTGGCCGACTGCTGCGCCGGGTCCGCAACGTAGTTGCGCACCAATTCGCCCGCCTGGCGCACTGATTCGTGTCCGAGCTCGAGCCGAAGCTGACGGGTCAGCTGTGCCCGCAACAGGTCGACCTGGCGAGCACCCTGCATTTTGATGCGTTCCGCGTCGATGTCGGCTTGGGCTTTCAATTGTTCGGCAATGCGTTGGGCGTCGGTCTGGGCTTCTTCGACGACCTGTTTCGCCTCCACCTTGGCGTCCTCGACAGCCTTGCTGTGCGCCTCGCTTGCCTCCTTGAGGCGATCGGCCGCCGCCGCCGAGTCCTTCAACTGTTGGCGCACCGCCTCCTGCCGAGCCGTCATCAGTCGACGCACCGGCGGCACCACATAACGCACCACCAGCCACACGATGATGGCAAACCCGACCAACTGCCCAACGAAAGTCCACATCGGTGGTTACCTCGTCGCAGCCGAGGTGGCGACCTCGACACCCAGGATTCGACTGGCCAGGGTCGCCGACATGGCGCCGACATTGGCTCTTAGGTCCAGTTCCACGGCGTCCCTCTCCCGCTTCAATTGCTCCGCGGCGAGCTGCAGCGTCGACATCACCTCTTGTTCGGCCCGGGCACGGGCGTCGTCGACGACCTTACGACCCTCCGCCCGGGCGTTGTCGCGGTACCACGACGCTTGCCCCCGGGCTTCCTTCATGACTTTTTCGTAATCGGCCTGGGCGGCTGCGAACTGCTCGGCCGACTTCTTGTTGTCCTCGTGCGTCTTGTGCACCATGGCGTCGCGCTCGCGCAACACCTTCAGGATCGGCGGCACGACCCAAGTGCCGATGATTCCGAGCACGAGCAGGAAGATGGCCAGCACGAAGAAGAACGTGCCGTTGGGAACGAGGAAGTTGTTGCCACCCTCCGCCGCCTGGCTCCCGGCCAGAGCAATGGGGCTCACGTCAGGCATCCAACCCATCACAGCCGAATTAGCTGACCGGGGTGGCGAAGACGAACAACGCCATGAACGCCAGGTTGATGAAGTAGGCCGCCTCGACCAGACCCACCGTGATGAAGAAGGGGGTGAACAACCGGCCCTGCGCCTCGGGTTGCCGGGCGATGCCCGAAACCAGTGCGTTACCCGCAACACCGTCACCGATGCCGGCACCGATTGCGCCGCCGGCCATGATCAGGCCACCGCCGATGAGTGCGCCCTGAGCGATCACGGGATCCATTTGATTCCTCCTTTATCCGGTAGCGGTCTACCGGGTTTCTGTAGTGGTGCGTAGGTCGGGCGAGTTCGTTGCGGTTCTAGTCATGATCCTCGTCCAGCTCCATGGCTTGGCTGAAATACAGGATGGTCAGGATGGAGAAGATGAAGGCCTGGATGGCTCCGACGAACAAATCGAACGATTTCCAGATCGCGTTGGGCGCCCACATAATCCATGCGGGGAAGAGCGCGATCAGGGACACGAGGATGCCGCCGGCGAAGATGTTGCCGAAAAGACGGAGGGACAACGAGATCGGCTTGGCGAGTTCTTCGACCAGGTTGATCGGCGCGAGGAACGCGACGTGACCCTTGAGCAGCTTGATTGGGTGTCCGATGATGCCGCGCCGCCAGATCCCGGCCGCGTGGTAGCAGACGAACACGAAAAGGGCCAGCGCCAGCACGTAATTGATGTCCCCCGCGGCCGGCGTGAGTAACTCAACGCTGTGTCCGCCCTCCTTGTACTGCAGCGGAAGGACGGATAGCCAGTTCGAGATCAGGATGAACACGAAGATCGTGACCGCGAGCGGCAGCACGAACGGCGCGATCCGCATACCGATGGCGGCCTCGATCTGTCCGCGCATCTGTACGGTGATCGCCTCCCAGAACAACTGCACCCCATTGGGCACGCCCGTCGAGGTGACCTTGGCGCGGAGGAAGAAGGCCAAGGCGAGCACGATCGCCCCTGCGATCGCGGTTGCGAGCACCGTGTCGGTGTTGACCGTCAGCCCCAGCCAGGTGGCGTGGGGATGCACGCCGACCTCGATTTTGGCCTCGGCCATGATCGTCTCAACCATCGCTGACGCTCCCCTCTCCCGTCCCTTCCGGCTCCGAAGACAAGGCCGGCTCCCCGCTGCGCAGCTTCTTCCAGACCGGCAGCGCGGTCGACGCGATCAAGAGCAACTGGAAGAGCACCAGGCCGAACAGCACGCCCACCCCGGCCGGCCGGAAAAGGTAGGCGACGATCAGCGCGAGGATGGTGATGACGGCCAGCCGTGACGCCGTGTTGAGGGCCATCGTGCTTTTCAGTGGATGTTCCCGGGCGGTGATGGATGCCACCGAACGCCGCAGCAACAGCGCGTTGAGCAAACCCAAGAGCAACCCGACAGCGAAAAACACCCCGACCATGAGGTGGCCCGACAATCCGGCGACGAGCATGGCCGCCGCGGCGATCCCCACGCTGATCACGAAAAGCCGAACGGGGCGGAAAGCAACAGAGGGAAACACCAACGGCGCGTCCTGCGCTGGTGTCGTCACTGCAGCACCTCAATCCCAGTTAGTGGAGCGGGAAACCCCCGACCGCCCGATCGGTGGCCCGCCGAGCGTATCGCACGTCACACTGGGATTACCCAAGGGGTAGCTCCCTCTGTCGGTCGTGAATCGGCGCCGTCGGGCAAGCGCCCGACGGGCCGGCTGGCCGGCAACCCTCAAGGTGTCTTTTCGGGATTCTAGCTGCACCGTACCATATGGCAGACGGCACTACTACCCCGTGTCGTAGTCCTCGTCCTCGTAGTCTTCGCGGCGACGGAGGAGGGGGATGAGCGTCGCCACGCCGGCGACCACGATGGCACCGAGCATCACCGCCGCGGTATCGCGCGGGTTGAAGAAAATCGTGCTCGCGGCGCCGAACGCGACAATGCCGACCCACAGATAGATCAGCAGCACTACCCGACGATGCGAATGGCCGATCTGCAGCAACCTGTGGTGCAGGTGCATCTTGTCGGGGCTGAACGCGCTTCGGCCCGCGCGGGTGCGACGCACGATCGCCAGCAGAAGGTCGAGCATCGGCACGAACATGACCGCCACCACCAAAAGGAACGGCGACAGCAGAGCAAACACATCGCGAGCGCCGTACGCGTTCTGCGAGACCGGGCCGGCGGCGGTCGTGGAGGCCGCGGCGAGCATCAGGCCGATCAGCATCGAGCCGGAATCGCCCATGAAGATCTTGGCCGGGTGAAAGTTGTGCGGCAGGAAGCCCAGACAGGCCCCCGCGAGCACCACCGAAATCACGGCGGGCGGATAGAACAGCACGTCACCGCCGTGGTCGCGCAACAGACCAACCGAGAACATGCAGATGGCCATCGCGGTGATCAGACCCAACCCGGCGGCCAGTCCGTCGAGTCCGTCGACGAAATTCATCGCGTTCACGATCGAGACCGTCAGCGCCAGGGTGAGCAGGATCGACGAGGCCTGGTCCAACACGATGGTGCCGACGCCGCCGATCGGGATATAGAGGACGCTCCAGGCAACGCCCATGGTGACCAAGACGCTGGCCGCCGTGATCTGACCGGCGAACTTCGTCAAAGCGTCCAGCCCCCAACGGTCGTCGATCAGACCGATGCCCACCATCACCGCGCCCGCCACCAGAACCGCGGGCATGCCGGTGGAGTAGACGAACCCACGGGTGAGCGCCGGCAGTTGCGATGCCAGGAAGACGGCCGAGATCACGCCGAGAAACATTGCCAGCCCGCCCATCCGTGGGGTTGGCGTCACGTGCACGTCGCGTTCCCGCGGATAGGCGACCGCGCCCAATCGGGTGGCCAGCACCCGAACCGGTCCGGTCGCGAAGTAGGTGACGATCGCAGCGGTCAGTCCGACCAACGCAAGCTCGCGCAGGGGAACACCGGTACCGCGATCGGATAAGGCGAGCAGGCCACCGGCGAGGCTGGCTAGGTCGCTGGACACCTCGAGACCGTACTGCACCAACCTGAGACCCGGAGAACCGCAATGGGGCTAGGCGATGAGACTTTCCGGGTCCAAGCCGAGCACCTCGGCGATCCGCTCGACGCTGACGGGACCCGGGCGCAGGATGCGCGGGGCGGTTCCGGTCAGGTCGACGATCGTCGACGCGGCCTGCTGCTGCGCCGGGCCCGCGTCGAGATAGACGTCGACGAGGTCGCCGAGTTGGCTGCGCGCCTCGTCGGCGTCCACCGCGGGCGGGCGGCCCGAGACGTTGGCACTGGATACGGCCATGGGCCCGACCTCACGGAGCAGTTCGATGGCCACCGGGTGCAGCGGCATCCGCAGCATCACGGTGCCTCGCGCGTCGCCGAGATCCCACTGCAACGATGGCGCCTGCGCCACCACCAGGCTCAGCGCGCCCGGCCAGAATGCGCGGATGAGTTCGCGGGCGCCGTCGGGCATTGTGTAGACCAGGCCCTCGATGGTGTGCCACGAACCGACCAGCACACCCACCGGCATGTCTCGACCCCGCCCTTTGGCCGCGAGCAGCGCGCCCACCGCGGCGCTGTTGAAGGCGTCCGCGCCGATGCCGTAGACGGTGTCCGTCGGCATGACGACCAGGCGGCCGCCCTTGAGCGCCCCCGCCGCCGAGGCGATTCCGACCGAACGCTGATCGGGGTCGGCACAGTCGAACACCGCGGTCATAGGCCCCGCTCTTTCCGTCGAGCCGTCACGAACCTCGGTCGGCCGGCAAAATCCCGGTGGGCCTCGATGTCTTCGAAAAGCCCTGTGCGCTTGACCAATTCGATGGTTCGCGACGACGTGGTGTCGTCGTGCTCGACGGCGAACAGGCCACCCGGGCGAAGCCAGCGGCCCGCGACGAGGACCACGGCGGCGATCACCGCCATTCCGTCCACGCCGCCGAATACCGCGTGAGGCGGATCATGTTGGGCCACTTCGGTTTCCACGGCTATGCCGTCGGGAACGTAGGGTGGGTTGGCCACCACCAGGTCGACCCGACGACCCAGTTCGGAAAGCAAGTCCGGCTTAAAGGCAAGTTCGGTGACGTCCGCGCGCACGAGTTCCACGGCGGTGCCCTCGGCGTTGCGGCGCGCGTACTGCAGGGCCGCGTCGGAATCGTCGACACCGATTACCCGCGCCGCGGGCCGGTGTTGGGCGAGCGCGAGCGCCAATGCGCCGGAGCCGGTGCATAAATCGACGATCACGGGCCGCGCCGCGAGTGGTTGGTCGGTGGCCCACGCCAAGATGGCCTCGGTCTCCGGACGCGGTATGAACACACCGGGGCCGACCTGCAGCAGCACCGGCCCGAACCCCGCGGTTCCGGTGAGATGCTGCAACGGCACTCGCTGCGAGCGCGCGGCCACGATCTCGCGGTAACGGCGGAAGAACTCGTCGTCCGGTGGCTCGAGCAAGGTGAGCCGGCCACGTTCGGTGCCGACCAGGTGGGCGGCCAACTCCTCGGCATCGTGACGCGCAGAGTCGATCCCCGCCTCGGCGAGTTGCGCCGCAGCGGAGTCGATCGCGCGCCGCAAGCCGGTCATGTCTGTTGTAGCCGGGACTGCTTGTCAGCGGTGCGCAGCGCGTCGAACAACGCATCCAGGTCACCGTCGAGCACCTGATCGAGATTGTGCGCCTTGAAACCGATTCGGTGGTCGGTGATCCTGTTCTCGGGGAAATTGTAGGTGCGAATCCGTTCGCTGCGGTCGACGGTGCGGATCTGGCTGGCCCGGTCGGCCGACGCGTCGGCCAGCGCCTGCTCCTCTGCCATGGACTGCAGGCGAGCCGCCAGCACCTGCAACGCGCGTGTTTTGTTCTGCAATTGTGAGCGTTCGTTTTGACAGGTGACGACGATCCCGGTGGGCAGGTGCGTGATCCGCACCGCCGAGTCGGTGGTATTGACGCCCTGGCCGCCCTTCCCCGACGAGCGGTACACGTCGATGCGCAAATCCGACTCGTCGATCTGCACCTCGCCCACTTCCTCGGGTTCGGGATAAACCAGCACGCCCGCCGCCGAAGTGTGCACGCGGCCTTGGGATTCCGTCACCGGAACCCGTTGCACGCGGTGCACGCCGCCCTCGAACTTCATTCGCGACCACACCCCGTCGGTGGCGTCGCCCTTGCTGGCGATGCTGAGCGTCGCGTCCTTGTAACCGCCCAGGTCCGAGGTGGTCTCGTCGAGCACCGTCACGGTCCAGCCATGGCGCTCGGCGTAGCGGATGTACATCCTGGCCAAATCGGCGGCGAACAAGGCCGATTCTTCCCCGCCCTCACCGGATTTGACTTCGAGCACGATGTCGTCGGCGTCATGCGAGTCGCGCGGCGCTAGCATGTCGGTGAGCTGGGTGTCCAATTCGGCCACCCGCTCTTCCAGTTCGGTCACCTCATCGGCGAACGACTCGTCGTCGGCGGCCAGCTCGCGCGCGGTGTCCAGGTCGGCGCGCGCGGCCACCAGCTTGCGATGCGTGGCGATTATCGGGGCCAATCGGGCGAACCGGCGCCCGGCTTTGCGCGCCTCGTCGGGCTTGCTGTGTAACTCGGGATCCGCCAGCCGATGCTCGAGCTCGGCGTGTTCGGCCAGCAGCACGTCGATCGTCTGTACCGGCTGCGTCATGCGTCACCTCCTGCCCCGCGCCCGGCGACGATGCGGGCCGCGGGCGGCCCGAGGACGAGCCGGGCACTCGTTAACGCGAACCGACGCCCGGCCTGCGCGGACTCGCACAGTTCGGGCGTCGGTGAGCCAGCTATTTGTCGGTCGACTCGGCCTTGTCGGCCGCGGCCTTGCGCTTGCCATAGCGCTTCTCGAAGCGGGCCACCCGGCCGCCGCTGTCGAGGATCTTCTGCTTGCCGGTGTAGAAGGGATGGCACTGCGAGCAGACCTCGACGACGATGTTGCCGCCGGGCTTGGTGCTGCGGGTCTGGAAGGTGTTCCCGCAACCGCAGTGCACGGTGGTCTCCGCGTAGGCGGGGTGAATGTCAGCTTTCATGATGTCCTCTTCGATCGTTTGCCGCCCGGACCGGGCGTGAACTCCGTGAACCTGAAGTTGGTCCTGGGGTAGTCGACCGCCGATTATGCCAGGTCAACCTACATCACCCCAAACACCGGGCTGCGCGTGCGCATTCCCGGCAGTCGGGCCTCGCCGTTGCGCCGCGTGGTTGCAGTGTCGCGTGGCTAGTCGTTGTCCATCGAGCCGGGTGTCGTCTTGGACACCTGCACCAGGAACTCGTAGTTGGTCTTCGTCTTGCGCAGCTGGCTCATCAGCAGGTCGATGGCCTGGTGGGAGTCCAGGCCCGACAGCACGCGGCGCAGCTTGTGCACGATGCCGAACTCGTCCGGCGACAGCAGCAGCTCGTCCTTACGGGTGCCGGAGGGGTTCACGTCGACCGCCGGGAAGACCCGCCGTTCGGAGATCTTGCGGTCCAGCTTGAGCTCGGCGTTGCCGGTGCCCTTGAACTCTTCGAAGATGACCGTGTCACCGGTGGAGCCCGTCTCGACCATGGCGGTGGCGATGATCGTCAGCGACCCGCCTTCCTCGATGTTGCGGGCCGCGCCCAGGAAGCGCTTGGGCGGGTACAGGGCGGTGGAGTCGACACCACCGGACAGGATCCGGCCCGAGGCGGGCGACGCGTTGTTGTAGGCGCGCCCCAGGCGGGTGATCGAGTCCAGCAGCACCACGACGTCCTTGCCCTGCTCGACGAGCCGCTTGGCACGTTCGATGGCCAGCTCGGCGACCGCCGTGTGGTCCGTCGGGGGCCGGTCGAATGTCGAGGCGATGACCTCGCCCTTGACCGAACGTGTCATGTCGGTGACCTCCTCGGGCCGCTCGTCGACGAGCACGACCATGAGGTGGCATTCCGGATTGTTCTTGGTGATCGCGTTGGCGATGTCCTGCAGGATCGTCGTCTTGCCCGCCTTGGGCGGCGAGACGATCAGCGCGCGCTGGCCCTTGCCGATCGGCATGATCAGGTCGATGACCCGCGTGGTCAGCCGGTCGGGGGTGGTTTCCAGGCGCAGCCGCTGGTTGGGGTACAGCGGCGTCAATTTGGAGAAGTCGGGCCGCTTCTTGGCGTCTTCGACCGGGCCGCCGTTGACGCTGTCCAAGCGCACCAACGGGTTGAACTTCTGCCGCTGGTTGGGCTGCTCCCCGTCGCGGGGGACCCGAACCGCGCCGGTCACCGCGTCGCCGCGGCGCAGGCCGTTCTTGCGCACCATGTTCATCGACACGTAGACGTCGTGCGGGCCGGCGAGGTAGCCGGAGGTGCGGACGAAGGCGTAATTGTCGAGAACGTCAAGGATGCCGGCGACCGGCTGCACGACGTCGTCCTCGCGCAGTTCGGTGTCCGCACCGTCGCCCGATCGCTCGCCCCGGCGCCTGCGGTCACGGTCGCGGAATCGGCGCCCGCGCCGGCCCTGACGGCCCTCGCCGTCGTCCTCCTGCTGGTTCGAGCCGCGCTGCTGCTGGCCCGAGCCCTGCTGATCACCGCTCTGGTCGCTGCCGGCGCCTGGTTTGCGCTCGTCGGTTTTGGTGTTGGTCTTGTTGGCTTCGCCGGCCTCGTCGTCCCCGTGAGCGGGTGATCCCGCCTCGCGCGAGGCACCGCGGCGTTCCCGGCGCGGCGACTCGGTGGTGGACCCGTTCTGTTCCCCTTGGGAAGCCGGCGTCTCGGCCTTGGATTCGGCTGGGGCTTCTGCTGGGGCGGTGCCGGATTCGCCGCTGCCCTCGGGGTCGGCAGGGGCCGGAGCCCCGTTGGCCCGCCCCCTGATTTCCTTTATCGCGGCGATCAGTTCGGTCTTGCGCATGCCCGACGTCCCCTTGACGCCGACCTCGTTAGCCAGCGCGCGCAGTTCGGGAAGCACCATGGTGGACAGCGCGCCCACCCGGGTGTCGGTTTTGACGTCGGGGGTGTCTGTGGTCACGGCGTTCGACGGCTGATCGCTGTCGGTGTTTTCGCCCGCCGTGAACAAGTCCGTATCAGTCACGGATTTCCTTTCTTCCCCCGCTGATCAGGTCATACGGGGGGTCGTTGCATTCAGCCAAATCGCCGAGTGCAGCCAATCATCGACTCTGCAACGGTGGTCGCCGGAAGAGGCGAATTAAGCGGCGAACCTCGTTCACGAGAAGAATTGGTGTTGTCCTAGCGTCAAGGCAGTATGGATGCAGATGCAGATGCTGCGATTGCTGGACGGCTCCGAGGATAACCCGCATCCCGGTTGGAAGCAAGCAAACCCTCCCCGCCCCGCTGTGGATCAACCCGCGACCGTGACTCCCGGGCTCCAGCGAACTCCTTCACCGGCGGTCATCTTGGCGATGGTAAATCCGTTTGCGGCACCGTACTCGATCGCTTCGGGGGGCAACTCGGGTGCTGTGCTCATTGCGATCAGCGCGGGACCGGCCCCAGAAAGCGTGGCCGAAATGTTATGACGCCGCAACAGCCGCAGATATTCCGCCGAGGCGGGCATCGCCGGGGCTCGCTGCGGTTGATGAAGCACGTCTTCGGTAGCCGCCATCAGCAGATCCGGCCGTTCGGTGAGGGCCACGACCAGCAACGCGGCCCGGCTGATATTGAACCTGGCGTCGTCGTGGCTGACCTGGGCGGGCAGCAGGACGCGGGTCTCGGCGGTCGACGAACGCTCCTCGGGGATCGCGCAGAACAACCGGATGTCGGGATGGAGCCGCAGCGGTACCGCCCGGTAGTCGGGCCGATCACCGGTGCCGTCGATCCACGACACCACCGCACCGCCCAACACCGCGGCCGCGGCGTTGTCGGGATGCCCCTCGAACTCGGAGGACAGCTGGATCAGCGCGGCCGTGCTCAGCGGTGTTGAGTCCGTCTGTGCCACAAGGCCATTCACCGCAGCGAGGCCGCCGACCACGGCGGCCGCGGAGGAGCCGAGCCCCCGGGAGTGCGGGATGGCGTTGCGGCAGCGCACCACCAGGCCGGGCGCGCCGACCCCGGCGGCCCGCAGCCCGCGTTCGACGGCGCGCACCACGAGGTGTCCGGCGTCCAGCGGCACCTGGTCGGCGCCCTCGCCCTCGACCACCACAGCCAGGCCGGAATCGGTTGTTTCCACGACGATCTCGTCGCAGAGGCTCAACGCGAGGCCGATGCTGTCGAAACCCGGACCGAGGTTGGCGCTGGACGCCGACACCACGGCGCTGGCCACCAGGCCGGGCGGCAACACGGGAGTCACCAACAGGCCTCCATTAAACGAGGCCCAGTTTCTCGACGACGAGCACCGGATCAACGGGCAGCGCGGACACGCTCGGCATGTCCTTCAGGGCGGTGTCGGGATCCTTCAAGCCGTTGCCCGTCACCGTGCACACCACCGTCGACCCGGGAGCCACCCAGCCGTCGTCGACGGCCTTGAGCAGGCCCGCGATGCTGGCGGCGGAAGCGGGTTCGACGAAGACGCCTTCGGACTGGGCCACCAAGTGGTAGGCGGCCAGGATCTCGTCGTCGGTGGCGGCCAGGAAGCGGCCTTTGGACTGCTGCTGGGCCTCGACGGCGGCGGTCCACGACGCCGGCGCGCCGATGCGGATGGCGGTCGCGATGGTCTCCGGGTTGCTGACCGGTTCACCGAGCACCAGCGGCGCAGCGCCGGCCGCCTGGGTGCCCAGCATGCGGGGCAACTTGTCGATCACGCCTTCGTGGTAATACTCGGTGTAGCCCTTCCAGTACGCGGTGATGTTCCCGGCATTGCCGACCGGAAGCGCGTGCACGTCCGGCGCGGCGCCCAGGGCGTCGACGATCTCGAACGCCGCCGTTTTCTGACCCTCGATGCGCACCGGATTGACGGAATTGACGAGCGAGATCGTCGGGAAGTCGGCCGCCATCTTGCGGGCCAGTTCCAGACAGTCGTCGAAGTTGCCGTCGATCTGGATGATCTTGGCGCCGTGCATAACCGCCTGAGCCAGCTTGCCCATCGCGATCTTGCCCTGTGGTATCAGCACGGCGCAGGTGATCCCGGCGCGGGCGGCGTAGGCCGCCGCGGACGCCGAGGTGTTTCCCGTCGACGCGCACAACACGGCCCGCTGGCCACGGGCCACGGCGTCGGTGACCGCCATCGTCATGCCGCGGTCCTTGAAGGAGCCGGTCGGGTTGAGGCCCTCGACCTTGAGATGCACGGTGCAGCGGGTCTTCTCCGAGAGCCGGGTTGCGGCGATCAGCGGGGTACCACCCTCGAGCAGGGTGACCGGGGTCCAGTCGTCGCCAACCGGCAGGCGGTCGCGATACGCCGCGATCACGCCGGGCCAGGGCCGGTGGGTGGCCGTCCCTGTAATTCGGGGCACGCTCACAGGCCGTTTCCTTCCAGTCGCAGCACGCTCGTCACGCTCTGCACGACGTCCAAATCTGCGAGCGCCTCCACGGTTTCGGACAGTGCGGCGTCGGTGGCGGTGTGGGTGACCACCACGATGCGGGCCCCCACCCGTCGCCCGCCCTCGTCCGCGACGCCCTCTTGGCGGACCTCGGCGATGCTCACCTCGCGCTTGGCGAATTCCGCTGCCACCGAGGACAACACGCCGGGCTTGTCGGCCACGTTCATGCTGACGTAATAGCGGGTGGAGATGAGACCCATTGGTGCGATGGGAAGTTCGGCGTACCTGGACTCCTTCGGCCCGCGGCTGCCCAGGACCCGGTTGCGGGCGGCCATCACCAGGTCGCCGGTCACCGCCGACGCGGTGGGCGCGCCACCCGCCCCCTGCCCGTAGAACATCAGCCTCCCCGAGGCGGCGGCCTCGACCACCACCGCGTTGAACGCTCCGCCCACCGTGGCGAGCGGATGCGACAGCGGCACCAGCGCGGGATACACGCGGGCCGAAACTCGTTGCTGGCCATCGTCTCCCGTGACGCGTTCGCAGATGGACAGCAGCTTGATGGTGCAGCCCAGGGACCGCGCGGAGGCGAAGTCGGCCGGGGTGATCTTGGTGATGCCCTCGCGGTAGACGTCGTCCGCGTGCACCCGGGTGTGAAAGGCAATGGACGCCAGGATCGCGGCCTTGGCCGCGGCGTCGTAGCCCTCGACGTCGGCGGTGGGGTCGGCCTCGGCGTAGCCCAGCGCGCTGGCGTCGGCCAGCGCGCTGTCGTAGTCGGCGCCGGTGCTGTCCATCGCGGACAGGATGTAGTTGGTGGTGCCGTTGACGATGCCGGCAACCCGCAGCACCGTGTCGCCGGCCAGCGACTGGGTGAGCGGGCGGATCACCGGGATGGCGCCGGCGACCGCCGCCTCGAAATACAGGTCGACGTGGGCGTTTTCGGCCGCCTGCGCCAGCTCGCCGGTGGACGTGGACAGCAGGGCCTTGTTGGCGGTGACGACGGACTTGCCGTGCTCGAGTGCGGACAGGATCGCCTTGCGGGCGGGCTCCACCGGCCCCATCAGTTCGACGACGATGTCGACATCCTCGCGCGCGACGAGCTCCTCGATGTCGTCGGTGAGCAGACCGACCGGTACGCCGCGGTCGTCGGCGACGCGACGCACTCCGATGCCGCGCAGCGCAAGCGGTGCGCCGACCCGAGCCGCCAGGTCTTCGGCGCTGTCCTCGATGATGCGGACGACCTCGCTGCCGACGTTACCCAACCCGAGCACTGCTACACCGACGGGCTTCTCGTCACCGGACACGGGTCACCTCACCTCCAGACTGAGCAGATCGTCGAACGTCTCGCGCCGCAGGATCAGGCGCGCCCGCCCGGCGCGCAGCGCTACCACGGCGGGACGGCCGATCATGTTGTAGCGGCTCGACAGCGAATAGCAGTAGGCGCCGGTAGCGGCGACCCCGAGCAGGTCGCCCGGCCGCAAGTCGCCCGGCACCCAGGCGTCGCGGACTACGATATCGCCTGTCTCGCAGTGCTTTCCGACAATGCGGGCCAGCTCGGCCGGTGCGTCGCTGGTTCGCGAAACCAATCGGGCGTCGTACTGCGCGTCGTACAGCGCGGTACGGATGTTGTCGCTCATGCCGCCGTCGACGCTGACGTAGCGCCGGTGGGCCGTGGTGCTCACGTCGACGTCTTTGACGGTGCCGACCTCGTACAGCGTGATGGTGCCCGGCCCGGCGATGGCGCGTCCGGGCTCGACCACGAGCCTGGGGGTGGGCAGCCCCACGGCCCCCGACTCGTTGCGCACGATCGCGCTCAGCTTGGCCGCCAGTTCGGCCACCGGCGGCGGATCGTCAGATGCCAAATACGAAATACCGAAGCCGCCACCGAGATCGACCGTCGACAACTGGGCCGTCTTGTCGACACCGAACTCGTCGACGATGTCGTGCAGCAGGCCGATGACGCGGTGGGCGGCCAGTTCGAAGCCGGCGACGTCGAAGATCTGCGAACCGATATGGCTGTGCAGCCCGACCAGTCGCAGGTGATCGGTGGCGAACACCCGTCGTACCGCCGTCATCGCCGCGCCGCTAACCACCGACAGACCGAACTTCTGGTCCTCGTGCGCGGTGGAGATGAACTCGTGGGTGTGTGCCTCGACCCCGACGGTGAGACGCACGAGCACATCCTGGACGATTCCCGCCTCGCCCGCGATGGCGTCCAGGCGCTCGATCTCGGTCATCGAGTCCAGGACGACGTGGCCCACCCCGGCCTTGACCGCGGCGGTCAGTTCCGCGACGGATTTGTTGTTGCCGTGGAAGGTGATTCGCTCCGGCGGGAAGTCGGCGTACAACGCGACGGCCAGTTCCCCGCCCGTGCACACGTCCAGCGAGAGGCCTTCTTCGTCGATCCAGCGCGCTATTTCGCTGGACAGGAATGCCTTGGCGGCGTAGTGCACATTCCGGCCCCCGCCGAAGGCCGCCGCCATGCCTTGACAGCGCGACCGAAAGTCGTCCTCGTCGATGACGAACAACGGAGTCCCATACTCCTGGGCGAGATCGGTCACCGCCACTCCCCCGATGACCGCCGCTCCGGTTTCGTTGCGAGTCGTGTTGCGCGGCCAGACATTCGGCGCCAGCCTCAGCAGCTCCTCGGGGGATTGCGGCCGTTGCGGGCTTTCGGCGTGACGGGTCTCTTCGGCATGCCGGGGGCCGGCGGGATGGACGTTCACATTCGCTCCGGAGCGCTCACGCCGAGGATCGCCAGCCCGTTGGCGATGACCTGGCGGGTGGCCTGGCACAGCGCCAGGCGCGCGGTGTGCAGGTCGGTGGGCTGCTCGTCGCCCTGCGGCAACACCCGGCAGGAGTCGTAGAACCGGTGGTAGTCGCCGGCGAGGTCTTCCAGGTACCGGCATACCCGGTGCGGTTCCCGCAGGGAGGCAGCAGTTTCCAGGACGCGCGGGAATTCGCCGATGGTGCGCAGCAGCGTCCCCTCTTTGTCGTGCGTGAGGAGTTCGAGGTGCGCCGTGTCGGCGATCAGGCCGAGTTCGGCGGCGTTGCGGGCCAGCGCCGAAAGCCGGGCATGCGCGTATTGCACGTAGTAGACCGGGTTTTCGTTGGATGCCGACGACCACAGCGCCAGGTCGATGTCGATCGCGGTGTCCACCGACGAGCGGATCAGGCTGTAGCGCGCCGCGTCGACGCCGATCGCCTCGACCAAATCGTCGAGCGTGAGTACCGTTCCGGCCCGCTTGCTCATCCGGACCGGCTGGCCGTCCCGGACCAGATTCACCATCTGGCCGATGAGGACCTCGACGGTGGCCGGGTCTTCGCCGAAGGCCGCAGCCACGGCCTTGAGCCGGGCGATGTAGCCGTGGTGGTCGGCGCCGAGCATGTAGATGCACAGGTCGAAGCCGCGTTGCCGCTTGTCCAGGTAGTAGGCGATATCACCGGCGATATAGGCCGGCTTACCGTCGCTCTTGATCACGACGCGGTCCTTGTCGTCACCAAAAGCACTGGTGCGCAACCAGGTTGCGCCGTCCTTCTCGTAGACGTTGCCGGTCTGGCGAAGCCTCGCGATCGCGTGGTCGACACGGCCGCTCGTGTGCATCGAGTCTTCGTGGGTGTAGACGTCGAAGTCGGTGCCGAACTCGTGTAGCGACTCTTTGATGTGGATGAACATCAGGTCGACGCCGATTTCGCGGAAGGTCTCGCACATCTCGGGTTCGGGCAGGCTCAGCGCGTCGGGCGCCTTCTGCAACACTTGCGCGGCGATGTCGGTGATGTAGCTTCCCGCGTAGCCGTCGGCGGGTACCGGTTCGCCCTTCGCCGCGGCGATCAGTGAGCTCGCGAACCGGTCGATCTGCGCGCCGTGGTCGTTGAAATAGTATTCGCGCAACACGTCGGCGCCCTGCGTGGACAGCAGCCGCCCCAACGCATCGCCGACGGCTGCCCAGCGGGTGCCGCCGATGTGGATCGGTCCGGTCGGGTTGGCCGAGACGAACTCGAGGTTGATCTTGTGTCCGGCGAGCGCGTCGGACTGACCGAAGGTGTCGCCGGCGTCGATGACGTTGTTGACGATCACGGCCTGCGCCGAGGCCTCGAGGCGCATGTTGATGAAGCCGGGTCCGGCCACCTCCGCCGAGGCGATGCCGTCGGCGTTCGCTAGTCCCTCGGCCAGCCATCCTGCCAGCTCACGCGGGTTTGCGCCGACCTTCTTGGCCAGTTGCAGTGCGAGGTTGCTGGCGTAATCGCCGTGATCCGGACTACGCGGCCGCTCCACGGTGACCGTTGACGGCAATGCGGCAGCGTCCAACCCGTGCTCGGCCAGCACCGCGGCAGCGGTGGCTTTGAGCAGCTCAGCCAGGTCGGCGGGGGTCACGAACGTCCATCCTATGGGCTGGGGTGCCCTCGCCCCGAATCCATTGCGGTGCCCGAGCAGTCACGCCGATGCGCTAGTCTGGCGGGGCCCAATGGCGCCACGACTATCTAGTAGCGCCCCCGTAGCTCAGGGGATAGAGCGTCTGCCTCCGGAGCAGAAGGCCGCAGGTTCGAATCCTGCCGGGGGCACCATTTGACCAGCTCTTTCAGGCTATCAGGAGCCCGGCCCGACCCCAAAACGGTCTCAGTGACACGACGGTGACACAACTGCACCCAAAGTCTTCCCGGCCGCGACCAACGCATCGTCCTGGGAGTGGGCGTAGATGCGCGCCGTGGTCTCCGCGTCGGCATGCCCCAGCCACTTCGCGATCACGGCCAGCGGCACCCCCCGAAGGTGCAGCGCGGTACCACAGGAGTGGCGGGCGTCGTGCAGCCGGATCGGGCGCACACCGGCCGAGCGCGCCAGCTTGCGCCACATCCTGGTCAACGTGTCGGGCGTGTACGGCTCCCCGGCCTCATTCACCGCCACGAAGTTGGTATCGGCATGCGCGCTCCCAAGCGCCAGGCGCTCCGCTGCGTAGCGGGCCGAGGCCCGCTTGAGCACACCCACCAGACTTTCATCGAGCGGCAGTGTGCGGCACGACGAAGCTGTCTTGGGTGCGTTTTCGACTACGGTGCCGGCGCCGGCCTGGACGCGGTTGCGGGCGATGGTGATCGTGCCGGTCACCAAGTCGATATCCGACCAGCGCAGGCCGGCGAGCTCGCCGCGGCGCAGCCCCGACAGCGCCAGATACCACAGATGCCCGGCGCGGTCCTTGTCCGCGGCGCGCAATACGGCGCTGATCTCCTCCGGTGTGTAAGTGGCCATCTCCCGGCGGGCCCGCGGAACTTTCTTCATCCCCGCGGCCACGTCGCGTGACAGCTCCCGGCATTCCACGCCGTAGTCGAGCAGCGCCCTCCAGGCGTCGATAGCTTTGTTCAACGACCGAGGCGACCACGCTCGGCGTATACGGCCTTTCGCGGTCTTGGTGCCGCCGTCACGAAGGTCGACCAGCAGCCTGTCCAGATCCGGGCGTGTCAGCTTCTGCACCGGCATGTCGCCGTGGCGCTCGGCCAGCGGCGCCAGCGCATACCGGTACGCGTTGATCGTTGTCGCCCGGGCGTTGTGCAGTGAAGCGACCCAGTCCTCGCACAACTCATCCACCGTCAACGTCTTACGCGCAACGAACACGCCCTTGGATGCCTGGTCGCCGATCTCGGCCAGAGCGCCGCGGGCGGCCTTCTCGGTGTCGAACCGTCGCTTGACCTGTTGGCGCTGCCCGGTCTCGGGATTCACCCCGCCATCAACCCGAAGTTGGTATCGCACAACGGTTTTCCCGGTTTTACGATCCAATACCTCGATCTTGCGGATCGAGGGCGGTAATTGGTTGCGTGTCATCGCTGACCACCCTTCTGCAGTTCCTCCTGAAGCTTTGCGATCCGGGCCGCCAGCGTCGCGACGTTGTGCCGCAGTTGGTCACGAACGAAATCACCGGACTCGCCGTGTTCCTCCCCGGCTTCAATCCAGGCGGCCAGATCGGTGAGCCCCTGGACCGCGTCGGCGTATCTGCGAACCGCAGCCACCAGCTCGGTTCCGGTGTTAGGAGCTGATGCTGTGCCGTCAGGGCCGGCCGGCAACGGCGATTCTCCTGAAAACCATTGCGCTGCTTGTAGATTTGATGCGTTACGACCCGGCAAGTATTCAACGTCGCCGCCCGGGTAGCCATCTCCGAACATCAGTAAGATCGGCGGGATATCCAACGCGGCCGCGAGCGCCAGCAGTTCGCTCACGTTGAGCACGGCGCCGCGGTGGCCGCTGTCAAGCTTGGCGAGAATCGTCGGGCTGATCCGATAACCCAAGTCCGCGGTCTCGTCCGATAGCTCGCGTGCTGACTTGGCGCCGCGGGCTCGTTTCATCGCGGCCCCGATGTTGCGGACCAGCGCAACGTCCCACGGCTCCCTAGGTTTCTGTTTCTTCGCCATGCGAAGAGTATGCCTATTGCATTGGCGTTTGTCGAATGCCGCGCTAGCCTGGTGCGTACAGCGACGAGAAAGATCAGAATCTCGTCGCCGAGCGAATGAAAGGTTGGTCGCGATGGCGACAGAGGCTCGCAACAAAGAGGTCATGCGGCAGCGCTTGCTCGACATGAAGGAAGTGGCGAGCGAGTTGCGCGTCGGCCGCTCCACCGCGTTCGAGCTCGTGGCCAGCGGACAACTCCGCTCGGTGCGGATCGGCCGGCGCCGGTTGGTACCCGCCGAGGCCCTGGACCAGTTCATCGCAGGGCTCGGGTGAAAAGAGAAAAGGCCCGGCGGCAACCGGGCCCTCTCCAGAATGAATCCACCCCGAGCTTATATCGCGGCGGTACGCCATGACCGCCAACATCTGGGTGATCGCCGACGCGCGCGACCCCGACGGCCACCTCCGCTACTGGTCCGCGGGCGGCCTCTCCCTCGGCGGCGCCACCTACCGGTGGCTCGGTCTACCGGACCGCGTCACCGGCACAGTGTGCACGTTCCCCAGCAAGGTCGCGGCGACCACCGCGTACCGCGCGAAGTTCGGATCGCTTCCGCGCGGCCATAAGGCTGTACAACTGACCGCCGAGCAGGTGGCGTTGCTGAGCCCGCCGGGCGGCAACACCAAGCCGCTGCCGGCGAAGGTGGCGGCCGCGCTGGAGAAGGCCAAGGCCGCCGGGAACAAGAACACCACCGGCGCCGAGAACGTGGCGCAGGCGCCCGCTGAGGCCGTTGCACCCGGGTCCGATGAGCGGCCCGCGGCCGCCGTGACAGGCGAGGCCGCCGAGCCGGCCACCACCGAGACCGACGCCAAGCCCACGCGGCCGCGCTCGCCGAAGCTCGAAGAGCGCCGGGCATGGTCGAAGCAGCTGGAAGCCGAGCGACGTGCCACCGAGGTCGACGTCGCCAAACCTGCCGGCGCAGCGCCCTATCAGGTGATGCCTGACCTCGGCCCGGAAGACGTCGAACAGCTGCGCGAATCGATCCGGGCCCGCGGTGTGCTGATGCCGATTCTCGTCGACGAGGACGGCGTCGTCATCGACGGCCACCACCGCGCACACATCGCGGCCGAGCTTGGCGTCGAATGCCCGCGGGAGGTGCGCCCCGGGCTGACTGAGACCGAGAAACGATCCCTGGCCTACGAACTCAACTCCGCGCGTAGGCAGCTGAGCCGCGAGCAGAAACGCGGCCTGGTCGCCGACTCGCTGAAAGCCGATCCGCAGCTGTCCGATCGGGAGCATGCCCGCCGCGTCGGGGTCAGCCCCACCACGGTGGGCGCGGTGCGCGCCAAGCTGGAGCAGACCGGCGACGTGTCCAAGTTGGACACGCGGACCGATTCGGCCGGCCGTAAGCAGCCCGCATCGAAGTCGGAGCCGTCGGCCGGGCCGATCGAGGAGCCCGAGCCCGCCGCGGCGGCCGACACCACCGAGCAGGCGCCCGTCGACGATGATCACGATGACGTTGGTCCGATCGCCGAGCCGGCCGACACTGGGCCGGCGCCCGTCGTCGACGAACGTGGTCCGAGCGACGAGCCCGTCGATGACGAACGCCGTCCGGCCGACGAGCCCGTCGATGATGAACGCCGTCCGGGCGACGAGCCCGTCGACACCATGCTGCTCGCCCGGATGCTCGCCGCCGACATGGACAGGCTGACCGAACAGCTGGAGTCGCTGTTCACCAACCTCGACGACAACGAGGCCGACAGAGTCGAAGCGTTGTTCGACGAACCGTATAGGCGCCTGCGCTGCGCCATGGACGGCACCGAATACACCACTACCACCACCACCACCGAGGAGGACGAATGACCGACGACAAAGCCATGACCCGCACCGAGCGGATGGACCTCATCAAGTTGACGAAGCTGCGCGCCAAGCAGGCCGAGCGCGAGGTTGAGACGATGGAGGCGGTCCATCGCGCCGGGATCGAAGACCAGCTGGCCGCCGAGTTCGATCGCCACGACGCGTTGTGGGCTGAAGCGGTCATCTTCGCCGAAGAGGCGATGGCCAAGGCCAACGCGGAGATTCGGGAGCAGTGCGCGGCGCTCGGTATCCCACCAAGTGAGGCGCCCCAGCTCCATTCGATGTGGAGTTCCCGCGGCCCGAACTACGGCGACCACCAGCGTCGCGCCGAGCTGCGCAAGCTGGCCGAGACCAGGTTGGTGGCGATGACGAAGATGGCCAAGACGAAGATCGCCGAGGCGCAGCTGAACCAGGAAACGGTGCTGACGGCCGGCGGCCTGCAATCCGCCGAGGCGCAACAGGTCCTGGAGTCGATGCCAACGGTGGCCGAGCTGATGCCGGCGATGAGCCTCGACGACCTCGGGGTGAAACGGTGGCAGCCGTCCGATGACGCGGCCGCCAGGTTGTTGGCGCCGTTCACTCCGGCCGATCGGCAGCGGCGCCGGGTGCTGAGGGCGATCGAGAACAATCCGACCGCCACCGACGTCGAGTTGGCCGCGATCACCGGTATCGATGTACGCAAGGTCGCGACCTACACCAAAGACTATGTGTACGGCGAGAAGCCGATGCTCGGCGCGGTGTCCAACACCGATGATGACGTCGCCGACGGTGGCGAGCTGGAGGGCGACGACGATGGTAGGTAAGCCCCCGCGATTTACCCCGTGGCGCAACAACTTCAGCGACAGCTCCTTGGACTACAAGAAATACATCTACGCCTGCGGTGTGCAGCGCCTCAACCGCCTGCACAACATCAGCCGGGATCTACTGGCCCACGCGGACATCGACGAAGGCATCATCAACGCCGAGTTCGACGAGAACCAGGACAACATGCGGTACATCCACGAAAACCTGGGCAACCTGCGGAGGTGGCTCTATGTCGCGACGTTCTTCGACGCCGACGCTGAGCCGAACCGCGACATATGGCCGGATGAGTGCAACCTCCCCCGCCATGACGTGCTGGTCGACGACGACTTCCTGAACTACTACTCCGACGGCCGGATCGTCTCGACGACGATCCGTTGGGATGGTGGCTGGGTGACCCACGTCTGGAATCCCGATCCTCGACATCCCGACGATAGGCCGGGGCGGGTGTATCGCATCGAGGAATATTCGGCCGCTAGCCCCCGGCGCGTGATCATCACGGCGCCCGGTGTCGTCGACGTCTTCGACACCGATAAGCGTCCCGGCTTGTTCGACGATGACGACGACACCTGCGAAGGCAATGTCGGTTGACCAACCCGGCGGCGCCGCTCACCGGAACACATTGCGGCACAGAATGATCCGAGAGGAAGAAACAACAATGGTTCACGCTGACGACGCCGCCCACGACTCTATCCGGTTCGGGTACACCCTCGGCTGGGCGAACCTGCGCACTGTCGGCGACCGGGTCGGCCTGTGGGCCTACGAGGGCAAAATCAGCGCTGACGAACGCGCTTGGGTCCATGATCGTCTTCAGAAGGTGTTTGAGGCGCTCGATCGTCTCTTCGACGAAAGCTGCGACCAAGTTATCGAGGACAACGGCAGCATCTATAGCGACGGATCCCCGACGTATTCGATCGTGCTTCCGGCCACACAGTTTCCCGCGGGCGGCTTCACCAGCGGCGACGTCGCACCGTCGGATTGTGGAGCGCCGGGCTCCGAGGTGATCGTCGAATGGCCGCCGCATCTGCGCGGCGACGACATGGCCGGCGAGTGGTGAGCCGCGCCCCGCGAAACACGTTGCGGTACCGAGCGATTCGAGAGAGGAAACAGCAAATGACCAACACCCCCGACCCTATTTACGTCGACTGCCAGCGGCCACTGGACGAACAGTTCACCCCCGAACAGCTGGAGGCATTCAAGCAGTTCGCCGTCACCAGCGACCAGTGCGTCGTCGCCGACCTGTTGGTGCTGGCCAATCTCACCCGTACGTACGGGGCCGCCGCGGACGCCGCGGTCGACCGAGTGGGCGACAACGCCGACGAGTGGCGCCGCATCGCCGAGCATCTCGCCGCCTGGTGCGCGGCCGGCTTCCGCGACAAGGACGCGGTCATCAAGTCGATCGAGGAAGACCTCGACGACATGGGATGGACCCAATGCGCCCAGTGAACCACGCTGTTCCGCTCACCGAGCTGCTGGAGCTGTTCAGCCAGTGGCCGACCTGGGAGCAGGCCGGAACGCTGCGCGAAAAGGCTGTTGCCGCCTTGATCCACTCCGGTCTCGCCGCGGCGGCCAATGCGCTGAGCCTGTCGACCGTGGACGTCGACGATGAAGAGATCGTCGTTTTTCGGCGCGCGCAGCAGTCCCTGGCTCCGGGGTTCGAGGCCGGGCGGCTGAAAAGTGCCATGGCAGCCCGGCGCTTTGACACGCTTGCGTGCCGCTGCATCGAGCAAGACGACTTCGAGGATCCGGCTTTTCAAGACGAGTATCGCCGCGAGGTGACGTTCCTGCTGGGCCAAGACGATGACGCGAAAAAGCTTTACGATGACGCACTCTCAGATGATGAGGAGGCGGGCGAAGAGTAGTGAGGTGTGCGGCGACACCAATTTCGTGCTGACGCTTGGGGTATGTGTCACCCAGCCGCTACGATAAACATCAATTCGGACACCCAGCAAGGAGATTCGCCAACCCGAAACCGCTGCATCCCTGAGATGGGAACAAGTAGCCGTGAATTTTCCGGCGCAGCCTAGCGTCGTGAGGCCGGGTAATGCCTCCTCTAATCGCTCATCTCCTTGGGAGGCATTCGTGCCGAAGAAGCACATCCGTGGCCATTGGCGCCCAACGAAAACCACCGTGCCCGTCCGGGGCTGGATGTCGTCAGCGGAGGCCCGCCGCGAGCGCGGCCGCATCGGTGCCCTGTCACGTTCCCGCGCGGCCGACGACGCTGAACTGCTGGAGGCTTACCGACGGTTCGAGGCGGCTAAGCGCAAGGCTGGGGGCGAACATGGGGCCCCCTAAAAAGGTTGAGGGCCTGGACCCCGACAAAGTCCAGGCCGCTCACACCACTCGATCCACCGCCAAAGCAGATCAACCCGACCAGGCGAGTCGCGTTCATCATAACCCGCTGGTGGTGGCCAAATGAATCACCGGCAGCGCCGCGCCGCCGGCCACCGCGGGCCACTACACATCCAGCTGCGCCCGGCCGCGGCGCCGGAAACCCCTTGCCCTGACTGCGGCGCCGAAGTCGACGGCCGCGAGCTGTTACACGAATCTGGATGCCCGATCAGCGAGGGTGTCGACAAAGTGACCGCCGAGGACGCCGCTTGGTTCGAGGCCAACCCTGACCAGCACACCCGGATACGGCGGATGTGCCACGCCGAGCGGCTCCAGTTCGCGCACACCGATGACTCGTACAGCCACCCGGTGTGGCGGGAACGCGGCTTTGTGTGCGTGCGCCAGGTCAAGCCCGGGCTGCGGCTGCGCGAACCGCTGCTGCTGGTCCGGAAGGCCGGGGAGTCATGAGCGCCGACGAAATCGGGTTCGCCGAGCTGCTGGAGATCCTGCACCTCGACGACAACGACCAGATCTCGCTTAACATCAAACGGTTCGGACAGTGGCGTTGCATCGGCATCGGCCCGCCCACCAACGCGGTCAACAGAGCGGCGGCCGACTACGCCGACCGTGAACTGTGGTTCGGTGTTCACCCCACCAGCCACCCGGGTCTTCCGGGTCGCGGGGGCAGCGCCGAGGTCACCAGGATCACCGCGCTGATCGCCGAGATCGACGACGCCAAGATGAGCCGCGGCGCCGCCGACGCCGTCATCGCCGACATCGCTGGCGTGATCGGCTGGCCCACCGCGATCGTCGAAAGCGGGCACGGGCGGCACTTCTACTGGCCGATCGACAGAGACGACGCGGAGGCACTTTCCAACGGCGCAGCGGCAGCCCTGGCCGAGCGTTTCGGCACCTTGGTCCGCAAGGTCGCCGCCAGCCGGCGCGGGCTCGTCGACACGGTGAGCGACCTGGCGCGGGTGCTGCGGGTGCCGGGCACCACCAACTGCAAGGCCGACCCAGTGCCGGTTCGTGGACACCGCGACCTGCGTGGTGTGGTGCTGCGGGTCGCCGATGTGCGCGCCGCGCTCGACGCCCAGCGGATCCCCGAGGTCGACGAGACCGAGGCGGCCCGCGACGTCGTCTGCCCGCCCGCCGACTGGAAGTTCACCGCGGCGATGGCCAACGCCCCGTGCGCATGGTTGGCGACCAAGATCAAAAACTGGCCCACCGACGAGATCAGCATCGAGCGGCACAAGTGGGCGCTGAGCCAGTCGGTGAAGTTGGCGTGCGCGCACCGCCGCGGATGCCTCGGCAGCGAAGACCAGTATCACGCCGCGGTGAACGCGTTGCACGCCGCGTTCCTGCACCGCCTGGCCGGCCCGCCCAACCCGCGGCAGCCCGACCCTGTCGATGAATTCGACGACCTGATCGCCGAGGGGCAACGCCGTGCGGCCCGCAAAACCCACGCGCAGGTCCTCGAAGAAACCGGCGGCGAGCATTACCACGACCGCCAACGCGCAGAAGCCGAATTCATGGCACCCTACCGCCGAGAACGGAACACCATGGGAGACAACGAAACCGAAGGCAGTGCCCCCGACACCGCGCCGCGGCGACCATTCGTCGGGCGTGACGGGCTGCGTGCACTCGACCTCGCCAAAGCTGTAATAGCCTCTGTGCCAATAGGATTCAACGATCTCAATAAACAGTTCTACACCTACCGCAACGGTGTGTGGACACCTGGCAGCGGCCCTATCGAAGCGAAGATCGTCGAGCTGCTGGGGAATAAGCATCGCGATTCCCATATCACCAACACGCTCACAGTGATCAAACATCAGCCGCAGATCCCGCGGATAACCTGCGATCCGCTGCCCGACTACATCAATGTGCCTAACGGCATGGTCGACTGGAAAACTGGTGTGCTGCACGATCATTCACCCAAGTATCTGTCCACGGTGCAGCTCCCCGTCGAATACGACCCCGACGCCGACTGCCCGGTATTCGAACAGTTCATCTCCGAAGTGCTGCGGGCCGACTGCCGCCAACCGTGCGACGGCGGCCCCGGATTCATCTGGGAGCTGATCGGCTACGTCCTCTACTCAGGCAACCCGCACCACATCGCGGTGCTGCTCTACGGCAAAGGCCGCAACGGCAAAGGCACCCTGATCCGGCTGCTCAAAACGCTCGTCAGCACGCGCAATATGTCGGCCGTCGGACTGCATGAGCTGGTCGAGAATCGGTTCCGGGCCGCCACCCTGTACGGCAAGCTCGCCAACCTGGCCGGCGACCTCGACGCCAGGTGGGTCGACAACACCGCGGCGTTCAAAGCGATTACCGGCGCCGACCCCGTCCAAGCGGAGCACAAGTTCGGGCACCCGTTCGAGTTCACCCCGTGGGCGCTGCCGTTCTACAGCGCCAACAAAGCGTTCGGGTCGGCCGACTCGTCGGAAGGCTGGACCGCCCGCTGGGTCGTGGTGCCGTTCCCGAACTGTTTTCTCGGCCGCGAGGACCGCGGCCTGGACGCCAAGCTGCAGACCGACGACGAGCTGCGCGGCATCCTGCGCCGCAGTGTTGCCGCCTTGCCTGCCCTGATGGAACGCGGCCGGCTGCCTGTGCCAGCGTCGGTGGCCGCCGCCAAAACGGCGTTCATTTCGGCGTCCGACGCGGTGCGCGCCTGGGTCAACGAGGCGTGCGTCATCGACGTTGACGCATGGACACCGCGCACCACGCTGTACAGCACCTATTCGTATCGCACATTCTTCGACGGCTCCAAAAAGCTGAGCGCCCGCGAGTTCTACAACCGCATCGAGCAGATCGGCGGCATTACGGCCGCCGGCCGCCAGGGCATCCGGGGGTTCAACGGCATCCGGCTAAAAACCGAGGCGGACCTGCGGCCGAGCAGGTAGCAGATGCCGGCGATTAACCTGCAACCAGCAACGGCGCCCCTGACCTGGGCAATCCGGGCGCAGGTAGCAGAAGTAGCAGGTTCGCCTAACTCCCTCCCGCGTGTAGCGAGAAGGGAAGTGGATAAACCTGCTACTTCTGCTACCCCGCGTACATCCGCCCAGGTCACAGCGTCAGCAGAAGTAGCAGGTTCTGCCCCCCGGCTGTGCCGCCACTGTGACAATCCGCTCACCGAGCCCTGCCTCCGTCCGCGCCGGGGTCTGTGAAGAGTGCCGCCGATTTCCGTCCTAGCAAATAAATTCCGAGGGAGCGAATGACTGACGACACCCGCACCAATGAGCAGCGGCTAGCCGATATCGCCGCACACACGCTGCGCCGGCTCTCCTGGATGTACGACGACTTCGAGCACCTGCACTCCCAGCTGCTCCAGCTCGGCGACTACGCCGCCAACAACCACCCCGACCTGCAACACGAATTCCTCACCGACATGGCGATGGTGGCCAAGAAATTCACCTGCTGCGCGCCCGAGGTGGTACGCGACATCGCGAGCCGGCTTCCGCTCCGTGGCCTGGATTTCGACCGCGAAAAGTAGACTGCCTGCAACGAATAAGGCGGCCCGAATCTTGCGCCGCGCGACGACAAGGATCTGACGTGAGCGCCTTCTCTGAGGTTATGGACAGCCTGACGGTGAGCCCCAGCAGGCCGGCGCGCGCGCCGATCGATGACGGCGGCGACACGCTGTCCGCGATCGTCGTCGGTGGCTCAATCGTCGTCAGGCGCTACGAGTTTGACACCGAGATCGGCGGGGTCGCCCGCGAGACCATCGAGATCGGTTCGCCGGTCGCCGCCCTCCGGTTGGCGGCTCGGATCACGAAGATCGCGACCGACCAGCTGGCCGCCCAAACGGCCGAGGACGCGGCGGCCGCTGCAAGCCAATGATCGACGGTCTGCTCGACGTCCTGCTCGATGCGCGGATCGCTAGCGCCCAGTACCGCGATTTCCTCGTCAATCACCGGGCCAAGGGTGTCGATCTGGTCGCCTGCTACAACACCGACATCGGCGCCGGCCACAACATCGGCGATGCGATGGTGGCACGCCGTGACGTGTGCGAGGACCTGGCCGAGATCGACGCGGAGCTGATCATCGAGCGGGCGAAGATCGCGCACATCGACTGTCTGCTCGCGCGATGAACGACTGGGCGCTGTCGGGCGGAAGAGATGGCACGGCACACCCTTGACACCTTCTCCCGCGGGACCATCGACTGGAACGTTGGGGGACATGGCATCTCGTGTCTTCGTCGGCGGTTGTCCCTGGTCAAGCGCGGTCAGCGGTTCGGCGAGCGCGCCCGGTGTTTCCGCGTCGCCTCGCGCGTGTAGCGTATGACCAGTTCGGGGTCGATTCGGCGGGACGTGGGCGTCCGGGATCGACAGGATGGGTCTGGCGAAGGCCGCCGGGGGCCGAGACCCGCCGACTATGAAGGGGTCATGCCATGACCACCACAGTCGAATTTGTTCGCGCATCCGGCACCGACCAAGGCTCGCGGAAGCCATTTTGGGAGCGTCAAGAAGAAGAGCATCGCCGCCGTGGTCCGGCGTTGACCGACGCGCAATGGGACGAGTTCAGGGCACTACTGCATCGACTCTAATGAATCCACGTTCAGACTGATGCGCGTGTGGCGGTGGCGCCCGGTGGCGGTGGGCGCCGGTTGTCCGCATCGACGCCGGATCGTCCGTGCGCGATGGCCGAGCGAATCGCGGTGGGGCGGTCGGCGCGGTCGCGTGGCTGGCGGCACGTTTTCGCCAGGTCGCGCCCATAGGAGATCCACCCGCGGGCACATGCGTTGGGGCGTCTGCGTGGCTAGGGCGACGACCCGTTGGCTGCGACTCACCTGTGCGAAGAATGGGCCGACAAGATGTGGCTGCGCCCGCTGGACCGGCCGCTGGTGACACTTCCACTCCGACGTGACCGCCGCGGCCGCCACAGCGCCGCTCAGGGCCTTCCCGGCCTATTCTCGTGACCGTGGCACAACCTCTCGCCCTGCATCCAGCTCGATGCAGTTGCGGCGGCCAGCCATACGCGCGAGGGGTCTGCCGGCGCTGTTATGACGCTCGCCGAGGCGCCGGCCGCGGCGCGCGGAGACTGAAGTCGACTCCAGTTGCCGACACGGCGGCCGCCCACGACGACTGGCCAACGCTCTGGCCTATGCGCCGCGACCAGCCCGCTGGCTGGGTTGAGCTGACCGCGGCGATCATCGAGAACACGGTGCGCCTGCCGGGCGCCTGCCTGCGCGCTCCAGCGGGCGTCATGGACGCCGAGACCGCGGCGACCGCGGCGGCCGCTCTCCAGATCTGCGCCGACTGCAGCTGCCGGCCCGCTTGTGGTCGGTGGGCCCGCGGGCAGCGCGGCCTCCAAGGATGCGTTGCCGGAGAACTCCGCGGTGAGTCAAGGCGGTGGGCGCATGTCACCTAGTCGCGCACCCCACGTGTGCGCGGAACAATCTTGCACAGCGCTGGTTGCCGCGGGCGCCGGCCCCCGATGCCCCGAACACGCACGCAAGCCGTGGTCCGGCCCCCGGACTGAGTCGGCGAAACTCACCGGAACGCGACACTTTAACGAGGTGGTACGCCCGGCGGTGATGGCCCGAGACGGTGGCCTCTGTCGAGCGATGTTGGACGGGTGCACCCGGATCGGCGTCGAGGTTCATCACGTTGTGGAAGTCGTTGCCGGCGGCTCGGACGACCTGAGCAACCTGCTTCTGGTGTGCGCCTCATGCCATAAGCGGCTCGGTGCGGCGGCCAGTTCAATGCGGGCAGCACCCCCATCACCATCGCCACAGTCCCGCGGTCGACGTCGGCGGAGGGTCGATGCGTCGTCGTGGACGCCACGGAGCATCATCGTGAAGCCTTGGAGCGACCCCTCCTGAGCCAGGATGGCCCTGGTGTGGATGGTCGCGATGGTGATGATGGCGTCGATGGTCGCGATGATGTGGTGCAGCATGGATAACGCGTTATCCAATCGTCCTCGGGGTGGTTGGTCATCCAGCGACGTCCCCGGGGTGGTCGTCCTCGGGGTGGTCGTCCGGCGACGTTCCCGGGGTGGTCGTCCTCGGGGTGGTCGCAGTCTCGGAGGGTGCCGTCGGATGATGAATAGCGCTGCGGCACAGGCCAACTCGAAGGCCTGTCCAGGCTAAACCTAGATCCGTTGTGGTGCAACGTTTCTCCCGGCACATGTGAGACGGGACCGGTGGAGGGCCAGCCATCCAATCCCGTTGTCCCCCTTGCTATCTAGGCCCGGTGGGGGGAGGGCCTGGCACCCTCCGGCGGAAGTCGGCCGAAACAGCGAGGATCCTCGCCCGCACGCAGAAACGCAGGGAAACGGGCGCAGGGCGGTAGACTCTCGGTATGGCCAGACACAGCCCCGAGGCGCGCAGGACACGCCGCGAGCTGGATAAACGGCTGGCCGCCGTGGGCGCCGCGAGCGGTCGCGACCTTTATTGGACGCCCCAGGAAGTCCAGATCTTGGACCTCATCACCGACGCGATCGACAAAAGGGCTGATCTTCAGGCCGACTATCTGGCCGCGACCGACCCTAAAACCCGGGTGATGCTCTCTACCGAGATCCGCTTGCTGGCGGGCGCCATCGAACGTCTGCTGCGGCGGATCAACACCGAGCTGTCGGCCCCGATGAGCCGCCGATCGCAGAAGGCGCAGGCCGCGGCACGGGTCCGCTGGGCGCGCGACGCCGATGCCGGCTGACCGGAGTGCGACGACCGGTTTCGCCGCCGTGCAGTTGGCCGCTGGCACCTACACCGATGAGCTGCGCGCGCAGTGCCGTCGTCGGTGCGCTCCAGACCCGCGGCTACTTTTCGAGCCCGACTTCCATGAGCTGAAGGCTGCCGGCGCCGCGGTGGCCGCCGTGCTTTTCGATGAGCTGGCCGCCGTGGGCGAACCGATCAAGGTGCCAGGCGGCCATGTCGGCGGCCGCCTCCCCGACGCGCCTGACTGGTTGAGGGCACCCGCCATCTACGGCGGCGCGTCCTTGCTGTGGCTTTACAGCGACGATCGGTGCACGCCCGCCGAGTTCTACGGCGATCAGAGCGACCAGGTGTATGAACGTATCCCGGTGCCGCCGCGACGCAGGCCGCGGCGTGCCTGACGACTCAGCACGCGTTCGAGCGCTGCGCCTGGCCTTGGCCGCCGCGTCGTGGGGGACCTCGACCGCCGAATCCAACGAGGTGTTGCGCGATATCGCTGCGTCGCGTGGCGCGCTCACCGCGGTGGCGCTGGAGCTTGCGAGCATGCTCGACGAAGTTGCGGGCCGGCGCTGGATCGAGGTCGCCTTGGCCGAAGAGCTTGACGAAGCCGTCGCGGGGCCGCCGCCCGCATAGGCATTCCGCGGCCCTGGAGAGCGTCCAGGCGCCCCGCCCGCGCTTCGCGCGTATAGAGCTGTGTGGGTGGCCGATATCCGACGCTCCAGGCGGCCGTCCGATGGCCGTGACCGCTGTCACCATCGCGGTCGCCATGACGGCGATCGTCGAGCGCCAGCGCCCGCCCCAACGTGACCAAGCCGAGGCGGTGAATTCAGCGCCGGACAGCGGAATCCGGCGTACCAGGCGGGCAGCACATAACATGGAGCACTCGGCAAGATTCGAAAGCTGGTCGAGAACGCCGCCGCTAACCCGTCGACTACTCACCTGATATGGTGCGGCTGCGCCCGGCGCGCCTGCGCCCGGCGCGTAGAGCGGGTTCGACCACCGACGCACGCCGCCAAACCCACAGCGGCGTCGGGGTGTAGGCGCGGCCCGATCAACTATTCAGACGTGGACTGAGGCGATCTGGTTCCGACAAAAGTTCAGGTCGGTATGAGTTGGAGCACTGGCGGTATGTGCGTTCACTCGCCGGTCGGCCGACTCCAACACGGCGACGATGGCCAAGACCTCTCCCCATGGGTCATTGTCCGCTGGCGTGACCCGTTTGCTGAGTTCGGGCCGGCGGGTAATGGCCGGCCGGCGCACCGCGGACAGGACGTTTTCGTTCTTGATCCTTCTTCCGTCGCGCTGACCCCGCTGGATGGTGGGCGATAGCGGCATCGATCGCGGTCTGATGGGCCTGCGCGCTGGCCAGTTCGTTGGCGAGGAACGCCGCGACCGCGGCGAGGTCGCGCAGAGTCTGCGCGTCGCCTATCTGAATGTCAGCGAAGCGGACGCCGGTGTCGTGCCGGTCGACTGCGATGTGTGCCTTATGCGTAACGGTGCGCGGACCCGGCTGATCGCCGATGGAACGAATCACTTCACCCCTGACTCGACCGGCGACGACCGTGACGATCGACCCGACCCAGCCGGTTGCGGGTGCGTCGGCCGGGTCTGGTGCGACGCTGCGCATGATGGTGAGGTTGTTGTTGCGCATGCGTGTACTTCTTCCTCGGGGGTTGCCACCGAGTAGTTCACAGGTAGTTCACGCTACAAGTCCCAAGGCCCGAAAACGGCCTCTGAAGTGCACAACCTCTTGCGGCGATACTACCAGCATCAATCGCGATTTGCTTTGGTGGGTATTCGCCGTAGATGCCGCGGTGGCGAGGACCCACGCGCGTGCTGCTGATCGATCAGCGCCGATGGTACGCGCTTCGCGCGCAAGAGACATGGTCAGTCTGGCCATTTGCGAACCTGACCCTGCGCATATGTCGCCGTGGTGGGAGCATGCGCCGTTTCGATGCGTGGCATTCAGCGCTTGGGCTGCACCACCAAGGTCACCGGATCCCGCTTACATCACCTCAGTGTCAGTGTGCGGCCACAGTTTGGCCCAGAACTACAGAACTGCTGTCGGGCGGGAACGTGCTGTCACTGCGACGCGACGGCGGGCGCGGGCGTAGCTCGCTTAGAAAGGGCCCAAGGGCGTACACCCGTGGCCCGACGACCTTGAGGTGGTAAAACGCGGCGAAGTCTCGTGGATGGTCCTCCATACCGCGGGACTGAAGTAAAGATTCGTCTCGTTCGATCGGCGGACTTTCAGCACACCGCCGTCCATGATCTCGAACTTGTCGTCGTCGTCGAACGTATGGCTGGGTTCGGGCGCGTTGCATTCCACCTTGAAGGCCATGCCGGTCAGTGTGGCATGGGACGTGAACCAAATGGCCCACCTGGCCAGCCATCGCGGCGTCGAAACCCCATAGCGCCCGCCCCATAGCCCTTGGTCTTCGACCGCAACTTCATCGCAAGGCGGTTCAGCCCGAGTCGATCGTGGCGAGCGGGTTATCCCGGCAGCGTCGAGGGTGGGGCCGGCCCCAGTCGCCTCCTGGTCCGGGGCCGGCTCCACTGTAAGGGTTCACGGCCGTGGAGATTTTTCAGTTCAACGGCGACGGCCCCGCTGTCATGGTGCTCATTGAACGCCGCCCCGCCATGCCGTCTGACACCGATCGGGCCGCCCCCGAGGAGAGCAGGGGCGCCCCGATCAACTACTCAGACGCGGACAAGGTTGATTAGGTTCCCTGCGCATGAGTTCCTCACGCACGCACGGCGTTTCGCGCCGCGTGCGACGATGAACGGCGACGCGCGTTAGTTGTGCGCGGGCTCCCGTTCGGTCAGATCCACGACCTTCGCGCCCGGAGCATTTGTCTTGACCGACTCGATGCCCTTCTCGGCACTGGCCTTAGCCTGAATCCGTGGATGGGTGCCATCCACGGATTCAGGCTTAATGTCATACCCCTGGCTGGCGGCGATGATCTCGCCGTTGGCTGCCTTGAGGTGGAATCCAACGCCAGCACCTTGGAGGCCAGTTCGCGCATGGTCGTCGAGGTCGCGGATCTCCTGCGAGTCCTGGGTAACGTCAATGCGGTACCAGCCGACTTAACGTCCATGATGATGAGGAGGCTCATTTGGTTCATTGTCTTGAGCTTTTCCTTTGCGTTCATCGTCACCGCCGCAGCGGGGCCGGTGGTGTCCGTCGTAGCCTGCGCCGGGGTGTTGATTTACGCGCTGGCGGTGGCACGCGGAGACGCCGCGCACCGCGCCGAGGCAGCAGAAGCCCAGGCAGCAGAAGCCGAGGTAGAAGCCGAGGCAGCGGCGGCAGAAGCAGTAATTGTAGAAGCCGAGGCAGTGATAGCGGCGGCCCAACTACGCCTGCTCGGAGAGGCCGGTTCCTGACCCTCAGCGGCCCGTAAACCGGCGCACTACGTCAGTTGGTTTGTCCGAATAGCTGTGTGAGGGAACAGATTCGTCCCTCGTTTCGGGGCATCGACGATTCTGCATCTGGTGATCTTTCTGAGCCTGCAATCGGGTTGTAACCGCGATCTGATGCAAAAAAGGGCGGAACCGTTACATGCGCGGACTATTACGGGATGATCTCGCCCGGCAAGAGCAAGGAGGTCCTGATGGACACCATGGCAGCCACCGAATTCCTCGCCCGTTCAACCACGCTGACCAGCGTCGGCTGGATTGGATACATCATCATCGGCGCGATTGCGGGATGGATCGCCAAGCACCTCATGCACGTCCAGGAGGGCTTCGTGGTCACCATCCTGATCGGCATCGCCGGTGCACTAATCGGCGGATTCCTGCTCAGCTTCTTCGTCAACACCGAAAAAGGGGGGTGGTGGTTCACCTTGTTGGCCGCCGTCCTCGGGGCGGTGATCCTGCTCGGGCTGTTTCGAGTGGTCCGACGACGTGCATAGACATGTGCCATTGGTCGGGCATCGGTCTAACCAGCCCGGTGCCGTCCCGCACCCAGCGGACCCTCGCTTGGCCGTTTAGGACAGTGCCAGCCTGACTTTTGACATGTCAAAGAGCCGAGTAACGCTGTTCTAATGTCAGCGGTGCGAAAAAAGTCGGCCCGGCTGGCAGGACCCCAAGAATTGGTCCACTTTTTTGTGAGAGTCGATTTTATTTGTGCGTTGCAATGGCACCCTACCCAGCTCGTGGCTGGTCGGCGGGTTCAGTGTCCGGCGTCGAATTCGATGGGCAGAGTGGTGGGTCCGCTCAGTGCGGTCAGCGGTTTCCATGGGGCCGGACCGGTGCGGCGGGCGTTGGGCATGCGCCGTGTCATCACCGCCAGGGCTTCGGCCAACTCGAGGCGGGCGAGATGGGCACCGAGGCAGTAGTGCATGCCGGCGCCGAATGTCTGGATCGGTGGGGCGCCCACGCGGCTGATGTCGAGACGGTCGGGGTCGTCGCAGACCGCGGGATCCCGGTTGGCCGCCCCAGTGTTGACGACGACTATTGTGTCGGCCGCGATTTTGACGCCGGCGACTTCGACATCCTCCATCGTGGCGCGCAACGTGACGAAGGTGATCGGCGAATGGCGGATGAGCTCCTCGACGGCATTGACCGCAAGCTCCGGATGCCGGCCCAGGAGTGCCCACTGGTCGGGGTGATCGCACAGCACGTGTACCGCCGCACTCAACTGGAGGCGGGTGGTGTCGGTGCCTGCCAACAACAGCGCGGCCACGAGCATGCGGAGTTCGTCGGCGCTGAGGCGATCGCCATCGTCCTCGGCGCGGATCAGCTCGGAGATCAGGTCGTCGGTCAATGCGTGCCGCCGGTGCGCGAGCATGTCGTCGATGTAGGTGTCGAGAGCATCCCAGGCGGTCAGGATCGCCGATGTTTCCTTGGCGGCATTCCAGCTGAAAGCCTTCAAGATGTCATCTGTCCAGCTGGAGAACAGTTCCCAGTCTTCGGGCGGTGCGCCCAGTAGCGCGCAGATGACCGGGATCGGGTATTGGCGGGCAATGTCGGTGACCACGTCGCAGCGCCCGTGGGCGCTGCGGCGGTCAACCAGTCCCGTGACGATGTCGACGATCGTCGTGCGCAGCCGTGGCGTCGCTTTGGGTGTGAAGGCTTTGCACACCAGTCGGCGTAGCCGGTGGTGTTCCTCCCCGTTGAGGCTGAGAATGTTGGCGGCGACGCGGTCCCAAAGCGGGCCAGAGGTGATGCCTTGCGCTGCAAGGAACATCCCTTGAGGCACCCGGAATCGCGGGTCGCGGAGCGCGGTGCGCACGAGATCGTAGGTCAGCAGCTCGGGCCCGTATGGCCCGATCGCGATCGGCGCCTTCTCGCGGGCCTGGCTGATGATTGCGTGGGCTTCGTCGGGGTGTTGAGCGTATTCGTAGTTGATCGTCGGTAGTCCGGCATCGAAGACGCTTGGGCAGCTCGATCCGTCAACGGTTACGGTCATGGTGGTCCTCCTCGGTCGGGTCCTCGACTCGACTGTGGGGCTTCCGGAGCGCCAGATCATCGGGGAGAACTCGTAACTGAACGGGCCCGGTCTATAGGCGCGCACCGTCATGGTGTTTTGCCCTACGTGGTTCCCCCGGTGGCGCGATGTTTCACCGAACCGACCGCTCAGCGACGTCGGGATACGGGTTTTCACTGATGTTTGCGGCTCCCTGCCCCGAGATGCTGGCTAGCATGACCGAAACTGATCCACGTGCGGACATGCCGCCGGTGAACTGGAGTGAGTTGGGCGTGGGCGAGCTGCCAACCGGAACGGTGACGCTGCTGCTCGCCGACGTCGAGGGCTCGACGCGGTTGTGGGAGACCCAACCGGAGGAGATGACGGCCGCCGTCGCTCGCTTGGACCGCATGCTAGGAGACCTGCTCGCCGCCCACGGCGGGGTGCGGCCGGTCGAGCAGGGTGAGGGCGACAGCTTTGTGGTCGCGTTCGCCCGCGCGAGCGAGGCGGCTGCGTGCGCATTGGAGTTGCAGCGGGCGCCGCTGGCCCCGATCCGGTTGCGCATCGGTGTGCATACCGGAGAGGTGCAGCTGCGCGATGAGGGTAATTACGTTGGCCCGACGATCAACCGGACGGCGCGGCTGCGCGATCTCGCGCACGGCGGCCAGACGGTGCTCTCGGGCACCGCCGAGGATTTGGTTGTCGATACGCTTCCGGCCGACGCGTGGCTGACCGATCTCGGCAGTCACGAACTGCGCGGTGTCGCCCGTCCCGAACGGGTGGTGCAGCTGTGCCACCCCGATATCCGCAACGACTTCCCGCCGCTTCGGACGTCGAAACCCGTTGCCGCGGAGCATTTACCGGTGCAGCTCACCAGTTTTGTCGGCCGCGGCGCGGAGATTCACGATGTGCGGCAGACCCTCGTTGCCAACCGGCTGGTCACCTTGACCGGCGCCGGCGGTGCCGGTAAGACCCGTCTGGCCATACAGGTCGCGGGTCAGATGGCTACCGATTTCGGTGACGGAGTGTGGTATGTCGAGCTGGCGCCGATCACCGACCCCGACCTGGTGCCAGTCGCGATGGTAGGTGCCCTCGGCCTGGCGGATCAGCCGAGCCGCCCCACAACAGAGACGCTCATCGGGTTCGTAAGAGATCGTCGGATGTTGGTGCTGCTGGACAACTGTGAACACCTTCTGGATGCGAGTGCTGCGCTGATCACCGCGCTGCTGAGCGCCTGTCCGCGGCTGACGCTGCTGGCAACGAGTCGTGAGCCGATCGGGGTCGCCGGCGAGGTGACTTGGCAAGTGCCGTCGCTCTCGTTGGACGACGAGGCCATCGAGCTGTTCGTCGACCGAGCGCGCCGGGTGCGTTCCGGATTCACAATCACCGACGACGACAACGACGCTGTGAAGGAGATCTGCCGTCGCCTCGACGGCATGCCGCTGGCCATCGAACTCGCCGCGGCCCGGGTGCGTGCGTTGACGCTCCACGAGATCGTCGACAGTTTGCACGACCGCTTCCGCTTGTTGACCGGTGGTTCCCGCACTTCGGTGCGTCGCCAACAGACACTGCATGCGTCGGTGGATTGGTCGCATGCGCTGCTGACCGAGCCCGAGCGAGTCTTGTTTCGCCGGCTTGCGCCGTTCATGGGTGGATTCGACCTCGCCGCCGCCCGTGCCGTCGCCGGCGGCACCGAGGTCGAGCGATACCAGGTCCTCGACCAACTCACTCTGCTCGTGGGCAAGTCGTTGGTGGTGGCCGACGACACGGGCGGCCGAATGCGGTACCGGCTACTTGAAACCGTGCGCCAGTACGCCCTGGAAAAGCTCGGCGAGTCCGGTGAAGCCGATACCGTGCGGGCGCGTCACCGCGATTACTTCACCTTGATGGCTAGCCAGCTCGATGCCCCGGCGGCCAGCGGCCACCAGCAGCGTGTCGAGCAAGCTGAGAGCGAGATCGACAACCTGCGCTCGGCCTTCGCCTGGAGCCAGGAGAACTCAGACGTCGAGCGTGCGCTGCAGCTCGTGTCGTCACTGCAGCCGCTCTGGCTAGGGCGGGGCCGTATCCAGGAAGGACTGGCCTGGTACGACGCCATCCTCAGCGACGACACCGCGCACGGCATCGAGGTAGCGGCCGGGGTACGGGCGCGGGCGCTCGCCGACAAGGCCGCGCTCGCCACCCAGGTCGTCGCCGTCGACAGCCTCGATCAGGCCGAAGAAGCCCTGGCGATCGCGCGTGAAATTGGCGACCCGGCCCTGGTGGCCCGGGCGCTCACCGCCTGCGGAGGTATCGCCGCCTACAACACCGAAGTGGCTTCGCGCTACCTCGCCGAGGCGAACGAACTGGCCCGGGGCCTCGGCGACCAAGGGATGTTGAGCGAGATCCTCGGCTTTCAGGCGTACGCCGCATTCATCGCGGGTGACCCGATCGCCGCGCGTGCGGCCGGTGAAGAAGGACGCGACCTCGCTGAGTCGATCGGTGACCGGCCTGCCGCGTTTCGCTGTCGCTGGAGCCTCGGTTTGGCACAGTGGATGCAGGGCGAGTTGGCCGGGGCCGTCGCACAGTTTCGCGGCGCGGCTGCCGACGCCGAGACCAATCACGACGTGGTCGGGACGGCGGCAATGCTGTTCTGCCAGGGCATGGTGTTGGCGTACCACGGTGACATCAGTGCGGCGCGAGCCGCGGCCGACGCGGCGATCGAGGCCGCAGCGGAGATCGGTGGGTTCATTGAGGGCTTTAGCTACGCGGCGTTGGCTACGGCGAGCCTGGCCGCAGGTGATGTAGCGGCCGCGGCCGATGCGAGCGAGGCGGCCTCGCAGCGGTTGAGTGCCCAGCTGGGGGTGGTGAATATCAACCCAGTAGCGCAGGTTGCCCTTGCGCGTGGTGATTTGGTCGCGGCCCGCCGCTGGGCGGACGATGCCGTCTCGGTGATGAGGGGCTGGCACCTAGCGGTGGCGCTGACGACACGTGCGCGGGTTGCGATCGCACAAGGCGAGCCGGAGCAGGCCGATCGCGACGCCTACCGGGCGCTCGCGTGCGCCGCCGAAGTCGAGGCGCATCTGGCTCTCCCCGATACTGTCGAGTGCCTGGCAACGCTGGCCGGCGCCGCCGACAGTCACCGAGAAGCCGCGCGACTATTCGGCGCGGCGCAGGCCCTGCGGGAACGCATGGGTGCGGTCCGGTTCAAGATCTATGACGCCGGGCACGATGCCGCGGTCGCGACGCTTCGTAATGCATTGGGCGCAGCCGACTTCGAGTCTGCACGGGCCGAGGGCGCCGCGCTGTCCACCGGCAAAGCGATCGCCTACGCCCAACGCGGCCGCGGCGAGCGCAAACGCCCGGCCAGCGGCTGGGCATCGCTGACGCCAACCGAACTGGACGTCGTCCGGCTCGTCAGTGCCGGCTTGGGCAACAAGGACATCGCGACAAGGCTTTTCGTCTCACCACGCACCGTCGAAACCCACCTCACTCATGTCTACACCAAGCTGGGCCTGGCTTCGCGCGTCCAACTTGCCCAAGAGGCAGCACGTCACGCCTGACCGATGGGGCGGCCAAGCCTTTCGACGGGGTCGGATTATCGGGCCACTGACAACTACCGGTGTTGCATCGACTTCGCGTACCCGCGTCGCAGCCGACGGTGTTACCGGATCGCAAGGTGCGTCACTGTTCTCACTGCTTTGGGGGTCTATTGGTGGGTGCAGTTGGCGGCGTAGCGGGCTGGCGGCTGGTAGCCCAGGGCGGAGTGGGGGCGGTGGTGGTTGTATTGATACTTCCAATCGCCGATGACGACGCGGGCGTGCGCCAGTGACCAGAAGATGTTGATGTTGAGGCATTCGTCGCGGACCCTGCTGTTGAAAGATTCGATATAGCCATTGCGCCACGGTTATCCGGCTAATCTGGGCCAAGTTTCGGCTGTTGAGCGTGGTGGTCCGCTAGTTTTTTGACTTGCAGAGGCGGCGGAGTTCTTCTTCGTGGCGGCGCACGGTGGTAGCGAGGGCGTCCACCGCGATGCGCAGGTGGGCTATTTCGGCGGTGAGCCCGGACAGGGTGTGCGCTTCCCTGCCACGAGCGCGGTGTTCTTCGATGATTCTGCGCAGGTCGGTGTTGCGGTAGAGGGTGGCTCGCCCGAGTCCGGTGCGGGCGGCGACCTCATCGAAAGTCACTTGTTGTCCGGCGAGAATGATTGCGGCGCAGGCATCTTCGACGTGTTGTCGGCGCTGTTGAGGTGTCATCCGGTTTGTGTCTGACTGATGTGAGCGTCCAGGCGTGCGATGAGGCGGCGGTGGCGTTCGGCTTCGTTGGTCCAGCCGCGGGCTTCGGCGTCACGAGCCAGGGTTTCGGTGTCGGCACGCTGTGCGGCCAGGACGGGCAGGTAGCCGGTGTCGGTGCGGAAGTTGGGGCAGTGTTCACAGATATTGGCGTAGGCGCATGGGCCTTGGACCTGAGCCCGAATACAGAAGCCACCGGCGAGGCGGGCCTTGACCGCCGGGACATCTTTCCAATCGCCGTCGACGATCGGCAGTGAGACGCGGCCCTGGGGCGGTTCGGTGGGCAGGGTACCGAGATGGGCTTTGGCGGCGGCCAAGGCCCGCTCGTATTCGGTGCGCACGGTCGCGTCGAACAACCGTCCGTAACGCAGACTCATCTCGGCCGAGACATGGCCGAGCAGGGTCATCAGGCTTTGCAGGCTGACGCCGGCGTTGACCAGTGCGGTGGCGTAGGTGTGGCGCAGTTGGTGTGGGGTGATGTGCGGCAGGCCGGCATCGGCGGTAACGCGGGTAAGGACGTCGCGAAGGTGATCGACGGTCAGGCGCCGACCGTGGTGGGTGAGCAGGAAATCGGTGGGTCGAGCCGTGCGCGGGTGGGGCAGCGGCCGTCCGGGTGAGCGGTGGGCGACGATGCGGTCGATCAGCGCGACGGTTTCCTCGTCGAGAGGCACCATGCGTTCGGTGTTCAGCTTGCCCAGCGGAACTTTCAGCCACGCGCCTTGGCTGGGGATTTCGTGCACGCTGTCCAGTTCGAGGTCGACGAGCTCACCGATGCGCAAACCGGTCGCTCGTTGCAATAGCAGGGCATCGGCGGGCAGCCGCTCGGGCCAGGCGTGCAGTGCTTGGGTCAGGCGCCGATCCAGGTCGGGGGTGAGGTAGCGGGGCAAGGCCCGGGGCAGCTTGGGGATGTCGGAGCGAAACACTAGGCGCCGCTGTGGTGCTTGCGGCCAGCCCCATTCGGCGATGTTGTTGAGCAGGCAGTGCACGGCCAGGATCCGGCCCCGGCGCTCAGAGGCTGAGATCGGTGCACCGGTGCGCGAGTTCATCGCCTCGGCAGTCGCGGTCAGGTAGGTCTCAATGTGGCGGCGGCGGTCCAGGTCGGCCAGGCTCATTAGCGCTGGGTCGACCGCGGCCAGATGCGCGGCGAAGTGGTTGAGCCGGGTCGCGGTGCCGGTGACCGTGCCGCGGCTATGGGTGGCGGTCAACCGATCGAGGTAGGCCGCGAACGATCCGCGCAGCGCGCGGGTGGCATCCCGCATCCGTTGGGTAAAGCTCTGCCGTAGCAGGCTGGTTGCGTTGACCGGCTGTTCGGTGAACACACCGAGGTGAAACATGACCTGGCGGGCGGTGTGGGCGGCACTGCTGTAATGACGACTGGGTTTCCCTGCGCCGTGCCGGGCTGCGCTGGCGGTCAGTAGGTCATCGAAATCGTTGTCGGTCAACGCATCCAGCCGTCGGCCGGTCTGGATGAGGAGCCTGCCGATCACCTGCGATGCGGCCGCGCTGCGGGTGCGTTCGGTGAAGCCGAGTTCTTGCGCGGCGTCCAGGAACCGGACCAGATCCTGGGCCAACGGCCCCAGTGGCAGATGCCGCCAGAACACGGCCAGTTTGCGGCGGATCAGGTAGTCGTATCCGGGCCGCAGATACCCGGCCAACATCAGAAACGTCACGAACGAGCGGGTGGGATGAGAAACCGTCAACCGCGCCTCAAGCGGCTCACCGGCCCACCGCTGCGGATCGGGCCAGCGCCGCAGGAACGTTCGCGCGGCCGAGCCAAGGTTCACACTGATCAAACCGAGCCGAGCACAGTGTTCGTCGTATGCGGCGAGCAGGTCGACCTCAGGAGCGGGCGCGTAGGCGCGCACGGGCGGCATCGAACTCCTCACGCAGAAACGTTGGGGCCAAATGGATGTAGGCGGCAGCGGAATCTACATGGTCGTGGCCCATCAACGCTTGGATCACCGAGAGGTCGACCCCTGCCTCGGCCAGTGCGGTGCCAAACGAATGCCGTAACGCGTGTGGATGTCCCGCCGCGACACCGGAGCGCTCGCGGTGATATCGGAACACCGTGCGCAGCCCCGCCGCAGTGAGCGGGCGCCCGCGATGGGCACCTTTGGCGACGACGAACAGTGCATCCGCGTCAGTTTCGGGGCGTTCGGCCAGCAGATAGGTTTGGATCGCGCCGGCCACGTCGGTATCGATCGGCACCGAGCGTTCCTTGCCGCCCTTACCGAACACCCGAACCCAGCGGCGGGCGATATCCACATCGGCGACCCGCAGCGAAAGTACCTCCGCAGACCGCAGCCCCGACAACAGCATCAACCCACCGATCGCGCGGTCACGCCAGCTACGGAAGCTGCCCAGCAGCGCCGCTGACTCCTCCCGCGACAAGCCGCGCGGCAACCGGCGCGGCTCACGGACCCGCAACTGCGAGCGCGACTTTGGCTTCGCCGTGTGCGCCAACAGCCCGGAACGCTCACTGCGCGAACGTAATCGGGCCGCGCGACCGCTACTGACTGGGCTACGCGCATCCGGGTCACGCATCTCCCGAAACGCAAACAAGCTCGAAATCGCCGCCAGCCGCCGATTGATCGTCGCCGGCGCATACCCCTGATTGCGTCCATCACGGATCGAATACACGTTGCCGCCCGGCCGACCCGGCAATGTCGCTTCCCGACATGCCGTCAAGAACCGCAGCAGCACATCGACATTCACCTCCGCTAGACCCAAGTGCTCGCCAGTTAGCCACCGCGCGAACGCCAGCAGGTCATAGGCGTAAGCACGGCAGGTTCGAGGGGAGAAATTGCGGTCAGCCAGATACCCCAAGAACTGGTTAACCAAATCGAACTTCTGCGCGGCCGTTCCGCGCAACTGCCAGACGCCGTCGTCGTCCACAGCCGCAGAGAGTTCCGTTGTCATGAGATGTAGATATCGCATCCCAATCCGCCACAGGTCAAGAACCGCAGGAAAACGGCGTGTCGAGCGACATCGAATATCCCGATTAGCCGGTTAAGAGAGGCTGGCCTGGCGGGATGAACGCCAGTAATAGGCGATCACCGGCCCAGTCGGCCATCGCTGCGCAGGCCAGCTCGGGCCCGTTGTCACAACGCAGCACAGCGGGGTAACCGCGTTGGGTCGCCAGCCGGTCCAGCTCATCGATCAGGACATCGGCGGTGACGGAGCGTTCAACCAGCCCGCCCAAGCATTCGCGGGTGTGCTCATCAACGATCGACACGATCTTGACCGGGCGCCCGTCGGTGGTGGCGTCGAATTGAAAGTCCACTGCCCACACCCGATTCGGCGCATCGGCAACCACGATCCCGGCCGTGGTGCTGGCGCCGAGGCGTTTGCGGCGGCGGCGCTGCGGCACCCGCAGGCCCTCTTCGCGCCATAAGCGTTGCAGGCGTTTGTGGTTGACATACCAGCCGTTGGCGCGGGCGCAATGGTAGGCGCGGCGAAACCCCCACCGGGGATGCTCTTTGGCCCACAAGCGCAGCCACGCCCTCAAAGCGGCATCCGGGTCTCCCGGCGTCTGGCTGGCTGGGCGGTGACGCTGGGTGGTGCGGTGTTGCCCGGTGACCCGGCAGGCGAACCGCTCACTGACCTGCATCACCCGCATCAGGTGGTGCACGGCGGCTCGCCGGCGCTCCGGGCTCAGAAGTTTCCCTGAGCGATCTCCTTGAGCGCGGCCTTCTCTAGCTCCGCCTCGGCCAACAGCCGATTGAGCGTGGCGTTCTCTCGCTCCAGATCCTTGAGCCGCTTGACGTCGTCGGCCTTGAGCCCGCCGAATTGATTGCGCCAGCGATAATAGGTCTGCTCGGAGACCTGCAGCTCGCGGCACACGTCGGCAATCTCCTTGCCCTCGGCCAGCATACGATCCGCCTGGGTTAGCTTGCGCACCACCTGCTCGGGCGTGTGTCGTTTCCTCGTTGCCATCGGGATCGTCCTTCCTGCCCACAAACATGGGCGGCAAGACTCTCACTCAACGTGGACCAACCAACCGGGGTCAGGGCACGGCCCTCCAGCCGGCAGGTCCATTTACGTGGGTACTTTGGCGGCGATCTGGCGCGCGAGGGTGGTCGCTGGATCAGTCAGATTCGAGCGGCATGCCGTGGTTTCGATCACTACATTGTTGACCGCAGTTAATGCTCGCTGGCAGGTCCAATTTTTGGTATTCGTTTGGGTCTTCGTTGCGCTTAGAATGCCATTGATCAGGGCCACTGGTCCTACCGAAAATTTACCGATGGCTGATGGGATGTATGAGTCGGTGAAGCTGCTGTTGGCGCATGCCGACCAACTTGGCACCGATGCACTGACGAAAGCCTGCGCGGCATGGGCAGAGGGAAACAAAGCAACGCCCTCGCCAACCTGGGTACCGAACCAGCGTGTGCGCACTGCAGTCCATCCGCTACCTGCGTAGACCTTCTCCTCAAATGGGCTATACAAGGGCAGGCACTCCGCGGGTGACATCATGGCGTCGTCGCTTTCCATTGTGCTTTTCGCCTCAGTGAGCCTTATTCCGGTGGTCCCGATCGCGGTGTTGATTTGGTCGGAGCTAAGCAGCAGCCCGTCCAGCTCGGCCCCCTCTACCAGTTTGGGTGGGGGCGGCAGTGGAGGCGGCGGGGGTGCGGCTGGCGTGGTTGGCGCCGCAGACGGCGCAGGGTAGGACGGCTGCTGCAGCTGAAAGATGATGACGCCGCAGACCAGCACTACGACGGCGACGATGATTGCGGCGATCAGGGCCGAGCGGCCTCGGGGTGGCCACCACGGCTTTCGTGTCGGTGTGCGCGTCTCGGTCGGCGTGGGGTCGGTCGAGGCCTGTTGGGTCGTGTTCAGATGCTCATCGGCAGCCGGTGCGTGGGCGTCGGCTGCGGGGATGGTGGGCGCGGCGGGGGTGGCGACGAAAGCCGCTCGAGTGGCCTGATTTTGGGCCGACAGGGGAATTGGTGTGGTGATGGCGTCGTGGGCGGCATCAGCCAGCTCGATGGTGGTTGCGTAACGCTGGTTGGGGTCTTTGGCCATGCCGGTCGCGATAACCTCATCAACCTGGGCGGGCACGTCTGGCCGGCTGATTGAGGGTCGTGGCGGCGGCTCATTCAAATGGGCCACGATCAGGCGGGGCATCGTGTCAGCGTCAAACGGTGGCTCTCCGGTGAGGCACTCATAGAGCACACATGCCAGCGAATAGATGTCGACGCGGGCGTCCTCTTTACCGCTACCGTCCAACCGCTCGGGGGCGATGTAGGCGAAGGTGCCGATGGTGTTACCGGACTTGGTCAATCGCGTTTCATCGGCAGCGCGCGCGATGCCGAAATCAATCAGGTAGGCGAAATCGTTGTGGTCGAGCAAGATGTTGGACGGCTTGATGTCACGGTGTATCAGCCCGATCTCATGGGCGGCATGCAAGGCTTCGGCGACCTGGTCGATGATGCGAACCGCGCGGGCCGGCTCAAGCGGCCCGTCCGTCAGCACTGTTCCTAGGTCACGGCCAGCGATGAGTCGCATATCCACGTAGAGGCGGCCATCGATCTCGCCATAGTTGTGAATTGGAACTACATGCGGGCTGTTGAGCTGGGCGGCGGCTTCGGCTTCGCGGCGGAAGCGGCGTACGAACTCGTTGTTGTCAGCCAGATAGGGTGGCAACACCTTGATGGCCACAATCCGCTTGGTCTCGGTGTCGTAGGCACGCCACACCTCGCCCATGCCGCCGCGGCCCAACAATTCCACCAACCGGTAGCGACCGAAGGGCGTCCCGTCCGCAGCATCCTGCCCTGCCACGGTCAGGATGCTAGCGATTCACACCAGCCCGCACAGTCGATTGGTTAGGACGCCACCAGGACTTGACGCTCGAGGAGTGCCGTGATCTGTTTCGGTTGCTCAGACCGATGGTGGACAGGCGAGGGGAGCGACGACCTAATGGATAAAGCGCGGCTGAGGGAGAACGCCCGAATCCTCCGCACATTGCAGCGGGAATTCGTTGATGCCGGCAAGGCGGCCATCGCGGCCGGTCATGATGACGAGGGCAACGTGGATGCCGCCGAAGGGAATCTTTTGGGTGCGCTCGTTGGAGCCATACTCGTCCTCACTGAGGAACTCGCTGGCGACATCGACCAGGACTAGGTTCGGGTTGGTTCGATCGCTGGCAGGGCGGTTTACGTCCCGTCGTCGTAGGTTTCCTTGAGGATGCGCGCCATCATGGTGCCTGCCGGCTTCTCGAGCACCCACGGTTCGCCGTTCTCGAGCACTTCAGAGTTCGACCGCCTGCTCCGTGGTTAGGCCGATAGCGCCGATGCTCTCTACGTGGAACAGCGGCCCCTGGACCTTGGGGGCGGTCCGATTCATCTCGAAGAATGTACGACTAAGACAATTCAGGGTGTCGCTCCGAATAGGTACCCGTCGCAGTCGCTTGCATAAAGCAGCTCATAGTCTATTCCTGATTTAAGCGAATATTTGATCTCGATGTCGGATCCAAAGTCAGACGCAGCGCTGAGACCCAGCTCCACGCCCTTCACTTTGAGTCCGACATTTACCTTTAGCTTGGTTTTCCGGGAGTATTTTTCTTTATACGTCGCCAATGAGCCGCTGGTATCACCGGCTAAAGGATACTTCCTGACAAAGTCTCCGCTGGGCGGAATCGCATCCGGGTCCAGCAGTAGCAGACCTGGCCAAACCGTCCCGTCGCCCACCTTAGTCAAGTCGATGCGCCACTGTCGGACTGGCGGCTTGTTCAGCTGATGTATTGCGACATCCTCAAGTTGCAACGCAATATCGCAGAAAATCAGCTTGGTCTCTCCGCTTGAGGCCTCGAAGTTGGCAGACGTGATGTACGTGGAACCCGCATCCGATGCGAATCCGGACCCTGCAAGTGTTAGTGTCCAGCCCTTTGAAAAGCCGGAAACGATCTCGTTTGTCCACTCAGCCTTACAACCGGGCGCTGACGGCGCTCCCAATACGAAGAGAGGAACTCGGACCGAGAGGGGTTCCACGGCCTCAACAGTCGTGACGCGCTGGTTCCACCAGTCGCCCAGCTTTTGAAGTGCCGATTTCCTCTTCGCATTGTAGAATTCTTTGGCTGCGATGTACTCAGGAGGCGACGTCCTAAACTTAATATTTTTGTAGGGCTCCAGCCTCTCAATTGCCTCGGCCATCTCGGCGAGACCAGCATCCCGGACAGCCAAAGCTTCCGAGACCGACTCTTTGGAAAGGCCTGCCATGCGAAGGTCTTCATCGAACGCGGCACGATTGTCAAGGGCGACCTCGTCCCACGAGATCGTCGCGATCGGTCGGCTGAAAGTATCGAGCGGCTCCTCGGTACCACGAACCCAATCCAAACCAGTAACGTAAACGTCTTCCGAAGTCACGCCGCAAATCTATCCTCGGTGGCACCCCTCAGGAAGTTCCTGGCACGGCGCCGAAGATGTCCAAACGATTTCAATTTGGTGAAGGGCTCGCAGAGCCCCACGCCGGTACCTTGCTGCAGGGAACAGGGTCCTCCCTAAACCGCGTCTAACGGATCGGGCCGCCCCGGGGTTCTCCCAGAGGGGGCCGTATCAGTCCGCGTCCGAAAAGTCGATCGGTGCCCCTATCGCTTTCTCCTCGCAGCCGGCCCGTCGCTGCGACGGTGCTAGCTGATCAGCGAGCGAACACCCGCCGATAGTTGATCGCTTCAGCCACTTACAGGTGCACGATTTAAGTGCGGGTTCGCCTCGCGGGTCGTATGCACCCACCGAGGCCGCCAACGCGATCGCGATCAGCTAGGAGGTTGCATGCCCTTGGCCTGTCCGATGGTGTCGCGGCTGACCAGCGCAGGCTTTCGGGCGGGCATTGAACGCGTCGAGCGGCGTGGTCCGGCCGAGCGCGTCACCGCCGCGGGTTTGGCGAACAGTTCCCCCAGTTCGGCGGCATGCTCATCGAAGACATCTTTGCCGTGGGCGTAGACATTGATCGCCCCGATCACCTGACCCGACAGCAGCAGCGGCAGCGACAGCGCACCGTGCACGCCCAAGCGGCCCACTAGCGGACCAAACCGCGGCCACATCTTCTCCCCACCCAACGACCCGGACCGCACCGTGCGCCGCTGCAGTGCCGCGGTGATGCAGGGTCCCTCCTTGAGGGTCACGTACTGAATCTCGTCGATCTCGGCGACAAACGCAGCGCTCGCGGCCAACGCTTCCACCATGTTGTCCACCCGGTCGACCCGCAACAAGGTCACCCCGGCACCATCGGCGCCCGGTATCGCGTGCACCGCGAACGTCGACACCTCAGCCAGCAACTCAGGCAACCCCAGACTGCCCCCGCCACCAAGCCCGCCAGGTCGCCGATGGCGGCCCGCAAGTCGGCGGCATCAGCGCTGGCCTGTTCGGAGGTCAGTGACCCGACTGGGGTGCTGTGGACACCCTCGGTGAACTGCGTGAACTCTGTTACCTGCGCTCAATGGTCCAGCCCGGAACCCGGCATCCCTCAACGGAACTCGGCGACATACCCGCGCCGCAACCGCCACGAGATGATTTCTCACACCAAGAGTACCGTCGCTAGCAGTTCTGGACCGCGTGTCGGTAGCGGCGGCCCGAGGAACGCGACCTCGCGGCTGAATCCGTCGACCACCAGCAACGCTGGCAAGCCTTGCAAAAGGGGCCACCCCAAAGGGGATTCGGGGGGTTAGTCCCCACGGGTGTAGCCTGGGAAGTGCTGAGAATCTCAGCTGGTTCGGGATAAGTTCAGCTGTCCGCTGCAGAACTTTAGGAGCATTGGCTCCGAGGCCCTACGCGCCGGTGATCGTGTGCACATCAGGATCACCATGACTGCTCCACAGAGTTTTTCCACTCGATCGGCCCCCTTACAACACCCCCGAACAACGACGGTTGCGCATGACGTGGCCGCGGGCACCCCTCAGCACGGCTCACCGACAGGTGCACGGCGATGAAAGCGCTGGGCGTCGTAGTCGTTGTTCTGGTCGTCCTGTCACTGCTGGTGCTGGCGATGGCGGTGCGGATCGTCAAACAATACGAGAACGGCGTGCTGTTCCGGCTGGGCCGGGTAATCGGAGAACGCAAACCCGGGTTGCGGCTCATCATTCCGTTCATCGATGTGCTGCACCGGATTTCGCTGCGGATCGTGACGATGCCGATCCAATCCCAAGGGATCATCACCCGCGACAACGTCAGTGTCGACGTCTCCGCGGTGGCCTACTTCAAGGTCGTCGACGCGGTGAAGTCGGTCGTGGCGATCGAGAACGTCTACTCCGCGATCGATCAGATCGCCCAAACGACGCTACGCAAGGTCGTCGGCCAGCACACCCTGGACGAGACGCTCTCGGAGACCGACAAGATCAACCTCGACATCCGCGCGATCCTCGACGTCACCACCATCGAATGGGGTGTGCAGGTCACCCTGGTGGAGCTGAAAGACATCCAACTGCCCGACAGCATGAAGCGGGCGATGGCCCGCCAAGCTGAGGCGGAGCGGGAGAAACGCGCGAAAATCATTGCCGCCGAGGGTGAATCGCTGGCCGCTGCCGCCTTGGGCGACGCCTCGGACACCATGATGGCCCATCCGCTGGCGCTGCAGTTACGCAATCTGCAGACCCTGGTCGAGCTCGGCGTCGACAAGAACACCACCGTCGTGTTCCCGGCACCGTTGATGTCGACCATCGCCGAACTCGGAACCTTCCTGGCCCGGGAAAACGGCACAGCAGCCCAGCCAGAGCCACAGCCACCGATTCCCATCCCGGCAGCGGTGGCCAACGGAACCTCCGCCGCGGCGAGCCGGCCGTGATCGCCGCGCTGATGTTCATGTCGTTGATCGGGTGGAGTTACTGGTTGATGTACCGCGACCTGCGATCCCCCCAGGTGACGACGCCGGTTGCCGCACCGGATCAGCGCGCGACCCGCGCCACTGCGGTCCTTGGCCCCGAGGACGATCCCGATCAGTGGCGCGCCGCCCGCGGCTCCTGGACCGCACTCGGCGAGCGCCAGCTCGTCCGGCTGCTCACGGACTCCGCGCCATGACACCGACAAGCCACCAACTCAATCGACAAAGCACTAACGACGAGTCGAGCAAGGGACACCCCATGACGCGCACCCGAACACTGGAACCTGAACTGCTACATCGGATCGACGCGTACTGGCGGGCGGCGAACTACCTGTCGGTCGGCCAGATCTACCTGTACGACAATCCGTTGCTGAAGCGACCACTGACGCTCTCGGATGTGAAACCGCTCGTGGTGGGGCATTGGGGCACCACGCCAGGGCAGAACTTCATTTACGTGCACCTCAACCGGGTCATCACGAAGTACGACCTGAACATGTTCTACGTCGCCGGCCCCGGGCACGGGGGTCCGGCCCTGGTCGCCAACACCTACCTCGAGGGCTCCTACAGCGAGATCTATCCCGACGTCAGCCGCGACGAGTCCGGGCTGAAGAAGCTGTTTACCCAATTCTCTTTCCCGGGCGGTATTTCCAGCCATGTGGCACCCACGACTCCGGGATCGATCCACGAAGGCGGGGAACTGGGCTACTCGCTGAGTCACGCGTTCGGCGCGGTGCTCGACAATCCGGACCTGATCGTGGCGTGTGTCATCGGTGACGGTGAGGCGGAGACCGGCCCGCTGGCCACTGCCTGGCATTCAACCAAGTTCCTCGACCCGGTCGGTGATGGGGCGGTGCTGCCGATCCTGCATCTGAACGGCTACAAGATCAGCAATCCCACGGTGCTGGCCCGCATCGAGGGTGAGGAACTGGACCAGTTCCTGCGCGGCTGTGGCTGGGAACCGCGCTACGTCGAGGGTGAGGACCCCGAGGAGATGCACGAGCTGATGGCCTCCGCCGTCGACAACGTCATCGAGGGCATCCACACCATCCAACGCAAGGCGCGCACCGGTCGCGACACCACCCGCCCGCGGTGGCCGATGATCGTGTTGCGTTCGCCGAAGGGCTGGACCGGACCGAAGGTGGTCGACGGCCTGCAGATCGAGGGCACGTTCCGGGCCCATCAGGTGCCGCTGCTCGTCGATGCCGCGCACCCCCATCACGTGGACCAACTAGACAGCTGGATGCGCAGTTACAAACCCGGAGAGCTCTTCGACGAGACTGGGCGGCTCATGCCCGACCTGGCTGCGCTCGCCCCGCAGGGGCGCCGCCGGATGGGTGCCAACCCGCACACCAACGGCGGGGTGTTGCTGCGCGATCTGCGGATGCCCGACTTCCGTGTCCACGCGGTGACGGTGGGCTCACCTGGCGCGGTGGACGCCGAAGACACTCTTGTGCTGGGCAGGTTCCTGCGGGATGTCATCACGTTGAACGACGAGCAGCGCAACTTCCGGATCTTCGGCCCCGACGAAACCCTGTCGAACATGCTCGGCGCGGTCTTCGAGGTCACCGACCGGCAGTGGGAGGCCCGCACCGTCGCCGGCGACGAATACCTCGCGCCACGGGGGCGCGTGCTGGATTCGATGCTCAGTGAGCACCAAAGCCAAGGGTGGCTCGAGGGCTATTTGCTGACCGGACGGCACGGGCTGTTCAACTGCTACGAGGCGTTCATCCACATCGTCGACTCGATGTTCAACCAGCACGCCAAATGGCTCAAGGTCACTGCGCAACTGCCGTGGCGCCGTGACATCGCATCGCTGAACTACCTGCTGGCCTCCCACGTGTGGCAGCAAGACCACAACGGCTTCACCCACCAAGACCCGGGCTTCCTCGACCACGTCGTCAACAAAAAGGCCGACATCGTCCGGGTGTATCTACCGCCGGACGCTAACTGCCTGCTGTCGGTGGCTGACCACTGCCTGCGCAGCCGCCACTACGTCAATGTGATCGTCGCCGGAAAGCGTGCGATGCCGCAGTGGCTGAGCATCGAGCAAGCCGAGGTGCACTGCACCGAAGGCATCGGTATCTGGGAGTGGGCCGGCAACGACTCCGGCGTCGACCCGGATGTGGTGCTGGGATGCTGCGGAGACACCCCCACCCTGGAGGTGCTCGCGGCGGTGTTGATCTTGCGGGAACACCTGCCCGAGTTGAAGATCCGCGTGGTCAACGTGGTGGACCTGATGAAGTTGCAGTCGGCCAGCGAGCACCCGCACGGTCTGAGCGACCGCGACTACGACGCCTTGTTCACCACTGACAAGCACATCATCTTCGCCTTCCACGGCTACCCGACCCTGATCCACCGACTCACCTACCGGCGCACCAACCGCAACCTGCACGTGCGCGGCTACAACGAAGAAGGAACCATTACCACCGCCTTCGACATGCGGGTGCAGAACCGGCTGGACCGCTTTCACCTCGTCATGGATGTCATCGAACGGCTCCCGCAACTCGGCGCCACCGGCGACTACCTCAAACAGACCATGGCCAACAAGCTCGTCGAACACACCATCTACATCGACGAACACGGCCAAGACCTACCCGAAATCCGCAACTGGACCTGGAAACCCCCACAATGACCCGACTGCAACCGCCGCTCGCCGGCCACCACGGCAGCCGACGATCGATGAGTCCATTCCAATCTGCCACACGTGACACCCGACACTCGATCCCAAAGGCGGACACCCATCATGGCCACTGACGCCCCGCAGTCTGGGCCCGTCGCCCCGGCGGGGCAGCTCGATCTGAAGTCGGCGCCCATGCCCGAGCTTGAGAACCAACTCGGGACGTCGCCGGAGGGGCTTAGTCAGGCCGAGGCGGCGAAGCGGTTGGCGAAGTACGGGCCGAATGAGATCGCCGAGCACAAGACCAACCCGCTGTTGAAGTTCCTCAGCTATTTCTGGGGCCCGATCCCGTGGATGATCGAGATCGCCGTCATCTTGTCTGGCGCGCTCAGGCACTGGCCGGATTTCTTCATCATCCTGCTGCTGTTGCTGGCCAACGGGGTGGTCGGATATACCTCCGAACGTCAGGCCGGCAACGCCATTGACGCCCTCAAAGCCAAGCTGGCGATCAACGCCCGCGTCACCCGTGACGGCGCATGGATTAACGCGCCGGCGCGGGAGCTGGTGCCCGGTGATGTGATCCGGCTGCGCCTGGGTGACATTGTCCCCGCCGACGCCCGGCTGCTCGACGGTGACGAGGTCGAGGTCGATCAATCCGCGCTGACCGGGGAGTCGCTGCCCGCCACCCGTGCAGCGGGCGAGGCCGTGTTCTCCGGGTCCATCATCAGGAGAGGTGAGATCGGTGCCCTGGTTTATGCGACCGGCACCCACACCTACTTCGGGAAGACCGCCGAGCTGGTGCAGGACGCGCACACCGTCAGCCATTTCCAACGCGCCGTGCTCAAGATCGGCAACTACCTGATCATCCTGGCCGTCGCGCTGGTCGCGGTCATCGTCGTCGCCTCCCTGCTGCGTGGTAACGCGAGGTCATCGGGGCCATCCTCCTCATCGTCGGCGTGGTGCTGATGGTGATGGGACGGATGGGACGCGCTGTCGGCGGCCGCCGCCACTACTACTAAACCGGCCACGCGTAACCAACCGGCTACCCGAGTCGGCGTAGATGATTCAGCGCCCCGCGAACACGACTAGATCAACACCACGCCCAACAGCGACGGGTATCGAGAACACGCGTCCCGAGTCACCAGGTGGGCCGCCGACCCAAGTCACGACTCGCCGCTCGTGCGTCGAATATGCAAGGAGTTATTCATGATGCGAGTCGCAGGGTTACTGGTGGTTGTATGGCTGATCGTGGGCGTAATCGCGGTCGGCCAACGCGGGTATTTCACCCACGCCGCACAAAACTGTGCCAGCGCGGGGACGATCGCGGTAACCGTGATCGCGGGACCACTCAACTACGTGGGTGTCAATCCCAAGGTGACGGACTGCCACGTGCCCCAGCCCAGTGCATAACTCCCAACAGCTCAATTCCAACCGATTTCAACAATCAACCGCTCAACCAATCCAAGGAGCCGACATGACTACCAGCAGTATCGTTTGGATCGTCGTCGTCGTTGTCGCGGCAGTTCTGCTCGTCGCGGGGCTTGTGTGGGTGGCGCGCACCAAACGCAACCAACACCGCCGCGTCCAAGCCGGCGACATCCGCGAGAAAGCCGTCCAACAGTCCCATGAAGTGGGGCAACGCGAAGCGCTTGCCGACGAGACGGCGGCCAAGGCCCGCGTCGCTCAAGCCGAGGCCGACGCCTTGGCAGCGCAAGCGGCGGGCCTACAACACCAAGCGCAAGCACGTCACACCGACGCGGCTACCTCCCGCAGCGAGGTGAACCGACAATTCGAGCGCGCCGACAAGATGGATCCGGACGCGCCAGCCAGCGATACGCCGCGCGGAGATGCCGCCGGCCAGCAAAACCCACCACCGATGCACAAGGCCGGGTGACTTTCTCGACGTCCGGGACTTGATCGGGGCGGTGGTACATCGCCTGAATCGGGCCGGTTGCTTGAGGCACGCGACAGGTGTTCTGTCGCCCAGGGGCCCGGCAAGTGATCCATCTGGCCGGTCAGCAGCGACTGCCAAACCTGACTACGCCTCGTCCTCCACCACACAGATGGCGCAGACAGCTGACCGGACCTCGAGAAGTGGATCAACAAACCGCCACAATCCCTGCAACGGTTCTGGCGCGATGCCCACGTCGGCGCGATGCCCACGCCGGATAGGGCACGCGATTCATGGACAGGGCGCGTCCGCCCGGGTCGAGGGTGTTCGTCCCGGGTGTGCGGTCGCGGTGCGCCTGGACGCAGGGCACTCACGGGAATCTTTCGCCGTCACGGTGGAGTCCAACGCATTCGACGATCCCGTCGAGGTGCGCCGGATCAAACATCAGGTCGCCCACGAGGTGCTCGCCGAGGTCGATATGCGGCCGCGCAACGTCGTGGTGGTGGGCCCGGGGACCATCCCGAAAACCCCGTCCGGCAAGCTTCGCCGCGGTGTCGGTCTCGCTGCTCGGCTAACCGGGTTTCCTGTCTGGCTCGCCGGCCATGAATAGGCCGCCGACGGTCGAGTCGTTGCCCGGGCCCGCCGCGGCCATCATGGTGGCGTGTGCATGGTCGGGGTCGGTGTGGGGCGGGACTACCAGCAGAACGATCCTGTTGCGGTTGAGTCCGAGGACTTCGATGGTGTTTGGCGGCTGAGAGTCGGTATCCGTCGAGGTGCACCGCGCGGCCGCCGGTGGCGAGTTTGGCGGGTGCTTTCGCCCATGATCGCGCTCATCGAAATTCCCCAGGTGTGCTCGTTGAAATTCCTCACCTGTGAGCAGGGGTCAGTGTAGTTGTTGGCGAGTGCCGGTGGTGGTTCGACGCAGGGTTTCGGCGGCGGCGTGGTGGTCGCGCAGGCGGTAGGACTCGCCGTCGAGGTTGATGACCACGGAGCGGTGCAGGAGGCGGTCGAGCATGGCGGCGGCGACGGTGGCGTCGCCGAGGATCTCGCCCCATGCGCCGACGCCGCGGTTGGTGGTGATCACGATGCTGGTTTTCAAATAGCGTTGGGAGACAACCTGAAACAACGCCGAGGCGGCCTCGGCGGGCAGCGGCAGATACCCGAGTTCATCGATCACCAGAAGGGTTGGGCCGGCGTAGAAGCGCATGGTGGTGGCCCAGCGACCCTCGATGGCCGCACGGTGGCAGCGGGCGGCCAGATCCGCGGCGGTGGTGAAGTAGGTCCGGTAGCCGGTATGAGCTGCGGCCCTTGCCAATCCGACGGAGAGGTGGGTTTTCCCGGTGCCTGGAGGGCCGATCAGCAAGATGTTGGTCGCGGTTTCCAGATAGCGGCAGGTGCCCAGCTCGTCGATCAGCTTGCGGTCGATCCCAGCGGCGGCATCGACGTCGAAGTCGGCCAGGGTGGCTGGGGTGGGCAGGCAGGCGAACCGCAACCGCCCAGCTAGCCGCCGTGCGGTGCTGGCCTCGACCTCCACGGCCAGCAGCCGCTCCAGCGCGACGGTCAGGGACAGGTTCTCAGCGGTGGCCTGATCCAACACCGTGGGCAGGGCTTCGGCGGCGGCCTGCAGTTTGAGTTCAGCCAGATGCGAGCGCAGCTGCTGATAGCGACTCGCGGCTGCCGACGGTGACTCCGCTGCGGTGGTCGTGGTGGTCTTCGGGGTGCGTGGGATCGGGGTCATTGGATGGTCCTGTTCTGGGCGGCCCGCTCATAGACGGACAGGTCGATGACGGTGGAATCAGTTGACGGAGTTGAGGATTCAGTTGCGGTAGTGTTGGCTTCTTTGATCCGAAGAAGTTGCGCGGCAGCGGCTTTGGCTACTGGTCCGGGTGGGATGCGTTCCTTGCGTCGATGTGGCCGCCCCGTGGCGGCGGTCGCCATCGCGGCGGTGTCCAGGGCGATGACGTGCCCGCTGTCACGCACCATCACCCCGAGCCCGTCGGCGGCCAGCCGGTGGCGGGCCACCACGATCCCGCTCATGGTGGCGATGTCGCAGAACTGGCCCCCGACCGGATGGCTGACCGCCACCTGGACAGCCGCCAGCTCTGGGGGCACCGAGTAGCGGTTGCCGCGGTAGGCCACCAACGCCTGCCGCGAGGCTGTGCGGATCTCGGAGACGATCATCGGATACGGCACCGCCGGCACGGGCTGCAGCGGTTCGGCCATGGCGACGGTGGCCACCGACGATCTGCCGTCGGCGGTGGCCCGTAGGCGGGTATCGCCACGCACACGGGCGAAGCGATCCACGCTGGCCTGAGCCTGCTCGACGGTCAGCTCATCGGCCAGAGTGCGCCACCAACGCTGAGCGGCGGTGTGATTGACCTTCTCGACCACGCCCTTGCGGTTGCCGCGCCGAGCCGGACAGATCGCCACCGCCACCCCGTAGTGCTTGGCCACGCCGGCGAACGAGGCGATCACCCGCCCCGAACCAGGGTCGCAGACCGTGGCCATCCGATCGAACCGCCACACCCGCGTCACCCCGCCCAGTCCGCGGGCTACGCGGTCGAGGCCGGCGACGAGGTGCGGTTGGTCCTCCGACGGCGACAACGCCGCTCGCCATTTGGCCGAATGGGCCAGCGAGCCGACCAACAGATGCGCCGTCTTGCCCCAACCCCATGCTTCGGGAGGATTGGGCAATTCCAGCCAGTCCCATTGTGTTTCATCCCCGGGGGCGTGTGGGATCACCGCGTTCGGGCGCTCTGTCGCCGTGCGGCAAGCCTCGCAGACCGGACGCAGATTCCGTTGGCGGATGTTGCGGGTCAGGCTCTGATACGACAGCGCGAACCCCAGTTCCTCCAACTCGTCGAGCAAGGTGCGGGCCCACAAGTGCGGGTCCTCGATCAGCCTCGCGGTGATGTAGTCGACGAACGGCTCGAACGGATCCGGGCCGGGTCGCGCCCGAACCCCCGGTTTACCGTCGCCGGCCAGGTACTTGCGGACCGTCTTGCGGTCGAAGCCGGTGTGGCGGGCGATCGCCGAGATCGACCAACCACGACGGCGTAGGGCATGTACTTCCAAGTCGTCCTCCCATGTGAGCATGAGAAAGCGGGCCTCCTTCGATGGAGCAACTGGCATCAGACACCAGCAGCTTCGAAGGAGGCCCGCCCTTCTCGGCGGAGCCACACGGGTGGGGAATTTCGATGAGCGTCAGTGGGGAATTTCAGCGAGCGCGGTCACCCAGTCGCTGGACTTGTACAGCACGCGGTCAATGGGCCCGAGTCGCACCGAGAGGACCGCGAGCAGATCTGGAAGCTCCGTAGTCAGGTCATCCCTGTGCGGCCACCATGCCCCATCGACATACCCGGTGTGGGGCGCCTTAGGTTTCAGCCGCAACCGCGGCGTGTGTTCTGGGGGTGTCGGGTGTCGACCCACATCGGTTCGGTCCTGTCGTGGGGCCATGGTGACACTCCTCTCTTGGCCACGGTTCATGGCGGCCTCGGTTGTGTGTGCGATCTTCTTACCGCTCATCGCGGATCCCAACGTTTTCGGTGATCACAGACCGCAACCGCGGGCTGCGATTCTGGTGCTACACCTCCAGTAAAAGCCGTCCATGACCAACATCCAACGGCGACAACGGACCGCGTGCCCACGCACGCGGAAAAGCCTTGATATCAGTAAAGACCGGCATGGCCGGGGCCGCCGCGAAACGGTGAGAATGGTGCGTGGTGGGACCGGGTGAGCTCGGATTTTCTTCGTGCTGGGAGTCCGGAGTAAAGACCGAGCTTGGGGTCGCGTTCGGCACCACGAATTGTCTGCTTTGAGCACGTCTGACAGCGTCGTTCATTCGGGGTGATCCTGCCGGGTTCCACCGCTGGAAGGGTTCGGTGGACGGAGGTTGGATGATGGATGTCGTGGTGAGCAGGCGCGGGGGTATCGATATTGGTAAGGCGGAAGTTGTTGTGTGCGTGCGTATTCCGGGATCACTCAGCGGAGGTGCGTCGCGCGGCTGACCGGCACACCACTGCGCTCCGACTAGGGGGTCAGAATGATCTTGACGGCGCCCTCGCGTTTGTTCTGGAAGATGTCGTAGCGGTCGGGCTCCGGTCGTGTGTTGCTGTGGCAGGATCGTAACCGTGAGTGCCTCGGCAGGTCGCTGATGACGTCGGCGCTGGTGGTGGGCTCAGGCCCCAACGGGCTTGCGCCGGCGATCACGCTTGCCCAAGCGGGTGTTGCCGTCACGGTGGCTGAGGCTGCGGACTCGATCGGGGGTGGGCTGCGCACCGATGAGCAGACGTTGCCTGTGCTGTTGCATGATCACTGCGCGGCTCTCGTCCCCACTGCGGTGTGGTCTCCGTTCATCCAGTCGCTAGACCCGGAATCGCATGGTGTGCACTGGGCGTGGCCGGATATCGACCTCGTGCATCCGCTCGACGATGGGTCGGCCGGCGTGCTCTGCCGGTCACTGGAACGGACCACTAATGCACTCGGCGTCGACGGGCCGCTCTGGCTACAATCGGCCCGCATGGCAGTGCCACCTCAACGTTCCTGTGAAAGCGGTGCTACCTGAGCGGCGCAGATGATGCTGTGCCCGGACACCGGCGGCTAGAAACGAAAAACGTCGGAAACTGACCTCAGGGAGGAACGCACGATGACGTACGGCTACGAACTCGAACCATTGGCTGACACTTCAGCGAAGCTGGGGGTGACAATCTCCCGGCCATTGCTTGACATTGTTAATGATTACGCCCAGTCCTTGCCCATAGTCGCGGCGCACGTCGCACCGACAGGCGCGAAGTCCTTTGCGGTGTATTGGGTTTCCGGTTCATCACTGGTGATGATTAAAGGCGGCGACTTTCAGAACGAGAACGGCTTGGCCGTCGGACACACGACAGGCTGGGTGCGGTCGCTATCCGGGGTTCATGCCGACGTCGAGGGTGCGGCGATGGCCGAACCCGATCTAAAGAACTGGACCGTGTACCGCACGGTGAAAGTTCAATTCGAAAACGAGGCTCTGGAGCTTCCAGACCAGCGCAGCCTTCCGCTCGACAATGACGCTAAGCGGAGTCAGGTGAACGCATTCCTAGACGCGGTACTCAAGGCAATCGCCGCCACGCCGCCCCACGCCTAAGCAGAGCCCCAGAACGCGCTGCAAACGCTCGGGAGTCTGAATGACCGCAGCCAACCCACCGCAAAGGCACGCAAATCGCAGATCTAGAAGAGCCCAGTACCCGGACTTGCCTGGGCCGGAAGTTCGGGCCAGCTTCAGTCCCAGCCTTATTGCCTTCGCCGGGGGCGTCAACCCGTGTCGGCGTTCGACCGTCGGTGCGACACCGCCGGATTCGTCTTTGGGTCAGCCGCGCCGCGCAGCGCGGCCGGGATGACTTGCCACCATCGTGGCCGTCGCGCCCACACTGGTTGCCAAATCCCAGGTGTCGTTGTCTGTGCGTGGGCATGCGCCTGTTCTCCAATGTCGGCCGGAAAGCGATACTTAGCTAGTATAACGACCGCTGGACGCGCGGATGCGCCGACCCGATGGTCTGTGTCACCTGGCGCCGCCACCCTGCACCGCCGGAACCCCTCGCGGCCGCTTGATGAACACGCTGACACGGCAGATCAGGCCGTCGTCGCTTTGCTCGAAGACAAATGCATTCCGGGTAATCGGCAGGGACGCCGTCGATCCGACTTTAGAGATCGAGTGGGCACCGGGATTGCCTGAGGAACCTTTCCGCTGTACTCAATTCGATAACGCGACTGCGCTCGGGATCACCATTGACACCGGGCAGCGGCTCGACCCGTCCAACCGGTCAACACCCATCGCCGAATTGCCGCTCAGCTAAAGCGTCGCCCGGTTGGCGTCGGCGATGACGTCGGCGGTGTCACCAGGCCCGGAGTTAGCGCATTTATCTACTTAGTTCCGAACGACCGTTCAGTCCCCGTGGGCTGAACGCCTTGGCTTATCGGATCTTCGAGGTCTTGTTGCAGACCGGCGCGGGCCAGCACCGTGCGGCGCTGGGAGCCCAGCTGAAGTCCTGTTCTCCAGCTGAATTCGCGTGTGAGGGCAGCTACTCCTCGTCGTCGATGATGTGAACCGCGGCTTCCTCGGCGGAGGCTGCGCCTCCGTCGATACCGATGTCATCAGCCACCAGGTCTGCGTCTACGTCTTCGCCAAAGCCCTGGTCGGGCGCGACAAGTCGACCTGCTCGCGCGCGTCCAACCTCATTTCGCTGCGGAAATTCGGTCTCCCGCTCGGCTTCGTCGGAGCGTTGCTGCTCGTCCTTGTCGAACGGGTCATATAGCCGCATGGCCGGATCCGGCTCTTCCTCGGCAAGCAGCTGGTCCAAGCTTTCGGGCGTCGAGCCGAAGGAGCCCCGTCCATACGGCCGCTCGGCCGGCGAATATCCCTCGTCGAGTACGTCGTCGACACCGCGGTCGACGAGGGCGTCCTCTGGCTGAAGCTGGTTGTCGTCCTCCATGCTGTATTCGCTCGCCGACGCGCCCGTAGCGCCATCCGGAGTACTCATTACTCAACAATGTCACTACACCCGGGAGCGCCGTAGTGGACGTGAGAGATCGCACCCTCAGCGAAGCAAGCGGGGCTGCGATCGCGGTCGAGCCCAGTTTGTGGGAATTGACTACGCCGTGGGCGGAACCGGCAGTGCCCCCGTGCACCAGCCCACGCTGGTGCAGGATTCCGATCGTCGCCACGTCGGCCAGGGCCTGGGCGACCAACAGATCGGGCGCCGAGATCTTGCGCGACGTGAGGAGAACGTATCGGCTGGCGAGGTGTTGCTGCTCAGCGAATCTTCTCAGGGATCGAGTCCAGTGCATGAAGTACATGTACCGCGAGCTCGCCCGCGGCGGCGTCGTCAAGCGAGCACGCACCAATAATCGACTCTCGCCTGGGCGATGTCGTTCGCTACCGACGCCCACAGACATGGGTACGGCTGACCGTCGATGTCCACGAATAGTCCGATACGAAGTTTTCAGACGCTCGTATGTCGTCTATTTCGACACATGACAAATCAGGGAGTGTTGGGGCCGGGCATGACCCGCCTGGACCCCGGCCGGTGAAGAGAGGTTAGGTCGTGGTGTGCTGGTCGGATGAGTCGCTGGGCTCGACGACCTTTGTTTCCTCACGTGCCCCGTGGCTGATCTCGATGCGGCGCGGCTTGGCCCTTGCCGCCACGGGGAGGGTTACGGTCAGCACCCCGTTCTGATAGGTGGCGGCGATGTGGTCGGCGTCGATGTCCTGACCGAGGGACACGCGGCGCATGTAACCGCCGGTGAAGCGCTCGGAGCTCAGCCACTGCACGTCGTGTTCGGTGCGTTCGCTGCGTTGTGCCGTCACGGTGAGAACGCCGCCATCAACGCTGACGTCCACCGAATCGGGATCCACGCCCGGGAGGTCGGCGTGAAGCACGTAGTGATCGCCGGAGCGGTAGAGGTCCATCGGCATGGCCAGTGGGACCCGGGCGGATCCGGGCGATGTACCGAGCAGCTGCGCGGCGAGTCTGTCGATGTCACGGAATGGATCGGGATGAAGCACAGCAACCACCTCCTACATGCCGGTTGCCGCACCGCGCCACCGCGACGGGTGTCGGCTGGCTGCGCTCCTTCTGGTTTAGCACTCCACCTGCGCGAGCACCAGGGTGTCGGCGCTGCGCCCAGGTCCTCGGCGATGAGGACTGGTGTCCGGGATCGTCTTCCACATCAAAGGGGCCAGACGCGCCTCGATCCGCTCGTCGATGTCAGGCGATATCGGCGTCGATGCTGTCGATCCGGCCGAACATGTGCGCGGACAGGAATTGGTAATGGCCCAACTCATTTGACTGTTGCTTACCTGGATAGGCGTAGGCTGAAAGTACGGATCCACGGCAGACCAAGGTCGGACCGGAAGAAAAGATTCCTCCTCTCGGCTGTGGCGCCCAGCACGAGCGCGAGGCACCCACGCAAAGCAAGGCCCATCAACTGGGCACAGCGCGGTGGGCTTGCGTCAGGCGGGGAAACTCTCTCCTGACGCCGAGGCCACATTTCACCGCGCCATCATGCAGCTTGGTAACCCGGTGGTTGTGCTTCGGACGGTGCTCCTTTTCGTCAGGAGCGCCGTCCGACTCTTTTCGTCAGGAGCGCCGTCCGACTCGTGTATGCCGAACTCCCGGGGCCGGTAGCGGTCTGCTCGCCGAAGCAATCACACTGCGAGCTGTGTGATCGTGTCCTTGGGTGGCGCCCGCATCGTTGCGCACCGTCGAGTCCAGCGACCGCCGCGCGCTCCAACCGCTCGCTGCCCCACCCTCGGCACGGTCTAGCGGGACCGACCCAAAGCAAACCTCGGCGCCAGCACCGACACTCACGACCGCGTCCCCACCGACCGCGTCGCTCACCAGTCGTTTGCGGCGTCCACGCCGGAATCATCTTGCCATCGCCCGATCAACACCATTCCGCCAATGACGAGTGCCTTCGCCAACCGGGTAAACGGGCGGCGGCGATACCGGCCACTTCCAGCTCGCCGCGACCGCCTCGGCACACGCGGCGTGCGCAGGATGGTCGTCGCCCCGCCGCTCTGCATTGTCGGTAGCCAGCCATACGTCAGTTTCTACCGCGCGGCGAAACGGCCTTTTGGGAGACCATGGTCGCGCAGCAGACCCTGATCGGCCTCACCGACAATCCCAGTTCCGCGAACCGCCGCTGTCGGGCATCTTCGGGCAGGCATGGCGGGAGCGCTTCGCGCACAGCGACGGGATGAAGAATCGTCTGACGATGCCGTTCTAGCCTGTCGTGGCTTCGGCAACTCGTCATACATGGGGCTTCGACTGGCACTGCAGCCACCCTGGGTGCGATTTCTGGTGTGGGCGCCCATCGCCGCCGTGCTCTTCGGTGGGGGAACCCGCTCGACGTCGCGCTCGATCTGGAGCACCGTCATCGTTGCCGTCGTCTTTGGAGTCTTCTTGGCGGCGTCCTTCACCTACGGCACTCAACGCATGCACCCGGCGCTCACCGAGGCGGTTGGCGGACTTGACCAAGCGGAGCGCTCCCAGGCCATCGCCGCCGTCACACACGGTGTCGTGCCGGCCGATCAAAAGGTGCGGTCCGCGGCGGTCCGGCTTGGCTGGGCCTACCTGGGTGGCAAGTCCGCTGATCAACTCAAGCGGCAGGAACGACGGAACTGGATAGCATCGGCGGTCCTCGTCGCGGCAGGCATCGGGCTGGCAATCATGGACAGCGCGCAGCGTCTGTACTTCTTGGTGCTTGTGCTGTTCGTTTTAGTCGTGCTGCCCCTTGGGGTGCTGCGCACGCGACGGATTCAACGCAATGTCGCGCTGCTTGGCCAAGACCCGATTTCCCGGTAGGGCCACGGCCATCGGGTTGATCGCGGACACCGGCCGCCCACTGGCACGTAGGGCGGCGACCCGCAGCCCGCGCGGAAATTTCGATCGCGATCGGGATCGGGTTCTCGGGGCTGTCGCCCGGCGGTGGAGCTACCTAACTGCGCCGTAACACCATGATCAAAAACCCCCGGCAGCCGCTTCATGACTACCGAGGGCTAAGCCCGCGGCAGCCCCGGGTCCGCCGCGCGGCTAACCCTCGCTCGTAGCCATCACCACACCCGGTGAAACGGCAGTTCGTTTGTGCCCGCGCTGAAGTGCCGCTGGCGACGTATGGCCATAGGTTCCGCGCATGCGCGACCTTGAAACGATCGACGCCGAGCTGCGATTGGTGTCTCGGGCGTGGCGCGCGGCTCGCCACATGAGTGGCTGCACGCCGATCACCGCGCACATCGACGCGCTGCTGGATTGAGCGCTTCGTCAGCCACGCGGTGCGGGGTTATCAGAGTTGTGTCGATCCCGGTGGCACTGCGCCGTGATCGGTCAAAGCGGCCCGAGGTCCTGTTTTGGCCACCCGGCGGAGCTGAATCATTCGTGCGGCGCCGACCAGCACAGTGGCGGTCGCCCCAGCCACAGCGGCCAACAAATAGCCCACTCCGACAGGCAAGCTCCACTCCAAACCGAGAAAGTGCGCGGTTATGGATCCGGTGTTCTGCGCTACGAAGATCAGCAAAATGATCAGGATCACCAGCCCGACAACGAGCGCCCACCACGCCGCCGCCAGCCGCGTCAACGGTGAGCGGGTTGTCGGTGTGGCCGCGACACCCGCGGGTCCGGATGCCGGCGGGGGTGGAACGGCTCGCCGGGAATTCATGCTATTTGTCTAGCCCTTCACGCCCTCAGCCAAACACAGTTGATGACTCGAGTGTTGAATCGCTTTGAACGGGGACATGCGTCGTTGTGAAGTTGAGAGCCGGGCTAACCGATCTGCTAAGCGTCCTCGAGCCGGAAGCCGACCTTTAGCGTCACCTGGAAGTGTGCGACGGCCCCGTCCTCCAGTTGGCCGCGGACGGACTGCACCTCGAACCAGTCGAGTCCGCGTGTCGTCTTTGCCGCTCGGGCCAGCCCGTTGCGGATAGCCGCGTCGATGCTGTCGGGTGATGTGCCGACTATTTCGATCACCCGGTAGGTGTGGTTGGTCATGGCGTCCCTTTCTGCGATCGGCGGGTGAAGGATAGTCCAGAGACGCTGTGCCAACTCTCCTGGATTGAATCAGCAGCCGATCCGACCTCTTCTCGTGAAGCCACACGTGTAATCGTTCCATCGGGTGCGCTGGATGACCATGCAGCTCTTTAGCGCGCAGCGGTCTTGGCGCGCGGCCACCCAGGCTTGCGCTGCAGGCCTTCCAGTTAGTGAAGTGCGGCCACCACTACCGTCATCGTGTCCGACCGGACACGAAACTACATGCACATGTAAAAACCCCAACCTGACGTCGAATGATTCACCGAGCGGGCCGCCACCTTAACTTGTCACTGGTTGCGGTGGTCGTCGAGCTGCACAACGTCGGCGCGCTCCTGGATGCGTTGCAGCTCGTGGCGTTCTTCGTCCAGAACGTTGCGTCTGGACCGGATGTGGAAAAGCGCCGGGTTCGCCGTCAGAGACCAGCACTGTGTCCTGCGACCGGCGTGGACGCGTCGAGCTTCGACTCCGTGCGCGGCGGCGCTGGAGGCGTTCGGCGGCTTGGCTGCTTGACTTAACCGGCGGGTACCTCGTCGGTCCATACCCTGAAGCTCGTCAATGTGTTGGGGCCGAACGTGTTACTGAGCGCGACGTCGGCGGCGTCGCGGCCACGCGCGATCAACACCCTGCCGATGCGCGGCGTGTTGTTGCGCGCGTCGAAGGTATGCCATTGCCCGCCGAGGAACACCTCGAACCAGGCAGCGAAGTCCATCGGTTCGTCCACCGGAGGCACACCGATGTCGCCGAGGTACCCGGTGCAATAGCGCGCCGGGATGTTCATGCAGCGACAGAAGGCAACGGCAAGATGCGTGAAGTCACGGCAGACGCCGGTCCGGTCGTAAAAAGCTTCTAGCGCCGTGCGTGTCATGCGGGCGTGCTCGTAGCCGAACGTGAGATGTCGATGAACGTAGTCGCAGATTGCCTGAACGCGGCCCCATCCCGGTGGCGTCTGCCCGAAGAGATTCCACGCCGCCTCCGACAGCCGATCGGTTTCGCAATACCGGCTCCCGAGCAGGAATACAAGCGTGTCCTCGGGCAGGTCCGGAACGGGAATCTGTTGCGCCTGGGGAACAATGGCGTCGGGGAGTCCGGTGTCGTTGACGAGCGCATCGGCCCAGACGCGCGTGCGGCCTCGCGGCGCAACAATGCGCGTGCACCAGTTGCCGAAGCCGTCACGATAGCCTGCCATCGCGACTGGCGGGTCGACCACCAGGCTGTCACGGCCGACCAGATCGGACACGCGGGTGAAGTGGACGTTGAGGTTGAAGATCATCGGGGTGGGCTGCGGGCAGTCGTAGATCATTTCGAAGCCGACGTGAATCTGCATTATTTCTCTCCGGTATCCGCCAGGTGAGGACGCGCGTGACCGCCGACGTAGGACGTGGAAAAGGTTCTCACGTGTGCTCCTTGGCGCAGGACGTGAATCATGGCGCGCTCAGGCCGCACATGCCGTGCGTAACGAATCGATCAGCTTGCGCCGCAACGCCGTCCAACGTCGGTCCGCGGCGAAAACGATGCCCTGGCTGACCTCCAGTTCGATTCCGACGTAGTCGCTTTGCCCGAAGCGCATGCGCAAGTGCGAGGTCAACCCGTCTCCTTTTCCGGCATAGGGGTAATTGCGGCGTACGCGGAATTCTGGAGCGGATGCCGCGAGTGTTTCCTTCCAGCGGGCGCACACCTCGGCCTCCCCGCGCCGACCGGGGTGGTAGAGCAAGCCCACATCGGTGCCGCGCGCCTTGCCATTTAGCTCAGCGGTAAAGCTGTGCGACGAGATGTGGATCACGCGATGCCCGCGCGCTACCGCTTGCCTGACGAGACGCTCGACCTGCCTGCGATAGGGCCGGTAATGCTGGTCGACGATCTGCGCCCGGGTCTGGGCCGGCGCGCCGCGGGTCACCGCCGAAAAAAGTTGTGGGTGGCCGATCGAGCGATTGAGATCGATAAGCAGACGGCTGGTCGTCGAAGCCACCAGCGGCGCCGCGAAGGCACTGGCGAGTGCCTTCGCCATGACCAGCGAACCGGGATCGTAGCCACGGTGGGAATCCAGCAGCGCCCGTTGTCCCCGAAACAGCCGCCGATAGGGCGCGGGTATCCGGTTGCCGCCGTGTTCACAGCTGATGATGAAGGTATCCATCGTCGTGACGACGCGTCACCACTGCAGCTCGGGCAAATGGCGAAACACCTGCCGCACACCTTCGCCCCATTCGTGGCTGAGCGCGGTGAAATAGGGGTCCCCCTCGTCGAATCGCCGCCGCCACTGCACTTCGAGGCTGTCGCGTTCGTAGCAGATCAGGTCGATCGGCATGCCCACCGATAAATTGCTGCGCATGGTCGAATCGAAAGACACCAGCACACACTTCGTGGCGTCTGCAAGGGGCGTGTGTTGCGTAAGTACGCGGTCGAGGATCGGCTTTCCGTACTTGGTTTCACCGGTCTGTAAGAAGGGCGTGTCGGTCCCCGCCTCGATGAAATTGCCTTCGGCATAGGTCCGGAACAGCCGTATCGGCTCGCCGCTGATCTGCCCACCGACGATGAACGAGGCATTGAAGCGGACGTTGTTCTCTTCTAGGTAGCCGGCGTCGCGTTTCTCGATATCGCGCGTCGCGTCGGAGACCAGCCTCACGACGTCGAACATCGTCCCGGCACCCAAAAGATTGGTCGGCGCGTCGCCGTCAGCACAGCGCTGCGTCAATACGCTGATCACGGCTTGGGTTCCGGCCAGGTTTCCCGAACTCAACAGAACGAGAACGCGGTTGCCGCGACGCTCGAATACCGTCATCTTGCAGAACTTGGCGAAGTTATCCACCCCGGCATTCGTACGAGAGTCCGAGGCGAAAATCATGCCCTTGTCGAGCATTACGCCTATGCAGTAAGTCATGCGATGAGCCTTCTGTGCAATCGACCTCCCTGTTCATAGTGGCACGTGCTTCTAGCTGATACCGGTCGTAGTCCTCTTGGGACAGGTCGCGAATATGTTCGAGTCGCACGTCAGACTGGCCGCGCGGATCCGGGGCAATCAGAAGCGCTGCCGGAGCGACCCCGTTCGTATCTCTTGGACACCATCGGCGAGTAGTTTGATCGCCGCGACACCGATCACCACCGCGATCGCTGCCGCTTCTTCGCCGGGTGCCCCGTCCCCCGTTGTTCACTGCGCGCCCCCGCTGCGGTCACCTTGCCCGGGTAGCGTGCGGTTTGAGGTCGGTGTTCGGTTCGAGCGTCGGTCACCCACTTGGTGTCGGTCGGGCAAGCCCAAAGAGGGCCTCGCCGGCCGGAAGGGACCCCAGTCTGATGAACGACGAGCGGCGAGTCAGCCCGGGGGTAATCGAGGCCGACAGCGCGCCGCGGTTGCAGCTCACGCCTAACTCGCTTGCCTCGGCGTACGTCGACGGAGCGTGGTGGCCGCGATCAACGCAGTTAGCTATCGAGCTGCCCGCCCTGGTTACGGCGTTGTCCGATCGGCTGGGTCAGGTCGCCGTGGTGGGCTACCACCTCAACGCGTGGACGGAGACGCCCCCGCAAGCCCAGATCACCGGCCTGACAGTCCATTTGCAGGGCTTCACCTCCGACGAGCCGGACAGTGTGATCCTGATCGGTCGCGACGGTCGTCGCATCACACTGCGCGTCATCGCGCCCGAGGCCAGTGAACAGGTTGCCCGAGAAGAACTGGACGCGGCATCGAAACGCGCCGGCGGTGGTATCGCTGTGACCAGCGAGGCCGAGCGGGCCGCTGCCCGATCCGTGACCGAGGTGGCAGCCCAGTTGGCGCGTCACGAGGGGCGCGGCGACCCCCAGCGCGCCGCCGAGATCACGCGGTGGTGCGAGGAGACCGCTCGGCGGTTCGTCAATGCACCGATCCAGGCTTTCGTCCCGATCCTCGTCGAACACATCGTCCGCTGCCGCATGGACGCCGGCCCGGCAGCGACGGCATCGTAGGTAACGTCCGGGGGATCAGACACGGCATGCCATGCGGTCGCGAGAGCTGAGCGTGGGGTAGTCCTGGAATCACAGCGACACGAAGCTGGCAAAGCGGTGGTGCATGAACCAGAACGTAATTCGTCACCGGTTGCGCCCCCCACAGTCCAACGGAGGTTCAGCCGAAATTGCCGACAACAGGGCCAAGTCGTCCCGCACCCGGCAGCGCACGGCCACTAAGCGGACACACTTGATCCGTCGGCTCGGTTAGTAGCTATTTGCTTGCGGCTGTCTTCTCGTCCTTGGCTGCCTTAATAACCTCCTTGTTGAAAGCCTTGTCCATGGCTATCTTGTCCTTGAATGTCTCGTCGTCAGCTGTTGTCTCGTCCTTGCCGTATTTGCAGTTGCCCTCGTCGTCCAGCCAATCGTTGATAGCCGTCCCCGAAATCGCTCCGCCACTACCCGGCAGCACCAGCGTCGGCCGATCTTCGTAGGCACTCATCATTCTTCGTGCTTTCTTGCCAATTACCGGCTCTTCGATCTTGACCGGGCACGGGGCCCGTTGATCTTGATCGGCGTGTCTTGCAGCTGAGGGCCCTTGGCCTTCGGAAGTCTGAGTGTTGCAACGCATTCAGGCGACGAAGGGAACCAAGGGCCATGTCTGACGGTACGACATTGTTGTTCGGGCTGCCAGGAGTACGGGTGGAGCGTGTCGAGCGCGGTGACGATGAGGCGCGGGTGGTGCACGTGGTCACTGACGAGCCGACGGCGGCGGCGTGTCCGGGATGTGGGGTGGTCTCCACGTCGGTCAAGGAGCATGTGACCACCTCGCCGAAGGACATTCCCTACGGGCAGGATCGAATCCTGGTGTCATGGAACAAGACCCGCTGGCGGTGCGGAGAGGGCTATTGCGAACGCAAGTCCTTCACCGAGGCGATTGCGCAGGTCCCGGCGCGGTCCCGGACGACCACCCGGTTGCGCACCGCGATCGGCGCCGCGATCGGGGAGGCGGCCCGCTCGGTGGCCGAGGTCGCCGACGCTTATGGGGTGTCGTGGCCGACCGCGCACCGCGCCTTCGTCGCCCATGCCGACGAGCAGCTCAACGAGCCGCAGCCCACACCGGTGCTCGGTATCGACGAGACCCGCCGCGGAAAGCCCCGCTGGCAGCGCTGCGACGAAACCGGCCGGTGGGTTCGGGTTGACCCGTGGGATACCGGGTTCGTGGATCTGGCGGGCGATCAGGGCCTGTTGGGACAGGCCGAGGGCCGCACCGCTGCGACGGTCATCGACTGGCTGGCGACGCGTGGACCCGACTTCTGTGACGCGGTGGCGTTCGTGGCCATCGACCCGGCCGCAGGCTATGCCTCGGCGATCCGGACTGCGCTGCCCAACGCCACGATCGTGGTCGCTCACTTCCACCTGGTCAAGCTCGCCAACGACGCGCTGACCAAGGTGCGCCGCCGCGTCACCTGGGGCCTGCGCGAGCGTCGTGGCCGCAAACGCGACCCCGAGTGAGCCAACCGGCGCCGCCTGCTGACGGCGTGGGAACGCCTGTCGGACAAGAGCTTTGCCAAGATGTGGAACCAGATCAGCGCCGAGGATCCCAGCGCCCAGATCCTGTCGGCGTGGATCGCCAAAGAAGAACTACGTACCCTGTGCTCGACCATGCGGCTCGGCGGGGACCCGCACTTGACCCGCCATCGCCTGCACCGTTTCCTGACCTGGTGTGTCGACTCCGACATCCCTGAGCTGCTGACCCTGGCCGCCACCGTCGACACCTGGTGGCCCGAGATCAACGCGTTCATGGCCACCGGCATCACCAACGCGCGAACCGAGGGCTACAACCGGCTGGTCAAGCAGGTCAAACGCGCCGGCTGCGGGTTCAGAAACAGGCGCAATTCGGCCCGCCGGATACGATTCCACTGCACCCGCAACCAGCGGGCCGCAACCCGGACTTCATGCTGATTGCCCGGTCAAAGTCGAAGAGCCCAATTACCGCCAATTATCGCGTGTCGGCTGGTCGAAAGGTAGGCCCGAATCGGCGGTGGGAAATAGGCCACCCACACAATAGGCGGGAGCCATCGAACGGGTGTAGCGTCAATGGTGGTTGAGAATTTCAGCTGATCCGGGATGCGTTCCGCTGTCCGCCGCAGAACTCAAGGAGCATTGGCTCCAAGCCCCGACACTCCGGTGATCGTTTGGTCCGGGATCACCATGACTGCTTCACCTTCTTTCCCCGCTCACCGACCGGCCTGCCTGGAACGCCCCAGAGTGCAGACGATTGGTCGTTGGGGAGCCGACTCCCACCACGGTCCGCGCCCTCGCGGATCTGAGCGCGCCGATAAGAGCCGTCCCCGAGACGCAACCGCGAGCACGACGCGGCACGGCTCACCGGCGAAGCCGGCGGTGTGCGGCGATGAAGCCTCTGGACTTCTAGCACCAGGATCAGAGGCGTCGACATGATTGTCATCGTTGGATTAGTTGTTCTGCTCGTCGCGGTGATCGTGGGGTTCCTCGGCGTGCTGAACAATGCCGGAGCCGCTCACCCGCTGAGCGAGAACTTCTCGGTGTTGGGCTATCACGTCACCGGGTCGACTGGCACTTTGTTCCTCTTCGGGATCGTGATCGGCGCGCTGGCGATGCTGGGTCTGAGCGTGTTGTTGGCCGGTGCCCGGCGCACCGCGGGCCGCGGGCGAGACGCTCGACGCGACCTCGCGAGGTCCCAACGCGAAACGGCGTTGCTGAACCAAGAACGCGACCAACGGCTCGAACACAGCCAGCAGGTCGGCGCAGCCGCGGGCGCACCGGTGAACCCCGCGGTGGCCACGACCCGTCGCAACAGGATTCCCCTGGTGGGCCGCTGGTCGCGCGGTCGACAACCGACGGGCACCGCGCACGTCGATGGACGTCGTTAAGCGTCGACCCCCCCGGTCGATACTGTCAGCCCGCAGTCGCGGTCTGCGCCCACCGAAACGGAAGGAAACCGCAATGAGCATCGGTAAGAAGCTCGCGCACAAGGCCGAAGCCATCAAGGGCGCCACCAAGAAATATTTCGGCCGCGCCACCGGTAACACCCGGCTGCGCACCGAGGGCCGCGCCGATCAGGCCAAGGCCAACGCCAAACAGGCCGGGGCCAAAGTCAAAGACGCCTTCAAGCACTGACTAACCGGCCCGGAAACATCCGCCTCGACATCGAAACCAGGGAAACACCATGATCATCCTCGGAATCGTCCTTCTCATCGCCGGATTCGTGTTCAAAATCCACATCCTGTGGGTCATCGGCATCATCCTCCTCGTCATCGGCGTGGTGCTGATGCTCATGGGACGGATGGGCCACGCTGTCGGTGGCCGCCGTCACTACTACTGACCGGCCACCCGCAAACTACGCGGCTGTTCCGATTCGACGGCCCATGAATCGCCGCATTGCGAACACGACCGGAACCACCGCCGCGGCCCGGCGACGGGATATCGAGAACACGCGACGGCAGTCACCAGATGACCCCGTCGCTCTTTTCATGACTCGCCGCCCGGGCCTCGCGCGGTCGACTATCCAAGGAGACAGACATGATGCGTATCGTCGGGCTGCTGGTGCTCGTATGGCTCGTCGTCGGCGCCGTCGCGGCCGGCCAACGTGGGTATTTCACCCACGCCGCACAAAACTGTGCCAGCGCCGGGACGATCGCGGTGACCGTGATCGCCGGACCCCTGAACTACGTGGGTGTCAATCCCAAGGTCACGAACTGTCATGTGCCCCAACCCAGTTCATAACGCCCAAAGCTGAAGTCCAACCGATTGATCCCTCGACCATGCACAACCAATCCAAGGAGCCAACATGACTACCAGCACTATCGTTTTGATCGTCGTCGTCGTTGTCGCGGCACTTCTGCTCGTCGCGGGGCTTGTGTGGGTGGCGCGCACCAAACGCAACCAACACCGCCACGTCGAAGCCGACAAGATCCGCGACCGCGCCAAAGAGGAAACACTCCACGTTAAACAGCAGGAGGCGCTCGCCGACGAGACTGCCGCCAAGGCCCGCGCCGCCCAGGCCGAAGCCGATGTGAAGGCGGCCCAAGCCTCCGGTCTGCAACAGCAAGCCGCCGCCCACCGCAGCGAGGCGGCGACCTCCCGTAACCAACTCAACGAGCAGTGGGACCGCGCGAACAAGATGGATCCGGGCTCACAGACACCCGACACGCCGAAGTCCGCCGACCACCGGGAACCCTAGGACCGATGACGGCCCCATCCGAAGCCCGCACCTCGCCAGCTTTCGTCCCATGACACAAGAAGCCATCGACGTGACGGCCATCGTCGCCTGTCGCACAGGCTGCTCGCCGGTGGTTCGCCGCAGCGGGTTGGCTGGTTGCGGTTCTTCATGGCCTCGTCGTCCTCGACGAAAGCACATCGCACTGATGAGGTGTCGCCCTCGATGACGCCGGCCTGCGTGCTGCATTTGCAAAACGAGCGCGTCGGGTATGGCATCGGACGGGGCGAAGGTGTAAATGTCGGGGCGCCAGGCGGCGGCTCATCCTGCTCAGTGGGCTGGCCGCCCAACTCGGGTTCCCCGACGGCGCGCCGGCCCGGGCGTCCAGTGCCGACCAAGAACGGACGTGAGCACGATGCTGCCGCACTCGGATCTCCCCAGCCTGTCGGTCGGCCCCGGGGTAGGGCCGCAGGCCACCTCGCCTGAGTATTCGTGAGGCGTTGATGGCAATAGCGGACGCAGCCGAATACGCCCATCTGAGCGACGCGGACCTCGAGGCGCTCGGGGCCGCATTGGAGGCGATCCGCCGCGACATCGAGGATTCGCGCGGCGAGACGGACAGGGCATACATCCTGCGCGCCATCGCGTTTCAGCGATGCCTCGACGTGGCCGCGCGGCTGGTTATCGCCGGCAGCAGCAGCAAGGTCGGATGGGCGATCGGAACCACCGCGCTCGCCGTGGCCAAGAGCATCGAGAACATGGAACTCGGCCATAACATCGGCCACGGTCAATGGGATTGGATGAACGACCCCGAAATCCATTCCCGTACCTGGGAGTGGGACATGGTGGCTGTCTCCTCGCAGTGGCGGTATTCCCACAACTACCGCCACCACGTGTTCACCAACGTCATCGGCGTGGACGACGACCTCGGATACGGTGTCATGCGGGTCACCCGCGACCAGGAGTGGCGGCCGCGTAGTCTGCTGCAGCCGTTGCGAAACGCGTTGTTGGCCATGACCTTCGAATGGGGCATCGCATTGCAGGGCTTGCACTCGGAGCATGATCGCGCGGCGACCCACGTCGAGAAATCCGCCTACACCCGAGCCCTGATCCGCAAGATTGCCCGGCAGGCCGGCAAGGACTATGTGTTCGTTCCCGCGCTCAGCCGTCGACGGTGGCGCCGCACGCTCGGAGCAAACGTGGCCGCCAACCTGCTACGCAATCTGTGGGCCTATGTGGTGATCTGCTGCGGACACTTTGCGGACGGCGCGGAGAAGTTCACCCCCGCCGTGCTCGACGGTGAGACGAAGCCCGAATGGTATCTGCGACAAATGCTGGGTTCCGCGAACTTTCGCGCCGGGCCGGTGTTGGCGTTTCTCAGTGGAAACCTCTGTTACCAGATCGAACACCACCTCTACCCTGATCTGCCGAGTAACCGCTACGCGGAGATTGCCCAACGGGTTCAGGCGGTGTGCGCCACCTATGACCTGCCATATACGACCGGTCCGCTGGCTCGCCAATACCTGCTGACCTTGCGCACCATTTTCAAGCTGGCGCTGCCGGATCGGTTCCTCACCGCCACCTCCGATGACGCACCCGAGACGGCGTCCGAAGAACAGGTTCCGGAATGTCGCGAAACGATCGCGGTTTGACCGAACGATACGGGGGATCATGGTTCACGCAGGGGGTTGGCACCGGTGCCGGCTCGGCGCACAGATGGGGCGCCATCATGGCTGCCAACACCGGCGAGGACCAACTTCTGCGCTCATTGCCTGGCGCAAGGCCGCACTCGATTCCCCAGACAGTATTTGAGGAGGTTGCTCTAGCCCTTCGCCGCCCGCTGCGGGGCGGGGACGACCACCACAGGGCAGCGCGAGTGGGAGACAACCTGGTGGCTGACGGAGCCAAGCATCGTCCCGACGAATCCGCCGTGTCCGTGAGAGCCGACCACCATCAGGTCGCATTCGCTGACGCTCTCGAGCAGCACTTGGGCGGCGTGTCCTTCCACCGTCTCCTGCGTGATTCGCACCGGATCCGTCGCGCTGTCCGGGTCGGATTCGGTGGCCTTGCTGACCGCGGCGTCCAGCAGCTCTTTCACCGACGCAGCTACGTCGCTGAACGTAGGCACGTCCGGCCTATAGGCCAACGGGAACATGCTGCCCAGCCCCGTATCGCCCCCACTTGGATAGTACTGCCAGGCAAAGACCGCGTGGACGGGGATCTTGCGTGCCCGTGCCTCGCCGAGCGCCCACAGTAGGGCGTTCAACGATCCCTGCGACCCGTCGACGCCGACCACGATCCGCCCGCTGTGCTGCGGTCTATCGGCAGAAGCGAGCGGCTCCAAGGATGATCGTGCAGTACTGGTCATAGGGTCATTATGTGTGCTCGGCCCGCTGGCTTGAGGACTTCTGCGTTCGTGAATGTGCGCGCTTGCGGCCTAGTAGGCGAAGGGCCGCTGGTTGTTGAAGTGGCCGCCGGGCTTGAGGTCGTCCAGGCTGGCGAGCGCCGGCACCATGTCGTCGCGCAGTGACCGGGCCAGGTCGGCGGAGAAGCCTTCGCGCACCACGACGCGCAGCACCGAAACGTCGGTCGCGTTGTCGGGCATGGTGTAGGCCGGTACCTGCCAGCCGTAGGACCGAAGCGCATGGGAGACGTCGAACTCGGTGTAGCCGAAATCGCCGGCCAGCCGTAAGCAGACCACCGGGATCGCCGAGCCGTCGGAGATCACCTCGAAGTGCTTGCCCTTGCGCAACTCGTCGGCCAGCCAGCGCGCCGTCGACGACAGGCAGTGCATCACCTGGGTGTAGCCCGCGCGACCCAGCCGCAGGAAGTTGTAATACTGGCCGATGACCTGGTTGCCCGGCCGGGAGAAGTTCAGGGTGAACGTCGCCATGTCCCCGCCGAGGTAGTTCACCCGGAACACCAAGTCCTCGGGCAGGTGTTCGCGGTTGCGCCAGACCACAAAGCCGATGCCCGGATAGGTCAGCCCGTACTTGTGGCCGCTGACGTTGATCGACACCACCCGCGGCAGCCGGAAATCCCACACCAGATCCGGCTGCAAAAATGGCACCACGAATCCGCCGATGGCCGCATCGACATGCACCGCGACGTCCACGCCGCCATCGACAGCGAGCTTGTCCAGCGCCGCGCAGATTTGCGCGACGGGTTCCAGTTCGCCGGTGAAGGTGGTGCCCAGGATCGCGACCACGCCGATGGTGTCCTCGTCGACCGCGTTGACCACTTGCTCGGGCGTGATCACGTAGCGGCCCTTCTCCATCGGAAGATACCTGGGCTCGACGTCGAAGTAGCGGCAGAACTTCTCCCAGACCACCTGCACGTTGGAGCCCATCACCAGGTTCGGGGTGCGGGTCCTCCAGCCGGTCTTGGGGTTGTCACCGACACGCTGGCGCCACCGCCACTTCAGCGCCAGCCCGCCCAGCATCACCGCCTCGCTGGACCCGATGGTGGAGACCCCGGTGGTGGTGGCCGGGTCGTCGTCGCGCAGCCCCTCGGCATGGAACAGGTCGGCCACCATCGACACACACCGCGACTCGATCGCCGCGGTGGCCGGGTACTCGTCCTTGTCGACCATGTTCTTGTCAAACGTCTCGGCCATCAGCTTGTCGGCCTCGGGATCCATCCAGGTGGTGACGAACGTCGCCAGGTTCAGACGCGAGCTGCCGTCGAGCATCAACTCGTCGTGGATGAACCGGTACGCGGCGGCGGGTTCCATATCTTCGTCGGGCAGCCTCAACGCGGGCACAGGCGCGGTGGACAGCCGCCCGGTGTAGGCGGGAGAGATCGATGGCGACGGGCTCAGCTTGTGTGGCATGACAGATGTCCTTTCGGTGTTCAATTGACTGCACACCACTCCACCATCACCAAGCGCGAGCGCCGCTTCCGGGCGCGACACCGCTGAGGATCACCCCTGTGCCAGTTCAGCGGCCCAAAACCCTGTCGACCCGAACGACATCGGCACCGAACTCTCTTCCGCGACGGCAAAATCGTCAAAGCCCAGAGCTTCGCGGACACTGCCATGCAGGAACGGATCTACGGCACGAAGTAATTTTTTAGAGAGGCCGGACGGGGCATTCAGCACATCCCGGCAGCCCCAACCATCCGACCGGTCCGCGGGGACAACTCCCCGCCGACGGCGACGACCTTCCCGGCCGGTCGACCTTCCCCAGCAGCATGACCTTCCTGAATCTCCCAGCAGGCCACGCCAAGCTCCCCGCGCCGGCGACGCCGTCAATGACCGGTCAACCCTCCACCGATGCCGACAACCCCATTAGGCCACCATGCGACCATCGCGGCGGCACTGCCGACCCACCCCGGGCAGACCCCCTACCCCCCACCATGGCGCACATGGCCCAAACAGCTCATCCGCGTGGCTGCAATGCGAACGCATCGCCGCTGGTGGGGGCTCGCACTGCCGCTGCCTAGCAAATCCGCCGTCGACGCGATGTCATCACCGCCGCGGTGCGTCGTTGCCACGGCCGGATCGAAAACGTGTGCGATCATGGTGGTGTGACCCGTGACCAGCGAAGACAGGCGATCGAGCGGATGCTCGCCGAGGACGGGTCGGTCACTCAGCAGCGCATCGCCGCGGTGTTGGGGGTGTCCCAGAAGACGGTCAGCCGGGACCTTGAGGAGCTGGAGCAGCGCGGCGGTTTAGTCACGACTAATTCGTCTGGGCGTGGCCGGCCGCGTGGTTCTGTAACGAAGTTGCACGTCAATGGCGGTTCCAGCCCGGGTGAGGACTTGGTCGCCAAGATCCGGGCCGAGATGGCCGCCAAGCAGTTGGAGCCTGACGCCCGCGAGGAAGGCTTGCTGGTGCAGATCCGCCAGGTCGCTGACGATATCGCCGAGCTGCGCGAGCGCATCGACGTCGAGGGTTTGACGTTCAAGCCGGCCACGCCCGGCGGTCCGCCGCGGATGCATCCGGCCGCCGCGGAGATACGTCAGAGCCGGGCGGTGCTGGCCCGGCTGCTGTCGCTGATCCAGTTGGAGGAGTCCGTGCGAGACCCGGTCAAGCAGCGCGCGGCCAACACGAGGTGGCGTGCGCACAACCTCGCGGTGGCCACCCGATACGCCGAGGGGACACCGGGTGGCCAATAAGATCGGCACCGCGGATCGCGCGGCCAACGGCGGCCGGGACGGCTACAGGTTGCCGCCGGGGACGTACGTGAAGCTGCTGCGTCAGCAGTGCGAGCAGCGCGCCCGGCGCGAGCATGTCCACAACAACCCGCGCTGCAGCGCGCTGCTCGACGACTGGCGGGCGGCGGCGATCGAGCGCGAGCAGGCCGGGAAGCTGGCCGCGATCGAGGCCGCCGAGACGTTCGCCGAGCTGCTGGCCGCCGGTGAGCCGGTCACGGCGTATGCGTGGCAGGTGCACCGCGGCGGCGCGACGCCCGGCATGCCGGCATGGTTGATCACCGCGGTGCGCCACGGCGGCCGGGCCCGCGTCCGCCCCGATGATGTCTGCGAGCCCGGTGGTGGGCGGAACGGGGCGGGCTTCGCGCCCGCTGCGCCGCGGCACCGGCCGGCTGGGTAGATTGCCCGATTCCCCGAGCCCCTGGGTCACACTAATTCGCATGGACCGATTGCCGCTGGGCGATTACGAAGCCTTCCGAGCATGGTCGGGGAAGCCGCGAGCGTGGGGCCCAGAGGGTTCGGGCTGGCGGGCTTGGTTCGGCGGCAAGGTCGTCGAGGGGCTATGCGACGTCATCGACGAACACCTTGCGCTGAAACGTCGTGGGGCTCCCGCCGCGATCGGATGCGTGCCGTGGCTGGATAGCGAGGCGGTGGCTGACCGGCTCCTGAGCCTCGCGGCCTTCTGTGTCGTGGTCGACAAAGGCACTTCGTTCCCTGGCCGACTCCTGAACCGCGAGAAGGGGTTCCCCAACATCGCCTTGCTGCGCTTGCGCGACATGGCCCCTGCGGACGACGGTTCCGCGCTGATCCTCGGGCCGTCGTCGCGGATGCCGGAGCACGAGCTTGGGCCGGTGCGGGCGCTTGGCTGGCACCACCCTGGTCGCAAGCCGCTGCCGCACGCCAAGCTGCTCATCCTCGGCCATCTGGCTATCAACGTCTACGGTCCCGACGACAGTTACGGCATCGAGGAGTTGGACTTTGAGCCGCGGGCGGTGTGGTGGGGTTCGGCGAATTGGACCCGGCGATCTCTGTCGCATCTCGAAGTCGGCTTCGTCTGCGACGACCCCGCGCTCGTCGAAGAGGCTACAGAGTTCGTGGCGACCGTGATCGCCTTCTCGGAGCCGGTCGAGTCGACATGCGCCGGGCCCGAACCAAACCTCGTTCGCGTCGAGTTCGATGACGCCGCGATGGCCGAAGCAGCAGCGGAGATGGCAGCGGAGATGGAGCAGGACCCTGACGATGAGCAGTGGTAGGCGTATCCCACCACCCCGCACTGGCTAACGGTTTCCGTACCCACACCCATACCCAAACCAGCCGCGCTGCGCGGGTGAACAGAGTCGTCGAAGACGTGCGCGTCGGCCGGCATCGCGGCCAGGGCTGCCGTATCGGGCATGTTTTGGGCACGAGACCTACATGCCAGCCTCAAATACAGGCCGTGAGCTGCAGATATGCCCGTGGTCCCGGCTGGGATCGAAGCAGCCGGGGCCGCCGCCGCAAGCTGGTCGGTAACGAGTGCCCGGCTACACCTGAACACCTGAAGGGTTTGCCGCCGGCGTCGGTGGTGGCCTCGGTGACACGAGAGTGACACAACCTATCGATAACTCCTCGACAGACGCTGGCAGACTCTCGCAGACTCGTATGGCCTAATACCACAGGTCAGCGGCGATTTCTAATCATGGCCAACCGGACGCCACAACCCGCAATAAGCCACTGTAGATGGGTCCAGGCTGCCTCCGGAGCAGAAGGCCGCAGGTTCGAATCCTGCCGGGGGCACCAACCAAAAACCCTCTGACCAGGACTTAAGCGATGGGCATTTCGTTCGCGCCGCTACTGCTCGCGCCGGCGGTCGTCGTCGCCCGCTGAACACTCTCCTAATCATCGGAGGGGTGTCATCACCCACCCTTTGCGCAACAACGCACTCGGGTGCTCGGTGACCACGCCACGCACGGCGCGATCGCCGGTGTGCACGGTCGCGAGTGAAATCGACCCGGTGCTAGTAGTCACTGCGTATGTGATGCCGGCGCATCGGGCGCTGTCGGCGCCCTCGATCCTGCTCTGCTCGCTCGTCTTCACCGCGAATGCGCGGGTGCCGCCACGCTCGTCGACGATCTCTCCCGAAACCAGCAAATCGTAGTCGCCGTCGGTGCCGCCATTGATTTTGAAACGAAAAAACAGCTTGCCAGGGCTCCCCGGCAGTTGGAGCTCGAATGGGGCGTTCGCCGCCACCGTCACACTTCGCGCAGCCCGCTCTGGATCGTGTCGGATGAAAGCTCTCCGCACCACTCACACGACCGAGAAAGAGAACAAAGCGCCGACCACGATCGCTCCAATGGGCATGCCGATTCCCGTCATGCACGCAAGATATCAGCGTCGAAATACGATCGCCATCGATCACCTCACGATGAAGCACCGGATCCGTTCTCGCACTTGAGACCCTTCCCCCCGCCCTCCTAACGGTCACGCGCGGCATACCACGCATTGCCGCTAAAAATACACCCGGCAAGTAATTCCACAGGGCATTTATTTCATCGTCGTTGTCACGACGGTGTCACAACTCATCGAGAACTCACTCAACAAATTCCTGTGTACCCTTAATCCGACGATTTATCGGAGTCCTCGGAATCCTCGGACGTGTCAGAGTTTTTCGAATCCTCGGACTTCTCCGAGTCCTTTGAATCCGTGGAGTCCTCCGAGTCCTTTGAATCCGTGGAGTCCTCCGAATCCTTCGAATCCTTCGAGTCCTTCGAGTCCTCGGACTTGTCGGAGGCCTCGGACTCGTCGGCCTTGTCCGCGTACTTCGTCAAAAGCCCCGCCAGTTGGCGGGCCTCTTCAGGCGCTAACACATCGTCGAACAATCGCTCGTCGCTCTCAGAGATGCGGTCAAGGTAAACCGCGTTGTCCTTGGTGCCGACGTCCCACCGGCCCCCCTCGTGTCGAACCATCCGACTCCGCCTTCCCACTAGTGACCCGATTTCAACCCTGACGCGCCCGGCGTGGGCGGGCGGTCAGGGCGTACCGCCCAGATCCGCCAAACTCTTCTCGCACACCACCACCACGTCACCCTGCGTGGTGTGCTCGTCGTCGTTGAATTGGATCAGCCAGCCGAATCCCTCCGGAAGGTGCTCCCGAATAGCCTGGGCCGCTGCGCTATACAGCACATCAAAACGGTTTTGGTTAACCGGCGCGGCGTCAAGCCCTAAGTGATCTCTTGTAGCCAGCCGGAGCGCCTGCGTAAGGCACACCCCATCCGGGGCGCGAAACGCTTTCTGTACCCAGCCGGCCGAAACGTAGTCGCGGGTACGTCTCACGACCCCAATGACGTCGTCTTGCCTCATGCAGCGCAGTCCTCTCGTAACCGACCGTCAAAAAAGTCGTCGAGCAGTTTGCACGGAGTCTTCCCATGCGCCGCCATCCCAAAACACGGTCGGGGACACGGCGACGCTGATGATCCGTGGTGACGGACCGATCGCTGCGGATCAGCCGGGGACGGGAGTTCTCCGCGGCAGCCTCATCGACCGCGACACAGCCACGGTCCACAGATGCGCTGCGCATTTTCAGGATTAATCCGCCGTATCGCCGAAAAATGACTGGCCGTTTCTGCTTAGCTTGAGCGGGGGACGACCGCCATCGGGTTGCGGCCAGGTTGACCACCGGCTGAAGGAGCCAGTCATGTTCCTCTCGAAAATCGTTCCGCACCGGATAGTAGTCGGCGCGGTCGGCGCCGGCGCGGTTACCGGATCGCTGTTATGCGCTACCGCGGGGACCGCCACGGCTGATCCGCCGCCTCGTCCGCCCAACTGCACAGCCGCAGACATAGCCGGTGTCGCGGCTGGTGTCGCGGCGGCGCTCTCGACCTACCTGTTCACCCATCCGGACGTGAACGGGTTCTACACCGGCCTCCAGGATCAGCCCAAAGATCAGCTCCGCGACGACGTGCAGAACTACTTCAACGCCAACCCGCAAGAGCAAGCCGACCTCGAGAACATCCGTCAGCCGCTGACCGACATCAGGCAGCGCTGCCAGTGGACTCCATTACTTGGGCAGGCGGACGTCACGCCCTAAGGCGATCGGGCCGCGGAACGTACGAAGCCACGGCCGTTACGGAAAGGAGATCGCGATGAAACTGTGGGTACGGACTTGGACTGCCGCGGGGGTAGCGATGTTGGCTGTCACGTCGATCCCTGAGATATATGCCGTCGTGCAGCCCTCGGGTGTGGCCAACGCCGACGTGTGCGCGAGCGTCGGCAGGCGCGTCTCAGTCAGCGGGTGCACCAACGTTGCCGACACGGTCAACACCTACGTTCCGCCGCCGGGCGCCTATGCGCCGCTGCCGCAGGACTTTCCGCCCCCACCGCCACCGGTGAGTGTCTGCGTTGGGGCCGGCCGGCGGATCCATGTAAGCGGGTGCACCTAAAAGCGAATCCGCGCGTGGGCGTCGGGCGAACTGCAACGTGATCCGGCCAGCGCACCCCGCCAGCACCGCGACTGGTCAGACACCCTGCAAGCCGAGCCGACGCAGCGCACCAAGTACGCGATCAACGGGATGCCGCTGTACTGGGTGCTGGAGGGTGTTATCGAGAATGGCGTGATCTGGGCACTGCGCGCCGACGCCCCCGCCCCGAAAGCCTTCGCGGTACAACGCCAGGATGTGGAGCTAATCATCAGCCCCTGGCCACATTTCAGTGATGATTGCCTCGCACTGCGAGCAGTGCTGAGGTATGGGTTCGGTTGGCCCCATGCCGCAGCGGTGGTTCAGATTACCGGCGTGATGCCCGGTTCGTAACGGTCGATGGCCCCGGCCTGCTACCGGTGCCCGGTAGTGTCGGGACCGACCCATCACACGAGGGAGGGTGCTCAATGACCAACCCGCCGCCTCCCGGCAACTACCCGCCGCGCCCGCCCGGTAACTACCCGCCGCGGCCCGGTAGTTATCCGCCGCCGCCCCCGGGGGGCGCGGGCTATCCGCCCCCCGGTTATGGGGCGCCGCCCCCGGGGGGCGCGGGCTATCCGCCCCCCGGTTATGGGGCGGTTCCCGGCGCGGTGGGTAACCTGCCGCAGCAGGCCTACGCGTCGTGGGGCATCCGGGTCGTTGCATTCGTGATCGACTTCCTCCCGGTCTGGGTCCTCTCCGGTATCGGGGTTGGCATCCGCATGTCCTCCTTCGCCAACACCACATGCGCCCCGGGAGAATGCACGGGGCCTTCCCCCATGGCGCCGCTCGTCCTCGTCGTGGTGTGGTTGCTGAGCTTCGCGTACCAGTTGTGGAACCGGGGCTACCGCCAGGGCACCACGGGTCAAAGCATCGGCAAGTCGGTAATGAAGATCAAGCTGGTGTCCGCGGCGACCGGTCGCCCGATCGGTTTCGGGATGGCATTGGTGCGCGACATCGCCCACGTTGCCGACGCGATCATCTGCTACGTCGGCTTCTTATTCCCGCTGTGGGACGCCAAGCGCCAGACCCTGGCTGACAAGCTGATTTCGACGGTGGTGCTGCCGAGTTCGTAAGACGGCGATGGCCGCGCGGGCAGGTGTCCGCTCGCCGGGCGCCGGTGGCGGCTCGGCGACTATACAAGCGCCACGGTTTTCAGACGGTGCGCGAGCTGACGGTCGCAGATTCCCCGACTATTTACGCCATGTGGCGCCCGCACGACTAACGCGGCGGGTATTGCACGTCAATCCCGGCTGAGTACGAACGCCTCGATGTGACGGTTACCGGCCCGCTCTTCGTACTTCCGCCAGCCGGGGTAGATTTCGACGCCTTTCGCCCAGATCTCGTCGCGTTCATCGGGAGTGGCGAGCCGGGCAGTGCCACGCCAGGTGTCGTGCCCGATCGTCACCGCGGCCGCTGGGTTGGCCTTGAGGTTGTAGTACCAGGCCGGGTGTTTTTCACCACCCCAGTTGGACGCGATGAGGCCCAGGCCGTCGGGGTGCGGGATTCCGAACACCGCGACAGTGCGCGGTTCCCCGGATTTGGCGCCGGTGGTGGTGAGCATGACCGCGGGCACGCCGGCCGCGATCCCCGTGAAGCTGGTCCTACCGCTGGTTAGCTTGGTGACGAGCCGGTCGAGATGGTGTCCGGTTGGGCGGAAGATCGCGACGCCCACCGGCGTGGAAGCGAACCTGCGCATCGCCCGGTAGAACGCGTTGGTTTCGTCGAAGGACCGAACTGGCATGGTGTCATTCTCGCCGAAGCCCACCGCGAAGTCATCGGCGGTCGTCGCATGGATTCAGCAGACCTCAATGGTTTCCCAAGAATTTCACAAGCGCTCCCCTGCAAGCTTCTCTCCACACACCGCTTCGACGGTCGAGGCGCACACCAGGGAAAGGAAGAAACCATGGCGAACCGTTCAAGCCGCCACCTGCGGGCGGTTCGGGATGTCGCCCCGCCGTCGCTGCAATTCCGCACCATCCACGGCCACCGCCGTGCCTTCCGTATCGCCGGGTCCGGCCCGGTCATCCTGATGCTCCACGGTGTCGGCGACAACTCGACGACATGGGACACCGTGCACGCCAGGCTTGCGCAACGATTCACCGTCATCGCCCCGGACCTGCTGGGCCACGGCGAGTCCGACAAGCCACGCGCCGACTACTCGCTGGCGGCTTTCGCCAACGGTGTGCGCGACCTGCTCATCGCGCTCGACATCGACCGTGTCACGGTCGTCGGGCATTCTCTTGGTGGCGGCATCGCAATGCAGTTCGCCTATCACTACCCGCAGTTTGTCGAGCGCGTGGTGCTGGTGAGCGCCGGCGGCGTGACGACGGATGTCAGCTTCGCATTGCGGTTAGCCGCAATGCCGATGGGGGGCGAGGCGCTCTCAGCGCTGAAGGTGCCCGGCGCGGTTCCCGCCTTGGAACTCGTCGGCCGCGCCCTCGGAAACGTTGTGGGTTCCACAAGATTCGGACGCGATGTGCCCAACGTGCCGCGCCTGCTCGGCGGGTTGCGCAAACCTGGAGCCGTCGCCGCATTCGCACGCACTCTGCGTGCAGTGGTCGACACACGGGGCCAGTTCGTCACGATGCTGGACCGCAGCTATCTGATGCAAGACCTTCCGGTGCAGATCATTTGGGGTGGGGACGACCTGATCATCCCCGTGAGCCATGCTCGGCTGGCCCACGAGGAGATCCCCGGCTCGCGCCTAGAGATTTTCGAGAAGTCGGGACATATGCCGCACCGCGATCACCCGGACCGCTTCGTGGCGATCGTTGAGCAATTCATCGACTCGACCGAACCGTTCGTCTTCGACCCAGACTTGCTCCGCGCGGCGCTACAGACCGGCATCCGTCAGTACGCCAACAACGAGCCGGAGGACAACGAGTTGGACCTTGCTTAACGTCTCTAGGTGGCGTCGCCGGCCGTGGCACCCAGCCCAGAGGCAGGTTGACCACACAGTCTTCGGCGTACGGCTGTCAGAAGTCAACGCTAGAAAACGCTCATCTCGTCGCGAACCTCCCAGCCGGGAGCTCCAAACATGCCAAAGGAGCCGTGCTTTAGTGCCGGCGTGCGACCGGCGCGCGCACAGGCTCGATAAAACACGGCGGCCAGGTCGTCCGGCGCGACAAAATAGCCATCGGCATCCCACCAGCGGTTGAACAACAAGACCGCGCGCTCCTCATTGACCCTTGGGAATAGGACACTGCCCAGCCACGTCCACAAGCTTGGCCGCGTGTCGCGATACAGCACCAGCATGCTCGGAGTCCTCCTCGCTCTGGCCGCGCCGCTGTAATTCATGCAATACATCCGGACGTAGCGATACTGGTGGAGGTCGAAGGGAGTCGTGACGTCGCGGCGTATCAAGGTGATGGTGCCGTGGTGATCGACCAAGCAGCTGCCGACCGCACCCCGCGGACGCATATAGCCCCAGACGGCCAACCCCAGCGCGGTCGGTGTCGCCGTCACCGCTATCGGCAACGGCATTTGGACGGCGCAGAGCGCCGACAACACGCACCAGGACACCACGCCCAGCCACGCGCCCATCATCGGTTTGTAGTGCAAAAGGCCCGCGACGTGCGTGTACATCACGTCCGGACGCCTTCGCCGGCTCTGGAGAAGGGTTGGCGTTGGCTGCCCGGGCGCCGCAGGTCGTGTTCTGTACATATTTCTGACACGCGGGTGCAGGCCTATGAGGACCCCGAGGCTCAACCACGCCGTAACCACCACCATGCCCGGCAACCAAGGCGGCAGGTTCGACATCATGGCCGCGATTCTCCGGTGGGCAATCCTTCCGACGCAAGCTGTGCCTCAGCCTTTCTGAAACCTGTTCGCGCCGAACGGTTCCGCCGTCCACTCATCGCCCGCGCAAGAGGAACAACCCGTACGCCGCGATGGACTGCGCGTCGGCGATCACGCCCGAGCGGATCATCCGCTCGACCTCTTCGGCCGGGAACCACGCGCTGCGCATGTCCTGTTCCTCGTGCTCGCGGTCCGCTTCCCCCTCGGAGATCCCGGTCGCCAGAAACACCCAACCGCGCTGACTCGTCATTCCCGGGGCGGTGTCAAGCTGGCCGAGCGCCTCGAACGACGTCGCGCGTAATCCCGTTTCCTCGCGCAGCTCACGCGCGGCCAGCTCGGACGGTTCGACGGCCGCCAGATCCGGAGCGGTGCCCTGTGGAAACTCCCAGCGCCGCGCGCCGAGGGGATACCGGAACTGCTCGACCAACCGGAAACGGTTCCGGTCATAGGCCATCACGAGCGCGTACGTCTGCTTGTCGACCACGCTGTAAATGCCCGAGCTGCCGTCCGGGCGGCGGATGTCGTCCTCTCGCAGCACCAGCCACGGGTTCCGGTAGATCTCGCGGGACGCGAGGCGTTCGATGAAAGGCACACCGCCAGTATCGCCGTCACGCCGAACCCAGGTACCGTCCGAAGTCATGCCGACCCGGGAAGCCGTCACCCAAACCGTCAATCGATACCTCGAGCTGGTCGCCACGGGCACCGCCGACGACATCGTTCCCCTTTACGCCGCCGACGCCACCATCGAGGACCCGGTGGGGTCGGACCTCCGCCGCGGCCACGACGCCATCCGCGAGTTCTACGCGGCCTTCCAAGACGCCAAGAAAGAGACCGAGCTCGCCGAACTGCGGGTCAATGGCAGCGAGGCGGCATTTTACTGGCACCTCACGCTCGACGCCGGTGACAGCCGGACCCGAATCTCGCCGATCTCGATGATGACGTTCGACGAGGACGCCAAGATCACGTCGATGCGCGCCTTCTGGTCGCCGTCCGACGTTCGGGTCCTGTGAAAGCCGGGTAAATCAGGAGGCTTCCGCGGCCCGTTTGATCCGCCGCAGCGTCTCCTCGATGCCTCGGTTCACCTGACGTCCCCGTGGGACAAGGACTTCGGCGAGCCTGTTGGCGACAGAGCACCACAGGAACTCAAAAGACTCGGTGAGCGACGTTCCTGACGACGACGGCTCCATCGTGTAGCGCCAACGTGTTTCCTCACGACCGGCGCCCTCGTTGACCGTGGTGAAGCCGAATTCGCGACCCCGGTCGGCGGTGTCCACCACGGCCGTTCTTTCCCAGCGCAGTCGGCCGAGCCGGTTGTACCCGCGGAACCGCATGCCCGGGGCCGCCGCGGTGGCCCCGCCCAGCCATTCGCACCGGTAACACTCGGGGCTCCACTCTCCCATCCGGGTCACGTCCGCGATGAGGTCATAGACCAGCTCGGGCGGCGCGGCGATTTCGATGCTGCTCAGGCCGCGCCGCGCTGTGGGCATGGCCGAGTATCTCAGCTCGGGCGATAGTCTCTGCAACATGCCGGACGACTCGAAACGTGCGTGAGCATGCGGGGCCACATCATCGTCAGCGGTGACGACGCGCTGGCGACGACCATCGTCGAGGAGCTCAACAACGCCGGTGTGCACATCGTCAAGCTCTCCAGCGCCACCGAGCTCGCCAATGCCGGAGTCGCGCATGCCCGCGCCGTGATCTGCACAGGGAAAAACGACGCGACGAACCTCGAAATCGCCCTGCTGGCAAGGCAAGCCAACCCGGACGTGCGGGTGGTAGCGCGGATCGCCAATGATGTACTCCGAACGGCGATGACCGCCGATAAGCGCCCCGGCGCGATTCTGGACGTCGCGGACCTCGCGGCACCGTCGGTCGTCGAGGCATGCCTGGCGCACACCGTCCACCCGTTCCAGGTGGCGGGCATCAACTTCGTCGTCTCGGGCGCCGAGGCACCGAGGGACGCGACGCTGCGGGAGATCTACGGCGACCTGGCACCGGTGGCGGTGATCCACGGCGAGAACTGCGCCACCCCCGGCGCGGTGGAGGCATGTCCGGGGCGGGATCTACCGGTGCACGCCGGCGACTGGACCGCGATGATCGGCACCGCCGACGAGTTGGCCGCCCGCGGCATCAAGGTCCCGCGACCGACCAGGACGCGCCTACGCCAGCGCAGGCTGCGGCGGGGGCTCGATGCCGCGCGCGCCCTTCGTGACGACGTCAACCCGATGCTTTTCCGCGCGCTGGCCGCCGCGTTGACCCTGGTGATCGGGTCAACGGTCATATTGCGCTTCGCCTACCAGCCTCATCCGGGGATGAATTGGGTCGACGCGTTGTATTTCAGCACCGAGACGATCGCGACGGTGGGTTACGGCGACTTCAGCTTCCTCCACCAGCCCACGTGGCTGCGGCTGTTCAGCATCATGCTGATGTTCGCCGGAGTGACGACCACCGCGGTCCTGGTCGCGTTCATCGCTGACCTGCTGCTGTCGCGCCGCTTCGCCCGCTCTACCGGACGCCAGCGGGCGCGTCATCTCCGCAATCACGTCATCGTCATGGGACTTGGTTCATTCGGCAGCCGCGTCGTGACCGACCTGGCCGCGGCCGGATACGACGTCGCGGTCATCGAGCGGAACGAAAACAACCGGTTCCTGTCGGCGGCGGCCGACCTCGACGTGCCGGTGATCTTCGGGGACGGGACGCTGCGGCAGACGCTGGAATCGGCCGGTGCCCGGCACGCGCGCGCCGTGGCGGTGCTGACCAGGGACGACATGGTGAACATCGAGACCGGGATCGTGCTGCGCGAGATGTTGGGCCCCCGGGTGATGCCCGAAGTCGTCCGCCCCGACGTCCCGCTGGTGCTGCGCGTCTACGACCGCGTCCTGGGAAGCGCGGTGGCGCAGCGGTTCGGTTTCGAAAACGTCCGCTCGACGGTCGAACTGGCGGCGCCGTGGTTCATCGGCGCCGCGATGGGCCTGCAGGTGCTCGGGACGTTCTCGGTGGGGCAGCGCTCCTTCATGGTCGGCGAGATGCACGTCGCGGCCGGCAGCGAACTCGATGGGCTGCAGATGTTCAAGCTGTCCACCCAGACCCGCGTCATCGCGATCACGCGGCGGGACGCCCCCATGGAGCTCCACCCGCGCCGCGACGCCTGGCTGCGCGCCGGCGACACCGTCTACCTCGTCGGCCCGTACCGCGAGCTGCTTGCCACGCTGCGCAAGGGACAGCCTCCTCAACGTTCGAGCTCCGCCACCGACGAGGTTCAGCTCATCCCGCCCAGACCTGCCGCGCCACCTCGGCCGCGCGGCCCAGCTGGTCGAGGTCCGTACTCGTCGGGATGAGCTGAACCTCGTCGGTGCCGATTTCTTCGAACCTTCGCAGCACCGCGAGCAGCTCGTCCTCGCTGCCGGCCCAGCCGGTCATCGGCGCCATCGCGTCGACGTATTCGGCCGGTATCCAGTTCATATAGCGCCGCAGATGGCGATGCACCTGGGCGCGGGCCTGCTCGGGCGGCCCGAACGCGAACCAGAACGACGTCACCAGGTGGGGTTTGGGCTTGCCGGCCTGCGCCCAAGCGTCCCGCGCCACGTCGAACAGCTCGTTCTGCTTGGCGACGTCGAGGTCCAACGTCGTGCCGGCCAGTCCGTCGGCCCAAGCCGCGGCGCTGCGGATGGTCTTCGGCCCGATACTGCCGACGAACAGCGGCGGCCCGCCGGGCTGGACCGGCGCCGGCCCGACGGGCAGCACCGACTCGCTGATCTTCTCGCCGGCCCACACCCGCTTCATCACCGCCACGCGTCCGGCCATGGCGCGCATCGTCTGCGTCGCCGGGTCGGCGCCCACGGCGTGATAGTCCTCGTGCCTGCCGCCCACGCCGACGCCGACGCTCAGCCGCCCGCCGCACAGCATGTCCCCCGTCGCCAGCGCCTTTGCCAGCATGACCGGGTCGTGCAGCTGCGGCACGATCACGGTCGTCAGCAGCCGCACCCGATCCGTCCAGGCGGCCAGCGCGCCGAGCAGTGTCAGGTTGTCCGGGTTTTCGAACGCGATGCGCTCTCCCCAGCACAGCGACGAGAACGGGCCCTCGTCGATCGTGCGCGCCCAGTTCTCCAGCACGGTCGCATCCAAGTCCGGCTCCATCACCGGCATCGTCATCGCTATCTGCACAGACGCGATTCTGGCAGCATGGGCCAGATGGGTTTAACCACGACCTCCATCGCGCATATCCGGCTGACCGTCACCGACATCGAGCGATCACGGCAGTTCTACGAGAGCGTGTTCGGTTGGCCGGTGTTGCTGGAGGTCCCCGACAACGCCGACGAGGCAACCCGCAACCAGTTGGGCTTCCTGTTCGGCGGTGTCATCTACGACCTCGGCGGCACGCTGCTCGGGCTGCGTCCGGTCGCCAAGGACCGCTTCCAGGAGGATCGCTGCGGACTCGATCACATCGCGTTCCGGTTGGGGAGCAAGGCCGAATTAGACGCCGCCGCGGCGCATCTCGACGAGGTCGGCGTGCAGCATGAGCCGGTCAAGGACATTGGGCCGTCGTACATCCTGGAGTTTCGCGACCCGGACAACATCGCCCTGGAGCTCACGGCGCCTAAATAGGCTTCCGGTGTTCGCGCGAGGGTGCGCAGAATGACAGCGTTTGCGGCGTGTCACCGTACAAACACGCACGCTCGCGGAAAGAGTAAAGAGGAACTATGAGCATCAGTTTCAACCACACCATCGTCGCGTCGCGGGATAAGCGGGAGTCGGCGGAATTCCTCGCCGAACTTTTCGGCCTGCCGAGCCCGAAGCCGTTCGGCCCCTTCATGGTTGTCACACTCGATCACGACGCCAGTCTTGATTACGCGGACGTTCCCGAGGGCGAGGAGATCCGGCGCCAGCACTACGCGTTTCTGGTTTCCGAAGAGGACTTCGACGCGATCTACGGCAAAATCCGGGCACGCGACCTGGAGCATTGGGCGGATCCCCGCCAAGCCCGGCCGGGCGAGATCAACCACCGGGACGGCGGGCGCGGCGTGTACTTTCCGGATCCCTCCGGGCACGGCATGGAGATCCTGACCCGGCCCTACGGCTCGGGCGGCTAGTCGGCGCGCCGCGGTGCGCCGTGCCGCACGTGCTCCTGGTCACGATAGTCATCGGCGAGCTCCGCGACATGCTTGGGCAGGGCACCGGTTGCGACGTCCGCCAAGGTCGTTTCTTCCAGCACCGAGCGCATGCTGGCGCGCAGCGCCCGCCACACATCGGACAACGGCGCGGTCGGCCCGGAATAAGGCAGGTCCCCGAGGCCGATGTCGCGGACGCTGGCCAGCGGTCCATCGATGCAGCGCAGCACGTCGGCGATGCTGATTTCGTTTGCGGGACGGGCCAGTTCGTAGCCGCCTTCGCGACCGCGATGGCTTCGCACCAGGCGGTCGGTGCGCAGGTTGGTGAGGATATCGACTAGGAACTGCGGCGGTATGCCCTGAGCCTGGGCTAGGTCGTCGGTCTTGACCAGTGTGCCGCCGCTGGCCGTCGCGAGCTGGACCATCGCGCGTACCGCGTACTCCGCCTTGGCCGACATGCGCATTCTGAGGATTCTGCCATCCTCTGGATTTAAGCCCTCAACTCAAGCAGGTCGATGATGAGCTGCGCCTGCTCGTCGAGGCCGCGGTCGGGGGTGAGCCGCAGATCCGGATTTTTCGGGCGCTGGTACGGGCTGTCGATGCCGGTGAAGTGGGTGATCTCGCCCGCGCGCGCTTTGGCGTACAACCCCTTGGGATCACGCTTCTCGCAGTCCGCGAGCGGGGTATCGCAGAACACCTCGACAAAGTCGAAGCCGGCGTCCGTGTGCACCTTGCGGGCCATTTCCCGATGCTCGGCCAGTGGGCTGATCGCCGGCACCAGCACGATTTGGCCGGTGTCGGCCAGCAGCATCGCCACATGCGCCAGCCGGCGCAGGTTTTCCGCACGGTCGGCCATGCTGAAGCCCAGGTCGGCGTTGAGGCCGTGGCGCAGGTTGTCGCCGTCGAGAACATAAGCGGGAATGCCCTTTTCGAGCAGCTTCTGCTCGACCAGCATGGCCACCGACGACTTGCCGGCGCCCGACAGGCCGGTGAGCCACACCGTTTTGCCCCGGGCCGTCCTGTCCGCGGCGGTGACCAATGACTTGTGCCGCACGGTGTTCGGGCTTGCCGCATACGGCGAGACACCGCGCAGCACCATGCCCGCCGCCACCGTTCCGTTGGTGTCCGTGTCGATGAGGATGAACGAGCCGGTGCTGGCGTTCCGGGTGTACCCGTCGAGCATAAGGGGTACTTGGGTGCGCAGCGAAATGCGGCCAAGTTCGTTCAGCTTCAGGGCCGTTGCGGTCTTGTCGCGGTGCAGGGTATTGACATCGAGCCGGTAGTCCAGCCCCGTGATCCGTGCGCGGGTGGTCCGGGTGGTGTGCTTGATGACGTACTCGCGGCCGGCCTCCAGAGCAGCGTCGTCGGCCATCCAGCACACGGTCGCGTCGAAGTCCTGGACGACCCTGGGCTGGTTATTGGTGCGGGCGATCATGTCCCCGCGCGAGATGTCGATATCGTCGGCGAGGCTGATCGACACGGCCATCGGCGGAAACGCTTCTGTCACTGGACCTTTCGGTCCGTCGATCGCCGTGATACTGGTGGCCTTGCCGACTGGCAACACGACCACTTCGTCGCCCGGGCGCATCACTCCACCGGCCACGGTGCCGGCATAGCTGCGGTGATCATGGTGCTCGTGCGTTTGCGGGCGGATGACGTACTGCACCGGAAACCGCACGTCGACCAGGTTGCGGTCGCCGCCGATGTAGACCTCTTCGAGATGCGACAGCAATGCGGGGCCCTCGTACCAGGGCGTGTTCTCCGACTTGGTCACCACGTTGTCGCCGCGCAGCGCCGACAGCGGGATGGAGGTGACGTCGTGCACTTCCAGGCGGGCGGCAAAGGAATAGAACTCGTCGCGGATCGACTCGAATTTCTCTCTGTCCCAATCGATCAGGTCCATCTTGTTGACCGCGAGCACAATGTGGCGAATGCCCAACAGCGACGCCAGGAAGGCGTGCCGGCGCGACTGCTCCAGCAGGCCGTGCCGGGCATCGACGAGCACGATCACCAGCTGGGCGGTCGACGCGCCGGTCACCATGTTGCGGGTGTACTGGATGTGCCCCGGCGTATCGGCGATGATGAATTTCCGCTTGGGAGTGGCGAAGTAGCGGTAGGCGACGTCGATGGTGATGCCCTGTTCCCGTTCGGCGCGCAGGCCGTCGGTGACCAGCGCCAGGTCGGTGTACTCGTGGCCGCGCTCCTTGGATGTCCGCTCCACCGACGCCCATTGATCTTCCATGACGGCCTTGGAGTCATACAGCAGCCGCCCGATCAGCGTGGACTTGCCGTCGTCGACGGAACCGGCGGTTGCGAGGCGCAGAAGTGTTGTCATCAGAAGTAACCCTGCCGTTTGCGGTCTTCCATTCCGGCCTCCGAGATCCGGTCGTCGGCTCTGGTCGCGCCGCGCTCGGTCAACCGCGAGACGGCGGTCTCGGCGATGACCTCCGACACGGTGCCGGCCTGCGACTCCACGCATCCGGTGCAAGTGACGTCCCCGACGGTCCGGAAACGCACCGTCGCCTCGAAAACAGGCTCGTCGGGGCGCGGCTGCATGTGCCGGTGCACCGCGAGCAACATGCCGTCGCGGCGGAACACCTTGCGCCGGTGCGCGAAATAGATCGACGGCAGCTTGATCTTCTCCGCGCCGATGTACGACCAGATGTCGAACTCGGTCCAGTTGGAAAGCGGGAAGACCCGGATGTGCTCGCCTTTGTGGTGCCGGCCGTTGTAGAGGTTCCACAGCTCCGGCCGCTGGGCCTTCGGTTCCCATTGGCCGAATTCGTCGCGGAAGCTGAACACCCGCTCCTTGGCGCGCGCCTTCTCTTCGTCGCGGCGCGCGCCGCCGAACGCGGCGTCGAACCTGTTCTCCCGGATGGCCCGGAGCAGTGTCACTGTCTGTATGGGGTTGCGCGACGGGATGGTCTCCACGACCCGGCCGGCGTCGATGTCTTCCTGCACGGACGCCACCACCAAGCGCACGCCGGACTCGGCGACCAGTTCATCGCGGGTGGCGATCACCTCGTCGAAGTTGTGGCCGGTGTCGACGTGCATGACCGGAAACGGGAGGCGTCCGGGGCGGAACGCCTTGAGCGCGAGATGCAGCATGACGATGGAGTCCTTGCCCCCCGAGAACAACAGCACCGGCCGCTCGAACTCCGCGGCCACTTCCCGGATGACGTGGATCGCTTCGGCCTCCAGCGAGCGCAGGTGGCTCAATTCGTACTGGCCGGCGGCGGGACCGCCCTTCACAGGACTGGTCATGTGTTCCCTGTCGGTCGATTCCTGATAAATCTGGTAGAACTGACCATGTTTACGGTCATTGTCCTATATAGAACCAGCCGGCCTCGCCGGTGTCAATGACCTGTCGCGTATTTGCGACGGCGTGCGGATGCGAAAGCATGGACGGATGGCAACCGAAACTCGCAGCGGCCGTGAAGTCATCGCGCAGTTCATTCCCCGATCGCCGTTCGTCGCGAAACTGGGCATTGTCGCCGATCAGCTGGCCGACGACGAGGTCAGGCTGCGGCTGCCGTGGGATCCCACCAACGTCACCGTCGGCGACATGGTGCACGGCGGCGCGATCGCCACCCTGGCCGATCTCACCGTCATGGCGGCGGCCTGGTGCGGCACTGAGGCGCCCCCGGAATTGCGGGGCGTGACGGTGTCGATGGCGCTGGACTTCATGGCGCCGGCCCGGGCCACCGACGTGATCGGGGTGGGGCGGGTGCTGCGGCGGGGCCGGTCGCTGGTCAACTGCGAGGCAGAGATCGTCGACCCGGAGGGCAGGCTGGTCGCCAAGGCCCTGGCCACCTACAAGGTGGGCTAGCGCTAGAGGGTGATTTCCTCGAGCTTGCCGGTGGCGACGTCGAAGATGAAGCCGCGCAGCGACACGTGCTTGTTCACGAAAGGGCTGTTGTCGATCCGGCGCAGCGACTGCCGGACGTCCTCGGCGACATCCGGGAACGCCTCGGCCGCCCACGGCGGTTTGACGCCCGTCTCCTCCTGGATGGCGCGCTTGAAGTCGTCGTCGGTGAAGGTGAGCATGCCGCAGTCGGTGTGGTGAATCAGGATTACCTCCTCGGTACCCAGCAGCCGCTGGCTGATCGCCAGCGAGCGGATGACATCGTCGGTGACGACTCCGCCGGCGTTCCGGATGACGTGGGTCTCGCCCTCGTTTAGGCCGAGGATGCGATAGACGTCGAGCCGGGCATCCATGCACGCCACCACCGCGACATGTTTGCTCGGCGGCATCGGTAGCGGGCCTTCGAAGTCGGCCGCGTACTGGGCGTTGTTGGCCAGGTAGTCATCGGTGACCGTCACGCAAGCCTCCTACGGTCTGTCGTTTCAGTGTCGCGGGCCGAGCACCGTAATTCACCCATGAAAATCAGCCGGATCACAAGGATTCGCCCGAAAACGCTTTAACCTGTCCCAATGCGGCACGGGCGGTTCGGTCGGGCATGATCCGATTCCTCGCGCGTCGGCTCCTCAACTACATCGTGCTGCTGGTGCTGGCGTCGTTTCTGGCGTTCTGCCTGGCCTCGGTGACCTTTCGCCCACTCGACACCTACACGCAGCGTCACCCACCGGCGCCCAAGGCGCTCGTCGACCGCAAAGCGGCTGAGCTCGGCTTGGACAAACCAATACCCATTCGGTATGGGCGATGGGTTGCCGGCGTGGCCCACGGCGACTTCGGCACGACGGTCACCGGCCACCCCGTCTCCCGGGAACTGTGGCACCGATCATGGATCAGCCTGCGACTGGTGGTGACCGGGTCCGTGCTGGGCACGATTATCGGCGTCATCCTCGGGGCCTGGGGAGCCATTCGGCAGTACCGGCTGAGCGACCGCATCATCACCGTGCTGTCGCTGATCCTGCTGAGCATCCCGTCGTTCGTGCTGGCCGGCCTGCTCATCCTGGCCGCGCTGAGGGTGAACAACTTCACCGGCGTCCGGATGTTCCAGTACACCGGTGAGACATCACCGATCCCGCCGGGCGGCCTGTGGAACCAACTGGTCGACCGCCTGCAGCACCTCGTATTGCCGACGCTGACGCTAACCCTCCTGGGAATGGCGGGCTTCAGCCGCTACCAGCGCAACGCCATGCTCGACGTGCTCGGCGAAGATTTCATCCGCACCGCGCGCGCCAAGGGCCTGACCCGTCGGCGGGCGCTGTTCAAACACGGACTGCGCACCGCACTGATTCCGTTGGCCACCCTGTTCGCCTACGGGGTCAGCGGGCTGGTGGTCGGCGCAGTCTTCGTCGAGAGAATCTTCGGCTGGCACGGCATGGGAGAGTGGGTGGTGCTGGGCATCTCCACCCAGGACACCAACGTTGTCGCGACGATCACGCTGTTCTCGGGCCTGGCGATTCTGCTCGCCGGCCTGTTGTCCGACATCTTCTACGCGGTGCTCGACCCGAGAGTGCGGGTGACATGACCACCCAAGAGGCCAGCGTGGAAGTCAAGGCCGGCATCCACCCCGCCGCCTTCACTTCTCGACGAAACCTGGTGGCACGCCGGTTCGTTCGCAACAGGCCCGCGGTCGTAGCGCTGACCCTGTTGGTCGTGGGATTCGTCGGCTGTTACGCGCTGCCGTCACTACTCCCCTACGACTACAACCATCTCGACTACGACGCGCTGCTGCAGCCACCGTCGCCCAAGCACTGGTTCGGCACCAACGCGCTCGGTCAGGACCTACTGGCCCGGACGCTGCGCGGCATGCAGAAGTCGATGCTGATCGGGTTTTGTGTGGCACTGATCTCGACCACCCTCGCCGCCACCGTCGGGTCGATCGCCGGTTACTTCGGTGGCTGGCGCGACCGGGCACTGATGTGGCTGGTCGACCTGCTGCTGGTGGTGCCGAGCTTCCTGCTGATCGCCATCGTCAGCGCGCGCTCCAGAGGGTCGGACAACGTCCTGTGGCTCATCGTGTTGCTCGCGGCATTCGGCTGGATGGTCAGCTCGCGGATGGTGCGCGGCTTGACCATGAGCCTGCGCGACCGCGAATTCGTCCGTGCGGCAAGGTACATGGGGGTGCCCAACTGGCGGGTCATCGTGCATCACATCGTGCCCAACGTCGCCTCCATACTGATCATCGACGCCACCCTCAACATAGGGTCCGCGATACTGGCCGAAACCGGCCTGAGCTTTTTGGGATTCGGTGTTCAGCCACCGGACGTGTCGCTGGGGACGCTGATCGCTGATGGCACTCCTTCGACCACCACGTTCCCGTGGGTCTTCCTGTTCCCGGCAGGCGCCCTGGTTTTGATCGTCTTGTGCGCCAACCTCACCGGCGACGGCCTGCGCGACGCGCTGGATCCCCGCAGCCGGCCGGCGCGCCGCAGGAAGCGGGTCCCCAAGTGACGGAGGGGACAGCCCTGCTGGAGGTGTCGGATCTGAACGTCACCTTCGAAACCGGCGACATCTGCGTGTCGGCGGTGCGCGCCACCAGTTACCACATCGGTCCGGGCGAAGTGCTGGCCATCGTCGGCGAATCCGGTTCGGGCAAAAGCACTGCCGCGATGGCCGTCGTCGGACTGCTACCCGAGCACGCGAACGTGTCGGGATCGGTGCGCTTGCACGGCGAGGAACTCCTCGGGCTGGACGACCAGGCGATGTCGCGGATCCGCGGCAGGACGATCGGCACCGTGTTCCAGGACCCGATGTCGGCGCTGACGCCCGTCTACACCGTCGGCGACCAGATTGCCGAAGCCCTCGAGGTGCACAACCGCGAAATTCGCCGCGCCGATGCCCGCAAGCGTGCGGTTGAGCTGCTCGATCTGGTCGGCGTCTCGCAGCCGCAAGCCCGGGCGAAGGCCTTCCCGCACGAGCTGTCGGGCGGCGAGCGCCAGCGGGTGGTGATCGCCATGGCGATCGCCAATGATCCCGACCTGCTGATCTGCGACGAGCCGACCACCGCGCTGGACGTCACCGTGCAGGCCCAGATCCTCGACGTACTGCGAACCGCCCGCGACGTCACGGGCGCCGGCGTCCTGATCATCACCCACGACCTGGGCGTGGTGTCGGAGTTCGCCGACCGGGCGGTGGTCATGTACGCCGGACGCGGGGTCGAGGTCGCCAGCGTCGAAGATCTGTACCGCGACCGCCGCATGCCCTACACCGTCGGATTGCTGGGGTCGGTACCGCGGCTGGACGCCCCGCAGGGAACCCGGCTGATTCCGATACCCGGCGCGCCCCCGACAATGTCGTCGCCGTCGCCCGGCCTGTGTCCGTTCGTCCCCCGCTGCCCGCTGGCTGTGGACGAATGTCGTTCGGCGGAGCCCGATCTCATTGAAATTCGCGAAGGCCACTGGGCGGCCTGCATCCGGACGGACGACGTCGCCGGCCGCAGCTCAGCCGAAATCTTCGGCGTTTCAACCCAACCGGCAGAATGCGAGGCCGCTGCCGAAGAACCGCCGCCGGTACTGCGGGTGACCGACCTGACCAAGGTCTATCCGCTCACCAAGGGCGTGGTGTTGCGCAGGCGGGTGGGTGAGGTGCGGGCGGTCGACGGCGTCAGTTTCACCCTGGAGCAGGGCCGCACCCTGGGCATCGTCGGCGAATCCGGTTCGGGCAAGTCGACCACCCTCAGCCAGATTCTGGAACTGGCCAAACCCCAGGCGGGTTCGATCGAGATTCTCGGCACCGACGTGTCGGCCCTCGACGCGGCCGGCCGGCGCAACCTTCGGACCGAACTGCAGGTGGTGTTTCAGGATCCGGTGGCCTCGCTGGACCCCCGCCTCCCGGTGTTCGACGTCATCGCTGAACCGCTGGCCGCCAACGGTTTCGACAGGCCGCGGCGCGAGGCGCGGGTCGCCGAGCTGCTGGCGACCGTCGGGTTGGACCGCGCCTACGCCAGCCGCTATCCCGCCGAGTTCTCCGGTGGACAGAAGCAGCGGATCGGTATAGCGCGGGCGCTGGCGCTGAACCCGAAGATCCTTGCGCTGGACGAGCCGGTGTCGGCGCTCGATGTGTCGATCCAGGCGGGCATCATCAACCTCCTGCTGGACCTGCAGCAACAATTCGGGTTGTCCTATCTCTTTGTGTCGCACGATCTTTCGGTGGTCAAACATCTGGCGCACCGGGTGGCGGTGATGTACCGGGGAACCGTCGTGGAGCAGGGCGACGGCGACCAGGTCTTAACCAACCCGCAGCACGAGTACACCCGGCGACTGCTGGCCGCCGTTCCACGGGCGCACCCCGATGCCGCCGGCGGTTAACATCGGGCGGGTGAGGTACCCGCCGATGGTTCGCAGCATCGCGCTGCTGGCGGTCGTCGTGGTCCTGACCGTCACCGGGTGCTCGAACGCCTATCAGGATCTCCCGGAGGCGCAGGCCGCCCAGGTAGGCGCCACCAGCGACATCAACCCCCGGAACCCGGCGACGCTGCGGGACGGCGGCAATCTGCGACTCCCGCTGACGATGTTCCCGGACAACTTCAACATGTTGAACATCGACGGCAACACCGGCGATACCGGTGCGGTTGTCGGCCCCACGATGCCCGGGGTGTTCATCACCAGCGCCGACGGGACGCAGCAACTCAACACCGACTACTTCACCGGCGCGGAGCTGACCGGCACGAACCCACAGGTGGTCACCTACACCATCAATCCCAAGGCAACCTGGAGCGACGGCACCCCGATTACCTGGGAGGATTTCGCTGCTCAATTCAACGCGTGCAGCGGCCGCGACCCCCGGTACTTGATCGCCAGCAGGGCCGGCTTTGAACAAATTGCGGCGGTGACCAGGGGGGTCGACGACCGCCAGGCGGTGGTCACCTTCGCCAAGCCGTACGCCGAATGGCGCGCGCTGTTCGGCGGCCTGCAACCCCGCAGCATGACGGCGAACCCGGATGTCTTCAACAAGGGCCAGTTGGACGCCCCGGGCCCGTCGGCCGGACCGTTCATCGCGTCCACCATCGACCGCGGCGCGCAGCGCATCGTGTTGACCCGCAATCCGCGTTGGTGGGGCCGCCGGCCGCGATTGGACTCCATCACCTTCCTGGTGCTCGACCCCAGCGCTGTCCTCCCCGCCCTGCAGAACAACGCAATCGACGCGGCCGACGTGGGATCGCTCGACGACATGGTCACCGCCCGGCGCACGCCCGGCATCGCGATCCGCAGTGCGCCGGCCCTGCTCTGGTACCACATCACATTCAACGGCGCGCCCGGCTCCATCATGGACGACCGGAGGCTGCGGCTCGCGATCTGCAGAGGCATCGACCGCCAGACCATCGCCAACGTGGTCCAGCATGGCCTGACCAGCCATCCGACCCCGCTGAACAACCACATCTTCGTCGCCGGCCAGGTGGGCTACCAAGACAACAGCGCTCCTGCCGCGTACAACCCCGACCAAGCCCGCCGGGACTTGGACGACCTGGGCTGGAAACTCAATGGAGCGGTGCGGGAGAAGGACGGCAGGCAACTGGTCATCCGTGACCCGTTCATCGATCAGCCATTCCGACGACAGATCGGACTGGTTGCCCAGCAGAACCTGGCGCAGATCGGCGTCAAGCTGGTGCTCGAGCCCAAGCCGGGTACTGGATTCTTCAGCCAGTACGTGACCCCCGGGGACTTCGATGTCGTCGAATTCGGTTGGGGCGGTGGGGGTTATCCCCTGTCCGCACTTCCACAGATATACGCCACATACGGCGAGAGCAATGCCGGCAAAATCGGAAGCCCGGAGCTCGACGCGAAGATCAACGAAGCGCTCTCCGAGCTCGATCCGAACAAGGCGCGCGCGTTGGCCAACCAGGCGGACCAGATGATCTGGCAAGAGGGCCACAGCCTGCCGCTGTTCCAGTCGCCCGGTAACACCGCGGTGCGTAGCGACCTGGCGAACTTCGGCGCGTTCGGACTTGCCGACGTGGATTACACGACAATCGGATTCATGCGAACCTGAGCCTCACATCAGATCCATAACGGTCATCCATGTTGCGGCTGGAGATGAGCGGCGCAACTAAAGAATGACAACCGACGTCCTGGTCGAGAACCCTTGTGATGCAATGATGCTCACATTGCGGGGCCACCGCGTTGAGGACATCGCGGCGTTACGCGACATGAACACCACCGACGTCACCGTGCCCGAAGCGGACGTGGAGGCGGTGCGTGATCTTGTGCGTGCTCGCGAAGACGCCCGCGCCGACCTGATGCGAATGCGGCATCGGTTGTCCAAACTGCTATCGCGCCAAGGCCGGGTGTGCTCCGGTGGTCAGGCTTTGACCGCAGTGCACGACATCTGGTTGCGGCGGCAGCGTTTTGATGAGGGTGGTGCTGACCGCCACCGCCACTCGCGACCGCCTCGATGAGCAGATCGTAGCGGTGGCAGCCTCGCCGCGGTGGGCCGATCAGGTCGATCGGCTGGGATGTCTGCGGGGGACCGCTGCGCTGACGGGTTTGGCGTTGAGCGTGGAGATCGGTGACTGGACCCGGATTCACCGGCTCGTCGATTCGGCCGAATCAAACTTGATCGGGAGTCAGCCGGTCGACGCGAGGTACGCGAACTGGACCCGCGGAATAACTATCAGCCACAACGGCGTTCATCGATTGCTGAAGTGATGCCCGCGCCGAGAGAGCAGGCACCGTTCGCGCCGAACCATCGTCTTGCGGTACCCCACCCGCGTATATCAGTCTGAGTTGTTTGTCGGTGGTGGTTGGGGTTGGAAGGGGTCATACCACCACCACTGGGCGCGCTCGCCGGTGGGTCCCGGGCAGGGCGCGACCGCGGGCGGGGGTTGTGTGGGTGGGCGCGCCAGCGATCCCGGGCTAAGTACCCGCCCGGCGTTGTCGGTGACTTTGAGGGCGCCTGCGGGTCCGGTGATGGTGATGACGCCCCGGTGGTGCAATCGGTGATGATACGGGCACAGCAGCACCAGGTTGGCCAACTCCGTGGGGCCGCCGTCCTCCCAGTGCCGCAGGTGATGGGCGTGCAGACCACGGGTAGCACCACAGCCGGGAACCGCGCACACGGGCTGGCGGTGCTCCAGCGCGCGGCGAAGCCGCCGGCTGATCACCCGGGTCGCCCACCCGGCACCAATGGGCTCACCGTCACGTTGGAACCACACTTCACCGGTGGCATCACAGGTCAGGTTCGGCGCTCAGCGTCGGACAGCGGCGGACCCAGATGCAGCCCCGCAGCGCGCTGCTCGACATCGAGGTGCACCACCACGGTGGTGTGCTGCCATCAATAGAACGATGGCCGCGACGGTACATGGTGACTGAAGCGGACTCGGTATGACGGGGATTAGGAGGCGGCCACCCGGCGCCGCACGCCAAGGGGGACCGCGGGCAGGGACCCCTCCGCGATAGCGGCCACCTCGATCGCCTTCCACAGCAAGCGGATTGCGGGCCGCGGTGGCAGCGCGTCCAGCGCCGCTGCCCGGCCGGGCAGCCCATCCACTTCGCCGCGAAACACCGCGTCGGCTATGGCCAGGGCGGCGGGCTCACGAAAGTCCAGTGCGCTGTGCGCCATCGTGGGGAGTTTCAACAGCACCGCGTTCGGCAGCAGCGACGCCTCGCGCTCGGCCACCGCTGAGGGGGTGATGAGATCGCGACCGCCCGAAACCACCACGGTGGGCCAGCGGAATTTCGGTATCTCGGCCACCAGGTCATACGGCTCATCCTCGAAAGCCGCCGTTGGAGTTCGCGTTTCACGCTCCGCTACGGCGGGGTCGAGCGGCAGTCCGTCGGGTTCGGCGGCGTAGTCGAGCTCACGGAACGCGATGCGGCTCACCAGATCTTCCTCGTAGCGAAACGGCAGGTTGCTCAGGTTGGCGAATCGGGATAGTGCCCACCAGAGCATCTTCCGCCCGTCGAGCAACAGGTCGAGCTGACGATCGAGCAGCGTGGCCCCGCCGTGGCCGTAGATTGTCGCGACGACATGCGTCGCCGATGCGGTCATCACGCCGGCATCAACGAGTTTGCGGATTTTGGGTGCCAGTGGGGCGGTTTGGGGACTGTCGCCCCTGAGCAGCAGCCGCCGAATTGCGTTGCGCACGATCACGATGTCGTGGTGTGACAGCAGCGGCGAGTCAAGGATCATCGCGTGTACCCGGCCTGGATGGCGCACGCCGACCCCCGAAGCGATATACGTGCCGTACGACACCCCGTAGATGACGGCCGAGTCCACATGGGCATCGTCGAGCACCCCGGCAACGTCGTCGACGACCTGATTGACGGTGAGCGCGTGGGGCGGCAGGTCGGTACCGGAGTCGTCGTGGCGCGACATTCCCACGCCGCGGTGCTCGATCATGATCACGTCGATGCCGGCGGCGGCGGCCCGGCGCCGCAGCCCCCGATACATCTGCACCGACGCCACTCCGGGACCGCCAGGGATGATGACCACCGGGTGGGCGGACTTGCGCCCGCCGCGCACGTAGTAGAGATCGAACTCTTCGGCGCTACCCGGGTAGACCGGCCTACGCACACCGCGGACGCCGGGCAGGGCGGCCAGCTTCTCTTGTGCCCGGCGCCGTTTCGCGGTCATCGTCATAGGTTTTGCCCCGCCATGGTTCCATTCCGTCGAGAAGGGTGTTCGCCAGGGATACCCCGTCAATGCGCACGGCAAGCGCCGGCGCTGTGGGTCGCGGCGGGCGTCACCAGCGGATCAGATCCGCGGCCTTCTCGCCGATCAGCACCGACGGCCCATGGGTGTGCCCGCGGACCGTGGTGGGCATGACCGAGGCGTCTGCCACCCGAAGTCCGTCGACACCGCGGACCCGTAGCTCGGGATCGACCACGCTCGATTCGTCACTGCCCATCCGGCAGGTACCCAAGGGGTGATACAGGGTATGCGAGACGGCATCGAGCGCCAGCTCGAACGTGGCCTCGTTCAGCTCGGTGCAGTCACGCGACGCCCACTCGTCGTAGTCGGCGGCTATCCGCGCACCCACATCATGGCGTTCATCGACGACGAGCCGCCCAGCACCTTGCCTCGCGGCCAATAGATTTCACGACCGTTAAGGCCTGGCTGCGGTTCGGTCAGGTAATCCCAGTCGATCTCGCTGCGGAACAGCTTGGAGAAACCCGCCGGGATTGAAATGAATCGGTTCTTGTCGCGCAGCCCGCCTCGAGCGCGACCAGGGCGGTGCCCGGATCGGCGCTGAGCCGATTCGCCACGACCGCACCGGCGGAGCCGATGCCCACGACTATGTAGTCACATCGAATGTCCATGTCCGTCCCGTTTCGGGGTGAGTGTAGGGCGCGGGCAACCGCGCGGGCGTTAAACGTTGAGATCGATGCGGTGGGCGCCCTTCACGCCGTCGTACCGGTCGGGACTGCAGGTGAGCACGATCAGCTGTCCGTGAGCGCCGACGGAGTCGAAAACCTGCCCCATCCTGGCCAGCCGGTCGGGATCGGTGAAACCCAGCGCGTCGTCGATCACCACCGGCACACTGTCCTCCTTGGCCACCAGGGCGGCGCCGGCCAGCCGTGCCAGGATGCCGAGTTGCTCTTTGGCCCCACCGGACAGGGATTCGTAGGGCACGGTGACACCGTCCAGGGTGCGGCTGCGGATACACAAGTCGGTGTCGACGTCGACCTCGAAAGTGGGCCCGAACACCGGGCGCCCGAGCCGCTGGAGTTCGGCGCGGTAGGGCTCGACGTAGCGCTGCCTGGTGGAATCGCGGTGGCGTGTCATGACCGTGCGCAGCAACTGCGCGGCGCGCGCCCGGCCGCCGACCCGGCCGTGCAGGCCGGCCGCGTGCTCACGTTCCGTCTCGGCGGCGTCGAGCTTGCCCTGGCGCCCCTCGCTGCCGAAGACCGACAGTTCGATGCTGATCTCGCGCAGCGCGCGAGCGGCGTCTTCGTAGCGATCGCGCAGCGACTCGGCGGCCTCGGTGGCGGCGGCCAACTCGTCGGCGACCGCCTCCGGCGCAGCGGCGGCCAGCTCGCCGGCCAGTTCGATGACCCGTCGGTCGGCTGCTTCCGCCGCTTGCCGCCCGCCGTCCGCCGCCTTCGCGAGGTCCTCATCGCTGACCGACGCCCGTTCCTGCGCCAGTCGCTCGGTGGCCGCGTCGAGCTCGCCGCGTTGGGCCTCCAGCGTGTTCTGCAAAACAGTTGCGCGCGTGGATAATTCGATGAGGTGGCCGTCGGCGGCCGCCGCTTTTTGGCGCCGGGCCTCGCATTCGGCGGTGGCGGCCGCGCGAGCGGCCTCCGCGGCATCAAATTCGGCACGGGCGGCGGCGGTGTCGGTCGCGGGGAGATCGGGTTCGTCCGGCCGACCGGCGCGCAACTCCGCCAAACGCGAGCGCATTTCATCGATCTGTTCATCGCCGCACAGGCCGGCCACGGTGGCGGTCAATTGGTTGCGGCTGCCCTGCAGTTCGCGGCGACGCCGGTCGGCGGATCGGGCGGCCGCGAGGTCAACCGCGTCGGCTGCGGCCAGCGCGGCGGCCAGCTCTTGTTGTGCCGCAGCATATTTGGCTTGGATGTCGAGCGTGGTGGCGCCCGGGGTGATTCGCGCCGCGAGGACACCGGCGACCTCGACCGTGGTGGGACCGGTCGCGGTGATCGTCCAACTTTGGCCCGCCGACAGCGAAACCCGTTGGTCGCCTGCCGCAAGCTCGATGTCGGCGGTCGCAGTGAATTCCACCCCAGCGGACGTGAGCGCCAGCTGGTCGCCGATGCGGTCGACCGCCGCGGCGGCGTCCTCGATTCGCTCCAGTAGCTCCTCGGTGACGGCGATAGCCGAAAGCTCCGCGTCGAGACCGTCGCGGTCGCGCTCGATGGCGGCGATCTTGGCCAGCCGGGCGCTCAACCGGTCGGCCTCCTCGCGGTCGGCTAGCCGATCGACGTTGCGGCGGGCGGACTCCGCGCGCCACTGCAGGTCCGTCAGTGCCTGGGTGGCTAACTCGGCCGCGGCGGCCGACGCCTCGGCGTCGGCCGCCGCGGCCGACCGCGCATCGGCGGCTTGTTGCGCTTCCGCTTCTGCTGCAGCGACAGCCGTTGTGCGAGTTCCGATTTCGTCCAGCAGACGCACACGACCGCCGTGGGCGGCGGCCGCCGCGGAACTCGTCGCGGCCGCGGCGCCGGCCACCAGCTTGGCTTCACGCGCCTGATTGGTGAGCTCGGCGATCCTGTCGGCGGCGGCCCGCGCCGCGGCCAGCCGGGGGCCGGCGGCGATCCGTCGTTGCGACAACTCGGCCACCTGCTCGGTCAGGTCGGAATGGCGGCGCACCCGGTCGTCGACCTCGGCCACCGCGGCCGCGCATTCCGCGACCGCAGTCTCGGCCTCGGCCAGCCGGGAAATCGCGGCGGACCACTCGCCGGTGGGACGCCCGGTCGGCGTGAAGTAGCGGCCGTACTCGGCGTCGATCCGCTCGATGAGCAGCGGCCCGGTGCCGGCCGGCGCCGCGTCATCACCGGCCGCGACATCGAGGGCGCGCGACAGCGCGTCACAACCGGACAGATCCACGGCTGCGGTCGACGTGGCCTGCAGCACGCGCTGGGCATGCCACAGATCATTGTCCACCGTCTCGGACAGGATGGCCCGGACCCGTTCGTGGGCCTCGTCGCCTGTCAGCTGCTCGCGGCGCGGCGCCAGCACCGTCAGCTCGGTCTCGCATTTTTTGTGGAACCGCTTGCGGTATACGAAACGATGAGGGCCACAGCTGATTTCGGCGCTGACCACGGAGCCGACGTCGCTGTTGGTGGGCTTGACCTGCTTGACTTCCTTCTTGGTGGAGCGGTCCCGGGATTCCAGCAGCAGGTCCAACGCCTCGATCATCGACGACTTGCCGATCTCGTTCGCGCCGGACACCACCACCACGCCGTGGTCGGGGAACTCGATCTCCCGGTGCGCGATGCCGCGGTAGTTCGTCAGCACAAGCCGGTGCAGCTTCACGCGGCACCCCGATCCGCGAGCCGCAGCAACAGCGCCAGCGCCGCCTGGGCGTCGGCGGCGGACTCGGTGTCGCCCTGGCGGGCCGTGGCCACCAGCTCCTCGACGGCCGCGGCGGCGAACCCCCCGATCCCCAGATCGGTGAACTCGCCGTCGGCCGGTATGACCGCCAGCTCCGTGTGGCGTTCCCACAGGCCCAGCCAGGCGAACAGCCGCGCGTATCGGTCCAGGCAGGCATCGAGCGCGGCACGGTCGGTGACCGTCAACGAGCCGGTCAGTGCCAGCCGCACCACGGTTCGCTCCTTTTCGGTCATCAGATCCAGGTTCATGTCGAGGTCGGTGATGTCACGGCTGGTGTCGACCTGGCGGTGCATGGTGATGAACCGCCAGTGGCCGACGTGCCGGGACTCCACGGTGACGGCGCGTCCCGGATCGTTCTCGTCGATGTCGACGACCAGGACATGACCGGGGTCCGACTCGACGTCGTCGAAGTTGGTGACCTCGGGTGAACCGGAGTACCAGACTCGGCCGCTGCCGCCGACCTGGGTGAGCGAATGCCTGTCCCCCAGCGCCACATAGTGCAGCGCACCGCTGGCCAGCGCGTCGTCCAGCATGGCCAGCCGGATCAGCGAGGGCTTGTCACGATCGGGGTCCAGGACGTCCACACCGCCGTGGGCGACGAGCACCCGGGTGACCGGGGCCTCCGACGAGCCTCGCAGGCCTTCGAGCGCTTCGGCGACCAAGTCGGTGGTCGGGGCCTTGCACCGCCACGGCGCGGCGACGATTTCCAGCCCGGGCCGAACCTGATGGATGCCGGCTTTGTCGAGGACGATCACGTTGTCGGGACGTTCGGCGCTGAACAGGGCGCCGGTGTACACCGATGACGCATCGAGCGGATCGTGGTTGCCCGGAAGCAGATAGACCGGAATCCCGATGGCGCGCATGGCTTCCAGGGACTGGCCGATCACCTGCGGGGCAAGCTGATTGTGTTCGAAGACGTCACCGGCCACCACCACGAACTCAGCGCCCACCTCCACCGCCAGCGCCCCGAGACCGGCCACCGCGTCGCGGCGCGCCGCGGAATACCGTGGCTGGGCATCGCCGGCGAGGAAATGGCGGGTCATGCCCAGTTGCCAGTCGGCGGTGTGCAGGAATCGCATCCGGTGCCTCCTGAGTACGTGGGTGTCAAAGCAACGCGAGTCTAGGTCTGCCCACCGACAAGACGCGGGACCTCGCCCGGCAGGTCCGTGCACCGAATCTGTCAGTGCCTCGGGCTAGTGCCCGGTGGACCATCGACGGAGTGTCACAAACCGGCCGCATCACTAAGGGGAGAGTTCTTATCCCCCCGGATCAACGCTGGATGTCCGCGTGACTAATGGCATGGCCTATACACGCAGTTCATGGCATTCCCATTTCGTTATCGGGAGTGGTTTTCTCGTAGACGCACTCAGGCCCACCGATAGGGCCACCTGGCGCGGGCGTCGGGAAAACTCTTCCAGCACAACGGACTACCTTTCACACCAAGCGACTGACCTCACCCGCACAGCGGATTGTGTTGCACGCCAGCTCATTTAACAGTAGTGCTTCTTAGGCAAGAGGCGCGGCCAGCAGGTTCGGACCCTGGCGGGCGCACCGGCTGGTCCCCGCGTGCTCGACGACAACGAACCGACGAACTCAGGTGCGGCGGGGAGGCGGCGGGTGCACACTGCAGAAGACAAAAAGACGACCAGGAGCGCGCAGATGACCGCCGGCGGCGATGATCAACCGACTCGAGAACGCTGGCGGCTCGCGCCGATACCGGCGCTCACCGGCGTGCTGGCGGTCATCGGAGCCGTCGTTTTGGCCCTGTCCCTATCTGGATGTAGGGGTTCTTCCGGAGGTCGGGGGCCTGCGCCGAGTTCCCGCTCGGCTGCGCCGTCGACTGGAGTTGTGTGCATCGGGCGCACGGCGGTTCTCGGGCCCATGAAAAGCCACCTTCGGGTCCGGGCTACGAAGTAATCTCAGAGCCACTGATTTGCGTCGGGGGGCCAACAACGCAGTCTGCCCCTTATTCGCTTCTCAAGGGGGGCACCTGTGTCGTATGTCGCGGCAACACCCGACTTTTCGCGACTGTTGCCGGGGATTTGGCCGCGCTGGGGTCGGCGATCAACGGGGCGAACGCCGCAGCCGTAAACTCGACTACGTCGTTGCCGGCCGCGGGCCTCGACGAGGTGTCGACGCGCATTTCAGCGTTGTTCGCCGAGCACGGCTTGCAATTTCAGGCGGTCAGCGCACAAGCGGCGCAGTTTCATGAGTCGTTCGTGCTCAAATTGGCGGCAACCGCGAACGCGTATCTGACCACCGAGATCGCCGGCGCTGAACAATGTCTGGGCAACGGCGCCGCCGCAGCAGCGGTGAGTACCAGGATTACGCTGCCCGGTGCGGGACCGCTCGGTTTGCCGAAGTTCATCACCGAGCTGCCCTATCTCGGACAGATTTTCCTCGAGGGCGGCATCCCTGGGCCAAGGTCCGTATCACTGCAGCAGGGATACGACTTGCTCAACCACGCCATCGGGGAGAACTGGTTCCCCGCCAGCATCGCTCAGGTTGTCAACTACCCGACCGGTGGTGGCATCCTGAGCGGTAGCCCGACCGCTCCCACGATCAACCAAGCCATCGGTATCGGGCAGCGGGCGCTAAATGACCAGATCTTCAACGCGGTCGCCAACAGTAACGGTTCACCGGTGGGCGTCGCCGGACTGTCCGAGGGCGCCGTCGTCGTCGACCGCGAGTTGGCTTACCTGGCAACCGACCCCACCGCTCCGCCGCCCCAGGCCCTGCAGTTCGTCATGTTTTCCAACCCCGAGCTCGGTTTGGCGGACACCTACCTTCCGATCGGGGCGACGGTGCCCGTGGTCGACTACACGGTTCACGGCCTACCGAACACGCAGTACAACGTCAGCGTGGTGGACGGGCAATACGATATGTGGGGTAACCCGCCAAACCGACCCTGGGATCTCTTGGCCGACGTGAACTCGGGGTTCGGGACGCTCTACTACCACGACCCGGCGGCACTCACCTCGCCGTCGAACGTGGTGGAGGTGTCCAGCGTGACCCAACCCTTGGGCGGCACAGTCACCACCTACATGATTCCCTCGCCGACATTGCCGATGTTGTTGCCATTCCAACAGATCGGTGTCCCACAACCGATCGTCAATGGCTTTAACTCGGTGCTGCAGCCGATTGTCAACTACGGCTATTCGTCCCTGACACCCGACGCCGGGCCCTACTTCTGGGGAGGAACACTGGTCGGCGCACCCATCGCCGGGAATGCGTTGAGCTTCCTGGAACGTGCACTTTTCGGTTGATTAATGTGAGTCCGATGGATCGTCAGCGCACTCTGCTATTGATGCGGCACGCCAAATCCGACTATCCGGACGGGGTCCCCGACCATGACCGGCCGCTGGCGCCCCGCGGCATCAGGGAGGCCGGGCTGGCCGGTGACTGGCTGCGCGCCAACGTCCCCGCCATCGACGCCGTGCTGTGCTCCACCGCCGCGCGTGCCCGGCAGACGTTGGCGAACACCGGCGTCGACGCGCCTGCGCGATACAGCGGGCGGCTCTACGGCGCCACTCCGGGCACGATGATCGACGAGATAGGCGAGACCGCCGACACGGTCACCACCTTGCTCGTCATCGGTCACGAACCGACAATGTCCGCATTGTCGCTCGGCCTGGCCGGCGACGACGGCACGGATCCCGCTGTCGTGGAACGCATTTCGGTCAAATTCCCGACGTCGGCGATCGCGGTGCTGGTCGTGCCCTGCGCCTGGAAAGCCCTGGAATCACGCCGAGCCGCGCTGACCGGCTTCGAAGTCCCGCGCTAGCCGCGCTCTACGAGTTGGTGGCCAGCGTCAGCTCCATGAGCTTGATGGCCTGCCCACAGGCATCGATGCCGGGCGCCTGGGGGTTGACCCACCACCCGACCACTCCCGCCGCGTCGCTGGCCACCCCGCAGGCGCCGTTCGGGTCGTCCGTGCGCATCACGATCGAATCGATGCCCGCGATCGGATGGTTCTCGACCTTGTACTTCAGGAAGTCGGCCACCTTGCGTTCCTGGGCCAGGCTGCCCTGCTCGAACCAGAACCGGGTGATGTCGATCAGACCGGCGGGGTTGGCCGCCTGCCACCGGCAGATCGCGCCGACGAAAGTGCTTTGAATGTCGAGCGGGTCGGCGCCCACGGTCTTGGCCAGGATGTCGCTGGTCAGCACCTCACATTCCTTGAGCAGGTTCGGGTACTGCTGTTGGGAGGTGTTGTTCGGGCCAGGGCCGCCCGGCTTGACGGCGGTGCCGCCGATGGCCCTCGTACAACCGGTCATCACCACCAGCGCGGTTATCAGGACGACGACACCGGCACGGACGCTTCTGCCACTCATTTGGAGTTCGCGATCGATTGACGGGCCAGTTCTTTGGCTATGTCGCAGGGCGGCGGAAACGGTTTCTGGCTGAAGCTGACCGACCACTCGATGAAGTCGTCCTTGAACTGGATGCCCACTTCGCACAGTGAATCGCCCAGGTTGGGCTCGTTACCCACGGCGATGAAACCGCCATGGCCGTCGATGTTGATGTCATCGACGCTCGCGCGCGACAGCTCCTCGGTCTTGCGTTCACGCCCGATCGGGCTGCCGCGGTACCAGGAAAAGGAGAAGTGCGGACCGAGAATTCCGCCGCCCGCCAACCACTGGCACCCCACGGAGTTCCGGGCGGTGTTGACCAGCCCGGTCACCTTGGTCAGCTCGGACACCGTCTGATCGCCGACGCCGCCGCATTGCGGGAACATCGGCCCGTGCTGGCCCTCGCCCTTTCCCGGCGTCGACGGTGGCTTCCCTCCCGATTTGTTGTCACCGGAACCGGAGCACCCCGCAAGGCCCAAAACCATCAAGGCTGACGCCGCAACAGCCAGCGCCCTCGCGTTACGCCGCACCGCTGCCCCGCCTTCTGCCGCTCACACGATGCACTGTAGCGGCACCCGGGGGGTCAACCACGGACGCGGCGCCTGAGCAGCGATTTCCACGCGGCGCTCGCGGGCGCGGCACCCGCAATATGCGACAGTTACCAGATGCTCCTGGCACTGCTGCGCCAGTACATCCAGCCGTATCGCCGGCTGGTTGCGGTGCTGATCGTGATCCAGGTGATGAGCACCCTGGCGTCGCTGTACGTGCCGACGGTCAACGCGGCGATCATCGACGAGGGCGTCGCCAAGGGCGATACCGCCACCATCGTCAGGCTCGGCATGGTGATGCTTTCGGTCACCGGTTTGCAGGTGTTGTGCGCGGTCGCGGCTGTCTATTTCGGCTCACGGATCGGGATGGGCTTCGGCCGCGACCTGCGCAGGGCGATATTCGAACACGTCACCACCTTCTCCGAGCCCGAGACCGCCCGATTCGGTGCGCCGACGCTATTGACGCGCAGCACCAACGACGTCCGGCAGATCCAGTACCTCGTTCAAATTTCGGGCACCGTGCTGGTTGTCGCGCCGATCATGTGCGCCGGCGGAATAGTGATGGCCGTCCACCGGGAGGCCGGGCTGACTTGGCTGCTGCTGGTCAGCGTGCCGATCATGGCCGTGACCAATTACTGGGTCATGTCGCACATGCTGCCCCTCTTCCGCGGAATGCAGAGCCTGATCGACGGCATCAACCGCGTGCTGCGCGACCAGCTGTCCGGTGTCCGGGTGGTCCGGGCGTTCGCGCGCGAGAGCTTTGAGCGCGACCGGTTCGCGCGCGCCAACGCCGCGCTGTCGAATACCTCGCTGCGCGCGGGGAATTGGCAAGCGTTGATGCTGCCCGCGACCACCCTGACCATCAACGTCTCCAGCGTCGCGCTGATCTGGTTCGGTGGGCTGCGCATCGATCGCGGCCAGATGCAGGTCGGCTCGCTGACGGCCTTTTTGGCCTACTTCACCCAGATCCTGATGTCGGTGTTGATGGCGACGATGACGCTGGTCGTGCTGCCCCGCGCTGCGGTGTGCGCCGAACGCATCACCGAGGTGCTGGCCACCCGCACCGCCGTCGAGAACCCGGCGAACCCCAAGTCCCCGCGCGGCGGCATCACCGGCATCCTGCGCTTGGAAGGCGCCACCTTCACCTATCCCGGCGCCGACCGCCCAGTGCTGCAGGATATCTCGTTCACCGCGCTCCCCGGCACCACGACCGCGATCGTCGGCAGCACCGGCTCGGGCAAGTCGACGCTGGTGTCGCTGATCTGCCGGCTCTACGACGTGACCGCCGGCGCCGTCCTGGTCGACGACGTCGACGTCCGCGATTACCACACCGAGCGGCTCTGGTCGGCCATCGGGCTGGTCCCCCAGCGCGGCTACCTCTTCACCGGCACCGTCGCGGACAACCTGCGCTACGGCAAGGACGACGCCACCGACGAAGAGATGTGGAAAGCATTGCGAGTGGCGGACGCCGACGGGTTCGTGCGAGAACACGATGAAGGGCTGCAAATGCGCGTCGCGCAGGGCGGAATCAACTTCTCGGGCGGGCAGCGGCAACGGCTGGCGATCGCCCGGGCGGTTATCCGCCGGCCGGCCCTCTATCTGTTCGACGACGCGTTCGCCGCGCTCGACGTGCACACCGACGCGCGGGTGCGGGCATCGCTGAGCAAGGTGTCCGGCGCTGCCACGATCATCATTGTCACGCAACGAATTTCGACCGCGGCCCGGGCCGACCAGGTGATCGTCGTAGACAACGGCAAGCTGGTCGGCTCGGGGACGCATGAATCACTGCTGGCCGACTGCAGCACCTACGCCGAATTCGCCGACTCGCAATCGGTGGGCGCCGGCGCCGGGGGGAGGCAATGACCGTGACGGTCACCCGCGGCTCCCGGGGCGCACAGGCCCCGGCCGGTGGCGCGCGGTCCCGCGACTTCTGGGGTTCGGCCGCCCGGCTGGTGAAACGACTTGCGCCGCAACGAGGTTTGAGTATATCGGTGATCGCGTTGGGCATCACCGGCACGGCGATCGGGGTCGCCGTTCCGCGGATCCTCGGCCATGCCACCGATCTGCTGTTCGACGGCGTCATCGGGCGACAGCTTCCGGCCGGAATCACCAAGGCGCAGGCCGTCGCCGCGGCGCGGGTTCGCGGTGACAAGGCCTTCGCCGACTTGCTGTCGGGGATGAACGTGGTGCCGGGCCGAGGGGTGGACTTCGGCGCGGTGGCCAGGACGCTGGCGCTCGCGCTCGCGCTGTATCTGATTGCCGCGCTGTTGATCTGGGCGCAGGCGCGGCTGCTCAACCTCACCGTGCAGCGCACCATGGTCGCGCTGCGTTCCGAGGTCGAGAACAAGATTCACCGGCTGCCGTTGTCTTACTTCGACGGGCGCCAACGCGGTGAGCTGCTGAGCCGGGTGACCAACGACATCGACAACGTCCAGTCATCGCTGTCGATGACGATCAGCCAACTGTTGACGTCGACCCTGACGGTGGTGGCGGTGCTGGCCATGATGGTGTCCATCTCGCCGCTTTTGGCCCTGATCACCTTGTTGACCGTGCCGATGTCGCTGCTGGCGATGCGGGCGATCACGCGACGTTCGCAGCGTTTGTTCGTGGCCCAGTGGACCAGCACCGGACGCCTCAACGCCCACATCGAGGAGACCTACAGCGGGTTCACGGTGGTCAAGACTTTCGGCCACCAGGCCGCGGCGCGCGAGCATTTCCGCCGCGTCAACGACGACGTCTACCAGGCCAGTTTCGGCGCCCAGTTCTTCTCCGGCCTGGTGGGACCGGCGACGACGTTCATCGGCAACCTCGGCTACGTCGCGGTCGCCGTGGTGGGGGGCATACAGGTGGCCACCGGGCAGATCACGCTCGGCAGCATCCAGGCCTTCATTCAATACGTGCGCCAGTTCAACGGACCCCTGAGCCAGGTGGCCGGGATGTACAACACCCTGCAATCCGGGGTGGCCAGCGCCGAGCGGGTGTTCGACCTGCTCGACGAGCACGAGGAGTCCCCCGGCCCCGGGCCGGCCGCCGAGCGGACGGGGCCGCGGCCCAACGGCAACGGCCAACGGGCCGGCGGACGGGTCGAGTTCCAGCACGTGAACTTCGGGTACCGACCGGGCACGCCGGTGATCCACGACCTTTCGCTGGTGGCCGAACCGGGCAGCACGGTCGCGATCGTCGGACCGACCGGGGCGGGCAAGACCACGATGGTGAATCTGCTCATGCGGTTCTATGACGTCGACTCCGGCCGGATATTGATCGACGCGATGGACATCACTGCGATGAGCAGGCAGTCGCTGCGGTCGAGAATCGGCATGGTGCTGCAGGACACCTGGCTCTTCGACGGGACGATCGCGGAAAACATCGCCTACGGGCGCCCCGAGGCCAGCGAAGACGAGGTGGTCGAAGCCGCCAGGGCGGCCTACGTCGACCGGTTCGTGCACACCCTGCCGGCCGGCTACCAGACACGGGTCAGCGGGGACGGCGCCAACATCAGCGCAGGCGAGAAGCAACTGATCACGATCGCGCGCGCATTCCTTGCCCGGCCGCAGCTGTTGATCCTGGACGAGGCGACCAGCTCGGTCGATACCCGCACCGAGACCCTCATTCAGCATGCCATGCGTGAGCTTCGCCAGGATCGAACGAGTTTCATCATCGCGCATCGCCTCTCGACGATCCACGATGCCGACCGCATCTTGGTGGTGGAGTCCGGCCGGATTGTTGAACAGGGAAACCACGCCGAGCTGCTGGCCCGGCGGGGCGCCTACTACGCGATGACGCGGGCGTGACCGTTGTTCAAACGCGGCCAAAAGCCGCCAAGAATTTATCAAGGATCCTTCAAGGGGCCGATCCAAGGCTGGGCTTGTCCAGGGCAGAACCCACAAGAAAAGGATCACCATGTTCGCAACCCGCACCACCGCAGCCGTCACCACCGCCATCGGCGCGGCAGCCGTCGCGCTCGCGGTCGCCACCGCCGGCGGCGCAGCGGCCAGCACGACCGACGACGACTTCATCGCGCAGATGAAAAGCGTGGGCATTTCCTTCGACTCTCCCGCAGACGGCGTCCAGCAAGGCCACCAGGTGTGCAAGGAGCTGGCCGCCGGCAAGACCGGGAGCGAAATCGCCCGCGAGGTGCTAAGCCAGACGGACCTGACCGCCAAGCAGGCGTCCTCCTTCGTCGTCGGAGCGACCAAGGCCTACTGCCCGGAGCTTTCCAGCCAGCTCACCTGAGCCAACCCACCCACGAAATGGGGGATCCCGGTATCCGGGGTCCCCCATTTTTCGGCGCTGGAGCGCCCTGAGCGGGGCGCCAGATCTCTCCAAGAAATCGTAGAGATAACGAAAAGACCTATATCGGAACCTTTTCTCAACCAACCCGCAACCCCGCGGAACGAGAAAAGGACAACCCATGAAGACCTTCGCCACCATCGCCAAGACCGCCACCCTCGCGCTGGCCGCCGGCGCCCTCACGCTCGGATTGGCCGGACCGGCCGACGCGGCCTCGGGCACCATGTACGGCGACCCCGCCGCCGCCGCCCAGTGGTGGCGCCACCAGCGATACGACGACTGCGTGCTGATGGCGAGCGCCGACGTGATCGGTCAGGTGACCGGCACGGAGCCCACGGAGGAGGCCATCATCAAGATGGCCCAATCGACCCCGAGCGTCGTTCACCCCGGCACGATCTACATCAAGCCGGCCAACACCAAGAAGCCGAACTCGGGCCAGGGCACCAGCTTTGGCGACGTCCCGGAGTTGCTGGCGGCGTACAAGGTCCACGCTCTGATCACCAACAAGAAGCACGCCGCCAAAGACGGCATCGCCGTCGGCATGCCGGGAATCGAGCAAGAACTGGCCGCGGGCCACGAGGTGATCGTCAGCGTCAACGCCGAACTCATCTGGCACCAGCCGGTCGAAACCAAGGATGAGGACGGCGACCCGCAGGGTGACCACGCCGTGGTGGTGACCGGTGTCGACACCGCCAAGGGCATCGTGCACCTCAACGACAGCGGTACCCCTGACGGCCGCGACGAGCAGATCCCGCTGGAGCTCTTCATGCAAGCATGGAACGCCAGCGACGACCTGATGATCGTCGCCCAGTAGGTCACCGAATCGGATGAGCCACAATCCGATTCGAGCGATGCGGTGACGATCCTCCTGGTAAGGAATGCATTTCGGTGCCCGGGCGAGGGCCCCTCGATCTCGAGGTCTTCGCCCGGGTTCTTACCGTTTCCGCCGGGTTGGTATCACAATGACAAGTTATGACTCTTTACCGGCACGTGAGGCCGCGGAGAACGCCGAAGGGCTGGTAAGTGCGATGGTGGACAAAAGTCTCGAATTCGGCCTGCTCGGCCCATTGGAGATGAGCGTCGACGGCGTTCTGGTGCCATTGGGCACCCCCAAACAGCGGGCCGTGCTGGCCATGCTGCTGATGAACCGCAACAGTCCGGTCGGCGTCGACAGGCTCATCACGGCCCTGTGGGAAGGCTCGCCCCCTTCGGGGGCGCGCGCGAGCATTCACTCCTACGTGTCCAATCTGCGCAAGCTGCTCAGCGGTGTCGGGATCGACGGGCGGGTGGCGTTGGCCGCGGCGCCGCCGGGTTACCGGCTCACCATCCCCGAAAACGCTTGCGACCTAGGGCGGTTCATCGCCGAGAAGACGGCCGGCGTGCATGCGGCGGCGGTCGGCCGGTTCGAAGAGGCCAGCCGGCACCTGTCGGCGGCGTTGGGGGAATGGCGCGGACCGGTGCTCGAGGACCTGCTCGACTTTCAGTTCATCGACACCTTTGCCACCTCACTCGTGGAGGAGAAGATCCTGGTCCATACCGCACGGGCGGAGGCCGAAATCGCGTGCGGACGCGCGTTCGGCGTGATCACCGAACTGGAAGCGCTGACCGCCGAGCACCCCTACCGCGAGCCACTGTGGGCCCAATTGATCACGGCCTACTACATGACCGACCGCCAGTCCGACGCGTTGGGGGCATATCGCCGAGTGAAAACAACGCTCGCCGACGACCTCGGGATCGACCCCGGGCAGACGCTGCGCGCCCTCAACGAGCGGATCCTTCGTCAGGAACCGCTGGACGTCAAACAATCGGCCCAAGACACCGCCGCCGGCACGGTCACGGCGCTCGATCGGCGCACCATGGTCGGCGGCCGGAAGGTCATCGCTTACCTGCTCGCTGCATCGGGGCCCAGCTATCCGCTCCAAGCCGCGGGAACCCGGATCGGGCGTCTCAGCGATAACGACATCGTCCTCGACGGCGCCAACGTGAGCCGCCACCATGCCGTCATCGTCGACACGGGCACCAGCTACATCATCAACGACCTGCAGTCGTCGAACGGCGTGCACGTGCAGCACCAGCGGATCCGCTCGACCGCCAAACTGCACGACGGCGACCAGATCCGCATCTGCGACCATGAATTCACCTTCCGGATCGGCGAGGGCAACGGGAACGAGGCCTAGGCGACCTACGCCAGCTATGTTCGCTGGATCCGGGGTTGGTTTGGAGGGTCGGCGATGAGTGACGCGCGGAACTCACGGGTGGGCTCGATGTTCGGACCCTACGAGCTCAAACGAGCCATCGGCCGCGGCGGAATGGGCGAAGTCTACGAGGCCGAGCACACCGTCAAAGGGTGGACGGTAGCGCTCAAGCTGATGTCGGAATCCGTCAGCAGCGATCCGGTGTTTCGCGAGCGGATGAAGCGCGAGGCGCGCATCACCGGCCGTTTGCAGGAACCCCACGTGGTGCCCGTGCACGACTACGGCGAGATCGACGGGCGGATGTTCTTGGAGATGCGCCTGATCGAGGGCACCGACCTGGACTCCATGCTCAAGCGCCACGGTCCGCTGACCCCGCCGCGCGCGGTGGCCATCATCTCCCAGATCGCCTCGGCACTCGATGCGGCCCACGCCGCCGACGTCACTCACCGCGACGTCAAGCCGCCCAACATCCTGATCACCCGCGACGACTTCGCCTACCTGGTCGACTTCGGCATAGCCAGTGCGACCACCGACGAGAAGCTCACCCAAGTGGGCACCGCGGTGGGCACCTGGAAATACATGGCCCCCGAACGGTTCAGCAACGTCGAAGTGGACCACCATGCCGACATCTACTCGCTGGCCTGTGTGCTGTACGAGTGCTTGACCGGATCCCCGCCATACCCCTCCGACAGCGCCGGCATGTTGGTCACCGCCCACATGATGGAACCCATCCCGCAGCCGAGCACCAAGCGGTCGGGCATCCCCCGGGCGTTCGACGCCGTGATCGCCCGCGGTATGGCCAAAAAGCCGCAGGACCGCTTCGCCAGCGCCGGCGATTTGGCACGCGCCGCCCACGAGGCCCTCAGCAGTCCGGAGCAGGACCACGCCGCCGACATCGTGCGCCGCAGCCAGGAAGCCACCCTGCCCCGCCCCGCGCCCGGCGCCGACCCGGCCGGGAGTCCGACGCGTGGCGTCCACAACGAACCCGTTCGCCGGCCGGACCAACCGTCGCCCGCTCCCCAGCACTACCAACCCCGCTGGGGTGGGCCGCCGCCGAGCGCGCCACAACAGTTCGCGCCCTCGGCGCCGTGGAGCCAGGCGCCGCCGGCGCCGCCGGCGCCGCGCAAGCGAAACCCGTGGGCCGTGGTCGCCGGCGCGGCCGTCGCCGTCGTCGTCCTTGTCCTTGCCGCCATCGGCATCTCGATGGCCATGGGGAACGACGACAAGAAAGGCTCCACCGCGCACCACACCACCGCGACGAGGACCACCACCAGCGTCGCCACGACCACCACCACGACTATGCCGTCCACGACGCCTTCCACATCGCCATCCGCCCCGCCCGCCGACGCGCAGAACCGGTTGTTGGCCCTGCTGCCCGCCGGCTACCCGCCCGGCACCTGCAAGCCCGACCCCAAGCCCATGTCGGGCGCGATCGCCTCCTTCACGTGCGGGCAGAACACCGATCCCAACGGCCCCACGGCCGCGGCCTACGGGCTCTTTCCGAATCTCCAAGGGCTGCAGGACGCGTTCAACAGATTCACGGGAAGCGACATCGTCGTTAAGTGCCCCGGCGACAAGGCTTCCCCGGGCTCGTGGTGGCACAACAAAGACCCGAATACCGTCCTCGGTCAAATCGCCTGCGCGACCTACAAAGGCGACCCGCGGGTGTTGTGGACCAATCAGCAAGCGATGGTGTTCGCGCTCGCCGGCGGGAAGCCGCAGGGGCCGAATCTGGATCAGCTGTACAAGTGGTGGGCTGCCCACTCTTGAGCGCGTGCGCCTGGGACCACAACGCCTACTACCAGCGACTGCTTCTGAATCGACTACCCCGGCCGTGCGGGCGGGTTCTCGACGTCGGTTGTGGCGCGGGAGCGTTCGCAGCGCGACTGGCCGAGCATGTCGAGCACGTCGACGCGGTCGACAAATCGGCGGCGATGATCGAGGCGGCCCGCCGGCGCGCACCCGCCAATGTCAGCTGCCTGCATGCCGACTTTTTGAAGTTGTCCCTGCCCGCGGAACATTACGACGCCATCGTGTCGATCACCGCGCTGCATCATGTGCCGCTCGGCGACGCCCTGCGGCACCTGGCCCCCGCCCTACGCCCGGGCGGTGTGCTCGCCGCGGTGGTTCTGCCCCGGTCGGACTTGCCCCGGGAGCTGCCCCTGGAATTGGTTGCCGCCGTGGCCAATCGGGTGTTCGGCGCCCTGTTCGCGGTGCTCAGGACGACCGGCCGGGGCAGCTGGTATCTACCGGAATCGGCCCATGAGGCGATGCCGAAGGTTGTCGACGCGCCGCTGACGACTCGTCAAGCCCGTGACATCGCGGCCGCGACGCTGCCATGCGGCGACGTGCGCCGTCTCCTGTTTTGGCGTTACCTACTGTTCTGGCAACGGCCGATTGGGCTCTAAAATGTCGTCGTTATCCTGCGCCCGGGCGCGCGGGGGCTTACGGTCGTGGTTGCTGAGTCTTTGGAGGGTCGGGAATGAGCGACGCGCAGGCCTCACGGGTGGGCTCGATGTTTGGGCCCTACCACTTGAAGCGGCTGCTGGGCCGCGGTGGGATGGGCGAAGTCTACGAGGCCGATCACACCGTCAAGGAGTGGACGGTGGCGGTCAAGCTGATGTCGGACACCTTCAGCAGGGACCCGGTGTTCCGCGAGCGGATGAAGCGCGAGGCGCGCATCGCGGGGCGCCTGCAGGAACCCCACGTGGTGCCCATCCACGACTACGGCGAAATCGACGGGCAAATGTTCATGGAGATGCGCCTGATCGAGGGCATCGACCTTGACACCCTGCTCAAACGCTACGGCCCGCTGACCCCGCCGCGCGCGGTGGCCATCATCACCCAGGTCGCCTCGGCGCTCGATGCCGCCCACGCCGCGGGGGTGATGCACCGCGACGTCAAACCCCCCAACATCCTGATCACCCGCGACGACTTCGCCTACCTGGTCGACTTCGGCATCGCCAGCGCGACCACCGACGAGAAGCTCACCCAACTGGGTACGGCGGTGGGCACGTGGAAATACATGGCCCCCGAACGGTTTTCCAACGACGAGGTCACCTACCGCGCCGACATCTACGCACTGGCCTGCGTCCTGCACGAGGCCCTGACGGGCGGTCCGCCCTATCGCGCCGACAGCGCCGGCACCCTCGTCAGCGCCCACCTGTTGAGCCCCATCCCCCAGCCCAGCCTGATGCGCGCGGGCATTCCGAAAGCCTTTGACGCCGTCATCGCGCGCGGCATGGCCAAAAAGCCCGAAGACCGCTACGCCAGCGCCGGCGATCTGGCCCTGGCCGCCCACGAAGCGCTGTCCGACCCCGACCAAGACCACGCCGCCGACATCCTGCGCCGCAGCCAGGAAGCCGCCGTGCCCGAACGCACCATGACGGCTACCGCGATGGCACCACCGCCCCCGCCGGTCACCCCCCCACGCCCCACACCCGCTCCGCCGCCGGCAGCGCCCTACCCGGCCGCCTCAACACCCGGTTCGGGGCCCACGCCCCAGCCCTCCCAAACCCCCCGGCCCTGGGCACCAGACAGCGGCCCCGTGGCCCCGGCCGGTCAACCCAGCCCGCAGTACTACCCGGCCCCCAGTGGCAACTGGGGCAGCCCCCCACCCACCCCGCCGCAACAATTCGCCTCCGGCCCAACGGCTTGGAACCAACCCGCGGCCAAACCCAAACGCAGCAACCCGTGGCCCCTCATCGCGGCGGTCGCCATTGTGCTGGTGGTCATCGTTGTCGGCGTGGGGATCTGGGTTGCCATCAAACCCACACCGGTGCCGCCGCCTCCGCCCCCGATATCGTCGGATCGTCTCAGTGCCCTGCTGCTGACTTCTTCTGAGGTCAACACCCTCGCCGGCGCGTCGGACATGACAGCCGGCAAACCCACCACCGCGATGGACACTTCGTCCTACACGCTGTCCCTCCCCAAATGCCAGGGAGCGCTCTATCCGGTTCAGGGACCGGCGTACACCGGCACTGGTTATCAGGCGGTGAGCGGGCTGGTGTACCGGGATCCCAAGGACAGCGACGGCAACACCCACCACATTGTCGACGAGAACGTGGTCAGTTTCCCGACGGCCGACAAGGCCAAGGCATTCGCGCAGAGTGCCCAGGAGAGCTGGAAAGCCTGCGCCGGCCAGCCGATAACTATCACGACGGACCAGGCGAAGATCTACCGGTGGACGTTCGGACAGATCGCCGGCGACCCGCCGAAGATCTCGCTGACGCGCACGCAGGAAAACGCTCAAGGGTGGGCCTGCCAGCACGCGATCAGCGCGGCCAACAACATCGTCGTCGACATCGATGCATGCGACTACAAGCTGAGCAACCAAGGCGCCGAGGCCGCCGACCAGATCGTCGCCAAAATCAACAATGGGTGACGAGCGACGCGCCTAGCTACTAAGGTCCGGCCCCTCCGCGCGCAGATCGTCGACCGCCGACATGGCGTCGCGCAGCTTGGCCAGCCACTCCTCGGTGTGCTCACCGACCAGCTTGACCGACCACGCGAGCGCGTCGGCGCGCGAGCGCGCGACGCCGGCGTCGACCAGCGTGTCGAGCACCTGGCGTTCGGGTTGCTTCAAGCGAGTCATCACCGGTACGGCGATGTGGGTGAACAAGATTCGCTCGCCGCCGACTTCCACGCCCCAGGAAACCTTGCGCCCGTAGCGATCCTGCGCTTCATCGGCGATGCGCATCCGCTCTGATCGGGTTTCTTCGCGGAATCGCGAGACCCGCCCTTCCGCGCGCGCCTCGCTCTCTTCGGAGCCCTCGGGCTCGGCCAGTTTTCCGATGACGGTGATCTCTTCGCGGTCGACGATCACGGCGGGGTCGCCGTCGAACCAGGCCTCGGGAAGGCGTCCGGCAAACCATTCGGCGGCGCCGGTCGCGTCGGGTTGTTGAGCCTGCTGCCAGCCCCCGGGGCGACCGTACCGCCGCCCGTGAGTGTGGTGTGATTTCATAATTACATGATTACACCCTTGCACATGTAATGGAACCGCGTTCACCGGTGGCGAACGTTCACAGTGTTCGCCTGAGGGTCCGAAGCCCGTTGATATGAGCTGCTCGGCGGCGTATTTTTGGTAGCGAAGCAGGCCCGGAAGCGACCAATTCGAAGCGCCGGAAGATGGGGTAAGAGAGCCGGCCGCGTACGACACCTCGTCAGACGCCCCCTAGAGTCGCCCGGGCCTGCCCTATGTCTGTCGTGATCCGTCCCCGCGGCGGATCCGAAAAACCCTGACCTCGGTCTTGAGGCCCTTGAGCCGGCGCGCACCGGCTGGCGATCCCTGGAATTCGCCGGTCCCGCCGACGGCGTCCCAGACCGAATCCGCGGCCAGCACCGTACCCGGGCGCGCCACATTGGTGACCCGGCTGGCCACGTTGACCGGACTCCCGAACCAGTCCCCGGCCCGGCTCACCGCCATGCCGGAGGCGACCCCGGCCCGCAACCGGGGGAAGTCGTTGTCGGTGTCGACGACGTCGACGAGCTTGAGGACGACGTCCAGCAGTGGCGCCGGATCCGGGCAGACGAACATGACCGCGTCGCCGATCGTCTTGATGAACCGGACCGGCGGTGCGGTCACGTCGCGGGCGAGATGGCCCAGCCGGCCGGCGAGCTGGCCCAACTCCTCGGGCGATACCACCTCGCCCAGCTTGGTGAATCCGACCAGGTCCGCGAAGGCGACGGTGACCTGCCGCGCGCCCGGCAGCGGCTTACCGGCTGCTCGCTCCGCGGCGGTGACCGCTTCGGTCTCCATCATGTGCCGCAACTGCATGAACAGCATGTCCTGGATCATCGGCCCCAGCAGGGGCGCGATCTGGCCCACCAGCGCCTTCGACGCCTGGGCGATCCGAAGCTCGGTAGCTCCCGGGCTCATGATCGCCGACAGGGCGGTGTAGCGCATGACCTCGGCGGCGCGTGACAGGCCCTCGGCGAGGACCCGCACCGCGAGCACCATTTGATCGGGATTCAGCCCCAGGTCAACGAATCGCTGCGCGTGCGCGGCGGCTTCACCGTCGGCGCGCATGTGCACGACCGCGTCCGGGTCGTCGACCCTGACCAGACCGATCGCGCGCTGTATGCGCTGCAGCAGTTCCAGGTCAACGTTGTAGCGCTCGCTGATCTCCCGGGCGGATACGTAGGTGCCGTCGTCGCCCATCAGGCGGCGGGTGGCCAGCAACAGCGGCGGGTTGGCCGTATGGATCTCGTCGACGGAGATGCCCTGCCCGAGCAGCCACTCCACGAGTTCGGCCCGCTCTCTGCGCGCCGTGCCCTCGAGTCCCTCGAGCAGATCGTCGATGTCCTGATCGGCTGGGTCATCCGAGGGGTCGTTCACGTCGTCAACGTACAACGCCGCCAGGCCACGCAGGGACGGGCGCCCGCAGTTACTCGGGCCCGCCTTGGAAGGGCGGCGGCTGCTTGATCTCGCGTGCGGCGACGGGTCGTCATCATCACGCCGGGCCCCCATTGCCGCCGCTGCCGCCGACGGCGCCGCCGCCCCCGGCCCCCGCCGCCGCCCACGCCGGCGAGGCCGGGATTTGCTTGGCCGCCGCCGGCGACGGTACCAAAGCCACCGAGGCCGCCATGGGCTACCGGCGGCACCGCCAGCCCCGCCGACGGAGCTGAGGCCGATGTCCGTTGGAGGTGCTGGTGTCCAGCGCGCTGCGCGACCTTGTGATCGGGTCAGGACTCGAGTTTGAGGACCGCGGCGCTCATGCCCTCAAGGGCGTGCCCGGCAATGGCGCCTGTCCGCGTCGTGACTGCCTAGAACCGTTGATGTGCAATCAGAATGGGGGTGGCTCGTCGTCGCTGTCGCCCGGCGGGGCGGGACGGAAGTAGGCCGCTGGCGGTTGTCGGGCTTCGGCTTCTAGAGCCTGCCGATTCTGTCGGCGTTCCGCGTCGATGCGGTGGGCGCGGTCTTGTGCTCGGGTGCGTCGGCGTTTGGGCATCATCACCGCGCGATCCGCGGAGGGCCGGTATGTGTTTGGGGCGGTGCGTATTTCGCCGGTGGGCAGGCACAGTGCGGGAAACAGCAGCCGGCTGCCCGGCCGGGTGACGTACTTCTGCCCACTCGGTGCTGTCCACACCACGGTCCCGTCGGGGTATTGCTCGTCGCGCCAGGCCGTCCAAAAAGTCTTGAGCAAGTGATGTTTTTTGCACAGGCACTTCAGGTTTGACGCGTGGGTGAGCCCCCGCGGGTAGGGGATGGTGTGGTCGATGTCGGCGAACTCGGCGGGATGATCGCAGCCGGGGAACCGACACGTCATATCGCGGCAGCGGATGAAGCGCTCCAGGGCGGCCGAGGGCCGATACCCCGGCTCGGGTGGGGCATCGCCGGGATGGCACACCGGCTGAACCTTGGCGCCACCACCGATGAGTTCGGCCACCATCGAGGCCGGCAGGGTGGCACCGCCCAGCAGGTGGGCCGCCGGCGGGCGGGGCAAGACCGGCATGTCGGGCTCGGGGTCAGGGGCCAACAGCTCGGCCACGGTCGTCTGCGGGGTGATCGGGCGGCCCGGGCGCTGCCCGGAGGTGTGCGGGTCAGGCGCGGCGTCCAGGGCGGCGTGATCGGCGACGACGTGGATGACCACCGCGGCCGCGCGCGCGTCGGGGCCCGAACCGGTGGGGCACTCGGTGCCACCGCAGCCACAGGCGAGGTGTTCGGCGCCGGCGGCCAGCGCCCCCAGCGCGTCGGCGCGGCGCTGGGCCACGGTACGCGGATCGCCGTCGCACACCTGGTGGGCCATCTGGGTGAGCCGGCGCTTTAACACCGCGGCGTCGGTGGCGAACAACGAGCCCCACAGGTTGGCGGTGCCGGAGTGGTCGTCGGCAGGGCTGATCACCACGTCGCGCCCGCGCCCGCCCGCGCGGGCGCGGCGCACCGCGGCCGGGTCATGGCGATCCACGATGGCGTCGATGGCCTGCGACGTCTTGGTCACCGACAACGGCCCGTAGTGCGCGGCCTCACCGGCCAGCGCGGCGTCGACCAGCCCCACGGTGTCGGGGTCTTTGATCAGATCGGTGTGCCACACGATCGCACTGACCAACCGGGCACTGAGGGCCCCCTCGGCGAACAGCGCCGCCACCTTGGGCAGCCGGTCACGCAGCGCCACCCCCAGATACATCTGCCCGGAGGCCATCAAATGGCTGATGCCCTGGGCGGCAGCGACCTCGGCGGCGATCGCGTCCCAGTTGTCACACGACCAATGCGCGCGGTCGGTGGGTCCCTCGGCGCGGCGCGACACCAGCTCGGCGATGGCCGCCAGCCGGCGCGCCGCCGCGGCCGCCTCGGCCCGCGCGCCCTCGGCGATCGCGGCCACCACCACGGCATCGGACACCTGGCAATCGAACATAGATACTGCTTATCTGCTTAAGTGGACCTATGCTGGTCAGCGTGGGTATTGCAGGTGCGGGTCCGGTGGGCGGGGTGGATTATCCACGGACCTATCAGGAGTTTCGGGCGTGGTTTCCCGACGATGTGTCGTGTGCGGCGTATCTGGCGCGTTTGCGGTGGCCAGAGGGTTTCCGGTGCCCGGTGTGTGGCGGCGATAGGGCGTGGCAAACCTCCACCCGGCACTGGAAGTGCGTCGGCTGTGGGCGTAAGACCTCGGTGACGGCTGGGACGATCTTTCACCGCACGCGCACGCCGTTGAGCACGTGGTTTGCCGCGATCTGGCTGGTGACCTCGCAGAAGAACGGGGCCTCGGCGCAGAATCTGCACGACATGCTGGGCCTGGGGTCGTATGAGACGGCGTGGGCGTGGCTGCACAAGCTGCGTCGGGCGATGGTGCGTCCCGATCGCGAGCTGTTGGCGGGTGCGGTGGAGGTCGATGAGTCGTTTGTGGGGGGTTGCGCGACCGGTAAACAGGGCGCATCGACGGACAAGGTCCCGGTCATGATCGCGGTGGAAAACCTTGGTACACAGGTGAATAGGAAGCTCCGGCTGGGCCGGGTACGGCTCGGGGTGGCCGACGCGCCCGGTTCCAAACAGCTGGTCGACTTCGCCCGCACGACGGTGGCGCCGGGCTCGCTGATCCGCACCGACGGCGCTCGGATGTTTCGCGTCTTGGGCCAGGAGGGCTACACCCACCACTACGTGTCGGGCTACAGCTCGCCCGAACCCGGACATGTCACCTTGCCCGGACCGCATCGCGTGGCGTCGCTGCTTAAACGGTGGAACGCCGGCACGCATCACTACCGCGTGGAACGCGAGCACCTGCAGTACTACCTCGACGAGTTCACCTTCCGGTTCAATCGTCGCAGGTCAAAGGCCCGTGGGCTGCTCTTCTACCGGCTGCTGCAGCAGAGCGTCAACACCGATCCCCACCCGCTGGCCGACCTCATCGGCGGCGCCGAAGCCCCATCTCGGACCGAAAAGTTGAGTGCTGAACCGTTGCCCAGCAACACATTTGGTGAATTCTAAGCTGCCAGTCCACTTAAGCAGATAAGCAGTACATACTTTCGAATCCTAGTGAACGTCACCGACCCCCACACCACCCCAAGCCCCAAGCTGTGGATGAACCGCCAACTGTGGACAACTGCCCGATGTCAGTGGGCCGCGAGCGGCACCCTCGTTCCGCCGCGCCAGACGGCTTTGACGTCGCAGAGCCCGGCGAGGTCTTCGTCCAGTCCGGCGGCGGCCGCGAGCAGATCAGCGTCGTAACCCGGTGCGATGCGGCCCTTGCGGTGGCCCAGTCCGCAACTGGCGGCCGCGGCGGCGGTGGCACCGGTCAACACCTCGGTCGCGGTGAAGCCGTGGTGAGACAGATCCGCCAGCTCCAGGGGGAGCGCGTTGTGGGGCTTGGCCGCGTCGACTCCGGCGTCGGTGGAAAAGGCTACGCGCGCACCGGAATCCATGAGCAGGCGCATGTTTCGCCGCAGATCCCCCACCAGCGCCGCAATGTCCTCCGGCATCTCCGGCACCACGCGGCCGATCGTGATGCCGCACCACACACCTTTGGCGACGATCGCTTCGACGACGTCGGGGCTGGCGAATACACCGCTTTCGCCGAGAAACGTGCAATGTTCGATCCCGTCGGCACCCGCGGCGAGCGCCGCGGCGATCCCGGCGGTGGCGTGCGCGTGCGCGGTAACCGGCAGGCCCACCCGGTGGGCGGCCTCGACCACCGCGGCGAGTTGCTCACGGTTGTACTGCGGCTGCCACGGATCGGTTCCGGCAGTGGTGAATCCGCCGGTGGCCATCACCTTGATCCAGTCCACTCCCCGCGCGGCGCGCTCGTTGACCGCATTGACGAGCGCCTCGGCGCCGTCGGCCTCGCCGCCGAGGAACCAGCAATGCCCGCCGCTGCGGGTCAACGGGGGCCCGGAAACCATAAGTTCCGGCCCCATCGTGGTCCCCCGCCGGTATTCCTCCCGCAGGGACAACGTCGCGAAGTCGCGGTCACCGAGGTCGCGAATCGTGGTGATCCCCGAACTCAACGCGGCCTGGGCGTGCCGTCGCGCGCGGCCCACCAGCACCTCATGCGAGTCGCCGGCAAGGTCCTCCGGCTCACCGTCCGGGTCCCAGCACAGATGCGAATGCGCGTCCACCAGCCCCGGCAGCAACGTCGACTCCCCCAGATCAACCGGTGTCATGTCCGGCGGGCAGACGGCGCCGCGATAATCGACCGCGCTTATCCGCCCGCCCTCGACCACGACGACCACCGGTCCGTCGTGAAACCGGTACCCGTCGAACACCTGTCCCGCGCGAATCGCGATCCGTCCCAACGGTCCTCCTGCCAGGGTAAAAATACAGCGTGATGACCTCACCGGTGCTGCGGGGATTCCCGCCCGTCGTCGATGACGATGCCCGGGTGCTGGTCCTGGGCTCGTTTCCGAGCGCCCTGTCGCTGGCGGCGCACCAGTACTACGCAAATCCACGAAATGCGTTCTGGCCAATCGCCGGTGAGCTTTTCGGCTTCGAGCCAGATGCCCCGTACGAGAGTCGACTGGCCGCACTGCGATCCCACGGCGTGGCTCTCTGGGATGTGCTGCACCAGTGCCGCCGCGCCGGCAGCGCCGACTCCGCGATCGAACGGAACAGTTTGGTGGTGAACGACTTTGCCCAGTTGTTCGGCGACTACCCGACCATCGCGCGGGTGTACTTCAACGGCGCCAGGGCGGCCGACCTCTATCGCAGGCTTGCCCAATCGGTGGAGCGAATCCATTACCAGCGGCTGCCGTCGACCAGCCCGGCACATGTCATGCGGCCGGGCACGAAGTTGGCTGCGTGGCAAGCGATTTCGCCACTATGACACGGGCGGAAGCCGGTGGGCCCACGGTCTTGCCGCTTCGATCTGCGCCGACAGCGACAGCAGCGTCGCCTCGTCGTACGGTCGGCCGACGAGCTGCACCGCCAACGGGAGCCCATCACCGTCGAGGTCCCAGGGCACGGCCGCGGCGGGCTGTCCCGTCAGGTTCCAGATCTGTTGGTAGGGAACCCGCTGCGCCACCGCCAACAGCGTCGACACCCCACCCAGACGCCGGTAGGCACCGATGCGCGACGGGCCGGTGGCGTTGCCCGGCGTGACGACGACGTCCACGTCGTCGAAGATCGACTGGATCCGTTTGGCCAGCGCGAGCTCCGCGGCGCGTAGGGAGTCCATCCTGCGGTCCGAGAAAAACGATCCCAAACGCGCCAGCGTTCGCGTTCCACGCTCGAGTCGCTCGGGGTGGGCCAGCGCGTCGGCGTCGTCGCTGATACCGCGAAGGAAGCGGGGCAGGTAGTTCGCGTATACGGCGGGCGGATACTCGGGGTCGCGGCTGATGACGTCGTGGCCAAGATCGCGAAGCAACGCGCCCGCCTGCTCGACGGCCGCCAGCTGTTGCTTGCCTACTATAACGGGGAGCGGCGTTGGAACCTTGGTGCTCAAGGCAATTCGCAGCCGCCCGGGTCGGCGCTCGGCGGCGGCCGCGAACTCGCCTTCGGGACCGGGCACGGTTGTGGTCGCGTCGAGGATCAACGCCGCGTCGCGCACCGACCGGGCTATCGGCCCGTTGACGCTCAGCCCCTGCCACGCCCCGTCGTGGGGCTCGAGCGATATCCGATCCCGTTGTGGTTTCAGGCCGAACACACCGCACCAGGTCGACGGGATACGGATCGAGCCGCCGCCGTCCGACCCGAGTGCCGCGGCGGCGAGCCCGGCCGCTACGGCAGCGGCGCTGCCGCCGCTGCTGCCGCCCGGAGTGCGATTGGGGTTCCACGGATTTCGGGTGGCCCCCAAGGCCAGCGACTCGGTGAAGGGCATGATCATCAGCTCGGGCACGGACGTCTTGCCGATGATGACGGCCCCCGCTGCTCGCAGCCGGTGGACCGCTTCGGCGTCGTCGGTTGCGGCCGGGCCGTGCGCGCTGCTGCCGTAGGTGGTCACCTCGCCGGCGACGTCGACGTCGTCTTTGACCGCGATGGGCACGCCGAGCAGCGGCAGCCGCTCACCGGCGTCGAGCCGGTCCTGCGCCACATACGCCTCGTCGCGCGCTTTGTCGGTCAGCACCACGCGGTAGGCGCGCAGCTCACAGTCCAGGCGCGCGATTCGTTCCAGATAGATCTCGAGCAGCTCCGGGGCGGTCAGTTCACCGTCGGCCAGCATCCGGGCTTGGGCGGCCGCGCCGGCAAAGGCGATATCGCTGGAGTCCACTGCGGCAGCATAACGTTACTGAAATGCACCACAGCGTCTTCGACCTGTTGACCGAAAAACAGCTCCGCGGCCGCAACACGATCAAGTGGAACTTCTTCGAGCCCGATGTGCTGCCGATGTGGGTGGCGGAGATGGACTACCCGACGGCGCCGCCGGTGCTCGAGGGGATACGAACTTGCGTCGAGAACGAGGAGTTCGGCTACCCACGGTTCAACGAGGACACCCTGCCGGCAGCGACCGCCGGCTGGTGCCGGCGACGTTACGGCTGGCCGGTCCAACGCGAATGGGTCCGCGGCGTCCCGGATGTGCTCAAGGGAATGGAAGCCGTCGTCAACTTCCTCACCCGGCCGGAGAGCCCGGTGGCCTTGCCCGTTCCCGCGTACATGCCGTTCTTCGACGTGCTGCATGTCACCGGCCGCCAACGCGTGGAAATCCCTACGCTGCAGCAAGATTCGGGGAGGTATCTGCTGGACCTGGACGCTCTCGAGGCGGCGTTCGTCCGCGGCGCCGGGTCGGTGATTCTGTGCAACCCGAACAACCCGCTGGGCACCGCGTTCACCGAAGCCGAGCTGCGTGCGGTCGTGGATATCGCCGCCGGCCATGGCGCCCGGGTCATCGCGGACGAGATCTGGGGGCCGGTGGTCTACGGACGGCGCCACGTCCCCGCCGCCTCGGTGTCCGACGCGGCAGCCGAAACGGTGGTCACGCTGGTGTCGGCCTCCAAGGGATGGAACCTGCCCGGCCTGATGTGCGCCCAGGTGATCCTGTCCAACCGCCGCGACGCCGACGACTGGGACCGGATCAACATGCTGCACCGGCTGGGCACATCGACCGTCGGCATCCGCGCCAACATCGCCGCCTACGAACACGGCGAGCCATGGCTGGACGAGCTGCTCGACTATCTACGGGCAAACCGCGATCGCCTGGCGCGGGCACTGCCGGAGCTGGTTCCCGGGATAAAGGTCAGCGCGCCGGAGGGCACTTACCTGTCCTGGGTGGACTTCCGCGCGCTCGACCTGCCGGTCGAGCCCGCGGAGTACCTGCTTGCGAACGCGAAAGTGGCCCTGTCCCCCGGCATCCCGTTCGGCGCCGCGGTCGGCTCTGGATTCGCGCGGCTGAACTTCGGCACCACCCGCGCGATACTCGATCGGGCGATCGAGGCGATCGCCGGCGCGCTGGTTCGGTGACGGGCTAATTCGGGCGATGAATGTCTCGTAAACCGGGAAGTGTCGGATTCGATACGCCTATTGTGAGACACCCAATTGAGACGCCGTGACCTGCGCATCCATGCGGTGGTGCCTATATCCGGCGATGTCTCATATCTCGTCTATTTCGAGACCGCGTTCAGCTCGGCTCGGGCCTGGTCGATTTGGTCGTAGGCGTACGTCACCATGGCGGAGATCGTCATCGCTCCACCCTTGCGGGCGAGCGATTCGTAGATCTGGTCGCCGAGGACGTCGCGGAGGTGGGCGATTGCGGTCGTCACTTCAGGGAACCCCGCAAGACTATGCGCGGGCCGACCGGGACGGTTCCGGCGGTGATGATCTGCCGGGTGCGCGGAGAGGGGACTGAGCGCGAAACCGGCGATAATAGCAGCCGGTTCATAACGTCCAATCCGGTCGAAAAGAGCCGCGAGGACGGCCAGCGGGCTGCGCACATTGGCGGGGTTGCCCGAGTCATGGTAGTTGCGGATGGCCAGAGCGAGGTGGTCGAACGCGGATGCCGTGCGGCCATGCTCGGCCTCGGTGCGGGCCAGACCGAGCGCCGGAATTGACTCGGTGAAGCGGTTGCCGCTGTCTTGGGTGATCGCCAGGCTCCGGTGCAGGGCGTCCAGCGCACGGACGGGATCGGCGTCGCGGAAAGCGAAGCCATAAGCGCTGAGCGCGAAGGAGAGCATATACGGGTTTCGCGTTGCCTCGGCGGCCTCGATCAGGCCGTCAGCGGCAACCACCGCCTCCTCACCCGAACGTGCGAACACGAGCGCCCACACCAGACAGGTCCGGATGTGGACGTGGGTGTCGCGGCGGCGTGCGAGCTGGGCGCGGCACAACTCGGCCCACCGTTCGGGCTGCCCGATGGCTAGGTATACGGCTCCAAGCAAGCCTTCGACACCGTACGGTGGCGCGTCGCGTCCGCTGCCGAGAACGATTTGGCAAGCGTCGCCATACCGGACGGCGTCATCGATCCGTCCTGAAGTCATCCAGGAGAGCGACGCGACCACATATAGGAACGCCAACCGGGGGTGGTCAACGACGCGGGCGGGCTCGATCAGCTCTTCTGCCCAGGCTATTAGCTCATAGTTATCGACCAGATAGCCGAGAAACCCTGCGTATGTGGCGATGGCGGCGGCCACGTCGAGGTCGCTGTGGTCGGCGGCCCAACGGAACGCGGTACGCAGGTTGGCCAGCTCGGCGGTGAACCAGTCGTAGGCCTCGCGCTGCCGGGGGCTGTCCCACAGGGCCATGATTTCGGTTTCGCGATCCGCGAAGTGACGGGCATGTGCGGCCCGGACCTCAGTTGCCGCCCCGGTGGCGACGAGTTGTTCCTCGGCGAACTGGCGGATCGTTTCCAACATCGAAAACCGGGCCCTCCTTGACGACCGGTCGACGACGAGCAGCGACTTGCGCACCAGCGCGTCCAACACATCGAGGATGGTGTAGTCGTCGACGTCATCGGATCCGGCCACCGCGCAGGCACTTTGGAGGTCGAATCCGCCGGAGAACACAGAGCAGCGATCCAGCAGCTCTTTCTCCGCATCGTCGAGCAGGTCATACGACCAGGCCACCGCGTGGCGCAGCGTGTGGTGGCGTTCCGATCCGCGTCGTGACCCCACCAACAGCCGGAACCGGTGACCAAGACGATCACACACGTCGCTCGCCGTCATCGACGCCATCCGCGAGGCCGCCAACTCGATGGCCAACGGAATCCCGTCGAGGCGACGGCAAATCTCGATGACTGCGCCCGCCTCATCAGTTGTGGCCATCGAGAAGCGGGGGGCCACACTGTGCGCGCGTTCGACGAACAGATTGACTGCGGCAGAGTCGATGCCCGCGCCGACGTCCAACGAGGGCACCGGCCACAACTGCTCGTCGACGACCCCCAACCCTTCGCGGCTAGTGGCCAGAATCGTCACCGTCGCGGACTGCGTGAGGATCGCCTCGATGAGATCGGCTGCGGCGTCGCGCACGTGCTCGCAGTTATCGAACACCAACAACCGGACCCTGCCCTCCAGCGCGGCGGCGACACTCTCGGCCACACTCTTGCCCGGTTGCTGGGTGATGCCCAGCACGGCCGCCACCGCGTCGGGCACCGCCGCCGGATCGGCGACCGCAGCCAGTTCGAAAACCCAGACGCCGTCGGGAAATTCATCGGCCAGATGCGCCGCCACCTCCAAAGCCAGGCGCGTCTTACCGACCCCGCCGACACCGGTCAACGTCACCAACCGATGAGCCTTCACCACCTCTTGCAGCTCGGCGACCTCCGACTCACGCCCGATGAAGCTCGTGGTCTGAGGCCGCAGGTTCCCCGGACTCGCATCCAGCGCCCGCAGGGCCGGGAACTCCGTGCGCAACCCTTCTGCTCGTACCTGGAACACCCCGATTGGGGTCGGCAGATCCCGCAACCGTCGCGGCCCCAGACCCACCAGATCAATTCCGCTCAGCAGACCCGCCGTCGACTCGGCCAAAAGGATCTGACCACCGTGCCCGGCGGCCATCACCCGTGCAGCGCGGTTGAGCACCGTGCCGAAGTAGTCGCCCTCCCGCAGCTCGGCTTCACCGGTCGCCAGGCCCATCCGTACCGGCAACTCCAGCGCCCGCTGCGCGGCCACTGCAGCATCGACAGCAGACTTCGGCGACGCGAACGCGGCGCACACCCCGTCACCGGTGTGCTTGAACAACCAGCCCCCATGCGCCTCAATCGCCTTACGCAACACCTCGTCGTGGGCGGCCAGCGCCGCCCGCATCTCATCGGCGTCTGCCTCCCACCGACGGGTCGAACCCTCGACGTCGGTGAACAGAAACGTCACCACCCCTGAAGGAGCAGCACCCGTCATGGCATCGCCTCGGCCCACGCGATATGCCCCTCGAAGCCAAGCGTTTGCGCCATGTCGCGGTAGCGGTCCCGATAGTCGCGATATTCGGCATGAGCGCCACGCGCGCGGGCCAATAGCGCCCGCAGTCGCCGAACGTATACCTCGTTAAGCACCAATCCGGGATCGGTCGGCACGGCCGCCAAGCGATCGACCGCGCTTTGCGCCTCATCGAAATCTTCATCGCCACCGCGTTGCAGCAGCGTCTCTGCAAGGACGCTGGTCGCCAACGCAATCCAAATGGACCCACCCCATTCGAACATGCGGTTGACGACTGACCGTGACAGTTCGACCCCGCCGTCGCAGTCCCCGGATCTGACCTTTTCCCGTGCGATTTCGATGTCGATTGGCGGCACAATAACCTCGGTGATCCGCTTGTTGGAGGGGCGCACCGCTGAGAGCAGCGCGAGGCCCGCGTTAGTCTCTGTACCCCCTCGGTGCACTAGAGTGACACCTCGCGCCGAGCGCGCTAGGTCAACTGCGAGGTCGTCGCCGGATTGCTCTGCCTTGGCCAATACTTCTGACGTCTCATGCAACGCATTGTCGTCGGGCAGCACCATCCCGTACGGAACGCCGATGAAGTACTTGTACCAGCTCACCCCGGCAAGCATCATGGGTGGGAATCTGTGCGCCATCGCGATTGCGCTATCGAGATCGTCCCGCCAACCGCGAATTCCGAGACATGCGCGGGCGAATCCGCGTATCGCGATCGCATGTGTCAACGGCGACGGGACGATCATGTTGCCTTTGGCGGCATCACCCTCTGCAAGGTCGATCATTCGTTGCGATAACCGAAGGGCTTCTGCCATCTCGCCAATCTCGTATTTTCCGACGAGCGCCCCGGATGACAGTGCAAGGATCAATGACGAGTCACCGATCGATTCCAGTAGTTCGATGTGTTCCGTGGCCAGACGAGATGCCTCGCGGCGACGCCCGTGCACGGTTTCCGTCATCAACTGGCCGAGCATACCGATGGCCAGAGACCGCTGATCCCCCGCAGCAGTGCACAGGTCGCGAAGCTCGTCAAAGCTTGTGTACAAGCCGGGTCCTCCGACACGAAATGCGCTTGCACACAATAGTGTTCGCGGTGCGATCCGCATTAGCAACCGGTCCGGATAGTCAGCGGGTAACCGGTCGGCGACCTGCTGAGCGCGTCGCCAGCTCGCATGTGCTGCGGCGATGTCGCGATTCGTCAACCAGGTCCCGGCGCGCATGTGCCAGCCGTAGGCGGCGTGCCCATCACCGGCGGCCTCCAGATGTTCGGCGATCAGCGCAGCATTTTCATCAGCCGATTCCGACTCGCGGGCTTCGATCGCGGCGGCAAGCCGCCGGTGCAACACGGCCCGGTCGGATTTGAGCTGAGCTTCGTAGGCCACCGTCCGAATCAGCGGATGGTGGAACACATACTCCGGTTGTCGAGTGAACCTGACCTGATCGATGAGCTGGGCCGCCAGTAAGTCAGCAACGACCGGTTCGACGCCCAGCACCGTCAGTAGGTCGAGCTTGAACCGTGAGCCGACCACCGCCGCCGCGCGCAGCGTGCGTTTCGCTTTGGGGTCGAGCCGGTCGATGCGCGCGGCGATCGTCGCCTGCAACGTGGCAGGCACAGTGACCTCAGCAGTCTCCGCCACCCCAACGTATGCGCCAGGCTGCCCGCGTAGAACTCCACGCTCGGCCAGTTCGCGCACGATCTCCTCCGAGAAGAAGGGATTACCGGCGGCCTTGGCGGCGACCATGGTGACCAACTCGTCCAGCGAGGGGTCCGACCCGAGCAACTCGGCGACCAGGGCTGCAGTTTCCGAATCACTCAGCGGCGCAAGGGCAACGGTTTGGGCACCGGCCACCCGGCTCAAAGCACCTGCGTATTCGGGACGGTAGGTGACCAACACCAGCGAGGGCGTCTGCGGGATCACCGTGAAGAACTCGGCCAGCATCGACTCGCTGACCTCATCGATCCAGTGCGCGTCTTCGATGACATAGACCGCCGGGGATTGGCGAGCCAGGGATGCGGTGTTGACCAGTGCGGTCAGTCGCCGCCGCCGGGCATCCGGATCGATCTTGGGCAGCTCCACCTCGGGATCGGCGACGCCCAGTAGATCATCGAATAACAGCAAGTCGTCGGGATCTGCATCCAGCACCCGGGAGCGCATTCGATCACGAGCAGCAGGGCCGTCCAGCCCACGCACGTCGGTGGCTGCCCGCAGCAGCCGCGACACCACCTGGAACGGAATGTCGCTGGCGTGGGATTCGCAGAAGGCGGAAAACACCTCGACACCCTGGGTAGCGGCGATCGCGGCGACCTCGCGCACCAGGCGGCTCTTGCCGATCCCCGGGGAGCCCACCACGGTGACCACCGCGCCGTGGCCCTCGATGGCACGCTCCAGCAGACCCTCGACGGCAGCCATCTCCCAGCGCCGACCCACCAGATTCGACTCAGCGCGCCTGACCGTCCGATCCTCGCGCATGCCCAGCAGGCGGCAAACCGGAACGCCTTCATCAACACCCTTGATCCGAACGGACTCAGGCTCACTGAGGGCCGCTGCGCCATCAACGAGTCGCGCTGTCGACGCGCTGAGCATCACGCCACCAGGTGGAGCGACCGATTCCATTCGCTGAGCCACCCCCACCTGCTCGCCCATAGTGGTGTAACCCAAGGAAGCCGAACCGACTTCACCAGCGATCACCTGACCCGAATTGAGCCCTATGCGCAAGGCCAGTTCGACGCCGTCATGATCGCGAACCTGCGCGGCCAACCGTGCGAGTTCGTCCTGGATTTCCACTGCCGCAAGACACGCCCGCACCGCATGGTCCTCCAACGCTAGGGGCGCTCCGAAGACCGCCATGATGCCGTCGCCAGTGAACTTGTCCACCGTGCCGCCGTAGCGCTTCACGACCGCTGTTGTGGTGTCGACCAGTTCGGCCATGATCTCGCGCAGCCGCTCCGCACCAACCACCGAGGCGATGTACATCGAATGGACCACATCGGCGAACAGAACCGTGACCTGCTTGTACTCCGCACGGGCATCGCCGTCTTGGACTGGTGAACCACAGCCGTGACAAAACCGAGCGTTCTCCAAAGGCTCGGTGCCACACGTCCGGCACGCAGCTATGGCCGTCACCCGACCCTCCGCCAATCCCGGCCCCCGGTTCTCACAGGATAGGCGATTGGATACTCCACGCGGCGCTGTTGGCTTCACAGTTGGTGATGCCGAGACGAGGATTTGAGACTCTCATATCTCGTCTTTATCGAGACGGCGTTCAGTTCTGTTCGGGCCTGGTCGATTTGGTCGAATGCGTACTTGGCCCATGCCCGTACTGGCCTCAGTTAGTCCGTCTATGTAGAGGACCAGTGTGTCGCCTGGCGGAAGGTAGAACCAGCGGTAACGACGAGTCGCTAGATCGCGGTGACTCTGACCGCCTGAGGACCTTTGGGTGCCTGTTCAACCTCGAATTGGACGCGCTGATTATCTTGGAGGGAACGATGTCCACTCCCAAGGATCTCGGAGTGGTGGACGAACAGGTCTTTTCCACCGTCGTCGGGAGTGATAAAGCCAAAGCCCTTATCGCTGTTGAACCATTTGACGGTTCCTTGTGGCATATTTCTTGACTTTCTCGTACAGCGGATGTGGAAAACATCCGGTCACAGCCTACACGCAGTCGCGTACCGATTAGTTTCCCTAGCGAATCGCTCCGGTAAGTCACTGGCCCCCGCCGAGCGCCTCCGCTTCTGAGGGGGCATTCAGTTGGGGTGTTCGAGTTCCGCTCGGGCCTGGTCGATTTCGTCGTAGACATACGTCGCCATCGCGGCGGTGGTCATCGTTTCGCCCTTGCGGGCGAGCGATTCGTAGGTCGCCTCACCGAGGACATCGCGGAGGTGGGCGATCGCGGTGGTGAGTTCGGCCATGATCTCGCGCAGCCGCTCCGCACCAACCACCGAGGCGATGTACATCGAATGGACCACATCGGCGAATAGCACCGTCACCTGCTTGTACTCCGCACGAGTATTGAGCCGTCCCGGCATGTCCGGAGACTCCCTACCTTGGGAGGATTCGAGATATGGGACGTCCGAGTAAGTACCCCGATGAGCTTCGTGAGCGTGCGGTGCGCATGGTCGCTGAAGTGCGGCCGCAGTACCCCTCGCAGTGGGCGGCGATCACTGCGGTGGCAGGCATGTTGGGGATCGGAACCCCCGAGACGTTGCGGACCTGGATCCACCGCTTGGAGGTCGACTCGGGCGTGAGGCCGGGCGTGACCTCGCAGATGGCTGAGGAAAACAAGGCGCTGCGTAAGGAGATCGCTGAGCTGCGCCGGGCCAATGAGATCTTGAAGGCAGCGGCGATTTTCTTCGGGGCCGAGCTCGACCGGCCCGGGAGACGGTAATTCGGTTCATCGCCGAGCACAAGGACAACCAGGTGCCCGGTCCCGATGGTGGGGCCGGGCTTGTCTGGGGTGTCGAGCCCATGTGCGCTGTGCTGTCCGAGCACGGTGTGCCGATCAGCCCGTCGACGTACTACGAGTGGATCGACAAGGCGCCTACGCGCCGGCAGCTGCGGGATGCCGAACTGGTGCAGATCATCACCGCCCAGCGCGAAGATAAGAAGACCGGCAAGTTCGTGCAGACCCTGGGGTCGCGCAAGTTGTGGATCAGACTGCGCGGCCAGGGCCACGACGTCGCCCGGTGCACCGTGGAGCGGATCATGCGCGAGCAGGGTTGGGAGGGTGCCCGTTACGGGTCCAAGCACAAGACCACGATCGCCGATGACAGCCACCCACGCTACCCAGACCTCGTCGACCGCAACTTCTGTGCTCCGGCGCCAAATCGCTTGTGGGTGGCCGACTTTACCTATGTGCCGACCTGGACCGGGTTCGTCTACGTCGCGTTCGTCATCGACGCCTTCAGTCGCCGGATCGTGGGCTGGCGTGCAGCCAAAGCGATGACCACCGCGCTGGTCCTCGACGCGGTCGAGCACGCCTTCTTCACCCGCGCACAGGAAGGCAACACCAACCTGCACGGCCTGATTGCGCACAACGATGCGGGCAGCCAATACACCTCGGTGGCGTTCACTCAGCGGCTCCTCGACGAAGGCGTCGATCCCTCGGTCGGGTCCGTCGGCGATGCATTCGACAACGCCCTGGCCGAAACCACCGTCGGGTCGTTCAAGAATGAACTCATCCGTCGACAAGGCCCCTGGCGCGACGTCAACCACGTCGAGATCGCCACCGCCGAATGGGTCCTATGGTTCAACACCGAGCGCCCGCACGAATACCTCGACGACTTCACCCCCGAAGCCGTCGAGAAACTCCATTACGATCACAGACGCACCCCACCAAAAGCGGGGTGATTCAACACAACCAGTCTCCGGACTCGCCGGGACGGCTCACCAACGAGGCGCTGTTGGGTACACAGTTGGTGATACTGGCGTGCCCCCGATGAATGAGTCCGCCTTGTTTTAGAGTCCTGTGGCCCCCCGGGTGGGGGGCCGGAAGGGACGATGAAACATATGGCTGGCCGGAAGAAGCATTCCGCTGAGGATGTGGTGCGTAAGCTGCGCCGCGCGGACGAACTCGCCGCGTCGGGCAAGACCAACGAGGAGATCGCCGCGGAGCTCGAGGTGTCGGCGGCGACGCTGTACAACTGGCGCCGCACCTACGGCGGGATGGATGTGGATGCGGCGAAAGAGCTTAAAGAGCTGCGGGAGCAGAACACCCGACTGAAGCGGTTGCTGGCCGAGGCCGAGTTGGAAAAGGACGCCTTGCGGGAGGTGGCGAAGGGAAAATTCTGAGCCCGGACGCCAAGCGCCGCGCCGTCGACATGCTCAAAGAGGTTCTGGGCATGTCGGAGCGGCTCGCGTGCAAAGCGGTCGGGCTCACCCGCTCCACCTACCGGCGCATCCCTGTCGCGCAGACCCCAGCTGACCCTGACGCTGAGCTACGCGTTTGGCTGCGTACCTACTCCACCAAACGGCCTTGCCATGGCTTCCGCCGTGCGTGGGCGGCGCTGCGCCATGACGAGCACCGGGATGTGAACAAGAAGAAGGTGCACCGCCTGTGGAAGGAGGAGGGCCTGCAGCGGCGGGTTCACAGCCCGCGTAAACGCGTCGGCCAATCGTCGTGCCCGCCCGATGTGCGCGCGGATGCGCCGAAGGTGGTGTGGGCCTTGGATTTCCAGTTCGACTCCACCATCGACGGCAAGGCCATCAAGATCGCGTCGATGGTCGACGAGCACACCCGCGAATCACTGCTGAATATCGTGGAGCGCTCGATCACCGCTGAGCGGCTCATCGACGAGCTGGAGAAGTGTTTCGCCGCGGCCGGCGGCCCGCCGATGGTGCTGCGGATGGACAACGGACCTGAGCTTATTTCCGAAGCGCTGCAATCGTTTTGCGCCGGCAAGGTCGGCCTTCACTACATCCCGCCTGGGACGCCGTGGAACAACGCCTACATCGAATCGTTCAACAACCGGCTACGAAGGGAGTGCCTCAACCGAAACCACTGGACCAACCTGCTCGAAGCCCGCGTCGTCATCGGCGACTTCAAGCACGAACACAACGCACGACATCGCCACTCAGCGCTGGGTTATCTGACCCCGGCCGAGTACGCTGCCCGATGCAGCCACACCCATCACCCCGTGGCCTGCGAGATCAACTGAACCGACATCAAACACAACCTGGCTCTAGAACCGGGTGGACCGAATATCGGGGACCTGCCAATACCGATACGAAGTTTTGAGACTCTCAAATCTCGTCTTATTTGAGACGGCGTTCAGATCTGCTCGGCCGATGCCTCGTCGAGCAGCACCGCATCGTCGGGGAGGAGTTGAAGGTATCGGCCGGCCATGTGCCGGGTTCAGCGCTCGAGGACCGTCACCGAACCGTGGTTGAGGTCGCTGGTGACGTAGGCGGTGTGCGTGGTCGGGTCGACGGCCACACCGAGCGGATTGTTTCCGACTGAAGGGATTCCGGTAACAGCGCGGCTGGTGGTGTCTATGACCGAGACCGACGCGTCGTTGTAGTTGGCGACGTAGGCGGTATGCGATGCAGGGTCGGTCGCCACGGCGCCAGGGCGCTGCCCGACGGGAATCGTGGCGATCACCTTGAGGGTGGCGGTGTCGATGACCGTTACCGACGCATTGTCGCCGTTGGTGACGTAGGCGGAATGCGATGCGGGATCGACCGCCACACCGCCGGGGTGCGCCGGAATTGCGACGGTGCCGATGACGGTTCGATTGCTGGTGTCGATGACCGACACCGTCGCATTGCCACTGTTGGTGACATACACCCGGTGGGCGGCGGGATCGACGGCTACGCGGTTCGGACCCGCTCCGGTGGGCACGGTGGCGGCGACCGCGTGCGTCGTGGTGTCGATGACCGCCACCGATCCACTGTCGCCGTTGGTGACGTAGCAGGTGTGGGTGTCGGGGTCGACAATGACACCGCCGGGATGGCCACCGACCGCCACCGTGGCGATCACGGTGCGGTTGGCGGGGTCGATGACCGACACGGAGGAATCGTCGTAGTTGGTCACATAGACATTGCGAGTGGCGGGGTCGACGGCAACACCGACCGGACGGCGCCCGACAGCAATGGTGGCCGTGACGGTTCGGTTGGCGGCGTCGATCACGCTGAGCGAATTGACAGCGCTGTCGGTGACGTATGCGGCGTTGACCGACGGATCGGTCGCGACTCCGAACGCGCCGTTACCCACCTGGATCGTGTAAGTGATCCTGGGCGGACCGAGGGGTGGTGCGCTGACTCCGCTGGGGGCGGTGCTCACCCCAGCGGGTCCCGGTTGCGGCGCGGCAACCGGAGCGGAGCCACCCGACGGCGTCGGGCCACGCAGAAAGTACACGGCGCCAACGCCTGCGGCCGCGACCAGCAGCGCAACGACGCCGGCCAACACCCATAATCGCTGGACATGTTTGCGGCGCGATTCGCTTGCTAACTGACGCAACGGTCGTTGCGCAACACCGGCGGGAGCGGAATGCCGGGGGGCTGATTCAGTGGCTTGGATGTTGATCGGGGCCGCGGTTCGCGGGTCGGGCCGGGGCAGCGGCATCGTCGTGGCGTCGTGCGCGGCGCGGGCCAACTCCACCGTGGTGGCATAGCGCTGGTCGGGGTCTTTGGCCATCCCGGTCGCGATGACGTCGTCCATCGCCGCGGGAACGCCGCGTTGGTCCTGCGAGGGTCGCGGGGGCGGCTGAAGCATGTGGGCGACGGCGACCTGCTCAAAGCTTTGCCCCGGGAAGGGCGGGTGACCGGTCAACGCCTCATAGAGCACGCACGCCAGCGCATAGATGTCGGCGCGCGTGTCCGCCGCGCCGCTCTGAAACCGCTCGGGTGCCATGTAGGACCAGGTCCCGATGGTCACCCCGGTGCGGGTCAGACCGGTCTCACCCGCGGCGCGGGCGATCCCGAAGTCGATCAGATACGCAAAGTCGTTGTCGCCGAGCAAAATGTTGGACGGCTTGATGTCCCGATGCACCAGCCCGACCTTGTGCGCGGCGTACACCGCCTGGGCAACCTGCCCGATAATCGCGACCGCACGCGCCGGGGACAGCGGACCGTCGGTCAGCACGGTTTGTAGGTCGCGACCCTTGATCAGCCGCATGGTCACATACAGCTGTCCGTCGATCTCGCCGAAATCATAGATCGGCACTATGTGGGGTTCGTCAAGCCCGGCCGCCGCGTGGGCTTCCCGGCGGAACCGCTCTTGAAATACCGGATCGCCGGCGAAGTTCGCGGGCAGTACTTTCAGCGCCACGATTCGGTGCATGACGGTGTCGTAGGCCCGCCACACCTCGCCCATGCCGCCGCGGCCCAGCAACTCCACCAAGCGGTAGCGACCGAAGGGCGTGCCCTGCACACAAGCCCCCTTCAGCGATAGGCCAGCAAAGCTGCATGCACGATATCGCTTTGCGACGACGCGCGCCATGAGCGCTGTGGACTAAGCCAGCGTTTGAGCAGAAGCAATCCGCATAAGGCCAAGGCCGAGTTGTGTTTGGCGGTCGATGAGTTCGTCGCGGGTGATCTTCAGGGCGCCTGCGAGCCAGGTGGCGGTGGTTTCCATCAGCACCCCGAACAGCGACACCCCGGCGAAGCGAAGATCGTCAGGAGCCGGTAGCGATTGCTCGCCCAAGCGTTCAGACACGTGCGCTTCTGCGATTTGCAGGAAGTAGTCCATCACCTCACGGCGGCGTTGAGCCACGACGGGGGTAGCCGGAGCCTCGGTGAAGGCGATCCGCGCTCTGCGCGGGTCGTCGGTAAGGTACTCGACTACTGCTCTGATTGCGGCGTGTCCCAAGCTGGGTAGGTCTCGGTCTGCGGCTGCGACCGCGTTGTCGATTGCCTCGGCCATCTCGGAAATGCTCCGATCCACCAGCGCGGAGAAGATGGCCTCGCGACTGTCGAAGCTTTCGGCGAAGTAGCGGTCGTTGAGTCCGGTGTCCTTGCACAATCCCGAGATGGTCAGCGCGGCAAACCCCTGCGTGCCGATGACCTCCAGCGCCGCATCCAGCAACGCGGACCGTCGTTGGGACTGGCGTTCCTTGGCGGGCACGCCACCGTAGGTGCGCTTGACTGGCACAGGGCAATTGTGACCGACGCGCCGGTCGTTGTTCTTAGCAGCAGTGGTTGCGACGATCACGAATCATGCCGCCGGGTGCAGGTAGGTGGCCGACTCGCCTATTGCGGCAGCGGCTTTGGGGCCGATCAGCGTTTTGATGAAGTTGCGTGCGTCGTGTCCATTCCCGTCGAGTACATCCACCCGACGAGTTCGTCCATCGGTGCATCGCCGACGGTGAGCGCCTCGCCGATCGCGCGCCACTCCGCATCCGACGGTGGGGCGATTCCGAGCAGTCTCACCAGCGGTGCAACCAGGGGAGCGTGCGCCCGCTTGGTGGGGTGGCGGGCGGGAATCGCAGGCGCCGGCGTGCACGTCATCGGGCATCTCCTCGGTCAATTCTGGTGGAGTGCACCACCAGAATATATTTTGGTGGAAGTCTCCACCAGAAACGCTCGAAAGGCAAGCATCGAACCGGAGGTCGGTACCGTGGACGACATGCCCTGCGTGTTCTGTGCGATCGCCGCCGGCGACGGCCCGGCCATCCGGATCTACGAAGACGACGGCTACCTGGCGATCCTCGACATCCGACCGTTCACCCGCGGCCACACTTTGGTGCTGCCCAAACGACACACCGTGGACCTCACCGACACCCCGCCGGAGACGCTGGCCGACATGGTCACCATCGGCCAACGAATCGCACGCGCTGCCCGCGCCACAGAATTGGCCGACGCGACGAACATCGGGATCAACGACGGCCGCGCCGCCTTCCAGACCGTTCGCCACATCCACCTGCACGTGCTGCCGAGGCGCAACGGCGACAAGCTCTCGGTGGCCAAGGGGCTGCTGCTGCGCCGCGACGCCGACCGGGAAGCGACCGGGCGGATCCTGCGGGACGCCCTGGCCCGGATCGACGCGAGTCAGTAATACTGGGCGAATGGCACTTCCGTCCTGGGTTGAATCTGGCTTACTCCCGCAGGTTTTGCGTGTCCACGACACGGTCTATCGAAAGTCGAACGGCTGGATCGGACATCGCACGCTGTGGATACCCAGCCTGCTGCTGCACACCGTCGGCGCCAAGACCGGCATGGCCCGCACCACGTCGCTCACGTATGCGCGCGACGGCGACGACTACCTGATCGTTGCCTCCAAGGGGGGCGACCCGAAAGCACCCGGCTGGTATCACAACCTACGGAAGAATTCGAACGTCGAAATCAACGTCGGACCACGGCGTTTCGCGGTGACAGCGCGCCCGGTGCTGCCCGGCGACACCGACTACGCCCGGCTGTGGCAGATCGTCAACAAGAACAACGGCAACCGCTACGCCGCCTACCAGAAGAAGACGTCGCGGCCCATCCCGGTCGTGGTGTTGTCGCGCCGTCAAAGTTAAAGGCGCTGCACACCAGCACCAGGTAGTAGCCCCGGAGAGCGGCGCAGCGGTTTACGCTGCTCTAGCGGGGTGACGCTCTTCCGGCGTTCACCCCAGGCACAGACGGGCTGAGCGGCGATGAAGCGCTGGACGGGAAATCCGTGGCAGCGCTTCGGGCTGCCAGCGCGCAGGGGTTGGCTCGTCGTCGGAGGATACGGCATCGCGGCGGCGCTGATCGTTGCGTCGTCGATCTTGGGGTGGGAGGGCACGTACGCGACTTGGCCGATCGACAACGTGGCGTTGGTGGTGTGTCTTGTGGGCGCCGCGGCATGTGCCGGCTACGCGGCTCGCTTCGCGGCCAAGCGCCGCTACAGATTCGGATGGCTGGCGCTGGCGACTGCCCTGTTGGGCTGGGCGGTCGGAGAGATCATCTGGGCGTTCTATGACGTGCGACCGGAAGTCGAGCACGCCACACACCCGGCGCTGGCTGAGGCTGTCCTCCTCATCTATCCGGTCGGCACCATGGCGTCCTTGGTGGTGCTGTCCCATCTATCTCGCCGCAGTCGACGGCGACTGGTGCTGGACGGTGTCATCGTGTGGACCTCGCTGTTCGTCATCTCGTGGGTATTCGTCCTCGAGAAACAGCTACGCGAGGACCGTGGCTCGCGGCTCGCGACGCTCGCAGAGGTTTTCGCCGATGTTGTCATCATGACGACGGCGATCGTCATGTTGTCACGGCTGCGTCCTAGCGATCTGCCGGGCCGGAGTCTATTAGCCGGCGGAACTGCCACGGTCGCTGTTGCCGACATTGCGATGGTGTTCGGGACCGGGATGGGCAGCTATCACGGCGGCGGTCCGGCCGACCTGGGCCGGGTGGCCGGATTGGGAATGATGGCGCTCGCTGCCCTGTCCAGCGTCACCGAGTCCCCCACAGCGACACCGCGGAATGAGATCTTGTCGCGCGTCCTGCTGTGGTTGCCGTACCTGCCGCTGGTGCTGACCGCCGCAGTCGGCCTGGGCTACACGGCGGTCCGAATGGAGCACGGACCGATGCAGGCCGCACTGGGAATTTTGGTCGTCGCGGTGCTCGCTCGGCAGTTCGTGGTGCTGGTCGAAAACCAGGACTTGTTATCTGAAGTCTCGCGGGAAGCCTTTCGCGACAGCCTGACCGGGCTGGCCAATCGAACTCAATTCATCCAACGATTGGAAGAAGCCGTCGCCCCTCGACGTCCCAACGCCGCGCCGATCGCGGTGTTGTGCCTCGATCTCGACAACTTCAAGTTGGTCAACGACGCCTTGGGCCACCTTGCCGGCGACGAGCTCCTGATCCGGGTCGCCGGCCGGATCACCGCCGCGCTGGAAGAAACCGGCACTGTGGCACGACTTGGTGGGGACGAATTCGCGGTGCTCCTCGAAGGTTCCATCGAACAATCACAAGCGGCGGCGCATCGGGTGCTCGAGGCATTCAGCGCGGCGATCGTGATCGACGGGGTTCCCGTAACGGTACGTCCGAGCATCGGATTCACGGTGACCACCGCCGCATCCGGCTATACCGTCGAACAGCTGCTCCGACATGCGGACTTGGCTATGTATGCCGCCAAGCGAGAAGGCGGCCAATGTATCCGAAGCTTTGTGCCCGATCTGCCCTTGCCTCATACATTCCCGCTTTTCACCGACTCGGCGGCATCGGCCATTCAAGGCGGGCTAACCGACACGGCCCACCGGGGTGCCGCGCGCAATGACACGGCACTGGCGCCGGCGTCCAAGCCGATCTCTCACGTTGCGCCAACAGCATCAGATCAACCCAACGATGGGCCAAAAGGCGTTCCGTGGCCCCCGATCGCAATCCGGATTGCCCTTGCGGTGCTGGCAATCGGAGTGGTCGCTTTCACCGCGTCGAGCATCTTCAACCCGAATACGGGCCACAGCGCATTTTTCGAAAAGTATTTGTATACGTCGTTGAACCTGTTGGCGGCCGGGCTGATTGCCGGGCGAGCATACCGCGTCGCAGCTGACCGGTTGGCTTGGATTCTGATCGCGGCCGGCATGACCTGTTCGGCGGTGGGCGACGTCATCTACGCCCTAGCGGTGCCGAACGGCCAGTCACCATCGGCGGCTGACCCGGCCTACCTGGCGTATTATCCCTTGGTCTACTCAGGGCTCTTGCTGCTCATGCGGGCACGACTGAAGTTGGTGCCGATTCCGATTCAGCTCGACTCGCTGGTCTGCGGGCTGACCGTGGCCGCGGTAGCCGCTGCACTGACGGCAGGGCCCATCCACGCGGCGGCGACCCACACACCGGCAACCGTGCTGGTGGGTGTGCTGTATCCGTGGGGCGACCTGGTCCTGCTGGCCCTGGCCGCCAGCATGCTGCCAATCGTTGGCTGGCGCAACGACTTTCGCTGGGCCCTTCTCGTTGCCGGACTGATTCTGTTTGCGGTCGCGGACACCGATTATCTCTTCGAGACTTCCGCCCATTCATACCGGGTTGGCACCTTGCTGGATGCCTGTTGGCCCGTGTCGTCGTTATTGGTGGCGATGGCCAGCTGGGCTCCCTCGTCGTCGGTGGCGCCGGTACCGAAGCGCGGACTCGGGCCCTTCGTCACGCCTGCGGCGTGCACTGCCGTGGGGCTGGGAGTCGCCATCCTGGCTCACAACTCACGGCTCGCGGTGACTCTCGCCGCGCTGAGTCTGGTCGCGACAGCTGCACGATTCTCGGTCACCTTCCGAGACGTCAGCATGTTGGCCGAGAGGCACAAACAGTCCATGACCGATGAGTTGACCGCCCTGCCCAATCGGCGCGCACTGGCGACCGCCCTGACCGCGACGTCCGATCCTTCGCCGGTCGGGCCATCGTCGGCGACCCCGGCTTCATCACGTCGAGCGCTTCTGCTGCTGAAACTTTATGAATTTCAAGAGATCAACGACTCGGTTGGTCGCCGCTTCGGCGATGAGCTGTTGTGCCACATCGCGAACCGACTGGCAGACCGCCTTCGTCGCGATGACCTGCTTGCGCGCGTGAGCGATGACGAATTCGGGATCCTGCTCGCCGAAGGGTCTGACCTCATCGCCGCGCGCGCCCAGGCGGATCGTTTGCTCGAAGCCTTGAGCGATCCGTTCGCGCTGGATCCGATCACCGTGCAAGTCGATGCCCGCGTCGCTATCGCGCTGTGTCCCGACCACTGCGATCACCGCAGGAGCTGCTGAATCGCGCCGAAGCGGCGATCCGCCACGCCAAGTCGGCCATGAGCAGGATCGCGGTGTACGACTCGGCATTCGAGATGTATCCCGACAACGACCCGGGCCTCATCGCGCAACTACGCGCCGCGCTTTTCGATGGTGACCAACTGGCGGTGCATTACCAGCCGAAGATCAACGCAAGCGACGGCAGCGTCCACAGCGTCGAGGCGCTCCTGCGCTGGCAGCATCCCAGCCGTGGCCTGCTGCTACCGGAGGAATTCCTGCCCGCCGCCGAACAAGCCGGGTTGATGCGCAAAGTAACCAACTACACGCTCAGCGTCGCCTTCGAACAGATCCAATCCTGGCGCGAGCAAGGCATCGCCACGGCGGTCGCGGTGAACCTCTCGACGACGAATCTGCTTGACCTTGACCTGGTGGGCACGGTCGAGGGGCTGCTGCGAAGCCACGATTTGCCGGGCGACGCTCTGATCACAGAGATCACCGAAAGCGCCCTCGTCGACTCGGCGCGCTCCCGCAATACCGTCGCCGCGCTGAGGCACCTCGGCGTCCGTATCTCGCTCGACGACTACGGGACCGGATGGTCGTCGCTGGCCCGCCTGCAGGACGTCTCGGTCGACGAGCTGAAACTCGACAAGGTGTTCGTGGGACGACTGGCCCAAGACCCGCGATCGGTGGCCATCGTGCGTTCCACAGTGGCGTTGGCACAAAGCCTGGGAGCCGAGCTAGTCGCCGAGGGAGTCGAAGACGAGGTCACCCTGAGCGCACTGCGACGGTACGGCTGCACCATTACTCAGGGCTTTGTGCATACTCCGCCGTTGCCCGCGAATGAGTTTGAGCAGTGGGTCGCCGGCCGGCGGGGCGGTGGTGACATACCGTTAGAAGAGCTCTTTCGCCAGTAGCTCCAGCGTCGCGATTCGCGCCGGCGCGGTGGCGGGATCGGTGCCGCGGCGGGCCGAGGCCACCGGGTGCACCATCACCTCGTCGACGCCGAACCGTTCGGCGAGCGCGCGCATCTGATCGGCGGCCTCCGCGGGTGTGCCGAGGACGGCACGCTGCAGTCCGCTTTCCACGATGCGCTGCTGCTCCGCCGTGAGTTCGGCGACCGCCGCCTCCTCGACCAACGGCACGCGGCCGAGCGGCTGTCCGGTGCGCAGCCGCGCCATCATCTGCAGGTTGGGCAACATCAATGCCGTTGCCTCGTCGCGGGTTTCGGCCACGGCGGCGTTGACCGTCAGGAACGTGACCGGCTCGGCGGCCAATTTGCTCGGCACGAAACGGGACCGGTAAACCTCGAGCGCCTCCTCGGTTCCTTTGCCGGAGAAGTGATGGGCGAAGACGTAGGGCAGCCCCTTGGCGGCGGCCAACCGCGCCGAGTACATCGACGAGCCGAGCAGCCACAGCCGCGGTTCGCTGGCGGCGGCCGGGGTGGCCTTCAGCCGATAGTCCCCGGAACGCAGCGGAACCACGACGCCGCGCGGGCTCATCAGCGCAGCCACGTCGTCGAGGTAGTCGGGAAAGTTCTCGATGTCGCGATCGTCGTTGGCGCCGCGCAGGGCGTACGACGTCACCGGGTCGGAGCCGGGCGCGCGGCCGATGCCCAGGTCGATGCGGCCCGGCGCGGCCGCTTCCAGCAGCGCGAACTGCTCGGCCACCGCCAGCGGCGCGTGGTTGGGCAGCATCACACCGCCCGACCCGAGCCGCAGTTGCGAGGTTTGCGCGGCGAGATACGCGATCAGCACCGGCGGGCTGGTGGCGCCCACCGACGGCATGTTGTGGTGCTCGGCGACCCAGTAGCGGGTGAAACCCAGCCGGTCGGCGGTCTGCGCCAGCGCCACGGTGGCCGCCAGCGCGTCCCCCGTCGTCTGGTCCGTGCGCACGGGGACGAGATCAAGGACGGAAAGTCGCACGTTGGCGTCAACGCCCTACGCCGCGCGAACGTTCCCGGGCTTATGGGGGCGTCGGGCGTCGAGTGTGCCCTCACGGCTTTGGGGGTGAACGCAGGGCGGGATTCCGGCCAGTTTTTCGCCCACACCCCACACCGAACCGCGTCCGCGCCCGAGGGCTCAGTAATCCTTGAGCGTGATGGAATTGACGATGCGCTCGAACACCTCCTGCGGGATGGGCGCACCTCCCGGAATGTTGTCGACCACCAGCCATTGATTGCGCTTGACGTAGTCCTGGAACTCTCTCTGGTAGTTGGCGAAGCCGAGCTCATAGTCGTCACCGGCCTGGGCGGAGCTCGCCGGCCAGGATGTAGGCGCCGAGCAGCGCGACGCTGGTCCCCTGGCCCGACAACGGCGAACAGCAATAGCCGGCGTCGCCGACGAGCGCCACCCGGCCCTTCGACCAGCGATCCATCTTGATCTGCGACATCTCGTCGAAATAGAAATCCGGTGCGGTCCGCATGTATTCCAGCAGTTGCGGGCGAACCCAGCCGTCGTCGGCCATCCGCCGCTCCAGCTCGGCGAACTGGGCCTCGGTGTCGCGGTAGTCGATCCGCAGGTCGGCGTCCATGAAGCCCACCATGGCCCGGGCCTCGCTGTTGCCGCGGGCGCTGTAGATGCCCGCCATGGTCGATTCGCCGTAATGCCAGGTCTGCCAGTAGTCGAGGTCCAGGAAGTTGGGCACGGTAAAGATCGCCGCGTGCGTGCCCAGCCTGTCGATGTACTGCTCCTCCGGTCCGAAGACCAATTCGCGCACATTGGAGTGCAATCCGTCGGCGCCGATCACCAAGTCGAAGCTGCGCGCGGCGGCGCGCTCGAAGGTCACCGCGACCGAGGCGCCGTCGTCGTCCAACGACTGCGATGCTGTCGTCGAATAGGTATTCGACCTTGAGTTGGGTTGCCTCGTAAAGCAATTCGACGAGGTCGTCGCGCAGCAGCTCGATGTCGGGGTTGGCGATGATCCCGCCGGTCGGCGTCGACTCGATGTCCTGGGACAGCTCGTTGCCGTCGCGGTCGACGACCGACGAACCCCGGATGCGCGTCCTGCGCTGGTCGGCGGCGGCGCGCAACATCATGCGCTCCAGCACCGTCAGCGCCGGGCCCCGCACGTCGATGGCCTGACCGCCCGGCCGCAGCCCGGGATGCCGCTCCACCACGGTGACCGAATAGCCATGGTGAGCAAGCCAATACGCCACCGTCGTGCCGGCCACGCTGGCACCGGAAACCAGAACGTCAGTCATGAAAAGTCACGTGATCCCTGCCAGCCGCTTTGCTTTGGCGAAAACGTCGTCGAGCATTACCGGAGTCAACCTACCGGTGAACATGTTTTGCTGGCTGGGGTGGTAACAACCGAGCAATCGCACACCGGTTCCCAGCTCCGCGACGACGCCGTGGCCGAACCGCGGCTTGGGCGCTCCGGCGACGCCCGGCAGTCGCAGCGCGATCTGCCAGGCGAACCCGCCCAGGGCCACGATCACGCGGACATGGTCGGACACCAGCCGCCACTCGGCGGCCAGCCACGGCCAGCAGGTGTCGCGCTCGGCCGGGGTCGGGGCGTTGGCCGGTGGCGCGCACCGCACCGGCGCGACGATCCGAATCTCGTTGGCCCGCAACCCGTCCGCGGCATCCACGCTGGTCGGTTGGTTCACCAGGCCCGCGCGGTACAGCGCCGCATACAGCTGATCCCCGGACCGGTCCCCGGTGAACATCCGTCCGGTCCGGTTCGCGCCGTTCGCGGCGGGCGCCAACCCGACGATCAGCAACCGGGGGCGCTCCGATCCCCAGCCGGGAACCGGCCTCCCCCAGTACGGCTGGTCGGCGAAGGCTTTGCGCTTGGCTTTCGCGACGTCCTCACGCCAGGCGACCAGGCGCGGGCACGCCCGGCAGACGCTGCTCGCGGCGTCGAGTTCCGGTATCGACTTGGCTTCGGCCGCCAGTTGGGTGACGCGGGTGGCGTCGGTGGCCACCGGGGTCCGCGGGGTGGCCGGGTCGCCCGGCCATCCGGTGCCGGGGCTGACCGGAGAATCGAACGCCTGGCCGGTGTTGGGGTGGGCGAGCACATCAACATGGTGCATTAGCCGCGAAATGCCCCGTTATTCAGTGGCTGCGGATACTGCTTTGGCATACATTCAGCGGCGATATCCCATGAAAAGCAGCGGCCCAGCGATTCTGATTTTTTTCGCCACGCTGATGGCGACGGCGGGGACGGGCATCTCGATCGTCGCGTTCCCGTGGCTGGCGTTGCAGCACCACGACAGCGCGCGGGACGCGTCGATCGTCGCCGCCGCTATGACGCTGCCGCTGGTGCTCTCCACGCTGGTCGCCGGTACTGCGGTCGACTTTTTCGGGCGCCGCCGCGTTTCGCTGGTCTCAGATTCGCTGTCCTGCACGGCGGTGGCCGCCGTCCCGCTGATCGCCTGGTCGTTCGGTGCGGACGCGATCAACGTCGCCGAGCTGGCCGTGTTGGCCTTCTTCTCGGCCGCTTTCGATCCGGCCGGGGCAACGGCGCGCCAGTCGATGCTGCCCGAGGCCGCCGCCCGCGCGGGCTGGTCGCTGGACCGCACCAACAGCGTCTACGAAGCGATTCTCAACCTGGCCTACATCGTGGGCCCGGGCATCGGCGGCCTGATGATCGCCACGGTCGGCGGCATCAACACGATGTGGGTCACGGCAGGCTGTTTCGGGTTGTCCTTCCTCGCCATTGGGGCGCTGCGCCTGGAGGGCACCGGCAAGCCGCACCACGCGACCCGGCCCGAGGGGTTGGTGTCCGGCATCGGCGAAGGTCTGCGATTCGTCTGGAACCTGCGGGTGCTGCGCGCGCTCGGATTGATCGACCTGGCCGTCACCGCGCTGTACCTGCCGATGGAAAGCGTGCTGTTTCCCAAGTACTTCACCGACCGTCACCAGCCCGCCCAGTTGGGCTGGGCGTTGATGGCGCTCGGGGCCGGCGGCGTGGCGGGTGCGCTGGGCTATGCCGTGCTGTCGAAATACACGCGGCGGCGCACGGCCGTGCTGACGGCGACCCTCACCTTCGGTACGGCGACGGTCGGCATCGCGTTCCTCCCGCCGTTGCCGGTGATCCTGGTGCTGTGCGCGGTGACCGGCCTGGTCTACGGGCCGATCCAGCCGATCTACAACTACGTGATGCAGACCCGGGCCCCGCATCGGCTGCGCGGCCGAGTGGTCGGGGTGATGACCGGGCTGATGTACGCCGCGGGTCCGCTGGGCCTGCTGGTCGCCGGTCCGCTGACCGATGCCGCCGGGCTGAAGGTCGCGTTTTTGGTCCTGGCGGTGCCGATACTGCTGATCGGGTTGGTCGCTTGCGTCCTGCCGTCGCTGCGTGAACTGGACCGCGCGCCGGAGTTGGCTGCGGATTCCGCGCCGTGAAACGGGCTTAGGATCTGGGCGTGGATGCCTCGCTGGCCGAGCTGGTCGCCGCCCTGCCCGACGGGACCGTCGTCACCGACCCGACCATCACCGAGGGCTACCGCCAGGACCGGGCCTTCGACCCGTCGGCCGGCAAACCGCTGGCCGTAGTCCGTCCGCGGCGCACCGAAGAGGTGCAGACCGTGCTGCGCTGGGCAACCGCCCACCGGGTGCCGGTGGTGCCCCGGGGAGCCGGCAGCGGCCTGTCCGGCGGGGCCACCGCGCTGGACGACGGGATCGTGCTGTCGACGGAGAAGATGCGCGACATCACCGTCGACCCGGTGACGCGCACCGCGGTTTGCCAGCCCGGGCTGTTCAACGCCGAGGTGAAGAAGGCCGCCGCCTCTTACGGGCTGTGGTACCCGCCCGACCCGTCGTCGTTCGAGATCTGCAGCATCGGGGGCAACATCGCCACCAACGCCGGTGGGCTGTGCTGCGTGAAATACGGCGTCACCACCGACTACGTGCTGGGCATGCAGGTGGTGCTGGCCGACGGCACCGCGGTGCGGCTGGGCGGCCCACGTTTGAAGGATGTGGCGGGGCTTTCGCTGACCAAGCTGTTCGTGGGCAGCGAGGGCACGCTGGGCGTCATCACGGAGGTGACGCTGAGGCTGCTGCCGGCGCAGAACACATCCAGCGTGGTGGTGGCCTCGTTCGGGTCGGTGGAGTCGGCCGTCGACGCGGTGCTGGGAGTCGCCGCGCGGCTGCGGCCCTCGATGCTGGAGTTCATGGATTCGGTGGCGATCAACGCCGTCGAGGACACCCTGCGCATGGACCTCGACCGCGGTGCGGCCGCCATGCTGGTGGCCGGCTCCGACGAGCGTGGGCGGGCGTCCGGGGAGGATGCCGCGGTGATCGCCACGGTGTTCGCGGAAAACGGTGCCGTTGAAGTGTTTTCGACAGATGACCCCGACGAGGGCGAGGCCTTTGTGGCCGCCCGTCGGTTCTGCATCCCGGCGGTGGAGGCCAAGGGATCTTTACTGCTGGAAGACGTCGGGGTGCCGCTGCCGGCGCTGGGCAGGCTGGTCACCGGTATCGAGCGGATCGCTGCTGAACGCGACCTGATGATCTCGGTGATCGCGCATGCGGGCGACGGCAACACCCACCCGCTGATCGTGTACGACGCCGCCGACGCCGCGATGACCGAGCGCGCCCATGTGGCGTTCGGCGAGATCATGGACCTGGCCGTCGGCCTGGGCGGCACGATCACCGGCGAGCACGGCGTCGGCCGGTTGAAGCGGCCCTGGCTGGACGGCTATCTCGGGCCCGAGGCGATGGAGTTGAACCAGCGCATCAAGCGGGCATTGGACCCCGATGGGATCTTGAACCCCGGCGCGGCGATCTAACCGCTTTTGCGTGTGCGCCCATGGTGGGATTTGGGGCGATTTCGCGCCCTGGAAGCACACACGAAGCCGTCAACGCACACTCGAGGGCACCTTACTGCACCGGTCTCTTGACACTCCCCATGCTTTGTCGTACAAATGAGACATGACTACGGTGATGTCTCACGGGGTGCCGGTCGCATTCCGGCTGGCCACCGCCGAGACTTGGCCCAATCCCTGGCCGATGTACCGCGCGCTGCGCGATCACGACCCGGTGCACCACGTCGTCCCCGAAGATCGGCCCGATCACGATTACTACGTCCTGTCCCGGCACGCCGACGTCTGGGCGGCCGCCCGCGACCATGAGACGTTCTCCTCCGCGCAGGGGCTGACCGTCAACTACGGCGACCTGGAAATGATTGGGCTGCAGGATAACCCGCCGTTCGTGATGCAGGATCCGCCGGTACACACCGAGTTTCGCAAACTGGTGTCGCGAGGTTTCACGCCGCGACAGGTCGAGGCGGTGGAACCCAAGGTTCGCGAGTTCGTCGTCGAGCGCATCGAGGGGTTGCGCGCGAACGGCGGCGGCGACATCGTCACCGAGCTGTTCAAACCGCTGCCGTCGATGGTGGTCGCGCACTATCTCGGTGTGCCCGAGGAAGATCGGTCGCAGTTCGACGGCTGGACTCAGGCCATCGTCGCGGCCAACACCGCGGACGGCGGCGTCGCCGGCGCGCTGGACACGGTCGGCGATGCGGTCGGGTCGATGATGGCCTACTTCACCGGGCTGATCGAGCGGCGCCGAACCGAACCCGAGGACGACACCATCTCCCACCTGGTCGCCGCGGGGGTCGGCGCCGACGGCGACATCTCCGGGACGCTGTCGATTCTGGCGTACACGTTCACCATGGTGACCGGCGGCAACGACACCGTCACCGGAATGCTGGGCGGCTCAATGCCTTTGCTGCACGAGCGCCCCGATCAGCGGCAGCTTTTGGTCGACGATCCGCGGCTCATCCCCGACGCGGTCGAAGAGCTGCTGCGGCTGACGTCGCCGGTGCAGGGACTGGCACGCGCGGTCACCCGCGACATGACGATCGGCGACGTTACCGTCCCGGCCGGCCGCAAGGTCTTGCTGCTGTACGGGTCGGCCAACCGCGACGAACGCCAATACGGTTCGGACGCAGGCGAACTCGACGTGGCCCGCTGCCCGCGCAACATCATGACTTTCAGCCACGGCGCGCATCACTGCCTGGGCGCGGCCGCGGCCCGGATGCAATCCCGGGTGGCGCTGAGCGAATTGCTGGCCCGCTGCCCGGAGTTCGAGGTCGACGAGTCCGCGATCGTCTGGTCGGGGGGGAATTACGTGCGGCGGCCGCTGTCGGTGCCGATCCGGGTGAAGTCCTGATGGCCGGTAATGACTGGCTGTCCTCGCGCCGCTCCGAGGTGGCCGCGGACCGGATACTCGACGCGGCCGAGGAGCTTTACACCCAGCGGGACCAGGCCTCGATCGGCATGAACGAAATCGCCAGGGCCGCAGGCTGCTCCCGCGCGACGCTGTACCGATACTTCGAGAGCCGCGAGGCGCTGCGGGCCGCGTACGTGCACCGCGAGGCGCGCCGACTCGGGCCGCGCGATCACGGAGCGGATCGACGGCATCGACGACCCGCGCGAACGGCTGGTCGCGAGCATGACGGCCGCGTTGCGGATGGTCCGCGAAAGCCCCGCGTTGTCATCGTGGTTTGCCGTCACCCGTCCGCCGATCGGCGGCGAGCTCGCCGGGCGGTCCGAGGTGATCACCGCGCTGGCTTCAGCGTTCGTCAGCTCGCTGGGTCCCGAAGATCCCGCCGTCGTGGAGCGCCGGGCCCGTTGGGTGGTGCGGGTGCTGACGTCGCTGCTGATGTACCCCGGCCAGGACGAGGCCGACGAGCGGTCGATGATCGAGGAGTTCGTCGTGCCGATCGTGACACCGGCGGGCGCGCGGGTCAGGCCCGCACGCGCGTGAAACGGTGTAATAGCCACGCCAACGGAATCGTCAGCACCAGCGTCGCGATGAACAGGTTCAGCATCGAGCCGGTGTAGACGTGGTAGGCGACCACGTAGTCCATCGCGAATTCCATTGTGATCAGGTGGATCAGGAAGATCTCGTAGGAGATCTCCCCCAGCCACACCATCGGCCGGGTGGCCAGCAGCCGGTAATACCAGCCCTGGTCACCCAGGGCCAGCGGCGCCACCGCAAGTGCGGCGATCGCGGCGTAGAAACACGTCTTAACGAGCGCTTCGGTCATCGATGCCGGCGACGTGGTGGGCGCGCCCCCGATGGGTGTGGAGACGATGAAGAAGCTGATAGTCGCCAGCGGTAGGGCCATGAACGCGTAGCACCGCACACCCATCGCCTGCAGCACGGCCAGCGACATGCCCGCCAGGAACCAGGCCAGGTAGGTGGGCAGCCACAGCCGGGCGCCGTCGGGAAACCAGTGATCGGTGTGCACCAGGATCAGCCATGCCGGGCTGATCAACGCCATCCCCGCCAGGGCACCCAGCATTAACTTCGGCTGCCACCGCCGCCGGCAGATCAGCACCAGCAGCACGTATGCCAGCAGCGGCAGCGCCACGTAAAAGGCGGCCTCGACCGCCAGGCTCCACATCTGGGTCAGGCCCTGGTGCAGGTACTTGCCGAGGTAGCCATTGCAGTAGATCTGCGTCAGCGTGAGGTTGCGGACCAGTCCGAGCCACGTGTGCCCGGGGTTGGGTCCCGCCTCGCGGAAGTGGTACAGCACGTAGGCGAACAGCACGGTGATGACGTAGGCGGGCATGATGCGCCGAACCCGATGCCGCGCATAGCGACTCAGCGACGGCGGCGGGGCCCCGGTGGCGGCCGACTTCACCCAGGGACGGAACAGCAGGAAGCCGGACAGCACGAAGAAGATCGGCACCCCGATCTCCAGCCGGGCACCGACCAGGCCCCAATAGCCCTGGACGTACTTGCCGGTGGTGTAGGCCGCGTGGGTGCCGACGACGAGCAGGGCGGCGACCGCGCGGATGCCGGTCAGCGACGCGACCCGGTCCACGTGGGCGACTTGCTCGAGTCCGCCCTGGGCGTCTTGCTCCTCGGAAAGGGTCATCCGGCGTGTTTTCTGCGTGGCTTGGCCTTGTTGGGTGACCGGTCGGGCCGAAGGTCGATCAGCACGCCCGAGATGCGGGTGCTCTCAAGCTTTTTGAGCGTCGCGTTCGGCAGCTTGGCCGGCAGCTCCACCAGCGAGAAGTCGGGCCCGATGGCGATGTGGCCGAAGTCGCTGCGATGCAGGCCCCCCTCGTTGGCGATGGCGCCGACGATCGCGCCCGGTCCGATCTTGTGACGCTTGCCCACCGAGATCCGGTAGGTGGTGAATGGTCTCGTCTGCCTTGGTCTTTCGGGTCTTTCGGGACGTTCCCTGCGCTCGCGCCGTTCGGGCGGCGGTTCGGGCGCCATCAGGAACGCCTCGCCGTCGCGGGACTGCAACGCCAGCGCCGCGGCGATGTCGGCCATCGGGACGTCGTGCTCGCGTTCGTAGTCCTGCACCAACTTACGGAACAGCTCGATTCCGGGAGCGCCGAGGGCCTCGGTGATGGAATCGGCGAATTTCGTTATGCGCTGGGCGTTGACGTCCTCGACGGTGGGGAGTTCGGCTTCGGTGAGGGTTTGCCGCGTTGCCTTCTCGATCGCCTTGAGCAGGTGGCGTTCCCGCGGGGAGACGAACAGCACCGCGGTCCCCGAACGCCCGGCGCGGCCGGTGCGTCCGATGCGATGGACGTAGGACTCGGTGTCGTGCGGGATGTCGTAGTTGAGGACGTGCGATATCCGGTCGACGTCCAGGCCTCTGGCCGCCACGTCGGTGGCGACCAGGATGTCGATGCCCTTGGAGCCACCTTCTTTGAGCGCGGCGATAGTTCGCTCGCGCTGCGCCTGCGGGATGTCGCCATTGATGGCGGCGGCGGAAAACCCTCGCGCCCTGAGCTTTTCAGCCACCTCCTCGGTGGCCTGCTTGGTGCGGACGAAGACGATCATCGCCTCGAACGGCTCTACCTCGAGGAGGCGGGTCAACGCCTCCATCTTGCGTGGCCCGAAGACCTGGATGTAGCGCTGCGAAATGTTCTCGGCGGTGGCGGTTTTCGCTTTCGCGGTGATTTCGACCGGGTCGTGCAGGTACTTCTTGGTGAGCTTGCGGATCGCCGGCGGCATGGTCGCCGAGAACAGGGCCACCTGCTTGTATTCCGGGGTGTCGGCCAGGATCCGTTCGACGTCCTCGGCGAAACCCATGGTGAGCATCTCGTCGGCCTCGTCGAGCACCAGGTAGTCCACGTGCGACAGGTCCAGCGTCCCGCGTTCGAGGTGGTCGATGACCCGGCCGGGGGTGCCGACCACCACCTGCGCGCCGCGTCGCAGCCCGGCCAACTGCACGCCGTAGGAGGACCCGCCGTAGATCGGCAGCACGTTGATCTTCGGTAGGTGCGCCCCGTAGCGGCTGAAGGCCTCGGCCACCTGCAGAGCCAGCTCGCGGGTGGGCGCCAGCACCAGCGCCTGGGTCACTTTGCTGGTGACGTCGATCTTGGACAGGATCGGCATCGCGAAGGCCGCGGTCTTGCCGGTGCCGGTCTGCGCCAGTCCCACCACATCGGAACCGGCCATCAGCGCAGGGATCGTCGCTGCCTGGATGGCCGTCGGCGACTCGTAGCCGACGTCGGCGGCCGCCCGCAAGACCGCAGGGTGAATATGCAGGTCGGCGAACGTGGTAGAGGCAGCCTCAGGCGAGCTGTCCGGGAGCGTCATCGTGCATGAAGTCTAGTGGCGAACGAGGGCCGGTCGTGTCCGGCGCGGCGGGCACGCCGACGCCGTTGCCGACGACGGCGCGGTTGCTCTGGATGCCTTGGTGCTGCCGTTGCCGACGGTGCCTGCGGCTGCTGTGCCCGCAAGCCGACGGGTCGGCGCGCGGCACACCATGTCGGGGCCTGTGGACGTCGGCGCCGGAAATCCTCGATGTCACCCACCTTCATCGACGCGGACGGTGCCATTGCCGCCGATGCTAGTCGGCCTTAGCTGTCCTGGCCGCCACCGCCGTCGCCGTCGCCGAGAACGCCTGACCCGCCTGTGCCGCCTATAGTGACGGTGCCGCCGGCGCCTCCGCTGTCCGGGGGGCCGCAGGCCCCGGCGCCTCCGCTGTTCTGGAGAGTTGCCACCGGCACCGCCGCCGCCTGCCCCGCCAGCGGAACCGTTGGCGTCGGGGGAACCGGGACCGGTGGCGCCGGTCGTGTTGGCGCCGGCACCGCCCCGCCACCCACCGCTGTTTATCTGATGTCAATTAATCACCCCGAGACGCCGACCGATCAAGCTCAGGGGCTGAGCGCCGAGCGGGCCGGAAATGCCCGTCTCGAGCACTGGGCTCGCGCCGTGCGCGGCGGGCCGCGGCGCGCGGCCACGCCTGCCGCGTCTGCGGGTCGGATGACGGTACGGTTCGCGATGTGTGGTCGCCACCCCGCCGCGTCGAGCCGCTAACGGGCTCGGCCGTCGTCGTACTGATCGCGGCGACGTTGACCGGCTGTGGTTCGGGGGATTCCACGGTCGCCAAGACACCACTGGCCACGACGACGACGTCGACCGCGTCGATCACCGCCCCCGCGACGCCGAGCCCGACGTCGGGCATAGCGGCGCCGCCCGTCAGCGCCGCACCGCCCGATCCGTGCACGGCCAACCTTGCCTCGCCCACCATCGCCAAGGTGGTCTCCGAGCTGCCCCGCGACCCGCGCAGCCAGCAGGCTTGGAGTCCCGAGCCGCTGGCCGGCAACTACAACGAGTGCGCCCAACTGTCGGCGGTGATCATCAAGGCCAACACGAACGAGCACAATCCCACCACCCGGGCGGTGATGTTCCATCTCGGGCAGTACATCCCGCAGGGAGTGCCCGACACCTACGGTTTCAACGGCATCGACGCGTCCCAAACCACCGGCGACACAGTCGCTCTGACCTATCCCAGCGGCATCGGCTTGACCACCACGGTGAAGTTTCGCTGGAACGGCAACGGCGTCGAGCTGATCGCAAACACCCCGCACGCTTGAGGATCGTTCCCCGCGCATTTCGACGTCGGCGCCTGCGACGAACGAGCGACACCAATCGCGGTCCTCGGTAACGAGGACGCGACGGTCCCGCTGTTCGCCCCACGTTCCGTCGCGGCGGATGTGCCGGCCGCATTGCCGCCGGTGCCGCCACTGCCCGCCGTGCCACCGAGCAGGTTCGACCCAGCAAACTCAAAGTTATCGGGGTTCAGTCAGCCGAAACGGCTGCGGCCCAACACGTTGGATCATGGAAAACACCTCGGCTCATGCGACAGGCGACATCACACGCCCGTATGAAACCACGCCGGGTCGCGATGAAGCGCCAACAGACTTGTCACATTTGGCGGATGTTTACGCAATACAACGGGGGCGGCAGCAGGCTGAATTCAGCGATATGTGCCCCAACTAGCCGCCGACACTTCCCCGCTGTCCGTGTCCGCGCAATAGGCGGCCGCGAAGCTCCGAGCCGATAATCACCCGGCCGGCCAGGACGCACCCGCTGTTTGCTCAGTCCCGGGGTTTGTCCAGTAGCAAACGTCTTCCCCCGGGAGGTCGTGCGGCAGTTACTGCGACGGCCTAAGGCCATGTATCGCGATGTGCGACGACACCCGCCCCGGAGTGGGATCATTTGCTGATGCACGAGGACGACCCGGAGCGACGCATCGCCGAGTTGGAACATGAGCTGGCCGCGCAGAAGCGCATCGCCGAGCTGGAACGTCAACTCGCCGAAGCGAAGGCGGCCGCTGGTGAGAAATGCGCCGGTGGGCAACCGCCCCAGGACACCGCTGCGCGGGCGGGTGGTTGGCAGGACGTTCCCGACGAGCACGCCCCTCGGTACGCGGAGGCTTTGCTGGAAGGGTTACGCAGCGGTGGGACCCCGGGGCGCGACGGCCCTTCGGAACCCGAGATGGCGGGGCTTCGAGAAGCATTGACGCGCGCCGCGGCCGGTGCGGGAATGTCGGAGGCACAGATCAACGACGCGCTCCAACACGCCACGATCACGGTCAAAAGTGGGCACGCCGTCGTCTATCCGGAGCAAGGCGGCCGGCAGGACTTCGGTGCCCCGGCCGGCGTCGCGCGCGGCGCGAAATTCAGCAGCCAAGGCCGGGGCAACTTGAGCCGACAGCCGCACCGCACTCGCTACGGAGGCGTTGATTTCGGCCGGATCGTCGGGTGGCTGGGCGGGGCGGTCGGCATCTGCGTCGGTGGTGCGGCGGCACTGACCGCAGTGCTCCCGTCGAGCGCGCTGTGGACGAGCGTGATCCTGTGTGGCGGCCCCCACCAACTGATGTCCAACACGTCGCACTACAGCTACGGGCCGGGCTCGTCGGGCAGCAACGTCACCTTCCAATGTGTCGATGTTGACGGCGCCCATGACATCAACTTCTTCACGATCATGGGATTGCAGTGCCTGCTTATCGCGCTCGTGGTAGGTGCCGCCGTGGCCGCTCATGGCCTGATCCGGCGCGTGCTGCGCCGAAAGCCGATACGAAGCTGGGACGCGGTCGCCGTCGGCATTCTTGTCCCGCTGGCAGCGGCCGCACTTATCGCCACCCAATGGCAGTCCTTGACGTCGTCGAATGCCGTCCAGATGGCCAAAGGCGGCACACTGACCGTCACGGGCAACGGTGTCTCGAAGACGGTCGCGTGCAACGACGGCTACCTGACGGTCCACGGCCGCGATGTGACGGTCACCGTGACGGGTCACTGCGCAGAACTCACCGTTAAGGGAGTGATCAGCCACGTCACCGTCGACAGCACCGACGCGATCAAGATCGACGGAATAAACAACGTCGTCATCTTCCACTCCGGCTCGCCCGAGATCACCGTGAACGGCGGACAGAACACGACCAGGCAAGGCTGACACCCCTTCCCGCAGGCGCCTGAACTAGACCGCGCCCAGATGAAACACCATCCGGCACAACACTTTTGATGGTTGGCCGCGGTCGCCGTTTTTTGTGACGCTGATGCCGCGGTTGCCGTTCGTGGCGCTGGCACCCGGCATTACCACCGGTACCACCGGTCCCGCCGATAGCACCGCCCGCCAATTGGCGCCGCGGTTCGCCGCGGCGTCGATTACCCGTTACCCGGGCAAGCCCGCGGCGCCGGGATGCCCGTTGGGCCCCAAAAATCCGCCACCCCCGCCGCCGCCACCGGTGCCGCCCTTACCGCCAGGGCTGCCGCCATGGCCGCCGGCGCCGCCGTCCCCACCCAAACTGCCCAGCCCGTAGGCGAAGCCGCCCATGCCGCCGGCCCCACCGGCCCCGCCCGTAGTAGAGCCGGTGCCACCGGCCCCGCCGGCCCCGCCATCACCGGCGGCGAACAAGAAGAACGCCCGGTCGGTACCACCCTCCCCGCCGGCACCGCCCTTACCGCCGGCACCGCCGGCGTTGTTCCCGCCGGCGCCGCCCTGCCCGCCGGCACCCCCTACGCCGAACCTGCCACCGGCACCGCCGTGCCCGCCGGCACCGCCGGTCCCGCCGGACGCGGTGGCGTTTCCGCCGGCACCGCCGATCCCGCCATTACCGATCAGACCGGCATTGCCGCCCCTCCCACCGGCCTTGCCCGGAGCGCCCGACCCACCGTTACCGCCGTTGCCGATCAGGAGTCCGCCCGGCCCACCGTTCTGCCCGGTCCCCGACGCGCCATTGGTGCCGTTGCCGATCAGCGGCCGCCCGATCAACTTCTCGGTGGGCGTGTTGATCACACCCAACACGCTCTGCGCCGGCGACGCGGCGGCCGCCCGCAGCGGCGACGCGTTGGCGGCTTCCGTGGCTGCATACGCCAACCCGCCACCGCTCAACGCCTGCACAAACTGGTCATGGAACTTCGCAACCTGCGCGCTGAGCGCCTGATACTGCTGCCCGTGGGCGCCAAACACAGCCGAGATCGCCGCCGACACCTCATCGGAAGCGGCGGCCGCGATCTGCGTCGTCGACGGTGCGGCGGCGAAATTGGCCGCCCGAACCGCCGACCCAATCCCTGACAGATCCTGCGACGCTGAGGTTAAGGCGTCAGGCGAAGCGAATACGAACGACGACATGGCGGCTCCCATCACTAGGGCATCACTGCGGCTCGACTAGGGCACGGCTGGGCTGCAAGGAAAAACCTCGCGACAATTTCGCTACATTACGTGCCCATTCGGCCTTTGACCATAATTTCGCTCGCTTGAATCGAAAGATTTTCAGCACACCGCGGGACCTGTTTCGTCTGGCTCGTAATCAGTTGGGGCACAACCAGATACAGTCCGCCGAGAGCACCGCTGGCCGCCGTATAACATGCCCGCGTGAACCGCGTCATAACTGCAGTTAAACACCAGCCGACAAAACGCCATTTGGAAAATGTCCATCAATAGAATCTCGGCGGCAACCCAATAACGAAAGTGTGCCCAATAAACGGCCGACATTTCGCCACACCGTCCAATCGGTCGGCAAGATCGCGGTGCGTCCCAGCGCCGCCGCCCGACCCGCCATTGTGAAACCGGCATGCCGGCCCGCTTCATGTCAACGAATTATGTTGGAAATCAACGGGATTAAGCGTCAACACTGCCCGCTCAACGGCTGGCGAGCGGCTGCGAACGGCGGCCTGGAACACGCAGGCGCCGCGTTGCCTGCCAAACCGTACGCCGTCGCCGACGCCGCTGGGGTCCCGCCGTTGGGGTGGAAACGACCCCACCGAGCCCGCCGCCGTCCGAGCCAGTGTCAGGGCTGGCCGGCGCTGCCGTCGTTGTGGTGCAAGAAGCCCCCGCCGCCGGCCCCGCCGGCGCCCCCGGTGCCGCCGTTGCCGCCGTTGTTCAGGTGACCCCCACCGTTGTTGCCTTTGCCGCCCGCCCCACCGCCGGCGCCATCGACGCCGGGGCTGCCGTTGGCGCCAACGCCTGGATCTGAGACGGTGTTGGCTTCGGCACCGCCTCCCCCCGGCCGGTGCCGGGGCCGCCCGTCCCACCGTTGCCGCCGTGGCCCACGACTTTCGCCTCCGGGAACAGCGGGCGAAGCGAAGACAAACGACGACATCTGTAGCTCCCATCACTAAGAACCAAATAGGGAGGTGCCCGAGCCTGCCTCAGGGGATCATCTTGGGCACAATTTCGGGCTCATCGCGGGCGCCAATCCGCAATTGACAGCAAATTAGCAGAATCGTCTCTTGAGAATTCAAGATCGTCAGAACATGTAGCAACAATGCATTGTGCCACTTCGTACTTCCTCAGGCATCACCCTACGGGAACGCGAAGTTCTTAAACGCATGTCGAGCAGTAAGGCATCGGCTAATTGAAAACAGCCGTATTCACCCGCCTCACAGCGAGCATGTCTTTGCTCACGACAGCAAACTCTGCCTGCACTTCATTTGCTGGTCCGAAATTATTCGGCACATGCGCAAATCAAAGCGCTCGTCGGCCTTTTATTTGCTGAGTCCGAATTATTCAACGCACGCGTAATCGATCGATCGCGGTTCGTCGGAAACCGGCCGCGAGCCTGCGTCAGCCCGTCACCTCTAGCGGCAGCGAGAACGCTCCCGGTCCGCCGGTCACCAGAAACACCCAACGGCCGTTGGAGGGCAGGCGCACCTCGATGTTGAAGAACGCAAACCCGATCTCGCCGCCGGCGGCCGCTTCTGGCAGCTCGAACTCGATGGTCAGCGGCTCGTCGTCGGTCGGAGGCCTGATCTCCACGTCAACCCGACGCTCCACAAAGTCGGTTTCGGCCTGGGTCAGGACCACAAGCACGAACTGGGCCACCCGATCCGGCCCGACCATGTAGCCCGACAGCACTCCGCCCGACACGGCGAGCTTGTTATCCACCACCGAAGCGGCTTCGGCGAGGAAGGCCCCGGTAATCACCCCGCCGAAGTTACCGCGTCCGCCGTCGATTTGGGGCCAGGGGCACGGCCCTCGTCGCGGACGTCTGGGCAGCGGGCCGTGTCGTACACCTCACCTACAGTTACTGCTGTGTTCGTCACCGGCGACAGCATCGTCTACAGCGCCTCGGATCTGGCCGCCGCGGCGCGGTGCGAGTACGCCCTGTTAAAAGATTTCGACGCGAAACTCGGTTGGGGGCCAGCCGTTCCCGTCGAGGACGAGTTGCTCGCGCGGACGGCCGCCCTGGGCACCGAGCACGAACGACGCCGGCTCGAACGGCTGCGCGACGAGTTCGGGGACGCCGTCGCGGTCATCGGCCGTCCGGCATACACGCCCGCCGCGCTGACGGCGGCCGCCGAGGCGACGCGGCGCGCCATCGACGACCGCGCCCGGGTGGTGTACCAGGCCGCGATGTTCGATGGCCGCTTCGTTGGTTTCGCCGACTTCCTGATACTCGACGGCGAGCACTACCGCGTCACCGACACCAAGCTGGCGCGGTCCCCCAAGGTCACCGCGTTGTTGCAGCTGGCGGCCTATGCCGATGCGCTGGCCGGCTCGGGTGTCCCGGTGGCGCCGGAGGCCGAATTGGAGCTGGGCGACGGCACGGTGGTCCGCTACCGCGTCGGCGACCTGATCCCGGTTTACCGTTCCCAGCGCGCGCTTTTGGAGCGGCTGCTCGACGAGCACCACGCCGGCGCATCCCCGGTCCGCTGGGACGACGACGGGGTCGTCGCGTGCCTTCGGTGTCCGCTGTGTGCCGAGCAGTTGCGTGCGACCGACGACCTGCTGCTGGTCGCCGGCATGCGAGTAACCCAGCGCGACAAGCTCATTGGCGCCGGGATCACGACGGTCGCCGAGCTCGCCGACCACATCGGGCCGGTCCCCGATCTGGCATCCGCGGCGCTGCACAAGTTGACCGCGCAGGCCACATTGCAAGTTCGCCAGCGCGACACCGGCATCCCACAGTTTGAGATCGTCGACCCGCAAACGCTGGCGCTGCTGCCCGAGCCGGACCCCGGTGACCTGTTCTTCGACTTCGAGGGCGACCCGTTGTGGACGGCCGACGGCCACGACTGGGGCCTGGAATACCTGTTCGGCATCCTGGAAGCCGGCGGGAACTTTCACCCGCTGTGGGCGCACAACCGGGTGCAGGAACGGCAGGCGCTCATCGATTTCCTGGCGATGGTGGCCAAGCGCCGCAAGCGCCGCCCCAACATGCACATCTACCATTACGCGCCGTATGAGAAGACCGCCCTGCTAAGGCTCGCCGGACGATACGGAGTCGGCGAGGACGAGGTCGACGAACTGTTGCGCAGCGGGACGTTGGTCGACCTGTATCCCTTGGTGCGCAAGAGCATTCGGGTGGGCGCGGAGTCGTTCGGCCTGAAGGCGCTCGAGCCGCTCTACATGGGCGCGCAACTGCGCACCGGCGACGTCACCACGGCCGCCGAGTCGATCACCTCCTACGCGCGGTACTGCGAACTGCGGGACGGCGAACGCTTCGACGATGCCGCGTCCGTGCTCAAAGAAATCGAGGACTACAACCACTACGACTGCCGGTCCACTCGAGAGCTGCGCAACTGGCTGATGCTGCGCGCTTACGAATCCGGCGTCGTGCCCGTCGGCGCCCAACCGGTCAACCAGGGCAACACCGTCGAAGACCGTGATCGGCTGGCGACGACGCTCTCGGCGTTCACCGGCGACGCCGGCGTGGGCCGCCGCACGCCGGAGCAGACGGCGGTGGCGCTGGTGGCCGCGGCGCGCGGCTACCACCGGCGCGAGGACAAGCCGTTCTGGTGGGCACATTTCGACCGGCTGAACTTCCCCGTCGACGAATGGGCGGACGACACGGACGTTTTCATCGCCGAGTCGGCGTCGGTCGACGCCGACTGGCACACCCCTCCCCGCGCCCGTAAGCCGCAGCGACGGGTGCGGCTGCGCGGCGAGCTGGCGCGCGGCGGCCTGGTGACCGAGGTGTTCGCGCTGTACGAGCCCCCGGCCCCGCCGAGCATGACCGACAATCCCGACCGCCGGGCGGCCGGCCGCGCCGAACTGATAGCGGCCGACGACCCGGCGGTGCCCACCGAGGTGGTCATCGTTGAGCGGGTTGGCGACGATGGCACCGCGTTTTCCCAGCTGCCGTTCGCGCTCACCCCGGGGCCGCCCGTTCCCACGGCGGCGTTAAGGGAGTCGATCGAATCGACCGCTGCGACCCTGGCCGCCGGGTTGCCGCGGCTGCCGCGCAGCGCCGCGATGGACATCCTGCTGCGTCGCGCGCCGCGCACCCGCAGCGGCAACCCGCTACCGCGCAGCGCCGACGCCGTCGCCGACATCACCTCCGCGGCACTCGAACTGGACTCGTCGTACCTGGCGGTGCACGGGCCGCCGGGGACCGGCAAGACGCACACCGCCGCCCGGGTGATCGGGCACCTGGTCACCGATCACGGCTGGCGCGTTGGCGTGGTGGCGCAATCGCACGCCACGGTGGAGAACCTGTTGGACTGCGTGATCGATGCCGGGCTGGATCCGGCGCGGGTCGCCAAGAAGCGCTACGACCGCGACGCCCCACGCTGGCAGGAGATCGACGGCGGGCAATATGCCGCCTTCATCGCCAACACGGCGGGCTGCGTGATCGGCGGCACGGCATGGGATTTCGCCAACCCCAACCGGGTGCCGCCGGGCAGCCTGGACCTGCTGGTGATCGACGAGGCCGGCCAGTTCTGCCTGGCCAACACCATCGCCGTGGCGCCGGCGGCGGCCGATCTCTTGCTGCTGGGCGACCCGCAGCAACTGCCGCAGGTCAGTCAGGGAACGCATCCGGAACCGGTCGACACGTCCGCGCTGGACTGGCTGGTGGACGGCCGGCGCACGCTACCCGACGAACGCGGCTACTTCCTGGACCGCTCGTACCGAATGCACCCGGCGGTCTGCGCGGCGGTCTCCGCGCTGTCCTACGAAGGCCGACTGCATCCCCATCGGTGCGCCGCCGCCCGGCACGTCGACGGGTACCGGCCCGGCGTGCACGTGATTCCCGTCGCCCACCAGGGCAACTCGACGGAGAGCCCGGAGGAGGCCGAGGCGATCGCCGCCGAGATCGCGCGGTTGCTCGGCACCGCGTGGACCGACGAGCACGGCACCCGGCCGTTGGCCGCCGCCGATGTGCTGGTGCTGGCGCCGTACAACGCCCAGGTGGCGCTGGTGCGTCGACGGTTGGGCTCGGCGGGCCTCGGGGAGGTCCGGGTGGGAACCGTCGACAAGTTCCAGGGCGGACAGGCCCCCGTCGTCTTCATCTCGATGACGGCCTCGTCGGTGGATGTGGCGCCGCGCGGTATGTCATTCCTGCTCAACAGGAACCGGCTCAACGTGGCCGTCAGCCGGGCACAGTATGCGGCGGTGATCGTGCGCTCGCAGTTGCTGACCGAATACCTCCCGGCCTCGCCCGCGGGCCTGATCGACTTGGGCGCATTCCTGGAGCTGACGGAGCCTGTTTCGCGCCGCGTCGAGGCCCTATCTCCTTGACGAGTGCCGACCGTAGCCGGTTGGGTCGTCGTCCGGATCACGACGGTACTGCCGGCTTTCCGGCGGGCGAAGGCGCTTCCCGTCGTCCACGTGGGAACCGTTGTGGGCGAACCCCAGCAGGCTGTCCCACTCGACGTCGCTATGCCACGCGTCGGCGGGCGGCGGGCGCGGGCCGGCAAGAGGCGGGGGCTCGGCGTCCGGTTCACGCAGCAGGATCAATTCGACGTATTCGTCGTCGTCATAGTCGTCGTCGACGGTGTCGCGATCGTCGGGATCGTCGGGATCGAACAGCTTGCCGCCCTTGCCTTTTCGGCCGGTCACCGAACGGGCGAACCCGACCAGGAACAGCGCGGCGACGACCCCGAACAACGCGATGAACGCCGGCAACAGCACCGACTGCGACATCGCGGCCGAAAACGGCGCGCGCAGGAAATCGGGCAGTTGCAAGTCGACGTCGCCCTCCCCGGCGGGCTCGGCGGCTTGCTGCGGCGGCATTTCGGCGCCGATCCGCCACGTCATGAACGCGGCGATGGCGGCGCTGCCGAGCACCGCCCCGAGTTGGCGGATCGAGTTGAACACCGCAGAACTCGCGCCGGCCAGATGCGGCGGCAGGTTACGCGTGGCGGTGGCCGTCAACGGCGACCACACGAACGCCATCCCGACACCCACCGCAAAGAACGGCAGGGCCAGCCGCCAGATCGGCGTGCCCGGGGTCATCTCGAACGCGAGCCACGTCAGCGCGATCGCCAGCACCGAAAAGCCGAATCCGACGACGGGCCCCGGATGGTATCTGTCCACGATCCGGCCGACGAACGGCGCCAGCACACCGTTGGCGATCGCCATGGGCGCGATCAGCAGGGCCGAGCGTATCGGCGAGAGGCCGCAGACCCCCTGCGCGTAGAAGGGCAGCGGCACCATGATCGCCGTCGCGGCGAACGAGACGATGGCCACCCCGACGGTCGACAGGCTAAAGTCCGGGTCACCGAAAATCCGCAGGGGGATCAGCGGCTCGCCCGGGTTCATCAGCTGCCAGTAGGCGAACACCGACATGAAGCCCAATCCGGCGACGATCAGCGCCCAGATCCAGGGTTGCCAGTGTGCGGCCTGGCCCTGTTGCAAGCCGAAGACGATCAGAAACATGCCCACCCCGGACAGCGCGACGCCGGCGAGGTCGAAACGGTGCGGCTGCATGGGCAGCGCCGGGAGCAGCCGGACGGCCAGCACCAGCCCCACGATGCCGACGGGGATGTTGACGAAGAAGATCCACTGCCAGCCCAGCCCCACCAGCGCGCCGCCCGCCAACGGCCCGACCAGGCTGGCGACGCCGGCCGTGGCGCCCCAGACGCTCGCCGCCACACCGCGCCGCCGCGCCGGAAAGATCCGGGTGATCGTCGTCAAGGTCTGCGGGGTGAGCACCCCGGCGCCGACGCCTTGCACGACTCGCGCGGTGATCAGCATGGCGGCGCCGCCCGACAGCCCACACCACAGCGACGCGACGGTGAACACGACCAGGCCGACCAGGTAGAGGTTCTTGGGGCCGAACCGGTCGCCGAGCCGCCCGGCCACGAGCAGCACCACCGCATACCCCAGCAGGTAGGCGCTGGTCACCCAGACCACGGTGTCGTACCCGATGTGCAGGTCGGCCTTGATGGTCGGATTGGCGATGGCGACGATCGTCGAGTCCACCATGATCATGAAAAAGCCGATCATCATCGCCCAGAGCGCGTGCCAGGGGTTCCCGGGTTTCCCGGGGTTGCGGCGTTTGGCGAGGTGGGCGCCGTTCGGCACCGCACGCCGGGTCCCCCCGGGCGACCCGGGCGTCGCCCTGGTCATGTCCCCACCTCGTTTCAGCTCGCGACGACGACGTCATTATCCCGGGTGCGGCGATCGGCCGCGCGGGCGCGTTAGCCTGAAGGGACGTCATTGGCAGGAGAGGCAAAATGCGGCCCCGACGCAACAAAGAGTTGGACAAGCTGGAATACCCGCCGGCCACCGCGGGTGGCCGGCCCAAGGCATCCACGCGGGCATTGGCTCAGGTCATCGAGCGGAGCTCCCGGGTTCACGGCCCGGCCGCGGAGGCCTACGTGACCCGGTTGCGGCGGACGCGTCCGGGCGCCGGCCCCGCCGAGATCGACGCCTTGCTGGAAAAGCGGTACCTGGCCGCGCTGACGGCCAGCGGTGCCGCGGTGGGCTCGGCCGCGACGTTCCCCGGGGTCGGGACGTTCACGGCGTTGTCGGCGGGCGCCGGGGAAACCGTCTTCTTCGTCGAGGCCACCGCGGTGTTCGTGCTGGCGAAGGCCGTGGTCTACAACGTCCCCGCCGACCACCGGGAACGGCGGCGCGCGCTGGTGCTTGCCGTCCTGATCGGAGACGACAGCAGGCGCGCCATCGGCGAACTGATCGGCCCGTCCCGCACCAACGGCGGTTGGCTGGCCGAAGGCATGGCCTCGCTGCCGTTGCCCACGCTGGCGCGGTTCAACACCCGCATGCTCAAGTACGTCGTCAAGCGGTACACCGTGCGGCGCGGCGCCCTGATGTTCGGCAAAATGCTGCCGGTCGGCGTCGGCGCCGTGGTCGGCGGCACCGGCAACCGGATGGTGGGCAAAAAGATCGTCCGCAACGCCCGGCAGGCGTTCGGCACCCCGCCGATGCGTTGGCCGGCGACGCTGCGCCTGTTGCCGCCGATCCACGAGGCCCACTAGCGGCCAGCTAGCACTTGTACCCAGTCACAGTCGCGAATTGCTGGGGAAAGGTTAGCCTTTATGGGGCGGAAACATTGACGACCGCCGCGAGTGTGCAGCGTCCCGCCAACCGGGACGCGAAAGGGCGCAGGCGCCGCGCAATGCGCTTGCAGAGCAAAGGAATTGAGGCGAACAGCGGCCGTGAGCAACATAAGTTCACCATTCGGGCAAAACGAATGGCTGGTCGAGGAGATGTACCGCAAGTTCCGCGACGACCCCTCGTCGGTCGATCCGAGCTGGCACGAGTTCCTGGTTGATTACAACCCCGAGCCGGCCACCGAATCGGCCCCGAGCGCCCCGGCCGCCCCGGACGGGCAGCCCGCCCCGCCCGCCCCGCAGGCCGCGTCTGCCGGGCCCGCCGCGGCCGCCGAGCCGCCCGACGTAACCGCCGAACCCGCCAGGCCGGCCGGCAACGGCGCCGCCACGCCGTCCGCGGCCGCCCCGGCCAAAGCCACTGCTCCCCCACCCGCCGAAGGCGACGAGCTGCAGGTGCTGCGCGGCGCCGCCGCGACCGTCGTGAAGAACATGTCCGCGTCGCTGGACGTGCCGACGGCGACCAGTGTCCGCGCCATTCCGGCCAAGCTGCTGATCGACAACCGCATCGTCATCAACAACCAGCTCAAGCGCAATCGCGGCGGCAAGATCTCCTTCACCCATCTGCTGGGCTATGCGCTGGCGCAGGCGGTCAAGGCGTTCCCGAACATGAACCGGCACTACGCCGAAATCGATGGCAAGCCGACCGCGGTCACGCCGGCCCACACCAATCTGGGCCTGGCCATCGACCTGCAGGGCAAGGACGGCAAGCGCTCCCTGGTGGTGGCGGGCATCAAGCGCTGCGAGGAGCTGCGCTTCGCGGAATTCGTCTCGGCCTACGAGGACATAGTCCGCCGGGCCCGTGACGGCAAGCTGGCCGCCGAAGACTTTGCCGGAGTTACGATTTCGCTGACCAACCCGGGCACCATCGGCACCGTGCACTCGGTGCCGCGGCTGATGGCCGGCCAAGGCGCCATCATCGGCGTCGGCGCGATGGAATACCCCGCCGAGTTTCAGGGCGCCAGCGAGGAGCGCATCGCCGAGCTGGGCATCGGCAAGCTGATCACCCTGACCTCGACCTACGACCACCGCATCATCCAGGGCGCGGAATCCGGTGACTTCCTGCGCACCATCCACGAAATGCTGCTCTCGGACGCCTTCTGGGACGAGATCTTCCGCGAGCTGAGCATCCCGTACCTGCCGGTGCGCTGGAGCACCGACAACCCCGATTCGATCGTCGACAAGAACGCCCGCGTCATGGAGCTGATCGCGGCCTACCGCAACCGCGGCCATCTCATGGCCGACACGGATCCGTTGCGCCTGGACAAGACCCGGTTCCGCAGTCACCCCGACCTCGAGGTGCTGACCCACGGCCTGACGCTGTGGGACCTCGATCGGGTCTTCAAGGTCAACGGCTTTGCCGGCTGCGAGTACAAGAAGCTGCGCGACGTGCTGGGCATCCTGCGCGACGCCTACTGCCGCCACATCGGCGTCGAGTACACCCATATCCTCGAACCCGAGCAGCAGGAGTGGCTGCAGCAGCGGATCGAGACGAAGCACGTCAAACCGACTGTGGCCCAACAGAAATACATTTTGAGCAAGCTGAACGCCGCCGAGGCCTTCGAGACGTTCCTGCAGACCAAGTACGTCGGTCAGAAACGCTTCTCGCTGGAGGGCGCCGAGAGCCAGATCCCGATGATGGACGCGGTGATCGACCAGTGTGCCGAGCATGGCCTGGACGAGGTGGTCATCGGGATGCCGCACCGCGGCCGGCTCAACGTGCTGGCCAACATCGTCGGCAAGCCGTACTCGCAGATCTTCAGCGAGTTCGAGGGCAACCTGAACCCGACGCAGGCGCACGGCTCCGGCGACGTGAAATACCACCTCGGTGCCACCGGCGTGTATCTGCAGATGTTCGGCGACAACGACATTCAGGTGTCGCTGACCGCCAACCCGTCACACCTGGAGGCCGTGGACCCGGTGCTCGAGGGTCTGGTTCGGGCCAAGCAGGACCTGCTGGACAAAGGCGACGCCGCGAGCGAAGGGGCCTTCTCGGTCGTGCCGATGATGCTGCACGGTGACGCCGCGTTCGCCGGCCAGGGAGTGGTCGCCGAGACGCTGAACCTCACGAAACTGCCGGGTTACCGCGTCGGGGGCACGATCCACATCATCGTCAACAACCAGATCGGCTTCACCACGGCACCGGAGTACTCCAGGTCCAGCGAATACTGCACCGACGTCGCGAAAATGATTGGGGCACCGATCTTCCACGTCAACGGCGACGATCCAGAGGCGTGCGACTGGGTGGCGCGGCTGGCCGTGGACTTCCGGCAGCAGTTCCACAAGGACGTGGTCATCGACATGCTGTGCTACCGCCGGCGCGGACACAACGAGGGCGACGACCCGTCGATGACGAACCCGTCCATGTACGACGTCGTCGACACCAAGCGCGGGGCCCGCAAGAGCTACACCGAAGCCCTGATCGGCCGCGGCGACATCTCGCTGAAGGAAGCCGAGGACGCGCTGCGCGACTACCAGGGCCAGCTGGAGCGGGTGTTCAACGAGGTCCGCGAGCTGGAGAAGCACGGCGCGCTGCCGAGCGAATCGATCGAGGCCGACCAGATGGTCCCCGCGGGGCTGTCCACCGCGGTGGACAAGGCGCTGCTGGCCCGCATCGGCGACGCCTTCCTGGCCCTACCCGACGGTTTCACCGTGCACCCGCGTGTGCAGCCGGTGCTGGAAAGGCGCCGGGAGATGGCCTACGAAGGCAAGATCGACTGGGCCTTCGCCGAGCTGCTGGCCCTGGGTTCACTGGTGGCCGAGGGCAAGCTGATCAGGCTGTCCGGGCAGGACACCAAGCGCGGCACCTTCTCCCAGCGGCATTCGGTGATCATCGACCGCAACACCGGCGAGGAGTTCACCCCGCTGCAACTGCTGGCGACCAACACGGACGGTACCCCGACCGGCGGCAAGTTTTTGGTCTACGACTCGCCGCTGTCGGAGTACGCCGCCGTGGGCTTCGAATACGGCTACACCGTGGGCAATCCGGACGCCCTCGTGCTGTGGGAGGGGCAGTTCGGCGACTTCGTCAACGGCGCGCAGTCGATCATCGACGAGTTCATCAGCTCCGGGGAGGCCAAGTGGGGCCAGTTGTCCAACCTGGTGCTGTTGCTGCCGCACGGGCACGAGGGCCAGGGGCCCGACCACACCTCGGGCCGGATCGAACGCTTCCTGCAGCTGTGGGCCGAGGGCTCGATGACGATCGCGGTGCCCTCGACCCCGTCGAACTACTTCCACCTGTTGCGCCGGCACGCGCTCGACGGCGTCCAGCGCCCGCTGATCGTGTTCACCCCCAAGTCGATGTTGCGCAACAAGGCCGCGGTCAGTGACATCAAGGACTTCACCGAGATCAAATTCCGCTCGGTGCTGGAGGAACCCACCTACGAGGACGGCGTGGGTGATCGCGGCAAGGTCAACAGGATCCTGCTGACCAGCGGGAAGGTCTACTACGAGCTGGCGGCGCGCAAGGCCAAGGACAACCGCGACGACGTGGCGATCGTGCGCATCGAACAGCTTGCTCCGCTGCCGAAGCGCCGCCTGGCCGAGACGCTGGACCGCTACCCGAACGCCGGCGAGTTCTTCTGGGTGCAGGAGGAACCGGCCAATCAGGGGGCGTGGCCGCGATTCGGCCTGGAGCTGCCCGAGCTACTGCCGGACAAGTTGACCGGGATCAAACGCATTTCGCGGCGGGCGATGTCGGCCCCGTCGTCCGGGTCGTCGAAGGTGCACGCCGTCGAGCAGCAGGAGATCCTCGACACCGCGTTTGCCTGAGCGCGAGCAGCCCGGGCGCCTCCAGGGCGCGAGTGGCCATCGTCCGCTGACCGGTGAGTTATTCCCCTCTGCCACAGTGGCCACTAGCTGCTCGGTATGCGACGATTTGTCCACCTCGCAGCGACAACTCCCGAATTCATTGTGCACCAGTCGATCCCGCCTCCGCCAGATTGTCGCTGCGAGGTGGACAAATCCTCGTTTACCCCGGAAGCCCAGACGCATGTGGCGGCAGTGATCACAGCAAAATGCGCGATACGGACCCGTCACCCACCTTGCGAATCGTGAGCCAAGTGAGGTCTCGGGCGCCAGCAGCTACTTCCCCTGTTTCGCGTCGAGGCCCATCGCAAGGAAATCGAGACGCCACAGCGCCTGAAACAGCTTGCGCGCGAATTTCTCGAGCTCGGCCCCACCGGCTCGCCGAGTGTCCCTGCTCTGCACCACGCGCTCGGCGATCTCCCGGATCGTGCGGCGCCCGTCGACCTGCTGCACAAAGGGCAACTGAGCCGTGTTGAGGGCCATGTTCCAATCCGAGCGGAAAATCTCATTGCCGGACAGGCCGCAGCGCATGCGCATCATCGGCACATAATCGAGAGCCGCGTCCGTCGAGAAATCGATCGCGTAGCTCTCTTTCGGCCGGTCCGGACGACACGCGATGAGAAAATGGCACGCGTTCAACGTGTTGATGCGTTCCATCACCGACCAGATCTTGGCCTCCGGCAACGCATTCACGGCCGGGTAGAACCCACTCGGCGCCGAGAACATATCGTGCGGGTAATACGGCGCCTTGAACAGCCACCCCTGAAACTCGAGCTCGGCCGAGGCGACGAGCTCGACGCACTCGTCGACGGTGTAGCTACGTTGGCGACCGTGCAGGAACGTGTCCACCAACGCGGCGTCGGAGGTCTCCAGATCCCGCGCCACCTTGATATAGCTTCCGAGCGGGTGATCCGGCGACAGCACCGAGATCGTCTCTTTGACAATTTGAACCGACGGTTCGTCTTGAACCAGCCGCAAGTCGCGAAAGACCGATTCCAGCAGTTCGACTCCGATTCGGCCGTAAGTCGCATACAACATGACCGCCAGGGCGGCGTCGCGCCGCAGACAACCGGCAAGCGCTTTCATGCCCACCAGCGGATCCGCCAGGTGATGCAGAACGCCGGTCGAGACCACCAGGTCGAAGTCGAGTCCGAGCGAGGACACCTCTTCGATCGGAAGCAGTTTAAACTCGAGGTTCCACAGCCCGTGCTTGTCCTTCAGATATTGCTGGTGGTTCAGTGACGGCTGGCTGACATCGATGGCCAGCACTTTCGCGGCGGGGTTCGTGTACGCAAAAACGGCCGCCTGATTGGTGCCACAACCCGCGATCAAAATATCGAGGTCGGGTTTGTATTCCCGGTCCGGCCACAAGACCCGGTGCGCGTGCACGGGGTCGAACCATTCCCAGTTGTTGGGGATCCACGCATCCAGGTCCTGTATGGGGTGTGGGTACCTCCACCGCTCGTACTGGTGGGTGACAACGTCGGCGCGCGGATCGTCGGTCATGTCAACGTCGCTCCTTTGCGGTCAGCCGTTGATCTTCCACGGCAGGCGTCAGCCCGCCTTCAGGCCCATCGCAAGAAAATCGAGACGCCACAGCGCCTGGAAGAGCTTGCGGCCGAATTTCGCCACCTCGGCCACATCACCACGCCGCGACTGTCCGCTGCTCGCCACTGCCTCGGCAATCTCCCCGATGGTGCGGCGGCCGTCGACCTGCTGCACAAAGGGGAACTGAGCCGCGTTCAGAGCGAAACTCCAGTCCGGCCGGTAAATCTCGTTGCCGGACAGACCACAGCGCATGCGCATCATCGGAACGTAGTCGAGAGATTCCTCGGTCGAAAAGTCAATGGTGTAGCTCTCTTTCGGCCGGTCCGGACGGCACCCGATGAAGAAGTGACAGGCGTTGAGCGTATTGATCCGTTCCATCACGGACCACACCTTTTGCTCGGGCAACGCGTTGACGGCCGGAAAGAACCCGTTCGGCGGTGCCAGCAAATCGTGCGGGTAATACGGCGCCTTGAGCAGCCAGCCCTGAAACACCAGCCCGGCCGAGGTGACAAGGTCAATGCAGTCGTCGACGGTGTAATTGCGGTCGCGGCCGTGCAGAAAAGTGTCGACCACGCCGGTGTCGAACTGCAGATCCTCCGACCCCGATAACCGGAAATAGCTTTGGATGGGGTGATCCGGCGACAGCACCCCGATGGTCTCTTTGACTATTTGGACCGACACTTCGTCCTGCACCAGTCCCATGTCACGGAATACGCCTTGCAGCAGTTCGACTCCGATTCGGCCGTACTTCGCATACAGCATGACGGCCAAAGCGCCGTCCTGGCGCAGGCAACCGCCGATCGCTTTCATGCCTTCCAGCGGATCCGCCATGACCATGAGAACGCCGGTCGAGACGACGAGGTCGAAGTCGCGTTCCAGCGTGGGCAGCTCTTCGATCGGAAGCCGATGCAACTCCAGGTTCCACAGCCCGTGCTTGTCTTTCAGGTATTGCTGATGGTCCAGTGACGCCTGACTGACGTCGACCCCCACCACCTTGGCAGCGGGGTTGGTGTAGGCAAACATCGCCGCCTGGTTGGTGCCACAACCCGCAATCAAGATGTCGATGTCGGGTTTGTACTCCCGATCCGGCCACAAAACCCGGTGCGCGTGCAGGGGATCGAACCATTGCCAGCTGTTCGCGCTCCATGCCTCGAGGTCCTGGATCGGTTGCGGGTACCGCCACCGCTCGTACTGGCGGGAGACGACATCGGCGAGTGGATTGGTGTTCACTTCAGCGCTGGCTCCTTGGCGGTCGATTGTTGGCCGAGACTATCCCAGATCAGCCCATTCCACGGCGGATTAGGGGATCGCTAGAGGCGTGGGTTCGCCCGAAGACCCATCGCAAGATAATCGAGGCGCCACAGCGACTGAAACAGCTTGCGGCCAAACTCCTCCACGTCAGCCAGGTCGCCTCGCCGCGCCCCGCTTTGCGCTACGTACGCGGCAATATCGCGAATCGTGCGACGCCCATCGACGTGCTGCACGAACGGCAACTGGGCCCCGTTGAGGCCGAAGCTTCCCCCGGGCCTGACGATCGCGGCGCCGGACAGACCGCAGCGCAGACGCATCATCGGGACGAAATCGAGCGCGGCGGACGTCGAAAAATCAATGCTGTAGCTCTCTTTCGGCCGCTCCGGACGGCACGCCATGAAAAAGTGGCAAGCGGCCATGAGGTTCAGGCGTTCCATCACCGACCAGAGCTTGCGCTCGGGCAATGCGCTGATGGCATCGTGGGACGCGCTCCCCGGCCTGAACCAATCATGCGGGTAATACGGCGAATTGATGAGCCATCCCTGGAATTCGAGCCCGGCCGAGCTGACGAGGTCGACGCAGCCGTCGACGTCGTAACTACGGTCGCGGCCGTGCAGGAACGTATCCACGATGGCGGCATCGAACTGCAATTCCCAATCGCCCTCTACTTTGAAATAGGTTCGCAGGGGGTGCGCGGCCGGCAGCACCGAGATCGCCTCTTTGACTATCTGGACCGACGGATCGTCTTGGCGCAGCCCCATGTCGCGGAAGACCGATTGCAGCAGTTCGACTCCGGTGCGGCCGTACCGTGCGTAGAGCGTGAGGCCTATGACGCCATCCCGCCGCAGGCAGCCGCCGAGTGCTTTCATGCCCACCAGCGGGTCCGCCAAGTGGTGCAGAACGCCGGTCGAGACAATGAGATCGAAGTCAAGACCCAGCGTCGGCAGCTCTTCGATCGGCAGCCGGTGCAACTCCAGGTTCCACAGCCCGTGCTTGTCCTTCAGATATTGCTGATGGTCCAGCGACGGCTGGCTGACGTCGACGCCCACTACCTGCGCACCGGGATTCCTGTGCGCGATGACCGCCGCCTGGTTGGTACCGCAACCCGCGATGAGAATGTCGAGATCGGGTTTGTAGTCCCGATCCGGCCACAACATCCGGTGAAAGTGCGAAGGGTCGAACCAAAACCACTGGCTGTCGGGCAACGCCTCGAGGTCTTCTATGGGCCGCGGGTAGCGCCACCGCTCGTACTGGCGGGAGACCACATCTGCGCGCGGATCAGCGGTCGGCTCGGCGCTGTGCCTCTTCACCACGGCAGGATTATCGGCCGCCGCCGATTCTGCGCGCAAGGATTCCGGCGCGGGCCACGTAAGCCGTACCGCAGGTACCGGCTAGCCTCGACGAGAGCCAACTGACAAGGAGGGTGCTCATGCAGGGGTTTGCGGGAAAGGTCGCCGCGGTCACCGGCGCCGGTTCGGGTATCGGGCAGGCGCTGGCCGTCGAGCTGGCCCGCTCGGGCGCCAAGGTGGCGATCAGCGACATCGACACCGAGGGCCTGGCGCAGACCGAGGAGCGCGTGAAGGCGATCGGTGCGCCCGTCAAGGCGGACCGGCTCAACGTCACCGAGCGTGAGGCCTTCCTGGCCTACGCCGACGCGGTCGCCGAGCACTTCGGCAAGGTCAACCAGATCTACAACAACGCCGGCATCGCCTTCACGGGCGACGTCGAAGTCAGCCAGTTCAAGGACATAGAACGCGTGATGGACGTCGACTTCTGGGGCGTCGTCAACGGCACCAAGGCGTTTCTTCCGCACCTGATCGCCTCCGGGGACGGCCACGTCATCAACGTCTCGAGCGTGTTCGGGTTGTTCTCGGTGCCGGGGCAGGCCGCCTACAACTCGGCCAAGTTCGCCGTCCGAGGCTTCACCGAGGCCCTGCGCCAGGAAATGGTGCTGGCCGGCCACCCGGTCGGGGTGACCACGGTGCACCCCGGCGGCATCAAGACCGCGATCGCGCGCAACGCCACCGCCGCCGAGGGGCTCGACGCCGAGGAGCTGGCCAAGGTGTTCGACAAGCGGCTGGCCAGGACCAGCCCGGAGAAAGCCGCCCAGATCATCCTCGACGCGGTGCGCAAGAACAAGCCCCGGGTCCTCGTCGGGGGGGACGCCAAGATGCTGGACGTCATGGTGCGCCTGGCCGGGTCCCGGTATCAGCAGCTGTTCGGGCCCGCCATGGCCCGGCTGATGCCAAAGCCCTGACGCGGGGGCTCGATCGCCGCGAGGCACCACTCAGCGGCCCAGCGGGTGTTCGGCCAACCATCCGCCGGCCACCGCCTGCGGGTCGGCGCCGCCGGCCACCTGGCGGCGCATCTCGGCCAGGGCCGCGGTGTCCAGCACCCCGGCGACCTCGTTGATCGCCAGCAGCTCACGGTCGCTCAGCGCGTTGCGGCGATACAGCGGCACCACGTTCTCGGCCTGTATGAGTGCGGGTTTGCCGTCGGCCAGCGGAACCAGGTCGGCGGGGATGCCGGGGTCGGCCGTGGTCGTCCATCCCGCCGTCACCTGCCCCGCCCTGATAGCGGCCAACATCGTTGGCGCATCGGGGAATTCATGCGGAACGGGAAGGCGGCAGTATCCCACCGACGACGGTGCCTGGAACCCGGCTACGGCCCCGATCGTCAGCCCGTCACAGTGTTTCGGCAACGTGCTCAGGTCGGCGTTCACGTCCTGGCCGCCCCAGGCTTTGGCGGTCGCCTGCGTGACCAGCAGCACGGGTTTGTCCTCGGCAGCGGTGGCGTAGTCGCCGGCCACGACGCCCTCGGGCAGCGCCGCGATCATCGCACGGTAGACCTGCGCATCGGACAGGGCGGACGCGTCGGGCTGCAACCGGCGCAACGCGTCGCCGGTGAGCGCCGGGACGACGGTGAACTGACCCGAGTCCAGCTTCGCCATCGGATCGGGTGCGGTTTCGGGGCGCGCCGCGAAACCGTATGATCGCAGCGCCGCCGCGTAAATCCCGGCCAGCAGCATCGATTCGGGGTCGGGCCGCGACCCGACCAGCAATTCCGGAGCGGGGCGGCGGTCGTCACAGCCCGTCACCGCAAGCAGCGCGGCAAGCAGCAGCGCGGCGAGCCTGATCACACGGGAGTATCGGAGGCGATCGCGACGGCGGCGGCCACCGCCTCCCCGACGCGCACGTCCAGTGGGCTCGGGACGATCCGGTCGACTGCGAGGTCGTCACTGACGACGGAGAAGATCGCCTCCGCGGCGGCCACCATCATCTTTTCGGTGATGCGGCGCGCCCCGACGTCCAGCGCGCCGCGAAACACCCCGGGGAACGCGAGCACGTTGTTGATCTGGTTGGGAAAGTCGCTGCGACCGGTGGCCACCACCGCCGCGTGCTTGGCCGCGACGGCGGGATGAATCTCCGGGTCCGGGTTGGACAGCGCGAAAACGATCCCGTCGGGTGCCATGGTGGCGATCAGTTCCTCGGGAACCACGCCCGCCGACACCCCGAGGAACACGTCGGCACCCTCGAGCGCCTCGACCATGCCTCCGGTGAGGCCATCGGGATTGGTGCGGCCCGCCAGATCGAGCTTGACCCCGTTCATGTCGTCGCGCCCGGTGTGCAGGATGCCGCGCGAGTCGACCACGGTGATGTCCGAAACCCCCATCGCCAGAAGGAGATTCGTGCACGCGACGCCCGCGGCGCCGGCACCCGACACGGCCACGCGCAGCGAGGACATGTCGCGGCCGAGCAACTTGGTGGCGCCCATCAGCGCGGCCAGCACGACGATCGCCGTGCCGTGCTGATCGTCGTGCATCACCGGGCAGTCCAGCGCGTCGGCCACCCGTCGTTCGATCTCGAAACAGCGCGGCGCGGAGATGTCCTCGAGGTTGACGGCGCCGAACGTCGGCCGCAGCCGGACCAGGGTTTCGACGATCTCGTCGGGATCTGTGGTGTCCAGGACGATCGGGATCGCGTTCAGCCCGCCGTACGCCTGGAACAGGGCGCACTTGCCCTCCATCACCGGCAGCGACGCCTCGGGCCCGATGTCACCCAGGCCGAGCACCGCGCTGCCGTCGCTGACGACGGCCACCAGGCGGTTCGCCCAGGTGTAGCGGGCGGCCAGCGTGCGGTCGGCGGCGATCGCGCGGCTGACCTGCGCCACCCCGGGGGTGTAGGCGATCGACAACGCGCGCTGCGTGTCCAGCGGCGCCTTCAGCTCGACGGCAAGCTTGCCACCCACATGGGCATCGAAGATCTCGTCGTTTCCGATGATCACCGGATTGCCCTTAGATCAGGCCGAGCTCGGTGACCGCACTGCGCTCTTCGGCCAGCTCGCCGGTCGACGCGTCGATCCGGCCGCGGGAGAACTCGTCGATCTCCAGGCCGTCGACGATCGTCCAGTTGCCGTCCTTGGTCGTCACCGGGAACGAGGAGATCAGCCCCTCGGGGACACCGTAGGAACCGTCGGAGATGACGGCCATCGAGACCCAGTCGCCTTCGGGGCTGCCGAGCAGCCAGTCGCGCGCGGCGTCGATGGTCGCCGACGCCGCCGACGCGGCCGACGAGGCGCCGCGCGCCTCGATGATCGCCGCGCCGCGCTTGGCGACGGTCGGGATGAAGTCGTTCTCGATCCACGCCTGGTCGCCGACGACCTCGGCCGCGTTCTTGCCGCCGACCTCGGCGTGGAACACGTCGGGGTACTGGGTCGCCGAGTGATTGCCCCAGATCGTCATCTTCTTGACGTCGGTGACCGCGGCGCCGGTCTTGCGGGCGAGCTGCGAGATCGCCCGGTTGTGGTCCAGGCGGGTGAGCGCGGAGAACCGCTCCCGCGGGATGTCGGGCGCGTTGCTCATGGCGATCAGCGCGTTGGTGTTGGCCGGGTTGCCGGTCACGCCGATGCGCACGTCGTCCGCGGCCACCGAGTTGAGGGCCTTGCCCTGCGCGGTGAAGATCGCGCCGTTGGCCTCCAGCAGGTCCCCGCGCTCCATGCCCTTGGTGCGAGGGCGGGCGCCGACGAGCAGGGCCAGGTTCACGCCCTCGAAGATCTTGTTCGCGTCAGCGCCGATTTCGACGCCCGCCAGCAGCGGAAACGCGCAGTCGTCGAGCTCCATCACGACACCCTCGAGCGCCTTGAGCGCGGGCTCGATCTCCAGCAGGCGCAGTTCGATCGGGCGGTCGGGTCCCAGCAGCGCGCCGCTCGCCAGGCGGAACAACAGGCTGTAGCCGATCTGGCCGGCGGCGCCGGTGACGGCCACCTTGAGGGGACTTGCGCTCACTTCGCTCCTTATGGAGAAGTTCGGTCTGGAATAGAACTAGTCGAAACTAGCGCACGGCCGCAGGCCCGAAACCTCCGGTCCGGGGCAGCCTTGGACTTCTCATGCTGGGTTTTGCCGGGCCGCGTAGCATAGAGCACCGCTCGGCCGAACCTGCGCGGCGATCGGAGGTTGAGGTGTTCCCGGGTTTCGACGCATTGCCGGAAGCGCTTCGGCCGCTCGCGCGCGAACCGCACGAGCCGCGTGCGCAGCCCGTTTCGCACGCGCCGCACGAGACCCTGGTCGACTGCGCCGTGTACGTCGAAGGCCACCGCCTAGCGGGGACGTTCACCTACGCCGCGGCGCTCGACAAGGTGCGGCAGATCGAATCGCTCGGGCAGGAGGCGTTCGTCTGGGTTGGCCTGCGCGAGCCGAACCTGGCCGAGATGGAGGAAGCGGCGGACGTTTTCGGCCTGCATCCGCTGGCGGTCGAAGACGCCGTGTGCGCACACCAGCGACCGAAGCTGGAGCGATACGACGAGACACTCTTCCTTGTCCTGAAGACCGTCAAATACGTCCCGCACGAATCGGTGGCGCTGGCCCGCGAGATCGTCGAAACCGGCGAGATCATGGTCTTCGTCGGCAGGGATTTCGTGGTCACCGTCCGGCACGGCGAACACGGCGCACTTTCCGACGTGCGCAAGCAGATGGAGGCCGACCCTGAGCAGCTACGCCTGGGACCGTACGCGGTGATGCACGCCATCGCCCATGAGGTGGTGAACCACTATCTCGAGGTAAGCCATCTGATCGAGTCCGATATCGACAGCATCGAGGAAGTCGCGTTCGCCCCGGGCCGCAAGCTCGATGTCGAACCCATCTACCTGCTCAAGCGCGAGGTCGTCGAACTGCGCCGGTGCGTCAGCCCGCTGTCCGGCGCATTCCAGCGAATCCAGCTGGAGAACAAGGACCTGATCTCCAAGGAGGTGCGGCGCTATCTGCGCGATCTCGCCGACCACCAGTCCGAGGCCGCCGACCACATCGCCAGCTACGACGACATGCTCAACTCGCTCATCCAGGCGGCCTTGGCCCGCGTCGGCATGCAGCAGAACAACGACATGCGAAAGATATCGGCCTGGGCCGGCATCATCGCGGTGCCGACGATGATTGCCGGCATCTACGGCATGAACTTCGAGTTCATGCCTGAGCTGAAGTGGCACTGGAGCTACCCGGTGGTGGTCGCCGTAATGACCACCTCCTGCCTGGTCCTGTACTTCAGCTTCCGAAGGGCCAATTGGCTCTAGTTTTTCGGCGCCTCGAGCGTGCATCCAGGGTGGATATTCGGCCTTTCTGCCGCCCTATGCGCACAGTCAACGCCGTGGACTCACACTCGATGGAGCGGCCGGCCGTCAGTCCGGCTGGGCCGCGGAGCGTTTCGGATCGAGCACGTCGACGCCATCGTTGCGCCAGACCTGTCGCATCGCCTCGGCGCCTTTGAGCCGCACCCAGGCCGCTTCGGTCGCTGTGACGGGAGTCGCCGACAGAAATCTCACCGGCTCGCGGGGCGGGTCCAGCGGCAGGTCCGGGATGTCGCTGTGGCCCAACAACACCGACGTGAAGGGCACCCCCGCCGTCGGCCATGCCCACAGTGGCGAGCCGAGATCGATCAGCGCCCCGGCATTCAGCACCACACCGTCGACGGCCGGCGTCGCCGCCAGAACCGCCAGGCTACGGGCAATGCCGGTGGCCGGACCGGGATCTCGCAGGCACAGCACGATTTCGGCGCGCGGTCCGCGCTGCGGGTCGGCGAGCATTTCCGTCGGATCGGTCATCGGATGGCGCGAGCACCCCAGCGACACATAACGCACCAATCCGTCTGCCCCACCGTGGAATCGCAGCACCTCGATCTGTTCGGTACCCAGAAACGTCACGCTCGCCGAATCGGGCTCCGCCGCCACACCCGCGTGAGCGAAGTGGCGGCGCAGGTGTGCGCGCACCCGGTCCAGAATCTGGGTCACTCCGCACCGGCCGGCGCGATGGTGAGGTTCACCCCGGAGTCGCCATCGAACACGGCCAGTTTCGCGACGTCGAGAGCCAACTCGAGCGACTGCCCTATCGTCGCCTTCGACTCGGCGGGAACCCTTGCGACGAAATGGTTTTCCTGCACTTCACCCTCGGCCTCCAGTTCGTCCAACTGCGCCGAGCGCACCCCCGGCCCCGCGGTCGTGAAGTACACGTACTTGTCGGCACCCAGCGATTCGACCAGGTCGACCTTCACCTCGAAGGTCAGCGCCTTGATGCGCTGGTAGCCATCGATGAATGCGGCATCGGCCAGGTGCTCGGGTCGCACCCCCACGATGATGTTCTCCGTTTTGGGGTGCTGCCCGATCACCTGCTGGACGTCCGGCGTCAGCACCACCTCGCCGAAGGCCAGGGTCAGGCCGGTCGGCGTCAGGGTAGCGGGGAAGAAGTTCATCGCCGGCGAGCCGATGAAGCCCGCGACGAACAGATTGGCGGGACGCTCGTAGAGTTCGTCGGGAGTGCCGATCTGCTGTGCCACCCCGCCGTGCATCACCACCACGCGGTCGCCCAACGTCATCGCCTCGGTCTGGTCGTGGGTGACGTAGACGGTGGTGGTACCCAATCTCCGCTGCAGCCGGGCGATTTCGCCGCGCATCTGCACCCGCAGCTTGGCGTCCAGGTTGGACAACGGCTCGTCCATCAAAAACGCCTTGGGGTGGCGCACGATCGCCCGGCCCATCGCGACGCGCTGCCGCTGCCCACCCGACAACTGTGAGGGCTTGCGGTCCAAGAGTTCGGTCAGGTCAAGGGTTTTGGCTGTTTCCTCGACCTTCCGGGCGATCTCGCTCTTCTTCATCTTCGCCAGGGTCAGCGGGAAGGCGATGTTCTGCCGCACGGTCATGTGCGGATACAACGCGTAGGACTGGAAGACCATCGCGATGTCGCGGTCCTTGGGCGCCTTCTCGTTCATCCGCTCGCCACCGATGCGCAGCTCACCCGACGAGATATCGTCCAGCCCGGCAATCATGTTCAGCGTCGTGGTCTTGCCGCACCCGGAAGGGCCCACCAGGATCAGGAATTCGCCGTCGGCGATGGTGATGCTGAGGTCCTTCACGGCCGCCGTGCCGTCGGCGTAACTCTTGTTGACGTGGTCCAACACAATCTCGGCCATCGCGCTATCCCTTCACAGCGCCAGAGGTCAACCCGGCGACGATACGTCGTTGGAAGATTAGAACAAAAACGATGATCGGGACCGTAATCACCATCGCGCCGGCCGCGATCGACCCGGTCGGTTCCTCGAACTGCGAACTGCCGGTGAAGCTCACGATCGCGACGGGCGCCGTGATCGCCGCCTTCGTCGCGGTCAGCGACAGCGCCAGCAGCAGGTCGTTCCAGGCGAAGATGAACACCAGGATCGCCGCGGTCACCAGTCCCGGCGCCGCCAGCGGCACGATCACCTTGCGGAAGGCCTGGCCCGGCGTGGCGCCGTCCATTTTGGCCGCCTTCTCCAGATCCCACGGGATCTCCCGGAAGAATGCCGACAACGTGTAGATGGCAAGGGGCAATGCGAAAGTGATGTAGGGCAGGATCAATCCCGGCCAGGTATCGAACAGGCCGAGCCGGCGTTCGATGTTGAACAACGGCGTGACGAGCGAGATCGCCGGGAACATTGTGATCAGCAGGGTGGCACCGATGAGCAGCCGCTTGCCGGGGAAGCTGAGCCGGGCAACCGCGTAGGCCGCCATCGCGCCGAGCACCACCGCGATCGCGGTGGTGATCAAGCCGATCCCGACGGAGTTGATCAGCGCCGAGCTGAAGATGTCGCCCCGGAAGATGCCGCGGTAGTTGTCGAAGGTCACCGACGACGGAATCAGCTTGCCGTCCTTGACCGTTGACGACGGCTTGAACGACAGGCTGAGAATCCACAGCACCGGAACAAGCGCGTAGGCCACCACGAGGGTGTCTAAGACGGCCCAGATCGTAATGCGCCCCACGCCCGCCGGCGCGCCTCCTCGGCTAACGGCCATCGATGTCACCACCGGGCGCCGCGGCGCCGAACGCCTTGATGTAAACAAGCGCGATAATGCCCGCGCAGGCGAAGATCAGCACGCTGATCGCCGACCCCAGTCCCACGTTGAACCCCTTGAACAGGTTGTCGTAGCCCAGGATTGACACCGAGTCGGTGTTGTTGTTGCCGTCGGTCAGCACGTAGATGCTGTCGAAGATGCGGAAGGCGTCCAGCGTCCGGAACAGCAGCGCCACCACGACCGCCGGCTTGATGATCGGCAGGATGACCCCGGTCAGCCGCCGCCACGCGCCGGCCCCGTCGACCTGCGCAGCTCTCAGCAAGTCCTCCGGTACCACAGCCAGCCCGGCCAGCAGCAGCAGCGACATGAACGGCGTGGTCTTCCAGACCTCGGCGATGACGACGATTGCCAGCGACGGGATCTGCTCGGTCAGCGGCGCGCTACCGTGCGGGAGCAGGTTGGCCAGATAGCCGGTTCCCGGCGTCCAGGCGTAGTACCAGCTGTAGGACGCGACCGCGGTGACGATGCCGTACGGGACGAGCACCGCGGTGCGCACCAGGCCGGTGCCGACGAGGGTGCGGTGCATCACCAGCGCCAGCGCCAAGCCCAGCACGAACTCGATCGACACCGAAACCACCGTGATTCCCAGCGTTACGGCCAGCGCCGTCCACCAGTACCGGTCGGTCAAGACCGTTTGGTAATTGGCCAACCCGACGAACGCGGTGTCGTTGGGAGTGGCAAAGTTGTTGCGCTGCAGGCTGAGCCACACCGCATAGCCGATCGGATACGCCGTCACCGTCAGCATCAGGATCGCCGCCGGAGCCACCATCGCCAACGCCAGTCGCCGTTCCGAGCGCTGCGGTTTGACGACGGTTGCCCTCACGGCAACAGCCCCTCCCCGTCGATGGCCTTCTGCACCTGCGTGGCGAGCTCGTCGGCCGTCCGCTCCGGGTCGATCTCGGTGATCGGGCTCAGCGCGGCCGAAAGTCGCAGCGACACCGCCTGATAGACGGGGGTCGCGGGTCGCACGGCGGCATCGATGAGCTGCTGCCGGATGACGGTGTGCATCGGATACTTGGCCTGGAATTGCGGGTCGGAATACAACGAGCTGCGCACCGCCGGCAGCCCGCCCACCATCGAGACGTACTTCTGGCTCTGCACGCTGCGCAGGCAGCGGACGGCTTCGAACGCCTCCGCGCGGTGGCGGGTGGTGCTGGCCACCGCCAGGTTCAGCCCGCCGATCGTCACCTTGGCGGGCCGGCCCGGCGCCACACCGGGGTAGGGCGCGAAGCCGAAGACCTGCCGGCTGGCGTCGTAGGCGATGCGAAATTGCTCATCGTTGGGCACGAAGGTCCCGACGTCGTTGACGCTGCCGGCCAGCGCCGGGTTCCGGTTCAGCGGCAGGAAAGGCACCCCGCCCTTCACGGCGTTGTCCAGCATGGACGCCAGCACATAGGGCCAGTTGACCTCGAGCGCGGCCCTTCCCTGTTCGACGGCCGACCGCGCCGTCCCCTCGTCTGTGCGGGTGATCGACGGGTCGGCCCCGGGCGCGAAGGCCACCGACCTGAGGATTCGCAGCGCCGTGACGGTCGCGGCCCGGTGCTCGGGCGTGTCGGTCAGGGTGACGTGGCGACCGTCCTCGGAGAGCACCTGACCGCCAGCGCTCACCAGCAGCGTGTTGAACCACACCACCAGTCCCTCGCCCTCATTGGCCTGCACGGCGATCTGGCCGGGCAAGCCGGCGGCGTGCAATCTGGCGGCCTCGGCCACCATGCCGTTCCAGGTCGCCGGCGGTTGATCCACCAGATCGGCTCGATACCAAAGCAATTCGGTGTTGGTGGTAACGGGTGCGCCGTAAAGCTTGTGCTTCCAGCGCGCCGTCGCAAGGGGACCCGGCAGGATGTCGGCGACGGCGTCGGTCTCGGCCAGCCCCGCCGGGTCGTCGGACAGCGGCAGCGCCCAACCCGCCTCGGCGAACTCCGCGGTCCACACCACGTCCAGCGACATCACGTCCAGCCCGCGGTCGCGAGCGCTGAGTCGCCGCGCGAGCTGCAATCGCTGCTCGCCGGGAGCCCGGGGCAGGCTCACGTGCTCGATGGTGAACCGGCCGCCGAGCTGCCTGGTGCAATCCCGGGCGACCGCGGCGAAGGTCGCGCCGTCGGTGGCCGGCGTGTAGAAGCTGATCACCAGCCCGCCGCGGCTCGATCCGCAGGCCGGCGACGCCGATGCGACGATCAGCGCCGCGAGCACGACCGCGCCCACCCGGCGTGCGCGCCCACGGCTCACCATCTTGTTGCCGCGTCAGATCGCCAGGCGCGCCAGCAGATCTCGCGCTTTCTCCGCGTTTTGGGGATCGCAGAGTACGTCGTAGCGGCCGGCCACCAACTGCATGGTCGAGCTGAAATCCCTTGTGCCACGGGCCATTGCATACGGAACCGCGGAGGTGATCAAGCCGAAGAACACCCCGGCGACCAGACCGGTGAACAGCACGTCCCAGGTGTGGGTGAACAGGTAGAGCATCAACCCGATGAACAGCCCGAGCCAGGCCCCGCTGAGGACGCCGCCGCCGAGCACTTTGGGCCATGTCAGCCGGCCGGTGACCCGTTCGACCTGCATGAGGTCGACGCCGACGATGGTCACCTGCTGCACGGGAAACTGCTGATCCGATAGATAGTCGACGGCGCGCTGCGCTTCGGCGTAGGTGGGATAAGACCCGACCGGCCAGCCCTTGGGCGGGGTCGGTAATGCGGGCACACCTCGGCGATCGGCCGCGCCGCCCTGGGGCGTTGCGCCGGGAACCTGGCCCGGCTGGAAAGGATTACTCATTTGCCGCTCATTCTCCCCCGCCTCGGCCATGTTCTCATCCCCGGCCCCGCCGGCCACCCATGGTCTACCTTGAACACCATGTCAGCTCCCGGCGGTGGCTTCGGCGAGGGTGGCCACGGCGACCCGGCCAACCCGTCGCCGGACTGGACGCCGCCGGCGTACTCGCCACCCGGATACGAACAGCCGCCGGGTTATGGCGGCCCGCCGGGGCCGCCGCCGGGCTACGGGCCGCCACCCGGTTACGGCCCGCCGATGCCGCCGCCCGGGTACGCGCCGCCGCCCGGCTACGGGCCGCCACCGCCTCCGTATCCGGGCGGCTACCACTCGGCGCCCGGCTATCCCGGCGGCTATGGGGACCCCCAAATGCAGTCCGGGATGAACGGATTGGCGATCGGGTCGCTGATCTCGTCGTTCTTCGGGGTGTTCTGCTGCATCGGCGCGATCGTCGCCATCGTGCTGGGCGCGATCGCGCTCGGCCAGATCAAGCGGACTCGCCAGGATGGCTACGCTGTGGCCGTCGCCGGCATAGTCATCGGTGTCGCGGGGCTGGTCGTCTGGTTGGTCGTCGCGATCTTCGCGGGACATTCGCATTAACGTCGCGAGGCGCCTGTCGTCTGCCATCCGCGCGACGGCTGCCTAGGCTCTCTTGCATGGCATCGGTCAACAGGGTGTACGTCGCGCGGCTGCCGCGGATGTTGGTGTTGGGTCCATTCGGCGAATCTTTCGGGCGCGTCCGCGATGTCGTGATCAGCATCAGCATCGTCCGGCAGCAGCCGCGCGTCCTGGGGCTGCTCGTCGATCTGGCGACCCGCCGCAGCATCTTCATCCCGTTCCTGCGGGTCGCCGCCATCGAGCCCGACGCCGTGACGCTCAACACGGGCAGCGTGTCCCTGCGGCACTTCGAACAGCGGCCCGGCGAGGTGCTGGCGGTCGGCCAGGTGCTCGACACCGTGGTCAAGGTCAACGACCCCGAGCTGCCGGAGCTGGCGGGCCTCGACGTGGTGATCACCGACCTGGGAATCGAACAAACCCGAACACGGGACTGGTTGGTGAGCCGGGTCGCCGTCCGCACCCAACGACGATTGCGGCGGCGCGGCCCCGTGCACGTCGTGGACTGGCAGAACGTGCAGGGGTTGACCCCGTCGGCGCTGGCGCTCCCCGGTCAGGGGGTGGCGCAGCTGCTGGACCAGTTCGAAGGGCGCAAGCCGGCCGACGTGGCCGACGCCATCCGCGGACTGCCGCCCAAGCGGCGCTACGAGGTGCTCAAGGCGCTCGACGACGACCGGCTGGCCGACATCCTGCAGGAGCTGCCGGAGTTGGATCAGGCCGACGTGCTCTCGCAGCTCGGCACCGACCGATCGGCCGACGTGCTGGAGGAGATGGATCCCGACGACGCCGCCGACTTGCTGGGTGTGCTGAATCCGACGGATGCCGAGATGCTGCTGACCAGGATGGATCCCGGAGAATCCGCCCCGGTGCGCCGGCTGTTGAAACATTCCCCCGACACCGCGGGCGGCTTGATGACCTCGGACCCGGTGGTGCTGACCCCGGACACGTCGGTTGCCGAGGCGCTGGCCCGGGTCCGCGATCCCGACCTCACCGCCGCGCTGTCGTCGATGGTGTTCGTGGCACGCCCGCCGACGGCCACCCCGACCGGACGGTACCTGGGCTGTGTGCCGCTGCAGCGACTGCTCCGCGAAGCGCCCGCCGAACTGGTCGGCGGGATCGTCGACAGCGACCTGCTCACCCTGACGCCGGAGACCCCGCTGGCCGCGGTGACCCGCTACCTCGCCGCATACAACCTGGTGTGCGGACCCGTGCTCGACGATCAGAATCATCTGTTGGGCGCCGTCACCGTGGACGACCTGCTCGATCACTTGTTACCGCACGACTGGCGCGTGGATGCGCAGCAGCTGGACGCCACCGGCCGGCTCGAAGGACTGAAAGGATCCGTGTGAACAAATCCGCGGCACCACGACGGCTGTACACCCCGCGGACATCGCGGCGGTACTCGCCCCGGGTGGACTCCGAGGCCGTCGGGCAGATTACCGAGTCCATCGCGCGCTTCTTCGGCACCGGCCGCTACCTGCTGATACAGACCATCCTCGTGGTGGGGTGGATCGCGCTGAACGTCTCGGCGGTGTCCTTGCGCTGGGACCCCTACCCGTTCATCCTGCTCAATCTGGCTTTCTCCACCCAGGCCGCCTACGCGGCGCCGCTGATCCTGCTGGCGCAGAATCGCCAGGAGAACCGCGACCGGGTCGCGCTCGAGGAGGATCGTCGCCGCGCCTCCCAGACCAAGGCCGACACCGAGTATCTGGCCCGCGAGCTGGCCGCGTTGCGGCTGGCCGTCGGCGAGGTCGTCACCCGCGAATACCTCCGACACGAGATGGAAGACCTGCGCACTATGCTGACCGGGCTACAGCCAGAGAGCAGGAATGCGGAGGCCGTACGGACGAATGACGACCTGCACCGGACGATTAAGAAATCCCGCTAATTATCAATTCAGCCATTGCGCCACTCCCGTCACGGGGGTTATGTATTGTGATCTGGTTCACGACGCTAACCAAATTGTTACGAGACCTTAGGACGGTCGAGTGCGCATAGGGGGACGCTGGGGTGCACACCCGGCCGCTGCGGCGGTCCGGCGGCGTGCGTCGCACGCAACCCGGACCCCCGCCTTCGGCGTCGCGGTGATCACTCCCCTGGTGTTCGCGGGTGCGGTCGCGGGCACGGGTCCGTCGTTCCACGGCCAAATTCCGCCGGTTCGCGGACAGGTCCCGGCGATGCACACCGCCGTAACCCCGGTGGCCGCGGTTTCTCCCGTCGTCCCCGATCTCACCGGGCCGGCCGTCATCTCGGCCATGCGCCCGCCGACCCCATTCCACGTCGCGGAGGGCGCTTCGTCCGCGCCGCCTCCACCGATGATCGTGAATTCGCCTGGCGCACTTGGCATTCCATCGATCGCGCTGGCCGCATACCGCGGCGCAGAGCAGAAGATGGCCGTCGCGGCCCCGGGCTGCGGCGTCAGCTGGAACCTGTTGGCCGGGATAGGGCGCATCGAGTCGGGCCACGCGGGCGGCGGAGCCGTTGATGCGCGCGGCACCGCGGTGGTCCCGATCTACGGACCGGCGCTGGACGGCACGCTGCCCGGCAACGAGGTCATCATCTCGAGCAACGTGGGCAATCGCCCCACCTACGCCCGCGCGATGGGGCCGATGCAGTTCTTGCCAGGGACGTGGGCGCGTTACGCCGCCGACGGCAAGGGTGACGGCGTGGCCGATCCGCAGAACATCTTCGACTCCGCCCTGGCGGCTGCCAAGTACTTGTGCAGCGGCGGCCTCAACCTACGCGACCCGCAGCAGGTCATGGCCGCGATCCTGCGCTACAACAACTCGATGGCCTATGCGCAGAACGTGCTGGGCTGGGCCGCAGCGTACGCGACCGGCGTGGTCCCGGTCGACCTGCCGCCGATGACCGGGCCGCCCCCGCCGCTCGGCGACTCCCACGACGAACACCCCGAGGGACTCGGCCCCAACCTTCCGATGAACGTCATCGGCCTGCCGGCCAACGATCCGTTTGCGCGGACACCCCTCATCGACTTGAGCCCCCAGGGCACCGGTTCGCAGCCGACGAACCCCTGGGCGCCCCGGCCGACCCAACAGCCCGGCTGCACGATCATCTGCATCGGCCCGTAAGGGCCCCGCCAACCCCGCCCGCCTAGACTTGGCGGTGATGTCCAGCCACGACTCTTCCGATTCGAAAGCCGACCTGAGCGCCGCCATCCGCACCGCACTGGGAAAGGTGATCGACCCCGAACTACGGCGTCCCATCACCGAACTGGGGATGGTCAAGAGCGTCGACATAGAGCCCGACGGCGGCGTGCACGTCGCGATCTACCTGACCATCGCCGGCTGCCCGAAGAAGTCCGAGATCAGCGAGCGCGTCACCAACGCGGTCGCCGACGTTCCCGGCACCGGCGCGGTGAAGGTCAGCCTGGACGTGATGAGCGACGAGCAGCGCACCGAGCTGCGCAAGCAGTTGCGCGGGGATGCCGCCGAGCCCGTCATCCCGTTCGCCCAGCCTGACTCGTTGACCCGGGTGTATGCGGTCGCGTCCGGCAAAGGCGGAGTCGGAAAGTCCACTGTCACAGTCAATTTGGCTGCGGCGATGGCCGCCCTAGGCGTGTCGGTCGGCGTGCTCGACGCCGACATTCACGGCCATTCCATCCCCCGGATGATGGGCAGCACCGACCGGCCCACCCAGGTCGAGTCGATGATCCTGCCGCCGGTCGCGCACGACGTGAAGGTCATCTCGATCGCCCAGTTCACGCAGGGCAACACCCCGGTCGTGTGGCGCGGTCCGATGCTGCACCGCGCGTTGCAGCAGTTCCTGGCCGACGTCTACTGGGGCGATCTCGACGTCCTGCTGCTCGACCTGCCGCCGGGCACCGGCGACGTCGCCATCTCGGTGGCCCAGCTGATCCCCGGTGCGGAGATCCTGGTGGTGACCACGCCGCAGCTGGCCGCGGCCGAGGTCGCCGAGCGGGCCGGCAGCATCGCCGTGCAAACCCGCCAGCGCATCGTCGGCGTCGTGGAGAACATGTCGGGCCTCACGCTCCCCGATGGCTCGACGATGCAGGTGTTCGGCGAGGGGGGCGGCCGGCAGGTGGCCGAGCGGTTGTCGCGCGCCGTCGGCGCCGACGTGCCGCTGCTCGGTCAGGTCCCGCTGGACCCGGCGCTGGTGGCCGCCGGCGATTCGGGCACCCCGATCGTGCTGAGCGCGCCCGACTCCCCGGCGGGCAGGGAACTGCGCGGCGTGGCCGACAGCCTGTCCTCGCGGCGGCGCGGACTGGCGGGCGTGTCGCTGGGGCTCGACCCGACGCGCCGCTAAGACTAGGTCGCGTCGGCGTCGAACGGCGCGGGACCGCCGGTGTGGTGCTCGGGCTGCGCCATCGGTTCGACCGGCTTCGCCGGCGCCCCGTTGACCGGCCGGTCGAAGTTTCCGGTCAAGAAGGAGTCGTCGCCGTCCAGGAGGTGCTTGGTCAGCGCGGCGCGCGGCGTCATACCCCGCAGTTTCTGCAGCTCACCGAGCGGACCGCGCAGGTCGTCGAACTCGGGTCCGAGGTCCTCGCGCAATTGGCTGGTCATACCGCTGAGGTAGTCACGCGCCTGCCGCAGCGCGTTCGACGTCCACCGGATCGCACCCGGAAGCCGTTCCGGCCCAAGGATCACCAGCCCGACCACGACGAGGACCAGGATGTGTTCCCAGCTCAGGTTCGCGAACACCTAGCCGTTATCCGCATCCGGTTTCACCGTGAGCGTGACGTGCCGCCCATCGCGGACGACCTCTATCGGGGCGTCCTGGCCGATGGTCAGCTGCCGCACGGCGACGACAAACTCGTCCGCGTCGGCGACCTTGCGGTTGCCGATCTTGACGATTACGTCGTTTTCCAGGACCCCGCCCTTCTGCGCGGGGCTTCCCGCCTTCACGTTGGCGACTTGGGCTCCGGAGGCGATCGCGTTGCTCACCGACCGGGTGCTGACCCCCAGCGTCGGGTGCACGATCTTGCCGTCTTTGATCAGGGTCTGGGCGACCTGCTTGGCCTCGTTGATCGGGATCGCGAAGCCGAGCCCGCTCGCGCTGTCCGACAGCGACTTGCCCGCGGTGTTGATGCCGATCACCTGGGAATCCATGTTGATCAGCGGGCCGCCGGAGTTGCCGTGGTTGATCGACGCGTCGGTCTGCAGCGCGTCGATGACGGTATCGGTATCGGAGCCCTCCCCCGACAACGGGACGGGCCGGTGCAGCGCGCTGATGATGCCGTGGGTAACGGTGCTGCGCAGACCCAGCGGCGCACCCGCCGCGAGGACCTCGTCACCGACGCGCACCTTGTCGGAATCGCCGAACTGGGCCACGGTCAGGTTGTCGACGTTGTCGACCTTGAGCACGGCCAGGTCGGTCTTGGGGTCGCGACCCACCAGGTTGGCGGGCACTTCCTTGCCGTCGTTGAAGACCACGGTCGTTTTGAATTGGCTGGGATTGTTCGCCGCCTCGGATATGACGTGGTTGTTGGTGATGATGTAGCCGCGGCCGTCGATGACGACGCCGGAGCCCTGCAGGCCCTCCTGGTCGCTCTTCGACTCGATGGTCACCACGGCATTGGCGGTCGCGGCCGCCACCCTGGCGAACCGGCCCGCCGGCTGTTCGCTGTTGCCGCCGGTCGACAGCGTCACCTTCGAGGTGGTGAACGCTTCGACGACCTCAGCCGTCTTGCGGCCGATCACACCGCCGAGCAAGCCGATCACCAGCGCGATCAGCAGCAAGACCGCCAAGGCCCGGTAGGAAACCTTGCCGCCGAAGAGCACGTCGCGAACGCCCAGCTTGCCGCGGTAGCCCGGCGGCGTGTGCGGCCCTTCGGGGGACAGCGCCGGAGTCCCCAGGCCGGCCGCGGCTCCAGGGTCTCGCCAGGGGTCCTCGCGCTCTTCCGGCACGGCGCCGTCCTTCTCGGCGGCCAGCGCGCCGCCGTCGATGGGGTGGCGCTGCAGCGTCTCCAAAGTCCCGACGGGCTTGCTGAACGCCTCCTGGAGAACCGAGTCGGCCCGCTGCTCGTGCGGCCTGAACTCGGTCTGCTCGCGGTATTTCTGCGGACGCACGCGCTCGGCCACAAACGAGCCCTGCAGCCCGTCGGGACGGCTGAACGCCTGGCGCGATGCGGGGTCGACCGGTGGCCGGGAGACGGGGCGCGGCGCCAGGCGGTCTCTGCCGTTGTCGCCGCTATCGTTGGCGTCGGAGGTCACGTTAACCCCTTCGGATCCTCTTCTGAGCGCTGGAGACAGGCCCGGTTAGCGGGCGCTATACGCCGCACCGGCGTCGTCGGTGTCCACCCTAGTATCCACGGTCGGGTGACTAGCGGCGCTTGCGCTGGTCGCGCAGGTCGCGGTCGGCGAAACGGTCGGAAGGGGCCCCGGTGCCGTCAGCTTCGGTGTCTTTCTGAGACGGATAGTGTGGGATTTCGGACAGCAGCCCGAGGAGTTCCCTGGGGATGCGGATCGGATGGGAGTCGCGCAACGCCGCGCGCGCCCGGCTCTGGTCATCGACTTCGGCCGCGCATTCCGGACACAGCGAGAGGTGGTGCGCGGCGCGCAAGTGTGCGTTCATCCGCAGCTCACCATCGACGAACGCCGCGATCGCCTCGATCGAGAGGTGCTCGGTGGAACCGAACCGGCGCGGCGCGCCGACCGGGGCATCACTCTGGGAGGCGAACTGTGCGGGCAGCCAGGAGAACGCGCGGCGAAACACTTCTCCACGGTCGGCCATCACCGCTCCTTTCGTGGACTGACACGCCGCCTATCCCTCGAATGTAGCGCGCGGCGGTGGCCGATTGGGTGTCTACCGACTGTCGGCGTGGACGCCGCGCTCGGGGTGTGCGGCCAGGTAGTCGCGCAGGGCCTGACGGCCGCGGTGGATTCGGCTGCGCACCGTGCCCAGCTTGACACCCAGGGTGGCACCGATCTCCTCGTAGGACAGACCTTCGATGTCACACAGAACAACTGCGGCACGAAACTCCGGCGGCAGCGAATCCAGGGCGGCCTGCAGGTCGGGCCCGAGCCGCGCATCGTGGTAGATCTGCTCGGGGTTGGGCGCGTCGGCGGGCACCCTGTCGTAATCCTCGGGCAGCGCTTCCATCCGGATGCGCGCGCGCCGGCGCACCATGTCGAGGAACAGGTTAGTGGTGATGCGGTGCAGCCAGCCTTCGAAGGTTCCCGGCTGGTAGTTCTGGACCGACCGGAATACACGGATGAAGGTCTCCTGGGTCAGATCCTCGGCGTCGTGCTGGTTGCCGGACAGCCGGTAAGCCAGCCGATACACGCGGTCGGCGTGCTGGCGCACCAGCTCGTCCCACGACGGCATCGTCGCCTTGTCTCCCGTCGCGTCGAACACCGCGGTGCCCTGTAACGCGTCGGTGGTTTCCACCCATTTGTCGTCCCGGTGTTCCTGGACGTGCGACATGGTGGTCGGACTCAAAAGCGCGGTGATGATTGGATCCTCCGGATTTGCCCTGCCGCCCAAGTTTGGCAGTTCGTCAACGGCGTCAACGCGCAGTTGCCACTGGGTATTCCCGATCCAGCGCAGGTTATCCCCCGTCCGGCGCGTTCCGCGTTCCATACGGATAACCGTCGCCCATCGGCGTATGCGCGGCATGAAAGCAATCTGAGGTTTGGCTGAGAAACCATATCGTTACCCGCGTCAGCCTGGGCGAACCCGTCGACTAGTGAGCTGCGTCGCTCCAGCGCTCTTGGGCGTGTCGTTCGCGGGCGGCTCAAGCGCGCCTGCCCGACCGCGCCGCAAATTGGAATACGCTGCGGGCATGGACGCCACGGACGCAGGAACTCCCACACAGGCGGCCCGCAGTCGAGCGGAATCACTCTGCGCGCACGCCGAGAGGTCGATATCCGAAGATGGGATCCTGGCGGCCGCCCGGGAGCGTGCCGTGGAGATCGGCGCCGAGGCGGTGACGCCCGCGGTCGGTGCGCTGCTGAGCCTGCTGGCCAAGCTCAGCGGCGCCAAAGCCGTCGCCGAGGTGGGTACCGGCGCGGGGGTCAGCGGGCTGTGGTTGTTGTCGGGCATGAGCGATGACGGCGTGCTGACCACGATCGACATCGAGCCCGAGTATCAACGGCTCGCGAAGCAGGCATTCTCCGAGGCCGGCATCGGGCCGTCGCGCACCAGGCTGATCAGCGGCCGTGCCCAGGAGGTGCTCACCCGCCTCGCCGACGAGTCGTATGACCTGGTGTTCATCGACGCCGACCCGATCGACCAGCCGGATTACGTCGTGGAGGGCGTGCGGCTACTGCGATCCGGTGGCGTCGTGGTGGTGCATCGTGCGGCGCTCGGCGGACGAGCCGGTGATCCGGAGGCGCGCGACGCCGAGGTGGCCGCGGTGCGCGAGGCGGCCCGGCTCATCGCCGAGGATGAGCGGCTGACGCCCGCGCTGGTGCCGCTGGGCGACGGGCTGTTGGCCGCCGTCCGCGACTAATTTCGCGGCCCGTCACTTTTCCTACCGCGATATTGACGCGAGCGTGCCTTTCACTCGAACTTTCTGGCGCTGACGCGGGTCCCGGCGCGACGCCGGGCCGCGACGAAAGCTTTGCGGATCCTTGACGGGGCGCCTCCTTGACCGCTGGCTGAACGCGCGTTTAGCATTCTGAACATGCGTTCAGCCGACCTGACCGCCGCCGCCCGGATTCGCGATGCGGCGATCGAGCAGTTCGGCGAGCGCGGGTTCGACGTCGGGTTGCGCGCGATCGCCGAAGCGGCGGGGGTGAGCGCCGCACTGGTCATCCACCACTTCGGCTCGAAGGAGGGCCTGCGCAAGGCCTGCGACGACTTTGTCGTGGAGGAGATCCGCGCCAGCAAGTCGGAGACGATCCAGTCCACCGACCCGGCCACCTGGTTTGCGGCGCTGGCCGAAATCGAGTCCTACGCGCCGCTGGTGTCCTACCTGGTCCGCAGCATGCAATCCGGCGGGGAGCTGGCAAAGATGCTGTGGCAGAGCATGATCGACAGCGCGTACGAGTACATGGAGGAAGGCGTGCGGGCCGGCACCGTGCGACCCAGCCGTGATCCCTATGCCAGGGCCAGGTTCCTGAGCCTCTCAGGTGGCGGGGCGTTGCTGCTCTATCTGCAGATGCACGAAACCCCAACGGATCTCAAGGCGGTGCTGCGCGACTACTCGCGTGACATGGTGCTGCCCAGCCTCGAGGTCTACACCGAAGGCGTGATGACCGATCGCACGATGTTCGACGCATTCCTGGCCGCCGAGAATCAAGGAGAAAACCATGCCGGCTGACAACTTCGCGCCCATCGAAATCCGCCGTCTGACCAAGAACTTCGGTGCGGTCCGCGCGCTCGACGGCCTCGATCTGACCGTGCGCGAGGGAGAAGTGCACGGGTTCCTCGGGCCTAACGGCGCGGGGAAGTCGACGACGATCCGCATCCTGTTGGGTCTGGCGAAAGCAGACAGCGGAAACGCGCGGCTGCTGGGCGGCGACCCGTGGACCGACGCCGTCGAGTTGCATCGCCAAATCGCTTACGTGCCAGGCGATGTGACGCTGTGGCCGTCGCTGACCGGCGGCGAGACCATCGACCTGCTGGCCCGCATGCGCGGCGGCATCGACGAAAAGCGTCGCGCCGAGCTGGTCGAGCGCTTCGACCTCGACCCGCACAAAAAGGCGCGCACCTACTCGAAGGGCAACCGGCAAAAGGTCTCCCTGATTTCGGCCTTCTCCTCACGCGCCAGGCTGCTCCTGCTGGATGAGCCCAGCAGCGGCCTGGACCCTTTGATGGAGAACGTGTTTCAGCAGTGCGTCGGCGAGGCGCGTAACCGTGGCACGACCGTCCTGCTGTCCAGCCACATCCTGGCCGAAACAGAGGCGCTGTGTGAAAGGGTGACGATCATCCGGGCCGGCAAGACCGTCGAGAGCGGTTCGCTGGACTCGATGCGGCATCTCAGCCGCACCTCGATCAAGGCCGAAATGACCGGTGACCCGGGCGATCTCACCCGAATCAAAGGGGTCGAGGACGTCAGCATCGACGGCAACACGCTGCGCGCCCAGGTCGACAGCGAGGGCCTCGGAGAACTCATTCGCGTGCTCGGCGACGCCGGTGTGCGCAGCCTCGTCAGCCAGCCGCCCACCCTGGAAGAGATCTTCCTGCGCCACTACAACACCGCGGACACCGACGAGAAGGTTTCGGCATGAGTACCGCGACCCTGGATCGGCCTGGCCACCCCGCGCACCCGGCGCCACGGGCCGGCTCGAACTTCTCCGGAACGCTTGGGATGCTACGGCTTTACTTTCGCCGCGACCGAATCTCGTTGCCCCTGTGGGTGCTGCTGCTGTCGGTGCCGCTCGCCAGCGTCTACGTCGGCAGCATCCTGAAGGTCTACCCCACCGCGGCCGCCCGCGCCGGATTCGCGGCATCCATCATGGCCAGCCCGGCCCAGCGTGCGCTCTACGGGCAGATCTACAACGACAGCCTTGGAGCGGTCGGCATTTGGAAGGCCGGGATGTTCCACTTGCTGATCGCGGTGGCCGTCATTCTCACCGTGATCCGGCACACCCGCGCCGACGAGGAAACCGGCCGGACCGAACTCGTGGACTCCACCGCGGTCGGCCGGTACGCCGGCCTGAGCGCGGCGCTGCTGCTGTCGTTCGGGGCGTCGATCGCCACCGGCGCGATCGGTGCGGCGGGGCTGCTCACCACCGACATCCCGGCCGGCGGGTCGCTCGCCTTCGGGGCGGCGCTGGCCGGCTCCGGCCTGGTCTTCACCGCCGTCGCCGCGGCGGCCGCGCAGCTGTCGGCGAGCGCCAGGGTCGCCCGCGGTGCCGCGTTCGCCGCGTTGGGGGCCGCGTTCACGCTGCGCGCCATCGGTGACGCCGGTGACGGCAAGCTGTCGTGGCTGTCGCCGCTGGGATGGTCGCTGCAGGTCAGGCCGTACGCGGGCGATCGCTGGTGGGTCCTGTCGCTGCACCTGGTGACGACGGCGGCGCTCACCCTGGTGGCCTACCGGCTGCTCGCGGGCCGTGACGTGGGCGCCGGACTCGTCGCCGAACGCGCCGGTCCCGGCACCGCCGGAACGCGGCTGAGCGGCGTCGGGGGGCTCGTATGGCGGCTGGACCGTGGCGCGCTACTGTTGTGGACCGTCGGGCTGTGTCTGTATGGGGTGGTCATGGGCAGCGTGGTGCACGGCATCGGCGACGAGCTGGGCGACAGCACCGTCGCGCGGGACATCGTCGCGCGGATAGGTGGCACCCGCGCTCTGGAAGAGGCGTTCATCGCGGTGGCGTTCGCCATGATCGGGATGGTGGCCGCCGCCTTCGCCACCTCCCTCACCTTGCGACTGCATCAGGAGGAAGCCGCCCAGCGGGCCGAGACCACGCTGGCCGGTGCGGTTTCCCGAATTCGCTGGCTGGCAAGCCATTTGGCGGCCGCGCTGCTTGGATCCGCGGTCGCGATGCTGGTCAGTGGCGTGGCCGGCGGGCTCGTCTACGGCCTCGCGGCCGGCGACGTCGGCGGCAAGCTGGCCGTCGTCGTCGCAAGTGCGGCCGTCCAGCTGCCGGCCGTCTGGCTGCTGGCGGCGGTGACGGTCGGGCTGTTCGGTCTCGCCCCGCGGTTCACTCCCGCGGCGTGGGGCGTGCTGGTCGGGTTCGTCGCGGTATACCTGATCGGTTCGATCGCCCGGTTCCCGCAGTGGTTGCTCGACCTGGAACCGTTCGCCCACGTCCCCCGGGTCGGCCCCGACTTCACGGCGGCGCCGCTCGTGTGGCTGCTGGCCATCGACGCGGCGCTGATCGCGCTGGGGGCCATGGCTTTTCGACGGCGTGATCTGCGTTGCTAGGGAGGACAGGATCGTGAAGAACGGCGCCCGGCTGACGGCATCGTCGGTGTACGGACTGGCCCTCTACGGTCTGATCCTGTTCGTGCCGGCCGGCACGCTCAAATATTGGCAGGCATGGGTGTTCATCGCCACCTTCGCGTTGGCGACGACGCTTCCCGCCGTCTACCTGGGCCGCACCAACCCGGCGGCCCTGCAGCGCCGGACGCACGGCGGACCACGGGCGGAAACCAGGCCAACTCAGAAGATCGTGATCCTCGCCGCGTTTCTGGGGATCTTCGGGATGATGGCCTTCAGCGCGTTCGATCACCGAATGGGATGGTCCTCGGTGCCCGCATTGGTCAGCGTGCTCGGCGATGTCCTGGTAGCGGCCGGCCTCGGCATCACCATGCTGGTGGTCATGCAGAACGGTTACGCGGCCGCCACCGTCACGGTGGAGCCAGGCCAGACGGTGGCCTCCGGCGGTGTCTACCGGTTCGTCAGGCACCCGATGTATGTCGGATTCGTGATCATGATGGTGGGGATGCCGCTGGCGCTCGGCTCCTACTGGGGACTTCTGTTCGTCATTCCGAGCGTCGCGGCGCTCGTCTTCCGGATCGTCGACGAGGAAAAGCTTCTCACCAAGGAATTGGCCGGGTACAACGAATACGCGGAGCGGGTTCGCTATCGGTTGATGCCCAACGTGTGGTAGCCCCCGACGCGCTTTAAGGTAGCGGGCGTGGCTCAAAACCCGGCACCCGCCCTGGACTGGCCGTGGCGACGTCCCGGCGCCCTCCGGTACGCATTCGAGCGGATTCGCGGCATCGCCAAACCGCCCATAACGGTCACCGATCCGCCGACCGACATCGTCATCGACCGTGATGTCGGCGTCCCGACCCGCGACGGAACGGTGTTGCGGATCAACGTCTTTCGTAATCCCGGCAGCGAGGGCGGACCGGTCATCCTGAGCATCCATCCCTACGGCAAGGACAACCTGCCGGCGCGGCGGGGCAAGAAGTGGACGTACTCGCTGCAATACCGCATATTGCGCCAGCCGCTGCCCGTGACCTTCTCGGCGCTGACCGGCTGGGAGGCGCCGGATCCCGCGTGGTGGACCGCGCACGGCTTCACGGTGGTGAACGCCGACGCGCGCGGCTGCGGCCACTCAGACGGCACGGGAAAGCTGCTGTCGCGCCGGGAGGCCGAGGACACCTACGACCTCGTCCAGTGGATCGCCGGCCAGCCCTGGTGCGACGGCAACGTCGTGATGCTCGGGGTGTCGTATTTGGCCATCAGCCAGTTTGCGGTCGCCGCCCTGCAGCCGCCGGCGCTGCGGGCGATCTGCCCGTGGGAAGGCTTCACCGACGCCTATCGCGACCTCACCTTTCCAGGCGGAGTCCGGGAGTCGGGGTTCACCCGGATGTGGTCGAGGAACCTGTCTCGCGATACGCGGCAGACCTATGGCCTCAGGCCCATGCAAGACGAGCACCCGCTGCGCGACGACTTCTGGCGCTCGCTCGTGCCCGACCTGTCCGCGATCAAGGTTCCGATGCTGGTCTGCGGCAGCTTCTCGGACAACAACCTGCACAGCCGTGGGTCGATCCGGGCATTCACGCGCGGTGGCTCGGACCACGCACGCCTCTACACCCATCGGGGCGGCAAGTGGGCGACCTTCTACTCCGAAGCCGCCCTGGCCGAGCAGCTGAAGTTCTTCCGGGGCGTGCTCGACGGCGCGCCCCCTTCCCGCAGCGTCCGCCTCGAGGTGCGCGAGGACCGCGACACCGTCACCGCGGTTCGCGAAGAAGCCGAATGGCCGCTCGCCCGCACCCGTTGGCGCCCTTTGTATCTGGGTGGCGGCGGGACCCTGACGCCCGAGCAGCCGCAGGCAGCGGGTGCCATCACGTTCGAATCCCTTTCCAGCGCAGCGTCATTCAGTTGGACAGTTCCCGCGGAAGTCGAGCTGACCGGGCCGATGGCCGCCCGGCTGTGGGTCGAACTGGACGGCTGCGACGACGCGAACCTGTTCGTCGGCATGGAGAAGTGGCGCGGCACAAGGTTTGTCGCCTTCGAGGGGTCGTACGGCTACGGCCACGACCGGGTGACCACCGGCTGGCAGCGGGTCGCGCTGCGTGCCCTCGACCCCGAACTCTCCCAGCCGTGGGAGCCGGTCCCGACATGCACCGAGCCGCGGCCCGTCTCCGCCGGTGAGGTGGTCGCCGTCGACGTCGCACTGGGCCCGTCGGCGACGTTGTTCCGCGCCGGCGAGCAACTGCGGCTGGTGGTCGGCGGCCGCTGGTTGTGTCCGCGAAGCCCACTCACCGGCCAGATGCCGGCGGCCTATACCAACTCGCCGCGCGGTCGCGTCACCCTGCACTGGGGGCCCGGTCGCGACGCGCATCTGCTGATCCCGGAGGTCCCCTGAAGGCGCTAAATCCACACGCCCTTGCCCACGGCGACCACACCGCCGGCGCTGATCGCGAAGCGCTCGCGGTCCTTTTCCAGATCGACCCCGACCATCTCGCCGGGCCCGACGACGACGTTCTTGTCCAGGATCGCGTGGCGCACCACCGCGCCCCGGCCGACCCGCACGCCGGGCATGATCACACTGCCCTCCACGATCGCGCCGTCGTCGACCACGACGTTGGACGACAGCACCGAGTTGCGCACCGACGCCGCCGAGATGATGCTGCCGGCGCCCACCACCGACTCCTGAGCCGAGCCGCCGTTGACGAACTTGGCCGGCGCCAGGTTCTCCGACTCGCCGCGAATGGGCCAGCGCTTGTTGTACAGGTTGAAGATCGGATGCACCGACACCAGATCCATGTGAGCGTCGTAGAACGCGTCCAGCGTCCCGACGTCGCGCCAATAACCCCGGTCCCGGTCGGTGGCCCCGGGCACCTCGTTGTCGGAGAAGTCGTAGACCGCAGCCGTCCCGTCATCCACCAGTCGCGGGATGATGTCGCCGCCCATGTCGTGGTCCGAGTGGTCGTCGTCGGCGTCGGCGCGGATCGCATCGATGAGCACCTTGGTGGTGAATATGTAATTGCCCATCGAAACGTACGTCGACTCCGGGTCGGCCGGGGTTCCCGGCGGGTCCAGGGGCTTCTCGAGGAAACTGCGGATGCGGCCCGACTCGTCGGCGTCAATGCAACCGAACGCGGTGGCCTCGCTGCGCGGAAACTTGATGCCGGCCACGGTGGCGCCGGCCCCGGCATCGATGTGGAACCGGACCATCTGCTCGGGGTCCATCCGGTACACGTGGTCGGCGCCGAAAACCACTAGGTAGTCGGGATCTTCGTCGTAGATCAGATTGAGTGATTGATAGATCGCGTCGGCGGAGCCCGTGTACCAGCGCGGGCCGAGGCGCTGCTGCGCGGGCACCGGCGTGATGTACTCACCGGCCAGCCCGGACAACCGCCAGTTCTGCGAAATGTGACGGTCCAGTGAATGCGACTTGTATTGCGTGAGAACACAGATTCGCAAGTAGCGGGCGTTGACGAGGTTGGAGAGCACGAAATCGATCAGGCGATAGGCCCCCCCGAAGGGAACTGCGGGTTTGGCCCGGTCCGCGGTCAGCGGATAGAGCCGCTTGCCCTCACCGCCGGCCAGGACGATGCCCAGCACGTGTGGTGCTTCCCTCATGGCTACAAACTATCGGCCGCCGGGAACCGCTGCCAGGGGGACCGCGCGATTGGCCGCAGCCTGACGGATTGTCCGTCAATGTATTTGGCGCCCGCAGTTCGGCCCGGTCGCGGCAGCCAAACCCCCACCCGCCGTGCGGGCGCATCGGCGCCGAACTACCGTGCGGTATATGCGGGTGGCGATGATGACTCGGGAGTATCCACCAGACGTCTATGGCGGAGCCGGGGTACACGTCACCGAACTGGTCGCCCAGCTGCGCCGACTATGCGCCGTCGACGTGCATTGCATGGGCGCGCCGCGTCCCGACGCCTTCGCCCATCAGCCCGACCCACGGATCCACGGTGCCAATCCGGCGCTGGCCACCCTGTCCACGGACCTCATGATGGCCAACGCCGCGTCGGCGTCCACCGTCGTGCATTCACACACCTGGTACACCGGGCTGGCGGGGCAGCTGAGCGCGCTGCTCTACGACATCCCCCATGTTCTGACCGCTCATTCACTCGAGCCGCTGCGGCCGTGGAAGGCGGAACAACTCGGCGGCGGCTACCGCGTGTCGACGTGGGTGGAGCGCACCGCCGTGCTGGCCGCCGACGCCGTCATCGCGGTCAGTGCCGCAATGCGCGAAGACGTACTGCGGGTCTATCCCACAGTGGATCCCAGCGTGGTGCACGTCATCCGCAACGGGGTCGACTCCAATGTCTGGTTTCCCGCGGGGCCGGTGCAAGGCGGGTCGGTGCTGGCCGAACTCGGGGTCGACCCCGGCCGGCCCATCGTCGCGTTCGTCGGGCGCATCACCCGGCAGAAGGGCGTCGCCCACCTGGTGGCCGCCGCCCACCGATTCAGCCCCGACGTGCAATTGGTGCTGTGCGCCGGTGCTCCCGACACCGCGGAGTTGGCGGAGGAGGTTCGGGTCGCGGTGGCCGCGCTGGCCCGCGGGCGGGCGGGGGTGTTCTGGATCCGAGACATGCTGCCCGTCGGGGAGCTACGCGAAATACTTTCGGCTGCAACGGTTTTCGTGTGCCCCTCGGTGTACGAGCCGTTGGGCATCGTGAACCTCGAGGCGATGGCCTGCGCGACAGCGGTGGTGGCCTCCGATGTCGGCGGGATACCGGAGGTGATCGTCGACGGGATCACCGGGTCGCTGGTGCACTACGACGCCGACGACCCAATCGGTTTTGAGACGCGGTTGGCCGAAGCGGTCAATGAGCTCGTGGCCGACCCGGACAAAGCGAAACGCTACGGCGAGGCGGGACGCCAGCGCTGCATCGAGGAATTTTCCTGGGCACGCACCGCCGAGCAGACGCTGGACATCTACCGGAAGGTCGGTGCCTGAGCCGACCTAGCTGGTAACGCCCTTGAGTTCGTCACCGAGGGCAGCGGCTTCGTCGGGCGTCAGCTCGACGACCAGTCGACCGCCCCCCTCGAGTGGTACCCGCATCACGATGCCGCGCCCCTCCTTGGTTGCTTCCAGAGGACCGTCTCCGGTCCGGGGCTTCATCGCCGCCATCGAGTGCTCCCTCCAGATTCGAGCTGGCCCGCCTGTGCGGACTTGGTCGGCGCCGAGCATGCCCCGCCGGTCAACTTCCAGCCATACCCGACATTGAACTGCCAAATCACCCCTCCATTGTTCCCTATTCGGATCGGCAGTTACACAAAGACCCGCCTCTGGAGCGTCATCGGGCCTTCAGTGGGCCCGGGTGGGAACCCAGCAATCGCGAATGTGGTCGTCGACCATGCCGGTCGCCTGCATCAGCGCATAGGCGGTAGTCGGCCCGACGAAGCGGAAGCCACGCCGCTTCAGTTCGGCCGCCATGGCCTTGGATTCGGCAGTGGCCGAGGGGATTTCGGATCCGTCGGCCGGCCGGGGCCGCGGTGACGGCGCGAACGACCACAGCAGCTCGGCCAAATCCTCGGATGTTCCCAGGTCAGCGGCGGCGCGGGCGTTGGCGATCGTCGCTTCGATCTTGGCCCGGTTGCGGACGATCCCCTGGTCGGTCATCAGCCGCTGCACGTCGGCGTCGGTGTAGCGGGCGATCGTTTCGACGTCGAACCCGGAGAAGGCGCGCCGGAAGTTATCCCGTTTGCGCAGGATGATCAGCCAGGACAGGCCGCTCTGGAAGGCCTCCAGGCTCATCCGCTCGAACAACGCCACGCCGTCGCGCACCGTGCGGCCCCACTCCTGGTCGTGGTAGTCGCGGTACAGCTCGAAGTCCGCTCCCGGCCGAACGGCAGCCCAACCACACCGCACCAGCCCGTCGTCGCTCACACTGTTTCCTGACGATCCTCGGCGTCGTCAGGTTCCACGGGATCGTTCTCGCCCTCGGCGTCCTCGGTGGCGGCCGGCGGCGCGTGCACCGCGCCCAGCTGGCCCCGCAGCGCCTCGAGCTCCCTGGCGAGCCGGTCCAGCACCCAGTCCACCTCGCTGGTCTTGTATCCACGCAGCACCTGGGTGAACTTGACGGCGTCGACGTCGGCGCCGGTGACGCCGTAGGCGGGCAGCACCGTCGCCGTCGTCCCGCGCGGCAGGGGCGGCAACTGCTCGCCACGACCGAACAGCAGGCCGGCGGCGCCGAACAGCACGACCGCCACCAGCACCAACACCACCAGGTAGAGCAATACCAACGCCACCCGACCGATATTGCCCTATGGCGCCCACAGCCCCTTCATCGGCGGCCGGTCCACCAGCGAGACCGGCGAGGTGTGCGCGGTGTAGCCCTGAACATCGGAGCCGTCCGGGCCGTCGGCTAAGAACTGGGTCAGCCCGACCCCGGAGTCGGGGATCCCGCAGCGTGCGAGCAGCGTGGCGATGACCTGGCGGCTCATCGGGCCCAACTCGGACAGCGGGCGGTTGCGGTGCGCCCGCACACCCAGGTTGACCTGGGCGATCGCGTCCAGGCCCAAGCGGTCGAAGGTGTCCACCAGCAGGCCGATCTCCACGCCGTAGCCCGGCGCGAACGGCACCGATGTGAGCAGCTCCCGGCTCGCCGCGTACTCGCCGCCGAGCGGCTGCAGCATGCAGCCCAGCTCCGGCCGCAGCGCCGCCAACAGCGGCCGGGCGACCAGCTCGGTGACCCGCCCGCCGCCGGTGGTACCGGCCGTGGCACCCACCCCTCCACCATTGAGGCCGACACCGAGCGGCCGTCGATAGAAGCTTTTGACCAGGTGAACGCCCTCGCAGGTGAGCAGCGGGGCGAGCAGCCAGGGGACGAACATCGGGTGCGGGTCGATCAGGTCGGAGTCGACGAACACCACGATGTCGCCGCTGGTGGCCGCGAGCGACCGCCACAGCGCCTCGCCCTTGCCGGGCCGTACGGGCACCTCGGGCAGCGCCTGTTCACGGCTGACGACGCGGGCACCGGCGGCGATGGCGCGGATCTCGGTGTCGTCCGTCGAGCCGGAGTCCAGCACGATCAGCTCGTCGACCAGGCCCCCATGATCCCGGGCCAGCGGCGAGATGCTGTCGATCACCGATCCGATGGTTTCTTCCTCGTTGAGTGCCGGCAGCACCACCGAAACGGTCCGCCCCGCCTTCGCCTCCTCCAGCTCGGCGATCGTCCAGCTGGGACGGTTCCAGAGGAGTCTGTCGTTGGCGAGGTCACCGGCGACCAGCTCGGATGCGGTCATGCAAGCCCCCTCACCGTGCGGGTCGGCGGGCGTATTCCCTGGATCGACGACACCATCTCCAGCGCCCGCCGGGTGGCCGCGACCTCGTGCACCCGGAACATCCGCACCCCGGCGGCGGCCGCCAGCGCGGTCGCCGCCAGTGTCCCCTCGAGCCGTTCAGTCAGTTGCACACCCAAAGTCTCCCCGACGAAGTCCTTATTACTCAAAGCCAGCAGCACCGGCCACCCGCTATTAACGAGATCGCCCACGTGGCGCAACAAAAGCAGCCCGTGGAAGGTGTTCTTGCCGAAGTCGTGGGCCGGGTCGATCAACACCCGCTCGCGCGCCACCCCGGCCGCGACAGCCCGCTCGGCGGCCGCGGTGACCTTGCGAACGACGTCGTCCACCACGCCGCGCGTCGTCGTTCCGTAGCTGACCCGGAACGGGCGCGTGCGGGGCAGCGCGCCTCCGGTGTGCGAACACACCAGGCCCGCGCCGAACTCGGCGGCCACCTCGGGCATGGCGGGGTCAATGCCGCCCCAGGTGTCGTTGATCAGGTCGGCGCCGGCGCCGCAGGCCACCCGGGCCACCTCCGAGCGCCAGGTGTCGACACTGATCAGCTGGTCCGGATAGGCGCCGCGCAGCCATTCGACGAACGGCACCAGCCGGGCGATCTCGGCGTTCGCGTCGACGCTCTCGCCGGGGCCTGCTTTGACCCCGCCGACGTCGATGACATCGGCGCCGTCGGCGACGGCGCGGTGCGCGGCCTCCTGCGCGGCGTCGTCGCCGAACGCCGCACCCTTGTCGTAGAACGAGTCCGGGGTGCGGTTGACGATCGCCATGATCAGCGGGCGATCCGCCGCGACCGGCCGCCCGCACAGGGTTGACTGCACGCGTCTATGGTGCCATCGCGCGAGTGTGCGGCCAGCCGCACAGTCGACGCCGAACGTGCGGCTGGCCGCACACTCGGCGTGGGCGTAGGAAGCCCGAGGCCGCTCAGCCCTGTGGCCGCTTACCGGCCGACACCTCGTCGGGGTATTCGTCGTAGTACGGCACATAGCCCTCGTCGCGGCCGGCCAGCACATACAGCGGGTCCTCGATGTCGGAACCGTAGGCCTGCTCGCGCAACTCCACCTTGCGGCTCTTGAACGTCGTGGTGTGCTCCAGCGACTTCACCACCCGCACGAACAACGGCAGCGCATAAGGGGGGAGCTGGCCGTACACCGCGCGGGCCAGGGACTTGCCGTCGAACTCGGCGCCGTCGCGCAGCTTGACCGCGGCCATCCCGGCGCGGCCGCCGGTGTCCGGCACCTCGACGCCGAAGACCGTGCATTCCTCGACGGACTCGTCGGACGCCAGGGCTGCTTCGACCTGAGTGGTGGCGACGTTTTCGCCCTTCCAGCGGAACGTGTCGCCGAGCCGGTCGACGAAAGCGGCGTGACCCATGCCCTGCGGGCTCATCACATCGCCCGAATTGAACCAGCAGTCGCCCTCACGGAAAGCGTTGCGCACCAACTTCTTTTCGCTGGATTCCTTGTCGGTGTAGCCGTCGAACGGCTGCAGCCGGTTCACCGGGCTGATCAACAGGCCGGGCTCACCCGCGGGCACCCGGCGCACCCGCCCGTTCCCGTCCCGCAGCGGGGCACCGGTGTCGGGGTCGTACTCCACGTAAGCCAGCGGCGTCGGCGAGACACCGGTGGTGCGAGGCACGTTGAAGATATTGATGAAGGCGGTGTTGCCTTCACTGGACGCGTAGAACTCACACACGCGCGCGATGCCGAAACGTTTCGTGAACTCGTCCCAGATCTCCGGGCGCAGCCCATTGCCGGCGATCAGGCGCACCTTGTGCGCGCGGTCGGTGGGCTTGGACGGCTGGTTGAGCAGATAGCGGCAGATCTCGCCGATGTAGATGAACGCCGTGGCCTCGCCGGCGATCACCTCGTCCCAGAACCGCGACGCCGAAAACGACTTGCCCAGCGCCAGCGTCGACCCGGAATTGATCACCGACGACAGCGCCACCGTCAGCGCGTTGTTGTGGTACAGCGGCAGGCAGCTGTACAGCGTGTCGGAACTCCGCAGCCGCAACCCCAACCCGCCGAAGGCGGCCAACGCGGCCAGCCACCGTCGATGGGTCATCACGCTGGCCTTGGGAAACCCGGTCGTGCCCGAGGTGAAGATGTAGAACGCGGTGTCTTTGGCCTGCACCGCCGATGCCGATGCCGGGTTGGTGGCCGGAGCGCTCGCGGCGAACCGCTCCAGATCCTCGACGGTCAGCGTCTCGGTGGTGCCCGTGCCGCCGGACTCGGCTACCGCGCTGACCAGGTCCGTCTCCGCGATCAACACCTTGGCGTTCAGCAGGCCCAGGCTGTGCGCCAGCACCTCGCCGCGCTGGTGGTAGTTGAGCATGCCGGCGACGGCGCCGCACTTGACCGCGGCCAGCATCGCCAGCACGGCGTTGGGCGAGTTGCGCAGCATGATCGCGACGACATCGCCCCGGCCGACGCCGCGCGCGGCCAGCACGGCCGCATAACGGTTGGCGGCCGCGTTGGCGTCGCGATAGGTCAGTTGTTGGTCGCCGAACCTCAAAAAGATCCGGTCGCCGTAGCGAGCGGCCCTGTCCTGGAACACCGTGCCGATCGATTTCTTGGAACTCGGCCGGGCCAGCAACCCGGTCAGCGTTCCGCGCAAGATCGTCGGCATGTCGGCCAGCACGCCCGGGGCCCGGGTTGCTATATCGGCCAGTCGGACCGCCGCGCGGGCTCCTCCGTCGTGATCGGACACGTGACCCCTCAATTCCCGTAGGCACCTTCCCTCGGTGCGCACGCCTCCATTGCGGCACCCACCTTATCCACCAGCACCAACCGGTCCATCGCCGCTTGTGCGATGTACCCGCTGTCGAGCAACCCGCACAGCCACAGCCACAGGCCTTCGTAGTGCCCGAAGGGGTCCAGCAACACGATGGGTTTGCCGTGCACGCCGAGGTAACCCGTGGTCCAAGCGTCGAATAGCTCGTCCAAGGTGCCGACCCCGCCCGGCAGCACGAGGAACGCGTCGGCGCGGTCTTCCATCACCCGCTTGCGCTCGCGCATGGTGTCACTGACGATCAGCTCGTCGGCCTCGGTGTCGGCAACCTCGCGGCGCATCAGGTTCTCGGGGATGACGCCGACGGTCCGGCCACCGCGGCCGCGTGCCGCGCTTGCCACCGCACCCATCGCCGAAACCCGGCCGCCACCCCAGACCAGGGTCCAGCCGCGCTCGGCGATCGCCTCGCCGACTTCGGTAGCGAGCGCGAGCAATTCGGGATGTACCGGTCCCGACGCGCAGTACACACACACCGCCCATTCGCTCGACGAATCGCGTTTCGGGCGCATACATCGAAACGTAGACCAAGCCCGATGCGGCTCGCACACTGCGCGCACTAAAATCCGGCGGTGCCGATTCGATGGAATGTCCCCCAACACGCGGCGGCGTTGGAACAGCTCAACGCCGCCCTGGACGCGTCGTCCGCGGGCGGGGCCGTCGTCCTCGGACCCGACGGGATCGGCAAATCGACGTTGGCCCGGTTGGCCGCCGAAGACTACGGCCGCCGGCACCCCGCCGCGCTCACCCGCTGGGTCACCGGCACCCCGACCGAGCGCGTCGTCCCCTTCGGTGCCTTCGGCCACCTGATAGATATCGCCGACGTCGGCAAGCCGGCCGCTCTCCTGCGGGCCGCCCGGGCATCACTGAGCCATGGGCAAGGGGACCTGCTGCTCGTGGTCGACGATGCCCACAACCTCGACATCCTGTCGGCCACGCTGGTGTACCAACTGGCCCTGGCCGGCACCGCCCGGATGGTCGTCACCGCACGCGGCCCGGATTTTGGAGCGGCGCCCGAACCGATCGCCGCGCTGTGGACCGACGGTCTGCTTGATCGGATCAACGTCGAGCCGCCGGGCGGGGCTGCAAATCCGTCGACCCCCGCCTCGGTCGACGCGTTCCTCGCGGAGCTGCCCGCCGCGGCGCGTTCGGTGCTGGACTACCTCGCCGTCGAGGAGCCGTTGTCGCTCGCGGATCTGACCGCCCTCGCCGGCGACGGCGCGGCCAGGGAGGCCGAGGAGTGGGGCGCGGCGGAAACCCGGGTCCGCGGGGGGCGATCGGACGATCCCGTGGTGTACACGGCGCACCCCCTGTTCGCCGATCGGGCGCTCGCCGCGATGGGTGCCGACGGCGCGCGAAGACGACGCGCCGAGCTCGTCGAGTTGCTTTCGCAACATCCGTCGGACCACCTCAGCGACCGGCTGCGGCTGGCGTCCCTGGCGCTGGACAGCGATGCCCCGGCGCCGGTCGCCGAGGTCGTGGCCGCGGCCCAGCAGGCGTTGCGGCTGGGCGACCTCGCGCTGGGCGAACGACTGGCCCGCTCGGCGCTGGAGCGGTCCGGCGGCTTGGCCGCGCGTCTGGCGCTGGCGCATGCCCTGGCGTGGCAGGGCCGCGGCCGTGAGGCCGACGCGGTGCTGGCCGCGGTCGACTCCGCCGCGCTGACCCAGCCGGCGCTGATGGATTGGACGCTGCTGCGCGCGGCCAACCAGTTCTGGATGCTCAGCGAGCCGGAGCGAGCCACCGCGTTCCTGCGGACCATCCGCAGTCGGGTCACGGACACGGGCCCGCGCACCACCCTGGACGCGCTCAGCGCCACCTTCGCGATGAACGCGGGCAACGTCCGGCACGCCGTCAAGGTCGCCCGCGATGTGCTGGCGTCGCCGGCCGCGGACGATCAGGCGGTGGCCTGGGCGGCCAGCGCCGCGGCGCTGTGTGCGGCGCGGGAGGGCCGTTTCGCCGACGTGGAGCCGCTGGCGCAGCGCGCTCAGGCCGCCGAGCATCCCGGGCTGCTGCGCTTCACGGTCGGTTTGGCCCAAACCACCGCACTGTTGATGGCGGGTCGCCTCGACGAGGCGGGGCAACTCGCGCAGCAGTTCACCGACTTCGCCGAACTGCAGCAGCCGGGCCGCGCGATCGGCGAGGTGCTGCTGGCGCACGTGCTGCTCGCTGACGGTGAATTCGCCCGAGCCGCAACGCTTCTCGGGCAGTCGGCCGCCACCTTGGAACGCACCGGCTACTCGTGGGGGCCGCTGTCGCTGAGCCTGTTGGCCACCGCGCTCGCCCAGCAGGGCGACATCGCGGCGACGGCAAAAGCCTTGAGCAGAGCCGAATCCCGGCACGGCACCAAGTCGGCGTTGTTCGCCCCGGAGCTGGGTGTGGCGCGGGCGTGGCGGCTGGCATCGATGCGCGACCCGCACGGCGCGGTGGCCGCCGCCCGCGACGCCGCGCGGACGGCCGAACGCGGCGGGCAGTCGGGCGTGGCGCTACGCGCCTGGCACGAGGCCGTCCGGCTCGGGGATGTCCGTGCGGTGGACCCGCTGTCCCGGCTGTGCGACGAGATCGACTGCGCTGCAGGACGTTTGGCTCTGGCCCATGCTGGGGCGCTGGCCGCCGGCGACGAGGGTGCCCTGCGGGCGGTCTCGGACGACCTGGCGGCGGTCGGGATGCAGGCGGCGGCCGCCGATGCCGCCGCGCAAGCGCAGCGGATAGGGCGCGGGTAGCCACCCGGCATAAGACCGGCTCCAGCGCTAAAAGCACGCCTGTATTGATGACCTTCCACTCCGACCGTCTCAGAGTACTGGCCGGCCCAGCCGTTCAAGTTCGCCACGACACCGGCGTCGCCTGAGCGGGCCAATGTTCTCTGGACCGAGGCGGCCGTCACCAGCGTCAGGCATCGGGTAGTACCTCAGCCCTGCGCTTCCTGTCCGACGAGACAGTGATGCGCTCCTCGGAACAGAGTCGGCCCGTCATCCCTTCTCGGGGTGGCGGGCCGACTGCTACGGCCCGACGCTCGGGAAAGCCCAATCATCCCTTCAACGCTTCAGCATCCCCGTTGTGGCTTCGAGTAAGCGCGCTCGACGACATCGTCGACACGCCAAGCACTTTGCGGGCGGTCTCGACTCCGGCGATGGGAAGGCCGTCAGGATTGAGCAAACCGAGTTGAACGAGCACGCTCGCTTGGTCCCAGTAGATGTGCTCATGAGCAAGTTTGTCTCCCTGAAATTGCACAATGGCCACTGTCGGGATCTCCACTGCACGTCCGGTGGGCTCGATGCCGGGCAGCATCCAGTCCATGCGAGTGGTGTGCGTGAAGCGGACGATGAACTCGTCGACGAGGGAACTCTCCCCGACCGTTCGGCTGACGGGAATGAGTTCGAAGTCGGGAGGGTTCACCCCGATGAAATGGTGGGCGTAAAAATGTCGGAGGCTCTCGAAGCCGATGCCACCGGTCATGGTGGGGATGTGATTGACATAGGGTTCCGCCACCATGGTGGACATGGTGGCGTCCACGTCCCGCGTTTCAAACTCGTACCGGCAGTGAGCCTCCCACAACGCGGCAAGATCGTAAGCCGTCATCGCCAGGACCTTTCTCGGGGAGTTTCCAGCCTACGGTTGACCAGCACACCGTTAGGGCTGAACGGATTGGGCAGCTCGCAAAGTGGGCTTGAACCGCGAGCAGTGACCGGATAGGCCGTCGGGCACTTTCCGGGGTGGCCCCTCCCTGGCGCCCGTCGTCACGGCATTGCCTCGGCCCACTCGATATGGCCTTCGAAGCCAAGCGTTTTCGCCATGTCGCGATAACGATCCCGCAACTGCGCATACGCCGCGCCATCGTCGTGCGCCCGCGCCAGCAGCGCACGCAGCCGCAGCAGCCAGATGTCGCGTATTGCCAGACCTTCTTCGGCCGGCGCCGCCGCTAACCGCTCGATCGCGGCCTCCGCTTCGGCCACGTCACCCTGGGCCCTGCGATCGAGCAGTGTCCGCACCAGGACGCCGGTCGCTGGAATCCCCCACCCCAGCAGTTGTCCCTTGCGGAACAGATGGTCGACGGCGGCCCGCATCACGGGTATCGCGTCGTCGCGATCTCCACGACGAGCCGTCTCATGCGCCAAAAAGACATCGATGATCGGTAAATGGCACAACAAGGATTCCGTACGGGCGAGGTCCTCGCTGACCTCGGCCAGGAACCTGTGTCCGCGATCACGCTCGGCATGCGTTGGACGGTACATCAGCGCCAGGCCCAACGTCATCCGGGTCAGGATCCATGCGTGGTCATCGCCGGATCGTTCGGCAACCTCTTTTGCGACTTCGATGTCGCGCATCGCGGAGTCGCCGGGTCTCAGTACACCACTCGGTATCGCGCCGCAGTAGACGATGGTGACGCTCGCGGCGTGTGACCAGGGGTCGGCGCTGCGGGCCATGGCCAGGCCGTACCGTTGGTCGTCGCGCCATCCGGGACGACCCAGGGACCAACGCGCACAACTTCGCGACGTGAAGGCGAGCGCCAACGGAGACCCGAAAAGGAAGTTGCCTTTCGACGGGTCATCGTCGGCCAGGTCGATGGCCCTTTGTGACCACCGCAGCACGTCAGACCACTCGGCGCTCTGAGTCTTGGGGTAAGCCAGCGGCAAGGACACCCCCACCGTGAGGGTCGGGTCGCCGAGTGACTCGATGAGTGACCAGGCCTCCGATGCCAGCCGCGACGCCTCACGTACCCGGTCGTGATATGCGCGATCCATCACCAGCCCCGCCATGGCGATGGCGAGTGACGCCTGATCCCCGGCGGCGGTGCATAACTCGCGCAATTCATCAAAGTCTTCGCCAACGATATTCACGTCGACTCGCGGGGCGGTCCCGCACAACATGGTGCGCGGGGCAATCCGCATGGCGGCCCGCTTGGGGTCATCGGCGGGCAGCGCGTCTGCGATCCGTGTGGCGCGCTCCCAACTCAGTCGGGCGCCGTTGATGTCTCGGTTGGTGGCCCACGTGGCGGCCCGCATGTGCCAGCCGAAGGCGGGGTGCAGATCACCGGCTGCCTCCAGGTGTTCGGCGATCAGCGCAGCGTTCTGGTCGACCGCTGCCCGGTCACCCGATTCGATTGCCGCCGCGGCGCCCCGGTGCAGCTCAGCCCGATCCGATTTGAGCTGCGATTCATAGGCGACCGTGCGGATCAGCGGATGGTGAAACGCATACTCGGGTTGTCGGGTGAATCGGATCTGATCGATGAACTCGCCCCTCACCAGATCCTCTAGTACTGGATCAATCCCCAGCGTTTCGAGGAAGCCCCGGCTAAACCGCGAGCCGATGACCGCCGCAGCGCACAGTGTGCGCTTCGCCGATGGTTCAAGCCGGTCGATGCGGGCGGCGATGGTCACCTGCAAGGTGGCAGGCACCTTGACCTCACTGAGGTCTGCGGTTGACGCGTACGCCCCGGTCTGCCCCAGCAGCACACCACGCTCGGCCAGGTCGCGCACGATCTCCTCCGCGAAAAACGGGTTGCCGGCGGCCCTTTCGGCGATCTTCTGGCCCAGTGCGCCAACCGAGGGGTGTCGACCGAGCAGCTCCGAGACCAGCACCGCGGTCTCCGAATCACTAAGCGGCGCAAGGCCAACGGTGTGGGCGCCCGTCACTCGTGTCAGCGCGCCCCGATATTCGGGGCGGTAGGTGACCAGCACCAGCGAGGGCGTCTGCGGAATCACCGCGAGAAACTCGGCCAGCATCGACTCGCTGACCTCATCAATCCAATGAGCGTCCTCGATGACGTAGACGGCGGGCGTTTCCCGAGCCAAAGACGCGGCATTCAGGAGAGCGGTCAGCCGTCGCCGGCGGGCATCGGGATCGATTGGCGGTAACGAAGCATTAGGGTCGGCGATGCCCAGCAGGTCGTGGAGCAACAGCAAGTCCTCGGGGTCTGCGTCGGGCACGCGGTCGCGCACTCGATCCCGAGCAGTCTGCCCGTCGAGCCCCTCCACGCCGATGGCCGCGCGCAGCAGCCGCGCCACGGCGTGGAACGGGACCTGGCTGGTGTGTGACTCGCAGAAGGTGGTGAACATCCCCACGCCACGACGGCCCGCCATCGCCGCGACCTCGCGCACCAAACGGCTCTTCCCGATGCCCGGGGCCCCCGCCACGCCGACCACCCCGCCGTGCCCCTCGACCGCGCGCTGCAGCAGGGCTTCGACGGCGGACATCTCCCATCGCCGACCGACCAGACTCGGCTCGGCACGCCTGGCGGCGCGATGCCCTGCGCCCACGCCCAACAGCCGCTGGGCCGCCACGGGCTTGTCGGCACCCTTGATCTGAACCAGCTCCGGCTCGCCGAGATCAGCTGCGCCGTCAACCAGTCGCGCCGTCGACGCGCTGAGCATCACAACGCCCGGCGGGGCGACCGACTCCATGCGCTGGGCCATGCCGACTTGCTCACCCACGGCGGTGTAACCGAAAGACCCCGAACCGATTTCACCGGCGATCACCTCACCGGAGTTCAGTCCCACCCGCAACTGCAGCTGCACACCATCGCGCTCTTGGACGTCGACGGCAAGCCGCTTGGCCTCGTCCTGAACGCCCAAGGCCGCCAGACAGGCACGAATAGCGTGGTCCTCCAACGCCACTGGTGCACCGAACACCGCCATGATCCCGTCACCGGTGAACTTGTCCACCGTGCCGCCATACCGCTGCACCACCGCTGCACAACGGTCAGCAAGGTCAGCCATGATCTCGCGCAGCCGCTCGGCACCGACGGCAGACGCGATGTCCATCGAGTGGACCACGTCGGCGAACAGAACAGTGACTTGCTTGTACTCCGCCCGGGTACGAGCGTCTTCGACTGGCGAGCCACACCCATGACAAAACCGGGCGTGCTCCAAAGGCGCGGTGCCACACGTCCCGCACGCCGCCACGGTCGTCATCGACCCTCCGCCGATTCAGGCCCCCCGACACCCAAGGTCTCCAAGGATAGGCCCGTTGGACACTTTGACGGGGGCCTCGGCGCAAAGCCCGGCGGGAAACGCGCACCCGCCCGCCGAATTGTGCGTCAACCGTGACCCCGTCGTATTGGGGCGGTGACGATCACCCATCACTCTTTGCACAGTGATCAAGGGCCTGCAGCGCGCCCGAGTCGGAGGCACGATGCCGGTCCGCGCGGCGAGACTGCTCGCGGCCGGCCTGCTGATCGCCGCGCTGACGACTGACGCGACGTCGGCCCTCACCCCCACGCCCGCCCACGCGGCGTCGGCCGGGCCAACGCTGCCGCTCGGCCACGCCGGCCGGTGGATGACCGACTCCGACGGGCGCGTGGTGGTGCTGCACGGGCTCAACCAGGTGTACAAGGTGCCGCCCTACGAGCCGTCCGCCGACGGGTTCGGCGATGACGACGCGGCTTTCCTCGCGGCCAACGGCTTCAACGCGATGCGGCTGGGCGTCATCTGGGCGGCGGTGGAGCCGCAGCCGCTCGGCTACGACGACAACTACCTCGCCTCCATCGCCCAGACCGTGGCGACGTTGGCGTCGCACGGCATCGTCAGCCTGCTCGACTTCCACCAGGATCTCTACAACGAGGTGTTCCAGGGCGAGGGCGCACCGGCGTGGGCGGTCAAGACCGACGGGCTGCCCAACCCACAACTTGGCTTTCCCGGCAACTATTTCGCCAACCCGGCCGAGGAGTTTGCCTGGAACGCCTTCTGGCGCGACGCCCCGGCGCCCGACGGGATCGGGCTGCAGGACCACTACCGAGCCGCGTGGGCACACGTCGCCGGCTTCTTCCGCGGCAACCCGGGGGTGTTCGGTTACGAGGTGCTCAATGAGCCGTGGCCCGGCTTCATCTGGGAGGGCTGCTTCAATCCCGTCTTGGGCTGCCCGCTGCAGGACCACAAGCTCACCGAGTTCTATCGGAAAGTCGTGCCGGCGATTCGCGCATCCGACCCGGCCACGCTGGTTTTCTTCGAGCCGAACACCTTGTTCGACGAGGGAGTCCACACCGACCTCGGCAGGGTCGGCGACCCGAACACGGGGTTCTCCTTCCACGACTACTGCGCCATCGAATCGGTGCTGCACAAAAACGTCGCCTGTCGCTTCCAGGACGGCCTCACGATCACCAACGCGAGCCTCTACTCCGACATCAATCAGATCCCGCCGCTGTTGACCGAGTTCGGCGCCACCAACGACCTGAAAAACCTCGCGGAGGTGATGCGCCACACCGACCGGCAACGGATGGGCTGGCTGGAATGGGCGTACACCGGCAACGACAAGACGAGCTCGTCGCCGACCGACCAAGCCCTGGTTTTCAACCCCAGCCAGCCGCCGACCGGCGCCAACGTCAACACGGCGAAGCTCGCGGTGCTCGCCGCCCCCTATCCACAGGTGGTCGCGGGCACGCCCCGGGACTGGTCCTTCAACTCGGGCACGTTCCGGCTGTGTTACTCGACCGAACGGCCCGGCCGCCAGGGCCGCTTCTCCCCCGGCGCGCAGACGTTCATCTCGGTTCCCCCCATCGAGTATCCGAACGGCTATCGGGTGAGCGTACAAGGGGGCCAGGTGGTTTCGCCGCCCAACGCCCCCGTGCTGGCGGTTGTGGCAGACGCGGGCGCGGACACCGTCGACGTCGTCGTGACGCCGTGACGGTCCACTCAAATGGCGACCACGCGCACGAACCCCTTCAGCCCGGTGAAGTCCTCACCGTTTCGGGTGTAGAGGTCGAGGCGGCTCGCGTGTGCGGTCGCGGCGATCAGCAGGTCGGCGAATCGGCTCCTCGGCTTTCGGCCTTCGCGGACGACAGCCGCGACAACGAGCCCGTAGCTGCGAGCGGCGGCCGCGTCGAAGGGAATCGGTTCGAGTGCCGATTCGACCTCCTGCAACCGAGCCTGCCGCTTCGCCGCTTCCACCGGGTCCCCGGCCAGATGGGGACCCGCCGCCAATTCGGCCGCGGTAATCACGGATATCGCCACCTCGTCGGGGAGCGCGGCGATCACGGCGGGGTCATGCCAGTCGACGACGACCGAGGTGTCGAGGAGTCCCGACGACACCTTTAGAGCCCCTGGTCGATCAGCCGGTCCTGATCGGCACGGAACTGACGGTGGTCGATACGTACACCGGCGGTGGCCAGCGCAGCGACTTCATCGCGGGAGATGAAAGAGCGACGGCCGGCTCTGATCGGCCGAAGCTCGGCCACCGGCTCACCGTTGCGCGTGACGACGAACGTCTCGCCCGCCGTGACCGCTTCGATCACCTTGGCGTTCTCATTGCGCAGTTCGCGCTGGGCGATGGTCCGAACCATCAGGCCATTGTAGCAAGTTGTGCTACGTGCTGCTACGTGCCGAGGTAGCGCCGCAGCATCTCCGCCGCGGCGGTGATGTTCGCGACTGGCACCCGCTCGTCGCGGGTGTGCGCCAGGTTGGGATCGCCCGGGCCGAAATTGACCGCCGGGATGCCCAGCGCCGCGAACCGCGCCACGTCGGTCCAGCCGTATTTCGCCCGGACCCGTCCGCCGGCGGCCTCGACCAGCCCCTTGGCGGCGGGCTGCGACAGGCCGGGCAGCGCGCCCGCCGCCGCGTCGGTCTGCTCGATCCGCACGTCGAGCCCGTCGAACACGTCGTCCACGTGTTGCCGGGCCGCGTCCACCGACCGGTCCGGGGCGAAGCGGAAGTTGACGGTCACCGAGGCCGCGTCGGGAATCACGTTGCCCGCCACGCCGCCGTCGATGCGCACGGCGGACAAGCCCTCACGGTAGGTACAACCGTCGATGTCGACGGTGCGCGCGCTGTATCCGGCCAACCGGTCCAGCACCATGCCCAGTTTGTGAATCGCGTTGTCGCCCAACCACGAACGCGCCGAATGTGCACGAGTTCCGGCGGCGCTGATCACGACGCGCAGCGTGCCCTGGCAGCCGGCCTCGATGTAACCGGCGGTCGGCTCGCCCAGGATGGCGACGTCGGCGGACAACCAATCCGGCAGCTCCCGCTCGATGCGGTTCAAACCGTTTGCCGCCGCGTCGATTTCCTCGCAGTCGTAGAACACCAGCGTGAGGTCGTGCGCCGGCTCGGCCACGGTGGCGGCCAGATGGAGAAACACCGCGTCACCGGACTTCATGTCGGCGGTGCCGCAGCCGTACAAGTCGCCATTTTCCAGGCGGCTGGGCAGGTTCCCCGCCACCGGAACGGTGTCCAAGTGGCCGGCCAGCAGCACCCGCGACGGCCGCTGCCGCCGGGTGCGCGCCAGCACGGCGTTGCCGTTGCGAATGATCTCAAAGCCAGACGTCTGCGCGCGCAGCGCCGACTCGACCTCGTCGGCGAGGCGGGCTTCGTCCCTCGATTCGCTGCGGATGTCGACCAGCGCCGCCGTCAACTCGATGGGATCCCCGCGCAAGTCCAGCACAGAGCTAAGTATGCCGAGCAGACGCAGAATCGCACGTTCGGCCGCTTCAGGATGCGATTCTGCGTCTGCTCGGCATACGAAGTAACCTGTCCGCCGTGACTGGAGCTGCAGGCATCGGGCTGGCGACGCTGGCCTCCGACGGGTCGATCCTCGACGCTTGGTTTCCCGCACCGGAACTGACCGAACCCGGCACCAGCGCCACGTCACGACTCGCGATGTCGGATATCCCCCCGGAACTGGGCGCGCTGGTCGGCCGCGACGACGACCGCGGCACCGAGACGATCGCCGTGCGCACGGTCATCGGCTCGCTGGACGATGTCGCCGCCGACGCTTACGACGCCTATCTGCGGTTGCACCTGTTGTCGCACCGCCTGGTGGCGCCGCATGGGCTGAACGCCGACGGCTTATTCGGTGTATTGACCAACGTCGTTTGGACTAACCGCGGGCCCTGCGCGATCGAAGGTTTCGAGGCCGTCCGGGCCCGGCTGCGGCGCACCGGGCCGGTGACGGTCTACGGCGTCGACAAGTTCCCGCGGATGGTCGACTACGTGCTGCCCACCGGGGTCCGAATCGCCGACGCCGACCGCGTGCGGCTGGGCGCCCACCTCGCGCCCGGGACGACGGTCATGCACGAGGGCTTCGTCAACTACAACGCCGGCACCCTGGGGGCGTCGATGGTGGAAGGCCGCATCTCGGCCGGTGTGGTGGTGGGCGACGGGTCGGACATCGGCGGCGGGGCGTCGATCATGGGCACGCTGTCCGGCGGCGGCACTGCCGTGATTTCGATCGGCAAGCGGTGCCTGCTCGGCGCCAACGCGGGCCTGGGCATCTCACTCGGCGACGACTGCGTCGTCGAAGCCGGCCTGTATGTCACCGCCGGCACGAAGGTCACCATGCCCGACGGCGAGGCCGTCAAGGCACGCGACCTCTCCGGCGCCAATAACCTCCTGTTCCGGCGGAATTCGGTCACCGGGGCGGTGGAAGTCGTGGCCCGCGACGGTCGGGGCATCGCGCTCAACGAGGACCTGCACGCCAACTGAGTCAGTGACCGACGTGCACACCTTGCGTGGTCCGAAGCGCCGTCCCGCTGGTCTCCGGAAGCAGATAGGTGCACACCAGGCTGGTCAGCGCGAGGGTCGCCAGCATCAGGCCGATCGACCAACTGCCGTAGGTCGTCAGCAGCGTTCCGGCGATCAGCGGCGGCAGGGCGCCGCCGAGGACACCGGCGAGGTTCACCGAGAGCGCCGATCCGCTGTAGCGGTTGCGGGTGGAGAACAGCTCGGGCACGAAGGCCGCGGTAGGCGCGGAGCCGATCGCGGCGGTGGCGTACATGCCGACGATGGCCACCCCATACAGAATGGGCCTCCCGGTATCCATCAGCGGAATCGCCACAAACGACCAGGACAGGCACCCGGCCCACCCCACCAGCATCATCCTGCGGCGCCCGACTCGATCGCACAGGGTGGCCGAGACCGCGACCGACGCGATGCTCGCCAGCCCGCCCAGCACACCGACGGACAAGATCAGGCCGCGGGGATGCCCCAGGTGGGAGTGGGCGTAGGTGGTCAGATAGGTGCCGGCCATGTAGACGAAGCCGAAACCGCTGATGACGCTGCCCGCGGCCAGGGCGATCTCACGGCGATGCAGGTGCAGCACCTCCGCCAGGGGAGCCTTGGGCACCAAGTCGCGCTCTTTCTCCTCGGCGAATATCGGAGTTTCGTCGATCCTGAGCCACACGTACAAGGCGATGACGATCAGCGCCGCGCTGATCAGGAACGGCAGCCGCCATCCCCATTGCATGAACGCGGAGCTGTTCTCGCCGATGGTGTAGGTCACGGCGAGAAAAGTCGCGCTGTTCAGCACCAACGCGGTGCCGCCACCGAGCGCGGTGAACATGCCATACCGGCCACGCTTTGCGGCCGGCGCATACTCGGCGCTCAGCAGAGCCGACCCGGCCCAATGACCGCCCACGGCGAACCCCTGCAGCAGCCGCAGCGCGATCAGGATCAACGGGGCCGCCACGCCGATGGCCTCCGTGCTGGGGACCAGGCCGACGGTCACGGTGGACAGGGCCATGATCAGCAGCGTGGAGATCAGCGTCTTCTTCCGGCCCAGGCGGTCCCCGAAGTACCCGAAAACGGCGGCGCCGACCGGTCGGGACAGAAACGCTGCGCCGAAGGTCCCCATCGAAGCGACCGTGGCCACGGTCGCGCCGAGGTGCGGGAAGAACACGGTGGGAAACACCAGAGCCGCGGCCGTGCCGTAGATGAGGAAGTCGTAGAACTCGATCGCCGACCCGACGAGACAGGCGGCCGCCACCCGCCTCATCGGTGTGGACCGACCGCGGGCCACGACCGTCGCGGCAGTGCCTCCATTCACCGTTACGACGGTAGGTGAAGGAACCCGGTCTCGCTTGCCCAAGAGCTGGCAACACGCTGCGTGTCGGCCCCGCGCCGGCCCCCAAGCCCGGCCCCCGCGCCGGCCCCCAAGCCCGCGAGCGTGCGCGTTTGTACGACGACACCCCGCATCAGGCGCACATTTGCGCACGCTCGCGACAGCGTGAAACTCAGCCCTCGGCCAGCAACTGCTTCTTGAGGACCTTACCCATCGCGTTGCGTGGCAGCGCGTCCACCAGGCGTATCTCGCGCGGGCGCTTATGGACCGAAAGTTGTTGGGCGACAAAGTCGATCAACTCATCCGCCGTGAGGTCGGACGAGCCGACGACGAACGCGACGATGCGCTGGCCCAGGTCCTCGTCGGGCAGCCCGACGACGGCCGCCTCCTCGACACCCGGATGCCCGAGCAACGACGTTTCTATCTCGCCCGCGCCGATGCGGTATCCGCCGGACTTGATCAGGTCGACCGACTCGCGCCCGACAATGCGGTGCATGCCGCCGGCGTCGATCGCCGCGACGTCACCGGTGCGGTACCAGCCGTCGGCGTCGAAAGCCTCCGCGGTGGCTTCGGGCTGATTCAGATAGCCGTCGAACATCGTCGGACCCCGAACCTGAAGGCGCCCAACGGTTTCCCCGTCGCGCGGGACGGGGTCGCCGTCGTCGTCGAGCAGCCGGGTTTGTATCCCGCCGAGGGGCAGGCCCACCCAGCCCGGGCGACGCTCGCCGTCGGCGCGCGTGGAGATCGTGATCAGGGACTCCGAGGCGCCATAACGCTCGATGGGCTGATGACCGGTGAGCTGGGCCAGCCCGTCGAACACCGGCACCGGCAGCGGCGCGCTCCCGGACACCAGTAGCCGCGCCGGCCGCAGCGCCCAGGCGGCCGACTCGTCGCCCACGACCCGCGACCACACGGTGGGCACCCCGAAATACAGCGTGCCCCCGGCCTCGACGCAGGCCTGGGCGTAGCCGGCCGGCGTCGGTCTTCCCGTGTGCACGAACCGATTCCCGATCCGCAGCGACCCGAGCAGGCCCAGCACGAGTCCGTGCACGTGAAATAGCGGCAAGCCGTGCACCAGAACGTCGTCGGCCGTCCACTGCCAGGCCTCCGCCAAGGCGTCCAGGTCGGCGGCGATCGCCCGCCTGCTCAGCTGCACACCCTTGGGCAGCCCGGTGGTGCCCGAGGTGTAGATGACCATCGCGGGGGCATCGGGCGACGGCTCCGGATACCGGTGCCACGAGCGCGCGTGCAATCGAACTGGGATGTGCGGCAACCCTTCCGGCTCGTCCGGCCGGGGGCCCAGCCAGGCCTGCGCGCGGGAGTCGGTGAGCAGGTGGCGGCGTTCGGCCACGCCGACATCGGAGGGCACCGGCACGAAGGGCACGCCGGCGATCAGGCACCCCGTGATCGCCAGCACCGTCGACGCGGTCGGCGTGGCCAGGACCGCGACCCGGTCCGCGCCGGCGACGCGCTCGGCCACCGACGTCGCGGCACCGACCAGGTCGCTGCGGCTCAGCACGGCGCCGTCGATCCTGACCGCGTCGGCGATATCGGTGGTGGTGACGACCGAGGGGTTCAGTGATGCCAGCAGCACGGCTCAGGCCTGGTCGTCCCAGATCTTCATCAGGGTCGACAGGATCTCCTCGCCCCGGCCCAGCCCGCCCAGATGACTCTCGCCCGGCAGCACGACCAGCTCGGCGTCGGGCAGCAAGGACACGACGTGCTCGCCGTGGGCGAATGGCACGATGTGGTCGCTGTCGCCGTGCCACCAGCGGACCGGGACGTTGACCTCGTCGAGCCGGAAACCCCAGTCCTGGGTGAACAGGATGATGTCGTTGAAGGGGGCCGCCAGTTGCTTGCGGCTGCCGTTGAGCAGGTCGTCGAGGAACATGGCCGCGAACTCGGGCCTGGTGAGCAGGCGCCGGTCGCCTTCGGGCGATACCGCGGCATACAGCAACAGGGCGGGATTCGCGACCGGACGGATCATCCGGATCACCAGGCTCGCGCCGATCCGCAGCGGGTCACCTCCCAGCCGCAGCAGCGGCGCCGCCCGCTTACCCAGGTTCATCAGACCGCTGGTGATCCCTTCGTCACCGAGGAACGGCGCGACGCCGCCGAGCACCCCGGCCGCCACAATGCGATCGGGCAGCACCGCGGCGGAAGCGAGCGCGTACGGACCGCCGCCGGACAGGCCGATGACCGCCATCTTGTCGATGCCCAGCGTGTCCGCGATCGTCCGCAAATCTTCGCCGAACCCCCGGATGTTTTCGTACCGATGGGGCGTCGACGAACCGATGCCGGGCCGGTCGATGCCGATCAGGCGGATGTTGTGCTGTTCGGCGTAGACCCGGGCCTCGACTGGGATCTGCCGGCGGGCGCCGGGAGTTCCGTGAAACCAGAAGACCGCGCGACCCCACGGGGCACCGAACTCGGCGAAACCGATCTGGCGGTCCTCCCCGACCGCGATGTTGCCCTCGAGCTTGGGGCGGGCGATCGCGATGACCATGCCCAGCAGCCTTGCATGTCGGAAGCGGTTTACAAAAAGCACACCGGTCCGGTCAGGCGGGCACCCCGATGGCCTTCACTTCCATGTACTGGTGAAGCCCGCTTATCCCGCCGCTCTCGCGACCGAACCCGCTCAGCTTGAAGCCACCGAACGGGGCGTCACCGGGTCCCACCCCGTTGACCGCGACCTGGCCGGTGCGGATGCGACGCGCTACGCCGACCGCCCGATCGACGTCGCTGCCCCACACCGCCCCGGACAGCCCGTAGCGGGAGTTGTTCGCGATCGCCACCGCGTCGTCGTCGTCGCGGTAGCGGAGCACCGACAGCACGGGCCCGAACACTTCCTCCTGGGCGATCGTCGAATCCGGGTCGACGTCGGTGAGGATCGTCGGCTCGAAGTAGAAGCCGGCGTCCAACCCGGCCGGACGACCGCCGCCGGTCACCAGCTTCGCCCCGTCGTCGAGCGCCCCTGCGACGTGCGCACGGACGCGCTCCAGCTGGGCCGCGCTGATGAGCGGGCCCATCTGCGCCTCGGGATCCTTGGGGTCGCCGACTTTCACGCCGCGGGCCAGCGCGACGAGCCGGTCGACGACCTCGTCGTGCAGCGAATCGGGCAGCAGCAACCGGCTGTGCAGGATGCAGGCCTGCCCCGCATGCAGCGAGCAGCAATCGAAGAACATCTGCTGCAGCATTTCGTCGGTCACCTGCGTGTCGTCGAGGACGATGCTCGCCGACTTCCCGCCGCACTCCAGCAGAAGGCGCTTCATCGCGTCGCCCGCGGCCCGCATGACCTCACAGCCGACGGCCGAGCTGCCGGTGAAGCTGACCATGTCGATGCGCGGGTCTGTGGTCAGCAGCCTGGCGGCCTCGAGGCTGGACGGCGTGACGACGTTGACCACACCGGACGGGATGTCGGTCTCCTCGTCGATGATCCGGGCGAGCGCAAGCCCGGCGAGCGGCGTCAGCGGCGAGGGCTTGAGCACGACGGTATTGCCCGCGGCCAGCGCGTTGTTCACCTTCATGACGTTGAGGCAGTGGGGGAAGTTCCACGGCGTCAGGATCGAGACCACGCCGAGCGGCTCACGACGCAGCAACGTGGTTCCGGCGCCGACTCCGGTGACCGCCTCGTCGGTCAACTTCGTGGCGAGCTGGGCCGCGTGCATGGACATGTATCCGGTGCCGTCGATTTGCATCACGCGCTCATTCGCAACGCAGCCCCACTCCGCCTGCGACAGTGCGAAGAACTCGTCGGCGTGCTTCAGCAGCGCCTCGCCGAGCTGATTGAGGCAGCCGGCCCGGTCCTCGGGGTTCGTCTTTCCCCACGGCCCGCTGTCGAAGGCCCGGCGGGCGGCGGCGATCGCCTCGCCGACCTGCGCCACGCTCGCGTCGGGCGCGGTGGCGATGGTTTCCTCGGTGGCCGGGTCGATGTCGTCGTAGCGACCGTCCTGCGGTTCGACCCATCGACCGTCGATATGGAGCCGGTAAGTGTCGATAAGTCCAGCCATCTGCTACCTCACCCAAACGTCGGTCATCTGAAGACTCAGTGTTCACCCGTCGGACTGCGCCGTCAATCCATTAACGGCGTGAATTCCCGTTTCTTGTATGCATATTGACAATAAGATGCGGTGCGGAGTAGACACGTTTCGCAAGACAGATTATGGCGATCTGTCGGATTTCCCCGGGTTTTCTGGCCTGCGAGAGGGGCTTGCCGTGCGAACCAATTTTCCACTGCACTCCCCCGACTTCTACGCCGGCGATCCGTACCCGGCCTACCGCGAGCTGCGCGCCACATCGCCGGTCTGCTGGAACGACGTCACCCACTTCTGGGCCTTGCTGAAGTACGAAGACATCCGCTTCGTCTCGAGCAACCCGGCGCTGTTCTCCTCGACCAGGGGCGTCACCATCCCCGACCCGCACATTCCGAACCCGGTGCAGGAGGGCAGCCTCCTCTTCACCGACCCGCCGCGGCATCGGCAATTGCGCAAGCTGATCAACTCCGGCTTCACCCGCAGGCAGGTAAACCTCCTCGAGCCGAAAATCCGCGAGATCGTGGGCGGGATACTCGACCGCATCGAACCGGGGTCGACCCACGAGTTCGCCGAAGAGATCGCCGCTCCCCTGCCCACCCGCATCATCGCCGAGCTGCTCGGCGCCCCGCCCGACGACTGGGAGCGGTTCCGAACCTGGTCGGACGCGGCCACCGGAACCGAAGACCCGGAGATCGAACTCGAAATCTTCGTGGCCATCGGTCAGTGCTACGAGTACTTCCGACAGCTCATCGCGGACAGGCGCGCCGGGGCGCGCGACGACATGCTGTCGATTCTGGTCAACGCCGAGATCGACGACGAACGACTCAGCGACGAGGACCTGCTCAACTTCGCGTTTCTGCTGCTGGTGGCGGGCAACGAGACGACCCGCAACCTGATCGCGCTGGGCACGCTGGCGCTGATCGCACACCCCGACCAACTGCGCCTGCTGGTCGACGATCCGTCCCTGATCCCCGGTGCCGTCGAGGAGATGCTGCGGTGGAACAGCCCCGTGGTCCATATGGCGCGCACCGCGACGACGGACGTCGAGATCCGCGGTCAGCTGATCGCCAAGGGCGAGGTGGTGGTGATGCTCTACGGGTCGGCCAACCGCGACGAGGATGTATTCGGTTGTGACGCGGAAGAGTTCAGGGTGACCCGCCACCCCAACCCGCACATCGCATTCGGCTGCGGTGAACATTCTTGCCTCGGAGCGCAATTGGCGCGTCTGGAGGCTTGCGTCCTGTTCGACGAGCTGCTGCGCCGGTTTCCCACGTTGGAGCTCGTCGGCAAGGTGGATCGAATGCGGGCGACCATGATCCCCGGCGTGAAACGAATGCCCGTACGGCTGGGGGCGCCCCGGTGACCGATTCACAGGCCGCGCTGCAAGGCAAACTGCGCGCGCTCATCGGCCGGCCCACCGGCGGCACCGGAAAGCCCTCCGTGGCGCCGGATCCGGTGAACCAACCGATGATTCGGCACTGGGCTCATGCGCTCGACGACATGAACCCGGTCTACCTGGATCCGGAGTTCGCGGCCGCGTCAAGGTTCGGCGGCATAGTGTCGCCGCCGGTCATGCTGCAAACCTGGACGATGCCGGCGCCCAAACTCGAGGGGATCGGGGACCGCGGTGGCGCTCCCATCGAGATCACCACCAACCCGACGGCGTTCCTCGACGACGCCGGGTTCACCAGCACGGTCGCGGTCAACTCGGAGTTCGAGATCGAACGCTATCCGCGGCTCGGTGACGTCATCACCGCGACGGCGGTCTACGAGGACGTTTCCGAACAGAAGAAGACGGCGCTGGGGACCGGCTACTTCCTGACCTGGTTGACGACCTACGTCAACCAGAACGGAGAAGTGCTGGGGCGGCAGCGATTCCGCGTGCTGCGATTCAGGCCGGAACGCTGATGGCGCCCCGCTTGGCCCCGGCGGTCAGCCGCGACACCGAATTCTTCTGGAACGGGCTGCGCGAGCAGAAACTCCTGATCCAGCGCTGCACCGTATGCGGGACGCTGCGTCACCCGCCGCGCCCTATGTGCCCCAAATGCCGTTCCCTGGAATGGGATGCGATCGAATCGTCGGGCCGCGGCACCGTCTACAGCTTCGTCATGCCGCACGAACCCCGGTTCCCCTTCTTCGAATATCCCTACATCGTCGTGTTGGTGCAGCTCGACGAAGGGGTACGGCTGGTCTCGAACCTGTGCGACATCGTCCCGGCCGACGTGACGGTCGGGATGCCGGTCGAGGTCTTCTACCGAACATTCGACGGGGCCGCCGGAGACTTTGTGCTGCACCAGTTCCGGCCTATAGAAGGAAGCCGATGACGACCGCGAAGACCACGCCGAAAAGAACCCTGCAGTGGGCCGACATCGCGGTCGGCGACGAGGTGACACCGCTCGAGATCCCGGTCACGACGACGATGATCGTCGCCGGGGCCATCGCCTCTCGCGACTTCATGCCGGTGCATCACGACCGCGATTACGCCAACAAGCAGGGCTCGCCCAACCTGTTCATGAACATTCTGACCACCAACGGATATTGCGTCCGTTTCCTCACCGACTGGGCCGGACCGGAAGCGATGGTCAAGAACCTGTCGATTCGCCTTGGCGTGCCGTGCTTTCCCGACGACCCCCTGCGCTTCACCGGCAGCGTGACGGGCAAGGCCGAGGGCCAGGACGGCGAGAACTTCGTCGAGGTGACGTTCAAGGGCTCCAACAGCCTCGGCGACCACGTCTCCGGCACCGCGATCCTCAGCCTGCTCGACGGAGCGTTAAAGAAGGACGAAGCGTGAGCGGCTCGCTGCCCGGCAGCTGCGCGATCGCGGGGATCGGCCAGACCGAGTTCTCCAAGGAATCCGGACGCAGCGAGCTGCAATTAGCCTGTGAGGCAGTCAGTTCCGCGCTCGACGACGCCGGTCTGACACCCGGTGACGTCGACGGCATGGTCACCTTCACCATGGACGCCAGCGACGAGATCGACGTGGCGCGCAGTGTGGGCGTCGGCGACCTGAGCTTCTTTTCCCGCGTGCCGCACGGCGGCGGCGCGGCCGCCGGCACCGTCGTGCACGCGGCGATGGCGGTCGCGACGGGTGTCGCCGACGTGGTGGTCTGCTATCGCGCCTTTAACGAGCGGTCCGGCATGCGCTTCGGGGGCAGCGGACGCACCAGCGCCGAAACCCCGCCGTTCATGGCGCATTACGCGCCGTTCGGATTGCTCACCCCCGCGGCCTGGGTCGCACTGCACGCCCAGCGCTACATGTCGACGTACGGCGTGACCAACGAGGACTTCGGCCGGATCGCCGTCGTCGACCGCGCACACGCGGCGCGGAATCCAGACGCCTGGTTCTACCAGCGTCCGATCACGCTCGAGGACCACCAGCAATCCCGCTGGATCGTCGAACCCGTGCTGCGGCTGCTGGATTGCTGCCAGGAAAGCGACGGCGGCGTCGCGTTGGTGGTGACCAGTGCCGAACGCGCCCGCGACCTTCGCCAACCGTCGGCGGTGATCACCGCGGCCGCCCAGGGCGCGGCGCACGAGGGCGAGATGATGACCAGCTACTACCGCGAGGACATCACAGGACTACCGGAGATGGGGGTCGTCGCCGACCGGCTGTGGCGGGATTCGGGCCTCAAGCCGCAAGACATCCAAACCGCCTTCATCTACGACCATTTCACGCCGTTCGTGTTCACGCAGCTCGAGGAGCTCGGTTTCTGCGGGCGTGGGGAAGCCAAGGACTTCGCCACCGTGGAACGGCTGTCGCTGGGTGGGGAACTGCCGATCAACACCAACGGCGGGCTGCTCGGCGAGGCCTATATCCACGGCATGAACGGCATCACCGAGGGCGTGCGCCAGGTGCGCGGCACCTCCTGCAACCAAGTCGACAACGTCGAGCACGTGCTAGTCACGTCGGGAACCGGCGTGCCCACGAGTGGCCTGATCCTCGCACCGGCCGGGTGAGCCTCGATGACGCAGGCTTCGACATCCCAGGCGGCCGATACTCGCGAGCTGATCGTCAAGTCCGCGTATGCGTGCTTCCGGGGCCAGGGACTACAGAAGACCACCATCGTCGATATCGCCCGGGCCGCCAACGTATCCCGAAGCACGATCTACGAGTACTTCAGCGACAAGGGCGCCATCCTCGAAGCCTGCGCCGAGAATGCCTCCGAGCAGTTCTATCGCGAGATGTCCAAGGCGATGGACCAGGGCGGATCGTTGGAGGAAAAGCTCAGCCGCGCAGCCGTATTCGTGACACAGGCGCGCCGGACGATCGCATCCGGGAAGTACTTCGACGAAGATGCGATCAGCCTGCTACTGACCAAAGACGCCGCCGTGCTGCTGCGCGAATGCGTCGACTTCTTCGCGCCCTACCTGTCGGCCGCCAAGCTCACCGGTGAGGTACGCAAGGACCTCGATGTGCAGGCCGGCCGGCGAATGGTTCGCGCGGATACTGTTCTCGCTCTTCAGCACACCGTCGTCGACGCTGGATATGGACAACCCGGCGGTGGCAGCGGAATTCGTGCGCGCACACGCCGTCCGCGGGCTCGCCGGTGATCGCCCGCGGCCACGGCGCGCTTAGGCGCCGTGTGTGCGCCGAGGGCGAGATCGCCGCGGCTTTTCCACCCTGAGGACACGCCCGAGTCCCTGAGCGCACACTGGGCGTTCGGCCAGCGCGCGCACGAAGAACGCCAGGTTGGCCGGCCGCTCGGCGAGTCGCCGCATGAAGTATCCGTACCATTGGGTGCCGAACGGAACGTAGACCCGCACGCGGTTGCCGGCGTCGGCCAGCCGTCGCTGTTCACCGTCGCGGATGCCGTACAGCATCTGGTATTCGAAATCCCCTGCGCGCCAGCAGGATTCGCGGACAATAGCCGGTACCGCGTCGATGATCACTGGGTCGTGCGATGCCACCATGGGATACCCGCAACCCACCATCAGCACGCGAAGGCACCGTAGGTACGCGTCGGTGACCTCGGCGTCGTCTCGGTAAGCCACCGACGCGGGCTCGTCGTACGCGCCCTTGCAGAGCCGGATCCGGGCCCCCGAAGCGGCGAATTCCGCACAATCGCCCGGTGTCCGCCGCAGGTATGCCTGCAAAACCATGCCCAGCCAAGGGAAGTCCGCGCGCAAGTCGCGCACGATCGACAGCGTCGAGTCGGTCGTCGTGTGGTCCTCGGCGTCCACCGTGACCCAGATGCCCGCGCGCTGTGCGGCTGCGCAGATCGCCCAGGCGTTCTCCCGCGCGATCTTTTCACCGTCCCGCTCCAGCGACTGGCCCAGTGCCGACAACTTCAGCGACACCTCCAGCGGCGCGACGCCATCTTCGGCGGGTTCGCTGCAGCGGCCCAGCTCGTCGATCAGGTCCAGGTAGACCTGTACCGCCGCATCGGCGTCGTCGGCGTCGGTGACGTCCTCGCCCAGATGGTCGATGCTGACGTATCGGCCCGACTCCCGCAGGGCGGCAACGCTGTTCAGTGCGCTGTCAATCGTCTCCCCCGGCACGAACCGATGCACCACTCGACGGGTCACCGGCAACCGTTCCGCGGCGCGGCGCAATGCCTCGCGCCGGCCGGCGGCCAGTATCGCCGGACGAAGGGTATGGGCGAACACGCCGGCCATCAGTCGGCTCCCATGTGTGGGTAGGCATGGTCGGTCGCCGGGACGAACGTCTCCTTGATGGTCCGCGCCGACGTCCAGCGCAGCAGGTTCATCATCGACCCGGCCTTGTCGTTGGTGCCCGAGCCCCGCGACCCTCCGAACGGCTGGCGCCCGACCACCGCGCCGGTCGGCTTGTCGTTGACGTAGAAGTTTCCGGCGGCGAATCGCAGCCGGTCCTGAGCCGTGAGCACGGCCCGGCGGTCGTCGGCGATGACCGCGCCGGTCAGCGCGTAGCGAGACCCGGCGTCGATGACGTCCAGAATTCGCTCGTACTGGTCATCGGGGTAGACATGCACCGACAGCAGCGGACCGAAGTACTCGGTGGCGAACGATTCGTCGGTCGGGTCATCCGACAGCAACACGGTCGGGCGCACGAAATAGCCCACGCTGTCGTCGTATTCGCCCCCCACAGCGATGGTGACTCCCGGTGCGCCCTTTGCCCGCTCGATGGCGTCGACGTTCTTGACGAAGGCGCGCCGGTCGATCAGCGCGCCACCATAGTTGCGCAGATCCGTGATGTCGCCGTAGCGCAGCGCGGCCGCCGCACCCAGGAAGGTGTCCCCCATGCGCTGCCACACCGAGTGCGCGATGAACGCCCGCGACGCCGCCGAGCATTTCTGGCCCTGATAGTCGAACGCGCCACGAATCAGCGCCGTGCGCAACACATCCGGCCGCGCCGACGCATGTGCGACGACGAAGTCTTTTCCGCCGGTCTCGCCGACCAGGCGTGGGTAGCTTTGGTAGCGGCCGATATTGGCGCCCACCCGCTGCCACAGGTGCTGAAAGGTGGCCGTCGACCCGGTGAAGTGGATGCCGGCCAACCGCGGATCGGCCAGCGCCACATCGGAAACCGCGAACCCGTCACCCGTCAGCAGGTTGATCACACCCGGCGGCAAGCCCGCGGCCTCGAGCAGTTGCATCGTCAGGTATGCCGACAGGGTCTGGGTGATCGACGGCTTCCACACGACGGTGTTGCCCATCAGCGCCGGTGCGGTCGGCAGATTGCCGGCGATCGAGGTGAAGTTGAACGGCGTGATCGCGTAGACGAAGCCGTCCAGCGGGCGGTACTCGCTGCGGTTCCACTCGCCGGGTCCGCTGATCGGCTGCTGCTCCAGGATTTGCCGGGCGAAGGCCACGTTGAACCGCCAGAAGTCGACCTGCTCGCAAGGCGAGTCGATCTCGGCCTGGTAGGCGGACTTGGATTGGCCGAGCATCGTCGCGGCCGCGACCTTCTCGCGCCATGGCCCCGCCAGCAGGTCGGCCGCCCGCAGGAATATCGCTGCGCGCTCGTCGAAAGGCATTGCCGCCCAGGCGTTCTTCGCCTTCATCGCGGCCTCGATCGCCGCCGTCGCGTCCGCGTGCACGGCGTTGGTCAGGGTGCCCAGCTTGGCGGCGTGCCGGTGCGGCTGGACGACCTCGATTCGCTCGCCGTCACCCATCCGGTGGTTGCCGCCGATGACGTGCGGGAGGTCGATCGCATGGTCGGCCAGCGCGGCCAACTCGGTGAGCAGACGGGTGCGTTCCGAGGATTTCGGCGCATAGTCGTGGACCGGCTCGTTGGTCGGCATTGGCACCTGGGTGATTGCGTCCATCCTGCCAAGGATCCCCGGCACGGCGCCCGTTTCTGTTGGCTGATCAGACAAGGATTCGGTGGCGGTGTAGTACGATCGGACAATATGCGAGGCGCTGGTGTCGGGCTGGGTCAACTGTTGCTCGCGCTGGACGCGACGCTGGTCAGCCTCGTGGACGCCCCGAGGGGCCTGGACCTTCCGGTGGGGTCGGCGGCGCTGATCGATTCCGACGATGTGCGGCTGGGCCTGGCGGCGCCGGCGGGTTCGGCCGACGTCTTCTTCCTGCTCGGAGTCGGCGACGACGAGGCGCTGCGGTGGGTGGGCAAGCAGGCAGGCGAACGCGTTCCGGCGGCGATCTTCGCCAAGGAGCCGTCTAACGCGCTCGTGGAAACGGCGGTGGCGGCCGGGTCGGCGGTGGTGGCGGTGGAGCCGCGGGCGCGCTGGGAGCGGCTCTACCAGTTGGTCAACCACGTCCTGGAGCATCACGGGGACCGCGCCGACCCGACGGACGACTCCGGTACCGACCTCTTCGGCTTGGCACAGTCGCTGGCCGACCGCATCCACGGCATGGTCAGTATCGAAGACGCGCAGTCGCACGTGCTCGCCTATTCGGCTTCCAACGATGAAGCCGACGAGCTGCGCCGCCTTTCGATCCTGGGACGCGCCGGGCCGCCCGAGCATCTGGAGTGGATCGACCAATGGGGCATCTTCGATGCGCTGCGATCCGGCGGCGAGGCGGTGCGCGTCGCCGAGCGTCCGGAGTTGGGTCTGCGCCCGCGGCTCGCGATCGGGATCTATCAGCCGCCGACCGATGCGCGGCGACCGCCGGTGTTCGCCGGCACCATCTGGGTGCAACAGGGTTCGCAGCCCCTGGCCGACGACGCCGAGGAGATGTTGCGGGGTGCGGCGGTATTGGCCGCCCGAGTCATGTTTCGGCTGGCGGCCCGGCCGTCCACGCACGCGCGGCGGGTGCAGCAACTTCTCGGGCTCACCGGCGACGACACCGCCGACGTCGCTACCATCGCCCGTGAGCTTGGCCTCGCCGCCGACGGCCCCGCCGCGCTGATCGGCTGGGAAACCGCGGCCGGCGGGGACCGCGATGCACGGCTGGCCGACGTCTTGGCATTGAGCGCCAGCGCTTTTCGCCGCGACGCTCAGGTCGCGTCGCGTGGATCGCGAATCTATGTGCTGCTGCCGCAGACCGCTGCCATGCGGTCGGTCACCTCGTGGGTCCGCGGAACGATCGGCGCCCTGCGCACCGAACTCGACGTCGAGCTGCGCGCCGTCATCGCCGCGCCGCTCGCCGGTCTGCCGGCGGTGGCCGAGGCACGCACCGAGGTGGACCGGGTGCTCGATAGCGCTGAGCGACATCCGATTTCGATCGGGCAGGTGACCTCGCTGGCCGAAGCGCGCACCACCGTCGTGCTCGACGAGATCGTCGCCCATGTCGGCGCCGACGAGCGACTGGTCGATCCACGCATACGCGACCTGCGCGCGCGCGACCCGGTGCTGACCGAGACGCTGCGGACCTACTTGGACAGTTTCGGCGACATCGGCGCCGCCGCGCACTCGCTGCATGTACACCCCAACACGGTTCGCTACCGGGTGCGACGGATCGAGAAGTTGTTGTCGACCTCGCTGTCGGATCCCGAGGTGCGGCTGGTGTTTTCGCTTGGGTTGCGGGCGGTCGAGCGCTCGGACTGATTAGGACGACGCGTCGTTGTTCGTTGGTCGGCGGCGGGCGAAGTGGCGGCGGCAAGACTGCGATATCGGGCCGGAATCCCGCGGCGGCCCCCAGAGCCGGGAGCCCGTTCTCAGCGCCGTCCGCTCAAAAAGTGCCACGCTTCCTGCGCGGGGCAGTTGTCACGTGATAGAGATGCCGGCGCCACTGCCGCGCCGGCGGAACATCGCGTCGATAATCCAGATGGGCGCCCACAGACCGCAGGTCAGCACCGTGAAAACCGCGTGGAGCGCGTTGTCGGGGCTGCTCTTCCGATACGGGAGCCAGACAGCTAGGGCGATGCACAACAGGAGCGTCAGGGCCGTGAGGGCGACAGCCAAAGCCTGGAACCCGGCGATTGCCCCGAAGCTGGCGTCATAGGCGTCGGCACCGTTGACGCACTGGAAGCTGATGCTGGTCCACGAGTGACTTGGTGAGCCGTAGTTCGAGACGTCGGGTGTCAGCTGGTAACCGCTGTTGCACACCATGCCGCCCATCCACTCCACGCGCGACGGCCTGGTTGCCATCAATAACATCGCGCCGATGAAAGACAACGAGAGCAGCGTCGGGAGGACCACCACCATAAAAAACGCCGCGAAACCGATGACCACGAATTTGCGAGGAATGCCAATGACCTTGCGCCGCGGCGATTGGTAGCCAATTCGGGCTTGACCCCCAAAGCCCGCCGCTCCCGGCGAGACGGGTTGCGAGCCAATACCGACGTGGCCCGGACTCGCGAGTTGGCCCAAAACGCCGCTCTGGCCGATAAACTCGGCTTGACGCACGACTTCGCTGACCAGCCCGGCGAGTTGTTCGGCGGTTTGAGGAGGCAAGGCAGCGCCCGGACCGCCGACCTGTTGAAAACCGCCCCCGTCAACCGAAACCCATGCTCCCCTGAACCCGGTCGGCTGTCCCGTCTTCGGTGCCGACGGTGGTGATGGTGGTGGTGTTGCTGGCCACTGCGGCGGTGGCGGGACTTGAGCGATCTGACGTTGCGGCTCAGCGATGCGCTTCTGCTCGGCCAGTTGATGCTCCAACTCGGCGATTCGCTTCTCGGGTCGTCCTGGTCCATCGGCAAATCGTCTCACCAGCAGGCCAGGAACGCGCGGCTGGATGCGTGTCGAAACGCGTTCTTCGGCCGCTGTCGCAATCGGCCTACCTTTTCCAAATGCTGTTCATACGAACCTCACATTCATCGCCGCACTTATTGAATGGTGTTCAAAAAGCGCCTTCTGCAATGGCAGCGCCGCGGCGAAAAGTTCGCCGCGACACGGAACATCACGTCGGAATCGGCGTACGCTTTTTAGTGCTCTTCATCTGTTCACCCGATCTTGGGGGGAGGGGCAGCGATGTCGTATGTAGTGGCCGTCCCAGAGTTTGTGGCTTCGGCGGCGTCGGATCTGTCCAATATCGGCTCGGCGGTGACCGCCGCCAATGCGGCGGCGGCGGCTCCGACGACCGGAGTGCTGGCCGCCGCCGGTGATGAGGTGTCGGCGGCGGTCGCCTCCCTGTTTTCCAGCCACGGGCAGGCCTTTCAGACCCTCAGCGCCCGGGCGGCGGCGTTCCACGCCCAGTTCGTGTCGACGTTGAATGCCGCCGGGGGTGCCTATATGGGCGCCGAGGCGGCCAATACCTCGCCGTTGCAGGCCGTGGAGCAGGTGATCAACGCGCCCACCAACGCGTTGCTGGGGATCCCGTTGGTCGGCAAGGGCACCAATGGGGCGCCGGGGACGGGGCAGAACGGTGGGCCGGGCGGGATTTTGTTCGGCAACGGCGGCAATGGTGGGTCGGGCGCGCCCGGGCAGCCAGGCGGCAAGGGCGGCAATGCCTTCTTGTTCGGCAGCGGCGGCAAGGGCGGCGCCGGCGGTGCCGGCACCACCGGCCTATCGGGCTCGGCGGCCGTCAACAGGAGCGGCGGCCCGGGCGGCACCGGCGGCGCCGGTGGAGCGGGCGGTAACGGCGGGCTGTTGTTCGGCAATGGCGGCATCGGCGGCCCAGGCGGGCTCGGCGGGACCGGCGGCCCCGGCGGGGCCGGTGTCGCCGGCGCGGTCAACGGCACCGACGGCGGTCTCGGTGGCAACGGCGGTGCCGGCGGGGCCGGTGGCAAGGGCGCGTTTTTGTTCAGCCATGCCGGCAACGGCGGCGCCGGCGGCCAGGGCGGTCACGGCGGTCTGGGTGGTCAGGGCGCCGCCGACGCGGGCGCCGGTCCGGGCCACGGCGGCAACGGCGGCAACGGCGGGGCCGCCGGCGTGGGCGGCGGCGCGGGCGGCGCGGGCGCCGGCGCCGGCCCCGCAGGCACCGGCGGCACCGGCGGCAACGGGGGCACCGGCGGCAGCGTGGGAGGCTTTGGCGTCGACATCACCGCTGGCCACGGCGGCAACGGCGGCAACGGCGGCAACAGCGTCGGCGGCACCGGCGGCCAAGGCGGCCAAGGCGGCGATGGCGGCGGCGCAAGCACCGCCGCCCTCAGCGGCACCTCCGCGTTTACCGGCGGCGACGGCGGCACCGGCGGCAAGGGCGGCACCGGTGTTACGGGGGGTAACGGCGGCATTGGCGGTGGCGGCGGTACCGCCATAGTCCATGCCACCGACGCTGGCGCCTCGGGCGGTGGGGGTGGCGGCGGCGGCGCCGGCGGCAACAGCACCGGCGGCGGCATCGGTGGCACCGGCGGCCGTGGTGGCCGCGGCGGTTCCGCCGATGCCGTGGGCGCCACAACCGTCTCGGCCGGCGGTGGTGACGGCGGGGGCGGTGGTGGCCCCGCCGGCGCCACCGGTGGCCCCGGTGGTGGTGGCGGCGGCGGCGCCGGCGCCGTATTCGGTGCCGAATCGGCCGGTGGCACCGTCGGGCAGGCCGGACAGGGCAACCCCACGGGCGGTGGTGGCCCCGGCGGCGGCGCCACGGTCCACGGCACAACCGGCACCCTCGCCTCCGGCGAGGGTGGTGGTGGCGGCGGCGGTGGTATCACCGGTGGCGCCGGTGGCACCGGCGGCACCGGCGGTGGCGACAGTGGTGCTGGTCAGGGCGGTACCGCCGGCCAGGCCGGCGGCAACGCCCCGCCGCCGGGCGGCGCCGGCGGCAACGCCGGCATCGGTGGCGGCGGCGGCGGTGGCCTCGCCAGTGCCTTCGGCACCACCGTCACCCTCCTACTCGGCGGCCACGGCGGCAACGGCGGCGGCCCGTAGCACCGGCCGGCCACCAAGGGGTCAGAAGTATCTCGCCCGCCTGCCGGCGAATTACTTTCTGTCCCAAAGGCATACCGACCATCCCGCGGTTGCGGCGTGAAAACCGCCCGTGCACGCCGTGATTGAACTTGGGCATTGGGTCGTCGCTGCACTTACCATGAGGCCGTGACGCCGTCGGCGAGGTCCCTCTATCAGCGCATGGGCGGCTACGACGTGATCGCCGCCGTCGTCGACGATTTGTTCGCCATCTTGCATTAAGACCCCGCCTTCGCTCGCTTCTTCGGTGGCCGCAGCGCGGACTCGGTCATCCGCAGTCGACAACTCCTGGTCGACCAGATGTGCGCACTGAGCGGTGGACCGTGCCATTACATCGGCCGCGACATGCAGACATCGCACAGCGGACTCGGGATCACCGACGACGAATGGGAAGCGAACATGGAAGCCTCGGATGCGGCGCTAGTCAAGAACGGCGTCGGCGACGCCGAGCGCGCCGAATTCCTGGCGCTGTTCCAGCGTTACCGCGGCGACATCGTCGAGACAGACTGATTACCAACCGATCTCGGGTGTGACGACGGGCGCACCGCGCCTCGAATCGGGTGCGAAGCCGGTCCGGAGCGGAGCGTCCGGCCGATCTCGGCGCGCGAGCCGAAGAGTTTGGCAAAACGCCGCAACGGCGGGTCCGAATCGTCGTACGATTTTGGAGCTTTTCGGCCTCATTCGGTGCAGCGGTGTGTCGACGACCTGGCAGGGGTAGGCGATGTCGTATGTGGTGGCGGTCCCGGAGTTTATGGCTTCGGCGGCGTCGGATCTGTCCAACATCGGTTCGGGGCTGACGGCCGCGCATGCCGTGGCCGCGGCCCCGACCACAGCGGTGGCCGCCGCGGCGGGTGACGAGGTCTCGGCGGCGATCGCGTCACTGTTCTCCGGGCACGGCAAGGCCTTTCAGGCGCTCAGCCTCGAGGCGGCGGCGTTTCATTCCCAGTTCGTCCAGGCGTTGAGCGCCGGGAGGGGCGCCTATACGGCCACCGAGGCGGCCAACGCCTCGCCGTTGCAGACCTTCGAGCACGACGCCCTGGCGGTGATCAATGCGCCCACCGATCTGCTGTTGGGTCGTCCGCTGATCGGCAAGGGCACCAATGGCGCCCCCGGGACGGGGCAGGCCGGCGGCCCTGGCGGGATTTTGTGGGGCAACGGCGGCAATGGCGGGTCCGGGGCGCCGGGGCAGCCGGGTGGCAAAGGCGGTAACGCCGGGCTGTGGGGCAGCGGCGGCCAGGGTGGGGCCGGCGGGGTCGGCACCAACGGCGCCACGGGTAACGCTGCCACCCACACCAAAGGCGGCACCGGCGGCACGGGCGGTGCCGGTGGGGCGGGCGGCCACGGTGGGCTGTTGCACGGCGATGGCGGTGCCGGCGGCATCGGCGGCGCGGGCGGGATCGGCGGGACCGGCGGCGTCGGTGCCGCCGGCACCAACGGCGGCGCCGGCGTCAGCGGCACCGATGGTGGCCAAGGCGGTAGCGGCGGCAAGGGCGGGGCCGGCGGCCAACCTCAGGGATTGTCAGCGTTATTCGGCGGCCATTCCGGCGCCAACGGCAACGGCGGCCAGGGCGGCCAGGGCGGCCAGGGCGGCCAAGGCGGCCAGGGCGCCGCCGACACCGGCGGCGGCGCCGGCCAAGGCGGCCTGGGCGGCAACGGCGGGGCCGCCGGCTCGGGTGGTAGCGCCGGCGGCGCCGGCGCTAGCGCGGGCGCTGCGGGCACCGGCGGCACCGGCGGCACCGGCGGCACCGGTGGCGGTGAGGGCCTCGGCCAATTCGGCACCGCCGGCAACGGTGGCGCCGGTGGCCAAGGCGGCAGCAGCGCCGGCGGCCAAGGCGGCCAGGGCGGCCAAGGCGGTCAAGGCGGCGACGGCAACTTCTTCGGCAGCGCTAACGCCCCGGTGTTTACCGGCGGCAACGGCGGCAACGGCGGCAACGGCGGCAACGGCGTCATCGGTGGCACCGGCGGCCTCGGCGGCAACGGCGGCAACGCCAACGTCATCAACACCAACGTCTTTGGCGCCGCCGGCGCCGAGGGAGGCGGCGGCGGCGGTGGCGGTGCGGGCGGCTTGAGCACCGCCGGCGGCAGCGCCGGCAGGGGCGGCAACGGCGGCAACGGCGGCGGCAGCACTGCCACCGTCGTCCTAGGGGACCAGGCCCACGGCGGCGGCGGTACCGGCGGCGGCGGTGCCCAGGCCATCCCTGGGGGGCCCGGTGGTGGTGGCGGCGGCGGTGCCGCCACCGCGGTCGGCGACGCAATTGCCCACGGCAAAGACGGTTCCGACGGCGCCCCCGCAGGCAATTTCTTCACCCCCGGTGATGGTGGTCACGGCGGCTTCGTCAACAACGGCTCCGTCTTCGACTCGGGCAGTGCCGGCGGTGGTGGTGGCGGCGGCGCCGCCATCGGCGGCAGCGCCGGCGGTGGTGGCGGCCCAGGCGGCAGCGCCGGTATTAACGCCGACAATGAGCCCGGTGGCCAGGGCGGGGCCGGCGGCACCGGCCAGACCATCGGCGGCGGAGGCCTGGACGGTAAGACCGGTTTCATCGCCGGCGCCGGTGGCACCCCCACCGGCGGCCCCGGCGGCATAGCCAGCATCGGCGGCGGTGGCGGTGGCGGTGCCGCTGACACCGGTGGCACCCCCACCGCCAAGGCCACGGGCGGCAAAGGCGGTGGCGGCGGCGGCCCCTAGGACCGACGTCGGCGCTGTGCCTGCCCACCGGCGAATTAGCCACTGCGCCAACGGCATACCGACCGGCGATTGCGGGGCGATATTGCCCAAACGCCGCCGCACCCGACAACGCCGCGCCCACCGCGTCGACGCCGAACGCGCGATGTTGGGATCGGTAGCGGCACGCGCGGTGTCCACTTGCCCGGGAGCGCGGTCCCCGCGGACCGCCGGCAAAGAAAAGGGACGGTCATGATCATTAACCGCAAAGACATCCGCAAAGGCGCTCGGGGGAATAACGTCCCTCGTGTGACTCGACGAATCGTGCGGTTAGCAACGAATGCATTGGTTGCTGGCGGTCTGGGTCTAGCCAGCTTGACCACAGGAATCGCGCAGGCCCAACCCGGTCCGCTGCCGTTGGGCGCCTGGCCCGGCTGCCCGAACGACCACCCGCAGGGGCCATGCCACTGGTGCCCGGGAGACCCCATGCCGCCGACCGGTAATCACGTCACCAACCCGGTGGTTTGGGACAACAACGTCTGCCACACCTACTACTACGTCTATTTCGGCCAGGGAAATGTCGCCCAAAATATCTGGGATGGAGACAACCCACCGGCTCCGCCGCCGCCGGCGCCACCGGGTCTCATCAATAAAGACAACTGCCAGCAGATTCTCGGAATTTTCTGCCCGCATGCGTAAGCCGGGCACCGCGCAATAGTTATGTTCAGCGTGAAGCTTAATTCGATGTCTCGCAGCGGATTTGCCTCCGGTTAGGCTTCTTTGGTGACAGCAAGCCCGTCGTCGTACTTGGTGCTGGCTTCCCAGCGCAGCGGCAGCACGCTGCTCGTGGAATCGCTGCGCGCGACGGGCGTTGCCGGCGAGCCCCAGGAGTTCTTCCAGTACCTGCCGGCCACGAGCCAGGCCCCGCAACCGCGGGAGTGGTTCGCCGGAGTCGAGGACGAATCCATCCTGAGCCTGCTCGATCCGTTGGACGTGGGGACGCCCGACCTCGCGCCTGCCGAGGTCTGGCGCGACTACATCCGCACGGTCGGGCGAACGCCGAACGGCGTGTGGGGCGGCAAGTTGATGTGGAACCAGACACCGCTGCTGCTGAACCGAGCGAAAGACCTGCCGACTCGCTCCGGCGACGGTCTGCTGGCCGCGATCCGCGACGTCGTCGGCGAGGAACCGCTCTTCGTCTACGTCTACCGGCCCGACGTGGTGTCGCAGGCGGTGTCGTTCTGGCGGGCCGTGCAGACACGGGTGTGGCGGGGCAGGCCCGACCCGGTCCGCGATGCTCGTGCCACCTATCACGCCGTGGCGATCGCCCACGTCGTGACCATGCTGCGCGCCCAGGAGCAGGGCTGGCGAGAATGGTTCGCCGAAGAAGAAATAAAACCCATGGAGATTGCGTATCCGGTGCTGTGGCGCAATCTGACCCAGGTGGTGGGAACCATCCTCGAGGAACTGGGACTCGATCCACGACTGGCGCCCCACCCGGTGCTCGAGCGCCAGGCCGACGGGCGCTCCGACGAGTGGGTGGACCGCTACCGGGCCGACGCCGAAAAGGAAGGGTTGCCGACATGACCGCGACCGCCACCACTGACGTCTCCGAAACGCGGCGAGTCGACGAATTGCGGCTACTCGAAGCCGAAGCCGTGCACGTCATCCGCGAGGTCGTCGCCGAGCTCGGGCGCCCCGTCCTGCTGTTTTCGGCGGGCAAGGACTCGATCGTGCTACTTCGCTTGGCGGAAAAGGCTTTTCGGCCGCTGCCGCTGCCGTTCCCGGTCATGCACGTGGACACCGGCCACAACTTTCCCGAGGTGATCGAGTTCCGCGACCGCAGGGTCACCGGCCACGGGCACAAGCTGATCGTCGCCTCGGTGCAGGAATCCATCGACAACGGCCGGGTGCCGGATCCCGGTCCCGGGGCATCGCGCAACCGGGCACAGACGCGCACGCTGCTCGACGCCCTCGAGGCCGGCGGCTTCGACGCGGCCTTCGGCGGTGCCCGTCGCGACGAGGAGCGGGCCCGCGCCAAGGAACGCATCCTGAGCTTCCGCGACGAGTTCGGCCAATGGGATCCGCGCGCGCAGCGACCCGAGCCGTGGTCGCTGTACAACGGCAGGATCAAGAAGGGCGAGCAGGTGCGGGTGTTCCCGTTGAGCAATTGGACCGAACTCGACGTGTGGCGCTACATCGAACTGGAAGACCTTGAAATACCGGCGATTTACTACGCCCACGAACGCGAGGTGTTCGAGCGCGACGGAATCCTGCTCTCAGTTTCGGAGTACGCCGGACCGCGGAATGGCGAAACCTCCGCCCTGGAGTGGGTGCGATACCGCACCGTCGGCGACCTGACCATCACCGGAGCGGTGCGTTCCCGGGCCACCGAAATCACCGGCGTCATCGCCGAGATCTCCGCGGCCACCGTCTCCGAGCGCGGCGAAACCCGAGCCGACGACCGCACGTCGGCCGCCGCGATGGAAGACCGCAAGCGCGAGGGTTACTTCTGATGCACAAGGGCGTAACGCGGCAGCTGCTGCGCATCGCCACCGCGGGCTCGGTGGACGACGGCAAGAGCACGCTGATCGGCAGGCTGTTGCACGACACCGACAGCCTCCCGCTGGACCACCTGGAAGCCGTCACCGATTCCGAGGGCGTCGCGGACCTGGCAGCGCTCTCCGACGGCCTGCGCGCCGAACGCGAACAGGGCATCACGATCGACGTGGCCTACCGGTTCTTCTCCACCGACACCCGCTGCTACATCCTCGCCGACACTCCGGGCCATGAGCGCTACACCCGCAACATGTTCACCGGCGCCTCCAACGCGCATGTGGCCATCCTGCTGGTCGACGCGCGCACCGGGGTGCTGCGACAGACCCGCAGGCACGCCCGCATCGCAAAGCTCTTGGGCATCAAGCATTTTGTCGCGACCGTCAACAAGATCGACCTCATCGACTTCGATCAGGCGAAGTTCGCCGAGGTGGAGGACCAACTGCGGCAGTTGGCGGCACGCCTCGGCGACGTGGACATCACGGTGATCCCGATCGCGGCCAAGCACGGCGACAACGTCGTGCACGGGTCGGAGCGCACACCGTGGTACGACGGCCCCACGCTGCTGCGGTACCTGGAAAGCGTGGAACTGGCAGCGCCGCAAGCCGAGTCGTCGCGGCTGCGGCTGCCGGTGCAGTGGGTGTCGCGGCCCACCGCCGACGTGCGACGCCGCTACACGGGACGTCTGGCGGCGGGAACACTGAGCGTCGGCGATCCGGTCGTCTCGCTTCCGTCCGGCACCCGGTCGACGGTGACCGAGCTGGACACGCTCGATGACGACCGCACGACAGCCGTTGCGCCGCTGTCGGTTTCGATCGCACTGGCCGACGACATCGATGTCGGTCGCGGGGACGTGCTGGTCAGCGGCGCCGAGGACGCCACGCTGCCGGTGCTCGCCCGGGAGCTCGACGCCACAGTGTGCTGGTTCGTCGACTCGCCGCTGCGGGCGGGCGACCGGCTGGCGCTCAAACAAACCACCAAGACCGTCCGGGCAACCGTGCAGGAGCTGCACTCGCGGCTGGATCCGGAAACGCTCGACGAGCTCGACGGCCCGGTTGAATTGGCCCTCAACGACATCGGCACCGCAACCCTGCGAACCAGCTCGGTCGTGATCGCCGACAGCTACACCGACAACCGCGACAGCGGCGCGTTCATCCTCATCGACGAAACCACCAACGACACCGTCGGCGCGGGCACCATCATCGAGGCGCGGGAGGTCAAGCCGGGCACGCACCCGCGCACCGACATCCGCTGGCACCCCTCGGCGCTGGACCGTGGCCACCGCTGGGGGGCCACCGGACAAGCGGGTGCGACGATCTGGTTCACCGGCCTGCCGGCATCCGGCAAGTCGACCATCGCGGTGGCCGTGGAGCGAGCGCTCGTCGAATCGGGACGGGTGGCCTACCTGCTCGACGGCGACAACCTCCGCCACGGCCTGTCGGACGACCTGGGCTTCTCCCCCGGGGACCGCACCGAAAACATCAGGCGGGTAGGCCATTTGACGCGGCTCTTAGCGGACGCGGGCGTGGTCGCGCTGGCGTCCCTGGTGTCGCCGCTCAAGGCGGATCGTGAGACCGCGCGCGCCCTCAATGACGCCGCCAAACTCCCCTTCATCGAGGTTCACGTCGCCACGTCGCGGGCGGAGTGCGAAAAGCGGGATCCCAAGGGCCTCTACGCGCGTGCGCGCCGCGGCGAGCTCACCGGGCTGACCGGGGTCGACGCGCCCTACGAGCCACCCGAGAACCCGGACCTGGTGCTCGACACCACCGATGCCGATATCGACGACCTCGCCGCGCGAGTCCTCGATCTCCTCAACGAGCGCAGCCCCCGCCCGCGGACCTAAATTCAGGGCGAGCCAATCACTTGGTCGCCGCGACCGGCCACGCCACGATTGCGACGTGAACCGGGTATCCGAAGACTGGTGGGCCACTCTGGTCGCCGGTGTGATCGTCGTTTTGGCCGTGGCAGGCATACTTCCGAAGATTCCGTGGTGATCGGCGTGAGCACGATTCAGGTCGAACCCGACGAGGCGACGGCCGAAGCCGCCTTCACCAGCCGCCGCCCCCTGGACTACGCGCCGGGGCTGCTGCTCCTGATCGCCGTGGGAGTGCTGGGCAAGTTCGCCCAAACCTGGTGGAACACACTGGCCAAACATCACCACTGGACGGTGCCCGATATCGAATATGTGTTGTGGGCCATCGTGATCGGGCTCCTCATCACCAACACCATCGGCCTGCATGCGGTATTCCGGCCCGGCGTGCTGACTTACCAGTTCTGGCTCAAGGTCGGGATCGTGGGGCTCGAGATTCGTGCTCGGCGATGTCGCCAAACTGGGCGGCGCCAGCCTGATCCAGATCCTGGTGGACATGGCGATCGCGGGATCCATCATCCTGCTCATTGCGCGCGCATTCGGGTTGTCGGGCAAGCTGGGCACGCTGCTGGCGATAGGCACCTCGATCTGCGGGGTGTCCGCCATCGTGGCCGCCAAGGGCGCGATCCGAGCCCGCAACGCCGACGTCAGCTACGCCATCGCCGCAATCCTGGCCCTGGGTGCGGTGGCGCTTTTCGCATTGCCGCCGTTAGGCCACGCGATTGGCCTGACCGACCATGAATTCGGCCTGTGGGCGGGCCTGGTGGTGGACAACACCGCCGAAACGACGGCCACCGGCTACCTGTATTCCGACCATGCCGGCAAGATCGCCGTCCTGGTCAAGTCGACCCGCAACGCGCTGATCGGGTTTGTCGTGCTGGGCTTCGCGCTGTTTTGGGCCGCGCGCGGTCAGGCCGATCAAATCGCCCCCGGCGCAAGAGCCAAGGCCGCCTTCGTCTGGCAGAAATTCCCCAAGTTCGTGCTGGGCTTCCTGGCGGTCTCGGCGATCGCGACCGCGGGCTGGCTCAGCAAGGGGCAGTCCGCCAACCTGGCCAACGTGTCGAAATGGGCGTTCCTGCTCACGTTCGCCGGCGTCGGCCTCACCACCGACATCCGTCAGATCGCGCGCACCGGATGGCGCCCGCTGGTCGTCGCGACCATCGGGCTCACCGTCGTCGCGTCGATCTCCCTGGGCGTCGTCCTGCTGACCTCCCGAGTGTTCCATTGGGGCGTCGGGCAATGAGGACAAACGTCATGCGGGCCTCACCGGGGACGGTAACGTTACGGGCATGCAGGAATCCTCCGTCCTATCTTTGCTGCGCGAACGTGCTGGTCTGCAGCCCGACGATGTGGCGTTCGCGTTCACCGACTACGAGCAGGATTGGGCGGGCGTCCGAGAAATCCTGACCTGGGCGCAGCTGTACCAGCGAACCTTGAACGTTGCGCGCGAGGTCAAACAACATGGCCCGGTCGGGGAAAGAGCCGTGATTCTGGCTCCGCAGGGGCTCGAGTACATCCTGGCTTTCCTGGGCTCGATGCAGGCCGGATGCATCGCGGTTCCGCTGACGGTGCCGCAGGTCGGCGCGCATGACGAACGTGTGAGTGCCGTTCTCGAAGACACGTCGCCTTCGGTGATCCTGACGACGTCCGCGGTCGCCGAAACGGTCGCCGAGTACGTCGGCCGGCCGGGCACGGGCGCCGCCCCGACGATCATCGAGGTCGACGCGTTGGATCTGGACGCCAAGGGCTCCTCGAGCATCCGGCTGAGCGACGCGCCGACAACGGCGTACCTGCAGTACACCTCCGGCTCGACCCGCCTTCCGGCAGGGGTCATGATCACCCACCGGAACCTGCTGGTGAATTTCCAACAGCTGATGGCGGATTACTTCGCGCCCACCAACGGCGTGGCACCAAGCGACCTCACCGTCGTGTCGTGGCTGCCGTTCTACCACGACATGGGCCTGGTTCTCGGCGTCGTCGCACCGATTTTGGGCGGCTGGCGATCTGAGCTGACGAGTCCGATCGCGTTCCTGCAACGCCCGGCACGGTGGATCCAGGCGCTGGCCGCCGCCAGCCACCCCTTTTCGGCGGCACCCAATTTCGCCTTCGACTTGGCCGTACGCAAGACATCGGACGCGGACATGGACGGCCTGGATCTCGGGGCCTGCCAGGGCATCATCAGCGGCAGCGAGCGAGTCCATCCCGGCACGCTGGACCGCTTCTGCAAGCGATTCGCTCCCTATAATTTCCCCAACCACATGATGCTTCCGTCCTACGGCATGGCGGAGGGAACCGTCTATGCCGCGTGCCGCCCCAAGGATGGGACCGCCCCGGTGGTCGTCCACTTCGAGCCCGAAAAGTTGTCCGACGGCACCGCCGAGCGGTGTGAAGCATCAACGGGCGCACCGCTGATCAGCTACGGCACGCCGAGATCACCGATGGTGCGAATCGTGGATTCCGACACCTGTGTGGAGTGCCCCGCGGGAACGGTCGGCGAGATCTGGATGCTTGGCGACAATGTCGCCGAGGGCTACTGGAACAAGCCGGACGAGACTCAGCGCACCTTTGGCGGCAAGCTCGTCGACCCCTCGCCGGGCACGCCGGAGGGACCATGGCTGCGGACCGGCGACCTCGGGTTCATTTCCGAGGGCGAGATGTTCATCGTCGGCCGCATGAAGGACTTGCTGATCGTCTACGGACGCAACCACTATCCCGAGGACATCGAGTCGACCGTTCAGGAGATCACCGGGGGTCGCGTCGCGGCGATATCGGTTCCCGTGGGTGAAACGGAGAAGTTGGTCATCATCATCGAAATCAAGAAGCGCGGCGACTCCGAAGAAGAGGCACAACAGAAGTTCAACGCCGTCAAGAACGAGGTCACCGCGGCGATGTCCAGGTCACACGGCCTCAAGGTCGCCGACCTCGTCTTGGTAGCGCCCGGATCGCTTCCCACCACGACGAGCGGCAAGGTCCAGCGGGCCGCATCGGTCGAGCAGTATCGGAAGCAGGGATTCACCCGGTTGGATGCCTAAGCGGGCCAAGCCATTTCCCCATGGATACCGGCCCTACGTTTGGCCGGTATCCGCGGTTTTTCCAGATTCGGCGGCGTTCGCCGGGTCCTCTATCACGTGGTAAGCCGGGTCGGTCATCCATATGGGCCGGGTGCCGCTCTGGCGGGCCCTGCCCGTGATCCGCAATAGCTGACCGGGTTGGATGTCAGCGCCCCCCGCGCCGGAACGGAAGATCACGGTGATCTCGCCGCTGTTGTCGCCGACGACGACCTCTCGCCGGGTTCGCCTGCCTTCGGTGATGTCCTCGACTTCGTTGACCCGTCCTTCGAAGGTGGCGCGCTGCCCGGGGATCAGACCCGCCACCGTGATCGCCGCCGGTGACCGCGCGGGGTGCTCGTAGGCTTCGACCTCCTGGTCGTCCCGGGAAATCCACGCTTCGACCTTGTCGACTCCGCGCGCGACCCGATGCTCGAAATCGTGGGGATACGCCTCCTTGATCCGCGACTCCACGTCGTACGGCACGATCGTCGCCGCGGCGTCCGGGATCAGGCTGACCGCACGGGACACCTTGTCCGCGGTGCGGTCGTGCAAGAGGCGTCCCAGCAGCGGCGCGTACGTCCGGCGTGGCAACAACACCGTGACATTGGTGTTCCGATGTTCGTCGCGCGCCGTGGCAACCAACACCTGCGCGGCCCGGGTGATCCGCCTGTCGGGGCAGTCCACCACCCGCAGCGGGGTGTCGAGTTCGAAGTGGTCCCAACGCTTTCGCAATTGAGCTGCGTAGGTCGCGTCGACCACGAAGTGCACCGCGACCAACTCGTCGGCCCGCAACCCCTTGCCATACCGCAGGGCTTCGATCACGGCGAGGTCAACCGAGTTCACGAACACGAACACCTTGTGCCGCGCGTACTTCACCAGTTCGGGCCGGTCCGTGCGGAACATCTCGAGAATGGCTGCCTCGGCGCGGTATTCCTTGTTCAGGCGTGTCAGCACAAACACCAGCAGCGGGAAGACGATGACTACCAGCCAAGCGCCCTCGGTGAACTTCGCCACCGCGAAAATCCCGACGACAACCGTCGACAGGATCCCGGCGGACAGGTTGATCGCCAGTCGGTGTCGCCAGCCCGGTTCCCGGTGCGTCAGATGGTGTTTGGTCATTCCGTAGCCGGCCATCGAGAAACCCGTGAACACGCCGATCGCGTAAAACGGGACCAGCGCGTTGACCGAGCCCCCGGTAGCCAGCAGCAGTGCCACCGACAGCGCCGTGAGAGCGATGATGCCGTTCGAAAACACCAGTCGGTGACCGCGTTTCATCAGCTGTCGCGGTAGGAAGCGGTCTTCGGCGACGAAACTGGCCAGCGCCGGGAATCCGTTGAAACTGGTATTGGCACCGGTAAACAGGATTGCCGCCGTCGACGCCTGGACGAGGATGTACAGGATATTGCCGATCAATCCATGGCCGAAGACTGCGCGGGCAACCTGCGACAGCACCGACGGATATCCGGCCTCGTACGGCGTCGCGTGGGTGACGAACGTGAGGTAGGCGACGCCGGTCAGCAAGAACGCAAGTATGCAGGCCATAACGGTGAGCACCCGGCGGGCGTTGCGGCCCTGCGGCTTACGGAAGACGTTGACCGTGTTCGAGATCGCCTCGACGCCCGTCAGCGACGAACCGCCGTTGGCGAACGCGCGGAGCAACACCAGGACGGTCGCGCCCATCACCAAACCATCGCCCTGATGAACCGGCACCGCCCCGGCGATGTGCTCGGCATCGTAGGTCGGTAATTCCCAGAATATTTCGCGGATGACTCCGGTCACGATCGTCAACGTGATCATCGTGACGAAGAAGTACGTCGGGGCTGCGAATTGCACACCCGCTTCCTTCAGACCGCGCAGGTTCGCATAGCAGATGACAAGCACCACGCCGACGGTGATCGCCAGGCTGTACGGTCCGAGTACCGGGATCGCCGACGCCACCGCGACCGTCCCGGCCGCCGCCTGCACCGCAACGGTGACGACGTAGTCGATCAACAGCGCCGCGGCGGCGACCTGCGCCACCCGGGGTCCGAAATTCTCCCGCGCCACGATGTACGAACCGCCCGCCCGGGTGTAGGTCATGACGACCTGCCGGTACGACGCGGCCACCAACGCCAGAATCACCAAGATCGCGCCGTTGATGGGCAGCAACAACGCAAAGGCCGCCAGCCCGGCAGCGGGCAGCAATTCGATCAAAATCTGTTCGGTGCCGTAGGCGGTGGACGAGATCGCATCCGGCGAAAGTGCGCCGAGCGCAATCGGATTAGATAATTTCTCGGTTGTCAGTTCCTCGGTGATCAGGGGTTTTCCCAGAAAGACACGCTTGGCTATGTCCCCAATCGTCGGCGGGATGTGCAGCCTGCTAGCCGAAGTTGTCACGACGACATTCCTTATCCCGAGGTCGAAGGGCCTAGGAAGCTAACTTAGCCGTTGGACCGCGGCGGCGATGCGCTCATCGGTAGCGGTCAGCGCGACTCGCACATGCCGTGCTCCGCCCGGGCCGTAGAAATCGCCCGGAGCCACCAGGATGCCGCGGGCGGCCAGCCAGCTGACGCTGTCCTGGCACGGCTCACCGCGGGTGGCCCACAGGTACAGGCCGGCCTCGGAATGGTCGACGGCAAAACCGGCCGAGCGCAACGCCGGCAACAGGGCGGCCCGCCGCCGTTCGTATCGCTCGCGCTGCAGCCGCTCGTGGGCGTCGTCATCCAGGGCGGCGGTCGTGGCGGCCTGCACCGGCGTCGGCATCATCATGCCGGCGTGTTTGCGCACCGCCAACAGTTCGCCGACGAGAACCGGATCTCCGGCGACGAAGCCGGACCGGTAACCGGCCAGCGACGAGCTCTTCGACAGCGAATGGATCGCGAGCAGCCCGGTGTGGTCGCCGTCGCAGACCGAGGGATGCAGCACCGACAGCGGTGCTGGCGGCTCCACGTCCCAGCCCAAACCCAGATAGCACTCGTCGGAAGCGACGACCACGCCCCTGTCACGCGCCCAGCCGACCACCTTGCGCAGGTGATCGACGCCCAGTACGCGCCCGGTCGGATTGCTGGGCGAGTTCAGGTAGATCAGCGCCGGCGACTGCGGGCCCACCTGGGTCAGCGAATCCGCGCGCAGCACCTGCGCCCCGGCCAGCCGGACCCCGACGTCATACGTCGGGTATGCCAGCTCCGGCACCACGACCACGTCCGGGGGGCCCAGGCCCAACAGCGTCGGCAGCCAGGCAATGAGTTCCTTGCTGCCGATGACCGGAAGCACGGCCGCCTCGGTCAGCCCGGTGATTCCGAAACGGCGGTGTAGGGAGGCCACCGCCGATTCACGCAGGCGCGCGGTTCCCGCGGTCGCCGGATACCCCGACGCGGAACTGGCGGCCGCCAGTGCCTCTCGGATCAGCGGCGCGACGGGGTCGACCGGGGTGCCGACGGACAGGTCGACGATTCCGTCGAGGTGTGACGCGGCCAGGGCTTTCGGCTCGGCCAAGGTGTCCCACGGGAATTCCGGCAGGGACGCCGAGACCGCCGGCCGGCGCCTCCCGGCCTTGCGCAGCACGGGCCCGCTCAGTCGCCCTCGCCCTGTGGCGGCAGATCCTTGACCACCTGCGGGTCGTTCTCGGTCATGCCGACCTTCGCCGCTCCGCCCGGTGACCCCAGCTCAACGAAGAAATCGGCGTTGATCTGGGTGTACTGGCCCCACTGCTCGGGCACATCGTCTTCGTAGTAGATCGCCTCGACGGGGCAGACCGGCTCACAGGCTCCGCAGTCGACGCACTCGTCGGGGTGGATGTACAGCATCCGAGCGCCCTCGTAGATGCAGTCGACCGGGCACTCCTCGATGCATGCCTTGTCCTTGATGTCGACGCAGGGTTCGGCGATCGTGTAAGTCACGGACGTCTCCTCCATGTACTGCCTGGTGGGCTCGCAGCGGCGCTTCGGCCGCTCTAGACAAAGCTCTCGGTTACTGATACTAGACGTTGCACATACACGTCAACCACTTGGCACGCCCGTCGGAGATATGCTGCGCGGGTGGCGCTACCCCGCGATCGAGGTGCGCGGACGGACCGGTACCCGACCTTGATGTCGCCGTTGGACCTTGGGTTCACCACCCTGCGCAACCGGGTCGTCATGGGTTCGATGCACACCGGACTGGAAGACCGAGCCCGCGACACCGATCGGCTCGCCGAATACTTCGCCGAACGCGCGCGCGGAGGCGTCGGGCTGATCGTCACGGGTGGGTACGCGCCCAACCGCACCGGCTGGCTGTTGCCGTTCGCCTCGGAGATGGTCTCCTCGGCCCAGGCCCGCCGGCACCGCCGGATTACCGGGGCGGTCCACGATTCGGGCGCAAAAATCTTGCTGCAGATACTGCACGCGGGACGCTATGCGTACCACCCACTTTCGGTCAGTGCATCGTCGATCAAGGCGCCGATCAACCCGTTCCGGCCGCGTGCGCTGTCGTCTCGCGGCGTCGAGACGACGATCGCGGATTTCGCCCGTTGCACCCAGCTGGCCCGCGAGGCCGGCTACGACGGAGTCGAAATCATGGGCAGCGAAGGCTATTTGCTCAACCAGTTCCTGGCGCCGCGCACCAACAAGCGCACCGATTCCTGGGGCGGCACTGCCGCCAATCGCCGTCGGTTCCCAATCGAGATCGTGCGGCGCGCCCGCGCCGCGGTGGGGCGCGATTTCGTCATCTGCTACCGGATGTCGATGGCCGATTATGTCGAGGATGGCCAGAGCTGGGACGAAATCGTGGCCCTGGCAGAGGAATTGGAGTCCGTCGGAGTAGACATCATCAACTCCGGATTCGGCTGGCACGAGGCGCGGGTGCCGACGATCGTTACCTCGGTGCCGCGCGGCGCCTTCGTCGGCATCAGCGACGCCATCGCCGAACGGGTCAACATTCCCGTGGTGGCGTCCAACCGAATCAACATGCCGCAGGCCGCCGAACAGATCCTGGCCGAGACGCGCGTGCAGCTGATCTCGATGGCGCGGCCGCTGCTCAGCGACCCGGAGTGGGTGCTCAAAGCGCAGTCCGGCCGGGCCGCGGAGATCAACACCTGCATTGCCTGCAATCAGGCTTGCCTCGATCACGCGTTCGCCAAGAAAACGGCGTCGTGTCTGCTCAATCCCCGGGCCGCGCACGAGACGCGGCTGGTGCTGTCCCCGACGCGGCGCGCCCGCTCGGTGGCCGTCGTCGGCGCGGGTCCGGCCGGACTGGCCGCGGCGGTCGGCGCCGCCCAGCGCGGCCACCGGGTGACCCTGTTCGAGGCCAATGACTTCATCGGCGGGCAGTTCGACCTCGCCCGGCGCATTCCCGGCAAGGAAGAGTTCAGCGAGGCCATCCGCTACTTCGCCACGATGCTCGACAAGCACGGCGTCGTGGCGCGGCTGGGCACCCGGGCCGGCGCCCAGGAATTGACCGACTACGACGACGTCATCCTGGCCACCGGCGTCGTGCCCCGCGTCCCGGCCATCGCCGGCGTCGATCACCCGATGGTGTTGACCTATGCCGAGGCGATCGCGGGCGCCAAGCCGGTCGGGCCAACCGTGGCGGTCGTCGGTGCCGGGGGCATCGGCTTCGACGTCAGCGAATTTCTGGTCACCGATTGCGCGCCGACCGGGGGTACCGAGGATCTGAAGCGATGGAAAGCCGAGTGGGGCGCCGTCGATCCGTCGGATGCCCGCGGCGCGCTGACCACTCCCCTGCCGGCGCCACCGGCCCGCGAGGTCTATCTGCTGCAACGCACCAAGGGCCCGCAGGGCAAGCGGCTGGGCAAGACCAGCGGGTGGGTACACCGCGCGTCCCTGAAGGCAAAGGCGGTTCACCAGCTCTCCGGAGTCAACTACGAGCGGATCGCCGACGACGGCCTGCATATCAGTTTCGGCCCGGACAGACGGAGCCCGCAGCTGCTCGCTGTGGACAACGTGGTGATCTGCGCGGGCCAAGAGCCGGTGCGTGCTCTGCAGCATGCGCTGCGCCGCGGCGGTATCGTCCCGCACATCATCGGCGGGGCGGCCTCGGCGGCCGAGCTGGACGCGAAGCGCGCCATCAAGCAGGGCACCGAACTGGCGGCCAGGCTCTAGCCCCATTTCCTTAAGACCGCACCCATAAATAGGTGCTGACCTGCGGTTAGTTACGTTTAGAAAGTCGTGTGCGATAACAGTTGTGATGGGAGTAAGCTCACGGAGCCTGGTAGCCTCGAGCACAGACGGCAACCGTTGTGCAGATGTCGTCGCCGTTTTTCGACGGTGCATTGATTTGGGAAGGTATCCACTGATGGTGAGGCTGTCGTTGACCAAATTGGCCGCTGCGGTTGGCGCGGCGGCGTTCGCGCTGACGGCCGGCTCCGGGGTCGCATCCGCAGATCCGCTGGATCCGGTTATCAACACAACCTGCAACTACGGGCAGGTCATGGCCGCGCTCAACGCGACCGACCCAGGCGCCGCCTCGCAATTGAACGCGTCGCCGATCGCGCAGGCATACCTGCGCAACTTCCTCGCCGCGCCGCCGGGCAAGCGCGCGCAGATGGCCGCGCAGATCCAGGCCATGCCGCAGGCCGCGCCGTACTTCAACGACGTGTTGTCGGTGGCCGGCAGCTGCAACAACTACTGAGCGAGCGCGAAAGAGCTCAGTAACCGCTGAGCAGGCGGCGCACTTGGCCCAAGGATTCTGGACCCGCGCCGCTGCAAATCCGCGCCGGGTCCCCGGGTCGACGACCCCAGAGCAGTAACACCCGCGCGGCGGCATCGGTTTCCAGCGTGGCCGTACCTTCGGGGGCGGCCAGTGCGATGGAGGTCTGGTCGGCGTCGGCCGTTACGACAACATCGTCGGCGCCGGGAACCCGCAACCGGGCCTCGATTCGCTCGCCGGGCCCCAACTCCTTGGCACCCTTGGCGAGCAACGGGCGTCCCACCGCCACGACGCTATGCGTCGTCATCCAGGGCTCGGCCAGCCGCGCCCGCGCTGCGACACTGTCTCCGGTGATGTCCCAGCCGTGCAGGATGAGCTCCTCGCGCATGTGCTCGGCGAACCAGGGCACCTTCATGGTGCGACCGGTCCAGGCGACATCGGTGTCCGCCGGAACGCCGTCGGCTCCCGCTGCCACGTCGTTCAGGGTGGCCATCCGGTCAAGCAGCGCATCCCACAGGTCCGCATCGTTGAGGGCGCGCAGTGGGCCCTCGCGTTCCTCGAAGCCGCGCGTGCCGACCGGTTCGCCTTCCAGGTGGGCTCCCAGCACCCGGGCGAGCTCCTCGGCGTTTCCGGCCTGATGGATGACGATGTCGCGGACCGTCCAGGCTTCGCACCAGGTGCCGGCGTCGGGTCGGCGCTGCTGCACCGCATCCACAAAAGGCTGCCATTCGGGGAATCGGTCAGTATCGATCTGTCGCTTCACGGCCTCGGGTATACCCGCAGCCACCGACACCTACGCCGCGAGCGGTGCGTACGTGGTCGTGCGCTGGCGCGCCGGGCGGCCGATGCCCTCGGCAATCGCGGTCAGCTCGGCCGCGGTCTTCGACGACCCGTACTCCGAACCGGCCATCCGCGAGATGGTCTCCTCCATCAACGTGCCGCCCAGATCGTTCGCGCCGCCCTTGAGCATCACCCGCGTACGTTCGACACCGAGCTTGACCCAGCTGGTCTGGATGTGGGAAATGCGGCCATGCAACATGATCCGCGCCAACGCGTGTACCGCCCGGTTGTCCCGATGGCTCGGCCCGGGGCGTGCCGCGCCGGCCAGGTACAACGGCGAATTCTGGTGCACGAACGGCAACGGCACGAACTCGGTGAAACCACCGGTGCGGTCCTGAATTTTGCGCAGCACATTGAGATGAGCGACCCAGTGCTGTGGGCTGTCGACGTGGCCGTACATCATCGTCGACGACGACCGCAGGCCCACCTCGTGCGCGGTGGTCACGATCTCGATCCACATCGACGTCGGCAACTTGCCTTTGGTGAGCACCCACCGCACTTCGTCGTCCAGGATTTCGGCGGCGGTTCCGGGGATGGTGTCAAGACCGGCCTCCCGCAGGCTGATCAACCACTCGCGAATGCTCAACCCGCTCTTGGTCACCCCGTTGGCGATCTCCATCGGGGAGAACGCATGCACGTGCATCGACGGCACCCGGGTCTTGACGGCGCGCACCAGGTCGGCGTAACCGGTGACCGGCAATTCCGGATCGATCCCGCCCTGCATGCACACTTCCGTGGCACCTTCGACGTGCGCCTCCCACGCCCGGTCCGCGACCTCTTCGGTGGACAACGAATACGCATCGGCATCGCCCTTGCGCTGCGCGAACGCGCAGAACCGGCAGCCCGTGTAGCAGATGTTGGTGAAGTTGATGTTGCGGTTCACCACAAAGGTCACGTCGTCACCGACGATATCGCGCCGCAACGAATCCGCCAGCGCGGCAACCGCTTCCAGCGCGGCGCCGTCGGCGTTCGCCAACGCCAGATACTCGCCGTCGGTGCAGCCTGCGGGATCGCGCTCAGCCGACCGCAGCGCGCCGAGCACGTCGGTGTCGATGCGCTCGGGGGCGCGCGCGCCCAACTCGTGTACCCGCGCACGGATCGACTCCCAATCACCGAAGGCACTGTCGAGATCGCTGCGCGCCTTGGTGTTACGACCCTCGGTGTCGATCGCCGCGTTGAGGTCCACCCGGCCGGAGGACCCCACGTCGTCGGGCTCCTGCCAGGGCATGCCCACCGGGTTCACGTCGCGGGCCAGGCCGGTGGCCGGATCGGCCAGCGCCACAACGTGCCCCCGAACCCGCGGGTCGATCCACGCCGCACCGGCTTGCACATATTGGGGCTGCGCGGTCAACCGCGGTGTCAAGTCGTATCCGGCGTCGGCAGTGACGGCGGCCAGCTCATCCAAGGCGGGCCAGGGACGTTCGGGGTTGACATGGTCGGGCGTCAGCGGTGAAACACCGCCCCAGTCGTCGACTCCGGCGCCGATCAGGGCCAAACACTCCTCGCGCGACACCAGATTAGGCGGCGCCTGGATGCGCATTCCCGGTCCGAGCACCAACCGCGCGACGGCCACCGTCGCCAGATAATCCTCGATCCCGGCATCGGGGAACGCGGCCATCGCGGTGTGCTCCTTGGCCCGGAAATTCTGCACGATCACTTCCTGAACGTGTCCGAACTCCTTGTGCGATTTGCGAATCGCGTGCAGGGTGTCGGCGCGTTCCCGCAGCGTCTCGCCGATGCCGACCAGCAGACCGGTAGTGAACGGGATGGACAACCGGCCGGCGTCGGTGAGTGTGCGCAACCGGACCGCCGGGTCCTTGTCCGGGCTTCCGTAGTGCGCAAGCCCTTTCGTTTCAAACAGCCGGCGCGACGTCGTCTCGAGCATCATGCCCATCGAGGGCGCCACCGGCTTGAGCCGGGACATCTCCGACCAGCTCATGACGCCGGGATTCAAGTGCGGCAACAGCCCGGTTTCCTCGAGCACCCGGATCGCCATCGCCCGCACATAGGACAGCGTGGAATCATATCCTCGTTCACCGAGCCAGTCACGTGCTTCCTGCCAACGATCCTCGGGCCGGTCGCCGAGGGTGAATAGCGCTTCTTTGCAACCTAGTTCGGCCCCTCGCCGCGCGACGTCGAGGATCTCGTCGGGCTCCATGTACATCCCGGCGCCCCGGGCCCGTAGCTTGCCCGGCGCCGTGACGAAAGTGCAGTAATGGCAGCTGTCGCGGCACAGATGGGTGACCGGGATGAACACCTTGGGTGAGTAGGTGATCGGCAACCGGCCGTCGCGCCCGAGCCGCCCTGCCGAATGCAGGCCCGCATCGCGGACCCGCGCAGCGCTGGCGCACAAGTCGGCGAGGTCGTCGCCGCGCGCGGTCATTGCGAGGGCCGCCTCGTCGACATTAAGCGCGACCCCGTCTCGGGCCCGCCGCAGGACCCGCCGCAGCGCCGAGGCGCTGACCGAAGGCGGAACGACAGGGCTAGGCAGGGCGGTGGGCTCCTCGCCCGGAGTCAACGGCACGTTGGTGTAACTTCCCCACGATTGAATTTCATCCGCAACAGTAGCGCCAGGGTGCCGGCGGCCGTCGGTCGACATCCCCGCCTCAGGACCGCGCCGACGGTCCTTTGCTAAGTGTTTGGCGGACTGGCCCGCCACCGAGCTCGGATCGCGATACCATCCTGCGTATTCCTCGGGAAAGGTGCGAGATGTTTTTCGTCCGCGCGGATCCGGAGGCGCTGGTAGCGGCGGCTTCGGACTTGGCCGGCATCGGCTCGACGCTGGGCACGGCCAGTGCGGCCGCGGCAGCGCCGACAACCGGGATAGTGGCGTCGGCCGCCGATGAGGTGTCGGCCCAGGTAGCCGCGCTGCTTTCCGAGCATGGCCTGGGCTATCAGCAGCTGAGCAGCCAAATGGCGGCGTTCCATGAGCGATTTGTGCAGACCTTGACCGCGGGGGTGGGCGCGTATGCGGCTACCGAGGCCAACGCCGCGCAGAGCCTGGCGGCGAGTGCGGGGGTGGCGGGCGGTACCGTCTCAGCGCCGGGCGGTGTGGTTTCTAACGTACTGGGCCGCATCGAGAGCGCCGTGCTGGGCTCCAATCCGGGTGCCGCCGCCGGGCTGTTCGGCGGTGGCGGTCCGATCAGCGGGGCCACCGGCCAAGCCGGCGCGCTGCTGCTCCGGCCCACCGGCGGAATCAGCGCTCTGACCGCCGCTCGAGCGCTACTTGCACCGGCCGCCGTGACCAACGCCGCGGTGGCGCCGGCGGCGAACGGGTCCATCGGCGACGCGATCAAGGCCGGCTACCTCGCGATCGAGCCGTGGGTGCAGTACGGCTTCAACCTCGCCGCGTACGCGGCCGGCTTTGTGCCCTACGTCGGTTACTTGGCTCAGCAGATCAACCTCTTCTACTACCTCTTCGAGCCCATAGTGCAGTCCGGCCTGTTCAACACGATCGATTGGCTGCAAGGGTCCATCACGTTCAGTCAAGGGCTGAGCAACTTCTTCGGGGCTACCACGGCGTCGATCAACCAGTTCATCCACAACGAGATCAACTGGCTTTTCGGCTACATCCTCCCGCCACTTCCGCCGCTTCCGCCCATTTTCGGCTAACCGGATCGTCAGAGGTGGCGGCCCCGCCACAACACCCACACCGGCGGCGCAACCCCCAGCACGATCAGCAGCAAAGCCCCGTAGCGCATCAGCCCTTGGCCACCGAGGATGATGTCGTCGGCGGGTCCGCCCATGCTGATCACCGCCACCGTCAGCAGCCACGTCCACAATGGCAGGGCGGCCACCCGCGGCGACCTCGTCCATCGCCCCGCGGCCCATACCAGGGCCGCGTTGAGCAGTCCACTGATCAACGCACTGACGGGAAACGGAATCGAACCGATGTAGGACGGCAACAGCAGAGCGCCGGCGAGTGCCGACAGAATCCCGTCGACAGCCAGCAGCGCCAAGACAACGAAACGAATCGCAGGATCTGTTGCGCCGCCGTCTTCAACGGACGCGGCGCGCGGCTTGGTTTCGGTCAGGTCGGGACGCTGTCGATATTGGAGAGGATGGAGCCGATAACCCACTGCAGGCTGTCGAGTCGGTCCTGCCAATGCTGTTGGTTAGGGTCCAGGTCGGGGTCCATGCGAAGTCCTTCCGTGGCTGGCTCTTTGGCAGCCTACCGCGTCGCGGCGGATGTGAAACCGAGTCCGGGGAGCAGATCTGATTCCCAGCCGCGCGCATCGCGGTCGCCCGCGGAGCCCGCCGCCAGGACATAGTGCTCCTCGGCGACGATCGGCAGCGCCATGTTGTTCGACAGGGCACACGCCCGGCCGGTCGGGCCAACGACAACCTGGGTGGCGTGTGCCGCGAGTGCGGCCACTTTGGCGGCGAGCGCGTCGCCGTCGGCTTCCACGATGGCGTCGATGTCGGAGTCGCTGTAACCGAAGTCGAATCCTTCTCGCGGCGGGATCTTCCAATCAAGAAGCAGGTCTTCGCGACTCAGCGCACCCCATCCCGCATCGAATGCGCTCTCCGCCAACACCGTCCAGTAGAACTTCGGAACCGTCCATGGCTCGCCCGGGTAGTCGGCACCACCCGCCGCAGACACTGCGGCCGTTGTGACGGTATGGGCGTGGATGTGGTCGGGGTGGCCGTAGCCGCCGTTGGGGTCGTAGGTCACGACGACGTGGGGACGCAACTCACGAATGATCGCGACCAGTGCGCCAACGGCCTCGCGTTCGTCGGCGTCGATGAACCTCTGGCGAGCCCGTTTCGGGGAGCCTTGCATGCCCGAGTCACGCCATCGGCCGGCGCCGCCGAGATAGATGGGCGCGCTGACGCCCAGCGCCCGCAATGCGGCGGTGAGCTCGCCGATGCGATAGCCGCCGAGCTGGTCCGCGCGATCGGCGGCGAGTTCGGCCCACTGGTCGCCGATGACCTCGCCCTCCTCGCCGAGCGTGCAAGTGACGACCCGCACTTGGGCCCCGCGGGCGGTGTAGTGCGCGATGGTGGCGCCATTGCTGAGGCTCTCGTCGTCGGGATGCGCGTGGACGAACAGCAGTCGCGGGGTCTCAGGCATGGACGCACCCTACCTCCGCAATCACGCCGAACATTGGATCGCCAGGTCGCAGCGGAAGGGAACGCCGACGGCTACTATCGAGAAATGCCGCAGCTCACCAACGCGAATCGGAGTGGCAGCCGGAGACGCCGGCGGGGCCACGTGCTCGAACGCGCGCTCTATGAGGCCACGTTGGCCGAGTTGGCCGAAGTCGGATACGGCGGGCTGACGATGGAAGGGATTGCGGCGCGCGCCCACACCGGCAAGGCGGCGCTGTACCGCCGCTGGTGCAGCAAGCACGACCTGGTGCACGCCGCGCTGGTTTACGCTCTGCCGCCGGTGCCCGAGCTGCGCTCCGGCCGGTCGGCCAGAGAGAACCTGCTGACGATCTTCACCGCGCACCGCGACATGCTCGCCGGAAAGACCACCTTTCCCGCTCTGGACGTCGTCCATCAACTCCTGCACGAACCGGAGATGCGCGCGATCTTCGCCGACGCCGTGGTGTGCCCGCGTCTCAAGATCATCGAATCGATCCTGGATGCGGCGGTCAATGACGACGATCTCGACCCCGCGACAGTCACCCCACTGACCGCGCGAGTCGGGCCGGCGTTGATCAACCACCACTTCCTGCTCACCGGGGAACCACCGAACCGACGCGAGCTGTCGCTGGTCGTCGACACCGTGATCCCGCCGCGAGCGCGGCGTTAATCGTTAGACCCCCAAGGCGACTTCGGCGGCCAGGAACTGGTCGAAGATGCCCTCGAGGCCGCCGATGCCGCCATTTGTGTTGAAGACTCCCGTGCCGCCTCCGGTGAGGAAGAGCCCCGCATTGAGCGCCGGGACTTGCGTTCCGCCCAACAAGCTGTTGGCAGTTTGCTCACCGGTGAGCAAGGTCAGGTTGTAGACGTTGAACATCCGGTTGAGTGCGCCGTTAAAGGCATTGGGCCCGAATGTGCCTGCCTCCCAAGCCAGCTCGCTGTTCAGCAGGTTGGCGTCGAAGTTCGTCTCCGCGGCGACCATGTTGTTGAGGAAGCCAAGTTGGCCCGCAGCGATTCCCTGCAACCCCGCGATCGGCACCCCGACTAGTGCCGCCCCCAATGTGGGAATGGTGGTGGACACGTTGGTGGTCAACGCGGTTGGGGCACCAACGACTCCCAGGTCCCACAGGAATTTGGTGTCCACGGCCCCTAGCAGACCGCCGAGCGCACCGCCACCAATGGCGACGTTTGGCGCACCGACCACAAGGTTGGCAGCGAGGTAGCCCGTCGGGAACGGCACCCCCAACAGGCTGTTGAAGGTCGCCTCGCCGGTGCCCAGTACCGCGTTAAACCCGTTGAAGAAGTTGTCGATTACTCCACCCACGGCACCGGTACCGCCGAAGATAGCTGTCTCGAGCGCCGTCTCGGTGCCGACCACGGACGCGTTGAAGTTCAGCTCGCTGTTGAGCACAGCGGTATTGAACGCGTTTTCCATCGCCTGAAGCCCCGGCAGGTTCACCAACAGCGGCGGCAGCCCGGGCACCGTGATCGGCGGCAGCCCCGGTACCAGTATCGGTGACACGCCGGGCAACGTCAGACCCAGTCCGGGCAGCGTCAGACCGGGCAGCCCCAGGCCCAGACCAGGCAGCGTCAGACCCGGCAATCCCAGACCCAGGCCGGGCAACGTCAGACCGCCCAAGCCCACCGTCAGACCGGGCAGCGTCAGACCCGGCAACCCCAGACCCAACCCCGGCAGCGTCAGACCCGGCAACCCCAGACCCAACCCCGGCAGCGTCAGACCCGGCAACCCCAGACCCAACCCCGGCAGCGTCAGACCCGGCAGACCCCAGGCCCAGCCCGGGCAGACCCAGACCCGGCAGGCCCAAACCAAACCCGGGCAGCGTCAGACCCGGCAGACCCAGGCCCAGCCCGGGCAGACCCAAGCCCGGCAGGCCCAAACCAAACCCGGGCAGCGTCAGACCCGGCAGACCCAGGCCCAGCCCGGGCAGACCCAGACCCGGCAGGCCCAGACCAAACCCGGGCAGCGTCAGACCCGGCAGACCCAGGCCCAGCCCGGGCAGACCCAAGCCCGGCAGGCCCAGACCAAACCCGGGCAGCGTCAGACCCGGCAGACCCAGGCCCAGCCCGGGCAGACCCAGACCCGGCAGGCCCAGACCAAACCCGGGCAGCGTCAGACCCGGCAGACCCAGGCCCAGCCCGGGCAGACCCAAGCCCGGCAGGCCCAGACCAAACCCGGGCAGCGTCAGACCCGGCAGACCCAGGCCCAGCCCGGGCAGACCCAAGCCCGGCAGGCCCAGACCAAACCCGGGCAGCGTCAGACCCGGCAGACCCAGGCCCAGCCCGGGCAGACCCAAGCCCGGCAGGCCCAAACCAAACCCGGGCAGCGTCAGACCCGGCAGACCCAGGCCCAGCCCGGGCAGACCCAAGCCCGGCAGGCCCAGACCAAACCCGGGCAGCGTCAGACCCGGCAGACCCAGGCCCAGCCCGGGCAGACCCAAGCCCGGCAGGCCCAGACCAAACCCGGGCAGCGTCAGACCCGGCAGACCCAGGCCCAGCCCGGGCAGACCCAAGCCCGGCAACCCCAGACCAAACCCGGGCAGCGTCAGACCCGGCAGACCCAAACCAAACCCAGGCAACGTCAGACCCGGCAGACCCAGGCCCAGCCCAGGCAGACCCAGACCCGGCAGGCCCAAACCAAACCCGGGCAGACCCAGACCCGGCAGACCCCAGACCAAACCCGGGCAACCCCAGACCCGGCAGACCCAAACCAAACCCAGGCAACGTCAGACCCGGCAGACCCAAACCAAACCCAGGCAACGTCAGACCCGGCAGACCCAAACCAAACCCAGGCAGACCCAGACCCGGCAGACCCAAACCAAACCCAGGCAACGTCAGACCCGGCAGACCCAAACCAAACCCAGGCAACCCCAGACCCGGCAGACCCAGGCCAAACCCGGGCAGACCCAGACCCGGCAGACCCAAACCAAACCCAGGCAACCCCAGACCCGGCAGACCCAGGCCCAGCCCGGGCAGACCCAGACCCGGCAGGCCCAGACCAAACCCGGGCAGCGTCAGACCCGGCAGACCCAGGCCCAGCCCGGGCAGACCCAAGCCCGGCAGGCCCAGACCAAACCCGGGCAGCGTCAGACCCGGCAGACCCAGGCCCAGCCCGGGCAGACCCAAGCCCGGCAGGCCCAGACCAAACCCGGGCAACGTCAGACCCGGCAGACCCAGGCCAAACCCAGGCAACGTCAGACCCGGCAGACCCAAACCAAACCCGGGCAGACCCAAGCCCGGCAGGCCCAGACCAAACCCAGGCAACGTCAGACCCGGCAGACCCAAACCAAACCCGGGCAACCCCAGACCCGGCAGGCCCAGACCAAACCCAGGCAACGTCAGACCCGGCAGACCCAGGCCAAACCCGGGCAGACCCAAGCCCGGCAGGCCCAAACCAAACCCAGGCAACGTCAGACCCGGCAGACCCAGGCCCAGCCCAGGCAGACCCAAGCCCGGCAGGCCCAAACCAAACCCAGGCAGACGTCAGACCCGGCAGACCCAAACCAAACCCAGGCAGACCCAGACCCGGCAGGCCCAAACCAAACCCGGGCAACGTCAGACCCGGCAAGCCCACACCAAACCCGGGCAGACCCAGACCGGGCAGACCCACGCCCAACCCCGGCAGCGTCAGACCGCCGAGCCCCAGCGACAACCCGCCCAGCCCCAGCGAAAGGCCGGGCAGATGCAGGCCCGGTAGCGTCAGACCGCCCAGCCCCAGCGTCAGACCGCCCGTCCCCAGCGACAACCCGGGCAGGTGCAGGCCCGGCAGGCCCAAGCCCAGCCCCGGCAGCGTCAGACCCGGCAGACCCACGCCCAGCCCCGGCAGCGTCGAACCGGGCAGGCCCAGGCCCAACCCGGGCAGCCGGAGACCACCGAATCCCAGGCCAAACCCGGGCAGAGTCAGACCGGGCAGCCGCAGGCCGAGCGCGGGAACGCCGGCAGCCGCGTTTGCAAACGACTCACCGGTCTGGGCCAGCCCCAAGAGGCCGCCACCGAAGCCGCCGCCCGACGATCCAATAGCGTCGAGCGAAGACCCCAGTCCCGCAAGGTCGCCGCTCACGGTGGCCCCCAGGCCAGCTAGCCCGCCGCCCAGAGCGGGAGCCTCAGCGGCCAGGTTCTGCACGACATTGGCCTCGGCGGCCGCATAGGTACTCCCCGCCGCAGTTAAACTCTTAACGAATTGCTGGTGAAAGGCGGCCGCCTGCGCGCTGAGCTGTTGATAGCCCGCCGCATGTCGGGAAAATAGCGCGGCGATTTGTGCCGAAACCTCGTCGGCGGCCGCGGGCAGGACACCAGTCGTCGCCGCGGCTACCGCGCTGTTTGCCGAACCGATCATGGAACCAATGTTGGCCAAATCCGTTGCAGCATCGGCCATTAGCTCCGGCGCTGCGGTCAGAAACGACACGATAACCTCCCCGATTTGCTGGAATGCGACTGCTATCCCCTGTGGCCCCAATGATGCGAAATTACCGCATAGTCGCAGGGTATCGTTATGTCGGTGTGAAAACGCCTGTTTGCATTACCGAATTCGTTAAATGCGGCAAAGGCTTAGCTATGGCCCGGTTTTGATCCATTGCCCGGCGTCGCCGACGATGCCGACCGGTACCGCACCCGACAGGCTGACGTTCTGCACGCTCGGGCCGGCAGCGACGATCGTGGTGTCCTGCAAGATCGGTAACACGGTCGACATGTTCCAGAGTCGGGGTTCGACGGCCTTGATCACGTCGTTGATGTTTTTGGTGCCGTTGAGCGCGGCGTCAATGTTCGACTGGACGCTGCGATCACAGATCCCGGCGAGGTTCGACGGCGCTTGCACCAGCGCGCCGGGCTCCGGCGGGCGACTGGGCGGTGCCTGGGTGGGCGTTGTGGAGGTGCTTCCCGGCCCTGCGGAGGGCGGGGGTCCCGCGGCGGGTGTGGTCGTTGCCACGTTCGAGGTCGGGACCGTGGTCGTCTGCAGCGCCGGGCAACCGTAGCGCGAGGCCAGCAGCGTCGCCAGATTTCCGCCGGCCTGATGCCAGCCGACGATCGCGTCCACCTGGTTGTTGTTGAGCGCGTCGCGAAACAGCGTCACGGGGTCCAGCGCCAGCACGGTGGCGGCAATGCCGACGTTGCGCAACTGGTCGGCAGCCGTGTTGGCCACCGCGACCGAGGTGGGGTCATTCGCCGCCACGCCGATGACCAGCGACAGTTGCTGGCCGTCCTTGCTGATGTGGCCACGGATGACTTCCGGTGGCCCGGTGCTCGCCGGAGTGGGTGCCGGTGACGCCGTAGTGTTCTCGACCTGATATCCGGCCGACGCCAGCAACGCCAGCGCCGCCGGTGTGGTCATCGCGGGCGGCGCGGTCGGCTCGTATCCCGGGTCGCTCGGCGAACGGATCAGGGCCTGGTCCAACGTGACGGTGTTGTCGCTGCCGGCGCCCACGGCAGCCAGCAGATCTACGTCGAGCAAGCCCAGAATCGCCTTGCGAACCTGTGCGTCGGACAGCTTGGGCTCGCTGGCGCGCAGCGTGAGCTGCATGACCCGCGGCGTCACGATCCGGGCGGTCCGCACATCCGGGATCGCCGACAGCTGCGCAAAGGCCGCCGAGCCGCCATGCACCTGGGCCACCTGGGTGTCGCCGTTGCGCACGGAATCGGCGAGCGCGGCCGGCGCCCCCGCACGACGGAAAAGGATGAGGGCGGGTTTCGCCGGCGGCCCCCAATAGCGGTCATTGCGGGCGATCAGGATTTCGTCGCGCTGCGGGTCGATGCTCTCCACCCGGAACTGCCCGCCGGTGACCGGCAATGCCCGGGCCAGCCCGGTCGCGAACCCGCCCGGCACATCCTTGACGATGTGCGCGGGCAGTATGTCGTTGAACAACTCCTTCCACGCCGGATACGGCTGCGAGAAAGTGACCACCGCCTGCTTGCCGCCCTCCAGTGACTGCACACCGGTGATGAGGTCGTATCCGGCCGGATCGACCACCCCCGGCTGACTGACCATCTGTCGCCAGAGGTACCAGAAGTCGTCGGCGCCGATCGGAGCGTTGTCGGTCCACTGCGCCTCGGGCCGGATCTTGTAGGTCACCGTAAACGGGTTCTGGTTGGTCACCTCGGCAGACACCAGCAGGGTGGGGTCCAGCTCCCAGCGTGAGCCGGTCGGCGTGTTGGGGTCGGGCACCGGACGAAACGCGCTGGGCAACACCAGGGCGCTGATCGCCGCGTTCACCGGCGAAAGGTCGGATAGCAGATGCGGGTTGAACCCAGCACCAATCGAATCGATGCCCATGATGATTTGAGTGGGCCGCTGCGGCGGTGGCGGTGAGACATGCGGCGTATCGGTGCTTTGCGGCGCCGGCGGAGGGTTGACCGTACACGCCGCCAGCACCAACCCGAACAGCGAGACCAGCACGCCGACCGTTACGAAAAGGCGGCGGGCTCGTCGTGGCACGCCCATCAGGGTATCGAGCGCCGTCCCGGCAACCCGGCAAACCACGCGGGGCTAACCCCGGGCCTTGGCTCGTGCCCGGCTGCGGGCCCGGGCTGTGGCGTCCAGTTCGACCTTGCGCACTCGCACGATCTCCGGAGTCACCTCGACGCATTCGTCGGGCGCACAGAACTCCATCGCCCGTTCCAGGTCCAGCTCGAGCGGCTTGGCCAACGTCTCGATGACGTCGGCCGTCGACGAGCGCATGTTGGTCAGCTTCTTTTCGCGAGTGACGTTGACGTCGAGATCCTCTGGGCGGGGGTTGATTCCGACCACCATGCCCTCGTAGGTGTCCTGGCCGGGCTCGACGAAGAACTGGCCCCGATCGGCGAGCTGAAGCAACGCGAACGGCGTGATGGTGCCGGACCGGTCGGATACCAGCGACCCAGTGTGCCGGGCCCGTATCTCGCCGGCCCACGGACGGTAGCCGTCGAACACGGCGTTGGCGATGCCGGTGCCGCGAGTGATCGTGAGGAAGTCGGTGCGGAAGCCGATCAGGCCGCGGCTGGGCACGACGAAGTCCATCCGAACCCAGCCCGCCGCATGGTTTTTCATCTCCTCCATGCGGCCTTTGCGCCCGGCCATCAACTGGGTGATTCCACCGACGAACTCCTCAGGACAGTCGATCGTCATCGCCTCGAACGGCTCGTGCAGCTGACCGTCGATCGTCCTGGTGACCACCTGCGGCTTGCCGACCGTGAGCTCGAACCCCTCCCGGCGCATCGTCTCGACCAACACAGCCAGGGCGAGCTCGCCACGACCCTGCACCTCCAAGGCGTCCGGCCGGCCGATGTCCTCCACCCGAATCGAGACGTTGCCGACGAGCTCGGCGTTCAGCCGGCTGCGGACCATGCGCGCGGTCAGCTTGTGTCCCGACACCTTGCCCGCCAACGGCGACGTGTTGGTGCCGATGGTTACCGAGATCGCCGGCTCGTCGACAGTGATACGCGGCAGCGCATGTGCGTGATCGGGATCCGCCAGCGTGTCGCCGATCATGATTTCGGGCAGCCCGGCCACGGCCACGATGTCGCCGGCGACCGCCTCGTCGGTGGCGCTGCGCTCGACGCCTTCTGTCGCGAGCAGCTCGGTGATCTTGGCGCTGGTGATGACGGGCAACCCGTCGACCTCGCGCATCCAGGCAACTTGCTGGCCCTTGCGGATGCGTCCGTTGTAGATGCGGATGAGCGCCAGCCGGCCGAGGAACGTCGACGCGTCCAGGTTGGTGACCAGGGCCTGCAGCGGCGCCTCCGGGTCGCCTGTGGGCGGCGGCACGTACTTCTCCAGGATTTCGAACAGCGGGTCCAGGTTGGTGCCGTCGGGAATCTGGCCGTCGGGGGGCTGCGTGGTGCTGGCCACCCCGGCGCGCCCGGACGCGTACAGCGTCGGTAGGCCGAGCGCGTGTTCGGCGGCCTTGGCGGCTTCGTCGTCCAGGTCGGACGCGACATCCAGCAGCAGGTCGTGGCTGGCCTCGACGACCTCTTCGATGCGGGCGTCGGGCCGGTCCGTCTTGTTGACGACGAGAATCACCGGGAGATGGGCGGTCAACGCCTTGCGCAGCACGAACCGCGTCTGCGGCAGGGGGCCTTCCGACGCATCGACCAGCAGCAGAACCCCGTCCACCATCGACAGCCCGCGCTCCACCTCGCCGCCGAAGTCGGCGTGTCCGGGGGTGTCGATCACATTGATCACGGTCACGGTGCCGTCGGCGTCGTGACGGTGCACGGCGGTGTTCTTGGCCAGGATGGTGATGCCCTTTTCCTTTTCCAGGTCCCCCGTGTCCATCACGCGATCCTGCAAGTCGCCGCGTTCGTGCAGCGCACCCGACTGCCGCAGCATCGCGTCGACCAGCGTGGTCTTGCCGTGGTCGACGTGCGCGACGATGGCGACATTGCGGAATGGCACGTCGGTGATTCTGGCAGCGGGGCCGTCAGATAGCGAACTGGGCGACGGGCACCGCACTCGGCCGGCCAGTGTGCAGCTAGGGCGGGAACCCGCGGCGTGTCGTCGCCCTGGACGCACGTCCACTGGCTACCAGCCGCAACACACCGTCGACCACGTGCGTGTCGCCGGCGGTGAACAATCCGGCCAGGTATTGCATCGGAATGCGCAGCCCTCCTCGAGCGGTCCACCAACGTGAGGCGTGCCAGTCAAGAAGAACCCTCCTACTTCTTCGTCGCGCCACGCGGCCGAAACGGAGTCGCGCCCGCGCGCGACAGCGGACGAGCATAGGTCGCGGGTGATAGCCCAACCAGATCCGGCGGGCGCCGCCTGTCAGCGCAAACCCGCGCGGTCGACCTGGGGTTTCTGCCTTCGCAGACGTTCGGGATGGCTACCGGCAAATCGCGGTTACGGTTTCTTGGGGTGTTATTACCTTCCGATTTCACGCGTGTCTGCTGCGATAGCGCTGAAGGTTCGCTGGCGGAAGACTGTGGACTAGTCGAGAGCTTGCTCACAGCGCTCGAGCCAGGTCCGCCAGCCAGCCGCGGTCCGCGGGAACCCAGTCGACGTCCCGCAGTTCGGCCGCCGTCACCCAGCGCAGAGCTTGATGGTCATGCGGCTGCGGTTGGCCGCGAATCAGCCGCACGCGGTACGCCCGCAGCGTCGTCGTGCCATTCAGCGGGATGTCGTCGCCGAGGCGGTCTTCCACCGCGATGTCGTCGATCGCCAGGCCCAGCTCCTCGGCCAACTCACGGGCCAGCGCGGCGCGCTCGGTTTCGCCGGGCGCGACCTTCCCGCCGGGCAGTTCCCAACGGCCGGCCAACTCCGGCGGCCGCGCCCGTTGCGCGACCAGGAGCGTCGAGCCGGAGATGACCGCCCCGGCAACGACGATCTGAATCGGCATGGCCAGTGACGGTATACCGTCGGAGTATGGCTCTGTTAACGGATGACGAAGTAGACGCCGCACTGCCGGAGCTCAACGGATGGGAGCGTGCCGACGGCGCCCTACGCCGGTCGATCAAGTTTCCGACGTTTATGGACGGCATTGACGCCGTGCGCCGGGTGGCCGAGCACGCCGAGAGCAAGGATCATCATCCGGATATCGATATCCGTTGGCGGACAGTGACTTTCGCTCTCGTCACGCATTCCGAGGGCGGCATCACCAAGAATGATGTCGCTATGGCTCGCGATATCGACGGAATCGTCGGGAGCTAGCGCGGCGAGGCGCCTTTCTCGTTAGCCGTCACGCCGGCATGACGGTCCGCGCGGTTACCGGTGGCAGCGACCCAGATCAAAGTCGCCACCGTCGCGACGATGTAGACCAGCCCGGCCCACGCCAGATACCACGGTCGGCTCATTTGCCAGATGGTCGGCTGAGCGAAGCTCAGCAACCACGGCGGGCCGATGATGGTGAGCGCCAACCAACCAAAGCCCACGATCCGCGCGCCGGGGCGCCGCCGCGGTGGCCCGTGAATCGCCCAGATCATCAGCGGCACCAACCAAACCCAGTGGTGGGTCCACGAAATCGGCGACAGCAGCAGCCCGAACAACTCCACGACCAGCAGCTTGCCCAGCTGATCGGCCCCGTCCAGCGCCCGCCAGGCCAACACCGCCAGCAGCGCGGTTACGGCGATGGCAGTCAGCAGCAGCGGACCAAAGCCGGCGTCGTGGCCCAGGATCCGCGAAATGCCGCCACGCCATGACTGATTGAACGAGGTGGCGATCGGTCCGACCCGGTGCGCGTCGCCCAGCAGGTCGGTGAAGTAGTACCGAGCCTGGTCGCCGACGACCAAAGCCGACACCCCGATGGTGGCGAGAAACACGACGGCAGAAAATAAAGCGGCGGCCCATCGCCGAACGCCGGCGAAGTAGACGCCGGAGATGGCCGGCGTCAACTTGATTCCAGCCGCGACACCGACCAGCAGACCCGATAGCCACCACCGGGTGGTGTAGACCGCCCACAGCACTCCCAGCATGAGGAACACATTGATCTGCCCGTAGTCGAACGTGCTGCGCAGCGGCTCGATCCAGATGGTGACCGCCGTCCACAACATCGCGACGCGCCGACAGGCGCCGGCGGGAACGCCGATCAGGCGCTGGCTGATCCGAACCGACCCGTACAACGCGGCCATCGTCGCGATCTGCCACAGAAAAGCAACCAGCCTGAAGGGCAGCAGACTCAGCGGGTAGAAAACGACGGCCGCGAACGGCGGATACGTGAAGGGCAGCGGGAAGTCCGGGGTCTGGTCGCGGTAAACGTAGCTGTACAGCGTGCCCGGATGGTCGATGGCGGCGGCGCCGCCGAGGTAGACGTGCAGGTCGACGAAGTTGGCGCCGTTGGGCACCAGGTATGTCCAGGCCAGTCGCGCGGCGATGCTCGCGACCAACAGCAGGGGCGCGGATGCCCGAAGCAGATCCGCCAGCCGCCGCGTGAAGGGTGCCGCCGGTGCGGCCGATGTGGTGTCTATCTGCCCGACTTTAGCGATCGCGTCGGGTGTCGCAGTGCCGTCGGTCCCGTTCCGGTCACCGGCGCCACTCGTATGCGTAACGATCGAATAAATGCCACACGTGTCACTTGAGTCACATCAGTATCAAAGTAACTTCGGCGCGGGACCTGTCATCGACAACCAGGGAGAGTCATGCCAACCATCTGGACTTACTTGCGTGCGACCGCCATCGTGGTCGGTTCGTCCGCAGCGCTACTCACGGGCGGTATCGCCCACGCCGATCCCGCGCCGGCCCCCGCGCCGGTGCTGCCGAACATTCCGCAACAGCTGATCAGTTCGGCGGCCAACGCGCCGCAAATCCTGCAAAACCTCGCCACCGCGCTCGGTGCTACGCCGCCGGTTGCGCCGGCAGCTCCCGGCATCACCTTCCCGGGTGTGCCACCGGCCGCCGCGACCGCACCGGCGTCCGCGGCGTCAGCGCTCCCGTCGATTCCGGGGCTTTCGGGGCTGACCCCGCCTGCCGCGCCCACGGCGCCGGCGGCGCCCACCATCCCCGGGCTCAACGGGATCCCGGGCTTGGCGCAGCAGGCACCCGCGGCGCCCGCGGCCCCCGCCGCTCCCACGATTCCGGGGCTGCCGGCCATCCCCGGCCTATCCGGACCCGCGGCTCCCGCCACACCGCCAGCCCCTCAGCTTCCGCAAGCGAAGGTGAACATGCCGGCGCTGCCGTCCAGCCTGCCGGTCAATGTGCCCGCGCAGCTGACACTTCCGCAGGATCTGACGTCACTGGCCTCGGGTCAGGCTCCGGCAGCACCCGCCGCGCCTGCGCCGGCCAGCCCGGCCGGACCGATGGCACCGCTGCTCGCCGGCCTGCCGTAATCACCCGTTAGACGCCTAACCCACTACCGAGTACCGGAGGAAACCGTGACACGCAATTGGAACCTGTCCAAAGGTTTGGCCGCTGTCGTCACGGCCTCGGCTGCCGCGTTCGGGGTCTGCCCGAGCGCGGCAGCCGATCCGGCGGCGCCGCAGCCGACACCGCAGCCGAGCGCCACCCAACAACTGCCTGGGCTGCCAGCGCTATCGCAACTGAGCCCGATAATTCAGCAAGCGGCCAGCAACCCCGCGCAGGCGACACAGCTACTGATGGCGGCCGCGCAAGCCTTCACTCACAACCAGACGGCGCCCGCCGAGTCCAAGAGCGTTGCCGCGTCGGTGAACCAGTTCGTGCAGGAGCCGGGCGCGCCGGCTCCGGCGCCGAGCGCCGCCACCCCGCCTGACAACGGCCCGACGCCGCACGTGCCGCCGGCCGGCATAGAACCCGGACTGCAGTCGCACCTACCGCCGGGTATCGATCCGGCTCACGCCGCGGGTCCCGCGCCGGTCGGGGCACCCGCCCCGGCGCCGCAGCCGCCGGCAGCGGCGCCCACACCGGCCTCCCCCGTGCCGGAAGCGGCCCCGGCACCGGCCCCGGCTCCGAGTCCTGCGCCGGCCGCGGCCCCCGCGGCGGCCCCCGGTTTCGGGCCCGACGCGCCGCCCACGCAGGACTTCATGTACCCGTCGATCGGTACGAATTGCCTTGCCGACGGCAGTAGTTCCATCGCGACCGCGCTGTCCGTGGCGGGCCCGGCGAAGATACCGGTGCCCGGCCCCGGACCCGGCCAGACCGCCTATGTGTTCACCGCGGTCGGCACGCCCGGACCCGCCGAGGTGCAGAAGCTGCCCCTGAACGTCACCTGGGTGAACCTGACCACCGGCAAGTCCGGAACTGTCGCGCTCAAGCCGCGCACCGACATCAACGGTGACGGGCCGACGACGTTGACCGCGATCGTCGACACCGGCTCGGGCAGCATCATGTCGACGATCTTCGGACAGGTCACAACCAAAGAAAAGCAGTGTGAGTTCATGCCCACCATCGGCTCAACGGTGGTGCCGTAGCCCACGACCCTCAGGGTTTCCACCCGGGCGAGCGGCCGAGATGGCTGAGAATGCGGTCGAAATCGGTTGCACCGTCCCGCGTGGCGACGGCCGGGCCAAACGGCGCGCCGTCCACGGCGCGGTAATCGCCGTCCGGGATGACGAACACCAGCGGTAGCACGGCGGCCACGACGTTGTCGGCGAGCGAAAAGTCGGCGCCGATGCTTCGGGCGACGTCCCAGCCATGTACGACGTAATCCACGAAGTGGAAGCCGATGGCCACCGCGCCGGGGAAGGTCGCCCCGGGGCCGAACTCGGGCAGCGCGACTGTCGCGTCGAGGATCCCGTCGGTGGCGAACGCGTCGAGCAGGTCGGCAGCGGCCGCGGCATAGGTGCCGCCGGGATCGGCCGCGACGGCGTCGGCCACGCGTTCCGGCGCCCATATCGCCGGGTTGTCGCCGCCGCCACGTGCGGCCGCGGCGAACCCATGATGCTGCACCGTCATGTGGGCCAGCAGGTCAAGCAGGTTCCAGCCGGCACAGGGCGTCGGCCGGCGCAGATCGTCGGGGGTGACCGACCCGACGACGTCGACTGACGCCAGCACGGCGGCTCGGTGAAATGGTCGGACGTCAGAAATAGTATGCATCAGCATATCATATGTTGACGCATACTATCTGTCAACGGCTACGCTTTCCCGCATGGCACCGAGGGCGAGGCGTCCCGATCTGGCGGCGATGATGGGCCCGCTGGTTCGCGAAATGATCGCCGCCGAGGTGCCCGTGCTGGAAGCGCATCGATTGTCGATGTGGGGATATGTCGTGCTGTGTGCGCTTGATCGTTCACCGGTACGCAGCCAGGCCGCACTCGCGGAAGCGATCGGCGCCGACAAGACGCGCATCATCCCTACACTCGACGACCTGCAGAGCCGGGGCTACATCGAGCGCCGTCCGGACCCGGACGACCGGCGCGTGCGGCTGCTTGCGCTCACCGAGGCGGGTCGGGCCCTGAAAGATTCGGCGCAGGAAGACATCCAGCGCGGCGAAGAACGCTGGCTCGGGAAGCTATCGGCCGCTGACCGTCGCCTGTTCCTGCGCGTCCTGCGCGAGCTGTCGGCTAATACGCCATGAACAGAATCGCGTCGCGGTCGTACTCCAGGCCCGGATGAACGCTGGCAAGGTGCGCCTGGGTCAGTTCGACCAGCTCGTCTTCATCCTTGCCGACGATCGCCTCGCCGCACGGACACGTTATGTGTGTCTTCACGTTGCCGCCTTTCCTTTCCCTGCCGCCTTCATCTGCTTCTTGTACGACCGCACTTTCCCAAGAGACTGGGCGTCGACGATATCGGCGACGGACAGGTGTGTGCCCGACTTGCCGAACTCTCCGGCCGCCGCCCGCCAGCCCGTCGGCGTCACCCCGTACTGCTTGCCGAGCAATGCCAGGAAGATCCGCGCCTTCTGCGCGCCGAAACCGGGTAGGCCCTCGAGCCGGCGCAGCAGCTCCTCGCCGTCGGGATCACCGGCCGTCCACACTGCGGCCGCATCACCGTCATAGCGGTCGACGATGATCTGCGCGAGAGCCTGGATGCGCTTGGCCATCGATCCCGGAAAGCGGTGGATCGCAGGCCTTTCCGAGCACAGGGCGGCGAACTTGTCCGGGTCGTATTCGGCGATGTCGGCGGCGTCGAAGCCGCCGATCCGATCCGCGATCTTCTTCGGTCCGGCGAAGGCGGTTTCGATCGGCACCTGCTGGTCCAGCAGCATGCCGACCAGCAACGCGAACGGGTTGTCATCCAGCAGCGCGTCGGCGGCCGGGTCCTGGACTAGTTGCAGTTTGGGCACCCGCACAGTCTAGGACTCTGCGGCGGCGGGGCGACCATCCGATCCGGCCCCCGTCATTTCGTCCTGGGTGGACGAGATCATCGCGTCGGCGCCGGAACGCGGCTCGACGAGCCGCTTCTCGCCCCGGTCGCGCCTCCCCCACAAGAATCCCCCGCCGTCGTGGTCGTGCGGCTTCCCGGTCGGCAGCCCTTGACCGTCGGATGCCCAGACCTCAACTTCCGCGGGCCGGCTCTAAGGCCTCGGTTTTCGTGGCACGGCAAGATGCCGAGGCGGGCGAATGAGCCCGCTGAATATTCGTCTCGCCAGGCGATCGGCTGATGCTCGTCGGGAAATTCGGCTTCGCCTCGTGTCTGGAAGACCGGACGCGTAGGGCCTAGATGCTCTTGCGGCGGAATTCCCGACGGCTCTCGACGGGCCCGTGCGCCCGGGACGGCGACCCGCCGCCGTCCTTGTGATCCGATCCGCCCGACGCCTTGGCCTTCTTCCGATCGAGGGCTTCGCGGAACTTACGCTTGGTCTCGTCCTCTTGCTGCGGCTTCGATTCGGCCATACCGGCAGCCTAGCCCGAACAGCCCGCGCCTGGCTTGCGGTTTTACCGCTTACCCGGCGGCATGCCGTACACGTGCGAGATCCGCAGCGTCAGCAGCACCCGCCGGTCGGTGACCATCGCCTCCCGGTACTCGTCCCAGTCGGGATGCTCGCCAGCGATGCTGCGATACAAGGCGATCAGCGCCTCGACGGTGTCGTCGTCGGGCGCCGTGGCCGAGGGCGTCAGTTCCGCTGTCCCCTCGGCCACGGCGTACGACCACCCATCGTCGGCATCGACGAGTATTGATGCCCGCGGGTCGCGGCGCAGGTTGCGGGTCTTGGCCCGCGGCTCGGTGATCGATACCTGCACGACGAGTTCGCGCGGATCGAAGTGATAACTCACGTTCGACAGTTGCGGACGCCCGTCGCGCTTGATGGTGGCCAGCACTCCCAGGGAATTCCCGCTGATCACGGCCAACAGCTTGTCGTCGAAGACTTGGCGTCCCATGTCGAAAGCCTACGTCGCGGCGCGGAAGGCCGGCCTGGTGGAATCGGATCATGACCAGATTCGCGGCCTTCCTACGCGGCGTCAACGTCGGCGGCGTCAATCTCAAGATGGCCGAGGTGGCGGCCGCTTTAACCGACGCAGGATTTGCAAACGTGCGCACCATCCTGGCCAGCGGCAACGTGTTGCTGGAATCGTCGGCCGGGGTGGCCGCCGTCCGCAAGAAAGCGGAAGCCACCTTGCGGGAGAGGTTCGGCTACGACGCTTGGGTCCTCGCCTATGACATCGATACCTTGCGCGCCGTCGTCGACGCCTACCCTTTCGAGCGCGAGGTCGACGGGTACCAGTCCTACGTCACGTTCGTCACCGACAAAGGGGTGCTCGATGAACTCGCCGAACTGGGCGAGCGCGCCGGCCCGAAGGAGAAGATCAGCCGCGGTGACGGCGTCGTCTATTGGCAGGTACCCAAGGGCGCCACCCTGGACAGCACGATCGGCAAGACGATGGGCAAGCCGCGCTACAAGTCCTCGACGACCACCCGCAACCTACGGACGCTGGTGAAAGTATTGCGGTAAACCCGACTTCGGCCAGCGGCTAATCGTCGGGCACGTTCGTCAGGTAACGCATCGCGTCGGACTTGGTCAGCCCCAAAGCCCGGGCTACCTCGACGTATTCCCTGGCGGCCGCCGCCATCGCGGCGTCGGTCGGATCGAAGCGGGAAATGAAAGTGCCGAAGCGCCCGCGTGTTTCGACGATGGCCGCCGACTCCAGCTCGCGATAGGCACGCGCCACGGTGTTTGCCGCAACGCCAAGCTGGCCGGCCAGGTCACGCACCGTGGGGAGTCGACTGCCGGGCGGCAAAGCGCCGGTGCGGACCCCGTCGATGACCTGGATCCTGAGCTGGTCGAACAACGGTTTGCCCGCCTTGACGTCGACCCGTAGCAAATCCCGCAACTCCACCCACCCAGTATGTCGCACGCACGGCTATGTTTGTGGGATGCGAGTAACGGTGCTCAGCGGCGCGGGGATTTCCGCCGAAAGCGGCGTGCCGACCTTCCGTGACGACAAGACCGGATTATGGGCCCGCTTTGATCCCTACGAGCTGTCCAGCACACAAGGGTGGCGCGACAACCCCGAGCGGGTTTGGGGCTGGTACCTGTGGCGCCACTATCTGGTCGCGAAGGTCCAACCCAACGACGGTCATCGCGCGATCGCCGCTTGGCAAGACCACGTCGAGGTCAGCGTCATCACCCAGAATGTCGACGACTTGCACGAGCGTGCCGGCAGCGCGCCGGTGCACCACCTGCACGGTAGTCTTTTCGAATTCCGTTGTGAGCGTTGCAATTTGCCCTACACCGGTGCGCTGCCTCAGATGGCCGAACCGATGTTGGAGGTAGAACCTCCGATCTGCCACTGCGGCGGCATGATCAGGCCCGACATCGTGTGGTTCGGTGAGCCACTGCCCGACGAGCCCTGGCAGAGCGCGGTCGATGCGACGGAGTGCGCCGACGTGATGGTGGTGGTGGGGACTTCGGCGGTCGTCTATCCGGCGGCCGGGCTGGCCGAGTTGGCACTGTCCCGCGGCACGGCCGTCGTCGAGGTCAATCCCGAGGTCACGCCGCTGTCCAGAAGCGCCACGATCAGCATGCGCCAGACCGCGAGCCAGGCTTTGCCCGGCCTGCTGGAGCGGCTGCCCGCCCTGCTGAAGTAGTGCCGAGCCTGCGCACACATCGCGGTTTTTTCACAGGATCGCGCGCTGAGCGCAGTCTCGGCGCGAACTAAGAAGGTCTGCGTGCCCGGCCCAGCGCCAACTCCGACACCGGCAACGGCGCCCAAGCCGGCAGCGTCCACTCCCGCCGGGAGGCGTCTACCTCGAACCCGGCCTCGACAATCGAGCGCTCGGTATCGCGATGGGTGTGGCAATTACCGAACAATCTCGGCCAGACAGTCGCGTCGGCCAATTGCTGTAGCCGGCCGCGCGCGCCGGCGCTGGCCACATGCTCGAGATACCGCAGTTGCCCGCCGGGCCGCAGAAACGAATACAGACGCCGCAGCACGCCGGCGGGATCGCGTACGGAGCACAACACCAGCGAGCACACCACCGCATCGAACGGCGCGCCGTCACCGGAGAACCCTTCCGCGCTATCCCCGGTGACGACGACCGGAACGGGTACAACGGCGGCTGCGGCGCGGGCCTGAGCCGCCAGCCGTGGCTCGGGCTCTACCGCGACCACCTGCTCGACTGCCTTCGGGTAGTTGGGGAAGTTCGTCCCGATACCCGCGCCGACTTCCAGCACCCGCCCCGACAGGCCCGTCAGATTCTCCCGACGAAGCGCCCGCACCGCCTCGGTTTCATGGGTTGCCACGACGGGCCAGACACGCGCGAAGAACGGATTGTCGACTTTGCACGCGGTCGCCCGCGTCATATCCGCGAATCCCGCGAAGGCCGGCGCGCGGCCAACCATGCCGCGAACTTGCGGGGCGTGGCGTCCGGGCCGCAATACCCGATCACCGCACGCCCGCAGAGGACCGAACACAGCACCCGGTCGGCGAACGCGTCGGCGTCGCCAAAAGGCAAGTGCGGCTTGGCGATCAACATCGACGCCACCCCGTGCGCCGCGCTCCAGAATTCGAGGGCGATGGCGGTGGGATCGTCCGGTAGGTAGAAACCCTGATCCATCAGCTTCTGCACGGTGGAGCGCAGGTGCGTGAACGCCGCGGTGTCCAGCGTCATGTCGATGATGCTTCCCGAGCGCCACTCGCCCATCGTGGCGATCCGATACAGCTCTGGGGTCTGGGTGGCGAACCGGACATAGGCCAGCCCTTGGGCGCGCAGCACCTCGACCGGAGAAGGGTGCTCGGCGGCCATCCGCTGCATTTCCAGTTCGAGCTTTTGGAAGTAATTCGCGCAAACCGCGTCCATCAGGGCATTTTTGTCTGCGAAATGCAGATAGATCGACGGCGGTGTGACGCCGACGCGTTGGGCCAACGACCGGATCGACACCGATCTGGCGTGCCCGGTTTCCAGGAGCAGCTCGGTGGCCGCTTTCATGATCTCGTCGCGAAGCCGATCGCCGGCCCCGCGCGGGGCCCTGGCCCGGCCGCGACGAAGGCCTTGGACCGGCAGGCTAAACAATTTGCGTCACCGACTCGGTGATCGGGTGCCCGTTGTGCTGTACCGGGACCTCGATGGACTCGTTGGCTGCGACGACGTCTTCGGCCACCGGTCCCTCACTGATGCCGAACCGCTCGTGCAGCCACACCAAAGGCCTTGGCGCCCACCAATTCCAGCGGCCCATCACGTGCATGAATGCCGGGACCAGGACCATCCGCACCAGCGTCGCATCCGCGAAAACGGCAAGTGTCAACCCGAGTCCGAACATCCGCATGAACGACACGTGAGCGGCGATCAGTGCGGCGAACGACATCGACATCACCAACGCGGCGGCGGTGATCACGCGCCCGGTGCGGGCCACGCCGTGCGCCACCGCCTCGTCGTTGGCGGCGTGCGCCTCTTTTGCGGTTGGCTTTGCCGGCCGGTACTGCAGCCAGTACTCGCGGATCCGCGCGATCAAGAACACTTCGTAGTCCATGGACAACCCAAAGGCAATGCAGAACAACAGAACCGGCATGTTCGCCACCAGCGTGCCGCTCGGGGTCGTGCCGAGCGCGCCGAGATGGCCGTCCTGGAAGATCCACACCAGCGCACCGAACGCCGCGCTCAGCGACAGCACATTGCACACCAGCGCCTTGACCGGCAGCACCACACTGCCCGTGAGCAGGAACAACAGCAGGAACGTGATGCCGGCCATCAGCCCCAGCACCAGCGGCAGTCGGTCCGTCACCGCATCGACGCTGTCGCGGTTGACCTGTGCGACGCCGGCCATTTCGACCGATCGGCCGGCCGGGCCGGCCACCTCGTGCAACCGCTTGAGCTGGGTGTCGGAGGCCTGGGAAAACAGCGGCGCATTGCTGTTCACGGTCAGGAATGCGCTTCCGTCGGCCAACCCGGTAGCGGCCGCCGGCGGTCCCACTCGGTTTCCGTTCACGAACGTCCCACTGGGGGCTGACACCCCCGAAACGTCGGGGACGCGCGACAAGTCGGCCGCATACCGGTCAATGTCCGCCGGACTCAGGTTTCGGGCGTTGGGGACGACGATGGGAACCGCCGTTGCGGAATCGTGTGCGAAACCGCTGCGCAATCGATCACCGACTTCATGCGACGACGCCGAACGCGGCAGCACCCGGTCGTCCGGGAAACCCCATTTCACCGAGAAGAAGGGCAGTCCGAGCAGCAGAAGCAACGCCATCACGGCCAGCCCGACCGGCGCCCACCGGCGCATCACGAACTTGCTCGACCGGTACCAGAACCACTCCTCGACCGGTCTGTGCAGCGGATCCGGGCGCCGCAGGGCATGACGCAGCGCCCGGCGCACGTCCAGCGAGTCGAGCCGATCCCCCAACAGCACGATCGCGGCCGGGGTGACCACGATGGACGCGATCGCGACGAAGGCCACCGAGGCCACGCCCGCGTAGGCGAACGACTTCAGGAAGTACATCGGGAACAGCGCCGTCGCCGACATCGACAACGCCACGGTGACCGCCGAGAACAACACGGTGCGCCCGGAAGTGGCCATGGTCCGAATCAGCGCCTGATCCCGGTCACCGCCCTCGGCCAACTCGTCGCGATAGCGGCTGACGATCAGCAGCGTGTAGTCGATGGCCAGCGCCAGGCTCAGCGCTGTGCTCAGGTTGAGCGCGAAGATCGACACTTCGGTGGTGAAGGTGACCAGCCGCAACACCGACATCGAGCCGACCACCGACAGCGCGCCGAGGGCGATCGGCAGCCCCGCCGCCAGCAGCCCGCCGAACACCCAGATCAGCACCACGAAGCTCAGCGGGAGCGCGATCAGCTCCATGACCAGAAGGTCGTCCTGGTTCTGCTTGTTGATCTGCGCGTATTGCATCGCCGGGCCGCCGGCACGGACGGTGACGCCGTCACGGTCGTGGACGAATTGGTCGGCCAGAGTTTGGGCGTTCTTCTGCGCGTCGTTCTCGCCGCCCTTGAGGTTGACCACGATCAACCCCGACTTGCCATCGGTGCTGACCAGATCGGCGGCGGCCTGGGGTGATGCCGTCCACGGCGAGGTCACGTTGTATATCAACGGCGACCGCTGCAGCTGGTCGACCAGGTCGATGCCCACCGTCCGGCCCTGCTCGCTGTTGGCACCTCCGGGCGCCGTCACCAGAATCAGCATCTGCTGACCGCTCTGCCCGAACTTGTCGGTCAGCACTCGGATGGTGTGCGCCGACTCCGAGTTCGGATCTTGGAAGCCGCCGGGCGACAGGCTCTTGGCGACGGGAATGCCGAAGACCGCGGCGGCCAGGAAGACCAACACCGCAGCCGCAATGATTCGTCGCGGCGCTGCAATGGCCAATCGGGCGATCGCTTGCAGCATCGTCGGGTCCTTCCGCCGCCGGTATCGGTCGCGCTGACCGACACCGACCCGCGGGTAATCTTCAGCGGTAACTTACAGGTGTCAAACAACACTAACTTAAGCACGGATGCGATAAGACCGTGGTTCAAACGTGGACAAGCGCGACGCGAGCCCGAGCCCGAAGCGGTGACCGCGTGGCCCCGAGGCTCATTACCCGCGGGAAACCTACCCGCCGGTAAATTGCCATCATTTTCCGAATCGTGACTCAAAGATTCCTTAAAGGTGGCCCATAAGCTCATGGTCATGTGGATCGACGACTCGAGTGCCGACGTCATCAAGGCTGACTTCGACGCCCTCTACCACGGCGACATGCTGGTGGAAGGCGAGACCTCGGAGCAGCTCGAAGACTGGCACCCGCTGCCTACGGCAAGCTGACCGGCCATGAGCGTGCTCGCGCGGCTACTGATGGCCGATTCCGCCGTTACCCGATGGTTCCGTCGATAACTTCGCTTGGCCAAACGAAAGCCCCCTGCGGTCGCGGGGGGCTTTCGTTTGGTCCGCCTTATCCCGCCCTCCTCAGCGCGGCGCCATCCGGATGGCACCGTCCAGGCGGATGACCTCGCCGTTGAGCATGGGGTTTTCGATGATGTGCACCGCGAGCGCCCCGTACTCGTCCGGGTTGCCCAACCGCGAAGGGTGGGGCACCTGCTTGCCCAGCGACTCCCTGGCCGGTTCCGGCAGGCCCGCCAACAACGGGGTGTCGAACAGGCCGGGCGCGATCGTCACCACCCGAATGGCCTTGCTGGCCAAGTCGCGGGCGATCGGCAATGTCATGCCGACCACGCCGCCCTTGGACGCCGAATAGGCCGCCTGTCCGATCTGCCCGTCGAACGCGGCCACCGATGCGGTGTTGACGATGACGCCGCGCTCCTCCCCGATCGGCTCGGTCTTGGCGATTCGCTCGGCGGCCAGCCGCAGCACGTTGAAGGTGCCGACCAGGTTGATGTCCACGATCTTGCGGAAGGCATCGAGCGGGAAAACGCCGTCGCGGCTGAGCACCCGGACGGCATTGCCGGTCCCCGCGCAATTGACCACGATGCGCAGCGTCCCCATCGACTCGGCCACGTCCAGCGCCCTGCTGACAGCGGCCTCGTCGGTGACGTCGGCCTTGGCGAATCGCGCGCGATCGCCCAGCTCGCCAACGACGTCTTCGCCCCTGAGGTCGAGCACGACCACCTGCGCGCCGGCGTCGAGCAGCCGCTTGGTGGTGGCCAGGCCCAGGCCTGACGCGCCGCCGGTGACGACGGCCACCGCGTCCTTGATCTCCATGCGAGTCCTTCCCCTATCGTCCAGCCAACCAGTTGGTTGGGGACTATACCCAGTCCTCGAGCACCGCCCGGATGTCGGTCGCTGCCACGGCGGGGCGGGGCGTCTCCGGCGCGGTGCGCGAGAACCGCGGGGCCGGCAGCGGCTGCAAACCCCCATTCACTTCGTAGAAGGTATTGCGCTCGGTGATGTGGGGCTCGGTGTCCACCTCGGCGAACGACAGCACCGGTGTCACACATGCGTCGGAGTCGGCGAACACCTTGGCCCAGTGGTCGCGGTCCCGGCTGACGAAAGCCTCGGTCAGAATCGCCCGCAGCTCGGGCCACCGGACCCGGTCGTTCTGCGGCGGCAGGTTGGCGGCGTCCAGACCGAGTCCGGCCAGCAGTGCCGCATAGAACTGGGGCTCGATGGCGCCGACCGCTACGTAGCGGCCGTCGGCGCACTCGTAGGTGTCGTAGTAGGGCGCGCCGCCGTCGAGCATGTTGGTGCCGCGCACGTCGGTCCACATGCCGGAGGTGCGCATCTGCCACATCATTTGCATCAGCACGCTGGAGCCGTCGACCATCGCGGCGTCGATGACCTGACCCTTGCCGGAGCCCTGCCGCTCCCACAACGCGGCCAGGATGCCGACCAGCAGGAACATCGAGCCGCCGCCGAAGTCGCCGACGAGGTTCAGTGGCGGCACCGGCCGTTCGTTCACCCGGCCGATGGAGTGCAGGATCCCGTTCAGCGAGATGTAGTTGATGTCGTGGCCCGCCTGCTGACTGCGCGGGCCGGTTTGGCCCCAGCCGGTCATCCGGGCGTAGATCAGCCGCTCGTTGACCTCGGCGCACTGCTCGGGGCCGAGGCCGAGCCGCTCCGTGACGCCGGGGCGGTACCCCTCGATGAGCACGTCGGCTTTGGCGACGAGCTTGAGCACCAGTTCCCGCCCCTCGTCGGACTTGAGGTCGGCCGTGACGACGCGACGGTTGCGCATCGTGGCGTCCTTCGCTACGTCTCCCGAGCCGCCCGGCCCCTTGGCCGGCCGATCAATGCGGATTACCTCCGCGCCGAGGTCCCCCAGGATCATCGAGGCGTGCGGTCCCGGCCCGATGCCGGCCAGCTCGATAACACGCAACCCGTTCAGCGGTCCCGCCATGTTGTACCGACCTTTCGTCCGCTCTGACGTCGTTCGCATCTTCGCAGCCGCCCTCGACGGCCGCGCACCCCGGTCACCTTCCCCGGTTTAAGGTGGGGCCCATGCCGCCATCCGTCATCGAGACACTGGCTCCGGTCGCAGGTCTTGCCGTCACACTGTCCGGGGACGTGTTGTCGGTGACCATCGACCGGCCCGACAGCCTCAACTCCGTGACCGCCCCGGTGCTGGCCGGGATCGCCGACGCGATGGAGTACGCGGCCACCGATCCACAAGTCAAGGTGGTGCGCCTCGGCGGTTCGGGTCGCGGCTTCTGCTCGGGAGCGGGCATGAGCGCCGAGGACGTGGCCGGCGCCTCGGGGACCGAGATCATCGCGGAGGCGAACCGGGCCGTGCGGGCCATCACCGCGCTGCCGCGGCCGGTCGTTGCCGTCGTTCAGGGGCCGGTGGCCGGCGTCGGTGTTTCGCTGGCCTTGGCGTGCGACCTCGTATTGGCTTCCGAGAAGGCGTTTTTCATGCTCGCCTTCACCCGGGTCGGGTTGATGCCCGACGGCGGCGCATCGGCGTTGGTCGCCGCGGCGATCGGGCGGATCCGCGCGATGCGATTGGCGCTGCTGGCCGAGCGGCTGCCGGCCGTCGACGCGTTATCCGCAGGCCTGGTCTCCGCCGTCTATCCCGCCGACGGCTTCGAGGCCGAGGTCGACAACGTGGTCGCGAAGTTGCTCGCCGGCCCGGTGGTGGCATACGCGAAGACGAAGGATTCGATCAACGCGACCACCCTGACCCAGCTGGACCACGCGTTGGAGCGCGAGCTCCAGGGGCAGTCGGCGCTGCTGCGATCCCACGACTTCATCGAGGGCGCAACGGCATTCCAGCAGCGGTGCACTCCCACCTTCACCGACCGATAACCGGTCAAGCGCTTAGCTCCGGGCGAACCGGCAATCCTTTCTGGCGTTGGATACGAATGGCTCACAGGCGACGACGGGAGGGTCAATGGTTCACTGCCTGGTGACCGGCGCGACCGGCTACATCGGCTGCCGCGTGGTGCCGCGATTGCTGGACGAGGGCCACCACGTGCGCGCGTTGGCCCGCACGCCGGGCAAGTTGGCCGACGTGCCCTGGCGCGGGCGGGCAGAGGTGGCGCGCGGTGACCTTGGCGACCTCGACTCGCTGATCGCGGCGTTCGACGGGGTCGACGTCGTCTACTACCTGGTCCATTCGATGGGCACCGCCAAGGACTTCGGCTCCGAGGAGGCCCGCGCCGCAAGCAACGTGGTGACGGCGGCTCGCCGCACCGGGGCGCGACGAATCGTGTATCTGAGCGGGCTGCATCCCGAGGGCCGCCGGCTGTCCGAGCACCTCGAGTCCCGCACCGCCGTCGGCGAGGTGCTCATCGAGTCCGGGATCGAGACGGTCGTGCTGCAGGCAGGGGTTGTCGTCGGGTCGGGCTCCGCGTCGTTCGAACTGATCCGGCACCTCACCGACCGGTTGCCGGTGATGACGACGCCGAAGTGGGTGCACAACAGGATCCAGCCGATCGCGGTGCGCGACGTGCTCCATTACCTGATCGCCGCGGCGACGGCGCCGGTGCCGTCGTCGCGAACGTGGGACATCGGCGGTCCCGACGTGCTCGAGTACGGCGACATGATGCGCGTGTACGCGGAGGTGGCCGGGCTGGGCCGGCGCTACCTGATCGTGCTGCCGTTCCTGACGCCGACGATCGCCAGCCTTTGGATCGGAACCGTCACGCCGATCCCACCCGGACTGGCGCGGCCGCTGATCGAATCGCTGGAATGCGACGCTGTGATGCTCAATTCCGACATCGATTCCATCATCGGGCCGCCACCGGGCGGCCTCACCGACTACCGCCGCGCCGTCGAACTGGCGCTCGACCGCACGACGCGGGGACTCACCGCCGCCAGCTGGGCATCGCTGCAGTCGGACCCAGCCGAGCCGCTCCCCTGCGACCCCGACTGGGCCGGGGAGATGATCTACACCGACGTGCGAACCGCCCACAGCACCGCGAAGCCAGGCGACGTGTGGGAATCGGCCGAGAACGCCAGCAGGTTCGGCGGACGCCGCTTCCTCAGGGGCTGGACCGTGCAAGAGCGCGAGCCCGGCGACAAACTGCTGCTGCGCGCCAGACAGCGTTCGGTGGGTCGAGAATGGCTCGACATCGCCGTAACGCCGCGGGAGGGCGGCGGCAGCCGGTACGAGCAGCGCTTCATCTTCATACCCGCGGGCCTGCTGGGCCGGCTCTACTGGTTGATGCTGCGGCCCTTCAGGGCCGTGGTCCTGCGTGCGCTGGCACGCGATGCCGTGCGGCCGGCCTAGACGCCGAACATCGGAGGCAGCGCAAGCACCATGATCAGGCCCCACACCAAGTGGGTGAGCATGGGCGCCAGCACCCCGCCACTGGCACGGCGTTCCAGAGCGCACACCGCGCCGAGGATGATCGCGGCGAATCCGAGCATCGGGTTTCCGCTGGCCATGGTCGCGCACACGTAGAGGACGGTCGAAATAACCACCGGGTGATACCGCCCCAACGCGGTGTAGAGCGCACCGCGGAAGAACAATTCCTCAGCGACGCCGTTGACCAGCGTGATCGCCACGATCACCGGATACCAGCCGTGGTGGGCGTACAGCAGGACCCGGGTGATCAAGTCCGCCACGGGCGGTATCTCGCGGGCGATCAGGCCGCCCACCACGAAGGCGCCGCCAAGTAAGAGGCCGACGGTCGTACCCGTGATGACCGGCCGCTGGTTGCGGCCGCGCCAGCAGATGCCCCCCAGATGCAGTGGGCCCGAGACGAACCCACCGGCGATCCACACCGCCGCGAGCAGCAGGGTCAGCCAGTAGAAGCTCGACTCGCCCGGATGGCGCCGTAACGAAAACCCGAGCACGATGGCGCCGACCACGAGCGTGATCGCGACGACGATCCGCCGGCGTCGCACGACCCCGGGCGGTTCGTTATGGGGCACAGCGACATTGGTGATCGCGCGGCGCAACTCGGAGGAGACGCTGGTGCGGTACGGAGTGGTCGACTGGCTCATGCCGGACGCGCCTTCGGGGTCAGAGTGAACAAGATGTCGAGACCGGTTCGCAGGGCACCGGCGAGCGGGCCCGGCACCATGTTGACCAGCCTCAGCGTGGGTCGCGCGATGGGCGGCGTAATCGCTCGGGCGAGTCGCCGGATGTACAGCGCGTCACCGCCGGCCCACGCGGGGTCGCTGTCGGCCAGGTGATGGGGATCGGTCAACGCGTTGACGGGCTTGGGCCGGCCGTTCGACAGCGCGAGGGCGATGGCATCGTTCACCCCGAGCAATCCGCCGGGCGGGTCGGGCACCCGATCGCGCAGGCCGCTGACGGATGCCACCATCGGATGGTCCAGCGACTCGACCAGGTCCCCGGCCAGCCCCTGGGGCACTGGCAGTGCGACTCCCGTGATCAGCGATGCCAGGGCGGTGTCGACGCGGCCGACGGGTAGCGCGGCGTGCCACCTGCCGGAGGCACGCGCATACGTCTTGAGCAGCTCGCGGTAGGACGTGGTGGTGGGGCCGGAGATGTCGTAGGCGCCCGCGGGGACCCGGCCCGGGTCCGCCGCGGCGACGAGATAGTGCAGCACGTCGCGAATGGAGATCGGGTCGATGGGGTTGTCCATCCAGGTGGGTGTCGGCATGAGCGGGAACCGGTCTCCCACATAGCGCATCATCTCGAACGACGTCGAGCCGGCGCCGATGATCATCGCCGCACCCAGCCACACAAGTTCCGGGCCGTCCTCGACGGTCAGGGCCTCGGCCACCTCGGCGCGACTGGTCAGGTGCTCGGACAGGGCCTCGTCGGCGGGCACGAAGCCACCCAGGTAGACGATGCGTCGCACACCGGCATCCCGCGCGGCGACCGCGAGGTTCGTCGCCGCCGCCTTGTCGGCGTCCCGGAAACCCGGCTGGCCGATCCCGTGCACCAGGTAATACACCACGTCGATCGGGCCCGCGGCGTCTTCGGAAGCAGCAAAGGCGGCCCGCACCGACGCGGGATCGGACGCGTCGAGGCGCAGCTGTGCGACGTCGTCGAACCAACCTAAACGCTTGAGACGCTCCGGGTTTCGGGTGGCGGCCACGACCTCGTGCTGGTTGACCAGCAGCTCGGTGACCAGCCGCGATCCCACATATCCAGTGGCACCGGTTACCAAAATCCGCATACCCCCGACCCTAGTGTGGCGGACGGCACATTGAACCGATGGGGCCGCGGCGACGTAACCCGTACATGGAGCAGATCACCGGGGGCAGCGCGTTGCGCGAGGGTGCGAAAGCACCGATGCCCAGCGCACATCCGTCCGTCGCCGCAGTTGCAGTGAAGTTCCCACCGAATCTGTACAGCCAGGAAGAGGTCATGGGAGCGCTGACCGACTTCGCCGGCCCGGAGTTTAGGCGGTTCGCACTTACCAGTGGGGTCGAGTCCCGCCACACCGCGCTGCCACTGACGCAATACAAGGACTTGACCGGATTCACCGACGCAAACGAGTACTTCCTCGAGATCGCCCTCGACCTTGCCGAGCAGGCGCTACGCACAGCGCTTGACGAGGCCAACGTCGACCCATCGGAGGTCGACGTCATCTTTTCGACGACGGTTACCGGGCTGGCCGTGCCGAGCCTGGAGGCGCGGCTGGCGGCACGGGTCGGCTTACGCGAGGACGTCAAACGCGTCCCGCTGTTCGGCCTGGGCTGTGTGGCCGGTGCGGCAGGCCTGGCGCGTGTGCACGACTACCTCCGGGCGTTCACCGATGACGTGGCGGTGCTGCTGGCGGTCGAGCTGTGCTCGTTGACCGTTCAGCGCAAGGACATGTCGATCGCGAATCTCGTCGCTTCCAGCCTGTTTGGTGACGGCGCCGCCGTCGTCGTCGCCACCGGAGCCGACCGGGCAGCGGTTGGGCCGAAGGTGCTGGCCACCCGCAGCCGGACCTACCCGGACACCACGGGCGCTTTGGGCTGGAACATCGGCGGCGAAGGGTTTCAGATTGTCCTGTCCCCCGAGATCTCGACCGTCGTAGAGAAATACCTGGGCGACGATATCCGCAAGTTCCTTGCCGACCACGGACTGACTACCACCGACGTCTCAACGTGGTTGCTGCACGCCGCGGGCCCGAAGGTGATCGACGCGGTCGAAAACGCGTTGGAGCTACCCTCGGATGCCCTCGAACGCACCAGAAAATCGTTGCGCGACAACGGAAACCTGTCATCGGTTTCGGTACTTGATATACTTCACGCCACCATGGCCGACGCACCGTCGCCGGGTTCGATCGGGTTGATGATCGCGATGGGACCGGGCTTCTCCGCCGAACTCGTCCTGCTGAGCTGGTAGGGCCCGATAAGGCCATGTATTACTTGCTGATCCTCGCGGTAGCCGTCGAGCGGCTCGCCGAGCTGATCGTGGCCAAACGCAACGCGCAGTGGGCTTTTGCCCAGGGCGGCAAGGAGTTTGGTCACGAACACTATCCGATAATGGTGACGATCCACACCGCCCTGCTGCTCGGCTGCTTCATCGAGCCGTGGGCACTGCACCGGCCGTTCATCGCCTGGCTCGGCTGGCCAATGCTGGCCGTGGCGGTGCTGGCCCAGGTGCTGCGCTGGTGGTGCATCACGACGCTGGGCCGCCGGTGGAACACCCGGGTGATCGTGTTGCCGGACGCGCCGTTGGTGCGGCAGGGCCCCTACCGGTGGCTGCACCACCCGAACTATGTTGCTGTGGTGGCCGAAGGGTTCGCGCTCCCGTTGATACACACCGCATGGCTGACCGCGGCCGCCTTCACGTTGGCCAATGCGATGTTGCTGAGGGTGCGTTTGCGGGTGGAGAACTCGGCGTTGGGATACAAACCGATGACGGGCTACGCATGACGACCTACGACTCCGACCTGCTGATCGTCGGCGGCGGCCCGGGAGGCCTCGCCACGGCGTTACACGCTCGGAGGCTTGGGCTTTCGGTGATCGTGGCCGAGCCGCGAGAGAACCCCATCGACAAGGCGTGCGGCGAGGGCCTGATGCCCGGTGGCTTGGCCGAGCTGACCGGCCTCGGGGTGGACCCGGCCGGCATGCCCTTTCACGGGATCGCCTATGTGAGTGAACATCGTCGCGCCGAGGCGCGATTTCGCAGTGGGCCGGGCAGGGGCGTGCGTCGCACCACGCTGCATGCGGCGCTGGCGGCCCGGGCGAAAGAGGAAGACACCGAGTGGATCCGCGCGCGGGTGACCAGCGTCGAGCAGGACGCGCACGGGGTGACGGCGGCGGGTGTGCGCGCGAAGTGGATGGTGGCGGCCGACGGGCTGCACTCGGCGGTGCGGCGCGCCGTCGGAATCAAGGCCACGGCCGGAACGCCGCGGCGCCACGGCGTGCGGTGGCACTTCAAGGTGCCGGTGTGGTCGGAGTTCGTCGAGGTGCACTGGTCGCGTTGGGGTGAGGCGTACGTGACGCCGGTGGAACCTGACCTGGTCGGCGTGGCGATCCTGTCCGGCGGACGACCCGACCTGGCCTGGTTCCCTTGGCTGGCCCGGCATTTGGCGGGCGCCGGTCGCGGACACGCCCGCGGCTGCGGCCCGCTGCGCCAGGTGGTCTCGCGCCGCGTCGCGGGACGGGTGCTGCTGGTGGGCGACGCGGCGGGGTACGAGGACGCGCTGACCGGCGAAGGCATCAGCCTCGCGGTCAAGCAGGCGGCCGCGGCGGTCGACGCCATCGTCAACGACGCACCGGCGTCATACGAGGCGGCGTGGCACCGGGTTACCCGAAATTACCGACTGCTCACCAGGGGGCTGGTGCTGGCCAGCACGCCACCCGTGGGCCGCCGCGCCATCGTGCCGGCATCCGCGATGCTGCCCGCCGTGTTCGACCGCGCCGTGAACACTTTGGCCCGCTAGGGCCCATTAGCGCGCCTTCCAGACCGGCTCCCGCTTCTCGGCGAACGCCAGCGGCCCTTCCCTGGCGTCTTCGGATCTGATCAGGGAACGCATTTCGCGCACGGTACGGTCCCAGCCCGCCTCGTCGCCGGTGATGACGCCATCGTCGACACCGTAGGCGATGCGTTTGCTGGCCTGCACGGACAACGGCGCGTTGACGGTGATCCGGGCCACCAACGCCAGGGCCGCGTCCAGGACCGAACCCTCCTTCACCACCTGGTTGATAAGGCCCCACTCCAAGGCGTCGGATGCGGTGATCGGGTCGCCGGTCAACAGCAGCTCCATCCCGACTTTGTGGGGCAGCTGGTGCACGATCCGGAACACGCCGCCGGCGGCGGCGATCAGCCCGCGCTTTACCTCCGGTAGCCCGAATTGGGCGCGCTCATCGGCCACCACCAGGTCGCTGGCCAGCGCCAGCTCCGTGCCGCCGCCGAATGCGGCGCCGTTGACCGCGGCGATCGTGGGCTTGTCGATGAAATGATGCACGTATCCGGCGAAGCCCCACTCGGAATGGTCGGGGTGGTAAAGGTTTTCCCTGCGCGAGATCGCCTTGAGGTCGGCCCCGGCGCAAAACGACTTGTCGCCCGCACCGGTGATCACCACGGCGCGCACTTCGAGGTCGTGTTGCGCCTCTTCGAGCGCGTCCCCTACGCCGATGCTGACGGCACCGTTGACCGCGTTGCGGGCTTCGGGCCGGTTGATGGTGATCACCATGACGTTGCCGCGGCGTTCGGCCAGCACCGCCGGCTGGCCGTCACCGCCGTCCGTCACAGCAGTTCCACGATGGTCGCGTTGGCCTGGCCGCCACCTTCGCACATCGTCTGCAGGCCGTAGCGAATTCCCTTGTCGCGCATGTGGTAAAGCAGCGTCGTCATCAGCCGGGCGCCCGAACCGCCAAGCGGGTGGCCGAGCGCGATCGCGCCGCCGTTGGGGTTGAGCTTCTTCTCGTCGGCGCCGATGTCCTTGAGCCACGCGAGTGGGACGGGCGCGAACGCCTCGTTGACCTCGTATGCCCCGATGTCGTCGATGCTGAGCCCGGACTTCTTCAGCACCTTCTGGGTCGCCGGGATGGGCGCCGTCAACATGATCACCGGGTTGGCTCCGGCCAGCGTCGCGGTGTGCACCTTGGCGATCGGCTTGAGCCCCAACGACTTCGCCTTCTCGGCCGACATGAACAGCAGCGCCGCGGACCCATCGGAGATCTGCGAGGAGTTGCCGGCGTGGATCACGCCGTCCTCCTTGAACGCGGGCTTCAGCGAGGCCATCTTTTCCATCGGGGTGCCGCGGCGGATGCCCTCGTCCTTGAGCACCACGTTGCCGTCCTGGTCCTTGATGCCCACGATCTGGTCATCGAATGCGCCGGAATCCTGTGCCGCTGCGGCCTTTTCGTGCGATCCGAGAGAGAATTCGTCGAGCGCGGTGCGGTCGAGCCCCCACTGCTCGGCGATCATCTCGGCGCCGAGGCCCTGGTTGGGGATCTGGCCTTCGTAGCGGTCGATGAAGGCCTGCGGATACGGACGACCGCCATTGGCCAGCGACGCGCCCATCGGAGTCCGCGACATCGACTCGACACCACCGGCCACGACAACGTCGTAATGCCCGGCTACCACGCCGGCCGCGGCGAAATGTATGGACTGCTGGCTCGAGCCGCACTGGCGGTCGACGGTCACACCGGGGACGGTCTCGGGCCAGCCGGCCGCCAGCAGCGCGGTGCGGCCGATGTCGAGGGCTTGTTCGCCGGCCTGCATGACGCAGCCCCAGATGACGTCGTCGACGATCCCGGGGTCGATGCCGGCCTTGTCGGCCAGACCGTTGAGGACCTGCGCGGACAGGTCAGCCGGATGCACTCCCGACAGCCCGCCGTTGCGCTTGCCGACCGGTGAGCGGACCGCCTCGACGATGACAGCTTCAGCCATGACTATGTCTCCTTTGACGCTTGAACCTTGCGTCGATTGTCAACCAAGGGGTTGGACGGTTGCTGAGCGGGGTGGTCTAGGCAGTGCCCGCGGTCGCGAACCAGTAAGCGATGAACGGTTCCATGGCTCGGCTGACAAGCTCAATGCGCGGCCCGGCCGGGCCCTTGCAGTACGCCCACAAAAGCGTCCCGGATCCGTCGGGGTTGAATGCCTTGACCTCGTACCCCATGCCGGTGGCCTCGAGCGTCGCGAGGTCCGACTCCACATCGTCGGACCAGTAGCCGAGGTGGTGCACGCCCGAATCCGCAGGGACCCAGCAGTGATGACGTCGACCCCGCCCCGATGATGGGGCCGCAAGTGGGCCTGAACCGAATCAGCGAAGCCTTCGATCTGGTGCGCAACGCCGCTGCGCATGGGCGTGTTCTTGTCACGCCCGATCCTGCTACGGATGCGCCACGGCCGGCACCAGCGCGCTGATGTCTTCGCCCTGAAGAAGCTTGAGCGTCAACGAGACATCGAAGTAGTCCGTCCAGCGGGTGATCTTGCCGTCATCACCGACGACGAAGGTGCCCATGACCGGAACAGCCGCCACCGCACCGTCCGGTTTCTGGATGTAGTCGAGTCGTTCGGTGAGGACCACCGGTCCGTCAGCGGCGATGTTCACGATCTCGAACGCATAGGCGTCGGGAAACATGGAGAACTGCGCGCCCATGTTCTGCAAAATGGCTTCCACGCCTATCGACGCAGGCATACCGACGTTCTGATACACGGCGTCGTCGGCCAGAAATGGCCGCAGAGCCTCCGAGTCACGCTTTTCCATCAGCGCACAGAACCGGCGGACAACGTCGACAGGTTGAGCCATAGCGAACCTTCCTCACATACCGTCTGTAGGTGACATTCAGACTGTATGCGACCTACAGGTGGTATGCAATAGGCTGTGACGATGGCGGGGGGTAAGGGACCGCTTGATTCCAAGGCGCGACGCGCTGCGCAAGCCGAAGCCACCCGTGCCGCACTTGTCGACGCCGCACGGCGACTCTTCGTCGCAAGGGGCTATCACCACACTGGTACCGAGGAAGTCGTCACCGCGGCCCGTGTGGGTACCCGGGGCGCTCTGTACCACCATTTCGCCGACAAGCGGGCGCTCTTCGAAGCGGTGTTCATCGCCGTCGAAGAGGATTTGGTCATGAAGGCCGCCGAGAGCCTCGCCAACCCAGCCGACGGTGCATTGAATCAACTACGGCAGGGATTGATCGGGTTCCTCGACGCATCGCTCACCCCCCACGTACAGCGGATACTCCTGATCGATGGACCCGCCGTGCTGGGCTGGACCAGATGGCGAGAACTCGAAAGCCTCTACGGTCTGGGAGCCATTCGCGCCATGCTTGACCGCGCCGTCGAAGAAGGCGACCTCGCGGCCGGACAGCCCGTCGACGCGCTGGCCCATGTGCTGCTCGCGGCCGCCGATGAAATGGCGCTGTTCATCGCGAATGCACCAGATCAGGTCGCCGCTCGAGACCACGGCGTCCAAGCACTGAATGCGCTCCTAGACGGATTGCGAGCGACGTAGCAACCAGAAGTTTGTTCGGAGGCGCAGCTGGGCATGGCCATAATGGTCGGACACCGCGCGCCTCGTGCCGAAAGCGCGGGTCATCGAGCAAGTGAGGCGGACGTGAAGCGGCTCAACGGAATGGACGCGATGCTGCTGTACAGCGAGACGCCGAATCTGCACACGCACACACTGAAAGTCGCCATCGTCGACACCTCCGACTACGACGGCGAGTTCAGCTTCGACGTGTTCCGCCACACCCTGCTCCGCCGGTTGCATCGGCTGGATCCGTTGCGCTACAAGCTCGTCGACATCCCATGGCGATTGCATCACCCGATGTGGCTGGAGAACTGCGAGGTTGATCTCAACTACCATCTGCGGCGAGTGCAGGTGCCCGCCCCGGGTGGTCGGCGTGAGCTCGACGAGGTCATCGGAAACATCGCGACTACACCGCTGGATCGCCGCCATGCGCTGTGGGAATTCCATTTCGCCGAAGGCATGGCCGGTTCCAGATTCGCCATCATCGGGAAGCTGCACCACGCCTTGGCCGACGGCGTGGCGTCAGCCAATCTCCTGGCCAGGCTCATGGACATGGACGGGCCGGTGCGGGACGAACGCGACAACGAGGCGAATTGTGTGCCGCCGTCCACGGCGGAGCTGCTACGCGCGGCGGGCCGGGACCACGCGCAACAAGCCGCCGCCCTGCCCGGGGTGATCGCCGACACGCTTGCCGGCTTGCGCCGGCTGCGGCGGCGGACTCGCGAGCGCGGCAAGCAGCCCGATCTCGCGCGATTGCTCCAGGCGCCGCCGACGTTCATCAACCATCTGGTCTCGCCCGCGCGAACTTTCGCCACCGCGACGCTGTCGCTGGCGCAAGTGAAGGAGACCAGCAAGCGGTTGCGCATCACCATCAATGACGTGGTGATGTCGATGGCTGCCGGCGCAATGCGAGAGTTGTTGCTCCGCTACGACGGCCGCGCCGACCGGCCCATCGTGGCGTCGGTGCCGGCGAGTACGGACAGGTCGCCACACCGGATCAGCGGCAACGAACTGGGCGGCATGGTGGTCTCGTTGCCCACGCATGTCGACGACCCGCTGGAGCGGGTGCGGTTGACCGCGCTGGGCACCGGTATCGCCAAGGAAAACAACGAGCTGTTCGGTCCGGAGCTGTACGGACGGTTGATCACTTATCTGCCCCCGTTGGCGGCTCCTGCCCTATTCGGTTGGATGGGGCGAAGGGACGCTCACAACAGGCTGTTCAACATCCCGATATCCAATGTGGCGGGACCGCGCGAGCGCGGACGTTTGGCCGGTGCACCGATCAGTGAGATTTATTCCGTCGGCCCGCTGATCACCGCTTGCGGCATGAACATCACCGTGTGGAGCTATGTCGATCAACTCAATATCTCGGTGATCGCCGACGACCGCACCCTTCGCGACACCCACGAAGCGACGGACGCCATGATCCACGCATTCCGCGAAATCCGAACTGCGGCAGGCTTTTCCAGTGAGCTGATCACGGTTGACACCGCGATGCCGGAAGCAACGGCCCAGCCCTAGCCCAAGACGGGGAGACGCCGCTTTCGGGCAAGCCGATCAAGGGCCGTCTGCATCACTGAGCGGACATGCGCGTCGACGTCGGCAACATCAGGTTCCTTGCCAAACCGCGCGACGACATCGATGGGTTCCAAAACGTGGGTGACGATCTTGGTCGGCAACGGCAGATTGGGCGGCATGACCACACTGAGCCCGAACGGGAAACCCAGCGTGACCGGCAAAATGTCCGACCGGAACCGGGATAGGCCCAGCCGCTTGGCCAGCCAGGTGCCGCGAGTCAGGAAGAGCTGGCTTTCCTGGCCGCCGATGGAGACCGCCGGCACAATCGGGACGCCGGCCTCGATCGCGGACCTGACATACCCGGCGCGGCCGTTGAAATCGATGACGTTCTCGTTCAGCGTCGGTCGGTAGGCGTCGTAGATCCCGCCGGGGAAAACCAGCACGACGCCCCCCGAGCAGAGCGCGTCGGCGGTGTTTTCCGAGCCGGCGCGGATCGTGCCGAGGCGGAGCAGCCAGTCCGCCATCGGACCGACGAACAGCCCATCGTGACCGAGCGTGTACAGCGGGCGATCGTAGCCAAACCTGCCGTAGAACGCGGCGGCGAAGATCAGCACGTCGGGCGTCAGCATCCCGCCCGAGTGGTTTGAGACAAGCAGCGCACCGCCGTTGGGCGGGAACGAGTCCAGCCCGCGTACCTCGAAACGAAACCAGCGCTTCGCGATCGGCGCAGCCGCATTGACCAACCGCTCGGTGAAAGCGCGATCCCACCTGGCGATCTCGTGAGTGGTCATGGTTGTTCTCCGCCGAGCGTGCGCAGATTGCCGCGCGGCGCGGCGTGTTTGTGCGCAAACACGCACGCTCGCGGCGATTAGCGGGTCAGCCCGCGGGATACCCCACCGACTTGACCTCGGTGTACTGGTCGAACCCGGCCACACCGTTCTGCCGGCCCACCCCGCTGTACTTGTAGCCGCCGAACGGCGTGTCGGCGCCATACGGTGCGCCTCCGTTGACGCCGATGAAGCCGGCCCGGATCCGCCGGGCCACCGCCAGCGAGTGCTCCAGGGAGCCCGACATCACGTTGCCGGCCAATCCGTACTTGCTGTCGTTGGCGATTCGGATCGCGTCTTCCTCGTCGTCGAAGGGGATGACGGCCAGCACCGGGCCGAAGATCTCCTCCTGGGCGATCGTCATGGAGTTGTCGACATCGGTGAAAAGCGTTGGCCTGACGTAATATCCCTTGTCAAAGCCGGTGGGCGCTTCCGGGCCGCCGACCAGCGCCGTGGCGCCCTCTTCGACGCCCTTCTTGATGTAGCCCAGCACGCGTTCGCGCTGCTTCTCCGAAATCACCGGGCCGCACAACGTTCCCGGATCCTGCGGGTCGCCGCACGTGACGTTCTCGTAGATGCTCTTGAGGATCGCCACACCCTCGTCGTAGCGGGACCGTGGCAGCAGCATCCGGGTGGGATTGGCGCAGCCCTGCCCGGCGTGCATGCACGGCGCGATGCCGATGGCGCAGGCCAGCCCGAAATCGGCGTCTTCGAGCACAATTGTGGCCGACTTGCCGCCGAGTTCGAGGAAAAGCCTCTTCATGGTCGCCGCGCCCTTTTCCATGATCCGCTGGCCGACCACCGTCGAACCGGTGAACGAGATCAGGTCGACCTTGGGCGACAACGTAAGCTCCTCGCCCACAAAGTGATCCGATGCCGTGACGACGTTGACGACACCCGCCGGGATGTCGGTCTTTTCGGCGATCAGCCGGCCGAGGCGGGTCGCGTTGAACGGCGTGTTGGGTGCCGGCTTGAGCACGACGGTGTTGCCCGTTCCCAGCGCCTGGCCGAGCTTGTTGAGGGTGACCTCGAACGGGAAGTTCCACGGCACGATGGCGCCGACCACACCCACCGGCTCCCGCCAGACCTTGATGGAGGTGTTCGCGCCGGTCAGGCTGATCACCCGGTCGCCCAGGTCGGTTTCCCAGGCGTACTCGTCGATCAGCCTGGCCGGGTAGCGCAGTCCATCGGCCAGCGGGGCATCCAGCTGGGGGCCGAAGGTGATCGCCCGGGGGGAACCGACTTCGAGGATCAGCTCCTCGCGCAGTTCCTCCTTCTCGGCTTCGATCGCGTCGTGCAGCTGCAACAGGCAGCGCTTGCGCAGCTCACGGTTGGTCGACCAGTCGCTCTCGTCAAAGGCGCGCCGGGCGGCGTCGATGGCCCGGTGCATGTCCTCCTTCGACGCATCCGCGACCTCGCCGAGCGGCTCCTCAGTGGCCGGGTTGATGTTGGTGAACGTGCCGGCTTGGCCGTCGACGAGCTGCCCGTCGATCATCATCTTGGGCTCGAAGCGGACCTTTACAGCCTCAGTCATGTTTGTCACTCTCTTTTGACTCGTGGGTTACCCTACGGAGAGCCTTACTGGAAACTAGCCGATTGACAAGGTGCAACCTTTGTGGGGTCTCCTACTGGGGATCGAACAGCACCGGCACCGAACTCGGCGACCGGAAAACCTGCCCGCGGATGTGCGGGTCGTCCGCGTCCGGGTCCAGCCGAAGATTCGGCAGCCGGTCCAGCAAAAAGTTGATGGCGGTGCGCATTTCGAGCCGCGCCAGATGCATGCCCAGGCAAACGTGCACGCCGTGGCCCCAGCCCAGATTCGCTTTAGCCTGTCGATGAATGTCGAACGTGTCGGGATCGGGGTAGCGGTCCTCTTGCCGGTTCGCCGAACCCAGCATCGGCATGACAGTCGCGCCGGCCGGGATGGCCACGCCGCCGAGTTCGGTGTCGCGGGTGGCCACCCGGGTGATGGTCAACAGAGGCGGTTCCCACCGCACACCCTCCTCGATCGCCTGCGGCAGCAGCGACCGATCGGCGCGGACGGCGTCCAACTGCGCCGGATCCGACAGCAGCGCCAGGAGCAGGCTGCCCAGCGCCCGGTACGTCGTCTCGACGCCGGCGGGCAGCAGCAGCCGAAGGAACGAGAAGATCTCTTCGTCCGCGAGCTTTTCCCCGTCGATCTCGGCCGCAGCGAGCGCGCTGATCAGGTCGTCCTTCGGCTCGGCCCGGCGGGCCTCGAGGATCGGCGCGAAGTAGTCGCACAGGGCGGCCGAGGCCGCCAGTCCGCGTTCGGGGTTCATCAGCCAGCTCAGCAGCGAGATCGACCATCGCTGGAACTGTGGGTAGTCCTGCTCCGGCAAGCCCAACAGGCCCGCGATGATCTGGCTCGGATAGTCGAAGGTGAACTCCTTCACCAGATCCGCCTTGCCGTTGGGAGCGAACTTGTCGATCAGGCTGTTTGCCACGCGGCCGACCAACTCGTCCTGCCAGCGCGCCAATGACTTCTGCGAGAACGCCTTCGACACCAAGGAACGCAGCCGGCCGTGTATCGGCTCGTCCATGCCGAGCATCACGCCTTCCCCGAGCACGGGGCCGAACGCGGCGATGACCGCCGCCGAGGAAAACGTCTCGTTGTCGCGCAACATCTGCTGGACATCCTCGTGGCGATACACGATGAACATCGGCAGCGATTCCTCGTGCGGAAGCGCACCCGAGGTCTCCAGCCGTTGCACCGGTTCCTCGCGGCGCAGCCGTGCCAATTCGGTGTACGGGTCACGCACGTCACCGGATATCGCGTCGTCGAAGGCGCCGAAATCCTCCAGGTCGTCGAAAAGCTGTTCCATCCGCTACTCCTCATTACCTTTTGGCGCCTTACTGCGCCGAGCCGCCCACGACGCCAAGCGCTGCAGCACCGGCGCCGGAAGGATTTTCGCGGCAAACGCCATCGCCTTCTGGGCCGCCGTCAACGGCCACGCCCCACCCCGCATCGATCCCTGCCGGGGTATACCGAGCACGATCCGGGACATGTGATGCATACCGGAAGCCGGGAGAATCCTGTTGAAAGCCAACAGCATCGAGGCGTCCGGACCCGCCCCGCGGCGGCGGAACGGCGCCCGGTCGCCCAGCGCCTTGACCAGTCCGTCGGTGAACCGCTCGGCCGGCCTGGCGAAACTGACCGCGAAGCGGCCGCGCGTGTTCATGGTGTGGTGCAGCCGGGCGTAGGGCCCGTCGAAATTGCGGTCGTCGATGGCGCCCGCGTCGGTGATGATTTCGGTGTCGTACGTGCCGGCGACCAGGACGGTGACACCGAGACCGAAGGGCGCGATTTCGCATGCCATGGCTTCGCCCCAACGCTCCATCGCCCCCTTGGCCGCCGAGTACGGCGCCGTGGCCGGCTGACCGCGCACCCCGGCAGCGCTGGACACCAGCACGATGCGGCCCTCACCCGCGGCCCGCATGGCCGGCAGCAGGGCCTGGGTGAGCGCGACGGGGCCCATGACGCTGGTGGCGAACATCTTCTGCCACAACGCCATATCGGTCTCCTCCACCATTCCGGCGCCGGCGATCCCCGCGTTGTGTACAACCGCGTAGGGTGCGCCCACTGCCTCTTCGATCGCCTTGGCCGCCGCGGTGGTCGACGCGGCGTCGGTCAGGTCGAGCTGCACACCGATCAGCCGATCGTCGTCCTCACCCGCCCCCGTCGCCTCGCGCAACAGCGGCATCCCGCGATCGGGCGTTCGCATGGCCGCGACCACGCGCCACCCCTCGCGATAAAGGCGCACGGCCGAGGCGAACCCCAGTCCGCGGGAGGCACCGGTGATGACAACTGTGCGCGGCTTAGCCATTCTTGCTCGCACAGGCGCCAACACCCGGTGGCGGCGGGTCGACGTGGGGCCGTCCGTTCCGCTCGCCGCTCGCCCAGGTCGACCAGATGCCCACCGAGTACGGGCCTTGCGCACCGGCTTGTTCGTAAAAGCCTTGCGGATCATAGACTTTGGCTTCTGGATATGGCCATGGGCAGGCGACGGAGGTCGCCGCATGGCTGATCTTGATGGCCGCGAACCACGCCCCGTAGGCGAAGTAGGAGACGTTGATGATGGCGAACATCACCAGGAAGGTGCCGAGCACCGGACGGGTGGGGAAGATCTTCGCTTTCGCGGCCAGCTTCTCGGCCACCGACTTCCCGGTGTCGTCGCGATAGCAGAGGATCGCCGCGGGCACCATCACGAACGTCACCGAAAACGACTCCCAGATGAGCGGGAATTGGAATGTGGTGCCGGTGAATATCGAGCCCCACGGAATCACCTGGGAGTAGATGTACATGCCCCAGTGGATGAGGGTGTTCTCCAGAAACGCGTCCATGACGAAGCCCATCACCATCGTCACCAGGCCCAGGCAGACCAACGGGTGCCGCGACACGAAAGCCTCGGGTCCGTATTTGGCCTGCAGTTTGCGCAGGATCCAGACCGCCGGGAAGTAAGGGCCGAAATAGAACATCACGTAGCCGAACACCACGAAGGGTTCCACGGTCGGCGACAACGACACCAGCGGCCAGGACTCCGGCCAGTGGATCAGGTCGGGGTTGTACACCGCGAACGGCGCCCAGTTCATGATCGGGTCCTGCCACACGATCAACGTGGTGCACAGGAACATCAGCATCACCGGACTGCCCGGGTTCCGTCGCCAGCCTCTGATGAAGATCAGCAGCAGCACAATGAGCGCCACCACAGTGGCCCCATCCAGGAATCCGATGTAGTCCAGCCCGAACGCGAACCTCACGGGGCGGGGTCGGCCTTGCACATTCGGATTGGCGACGCGCGGGTCGAGGGCGACGCGGCAGTTCGCGATGAAGAAGAGCGTGAACGCCGCCAGAGCGGCTCCGGCGATCCATCCGCCCCAGCCCCGTTTCCCGGCTCCTTGTGGCCGGGTGGGATTTTCCTTCAGCTCCGTAGACATGCGTCAGCCCTCCTCTCCGAAGCGATCGACGAGATGCGAGTTGACGCCGTCGGCATCGAGGGTTCGGGCCACCAGATAGCCGGCGCCCATCCAGGCCCGCCTCGTCCACTTGCCGAACGACACCCGGGTTCCGGGCGCGCCCGATGCGGCGGGCATCATCTTGACGCGTTCCAGCGCCTCCTTGACGCCGCGCGGGCTCAGCGGGTGCGAGTCGGTAAAGGCGCGTACCAGTGTCGCGGCGACGTCGCGGTTCACCACCGGCACACAGTATTGCGGGCGGCTGCCGTCGTACCTCTTCGCGTAGCGGTCCAGGAAATCCTGTCCGATCGCGTTGCCCTCGTCGTACTGATCGACCCCGACCCAGCCCATGAACGCGGTCCACATGATCGGATTGACCCACGCGTTTTGAAACGCGGTGGTGGTAAACCGCGGCGGGTCCCAGTCGACGGCCTCGAGCGCCGGGTTGATGAACACGATCCCGAATCCGAACCCGAGGTGCACGATCGCCTCGGCCGTGGCGTCGTGCAGAGTGCGCACAGCGTCGTTGATGTCTTGCGCGGTCTGGGCGATCGCCGCCTCTGCAACGATGCGAATTCCCTTGCGCGCGCATGCGCTTCGCAGGTTCTTCAGGTAGCTCTCACCGATCAGGTTCTGCTCGACCAGGACACCGATACTGCCCAGGCCTCGCTTCGCAACCAGGTCGGCGATGAATATGGGTTCGTCGGTCATCGATCCCTGCGGGAAGGCGAAGGTCCATTCGCCCAGCCAATCGTCGGTACCGGTGACGGCGATGGCCGGGACCTTGAAGCGCTCTTCGATGGCCTCCCGCGTCGGCACGCAGTTGTCGGTGATGTGCGGTCCGAACACGACCAGGCAGCCCTCGTCGACGAGTTCGCCGAACGCATCGATCACCGACTTCACCGACCCCTTCGGCAGCCCCTCCACCTCGCGGTAGATCATCTGCACCGGCCGATCCATCAGTCTTTGCTCGAGCGCTTCCTCGAAGACGAGGTCAAAGCATTGGGTGAAGGACGCCTTCAGTTCCTCCGGGAACCCCGGCGGGAGCGTGAAGTCCATCAGGTAACCGACCTTGATCGGCTCTGCGCTGCTTTCGTAGGACATCTGACCTCCCGGGTGGCAAACCAACGCGCCCGATTAATAAACCTAATATTTGTTCTGACCCTAGCCGGGGCGGCATACAGCGTCAAACATCGGACCCACCCGCCGCGCCGAGATAGATGTCGATCATCTCGTTGAGGGCCCTGCCCACGGCCATGTCGTCAGTGAGCGGCCCGGCGATCGCGGCCCGGGCCGCCTCGGCGATGGTCAGGCCCTCCGTGACAAGCCTGCCCGCCGCGATCAGCACGCGAGTCGACGCGACCTCACGCAGCCCGCCGGTCTCCAGTCGGCGGATGGCCTGTCCGAAGCGCACCAGCTCCGCGGCGGTGGCACCGTCCACACCCGCTTCATGCGCAACGATTCCCTCTTCGACATCGGCTGCGGGAAAACCGAATTCAATGGAGACCATCCGCTGGCGTGTCGAATCCTTCAGGTCCTTGAGCACGCTTTGGTAGCCGGGGTTGTAGGACACCACGAGGCCGAACCCGGGCGCGGCGTCCAGCGTGACACCGAGACGCTCGATGGGCAGCTGCCGCCGGTGGTCCGCGAGCGGGTGCAACACCACGGTGGTGTCTTGTCGGGCTTCCACCACTTCGTCCAGGTAGCAGATCGCGCCATCGCGCACCGCCCGGGTCAGCGGACCGTCCACCCAGACGGTCTCGTCGCCCCGCAGCAGATACCGACCGACGAGGTCCGCGGTGGTGAGGTCGTCATGGCAGGCGACGGTGATCAGCGGCCGGCCGAGGTCGTGGGCCATCGCCTCGACGAACCGGGTCTTGCCGCAACCCGTCGGGCCCTTCAAAACGAGTGCCAGCCCCTGGCGGTAGGCCGCCTTGAAGATGGCCTCTTCATTGCCGATCGCCTTGTAGTAGGGCCGCACGGTCTCCGCCTCGGGGGTTACGCCATTCCGGTAAACAATCCCGGACTCGTTGGCCATAGCTTCCCTTCTGCCACGTTGACGAAGCCTAACCGGAACAGATGTTTGTTTCAACGACCGCGAACGTGCGCAGACGTACGCGCTTGACGGCGTGTCGTCGTACTGACGCGCACGCTCGCGGCCGTTCGCCGGCGGACCTCCGCCGCCCGCAGCGCGGACCGGAAGAGCGGTCCGATCACACCGGCGAGTTGATCGGGGCGCGCGATGGTTGCATGCGCGGTGCTACCGAAAACCCTGCGCAGCGATTGCACATCGGTGCCGGCGCCGATCGTCAGGCATACGCAGCCGGTGCCGCGGTGGCGGGCCTCGGCAAGGGCGCGGCGCGCGTCCGCGGCGCCGTACGCCCGCTCGTATCCGTGGTCGTAGGCGAGCCCGTCGGACAGCACCACCAACAGTCGCCGCGACGTGCCTCCGCGCGCCTCCAAGACCGCCCAGCCGTGGCGGATGGCCGCACCGAGGCGGGAGTACGCGCCGGGTTCCAGGCTGTTCAGCCGCCTCATGACTCGGGAGTCCAGATGGTCGTCGAATCGTTTGACGGGCACCATGCTCACCGCGCGCCGGCCCTGCGAGTAGTACGCGTAGAGCGCGACCCGGTCACCCAGGTCGTGCAGCGCGACCGTGAGGTTCGCGGCCGCCGCACGCTGTTGTTGGTGCACCGTTCGCCCCAGCGTCCCGGGTTCCGCCGCGGACCCCGACACATCGAGCAGGAGCAGCACCGACAGGTCGCGCCGGCGCCGCAGGCTGTCGAGGTACACCGCCTCGTCGGGCACCGACCCGGCGAGCACCTCGACACGGGCTTCGACCGCAGCGTCGATGTCGATGTCGTCGCCCTGCGGTTGGCGGTGGCGGCGGTACAGACCCATTCCAAGTCGTGACAGGGGGCGCCGGACGCCGATGGCATCGTCGATCGCCTGGGTCGCGGATGCCTTGATCTTCGGCTCGACCTCGCGCACGGTGCACCACTTGTGTCGGTAGCTCCTGCGCGTCACGTTCCATTCCGGATACGTCGTTCCGTCCGCGGCCGTCAGGACCCGGTGTTCCTTGATGTCCTCGCTCGAGGTTGACGCCGGCGACGACACGGCGTGCAAACCCCGGTTCGCGGAGTTCGTCCGATGCGTCGGGGTATCCGCGCCGGGCGGTCCGCCGCCGCTACCGGTCTTACGCGCTGACGACAGCATCTTCTTCAACCACTTGCCGATGAAACCGCCGCCGCCGACGGGGCTGGTGAACAGGTCCGGATCGTCGGAATCGTCGACCTGAACGTCGTCGAGCTCCTCCAGTTCCCGCGCTCGGCCTCGCGGGACATGTCGCGAATTCGCCTCTTGTCGTCGAGCCGCTTGGGAACTCGCGGCCAGGACCTTCGCCGCCCGGATCACGCCGAATTCCGGCGCCGGGTCGTCAATCGCCGCCCGTCCCTCGGCGAGACTCAGCGAAGCGGCGGGCGAGTCGCTGCGACTCGCGATCTCACGGTTGCCCACCGACGCCAGGATGCCTGGCAGCAAGCCGGTGTTGCTGACCAGTGCGCGATGGCCCTCGACCGCCAGGTAGCGCCTGGCCACGCGGGGGCGCCGGGGCAGCGGACGCAGGATGTCGGGATCCAGGCTGCCGGCCGCGATCATCGAGGCCTGCACGGCAACGGCCTCGAGTTTCGCGCGGACTCGCGCGCAAGCGTCGACGTAGATGATCTGGCCGTCGGTCCACGGGGATTCACCCGGTTTCAGGCCGGCCACCGCGACGGGCCGGCCCGCAAGGGCAGATGCGAACATGCCGAGGGTCTGCAGCTCGTCCGGATGAGCGTCGCCTGGCACGCTCGCGACCTCCAAACCTTCGTTGACCAAATATCTGTTCCAACGTAAAGTCCGGGCTTGGCCGCAGTCAATCGTGCGAGGTAACAAGAGAACGTGGATTTCTCCTATCCGGCGGAAGTCGAGCAGTTCCGCGCCGAGCTGCGTGACTGGCTGTCGGCGAACCTGACCGACGAGCTGATCGCCGCCCGCCGGCCCTCCGGCCACGACGACGCGACATTCGCGATGCTGCGCACCTGGAACCGCACCATGGCCGACGCCGGGTGGGCGGCCGTTTCCTGGCCGCGCGAGTACGGCGGCCGCGGGGCGACGGTGCTCGAGCAGCTGGTCTACACCGAGGAAACCACACGTGCGCGGACACCCTTGCCGCTCAATGTCATTGGCATGAACAACATCGCGCCCGCGATCATGCAATACGGCACCGAGTCCCAGAAGCTGACGCTGCTCCCCCGCATGATGCGCGCGGACGACATCTGGTGCCAGGGAATGTCCGAACCCGAAGCGGGCTCCGACCTCGCCGCACTGCGCACCCGCGCGGCCCGCGACGGCGACGATTTCGTCGTGAGCGGTCAGAAGATCTGGACCTCGCTCGGGCATCGGGCCGACTGGTGCCAGCTCTATGTCCGCACCGATCCCGAGGCCCCGAAACACAAAGGGATCTCGTGCCTGATTGTCGACATGAAACTGCCCGGCATCGAGGTCCGCCCGCTCGTGACGCTCAACGGCGACACCGATTTCGCCGAGTTGTTCTTCCACGACGTGCGCGTGCCGGCGGACGCGTTGCTCGGCCCGCTCAACGGCGGGTGGGGGGTGGCCACCACCACGCTGAGCCACGAGCGCGCCGGGGCCGCGCGGCTCTACGCCGAGATGCAGGTGCGGCTGGAGGAACTGGTGGACGACCTCGCCGCCGACGCGGGCGGCGCCCTCAAAGACCCGGTGACGCTGCGGCGTCTGGGCGAAATCGCGGTTCGCATCAAGTATCTCGAGGTGCTCTGCCAGCGGTCGATCTCGGCGACGCTGCACGGCGGCCCGGAAATCGCCGCCCTCGGCTCGGCGAGCCTCGCCAAAACGGTGTGGGGTGAGATCGGACAGGACATGGCGGCGCTGGCCTTCGACGTGCTGGTCTCCCGAGGCGCAGCGAGCCGATGGGCCGACTACCGGCTGACGTCGCGCTCGCTGACCATCGCGGGCGGCACCACGCAGATCAACAAGAACATCACCGCGCAGCGGGTGCTGGGGTTGCCGCGCAAATGAACCTCGAACTGGACGACGAGCAGGCGGCGCTGCGCGATACCGCCCGCCGCTTTCTCGCTGAGAGAGCGCCGATTTCGGAGCACGTGCGGGCCCTGCTCGACGACGAGACCGGCACCACCGACGCCGTCTGGCGCGGCCTCGTCGACCTCGGCACCACCGGGCTGCTGATACCACCGGAATGCGGCGGCGCCGGCATGACCATGGTCGAGGCCGGCATCGTCGCCGAAGAGCTCGGCGCCGCCCTGCACCCGGGACCGTGGTTGTCCACGGCTGTCGCCGCGCCGCGCGCGTTGACGCGGATCGGCGCCGACGGCGCGGCCGCTTCGATTTTGACCGGGATCGCCGACGGCGGCACGATCGCCGCGGTCGGCCCACTCGACGGCGCCTCGATCGCGGCCGTCGACGGCCGCGTACTGCGCGGCGAGATCGCAATGCCCGACGCGGCCGCGGCGGACGTGCTGCTCGTCTTCGCCGAGAACGGCAACGACGCCGGGCTTTTCGCGGTTAAAGCGGACTCCCCGGGTGTCACGGTGACACGCGAACGCGGCATCGACAAGACCCGCAAGCATTTTCGGGTCGCGTTCGACGGCGTGCCCGCACAGCGGCTGGCCACGCCGCCGGAGGGCGCCATCGCGGCGGTGATTGACGACTTGCTGATCGCCACGGCCGCCGACGCGCTGGGCGCCGCACGGGCCGTCATGGAGCTGGCCATCGAATACGCAAAGGTGAGAAAGCAATTCGGTCAGGCGATCGGCTCTTTCCAGGCGATCCAGCACCTCTGTGTCGACATGTACGAGACGGTCGAGCTGGCCCGCAGCGGGGTCGTACACGCGCTATGGGCGGCCGACAATGCCGACGCCGAGGAGCGACACCTGTCCGCGTTGCGGGCGAAGGCGTTCGCCGGCCGGCTGGCGACGGTCGGCGACACCGCGATCCAGGTGTTCGGCGGCATCGGGTACACGTGGGAGCACGACGCACACCTCTACCTCAAACGCCTGCTCAGCTGGAGCGCCTTGCTCGGGGGGCCTGACGGCTATCTCACCGAACTCGGTGCGCGCCTGGCAAAAAGGAGTTCGTCATGATCGATCTCACCGAGCAGGTCGCAATCGTGACGGGCGCGGGCCGCGGCCTCGGCCGGTTGTATGCGCTGGAGTTGGCCAGGCGCGGCGCCTCGGTGGTGGTCAACGACCTGGGCGGAACGATGCACGGTGAGGGCGCCGACGCCAGCGTCGCGGACCAGGTCGTGGCCGAGATCGAGGCCGCCGGCGGCGCGGCCGTGGCGTCACACGAGTCGGTGGCCAGCCCGGAAGGCGGCGAGGCGATCGTCGCGCAGGCCGTCGAACGTTTCGGCCGACTCGACGCCGTGGTCAGCAACGCGGGCATTTTCAACAGCATCTCCTTCGAAGAGCTGTCCGCCGACGACTGGCGCAAGATGCTCACGGTGCATCTCGACGGCGGTTTTTATCTGAGCCAGCCGGCGTACAAGCTGATGAAGAAGCAGCGCTACGGCCGGTTCGTATTCATCTCCTCCTCGGGCGGAATGTTCGGGCAGCCCTTGGAATCCCATTACGCGGCGGCCAAGGCCGGGCTGGTCGGCCTGTCGAACGTGATCGCGATCGAGGGCGCCGAGCACGGCATCCTGTCCAATACCGTGCTGCCATTCGGCGTTTCGCGCATGGTGACCGAAACCGTGGGAGATCCGGAGGTCCTTAAGCAAATCGGGTTCTTGGACGTGATCAAACCCGAGTTGGTGGTGCCCATGGTCGTCTTCCTGGCGAGTAGGGCCTGCGAACTCAGCCATCAGAACTACTCGGCGTGCGCGGGCCGCTTCGCGCGGGTGTTCATCGGCCTCGGCGAGGGCTGGTTCGCGGAAAAAGACAGCAATCCGACGGCCGACGATGTTCAAGCTCACCTGTCCGAGGTGTCGGCGACCGAACCGTTCACCGTGCCCGGCTCGATCTTCGAGGAAGTCTTCGCCGTGGCCGCGCAACTCGGAGTGACCACCGGATAATGGATGTCCACGTTGGGTGGACCTCCGCTCTAGAATGGGGACTGTCTCCGCCGTAAGCAGCGCGTTTATCCGGGGCAGTCTGATAGCCTTTAACAAAGATTTGGTTCGGCGGGAGGACGACGCGGGTGGCCAAAGCCGATGCATTGGCCAAGGGCCGGCGATCGGCGGCTACGAATCAGCCCGACGACTCGGGCACGCGCCGCACCGAGATACTTCAGACCGCGGCGTCGTTGATCGCGTCGTCCGGATTGCGGACGTCGTTGCAGGAGATCGCGGACGCGGCAGGCATTCTCCCCGGCAGCCTGTATCACCATTTCGAGTCCAAAGAGGCGATTCTCGTCGAGCTGATCCGCCGCTATCAGGACGATCTGAACCGCATCGGGCAAACCGCCCAGGCGAGACTGGACGAACCCGATGCGCGACCGGCCTCCGAGAAGATCGTCGAACTGGGAAAGGCGATCGCCAACTGCGCCGTGCGACACGGCGCCGCCCTGCAGATGTCGTTCTACGAGGGGCCCAACGATGATCCGGAGCTGATGAAGCTGACCCAGCAGGCACCCACCGCGGTTCAGGAGGCGATGCTGCAAACGCTTCGCGCCGGCAGGTGGAGCGGCTACATCAAACCCGACATCGACCTGCCCACGTTGGCCGACCGCATCTGCCAGACGATGCTGCAGGTAGGGCTTGCCGTCATGCGCGGCAATTCACCAGCGGACCAGGTGGCCGAGCTGCTGTGCCGAATCATCTTGCAAGGATTGGCAACCCGGCCGCCCACCGATTCGGCTTTGGACCGGTCCAGCGCCTTTGCGGCCGCAAAGGACGTCATCGCGGCGTGGGACGACGACAGCGCCGTCGACCCGAGCGACAAAGCCGCCCATGTCCTTGCGGTGGCACGAACGGAATTCGGTCGCAGAGGCTACGAGGTCACCACCATCCGGGACATCGCATCCGCGGCCGGCCTCGGGACCGGAACCGTCTATCGGGTGATCGGATCCAAGGATGAACTCCTGGCGTCGATCATGGAGTCCTTCGGCAGGAAGGTGGAGGCGGGTTGGGTCGGCGTCCTGCGGTCGGATGCCACATCCATCGAGAAGTTGGATGCGCTGAGCTGGGTCAACGTCAATGCACTCGATCGATTTTCCGACGAGTTCAGGATTCAGCTCGCCTGGATGCGGCAATCGCCGCCGAACACGCCCAACCCGGGCTGGTTGTATGCCACGCGGCTTCGGCAGATGAAATCGCTGCTCTCCGAAGGAATCCGCTCGGGCGAGATCAGTATCGACGCCCCGTCTACGACGATGCTGGCGCGCTGCCTCATCGGCCTGCAGTGGATACCGGAGAACATTCTGCGCGCCATTGGAAAACGCGCGGGGCTGGTGCACGCCCGTGACACCGTGTTACGTGGTGTCGCGGTTCGCGCGAAGTAGGTATTGAACCAAATAACTGTTCTACATACAGTAGGGCAGTTGGTAACGGCCTTGAACATGGCCCCAGAGAGGAACTCAATGTCTGTAATCGATCGGTTGCGGTATGACGGCAAGCGTGCGCTCGTTGTCGGTGGGGCGACGGGCATGGGCGCCGCGGCGGCCAAGTCAGCGGGCGAACTCGGCGCCGAGGTCATAGTGCTGGACTACGCGCCGGTGAAGTATGACGTCGCCCAGGCGCTGCAGGTCGACCTGCGCGACCCCGCCTCGATCGATGCCGCGCTCGAGCAGGTGGGCGGACCCGTCCATGCGCTGTTCTCCGCCGCCGGGGTGGCCGACGGGCCGGACCTGATGAAGATCAACTTCATCGGTCACCGCTATGTCATCGAGCGCCTGCTCGACAAGGGCTGGCTGCCCTCGGGTTCGGCGATCTGTTTCATCTCCTCGGTGGCCGGCATGGGGTGGGAGAACGACCTGCCGCTGCTTCAGGAATTTTTAGCCACGCCCGACTTCGCGGCCGCCCAAGAGTGGGTATCGGCGCACGAGGCGGAGGGCATCATCCACTACGGCTTCAGCAAGAAGGCGGTCAACGCCTACGTCGCAACGCAGGGCTATCCGCTGCTGAAGAAGGGCATCCGGATCAACGCGATTTGTCCCGGCCCGACCGACACCCCGCTGGCCCAGGCCAACGCGGACCTGTGGCTCACCTTCGCGCAGGACTACCGCGACGAGACCGGCTCCAAACACCACACGCCCGAGCAGATGGGCGATGTCATGTGCTTCCTCAACAGCGCCGCCGCCTTCGGCATCAACGGCATCACGCTGCTGGTGGACTACGGGCACACGATGGCGTCGCTCACCGGGGCGTACCCGCCCGGCAAGCCCATCATCGACCTGATCATGGGCAGGGTGCAGCTAACGTAACGCTAACCTCGGGGGTATGGCACGCATCGTCGTCATCGGCGGCCACGGCAAGGTCGCGCTGCAACTGGCCCGCATCCTGACCGAGCGCGGCGACGAGGTGAGTTCGGTCTTCCGCAACCCTGACCACTCCGACGACGTCGCGGCCACCGGCGCCCGGCCGGTGGTGGCCGACATCGAACGGCTCGACACCGACGCGCTGGCCGGCCTGCTGACGGGACACGACGCCGTCGTCTTCTCGGCCGGGGCCGGCGGCGGCAACACGGCGCGGACCTACGCGGTCGACCGCGACGCGGCCATCCGGGTGATCGACGCAGCCGCGCGGGCGGGTGTGCGGCGGTTCGTGATGGTGTCCTACTTCGGTGCGGGGCCCGATCATGGTGTACCGGAAGGAGACTCGTTCTTTCCCTACGCAGAGGCGAAGGCGGCCGCGGACGCCCATGTGCGTGCCGGCGATCTGGATTGGACGGTGCTGGGACCGGGCCACCTCACGCTCGATGCGCCAACGGGAAGGATCGAATTGGGCAAGGGTAAGGGCGAGGTCTCCCGAGCCGACGTCGCGCTCGTCGTGGCCGCGGCGCTGGACGACGACTCGACCATCGGTCGCACCATCGACTTCAACAACGGTGACGTCCCCATCGGCGAGGCACTGGCGGGCTGACCGGCTGAACTGCTCAGCGCAGCTGGTCTGCCGCCGCCGCACCACGCGGCGCCGGCATCGAGCGAGGCATGTTAAGTAATGCTTAGCAAGAGGGAACCCGGTGAGAATCCGGGATTATTTTCACCGCCAAGAGCTTGGATCGCTGTTGTTTGACCGTGCATGAATCCGCTTGCGCCAATACGTGATTGACCAGCGCGCGCCGTTCATCTTTCCCCCCGTTACAGAGTCGCCGACTCGGCGGGGAGCGCAGACGTTCGAACCCAGAAGTTCCGACAAAACTGGCCGACCTGTCCGTAATCGGGGCTCGCCTGGCACTCACCCCCGCCCATTTGGTATCTGTGCATGGGGTCATCGATGCAAGCCTGGTGGGCTGCGGGATCGGTGATGCCGACACACGGATCGTCGGCATGTGCTTGTGCTGGTGGAATGCGGAGGGGTGCCAGTGTCATGACCGCTGCCGCCGACGCGCCCATTAATGCCCGCATCATCAGCTCTTCCTTTCCTGACCCCCTGATGGCCGCGCTGTTGTCGCCACCAACACAAGTGTCGCACTTTGTCGGGGGAGTCCTACGGCCTCAGACGACTCGACCATCGGCCGAACGATCGAGTTCAACAACGGCGAGACACCCATCGCCGAGGCGCTGGCTCAGCAACCCCGCCATGCCACGGAGTAAGCTCCTCTACGCAGCTGGTCTGCCGTCGCGGCACCACGCGGCGCCGGCATCGAGCGAGGCATGTTAGACATGCATCGCAAGAGGGCCGTAGCGGCTTTCCGCTTGGCGACCTCGGGCGTGGCCGACTCGACTCAGATCCACACCCATCTGTGCTACTCGGAATTCGGTGAGGTGATCGGGGCCATCGCCGACCTGGACGCCGACGTGACGTCCCTCGAGGCGGCGCGTTCCCACATGGAGGTGCTGGACGACCTGAACTCGGTAGGGTTCGCCAACAGCGTGGGCCCGGGTGTCTACGACATCCACTCGCCGCGGGTGCCGAGCACCGAGGAGATCGCCGAGTCGCTGCGCGCCGCGTTGAGGGCTGTACCGCAACAACGGCTTTGGGTGAACCCCGACTGCGGGCTGAAGACCCGCTCCGTCGACGAGGTGACCGCGTCGCTGCGGAACATGGTCGCCGCGGCCCGGGAGGTCCGGGCGGGGGCTTAGCCGCGAACGTCACGCCAGCGTGACACTCGGCGCCGGGCATCACTCTGGCGTGACGTTCGGCGCCTCGGTCAGCACCTGGACCGGGACGTCGTCGGCCCAGGGTTGTCGGGTCACCATATCGGCGACTTTGACTGTGCCGCGCTCGAACTCGCCGGTCGCGGCATCCACCAGCCGGTACTCCTGCGTTTGCTTGTGGATCGGCTGGGCGTCCAACAAGACCACTCGCACTTCACCCGGCTCGAAGTGGCAGCGCCGCTGCATGGCGTTGATCAGTTGTTCGTTGTGCATGTGGCCGTCGCCGAAATTCCAGCCGATGGCGGTGCTGCAGATCCGCTCGCCGTCGGTGATGACGTAGTCGTCTTCGTTCTGGTCCGCCATCGCGCGGTGCGCCAACGTGAACAGCGCGCGGCCGTGGGTGTTGAACCCACGGAACGCATATCCCATGTAGATCGGAATCTGCGCCGCTTCCGGGCTGCCGTAGAACCGCTCCAATTGGGCCTGCGGCATGCTGGCTATCGCGATGATGCCCCGGCCGATCTTGTCGTTCGCCGAGGGCTTCATGCACCACAGCGTGGTGTCCCAGTTACCGGCGTAGTACCGCATGCCCGGCAGGAACGAGATCTTGCGCGGAAACATGTTGCCCAGTAGGACGATTCCGGCGACGACGACGAACAGGATCGCCACCGGCACCGGGTGTTTCAGGTCGGTCAACCCCAGGCGGGCGTGCGCGACGAACAACGACAGCACACCGAAGATCATGAAGACGTTCCACTCCAGCGGCACGCCCATCGGGATGGACAGCAGGATTCCGAGGTGGAAGCAAACCATGACGGTGGCGGCGACGGCGGTCGGCCAGCCGCCGTGGCAGAAGAACAGCGGCAGCGGCACGAGCATCTCGATGGCGGTGCTCAGGTGGGCCAGCCAGCGGGACAGCCACCCCGGCCGCAGATCGTCGGGGAACTTCTCGAAAAAGCGCCGTTTCAGCCACCGGGGCCGCACCAGCGGGTTGTTGGACATCATCGTGGAGATCACGAACGGGAAGTGCTTGTTGAGTTTCGACGTCGCGGCGCCCATCCAGATCACCAGGAACACGACCTTGGCTGCGACGATCATGTCGACCCCGCCGAAGAGGAAGGTCACCGTCAGGGTCCCGTAGACCTCGCCGCGGGCGGCCAGGAAGATCACCTTGTCGCGCAACCCCACCACACCGAGGATCAGCAGGATCAGCACGATCTCCGATGTCGGCAGCAGCCCGACCGTCGTGCCCAGCTCGGGCACCGGACCGGTGCCGTCGGAGAACAACGTGGAGAGCGTCATCACCAGCAGCGCCGCATACAGCAAGACGTCCACCGGCTTGCGGGCGGTGCCCTTGGTCAGCGGGACGCGACCCGGCCAGGGTGGCAGCCGGATGGTGCCGAACCGCAGCCAGTACAGGATCGAGCCCATCGGGGGGAAGAACCGGTTGTTCAGCGGCCCGAAGCCGCAGCCCAGGCCGATAACCTCGAACAGCATCGTGTAGAGCACGACCTTCTCGAACACGATCGGCTCCGACCACCACGACGCGACGTTCGTGAAGCCGTCAATGCCCTTGGTGGTCAAGGCGAACAGCCACCCGCCGAGGATGTAGAGCAGGATCTTGACGACGTAGAACAGGTGCAGAACGACCGGCGTGCCGAAGCCCACCTCGGCCCAGTGCCTGGCCATCGGACGGATCTTCTCGCTGCGGGTGCCCTTGTTCCACTCAGCCATCTCGATCTGCGGCAGCTCGGGCTTGAGAAATCCCATAATTTGAAAGACTAGAACGCGTTCTAAGCGTGTGTGTTGCGGTTAGGCAAACAGCGCTAGCCTGTAGCCGGGTCGGTAGAACTGCCGAGGAGATATCCATGAGCAGACTGGGGTTCGTCGCGTTGGCGACGATTACCGCCGCAGCACCGATCGCCGTCGTCGCCGTCGTCGCCGGCAGCGTTGCGGCCCGGGCCGACGTACCCGGACCGGGTGACCCGTGCACCGTGTTGCATGCCACCACGCACGATGTCAACGGCCGGACGATGTGGTGCAACCCGACCATGACCGGCAACCACAGTTTGGTGTGGCAGTACGGCGGACCCTCGTAAAGCCGTAAGCGCTCAACGGGAGTCAGCGAAAGATCCCGGCGGGATGGCCGGCGCGTCGCCCCGTCCGCTGCGCTGTTCGTCGAAAGCTCTGCGCGCTGCCGGGTGAGGAGGCTACGGTGAGCTTTCGGGCCTCTAGTTGCTACTTCTTGCGAACTGTTGAGGAAATCAGATCATGAACAGGCTTCGTTTCGCTGCGTTGGCGCTGGTTGCCGCTGCCCTACCGATGGTGTTCGTCGCCGGGGCCGGCGTCGCGCAAGCTCGAGGGGCCCACCCGGGTGATTCGTGCACGGTTTTGCACGCACAAACTATGGGCCCCGACGGCCAGTGGATGTGGTGCAACCCGACGATGACCGGCGACCACAGCCTGGTTTGGCAGTACGGCGGACCGGCGTAACTCAAAGCCGTAAGCGCACAACGGAAGTCACTGAAAGATCCCGGACGGGATGGCTGGCGCGTCGTCCAGCACGCGCGGATCGACGGCGACGTTCAGCGCGTCCGGGGACTCGAGGTCGGCCAGAGACTCCACGGCAGACAGGAACCTGCGCTGCTCTGCCGGTTCCACCACGCCGTCGGCGAGCTCGGTGAACTTGCGCACGTACTGCGGGCGCCGGAACGGGCGGGCGCCCAACGGGTGGGCGTCTGCCACGGCCAGCTCGTCGGAGATCACCTCGCCGTTCTTCAGGGTTACCTCCGCACGCGCCCCGAACGCCTTCTCGGCCGGATCGATCGAGTGGTAGCGGCGGGTCCACTCCTGGTCTTCGACTGTCGAGATCTTGCGCCACAGGTCGACAGTGTCCGGCCGGTGGGCTCGCGCGGGGGCGTAGGAGCGTTCATGGTGCCAGCTGTCGTCCTGCAGCGCCACGGCGAAGATATAGGGCAGCGAATGATCCAGCGTTTCCCGTGACGCGTCCGGATCGAACTTCTGCGGATCTCCCGAGCCCGTCCCGATCACTACATGGGTGTGGTTGCTGGTGTGCAGCACGATCGCCGCGACCTGATCGAGGTCGCCGATCCGCCGTCGCAGCCGCCTGGCCAAATCGATCGGCGCCTGGCTCTGGTACTCCGCCGCGTGCTCCTTCGTGTAGCTGTCCAAAATGGCGCGTTTGGGCTCTCCAGGGGCCGGCAACGGGACGTGGTATTCGCGCTCGGGCCCGCCCAGCAACCGGGCGATCACGCCGTCCTCGCCCTCCCAGATCGGGGCCGGCGACCGCTCGCCGCGCATCGCCCGGTCCACCGCCTCGATGGCGGTCTTGCCCGCGTGGGCCGGCGCGAACGCCTTCCAGCTGGAGATCATGCCTTTTCGGGATTGGCGCGTGCTGGTGGTGAGGTGCAGCGCCTGCCCGACCGCCTGGTAGATCGTCTCGGTATCCAGGCGCAGCATCGTGCCGATGCCGGCGGCCACCGAAGGCCCGAGATGCGCGACATGGTCAATCTTGTACTCGTGCAAGCAGATTCCGCGAGCCAGGTCGATCTGGATTTCGTACGCGGTGGCCAGGCCGCGGATCAGGTCGGCGCCGCGCACACCGAGCTGCTGCGCGACCGCGACGAGCGGGGGGATGTTGTCACCGGGATGGGAATACTCGGCGGCCAGAAAGGTGTCGTGGAAGTCGAGCTCGCGCACCGCGACGCCGTTGGCCCACGCCGCCCATTCCGCCGAGTAGCTGCCCCGAAAACTGGGGACGCCGAAGACCCCCGCCCCCTGCCGTGCGCGATGGGCCAGCGCCTGCTGACGGGCCACCGTGACCGGCCGGCGCAGCACAGCGGCGGCGCTGACGGCGGCGTTGTCGATGATCCGGTTGGCCAGCATCGCCGCGGTCTCCGGCTCGACGGCAACCGAATCGGCCGCGACTTCGGCGATCTTGGCGGCCAGGTGCTCACCCCGCGGGAAGTCGTCGGAGCTGCGCCGCGGCCGAACGGTATGCACCAACATGATCCGCACACTAGGCCTAAGAATCCGTGTGAAGTCGCCTTTCCCGGTGCCGCGAGCGGTGTAGTTTCCTCATGGGGCGGGACCCGAACCGAGCCGGTGAGGAGCCAGTCGTGTCAGACGTCGATTTTTGCGTGGTCGGTGCGGGATTCGCGGGTTTGCCGGCCGCCCTCCGGTTGAAACGAGCGGGCCGTTCGGTGGCCCTGTTGGAGGCGCGTGACCGGGTCGGCGGTCGCACGTTCACCGAGTACCGTCCCGACGGAACGTGGGTCGATCGTGGCGGCGCGTGGGTCGGGCCGGGTCAGGATCGCATCTATGCGCTGATGCACGAGTTCGGTGTGCAGGAATATAAGCAGCACCACGCCGGCGACGCCATGATGATCGTCGACGGCAAGAAGCACCGCTACGGCGGCACCATCCCCTGGACCATGAGCCCGTGGGCGGTCACCAACCTTGGTCTCGGTTTGCGCGCGATAGAGAGGATGTGCAAATCGATTCCGCGCGAAGCCCCCTGGGAGGCCAAGCAGGCCGCCGAGTGGGATCGCATCAGTGTCGGGGAATGGATCGAGGCGAACACCATGTCGAGGCCGGCCCGCGAGATGCTGGAGATGGCGCTGGCCGGCACCTACACCTCGGCGGGCTCGGAGACGTCACTGCTGTGGATGCTGCTGCAGATGGGGTCCGGCGGCGGTCCCACCTTCGTCATATCCGGCAAGGGCGGCTCCCAGGATGCCCGCCCGGTCGGCGGGATGGGCGCCATCTATCGCCCGATCGCCACCGAGCTCGGTGACGCGCTGCACCTTTCGCGGCCCGTCCGGCAGATCACCCAGGATGCCGACGGCGTGACGGTCACTGCGGACGACCTGACGGTGCGGGCGCGACGGGTCATCGTGGCGATCCCGCTGGCGATCGCCACCTCGATCCTTTACGAACCGACGCTGCCGGTGGATCGGGCGTTTCTGCACCAGCGCATGCCAAGCGGCGCGGTCCTCAAGATCTCGCTCGTCTACGACGAGCCGTTCTGGCGCGCCGACGGACTGTCCGGCCAGTCGGCGGCACCGGGATCCCCGGCCACCCTGACCATCGATGCCTGCACGGACACCGGCAGCCCCGGGATCATGTGCGTCATTACCGAAGGGCCCGCAGCGCGTCGGCTGACCAAGCTCGACGAAGCCGAGCGCAAGGCGGTGGTCATCGGCGAACTCGTCGACCGGTTCGGCAGCAAGGCCGAAGCGCCGCACGAATTTCACGAACAGAACTGGACTCTGGAGCGCTACTCCGGTGGCGGCATGATCGGCCACGCCCCGACCGGCGTGCTCACCGAATACGGTTACACCCTGCGCGAGCCGTGTGGTCGCATCCATTGGGCCGGAACGGAAAGCTCGGCCGTCATGTGCGGGTGGATCGATGGTGCGATTCGCTCCGGCGAGCGCGCCGCTTCCGAGGTGATGGAAGCCGAGACGGCGGCGGTCGTTTAGACGCGAGCATCGCGTCACGATAGCGGTGCCGGTAACCCGTTGTGACGGCATAGCTTTCCTGATGCCAGCAGCGCGCGTAGCGCGGCACTGAGGCCGTCGTGGTTGCGTGCGCCGTGCGCTGAGAACCGAATCGTTTCAACAATTCGCCAAGGATCTCCCCAGTGCTGCCCTGAAACCTGATCTCATTGACCGGGCCGCTTGTGGCGCGGCAACGAAAGGAATACACGCTATGACCACCACCAACCAGCCCACGGTCTTTGGGTATCCCCGCGCAACCAACGGCTCCGCAATCGCAGCATTTGTGCTGAGCATTCTGGGCTTCTTCTTCCCGCCGATCGCAGTCTTGAGCTTCCCCTTCGGGATCATCGCGCTGCGTCAGATCAACGAGCGAGAGGAAGACGGCCGGGGATTGGCGATTGCCAGCCTGGCAATCGCCGCCGTTTCAATGCTCATCCTCGTCATCGTCGTCGTTTTGGTCGTCATCGGTATCGTTGCCATGCAGGGGGTGCCTAACGGCCACTAACCCGCTAGCGGTCTGAGTTGAATCCGCAAGCACGCCAGGGGGCTAGGTCGGACGCGTAGGTTTGTCATATCTGACATCCCGCACTGACCAGGCTGTCTGTGCGTTCTAAGCGCCCGGTGTGCCTTTGGCCAAAGCCCAGGCCGCTAGACGCCAGTCCGTGTCGACCTCACGAAGTGCCACCGTGAGGAGCGCGCCGGTTTGCGCGACCGGATTGCCCCGAAGATTGGAGTTCATCGTTGCGGTCAAGAATCTGCATCGGGTCGGCACATGCCGCCGCCATCGCCTTGGCGTCACCGTTATTGAAGGCATCGACGTACTGGCGCACCGGTTCCAAGAATTTGTTGGGAAGCCCCCAAGGGCCGCGGTCGACCCTTTAGTCGTCAGCCAAACGACGAAGGGAAGACACCACAATGCCCGTCATTATCTTGACGGTCCTGCTGCTAGTGCTGATCGTGCGGTCCAGCCGCTGGTTGGCCGCCCGTCGGCGCGATTATGTGACCGGGATTAGTTATCCGGAAACGCATGATGACGAATTACCCGCCGACTATGGAATGACCCCCGAGCGCCCGTGGGAACGCCGCCCGCGCCCGAGAGCGCGCCTGGCCCGTATTTGATGCCGTCGTGGCGACCCGGTGACTACTTCGCCTGTTTGACCGGCGGGCGGTAGAAGATCAGCAGCTGGCCGATGGCTCCGGCCAGCCCAAGCCCCACGGAGATCAGCAGACCTGGCCAGCCGTCGTACCAGTTCTTCCCGAAAATCAGCCAGTCGAGGCTGAGCCTCCCGGCACCCAGCGTGGCCACGGCGACGGCGCTGACCGCCAGCACCAGGTTGTACTCCCAGCCTTCCTTCACGATGAAGAAACCGTGGGGGCGATGCACGGTCCAGGCCGCCACCAGCATCAGCGACACGAAGCCCGCCGCCGGGATCGGCGTCAGCAATCCGGCCGCCAGGCCCAGCCCCGCGCTCACCTCGGTGGTGGCGGCCACGGCGGCGTGAAACTTACCGGGCTTCATGCCGATGCTCTCGAACCAGCGCGCCGTTCCCGGGATGCGGCCGCCCCCGAAGAACTTGTTGAAGCCGTGCGCGGCGAGCGTCAGTCCCAGCACGAGCCGCAGGATCAGTAATCCGACGTCATACACATTCATAAGTGCAAACCTAGATCATCGTTCTTTTTCGCTGGCGGGTAGCGTTTCAGCGACCGGAAAGGAGCACGCAGTCCTGACGAGGGGGTGTGCCACGAGCGCCGTGGTGTTGCTGAATGGCGACGCGCGCCATCCGCGGGAGCTCCTGGGCAACAAGGGCCACGGCATCGACGCAATGCGCCGCCAGAAGTTGCCGGTGCCACCCGCGTTCTGCATCACCACCGAGGCCGGGCTGAGGTATCTCGCCGAGCCCACATCCACGATGGACGCGGTCTGGGACGACGTGCTCGACGCGATGAGCTGGCTGGAAGCGCAGACCTCACGCACATTCGGACGGGGACCGCGTCCGCTGCTGGTCAGCGTGCGCTCGGGAGCCGTGCACTCCATGCCCGGCATGATGGACACGATCCTGGACCTGGGCATGGACGACGCCGTAGAACAAGCGTTGGCCGCGCGGGACACTCAAGCGTTCGCCCGCGACACCCGGCAGCGATTCACCCGCATGTATCGGCGCATCGTCGGGAAGTCGGTGCCCACCGACCCCCGCGCGCAATTGCGGGCCGGCATCGAGGCGGTGTTCGCCTCGTGGAATTCCCCGCGTGCGGTCGCCTACCGCGCCCACTACGGCCTCGACGACGGGGGCGGCACCGCCGTCGTCGTGCAGGCGATGGTGTTCGGCAACCGAGGTCCCAATTCCGGTGCCGGAGTGTTCGTTTCGCGCAATCCGATGACCGGGGCCAACGAACCGTTCGGCGAATGGCTACCCGGCGCCCAAGGCGACGAGGTGGTGTCGGGGCTCGTCGACGTCGAACCGATCACGGTCCTGCGCGACGAACAGCCGGTTGTCTACGACGAGCTGGCGGAGGCCGCCCGTAGCTTGGAGCGGCTGAGCGGCGACGTCCGGGAGATCGAGTTCACCGTCGAGGACGGCAAGTTGTGGCTACTGCAAACCCGGGCGGCCGAGCGGTCGGCGCAAGCGGCGGTGCGAATTGCGCTGCAACTGCGGCATGAGGGGCTTATCGACGACGCCGAGTCGCTCCGCCGCGTGACCCCCGCGCACGTCGAAACCCTGCTGTCGGCCACACTGCAGCCCGAAACGCGTTTGACTGCAACGCTTTTAGCCAAGGGCCTGCCGGCCTGCCCGGGCGTGGCATCGGGTACGGCTTACACCGGCGTCGATGAGGCGCTGGCCGCCGCCGACCGAGGCGAACGCGTCATCCTCGTGCGCGATCACACCAGACCCGAAGACGTCCAGGGCATGCTGGTCGCACAAGGCGTCGTCACCGAGGTCGGCGGCGCCGCGAGCCATGCGGCGGTGGTCAGCCGTGAACTCGGGCGGGTGGCCGTCGTGGGCTGCGGCCACGGGGTCGCGGCGTCGCTGGCCGGCAGGCAGATCACGGTGGACGGGTACAAAGGTGAAGTGCGGGAAGGCGATCTGAGCCCGTCCGCGTGGTCGGAGAGCGATACGCCGGAACTGCGCGAGCTGGCCGATATTGCGCGACGGATCAGCCCCCTGCGTGCCCATGCCACCGGCGAACACCCGAGGCTGGATGTCACCTCCGATGTCGCGGTCCGCGCGGCCATGGACACCGGGCATACCGACGTGGTTTCGGCCACCCCGTTGATCATCATGCTGGCCGCGCTGCGGCTGACAGGCCAAGACACCCCGTGACCGAATTGGCGGTGCTGCAAGCGGTCCGGCTGAAAGGCCGGGTCCGTCCCGCCGACCTGGCCGCGACGCTGGGCCAGGACATCGGCGACATTACCGACATCGTCGAGCGGCTAACCGAGGCCGGCCTGCTGGTCGACGGCGCGACGTTGCGGATCAGCCCCAGCGGCCGCGCCAGACTCGAGACGTTGCTCGTCGAGGAGCGCCGGGGCATCGACTCGGCCGCGATGGCCGCCGCTTACCACGAGTTTCGGTCCGTGAACGCCGATTTCAAGACCCTGGCCACTGACTGGCAACTCAAAGGCGGCCTCGAGGGCAGGCCGAACACCCACGACGACGCCGAATACGACGCCGCCGTGTTGGACCGCCTCGACGAGGTGCACGCTCGGGTGGTGCAGATCTTGGAAGTGGTCGCGACGCAGTTGCCGCGGTTGAACGCCTACCCGGCGAAATTGCTTGCGGCACTGGACAAAGTCAAGGCCGGCGAAACCGCATGGCTGACAGGGCCGCTCATCGACTCCTACCACACCGTGTGGTTCGAGCTGCACGAGGAACTCATCGGTGCCGTCGGGCTGAGCCGCGAAGAAGCGGCTAGATCCGGTGATGCACAATAGATTTCACAGCGCAGCGTCGAGTAGCTGCATGTAGTCGTCGATGTCGGCACCTTCAAAGGCAGACTCCGCGGCGTGCACGCTGATCGCGACCACGTCACCGATGCCATGCACCCCGTGAGTCAGGCCCATCATCGGCGACAGTGCCGGGTAACCGGTCGTCAGCACCACGCGGGCACCTCCGAAGCTCAGATCGGCGGCTCCGCGGTTAACGCTGGACACCACGGTGTTGCCGGTCACCTGCGCCGCCCGGAGATCGGGATCGAATTGTGATACGCCCCAACGCAGCAGCGCCGCGGGAACCGCGGCGAACGCTCGGTCGGCGGCACGCGTGGCCGGATGTTCGAAGCGGCGTCGGCCATTCGCCAGATCGGTCGCGATCCGCTCGGCGCGGACATCGAGACCGAGCTTCGGGTACAACCCGACGACAACGTTTCCGAAGTGATTATGCGCTTGTGGCACACCGGGTTTAGCCATCGGCACTTCGCCGGCCAGCGAATCGGCCGTGTCGCCGAGCAGGCCGGACAACGCCGTCGACACCGCGGTCAGCACCCCGACGGTGACCGTGGGACCGCGCAATTGCGCGCGTTGACGCACCAGCGTGCGCACCGAGCGGACGCCGTCCGGGCGCGCATTGGTGCGCTGCGGGGGCCGGCCCCCGAGCCCCGGCGCCAGCAGCCCAGCGCGCGTGTCGCGAACCAGCTTGCGATGGGTGCGAGCGGCATCGACGGCGCGCCAGGGCAGAAATCCCGCCGACGGCCGTCCCACCCGGGGCGGCGGTTCGGCCCGGCCGAGGAGCCACGCCGCCATCGCCGAAGCGCGAGCCCCGTCAGCCAGCGCGTGCGCGACCTGCATGACCACGACGGCGCCGCTGCCGGAGACGCCCGGAATGCCGAGCACCGGGGTGAAGACGTGCAGCCGCCAGGGCATCCGGCGAACGTCGAGCTGGGCATCGGCGAGGCAGGCGACGGCCGCCAGGCACGCGCGCCAGCTGCCGTCGGGTAGGTCGTGGCACACCACCCGCTCCGGCCCGACGGCCGCCGGCACCCATTGCGGATAGGTCAGCGGACTTCGCTCCCGGACCCGCATCATCAGGTCCGGGCACCCGCGCGCCCGGCGGCAGACCTGCTCGATGGCACGCTCGCAATCCGCGGGTTCGTCGTCGAATGCGTACAGCAGGAACTGGTCGTTGGGCAGTTTCGCCGACATCCAGTAGAACTGCGCATCGACGGCCGCCATGCGCTGCGCCGCCACGGCTTCAGCCCGGTGAGCCGATGAACGTCAGCACCAGGTTGGCGACCTTGTCCGGCTGCTCGAGCTGCAGGAAGTGCCCGGCGTGTTCGACGATGTCGACCTCGCTGCCCGGGGGCAAGACCTTTTCCGTCCAGCGGGTGAAAGCCGATGTCATGCAACCGTCGTCGCGGCCATGTAGATACAGGCACGGCAGCACGGGTGCCTGCGACCACAGCTTGTTCAGTTCGGCATACCGCTCCGGCGGCCGGGTGTTGCGGATCGTCGCCCGGTACGGCCCGAGTGCCGCGCGCCAGCTCTCCGGTGTGCCGATCGCGGCGTCTACGTGACGCAGATCCTCGTCGGCGTGATAGCCCGGCGACCACCGTTTCCAGAGCAGCGGCAACACCCAGGAAGCGGAATGCTCAGGCAGCCAAGGTAATTGGAAGTAAAAGATGTACCAGCTGCGCGCCAGCTGAGGGGGCAGATGGCCGGCCAGCCGTATCCGGTCGGCCACGCCGGCCCGATGACGGAAAGCGATGGTCGGCGGCACCGACATGATCACCGCCTTGGCGAACGGGCTGTCGGGCATCGCGGCCAGGCCGGTGGCCGCGAGCGCGCCCCAGTCGTGACCGATCACGACGTCCTTCTCCGTCCCGCCCGCGGCCGAGCGCACGCGCAAGGCGTCGTCCATCAGCGCGCCGATGTGGAAACTGCCGTCCGACGGGATCGACGACGGCGCGTACCCGCGCATGAACGGCGCGACCACCCGCCAGCCTGACTCCACCAATCGGGGAGCGATATGGCGCCACCCGTAGGCGGTGTCGGGGAAGCCGTGCAGGCACAAAGCGATCGGGGCGTCAGGCGACCCCCACGTGAGGGCCTTCAGATCCCCGGCGGGGCCGGGCACGTCAATCCAGCCTGGTTCGGCCATCGTCACCCCCATTCACTCGACCAACCTAACGCTTGCGAGCCGAAGCCGCACCGACCCCGGCCGGAATTAGCTGAACCCGTACGGCGCCAATGGCTTTCGAAGTGGCCGCCAGTCGCGCTGGGATCGCGGCCGGCATACCGATACCGTCGAGGCCATGGCGACCTCAGCGCGGGCCCGTCGCTGGGCCAAGACCGGGGCCACCCAGCAGCGGATCCTGGACGCGGCGACCGAGGTGTTCGCGACCAGGGGATTCACCGCGGCGACGATGGCCGACGTGGTGGCCGCTTCCGGTGCCAGCGTCGGCAGCATCTACCACCACTTCGGCGGTAAAAACGAGTTGTTCCTGGCGATCTTCGAGAGGGTGGCGGCCGCCGTCGACGAGCGCATCGAGGCGGTGATGGGGCAAGCCGGCGAGGGGGCCGATCCGCGGCGCGTATTCGAACTGCACGTGCGGGCCTACCTCGAGGCGATGTGGGAGAACCGGCGCCTGGCCGGGGTGCTGACGTCCGGCGATGCGCCCCCGGGGTTCGAGGTCACCCGTCGGGACCGCATGCAAGCCGCCTTCCGGCACTGGATGGCCGTGCTGGGGCTGGACAAGTCGGTGCGCGGTCAGCTCCTGAGCCGCATCCTGGTGGCGACCATGGCGGAGTCGTCGCTGATGGTTGCGGAGTGCGACAATCCCGACGACGTGCGGGCAATCACCGACGCCGCGATCGAATGGATCGCCCGGGTCATCGAGTGACCCGGCCCGCCGACTCCGCGGCCGCTTCCAGGTCGGCTATCACGATCTTGCGCATGCCGTACATCGCCGTGGTGGCCGCCGTCGCGCGGGCCCGATCCGGTTCGCTGAGCAGCTCATACAGCCGGTCCGGGATGATCTGCCAACTCAACCCGAAGCGATCCTTCAGCCAGCCGCACTGCGACTCTTCGCCGCCCTCGGTCAACCGCTCCCAGTAGTAGTCGACCTCGTCCTGGTCCTTGCAGTGGACCGTGAAGGACACCGCAAAGCTGAACGGGAACTGCGGGCCGCCGTTGATCCCGATGAACCGGGTGCCGTCCAGCACGAGAGCAGCTAGCCGGTCCCCGGTCGTCGGTCGAACCCCGCGTTAGCGGTGGATAGCGGATGCAGCTGCCTCGGTGGAAAAGCCGCCGCTCAGCACGGTGCCCGGTTCGCCCGGTCCCGCCTCGGTGGTTCGGTTGAAGCCCTCGATATGCGAGTTGGGGAACAGAGGTGTAGAACTGCGCCGCGTCCTCCAGGTGGTCGAACCACAGCGAGGGTGTGATCGCTGGCACCCACACGCCGAGAACTTGAGATTCGGCACCCACGCCGACAACGCAGCGGATGCCAAACGCAACAGAGCTTCGGCGGGCAACGGGTCCGCCGGGAAGGAGAACACGAAATGACCGACCCGAAACCACCAGCCCGCGCGCGACGACGCATTGCGGCCTCCTTTATCGCGTACACAAATTGCCGACATCGTTCACCGGTGCTGACCGTGTCGAGCTGACCGACCTGGCCGAACACATCAGAACCAACGGTCGCGAACCCGGGCGTGGTCACCCTCAGGGCTTGGTGCTAGACGGCCGCAATCGGTGGGAGGCGTGCAAACGGGCCGGGGTAGAACAGACCGCGGTCGTCTACGAATAAGACGACTACGCGAACTACGTTGTGTCGCTCAACGTCACCGCGGCCACCTAAGTCAGGGCCAGCGTGCGATGGTCACCGCAAAGGTGCTGGCAGAAGCTGGGCACCGCGTCGACGGACGCTGGATGCGGAACTCCATCGATATTACGGACGCCCGTAATATCGGTAATAACGCGTCATCGTCGACGTGGCGCAACGCGATGAACCAGGCAGGGACGGTCATCGACGACGCGCCCGAACTCGTCGACGCGGTCATCCGCGGAGAGTCACCCCTACACACCGTATACATCGAAGCCGACAGTCGGCGCACCACTCGCAAACAGAAAAAACGAAAGCAGCGGACGAAGCCGTCCGACACGGCGGTGCAGCTCAGAGACGCGCTGGCCACGCTGCAGAGGATGCGGGGTAAAGGACTGCCGCCGGTCGTCCTCCAGACCGTGGAGCACATCCACAAAGAAGCCGCGCGGATCCGCAACGAGAACCTCAACAGCACCGAGGCCCAGCCATGACCATGAGTGAGTTCGGCTGCCCGACGCCGACGAAAGTTGCCTACCGGAGTTACGAGGAGGCCCGCGCGACGGCGATGCGGCAGCCGGTGTTGTGGAGCCCGGTCGCGGTGTACGCCTGCCGCTGCGGGCGCTGGCACGGCAGGAGCAGCGGAGCGATCGCGCGTTCATCGCTCTCGACGGTTCTTGTTGGTCGCCCCGGAGTACCAATACCTGAGCGGCATCCACACAAAAAAGATGACTGCGAACAGCAAGACCAACGCGACGACGTGTCCAGCACCGCCATAGGGTTTTAGGACCCTGAAAAGTTCCACCCCACCCACGCGAATCAGGACAGTGACGGCGAGTAACGCGGTGATCCACACGATCCTGCCTACGACCCGCCCAGCGAACTTCTTCACTTTCCCTCGCCATCGGATGGTTTCCTCTCATCGGGTTTTGCTTGCGAGTCGAGCCTGTAGCGAGCGCCTCTCGGAATCCTTGGCGGCTTCTAGGTGTCCAGGTCGGCGATCCGTCCGTTGACAGTATTAGAACGTGATTCTAACTTTGGAAAATGACCGTCACGGCCGCCGAGCGGCATCCCCCGAAGTTGTGGGCCAATTCGGGCGACTCTCACTTCCTCGAGCCCGAGGACCTGTGGCGCTCGCGCTTGCCACAACGCCTGGCCAAACTGGTACCACGAAGCGAGCAGGATCCCGACGGCCGCTGGGAGTCCATCCATGTCGACGGCCAGGTGTTTCGGCGGCGACTGCCCAGCATCGCCCAACAGGAGTTCATGCAGGCCACCGTCGCCGCCGCCGGTGCGCGCGACGTCGGCAAACGGCTCGCTGACCTCGACGGCGAAGGCATCTGGTCGGAATTGGTCTTCCCGTCGCTGGGCATGTGGTCCGGCTCGTTTCGCACCCCCGAGCTGTTGCGCGAGGCGATGCGGGCCTCCAACGACTGGTCCAAGGAAACCATCATGGACCACTCGCCGCGGCTGATCCCCACGGCCCAGGTGTCGACGCTCGACATCGACGACGCGGTCGGCGAGCTCAAGCGTTGCGGCGCAATGGGATTCAAGGCGGTCTTCCTTCCCGTCACGCCGCATCCCGCACAGCGCGACTACCACCACGAGGAGTGGGAACCGTTGTGGGCGACGGCCGAGGAGATCGGCATGGTGATCGCCTTCCACATCGGAACCGAGCCAATCGATTTCGCCGCGGGCAACTCGATCGGGGTGACCTACCACGGCCCGGGCGGCGCTGTGCTCAACTACACCGAAACGTCGTTCGGCGGCCAGCGCGCGGTGGTCAAGCTCGTCGCATCGGGCGCCCTGGACCGGCACCCCAACCTCAGGGTGCTGGTGTCGGAAGGCGGCGCCACCTGGGTCCCGTTCATCGCCGACCGGATGGAGGAGGGCTATCGGCAGCATGCGATGGTGGTGCGGCCCAAGCTCAAACGCAGTCCTCGCGAGATCATCTACTCGCAGGTGTACGCGTCGTTCCAGCACGACTCATCGGCGATCGCGGCGGTGACTGCGATGGGTTTCACCAACGTGCTCTGGGGCAGCGACTATCCCCACATGGAGGGCACCTTCGGCCACACCCAGGACACGCTGCACCGGCTCTTCGACGGCGTCGATCACGCCACCAGGAACCGCATCATGTTCGGCAGTTTTATCGAGCTTTTTCCGGATGCACCGCCACCGCCACCACCCGGAGCGAACGGACCTTAAACAGGCTAGGTAACGTCGAGCCATGAGCGCGGTCATCAGCAGCCCCCAGACGGTAGAGTTTTCCGGTAGCAACGGGATCACCCTGGTCGCCGACGAGTGGAACCGCGGCGCGGCCGCGGCCGACCGGCGCACGATCCTGATGCTGCATGGGGGCGGCCAGAATCGGTTCTCCTGGAAAAACACCGGCCAGATCCTGGCCGACGACGGGTTCCACGTCGTCGCTTTGGATTCCCGGGGCCACGGTGACAGCGATCGCGCACCGGACGCGGACTACGACGTGGATACCCTGACCGCCGACGTCATGCACGTCCTCGCTGCCATCGACCGGCCCGTAGTGATCATCGGGGCCAGCATGGGCGGGCTGACCGGCATCCTCGCCGCCCACCGGGCCGGCCCGACCAAGGTGATCAAGCTGGTGCTGGTCGACGTGGTGCCGCGATTCGAGAAGGACGGCAGCGCGCGCATCCGCGATTTCATGATGAGCGGCCTGGACGGTTTCGAATCGCTGGAGCATGCCGCCGATGCCGTCGCCGCCTACCTGCCCTACCGGACCAAACCGCGCAGCCCCGAGGGGCTGAAGAAGAACCTGCGCCTGCGCGACGGGCGCTGGTACTGGCACTGGGACCCGGCGTTCATGACCAAGCCCGGGGACGACCCCGAGCTACGCACCGAGAATTTCGAGCGCGCCGCCAAGAGCCTGACGATCCCGGTTTTGTTGATCCGTGGGAAGCTGTCCGACGTCGTCAGCACGGAGGGCGTCAGGCATTTCCTGGCCACCGTGCCGCGAGCGGAATTCGTGGAACTGTCAAACGCGGGACACACCGCGGCCGGCGACGACAACGACGCCTTCAGCGACGCCGTCGTCGCATTCGTCGAGCGGCACTAAGACTCGCGTGGCGACCCGCTTCGCCCGGCTGGGCCGCGCTCGCGATCGCCACTAGTTGGCCGGTTTCTCCGCGTGCCCGCCGAACTGCTTACGCATCGCCGATAGGGCCTTGTTGGCGAAGTCGTCGAGGCTGCGCGAGGCGAAGCGGGACTGCAGCGCGGTCGTCAGCACCGGCGAGGGTACTCCCTCGTCGATTGCGGCGATGGCGGTCCACCGGCCCTCCCCGGAGTCGGAGACCCTCCCCGAAAACTCCTTCAGCTCGGGCGATTCCCGCAGCGCGATCGCGGTCAGGTCCAGCAGCCAGGAGCCGATGACGCTGCCCCGGCGCCACACCTCGGCGACCTCCTGGATGTCGAAGTCGTACTGATAGAACTCGGGGTGCTCCAGCGGTGCCGTTTCGGCGTCGCCCTTTTCGACGCGTGTGCCGATGTCGGCATTGCGCAGGATGTTGAGGCCCTCGGCGAGGGAGGCCATCATCCCGTACTCGATCCCGTTGTGCACCATCTTCACGAAGTGCCCGGCCCCGGATGGTCCGCAGTGCAGGTAGCCCTTCTCCGATTGCGCGACCGCGCCGTCCCGGCCAGGCGTGCGCGGCGCGGCGTCGACGCCCGGCGCGACGGTGGCGAAGATCGGCTCGGCATGGGCGAACGAGTAGTCGTCGCCGCCGATCATGAGGCAGTAACCACGCTCCCGGCCCCACACACCGCCGCTGGTGCCGCAGTCCAAGAGGTGAATCCCCTTCTCGGACAATATTTTTGCGTGTTTCAGGTCATCACGGTAGTAGGAGTTACCGCCGTCGATGACGATGTCGCCCGAGTCCAGCGTCTTGCTCAGCTCCTCGATTACACCGGTGGTGATGTCGCCGGCGGGGACCATCACCCAGACCACCCTGGGCTTGTTCATCTTCTCGGCCAGCTCTGCGTACGAGGACACCCCCGTCGTGTTTTCCTCGCCGGCCATCGCCTTGACTGCGTCCGGATTGTGGTCGTAGACAACGCATTCGTGCCCGTCCTTGGCGACACGGCGGACGATGTTGGCGCCCATGCGGCCGAGGCCGATCATCCCGAGCTGCATCTTGTCCTGTTCTCCTTACTGTGCGGGTGTGCGCTTAGGCAGCCAGGGCTCCTGCCAGCTGCGGTGACCATGCAGTAGTGACTGTGCCGCCTCGGGTCCCCAGGAGCCGCAGTCGTAGTGGTGGATCCGGCCCGGCTTGTCCAGCACCGGCTGCACGATCCGCCACGTCTCCTCGATGGCGTCCTCCCGGGCGAAAAGCTGGCGATCGCCGGTCAAGCCCGCGTACAGCAGCCGTTCGTAGGGTCGTACCGCTTCACCGAGGTCCTCGGCGAAGGAGGAGTCGAGGTGGACGTCATGCCAGGAGTTGCCGGCCTGGGCGGACAACTGCAGGCGCAATCCCGGATCGGGATCGATGCGCAGCACGATCTGGTTCGGGTCGGGCGGCCGGCGGTTGGGCAGGAAGGAAAACCCGGGGACGTGGTGGAGAAACATCCGGACCTCGGTGACTCTCTCCGGCAGCGCCTTGCCGGCGCGCAGGAAGATCGGCACCCCCGCCCAGCGCCAGTTGTCGATCTCGGTCCGCAGTGCGATGTAGGTCTCGGTCTGTGAGCCTTTGGCCACCCCTGCGACGTCGGTGTAGCCGCGGTACTGGCCGCGGACGCAGCGCTCCGGATCCAGCGCCGGCATCGCCCGGAAGACCTCGGCCTTCTTGTCGTTCAGGTCGTCGGCGCCCGGGCCGACGGGGGGATCCATCGCGACCAGGGCGAGCACCTGCAGCAGGTGATTTTGCACGACGTCGCGCAGGGCGCCCACGGCGTCGTAGAACTTGCCGCGATCCTCGATTCCGAAGTCTTCGGCCATCGTGACGTGGATTTCGGAAATGCTGTCCCGGTCCCACACCTTTGCGAGGCCGTTATTGGCAAACCGCAGATACTGCAGTTCCTCGACGGGTTGTTTGCCCAAAAAGTGGTCCACGCGCAGGATTTGGTCTTCATCCAGTACCGCGCGCAGCCGGGCGTTGAGTTCGCGCGCGGACGCCAGGTCGTGGCCGAAGGGCTTTTCCACCGCGACGCGGGCGGACTCCAGCAGGTCGGCCTTCGCGAGGTTCTCGACGATCGGCGCGAACAAGGACGGCGGCATCTCCAGGTAGTACAGGGGACGGCGGTCGGTACCGATCTGCTTGGCAAGCTGCTTATAGAGGTCGGCGTCGGTCACGTCGCCGTGCAGGTACGACAACCGGCCCGCGAGCCGGTCGAATACCTTATCGTCGATCCTCTCGCCAGACTCACCGATGGCCTGCTTCGCCCGTTCGACCAGCTTCTCTACCGGCATGTCATCACTGGCCACGCCGACGATCGGGCAGTTCAGCTGGTCACGCGCCTCAAGCCGGTAGAGGGCGCGGTAGGTCATCTTGCGGGCCAGATCGCCGGTAATACCGAAGATCACCAGCAGGTCCGAAGCATTGCTGTCACCGTCGGCCAAGACGCGTACCTCCCTTGAGATTCGCTACCAGCGACGGCCCCGCACTCAACCCTAGACACTGCGTATGGGGCCGACAACCCGAAACGATCGGCGGCTTTGCAAGGATGACCGGCATGGGTGATGCGCTGCATATCGCGGTCTATGTCCCGGCCGGGCTTGCCGCGATCGAGGCCGTCGCGATCGCGGTGCTAGCGACGCTGCTGGTGCGCGCCCGCCGGGAGGTCGAGGAGCTGCGACAGCGGACCGACGCCCGCAATCAGCTGCTGTCGGGCGGTCGGGAGGCCGTGAAAAGGGTGTGGGACACCGCCAATCTGCTGCGCAAGGAGGGCCTCGGCGCGGCGGTGCGCAGCTCGATCGAGGACCTGGCCGACTGGGCCGAGGTCGAGCGACCCGACCTGGCCCGGGTCACGCCGGACGGCCGGGTGGTGATTCTGTTCTCCGACATCGAGGAGTCCACCGCCCTCAACGAGCGGATCGGCGACCGCGCCTGGGTCAAGCTGATCGACGCGCACGACAAACTGATTTCGGGACTCGTACAGCGACGGTCCGGACACGTGGTGAAAAGCCAGGGCGACGGCTACATGATCGCCTTTGCGCGCGCCGAACAGGCGGTGCGGTGCGGGATGGACGTCCAGCACGCGTTGCACCAAAACGTAAAACGCAAGCGGCACACTGATATTCGAGTTCGGATCGGCATCCACATGGGTCGCTCGGTGCGGCGCGGCGACGACCTGTTCGGGCGCAACGTCGCAATGGCGGCACGGGTGGCCGCGCAGGCCGTCGGTGGCGAGATCCTGGTGAGCCAACCGGTGCGGGACGTCCTCAGCGACTGTGACGACATCCGGTTCAACGAGGGCCGCGACGTCGAGTTGAAAGGCTTCTCGGGCAGCTATCGATTGTTCGCGGTCGAATCAGTGCCCGATCCCGACTTGGAGTGAAAGCTCTCCCCGTCGTATTCGGCCAGCCGCTGATGGAGCCGTAACCGGACCTCGTCCGGGGTGTAGGCCCGTCGTTTCCGTTGGTCGCGGGCCACCAGAACTCCCCCGGCCACGACGCCGGCGACACCGGCCAGGCCGATCCACTTCCAAATGCCGCGCATGGTTGACAGGCTATTACCGCCATGGACACTCTTCGCGACAAGGTCGCCGTCATCACGGGAGCGGCGAGCGGCATAGGCCGCGCCATCGCGTGCGCACTCGCCGACCGGGGCGCCCACATAGTGGCCGTCGACGTCGACGATGACGGTGTTCGGACCCTCGCCGACGATCTGCGCGACCGGGGGGCCACTGCGCTCCCCCGGCGCGCCGACGTCTCGAATCCGGTTGCTTTCGAAGGCATTCGGGATGCGGTGCTGCAGCGCTTCGGTCACGTCGATATCGTCGTCAACAATGTTGGGGTGCTGACGAACGGCCTCCCCGAAGACATTCCGGTTACCGAGTGGGAACGCATCTTTGACATCAACCTGATGTCGGTGGTGCGAAGCAACGCGGCCTTCCTGCCGCTGCTGCTCGATCAGGGCAGCGGACATCTGGTCAACACCGCCTCCTTCGCCGGGCTTTTCACCTACTCCTACGATCGCCTGCCGTATGCCGCCACCAAGGCCGCCATCGTGCAGATCAGCGAAGGCCTGGCGATCTATCTGCGGCCCAGGAACATTGGCGTCACCCTGCTGTGCCCGGGACCGGTGCTGACCAATATCGCCGCCGCCGTACCGACATTCGGCAACGGGGCGCCGCTGCGCATACCCGGCGAGCAGTTCGAGCTCCTCGACCCCGCACCCGTCGGCGAAATGGTCGCCGATGCGATCCTGCGCAATCGATTCTTCGTGCCCACGCACCCGCAGGTGGTCGAGGAGTTGCGCCGCCGCGTCGACAACTGGGACGCCTACATCGACTACCAGATCTCCCGCGAACCCGCTCTTTTATTCCCAGAAAGGCAGACACGGATGGCTGATACCCGCACGCAGGGTCTGGACGTGCTCAAACAGATGGTGCCCGGCATCCCCGACGATGTCACCAGCCTGCGCGACGGCGGCGTCGCCGACGAACTGGGCGATCTGAGCCTCGACCACGTCTTCGGCGCGCTGTGGACCCGACCCGGCCTGGATCGTCGGTCCCGCAGCCTCGTCACCCTCGGCGCGCTCATCGCCCTGCGCGCCAGCGACGAACTTAAGATCCACTTCCAGATCGCGCTCAACAACGGGTTGACCCTCGAGGAGATCGAAGAGGTGATCTACCACATGACCGGCTACGCGGGTTACCCGGCGGCCGTCAGCGCGCGCCGGCTCGCGAACGAAGTGCTAGGGCGTTCATCGTCATGCTGACCCTGGACCAAGCGCTGGAAGCGACGCGGACTGGCGACCTCTGGCTGTTCCGCGGCAGTTCACGGCCCGACCGCGCGATCCAGGCCTTGACGAACAGCCCGGTGAACCACGTCGGGATGACGGTGGCCATCGACGACCTGCCGCCGCTGATCTGGCACGCCGAACTGGGCGACAAGCTGGTCGACGTGTGGACCGGCACCAACCACCGCGGCGTGCAGCTGCACGACCTGCGAGAGGCCGTCCTGCAGTGGACCGACCGCTACCACCAGCGATGCTGGCTGCGTCAGCTGACGCCATACGCCACCCGTGAGCAGGAGAACAAGCTGCTGCGAATCATCGCGCGGATGGACGGCACCGCGTTCCCGACCACCGCTCGGGTGACCGGCCGGTGGTTCCGCGGCCGGCTCCCAACCATCAACGACTGGGTTCGAGGAATCCCGGTGGTGGACAAGAAGGTTCGCGAACAGACTCAACGCCGCAAGGCCGAGCACCGGAAGATGGGCATCGAGACGGCGTACTGCGCCGAGACGGTGGCGATCACCTACGAGGAAATGGGATTGCTCGTCACGGACAAGAACGCAAATTGGTTCGACCCGGGCTCGTTCTGGAGCGGCGACACGCTTCCGTTGGCGCCGGGTTACCAGCTGGGTGACGAAATCGCGGTGACCGTCGGCTAAGTGGGTTAGTCGACCGTCATCTCCCCCAGTGCCGACCACCCGGTCGCGTCGATCGTCTGGCTGATGATCTTGGGGGTGGACGTGAGCGCCTGCGGGAGCTCTTGCATCGCCTGCTTGAAGTGATCGCTGCTTACGTGGACGCCGCCCGCGTCGCCGTCACGGAATGCCTCGACCAAAACGTAGTCTGCCGGGTTGTCCAGGCTGCGAGACCACTCGAACCACAGGTTGCCCGCCTCGGCGCGAGTGGCAGCGGTGAACGACGCGACCAAATCCGGCCAGCGCTCGGTCCACTCGGGCTTGGTTTCGAACTTGACGACGATGAAGATCATTGCGGTCAGCATACGTGCCGCCGGTCTCGCCGCGACGCACGTGGTCGGCGATCGCGAAGCTCACGTGCGCCAGGTTTTTGTGCCCACAGCAAAGTGGGCCTAGGCGTCTTGTGGACGGCCAGGCAAACTTGCTCATGTTCAGTCGTGCCGGAAAATCAGTGACGCACATCACAGACCGACATGGATCCGATCGAGTTCATAATTAAGCGGACTATCGATTTTCACTCGACGAACTCGCGCTCAATTCAAATTGTTATGTATTCGCAATTCCCGGGTCGCCGGGTACCGGCGGTGCCGGGGCCGGAGCATCGACCAGAACCGGCGCCGGAGGAGGCGGTGCGTCCGGTGGCGGAGGCGGCGCGTCCGGCGGCGGAGGCAGAGCGCCATCACCATCCGGCAGTGGCAGGAACATGTGGTGGGTGAATCCGGCCTGGTAGGCACCCGCACCACCGATGTGCACCCCGCCGCGTTCGCCGCTGGACACGGGGGTCCCGTCCGGCAGGGTCACCGCGGTGTGACCACCGTTCCAGCCGATCACCAAGGCGTTGGGGGCGGTTCCATATTGAAAGCCCCGCGCCAATAGAGCGGCTTCCTCGTTTCCGGTGTCAAACCTGCTCCCGAAAACCGGCCTGTCGGTCGCCGCATTGGCGACCCATGAAGCAAGCCCAGAACAATCCGTCCCGGCGGGAGTATCTCCACCTGGGATATAGGGTGTCCCGGAGACCTGATTGATGAGCGACATTAACGCTGCTAAAACAACCATGGGCAGGCACGCTAGCAATAAAATTCATTGCTAATCAAAATTTGTGGTGTTCGTCATGCGCAAATTACACAATGGCATGCGCCACATATCCAGCAAACTTTCAGGATGATTTAAGAAAAGCTGTTGAGGCGGGAGTTTGAGGGTCGCAGGCAACGGGTTCGACCCAGGCCGTGTTCGTCGTCACATCCGCCGTCGGTCGGGTCTACCGGACCGCGTCGCGACGTCGTTCGGTTTCGGCCATCTCGCGGCGGACGTCGGCCTGCCCCCGCCCCGCACGCGCTAGCAGCCGCTCCGACCGTTGGTTCATGCGCCACAGTCGCTCGCGTTCACGCTCCGGGACGGTGCCCTCACGTTCGTCCGCGTGCCGCTCTCGCTCGTCGGCTATCCGCCCGCGCTCATCAGCGATTCGGTCCCGCTCGTCTGCGACGCGATCTCTTGCGCCGGCGAGCCACTCGCGTCTTTTGATCTCGAGCTCGCGTAGCACGAGAGCCTGTTCGCGCTTCTCAAGGGCGGCGGCCCGGCAAGCTCACCTTGCATATCGTCACGGCCGTCTGCGACCACAACTCACCTTCACGCCGCAGTGACCGATCCGGCGATTCCCCGGTGGTCACACTCACACGGCGAACGGCGCCACCCGATCCGACGCGCGGTGGCCCCATTCGGGTTTCGTTTCGAAACTGACGACGATGAAGTGACCGCCGCCTCGCAGCGCCGCCCCGGTCCACGTCTGGACCGGGGCGGCGCCACCAAAAGCGGCCGGGCGGGCCGTCTTCTACGCCGTGTCGGGGCCGAACCAGCCCGACTGTCCAATACCTGTGTTGGAGACGCCAGAGTTGGAATTGCCCGCGTTGAAGAAGCCCGCGTTCCCAAGCGTTGGGAGGAAATTGTTTACACCCGAGTTGAAGAAGCCCGGGTTATAGCCCCAACCCGTATTAAAGAGGCCCACGTCAAAGCCGTTATTGATGTCCGCGTTCCCGAAGCCCACGTTACGGCCACCCCAGCCGGAGTTCATGAAGCCCGTGTTGCGGGCAAATTGACCCGAGTTGTCGACACCCGTGTTGAAGCCACCGATACCCGAGTTGAAGATGCCCACATTGGAGCCACCGATGCCGCCGTTGTCGAAGCCCACGTTATTGCCGCCGCTGCCCACGTTGAAGAAGCCCGCGTTGAAGTTGCTGATCGAGTTGCCGAAGCCCGAGTTGCCCATGCCCGAGTTGCCCCAACCCGAGTTGCCAGGGCCCTCGTTGCCGAAGCCCGAGCTCGGGACGTTCTGGGTCGTGTTGCTGCCGATACCCGTGTTCAGGTCACCCGAGTTCCAGAAACCGGTGTTGGTGTTACCCGAGTTCGACCAACCGGTGTTGGTGTTGCCCGAGTTCCAGAAACCGGTGTTGTTATTGCCCGAGTTCCCGAAGCCGAAGTTGTGGTTGCCCGCGTTGTTCAGGCCTATGTTGAAGCTGCCCGAGTTGAAGAAGCCCGCGTCGTGGCTGCCCGAGTTGAAGTCGCCGGAGTTGAAGCTGCCCGTGTTGAAGCCGCCCACGTTATTGCTGCCCGGGTTGAAGGTGCCCAAGTTGAAGCTGCCCGCGTTACCCAGGCCCATGTTGTTGAAACCCGAGTTGAACGAACCGGTGTTGAAGCTGCCCGAGTTCTCAAAGCCGGTGTTGGTGAATCCGGTGTTGCCGATGCCGCTGTTGGTGATGCCCGAGTTGAACAGGCCGTGGTAGTTGGTGCCGGTGTTGAAGAAGCCGACGTTGTTGCTGCCGGTGTTGAAGAAGCCGATGTTGTTCGCGCCCGAGTTCCCGAAGCCGACATTCTGGATACCGGAGTTGAGCCCGGGGTTGATACCAATCTGGCCGACACCGGTGAGCCCGATGCCGTAGTTGCCCGCGCCGGTGTTGCCGAAGCCGACGTTGCCGATGCCGTTGTTGCCGAACCCGTAGTTGCCGAAGCCGTTGTTGCCCCAGCCGTAGTTCAGGTCACTGGTATTCGAATTCAGCCCGCCAAGGCCCTGCCGGCCGCTGCCCAAGAGCCCGATGCCGGAGTCGAAGTCGCCGTGGTTACCGAAGCCGACGTCATCGATGCCGGTGTTACTGAAGCCCTGGTTGAAGATACCCAAGTTGGAGAAGCCGCGGTTGAAAGCGCCGAGGTTCGCGGCGCCGTAGTTCAGGGGGCCGAAGTTGCCGAAGCCGATGCTGCCGGGGGTGGGAACTCCGACCAGGGGAACTAAGCCGCCGTTGTTCCCAAAGCCGATGTTGCGGAAGCCAAGGTTACCGCTGAAGTAGTTGTTGAAACCGTTGTTGCCGAAGCCGAAGTTGCCGACCCCGAGGTTGCCGTTGAGCAAGTTGCCGAAGCCGATGTTGCCGTTGCCCCAGTTGCTGTAGCCATAGTTGCCGTTGCCGTGGTTACCAGCGCCGAAGTTACCGATGCCGTAGTTGGGGCCCGGGAAGACGGCCTGAGCCGCGCCCCCCAGGCTCTTGAAAGCCGCCGGCAGCGACGTCAACTGGGCAGCCGCCGCCGACGCTCCGCCGTGATAGCCCAGCATCGCGGCCACGTCCTGGGCCCACATCTGCTCGTAGTGGCCTTCGGTGGCCGCGATCGCCGGCGCGTTCTGCCCGAAGATATTCGACATCACCAACGACACCAGGTTGGACCGGTTGGCAGCCACCGCTGTCGGATGCACCGTGGCCGCCAGCGCCGCCTCGAACGCGCTCGCCACCGCCTTGGCCTGGGCAGCCGCCCCCGACGCTCCGGCCGCCGCCGAAGTCAACCAGTTCGTATACGGCGCTGCCGCGGCAACCATCGCCTGCGACGCCGCGCCCTGCCAAGCCCTGACCGGCCAGCCCGGAAGTCACCCCCGAAAACGACTCCGCCGCCTGCTCCAGCTCAGAAGCCAGCCCCTGCCAGGCGCTCGCGGCGGCCAGCATCGGCCCCGAACCCGCGCCAGAAAACATCTGCGCCGAAGTGATCTCCGGTGGGCGACGTCAAAAAGCTCATCGTGCCCTCCCTGTTAGCCCCTAATGGGAATCGTTCAGCGAGCCTTCGGCCAGTAGGTACTTGTCCGAGGGAGGCTGATCACCGAGCCGCCGGCCGGTGAGCACTGGTCAAGACCCCGGAGTGTTGGTCGATTCCTAGGGCTAGATTGTGCCCCGGCCGGTTGGTGAGGTCGCCTGTAGCGCTGATGGGGTGTCGTGCCGCCGAGCACTGATCCATTAGGTTGCCGCCGGGTGCCCTTGGGCTCGAGCATGTTTCATTACATTGAGCAAGGAGGCGATCACGCTGATCTTTGTTGGGGACGACTGGGCTGAAGACCACCACGACGTTTATCTGATGAACTCCGACGGCACTCGGCTGGCGTCACGGCGGCTGCCCGAAGGACTCACCGGCATCCGCGGGTTTCATGAGCTGATCGCCAGCCATGCTGAGGCACCCGACCAAGTCGTGGTCGGCATCGAAACCGACCGCGGTTTGTGGGTCGAGGCGCTGATCGCGGCCGGCTATCAGGTGTTCGGGGTCAATCCGCTGGCGGTGGCCCGCTACCGTGACCGCCACCATGTCTCGGGCGCGAAGTCGGATGCCGGCGACGCCAAGCTGTTGGCCGACCTGGTGCGCACCGACCGGCACAACCATCGGCCGGTCGCGGGAGACAGTCCGGACGCCGAGGCGATCAAGGTCCTCGCCCGCGCACATCAGAATCTGATCTGGGCTCGCACTCGGCACACCAATGCGCTGCGCAGCGCGCTACGTGAGTACTTTCCGGCGGCGCTGGAGGTGTTCGACAACCTGGCAGATCGTGATGCCCTGGCCACTCTGGGCCGCGCTCCCACCCCGGACGAGGGCGCTCGTCTTAGCCTGTCCAAGATCCGATCGGCCCTCAAAGCCGCCGGGCGCCAACGCAACCTCGACGCCCGGGCACTAGAGATTCAGGCCGCGCTGCGCACTGAGCAGCTCGCCACCCCCGCCGCGGTCACCGCCGCGTTCGGTGCAAGCACTCGGGCCGCGGTTGGCATCATCATCGAGTTGAACCACCAGATCAGTGACCTCGAGGCCGAACTGATGACACATTTTGAGACACACCCGGACGCCGACATCTACCTCTCCCTGCCAGGACTCGGTGTCGTGCTCGGCGCCCGGGTGCTCGGTGAGTTCGGGGACGACCCGAACCGCTACACCGACGCCAAGTCTCGCAAAAACTACGCCGGAACGTCACCCTTGACCATCGCCTCGGGCAAGAAACGCGCCGTGCTGGCTCGCCACGTCCGCAACAGGCGTCTCTACGACGCCATCGACCAATGGTCCTTCTGCTCCCTCAATGCCAGTCCCGGCGCGCGCCTGCTCTACGACCAGCACCGAGCCGCCGGCGACACCCACCACCAAGCCCTCCGCGCACTGGGCAACCGACTCGTCGGAATCCTGCACGGCTGCCTCCGCCACCGCACCACCTACAACGAACACACCGCTTGGGCACACCGCCAAACCAACCCCGACACCCACGCCGCTTGACGAATTACGAACCTGGGATGTCTAGCCCGGTCACAACGCGCTCTCAGCGCCGCTGTCAAGACAACATATGACGAAACGGCGGCCTGCTGCGAGCGTGGCGCCGCTCGGTCCACCAACCTCGTTGTGGCACAACAGCTCTACGAGCAGCGACTCGGCGGCGTGCGCTGGTGGTCGACCCATGCCGAAGCGTCAGCCAGGACCATCGGGGCGACGTCGGCCGTCGGGGCTTGGCCACGGCGCTCGGATCCATCCCTCCGGGTCTGCCAAAGTAGCGTCGACTTTTCTTTCACCCCAGTCAATTCGCAGCTTTTGCCAGCGACAGAAGCTGGACCGGGCCGACGTTTGGTCAGATCGGAGTCCAGAGCCCGTTGTTCCAGATTCCCCAGACGCCAGTCGTCGGGTTCCACATCAGCTGAGCCCCCGGCGCCCACGGCGGCGGAGGTGGTTGCGGCGGCGCCCACGCAGGCGGGGGACCCCACGGTCCCCAACCCGCCGGACCGCTTTGGGCCGGACCTTGCCAGTCGTGGCAGTGATTCCAGTCCCACTCGTAGACGTTGCCCCAGCTCGGATTCCATTGATCACCCGGGCACCAGTGATTGCCCGGCGCTGGGACCGGGGCCGCCCAGACCAAGGGGGTGGAGCCGCCGGTCAGTCCGAAGGCGGACAGGGCCAACCCGCCACCCAGCAGCGCGCTCGTAGACCGCCGAACCCACGGTCTCGTTCGCTTTACGGTCGCCATCTCCCAAGGATTTCTCTTGGACGGGAATCGAAGCAAGTAGTGATTCGCGTTCATCGCGTTAGGGCGACGAGATCGCGGGCTCAGAGCGGGCGGCGGATCTGACCGATAGCCGATGTCGAGCTAGATTCCGAACAGGTGAAAACATCCATTTTCGGTGTGCTGCGCATACAGCCCTTCCCCGTACGTGCCCATGGCGTAAGTCGTTGGCAATAGCTACTTTTCGAAGCGCGTGGGCCGTGCAAGCCCAACGACCGGAATCTCTTCCGCCACACGTCGATTGAAAGCAAGCCGGGTTTCGCGGCGCCGCTGGTGCGTTTGCTGAAGCGCGCCAGAACGCACGATCCGCTCTACAGTCCTCGAGGCCCGAAGGTAGGTGGCAATGCTGATTTCTGGGATGTCCGGCAACGAGGTCTACTGCCTCGCGCAGAAGGGGCTTAACCCGGGCGAGATCGTGGTGGGCAACAGCGTGCGCTCGATGGGGCTCAGCGGCGGGATCGGCAGCTTCGGGCGCAGCGTTGCGGGCGGCGAGATTCGCGCGTTGACGGAGCTCATCTCGAATGGCCGGCACGCCGCCATCCAGCGCATGGACGAGGAGGCCCGCCACCACGGCGCCGTCGGCGTCACCAGCGTCGTCAGTGAGCTCCGAACCCTCGCCGGCTACACCGAGTTCATCGCGCAGGGCACCGCGGTCCACGCCGGGGGCGGCGGCGCGGACGGGTCCCGCGTCTTCTCGAGCGCCGCCTCGGGCATGCAGCTTTACTGCCACCTCGACGTCGGCTACCGCCCCATCCGCTTCGTGATGGGCAACATCGCCTACGCGCTCGGGATCGGCCGGGGCTTCACCGGATCCCTCCGGACACTGGCGCAGGGTGAGGTCCACGAGTACTCGCAGATGTACAACACCATCCGCCACCACGCGCTCGAGCGCCTGCGCGCCGAGGCCTCGGCGGTGGGGGCGAACTCCGTGGTCGACGTCATGATCGAGATGCTCCCGCTCGGCTCCGGCACCGAGCTCCTGCTGACCGGCACCGCCTCGCACCACCCGCGAATTGCCCGGGTCCGGTACGGCCCGAGCAGGTGGTGACGTCCGAGCTGACCGGCGAGGAGATCTGGAACCTCGCTTCGCTGGGCTACGCGCCCGTGCAACTCGTGATGGCCACCTCGGTGTACTCGCTGGGGGTCGCGGCCGGCATCGGCACCCGTCTCAGAAGCATCGCCAAGGGCGAACTGCCCGCGGTCACCAAACTCGTCTACAACGCACGCGAGAACGCCCTCGAGCTTCTCCGCAGCGAGGCGACGCGCCTCGGCGCCGAGCGGGTCATCGGCAACAAGCTGCGGATCGTCGAGATCGGGCCCGGCTTGATCGAGATCATGGCGATCGGGACCGCGGTGCGACGCGTCGAGGGCATGGCGCCGGCCAGCCCCACGCTCATCCCGCAGGCGCTGATCGTCGAGCGCGACACGATCGAGGCCAAGGAGACGTTCCGGCCCCGCCTGTTCCCGCCGCGGGTGCGGCTGTAAGTCGGAGGTCGCCGCTCAGCATGATCTTCGCGTGGCTTTTCACGTTAATTCCGGTCGCGATATTCATCCTGTTCATGCTCTATCGCATCAACGCGAGGCATTAGCCCCTGGTTGTTGCTCTAGTGCATTCGCCAGTCACAAATCACCACCCACACGGGTTAACTCTGCAGACCATGAGGTGAGTGCAGAATCCGCTGTCGCATGCGCTATCGGAATCCGGAGTCACGAATCCCCCGAGACAGCCCTCCTCTCCAGGTCTTGTGGCGATCGTCAGGAAGCGCTACCTAGACCTTCGACCGGAAGTCGACCACATCGCACTTCCCAGTCAGCGGCGGTCGCGTTCGATGCTAGCTAAAATGCGGTGGAATCTTGTTACATCCGAGGGCTGGTCACCGAACGCCGCGGAATTCAACTACGAGGAGGGTCTCATGGTGGTGAGAGCCATCGCGTTGATAGTCCTTTCCGTCGGGTTGGCCGCGCCGGCCTACGCGGACGCCACTGACGACGCATTCATTACCAACCTCAGCACGTCCGGCATGAATTACGGCGCGCCCGAGCGAGCAATCCAGGTCGCGAAAACTGTCGTCTGCGGCACCCTCACCGACAACCCCAACACCAGCAACGCGGACCTGGTCACCAAGGTCACCAACGCCACCAACTGGCCGCCGCTCAATGCCGCCTACTTCACGGGAGCCGCAATCCAGGCCTACTGCCCCCAGTTCGGCTCCATCGCAGCCCCTACCCTCCCCAAAAGGGCCCCCAATGGCCCCAGTACGGCTCCAACAACGCCCCCAAAACCCTCGGTTCAACCGGCGTTTAACGCGAAAGACTGAACCCCGCGACGTCGGCATCTGCTCTAAGTCGCGGTCCCCTCGGACGGTGGAGACGGGACAACTTCGACGCGTCGTCGAGTCTCGGCCACCGCACGCCTGATTTCGGCGTCCTCCCGTTTGGCGGCGGCTTGCCGGCGCTGTACCTGTTCGTCAATTCGTTTCAGTCGCGCACGCTCACGCTGCTAGCTCGTGCCTTCCCGTTCGTCCGCACGCCTCTCACGTTCGTCTGCCAATTGCTCGCGGTCATCCGCTATCCGGTCCCGCTCATCGGCGGTCATCCGACGCGGCAGCGCGCCGATCATTTTCGGTCCGAGCGTCGGTCCGTTCTTCACCGACCACGGCCTAGCTCTAACGCCGCCGGGTTCGCTAACGGGACTGGCGAGCAGCGGCTTTCCCGCTAGACGTTGAACCGGAACGTTGCACCTGGCGTTTGCGGTTCTTGGCCGGGCTGGACCGCCCCGTACAAACATGCTTTTACCAGCGCATACCGCGATCCGCCAACAACCGCCCAACGGCGCAAACTGCGGACCGTGTGCAGACCGGTCCAGGCGGTCGGCGTGGCATTCCTCCAGTTTCCTACCCGTCCAGTTCCTATCCGTCGTTGGTACAAAGGCAATTACTAAACGTCTTGCTGTGAGTTCGCCCTTATTAGTTGCCACGGGCCAACGGGACACGCAACATCTGACGTGCCCTTGAGTCGTGCTGCGTCATCCAACAAGGGGGGGTTGGGCGCATCCTTCTCCGCGCAACTCTCATCGCGGCAGCCATCGCAGGCGGCGTCGGTGTGGCTTCAACTGCCGCTGCGGTCCCGCGCATCACCTCGCCCGGCATTGCAGAGCCGCCGTATGACGACTGCCCAGCGGACTACTACCGGGCCTCAAGTGGTGATTGTGTTCCGAAACCGAACCACTCGGATGGCAACGTGAACCGCCATTTGTTGCGATGGAACCCACTCACACAGTGAGCACCACGTCAGGGGGTACATGCCACGGTCACGGCGGCGTATGCCAATTGTGTCCCTGCAACCTCACGTCCGGACAATCGGTGCCGAGCGACGTAGTGAAGGTTCCGTTCTTGGCGGATTGGCGTTCGACCTGACTGTCTATCGCGGGATGTTCTCGAAACCGAGAGAAACCGCGCCAATGCCCACGGTCAGCCGCCCGCCGCTCAGCACGTCGCCGGTCGCCAGCGCCTTGGCAGGTGACGGCTTACCGGCCTCATCGTGCAAGATTGGGCCTACCTGACAGTCTGCGCGCTAGGAACCACACGAGAGGTTGCACAGCCCATGACAACTCGCGGATGCGGCTCACCCCGCCGGTAGTTTGAGCACCCGGTTGTGGCTGGAGTCGGCGACGTAGACGTTGCCGGCAGAGGAATGGAATCGCCGCGGGACTGGCGTCGAAGCGGGTGTGCACGATCGGGGTTGATGGACTCGACGTCATTGGGGGAGACCTCGAGAAGCCGAGTGCTGTCAGATCAAGCCGAGGGTGCGCGGCACCATGTAGAGGCCGAATGCGATGACCAGCAGGCACATGCCCCAGGTGCTGTATTTACGTAATCCTCGCATCCGCCATTGCGGAGGCAGCGCTTTGGCCTCGAGCACCAGCAGCAGGCCGAGGACGATCGGTAGCAGCAGGGCGTTCATGACCTCGACGTCGATGGCTAGGTTCACCAAGTCGACGCTGGCGAGCACCAGTGCTGCACCGACGACATGAGCCAGTGCGTAGGTGATGTAGAACTTTGCGGTTGAGCGTCCAGGCCGCTCGTTGAGGGTGTGCCGCCAACCGAACACCTCCGACAGACCCCACGCTCCTGCCAGGGAGGCCACGATCGCCCCCACCAGGGCCGCGCCGAGCATGCCCACGCCGAACAACACCACGCCGCCGACCCACCCTAGGTAGGGGGTGAGTGCCTCAGAGATTTGGCCGACGGTGCTCAGGCTGGCTCCGGGATTCTGCGTGCCGATGGTCGTCGCCACCGTGATCACCACGGCGATCATGATCACCTGGGTCAGTACGGCGCCGAAGGCGGTGTCGTGGCGCGACTGCCTGATGGTGGTGGCGGTCAGGTGTTTGTCGACGACCGCCCCCTGTTGGTAGAACACCATCCACGGCATGATTACCGCGCCCACGTTGGCCGCCAGCAGGAGCAGATACGACGAGTCGCTCAGTGGTATTGACCCCAGACCGTTCAGATGTGGACCGGACATGACCATGGCGACCAGGAACGCGAGTTCGGCGGCACCAACGGCTACGCCGATCCGTTCGACGCGCCGGTAACTGCCGGTGAGCATCAGCGCCAGCAACGCAGCGGCGGCGACGGGAATGGTCAGCCATCGTGACACGCCGAACAGTTCGCCCACGCCGGCGATACCGGCGAACTCGGTCAAAAGCGCCCCGATCGCCGAGGCGAACAGGGTAAACGCCGATACCCACGCCCAGCCGCGACCGAACCTGGCGCGGATCAGCGCGCCGTGGCCCTGACCGGTGACGATGCCGAGCCGAAGGGTCATCTCCTGAACGACATAGAGGATGGGAATCAAGATGACTTGCGGCAGCACCATCCGATAGCCCCACTGGGCGCCGGACTGGGCCGCGGTAATCACCGACCCAGCGTCGGTGTCGGCCAGCATCACCACCAGACCCGGCCCCCATACGGCCAGCATCCCGAATCGCAGCCACCGTAAGCGCGACGGGGCTTTCGTTTTGTCGATGATCTCCGTCGCCACGAACGTCTACACCCGTCACCTGTTGTGCGGCGGCGCGCCGAAACGGGACGCCGCGCTGAGAATCTAAAAAGGCTAGCCTAACCTAATCAGGATAGTGGACGGTTCGTAGCGCGAGCCCGTTACGTCCATCGGGACAGGAATTCAGAGCCAGTGGTGGCACAGCGAGCCATCACGGGGACGTCCAGATGCGGCCGAGCGCGACCGTGGAGATCTGTATCAAAACTTTAGAACTGAGACATCAGCGCCGATGTTCCTGCCACATCTAAAATCCCAAGTCATTCTGTCTCAGAAGTCGCCTCAGAATCGCCGTCTCATATATTGGCATTGTGCGACTTTTGAGACACGATTGAGCCATGTCTCCCGGCGCAGCCACCACCGCAAGCGTCCAACTCGGATATGCCCGAGTCAGCACCGGTCACCAGTCGCTAGATCAGCAGCTCGACGGGCTGACCGGTGCGGGCGTCGACCCGGCCCGCATCTATCAGGACAAGCTGAGCGGCATGTCGACTCGTGAGCAGCGGCCAGGACTTGCCGCACTATTGGCCTACGCTCGACCCGGCGATGTAATCGTGGTGACCGGGGTCGACCGGCTGGGCCGCACCGCCGGCGAGGTCTTGGCGACGATCAAGGACTTGCTGGACAAGGACATCATTATCCGGTCGATGCGTGAGGGCGTCGACAGCTCGACGCCCACAGGCCGGATGGTCATGGGCATCATGGCGTCGCTGGCCGAGCTGGAATTGGAGCTAGGGCGGGAACGCCGCGCAGTCGCCCGTGAGGCACGTCGGGCGCGGGGCCAGCACATCGGGCGACCGAAGGCACTCGATAAATCCAAAGCCGCTCTGGCCGAACCCATGCACACGAGCGGTGAGTCTGCGAGCACGATTGCGACTGCTCTCCGCGTAAGCCGGGCGACGGTTTACCGCGTCTTGGCCGAAACAAACGGCTGAAGCGATTGAGAACATGCTGCGCCGCTCTCGCGTTGGACACGCGAATCGCGCAACTCAAGCAAGCAAGTCACGGCGCTATTCGCCGATGTGGTGCACTCGATGGACATCGCGGTGGCGGTCGGCTCGGCCGGTGTCGTCGGTATCGTGCGGTTAGCCGTCGGATGTTGCTCTGTGCGCAGTGCAGTGCGGAGAACCGGAATAACTTTGGACTACCGACCAGTGCTGTGCCGGTGATTGTCAGACACTCCGCTAAACCACCGGCCACAACACCACCGAGAGGAACCACCCACTCCTCATGGAACTTCACTGGGTCAAGGACCACGACGAGCAGTACTCCGCAGACAGCGGCAACCGCACCTACATCGTTCGCCTCTTCAACGTGGGCGCATACGACGGCGACCCCACGCTGACCATGTACGACGACCGGTATCGGTCGACATGCTGGTCTCTGACGACCCGCGTGGGCATCGTGACTCGTAACCCTGACCGGTTGTTCAACGACCTCTCCAGCGCGTTATTCGCGGCCCAGGTTGCGGAGGACAACGCGAGGGACCACCAACGCCAACACTCAGACGTGGGCGATCGCCCAGGACGACACCGACGAGGGGTCGACGGAGACCACGCCGCCACGATCACCGGCCGCGACGGCAAGACCTACACGTACTGGACCCGCCTACGTCGCGGACGGTGATCGGCAAGGAGATGGGCCAGTTGCCGGTCGCTGATCGCCGCCTATGGCCAGCGCAGTGCGCCGGATGCGCTCACCAACTGCATCGAAACCCATCATGTCTCACGCTTGGAACGGCAGGGGTCGGCGACGCACTGCGGATTGCCGAACGATCCGGTGATGATGTGGCGTTGGGGACCTCGCCCGGGCGGCGCTGGGCACCGCGCTGGTGCATCGCCACGCGGATGCGGAGCGTTCCAGCGGACAAAAGGCCCGTCTAGCGAACATGGCTCACCTGCGCCGACACGTAGTCCGTTAAGAGAGCCTCGCGAGCCAGGGCGGGCGGTCGCGCTCCTCAGACACTGACCGGTCAGCTATCGCAGGCAGGTTGTCAACCGGGTTGATGCTGTCGCCGCAGGTCGGCGAGCTGCTGGCCAGCGCGCCTGGGGGTGGTCTCCGCGCCGCGACGCGGCTGGACACCCCGTGCAAATCAGCAGCCCCCTCCCCTGCAAAAATTGCGTTGAGCTATGCAAATGCAATTCGCTGATAGACTGAAAGGGCAGGTCAAGACGGCCATGGAGTGCGCGGAGTCTTCCGCTGCCAGTTGTCCCACGGGGTCTTCGCGAAGCCAGCCGCCCTCATCGCGTCCCTGGACTCCTCTACGAAGTCGTCGGACTGCCTCTGGAGGATGTGGAGGAAGTTGACTGCTGCATCGCGCTGTGCCGTGTCGGTGTACTCGGGCATGCCGACCTTCACGCGGAAGACGTTGATGAAGTTGGTCAGCTCCTCGCCAGCGGCCTTCCGGGCAACCTGTTGGGCGACAGGCTCGGCTGTCCAGAGTGCGGTCACATTGAGCGCCATTGCTACTCGGGATGCGGCGTCAAGCAAGGTGGTCGGGGCAGACATCTTCAGCTTGTTCATCGGCACCGCGAGTCGCTTCTGTGCTTCCACCACCTTCTCGCTCTGATCGAACTTCTCCGACGCCTTCGGGTCGTCCTGGCCGGTTTGGTTGTAGAACCAGTCGCACAGGATGTTGAAGATCCCCTTACCGTCCCCGGTGCTTTTGCGCTCATACTTGAGGCTTCTCATGTTGTGACTCAACAGGCTTCTCATGTTGTGACTCAACAAATGAACGAAGATGACGGCGAGTCTGGTGATCCGGTGTCCCGGCCTCGCCGTCTCTGTGTCTGCCTCGCGTGTAGTCGCCTTGCCACTCCGGTTGCTGTCCCGCGGCGACCCTCGCTGCCTGCTCGAACTGGTTTGTAACGCCACGTGAGCGAAGAAAGAACTCATGCTTGCGCTGCAAATCTTCGTCAGACTCGATGCGCCTGAGTTCGGGGGCGAACTCTTCAAGCTCGGCTCGGCGCTGCGGGACGATCATGCAGATCGGCTCGTCGACCTCGAATCGCACCGGTGTCAGTTTGCGGGTGAGTTTCCAGCTCATGCTGAAACTCGCGCTTGCCCAGTCGGTTTCGACTATGCCCTCTAACGGACACACGCCGTCCTTCGGATAGTTCGCCGGCCCGCGGACCAATAGGTTGTAGCCCGGCGGAGTGCGAAACAGCATCGGCAGATGCCAGGTCAGGATGCCGTTACCGAAATGGCTGGATGGCACGAACTGACCGGTGTCGCGCCTATCGGGTGCGATCCTCACGTCCACGCCGAGCTGACCGAACCACGTAGCGGTGAACGCGCACCGATTGCGCAGCTCCCAGCCGCTTTGGTTAGCGATGAGCATCGGCAAACACCGATTAGGCCAACCTGCACGCGTCTCTGACATCTCTGACATCCACGTCCGGCTAACCGGTGCCGGGGTAATCTGCGGCGCGTTTATCACGGGTGATGAACCCGATCAGTGGACGGACCGGCCTGTTGGACTTGTCACTCATCCGATCCTCGATTAGCTGGGGACATCCGTTGCCACAGACGTTGGCCTTCCCCCAGAAACATGGCACACGTCATGCTTCGGCGGCTTCGGCCCGTTAGTAATCCGACGAATAGACGAATAGTTTTACATACCGCTCATCGGGGGGCGATGGTAACCGCCTTTCCAGGGCCGTTGCGATGCCACCCCGGCGCAGCGAAAGGCTGATCACCGCGTTCTGGCCAGCTCCGCAATGGCGTCGACCCGCCGGATGGCCATGGCGATTTCGTCGGCGAACTCCCGTCGCCGTTGAGCAATATCCGGGTACTCAAACCCGTCTACCAGCTCCCCAACCTGACGTGTAGAACATCTTGCTGTATAGGTCAGTGGGCGGACATGCCCTTGGCGTCGATGGTGTCGGTCAGGATTTCGGTGGCCACCTGAGCGAACTCCTGCGCCCCGCTGTAGAGGTTTTGGTCGTCGCGCAGTTTGTCCTCGCGCTCGTCCTTGCGGTCCTGCATCTTCACCTCGTGCTTCGCCTTGAACCTGTCGCTGGCATGGGTGGAGAGGTATGTGATCCCGCTACTCAGCAGCCCCGAGACGAACGCACCGGTCCAGAACTCGTGCGTGGTGAAGATGTGTGCCCAACTCATGGTTTCAACCGTAAAGGAGATTCGACATGGCAACGTGCAAGGAAGGTTGCGGCCGCGTAGCCCGCTCACGCGGCTGGTGCAGCTCGCATTACCGCCGCTGGCTGGCCGGTAAGCCGCTTGACACCCCGATTCGCGGCTACCAGCGATACGAAGAAGGCCCAGACGGGAAGGTCATCCCCGTTCAGGCCCCTGCGCCGTCTCCCAAGCGCAAGCGTAAGAAGCCGTTTGAGGCGGAACTCGCTCTACTGCGGGAGCTGGGCCTCCGTTAGACCACCCGTTATGCCAGTTGTGCCACACTCCCGATCCGGCACAACTGGCACAGGCGTATCTCCGCCCCTGTGCTCGCGGTAGATCAGCTCCGGGCGCTCGAACAAGTCGATCACCTCGTCCGGCACTGGCAACAAGTCCATGTCGCCACGGGCTGGTTTGGTCACGAACGAATGGTGGCTAGCTGAACTTGGGCCGGTTTCTCGAGTGTTTCCAGGAGAAGGTGAGCACCCGCTACACCAGAACTCGGTGGGCTACTTGTGGCGCAAGGCCAGGGCAGCGGCGGGTGTGGAGTACGTGTTGCATGACCTACGGCACTTCTATGCCTCCGGGCTGATCAATGCCGGGTGCGATGTGGTCACCGTTCAGCGGGCCATGGGCCACAAGTCCGCGACCGTCACCCTCAACACTTACGCCCACAGATGGCCGAAGGCTGAGGACCGGACCCGAAACGCTGCGGCGGTCCTGTTTGCCGACGCTGTATCCACGACTGCGGACCAACTGCGGACCGACAGCGGGTAAACCAGGGCTGAGCTGCGCCTTTAAACGTTGAACCGGAACTCGACCACGTCGCCGTCGGCCATCACGTAGTCCTTGCCCTCGATGCGGACCTTGCCGGCGGCCTTGGCCGCCGCCATCGACCCGGCGGCGATCAGGTCGTCGTAGGAGACGATCTCGGCCTTGATAAAGCCTTTTTCGAAGTCGGTGTGGATCACACCGGCGGCCTTGGGCGCGGTGTCGCCTTGATGAATAACCCACGCCCGCGCCTCTTTTGGGCCCGCTGTCAGGAAGGTCTGCAGCTTGAGCGTGTGAAAACCGGCGCGGGCCAACGCGTCCAGGCCGCGTTCGGTCTGCCCGATCGACTCCAGCAGTTCGGCGGCCGACTCGTCGTCGAGCTCGGCAAGCTCGGATTCGATTGCGGCGTCGAGGAATACCGCATCGGCGGGCGCGACGAGCCGGCGCAGCTCGGCAACCCGGGCGGCGTCGGTCAGCACCGCTTCGTCGGCGTTGAAGACATACAGGAACGGTTTGGTGGTCAGCAGGTTCAGCTCCCGCAGCACCGAGACGTCGGCTCCCGCGGCGAACAGCGTCGTCCCGCCGTTCAATGTCGCCTGAGCGTCCAGCGCGGCGTCGTGGACCGGCTTGCGCTCCTTGCTGGTGCGGGCCTCCTTCTCCAGCCTCGGCAGCGCGCGCTCGAGGGTCTGCAGGTCGGCCAGGATCAGTTCCGTCTCGACGACCTCGATATCGGATTTGGGGTCCACCTGTCCTGCGACATGCGTCACATCGTCGTCGGAGAACACCCGGACCACCTGGCAGATGGCGTCACATTCGCGGATGTGGGCCAAGAACTTATTTCCCAGCCCGGCGCCCTCGGAGGCACCCGCGACCAGTCCGGCGATATCGACGAAAGTGACCGGCGCCGCGACGATGCGCTCGGAATGAAAAAGCTCCGCCAGCTCGGCAAGTCGCGGATCCGGCAGCGCAACGACGCCCTCGTTGGGTTCGATCGTCGCGAACGGATAGTTGGCCGCCACCACGTCGTTTCGGGTCAGCGCGTTGAACAGCGTCGACTTGCCGACATTGGGCAGGCCCACGATTCCCAGGCTCAGGCTCACGGGGAATCAAGTGTAGGTGGCAGCGGCGGCGGTCCATGGCGCGCCCGGCGTCTCTACAAGGTCTTTACGGGCGTTTTGGCTCATTCCCGGTACGGTCTACATGTGTCAGCACAGCGGGCGAGATCGGCGGTCGAGGCTAGCCACCGCTCGATCCACCCGAACATCTCAGGTGTGCCGTGGTGGGGCGCGGTGCTCATCGCCACGATTGCGACCGCTGCCGGGTATGCGATCGACGCCGGGTCGGGTCACAAGGAGCTGACCCACGTCTTCGCCGGCTGCTACATAGCCGGCTGCGTGGCCGCGGTGCTCGCCGTGCGCCAGCACGGCCTGTTCACCGCGGTCATTCAGCCGCCGCTGATACTCTTCTGCGCGGTGCCGGGCGCCTACTGGCTGTTCCACGGGGGCAAAGTCGGCAAGCTCAAAGACCTCCTGATCAACTGCGGATATCCGCTCATCGAACGTTTCCCGCTAATGCTGGCCACCGCGGGCGGCGTGCTGCTGATTGGTCTGATCAGATGGTATTTCGGTAAGCCGCACCCGACCGTGGCGGCCGACACCAAAGACGACGCCGATACCGCCGACCCCAAGGAGTCGCACTCGTTCATCAGGGCGATCGGCGCGAAGCTGAACTCGCTGCTTGGCCTCGCTCCCGACGAGGCGCCGTCGAAGCGGACCCGCGCGAACAGCCCGCCCCGGAACGGTGCCTCGAGGACCCGGCGAGCGGCCCGCAGCGGCACGGCCGCAGCGCACCCCCGCCGGTCCCATTCCCGGCACGCTCGGCTACCGCTGACCGACGAGGACGAACCCGTGGTCGAGCGGCCGCGGCGCCGGCGCCCGGCGCCTCCGCGCGACATCGACCCGGCGGACACGCCCCGCCGGCCGCGGCGTCACCCCGGGCCGGAGGTCGATCCAGACCCGCGCGGCCAGCCGCCGCGCGAAACCCGTCGCGACCCGCGAAGCAGCCGACGGAATCGCTACGAGCGGCCCTACGAGGGGCCGCCACCTCGCAGCGGCCGCTTCGAGGAATACGACAGATACGAGCCGCCCTACGACCCGCCGTACGGCCGCCGGGCGACCCCGAGCGGAAACGGCGCCAACCCATCGCACCACCCGATCTCGCGGGTCCGCTACCGCGGAGCAGCCCCCGTAGACGAGCCAGGGGCCGAGCGCCGCGGTCGGTCACGGTCGCCCAGGCCCCCGGCGGAATCCTGGGAGTACGACGTCTAAGGGACGTCTATAGGGAAGACCGGATCTCTCGCGGCAGCGCGAATACCAGCGTCTCCTGGGCCGTCGTCACCGGCTGCACCACGTCGTAGCCGCAGTCGGCGAGCCGCTCCAACACGCCTCGCACCAAGACCTCGGGGACGGAAGCACCGGAGGTGACCCCCACCGTTGTGACGCCCTCCAGCCACGCCGGGTCGATATCGTCGGCCCAGTCGACCAGGTGAGCGGCCGCGGCGCCGCCGCCCAACGCGACTTCGACCAGCCGCACCGAATTCGATGAGTTGCGGGACCCGACGACGATGACGAGCTGGCATTCGGGCGCCATCGCCTTGACGGCGACCTGCCGGTTCTGGGTCGCATAGCAGATGTCGTCGCTGGGCGGATCCTGCAGCTTCGGGAAACGCCGCCGCAGCCGCTCGACGATCTCCATGGTCTCGTCGACCGACAGCGTGGTCTGCGACAGCCAGACCACCTTGTTCTCGTCGCGGACCGTCACGTTTTCCACCGAGGCGACACCGTCGACCAGTTGCACGTGCTCGGGCGCTTCGCCGGCGGTTCCGATGACCTCCTCGTGGCCCTCGTGGCCGATCAGCAGGATGTCGTAGTCGTCCCGGGCGAATCGCCTGGCTTCGTTGTGCACCTTGGTCACCAGCGGGCAGGTGGCATCGATGGTTTGCAGGTTGCGTTCGGCGGCGGCGGCATACACCGTCGGTGCGACTCCGTGCGCGGAGAACACCACGATGGCCCCCTCGGGAACCTCGTCGGTCTCCTGGACGAAAACGGCCCCGGCCTTCTCCAGGGTGTCGACGACGTGTCGGTTGTGCACGATCTCGTGGCGCACGTAGACGGGCGCGCCGTGCTTTTCCAGCGCGCGCTCGACCGTCTCGACGGCCCGATCCACGCCCGCGCAGTAGCCGCGCGGCTCGGCCAGCAGCACCCGCTTCCGGACCGGATCGCCGGCTGTCGATTTCTCTGACTTCACGGCGCCGGGAATCCCCATGTCAACAGTCGGCGGCATGACATTCAGGGTACTTACCCCCACCGCGAGGCCGCCAACTCGCGCCGGCCGGCTTGGCGGTTAGCAGCCCGTTAAGGCAGTCTTGGTCCCATGGCTTCTGCACCGTATGGAGTTCGGCTATTGGTCGGCGCGGCGACAGTCGCTGTCGAGGAGACCATGAAGCTGCCGAAGACCATCCTGATGTACCCGATGACGTTAGCCAGCACCGCGGCGCACATAGTGATGCGATTTCAGCAGAACCTCGCCGAGCTGGTGATCAAGGGCGACAGCACGCTGGAGTCCCTCTTCCCGCCCAAGGACGAGAAACCTGAGTGGGCGACGTTCGACGAGGACTTGCCCGACGCCATCGAGGGGGACACCGGTGCACTTCCTGAAGGCGTCGAGGGCGATCGCCGGGCCGAGGGCAGGTTCGCGTTGTACTCGCTGTCCGAAGCGCCCGGGGACTCCGATTCCCCGGCAAACGCCGCCAAGCAGTCGAAGAAGTCGGCGGCGAAACCGGCCGTCGCGGAGCCGGAGGTGGCGATTGAGCTCGACTATCCGACGTTGACGCTGGCCCAGCTGCGGGCCAGGCTGCAATCGCTGGACGTCGACGAACTCGAAGCCCTGCTGGCTTACGAGCAGGCCACCAAGGCCCGCGCGCCGTTCCAGACGCTGCTCGCCAACAGGATCACCCGCGCGAACGCGAAGTGAGCCCCCAGCCCAACTCCGCGGAGAACCCCTTTCCGGTGCGCGCGGTGGCGATCCGGGTTGCGGGCTGGATCGACAGGCTCGGCACCGTTTGGGTGGAGGGACAGCTGGCCCAGATCACCATGCGGCCCAATTCCAAGACGGTGTTCATGGTGCTGCGGGACCCGGCCGCCGACATGTCGCTGACCGTGACGTGCCCCCGCGACATGGTGGCAAACGCGCCGGTGAAACTGGATGAAGGCACTCAGGTAGTCGTTTGCGGCAAGCCGTCCTTCTACACCGGGCGGGGCACATTTTCCTTGCGCCTCAGCGAGATTCGCGCCGTAGGCGTCGGCGAGCTGCTCGCACGCATCGACCGGCTGCGCCGGCTGCTGGATGCCGAGGGACTCTTCGACCCGCGGCTCAAACGACCAATCCCTTTCCTGCCCAACATGATCGGGCTGATCACCGGTCGGGCCAGCGCCGCGGAACGCGACGTGCTGACGGTGGCGGGCGGGCGCTGGCCCGCGGTCCGTTTCGCCGTGCGCAACACCGCCGTCCAGGGGCCGAACGCGGTCGCCCAGATTGTCGAGGCGCTGTCCGAGCTCGATCGCGACCCAGAGGTCGACGTGATCGTGCTGGCCCGCGGCGGCGGCACCGTCGAAGACCTGCTGCCGTTTTCCGACGAGACGCTGTGCCGCGCGATTGCGGCGAGCCGCACGCCGGTGATCAGCGCGGTCGGGCACGAGCCCGACAATCCGTTGTGCGACCTGGTTGCCGACCTGCGCGCCGCCACTCCCACCGACGCGGCCAAGAGGATGGTCCCCGACACCGCCGCCGAGCAGCGGCTGATCGACGACCTGCACCGCCGCAGCGCGCAGGCCCTGCGCAATTGGGTGTCCCGGGAACAACGCGCGCTGGCCCAGTTGCGCAGCCGCCCGGTATTGGCCGAACCGCTGGCGGCGCTGACGGCGCGCGCCGACGAGATCTGCCGCGCACGCTCCGCGGTTCGCCGCGATATCGGTCGGCTGGTCACGGCGGAGGCCGAGCGGATCGGTCATCTGAGCGCGCGGCTGACGACGTTGGGTCCCGCGGCGACATTGGCCCGCGGCTACGCCGTGGTGCAGACCGTTACCGCCGCCGGAGCCCCGGCGGTGCTGCGTTCGGTGGACGACGCACCGCCGGGCACCCGACTGCGGGTACGCGTTGCCGACGGCGCCGTTGCGGCGGTGAGTGAGGGGCCGACCGATGGTCACTAGCGACGAGCAGCCGATTACGCCCATTAGTCACCTCGGCTACGAAGCCTGCCGGGACGAGCTAATCGAAGTGGTCCGCCTTCTGGAGCAGGGCGGGCTGGACCTCGATGCGTCGCTGAAGCTGTGGGAAAGAGGCGAGCAGCTGGCGAAAAGGTGTGAGGAGCACTTAGCTGGCGCTCGCAAGCGCGTCGAGGACGCGCTGGCTGCCGGCCAGGCCGAGGAGGGCTGAGCGCAAGCCCGATCGCCAAGCCTCTTGGAAAATTTTCTCCCAAATTGGAACACGTTTCAGTTATGCTTCCCGGCATGGGTGATGCATCACTGACAACCGAACTCGGCCGCGTCCTGGTCACCGGCGGCTCGGGGTTCGTCGGCGCCAACCTGGTGACGACCCTGCTCGATCGCGGACACCAGGTGCGTTCCTTTGACCGCGCCCCCTCGCCGCTGCCCGAGCACCCTCGCCTGGAGGTACTGCAGGGCGACATCACCGACGCGGACGTCTGCGCGAAGGCAGTGGACGGCATCGACACGGTCTTTCACACCGCCGCGATCATCGACCTGATGGGCGGTGCGTCGGTGACCGAGGAATATCGCCAGCGCAGCTTTGCGGTCAACGTCGCCGGAACCGAGAATCTGGTGCACGCCGGGCAGGCGGCCGGTGTCAAGCGGTTCGTCTACACCGCGTCCAACAGCGTGGTGATGGGCGGGCAGAACATCGCCGGCGGAGACGAGACGCTCCCCTACACCACCAGATTCAATGACCTCTACACCGAGACCAAGGTGGTCGCTGAGCGATTCGTGCTGTCGCAGAACGGTGTTGGCGACATGTTGACATGTTCGATCCGGCCCAGCGGCATTTGGGGCCGCGGGGATCAGACGATGTTCCGCAAGCTGTTCGAAAGCGTGGTCGCCGGCCACGTCAAGGTGCTGATCGGCCGCAAGTCGGCGCGGCTGGACAACTCGTACGTGCACAACCTGATTCACGGTTTCATCCTGGCCGCCGAGCATCTGGTGCCGGGGGGGACGGCGCCGGGTCAGGCGTACTTCATCAACGACGCCGAGCCGATCAACATGTTCGAGTTCGCTCGGCCGGTGATGGAGGCCTGCGGGGAGAACTGGCCGCGCATCCGGGTCAACGGGCCCATGGTCCGTGCGGCGATGACCGGTTGGCAGCGAATGCACTTCCGCTTCGGGATACCCGCACCGCTGCTGGAACCGCTGGCCGTCGAACGATTGTACCTGGACAACTACTTCTCGATCGACAAGGCGCGCCGCGACCTCGGCTATGAGCCCCTGTTCACCACCGAGAAGGCGCTGTCGGAATGCCTGCCCTACTACGTGGACATGTTCCAAAAGATGAAGGGCCAGGCCCTGGCCGCCAAATCCGCCGCCAACCCGACGGCCAGCGGGTCGAAATAGCGGGACCGTGTCGGTGCACATCCAAGCCACCCATGATCGTCATCAGTGGGGCCTCCTCGAGTTCCTGAAACCAATTCTCTGACGCCCATCAATCATCGAGCGTCTTAGCCGAGGGGGTCCCCAACACATGTCATCTCACAGCGACAAGCTAAGGCGCACAGGGGATTTGACGCGCGGAGCCGGGCACAACTCGCACCCCCACCCGCGGAAACTCGTGTGACTGACGTGTCGTCGCCAAGGGGGTGGAACTACCGGAAGCTCACTACCTCGCTGCCCCAGGCGGCCCGGATCTGCGCGTCGAGATCGTGGACGACGGCGTCGCGCTTGTTGATGATCAGGCAGGCGCGGTCGGGCTCTCGGTAGGGCGACCAGTCCGGCTCGCCGGCGGGCCCCGCGGGCTTGGCCTGCGCAGCGAAGTTGATCCACCTGGTGCGCAGCCTCTTCGAGACCGCCTTGGCGGTTTTGGTGCCGCCGAGCTTCAACGTGGGATCCTTCGGCGCCCCGAGATTGCCCCAGACGTAAGGTAATTCGGTGGCGTGGGCGGCGCTCACCAGCAGGACCCTCAGCAGCGGCGTGGCGTAGTCGAACCGGTACAGGTACACCGGCGCCAGCCTGCTGTGCCCCTCGGCCAGCCAGACCGAGGGCATCCGGAACCCGGCGTCGGTCGCGATGCTCAAAGGCCTTGCCCTGCGGCGTATTCCGGAGTACGCCGATCCGATCTGCTCCTGGGTGGGCAATTGCAGGTCGGGCTGTTCGGCGGCGATCTGGGTGAACATCGACGTGATCGCGTGCGGGGTGATCGGCATCAGCGGTGACCTCATCAACCGAAAGAGGGCCGCCTCATGCCTGTTGGTGCCGATGATCAGCGGCACCGGGTGGGAGCGACCCTCCTGCGCCAGCCTGACCGGGTAGTCGTGCAGCAGATCACCGTCGACGATCGGGACGAACGCAAGCGTGCCCGGGTTGCGAACGGGGACTTCGTCGAACACCTCTTGCGACGCGGCGAGGATCGCGGCAATCGGCGCGTCGAGCAGTCGGTCGGCGTCGGACGGGGCTATCCCCAGCTTCTCGAGGACGCTGTCCGCGACGCGACGAGCCCTGTCGCGGTCGTACACCGATGTCGCCGGTGAGCTTTGGGCGATCGCACCGGCGAACAGGCCCTCGGCCGCCGGCGCGACCAGCAACGTGGTGACGATTCCCGCCCCGGCGGATTCACCGAACACCGTCACCCTGCGGGAATCCCCACCGAATGCCGCGATGTTGTCGCGCACCCAGCGCAACGCCGCCAGCACGTCGTGCAGCCCGATGTTCGAGTCGAAGCGGCGGCGCGCGGTGTTGAACGACGACAAGTCGAGAAAGCCCAGCGCGCCGAGCCGATAGTTGACCGTCACCACGACGACGTCCCCGCCGCTGACCAACCGGCGGCCGTCGTAGAGCGGCTGGCTGCCCGACCCCAGGACGTAGGCGCCGCCGTGCAGCCACACCATGACGGGTTTTGCGTCACCGGGCCGGGTGTCCGCCGAGGCCCACACATTCAGCGTCAAGCAGTCTTCGTCCTGCGGTGCGCCCAGGTCGAGCGGCATGTTGGGAAAGGTCGGTTGCGGGCAGGCCGGCCCGAAGGAGGCGGCGTCGGCGACCTCGGTCCAGCGCTGCGGGGGCTCGGGCACCCGGAAGCGCAGGTCGCCGACGGGCGGCGCGGCGTACCGAACGCCCTTCCACGTCCTGATCTCACCGTCGTCGGTCCCGAGGACGGGCCCGAAGGTGGTTTCGACCACCCGGTTGTCAATCGCCATGCGTGTGGAGCTTTCCTAACCGAGACGCTGGTTCAGGAATTCGACTACCCGCTTGCGGGCCTCGTACGCGGGGTGGCCGTCGACCTCGCGGACCTCGTCGGTCAGCACCGAATGCGCCATCTTGCCGAAACCGCCTTCGTTGCCCGGGCCGGAGTCGATCTCAATGACCTCGAACGCGTCGCCGAGCCGCTCCTTGAGCGTCGCGAACCGTTCGCGCGGCACCGCGCGGTCCTCGCTGAACCGCAGGCCCATCGCGCACAGGCCGTCGTTGGCGCAGCGATCGGCCACGGTGGTCAGCTCGGATTCGCTCAACCCGGGATCGGCGCGCCGCGCGCGGCCCAGGGGAAACGGCACCGACGGCTGGCTGAGTACCGGAGCCAGCACGCTGTCGTCGACCGCGGCGGCCAACGCGAACCCGCCGGTGAAGCACTGGCCGATCACGCCGACCCCCTTGCCCGGCGTCGACGCGTTGAGGTCACGCGCCAGCGCGCGCAGGAACAACGACACCGGCCGTTGCTTGTTTGTGGCGAACGCCGCGAATTCCTTTGCGACACAAGCACGCGTGATGACACCGAGTATGTAGCCGGCCGTCTTGGGCTTGCCCGGCTCGCCGAACAGCGACGGCATGGCGACGGTGAAGCCGTTGTCCACCAGGTGATTACCGAGGGCCAGTCCGGCGGGATGGATGCCGGGTATCTCGGGAATCAGCACCACCCCCGGGCCGGTGCCCTTGCGATAGACGTCATGTGTGTAGCCGCCACCGGTGAACGGTGCCACCGACCATCCGGAGAGGTCTGCTTTGGGTGCGGTCATGCTGTGGGATTCCTTCAGTGTGCGGGCAGCGGGGGCTGCGATTGTGTCGCCGAGGCCAGGGTATGGAACTGATCGGTGCTACCGGCACCGGTGATCGCGATCTGGGTGGCGCCGGCCGGGCCGGCAAGCCGGGTGGTCCACACGGGCTCGGTGTCCGCGCCGCCCTGCCCGGAGCCGCGATAGACGACCCACGTGGTGCCGTCGACGTCGACCGTCCCGGTCGGATAGGCCGACGGATGGATCGAGCCGACAAGCTTGTCCTCGTCGGCGTTGCTCTGGGTCAGGCTCAGGTACATCCCCGTCGGGCTGATGTATCCCACCGTTGAGGTGGCCGCGTTCAGCCGCTGACCGGTCGAAGAATCGGTTCGGCCGTTCTCGATGCCGCCGCGGGCGCCCGAGTTGGGCTGCCAGCCGGCGGGTAACCGGGGTAGCCGCACTGGGAACCCCAGCGTCTGAGCGTCCGCTCGCAAGGCCGCCGCCGCGTCGTAGGAGGGGATCACGCCCTTCTTCATCCCGGCCGGCTGGAACGAGCACATCCCGACCAGGCCCGCCACCAGGATGCACCCGACGACCAGCGGCACGAGCGACCAGAACATGTCGCGGCCGTCCTGCAGCAGCCGCGGTTTGGGGGGCCTGGGCGCCGGAGCCGGCTCGCCTACCTCGGCGTTCGGCTGCGGCTGCTCGGTCATTCCCCGAGTATCCCAGTTCCAGCTGACCGATCCGCTTCTGGGACAATCACCAACCATGACAGCTGAGCGCGACCGCTCGTCGAGATTCGGTTCGTCGCCGGCGCGGCCGCGCGGCGAAGCCCCCGACCGCAACCTGGCCCTGGAACTGGTACGGGTGACCGAGGCCGGTGCCATGGCAGCCGGCCGCTGGGTTGGCCGTGGCGACAAGGAGGGCGGCGACGGCGCGGCGGTCGACGCGATTCGCGAACTGGTGAACACGGTGTCGATGCGCGGGGTGGTCGTCATCGGCGAGGGCGAGAAAGACCAGGCCCCGATGCTCTACAACGGCGAAGAGGTCGGCAACGGCGACGGCCCGGACTGCGACTTCGCCGTGGACCCGGTGGACGGCACCACACTGATGAGCAAAGGCATGCCCAACGCCATCTCGGTGCTGGCGGTCGCCGACCGCGGCGCGATGTTCGACCCGTCGGCCGTGTTCTACATGAACAAGATCGCCGTCGGGCCCGAGGCCGCCCACGTGCTGGACATCACGGCGCCGATCGCCGAGAACATCCGCGCCGTCGCCAAGGTCAAGGCCCTCTCGGTACGCGACATGACCGTGTGCATCCTGGATCGGCCGCGACACGCTGACCTGATCAAGGACGTGCGGGACACCGGCGCCCGCATCCGGCTGATCACCGACGGCGACGTCGCCGGCGCGATCTCCGCGTGCCGGCCGGAGTCGGGCACCGACATGCTGGCCGGTATCGGCGGCACCCCGGAGGGCATCATCGCCGCCGCCGCGATCCGCTGCATGGGCGGCGCGATTCAGGCCCAGCTGGCCCCGAAGGACGAACCCGAACGCCGCAAGGCGCTCGACGCCGGCTACGACCTGGACCAGATACTGACCACCGAGGATCTGGTGTCCGGCGAGAACGTCTTCTTCTGCGCCACCGGGGTTACCCAGGGCGACCTGCTCAATGGGGTCCGCTACTATCCGGGCGGCTGCACCACCCACTCCATCGTGATGCGTTCGAAGTCGGGCACCGTGCGCATGATCGAGGCCTACCACCGGCTCTCGAAGCTCAACGAATACTCCGCGATCGACTTCATCGGCGACAGCTCTGCCGCCTATCCCCTGCCCTGACAACCCAAGCCCCAATCGAGAAGGAAGCCAATCTATGGCCACTGACGACGTCGACGGTTCCGAGACCGAGTACCGCATCGAGCACGACACCATGGGCGAGGTCCGGGTGCCTGCAAAAGCCTTGTGGCGCGCCCAAACCCAACGCGCAGTGGAGAACTTTCCGATCTCGGGCCGCGGCCTGGAGCGCACCCAGATCCGCGCGCTGGGCCTGCTGAAGGGCGCGTGCGCGCAGGTGAACAAGGACCTCGGGCTGCTGGCCCCGGAGAAGGCCGACGCGATCATCGCCGCGGCAGCCGAGATCGCCGACGGCCGGCACGACGACCAGTTCCCCATCGACGTCTTCCAAACCGGTTCGGGCACAAGCTCCAACATGAACACCAACGAGGTGATCGCGTCCATCGCGGCCGCCAACGGGGTCACGGTGCACCCCAACGACGACGTCAACATGTCGCAGTCGTCCAACGACACCTTCCCGACCGCCACCCACATCGCGGCCACCGAGGCCGCCGTGCGCCAACTCATCCCGGCGCTCGAGGTGCTGCACGACGCGCTGGCAAGCAAGGCCCGCGAGTGGCACACGGTGGTCAAGTCAGGCCGCACCCACCTGATGGACGCCGTGCCGGTGACGCTCGGCCAGGAATTCAGCGGATACGCCCGCCAGATCGAGGCGGGGATCGAGCGCGTGCGCGCCACGCTGCCACGGCTCGGTGAACTGGCGATCGGCGGCACCGCGGTGGGCACCGGCCTCAACGCCCCCGACGGCTTCGGCGCCAGGGTGGTCGAGACGTTGATCGCCTCGACGGGCCTGTCCGAATTGCGCCCGGCTGTCAATTCTTTCGAGGCCCAAGCCGCCCGTGACGGGCTGGTGGAGGCGTCCGGCGCGCTGCGTACCATCGCGGTCTCGTTGACCAAGATCGCCAACGACATCCGCTGGATGGGATCGGGCCCCCTGACCGGCTTGGGCGAGATCCAGCTCCCAGACCTGCAGCCGGGCAGCTCGATCATGCCGGGCAAGGTGAATCCGGTTCTGCCGGAGGCGGTTACGCAGGTCGCCGCGCAGGTGATAGGCAACGACGCGGCGGTCGCCTGGGGCGGCGCGAACGGCGCCTTCGAACTAAACGTCTACATCCCGATGATGGCCCGCAACACCCTCGAGTCGTTCAAGCTGCTGACCAACGTCTCAAAGTTGTTCGCGGAGCGCTGCGTTGCCGGGCTGGCCGCCCACGTCGAGCGCCTGCGCGAGCTGGCCGAATCGTCGCCGTCGATCGTGACACCGTTGAACTCGGTCATCGGCTACGAGGAGGCCGCCGCGGTGGCCAAGCAGGCGCTCAAGGAACACAAGACCATTCGCCAAACCGTCATCGACCGCGGCCTGATCGGCGACAAGCTGTCGATCGAAGAGCTTGACCGCCGGCTCGACGTGTTGGCGATGGCCAAGGTCAAGCCGCAGGACTAGGGAGGAATGATTCTTCAATGACGACTCCTTCTGGCGGTCCGTACGGCCAGGATCCCTACGGGACGAATCCCTATGGCCAGGGGCCACATTGGGAAGGCCAGCCGCAGAGCGGCGGCTACCCCTACCCGCCGCCGGGTGGCCCGCCGCCGGGTGGCCCGCCGCCGAGCGGCCCGTATGTGCATCCCCAGGGGCCCGCGAATCCCTATGCACCGGGCGCCTACCCACCGCAGCAGTTCCCCCAGCCGGGCCAGCAAGTTCCCCCCGGCTGGCAGGGCGGGCCCTACCCGCCCGGACCACCGCCGCGCGGGCCACGCTCGAAGGCGCCATGGCTGGTCCTCGCGGGGGTCGTGGTCTTGGGCGTGATCGCGCTGGTGGTGATCCTGGTGATCGGCCTCGGCAGCGGAAACAATTCGACCAAGGCCTCACCCTCGGCGACCCCCCCTTCGCAAGCCGCCCCGACGTCGCAGCCGATCGATTCCCCGCAGTCGGCGACCGACTGCACGCCCAACGTGTCCGGCGGTGAGAAGCCCGCCGGCGGTAGTCCGGTCAGCGCGGGCAAGCTCTCGTTCCCGGACACCGCGGCGCCCGGATGGGCGCCGTTCGTAGACACCCAAAACCCCAACCTCATCGGCGCGGTCGGCCTGGGCCAAGAGGTGCCGAATGCCAAGGGGTGGATGACACTGGCCGAGGTCGCCATTACCAACTTCGTCACCAGCATGGACGTCAGCGCGCAAGCGTCGAAGCTGATGGACTGCGTGGCGAGCGGACCCGGCTACTCCAACGCGTCGCCAACCCTGGGCCCGAAGAAGACGTCGTCGATCACGGTCGACGGGGTCAAGGCCGCCCGGGTGGACGCCGATGTCACGATCGCCGACAAGTCGATCGGCGTGAAGGGCGACTCCGTCGTCATCATCGCGGTCAACACCCAACCGGTGACCATCTTCATGGGCGCATCACCGATCGGCGATGCGAACTTGGCGGGCGTCGTTAACGGGGTGATTGCGGCGCTGAAGGTCAGCCAGTAGTCGGGCCGGCCGGCGCCGAGACCTGGGTGGCCTCGGAGCGGCCACGCAGCACGGTGGAATAGCATTCTTCCCAGCGCGCCCGCTCAGCGTCGTCGGCCCCGTCGAGGGCGGCTGCCGAACACAGGATTCGCCGGTCGGCGGTCTTGGCAAGGTCGGCCAGCCGCGCCGCCTCATTGACGGCGTCTCCGATTACCGTGTATTCGTAACGATTTTCGGCACCGATGTTGCCGGCAAAGACCCGGCCCGCCGAGATGCCGACGCCGAAATCGACCACGGGTAACCGGCGCAGCTCGGTGGCCAGCGCTCGTGCGGTCGCCAGTGCCGCCGACGCGGGTTCGCCGGTGCGCAACGGGGCTCCGAAGACGGCCAGCGCGGCGTCGCCCGCGAATTTGTTGATCAGCCCGTGATGTTCGTCGACGGCGTCGACGACGATCCGGAAAAAGTCGTTGAGCACGTCGGCAACCTCTTGCGGCGGAAGGCTTTCCGCGAGCTGCGTCGAACCCACCAGGTCGATGAACAGGACCGCCGCCTCGACCACGTCCCCGGACAGCGATGCGCCCTCTTCGATAGCGCGCTGGGCGACGTCCGGTCCGACGTGCCGCCCGAACAGGTCCCGTAGCCGATCCCGCTCGGCGAGCCCGGCGACCATCCGGTTGAATCCCGTTTGCAAACGCCCGATTTCGGAACGCTCGTACGCGCCGATGTACGTCGCGATGTGGCCGTGCTCGACCTCCGCCATCGCGTCGGCGACCTCGCCGACCGGATCGGAGATCGATCGCGACGTCAGGATCATCGTCGGCAGCCCGAGAACCAGCGCCGCCAGTGACACCACCAGCACGGGCACATCCAGCGACGCGGACTTCTGGATGAGCCAACCGTACGAGCGGAGAACCACCAAAGTCGTGATGACCCCGATGGGTAGCGCGCTGCACAAAAACCACAGCAGAACGAGACGCGCGAACACACCGGGCACCAGAAGCCGGGGCTCGGAACCCCGTGTGGCCGCTGCCATGATGGGGCGCAGGGTGCGTTGCGCAAGCAGCATTCCCGTGCCCGCCGCCGCCGGTCCGCCGATCAGCACGCCAAGCAGAATGGGCAGCAGCAGCGCGGCCCCGCCGGCGCGATTGAGCAGCATGAGAATTGCGCCGGCCGCCCCCCACGCCACAAACAGGATCAGCGATTGGCGGCCCGCGAGTTTCATCGCTGCTTCTCGTTGCTGCTGATTCGGTGCCTTGCCGGCGGCAAACCAGCGCAGCGTGGGGGCGAGGCTCACGACACCCCCGACCGCGACGCTGATCGTTCCCAGCGCAATCAGCACCACCACCGTCGGGGTGTTCCTCTCCGCGAAGCCAACGGACGTGTGGCCCCTCAGCGGGATCAAGATGGCGGTCGCGCTGAGGACGGCCGCCACATAGGCGCTCGCGAGGTCGATAGCGTATTGAATCGACAATCCGCGGGCGGACTTTCGTTGCCGCGCCGTTGGGCGCCCGCCCGGGGTCATTCTAGGCACCGTTGTTTGGTCCGCCCGAGTTCTGGCCCGGGATATCGGTGATCGGGAAGTTGGGCATCGGCCTGGGTGAGGGCGTGTTGGGCAACGTCGGGATCTCGCCGGCGGGGATGTCGTGCAGCTGGTTGGCCGGTGGCCCGTTCTCCCGGCCGCCGTAACTGCTGCCCGGCGCCCGCTGCCCGAGCAGTTCGGTGACGGTCACCAGGCGGTAGCCGTTGGCCTTGAGCACCGGGATGAACTGGTACACCAGATCGACGGTGCTCGAGTAGGTGTCATGGAACAGCACCACCGAGCCGGGCTTGATGTACGTCATCAGCATGTACCGGGTCGCGGCCGTGTTCGAGTCGTTGATCCAGTCGAAGGGGATTACGTCCCAGAGGATTTCGGCCAGGCCGAACTGACCCGCCGTCTGGCGAACCAGCGGGTCGGACAGTCCGCCGGCGGGACGCCACAGCGACGGTGTCCGGCCGGTCGCGGCGGTGATCGCGTCGTTGGAGCGCGAGAACTGACCGGCGATGTCCTCGGGCGGGATCGTCGTCATGTTGGGGTGTTCCCACGTGTGGTTGCCGAATTCCATGCCCGCGTCGGCGATGCGCTTGGCGCCGGCCGGGTTGGCGGCGACCTTGTTGCCGATCAGAAAGAACGTGGCCTTGGCGTCGGCGTCCTTCAAGACCTGCAGCAGGCGGTCCGTGTAGGGCCCCGGCCCGTCGTCGAATGTCAGCGCGACGCACTTGACCACCGAGCAGCTGACGTTGTCGGCGCGGGTCACGTGTCCGGTGAGGCCGCCGATCACCAGCACAGCGGCGGCCGCGACGACACCGAAAACGGTCCGCCAATAGCGCCAGGCCTGGCTGTCGGGTCGTTTCGGCACGCTGGCAGCCTACCCGCCGTTGAGTGTGCGACCCGGGCCTTGACCGTGCACATACGCAGACAAAACGACTCGGATCCCGCCGTCAGCGCAAACTCAAGCCCAGTTCAGGCCCCCTTTTACTGCGCTATGGCAATTTCCTCGAGCATCTCGGTGACCAGTGCGGCGATCGGCGACCGCTCGCTGCGCAGCAGCGTGATGTGGGCGAACAGCGGATGGCCTTTGAGCTTCTCGATCACCGCCGCCACCCCGTCGTGGCGGCCGACCCGCAGGTTGTCGCGCTGGGCGATGTCATGGGTCAGCACCACCCGCGATCCGGTGCCCAACCTGGACAAAACGGTCAGCAGAACGTTGCGCTCGAGTGACTGCGCCTCGTCGACGATGACGAACGAGTCGTGCAGCGAGCGCCCCCGGATGTGGGTCAGCGGCAACACCTCGAGCATGCCCCGGGAAAGGACCTCCTCGAGCACCGCCTGACTGGCCAGACCCTCGAGGGTGTCGAAGACCGCCTGCGCCCACGGGCCCATTTTTTCGCTCTCGCTGCCGGGCAGGTAGCCCAGCTCCTGGCCGCCCACGGCATACAGCGGACGGAACACCACCACCTTGCGGTGGGTCCGCCGTTCCAGCACCGCCTCGAGACCCGCGCACAACGCCAGCGCCGACTTGCCGGTTCCGGCCTTGCCGCCCAACGACACGATGCCCACGGACTCGTCCAACAACAGGTCGAGCGCCACGCGCTGTTCGGCGGAACGGCCACGCAGCCCGAACACCTCGCGGTCGCCGCGGACCAGCTGGACGCGTTTGGCGGGGGTCACCCGGCCCAGAGCGTGCGAGCCGCCGCCCAGCAGCCGAATGCCGGTGTGACAGGGCAGGTCCCGAGCTTCGACGAGATCGATCTCGCCGTCGGCGAACAGCGCGTCGATGTCCTCGGCGGCGGTCTCGATCTCGTGCATGCCCGACCACCCGGAAACCACGACGTCCTGCGCGTGGTACTCGTCGGCGGCCAGGCCGACCGCCGCGGCCTTAACCCGAAGCGGAATGTCCTTGCTGACCAACGTGACTCGCTTGCCTTCGGCGGCGAGGTTGGCGGCGCAGCTCAAAATCCGGGAATCGTTGCTGTCGGTGCGAAAGCCCGCCGGGAGCACCGCCGGGTCCGTGTGGTTGAGTTCGACGTGCAGCGTGCCGCCTTGCGCGCCAACGGGTATGGGCTGATCCAGCCGTCCGTGCTCGAGCCGAAGGTCATCGAAGAGACGCAACGCCTGACGGGCGAACCACCCCAGCTCGTGGTGGTGGCGTTTGGCCTCCAGTTCGCTGATCACCACCAGCGGAACAACCACCTCGTGTTCGGCGAACCGGCTGCACGCCCACGGATCGGACAGCAGCACGGAGGTGTCGAGCACATAGGTCCGGATTTCGGTCACGAATCGCTCCTCGAGCGGCCAAGCCCGCGCGGACCCGCACAGGCAGTTCGGCGGGAGCCGCAGCACCAGGACCGGGCCCGGTCCTGCCTAGAACTACCGGAGTAGTGACGAGGGGTGCCGCCCTGGCAGCAGAGCATGTCGCCGGCCATCAGGAACGACGCTACTCTCGTCGCCGCTCGGCCGCCGTGCAGGCGCGCCGAGACCGCGAGGGCGCGCGCAGATTGGGCTAGCGGACGTCGAATTGCCGGAGCGCGGGCTCGTCGGCCACGCCCCATTCGTTGATCCGGTCGGAGATGGCCTGGCGCAGGTCCGCGGCGTCGAAAATGCCCGCGTCGGCGACGTTGCGCACCTTGCCCTGATAGGCGTCGATGTCGGCGCCGACGACCTGGAGGTCCGCGGCGCGCGCGGCTATCGCCGCGATCGTCTCGTCGCGGGTGTACTCCAGGCAGTGCGCGACGAGGTTGGCGAAGAACTCCTCATGCCGCACTTCGTCCCGCGCGATCCGGTCGACCAGTCCGGCCAGGACGGGTTCCTCCACCTGAGCGGCGAGGTTGCGGCAGAAGACGGCATGGGTGCGCTCGGTCAACGCCATGTACACGAGGGTTTCGACCTGGCTGTAGGTGTCGCCGCGGTAGCCCTTCATCACGTACTCAACGCGCGCCTCCTCGTTGGCGGTCGGGTCGACCTCCCTGGTCACCACCAGGTATTCACGCAGCGCGATGGCGTGCAGGTGTTCCTCGGCGGTCCACCGGCCCAGCCAGCGACCCCACCACTCCTCGAGAATGAAGTGCTCGACGAGCTCGCGGTGATGCCCGGCCAGGTTGTCCTTGATCAGCAGGAGGATCTCGCAGGCGTCCGTGATGGTCCTGGGCAGCGTCGTCTGGGACGGGTCCCAGTCGCGTCCGCCGAGGAAGGCGAAGTTTTCACCCTGGTCGAACGGAACGAAATCGTGGGCGAACCAGAGGTCCTCGGTGCTGAGGTGGCGGTCCATGTTCGCCCCGACGACCGGCTCGAGTTCTAGGGTCAGCGCGTTAGGGACAGGTTTCTGTGCCATACAGTAACTGTAACCCGTAGACACAGGTTCGTGAAATTTCTCGGCCCGTGTCGCTGAGACGTTGCAAATCAGCGATCGACCAGGGTCCAGCTCTCCAGTCCCTCGTAGAGGGGGAAGTCCCTGGCCAGCCGCGCCACCCGTTGCCGCAGGGCCAGCGTGTCCGCCGCGGGGCCGGCCGCGAGCGCGGTGGCGATGATGTCGGCGACCTCGGTGAATTCGGCGTCGCCGAAACCGCGGGTCGCCAGCGCCGGTGTGCCTACCCGCAGGCCCGACGTCACCATCGGCGGCCGCGGGTCGTTGGGCACGGCGTTGCGGTTCACGGTGATGCCGATGTCGTGCAGCAGGTCCTCGGCGGCCTTGCCGTCGAGTGGCGAATCGCGCAGGTCGACCAGCACCAGGTGGACGTCCGTGCCGCCGCTGACCACCGAAACGCCGGCCCTGGAGACGTCGGCCGCCAGCAGCCGGTCGGCCACGATGCGCGCTCCGGAAAGGGTGCGCTGCTGCCGGTCGGCGAATTCGGGGGTGGTGGCGATCTTGAGCGCGACCGCTTTGCCCGCGATGACGTGCATGAGCGGGCCGCCCTGCTGGCCGGGGAACACCGCCGAGTTGATGGCCTTGGCGTACTCCTGCTTGCCCAGGATCATGCCCGAACGGGCGCCGCCGAGCGTTTTGTGCACGGTCGTGGACACGACGTCCGCGTGCGGCACCGGCGACGGGTGCAGACCGACGGCAACCAGCCCCGCGAAGTGCGCCATGTCCACCCACAGCTTGGCGTCGACCTCGTCGGCGATCGACCGGAACGCCGCGAAGTCGAGGATCCGCGGGTAGGCCGACCAGCCCGCGATGATCACCTTGGGGCGGAACTCCAGCGCCTTGGCCCGCACCGCGTCCATGTCGACCAGATGCGTCGTCGGGTCGACCCCGTAGAAACCGACGTCGTACAGCCTGCCGGAGAAGTTGAGCTTCATGCCGTGCGTCAGGTGGCCGCCGTTGGCCAGGTCCAGACCGAGCAGCCGTTCGCCCGGGGTCATGAGCGCGTGCAGCACCGCCGCGTTGGCCTGGGCACCCGAATGCGGCTGGACATTGGCGAACTCGGCGCCGAACAACGCCTTCGCTCGGTCGCGGGCGATGTTCTCCACGACGTCGACGTGCTCGCACCCGCCGTAGTAGCGCCGACCGGGCAAACCCTCGGCGTACTTGTTCGTCAGCACGCTTCCCTGGGCCTGCAGCACCGAACGCGGCACGAAGTTCTCCGAAGCAATCATCTCCAGGGTGTCGCGCTGACGCTTCAGTTCCTTGTCCAGCAACTCGGCAATGTCGGGGTCGACCTCGGCGAGCGGGGCCGACATGAGTGAGGCATTGCCGGGGATTGAGGTGCGGGCGTCCGGTGCGGCAGTCACGGGCGCCAGTCTATCCAGCCGGGGTTTTAGCCATCCCAGCCGTCGGGCACGCGTCCGCCCCTGCGACACTGGCACCATGCCGCGGCTTAGCGAGCCGAGCCCCTACGTGGAGTTCGACCGAAAGCAATGGCGTGCGCTTCGTATGTCGACGCCCCTGGCCCTCACCGAAGAGGAACTGGTCGGCCTGCGCGGTCTGGGTGAGCAGATCGACCTGCTGGAAGTCGAAGAGGTTTACCTGCCGCTGGCCCGGCTGATTCACCTTCAGGTCGCCGCCCGCCAGCGGCTGTTCGCCGCCACCGCGGAATTCCTCGGCGAACCCCAACAAAATCCCGACCGGCCGGTGCCGTTCGTCATCGGCGTGGCCGGCAGCGTCGCGGTCGGCAAGTCGACCACCGCCCGCGTGTTGCAGGCGCTGCTGGCTCGCTGGGATCATCACCCCCGGGTGGACCTGGTGACCACTGACGGGTTTCTGTATCCGAATGCGGAGCTCGATCGGCGAATGCTCATGCACCGCAAAGGGTTTCCGGAGAGCTATAACCGGCGGGCGCTGATGCGGTTCGTGACCTCGGTCAAATCCGGTTCCGACTACGTGTGTGCGCCGGTGTATTCCCATTTGAAGTACGACGTTATCCCCGGGGCCAAGCACGTTGTGCGCCATCCCGACATCCTGATCCTCGAGGGCCTCAATGTGTTGCAGACGGGCCCGACGCTGATGGTGTCGGACCTGTTCGACTTCTCGCTGTACGTGGATGCCCGGATCGAGGACATCGAGCAATGGTATGTCTCGCGATTCCTGTCCCTGCGCGGCACGGCGTTCGCCGACCCGGAGTCACACTTCCATCACTACTCGGGCCTCAACGACACGAAGGCGGTCGCCGCGGCACGCGAGATCTGGCGGTCGATCAACCGGCCCAACCTGGTCGAGAACATTCTGCCGACCCGTCCCCGCGCCACCCTGGTGCTGCGCAAAGACGCCGACCACTCCATCAACCGGCTGCGCCTGCGCAAGCTGTAGCGCCGGAAAGCCGGAGCGGGGACGTCCGCCACGAACGTCTCGCGGCGGCGCCCCGCACCGGCGGGCAGGGAAGCTACGCCGTGAGGCGACGCACTCCCAGGTATTGCAGGGCCGCGAACGCCGCGGTGTACACGCCGGTCGCCAGCGTCGCGGCGACCCCGGTCGCGGTCATCGCCACCATCTCGGCGGCCACGACCGCGGCCAGGGTGTAAGCGATGTTGGCCACGACGACACCGATTCCGGCACGGCGCAGGTTCGGCGCCGCCGCGAGGCTGAACACCACCAGGCCGTAGAGCACGAAGAAGGCGCCCAGGGCGTATTCCTGGAAGGCCGTCAGGCCGGTCAGGGACGAGAGCTGGTCGGCGAAGAACGCGACGGCCAGACCGCACAATCCCGTCAACGTGGCATCGGCACGCATGGCGAACCGCAGCAGCGAGTCGGTCGAGTCGTATAGGGGCCTCGTTGGGATACCAGATACAGCGGTCATGTGATTACTCCTGAGGGATTGCTGTTTGGGTCGAACAGCTTTGAGCGTGCCGATGGCGCACTGCCATATCGACGCGTGACACTGCCAACTACTGCCACGGATACAAAGACCAGGGGTTTCTTCGCGTTATTCCCGTCCGCGGGCTGAATTTGGGACGTAGATCGCGGTCGCTTCGACGACGCTGAACGGTGACGCCGTTTCGACCACCCGCGTCACGCGAAAGCCGGCGCGGCCCAGCAGCCGGCCGTATTCGTCGGCAGTGCGCTCACGTGCGGCGGCAGCGAGCAGCATCTCCAGGTCCGCCCATTTGCCCACGAACTCGCGATCGTGCCGTGGGATCACGAACTCGACAAGCAACACATGCTTGCCGGCCCCAGCCGCCGCACGCACGTTGCCAAGTATTTTCACCGCGTCATCGTCGGGCCAGTCGTGAATCACGTTCTTGAGAACGTAGGCGTCGCCGCCGTCGGGCACGGCATCAAAGAACGATCCCTCGACAACGCGGACTCGGTCGGCGACATGGTGTTCGGCGAGCACGGCCGGGGCTCCTGCCACCACTTGGGGCAGGTCGAACAGGATGCCGTGCGCCTGTGGCGTCGCATCCAGGATTGCGGCCAGCAGCCGACCATGCCCACCGCCCACGTCGACGATGGTGGCGAAGCGGCTGAAGTCATAGCCAGCGGTCACCGATGCGATCGCGAGTTCGGATCCGCTGGTCATGGCGTTATTGAAGATTTCGGCGAGTTCCGGCTCGTCGGCCAGGAATTCGAAGGCGGGCTTGCCGCGTAGCTTGGGGATCACTGCCTCGCCGGTACGAATGGCGTCTGTGAGGTGGCTCCAATGCTCGCGGTGCTCGGGCGAACCCACAAACCGGGCCAGTCCGGCCAACGACACCTCGGCGTCGCTGCGCAGTGTGTCCGCCAGCGGGGTGAGGTCGTAGCGGCCATCGCGGCGCTGACGGAAAACGCCTCGGCTGATCAAGGCCCGCAGCAGTCGACTGACGGTATCGGGATCCGCGTCGATCGCGGCCGCCAGCTCCTGTGCCGTGAGCGGCCCCTTGGCCAGCGCGTCCGCAATTCCGAGATCGGCTGCCGCGGTAATCGCCTGGGCAGCCCAGGCGTCCGTGATCATTTCCATCATCACGGCGGGAGCCGGAAGCATCCGTCGGTGCAGCTGACCGACGCGATACCGGGCAGTTTCGATGGCCCGCACGACTTTGGCGGGCGGAAGCTTCGACAAGGCCACGGGCACCACAATGCCAGGCCTGCCTTACCAGCGCCCGTTAATCACTGGCAACCGCGACCCGCCCGCGCAGGTCGGCGGCGATGAGCCGGGCCGCGGCGTTTTGCCAGTTGTGCAGCGAGCGCTGCGGGACCTCGGTGACCAACCACTGCCAGGCCTGCCGGGCGGTCGGATCCAAGCCCGCGGCGGTGGCGTTCTGCGCGTACGCACGCACCCCGACGACGTAAGGGAAATACAGCGCGTTGTAGTACCGCCACTGCTCAGTGGTCCCGAAATCGCCGCCGTCGCGCGGTTTGAGCCGCGCGATGCCGTCCGCGAGGACGGCCTTGAGTTCGTTGGCCCGCTCCACCGGGTGATCCGGCGCACCGCGCGCGGCGAGTCGCTCGTCGATCACGGGCAACGCGGTCAGCGGACTGGCGACCAGTTTGGTGAGGTCGCCGTAGTGACCCAGGGCCCTGCGGGTGAGCCTGGCGAAGGTTTCGTCGTCGACGTCGACCAAGGGGTCGACCGACCGCAGCGGCAATGCCGCCCCGGTATGCCGCAGGGCGGCCCGGTCGGCGCGTAGCTTGGGCGATTTCGAGAACGCCAGCCGGTCCAGGACCCCGGCCAGCGGATCGGCCAGCACCTGCACCGCGATCGCGATCGCCAGGGTGGTGAACAGCAGCACCGTCAGCGCGGTCTGCGCGGTCGGCTCATTGCGGGTGAGCGCCAAACCGACCAGCGCCTGGCCACCGAACAGCAAGGCCACCGCCGTGCAACCGGCGAACGAACGCAGCATGTCGGCGCGCAGCGCCTGGCCCTCGTCGAAGGCGTCCCATAGCGCCACCGCCACACCGAGGGCCAGCACATCGCAACCGGTCGACGCCAAGGCGAGCCTGCTCGGCACTAAGCCCAGCGGAATGATCAGGATGGCATTGCTCAATGCGAAGAAAAGCGTCGCAACCACGACGACGCCGGCCACCGGTACCGGCTGTTTGGGCCGCAGCACGGCGGCGGCCATCGCGCCCAGGGTGGACAGCGAGATCACCGCGAACATCAGCAGGTGACCGGCGCGCAGCGGTCCGGCCACGCCGCCGGCGAGCATCGCGGCGAACAGGGTCAGCGCGCCGACACCGCCGACCAGCAACAGCTCCCGGGTGCGCGCCCGCCAGCTATCGCATGGCCGGGCGAGCTCGAGGAGTACCGCGAACCACGCGACGCTGGGCACCGCAACCAGGTAGATCTCGAGCCGGCTGAGCAGGTGGGCGTGCGTGCCGCTGGTGACGCGAACCGCGTCGAGCGCCACCACGAGCGCGAAACCACACAGTCCGAGCGCGGCCAACGCGAGCACCGGCTTACGCGGGTCGCGTGACAACAAATACAGCCCGAGCCACCCGCTCAGCGTGAACACCACCGCCGACAGCGCAGCCATGCATCCAGTGTGGCACGCAGCCCCAGCATGAGGCGGTGGCTACTTGCCGTACCTGCGATGCCGTTGGCTGTAGTCGCGCAGCGCGCGCAGAAAGTCGACCCGGCGGAACGCGGGCCAGTGGGCTTCGCAGAACCACATCTCCGAATAGGCGCTCTGCCACAGCAGAAACCCGGACAGCCGTTGCTCCCCGGAGGTGCGGATCACCAGGTCGGGGTCGGGTTGCCCAGAGGTGTAAAGGTTTTCGGAGATCCCCTCCACGGTCACCGCGTCCACGAGCTCCTCGGCGGTCGCGCCGTTGGCGAGTTCCTTGCTCAACAACGCCCGTACCGCGTCAACGATCTCCCGGCGGCCGCCGTAGCCCACGGCGACGTTGACGTGGAAGGGCGCCACCGCCGGGGTGGATTCAACCGCATAGCGCAACCGGCGGGCCGGTTCCTCGCCGATGAGCCCGATATCCCCGACGGTGCGCACGCTCCACCGATTGGCCGGCGCGCAGATCTCCTCGACCACATCAGTGATGATTTCGATGAGCCCGGCCAGCTCGTCGGCGTCGCGTTGCAGGTTTTCGGTGGAGAGCAGGTAGACGGTGGTCATTTCGATGCCGGCTTCCTGGCACCACCGCAGCATCTCGGCGATCTTGGCGGCGCCCATCCGGTAGCCATAGCTGACGTCGTCGTAACCCGCGTTGCGCGCCCAACGCCGATTGCCGTCGCACAGGACCGCGATGTGGCGGGGTAATTCGGATTTCGAGGCGGTCAGACCCTGCCTCAGCCGCAGCTCGTAGACGCGGTACAAGGGGTCCTTGAGGCGCGGCGGGATGATCTCCACGAGGTCCACCCTACTGTGAGCTGTAACAAATTCCGGCCCTTATCTTGGGCATTTCACCGCACGTCCGAGAGCGTGTCGTGACCGTTCCCGACTATTCTTGGCGGATATCAGCCACCGGCAATTCCCGACCCACAAGGCAACAGGAGACAATGAGCAGCCACACCAGCACGGTTACGCGTCCCGAGTCCGAATCCCACGGGCCGGCGGCCAACACCGCGCAGCAGCTCGTCGACGGCGTCGCCCGGGCACTGACCAAGCCACGCTTCCGCGGCTGGATCCACGTGTATTCCGCCGGCGCCGCCGTGGCCGCGGGGGCTTCGCTGGTCGCGGTGTCGTGGGCGGTGTCCTCCACCCGCGCCGGGCTTGCCACGCTTCTTTACACCGCGGCCACCGTCGTCATGTTCAGCGTCAGCGCGACCTATCACCGGGTTCAATGGAAGTCCGCCACCGCTCAGAAATGGATGAAGCGGGCCGACCATTCGATGATCTTCGTGTTCATCGCCGGGAGCTATACACCGTTCGCCCTGCTGGCCATGCCGCCCGAAGCCGGACGAATGGTGTTGTCCATCGTGTGGGGCGGAGCGCTGGCCGGAATCCTGCTGAAGATGTGCTGGCCCTTCGCGCCGCGCTGGGTGGGGGTGCCGCTTTATTTGCTGCTGGGCTGGGTGGCGGTCTGGTACACCGGGACGATCCTGCACAACGCCGGGGTGGCCGCCATGGTGCTGTTGTTCGTCGGCGGCGCCCTGTACAGCATTGGCGGCATTCTCTACGCGTTCAAATGGCCCGACCCGTGGCCGTCGACATTCGGCTACCACGAGTTCTTCCACGCTTGCACCGCGATAGCGGCGATCTGCCACTACATCGCCATGTGGTTCGTGGTCTTCTAAAGCCGCGTGATGTCGGCCGCCGACCAGTAAGCCTTCATCGCGGTGATCTTGCCGCGGTCGTCGAAGACCATGACGTCGATCGGCTCGATCACCATCCGGTGCTCACCCGCGGTCACGGTCAGCCGGAACTGAAAAGCCGCCTCGTTGCCGGCCACCCTCAACGACACCAGCTCGCATTCCCGCTGCGCGTTGTTGACCGCGGAGTAGAAGCCGTGGATCGCCCCGCGGCCGATATGCACCTCGCCCCCGACCGGGTCCTCGACGGTGGCGTCATCGGCGTACAACTCGGCCAGGTCGTCGGCGCTGCCCTTTTCGACCAGTTCGATGTAGCGGTTGACCGTGTGGGTGATTGCTTGGACCCTGTCGGCATTCGGCATGGGCGCAGAATAGCCTCCAGGCTACCGCCGCGAAACACCCAGAGCCGCCGCCAGTTCCGTTGCGCGCGTTACCGGTAGGTCGCAGAGCCGGCCACGACAGACGTAGGCGGCGTCGGCGCCGGCCACTCGATCGCGGCCGGCCAGCAGCGCCGACGAGTCCCGCTCACCGCCCACGACGATCGCCCCGCCGGGCGCCAGCCGGCGCGCATTCGCCAGCAACTCCGACCGTGACGGGTCGCAGGCGACCGCGACCTGCAGGGGTCCGCGGACCGCGGACTCTGCGACGGCCAACCAATGCCCGGCCGAGCGGGGCGCGCGCTCCAGCAACACCGAGTGCGCGCTGAGCGCGTCGGCCGCCGCGCGCAGATACCGCTCCGCGCGGTCACCGTCGACCAGGTGCGCCGCCGTCAGCAGCGCTTCGGCGATCGACGACGCGCCCGACGGCGTCGCGCCGTCCAGCGGGTCGCCGGGGCGAAGCATCAACTGCTCGGCGTCGTCGGCCGTGTCGAACCAGCGGCCGGGCCGCTGCGGGTCGGCGAAGTGCAGCAGCGCGGTGTCGATCAGCTCGCCGGCCGCCGTCAGCCAGGTTTCTTCGGCCGCCAGCTGGTAGAGCGCAAGCAGGCCGGTGGCCAGCATCGCGTAGTCCTCCAGGATGGCGGCGCTGTCGCCGACCACCCCGCCGAGGCTGGCGCGCCGCAGCCGGCCGTCGACGACGTGCAAGTCCAGCAGGGCCTGTGCGCAGCGTCGCGCGGCTTGCGCCAACCCCGGGTCCCCCAGGGCCACACTGGCCTCGGCCAGCGCGGTGATCGCCAGCCCGTTCCAGGACGTGACGACCTTGTCGTCGCGTCCGGGCTGGGGCCGGTTGAGCCGGGCGGCCAGCAGCGCGGTCCGGACACGGTCCAGCCGCTGCAGGTCATCGGGATCGGCGGGGAACTGCAGCACCGAGGTCCCCAGTTCGAATGTTCCGGACTCGGTGACCGCGAAAACCTCTGCCGCCCAACCACCGTCGTTGGCGCCCAGCACCTCGGTCAGCTGCCCCGGCGTCCAGACATAGGTCGAGCCCTCCTTACCGTCGGCGTCCGCGTCCAGGGACGACGTGAACATGGCGCCGTCGGCCAGCTCGTCAAGCAGAAATCCCGCTGTCTGGGTGGCGATCCGGCCGGCCAACGGATCTCCGGTGCGCCGGGCCCAGTGCGCGTATGCGCGCAGCAGCAGGGCGTTGTCGTAGAGCATCTTCTCGAAATGCGGTACCACCCAGGCGTTGTCGACGCTGTACCGGGCGAAGCCGCCGGCGAGCTGGTCGTAGATGCCGCCACGGGCCATCGCATTGCCGGTGCGCGTCACCGCCTCGAGCGCCTCGGGCGACCCGGTGCGCTCGTAGTTGCGCAACAGCGCCTCGAGAACCGCCGACGGCGGGAACTTGGGCGCGCCACCGAAACCCCCGTGCACCGCGTCGTGGTCGCCCAGCACGTCCGCGACTGCGTGGTCGCACAGCGCGGGCGCCACGTCCGGTCCGCCGCCGGGCAGTCCCCCGGCCATCGTGCGCAGCTCGCCGGCGATATGGTCGGACGCCTCCTCGACCTCCCGCCGGCGGTCCCGCCAGGTGCTGGAGACGGCCGAAAGAAGTTGCAGGAAGCCGTCTTTCGGGTAGTACGTGCCGCAGAAGAACGGCCGTCCGTCGGGCGTGAGAAAACAGGTCATCGGCCAACCGCCCTGCCCGGTGAGCGCGACGGTGGCATTCATATAGACCGCATCGATGTCCGGCCGTTCTTCGCGGTCGACCTTGATGCACACGAATCCCGCGTTCATCACGGCAGCCACCTCGTCGTCTTCGAACGATTCGTGCGCCATCACGTGGCACCAGTGGCAGGCGGCGTAGCCGATGGAGAGCAGGATCGGCACGTCGCGCGCGGCCGCATCCGCCAGTGCCTGCGGCGTCCACTGCTGCCAGTGGACCGGGTTGCCGGCATGCTGGCGCAGATAGGGACTGGTGGCCAGCCCGAGCGTGTTCGTTCCGGCAGATTCAGCCGGACTCATCGCCGGGTCCCGGTGCGCGCTTCGATCCGTCCGGGTGCCCGGGAGGTTGCTCGGGGTTCTCGCCGAGCGTGTCGGTGCCCTCGTCTGCGGCCTGGTCGGGTTCGGGGTGCTTGGGGTCGAACGATTCCGGCACCTTCTTCAGTTGCCGGTTCATCGATCGCAGCAGCAACAGCGTGGCGATCACCAGCAGCACGATGATCAGCAGCCCCACCGGACTGGCCTTGCCGAAGTCGGGCCCGTGGTTGTGCGGGGCGTCGGCGAGGACCGCAAGAGAGTAGGGATTCACTCGTCGCTCTCGATTCCGGCGAATAGGTCGTCCTCGGGCAGTTCGACGGGCACCCGGGACTGGGCCAACTCGAATTCCTCGGTCGGCCATAGTCGCTGCTGCCACGAGATCGGGGCGGCGAAAAATTCTGCGTTCGGGTCGATCTGCGTGGCGTGAGCCCGCAGCGCATCGTCGCGCTGGCTGAAATATGCCGAGCACTCGACGCGGGTCGTCACCCGGGACTCGAAGGGGTCATGCTCGGGATCCCAGTGCTTGAGCCACTTTCGAAAAGGGCCCTCCTGGCCGCGTTTGACGAACTCGTCGTGCAGCAACTGCATCCGCGCGCGCAGGAAGCCGTGGTTGTAGTACAGCTTCGACACCGTCCACGGCTCACCGGCGTCCGGCAAGCGGGCGGAGTCGCCCGCGGCCTCGAACGCACCGACCGAAACCTCGTGGCAGCGAATGTGATCGGGATGGGGGTAGCCGCCGCTCTCGTCGTAGGTGGTCATCACGTGCGGCCGAAATTCGCGGACCACGCGCACCAGCGCCTCGACGCAGTCCTCAAGCGGCGCCAGCGCGAAGCAGCCTTCGGGCAGCGGTGGCGGCGGGTCGCCCATGGGCAAGCCGGAGTCGACGAAACCGAGCCAGGTGTGCTCCACACCGAGGATCTCTGCCGCCTTCGCCATTTCGTCGCGCCGAATTTCTGCCATGTGTTCCAGCACGTCGGGCAGATCCATCGCCGGGTTGAGAATCTCGCCGCGCTCGCCCCCGGTCAACGTCACCACCAGGACCCGATGGCCCTCGTCGGCGTAGCGCGCCAGGGTGGCCGCGCCCTTGCTGGACTCGTCGTCGGGGTGGGCGTGCACCGCCATCAACCGCAGTTTGCTCACTTGCCCCCTTGTCGGTTCGCCGGTCGCCCCGAAGGGCTAGAAGCGACCTTATAATTCCAGTTCCGATCGTCGCACCTTGCCGGCCAACGTCCGGCAGCCACCATCCAGACATACCCAGCCATGACCGACACTCCCATTCCGCGTCCCGAGGCCCGTTACGGGCGTTCGCGGCTGTCGCGCGTATCACGGCGTCGCGTGGTCATCGGCCTGGCCGTGATGGTCGTTGCGGCCGGCGTCATCGTCGCGGTCGTCGGCTACCAACGGCTCGGCAGAAGCGACGTGGCCGGCTCGCTGGCCGGCTACCGGGTGATCGATGACGAGACGGTGTCGATAACGATCAGCGTGACCCGATCCGACCCGTCGCGGCCGGCGGACTGCATCGTGCGGGTCCGGGCGAAAGACGGCAGCGAGACGGGCAGGCGAGAGGTGCTGGTGCCGCCATCGGATCAGACCACGGTGCAGGTGACCACCATCCTGAAATCCTCCCGGCCGCCGATGATGGCCGACATCTACGGGTGCGGCAACGACGTGCCCGGCTATCTGCGGCCGTCCTGACCCACGACAAAACGCCCAACTGCGAATATCGGGGTCATTAATTGTTTGCATGGTGGTAACATGGATGAATGCACGGTTCCTGCTGGGACCGTGTATTGCTGCATTAATGGCCGAGAGCCGATGAACGGGGGGTGGGGCCCGGACACTCGCGGCAGCGGCATTCAGAGGCTTACGCGGATACGCGGAACGACAATACGAGGAGCGCGACGAGATGACGGATACTCAGGTGACCTGGCTGACCCAGGAGTCACATGACCGGCTCAAGGCCGAGCTCGATCATCTGATCGCTAATCGTCCGGTGATCGCCGCGGAAATCAACGACCGTCGCGAGGAGGGAGACCTCCGAGAGAACGGCGGCTACCACGCCGCCCGCGAAGAGCAGGGCCAGCAGGAGGCTCGCATCCGCCAATTGCAGGATCTGCTCAACAACGCCAAGGTCGGCGAGGCGCCCAAGCAGTCCGGCGTCGCGCTGCCCGGTTCGGTGGTGACGGTCTGCTACAACGGCGACGAGTCCGACAAGGAGACCTTCCTGATCGCCACTCGCCAGGAGGGCGTCAACGAGGGCAATCTCGAGGTGTACTCGCCGAACTCGCCGCTGGGTGGTGCCCTGATCGACGCCAAGGTGGGTGAGACCCGCAGCTACACGGTGCCCAACGGCACCACGGTCAAGGTGAAGCTGCTCAAGGCGGAGCCCTACCACTCCTAAGCTCACTTTTTCCGCGAGCAGACAGAGAATCGCATCCAACGCGCCTTGCGCGTGCGATTCTGTGTCTGCTCGCGGTGGTTAGCCGAGCGCCTGTTCGAGATCGGCCAGCAGGTCTGCGATATCCTCGATGCCCACCGAGAGCCGCACCAAATCGTCGGGAACTTCCAGTAGCGAACCGGCCGTCGACGCGTGCGTCATGGCGCTGGGATACTCGATCAGCGACTCGACCCCACCCAGCGACTCGGCCAGGATGAACAACCCGGTGCGAGCGCACAGCTCCTCGGCGGCCGCGCGGCCGCCGCGCATGCGCACCGTAACCATGCCGCCGAAGCCGGCCATCTGCCGCGCGGCGACCGCATGTCCGGGATGGGTGGGCAGACCCGGATACAGCACCGCGCTCACCTCGGGACGTTCGGCCAGGAATTCGGCCACGGCCATGGCGTTTTCGTTGTGTCGCTGCATCCGCAGCACCAAGGTCTTCAGGCCGCGCATCGTCAGGTAGGCGTCGAACGGGCCCGGCACCGCGCCGGCCCCGTTCTGCAGGAAGGCAAAGGCGTCGTCGAGCTCTTGGTCGTCGGTGATCAACGCCCCGCCCACCACGTCGGAGTGGCCGCCGATGTATTTGGTGGTCGAGTGCAGCACGACGTCGGCGCCCAGCGTCAACGGTCGCTGCAACGCGGGTGAGGCAAAGGTGTTGTCCACCAATACTTTTGCCGAGTTCTGTTTGCCGAGTTCGGCAATGGCCGCGATATCGGCGATGGACAGCAACGGGTTGGTCGGCGTTTCCACCCAAATAAGCCGGGTCTGGGGCGTGATCGCGGCACGAACGGCGTCCAGGTCAGATAGCGCCGCCGGCGTGTAAGTGACGTTCCACTGCGTGAATACCTTGTCGATCAGCCGGAAGGTGCCGCCATAGGCGTCATTCGGGATGACCACATGGTCGCCGGGACGTAGCACCGCCCGCAGGGCACAGTCGGTGGCGGCCATCCCCGAACCGAACGCGCGCCCGAAGGCGCCCTCTTCGACCGCCGCCAACGAGGCTTCCAGTGCGGCCCGCGTCGGGTTGCCCGTGCGCGCGTATTCGAATCCGCCGCGCAAGCCACCGACACCGTCCTGGGCGAACGTGCTGCTGGCGCAGATCGGGGCGTTGACCGCCCCGGTCGCCGGATCCGGACGGTAGCCGGCGTGAATGGCTTTGGTGGTCAGCCCGGTAAACGGAGGGTGGCCCTTACGGTCTTCGCTCATCGGCGATCAGCCTAGCGATGGCCGCGCCACCCTTCCGTCGACCGGGTCGGTTGCCGCTGCGGGTTTTCAGGCCGGCAGGCACACCGTCGTCATGATCTTGTCGGCAATCGTTTGCCGCTTGGAGTCCCACAGCGGAAACAGGTAACCGACGTAGCAGGGGATGGCGTCGACGATGTGGGCGAACATGCGCGCGACGGACATGCCGAAACCGATTGGCTGGCCGGTCTTCTCGCCGACCACCTTGAACTTCATCAGGCCCTTGCCGATGCTCTGCCCGGTATTGCCTTGTTTGTAGCCGAAGTTCCAGATGGCGTAGGCGAACGCCGCCCCATACGCTATCCACATCACCAGCATGCCGATCGTGGACGGCTGGCTAGCGCAGACGCTGTAGCCGTAGGTCTCGGTACACGACTTCTCCATGGTGACCATCTGGACCACATACCCGATGCCGACGACGACGGCCACCGGGATCGAGTCGATGAGGTATGCCAGCACCCGGGTCAACCACGGTGTGTAGGCATCCTGTGGCAGCGCCTGCCCGGGCGGTGGCGGCATGGACCCCCCAGCGGACGAAGGAGGCGGAGGGTAGGAACCCCCACCGGGCGGAGGGGGCGGAGGTTGATGGGTCATGCTCATCCTTCCACTCAGGATTTGCTGAACTGGGCGGATTTAAAGTACCTGATGCCCAGCGGCGGGGCGAGACTTACGCCACATTCCGATTGGCGGCCCCGGCTACCGTCGCGGCGCGCCTTCCGACAGGAAGCCCAACAAGTCGTACCGGGTAATGACCCCAACGGGTTTGCCCTCTTCCACAACCATCAACGCGTCCCAGTCGCGCAACGCCTTGCCGGCCGCGCTGACCATCTCGCCGGCGCCGATCATCGGCAGCGGCGGACTCATGTGCTCCGAGACGGCGTCGGCCAATTTGGCCCGACCCTCGAAGACGGCCGAGAGCAGTTCGCGTTCGGAGACACTGCCCGCGACCTCACCGGCCATCACCGGCGGCTCGGCGCCGACCACGGGCATCTGGGACACCCCATACTCCCGCAGGATCCCGATGGCGTCGCGCACCGTCTCGGACGGATGGGTGTGCACCAAGTCGGGCAGCGCACCGGACTTGCGGCGCAACACATCTGAAACGGTGGACTGCTCGGTCGACCCGTCCAGCCGACTGCGCAGGAACCCGTAGGACGACATCCAGGCGTCGTTGAAGATCTTCGACATATAGCCCCGTCCGCCGTCGGGCAGTAGGACCACAACCAGCGCGTCCGGCCCGGCTTCCTCGGCGACCTTCACCGCGGCCACCACCGCCATCCCGCACGAGCCGCCGACCAGCATCGCCTCTTCGCGGGCCAGTCGCCTGGTCATGTTGAACGAGTCGGAGTCGGAAACCGCGATGATCTGGTCGGGAACCGTGCGGTCATACGCGTCCGGCCAGAAGTCCTCGCCGACGCCCTCCACCAGATAGGGCCGGCCGCTGCCGCCCGAATACACCGAGCCTTCGGGATCGGCGCCGATGACGCGCACGTTCCCTTCAGATACCTCCTTGAGGTAGCGGCCCGCGCCCGTGATCGTTCCACCGGTGCCGATGCCCGCGACAAAATGCGTCACTTTCCCGTCGGTGTCCGCCCAAATTTCCGGACCGGTCGTCGCGTAGTGGCTGGCCGGTCCCTCCGGGTTGGCGTATTGGTCGGGCTTCCAAGCACCGTCGATCTCCCTGACGAGCCGGTCGGAGACGCTGTAGTAACTGTCCGGATGGTCCGGCGGCACCGCCGTCGGGCACACGACGACTTCCGCGCCGTAGGCGAGCAGGACGTTGCGCTTGTCCTCGCTGACCTTGTCGGGACAGACGAACACACACTTGTAACCGCGGTGCTGCGCCACCAGGGCGAGGCCGACGCCGGTATTGCCCGAGGTCGGTTCGACGATCGTGCCACCGGGCTTGAGCCGCCCGCCGGCCTCGGCGGCGTCGATCATCCTCACTGCGATCCGGTCCTTGGCGCTGCCACCGGGATTGAGGTATTCGACCTTCGCCGCCACGGTGCCGGCGCCGTCGGGGACAACGGAGTTCAGCTGAACCAGAGGCGTGTTGCCGATGAGGTCACTGATGTGCCGTGCGATCCGCATGAGTTCATCGTCTCAGGCGGTTTCCGGTTGTGCGCTAGCCGGTGGCCTCGCGGATGTATTCGCCGATCTGGCGCAGGGAGCGGATCGCCTCTGGCAAGAGCGGCGCGGCCACCTGAAAGTCGTGAACCTGGCCGGGCCAGACCCGTACCTCGGCCGGGACGCCGACCGCCGCCAGCCTGGTTGCCGCCAACTGCGCGTCGTGCAGCAACACCTCGGATCCGGAGACGTGGATCAGCGTCCGCGGCAGGCCGGGTTTGATGTGCTCCAAGGGCTCGTAAACCTGTTCGGGCTTGCCGTCGATTTGGTTCTTTTCGGCGGCTCTAGCAACTAGCTCGACAAGCGCATCGAACGCCCTTGCGGGGAACATCGCGTCGGTCTTGATGTTGGGGTGGGCCTGTTTGGATTCCTTTGCTAGCTGTAGCAGCGGCGAGATCGCTACCAGCGCAGCCGGCTCCTCGCCCTGCTCCTGCAGACGTTGCGCCAGGGCGAGCGCGAGGTATCCGCCCGCGGAGTCACCGGCCAGCGCGATCTGGTCCGGCTCGTAACCGCGCGTGCGCAGCCATTGGTACGCGTCGTGACAGTCGTTGAGCGCCATTCCGACCGAGTGCTTGGGCAAAAGCCGATAATTGACCACGAAAACAGGCGCGTCAGCAAACTTTGACAAAGCCTCGACAAGTCTGCCGTGGGAGTTTGCTCCACAGGTCAAAAACGCACCCCCGTGCAAGTACACCACGACACGGCGGGTGCCGTCCGCGGGCAGCACCCCGGGCGCGCGTACCAATTGCGCCGAAGCATTGGTCAAGTTCACCGTCTCACGCACGGTGGCCGATACCGGAAGCAAGACCCGGGCAGCGCGGTCGATGAGACCCCAGGGCCATGGCAGGTTAGGTGCGTAGCTGCCGACAGCCAAAACCGGCCGGATCGTCAGTCGCGACGCCAGGTTAGCTACTCGCGCGACAACGCTGGGCCCGGATTCGAGGACCTCGACCGGTGCGCCGTCGCTGATCGCAAATCTGCGTGCCTCAACTCTACGTGCTCTGAGGACCTCGTGTACGCGAATGGCATTCCGGGGGGAACCGGATACCTTGCTCGGTGCCGTCATGCTCAACACTTCCTACGCCGTCGTAGTGCGATACAGCATGTCACGAGGCGGCCGAGCGTCCGGTTCAGCCCGATCCTCAGGGCGCTCAGCCAACCCCGTGAACTTAGCTTGACAGCTGATGCTGTGTAGAACGTTTGAAATGGCTGATTCGATACCACATTTGATTCACAACGTGATCACTTTGTTTAGCAGCGGTCCGCGCAAACACCGAAGCCGATCTAAACTGATCTCATGACCATACGGGTGCCGCGTCGTTCGACGATCGCCCTGGCCACGGCGGGCGCACTCGCCTCGACAGGCACGGCCTATCTCGGCGCGCGCAACCTGCTCGTCGGCCAGGCGACGCACGCACGCACCGTCATTCCGAAGGCCTGGGACATACCGCCGCGTGCCGACGGTGTGTACGCCCCGGGCGGCGGGCCGGTGCAGCGGTGGCAGCGCAACATATCCGTCGACCTGCATTTGATGATCTTCGGGGACTCGACGGCCACCGGTTACGGCTGCATGAGCGCCGAAGAGGTGCCGGGCGTGCGGATCGCGCGCGGACTGGCCCAGGGGACCGGCAAGGTGGTCCGGCTGAGCACCAAGGCCATCGTCGGCGCCACTTCGAAAGGCGTTCTCGGCCAAGTCGATGCGATGTTCGTGGCCGGCCCGCCGCCGGACGTGGCCGTCATCATGCTCGGTGCCAACGACGTCACGGCCCTCAACGGCATCAACCAGTCGGCGCAGCGACTGGCCCTGACGGTGAGGAAATTGCGCGCCCGCGGAGCGGTCGTCGTCGTCGGCACCTGTCCGGACCTCGGCGTCGTCACCGCCATCCCCCAGCCGCTTCGCTCGCTGGCACACGCGCGAACGTCTCAGCTTGCCCGTGCACAGACCGCTGCCGTCCGGTCGGCCGGCGGCGTGCCGATCCCCATGGCGCAGCTGCTGGCACCCAAATTCCGGGCCGCACCCGACCTGATGTTCTCCGCCGACGGCTTCCACCCCTCGGCGGCCGCATATGCGCTGGCCGCCGAGGCGCTGCTGCGCGCGCTGTGCGATGCGCTGGGCGAAGACGTCGAGACCACGGTGCCTGACGTTCCTGCACCCGTCGTAGCCCCGGTGCTCGGTCAGGCGCACACGCGCCTGTCGGTAATGTCGCGGCTGTGGCGACGCCCGGAATCCGGGTCGCCCGCCCCGTCTTCGTCGCCACCGGTTGCCGCCGACTAGATTTGTCCTAGCCCGTCGGGGTGGACATCCCACCCGCCAATGAAGCGAGCCCGCATCCGATCGGAAGGGAACCGTCATGCCTGAAGCCGTCATCGTCTCAACCGCTCGCTCGCCGATCGGCCGCGCCATGAAAGGGTCGCTGGTCAGCATTCGACCCGACGACCTGGCCGCGCAGATGGTGCGCGCCGCACTCGACAAGGTCCCCGCGCTGAACCCGCACCAGATCGACGACCTGATCCTGGGCTGCGGCCTGCCGGGGGGCGAGCAGGGCTTCAACATGGCGCGCGTGGTCGCCGTCGAGTTGGGCTGCGACTTTTTGCCCGGCACCACCGTCAACCGTTATTGCTCGTCGTCGCTGCAAACCACGCGGATGGCCTTTCACGCGATCAAGGCCGGCGAGGGCGACGCGTTCATCTCCGCGGGGGTGGAGACCGTGTCCCGGTTCGCCAAAGGCAACTCCGATTCCTGGCCGGACACCAAGAACCCGGTTTTCGACCAGGCCCAGGAGCGTTCGGCGGCCGCCGCCGCGGGCGCCGACGAATGGCACGATCCCCGCGCCGACGGGAGCCTGCCCGACGTCTACATCGCGATGGGGCAGACCGCCGAAAACGTCGCCATCCTGACCGGGATCAGCCGCGAAGACCAGGACCGCTGGGGGGTGCGCAGCCAGAACCGTGCCGAGGAGGCGATCAAGAGCGGGTTCTTCGAACGCGAGATCACTCCGGTGACCCTGCCCGACGGCACCACCGTGAGCACCGACGACGGGCCCCGTCCGGGCACCACCTACGAGAAGGTTTCCGAGCTCAAACCCGTGTTCCGACCCAACGGCACCGTGACGGCGGGCAACGCCTGCCCGCTCAACGACGGCGCCGCCGCCTTGGTGATCACCAGTGACACCAAGGCCAAGGAGCTCGGCCTGACACCGCTGGCCCGCATCGTGTCCACCGGTGTCAGCGCCCTTTCACCGGAGATCATGGGGCTGGGTCCGATCGAGGCGTCCAAGAGGGCACTGGAAAGGGCCGGCATGTCGATCACCGACCTCGACCTGGTCGAGATCAACGAGGCCTTCGCGGTCCAAGTGCTGGGCTCGGCCCGGGAGTTGGGCATCGACGAGGAAAAGCTGAACGTCTCGGGTGGAGCGATCGCGCTGGGTCACCCGTTCGGCATGACCGGTGCCCGCATCGCCACCACGCTGCTGAACAACCTGCAGACCCACGACAAGACAATCGGCCTGGAGACAATGTGTGTCGGCGGCGGCCAGGGCATGGCGATGGTGCTCGAGCGGCTGAGTTAGCACTGGCGCGCGCCGTTTCGGTGTGCGCCCCGGGCGTTCTCCGTGCACCCAGGGCGGCGACACGCCGACCGACCCCACCGTAACTGCACAGTCAACACGCGGCCCGGCGCAAAAACCGGCACGCCAATCGGCGTGCCGGTTTTCGTCAAGCGCAGCTATTGCCTCTGCAGCAGACTGATCAGGTTCAGGATCTCGATATACAGCCAGACCAGCGTCACGGTCAGGCCCAGCGCGATAGCCCACGCGAATCTCTCGGGCGCTCCCGCGCGAATCATCTGGTCGGCGGCGTCGAAGTCCCTCAGGAAGCAGAACGCCGCGATCCCGATGCACAGCAGGGAGAAGCCGATCCCTATCGGTCCGGCACTGCGCAAGCCCAGGCCTTCGCCGCCGTTGACGTGGAACACCGCCAACAGGGAATTGGCGATCATGAGGATCAGCACACCGATAAGCGCCGCGGACAACATGCGGGTGAACTTCGGCGTGACCCGGATGGCCCCTGTCTTGTAGACGATGAGCATGCCGATGAACACGCCGATGGTGCCGACGATGGCCTCGAAGATCATCGCCCCGGCATTGACGTGCCTACCGCCGATCGTCAACGGGAAGGTGATCAGGAAGGAGAAGGCGCCCAGGGCCAGGCCCTCGAGCGCGGCGTAGGACAGCACGATCGCCGGGCTGTACTTGCGCATGAACGACGCCACGAGCACCATCCCCAGCCCGCCGAACGCGCCGATGAACACGAACGGGCCGGCCAGTGCGTGCTGGGAGGCGACCAGGAAGAAGGAGACCGTCGCGACGGTCGACAGCAGGGCCAGGGTGATCCCGGTCTTGGTGACGACGTCGTCGATGGTTACCGGACGGGATGGCTTGGCCTCTTGGTAGGGAGCCGCTTGGTAGGGATCCGCGTAGGGGTCGGCTTGGTAATACCCCTGCTGGGTGGGGGCCGCGCCAGTGCCGAATTGCGCGTATCCGCCCCTCTGCTTGGGCAGCGAACGAAATACCGGGTTACTTGTCTCCCGCACCGTCGGATCCTCTCGTATGACTGTGGCTTCGAGCCGTGCGAACACCTGCTCAACGATCAGCGGCCCGCCCGGGTTCCCAACGGAGCTGCTGTTTTCCTGGTATTTCCGGCCCTTCATCTGACTCGGACATTGTCGTCCGGTCAAACATAAACCTTACCCGCGGGTGCCGCGCGGCCGTTAACGCTCTAGATTGCTGGTCGAGGCCGAACGGCCTCCCGGGCAGCATTTTCTGGCAACGAATTCCGGCGATGGGAGGCCAGGGGCGTGAGTGCGGAGTCCGACGAGGTCCTGACCCGCGTCGACGGCGGCGTCGGCTTGATTACCCTCAACCGCCCCAAGGCCATCAACTCGCTGAACCAAAACATGGTGGACCTGCTGAGCGCCGTGCTGACCCGTTGGGAACGCGACGACGCGGTGCGCGCGGTGGTGCTCTCGGGGGCCGGGGAACGCGGCCTGTGCGCAGGCGGCGATCTGGTGCCGCTCTACCACAGCATGCGCAAAGACGGGGTCGAGGCGCGACGGTTCTGGCGCGACGAGTATCTGCTCAACGGGCAGATCGGGCGGTTTGCAAAGCCGTACGTGGCGCTGATGGACGGCACCGTGATGGGTGGCGGAGTCGGCGTCAGTGCGCACGGAAGCGTCCGGGTGGTGACCGACACCTCGAAGGTGGCGATGCCCGAAGTGGGCATCGGCTTCATCCCCGAAGTCGGCCAGATGTACTTGGTGTCGCGGGCGCCCGGCGCCCTGGGCATGCACGCCGCGCTGACGGGGGCGTCGTTCACCGGGGCCGACGCCATCGCTTTGGGTTTCGCCGACCACTACGTGCCACACGGCGAGCTCGGCGCGTTCACCCAAGCGATCGTCGCCGACGGCGTGGAAAGCGCGCTGGCCCATCACGCGATCGACCCTCCGACGAGTGATCTTGCCGCACAACGGGAATGGGTCGACGACTGCTACTCCAAGGACACCGTGATCGACATCGTCGCCGCGCTTCGGGGCCATGACGCGGGACCGGCCAATGACGCCGCGAACCTGATCGCCGGCCGCTCGCCCATCTCGGTGTCGGTGGCGTTCGAGGGGGTGCGTCGCGCCGCGAAGATGCAAACGCTGGAAGATGTTCTGACCCAGGATTATCGGATGTCGTCGGCGGCGTCGCGTTCACACGATTTTGTCGAGGGGATCCGCGCGCAGATCATCGACAAGGATCGCAAGCCGAAATGGTCACCGGCATCGCTGGCCGAGGTCACCGCGGCCGACGTCGCGGCGTATTTCGCGCCCGTCGACGACGACCTGACGTTCTAGAAAGGGAGCCATGGCCGACAACAACTACGAAACCATCCTGGTCGAGCGTGACCAGCGAGTCGGCACCATCACGCTGAACCGACCGCAGGCCCTCAACGCGCTCAACAGCCAGGTGATGAACGAAGTAACCAGTGCGGCAACGGAATTCGATGCGGATACCGGCATCGGGGCGATCATCATCACCGGTTCGGCCAAGGCGTTCGCCGCCGGGGCCGACATCAAGGAAATGGCCGGCCTGACGTTCGCCGACGCGTTCGGCTCCGACTCCTTCGCTGCCTGGGGCAAACTGGCCGCGGTGCGCACCCCGACGATCGCCGCGGTGGCCGGGCATGCGCTCGGTGGCGGCTGCGAGCTGGCGATGATGTGCGACCTGCTGATCGCGGCCGACACGGCGAAATTCGGCCAGCCGGAGATCAAGCTCGGGGTGCTGCCGGGCATGGGCGGTTCACAGCGGTTGACCCGGGCCATCGGCAAGGCCAAGGCCATGGACCTCATCCTGACCGGGCGCACCATCGACGCCGCCGAAGCCGAACGGAGCGGCCTGGTTTCGCGAGTGGTGCCGGCGGACGACCTGCTGACCGAGGCCAAGGCCGTCGCCACCACCATTTCGCAACTGTCGCGGTCGGCCACCCGGATGGCCAAGGAAGCCGTCAACCGCGCTTTCGAATCCACACTGTCCGAAGGACTTCTCTACGAACGCCGGCTATTCCATTCGACTTTCGCCACCGAGGACCAGTCCGAGGGAATGGCCGCATTCATCGAGAAGCGCCCACCCAATTTCACCCATCGGTAGGGAGCGCCCCATGAGCGAGCCGGGCGCTGTGGCCAATAAGGACGTCGGCGACGAATCAGCCGTCCAGACCGAAGGATCCGCCGGCCCCGAACCGAGCCCCGAAGCCGGCCCGGCGCCCGAGCCGCAACCGGCCCACAGGCCGTGGTGGGCTCGCCGTTACACCTTCACCGGCACCGCCGGTGGCCTGATCTTCATCTGGTTCTCCATGACCCCGTCGCTGCTGCCGCGGACCGCGTTGTTCCAGGGCCTGGTCAGCGGCGTCTCAGGTGCCATCGGCTATGGCCTGGGCGTGTTCGTCGTCTGGCTGGTCCGTTACATGCGTTCGAAGAATTCCAGCCCGCCGCCACCGGTTTGGGCCTGGAAAGCGCTGATCCCCACCGGCGTGGTCGGCATGGTCGTGATGGCCATCCGGTTCCACGTCTGGCAAGACGACGTGCGCGACCTGATGGGAGTGAAGCACCTGGAATGGTACGACTACCCGGAGGCCGCGATCCTGTCGCTGGTGGTGCTGTTCACTCTGGTCGAGATCGGCCAGCTGATCCGGCGGCTGATCATCTTTCTGATCGGGCAGGTCGACCGGATCGCGCCGTTCCGCGTCTCGGCGACCATCGTCGTCGTCGCGCTCGTGGTGCTCACGATCACGCTGCTCAACGGCGTCGTCATCAAGTACACGATGCGCACCCTGAACAACACCTTCAACACGGTCAACGAGGAGGGGAAGGCCGAAACCGAGGCGCCGAAAACCCGGCTGCGATCGGGTGGCCCGGAGTCGCTGGTGAAGTGGGACACCTTGGGCCATCAGGGCCGCATCTTCGTCCAGGCCGGTCCGAGCGTCGCCAAACTCTCCGAATTCAACGGCGCGCCGGCCACCGAACCGATCAGGGCCTACGCGGGACTGAATTCCGCGGACGGCATCGCGGCGACCGCCGAGTTGGCGGCGGCCGAATTGGAACGCACCGGCGGACTGCAACGCGCCGTGGTCGCGGTCGCCACCACCACCGGCACGGGGTGGATCAACGAGGCCGAGGCCGACGCGCTGGAGTACATGTACAACGGCAACACCGCGATCGTGAGCATGCAGTATTCGTTCCTGCCCAGTTGGCTGTCGTTCCTGGTGGACAAGGAGAACGCCCGGCGCGCGGGCCAGGCGCTGTTCGAGGCGGTCGACAAACGGGTCAGGCGGCTGCCGGAAGGGCAGCGCCCGAAGCTCGTCGTTTTCGGCGAGAGCCTGGGATCGTTCGGCGGCGAGGCGCCGTTCATGAGCCTGAACAACATCCTCGCCCGCACCGACGGCGCGCTGTTCAGCGGGCCGACGTTCAACAACACCGTCTGGCTGCAGCTGACGGCGACCCGTGATCGCGGTTCTCCGGAGTGGCTGCCGATCTACGACGACGGCCACAACGTCCGGTTCGTCGCTCGCCCAAGCGATTTGCAGCGCCCGGCCGCGCCCTGGGGCCACCCGCGGGTGGTGTACTTGCAGCACGCCTCCGATCCGATCGCCTGGTGGACTCCCGACATCCTCTTCAAGAGCCCGGCATGGCTGCGGGAAAAGCGGGGCTACGACGTGCTGCCGCAGACGCATTGGATCCCGATCGTGACGTTCCTGCAGGTCTCCGCCGACATGGCGGTCGCCGTCGACGTGCCGGACGGGCACGGCCACCACTACGTCGCCGACGTCGCCAACGGCTGGGCCGAGGTGCTGTCGCCGCCCGGCTGGACGCCGGAGAAGACCGCAAAGCTGCGGCCGCTGCTGCACTCCGACGCCATCATCAGCTCCATCGGCTCAGCCGCATAGTCAGATCCAGCGGCGCCCGGTCATCGCGAGATCCGCGGGCAGTACGTCCGGCTTCGCGGGACGCCGGCCGGCGAGACCGGCCAGCCGATCCAGCACACCGGCGGCCGCCAGCGCCTGGTGGCCGCCGATGACGTCGGTGGCACGGTGCAGGCCGATGTCGAGCAGCGCGGCCGCCGCGAGGCTGGACGTGTAGCCCTCCGAGCACACGATCACCCATTCGACGTCGTCGCCGACGGCCTGGGGCAGCTTGGCGTCGCTGGTCGGGTCGCAGCGCCATTCCAGTACGTTGCGTTCGATCACCAGCGCTCCCGGCAAGTCGCCCTCGCGTGATCGCTGGGCCTGCGGCCGGATGTCGACGACCACGGCCCCACGGCTCAGCGCGGCGGGCAGCTCGGTTGCAGGGAGGCGCCGGAGCCGGCGCCGGGCGGCTCTCAGGACAAGGTCGATGCGGCTCATTACGGTCCTTCCGGTTCGTCGGTCAATTCGGTGCGCCGGCGGCGCAACCTGTTGCTCTCGGTGACCTCGTAGTACGACATCGCCGTCAGCGGCGGCGAGTAGGCGTGCACGCTCAAGGTCGGCCGCAGTGGGCGCCGGTCGGTGCTCGCCGGCTTCGGCACGGGCCGGGGCGCCCAGACCACGTCGTGGACCCAGCCCAGCGGGAAGCCGGCCTGATCGCCGGCATCGAGCCGACGGCGCCGCAAACCCCTTCCATCCCAACGGAATTCGTTGAGCGAGCCGGATAGCACGGTCAACGCGCCCAGTGACCCGCCGTGGTCGTGTAGTTCGGTGGAATGACCGGGAACCCAGCTGATCAGCCAGATTTCGAGTTCGTCGTCGCCGTCGATGCGGACGAACCACCGCCGCGAGTCCGGTACACCCCCCGCGGGCAGCAGGTGGTCGCAGCGTCCGCTGAGCACGTCGTCGGCGGCTTGGTCGGTGGCTCGCAGCAGGTCGGGCACCCGCAACCGGGTGGGCCCCGAAGAGGGGGACGAGACGGTCAGATTGCGCAGCGGAACGGGGGCGGCAGCACGCGTCGCAACGGGAAGAGACATCGGGAGCTCCAGGGTGAACGGATCGGGCAAGCGGCGGCGTGTTACGGCCGACAACACTCGCAAAATCCGAAGCGCTCCGTCACGGCAGCCAGTGTTGCATAGATTGACTTCGTGCGCTGGTGCGGTCGTCGAGCCTTGCTATGGTGCGCGGTCGTCGTGGCGACCGGTTTGTCGGCAGTCATCGGCTGCTCCCATGGCGCCCGCACCGGCGGGACGGCGCCCTCGCCGGCGCGGCCGTCGGGCATCCCCAGGGGCCCGACTTCGGCGCCACCGGGTGCCGTCGGGCTCTCCCCCGCCGGCGTGACGACCAGGATCGATATCCCCGCGGATTCGACCGAGGAGGAGTATTTCCAGGCCTGTCACGCCGCAAGGATGTGGATGGAAGCGCAGCCCAGGACCGGTGGGTCGCCGTTCGAGCCGTATCTGGCGATGGTGCAGGCGTCGCCGTCCGGCACGGCCGGCAGCTGGAACGCCCGATGGTCGGACCTGACGCTGGCCCGACAGGCGGCCCTGATCACCGCGGCCCGCGCGGCCGCCAACGACGAATGCGGGTAGTGCCGCGCCGGCGATTCGACCGCCCGCGCAATTCAGATCACGCGGGAAAAAAAGTGCCGCCCCGGCCCGCGATGGGCCGTCGCGCCGCGCAAAATGAACACATGTCCGGCCGACCTGGGGCAGTAGCGGCGCGCTCGCGCGGGTCGGCACCCACTCGGGTGGCACTGGCGCTCGGCAGCGGCGGGGCCCGCGGCTATGCCCACATCGGGGTGATCGAGGCGCTGCGGACGCGCGGCTACGACATCGTTGGCATCGCGGGCTCATCGATGGGCGCGCTGGTCGGCGGCCTGCAAGCGGCCGGACGCCTCGACGAGTTCGCCGACTGGGCGAAGTCGCTGACGCAGCGGACCATCCTGCGCCTGCTGGACCCCTCCATCAGCGCGGCGGGAGTGATGCGGGCCGAGAAGATCCTGGACGCGGTGCGCGACATCCTCGGCCCGGTGTCGATCGAGCAACTGCCCATCCCCTACACCGCGGTCGCGACCGATCTGTTGGCCGGCAAGTCCGTGTGGTTTCAACGCGGCCCCGTCGACGAGGCGATCCGGGCGTCCATCGCGATTCCCGGGGTGATCGCCCCACACGAAGTCGACGGACGCCTGCTGGCCGACGGCGGCATCCTGGATCCGCTGCCGATGGCCCCGATCGCCGCGGTTCGCGCCGACCTGACCATCGCGGTGAGCCTCAGCGGCAGCGAGGTCGGTGGTGTCGGCGACGGTTGCGACGCGGAGCCGGGTGCCACCGTCGAGTGGCTGAACCGCATGGTGCGCAGCACCTCCGCGCTGCTGGACACCGCCGCCGCCCGCTCGCTGTTGGACCGGCCAACCGCGCGGGCCGTGTTGAGCCGCTTCGGCGCGGACACCTGGCCCGAAGAACTGGACGTGGAGGGGCCGGAGGAGACCGAAGAGGATGACACGCCCCAAGTTCCGAGGCTGGGCGGCTTCGAGGTGATGAATCGAACCATCGACATCGCCCAATCCGCGCTGGCGCGGCACGCGCTGGCGGCCCACCCGCCCGACGTGCTGATCGAGGTGCCGCGTTCGACGTGCCGGACCCTGGAATTTCACCGGGCCGTGGAGGTGATCGCCGCGGGCCGGGCGCTGGCCAACCAGGCCCTGGACGCGCTGGAAGCCGATGAGGGCCAGACCGCTGCACCCGCGATCGAGGACTGAGGTGGGATCAGACACCCAGGAAGCGCGCGAGGGCCTCGGCTTCGCGACGGCCCTGTTCGCGCCCGGCCACGGCCGAAGCGATGCGGCAGCCCGGGTCCAGTGGATTGGGTCCGAATGCCGCCAACGCGTTCTCGTCGGCGAAGACCGCGAACGTCGTTCCGGCGAACGACGCGATGTCGGCGGCCGGCCCGGCTCCGAACGCCGGTGGCGCGTCGACACCCGAGGGCACCAGCACCGCGGCCACGTCGCAATCGCCGGCCACGCCGATGTTGACCGAGCTGGCGACGCCGCCGTCCATGTAGCGTCGGCCCGCAATCGTCACCGGCGGCCAAGCCCCCGGCACCGCGCAACTGGCCGCGACGGCATCGACGAGCTCGACACCCGAGTCCCGATCGAAGACCACCAGTTGGCCGGTGGCGGTGTCGATCGCGGTGAGCCGCAGCACCCGATCGGGCCAGTCATGGGATGGCAGGCGCTGCTCAATCACCCTGCGCCGGGCGGGTTCTGGAACGGTCTTGGTCGCCAGCGCGACGGCGCCGATCCGTTGCATCTGCTGTCGGGTCTTCTCGACGGCCTTGTCGTACGGTTCGCTCAAGGCGGCGAGGAACGTTTCGGTGATGTCGTCGACGGCGACGCCGGAATCGATTTCGGCCGACGACGCCGCGGTTTGCCGCCCGAACAGCGCCTCGAGCGTGCTGCCGCTGCCGATCTGCGCGGCGACCGCCGAACCCGCCGAAGTCCCCACCAGCACATCGGATTCCAGCAACAGCCTCGCGGCCGCCGGTGATTCGTCGGCGATGCCACGCAGAACGCCTGTTTCCCAGGCGATTCCGGCTATTCCGCCGCCGGCCAGTACAAGCGCGCGTCTGGGTGCCACGTCAGCCCGTCAGCATCTCCGACAGATCCCGCAGCGCTCGACGCGCGTAGCTCTTCCACAACCTGCCGAAAAGTGGTAGCGCCCACGAGGTCAGCGGCGACCTCGGGTGGATATCCCAACGCCAGGTGATCTCGGTGCCACCCGCGACGGGAGCGAAAACCCATTCGCCCACAACATGATCCACCAGCAGCGCCATGGGGCCGTTGATTTTCGTCAGGCGGTAGTCGAACGATCGCGGGGGGTCGACGCCGGTCAGTTCCTCGCGCATGCTGGCACCACCGGCCAGCAGCACGGTCCGGGTCTGACCCGGGGAATTCCAGGCGCCCGTCTGCTCACGCACCCCCTTCACCGGCGGGATCGGGCCGTGCCAGCGCCGGAAGACGTTTTGCAGCGGTGCCGGCAGCGTGCGGGAAAAGGCATCCTCGGCGGGGACGGGTACCACAAGGGATTCGTCGACAACGAGCGATTCTGACACCGGCGTACCCTCACCTTCCTCGCGAGCAGACACAGAATCGCACGTTTCGGCGCGAAAACGTGCGATTCTGTGTCTGCTCGCGCTGATGCCGGCACTCAATCGCGGGCCTCGACCACCCAATAGCCATGTTCGGCGTATCGCGCCCGCATGGCTTTCTTGTCGTACTTGCCCACACTGGTGCGCGGAATCTCGTCCACGAACGTCCACCGCTCCGGCAGCCACCAACGAGCGACCTTGTCCGCCAGGAACTTTCGCAGGCCGTCGGCGCTGACCGTCTCGCCGGGCCTGGTCACGACAACCGCCAGCGGCCGTTCTTGCCACCGCTCATCGGGGACCCCGACGACCGCGGCCTCGAGCACGTGGGGATGCCCGATCAGGCAGTTCTCCAACTCGACCGAGGAGATCCATTCCCCGCCGGACTTGATGACGTCTTTCGCCCGGTCGGTCAAGGTGACGAAGCCCCGCTCGTCGATACGACCGACGTCGCCGGTGCGCAACCACCCCGAGTCGAACTTGGACTCGTCCCGCCCCAGGTAGTAGGCCCCGGTGATCCACGGGCCGCGGACCTCGACCTCACCGACGGCCTTGCCGTCGTTGGGCAAAACCCCGCCGTGGTCGTCGACGATCCGCATCTCCACGCCACACACCGGTTGGCCCTGCGTCGCGCGGAATGCCCAGTGCTGGTCCTCCGGGGTTCCCGGGGGCGGCCACGCCATGGTGGCCATCGGCGACGTTTCCGTCATTCCCCACAGTTGCCGGATCTGGACGCCGTGTTTCTCCTCGAAGGTCCGCATCAGCGATACCGGGACGGCCGAGCCGCCGCAGACCACCAGCCGCAGCGAGGAAACGTCGTGGTCGGGGTCGTCCTCGAGGCGATGCATGACGTCGTTCCAGATGGTGGGCACCGCGCCCGCCACCGTGGGCCGCAGCCTTTCGACCATGTCGATCAGCGATCCGGCGTCGAGGTGGCAGTCGGGCAACGCCAGGTCCGCGCCCGCCATCAGCGCCGCGTAAGGCAGCCCCCACGCGTTGGCGTGAAACATCGGCACAATGGGCAGCACGCTGTCGCTGGCCCCGACGCCGATGCCGTTGGCGGTACAGGCCCCCATGGCGTGCAGGAAGCTCGAACGGTGGCTGTACACCACGCCTTTGGGGTTGCCGGTGGTGCCGCTCGTGTAGCACATTGCGGCCGCGGAGCCCTCGTCGGTCCGCGGCCACCCAAACTCGGGGGATTCGGCGTCAACCAATTCGGCATACCTCAACACGGTCTTCCCGGACGCCTGCAGCGGCGCCGTGTCGCCCTCTCCCACCACGATCACCGTGTGTACGGTCGCGAGGTCGCCCAGCACCGGCGCGAGAAGTTTCGTCAGCGACGCGTCGACCAGCACGACCTGATCTTCGGCTTCGTTGGCGACGAAGGCGATCTGCTCGGGGAAAAGCCGGATGTTGAGGGTGTGCAGGACGGCGCCCATCGACGGCACCGCGAGGTAGGCCGCCAGGTGTTCGGCGTTGTTCCACATGAACGTCGCGACCCGCTGGTCCCCGGTAATGCCCAGGCGGCGCAACGCGTTTGCGAGCCGGGCGGCCTGCTGACCCAATTCGCGGTAGCTGGTATGGCGATAACCGTCGCCGGTGGCTGTGGTGACCGTGCGCGCCCCGTGCACACCGCAGCCGTGTCGCATGATGGCGGTGATGGTCAACGGAAAGTCCTGCATCGTACTGTCCATCGATGTACCGCCTTATGGGTCTCGGCGCAGCACCGTCTTGTGCGCGGTCGGGCGAATGCTATCGCCGCGCATGGCAATGAGGAAGGCTACGCGAGTGCCGGCTGCAAGTGCCGCAGCTCGAGCGCCGAGGTCTCAACGACCGAGCCGGCCGGCGCCACGGTGACGTTGCCGGAATGGTCGGCGATGTACAGGTGATTTTCGTCCAGGCTTTCGAGCACGCACGACGGCGGGTTCGCCACCTCGACGCGGTCGATGACGTCTTGGGTGAGCGTGCACATCACCGTGACACTGTCGTCGCTGACCAGGTAGGCGCGGTCGCCGTCGCCGCTGACCGTCAACCCGGTGAGAATGCCGGTAATCTCACCGAGCTTGCGCGTGCCGGCAATCTTCGCGGTGCGGGTGTCGACAACGTCGACGACGGCGCTCCAGTCGGGAGCGCAACTGGCCACATAGGCGACGGTCGCGTCGGGGCTGAGAGCGACGCCGCGGATGGGCAAACCGATCTCAACCGTGTCGACGACCCGCGACCGGTGCGTGGCGATGACGACGAGCCGCCCGCCGGACGGGCCGTTGGTGGCGACGTACAACCGGCCCCCGTCTGGGCTGACCCGTACGTACTCCGCGGTGGTCCCGGGCTCGGTTGGCAGGTCGATCGCGTCCACCTGGCCGGTCGCGGTGTCCAAGACGGCGACGTCGGCATCGCGGACGCCGTTCCGGCTGGCGTAGACATACCTTCCGTCGGGACTCACCGCCAGGTCGCTCACGCTGAGCGCCAGCGGATGCGTCGCGATAACGGTGTTGGTCGACGCGTCGATCACGCCGATCGAGTCGTAGGCCGGCGATGCGGTGCTGACGTAGGCACAGTTGGTGTCGTCCGCGCCGATGGCGATCGCGGACGGCTCGTTGAGGCCGGCGATGGTTGCCACGACCAACCAGGTCTCGGTGTCGATGACCGAGACGGTGTCGTGGCCGTAGTTGGCCACCATCAGCCGGGCACCGTCGGCGCTGGCGGCGATGCCGCTGATCGGGCCGTTGCGCACGGGAATCACCTGGGCATCCCGGGACATGCCCGTGTGGTTCACATCGCTCATGCGGCACCGCCTTTGCTGCGTTCGTGGTACCTCCGTGGGCGTGACAGTGTAGAAGCAACACCGCGCGCACTGCCGCCCTGGATAAACGGAGTTCAGCACCAATTAAGTGCGTTCTTCCAACGAATTTTACCGGTGGAATTCCGGGCAAAAAGAATTCAACGCGAGCGTCGTTGAGCGCATCACGCCAACGGCTTATGTTGCGCTTAGAATGCCGCTAACGGTTGCGCCGAGGCCCGGTGGGTGGCGAACCGTCAATACAGGTTCTACTGGCTATCTTGACCGCTGTGGCTAACCGCGAGCAGCAGTTGCCCGCGGGGCCGGGAAAATAAGAATTCTGAGAATTATCGGGCTAAATTGAGTCGGAGGTCACATTCGTTGGGGTCAGAGTGCGTCGTGGTCGCGTTCTCCGGTTCGGATACGGATCACCTTCTCTGCCGGTGAAACCCAGACCTTGCCATCGCCGATCTTGCCAGTGCGCGCCGCGCCGAGGATGGCGTCGACGACGCGGTCGGCAAACTCCTCGGCCACCAGTACCTCGACCCGGATCTTCGGAACGAACTCGACCGCATATTCGGCTCCGCGGTAGACCTCGGTGTGTCCCCGTTGCCGGCCGTATCCCTGGACTTCGGTGACGGTCAAACCCAGGACGCCGGCGGATTCCACCGCGTGCCTGACGTCATCGAGCGTGAAGGGCTTGACGATCGCAGTGACCAGTTTCATGGCGCGGTCTCAATCGTCTACCGACTCGGCGGGCTTAACCGTCTCGGCCCTTGTCGCCGCCAGCGACTCGATCCGCCGGCCCGTCACGAGCGTGTCATCGGGGTAAGCCTCTTCGTCGTGCACGCCGACGTCGCCGACTTCCAGGACCTCGTCGGGCAACCGCAACTTCATGAACAGGCCAAGGACTCTCAGGATGACGAACGTGACTAAGGCATCCCACAGAATGACGGTCCCCGCGGCGCCGGCCTGGATCAAGATCTGTTTGGGATGGTGACCGTACAGCCACCCGGAGGGGCTGAAGCCGCTCGAACCACCGCCGGGCAGGTACTCAACGATTTTCGGGTCGGCGAGCACCCCGACGAGCAACCCGCCCGCCAGGCCCGCCACACCGTGGGTGTGGAACACGCCCAAGGTGTCGTCGACCTTCTTGAACAGGCTCAACCGGCCGAGCCAGTTCCAGGACATCCAGACCAGGGACGACGCGACGACGCCGATGATCATCGCGCCGAAGCTGTTGACGAAGCCGGCCGCCGGGGTGATGGCGACGAGGCCGGTGATCATGCCGTTGACCGCGCCGAGGAAAGTCGGCTTGCGCTGCTTGCTCGCGAAGATGTCCCAGATCACCCAGGTGAGCAGCGCGACGGCGGTGGTGAGGTTGGTGTTGAGGACCGCCAGCGACGCGTCGGCACCGGAGAAGTACGGGTCACCGCCGTTGAAGCCGTTCCAGCCGAGCCACAGCACACCGGCGCCGACCGCGGCCAGTGGAAGGTTGTTCGGCACGGCGCGTTCCCGGTCCCGCGCCAGCCTCGGACCGATCACCGCCGCGGCGACGAAGCCGGTCGTGCCGGCGGCCAGGTGGATCACGTACCCGCCGGAGTAGTCCAGGGCGCCCACCTCTGCCCACCAGCCGCCGCCCCACAACAGGAACGCGTTGACCGAGTAGGCGAACGTCGACCACAGCGGCACGAAGATCAGCCACACCTTGAAGCTCATCCGGCCGATCACGCTGCCGAGGAACAGCAGCGGGGTGATGCCGGCGAACACGAACTGGAAGTAGGCCAGCGTGGTCTCCGAGAACCGGAAGGACGGCATGGCGCCGTCCAACTTGGGGATCCAGGCGATCTGCTGGTTGTTGCTGCTCAGGATCGTGTGGGGAATTCCGACAAAGGACCTCAGGACGGGGATGTTCTTGAACCATGTGACGGGCTCGCCGAAGCCCATCTTGAAGCCCCAGAGCACCCACACGACCAGCACCAGCGAGAAGCCCGTGAAGGCCATCAGCATGGTGTTGACGGCCCATTTCTTCTGCACGATGCCGCCGTAGAGAACGGCGATGCCTGGAATGCTCATCAGGCCGACCAGAGTCGCCGCCACCAACTGCCAGGCGTTATCTCCGGGATTTAGCCAATCGGGATAGGGCAACATGGTTCAGACACACCCCAATTCAGCGCAGTCGGGTTAATGACACGAAGACGGGTGAAGCCTCGAATGGGAATGTTTCGTGTGTGTGTGCTCGGCTTTAAATATTGATTTCGTCTGCCGGATGGCTAGCCGAACTGCGTCTGCGGCCGCGGCAGAGCGGCGCCGTCGACGACGATGTCGAGCTTCTCGTTGTAGAAGGCCACCAGGCCGGCTATCTGGCCGACCGCCGGCAGCGGATAGTGATAGGTCCACGCCAGGTCCGGGTGCGCGACGCCCTTTACCCGCACCGACCAGTAGCCCGAAGTCACCCCCTTGTAGGGGCACAACGTCTGGGTCGGGCTGGGTTCCAGATGCTCGAAGGCGACATCGGTCGGATCGATGTAATACCTTGTCGGCAAACCGGTTTCGAACAGCAACACGGGAGACCTGGTGTCGGCCAACGTAATTCCGTCGAGCTCGACTCGCACATGCCGGTGTGAGCGCAGCGCGTCGGCCCGCGAGTACGGATTGCGCGGGTGCCCGTAGATCGGCTCGTCTTCCTCGAACCAGCGCAACGGATCCCATTCGAATCGCACGGTGCCCGCCACGGGGCTGTCACCGTCGGCGTCGAAGACGCGTGCGCCGGACGCGTAGGTCTGGCCGTCACCGACCAGGGTGTGCAGCCGCGACGGACCGAATTGCACCTTCTGCGGGTGGTTTTCGTCAACCAGGAATTTCGCGCGGACATCCGCCAGCGGGATGTAATACTGCGGGTAGTAGGGCACCTCCCACACGTAGCGAGCCGCGATGGTATCGAAGACCTGCTCGTGGCCGAGGTAGCCGCGGACCCGCCGGGGCGCGGGCTCGACGCGGCCGCGCGCCGCCGCCATTTGCGGGTAGTCACGATCGGCGGTCATCTCTGGCCCTTGGAGGCCAGTCCGGCGGGCGCACTGGCGATCGCTTTGTGGATCGCCTCCGCGAGCGCCCGGGCGCTTTCCTCGGTGAGTTCGAGAGCGACCCGCGCCGACGGACCCAGCTGCGGATTGATCACGTCGATGTTGACCGTGTGGCCATAGGCCGCGTGAACGGGGTGGTCGACATACACCGTCGCGCGGCTGGCGCCGAACCACCCCGTCGCGCCCTTGCCGCTGCCGTCGATCCGCACGTGTTCGGTGAGGTATGTGCACATGCCTTGAAACACCTAGCCTTTCAGGTTGGTTGCGAAGAACTCGTCGATCCGGCGCCAGCCGTCGACCGCCGCCTCCGGCCGGTACGACGGCCGGTCGACGGAGAAGAACGAGTGTCCCGCGCCCTCGTAGGAGTGAAACTCGTGCGGCTTGTTGAGCTTGGTCAGCTCGGCGTCCAGCGTGGCCACCGCGGGCGGGGCGGGGAACCGGTCGTCGAGCCCGAACAGGCCCAGCAGCGGGCAGCTGAGATTCGGTGCCAGCCGCAGGATCGGTTTCATGGTTTTGGGCATGCCCTCGGGCGGATCCTCGACGATGAATGCGCCGTAGCAGTCCACCGCGGCGTCGAAGGGCAGCGAGCACGCCGCCAGATACGCGTGCCGGCCGCCCGAGCAGTGCCCGATGACACCGAACTTCCCGTTGGCGCCCGGCAGGGAACGCAGGTGCTCGACAGCGCCCGCGACGTCGCCGACGAGCCGCTCGTCGGGCACGCCCCCGGCAGCCCGCGCCGCCGCGGCGGCGTCGTCGGGAGCTGCGCCGGGCGCCTCGCGTGAATAGAGGTTCGGCGCGACGACGTGGTAGCCGGTGTCGGCCAGCCGCCGGACGAATTCCTTGGTTTCCCGGTCGTAGCCGGGCATGTGATGGATCCACACGATCCCGCCGCGCGATCCCTCGGCGAGCGGGATTGCCCGGTAGGCCTCGATCTCGTCGCCGCCGTGGCCCTTGATCGTGATCGTTTCTGCCCGGATGGCATCTGGACTGGGCGCGTTCATCGCTGCTCCTTCTGGGGCTCCCGGTGTGGCCGCAACCGAATGCGGAGCGCTTGCGTCGGTCGCGGGGGGCGCCGCCGCAAAACAACGTATCCGAACCGCGTGAAGGCCAAAAGGATTCGGCCCCCTGGACCGCCCGTCAGCGCCGTCAGTCTTGCCGCATCATCGACGCACCGGCCGCTGGATTTTCCGTCCTACTGTTTGCCCAGCGCTCGTCAAGCGGCACACTGTTTGTGTACTCAACCATTCGAGGATGGCGGCCTGTGCCGGCGCAATCCGGCGCACACGGTGGTGAGGCTCGAGATGCGAGTTGGGATCACTGGTCGACTGGTGGCAGCGACATCTGTCCTGGCCCTGGTCATCGCGGTGGTGTTCGTGTTTCTGATCCTCGCCATGAGGCACGAGGACCGGGCCAGAAGCATTGCCGCGCATAATCAGCGTGAGATCGGCCTGGCCCGCGAGGTCAGGAATCAGCTGATCGACGTCGAGGCGAGCCAGCGGGGTTTCATCATCACCGGCGACGAGCGCTTCGCGGCGGCGTGGGAGGCCGCCCGCCGAGCGCTACCCGAGAAACTAGCGGCGCTGCGGGAGATCGCCGATCCTGCCAGCCAAAAGGTGCGGGCCGAGCAGTTGCAGCGGGATGCACTCTCGTACCTGAACGACTACGCGGTGCCCCTGGTGGATGCCGCGCGCCGCGGAGACCCGTCGGTGAAGGGGATGGTGGAAGAGATTGGACGACCGCGCATGGACGCGCTGCGCCACGACGTGGACAGCTATAACGCGGACGAGCTGTCCCAGAATCTCGCTGCTCAGGCCGATGCGGACCGTGCCTATCGGCACGCGACCATCCTCACGGCCGGCGGGCTCGGCATCTCGCTCATAACGACGATGGTCCTGGCCGGCTACCTGGCGCGTGGTGTCGTCGCTCCCGTGCGCCGGACTGCGCGGATGGCTCAGCGTCTCGCCGCAGGTGACCTCGCGGTGCGGGTGCCGCAAAACGGTAGGGCCGAGATCGGTGTCCTGGAGCGCAGCTTCAATGCGATGGCCGAGTCATTACAGCGCGGCCGTGACGAGCAGGCCGCTTTGCGCCGTGTCGCCACCCTCGTCGCCCGCGGCGACCCGTCGCACGAAATTTTCTCGGCGGTCAGCCGCGAGGTGGGGCAGCTCCTGGACGTCGAGATCACTCGGCTGCTGCGCTTCGAGGCCGACGGTACGGCCACCGTCGTCGGCGCGTGGCGGCGTAACGGCGATCCCCTGCAAGTCGGCTGCCGTGTTCCGATCGACGCGATCGTGGCGGCGCCCGTGCGGCGGACCGGCGAGCCCGCACGGCTTGTCGAGCAGTCACCACCGGAGCTGCCCGGGGGCTCCTACGCGGCGGTCGGCGCGCCGGTCAAGGTGGGCGGAGCGCTCTGGGGGGCGATGACTGCGCTGTCTCCGCAGGACGGCCCGCTGCCAGACGGCACCGAGGCGCGGATCGCCGAGTTCACCGACCTGGTCGGCACCGCCATCGCCAACGCCCAGGCCCGCGCCGATCTCCTGGCGTCGCGCGCCCGCATCGTCACCGCGGCCGACGAGGCCCGCCGACGCATCGAGCGCAACTTGCACGACGGCATCCAGCAGCGGCTGGTTTCGCTGGCCCTGCGCATCCGCGCCTTCCAGGAGGTCGCCCCGGGCGAGACCCCGGAAGTGCGCGAGGAGCTCTGTTCGCTCGACGCCAAGCTCACCGAGACGCTGCAGGAGCTGCGGGACGTTTGCCATGGCATCCACCCGGGGGCGCTTTCACACGGTTTGACGCCGGCATTGAAGTCGCTCGCGCACCGCTCGGAGCTGCCGATCGAGTTCGACTTGACCGTTGGCAAGGACCTCCCGCCGCCGGTCGCGGCGGCGGCATATTTCGTGGTGGCGGAGGCGTTGTCGAACGCTGCCAAACACGCGCACCCCACGGTCGTGCGCCTCACCGGTGAGGTGCGAGAGGATCGGCTGTTCCTTGAGGTCGCGGACGACGGCGTGGGCGGCGCCGACCCGTCGCGCGGGTCCGGCCTGGTCGGCCTCTTCGACCGGGTGGAAGCACTCGGTGGAACGCTGACCGTGGACAGCGCTGCCGGAGCCGGCACCACGCTGCTGGCCCAGCTGCCGCTGACAGCGCCGAATCGCGACTGACGGGTCAGCGGTCACGGGCGGCGTTTGGCGACCGCGGCGCTAATTTCGCGCCACCGCGTCGCCCGCGACCGCCCGCGGTGCAATATGCTCTTTCAGGCAGGCGACGCGGAAGGACCGGGCGTTGACGACGGAAACAAGCACCGCCGAGGCAGGCGCGGCTCCGGTAGCGCTGCGCGCGGTGCTGGCCGACGACGAAACCCTGCTGCGGGAGGGCTTGGCCAGCCTGCTGGACCGCTCCGGTTTCGCCGTCGTCGGCCAGGTCGGCAACGCCGTCGAGCTGCTCGCGCTGGTGCGCGAAACCAAGCCCGACGTCGTGGTGGTCGATATCCGGATGCCGCCGACCCACACCACGGAGGGCCTGGAAGCCGCGCGTGTGATCCGGCAGGAACTGCCCGACACCGGGATTTTGGTGCTGTCCGCCTATGTCGACGTCGAGCACGCGATGGAGCTGTTGGCCAGCGGCCGCGGCATCGGCTACCTGCTCAAGAGCCGGGTCACCGATGTCGCCGATTTTGTCGACACCCTGCAGCGGATAGCAAAGGGCGCGTCGGTCGTTGACCCGGCGGTCGTGCAGGAACTGGTGTCCGGTCGGCGCCGCGACGATCCCCTGTCCGTGCTGTCCCCACGGGAACTGGAGGTGCTGCAGCTCATGGCCGAGGGCCGGTCCAATGCCGGCATCGCGCGGCGGCTGTGGGTGACCGAGGGAACCGTCGAAAAGCACGTCCGCAGCATCCTTACCAAGCTCGGGCTACAGGAGACCGACGACGATCACCGCCGCGTCCGCGCCGTCATCACGTTTCTGGACTCGCGCTGACTTGGGGCGTCCCCCAGGCATCAGGCCGTTTGGGCCAAATCACTGGGGTCGTCGTAGCGCACACTCGTGCGCGGCGGGGCCAGCAACCGACGGAGCCGGCGGCGCCCCCGATGTAGGCGCGACACCACGGTTCCGATGGGCGCATTCATCACCTCGGCGATTTCCTTGCACGGCATGCCCTGGACATCCGCGTAGTACACCGTGGTGCGGAACTGCTCGGGTAGCGAGCGCATCGCGGCGACGACGTCCTGGTCGCCGAATCGATTGAGGGCTTGATCTTCCGCCGACGGCAGGCCCATCCCCGAATGGGCCGCGCTCAGGCGCATGTGCTGATCGGTGATCCCCTCCGCGGGATGGTGCACCGGGCGTCGCTGCGTTTTGCGGCAATTGCTGATGTGGGTGTTGACCAAGATGCGGTACAGCCAGGCGGCGATGTTGCTGTCCGGCCGGAAGGAATCGAATCCTGCGAAGGCCTTTGCCAGCGCCTCCTGGACGAGGTCTTCCGCGTCGGCGTGATGGCGCGTCATCCGCAGCGCCTGCCGGTGCAGGTCGTCGAACAGGGGGGCGACCCGGCGTTCAAACCCGGCCGTGGGGTCCGCGCTGGCAGGCAATTCCGCTGGCAGGGTCATGATGCACCTCTCGTGTCGCGGGGGAAGCGGCGCCTTTCGGCTCCACGCCCTACGATTGCCCCTGCAATGCGCCACGTCTGCACCGCTGGCAGCCGTCGAGCGTTCCCGTCAGCCGCAGTCCGCTCGTCCCAGCTAGCCGGTAGCCCGCGGCCCAACGATCAATCCCTCGCCCGGTGACCCGCCGACCCGGTCTTCGCGATCCGCGTCACAGCTCGACCCGCAAATCCTTCCCGACTCGGCGCGAATTTCCTGCTAGCCTCCATGCGATCGGCCCGCCGCTACCCCACACTGAACGCGTGACAGTTGGTGAGCGAACGCGGTGCGTCATTGTTGATGACAACCGCGACTTCCTCGATGCGGCGACGCGGTTGCTCGAGCATCAGGGGATCAACGTGGTGGCGGTGGCGACGTCCTCCGCCGAAGGGCTGCTGTGCGTCAAAGACCTGCAGCCCGACGTGACGCTCGTCGATATCGACCTGGGCGAGGAGAGCGGTTTTGATCTCGTCGAAAAACTGCACAGGAACGGTTTCGGCGCCGAGGTGCCGACCATCTTGATCTCGACGCACGCCGAAGAGGACTTCGCCGAGTTGGTCTCCGCCAGCCCGGCCGTGGCCTTCATTCCCAAGGCTGCGCTGTCCGGTGCCGCGATCCGGGATGCCTTGGGGGTTGCGGGCTAGATTCCCGCTAGCGCGGTATACGGATTGGCGTTGCCGGTAACGACATTCGCGACACCGGCCGCCATCCTGGACATGCGCGGATTCCACAGCGCGTAACGCGCGACACCGATGTCGTTGAGGCCCTTTGGTCTTCGACGTATCGGAAGTAAGGAAAGGACTCATGTCAATTGCCGACGGCTGCTGCTGCGTAACGCAGACGCCCGATGGCCGGCGGGTCAGCCGCGGCGGCGAGGTCCCGCAGCCGGGTGATGCGCGGGCCGGCCGATACCCCGCGCACCGGGCGATCCGTCCGTCAGCGCGCCGGCAGACGCGAGCCCGCACGGGATTGATCGCCGCGCGTGCCCTCGAGGTCACGGTCTTTTGCGCTGCGATCGCCGTGGCGGTGGCCCTTCTCGCCCATCCGTTCGCCGTCGGCAAGCCATCGGCGGACTCCAGTTCCGCTGTGACGCTACCGTATTCGGGCGCATTCTCCATCGAGGAGGTGGCCGCGAAGGTCCTACCCAGCGTGGTGACCCTGCAATTCAACGACGGCAACCACTCTCAGCTGGGTTCTGGCGTGATTCTCTCGGCGGACGGGCTGATCATGACCAACAACCACGTCGTGGCGGCGCTCAGCGGTGGCCGGCACGTTCCGCCGAGCATCGCCGTCACACTCAACGACGGCCGCACCGCACCATTCGACCTCATCGCCACCGACCCCAAGAGCGATATCGCCATCGGGCGGGCGCGAGACATCTCGGGCCTTACTCCAATCGCTATCGGCTCGTCGACCAAGCTGCGCGTCGGCCAGCGGGTGGCGGCAGTCGGATCGCCACTCGGCTTGCGCGGCACCGTGACGGCTGGGATCGTCAGCGCGCTGAACCGCCTGATCTGCCCGGCAACGGAACCCGACGCTCCGCTCAGCGCGTACTACGCCATCCAGACCGACGCCGCGATCAATCCCGGTAATTCCGGCGGCGCACTCGTCGACATGAACGGCGCGCTGGTCGGCATCAACGCGGCAGAGGCTGTGGTGCCCGGCGCCGAGGGCGCGGGCATCACAGCTCACGGGTCGATCGGCCTCAACTATGCGATTCCCATCGATCACGCCACGCGCATCGCCACCGAACTGGCCGCCACCGGCCGGGCGTCGCACGGCTGGCTGGGAGTGCAGGCGGCCGGCGACGGCGATGCCCACGGTGCGAGGATCACCGGTACTGCTGGGCGGTGGGCCCGCCGCGGCGGCCGGGCTACCGGTCGGCGCGCTGATCACCAGGATCGACGACCAGATCATCGGCACCGGCGACGCCCTGATCGCCGCGGTGCAATCGAAAGACCCCGGCACCTCAGTGACACTCGCGTTCGCCGACCCTGTTGGCCTGCCCATGACCGTGCAGATCACCCTGGGTAGCGACCTGGGCCAGCAGTAGCCTTCAGCGCCAATCAGCGCTGATTAGTGCTAATCAGCCTGTGCCGGCCGAAAGCCGCTCAGCCCGATGCACATGGGACCTCGGCCGTGAGCGTGGTGCCGACCCCTTTAGCGCCGCGGACATCCAAACGGCCACCCAATGCCTCCACGCGGTCCTTCAGGCCGATGAGCCCGGACCCGCCGGGATCGGCACCCCCGATCCCGTCGTCTGCTATCGAGACGCGCACCCGCACGTCGTCGACCTCCACGGTGATGACGACCCGGGACGCTTGGGCATGCTTGGCCGCGTTTGTGAGTGCTTCTGCGACAACGTAATAGACGGCCACTTCGACGGACTTGGGCAATCGCCGCTCGACATCGACGCTGAGCTCGACGGGCATGGGCGCGCGTCGGCACAAGGCACGCAGTGCGGGCCCGAGGCCGGCGTTGGACAAGACTGCCGGATGGATGCCGCGCGAAAGCTGCCTCAGCTCCTCGCTGGCTGCCACGAGGTCCTGTTCGACCGCGGCGAGCTCGCGTCTGAGGTCGCTCTCGGCCGGCAGCGACTCCTGAACGGACCGGATGCGCAGCCTCAGCGTGACCAGGCGTTGCTGCGCACCGTCGTGCAGGTTGCGTTCGATGCGACGCCTGGCCTCGTCGGCCGCGGTGACGATGCGCGCCCGCGAGGCCATGAGCTCATCGCGCGCTTGCGCATTGGCGATGGCGGTCGCAACCAGCTCGGCAAAGTCCGCCAGTCGGGTTTCGGTATGAGCCGCAAGGGGTTCCGGCCCAGACGAGGCGATGACCGCCGCTCCCCACAGTCGGCCGTCGACCTCGATCGGCGCGCCCACCGCCGAGCGAATGCCCACGTCGCGTACCGCGGTGGCGATCGGGCCGGCCGCGCCCTCGTGGCTGTCCATCCGAGCCGCGGTCCCGGTGCGTAACACCATCGCCGCGATGTTTTCGCCATCCAGCGAGAACACCACGCCGACCGGAATCGTCGCCAACTGGATCTGGTCGTAGGCCGCGACGACCTCGCATGAGCGGTCCGCCAAGTAGCGCACCAGCACGCAGTTCTCCACCTGGAACACGTTGGCCACCTCCTCGGCGACCGCGGTGAAGACCTCAGCCGGGGAGACGCCGCGGGCCACCAGCGTAGCCACCCGCCGCAGGGCGGCCTGCCGTTGCGCCAACTCGCTCACCCGGTCTGCGGCACGCTTTATTTCAACCGCGCGACACCGGGCGCGGCCCGCCAGCACGTTGGCCAGTAGCCCGATCGGCAGGAACACCGCAAGCGGGATGAGCTGGGCGGGGCTGGTCGGCAACCAGCCGCTGCCGTCGAGGTGGATTTGCAGGTACACCACCGCGCTGACCAGAGTTGTCGCCACGGCCAGGCCGATATCCCAGCCCGTTGAAATCACAAGGACGCCAAAGAGATACACCGCTCCCAAGGTGGCGTGCGGTGCGACGGAGGCAAGCATGCGCACCAGTACTGTCTCGGCGACGATCAACACCGCGGCGACGACGATCCCAAGCCAAGGGGGGCGGCCCGGTGGTCGCGGCCATCGCCCGGTGCGCCGGCCCGAGGGTTCGCCTCGGGCTCGCCTTGGACTCCTGGGCCACTCGCTGCTTGTGGTCGCGTGTCGGGCTCGATCGGCGGAGCCGAGGACGAGGGGCGTGATCGTAAAGTCAGTCACTGCATCGGCTGACTCATCGATTCGGCCCTCGACGCGGGTTCACCACTACGGAACCGTGGTGACCGGCGCGACAGCACAGCGAAACTCCATCCCCGGCGACGTCGGCACTGGCGGCGCGCGATGGTGTGCGTCGGGTAGTGGAGCGCCTCACTCCCAGTCTCGGCCTGGGACCACCGGTTTACATCGAAGCTGGCTGCAACGGTCCGATACCGGCCAGCAGGTATAGCGGCCGGCTATACCGACCCGTTGCCGTCGGTCCGGGTTACCGGAAACCGCGCCCGTACCGAGGTTCCCGCGCCGGGCGAACTGCGCAGCTCGATCTGGCCACCCAGCGCCTCGGCCCGGTCTTTGAGGCCGACGAGTCCGGTGCCGCGGGTGAAGTCGGCGCCCCCGACGCCGTCATCGGCGACCTCGATGAGCAAGGCACCACGGGTGGTGTCATGGTCGACGGTCACCGTGATGGTCTCGGCGTGGGAGTGCTTGGCCGCGTTCGTCAGCGCCTCGGCGACGGTGTAGTAGGCGCTGACCTCGACCCGGTGCGGTAGTCGTCCGGGCACGCGCACCGTAAGCCCCACGGGTAACGGCGAACGACGGGCGAGCGCATTCAGGGCGGGGCCGAGGCCGCCTCTGGCCAGGACCGCTGGATGGATGCCCCTCGACAGCTCCCGCAGCTCGTCGAGCGCACCGCTTGCCTGCGTCACGGCGCGCTCGAGCTCCAGCCGCAGCTCACCATCGTCGGCCGGCACGCCCTCGCGTATCGACCGAAGCTGCATCGCGAGCGATACCAGCTGCTGCTGGGCGCCGTCGTGGAGGTCGCGCTCGATGCGGCGGCGCGCCTCGTCGGCGGCGGCGACGATCCGCGCACGCGACGCCGCAAGGTCGGCGTACAGCCTTGCATTGTCCAGCGAGACGGCAAGCTGGCCCGCGATCAGCTTGACCGCATCGAGCCGGTCGGCGGTGAAAGCCCCTCGGATCAAGCGGTTCTCCAGCAGCAGCACCGCGCGCAGCCGACCGCGACTCGTGATGGGTAGGACCAGCAGGGAGCAGCGGTCGCAGTCCGCGAAGTAAGGATCGCGGGCAAAGCGGTCGTCGGTGGTGGCGTCGACCACTGCCAACGGTTCGGGTATGCGCTGGCAGTAGCGAACGACGGACACAGGCACGGTTGGCTTGCTGCCGATGCCGTCGACAGGTATTGCGCCTTCCGGGTCCTCGCCGCACAGCAGCATCCGTACCTGTGTCGCCCCGGTCATGGCGCCCAGCACGTCGACGACGCGGCTGTGCAGCCCGTCGATGGTGGTTTCCGAGCTCAGGGCCCGGGATGCGGACAAGATCGCCAGCAAGTCGATCGTTCCGGTGCTGAGGAAGGAAGTGCCGACTGAGCCGGGCGCGTCGGCCGGCGACCGAAGCACCGGATACGCCGAATCTAGCTGGGCGACTTTCGCCGACGCCCCCCACGACAGATACATCTGCCTGGCCTGGCCGAGAAGTTCGACGCCGACCTGCTGCAAACCGCGTGCCAGGGCGAATCGGGCCGCGCGCTCCGTGATCAGCGCCCGATGCCACGGCCGTTGCCGTCCGGCGACCTCATCTCGGGCCGCGTCGAAGGCCAGCGCGGCTGCGCCCATATCGCCTGCAGCCCAGGCACATTCGGCCTCAAGCAGTCGCAATAGGTGCAGAAAATTCATCGGTGCGTCTTCGGCGCGGGCGCCGAGCCAGTCGATCAGCTCCTCTAACTCGGCCAGCAATCCCGGTCGTTCATCGGCCGAGGCGGTCCGGGCACCGGCGGCAACGGCCAAACCGCGCAGCACGCGGGCCACCGCGGTCACATAGTTGCCGGTGGCGAAGGGCAGGGCGGCCATCGCCGCGGCCGAATGTGCTCTCAGGCCCTCCTGATCATCGAAGATCGCGTCCGCGATCGCGCGACTGAGATCTCCATAGAACGGCACCGCCGCGTCGTCGGCGCACCCGACGACGGAAGCCTCCCCTGTTGGGTCGACGGTCTCGCCGCCCAACACATCTGCCAGCCACCGATAGGCCCGCACCCACTGGCCCATCGGTTCGATGCCCACCCGCCGCACGAAGGCCAACGCCGTCTCCGCCTCCGCGACGTATATGTCGAGCGTAGGCACTAAGTCCAGCCGCCCCCCGTAAGTGTGGGCCACGGTATAACCGGCCGTGGCCAGGTCACCACCTTGCACGAGCCCGTCGCATGCGCGCTTTGCTTGTCCGACAGAGACTTCCAGTGGTTCGAACCAGCAACTGAAGTAGGACGATACGAACCGCGCCAGTGAGGTCTCGGGCTCATAGCCGCGGTCTTCCCCCACGGCTACGATCCGGCGTGCGGCCCGGTATGCGGCGCCGTAGTCATCGCGCAGCGCAATGGCCGTCGCTGCCGAATAGCTCGCCGGGCCGACCAGCCCGCGGGCGGTGCCCTGGTCGAGCCAGATCTGCAGTGCCTCGAGGCTCAACCACGCCTGCATGAATACGTCACCGGCGAAGGTCGCGGTGGGAAATACGGCATTGAACAGGCAAGTCACGGCAAGTGTTGTGGCATCGGTGATTTCGGGTCTGCCGAGGTCGTCGGCGTCATCGGTGTCGTCCAGCCACCGGTACAGATAGGCGAAATAGCGCTCAAGCAACTCCGGAAGCCGTTCGGGGGGAGGGACCGTGGTGCCGAGCTCGCGCAGCGCGGTCATGGCGAGCTCGATCGCGTCGCCGTACAGCTTGCGATTGGTCAGGCTGCGCACCTGGACGCACGTCGCATCCACTCGCTGCAGCGCGGTGGTACTCAGCCGGTCGACGACGCCGTAATCCTCGTCGGCCTCCTGCAGCCGTCCGAGACAGAACAGGGCGGTGAGGCGCCTCGTGTGCAGCCGGATCAGTGCGGCGGTGTCACCGGGATCGGCGACCTGCAGCGCGCTCGAGAGCATTGCATGAACCTGGCCGTACTCCCCCACCAACGCGGCCTGTTCGGCGGCCCGGCTCAGCAGCGCCGCCGCGACAGACCGCTCTCCGGCGTCGGTCACCGAGTCGATGACCGGCAGGTACTGCTCGGCGGCAACGGCATACAGCGCGGGCTCGACCGCAAGCCGCCGCGCCAACGCCAGGTGCACCGAGCGCTGCCGCTCGGCGTCAAGCTCGGCGACGATCGCTTCACGGATACGGTCGTGGCGGAACCTAACCGCATCATGCGCCCCCGTCTCGACCACCAGAACGCCCTCTTCCAGGGCCGGCGCCAGGCGCTGTTCCACCACGTCGGCCGAAGCGGTCGCGACCGCGAGCACGCTCAGCTCGGCTCGCCCGCCCAGACAGGCCACGGCCTCCAGCACACCCCGGCATGCCGACGGCAAGCCTGCCATCCGGGCCGTCGCCAGCTCGGCCACCTTCGAGCGGGTCAACAACGAACTCAGGGCCGGCTCGTCCCACGACCACCCCGCCGAGGTCGGGGTCAGGATCTTTTCCTGACGCAAGGTGTTGAGCAACTCCACCGTCTCATAAGGATTGCCGCGCGTATGCGGCTCGATAAGCCGGGCGAGTACGTCGGCATCAGCGTGGCTCACGTGCAGGACCTCGGCAACCAAAGCCGCCGCGCCCGACCCGGCCAGATTGGAAAGGTGCACATGGGTGACGCCCGGCTGTCGCCGCCACTGTGACAGCAAGGTCGCCAGCGGATGCGCCGGATCGGCGTCGTTGCGGTAGGCACCCACCAGCAACAGCCCCTCCACCTGCTCACCAAGCGCCATGTCGATGGCGCCGACGGAGGTGGGACTTGCCCACTGCAGGTCGTCCATGAAGACCACCACCGGACGTTTCCGCGAGGCCACCGCCCGCAGCGCTGACACAGCACTGTGCTGAGTGCGGAGCTGAGCCGTGAGCGGATCGCCGGCCTCCGCCGGCACTCCGAGCAACGCCGCAAACTCGGGCACCGCCGCGGCGGCCAGACCCGCATTCGGTCCCAGTGCCGCCAGCATCCGCTTCCGCAGCCCGGCCAACTCCTCCTCCGGCTCCGCCAGCAACAACCGACCGAGCGCGCGAAACGCCTGGAAGATTCCGCCGAACTCCAGATCCCGCCGAGACTGGTCAAATTTGCCCGCCACAAACCAGCCATCGTTTCCGGTCACGAGCGGGCGCAACTGATCTACCAACGCCGTTTTTCCCACGCCGGGGGCCCCGCTGACGAGCACGCCCCGGCAGCCACCTTTCAGCGCCTCGTCGAAGGCCGCGCTCAGCGCGACCAGCTCCTCATCGCGCCCGATCAGCCGCGACGGCGGCAGCAGCCGCAGCGGAAGATCCCGCTCGCCGACGCGCGGCACGGGCACCGTCGCATCACCGTCACGCAACTGCCGCAAGTCGTGCACCACGCCCCCGGCGGACTGGTAGCGGTCATCCGGCTCCTTTTCCAGCAGATGCATGATGATTTTCGAAAAGACCTTCGGCACAGCCGAATTGACGGCATCTGGCGCTGCGGGCACCCGTGCCAGGTGATCATGCGTGAGCCGCAGCGGATCGCCGACCCCGAACGGCGGCGCACCGGTGGCCAGCTCATACAGTGTGGCCCCCAACGCATACAGGTCGGCACGCTGATCCACGGGCCGGCCCGTCCGGCCGGTCTGCTCGGGTGCCAAATACGCGAGCGTGCCGACGATTTGGCTATGGTGAGTGAACTCGGGCCGGATCTCGGCCAGTGACGTAGCCAGCCCGAAACTCACCAGACACGGCGAGAGGCGAGGCGACACAACGATGTTGGCGGGGCAGATGTCGCGGTGCATCACGCCACCGGCGTGCATGGCGGCCACCGCATCCGCCAACGCCGTCGCCACGCGGACCAGGTCATCGGGGGCAAGCGGTTTCAGCGTCTCCGCAAGGCTGGTTCGGCCGGCGTCGGCAAGCGTGATCGACCCGGGGTAGCGCGGCTCATCGAGAACCTGCGCCACACCCACGACCCCGCGCAGCCTTTCCAGCACCGCCACCTCGTGGCGGAGCCGACGCTGTGCCGCGGTGCCGGTGAATTCTTTTCGGATCACGGTGCGCCCAGCGGCGAACAGCCGCGTCACTCGTGAGCGGGGGGTTTCCCGCACCAGCTCGGACCGAACGGACTCACCCTCATCGGGCAACACCGCGCCTTCGTCCACCGAGCACCTCACACCGGACTACCCCGCCTCTAGCTAACACCCATCCGCGCGGACCGTCGACAGTTTCTGAAGGCTCAGGACGGTGTGGGTATCCGGAAGGCATTGAGGATCGCGCAGACGGTGTGATAGATGCCGGTCAGCACGGCGGCTTCCATCATCCCTTGGTCCCCGAGCAGAGCTTGCGCCTCGCGGTACAGCTCGTCGTCGAGACCGTGCTCGACCGACAGTGCGCGGGCAACCCGGTGGGCGACCGCTTCGGCTTCTGTGAGGTCCTCCGGTAGTCCACCTCCGGTCAATGTCCGCACCGCCTCCTCCGGGAGGCCGACCTGCCGGGCGACGGCGCAATGGGCGTAGAGCTCGTAGGGGGCCCGCCACACCGCGCCGACCGTCAGGATGATGACCTCCCTGCAGCGTCGGCTCAGCGAGGTGTTTTTCTGCTCGGTGACGGCGAGTTCGAGGAAGGCGGAGGAGATGGCCGGGGTGAGCAGGGCCGGATTGAACGGACCGATCAGTTGGCCCGCGTCGGTGCTTGCCTGGAAGTCGGCGCCCTCCGCCCATGGGACCGCCGCGTTCATCAGCCAGTCGTAGAGCTCCCTCTGGCCGGGGTTGAGCGCGTCGCGGTCGTACAGGGGAAGCCGCCCGCCGAGTCCGGTTAAACCGCCGCCGTCGATCGACATGGATCGTCCCTCGTTTCCCTCCCGTGGACCGCACCCGTCCCGTCGCGGCGCCCAGGGGCGTTGGTTGGTCCTGTACTGAACTGGCTCCCTCAGCCTGCCGCAATGACCCGCGTGTGTCGTTACCGGCAACCGGAATGGGCATACCCGCTAGCCGGTATCGGTGGGGCACGTGGAATGCGGTTCCTGTCTTCGTGATCCCGCTGTGAACTGAATCACTCTGCGCCGCAACGAACCCCGGACAGCGGGACCGCCGACTTGCCCCAGAGTTCTTCCGGCTAGCCGGAAGCCAAATGGGATGCTAGCGCCGACGACACCTCGGCCCGCCTCCGCAATGCTACGTGTTGAGCTTGATTGCGGGGATGATCGCGTGCCACGCCTCAATCAACCCGCAGCGTCGCAGAATCCAACTGGGAGAAGAGAAATGTCGTTCGTAACTACGCAGGCCGAGGTGATGAGCGCGGCGGCGGGAAACCTGGCGGCAATCGGTTCGGCGATGACGGCCTCGAATTCCGCTGCAGCGGAATCCACTACGGGGGTCGTTCCGGCCGCCGCCGACGAAGTATCGGCACTGACGGCGGCGGCGTTCACCGCCCACGGGGTGCTGTACCAGGAGGTCGGCGCGCAGGCGGCGGCGATCCACCAGCTTTTCGTTTCCACCCTGCAAGCATCCGCCGGTTCCTACGCGGCCACCGAGGCCGCGAACGCGGCCGCCGCCCGCTGAATTGGTAGGAGTCATGGAATTCGGAGCCCTGCCGCCGGAAATCAACAGCGGCCGAATGTATTCCGGTCCCGGCCCGGGCTCCATGCTGGCCGCCGCGGCCGCGTGGGAAAAGCTGGCCGCGGACCTGTACTCGACGGCCGCCTCCTATTCTGCGGTGGTATCGGGCCTAACCGCCGACGGCTGGACGGGTCCGTCGTCGCTATCGATGGCCGGCGCCGCAGCGACTTACGTGGCATGGCTGAACGGCGCCGCAACACAGACCGAGGAGGCGGCCGGCCGGGGTCAGGCCGCCGCGTCGGCATTCGAGACGGCGTTCGCGGCGACGGTGCCGCCACCGGTGATAGCGGCGAATCGCGCGCAGCTGGCGATGCTGGTCGCGACGAATTTCTTGGGCATCAACACCGCCGCCATCATGGCGACCGAGGCTCAATATGCCGAGATGTGGGCCCAGGACGCCGCCGCGATGTACGGGTATGCCGGCTCGTCGGCCGCCGCGGCCACGCTGACCCCGTTCACCGCGCCGAAACAGAACACCAATCCCGCCGGCTTGGGCGCCCAAAGCGCCGCGGTCAGCAATTCCGTCGGGAGTTCGACCGGCCCGTCGATCGACACGATCATCCAGCAGATCCTCGACAACATAAACAATGCGCTGGCGCCCGACCACGTCAACTCCGGCATCAGCGCGTTCGCGACGATCCCCTCCATCATCTTGTCGGCGGCCTCCCTGGCGAACTCCGGCTCGACCGCCGCCGACTCAACAGTGGAGGCGTTGACCGACGTGAGCGCCGGACTCAGCAAAGTGGCGACCACACTCGGTTCGGTTGGGTCGGTCGGCTCGGTTCAGGTCGGCGGTGCGGTATCCGGCGCCATGGGACGGGCGGCCACCGTCGGGGCCCTCTCGGTACCCCAGACCTGGGGCACCCTCACGTCCGCAAACGGCGCGGCCGCCAAGGCGCTGCCGGTAAACCTCGTCAGCCAAACCGATCTCGGAGAATTGGCGCCCCCGGTCAGCCTGGCGAGTTCGCCGGTGAACCTGGCGGCGGGAGCGGCCGCACGCGGTAGGCCCGCGGCGGCCGACGGCGCAACCGTGCGATCGTTGATGCGACCCAACATGCTTCCGCGTCAGAGCTACATCGGATAATCCGGTTCGGGTAGCTGAATTTATCTGAGAGCCCGCGTGAGCCGTGGGTCGCTCATAACGCAGGCCGTCAGGCTTCCGGGCGCTTGTGTCAGACCGACGCCGTAGACGGAGCCGTACCGGCGGATGAAGCGGGCCACCAGCGGGCTGGGCTTGCTGGTCATTGGAAGGGGAATTCCTTGTGCCGCTCGACAACCGTCCGGCTGTCGTGCAGCGCCCACGCAAGAGTGTTCAATAGGAGCAGCGCCAGCAGTGCGGTGAGCATGAGCATCCCGAATACCTGCCCTTCCAGTCGTTTCCCGTCCCGGGCCGGCTGCCAACGTCCGATAGCCTTGCACCGCAGACGCTTTCGCCGCCGTTCCGGCGGGTTGTCGGGCAAACGATTCTCGTGCAGCCCCTGACCACTCAAGCATCGCCCGCTCCGGTCGAAATGTCGTCCCTGCTGACGGCCGTACCTGCTTCCGGCTAGCTGCACTTGGGCTGTGAGAGGCGCCGAATGGTGCGACAAATCCGCCGCGGTACTCGGCATCGTCAGCCGGCATCAGTCAGAATGGGTTTGTCGCAGCGGGGGTTCAGTTCAGCGGAAAAGGCTGGCCCTGTATGGAGTCACGCAACGCACGCCGATAGCGTGAGAGCACAGGAACGTACAGGCCCAGCTCCTTACGCACGGCCTGCACCACGTCGCGGCGATCGACCCGGACGTCCTCGTAAGTCTTCAGCGCCTCTCGTTGCCCCTCGGGCATGTTGTCCAGCCACATCTGGAGACGCTCCGTCATACCTCCGTCGGACTCCACCTGCCGTACCCATTCACCGAGCTGAACGGACTGCTGATATGCGTAGGCGATGGCGAGGTCGGCGGTTTGGTAGTTACCCGTCAGCGCGAGCTCACTGATCACCCGGTCGATCGCCTCGGCTTTCTCAGTCAGCACTTCCCTGCGAATTTCCGGCGGGAGCGCCTTGAGGATCTCCAGGTCCCGCCCGATCCGCAAGGCCTCGGCGTAAAGTGCCTTCATCTCCTCGTAGTGGAAGCGCTTGTGCTCGGAACGGCGGTCGAGCGAACCGGTGCCGAACGCGACAATCCCCGCAAAGAGGACGAAGGCGCCGCCCAGGAGCGTGCCTTGCCCCGGAGTTAGGTTGTGCCAGAAGCCGATCCAACCGCTCATCTCCAGCACCTTTCACCACCGCGAGCAGACGCGAAATCGCATGCCACGGGCCGCGGCAATGCGATTCTGCGTCTGCCCACGAGCTCAGAGTTCGGCAAGCGCGAGGCCGGTGAGGCCGAAGCCGAGGTGCACCAGTTCGGTGTCGATGCCGGTGTCGAGGTTGACGTAGCGGATGCTGCCGCTGAGGTCGCCGATGTAGAACTCGGCCTCGGAGAGCGCGGCGACGCCGATCGCCTCGTGGTATCCGCGCGACAGGATCTCCGGTGTACCGACGCTCGGCTGCACCAGCGCGCGGTTGAGCGTGTTGCCGTCGGGCTCGGCGCCCCGATCCGTCCACACCAGCGTCGTGCCTGCAAACAGGTGCAAATCGATCGGCTCGGGTAGGTCCTTCCACAGCAGTTCGACGTCATCGCGATACTGGGGGCTGGCGTCCGCCGACAGATCGAGCGGGGCGCGAAAGATCCTGCCCTCACCCGCTTTTGGTGCCCCTTTCTGGGTCCAATACAGCAGGCGCCGGTCCAAGTCCACGGCGATGCCGACGCAGTGGTTGGCGATCGTTTGGGCAGCCTGATCACCGACCGCCGGCACCACGAGCGCGCGCAGGTCGCTGCCGTCGAGATTGCAGGTCAGCACCTGCATGCCCTCGCGGTCGCACCAGTACAGCGCGCCCGCCTCGAAATCGGCGGCGAGCTGTTTGCCGGTCGTGAACGCCCCGCGCGGCACGATCGTGACGCGGTTCGAGCCGTCGAGATCGGCGCGTTCCAGAGACCCGTTGCGGGCGTATGCGACTTCCGAACGTGGGTCGCCCCCGGTATCGGGGGCGCCCATGTTCGTCCAGTACACGTGGCCGCGCGACTGGTCGACGACGATGCCGTCGGCCCTCTCGTCGAGCCCGCTGATCAGGGTGCGCACGCGGGTGCCGTCCAGGGAGACCGCCTGCATTTCCTGCTTGCCGTCGTTGAGCACCAACAGGTGGGTCATCGGCGCTCACCTTCGGCTTCGGTGCCCTGACCGACCGAGAAGGACGGCACGGCATCGCACAGCGCCTGAACGTTCTTGCCCGCCTGCATAACCGCGCCGTCCGGTCGGACGATGGCCGCTGTCGCCCGGCCCTGCTTGAGCCAGCGGCCGAGTTGACTTTCGGATGCGACGGAGACCACCACGGCTCCACGACTGCGCAGCTCCTTCTCTTGCGCAAGGCTCAACGCCGCGGAGGTGACCACCGCGAATCGGTTGCCGACAATCTGATCGAAGTGCAGGCCATCGCGCAAAACCGGGTTGGGGCAAAGCGTTCCGGCGAGCCCCCCGGGGGTGCGGGACTTGATCACCATCGCTGACCTGTGCAGCCCGGGGGCGACACCGTCAGCGGCACTGATGCGCGTGCCCGGCAGGTGCGCATTCCCCAGCTTCGGGAACAGAACGTGCCGGGCCAGGTCGCCCATCCGGCCGCCGCCCGTCATGGCCCAGCCCATCGACACGGCCATCAAGATCATGGCCGCCGCATGGGCTTTGCGCTCCTCCTGGTAGGTGTCCAGCACGCTTTCGGGCAGGGTTTTGCCCAGCACGCCGGCCACTTTCCAGGTCAGGTTCAACGCGTCGCGAAGGCCCGCCGCCATGCCCTGACCGACGAACGGCGGGGTGAGGTGGGCGGCGTCACCCAGGAGGAATACGTTGCGGTCACGCCAACTACTGGCCACCTGCGCACGGAAGGTGTAAGCGGTGACGCGCACCAGGCGCAACTGTTCGGCGGTTGTGTCGCCCAGCCACGGCTTGATCAACGGCTTGATGTGGTCGAGGGTTTGGTAGTCGGCGGCGGTCTCCCCGTCGAGCAGCCGGAATTCCCAGCGGTAGCGAGTCTCTCCGACCCGCATGTAAGTGCCGGCGCGCTCCACACTGCAGAGCTGGTGGCAGCCCTCCCACTGATTGAGTTGGGCGTCGGTGTCCACGTCGATGACCAACCAGGTCTGTTGGAAAGGCAGCCCGTACATGTGCGAGCCGATCGACGCCCGCACCATGCTGTTTGCACCGTCACAACCCAGCACATAGCCGGACTCCACGTGCTGCTCACCCCCACGAACGCGATCGAGGAAGCTGACCCGCACCCGGCCGGGCCGGTTCTGCGTGACGCTGGTGACCTCGACATCGCCCCGCAACGTGACGTGCGGGTATCTCTTGAGGTTGGTGCGCAGCATGCCTTCCAATTCTGGTTGGTCGAACATGTTCATCTGCGGGTAGCCGTTGGCGCTGGGCTCCGTGCTGCGCTTCAGCTCCGTCAGGACGCGGAAGTCCTTGTCCAGCAGCCGAAGACCGTGCGCGGAGCGGCGGTGGGCGGCGAACTCGTCGCCGACGCCCAGCCGAGCCAGGATGCGGTAGATCTCGTCGTCGGCGTGCACCGCCCGCGGCAGCGGGTAGACGGTTTCGTGCCGGTCGAGCACCAGCGTCGAAATGCCGTACTGGCCCAGCAGCGTGGCCGCGGTGATGCCGGCCGGGCCGGCGCCGACGATGATCACCGGCACGTAGTCCGGCAGCGATGCCGGGGCGCCATTGGATTGTGCGTTCATGCGTACACCACCTTGTTGCGTTGGGTTCCGAGGTCGATGGCGCCGTCGTCGGTGGCCACCGTGGCCTCCACGACGTCACCGTGGTGCAGATAGTTCGGGTTCTTTGCCTGGGCGGCAAGGAAACTCATGAGATCGATCTGGTGGGGGTTCTCGACTCCACGCGCGGTGAGCGCGGTGCCGACCGGGGTGCCGGTGAGGATCAGGTCGCCGGCGTCCACCTTCTGAAATTGCGCCAGGGTCTGCAGCGCCTGCACGGGCGAGTAGAGCATGTCGCCCTCGACCACCGCGTTCTGGCGCAGCTCGCCGTTGACCCGCAACTGCAGCCGCAGGTCGCCGAAGCGCTTGAGCTCGTCGCCGTCGACCAGCACCAGCGCCGGCCCGACCGGGGTGAACGTCGGGTACGACTTCGACTCGTAGAACTGGGCTTTGGTCAGCTGGATGTCGCGCGCCGACACGTCGTTGGTCACCACCAGCCCGTGGACGAACTCACCGAGGTTGGCCTCGGTGATCTCGGTGCCCACCGCAATCTCGCGGCCGATCAGCAGACCGATCTCCAGCTCGTAATCCAGCAGCTGCACGTGCCGGGGCTTGACGATGTCGTCGAACGGACCGGTGACGGAACCGGATGCCTTGCGGAAGAAGGTCAGCGGCGTCTTGGCCGGGTCGCGCCCGACGTCACGCACATGCGAGGCGAAGTTGGTGGCCTGTGCCACCAGGCGGCACGGCGTGGTGACCGGAGAAAGCAGCTTGAGGCTACCCACCGGCACGGTGTTGGTGGAGTGCGCGGCGTGGGCGATGGCTTCGCGGTCGGCCAGCACCTCCCGGGTGGTGGTCGCGTCGGTGCGGATGCGCGCGGCGCCGTCGGCGGTGTGCACCCACCACGAGTCTTCGCTGCGCAGAATGGAGACCGTCATGTGAGGAGCCTTACTTTCTTTCGGTTGCGTGGTTATCAGGAGTTACTTACGGCGAAGAGCCCTCGCAGGGCGGACATGTCGAACTCGTTGTCGTGGCGCAGCGCATCGAACATCAGCGCGACCTCGCGCGCGGTTTCGCCCGGTGTGCCCACGCCCAGGAAGTCCTTGCTCGGCGCGGGACCCCACTGGTACAGGCCGGACGCCGTCAACGGGGCCCAGCCGGGCTCCAGGGTGTTGTCGAACATGTCCCCGTCGGCGTAGTGCTCGACCAGGAAATCACCTTCGGGGTCACGCCAGTAGTCGAAGATCTGGCTGCCCTGGATGTGGCGGCCGATGCCCCAGGAGCGGAAATAACCTTGCTCGCGCAGGAATTCGCCGCCGGCGGCCAGCGCGTCCAAGTCGGCGACCTGGTACGCCGAGTGCACGTAGCGGTGCGTCGGCCCCAGCGCCATCGCCAGCGTGTGGTGGTCGGCCGGGGTGGACCCGCGGTCGCAGCGGATGAAGCTCATGATGGGTCCGCGCTCACGCTGGCCGGGGTAGTAGCAGAAGTCGCTGACGATCAACCCCAGGTGGTCCAAATACCAGTTCAGCGCCTCGAGGTACTTCGGGGTCTGCAAGACGATGTGGCCGAGCCGCTGTACGCGCGCGGGCACCCGCGGAGGACGCTGGGTGACGTTCGCCCGGACGGTGTCGTGGCTGGCGCCGAAGTTGAAGATGTGCGGCTTCTGGGAGGGCAGCTCGTCGAGCTGATAAGCGCCGGACACCACCCGCAACGGAATCCCGCTCGGGTCGACGAGGTCGACCCCGACCCCGCCCAGGGTCTCGGGCAGCGGCCGCACCGTCGTCCCGGTCGCATCGGCCAACCGCAGCAGGTCGGAGTATTCCGCGGCCACGAAAGCCGGGCCGACGAACCGCGAACGCGTGCCGCGGCGGATCAGCACACACGGCGCGGCGGGGTCGCTGCCCCGCAGGTGCAGCTCGTCGTCGGTGCGCAGGGCGACGCTGAAACCGAACGCCAGCGCGAAAGCCTCCGCCTTGTCCAAGTCCGGCTTCTCGAACTCCAGCCAGATGACGTCGTGGACTTTGATCACGGGGTTGGCCGAGCGGCCCGGGTGCTCGCCCGGCAGGGCGCCCTGCTCGCTGTGTAGCCCGTTATGGGCATTGTGGGCGCCGATGAGTTGGTCGGTCATTGCTCGCTCCTAAAACAAAATCGATGGACGGCATTAGGCTCGTTCCCTGGAAGGCTTTTGCTGCCAAGGCTTTCGGCGGGACGCGAGTTCGCGTACCGCACTCGCAACTAAGGATGCCGCTCCCGTGCACGCATGTCGTTGCGGCTGACGGCAATCGACACACCCTGCTAGCAGGTATCTGGATGGTTGTGACGAATCGTCATTTTTGCATTGCGTAACAAGGCATCTCGCATCCGCCGGCCTGGTTCAGGGATCGCGGATCCCCGCCGCGATAGGACTGATCCGGCACCAGATCATGCAGTTGGTCGCGATTGGCTTCGACGGCCAAGCTCTGTGACGACGAGGGCCTGTTCGAGGCGGCCGGCGCGGCGATCGCGCGGGGGCGCGTCGGGTCGGGCGGCCTGCTGGGGCGGGTGTTCGTCATCGCCTCCGTGATCACCGCGGTGCTGAGCCTCGACGCCGCCGTGGTGTTGCTGACCCCGGTGGTGCTGGCGGCCGTCCGCCGGTTGCAGCACGCGGTTGCGCCCATACGCTTACTCCACAGCCCATCTGGCCAACGGCGCTTCGTTGCTGCTGCCGGTGTCGAATCTGACCAACCTGCTGGCCTTCCACACGGCCCACCTCTCATTCACCAGGTTCACCCTGATGATGACGTTGCCGTGGTTGGGAGCGGTGGCCACTCTCTACGTCGTCTTCCGGTGGTTCTTCGCCGCGGACCTGCGCGTGCAGCCGGACCCCGAGGAACTCGGGCCGGCGCCGCGGCCACCGGTGTTCGTGTTGGTGGTCGTCGGGTTCACGCTGGCCGGGTTCGCCGTAGCCCAGTCGGTCGGGGTGACCCCCGCTTGGGTGGCGCTGTGCGGCGCCTCGGTGCTGGCCGTGCGCAGCCTCAGCCGCGGGCATACCTCGGTGGTGGAGATCGTGCGCTCGGTCCACGTGTGGTTCCTCGTCTTCGTGCTGGCGCTCGGCGTGGTGGTACAGGCGGTCATGCTCAACGGGGTGGACAGGGCGATGTCTGCGGTGCTGCCGTCCGGCTCGGGACTGCCGGCGTTGCTCGCGACCGCCGCAATAGCCGCCGCGTTGGCCAACGTCGTCAACAATCTGCCCGCCACGCTGGTGCTGCTACCGCTGGTCGCGCACAGCGGGGCGATGACCATCCTGGCGGTGCTGATCGGGGTCAACATCGGCCCCAACCTGACCTACGTCGGTTCCCTGTCAAACCTCCTGTGGCGGCGCGTGCTGCGGCAGCACCACGTGGACGCCGGCGTCGGCGAGTACACGCGGGGCTGTGCACGGTGCCCGCGTCCCTGCTCGTGGCGGTGGTGGCGCTATGGGCGAGTGCGCGACTTCTGGGCGTCTAATTGCGCGCGCCGTCAGTACGCGCAGTATGTCCCCGCTCGAGAAAATCAGCACGTCGCCATGAATCGCACGGATTCGCTGGACGACACGTTCAGCACGAATTCCGACCTGATGCGGTGATTCGCCTCCGGGCCAGCCTTCTCGGAACAACTCCCAATCCGAGCGCTCCGCATGGATTTGGTCCGGGCGTAGTCCCTCGTATTCGCCGTAGTTCCATTCGACCAGTCGCGCTCGACCTCGGCCTCGGCGCCAAAGCCTGACAACTCGCAAGTCCGCCTCGCAGGCTGCAATGGGCTGGTGAAGACCTTCTTCAAGCTCAGTTCTTTTAACCGTTCACCGAGCCGACGCGCGTTGCGCTCGCCGCGCTCGGTCAACGGCAAATCATTAAGTCCCGTGTGCTGGCCCGATAGACTCCACGCAGTCTCCCGTTGCTGGCGCGGTAAACCACGGGCAATCCTTCACTCATGACTTGAATTCCTTTGCCCCTCAGAATGGCCACTGCCAACTCGTGATCTCCTCAGGGTCGATACCGAACTCGTAGGCGTGGCTCTTAGCCTCTATCTGACGGTTCAGCAGCGCCTCCCGAGCGCCGGCTCCGGTGACCTGGAAGCGAGGCATTCGGTCGATGGCGTCAATTGCGAGGCTGAAGCGATCCGTTTCGTTCTGGATGGCCAATTCCAGTGGGGTGTTTATGTTTCCCTTCTCCTTGTACCCGCGCACGTGGATGTTGTGCTGGCCCGCTCGGCGATAGGTAAGCCGATGAATCAGCCAAGGATAGGAATGGAAGTTGAAGATGACCGGCGTGTTTGGGGTGAAGATGGCCTCGAACTCGCGATCCGTTATGCCGTGCGGATGTTCCGTGCTAGGAACCAGCCGGAAGAGGTCGACCACATTTACGAACCGCACCTTCACGTCGGGTAGGTGCTGCCGAAGCAGTGCGGTGGCGGCCAAAGACTCCATCGTTGGGCAGTCGCCGCAGCTAGCCATGACTACATCGGGCTCGGCTCCCTGGTCGTTACTGGCCCAATTCCAGATGCCGAGGCCTTTGGTGCAGTGCTCGATTGCCGCTTCCATGTCCAGGTACTGCAGATGCACTTGCTTGTCCGCGACAATGACGTTGACGTAGTTGACACTTCGTAGGCAGTGATCAGCAACAGACAGCAGGCAGTTACCGTCGGGTGGCAGGTAGACGCGGACGACATCGGGGCTCTTGTTGGCGATCACGTCGAGAAAACCCGGGTCCTGATGCGTGAAGCCGTTATGATCCTGTCGCCAGACTAATGCGGTGATTAGTAGGTTCAGTGACGACACCTTTGCCCGCCACGGCAGTTCGTTACATTTTTCCAGCCACTTGGCGTGCTGATTAAACATCGAGTCTATGACGTGTATGAACGGCTCGTAGCTGTTGAGTAAGCCGTGCCGACCGCTCAGGAGGTAACCCTCGAGCCATCCTTCGACGGTGTGCTCGCTCAGGATCTCCATCACGCGTCCGTTGGGAGCGAGCTCACCGCCGTCCGCGTCCTCGGGAAAGTACTCTCCCATCCAGACTTTCTTGGCAACGTCATAAATCGCCTCAAGCCTGTTGGATTGCGTTTCATCCGGTCCGAAGACGCGGAAGCTGTCCATATTCAACCGCATCACTTCCCGCAGGAAGTTGCCGAGTGTCGGGACGTTCCCGGCCAAGGTAGCGCCGGGCTTTTTCACTTCGACCCGACAACTCCGAAAATCGGGCATATCCAGCGGCTTGCGAACCAGACCACCATTCGCGATCGGATTTGCACTCATCCGCCGATTTCCCGTGGGAGCCAGAGTCTTCAACTCAGGCACTAACCGACCGCTCTCGTCGAAGAGCTCTTCGGGCTTGTAACCGCGTAACCAGCTTTCAAGCAGCTTCAAATGCCTTGGATTTGTAGCTACGTCCGTGATGGGGATCTGGTGCGCGCGCCAGAAGCCTTCGAGGTAGTGATCATCAACCTGCCGCGGCCCCGTCCATCCCTTGGGACTGCGCAAGACGATCATCGGCCAGCGCGGCCGGACCGCTCTACCGGTCTCACGTGCCTCATCCTGGATTTTGCGAATCTGGAGTACGCAATGCTCCAGTGTCGCAGCCATCGCCTGATGCATGCTCTGAGGATCGCTGCCTTCGACGAAGTACGGCGTGTACCCGTATCCAACGAACAGCGCTTCCAGCTCTTCATGGCTGATGCGGGCGAGGACGGTGGGGTTATTGATCTTGTAGCCGTTGAGATGCAGGACAGGCAGTACCGCGCCGTCAACTACTGGATTAAGGAACTTGTTGCTGTGCCAGCTTGTCGCGAGCGGGCCGGTCTCAGACTCACCGTCACCCACCATCACAAGCGTGATCAGGTCTGGATGGTCATACACCGTCCCGTAGGCGTGCGAGATGCTGTAACCGAGCTCTCCGCCTTCGTGGATGCTGCCAGGGGTTTCGGGAGTCGCATGACTGCCAATCCCTCCCGGGAAGCTGAATTGCTTGAAGAAGCGCTGCATCCCGGCAAGATCTTCGCTCTTATCCGGGTAGATTTCGGAGTACGTGCCTTCGAGGTACGCGTTCGACAGTACGGCAGGCGCGCCGTGTCCAGGGCCCGAAATGAATATCGCATTTAGGTCATACTTGTTGATCAGCCGGTTGAAGTGAATGTAGGTGAAGCTCTGGCCAGAATCGGAGCCCCAGTGGCCCAACAGACGGGGCTTGGTTTGCTCGATTTTGAGCGGCTCGCGCAGTAGAGGATTTTCCTTCAGATATAGCATCCCTAAAGAGAGGTAGAGACTGGCGCGCCAGTAAGCGTCGATCTTGCGGAGTTCTTCGGCGCTGAGCGGTGTCCCCTTAATCGTCGAGCGAGCGGTACCGTATGCCGAGATCTTTTCATCGGCGTGAACTTCCTGCGACGTTTTCGCTGGCGTACTCATGGTTCGGAATCTCCTTGGGTGACGGACCCATTGATAATCGATGTGCATCCGCAGTGCGGCTCGTCGAAGTGCTCGGACGACAATCGTTCGTCGTCTATCTCCTTGCATCGGCAGCGTCTTGGAGCATGCCTACTCGGAGCCCAGCGCGCCGAGCACCCAGCCGCCATGACAATGGCCGCGTATCTTCAAGTCTTCAGCGGTGCGCCGCCCGCCTACACCGGCGTTACCGGCAACGAATGTTCGTGCGCGAGGACATGCAATTCTTCGCGCCGGCACCGGTTTCGATTGAGAACACCGACGCCGCGGTTCAGACGATAGCACACGACCCGGATACCAGTAAGGAAAGTTTTCATGCGAAACGAGGTCGTGCAAACCGAATGAACCCGCAGATTGGAGGCCGGTTCTGCGGGGTGCTAGTTCTCGATCAGTGTTCAGGATCAATCCCCGCCCCGGCGTGCGTCGACGGGTCTTGTCCGTTGGGTGCGAAGCCCAGGGTAGAAGCCTAAGGGCCCCTCTTCCGTCTGGAGGAGCAACCGGGCGAGGGGAAGGCCGGGCGGGTGAACGTGAGTGAACTCCTGATGATGCCTCGTTATTTCTAGCCCTGGAAGACGGGACGAATATCTGGGTGATTGGGCCTGGCCGCTGGAAGGGGCGGCAAGCGGCGACCGGGCAGTGAGAGCCGGTCGTGGGAACACCGCTGGTCTCTGGGTATAGGGGCACCCACCCCGGTCGTGTCTCGTGTGCGTGGAACGTGGAAACCTCGTCGGGGTCCGGGCCGAGGCGGTCCGGTAGGCCGATCGTAAGAGGGGCGGAATCCCTCGGCGGGGACAGGATGCCCAAGAAGCGGATGCCGGTGGCCGAAAGGCGACGGGACTCGCTGTTTGCCGACAACGACAAACCCGCCGCCGCCGGCAAACGCCCCGACCTGGGACTACTTCGACGGCGACCACTCGGCGACGCTGGGAGAACCAGTCATAATGTCGCCGCAGGCGAAGTTCGGGTTATATACGGGCATATCGGTGGTGGTCCGCGCGGCGTGACCGATGATGCGGTCGCGGAATCCTGGTGCGAGCCGCCCGATCTGGGCGATGATCGCCGCGGTGGCATCGCCGGTATAGCCGTTGGGCACGTGGGCGTAGCTCCACACCGGGTGGATGTCGTCGACCGAGCGTTGTGGGTCAGCTAGATACTGCTGGCCGACTAGGACGAACGGCCGCTGCGGCATCCGGCCCGCATGTACGTCGCGTTCGGCGGCAGCCAGCTCGGCGAAGCTGCCGGCCAGGTGCACGGTCCCGGCGCGGCGGGCGTGCGGGTTTGTCCACGGAACCCCACCCTCGACGGCGAAGTCCACTTTGAACGCGCCGGGCCCGCGGCGAAAACGACTGTAGACATGCTGGATTCGGGGCGGTTGCCGGTCGAGGATGGCTGCGACCGATTCCGGGGCCAGGTCGAACAGGGTGGCGTCGGCCGGCGGTAGCTGGGAGGCCGCCTGGATGGGGACGCCGGTTTCGATCTTGCCACCCAGGTCGGTGAGCATCGCGGCCAGCGCGGTGGTGATCGACGCCGACCCGCCCTCGGCGACCGGCCAGCCGTGGCGGTGTCCCGGCGGTGAGGATGCCGAGCCCAATCGCTGAGGTCATCGGGTAGTGCAGTGGCCGGAACGGGTGTGCGGCGACGCCGCCAAATAGTGCCCGTCCCTGTGCCGTGCGCATCCAACACAGATCCGGCCGCGAATCCGCCGCCGCGTGCCAGATCACCTGCGAAAGGGCCAACTAGGGTGAGACCAGACCGAAATTATGGGCATACGAAATGGGTTGGGAAGCAGGCTATATCAGCCGCTACCTTACATAAGGTCGCTTATCGACGAAATCCGTTGTAGCACACAGACTTCCGCGTAGCAATCTTAGTGAACTGCCAGAGTCCTGCTGTCTCCTCTCAATCTATCTGCGCTTTTCTCACTCTTTCTGTTCCTCGGCCGCGGTCTTCTCACTCTTTCTGTTCCGTATTCGTTCAACCCTTACCTTCGCGTGACCCTGCAGTGACGCTATGGCGAGCCTGGGTGCTACCGACCGCGCCTCCCTCCTCTCCCGGGCTACTCCTGCGAGATACGTCACTATGACGATTTGGCCTCCGTAACCGTGCTGGGCCGTCGGTGTTCTTGCGTTCGGACGGAAACAGCGGCGTGCCGTGCCCGGACGGCTCGATGCCCGAACAAGCCGAGGACGTTCTCGATGAACCAGCACAAAGCTGTGGTCGGCGCCGTTGATAAGCGGCACCAGCCGCGGTTTGGGACCCTTGCGACGAGAACCCTTGCCGTAACGAACATTTAGCTTGCCGAACCGGCCCAACTCCCACCGCACGTCGTTCAGATCCAGCATGCAGGCCTCGTTGATGCGCAGCCCGACATCGGCGGCCAACCGGGCCACGGCGTAGTTGCGGGCGGTCGGGGCGAACTTGCGGGCTTGTCGGGATCGTGCCCCAGCGAGAAGGTCACCTTCTCCCCGTGCCCCGGGACGAATCGCGACTGTCTGGCATAATCGGTCGGCATGGGCGTGGATAGCCACCGGCTGTTGCTGCTCCGACACGGGGAGACCGAGTGGTCGAAGTCTGGCCGGCACACCGGTCGCACCGAGATCGAGCTGACCGACACCGGGAGGGCGCAGGCCGTGATCGCTGGGCGGGTTCTCGGTGAAGTCAAACTTGATCACCCGTTGGTGGTCAGCAGCCCGCGCCAACGGACTCTGGACACGGCCAGGTTGGCCGACATCACCATCGATGAAATATCTCCACTGGTCGCGGAATGGGATTACGGTTCCTACGAAGGCCTGACGACCGCGCAGATCCGCGAAACCGAACCTGATTGGCTGGTGTGGACGCATGGATGCCCCGGCGGTGAGAGCGTCGCGCAGGTCACCGATCGCGCTGACCGCGCCGTCGCGTTGGCGCTACAGCACCTGGCGTCACGCGACGTGGTGTTCATCAGCCATGGTCACTTCTCCCGCGCGGTGATCACGCGCTGGCTCAAGCTGCCGCTCGTCGAGGGCAGCGGTTTCGCCATGGTTACTGCCTCGATCGCGATCTGTGGGTTCGAGCACGGGTTGCGACAGCTTGGTGCGCTCGGGTTGATCATTAAGTGAGACCGAGCGAACCGCCCTTCGCGCTATGCGGGCGGAGAGGGGCTCTGGTTGCCGACGGGGTGCAGGCGCGCTTCTGCGACGTGCCGGCGGTGGAGGCGGCGCTGCGCTCGGGGGCGGCGCCAATACTGTTGGGCGTTACCTTTCGATGTAAACGCGCCCGCCGCGCTGATGGTGCCGGGCACCGTTATGGAACTCGAGAATCCGAGCGCGCCGGGTGCGGCGCGTTCACCGCGCGCCAGCGTGACTGCGCGGCCTCGATCAGCTTGTAGGCCATGGCGATTCCCTGTGCGCGCGAACCCGGCCCCTTGGTGATCTTGCTCCGGTTCCGCACCGTCGCGAAGGTCGACTCGATATCGGATTCGTCGTTCTCAGGTGCACCCAATGCTCGGCCGGGAAGTCGTAGAAGGCCAGCAGCTGGTCGACATCGTCGGTGATCTTGGCGACCGCCTTGGGGTACTTGACGCCGTAGGCCGCCTCGAGCGACCGCCTCCCGCGCGTGCCGTTTGTCCTCTGCGTTCCAGATCCCCGCAAGCGCCTCCTTCGCCCCCCGGTGCGCCGATTTCGGCAGCGCGGCAAGAACATTCGCAATCTTATGGAACTTATGCCGACGTCCGCATAAGTTCCACAAGATCCGAAGTGTCAAAGACCATCTGCCGCAACGACTTCGGTCCAGTGTCGGCCGTAAGGTGACCGACGCCTACCACGCCGACTCGGCGCTGCAGGCCGAGGCCGCGCTGCTGGCCCTGGCCAAAGAACTCGACCGCACCCACCCGGGCGCCGCGGCGAGCCTGCGCGAGGGCCTCGACTAAACTCTCACCGTGCTGCGCCTGAACGGGCCACTCACTGGCGCGCACGTTGCGCTCGACCAACTGCATCGAGTCGATGATCTCGGTCTGCCGCGAACACGCCGGCAACGTCAAACGCTGCCGGGACGGGCAGATGGCGCTGCGAGCCGATGATGAAACCCGATGAGTACTGTAGTTTTCGTCTGCTGTGTACGCGCCGAGAGCGTCAGTCGGCTTTCGATGCGGTTTGGCAGCCCCCCTGAGGCTTTCAAGGCCGAGCGGAAACTGTCGCAATATGGGTGTTCCCGTGCCTGTAAAAAAACCACTTCGTTATGTGGTGCGACGGCAACGACGACCGCGCGGATGGCGTGTCGTCGGTGGCGTGAACAGCAGGCCGCGCTGGCCGCAAACCATGTTGGCCGTGCGAAATCATCAACATCGCCACGCAAATCTGAAAGACTGCAGCGTAGTAGGGAGAAGACCATGACCCGATACCGCACCAATATCAACACTGGCGTGGCCAGTATCAACAATGGCGTGTGTGCCAGGGCGCTGCCGACATGTTGGTTGAGGTGGTTGAGGCATAACGCCAAGGTGCCGAAGACCGGAATGACCGGGATTTCGCACTGGTGCGAGCGCCTTGGGCCCGGCTCGCTCCCAATCAGATGTATGGCATGACTGATCAGGTTCACGACGTTTCCGACACGCTGGCTGTCAATTTCCTCGCCAATTTGGGCGGGGCAATGATCGCCGCTAGCTATCCCATCGGGCTCGTGCGGCAGATCCTAGATTCGGCCTGCAGCCGGTACGGGCTAACCAACCAGGTCCTACTATTACCCAACTATGTCCACCTTGGTGGATCTGATCACGTGGCGGGCACCACCATCCGCGTCGTACGCGCCGATCGCGATTTGCGATTTGACCAGACGTTTCTGCTGGCTAACCTTGTCGATCGCGTCGAGCATGGCGAAATCGGCGCCAAGGAGGGGGCGGCCGAACTCGACCGCATATATGCTCTGAGGCCGCGCTTTCCGGTGTGGGTCAGAGTGATCGGGTACACGACGCAAAGCGCTGCCTTCGCCCTGATTCTGCAGCCCACGCCGCTTGCGCTGCTGGCGGCGACGGTCTTCGGGAGCCTTGTCGGGGCGTTGGGTCTAGTTGGCCAGCTCAGCGTTGCAGCCGGGGAATTGCTGCCTACGGTCAGCGCATTCCTGGTTGCCGTGGCTGTCTTCACGGTCGGGCGGCACTGGCATCTGGGTGAAGACAGTTTGCGGGCACTGACACCACCGCTGGTGCTTTTTTTGCCGGGTACCGCGATCACGTTGGCGACTATAGAACTGAGCACGCGAGAAATCGTGTCGGGCACGTCTCGGCTTGTCGCCGGATTGCTGCGTTTCGGACAGCTGGCATTAGGCGTCGTCGCTGCCGCGCGACTCGTCGGTGTGACAGCGCCTGAATTGACCGGCGCGTCGGTGAACAAGTTCGGCTGGTGGGCGCCGTGGGTGGGTGTGGCCGTCTACGCAGTCGGCGTGCTCCTCCACTCCGGTCCCCCGGTGCGGTTCCTGCCGTGGCTGTTGGTGATGCTGTTCATCGCTTACTCTGGCCAGTTTGTGGGGAATGCGTTATTGGGGGACTACTCTGGTGGATTCGGTGGCGGGCTGGCGCTGATGCTTTGTGGCCTCGCAATCTCGGAGCGGCCCAATACACCATCACTGGCTGCGCTGGTGTTGCCCGGCTTCTGGCTGCTTGTCCCGGGTTCGATCGGCGTGATCGGCGTCACACAGCTCATCCAAGCCAATAGCGTAGCCGCGCTCACGGTCTTGCTGGTTTCGATTCTGGCGATAGCGCTGGGCATGCAGGTTGGGCTGCTGATGTGGCGCAGTTACCGCCAGCTGCGCGGAGCTGTTCGAACCAAACACCGCAGAACTAAGGCCTGAATCCGTGGATCGGTGATTTCGAGCGGTCGTCGGCGGTTTTTGGTGAGATGCGGCTGGGCGGTGGATGCGCCTGGCGCATGCGTGATCGGCTCGCCTGTACCAGCTTTTCCTTGTTGGGGGTTCCTCGGGTCGGGCCTGGGGTGGCGGGGTGGGCAGGGACTGGTCGGGTCGGGTCAGGCGGCGCGCAGCTGTGCGGTTGGGTAGCCGATGACGTTGTCCCACAGTGTCTTCCATGGGTCTGTCGGGGCTAGTGGGCGGGTAGGTGCAGGACAGGTTTGCGGGCCGGGGCGGCGAAGCGAGCGGGCAAGTTGACCTGTCTGGCTTCACTCACCCCGCACGAGGCACACCGCGAGAATAACAACCGTGTGATCTTAAGTAAACGGTATTGTGGGTTAAAGGAGCTCAAACCGCAGAAATATCAGCTCTGGGGCGACTTCGAACACTTTGGGGCCACCAAAACCACGGACCAAGTAACCGGGCGAGCGGCAGCACCAAGAAGATCCGCACGATGAACATGTCGAAAACCAATCCGAGAGCGATAGTGGTCCCGGCTTCGCCGATTTGTTTGACATCGCTGGAAAGAAGCGCCAGCATTGTGCCGGCAAGGACTAGGGCTGCCGTGACTGCCACGTTTAAGGAGCCGCCTACCGCCCGGATCATGCCGGTCTTAATGCCGGCGCTGAGCTCCTCTCTGTACCGGGACAGCATGAGCAGGTTGTAGTCGCAGCCCACCCCAACAAGGACGATGAATGCGATCGGGATGTTGAGCCAGTGCAGTTTTATCCCCAGTAAGGTCTCCCACATAAAGGCGGCCAACCCCAACGCGCAAGCAAACGAAAGAACGACGGTGGTGAGTACTATGATTGAACCAATGAGGGCCCTGGTGAGGACCAAGACGATGATGAACACCAACCCAAACGTCGCCAGCATCATAATGATGAGGTCGTTATGCGAGAAGTCCTCAACATCGCGGTAGGTCGAGGCGGCACCCGCCACATACAAATCTGCATTCGACAGCGCCGTTTGTTTGAGGGCTTCTTCGGCGGCGAATGACGCATTTCTTGTCTGAACAATGCCTTCGGGGCTCATGGCCTCGCCTTTGTGATAAACCAAGAAGCGGGCACCCTTGCCGTCATGGGTCATAAAGAAGTCGAGACTGACCTTGAAATCCTCCGTCTCGAGCCCGTCTGGCGCTAAGAAGAAGAAGTCATCGTTTTTCGCGTTATCAAATGCTTGCGCCATGTCGACCATGGGACGAATCATGGCGTCCAGCTGGGGAACCATTGAATGCAACGTGCCTTGGGTGGCCAACGTGAGTGACTGCATGGCCCTCATTTCTTTCATCATGGTTCCCATGTGGTCTGCCATAGCGTGGATTTCGGGTACCATTTGCGGAGTCACCGTGTCGATAATGACGAGCCCTTTCAACAAATTTCCAAGCTGTTCACTCACCTGGTCGACGTTATCGATTGTTTCGTTCTAGCGATCGAAGGGCCCAGCATATCGGGATGTCAAAGCAGTGTTTCTCCCAGTAGAAGTAGCTTCGCAGCGGCCTGAAGAAGTCGTCGAAGTTCGCTAAATTATCTCGCGCGTTGTCTGTTATGGTGCGCATTTGCTCCGTCGCTTCCCGCGAGATGTGGGTGCCCACCGTCAGCTGGTTGGTGAGATCTTCCAGTCGGCGGGTTATTTGTTCCAATTGGTTCGTTTCGTTGATGAGTTGCCCCATGTGGGCTGCCAGCTTGTCGATATCGGCTGCCCGATCTCTGAGGAAGTCGAGGTTCTCGCCGATCTTCGTTCCCATGGAGCCCATGGCGAAGGGAAGTGACGCATGTTCCAGGGGCCGGCCGTTCGGCCTGGTGATACCCTGCACCATCGAGATGCCCGGAACCCGGAGAACGTTCTTGGCGATCCTGTCCAACGTGATCAAGTCGGTCGTATTGCGCATGTCGTGATCCGACTGCACGTACACGGAGTCGACGGACAGCTGGCTCTTCGGAAAGTGCCGATCGGCGGCCGCGTATCCTTTGACGGACTCGACGCTGGCGGGTGCGAAATCCCGGTCGTTGTAGCTGACCGTATAGGTGGTGAGAAGCAAAAGGCAGGGCGGTATTGCAAGTGCGGCGACGATGATCATCGCTGCCGGCCACCGGGCGATGGCAGTGCCTAATCGACGCCACATCGGGCTCGTCGGGCTTGATTTTCTGCAACCATTTGATCCTGCCGCCCAGCGTGAGCATGGCAGGACCGAGAGTGAGCGCGCCGAGGACGGCGACAACCATGCCCACAAAGCAGGGCGGGCCGAGGGTGCGGAAGTAATTGAGCTTGGTGAGGCTCAGGCAGAGGGTCGCCCCGGAAATCGCGAGGCCCGACCCCATGATGACGTGCGATGTGTTGGCGACCGACGTGTAGTAGGCAGATTCTTTGATCCTGTCCTGCCCGACGCGCTTCGTTGTATCGGCCGACAAAAAATATGCCGTAGTCGGTGGCGACACCCAGAACCAAAGCGACAAGCATGTTCATCGCGAACGACGAGATGCCGAGGATATGGTTCCCTACGAGGAACGAGACGACGCCACGCGCCGTTGCCAAGATGATGAGCACACCCACCAGCGGTATCAGAGCTCGGGCCACCGATCGGTAGGCCAGCAGCAGCATGACGATGATGACGATGATCGACACGATGGTGAGCGTGGTCATGCTGTCGTTGGCCGCTTTGTCCGTATCCGCGCTGAGCGGACCCGGTCCGCTTACGTAGGTGTTAAGGCCGCTCGGTTTTGGAAGCTTCGCCACAATGTCTCGAATAGCGGCAATCGAACGACTCGCGGAGGCTTCACCCGTGTCGCCGGTTGGGCGGACGGTCAGCGTAGCGGCCTCAGCGTCGGCGCTCTGCTGTCCCGACTTCGTCACCGGCTTTCCCCACAGGTTCAGCAGTGACTGCACATGCTCTTTGTCGCGCAGTAGTCGACGGACTAGCTCGTCGTAGTACTGATGATCCTGCTCACCAAGCTTGCGGCCCTCGGTTTCGAAAAGAATGACGGCGGCGCTGGTGTAGTCGGATTCGCGAAATGCATGGCCTTCGACGACCCCATCCTGCGACGACGGCGAATCCCGCGGGACCAGCGCCTCCGCGTTGGCCTCGACGGTCTTCTCGAGCGAGGGCACGAACACGGTCACCACGGCAGCGGCCAACAACCAGAACACGAAGATCGGCAATGCCAGCTTCCGGGCCATTCTCGGAAAGAACGGCCGCTTGACCTCGTCACCAGTGTTCGTGTGCGTATTCGGCGTTTGACCGGTCATGCTGCGGTCACCGTGCACACGACTGCGGCGCTCGGATGGGAAACGAAATGTTCATCGCGGACCTTGCCGTCGACCAGGATGCGACAGCCGGCCGAATCGCCGTCGACCTGCATGACGAGGCTCAATGAGGCCGAAGGCGACATCGTTGTCTCCGAAACAGACCAGGGCAGCGACGCCAGGGTGACCGCGATGGGCCGGCTGTTGAGATCCGCGTATGTGACTCTGCCGCCACTGCCGAGGTCGCCGAACGCCTCGTACGTGACGTTCTTGGGATTGATCTGTATGACGGTGGCGGGGATGGTGCTTGTCACCGGCGGATGGCTAATGTTCGCACTCCTGCCCCGAACCGTATGTACGCCGTAACCGGCGATCACAAACACAACAAGAATCACCGCGGGAGTCCAGAGCTTACCGAGGATGCGTTTGGTATTTCGCCGCTTGGGTCTCCCGTTCACATGAATACTCCTCCCGACCGTCCAAACATTTGTACAGTACTGGAGACAAGCTTCGGAGACGGATCTATTAACGTTTCCGTGGATGTTATTTGGAAGTTGCGGATGGATGTCGTCTCCTGGGCGGCGACCTCGGCCTGCCATGCCGCAGCCAGCATCTGACGCGCCGTCGCGGACGATTTCATCCAAAAGCGACGAACCCAGCGCCGTGACACCGTTCGCGTTGGAATCGCTGCCGTCGTGAACTAACTTGAGCATGGGCATACCTTCCCCAACCAGCGCGCCAACGCGGCTCTTGATCAGATCAGACAAACTGGACTTCAGATCATCTCGGGAAGGTGCGCCCACCCGCGCCGCCTCGCTGAGGCTCATCCGCAGGTTCTGATCAGTGCTCTGCGGGCGGCGGTGGCGCTGCTGGTCGTCAGCTAAGCCGCGGTCGGCTCACCGGCCATCGCGAACGCGACCCCGATGCGGTCGTCTCACCGGGGACCCCGAGCAAGGATGCGGTCGGCTCACCGGGCGTCCCGAACGCGAGCAACGGCGGGCTCGGTGAACCGAGCGTCGGGAACACGACCGACGACGACTCGGACGACACTAACCCTCGTCCGAAGAGTCATCGGTATGCCGACGCTCGAGGAAGCAAACTGACGTTACCGCTGGTGCGGCCCCAAGCCAAGCCGTCCCTCTTTGGAACCACTGTTCCGGAAGGCACCGACGGCAGCGCCGCGGGCACACCCGGGGCGGAGGCGGTGGTGGGATGCTGGCGCCATCAAAGTCGATCGTGATGCCGGCCGGGCAGACGGCCGCTCCGCAAGGCGGGCAATCGACGAGCCCGGCCGTGCCGCCAGCCCCATCGTCCCCGTTGCCCCGCAGTAGGCAAAGATCTTTAGCGCGAAAGCCCTTGCGCTAAGCGGTCTGGCCCGCGCAGTCTCGGCCACAGCGACTGCAACCGCTTGTGGAACGGCGGCGACATCGGGTGTCAGTGCGACGCCGTGCTAGGTGTCTTCAGCCTCCTAAGACCACGAGTTGGCAGGCAGGCGGCCAGTGCTCACCGAGCGCCAGTGCGCCGGGCACGTCGAGGCCGCATGAACTCACCACGCGGGGGCTGGCCGCTTCGTGCAATGGGCAGCGGTGCATACGGCCCGGTGTGGGCGGAGATGTGATCGCCCGTTCCACGAGCACGGTCACCGCGGTGCCCGACCATGCCGCTGGGAGACTGAGCGGGCCGGCGGTGCCGGTGACAACCCGAACCCCTAAGGGGCATACGAGCACAGCGACCGGCCACGCATCTCGCTTAACCGGTGATGATGAACCCGTTGGCCCGTGCGCCTCGCAGGCGATGCCCCCCACACCTATGACGTCATTATCATCGATTCGGCAGGCGACGGCGCCATCTTGGGCGGGCGCGTTGACCGCCGTAAGCTCAGCCTGGAGGTCGAGGTGGACGGCGAGATCAACGGAGAGGCGGTGCAGGCCGTCATGCCCGCAAGCGCGTGGAGTGACAGCCGCGGCCGACGTTGCCCGCGCCCGCCTCAACGAGTAACGACGGAAGGATGGCAGTGAACGAAGAGCAACGCAACGTCATGGCGTCGGGGCGTGGGTTCATCGCCGCACTGGACCAAAGCGGCGGAAGCACGCCAAAAGCTCTGAGCCTCTATGGTATTTCGCACGACGCGTACGACAGCGATGAGCACATGTTTGATCTGGTGCATGAGATGCGCGAGCGCATCATTACCAGTCCTAGCTTTTCGGGTGACAAGATACTCGGAGCGATCCTCTTCGAGGAGACCATGGACAGGACCATCAAAGGCCAGGACAGTGCAGCGTTTCTTTGGGAGCAGAAGCACATCGTCCCGTTTGTGAAGGTTGACCAAGGGCTCGGTGTCGTCGAAAATGGCGTGCAATTAATGAAGCCGATGACGATGCTCGACACATTGTTGGAGCGCGCAATCAATAAGGGCATTTTCGGTACAAAGATGCGCTCATTCATTCATGAGCCGAATGATCACGGAATAAAGGCGGTGGTCGATCAGCAGTTCGAATATGCGCACGAAATCGCGGTGCGAGGACTGATGCCAATCATTGAGCCTGAGGTAAGTATCGAAAGCCCTGACAAGCCGAACGCAGACAGCCTGCTTGTGGCGGCAATAGCCTCAAAACTCGAGGAGCTTGCACAGGATACGCAAGTCATGCTCAAGCTGACATTGCCCAGCCACGACGACCTCTACGCGCCATTAATTCAACATCCCCGAGTCATGCGTGTAGTCGTGCTGTCAGGCGGCTACAGCCTCAAAGAAAGTTGTGCGATCCTTGCACGCAACCACGGACTCATCGCGAGCTTCTCGCGCACGTTGACCGAAGGGCTCAACGTCAAGCAGACCGACGCGGAATTCGACGACACGCTCAGGCACAATGTTGAGGAGATTTACGCAGCCTCACTTACGTAGCCCTATCAGTAAGTCGCGATGCACGGATGCCGTACGACCTGAAGCTATCTGGTGGTCCAAACAGATCGGCCACGCCGGACCGCTGTTCTTCGCCGGGACACCCGTCAAGGGCGGGTTCTAACTCTAAGGCGAGGAACCCAGCCTCACGGACTTCGACAACGGAGACCTCAAACCGACCATGGACTTTCGCGACGTCTAGTATGACCTGCTGGCGCACACCATCGGCACCGATCCCACGCCGTCGGTCGGGGCGGCCGGACCAGCGTGGGTTTCCTGGGCTAAATCCGATTGCCCGGATCCTCCTCGAGCCACGGCCCGCATCGTCGCCGGTCTAAATCACCCGCAGGCAGTACCGGGCGATGGCCAGTTCTTCATCGGTTGGAATCACCAGCACCGCAATCGGCGAGTCGTCCGCGGAAATCCGCCGCGTGCCGCCGGCCGGGACGGCGTTGCGCCGCTCATCAACCTCGATACCAAGCGCCGCCATGCCCGCCAGCGCGTCGCGGCGCACCGACGGGTCGTTCTCGCCGATCCCACCGGTGAAGCTCAGCACATCGGTCTGTCCCAGAACCGCCAGGTATGCCCCGATGTACTTGCGTAGCCGGTGAATGAACACGTCATAAGCCAATTGTGCTGAGCTGTCACCAGATTCGATCATGTTGTGGAGCCGGCGGAAGTCGAGTTCGCCGGCCAAGCCGAACACCCCGGAGCGATGGTTGAGCATCGTCTCGATGTCCTCGACGCTCATCTTCGCGGCGCGCCACAGGTAGCCGATGACGCCGGGGTCGACGTCACCGCTGCGGGTGCCCATCACCAGGCCCTCCATCGGGGTCAAGCCCATCGACGTTTCGACGGGGCGGCCCTTGGCGATCGCTGACGCTGATGCGCCGTTACCCAGATGCAGCACGATCTGATTCATGCTGTCCAGCGGCCTGCCCAGAAATACGGCGGCCTGCTCGCTGACGTACTGGTGCGAGGTGCCGTGGAATCCGTAGCGCCGGATCTTCCACTTCTCGGCCAACCCGCGGTCGATGGCGTAAGTCGCGGCCGCGGGGGGCAGGTTGTGGAAGAACGCCGTGTCGAACACCGCGACGTGCGGGGTGTCGGGCAGCAGCTTGCGTGCCACCTCGATTCCCAGCACCGCCGGCGGGTTGTGCAACGGCGCCAGCGGCGAGAGCTCCTTCAGCTTGGCGATCAGAGCGTCGTCCACGAGTGTCGGCCGGTAGAAGTCGTTGCCGCCGTGCACCACCCGATGCCCGACCGCCACCAGGCCGCTGGCCTGCAGCTCAATGCCGGCCTCGGCCAGTAGGTCGAACGCCAAGCGCAGCGCCGCGTCGTGTTCGGCGACCCGGCCGACGCGTTCCACATGATGCTTCCCGGCATCCAGCTGAGCCGACGACGACTGTTCGCCGATCTGCTCGACGATGCCGACCGCCCGCGACGCGCCCGAGTCAGGGTTGACCAGTTGATATTTCAGCGACGACGAGCCGGAATTGATCACCAGCACGACACGGCTCTCAGCGATCATAGACGCCCTGTGCCTGGATCACGGTTATGGCGACGCTGTTGACGAAGTTCTTCGACCGACGCGCCGCGGAACAGGTCGTTCACCGGCTTGTTCAAACCCTGCAGCACCGGGCCGATCGCGATCGCGACGGCGCTGCGCTGCAACGCCTTATAGGCGTTGTTGCCGCTGTTGAGTTCAGGGAAGATCAGCACCGTGGCGCGGTCGGCGACCACCGAATCACGCGTCTTTGTGGCCGCGACCGAGGGGTCGACTACAGCGTCGTATTGGATAGGGCCTTCTACCAGCAGGTCGGGCGCCCGGCTGCGCACCAACTCCGTTGCCGCCCTGGCCTTGTCGAGATCGGCACCGACGCCGGACTCGCCTGTGGAACAGGACAGCATGGCCACCCGCGGCTCGATGCCGAACTGTGCAGCGGTGCGCGCCGAGCTGATCGCGATGTCGGCGAGCTGTTCGGTCGTGGGCTCCGGGACGATCGAGCAATCGCCGTACGCCGGCACCCTATCCGACAGGCGCATCAGGAACATGCTGGACACCGTGGAGACATCCGGCGCGATCCGGATGATCTCGAACACAGGCCGGACAGTGCACGCACCTGCGTGCGCCGCACCCGACACCATGCCGTCCACGATGTCGTTGTACACCAGCATGGTGCAGAAATACGAGTCGTCGTGGATGATCTCGTCGGCCTGCTCGACGGTGACACCCTTGTTCTTGCGCAACGCCGCGTACTGGTCGGCGAACTGATCGCACAACTCGCTGGTCGGCGGGTCGATCACCGCCGCCTCGTCGAGATCGACACCGAGTTCGGCTGCCCGCAAGCGGATCCAGAACTCGTCGCCAAGGATGGTCAGATCCGCGATCCCGCGCTGCAGCACCCGCCCGGCCGACTCAAGGATGCGATCGTCGTCGCCTTCAAGAAGCACAACCCCAGGGTGGCCCAGCGACGCCACCGTCGTCGTGGCCACCCCACCCTTTTGCTTGGCCACCGCCAGTACCTGGGTATCAGTCACAGAGACATCCTGGCACCTTTTCCTCGTGCCGCCGGGCGACTCGCAAATGTCTGGGACAATCGGTCGGCATGGCGCCGAGAACCACCGGCTGGTGCTGCTCCGACAAGGGGGAGACCGAGTAGTCGAAGTCGGGCCAGCACGCCGGCCGCACCGAGCTGGAGCTGACCGACACCGGACGTGAAAACGCCGAGGCGGCGGGCCGGACACTGGGTGAACTCAGGCTCTAGAACCTCATGGTGATCAGCAGCCCGCGCCGACGGGCCTTGGCCAACGCTCACGCGCTGGCTCCAGCTGCCGCTCGTCGATGGCAGCCGGTTTGCCATGCTAGCCGGTCAGCCCGAGCGCACTGAGCTGTCGTACCCCATGCTCATTGCCGGCGTTGTGCGGACCTGCTAGCCGAGGGATGCGACCCTGGTTACGGCGCACTCAGAGAAGGAGAAAGCGGCACCAACCTTCAAGCGTGGCTTTGGTTTTCACCCGCTGTGCGCGTTCGTCGACCACGGCAGCGCCGGAACCGGGGAATCGCTGGCAATCCTGCTGCGGGCTGGCAACGCCGGCTCCAACACCGCCGCCGCCGACCACAAAACCGTCGTCGCCTCGGCGCTGCAGCAGCTGCCCATGCAGGTCGGCTATCAGGTCGGCAAAAAAGTTCTGGTGCGCACCGATGCCGCCGGGGCCACCCACGAGTTCCTCGACTGCCTGACCGCCCGCCGACTGTCCTACTCGCTGGGATTTGCCCTCAACGAAACGATGGCCGCCGCCATCGACGAGATTCCTCAGGCGGCCTGGCCCCCGGCCTACAACCCGGAGGGCCAAGTCCGTGACGGCGCGTGGATCGCCGAGGCAACCGGGGTCGTTGAGCTCGCGGACTGGCCTACTGGGATGCGGCTGATCGTGCGCAAAGAACGTCCCCATCCGGGTGCCCAGCTGCGTTTCACCGATCGCGACGGGCTACGGCTGATTGCGTTCGTCACCAACACCGACCGCGGGCATCTGCCCGACCTCGAGCTACACCATCGCCGGCGCGCTCGCTGCGAAGACCGCATCCGGGTGGCCAAAGACACCGGCCTGGCCAACCTACCCCTGCACGGATTCGACCAGAACCGGATCTGGTGCGCGTTGGTGCAGCTGGCGATGGATCTGAGCGCCTGGCTGCAGATGTTGGCCTTCGCTGAGCGTCCGGCGCGGCGCTGGGAACCCAAACGGCTACGGCTTCGGCTGTTTTCGATTGCCGGCCGGCTGGCTCGCGACGCCCGTCGAACCCGGCTCCGGCTCGCTGCCCACGCACCCTGGGGCGACCTGCTGACCACCGCGTTGGCCCGCCTACAACCCGGCTGACCAACACCCCACCCGCCCCCACGACCTCGAGAAAGGACAAACCGGACCACAGGAACCCGGCAGAACCCGCTGACCCCGGGCCCATCACCATATCCGCAATCCAGAAATCAAGATCGAAAACCAAAATCCGAACCGATCAGGCCACCACGTCAACCCCCATGAAACATCCGGGCTAACCCCGGAGTAAAGTTCGGCTATGTCATGGAAGTCATTGTTCCGTGTCGTGCATTTCATCATGGACGTCGGCGGTATTTTCGCATTTCCACTTTGGGGGTGGTTATCGCTTGGTAGTCCAGCTCCAACGATACCTGTGCTGGTATTCATTGGCCTCGGGGGTCTGCTCTACATTGCGCTTGTGCTATGGGATTTAATCCCTCGACGGAGCCCGCGACGTGTCTTGCTAACTGTTTTCGCTGCCGTCCTTTACGTTGAGGGCATCTTCGCGAACGCCTACTACTGGTTGTCGCACCGGTCGCCTGGGGCCTTTGGTGAGACCCTCAGTAGAATCGACGCCGCCTATTTCACCGTGAGCACTGCCATGACGACCGGCCTTGGAGACATACACCCTTTGAGCGGCACTGCCCGGTTAGTGGTCATTGCCCAAATGATTGTCAGCGGATTTCTCCTCGTATTCGCTGCCGGTATCGCAATTAGCCGCCGATTTTCAGTCGCGTCGCCGACTAGCGCTCCTTGTTGTAAGGACTGTGCTGCTGCCGGCAAACCGGATTCGGCCAAGAGCGAAGGATCGACCGGGTAGCGGGAGAGGCGCTCGTCGACCTTATTGGCGAGCACGATAGGACGATTTTCGCAATGACCTGACCCGCGGTAGACACTTACGATATACCGACTTGAATCGTCGAGATCGCAACGCGAGCCTCTGTGCGCCCTAATGGCAGGCGAAAGGGCAGGTCATTCCTGAAGGAGAGGGGCCGGTCAAGACCGACCTCTGTGTTGTTTTGGTTGGTTTCTGCGAGCTTCCTTGTCCTGGCCGGACGCGTCGAAGTAGGCGTCGGTCAAGGCTCGGGCGGAGCCCGACCGCGTAGCGGGCGTAGGGCCTTGACGGCGGCGCCGTTGGGCGCATGCTGTTCAGGGCAGGGAGGTCGGAATTGCTTGTCCTGCTTTCGGCTTGGGTAGCAAGGGTGGTCGTCGGCGTCTTCAGTGCCGGTTTCCCGGTGTCGGGCAGGCGATGGGGCTGCCGGTCATTCCTTCGCCGCGGTGTGCGGCATGAAGCGGTCCGCAGGGACGGTCGGTCGGGATCAATCAGAGGGGCGACCTCGCCGGGTTCGGGGGTCATGACCTGCAGGATCCGCAACCGGCCGAGTCTGGCTGCTCACGCCGCGCGGGGTGGGTGGTGCAAGGCGCGGATGTGGTGATCGCGCAGCCCGTAGAAGACGAACTCGAGCTGTCTTCGGGCGGCGGCCACGGCGCCGATGTTGCGGTTGCCGCGGGGATGAGCCACCCGTTCGCGGATCGCGCCGATGTGACTGCTCGTTGACCCTGCATCGAGAAAGCGATTCCGCGACCGGCACAAATCGCCGAGCACGGTCGGAGTACGTCAAGTGCGGTCAAGTTCCATACCCACTGACCACCAGACGATCAGACCCGCGACGTCAGCGGGGCCGCACCACAATCACCGGGACTTTCGCCGACTGCGCTACCGCCGAGCTGACCGAGCCCAACAGCATGCCCGCGAATCCGCCGCGGCCGTGACTACCCACAACCACCACCTGACTGTGTTCAGACTCCTGGCGCAGGCAACGGGCCGGGTCGTCACGCACAACCCGTCGATGCACCTGCACGTCGGGATACTGCCGCTGCCAGCCGGCCAGGCGTTCGGTGAGGAGTTCGCGTCCCTGATTTTCGTGCTCGGGGCAGTCTTCGGGGGTGAAGATCCCGACATCGCTCCAGGCGTGCAAGGCCACCAGATCAACGCCCCGGCGCGACGCCTCCTCGAAGGCAAGTGCGGTGGCCGCTTCGGAGGCAGGCGATCCCTCGATGCCTACCAGCACCGGCGCATCGGCCGCGGGGGTTCCCTCGGCAGGCACAATCGTGATCGGCCCATGGCCGTAGTGAAGCAGGCCCATACTGGCCGAGCCGAGCAGCAGCCGGTCGAACGCACCATGCCCCTGATAGCCCACCACGGTCAGCAGCGCCTGCCTGGATTCATTGACCAGTGCCGCCACGATGTTTGAATACAGCATCCGGGTGTGCACCTCGGGGTGGCTGGACCCGGTCAAGCTGGCCTCAAATGTCTTGCGTGCCCGCTCTACGACGTGGCCGGCGTTGTCGTGCTGCCAGCGGGTGATGTTGCCCTGGATCCGACCCACGGGCCAAGCAACAACCAGCGGGGTGACGACATGGACCAGAATGATCGGCGCAGCGCGCAGCGTCGCTTCACCGACTGCCCAGCGGATGGCCGCGTCCGATCCCGCCGATCCGTCTACCCCGACCACTATCGCGTTTTTCGCTGTGGTCTCGGACATGGTGCAACTCCCTCGACTGGTATCAGCGACTTCCGCGATAGCCACAACGCTACCGCCCACCGTCATCTCGGCCAGTGCCCAACGGACATCGGCGGCAGGGCATTTAGTCCCGACTCGGAGCTCCGGCGCACGCCGCTTAGGCCTCGACTGCCAGTCATTGGTCTCTTAACCGCTGTTGGCACCAACGCCCGCTGAGCTCTCACGCCAGCACGTCTCCTCCGCCACTCACCGGGACGGTTCACGAGGCGCCGAGCAGTTCCTTCGGACACCCCGGCAGGGCCGCATGGTTGCTCAACGACGAGGGCCCGTTCGGCTCCCGTCCCGCCGCGTCGAGGTGTGGCCCGCCGGCCCTCAGCCGGTGGGCTGCATCGATGACGCGGCAGGATCGGCGGTCGGCGCGTCTGGCCGCCACGAATGCAGCGAGCGCCGTGGTAGCGGTAGACATCGTCGAGCGAGCTGGCCTGGCCGAAGCGGGAGACACCGAGCGCGGTCGCCCGGACCTGTCTGATGTTCGCGAGAACGCGACAGCGTGGCGGGGATGCCCATAGAGGACGGTTAGGTTGAGGTGGCGCGTTCCGGGGTCACTGAAGCCCCTGCTGCCGCCGACCGGCTGGAGCGAGCCGGGCTGTCTGCTGACGTGATCTGCGTGACCAGCCCCGGACTGCTGTTTCAGGCCTGGCTCGCCAAGGCCACCGTCCGGAGAGACCTGGATCCTCGACCGTCGAACCCATGACCTGAGCTGCACTTCTGCGGTAGAGCCCCGCAGAATTACGCGAAACCACGGCTGCTTACGAGAAATCATGTGGGGTTCCGCAGGAGGTGTTGGCGGCAGCACACGGACGACCACGATCCGCCATACCTACTCGAGGTAGAGACATCAGGCATCCAACGTGGGCCAAAGGTCCCTATCGCGAGCGATCCGCATCAGCGACCCTGGTCGGTGCAAGAGATCACCGGGCGGGAGGTGCGACATGCACGACCCACCGCACAATCGGACCGGTCGACGCTGCCCTTGCGCCGCTGCCCGACAAATGCTAGTGGCTCGGTTGCCGGCGGAGCAGCTGATCGCCGCCCCGGCGCCATCGGCCGGCTGGTCGACATCAGGAAAAGAACCTGACGGATGACCGGGGTGGACAGCATGGGTGCAGACACGTCAGCGGACTTCACAAATGGTGGCGGTCGCGGCGAGACGCTCGCACCCGAGCCCTATGTTCTCAGCGACGTACCAGGCCCGTTGACCCGCCATGAGCTGGTCGCCATCGACGCGTGGTGGCGCGCCGCGAATTACCTCGCGGTGGGCCAGATCTACCTGATGGATAACCCGTTACTGCGCGAGCCGCTGCAACCGCAGCATATTAAGCCCCGGTTGCTGGGGCATTTCGGCACAGTCCCGGGGCTGAATCTGGTGTGGGTGCATGCGAACCACCAGATCATAAAACGAAACCTCAACGCGGTGTTCGTGGCTGGCCCCGGTCACGGTGGGCCGGGGCCGAACGCGTGCGGCTGGTTAGAAGGCACCTACTCCGAGCTGTACAGCCACATCAAGCAGGACGAGGCCGGCATGGCGGCCTTTTTCCACCAATTCTCCTTCCCCGGTGGGGTGCCCAGCCACTGCGCCCCGGAGACACCGGGATCCTTTCATGAAGGCGGCGAGCTGGGGTATTCGCTGCTACATGCCTATGGGGCGGCGTTGGATAATCCGCACCTGACGGTGTTTTGCGTCGTCGGTGACGGTGAGGCCGAAACGGGGCCGTTGGCCACCAGCTGGCATGCGCACACGTTTATCAACCCGGCCCGCGACGGTGCTGTCCTGCCGATTCTGGCGCTCAACCAATACAAGATCGCCAACCCCACCATCCTCGCGCGCATCCCCGAATCCCGACTACTGGAGCTGATTCGCGGCTGGGGCTACCACCCGCACGTGGTCGCTGGCGATGACCCCGCTGCGGTGCACCAAGCGATGGCCGCCACGCTGGACGCCTGCCTGGACCGCATCGCCGAGATCCAGCAGGCCGCGCGTCACGACGGTGCCAGCGGTGGGCAGTTGTGGCCAATGATCGTCCTGCGCACACCGAAGGGCTGGACATGCCCCCCGGTGGTGGACGGTCAGCAGGTGGAAGGCACGTTCCGCGCGCATCAGGTACCGCTGCCGGAGGCGCGGACCGACGAGTCGCACCGTCGCGTGCTAGAGCAGTGGATGCGCTCCTACCGGCCGGGCGAGCTGTTCGACGACAGCGGGCGGCCCGCCGGTGAGCTGCTGGTGATGGCCCCGGCCGGTGCGCGACGGATGAGCGCCAACCCCGTTGCCAACGGTGGCGGGCTGCGCGACTTGCAGCTACCCGATTGGCGTACCTACGGTGTCGGCGTGACGGTGCGGGGAGCCGCCGCACATGAGGCCACTCGAGTGCTCGGCGGATTCCTGCGCGATGTCACCACCGCCAACCCCACCAACTTCTTGACGTTCGCTCCAGACGAGTTGGCCAGCAACCGATTACAGGACATCCTGGAGGTGACCGGGCGTGACTGGCAAGCTGAAATCGGGCAATTCGATGAGAAGCTCGACCGCAACGGGCGTGTCATCGAGGTGCTCAGTGAGCACATGTGCCAGGGGCTGCTGGAGGGCTATCTGCTCACCGGGCGCCACGGTGTGTTCACCTGCTATGAGGCGTTCATCCACATCGTCGATGCGATGTTCAATCAGCACGCGAAGTGGCTCGAGGCCAGCGCCCAGGTACCGTGGCGGCGCCCGATCGCCAGCCTGAACTATCTGTTGTCCTCGCACGTATGGCGCCAGGACCACAATGGGTTCACCCATCAGGACCCGGGTTTTCTTGACGTGGTGGTGAACAAGCGCGCCGAGGTGGTGCGGGTGTATCTCCCGCCGGACGCGAACACGCTGCTGTGCACCTACAATCACTGCCTGCGCTCCAAGCACTATGTGAACGTCGTCGTTGCGGGCAAACAACCCCAGCTCGACTGGCTGACCGTGGACGAGGCGGCGCTGCATTGCGCCCGTGGCGCTGGCATTTGGGAGTGGGCCGGAAATAACGACGACCAGGGGACCGTGCCCGATGTGGTGTTGGCCTGCGCGGGTGACATTCCGACGCTGGAAACTCTTGCTGCGGCGGCAATCCTGCGCGAGCGGCTGCCGAAGCTGCGGGTGCGGGTGGTCAATGTGGTTGACCTGATGCGGCTGCAGCCCGAGGCCGAGCACCCCCACGGCCTGCCTGACACCGAATTCGACACCCTTTTCACGAAAAGCAGCCCCATCATTTTCGCCTTCCACGGCTACCCGTGGCTGATTCACCGGCTCGCCTACCGGCGCACCAATCATCAGAGTCTGCACGTTCGCGGATACAAGGAACGCGGCACCACGACAACGCCGTTCGACATGGTGATGCTTAACGACTTGGACCGCTACCGCTTGGTCATCGACGTCATCGACCGGGTCCCGACCCTGTGCACCACCGCCGCCGCACTGCGCCAAGACATGGTCGATGCCCGGCTGAGGGCCAGAACCTGGACCCGCGAGCACGCCGCTGACATTCCCGACGTCGCCGACTGGACATGGCCCGGATAACGACCAACCTTTGTTCTGCACCGTCAATTGGGGATGGTGCATAGAACAATTGGGGATGGTTTATAACCCGAACAACTGGATATGGTGTACAGCCCAACAACTGGGAGCGCGGACGGTGCGAAGCAATGACTGAGACAATCCTCGCCGGCGCGACAATCGAAGTCGGCCACCACAAGACTGCCGAATGGTTCGGCTTCACCGTCAATGTCGACACCGTGTTGTCGACCGTGATCGCGGCCGCGGTCGTCGTCGCGCTGGCCTTCGTCCTGCGGGCCAAGGTCACTTCCTCCGGCGTTCCCTCCGGGGTGCAGCTGTTCTGGGAAGCGATCACCATTTTCATGCGCGACCAAATCGAAACCACGATCGGGATGCGGATCGGATCATTCGTTCTGCCGTTGGCCGTGACGTTGTTCACGTTCATCCTTATCGCCAACTGGCTGTCGGTGGTGCCGCTGCAGTACCACGATTCGACGGGTGTCCACGAGTTGCTTCAAGCCCCGGCCTCCGACATCAACTTCACGCTGGCACTGGCAGTGTTCGTGTTCCTCTTCTACCACGCGGCGGGCATCTGGCGGCGCGGTTTGTTCGGGTACCTGGTGAAGCTGGTGAAGGGCCACATCGCATTGTTGGCACCGATCAACCTCATCGAGGAACTGTCCAAGCCGATCTCCTTGTCACTCCGTCTCTTCGGCAACATGTTTGCCGGCGGGATCCTGGTCGCGCTGATCGGACTGTTTCCGTGGTACGTGTTGTGGCTGCCCAACGCGATCTGGAAGAGCTTCGACCTGTTCGTCGGTGCTATCCAGGCCTTCATCTTCGCGCTTCTGACGATCTTGTATTTCAGCCAGTCGATGGAACTGGACGAGGAGAGCCACTAGTGAAGATACGAACGTGCCGCCGCGCCGTTTTTCACCATATCGGTCGAGAGGTCGGTGACAACGATGGGTGAACACACCGTTACCCTGCTGGCGGCCGGGCAAGGCGGTAGCAATAACTTCCTGATGCCCAATGGCACTTTCTTCGTCGAGCTGATCATCTTCTTGATCGTGCTGGGCGTGATTCGGGTATTCGTCGTACCGCCGGTGATAAAGGCGCTGCGCGACCGCGACGCCATGGTTCGCGAGACTGTTGACGACGACAAGAATTCCGCCGGTGTGTTCGCCGCCGCGCACGCCGACTACAAAGCAGCGATGGGTAAGGCGCGCAACAGGGCTTCGGGTATCCGAGACGAGACTCGTGCTGAGGGGCGCAAAATCCTCGAGGAGAGGCGCACCCGGGCATCCGACGAGGCCACCCAGGGGCTGCAGCGGGCTTCCGAGCAACTCGAGCAGCAGGCCGACGCGACCGCTGACAACGTGCGCGCGTCGGTGGAGAGGATGTCGAAGACGCTGGCTCGCCGCATCGTCAGCGCGGACCGCGCTACCTCGATCAGAAGCGCAGCCGCAGGGGGACGCGGCACTGCCGAAACGACCGGGACCACAACGGCGCCGGGACGGTAACGGCGATGTCGACATTCATAGGAAACCTTATCGGATTCGCCGTCATCATCTGGCTGGTGCGGCGTTACGTGGCTCCGCCGGTGCGACGATTGATGACCGGACGCCAGGAGCAGTTGCGCAAGCAGTTCGAAGAAAGTGCCGAAGCCAAGCGGCGGTTGGCCCACGCCAGGGATGCGCACGCGGACGCGGTCGAAGAGGCCGAGGTCAAAGCGCAGCGACTCATCGAGCAGGCACAAGCGGATGCCCGGCGCATCGCCGAGCAAATGCGCGCACATGCGGAGGCGGAGGCGGAACGAGTCAAAGCGCAAGGTGCTCAGCATATTCAGCTGTTCTACGCCCAGTTCGTCCGCCAGCTGCGGAAAGACGCAGGCACGGAATCCATCCGTCGCGCAGGCGAATTGGTGCGCGATCAGGTGTCCGACCGGCAGGAGCAGTCGGCGACTGTCGACCGCTTCCTCGACGATCTCGATGCGATGGCCCCGTCGAAGGCGGCGGTCGTCGAGGATCCGGCCACCACGAGAATGCGCTCAGCCAGCCGCAATGCGCTGTGCACGCTGGTCGACCGGTTCGACGAAGTGGCACACGCACTTGACGGACACGAATTGTCTAGTCTGTCCGATGATTTAGCTGCGGTGGCCGACCTGCTGACTCGCCAGACGAGCTTGACCCGCCACCTGGCCGACCCCGCCGACGACCCGGCGCCGAAGGTCAGTCTGCTGGAAGAGGTGTTGGGCGGCGAGATAGGCGATGCCGCCCTCGAGGTGTGCAAAAGCGCGGTGTCGGCCCGCTGGTCGGCCGGTGCAGACCTGGTCGACGGCATCGAGCACGTGGCGCAGCTTGCGCTGCTGGTACGCGCCGAACGCGACGGGGTGGTCGACGAGGTTGAAGAGCAGCTGTTCTGGTTCGGCCGTATCCTGGACGCTCAGCCGCGTCTGACTACACTGCTGAGCGATTACACCGCACCGGCGTCGAGCCGCGTCGAGCTGCTCAACGACATCCTCGAGGATCCCTTCGACGTCAATCCGCTGATGGCACAGCTACTTTCCCTGACCGTCGAGCTGCTGCGCGGTCAGCGCGCCGACGAGGTCGTCATGGAGCTGGCGGAACTCGCAGTAGCGCGACGCGGCGAATTGACCGCCCATGTCGTTGCTGCCGCCGAGTTGAGCGACAGCCAGCACCGCCGGCTGACCGACGTGCTGAGCCGCATCTACGGCCAACCGGTGTCGGTGATGTTGCACATCGACCCCGACGCCCTGGGCGGTCTGAACATCAGCGTCGGTGACGAGGTGATCGACGGCACGCTGTCGTCGCGGCTTGCTGCGGCTAAGGCCCAGTTGCCGGACTGAACCCCGCGAGCATAAGCCTCCCGACCGACAGCACCACGAGAGCAGGAACACGGAATGCCATGAAAGAACTGACAATCTCCGATGAGTACATCACGGGGAAGATCGACGCGTACGTTTCCAGCTTTACCACCGACACGGCGCGGGAGGAGATCGGCACGGTCGTCGATACCGGGGACGGCATCGCCCACGTCGAGGGGCTGCCGTCGGTGATGAGTCAAGAACTGCTGGAGTTCCCCGACGGGATACTGGGTGTGGCTCTCAACCTCGACGCCCACAGCATCGGCACGGTGATCCTGGGCGACTTCGAGAAGATCGAAGAAGGCCAGCAGGTCAAGCGAACCGGCAACGTGCTGTCGGTTCCGGTCGGCGACGGGTTCCTCGGCCGGGTGGTAAACCCGCTCGGGCAGCCGATCGACGCTCGCGGGGACATCGAAGCCGAGACCCGCCGCGCGCTGGAGATGCAGGCCCCGTCGGTGGTGCAACGCCAGGGCGTCAGGGAGCCGCTGCAGACCGGTATCAAAGCCATCGACGCGATGACGCCGATCGGTCGCGGCCAGCGCCAGCTGATCATCGGCGACCGCAAGACCGGCAAGACCGCGGTCTGCGTCGACACCATCCTCAACCAGCGCCGCAACTGGGAAAGCGGCGACCCCAAGCTGCAGATGCGCTGCGTCTACGTCGCCATCGGGCAGAAGGGCACCACCATCGCCGCCGTGAACCGCGCGCTCGAAGAAGGCGGCGCGATGGACTACACGACCATCGTTGCCTCGCCGGCGTCGGATTCCGCCGGTTTCAAATGGCTTGCCCCGTACGCGGGTTCGGCGATCGCGCAGCACTTGATGTACGACGGCAAGCATGCGCTGATCGTTTTCGACGACCTGTCCAAGCATGCCGATGCGTATCGTGCGATCTCGCTGCTGCTACGCCGTCCCCCTGGGCGCGAGGCCTATCCGGGTGACGTGTTCTATTTGCATTCACGTCTGCTGGAACGCTGCGCCAAGCTGTCCGACGAGATGGGTGGCGGCTCGCTGACCGGCCTGCCGATCATCGAGACCAAGGCGAACGACATCTCGGCCTACATTCCGACCAACGTCATCTCGATCACCGACGGACAGTGCTTCCTGGAGACCGACCTGTTCAACCAGGGTGTCCGCCCGGCGATCAACGTCGGCGTGTCGGTGTCGCGGGTGGGCGGGGCAGCGCAGATCAAGGCCATGAAGGAAGTTGCCCAGTCGCTGCGCCTCGATCTGTCGCAATACCGCGAACTGGAGTCCTTCGCCGCGTTCAGTTCTGACCTGGACCAGACCACCAAGGCGCAGCTGGAACGCGGCGAGCGGCTGGTGGAACTGCTCAAACAGCCGCAGAACCATCCGATGCCGGTCGAGCAACAGGTGGTCTCCATCTTTTTGGGCACCAAGGGGCACCTGGATTCGGTGCCTACCGGGGATGTGCGCCGGTTCGAAACCGAGTTCCTCGACCATGTCCGTGGGTCCCATGAGGACATCCTCGACGAGATCCGAGAGTCCAAGAAACTCTCCGACGACGTCGCCGAGAAGTTGACCGATGTCATCAATGACTTCAAGAAGGGTTTCGCGCCGTCCGGCGGCGGCTCGGTGGTCCCCGACGAGCACATCGAGGCACTCGACGAAGAAAAGCTCGGCGTACAAGCGGTACCTGTGCGCAAGCCAAGACCGCGCCTGCCAAGGCTGCCAAGGCCGCCCGCGCCGCCGAAGCGGAAGTAGCCACCCATGGTTGCCACACTGCGAGAGTTGCGCGGGCGCATCCGCTCTGCCGAGTCGATCCAGAAGATCACCAAGGCTCAGGAGATGATCGCCTCGTCACGCATCGCCAAGGCGATCGCCCGGCTAGAAGAGGTCCGCCCGTATACGTTCACGCTGCTAAAAATGCTGACCGACTTGGCCGACGAAGCGGCGCTGGATCATCCGCTGCTCGTCGAGCGGGCCGAGCCCAAGCGGGCCGGTGTTCTGGTGGTGGCGTCCGACCGCGGGCTGTGCGGTGCGCACAACGCCAACGTGTTTCGGCGCAGCCAGGAGCTGTTCTCGCTGCTGCGCGAGAAAGGCAAAACCCCGATTCTCTACGTCGTCGGCCGCAAGGCGCTGAACTATTTCACCTTCCGGAACTGGGACATCAGCGAGTCGTGGACCGGGTTTTCCGAGCACCCCAGCCATGAGAACGCCGTCACCATCGCCTCGACGCTGGTGGACGCGTTCATGGTCGGTGCCGGCGACGAAGGCGAGGTCCCGGGGGCCGACGGCGTCCTCGGCGTCGATGAGCTGCACATCGTGGCCACCCGTTTCGAATCGATGGTCAGCCAGCCGGTCGAGGTAGTCCAAATCGCGCCGATGGTGACGGAGGTCGTCGAGGAGTCCGGGCCGCGCACGCTGTATTCGTTTGAGCCGGACGCCACGACGTTGTTCGCGTCGCTGCTGCCGCGTTACGTCACCAGGTGCGTGTACCTGGCACTGCTGGAAGCGGCGGCATCGGAGTCGGCGTCGCGACAGCGCGCGATGAAGTCGGCCACCGACAACGCCGACGACCTCATCAAGGCCCTGACGCTGCTGGCCAACCGCGAGCGGCAGGCCCAGATCACCCAGGAGATCAGCGAGATCGTCTGCGGCGCAGACGCTTTGGCCGAAGCCGCAGACAGCTAAGTACTACAGGAAGCGAAACGACTATGACTGCCACCTCCGAAAACCGACAGCCGATCACACCGACGCCATCACCGGCCGGGTGGTCAGGGTCACCGGGAGCTCAAGTGAGCACCACGACCGCCCACCCGGACACTATCGCGATCAACACGATCCGGACACTGTGCATGGACGCGATCCAGCGCGCCAACTCGGGCCATCCGGGCACCCCGATGGGGGTGGCCCCCGTCGCCTACACGTTGTGGCAGCGGTTCCTGCGCTTCGATCCCGCCGATCCGATCTGGCCAAACCGGGACCGGTTCGTTTTGTCGGAGGGCCATGCGTCAGCGCTGCTGTGGTCGTTGCTCCACCTGAGCGGCGTCCGCGCCGTGGACCCCGACTATGAGATTCTCAATCGGGCCGCAATTACTCTCGACGACCTCAAGACGTTTCGTCAGCTCGACTCTCGCTGCCCCGGCCATCCCGAGTACCGCTGGACAAGCGGCGTGGAAACGACCACCGGGCCGTTGGGCCAAGGGGTGGCGACCTCGGTGGGCATGGCGATCGCCGGGCGCTGGCTGGCGCAGCGCTACAACCGCGACGAGTCGACATTGTTCGATTTCGACGTTTATGCCCTGGCCGGCGACGGCTGCATGATGGAGGGCATCTCCGCAGAGGCCGCGTCCTTGGCTGGTCATCTCGGGCTGGCGAATCTGTGCTGGATCTACGACTCCAACCGCGTGACGATCGAGGGCCACACCGACATCGCGTTCACCGAGGATGTCGCGGCGCGCTTCGTGGCCCACGGCTGGAACGTCACCACCGTCGCCGACGCCAACGACACCGACTCGATCGATCGAGCGCTGCACACATTCAAGGCCGAGGGAGCCCGGCCGACCCTGATCGTGGTGCACAGCCACATCGGGTACGGCTCGCCGGTGGAAGACTCGCCCAAGGCACATGGGGAGCCGTTCGGGGTGGACGGTGTGCGGGCGACCAAGCGGTTCTTCGGCCTGCCCGAGGACGCCGACTTCTACATTCCCGACGGAGTCTACGACTGTTTTGCCTCCGGGATCGGCGCGCGCGGCAGGGCGGCCCGCGAGGCGTGGGAGGCGATGTTCGAGCGCTACCGCGAGACCCACCCCGACCTCGCCGACGAGATCGAGCGCATCCAGCGGCGTGACCTACCCGACGGCTGGGAGAACGCGCTGCCCACCTTCGGCGCCGATCCCAAAGGCATCGCGACCCGCGAGTCGTCCGGGCAGGTGCTGAACGCCGTGGCCCAGGCCGTGCCCTGGCTTGTCGGCGGTTCAGCCGACCTGTCCCCGTCCACCAAGACCAGGCTCGCATTCGACGGCGCAGGTGACTTCCAGGCCGCGCAACCGGGCCGGAACCTGCACTTCGGAATTCGCGAGCACGCTGCCGCAGCGATCACCAACGGCATGGCGCTTACCAAGCTGCGCCCGTACTGGTCGGGCTTTCTAATCTTCTCCGACTACGCCCGCGGGGCGATCCGGCTCTCGGCGCTGATGGAAATCCCGGTCCTGCACATTTTCACTCACGACTCGATCGGTGTCGGAGAAGACGGGCCCACCCACCAGCCGGTGGAGCAGCTGATCTCACTGCGGGCCATACCGGGCCTATTGGTGTTCCGCCCCGCCGATGCCAACGAGGTCGTCGAGACCTGGCGCATCGTGACCGCCGTGCGGCACGAGCCCGCCGCCCTGATCCTCTCCCGCCAGGCGCTGCCAACCCTCGACAGGAGCACTTTTGCGCCGGCGACAGGAGTCGCCAGAGGCGCCTACGTGCTGGCCGAGGCCGACACCGAAACACCGGACGTCATCCTGCTCGCTACCGGTTCGGAGGTGCATCTCGCGCTGGCCGCCCGAGAAGAGCTGCAGGCCGGCGGCGTCGGCACCCGCGTCGTGAGCATGCCCTGCTGGGAACTCTTCGATCGCCAGCCCCGGCAGTACCGCGACGAGGTGCTACCGCCATCGGTGACGGCACGTGTGGCGGTAGAGCAGGCGTCGACCCTGGGCTGGGACCGCTACGTCGGTGACGGCGGCGCGGTGATCGGGATGCACACCTTCGGGGCGTCGGCACCGCTGAAACAGTTGGTCAGCAAGTTCGGCTTCACCCCGGACCGGGTCGCGCAACGCGCGCGCGATTGCGTGACCGCGAGCCGCCAGCAATAACCCCCACGAACGCGCCGCCCCGAAACGCGGCACAGGAAAGGAAATTCGTGAACGCCACCGAGACCCTGCACGAGCGGGGACAGAGCCTGTGGCTCGACAACATCACCCGCAGCATGCTCGACGACGGCACCATCGGTAAATACATCGACTCCTACTCGGTGACCGGGCTGACCTCCAATCCCGCCATCTACGACAAGGCCATCGGATCGGGCGACTATGACGACGCGATCCGGGCCACGGCAGGCCGGGGGTTTGCGCCCGAGGAGCTGTTCTTCGATCTGGCCCTCGAAGACCTGCGCCGCGCCGCCGACTTGTTCCTGCCGATCCACGAAAGGACCGACGGAGTCGATGGGTGGGTCTCCCTGGAGGTCTCCCCCCTGCTCGCTTACGACACCGCGAGCACCGTGGCGGCGGCCAAGACCCTGCACGCGCGCGCCGGGCGGCCCAACCTGTTCATCAAGATCCCCGGCACTCCCGAGGGCCTCCCGGCGATCACGGAAGCCATCGCGGCCGGTGTCCCGGTGAACGTCACGCTGCTGTTCTCCACCGACCAGTACCTGGCCGCGGCGGATGCCTACCTGAAAGGCGTTGAGCGCCGGGTCGCCGACGGCCTCGACCCGGCCGTGGGCTCGGTCGCGTCGGTGTTCATGTCGCGCTGGGACACCGCGGTGGCCAAGCAGGTGCCCGCCGAGCTGCAAGGCAAGCTGGCCCTTGCGGTGGGCCTCGACGTCTACCGCGCCTACCGGCAACTGATGGACTCCGACCGGTTCCAGCGGCTGGAGAACGTCGGGGCCCGAATGCAGCGGCTGCTGTGGGCCAGCACGAGCACCAAGGACCCGGCCGCTCCAGACACCCTCTACGTGCACGGGCTGGCCGCTCCATTCACCGTCAACACCATGCCGGAGGCCACCCTTAAGGCCTTCTTCGACCACGGCGAGGTAGGGGAGCCGCTGCCGGCCGACGGCGGTGACGCCGATGTGCTGCTCGCGCGGTTCACCGAAGCGGGCGTCGATCTGGGCGAGCTCGCGGCCCAACTGCAGCGCGACGGGGCGAAGTCCTTCGTCGATGCCTGGAACGACCTGGTGGGCCGGATCGACGCCCAGACGTCCGTGGTCGCCTGAACAGCGCACCAGATGATCACCGACGAGACTTTCCCGGTCGAGCCGTGGCGCATTCGGGAAACGGACCTGGACCAGACCTTGCTGGAGCAGGCCGAGTCGTTGTTCGCACTATCCAACGGCCATATCGGCTTGCGGGGCAACCTCGACGAGGGCGAGCCGTTCGGCCTGCCGGGCACATATTTGAACGGCTTCTACGAGAAGCGGCCATTGCCCTACGCCGAGGCCGGCTACGGCTATCCCGAAGACGGTCAAACTCTAATCAATGTCACCAACGGCAAAATCATCCGATTGCTCGTCGATGACGAACCGTTTGACGTGCGCACCGGTGAATTGGCCGAGCACGAAAGGGTTTTGGATATGCGTGCGGGCACGCTTGCCCGGCTGGCGCGGTGGCGCTCCCCGAGGGGCAAGCAAGTCAAGGTGACATCGACCCGGCTGGTGTCGCTGCCGCAGCGCAGCGTGGTTGCCATCGAATACGACGTGGAGGCGCTTGACGAATCCATGCTTGTCACCCTGCAATCCGAGCTGGTGGCCAACGAGGATCAGCCGGCGCCGTCGGCGGACCCGCGAGTCGCAGCGGCGTTGGACAAGCCGCTGGAGTCGGTGGCTCACGAGACCAGCGAGCGGGGCGCAGTGCTGGTGCACCGGACGCGGGCGAGCGGGTTGACCATCGTTGCGGCGATGTCTCACGAGGTGGTGGGGCCCGGGCGGGTCGAGGTGGGCAGCGACTCCGGCGCCGACTGGGCGCGCACCCTCGTGATCTGTCGACTGCAACCCGGCGAGCACCTACGCATCGTGAAGTATCTGGGCTATGGCTGGTCGCCGCTGCGATCGTCGACGGCGCTGGTCGACGATGTCGCCGGCGCGGTGGCCCAGGCCCGCTATACCGGATGGCAGGGGCTGTGCGAGGCGCAGCGGGCCTTCCTTGACGACTTCTGGGACTGCGCCGATGTCGAGGTCGAGGGCGACCCGCAGTGCCAGCAGGCGGTGCGCTTTGGGCTGTTTCACTTGCTGCAGGCCAGCGCGCGCGCCGAGGGGCGGGCCATCCCGGCGAAGGGCCTGACCGGCGCCGGCTATGACGGGCACGCCTTCTGGGACACCGAGGGGTACGTGCTTCCGGTGCTCACCTACACCGCGGCGTATGCCGCCGCCGACGCGCTGCGGTGGCGAGCCTCAATTCTGGATCCGGCGCGCCAGCGGGCGGCAGAGCTCGGGCTGGCAGGAGCGAGCTTTCCGTGGCGCACCATCGCCGGGCCTGAGTGCTCGGGGTACTGGCCGGCCGGCACGGCGGCCTGGCACATCAACGCCGACATAGCGATGGCCTTCGAGCGCTACCGCGTCGTGACCGGCGACGAGTCGCTGGAAGCCGAGTGCGGACTGCAGGTGCTCGTCGAGACCGCCCGACTGTGGGTGGCATTGGGGCATTACGACCGCCACGGGGTATGGCATCTCGACGGGACCGGCCCCGATGAGTACACGGCGATGGTGCGCGACAACCTGTTCACCAACCTGATGGCCGCAAACAACCTGCGCACCGCGGCCGATGCGTGCACGCGGCATCCCGAGGCGGCACGCGCGATGGGTGTAACCTCCCAGGAGATTGCTGCGTGGCGGGATGCCGCCGACGCGGTGTGCGTGCCCTACGATGAGGAACTGGGTGTGCACGAGCAGTGTGCGGGATTCACCACATTGCGGGAGTGGAACTTCACCGCAGACACGGCCTATCCGCTGCTGCTACACGAGCCCTACGCGCGGCTGTACCTGTCACAGGTGGTTAAGCAGGCCGATCTGGTGTTGGCGATGCATTGGCTTAGCCACGCGTTTTCCATCGACCAGAAGGCCCGCAACGTCGACTACTACGAGCGGCGCACGGCGCGCGATTCGTCGCTGTCGGCGGCCACGCAGGCGGTGCTGTGCGCCGAGGTCGGTCACCTCGAGCTGGCTCACGACTATACCGATGAGGCGGCGTTGCTCGATCTTCGCGACCTCAACCACAACACCCGCGACGGCCTGCATCTGGCGGCGTTGGCTGGAGCCTGGACGGCGTTGGTGTCGGGGTTTGGCGGTTTGCGCGACGATGAGGGGGTGCTGGCGTTGGACCCGTGCCTGCCCGACGGCATCACCAGATTGCGGTTCCGACTGCGCTGGCGGGGCTTTCGGCTGACCGCCGATATCAGCCACGCCGAGGTCACCTACCTGCTGCGCGACGGGCCGGAGGGCCAGCTGACCATCCGCCACGCCGGCTCTCGCTTGGATCTGAGAACCGATTCGCCCACGACGATGCCCGTGCGGCCGCGGGTTGCGCTGCTGCCGGCCCCGCCGCAGCCGCCTGGCCGCGCGCCCCTGCGACTCGCGGGAAAACAGGGCGACGACGGTGCCAATGCTGGGGGCAATTGCAGCGCGACGGGGCCAATTCCTTCGTCAATGCTGGAATGAGCTGA
>CAWASF010000019.1:0-926350 GCA_963784685.1 uncultured Actinomycetota bacterium
CCGGGTTTGCTGAGCGCCTTGATGGTGTCTTCGTGATGGACCAGCGATTGTGCGGCGACGGCGAACATGTCGAGTTTGTCGATGACGGTTTGTCCTTCTGGGGTGTGGCCCCAGATGCTGATGCCTTGGTGGGTGGTGGGTTTCCAGGTGGATTCGTCGACGAGGATGGGGTTCCATCCGACCTCCAATTCGAACCCGGAGGGCGTGTGCGCGTAGTAGGACAGTTCTTTGTCGTTGGTGTGTTGGCCGACGGATAGGGCCATGTGGAAGCCGAGTTCTTTGACCCGCTGGTAGGAGGTGACCATGTCGTCGAGTGTGGCGACCTGGGTGTTGACGTGCTGGACTCGGGTGCGGATGGGGTTGATGGGCAAGGCGTTCACCGATGCGATGGCCACGGAGTGGTGGCGTTCGTTGACGCGCAGGAATCGGATCTTGAGTTTCATGCCGTTGATCGTCTCGTCGATGTAGTCGGATAGTCGGGCGTCGAAGACGTGGTTGTAATAGCCGCGGATCTGGTGAGGTTTCTTCGTGAACAGGGCGACGTGACCGAGTCCGCCTGCGCCGGTGACGAATCCGGTGCCGGGTATGTGCAGGGGCAGTGGTGCGGTGCGGGCGGTGGTGTAGATCTCCTGGGTGAGCCCGTTGGGTCCGGGGAAGCGCAGGAAGCGCTCGACTCCGCGCAGCTTGGCTTCCTCGTCGGCGCCCTCGACGGCGGGTACCCGGTGGTCGATGACGCGGCGGTTGACTTCGTCGAAGGTCGCGTGGTCATCGAGGTGCCAACCCAGCGCGACGACGTCCTCGGCCGGTCCCCGCCGCAGCAGGATGCGGCATTCGTTGGCATCCAAGCGGAATCGGATCGCGTCGGGTGCCATGTCGTCGCAGTGCATGCCGATCGCGTCGCGACCGAAGCGGCGCCAGTCGTCGAACTTGTTCGTTTCGATTACGGCGTAGCCCAGGTGGACATTGCCGAACAGATCAGTGGACATCGAGTCTCCTTGAATAGCTTGAAAGGTTTTAGGGTGTGAGGAATGCGGTGGTGACGGCGTTGAACAGGTCGGCGCGTTCCCACTGCACCCAGTGGCCGGTGTTGGCGGTGATCAGGACGTCGGCGTTGGGCATCCGCTTCGCGAGCATCGTTGCGCCGCTTGGTTTGTTGACCTTGTCGTCGCGTCCCCAGATCACCAGCGTCGGCGTCTCGAGGGTGCTGAGCCTGCGGTCGCGGGTGAAATCCATTCGCCACAGCGTGCCCAGGCTCGCCGGGCGTTGCAGCGGCGGGTTGGCGACGACCTCTGGGTCGATCGAGGCCGCATACCTGGATTCGATCAACGATTCAGGTACAGCATCGCCGTCGAACACCAGATAGGTGCGGATGAACGTGCGCAGTTTGTCCAGGCTCGGCCCCTCACCGCCGTAATAGCCGAGCAGGCTCTTGAGGCCCGGGGTGGGAAGCCCGCGGGTGGTTCCGACGCCGCCGGGGCCCATCAGCACGAGCTTGTCGACCCGGTGCGGGGTGTCCAGGGCGAGTCGCAGTGCGCATGAACCGCCGTAGGAGTTGCCGACCAGGTGCGCCCGCTGGATGCCGAGTTCGTCGAGCATCCCGCGGATGTGATCGGCGAGGTAGCCGAATGGATCGGCACGGTCGACACCCTTGGTGGAGCGGCCGTAGCCGGGCATGTCGGGCACCAGGACGCGGAAGTGTTGGGCCAGGGCGTCGATGTTGCGGGAGTAGTTCGACACCCCTGATGCGCCGGGTCCGCCGCCGTGCAGCAGAACTATGGGCGCACCGGTGCCGGCCTCGGCGACGAAGATGTCCTTGCCGCGTACGCAGACGGTGCGTTCGGTCATGGTGTTGCTGTTCATTGCTGTATTCCTCTATGCGGTGAAGCCGGTCGGGGGCGGGGGCAGCGGTTGGCCTTCGGCGGCGCCGGCGTAGACGAACCCGTCGGGTCGCACCACCACCACCGAGGCGCCCTTCTGGTCGAGCCAGCGTGTCAGCATGCCGTCGGCGTCCACAACGCTGTCGGTGTTCGGCTTGCTGCCGGGCACAAGGATTTTCACCACCGGCACGCCCGCTGCCCGCCAGGCCTGGCAATCGGATGCGGGGCCCAGATGCACGACCACCCAGCGGCCGCCGATGACGTCGTCGAGGCGGACTACGTCGCCCTTCTCGTCGATGACCCACGGTTGGGGGATGAGCCAGCCGACGGCGCCGTTGCCGTTGTGCGCCAGCAGTCCCTTGCGGTAATGGGCATCGGGCAGCCAGCGGTTTTGGCGTAACCAGGTGGAGAAGCCGGGCACCTTGCTGGCGGTGCGGAAGATGTGGTTGCGTGCGGCGGCGCGATAGCGGTTGCGTTGGATGATCAGCTTGCCGGTCTTGACCGCGCGGTTGGTCACGTCCTTCACGTGCGGCAGCCGCTCGGCCTGGTAGGAATCGAGCACGGATTCGGGCAGCGATCCGCGCAGCACGGCGCCCAGCTTCCAGCACAGGTTCGCCACGTCACGCACGCCGGCGCACATGCCCTGACCGATCCACGGCGGCATCGCGTGCGCGGCGTCGCCGGCCAAAAAGACCCGGCCCACCCGCCAGCGGTCGGCGAACCGGACGTGGTGGCTGTAGCAGGCGAAGCCGAGAATCTTCACGTTGTCCTCGGTGATTCCCTGGTCGCGCAGCACCTTCCAGATCGCGTCCTCGGTGAGCAGGTCCTTCTCGTCCTCCTCGTCGCGCACCGGGAACTCCCAGCGGTGATGACCCAGCGGAGTGGGGCAGTCCACGGTGGGCCGGGCCGGGTTGCAGTGGAACCGGAGCCGGTCATGGCCGGGCCATTCCTGGAGCACCTTGGTGTCGATGACGATCCAGCGCTCGCCGTAGGTGCGCCCGGAATAGCCGACGCTCAACTGGCCGCGGATGGAGCTGGACGCGCCGTCGGCGGCGATCACGTAAGAGGCCCGGATCCGCCGGAATTCGTCGACCTTGAGATCGGCGAGCATCAACTCCACGTGATCCTCGCGTTGGACGACCCGCAGGCATTCGTGCTCGAGAAGAATAGCGACGTTGGGGAAGCGGTCGACCCCGGCGCGCAGCACCTTTTCCAGCGCGGGTTGGTAGATGAACTGCTGCGGCGGGTGCCCGTTGCCCCGCGACACCGGCAGTAGCCGCACGAACGGCACGCCGTTGGCGTCGACGAAGCTGGCCCCGTTGCCGGGTTGCATGTCGGCGTTGAGCTGGTCGGCCAGTCCGACCTGCTGCCAGATGCGCACCACCTCCTCGTCGGTGGAGATGGCCCGGGCCCGCGTATAGATGTTGGGATCGCGTTCCACCACGACGACGTTGAGGCCCTGCTGGCCCAGGAGGTTGGCCGCGGTGACGCCCACCGGGCCGTAGCCGATGATCGCCACGTCATAAGTGGTCTGGTCAGTCATTGCAGGGTCCTTAGATTGGGGAGTTGTTAATGTATCGATCCATATAGTAAGCTACGAGTTACGTGATCGTCAACACCCGAAAGGAGGCAACGTGACAGCAACCACCGCAGGCAAGAATTCGGAGTCCAGTTCGGACACCCGGCGGCGCACCCGTGCCAATGGCGAGGCGTCGCGTCAGCGAATCCTGGACGCGGCGACCGAGGTGGCCACCGAGCGTGGCTACGAGGGCACCACGATCTCGCTGGTCAGCAAGAAAAGCGGCCTGCCGCCGACGTCGATCTACTGGCATTTCGCCGACAAGGACGACCTGATCGCCGCGGTGATCGACCGCAGTTTCCAGAGGTGGCTGGCCGCACTGGAACTGCCGAACGGGCACGGGACCCGCGAACAGGCGATCGAGTTGGGGACCCAGGTCGCCAAGGCGTTGCTCGATGCCCCCGACTTCCTGCGTCTGGGTCTGATGCTGGCACTGGAGCACCGCCCGGTCGAACCGCGGGCCAGAGAGATGTTTCTGCAGGTCCGCGACCGAGCGTTTCACCGGTTCGAGGGGATCATGCGCGACATCGCGCCCGGGCTCGACGACCACAGCGTGCGGCTGATCACCACGTATGCCCTCGCCGGCGCCGACGGCTTGTTCATCGCCAAGGAAGTCGGCGGCGACTCGGTGGACCTGATCGAGCTTTTGGACCTCCACGCCCGACTTGTCTTCGACGTGGCGGTCCAGCTGCTGCAGTCAGGAGAACTGTCGTGACCGCTCAATCCGCCCAGCTGACCGACGCCGCTGCGCTGCTCTACGACGCCCAGAGCAGCGGCATCCCGATTCAACCGCTGACGCAGACGTACCCGGATCTGGATGTGGCACAGGCGTATGCGGTGCAGCGTCTCAACCTCACCCGCCGCATCGACCAGGGTGGTGTGCTGCGCGGTCACAAGATCGGGCTCACCTCGGCACCGATGCAGCAACTCCTCGGGGTCAACGAGCCCGACTTCGGCTACATCCTCGACAGGATGGTGTTGCCCAACGGTGCCCAGGTGCCGGTGAGCGCCTTCTGCGCACCTCGCGTCGAACCGGAGGTGGCGTTTCTGCTGCGGGCACCGCTGCGGGGCCCCGGAGTGACCGTCGACGACGTGATGGCGGCCACCGAGGCGGTGGCCCCGGCCTTGGAGATCGTCGACAGCCGCATCGCCGACTGGCGCATCACGCTGGCGGACACGATCGCCGACAACGCCAGCTCTGCAGCGGTGGTATTGGGCGAGTGGGTGCCGATCCGCAACCTGCCGCCGCTGCCCGAAACCACCGCCACACTCGCCGTCAACGACACCGTCGTCGGCACCGGCGAGGGGACCGCCGTGATGGGCGATCCGGCTGCCGCCGTGGCCTGGCTGGCCAACGCGCTGGCCCGCTACGGCACCGCCATCGAACCCGGCCAATTCGTGATGTCCGGCTCCTACACCACAGCCTCATTCGTCGCGGCCGGCGACCACGCCTCGGCCGTCATCAGCGGACTCGGCACGGTCACCGTGAGTTTCGAGTAGAAGTAGAGGAGCAGTTTCATGAATACCGAACGATTCCCGGTCGCAATCATCGGCTCGGGCAATATCGGCACCGACCTGATGATCAAGATCCTGCGCAGCCCAGGACCATTGACGATGGCTGCGATGATCGGCATCGACCCCGAATCCGACGGACTGGCCCGGGCCAAACGGCTTGGCGTGCCGACGTCTTCGCAAGGCATCGACGGGCTGCTCGCCCTGCCCGACTTCGAGGACATCCGGCTGGTGTTCGACGCCACCTCGGCCGGGGCGCACGCCAGGCACTGGGAGGTGCTGCGCCACACAGGTGTACGCGTTCTCGACCTCACCCCCGCGGCCATCGGACCGTTCGCCGTCCCGGTGGTCAACCTCGAGGACCACATCGACGCGCCGAACCTCAATATGGTCACCTGCGGCGGCCAGGCCACGGTGCCGATCGTCGCCGCTGTCCACCAGTCGGCGTTCGTGTCCTACGCCGAGATCGTGTCGTCAATGTCGTCCAAGTCGGCCGGCCCGGGCACTCGGGCCAATATCGACGAGTTCATCGAAACGACCGCCACCGCACTCAGAGTCGTAGGCGGGGCGCAGAGAAGCAAAGTGGTCATGATCCTGAATCCGGCCGATCCGCCGATTCTCATGCGCAACACAGTGTATTGCCTCGTTGAGGGCGACTGCGATCACGCGGTCATCGACGCGTCCATCACCGCCATGGTGAACGAAGTGCAGCGCTACGTGCCCGGATACAAGCTAAGGCAGCCCGTGCAGTTCGAGTCGTTCGACGCCGAGAACCCGCTGCACATCCCCGAGACCGGGAAATTCATCGGCACCAGGGTCACCGCGATGCTGCAGGTGACCGGCGCTGCCGACTACCTGCCCGCATATGCCGGCAACCTCGACATCATGACCTCCGCCGCGCTGGCCACCGCCGAAAGCATCGCGGCCCATTCGATGAAAAGTATTGGAGTATCGAAATGACCGAGCCGCTTTACATCAGTGACGTCACACTGCGCGACGGAATGCACGCGGTGCGACACCACTACAGCCTGGAACAGGTGACCCAGATCGCAGGGGCTCTGGATGCGGCCGGGGTGGACTCGATCGAGGTCGCCCACGGCGATGGGCTGTCGGGGTCAAGCTGCGTCTACGGATTCGGCGCCCACACCGATCTGGAATGGATCGAGGCCGTCGCCGGCGTGGTCAAGCGCGCGGAGGTGGCAACGCTGGTGCTGCCGGGCATCGGAACGGTGCGCGAGCTCGCCGCCGCCAACCGGGCCGGCGCCAGCGTGGTGCGCGTGGCGACCCACTGCACCGAGGCCGACATCTCGGCACACCACATTGCCGCCGCTCGCGAACTCGGCATGGACACCGTCGGATTCCTCATGATGAGCCACATGGCGAGCCCACAGCAACTGGCCGAGCAGGCCCGGCTGATGGAGGGCTACGGAGCCGGCTGCGTCTATGTCGTGGACTCCGGTGGCGCGATGACCATGCGCGATGTCGCCGAGCGGGTCGACGCGGTGCGCCAAAGCCTGGACAGTGCCACCGAAGTCGGCATCCACGCACACCACAACCTGTCGCTGGGCGTGGCCAACTCCATCGTCGCCGTCGAGCACGGCTGCCGCCGGGTCGACGCGTCGTTGGCCGGCATGGGCGCCGGCGCCGGCAACGCGCCGCTGGAGGTGTTCATCGCCGCCGCCACCCGGATGGGCTGGCAGCACGGCTGCGACCTCAACGCACTCGAAGACGCCGCCGACGACCTGGTCCGCCCGCTGCAACAACGTCCGGTCCGCGTCGACCGCGAGACCCTCACCCTGGGCTACGCCGGCGTGTACTCAAGCTTCCTGCGCCACGCCGAGACGGTCGCCGACCGCTTCGATGTCGATGCGCGCACGCTCCTCGAAGAAGCCGGACGCCGGGGCCTGGTCGGAGGACAAGAAGACATGCTCGTCGACATCGCCCTCGACCTGATAGGCCAGCGGGCATCCGCCTAGGCACCACCACGATCGACACCCATGCCAGGTTCTAGTAGTCCAGCGTGATCGACGCGTGGTCATGTCTGGCATTGCCCGGCTGAGCCGAATTGAAAGCACATACAAAACGAAGGAGGCAACCGTGCCCGGTCGAGAGTCAGCGCGTGCGGACGAAATTGCGGTCCCGCTCGATCTCTTGTTAACCAGTTCGGCCACGGGGGTGGCGCGTCGGTTGCTGCCCGACACGTCGTGGAGCAGATTCGGGTTGAATCTGGCCCGTCGTCCCGGCACCGTCGCCGAACGGGTCGGATCGCTGGGGCGCGAACTTGCCTCGATCGCGCGGGGCAACTCCGATCGTGTTCCGGCCAGGGCCGACGCGCGTTTCAGCGATCCGGCATGGCAGCGCAATCCGCTCCTGAAGCGCTCGATGCAGGCCTACCTGGCCGCCCATGACACCGTGGACCAGCTCTTTGCCGACGCCGAGCTCAATTGGCGGGATGCCGAGCGGATGCGCTTTGTCCTCGACGTTGTCATGGACGGGATCTCGCCCAGCAACAATCCATTGATCAGTCCGCTGGGGTATAAGGCAATCATCGACACCGGTGGCCTGAGCGTGATCCGGGGTTTGCGTCACTTTCAGTGACATGGCGTCGGCACCGCGTGTTCCGTCGATGGTGGAACCGGATGCCTTCACCGTGGGCGAGACCGTGGCGGCGACTCCGGGCGCGATTGTGTACCGCAGTCAGGTGCTCGAACTCGTCCAGTACACCCCGCAAACCGAGCAGGTTTTCACGGTGCCGCTGCTGATGGTGCCGCCGGTGATCAACAAGTTCTACATCATGGACATCGCTCCGGGGCGCAGCATGATCGAGTATTTCCTGCGCCAGGGCCATCAGGTGTTCGCGATCTCCTGGCGCAATCCGACCGCTGAGCACTGGTCCTGGGGCTGCGACACCTACGGTGCGGCGATCCTCGAGGCGCTTGAGGCGGTCGAAACCATCACCGGCTCCGATAAGACCCATATTCAGTCTTCGTGCTCGGGCGGGATCCTCACGGCGATGACGGCCGCACATCTGGGTGCGATCGGTGAGGCTGATCGCCTCGCGAGCCTGTCGTTGATGGTCACCGTCCTCGACCAGAAGAAGGCCGGCGTAGCGGCCGCCATCGATGGGGATGAGGCCAACATCGCCATCGCGCTCTCAGCGCGCAAGGGCTATCTCGACGGCCGAGAATTGGCCGAGGTGTTCGCGTGGCTGCGCCCCACCGACCTGGTGTGGCGCTACGTTGTGAACAACTACGTGCAGGGCCGCTCGCCGGCGCCGTTCGACGTCCTGTATTGGAACGCCGACACCATCCGCATGCCCGCAGCGCTGCATCGCGACCTGGTACGGATGGGCGTGCACAACGCGTTGACCCAACCGGGCGGGGTGAGCATGCTGGGCACCCCGGTAGACCTCGGGACAGTAACCACCGATACGTACGTCGTCGCCGGTGTCGCCGACCATATCTCGCCGTGGCAGGCCTGTTACCGCAGCGCGCGGCTGCTGGGAAGTAAAGAGCAGCGCTTCGTCCTGTCATCAAGTGGGCACATCGCCGCGCTGGTCAATCCTCCGGGTAACCCGAAGGCCTCCTATCGCGTCGGTACTACCGATGAACGCGACCCCAACCGCTGGTCAGCGGCTGCGGACAAGCACAGCGATTCGTGGTGGCCCGACTTCTCGGCGTGGCTCGCCGAGCGTGGCGACGGTCAAAAGACGGCGCCCAAAGCACCTGGCGGATGCGGGTTTTCACCACTAGAACCCGCGCCGGGCACCTACGTCCATGAACGTTGACGGCCCCGGGTATTAGGAAGCGGTGGGAGTGCCGCTGTTTCGCACGGTGAGCTGACGACAGTTCTGACAACGATGACGACAGTCAGGCTTCCTGACACCTTCACCTACACGGCAGATGAACCCGTGCCTACGGATCGGAAGGTTGGGAGTTCGAATCTCTTCGGGCGCGCGCAGCTCAGAGGCCCTTTCCGGCAGTGTGGAGGCGGCGCTGTTAGTTCTTTGACGACAGTTATGACGATCTGACCGGCGCTCTGGTGGTCAGGTTGCCGGGGTCAGCACCGAATCCATGCCCGACACCCGTCGCACGCTGAACCTGTTCGATCACATCCACATACGTCCCTGTCGTCACAGAAATCAAGCGATGACGCAGAATGCGTTCTCACCGTTGCGTTGCAAATCCTTTAGTTTAGGCGAGTGCATTCAGCGTCAGCGTCCTCCCAGGTCGAGAAATAGACGCTGATTCGTTTCCGTCGACCGTCCGGAGTGTCGACGAACACTTTGAGTTCGTAGCGCCCGTCTTTGCGTTTGCAGATATTGCCAGAGCCGTTCGGGTTGCGCCTTTTCGCGGCCATCACGCGGCTCCCTCGATCGCGGGAAAGCCCAATTCACTGATTGATCTTTAGCTGACGGCGGCTCGGCCGGCTTCGAGGCGGGCGACCGGTAGCCGGAACGGGGAGCAGGACACGTAGTCCAACCCCGTCTTGTGGAAGAAGTGGATGGATTCGGGGTCACCACCGTGCTCACCGCAGGCCCCGAGCTTTATACCGGGCTTGGTCTTACGACCCTCCTCGGCCGCGATCTGCACGAGCCGCCCCACGCCATCGCCGTCGATGGTCTCGAATGGGGATACGGTCAAGATACCCTTGTCCAGGTATGCGGCGAACACCGTGGACTCGACGTCGTCGCGGGAGAAACCCCACGTTGTCTGGGTCAGGTCGTTGGTGCCGAAGGAGAAGAAGTCCGCGGCTTCCGCGATCCGGTGCGCGGTCAGCGCGGCACGCGGTAGCTCGATCATCGTGCCGATGGGGATCTCCAGCGTGACCCCCGTTTCGGCGGCAACGTCGGCGAGGATTTGCTCGGTTTCATCCCGGACCAGGTGCAGCTCCATCACCGAACCCACCAACGGGACCATGATCTCGACCTTCGGGTCCTTGCCTGCGGCGATCTGGTCGCTGGCAGCCTCGGCGACGGCGCGGACCTGCAACGCGAACAGGCCGGGGGTCAGCAGACCAAGACGCACCCCGCGCAACCCCAGCATCGGGTTCGATTCGTGCAGCTTCTCCACCGCGGCCAACAGCTTGCGGTCAGCATCCACCTGCTCACCGGTCTCACCCCTGGCCTCGGCGAGGGCGACCTTGACCGCGAGTTCGGTGCGATCCGGCAAGAACTCGTGCAGCGGCGGGTCCAGCAGCCGGATATTCACCGGCAGCCCGTCCATCGCGTCGAGCAGCTCTGTGAAGTCCTTGCGCTGCAGGGGCAACAACGCAGCCAGCGCGTCGTCGCGTTCCTCGGTGGTACCGGCCAGGATGACCCGCTCGATCAACACCCGGCGATCGCCGAGGAACATGTGCTCCGTGCGGCACAGGCCGATGCCCTGCGCACCGAGGGATCTCGCCCGGACCGCGTCCTCGGCGGTGTCCGCGTTCGCACGGATCGCCAGGCGCCGGCGAACGTCGGCATGGGTCAACAACCGGTCCACCGCCTTGACCAGCGCGGTGGTCTCGTTGTCCGCCCCCTCCAGGGCTACCGCGAGACCGGACTCGATGTAGGTCTCGTACTGGAGACGGTACGACGGGCATCGCCCCGAGGAAGATCTCGCCGGTCGACCCGTCGATGCTGATCTCATCGCCCTCCTTGATCAGCACCGTGCCGACCCGCGCGGTCCGAGTCGAGGCGTCGACATCGAGCGCCTCAGCACCACAAACGCAGGTCTTGCCCATGCCGCGGGCGACAACGGCCGCGTGCGAGGTCTTCCCACCGCGCGCCGTCAGGATCCCGTCCGCGGCGATGATGCCCTCGAGGTCATCGGGGTTGGTTTCCTTGCGGACCAGTACGACCTGCTCGCCGCGTTTGGCCCACGCCTGGGCGGTAGGCGAATCGAACACCGCGCGGCCCACTGCAGCGCCCGGTGAGGCGGCCATCCCCTTCGTCAGCAACTCGCGGGGAGCCGACCGGTCGAACTGCGGGAACATCAGCAACGCCAGTTGCGAACCGGAGACCCGGGACAGCGCCTCGTCAATCGTGACCAGGTTCTCGTCGACCAATTGCTCAGCGATCCGGAACGCCGCCGCAGCGGTGCGCTTCCCGACCCGGGTCTGCAGCATCCACAACTTGCCGCGCTCGATGGTGAACTCGATATCGCACAGGTCCCGGTAGTGCGTCTCCAGCCGGCGCATCACCTTCGTCAGCTCCTTGTACGACGACGGGTCCAACGCCTTCAGATCGTCCAAAGAAAGGGTGTTCCGGATCCCGGCAACGACATCCTCGCCCTGCGCATTGGACAGGTAGTCGCCGTACGCGCCGGTCCGCCCGGACGCCGGGTCACGGGTGAAGGCAACGCCGGTGCCGCTGGACTCGCCCAGGTTGCCGAACACCATCGTGCAGACGTTCACCGCGGTACCCAGGTGATGCGGGATCCGCTCTCGCCGCCGGTACAACCGCGCCCGGTCGGTGTTCCAGGAGTCGAAGACGGCCTTGATCGCCATATCCAGCTGCTCCCGCGGGTGCTGCGGGAACTCCTGACCGGAGTGCTCCCGCACCGCGTCCTTGAACGTGGTGACCAACGACTTCAGATCATCAACATCGAGGTCGACGTCGCTGGACACACCCTTAGTCGACTTCGCATTGTCAAGCGCATCGGAGAACACCTCGCCGGGTATCTCCAACACCGTCTTGCCGAACATCTGCAACAGCCGCCGGTAGGAATCCCAGGCGAAGCGCTCGTCCCCGGATTCCTCGGCAAGCCCCTTCACGCTGGCGTCGTTAAGCCCGATGTTCAGCACCGTCTCCATCATCCCGGGCATCGAAAACGCCGCACCGGAACGAACACTCACCAGCAGCGGATCATGGCGATCACCGAGCCGGCGACCGAGGTTGTCCTCCAACTGCCGCAATGCCATCGTGACCTGAACTCGCAGCTCACCGGGCGCGCTGCCCTGCGACAAGTACTCCCGGCAAGCCTCCGTCGTGATGGTGAACCCGGGCGGCACCGGCAACCCCAGCTTGGTCATCTCGGCCAGGTTCGCGCCCTTACCACCCAGCAGGTCCTTCTGATCCTTATCGCCCTCGGTGAAGTCGAACACGTACTTGGTCATCAGGTTTCTCCTTGGGACGGGCGTACGAAACGGTCAGCTGGTGCGCACCAGTACGACGTGCAACCTTCGTGGACCGTGCACTCCCTCGCGCGGTCGAGTTTGATATCGCTCGTTGCGCTCGGGCCGCTGATCCAGGTCAGTGGTCGGCCATCGTTGACCGATGTCTGCAGCCGTTGTACGGCCTCGTGCACATCGGCGAGCAGCTGGTCGTCGCGGATCACGCAGACGTGCAGATCGGGGACGAGGATCAGGGCGCGCCGCCGGTTCGAATCCCTTCGGGCGCGCTTCGGGCGCGCTTTCTACCTGCGGAAATAGGTTGGATCAGGCGTGCCGGTTCGGTCCCCGCCCCGGTCTGGACGAGATCAACCATTTTCTGCCGTTAACTCCGGGATTGACGGGGTAAACCACGAGCGTGAACTGGATAGCCATTTTGGCCGCAGTATTCGGTGTGTGCTCAGCCATCGGGATCGGTTTGCTGTCGGGATCGGGTTCGTGGCGCTGATCTGAGGGCTAGAACGCCCCTCGTTGGGGGCGCTGGCACCGGCGCCAACTTCCCCGGAGATCATCCGCCAACCACGGTTTGATGCCCCCATGGCGTCCTGGGAAGCGCTGTTCGATCAGTCGCTCCACGACATCCCGAATGACCTACACCACAGCAGCATCCGGCATTTCGCGCCCAGAACCTCTTCCGCCAACGGATCGCAGCAGATCCGCTGGGCGGCCGGCTTGCGCGTCTCGAACTTTACGGCGGATCGCGGGCCGGGCGGCATTGCGCGATGTCAGCTTGAAATAGCCTTCTTCCGCCAACGGATCGCAGCAGATCCGCTGGGCGGCCGGCTTGCGCGTCTCGAACTTTACGGCGGATCGCGGGCCGGGCGGCATTGCGCGATGTCAGCTTGAAATAGCCTCGGTGCTAAGGCTTTTCAGGTTTCCGACTTCCGATCCGTCGCCCTTCCTTGCCGATCCCCGCGCCGAGCACAATGCGCAAAAGCTGAGCAATGGGCTGTTACGCGGCTTGTGCGCACAAGCGAGCCACGACCACGGCGAATCCGTAACTTCGAGTGCACACACTTTCGTAAAGGAGTATCGAAATGAACGGAATGCTGAACAAGGTTGTGGCATGGCTGCGGGCTGGGTACGCGACGGACGCACCACAGTTTGGCTACGCCGCTTTACTCTCGCTCTGCCCTGAGGCTGCATCGACATCGCTGACGCGCGGGGGTCATTCTATGACGTCGGCTGATGTTTGACGGTTACTTCGGCTGATCCTTGACACTCGTTTGCATGCGCGAATGCACACAGGCTGGCTGATGTCGTCCGACCCTCGACCCATTCGTTTAGTGACTAACGTCCCTACCGGCTACGTGGGTGCTCATCGTAACTTCAAAGTCACTGAGATAGCTGGCAATGCAACTGTCGGGTGCTTACACGTGGTCCGGCGGTAAAACCCGATCCGCGTTTCCGCGCTGACCCGCCCTCGGGGCGACATGGCGCGGGGGCTGGGCGATAACCCAAGGTGCACCTAGAGGACGAGCGATGACTGATCACCGTGGGATGTATGGCGACCATCGATTCATCTCGGCCGGCGACCGCCGGCGCTCGGGGTGGGCCGAACAATCACCAGCCCACCACCTTCAACAGATGCCCGCGGTTACGATGCTGGAGCGGATGCCGTTTCCGGCGCTGGCCATAGACGTACACGGCACCGTCCTGTTCGCCAACGCAGCGTTTGCCGCCATGCTGGGCCACGCCCGACACACCATCGAGCAGCTCACGTGCCATCAGATCTTCCGCGATCCCATTGACGGGCCCGCGCCCGCCGCCCTGCGCGCTTACGCCGATCGGCTCGTCGAGCTGGCACACCGCGATGGCTTCACGGTCCTGGCGCGCACGAGCAAGTCAGCGCTGAAACGCGACGACGACGATGTGGCCCTTGTCATCTTTGAGGACGTCACCGAACAGCTATGGACCGACGGTTGCGTGCCGGGATTTTGTCCAAATGTGGTCGAGGACATGACGAACGCTGACGGGCTCCCCACCCCCGTCCCCGCGTTAGCGTCCGACCAGCACCGTTGTTGAGTGCGCGCGTGCGCTCACCAGCACGTCGGCCGTTTTGGCTATCGCTCTTGCGCCGACGGCATCAGCCGATGATCCGGTAATGCCCGGATGAGGCTGCCGACGATGGGAGAGACACCAGCGTTCCGTCGGGGCAGTGAAGCCAGGTTATGGCCGCTGGATTTCCTTGCTGATGTCGACCGGTGCCGTGGAGCCGTCGGTGCGGTGGTCGGTGGTGTCGCGGCATTCGCCGTCGACTTTGACACCGACGTGGCGGGCAAGCGTGATCGTGGCCGGAGGTTGCGGTGCGATCGTCAGGATGACGTTCACGCCGTTCTTCCTCAGCGTTGGACCGTGCGATACGAAATCTGAGTCCGTGCTCCAACCGTCGGCGACGAGACCCTTGATCACCGTTTGCGGGTCCGCGGGTTGGTTATGCGGCACACCGGGCATCCAGAACGATAGGTCGACAACCCCGCGAAATGGGGCCTCTCCCTGGTCGTTACATGATTCGTAGCTGAACGTCGCCTCGGTCACGTCGGCGTGCAGGGCACTCACGATGTCGCGGGCGGCATCGACGACCTGGGTGCGGGCCTGCAGGGGAGGCATCGGGTGGCTCACGACCTCACGGCACCCGCCGAGTGTCAGGCCGATGCTTGCCACCGCGACGGCGATCCTTACCGGCAGAGTCCACACTCGTCACTTCCTTCGTCAGCCCGTCGCCCCGCTATGGCGATGCCCGGTGGTTGCCGTTCGCCACGCTTCGGGATCGACCCATCCCGGCATACCGTATTCGCCGCGGTGGGGTGCGGTCATGCCGTCGTGTTGCAACGCGTCCCCGTGGCCAGACACGACGTCGGCCATGCTGAACAGTGACTCCGATCCGTCGTCGAAGTAGTGGGAATGGTCGTACAGCGGATCCCCGGTGTAGTGGGGGTTTTCGGCCTCGAACCGGGTGGAGCCGAAGCCGTCAACAGACGGATCGTCGCCGAGGCCGCCCAGTGACGGACCCCCGTGGTCGAGCGTCACGTGACCGGGCGCCCAGGTCACCGCGTCACCCGAGGCCGCCCCGACGTAGAGATGCCCGCCGGGAGGCAAGTTGAAGGCCGCCGCCGAATGCGCCAGATCGGTGCCCGGCGATCCGACCAGCACCACGTCATCGGTGTGCATCCCGTATGCCGCCGCCGCGTCGGCAACGACGGTGGATCCGTAGGAGTGGCCGACCACCGTCATGTGCGACGGCGCTCCCAAGTGGGTGACCTGCAGCCCGTTCACATCGGGGGCCAGTAACTGCGCCCCGGTACGGGCCATGTTCGGCTCGTAAAGACCCGGGTCCGTGACGCTGTTCGGGGCGTCGTAGCCCACCCACATCACCACGGCGGTCTCCCTGCTCGGTTCAGCGCGGGCAGACTCCTGGTAGAGCCGCAGACCGTCGGGGTTGGACAGCGTTCCTTCGCGCACTCCGGTGCCCAACCCCTTGACCAAGACCGCGGTGTTGGCCGCGGTGTCCGGGTTGCCGATCGCGATGGCCCCGGCTCCCTCGCCGTTGAATGCCTCGGGCTGATACTTGAACAAGAACACGGGCGGGTGGTGCCCCCACGGGTCCTGCGCCCTCGATGCCGTATTCAGACCGTTCCTCGTTTGGACGGCGTTGTTGTAGCGCATGACCGCCGACGCGGACAGCCCGTACCTGCCTGGATCGCTCAGGACGTCGTTGACCGACACGCCGTCCTGCTCGGCGATGTCCTCCACGCGATGCAGGTCGTCGTTCATCGCCGCCTCGTTGACGTCGCTGCGGGCGCCAACGGGCACGCCGTTGAGGTTGCCGAGTTCCTCGGGATGCTCGGCGATGAGGTGCCGGCGTTCCTGCGGCGTCAGCGATGTCCACCACTTGTGCACATCCTCCGCGCTCGTGCCCGCTGGCGGAATCTTCGTGTCCGCGTCCACGTTTCGCAGAATCCCCGGGTCATAACCGTCCGCTTGCACAGTGGCAAGCGATCTCTGCAAGGTATCCGCGTAGCCATCGCGTAGTGACTCCAGCTGGCCCAGGGCGGATTTGGTGTCGTCGACCGCGTCGTCTTCGCAGGCGTTGATGACGGCGTTGAGGTCGTTTCGGGCCTTCGGCGTGAGGTTGGGATCTTTTTCCTGTTCGACGGCCGCCCCGATGATGTCGTCGAGTTGCTGTAGCTGCCTTTCCAACGTGGCGATTTGCCCGGCCGCGCTTTTTTGCGCCTCGGCCAGCGCGGCGGCGATGTTCTCGAGTTCGGCCCCGATCTTCGGCAACTGCACTGACTGCGTGCCCAATGCCTGCGCGGTGCGCTGGACTTCAGCGGAGTCATTGATCGGATTCCCGCCATTGTGATGGTTCCAGGACGACTCGAAGCGGTCGCGGGCTTGCTCGAATGCGGTGTTGGACTCCGCGGTGCACCGACCCGCCGCGTGAAAGGCCTGCGCCAAATCAGCAATCTGCGCCGGGCGACCAACTTGCAGGCTCTGATTGATCGCCCAGGGGTCGCCGCCGGCTTCAGCGATGAGCAGCGGGACGCTTATATATCTGAGCTGCATCGCATTGCCCCCGGTTTCGCGGCGCCGCGGCCATCACATTGGCGTCCAGTCGTCCCAGGAATCGGCGAAGTCGAGAGTCTCTTGCGCGATTCCGGCGGTGCTGACGATCTCGCGGAAGTGATCTTGCCAGCCCCACCACAGGCAGATGTTGAATTCGTACTGGAACCAGCTCAACTGATAGCCGTCGGGGATGGTCTCGCCCTTGTTCTCCGGCGCGAACACCGCGATCGCCAGCAGCCCGATCACCGCCGCCCCCGGGATCTGGATTTTCCCGTTTTGCCATATCTGTACACCGAGGGGGCGAGGGCCATGAGGAGTCAGTTCGAATCCATTGGGCAGGTCTTCGTCGTGGCCGTGGTTCCACCGGTGGATGCCGTACAAGACGTCGGCGATGTCCGGTCGGCCGTCGGGCAGATCCGACTTGACCGCTATCGGGAAGCGGCTCTGTTTGAAGTCGATCGCCGGTGCCGCCATCAGGCCGAAGATGTCCAGCGATTCTCGGATGATGCCCTTGAATCGCGTTGCGACGCCCTGCTGCAAATAGCGCTTTTTCGCCGTCGCATCGACAGCATTGCAGGCGTGCAGCATGGCTTGCTCCCACTCGCGCCTTTCCCAATGGTCGAGTGAGCGTCTGACCGAATCCCCGACTTCCACGCATGAAAGGCTATCCCGCCATGCGCCGACCGTGCCCCGGTACCGCCCCGACGGGCCTACGGGCGTGGTTGGAACGGCCGGCGCGGTGGGACGGTCACGGTCTGGGTGACCGTGCTGGTTTCGGTGCTCGGCGGGACCGTCGTCGTGGGAGTGTCGGTGCTCGGCGGGGCGGTCGTCGTGGGAGTGTCGGTGCTCGGCGGTGGGGCCGTTTCGGTGACCGTCTGGGTCGGCGCTCCTCCGCCTCCGCTTCCGTGGTGGCGCGACGGCTCCGCCGGCGTGGTCGTCACCGTGGTGGTTGGGGTGGGTGCGGGTGTCGTCGTGGTTGTGGGGCCCGGCGCCGGCGAGCCCGCCACGAGCTTGAACACCGCGTATGCCACGAGGGCGAGCACTATCACCCCGACCGCGCCGGCCGCGACCAGCGCCCACGGGCGGCGGTACCACGGCGTCGGGGGCTCCGGCGGCGCGGGCGGGTCGTCGTAATAGCCGCCGTATCCGGCGGCCTGGGTCGGCTCGGAGTAGAAGTCGGGGTTTTCGGGGTAGGGCGGCACGAAGGGAGATGGTAGTTGGTCAGGGCTCGCTGTCGATAAACGCCAGCGCCCGATCGAACAGATGCACCGTGGCCGCGTGGAGTTGGTCGCCGACCTCTTTCTCGGCCTTGCCCGCGCAGGCCCGGGCCAGCGTGCCTTCGATGACGATGCCGAGCTTGAAACACGCCAGCACCGTGTACCAGGTGATATTCGACAAGTCACGGGTGGTGTTGGCGGCGTAGCGCGCGAACAGGTCGTCGGTGGTCGCCAGCCCGTCCTGGCCGCCCAGCGCGTGGCTGAACACGCTGGACCCGTCGGGCTGGCGCCACGTGGCCAGCAGCCAGCCCAAATCCAGCAGGGGGTCACCGATCGTGCACATTTCCCAGTCGACGATGGCGACCACCTCGGGCCCGGTGCGGGAGAACATCACGTTGGCCGCGTGATAGTCGCCGTGCATGATGCCGGGCGTCCACGTCGTCGGCCGGCGTTGCTCCAGCCAGGACGCAACCTGATCGACTCCCGGGATGTCGGGCCCCGGATAATTGTCGTACTCGCTGTACGAGTCCAGCTCCGAAAGCCAGCGCGGCACTTGGCGTTCCAGGAATCCTTCCGGCTTGCCGAAGTCGGCGAGACCGACAGCGACATGGTCGACGGCGCCCAGCTTCGCCAGCGCGTCGGCCATCGACAGCCCCATCTGGAACCGCACGCCCGGATCGCCCGCATGCAACGGCGGCAGCCCCTCACCGGCGTTGAACCCGTCGACCGGCTCCATCAGGTAGAAGACGGCGTCGCCGAGCACGCTGGTGTCGTCGCACGCGGCGATCAGGTGCGGGTGCGGCACGTCGGAACCGGCCAGCGCCGCAAGGACTTTGGTTTCCCGCAGGATCACGCTGTTGCTACGCGGCCGCAGATGGCGGGGTCCGCGCCGCAGCACGTAGGGCCGGCCGGCGCGGGTGAACCGCAGCATGACGTTCTGCGTCCCGCCGGTGACGCCGGCGACGTCCTCTAGCGGCCCCTCGCCGAGTCCCTGTTCGGACATCCATTCCGCCACGGCCTTGAGGTTGACGGGATCCACGTTCAGCCCTTCGGCTGCGGGGTGTAGCGGACGGTCTGGGCCCAGATCATGCCGTCGCGGAAGACGAAGGTGTCGACGCCGTCGTCGACCCGGTTGGCCGCCGAATCGGCGGTCCACTCGAGGAACAGCACGTCGCCGTCGAAGATTTGGTTTTTCAGGTTCCATACCGCGTTGGGCAGGTCGCCGAGCAGCTTGGCGAAGGCCGCGCGTATGCCGTCCTTGCCGCGCGCGGCGCCCGCGGGCGTGATCAGCACGGAATCGTCGCCGTAGTCGACGACGATCTCGTCCAGGTCGCCTGCGGCCAGCGCCTGCCCGTGGTGGGCGAATACTTCCTGCGGCGTACGCGTCATGCCAGCAGCCTAGGCCACCGGCGACGGCCGGCCGGCGCCACGGGAGGCTGGAACAATAGTGTTCGGAACTAACGGACTTGGGGCTGGAAAGGGAACTGACGATGCCGCGTACCGACAACGATTCCTGGGACATCACTCAAAGCGTGGGAGCCACCGCACTGGGTGTTGCCGCGGCCCGCGCAGCCGAGACGGAGAGCGAAAATCCTCTTATCAAAGACCCGTTCGCCCGGGTGTTCGTCGACGCTGCCGGCGAGGGGGTATGGAGCATCTACGCAGACCCCGCGCTGCTGGCCAAGGTGGTCGAGCTGGAGCCGGATGTGCCAAACCGGATACGGCTGATGATCGACTTCATGGCCACGCGGACCGCGTTTTTCGACGAGTTCTTCCTTGGCGCAGTTGACTCCGGTGTTCGGCAAGTGGTGATCCTGGCGGCCGGGTTGGACGCGCGTGCCTGGCGGCTGCCATGGCCCGACGGCACGGTCGTCTACGAGCTGGACCAGCCGAAGGTGCTGGAGTTCAAGTCCAACACGCTGCGCGAGCATGGCGCGCACCCGACGGCGCAGCTGGTCAACGTGCCGATAGACCTGCGCCAGGATTGGCCAAAGGCGCTGCGGGAGGCCGGGTTCAACCCGTCGCGCCCGGCGGTCTGGTCGGCCGAGGGGCTCGTCCGTTATCTGCCCGCGGCCGCCCAGGACCTGTTGTTCGAACGCATCCATGCGCTCAGCGTGGACGGTAGCCGGCTGGCTTCGAACGTGCCCGGCGCGGGATTCACCGACCCCGACCTTGTCCGGCGCCAGCGCGACGATATGCGGCGTATGCGGGCCGCGGCCGCCAAGCTGGTCGGTGCCGAGATAACGGACTTCGACGAGCTTTGGTACCCGGAGGAGCGCAGAGCCGTCGACGGCTGGCTGTCCGAACACGGCTGGGACGTGACGACCGCTTCGTTTTCGGAGCTGATGGCCCGTTACGGCCGCAGCATCCCGCAGGATGCGGAGGACGTCATGCCGCCAACCCTGTACGTTTCCGCGCAGCGTCGCGCGGCCTGAAACGCCGGCCTGCTGTGGCTGATCGGCCCGCTCGGGTAGGCGATGTACACCGGATCGCTGCGGCGATGCCGCACGTCACGCGTCTGGAGGGTCCCAAGGGCAACGCCATCTATCAGGTGGGCGGAAAGTCGTTCGTGTTCTTCCGGACTCCCCAACCCGACGCCAGCGATCCGGACAGCGGCGAACGCTACGCCGACGTGATCATGCTCTGGGTGGAGTCGGAAAGCGACAAGCTCGCGCTCGTGCAGGATCCCGATTCGCCGTTCTTTACGACGAGCCATTTCGACGGCCACCTATCGGTCCTGGTGCGAGCCGGCCGTTTGTCCGAGATCACGACGACGGAATTGGCCGAGCTGGTCCAGGACGCGTGGCTGTCGCGGGCATCGAAGAAGCGGGCCACAGCGTGGCTCGGCGACCATTCCTAACGCCCTCGGCCTCGTCGGGATCGCCGCCACAAAAGCGCCGCACAAAAGCCGGCGAGGTTTAGACATACGTGCAACGGGTATCAGCTACCTCACGGGAAACCCTCTCGAACAAATGGAGGTCACCATGCGCGGAGGCGGAATTCTCGGAACGATCGTGCTGGTGTGGCTGATCATCGGAGTAGTCGCCACTTGGCAGCGGGGTTACTTCAAAGGACAGGAAACAAGCTGTGCCTCAATGGGGACCGTTGCCGTGACGGTGATCGCCGGACCATTGAACTACGGGGGCGTCAACCCCCAAGTGAAGGACTGCCACGGTCCGCGACTGCCCCAACCCAGTTCGATGAAACCTATTAACCTCGTCCCCACGATGTAAAAGGAAGAAACATGATTGCCCTCGGAGTTATCCTCGCCATCCTCGGCTTTTTCTTTTCCCACATACTGATGGTGATCGGCATAATTTTGTTGGTCGTCGGCCTGGCGTTCCATTTCATGGGCGCTGCCGGCCGCCCGGTCGCCGGCAGGCGGTACTGGTACTAACTAACGGCCTCGACCGCCGACTGTAGCCGACGCGCCCGTTTCACAGGACACACAAAGGAACGGCATAGCGTCGGCTCAGTCGATTGCGGATACTGGAAGCTGTGACCCAATCCCGTACCGCCGTGGAGCGCGTCGTGATGTGCCGTGCGGACGGCAATCCGATCAACGTGCTCGTCGTGGATGACGAGTCGGTCCTCGCGGAAATGGTGTCCATGGCACTGCGGTACGAGGGCTGGAGCATCTCCACCGCCGGCGACGGATCGTCGGCGATCACCGCGGCCCGCACACAACGTCCGGATGTGGTCGTGCTTGACGTGATGCTCCCCGACATGAGTGGGCTCGACGTGCTGCACAAACTGCGCGAGGAGAACCCGCAGTTGCCCGTTCTGCTCCTGACGGCGAAGGATGCGGTGGAAGACCGCATCGCCGGGTTGACGGCGGGCGGCGACGACTACGTCACCAAACCGTTCAGCATCGAAGAGGTAGTGCTGCGGCTGCGGGCGCTGCTGCGGCGCACCGGGGTGACGACCGTGGACAGCGGGGCGCAGCTGGTGGTCGGAGACCTTGTCCTGGACGAGGACAGTCACGAGGTCACCCGCGCCGGCGAACCAATTTCGTTGACCTCCACGGAGTTCGAGCTGTTGCGGTTCATGATGCGCAACTCGAAGCGGGTGCTGAGCAAGGCCCAGATTCTCGACCGGGTATGGAGCTATGACTTCGGTGGCCGGTCCAACATCGTCGAGCTCTACATTTCCTACCTGCGCAAAAAGATCGACAACGGGCGCGAACCCATGATTCACACGCTGCGCGGCGCGGGTTATGTCCTCAAGCCGGCCCGCTAGAACACGGCGCGTCTGGTCACTTCGGCTGCGGCTCCTGGCCGGGCAGATAGTGGTCCTCGCCCTGGTGTGTATCGGGATCACGGCGGCAACCGAGCTCGCGCTGAACCACCACCTGGTCAGGCAGCTCGACGGGCAACTCGCGGGGACCTCGTACCGCTCGGCGCTGATGTACCCCGAACAGCACCACGAACACTCGTACTATCCGAGGCCGGGGCCCGGTCCACGTTTCCTCGATGCCCCGGGCCAGCCCGCGGGCATGGTCGCCGCGGTGGTCAACCACGGGCAGACGGTCGATGCCGGTTACCTGACCAGCGACGGTGTTCGGGCGGCGTTGACGCCAACCGCTCGAGCACAACTGGAACGAGTCGCCGCCAATCGTTCGCCGGTAACGCTGAACCTCGACGACCTCGGTCGATACCGCGTCGTCGCCGCGCCGAGCCGAAGCGGCGGCGACGTGATCGTCACCGGCCTGTCGATGGCCAACGTCGACGCCACGATGGTTCGGATGCTGGTCATCCTCGGGATCGTCACGGTGATCGCGATGGTCGCCGCGACCACCGCCGGCCTCGTCATCATCAGGCGGGCGCTGGCACCGCTGCGCCGTGTCGCGCAAACCGCGAGCGAAGTCGTCGAACTGCCGTTGGACCGCGGCGAGGTCGAGCTGCCCGTGCGCGTGGCCGAAGTCGACGCGAACCCGGCCACCGAGGTCGGTCAACTCGGGTCGGCGCTGAACCGGATGCTCGACCACATCGCGGCAGCCCTGTCCGCGCGGCAGGCCAGCGAGACCCGGGTTCGCCAGTTCGTCGCCGACGCCAGTCACGAACTGCGCACGCCGCTCGCCGCGATCCGGGGCTACACCGAACTCACCCAACGCATGGGCGACGACCGGGAGGCGGTGGCGCACGCGATGAGCCGGGTGGCATCCGAAACCGAGCGGATAACCCGTCTTGTCGAGGATTTGTTGCTGCTGGCCCGCCTGGACTCCGGTCGACCGCTGGAGCGTGAAACCGTGGACCTTTCACGGTTGGCGGTCGACGCCGTCAGCGACGCGCACGTGGCCGGGCCGGATCACCAGTGGGAGCTTGACCTGCCCGAGGAGCCCGTGGTCGTCACCGGTGATGCGGCACGGTTGCACCAGGTGCTGACCAACCTGCTCGCAAACGCGCGCGTCCACACCGCCGCCGGCACCGTCGTGACGACGCGGTTGAGCACCGAGCCGGCGCACACCGTGCTGCAGGTCATCGACAACGGTCCCGGGATTCCGGCCCCGCTGCAGACCGAGGTTTTCGAGCGGTTCGCCCGCGGCGATTCCTCGCGCTCCCGCAAAGGCGGCAGCACCGGGCTCGGCCTGGCGATCGTCTCCGCGGTCGTCAGGGCGCACAACGGGACGATCACGGTGAGCAGCTCACCCGGCCATACCGAGTTCACGGTGCGGCTGCCACTCAACGGGTGGCAACCGCCCGCATCACCCAGTTAAGAGCAGGTCACGTCGATTTCGAACGGCTTCTTCACCGGTTGGGTCGGGTTGGCCATGTCCACGCCAGTGGCGTTGCCGGTGATCTTGTAGGTGTTGCCGTCCTTGGTCGCCGAGGCGTTGCCCTGGCCGGGAGCAGCCGCGGCGTAAGCGAGCGTCACGCCGTTGACGTTGCCGAGCCCAACCGACTGCACCTTAGGAGGGTTGTCAGTGCTGAGGACGGCCGAGATGCCGGTCGCCGCGCCGCCGATCGCGATGGTGGTGTTGCCGCCCGCCGTCGTGCACACGACCTGGCCGGTGACGTTCTGGTTCTTGCCGTCAATGATCACCGTCGGCGCTGCCGCCCCGCCGCCGCCGACGGAAGCCGACGTGGTGCCACCGCCCGCGCTCGTGCCCGCACTCGTGCCCGAGCTACCGCCCGTACTCGACTTATTGCTCGAACACCCGGAAATGCCTGCTACAACAATCGCCGCCCCAGCTACCGCGACAGTCAGTCCCCGCTTCACGCTGTTCTCCTTTGCCCGACAGTTGCGGTCCTCGGCATTGAGGGCCGCCAAGGCAGTATGCAAGTTTGCCGGGCCGGACTGGAAGAGGCAGGGCGAAATTGTTTCGTTCGGGTTAACCCGCCGGAAGGGCGCATCAGTGGCAATGTGTTGCCGTGGACCACAAAGCCCCTGCCGCCGTCATCGAGTCGGCCCATCGCGAACACGCTCTGCCTTTCCAAGACACGACGGACTTCGACAACGCCGATCGCGGATTCATCGCGGCCCTGTCCCCGTGCGTCGTCAAGGCGGCCGACGGCCGCGTGGTGTGGGACAACGACGCCTACGCATTTCTCGGCGGAACCGCCCCGACGTCGGTCCACCCCAGCCTGTGGCGCCAATCCACCCTGGCCGCCAAACAGGGTCTGTACGAGGTGGTTTCGGGCATCTATCAGGTGCGCGGCCTCGAAATCTCCAACATCACCTTTGTCGAGGGCGACACCGGGATCATCGTCATCGACCCCTTGATTTCCACCGAGGTGGCCGCCGCGGCGCTGGCCTTGTACCGCGCCCACCGCGGTGGTGACCGTCGCGTCGTCGCGGTGATCTACACGCACAGCCACGCAGATCATTTCGGCGGCGTGCTGGGCGTGACGACCCAGGCGGACGTGGACTCCGGCGCGGTGGCCGTGCTGGCGCCGGAGGGTTTCGTCGAGCACGCGGTGCAGGAGAACGTCTACGCCGGGCCGGCGATGACGCGCCGGGCGACCTATATGTACGGAACCCTGCTCGCCCGTGGACCCCGGGATCAGGTGGGCTGCGGGCTCGGCCAGGCGCCCTCCACCGGCGAGGTCGCCGTCATCGTCCCGACCATCGACATCCGCACGACCGGTGAGAAGCACACCATCGACGGCGTCGAGATCGAGTTCCAGATGGCGCCCGGGACCGAGGCGCCCGCGGAAATGCATTTCTACTTCCCACGCTTTCGCGCGCTGTGCATGGCCGAGAACGCCACCCACAACCTGCACAACCTGCTCACCCTGCGCGGCGCGCTGGTGCGCGACCCGCACGCGTGGTCGGGCTACCTCACCGAGGCCATCGACACCTTCGCCGACCGCGCCGACGTCGTGTTCGCATCGCACCACTGGCCGACGTGGGGACGCGAGGGCATCGTCGAATTCCTTTCGCTGCAACGTGATCTGTACGCATACCTGCACGACCAGACGCTGCGGCTGCTCAACCAGGGCTACACCGGCGTGGAGATCGCCGAGATGTTTCAGATGCCGCCCGCGCTGGATCAGGCTTGGCACACACATGGGTATTACGGATCGGTAAGCCACAACGTGAAGGCGGTCTATCAGCGGTACATGGGCTGGTTCGACGGCAACCCCGGTCGGCTGTGGCCCCATCCGCCCGAGGCGCTCGCGCCGCGATACGTCGACGCGATGGGCGGGATCGACCGCGTTGTCGAGCTCGCTTCAGCGGCTTTCGATTCCGGTGACTTCCGCTGGGCGGCAACGCTGCTGGATCATGCGATCTTCGCCGACAGCGAGCACGGCGCTGCTCGCGCCCTGTACGCGGACACCCTGGAGCAGCTGGCCTACGGTGCCGAAAACGCCACGTGGCGAAACTTTTTCATGAGCGGGGCCGCCGAATTGCGTGACGGCAACTTCGGCACCGCCGTCAACGCCGCCTCGATGTCGATGCTCTCCCAGCTCACCCCGGAGCAGATCTTCGACGGTCTCGCCATCCGGGTCAACGGACCGCGCAGCTGGGACCTCGACGTCGCCATCGACATCACCTTCGCCGATCCGGCCGCCAACTACCGGCTCACGCTGCGCAACGGGGTGCTCGTCTACCGCAAGGCGGCGGCCGATTCCGCGACGGCGACCGTTACCGTCAAGCTGGACAGCAAGGTTCGGCTGCTCATGGTGGCGATGGGCGACTTCGCCTCACCCGGGCTCGAGATCACCGGTGACCAGGAGGCGCTGCAGGCTTTCCTGGGTGTGCTCGACGAACCCGACCCGAATTTCAACATCGTCACGCCGTGATTATCCGCATCGGGGGATGGGTGACTCTCGAATCCGATAGCGCATGCGCCAGCCTCACGCGACGTCGATGACCACCTTGCCGAGGACCTTGCGTTCGGCCACATGCCGCAGCGCCGCCGCGGTCTCGGACAGGGGAAACCGCGCACCGATGTGGGGCCGGATCTTGCCGGCGGCGAACATCTGTGCCAACTCATGCATGTCGCGCGCGGCGTCGCCGGGCCGGTCGCCCATGAAGGTGCGGATCTCCATGCCCCGGATCGTGATTCCCTTGAGCAGAACCAGATTGAGCGGAATGGACGGGATCGCGCCCGCGGCGTAGCCGAGGGTCACGAAGGTACCGCCGCGGGCCAGGCCGCGCAGCGCGGGCTCCGAATAGGTTCCGCCGACGGGGTCGATGACCACCCGGGCGGCGCCGCCGGTGAGCTCACGGATGCGTGATTTCAGGTCCTCCCGGTCGTAGTCGACGGTCGCCTCCGCCCCGCGCCGCAGGCACAGTTCGAGCTTCTCGGGGCTGGACGCCGCCGCCAGCACCCGGGCCTTCATGGCGACTGCCAGATCGACGGCCGCCAGCCCGACACCGCCCGCGGCGCCCAACACGACGACCCAATCCCCTTGCGCCACTTTGGCAATAGATCGCAGCGCATGATACGCGGTGCGGTAGGTGACGCCGAACGCCGCGGCCGAGGCGAAGTCGGTGCCGTCGGGCATGAGTTCCACCGAACCCGCATCGAGGACCACCTGCTCGGCGAACGCCCCGACCGCCGTCGTCGCGAAGACCCGCTGGCCCGGCAGAAAAGATGTGCCGTGACCGACCGCCGCTACCTCACCGGCCAGTTCACTGCCCGGGATGAACGGCACCGGAATCTTGACCTGGTACTTCCCGGCTATCAGCAGCACGTCGGGAAAGTTGACCGCCGCGGCATGTATCCGAACCAGCAGCTGGCCGGGACCCGGGACGGGCTCGGCGACGTCTTCGATGATCAGGTCTTCCGGCGTGCCGTAGGAGCGGCAGACAGCGGCGCGCATCAATCGATCCCGAGCCCGCGGAGGCAGAACCGGACCAGGTGTGCGATGTCGTCGGGGTGGGGCCGGTCGGCAGAACCCACGTATCGCCGCATGGCCGCGGCGGTGCAGCAGAACACCGCCTCGACGTCGCGATCGACATCGTTGCTCCCCAGCGCCGCAACGGGTTCGATGAGCAGGTCCCGCAACGGGCGCATCATTTCCCGGTCGGCCACCGGCCAATTGGTGGCGGCCGACATCTGTCCGGCCGCGGCGCGGCTCATGCTGATCAGGTGCGGGTCGGCGACCTGGGCCAGCGTGCCCTCGATCCAGCGAGCGACCTTGTCCTCCGGGCTGGATTCCTTGGCCATCTGGTGCGCGAGGTAGGACACCACAATGGCCACACCGCGCTCCATGACCGCCAGGATCAGATCGTCCTTGCCGGCGAAATACCGGTAGAACGCCTTGTTGGACGAGCCGGCCTCGGCGACGATGTCGCTGACCCGGGGCGCCTCGGGCGCAGCGTGTTCCATTACCCGCACCGCCGCCGCCAGGATGCGTTCGACCTCCTCGGTGGCTTCGCGCTGCCGGTCGTCGAGCGCCCGCTCGACGGCCGCGGTGACTCTGCTATTGGTCTTGCTAGAAGGCAACGCGCCCACCGTACTTGGCGCGAACGGCCGCGCGCCGGACGTCCAGCGATTCGCTGGGCCACTCGCCATCTTCGGCTTCGTAGTCCTTGAGCAGCGTGCGCGCCAGGTTGACCTTGTGCGCCTCGGTCGGCCCGTCGGCCAACCCGAGCGCGATGCCCCCGAGTAACACGTTGACCAGGGGCATTTGGTCCGTGAGCCCGAGGGCGCCGTGGACCTGGATCGCCCGCAGTGCAATGGATTTCAATACCTGCGAGGCCAGGATCTTGCAGGCCGCGATCTCGGACCGGGCGGCGCGCTCGTCACCGTTGTCGATCAGCCAGGCGGCGTGCAGCACGGTCAGCCGAAAAGGTATCAGCTCGGTATACGAGTCCGCGACGAACTCCTGCACCAGCTGCTTGTCGGCCAGCGAACTTCCTTGGGTGAACCGGCTTTTAGCGCGCCGCGACATCATCTCGACGGCTCGCTGCGCCATCCCGATCGAGCGCATCGCGTGATGCAAACGTCCGCCGGCCAATCGGGTCTGCAGAATCAGGAAGCCCTGGCCCGGTTCACCGAGCAATGCGTCGGATGGCACCCGCACCCCGTCGTAGCGCACCAGGGAATGCCCCGGCTCGTGCGGGTCCGCGCCGACGAGGTGGTGGGTGGCCTCCAGGGTCAGGCCAGGGGTGCCGGCGGGAACGAGGAACGTCGAGGCGCCGCGGTGGACGGGGACGCCGGGGTCGGTGATCGCCACGACGATGAAGAAGGAGGCGACCGACGCGTTGGAGGAGAAGTACTTTCGCCCGGTGATGACCCAGTCGTCACCGTCGCGGACGGCCCGGGTGGTGAAGACGCGCGGATCGGCGCCGCCCTGCGGCTCGGTCATCGAGAAGCACGAGAAGATCTCCCCGGAGAGCAGGCCGGCCAGGTAGCGGTCCTTCTGGTCCTGGGTGCCGAAGCGGGCGATGATCTCCGCGTTGCCCGTGTCGGGCGCCTGCGTTCCGAACACAATCGGCGCCCATGGGCTGCGACCGAGGATCTCGTTGATCAGCGTCAGCTTGACCGCGCCGAAGCCCTGCCCGCCCAGTTCCGGGCCCAAATGCGGTGCCCACAGGCCATTGTCGCGAACCTGCTGCTTGAGCGGATCGACGATCCGGCGGCGTTCCTCGTTGAGCGGCAGGAACTCGCATCCGGGAAACAGCACCTCGAGGGGTTCCACCTCCTCGCGCACGAACTCGCGAATCCAGTCCAGCTTCTTCTCGAACTCGGGTTCGGTGGAGAAATCCCATGCCATCCGAATGCTCCTATCTGTCAGGGAATTCCACCGTCGGCGCGCAGGATCGAGCCGGTGGTGAAGCTGGAGGCGTCAGACGCCAGGAACAGCGCGGCGCCGACGATTTCGCGGGGGTCTCCGGCGCGTTCCAAGTAGAGGTGCGTGAACCTGTTGGTCGTGTCGTTTTCCAGACCCCAGGCTTTGCTGATGTCGGTCAGGTAGGGCCCGGCCATCAGCGTGTTGACCCGCACGGTCGGGCCGAAAGCCTGCGCCAGTCCTTCGGTCATGGCGTTCAGCCCGGCCTTGGCCGCGGCGTAGGGGACGATGCCGCCGTTCGGACGCAGCGAACCGGTCGAGCTCACGTTGATGATCGACCCGCGGCCGGCCGCGACCATGCGTTCGCCGACCAACGCCGATAACCGGAAGGGGCCCTTGAGGTTCAGGTTGATCACCGAGTCGAACAGCTTCTCGGTGACATCGGTCAGCTTGTCGTACAGCGGCGACATGCCCGCGTTGTTGATCAACGTGTCGACCCTGCCGAACCGCGCGTAGGTCGCCTCGACCAATCCGTCGAGCTGATCCCAACGCCCGACGTGAACTTGGTAGGGCATGGCGGAGCGGCCGGTCTCGGCCTCGATCTCCTTCGCGGTGCTCACGCAGTTGTCCATGTTACGGCTGGCGATCACGACGTCCGCGCCGCAGCGCGCGACGCCGAACGCCATTTCGCGCCCCAGTCCGCGACTGCCGCCGGTGATCAGCACAACACGATCGGTGAGGTCGAAAAGTTCGTCCGCGTAAGCCATTTCAGCATCCCCTGCTCGGTAGTGAGCGGGCCAGTTCGGCCGCCGTAGCTATTAGCTGCGGGATCATCGACCCGAAGGTCTCGGTGAGCTGGGGATCAACTTTTCCCGTCCGCACGCCTGCCGCGTAGGTCTTCTCCAGCACGATGCCGAGCTTCCAGTTGGCCAGCACCAGGTAGTAGTCGATGTTCTCGGTGGACAGGCCGCTGATGGATTCGTAGTGCTCGAGCAACTCGCTGCGGGTCGGCATGCCGCGCATGTCCAGATAGAACCCGTCTGCGCGCGGCTCCTCGCCGTCGTAGCCCAGCAGCGCCCAGGCCAGGTCGAGCAGCGGATCGCCGACGGTGGTCATCTCCCAGTCCACGATGGCGGCCAATCGCGCCGGCTCACCGTGCGCGAACATCACGTTGGCGAACTGGTAGTCGCCGTGCATGATGCCCGGCCTGTAGTGCGCGGGCCGGTTGTGCCGCAGCCAGTCGGCGGCCTCGCCCAGGCCGGGAAGCTCGCGCACCTTGTAGGCATCGAGAAATTTCAGCCAGCGATCGACCTGCCGTTCGTGAAATCCGTCGGGGCGGCCGAAGCCCTCGAGTCCCTGCGCGCGCCAATCCACCCGGCCCAGCTTGGCGGCGCCCCCGACCAGTTGGAACGCCAGCCCGCGGCGCGCGCGCAGGTCGGTGTCGAAGGGCGCCTGCCACCCGCCGTCCATCGGGCTCCACCCATCGATCGCCCGCATCACGTAGAACGGCATGCCCAGCACGGTGCCGGTGTCGTCGGCGGCGACCAGCGCCGCGTGCGGGACGTCGGTGCCGGACAGCGCCCTTACCAGCCGGATCTCCCGCAGCAAGCCGTCGATGCGGGCCGCGTCGGCGCGCGCGCCCGGCATCCGGAGCACCAGGCGCTCGCCGCCCCGCTCAATCACATAAAGGGTGTTCTGCGAACCGCCCTTCAGCTGGTTCAGCGTCGGTTGTTCGCCATGGCCCGGCGCGCCGTTCGCGTCCAGCCAGCGGCCAAGCACGCCCGCGTCCAGTTGATCGCCCATTGTGCGCACACCCCGATCTCCGCACAGAGAATAGCATTCTCTAAGCCTTTGGGAAGAGCGGCGGCTAACCGCCAATTTCCGGTGAGGTGCGAGTCGGGAAAGCCGGTCAGGTATAGATCCATGGACGCGAAGTAGACCAGCCCCAGCGCGGCGACCGCGAAGATTACGCACGCGATTATTGCGACGACGCTCATCCGTGCCGCGGTCGGTCGCCGGGTCATTGTCCGGGCTTGCGCGCGCTGAGCAGGAATCCGGGCACCGTGAAGTGGCCTTCGTCGTCATGGCCGACTTCGGCGAAGGAACCAGGGGAGGACGCAAGTGCGTCCTCGTTGCCGTAAACCTTCGCGGGGCGCAGATCATCGACACGCCAAAAGGTCGAGACGGCTTCGCGCAGTTCGGTTTCGGTGAAGCCGCGCGGGCCGGGCCCGTCTCGATGGCCCTGGTCGCCGAATGCCGCGGCGGCGAAGGCCAGGATGTGCAGTCTTGCTTCCGGCGCGGCGGCCCGAAAGATCGACCGCAGATAGTCCTGGCGCCGCTCGGGCGGGAGCGCGTGGAACAGTCCGCTGTCCAGGATGGTGGCGAAGCGGCCGTCATAGCCGCCGAAGGCAGTGACGTCGGCCTGCGCGAAAGTGGCCGTGGTCAGCCCTCTTTCGGCGGCCGTCGCGGCCGCGGCCTCGATCGCGGTTGGGCTGGCGTCCAGGCCGACGACCGTGTAGCCGCGCGCGGCAAGGGCCAGCGACAGCGCGGCATGGCCACAGCCCGCGTCCAGCACATCGCTGCGGATCCTGCCCTGCTCGATGAGGGCCGCCAGCTCGGGCTGCGGCCGGCCGATGCTCCAGGGAGGGGGCGAATCTTGGCGGTACGCGGCGTCCCAGTCCATCTGCGGCCGGGTCATCTGTCCTCCTCGGGATCGGCGTCAACGGGGCGCGATGAGAAACTGGCGCTGCCCACCATCCGACGACAGGACGAAACATGCAAGTGTTGCTGGTCAGGCATGCGTTACCGCTGCGCCGCGAACACGGCGAGGGCTCGGACCCGGACCTGTCGGGAGAGGGCTTGGCGCAGGTGGAACGACTACCCAAGGCGCTCGCCAGGTTTCCCATCTCCCGCGTGGTCAGCAGCCCCCAGCGTCGCGCGGTCCAGACCGCCGAGCCCGTGGCGGCCGCCCGCGAGCTGAGCGTCGAGATCGAGGATCGGTTCGCCGAATACGACCGCGACCTCCCGCTGTACATCCCCATCGAGCAGATCCGTGAGGAGATGCCCGACGAATGGGCGCGCCTGGCCGGCGGGCATCTGCCCAGTGCGGTCGACGAGGACGCGTTTCGCGCGCGCGTCCGCGCGGCCGTCGACGACCTGGTCGTCGCCGCAGATCCCGCGGACACTGTCGCGGTGTTCACCCATGGCGGGGTCATCAACGCGCTGCTGCACGAGATCCTCGGGACCGCCCGGCTGTTGTCTTTTCCCGTCGACTACGCCTCGGTGACCCGGCTGCTCTATTCGCGGTCCGGTCAGGCGACGGTGGCGGGGGTCAACTCGACCGAGCACGTGTGGGACCTGTTGCCCCGAAACCAGCGCTGGTAGACGGATCGGCCCATCGAGTCTGCGCCCACCGCGTGCCGGCCGATACGGCGCAGTCAGCGCAGGCTCGTCGGGAGTAGCTGCTTCACGCTGGTAACCAGCGGTGGTAAACAAGTCCGGTGACTTCAGTTGACCGACTCGAAGGCCTCGACCTGGCCTCGCTGGACCGGTACCTGCGCTCACTCGGCATCGGCCGCGATGGCGAGTTGCGGGCCGAGTTCATCTCCGGCGGCCGCTCGAATCTGACGTTTCGGGTGTGTGACGATGCGTCGGACTGGCTGGTGCGGCGGCCGCCGCTGCACGGGCTGACGCCATCGGCGCACGACATGGCCCGCGAGTACAAGGTGGTTGCCGCGCTGCAGGGCACGCCGGTTCCGGTGGCACGCACGATCGCGCTGTGCGAGGACGATTCGGTGCTGGGCGCACCCTTCCAGATCGTAGAATTCGTCGCCGGCCAAGTCGTGCGCCGGCGCGCACAACTCGAAGCGTTCAGCCACACCGTCATCGACGGCTGCGTCGACTCCTTGATCCGGGTGCTCGTCGATCTGCACAGCGTCGATCCGAACGCCGTGGGGCTGGCCGATTTTGGGAAGCCGAACGGTTACCTGGAGCGGCAGGTGCGCCGTTGGGGTTCGCAGTGGGAGCTGGTGCGGCTGCCTGACGACCACCGCGACGCCGACGTTGAGCGATTGCATTCGGGGCTGCGCCAATCGATTCCGCAGCAGAGCCGGACCTCGATCGTGCACGGTGACTACCGGATAGACAACACCATCCTGGACGCGCAAGATGCGACGCTGGTTCGCGCCGTCGTGGACTGGGAGCTCTCGACGCTGGGCGACCCGCTCAGCGATGCGGCCCTGATGTGCGTGTACCGCGACCCGGCGCTGGACCTGATCGTCAACGCGCAAGCCGCGTGGACGTCGCCGCTGCTGCCGACCGCCGACGAGCTGGCAGACCGCTACTCGCTGGTGTCCGGGTTGTCGCTGGCGCATTGGGAGTTCTACATGGCGCTGGCGTACTTCAAGCTCGCCATCATCGCCGCCGGCATCGATTTCCGCAGGCGGATGTCGGACCTGGCCAGCGGAAAAGACCCCGAAGACGTGCCCGAGGTGGTGGCACCGTTGATCTCGCGGGGTCTGGAGCAGCTGGCCAAGCCGCCGGCCTAGCGCGAAGCCGCGGCGTGGTGCTTCTTCGCCGCGCGGCGCAGCTGCAGGATCCGCGCGGTGCCCACCGCCACCGTGAGCAGGCCGCCGACCACCGCCGCCAACAGAATGGCCACGCCAAGCGGCAGGGTCCAGTGAAAGCCCAAGAACGTAAACGGCGCCTCGCCCGTGTTCTGCGCTATGAAGATCAGCAAGAGGATCAGGATCAGGAAGCCGGCGATCAAAGCGGTCCACAGCGCGCCGGCGCGGGTGAAGCCGATGGCCGGTTCTGCGGATCTGGCGCCCTTCGTGGGCGGATGGTCCGGCTCAAGGGGCGGCTCGCTGGGGGAGGCAGGGGTATGGCTGCTCATAGGTTTATCTTTGTCCCCTCGCGCCCGGAATGAAACAAAACCACGCAGGATAGTGTCGGCGGTATGAGGATGCTGCCGCGCGTGAAAAGCGCGACGGTCCAGGCGGCGGTGTGGCTGACGATGGTGTGTCTGGCCGCGTGCAGCAATTCCGATCCCCTGGGGGCGGAGACGCGCAGCCCGAAGTCGATCGTGGTCGGTTCCGGTGACTTTCCGGAGTCGGAGATCGTCGCCGAGATCTATGCGGAAGCGTTGCAGGCCAACGGCTTCGAAATCGGCCGGCGGATGGGGATCGGCAGCAGGGAGACGTATATCCCTGCGCTCAAGGATCATTCCATCGACTTGGTTCCGGAGTACATCGGCAACCTGCTGTTGTACTTTGCGCCCGACTCCACGGCGACCCTGCTCGACGACGTCGAGCTGGAGCTCTACAAGAAACTGCCGGGTGACCTGTCGATTCTGACCCCGTCGCCGGCATCCGACACCGATACGGTCACCGTCACCAGCGGGACCGCCGGCGGGTGGAACCTCAAGACGATCGCCGACCTGGCGGCGCACTCGCCCGATGTGAGATTCGGGGCGCCGTCGGCGTTCGAGAACCGCCCGTCGGGTCTGCCCGGCCTGCGCCAGAAATACGGGCTCACCATCAGCCCGGGCAACTTCGTCGCCATCAACGACGGCGGCGGTGCGGTGACCGTGCGTGCGTTGGTGGAGGGCAGGGTGACGGCCGCCAACGTCTTCAGCACGTCACCGGCCATCCCACAAAATCACTTGGTGGTGCTGGACGACCCGTTGCACAACTTCCTGGCCGGCAACATTGTGCCGCTGGTGAATTCGCAAAAGAAGTCGGACCGGCTCAAAGATGTGCTGGACGCCGTGTCGGCGAAGCTGACCACCTCCGGCCTGGCCGGCCTCAACGCCGCGGTGGCGGGCAACTCCGGCATCGATCCCGACCAGGCGGCACGAAACTGGGTTCGGGACAACGGCTTCAACCATCCGATCGGGCAAAACCGTTGATCGTCTTCGACAACGTCAGCAAGATGTTCCCCGACGGGACCACGGCCGTCGACCGGCTGAGCCTGGTGGTCCCCAACGGCAAGTTGACGGTCTTCGTCGGCTCCTCGGGCAGCGGAAAGACCACCGCGCTGCGGATGATCAACCGGATGATCGAGCCGACCTCCGGCCGCATCACCGTCGACGGGGCGGACGTCGCGGGCGTCAACCCGGTGCGGCTGCGGCTCGGAATCGGCTACGTCATCCAGAATGCGGGATTGATGCCCCACCAACGGGTCATCGACAACGTCGCAACGGTTCCGGTGCTGAAGGGGCAGTCCCGCCGGGCCGCCCGCAAAGCCGCCTACGAAGTGCTCGAACGCGTGGGGCTGGACTCCAGACTCGCCACTCGGTACCCCGCGCAGTTGTCCGGTGGTGAGCAACAACGCGTCGGCGTGGCTAGGGCACTGGCCGCCGATCCACCCATCTTGTTGATGGACGAACCGTTCTCCGCCGTCGACCCGGTGGTACGTCACGAACTGCAGAACGAAATACTGCGCCTGGAAAGCGAATTGCACAAAACCATCGTCTTCGTCACGCACGACATCGACGAGGCGCTGCGACTCGGCGAACGGGTCGCGGTGTTCAAGGGCGGCGCGCTACAGCAGTACGACGAGCCCGCACAACTGCTCTCGCGGCCGGCCAATGAATTCGTGGCCAGGTTCATCGGTCTCGGCCGCGGTTATCGGTGGCTGCAGTTCATGGCCGGGGCCGGGTTGCCACTGCACGACGTCGAGCGGGTGGCCGCGGGCAGCCTCTCCGACACCGGCTTTCCCGACGGCTGGTCGGTGGTGCTCGACGACGCGGGCGCGCCGATGGGCTGGATCGACGCCGAGGGCCTGCGACGGCATCGTGCCGGTGCGTCGTTGTCCGACAGCATGAGCACGATCGGCGCGGTGTTCCGTCCGGAGGGCAACCTCAGCCAGGCGCTCGATGCGGCGCTGTCGTCGCCGTCGGGGGTGGGTGTCGCCGTCGACGACGGGGGCAAGGTCATCGGGGGCGTACTGGCCGCCGACGTGCTGGCGGCGGTGGAAGCCCGCCGGCGGCTTTCAGGGGCCTGACGATGCACTATCTGCTCACCCACCTCGACGACGCCTGGGCGCTGACCGTGATCCACCTTCGGCTGTCGTTGGTGCCGGTGCTGATCGGGTTGGCGATCGCGGTGCCGCTGGGGGTGGCGGTGCAGCGCGCGCCGCTTGCCCGAAGACTGACGACGGCAACCGCCGGCGTCGTGTTCACCATTCCGTCGCTGGCGCTGTTCGTGGTCTTGCCGATGATCATCGGGACCCGGATCCTCGATGAGGCCAACGTCATCGTCGCGCTGACGGCCTACACTGCCGCGCTGCTGGTGCGCGCGGTGCTCGAGGCACTGGACGCGGTGCCCGCCGAGGTATCCGACGCCGCCACCGCCATCGGCTATCCGGCGATCAAACGGAGGTTGAAAGTCGAACTGCCGCTGTCGATCCCGGTGCTGGTCGCCGGGCTGCGCGTGGTCGTGGTGACAAACATCGCGATGGTCTCGGTGGGTTCGGTGATCGGCATCGGCGGTTTGGGTACCTGGTTCACCGAGGGATACCAGACCGACAAGAGCGATCAGATCGTCGCCGGCATCATCGCCCTGTTCGTGCTGGCGATCGTGATCGACGTGCTGATCGTGCTCGCCGGCCGGCTGGCCACCCCTTGGGAACGCGCCGCGCGCAGCACGCGCCGACGGTCGGTGGTCGCCCCGGTGGTGGGTGGCGCACGATGAACTTCGTCGAACAGGCGCTCTTCTACCTGCTGACCGCAGAAAACTGGACCGGTCCGGTCGGGCTGGCGGCGCGCACCTTGGAACATTTGGAGTACACCGCCATCGCGGTGGGCGCGTCGGCGCTGATCGCCGTCCCGGTCGGGCTGATCATCGGGCACACCGGCCGGGGCACGACGTTGGTGGTCGGCGCGGTCAACGGGCTGCGTTCGCTCCCGACGCTGGGCGTGCTGCTGCTTGGGGTGCTGCTGTTCGGGCTGGGCGTGGGCCCGCCGCTGGTCGCCCTGATGCTGCTGGGCGTCCCGGCGATGTTGGCCGGCACCTACGCGGGCATCGCCAGCGTCGAGCCGACGGTGGTCGATGCGGCCCGCGCGATGGGCATGACGGAGGCCCGCGTGCTGCTGCGCGTCGAGGTCCCTAACGCGCTGCCGTTGATCCTGGGCGGGCTGCGCAACGCGACGCTGCAGGTGGTCGCGACGGCAACGGTGGCCGCCTACGCCAGCCTGGGCGGCTTGGGCCGATTTCTGATCGACGGCATCCAAGAGCGCGAATTCCAACTTGCGCTCGTCGGCGCGCTGATGGTGGCCGCGTTGGCGCTCATCCTCGACGGCCTGCTGGCGCTGGCGGTGTGGGCGTCGGAGCCCGGCACCGGCCGGCTACGCGGGGCCGTTGTTCGGCGCGACCGCAAGACGCCGACCGGACTTCCCGACAAACTCACCGCGGTCGACGGTGACGTCTTACGGTAGAGGCGTGAACGCAGCCCCCTCTGATCCCGCCCGGCGTGTGTGGCAGGCGATGTTGACCTGGCGTGCGCAGGACGTCTCCCGCATGGAATCGGTACGAATTCAGGTGTCCGGCAAGCGAATCAGAGCCAACGGCCGCATTGTCGCCGCTGCCACCGCGAATAATCCGGCGTTCGGTGCCTACTACGACCTGCAGACCGACGAGTCCGGTGCCACCAAGCGCTTCGGGTTGACCGTGACGCTGGCCGAGCGCGAACGTCAGCTCGCCATCGCCCGTGATGAAGAGAACATGTGGCTGGTGACCGATCACCAGGGCGAGCGGCGCGCGGGATACCAGGGCGCGCTCGACGTCGATGTGGTGTTCAGCCCGTTCTTCAACGCGTTGCCGATCCGCCGCCTCGGCCTGCACGAGCGGGCGGACTCGGTCGCATTGCCGATGGTCTATGTGAACGTGCCCGACATGTCCGTCACCGCGGCCACCGTGACCTACACCAGCGAGGGACGTCTCGACGGGATCAAGTTGCGTTCGCCGGTCGCCAACACCACGGTGAGCGTCGACGAAGACGGGCTCATCGTGGACTATCCAGGATTGGCAGAGCGGATCTGATCACCCCGCCCGCCCTGCCGGCGGCGGCGAGTTCCTCCCGCCAGTTCTCCTCGCCGATCACGACCGTGATGATGTCAGAGCGCGGGAAGCTGTCGTAACGCGTTCGCGCGGCGTGGCCGGCCTCGACGAGCTCGGCCACCGAGTTTTGGTGCGCCAGCGACTCGTTGGCCCGGCCCAGCAATCCGATGACCCGCTCGACGGCCGGCGCCAATTGCCCGGCGTTGCCTTCGCACATCGCCCGCACCAGGTCCGGGGCGGTGCCCGCCACCCGGGTGCCATCGCGGAATGACCCCGCGGCCAGCGCGAAAGCCAGCGGCACTTCGCCTGCGGTGACGGCCAGCGCCTCGGCCAGCAGGTGCGGCAGGTGTGAGATGGCGGCCGCCGCGGCGTCGTGCTCGTCGGATTTGGCCGGTACCACGAACGCGCCGCAGTCCAGCGCCAGCGTCATCACCATCGACCACACGATGGGGTCCACGTGGTCGTCTACGCTGACCACCCACGGAGCCCTGGTGAACAACCCGGCGTAGCCCGCGGCCCAACCCGAGTCGGCGGTGCCGGTCATCGGGTGGCCGCCGACGAAGCGTTCCTGCAGACCGGCCGCGGCGACCTCTTCGAGCACCGCGCTTTTGACGCTGGTGACGTCGGTGAGCGGGCACTCGGGGGCCAGTTCGCCGATGTGGGCGAGCATGCCGCCCACCGCCGGCATCGGCACGGCCAGCACGATCAACGCGCCGGCGCCGGCGGCGCGAGAGAGTATTTCGCTGAGGTCGGTGCTGGCGTCGAAGCCGTCGGCGACGGCGGCGTGCGCGCCCTCCACCGACCGGTTGTAGCCGAACACTTCACGGCCGGCCGCCGTGGCGGCCCGCATGATCGAGCCGCCGATCAGGCCCAGCCCGAGCACGCACACGGGTGCCCTCGAGACGGGGTGAGTGATGGGGTTGGCCACCATCCTAGGTTGGCACAGTCCGGTGGGCGGCGGCGCGCCACGTCTGGTCAGAGAGCCTGGTCAGCGACTAGCGTAGGCCCCCATGGGAGCACAGCGGGCGTCAGCGCAGGGCCCGTCCGCGGACACACCGGACGGCTTCGGCGTCGCTGTCGTGCGCGAAGAGGGCCAATGGCGCTGTTCCCCGATGGCCCGCAAGTCGCTGACGAGCCTGGCGGCCGCCGAGACGGAGTTGCGTGAACTGCGCAGCTCGGGCGCCGTCTTCGGGCTTCTCGACGTCGACGACGAGTTCTTCGTCATCGTGCGCCCGGCACCTTCGGGGACCCGGCTGCTGCTGTCGGATGCCACCGCCGCGCTGGACTATGACATCGCCGCGGAAGTTTTGGACAGCCTGGACGCCGACATCGATCCCGAGGACCTGGAGGACGCCGAACCCTTTGAGGAGGGCGACCTGGGGTTGCTGTCCGACATCGGCCTGCCCGAGGCGGTGTTGGGGGTCATCGTCGATGAGAGCGACCTGTATGCCGACGAGCAGTTGGGCCGCATCGCCCGTGAGATGGGCTTCGCCGACGAGTTGTCGGCGGTGATCGACCGTCTCGGTCGGTGACCACCGACGAAGATCTGATCCGCACCGCCCTGTCGGTCGCCGCGACGGCGGGCCCGCGCGACGTGCCGATCGGGGCGGTGGTCATCGGCGCCGACGGGACCGAGCTCGCCCGGGCGGTGAATGCGCGTGAGGCCCTTGGCGATCCGACCGCCCACGCCGAAATCCTGGCGATGCGGGCGGCGGCGACCGTGCTCGGCGACGGGTGGCGCCTGGATGGGGCCACGCTTGCGGTGACCGTCGAACCTTGCACCATGTGCGCTGGCGCGCTGGTGCTGGCCCGCATCGCCCGGCTGGTCTTCGGGGCGTGGGAGCCCAAGACCGGAGCGGTCGGGTCCCTTTGGGACGTCGTCCGTGACCGTAGGCTTAACCATCGCCCGGCGGTGCGCGGCGGTGTGCTTGCGCAGGAGTGCGCCGCGCCGCTGGAGGCTTTCTTCGCCCGCCAGCGATTGGGGTGACCGGTGGCCTGTTCGGTAAGCTGCCTGGCGGTGGCGTGTCCGAGCGGCCTAAGGAGCACGCCTCGAAAGCGTGTGACGGCTAACACCGTCCGAGGGTTCAAATCCCTCCGCCACCGCCACAGTTTTAAACCCGGCCGGGCTGGTCAGAGGCTTGATTCAACCCTTGGTCGCGACTGCGGGCACCCCGTTTGGGCACACTTCAAATCAAGAGTTGACGCAACCGCGTCAAGGTCGGTGTCGAATAAGTCGCTGTAGGTGTCCAAAGTGACCTTCGCTGAGGTATGCCCGAGCATCCGCGACAGCGCCAACACGTTCACCCCTGAACTGATCGCGATCGACGCGCAGCTATGCCTCAAATCGTGCGGCGTGATCTTCTGCACTTTGGCCCGCTTCACCGCACCGGCGAACCATCCGCCCACCGACTTCGGCCGTGGCAGATACGTGCCATCGCCGAATACGAGGTCGTCCAGACTTGCGGCCCTCGCACCGCACCGCGAGTTCGTCGAGCACGAACTGAGGGACGGGTAGTGGCCGTTCCTTGCGGCGCTTCGTCTGACCCACCGCGTGATCCACGCCGAGCTGCACCGCGTTGTCGTGAACACTCAGCGTCCGGCGACTCCGAACCATGCTCGATGGCATCATCCCGGCCGCGGAGATGAAGGCTCATTTCCCCGGAACCAGCGACCAGTACTGGGCCACGTTGCGCCACAAGGGCGGCGATCAGTCGCTGTTGACCATGGCGTTACAAAAATCCGAAATGTGCAAAGGGGGCAAAGGGGATGGTGACCGTGGCGCACACCCCATAGCGTCGAGCGCCCGCACCCCCGGCGTCCCGTTACTGGGCTGCGGGGCCGCCCCGCTGCACCGTGCTGCGCTGTGCCTCGGACTCGGAGTGGTAGGTGCCGTGCTGGACATGCCCAGAGTCGAAACGCAATCAGGGTGGGTCGGGGTTCACCGAGAGCTGATTCAACCGCGTTGGGCCAGACCGCAGACCCGGCACAACGCCCGCAGTCCTTCTGGTGTGCCAGGCCAGTGCTTTTGCATTATCTCCGGGCCGGCGGTGCGCACCACTATGCGCAGCATGATCGCGACAAGGACGGCGTCATCGAGGAATCCGATGACTGGGATGAAATCCGGTATCAGTTGGATGGGCGAGAAGATATAGCCCAGCACCAGCATCAGCTCGACGCGGACCATCCGCGGCACCGCGGGGTCGGTGGCCACGCGCTTGAGTAGTCGCAGCAGATCCGGCAGCAACCGGATCACGTCGCCGAGGGTGAGGTCGTCCGGTTTGGCCAGCCAGATTGCGGCGGCCAGGATGAGCCAGGCCAGCATGATGCCGCTGAGGGCACCAACCAAAATCGACCACACCGCTGAAATCCTGTCGCAGAACCGTCGCCGAGACGGGTCACCGTTCACCTCAAGTTATTACGGCGTTCACCTTATCAAGCGTTGATGCGCCTATGTCCCCGACGGCAAGGCCGCCGGTCATGCCAGAAAACGTCTAGCGCTGCGCCGAACGGCTAGGACGTGACCTTGCTGCCGTGCGTGGCTTCGATGCCCGAGAGCCGGAGCGGCCTTTAGCTCGCGAAGCTCCCGGCCCGCTGGACAGCTGTTTGTCCTCCTCGCCGCCGGATCGATTCATCAGATAGTGCACACCTAACACCGTTGCGCCGACGGGCAATAACATCGGCCACTCCACCAGTCCGGCGGCAGCGGCCGCACCGGCCGCACCCACCGTAAGCGCGGCCGCGGGAATAGACCCGCCGCCATTGCTGAGACCGCTTCGGGCGCCGCTGACCGCACCCTTTACACCGCCGATCACTGCATTGACCGCCGCACCACCGACAGCCCCGGCCGCCGCGACGCTAGCCTCAACCGTGCGACTGGCGAGACGCTGAGTCTCTCTGAAAACATCCATTTGGGCTCCTTCGCTGTTTGCCGACTCATTCCAGCGTGAGCGTAGGTTACCCGCAATACACCTCGATACACCCGAGCGTTAACCTGCTGCAGAACGAACGTCCGCCCGGTTTCGCGGCGCGCGCCGCGAGCGCACATTCACCGCTTGTTCAAGCCCAGCGAAACCGCCATCGAGCCGAGGCCTGCCGCTTCGCACTACGCCGGATTACCCCTGCGGGCCCGCCGTTGACCTAGCCAGTTCTTCGCCGGCGCGGCGCTCGACCAGCAACGGAACGAAATCGCGGAGCTTGCTTTCGTTGAACCGCGCATACGCGTGCTGCACGACACCGGCAACGTGATCATGCGGAAGCTCCGCGTACTTTTGGGCATCGCGACGCTCTACCGCGTCGATTTGTGCCGCTCTTTTTGAGGCGCGCCATAACCATACGGCTCGCGGCGCTTACGTTCACGACGAGCTGACGCCTGCCTAGCTGGCGGTCAAGTAACGCCGCTGTAGCCGGTTGATAAGAACTTTAGATTCCGCGATGTCGCGGCGCAGAGCGGCAGCTTGCAACTGCACATCCCGGCTGATTCTGCCGGCAAGAACACCGTGGCGTTCCAACCAGGCTAGGCCGCGCGTCATCTTGCGCAGGTGAACATGCAACGCGCGGATGAACTCCACGGCCTGGGCCACTTCGTACCCACTCGCGGCGGGGGGATCCTCTGGTCCCACGGCAACCCCGGAAACGGTGGTGGGAAACCACAGGTCGTAAACCACTGGGGCTCCCTCTTGAGGGCAACGGGTCGATTAGGTGGGTCCTAAGGCAGGGTGACTAATGCGCTATTCATATCGGCCCGAATTCCATTCCACGATGGATGCCTCAATGTGACGCCGAAGTCGCGGTACTCGACAGCTCCGACTAGTTCGGCGTGCACCCAGCGCCCATAGGTGGCCATCTCCGAAGGTATCTCGGAGAAGGGAGATGTGTGGCGCTGCAACAGTTCCCGCCGTTGCACCCGGCCAGCACCGACGCGGCGAGCACGAGGCTGGTCGCGACGCCGAGCGCATTGCGCCTTACGGACACTATCGCTCGCAGCCCGCGTCGCAGGGTTGTTGAATCTCGCGATGTAACGGTCCGTGATCAGCAAGTGCGATGGACCCGTCCAGCCTAACGGCGCCCTTGAGCACGGCGGATGTTGTTGACCGTGAACTGTTTGGCAAACATATGAGCCAAGCGTCACTTCGTCTGCCTGTAAGCCCTCACGGCGAAAATTGGGGACAGTACGACGCGGCCGACGTCTGGACCAAAAACCTCACGTCGTCGTCCGTCATGCCGTTCCGCTCGTGCGACTGCGCCATACCCACGATCGAATCCATGCTGCGACCCTGTGCCAACAGACCGCAGATCTTGTGACCCATGTTGATCAGGCCCGGATCGCCCTTGGAGTTTTGGATCCCCCTGTTGTGGAGCGCGTCCAGGAACGCGGTGTCGTTGTCGTCCGCGTGAGCGGGCGGAATAACCACGAGGGAGAGGGCCGCTGCCAGCAGCGCGATACTGCGCTTCATGACCCCGCACTGTAGTGGGGCTCGCTGATGAGGTGCCCCCGGGCCCGGCGCGAGCTAGGCCGATTTTCTTCCCCGCTTGGCGCTGGCCCCGGCGGCCGCCCGCTCTTCGAGCAACTGGTCGATTAGCCGGGTACTGGGCATCGGGTCGCACAACACCCGGGCTATGCGCCACGCGCGCGACAACAACAGGAGGTCAGCGTCGATGGCCTCGATGTCGCGCATGATGTGGACAGTAGGCCCGCACGGGCCGCGGCACACCTCACCCTTTGCCGGCTCTGCCCGCGCAGCCCTACGTTTGCGGCCCGCCGGTGAGCGTCCGAACCGCTTGAAATTCGCTGTCCCGATAGGGCCGTCCATCGGGCTGGAGCAGGTCGTGAAACCACACTTTCGGCGGCGCGGCGTACGGGTGATCCCAGGAGTCCCACGGGTAGTAGGTCTGGGTCTTCCCGGCGACAAAACCCCAGTTGAAGGCGCCCACGTTGTGCCGCTTGGCCACTGGCAGGATCCCCTCGATGGTGCTGCCCTGGGGCCGGGCCATGTACTCGGTGCAGATGATCGGCCGTCCGAGCGGGGCGAGTTCGGCGATTCGGGACTCGAAGCCCGCGGGTTCGGCGTAGGAGTGAAACGTGATGACGTCGGCGTTGTCCAGTTGGATTTGACTGATTGCAGTGCGGCCCGCCGGTTCACCCCAGTCGCCGCGCCACACGCCGCTCGTCAGAGGCTGACTGGGATCAACCGAGCGGGCCCAGCGGAAAACCTGAGGGAGCAACTCCGCGACGCGGTCCTGCTTGTCTTTCCGTTCCACACTGCGATAGGCGCGCGCGGGATTGTCGGGCTCATTCCACAGATCCCAGCCCAAAACGCGTTCGTCGGAACGGAATTGGGTCAACACGCTGGTGACGTAGTCGTGCAGGACGCGGGTGTAGCGGGCGTCGCCGAGGTGTTCGGCGCCGGGGCTCTGCACCCACCCCGAGTTGTGCACTCCGGGCCGCGGGGCGTGCTGCGGACCCAGTTTGGGCAAGGGGTCCCAGCAGGAGTCGAAGAATACGAACAGCGGCTTGATGCCGTGGCCCGCCGCAATGCCGACGAACTGCGCGAGACGCTGTTGGAAGCCACGCGGATCCTGCGCCCAGAGCAGATCGTGGAGGAAGACGCGCACGCTGTTGAACCCGTATGACCTGGCCCACCCCAGCTCGGTATCGATGCGCCGGGGATCGTAGGTGCCGGGCTGAAACATCTCGAGCTGATTGATGGCGTTGGACGTGATGAAGTTCGCGCCGACGAGCCATCCTTGGGCTTGATACCAGCGGTTGGCCCGGTCGGCGGACCACCTCGAGGCCTCCCCGGAGGAGCGGGGCGGTTCCGCGACGGCGCGGGGCGTTTGGGCCAATGCGGTGCCGACGGCCAGCAGCAACGGTAGCTTGAGGGCCGTTCGACGTTGCACGAGGCGACCATAGATTTGACGGGCCAAGTGCTTAGTTATGCTTATCGGTGCGCCGCAAAATTGTTATCTTGTTGTGACCCGGGGGTATTCAGCGCACTACGTCATGTGGCCGGATCGTTACCCGGCAGCCGCTCCGTGATCCCTTGGGCCATTGCAGGATTCGAACCAGACGCTCAAATGCTAAGTGGCTCTGGCTTCCAGGCGTCCACGATCAGGGGTAGCGAGACGCCCGTACCACCACTGGTCACGTCAATCATCCAGCGGCCATCGAAAGGCAGCCTTACGTCGATTCCGAAGAAGGCGAATCCCGGGAATTCTCCGACGGCGGCCTCGGGCGCCTCGAACCATTTGGATATCGGCTCGTCGGGGGTCGGGGGCTTGATCTGCACATCGACCCCCCGATCAGAGTCTTCGGCATCAGGCCGCGTCAGCACCACAAGCACAAACCGGGCCAGCCGGTCGGGCCCGACCGTGTACCTAGAAAGCACGCCGCCTTGCACATTGAGTTTGTTGTCGACCGTCGCAGCCGCTTCCGCCAGGAACGCCCCGCCAACTATCACAGGCAGAACCTATCGCGCAGTCAGGTCTGCTGGTTGGGGAATGGCTAGCGCAGCTTGCGGCCGTACTTGTCTTTGACATCGCCGGTGAACATCATGATCGCGTCGACGATGGCCCACACGAAGACACCCGCCAGAACCGGAAGGCCGATAAGGCAGAACACGCCGAAGATCGTGCCGAAGGGCCCCAGACACAACTGCGCAACCGCGATCTGAGTCGAGTCGATGTAGAAGCGGCCGACGCCGAACACGCCGAAGAACAGTTGCAGCAGGCCGGCCGTCACGGCGGACTTATCCGACAGCGGTACGCCGGTGGCGGGATCGCGCCCAAACGGCGCTTGCGGATCGACCGCGTACCCCGGATAGCCGGGATAGGCGGCATAACCCGGCAATTGGTAGGGATAGCCCAGTTGCGGCGGGTATCCCGGCGGTGGCACCTGGGGAATCTGCGGTGGTCCGTAGCCCGGCGGCTGCCAGCCCCAAGGTGGCTCCCCGGAGGGGTATTCGGGTGGGTTCGGCGTCGCCATCGGGTCGAGTCAACTCCTGCGGCGCACGGGTCTGCAAGCGGACGGCAAATTCCCCTCAAACCTCGCCTCGGGAGCGCAATACTGAACGGGTGCCAGATCGCAACGTGTTAGGCGGTCCGCTGACGCCGTGCGGCACCGATCCACTCACCGGCTTCTACCGGGACGGCTGTTGCTCGACCGGTCCCGAAGACCTCGGCCGACATACGGTATGCGCGGTAATGACCGCCGAATTCCTGGAGCACCAGCGTTCCATCGGGAACGACTTGTTGACGCCGGTTCCCGAATACAGGTTCCCCGGTCTCCTGCCCGGCGACCGCTGGTGCGTCACCGCGTTGAACTGGCTTCGTGCTCACAAGGACGGTTGCGCGGCGCCCGTCGTGTTGGCGTCCACGCACGAGCGCACCCTCGAGGTGGTGCCGCTCGAGGCGCTCTTGGAACACAAGGTCGACGTTCCCGACGACCTGGCGAACCTGTAGAGCCGGCGACTTGCGCCTAGCCGACATCGACTTCGACGATCTGACATCGCCCAAGCTGACCGATGTCCAGCGCCAGATCCTGGAATTCACCGAGGCCAAACGCGTCGACCTGGACATCGATCGGATGCTCTCCGAAGCCGTTGAGCAAGCGGGAGCCGACGACCTGGACGATACGGACGGCTTCGGGGACCGGATGAGCGCATACGTGGCCGCGATCGAGGCCGACGAGGGCCTGACCCAGCTCACCCGCTCCTCGTTGCGGCAACGAATCGTCCGCCTGCTGCGCAACCGGCTGTCGTTGACCGAGCTCGTCAAGCGCTATCCCGAGATCGGGTCGATCCCGATCGAAAAGCCGTTCATCGTTGTCGGGATGCCCCGATCCGGCACCACCCACCTGGTGAACCTCATCGCCGCCGATCCACGCCGGCGCGCGCTGCCGTACTGGGAGAGCCAGGATCCGATACCCGCGCGGGGGCAGGGGCCCGACATCTCCGGCGTCGACCCCCGCTACGCGCGCGCCAAGTCCGAGCACGACGCGCTCATGGTCAGCGCCCCAGTGGTGGCCGCGATGCACGACCGGTTTCCCGAGGCGATCGAGGAGGAGGTCGAGCTCCTCGACCTGGACGTGGCCGCCTACGTCCTGGAATGGCATGCGCGCGTGCCCGATTGGCGCGACTTCTACCTGGGCCTCGACCAGACCCGGCACTACGCGTATATGAAGAAGGTGTTGCAGGCGCTGACCTTCCTGCGCGGCCCGCGGACCTGGGTCCTCAAGAGTCCGCAGCACTGTGAGCAGCTCGGCGCGCTGATGGCGACCTTCCCCGACGCGACGGTGGCGTTCACCCACCGCGACCCCGTCGCCGTGGTCCAGTCGGCGATCACCATGATGGCCTACTCCGACCGGCTCCGCCGGACCAGCATCGACCCCGACTGGCTGCTGGACTACTGGAGCGATCGCGTGCACCGCTTGCTGGGCGCCTGCGTGCGGGACCGCGACCTGGTGCCGGCCGAACGCAGCCTCGACATCGGCTTCCATCACCTCAACGGCAACGAGATGCCGCTGCTGGAAACGCTTTACCGGTGCGGCGGTGTCGAGTTGACTCCGGAGGTGCGCGCCCGCTTCCAGCACTACCTGGACGGCAATCCGCGCGGAAAGCACGGCCGCATCCGCTACGACCTGCAACGGCACTTCGGCATCTCGGCCGACGAACTCCGCGGGCGGTTCGAGTTTTATTTCAATAGATTCGACGTCCGGCCCGAATGAAGGAGTCAACAGCGATGTTCGAACCGATCTATCGCAGCCGACCCGGCGCGGACGCCATGCGCCCGGCCGCCGCCGAGAAGGCCGAGCAGATCGCCCCGGGACTGTGGTGCTCGCCGGGCCTGTCTAATTCCTACCTGCTGACCACCGCCGACGGCCGGGTGATCGTCAACACCGGGATGGGCTTCGAGGGTCCGGTGCACCGCGCCAACTTCGACGCCGTCGACTCCGCGCCGGTGCGCTACATCATCTTCACGCAGGGCCACATCGACCACGTCGGCGGCCTGGAGAGCGTGCGCGACCCCGATACAACGGTTGTCGCGCAAGCGAACTGGACCGCATGGCGGGACGACAACGAACGCCTCATCCCGTACCGCGCCAGCCGCAGCGCCTTCGCCTTCAAAGACACCCTGGCGACGGGCATCCAGGCCATTCAGCGGCGTCTCGGCACCAAGCGGCTGCCCGGCCAGAGCGTTCCCGTCGTCGACCTCGACTTCGAGGACACCCTGAGCCTGGACGTCGGCGGTCGACGGCTGGAGCTGATCTCCGTGCCCGGCGGGGAAACCACAGACTCGCTGGTCGTGTGGCTCCCCGACGAGCGGATCTGCCTGTGCGGGAACACCTTTGGCCCGATATTCGGGCACATACCCAACCTCGTCACCATGCGTGGTGACCGGTACCGCGACGCCCTGACGGCCGTCGCATCGGTGGAGCGGGTGCGCGATCTGCGGCCCGATCTCCTGGTGACCGGTCACTTCGATCCGATTGCGGGTGCGGATCGCATCCATGCCGAGTTGACCAGGCTGCGCGACGCGATCCAGTACATCCACGACCAGACCGTCGCCGGAATGAACGCCGGCAAGGATGTCCGGACCCTGATGCGCGAGATCACCCTGCCCCCGGACCACGAAGTGGGCCAGGGCTACGGGAAGGTCGACTGGGACGTGCGGGCCATCTGGGAGAACTACTCGGGCTGGTTCCACCACCGGTCGACCACCGAGCTCTATCCGGTCGGGTTCGACGCGGTGGCCGCCGACGTGGTCGAAGTGGCCGGTGCGGACGCGCTGGTGGAACGGGCGCGGGAGCATCTCGCCGCCGGTCGCCCGGTGCATTCGATTCACCTCGCCGAGCTGGCGCCGCGAGACCATGCGGGGGCGCGCGAAGTCTTGCGGGATGCGCATGAAAAGCTGCTGGCCGACAGCACCAACTTCTGGGAAAGGGCCTGGCTCAGGCACCAACTGGCGGGGAACTCATGACGGCTCGGGTCACCTTCGACTTCACCGGGACCGCGGCGCTGATCACCGGCGGCACCAGCGGGATCGGGCACGCCACCGCGGCCCTGTTCCGGGATGGCGGGGCCGAGGTCACCATCACCGGAACCAAACCGGCCGCGACGGACTACGACACCGACCTGTCGGGTATGGCCTATCACCAGTTACAGATCACCGACCCCGAGTCGGTGGACACGCTGGCGCAGAAGTTCACCCGCCTCGACGTGCTGGTCAACAACGCGGGCGCGAATTTCCCTGGCGGCCTCGACGAGTCGAAGCCCGACGGATTCGACGCGTCGGTCGCGCTCAATCTGACCGGTCCGTACCGGCTCACGGTCGGGCTCTACCCCGCGTTGAAGGCGTCGACCGCGGAGGGGGGCGCCAGCGTGGTCAATCTGGCGTCGATGTCTGCGCTGCGAGCGGTCCTGCTCGTGCCCGGCTATGGTGCGGCAAAGGCCGGGATCATCGGGATCACAAGGAATCTCGCCGTCAAGTGGGCGCGTAAGGGAATCCGGGTCAACGCGGTGGCGCCGGGCACGATCGACACCCCGATGACCGCTCCCATGCATCATGTCGCCGAATTGGTGGATACCGAGCTGGCTCACATCCCATTGCAGCGCTTCGGATCCGTCGGGGAGATCGCGCCGACGGTGGCCTTCCTGTGCACCGAGCAGAGCAGCTACACCAGTGGCGCGCTGTTCGTCGTCGACGGCGCGTCGGACTGCGTCTGAGCGAGGGGACCGACCATGGCATTCGCGTTGCGGCCGGAAGACCTCTACCACACCGGCATCGTGGTGCCCGACCTCGATGCCGCGATGGCCCGCCTGAGCGCCCTGGCCGGCTACCGGTGGATCAAACCAATGAGTTACACGTTGCCGTTTCGCACCGCCTCCGGCACCCGCGAATTGACGTCGACGATCGTCTACTCCCTGCAGAGCCCCCACGTCGAACTCCTGCAGGAGGTTCCCGGCAGTCCGTGGACCGCCGTGCCGGGCAACTCCGTCCATCACCTCGGCTACTTCAGCGACAACCTGGCCGACAGCGCTCGGGCGTTGGAAGACAACGGCTTCACCTTCGAGATGACCGCTGCGGTGTCCGGATCCGACCTCGCGCTGTTCGCCTACTACATCGACGCCTTCGGCACGCGCATCGAGATCGTCGACCGCGCGCTCTTCCCGGACTTTCCGGCGTTCTTGCGGTCCGCGGCGGGTCCACCGGAGGGTTGAGATGTTGCTGACGGTGCTGCGCTTCAACTTCGCTTCCCCGCAAGGCGAACCGCGCACACAGAGCAGGCTGCTGTCCGCCGCGCTCGAACTGGCGCAGTGGGGTGAGTCCCGCGGCATCACCTCGGTCAGTGTGGACGAGCACCATGCGACCGGGCACGGCTGGAGCTGCAATCCGATCATGGCCGCGGCGATGTTCCTCGCGCGGACCTCAAGTCTGATCGCCAGCGTGGACTGTGCGCTTGGCCCGCTATGGAACCCCGTGCGGCTGGCCGAGGACATCGCGCTGGTTGACAACATGAGCCGGGGCCGGTTGCACACCACGGTGGGTCTGGGCTATCGAACCGTCGAATATGACTCGCTGGGAGTCGATTTCGGCCAGCGCGGCAAGCTGATGGACGGGCTGATCGAGCGAATGCTGTCGGTCTGGTCCGATGCCGGGACGTGGACCCGACCGCATCCACCGCTGTACGTCGGCGGCGGAGCGCGCGCCACCGCGCGGCGCGCGGTGCGTTTCCGGCTGCCGCTCAGCCTGGCCGACCACCTGCCCGACATCGCGGCCTACTACCGGGAGTTGTGTTCCGACGGCGCCATCAAACCGCTCATCCTCATGCCCGGACCCATCAATCGGGGCATGATCTACCTGCACGAGGACCCGGAGCGGGCATGGGCCGAACTCGGTGACCACATCCTTTGGGAGGCAGTGACTTACGGTGAATGGTCAACCGACCAGCGTTCTTTCATGCACCTGCCGGGAGTGCGAACGCTGGACGAGGTCAGGGCGTCGGGACGTTACCGCTTCCTGACGCCCGAGCAGCTGATCGCTGAAGTCCGGGAGGCTGACGACTACGGGCCGCTCGTGATGCATCCGCTGGTCGGCGGCATGCCCGTCGACGAGGCGTGGAAGTCGGTCCAGCTGCTCACCGACAAAGTCCTGCCTGCGCTGGCGTGATTAGGCAGCGAATCCCCTGGTATGCAGGCCCACGGGCCGCCACTTCATCAACCGCTGGGCGATTGAAGTGCACCGTGGCGGGTATACCAGGTTGCAACGCTATTCAACGAGCACTCAATAGAGGGGAGCACGCTGTGATTGTCCTGGGCATCGTACTTTTGGTGATCGGTTACTTCACAAGCCTGTCCATTCTTTACACAATCGGCGGCATCTTGGTGGTGGTGGGTGTGATCTTGTGGATCCTCGGCGCAGTCGGGCGTCCGGTGGCTGGCCGAAAGGTCTGGTTCTAGCTGATTCTCGCCCTGACCTCCGCTCATGCACGTGCCTGTTTCTACGAGAACGCTTGCGAATAGCGGGTTTCGACGGTGATGCACCCGGGTACGGCGCACTGCTCGGCAGCGCACTTTTGCAGACATGCCCAGAAACTGGCCGAGTTCATCAGTACCTCGCTAAGGGCACTCAGAAATAGCTGATCGCCAATTAGTCGCGCAAGTTGTTCGGGTGCAGGTTAATTGGGATACCGGACCACCCCGGAATAGGGCGGGTCGGCCGTCGGGGGTCGGCGCGGGCGGGGTGATGAACAACGCCGGATCGGCCACGATGACGCTGGGCGCCACATCGCCGGTGCGTGTCGCGACGAACGGGGTCCGGTACACCGTACCTTGATCGCCGCACCCATTGCTGATCATGGTGCCGATCTGAAGGCCCCTGAGCGTGCCGTCGGCCTGTGGATCCCATGACCAAAGTCGCGTCTCGTCGTCGCGGCCTGGTTGGTTGGCTCTATGGCACGGCATTGGCGCCTGCAGGGTGAGCGTCCCCTGCCAATGACCGTTTTCGAAATGGAGAACATTCGTCGTGCCCGTGCCCTCCTGTTGGTTGTTGTCGGCAAGCTCCGAACCCGCGGCCGCGCACCCGGCGGACGTGCACACCGAACGAAAGGCCCACCACTCAGAGACGGCAGTCGGGTTGCCGGTCACCGTGCCGTTGATCGTCTGATTCTGCAGATCGAAGTCCAAGTGGTAGGTGCCGTCGAGGACCGGGCCGGCGACGTGTTCTGCTGCGGCGGGCGGCGCGACGGTGGCCGTTGCCGGATCCGGGACGGCGACGCCGACGGGCACGTCGCCGGTGCGGGTGGCCACGACCGGGGCCAGCGCCACCTGTCCTTGCACCCCGCATTCGTTGGTGAGTGCGACGCCGGTCTTGGTGCCCCCAAGGCTGCCGTCGGGCTGGGATTCGAACGACCACGTCAGAACGACGGTGCTCTCCCCGGGGACGACTTGACCGTTGGCTCCGAGGCAGCGGGACTGGGAAAGCCGGCGCTGAGTGGGCACCGATACCCAGCGACCATCGGCGAAACTGTAGTTGGCCGACTGCGCGGGTGCGCGTGCCACCTGGGGGTTGCCTGTGTCCAGTTGGGTCGCGGTGGCGACGCATCCCTTGTCTCCGCACGACGTGCGAAACGCCCACCAAGCAATGTTGTCGGAGGTGTGGATGGCGTACGGGGCGCCGTTGATCGTCTGCTTCTCGTAGTCATAGTTGAACCGGTAGGTGCCGTCGAGTAGGACGGCCGGCCGGGGTGGAGGGCTGGCTGCCGGGGCCGCGGCCACGGTTGCCGACGCGGCCGGGACGTTGTTCTTGGTGGGCTGCCTCGCGTAGGCGATGACGCCGACGACGGAGAGCACCACCGCGGCCAGCGCTGCCGCGAGGAGGATCCGGGACCGCTTGCGCCGCTCCGGCTTCGAAGCTTTTGAGGGTACTCCCGCCGGTACGCGCACCGCGGTTTCGATCTCGGACAACGTGTTTGGCGCGCTAACAGTGGGATTCGCTGCGGCGCGGTGACCACGGTCGGAGGCCGTGGGAACACGTTCGGTGAGCGCAGCGGCGAGCTCATGGCAATCGTCGAAACGGCAGGCGGGGTTCTTGGCCAGTGCCCGGGCCAACACCTCATCGAGCTTCTTCAGCTCCGGGCGCGTGTCGCTCACCTTCGGTAGCGGCGCGGTGAGATGTCGGCTGATGACGGCCACGGGGTTGGAGTGCTGATACGGCGGCGCGCCGGTGAAGAGGTGAAACGCGGTGGCGGCCAACGCGTATTGGTCGGCGCGCGCGTCGATGTTGTCGCCCATCAGCTGTTCGGGTGCCGCGTAGGTGACCGTTCCGACGGTGAAGTTCGTGTCGGTCAGTCCGCTGACGTCACCGTGTTGGCGAGCTATTCCGAAGTCCGCCAGCATGATCCGGCGTTCGCCGTCTTTCGGATCGGTAAGCAGGATATTGGCCGGTTTGACGTCACGATGCAGCAGCCCGCAGCGGTGGGCGTAGTCGAGTGCCGCGGCCACCGCGGTGACGATCTCGCACGCCATGCTCGCCGGCATCCCGGTCGGATAGCGGCCACTCATCAACTGCGCGGCATCGGCTCCGTCGACGTAGTCCATCGCGATCCACAGTTGGCCATCGCATTCGCCGCGATCATGGACTTGGACGATGTTGGGGTGCCACAGCGTGGCGGCGATTTCGGCCTCCCGGTGGAATCTCTCCCGGTAGCCGCTGTCCGCCGTTGTCGTCTCGGGCATGATTTTCAGCGCGTCGAGGCGCGGCAACCGGGGGTGCTGTGCGAGGTAGACCTCGCTCATGCCGCCACGGCCGAGCAACCGCAGGATGGTGTACCCGGCGAAGGTGTCGCCGCTCGACAACGGCATGCGCGGATACTACCGTGGCTCGCCGGATGGCGCCGGTTCCGCCTCGGGACTTCGGTGATGCAGCGATCAAGCGGCCAGGGGGGAGGCGAAATCAGCTCCCGCAAAGGCAAATTGGATCAAGAGGCCGGCAGCGACGCTTCGCCGGTCATGGTGTTCGGGTCGCAAGGTGCGGAGCCGGGCGTCCCGCGAACATCGGCAGGTCCAGGTAGGTCTTGATGCCGGGTGCGGCGGCGCAGACGTCTGGGATGGCGTTGACGCAGTGGTTGGCGGTTGCCACGACGCCGGGGTTTCGCTTCAGCCCCTCGGCGATCGATGGCGGCTGCAGTCCTTTGAACGTCAGGCTGACCGTTGGGTCGCCCGTGATCTCGACCTCGAACCGTTCCCCGCGCTCACCGAAGTTCCATCCCGGATCCAGGTTGGCTTCACCCATCAGCCAGTTGACCGCCGCCGTGATGACCGGCTCACCGCCGGCGAGCGCTTGCCAGCGAAAGCGGCGCGCGGCCACGGTGCCGGCGGTGATCGGGAATGGCTCGTAGTCGATGTCCGAGGTCGCCACGGCGACCTCCTGGATACTCCGGATGTTGGGATCGATCCGAAAGCCCATGTGGTCGGCGATCATTCGCACCGACATCTTGAAGCCCGATTCGAGCAGCTTGGCCATCGGACCTTGCGTTGCCTCCTTCGGGGGACCGCCGAATCCCATGATGTGGCGCACGACGTCCGGGGCGTTATACGTGCGGATGTCGGAAAACTCCTCGGCGCGCACGTGAGTCACCGCCGACGACAGCCCAGACACCATGAGAGGGAATCGCTCCGTGATGCCGCCGGGATGGATTCCGGACCCGTGCAGGGTCACCCCACCCTCGAGCGCGGCGTCGGCGATTGCCTTGTGACGCGGATTGTTCAGGTCGGGATACACCCAGCCGACCGGGGTCACTACGTTCTTCCCGGACCGCAAGATCGCCATGACTTCTTCGTCTTTGGGCACCAGCGGGCTGTACACGACACAGTCCGCGTCAAGGGCCCGCACCGCGTCGACGCTGGAGGTCGCGGTGACGCCCAGCCGATCGATGTTCAGGATTTCACCGACGTCGCGGCCGTCCTTGTCCGCGCTGTGCACCCAGCATCCGGCCAGTTCGAGGTCCGGGTGATTCAGCACGCACTCGATGGCGGCCCTGCCGACGCCCCCGGTCGCCCACTGGATGACACGAAGCTTTGGCACACGGCACAGTATGACCGGCCGGCAATCGCTGTCAACGGCGCACGTGCGGCACGCTGCCGGGCGTTCTCTATGAGGCTGGCCTGAAGACCATCACCGATTTGCTGTAATCGCACCTCGGCCCGCGTCGGTCTGATACTTTCCGGGTACACCAACGGCTTTGGGGATGATGGGGAGGAAATCGTGCATCGGACACCCGTCGCTGCCATCGGGGTTGCAATCGCGGTCATCATTGGCTGCGACGTAGGCACGCCACGGGCCGCTGCGGATAATCCGGTCTGCACCAAGACGTCGTGCAACTTTTTGACTCCGTCACGCAATCTCGGTTGCGAGATGGACTATGGACGCGGCCAAGGTGTGCCCGACCAGACCTACTGCCAGACCGACTCGCCGCCCCAGGTCGTGCGTATGTCCACCGACGGATCGTTCAAGACGTGCACGGGAGACACGTGTCTCGGCAACCCGGGTCAGGGCACTCCGACCCTCGCCTACGGCCAGACTGCCGGAGTCGGCCCGTTCAACTGCCGGTCGGAGACGAGCGGCGTTACCTGCACCGTCACCTCGGGCCGCGGCTTTGTCATTTCCACCGCGGGGATCACGCCCGTCGGCTGACCGGCCGCACTTCTGCGGCGTGACCTGGTTGACGTCGATCTAGCCGGTTTGAAATTCAAACACCGTGTCCTGAAGTGTCAATATCGTGTCCTCAACTGTCAAGATTTGCGTGCCCTATCTGCCGCAGAGTGGGTTCAGCGGTAAGCCACCGCCTCCGACAGCACAGGCAAGGAAAAGGCCATGAACTCCAGCAGCATCGAACACGTCGACGTGTTGATCATTGGTGCCGGCATCTCGGGCATCGGTGCGGCCCGCTACCTGCGGACGATGGAGCCGGGCAAGACATTCGCCATCCTGGAGGCCCGCGACGAGATCGGTGGGACGTGGGATCTCTTCCGCTATCCCGGAATTCGCTCGGACTCCGATTTGCACACGTTCAGCTACGAGTTCAAGGCGTGGGAGAACGAAAAGGCGATCGCCAGCGCGGACTCGATCATGGCATACCTGCGGGAGACCGTGGCCGAGAACGGGATTCGGCAATCGATCCGATTCCAGCACAAGGTGATCAGCGCGGCCTGGTCTACAAGCGATGCGCGCTGGCTGGTGGAGATCGAGCGGGTGGACACGGGCGAACATGCCACCATGAGCTGCGGATGGTTCTTCTGCGCCAGCGGCTATTACCGCTATGACGAGGGCTACACGCCGGAATTTCCCGGGCGGGAGCGGTTTAGGGGCCAGATCGTGCACCCGCAGCACTGGCCGCAAGACCTGGATTACGCCGGCAAGCGCGTGGTGATCATCGGTAGCGGCGCGACCGCGGTCACGCTGGTCCCGACGATGGCGCAGACGGCCGGGCACGTGACCATGCTGCAGCGCTCGCCGACCTACGTCGTGCCGGTGCCGTCGGAGGACCGCATCGCCAACACGCTGCCCAAGTTGATCGGCCGTGACCGGGCCTATGCCGTCACGCGGCGGAAGAACATCGCCAGGCAACGGCTTGTCTGGCGGTTCTGCCAGCAGTACCCCAATGCCGCCCGTCGGCTGATCCGTCACCTCAACGCCAAGCAGTTGCCGGCGGGGTATCCGGTCGACGAGCACTTCAGGCCGGCCTACAACCCGTGGGACCAGCGGCTGTGCGCGGTGCCGGACGCCGACATGTTCAAGGCGATCCGTGACGGCCGGGCCTCCGTGGTCACCGACCAGATTGAGACCTTCACCGAACGGGGTATCCGGCTGCAGTCCGGGAGCGAACTGGAAGCCGACATCATCGTCACCGCCACCGGCCTGAACCTGCTCGCCTTCGGCGGGATCAGCCTCTCGGTAGACGGCGTGCCCGTCGACGTGTCGGAAAGGGTGGCGTTCAAGGGCTTCATGCTCAACGACGTCCCCAACTTCGCCTACATGTTCGGCTACACCAACTCATCATGGACGCTCAAGGTTGGTCTGGTTTGCGAGCACTTGTGCCGGTTGTTGGCGCACATGGACGCCGACGGCCAGACCATCTGCTACCCGCAGCTGCCCGGGCCGATGGAGACCCGCCCACTGCTGGAGGTCACCTCCGGTTACGTCAAGCGGGCGGCCGGCATGTTTCCCCACCAGGGCACCGAAGGCCCTTGGCGCACCAGCATGGAGTACCGCACCGACGAAAAGTTGTTGCGCGAGGGTTCGGTCGACGACGACAACCTGCGCTTCGCAAACGCGTCGCCGTCCTACGATCTCGAGCCCGCCCTGACCGGATAACCCGCGTTGCGGTAGGCGGCCGGCCCTGCCCCGAACCAGCGTTTACACGACCGGGTCAGCACGCTCTGCTCGGCGTAGCCGAGTTCACGCGCCAGGTGCGTGAGGCTGATGCGGGTGGTGCGCAGGTAGCGCTCGGCGGCATCCTTGCGGACTTGGTCCACCAGTGCCGCGAACGTGGTGCCCTCCTCGGCGAGCCTGCGCTGCAATGTTTTCGGGTGCAGGTTGAACTGCTCGGCGACGACGTCCAGTGTCGCCGCACCGGTGGGCAGCAGCTGGCGAACGATGGTCCGCACCGATTCGACCTTCCCGGCATCGTGCGGGGTGATGCCGTTCAGATAGTCGACGAGGGCGCGGTGGGCCACGTCATCGCGGTGCAAGGGGCGAGCCAAGTCGGCCGTGCGAACCGTGAAACCCGCTGTGCGGGCGGCGAACTCGGGCGTGCATCCGAAATACCGCACATAGTCGGCTCTGGGAGTGAGCGGGTCGTGCGGCAAATGCACCTTCAGCGGGGTGTAATCGGCACCCATGAGTAGCCGGAACACCCGTAGCGAGACGCCCAGCGACAGTTCCGTGGTCTGCCGGTGCGGCGGCGGCCTGTCCAGGAGGAACTCGAGCGCGATGAACGACCGCTGCGGGTCGCCCAGCGGCGCGGCGCGGATCGCGATCACCGGGCTGTAGGCCGCCATGTACGTACCGAAGATTCCCAGGGCGTCCGCCACCGTCGCGGCGGTCCGAGCCGCAACGCCGACCGGCCCCAGAATTTCGATGCCTTGCCGCTGCGCCAGCCGTCGCCCGAAGTCCGGTGTGCCGGTGGTCTGGGCGGCGGATTCGATGGCTTGTATCGCGGCGCGGTAGGGGATGAACGCGTCGTAGTTGCCGGCATCCCCGTCCCGGATGCCCGCCGCGCGCAACAGTCCGGCCGCGTCACCGCCCAGTTCTGCGACGAGGGCCGAGTAATTGGAGAGCGCGGTCCCGCGAACCACGGACATGTCTTGGATTGTCAAAAGTATGTCGCGAAGTGTCAAGACGCCGAGCGGGTCGGTGATGAATCGTGGAGCGACCTCGAGAAGGAGTTGCAGCTATGACCGCTTTCCAGGCGCGCCACCTGGTGGTCGACGGCGTCCACGCGCCCGTGCTGATCAGCGGCAACGGGGCCCCCGGCGAGGCAGTCGTCTTCGTGCACGGCAACCCGGACGTGGGCAGCGACTGGGAACCGCTGATGAAACGCGTCGCCGAATTGCAGGCCGAGCGCCAGCGCCGCGTGTTCCCGCGCGCACGGATCGAAATCTTGCCCGGTGTCGGTCACTGGGCGTGGCTCGAGCAACCCGACCGGGTTGCCGGGCTGGTTGTGCCGTTCCTGCGCGGGCGCGTAGGCGCGGTTGCCCAGAAGCCAACTAAGACAAGGAGATTTGCATGCGCACCACGTTAGGACCCACCGCAGAGCAGGTGGCGGCGCTGACCTCGCGACCGGCGGACGCACCGGTGTTGATGGTCAACCTGTTGAAGTTCAACACGACCGGTGGACTGCAGTCCTACCAGCGATACGCGGCGGAGGTCGCGCCGCACCTCGAACGGGTCGGCGCCACGGTCCGGTATGCGGGCACCGCACCGGCGGTCGTCATCGGTGACGGCGAACGGCCTTGGTGGGACGCGATTCTGATCGTCGAATACCCGACGCCGCAGGCGTTCATCGATATGGTGACGACTCCGGAGTACGCCAAAGTGCACGAGCATCGCGCCGCCGCCTTGGAACGGGGCGACCTGATCGCGACATCGACCTGGTCGCTCGCGGAGTGATCAGAGTTTGTAACCGATGGCGCGCAACAAATCGTGCCGCTCGGCTACGTCGCGATCGGTCTCCACTCCGACCGGCGTCTGTCCATCGATGACGCCCACGATGCCACGACCACGCGGGGTCACCGCTACGACGACATCGACCGGATTAGCCGTGGCGCAATAGATTCCGCAGACCTCAGGGACCGCCTTCACCGGGTTGAGGACGTTGACCGGAAAGCCCTCACGCAGGAAGACCACGAAACTATGCCCAGCCGCGATGGCCAGCGCGGCGCGAGTGGCAAGTTCCACCAACTCGGTGTCGTTGCCCGTGCGGCGAACCAGTCGCGGCCCGGAAGCCTCACAAAAGGCCAGCCCGAACCGTAGTGACGGGCTCACCCCAGCCAGGGCCTCGTGCAGGTCTTCGACCGTCTTGATGAAGTGTGCCTGGCCGATGACGACGTTGACATCTTCCGGCTTGTCGACGGACACCACATCCCAGGACAGCGACATCATGCGATCAGCCCAGGACGGGGAAGCGGCGCTCGCGACCCAGTCGGTCAAGGGCGGTCTGCATGACCGAGCGCACGTGGGCGTCGACCGCATCGACGTCGGCGTCGTCGCCGAACCGGGCGGCGATGTCGATCGGCTCCAGGACCTGATAGACCACCTTGGCCGGCAACGGCATGTTGGCCGGAAAGAATACCGTCATCCCGAAGGGTAAGCCGATCGTCACCGGCAGGATCTCTATCCGGAATCGCTTGAGCCCCAATCGCTTTGCCAGCCAATTTCCGCGGGTCAGGAAAAGCTGGGTTTCCTGACCGCCGATCGAGACGGCGGGCACGATCGGTACGCCGGTTCGCATGGCGGTCCTGACGTATCCGGTGCGGCCCCCGAAGTCGATGACGTTCTGACTGAACGTCGGCCGGAATGCGTCGTAGTCGCCGCCGGGAAAGGCCAGCACGACGGCACCCGAGCGCAACGCCTCCTCCGCGTTTTCCCGGCTGGCATGGATCACGCCGAGCCGGCCGAGCGCCGCGCGAAACGGTGTGAAGAACACGCCATAGTGGGCAACGGTGTACAACGGGCGGTCGTAGCCGAACCTGCCGTACAGGGCCGGGGCCAGGACATTCCAATCGGGCGTCAGCACGCCACCGGAATGGTTTGACACCAGCAAGGCGCCGCCGGTCGACGGGAAGGTTTCCAGGCCACGCACTTCTGGCCGAAACCATCGCTTGATCACGGGCGTGACCGCGTTGATCAGCAGCTCGGTGAAAATGGGATCCCACTTGGCCGCTTCGGGGTGGGCGAGTTCGTTGCCGGTCAACTCTTTCCTTGCGCCGTATTCGAGTGCCCTCAATGCTCTCGCCGCAATAAAGATCCCGGCAGAGCCGCAACTCCCCGAATGTGGGGACTAAAGACCTCGGTTTGAGCCGGTGACTTATGGCGGCCGCGTCGGGTCCAAAGACCCATCTCAACGAGCCTTTTCATCGATAACGTCAATCAGGCGATGAGTTCACACCTTGCGGTCCGGGAGATAGCGATGACCGACTTGCTCAATCTCATCGAGAAACGTCACTCCGAGCGGATTCCGTTCGATCGCAACCGCGCGATCGCCAAGGAAGACCTCTTGCAGGTATTGCAGGCCGCGCGGTGGAGTCCAACTGCCCATAACATGCAGAACTTCGAGGTCGTCGTCGTGGATGACCGGAAGTTGCTGGACGAGATCGGCACGGTCCGGGTTCGGCTGTCCGAAGAGTTTCTGCGTGAGCACTCCCAACTGCTCTCGTTCTCCGAAGAAGAGTTGCGCCACAAGGAGATAGGCCTGCTGGCCGACATGCTCCCGGCGTGGATGCGGGACCCGGCTCAAATGGGCCGGCCGAGTGCGGCAATCCCCCTGGATCACGTGATGCCGGGCTGCCCAGTCCTGTTGATCGTGTTCTACGACGCGACGAAGCGTGCTCCCGCCTCCGAGGGGGACGTGCTGGGGATGATGAGCCTGGGGTGCGTGCTGCAGAACATGTGGCTGATGGCGAACTCGCTAGGGCTTGGCTTTCAAGCCCTTTCGGTCTTGAGCGTGCCACCCGTCGAACAAGCGGTGAAGAACCTGCTAGCGGCTCCCGACCACATGAAGGTTGCCTTCGCCGTGCGTCTCGGCCATCCCAAGATGTCGGTGCCGTACTTGCGGGTTCGTCGTGAGGTCGCGGAGTTCACCCACTGGAACCAATTCGGCAACAAATCGAGTGGCAAGGGAGCGCAGCCATGACCATACTGATGACCGGCTTTCCCGGATTTCTGGGTAGCGCGTTGCTGCCGGGCATCCTCAAACGCACTGACAGTTCGGCGGTCTGCCTGGTGCAGCCCAGGTTCGCCGCGCTGGCCAAGCGACGCGAGGCCGAGCTCAGCTCGGCCGATGCGTCCCTGGAGGGGCGGATCCGGCTGGTCGAGGGCGACATCACTCAACCCGGCCTCGGCCTCGACGCCGATGCGCTCACCGACGTCACCGAAGCGTGGCACCTCGCCGCCGCGTACGACCTGACGGTCCCCAGGGACGTGGCACTTCGGGTCAACGTCGACGGCACCCGGAATGTCCTGAACGCGCTTGAGCGCAGCCCCAGGTTGACTCGCCTGCACTACTTCAGCACGTGCTATGTCAGTGGCCGCTACGCCGGTCCGTTCGGCGAGGACGACCTCGAAGTCGGTGCGCCGTTCAACAACTATTACGAAGAGACGAAAAACCTTGCCGAGGCGGACGTTCGCCGGCATATGTCCGCCGGAATGCCGGCCACGATCTATCGCCCCTCGATTGTCGTGGGCGACAGTCGCACCGGAGAGACGCAAAAGTTCGACGGGCCCTACTTCGTCATGCAGTGGTTGCTGCGACAGCCGCGGTACGCGCTGCTGCCGATGGCGGGGGACCCCGCGGCGACACGTGTGAACGTAGTCCCCCGCGACTTCATCGTCGATGCGGTCGGATATTTGAGCGGGCTGTCCGCTTCCGAGGGCCGGACTTACCAGCTGGCGGATCCGCGACCACTCACGGTTGACGAGATGACGGAATCGCTGGCCCAGGCGACCGGGCGCAAACTCCTCAAGGTCCCGCTGCCCCGGAAGGTGGCGAAGGCGTCGCTCGCGCGGGTGCCGGGGCTCTACCGCTTGATGCGGATCCCGCCCGAAGCGGTCGACTACTTCGCGCATCCCACTTTCTATCTGACCGACCACTGCCGTGCCGACCTCGCCGGCAGCGGCATCGAGGCACCCGCGTTCCGCAGCTACGTCGACCGGCTCGTCGAGTACCTGCGTGGCCATCCAGAAATCAGCTCGGCAGCGATGTTTTGAGATCGCCTTGCGTCGTGCGCCGTTCGCGGTCTAATTGGTGGATGGAACTGATGATGCCCACCGACGCGGTCTTTCTCATGGGGGAGTCCCGTGAGCACCCCATGCATGTCGGCGGCTTGCAGTTGTACAAACCGCCACCGGGCGCCGGTCCCGACTTCGTGCGGGATATCTACGACCAACTGATCGCCGAGCGGGATTTCCAGCCCACGTTCCTCAAACGTCCGGCGACGCTCTTGGGTGGAATCGCGAACCTGGCCTGGACCTACGACAAAGACCTCGACATCGATTACCACGTCCGGCGCTCGGCGTTGCCTTCGCCCGGGCGCGTCCGGGAGCTGCTCGAGCTGACTTCGCGGTGGCACAGCACCCTGCTCGATCGCCACCGACCGCTGTGGGAAGCGCACATAATCGAGGGCCTGAAGGACGGCCGGTTCGCGGTGTACACCAAGTCCCACCACGCGCTGATCGACGGTGTCTCGGCGCTGAGGCTGATGCAGCGCACGCTGTCGTACGATCCGGACGATCGCGAGATCCGGGCGATGTGGAGCCTGCCCAAGCGCAAACACAAGTCCAGCCCCACGTCCCGCGTGAGTTCGCTGTTGAAAACGGCGGGATCCGTTGCCGCGCTTGGCCCCTCGACGGTGTCGCTGGCCCGGGCGGCGCTGCTCGAGCAGCAGCTGACGCTGCCTTTCGGGGCTCCGCGCACCATGTTGAACGTCAAGATCGGCGGCGCCCGCAGGTGCGCGGCCCAGTCATGGTCGCTGGAACGGATCAAGAGCGTCAAGCGGGCCGCGGGGGTGACCCTCAACGATGTCGTCCTGGCGATGTGCTCGGGTGCCCTGCGCTACTACCTGCTCGAACAGAGCGCGCTGCCGGACAAGCCACTGGTCGCGATGGTGCCGATGAGCCTGCGCAGGGAGGAGGAGGCCGACGCCGGTGGCAACCTCGTCGGAGCCATCCTGTGCAACCTGGCCACCGACCAAGAGGATCCCGCGGCGCGACTGCAGATCGTGAGCGAGTCGATGAGCAACAACAAGAAGGTGTTCTCCCAGCTGCCCCGACCCCAGGCGTTGGCGCTTTCGGCGATGAACATGGGTTCGGTTGCCCTGGCGGCCGTTCCCGGCTGGGTGAAGTCCACGCCTCCGCCGTTCAACATCGTCATATCGAACATGCCCGGACCGCGCGAGCCGATGTACCTCGGGGGCGCCCGACTCGACGGCAACTACCCGATGTCCATCGCGCTGGACGGCCAAGCGCTGAACATCACCCTGGTGAGCAACGCCGACAACCTCGACTTCGGTCTGGTCGGGTGCCGTCGCAGCATTCCGCACCTGCAGCGCCTACTCGCACACTTGGAGTCGTCGCTCAAGGATCTGGAACGCGCCGCCGGAGTCTGAACGCGGATGCCCAAGCTCAGCGCGGGTGTGCTTGTCTACCGGACCCGCGACGGCGTCGTCGAAGTCCTGATCGCGCATCCGGGCGGCCCGTTTTGGGCTCGCAAGGACGACGGAGCATGGTCGATTCCCAAGGGCGAGTACACCGACGGGGAGGATCCGTGGGCGGCCGCGCAGCGCGAGTTTTTCGAGGAACTCGCGCTTCCGGTGCCGACGGGCCCGCGCGTCGACCTCGGTTCGCTGAAACAACCCAGCGGCAAGGTGGTCGTCGCCTTCGCCGTCGAGGGCGACCTCGACGTCACCGACGCGCGCAGCAATACCTTCGAAATGGAGTGGCCGAGGGGCTCGGGCAGAATGCGCGAGTTTCCCGAGGTCGACCGCGTCGGCTGGGTTGCGGTGGCGCAGGCACGCACGAAGGTGCTCAAGGGACAGCGTCCCTTTCTCGACCGATTGATGGCCCAGCCGGCGCTGGCTGGATTAAGCGAAGGGACCTGAAATGCAAACACTCCGCACGCCCGACGACCGATTCGACGACGTCCCCGATTTCCCTTATGCCCCAAGGTATTGCGAAGTTTCCGACGACGACGGCGGCGAGCTGCGGGTCGCCTGGGTGGAGGACGGGCCGGAAGGCGCCGATCCGGTGCTCATGTTGCACGGGGAGCCGTCGTGGTCGTACCTGTACCGCAAGATGATTCCCATACTGGTCGCCGCCGGACATCGAGTCGTCTGCCCCGACTTGGTGGGGTTCGGCCGTTCGGACAAGCCGACCCGCCGCGAAGACCACAGCTATGCCCGCCACGTCGAATGGATGCGCGCGGTGGCTTTCGATGTCCTCGACCTTCGCAACGTGACCCTGGTCGGCCAGGACTGGGGCGGGCTGATCGGTTTGCGGCTGGCCGCCGAGCAGCCCGAGCGGTTCGCCCGGCTGGTCGTCGCCAACACCGGATTGCCCAACGGAGACCAGCCGATGGCCGAGATCTGGTGGCGCTTCCGCGAGGCCATCACGACGGCACCGGAGCTGAACATCGGCTGGTTTGTGCAGGGCGGCTGTCGCCAGCAGCTGAGCGACGAGGTGCGCGCGGGTTATGACGCGCCGTTTCCCGCCGACGAATATTGCGCCGGGCCGCGCGCCATGCCCGGACTGGTGCCGACCTCACCGGACGATCCCGCGGCGGCGGCCAACAAGGCGGCGTGGGCGAAGCTGTCCGTGAGTCCGACGCCCATGCTGGTCGCCTTCAGCGACAGTGACCCCATCACCGGGCCGATGGCCGCGATCTTTCAGCGCGAGATGCGGGGCGCCCAGAGCATCGATCACCCGACCATCTGCGGCGCCGGACACTTCCTGCAAGAGGACGCCGGCGAAGAACTGGCCAACCACATCGTGGAGTTTCTGCGGCGCTGAGCTCGTAGCGCGGTGCAGGCACAATGTGGGGATGACCACCGCGCCTGCCCAGCCCTTGCTGCTGCGGCTCCTGGACCCGGCCAACCGCGCTGACCCGTATCCGATCTTCGCGCAGTTTCGCGACAGCGCACCGTTTCAGCTGGCCGAGAACAACGTCGCCGTCTTCTCGACTTACCGCGACTGCGACGAGATCCTGCGCCACCCGTCCTCGAGCAGCAACCGGTTCAAGTCGACGATGACGAAACGCCTTATGGGGAGCGGGGCGGTGCCGCGACCGGTGGGCCCGCCGAGTTTCCTGTTTCTGGACCCGCCCGATCACACCCGCCTGCGCAAGTTGGTCAGCAAGGCGTTCGCTCCGAAGGTGGTGAGCGCACTGCAACCCGAAATCAGCGCGCTGGTGGACGGATTGCTTGACCGGATCGCCGAGAAGGGCCGGTTCGACGTCGTCGAAGACTTCGCCTATCCGTTACCGGTGGCGGTCATCTGCCGGTTGCTGGGTGTGCCGCTCGAGGACGAGCCGCAGTTCAGCCACGCCTCGGCGCTGTTGGCGCAGTCGCTGGACCCGTTCGCCCAATTCACCGGCGAACTGCCGGACGGTATCGAGGAGCGACAGCGGACGGCTCAGTGGCTGCGCGGATACTTCTACGGCCTGATCGAACACCGCCGGTCGCGGCCCGGCGACGACTTCATCTCCGGCCTGATCGCCGTGGAGGAGTCCGGCGACCAGCTGACCGAGGACGAGATCATTTCCACCTGCAACCTGCTGCTCATCGCGGGCCACGAGACGACGGTGAACCTCATCGGGAACGCCATCTTGGCTATGTTGCGCAACCCCATCCATTGGACGGCGTTGGGCGGTGATGCCGCGCGCGCGCCCGCGATCGTGGAGGAGACCCTGCGATACGACCCGCCCGTGCAACTCGTCGGTCGAATTGCCGCCGATGACATGGCAATTGCGGGCGTCGAGGTGCCCGAGGGCGACGTGCTGGTGCTGCTGCTGGCGGCGGCCCAGCGCGATCCCGCGGAGTTCGACCGATCCGACGCCTTCTACCCGGATCGAGGAGCGTTGCGGCACTTAGGATTTGGCCGTGGCGCGCATTACTGCCTGGGCGCGCCGCTGGCACGGCTGGAAGCCGGCGTGGCGCTGTCGGCGATCACGGCACGCTTCCCGGACGCGCGGATCGACGGCGAGCCGCGGTACAAGCCCAACGTGACGCTGCGTGGCCTGTCGGAACTGAGGGTCGCGGTCTAGTTAACACGCTCAAGACGCAGCGGCGCCGTCGTCCGCGACGTAGCGTAGCGCCCATGCAATACTCGACGGTCCTATCCCTGCTGCGCGAACGCGCCGGTGTGCAGCCCCACGATTTAGCGTTCACGTATACCGACTACGAGCAGGATTGGGCGGGCGTCAGCGAAACTTTGAGCTGGGCGCAGGTATATCAGAGGGCCCTGAATATCGCGCACGAGGTCAAGCGGCACGGCTCGGTCGGGGACCGCGCCCTGATTTTGGCTCCGCAGGGACTTGCATACATCGTGGCTTTCCTGGGGGCGATGCAGGCTGGGTTGATTGCCGTTCCGCTGTCGGTCCCGGCCGTCGGCTCGCACGACGAACGTGTGAGTGCCGTTCTGGCAGACACAGCACCCAGCGTCATTCTGACGACAACTGCGGCCGCGGAAGCGATCACCGAATACTCTCGGCAGCTAAACACGGGAACTGCCGCAGCCATCATCGCCGTTGATTCGCTGGATCTGGACGGCCCCAATTCACCGAGTATTCGGATTAGCAATGCGCCGAGCACGGCGTATTTGCAGTACACCTCCGGTTCGACCCGCGTCCCGACCGGCGTCATGATCTCACACCGGAATCTTCTGACGAATTTCCACCAGTTGATGGCCGACTACTTCGCGGACTTCAACGGCGTGGCTCCATCCGGTACTACGGTTGTGTCGTGGTTGCCGTTCTACCACGACATGGGCTTGGTGCAGGGTGTCATCGGGCCGATCCTGGGCGGCTTCCGCGCTGAGCTCACGAGCCCGATGGCGTTCCTGCAGCGCCCGGCACGGTGGATCCAATCGATGGCCAAGGCCACCCGCGCGTTTTCCGCAGGGCCGAACTTCGCCTTCGAACTGGCCGTCCGAAAGACTTCAGGCGCTGACATGGCCGGACTCGATCTGGGGAACGTGATGAGAATCGTCAGCGGCAGCGAGCGAATCCACCCCGCCACGCTGAACCGGTTCTGTGATCGATTCGCTCCGTACAACTTTCGCGCCCACATGATGCGACCCTCATACGGTCTGGCGGAGGCAACCGTCTATGTCGCCAGTCGCACGTCGAACGATGCACCAAAGGTCGTCCACTTCGAACTCGACAAGCTGGGGTCGGGCAGCGCGGAACGGTGTTCAGCAGAGACTGGCGCGCCGCTGCTCAGCTACGGCATGCCCACGTCGCCGACGGTGCGGATCGTGGATGCCGACACCCACGTCGAATGCGCGGCCGGAACGGTGGGTGAGATCTGGGTCCACGGCCAAAACGTCGCAGAGGGCTATTGGCAGAAGCCGGAGCAGACCCAGCGCACCTTCGGCGGAATACTGGCCAGCCCCCGGCCCGGCACCCCCGAGGGACCATGGCTGCGAACCGGAGACCTCGGGTTCCTCTCCGAAGGCGAGATATTCATCGTGGGCCGGATGAAGGATTTGCTGATCGTTTACGGGCGCAACCACTATCCGGAAGACATCGAGTCGACGGTCCAGGAAATCACCGGCGGCCGGGTCGCGGCAATCTCCGTGCCGGTGGATGAGGCCGAGAAGTTAGTCACCATCATCGAGCTCAAGAAGCGAGGCGATTCCGACGAGGAGGCGGTGCACAAGCTCCGCGTCGTCAAAAACGACGTCACCGCAGCAATATCCGAGTCACACGGTCTGAATGTCGCCGACCTGGTGCTGGTAGCACCTGGATCGATTCCCACCACGACAAGCGGCAAAATTCGACGATCCGCCTGTGTGGAGCAGTATCGCCTGCAGCAATTCACCCGGTTGGACGCCTAGGCGGACCTCCGCGCCCGCGACCAAGCGGCACTCCTTTAGCACCTTCGGTGAGTGAAGGGTCAGCCGCGCTCCCAGGGCGCGGTGTCGCCCATCTTCTTGTAATACTTCGCCAGGTGGCTCTTGACGCGGCCCACGTCGGCTTTGGGCAACTCGATGCCGCCGCGCGCGCCGTCCATAATCGCGCCGGCAATCATTATTCCCCGCGGCACCGCTTTGAGTTCCCCGCCGATCACGTCGGCGAACAGCAACTTATACGCGGTGAAGTTGTCCTTCTTGTCCCTGTCGTACCAGATGTGGGCGTCGCGGTATTTCTGGTTCGGCTTGTCCTCCGCGCCGGCCCACTTGCGGACGCGCTTTTCGGCGGCATCGCCGTCCCACTTGCGGTCCCGATCGGCCAACGGCAGATCCTTGAACGCAGTTACTGACCGGAAAATGACCAAGGTGAGTGGGTATGCGAGAGCACCCGGCGGAGCTCGCGGAGCCGGGTTTGGTTGTGAGTGTGTGTATTTGGTGTTAGGCGGCGGGTTCGAGGGTAACCCGGTAGCCCATGGCGGTGAGTTGGGCGATGTGGTTGCGCAGTCGTCGTTGGGTAGCGATTTGGGTGGTGTGGTAGTCGGGGCCGAGATCGTGGAAGCGGGTGGCCGGGTTGGCCAGCAGGTGCCAGATGATGACCAGGATGGAGCGGGCGACCGCGACCAGGGCTTTAAGTTTGCCGCGGCGTTTGACGAGGCGCCGGTAGCGTTCGCCGAGGAAGGTGTTGGTTTTGGCGGCCGCCGCGGCGGCCTCGCCGAGCGCACCTTTCAGGTAGGGGTTGCCCTTGCCGGTCTTGCCGCCGCGGGTCACGGGTCCGGACTGGATGGTGCGCGGGCACAGCTTGGCCCACGACACCAGGTGCTCGGGGGTGGGGAACCTGCTCATATCCACTCCGATCTCGGCGAGGATGGCCTGCGCGTTGTGCGCGCCGATACCGGGGATCTCGTCGAGCCGCTCGACCGTGCTCAGTGTGCAGTGGGTCCCCGTGGCGGGGTCGACCCGCATCGGGTTCCCGCCGCCGGTGGTGGCAGGGGGATCAGTATCCGCAGCGACGCCCGCGCCCGGGCCGGCGCCGGGTCCGGGGTCGCTGTCGGGGTGATCGATGCCCTCAGCGTCGTCGGGCAGCGCGGCGAGCTGTTGCTCGATGCGCGCCGACAGGGTGTCGATCTGGGCGGTAAGCGCATCGATCTGGCCCAGCAGCATCCGCGCCAGCTCGGCGTGATGCTCATCGAAGCGACCGTCGAGCGCGGCGATCAGCTCCGAGCGCTTGGCCTTCATCTTCCCGCGCGCCAGCTCGGCCAGCCGGCGCGGATCGCGCTCCCCGGCGATCAGGGCCTCGATCATGTCCCGGGTCGAGAGCGTGTCCAACCTCGACGCGACGGCCGACACCTTGATCAACGCGTCCTCGAGCAGCTTCTCCAACCGCTGCCAGTAGCGGGCGCGTTCGCGGGTCAAATCCACGCGCAGCCGGGTGTAGTCGCGCAGCCGCCGGATCGGCGCCGGCGGCACAAAGCTCGGCCGCAGCAGCCCCTTCTCGGTCAGCTTGGCCAGCCAGACTGCATCCAGCTTGTCGGTTTTCGGACGCCCAGGGACGTTCCTGACATCGCGGGCGTTGACCAGCTGCACGTCCAACCCGGCGGCTTCCAGCAGGTAGTACCAGATTCGCCAGTAATCCGAGGTGGACTCGACGGTGACCTTCTGCACGCCCAGCTCGATCAGCTCTTCGCCCAACACGGTGATCGCGGCGGTGCGCGCCGACACGTCCCACACCCGGCTAAACCGGCGCCCGGTGTTGCTCGGCAGCCGCACGCACACCTTGCCCGCCGCCTTGGCCACATCGACCGCGGCGGCCCGCTCGATCACCAGCTCATGCTCGGCGTCGAGAATCTCTTGCGGTGCCGAGCCCGTCACCGGCGTCGGCCTTCGTTTCCCCTTCTGACCCACTTCGCTTGCCCTCCAACCGAATCCATACACCAACATCGGGTGGGCCGCCTGGGGGCCTCGGTCAAGGGAACCGAAATTCTGACCGGCGTGCTCGAAGCAACAGTACGTGACCCTTCAAGGTCGGGCCCCGGCGCCAAGCTGACATACGGGCTCTCACACACCCAAGGACACGTCGGCGTCGACAGGCGACCCGACCACATTTTCACGCCTACGAGGCGTCACCCAAAGGGATAGGGAGCTGACATGTTCGTCGCGTGCCCGCTGGGCGCTTGGTGCAAACGCGGCCGTTCCTGGTTGTCCACAGTTGGCGGTTCATCCACAGCTTGGGTTGTCTCGGGTGCCCGACGTCAGGCCGCGTCACTAGATTCGAATCTATGTTCGATTGCCGGGTGTCCGATGCCGTGGTGGTGGCCGCGATCGCCGAGGGCGCGCGGGCCGAGGCGGCCGCGGCGGCGCGCCGGCTGGCGGCCATCGCCGAGTTGGTGTCGCGCCGCGCCGAGGGACCCACCGACCGCGCGCATTGGTCGTGTGACAACTGGGATGCGATCGCCGCCGAGGTCGCTGCCGCCCAGGGCATCAGCCATTTGATGGCCTCCGGGCAGATGTATCTGGGGGTGGCGCTGCGTGACCGGCTGCCCAAGGTGGCGGCGCTGTTCGCCGAGGGGGCCCTCAGTGCCCGGTTGGTCAGTGCGATCGTGTGGCACACCGATCTGATCAAAGACCCCGACACCGTGGGGCTGGTCGACGCCGCGCTGGCCGGTGAGGCCGCGCACTACGGGCCGTTGTCGGTGACCAAGGCGTCGCAGGCCATCGACGCCATCGTGGATCGCCATGACCCGGCCGCGGTGCGCCGCGCCCGCGCGGGCGGGCGCGGGCGCGACGTGGTGATCAGCCCCGCCGACGACCACTCCGGCACCGCCAACCTGTGGGGCTCGTTGTTCGCCACCGACGCCGCGGTGTTAAAGCGCCGGCTCACCCAGATGGCCCACCAGGTGTGCGACGGCGATCCGCGTACCGTGGCCCAGCGCCGCGCCGACGCGCTGGGGGCGCTGGCCGCCGGCGCCGAACACCTCGCCTGTGGCTGCGGTGGCACCGAGTGCCCCACCGGTTCGGGCCCCGACCCGCGCGCGGCCGCGGTGGTCATCCACGTCGTCGCCGATCACGCCGCCCTGGACGCCGCGCCTGACCCGCACACCTCCGGGCAGCGCCCGGGCCGCCCGATCACCCCGCAGACCACCGTGGCCGAGCTGTTGGCCCCTGACCCCGAACCCGACATGCCGGTCTTGCCCCGCCCGCCGGCGGCTCACCTGCTGGGCGGTGCCACCCTGCCGGCCTCGATGGTGGCCGAACTCATCGGTGGTGGCGCCAAGGTTCAGCCGGTGTCTCATCCGGGCGATGCCCCACCCGAGCCGGGGTATCGGCCCTCGGCCGCCCTGGAGCGCTTCATCCGCTGCCGCGATATGACGTGTCGGTTCCCGGGCTGCGATCATCCGGCGGAGTTCGCCGACATCGACCACACCATCCCCTACCCGCGGGGGCTCACCCACGCGTCAAACCTGAAGTGCCTGTGCAAAAAACATCACTTGCTCAAAACTTTTTGGACGGCCTGGCGCGACGAGCAATACCCCGACGGGACCGTGGTGTGGACCTCGCCGAGCGGGCAGAAGTACGTTACCCGGCCGGGCAGCCGGCTGCTGTTTCCCGCACTGTGCCTGCCCACCGGCGAAATACGCACCGCCCCAAACACATACCGGCCCTCCGCGGATCGCGCGGTGATGATACCCAAACGCCGACGCACCCGAGCACAAGACCGCGCCCACCGCATCGACGCGGAACGCCGACAGAATCGGCAGGCTCTAGAAGCCGAAGGCCGACAACCGCCAGCGGCCTACTTCCGTCCCGCCCCGCCGGGCGATCGCGACGACGAGCCACCCCCATTCTGAGGACCGGACAACGGCTTCAGCCGTGGATACACGGCTTAACCATCAAGCACGGGGCTGGGTCTGCGCGGTCCAGACTCGACCATCGAAATAGCGCATCGCATTCATATCCTGCTGGTCGGGATACCAGCCGGGCGCCAAACCGCTTGTCGCAACTCGCTGTTGCACCACCGGCTGTTGTTGCACCACCGGCTGCTCGACGACCGGCCGTTCGACCGGCCGTTCGACTGGCCTTTCGGCGCGCGGCCGCGACATCGCGCGCGCAACGGCGATGACCACCGCGACAATCGCGATGAGCACCAGAATCCAGATAAGCGAATTCACAGCGCCACTGATCATGAGCCCTGCACCTTCTTATTGACAGCAGTTCCAGTGCATCCCTAATACCCTTACGGCCTGTCACCGAAACTTGCCGCCCGGCTGTCACCACCGGGCGCTTCAACTCGGGCCGAGGCCCGGCACGATCTCGCCGAGGCTGAATGTCACCGGCTGTTCGAGTTGCGCGTAGGTGCATGAGCGTGGATCGCGGTCGGGGCGCCACCGGCTGAACTGGGCGGTGTGGCGGAACCGCGGACCCTCCATGTGGTCGTAGCGAACCTCGACCACCCGCTCGGGCCGTAGCGGCACGAACGAGAGGTCCTTGCCGGCGTTCCACCGCGAGAATTCGTTCTTGCGCGGCGTTCGTTCGCCGGCCTCGTGGGCGGCCCAGTTCCACGGATGGCCCTCGAAACTCGTTACCAGGGGCTGCAATTCGGCGAACAGCCGCCGGCGCTCTGCCATCGGGAACGCGCCGATCACGCCGACCGAAGCGAGTTGGCCGTCGTCCTGGTACAGCCCGAGCAGCAACGAGCCGATCGCGTCGCCGCCGGACTTGTGTACCCGATAGCCGGCGACCACGCAGTCGGCGGTCCGCTCATGCTTGATCTTGAACATCACCCGCTTGTCGGGCTGGTAGGTAATGGACAGCGGCTTGGCGATGACGCCGTCGAGCCCGGCGCCCTCGAATTCCTCGAACCATCGTCGCGCAGTCTCCAGATCGGTGGTCGCCGGTGTGACGTGGATCGACGGCCCGCCCCCCGCCAACGCGTCGACGAGAGCGGCGCGCCGCTCGCTGAACGGCCGCCGGGTGTAATCGTCGTCGCCGAGGGCGAGCAGGTCGAACGCGATGAACGACGCCGGGGTCTTCTCGGCGAGCATCCGCACCCGCGAATCCGCCGGGTGGATCCGCTGTTGCAGGGCCTCAAAGTCCAGGCCGTGGTCGGTGGCGACGACGATCTCACCGTCGAGTACGCAGCGTTCCGGCAACTCGGCCCGGACGGCCGCGACCAGCTCGGGGAAGTAGCGCGTCATCGGCCGCTCGTTGCGGCTGCCCAGCTCGACCTGATCGCCGTCGCGAAAGCAGATGGACCTGAATCCATCCCATTTGGGCTCATAGGACGCATCCGGCGGGATCGCACGCACCGGCTTGGCCAGCATCGGCGAGACCGGGGGCATGACAGGCAAGTCCATTGGCTCATTCTTACGCGAGGCGTGCTGGAATCATGATGTGGCGGCTGCAGCGGAAGAGATCGACGTCGACGGCATCCCGGTCCGGCTGACCAACCCGGACAAGGTGTACTTCCCCGCGCTGGGATCGCACGGCACCAAGCGACGTCTCGTCGAGTATTACCTGGCCGTCGCCGGCGGTCCGATGCTGGCCGCGCTGCGCGACCGGCCGACCCATCTGCAGCGCTTCCCCGACGGCATCGACGGCGAGGAGATCTACCAGAAGCGGGTGCCGCGGCACCATCCCGACTACCTCGAGACCTGCCGGGTGACATTCCCGTCGGGACGCACCGCCGACGCGCTGAAGGTGACCCACCCGGCCGCGATCGTGTGGGCGGCGCAGATGGGCACGGTCACGTTGCACCCGTGGCAGGTTCGCTGCCCGGACACCGAGCATCCCGACGAGTTGCGCATCGATCTGGATCCGCAGCCCGGCACCGGTTTTCAGCAAGCGAGGGCGGTCGCCGTCGATGTGCTGCGGCCGCTGCTCGACGAACTCGGGCTGGTCGGCTACCCGAAGACCTCCGGGGGCCGCGGGATCCACGTGTTCCTGCGCACCGCCACCGACTGGGGCTTCGTCGAGGTGCGCCGGGCGGGCATCGCGCTCGCGCGCGAGGTGGAGCGCCGCGCGCCGGACGCGGTGACCACGTCGTGGTGGAAGGAGGAGCGCGGCGAGCGCATCTTCATCGACTTCAACCAGAACGCCCGGGACCGCACGATGGCGTCGCCCTATTCGGTGCGACGGACGCCGATCGCAACCGTGTCGATGCCCCTGACGTGGGACGAGCTGGCCCGCGCCGATCCGGACGACTACACCATGGCCACCGTGCCGGACCTTGTGAAGAGCCGAGAGGACCCGTGGGCCGGCATGGATGAAATGCCCCAGTCGATTGCCCCGCTGCTGGCGATGGCCGGGGCCGACGAAAAGCGCGGACTTGGCGACATGCCGTATCCGCCGAACTACCCGAAGATGCCGGGGGAGCCGAAGCGGGTACAGCCGAGCAGAAATAGGGACCTGAGCAGCAGAGATAAGCGCATATAGGAACGCAGCAGACTTAGCATGGCAGGAACTCTCATAACCTTAAACCGTGTCCGCACCCGCCCCCGAGTCCCTGGAGTCCCTGGCCACCAGCTTTGCCCGAGTGCTGTAAATCGAAGGCAAGGCCGACCGCACCCTGGTGCTCTACGGGCAGTCGGTGCGCTACTTCTCGGACTGGCTGACGGCCCAGGGACAGCAGGCCGACCTGGACGCACTGATGGCATAGCTACAGACAAGTAGCCCGGCGATACGAAACTTCCGTCGTCCGATGGGATCTCCAGTTTGATACTTCTGTAGGTCGTGGTGCCTCTACCTTGTGGGGCTGGTGGTGGAGGTGGTGGAACCGGCGGGGTTGATGGGAAGCAATACACGGGGTTTGGTGCGGGCGCGGAGACGAAAGTCGTCAACTTGCTTGGGCAGAGGCTGGTGAGTGGATACGCTTCCTGAACAATGTCGGTCGCCATTTCGACCGCCGTCTGCGCCTGCGCAGCTGTCAACGATTCGCCGCATTGCGTTGCCAGATTCCGTGGCAGGATGAGGTCACGCTGTAGCTGATCTGACAGCAAGCCGGCCGTAAGTCCATTGGGGCGCACGCAGTGGCCAATGGTGTGGACGCTTATCGAGTTGCGGCAGGCTGATGGTGAGGTCGTAATTCGCGGTCCGCGAAGCGAACTCACGGCCCAAGCAATCCGGCCTCACGATCAGGCCCTGACCGCCACACTCGAAATGACCCTCCAGCGGCCACTTGTTCGACATGCGCCCTCCACATGAAGTCCGCCGCGCTGGCCCGCACTCAACGGCATAGGCGGATACTACGAACATCGGATGACGAATTAGAGCAGATTCGCAGTCTGTTCTCGAGGCACGGCTGCCTTGGCCGCGCGATGGGTCTTACGGGGATCGCCGAGGATGGTGGTCCGCTGCGCCGCTCCGGCGAGTCCCGCACACCCGATCAGGTTGTTAGACGAGGCCGTAAATGTCCAGGAGTCGAAATCGTGTCGCCTCGAGACGCTCGCCCAGAGCCGAAGCCACTTCCTTTACCAGCTCGTATCCGAGCTCGTGATCCTCTTCGCATTTTGCGCGCAGGCACTTGCCATCCAGCGCAATCGCTCGGGTCATCTCCACCGCGCGCGCGTCGAACCGCGAGCGATAGGGGGGTATCAACCAAGACCATCCAAGCATGTCGCCGCCGCCCAGAGTCTCAATTGTCAAGCTGCCGTGACCAGGAGCCACGACTTCGAGCGCGACTTTTCCTTCGCGGATGAGATAGAAGGTGTTGGCTTCTCTGCCTTCTTGAAAGATGAACTCACCGGCGTTGAAGCGGACATTCGACGCACATCCGACTACCAGTTGGTGATAACGGGGGTCCACCCGGCTAAAGAACGGATGCTTAGCCAGAATGCCTTCAAGCGTCTTCATTGCATTTTCCTTTCCGGGTACGGGCTTTCGCATAAGCCCTCCCCAGCAAACTGACACGAACTGGTGACCAATACGCGGACTCCCGTTCAGAACGACTGGACATTCTCAATACTGACGAACATGCCGTGGCCGGTCCCGTCATTGGTGAACCGGGTTCCGTCGCTGCAGGATTGTCCAGCCCCCTGTGGTAGGACTGGCCGTAGTTCAGGATGGTGTCGTTCTGGGGGGTCCCGCCGCCACCGATGTTTCCGTCATCCCAACGGAAAGTGCCTGCGGCGTTGACTACGGCGAGATCCCAGTGCAAGTCAGCGGTACCGCTCATAGGTGCTTGGGGGAAGCCCTTGTTCTCCCGTTGGTTCCAAGGGGGGGACATGGGTCCGGATGCTTCGCACGCGACTGCCGGACCTTGGCCATGGTCGTTTGCCATGACCAAACAGCGCACCCTGCCCGACTGGGTTCTCACGTATTGCCCCGAGGCGGGATCGGCAGCGGCACAAGGAACTACCACGGCCACGAGCGCAAACATGGCTATCCCGAGCGGAATAGTCATTGCCCGGACAGCTGGCGACCAAGTCGGTCGGTAGTCGTACCGCCGCTTGTCGAAAATCGCCATGATCGGCCTCCCTTTCGCTGCCCAGCGGCCAAGGTCAACGGTGCTTCGAGCTACCTCTAGGCAATGAGGCTCCGCCTTGCCCGTAGCCCAGCAAAAGGGCCTTTGGACTCTCATGCGTCTGCCAGCAGGTCCATAGGCTCGCTGGAGGCTGCCCTCACATCTCAACGGGAGGTAGGCGTCGTGCGATCAATCGTCTTGGCGATGTTCGTCGCCGTCATGTGGATCGCCTTGAGTACTCCCCGGCAAGCGCAGGCCGCGCCTGCGCAAGGCTGTGGCGTGAACCTGGCGGCCCCAGAGATCCAGGCTGCTATCAACTCTGTGCCTAACGGTGCCGCAAAGTCGGCCGTGGAGTCACGATCCGCAAAGCTTTGAAGGCAACTACAACCCGTGTGCCACATTGTCGACGGCGTTCATCACAATCGAAATGGCCACAAGAAGCTCACCGGAACAGGCGTTACTTTTCCATGACGGAAGTTACGTCGGTACGGCCACGTCAAAGGCGTATGGCCTCGTGTCGTTGAACAGCGCCCGCACAACCGATGACACGGTTGTGCTCAATTACAAAGATCCCAATAGCAGCGCCGGGGACGTCAACCCGGCCGTTATTAGTGTGCGATACCAGTGGCAAGGCGACCATGTCGCGATGCTTGACCCTGCACCGGCTTGGTAGAAGGAATCTCGGCGTGAGCGACTGCTGTGGGAAGCGCGGTCCCCAACGGCCCGGAGCGGGCGCAACAGAAATATTGAAGGGACAGGTCAATGGAAACCAACGACACGGGCGCGACACCGCACCACTCCCTGGGTTCCTTTTTTGCACAGTTCTTTGCAAGGCTCACCACATATCTCGAAGACGGCAAAAAAGCTGGCAAACACCTGCAGCCGAGCAGCGCGTCCGCCACGTCAATTGGCGACGAGGACTCGGGCAATTCGCGTCTAGTACTGCAGCCGTAGATCGAGGTTACTGATACTGGCGTGTCTGCGCTGGTAGGAGCGGTGACCGCGGCATTGTTCGGTGTTTGTGAAGACAATCGAATTGGCCGCGGTCACCGCGGTTCACAGCGTAGACCCTGATCGGTGGCACGTAGAGTTCTCGGCGGTCTTGGACCGCATCGCGTCGCGTTTTGCCCGTTACGAGCCTCTGCGCCATGCCGGGGAACTGATGGCCGGCATGATCTCGGGCCTGGACCGCAAGAATTGCTGGACGATCGCCGAGCATCGCGGTGCGGTGACCCCAGACGGGTTGCAGCACCTGCTGGCCCGGGCCAGCTGGGACGCCGAGGATGTCCGCGACGATCTGCGTGACTATGTCATCGATTCGTTCGGTGACGCTGGCGCGATCTTGGTAGTCGATGAGACCGGCGACGTGAAAAAGGGCATGCATTCGGTTGGGGTGCAGCGCCAATACAGCGGCACCGCTGGGCGGATCGAGAACTCCCAAGTCGCGGTGTATCTGACCTACGCCGCACCCCGCGGGCACGCCCTGATCGATCGGGCGCTGTACCTTCCACGCAGCTGGGCCGACGACGATGAGCGCTGCGCCGATGCCGGAATCCCCCAGGATAAGCGGGATTTCGCTACCAAACCTGCCTTGGCTGTCACCCTGATCGACCGTGCAGTAGCTGCGAAAGTTCCCGCGGCGTGGGTGGCCGGGGATGAAGTCTATGGCGCCGACCCGCGACTGCGGGCCGCCGTACGCGGCCACCGGCTGGGCTATGTGCTGGCCGTGGCGGCCAACCGGCGCGTACCCACCCACGCCGGCCCGATCCGCGTCGATGCCCTGCCCGCGCTGATCCCGGCACACGCCTGGCAAAAACAATCCGCCGGCGCCGGCGCCCACGGCCCACGGCTGTACTCCTGGGCCTGGTTTCGCCTGCAGGCCGAAGACGACACCGACACCGGTAGCCACCATTTGCTGATCCGGCGCAACGACACCACCGGCGAGCACGCCTACCTACGCTGCTACAGCCCCCGCCCTGTGCCGTTGCGCACCTTGGTGGCGGTGGCCGGGCAGCGCTGGCGCATCGAAGAATCCTTCCAAGCCGCCAAAGGACTCGTCGGCCTCGACCAGCACCAAGTCCGACGCTGGAAATCCTGGCACCGCTGGACCACCCTGGCCATGCTCGCCCATGCATTCCTGGCCGTGGCCACCGCGATCGAACGCGACACCACCCCCACCCCGGCAGGCCTGATCACGTTGACCGTCAACGAATTCCGCCGCCTCTTCGACGCCCTGCTCCTGGCCACCAACCACACCATCGCGACCCTGCTGGCCTGGTCACGATGGCGTCGACGACACCAATACCGAGCACGCATTTCCCACTACCGACGACGGCAGAACCAATGATCCCGATCTACGGCTGCAGTACTAAAGGCTGTGACGTCATCCGCTCGTCAAGATTGCTGAAACCGCCGTACGGGTCTGTGCATGCGGCTATAACAGCCGTAGCGGTTAAGTGCGATGTTGCGGTGGATGGAGGAAACGTCGTGACGATTCATCGTGCGCTCAGTTCGGCGGCCGTTGTTGCTTGTGTGGCCGTCGCATTAGCAAGCCCGGCTTTGGCTGACCCTCCCGCACCGGAGAAATTTGAGGGTACCTACGCATATTTCGGACCGGCCGTTTTCAACGGTGCGCCTATCGCCAACACATGGGTGGCCAGGTCGTGTGGGTGGGGTTGCGCCAACATCGACGTGCAGTCGGTGCCTGGTCAGGCAGGCTTCAGTGGCCAGGCACAACTGGCCTATGGGGGGTGGGTCATGGCGCACCACAACGTGCCAGACGTTTTGGTGTGTCCCGATGGCAGCCGACTTGTAGGCAACGTCACATACAGATGGCATGAACGGGCGGCACCGTGGATTTTTCCCTTTCCCCGCCAGGGGGGAAGCCTCCCCCAAGTTGTCCTATCCAGACTGGTCAAGCGTTCCCGTTTACCTTGACGGAATCTCACCCCTGACGGTGGCATCCGGTCTTAAATCGCGCCGTGCTGGCCCCGCTACGTGACGTGGATAGCCCTTGCCCGTCCTGGCCGGTCACCTTCCGATCAGGTGCGTCTCGATCCACAGGTATGACAATTGCTCGGCCCAGGGGCCGCGCGGGGGCAAAGTGCAGAACTGATTACTCGCAAACCGCGTTGCTAAGAGTCTCGAGCGGCGTAGAATTTACTGCCTGACGCATTGATTTGAGGCGTCATCAATTTTGCGATCAGGGCGGCGCGCATGCGGCTGGATGTCGTCCAGGCTGACCCCGGCGATTCCCGTGACCCCGCTACCGTGCACGGCCACCCGGAAAACCGTGCCGCGTCCAGCTGACCGAAACGGTGAGCACATGACCAAACTCGTGGTTACAGGGGTGGTCGCGACGCCAGTGATAAGCACAGGAATCAAGCTGCTGGCAGCAGCGTGGGCCCTAGCCCTGGCAGGGCTGTCCATCCTGCTGGCCTGCCCGTCTAACGCCGCAAACGCCGCATACGTGCGAGCCGACGGGGGGCAACACGGCGTCGTCACCGACCAAGTCAAAGGTGCCCCGCTGGCAACGTACTTCTTCTTCGCCGCCCTCATCTTCTTGGGACTTGTCTTACCCCTCGTCAAGATCGCATGGTCGTTCATACAGCGTGTATGGCGGACTAAGCGGAATGCCGCCGACAGTGTGATCTTCGCGTGGGAAGACCTTCGCATGAGCAGCACGGAGCTGATCGAGGGCTACAGCAGCAACGCCCCACGGCGTTCCCTGGCTGGCCTCACCGCACGGGTTGAGACCTCCGGTTCCGTGGGCGCAAGGAAGTCATACGGCTTCTACGGGGTCAGAATCAGCACGGGCGACGACCGGCTCGTCCAACTCACGATCGAAGGGCCACGCACCGCGATCGTGCGCACCGCGATCGTGCGCAGCGCGAAAGCCATGACGGAGGTGGGAGCACGCCAATTTGCCTCCGAGCTAAACCTGGCGGGCCGCCGACTTCAGGGGGAACCGCCAACTTCAGCGGGGACACTGACAATGCCATTACCGCCACCCGGAAGAGGCAACTACAACGCGACGCGGCCTTACCCGCTCTCCTCGCCGCCGCCCCCGCCTGTCCCGCCCCGGTCTGTCCCGGCAGCCTGGTACCCGGACCCGAATAACGAGCAGCTGCAGAGGTATTGGGACGGAGCTACATGGACGGAGCACACCGCACCCAACGTGTCAACGTAAGTGCGGCGACCGGTTTCGGCCACCCTCCTAAGCAGCCCCAAGGTGCCTCTATGACAGGCCCCCTGGCACTGCCGGATCTCGCCGCCCACGCCGACGCCGCCGCGATTATCTGGCGCGTGGTGACAGGCGCAGACCAGGTGGCGGAAAACCCGCCACCCGTCGTCGCGTCGTGTCCATCCGATCAGACATTCACCTCGGCGAGATTGCTTAAGCCAGGCCGAGATTGCCTTGCGATCTCCGACCGGTGCCCAGTGACCGGGCGCAATGCCCGACCATCGCTGCCATCGGGACCATCGCTGACCGGCGGCGACCGGCTCGACGGCGCAGCCAATCCCGCACCGGCTCAAGGCATCCCCAGCCATCCACCAGATCTGAGATGGGCAGCCAAACGTGGACGCAGATAGCGTCCCGGTACGGCTACCGCAGTGTTGGCGGCTTCCAGCTTCCGCAGTGCCCGGCGTCGCGATTCGGTGTGAAAGCCGTTGCCGCGCACCAGGTCTGACAGCGATGTCCAAGACTGGTGGTAGGGGGCACTTCCATGTCGGCGTCGGGCTCGGGGTCGGGTGCGTCTTCGTCGGGCACCTCAAAATTGGACAGAGCAACGGGCCACACCAGGCGTCGCAGTGGGCATTAAGATGTAGGGGACATCCCCCGTAGACAGGCCAAACTGGTTGTTGCCGGTGAGCCCGATGCCGATGTCGCCGGTGCTGGTGTTGAACAAGCCGAAGTCGCCGGTGCCGGTGTTGTCGATGCCGATGTCGCCGTTGCCGACGTTCCCGAAGCCGATGTCGTGGTTGCCGGTGTTCCCGAAGCCGATGTCGCCGATACCGGCGTTCCCGAGGATGCCGCCGATGCCGGTGCCGGTGTTGCCGTACCAGATGTTGATGCCATTCGCAGCCAGGCTTTGCAACGGCGAGGCATTGGCCGCCTCGGCGCTGGCATACGCGGCCTCAGCCGAGATCATGTTCTGTACAAACTGCGCATGAAACGCCGCCACGTGGGAACTGAGCGCCTGATATGCCTGCCCATGCTCGGAGAACACCGTCGCGACAGCCGCCGACACCTCATCGGCTGCCGCCGCCGCCATCCCCGTCGTGGGCGCTGCTGCTGCCGCGTGGGCCGCGCTGACCGTCGAGCCGAGGCTCGCCAGATTTGTTGCCGCGTCGCTCACTATTTCCGGCACCGCGATCACGAACGACATGGGAGACCTCCGTTAGCCGAGCTGTCCCCCGCGATCCAGCGATGAGTGGTTGATAGGCGCTCCCGGCAGCAAATTCCGCGCTTTTCGCCGACAGCCCGGCTGACATCTGGTCACCAAGAAAGCCTTCCTAACAGCCGAAATACCTCACAGGAGTTGACAGCTGGGGAGGACTAGCGCGGATAGGCCGTCGGCTGGCCGCCGTGCCGACGTCGAGAAGTGGCGGGAGGAGGTGCAATGACTGCGCCAGTGACACGTGACCTATCGGGGACCCGACAAAACTGCGGCGAATATTCGCCTGACAACCTGCCGCATGGCTGATGCTCTCATGCTGCATCGATGCAGCTGAGCATGATCAGTAGCACGGTGACACCCCGAAGATGCCTGGGAAGCCGAAGCGGGTCCAGCCCAGCCGAGATACCGATCTAAAGAGGTAAAACAGTCGCTGTCTGCACGCGGTCGCCCCACCGACCTATTGGCGCTATCGCGGCACAATGTGCTGGGCTGGCTGGAATCGCGGCGTTGGCGCAGGCTCACGGACGGCACCGTCCTCACCCGCTGGCGCGGGCTGCGCCGGTTCGTCAACTGGCTGCTCGCCGAGGCTAATCACCCGAGCGATGCCGCCCAGCTTGATCGCTGCCTCGCACGGTGGCGGCGGCGTTGCATGGGTGCGGGACTATGCTGCGACTCGTCCGAGTAGTAAGGCAGTCCAATGAACCCGCTAGCCAAGGCTGTCGACAAGATCGTCAATCCACCGCGGGTGTCGGATCCGGACCGGTTGCGCGCCGCGGTGTCCGGCAAGACCGTGCTGGTGACGGGTGCCTCCCACGGTCTTGGCGAGGCCACCGCGCGCAAGGTCGGGGCGGCCGGGGCGATCGTGCTGTTGGTCGCCCGTTCTGCGGACAAGCTGGCAGCCCTCGCGGCGTCGATCAATGCGGGCGGCGGGCACGCAGCCGCGTACTCTACCGATCTCACCGACGAGACAGCGGTCGCCGCACTGGTGAAGAAGCTCTCCGAAAACCACGGTCCGATGGACGTCGTCGTCAGCAACGCCGGCAAGTCCATCCGGCGGTCGCTGCATCTGCAGTACGACCGGCCGCAGGATTTCGAGCGCACGATCGGCGTCAACTACCTCGGCCCGGTCCGGTTGCTGCTCGGGCTGCTTCCCGCGATGAGGTGCCGCGGCCGCGGGCACATCGTGAGCATTTCGACGATCGGTGTGCGCACCGCACCAGGCCCGCGCTGGGGCGCCTACCTGGCGTCCAAGAGCGCATTCGACGTGTGGTTGCGCAGTGTGGCACCGGAACTGCGCGCCGACGGCGTGCATGTCACCTCGGTGTACATGACGTTGGTGCACACCCCCATGAGCGAACCCACGCCGATTCTGCGCAGAATGCCGGGTCTGTCTGCGGAGCAGGCCGCCGACATCGTGGCGAAGGCGATCATCGACCGGCCCGCCAGGGTGCAGCCGTTGTGGGTGTGGCCGATCGAAATCAGCTCGATGCTGCTGCCCAAGGCGCTGGAGGTCGGGATGGGACTGATGTATCGGTTCACCGACGATTCCCCAAGCGCTCAGGGGATTCAGCGATGACGGCCGCGAACATCGTGACCGCCGCGGCCCGGGTGGTACTGCGGTCGGGATTGTTTGCGCCCGCTGGGCCGCTGACGATGTTCCGCATCGTGCGTGAGGCGATTCGAGGTCGTGCGAACCCGGCTACCGTGATGGCGATCGCGGCGGTTCGCTGGCCGGACCGGGCCGCGGTGATCGACGATGACGGCGCGTTGAGCTACAGCCAGCTGCAGGCGCGCATCGAATCTCTCTCAGCCGCACTGGTCTACCGTCACGGCGTCGGCCCCGGGGTCCCGGTCGGCGTCCTGTGCCGCAACGGTGGTGCCTTCATGCGGGCGCTGTTCGCCGCGGCGTCGGTCGGTGCCGACGTGGTGCTGCTCAACACCGATTTCCGCACCGACGCGCTGGCAGCCGCGTTGGGCGCGCACCGGATCCAAACCGTGATTTGTGACGACGGATTCGCCGACCTGGTGCGTGCGGCAGACGAGGCCGTCGCCGTCGTGGATCTCGCGGCGCTTGAGATCGACGAGCGCGAACCACGGCCGAAGGCGGGGTCGCCCGGTCGGATCGTGCTCCTGACGTCCGGCACGACGGGCACACCCAAGGGTGTGCCGCGCACACCCAATATCACCCCGGCGCTGGGTGTCGGAGTCGAGTTCCTCGACCGCGTCGGGCTGCGCGCTGGAAGCCGAATTGTCCTGCCGGTGCCCATGTTTCACGCCTTCGGGTTTGGAATGGTGTTGCTCACGGTCATACTCGGCGGCACGCTGCTGACGAGAAGCCGGTTCGACGCCGAAGCAACGCTCGCGCAGGCGTCGTTGCATCGCGCGCACGTGCTCGCCGCGGTCCCGGTCATGCTCGCCCGGATTCTCGACCTTCCGGACGAGGTGCGGGCACGAAACCCGGTTCCGTCGCTGCGCGTGGTGATCACCGCCGGGGCACGCCTGGATCCGAGCCTGGCGCGGCGGTTCATGGACACCTACGGCGAGATCCTCTACAACGGCTACGGCTCCTCGGAGGTCGCCATCGGTTCGCTTGCGACGCCCGCCGATCTACGCGAGGCGCCGGAATCGGTTGGCAGGCCGGTTGCCGGCTGTCCGGTCGAGATTCTCGATGAGGACGACAGTCCTGTCGGGCCGCATGTCACCGGGCGGGTGTTCGTCGGCGGTGGCCTGACGTTCGACGGCTACACCGGCGGCGGTGGCAAGGATGTGGTCGAGAGGATGACAGACACCGGGGACATGGGCTACTTCGACGAGGCGGGGCGGTTGTTCATCGTCGGCCGTGCAGACGACATGATCGTCTCCGGCGGCGAGAACGTCTACCCCCGCGCGGTTGAGAACGCGTTTGGCGAACATCCCGACCTGGCCGACCACGCGGTGATCGGTGTCTCGGATGAGGACTTCGGGCAGCGACTCGCTGCGTTCGTCGTTCCCCGCCCGGGCACCGACATCGATGAAGCCAAACTGCGGGAGTACTTAAAGGACAAGGTGTCTCGATTCGAACAACCGCGAGACATCACCCTCGTCGCCCGTATTCCGCGCAACCCCACCGGAAAGGTGCTGCGAAACGAACTGGGTCACGATCGACTCGGTGCGCAACCACACCGCCCGACGATTCCCTGAGCAAAACGTCGGAAGGGACGGTTGCGGGACCGGATTGCGGCGCGGCTTCGGAAGGGACACCAATGGCGGGTCGGACGGTCATCATCACCGGTGCCAGTGATGGCATCGGCGCCGCCGCGGCGGCCAGGCTGAGCCGAAGCGGCGAGAACGTGGTCGTGGTGGGCCGATCCGAACCGAAAACGACCGCCGTCGCCGCGCGTCTGGGCGTGGAGTGCTTCATAGCCGATTTCACGGATCTTTCACAGGTGCGGAGGTTGGCCGACCAGCTGCTGCAGTCCTGCCCCCGCATCGATGTGCTGGCCAACAATGCCGGCCGTGCCATGAGGCGGCGTGAGGTCACCGTCGACGGCCACGAAACGACTTTCCAGGTCGATTATCTGGCCGCGTTTCTGCTGACGACGCTGCTGATGGATCGGCTCGTTGAATCCGGCGCCACCGTGCTGAACACCTCGAGCGTGGTCAATAGGCACTTCGGCCACGTCGACATCGATGACCTCGACGCAGCACACGGCTACCGGCCCCTCAGGGCATACGGCGACGCGAAGCTGGGAATGATCTTGTTCACCAAGGAGCTGCACCGCCGCTACCACGCTGCCGGGATCTCCACGGCGGCGTTTCATCCCGGCGACGTAGCGACCAACTTCGGAAATGAGTCGCGGACGTGGTGGATTCGGACGGCGTTTCGCGGCCCGATCAAGTTTCTGGCGCTGGTTGGACCTGAAGAGGGATCCGACGAGCTGGTGTGGCTGGCCTCGTCCATACCGGGAACCGACTGGAAATCGGGCGAGTACTACTCTGACCACAGAATCGCTCGGGCCAACCCGCGGGCCTACGACCCGGTCCTGGCCTGTGAACTCTGGGAGCGCACCCTCGCCATGGTCGCCACATAGAAAAGTCGGGAGCAGACACAATTACCGTCACCCCTGTGGACGCCGGCCCCAATCAGGTCAGCCGCTCGGTCGAGGTGCGCGCCCCGGCAGCTGACCTGTTCGCGGTCGTCGCGGACCCGCGCCGACACCACGAACTTGACGGTTCCGGCACCGTCAGGAAAAGCATCCGCGCCCCGCAGCGTCTGGTCCCGGGCGCGCGGTTCACCACGAAGATGAAGATGTTCGGGGTGCCCTATCGGATCACCAGCACCATCACCGCGATGAAACCCGACGAACTCATCGAATGGCGGCACCCCGTCGGGCACCATTGGCGTTGGGAGTTCGCCGCGATCACCCCGACGATCACGCGCGTCACCGAGACGTTCGACTACCGCGACACTGGACGGCTGAAGGACCGGCTGAAGTATTATGAGAGAACGGGTTTCGCCAAGCGCAATGCCGCCGACATCGAAGCCACGTTGATCAAACTCCGCAACCGCTGTGGCGGCTGATTACCGCTACTACGTTACGGGCAGGGATTGGCAGCCGAAACCGGCCGGCGGAACTGCGAACGATAACCGAGAAACGATGGCAGCCGTCGACAATCATGCCCCGCAAAAGCCCCATCACACCGGCGATCTGGACGCGATGCTGTGGGGGATCGAAAAGGATCCGTTGCTTCGGCAGACGATCACGGTGGTGTTGATCCTTGATCGCGCGCCCGACCGGGAGGTCCTGCTGGACCGCCTCGAACGTGGCAGCCGCACCCTGCCTTCATTTCGGCACCGGCTGGTGGAGGCGCCGTTGCGCTTGTCGACTCCCCGTTGGATTGTCGACCCGAATTTCGACCTCTCCTACCATGTCCGCTGGATCGGCGCGCCGGGTGATGGATCTTTGGACGGTGTGCTGGAGTTCGCGCGCCAGTCGGCGATGTCCGGCCTCGATCGGGAGCGCCCGCTGTGGACCATCACCGTGGTTGAGGGCCTCAAGGGCGGGCAGGCGGCGTTAATCCTGACGGTGAATCATGTGATGAGCGACGGGACCGGCCTTCTCGCGATCTTCGGGTTGCTCGGTGACCTCACCCGAAAGCCCCGTGATCTTGGCCCGATGCCCGCGATCCCCGAGCCCGAGGATCGATCCCGCCTCGGGCTGGCCGCTGAGGCCGCCCGCTACACCGGACACCGGATCCTGCGGTTCCTGGGTCGGTCCGCGGGCTTGACGGCGCGTACGCTGCCGACCGTGGTGCGGCGGCCGCGCGATACCGCGACCACAGTCGCCAAGGATGTGCGGGCGGTGACCCGGATCATGGCGCCGAACTTGAAGACCCTCTCGCCCCTGATGACCGAGCGCCGAGGGTGGCTGCGCTTCGCGGCACTCGAGGCCGACCTCGAAGGATTGCAGAAAACCGCCAAGACACGGGGCTGCACGGTCAACGACGCGTTCCTCACCGCCGTCGCCCACGGATTCGCTTTGTACCATCAACGGCACGGCGAACCCGTCGATCGACTGCGGACCACCATCCCCGTTGATATCCGCAAGCCGGGCGACCCACTGTTCGGCAACCGGGTGAACGGTTGCCGGATGGCGATCCCGATCGGCGCCGATGACCCGGGCGCCGCGATGGTGACCTATCACCGTCTCATCAAAGGCTTGCAGGAAGTTGCGAAGCTCCCATTGGCCAGCGCGCTCGGCACGGTGATCAACGCCTTCGGTCCGGCAGTGAATCTAGTCTTCGGGTTGATCATGAGGCACGACGACTTCGTGCTCAGCGACGTCAACGCCGGCAATGTGGAGTTCTACCTCGCCGGCGCGAAGGTGCTCAGCATCTTCCCCTTCGGCCCCCCGGTCGGCACCGCCGCCAACATCACGTTGGTGGGTTATCACCGCAAGGCGCTGATCGGCATCAACGTCGACGCCGCAGCGGTCCCGGACTTGGGCGCGCTCGTGGCGTGCGTCCGTGAAGGCTTTGACGCGGTCATCGCCCTCAGCGACGAGGGTCAGCCGTGACCGACGGCTGCTAGGAGGTCCTATAGCCCCTCTGCGTTCGCCGAGTTGGGCGCCGCGGCGGACCCCGAAATGCACATTGACTTCCTGCCACAAGTCAGCAAGCTCCCGCCGCTGCTGGCCGTCGTCTATTCCCGTGCTCACTTCGAAGGGCGGCGCTCGGCGGCCATTCGCGGCTGTGCCGAATCCGGGCAGTACGACGCGCCGGTCGAGGCCGAAAGACTCTTCGTGCCGGGGGCAGTGGGCGAAAGACTAGACAGATGACGCCGGTGGCGAAGCATGAGACCGACACGCGGCGCCGCGATGCGCATGTCGCGACGATCCGAGGATGGCTGGCTGCCTTCGACTCGGTGTTGGACGAACTGGAGGTCGTCTTCAAGACCTATGTCGAAGGGCTGGACAGGCTTCCTGCCGATGGCCGATTCCTGCTCGTCGGCAACCACACGGGCTTCGCCGCTTTGGAGACCTTCCTCGTTCCCTACGAAGTCCGCCGACAGACCGGCAAAGCAACCCGAACACTGGCTGATCGGAACTTCGGGAATCTGAAAGGCTTCCCCGCGGACCTGATGGCGGCATACGGCGCCATCTTGGGCACCCGAGACGACACACGCGGCCTGATGAAAGCCAGCGAGCCGATCATGGTGTTCCCCGGCGGCGGCAGAGAGCTCGGCAAAGGAAAAGACGAGCCATACTCCCTGCTGTGGGGCCACCGCGCCGGCTTCGCCAAGTTGGCGGTCGAGAACCACCACCCGATCATCACCAGCGCCGTCGTCGGCGCCGAGGAGATCTACAAAGTCCTCACCACCCGCGACGGCCCGTGGGGTCGCTTTACCAACTCCCTTAGTCAGCGAATCGCCGGCCGCGCGGACGTCAGCCTGCCACTAGTGCGCGGCGTCGGCCCCACACTCATACCCCGACCTCAACGCATCTACCTACGCTTTTCTGACCCGATCGACACCACTAAACCCAAGGGCGTTGACACCGATACCTGGGTGGCCACCGTCAGGGAAAAGGCCAAATCCACCCTCGAGTCAGACCTCGCCGATCTACAGCGCATCCGCGAGACAGACCCCTTCCGCCACCTGGCACCGTGGGCGTGGCGCGAGGCGGTCATGCCGCGAAGTGACATCCGCGAGGGTGGATAAGTCGCTGCGCGGCTGAGGTATTGCCCGATGAACTTCTCATTCGCCTCGCCAAGGTGCGAAGTGTTTCCGGCCGGCGGCTTCACGGATGACAACGGATGTCGGACGATCCCGACTTCCGCATGAAAGGTAGCGACGTGACGAACGGCGGAGTCGAGAAGTATGAAGCGAATTCTATTGTGTCGGAAAGTAATCCGCTTCAGCTAGAGAAGCCCGGCCACGAATGATGCGGCCCGGTCCGTTGGTGCCCCCACGTATTGGTTATGCGCGGCTTCGTTTCCACCGGGCCCGCATATCGGGTCGCCCGCGTTGCACAGGTCGATGGTCCTGCCCCCATAGACCGGCAGTCCGGCGATCGAACCGGTCAATTTCTCCGCAGGATTGCCGAAGGCCGCGACGGCGGCCACATGGTCGGCGGCCTCGGGGGGCAGCGGCGGTGGGGCGCTTTCCACACCGAAGCCCGAACCCGGATCCGCATTCAGGCCCGGTATTCGGAGCACTCGTCCTTGACTCGACCCGGGGTTGGCGCCCACCAGATAGTCGACGACGGCCGCGCCCTGGGAGTAGCCGCCGAGCACCAATCTGGTGGCGGGGCAATTTTGGATCATGAAGTTGACGTGATTGTTGGCGTCGTTGACGCCGTCGGCGGCCCGGAGAAAACTCGCGGTCGCCGCGTAATTGACCGCGTACTCGCCGACCGACCTGCCGCCGACCTTGGAGCGCAGCGAGCCGATGAAGGCCTGCCCCACGGACCCCACGCCGGCCGGCTCACCGGTGCCGTGGGCGAACACCACCTCGATGTCGGGACAACCGTCGGCGCCGGCGGACGGAACACCGATCGGTGACGCCACCACGATCCCGGAGGTCAGCGCCGCGGCACACACCCTACGAATGCTCATTCGGTCGAGAATGGGGCGCGGAGCGTACCGACGAGCGACGGGGCTGAGGGCACGCGGGTTATTCGAGAGCGCGGCGAGCGCCGGCGGCCCATCATCGAGCTATGGAAGAGCCATCGAGGACTATTACCCGCGGTTGGCTGATCACGTTGATCGGTATGGCTCTGCTCTCCGGTGGCCTCCTCGGCCTGTGCCTGCCCGTCTCTCTCGGCTCCTACGACAGCTTGGGTATCCGGGTGAAGTGCGGCAACGGCTATCACGCGGACCTGTTGCAGGCGACGGCTGATGACGAGCGATCCGCATCGGGGACTGCCCGGCCCGCCACGGGCTACGCCGGTCAATGCATGGATGCGCTTGCCCACCGACGCTCGCGCTGGCAGCCGCCCTCAGACAAGACGTTGTGAGGCGATGCTAGAGCCGGCTGGCCGCAAATGCCGCGGCCTGGTTTGTCATTCCGGTCTGTACGTACGCAACGTGCGCGGCCGGGTCTCTTCCTTCGGAGCAGATCGGGTCGTTGGGAACGCACATGTCAATCATCTTGGGGCGGTACAGCGGACTCACTGTAGGGAGCCGGCCGCCGCCGAGCGTCCTCGCGAACGCACTCTCCGGATTGCCGAAGACGGCGACCGCGGCGACGTGCTGAGCCACCTGGGGCTGCAGATCGTTGGTGGTCATATCGATCACGCCCGCGCCCTGAGAGTATCCGCCGAGCACCATTTTGGTGTTGGGACAGTTCGCAACCATCGATTGGACATGAGCGGTCGCATCACCGGCGCCGGCTAACGAGCTCCTGACGAAATCGTCGGTGGCGGGGTAGTTGACCGCATAGACCCCGACCGACCGCCCGGAAGCCTGGGACCTGATCGAATTTACGAAGGCCTGGCCCACGCCGCCGACACCCGGAGGCTCGTTGGTGCCGCGAGCGAACACCACCTCGACGTCGGGGCAGGGACCGGCAACGGCCGAACCGGCGTCGACGAAGGCGCTCAACGGCACCCAGGTCAGAGCCACCGCCAGACCGAGGATACGTGCAATGGTTCGGGCACTCATTTGGTTGGAAGTCTAGTCGGTGGTGACTGCGCTCTGAAGTGTTGAAAATCCCCGAAGGCAGCAAGCGGCTCTGCGCGTTTCCGCTGATGTTTGTTTATCGTGCGTCGAATTGTGGCTAGCATGAGCGAATTGATCCGTGCGCGGATACGCAGTGGTTGAACTGGAGCGAGCTTGGCGTGAGCGGGCTTTTGCCGACGGGAACGGTGACGCTGCTGCTGGCTGACGTCGAGGGCTCGACGCGGTTATGGGAGTGCGAGCCCGAGCAGATGACCGCGGCGTTCGCCCGGTTGGATCACGCACTGTCGAATCTGCTTGGCGCGCATGGCGGGATGCGGCCGGTGGAGCAGGGCGAGGGCGACAGCTTTGTCGTGGCGTTCACTCGGGCCAGCGACGCGGCGGCGTGTGCGCTCGGACTGCAGCGGGCGCCGTTGGCGCCGATCAGCTTGCGGATCGGTGTGCACACCGGCGAGGTGCAGCTGCGCGATGAAGGCAATTACATCGGCCCGACCATCAACCGGACGGCGCGGCTGCGCGATCTCGCCCACGGCGGGCAGACGGTGCTGTCGGGCACGACCGAGGCATTGGTTGTCGACGTGCTGCCGGCCGACGCGTGGCTGACCGACCTGGGCACCCACGAGCTGCGCGGTTTGCCCCGCCCGGAACGGGTGGTGCAACTGTGCCATCCCGACCTGCGCAATGACTTCCCGCCGTTACGCACAGCGAAATGTGTTCCTGCGCATAATCTTCCGTCGCCGTTCGCCAGCTTTGTCGGCCGCGGCGCACAGCTGGCCGAGGTGCGGGGTTTGCTGACGCAGGACCGGCTGGTCACCCTGACCGGCGCTGGTGGGGTGGGCAAGACGCGCCTGGCGGTAGAGGTCGCAAGTCGGTCAGCGGGCGAATACGCCGATGGTGTCTGGTATGTGGATCTGGCGCCGATCACCGATGCTGACGTGGTGCCGGTGGTGGTGGCGCGTGCGCTGGGCCTGCCCGACCAACCCGGCGGCTCGATGATGGACACGCTGCTGCGGTTCTTTCGTGACCGTCAACTGCTGGTGGTGCTGGACAACTGCGAACACCTGCTCGACGCGTGCGCCGAGCTGGTCGTCTCTGTGTTGGGCGGGGCCTCGGGGCTGAGGGTGCTGGCCACGAGCCGTGAGCCGATCGGTGTGAGTGGCGAGGCGATGTGGCGGGTGCCGTCGCTCTCGGTGGCCGACGAGGCGATCGAGTTGTTCGCCGACCGGGCCCGCCATGCCCGGCCGGATTTCGCCGTCGCGGACGACAACGCCGGCGTGGTGGCCGAAATCTGCCGGCGCCTCGACGGGATACCGCTGGCCATCGAACTGGCGGCGGCACGGGTGCGGGCGTTGTCCCTGGCCGAGATCCTCGACAGCCTGCATGACCGTTTCCGCTTGTTGACCGGCGGTTCCCGCACCGCCGTGCGCCGACAGCAGACCCTGCGCGCCTCCGTGGATTGGTCGCACGCTCTGCTGACCGACACCGAACGCACTCTGTTTCGCCGGCTGGCGGCGTTTTTGGGCGGCTTCGATCTCGAGGCCGCCCAAGCGGTGGCCGGTGCCGACGGGCTTGCGCGCTACCAGGTCATCGATCAGCTCACCTTACTGGTCGACAAGTCATTGGTCGTCGCCGAAAACAGTAGGGGCCGAACGCGATACCGGCTGTTGGAAACGGTGCGCCAGTACGCGCTGGAAAAGCTCGCGGAGTCCGGCGAGGCCGACGCCGTGCGGTCGCGTCACCGCGACTACTACACGGCTCTCGCGGCCCTACTCGACGCGCCGCCAGACCGTGACTATGAGCTGCGCATCGAGCAGGTCGAAACCGAGATCGACAACCTGCGCGCCGCGTTCGGGTGGAGCCGCGAAAACTCCGACGTCGAGCTCGCGCTGACGCTGGCCTCGTCGCTGCAGCCGCTGTGGAGCGCGCGCGGCCGCCTCCGGGAAGGGCTGGTGTGGTTCGACGCCGCCCTGGCCGACCTCGATGCGCAACACCCCGAGGTCGCACCCGCGGTCCATGCGCGGGCGCTCGCGGACGGGGCCGGACTCGCCATCCGGACAGGCGCCGCCGACAGCCTGGACCAGGCTCAACAGGCCTTGACGATCGCGCGCGAGGTCGATGACCCGGCTCTGCTGGTGCGGGCGCTGACAGCCTGCGGCAGTATCGCCGCCTTCCTCACGCGGTTCGATCGGGCCCGGGAGTACTTCGCCGAGGCCATCGGCTTGGCACGCGCAGTGGATGATCGGTGGCGGCTCAGCCAGATACTCGCCTATCAGGCGATGGCAGCGAGCGTCGCCGGTGACCCGATCGCGACGCGCGCGACCGCCGAGGAGGGACGCGACCTGGCCGAGGCGATCGGTGACCGGTTCGCCTCGCGCTATTGCCGCTGGTGCCTCGGAGTGGCACACGTTTACCAGGGAAATCTGGTCGGCGCCGCCGCACAATTCGGCGAGCTGGTGGCCGAGGCGCAGGCAGCCCACGATGGGATTCTTGAGGCGGCCAGCCTCGCGTACCTGGGCGGCACCCTGGCGTTTCAGGGCGACACGGCCGCCGCTCGGGCCGCCGCCGATGCCGCCATCTCGGCCACCGCCGAACTGGGTGGGGTCTACGCCGGCACCGGCTACGCGGCGCTGGCTCTCGCGGCCCTGGCCGCCGGCGATACCGCGACGCTGCGGGACGCGACCGAGACCGGCCCGCACCTGAGTGCCCTGCCCCAGAGCGCCGCGGTGCAGCGGGAACTCAGTGCGCAGGCCGCACTGGCGGCTGGGGATCTGCTCGCGGCCCGCCGCCGGGCCGACGAGGCGGTCACGACCTCGAACGGCTTCTATCGGTCGGTCGCGCTGGTGACGCGCGCCCGCGTGGCGATCGCGCAAGGAGAGCCAGAACAAGGCGAACGCGACGCCCACGACGCGCTCGCGTGCGCCGCCGAAGTTAAGGCGTACCTGTCCATTCCCGAAATGCTCGAGTGCCTCGGCACTGCGGCCGCCGACGCCGGCAGCCACCGCGAAGCCGCACGGCTCTTCGGCGCGGCAGAGGGCATCCGGGAGCGCACGGGCGCGGTCCGGTTCAAAATGTATGACGCCGACTACCATGCCGCGGTGGCGGCACTGCGAGACGAGATGGACGACAGCGACTTTGACTCCGCGCGGGCTGAGGGCGCCGCCCTGCCCACCGAGGAAGCGATCGCCTATGCGCGGCGCGGCCGCGGGGAACGCAAACGCCCTGCCAACGGATGGGCCTCGCTCACTCCCACCGAGCGCGACGTCGTGCGCCTGGTCAGCGAAGGGCTCGCCAACAACGACATCGCTACCAGGCTTTTCGTCTCACCGCGCACCGTGCAAACCCACCTCACCCACGTCTACGCCAAACTCGGGCTCACCTCTCGCGTGCAGCTCGTCCAGAAAGCCGCCCGGCACGACTGAACGAAGCCGCGTTCAGTGTCCGGTGTCGAATTCGAGCGGCACACTGATCGGGCCGATGATTCCGGTCATCGCCTTCCACAACGCGGGTCGGGTGCGGCGCGGGTTGGGCATGCGCTGGGTGATGATCCGCAGGGCTTCGGTGAGCTCGAGTCGGGCCAGATGGGTTCCCAGGCAGTAGTGCGCGCCCCCGCCGAACGTCAGCATGGCCGGCGGATCGTCACGGGTGATGTCGAGCCGATCGGGGTCGCGGTACACGGCGGGGTCGCGGTTGGCCGAGGCGGTGTTGGCCCCAACGGTGGTACCTGCCGGAATGGTGACGCCGGCGAGTTCGACGTCCTCGGCGGCCTTGCGGCCGACGCCGAAAATGATGGGGCAGTATCGCATCAGCTCATGAACGGCGTTGGGAGCCAGTTCGGGATGCGCCGCAAGCAGCGCCCACTGCTCGGGGTGATCGGCCAGGACCTGCACGGCGGCGGCCAGCTGGTTGCGGGTGGTGTCGGTGCCGGCGGCCAGCAGGGTGGCGGCCAGCATGACCAGCTCGTCGTGGGTGAGTCGGTCGCCGTCGTCCTCGGCACGGATCAGATCCGAGATCACGTCGTCGGTGAGGGTGTGGCGCCGGCGCGCGATCATGTCCTCGAGGTAGGCGTCCAGTTGATCCCACGCGGCCAGAATCACCGGGCCCTCCTCGGCGATGTTCCAGTCGAAGAGTTTCTTGATGTCATCGGCCCAGGCGGAAAACAGTGGCCAATCGTCGCGGGGTGCGCCCAGCAGCGCGCAGATGATCGGGGTCGGGTAGCGGCGGGCGACGTCGGTCACCACGTCGCAGCGCCCGACGCGGGTGAGCGGGTCTACCAGTTCGGTGATGACCTCGATGGCCAGCGTGCGCAGCCGTTCGGCGCCGCGCGGCGCGAACGCCTTGCAGACCAGCCGACGCAGCCGATGGTGCGCCTCGCCGTCGAGGCTGAGGATGTTGGCGACCGCCCGATCCCACAGCGCACCCGAGGTGACGCCCTGCAGATCCAGCCCCAGGCCGCGCGCGGTGACGAAGCGGGGGTCGCGCAGTACGGTGCGCACCAGCTCGTAGGTCAACACTTCCGGCGCGTAGGGTCCCATCGCGATCGGGGCCTGCCGACGGGCCGCGGCGATCACGCGGTGCGCCTCGAACGGGTCGTGTAAGTGCAGATAGTCGAGCGATGGCAGCCCGGCATCAAAAACGCTTGGAACACTGCTGGTGGCGACGATGTCGACGGTCATGGTGGCCTCCGTGGGTCGGGTTGACTCGACTATCCGGCGCCTGCCGGCTCAGACCATCCGCCGCAGCGCGTAGATCCGCGCGGTCGGGGTCGTAAATGCGGCGGCAGTGCGCGGGGCGAGCGGTCCTAGATACGCGTTTGCGCTGATGTTTTGTTGCTCGTCCTGGCCGCATGCTGGCTAGCATGAGCGAGATTGATCCGTGCGCGGATACGCCGTTGTTGAATTGGAGCGAGCTTGGCGTGAGCGGGCTTTTGCCGACGGGCACGGTGACGCTGCTGCTGGCTGACGTCGAGGGCTCGACGCGGCTATGGGAAACGCAGCCCGAGCAGATGACGGCGGCGTTCGCGCGATTGGATCACGCCTTGGCGGATGCGCTCGCCGCTCATGGCGGGGTGCGGCCGGTGGAGCAGGGCGAGGGCGACAGCTTCGTGGTGGCGTTCTCTCGGGCCAGTGATGCGGTGGCGTGTGCGCTCGCATTGCAGCACGCGCCGTTGGCGCCGATCGGCTTGCGGATCGGCGTGCACACCGGCGAGGTGCAGCAGCGCGATGAAGGCAATTACATCGGCCCGACCATCAACCGGACGGCGCGGCTGCGCGATCTCGCCCACGGCGGGCAGACGGTGCTCTCGGGCACGACCGAGGCATTGGTTGTCGACGTGCTGCCGGCCGACGCGTGGATGACCGACCTGGGCACCCACGAGCTGCGCGGTGTGCCCCGCCCGGAACGGGTGGTGCAACTGTGCCATCCCGACCTGCGCAATGACTTCCCACCATTGCGTACATCGAAAAGCACTGCAGCGCATAATCTTCCGTCGCAAATAACGAGCTTCGTCGGTCGTGGCGCACAGCTGGCCGAGGTGCGGAGGTTGCTGACGCAGGACCGGCTGGTCACCTTGACCGGCGCCGGTGGGGTGGGCAAGACGCGCCTGGCGGTAGAGGTCGCAAGTCGGTCAGCGGGCGAATACGCCGACGGTGTCTGGTATGTGGATCTGGCGCCGATCACCGATGCTGACGTGGTGCCGCTGGTGGTGGCCCGGGCGCTGGGCCTGCCGGACCAACCCGGCCGCTCGACGATGGACACGCTGCTGCGGTTCGTTCGCGACCGAAAGATGTTGGTGGTGCTGGACAACTGCGAACACCTGCTCGACGCGTGCGCCGAGCTGGTCGTCTCTGTGTTGGGCGGGGCCTCGGGGCTGAGGGTGCTGGCCACGAGCCGGGAGCCGATCGGTGTGAGTGGCGAGGCGATGTGGCGGGTGCCGTCCCTCGCGGTGGCCGATGAAGCCACCGAGTTGTTCGCCGACCGGGCCCGGTTGGCTCACACCGGCTTTAGCGTGACCAACGAGAACGCGGCGGTCGTCGCCGAAATCTGCCGGCGCCTCGACGGGATACCGCTGGCCATCGAACTGGCGGCGGCACGGGTGCGGGCGTTGTCCCTGGCCGAGATCCTCGACAGCCTGCATGACCGGTTCCGGTTGTTGACCGGCGGTGCCCGCACCGCGGTGCGCCGACAGCAGACCCTGCGCGCCTCGGTCGACTGGTCGCACGCGCTGTTGACCGAGCCGGAGCGGGTGTTATTCCGCCGGTTGGCGGCGTTCATGGGTGGCTTCGATCTCGACGGAGCGCAAAGCGTCTGTGGCGGTGGCGATGTGGAGCGCTTTCAGGTGCTCGACCAGCTCACGCTGCTAGTGGACAAGTCGCTGGTGGTGGCGGACGACACTGGGGGGCGAACCCGCTATCGGCTGCTCGAGACGGTGCGCCAGTACGCGCAGGAAAAGCTAGGAGAGTCCGGCGAGGCCGATGCCGTGCGGTCGCGTCACCGCGACTGTTATACCGCTCTCGCGGCCCTGCTCGACGCGCCGGCAGACAGTGGCTATGAGCAGCGCATCGAGCTGGTCGAAACCGAGATCGACAACTTGCGCGCCGCGTTCGGGTGGAGCCGCGAAAACTCTGACGTCGGGCTCGCGCTAACGCTTGCGTCGTCGCTGCAGCCGTTATGGCAAGCGCGAGGACGCCTTCGGGAAGGGTTGACCTGGTTCGACGCCGCCCTGGCCGACGACAACGCTCAACACGGCGGGGCGGCGGCCGCAGTAATCGCGCGGGCGCTTGCCGACAGGGCCTTGCTCGCCATCTGGGCGGGCGCCGCCGAGAGCGCGGAGCAGGCTCAGCAGGCCCTGGCGATCGCGCGCGAGGTCGACGATCCGGCCCTGCTGGCGCGGGCGCTGACCGCCTGCGGCTACATCGCCGGCTTCTTCGACGCGGAGGCGGCCCGGACGTACTTGGCCGAGGCGATCGGCCTGGCCCGGGCGTTGGGGGATCAGTGGCAGCTTTGCGAGGTCCTCGTCGCGCAAGGCCTCGGGGCGCTCGCGGCGGGTGACCCGCTCACGTGGCGGGCGGCCGCCGAAGAGGGACGCGATCTCGCCGACGCGATCGGTGACAAGTTCGGCGCGCGCCGGTGCCGCTGGGGCATCGGAATCGCACAGCTATTCATGGGTGATCTGGCCGGGGCGGTAGCACAATTCACCGCGGTTGCCGACGAGGCCGAGGCGGCTCACGATCAGATCTTCAGGGCGGATAGCCTCGCCTTCCTGGGCGTCGCGCTGGCGTACCAGGGCGACATCGTCGCGGCCCGGACCGCCGCCGACGCGGCCGTCGAGGCCGCCGCCGAAATGGGAGGTCCTAAAGCGAGCATCGCCTACTTGGCGTCGGCCGCCACGGCCCTGGCCGCCGGCGATGCGGCGGCCGCGCAGGAAGCGACCGAGGCGGCCTGGCGACACGTGGGTGTCCTGCCGGTGCCTGCGGCGAAGCGGCGCGTTCTTGGTGCGCAGGCCGCGCTGGCGGGCGGGGATCTGGTCGCCGCCCGCCGCTGGGCCGACGACGCCGCGTCGACAACGACGGGCATATTCCTGGCGGAAGCGTTGACGGCGCGTGCCCGCGTGGCGATCGCACAAGATGAGCCGGACGAAGCAGAGCGCGACGCCCACAACGCGCTCGCGCATGCCGCCGATGTCGAGGCGTACCTGCTCGTCCCCGACACCCTCGAATGCCTCGCCGCTCTCGCCGGCGACGCCGGCAGCCACCGCGAAGCCGCACGGTTGCTCGGCGCGGCACATGGCATTCGGCAATCCATGCGCTCGGTCCGCTTCAAGGTATGGGACGCCGGCTACGAAGCCTCGGTGGCGGCGCTGCGAGATGCTATGGCCGACAGGGACTTTGACGCCGCGTGGGCCGAGGGCGCGGCCCTGTCGGTCGAGGATGCGATCGCCTACGCGCAGCGGGGGCGAGGCGAACGCAAGCGGCCCGCGAGCGGCTGGGCGTCGCTCACGCCGACCGAGCGGAACGTCGTTCGTCTTGTCAGCAAGGGGCTGGGCAATAACGACATCGCCACAAGGCTTTTCGTCTCACCGCGCACCGTGCAAACCCACCTCACCCACGTCTACGCCAAACTCGGGCTCACCTCGCGCGTGCAGCTTGCCCAGGAAGTGGCCAAAAAGCTCGCGAATTCCTGACTCAGCGTGGTTTGCGGCGTGACCGAACGGCTATCCCGGCTATACGGGCAATTTGCGGGAGGGCGGCGAAACCAGCTTGGGAGGGTGACAGATGGGTATCGGAATTTCGGTCACGGGACTGACGAAGTCATTCGGACCGACGCGGGTCTGGGAAGACGTGACGATGGACATCCCGGCCGGCGAGGTCAGCGGACTGATCGGCCCCTCCGGAACCGGAAAGTCGGTGTTCTTGAAGTCCTTGATCGGGCTGCTGCGCCCCGAACGCGGATCGATTCTCGTGGACGGCAGAGACATCATCGATGCCTCGGCCAAGGAGCTATACGAGATCCGCACGCTGTTCGGCGTCATGTTCCAGGACGGCGCGCTGTTCGGCTCGATGAATCTCTACGACAACACGGCGTTCCCCTTGCGCGAGCACACCAACAAGAAGGAAAGCGAGATCCGTGACATCGTCATGGAGAAGCTCGAGCTGGTGGGCCTGCAAGGCGACGAGAAGAAGTTCCCCGGCGAGATCTCCGGCGGCATGAAAAAGCGCGCCGGCCTGGCCCGTTCGCTGGTTCTCGACCCACAGATCATTCTCTGCGACGAGCCCGACTCCGGGCTCGACCCGGTGCGCACCGCCTACCTGTGCCAGCTGCTCATCGACATCAATGCGCAGATCGACGCCACGATCCTCATCGTCACGCACAACATCAACGTGGCCCGTACCGTGCCGGACAACATCGGCATGCTGTTCCGCCGCAGGTTGGTGATGTTCGGTCCGCGCGAAGTGCTGTTGACCAGTGACGAACCGGTGGTGGGGCAGTTCCTCAACGGCCGCCGCATCGGGCCTATCGGCATGTCGGAGGAGAAGGACGAGGCGACGATGGCCGAAGAGCAGGCCATGCTGGACGCCGGTCAGCATGCGGGTGGCGTGGAGGAGGTCGAGGGCGTACCGCCGCAGGTCGTCGCGACTCCCGGGATGCCAGTGCGCCAGGCCGTCGAGCGTCGCCGTGCTCGGGTGCGCGCAATGCTGCACACGTTGCCGCCGAAAGCCCAAGAGGCCATTCGCGAGGACCTCGACAGGTCCGACGCGACGGCGAGGCGTTAGTGGCTCAAAGCCTTTCCATTTCCCGTGACATGCGGCCGCGTTCCAGGTACGAGGCGCTGCGAGGGTAGTGGGGCCGGGGCGGCGGCGGGGTCAACGCGGCCGCGACGACCCGAAGCGCGCCGCTCATTCGGCGGGTGAGCGGGATGTGGGTGGACCGTGGCCGCACGGCCGCCGCGGTGCCGAACATCACCTGCTGTTCGGTGACCAGAACCGGCGACGGTGGCGGGGCTACGGTCGGTTGGGTGCCGGTGACGGCGTCCTGCGTTTCCTTGATCGTTGTGTCCAACATCCTGATCGCCTCCAGGCTTTGCGGGCTGAGCTGATGCATGGAAGCTTCGTCCGGTGCCCGCCGGGTGACACGCGTAGTCGACTACTCGTGTTGACGCTGTTGTCTACTCGAGCGGTGTTTTCCCAGCCGAGATCCGGCCGGCGAGGAGCGCGATCAGGATTCCCGCCAACCCGCCGGCCGTAGCCGTCACGGATGAGCCCGACAGCAAGAAATAGCCGAAGGCGACACCGCCGGACAGGAGAACCATTCGTATCGGCGTCCAGTGGGCCGTCGCGGGCAGCCGGAAGGACAAGCCGATGCCGAGCAGCAGCGCCAGGACGTGCCCGACGGCGGTGAAGTTGAAGTCCGCCGCAGCGGCCGCGGTCACGGCGATACCGAGCCACCAACCAACCCAGGCCCGCCGCCACCGCGACGGTATCGACGCCGTCAGCGCGCCCAGAACGCCAACCGCGCCGTAACTCGTACCCACGTCGCTGGCGCGCGCTATGGAGAACGGCAGCCACCCCGCCTCGAGCGCGACGACCAGCCCGCCCGCGACGATCAACGTGGCGCCGACGTGGCCGACCGCGAAAGCTATGACCAAACCCCTACCGCGCCAGATCAATTCGCCCAAAGCCAGCAGGCACACGAGCCCGGGCAGCCAGGCATAGACGTCGCCACCGTCGTCGACGAACGCGCTGCCGACCAGCGTGCTGAGGCGGCCGTGCGACAGGTTGTTCAGGTTGGTGCTCATGCGGCTCACCACGGCTTCGCGTGCGTGCTGACCAAGCGCCGTCAGCCACAGCGAGACCGCGACCAGCACGGCGGCATACGCGGCGGTGATGCGCACCGCCGCCGCGCCGGACAATGTCCGCGCCGCCACCGCTGTCCAGCGGTCGGTTTGGCCGCGCAGCTCGAGCAGCGCCATAAGTCCACAGTGCAGGCCCGAGGCGGGATCGGCCACATTATTAACGCATCTTTCACGCCCGTGTGATTAATCTTCACGGATTCAGCACGCCGGCCCGCGTCCTCCGCGTCTCCGGCGCGCGATCTGCGCCTTTTTGCTGATGTTTTGCTGCGTGTAGGGTCCGCATGCTGGCTAGCATGAGCGAGATCGATCCACGCGCGGAAACGCCGCTGTTGAACTGGAGCGAAGTTAGCGTGAGCGGGCTTTTGCCGACGGGCACGGTGACGTTGCTGTTGGCCGATGTCGAGGGTTCGACGCGGCTATGGGAAAGTCAGCCTGAGCAGATGACGGCGGCATTCGCACGGCTGGATCGCGTCCTCTCGGATCTGGTCGCCGCTCATGGCGGCGTGCGCCCGGTGGAGCAGGGTGAGGGCGACAGCTTTGTGGTGGCGTTCGCGCGGGCCAGCGACGCGGTGGCATGTGCGCTGGGCCTGCAGCAGGCGCCGCTAGCGCCGGTTAGCTTGCGGATTGGCGTGCACACCGGCGAGGTGCAGCTGCGGGATGAGGGTAATTACATCGGCCCGACCATCAACCGGACGGCGCGGATTCGGGATCTGGCCCATGGTGGGCAGACGGTGCTTTCGGGCACGACCGAGGCGTTAGTTGTTGACACGCTGCCGGCTGACGTGTGGCTGACCGATCTGGGCACGCATGAGTTGCGTGGTGTGCCCCGTCCCGAGCGCGTGGTGCAGCTGTGTCATCCCGACCTGGTCAACGAGTTCCCCCCGCTGCGCACACCGAAAACCGTTGAGACACAGCATCTCCCGGTTCAGCTCACGAGTTTTGTGGGTCGCGGCCGGGAAGCGGCCGAGGTGCGGCGCATCGTCGCCGATAACCGGCTGGTGACTCTGACCGGCGCGGGTGGCGCAGGCAAAACGCGACTTGCGGTGCAGGTCGCGGCCCAGGTTGCCGGCGAGTTCGCCGACGGCGTGCGGTATGTCGATCTTGCCCCGATCACCGATCGCGAGGTGGTGCCGGTCGCGGCGATCCGTGCCTTCGGCTTTCCCGACCAGCCCGGCCGCTCCACGATGGACACGCTGCTGACGTCTATCGGCGGCCGCCGGATGCTGGTGGTGCTGGACAACTGTGAGCATTTACTCGATGCCAGTGCGGCCCTGGTTGTTGCCCTGTTAGAGGCCTGCTCGGCTGTGACGGTGTTGTCGACGAGCCGCGAGCCGATTGGTGTGGCCGGCGAGGTCACCTGGCGTGTGCCGTCGCTGTCGTTGACCGACGAGGCTGTCGAGTTGTTCACCGAACGCGCCCGGCGGGTGAGGCCGGATTTCTCCGTGACCGGAGAGACGCTGCCCGACGTTACGGAGATCTGTCGGCGCCTGGATGGGATGCCGTTGGCGATCGAATTGGCCGCCGCCCGGGTGCGGGCGCTGTCCATCAGCGAAATCGTCGACAGCCTGCACGACCGATTTCGGCTGTTGACCGGTGGCGCGCGCACCGCGGTGCGACGGCAGCAGACGCTGCGCGAATCGGTGGACTGGTCCCATCAGCTGTTGACCGAGCCGGAGCAAGTCTTGTTTCGCCGGCTGGCGGCGTTTTTGGACGGGTTCGACCTCGGCGCCGCTCAAACCGTGGCCGGCGGCGGTGACATGCAGCGCTTCCAGGTGCTGGACCTGCTCACCCTGCTGGTGGACAAGTCGCTCGTGGTGGCCGCAAACCCATCGCGCAGCGGCGGCAGAACGCGTTACCGGCTGTTGGAGACGGTGCGCCAGTACGCGGCCGAGAAGTTGGCGGAGTCTGGTGAGGCGGATGCCGTGCGGTCTCGCCATCGCGATTACTACACGGCGCTGGCCGCCATGCTCGATGCTCCGGCTGACAGTGACTTCGAACGGAGGGTCGAGCAGGTCGAAATGGAGATCGACAACCTGCGGGCCGCGTTCGGGTGGAGCCGGGAAAACCGTGATGCCGGGCTCGCGCTGGCGCTGGCATCGTCGCTGCAGCCGCTCTGGCTTGGCCAGGGCCGCATCCGCGAAGGGCTGGCGTGGTTCGACGCCGCCTTTACCGACGCGGAAAGGTGCCACCTGGATGTGGCACCTGCGGTGCGGGCGCGGGCGCTCGCCGACAAAGTGGCGCTTGCCACCTGGGCGGGCGCCACGGAATGCGTGAATGAAGCCGAACAAGCCTTGGCGATCGCACGCGACCTCGATGACCCGGCCTTGCTGGCCCGGGCGCTGACCGCGCGCGGCTTTGCGGTCGTCGGCGACGCCGAACTGGCGGCGCCGTACTTCGGCGAGGCGATCGGCCTTGTCCGCGAGCTTGGCGATCGCTGGAGGCTCAGCCAGATCCTGGTGTGGCAGGCCGACGCGGCCCTATGGGTGGGTGAGCCGATCGCGATGCGGGCGGCCGCCGAAGAAGGTCGCGATGTCGCCGACGCGATCGGCGACCGGTTCAACTCCCGTCAGTGCCGCGTGTGCCTCAGTTGGGCTCAGGTCTGGCAGGGCGACCTGGCCGGAGGCGCAGCGCAATTAAAAGATCTGGCCGCCGAGGCCGAGGCGGCTCACGATCTCATCACTAGGGCGCATGGCCTCTGGGGCCAGGGCTTCGTGCTGGCCTACCAGGGTGACTCCGCGGGTTCCGCGGCCTTCGCGGCCTCCGAGGTCGCCTCCGAACTCGGCTGGGTCTTCGCGGGCATCAGCTCTTTCATATCGGGTTTCGCCGCGCTGGCGGCAGGCGATGCTAAATCGGCGTCGGACGCCTGCGAGGCGGCGTGGCCGCACCTTGGTGACCTGCCACAAACGGCGGCGATGCAGCGTCCACTCAGTGCCCAGGCCGCGCTGGCGGTTGGGGACCTGGTCGCGGCCCGCCGCTGGGTCGACGACGCGGTCTCGACGGCATCGGGTTGGAATCTGGTCACGGCGCTGACGACACGCGCCCGCGTCGGGATCGCGCAAGGTGAGCCGGAACGGGCCGAACGTGACGCCCACGACGCCCTGGCGTGTGCCGCTGAAACTGGTGTGCGCCTGGGTATTTCGGACACGCTGGAATGCCTCGCCACGGTGGCGGCGGACGCTGGGAGTCACCGCGAAGCCGCGCGGTTGTTCGGCGCGGCAGCGGCCATCCGCCAGCGGATGGGTGTCGTACGGTTCAAGGTCTGGGAAACCGGCTACCAAGCCTCGATCGCGGCGCTCCGAGATGCGATGGGCGCGCAGGACTTCGAATCGGCATGGGCCGAGGGCGCCGCACTGTCCACCGAGGAAGCGATCGCTTACGCACAACGCGGTCGCGGCGAACGCAAACGGCCCTCCAGCGGCTGGGGGTCGCTCACGCCGGCCGAGCTTGACGTGGTGCGACTGGTCAGCGAAGGACTGGGCAACAACGACATCGCGACCCGGCTTTTCGTGTCACCGCGCACAGTGCAGTCCCACCTGAGCCACGTCTATAGCAAGCTGGGATTGAAGTCCCGCGTGCAACTCGCCCAAGAAGCCACCCGCCACGACTAGCTACCGGCGCGTCGTGCCCTTGACGAGCCCGTCGCGGTGCTGCTAGACATGGCGTGCGTCGAAAAATTGGGCGATCGCCCAACATCGGAATCGAGGTTGCCATGGCGGGCCGGACGGGAAAGCATCGATGACAGTCACCAATGACACCGACGTCTACTACGATCCCTACGACGTCGGCATCATCGCCGACCCGTACCCGGTCTACGCGCGGCTCCGCGAGGAGGCGCCGATCTATTACAACGAGAAGTACGACTTCTGGGCGATATCAAGGCATTCCGACGTCGAGCGGGCATTGGCCAACTGGGAGGCCTTCTCCAACCGGCGAAGCGACATCCTCGAGTTGATCAAGTCGAAATTCGAAATGCCGCGCGGCGTGATGATGTTCCAGGACCCCCCCGAACATACGAGGCTGCGCGGGCTGATGTCGCGGGTGTTCACGCCGCGCCGAATGGCCGAACTGGAAGACCAGATCCGGCGCTACTGCGTCCGGTGCCTGGACCCGCTCGTCGGTTCGGGGGGATTCGACATCATCGCCGAGCTCGCATCGATGATGCCCATGCGGGTGATCGGGATGCTGCTGGGAATCCCCGAGTCCGAACAGATTTCGGTTCGCGACGCCAACGATGCCAACCTGCGCACCAAGCCGGGTGCGCCGCTCAAGGTCGCCAACGCCGACTCCATCGCCGACGGCCGGATATACGCCGACTACGTCGAATGGCGGTCCAAGAACCCGTCGGACGACCTCATGACGACACTGCTCAGCGTCGAGTTCGACGACGAGCACGGGGTGCACCGAAAGCTGACGCGCAAGGAGGTGCTGCATTACACCCAGGTGGTCGCCGGCGCGGGCAACGAGACGACGGGCCGGCTGATCGGCTGGCTGGCCAAGGTGCTCGCCGAGCATCCCGACCAGCGCCGGGAGATCCACCGGGACCGATCATTGCTGAACCGCACCGTCGACGAGACACTTCGGTTCGAGCCCACCGGACCTCACGTCGCTCGTTGGATGGCAAGGGATTTCGAGTGCTACGGCACGACGGTTCCGGCCGGCGGCGCCATGCTGCTGCTGTTCGGTGCCGCCAACCGCGACCACCGCCGCTATGCCGATCCTGACAAGTTCGACATCCACCGCGACAACATCTCGCACATCACCTTCGGCAAGGGCGTGCATTACTGCTTGGGGGCGAACCTGGCACGCCTCGAGGGCCGGGTCGCGTTGGACGAGATCCTCAACCGCTGGCCCGAATGGGACATCGACTACGACACGGCGCAGTTGGCGTCGACATCGACGGTCCGGGGCTGGGAGCGGCTGCGGGTAGTGCTGCCCTAAGGCGACGCCGGCATCTCGAACCGGTCCAGGAACCGGTCGACCAGCGCGACGGCCTCGCGGTGACCGAGGGCGGCGCCCAACCCCTGCTCCAAAATGAGCATCCGGCCGACCGCCGCGATGATGAGGGCGAGGCCGGCGGGCGGGAATTCGCTTGTGTCGAGGCCGTGTTCGCGGACGATGAAGTTCAGCGCGGTGATCTGCATCTCGCGCCACCGCTCGGACCAGGCGGCGATCTCGGCCCTGATTTCCTTGCGGTGGTTGCCGAGCCCCATGAACTCCAAGAGCAGTCGGGTGTCCTTCGGTTCGGTGAGGACGTCCCAGAAGGCGTGCAGCGGACGGTCCGATGCCAACGCTTCCTTCTGCCGCTCCAGGTAACCGGCCGCGCCGCGACGAAAAACCTCCAGGTAGAGCTCGTCCATGGTGGGGAAGTAGTAGTGCACCAAGGCCGGTTTGACGCCGGCCTCTGCCGCCACCCGGCGCGACGTGGCCGCGGCGTAGCCCTCCTCGACCATGATCTGAATCGTCGCGCCTATCAGCGCGTCGCGAGTGGTGGTGTCCCTGGCCATCAACGGACCCTAGATTGGGCGGTCGCTAAAAATCAATGGCCACTTGACCGTGGCGGACCCTCGGTGATAGGCATGGGAAGCCCACACGCTGGGCGATCGCTCAGAAGGCGGGTAGGCGCGGGTGAAGACTGCGGTGGTGACCGGTGGCGCGTCCGGGATCGGCCGCGCGATCGCGGAGCGGTTGCGCGCTGACGGATTCCGGGTGGCGGTCCTCGATCTGTCGCCCACCGACGACGAGTCCGGCTACGTCGTCGACGTCGCCGACCGTGGGCAGGTCGACGCCGCAATATCGGCGATCCGCGAAGCGTTCGGCCCGATCCTGGTACTGGTCACCGCGGCCGGGGTGGATGGCTTCAAGAAGTTCTTGGGCATGTCCTTCGAGCAGTGGTCGAAAGTGATCGACGTCAACCTGAACGGTGTGTTCCACACCATTCAGGCCGTCCTGCCCGACATGGTCGAGGCCGGATGGGGCCGCATCGTCAACATCTCGTCGTCCAGCGCGCACTCCGGTCAGCCGTTCATGGCGCACTACGTCGCGGCCAAGTCCGCGGTCAACGGTTTGACCAAGTCACTGGCCCTCGAATACGGTCCGTCGGGGATCACCGTCAATGCGATACCGCCGGGGTTTGTCGACACACCGATGCTGCGCAGTGCCGAGCGGCGGGAACTGCTCGGTGGCACCGTGGAGGAACACATCGCACGCACCCCGGTGCGGCGGGTCGGGAGGCCCGAGGATATCGCCGCGGCGTGCGCCTTCTTTGTGTCGGAAGAGGCGGGGTACATCACCGGACAGATACTCGGCGTCAACGGTGGCCGCAACACATGACGAACTACGGCTGGCAGCAGGTACGCCCGGGGCCCTAGGCCAAGGACTTCCGAATGGGCCATCCCCCAGTAGGGCCATTGGACTCTGCTCGTTGTTGTCCGGCTCCTATTAGCCTGGACGCTGGACGTTAGGGTTGCGGGTTGGTGGGCACGCGTCCTTTTGTTGGGGCTGCCCAAAAGGTCTGCGGGGTAACGCTTTTAAACCCATCATCGTGGCGCCGGTAAGGAGGAGCGCGGTGCCGCAGTGGCAAAATATTCTGGACCGCTTCCTTCCCGCCGGTACACCGGGCGCCGCCGGCCGTCCCGGCATCCCGGTGGATCGCACGGCTGACGCGACGGCCGAGCTCACCGCGGTGCTGGCACTGCTGGACGATGCGCAAGAGGAGGCACGTCAGACGCGGCAGGCCGCCATCGATCGGGCGCAGGAGATTCGCCGCGCCGCCGACCGGCAGGCGGCCGAACTCGTGGCGAAAGCCCGTGACGACGCTGAGGCTGTGCGAGCCCAATCGGAAGCGGAAGCGCTGCGCGAAGCCGGCGCCGATGAGGACGACATGCGACGCCAGACGGAGGCCGAGATCGCCCGCCTGCGTCTACGGGCCGACGAGCGGTTAGCGCATGACGTCGACACCGTCGCCGCTCAGGTGCGGGGCTGGCTCGATGCCCTCGTCCGCTCCGCGACGACAGAGGGCGATAAATGAGCGCTCAATGGGTGGCAGGCAATGTCCGCGCCAGAGCCCTGCTCAATCGGCGGCTGGGTGTGGGGCGTGCCCGGGTCCTCGCGGCGATGAACTCGCTGACCGACGCGCAGCATGCGCTGGCCGCTACCGCCTACGGCCGTGACGTCACCGTCGGACCGCCCGCGCTCGACACCGAGCATGCGGTATGCGCCGCGCTGTTATGGCATCTGCGTGTGCTGGCCGGATGGCAACCCGCGCAGGGCGCGCAGGCCATCCGCGCGCTCGCCGCTGGCTTCGAGGCCGGCAACATCGCCGCCCACGCCCGGCGGTTGGCGGGCATGCCGGCCTCGCAGCCCCACACGCTGGGCGCCCTGGCCACTGCATGGCCGCGGCTGAGCGAAACCTCCTCGCTGGCGCAGTTGCGGGACACCCTGGCCCAGACGATGTGGGGCGACCCGGCATCGGAATCACCGTCGGACATCGCGCTGGCCGTTCAGATCGGCTGGGCGGCGCGGGTCGCCAACGCGGTTCCCGAGGCGCGGGTCTGGGCGTGCACGCGGTTGGCTTTGACTGTGGCGCGCCGGCGGCTGGTGGAACAGCGTGAGCTGCCCGAACCGGTGCTGATGCGCTCTCGCCTTATGTTGGGCGCGGCAGCAGTGGCCACTGACTTGGCGTCGTTCGCTGACGCGTTACCCACGCGGTTTCGCTGGGTGCTCGACGGCATCACCGAGGCCGACGGCCTGTGGACCGCGGAGGCACGCTGGTGGGCGCGGGTGGAAGCCGACGGGTTGGCGATGCTCGGCCGCGGCGAGTTCACCCGGGCGCGAACGATCGGGGCCGTCGCGGTGTTGGCCACCGACGCCTGGCGGTGCCGCGCTGCACTGGCAATGGCGTCGCGTGGCGGCTGCCCGATGGACGTCTACGATGTCCTCACCTGAACGGGCTGAGCGGGCTGAACGCCTGCGTGCCGTCACGCGGCGTTTTACCCCGGCTCGCATGCAGCGCATCGCGGTGGTCGCGGGGGTGGACACGCTGCGCGACGCGCTGGTGGCGGTGGCCGGATCTGGCAGCGTCGAGCTCGACGACCCCGCCGACAGCACCGGCGCAGCGAGTCAGGCAGCACGGGCGCTGCAGCGGATGGGCGCGCACCCCGATTCGGCGCACGCCAGCGCGGCGGTGCTGTTGTCGGCCGCCGCGCCGGACGTCGCCGAGCTGGAGCGGGTTGGGCGTGCGGATCTGCTGGCCGGTGAGGCGCAGCTGCAGCGGTACGCCGCGAGTTCAGTGCGCCGCGGCGAAGTGGCAGCGGTCCGGGGCTGGTGTCCGGCCGACCGGCTACCCACGCTGAGCGCTCGCCTGGACGCGACCGGGGCGGCCGCCGTGCCGCTGCCCAACCCACCCGGGGTGGATCCTCCGACGCTGCTGACCACCAAGCCCGGGCTTTCCGGCAGCTTCTCGGCGCTGGTGCGCACCTACGGCACCGTCCCGTACCACGACATCGACCCGACCGTGTGGGCCGGGCTGGCCTATGTGGTGATGTTCGGGATGATGTTCGGTGACGTCGGCCACGGACTGCTGCTTGTCGTCGCTGCGGTCATGATCAGGCTGGGCTGGATCCGCCGGTTCCCGTCCCTGCGGCCGATGTGGAGTTTCGTCGGTGCCGCCGGGATTGCGGCAAGCGTCTTCGGGGTCCTGTACGGGGAATGCTTCGGCCCGACCGGCCTGGTGCCGGTGGTGTGGCTGGCCCCGCTGGATGATCCGCTGAGGTTGTTGCTGGTCGCGTTGGCCGTTGGGGCGGTGTTGCTCGGGGTCGCCTACACCGTGGGGGCGATCAACCGCTGGCGTGAGGGCGGGTATCGGCTGGCCGTCTACGCGCCGTCGGGGATTGCGGGGGCGACGGTGTTCGCTGGCGCCGGCGCCGTGCTGGGCGGCTACATGATCGGCCCCCGGCTGCTGGCGGAGGTTGGGTTGCTGTTGTGCGCGGTCGGTCTGCTGCTGGCGCTGATCGGTCTGTATGCCGAGTCCGGTGGCGGTGTGGCCGGACTGCTGCAGGCCGGGATCGGCGGGGTGGATTTGGTGGTGCGTCTCGGGTCCAACCTGGTGTCGTTCGCGCGTCTGGCAGCGTTCGGCATGACGCACGCCGCGCTTGGCTGGGTGGTGTGGCGCGGGACGACGGCACTGTGGGCGCACAGCTGGATTGGCGCGGTGGGGGCGGTGGGGCTGTTCGTTGTGGGCAACGTGGTGGCGTTCGCGCTGGAGGCGCTGGTCGCGGGCGTCCAGGCACTGCGGCTGGAGTTCTATGAATTGTTTTCACGGGTGTTCATCGGTGAGGGTCGGCCGTTCCGGCCCTGGATTGTCCCGGTGGTCGAAATGGAGGCGGCATGTTGACCTGGGTTATCGCTTCACCGGCGCTGATCACCGGATTCGCGGTCAGCTTGATGCTTTTGCGTCGCCGGGGCCGGCTGGCGGTGCAGCTGTTCTGGGCGGTCAATGCGGTGCTGGTGGTGGCGGCACTGGTTGTGCTGGTGCAGGCGTTGACCGCTGGGCCGGCGGCAGCGGAGACGGCCGTGGCGGCCGGACCGGGCAGCGCGAGCAGCAACTGGGCGGCGCTGCTCGGCGCGGCGATCGCCGTCGCGGGGTCATCGATCGGCGCGGCGATCGCCGTGGCATATACCGGCGCGGCGGCACTGGCGGCTTTGAGCGAGCGGCCGGAGTTGTTCGGTCGGGCGATGGTGATCGTCGGGTTGGCCGAGGGCATCGCGATCTACGGGCTCGTCGTGGCGGTCATCTTGATCCAGCGGGCCTGACGGGGGGCTTGAATGGGAGCCATTGTCGTGATCGGTGAGCCGGCGTTGGTAGCCGGTTATGCGATGGCGGGCGCGACCACTATGTCCGCCCGGGGCGCGGATGAGGTGCGCCGGGCGTGGGAAAGCCTGCCATCCGGCACAACGCTGGTCATTCTGACCGCGGCGGCCGCTGGCGCGCTGGGCGGCCAGCTGAGCGAGGCCGACCCGCTGACCGCGGTGATGCCCGCATGAGCGCGCTGAACGCCGAGAAGGCGAGGGCGGCGCTGCAGCCGGTGCGACGGCGACTGCTGGAGTGCGCCGGCGCTGACGCCGAACGCGAGATGGCCGAAGCGCAGCAGGACGCCCAACGCGTTCTCGCTGTGGCCCGCGACCAAGCCGCGCAACTGGCCGAAACGGCCCGTGCCGCAGGGCGGGCCGCGGCGGAAGCGGTGGGCGCTCAGCGACGCGCGGCGCTGCAACGGGAGTTGCGCGGTGCGGTGCTCGCGGCCCGGTGCGATGTTTACCACCGGTGGTGTCGGCGCAGCACCGAAGCCGTGCTGCGGCTGCGTGACGACCCCGCCTACCCACAGTGGGCTGCCGCCCTGCGGGCCGCCGCGCAGGCGACGCTGGGCGCCGGCGCGCAGCTGAGGGAGCAACCCGCCGGTGGTGTGATGGCCGAGGCCGGTCAGCGGCGCATCGACCTGAGCCTGGCAGGCCTTGCCGCCCGGGTGCTCGACGACGCCACTGCCCAGCCGGATGAGCCGTGGTCGTAGCGGACGCGGCGCGGGTGGTGCGGGTGTCGGGACCGCTGGTGGAAATCGATGCCGCCGCCGCCCCGCTAGCGATGCATGAACTGGTAACGCTGGGAACCGAGCGAATCCCCGCGGAGGTAGTCGCGATCCGCGGTGAACAGGTGACCGTACAAGCCTATGAGTACACCGGCGGCCTGGGGCCCGGCGCCCGCGTCGTGGCGCTGGGCCGCCCGTTGTCGGCGTCGCTGGGACCCGGGCTGCTGGGCGGGGTGTTCGATGGGTTGCTGCGCCCGCTGCACACCGCGCCGACCTGGTTGGTACCCGGCCACGACAGTGAAATCGACCACTCGACATGGCATTTCGAGCCGAGAGCGATTATCGGCGCCGAACTCACGGCCGGTACCGTGCTTGGCGTGGTGCCCGGCGCCGGATCGGTGCCACACCGTGTGCAGGTTCCCGCCGGGGTGTCGGGCAGGCTGGATTGGATCGCCGCCGCTGGTGATTACCCCGCCGACGAGGCGATCGCCACAGTTGACGGACAGCCGGTGGCCATGGCGACGCGGTGGCCGGTGCGACAGGCGCGGCCGTATCGCCGTCGACGCGACGATGCCGTCGCGCTGACCACCGGCCAGCGCGTGGTCGACTTGCTGTTCCCGATCGCCCGGGGCGGCACCGCCGCGGTGCCGGGCGGGTTCGGCACCGGCAAAACGGTGCTGCTGCAACAGATCGCGAAGTGGTGCGACGCCGATGTCATCGTGTATGTCGGCTGCGGTGAGCGCGGCAACGAGATGGCCGAGATCGTCGCCGACATGCGCGAGTTGAGCGATCCACGCACCGGTGGGCGCCTGGTGGACCGCACCGTGATCATCGCCAACACCTCGAACATGCCGATGATGGCCCGCGAGGCCTGCATCTACACCGGCGTCACCGTCGCGGAGTACTACCGCGACATGGGCTATCACGTGGTGGTGATCGCCGATTCGACGTCTCGGTGGGCAGAGGCGCTGCGCGAGTTCGGATCTCGGCTGGGGGAGCTGCCCGCCGAGGAGGGCTATCCGGCCAACCTGTCCTCCGAACTTGCGGCGTTCTATGAGCGCGCCGGCTACGTCGACAGTCTGGGCGGGGACACCGGCTCGGTGACGGTGCTGGGAGCGGTGTCGCCGCCGGGTGGGGATCTGTCCGAGCCGGTCACCGTGCACACCGAGCGGTTCGTGCGCTGTCGGTGGTCCTTGGACCGGGACCTGGCCTACTCGCGCCATTACCCTGCCGTTTCGTGGTCGGCGTCGTTTTCCCGTGACGTCGAAGCGCTCGGTACCGCCGGCGTCGTTGCCGGTGAAGACAGCGGCTGGCCTGTCCGGCGCGCCCGGGTGCTGGATCTGCTGACCGAGGCCGATCGCCTGGCGGCGCTGACCGAGCTGGTCGGCGTGACGGCACTGCCCGACACCGAGCGAATGGTGCTGGTGGCCGGGCGGCTGCTGCGGGAAGCCGTGCTGGCGCAGAATGCCCAAAACCCCAACGACGCACACTGCGGATCCGAGAAGACTGCGGCGCTCGTCGACGCGGTGCTGGCGGTAATCGACACCTGCCGCGAACTGGTGGCCCGAGGTGTGGCGGCGCAGCTGATCGAGGAGACCGACTTCGGCAAGCTCGTTCGCGCTCGCGACGATGCTGGACCCGACGAGACCGCGGTGGTGGTTCAACGGCGAAACCAGATCGTCCAGACGCTGCGTGAGCTGCCGCGATGATCCGCCCGTTGCCGCGATGGGTGGAATACCGCGGTGTGCGTGAGTTGCGCGGTCCGCTGGCCGTGGTTGCCGGTGTCGCCGATGTGGGGTGGGACGAGTACGTGGTCATCACGCTGGCCGACGGCTCTGTGCGGCACGGGCTGGTGCTCGACGTGAACCGCGACGTGGCGCTCGTGCAGGTGATGGAGGGCACGTCGGGAATGAACACCTCAGGGGCCGCATACCGGTTCAGCGGCGAGCCGCTGCGCATCCCGGTGGGAATCGCCTGGCTGGGCCGCACCTGCAACGGCCGCGGCGAACCGATCGACGGCGGTCCGCCGGTGACCGGAGCGCAGCGGGTGTCGGTCAACGGCGAGCCGCTCAACCCGACGCAGCGCGACGCTCCCTCGGAGCCGGTGCTGACCGGCGTGTCGGTGATCGATGCGCTCACCACCCTGGTACGGGGCCAGAAACTGCCGATCTTCTCGCTGCCCGGGCTGCCGCACCTGCGCCTGGCGTGTCAGATCGCCGCGCAGGCCAGTGGCGGCGGCGAGCCGTTCAGCGTGGTGTTCGCCGGCATCGGACTTCCGCACGCCGACGTGACCTATGCCCGCAATGTGCTCGAATCACGAGCCGCCGCAGGGGAGTTGGTTTTGCTGCTGAACGCCGCCGACGATCCGGTCATCGAGCGGATCCTCACCCCGCGCATCGCCTTGACCATCGCCGAGCATCTGGCGTTCGACACGGCGCGGCACGTATTGGTGGTCATGACGGACATGACCAGCTACGCCGAGGCGTTGCGGGAAATCTCGGCAGCCCGCGGTGAAATGCCGGCCCGGCGGGCTTACCCGGGCTATCTCTACAGTGACCTGGCCTCGCTGTACGAGCGGTGCGGCAAAATCGTCGGGCGGCCCGGCTCAGTGACCGTGCTGCCCGTGTTGACGATGCCCGGCGGCGACATCACCCACCCAGTGCCGGACCTGACCGGCTACATCACCGAAGGGCAGATCATCTTCTCCGCACAGATGCATCTGCACAACATCTACCCGCCGGTGGACGCCTTGTCGTCGCTGTCGCGGCTGATGCGCCGCGGTGCGGGGGCTGGCCGCACCCGTGACGATCACCTGCCGCTGGCGGCACAACTGCTTGCCTCGTTGGCCCGCGCACGGCAGATTAGCGCGCTGGCCGAGCTGATCGGGCCCGACGCCCTCACCGCCACCGACCGCAGCTATCTGTTGTTCGAAGACGACTTCGCCGCGGAGTTGGTCAATCAACGTCCCGACGCCGCACGACCGCTCGACGAAACCCTCGACCGGGCATGGGAGGTACTCGCGCGGTTGCCGCGCAGTGAACTTGCGATGCTGCCCTCCGGCCTGCTCGGGGCACACCGGCCCGACAGCGTGCGGGAGGCGTGATGGCGGCTTTATCGCGTCCCCCGGGGCGGATGGGCCGGCTGTGGGTGCTCAACCGGCTCGACCTCGCCGAGCGTGGGGTGACGCTACTGGAGCAGAAGCTGCACTTGCTGACCGCACTGCAAGAAGAGCTGCAGCGCAAGGCCGAACAAAGCCGCTACGACTGGCAGCAGGCCTGCCGCGAGGCCGACATGTGGGGACTGCGCGCGGTGCTGTTGGGCGGCCACAACGCGATCGAACTGGTTGTGACCACCGCGCCGGCGTCGGTCACCGTGCAGTGGGCCGTCACCGCCGGGGTGCGCTACCCCGACGTCGCCGCTTGCGTATTACCGCCCGAAAACGATCCGGCCGTCATTTACCCAACCTCCGCTTCTGTCCAGGCCACGCGTTCGTATCGAGCAGCCGTTATTGCCGCGGCCAGATGCGCCGCAGCACAAGCGGCTTTCAGAACAGTGGAGCAAGAGGTTCATACCACCCGGCTGCGGGCGCGCGCCCTGAGCAGACACTGGCTACCGCTGCTACAACAGGAGCTGGCAAGTATCGAGTTGGAGCTGGAAGAGGAGGATCGCGACGGCGCGATCCGGGTGCGACTCGTCGACCGTCAGCGCGGCTTAGAGCGCTGACACGCGATCAGGAAGTCGTCTGGCTGGGGAATTGTTCTGCTGACCCCATCTATAGATAAGGAAGAAAGCATGGCTCTGAGTTTTCAGGACGTGATCAAATCCAAGTACCTGCTCTTGACGACATTCACCAAGGACGGTCGCCCGAAGCCGACAGCGATCTGGGGAGTGCCCGAGGGCGACAAGCTCCTGGTCATCACGGACGACGGTTCGTGGAAAGTCCGGCGGATCCGCAATACACCCCGGGTCACGATCGCCAGGAGCGGATCCTTGGGCAAGCCCAAGAGCGATCCGGTCGAAGGGGTCGCCCGAGTCCTGCCGAAGTCGGAGACGCGGCGCGTGTACAACGCCGTGCTCAAGCGCTACTGGTACCACGCGTGGTGGTTCTATGCGCACTCGATCGTGCGCGGCGGCATCGACAAGGTGCACGTCGGCCTGGAGATCAAACCGGCTGCTTAGCGTCGCTCTTGGGGTCGATGAGGATCTTCGCGTGCGCCTCGGGATCGCCGAGCGCGTCGAACGCGGCCTCGACGCCGGCCAGCCCGACGGTCCCGGTGATCAGCGGCGCGACGTTGACTTTCCCGTCGGCGAGCATGTGCAGCGTGTCGCGGAACTCGAGCGGGGTGTAGCCGAGCACGAACCGAAGGTCGATCTCCTTGTTGATCGCCATCGCCGGCCGGATGTGGTCGGACCCCATGCAGACACCGACCACGACGACGCGGGAGAACAGCGGCGCGCTCGCGACGATGCCGTCGATAATCCCCGGGACGCCGACGCATTCGAAGATGACGGGATGCTTCGGCGTCGCGGCACCGGCCTTTTCGGCGGCGCGCCAGACATGCCACCAGGGCAGCCGCAGTTTCTGCAACTTCTCGATCGTGCCCACCGCCAGATCGAACGCCTCCAGGATGCCCTGCAAGTGTTTGCGGCTCGCGTCCGTCGCGTAGGGCGAGTCCTGCCCGGGGTCGACGACGATATCGGCCCCGCAGGCGGTCGCGAGCGCGCGCCGGCCCGCCGAGAAGTCGCTGGCGATCACGGTGCGCACCCCGTGCGCCTTGAGCATGCAGATCACCGCGAGCCCGATCGGCCCGCAGCCGATCACGATCGCGACGTCGCCCTTGCCCACCTCGCCGCGGCGGACGGCGTGCCACCCGACGGCCATCGGCTCGGTCAGGGCGGCCATCTCGGGGGACAACCCGTTCGGGACGGCCATCGTCATCGACTGTTCGACGAGCAGTTGTTCGGCGTAGGCGCCCGGCGACACCGTCGACAGCCCGATCGCGTGCACCTCCTTGCCGCGCCGCAGCAGCGGCAGCGCGACGACCGTGGTGCCGCGCCGCGGGGCCTTGCGCGTCCCGGGCCCGTAATCGACCACCTCGCCGCAGAATTCGTGACCGAACACGATCTGCTGATCGGATCGCATGAAGTCGTCGTAGCCCGATTCGGCCATGACTTCGGCGAGTTCGTCGCAGTGGTGGCGCGCATGCAGGTCCGATCCGCAGATGCCACATTTCAGGACGTCGATCAGCAGCTGACCCTTGGCGGGTATCGGGGCCGGCCGATCGACGACCTCAAGCTTCGCGTTGGTGCAGGTTACCGTTTTCACCTCGCCGCGATCCTCCTACACGGTGGCCGGCTTCGCCGGTCCAGAGTAGACCTCGAAGAAGCGGCCCAACATTTCGGCGGGTATGGCGAGATTGGCGTCGTGGTCGGTGCGCAGGCAGACCAGGCTGGGGCCAACGTGGTCACGCGAGCGCCGCAGCGCCGCGTCAAGGTCCTCGATGTGTTCCACGTACTCGCCATGGCAGCCGAGCCCCTGGGCGACGACGTCCCAACGGATCTCACCCTGGCCGGTCCCGAAGGTGGTGCCGTAAAGCTGTAGTTCGTTGAGTTCCTCCATGGTCCACGAGCCCTCGGCGCACACGATGACCGTGATGTCGATGCCCTCGCGCGCGGCGGTCTGTAGCTCCATGATGTTGAAGCCCGCGGCGCCGTCGCCCGTCACGCAGACGACCTCGCGGTCGGGCGCGCCGAGCTTGGCGCCGATAGCCGAGGGGATGCCGGTGCCGAGCATCCCGAGTTCGAGGATCGAGTGATACGACCGCGGCCGCGTCGGGGGCAGCATGTTGTAGGCCCACAGCGAGGTGTTGCCGCCATCGGTGGCATACACCGCGTCCTGTCCGAACGCCGCGCCAATCGCGCCGAGTGCATGCGCGGGGTGGATGCCCGGTCCCTGCCATTGAAGGATCGGCGCGGCCATCTGCGCGCGCACTTGCTCGTCGAGTTGGCGATAACGCGCCAAGTCCGCGCCGTCGCGCGTGCCGAGGTCGGTTGCGCGCAGTCGTGCGGCGATGCCGTCGAGCGCTGCCCGGGCGTCGGCAAGGATGCCGAGGTGCAGCGGCCGGGTGACGCCGAAGTGGCGCGGGTCGATGTCGATCTGGATGAGCCGTTTGCCCTCGGGATCGCCCCAGTAGGTGTCGTAGGGGACGTCGAGGTTGCCCATCCGCGAGCCGGCCACGAGCAGCACATCCGCCTCGCGGCGCGCGAGATCGCCCGCCGGCCCGAACCCGAAGACGTAGTTGGGGTGATCGGCCGGGACGCTCGCCCGGCCCGCCATCGAGCTGATCGCCGGACAGCCCAGGAGCTCGGCGATCTCGAGCACGGCGGCGCGAGCGTCGGCGCGGTCGACGCCGCTGCCGGCGAACACGACCGGCCGCTCGGCGGCGGCAAGAAGCGCGGCGGCGTCATCGAGCTGGCGCTCCGACGGCTGTGGTGGCCCCAGCCGGTAGGTCGCCGGCGGCCACACGGGCGCGGTGCTCGGGTCGCCGGTTTCATACAGGATCGGCGCCGGCAATTCCACATGGACCGGACCCGGCCGGCCGCTATGCATCTCGCGGAATGCCAGCCGCAGCACCTCGGGTATGCGCGCCCACTCGAAGATTGGCCCGCCCCATTTGACGGCCGGCCGGAAGAGGTCCAGCTGGTCCTGGCCCTGAAAGGTAGACGGCGGTGATGGGTAGACGATGCCGAGCCGATGCTGGGAAGTGATGGCGAGCACGGGGATTCCCTCGTGTAGCGCGGTGACGACTCCGGGGAGAAGGTTCGCCGAGCCGGGACCGGGATTGCCGAGCACCGCCGCGACCTTGCCCGTCGTCTTGTAGAGACCCTCGGCCATGTGCACGCCGGCCGCTTCGTGGCGCACCGGCACCATGCGGATGCCGTGCGCCTGCAATTGCGCCAGCAGCGGATCGATTTCCGGTGACGGAAGACCGAACAGGAACTCGATCCCCTCGGCCTGCAGTGCGCGGGCGAACAATTCGCCCCCGGTGATCTCGGTCATTTCGAACCTCCCGCCCGGATTGGTTCTCTTCACTGTGGACACGGTCAAGCGAAATTGCTTGACCTCGCAGGACAAAGTGTTGACAGTTCAGGACACCTCGGCGTGGCCGGCGGGGGCGCGCTTCGGGCGCGCTCCTTGCATTCCCGCAGCGTGCTTCAGCTCCTCGTAGGCCCGCATCGCGCAGCGAGCGAGTTGGGTCAGGTCGTCGAACGCCGCGCTGTTGGCGACGAACCCGAAGTCCATGCTGTCGTGGTAGGACGCCAGCGTGGCGTTGAGCCCGATCGAGGCCGCGAGCGCTGAGACCGGGTAGATACCCAGGAGGCGGGCACCGTTGAGGTATCGGGTCTCCTTGGCGCCCGCGACATTGGAAACGACGAGGTTGCACGCCGGATGCGCGACACGGTCCAAGTGGGTGGAAGCCCCCAGGCCCGCGAGCGCGACGAGACCGACCGCGTAAGTCATCGCCGCGGGGTTGGACATGCCGCCGAGTTCCTTCTTGCACGTGGCAACCGAGTCCACAACCTGGCGGATCCGTTCCGGCATACCCGCGCCGGGCTGACCGAGCCGTACGAACATCGCCGACACCCGCGTGCCGATCGCCGTGTCGCCGTCGCCGCGCAGCGACACCGGACACATGGCGATGAAGGGGTGCTCGAAGGCGCGACCGGTTTCGCGCAGGTAGGCGTGCAGCCCGCCGTCGACGACAGCGACGGCCACGTCGTTGATGGTCGCCCCGAAGTGCCGGCCGACCTCGTGCATCTCCTCGAGTGGCAGCGAGAGCGTCGCGAACCTTCGCCCGATTTTGAGCGGTACGTTCGTCGGGGCGTGCCGCGCCGCGAAAGGCAGGCTGCCCTCGAGATGTGCTCCCAGGAGACCGGCCAGCACCTTGCGCAGCGCGCCGACCGAAACCTGGTTGAGTGCCCCAACCTGCGTAATTGCCTTGCGGATTGAGTCGGCGACCTTCACTACGAGGGTGGTCGACTGGTGGGGCATGGGTGCCGCGGCGCCGAGCGCAAACGCCGGCGTGGGGATGGTGGGCCGCTCGGAGGTGCTCAGGCCCGCGTATAGCAGCTTCAGGCCCGATTCGCCGTCGATGATGCAGTGATGGGTCTTCGTGTAGATCGCGAACCTTCCCCCCGGTACGCCATCGATCACCCAGCAGCGAAAAAGCGGCCGGTCGCGATCAAGTTGGGGCTCGTGCAGATCGGCGACGAGCCGCAACAGGTCGTCGTAGGAGCCGCCGGCGGGCAGCGACAGGTGCCCCACGTGGTAGTAGGGGTCCCAGCCTGCCGCCTCCCGGAAATGGGGCGCGCCTCGGCCCAACAGCTCCGGGACATAGTTGAACGGGGGCGCCGGCGAGCAGGCCCGGTACGCGTCCACGATCTCGCGAACGATGCCCGTGCGGCCGGGCGGCTTTTTGAACAGCAGCATCGCACCGACATGCGTCGTCCCGGTCGGCGACTCGATCAGCAGCCATGAAAGGTCTAGTGGCGGAATCGGTTTGGTCATGCCGCTTCTCCTACGGGCGCCCAGGGATCCGAACGTACGGCGATGTTCTCTCCGCAGGGTCCCGTAGGGGAGGGCATTACGACCCCGGTATCGCAGCCATAAGTCCCTCAGCAACGAACCGGAAGGTCAAACGGGCGCGCCGGGCTACAACCGCGTGCGGGTTCGGCGGCCGGTCAGGGACTCGTAAACCGCGATGAGGACGACGGCGGCGGCGACTCCGATGAAGAACGGAATCCACGCGATTCCGCCGTTTGCGTTGTGGTATCCGAACGAGGCGGCCACCCAGGAGCCGATCAGGCCGCCCAGGGCGCCGAGTACAACCGTCATGATCATGCCGACGTTCTGCTTGCCCGGCATGACAAGACGCGCCACCAAACCGATGATCGCGCCCACGACGATGGCGAGAATTATTGATCCGATCATTACAGCTCCTGTCGTAGCGGCGCCGGAACTCGGCGCCATCTTCAAACGGGTTCCCCGAAACGGCGGCTTATAACACACAAGTCGAGTGGGTCAGCGCGATAATTCTTCGAATGAATTCCGGAAATGGGGTGGACGTATGCGCCGACTGATCGCCGCGGCAGCCGTTGCCGGCATCTGCATTTTCACCGCCGGCTGTCACGGCCAGCCCGACCAAGGATCCAAAGCGTCGACCACGGCGTCGGCCACCGCTTCGAAAGGTCCGCCTCCCGTTGCGGAGGCCGCGCTGCAGGGATTCCTGCTCCCACCCGAGCAAATAAACGCCGTCATGGGAACAACCGATATGAAGGCCACGAACAACCGCACCGCGATGTCTGATGACAGCGCCACGATGACGCCCAGGGAATGCTTGGCCGTCGACGGCGCGGCGCAAGCCCAGGTCTATGCCAACAGCGGTTTCATCGCCGAGCGTGACCAGACGCTCGCCGTCCAGGAGGGCAACAACTTAACGCATTTCGCCGAGCAGGCCGTGGTGCTTTTTCCCACCGCCAAACAAGCCGGCGACTTCTTCACCGCGTCCGCCCAACAGTGGCAGGGCTGCCACGACTACACCCACGTCCAGTCCAAGACGCACTGGACCGTGGCGGCGATATCCAACACCAACGGTGTCCTGAGCACCACCTCGACTCTGCAGGACCCCCCGGCCACTGGCTGGAAAGCCTGCGGGCGGGCGCTCATCGCGAAAAACAACGTCATAGTCGACGTCAACACCTGCAGCGTCGACCCGAAGAGCTCAGCCGTCGACATCGCCAACCAGATCGCCGCCAAGGTGCCCGCATGATGCTGAGGCGAAACGGAATTGGCGGCCTAAGCGGTCAGCGCGGAAATGGCCGCGGCATGCGTTTGACGCGCGTACCCGCCGCCGAACAGAACGACGTGTGCCAGCAGCGGAAAGAGCTGGTGTAGTCCAATGCGGTTGCGCCAGCCGGGTTTCAACGATCGCACGCGCTGGTAACCGCTGATGATGGCCTCGTAGTGGGGGCAGCCGAACAGCGCGAGCATTGCCAGGTCGGTCTCGCGGTGACCGCCGTGCGCGGCCGGGTCGATCAACACGGCGTCGGGTGTCCACATCACATTGCCGCTCCACAAATCGCCGTGCAGCCGCGCCGGCCGGTCATCGTCGTCGAAGTCGCCTGTGCGGCAACGCGAAACGACGGAGTCGATCGCGGCACGGGTCGAAGCATCGAGTCGAGCCGCCGCGAGCTCGGCCATGGGGACCAGTCGCTCCTCGGCGTAGAAGTCGCCCCAGCGCCGGTGCCGCCGCAGCGACATCGGCAGCGGCTGCGACAACGGCCCGAAGAACCCCGGTCCGTCCCATCCGTCGGGCCCCGCACCGAAAGCCGCGGCACCCGCGCCGTGAGTGACGGCCAGTCGGCTGCCGAACGCGTGTGCCGCCTCGCGTGTCGGAGCCACCGAATCGAGCCGCCGCAGCGTCAGGCTGGTTGCGTCGAACGAAACAACGTGTGCGCTGGGCACACCGCCGTCAGCATTTGAGAGCCATCGCAGCCCTGCGGCTTCCCAAGCGAAGAAGCCGGTGGGCGCGCCCGGATGGTGCTTGACGAAGTCGGCAGTCATCGCGTTTCGACTTTAGGCGCGATCCGCGTCTCGCGAGTGTGGGGCCTAAGCCTCAGTTGCCGGCGGCGCGCAAAGCCTCGAACGTGTCGGCGATGGTCTCCCGCGGATCCCGGTAGGTGATGCCGAGCTCTCGCTCACTGGGTGAATCGTCGGACGCCGGCATCTGGGTGTAGTACTGCATCCCCGCCGAGGTGAAGGGAGTGTCGAAGGGCAGGAACCGGCCGGCGCGATCGAGTACGGCGCCCGCGACCCGCAGCGCGGTGTCCGGAATCGGAACGGCGACCATCGGCGTCCCGGCGACCTCGCCGAGCATGCTCGCGAGCTCGGAGGCGGGAACCCGATGGCCACCCGCGGTGTAGCGATGCGGCCCGCGCCCGGGCTGCAGTAGCGCCGCGTGCAAAGCGGCCAGGTCCCGGACGTCGACGACCAGCCATGCCGCGCTCCGCCCGGGGATCGCGTGCATCTGCAGCGCCGCCCTGACGCCCTCGCCGGCCTCACCGAATTGGTCGCCGACAGGGGGGCCGAGGACCATCCCGGGGTAAGTGATGTTCACCGGGGCGCCGGCGTCCTGCAGGCCGCGGGCATAGATATCGACCTGGGCCTTGGACGTCCCGTATCCGTCCGCCCCGCCGACGACGGGCAGATCCGCCGTCAGCACCTCCAGGCCCGGATGAAACAGCGCGGTGAAGCTTGACACGTGGACGATCGGGTCCAGGCCGAGCTCGACGGACTGGCCGAGCACGTTTTGCGCGCCCTGCATGTTCGTGGTGAGCATCTCGTTGGTCTGGCGCGGGTCGGTCGCCACCAGTGCGGCGCTGTGCACGACGGCGTCGCAACCGCGCAACGCGTCGCGCACTGAAACGCGATCGGTGATGTCCCCGACGGCGAAGTCCGACACGTCGACGCCCAGTTGGGCGACGGAGGTCTGCAGCCGGTCGGGATTTCGCACCAGGAACCTGACGGAGTGGCCCGCATCGGCCACCGCCTTGGCGGTCCACCCACCCACAAATCCGGTACCGCCCGTGATCAGAACGCGCATGCTGCGATTCTGCAACGGGCTACAGGTGGCTCGCCGCGTAGGTCGCGGCCTGGCCCGTCATGCCGTTCACCGCATAGGTTGCGTGCGCGAAGGCGTCCGTGCCGTCACCGCAGATTCCGTCGCCCGGGGCGCACAGCTCGAGGGTCTTGGGCTGATACAGCGGGCCGATGACGATCGCCGGTGCGCCGTACTTCTGCAGCCACGGACCCGACGGTGTCCCGAACAGCGTGACCGCGGCGACATGCTTGGCGACCTCCGGCGGCATGGGCTGGGGCACCATCGACGCCGGTACGCCCGGCGGCACGGCCGCCGAGGTGACGAAACCGGCCACGGCCGCGCCCTGGGAGTATCCGCCGAGTACCTCCCTGGTGTTGGGACAGTTCGCCGCCATCGACTCGATGTGAGTACCGGCGTCGCGGATGCCGTCGATGACCGACAGGGGGAAATCGGGACTGCTGAAGTCGGTACTGGCTGCGTAATTGACGGGGTAGACGCCGAGCGAGCGCGCGCCGAGCTGTCCGCGCAACGCGTCGACGAATGGTCCGCCGACGCTGCCGACGCCGGGGGGCTCGCCGCTGCCGCGGGCGAACACCACCTCGACGTCGGGGCACGGATCCGCAGCCGCGGGGCGAACGGGAGCGCTCAACAGCGCCGCGGTGGCGACCGTCGCCGCCACTGCAACCACCGTTGCGAGCCGGCGCACCTGCGCGGTGATCAACTTGGCGACGGCCATTTTTTGCTCCACGGTTGCGGTGTTGATTGCTGGAGGCGGAAGACCAGCGGGCTGATCGATTTTACCGACGATCGATAAGCCCGCTGGTCAGGGGTGGTTACTTCTTGAAGGCGTCCTTCACCTTCTCGCCGGCGTCCTTCAGGCTGGACTTTGCCTGATCCACGCGGCCCTCGTCCCTGGTGTCGGGATCCCCGGTGGCCTTGCCGATGCCCTCCTTCGCGCGCCCGCCCAGGTCTTCGATCTTGTTCTTCATTTTGTCTGTTCCACTCATGCGCTCCTGCTTACCCGGGACCGGGTCACCCTGAAACCCGGGCGGGCGATCAGCAATGATGGAGTTCGTGAGCGGAGCGATCGTGGTGGCAATAGTGGTGGTGCTGATGCTCCTGGCGGTCGGGCTGGTGGCCAACCAGCTGCTTCGGCTGAGGAAGTGGTTGAACGCCTCGCCCCCCGACCAAGCGCCCGGCGAAGAAGGCCGCCAACCCCCGGAATGAGCTGGGATTCTCCCTTCCTGATAACGTCATTCTCGTGATGGCACCGCGTCCGGGCTCAACGCTGCTGGTCATCGACGATGGCTTGCCACGCGGTGTGTCCGGTGCCGCGGACCCGCACTTCGCCAACGTCATCAGGGTGTTCGCGCGGCTGTTTCCCGGCCGCCGGTTCGGCGGTGGAGCCCTCAGCGTCTACATCGACGGCGTACCCGTCGTCGACGTCTGGACGGGCTGGTCGGACCGGGCGGGCACCCGGCGCTGGACCGCCGACACCGGCTCGATGGTGTTCTCGGCGACCAAGGGCGTCGCGTCCACGGTGATCCACCGCCTGGCCGACCGGGGCCTGCTGTCCTACGACGATCCGGTCGCCGAATACTGGCCCGCATTCGCGGCCAACGGCAAGGAAGAAATCACCGTCCGCGACGTCTTGCGGCATCGATCCGGGTTGTCGCACCTGCGGGGCGTCACCAAGACGGAGCTGATGGACCACCTCCTCATGGAGGAGCGTCTGGCCGCTGCGCCCGTCGACCATTTGCGCGGCGTGCAGGCGTACCACGCGCTGACCTACGGATGGTTGTTGTCCGGTCTGGCCAGGGCGGTGACGGGCAAGGGCATGCGCGAGCTGATCCGCCAGGAGGTCGCGCGCCCGCTCAACACCGACGGCCTGCACCTCGGACGGCCGCCGGAAGGGGCGCCGACCAAGGCGGCGGAGATTCTGATGCCGCAGGGAAGGTTCCGCGCTCCGGTGATGAATTTCATTGCACCGAAGCTGGCCGGTCTGCCGTTCTCCGGCGCCATCGGGGCGATGTACTTCCCCGGCGTCGTATCCCTCGTCAAGGGTGACACTCCGTTCCTGGACGGCGAGGTGCCCGCGGCCAACGGCGTGGTGACGGGCCGCGGCCTGGCCAAGATGTACGCGGCGCTGGCCAACGACGGCCGCACCGACGGCAAGAAGTACCTGTCCAGGGAGTTGGCGCGCGGTCTGACGGGGGAGCCGCGACGCAAGTGGCCCGACGCGAACATGGTGGTGCCCATGCCTTTTCACCTGGGCTACCACGAATCGCCGGTTCCCGGCCTGCTCAGCGGGTTCGGCCACGTGGGCCTGGGCGGAACCCTCGGCTGGGCGGACCCCGAATTCGGCAGCTCTTTCGGGTTCGTGCACAACCGGCTGTTGACGCCGTTGCTGTTTGACATGGGGTCCTTCGCGGGCCTGGCCGGTCCGCTGCGCAACGCCATCGAGGCCGCCCGTCACCAGGGTCCGCTCGAGGTGCCGCAGCTTGGGGCGAGTTACACCAAGCCCGCGCGGCGACGGGTGCCGGTTCCGGCGACGGCCGCGTCGGGCGAGGGCTGACCGGCCCCGTCAGCTTTTCGGCACTACACCTTCGCGTAGCCGCGGGGGAGCGTGAGCGGCAGGTCGGCGTACGTGACGATGCCCGGCGGCGCCGCGACGACGGCCGGTATCGCGTTGATGACGGGCATCGCCGTCAGGATGTGCCCGATCACCATAAAATCGGCGATCGTCTCGGCCTGGAAATACGGCGGCGGCAGAAAGCCGACCTTGGTTGTCACCGTCGGCTGCCCGTCGATCTGGATGACCCAGCCGTCCTGGTCGATCTTCCAGTCCGGCTCGAGGGTCTGGCCCTTGCGCCACCGAACGTTGAGATCGATCAGGGTCTTGCCGCCGACTACGCCCTGCCAGCTGATGTAGACGCCCGCAACACAGCCGGCGGCTATCGTCCAGGACCCGAGGTCGAGATCGGCCGTGGTTTGGGCAAACTCGGCGACGCAGCGCACCTCGTCGAGCTCGACGCCCAGCGCGTCGGCCATCAACCGGACGGCCTCGCCGAAAACCGCCGTCCCCTTCGTCGCCATCTGTTGCAGCTCCGGGTCGTCGATTGGCCGGCCGAAGCCCACCGGCCTCTCGGTCTCCGGTGAGTCGTAGAACGTGGTGTCGGCGGCTTCGTTGACGGTGACCTTGTCGATCCGGTTGCACACCATCGCCGAGACGATGGCCAACAGCTCGGCGAAACCGGGGCTGACGCCGGACCCGAAGATCGTCGACCCGCCCTTCTGGCAGGCCTTTAGGATCCGGTCGCGGCCGGCGCCCAGGTTGTGCCCTGTGACGAAGGCCGCCGTCGTCACCACGTTGACGCCCGCCGACAGGATGCGGACCAGCTCGTCGACGTCGCTCCACATCGGGTTGTAGACGACGCAGTCAGGTTTGAGGCTCAGCAGCGCGTCGACGTCGTCGGTGGCCGCGACGCCCAGCGGGGGAATGCCGACCAGGTCGCCGGCGTCGCGGCCCACCTTCTCCGACGAAAAGGCGTAACAGCCCACCAGTTCGAGCGCCGGATTGTCGGCGATCGATTGCAAGGAGCTCTTCCCGACGTTGCCGGTGGTCCACTGAACGACTCGATAGCTGTTTGGCACTCGCTCAGCATAGGGCTAGTAATCGGATTCGGCGGCCAGAATCTCGGCCAGGAACGCGTCGTCGGCGGGTCGGTCCAACCGCGCCCGCGCCCACCGGCGAACCCGCTCCCGCGCCTCGCGCGTTTCCGCCTCCCCCGACGCCCGGGAGCCGACGACCACCGATGTCGCCGACCAATCGCGGTCCCAGGCTGCCGGTTCCGTCAGCGGCCGCCGCTCGCCGTCAACCAGGGGGAGGGTGGCGCGGCCGTCGGCGTCCAGGGCGCCGCCGGCGCCGATGGGTCCGCACTGCAACCGCACCTCGACCCCGGTGGCCGGGTGCGGTCCGATGACGGCCGCCCGCACGACGGCCACCACCGCCGCACCGGCCACCTCGACGGTCCAGTCGACGGTGTCCTCGCCCGCGTCGAATATTCCGGGAGGCACCGCACCCCAGCTGATCGACGCGGTCCCCCGGGCGATCCGAACCGCACCGCCCGGCCCCGTTTCGGCGCCGGCGGCCAGCGCGTAGTCGTCCCGACGTCCGCTCGGCATCGTCGCGGCGATGCTCGAATCATCCAGGGCCGCTTGCAGTTCCGGCCATCCAGCCTCGTCGATACCGACCTCGTCGGCGAGCCCGGCACCGGCGCGCACCAAGTCGACTATCCGCGGATCGCCTTCCCGGACATGTGCGATCAGGGCAGGGGCGTGCGGCGCCAGCAGCTCGCTTACGTCCGAATCCAGGGTGTCATCGAAGAAGTATCCCTGCGCGCCAACGGTCAGCAGGGCGACCTCGACGTCGAGCAGGGCACGATCGAGCCCGGCGATGCCGTCCCGTCGGCTGGCGGGCCACCACCGCCGCAGCCAATGGCCTACGGCCAGCCTGCGGAGCTGGTCCACCGATCCGGGCCTGATGTCGACGCCGGCGAGCTCGATGCTGCGCGGTGCTTCGGCCGTCGGAGCCGACCCCAGGGCGGAAGCCAAAGCGACGTGGCCGGATTCGCCGAGGACACGCCAGAGCCAGTCGGCGCGTGCCAAGTCGGTGAAGGTGAGCCGGGTCGCGGCCTCGCCCGGGTCGTCCACGGTCCATGACAGCACTGCGCCGCTGACCTCCAGCACCGCGACCAGAGGCGTCGCCTCGGTGGCGGGGCCGGTGCTCCACAGACCGGAATCGGCAACCAATCTCATCCGGCCACCTGCAATTCCAGCATCGCCTTGATCCGTTGCCGGTGGTCGAGGCTCACCGAACGCGCGACGCCTTCGAGCAAGGACCGCACCTCGTCGACGTCGTCGCAGGGGTCCTGCCACACGTCGCGTCCGTGCAGCCGCGCCCAGAGCCGGCTCAGGTAGGGCTGTGCGTAGGCGGCCAGGTCGTCGACCACTTGCCGCTGGCGTGGGTGGATCGGGCCGCCCTCGGCGAGATAGCGCCGGGCGTGCAGCACGTAGGCCTCCTTGCGCAGCCGGGCCTGGATCTGCGCCGCCAATGCGTAACGGCTCGAGACGGATCGGTCCAGCGGAGCCAGTTCGACCGCCACCTCGATGCCGGCCACCAGCGTGGCCTGTTTGTCCTCGGACAACAGCCCCCATGGCGCGCAGGCCCGGTCCACTTCCTCTTCACACAACAGGGGAATGTCGGGCAACGCGTCGCGGTCCAGGGCGCGCCGCAGTGTCGCGCGCACCCGGTCCACCACGCTGCGATCGAGCGGGCGATCGCTGTCGGAGCCTCCCGAGATCTTCGGTTGTCGTTGCGGCTCAGCCGAACTCAGGCCCAGGCGGACGATCGACCACGGTAGCCCGCTGTTTTCTGGTCCTTCCAAGCGGGCCAGGGCGCCCAGGTTGTACGGGGTCGCGTCGGCGATCATGGCCGACCAGACACGCTGCCGGGCCGTCGCCGCGGTGTGGCTGCTGGCCGGACCCAGCACGGTGACGAGTTCGGCCAAAAACGGGCCGGTCACCGTCTCGCCGACCCGCACGTCGCGCCAACTGCGGTCGAGTTGATCGGCGAGCCTGGTGACGATGTCCGGGCTGTCCACGTAGTCGTTCAATACCTCGATCGCGGTGCGGTCCCGGCCCTGGTGAATGTCGACGAGCACCGCGGCCGCCGTCTCGTAATCTTGCGGGGCCGGTGGGCCTTTCGTCACCGCGAGCTCAAAGCAGACCGGAAAGTAGAGTTCCTGCGCATTTCCGGTGCGGATCCGCTGCCTGCGACGCTCGAGTTTGAGGGTCTCGAACCATGCGGCGGCGGAACGCAATTGGGGCCCGCTTCCGACGATCAGGTCGTGCATCGCCGCGGCCGTCTCGGGCGCGACCACGGGGGCCGAATATTGGGGATTCGATCGTAGCCTCAGCACCAACGGGTCGATGATGCGTTTGACGGTACGGCTCAACGGGCCGCCGTCATCGCTGCTGAGCACCTCGACGCCGGGACCGATCGCCCGCCACGCCGCCTCGATCACCGACCGGCGCGGGTGGCCCACGCCGACGACGGTGGTGAGCTGCGAATCTGCGCTCATAGGCACAGGATAGGGGCATTGCGAAAATATCGGCAGCCGAAAAGTTGGGTTCGGTAGCCGTCCGGAACCCAGATCCTGGTCGCATGAACAAGCTGTTGGATTTGGTGGGTCGACTTCGATTCGCCCGGCGCCGGGCCGCGCGGGGCCCCGCCGTCGGGGTGGGCACCGTGCAGAAAGTCGGCAACGAGCGGCACGTTTTCATCGAGGTGGTGGCCGTGTCCGGAGAGACGTTCATCGGCAAATTGGCGCGTCGTGGCCGCGAGGACGACGTGTCGATGCTGCGCCCCGGTCTCGTCGTTCTGGTGGCGTTCGATCCCGCTGCCCGCGAGGAGCTTTCGCTGCCCGACGACGTGCTGGCCGTGCACGCGTCCTGGCTTGCGTCGGTCTGAAACGCTAGCGTGCGCCGTCTACTGCGAAAGTGACCAGGGCGGCCCAGTACAGCGGGCTCGCGGTGACATCACCGTCCCGCCAGCGGCGCATCTGGGCGCGCTGCCACTGATTGACCGCGCACCCGGCGTCGGCGGCCTCGTGCGCGCGGTCCACGGCGATGACCACGTCGGCCATCGGATCGGCGGGTTCACCCGCTGCCGCGAATTGCCGGAAGGCCGCAGTCGTCGGCAGCGACCACAGGGTAGCGGTCACCAACTGTGCGCCGCCCAGGATCATCGCCGCCACCAGGCCGGTGGCCTCGTCGAACTGGTAGTCCCCGCCCGACCCGCAGGCCAGCAGGGCAACCCGCGGGGGGATGGGCAATTGCAGCGACATGACGTCCGAGGCGGTCAGCGGCCGGTGGTCGCCGATGGCGTCCGCATCCCCCGGGATGCCCGCCGGACAGGCCAGGTGAAGGGCGGCCCGGTCGGACTGGGCGGCTTCATGGGGATAGCCCCGGCCGGAGCTCGCGTGGCCGACGTACATCAGCCGGCTCGGGGCTTGCGCGAGCAGCTTGCCCAGCCAGGTGCGGTCGGCGTCCTGACGGCGGAACAGCTCGACCGCGTCGTCGACATCTGGCAGCACCGGCCGACGCCGGGCCAGGTCGCCGAAGTACTGCCCCAACTGCGTTTGCGACGAGGGCCTGCCGAGCACCGAACCGAGCGCGGAGTCCGGGCGCTGTCCGGGCACCCGGGGGTCGAGGACCAACACCGGCGGCCCGTCGCGCCTGGCGTCCCAGCCGGCCGGCGCCCGCGGCGAGTGCACGATGTTCGGCGGCACCGCAACCAGCACATCGACGAGTTCCATCAGCCGATGGCCGTCGGTGTGCGCACCGATATCGGCCAACTGCCACGGGATTTGGGCGGCCACTCGGCCGCTGCGGGTAATCGCATCCTGGCGGGCGCGTACCAGCTCTTCTTTGCTCGGGCCCGATTTCGGCACCGCCAGCAGCCCCCATGGGACGCGTGCCAGGCGGGCGCTGGGCGACACGAACAGCACCGCACGTGGCGTTGCGATGCACTCCGACAACAGGTTCCACCCCGGGGTCCCGATCAGCAGCACACCGAGGATGTAGGCCGCCGTGAGTTCGGTGTCCGGCGTGGCGAAAGGACCCCTGCTCAGGGCCCGCTCGATGGCGTCGCGCCGGCTCTCGGAGCCCTGCGGCTCGGGCAGGGCATCGGCCAGCTCTTGCAACGCGGCCAGCAGGATCGGGTCTTCCACCACCCAGTTGACGGTCCTCGACGGCTGCCCGACGATCCGCAGACTGCCGTAGGTGACGATCCCGACGTCGGCGTACCGCAGGACCAGAGTCAGCCGGTCCGGATCGCTCATGGCCAGGTCGACCAGGGCGGTTCGGCTGCGGTGACCTCGCGTCCGTAGCGCTCGAAAGCCAGTGCGCGATAGTGACTCATGATCGGCGGGCTGTCGGGCTGCATCTGTAACGGTGGCAACGGGCCGAGCCGCGTCAGCGAGCGGCGCCCGCCCACTCGTGGGCCGGCCGCGGCCAGCGCGAGTTCCGGCTCCGAGCCGGCTTCGATGACCGCGGTGGCGGTGGCCGTCGACGCCCACTCGCCGATTTTCGGCCGCTGCAGGTCCGTGTCGAAAGTGCCTCGCGCGCTGTGGTATTCGACGAGCTCGCTGATCAATTGGGTGTTCTCCCATTCCCATGCGACCGCAAACGCGCTTGCCAGGATTGGCGCCGAAATGCTGGCTGCCCAGCGCGCACGCGCATCGGCGTCGGCGATCGAATACCGCACCGAGTCGACCGCCAGCGCGGCCGGCACCTTGAGCTCGGCGGCCTGTTCGAGTTTGGCCATCCCGCGCCAGTATTCCGGAGTGCCAACCTCGCCGTGGAGGATACCGAGTCCCTCGGCCTGCCGCGCCTCGGTCTCCTCCAGCGTCTCGTCGGGGTCGCCCGAACTGTCGAAACCGAGGTCGGCCAGAGCATCCGCGCGCCACACGGTGCCAAGATGGTTGTCGAGCTTGGCGTACTGCAGCCAACTGCTGCGTGGCGACGAGTCGAGTAGTTCCCGGGCCTGGGCGATCAGCTCGACCGCATCGGCAAAGTGGCTCCAAAAGATCGCAATCCAGCTGCGTTGCAACAAGATGCGGTGCAGGTGCAAGGGCTTGCCCAGTTCACGCCAGTGCCGCTCGGCGTGCTCCCAGCACTCGTCGGCGGCCTTCAATTCACCCGATCCCAGCCGGGTGAACCCCATGTACAGCCAGCAACGGGCGATATCGTGTGCCCGGGCATAGCGGGCGATGACGGGCTGGGCCTCGGATATCAGCTGGTCGGTCGTCGCGTGGTCACCCACCGACCAGCAAGCCGCGGCACGCTCCAATTGTGTTCTGGCGGCTGCTAATTCCCATCCTCGCGCCTGCGCCCTGGCCCCCGCGCGACGTAGCCAGGACTCGGCTTCGGTCAGCCGCCCGGTCTCGACGCAGAATCTACCGTAAGCGGTGGCCGCGTCCACCCGAAGTTGGTCGTCGAATTCGGTGTCACCGAGACGGTCGATTGCACCGAGCACCGACTCCCACAACGGAACCGACCGCACATGCAGGTCGTCGTCGCACAGCGCGGTAGCGCACAGAACCTGCGCGCGGGTGATCAGGCGGGCGTGCTCGTCGGCCAGGTCGGGAAACGCGCCGTCGGTGTCGCGGGCGCTCAACTCGGTCAGCGCTGCCTCCGCGCCTTCGTGATCACCCTCCGCCGCGGCCAACCCGGTTTGCAGAAACTGGGCCCGTCGCGAATAGCGGCGGATCATGTGCGCCACCTCGGCGCCGGACATGCGCACCTGGCCGGCAGCTTCCGGCATCGTGCCGGCGGCGATCCCCGAATAGACGGCCAGGCAGTCGCGGATGCGCCGGATAGACTCGCGCACTCCGTCATTCGCGCCGCGAGCAAGGTTGATCTCACCAAGCTGCGCGATGACTTCCAGCCCGAGATCGTCTCGGTCCTCGCGCTCGATCTGAGGCATCAGGGATAGCAAGAGATCCCGCGCCCCGGTCTCGTCGGCGACCAGCGCAAGGCGGCGCGCGCGCTCTAGTTCACCGGGGATTCCCACGGCTGCATCATAAGTCCGCTGTCGTGGGCCTGGCGAGAAGTCCGGGCGACGGACGCGTGAGTGAAAGCACGTCCGCCGCCCGGAGTTCGTGGTGTTAACCGCAAGTCACCTTGATGGTGAAGTCCTTGGTGATCATGCCGGCCATCGGGTTCTTCATGTCGGCACCCTGCGCCTGACCCGTGATGGTGTAGGTCTTGCCGTCGACCGTCACGTTGGCCGAACCTACCTTCACGCCCATGGCGTTGCTGACCGACAGCGCGCTGCCGTCGACAAAAAGCGCCAACGACTCGACCTTCGGCGTGGCCTCATCGGTCATCACGACCGCCAGCGCCTGCTGGGGTGCACCGCCCGTGGAGGCGCCGCTGCCGATGTCGATCTTGCCGCCGGTCCGCACGCAGGTCACCGAGGCCGGGTTCAGGCCCGCCAGGTCGCTGCCGCCCACCTTGACCGACGCGGCGGTGCCACCGCCGGTAGCGACGCTGGGCGCCGTGCTGGACGCCGGGCTGGCCGCGTGGCCGCCGCTCGAGCAACCCACCAGGGCCGACACACAGCCAAGGGTCCCAATCGCACCCACGAGAAGACGTTTCACTGCATTTCCTTCCTTCATGCGCCGCCCCGTTGGCGTCGTCATTGGCGCAAGTACAGACGTCCGCCGTTGCTACCGATCCCAAATTTGGGATCGACCCGGTAGGCTGCGTCGACACCCCCCACGAAGGGAGACACGCGATGGCGAAGGTGAAATGGCTGGAAAAGCCTGAGGCGCATGACTTCCCGGCGGCGACCGACTACCTCGCCTTGCTCGCGGATCCGGGTACCGCCAATCAATTGGCGGAAAAGTTGAAAGCTGGAACGGTCGCACACAGAAAGGCAAAAGACATCCTGCGGGCGGCGCAGCTAACCCTGTTGCCGGTCGAGAATCCCCACGTAAGCGCGGATCTGGCCAAGATCAAGAAGGGTCAGGAGTTGTCGCCGATCCTGCTGGTGCGCGGCGACTTCACGAAGGGCGTCCCGCTGCAGATCGCCGACGGCTACCACCGGGTGTGCGCGAGCTATCACACCGATGAGAACACCGACATCCCGGTCGTTATCGTTTCACCGTGATCGAGATCGAATCCGTCGGCGGGGTCCAGGTACTGACCCTGTCGTCCGGGCGGGTGAACGCCCAAGATGTCGAGCTGCTGACAGAGCTGGCGCGCGTGCTCGGCGAGTTGCAGCGCTCAGGTGCCGGCGCACTCGTCGTCACCGGCGCCGGCCGCGCGTTCAGCGCCGGTGTCGACCTCAACCGCGTGGTCGAAGGCGGTGCGGGCTACACCGACCGGCTGATCCCGGCGCTGTCCGCGGCGTTCGAGGCGATGTTCTGCTACCCGGGGCCGACGGTGGCCGCGATCAACGGCGCCGCCATCGCGGGCGGGTGCGTCCTGGCCTGCGCCTGCGACAGGCGGCTGATCGGTCCGGAGGCGCAGATCGGGGCGTCCGAGGTCCGCGTCGGAGTGCCGTTTCCGGTCGCCGCTCTCGAGGTCATGCGCTACGCGTGCGGACGCCACGCCGACGACGTGTTGCTCGGGGGCCGCCTCTACCGCGGCGACGAGGCCGTCGCGAACGGAGTTGCCCACCGCGTGGTGGCCGACGATCTCATCGGGGCGGCCGTCGCTGAGGCGGCCGACCTCGGCGGCATCCCGGCCGACGCCTATCGCCATACGAAAGCCCAGTTGCGAGGCGCGACGCTGGCGCGGATGCGCGCGGCCGCCGCCATCGACAGCGAGGTTCGCGGGCTGTGGGGCGCGGAGGAGACGCAGCGACGCATCGCCGCGTACCTCGAGGGCCTCCGACGGCGCTGAGCTATCCGACGCTATTCGTCGAGCGCGACGCCGGTGCGCCTGCGCCGCATCCGATGCGACCCCTTGCCCGTCGGGCGGCGGTTCTGCAACCCCGCTTTGGGCGCCGTCTTCGGCTCTTCGGCCTCTTCGGCCTCTTCGGCGGTGACCGTGATCGGTTCTTCCGCCTCTTCGGCCTCTTCGGTCTCTTGGGGCTTCTCGGCCTCTTCAGTTTCTTCGGACAATTCGGTTTGGCCGGCCTCCTCGGCCTCTTCGGCCTCTTCGGCCTCGGCGTCCTCGGAGACTTCCTCGGCTTCGGTGTCTTCGGCCTCGGCACCCTTCTTGCGGCGAACACGTCGCCGCTTGGGCTTCTTCGCCTTGATCGGTTTCGGCGGTGGCGGCGGCAACTCGGCGACGAACGACAGGTAGAACGCGAAGATCCCGAGCACCCCGATCGCGGCGGCGGCGCCGTAAATCGCGAACAACCATCGGCCGGCGGCGTCCAGGCTGAGCCAGATCTCACTGATGGCGGTGCCGATTATCAGCACGCCGGCCAGCACATGGCACACGATTGACCAAACCCGCACGGACAGGGCCATTTGCGGGGTTCCCAGCTCCGGCTTGCGGGTCCGCAACAGGGTGAACACCACGGGCAGGGCGGCCAGGGCGATGAGCACCCCCGTCACGATCCGGAGCGCCGTCCCCAGCGAATGCGTGGTATCGCCCATCAGCTCAGGCCAGCGGGGCAACACGAAATAGAAGTAGAGGACGCCGGCAGCGATCGAGAACGACGCGTGCCAGGGGATGGCGACCTTGCGCCCCATATGCCTCCTCATATTGCCGGTGAGTCCACGCAAGCCTAAAGGCCGCTGGTGGGCCGGTGGCGGAGGATGCGGGATTTGAACCCGCGAGGGCTGTTAACCCAACCCGCGTTCCAGGCGAGCGCCATAGGCCACTAGGCGAATCCTCCGTGGACATGGTAGCGGCTCAGGAAGACGTCAGTGAGAGGGTGTCGGGCATGGCGTAGGGGAGAAGTCGGCGTTTGACGCCCATCACCGCAATTTGCGGGATAACTTTGACGATGGCGGCCGCGGATGCGATCCTCCGTGTTGCGAGATCGACGGCATAGCTTTAGCTGAGGTCACGACGTGAGGTGTAGCGGATGAGCACGATAAGCCTATGCATGATCGTCAAGAACGAAGAGGAAACGCTGAAAAGATGTTTGCGTTCCATCGAAGGCATTCCTGACGAGATCATCATCATCGATACCGGCTCCGACGATGCTACGAAGGATATCGCCGGCGGCTACACGTCGCGGGTTTTCGATTTCGAATGGGTCGACGATTTCTCGGCGGCGCGCAATTACTCGTTCGCACAGGCGACGATGGAGTGGATCCTCTGGATCGACGCCGATGACGTCCTGCTTCCCGAAGATCGTACTAAATTACGTGAACTGAAGAATTCGTTGAGCACCGGCGTAGACGCGGTTTCCATGCTCTATCACACGGCTTTCGACGAGTCACACAACGTTACGCAAAGTTCTCGACTTCTCCGGCTGGTGAGAAGGTCGAAGGGTTTTGCGTGGGACGGAGTAGTGCACGAAGAGTTGGTGACCGAAGAACAATACCGATCCTTCGACAGCGACATCGTCGTCACCCATCGAAAGCCTGCCAGCGGATCCGGCCCCTCGAGGCGCAACCTGCAGATCTATCAGAAGCACTTCCACGCGGGACAAAAGATGCGTCCAAGGGACCTGTTTCACTACGCCCGAGAACTGCAGGTGAATGAGCAATTCGACAAAGCGATCCCGTACTATTTGCAGTTTGTGCAGTGCCAAAATATTGATGTCGGTCTGACTTTATTCGCCCTCCACAAGCTGGCGGCGTGCTACTACGCGGTCGGGGATCTCGACAAAGAGTGGGAATGTACGCTCAAATCTTTGGAGTTGGACGTTCCCCGTCCGGAGTTCAGCTGCCGTTTCGCCGAACGCTTCCTGCGGCGTGACCAATATCGGGCAGCCATCTTCTGGTACGAGCTGGCCCTGCAAGACCGGGGAAACAACTCAACTGACCGAGCGGTGGAGAATTACCCCTTCAAGACCTGGCTGCCCCACAAGCAACTGGGGTTGTGCTACTACAAGATCGGCGACTATCGCCGCTCACTGCAGCACAATAAGTTGGCCCGCCAGTACCTGCCTAACGACCCGGACATCGAAACGAACATCCGTCTTCTAGAGAACTTGGTCGATGAGTCGACTCGGGAAGTGGGTGCAGGCGAAGCCTGACCACCAAAACCCAGCGCCGGATGAGCCCTGAATGGCCTCGTCCCGCGGTCGTCGCTGCTCGCTCCGCGCAAGGTATTAGACTCTCCGTGGACCCCGCGTGGCGTCTATCCTGTGAACTCCCCCAGGGCCGGAAGGCAGCAAGGGTCAATGGGCTCTGTCGGGTGCGCGGGGTCCCCTATGTCGGGGCCGCGCATGGCCCCGAACTCCCAGCGTTCGACGGCGAAAGGGCCCCGCTAGCAGCATGGTGTCGTTCGAGTCCCTCAGCCCCGACGAGCTGGCGGCGGCGCACGCGCGCAACCAGCAGGATTACGCGGAACTGCAGGCCAAGAAGCTGGCGTTGGACCTGACCCGCGGCAAGCCGTCTGCGAAGCAGCTCGACCTGTCCAACCAGCTGCTGAGCCTGCCCGGGGAGGAGTACCGCGACGACGAGGGCACCGACACCCGCAACTACGGCGGCCTGCACGGCCTGCCCGGGCTGCGGGCCATTTTCGGGGAGCTGCTCGGCATCCCGGTGCAAAACCTGATCGCGGGGAACAATTCCAGCCTCGAGATGATGCACGACATCGTCGTCTTCTCGATGCTGCACGGCGGCGTGGACTCGCCGCGCCCCTGGGAGGACGAGCCGACCGTCAAGTTTCTCTGCCCGGTGCCCGGCTACGACCGGCACTTCGCCATCACCGAGACGATGGGTATCGAGATGATCCCGGTCCCGATGCTGCAGGACGGCCCGGACGTCGACCTGATCGAGGAGCTCGTCGCCGTGGACCCGGCGATCAGGGGGATGTGGGCGACACCGGTGTTCGGAAACCCCACCGGCGTCACCTACTCGTGGGAAACGGCCCGTCGGCTCGTCCAGATGCGGACGGCGGCGCCGGACTTCCGGTTGTTCTGGGACAACGCGTATGCGGTGCACACCCTGACGCACGACTTCGTCCGCCAAATCGACGTACTCGGGCTGGCGGCCGCGGCCGGCAATCCCAACCGGCCCTACGTCTTCGCTTCGACCTCCAAGATCACCTTCGCCGGCGGTGGGGTCGGCTTCCTGGGCGGATCGCTGGGCAACATCGCCTGGTATCTGCAATATGCGGGCAAGAAGTCCATCGGCCCGGACAAGGTCAATCAGCTGCGGCACCTGCGCTTCTTCCGCGACGCCGACGGGGTGCGCCTGCACATGCTGCGGCACCAGCAGATACTGGCGCCGAAATTCGCGCTGGCGGCCGAAATCCTGGATCAGCGCCTGGGCGATTCCAAGATCGCCTCCTGGACCGACCCCAGGGGCGGCTATTTCATCAGCCTCGACGTGTTGCCCGGCACCGCGCGCCGGACCGTCGCCCTCGCCAAGGACGCCGGCATCGCGGTGACCGAGGCGGGAGCGTCATTCCCGTACCGGAAAGACCCCGACGACAAGAACATCCGCATCGCGCCCACCTTCCCCTCACCGCAGGATCTGCGCGACGCGGTCGACGGGTTGGCGACCTGCGCGCTGCTTGCGGCTACGGAGCTGATGCTCAACCTGGCGTCGTCCGCGTCGGGTGTGAGCTGAGGGCCGCTTCGTCTCTCAGCGAGCTGACTCGGCGGCCAACCCGACGGGCTCAAGTCACCGCGCGCCGGTAGCCTGCTGACCGTGGCGCTGTACCGCAAATATCGACCGGCAACCTTCGCCGAGGTGGTGGGGCAGGAGCACGTCACCGAACCGCTTTCCATCTCCCTGGAAGCCGGCCGGATCAACCACGCCTATTTGTTTTCCGGCCCGCGCGGCTGCGGAAAGACTTCGTCGGCGCGCATCCTGGCCCGATCATTGAACTGTGCGCAGGGTCCGACGGCCAGCCCGTGCGGCGTTTGCGAGTCCTGCGTGGCGCTGGCCCCCAACGCGCCCGGCAGCATCGACGTGGTGGAGCTCGACGCCGCCAGCCACGGCGGCGTGGACGACACGCGCGAGCTGCGGGACCGCGCCTTCTACGCTCCGGCGCAGTCGCGCTACCGGGTGTTCATCGTCGACGAGGCGCACATGGTGACCACCGCGGGGTTCAACGCGCTGCTCAAAATCGTGGAGGAACCGCCCGAACACCTCATCTTCATCTTCGCCACGACCGAACCGGAGAAGGTGCTGCCCACGATCCGGTCGCGCACCCACCACTACCCGTTCCGGCTGCTGCCGCCGAAGACGATGCGGGCGTTGATCGAGCGCATCTGTGAGCAAGAGGGCGTGGCCGTCGACGATGCGGTGTATCCGCTGGTGATCCGGGCCGGTGGCGGTTCGCCGCGCGACACTCTCTCGGTGCTGGACCAGTTGGTGGCCGGGGCCGAGGGTGATCACGTGACCTACCAGCGGGCGCTCGGGCTGCTGGGGGCCACCGACGTGGCACTCATCGACGACGCCGTTGACGCTCTCGCCGCCGGGGATGCCGCCGCGTTGTTCGGTGCGGTCGAAGCGGTGATCGACGCCGGGCATGACCCGCGGCGCTTTGCCACCGATCTGCTGGAGCGGTTTCGCGATCTTATTGTGCTGCAAGCGGTTCCGGATGCCGTCAGCCGCGGCGTGGTGGATGCGCCGGAGGACGTGCTGGACCGGATGCGCGAGCAGGCGGCCCGAATCGGGCCGGCGACCGTGACCCGGTACGCCGAGGTGGTGCAGGCGGGGCTCGGTGAGATGCGCGGTGCGACGGCGCCGCGGCTGCTGCTCGAAGTGGTCTGCGCGCGCCTGCTGCTGCCCTCGGCCGGCGACACCGAGTCGGCGCTGCTGCAACGCGTCGAGCGGATCGAGACCCGGCTGGACATGTCCATCCCCTCCGCCGAGAGCGCCGCACCCCCGCTCCCACGCAAGCGGGTGGGGGTACCTCCCTCTGGGGGCGCGCCCCCACGACCCGCCGCCGCCGAGCCGGCGCCGAAGCCGGCGCCCGAACCGCCCGCGACGCCGGCTCCGGAAGCGGCGTCCGCGCCGGGTGAGCCCAGCGCGGCCGCGGTGCGAAGCATGTGGCCGACGGTGCGCGACAAGGTGCGCCAACGCAGCCGCACCACCGAGGTGATGCTGGCGGGCGCCACCGTCCGCGCGGTCGAGGACAACACGTTGGTGCTGACCCACGCGTCAGCGCCGCTGGCCAAGCGGCTCTCCGAACAGCGCAACGCCGACGTCATCGCCGAGGCGCTCAAAGACGCGTTGGGGGTGAACTGGCGGGTGCGGTGCGAGGCCGGCGCGGCGGCACCGGCGGAGGCCAACCCGTCGCCCGCCAGAACGGAAGATCCGGCGCCCGAGGTGGATTCGGCCCAACGCGACGAGGAGGAGCACATGCTCGCCGAAGCGGGCCGCGCCGAACCGTCGGAGCCGCGGCGCGACCCCGAAGAGGCCGCGCTCGAGCTGCTGCAGAACGAGTTGGGTGCCCGTCGTATAGACGGCGTCTAATGCCGTCTTGGAGGCTGTTTCAGGGCTGCCACCAGGGTCGCAACGGGAGGCTGTCATCGCCCCGCGCGTCGACGTTGGCGGCCAGCACGTGATGCAGCTGAAGGTTGTTCTGCTCGAAGGCCACCCGGGAGGCCGCCATGTACAGACCCCAGACCTTGGCGGTCGGCAGGCCCACCTCGGCTACGGCCTCGTCCCAGTGCTCGACCAGGTTGCGGCACCAGTCGCGCAGCGTCATCGCGTAGTGATGGCGGAAGTTCTCCTCGTGTAGCACCTCGAAACCGACGTCCTGGATGTCGGTGACGATGCGTCCCGAGCCGGTCAACTCCCCGTCCGGGAAGACGTAGCGGTCGGTGAATCCGCCCGCGAAGGACGTCGACTTGTTGTCGTGGCGGGTGATGCAGTGATTGAGCAGCAGGCCGCCGGTGCGCAGTTTCGACTTGAGGAAGCCGAAGTAAGCGGGGTAGTTCTTGACGCCGATGTGTTCGGTCAGTCCGATGGAAGAGACGGCGTCGAATTCCATCTCACCGATGTCGCGGTAGTCCGAGTGCCGCACTTCGGCCAGGTCCGCAAGCCCCTGGTCCTCGATCGCTCGCTGCGCCCACTTCGCCTGCTCGGCCGACAGGGTGGCGCCGATCGCCCGCACCCCGCGTCCCGCCGCGTAGCGCACCATCCCTCCCCAGCCGCAGCCGACGTCGAGCAACCGGTCGCCCGGCTGTAGCCGCAGTTTCTCGAAAATCAGCCTGTACTTGTTCTCCTGGGCCTCTTCCAGCGTCGCGTCGGCGTGCGGGTAGACCGCGCAGGTGTAGGTCATCGACGGACCGAGCACCCATTCGTAGAAGGTGTTGGAGACGTCGTAGTGGTGGTGGATCGCCTCGGCGTCACGGGTCTTGCTGTGCATCACACCCGCAGCGACGCGCCGCCACCGCGGCGGCGCCTCCTGCGGGGGTGGAGCGACGGGCAACAAACATTCGACGCCCATGGAGCGCACGATGTTGGCGAGCACCCGCGCGGACGGCCGCTTGAAGTTGACCCGGTCGGTCAGCGTCGTGAGCAGCTGGTACGGATCACCCGGGTGCACGCCGTACGTCTGCAGGTCACCCGACACGTAGGCGCGGGCAAGACCGAGTTCGCCGGGGGCGGTGGCCAGGTACGTGGCCCCGCGGGGTGTCCGAAGATCCAGGCCCAGCTCGGCGTCCTCGTTGCCGGCGGTGCTGCCGTCGTACGCGGTGAACTTCAGCGGGTGGCGCCCGGTTGCGGCGAAGATCTCCAGGATCTCCGCCATGCTCAGCTTGCCCCCGGAGAGGGGGGTGGTTTGGTCTTTGGTCGCCGTCATCGTCGTAGTACCGCCTTCGCATAAAGATCCAGGAGACGAGAATCGGGGTCGTAGGTTTTCTTGACGGTGTTGTAGGCCTCGCCGCCGTACAGCTCGTCGAACTCCTCGCGGGTGTAGAAGGAGTCGGAGTACAGCGACTTGTGCCCGTCGAGCTCGCTCACCTTCGTCTCGATCGTCCGGTTGGTGATGCCCTCGGTGGCGCGGGCCGGCACCGACGACCAGAACCCGACGTTGACGTAGGTGTGATCCGCCCGGATCGGATACAGCGGCCAGCCGTCGGGATCGCGCAGCCGCAGCGGGCACAACCAGACCGGTGTGATGGGCACGTTGCCTGCGAACCACTCCAGGAATTCGCAGGTCCGTTCGACCGGTATCTCGATGTCCTGCACCACGCGCTCACGCGCGGGACGACCGTTGAGTTTCTCGATCCGGTCGGACACGCCGAAGCGCCGGTCGATGCCGACGAGCTTCCAGTAGACGCTGCTGCGGCGATAGCGACGCGGCCACCAGCGGCGCAGCCGCGGGTTTTGCGCGCCGAACGCCCGTGAGCACCAAAACCAGTCGGTGTCCCAGCGCCAGAGGTAGTCGTGGATCGTCAGCCGGTCGTCTTTGGTGGCTTCGACACCAACGGAGTCGTGCTGAATCGATCGGTAGTAGATGTTCTTTCCGGTGTAGTCGCTGACGGGCCCCGGGGTGGTGGTCCGCCTGCCTATGCATAGGTAGCTTTCGTCGGGACTGAAAACCACGCCGTCCAAATAGTCCACGGGTGTGCCGCCCTGTCCGCCGGTGTCGATGATGCGTTCCATCGCGGCGACCAACTCGGGCAGCGAGTCGAATCGGACGTGGCGTAGCGCCACAAACGGCGCGACGGGCTCCAGCTCGATTCGAAGCCGCGTCGAATAGCCCACTGTGCCATAGGAATTGGGAAAGGCGCGGAACAGGTCGGGGTGCCGGCTGCGCGACGCGGTGAGCAATTCGCCGGCGCCGGTGAGGATATCCATCTCCAGCACCGATTCGTGTGGCAGCCCGTTGCGAAACGACGCGGACTCGATACCCAGGCCGCTGACCGCGCCGCCGAGGGTGATGGTTTTCAGCTGCGGGACCACCAGCGGCGAAAGGCCGTAAGGCAGCGTCGCGGCCACCAGGTCCTCGTAGGTGCACATGCCGGCCACGTCGGCGGTGCGGGCGTCGGGGTCAACCGAGAGGACGCCGGTCAGGCCGGAGGTGTCCAGGCCGCGCGCATCGCGTTTGGTGCGGGCGCGGAACAGGTTTGAGGTGGGCTTGGCGAGCCGGACGGCGGACGTCGCCGGGATGGATCGATAACTCGCCATCAACCGGTCAACGCCCGCAGCGTGAGCTGAGAGTGCGGATCCAGGTACAGGCACCACATATACCCTAGTCTTCGAAAACAGCCCGTGCACCCGAGCGCGGGCGGCATCACAAAAGAGGAGTCGCGCCTGATGGGACAGGTGAGCGCAGCCAGCACGATCTTGATCAATGCCGAGCCCGAGGCCACTCTCGCCGCAGTGGCGGACTACCAGAAGGTGCGCCCGAAGATCCTGTCGCCGCAGTACAGCGAATACGAGGTGCTGCAGGGCGGGCAGGGGCCGGGCACGGTCGCCAAGTGGAAGCTGCAGGCCACCAAGTCACGGGTTCGCGACGTGCGGGTCGACGTCGACGTGGCCGGCCACACCGTCATCGAGAAGGATGCGAACTCGTCCATGGTCACCAACTGGACGGTCGCTCCCGCCGGACCGGGGTCCAGCGTCACGGTGAAGACCAGCTGGAACGGGGCGGGCGGCGTCGGGGGCTTCTTTGAAAAGACCTTTGCGCCGTTGGGGCTGAAGCGGATTCAGGGCGAGGTCCTGGCAAATTTGAAGAAGGAACTGGAGGGCTAGCTTTCCTAGCGCGCCTGGCCCTGGGTGGCCAGGAAGCCGGCGACGCCGCGGACCAGCGCGTCGGCGTATTTCTGCCGGCCCTCGGGGGACTCCAGCAGCGCCGAATCCGCGGGATTCTTCATGTTGCCGCACTCGACCAGGATCGACGGATACTGCGCCAGGTTCAGCCCGGCCAGATCCGAACGCCCGTACAGACCGTTCTGGCCGATGTAGTTGGAGGGCGGAATGCCCGAGGCCTGCAACTGGTCGCGCATGATCCGGGCGTACTCTACCGACGGTCCCGCCTGGGCCTGGTTGAGCGGCGGGGCCGAGTAGTTGACGTGGAACCCCCGGCCGGACGGCGGGCCGCCGTCGGCGTGGATGCTCAGGATCGCGTTGGGGCGCAACGAGTTGGCCATCTCGGCGCGCGCGTCGACGCACGGCGCCACCCCGCTGTCGTTGCTCCGCGACATGGCGGTCCGAACGCCCAGCGCGTTCAGCGCGGCGCGCACACGCAGCGCGGTGTCCCAGTTGAACGTGTGCTCCATATAGCCGGCGTTGGTCGCCGTTCCGGTGGTCTGGCAGTCTTTGGTGCCGCCGCGACCGGTGGGCACCTGACGGGTGATGGAAGCGTCGTTGGATCCGTTGTGGCCGGGATCGATGAAAACGACCATGCCGGCGATATTGGAAGGGGCTGCCGTCGCCGTCGGAATGATCACCGCCGAAACAGCGACCACCAGGCTGACCGCCATCCTGACGCCGACACGCCTGCTCACTCGTGGGTCCACGGCGCAAAGGTAACGTCGTGCGGTCTACGCTGGGTGTTTCGAATCGCCCGACAGCCACAGCCGAAACCAACTCGAGACCAAGATGCGAGGGGATTGTCATGCAACCCGGAGGCGACATGTCGGCGCTGCTCGCGCAGGCGCAGCAGATGCAGCAGAAGCTACTGGAAGCCCAGAGACAGCTCGCGAACGCCGAAGTGCACGGTAGGGCCGGTGGGGGTTTGGTCGAGGTCGTCGTCAGGGGCACCGGCGAGTTGATCGCGGTGAAGATCGATCCCAAGGTCGTCGACCCCGGCGACATCGAGACCCTGCAGGACCTGATCGTCGGCGCCATGGGCGATGCCTCCAGGCAGGTCACCAGCATGGCGCAGGAGCGGCTGGGCGCGCTGGCCGGTGGCATGGGCGCGCCGCCGGCGCAACCGCCGGCGCCGGCGCAACCACCGGCGCCGCCGACCCAATTGCCGGAGCTGTGACGTTATACCGACATGTTTGAGGGACCGGTCCAGGATCTGATCGACGAGCTCGGCAAGCTGCCGGGTATCGGGCCCAAAAGCGCCCAGCGCATCGCGTTCCACCTGTTATCGGTCGAACCGCCGGAGATCGACCGATTGACCGCGGTGCTGGCGAAGGTCCGCGACGGCGTGCGGTTCTGCGCGGTGTGCGGCAACGTGTCCGACGACGAGCGTTGCCGAATCTGTGCGGATCCCCGCCGGGACGGCTCGCAGGTGTGCGTCGTCGAGGAGCCCAAGGACATCCAGGCCGTCGAGCGCACCCGCGAATTCCGCGGCCGCTACCACGTGCTGGGCGGTGCGCTTGACCCGCTGTCCGGAGTGGGTCCCGATCAGCTGCGGATCCGCGAGCTGCTGAGCCGCATCGGCGAGCGGGTCGACGACGTCGACATCACCGAGGTGATCATCGCCACCGATCCCAACACCGAGGGGGAGGCGACGGCGACCTATTTGGTTCGGATGCTGCGCGACATCCCCGGCCTGACCGTGACGCGGATCGCGTCGGGTCTGCCGATGGGCGGCGACTTGGAGTTCGCCGACGAGTTGACCCTCGGCCGCGCGCTCACCGGCCGCCGGGCCATGGTGTGACCGGAGCGAGCGTCACCGGGTCACGACGGCGAAGTTGCCGCTGGTGGCCCACGCCTGGAGGAAGGTGGCGATCGAAACCTGCTCGTCGCGGCCTCCCCTGATGCCGCTGTCGTTGAGGTGCACCACACCGGCTTTGGTGTCGATGCCGATGACCACCACGAAGTGGTTCTCCTGGCTATGGTCGCCGGGCCTGTTCCAGATGGTTTTGTCGTTGAGTCCGACGATCACCTTGTGCCCTTGGTCCAGCTCCCGCTCGAGCGCATCGATGTTGGGGTGGACCGCGGCGGCCTGGACGCCGTAGTGCGCCAGCAGGACGGGCAGGTCCGGGTTCTTGGTCTTGCCGGAGGGGCGGTAGATCGGCCCGGGGTGGCTCACGCTCGGGATGGTTGCGGCCGTGGCGGTGATCTCCGCCTCGGAGGGCTCGTGGCCGGTGATCTGGCCGACCACGTCGGCCACCGCCATCTCTGCGCAGTCGTTGTCCTGTTGCTGGTAGCGCCAGTAGGGCGCGGCGGCGGCCGGGTCGCCGTGCATGCCGTCACCGGAGGCGTCGGCCATACCGGCGAATGCGACCATCGAGCCGGTGCCCGCAATCAACACGACCGCGAGCGCGACGCCACGCGGCGGCACGGTGCCCCTGCGGCGCGCGCCAGTGCTCATGGGGAAAAGCTCGGTGAAGACCCTAGAAGGATCCTTGAAGAATTCTTGGTGCGCAGGTAAACGCCTCAGCGAGCGCCCAGGCGCTCGCGGCGCAACAGGTCCACCTCGGGCATCTCCAGCGGCGACAGCTCACCCGCCACCTTGCTCAGCAGCAGGTCGGCCAGCTCCGGGTTGCGCGCCAGGCACGGCCCGTGCATGTAGGTCGCGACCACGCTGCCCTGCACGGCGCCGTCAAAGCCGTCGCCGGCCCGGTTGCCCGCGCCCTTGACCAACGCGCCCAACGGCGACGCGGCCGGGCCCAGGACGGTGCCGCCGCGGTGGTTCTCGAAACCGGTGAGCCGCTGGGTCAACCCGGCCGGCAACGGCTTGCTGACCAGCTCGCCGATGGTGCGCGCGCCTTGCGGTGACGTGGTCGCGTCCAGCATGCCCACGCCGTCGACCCGTTCGCCCGCCGACGTCTCATACCAGTGCCCCAGCACCTGGACGGCGGCACAGATGGCCAGCACCGGCGCGCCCCGGTCCGCCGCGCGCTGCAGGCCCGGGTACCGAAGCAGGTGCCTGGTGGCCAGCCGCTGCGCGTAGTCCTCCGCCCCGCCCAGCGTGTAGATGTCCAGCGACTCCGGCACCGGATCGGCCAGCGTGATCTCGACGATCTCGGCCGCGATCCCCCGCAGCCGCAGCCGCTGGCGCAGCACCAAGGCGTTGCCGCCGTCGCCGTAGGTGCCCATCACGTCGGGCAGCACCAGCCCGATCCGCACCGTCGACTCAGCCATGGCGCTCCAACGCCCGCTGCAGCTGAAGGAACGCGGTGTAGTTGGCGACGACCTCCACCCGCCCCGGTGGGCAGGACGCGATCGCGGCCAGGGTGTCGTGCACCAGGGTGTGCTCGACGCCCGCGTACCCGAGGCGCACCGCCAGGTCGGTGCCGCGTTCGCCGGCGGCGACCACCGGGGTCTGTCCGAAGTGCTCGAAGCGCACGTCCCACAGCCAGGACAGGTCCTCGCCGTCGGGCACCCGCCCGTTGACCGCGATGACCACCCCGGCCGCGTGCTTGTCGACCATGGACAGCGCTTCCTGCCAGCCGGCCGGGTTCTTGGCCAGCAGGATCCGCGCTTCGTGGCCGCCGATCCGGACGCTCCGGTACCGTCCGGCGACTTCGTCGACCCGACAGACGGCCCCGACGGCCGCAGCGGGGTCGGCGCCCAGCGCGACGGCGGCCGCGACGGCCTGCGCGGCGTTGCCCCGATTCACCGCGCCGGGCAGCGCCAACCGCATCGGCAGGGCCAGCCCGTCGGGCCCATAGAGGTTGCCCCCATCTTCCGGGTCGAACCACCATTGCGGGCTGGGCCGCTTGAAGTCGGCGCCGGTGGAATACCAGTGCCCCTTGTCGCGGACGATGACCTCGCCGCTGCGCGGACAGCTGACCGAGTCGTTCGCCCAAGCGCCGCCGGCGGCCACCCACACCACGTGGGGGCTGTCGTAGGCCGCGGACGTCATCAGCACGTCGTCGCAGTTGGCGACGACGACCACTTTCGGGTGCCGGGCCAGGCCCGCCCGCAGCGTGCGTTCGATCACGTTGATCTCGCCGACCCGATCCAGCTGGTCGCGGGACAGGTTGAGCAAAACGACCACGGCCGCTTCTACCGCATCCAAAACGTGCGGCACGTGCATCTCGTCGACCTCCAGGGCCGCCAGCCGGGCCCGTCGATCGGCGGCCAGCGCGGCCACCAGGCCGGCGTCCATGTTCGCGCCCTCGGCGTTGGTGGCCACGGATTGTTCGGGGCCCAACGTGCTCAGTGCCGCGGCCGTCATCCGGGTGGTCGTCGACTTGCCGTTGGTACCGGTGATGACGACGGTGCGCCGCCCGGCTCCCAGCTGACGCAGCACCGATCGGTCCAGGGTCATCGCAACCAGCCCGCCGATCATGGCCCCGGCCCCGCGGCCGGTGACCCGCGACGCCCAGCGCGCGCTCGCTCCCGCGGCGAGGGCCAGACGTGCACGGGTGGTAACCACCCGGGCAGTTTAAAGGCGACACGACAGCTCAGCGACCAGGTGATGTCGGCCGGACGTGCAATCCTCGGTTCATGAACGGGGTGTCCTGGGGTCGGCCGGCCACCGAGCCGGATGCGGGTTGGGCCGTCATCGACGTCGAGACCTCGGGCTTCCGGCCGGGTCAGGCGCGCATCATCAGCGTTGCGGCACTCGGTCTGGACGCCGACGGGCAAGTCGAGCAATCCGTGGTCAGCCTGCTGAACCCCGGGGTAGACCCGGGTCCCACCCACGTGCATGGCCTGACCGCCGCGATGCTCGAGGACCAGCCGCAGTTCGCCGACATCGTCGGCGACCTGGCCGAGGTGCTGCGCGGCCGGACGCTGGTGGCGCACAACGTCGCGTTCGACTACGCATTTCTCGCCGCGGAGGCCGAGCTCGCCGACGCCGAACTCCCCGTCGACACCGTCATGTGCACGGTCGAGCTTGCCCGGCGGCTGGACCTGGGCACCGACAACCTGCGGCTCGAGACCCTGGCCGCGCACTGGGGTGTGATCCAGGAACGGCCGCACGACGCCTTCGACGACGCGTTGGTGTTGACCGGAGTGCTGGCGTCGGCGCTCGAGCGGGCGCGCGAACGCGACATATGGCTGCCCGTGCACCCCGTGACCCGGCGCCGCTGGCCGAACGGGCGGGTCACCCACGACGAGCTGCGACCGCTGAAGGTGCTGGCTTCGCGGATGCCCTGCGCCTATCTCAACCCGGGGCCGTACGTCCGGGGCAGGCCGCTGGTCCAGGGCATGCGGGTGGCGCTGGCGGCCGAGGTGGCCCGCACCCACGAGGAACTCGTCGAGCGGATCCTGCACGCCGGGCTGGCGTACAGCGATGGCGTCGACCGCCAGACCTCGCTGGTGATCTGCAACGACTTCGCCCCCGAGCAGGGCAAGGGCTATCTGGCCCGGCAGCTCGGCGTGCCGGTGGTGCCGGACGCGCAGTTCATGGACTGCGTCGGCGCCGTCGCCGGCGGTACCAGCATGGAGGAATTCACGGACGTCACCACGGTCCACCGGCAGCTCGCGCTGTTCTGACAGCTGCTTGTGCCAGTCAGGGGCCGCCGCGCCAGCGTTCGATGCGGTGATGGTCAGGAGTGAACCCGTGTTCCACACCCCACAGCACGGCCTGGGTGCGACTGCCAATGCCGAGCTTGCGATAGATCGTGCGGATGTAGGACTTCACGGTGTTGGGGCTCAGGTAGGTCAACCGCGCCACGTCCGCGTTGCTCTTGCCCTGGGTGATCAGCGCCAGGATCTCCGCTTCGCGGTCGCTGAGCCCTTCGCCACGACCCGGCCAGTCCAGCCCGGGCGCGCTGCGCGCCCGCCCCGCCACCGGGCTGATGACCACCTCGCCGGAATGCACGGCCTCTAAAGCGGCGACCAGCTCGCGTGCCGGCAGGGTCTTCGATAGATAGCCCTGGGCTCCGTGCTGCCGTGCGCTTTCGACGAGATCAGGGTGGAAGTTCCAGGTGTAGACCACAACTCGGCGTGCTCGAGGGTTGGCAACCAAAACTCCGATCTCCTCGTGATCGGATTCGGGTTGGGCGAACGAGTCGTACAGCACGATGTCGACTGCGTCAGCGACGGGCATGGTCGAGTCCAGTTCTGCGATTACGACGCGGTCGCGGTACGGGTCCAACATGTTGGCGACGCCCTTCACGACGACGTCGTAGTCGTCGACGAGCGCGACCTTGATCGGCGCGCGAGAAGGTGACGGTTGCGGCATGCCCGGGAGATTACCTACCTAAGGGTGTATTGGTACACCCCTTAAGGATGGTCGACTGAAATCAGCGCCGGGCAACCGGCCAAAGATCTAGTCAGGCAACTCGAGGGGAAGGCTCATCATGATCATTCTCGGCATCATCCTGCTGGTCGCAGGATTTCTGCTCAAGATCTCAATCCTATGGACCATCGGAATCTTCCTGGTCGTCATCGGCGCGATCCTGGCGATCCTGGGTAGTACCGGACGGGCTATCGGCGGCCGCCGGCACTACTTCTGATACGACCCGTCGGCTTACAGCCGCTGGAACCGGTTCGTGTCGCACGTCACACGATGATGTTTGCGACGGTTCCGCTCCGGCTATTCGACATGAGTGTGAGAGGAGCACGAAATGCCCACTTGGGAATGGATTCTTATCGCTGCCTCCGTCGTCATCGTGCTGGTCGTGGTGATCCTCGCGGCGACCGTCGTGAGCAGTCGCAGAAGGACAAACCGACTGAAGCAGCACTATGGCCACGAGTACGAGCGTCTGGTATCCCAGACCGGAGGCCAGAAGGCGGCAGAGGCAGAGCTCACCGCCCGGGAACGCAAGCGAAACAAGCTCGACATCGTTCCGTTGACGCCGTCGGCCCTATCGGATTTCACTACCCGCTGGCATCAGGTGCAGACAGGATTCGTCGATAATCCGGCAACCGCCGTCGGCGTCGCCGATCGTCTGGTGACTGAGGTGATGCGCGAACGGGGTTATCCCGTCGAGGATTTCGATCAGCGGGCAGCTGACATCTCGGTCGACCACCCGCAGATCGTGGAGAACTACCGCGCTGCGCACGGCATTCATTTGGCACAGCAGCGCGGTGATGTCAGCACCGAGCAGCAGCGGAAGGCATTCGTGCACTACCGGGCGCTTTTCGAGAAGTTGCTCGAGACCAAAACAGACGACGCATCACAGGAGGCAAGCGCATGACAACGCACGATCATCCAACACTGACCGGGTCCCAAGATGAGTCCCACACCGCGGTCGCGGGAACGCCGCAGCCAAGCGAGCACACTGCGCCGGCGCCGGCAGACCCGTCGATCGCTTCGGCCGACCAGTCACCGTCGCCGAACGTCCGGCCACCCGCCGTCGAGGAGGAGCCGAACCCAAGCGCGTCGGTCGCCCCGGCGGATCCCTCGGCCGCGTCCGGCGGGTCGACACATAGCGGTGAGGATCCGGCTGTGTCCGGGCAGCATTCGAGCGTGGACCGCGAAGCATCAACGAACGATTTGCTTTTCGCCGCCGACGACCTCGCGGAGTTGCGTGCCCGGTGGGCCGCCGTGCAGGCCGCTTTCGTCGATGATCCCGAAGACTGCGTGCAAAAGGCCGATGTCCTGGTGTCCGACCTGGTCGACCAGCTCACGTCTGGCTTCGCAAACGCGCGCTCGCGCCTCGAAGAACAGTGGGGTCGCGGCGAGGAAGCTTCCACCGAAGACCTCCGCGTGGCCCTGATGCACTACCGCGAGTTCTTCGAGCGGTTGCTCGCGGTGTAACACGTGCGGGCCCCTTGGCGGGCCTCGCCGCCACAGCGCCATGGCGGCGGGGCCCGCTTCAGCGCTGTTTCTGATTACCCGCGCGACGCGCGGTTGACCGCCGACACCACGGCGCGCAGTGACGCGGTGGTGATCGACGGCGCAATCCCGACGCCCCACACCGTGCGTCCACGCACCGACGCCTCGACATACGCGGCGGCCTGCGCGTCGTCGCCGGCGCTCATCGCGTGCTCGGAATAGTCGAGCACTCCCACCTCGAACCCGACGGTCCCCAGCGCATGGACGAAGGCGGCCAGCGGACCGTTCCCGGTGCCCCTGATCTCGGTCTCCACCCCGTCGATCTTGACGGTCGCGGCGATGCTGGTGGCGCCGCCGTCTTCATCCGAGGCATCGACATGCTGCTTCACGCGCTCCAGTGGCCGCACCGGGGCGATGTACTCCTCGTAGAACGCGTCCCACATCTCCTTCGGCGAGACCTCGCCGCCCTCACCCTCGGTGATCTTCTGGATCGCCTGGGAGAACTCGATCTGCAGCCGTCGGGGCAGGGCCAGGCCGTGATCGGCCTTCATGATGTAGGCCACCCCGCCCTTGCCGGACTGCGAGTTGACCCGGATCACCGCCTCGTAGGTGCGCCCGACGTCCTTGGGGTCGATCGGCAGATACGGCACCTGCCAGAGCATGTCCTCGACATCGGAGTCCGCGGCGTCGGCGTCGAACTTCATCTGGTCGAGGCCCTTGTTGATGGCGTCCTGATGGCTGCCGGAGAACGCGGTGTAGACCAGGTCGCCGCCGTAGGGGTGGCGCTCATGGACCGGCAGCTGGTTGCAGTACTCGACCGTTCGGCGGATCTCGTCGATGTTCGAGAAGTCGATCTGCGGGTCCACCCCGCGGGAGAACAGGTTCAGTCCCAGCGTCACCAGGCACACATTGCCGGTGCGTTCCCCGTTGCCGAACAGGCAGCCCTCGATGCGGTCGGCGCCCGCCTGGTAGCCCAATTCGGCTGCGGCGACTGCGGTTCCGCGGTCGTTGTGCGGATGCAGGCTCAGAATGACGGACTCCCGGTTGGCCAGATTGCGGCTCATCCACTCGATCGAGTCGGCGTAGACGTTGGGGGTGGCCATCTCGACGGTGGCCGGCAGGTTGAAGATGATCGGGTTGTCCGGCGTCGGCGCGATGATTTCGCCGACGGCGTCGCACACCTGCTTGGCGTACTCGAGTTCGGTGCCGGTGTAGGACTCCGGGGAGTACTCGAACCGCCATTGCGTGCCGGGATACTTGGCGGCCTCCTCGACGCACTTGCGCGCGCCGTCGGTCGCGATGGCCTGCACCGCGGCGCGGTCGGCGCGAAAAACCACCCGGCGCTGCAGGATCGAGGTCGAGTTGTAGAAGTGCACGATGGCCCGGGGCGCGCCGTCACACGCCTCGAAGGTGCGCGCGATCAGCTCCGGCCGGCACTGGGTCAGCACCTGGATGGTGACGTCGTCGGGAATGGCGGCGGCGGTGATGATCTCGCGGACGAAGTCGAAGTCGGTCTGGCTGGCCGACGGGAAACCGACCTCGATCTCCTTGTAGCCCATGCGCACCAGCAGGTCGAACATGCGGCGCTTGCGGGCCGGGCTCATGGGGTCGATCAGCGCCTGGTTGCCGTCCCGCAGATCTACCGCGCACCACAGGGGGGCGCGGGTGATGACGCGGTCGGGCCAGGTGCGGTCCGCCATGCGGATGGGCTCGACTTCCTCGGCGAAGGGTCGGTACCGGCCGACCGGCATCGACGAGTTTCGCTGCGGATTCCAGGCGGGCTGGTCGGCTCCGGGCGGGCCGGAGGGTTTGACAATCGTTCGCGTCGCTGTGTACGCGTCGGGAGAATCAGAGATAGTCACGGTAGTTGCTCCGGGGTGTCAGAAGGGAACTTCAGACCGGCGCATCGCGAAACCCCGCGACGGGAAGCCGGTCTGGATCAGACCCCGTCGCGGCGTCCGAGAAGGAGCACCCGCTGCACGTTGTGCACTCTACCGCGCTCGGCGGCGTCGGCGAAAACTGCGAGTGTGCGCTGACGGCTTTGCGCGTGCGTCGAAGGCAGGAAAATCGCCAAAATCGCGCCCCGAGCGCACACGCAAAGCGCCGAGCGCACCGGCATCGCCCGGAAAATCGAGATGCGCCCCCACGTATTCTGTTGTGGACTTACATGCGCGGACGCGCGGGGGAGGAAAGGCAAGTAACAGTGGCACTTGTGGTGCAGAAGTACGGCGGCTCGTCGGTCGCCGACGCTGACCGCATTCGTCGCGTCGCGGAGCGCATCGTCGCCACCAAGAAGCAGGGCAACGACGTGGTGGTCGTAGTTTCTGCGATGGGCGACACCACCGACGACCTGATGGACCTGGCCCAGCAGGTATGCCCGGCACCGCCGCCGCGGGAACTCGACATGCTGCTGACCGCCGGCGAACGCATTTCCAACGCGTTGGTGGCCATGGCGATCGAATCGCTTGGCGCGCAGGCACGGTCGTTCACCGGATCGCAAGCCGGCGTGATCACCACCGGCACCCACGGCAACGCGAAGATCATCAACGTCACACCGGGCCGGCTGCAAACCGCGCTCGACGAAGGGCGGATCGTGCTGGTCGCGGGATTCCAGGGCGTCAGCCAGGACACCCGGGACGTCACCACGCTGGGCCGCGGTGGCTCGGACACCACCGCCGTCGCCCTGGCCGCGGCGCTCGGTGCCGACGTCTGCGAGATCTACACCGACGTCGACGGCATCTTCAGCGCCGACCCGAGGATCGTGCACAACGCCCGCAGGCTGGACACGGTGACCTTCGAGGAGATGCTCGAGATGGCGGCCTGCGGCGCCAAGGTATTGATGCTGCGCTGCGTCGAATACGCTCGCCGCTACAACATCCCGGTGCACGTCCGGTCGTCGTACACGGACAAACCGGGCACCGTCGTCGTCGGATCGATCAAGGACACCCCCATGGAAGACCCCATCCTGACCGGAGTCGCGCACGACCGCAGCGAGGCCAAGGTGACCATCGTCGGGATTCCCGACATTCCGGGATACGCGGCCAGGGTCTTCCGGGCTGTCGCCGATGCCGACGTGAACATCGACATGGTGTTGCAGAACGTCTCCAAGGTCGAGGACGGCAAGACCGACATCACCTTCACCTGCTCGCGCGACAGCGGACCGACCGCGGTGGAAAAGCTCGACTCGCTCAAGGACGAGGTCGGATTCACCCAACTGCTCTACGACGACCACATCGGCAAGGTGTCGCTGGTCGGGGCGGGCATGCGCAGCCATCCCGGGGTGACCGCGACCTTCTGCGAGGCGCTGGCCGCCGTGGGCGTCAACATCGAGCTGATCTCCACCTCCGAGATCCGCATCTCGGTGCTGTGCCGCGACACCGAACTAGACAAGGCGGTCGTGGCGTTGCACGAGGCGTTCGGGCTGGGCGGCGAGGAGACGGCGACGGTGTATGCGGGGACGGGGCGGTAGATGGTTGCGATCGGGGTGGTCGGCGCCACCGGCCAGGTGGGCCACGTGATGCGCCTGCTCCTCGCGGAGCGCGAATTCCCCGCGACGAGCGTGCGGTTCTTCGCGTCGGCCCGCTCGCAGGGCCGCAAGCTGAGCTTCCGCGGGCAGGAGATCGAGGTCGAGGACGCCGAGACGGCGGACCCGACCGGCCTGGACATCGCGTTGTTCTCGGCGGGCTCGGCCATGTCGCGGGTGCAGGCACCACGGTTCGCCGCGGCGGGAGTCACGGTGGTCGACAACTCTTCGGCTTGGCGCAAGGACCCGGATGTCCCGTTGGTGGTGTCCGAGGTGAATTTCGCACGGGACGTCGCCGCCGGGCCGCGGTCTCTCAAGAAGGGCATCATCGCCAACCCCAACTGCACCACGATGGCCGCGATGCCGGTGCTCAAGGTGCTGCACGACGAGGCCCGGCTGGTGCGCATGGTGGCGTCGACCTATCAAGCGGTGTCGGGCAGCGGGCTGGCCGGGGTCGAGGAATTGCTCACCCAGTCGCGGGCGGTCGTCGGCGAGGCCGAGCAGCTGGTGTACGACGGCGGCGCGTTGGATTTCCCGGCACCCAAGACTTATGTCGCCCCGATCGCGTTCAACGTGTTGCCGCTGGCCGGATCACTGGTCGACGACGACTCGGGCGAAACCGACGAGGACCAGAAACTGCGCTTCGAGAGCCGCAAGATCCTCGGCATCCCCGACCTGATGGTCAGCGGCACCTGCGTGCGGGTCCCGGTGTTCACCGGGCACTCGCTGTCGATCAACGCCGAATTCGCGCGGCCGCTGTCGTCCGAGCGGGCCCGTGAACTGCTCGACGGCGCGCCGGGCGTCAGGGTCGTGGATGTGCCGACGCCGCTCGCGGCCGCCGGCGTGGACGAGTCGCTGGTCGGCCGTATCCGGCACGATCCCGGGGTGCCCGACGGGCGCGGCCTGGCGCTGTTCGTCTCCGGGGACAACCTGCGCAAGGGGGCGGCGCTGAACACCATCCAGATCGCCGAGCTGCTGGTCTCTCAGTTGTGAATCCGCGGCTGAGTTCCGCGACGCGGTGCTCGCTGCTTGCATTGACTTTGCTTGCGCCGCAATGGTTTTGGCTCGGCGCCGCGCGTGCCGACCCGCCCGCGCCGGCTCCCGAACCCATTTTGGGGCCGCTGGCGCCAGGGCAGGTGGTGCGGATCGGGCCGACGGCCGGGACGGGAACCCCCACCGGGGATTACGGCATCGGCGCCACCGACCTATGCGAGTTCGTCGAGTTTCCGACCGAGCTGTTGCAGGTCTGTGGTGACAGTTTCGCCGGGCAGGGCGTCGGGTTCGGCGGCTGGCATTCGCCGGTCGCGCTGCACGTCGACACCGCGTCGGTCGACGACCCCGCCGGGGTGCGCTACACCGGCGTCACCGGTATCGGCAAGCCGCTGCTGGCCGATCCCACGCCGGCCGGGGATTCTCAGCTGCCCGCCGGGGTGGTGGAGATCAACCGGCGCAACTACCTGATGGTGACGACGACGAAAAACCTGGAGCCGCAGAACTCGCGGCTCGTGATGGCCGAACCGGTGCGCGGCAGCTGGCAGACCGTTGCGGGGTCGCGGCGCGCCGGTTCCTACCAGGGCGGACGGCAGTCGCAGATCAGCGGTTACTACGACCCCATCCCCACTCCCGATTCCCCGAGCGGCTGGGTGTACATCGTGGCCAACAGTTTCACCCGCCGGGATCCGGTGTTTCTGTACCGGGCCACGCCGCAGACGTTCACCGACCGGTCCCGCTGGCAGGGCTGGGCGTCCGGGCCAGAGGGCGGGTGGAACAGGACGCCAACGCCCCTGTGGCCGGACCAGGTGGGGGAGATGTGCATCAGGCAGATCGACGGCAAGGCGGTGCTGTCCTATTTCAATGCCGGCACGGGCAACATGGAGGTCCGGGTGGCCGACGACCCGACCTCGCTGGGCACCGCGCCGGTGACGACGGTGGTGCAGCACGACGAGTGGCCTGATCCGGCCGAAAGCCTGCCGCCCCCTTATGACAATCGGCTTGCCCAGCCGTATGGCGGATACATTTCGCCCGGTTCCACCCTCGACGAACTCCGGATATTCGTCAGCCAGTGGAACAACATCGATCCGCGTGCCCGCGCGCCCTACCGGGTGATCCAGTTCGCGGTCAACCCGTTCAAGCCCTGATCAAGGGCCTAATTCCCCGGCTCTGTCCGCAGTACGTCCGCAGTAGATCCAAGGGACTGGTCTAACAGCTCGTCGACGGCATTGCGGGTACGGTCGTTGGCATCCGGCCAAAGGTGGCTATAGGTCGTCAGCGTGATCGCCGCCGAGGAGTGGCCCAGGGCCCGCTGAACGGTCACCACGTCACATCCTGCGGCGATCAGGCCGGAGGCGAAGAAGTGCCGGAGATCGTGCAACCGGTACTTGATCCCGACCATGTCCCGCAAGGTCCGCCAGTACCGGGCAATTGTGGCCGAGTGAGCTGGCATGTCCGTGTTGCGGCTGCCAGGGAAAAGCCAGCGATCCGGGTCATCGCCTGGCCGGTATAGGCGCACGTGCTCCGCCAGCATCGTCACCAGGCGGTCGGGTATGTACACTGTGCGCTCCGACCCGTACTTGGGCGCACGGATCTCCAGACGGCCATCGTCGGTCCATTGGACCTGGCGACAAACGTGGATCTCCTTGCGGAGGAAGTCGATGTCTATCACCCGTAATGCAGCGGCTTCACCTCGACGCAGGCCCGCGAATGCGCACAAGGCGATGTAGGTCCCGAACGCGGCATCTGCCTTGCGCAGGGTGGTGCCGACCTCTTCGGCGGTAGGGATGGCCATGGCTGCCGAACTCTTGCGCTGACGCGGAAGCCTGACATGGTCAGCGATATCGCGTGGCATCAATCGGTCACGAACTGCTGCCCGGATCACACTGCGCGCATTGGCGAAGCGCGCAGCACCTCGTCATGGGTAAGGAGGGCCGCCCGCATCGCATCGGAGTCGGCCTCCCACCGACGAGTCGACCCCTCGACATCGGTGAACAAAAACGTCACCACCCCCGAAGGAGCCGCCACCGTCATGGCATCGCCTCGGCCCAGTCGATATGCCCCTCGAAGTCAAGCGTTTTCGCCATGTCGCGGTAGCGATCTCTCAACTGGTTGTACCCCTCGGCATCGCCGTGAGTCCGCGCCAAGAGAGCCCGGAGCCGCGGCAGCCAGATGTCGCGTATCACCAAACCCTCATCGGCTGGCGCGGACGCTAACCGTTCGATCGCGGCCTCGGCTTCCGACACGTCAGCGTCGCCCCCGCGATCGAGCAGTGTCTCCACCAGAACACCCGTCACGGGAATGCCCCACCCCAGCAGCTGTCCCTCGCGGAGTAGATGGTCCACGGCGGCGCGCATCAGCGATATGGCGTCATCGCGATCTCCACGCCGAGCCCTCTCACGTGCCAAGTACACGTTGACGAGCGGTAACTCGCCCAGGTTGTGTCCCCGGCGCAGAAAAACGTCGCTGACCTCCGCCAGCAGCGTCTGTCCCCGGTCACGCTCGGCAGCCGTTGGGCGGCGTACCAGCGCCACGCCCAGCGTCGCCTGGGTGAAGGCCAACGCGAGATCATCACCGGAGCGTTCGGCAATCCGTAACGCATCCTCGATCTCACGCACCGCGGAATCGTCGGCCCGCAGCACGCCACAAGGTATTCCCGGGAAGTAGACCCAGCCGACGACCAAGGCGTAGGACATCGGGTCGGCGCTGCGGGCCATGGCCAGGGCCTGCTGCAGGTCGTCGCGCCATCCAGGACGACCCAGGCACCAACGGGCCATAGCCCGCGACGCAAAGGCCAACGCCAAGGGAGACCCGAGCATGAAGTCGCCTTTAGACGGGTCACCGTCAGCCAGGTCGATGACCCTCTGTGACCACCCCAGCACGTCACACCACTGGCCACTGTGAATCTTGGCGTAGATCCCCGTGAAGGACAGCCCCACCGTCACGGTCGCATCGCCGACCGACTCGATGAGGGCCATGGCTTCCGATGCCAGCCGCGACGCCTCGCGCATCCGGCCCTGAAACGCGTGATCCACCAGCAGCCCCGCGATCCCGATGGCCAGTGAGGCCTTGTCCCCGGCGGCGGTGCACAGCTCGCGGAGTTCCTCAAAGCGGTCCCCGGCCACATGTTCATCAACTCGCCAGGCGATCCCGCACAACATGGTGCGCGGGGCAATACGCATGGCCGCCCGGTTGGGGTCCTCGGCGGGTAATGCGTCGGCGATCTTTTCCGCACGCTCCCAACTCAGTCGCGCCGCGCCGATGTCGCGGTTGGTCGCCCACGTTGCGGCGCGCATGTGCCAGCCGTAGGCGGCGTGCCCATCACCGGCGGCCTCCAGATGTTCGGCGATCAGCGCCGCGTTCTCCTCAGCCGCTGCCGGATCACGGGCTTCGATGGCGGCAGCCACGCGCCGGTGCAGCTCGGCGCGATCCGATTTGAGCTGTGATTCGTAGGCCACCGTGCGGATCAGCGGGTGGTGGAACACATACTCGGGTTGGCGGGTGAAGCGGACCTGATCGATCAGCTCGCCAACAACCAGATCGTCCAGGGCGGGGTCAATGCCCAGCGTTTCGAGTAGGTCCCGGCTGAACCGCGAGCCCACGACAGCAGCTGCGCTCAAGGTGCGCTTGGCCGCCGGATCAAGCCGGTCGATGCGGGCGGCGATGGTCGCCTGCAAGGTGGCTGGCACACTAACCTCGGCAGCATCGGCGGTCGATTCGTAGGCGCTGCGGTTGCCGCGCAGGACACCACGCTCGGCTAGGTCGCGCACGATCTCCTCAGCGAAAAATGGGTTTCCGGCGGCCTTCTCGGTGATCATGGTGATCACCCCGCCGACCGAGGGGTCCGGGCCGAGCAGCTCTGAAACCAGGGCTGCGGTTTCTGAATCACTGAGCGGCGCAAGGGCGATGGTCTGAGCACCCGGCACCTGGCTCAATGCCCCGTGATATTCGGGGCGGTAGGTGACCAGCACCAGAGAGGGTGTCTGTGGGATCACCGTGAAGAACGCGGCCAGCATCGACTCGCTGACCTCGTCGATCCAGTGCGCGTCTTCGATGACATAGACCGCCGGGGATTGGCGAGCCAGGGATGCGGTGTTGACCACTGCGGTCAGTCGCCGCCGCCGGGCATTCGGATCGATCTTGGGTAGCTCCACCTCGGGATCGGCGATACCCAACATGTCATCGAAGAGCAGCACGTCTTCGGGGTCTGCATCCGGCACGCGGGAGCGCACTCGGTCACGAGCAGCCGGGCCGTCTAGGCCACGCACACCGGTGGCTGCCCGCAGCAACCGCGCCACGACGTGGAAGGGAATATCGGAGGCGTGCGATTCGCAGAAGGCGGTGAACACGTCGACACCGTGGGCGGCGGCCAGCGCGGCGACCCGCGGATCCTCGTGCGGCGTCCATGCCGGGCGGGCGGCGGCGAGAAGGTCGGCGACGAACACCGGCTCGGCGCTCGGCCAGGCGATCAACCCGGCCAGCCCGCGACGGGCGAACCGGGCCGCGGCCAGACCCTCCGGTAGCCCGGAGTGCTCACACACGTGCGCGCGCAGTGCTTCGTAGTCGACCTGCGCCGCCTCGACCGGCGGCCAGAACGACCGGGTGCTCACCGACCGCGCACCCGCTCGATGGTGCGCCGGTGCAACCGCACTCCGAACCGGTCGGCCACCTGCTCGGCGATCTGGGCCCCCGACCCGGTGTCGGCGCGGATAAACTCCACGATCTCGGGCCGTAACTTCACCGGGCCGCGACGGCCGCGCTGCTCGTCGAGCAGTCCCGCCATCCCCGACTGATCGAACGCAGCTGCCACCAGATAGAACGCTGCCCGCGAATAACCATGTGCTGCAGCAGCTTCGGCCACAGACATACCCTCGACCAAACGCGCCCGCAGCATCTCGTATTTCACCTGCACCTTGTCGGAGGCCACAAAGAAACCCGACCCGCCCGCGAACAACGGCGCCAGCACCGCATCCGGGTTCGGATGCAACAATCCCGCCTCGGTCAACGCCCGAAGACGTGTGGTGTCGCTCACTGGCCTCACCTCCCGCAACTGAGCGTAAGCCCCACATGGGCAGTCGTCTATTATTTAACGCCGCGCGTCTGAGAATATCCATCGATAGTGCATCGAAATCCGCTTTATTGGAGCAATACCAGGAGACTATGCGACATTGAACGCTGGACATGCGGTCATAATTACTAGACATCCAATTGACTCCGAACAACCGGCCGACGCCTTCGACGACGGTGATCAGGATGCACATACAGCCCTGGAACCACTTCCGGCGGAGCCAGCACCACCGTTAACTGCAGTTTTGCGTTCCGTTGGTGATCACCGACGGCGACTCCTACCGCATGAAAGACGCCCAACACCGAAAGGAGCAGCCCAAGCCAACTTAGGAACCACCGCACGGGGTGGATACTTCTATCTGGCCACCAGCGGATACTTCAACTTGGCCATTGACAGCAAGAGCAAGGAGGTCCTGATGGACACCATGGCAGCCACCGAATTCCTCGCCCGTTCAACCACGCTGACCAGCGTCGGCTGGATTGGATACATCATCATCGGCGCGATTGCGGGATGGATCGCCAAGCACCTCATGCACGTCAAGGAGGGCTTCGTGGTCACCATCCTGATCGGCATCGCCGGTGCACTAATCGGCGGATTCCTGCTCAGCTTCTTCGTCAACACCGAAAAGGGGGGGTGGTGGTTCACGTTGTTGGCCGCCGTCCTGGGGGCGGTGATCCTGCTCGGGCTGTTTCGAGTGGTCCGACGACGTGCATAGACATGTGCCATTGGTCGGGCATCGGTTCAACCAGCCCGGTGCCGTCCCGCACCCAGCGGACCCTCGCTTGGCCGTTTAGGACAGTGCCAGCCTGACTTTTGACATCGCATTGGCTGCCCTCGTAAGACGACGTGAGGGCCGCCGGACGACAAGATCGAGCCGCCGCCGAGGAGAGCAGGGGCGGCCCGGCCAACTATTCGGACGGGGACTAGGCCGACCTGGTTCCCGTTGATCGCGTCCACCCGGCCTCTCTCGCCGCTCGATCGCGCGCCAGACTTTGCTCCGTTGAACGCTCCTGCGTGCTCGGCCGTCTATCTATATAGGAGCGGCTCACCGGGGCCGCAGCGAGACCGATGGGAGTGGTCCAAATGGGCACAACAATGCGCACTGGGCATCACAGGTTTCCCAACGGTTCGGTGCTGCGGCTGGACCTTGAGAGGGGGCGTTGGGTGGGCACCCTCTACGCGCCCTCCATGACGATCAAGACACAAATCGTCGGTAGTGATGCCCAGGTTCACGCCTGGGCCGCCGGCCTCGCGGCATAACCCTCGGCTTTGATCGGGCCGTCCGCGAGGAGAGCAGGGCAGGGGCGGCCCGATCAATTATTCAGTTCGATGGTCCCCTTCGGGGACGCCTGCGCATGCGGGAAAATCGGGTGCGGTCGCTCGCCGAGGTCGGCGCTTCTTGGCGCGGCTAAGCCCGTTATTCAGTTTGATCCAGGGAGCCGATGGTGGGGCTGCGCATTGTCGCTATGAGCACGAGGGTCCGACTCTTTTCCATCCCGTTTCGGTTTTTGCGGGCGATCGCGCTCATGTAATCGGTTGCGCGGAAGGATATTGAGGATGGAAGAAGTCGATGATGTTCGAACTAGTGGTGGAGCGGATCGCGGCGCTGGATCTGGGCAAGGCCGGACTGGAGGCATGTGTGCGGGTACCGCACCCGCAGCGGCCGGGCAGGCGGATGCAGGAGCTGCGCGGCTACGGCACGACCACCGCGCAGCTGGTGGAGATGGCTGCCTGGCTGCGGCGTTGGGGCGTGCAGCGGGTGGTGATGGAATCGACGAGCACCTACTGGAAGGGCGTGTACTACCTGCTGGAGGCCGAGGGATTGGACTGCTGGCTGGTGAACGCCCGCGAGGTCAAGAATGTGCCGGGCCGGGCCAAGACGGATCGCGCCGATGCGGTCTGGCTGGCGAAGGTGGCCGAGCGCGGCATGTGCCGACCCTCGCTGGTGCATCCGCCCGAGATCCGTCGACTGCGCGACCTCACCGCTACCGCCATGCCATGGTGCAAGACCGCACCCGCGAGCGGCAGCGGGTCGAAAAGCTGCTCGAGGATGCCCAGATCAAAATCTCGGCGGTGCTGTCGGATCTGCACGGCGTCACCGGGCGGGCGATGATGGAGGCGTTGATCGCCGGACAGCGCGATCCACGCATGCTGGCCCGGCTGGCCAAGGGCCGCGCGCACGAGACCGGGCAGCTCGAAGAGGCGCTGCGGGGATTTTTCACCGACCACCACGCCACGATCCTGCAGATGATGCTCGACAACACCGACCGCATCAGCGCCCAGATCGCCGCACTCGATGCCCACATCGAGGAGGCGATCGGCCCTTTCTCGGCACAGGTGGACCGGCTGGCTGACATTCCCGGCGTCGACAGCGTGGCCGCCGCGGAGCTGATCGGCGAGATCGGCGTCGACATGACCCGGTGCCCCTCGGCCGCGCATTTGGTGTCGTGGGCCAAGTTCTGCCCACAGACCCACCAGTCGGCCATTAAGTCCAGGAGCAAGGGCCGCGGCAAAGGCAACCCATGGCTGGCCGGCACCCTGGGCCGCATCGCCTTCGCCAACTGCCGCTCCGACACCTTCCTGGGCGCGCGCTCCAGCGCTTGGCCCGGCGCCGCGGCAAGCAGAAGGCGCTCGTGGCCACCGGCAACTCGATTCTCACCGTCGTGTATCACCTGCTGTCAGACCCGGACGCCAGGTTCTGCGACCTCGGGCCCGGATACTACGAGTCCCGGATCAGCAAGCACCGCCGCGCTCGCGATCTCGCCACCCAACTTCAGGCCCTCACCGGCCAGCACATCGTCATACATGACGGCAAAGCGGTCATCACCGACACCGCCGCCTGATCCCAAACGCACACCAGCACAACATAACCCGGCTCCGCTGGCGCCTTCGCGCTGCCTACTCACCATCCGATTTTCGGGTCAGACGCGGGCGGAGCGATGTGGTTCCGACTAGCCGCTTGACGCAACCCACGTGTTCCATCTCGTCGGCGGCCTCGAGATCCTCAGCGGTGTCTGGTCAGTTTTGGCGTCAACCGCGTGAAAATTTGGCGGAACGGTTGAACTCTGGGTCGGAATCGGCGTATACGTATTTGGACCCTTTTCAAGTTCATTCGCTTCGGCGATGTATCGACGACCTGGCGGGAGGATAGCGATGTCGTATCTGGTGGCGGCCCCCGAGTTCCTGGCTTCGGCGGCAACGGATCTGTCCAACATGAGTTCGAGGCTTAGCGAGGCCAGCGCGGCCGCGGTGGCCCCGACGACGGGGGTGCTGGCCCCGGCCGAGGATGAGGTCTCGGCGGCCATTGCGGCGATGTTCTCCGCCCACGGTCAGGGCTTTCAGGCGCTCAGTGCGCGGGCGGCGGCGTTTCATGACCAGTTTGTGCAGACGTTGACCGCGGGTGCGCGATCTTATGTCGGCGCCGAGGCCGCCAATGTTGCAGCATTATCGGCCAATCCGGCGGCCTCGGCGGCCGCCGCGCAGGTGGCGCCGTGGCAGCAATCGCTGTATAACACGTCGAGCCAGTTCGCTGCACTTATGGGCCTCAACCCCGTCACCAGACCCGTAGCAGGCAACCCAAGAACTAAAGAGTCAAGTCAGCAATTTCGGGCCACGCACGAACGTTCTTTTCCGACCCCGACGACCATTATTTTGATGCGATTAAAATCTCGAGCCCGCAATTCACCGATACTTTGACCTCTGGGTTTGAACCCACACTGGGCTTAGGGGCGTCCGGACATACAGTAAATACGTTCCAAAGTCCGGTCCTTCCGTTCTTGAATAGTACGATCGCCCTTCCTGTCACGGATCCCATAGCCCGCCTGTTTTGGGCGCTCCTTCCACTCGGTGCATGATAAGCAAGCCGAAGGGATCTCCCGCGGAGCTGCTGATGGACTCTGCGACCACCTGGCAGTGACCAGCTCCCCGGCCGCCGACCCTCCGGCCGCGACACGCCCTGACCAGATATACGGCCGCGTCTGTGGGTTGTACTCCTCGTCGGTCGCCGCCCGAAGTCCGTTGCTTTAGCCGAGCGTGTCGTTGGAAGGGGCGACCCGGGGAGGGGTCGGTTGAAATCCCTAAGTTGCGATCCCCCCAGCGACCATCGGAACCTCCTTTGAGCGAGCCAAGTTTTTGAAAAAAATGCCTCCGCGGCATTTATCCTTTGCTGGCGAACCATCGACCTACAGACCCAACTACTGGCAATCGGCGAGCGCTACCGAAACACCCTCGGCGATCAACTCGACATCAACTGCCCCCCCAAGCCAGAACATCCGCGTCGACCCCGACGATCTCGATGGATGTCGGCGACCCATCGACAACGCCACCCAACACGGCGCCGCGCCGATCACCATCCACGTCCACAGCGTCAGCGCCGACGCTGTCGAGATCCGGGGTCGCCGACCACGGTCCCGGGTTCCCAGACGCCTTCCTCCCACACGCCTTCGACCGTTTCAGCCGCGCCGACACCGCACGCACCACCGGCGGCACGGGTCTCGGACCGGCCATCGTCAACGCCCCGCCCAGCGCAACCACGGCACCACGAGGGCCCACAATCACCCCGACGGCGGCGCCGATATGGCCATCAAGCTACGCGCTATCGACTATGCAGCCGACCCAAGAGTGAGCAGCGATTGGCAATCCCAGGAGCGGCTCGGCGGAGCATGTCCCGAGTCGCGTGGAATTTTGGTGACGATCCACGGTGAACTCTATGCGGCGGCACCGACAGTGTCGGTGTCGGGATTGGCGTGTCCGCGCAGGGCGTCGACGAGCTGGGGCATCTGCTTGTAGCCCTTGATGCGGCGGAAGGACCGTTCGGCGTTGAGCATGCCGGCCGCAGTCCAGCGCAGCACCATCTGCCCGTCGCGCCAGCGGGTGACGTTACGGTTGGTCGTTCGGGCTATCGAGATCATCGACTCGATCGGGTTGGAGGTGGTCAGTGTCTTGGCGAGGCGGCCGTCGATGCCGAGCCGGGCGACGGTGAACATCTCTTCCAGCCCCTCGCGTAGCGACGAGGCCGCGCTCGGATAGTCTTATCCAGTTGCGTGGCAAGGTGTTTGGCGTTGGCCAGCCCGGTGTCGGGGGTAGGGTGAGCGAACGCCTTGACCAGCTTGGCATCCACCCAGGCCTGCTCCTTGTCGGGCAGGTGATCAGCGACATTTCGCCGCTTGTGCAGGGTGCATCTTTGGATAAGGGCCTTGGCGCCGAACACCTCCCGCACCGCTGCCGAGAGCGCCTTGGCGCCGTCGATGACCACCAACAGTCCGCCATCGACCGTCAAGCCACGGTCGACCAGGTCGGCCAACAGCGAGCGCACCACGGTCTTGTTCTCCGTGGACCCGTACCACAACCCGACCGGCTTCTTCGTTCCGTCGGCGGTGATGGCCAGCGCCACCACCACGCAGCGCTCGGCCATGTGCTCACCATCGAGCATGAGCACCTTGATGTCCTCGCCCGTCAAGTCGCGGGCCATCAACTCGGCCAGCGCGGTCTCGGTCTGCTTGACAAATCGGCGCGAAATCGCCGAGCGGCTCGTCGATTTCGCCTCCTTGTCCACCACGGTGCCGACAGGCTCGGCGACCCGCGCGTGCCGGCGAGTGGCTACCCCGGCCAGCATCCGCTCCATCACCACCCGCGTCAGCACGTCCTCGGCAGCGAAGTGGGTGTAACTGACCAGCGGCACCTCGTGCCCATCCAGGGTGCGCGCCCGCGGCCGATCCACCGCCACCCGGCGCCCGCCCAACGTGACCGAGCCGCGCCCGCCGCCATGACGCACCGCGGCCCGGTCCGGATCATGCTTGCCTTTCGGTCCGGCTACCTCAGCAATCTCGGCCTCAAACAATGCCTGCATCACCGCCATCCCGGCGGCCACGCTCATCGCCAACAGCCCCTCTCGCGCCGCGCCAGCGATATCGCTCAGCGCCAGTGCGATCTCCTCCGGCAGATCAGGCAACACCACGGCATCGGCCGTGTCAGCAACGCGAATAGTAGGTACGGTTCTCATGGCGGTCCCTTCCTTCGTGGGTGTTCTTGGTCGTTCACCCGAAGACCTACCATCAGGCAGGCCTCAGGCGAGGGACCGCCACCTCAAATTCCACGAAGACCGGGACAACCTCGCTCGGCGCGCCTATACACACACCCACAGATAATTCGTCACCCACGGTCCCAAACGACACCAACCCAGACCATGGGTGACCGTGGTAAACACACCAAACGCCCTTACAGATAACACCGGCCTTCCCGAATCAGTTCGACTTCCTTCGCCCGGACTTCGGCTGCTGGCAGCCGATCGGTTCCTACTAACCAATGCACGGGCCCACTGGCTTTTCGCGTCTGCCGATTGCGTTGAGCTGCCAAACAGTGTGAAGCCTCTACAGAACCTCCACGCTCGGGCTGGTTACAGGTAACTGAAACCCTCTGAAGTTCAATCGCAAGCCAGCGGAGGTCGCCGATAACCGCAGGTGAAGACTGGATTTGTGATCGTCTGCCGATCGGCGCTTGCGCGGACCAGATTCAATTGCCGCATCGGCAGTGAACCATCCAGGCACCCACATTCGTATCCATCGGCAGGTGTTGTTTTTGGGCGCCCATAACTTAACATTGCTAAGTTATCGCGGATATCGTATAGCTAATGCGCGATCGGCACCGGCGGCGGAAGGACGCGAACATGCTGCAGGGAATCGCTCGACTGGCCATCGCCGCGCCGCGGCGAATCATCGCCGTGGCCGTTCTGGTGCTGGTGGGGGCCGCGATCTTCGGCATCCCAGTCGCCAAGAGCCTGTCCGCCGGCGGGTTTCATGATCCAACAGCGGAGTCGGCCCATGCCAACCAGCTGTTGACCGACAAGTTCGGGCAGAGCGACCAGAAGATCCTGATCGTGGTGACCGCGCCCGAAGGCGCTCGCAGCGAACAGGCCCGCCAGATCGGCACCGACATCGTCGACCAGCTGCAACGGTCGCCGTTGGTATTCAATGTGTCCTCGGCGTGGACCGCGCCGCCGGAGGCCGCCGCCGATCTGGTCAGCACCGACGGCAAGTCGGGGTTGATCGTGGTCAACCTCAAAGGCGGCGAAAACGCCGCGCAGAAAAACGCCGAAGTCCTGTCGGAGGAAGTCGTCCACGACCGTGACGGCGTCACCGTCCGTGCCGGTGGCTCGGCGATGGAGTACGCCCAAATCAACCAGCAGAACCAGCGCGACCTGCTGCTGATGGAGGCGATCGCGATCCCGTTTAGCTTCCTAGTGCTGGTTTGGGTGTTTGGTGGGCTGCTGGCGGCGGCGCTACCGATGGCCCTGGGCGGGCTGGCCGTCGTCGGCACAATGGCGGTGCTGCGGCTCATCACGTTCAGCACCGACGTGTCGACCTTCGCGCTCAACCTGAGCACCGCTCTGGGCCTGGCCCTGGCCATCGACTACACCCTGCTGATCATCAGCCGCTACCGCGACGAGCTGGCCGACGGTGCCTCCCGAGACGAGGCACTAATCCGGACCATGGCCACCGCCGGCCGCACAGTGTTGTTCTCGGCGACCACGGTCATGTTGTCGATGACAGTGATGGTGCTGTTCCCGATGTACTTCCTGAAGTCGTTCGCCTACGCCGGCGTCGCCACCGTGGCATTCTGCGCCGCCGCGGCCATCGTGGTGACACCGGCCGCGATCGCGTTGCTGGGGCCGCGGCTGGACTCGCTGGATGTGCGCCGGCTTGCGCGTCGGGTGCTGCGCCGCCTCGAGCCCGTGCGCAAACCGGTCGAGCAGATGTTCTGGTACCGGTCGACCAAGTTCGTGATGCGCCGCGCCGTGCCGATTGGTTTAGCTGTCGTGGCGCTGCTGGTGCTGCTCGGGGTTCCGTTCCTTGGGGTGAAGTTTGGTTTCCCGGACGATCGTGTGTTGCCGCGTTCGGCGTCGGCGCATCAGGTCGGCGATCAGATGCGCACTGGTTTCGCCAACGATTCTGCGACGGCGGTGCCCGTCGTCATCCCCGACGCCCGCGGTCTGAGCCCGGCCGATCTTGACCGCTATGCCGCGGACCTGTCGCGGGTGCCCGACGTGTCGTCGGTGACAGCCCCGACTGGGACGTTCGTGGCCGGTAACCGGGTCGGACCGCCCGCCGCGGCCACCGGGTTGGCCGACGGCAGCGCATTCTTCACCGTCGCCAGCACCGCGCCGCTGTTCTCGCAGGCCTCGGCCACCCAACTCGACCGATTGCGCGACGTGGCCGGGCCCGCCGGCCGACCCGTCGAGTTGAGCGGGTTGGCGCAGATCAACATCGACAGCGTCAATGCCGTGACGAAACGACTGCCGCTGGTGTTTGGGCTGATCGCCGGCATTGCGTTCGTGCTGCTGTTCCTGCTTACCGGCAGCGTGGTGCTGCCGGTAAAGGCGCTGGTGTGCAACGTGCTGTCGCTGACGGCAGCGTTCGGCGCGCTGGTGTGGATCTTCCAAGACGGCCATCTCGGCGCACTGGGGACAACGCCCAGCGGGACGTTGCAGGCCAACATGCCGGTGTTGCTGTTCTGCATCACCTTCGGGCTGTCCATGGATTACGAGGTGTTCTTGTTGTCCAGGATCCGCGAATACTGGCTGGCTTCCGGAGCCGCCCGACCCGCAACACCGAGCGCAGCCCAAGCGCACGCCGCTAACGACGAGAGTGTGGCGCAGGGGCTGGCCCGCACTGGCCGGGTGATCACCGCGGCTGCGTTGGTGATGGCGATGTCGTTCGCCGCGCTGATCGCCGCTCATGTGTCGTTTATGCGGATGTTCGGCGTCGGCCTGACACTTGCCGTGGCTGCGGATGCCACCCTGGTGCGGATGGTCCTGGTGCCGGCGTTCATGCATGTGATGGGCCGGTGGAATTGGTGGGCGCCCAAGCCCCTGGCGTGGCTACATGACCGATTCGGCATCAGCGAGGCCGGCGCTGGGCCGGCCGAGCCCACGGCCCGCGGCAATGGGCAGCCGATCGAGGGGTCTGTGACGCGCGGTGGTTAGCGTTCCGATGGGTGGTCTTCGCCGCTCGCGTGCCCCCCGTGGGTTCGGTGATCGGCTCCGCGACGAAATCCTGGACGCGGCCACCGGGCTGCTGCTGGACACTGGGCGCGCCCGGTCGGTATCCATCAGATCGGTGGCGCAGCGCGTCGGTGTCACGCCGCCGTCGATCTACCTGCATTTCGAGGACAAAGACGCGCTGCTGGACGCCGTGTGCGCACGCTACTTCGCGAAACTCGACCAGGAAATGCGGCGGGTGGCCGTTGGCCAGCCGTCCGCTGTGGAGGTGCTGCGAGCCCAAGGGCTGGCATATGTCCGGTTCGCCATGCAGACCCCAGAGTTGTACCGGCTCGCTACCATGGGGGAGTGGCGGTCTGAAAGCAATGTCGATGTCGCCCTGGCCGGCTCGGCGTTTAAGCACATGTGTGTCGCCGTGCAGAGGCTGATGGACGAGGGCACCTACAAGCGCGGCGATCCGACCACCATCGCGCTGGAACTGTGGAGCGCCGTGCACGGGGTGGCGGCGCTGTTGATTGCTAAGCCGCACCTGCCGTTCGGCGATGTCGATGTGTTCGCCGACCGGGTGCTGGGCGCTGTCCTGTGCGGGCATTTGGTGGCTGGACTGGTCGGCGCGGACGCCACACCCCAGCAGATGGTGGACTGGGTGATGGCACACAAAACGTCGGAAAGCTCGAGCGTATGACACCAACTGCGGCATTAACGGTCGACAACCCGTTCTTCGCCCGGATCTGGCCGGTCATCGCCGCCCACGAAACCAAGGCGATACGGGCTCTTCGCTGGGAGAATCTGGCCGGCTTGTCGGGTCGGGTGCTGGAAGTCGGCGCGGGTATCGGGACGAACTTCGCGTTCTACCCGCAGTCCGTCGAACAGGTGGTCGCCATCGAGCCCGAGCCCCGGCTGGCCGCCCGGGCCCGCGCCGCGGCCGCTGGTGCGCCCGTTCCGGTTGTCCTGACCTGTGAGACGGTGGAGGAGTTCGTCGCCGGGGAACCTTTTGACGCTGTGGTGTGCTCGCTGGTGCTGTGCTCGGTGAGCGACCCTGACATGGTGCTGCGGCGTCTGCGTTCGTGGCTTCGGCCGGGCGGCCAGCTGCGGTATCTCGAGCATGTGGCCAGTAAGGGCGTCCGGGGCCGATTGCAGCAGTTTGTCGACGCGACCTTCTGGCCCAGGTTGCTGGGTAACTGCCACACGCATCGCGATACCGAGCGCTCGATCGTTGGCGCCGGATTCGAAGTGGACACTGCCCAGCGGGAGTGGACTTTGCCGATGTGGGCGCCGCTGCCGATGTCGGAGTTGGCGCTGGGCCGGGCGCGCTCGCCGGGGTGAGACCATGACCACCGCCGCGATGGCGACCTACGCCTACGACCAAATCGACCAGGCCCGAGCGGAACTGAACGCTGTCTCGAAATAGACGAGATATGAGAGTCTCAAAAGTCATTCGCAGATGTAAGCGGGCTGCAACGGTGTCCTCGACAACGGCGGGCTCTGCCAACACCGCCAGCGGGGTAACCCGCCCCGGTCCTTCCTGATCCAGATGGGGCGGGTTCACCACCCGCCGAGTGGAACGCACCGTCCGCACCGGTGCTGCAACTCCACCGGGCGACAGGTTCAATCTGAACCTTTCCTCGTCCGATCACGTGGGTGAAGTGTGAAAGACGGCGTACCGACCCAAGCTCCGCGGATGTGCAACATCGAGACCATCGACGCCGAACTTCGGCTGCTATGGCGCGCGTGGCGGGTAGCTCACGAGATGGGCTGCGCGCCGAACACTGCGTTCATAGACGCCCTGCTGGACGAGCGAGCGAGCCGCCCGGCACAACGGAGCTTTGTGGGCCCACAACATCCAGACCTCTACTAAATGCCGGGGCGGCGACCGATGCTGGATGTGTCCGGTCCTGACGGGAATAGCCAGATGAACTACCTGGTCGTTGTATCCGTGGCAATAGTTGGCAGTGTCACGAGTCGATCTGGCAGTACTCCGGCGGCACGCTCAAAGCTGTCTAGAGAGGATGACCAATGACAGTGACAGACCAACTCGGCCACAGTGATTGCGTGGCATGGCTGACCCGCTTCGGCATCCAGGTGCACGGCCGGTTCATCCGGTACACCAGCAGTGGCGAAGCCCTGGTTCGGACCAGGGAGGGGCACATGTTCCGCGTACCGTTGGACAACCCCACGGTCGTGCGGGCCGAATGCGGCCCCGCCATCCCCCCGACCTGGGCATCTCCTGTGTATCAGTGAATTGCATTTGCGTAGCTCGACCCGATTTCGGCGCGGAGGGAGACGTGGATTTGCTCGGGGTGTCCGGCCCCGGCCAGATCGCGTCCATCTACAACGCCGGAGCCGCCGGGAAACACCTGTAACAGTGACCGGCGGGGCTTAACCTTAAGCAGCACTAGAGGAACGCTGAAGTGTTGACGATCTCGTCGACACACTCAGGCTGCTGGCCCGGGACAGTCCTTTGCTGCGGTAGGCGAAGAGCAATGATCAGAACTTGTGGATGGTTCTCGGCGGGGTGACGTGAGTGGGCGCACCTTCCCGGGAATGATCTGAAAGTCCATAGCTTTGATCAGGACCGGCGTTGACGCGCTGGTTCGGGAAGGTACGCCCCCGCACTTTTGTCCCCGACACCCGAAAATAGGGTATCGAGTTACTCGTTGTGCCTGGCGGTGGTCCGGTGAGAAAATCCGCGTGGGGATGAAGAGGAAGTCTTCAGAAGCCAATGAGTCGCGACATCGGCAACACCCAGCAGGCCATCCTCGACGAGCTGAGCGCCGGACATCTCGCCGTCATCGAGTTGGCCGAACGCATGGATGCGAGCTACTTCCAGGTCCGTCGCGCTGTACATGCGCTAGCCGACCGTGGCTTGGTCGATCTCTACAAAGTGACCCATCAGTTACCCAATGGCGGCTATGCACCCATGAAACTGTTCGCGGAGAAGCGAAGCCACTGGCCTCACGACGCGAATAGCCAAGAATGACCATCCGCGCTCAAGGGGACTCCTAACGCCCAGCTGGTATGGCCGCCGGGGCAAGAGCATGGTTGGTGGCCGATGAGATACCCGGTCTGCGCGGAGCTGGTCGTCGGGTGGGCAGCGCTCCGGCGGTCGAACCATCCAACGGCCGTTCGTGCAGCGGCCGCGACAGCACGTGGACGCACAACGCCGCCCAGGGTGGCCGCTGCCCGAGCTGCGGCAAGGAGACGAGCGCTCCACCGTGCGAGGCGCTGAGCGACTGGCACGACCCCACCTCGCCGTGGTGGCAACAGGAAGAGGTGAGCGATGACCGACCGGCCTGACTGGGGGTGGGGCGCCAATCCACCCGTCTTCACCTTCACCGAAGACGAGATCCGTGCGGTGGCCGAGGCCCATCATTACAGCCCTCCTGATCAAGGAGAGCGCGGGGGATTGTGTTCGTGCCGGTATTCCTCTTCGCGTCCCGCCGTGGAATACACCATCGATCACTTCATCGAGAAGCTGAAGGAAGCACGTGAGCGAGCACTCGCGGCCAAGCCGGTGACGCCGTGAAGGTCACCGAGGCCGAGCGCAAGCCCCGCAGCAAGGTCGCCCGCGAGTTGGCGATCGCCGCCCAGCATCTGCGCCACTATTAGCGCGCCGATCTGGCCCGTCAGGTCGACGAGATGGCCGACGGCATCTACACCGGTCAGATCACCGATCGGCCGCTGCAATGAGTGACCGGCTTTGCTGGATGAGACCTGAGTTGTACCTGGCGGCAGTAATCGCTTCTTGACCGTAGGAACCGGCCGGACCCGTCTCGAAATAGACGGCATACGAGGGCAAAACTTCGCGTCAGAGATGGCACGGCGATATGACGGACATCGCTGACCGGCAGTGAAACGATACTGACGTGCATGACAGTAGTGGCGGTGCGCTGACATCGGTGGGACTGCCGTGTGGGTCGTGCGGCACCGAACTGCCACCGAACTCCAAGTTCTGTAACGAGTGCGGTGCACCGGTCACACAGGCCACCAAGTCGGCTGAGTACAAGCAGGTGACGGTGCTGTTCGCCGATGTGGTCCACTCGATGGACATCGCGGCAGCGGTGGGTGCCGAGCGGCTGCGGGAGATCATGGCCGAACTGGTCGATAGGGCCGCCGCTGTGGTGAAACGGTATAGCGGCACGGTGGACAAATTCACTGGCGACGGGATCATGGCGGTGTTCGGGGCGCCGGTGGCGTTGGAGGACCACGCTATCCGTGCGTGTCTTGCGGCGCTGGGCATCCAGCAGGAGACGACCCGGCTGGCCGCTGAGGTCAAAGACCGCGACGGTATCGACCTGCGGTTGCGTGTTGGTCTCAATTCCGGTCAGGTGATCGCCGGTGAGATCGGTTCGGGGCCTTTCGGTTACACCGCCGTCGGTGAGCAAGTCGGTATGGCTCAGCGGATGGAGTCGGCGGCCCCGCGGTGCGCGTAGTGAGGAAGACCAGGCGAAACCAAGATGTCGTTCCTCCCGTGTCGCCGATCGGCCCCGAATGGGCGTCCCTGTATTGATTAACGCCCAATTCATCACCATGGGTCACACCCGAACCGCTGGTCACGCCACGGTATGCCGAATTAATTTATTTGCATCCGGTCATTTCTGCCGGTGTGGTCCAATCTCTTGCAGTAATGGGCTCGACAGCAACCGGGAGGATCTGGTTTGGACGCGGGCAACGATCACTCCTGCGACGGCGAGGCCGAAGGCGGCGCGGTGGATCCAGCCCCCGATGGTCGGCAGATGCAGGCAGATGTTGTCGAGCAGCGGTACCGGCGGCTGGTGGACCACAGCCCCGACGCCATCTGCGTGCATGACGGCGGCCGCGTCGTCTATATCAACCCCGCCGGGGTCCGCTGGATCGGCGCACAGTCCAGCGCTGAGCTGGTGGGACACGTGATCACCGACTTCGTCCATCCGGACTCGGTTCCCGCGATGCTGGCGCGAATCGCTTCCCTGCGGCACGAGGGGGACACATCTCCACCCTCGGAGGCGGTGATGCTGCGCTTTGATGGCACCACCCGCGACGTCGAGGCGGTGTCGGTGCTGACGGTATGGGAGGGCAGACCCGCCTATCAGGTGATCTTCCGCGATCTGTCTGCCCAGAAGGCCGCCGAGGCGGCGCTGCGCTGCCAGGCGGCGCTGGTCACCCACGTCAGCGACGCGATCATCGCCACCACGTTCACCGGCATCGTCACCCATTGGAACCCGGCCGCTGAAGCCATCTACCGCCGACGCGCCGCACGAGCGCTCGCACTCCCGGTCAGCGAGGCGGTCGGCGCCCCGTTGGACCCCGCCGCGATCATCGCCCACGGCGGAATCGTTCACAGCACCCACCACGCGGCGGACGGAGCGGCGCTGGCCGTGCGGGTCTCCGCCGCCGCAATGGACAGCGGCTATGTCCTGGTCTGCACCGATCAGACCGCCCTGCGCCGCGCCGAACAACACCTCCAAACCGTGGTGACCACGCTCGACTACGGGGTGGCGGTCATCGGCAGCGACGGCCGTGTCGAATCCTCGAACCCGGCGGCCCAACGAATGTTCGGCGCACATGCCGAGATTCTCGAAAACCTGCCAGGCAACAGAGCCCTCGATTTTCCCATCTACGACACGAATGGCCACCTCGTCGGTGCAGATCGGCATCCGCTTACCCAGATCGGGCAGACCGGAACCCCAATCAGTGATTACGTGTTCGGCGTCGATCGCTTCGACGGACAACGGGTATGGCTGTCCGCAAGCTATCGCCTGCTCACCCCGGACGATCCCGAGCATTCAGCGGTGCTCGTCTCACTCACCGACATCACCGCACAACGCACCGCCAGCGAACGGCTCGCCTACGAGGCCACCCACGACTCGCTGACCGGGCTGCCCAACCGTGCCCACGTTGTCACCCGGGTCAGCGAAGCACTCGAATCCGGCGGCCACCACGTCTTGGCGGCGGTGCTGTTCATCGATCTGGACAATCTCAAGACCGTCAACGATTTGTTCGGCCACGACGTCGGCGACGAAGTGCTACGGAGCGCGGCGCAACGTCTTCGCAGCGCCGTCCGATCCGACGACGTGGTCGCCCGGTTTGGCGGCGACGAATTCGTCGCCCTGCTCATTGGTCAGATCGCCCGCCCCGACCTCGATGCACTCGCCGAGAGATTCCACGCGACCCTGTCGGAACCGGTCGTCATCGACGGCGTGGAACTGCGCATCGGGGCCAGCATCGGAATCGTTGTGATCGAAAACAACGATCCGCGTGGCGCCGCGGAGATCCTGCGCGACGCCGACATCGCTATGTACGCGGCCAAAACCACAGGCCGGGGCAAAAGCCACTACTTCACCGAGCAGCTGCGAGACCGAAGGCGAAGGCACCCCACCAACCAACGGGACTGACTCACCGGCGCTCCGAGGGCGTAGCAGGCTCACTTCTGAAGCGCGGGGACGGGGTCAATTCCGAGGGTTTTCTACGCCAGGGTGATCCTGAAACAAACCGTCACGGTAGAAGCGAGATCAGGCTGACACTCTCACGGCCGGTCATAGCGCGCCAAACGTCATCGACACGTGCCACGACCTGATGATCAGCGAGCCGGGAAGGCTGGCCGAGATTCTCGTTGAACGCTGTCGGCTGTACGTGTAGCCCTGGTAGTCGACTTCGTCGCCTCGTGAATGTCCCATTCGCAATTGTTTTGCTGTCTCGAATGAGACGACATATGAGGGCCTCAAAACCTCGTGTCGGACATACCTCAAAACCTCGATCGCCGATAGCCGCGACGGCCGTCGTCGTCATTGACGATGCATGACGTTTGACCCCAGCCTGACTGCCGGGAAACCGGATCGCCCTAGCCAGCGAGGGGCCGCCGCAGCTAGGAGCGCGGGTCGGTATTGCCGAAGTGGGCCGGGGGTGGCGCGTCGGGGACCCTGTTCATGCAGCGGCGGGTGTGGCGGAGGGTGCGGATCGGGGGTTCGATGCGGTCCGGGTTCGATGCGGTCCGGGTTGGGTGGCAGGGCCGGGCCCGCGGGTCAGGTCCGCGCGAGAGCGGCGAGCCCGTGAGCACCGATGACGCCGTGGAGTTTGCGTAGGTTGTGGCAGGTGGCTAGCAGCAGCCATTCCCCACGAGCCTGGTCGAGTCCGCGCAACAACATTTGTTTGGCGTTTTGCAGTGTGCTCATCTGACCGAAGACCGGTTCGACGATCGCCTTGCGGCGGGCATAGATCGCGTGGCCGTTCTTGGTTGTCAGTGTGCGGGCCATGCGCTGCTTGGCGGTCGCGGACTTCGGGATCCGACCGCGCGCAGCCACCGGCGGCGGCTCGTCGCGGCGCCGGCGCCCGGTCGCCACATAGAACTCGGTGCCGTACTGGTCGGTGAACTCGCTGGCGCGCTCGAGGTTGTCGGCCGAGCAGTAGCCGGCATCGGCGAGCATCTGGCCTGGGGCCTGCCCGGTGTTGGCCGCGGTCTGCTCGGTCATCGGGATCAGATTGCCCATATCGGCGGCGTTGGTGTTCATGTCGGTGGCCACGATCACCTGATGGCCCTCGTCGACCACGGCCTGGGCGTTGTAGCACTGGTGGAACGCCCCGTCGCCGGTGAGCATGATTTTGGAGTCCGGGTCGGTGAAGTTGCGCTGCGCCTTCGGTTTCGGCGTCGCCGCATCCGCCGCGGCAGCACCCTTGGCGGCGGCGGTGTCCTCGTCCTCACCACGGTCGCGGGCCGCGGTTTCGGCCCGCTGCCGCGCCGCCCGCGCAGCCTCTTCCTCGAGCGCGGCCTTCGCCTCGCGGATCTTCGCCCGACGCGTTTCACGGCGCCGCAGCTCCTCGGGCAGCTCGTCGCCGCGGTTGTTCTTGCCGTAGCGGGCGTCTTCGGCCTTGTCGATCCGCTCGGCCTCGGCCAGCAGCGCCGAAACCTCGTCGGCGAGGACCTTTTCCTTCTCGCTCATCCGGGCATAGCTCATCGCCTTGCGTTTGGAGGCGTTCGCGCGCACCTTGGTCCCGTCCAGGGCGACCCGGCCCAGCCGCACCATGCCCGCGGCCTGACACAACGCCAACGCCTGCACGAACAGATGCCCGAGCGCAGACAGGTGCCGCTTACGGAACCGGGCGATCGCCCGATAATCCGGTCCCGCCCCCGCGGCCAGCCACCGAAACGCCACGTCGTCACTGCACTTGACCTCGATAGCCCGCGAGGAGCGCACTCCAATGGTGTAGCCGTAGAGCAGGATCCGCACCATCAGCCGCGGGTCATACGGTGGGCCACCACGTCCCTCGGTATAGGCGGCCCAGATCCGCGACAGCTCCAGGTGCTCATCGACCAGTTCGGCGATGAACCGGGCCAGATGCTCGGCCGCCAACCAGTCATCCAACGACGGCGGCAGCAACAAGCCCTGACCCGGATCGAACACCCGAAACGTCTTGTCCACCGGCGGTTTCGGTACCCCAGAATGCGCGTCAACCCGCTGCGCAGGATCTATCGAAAACAGCCCCTCACCAGCATCACCAGCCACACCTCATCATCTCGTGCACCCAGCCATCAGCCGAGCACCCCGCCCGGCGTGTTACTGACCCACGCTCCTAGCCTCCTGGGACGACACCCCCAGGCAGTGAAACCCCCATCCATTGCAGGGGCGCACCGTGCGTCGGGCGCTGGCACAGCAGCAGGGTGCCATCTGCGGCCCGTGAGTGCGCCCCGTCAACCGAACATGGATCCCCAACGTTAGGTGGACCGGCGTGGGCCGGGCTGCTTCCGATGAGGACGGCGACTGGTGCGACCGCCGTCATCATTGCCAATCCGACGAACCTCAGTGCGCCCATGATGCACACCTTCCTGCAAGTAACAAAGCGCGAAGTGGCGAAACTTGACGATAGTTGGAGACGGGATGGAGCGGTTGCGGTTTCGCAAAAAGGAGACCATCAGGAAGCATTAGCCTCGATTCACCGACAAATAGGCTGATTGCCCGGGTGTCGGAATGAGGAAAGTGCCCTCTGAGCTGGAAAGATTGATGTTCTTCACGCATTAATCTGACCGGTTCAAGAAAGGCACTTCCAGTGCAAGTGTCCCACACGTTCACCCCGCAGTCTGCTGTGTTCGACGAGGACAACCTCGTGTCGAGTGCCGGACTGGTCCCGGTGATGGCCCTGGCCGAGCAGGCAGGCCTGACACGGTTGTTGGGCAACAAGATTCACATCGAGTCGACGCGAGTCAAGTCCGGGGCGGCCAACCCGGCCCCGAAACTGGCCACCCTGATCGCGAGTATGTGCGCGGGCGCGGATTACATCGACGATGTCGACCTGGTCCGCGCCGGCGGCATGAAAATCCTCTTCGGGCGGGTGTATGCGCCCTCCACAGTCGGAACCCTGCTGCGGGAATTTACCTTCGGTCATGCCCGCCAATTGGATTCGGTGCTCGCCGAGCATCTGGCCGGCCTGTGTCAGCGGGTGGATCTACTTCCCGGATCCCACGTCCGCGCGTTCGTCGATATCGATTCACTGGTGCGCCCGGTGTACGGACACGCCAAACAGGGCGCCTCCTACGGTCACACCAAGATCGCTGGGAAACAAGTGTTGCGCAAAGGACTGTCCCCGCTGGTCACCACGCTGGGCACCGACACCACCGCACCGGTGATCACCGGAATCCGGCTACGCGCCGGCAAAGCCAACTCCGGTAAAGGGGCCGCCCGCATGGTCGCCCAGGCCATCAGCACCGCCCGCGCCGCCGGAGTCACCGGGCTGATCATCGTGCGTGGTGACAGCGCCTACGGATCGCGGGCGGTGATCCGGGTGTGCCGCCGCTACGGTGCGGTGTTCTCCCTGGTGCTGACCCGCAACGCGGCGGTGCAACGCGCCATCGACGCCATCGACGCGCACGCCTGGACCCCGGTTCAATACCCCGGCGCGGTCCGCGATCCCGAGACTGGGGCCTGGATCTCTGATGCCGAGGTCGCCGAAACCACCTACACCATGGCCGAATCCGGCACCTACCAAGCGGTCACCGCCCGCCTGATCGTGCGCCGCGTCAAAGACGCCGCCCAACCCGAAGACGGCCTGTTCCCGATCTGGCGTTACCACCCGTTTTTCACCAACTCCACCGAGTCGGCCACCGACGCCGATATCACCCACCGCCGCCACGCCATCATCGAAACCACCTTCGCCGACCTGATCGACGGCCCACTGGCCCACATCCCTTCAGGACGCTTCGGCGCCAACAGTGCCTGGGCCGTCTGCGCGGCCATCGCCCACAACCTGCTACGCGCCGCCGCGGGCATGGCCGGTGCCCGTCACCGCACCGCCCGAGGAACCACCCTGCGCCGCCACCTGGTCAACGTCCCGGCCCGACTGGCCCGACCCCAACGCAAACCGATCCTGCACCTACCCACCCACTGGCCCTGGGAACCGGCATGGATCACCCTGTGGCACAACATCATCAGCTACCCATCCAGCGCCTGAACCACCATCCACCCGCCCCGACAACCAGGACCCAACAGGAAAAGCTGGACAGACCAGCAGCCCTACCACGCCCACCACCCGCCAACACCACGATCAACAGCTCAACCGCCGACCGCAGGGGTCTATCGGTGGAATCAGGATTAGGCAGAGCGCAACTGATCCTAGCCGGGTCGCCCTGGGCTGCCATGACTCGTCTCCTCAAGTTGACGCGCCTAATCCCGCGCGGGTGATCCTGACGGCAAGCATCCAGGAACCGGCTATCGGGCGACGTCGACTGGGTATCGACGTCTTCGAGGTGCGTGCACAGCTCGCGGCCGAATGGGACAGCGAGGTCCTCAAGGGTGGCTTCCGTGGCACCCGACTGGGCAAGCCCGAGTATTGATTTAGCTGCCCGGATCTTGGCGAGTGAGCGGCTATTCCGTATCGGCACCGTTCGCGTATCGAGGCGCGCGCCGAGATGGACGGGCTGACACAATGACCGCCATGGACACCCCGTTGATGCGGCTCGCGCGCTACATCCACGACCGCTACGGCGACCCGCTACTATCCGAGCCCGGTGACGACGTCCGCATCTATCGCACCGCATCAATGACGCTGTGCTGTCGCGGTTTCGGCCCCGAAGACCGAACCGACCCGGTGACGGTGCCGATCGAGACCGCCGCCGCCATACTGTCCTCGACACCCTCGGAGATCGTCGACGTCGCCCTGTCCGACAAAATCACAGACCCAGACAACCCTGGCGTCGTGCTGGTCACTGACGGGTGGTGTTTGCACGTGCAGCGCTCATGGCTGGATGCGGTGGCCGACGAGTAACCACACCACCCCAACCACGAACGGCGGGGCTCGGCGCTGCTTGATGTTTGCTGTCATTGCGCCGAGATGCGTTGTGCCCGTCCACTGGTCGCCTCCCGTCGAGGCGGCTGCGAACAGATCCGCATCTACCGAATCCCGTCCTGCACCGCCGGGCAGAGTTCAACGACCCGGACATACCGGACGTCGAGGTGCAGGTCACCTCGGAAACGCTCCTATCGGATCGGAAACGGTCCTAGAAACGCCGCTATCGGAACGGGATTTGGGATTATCAGCGGGCCAATACCAAACAGGTTGCTGCCGGTGAGCCCGAAGCCGATGTTGTTGTAGCCGGAGTTGAACGCGCCGTCGTTGTAGTTGCCGGTGTTGAGAATGCCTTGGTTGTAGCTGCCGTTGTTGCCCAAGCCCAAGCCGGTGGGAAAGCCGGTGTTGTACCTGCCGGTGTTGTCGACGCCGAAGTTTCCGGTGCCGGAGTTGAAGAATCCGATGTTGTTGCTGCCGGTGTTGAAGAAGCCGACGTTTCCGGAGCCGGTGTTGCCGTAGCCGATGTTCTGGGCCGCAGTCGCAGCCATCGTCGGCAACGCCTGCGCCGAGGTCGGGGTCGGGGTAAAGGCCAGTGGGCCGATCCCAATCTGGCCGTTGCCGTTGAGCCCGATGCCGATGTTGGTGCTGCCGGTGTTGCCGATGCCGATTTGGCCGAAGCCGGTGTTCCAGAGGCCACCCTTGGCCAAGCCGTTGTTGAAGAGGCCGGTGTTGCCGCGGGGAACGTTGATGTTGTAGGGGCTGTAGGGGTTGAGGTTGCCAATGCCGAGGTTGTCGTAGCCCGTGTTGCCAATGCCGGTGTTGTAGTAGCCGTTGTTGAAGAGGCCGGTGTTATTGGCGCCGATGTTCCCGTAGCCGAGGTTGTTCATCGCATTCGCAGCCATGGTCGGCAGGTTCTGCAACGGTGAGGCATTCGCGGCCTCGGTGGCCGCATACAAGCCCCCAGCGCCATTCAAGGCCTGCACGAACTGGGCATGAAACGCGGTCGCCTGCGTGCTGAGCGCCTGATAGGCCTGGGCGTGCCCGGAAAACAGCGACGCCACCGCCGCCGATACCTCATCACCAGCAACGGCCAGCACCCCTGTCGTGGGCGCTGCCGCCGCCGCGTTGGCCTCGCCGATCGTCGAGCCGATACTCGCCAGAGTTGTTGCCGCGTCCGTCACCATCTCCGGTGCCGCTATCACAAACGACATCTCGCACCTCTCACCCAAGAGGCACAGCCCCGCAGGCACCCGGCGCTCGGTCGCGCGCTAGGGGATCAATTAGTGCCGCGACCAACGGCTTCGCTCTTACGCCGTCCCGGTACTGGGTCGCGCCTGCACCGCCCCAATCGGCTTCTGCACGACCATGGGACGTAATCGGGGTAATACAGCGGATGCCCTGGCGGCCAAGCGCTGGGCGGCAACACCGCGCCGCCGGTTGCCGCGAGCGCCGCCCCGCTCAGCGCCACAGAGATGCTGATCCGCGCGGTTTTGGTGACCATTCGGGCAGGTCGTGGTGGTCGAGGTCATCGTCATACTCCAACAACGCTGCGTGCTCAGCGCTGTCTGGCGCTCGACATCCTTGTACGGGTTTCATCAGGGGTCCCCAGAACAGGCCCCGTAACTGCTATGGCCGTTGTGCCCACGCTCGAAGGCCAAAGTGCTCTAACACGTGTGCAATTAGCGTGCGCCTAGCCATGCTGGCCGACTACGGCACCGGAGAAACGCAGACGCGCGAAAGATAATCCACTGCCTTCCCCCACACCTGATAAACACCGGCTTAATGATTTGCGGGCGCTCAGGCCGCCATCGCCCTGGCGGAGGAGAGGGGCTGGCGCCGAGCATGGTGGCCAGCCAGCCGGAGCTATCACGAACCACCAAAAAGGGTGTCGCCCAAGCTTGTTACCGTAAGATAGTTTTGGAGCCGACTCAAGCCGAGATTTATGCCGCCCGATGCCGCCTGTCGCGCTGGATGGACCAGAACGCTTACGTATCGTGGCTGCCCATGTCCCTGAGCCTTGGCTCAATGGCCGCGCCCTCGTCGTGGATATACTGACGCTGCTGAAGACGCCACTGCCCTCCTAGATGAACGCCTGTGGGCTCACCGAATATGATCTATCACCCGCAGGAAACCAGATGGAGTAATGGACGACCTGCGTAAGCCGCCGTGCCGCGGCTTACTTTCATAGTGGCGGCGTACGGTCTGACTGATCCGAGAGCCGAGCACTGTGACTACCAGACTGGCCCGAGCCCGTCGCGGCCAAACATCAAACGCAGCACAGATGCAGCAAAAGGGAAACCCAAACAGTGACAATAAAACAGAACATCGAGCTCATCAAGAAGGGCGACGAAACCTTCAACGCTGGTGACGGTGACACGTGATGAGCCTGTTCGATGAGAACATCGAGTGGATCCAGCCGGGCGAAGCGCCATCAGCGGCACCTACCGCGGCAAGCAGGAAGTAGCAGAACGCTGGCAAGATGGGCGAGAAGCAAACATCCGTCGCCACCATGTTCCTCGCCGAGGGCGACCTTGTGGTGGTGCTTGGCCAGTCGACGGTCGGGGCGAAACCACCGACCAGGCGCAGGCCATCACTGTCCGCAACGGCAAGGCCGTCCATGTGCACGCCAATGCTGATACGGCCACGCAGGAGCGCATCGCAGGAAGCAGGTCGCGAGAGCTAAGTCGCTCAGCTAGGACTACCCGTCCAACGAGACAGTCGGCCCGCATCCTGCTCGGGTGGCGGGCCGACTGCTGCTCGAATCCCCAAAGTGTGTCCGTTGGATGCCATTTCGCAGCCAGGATGTCAGGTACCGGCCTGCTCGTTTGGGGACTGGGACATGGACGATGACGTTTGGCTCCCCGCTCCTGAGGGGCAAGCACCGCGCCATGGCCCACTACCCCAAAGCAACGCCGGCGTTCGCATACGCTCACCGTCTTATGAAAGGCATGGACTGGTTCGCAGTGACCGCTGCTGCCTGGCAACAGGCCGAAGCCACGGTGGCCGATTCCGAGCGGGTTGCCGAGGTGAGCGTGGCGCGCAGCTCGCCCCTGCACGGCCAGTTGGGCAGCGCACACCGCTACGCCTACCAGTACGTCGTCGAACCCGCGTCCGAGCGCTGCAGCGTGGCTGCTTTGCGGCTGGATCAATGTCTCCCATACCCCCGAAGTAGGTGGTCAGGCGCGTGATTTTCGGTAGCTCAAAGGCTGTCTCGCTCGATCTTCTGCGACCAACCAGGAACGCCGATCATTCGCGGATCAGGTGGTCAGTGTTGACGAACACCAGATTTCCGGTGTCCAACTGCACCGCCCACCGGCGGGCCGGATTGATGTGGCAGCCACCGACTTTGACGGCTTGGCCCGCCAGGTCGCCGAAATCCTCCACGATCACCCCTGAAGCCCTCAGCGTCAGTGCCCGGGTAGACGCGCACCCGCATGTTCACCGCCAGCTGCGCGCTGGGGCCGTTACTACTTCCCGTGCCATGTTTGACCACTGCCACCTCTGCAAACCTTGACTAACTGCCACCGCCAGTACATCATCGCTGGCCGACGATGAGAGGGAACTTGGGCCTACTCCTTCACTGTGTCAGTCCGATCCCTGAACGCCGTAGGCCCACTGTTGTAGCATGCGGCTCATTCCACTGAGCCCGGGCCAAACGTTCGCTGGGTACAGGATCGTGCGCCTGCTGGGTTCTGGGGGAATGGGCGAGGTTTATCTCGCCGAGCATCCTCGGCTGCCGCGTCTGACGCCCTGAAGGTGCTCCTCGCCGATGTGTCGGCCGATCCTGACTACCGGGCCCGCTTCAACCGCGAGGCCGATCTCGCGTCAAAGCTCTTCCCGAAGCCGATGTCGCCGGTGCCGATGTTGCCGTAGCCGATGTTCTGGGCCGCATTCGCAGCCAGCCCCGGCAGCTTCTGCAACGCCTGCGGCGACGCCAACTGTGCAGCCGCCGCCGACGCCCACCGTGATAGCCCACCATCGCAGCCACGTCCTGTGCCCACATCTGCTCGTACTGGCTTTCGGTTGCCGCAATCGCCGGGGCGTTCAGCCCCAACAGGTTCGAGTTCACCGACGGCACCAACTGAGTGCGGTTGGCCGCCACCACCGCCGGATGCACGGTAGTGGGTCATCGGATCAGTCCGGTCTGGGGTAGTGGGTAGTTCAGGTCGGGGTTGAATACGGGACTGAACGGGTAGCGGCCCATCGGGTAGTAGGAGGCGGGCAGCAGGTGCAAGTCCACTAGCGCGGCCTCCGAGCCTTGGATGGTGCCGCTCAGCAAGTCGGTGCCGATGACGGGCCAATTGGGGAACTCAAGCAACGACGCCGGGGTGGGGATGTTGGCGTACTCGTCGGAGCCGTATCCCATGTCCACGAGCACCCGCAGATCCGGCTGGATCAGGTCGGCTACCGCGTCGCCGTATGGCTGCGGGGGGGCGGCGGCGTATGGCGGGAGGCCCTTGCGGATCGGATTGAGCAGCGGCAAGTTCTGCGTCAGGACCATGGAGTAGGTCGTGTTCCCGGTGTAGCCGGGCGATGTCGGCAGTGGCTTCGCGGCCAGCGTCTCGCCCGAATAGTCCACATAGTCGTGCGGGCCGTAAAGGAATCCGGCTACCGCGTTGGCGTCGGCGATGAGGTTCAGCGGGTAGCGGGGGAAGTCCGCGACGCCGTCGTACTGGTTGGTGTAGATCGCGGTCTGGTAGGGGGAGTTCGGTGGGGTTGCGCCGTTGAACCCGACACCGAGGCCGGGGATGGTCAGGCCGTTGAACCGTTCGAACAGCCCGCCGTCGGGATTGCCCGGATCGCCGGTCAAGACGAATTTGACCTGGCTGGTGCCGGGTGATCCGTTGGCCATCAGCCACCGGATTTCGTCGGTGACCACAAGCGAGCCCTGCGATGTGCCCCAGACGTTGACCGTATGCCCTAGGGGAGCTGGGTCAGAAAAAAAAAAAAAAAAAAAAGGGGGGGGGGGGGGGGGGGGGGGGGGGGGGGGGGGGGGGGGGGGGGGGGGGGGGGGGGGGGGGGGGGGGGGGGGGGGGGGGGGGGGGGGGGGGGGGGGGGGGGGGGGGGGGGGGGGGGGGGGGGGGGGGGGGGGGGGGGGGGGGGGGGGGGGGGGGGGGGGGGGGGGGGGGGGGGGGGGGGGGGGGGGGGGGGGGGGGGGGGGGGGGGGGGGGGGGGGGGGGGGGGGGGGGGGGGGGGGGGGGGGGGGGGGGGGGGGGGGGGGGGGGGGGGGGGGGGGGGGGGGGGGGGGGGGGGGGGGGGGGGGGGGGGGGGGGGGGGGGGGGGGGGGGGGGGGGGGGGGGGGGGGGGGGGGGGGGGGGGGGGGGGGGGGGGGGGGGGGGGGCATTGTTCGTGCAGGCGTCGGCGTTGCGTCAGGCGCGGCATGGTGCCGGCTGGCTGGGGTCTCGCCCTGGACGGGACGCAAGGCGGCGCCAGTCGCCTCCAACTCAAGGCGATGAGCCACGCCCGGATGAGCGAGAAGGAAAGGTTCTTGCCGACGAGGTCTTCGGTGCTGCTGGCCGAGGCGAGCGGATCTGAACAGGCCCGAGATGCTGCTACTGCAAGACAAACCGCGACGAGCCGCCCGAGGAGCCGCGCGCTGTGAAACGCGTCCGGCCAAGATCCGCGAGGCGAAGGCCGTCGAGGAAGAGGCCGCGCGGCTGCGTGGAGCGGGCCGAGTCGCTGCGCCGTATGTGGTGAGGACGAGGACACCGCCGCCGCCAAGGGTGCTGCTTTGGCGGGGATGCGGCGACGCCGAAACCGAAGGCGCAGCGCAACTTCTACCGACCTGGACTCCAAAACCATGCTCACCTGCGACGGGCGTCGACCAGCGCGACAAACGCCAGGCCGTGGTCGACGAGGGCGATCAGGTGATCGTGGCCACGAGACTACACCAACCGCTGCTGATATGGGCAACGGCATCCGACGACGCAGACCGTGGCGAACATGGTAGGCCCAGGCCAGACGCTCGCTGATGCCGGCCATGCCGGGCCCAGACCCTCGACGCGCCAGCGGCTTCACCGACGAGTACGTACCGACCTTGATGTGGCGACGGGTGTCGCCTGCGCCGCGACGAGCCGCTGCGGCGGCCGCGCGGTCGATCTTCTGAAGTCCGTGATCCGCCAAGCAGCGCATGGCCCGCACACTCGACAACGAAGTAACGGCGACGCGATCTATGCCCGCCGCAAGGCGATCGTCGAACCGGAAAAAAAAAAAAAAAAAAAAAAAAAAAAAAAAAAAAAAAAAAAAAAAAAAAAAAAAAAAAAAAAAAAAAAAAAAAAAAAAAAAAAAAAAAAATTAGGAAAGCATCGGACCAGAGAATTTTTTTTTTTTTTTTTTTTTTTTTTTTTTTTTTTTTTTTTTTTTTTTTTTTTTTTTTTTTTTTTTTTTTTTAAAAAAAAAAAAGGGGGGGGGGGGGACCTAGGGCGAGCTGGGTCAGGATCGCGTTGTTGAGGTTCTGGGTGCCCAAGGCAGCGGACGTTTAGCGTCAAACTGCCCAACTGGGGGGTGAACGGCCAGAACTCCTCCGGGGTGGACAGCAGGTATGGGCTGGGGGTGCCGGGGAAGTACACCCTGCCGATCTTGGCGAGCAGCGCGGGTGGGAGAGTGGTGTACCCCGTGCCGCTCACCACCAGCGTGACCTGATTGGCGGTGCTGGGGATTTGTGTGACGGGGCTGGTTACTGCGGGTGAATCGAGTTGCTCGGCGTCGGTTGCGGCGCTGCGCAGCGCGTTCACGCTAGCGGCTTCCGTGGTTTGGTAGGACGACAGCGATGATGCGAGGGTCGCTACGAACTGGCTGTGAAATGCCGCCGCCTGTGCACTGAGTGCCTGATAGCCCTGACCGTGGGCGGAGAACATCGCCGCAATGGCCGCCGATACCTCATCACCAGCAACGGCGAGCACCCCCGTCGTGGGCGCTGCGCCCCCGCGTTGGCTGCGCTGATCGTCGAGCCGATACTGGCCAGATCCGTCGCCGCGGCCCCCACCATCTCCGGGGCCGCCACCACATACGACATCTTGACCTCCACTCACCCATAGCAACCCAAGCTCACAGATGACGCAGGTGCCGTTAGTTTTGCATCTCTCGCGCGACGTACATTGTCTCCGGCGCGACACCCACCCGATAGGGCACTTGTGCCTTTGCTGGGAGGCCTACTGCCCGAACAGGGGGCGGGCCGGGGTGGCGATTCGCCGTGATCCTGTTGTGGATCTACAGGCTCATCACGGCACGCACCTCGAAGACCTAGGGCGGGTCGAGCAGGTGGGCGAGCACGCCGAGGACGTGTGAGGCTGTCTTGCCGTCGGACACCTCGGCGAAGGTCTCGGACAGACGGCGAAGTGTCGCGGCCAGTTGAAGGCGTTCCTGCGGATCGAGGTCGGCCAGCTGGTCAAGCAGGTTGGCAGGAGACGCCTCCTCCATGCCGATCATCAATCAAATCAGGGACGGGCGACACCCTCTCCAAGGGCTAAAGCCTCTGCCCTGTGTGGTCATGACGGCGGAGCATGACTCTTCAATCGAGCGTTGGCCCACCCCGAGAGTAAGGAACCAACGTGGTCGCCAAGCAGATGATCGCTGCCGCCGCTATGCGCTCGCTCACCTCCAACTCCTCCGTGCGGGCACTAACTCCTTCGTGCGGTGGTGACTGCGCTTGCCGCGCGGCCACACCACCGTGTAGAACGGCTCGCCCTCCCGCCACAGGCAACGTTCGATCAACCCGGCTTCGGTTCGGTCAGCACGGAGATACACGTGGTCCCCGGCTCGCAAGACTGCTCCTGGCATCAGCGCTCCCATCCAGTTGTTCGATGCGTTCCTTCAGCGCCGCGTTCTCCTGGCGCAGTTGTTCGATGTGCGCAAGGCCGGTGCAAACCCCTTCGTTCGCTGACGGACATGCCGTGCCCGGTGCGGTCATTGGTCAGCCTGTGGCCCCGGAGCGGGGACGGTGTGTCTCGGCCCTCCGACTGCTCGATGTCGTCAAGCTGTCTGTCGAGGTCCGTTAATTCGATTGCCAGGCGGCGCAATTGGTGTGCGACGGCTGCGCGCCGCTGCTCAAGCAGCCAGCGGCGCTCTTCGGGTCCCATGTTGTTCACGACTTCTCAGAGCGCCCTTCCCTAGATGGTCTGGCCCTGGACCGGCTGGTCCTGGGCGGGAGGCCCAGGAGGCGGTCCAGGCGGGTTCGGCTCCAGCGTTTGGAGCGGAGGTGGACTGGGCCTGCTCCGCGCCCGATTGATCCGTCGTGCTCGTATGCGTAGCAGAAGTCGTACTCACCACCCAGCACGGTCTGGACCGCCTGCTCCGAGTTCATCGGGCCGTTGATCTCAGCGTCATCGACCACTTGGTCCTCGGTGTAGCCCGCCATCCGTTTCGAGCAGATGGTCCGACCCAGCCTGGCAGCCTGGAACGGCGTGAGCGGAGTCCCGCCATACGACAAGCCCGCAAGTTGCAGTTCGATCGAGTAGTTGTAGCCGCTGTAGTCATCTGAGTTGCCCACGACGGATCCGACGGCGCTGGCCGGTGCGGCGAGGGTGATGCCGAGTGCGGTTGCGGTGGCGGCAATGCCGCCGATGATGGTTTTTTCTTCATGGTGTGTTCTCCGAACCGGGATGGTTCATTGGTGAACCGCCACGATGGGCTCGTTGGCGTAGTTTTCGTGGTGTGTTTGGCGTGCGTCGTCTTCGCTGGCGGCGTACACCGTTCGCGCGATGTGTGGGCCATCCCAGGTTTCGCTGATGACGGTGAAAACGTCGTGCATCTCACCCCCACAGTGGTCGAACCGTGACCAGCGCTTCTCGACCCCGGCGGCGACCAAGCCGTTCGCGTGCGTAGTGTCCAGCGGGACGGCGGGCGCGATCTGGTGGCCGCAGTTGCTACAACGGGTTTCAATCACAAGGGTTCTCTGCCTTCTGTCGGTCATGTGCCTGCAACGGCAGGAAATAGAAGGCAATGATATCAACGATCTGGTAACAATTTCCGTATGAGGTGCCTCACAGTCGATCACTGCCGGTAATTCTGCGTACAGATTTCCGTCAGTTGCCTCCGACCGTGTCCCCGCCGGTTTGTCGGACGCGGCCATCGGGGTGCTGGCACACTAAGAGTCCAGCCACCAGCGGACCCAGGAGGCGGCGATGACGACGGTGTACGTAGTCACGGCGGGCAGCGGCGATAGCTATCGCATCGAACGCGTCTACCTCGACCCCGACCAGGCCTACGGGTTCGCGCAGAATTACAACGGTATTGCCCCTGCTGAGCCTGTTCAGGTAGAGGAATGGCAGACCGGTGCCCCGCCGGGGGCCTACGACGGCCCCTACTGGCGCGCGGAGTGGTGGGCGCGTGTCCCGGTCGCCAAGCGTCGCGCTGCGTTGCGGCACACGGACGAGGGCGAACGGTTTGACGACTTCGCCATCCGCCAGGAGTGGTGGACCGGCGACGCGCTGCCCGACGCCAAGGTGGTGCGCCGGGAAGTGGCCGGAGTGCCCAGGGTGGAGGTGGTCGGGCTGTCTAAGGAGAAGGTGGAGGAGCTGTTCTGGGACACCGTCACCCAGGTCCGCGCCGACCTGGCGGGACTGCCACGGAAGTAATTTCCGCTCATTTACCGCACTAGATGGAAACAAATGGGCATGGCGACTCGACATTGCTGCCCTGGTGCGTCATGATGCCTGCATGGACCGACGCGCCTTAGAACGGCTCGGCCACTACATCGTGAGTCGGCGGGTGGCGCTGGGCTACCGCACTCGCACCGATCTGGCCGACAGCCTGCAGTTCACCGTGCGCACGCTGGCCGACATCGAGCACGGCGTGCGTAAAGCCAGCCCGGGAACCTACGCCATGCTGGAAAACAAGCTTTCCTGGGCACCCGGCAGCATCGACACCATCCTGGCCGGTGGGGAGCCCAAAGAGCTGGTGGTCGAGCTGCGCCGGAGCAACACCAACGCCCCGTCCCAGGGATACGCACTGCGCCCGACCAACCCCAACGCCCTCTCGAACGCCTCCACCGAGGAATTGCTGCTGGAGCTACGACGCCGCATCATCGCCCCCCGCGACAGACGCCACGAAACCTGGGACGACTGGGACGGCGGCCTTGACCCGCACGGCGACTGGCCCGAACAGGGCTAGCAGCCAGCACCGGACCGATCCCCTGCCCGACCCTGATGCGGTTTGCCGCCCCGTTCGCCATACACCGAAGAACTTATGCCTCGGGTCTGCCGAAACTCTCCCGTCCACCGGGCCAAGTGGAATCGTTAACAACATGCGATCAACGAAGACTGTCCTGGATATGTGGGACGAAGTATGGAACGCGCATGACCCCGATGCGGTGGACCGGTTCGTGACCGATGACGTGGTCGTCGTGATCGGCGGCAAGGAGATCTCTGGGAAGGACGACTTCAAGGACTCGATCCGAGAACTCCTCGACAAGGTTGAGGACCTGCACCTCGACGCCATCGAGACATTTCAGAACGAAGACGGCACCCGGGTCACGTCCCGTTGGGTCTTGACCGGGTCGAATAACGGCTTCCTCGGCACACAACCGAACCACAAGCCGATCGCGATGACCGGCACCGCGATCTGGGAAGTGCGCGAAGACGGCAAGCTCACGCGCAACACAGTGGAGCAAGCCTCGTTCGAGCTCTACCACTATCTACTCGAGAAATAGTCCACCTCGGCTGGTGCGCCGAAATCTGTTGGGGGCGCTGCGGTGTTGCGCCGCGCGTAGTGTGCGGAATCCGTTGCGGAAGCCTCAAAAGTCTCGGCGGCCGCCTGGGTCATCTGCCGGAGCTTGTCTTGGGAGAAGTCGGCGGCGGGCCCGGCCAGGGCTAGCAGCACTGAAGATATCTGGCGGCGCGGTCGGTCACGCTGACCCCGATGCCGGGCTGGCTCCGGAGCATGTGCAACGCTCAAGCTAGGCACACCAGTTCAAACGGCGGAGGCGGTAGCTCATGGCTGCTCCAACCATGTTTCATCGCTTGGCAGCGGAGATGATCGGCACATTCTGGTTGGTATTTGGCGGTTGCGGTAGCGCGGTGTTCACTGCCAAATTCATCTCTGGCGGTTTTTCGGTTGGGATCGGTTTTCTCGGGGTGGCCATCGCCTTCGGCCTGACCGTGCTCACCGGTGTCTACGCGTTCGGCACGATCTCCGGCGGGCATTTCAATCCGGCGGTCACGCTGGGCGCGGCGCTCGCCCGGCGCGTCGAGTGGAAAGCCCTGCCAGGCTACTGGATTGTTCAGGTGATCGGCGGCTTGCTCGCGGGCCTGGGGATTTACCTCATCGCCAAGGGCAAGCAAAGTTTTACCGCGACGGGCAACATGGCGGCCAACGGATTCGGCGAGCACTCTCCGGGCGGCTACTCGCTCTGGGCGGTGATCGTCGCCGAGAGCGTCCTGACGGGTGTGTTCCTGCTCGTCATCCTGGGATCCACCGATGACCGAGCGCCCAAGGGATTCGCCGGTCTGGCCATCGGCCTCACCCTCACTGTGATCCACCTCATCTCTATCCCGATCTCCAACACGTCGGTCAACCCGGCGCGCTCGACGGGGGTCGCGTTCTTCAACGCCAACGGCGCACCCGCGCAGCTATGGGTGTTCTGGCTGGCACCGCTGATCGGCGCGGCCATCGCCGGACTCGCGTACCAGTATCGTTCGGCGGGCACCAAGAACTCGCCGACCGCCCCGTACGTGATGATGCACTGGAAGCCGACGACGACTCGGGCCAGCACCGAGCGGGGCGGCCCTCATCTCGGAAGTGAGTGTGGTCGAGGTTGGCAGGGCTACCGAAATGCAACAGCGATGCCTTGCGGTCCTGCCCGACGTGGATCTTGCCGATCGGGAGCTGCAGGCACCCCTGAGGAACCGGGTCAGCCGCGTCAGCTAGACCTGGGGGCCGTGCAGTGCTCCAGGCGGCCCATTGGATGCCAGGCTAGGGTTTAGTCGAGGAATATGGGGTTGTCCTGGTCGTATTGGTCAGGACTGCTCTGCACAATCCAATTGGTCATATTGTTTAGTTCCTTTCAGGCCGGTTTTCCCGCAGAGGGTTCAATCCTCCAACCAGGGCGGGGTCGAGGGTGGGCCCGCCCGGTCACCCGGCGGCGACTTCCTCTCCCGCCGGGGGCCGGGTTTCAACACGAGTTGGCGTAGGCGTCGTCGATGAGTGGTACTTGTCAAAGCCGTTTGCGGGTTGTCCTGATCACCCGGCAAGCCCCGTGGCTGTGCTACTCAGCCTGCACAAACCCATTCAACGTGGTACTACACGGCGAGGCTTAGATGAGTGGTACTTGTCAAGCAATTTTTGCGAAGGTTGCGCACATGTTATGCGGAGCCTTGTGAAAGAACCCGCAGCTTACAGCCCTAAGTACCCGATTCATCGGGTACTCGTACAAGTACGAGCGTTCGCACCTACGCTTTAAATAATTTGTTCATGGAATGTAATTCGGTCTGATTGTCGCCTCAATTTGTGTAGGTATTGCGCAGCTTCGGCTGCCAACTCACACAATGGAGGTCCGAATCATGTCATCCACCGCAGCCAGACAGATCCCCGGGTTGGGGCCAACCTACTCGGCCCGGGAAGCTGCTGTCTTACTTAAAAGGAGCTACTCCTGGCTTGATCAGCGATCGCGTCGGGGCGAATTTGTGAAGCCTGACGGTACCGTCGTAGAGCCATTACGGGCAGCTAGCGGCTACCGGTATCTCACATTCGAGATGCTCGTAGACATAGCGTCCTGCTGCTATCGCCATCGCTGGTACTCGTTCGATCAGCTGAACTCCGTCCTCCATCAGCTTGCTGTCGCCGCGTATCGCGACGCCAATGACTACGAGGGCCCCGTTAGAGACCTTCTCGCGATGCTGGCGTCTCGCATGGCTGATTTGATGGTGGATGAGGCTTTGAGCGACACGCCGATCGCCGATCGGTGGTGATGACCGGGCAGTGCCCGTGGAGAGCAGGGGCGGCCCGATCAACTCGTCAGACGGGGACTAGGGCGATGCGGTTCCGGCGACCGGACTATGGCGTGGGGCGCGCCGCCCACCGCGCTGCTCGTTGGCCAAAGCCACAGCATTGTCGGGGCAGCCGGGTCGGAAGCAACGCGGACTGCTTTGGCCGCTGGAGACTTCGGCACCGTTTACCAGCGCGTAGCGGTATTCGATTTGCTCGGGATGGTTGCCGCCACAGTACGTGCCCGTGGGCACCTGCCGCTGGTTGAGTTGCATGTCCCCGATGGTACCAGACTAGAAGTCTGGTATACCTTCAAATCCGAACTTTTAGTATGTAAGAGATGCCCAATTGGCTCGGTAGTTCCCTTAGTGCTTAACCAGGCAGCTCGTCACCCCGGGGATGACCAGCGGGCCCACCAGGCCGGTGCCGTCTCGCACTCGGACCGGGAGGTGCGGGACACCCTGGCTGTGCAGGTCGCGCACCATGCGCGGGTCGGCCACCAGGTAGTCCGTCAGCACCACCAGATCCACGGTGGCGTGCGAGACGGTCGCATGCGCGGCTTCGATCCTCATCGCCCTCGTCCCGGTGAACCTGATCCATAGGGAAGGGGGGCAGGGTACGGGCCACCGTCCGCAGACCGTCCGCAGTAGAGCTGACGACAACTTTCGGGAGCCAACATGGCCAACATCTCTGACGAGGGCTTTCTCGCGCCGCCGTCATAGTTTGATCCAGCCAACACCCGGGTGATCCAGTTCGCGGTCAACCCGTTAAAGCCCTGACGCGCTGAGCGAGGACAGCAAATCAGACGCGGGGCTCCCCTACACGCTCCGCGGGCTGCGGAAGGCGATCGGGCGAAAGCCTCCCGGGGCGCGGAGATTGTCTGTTAGCGTCCCCATCATGCTGGTCGGGACAGGGCACATGACCCGACTGGATCGCGGAGGAAGACAAATGAACCAACCACGCATCGCAATCGCCCTGGCCGCTTTCGCCTTCGCCGGCGCCGTCGCGACCATGACGGCCGGCGCGGCGAGCGCACAACCCAGGGCCGAGCACAATGTAGGCGACCAGTGCATCGGCGCTGATATCGGTCGGCGCGCCGTGGCCCCCAACGGCCAGGCCATCATCTGTGACAGCAACTACCGCTGGGAGCCGTACGTCGGTCAGACGCCGAATGACCCGTGGGTCACCGGCCAGCACTGAGCATTTGACCAGGTGAGGCGGCGTTTGAGCTCACAGGGTCTACATAAGCAACCCACAGCGATAACTATTGTTGACACTCGCATCATGTGTCTCATGAGTGATACATCAGACACCACAACCACGCGGTCCTCGACCGCAACTGCGCCGGCGGCCGCCGCAATAGAGGCGGCGCCACACCGGACCCTCTGGGTCTTCAGATTCGCGGCCTGGGTCGCGGCCATCGCCGGGATCGTGTTCATCCTCGCGGTCGTCTTCTTCTCCGGCTTCATCCTGGGCCACCGCGGCGGCCACCACGGCGGCTTCCAGCACCACAAGCACCACGCGATGATGATGCATCCGCACCGATGGGGCGGCCCGGGTGGCCCGGGCGGCCCGGGGGGCCCCGGGGCACCACAGGTCGGTGGACCCGCTGCCGTGGCCCCCACCGCGCCCGGACCCGGCCAGGTCCCGCCGTCGGTCAGTCCGTCCCGCACGCCGTAGGCAGGCGGGAGGACGCCGAAAGTCAACGTGCCCACGGGTGGTAGGAGGACCCCGGCGGGCCATCAGCCAACGACCAGTAGCCCGGCGCTCGCCCGAGCGCCGGGCTGCGCCCAATTCACAGCAACTTTTGTCGCCGGAACCCGTGATGGCGGTTGGCGGCCGGGGCAGTATTCAAGGTATGAGCGACACAGCTGAGCCCCCAACGCGCCCGACGTCCGCTACTGCAACTGCGCCGCCACCGCCCCCGGCATACGAGCCGGTCAAGCCCCCCAGGGTCTATGTGGCCGCGGCGTGGGTGGTGATCGTCGCCGGGATCGTTTTCATCCTCGCCACCGTCTTCTTCGCCGGCGCCCTGGTCGTGGGCGTTGGCCATCACTGCTATTACCGCCATCACCACGGCATGATGTTCAAACCCGGCGGGCCCTGGGGCCCGGGCGGGCCGTGGCAGAACGGCGGGCCGTACGGCCCCTGGATGGGCCCGCCGCCGGGCGCCGGCCCGGGTGGCCCGGGTGGCCCCGGCGGTCCGGGTGGCCCCGGGGGGCCCAGCCAGTTGCCGACGACCAATGCGCCGGCGCCCGCCCCCAACGCGCCGGGAACCCCGCGCCCGTAGCGCTCGACAACCTCGCGTCCGACGTCGAGTCGTTGGGCGATCTGGCCGTTCGGCCCAACAACCCGACGTTCGCTGCGGGCCGGCCGCCCTGGCATGATCGAAACCCATGACCATTGAAGTCGTTTACACCACGGAATCCACCGCCACCGGCGGCGGCCGCGACGGCCACGTCAAGTCCGACGATGGCCGCATCGACCTCGAGACCCGCCCGCCGAAGGCGATGGGCGGCAACGGCGAGGGCACCAATCCGGAGCAGTTGTTCGCCGCCGGTTACTCCGCCTGCTTCCTGGGCGCGCTGCGCCTGGTGGCCGGCAAGTCGCAGGTCAAGCTCGACGACGCCACCAAGGTGACCGTGCAGATCGGGTTCGGCAAGGACTCGGCGGGCGGATTCGGGCTCACCGGCAAGATCTTCGGGCATCTGCCGGGCCTCGAACAAAGCGTGGCCGACGACCTCGTGCACCAGGCCCACCAGGTGTGCCCCTATTCCAAAGCCACCCGGGGCAATGTCGACATCGACGTCTCCGCCAGGGTTTAGCCCGACAATTGGTTGTGACGATGCGGATCTCCGCCGCGGTGGTGACCGTCGGCGCGGTCGTCGGGGGAGCGTTGGGCATTCCCATTGCCGCCGCCCACCCGTCGGAGCCCGGGGTGGTGAACTACGCGGTCCTCGGTAAAGGGTCGGTCGGCAATATCGTCGGGGGACCCATGGGGTGGGAGTCGGTGTTCACCCAGCCGTTCCAGAACTATTCGGTCGACGTTCCGGTGTGCAACAACTGGGCGGACATCGGGTTGCCCGAGGTGTACGACGACCCGGACCTGGCGTCCTTCAATGGCGCCGCCACACAGACGTCGGCCACCGACCAGACCCACTACGTCAAGCAGGCGGTCGGGGTATTCGCCAACAACGACGCCGCGGGCCGGGCGTTTCACCGGGTCGTCGACCGGACCGTCGGTTGCTCGGGGCAGACCACCGCGATGCACCTGGACAACGGGATCACGCAGACGTGGTCGTTCGACGGCGGGCCGCCGACGGGCGCCGATGCGAACTGGACCAAGCAGGAAGCGGGCACCGACCGCCGCTGCTTCACTCAAACCAGGCTGCGCGAAAACGTGTTGCTGCAGGCCAAAGTTTGCCAATCTGGCAACGCGGGCCCGGCGGTCAACGTGCTGGCCGGGGCAATGCAGAACGCGCTGGGTCAGTAGCGGCGGGTAGGGAATATGTCGGGACCGATCTGCAATATGGAGTAGTGCGACTCGTGCCCGGGCCCGAAGGGATCGTGATATGACGTTCGCCGCCACCAGCGCCGCTCAAGCGGAACTGGCCGACTCCATCGCGGCCGCGGAATACATCGCCGCCGGCTGCCTGGTCGATGCCCCGCTGGGCTCCGTCGGTCTGGAGGTGGAAGGGCATTGCCACGACCCGGCCGACCCGTACCGCAGACCGAGCTGGGACGAGATCGCCGAGGTTCTCGGATTTCTGCCCGATCTGCCGTACGGCAGCAAGGTCACCGTCGAACCGGGCGGGGCCGTCGAACTATCCGGCCCGCCCGCCGGCGGCGCCGCGGCCGCGATCGAGGCGATGCATCGCGACCAGGCCGTACTGCGCTCGGCCTTCGCCGACGCCGGGCTGGGCCTGGTCTTCCTCGGGGCGGATCCGCTGCGGCCGCCCAAGCGCATCAATCCGGGCGGGCGTTATCGCGCCATGGAACAGTTCTTCGGCGCCAGCCGCTCCGGAGCGGCGGGCGCGGCGATGATGACGTCGACCGCATCGATTCAAGTGAATCTGGACGCCGGGCCGCAGGACGGATGGGCGGCGCGGGTGCGGCTGGCGCACGCGCTGGGGCCCATGATGATCGCGATCGCCGCCAACTCGCCAATGCTGGTCGGCGAGTTCACCGGTTGGGTCTCCTCCAGACAAAGGGTGTGGGGCCAAATGGACTCGGCGCGCTGCGGGCCCATCCTGGGTGCCAGCGGCGACGACCCCGGAACCGATTGGGCGCGGTACGCGCTCAAGGCGCCGGTGATGATGGTGCACAACTCGGATGCCGCCGTGGCGGTCACGCATTGGGTTCCCTTCGCCGACTGGGTGGACGGCCGAGTGTTGCTCGGCGGTCGACGGCCGACCATCGCCGACCTGGAATACCACCTGACCACGCTGTTCCCGCCCGTACGCCCGCGGCAGTGGCTGGAGATCCGCTACCTCGACTCCGTGCCGGACGCCTTCTGGCCGGCCGTGGTGTTCACCCTGGTGGCGCTCCTCGACGACCCGGTCGCCGCCGACATCGGGGCGGAGGCCGTCGAACCGGTGGGCACCGCCTGGGATACCGCTGCCCGGGTCGGCCTGGGTGATCGGCGGCTCTACGAGGCGGCCAACAAGTGCGTGGCGGCCGCTGCCGACAGGGCCCCGGCGGGGCTCGCCGGCGCGATGCAAAGGTTGGCCCGCAACGTCGAGCAGGGCCGATGTCCCGGCGACGACTTCTCCGACCGGGTGATCGCCCGCGGCATTGCGGCTTCGGTCTCGGAGGCCGCGCGATGCTCGCAAGGGGGGCCGTGACTTCCAGGCAAAGCCTTGCCGACGATCTGGCGCGGGCGCGAACGCGAACGTTGCGGCTGGTCGATTTCGACGACGCCGAACTATGCCGGCAGTACGACCCGTTGATGAGCCCGCTGGTGTGGGACCTGGCGCACATCGGTCAGCAGGAAGAGCTCTGGCTGTTGCGGGGCGGCGATCCGGGCCGGCCCGGGATGCTGCCGCCGGCCGTCGAGGGCCTCTACGACGCTTTCGAACACTCGCGGGCCAGTCGCGTCGACCTGCCGCTGCTGTCCCCCGCCCGGGCGCATTCCTATTGCCGCACCGTGCGGTCCGCGGCGCTCGACGCCCTGGACGCCCTGCCCGACGACCCCGCCGGTGACCGGGCGGCCTTCGTGTACGCGATGGTGGTCAGCCACGAAAACCAGCACGACGAAACCATGCTGCAGGCATTGAACCTGCGCACCGGCGCGCCGCTGCTGGGCGACGATTTCGCGTTGCCCGCGGGACGGCCGGGGGTGGCCGGCACGTCGGTGCTGGTGCCCGGCGGCCCGTTCGTGCTGGGCGTGGACGCGTCGAGCGAACCGTACTCGCTGGACAACGAGCGCCCCGCTCACGTCGTCGACCTGCCCGCGTTCCGGATCGGCCGGGTCCCGGTCACCAATGGTGAATGGCGACGGTTCATCGACGACGGCGGCTACCACCAGTCGCGGTGGTGGTCGGAGCGCGGTTGGCAACACCGGCAGAGCGCGGGTCTGACCGCGCCGCAGCTCTGGAGCCCCGATGCGCGAACGCGCACCCGGTTCGGCTACATCGAAGACATTCCCGTTGACGAGCCGGTACAGCATGTCACCTACTTCGAGGCCGAGGCTTACGCGGCGTGGGCCGGCGCCCGGCTACCCACCGAGATGGAATGGGAGAAGGCCTGCGCCTGGGATCCGTCGACCGACAGCCGCCGCCGCTATCCGTGGGGGGCGGAAGCCCTGTCGGATGCGCTTGCGAACGTGGGCGGGACCGCGCTGCGCCCGGCGCCGGTCGGCGCGTACCCGGCCGGCGCTTCGGCGTATGGCGCCGAGCAGATGCTGGGCGACGTCTGGGAATGGACCACCTCGCCGCTGCGGCCCTGGCCGGGTTTCGTCCCGATGATCTACGAGCGCTACTCGCAGCCGTTTTTCGACGGCGACTACCGGGTGCTGCGGGGCGGCTCGTGGGCGGTGGAGGCCGCCATCCTGCGGCCCAGCTTCCGCAATTGGGACCATCCGTATCGTCGCCAGATCTTCTCCGGTGTCCGGTTGGCGTGGGATGTGGGCCGACTGATGTGTCGTCATCTGGGGTGGCTCGGCGCCGACGTGTCCGTCTCGTCGCTGGTGCTGGACCCGCCGTGCGGGCTGCGGGTGCAGTCCTACGCTCCGCGCCGGCAGAAGCACGGCCTGATGAACGCCGACGGTTGGGGCGTCGGGTTTTTCGACGGGGCGACGGCGCGGCGGTGGCGTAGCGCGGCGCCGCTGTGGGGGGACACGTCGTTCGATTCCGTCGCCCCGGCGCTGCGCAGCCACTGCGTGGTGGCCGCCGTGCGCTCGGCGACCGTCGGCATGCCGATCGAGGTCAGCGCGACCGCGCCGTTCACCGATGGCCACTGGCTGTTGTCGCACAACGGCGTGGTCGACCGCACGGTGCTGCCGCTGAGCGCGTCGGCCGAATCGCTTTGCGACAGCGCGATACTCGCGGCCGTTGTCTTCGAGCGTGGAGTCGAAGCGCTGGGCGAGACCATCGCCGAGGTAGGGACGGCCGACCCGCTCGCGCGGCTTAATGTCTTGGCCGCCAATGGCTCTCGGCTTTTGGCCACCACCTGGGGCGACACGTTGTCGGTCCTGCGCCGCGACGACGGCGTGGTGCTGGCGAGTGAGCCCTATGACGACGCGCTCGACTGGGAGGACGTGCCGGACCGGCACCTGGTCGAGGTCACCGCGGAGGGTGTGACTCTGACTTCCCTGACGCCGCTCGATCACCCGAAAGGATCTCGATGACGCTGACGCTGTCCAACCACCTCGCCGCCGACTCGGCGTATCACGCGCTGCGCCGCGACGTGTTCGACGGCCTGCAGGGGACTCCGAAATCGTTGCCGCCCAAGTGGTTCTACGATTCGGTCGGCAGCGATCTGTTCGACCAGATCACCCGGTTGCCGGAGTACTACCCGACCCGCGCCGAGGCCGAGATCCTGCGCGCCCGATCGGGCGAAGTCGCGTCGGCCAGCGGAGCCGACACGCTGGTCGAACTCGGCGCCGGGACGTCGGAGAAGACCCGGCAGCTGCTCAACGCGCTGCGCGACCGCGGGTCGCTGCGCGGGTTCGTGCCGTTCGACGTCGACGCCGGAATGCTGTCGGCGACCGCGACCGCCATCCAGCGCGAATACCCGGGGGTCGAAATCAAAGCCGTCTGTGGGGATTTCGAAGAACACCTGACGGAGATCCCCGACGGCGGACGGCGGCTGTTCGTGTTCTTGGGGTCGACGATCGGCAATCTGAATCCCGGGCCGCGCGCAGGGTTCCTCGCGACGCTGGCGGCGGTGATGCGGCCGGGGGACAGCCTGCTGCTGGGCACCGACCTGGTCAAGGACACCGGGCGGCTGGTACGCGCCTACGACGACGCCGCCGGCGTGACGGCTCGGTTCAATCGCAACGTGCTCGCGGTGATCAACCGGGAACTCGACGCCGATTTCGATGTCGACGCCTATCAGCACGTCGCCCGCTGGAACACCGAGGAGGAGCGCATCGAGATGTGGCTGCGGTCCGCGCGTCGTCAGAGGGTGCGGGTCGGTGCACTCGAGCTGACCGTGGACTTCGCGGCCGGCGAGGAGATGCTGACCGAGGTGTCGTGCAAGTTTCGCCCCGACGGCGGTGAACGCCGAATTGGCCGGCGCCGGCTTGCGCCGCATTAGGTGGTGGACCGACGGCGCGGGCGACTTCGGGCTCTCGTTGGCCGTGAAGTGACCGATAGCGATTCACTGGCCGACCGGTGGCGGGCGGCCCGCCCGCCGGTGGCCGGGCTGCACCTGGACAGCGCGGCGTGCTCCCGCCAGAGTTTCGCGGTGCATCGACGCCACCGCCTAGCACGCGCGCAACGAGGCCGAGGTCGGTGGGTATGTCGCGGCCGAGGCGGCCACACCCGTGCTGGACGCCGGCCGCGTGGCTTTCGCCGCGCTGTGCGGCATGCCCGATGCCGAGGTGGTGTTCACCACCGGTTCGCTGAACGCGCTGGATCTGCTGCTGGGCGGCTGGCCGGCGGACCGGCGCCGGACGGTGGCCTGTCTGCCCGGCGAATACGGCCCCAACCTGGCCATGATGGCCGCCCATGGGTTCGAGTGTCAGCGTTGCCGACCCTGGACGATGGCAGGTTGGCGCTAGACGATGCGGCGTTTGCTTTGGACGCCGACCCACCCGATTTCGTCCACCTGACGCGCGGTGGCCAGCCACAGCGGCGTGGTGCAGCCACTGGCGATGATCGCGGAGCTCTGCCGCGAGTTGGGGCTGCCGCTGGTCGTGGATGCCGCCCAGGCGTTGGGCCACATGGACTGCGCGGTGGGCGCCGACGTGACATATTCGTCGTCGCGCAAGTGGATGGCCGGGCCGCGCGGGGTCGGCGTTTGTTGGCGGTGCGGCCGGAGCTGATGGAGCGGTTGCATCCGCGGCTGCCGCGCACGCAATGGGCCCGGGCTGCCGGTGGCCCAGCAACTCGGAGTTCGGCGAAGCCAATGTCGCTGCGCGCGTGGGATTTTCGGTGGCGCTGGGCGAGCATCTGGCATACGGGCCGGAATCGTGCGTGCCCGGCTGGCCGAGCTGGGCGACATCGCGCCGCACCCTGTTGGCCGACGTCGCCGGCTGGCTGGTGGTCGAAGAGGCCGACGAGCCGAGCGCGATCACCACTCTGGCCCCGGTCGACGGCGCCGACCCGGCAAGCGGTGCGGGCATGGCTGCTCGCGGAGCGGCGGCATCCTGACGACCTACGCCGGCGATGGAGCGGGCGCCGCACGAACTGACCGCGCCGGTGCTGCGGATCTCCCCGCACGTCGACACCACCGCCGAAGACCTGGAGGTCTTTTCCGACGCCCTGATGGCGGCCACCGCGGCGACCGGTACTTAGCTGCAGAACGCGTGCCGGAGCGGTAGCTCCCACGGCGAAACTAAACATTTTTACCCAAAACTCGTTGTTTGACACGCGTGTGGGGTAGTTTTTCGCTTCATAAGGTCTGCCGGGTTCGAGGAGTGTGGGCACCGGTCAGCGTGTTGGTGAGCCGTAGAGAGGTCGATATGTCGTTTGTGATGGCAACGCCAGACCTGGTCCAGAGTGCGTCCGCGGATTTGGCGGGTATTAATTCGTCGCTGGCCGAGGTGGCGAGGAGCGCAGCGGGTCCCACGACGGGGATAGCGGCTGCGGCTCAGGACGAGGTATCGGCCGCGATCGCGTCGGTGTTTGGCAACTTCGGCCAGGAATTCCTAGCTTCCAGTGCGCAAGCGCAGGCGTTTCACGAGCAATTCGTCTCCTTAATGAACGCGGGCGCGGGTGCCTACGTGAGCGCCGAGGCCGCCAACGCAGCACAGACTGCTGCCGCAGCCCTACCCGCCCAAACCTCACAAACATTCAACTTTATCTTCGGCGACATCGAGGTTATGACGAATAACATCCGTGTCACGCTCACCACACCGTCGATCACCCTGCCGCCCGTAAGCATACCGACAATAGATCTCTCCGCTTTCAGTCTGCCGACGATAGGGGTGCCGCCGATCGCCCTGCCCGCGATAACGGTGCCGCCCATCGCCCTGCCGACGATAGGGGTGCCGCCGATCGCCCTGCCCGCGATAACGGTGCCGCCGCTCGGACTGCCCGCGATAACGGTGCCCGCCTTCAAACTCCCTACAATTTCAGTTCCTCCCATCAGCTTGCCTACGATAACGGTGCCGGAGATTAAGATTCCCGGGATACAATTACCGGATATCTATGTTCCAGGGAACAATCAAACAATAGTCCAGATAGACACGCCTGGGGCGCCGATACCTCTCACAAATGTTAACCTTGAGAATTTTGATATAGCGCCTTCGCTTGGCTTGGGTGGCTACACGGGCATACCGCCCAACCTCACTTATGTTCCCCCCACACCCGGCTATATTGAGGGATTCAGCATCAGCCCCATTATGCTTTCGGCATTTACCATTCCGCCCATCGGCCTTTCCAGCTTCACCATTCCGCCCATTCAAACTTCCAGCTTCACCATTCCGCCCATCGACCTTTCCAGCTTCATCATTCCGCCCATCGACCTTTCCAGCTTCACCATTCCGCCCATCGACCTTTCCAGCTTCATCATTCCGCCCATCGGTTTAGGCAGTTTCGGCCTGCCCAACATCTTCGTCCCCAGCATCACCATCGAACCCCTCACACTGGTCTCGTTCGACATACCGACCTAGGGCACCACCTGCCCCGACGCTTGACGCCGAGCGCAACGCCGGCGCGACGCTTGAGTGTCAGCCGGTTTTGTGCGCCGTCAGCAGGTAGGCCGGCAACTTCATCCGGCCCTTTTCATCGTGGTCGTGCGGAGGGAACTCGAACGGCGCGTCGCCCACCTGGGGAATGTTCGCGTGGATGTAGGCCGGCCGGATTTCGTCGATCTCCCAGTACTTGCTCACGGCGGCGCGCAACTCGTCCTCGTCGACTTCGTTGGGCTTCGGTTCCATCTCGGCGGGGAAGGCGCCCTTGGCGAACACCAGCACGTAATACATGGCCCCGGGGCCGCCGCCCGGTGTACCGAGCTCAGGTAGCCGTCGCGGCCCTCGACGGGCAGCGAGTGAAAAAGCGTGCTGTCCACCACGGTGGAAAACCGGCCGTCATACCCGGTAAACGTCGTGATGTCGGCCTGCACGAAGCTGGCGGTGGTCAGGCCGCGTTCGGCAGTGGCCTTGGTAGCCGCCGCAACGGCGGTTGGCGTCAGATCGATGCCGACCACCGTGTGGCCCTGCGCGGCCAGCGCCAACGACAGCTCGGCGAACCCACAACCCGCGTCTAGCACGTCGCTGCGGAATTTGCCCTCCGCCATCAGCGCCGCCAACTCCGGCTGCGGCTCCCCGATGTTCCACGGGGGCGGGCCCTCGAATTGGCCCTGCTCGCGGTAGGCGTCGTCCCAGTCCATGATGTCGGATGACATGGTTTCCCCTATGCGCTGTCAGTGACTCCAGGTGTGCACCGGTTCGTTGGCATGCATGTGCTCGCAGTACCGCCGCAGCATCTCTGCCAGTGCCGCGGGCCGGGTCATGCCGCCGGCCTCCAGGTTACGCACGGTGGACACCTGCCAGCTCGCCCCGTTGCGGCCGGTCCGTGCGCGGCCCTCGATGACGCCCAGGAACCGCTCGCGCACCTCGGCGTCGACACCCCAGCGGCGCAGCCCTTCGTGGGCGATCGGCAGCAAAGTGTCCAGCACCAGTTCGCGCGCCGGCACTTCGCCCAGACCGGGCCAGTGCAGCCGGGCGGCTATGCCATGACGGGCTGCCACGAGGAAATTGGCTTGTGCCGCAGCGAAACTCATCTTGTTCCATAGGGGGTCGCCGTCCTCGGACAAGCTGCGCAGCATGCCGTAGTAAAACGCCGAATTTCCCACCATGTCGATGACCGAAGGACCGGCCGGCAACACGCGGTTCTCCAGCCGCAGATGCGGGCGCCCGTCCACGACGTCGTACACCGGCCGGTTCCACCGGTAGACGGTGCCGTTGTGCAGGCGCAGCTCCGAAAGCTGCGGCGCGCGTCCGGCGGCCAGCTCGGCGGCCGGGTCTTCGTCGGAGACCTCGGGCAGTAGGGACGGGAAGTAGCGAATGTTCTCGTTGAACAGGTCCAGGACGGAACTGATCCACCGTTCGCCGAACCACACCCGCGGTCGCACGCCCTGCGCCTTGAGCTCCTCGGGCCGGGTGTCGGTTGATTGCGTGAACAGCTCGATGCGGGTCTCCGACCACAGCTGATGGCCGAAGAAGTAGGGGGAGTTGGCGCCCAGGGCCAGCTGCGGACCGGCCAGCACCTGCGCGGCGTTCCAGTTGGCGGCGAAGTCCTCCGGCGCCACCTGCAAATGCAATTGCGTACTGGTGCAAGCGGATTCGGGTGCGATGGACGCGGCTTGCCAGCTCAGCGGTTCGGGGCCGGAGATGTTGATCGGGATGTCCTCGCCGCGGGCGCTGAAGATCGAGTCGTTCAGGGCCGCGTACCGCCGCGATTCGCTCATCCAGTCGTTGCTCAGGTGTTCGGGCATCAGCGTGGGCAGGATGCCGATCATCACGATGTGGGCCCCGCCGGAGTTGGCCTTGGCCTCGGCTTCGTTCAGGCTTGCCCGCACATCTGCCTCCAGGTTCAGGGCGGTGGGTCCGGGCAATGGCCGGGGCGGCACGTTGAATTCGATGTTGTAGGCGCCCAATTCGCTCTGGTAGGCCGGATCCCCGATGGCGTCCAGCACGAACCGATTCGCCATGGCGGGCTGATAGTCGGCGTCGACGAGGTTGCACTCGATCTCCATGCCGGTGAGTGGCCGGCTCGTATCGAAGCGCGATTGCGCAAGCATCGTCTCGAAAACGTCCAGACACAGCCGCACCTTGCGCCGGTACTCCTGCCGCTCTGCACGGTCATACGTGGCGCGCTTGATCTCTTCGCCCACAATGCCGATGCAACAGGCTTGCCGCCCGCGACGCAAGCGCGACGGGCTAACCTTGGCATTCCCTGCAGTGCGACATCACGGGTGGAGGAGAACAGTTGGCCGAGTCCGCCGAATTCGTAGCAGCCGTCGACCAGGGCACCACCAGCACCCGCTGCATGATTTTCGATCACGACGGTGCCGAAGTGGCCCGCCATCAGCTCGAGCACGAGCAGATCCTGCCCCGCGCCGGCTGGGTCGAGCACGATCCGGTCGAAATCTGGGAGCGCACCTCCTCGGTGCTGATGTCGGTGTTGAACCGAGCCAAGCTGGCACCGAAAGACCTTGTGGCCCTGGGAATCACCAACCAGCGCGAAACCACGCTGGTGTGGAATCGACGCACGGGACGGCCCTATTACAACGCGATCGTCTGGCAGGACACCCGCACCGACCGGATCGCGTCCGCGCTTGACCGGGACGGCCGCGGCGAGGTGATTCGCCGCAAGGCGGGCCTGCCGCCGGCGACCTATTTTTCCGGCGGCAAGCTGCAATGGATCCTCGACAACGTCGACGGGGTGCGCGAGGACGCCGAACGCGGGGAAGCCCTCTTCGGCACGGCCGACACCTGGGTGCTGTGGAATCTGACCGGCGGCACCCGGGGCGGCGTGCACGTCACCGACGTGACCAACGCCAGCCGGACCATGCTGATGGACCTGGAAACGCTGGACTGGGACGACGAGCTGTTGTCGTTCTTCTCCATCCCGCGTGCGATGCTGCCGGCGATCGCGCCGTCGTCACCGCGGCAGCCCTACGGTGTCACGTTGGACACGGGGCCCGTCGGTGGCGAGGTGCCGATCACCGGGGTCCTCGGTGATCAGCATGCGGCGATGGTGGGTCAGGTGTGCCTGGCCGAGGGCGAGGCGAAAAACACCTACGGCACCGGCAATTTCCTGCTGCTCAATACGGGCGAGACGATCGTGCGTTCGGACAACGGGCTGCTGACCACCGTCTGCTACCAGTTCGGGGACGCCAAACCGGTTTACGCACTCGAGGGTTCGATCGCGGTCACCGGCTCGGCGGTGCAGTGGTTGCGCGATCAGCTGGGCATCATCAGCGGCGCCGCGCAAAGCGAGTCGCTGGCCCGCCAGGTCGCCGACAACGGCGGGGTGTACTTCGTGCCGGCGTTCTCCGGGTTGTTCGCCCCGTACTGGCGATCCGATGCCCGCGGCGCGATCGTGGGGCTGTCGCGGTTCAACACCAACGCACACCTCGCGCGCGCGACGCTCGAGGCGATCTGCTACCAGAGCCGCGATGTGGTCGACGCGATGAAAGCGGATTCCGGTGTGCGCCTCGAGGTGCTGAAGGTCGACGGCGGCATCACGGCCAACGACCTGTGCATGCAGATTCAGGCCGACGTGCTGGGCGTGGACGTGGTGCGGCCGGTGGTCGCCGAGACCACCGCGCTGGGCGTGGCCTACGCCGCGGGCCTGGCGGTCGGATTCTGGGCCGATCCGTCCGACCTGCGGGCTAACTGGCAAGAGGACAAGCGCTGGACGCCGGCGTGGAGCGACGACGAGCGCGAGGCCGGATATGCGGGCTGGCGCAAGGCGGTGCAGCGCACGCTGGATTGGGTCGACGTGTCCTAGCTTTCCGCCGCGAGCGTGCGTGTCGGTACGGCGACACGCCGGCGCGACCGTCATTTCGTGCACGCTCGCGGCAGAAAGTAAGTCAGTCTTCGCCGAGGATGCCGTAGACCTCGCGTCGGGCGTTGTTGATGATCTCGACGATGCGCTGCTGCTGCTCGGCGGTGGCGGTGTGCGCGGCCTGTGCGACCGCGCCGAACAACTGGCCGATCGCCGCCCGCAGGCTGACGTGGCCCGGGTCGACGCCCTGGGCGATCTCGTCCCATGGTGGCGTCTCGATCTTCTCGGCCGCCTCGCGACCCTCATCGGTCAGCTCGAAAAGCTTTTTGCTGCGGTCGGTTTCGCGCGCGGTGATCAGGCCTTCGTCGCCCAGCAGCTGCAGCGTCGGGTACACCGACCCGGGGCTGGGCCGCCAAATTCCGTTGCTGCGTTCGGCGATCTGCTGGATCATTTCGTAGCCGTGCATCGGCCGCTCGGCCAGCAGCACCAGAATGGCCGCCCGCACGTCGCCGCGGCGCCCGCGGCCGGAGCCGCCGCGACGCCCTCTGCCGCGCCGGCCGCCGGGGCCGAAACCGAAGCCCGGCCCGAAACCCGGCCCGAAACCGGGGCCGAAACCCGGCCCGAAGTCCGGGCCGAAACCGCCGCCGACGTGGTCGCGGAGGTGTTCGCGGAACTCGCGTCGGGCCTGCCTCCGCGCGCCGTGCAGGGCGCGAAGGTCGACGGGGTCGGGGCCGAAGCCGAATCCGAAACCCGGCCGGCCGCCGAAGGGTCCGTCCGGGGGAGTGAATGGGTTACTCATTGTCTGTGGTCCTTAGGTCTTGTGGTTAACGCATCGGTCGTGCGCTTCGGTATATCACGATATATCGGGAGCTAACGCGATGCAACGGGATATTCCACAATGGTCTGAGCGGCCGACGCGGTTTGTAACCGGCGGAGGCGGGTAGCACCTGTGGGATGAACGCTAAGAACAACCTGATGATCGGCGGCGGGACTCAGACCCCGGCCGAACCCGCGGCGGGTGATGGGACCCGCGGACGCACCGCCTGGCCATGGATCAACTGGGGGCTGGCGCTCACGACGGTCCCCGCCGCGGCCATCGTGATGCTCTTCGCCCTCGGCGCGGTGATGAGCACCGACGGTTGCAGCGATGGCAGCTGCCCGAGCTTGGGCCGGAGCGGGATCGATTTCGGCGTCGCGTTCTACGGCGCACCGGTGGTGGCCTTTGTCGTCCTCGTGATCTCGTTCTTCACCGCAAAGCGCCGAGGCGGGATAGCGGTGCCGCTGTGCGGATGGGCGCTGTTGATCATTGACGTCGCCCTCATGGCGGCAAGCGTTTCGGGCTAGGGCGGCGATCAGCCAGGCGGCGAGAAACCGCCGGCTTGCGTTCCCTCCTGCGGCCAGGCCACCGGCGGTGGTGCTGCCGGCTCCGGCCACGGGAACGTTTGTGCCGCGGGTCCCGGGTATGGCGCACCGGCCGGTGCCCAGGGCGCCGCGCCCGACGAAGGCATCTGAGGGCGCGCAGAAAACCCCAGCCGCGCCAGCTCGCGGCGGTGCCGCTCGGCCAGGACGGCGGCGAGCACCAGTTCCGGCGGGGCGCCGGGCGGGGGCGGCGGGGCGATGTGCGCGACCACGTCACCGGCGATTCGGTATGCCATCTGCAGGCGCAATCGGTGATCGAGTTGTGCTGCACGGGAAAGGAATTGGCGCGCGACCTCGGCCTGCCCAGGGTTCAGCCCGGACAGCTGCAGCGACGATGCCCACCATGCCAGCGAGGGCGGCATCACCGGCGGCGGCCCCTGTCGGGGCCCGCGTTCACTGACTACGACCGTGCCGGCGAAGATATCGCCGATGCGTTTGGCCTTCGGTGACAATATGCTGCAGATGACGGCGGGGCTTCCGGCGAACATCCAAATCTCGACCACCGAGGCAAGTGCGCGAAACAACACCTGCCGGAAGCGTTCTGGGCCGCCGTCGTCGGACACCACGCGCAGGCCCATCACGATCTTGCCCACCGACCGTCCCCGCGTGGCGGTTTCGAATGCCAGGGGATACCCGACGATCGCCAGCACCGTGAAGATCAGCAGGATGGCGGCGCTCAGCGCGGAATCGAACTGACTCAGGGTGACCACCCACAACACGAGCCCGAGCAGGTAGCAGACAGAAATCACAAAGATATCGATCAGCGCACTCACGGCCCGAACCGGCAACTGGGCGATCTGCACGTCGAGCACTACGGCATCCCCGGTCACCACCTCCGACATAACACCGAACGGTACAGGTTATGTGGGTGCCGTCGGCTGGACCCGGTTGCGCCGAAGTTGCGATTAGGCTGCGCAGGGTGGACGTCGACGCATTCGTGCTGACCCATCGCGGTACCTGGGACCGGCTCGACCAGTTGGTCAAGCGGCGCCGTTCGCTGACCGGCGCCGAAGTCGACGAAGTCGTCGAGCTGTACCAGCGGGTGTCCACCCACCTTTCGATACTGAGGTCGAATTCCTCGGACTCGCTGCTGATCGGTCGGCTCTCGAGTCTGGTCGCGCGCGCCCGCTCCGTGGTGACCGGCGCGCACGCGCCACTGAGCAGCACCTTCGTCCGATTCTGGACGGTGTCTTTCCCGGTGGTCGCCTACCGCACCGGGCGGTGGTGGCTGGGGACCGCGGTCGCGTTCTTCGCCGTCGTGGTGGTCGTCGCGGTGTGGGTGGCCGGCAACCCGGAGGTGCAGTCGGCCATCGGAACGCCAAGTGACATAGACGAATTGGTCAACCACGACGTCGCCTCCTACTACAGCGAACACCCGGCCGCGGCGTTCGCCTTGCAAGTATGGGTGAACAACTCCTGGGTTGCCGCACAGTGCATCGCGTTATCCGTCGTACTGGGATTGCCGATCCCCCTCGTGCTGTTCAACAACGCCGCCAACCTCGGACTGATTGCCGGGCTGATGTTCAACGCGGGCAAGGGCGGCATCCTCCTGGGCCTGCTGGCTCCTCATGGACTGCTGGAACTGACGGCGGTATTCCTGGCGGCGGCAACGGGGATGCGACTGGGGTGGTCGGTGATAGCACCCGGGGACCGGCCCCGCGGACAAGTGCTCGCCGAACGAGGGCGTGGCGTCGTATCGGTCGCCGTGGGACTGGTGGGCGTCTTGTTGGTGTCCGGATTGATCGAGGCGTTGGTGACGCCGTCACCACTGCCGACGTTCGTTCGCGCGGCCATCGGAGTCGTCGCGGAGGTCGCGTTCCTGTCGTATGTCGTGTACTTCGGCCGTCGCGCGGTGCAAGCCGGTGAGACCGGCGACATCGACGATGCGCCCGATGTAGTACCCACCGGCTAGGCGCTGACGAAACCTAAAGCCGCCCCGTGGCTTTCATCGCCAGATAACGGTCGGCCAGGGCGGGCGCCAACTCGGTGGGGACGGCGTCGACGACCTCCACCCCGCCGCGGAGCAACCGCGCCGCGATCGTGCGCCTGTCGTTGCGGGATCGTTCGGCGGCGGCCGCGTCATACAGCGCGGCCGCATCCGAACGCCCGGCCGCCATCTGGTCGACACGAGGGTCGGCGACCGCGGCGATCAGCATGTGGTGTTTGGCCGACAACTGCGGCAGCACCGGCAGCAAGCCCTCGTCGAGGGCTGTCGCGTTGAGATCGGTCAGCAGGACGACCAGCGATCGTCGTCGGGTGCGCCGCGCAACCGCGGCGACCATTGCGCGCCAATCGGATTCGACCAGCGTCGGTTGAAGTGGAGCCATCGCCTCCACCAGCTGGGCCAGCAGTTCGGTGCGCGAGGCGCCGAACACCCCGGCTCTGCTCAGCCGGTCGTGGGCGAGGAAGTCGACGTGGTCACCGGCCCGCGACGCCAGCGCGGCCAGCAGCAGCGCGGCGTCCATCGACCAGTCCAGCCGGGGCCACCCCGCGGGATCGGCGGCGGTGGGGTCGACGCCTACCCGACCGGCCGCCGTGCGACCGGTGTCGAGGACGATCACCACGCGGCGATCGCGTTCGGGTCGCCAGGTTCGGACGACGACGTCGGCGCGGCGCGCGGTCGCGCGCCAGTCGATCGAGCGGACGTCGTCGCCGACGACATACTCGCGCAGCGAATCGAATTCGGTTCCCTGCCCACGGATCAGCGTCGGCAACAGGCCGTCGATCTCCCGCAGCTTGGCCAGCCGCGCCGGCAGGTGCTTGCGCGACAAGAACGGCGGCAGCACCCGGACCTGGCCCGGCACCGGTTGCGAGCCCTGCCGCCCGGCCAAGCCCAGCGGTCCGATCGATCGGGCCGTGACCATGGCCGCGCGCTGGTCGCCCCGGCGGACCGGTCGCAGCAGGGTTTGAACGTGCTGACGCTGCCCGGCGGGAATGTTGACGGCGTGGATGCGCGGTTCGGCGCGGGCGCTGGGCGGCCAGGTGTCGCGGATCTGGCCTCGAAATCGGCGGCGGCCGTCGTTGTCGATCAGCAGGCTCACATCCACCCCCTGGGCCAGCCGGACCGAGGTGTCGGGCGAACGGGTATAGCGCAATCCGCGGGTGCTCGCCGCCAGCGCGGCATCGACGACGACCAGTATCGACAGCAGCACCAGCAGCACCAGGAAAGCCCTTGCCGGCCAAGGCGATACCGCGATGGGTAGGACGAAGATCAGCGCCAGCAAGCCGGTGCGTCCGGTCAGGATCACTAGCGGGGCACCGGGACCGACGCCAGGATCCCGTCGAGCACGCCGTCAGGTGTGGCCCCTTCGAGCTCGGCCTCCGGGCGCAGCATTATCCGGTGCCGCAGCGTCGGGCGGGCCATGGCCTTGACGTCGTCGGGAGTCACATAGTTACGGCCGGACAGCCACGCCCACGAGCGGGCGGTGCCCAGCAGCGCCGTGGCCCCGCGCGGCGACACGCCCAGCTGCAGCGCGGGGGAGGAGCGGGTGGCCCCGACGATGTCGACGATGTAGCCCAGCACCTCGTCCGCGACCAGTACCTGAAGCACCGCCTGGCGGGCGGCCGCGAGCTCGGCGGCCCCGGCCACCGGCTTGATCTCGGACAGGTCGCGGGGATCGAAGCCGTGCGCGTGCCGGCTGAGGATCGCGATCTCGGCGTCACGTGCCGGCAGCGTCACGTTCAGCTTGAGCAGGAAGCGATCCAGTTGCGCCTCGGGCAACTGGTACGTGCCCTCGTATTCGATCGGGTTCTGGGTCGCGGCGACGATGAATGGGTCGGGCAGCGCTTTGGGCTCGCCCTCCACGCTCACCTGACGCTCCTCCATCGCCTCCAGCAGCGCGGCCTGCGTTTTGGGCGGGGTGCGGTTGATCTCGTCGGCCAGCAGAAGGTTGGTGAACACCGGACCCGGCCGGAACACGAATGCGGCCGTGCGTGCGTCGTACACCAGCGAACCGGTGACGTCGCCGGGCATCAGGTCGGGGGTGAACTGCACCCGCTTGAACTCCAATTGCAATGCGGCGGCCAGCGCCCGGACCAACAGCGTCTTGGCCACGCCGGGAACACCTTCCAGTAGCACGTGTCCGCGACACAGCAACGCGATCACCAGCCCGCTGACGACGCCCTCCTGCCCGACGACGGCCTTGGCGAGCTCGGTGCGCAACTCGAGCAGCGCATCTCGCGCCGACTCGGCGTGCACGGTCTGGGCGGGCGATGGTTGCGTCACGTTCGTGTTACCTGTCTTTCGATTTCGTCGAGCGCACGGGCAAGTTGTAGCAGGTCGTTGTCGGTGGCCGGGGGCGGGCCGAACAGTTGGTGAGAGACAAATCCCGCGTCGACCCCGCTGCGCCGGGCCACGGTGGCCACCACCGCCGGCGCCGGCGCACCCGGGCCCAGGCCGAGCCGGGGCAACAGCCGCTGCACCGTCGCGGTGCGCAACGCCGCGGCGGCGCGATCGCGTGCCCGGCGGGACCGGTAAAGCCGCCCGCGGCCCTCGACGGTCTCCGACGCGCGCACCACGACGGGCAACTGCTCGGCCACCAGCGGGCCGGACCGACGGCCCTTCCACACGGCAACCAGCAGCACGACCAGGCACAGCTGCCAGACGATCCACGTCACGTTCTCCGGGATCAAATCGGAAAGCGATGCGGGAGAAGATGTCTCGCCCTCAAAGCGGTGGGGCGCGTACCAGATGAGGCGGGGCCGGTCGCCGGCGAGGTTCATGGCCAGCGCGGCGTTGCCCGCCTCCAACAGGCCGCCGTTGGTCATGAAGTCGCTACTGCCGACCGCCGTGACGGTGCGCCCGTTTGCCCGATACCGGATGAGCACCCCGCCGTAACAGCGTGTCACCGTCCGACCCTCCGTGGCCACGTAGGCGTCGCTTGGTCCGAATCGAACCCTTCCGGCCCGAGTAGCCTCTCGCAGAGTGCAATTCGGGTCGCTGTCAAAGGGCGGGCTGGTGAGTGACATGCGCACGCCCGGCATCAGTGCTTCGCGGGTGCGCGCGGTCGGTTCGACCAGGAGAAGGTCGCCGGGGGCATTCGCCAGCCGGTCGAGCAGCGTGCTGTCGGTGATGTACTGACTTCGCGCCACCAGTATCAGCGTGTCCGGCCGCGCCGCGTGCTCGACGTCGGCGACGCTGTTGGCCGCGACGACCTCGACGCCGCCGTCACCCAGCAGCGTCACCAGCGCACGGGCACCGTCGGGATCGGTCGATTTCGGATCCATCTGGCCCCCCGGGCGCGGCGCCGTCAGGTAGGCACCGATGGCGGCGATCGCCACGAGCACGACGAACATCAGGATCACCCAGCGCCATGATCGCCATCGCCGCGACACCCCACCTGTGGCGGCTTCCGGTCGTGTTCCGACGGTCGCCATCACCGGACCTGCGCCCATGATTCCATCGCGGCGGTCTGCCCCGTCGGCGGCGCGACCGCGGGCGGACGCGACCGCAGGTGGTCGTCGAGCTCGGCGATCATCTGGTAGGCGGCCTGGCTTCCGGGCTGCTCCCCGTAGGTGACATCGTTGAATGCCGTTGCCGCCCGCGACAGTTCGCTGCCCAGATGGGGCAATGCCGCTCCGGCGTCCCGGGCCAGTTCGTTGGCGGTGCGGCCGGGAGCGGGCTCGAGCACGCCGGTCTCCTCGAGCTGGCGGGCGACGGCACGCAGTCGGTGGCGAATCGCTGCGGCCCAATCACCCTGGGCCGCAAAGCTTTCAGCGGTAGCTCGATGCTGGGCGGCGGTGAGCGGGGCGGATTCGAACAACTGGTAGTCGCCGCCGCGGTTGGTCCGCATGGTGCGCCGCGCAAGGTATATGACGAGCACCACCGCGATCGCCAGCAGGGTCAGCAGCACCGTGGCGGTCAACCATCCGCCCGGTAACGAGGAAGCCTTCTGCAGCAGCCGGTACACCAGTTCGTCGAGCCAGTGGGCGAATTGTCGTGCCGCGGAACCCTTCGAGTAGATCGGCTTGTCGAGCTCGATCTGCGCCGCTTGGTGCGCGGTGTCGCGGTCGATGTCGATGGAAGGCACCGTCAGCCAGTCCTCACTCGGCCCTCAGTAGGGCCGCGTCAGCCAGAGGTTATCGGTGGAGGCGACCGCGTAGGGTCCGCCGGCGGCGCCGCTTTGCAACACCAGGTCGAACGCCTCGGCACGCATCCGGCGGTCGGTGTAGAGCAGCACGACGACCCCGGCGTTGAACGGCGCGGTGATGATCTGGCCGATCGCCGACCCGAGGGACGCGATCGCGGTGCCCAACAACAGGGTTCCGGTGGATGGCGTCCCGAGCATGATCACCTGGCCGACGATGGCGAACGGCACCCCGACGGCGTTGGCGACAACGGTTGCCACCAGGAACGTCAGCACCCGGATCCCCAGGACCCGCCAGAAGCCGTTGCGGACCAGCGCGAAGGATCTGGAGATCGCAGCGATGACCGGCAGCCTCTCCAGGACGATCAGCACGGGTGCGAACAGCACCACCGTGTACAGGTACACCAGCAATGCGACCACGGCGAGCAGCAGCGGGAAGGCAAGGAGGATGGCCGCGGCGCCGTTGCTGACTACCGCCAACAGCGCGATTATCACGACCACCATCCCGAAAATGGCCGCCATCGCTGCGGCTTCCAGCAGTGCCAGGCCGAGCAACGGGATCAGGCGCCCGCGGATCTTGGCCCAGGTCTCGCCGATCGTGATCGGCGACCCGAACACCGCCCGCCCGACGATGACGGTGAGCATCCCGGACAGCAGCATGCTGCCGAGCCAGGTGACGAGGAGCCCGGCGCCCATCGATCCCAACAGCGTGCCCGCGGCTCCCAGGCTCGGCGCGTCCGACCGGCGGGTCGCGAGTCCGCCGTAGGCGGCCAGTGGGCCGACCGTGGCCGCCAGCGAGATGATCTGCATGGCCACGACCACCATCGCGGTCAGTCCCAGCGTTGCCTTGGGGTTGGCCCGGATGTAGCCGACTGCGCCATTGAAGATTTCACTCAGGGTCAGGGGCCGCAGCGGGATGATTCCCGGTTTGACCGCTCCCGGAACCAACTGCGGCGGGCCGTATTGCGAGCCCGGCGGGGGCCCGTACCCCGGCGGGGGTCCGTAGCCGGGTGGGGGTCCGTAGCCGGGTGGGGGGCCATAACCGGGTGGGGGTCCGTAGCCGGGTGGCGGGCCGTATCCCGGTGGCGGGCCGTAGGTGGGTGGGGGGCTGTAGCCGGGCGGTGGACCAACCGGATAACCAGGCGGCGGCGCGCTCACCGTGCGCAGCGGCCCTTAAAACAAGGTTCGAAAGAGTGTTGGAAAGAGGGTTCGAAACCAGGTGCGAAACCAGGTCGGAAGCCGGGCCCGTCGTTCATCATGGGCTCCATCCTGTCGACGGTCCGGGCATTTCTCAATGTTGGCGGTCGTGCTTACGCGTACCGTCTCCGTCATGGCGGAACTCAAATCCCGGCTACGGGCGGACCTGACCCAGGCGATGAAGTCCCAGGATAAGTTGCGAACCGCGACCCTGCGCTTACTGCTAGCCGCGGTCCAGAGCGAGGAGGTCTCCGGTAAGCAGGCCCGGGAGCTCTCCGACGACGAAGTCATCAAAGTGCTGTCCAGGGAATCGCGGAAGCGCGGTGAAGCGGCCGAGATCTACACCCAAAACGGTCGCGGAGAGCTCGCCGCCAACGAGCACGCCGAGGCGCGGATCATCGACGAGTACCTGCCCACACCGCTCACCGAGGCGGAGGTGGCCGACGTCGCCGATACGGCGATCGCCGAGGTTGCCGAGCAACTCGGTGAGCGGCCGGGCATCAAGCAGATGGGACTGGTGATGAAAGCGGCCACCGCGATCGCGGCCGGCAAGGCCGACGGGGCCCGTCTGTCGGCGGCGGTCAAGGAGCGGCTGTAGTCCCAATTACTCTGCGCTGAGCGGGAATCCGCGACGGCCCGATAACAGCCCGATAACGACACCACGTGGGCAACGGCTCTATCATCCAGTCATGCTGATCCGGGTCCGGTCGATCCGGCAAACGTTGGAGCGGCTGCGTAGCGAGGATCCGGAGCGCGACGCGTTGAAACGCGCCATCCGTGCGGGAATCATGGTGCCGCTGACGGCCGGACTCGCCTTCGCCTTGGTGGGCGGCAGGGTGACCCCGCTCTACGCGTTGCTCGGCGCCTTCTGGCTGCTGGTGGTCACCGAGTTTCCCGGCAACCGACAGCAGCGCGCGATGGCCTACCTCGGCTTGAGCGTCAACGGGACGGTCCTGATCGCGGTCGGCACTTTGGTTGCCCCCATCGCCTGGCTGGCGGTGACGTTGATGTTCCTTCTCGCCGTGGCGGTGACCCTGGCCGGCATGCTCAGCGCGACGATGTCCGCCGGTCAGCGCGCGACGCTGTTGTTCTACGTCTGGCCCGTCTGCACACCGGTCGGTCCCGTCGGCGAGCGGCTGCTGGGTTGGCTGATCGCCGTCGCGGTATGCGTGCCGGCGGCGTTGTTCTTCCTTCCCCCGCGGCACTACGGCGCGCTGCGCCGTCACGTCGGACAGGTGTGTGCGGCGCTTGCCGACCGGATCGAGGGCATCGGTTCGGCCGAAGACGTGACCGCGGCCATGGACGCGCTGCGGGCCAACTTCCTGGCCGCCAGCTACCGCCCGGTGGGCCTGAGCGCCGGCAGTCGGGGGCTGGTACGCGTCGTCGACCTACTCGAGCTGGTCGCCGACCTGGTCGATGACAACACCGGGGCGACGTTGGGGACGGTGGGACCGCCGGCGGTCGACATCCTGCGAAGCTGCGCACGCTTGCTCGACCCGACGCAGCTGGCCGAGCGCGCCGCGAATCGCACCGCTCTCGATGAGGCGCTTCCCCGGTTGCGGTCGCTGGCACGGCGCAATTACCGCGAGGACGTGGTGCTGATTCTCAACGCCCCGGACGACGCGTCGGCCAGTGCGACCGGCCGGCAGCTGCTGGGATGCCGAGTCATCACGACGACGATCGGCTTGACGGGCAGGGTCATCGCCGCGGCCGCCGCGGCCGACGCCCGCCCGGTGTGGGCACGGGCCCTCGGCCTGCAACTGCCGCCCACCGGATTCGCCGACCGGCTGTCGTCGGAGGCCGCCGCGGGCACCGCGATTGTCAGGGCCTTCATGACCACCCGCTCCGTGGCGGCACACAACGGCTTGCGCATGGGGGCCGGGTTGGCTCTGGCCGTCGCCATCACGCATCTGCATCTGGTCGAGCATGGCTTCTGGGTCGTGGTCGGAACGATGCTGGTGCTCAGCAGCAGTGCGCTGTCCACCCGAACCAAAGTCGTTCAGGCCGTGCTGGGTACCGCGGTGGGCATCGTCCTCGGCGCGCTGCTCGTTGCGGCCTTCGGGGTGGAGCCCGTGGTGCTGTGGTTGTTGGTGCCGATCACGGTGTTCTTGTCGACCTACCTGCCGCGGTTCGTCTCCTTCACCGCCGCTCAGGCCATGGGTGCGTTGAGCCTGTTGGTCATCCTGAACCTCACGGCCCCCGCCGGCTGGCGCACCGGCCTGCTGCGCGTCGAAGACATCGCCATGGGTGCGGCCGTCGGCCTGGGCGTATCGCTGCTGCTGTGGCCCAGGGGCGCGACGGCCGCGGTGTCCGCGCTGATCGAAGCCGCAAGCGACGTCAACCTGCGCTATCTGCAGGCGGCGGTGCTGCGCGTCACCCGCGGTCCTGCGGACGGGACCGACGCCAGCCTCCCGGCTCTGAGCCACGACGCGGTGGTGAGCAGTCGACGAGTCGATGACGCTGTGCGCCACTATCTTTCGGAGACCGGGAGCGGGGCCGACCGGCGGACCCCGGTGGTGCGCGCCGCCAACCGCGCCACCTGGTTGCGCCTCGCGGCGGACATGATCGCCGACATCAGGACGCTGCCGCCGAGCGGGGCCTACCCGTCCGCCCGGGCCCTGTTGGAAGCCCGCCTGGAATCCGTCACCGAGCGGGTCTCGGGGGACCGCGACGCGGCGAGCCGGCCGGTGGCCGGGGAAGTCGCCCGGGCATTGCGCGCCGAGGCGACCGGCCAAGTCGACGCCGTCGAGGCCGCGCAGCCATTCGTCACGGTGGCGGCCACCCTCGCCCAGCTCGAGTGGGTGTCGACCAAGGAATCGGAAACCACCCCTGTCGCAACGAGTTCCGCAGCCGAGTAAGCGGGCCGATCAGACGACCGTCCGGGTGCCGTCGCCGCCCCGCCGCGTGACGCGCTGGGCGTCGAGCTGTTCCAGCAAAGGGACGGCGACGCGCCGGGTGGTGCCCAGCGCGCGGCGCGCCTCGCTGACGGTGAACGGCTGCGGCAGCTTCGCGAGGACCTCTGCCGCCCGATCCAGCGCGTCGGCTCCCAGCACGACACCGTCGGCGACTCGGGTCAACCGCCCCGCGCGCACCGCCGCCGCCAGTTCCCGAGCGCCGAGCTCGAGCTCGGCCAGGTCGTCGGTCTCGGGCGCCCGAAACGGCTCGGCAGCCAACCACTGCTCGACCGTGCGGATCGCCTTGTCGACGCGGGCCGGGAGGCCCGCGCCCGGTGGCCGCACCAGCCCGTCGGCCACCTCGAGCCCGGTGCCCTCGAGCAGCGTCGGCATCAGCTCCGCGGCGGGCAGCCCGAGGCGCTGCCGCAGCGTCTCCAGCGGCATCCCGGCCGCAATGTCGTGGTCGGCCGCCCAGCGCCGCACCGTCGCGATCGCGCAGTCTCGTCGCGCGGCCCACCACTGCGGGTCCACCACCCAATCGCCCACCCGCCGGCCGGATGGCGGCAGGCCCATGGCGCGCAGTTCGGCCATCCGCGCGCAGTCCGGCGGACGGACACGGCCGGTTGCCAGTTCCGCGGCACGGTCCCGGGCCGCGCCCCGGCGTCGCAGCCCCGGTGGCCGGACGTCGAGCACCTCGATTCCCGCGGCGATCCGGTGCTCTCCGGGATCGCGCAGCAGCCCGACGTCGCCGACACGCAACGGCAGCGGCCCGGCCAGACGCAGCCGCGCCGCGGCCGTCCCCAGCTGACGGACCTGCACGGGTATGGCCGCGGACCCGATGTGCAGCACCAGCTGTCGGTGCAGTTTGTCCGCCTTCCGCAGGGCGACGTCGATCTCCGTGGTGTCCAGCCACGCACCCGGCGTCCGCACGGTATCCCCGCGACCGATCTGCCGGCGGTCCACGCCCCGCAGGTTCAGCGCGACGCGCGCCACGGCGCCCACGGCGGTCCGGTCGCGTCGCAGCGATTGGGCTCCGCGGACGGTGACCCGCCGCCCGGCGAGCTCGAGTTCGTCACCCACCCGCACGGTGCCGGAGGCCAGCGTGCCGGTCACGACCGTGCCCGCGCCCCGGACGGTGAAGCATCGATCGACCCACAGCCGCACCTCGGCATCGGCGTCGGGGACCGGCAGTCGTTCGGTCAGCGCCAGCAGTTCCGCGCGCACCCGCTCGAGATCGGTGCCGATCACGACGGGAGCGTCGGCGAGTGAGGTTGCGGCGAAGCGCTCCGACGACTGCGCGGCGGCCGGACCCGGATCGGCGAGGTCGGCCTTGCTGATCACGACGAGCCCATGGTGAACGCCGAGGGCATCCAGCGCCGCGAGATGCTCTTCCGACTGCGGCATCCATCCCTCGGTGGCGGCCACGACGAACACCACCGCCGGGACCGCGCCAACCCCGGCGAGCATGTTGGCCACAAACCGCTCGTGGCCGGGCACGTCGACGAACGCGAGCTGACGACCACCGATCTCGGCCCACGCGAAGCCGAGGTCGATGGTCAGGCCTCGCCGCTGTTCCTCGGCCAGCCGGTCCGGCCACATGCCGGTCAACCGGTGCAGCAGCGTCGACTTGCCGTGGTCCACATGCCCGGCGGTCGCTATGACGAACACGCTCGCACCGCCGCCGCCAGCAGCTCGTCGTCCTCCGGCGCCACCGTGCGCAGGTCGAGCAGGCATCGGCCGGCCTCCAGTCGGCCGACCACCGGTGGGCTGCCGGTACGCAGCGCGACGGCGTAGGACTCCGGCAGGCTCACGGCGGCGCTCGGCAGTCGCACACCGGGCGCGCCGCCCCCGCCGACGGCCGCGACGCAGTCCACCGCCTCGGCCCGCGAGCTCTTGGGCAGTGCCGCGGCGAGCGATTCGGCGCGGGTGCGCAGCTCCGCCACGTCCGCAATGAGCGCCCGGGCCACCGGCGTCGGCGGGCCCGTCAGCGTCGCTTCGAGCGCGGCCAGCGTCAGCTTTGTCGACCCGCAGGGCCCGCGCGGCCGGGTGTCGGCGCAGCCGCTCCACCAGTTCCGTGTCGCCAAACACCAGGCCGGCCTGCGGGCCGCCCAACAGTTTGTCGCCGCTCGCGGTGACCAGGCTCGCGCCTTCGCGCAGCGTCGACGCGGCGTCCGGCTCATCGGGCAGCACCGGATGCGGGGCCAACAGCCCCGAGCCGATGTCGACCACCAGCGGCACCTTGGACTCCTCCACGAGGGCCGCCAACTCCGCGACCCGGACCGCCGAGGTGAAACCGGTGACGTGGAAGTTCGACGGATGGACCTTCAGCACGAATCCGGTCTCCGGTCCGATCGCGTCGGCGTAGTCGCGCAGGCTGGTGCGGTTGGTGGTGCCGACTTCGCGCAGCCGTGCGCCCGTGGACGCGAGCAGTTCCGGGATGCGGAAGCCGTCGCCGATTTCGACCAGTTCGCCGCGGCTCAGCACGATTTCCCTGCCCGGGGCCAGCGTGAGGGCGGTCAGCAGCAGCGCCGCGGCGTTGTTGTTGACGACGTGCACGCCGCCCGCGTGGGGGACCGCGCGGGCGAGTGCGGCCAGCGCGCCGCGGCCACGGCGGGCGCGGCGGCCCGTCGCCAGATCGAACTCGACATCCGTCGCGCCGGCCGCGGCCACCACCGCGTCGAGCGCCGCCGGCGACAGCGGCGCCCGGCCGAGGTTGGTGTGCACGACCACGCCGGTCGCGTTGATGACGGGCCGCAGGCTGGACGCGGTGGCCGGGAGTGCGGCCAGTGCGTGCTCGGCGACGCGCTCCGGCGCGATTTCTCCCGCGCGCGCGAGCTGCTGGGCCTCGGCGATCGCCGACTTCACCAACGCGCGGCCCAGGATCCGCTGGGCTTCGGCGAGGCGGGGGTCGGCGAGCAGCGTGTCGGTGCGGGGGACCCGCCGCCTCGGGTCGTCGGGCATCTCGAGCATTTCAGGCATTAAAGTGGCGGAGGCGGACGGGAATCGAACCCGCCAGCGACAGCGTCTGCCGCTCGACAGTTTTGAAGACCGCGCCGGTCACCAGACCGGGCACGCCTCCCTGGACCATGGCGACAATGTATCCCGTGACCTACCGACTGACTCAGTACGCCCACGGCGGCGGCTGCGCCTGCAAGATCCCGCCCGGCGAGCTCGAGGACGTGGTCCGCGGGTTGAAAACGCCCGCGCCGCGCGATCCGGCCGGTGAGCTGCTGGTCGGGTTGGACAGCGGCGACGACGCGGCGGTGGTGCGCATCGACGGCGGCACGGCGCTGATCGCGACGACGGACTTTTTCACCCCGGTGGTGGACGACGCGTACGACTGGGGCCGGATCGCGGCCACCAACGCGCTTTCGGACGTGTACGCGATGGGCGGGCGACCGGTCGTCGCGGTGAACCTGCTGGGTTGGCCGCGGGACGTACTGCCGTTCGAGCTGGCGGCCGAGACGCTGCGCGGGGGGCTGGACGTGTGCGCGCTGGCCGGCTGCCATCTCGCGGGCGGGCACAGCGTGGACGATCCGGAGCCGAAGTACGGCCTGGCGGTGACGGGAGTCGCGGATCCAAAACGGTTGCTGCGCAACGACTCCGGCAAACCAGATAGGCCGCTGTCGTTGACCAAGCCGCTGGGTATCGGCGTCCTGAACAGCAGGCACAAGGCCACCGGCGAACGCTTCGCGCAGGCGATCGAAACGATGACCACGCTGAACGCCGAGGCGGCCGGGGCGGCACTGGCCGCGGGAGTCGAATGTGCAACCGACGTAACGGGTTTCGGCCTGCTCGGACACCTGCATAAGCTGGCGCGGGCCAGCGGCGTCACGGCGGTGATCTACTCGGCCGCGGTCCCCTATCTGGGCGGGGCGCGCGAGGCGCTGGCCGCCGGCTACGTCAGCGGGGGCACGCGGCGAAACCTCGACTGGGTGGCCCCGCACGTCGACCTCTCGGGGGTCGACCAGGACGAGGCGCTCCTGCTTGCCGACGCTCAGACGTCGGGTGGGCTGCTGATCGCCGGCGAGATTCCGGGAGCGCCCGTCATCGGAGAGTTGGTGCCCCGCGGCGAGCACACGATCGTGGTGCGCTGACCGGGCGCGGTTTCGCCGTGACGCACTAAGGTGAGGAGATGGCGATCTCGAGAGTGTTCCTGGAATGGCCCGTTATTCGTCAGCTGCGTTCTCCCGACAAGCTCGGCCGCGGGCCGGCCGTGACCTCCAGGCACACCCGCGCCGTCACCGCGCGCACGGCGACGGCCGACCGCGTCGTGCAAAGCGTCTGCCCCTACTGCGCGGTCGGCTGCGGTCAGCGGGTGTTCGTGAAGGACGAGAAGGTCGTCCAGATCGAGGGTGACCCCGACTCGCCGATATCGCGAGGCCGCCTGTGCCCCAAGGGTTCCGCCAGCGAGCAACTGGTCAATTCGCCGGGCCGCCAGCTCGACGTGCTCTACCGCGCCCCGCGCGCAACCGAATGGCAGCGTCTCGACCTGGACACCGCCACCGACATGGTCGCCGACCGCTTCCTGGAGTCCCGCCGCCATTCCTGGCAGGACGTCGACAAGAAGGGCAACCTGCTGCGCCGCACGATGGGCATCGCCGCGCTCGGCGGTGCGACGCTCGACAACGAAGAGAACTATCTCATCAAGAAGCTCTTCACCGCCGCGGGCGCGATCCAGATCGAGAACCAAGCTCGTATTTGACACAGCTCCACGGTTCCCGGTCTGGGAGCTTCCTTCGGGCGCGGCGGCGCCACCCAATCACTGCAGGACATGGCCAACGCCGATTGCATCGTCATCCAGGGTTCCAACATGGCCGAGTGCCATCCCGTCGGGTTCCAGTGGGTGGAGGAGGCCAGGGCCCGCGGCGCGCGGGTGATCCACGTCGATCCGCGATTCACGCGTACTTCGGCGGTCTGCGACAGGCACATCCCGATCCGCGCCGGTTCGGACGTGGTCCTGCTCGGTGCGCTGATCAACCACATCCTCACCAATGACCTGTGGTTCAAGGAGTACGTCGTCGCATACACGAATGCCGCCACCCTGATCAATGAGAACTTCAGGGACACCGAGGATCTCGGCGGCCTGTTCTCCGGTTTCGATCCCCAGACCGGGCAGTACGACATGTCGACGTGGGCGTACGCCGACCCGGACGACTCCGGGTCCGGTGGCCACGAGCACGGCGCGGACGCGTCGGCGCGCGCGGCGGGTGACGAGCATGGCAGCGGGGGTCCGCCGCTCGCGCACGGCCGGGTGCTGCGCGACGGCACCCTGCAGCACCCGCGCACGGTATTCCAAATTCTCAAGCGACACTATGCGCGCTACACGCCGCAGATGGTCAAAGAGGTCTGCGGCATCGGCACCGGGGACTTCGACTACCTCGCCCGTTCCATCGTCGAGAACTCCGGGCGCGAACGCACCACCTGCTTCGCCTACGCCGTCGGGTGGACTCAGCACACCCTGGGAGCCCAATTCATCCGCACCGCAACGATTTTGCAGCTCCTCATGGGCAATGTGGGCCGCCCGGGAAGCGGAATCATGGCGCTGCGCGGCCACGCCAGCATCCAGGGCTCCACCGACATCCCGACGTTGTTCAACCTGCTCCCCGGCTACCTGCCGATGCCCAAGGCGGGCATGCACGACACCCTCGCCGACTACCTCGAGGCCGTCGGGTCGAAGAAACAGAAAGGCTTCTGGGCCAACGCCGACGCGTACACCATCAGCCTCCTGAAGGCTTGGTGGGGCGACGCGGCGCGCGAGGACAACGACTGGGCCTACGACTACCTGCCGCGGCTGACGGGCCCCCACGGGACCTACCAGACGGTCATGGGAATGCTGGCCGACGAGGTGGAGGGCTACTTCCTGTCGGGACAGAACCCCGCGGTCGGGTCGGCGAACGGCCGGATGCAGCGACTCGGGATGGCCCACCTGAAGTGGCTCGTGGTCCGTGACCTCAACCTCATCGAGTCGGCCACTTGGTGGAAGGACGGTCCCGAGATCGCGTCCGGCGAACTGCGCACCGAGGACATCGAGACCGAGGTGTTCTTCTTGCCCGCGGCCACGCACGTCGAGAAAGCCGGATCGTTCACGCAGACACAGCGGCTGCTGCAGTGGCGCCACAAGGCCGTCGAGCCGCCCGGCGACTGCCAGAGCGAACGGGCGTTCTTCTACGAGCTGGGCAAGCGCATCAAGGAGCGATTGGCCGGTTCGACCGACGAACGCGACCGGCCGCTGTTGGACCTCACCTGGGACTACCCGACCGACGAGCACGGCGACCCCGACGGCGAGGCGGTGCTGGCCGAGGTGAACGGTTTTCAGCTCACCGGTTCCGACGCGGGTAAGCCCCTGTCGTCGTACACCGAGCTGCGCGCCGACGGGTCGACGGCCGCCGGCTGCTGGCTCTACACCGGGGTGTACGCCGACGCCACCAACCAGGCCGCCCGCCGGGTGCCGCACGGCGGCCCCTCGCCGAGCCAGTCGGAGTGGGGTTGGGCCTGGCCGTTGGACCGCCGGATCCTGTACAACCGTGCGTCCGCCGACCCGGACGGCAAGCCGTGGAGCGAACGCAAGAAGTACATCTGGTGGGACGAGCGGACGGGTCGATGGGTTGGTCATGACGTTCCCGACTTCGTCGCCGACCGCGCGCCCGACAGCCGGCCCGACCCCGAGCTCGGTGGCCCGGCCGCGCTCGCCGGCGACGATCCGTTCGTCATGCAGGCCGACGGCAAGGGCTGGCTGTTCGCTCCCAAGGGCGTGGTCGACGGGCCGCTGCCCACCCATTACGAACCGCAGGAGTCCCCGGTCGCCAACGCGCTGTACCCGCAGCAGCGGAACCCCGCGCGAATCATCTTCCCGCGCAAGGACAATCTGAGCGCGCCCAGCGCCGGGGACCCCGGGGCAGACGTGTATCCCTACGTGTTCACCACCTATCGGCTCACCGAGCATCACACCGCCGGTGGCATGAGCAGGTGGCTGCCCTACCTGTCCGAGCTGCAACCGGAGATGTTCTGTGAGGTCTCCCCGGAGCTGGCCGCCGAACGGGGGCTCGAACCCTACGGGTGGGCCACCATCGTCTCGCCGCGCGCGGCGATCGAGGCGCGGGTGCTGGTCACCAAACGTGTTGCCCCGCTTGTCATCAACGGCCGCACCGTGCACCAGATCGGGTTGCCCTACCACTGGGGCGTCGGTGGTGACGCCGTCGTCAGCGGGGATGCGGCCAACGATCTCCTGGGCGTGACCCTCGACCCGAACGTGCAGATCCAGGAGTCGAAGGCGGGCTCCTGCGACATCCTCCCGGGGCGCCGCCCGCAGGGCCAGGAACTGCTCCGGCTGGTCGCCGAGTATCAGTCTCGGGCCGGCGCAACGACGGAGACCGGCAACGCGCGACTCAGCGATGCCGTCGCGGAGAGGGGGGCCGATGGGCCGGCTGACCGGACCGACTGACCCGAGCACCGATGCTGGTTGGTCAGATCCCAAGCCGCGCAAGGGCTTTTTCACCGACACCTCGATCTGCATCGGGTGCAAGGCCTGCGAGGTGGCCTGCAAAGAGTGGAACCGCAACCCGCGCGACGGGGACCTCGAACTGCTGGGGTCGTCCTACGACAACACCGGTGCGCTGGGCGCGAGCACCTGGCGGCACGTGGCCTTCATCGAGCAGGGGCGGGAGCGCATCGAGGAGGCGCGCGAATCCGGCCGTGCGCTGATCGATTTGGGGATGCCCGCCGTCCCCGGGCGGATCGGCACTCATGCCGACACAAAGCCGCCGGACACCCCGGAGTTTCGTTGGCTGATGTCCTCCGACGTGTGCAAGCACTGCACACACGCCGGCTGTCTCGACGTGTGTCCCACCGGTGCGTTGTTCCGTACCGAGTTCGGCACCGTGGTGGTGCAGGCCGACGTCTGCAACGGCTGCGGCACCTGCGTGGCCGGGTGCCCGTTCGGCGTGGTCGAGCGTCGAAGTGATGGAACGTACGCGACGGCGGCGCAACGGCAAGGGCGCCCGGCGGAGAAATTCGTCACCGGGGTCGCCCAGAAATGCACGCTCTGCTACGACCGGCTGGTCGATGACGAGATTCCGGCGTGCGCGAAGACCTGCCCGACCACGTCGATCAAGTTCGGCAACCACGACGAACTGGTGGCGCAGGCCCGGGAAAGGGTCGCCGAGCTGCATGCCCAGGGGCGCACCGAGGCGCGGCTCTACGGCGCCAACGAGCATGACGGCGTCGGCGGCACCGGGTCGGTTTTCCTGCTGCTCGACGAGCCGGAGGTCTACGGTCTGCCGCCCGATCCCCGGGTGTGCACGGCCGACCTGATGCAGATGTTCAAGCGGGCCGGCCTGGCCGCGGCCGGCATGTTCGGCGCGGCCGCGCTGGCGTTCTGGAGGAACCGGTGAGCACGTCCGAATTCGACAGCTTGCGTCCGCCGGAGCCGACGGGGGCCAAGCGGCGGGACGGAAAAGGCAAGGGCCGCAGGGGCGGCGGCGACGGTTCCCGCGAGATGCCGATGGTGCCCGAAGCGGAATTCACTTCGTATTACGGACGTCCGGTGGTCAAACCCGCGCCGTGGGGGCATGAGGTCGGGGCCTACCTTTTTCTGGGTGGTGTGGCGGGCGGGTCCGGCCTGCTGGCGGCCGGCGCTCAGCTCACCGGGCGGGCCACGTTGCGCCGCAACACTCGCTTGACCGCGCTGGTCGCCGTGGTGCTCGGTGCGGTGGCGCTGGTGAAGGACCTGGGGCGGCCGGAGCGCTTCGTCAACATGATGCGGACCATCAAGCTCACCTCGCCGATGAGCCTCGGGTCGTGGATTCTCAGTTCCTTCAGCGCCGGCATCGGGGTTGCGGCGGCGTCCGAGATCGACCGACTGACGGGCGAGCGGCTTCCGCTGGGCCCGTTGCGGCCCGTGCTGCGGGCGGTGGAGGGCCCGGCGGGGTTGGAGGCCGCGGCCTTCGCGCCGCCGCTCGCCGTCTACACCGCGGTGCTGTTGGCCGACACCGCGACCCCGACGTGGAACGCCGCCCACGAGGACCTGCCGTTCGTCTTCGTCAGTTCGGCGAGTCTGGCGGCATCGGGGTTGGCGATGGTCACCACACCGGTTGCCGAAGCCGGCCCGGCCCGCAGGCTGGCGGTGCTTGGCGTGCTGGGTGACCTGGTCGCGACGAAGTTGATGGAGCGCCGGATGGACCCCGTGGCCGCCGAGCCGTTGCATCACGGCGATCCCGGCCGGATGCTGCGGTGGAGTGAGCGACTCGTCATCGCAGGGGGATTGGGCACACTGCTCGGCGGCCGAAACCGCGCGGTCGCCGTACTGTCCGGTGTGGCGCTCGCGACGGCCTCCGCCCTCACCCGCTTCGGCGTGTTCGAAGCGGGCAAGGAATCAACCCGCGATCCCCGCTACACGATCGAGCCGCAGAAACGCAGGCTTGCGGCCCGCCGGGCGGCCGGCATCACCGGCGACTCGATCACCACCGCCGGCTGACCCGGTCCGCCAGCGTAACGCCACTGCGACTTCAGGCCCGATTTCTCGCACTGGCGTTACGCTCGCGGCTAGAGTGGGGCGGTTTGGGCCCCAACGCCCGGGGTACGCATAAGAGCATGACGAATTTCGGCTACACTCTGATGACCGAGCAGAGTGGACCCAAAGACCTTGTGCAGTACGCGGTTTCGGCCGAAGAGTGCGGATTCGACTTCGAGGTGTGCAGCGACCACTTCTCGCCCTGGCTGACATCACAAGGGCATGCGCCCAATGCCTGGGCCGTGCTGGGCGCGGTGGCACACGCCACCCAACGGGTGGACCTGTACTCCTACGTGACGTGCCCGACCATGCGGTATCACCCCGCGATCGTCGCGCAGCAGGCGGCGACCGTGCAGATCCTGTCCGACGGCCGATTCACCCTCGGCCTCGGGAGCGGCGAGAACCTCAACGAGCATGTGGTCGGCAGGGGTTGGCCGGCCGTCGAGCGTCGACAAGACATGCTGCGTGAGGCCATCAAGATCATCCGCGAGCTATTCGGCGGGCAGTTGGTGAACCACCGCGGCGAGCACTTCCAGGTGGACTCGGCGCGACTGTGGGATGTGCCCGACGTACCGGTTGGGATTGCGGTGGCAATGGGCGGCAAAAAGGCTATCGACAGATTCGCGAAGCTGGCCGATCACCTGGTCGCGGTGGAACCCGACGGGGAACTCGTCGACGAGTGGCACTCCGCTCGCCAGGCCGCCAATCTGGCGGGCGGCGGGCGGGTCGTCGGGCAGATACCGGTGTCCTGGGATCCCGACCGCGACGCCGCCGTAAAGCGCGCGCACGACCAGTTCCGCTGGTTCGCGGGCGGCTGGAAGGTCAATGCCGATCTGCCCACGCCGGCCGGTTTCGCCGGGGCGACGCAGTTCGTGCGGCCCGAAGACGTCGCCGAGAGCATTCCCTGCGGCCCCGACCTGGACGCGATCGTTGACGCCGTCCGGCCGTACTGGGAATCGGGGTTCACCGACGTCGCGCTCGTCCAGATCGGCGGGGAAACGCAGGAGCAGTTCCTCTCCGAGGCCGCCCAGCCTTTGCTCGAGGCGCTGCGCGACGCGTCGCGCTGAACACGTTTGGGCGTTGCCTGCACGGGTATCCGAAACCCGTCGTGGGCATTGGGCCACCACCGGTTCGAATGAAGACGTAGAGCCGGGCGATCGGGGGGCCTGCAAAGTTGCTGTGCCGCAGCGAACCTGGTCCTCCGTGTGTTCGGCATGGTAAGGGGAGTCGACGATGAGTGATCCATCCGGCAATGGCGCCGCGCCTCTGGTGAAGGCGCTTGCCGGGGCCAGCTTCGGACTGGGCCTGAGCGAGCTAATTGCCCCCGGAAAAGTTGCTGCAGTTGCGGACGTGGACGATACCCGGCTATCTCGCCGGGTCATCCGCGCGCTCGGCGCACGCGAATGCGGCCACGGAGCGGCGTTGTTGGCGGGTTCCGACAAGCTGGTCTGGACGAGGGTGGCCGGCGACGCCCTGGACGTGGGGCTGCTGCTGGCCGGCGTGGCCGCCCGCGGCCGGGGGCGGCGGCGCAGGGGTGCGATTTCGGCCGCGGTCCTCGGCGCGATCGGCGCGGTCGACCTTTACGCGGCGTTGCGCGCCGGCCGCGAGGGCGGCGCCCGGCACGCCGCCACCGCAGGTCACCGCAGCGTGCGCGCAGCGGTCACCGTCCGGCGCCCACCCGAGGACGTCTACCGCTACTGGCGCGACCTGGAGAACCTGCCGAACTTCATGCACCACCTGCAGTCGGTGACGGCCGGCGTCGAGGGCCGTTCGCACTGGGTCGCCAACGCGCCGGTCGGCCAGCCGGTGCAGTGGGACGCGCAGATCACCGAAGACGAGCCCAACAAGCGCATCGCCTGGCAGTCGCTGCCCGGTTCTTCGATTCAGAACGGCGGCACCGTCGAATTCACTCCCGCCGGTGACGGCGACGGGACGGAGGTCAGGGTCAAGATCGGCTACCGGATGCCCGGCGGTGTTCTCGGCAAGGCCGCCGCGAGCCTGTTCGGTGAGTCGCCCGACCAACAGGTCAATGACGACCTTCGCCGCTTCAAGCAAATCCTGGAGACGGGCCAGGTGCTGCGTTCCGACGGTTCCCCCGAAGGCACGGCCGCCGTCCGACAGCTGCATCAGCAGCCCGCTGCGCCCGCTCAGCCAAACACCCGCGAAGGAGCCAGCACATGAAGGCCACCATCTGGGCAGGCCGGAACAGCGTTGAGGTGCAGTCCGTTCCGGATCCCAAGATCCTCAACGATCGCGACGCCATCGTGCGCGTCACCTCGACGGCGATCTGTGGTTCGGACCTGCACCTCTACGACGGCTACATCCCGACCGTGAAGCGCGGGGACGTGCTCGGGCACGAGTTCATGGGCGAGGTAGTGGAGGTCGGTAAGGCGGTGACCACCCTCGCCGTCGGCGATCGGGTGGTGGTGCCCTTCCCGATCGCCTGCGGAGCCTGCTCGGCCTGCGAACGTGACCTTTACTCGCTGTGCGAGAACTCGAATCCGAACGCCGGCATCGCGGAGAAGTTCATGGGCCATTCCCCGGCGGGATTGTTCGGCTATTCGCACATGCTCGGTGGTTTCGCCGGTGGGCAAGCCGAATACGCGCGCGTGCCGTTCGCCGACGTGGGACCGCTGAAGATCGAGGACGACCTCACCGACGATCAGGTGGTGTTCTTGTCGGACATCCTGCCGACCGGCTACATGGGTGCGGAGATGTGCGGCATCCAGCCGGGCCAGGTCGTCGCGGTCTGGGGTGCGGGCCCGGTGGGGTTGTTCGCGATGATGAGCGCATTTCTGCTCGGCGCGTCCAAAGTCATTGCCATCGACCGGGTGCCGTATCGCCTCGAGTTGGCCGAAAAGATCGGCGCGACGCCGGTGAATTTCGCCGAAGAGTCGGTGCTGGCAGAACTGCAGGACATCACCGCCGGGCGGGGACCCGACCACTGCATCGACGCGGTCGGCATGGAAGCCCGCAACGGGTCGACCCCGGTGGACGCATACGACCGCGTCAAGCAGGCGATGCGCCTGGAAACCGAACGCCCGCACGCACTTCGGGAAGCCGCCATGAGTTGCCGCAACGGCGGCACCATCTCGATCGTCGGGGTGTACGGCGGTTTGATGGACAAGTTTCCCATCGGCGCGATCATGAATCGGTCGCTGACCATCAAGACCGGTCAGTGCCATGTGCAGCGCTACATGCGCCCCCTGCTGGACCGGATCCGCAGCGGTGACATCGATCCCACCGTCATCATCAGCCACCACCTGCCGCTCGACAGGGCGCCACACGGCTACGAAATTTTCAAACACAAGCAGGACGATTGCACCAAAGTCGTCCTTCACCCATGACAAGGGGGTTCCGCGATGACAAACGAATTGCAAGGCAAAAGGATTGCGATCCTGGCCGCCGACGGTGTAGAGAAGGTGGAACTCGAGCAACCGCGCTCGGCCCTCGAGCAAGCCGGCGCCGAGATCGAGGTGCTGTCGCTGAAGGAGGGCGAAATCCAGGCTCGCAACCACGATCTCGAGCCGGCCGGCACCTTTGCGGTCGATCGCAAGGTGTCGGACGCGTTGGTGAGTGAATTCGCCGGCCTGGTACTGCCCGGCGGCACGGTGAACCCGGACAAGCTGCGTCTCGACGAGTCCGCCGTGACGTTCGTGCGGGACTTCGTCGTCTCCGGAAAGCCCGTCGCCGCAATCTGCCACGGCCCCTGGACTCTGGTCGAGGCCGGTGTGGTGGTGGGGCGGACGCTGACGTCGTATCCGAGCATTCGCACGGACCTTCGCAACGCGGGCGCACACGTGGTGGACGACGAGGTCGTGGTCGACGGCAATCTGATCACCAGTCGCTCGCCGTCGGACCTGCCGGCTTTCTGCGAGACGATCATCAAGCAATTGGCTCATACCACCGAGGGATAGCCGACGCAAATCCGATATCTACCGTTTCAACCACGTATTTGCGGGCATTACACAGCCAAGTCATGATCGCGCCGGCGATCTTTGAAGGAGCTTTGAAAGGCCCCAGATTGACCACCACATATCCAGAGCCCGTCGTTTCGGTCGCGCACAATGTGTATAAGCCGCAGGAAGACTCGCGATTGCTCGTCGACGCAATGCACCAGACCGGATTGATTCCGGGAAGACGCGTTCTCGACCTTTGTACGGGCAGCGGATTCGTAGCGATGGCCGCGGCTGAAATGGGTTGTGCCAGCGTCACCGGCTTCGACGTCTGCCCGAATGCCGTGCGGTGCTCCCGCCGCAACGCCGCCCTGGCCGGCGTGGAGGTGGACGTGCGTGAGGGATCTTGGATGGAAGCCCTCGAACGCGCCCCGTTCGACGTCGTGGTGGCGAATCCACCATATGTCGCGACCCCGGCGGCCGACGACTCCGAGCTGATCTGCGCGAGCGCCGGCCCGTCATTGGCCTGGAACGCCGGCCCCGACGGGCGGCTGGTCCTTGACCCGCTGTGCGACGCGGTCCCAAAATTGTTGTGCGACGGCGGATCCCTGCTGCTGGTGCATTCGGCGCTGGCCGGGGTCGAGCAGTCGCTGGATCGCTTGAAGTGGGCCGGGATGGAGGCCGAAGTCATTGCTTCCAAATGGATTCCGTTCGGCCCGGTGATGTCGGCGCGGGCGAGGTGGTTGGAGGACATTGGCCGAATCCCTCGCGGACGCCGCGAGGAGGAACTCGTCGTGATCCGGGCGGACAAGCCATGACCGCCACTCGGGTGCAGGTGGTTGCGGGGGGCCCCGTGCTGGTGTCGGGGCCGGTTCGCATCGAGATGCCCGGCGGCGACGTTGTCGAGTCGGACCGGTTCATGGTGGCGATCTGCACCTGCCGGCGCAGCGACGAATATCCGTTGTGCGACACCAGCCATCGGCGGTGCCGGACCCTCAAGAAGGCGGGCCGGAGCTCCTAATCGAGGGGCCGTCGCAACGAGGTCTGACCCTGCTTCCACGACGCCATGAGCCTGTCCGCCAGCCGGTCCTCGACCGCCGCGTGTGCGCGCATCCCGAACACGACGTCCGAGTCCAGCTGCGGTTCGTGGGCGACGAGGTCGCCGACGACGTCGATCCGGACCACCTGCTCGTGCACCGCGTCGGCCTCGACGTGCTCGCTGTAGAACCCGATGCACGCCGCCGGCGCCTCCATCCTCCGCAAGGCCTGGACCATCCGTCGCGATCCGGGAGACGAGGTGATCTCCGTCGCCGCGAAGTGCCCGATCGCGGCGCCACGCAACGAGCGGTGCAGGCCGAACAGCGACATGAGGTTCACCACAGCCAGCGATTCGGCGGGAACGGCTTCGACGTAGCCGAGATACGCCCAATCCAGGCCGGCCGCGGACAACAAGTCGGCGAACAACTGCTGGTGCAGGCGCGGGCCCTGCCCGGCGCCGTACTCGTCGAACTCGACCGCCACGAATGCCGCCTTGGCGGTGCCCATCAGGCGCGGAATCGCCCATGCATGCGGATCGCCCTCCTTGAGGTGATACAGCGATCGGTGCGCGAAGTATTCGCGCATTTCCTGCCAACTTCCCCTGTCGCGCAGGTAATGCGACGGGCCGGTACCGTCGGTGGGTTCGACTGAAAGCGCGTCCATTTCGGCCGCCGACGTGCGACCGGGCTCGATGGGACCGACGTCGCGGCGCACGCCCGCCAGAAAGACCCGTTCCAGTTCGGCGCGCAGCGCCAGCAGCGCGGGATTCCACTCCCAGGTGGGATCGACGCCGGCGAACCCTCGGTAGTGCAGCTCGTAGCACATGCACAACGCCAGCTGGAGATCCAGACCGTGGGGATCGGAATCCCGAACCGATGCGCCGACGCGGGCGAGGCTGTCGCGGAAGGGCGGCCCCGTGAGGGCACGACGGACAGCCGTTGACAGGGGGCCTTGTGCGGCCGGAAGGGGGGGCGCGGCCGTGATCGATGCGCGGGTCACGCCGATGACTACCCGCGAAGCGGGCACGGCAAACGGTGCTCGGGCGGGCCGGTCCCCGATCAACCGGCTGGTAGTCGGAAGCTGATCTGGACCGTGGTGCCGGTGGGGCCGCTGTCGATGTCCACCCCGTCACTGAGCGCCCTCATCAGCAGCAGGCCGCGTCCACCGCGGCCCGGATCCACGGCGGGTGTCTCCCAAGAACCGGAGTCGGCGACCCGCGCCCGCACTTCGCCGTCGACGGTCTCGGCTTCGAGCACCATCGTCCCGACCCGTTGGCCGCGGTATGCATGTTCGACGCAGTTGGTGCACGCTTCGTTGACGACCAGCACGATGTCGGCGGCCAACCCATCGGGGATCTCCGTGGCCCGCAGCCAAGCGGACAGCAGATGCCGGACCTCGACCAATTGGTCTGCGGTGGCGGTCCTTTCGATGTGAAACAGCGGCGGACGGTGCCGATAGATCACCATCGCGACGTCGTCGTCATATCCCGCCGCCGGGGCCAGCTCGCGAAGCACCGCGGCCGGGACGGCGTCCAAAGGCAACGTCGTCGTCTTCGCCAGAGCGCTTGTGGCGCGGGCGATTCCGTCGTCAATCGACTCGTGCCTTCGCTCCACCAGGCCGTCGGTGAACAGCATCAGCGTCGAGCGCGGCGGTAGCACCCGGGAGGCCTGCGGGCGCGGTTGTTTCCGGCGGACCGCGAGCGGGACGGACGAGGCGTCGGTCAACAGGGTCGTCTGGCCGGGCTCGGGCCAGGCGAGCACGGCGGGCATGTGACCGGCGTTGCTGTATTCCAGCACGCCGGATTCGGTGTCCAGGATCGCGAGGAAGACGGTGGTGCAGTACGCATTCGGAATGAGCGACGCCGCCGAATCGAGTTGCTCGAGCAACAGCGCCGGCTGGGCGCCATTGATCAACAGCGCGCGCGCCGAGCTGCGCAGCTGACCCATGATCGCGGCTGCCGGCAGACCGCGTCCCACGCAGTCGCCGACGACTATTCCGATACGGTGCTCACCGATCGGCAACACGTCATACCAGTCACCCCCGATTTCCAATGGCGGCACGGCGGGTTCGTAGCAGACGGCAAAGCCGGGCGGTGGCTGCACCGTTGGCAGCATCGCGCGCTGCAAGGTGAGCGACGTCTCCCGGGCGCTCTCGAACTGACGCACATGCTGCATGGCCAGGCTGAGGTGGCCGATGAGCACCGTGACCAGGAGCCGGTCCTCCGCGCTGACCCAGCGAGGGGAGCGAAGCTCCAACCACAAGGCGAGGTCTCCCGTGCCGGAGAGCACCGCGACCAATCCGTGTGCCTTGCCCGGATTGTCGGGTCGCTCGACCGTCTTGGCCGTCAGCGGCAGCTGGTGACGCGCGTCCTGGAAGGTGTGACGCAGCCACGGATCCATTTTGCGCCAAGAAGATTCGGCAGGTTCGCCCGCGGACTGCACGGTCGGCTCCCCTTCGCCGCTGGGCCATGAGACGGCGACCACGCGTTGGACGTCGACCGCCGCGCGGCACTCGTCGAGGGTGATCGCAAGCAGATCCGCCACGCTCTTGGCCACCGCCACGGCCGTGGCCAGGCGCAGGACGGCGCTTTCCCGGGCCGCGAAGGCGCGTTCGGCGGTGATGTCTCTAATCGTTCCCACGTAGGCGTTTCTTTCGGTGCCGCTCTCCCTGACCGCATTGATGCTCACCTTGACCCAGGCGAGATGGCCGTCCCGATGCCGAATCGGTGTCTCGTACTCGGCGCTGCCGCGGCTTTGAACGGTCGATTGCTGTTGACGCGCGGTGTTCTTGTCGACCAGCCACGGGTGCGGCCACCGGTACGGCAGACCCGCCGCGGGATAGCCGAGGATCTCGATGAACGCGCTGTTCACTTCGATCAGCGAGCCTTCGTGATCCGCGACGAAGAACCCTTCCTGCAGCGAATTCACCAGGGCGGTACGGAATTTGTCACGGTCGGCCAGGCCCTCCGCGCGGGCCCGCTCTTCCGCGTAGCGCCGGGTGCCGTCGAGAAATCCCCGCGTCGCGACGTCGAGCGGGGCGAGCGTTTGCAGGAGGAATTCCAACCCGACGGGCGCGTCGATCCGGACGTCCTTCGACAATTCGAGAAGCAGCCGTACGTGGTGCTCGACGATGTCGAGCATGCTGATTTGTTCCTGCAAGGCCCGGCGCCCGAGCTCATGGCCGACGGCCAGGCTGTCCTCGCCGCGCCCGTGCAGGTAGTCGTGCAAGGCGGCGGCGTATTGGGCGTGAAAGTCGTGGTCGTCGGTCATGTCGAGGCTCCCCGGTGACGCGCGGTCAACACCATGGCATCGTCGGTGTCCCTGGAGTGCTTACCCAGCAGTTCCTCGGCGATCGTCGTGGCGGAAGCCGCGAAATCGATGTGCTCCAGGTAATCGTCTTCGATGCCGTCGGTGGACATCACGAGCAGATCACCGGGCCGAATCGAAACCACCTGCGCCGGCTTGATTTCCGGCGAGCGGTAGCCGACGATGCCCGCCGTGAGGCGCGCGCTGGATCGCACCTGCAGACCGGTCGGGGCCTTGGCCACCAGCTCGGCGGCGACGTTGCCGACGCCGGTCCACTCCAGTGTGCCGGCCGCAAAATCGACCCGCGCCAAGGTCATTGCGACGCCCCGGGTGCCCTCCAGCGTCCGGTGGCAGAGCTGGAGCAAGACTTCCAGCCGCTTGGAACTAGCACTCTTGACCACATCGATGGCGCGCAGCGCGGCGGTTGCGGCATCCGGACCGTGGCCGAGGCCGTCCACCAACCCGAACAGCGCGGCCTCACCATTGAGGTCGACCGCGATGCCCCGGTCGCCGGAGGTGTACTCGCTGGGCAGCGGGCGACCCGCCCTTGCCCACTCGATTGGCCCGATGCGGCCGTTCTCATGCACGGGCCGGGACCCATTTCCACATTTCGACGACCGTTCCGCGGCCGATTGTGGACTCCACGACAAGCCGGTCCATCAGGCGGCGGGCCCCGGGCAAGCCCAGCCCCAACCCACGACCGGTCGAGTAACCGTCCTCCATCGCCCGTTCGATGTCGGCGATGCCGGGGCCCTCGTCCTCGGCCCGCACCACCAGAGCCCTGCGACCTTCCCGGTCGGCCACGGTGACGCGGACGGCGCCATGACCCGCATAGCTGGTGATATTTCGAGCGATCTCGGAGATCGCCGTGGCGATCATGGTGACGTCGGTCAGCGAGAATCCGAGATCGAGCGCGAGCTGGTGACCGGCTTTGCGGGCGGCGACGATGTCGTCGGGCTTGTTGATTTCGACGACGATGTCACCCTCCACCGTCGCGCCCGATCGTTGATTTGCCCAGTCCCCGTTCTCGATTCAGCAGGGCAAGTCCTTCTTCGAGGTCCAGCGCGGTGTTCATGTCGTCGAACTCCAGGCCCAGCTGGACCATCGCAAACGCGACCTCCGGCTGCAGACCCACGATCACGGTGTCGGCGCCGCGCAGCCGCGTCATGTGGGCGATCGTCCGCAACGATCGGGCGGCGAACGAGTCCATCACATCGATGGCGGTGACGTCGACGATGATGCCCTGTGCGCGGAACTGGCTGACGCGCTCCATGAGGTCGTAGCGCAGCCGCTCGGCATCGGAGTCGGTGAGCGCCGACTGCACCGAGGCAATCAGAATCGCGCCCTGCTTCAGGATCGGGACTGGCATGGGTGCTCGTGCTAGCCGTGCTTACCCGGTCTGCTCACCGGTGCGGGTGACTTCGTACCCGAGAAGGCGCTCGGCTTCCTCGATACCGCCCTGCAGGTCGCCGACGGCGTTCATCTTCGACAGGTCAAGCCCGATGGTCACCAGCGTCAGGGCGATCTCCGAGGACAGGCCGGTGATGATCACGCTCGCGCCCATCAACCCCGACGCGTCGACCGTCTGCACCAGGTGGTTTGCCACCGTGGAGTCGATGGTCGGCACACCGGTGATGTCGATGACGACCACTTTCGCGCGGTTCGCGCGGATGGCCCTGAGCAGTTGTTCGGTGAGCTGCCGGGCGCGCTGACTGTCGAGCACACCGATGATCGGCAAGATCAGCAGCTGCTCGCGCACCTGCAGCACCGGGGTGGACAGCTCGCGGATGGCCTCCTGCTGCTGCCGGATGATGCGCTCGCGTTCCTGCACGAAGCTGACGCCCACGGTGTTGGCGATGCGGTTGGCCGCCGGCTCGTAGGCGTCGAGAACACGATTGAGCATCTCGAACTCGGTCTGGTACTTCTCGAACAAAGAGCGGGCCAGCACGTCGCGCAGCAGCAGCACGATGCCGAGCACCTCGTCGGTTTCCACGCCTCGCGGGATGATGCGTTCGGACAGGTCGCGCGCGTAGGCCTGCAGCGCCTCGACGCTACCGGTCTCGAGCACCTCGACATAGTTGTCGTAGACCGCGGTCGCTTCGGAGAAGAGCTCTTCCGGGGTCATCGCGGTGAGCAGCTGGGCTTCGGTGATTCTTCGGGCCCACTCCTCGCGCAGAATCGTGCGATTCTGCCGGAGATGCTGGACCAGCTGCGGCAGCAGACCCTCGCTGACCGTCTGGGCGGCGGTGCCGGTGGTAGCGAAATCCGACGACGAGTCTGACATCTGGCCTCCCGTATCCAGCGTCGCCCACGAAATGCGTGGCGCCTATGGGGAGACTAGCCTGTATCGCGGCATAGGTGTCTAGGGCATATTCCGCCCGCGGTTCGCGCGACAGGTTAGGCTTGCACCACGCTTTAGGCCACAGACTAAGGATCGCCATTGTCAGCTCCTGATTCGCTTACCACGTTGGTGGAGGACCACGAGGGGGTGTCCGTGGTCAGTGTCAGCGGCGAAATCGATCTGGTCACCGCTCCGGCCCTCGAGCAAGCGATCGGCGCGGTGGTCGCAGACGACCCGACGGCGCTGGTCATCGACCTGTCCGCGGTGGAGTTTCTCGGCTCGGTGGGGCTGAAGATCCTGGCGGCGACCTACGAGAAACTCGGCAAGTCGACCGAGTTCGGGGTCGTTGCGCGGGGTCCGGCGACCAGGAGACCGATTCATTTGACGGGTCTGGACAAGACCTTCCCGCTGTATCCGACGCTGGATGACGCGTTGACCGCTGTGCGCGACGGCGCCTAGCGACACCTCACTTCAGCCGCGCAAGGTTCCGCCAGATGTTCACCAGGCTGTCGGTGCCGCCGAACAGCGTCGTGAAGTTGGTGGAATCGCCCAACACGATGTCGCCGGCGCGGTCGCCGGTCGGTGGTATCCATGATGAGCCCTCCGCGGGGATGGCCATTGCGGCGGGTTTGCTTCACTCGTGATCGGACGCTGGCCTCGTCGTTCTCCTGTCTAGTTTGTTATTCCATTGCGGCGGCGATTGCCATATGCCCTTCGAAACCAAGCGACGTCGCCATCGCCCGGTACTCGTCTCGATAGGTCCGATAGGACTCCGCGTCCCCGCGCGCCTGCGCCAGCAGCGCGCGCAGCCGAAACACGCCAATCTCGTTGACGACGTACCCGGGGTCGGTCGGCGCGGCCGCCAACCGGTCGATCGCGACGCTTGCCTCGTCCAGATCTTTGTCGGTGCCACGCGCCAACAAGGCTTCCACCAGTGCGGTGGTAGCCAGCACGATCCAGACGCATCTCTCTGAGCTTGCCAAGTCGGCAACGGCCGCCCGGGCCAACTCGATTGCCGCGTCAACGTCTCCCTGCCGCGCCTTCTCCCGCGCGATGTAGCTATTGGCGATCGGAGGAACGGTCAGGGTGAACTGTTGGTCCAGCGCGCGCTCACGGGCTTGCACCAGCAATTCGATGCCGGCCGCGCGGTCCGCGCCGTCTCGGCAGGCAAGGACGACGCCGTGGACCGTTTCCGACAGGGACTCTGCAATGTCCTCACCCGCGTGCTTTGCGAGTTCGTAGTTTCTGGCGGTGTGGGCGACCGCGGTGTCGTCGGGCAGAGTCAGTCCGAATGCGAGCGCGGAAAGGTAGGTGTAATAAATCGCACTGGCGCGGGTCACCGTGTCAGCGTCCCAAGCGGCCGCCATTGCCCGATCGAAGTCTTGCCGCCAACCCGCCATGCCCAGCGACGCCCTGGCGACGCCGCGCATCGGAATGCAATACGTCAACGGTGATCCGAACAGCAGATTGCCCATGGTGAAATCGCCGTCGGCGAGGTCGATCAGTCGCTGCGAAAGCCGAAGGATCTCGGCCATCTCGCCCGTCTCGTGTTTGGCGAGGATGGCCATCGGAAGCAGGCCCACTGTCAGCGTTGGATCACCGATTGCCTCGAGTAGCCGGACTTGTTCGCCGGCGAGCCGCGATGCCTCCTGACGGCGCACATTCATCAGGCTGGCCGTCACCGGCCCAATCATGCCGATGGCCACCGACCGTTGATCGCCGGCCGCGTTGCACAGTTGGCGCAGTTCCTCGAATCCGGTTTCGGCGCTCCTGCCCCCGGTCCGGGATGCGGTGGCACACAGGAAAGTTCGTGGCGCGATGCGCATCGACATCCGGTCCGGGTGATCCTCGGGTAACCGGTCGGCGACCTGCAGTGCCCGGCGCCAACTGGTGTGCGCGGCCGCGATGTCCCGGTAGGTCGCCCATGCTCCGGCGCGCATGTGCCAGGTGAACGCGGCGGGAATGTCGCCCGCGCCTTCCGTATGTTCGGCGATCAGCGCCGCGTTCTCGTCGACGGATCCGCGCGCCTCGATCGCCGCTGCCAGCCGGCGGTGCAGTTTGGCGCGGTCCGACTTCAGTTGCGCTTCATAGGCGACCGTGTGGATCAGCGGGTGGCGAAACGCGTACTGGGCCTTGGGAGTGAACCGGACCTGGTCGATGAGTTCGGCCTCGATCAGCGCGGAGGTGTTGGCATCGTCGACCAATTCGGCAAGCAGGTCGGTGTCGAATCGTGATCCGATGACCGCCGCCGCGTTCAGCGTGTGCTTGGCGGTCGCGCTCAGCCGGTCGATGCGTGCCCCGATGGTGGCCTGCAAGGTGGCCGGTACGGCGACGTCGGTGATGTCGTCGCCGAGCCGATATCTACCGGTATTACCTTGCAGCACACCGCGTTCGGACAGGTCGCGTACCATTTCTTCGGCGAAGAAGGGGTTGCCGGCGGCACGGGTTGCGATCAGCTGGTTCAATGCCTGGATCGACGGATCGTCTCCGAGCAGCTCGGCGGTCAGCAGCGAGGTGTGCCCGTCGCTCAGCGGCCGCAGCGCGAGAGACTGCACTCCCGACAGGCGGGTCAGCTGGCCCTGGTATTCGGGGCGATAGGTGATCAGCACCAGCGTCGGCGTTTGCGCGATGATCGCGAGAAAGCCGGCCAGCATCGACTCGCTGGCCTCGTCAATCCAATGTGCGTCTTCGATGACATACAGACCCGGCTGCTGTCGTGCCAGCGCCGCACCGTTGATCAGCGCCGTCACCCGTCGCCGGCGGCCATCGGGGGCGATGTCGGGCAACGGGGCCTCGCGAACGCCCAGCAGGTCGTGCAGCAGCACAAGGTCTTCCGGGTCGGCTTCGGGGAATAGCTCGGCCACCCGGTTCCGGGCCTTGTCTGCGTCGACATCCTCGACGCCGAATGCATCGCGCAGTAGACGCGCCACCGCGTGGAAGGGGATGTCGCCGGCGTGGGACTCGCAATAGGTGGTGAAGACGGGGATCCCCCGATTCGCCGCGACGGCGGAGGCTTCACGGACCATGCGGCTTTTACCGATCCCGGGCGGGCCCATGAAACTCACAACGGAGCCCGACCCGCCGACGGCCTCGTCCAGGATCGCCGCGACCGTGTTGAGTTCCCAGGTGCGTCCGACCAATTTGGACTCGCCGCGCCTACGCGGACGGTGGTCCCCGATGGCCAGCAGGCGCCGGGCGGGGATCGGCCTGTCCGCTCCCTTGATATGTGCCTGTTCCGCTTCGCCAAGCACCGCGACGTTCTCGACCAATCGCGCCGTCGACTCGCTGACCATCACCGCGCCCGGTGAGGCCACGGACTCCATGCGCTGGGCCATCCCGACCTGCTCGCCGATGGCGGTGTAACTCGCGGAACCGATTTCGCCGGCGATGACCTGACCCGAGTTGAGGCCTATCCGCAGTTGCAAGGCGATGCCGTCCCGCGCTTGCACCTCCTTCGTCAATTCGGCCGTCGCCGCCTGGATGTCGAGCGCGGCCATGCAGGCGCGAAAGGCATGATCCTCCAGCGCGGTCGGCGCCCCGAAGACCGCCATGATTCCGTCGCCGGTGAACTTGTCCACGGTGCCGCCGTAGCGCCGCACGACCGCGGTTGAGCGCTCGACGAGGTCGGTCATGATCTCGCGGAGCCGTTCCGCACCGACCCGCGCGGCGATATCCATCGAACGAACAACGTCGGCGAACAGCACCGTTACCTGCTTGTACTCCGCCGACCGCGCGGCTTCGGTGCGGGCCGCGCCGCACTCGCTGCAGAACTTGGCCGTCGCGGCCAACTCGGTTCCGCACGACGCACAGGACAGTTCGTCCACGCCCGTATCGTTGCACCGCCGGTCAGGCTAGGGGTGTTAATAGGCCGACCCGTATCGGCTTATAAGAATTAGCGCGCGGTGCGATGATCACGAGTATGGATGTCGACGATCCGGAAGACGACCAGCCGTGGGATCGCCGTCAGCGGGGCGAAACCGAAATCGAACGGCTGGACCGCAATTGGAACAGCCTCCTGCAGGAACTGCGCGTGGTGCAGACCGGGGTGCAGTTGCTCACCGGGTTCCTGCTGACGCTGCCGTTCCAGCAGCGCTTCGAAGTTCTCAACGAACAGATGCAGATCGTGTATCTGGTGACGGTGGGATGTTCCGTGGGAGCAACGGTGCTGCTCATCGCCCCGGTCGGCATTCACCGGCTGCTGTTCAGGCGGCATCGCCTGCAGGTGCTGGTGTCGGCCGCGCATCGGTGCGCCTACGCCGGGCTGGCGCTGCTCGGTATGGCGCTGACGGGGGTGACGGTTCTCATCTTCGTCGCGGTGGCCGGACTGATGGCGGGGTTAATCGCGGGAGCGTGTGCGCTGGCGATGTTCGCGTCCTTTTGGTGGGTGCTACCGCTGTTGTTGCGCACGCACGGCATGTAGTCAGCGGCCGGGCGCCAGCGCCGCGATTCGGGTGGAATCCAGATGTTCGAGGAGGTCCTGCGGGTCGGCGAAGATCGGTGACGCGCCGGCTGCCTGCAGCTCCCCGCGGGAGATGCCGCCGCTCAGCACTCCGATGCACGGCACCCCCGCGGCCCTTGCGGCGTGCGCGTCCCACACCGCGTCGCCGACGAAAACGGCATGGTCGGCATCCACACCGGCCCGGTCGAGCGCCACCTGCACGATGCCGGGTTCGGGTTTGGCCGTGTCGACATCGCGCGACGACGTCGTTTCGGTGATCACGTCGTCGCAGTCGAGCACCTTGAGCAGCACCTCGAGTTCGTCCTCGGGCGCCGAGCTGGCCAGCACGACCTGCAGTCCGAGTTCGGCGACGCGCCGCAACAACGCGCGGGCGCCGGGCAACGGCGACAGCAGCGGTGTGGTGTCCCGGTAATGCCGGCTGTGCCCGTCGCTGAGCCGGTCCTGCACGTCGGCCGGGGCTTCGTTGGAAAGGGTGCGCACCAACGTCGAGCCGTCCATACCGATGCAGCGGTGGATCTTCCATGCGGCGACCGGTATACCTTCGGCGTCGAAGGCGCGCTGCCAGGCATAGACGTGCAGGTAGTTGGAATCAACCAAGGTTCCGTCTACGTCAAACAGGACGGCGGGGTTCATCTGCGCGGCATACCCGCGCCGGGGCCGCCCGACACGCGCTCCGCGAGAGTCGCGGCGTCGGCCCCGGCCGGGATTCGCGTCGTTTGAGGTCTCCGCGCTTCCCCCCAGCAGTTGACCGGTTGGCGTAACCGACCTGGTCGCGGCATCGATCGTCGGCGCGCCATCTTTTTGGGCTTCGACGGGTGTGGTTCGCGCCCGAACTGGGTAGTACCGCCTGATCCGCGGGTATGTACAGGAAAGTGCGTCAACCCGTCGCAGAGGAAGGAACGCCCATGACCACCACGAGCGACTTCGACGCACGTCGCCTGTCCGAGACCAGGGACGCCCCCGCGCTGCGCGAGCTGGCCCCCACCCTTCCCGACACCGCTGTCGACGAGGACGACAACGATGTGCTCTTCTTCCAGCTGCCCGATGCGGACCTCTCCGGTGAAGAACTGTCGGTAACGGTGATTCCCCAGCGGTCCGACGAGTTCACCTGTTCGAGCTGCTTTCTGGTGCAGCACCGCAGCCGGCTGCGCCGCTCGGGCTCCGGACTTCCGGTCTGCGCCGACTGCGTCTGACGCCGGGGCGACGCCCGCACCTTGACCGACGACAAACGCCGTGTTTCTGTCGTCAACGTGGCTTTGAGCCGTCCACCGGGCCTACCCGCTCCGCGCGCGCTTCGTTCGGCTTTCGCCGCAGCGTATGCGGTTGCCTATGTGGTGGGCGGCGAGCGCCGCATGCTGCGGTTGATCCGTCGATACGGACCGATTATGACGATGCCCATCCTCAGCCTGGGCAACGTTGCGATCGTGTCCGACCCGGAGCTGGTGAGGCAGGTCTTCACCGCGCCCGCGGACATCCTGCTCGGCGGCGAGGGCGTGGGGCCCGCGGCGGCCATTTACGGATCCGGTTCGATGTTCGTCCAGGAAGAGCCGGAGCACCTGCGGCGGCGCAAGCTCCTGACTCCTCCGCTGCACGGGGCCGCGCTGAACAGTTACGTGCCGATCATGGAGGACTCCGCGCGCGCCGCGATCCGCAGCTGGCCGGTTGACCTTCCGTTCGAGATGCTTACGGCCGCGCGGGCGCTGACGCTGGACGTGATCGTCAAGGTCATCTTCGGGGTCGACGATCCCGACGAAGTGCGGCGGCTCGGCCGGCCATTCGAACGCCTGTTGAATCTCGGTGTCTCAGAACAGTTGACGGTCCGCTACGCGCTGCGGCACACGGGCGCGCTGCGGGTGTGGCCGCGTCGGGCCCGGGCCAACAAGGAGATCGACAACATCGTCATGCCGCTCATCGCCCGACGGCGCAACGATCCACGCCTGAGCGAGCAACTCGACATTCTGGCCCTGCTGATGTGTGCCCGCGGTGACGACGGGGAACAGTTGTCGGACAGTGAGATTCGCGACGACCTGATCACCCTGATATTGGCCGGCCACGAAACCACCGCGACCACTTTGGCCTGGATCTTCGACCTGCTGCTGCACCATCCCGATGCGCTGCGACGCGTCCAAGCCGAAGCCGTGAGCGGTGAAGAGGCCTTCACCACCGCGGTGATCAACGAGACGCTGCGGATACGCCCGCCGGCACCGTTCACGGCCCGCGTTGCGGCGCGACCGTTTCCCATCGGCGGCTACCTCATCGAGGCCGGCACGCGAATCGTCGTACATATCATCGCCATCAACCGCAATCCGCACATCTACGAGCACCCGAACGAGTTTCGCCCCGAGCGATTCCTCGGCAACCGGCCCGAAACCTACGCATGGGTTCCGTTCGGGGGCGGCATCAAACGCTGCCTGGGCGCGGCGTTCTCGATGCGGGAGTTGATCACCTTGCTGCATGTGCTCCTGCGCGAGGGGGAGTTCAGCGCGGTCGACGAAAGCCCGGAGAGAATCGTCCGGCGCTCGATCATGCTTGCGCCCCGATTCGGCACCAGGGTGACGCTTCGCCTGCGCTGAATTGTCCTACCCATCAGTTAGGTTCATGACAAAAGTCCGCGCCAGCGCCGTGAGGAGTCATGGACAAGATATTCGGGTCTTTCCTCGTGGTCGGTTTCGCTCTCCCCTGGTATTTGACCCAAAAGACTACCGGCAGCGTGCCATTCGGATTTTCGGCGGGATTGGGCGGGCTTATCCTGACGGTGCTCATCCTGCTGTGGCTCTCTGGTCAGCGGGATCGCTACCGGGTGGGACTACAGCGACGACGCGACCTCAAATACGCGGCGTCCGGCTTGGCGGCCATCGATGAAATGTCGGGTGTTGAGTTCGAAGAATTCGTTGCGGCACAGCTTCGGACCGTGGGTTGGAGCGTCACCTATACCGCCAGCACCGGTGACTATGGAGTCGACCTCATCGCCAAGAGGGGCGGCACCCGCATGGCGGTGCAATGCAAGCGCCAGGCAAAGGTCATCGGCGTCGCCGCCGTGCAGCAGGTGGTTGCCGGCGCCTTGCAGCACGGTTGTAACCAGACGGTTGTCGTGACCAACCAGGCGTTCACCAAGGCGGCCCGTCAGTTGGCGACCACTCACCGTTGCCGCCTCGTCGGGCGCGAGCAAGTGCAGATCTGGGCCAAACGTCGGCAGGTGCAACCGGAGATGGAAGCCTAGCGGTGGTCAGCAACAGGCCGTTGTCGCCGATGCCTCCGGGCCGGTGCCGAATGTCTCGGAATCGGCAAGGACCGTGTAGATCTCCCACCTTTCCCCGCCGGGCCCGGTGACCCACACCTTGTCCTGGTTGGCGAAGCAGCACGTCGTACCGATCTCTTCCTCGGTGAGCATGCGCTCGCCGGTGAGGCGGACGATCTCTTCGTGGACTGCCTCGCTGGACTCGACTTCGACGCCGAGGTGGTTGAGGGTGCCGCCGTGGCCGGGGTTCTCGAGCAGCACCAGCTTGAGCGGGGGCTCGACGATCACGAAGTTGGCGTAGCCGGGTTTGACCTTGGCCGGCTCGGTGTGGAACAGCTTGGAGTAGAAGGCGATTGCCTCGTCGAGGTCATCGACGTTGAGGGCCAGCTGTACTCGTGACATGGTGGGTCCTTCCTTCGGGTGGAGGTTATGTGGTCGTGGCGGTGGGTAGGAGTTCGGTGACCAACGCCTGGACGCGGCCGGCGATGTCGTCGCGGATGGCGCGCACGGTGGCCAGGGGCTGTCCGGCCGGGTCGGGCAATTTCCAGTCGCGCTAGGACACCCCCGGGAAGTAGGGGCAGGCGTCGCCGCAGCCCATCGTGATCACGACGTCACTGGCCTGCACCGCATCACCGGTGAGAACCTTGGGAGCGGCGGTGGTGAGGTCGATGCCGAGTTCGGCCATGGCCGCGACGGCGACGGGGTTGATCCGATCGGCGGGTTCGGTTCCGGCGGATCGGACTTCGATGCGGTCGCCCGCCATGCGGCTCAGCAGGGCGGCGGCCATCTGCGAGCGCCCGGCGTTATGGACGCAGACGAACAGGACGCTGGGCTTATCGGCCATCGGCTGGGGCTTTTCGCTCTGGCTCGGTTCGGAACAGCCGGGTGCGCAGCGCCAGGGAAACGTAGACCAGCCCGACCAAAACCGGCACTTCGATCAGTGGTCCCACGACACCCGCCAAGGCTTCCCCGGATGCGACGCCGTACGTCGCGATTGCCACCGCGATCGCCAATTCGAAATTGTTGCCGGCGGCGGTGAACGCCAGCGTGGTGGTGCGGGCGTAGCCGAGCCGCAGGACGAACCCCAGGGCATATCCGCCGGCCCACATGATCGCGAAATAAGCCAGCAGTGGGATCGCAATACGGCCCACATCCCATGGCCGGGAGATGATTTGGTGGCCCTGCAGGGCGAAGAGGATGACGATGGTGAACAGCAACCCATAAAGAGCCCACGGCCCCACGCGGGGCAGGAACCGGGTCTCGTACCAGTGGCGGCCCCTGGATCGTTCACCCAAGCGACGCGACAGATATCCGGCGAGCAGCGGAATGCCGAGGAAGATGAGCACGGATTTGGCGATCTGCCAAGGGGAGACGTCGATGCCGGTTTGCGGCAGGCCCAGCCAGCCGGGCAGCACCGCCAGGTAGAACCAGCCCAGCGCGGCGAACATGACAACCTGGAATAACGAGTTCAACGCGACCAGCACGGCCGCGGCTTCGCGGTCCCCGCATGCCAGGTCGTTCCAGATGATGACCATCGCGATGCAGCGGGCCAGACCGACGATGATCAGCCCGGTGCGGTACTCGGGTAGATCCGCCAGCAGCAGCCAGGCCAAGGTGAACATCAGCGCGGGCCCGATCACCCAATTGAGCAGTAAAGAGGACACCAGCAGCCTGCGGTCCGAGGTGACCTCGTCGAGCCGGTCGTAGCGGACTTTGGCCAGCACCGGATACATCATGACCAGCAGGCCGATCGCGATGGGTAGCGAAATGCCATCGACCTCAATGGCACTCAGGGCCGATCCGAGGCCGGGCAACAGACGGCCCAGCAAGAGGCCGGCGGCCATTGCCAGGCCGATCCATACGGGCAGAAACCGATCCAGGGTGGAGAGCCGGGTCGCTACGGCGTCCGGGGTGGACACCGAAGTCGGGGTGTCGGTCACGGCGCACACCCGGGTGCGGTCGCCAGGACGCGGTCGTCGGGATGCAGGACGGACGAAAGTTGTTGTAATGCTGAGGGAATCACCCAGTAGTACACCCAGGTGCCCCGCCGCTCGCAGTCCAGCAGCCCGGCTGAGCGCAGCAGCTTGAGGTGGTGAGAAATCGTCGGCTGAGAGACGTCGAAGGTCGCCGATATTTCACACACGCAGGCTTCCCCGCCGGGGTGGCTCGCGATCAGACTCAGCATCCGCAGGCGTACCGGGTCGCCGAGCGCCTTGAACATCGTCGCCAACTCCGCTGCCTGCGGCTCATCCATGGCGGCCGCTCCCAGCGCGGGGCAGCACTGCTGATTAGACATTCTTCTATATAAACATCTATCGAATCAGGGTGCAAGGATGGTTGGCGCTGCGTTTGCTGTGGCATTCTGCGGGGGTGTCCGCTCCGCCGGCGACCGCTCCCTCGGGTGTCGTGACGTTTCTGTTCACCGATGTGGAGGGTTCGACGCGTCGGTGGGAAGCCGACGCGGACGGCATGCGGGTCGCCCTCGCGGCACACGACGAGGCGTTGCGTAGGGCGATCGATGCGCACGGCGGCTGGTTGTTCAAGCACACCGGCGACGGGGTGTGCGCCGCGTTCGCCTCGCCGCGCTCGGCGGTGGATGCCGCGGTGGCCGCGCAGCGGGCGCTGGAGTTGCCGGTGCGGATGGGTGTGGCGACCGGTGAGGCACAACTTCGGGAGGGTGACTACTTCGGCACGGCGCTCAACCGCGCTGCGCGGGTGATGGCCGCCGGGCATGGCGGTCAGATCCTGCTGATCGAGTCGACGGCGAGCCTGATCAGTGGAATAGAGCTTGTCGATCTGGGGCCGCGGCGGTTGCGGGATCTGCCCACTCCGGTCGGGGTGTTCCAGGTGCGGGCGCCGGGGTTGCGGATCGACTTCCCGCCATTGAGGGCACTCGATGTGACGCCGGGGAATCTCCGGCCTGCGGTCACCAGCCTCATTGGGCGTGAGTCGGAGATCGCCGAGCTGCAAGCCGCGGTCAAGGCTCATCGGTTGATGACGTTGACCGGGGTGGGCGGGGTCGGCAAGACGCGCCTGGCGTTGGAGGTCGCGGCGCGGCTGGCCGATGAATTCCCCGACGGGGTCTGGTTTTTCGACTTGGCCGCGGTGGCCGATCCGGCGGCGGTGCCCGACGCGGTGGCGGCGGTACTGGGCATCATCCAACAGCCGGGGAAGACGGTTAGCGAGTCGGTGGCCGGCGCGTTGGAGGGCCGAGTCCGGTTGTTGATGTTCGACAACTGCGAGCACGTTGTCGACAGTGTCGCGGATCTGGTCGAGGCGATCCTGGCCGCCTCGGCGACCGTAACGATTCTGGCGACCAGTCGCGAAGGATTGGGGGTCGGCGAAGAACAGTTGTGGCGTGTCCCGTCGCTGGACGTCAACTCCGGAACCGAATCCGCCGCCGTCAACCTTTACCTCGACCGTGCCCACAGTGTGGTGTCGGACTTCTCGCTGGGCCAGCCCGGCGAGGCGGACGCCGTAGTGGAAATCTGCCGCAGACTCGACGGCATCCCACTAGCGATCGAGTTGGCCGCGTCGCGGATGGCGTCGATGAGCGCCAGCGAGGTGCGTGATCGTCTGGATCAGCGGTTCCGGCTACTGGTGGGCTCGCGGCGCGGCCTTGAGCGCCACCAAACATTGCGCCACGCTGTGCAGTGGTCCTACGACTTGCTCGACGAGACGGAAAAGGTTCTGCTGGATCGGTGTTCGGTGTTCGCCGGGGGATTTGACCTCCAAAGTGCTTGTGCGGTCATGGGTTCCGATGATGACTTCGCCACCCTGGATCTGCTCGATGCCCTGGTGCGCAAGTCACTGCTGGTCGCCGACAGGTCGTCGGGGCGGACCCGGTTTTCGATGCTGGAGACGATCCGCCAATTCGCCGAGGACCAACTCGTCGCCCGCGGTGAAGCATCCGAGACTCGGGCCGCACACTCGCGATACTTCGCCCGACGCGAAGCCGACGTCCTGGCCCTGTGGGACGGCCCCCGCCAGCGCGAGGCCTACGACTGGTTCACCGTCGAGTTCGCCAACCTGCGCACCGCGTTTCGGTGCGCCGCCGACCGGGGCGACCTCGACGCCGCCGCCGCCATCGCCACCTACGCGGCGCTCCTCGGCGCTCTGGTCGCCAATTATGAGCCGATAGCCTGGGCCGAGGAGCTCATCGAGCCCGCTCGCGCCGTCGACCACCCCAGGCTCGCGACTCTGTACCTGAACGCGGCGCAGTGCTACTGGACTGGCCGGGTCGAGGAGGCTGTCGGCTACGCCGACGCCGGCCAGACGGTGATCGGCAGTGGCGGGGAGGTTCCGTTCGGCGGCGAGGGCGCGCTCGGCGCCGTGTACCCGGTTATCGGCCAGCCGGAACGAAACGTCGAGTGGTGCCGCGTCCAGCTCGCACGCGGCCGCGACACCCATACGATCACCCACGCATTGCTGGTCGCCGGACTGGCGGTCGCCGGGGCCGGTGAGGAGGCGAGGGCCGCCGCGGACGGGCTGATCGCAGCCGCCGAAGCCACCCACAACCCCTGGGCGCTCGCGAATGCGCTTTACGCCTACGGTTTTGCCTATCGCGATGCTGATCCCGCCCTCGCGCTGGAAGCCCTGCGCCGGGGCCTGATGATCGCCCAGGACAGCGGCAGTCGCGTCGCCGAATCACTGCTGGCGACCGTCTTGTCTCGGCTTGAGGCCGAACACGGCGACCCGCTGGCGGCGCTCGACCACATCACTCTGGCCGTCCGCAACTTCTACGACGCCGGCAACGTCACCTACATCCGTTTCGCCCTGGCAACTCTCGCGGCACTCCTCGACCGCCTCGGACGCCTCGAACCGGCGGCCACGATCGCCGGTTTCGCATTCAATCCCCTCATCGCGTCGGAACTCAGCACTGTCATCACCCGCCTCCGCGACATCCTGGGCGACCACACCTACGAATCGCTCGCCCGCAAGGGTGAGACGATGTCCGCCGCCGCCATGGTGGCCTACGCCTACGACCAAATCGACCAGGCCCGAACAGAACTGGAACAACCGGCTCGCTCCATCGGCAACACGAAGGATCGAGGCTAGAGCGGTGTCCGTTCCCCCAGCGTCCGCGCCTTCGGGTGTGGTGACGTTTCTGTTCACCGATGTGGAGGGTTCGACGCGTCGGTGGGAGGCCGACGCGGACGGCATGGGGGTCGCCCTCGCGGCACACGACGAGGCGTTGCGGAAGGCGATCGAGGCGCACGGCGGTTGGTTGTTCAAGCACACCGGGGACGGGGTGTGCGCGGCGTTTGCGTCGCCAAGATCGGCGGTGGATGCGGCGGTGGCCGCGCAGAAGTCGCTGCAGTTGCCCGTGCGGATGGGCATCGCGACCGGGGAGGCACAGCTTCGGGACCGCGACTACTTCGGTGCGGCGCTCAACCGCGCCGCGCGGGTGATGGCCGCCGGCCACGGGGGTCAGATCCTGCTGATCGAGTCGACGGCGAGCCTGATCAGCGGAATTGATGTCATCGATCTGGGGCCGCGCCGGTTGCGGGATCTGCCCGCTCCGGTTCAGGTGTTCCAGGTTCAAGCCGACGGTCTGCGCACCGACTTTCCGGCGCTTCAGGCGTTGGATACCAGTCCGGGGAATCTGCGCCCGGCGCCCACGAGTTTGATCGGGCGCGAGTCCGAGGCCGGCGAGGTGCAGGCCGCGGTGAAGGCTCATCGGCTGGTCACGCTGACGGGGGTGGGCGGGGTCGGCAAGACCCGGCTGGCGCTCGAAGTGGCGGGGCGGCTGGTCGACGAATTCCCAGACGGGGTCTGGTTTTTCGAGCTGGCCGCGGTCGGCGATCCCGCCGCGGTGCCCGACGCGGTGGCCGCGGTGCTGGGCATCACCCAACAACCCGGCCGCAGCGTGGCCGAGAGCGTGGCCGCCGCTTTGGAGGGCAGGGTGCGGTTGCTGGTGTTCGACAACTGCGAACACCTGCTGGACGCCGCCGCGGATCTGATCGAGGGCATCCTCGCGGCCTCGGCGACGATCAAGGTTGTGGCCACCAGCCGCGAGGGGCTCGGGATTGCCGACGAGCAGTTGTGGCCCGTTCTCTCGCTAGACGTGGGCGGGGGCGTCGACTCGGCGGCGGTGGCCTTGTTCGTCGAACGGGCGCAAAGCGTTTCGCCGCGCTTCACCGTGGGTGACGAGGGCGAGGCGGCCGCGGTGGTGGAGATCTGCGGCCGTCTGGACGGGATCCCGCTGGCCATCGAGCTGGCGGCCTCGCGGATGGCGGCCATGACCGCGAGCGAGGTGCGTGATCGCCTTGATCGCCGATTCCGGCTACTGGTGGGCTCGCGGCGCGGTCTGGAACGCCACCACACCCTGCGCCACGCCGTCGCGTGGTCCTATGACCTGCTCGACGACACGGAAAGAGCGCTGCTGGATCGGTGTTCGGTGTTCGCAGGTGGGTTCGATCTGCAAAGTGCTTGTGCCGTAGCGGGATTCGCTGAGGCCGCCGATGATTTCGCCACCCTGGATCTGCTGCACACGCTGGTGCGCAAGTCGCTGCTGGTCGCCGAGCGGTCAGCGGGCCGGACCCGGTATTCGATGCTGGAGACGATCCGCCAGTTCGCCGAGGAAGAACTCGTCGCTTCCGTTGCGGCCGAAGAGGTTCGGGCCGCCCACTCCCGCTACTTCGCCGGACGGGAAGTCGAGATCATGGCCCTGTGGGACAGCCCCCGGCAGCGGGAGGCGTACGACTGGTTCACCGTCGAACTGCCCAACCTGCGCACGGCGTTTCGGTGGGCTGCAGACCACGGAGACCTGGACGCTGCCGCCACCATCGCCACGTACGCAACCTTCCTGGGCTTTGTCATAGAAAACTACGAACCCGTCGCCTGGGCGGAAGAACTCATCGAGCCCGCGCACGCGGTCGACCATCCCCGCCTCGCGGCCCTCTACGTAATGGCATCGCAGTGCTGGCTGCCGGGGCGGGTCGAAGAGTCCCGCCGCCTCGCCGAGGCTGCCCCGCTGATTGTCGGCCGCGGCGCCGGACACGTGCCGTTCGGCGCGTATGGCTGGATGTGCAGCGTATACCTGGCGCTCGGTCAGCCGGAACGGTGGGCCGAGTGGTGCGCTGCTCAGCTTGCGCGCGGTCGTGACACGCATACCATCACCTGGTCGAGCCTGGTCTTCGCGCTTGTGTACGCCGGTTCGGCCGACGAGGCGATGGCCGCCGCGGACGGCCTGGTCGAGGCCGCCGAAGCAACCCGCAACCCGTTTGCGTTGTCGTTCGCGCTCGCCGCCGAGGGGTTCGCGTTCCGTAACACCGATCACACCCGCGCGCTTGATGTTGGGCGCCGGGCGCTGGCTATCGCTCGTGACAGTGGCAAGGGTTTCCTCGAGACCATCGCGGCACAGGGTCTCGCGCAACTGGAGGCCCAGCACGGCGACCCACTGGTCGCGTTCGACTACCTGACCATGGCAATCCGTCGTCACCACGATTCCGGCAGCACGGGCCTAATCACCCAACCGCTGGCCATTCTCGCCGGCTTTTTCGACCGACTCGGGCGCTACGAGGCAGCGGCCACCCTCGTCGGGTTCGCCGCCAGCCCCCTTGCCGCATCTTTCGACCCCGAGATCGATATCGTGATCACTCATCTGCTTGAGGTGCTGGGCGACGAGGGCTACGAATCACTGGCCCGTGCCGGGGAGAACATGACCACCACCGCCATGGCGACGTACGCCTACGACCAAATCGATGAGGCCCGAACGCAACTCGAACAAAGGGCCGGTTCCATGGGCAACACGAACGATCGACCTGCATAGGTATTTTTTGTGGAGAAGGCGCTGGCCCTTCCAGCCGTGGGATCCGCTATTTGGCGGAAAACCCTGCGTCGACGGGCAAGGTGATCCCGGTGATGTATCGGCCAGATGGCCCACACAGGTAGACCATCGCATCACTGATGTCACTGCACTCGACGTACGGAACCGGCAACAGGTTTTCCATAGCGGTGTTGCCTTCGGGGCGTTCCGCCATGTTCCGCTCGACTGCCTCGTTGAGGATCATCGGTGTTGCCACGCCCGAGGGATGGACCGAGTTGACGCGGATGTTCTTCTCGGCCAGCGAGGTCGCGTAGTAGCGCATGAGCCCGACGACACCATGCTTGGCGGCGTGATAGCCGGCGAAACCATGACTTCTCAGGCTGAATCGGGGACAGAGGCTGTTCAGGCCGGCAACCGAGCTTGCAATCACGATCGCCCCGCCGTCGTCATGCTCCAGCAGTGCGGGCAGCGCCGCCTCGACGGTGTAGTAGACGCCGGCCAGCAGGACGTCCACCGCGTCGACGAAGGCCGCGGTGTCATAACGCTGCTGACCGAACCCCGGCATTATCCCGGCGTTCGCGAGCACGAAGTCGACGCGTCCCAACTCCGCGACGCCGTTTGCAACGGCAGCCTTTAGCCTTTCGAAGTCCCGTACGTCACCCTGCTCGGCCATGATGCGACGTCCTGTCTTCTGCACCAAGTGGACCGTCTCTTCGAGGTCCTCTCGTGTCGCCATTGGGTACGCGACGCTGTCAATCTGATCGCACAAATCGAACGCGATAATGTCTGCGCCCTCTTCGGCGAACCGGACGGCGTGCGAGCGGCCCTGCCCTCGCGCAGCCCCGGTGATAAAGGCGACCTTGCCGTCGAATTGCAGTGCCATGACGCCTCCTGGAATCGTCCGAGCCGGTCGTCGCCGCCGACCTAGGCAATGCTTGCATTTGCAGGACCTGGTGTCTCGGGCTGGGTTGCTCGATGTGCGACGTGGCGGCGTGTCTTATGTGGCATTCTGCGGGGGTGTCCGCTTCTCCGGCGCCCGCTCCATCAGGGATCGTGACGTTTCTGTTCACCGATGTGGAGGGTTCAACGCGTCGATGGGAAGCCGACGCGGACGAGATGCGGGCGGCGCTGGCCGCACACGACGAGGCATTGCGTACGGCGATCAAGGCACACGGCGGTTGGTTGTTCAAGCACACCGGTGATGGCGTGTGCGCGGCGTTCGCATCGCCGAGATCCGCCGTGGATGCCGCGGTGGCCGCGCAGCGGGCGCTCGAGTTGCCGGTGCGGATGGGGCTGGCGACCGGCGAAGCCGAGTTGCGTGACGGCGACTACTTCGGACCGGTTTTGAATCGCGCATCCCGCGTGATGGCCGCCGGTCACGGTGAACAGATCCTGTTGGCCGACTCGACGGCGGGTCTGGTCAGCGGGGTTGATCTGATCGATCTGGGGCCCCGCCGGCTGCGGGATCTCCCGGCCCCGGTTCAGGTGTTTCAGGTGCGAGCGGAGGGCCTGCGGACGGACTTTCCGTCGTTGCGGGCGCTGGATGTGAGTCCGGGGAATCTGCGCGCGGCGCCCACGAGCTTGATCGGACGCGAGGCCGACGCCGCCGAGGTGCACGCCGCGGTCATGGCTCATCGGCTGGTCACACTGACCGGTGTGGGCGGGGTCGGCAAGACCCGCCTGGCACTGGAAGTGGCGGGACGGCTCATCGACGAATTCCCGGACGGGGTGTGGTTTTTCGAGCTGGCCGCGGTCGGCGATCCCGCCGCGGTGCCCGATGCGGTGGCCGCGGTGCTGGGCATCACCCAACAACCCGGCCGCAGCGTGGCCGAGAGCGTGGCCGCCGCTTTGGAGGGCAGGGTGCGGTTGCTGGTGTTCGACAATTGCGAACACCTGCTGGACGCGGCCGCCGATCTGATCGAGGGCATCCTCGCGGCCTCGGCGACGATCAAGGTTGTGGCCACCAGCCGCGAGGGGCTCGGGATTGCCGACGAGCAGTTGTGGCCGGTGCCTTCGCTAGACGTGGGCGGGGGCGTCGACTCGGCGGCGGTGGCCTTGTTCGTCGAACGGGCGCAAAGCGTTTCGCCGCGCTTCACCGTGGGCGAGGATGGCGAGGCGGCCGCGGTGGTGGAGATCTGCCGCCGCCTGGACGGGATCCCGCTGGCCATCGAACTGGCCGCCTCGCGGATGGCGACCATGACCGCGAGCGAGGTCCGCGGTCGCCTCGATCAGCGATTCCGGCTGCTGGTGGGCTCGCGGCGGGGTCTGGAACGCCACCACACTTTGCGCCACGCCGTCGCGTGGTCCTATGACCTGCTCGACGACGCGGAAAAGGCCGTGCTGGACCGGTGTTCGGTGTTCGCAGGGGGATTTGACCTGCAAAGCGCCTGCGCTGTAATGGGTTCCGATGACGACTTCGCCACCTTGGAAGTGCTCGATACCTTGGTGCGCAAGTCGCTGCTGGTCGCCGAGCGGTCAGGGGGGCGGACCCGGTATTCGATGCTGGAGACGATCCGCCAGTTCGCCGAGGAACAACTCGTCGCCCGTGGCGAAGCGTCCGAGATTCGGGCCGCCCAGTCGCGCTACTTCGCCGGACGAGAAGCCGACATCATGGCCCTGTGGGACAGCCCCCGGCAACGCGAGGCGCACGACTGGTTCACCATCGAGCTCGCCAATCTGCGCACCGCATTCCGGTGGGCCGCCGACCATGGCGATCTGGATGTCGCCGCCCCGATCGCCATATATGCGGCCTGGTTCGGTTACTTGACCGAGAACTACGAGCCGATCGCGTGGGCCGAAGAGCTCATCGAGCCGGCGCGCGCCGTCAACCACCCCCGGCTCGCGGCCCTGTATTTGATGGCGTCGAATTGCTACATGGCCGGACGGATCGATTCGGCAATTCGCTACACCGAAGCCGTCCAGGGGGTGATCGGCGATAGAAGCGACCACTTCGCGTACGGCGTCGAAGGACTCGTCGGCGCTCCTTACGTCGCCGTCGGCCAGCCGGAGCGGTGGGCTCAGTGCTGCCGGGCTCAACTCGCGCGCGGTCTCGACACCAACCCGTACATCAGGGCGTGCCTCGTCATGGCGCTGGATGCGACCGGTTCCTATGACGAGGCGATCGCCGCCGGGGAAGGCATGATCGATGCCGCCGAAGCGACCGGCAATCCGTACGTGCTTGCGTCTGCGCTGCACTCCTACGGCTGGGCCGTCCACGATGCCGACCCTGCCCGCTCGCTCGCTACCCTGCGCCGTGGCCTGGCGATCGCCACAGATAGCGGCAATCGCAGCACCGTTACCCATCTTTCGACCAACCTGTGCCTGGTTGAGGCGGAACATGGTGAGACACTGGCATTCTTCGATTACTGCACCGTGGCGATCGGCAACTATCACGACTCCGGCAACACTTACATGATCCGTAGCCCCTTCAGTTTGCTTGCCGCGGTTTTCGACCGGCTGGGGCGATACGAGCCGGCGGCCACCTTTGCCGGGGTTGCCGCCGCATTCCCTGTCGCTATCGCCCTGGCACAGTTCGGCCCCGAAATGGCGCACCTTCGTAGTGTGCTCGGTGAGGTGACCTACGAAACGCTCGCACGCAGGGGCGAGGCGATGACCATCGCCGAGATGGTGGCCTACGCCTACGACCAAATCGACCATGCCCGAACGGAACTCGAACAACCGGCTCATTTGACGAATCGGGGTTGTTCGGTAGTGGCGGAGGGTTGACCGGTTGCTTTTCCGGCTTGGGGTATGTGTGCACAAGATTTCAGAGCAGGGGTCGGGCGGCCCGAATTTGTCGTACCCGCCTGCGACGATGAGGTCATGACTTCGACCGCATCCGCTGGCGCCGTGGTGGTCAGTCCTCGTGAGCGTCTTGAGGTGCTGTTCGAGGAGCTGGCGGAGTTGAGCGGTCAGCGCAACGCGATTGATGGGCGCATCGTGGAGATCGTCGCCGAGATCGATCGCGACCAGTTGGGCGGCATCACCGGGGCGCGGTCGGTGCCGGCGTTGGTGGCCTGGAAGACGGGTTGCTCGCCGGCCAACGCGCAGACGATCACCACCGTCGCGGGCCGGCTGCAGGAGTTCCCGCGCTGCGCCCAAGGCATGCGGGAGGGCCGGCTGTCGCTGGATCAGGTCGGGGTGATCGCGGCGCGCGCCGGCGAGGGATCCGATGAGCACTACGCGCAGTTGGCGCGCTCGGCCACGGTCACTCAGTTGCGTACCGCGGTCAGGCTGGAACCGCGACCCGAACCCGATCCTGGGCCCGGGCCCGAGCCCTCGATCACCAAGACCTCCAGCGAGGAGTTCAGCTGTTGGCGGATCAGACTTGCGCCCCTGGACGCCGCGAAGTTCGACGCCGCCTTGGCGTCTCATCGTGAGGCCCTGATCGCCGAGTGGAAGCGCGATCGCGGCAACGACGCGGCCGTTTCAGATCAGCGGCCCCCGTTGCCGGGCACCCTCGAGGCGTTTATGCGCCTGGTCGAGGCTGGGTGGGACGCCGAGGCCACCCGCCGCCCACACGGGCAGCACACCACCGTGGTGGTGCACCTCGACGTCGAGCAGCGCGCCGCAGCACTGCATCTGGGTCCGCTGCTGTCCGACGCCGAGCGCCGCTACCTGACCTGTGATGCCACCGGTGAAGTGTGGTTCCAACGTGACGGCGAGCCCATTGGTGCCGGGCGGGCGACCCGGGTGATCAGCCGGCGGCTTCGCCGCGCGCTGGAGCACCGCGACTGCATGTGCGCGGTTCCCGGCTGTGGCGCCACCCGGTGGTCTGCACGCCCATCACCTGCGGCACTGGGAGGACGGCGGGCCCACGGAGTTGGCCAACCTGGTGCTGCTGTGCCCGTATCATCACCGATTGCACCACCGGGGTGTCATCACCATCACCGGACCCGCAGGCGCCCTCAAAGTCACCGACAGCGCCGGGCGGGTACTTTGCCCGGGATCACTGGCGCGCCCACCACACAGCCCCCGCCCGCGGTGGCGCCCTGCCCGGGACCTACCGGCGAGCGCGCCCAGTGGTGGCGGTATGACCCCTTCCAACCCCAACCACCACCGACAAACAACTGATATGCAGGTTCGTTAGCAGCATCGTATCGAAGCTCAAACACATTGGGGCATAAAGAACTTCGTTCACACGACCCGGCTGCCTACCGCGTCGTGGACATCGGGGCCGACAACCAAACCCGCACCGCCGCCGACCCGCGACGGGCCGAACAACCCGCTAATTTGATGGGCAACGTGGAAGGTCCACGGCGTGCTCAGTAATCGAAGTACATCGTCCCGTAGCTCGGGCTGTACGAGACGTAGATCGGTATGCCGTGCTCAAGGGTCTGCAGCGGCCCCGCGTTGGCTGCTTCGGCGGCCGTATACGAGCCCCCCGCATCGCCGAGCAGCTGCACGAACTGCGAATGAAACGCCGCCGCCCGCACACTGACCGCCTGATACTCCCGTGCGTGGCCGGAAAACAGCGAGGCAATTGCCGCCGACACCTCATCGGCAGCGGCCGCCGCCAGCCCGTTGGTGGGTGCTGCTGCTACCGCGTGGGCCGCGCTGATCGTTGAGCCGAGGCTCGCCAAATTTGTTGCCGCGCCCGCCACCATTTCGGGCACTGCGGTCACAAACGACATGGGACACCTCCGGTTACTCCTTGTAATCGGGCTGCCCCCGCGTTCAGCTATCACGGATGGTAGTTACTCGTGATCACGGATGTGACGTTTTCGCTTCGAGCGCGTCGTTAACGGCGACCGAAAGAAACTGCCTGCGGACTGAGACGACGGCTGACGGCCAAAGCGACCGGGCCCGAACAGAACTCGAACGGGATATGGCTGCGCGTTCAAACACGGATGACAAGGTGTAGCTGTTTCGTGTCGCGGTATGGATCGCATCTGGCAGTGGGCGTGGGATCGGTACGGGCCGAGGTACTCCTGGGCGGGCCCTACCTGATCACGTCGTGTCAAGTTCTCGCATTCGAAAGATCCGGACACTACGTCGAGGCGGTCGCGGTCACCATTGCCGCTGTGGTGGTGATCTCCTGCTTTCTCGCCCCTCCCCGCGACCGGCAGTTCCGCCTTGCGGAGCAATGGGCAGCGCGCCACGCGGTCGATCGCGCGACCGCCCTGGAATGCACCTACATCTATGCGCGACGCGTGGTTGTTCGCGGCGTGGCCGGATTCATAGCCGGCGCCGCCGCGACGTCGGTCGTTGTCGGTGCGATTGCAGGTGCGACGGGATCACGGCTCGTCCAGTACGGGTTCGTGGGAGCCTGCTTAGGGTTTTGTACGTCGCTGATCGGTGTGCACGGCTTCATGGAAGCGGCCATGCGACCGGGACGGGCCGCGCTGGCCGGCGACACGGCGATCGGTGACGCGCTGCCGCGCTTCGCCCGACCTTTGCGGGGTGGTCGAACTTGGCCGTGTTCGCGGTCGCTTTCGGCTTCGCCACGGCAGGCGCAATGACGGCGGCGGTTTTGCGGTTGGTCAGTGAGGTTCCCGTGGTCTGCGTTCTGATCGGCTGTGCGTTCGGGATTGGCATGGCGGGGCCGCTCACCGTCGGTGCCATATTCTCACCTGCGCCGCTACAACCCATTCGCGATCTCGCCGAAGGGACCGAACGGGTTGCGGCCGGGGAATATGGGCAGCGCCTGCCGGTGGTTCAAGACGACGATCTCGGCGCTCTGGCGGCGTCGTTCAACCGTTTGCAGGCGGGTTTGGTTGAGCGGCAACGACTTCAGGCGGCGTTCGGCACCTACGTTGATCCGGCGTTAGCTGCACGCTTGCTTGAGCAGGATGACGACGTGTTCACCGGTGAACGCCGCGAGGTGACCGTGATGTTCGTCGACGTCCGAGACATCGGGATCAACACCGGTGTGGTGATCGCCGGAACCATCTGCGGCGGAGGCAAACTCGAGTTCACCCTCATCGGCGACGCCGTCAACGTCGCCGCCCGCGTCGAGCAACTCACCAAAACCATCGGCGACACCTGCTCACCCGGCAGTGCGTCGACTCCCTGGCGTATCTTCCCCGCGGACTCATCGACCGGGGATTCCATGTCCTGAAAAGGGAAGTCGGCGGCCGTGCAGGTCTTCAGCCTCCACCAAGACACCGACACGCGGGTTGACGTCACCGGCTAGAGGCCGACGCGCAGGCGATGCTCCTGATCGATCTGCCGCCGCCAGTGTTCGTTGATGCCGTCGGACTGACGCTCAAGCGGGGGCCTGGGCAAGCGGGCGGCGAGCGCGGGATCAGCGCCGAGGAACTGCAGGACACGCGCAACCTCACCGCGATAGTCGGCGTCGAGGTCTTCGTACCGGACCGTCAGAACCTCGAGACGGCGGGTGGTGAAGTAGTTGGTCCACGCCGCCTGCTCGGCGTCGAGGCTGCGTTCCGTCTCGATAATCTGCTCGTACGTCGGCGCGACGCCGGTGAGATCGACGGCGGCTGTGCCGCTGGTGGGTCGGGCCAGGTAGAGCCCCCACGGGCCTACCCCGCTCGACGAGCCGGACGAACGAAACCACTCGCCGGTCGTTTCGGCACGAAACAGCGATATGGCCTGCGCGCGCCGGTCAGCGCGGACGATGTTGACGAAAACTGCTATCGGGAAAAGCTCATCGAGAACAGCCCCCGGATCGCCACGAAAACCCAGGGCCCGCGCGAGCGAAACGACATGCCGCCAATGAATTTTGATGCCCCGAACACCGTTCTCCGTCGCCGCGAACGCCATCACCTTCGCCAGATACTCGGGCCACGAGCAATCCACCGGCAGTTTCAAATCTTCCTTATAGGACCCGATGTAATCGGGCGTGAAGAACTCCTCGGGCCGCCCGGCAACTCCGGTCGCGACGAGGCCGCCGGCCAGAAGCGAACTACCCGAACGAGGAGTGGAGGCGATGACGTAGGTCGCGTGTCTCATAACCTTCGATTCGTTCCGTGTCTAACGAGCATTCGACGAGGTTGTACGTGCCACGCCGTTGAGTGTGACATCCTGTGCGGGTGTCCGCGGGGCTGCCGCCGTCGGGGGTGGTGACGTTTCTGTTCACCGATATTGAGGGTTCGACCCGCCGGTGGGAAGCCGACGCCGACGCGATGCGAGCGGCACTGGCCGCCCACGATCAGGTGTTGCGCGAGGCGATTGAGGCCCACGGTGGCTTCCTGTTCAAGCACACCGGGGACGGGGTGTGCGCGGCCTTCGCCTCACCCGGGTCTGCCGTCGACGCTGCGGTGGCCGCGCAGCGGGCATTGGAGTTGCCGGTGCGGACAGGGCTGGCGACCGGGGAGGCCGAGCTTCGCGACGGGGACTACTTCGGCGCAGTACTGAACCGCGCGGCGCGGGTGCTGGCCGCCGGGCACGGCGGTCAGGTCCTGCTCGCCGACTCAACGGCGAGTCTGCTCAGCGGAGTCCAACTTCTCGATTTGGGGCCGCGACGGTTGCGTGATGTCCCGATGCCGGTCGGGGTGTCTCAGGTGCGGGCGGCGGGTCTGCGTGCGGAGTTTCCGCCGCTGCGCGCGCTCGATACGACGCCGGGAAATCTGCGGCCTGCCGCCACGAGCTTGATCGGGCGCGAGTTAGAGGTCGACGAGATCCAAGCCGCGGTGAAGTCCCATCGGTTGGTGACGTTGACGGGGGTCGGCGGGGTGGGTAAGACTCGCCTGGCGCTCGAAGTAGCGGCACGCCTGGCTGATGAGTTCCCTGACGGCGTGTGGGTGTTCGAACTGGCAGCGGTCACCGATCCGGCGGCGGTGCCCGATGCGGTGGCCGCCGTGCTGGGCATCACCCAACAACCGGGTAAGACCGTCAGTGAGTCGGTGGCCGCTGCGTTGGAGGACCGGGTCCGGCTGTTGGTGATCGATAATTGCGAGCACGTTCTCGCCGCCGCCGCCGACCTGATCGAAGCGATACTCGCGCACTCGGCGACGGTACGAATCCTGGCCACCAGCCGCGAGGGACTCGGAGTCCCCGACGAGCAGGTTCGGCCGGTGCGCTCGCTGGACGCGGCCGCGGGAATCGACTCTGCGGCGGTGAGCCTGTTTGTCGAACGCGCTCAAGGCATTGCGTCGGGCTTCTCGATGGTCGACGGCGATGACGCCGCCGCAGTCATCGAGATTTGTCAGCGCCTGGACGGGATTCCATTGGCCATCGAACTGGCGGCGTCGCGGATGGCGTCGATGACCGCCAGTGAAATGCGTGATCGCCTTGATCACCGGTTCCGGCTGCTGGTCGGCTCGCGGCGCGGGCTGGAACGCCACCACACGCTGCGCCACGCGGTGGCCTGGTCCTACGACCTTCTCGCCGACACCGAAAAGACTGTGCTGGAACGCTGTTCGGTCTTCGCGGGCGGGTTCGACCTGCAAAGTGCCTGCGCGATAGCCGGATCCGATGACCTCGACGAGTACGCCGTCCTCGACGTGCTCGACGCTCTGGTGCGCAAGTCGCTCGTGCTCGCCGCGCGGTCAGGAGGGCGGACCCGGTATTCGATGCTGGAAACGATCCGCCAGTTCGCCGAGGAACAACTCGTCGCCCGCGGCGAAGCATCCGAGATTCGGGCCGCCCACGCGCACTACTTCGCCGGACGGGAAACCGAAATCATGGACCTGTGGGACAGCCCTCGTCAGCGCGAGGCGTACGAACGGTTCACGGTCGAGTTGGCTAATCTGCGCACGGCGTTTCGGTGGGCTGCCGACCAAGGCGATCTGGACGCGGGCGCCGCCATCGCGGCGTATGCAGCGTTTCTCGGCCCCCATCTCGAGAACCACGAACCCGTAGCCTGGGCCGAAGAGCTAATCGAGCCCGCCCGCGCCGTCGACCATCCTCGACTCGCCGCACTATGCGTGGGAGCATCGCTGTGCTGCCTCTTCGGACGCCCTGAAGACGCTGTGCGCTATAGCGAGGTCGGCCAGACAGTTATCGCCGCTGCGAGCGATAAGGTGTCGTACTTCGGTGAGCCGTTTCTCGGCAGTGCGTACCTGTTCGTCGGCCAGCCCGAACGGAACGTCGAGGTGTGCCGCGCCCAGCTGACGCGCAGCGGCAACACCAACATATTCGCCTGGGTGAACCTCGTGGCCGCTTTAACCGTCTCCGGTTCGACTGACGAGGCGATGGTAACCGCGAACGGCCTCATCGACGCCGCCGAAGCGACCGGCAATCCGTGGGTGCTAGCGTACGCACTTGTCGTGTGCGGGTATGTCTTCCGCGACACTGATCCAGACCGCGCGCTCGAGGCGATGCGCCGCAGCGTGCTCATCGCGCAAGACAGCGGCAACCGACTCCATGAGACACAATTCTTGTACTGGCTGGCCGTACTTGAGGCCGAACATGGGGACCGGGTGGCGGCGTTGGATTACCTCGCCGTGGCCATCCGCAATAACCACGAGTCGGGCAACATCGGCATGTTGCATCTCCCGCTGGCTATCCTGGCCGGTGTTCTCGACCGGCTCGGACGCTACGAACCGGCGGCCACCATCGCCGGTTTCGGCGCGGTCAATCCCATGGCCGCAGCGCTCTTGCCCGAACTCGGCACAGCAATTACCCACCTTCGCGATGTCCTTGGCGGCCAGGCCTACGATTCGCTCGCCCGCAAGGGCGAGGCGATGACCACCGCCGAGATCGTGACGTACGCCTACGACCAGATCGACCAGGCCCGAGCAGAACTGAACGCCGTCTCGAAATAGGACGAGATATGAGGGTCTCGAGACTAGGTCTCGGATGTCGCCTTGACGTGGGTTCTGTGTGACATCCTGATCGGGTGTCCGCAGGGGTGCCCCCTTCGGGGGTGGTGACCTTTTTGTTCACCGATATCGAGGGTTCGACCCGTCGGTGGGAAGCCGATGCGGATGCGATGCGCGCGGCGTTGGCCGCGCATGACAAGGTGATGCGCTCGGCGATCGAGGCCAACGATGGCTTTTTGTTCAGCCATACCGGTGACGGGATGGCCGCCGCGTTCGCCTCGCCGATCTCGGCGGTCGATGCTGCGATCGACGCGCAGCGGGAGTTGCAGTTGCCGGTGCGGATGGGCATTGCGACAGGTGAGGCCGAGCTGCGGGATAACGACTATTTCGGGATGGTGCTCAACCGCGCGGCGCGATTGATGGCCGCCGGGCATGGGGGGCAGATCCTGGTGGCCGGCTCCACCGCGGGTCTGCTCAGCGGGGTGGACCTGGTGGACATGGGGCCTCGGCGGCTACGCGATCTGCCCAACCCGATCAACGTCTTCCAGCTTCGGGTGCCGGGCCTGCGGGCCGAATTCCAACCGTTGAGGACCGTCGATACGAGTCCCGGCAACCTCCGGAAACCCACGACCAGCTTCATCGGCCGTGACCGCGAGGTTGCCGACGTCGTAGCTGCGGTGCGTGCTCACCGAATGGTCACGCTGACCGGTTCCGGTGGCGTCGGCAAGACCCGCTTGGCGTTGGAGGTCGCCACACGATTGACAGATGAATTCCCCGACGGAGCATGGCTTTTCGAATTAGCGGCGATCGCCGACCCCGCCTCGGTGCCCGATGCGGTGGCGGCGGTGTTGGGTATCGCCCAGCAGCCCGGGAAGACGGTGAGCGAGTCGGTGGCGGCCGCGCTGGAAGGCCGAGTCCGGTTACTGGTGCTCGACAACTGTGAGCATGTTCGCGATGCCGCGGCCGATCTCGTGGAGGCCATCCTCGGTCACTCCGACGCCGTTCGAGTATTGGCGACCAGTCGCGAGGGACTGGGCCTCGAGGACGAACGAGTGTGGCTTGTCCCGTCATTGGACGTACGGGCCGGGGTCGACTCCGCTGCTGCGGCACTTTTCGTCGACCGAGCGGCCAGTGTCGCCTCACTGTTCTCCGTGGACGACGCCGACGAGGCGGCGGCGGTGGTGGAAATCTGCCGTCGCCTCGACGGAATCCCGTTGGCGATCGAGTTGGCGGCCTCGAGGATGGCGTCGATGACCGCCAGCGACGTCCGCGACCGACTCGACCATCGGTTCCGGTTGCTGGTCGGAACCCGCCGCGGGCTCGAACGTCACCAAACATTGCGACACGCGGTCGCCTGGTCCTACGACCTGCTCAGCGACGCGGAAAAGGCGCTGCTGGCTCGGTGTTCGGTCTTCACCGGCGGCTTCGACCTCCAAAGCGCTTGCGCGGTAAGCGGATCCGATGATGAGTTCGCGACGTTGGACGTGCTGGACGCGCTGGTGCGCAAGTCGTTACTCGTCGCGGGACGGTCTTCGGGCCGGGCGAGGTATTCGATGTTGGAGACGGTCCGCCAGTTCGCCGAGGAGCAGCTCGCGGAAGGCAGCGATGCGGACGCGGTTCGGACCGCACATGCGCGTTACTTTGCCGCGCGCGAAGCCGACATTCTCGCGCTGTGGAACAGTCCGCGGCAGAGTGAGGCCTACACCTGGTTCACGACCGAATTGGCCAACGTGCGCACCGCCTTTCGGTGGGCGGCCGAACACGGTGACCTCGATACGGCCGCACCCATCGCGACATACGCGACGCTGCTCGGCCTAATGATCGAGAACTTCGAGCCGGTGGCCTGGGCCGAAGAACTCATTCCGCCGGCCCGTGCGGCCGACCATCCCCGGCTGACATCCCTGTACGTGATGGCGACACATTGCTGGCCACTCGGGCGCGTCGAAGAGTCCCAAAGGTACGCCGACGAGGGCCAGAAGCTGGTCATCCAAGGCCGGCACGCAGTGCCGCCGGGAGTGGAAAGCTGGCTTGGCGGTGTTTATACCAACATGGGCCGGCCCGGACGATCGATAGGGATTTTCCTCGACCTGATAGCGCGAGACGACGACCCATTCGGATTGACGCGATCGGGCCTAGTTTTCGCCCACCTGAGGAACGGGTCGTTTGAGGAGGCGAAGACCGCCGCACGAGAGCTGGTCGAGGCCGCCGAGGTCATACCAAACCCCTGGGGACAGTCATTTGCGCTTCTCGCTTTCGGCATGGCGTGGTGTGACGCCGATCCCGCACGCGCGCGCGATGCTCTACGACGCGGCCTGGCTATGGCCCACGACAGCGGTATTCGCTACAACGAGTCCCACCTCGCGAACATCCTCGGCCGCCTCGAGGCTCAACACGGTGACCCGCTCGCGGCACTCGAATATTTCAAGTTGGCGATTCGCAACTACCACGACTCCGGCAACACCACCGTCATCCGAGTTCCGCTCGCGAGCCTCGCGGCATGCCTTCTCAAGCTCGGGTGCGCGGAGGGCGCCGCCGTCATCGCGGGCTTCTCGTCCGGTTCCTTCACAAGGGCATGGCTCCCCGAGCTGGCAACCGCGACAGGGCACCTGCGGGAGGTTCTTGGCGATCAGAGGTATGACGCGCTCGCACACAAAGGTGCGGAGATGAGCACCGCCGCGGTGGTGGCGCACGCATACGACCAGATCGGCCGGGCGCGCGCGGAACTGAATGCCGTCACGGAATAGACCACAACCATTTTCTGAGTCGGGGTGGCGGGATTCGAACCCACGACCTCTTCGTCCCGAACGAAGCGCGCTACCAAGCTGCGCCACACCCCGATTGAAGCCACGACAGCCTATCGCACCGGCCCATCGGCTGGCCAAACCGCAGGTTGGCGGCTAGGTCCACCGGCAGGAGCGTTCGAATTCGACCAGCGCCTCGGCGTGACCGGTCGGATCGAGCCCCTGGGCGCCGACCCACTCGTCGCTGAAGTAGGTGTCGGCGTAGCGGTCGCCGCTGTCGGCGAGCAGCGTGACGACCGAACCGGCGCGGCCGTCGGCGACCATTTCGGCGAGCAGTCCGAAGGCGCCCCACAGGTTGGTCCCCGTCGACGGCCCCACCCGGCGACCCAGGACGGCGCTGACGTGGCGGGCGGCGGCGATGGACGCCGCGTCGGGGACCGCGACCATGCGGTCGACCACGCCGGGCAGAAACGACGGCTCGACCCGCGGCCGGCCGATGCCCTCGATACGCGACGACTTGGGCATCACGATGTCTGGTCGGTCCTCGGCGTAGGCGGGGAAGAACGCGGAGTTCTCCGGGTCGACGACGCACAGCCGCGTCGCGTGCCGCCGGTAGCGGATGTAGCGACCGATCGTCGCGCTGGTTCCGCCGGTGCCCGCACCGACCACGATCCATTCCGGAACGGGGTACCGTTCGTCGAGCATTTGCTCGTAGATGGACTCGGCGATGTTGTTGTTGCCCCGCCAGTCGGTGGCGCGTTCGGCGTTGGTGAACTGGTCCAGGTAGTGCCCGCCGGTCTCTTTGGCGACGCGCTCGGCCTCGGCATATACGAGACTCGAGTCCGTCACGAAATGGCAACGGCCGCCTTGTGATTCGATAAGCGCGACCTTCGCGGCGCTGGTCGACGCCGGCATCACGGCGACGAACGGCAGCCCCAGCATGTCCGCGAAGTAGGCCTCCGACACCGCCGTCGAACCCGACGATGCCTCGACGACCGTGGTCCCCTCGCCGATCCACCCGTTGCACAGCGCGTACAGGAACAGCGAGCGCGCCAGCCGGTGCTTGAGGCTGCCGGTGATATGCGTGGTCTCGTCTTTGAGGTACAGCGCGACGTCGGAGTCCGCGCACCAGGCCGACGGCAGCGGGTACCGCAGCAGGTGGGTGTCGGCGCTGCGACGGGCGTCGGCCTGGATCAGCCGGATCGCGTTGTCGGTCCAGCCGCGTGGCAGGCTGCGCGTCGCGATCTGGGCCAGATCGCTCAACGCACCGAAGCGGTCGGCTGCGAACGGCTCAGGTCGCTGGTCGAGTCCCGGTCGCCCATCGGGGTGGCGATCAACGTCAGCAGGGTCGCCTCGGGCCGGCAGCAGAATCGCACGGGCGCAAACGGCGAGGTGCCTATCCCGGCGGAGACGTGCAACTGCATGTTCGCGCCCCAACGCGACGGGCCTTTGGCCCGGGACCGGTCCAGGCCGCTGTTGGTCACCAGGGCGCCGTAGAACGGCAGGCACAGCTGCCCACCGTGGGTGTGTCCGGCCATCACCAGCTGATAGCCGTCGGCGGCGAAGCGGTCCAGCACGCGCGGCTCCGGCGAATGCGTCAGCCCCAGCCGCAGGTTCGCGGCCGGGCTGGCCGGGCCCGCTATCGCGTCGTAGCGGTCCCGGTCGATGTGCGGGTCGTCCACGCCGGCGGCGGCGATGTGCAGGCCGGCCACCTCGAACTCGCGGCGTGTGTGGGTCAGGTCGAGCCAGCCGCGCTCGGTGAACGCCGCCCGCAGGTCCTGCCAGGGCAGCGGTTCACCGCGCACCCGGTGACTGGGGTCGGTCAGGTAGTTCAATGGGTTCTTCAGGCGCGGACCGAAGTAGTCGTTGCTGCCGAAGACGAACACGCCCGGCCGCGACAGCAGGTCGCCGAGGGTCTGCACGACCGCGGGCACGGCCTTGGGATGCGCCAGGTTGTCGCCGGTGTTGACCACCAGGTCGGGCTCCCAGCTGGCCAGTTCGCGCAGCCAGGCCTGTTTCCGGCGCTGGTTGGGCAGCATGTGGAGATCGCTGATATGCAGCACCCGCAGCGGTGTGGAGCCCGGCGTCAGGACGGGCATGGTTATCTCTCGCAGGATGAACGCGTTGCGCTCCACGATCGCGGCATAACCGATGCCGGCGACGGTCGAGCCGAGCGCAACGGCTGCGGCGCGTATCAGCGTGGGCAGAACATCGGCCATGCAGGCAGGATACTGCCGGTTGGGGACTGGCAGCGTATCGCTTGCGCGACAACTGCCTTTAGGTGGCTCCGCCCCCGGCGCCAAGGGGCCTTAAGGAGGCGGCTGCCCCGGTGGTGGGGGAGGCGCCAGCAGCGGAATGGTGATCGGCGGCAAGCCCGGGATCTCCACGACCTGCGATCCGACCGGCACCGGCGCGCCCTCCGGCGGCGGCGGAGGCGGCGGTGGGATGCCGTTACTCACCTGGATCGTGACGATCGATCCGGGAATCGTTTGGCCGGACGGTGACGTTCCGACCACCTCGCCCAACTTGGCGCTGCTGTTGACGGAGTTGGTCTGGTCGGCAACCTGGAAACCCGCCTCCTTGATGCGCTGGCGCGCCGCGTCCACATCCAGGCCGGCGACGCTCGGCACCCGCGAAGCGGCGGACCCTTCGACGTAGCGCGGATCGGTAGGCGGCAACTTCACGTCGCCGAAGTTGGTGGCGATCGGCTTCATCGCGGTGAACCAGGTGCGCGCCGGCTCGTAGCCGCCGTACAGGTCACCCGAGCCGCAGTGGCGCAGCGGGGAGGAGCACAGGTCCGTAGGGTTCGGCGAGTCGTCATAGATGTAGTTCGCCGCCGCGTAGTGGCTGGTGAAGCCCACAAAACCGGACGATCTGTGCGCCTCGGTGGTGCCCGTCTTGCCCGACATCGGCAAGCTCCAGCCGGCCCCACCGGCCGCACCAGCGGCCGTGCCGCTCGTCGAGTCCTTGCTCATCGCATTGGCCAACGTGTTCGCCAAACCCTCGGGCACCACCTGATCGCAGGCCTCGGTGGTCACCGAAACCTCGTTGCCGTTGCGGTCGATCAGCTTGTCGATCGGGCTCGGCGGGCACCAGACACCGCCGGAGGCCAGGGTGGCCGCGACATTTGACAGCTCCAGCGCGTTCACCTCGATCGGGCCGAGCGTGAAGCTGCCGATGTTCTGCCGTTTGACGAAATCGGCGAGGCTCTCGTTGCTGTCCGGGTTGTAGTCACGCGCGGTGCCGGGGTCGGCATAGGAGCGAAGCCCGAGCTTGATGGCCATGTCCACGGCGCGCGCGACCCCGATCTGGGTGATCAGCTTGGCGAACGCGGTGTTGGGCGACTGGGCCAGTGCCTCGGTCACATTCATCGAGCCGCGGTAGTTACCGTCGTTGACCACGCACCACATGTCCTTGGGGCAGCCCTTGGCCCCGCCGCTTCCAAAGCCCTTGGTCTGGAAGCGGCCCGGAGCTTCGAGCGTGGCGTTGATGCCCATGCCCATGTCCAGCGCGGCGGCCGTCGTGAAGATCTTGAAGACGGATCCCGCGCCGTCGCCGACCAGCGAGAACGGCTGCGGCCGCATGGTTTCGCCGGCGTCGAGGTTCAGCCCGTAAGTGCGGTTGCTGGCCATCGCCATCACGTGGTGGGAGGTCTTGCCCGGCTCGATCACGCTCATGACGCTCGAGATGCCCGGCAGGGTCGGGCTGGCGAACTTGTCGATGGCGGCCTTGACCGGGATCTGCACGTCGGGGTCCAGCGTGGTTTGGATCCTGTAGCCGCCCCGGGCCACCTGTTCCTTACTGATTCCCGCGCGGGACAGGTACTCCTGGACGTAGTCGCAGAAGAAGGCGCGGTCGCCCGCCGCGATGCAGCCGCGGGGCAGCTCGTTGGGCTGGGGCAGTACGCCGAGCGGCGTGGCCTTGGCCGCGCGCAGTTCGTCGGCCTTATCGGGCAGGTTCTCGATCATGGTGTCCAGGACCAAGTTCCGCCGGGCCAGGGCGCCGTCCGGGTTGGTGTAGGGGTTGAGCGTGCTGGTCGACTGCACCATGCCCGCCAGCAGCGCGGCCTGCTGCCAGTTCAGGTCGGAGGCGTTGATGCCGAAATAGGTCTGTGCGGCGTCCTGCACGCCGAACGAGTTGTTGCCGAACGACACCAGGTTCAGGTAGCGGGTCAAGATCTCGGGCTTGCTGAAGGTCTTGTCCAGCGTGAGGGCCATCCGGATCTCGCGCAGCTTGCGCGCCGGGGTGGTTTCGACGGCCGCGCGCTTCTCGGCGTCGGTTTGGGCGGTGACCAGCAGTTGATAGTTCTTCACGTACTGCTGTTCGATGGTCGAACCGCCGCGCGTGTCGACGTCGCCGGACGCGTAGCCGGCCAGCCCGGTCAGGGTGCCCTTCCAGTCCACCCCGTTGTGTTCGGCGAACCGCTTGTCCTCGATCGAGACGATCGCCAGCTTCATCGTGTTGGCGATCTTGTCGGTGGGCACCTCGAAGCGGCGCTGCGAGTACAGCCACGCTATTACGTTGCCCTTCTTGTCGAACATCGTCGTCACCGCCGGCACCTCACCCTGCAGAAGCTGGGCGGAGCCGTTGGCGACGACTTCAGAGGCGCGATTGGACATCAGCCCTACCCCGCCCACCAGCGGGAACATCAGCGCGGTAGCGACGACGCCGGCCAACAGGCAACACCCGGCAAGCTTGAGAACCGTGACAACGGCCGGGGGGCGGTCTGACATGCGTTCTAGGGTAGCCGCCCTTCCCACCCGGCCACGCCACGATGTGACTAACGGCCCTCCCCTGGCGTCACCAGGGAATTTATCGTCGAGTGGAGTAAAAGTTCTCGTTTACGTCACAAGGAGGTCACGGGAATGCGGCGGACAATCCGACGGCGGAACCTATCCTGCCGGACAAGGCTGCACGCCCGTCCCAAAAAAACCGTTATCAGACTGTTGCGCAATTGCCACCTGACCACCTAACTTAGACACACGGTGAGATTCAGATAACACCGATGTGCACAGTGTGGCGTAGATCGCAGCAGTGGGTCTGCACCTGAGGAGGGCGGTCGCATCCAGCGACCGGGAGGAAGGGAACAGCTCGTGTCAGGAACGCGACCGGCCGCACGGCGAACTAACATCGCGGCTGCACAAGGGATACTGCGTAGCGTCGACGCGGAAGAGCGCATCACCTGGGTTTCGCAAGCGCTGTGTCGGACCACCGATCCAGATGAACTCTTTGTCCGGGGGGCGGCGCAACGCAAGGCGGCGGTGATCTGCCGTCACTGCCCGGTGATGCAGGAGTGCGGGGCGGACGCGTTGGACAACAAGGTCGAGTTCGGGGTCTGGGGTGGCATGACCGAACGCCAGCGCAGGGCCCTGCTCAAGCAACACCCCGAGGTCATCTCGTGGTCGGACTTCTTCGAAAAGCGCCGAAACCGCAGCATCGGCTGATCCCGGGGCGCCTGGCCGCCAACCTTCTCAGCGCACCCCGGCGCGGGCCGCATCGTCGCCCACCGAAGTGATCTGATCGGCGAGGGCGCGCAGCGCGTCCAGATCCGAAACATCGAACGGTAGCGACGGAACCCCGATGACCGGCACGTGCTGGTGGGCTCCGGTGAATCGGGACAGCAATCTGATCTCCCGCTTGGCCGTTTGCGCCCGGTCGGCGTGAATTCTCAACACCGCACCGGCGAGCGACGCGGCTTCGGAATCGCCTTTGGCCTCGAGCGTTTCGCTGCCGTCGATCGCGCGCTCGACCGGCAGCGAACACAACGTCGGGTGGGTGCGGTTCAAGACGAGCCCCGCCAGCGGCATGCCTTCCTGCGACAGCCGGTCGACGAAGAACGCCGCCTCGCGCAGGGCGTCGGGCTCGGCCGCCGACACCACGACGAATTGTGTACCGCGCCTTTTCAGCAGCGCGTAGGTGCGATCGGCTTTCTCGCGGAATCCGCCGAATGTGGCGTCCAGTGACTGCACGAAAGCCGCCGCGTCGCCCAGCATCTGTGAGCCGAGCACGGTAGACAACGCCTTCATCGCCAAACCCATTGCGCCGGTTACCAACCGCCCTATGCCTCGGCCAGGAGCGAGCAGCAGCCGCCACAACCGGCTATCCATGAAGCTGCCCAGCCTTTTCGGAGCGTCCAAGAAATCCAGCGCGTTGCGCGATGGGGGAGTGTCGACCACCACCAGGTCCCAGCGGTCCTCGCTCAGCAGCTGACCCAGCTTCTCCATGGCCATGTACTCTTGCGTGCCGGCCAGCGAAGTGGCGACGGTCTGATAGAACTGGTTGTCCAAAATCTGCTGTGCGCGACCGGGTCCGGAGTACTGGACGACCATTTCGTCGAATGTGCGCCGCATGTCGAGCATCATTGCGTGCAGCTCGCCGGAGACTTCCGGACCCAGCGGCACTCGCTGCGGCGTGTTGCCGAGGTCGCTGACCCCCAGCGCCTGCGCCAGCCTCTTGGCCGGGTCGATCGTCAAAACGCATACGGTACGGCCATATTCGGCTGCGCGTAGCGCTATCGCCGCGGCGGTGGTGGTCTTGCCCACCCCGCCGGCGCCGCAGCAGACAACGACCCGGTTGGTGGTGTCGGCCAGTATCGCTGCCATATCAAGGGTTTTCGGGACGGTACTCATCGAACCCCCTGCTGCGCCAGCGATTCCGATAGCTCATACAGGCTGCCGAGGTCGACGCCATCGGAGATCGTCGGCAGCTCCAGCCGCGGAACCTTCAGTGCGTCGAGTTGTTGTGCAGCCTCGGCGCGCGCGGTGATACGGGTTGCATGCTCGATGGTTTCGGTCAAGAGGCCGGCGAAGTCGGTGTCGCCGAGCTTGATCCCGGCGCTCTTCAACCCGGCTTGCACCGAGTCCGCGTCGACGTGTCCCTCGGCCGCCTTCGCCAGGTCATGCGGCTCGAGGTACGACGGGATATTGCGGTTCACGATCACGCTGCCGATCGGCAGCTCCATCTCTGCAAGCTCGTCAATGGCTTCCAGCGTTTCCTGCACCGGCAACGCTTCCAGCAGGGTGACCAGATGGATGGCGGTCTGATCCGAGTGCAGCAACTTCACCACACCCTCGCTTTGGGAGTGCACCGGCCCGCCCTTGGCCAAATCCGACACCGCCTTGGTGACATCCAGGAAACGGGCGATCCGGCCCGTCGGCGGTGCGTCGACGACGACCGCGTCATACACCGGGTTTTTGCCCCCCTTGTTGAGGCGCACGGCCGACTCCTTGATCTTGCCGGTGAGCAGCACGTCGCGCAGACCGGGGGCGATCGTCGTCGCGAATTCGATTGCACCGATGCGGCGCATCGCCCGGCCCGCGATGCCGAGGTTGTAGAACATGTCGAGGTACTCCAGGAACGCGGCCTCGATGTCGATCGCCAACGCGTTGACCTGACCGCCGCGCTCGGCGGTCGCGATCTTGAGCTCCTCATACGGCAGGGGCGGAACGTCGAAAAGTTGCGCAATCCCTTGGCGCCCCTCGACTTCGACGAGGAGGACCTTGCGGCCCCCCGCCGCCAGCGCCAGTGCCAGCGCCGCCGCCACCGTCGACTTGCCCGTACCGCCTTTGCCGGTCACGAAATGCAAGCGGGCCTTCGTCAAGCGCGCCGGCCAGCCGACGGAGCTGCCGTTGCCAGAAGTGGATGCCACCATCGCATGCTAGCCCGAGCGCCCCCGGCCACCGGGCCAGAGCCGCCCATAGCCGACCGATAAGCTCGCGTCATGAGCCAACCGACCGCCTGGGAGTACGTCACGGTCCCGCTGCTGACGCATGCCACCAAACAGATTCTCGACCAGTGGGGTGCCGATGGCTGGGAGCTGGTGTCGGTGCTGCCCGGACCCACCGGCGAACAGCACGTTGCGTATTTGAAGCGACCCAAGTAGCGGATCCGGATGACTGCTTCCGCCCGGCTCGGGCAGCTCGGCATCGCGCTTCCGGAGGTGGTCGCGCCGCTGGCCTCTTATGTGCCCGCGGTACGGACGGGGAACCTGGTCTACACCGCGGGCCAGCTGCCGATGGAGGGCGGGAAGCTGGCGGCGACGGGCAAGGTCGGCGCGGAGCTCGGCCCCGAAGAGGGCAAGGCGTTGGCGCGGATCTGCGCGCTCAACGCGCTGGCGGCGGTGGACTCGCTGGTGGGCATCGACACGGTGACCCGGGTGGTCAAGGTCGTCGGGTTCGTCGCCTCCGCCCCGGGTTTCAACGGCCAGCCAAGCGTGATCAACGGGGCGTCCGACCTACTCGCGCAGGTGTTCGGCGACAACGGCGCCCACGCGCGTTCGGCGGTCGGCGTCTCCGAGCTGCCGTTGGATGCGCCCGTGGAAGTCGAATTGATCGTGGAAGTCGGCTAACGCCCGTGATCGACGGCGCCGAGTCGCTGACCCATCCCGCCTACGGCCGCTTGCGCGCGGTGTCCGACACCGCGTCGGTCCTGTTGGCCAACAACCCCGGTTTGCTGACGCTGGAGGGCACCAATACCTGGGTGCTGCGCGGCCCGGGCAGCGACGAGCTGGTGGTCGTGGATCCCGGCCCGGACGACGACGAACACCTCACCTGCCTTGCGACGCTGGGGCGCATCGCGCTGGTGCTGATCAGCCACCGCCACACCGACCACACCGACGGCATCGACAAGCTGGTGGAGCTGACCGGCGCGACGGTCCGCTCGGCGGGCAGCGGGTTTCTGCGCGGCCTCGGCGGCGAGCTGGTCGACGGCGAGGTGATCGATGCGGCCGGCCTGACGATCAAAGTGATGGCCACCCCGGGCCACACCGCCGATTCCCTATCCTTTCTCGTCGACGACGCGGTGCTCACGGCGGACACGGTGCTGGGTCGCGGCACCGCCGTCATCGACAAGGAAGACGGCAGCCTGGCCGCCTACCTGGAGTCACTGCGCCGGCTGCGCGGCCTGGGCCGGCGCAGGGTGTTGCCGGGGCACGGACCGGAGGCGGCCGACCTGGAAGCCGTCGCGTCCGGGTACCTGATTCACCGGCACGAGCGCCTGGAGCAGGTGCGCGCCGCGTTGTGGGACCTAGGCGACGAGGCCACCACCCGCGACATCGTCGAATACGTCTACGTCGACGTCGACGAGAAACTCTGGGATGCCGCCGAATGGTCGGTTCAGGCGCAATTGGACTACCTGCGCCGAGACTGAAATTTCGCAGGAGAAGTGCGAGTAGGGGCCTGCAAAATTACAGGCTCGGCGCAAAACGGGATTAGCGCGCTCGGCGGGCCAGCCGTTCGGAATCCGAAATCAGCACGCTCTTGCCCTCCAGCCGGATCCAGCCGCGGTGGGCGAAATCGGCCAGTGCCTTGTTCACGGTCTCCCGGGAAGCGCCCACCAGCTGGGCGATCTCCTCCTGGGTCAGGTCGTGGGTGACCCGCATGGCCCCACCTTCCTGGGTGCCGAAGCGCTGGGCGAGCTGCAGCAACTGCTTGGCCACCCGGCCCGGCACGTCGGTGAAGATGAGGTCGGCCAGATTGTTGTTGGTCCGGCGCAGGCGTCGGGCCAGCACCCGCAGCAGCTGCTCGGCGATTTCGGGGCGATCCGAGATCCACGCCCGTAGCGCGTCGCGGTCCATCGAGACCGCCCGGACCTCGGTGATCGTGGTCGCGCTGGAAGTCCGCGGGCCCGGGTCGAAGATCGACAGCTCGCCGAACATGTCCGACGGGCCCATGATCGTCAGCAGGTTTTCCCGGCCGTCGGGTGAGCGACGCCCGATCTTGACCTTGCCCGAGACAATGATGTACAGCCGATCACCCGGCTCCCCTTCGGCGAAAACCGTGTGTCCGCGGGGGAAGTCGACCGGCTGCAGCTGCTTGGTCAGTGCGGCGACTGCGCTGGGCTCAACCCCTTGGAAGATTCCTGCCCTTGCCAGGATCTCGTCCACGTTGCCTCTTCAGCTTTCCAATTATGTGATATGGGCAGGCCAACCCCTGCTCGCGTGACGTAAGTCTAGGAGGCAGGCCCAATGTGTCCAACCTGTCACGCTACACACGATTGACATATCGAGCCGCCCCAAATTGCGGATTGACCCGCGGAGGCGGATAAATCCGCGTCGGCAAACCGGGCTCGTAGCGGCTGTCGAAGTCACTGGCCAAGGACGTCTCGGCCCGATGCCTGCCTCCCCGCGACACCGGCGGCGGTGAGTCGGCCAGCCGCCGAGCCTGGCGCCTGTGCAGGTACTCCAACGCCTCGGGCATGCCCTCTCGGGCGAGCGTGTGCACATCGACGGCCTCGGCGTGCTCGAGAAACTCGTCGACATCGTTCGGTGTGACGGTGTCATGGGCGAGTTCCTTCTCCATCCGCCCCAGGCCGAGCGTGGCGAGCATCAAAAGCCCCGGCACGCAGCCGACCAGCAACCATGACACAAGGAGAGTAAACATGGCCAAGGTCTCAGAGAGATCACGAAATCAGTACTCTGTCGTAGGTGACAGCGGCTAAGTCATCCGGGCGGACGAAGTCCCTGCCGGCCACGCCCGGGGCGGTCCCCGCCCGGCGTTGGGCCGAGGAAACCCGGGCCGGCTTGGTGCGGCGGGCGCGACGAATGAATCGCTCACTGGCCCAAGCATTTCCACACGCGCACTGCGAGCTGGATTTCACCACGCCGCTGGAGCTGACGGTGGCCACCATTCTTTCGGCGCAGAGCACCGATAAACGGGTCAACCTGACGACGCCGGCCTTGTTCAAGCGATACCGGTCGGCGCTTGACTATGCGCAAGCGGATCGCGACGAACTCGAGACCCTCATCCATCCCACCGGCTTCTTCCGCAACAAGGCCGCGTCGCTCATCGGCCTCGGGCAGGCCCTCGTCGAACGCTTCGACGGGGAGGTGCCGTCGACCCTGGCCGAGCTGGTGACGCTGCCCGGGGTGGGGCGCAAGACCGCCAACGTCATCTTGGGCAACGCCTTCGGCGTCCCGGGAATCACCGTCGACACTCATTTCAAGCGGCTGGTGAACAGGTGGCGTTGGACCGCTGAGCAGGACCCGGTCAAGATCGAGCACGCGGTCGGCGAACTGATCGAACGCGGCGAGTGGACCATGTTGAGCCATCGAGTGATCTTTCACGGCCGCCGGGTCTGCCACGCCCGCAAACCGGCGTGCGGCGTCTGCGTGCTCGCCAAAGATTGCCCCTCCTTCGGCCTGGGTCCCACCGAACCGTTGCTTGCCGCGCCCCTGGTGCAGGGTCCGGAAACCGAGCACTTGCTGGCCCTGGCGGGGCTGTAACAGCAGGGCAGGAGACCTTGACCGGGAAGACCCGCTGGACCATTGCGATATTGGCGGTGGTAGCCGCGCTGGCGGTGGCGCTGGTGGCCCAGCTGCGCGACAGCCGAGGACCCACCGCGACGACCTCGCCAACCCGGGCGCCGGCCGCGCGCGAGCATCGCGACGCGGACACGCCGGCCGCGCTGGCGGATCCGAGGCAGCGTGCCAACCTCCCGCCCTGCCCCACCGCCGGAGGGGATTTCAGCGGGCCCGGCTCCTCCGCGCTCCGGGGCGTGACGGTGGAATGCGCCGCTGACGGTTCGGCCGTCGACGTCGCCCGCGTGCTGGCCGGTCACCGGGTGGTCCTGAACTTGTGGGCTTATTGGTGCGCGCCGTGCACGGCCGAACTTCCCGCGATGGCCGAGTATCAACGGCGGGTCGGGTCGGACGTGATGGTGGTGACGGTGCATCAGGACGAGAACGAGGCGGCGGCGTTACTCCGCTTGGCGGACTTGGGCGTTCGGCTGCCGACCCTGCAGGACGGTCGTCGGCGGGTCGGGGCGGCGCTGCGGGTGGTAAATGTGATGCCCGCGACAGTGGTTCTGCGGCCGGACGGTAGCGTTGCGCAGACGCTTCCGCGGCCTTTCGCCAGTGCCGACGAGATCGCCGCCGCGGTCGGAGCCGACGCGCGATGAGGCGGAAGCCCGAGACAGGGAGGTGCCGGTGAGCGCTGGGGATTCCCCCACCCCGCCGGACGGGGACCTCACCCGCGCGCGGGGAACGGCGCCGCTGGCGCCCGACCTCTCCCCATCCTGGCTGCGTCCGCTGGTCGACAACGTCGGTCAGATCCCCGAGGCGTATCGCCATCGGCTGCCGGCCCCCGTGCTGGCGATGGTGACCGCGGCCAAGGCCGCGTCGTCGCTGGCGTCTTTACGCGGCGACGGCCGCGAGGCCGCCGTTCTGGTGTTGTTCTCGGGTTCGGAGTCCGGAACGGGCGACGGCGGCGCGCCCGACGACGCCGACCTGTTGCTCACCGTGCGGGCCTCGTCGCTGCGCCACCACGCCGGCCAGGCGGCATTCCCCGGCGGCGCATCCGATCCCACCGACAGCGGTCCGGTGGCCACCGCCCTGCGGGAAGCGCGCGAAGAAACCGGCATCGACACCAGCCGGCTGCACCCACTGGCCACAATGGAGCGGACGTTTATCGCGCCGTCGCGGTTCCACGTCATCCCAGTGCTGGCGTACTCGCCGGATCCCGGGCCGGTGGCCGTCATCGACGAGACCGAAACGGCACTCGTGTCGCGTGTTCCGGTGCGTGCCTTCATCAACCCGGACAACCGGCTGATGGTCTACCGCGGCAACCTCGGCCGGCGCTGGGCCGGGCCGGCGTTCCTGTTGAACCAGATGCTGGTGTGGGGATTCACTGGCCAGGTGATCTCCGCGATGCTCGACGTCGCCGGCTGGGCCCGGCCCTGGGACACCACCGACATCCTCGAGTTGGACGACGCTATGGTGCTGGTCGGCGAGGGAAGGTCACGGTGGGCTCGATGACCCCGTCGCAGTTGCTCGACATCGCCGTGGTGGCGGTCGCTCTGATCGCGGCCATATCGGGCTGGCGTTCGGGCGCGCTTGGCTCCCTGCTGTCGTTTGTCGGCGTGTTGCTCGGCGCGATCGCGGGCGTGTTGCTGGCGCCCCACATCGTGAGCCACATCGTCGCTCCCCGCGCCAAACTGTTCGCCGCGCTGTTCTTGATCCTGGCGCTGGTCGTCGTCGGTGAGGTCGCCGGTGTGGTGCTCGGCCGCGCCGTTCGCGGCGCGATCCGCAGCGGCACGATCCGGACGGTCGACTCGTGCATCGGGGTGGGGGTCCAGCTCGTCGTGGTGCTGACCGCGGCCTGGTTGTTGGCGACGCCGCTGACACAGTCCAAGGACCAGCCCGAGCTGGCCGCCGCGGTCCGGGGATCGCGGGTGCTCGCCGAGGTCAACGACCTCGCTCCGTCCTGGCTGAAGACGGTGCCCAAGCGGCTCTCGGCGCTGCTGAACACCTCCGGACTGCCCGCGGTGCTGGAACCGTTCAGCCGCACCCCGGTGATTCCGGTCGCATCACCGGACCCGGCGCTGGCCAACAATCCGGTGGTGCTGGCCACAGCGCCCAGCGTCGTCAAGGTGCGCAGCCTGGCCCCGAGCTGCCAAAAGGTTTTGGAGGGCAGTGGATTCGTGATCGCACAGGACCGGGTGATGACCAACGCGCACGTGGTGGCCGGGTCCAACAGCGTCCAGGTCTACGCCAGCGGCAATCCAATCGATGCCACCGTCGTGTCCTACGATCCGTCGGTCGACATCGCCATCCTGCGTGTCCCGAACCTGTCGGCGCCGGCGCTGACCTTCGCCCAGGCCGAGGCGAAGAGCGGCGAAAGCGTTGTGGTGCTGGGTTATCCCGGGGGTGGCAAGTTCACGGCGACCCCGGCCAGGATTCGCGAGGCCATCAGGCTCAGCGGTCCCGACATCTATCGTGACCCCACGCCGGTCACCCGCGACGTGTACACCATCAGAGCCAATGTGGAGCAAGGCAATTCGGGTGGACCGCTGATCGACCTGAACGGCCACGTGCTCGGAGTGGTCTTCGGCGCGGCCGTCGACGACCCCGACACCGGTTTCGTGTTGACGGCCGACGAGGTGGCCGGCCAGCTTTCCAGGATCAACGACACTGCTCAGGTGGCCACCGGGAGCTGCGTCAGCTGACCCGGGGCCCGTGGACGGCCTCGAAGAACCGCATCAGGTGCCTGTTGACTTCCTCCGGCGCCTCTTCGTGGCCGAAATGTCCTGCGCCGGTGACGGATATGTAGCGTCCATGTGGCGCGTAGCGCTGGGTGCGGACGACCGGGTCGGCAAGCACGTAGGGATCGGCCTCGCCGCGCAGGTGTAACAACGGCATCCCGAGCTGTTGGGACACCGATCGCATGAAGCGCCGGCCTTCGCCGCGCAACTGGCTGCGCACCGCCCAGCGCTGGTATTCCAGTGCGCTGTGGGCGGCCGCCGGAATCTGGATCGCCGTTCGCAGGTAACCGATGGTTTGCGAGAAGTCCTCGGAGGCAACCCATTTGGCACAACTGCGGCTCCGGACCAGGCGCTCGATCTCCGCGGCGTTGTCCCGGGTCAGCAGGCGCTCCGGCCAGATGGGCGCTTGGTATTGCAGCAGTGTCGGCAACAGTGCGTAACCCTGGTCGCGCCGCGTCAACGTGGATCGTCGCAACGCCGCCGGGTGTGGCGAGCTGATCAACGCGATGGCGCGCACCAGGCGCGAATGCAGCAGCGCGGTCGCCCAGCAGGCCAGCCCGCCGTCGGCGTGGCCGACGAGTGTCGCCGACGAGTGCCCGAGCGCGCGAATCAGTCCGGCCGCGTCGCCGGCGAGGGTCCAGCCGTCGTAGCCGCGGGGCGGCTTGTCGCTGCCGCCGTAGCCCCGCAGGTCGACCGCGACGACCCGCGCCCCGGTCAGCCCGCGCAGCTGATGGCGCCAGGACCACCAGAAAGATCCGAAACCGTGCAGCAACATCACCAGTGGCCGCGCCGTCGCCGGCGTGCTCGGATCCTGGCCCGCCGGCCGGCCAATTGGAAGCGCTTCGACGACATGGAACCGGATGCCGTTGGCGTGCACGTCCAGATGGCGCCATGGCCCGTCGATGCGGGTGATCGACGGATCGGGTGCTGCCATTTACCAACCCGAGGGATCGGCGGAGGCGCCGTTTTCGGCCTTTGCGTGCTTGCCGTGGGACTCGGGCAGCGGCTTCGGAGCGGCGGCGGGCCTGTCGTGCCCGGGGGTGAGCGCGGTGCGTGTCTCCCTGACCGATTCGATCGTCTGCCGCGGTCCCCGTATCCGGCGCACCTTCAGGAAACCCAACAGCCCCAGGACGGCCCCGACCGCCACCATGATCGCGAACACGATCAAGAACGCCACCCAGCGCCACAGCCAGTTGTCGAGCAGCTCGGCGAGGAAGAAGAAGAAAAAGAACGTGGAATAGAACAGCACCACCAGTGCGGCGATGAAGTAGACGCTTCCGGTCAGGCCCTTCTTGACGTCCCGGGTGATCTCGGCGCGGGCCAGTTCGACCTCGGCGCGTACCAGCGTGGACACCTGAGTTGTCGCGTCTTTGATCAGATCGCCGATCGAGGGCTCGGCAGGCTTGGCGTGCGGATCGGCCAACGGAATCGTGGTAAGGGTGCTGGGCACACCGTTCTTGCGGTCGACTCTGCTCACAGACGGTCCTCTCGATTCGCTCGTCGCGGTTTATGTTGCCATGCGGTGCGATGCCAGACGAGGCGGTGTGGCGGCGGCATCGGCTTGAGCGAACGGGACAGGATCGCCGACTAGACTGGCCGGGCTACACAGGGTGTCCGACCGGTCGATTGGGGTGTTGCATTGCTGACGGCCCACCGTTGTCACAGCGCGGCGATGGTGGCCGTGCTCCTGGCCCTGACGGGTCCGGGGGCCAACGTCGCAGCCGCAGACGACAGGCTCCCGATGGGTGGCGGTGCGGGCATCGTCGTCAATGGGGACGCGCTGTGCACCTTGACGACGATCGGCACCGATGCCGCCGGCGAGCTGATCGGCTTCACCTCCGCGCACTGTGGCGGACCCGGCGCACAGGTCGCCGCCGAGGCCGCGCAAAACAGGGGTCCCATCGGCACCATGGTCGCGGGCAACGACAAACTCGACTACGCGGTGATCAGATTCGACCCGGCAAAGGTGGCGCCGGTGGCCACCTACAACGGCTTTACGATCGACGGGATCGGTCCGGATCCGGCCTTCGGCCAGATCGCCTGCAAGCAGGGCCGCACGACCGGCAACTCGTGCGGGGTCACCTGGGGGCCGGGCCAGGACCCGGGCACCATCGTCATGCAGGTGTGCGGCCAACCGGGGGACTCCGGCGCGCCGGTGACCGTCAACAACCTGTTGGTCGGCATGATTCATGGGGCGTTCAGCGACAACCTGCCGACGTGCATCATCAAATACATCCCGTTGCACACCCCGGCGGTGGTGCAGTCGTTCAACGCCGACCTGGCCGACATCAACAGCAAGCACCGGCCCGGCGCCGGGTTCGTGCCCCTGCCGGCCTGACGAACCGCCGACCTACTTCGCGGCCCTGATCGCGTCGAACACGGCGGGGTCCAACAGCGTCGAGGTGTCACCCAATGCGCGGTGCTCGGCGACGTCACGCAGGAGCCTGCGCATGATCTTGCCGCTGCGGGTCTTGGGCAGTTCGGGCACCACGTGGATCTCACGCGGCTTGGCGATGGGTGAGATCTCCCGGGCCACCTCGGCGCGTAATTCGTCGACGATCCCCTCGTGCACGTCGTATTCGGCGCACAAGACGACGAATGCGCAGATGGCTTGGCCCGTCGTCTCGTCGGCCTTCGCGACCACCGCGGCCTCGGCCACTCCGTGGTGGCCGACGAGCGCCGACTCCAATTCGGCGCTCGAGAGCCGGTGCCCCGACACGTTCATCACGTCGTCGATCCGGCCCACCACCCAGATGGCGCCGTCGCGGTCGTAATAGGCGCTGTCGCCGGCGAAGTACCAGCCCTGCTCGGCGAACCTGGACCAGTAGGTCTCTACGTAGCGTTCGGGGTCGCCCCAGATGCCGCGCAGCATTGAGGGCCACGGCCGGTCCAGGACCAGGTAGCCGGTGACGTGTTCGCCGTGATGGATGCCCGGCGTCAGTTGATCGCCGTGGTCGTCGACGATGCTCGCGGAGATGCCCGGCAGCGGCCTCATCGCCGAACCCGGTTTGGCCGCAGCGACTCCGGGCAGCGGGGAGATCATCGCCGCACCCGTTTCGGTCTGCCACCAGGTGTCCACGATCGGGAGCTTCTCGGCGCCGATTACCTTGCGGTACCAGCGCCACGCCTCGGGGTTGATCGGCTCGCCCACCGTGCCCAGCAGGCGCAGGCTGGACAGGTCGTGCGCGTCGGGGATGTCACGCCCCCACTTCATGAATGTCCGGATGAGCGTGGGCGCGGTGTAATAGATTGTCACACCGTACTTTTCGATGATCTCGAAATGCCGGTGCTGGGTCGGCGAGTCGGGCGTGCCCTCGTAGAGGACCTCGGTGCCCCCGTTGGACAGCGGACCGTAGACACCGTAGGTGTGCCCGGTGACCCAGCCGATGTCGGCGGTGCACCAGAAGACGTCGCGTTCGGGCTTGACGTCGAAGACGTAGTAGTGCGTGTAGGAGGCCTGCGTGAGATAGCCGCCGCTGGTGTGCACGATGCCCTTGGGCTTGCCGGTGGTGCCCGAGGTGTACAGCAGGAACAGCGGCTGCTCGGCGTCCAACGGTTCCGGGTTGTGTTCGGCGGCGGCGGAGTCGACGACGTCGTGCCACCACAGGTCGCGGTCGTCGTTCCAGGGCACGTCAATTCCGGTGCGCCGCACCACAAGAACGTGCTCGACGGGGCTTTCGCCGTCCGGACCGGACGCAACGGCCTCATCGGCCGCGACCTTGAGCGGTGCCGGCTTGCCGCGGCGGTACTGCCCGTCGCTGGTGATCAGCAGCTTGGCCTGGGCGTCGGCGATGCGGGCCCGCAGTGCCTTCGCGGTGAAACCGGCGAACACGACGCTGTGCATGACGCCGAGGCGCGCGCAGGCAAGCATCGCTATCACCGCCTCGGGGATCAACGGCATGTAGATAGCGGCCCGGTCGCCGGCGACCAAACCGAGGTCGGTCAGCGCGTTGGCCGCCTTGCACACCTCGGTCTGCAGATCGGCATAGGTCAGGCTGCGGCTGTCGCCGACGGGTTCGCCCTCCCAGTGGATGGCGACCCGGTCCCCGAGGCCGGCCTCCACGTGGCGGTCCACGCAGTTGTACGCGACGTTGAGCTTGCCGTCGGCGAACCACTTCGCGAACGGTGCCTCCGACCAGTCCAGGGTCTCGGTGAACGGTGTCGACCAAGAGAGCCGATTGGCCTGCTTCGCCCAAAACGCCAGCCGGTCATCCTCGGCCTCGCGGTACAGCCCCTCGTCGGCGTTGGCCTGTTCGGCGAACTGCGCCGGCGGCGGATACGACGACGGACCCTCGGTGTCGGTGGCGGTCACAGGCTTCCTCCTAGTGTCGAGGCTCGTCAACCGTCAGTGAGCCTAGACCTTCGAAGTGAAAAGCCGCTCCCTAATCTGAGGCCAGGCCCGCCGGATATACCTCGCCACCGCGGGCTGGCGACGCGTCAGTCAGGCCCCGGCCCGTACCAGGCAGTACGAGCGTGGGGGAGTGGGATAAGCAAGGCTCGTGGCCCCGGGCGGGCATTGTGAGCTGTCCGTGCTGCCGTCGACGCGCGCATCGACCTTCACTTGCGCGAATCGCGTGTCGTCACAATCGACCGGCGTCAGCAGCGTTGCCTTGCCATCGTCCATCTTCATGTGGCAATGCCCTTGAATTGCGTTGAGGGCAAAGCACAGTGTGAGTGACTCATTGGTATAGACCTCATAGACAGAGTCGTCCCTGTTGCCGTCTGGGCAGGTCGCCCTCGGTCCACCTTTGGCCGCGAGCGCATAGGTCGCCTTCGGCTCGGCGCAGTCGGTGGGCGAACCGTTGCGGAAACCCATGTGCAAATCCCATTCGGTGAAGCACTGACCAATCGCCGGCGCTTTAGGCCCGGTGGAATTGGGTGATTCGCCAGTAGTATGCGATCCCTGGCCGTGTTGCGACGCGACGCGGGCGATGTTCCCGAGGATTCCCAACCCTCCCGGCGTCAACAGCACCGCACCGATCGTGATCAAAGTGGTGGCCGACTTGCCCGCCGGGGGTTGCGGCGGAAAACCAGGTGGGTAGCCCGGATACGGGGGCGGCGGATACGGAAAGCCAGGGGGCGCCTGATACGACGCCGGGTATCGACCGGCCTGGCGGCGACCGCGTGAGCGCTCCCGCAAACCGAGTATCAGACAGATCAATCCGATCACGGGAATGCCAAACGTCGCCGCCAGATAACCCGCCTGAACTTGGCTTTCATGCGAAGCGAGAAATGCGACAGTCACGGCGGGATCTTAGGTCGTCCTGGCCCGCATCGGCACTTCACCGCCGTCCTGCATCAGCGGCGCGGCCGCAGGCTCTAGGGTCGCTGGCATGCGTGGGATGCGGGTGCCGGCCTTCCTGGCGGCCGGAATCCTGGCGGTCGCGTCCCTGGCCGGTTGCGGCGGCGGCGTCCTGAGTCCCGATCTGGTGCTGGTCAACGGCGGGGAACCGCCCTACCCGCTGGTTCCGACCAGCACCAACGACAGCAACGGCGGCAGGATCATCGATCGGCTCTTCGCCGGCCTCATGTCCTATGACGCGGCCGGAAACCCCTCGGAGGAGGTCGCCCGGTCGATCGAGACCACCGACAACGTCAACTACCGCGTCGTCCTCAAGCCGGATTGGAAGTTCACCGACGGTTCGCCGGTGACGGCTCACTCGTTCGTCGATGCGTGGAACTACGGAGCCTTGAGCACCAATGCCCAACTGCAACAGAGCTTTTTCAGCCCCATCGACGGGTTCGACGAGGTTTCCGGCGGGACACCCGACGGGAAGCCGGGGCGCACCACGATGTCCGGGCTCCGGGTGGTCAACGATCTCGAGTTCACTGTGCGACTCAAGGCGCCGACCATCGACTTCTTGTTGCGATTGGGCCACAGCGCCTTCTATCCGCTGCCGGCGGTGGCATTTCGCGACATGGCGGCGTTTGGCCGCAGCCCCATTGGCAACGGCCCGTACAAGCTTGCCGACAGCCCGGATGGGCCGGCATGGGAACACAACGTCAAGATCGATCTGCGGCCCAACCCCGACTACCACGGCAACCGCAAGCCCCATAACAAGGGCCTGAGGTTCGAGTTCTACGCCAACCTGGACACGGCCTACGCGGACCTGTTGTCCGGCAATCTCGATGTGCTGGATACGATTCCGCCCAGCGCGCTGCCCATCTACAAGCGCGACCTGGGGGACCACGTCACCAGCGGTCCCGTGGCGGTCAAACACAGTCTGGACACCCCGCTGCGGCTGCCGCATTTCGGTGGTGAGGAAGGCCGTCTGCGCCGGCTGGCGCTGTCGGCAGCCGTCAACCGTGAGCAGATCTGTAAGCAGATTTTCCTGGGCACCCGCAGCCCGTCGCGCGATTTCACCGCGCGGTCGTTGCCGGGCTTCGACCCGAACCTACCCGGCAACGACGTGCTCAACTTCGATCCCGATCGCGCGCGCCAATTGTGGAGGCAAGCCGATGCGATCTCGGCGTGGAGCGGCCAATATGTCATCGCCTACAACGCCGATGCCGGGAACCAGGAATGGGTGGACGCGGTGGCCAACAGCGTCAGGAACGTCCTGGGCATGGACGCGGTCGGTGCGCCGCAGCCAACCTTCGCCGGATTTCGCACCGAGATCACCAACCACACGATCTCGACGGCGTTCCGCGCCGCGTGGCAGGGCGACTACCCGTCGATGATCGAGTTTCTCGCCCCGCTGTTCGGCACCGGAGCCGGTTCCAACGATGTCGGCTACTCCAACCCCGAGTTCGACGCGGCGCTGGCGGCCGCCGAGGCCGCCCCCAATCTGCAGGAGTCGGATGCCCTGGCCAATGCCGCGCAGCGATTCCTTATGCGCGACATGCCCGTTGTTCCGCTCTGGGACAACATCAGCGTGGTGGGGTGGTCCACGGAGGTCAAGAACGTCCATGTCACCTGGAATGGTCTGCCCGACTACGAGAACATCGTGAAGGCCTGAGATGGGCTGGTATATCGCGCGCCGAATCGCGATCATGGTGCCGGTCTTCATCGGTGCGACGCTGCTCATCTATGGCATGGTCTTTCTGTTGCCCGGTGACCCGGTGGCGGCGATGGCAGGGGACCGTCCGCTGACTCCCGCGGTGGCCGCGGCCCTGCGGGCCCGTTACCATCTCGACGATCCCTTCATCGTGCAGTACCTGCGCTACCTGGGCGGCGTTCTGCACGGCGATCTGGGTCGCTCCTACTCGGGCCTGCCGGTCAGTGCCGTTCTGGCGCATGCGTTTCCGGTCACCATGCGGCTGGCCGTGATCGCGGTGGCCGTGGAGGCGTTGCTGGGCATCGGCTTTGGCGTGATCGCAGGCCTGCGCGAGGGCGGACTCTTTGACTCCACGGTGCTGATCGCCGGCCTGGTCATCGTCGCGATCCCGATATTCGTCCTGGGATTTCTGGCGCAATTCGTCTTCGGTGTCCGGCTCGGAATCGCGCCCGTCACGGTCGGCGACAGGGCGACCTTCGCGCGGCTGATGCTGCCCGGGATCGTTCTGGGTTCGGTATCGTTCGCGTACGTGGTGCGGCTGACGCGGTCGGCGGTGGCCGCCAACGCGCATGCCGACCATGTACGCACCGCGACCGCCAAAGGGCTGTCGCGACCGAGGGTCGTGACGGTGCACATCTTGCGCAACTCCCTCATCCCGGTGGTGACGTTCCTCGGCGCCGACCTCGGGTCGCTGATGGGCGGGGCCATCGTGACCGAGGGCATCTTCAACATCCACGGCGTAGGCGGCGTGTTGTTCCAAGCGGTCACCAGGCAGGAGGCGCCCACGGTCGTGTCCATAGTGACGGTGCTGGTGCTGATCTATCTGGTCGCCAACCTGGCAGTGGACTTGCTCTACGCCGCCCTCGACCCTCGAATCCGTTATGGCTGAGCGCGTTCCGGGGCGTCACGGCTTCTGGCGCGACACGTGGCGCACGTTACGCCGGCGCCCGAAGTTCGTCGTCGCGGCCGCGCTGATCGTCTTCATTCTCGTGGTCGCGATGTTTCCGGCATTGTTCACCGGGATCGATCCCACCTATGCCGATCCCGGCCAGAGCCTGCTTCCGCCGTCGGGGGCTCACTGGTTCGGCACCGACTTGCAGGGCCACGACATCTACGCGCGCACCGTCTACGGCGCGCGGGCCTCGGTCACCGTGGGGCTGGGGGCCACCCTGCTCGTCTTCGTCGTCGGCGGAGCACTGGGCGCGCTGGCCGGCTTCTACGGGGGATGGATGGACGCCGCGGTCTCGCGCGTCACCGACGTGTTCTTCGGGTTGCCCCTGCTGCTGGCCGCCATCGTGGTCATGGGCGTCATGCACCACCGCGGGGTTTGGACGGTGATCGCCATCCTGGCCCTCTTCGGCTGGCCGCAGGTGGCGCGGATCGCTCGTGGCGCGGTGATCGAGGCGCGGGTCAGCGACTATGTTCTCGCGGCAAAAGCATTGGGGATGAAGAACTCTCAAGTGCTGCTGCGGCACGCGCTGCCCAACGCCCTGGGGCCGGTTCTCGCGGTGGCCACGCTCGCGTTCGGCGTGTTCATCGTCACCGAGGCATCGTTGTCCTACCTCGGTGTCGGCCTGCCGACATCGGTGGTGTCCTGGGGCGGCGACATCAACCTCGCGCAGAGCCGGCTGCGGTCCGGCTCGCCCATACTGTTCTATCCGGCCGGCGCACTGGCGATTACGGTGCTGGCCTTCATGATGATGGGTGACGCGTTGCGTGACGCCCTGGATCCGGCCTCGCGGGCGCGGCGCGCATGAGCGACCAAGAAGCGCCGCTGCTGTCGGTGCGGGGCCTGGAGGTCGGTTTCGGCACTCACGCTCCCGCGGTCTGCGGAGTGGACCTGACCGTGCTGCGTGGTCGGACCGTTGCGGTGGTGGGCGAATCGGGATCTGGAAAATCCACCACGGCTGCCGCGATTCTCGGACTACTTCCGCCCGGAGGACGAATCACCGCCGGAAGCATCGTTTTCGACGGGCGCGACATCACGTCGCACGGTAGCGGGGCCGACCGCCGGTTACTGCGCTCGATCAGGGGGCGCGCCATCGGATATGTTCCCCAAGATCCGATGACCAACCTCAACCCGGTCTGGAAGGTGGGCTTCCAGGTGCGGGAAGCGTTGCGGGCGAACACCAATAGCCGTGAGGCGCGGCGGCGCGCTCTGCAGCTGCTCACCGACGCGGGTATGCCGGATCCGGTGAAACACGTCGGCCGGTACCCGCACCAGCTTTCCGGCGGCATGTGCCAGCGTGCGCTGATCGCCATCGGCCTGGCGGGTCGGCCGAAGCTGCTCATCGCCGACGAGCCGACTTCCGCGCTCGACGTCACCGTGCAGCGGCAGGTCCTCGACCACCTGCGGCGGCTCACCGACGAATCGGGAACGGCGCTGCTGCTGATCACCCACGACTTGGCACTGGCCGCCGAGCGGGCGGAGTCCGTTGTCGTCATCAACCGCGGAATGGTGGTGGAATCCGGTGCGGCGCAGTCGATCCTGCAAGCTCCGCAACACGAATACACTCGACGGTTGGTGGCCGCTGCCCCGTCGCTTGTCGCGGGGGGTCAGGCACGAACCCGGTCGCGGCCCGCGAGCCCACCCTCCGACGACATCCTCGTCGCGTCGGGGCTGACCAAGGTCTACCGGGAGTCGCACGGGGCGCCGTGGCGGCGCGCGGAGTTTCGTGCCGTCGACGCCGTGTCGTTTCGGCTGCGCCGGGGGGCCACCCTGGCGATCGCGGGCGAGTCGGGTTCGGGCAAATCGACCCTGGCGCGGATGGTGTTGGGTTTGTTGCAACCCACCTCCGGCACCGTGGTTTTCGACGGTATCCAGATCGGGGGCCGGCTGGACCGAAACCGGGAGTTGGCTTTTCGCCGGCGGGTGCAGCCGGTGTTCCAAAACCCTTACAGCAGTCTGGATCCCATGTATTCGGTGTTTCGCGCCATCGAGGAGCCGTTGCGGATCCATCGCGTCGGTGACCGCAAGTCGCGCGAGCGGACGGTGCGCGAGCTGGCCGATCACGTGGCGCTGCCGTCGTCGTTGCTGGAGCGGCTGCCCCGCGAGCTGTCGGGGGGTCAACGGCAGCGGGTGGCGATCGCCCGGGCGCTTGCGCTGCGGCCCGAGGTGCTGGTGTGCGACGAGGCCGTCTCGGCGCTTGACGTTCTGGTGCAGGCGCAGATATTGGACCTGCTGGCCGACCTGCAGGCCGAACTGAGCCTGACGTACTTGTTCATCAGCCACGATCTGGCGGTGATCCGCCAGATCGCGGACGACGTCCTGGTCATGCGCGCCGGCCGGGTGGTGGAGCAGGCGCCCACCGAAAAGCTGTTCACCCGGCCCGGCCACGAGTACACCCGTCAGTTGCTGGACGCCATCCCACGCCCACCCGCACCTTGAGGAGCGTGGGTCGTCCGGTGCGACGGGTCGGCGCTGGATTGCACTGTCTCGCTAGGTGACCGGCTCGTTGAACTCGATCAGAACCTTCCGCGGGTTGGTGGCATCAACCCGTACCGGGATCATCGCGCCGGGCTGCACCCGGGGCAAATGGTTGAGGTCAACGGTCCGCTTGAGGGTCACGTCATACGGTTGGCGGCCAGGGACTTGCACCCGAAGTCCGATCCGGAGGGCCAGATTGTCCCCTCTTGCATCGGACCTGAGGTCTGTTCCACCGACAGAATTTGGCCCGTCCCCGTCAGTGCGGGGCCTTTGATAGTGGGCTGTCGGAACCTGATGCGAATGAACGCATTAAAGGGCGATCACGGCGACCAGAGCGGGCCACACCCACCACGGGAGGCCCGCAAAGAACTGCACCGACATATGCTAGCCCGACCTGCCGCTATCGGTCCCAGAGTGGCGTGGCGCGAGTTCGCTCAGGTTGACCGGGGAGATAGGTTGACAACCCGTGACGGCTGACCCACTGGCTCCCCTGATGGAGCTCCCCGGCGTCGCGGAGGCCAGCGACCGGGCCCGCGAGGCGCTGGGTCGCGCCCACCGGCATCCGGCCAACCTGCGGGGCTGGCCGGTGACCGCCGCGGAAGCGGCGCTGCGAGCGGCGCGCGCGTCGTCGGTGCTCGATGGCGGCCCCGTGCAGCTGGACGATCTCGCGGAGACCGCCCACGTGAGCGATCCGGTGTTCGGCGGGGCGTTGCGGGTGGCCCAGGCCCTCGAGGGGGGCGAGGGGCCCCTGATCGGAATATGGCGGCGGGCGCCGCTGCAGGCGCTGGCCCGGCTGCACATGCTGGCGGCGGCCGATCAGGTCGGCGAGGACCGACTGGGCCGCCCGAGGTCCGATGCCGAGGTTGGGCCGCGTCTGGAGCTGCTGGCCGGGCTGGTGACCGGCCATACCCGCGCGCCGGCGCCGGTGGTGGCCGCCGTCGCGCACGGCGAACTGCTGACGCTGGCGCCGTTCGGTAGCGCGGACGGCGTCGTGGCCCGCGCGGTGTCGCGGTTGGTGACCATCGCCAGCGGACTCGATCCCCACGGATTGGGTGTGCCCGAGGTGAGTTGGATGCGCCAGCCCGCGGATTATCGCGATGCCGCGCGCGGATTCGCCGGCGGCACGCCGGAGGGTGTGGGCGCCTGGCTTGTGCTGTGTTGCCGGGCGATGCGGGCGGGCGCGCAGGAGGCCCAGTCGATCGCCGAATCGCTGTCGAGTAGGTAGCCGAACGGTAGCCGACGAACCTCGAAAACGGCGCCGGGAAATGTGCTCCACTAATGTAAAGCGGGCGACGTCCCGAAGAATTCGGTCCGCCGCCCGCTAACACGGAACCCGGTTACCAAGCGTGCATCTGTGGGTTGCGTGGGTTGGCCTCGGCGATCTTGCGACACTTCCGCTTGCAACCCCACCCAAGGGGCCGTCGACACTTCCGCTTTTCGCAATTACGCAGGCCCGCAACACTTTTGCCATTATCGCGGCTATGACTCCGCGTGGGTGCCGGGTACCGTGCCTGGGCGCCCGGATCGGGAGATCGAACCTTCTCTTCCGGATCGACCTAGGCCTCACCGGGCTTCCGTGGTTCCTTTGTACTACTAGACCCTTAACACAGCAAGGCCCAATTCTGTGAACTTTGTGAAGCCGCGCCGGATTGCGGGTTCGGCATGTTTGCTGGCCGGAGCACCGGAAGCTAGAACGCGAAGCGGCGCAACAACGAGTAGGTGACCGCGCCGGCCGCGAGTGCGGAGACGCCCACGGCGGCGGTGGTCGCGATGGCGGCACCCGACGGCGCGGGAATGCGGTCGCGCAGCGACACCGGGCGGGAGAACAGCAGGACGGGCCATCCGCGGTCGTTGGCTTCTTTGCGCAAGCCGCGGTCAGGGTTGACGACACTGGGGTGCCCGACGACCTCGAGCATCGGTAGGTCGGTGATCGAGTCGGAGTAGGCGTAGCAGTGTTCCAGCGGGTAGCCCTCGCGGGCGGCCAACTCGCGGATCGCTTGCACCTTGCCTTCGCCGTAGCAGTAGAACGCTATCTCGCCGGTGTACTTGCCGTCCTCGACGACCATCCGGGTCGCCATCGCATGGGTCGCGCCGAGCGCGCGGGCGATCGGTGCGACGATTTCCTCCCCGGACGCCGAGACCAACACGACGTCGCGGCCGCACAGCTTGTGGGCGGCGATAAGGTCCGCCGCTTCGGCGAACACCAGCGGCGTCACGATGTCATGCAGCGTCTCGTTGACGATCGACTTGACCTGAGCGACGTCCCAACCCGTGCACATGTTCGTCATGTGGGCACGCATCCGATCCATCTGGTCATGATCGGCACCAGAGAGCAGGTAGATGAACTGGGCGTAGCTGGACTTGAGCACGGCGCGGCGGTTGATCAGTCCCTGGTTGAAGAAGGGTTTGCTGAACGCGAGGGTGCTGGACTTGGCGATGATCGTCTTGTCCAGGTCGAAAAAGGCCGCGGTGCGAGCCCCCGAAGCACTGGTTGCAGCCGTTTCCCGGGACATTTGCTGTTGCGCGGCCGAGTCGAAGGCGGTCACCAACCCAGCATAGGGCGACAGTCGACAAGGTCCGCGACCTCACGCGAAAACGACGGCGCTGAACGCGTGTGGCTGGCGTGACCGACGGTGTTTTTGCGGCTCAACGTGTTTTTTCGAATAAATCGCTACTTGCGTAAATCCGGACTGTCATGTGTATAGTAAGCATTACTCGGCCTGAGCCGAGGGTGTATCAGCCCGACCCCCCGGGGCTGATACACGACGACCCTCGCCTCCTCCCCCCCTGGCGGGGGTCGTCCCATTTCTTGGGTAAGTAGTCGTCGTGGGTTAACGCGGTTATTCCGCCCGCCGGGCGTTGCGGGAAACCCGCCATCCGTGTGCCGGGCGAGCGCTGGGCGACGCCTTTGTGCACAGTCGCGTTTCTATCCCAAAATCCAGCTTTGGCACTGGTGTCCCAAGGTCAAGGCCCCGCAAGGTGGTTGGGTGACTAGCACCAGCGACGCCGCGGCGGCCGGTTCCGCGGGCGTTTTGGCCGTGTTGACGGACACAGAATTGCGCGACGAGTTCGATCGCGTGGCCGCGGCCGTCGGTGTTCGTGTGGTGCACGCCGGCGGCTCCCGCGTGAGTCGGAGGACTTGGTCGGCGGCCGCGGCCGTCGTGCTGGACGAGGCGGCGGCGGATCGGTGTGGGCGGGCGGCGCTGCCGCGACGGGCTCACGTCAGCGTGCTTACGGTCGCCGATGCCACGACGGCGACATGGTCGGCCGCCGTCGCCGTCGGCGCCCAACATGTGTTACGCCTGCCCGCGCAAGAGCGCGAGCTGATCCGTGAGCTCGCCGAGGCCGGCGAATCAACGCGCGACGGCGCGCCGCGCGGCGAAGTCGTCGCCGTGATCGGCGGCTGCGGGGGCGCCGGGGCGTCTTTGCTGGCGGTGGCCGTGGCCCAAACCGCCGCCGAGGCGCTCTTGGTGGATCTCGACCCCTGGGGCGGTGGCATCGATCTGCTTGTGGGCGGCGAGACCACGCCGGGCCTGCGGTGGCCCGATTTGGCGCTGCAAGGTGGACGGCTCAACTGGTCGGCCGTTCGCGAGGCGTTGCCGCGACACCGCGGCATCAGCTTGCTGTCCGGTACTCGGCGCGGCTGCGAATTGGACGGCGCGCCGGTGGATGCCGTCGTCGATGCCGGGCGCCGCGGCGGCGTCACCGTCGTGTGCGACCTGCCCCGTCGTCTCACCGATGCGACGCAAGTAGTGCTGGATGCCGCCGATCTCGTCGTCATGGTCAGCCGGTGCGATGTGCGGGCGTGCGCGGCGACCGCGGCGACGGCCCCTGTGCTGGCGGCGGTCAACCCCAGCCTGGGGTTGGTCGTGCGGGGGCCGTCTCCCGGCGGATTGCGGGCAGCCGAGGTCGCCGACATCGCGGGCTTGCCGCTGTTGGCGTCGATTAAGGCGCAACCGCAACTGGCCGAGCAGTTGGAGCGTGGTGGTCTGCGGCTGGGTCGGCGATCCGCGCTCGCGGTGGCGGCCCGGCGGGTGCTTGCCGTGCTGCCGCGAACGGGGTCGGCGCAGAGCGGCAGGGCGGCGTGAGCGGCCCACTGATCGAACGGGTGCGCGAGCGGCTGGCAGCCGAATCCGCGCCGCTGCGACCCAGCGTGGTGGCCGCCGCGATCCGGGCCGAGTCCGGCGGGATGCTCGGTGACACCGAGGTCCTTGCCAATCTCCGGGTGCTCCAGACGGAACTGACCGGCGCCGGCATCCTCGAGCCGCTGTTATGCGCGGACGGCACAACGGACGTCCTGGTCACCGCGCCCGATGCGGTGTGGGTCGACGACGGAAACGGCTTACGGCGCTGCCAGGTTCGGTTTGCCGACGAGGCCGCGGTGCGGCGGTTGGCCCAGCGCCTGGCCCTGGCTGCCGGTCGGCGGCTCGACGATGCGCAGCCTTGGGTGGACGGCCAGCTGACCGCCATCGGGGCCGGAGGCTTCGCGGTGCGGTTGCATGCGGTGTTGCCGCCCGTGGCGGCCGGAGGCACCTGCCTGTCGCTTCGGGTATTGCGGCCGGCCACTCAGGATTTGGCCGCCCTGACCGCTGCCGGCGCGATCGATCCCGAGGCCGCGGAATTGGTCGCCGACATCATCGCCGCTCGGTTGGCCTTCCTGGTGTGCGGGGGCACCGGGGCGGGCAAGACGACCTTGCTGGCGGCGATGTTGGGCGCCGTGCCGCCCACGGAACGGATCGTGTGCGTCGAGGATGCCGCCGAGCTGGCGCCCCGGCATCCGCATCTGGTCAAGCTGGTAGCGCGATGCGCCAACATCGAGGGTGTCGGCGATGTCCCAGTGCGCCAACTCGTCCGGCAGGCGCTGCGCATGCGGCCCGACCGCATCGTGGTCGGGGAAGTCAGGGGCGCGGAGGTCGTCGACCTGCTGGCGGCGCTGAACACCGGCCACGACGGCGGCGCGGGCACGGTGCACGCCAATAATCCCGGCGAGGTCCCCGCCCGTCTGGAGGCGTTGGGCGCGCTCGGCGGGCTCGATCGCGCGGCGCTGCACAGTCAACTGGCCGCCGCCGTCCAGGCGCTGCTGCACGTCGCTCGGGACCGGGCCGGTCGACGTCGGCTTCGGGAGATCGCTGTGCTGCGCCAAGTTGAGGGGCGGGTCCGGGCCGTCACGGTGTGGCACGCGGACCGGGGGATGACGGACGACGCGGGCGATCTGCATCGCATGCTGCGGAGCCGGAGGTCGGCATGAACGGGCCCGCGGTAGCCGCCCTGCTGTTAGCGCTTGCCCTGGTGGGGTTTTCGTCGTCGCCGCGGCGCCGGCTCGTGCCGTCGGCCGGTATTGTCCGGCGCGCCACACTCGGGGCGAGGGGCGTCGACTGCATCACCGCGGGTGCCGTCGTCGCCGCCGCCGCATTGCTGCCGCTGACGACGGTCGTCGCCGTCGCGGTGGTGGGCTCCACCGCGGGCCTGCGTTACCGTCGTCGCCGTCGTATCCGACGGGCCCATGACGAGGGTCGAACGCTGGAAACAGCGCTCGATGTGTTGGTCGGCGAATTGCGAGTCGGCTCCCATCCGGTGCTCGCGTTCGGCGTGGCCGCCGACGAAACCGTTGGCGCGGTTGCCAAGTCGTTGCGCGCCGTCGCGGCGCGGGCCAGGCTGGGCGCCGATGTCACGGCCGGCCTCCGCGCCGCGGCGCGATCGTCGGCCCTGCCCGCGCATTGGGAACGACTGGCCGTGTGCTGGCAACTGGCCAGCGACCACGGGCTGGCGATCGCCACGCTGATGCGGGCCGCACAACGCGATATCACTGAGCGGCAACGGTTCTCGGTGCGGGTGTCGGCGAGCATGGCCGGAGCGCGCGCGACCGCCGCCATACTGGCGGCCCTGCCCGTGCTGGGCGTGCTGCTGGGCCAGCTGATCGGGGCGCGCCCGCTGAGTTTTCTGTTGAGCGGGCACGCGGGCGGATGGCTGTTGGTCGTCGGTTCGGCATTGGCCTGCGGCGGCCTGCTGTGGTCGGACCGCATCACCGATCGGCTCGCGGCATGAGCACCGCGGCGGTGTTGCTGGCGCTGGCATTGTTCATCGGCCCCGGCCCCTGGGTGGTGCGGGCGCGTGCCGGGATACCGGTTAAGGCGCAGCGACTGCGGCGGGGGCTACCGCAAGGGTCGGCGCATGGCCCCGACCCGCTGGCAACCGCATCCAGTCTCGATGTGCTGGCCGTGTGCCTGGCCGCGGGCATGGCGGTGTCGACCGCGGCGGCCGCGGCCGCACCGTCCGCGCCACCCAAGCTCGCCGCGGTACTGCGCCGCGCTGCCGATCTGCTCGCACTGGGCGCCGATCCGTCTGTCGCATGGTCGATTTCGCCGGACCTTCCCGCCAGCTCGGTCGACGCGCAAACGGATGCGCTGCTGCGACTGGCGCGGCGCTCGGCGTCCTCGGGCGCCGCCTTGGCCGGGGGTGTCGCCGAACTGGCCGACGAGTCCCGTCACGGCGCCGCGCACGCGGCCGCGGCGGCCGCCGAGCGGGCCGGCGTCCTGATCGCCGGACCGCTCGGGCTCTGCTTTCTGCCGGCGTTTGTCTGCCTGGGCATTGTTCCGGTGGTGGCCGGACTGGCCGGTGATGTCCTGCAATCGGGCGTGCTGTGAAACGAGAGGAAGGCATTGATGATCAACAAGTTCCGCACACTTTCGGCGCGCGTCGCGGTCCTGGCGACGGACGAGTCGGGGATGTCCACGGTCGAGTACGCGATCGGCACGATCGCGGCGGCCGCGTTCGGCGCGATCCTCTACACGGTCGTCACCGGCGACTCCATCGTGTCGGCGCTGACCAACATCATCGGTCGCGCGCTCAACACCAAGGTCTAGCCGGCTGTGCCGGCGCGAGCACCGTCGAGGCGGCGCTGGCGATCGCCTCGTTGGTCGTGGTGTTGGTGCTGTGCCTGGCCGGGGTCACGGCGGTGTCGGCGCAGGTGCGCTGTGTCGACGCCGCCCGCGAGGCCGCCCGACTGGCGGCGCGCGGCGACGAACGCGCGGCGGTCGACGCCGCTCGCCGCATCGCGCCCGTCGGGGCGCGGGTTCGGCTGCGTCGGGAGGGCGACTTCGTTGTGGCGACAGTGGTTGCGCGCTCAAAGCTGTTGCCGTCGTTGGACATTGCAGCCAAGGCGGTCTCGGCCGAAGAGCCACGGGGATGATCGCGGCTCGGCCACGCTGGTCGCGGTTGCGATGGTCGTCGCGCTGCTGTGGGTCACCGGGGCGGGGGCATATCTCGGCTCGGTGGTGGTGGCGCGTCATCGCGCGCAGGCGGCGGCCGACTTGGCCGCGCTGGCCGCCGCGGCCCGGCTAGCGTCCGGAGTCGCGGCGGCCTGCGGCCGCGCGACGGCCGTGGCACGCGAGATGCGCGTCGATGACGCCGAATGCGGGGTGGACGGTCTCGACGTCATCGTCACGGTGCGGGTAGCCGTCGGTTTCGCCGGCGTGGCGCGGGCCGCCGCACGGGCGGGGCCGGCCGAACCGAGCGGTTAGGCCGTATTGTCCGGGGTTTTCAGCAGTCCCGCGGCGGCCAGTTCCTCATCGGTCGGCAATCTCAGCGAAATAAGTCCGGCGAAGGTCTCCTGTTCGAGTTCCACCCTGCTGACCGTGACATACACCGGCACCCAATCGTCGTCGTGGCCGCGCATTCGCAGGACTCGGCTGGTCGGGCCGTCGGCGATTTCTTTTGTCATTGCGGCCTTCAGGTGCTCGTCTTCGGGGTGAACCTTCGGCCTGTCCGACTCGGCGCCCCGCCAGTCATAGAAGGGGCAGGGCTCGTCCAGCCACTTGAGCAGGGTCCAGCTTTCCGGGTCGACGACTGCGCGGTGCACGCCGGCCTGGGCCAGTCCGTCGAGGATCCGCTGCGCCAGATCACCAATGGACATCACCGGGCCCTTGAGTTCGGCACGCCAGTTCATCGACCGCGCGACCAGGTGCTCGCGGCCGTCCGGCCCCGGCTCCGCGGCGGTACGCACCACGAAACCAATCCGAATCGGGTTACCTTGCCAATCGGTGAGATCCCATGTGCTGCATAGTGTTTGACCCGGCTTGGCATTCACCGCCATGGCAAGCACCTTGGTTTCGTTCGGATTGAGCTCGCGCGACGGAAGATCTTCTGCGAAGGCCCTGCCAAAGGTGACCTCGACGTCGGGATTCTTGCCGCTGTTGGCCAGCGATTCCCGGGTGTCGGTGGCCGCGCCGAGGGTCAGGTCCCATTTCAACGGCCCGGCGACCGGTCGCTCGGACGGTTCGGCGTCGGCTGGACCGGTCCACACGTGCACTCCGTGGATACGGCCGTCGGACATGACCACCGGCTCGGTGCGGATGACGCGGTCGCGCTTGGTGGTGATGCTGGTCAGGCTCTGACCGGTCTGCACCGTCTCGGCTATCGCGGTGCGGACCGCGGCGAGATGCGGACTACGGCGCAGGAACGTAGAGATCGGAACGAGGTTTTTAAGCTGGCGCCCCTGCGCCACTACGGCGGGCTCTTCTCCTAACGTCTCCACGAGCAGCCAGTCGTGGGCCATGCGGCTGATATTACGGCGGTGAGCGGCTTGGACGGCGGCCCGGGTGTGGTTGGGCGCCGAGCACTTCGTACTGCGGATTCATCCGAACCGGCGACCGCCGTCGGGACTACGAACGGCTCGCGTTTTGCGACCATCGGGCTGCCTGTGCGATGGTATGTTGGCATTTCTTCAGCAGTGAGGAATGCGTTGTAGTGGCGGCTGTCACGACGCGGATCCGTGGAGGTCGACCGTTGAGGGGTCGGTCGTCGTCCCGGATTATTTCAGCGGGATTCGCCACCACCTAGCTCCCGGAGCACCAGGCGCAGCGCGAGCACAGCTCCGGCCTTGTCCAGTGGGTCGTTGCCGTTGCCGCATTTGGGGGATTGCACGCACGACGGGCATCCGCTCGGGCACTCACACGCCTCGATCGCCGCGGCCGTCGCACCCAACCAGGTCCTGGCTTTTCGGAAGCCGCGTTCGGCGAAGCCGGCACCGCCCGGATATCCGTCGTAGACGAAGACGCTGGGCAGCCCGTCGGGACCGATCGCGGTGGAGATGCCGCCGATGTCGCCGCGGTCGCAGCTGGCCACCAAGGGCAGCAGGCCAATGGCCGCATGCTCGGCCGCGTGTAACGAGCCCGGAATGCGCGGCGCTTCAATTCCCTTGTCCAGCAAAGCCTCCGGAGTGATCGTGTACATGGCCGCGGCGGTGGGCAGCACATGCTCCGGCATGTCGAGCTCGATGAAGTCGATCACCTCGCCGGATAGCCGGCGACGCAGGTAACCCACCACGCGGTGGGTGACTTCGACCGGCACCAGGCCCAGCGTGACGGGCCCGAACTCGCAGCGCTCCCCGTTGGCGGTGACGGCGATGTCGGTGAGTTCGCGCGCGAATGTCGCGTAGCCGGGATCCTCGGCGTGGACGAACGCGATGCCGTCCTCGGTGTCCAGGGAGTCGACGACGTAGGTGTCGCCCTGGTGCAGATAAACCGCTCCCGGGTGGACAGAGGCCGGGGCCCGGTCGACCCCGGTGCTGCCGAGCAGCCGCCCGGTGTCCGCCTCGACGATGACGATCTGGCCGCCCGCCGAGCCCCGAATGTCCACCGCTGCGTGCGGTTGGACGCCCGCGGCCGGAAAGTACTTACCGTTGCGCCGCCGCAGCAGCCCGTCGTCGACCAGGTTCTGGGCCACGTCGGTGGCACCGAAATCTCGGATCTCGGCCTCGTCGAGCGGCAGTTCGGTCGAGGCACAGAGCAGTTGTGGCCCGAGGATGTAGGGGTTGGCCGGATCGATCACGACCCGCTCGACCGGCTTGTCCAGCAGCGCGGCGGGATGGTGAACCAGATACGTGTCCAGCGGATCGTCGCGGGCGATCAGCACGACCAGCGCGCCTTGACCCCGCCGGCCCGATCGGCCAGCCTGCTGCCAGAACGAGACGACCGTCCCCGGGAAGCCCGCGAGGACCACCGCGTCCAGCCCGGCGATGTCGACCCCCAATTCCAGCGCGTTTGTGGTGGCGAGGCCCCGCAGCCGGCCGTCGGCCAGGGCTCGCTCCAAAGCGGTGCGGTCCTCGGCGAGATATCCGGCGCGATACGACGCCACCTTTTGGGACAGCTCCGGGGCGGTGTCCTCCAGCCGCGCCTGCGCACCCAGCGCCGTCAGTTCCGCTGCCCGGCGCGACCGAACGAAGGTCAGCGTCTGCGCTCCCTCGGCGATCAGGTCGGCCATCACGCGCGCCGCCTCGGCCCCGGCGGAGCGGCGCACCGGGGCACCGTTCTCGCCGGTCAGATCGGCCCGCAGCGCGGGCTCCCACAATGCCACCGTTCGGGCTCCCTGCGGTGAGCCGTCTTCGCTGACTTCCTCGACGGGACGGCCGATGAGCTCGGCGGCCGTCGCGCCCGGCGAATCCGTCGTCGCGCTGGCGAAGATGAAAGTCGGCTCGCAGGCGGGTCCAGCCGAATAGCGCTCGCACAGCCGCAGCAGGCGGCGCAGCACCATCGCCACGTTCGAGCCGAAAATGCCACGGTAGTAATGGCATTCGTCGACGATCACGAATCGAAGGCCACGCAACAGGACGGCCCAGCGGGCATGGTTGCGCAGTATCGACAGATGGATCATGTCGGGGTTGGAGAACAACCATCGGGACCGTTCGCGGGCGAAGCGGCGCACCTCGGCGGGACTGTCGCCGTCGTAGGCGGTGGGCGCGACGTCATGCAGCCGCGGAACGGCCGCGGTCAGTGCGTGCGCGGCGCGCAATTGGTCGTGACCGAGCGCTTTGGTCGGCGACAGGTACAGCACCCGCGCCCGCGGGTCGGTCGCCAGCGCATTGAGGACGGGCAATTGATAGGCCAGTGACTTGCCCGAGGCGGTGCCGGTGCTGATCACCACATGACGGCCGGCGTGGGCCAGCTCGGCGGCCGCGGCCTGGTGTGACCACGGGCAGCTGATGCCGCGTTCGGCGAACGCGCGGACCACGTCCGGCTCGGCCCAGTCCGGCCAGCTGTGCGGCCGTCCGCTCCGCGCCGGCAGCTCCGCGACATGGCGCAGGGGGTGCTCGCCCGCCGACGTGCCGGCGAGCGCGACGGCGAGCAGGTCGCTGCCGAAACTCGCCACCTCACACCCTCCAAGAACCATCTAAGAATCCGGCCTGGACACAAGTCTGTCGCCGACGCCATGAACATGGTTGACTGTTTGCGGTCGCAGCTTCTGTGTTCGTGTCAAACTTTCGCAGGAACAACGTTGCGGCCGCGGTTCCTGCGAGGTTATCGGTCGGGTGAAGTTCCGGCGACTCTGCGAGGTATGGCGGTCGTACTAGGCCCGGGGCATCGAAAGGCGGTGCCCCGCACCCAGAAGAAAAGGAAAGATCGAGAGATGCCACAGGGAACTGTGAAGTGGTTCAACGCGGAGAAGGGGTTCGGGTTCATTGCGCCCGAGGACGGCTCCGCGGATGTTTTTGTCCACTACACGGAGATCCAGGGTTCGGGCTTCCGCACCCTTGAAGAAAACCAGAAGGTCGAGTTCGAGATCGGCCACAGCCCTAAGGGCCCCCAGGCCACCGGAGTCCGCTCGCTGTAGGAAGAAGCGGATTCTCCACGAATCCCCCCGTGCGATCCCGCTCAGCGGGTCCCGCCGGGGGGTTTTCGTTTCGTTGTCCAGAGCGCACGGCGACCGGCCGCCGGCTCGGCTCACCGCCATCCTGAAGGCGTGGACGGACAACCTGGCCTACTGTCGGTGGCGTGAGCCAGCTTTCCTTCTTCACAGCGGAGTCGGTGCCGCCCGCGGTCGCCGATCTCTCCGGAGTGCTGGCCGCCTCGGGTCAGATCGTGCTGGTCGGTGGCCGATCCGAAAGCCAAGTTCAGGGTGCTCGGCTTTCGGTGGTGGTGGAGCAGTTCTGGCGTGCGTCGGCACTGGCCGAGATGATCCGCGAAGCGGCTTTGGTGCCCGAGATCACCCGCACCGAGGAGGACACCCCGCTGGTGAGGACGGCGGTGGACCCCTCGTTGACCACCCTCGCCGCCGAATGGACCCGCGGCGCGGTCAAGACGGTCCCCCCGCGGTGGCTGCCGGGGCCTCGCGAGCTTCGCGCCTGGACGCTGGCGGCGGGCCACCCGGAGGCCGACCACTATCTGCTGGGTCTGGATCCGCATGCGCCCGACACCCACTCCCCGCTGGCGTCGGCTTTGATGCGGGTCGGGATCGCACCCACCCTTATCGGGACCCGCGGCAGTCGGCCGGCACTGCGGATAAGCGGCCGTCGCCGGCTATCGCGGCTGGTAGAGAACGTGGGGGAACCCCCTGACGGCGCCGAGGCGTTGCCGCTGTGGCCACGGGTCTAGCGCCCACTTAGGACCGGGCTTTGGGGCTTCTGGTTTGCGAAGGTACGGCCGAGGGTGCGAAATTGTCAGGTGCCCTCAAGGGAAGGAACGCCCGCGTACCTGGATTTCACCGGACTTTCAGGCGCTGGCCTGTCATTCTTCGTGCAGGGCGGTCCTCGCAGGGGACCTGGATAAGAGATGGAGCGTAAGCGCAGTTGGCTGACCCGAAGTTAAGCGGCGGAAATGGGAGCGGTCGGCGACTCGTCATCGTCGAGTCGCCGACCAAGGCGCGCAAACTGGCCGGCTACCTGGGCTCCAGGTATATCGTCGAGTCCTCCCGGGGCCACATTCGCGACCTGCCGCGGGCCGCGGCGGACGTGCCCGCGAAGTTCAAGTCGGAGCCATGGGCCAGGCTCGGGGTCAACGTCGACGCCGACTTCGAGCCGCTCTACATCATCAGCCCGGAGAAGAAGAGCACCGTCAGCGAACTAAAGGGCCTGCTCAAAGACGTCGACGAGCTCTATCTGGCCACGGATGGTGACCGCGAGGGAGAGGCCATCGCCTGGCACCTGCTGGAAACGCTCAAGCCGCGCATCCCGGTCAAGCGGATGGTGTTCCACGAGATCACCGAGCCGGCGATCCTCGAGGCCGCGCAAAACCCCCGCGACCTGGACATCGACCTGGTCGACGCCCAGGAGACCCGCCGCATCCTGGACAGGCTGTACGGCTACGAGGTCAGCCCGGTGCTGTGGAAGAAGGTGGCACCCAAGCTGTCGGCGGGCCGGGTGCAGTCGGTGGCCACCCGGATCATCGTGCAGCGCGAACGCGACCGCATGGCGTTCCGCAGCGCGTCGTACTGGGACATCCTTGCCCGGCTGGACGCCAGCGTGTCCGACCCGGCGGCCCAGCCGCCCACCTTCACCGCCCGGCTGACCAACGTCGACGGCCTGCGGGTCGCTACCGGCCGCGATTTCGACTCGCTGGGTCAGCTGCGCAAGGCGGACGAGGTCATAGTGCTCGACGAGGCCGCCGCGACCGGGCTGGCCGCGGGATTGCGGGGGGCGCAGCTGTCCGTGGCGTCGGTGGAGGAGAAGCCCTACACCCGGCGCCCGTACGCGCCGTTCATGACGTCGACGCTGCAGCAGGAAGCCGGGCGCAAGTTGCGGTTCTCCGCGGAGCGCACGATGAGGATCGCCCAGCGGCTCTACGAGAACGGCTACATCACCTATATGCGTACCGACTCGACCACGCTGTCGGAGTCGGCGATCAACGCCGCGCGCACCCAGGCGCGTCAGCTTTACGGCGAGGAGTACGTGTCGCCGTCGCCGCGCCAGTACACCCGCAAGGTGAAGAACGCTCAGGAGGCGCACGAGGCCATCCGGCCCGCCGGCGAGACGTTCGCCACCCCGGACGCGGTGCGCCGCGAGCTCGACGGCGACGAATTTCGGCTCTACGAGCTGGTGTGGCAGCGCACGGTGGCCTCGCAGATGGCCGACGCGCGCGGCACCACGGTCAGCCTGCGGATTGCGGGCACCTCGGGAGAACGGCCGGTGCTGTTCTCCGCGACCGGCCGCACCATCACCTTTGCGGGGTTCCTGAAGGCCTACGTGGAAACCGTGGACGAGTTGGCCGGCGGCGAGGCCGACGATGCCGAGCGCCGGCTGCCTCATCTGACCGAGGGGCAGCGGCTGGAGGCTCTGGAGCTCACCCCGGACGGGCACGCCACCAACCCGCCGGCCCGCTACACCGAGGCCTCGCTGGTCAAGGCCCTCGAGGAGCTGGGTATCGGCAGGCCGTCGACGTATTCGTCGATCATCAAGACCATCCAGGACCGTGGCTACGTGTACAAGAGGGGCAGCGCTCTGGTGCCCTCATGGGTCGCGTTCGCCGTCACCGGTCTGCTCGAGCAGCATTTCGGCCGGCTCGTCGACTACGGCTTCACGGCGGCGATGGAAGACGAGCTCGACGCGATCGCCTCCGGCAACGAGCAGCGCACCACCTGGCTCAACCATTTCTATTTCGGTGGCGACCACGGCGTGCCGGAGTCGGTGGCCCGCTCCGGTGGGCTGAAGAAGCTCGTCGGGATCAACCTCGAAGGCATCGACGCTCGAGAAGTCAACTCCATCAAGGTCTTTGACGACGCGCAGGGCCGCCCCGTCTATGTTCGGGTGGGCAAGAACGGGCCGTATCTGGAACGCGTGGTGGTCGGCGACGACGGCGAGGCCAAGCCGCAGCGGGCCAACCTCAACGACTCGCTGACCCCTGACGAGCTGACGCTTCAGGTGGCCGAAGAGCTGTTCGCCACACCGCAAGAGGGGCGCGTCCTGGGCGTGGATCCGGAAACGGGTCACGAGGTCGTCGCCAGGGACGGCCGGTACGGGCCGTACGTGACCGAGGTCCTGCCCCCGCAGCCAGATGAGGACGACGGCGGAGTGCCGGCTAAGAAGGGCAAGAAAACCACCGGTCCGAAGCCCAGGACGGGTTCGCTGCTGCGCAGCATGGATCTGCAGACGGTCACCCTCGAGGATGCGCTTAAGCTGCTGTCGCTGCCCCGGGTCGTCGGCGTGGACCCCGCGACGGGCGAGGAGATCACCGCGCAGAACGGCCGCTATGGCCCATACCTGAAGCGCGGCAACGACTCTCGCTCGCTGGCGACCGAGGATCAGATATTCGACATCACTCTCGACGAAGCGCTGAAGATCTACGCAGAGCCCAAACGCCGCGGTAGGCAGAGTGCGGCGGCGCCGCCGCTGCGTGAGCTGGGCACCGATCCGGCGTCGGGCAAGCCGATGGTCATCAAGGACGGCCGTTTTGGGCCGTACGTCACCGACGGCGAGACCAACGCCAGCCTGCGCAAGGGCGACGACGTGTTGTCGATCACCGACGAGCGCGCCGCCGAACTGCTGGCCGACCGGCGGGCCCGGGGTCCGGCGAAGCGGCCCGCCAAGAAGACCACTCGCAAGTCGCCCGCCAAGAAGGCCGTCAGGCGCAGCTATGGTCGGTGAACTCGCTGGCGCGCTCGAGGTTGTCGGCCGAGCAGTAGCCGGCATCGGCGAGCATCTGGCCTGGGGCCTGCCCGGTGTTGGCCGCGGTCTGCTCGGTCATCGGGATCAGATTGCCCATATCGGCGGCGTTGGTGTTCATGTCGGTGGCCACGATCACCTGATGGCCCTCGTCGACCACGGCCTGGGCGTTGTAGCACTGGTGGAACGCCCCGTCGCCGGTGAGCATGATTTTGGAGTCCGGGTCGGTGAAGTTGCGCTGCGCCTTCGGTTTCGGCGTCGCCGCATCCGCCGCGGCAGCACCCTTGGCGGCGGCGGTGTCCTCGTCCTCACCACGGTCGCGGGCCGCGGTTTCGGCCCGCTGCCGCGCCGCCCGCGCAGCCTCTTCCTCGAGCGCGGCCTTCGCCTCGCGGATCTTCGCCCGACGCGTTTCACGGCGCCGCAGCTCCTCGGGCAGCTCGTCGCCGCGGTTGTTCTTGCCGTAGCGGGCGTCTTCGGCCTTGTCGATCCGCTCGGCCTCGGCCAGCAGCGCCGAAACCTCGTCGGCGAGGACCTTTTCCTTCTCGCTCATCCGGGCATAGCTCATCGCCTTGCGTTTGGAGGCGTTCGCGCGCACCTTGGTCCCGTCCAGGGCGACCCGGCCCAGCCGCACCATGCCCGCGGCCTGACACAACGCCAACGCCTGCACGAACAGATGCCCGAGCGCAGACAGGTGCCGCTTACGGAACCGGGCGATCGCCCGATAATCCGGTCCCGCCCCCGCGGCCAGCCACCGAAACGCCACGTCGTCACTGCACTTGACCTCGATAGCCCGCGAGGAGCGCACTCCAATGGTGTAGCCGTAGAGCAGGATCCGCACCATCAGCCGCGGGTCATACGGTGGGCCACCACGTCCCTCGGTATAGGCGGCCCAGATCCGCGACAGCTCCAGGTGCTCATCGACCAGTTCGGCGATGAACCGGGCCAGATGCTCGGCCGCCAACCAGTCATCCAACGACGGCCCCGCCCCGGCCGCCTACATGATTTCGCTGGACACATCTTCGGCGCGAGCCCCTTCGGGCACGGCCTCCTCGGGGGCAGCCAGATTCAGCGGTCGTGCCAGCTGGGTGGGTGCCGTGCGCCCGCGCAGCTCGACGACCTCGCCGACGTCCCAGCACAAGGCTTCGGCGTCCAGCGCGCCGCTGACCGCAATCGCCGACGCGAGCACGTGCCCGGCCTCGAGTTTGGCCAGCTCGGTGAGCCGCGCGGCCTCGTTGACCGGGTCGCCGATCACGGTGTACTCGAAGCGGGCCTGCGCGCCGATGTGACCGGCGATGGCCCTGCCGGCAGACACCCCGATCCCGAACTCCGCGGAACCGATCACCGGGAGGAGTTCGTCGTGCAATTCGCGGGCGGCGGCAAGCGCTCCGCCGGAGGCGTCGGGGTGTTCGATCGGCGCACCGAAGATGGCCAGCGCGGCGTCGCCCTGGAATTTGTTGACGAAGCCGCCGTGCCGCCCGACCGTGTCCACCACGACCCGGAAGAACTCGTTGAGCAGGTGGACCACCTCGGCGGGCGGTCGCGTCGCGGCCAGTTGGGTGGAGCCGACCAGGTCCACGAACAGCACCGCGACGTCGCGTTCCTGGCCGCCCAACTCGGTGCCGCGCTCCAGCGCCCGGCGGGCCACGTCTTCGCCGACGTAGCGGCCGAACAGGTCGCGCAGCCTTTGCCGCTCGGACAGGTCACGCACCATGTCGTTGAACCCGGCTTGCAGCAGGCCGAGTTCGCTGGCGTCGTAGATCTGCATGTGCGCGTTGTAGTTTCCGCGCTGCACCTCCGACAGCGCCCAGCGCAGCTGGCGCAGCGGGTCGGCGATCGACATCGCCACCAGCAAGGTGCTGACGAAGCCGATGCCCAACGCCGCCAGCGCCAGCAGCAGGATGGGATTGAACAATTTCTCGGCCGTGGCGTGCAGCAGGGAGACCTTGTCGGCCACCACCGCGAGAACGATGGCCAGCACCGGCACGGCGGTGGACAGCATCCAACTCAGCATCTGCCGCAGGATGACGCCGGGTGCCCTGACGTTCTCGGGCACGCCGCTGCGCAGGGCCGCGACGGCGACGGGCCGCAGCACGCGCTCGGATTGCAGGTAGCCGATGATCGCGGTCGCGGCGGCGCCCAGCGCGGTGGCGACCGCGACGACGGGCGCCGTGTATTTGGCCACCGACCAGCTGGCGACGATGAACACCACGCCGCCGATGCCCCAGGACACCATGCTGGTGAGCGTTCGGTAGAACGGCATGCGCAAAGCGCGGCTGCGGGCGAGTTCGGTGGCGGCCGGATCGGCTTCGGCAAGCAGATTGTCGCGGCGCTGCCAGCGGAAAACCGGCAGCAGCAGTCTGAGGTTGAACAAAATCCCGGCCAGGAACAGAGCCATGACGACGCCGAGGAAGATCGCCACGTTGACCGGCGGCAGATCCTGCAACTGGATGCGATCCTGGGGTGGCAGACCGTAGCGCAGGAAGCCCAGCGTGAAGAGGCCGCCGATGATGTCGGCCTGCAGCATGCTCAGCGAGAACAGCGGCCACGGCGTGCGCACCACCCACCGGGCGAATGCGCTGATCCGCCCGGGTAGTGCTGCGTCGGAAGCCACCAACCCACCGTATCGGGCAACGCCGACTTGATGGAAAACCAAAACCTCTCGGTAAGTCGCGCAGAGCTGCCGAAACCCGCGGAAATGTAACGGAATCGTCGCAATACGGTGGCCGATGGGTGTCCGTCGGTCCGCGTCACTACTGTTGCCGGTGATGTCCGGGGTGTTCACGCGGCTGGTAGGCCAGGAGCCGGTGGTGGCCGAGCTGCTCGCCGCCGCCCGGGCGGCTCGCGGTGATTCACCTCACAGCGAGGCCGGCTACGGGACAATGACACATGCTTGGCTCATCACCGGACCGCCGGGTTCGGGGCGGTCGATCGCGGCGGTGTGCTTCGCGGCCGCGCTGCAATGCACCTCAGATGCGGAGCCCGGCTGCGGCCGCTGCCGGGCCTGCGCGACGACGATGGCCGGCACTCATGCCGACGTGCGGCGCGTGATTCCCGAAGGCCTGTCGATCGGCGTGGACGAGATGCGCGCCATCGTGCAGATCGCGTCGCGCCGTCCGACCACCGGCCACCGGCAGATCGTGGTGATCGAGGACGCCGACCGGTTGACCGAGGGCGCCGCGAACGCGTTGCTGAAGGTCGTCGAGGAACCACCGCCATCGACGGTGTTCCTGCTGTGCGCGCCCTCGGTGGATCCCGAGGACATCGCGGTGACGCTGAGATCCCGGTGCCGGCACGTCGCTCTGGTGACCCCGCCGACCGAGGCGATCGCGCGCGTGCTGGTAGACAGCGACGGCCTCCCCGCCGACACCGCGAACTGGGCGGCTTCGGTCAGCGGCGGTCACATCGGACGGGCGCGGCGGCTGGCCACCGACCCGGAGGCCCGACAGCGACGGGAGCGGGCGCTGGGATTGGTGCGCGATGCCGCGACCCCGTCGCGCGCCTACGCCGCCGCCGAGGACCTGGTGGCCGCGGCCGAAGCCGAAGCGCTCGTGCTGACCGCGGACCGCGCCGAGGCCGAGACCGAAGAGCTGCGGACGGCACTCGGGGCCGGCGGCACCGGTAAGGGCACCGCGGGCGCCATGCGCGGCGCCACGGGCGCGATCAAGGACCTCGAACGCCGGCAGAAGTCTCGTCAGACGCGGGCGTCGCGCGATGCCCTGGATCGGGCGCTGATCGACCTGGCGACCTATTTCCGGGATGCGCTGGTGGTGTCGGCGCACGCGGGGGCGGTGCGGGCCAACCATCCGGACATGGCCGATCGAGTGGCGGCGCTGGCCGCCCATGCCTCACCCGAGCGGCTGCTGCGCTGCATCGAGGCGGTGCTTGCCTGCCGCGAGGCGCTGGCGATCAACGTCAAACCGAAGTTCGCCGTCGACGCCATGGTCGCCACCATCGGCCAGGAACTTGGGTGACCCAACCCGCCTGCCGTAGACTCGTGCCGCCCGGCGTGCGGGTGTGCCGCCTTAGCTCAGTCGGTAGAGCGATTCACTCGTAATGAATAGGTCGGGGGTTCGATTCCCCCAGGCGGCTCCAATTACCAGCGCATCTGCGGCTAGAAAACCGCGCCGGCACCCCAAGGTTTACGTGCTGCCATCGCTGGGAGGAAGATCCGTGGATGGCCGATACCCGCACTGCCCTCAGGATCTGTCCCCTATGCGAGGCCACCTGCGGCTTGACGCTCAGGATCGCCGACGGCCGGGTGACCGGCGCCCGCGGCGACCGCGATGACGTCTTCAGCGCGGGTTTCATTTGTCCGAAGGGGGCGAGCTTCGCCGAGCTCGACAACGATCCCGACCGGTTGACCCGGCCCCTCGTCCGGCGTGACGGGGTGCTGACCGAGGCCACCTGGGACGAGGCGTACGCCGTCGTCGCGGACCGCCTGGGCGAGGTTATCCGCCGGCACGGCGGGGCATCCGTCGGCGTGTATTTGGGCAACCCGAACGCACACACCATCGCGGGCAGCCTGTACGCGCCGTTGATCGTCCGGGGGCTCGGCACCCGTCAAGTTTTCAGCGCGAGCACGCTCGATCAGATGCCCAAGCACGTCGCGCTCGGCCTGATGTTCGGCAGCCCGGTCGCGTTCACGGTGCCCGACCTCGACCGCACCGACCATCTGGTCGTCATCGGCGCGAATCCCTTGGTGTCCAACGGAAGTCTGGCCACCGCCGCCGACTTCCCCGGCAAGCTGCGGGCGCTGCGCGAACGCGGTGGCACGCTCGTCGTCATCGACCCCGCCCGCACGCGCACGGCCGAACTCGCGGACCGCCACCTCGCACCGCGACCCGGCACCGACGCCGCATTGCTGTTCGCCATCGTGCACGTGCTGTTCGAAGAGGGCCTCGTCGCACCGGATCTCGGGGGAATCGCGGAGCATGTCAACGGAGTCGAAGAGGTCCGCGCGCTGGCCGACGAATTCTCACCCGAGGCCGTCGCCGCTCACTGCGGCGTATCCGCCGATGACATCCGCATCCTGGCCCGCGAGATCGCGGCGGCGCCGACGGCCGCCGTATATGGCCGAATCGGTACCTCCACAGTGGAATTCGGCACGATCGGCAGCTGGCTGGTCGACGTGATCAACATCCTGACCGGAAACCTCGACCGGCCGGGCGGCGCGATGTTCCCGCTCGGCCCGACGGTTCCCGCACCCCGCCCCCCGAAGCCGGGCCGGGGGTTCCGGACCGGACGTTGGCACAGCCGCGTCTCGGGCCACCCCGAAGCGCTCTCCGAATTTCCCGCCGCCGCCCTCGCCGAGGAGATCGACACGGGGGGTGAGGGTCAGATCAAGGCGATGATCACCATCGCCGGAAACCCGGTGCTGTCGGCCCCGGACGGCGATCGGCTCGATCGCGCGCTCGACATTGTCGGCTTCATGCTCAGCATCGACCCGTACCTCAACGAGACCACCCGCCATGCCGACGTGATCCTGCCGCCGCCGCCGCCCGCGCAGAGCGCCCATTTCGACGTCGCGCTCAACAACCTCGCGGTGCGCAACAACGCGCGCTACTCGCCGGCCGCTCTGCCGCTGGACGCGCGGCCCGACGAGCCCGAGATCCTGTCGCGCATCGCGCTGATTCTGTACGGCCTGGGACCGGACGGCGACGTGGCGCTGGTTGACGATCAGGTCATTGCGGCGACGTTGACCAAGGAGACCGCCGACCCGGACTCACCCGTCGCCGGCCGCGCGGTCGACGAATTGACCGCGATGCTCATCGACGGTGCCGGATACGAACGGCGCCTGGACATGATGCTTCGGCTCGGGCCCTACGGCGACGCGTTCGGCGCCAACCCCGGCGGGCTCACCCTCGAGCGGCTCAAGGCCGCACCGCACGGCGTCGACCTGGGGCCGTTGCAGCCTCGGGTGCCCGAGGTGCTCCGAACCCCCACGGGGCGAATCGAACTCGCGCCCGAGCCGCTGATCGCCGACGTGGCGCGGCTGCGCGAATCCGTCGGCGGTGGAGACGACCGGTTCATGCTGATCGGCCGGCGCCACCTGCGCTCCAACAACAGTTGGATGCACAACGTGCCCGCGCTGTCCGGCGGTACCAACCGGTGCACCCTGCAGATCCACCCGGACGACGCCGCCGACCTCGGGCTCACCGAGACGGCCGTCGTCAAGGGCCCGGGCGGCGAACTCCTGGCGCCGGTCGAGGTGACCGACGGCATGCGGCGCGGTGTGGTCTCGCTGCCTCACGGGTGGGGCCACGATCGCGGCGGCACGGGACAGGAGCTCGCGACCAGCCGGCCCGGTGTCAACGTCAATCAACTCAACGACGGCAACCATCTGGACCCGCTGTCGGGTACCGCTGTGCTCAACGGCATCCCGGTCGACATCGCCCCCGCCGGCTGAAGGTCGGGTGGGCACCCGTCACGCCGGCGCGACGAAACCGACCGGTCCCGACGCGACGCACAATGCCAGCGCGGTGGTGTTGGCCCGGACGGTGATCGCGTCTCCGGCGCCCGGCAGCCGCGCGAAGACCCGGTTGAGTCCCGGATGCACCGGAACCTTGACATCGGGACCCTCGGATAGCGACAACATCATCGAGCCGTCGCTGTTGGCCAGGTAGTTGAGCTCGACGGTCCAATCGGCGGGCAGCAGCGGCCCGTCGAGGATCATCCGCGCCGGCTTGTCCGGTTGCGCGAAATAGCCGCACCGCGGCATCGGCCCGGGCGTGATGGTGCGAATCCAGGTCACTCTCGCGTCGATCAGCCGGCCCGAGCTGTCGAGCATGCGCAATTGCGTTGTCGCCGTGGCGAATTCGGGCCTGTCGCGTAACAGCGCGAACATGTGGCTGGCCAGGTTCTCCGGCGCGGCCACCCGTTGCAGCACCAGCGGATCGACCTCTTGGTCAAGTAGCGGTGCCTCCGAGGAGGCGCGCGCGGCGGCCAATCCGGCCCGGGCGTTGCGCAGGTAGGGCTGCGCGGGGTTGTCCCGCCAACTGGTCAAGAACGTCGCCGTCGAATACAGGCTGCTGGCCACGAACGCCAACGCCAAAGCCACCGTCGCCACGGCGCGCTTCGGCGATGCGTCCAGCCAACGCGGCGCGGCCGGCCGGTTCGGGGCGCACAGCGCGACGGCCGCCAGCAGCGCCAGCACCACGACGAGATCCGGCAGATACCGCAACGTTTGGGCGAGTTCCAGGGCGGTCTGCTTCGAAGACCGCATCAGATAGATCGGGACCTGGCAGGCGACCGTGTAGCCGGCCGCGGTCAGCCACACCGGCCCGATGCGTTGTTTCCGGATCAGCGACAGCACAAATACCCCGAACAAGACCAGCCAGCCCAATGCCATCACCGGCGGCGGGGGCGTGGCCCACGGCGACCCCGGCGCCCACCGGTCCCAGTGCCACGGCCCCCCGGCCAGCCCGGGCACGATGCCGTGGGTGATCGAACGCCACAGCAGATCCCACGTCATCGGCAGGTCAAAACTCCACCGCCGCTGATTGACCACCGCCAAATAGAGCGCCACCCAGCCGACGGTCAGCGCCAGCGTCGCGATCCACAACCGCACACCGGACCGCCACACCGTCGCCAACGGCGCCCGATCACCCTGCACGTGGCACAGCAGTGCGGCCACGGCGAAGGCGACGAACGGAATCACCGCGGCCTTCTCGAAGAACAGCAGCCCGCCGAGGTAGACCAGCGCGCCGGTCGCCGCGTAGCGCGACTTGCGGGTGCGGACCAGAAGGATCGCGTCGGCGCACACCCAGGCCAGCGCCGCCAGCATCGGCAACGAGTTCAGTGCGGCCGCCCACCACGCGAACCCGGGCACGCCCAACGGTGTGAGCAGCGCGAACGTCAACGGGATCAGCAGCACCCATCGCCAGCCCAGGATGACGTACAACGCGCGCAGCAGGGCCAGCGAGGCCAGCAACTGCAACACGACCAGGCTGATCGCGGGCCCCGTCCAGTCCAGTGGGGCCAGCCGGACGATGGCGCCGCCGACCAGGAAGGCGCCGGGCATGACGTGGCCGTCGTGGTCGTCGAACAAATACGACGGTGACAGCAAGTTATGGGTGCCGGCCTTGCCGATGAGGATCAGGTCGTCCCAATAGAAGTAGCCGCCGAACGCCAGCGCCGCGCGTATCCCCAGCTGCACCGTGATCAGCCCGGCGGCCGCCAGGGCGACCGGAGGTATGCGGCTCGTGCGCGCGGCCCGCCGGTATGGTGGGCCGGTGCGCGCACTGGTTACCGGGGCAGCCGGATTCATCGGCTCGACGCTAGTCGACCGGCTGCTGGCCGACGGTCACACGGTGGTGGGGCTGGACAACTTCGCCACCGGCCGCGCGACCAACCTCGAGCACCTGGCCGACAACCAGGCGCACGTCTTCGTCGAGGCGGACATCGTGAGCGCCGATCTGCGCGCCATCCTCGACGAGCATCGGCCCGAGGTGGTTTTCCATCTTGCGGCGCAAATCGACGTGCGGCGCTCGGTCGCCGATCCGCAATTCGACGCTTCGGTCAACGTCATCGGCACGGTCCGCCTGGCCGAAGCGGCACGCCTGACGGGGGTGCGCAAGGTCGTGCACACCTCGTCGGGCGGATCCATCTACGGCACCCCGCCGCAGTATCCGACCCCCGAGACCGCGCCCACGGACCCGGCGTCGCCGTACGCCGCGGGCAAGGTGGCGGGGGAAATCTACCTGAACACCTTTCGACACCTGTACGGCCTGGACTGCTCGCACATCGCGCCCGCCAACGTCTACGGCCCCCGGCAGGACCCGCACGGCGAGGCGGGCGTGGTGGCGATCTTCGCCCGGGCACTGCTGTCGGGTAAGCCGACAAAGGTGTTCGGGGACGGCGGCAAAACCCGTGACTATGTGTACGTCGACGACGTGGTGGACGCCTTCGTCAAGGCCGCGGGGCACGCGGGTGGTGGGCAGCGTTTCAACATCGGCACCGGGATGGAAACCTCTGACCGCCAACTGCATTCGGCGGTGGCCGCGGCCGTCGGGGGACCCGACGACCCGGAGTTTCATCCGGATCGACTGGGCGATCTGAGGCGGTCGTGCCTCGACATCGGCCTGGCCGCAAGCGTTTTGGGTTGGCGCCCGCAGGTACAGCTGCATGAGGGCGTGCGTCGCACCGTGGACTATTTCCGCGGCCTGCGAACGATCTAGCGCGGTTCGGGCGCCTGCGCGGTTTCCAGCGCCACCGCGCGGGCGAGTCGCGCGTAGCGCAACTCCAAGTCCTTGAACCGCATATAGGTGCTCAGCGTGGTGAAGCTGAACGCCATGATCAACGCGTAGAGCATCAGGTCGGTGCCACGGCGCACCCCGAACCAGTGCGCTACGACGGTCGTGTCGTCGGGCCTCAGCACGGCATAGATGCCGCCCAGCACGAACAGGACATATCCGACCTTGACCCATGCCCGAGACCGCGCATTTCTGCGGGACCGCAGCAGGTAGACCAGCAGCGCGACGATCGATCCGATCAGCAGCACCTGGATCCAGTTCATTTTTCAGTCCTTTTCATTTCGGAATCCTCCCTCGCAGGAACCCGTCGAAGATGATGTTGACGCCGTTGAGGAGGGGCTGGCCCTTCGACTTGGAGTAATCGGTGTACAGCACCTCGACCGGCTGTTCGGCCACGCGCCAATGATTTTCGGCGATCAACATGACGAACTCGTTGGCGTGACTCATCCCGCTCATCCTGATGTCGAGTCCGTCGGCGACCTTCTTGTTGAACAGCCGCAGCCCATTGTTGGTGTCGGTCAAGCCAAGTCGGCGACCACGGCGACTCAGCCGCGCGGCGGTCTGCAGCACGATCCGTTTCAGGAAGGGCGGCCGACTGCCGTGGTGCTCGCCGAATCGCGTTCCGATGACTACGTCGACGTCACCGGCGCCGAGCCGGTCGATCATCGCGATCAGGTCCTTGACGCGATGCTGGCCGTCGCCGTCGAACGTGCCGAAAACCCGCGCCCCGGGCTGCTTGCGGGCGTATTCGATGCCGGTCTGGATCGCCGCACCCTGACCCAGGTTGATGGGGTGGCGCACCAAATGAGCCCCGGCCCGCCTGGCGATCTCGCCGGTGCCGTCGGTGCTGCCGTCGTCCACGCAGACGAGGTTGTCGAAGACCGACCGCGCATCGGCGATCACCTCGCCGATTATGGCGGCTTCGTTGAAGGCGGGAACGACGATCCAGACGTCGGGGTAATGCGTTTGAGTAACCATCTAAGCCCACAAGGTTAGCCTGATCAGCCGGTTACTCGGCCGGCACGCGCCAGTGCGAACAGGTGGACGCCGATTCCCACCAGCGGACCGCACAGCAAGCCGACCACGGTGCGGGTCTGCAGCGGCAGCGGCAACAGCAGCAACAGCCCCGACGCGACCGTCGCCCCTACCCAGCCCAGCGAATAGGCCCGATGCAGCGCGGCGGCTACCACAGCGGCACCGGTCAGCGTCAGCATGGCGATCGCCACGGCCGCCGCCGTCAGCCAGGCCAGCAGCGCGCCGCCGGCCTGGTACTGCGGACCGAAGGCGACCCGCAGCAACCGTGGGCCCACGACGGCGGCCGCCAGCACTCCGACCGCGCCGATGCCGCCGGTGGTCGCCGCCGGGACGAGGAGGGCCCGAAGCCGATCGGTGCCTTTGTCGACGAAATGAGCGACCAGGTTGCCCTGCATGGCCGTCAACGGCACCAGCAGGGGGGCACGGGTCAACATCACGGCCACGATGATCACGCCGCCCTCTGCCCCGAGCTGATCGCTGGTCAGCTTCAACAACACCGGAAATCCCATCACCAGGATTGCGCTGGCACTGGCCGCGGTGACCGAATGGGCGGCGCCGCGCAGGAAGGTCGCGGTGCCGCCGGGCGTCAAGCGGCGGGCGGCGGCGCGCGCGGTGGGGGACGCCGCCAGCACGATCAGCCAGGCCGCTGACCCCGCCACGGTCGCCCACAAGTACCCGGTCAGGCCCCAGGCGGCCACGAATGTCGCCGTGGCGACCGCCACCCGGATGACCGCGTCGGTCGCCATCAGCGCCCCGTACTGAGTCCACTGATTGGTCCCGGCCAGCATGCCCAGCAGGGTGGAGTGCAGGCAGAACCCGGCCAGCCCGACGCCGAGCAGGCCCACCGACAACCAGCGATCTTCGACGAATACCCGCCCGCTCCACAGCGGCGAGCTGCCGGCGATCACGACGGCCGCGGCCACCCCGATCACCGCGGCGACGCGCAGCGGATGGGTGCGCCTCCCGGTCGCCACGTCGATATATTGCGTCGAGCGAACCTCGCGAGTTGCCTCTTGCAGGAGGCCGGTAGTAGCGCCGGCGCTCAGGCCGACCGCCCCCCAGAACACCCCGAACACCGAAAAGCCGCCCGGGGCCAGGTCACGAGCGGCCAGATAGATCACCGCGTACCCGCACAGCGCGGTCAGCGCGGTGGCGGTGCCCACCCGGGCCATGCTGCTGCGTGCGACCGGCCCGCCGGAGGACCCGATTTCGGTCACCGGGGCAGCGCTTTCGGCCGACTGACCCGATGCATCACCACAATCTGCAAATAGTAAGTGTGTTCGTACCGATGGCCCGATTCGGCGCGGTGGTTCGTTGTTGTGGGCGGCCGTCGGGAAGGATCCATGGCCGCATTCCGCACCTTCGGGATTTCGCTGTTCGTCACCGCGGCCGCCCTTGCCGTCGGGTACGTGCATGGCGGGCTGAAGGACCTGTTCCTGCTGCTGGTGCTGGCCGTCCTCGAGGTCTCGCTGTCGTTCGACAACGCCATCATCAACGCCGCGGTCCTGCAGCGGATGAGTCCGTTCTGGCGGCGGATGTTCCTGACGATCGGGATTCTCGTCGCGGTATTCGGCATGCGGCTGCTGTTCCCCTTGCTCATCGTTTGGGCCAGCGCGGGCATCGACCCGGTTCGCGCTATGGAGTTGGCGCTTCATCCGCCGCCGCACGGCGCGCTGGAATTCCCGGACGGATCACCGAGCTACGAGAAGCTGATCGTGTCCGCACACCCACAGATCGCGGCATTCGGCGGGACCTTCCTGTTGATGCTGTTCTTGGACTTCGTCTTTCACGACCGAGATATCAAGTGGCTCAAGTGGATCGAAGTCCCTTTCGCCCGCATCGGTCGGCTTGGCCAGGTGTCGGTGGCGGTGGCCGGCGTTGCGCTGGTCGTCGCCGGGACGCAGTTGACGCACTCCGCGGGGAGCGCGCGTCGGTGCTGACCGCCGGACTGCTGGGTCTGATCACCTATCTCGTCGTCGACGGTTTGAGTCGGGCTTTTCGGCCGCCGGACACCGACTCGGCGCCGGTCGGCGGCGCGGTCGGCAGGGCCGGCCTGACCCTGTTCGTGTATCTCGAGGTTCTCGACGCCGCATTCTCGTTCGACGGGGTCACCGGCGCCTTCGCGATCACTTCGGATCCGATCGTCATTGCGCTGGGTTTGGGACTGGTGGGTTCGATGTTCGTCCGGTCGATCACCATCTACCTGGTGCAGCAGGAAGCCCTCGACCGTTACCTGTACCTGGAACACGGCGCGCACTGGGCGATCGGCGCGCTGGCCGTGATCATGCTGCTGTCCATCGACGAGCGGTTCAAGGTTCCCGAGGCGGCCACGGCGTCCGTGGGTGTGGTCTTCATCGGGGCGGCGTTGGGCTGGAGCGTGTTGCGCAACCGGCGCCACGTACGGGCCAACGCCTGAACGGTCACGCCTCGATCTGGCCGGCGATGAGCCGTTCGATGGCGGCCCGTGCCGGGGCGGGCAGCAAGATCAGCCCGTCGAGCTCTTTTCTCGCCCGCGCGTAGGCGTTCTGTCGTTCCTCATGCGTAGCCGCCTCGTCTTGCGCCAGGTGCAACAGATGCTGGGCACGTGCCAGCCGTTGTTGATCGTCTTCCGAGAAGCCGCTGCGGCGTCGGCGAGTCGCTTCGGCCTCGGCGACCTCGAACGCGGTGATGTACTCGTGGACTGCATCGCGGTACTCCAGCTGCGCGGTCCGGTCGCCGGCGAGGTCGTCGGGCCGTTCCGGCCGCAGCAGGTCCGCGCGCCGTTTCGCCTTGTGGAACGCGATGGTCAGCGGATCGCGCATATCGGTCATCATCGGGAAGTCCAGCAATTTGGCGATGTCGATCTCGTAGTCGAACCACCTTGCGTCGGTACGGTCATGCGCCGCAATGAGTTTGGCGAGCTCTCGGCGGGAGTTCTGCTCGTTGTTTCGCGCCCGCCCGGATGCTTCGGCCACCGCGATCCTGGCTTGCTGCTTCAAGCGGTAGCGTTCCAGCCGTCGCTCCGCCCGACGCTCGTTCGCGGCGGCGACCGCCTTCAGGGCCGCGCCGATGGTGCCGCCCAGCGGGAAAATCAGCCACCAGAAGCCGGCGGCGAAGTGCAGCATCGGGGTCACATTGCCAGGATGCCACCGCGACGCGGGCGGTGCTTTTACGCCGACAGCGTTAGCCGCGTCTGTGCCCCAGAGCTTTGAACCGTTCCACCGAGCGCTGCACCTCCGCTTCGGCTTCGGCTCGGTCGACCCAGTTGGCGGTCTTGACGAACTTGCCCGGCTCCAGGGCCTTGTACTGCGAGAAGAAGTGCTTGATCACATCCAGTTCGAATTCCGGAACGTCTCCGATGTCTTGGACGTGGTCCCATCGATGGTCGCCGGCGGGAACGCACAACACCTTGTCGTCGCCGCCGTGCTCGTCGACCATCTTGAACATTCCCACCGGTCGCGCCTCCACGATGACTCCGGGAAACACCGGCTCGGGCAACAGCACCAGGGCGTCCAGCGGGTCGCCGTCTTCACCGAGGGTGTCGTCGATGAAGCCGTAATCGGTGGGGTAGGCCATCGAGGTGTACAGGTAGCGGTCCAGACGCACCCGGCCCGTCTCGTGATCGACCTCGTACTTGTTCCGCTGGCCTTTGGGGATTTCGATGGTTACGTCGAATTGCACCGTGCCGGCTCCTTCGCGAGGGTTGTCTGGGTCGGTCTTGGGTGGTCAGTGGGCGTCGGGCATCACCCTAGTCGAGGGGTATCGCGGCCGATTCGGCAGAATGGGTCCAAACAGTCAGGAGAGTGATGAGTCCTACTCGTCGCTGGCGCAAATCCACCCAAGCCCTCGTCGGGTTTGCCGTGCTGGTGTTCGTCGGCGCGGTGGTGGCCGCGGCAATGTTTTTCACCACGGGCGGGCACGGCGCCGGCGCCGCGCACGCCACCGTGCCGCCTCCGCGCCCGCCCACGGTCAAGCCGGGGATGGTCGCGGTCGCCGACACCGCCGAGACACCCAGCCCGGGTGGGGTGGCCGCCGCGCTCGCGCCCGTGGCGGCCGACCCCAACCTCGGCAGGCTGGGCGGCCGGATCACCGACGCCATGACCGGAACAGAGCTCTGGCAGGTGGCCGACGACCTGCCGCTGGTGCCGGCGTCGACCAACAAAACGCTCACCGCGGCCGCGGCGTTGCTGACGCTGGACCATCAGGCCCGGATCGGCACCCGGGTGGTGGCCGGCGGCCCGAACGCCCAGGGGCCGGTTGTGCTGGTGGGCGCCGGGGATCCGACGCTGTCGGCGGCTCCGCCCAACGTGCCCACCTGGTACCGGGGTGCGGCGCGAATCAGCGACCTTGTCGAACAGGTTCGCCGCAGCGGCGTCACGCCGACCGCGGTGCAGGTGGACACCTCGGCGTTCAGTGGGCCGACGATGGCGCCGGGCTGGGATCCCGGCGACGTCGACAACGGCGACATCGCGCCGATCGAGTCGGCGATGATCGACGCCGGCCGCATCCAGCCGACCACCGTCGACTCACGGCGGTCCAAGACCCCGGCGCTGGATGCCGGGCGGGAGCTGGCCAAGGGCCTCGGCCTGGATCCGGGCGCGGTGACCATTGCCCCGGCGCCGTCGGGTGCACGGCAGCTGGCCGTGGTGCAGTCGGCCCCGCTGGTCCAGCGGCTATCCCAGATGATGGACCACTCCGACAACGTGATGGCCGAATGCATCGCCCGGGAGGTGGCGGCCGCGATCAACCGGCCCCGCAGTTTCGCCGGGGCGGTCGACGCGGTGACCAACCGGTTGAGCACCGCCCACGTCGACATCACCGGCGCCGCGCTGATGGATTCGAGCGGGCTTTCGGTTGACGACCGGTTGACGGCCAAGACGCTCGACGGCGTGGTGCAGGCGGCCGCCGGGCCGGACCAGCCGTCGTTGCGCGCGCTGCTGGACCTGCTTCCGATCGCCGGCGGCAGCGGCACGCTGGCCGACCGCTTCCTCGATCCGGCCACCAACCAGGGCCCGGCCGGCTGGCTTCGTGCCAAGACCGGCTCGTTGACCGCCGTCAACTCGCTGGTCGGGGTGGTCACCGACCGCAGCGGGCGGGTGCTCGCGTTCGCCTTCATCTCGAACGCCGCCGGCCCGAACGGCCGCAACGCCATGGATGCCCTGGCCACCAAGCTCTGGTCGTGCGGGTGCGCATGACCCCATCGTCGGATCTGACCCTCGGCACCGCTGTTGACTGGCGATTCGCGGCGACCGTTGGCCAGCGGCTCGCCAGACCCGGACCGGCGTCCAGCGACTACACCCGCCGCCAGGCGGTCGACGAACTGACCAGTGCGGCCGCGAAGGCCGAACCGCCGGTGCGCGACGTGACCGGCCTGATCACCCACGGCGTGGTTCCGCCGGCCCGCATCGTCGACCGCCCGGAGTGGATCGGCGCCGCGGCCGAGTCGATGCGGGTGATGACCAATGGAAGCGAAAAGCCGCGTGGGTTTCTCACCGGTCGCATCACCGGCGCGCAGACGGGCGCCGTGCTGGCGTTCGTGTCGTCCGGGATTCTCGGCCAGTACGATCCTTTCGCCTCGGAAAAGGAAGGGGCGAAAGAGGGTTGTCTGCTGGTGGTGTACCCGAACGTCATCGCCGTCGAGCGTCAGCTTCGGGTCGAGCCCTCCGATTTCCGGTTGTGGGTATGCCTGCACGAGGTGACCCATCGCGTGCAGTTCACCGCCAACCCGTGGGTGGTGGATTACATGTCGCAGGCGTTGGGAGTGCTGACCCAGGACGCCGGCGAAGACATCGGTCAGGTGGCGAGCCGGCTCGCGGAATTCGTCCGCAACCGCGCCAACGGCTCGTCCACGGACGCCAATGCCTCCGGGATTCTCGGCCTGGTGCGTGCCGTGCAGTCCGAGTCGCAGCGCAACGCCCTGGATCAGCTGCTGGTGCTGGGCACGCTGCTGGAAGGCCACGCCGAACACGTCATGGACGCGGTCGGACCGATGGTGGTGCCCTCGGTGGCCACCATCCGCCGGCGATTCGACGAGCGTCGCCACCGCAAGCAACCGCCGCTGCAGCGCCTGCTGCGCGCGCTGCTGGGGCTCGACGCCAAGCTGAGCCAATACACCCGCGGCAAGGCGTTCGTCGACCACGTGGTGGGCCGGGTCGGAATGGAACGGTTCAACACCATCTGGTCGGGCCCCGAAACGCTGCCGCTGCCCGCCGAAATCGAAGAGCCCCGGCGATGGATCGACAGGGTGCTGTAGGGCAGCTGCGCACGGCTGTCGAGGCGTTCGCCAAGACCTATCTCGTCACCGACGAGCAATGGTGCGTGGCACTGTCCGGCGGCCCGGACTCGCTGGCGCTCACCGCGGTCGCGGCGCAGCTGCGGCCCACCACCGCGCTGATCGTCGATCACGGCCTGCAGCCCGGCTCGGCCGCTGTCGCCGAGACCGCCCGGAAGCAAGCGGCCGCCGTGGGATGTGTTGACGCACAGGTGCTTTCCGTGCGCGTGGGTGATGACGGCGGCCCCGAGGCCGCGGCCCGTGCCGCCCGCTACGCCGAGCTGCGCGCGTACCGCGGGGACCGCCCGGTGCTGTTGGCCCACACGCTCGACGATCAGGCGGAGACGGTGCTGTTGGGGCTGGGCCGCGGCTCCGGGGTGCGCTCGATCGCCGGGATGCGTCCGCACGACCCGCCCTGGTGCCGGCCGCTGCTGGCCGTGCGGCGCGCCGTGACGCACGCCGCGTGCCGGGAGCTGGACCTCACCGCGTGGCAGGATCCGCACAACACCGACCGTCGTTTCACCCGAACCCGGTTACGCCTGGAGGTGTTGCCGCTTCTCGAGGACGTGCTGGGCGGCGGAGTGGCCGAGGCGCTGGCCCGCACCGCGACGGCGCTGCGCGAGGACGGCGACCTGATCGACGCGCTCGCCGTGCAGGCGCTGCCCGACGTGACCGCGGGCCCCGGGCTGTCGGTCCGCCCCCTGGCCGCACTGCCCGACCCGGTTCGCCGCCGGGTGATCCGGGGTTGGCTGCTCGCCGGCGGCGCGACGGGGCTGACCGACAAGCAGATCCGCGGCGTGAACACCCTGATCACTGCCTGGCGTGGGCAGGGCGGGGTGGCGGTGGGCTCCGCATTGCGCGGTGAGCGGTTGATGGCGGGGCGGCGCGACGGCGTGCTGACACTGTGGCGGGAGCCGGTCCGGAAACCGATCCGCTAGGCGCAGTCTCGGGTTGTCATTGGTTATAAGCCCGCCGGCGTGGCACTCTGTGGTCGTGGCCCAGATCTCCTCGGCGATCACCCCCGCTCAGCCCGCGGAGCTCTACCCGGGGGACATCAAGTCGGTGCTGCTCACCGCGGAGCAGATCCAGGCCCGCATCGCCGAATTGGGCGCGGAGATCGGCAACCATTACCGCGACCGTGCGGACGAGACCGGCCAGGATCTGCTGCTGATCACCGTGCTCAAGGGCGCGGTGATCTTCGTCACCGATCTGGCCCGCGCGATTCCCGTGCCGACCCAGTTCGAATTCATGGCCGTCAGCTCCTATGGGTCCTCGACGTCTTCGTCGGGCGTGGTGCGGATCCTCAAGGACTTGGACCGCGACATCAACGACCGCGACGTGCTGATCGTCGAGGACGTCGTCGACTCCGGGCTGACCCTGTCCTGGCTGCTGCGCAACCTGAAGACCCGGCATCCGCGTTCGCTGCGGGTGTGCACGCTGCTGCGCAAGCCCGATGCGGTGCGCGCCAAGGTCGAGATCGCCTACGTGGGCTTCGACATTCCCAACGACTTCGTGGTGGGCTACGGCCTGGATTACGACGAGCGCTACCGCGACCTGTCGTACATCGGAACCTTGGACCCCAGGGTCTACGAGGAGTAACCAAGCCCTGTCGAGGCCTCAGTCGAGCTCCCACACCGCGGTCACGGAGAAGCTCACGGTCTGCTGGCCGGGCTCCAGGGGGACCGCGGATGCGCTGCGAGGCGGCGCCGGCGGTCCGCCGCCCGCGGGCGCGCCGCCCGACACCTCCGAGATGGACAGCACCCTGCCCAGCCGCAGGCCGGACAACTGGGCGTACTGGTCGGCACGGGCCTTGGCGTCGTTGAACGCCCGCGCGCGGGCGTCCTTGACCAGCTGCGAGTCGTCGGCGATGGAGTAGCTGACCGAGGTTATCCGGGTCGCGTCACCGCCGGTGCTGACGATCAGGGCCAGCATCCTCGACGCGGCGTCGGTCGGGTGGATCTTGACCTGGATCGCGTTGGTGGCGCGGTACCCGGTGATGACCGGGGGTTCGGCATTGCTGTACTGCGGCTGCAGCGTGACCGTGGTGGTGCTGATGTCTTTGCGGTCCAGGCCCGCGTCGGCCAGCGCGTTGATCACCGCTTGCTGGCGGTCGTTGGCCTGGTTCATCGCGGCGGTGACGTCGGGTGCGCTGAACTCGATGCCGACGTCGGCGGTCAGCGTGTCCGGGACGCCTTGGACATGCCCCGAGCCGACGACGGTCACTTGGCGCGGATTCGCCCCCGGCGGTGCCGGGTTGGGCTTGTCGCACGCCGCCAGCGCGGCGACCGTCAACCCGGCGGCGGCCAGGGCAATCGACCTTCGGACCGACTTCGGGGCGTTCGGTGCGATCGGCACCTTTGGACCCTAGCGCTACCGACCGCGGTCCGTGGTCCATACGAAGCCACGGGCCACGGCCGCCCCACGCGGCGAGGAAAGGTACGGGCGTGCCAAAAAACTGTTGCGCAATCGGTACCGAACCGATACCTTGGGCACCGGGGGATCCCGGTCACACCACACGGGCACGGTGTGGCGCACATCCCAGCACTGTTGGGGGGCGGTCGCAAACTCGCGGCCGGAAGGAAGGGATGGGTCGTTGTCAGGAACCGGACCGGCCGCGCGGCCAATAAATCTCGTGTCGGTGAAGAGCGCTCCGCGTGCAGAGAGCGCGGACGATCGCGCTTGGGTATCAAAAGGCCTGTGCAGGCAGGGGGATCCCGACGAACTGTTCGTGCGGGGAGCGGCACAACGCAAGGCCGCGGCTATCTGCCGTCACTGCCCCGTGTTGCAGGAGTGCGGGGCGGAGGCGCTCGACAACAGGGTCGAGTTCGGTATTTGGGGCGGCATGACCGAGCGGGACCGCAGGAGGTTGCTCAAGGAGCACCCCGAGATCGTGTCGTGGACGGACTTTTTCGACAAGCGCAAAACCCGTTCCGTCGGATAGGCGGCGACGGGGTCTGCGACTGGGCCGCTACGGCGTAACCAGAATCTTGCAGTGCCGCTCGGGGTCGGCGAGGTCGTCGAACGCCTGACCGACCCCTTCCAGGCCGACTTCTCCGGTGATCAGGGGGGTCACGTCGATCTCGCCCTCGGCCAGGGCGCGCAGCGAGTAGGCGAACTCGTCGGGAGTGTAGGCGAGGACGAACTGCACGTTGATCTCTTTGGCGATCGCGAAGAACGGATGCACGGTGTCGGGCTGCATGCACACGCCGGCGACGACCAGGCGGGTGCCCGGCCGTGCCCGCAGCAGCACGTCGTCGATGATTCCCGGTACCCCGACCGCCTCGAACACGACCGCGGGCTTGACGCTGTCGAACGGTGACCCCTGGGCCGAATCCAACGTCCGGTGGGCGCCCATCGCGGCGGCCAGCTCCCGCCGCTTCGGCGAAAAGTCAGCTGCCGCAATCGTTTCAACACCTCGCGCCCGCAGGGCCGCGATAATCGCGATGCCGATCGGGCCACACCCCAGCACCAGGGCCTTCTCGCCCGGAGCGATATTCGACTTGTTGACGGCGTGCAGCCCGACCGCCATCGGTTCGGTCAACGCGGCGTGCTTCAGATCAAGGCCGTTGGGGATGGGCAACAGCAGCGGCGCCGAAAGCAGCATCCGCTCGGCGTAGCCGCCGAGCGTGCTGTTGCTGTAGACGATCGGCTCGACGCCCTTGGCGGACAGCAGCACCGGGAGCGACGTGACGAACGTCCCGGCCGGATGGGTTTCGGTGTCGGGTCCGGCCTCGAGCACCTCGGCGCTGAATTCGTGTCCCATGAAGACATCGCCGTTCAGGTCGACTTGCATGCCGCCCGCACCGCCGGCCACCCGTTCGCTCATTTCCATCACCTCGGCGCCGTGGGCGGCGAAATGCAAATCGGAACCGCAGATTCCACACGCTCGCACGCCGACCAGCACCTGGCCGGCTTCCGGCACCGGCTCGGGCACGTCGTCCCGGTAGACCATGCGGCCGTCGCGCAGTACCGCGGCGCGCATCAGCTTCTCACGCCCTTTTGTTCGTCCACATGCTCGGTGATGGCCTTCACGACGGCCTCGCCGGCGCGGCCAATCAACTGGTCGCGTTTGCCTCTGGCCCAGTCGTGAGACGACCGCGATGCTTGCAACTGTCCCTTGAAATACGGAATCACCTTGCGGGCGACCAGGTCATAGCAGTGGTATGTCGCTTCGGGCGATGCCCAGTCGTGGCCGAGCATCAGCAGCGTCCCGAAACCACCCGACCGTTGCAGCAGGTCTTCAACATGCGCGATCGCGTCTTCCGGTGTGCCGACGCAGCAATTCCCTTTGGCCGCATAGTCTTCGACGAACTCGTGCGGAGTCTGGGCGCCTTCCACGGTGTTGGCCAGCGGGACGAACCCGGCCGCGCCGAAGTAATTGGCGAAATCCTGCAGCCCATAGGTGCAATCGTCGATCGCCTGCTCGCGAGTGTCAGCTATGTGCATGATGCTCAAGACGCGCCAGTCGCGCGGGTCCGGCTCGTCCCGGCCGACCTTGGCGGCCTGATCGCGCACCACCTGCCAGGTGGTCTCCAGCGCGGCGTAACCGCCCGGCACCGACATCGACAGTGACAGCAGCGACGTGCCCAGCGCACCGGCCAGGCGCGGCCCGGACGGCGAAATCATTGCCGCCGTGGCGATCTCCGGGTACGGCCAGGTGTAGGGCCGGACATGCAACTGCGCGTCGCGCAGCGTGAACCAGTCGGAGTGGCGGTCGACTCGCTCGTCGGGCGCGGCGCGAAACAGCGCGAGGATCGCCTCGAGCGACTCCTGCATCATTCGCCGCTGGTCGACCGGGTCGATGCCCATCATGTACGCATCCGACGGCAGCGCGCCGGGACCGGTGCCGAACATGACCCGGCCGCGGGTCAGGTGGTCCAGCAGCACCCAGCGGTCGGCGACCATGAGTGGGTGGTGGTAGGGCAACGAGACCACCCCGGTGCCCAGCCGGATGTGCTTTGTCCGTTCCGCCGCCGCGGCGATGAAGACTTCCGGGCACGCGATCAGCTCGTAGCCACCGGAGTGGTGTTCGCCGAACCAGGCTTCGTCGAACCCGAGGCGGTCCAGCGCAACGACGCGCTCCATGTCGTATTCCAGTGCCACCGTGGGGGATTGGCCGGTGGGATGAAACGGCGTGATAAAAACGCCGAAACGCAGGGGCACGGTCATCGCAGCTCCAATCCGTCGAGGAACTCCAACAGGGCCGCGTTCACCTCGTCGGGCCGTTCCTGTTGCAGCCAATGTCCCGCGCCGTCGATCATGACCTGACGGTACGGCCCGGAGATCACCTGCGAAGCGCGGTCGGCGCGGGTGAACGCCAACACGGGATCGGCCGTGCCGCCGATGAACAAACACGGCACGGTGATTTTGGCGTCGGCGAGCTCCGGGGTGGTCTCCCAGTTCCGGTCGAAGTTGCGGTACCAGTTCAGGCCGCCGGTGAAACCCGTGCGGGAGAACTCGTCGACGTAGTGGTCGAGCTCGTCCCGGCCGATCCAGTCCGGCAGCCCGTCCGGCTCGGGCAGGCGATCGATGAAGCCTTCGGGGCCGGCGGCCACCATTCGCATCGCCGCGCTCGGGTCGCCGGGTACCCGCAGGCTACCCATCAGCCGGCGCATCGTGCGGGCGGGATCAGCGTTGAGTTCGGCGTCGGCAACACCGGGCTCCTGGAAGTAGAGCATGTAGAAGAAGTTCTCGCCGAATCTGCTGTGGAGCGCCTGCGTCGGGGGCCGCTGCGCGCGGGGAACCGGCGGGACGCTCAATGCGGCGACGGCCGCGACCCGGTCGGGATGCAGCAGCGGCGCATTCCAGACCACGATGGCGCCCCAGTCGTGACCGACCCACACCGCGCGCTCGGCGCCGACGTCGTCGAGCAGGCCCACCAGGTCGGCTGTCAGCTGATGAATGTCGTACGCCTCGATCGCATCCGGACGAGAAGAGCCGCCGTACCCGCGTTGATCGGGCGCCAGTACGTGGTAGCCGGCCGCGGCGAGGGTGGGTATCTGGTGCCGCCATGAATAGGCCAGTTCGGGGAAGCCGTGGGCCAGGATCACCACGGGGCCGCCGCGGTCTCCCGCTTCGATCACCCGCAGCCGCACCCCGTTGCTGTCTACTAACCGTTCGGTTGACGCGGGCACGGTCTCACCAAATCACAACGGCCCCGGCCTGAAAAGGGCTCGGCCTGATCGGGATTAACGGTAGATATCACCGGCGGCGGCGCGGATCATGTTTATGCATGCGGCTGGACCACGTCGTCTTGTGGACGAAGGATCCGCGGGCATCAATGGACTTCTACTCGAGGGTGGTCGGGCTTACGCCGCTGCGGTTCGACGAGTTCGAGGCCGGAGAGGCACCGTTCCCGAGCGTGCGGGTGTGCGAGGACTCCATCATCGACCTGATGCCGCTGGAGGTGGCCGCCGGCATGGGGTCGTTCGCACAGGCCGAAGGGAGCGCCGGGCACCCCGTCAATCACATCTGTCTCGCGATGTCGAGGCCCGAATTCGACGAACTCGACCGGCGCCTGCAGGCAGCGGGTGTCGACACCGGCGCGCGGATGAAAGGTTCCTACGGGGCCCGGGGGTGGGCGCCACACGCGTACTACTTCGCCGACCCGGACGGCAACGTGGTCGAGGCGCGCCATTACGACTAGCCCCGGCGACTGCGGGCGGTTTGCCGTGTTCTTCGTCCTATCGGGAACTTCCGGTCGTTGGTCTAGCGGTAGCCTGGACTTTTCCAGCTTCGTGTATCGGGGAAGGACCTGGCCGACAAGGCCGATGAATTGATGAACCGAAGAAACTTGATCCGCACCCTCACGGCGATCGCTGTCGTGGTGGTGCTGGGCTGGTCGTTCTTTTATTTCAGCAACGACACCCGCGATTACCAACCCGTCGACACCTCGGTGGCCGTGGCGCAGATCAACGGCGACAACGTCAAGAGCGCGCAGATCGACGATCGCGAGCAGCAGTTGCGGCTGACCCTGAAGAAGGGCAACAACGACACCGACAACAAAGACAAGGTCATCACCAAATTCCCCAGCGGATACGCCGTCGACCTGTTCAACCTGCTGAGCGCCAAGAACGCAAAGGTCAGCACCGTCGTCAACCAGGGCAGCATCCTGGGCGAGCTGCTGGTGTACGTGCTGCCGCTGCTGTTGCTGGTGGGGCTGTTCGTGATGTTCTCCCGGATGCAGGGCGGCGCCCGGATGGGCTTCGGGTTCGGCAAGTCGCGGGCCAAACAGCTCTCCAAGGACATGCCCAAGACCACGTTCGCCGACGTCGCCGGCGTGGACGAGGCGGTCGAGGAGCTCTACGAGATCAAGGACTTCCTGCAGAACCCAGGTCGCTATCAGGCACTGGGCGCCAAGATCCCCAAGGGCGTGCTGCTCTACGGCCCGCCCGGGACCGGCAAGACACTGTTGGCGCGCGCAGTGGCCGGAGAGGCCGGGGTGCCGTTCTTCACGATTTCGGGCTCCGACTTCGTGGAGATGTTCGTCGGTGTCGGCGCCTCGCGCGTGCGTGACCTTTTTGACCAGGCCAAACAGAACAATCCGTGCATCATCTTCGTCGACGAGATCGACGCGGTGGGCCGCCAGCGCGGCGCCGGGCTGGGCGGCGGCCACGACGAGCGCGAGCAGACGCTGAACCAGTTGCTGGTGGAGATGGACGGGTTCGACCCGCGGGCCGGCGTCATCCTGATCGCGGCCACCAACCGGCCCGACATCCTGGACCCCGCACTGTTGCGTCCGGGCCGCTTCGACCGGCAGATCCCGGTGTCCAACCCCGACCTCGCGGGGCGCCGTGCGGTGCTGCAAGTGCACTCGAAGGGCAAGCCGATCGGCCCGGACGCGGATCTCGACGGGCTGGCCAAGCGGACCGTCGGCATGACCGGCGCCGACCTGGCCAACGTCGTCAACGAGGCGGCGCTGCTGACCGCCCGGGAAAACGGCACCGTCATCACCGGCGCTGCGTTGGAGGAGGCGGTGGACCGGGTGATCGGCGGGCCGCGCCGCAAGGGCCGGATCATCAGCGAGCACGAGAAGAAGATCACCGCCTACCACGAGGGCGGGCACACCCTCGCGGCCTGGGCGATGCCGGACATCGACCCGGTCTACAAGGTGACGATCCTGGCGCGGGGGCGCACCGGCGGGCACGCGGTTGCGGTGCCCGAGGAAGACAAGGGCCTGCGGACCCGTTCGGAGATGATCGCGCAGCTGGTGTTCGCGATGGGTGGTCGCGCCGCCGAAGAGTTGGTTTTCCGCGAGCCGACAACCGGCGCGGTGTCCGACATCGAGCAGGCCACCAAGGTGGCCCGCGCGATGGTCACCGAATTCGGGATGAGCTCCAAGCTCGGTGCGGTCAAGTACGGCACCGACCACGGCGATCCGTTCCTGGGGCGCACCATGGGAACGCAGGCCGATTACTCGCACGAGGTCGCCCGCGACATCGATGACGAGGTCCGCAAGCTGATCGAGGCGGCGCACACCGAGGCCTGGGAGATTCTCACCGAATACCGCGACGTGCTCGACACATTGGCCGGCGAGCTGCTGGAAAAGGAAACGCTGCACCGGGCCGAGCTGGAGGGCATCTTCGCCGACGTCCAAAAGCGGCCCCGGCTCACCATGTTCGATGATTTCGGCGGCCGCATCCCGTCGGACAAGCCGCCGATCAAGACGCCCGGCGAATTGGCGATCGAGCGCGGCGAGCCCTGGCCACCGCCGGTCGCCGAGCCCGCCTTCAAGGCCGCGATCGCACAGGCCAGCCAGGCCGCCGAGAACGCGCGGGCCGAGGCCGACAGAAATGCCCACGGCCCCAACGGTTCTCATGGAGGGGCTGACGGTCGTCAGCCCGCGGCGCAGGGCCCGACCCAACCCGACTACGGCGCCCCGGCGGGCTGGCATGCGCCGGGATGGCCGCCGCAACAACAGCAGCCGAATCACTGGTACCCGCCCGCACAGCCCCCGCAGCCGTACTGGCCCCAGCCGACGCCGAGTTATCCGGGCCCGCACGGGCAGTCGGGCAATGCCCACGCTCCGTACCCTCAGTACCCGCCGTATCCGCCCTATCCGCCACCCGGCCAATCCAACCCGGACGCCGGACAGGCTCCTGACGCGCAGGGTGACGACGTGAGCCGGTCCAACCCGCCGGCCCACGGCTGACGAACGGAGTCTTCGATGGCATTACCGGATCTGGGGCCGGATACCCGCACCGCTCCGGGCCGCATACGGAAATTCGACCAGCAACGCGCCGAGGCGGCGATCCGCGAATTGCTGTTCGCCATCGGCGAAGACCCGGATCGAAATGGCTTGCAGGACACCCCGGCCCGCGTCGCCAGGACCTACCACGAGATGTTCTCCGGGCTCTACACCGATCCCGACAGCGTGCTGAACGCCATGTTCGACGAGGACCACGACGAGATGGTGATCGTCAAGGAAATCCCGATGTACTCCACCTGCGAGCATCACCTGGTGTCCTTCCACGGGGTGGCCCATGTCGGCTACATCCCCGGTAGTGACGGCCGGGTGACCGGCCTGTCGAAGATCGCCCGGCTGGTGGACCTTTACGCCAAGCGGCCCCAGGTACAGGAGCGGCTCACCAGCCAGATCGCCGACGCCCTGGTGAAGAAGCTCGATCCGCGCGGGGTCATCGTCGTGGTCGAGGCCGAGCACCTTTGCATGGCGATGCGCGGCGTTCGCAAGCCCGGCGCGGTGACCACGACCTCCGCGGTGCGCGGTCAGTTCAAGACCAGTGCCGCCTCTCGAGCCGAAGCGCTCGACCTCATCCTGCGCAAGTGAGCCCGGCGCCCGTGCAGGTTATGGGGGTTCTGAACGTCACGGACGACTCGTTCTCTGATGGCGGGCGCTATCTGGACGCCGACGCCGCCGTCGCCCATGGGCTGGCATTGGCCGCCGAAGGCGCGGGAATCGTTGACGTCGGGGGCGAGTCGACCCACCCAGGTGCCAGGCGAGTCGATCCACGGGTGGAGGCATCGCGGGTGGTTCCCGTCGTCAAGGAGCTTGCCGCGCAAGGCATTACGGTGAGCATCGACACCATGCACGCCGACGTGGCGCGGGCGGCGCTGCAGAGCGGTGCGCGGATCGTCAACGACGTGTCGGGGGGAAGGGCCGATCCCGCGATGGCCCCGCTGCTGGCCGAAGCCGGGGTGCCCTGGGTGTTGACGCATTGGCGGCCGGTGTCGCCCGACCGTCCGCATGTCGCCCCGCACTACCGCGATGTGGTGGCCGAGGTGCGCACCGAGCTGCTTGCCAGCGTGGACGACGCGGTGGCCGCCGGCGTCGACCCCGACAAGCTCGTGATCGACCCCGGCCTCGGATTCGCCAAGACGGGACAACACAATTGGGCGCTGTTGCATGCGTTGCCGCAACTGATCGCGACCGGCGTCCCCGTCCTGCTTGGTGCCTCGCGTAAGCGGTTCCTCGGTGCGTTGTTAGCCGGGCCCGATCGGTCGCCGCGACCGCCCGGCGGGCGCGAGACGGCGACCGCGGTGATCTCGGCGCTGGCCGCCCTGTACGGGGCCTGGGGCGTGCGCGTGCACGACGTGCGGGCCTCGGTCGACGCCCTCAAGGTCGTCGAGGCCTGGACGCGGGGTGGAGACGATGGCTGACCGAATCGAGTTGCGCGGCCTGGCCGTTCGTGGCCGGCACGGCGTCTTCGATCACGAACGCGCCAACGGGCAGGACTTCGTGGTCGACATCACCGTGTGGATCGACCTGGCCGACGCGGCCGCCAGCGACGACCTGGCCGACACCTACGATTACGCAGCACTGGCCCAGCTGGCGGCCGAGGTGGTTGCGGGGCCCCCGCGCAACGTGATCGAGGCGGTGGGGGGCGAGATCGCCGACCGGGTGATGGACGACCAACGGGTGCATGCCGTCGAGGTGGTGGTGCACAAGCCGCAGGCTCCGATCCCGCAGCAGTTCGCCGACGTCGCGGTGGTGGTTCGGCGGTCGCGGCGGGGCGGTCGCGGTTCGGTGGTCCCCGCGGGTGGGGCGATATGAGCCGCGTGGTGCTGTCGATCGGTTCCAACCTGGGGGACCGGCTGGCGCGGCTGCAGTCGGTCGTCGACGGCCTCGCGGAGGCCGTGGTGGCGGTCTCCCCGATCTATGAGACCGACCCCTGGGGCCGCGTGGATCAGGCGCCGTTTCTCAACGCGGTGGTGATCGCCGACGACCCGGCTTGCGACGGGCAGGCCTGGCTGCGCCGGGCCCAGGAGTTCGAGCGGGCCGCGGGCCGGGTTCGCGGCGAGCGCTGGGGCCCACGCGCCCTCGACGTCGACCTGATCGCCTGCTACGGCGTGACGGAAGAGATCGCCTACGAGCCCAACCTGACGCTGCCGCACCCGCTGGCCCACCTGCGGGCCTTCGTGCTCGTGCCCTGGCTGGCCATCGAGCCCGACGCCCGGCTGACGGTGGCCGGAACGTCGCGGACGGTCGCGAGCCTGCTGGCCGAGCTGGAGCCGCCAGACCGGGAAGGTGTCCGGCTGTCCGCGGTGAGGCTCGAGCTGAAAGGAAATCCCTCGGCCGACCCGGAGTCGCGAAGCTGATGGGACCGACCAGGAAGCGTGACCTCACGGCCGCGGTGGTCGGCGCTGCGGTGGTGGGCTATCTGCTGGTGGTCTCGCTGTATCGCTGGCTTCCCCCGATCACGGTGTGGACCGGCCTGTCGCTGCTCGGCGTGGCCATCGCCGAGGCGCTGTGGGCGCGTTACGTGCGGGTCAAGATCAACGAAGGCGAGATCGGTGTGGGGCGCGGTTGGCTGCACCCGCTCGCGGTGGCCCGCAGCGTGATGGTCGCCAAGGCCTCGGCCTGGGTGGGTGCGCTGGTGCTCGGTTGGTGGGTCGGGGTACTGGTGTACTTCCTGCCGCGACGGTCGTGGCTGCGGGTCGCGGCCGAGGACACCACCGGGACGGTGGTGGCCGCCGTCAGCGCGCTGGCGTTAGTCGTTGCCGCGCTGTGGCTGCAGCATTGCTGCAAATCCCCGCAGGAGCCGACCGAGCACGGCGAGGGCGCGGAGAACACGTGACCACGCATGATCCTGGATCAACCCAGGTGAGAATCGCCGGAGTCGCGCGGCACGTGTAATGATGCCGCGCAGGTACAGTGCAGGTCATGACCGTTCTGTCCCGCGGCGCCCGAGTTCGGCGCGGCGGCCGCAGGCCGGGGTGGGTGCTCTTGACCGCGTTGCTGGTCCTCGCGATGGGGGCCAGTTCCGCACTGGTTTTCACCAATCAGGTGAGACTTCTCAAGCTCGCTGTAATCCTGGCGCTGTGGGCCGCAGTCGCCGGCGCCTTCGTTTCGGTGCTCTACCGCCGCCAGAGTGACGCGGATCAATCCCGCATCCGCGACCTGAAGCTGGTCTACGACCTGCAGCTGGATCGGGAAATCTCGGCCCGGCACGAGTACGAGCTGACCGTGGAGTCCCAGCTGCGCCGGGAGCTGGCTTCCGAGTTGCGCGCCGCCGCCGCCGACGATCTGGCTGCGCTGCGCGCCGAACTCAGCGCGTTGCGGACCAGCCTGGAGATCCTGTTCGACACCGACCTGCAGCATCGTCCGGCGCTGGGGACATTCGAGACCGAGGCGCCACGCCCACGCGCGTACCACGCTTGGGAACACAACGGCGAGAGCAATCCCGTCGATTGGGTGGCCAGTGACCGGGTGACATCGGCCCGACAGGACAACCCGGTTGGTCGCGATGACGGGCGCGCCGACGATTCCGCGATCATCGACGTGCCCGAGGAACCGCTGTTGCCGCCCCGGCAGCCGGCGCCACCGCGGGAGCACGTCCGGCCCAGATACGACGTCCCGCAGGACGTTCCGTACGTGGTTTCTCAGGAGCCCCCGTACATGGCGCCGCCGCCGGAGCCCGAGCCGCGATTCGAACCCCTTCACCGGCCGCCGCCACCACCGCCTCCCCAGCCGGAACCGCAGTGGTTGCCCCCGGAAACACCGCGCGGCCCCTCGGCCGGCGGGCCGTCCGTCGGCCCGCGCGCCCGGCACGCCGAGGAACCCTTCGACGATTCGCCCGACGAGCCCGCGCCCGCGTGGTCGTACGAGTCATATGAGTCGTACGAGGAGTCCGGTCGCCGGGCGCGGGCGCGGCATTCGGCGGAGTACCGCGACTACGGCGCGCGCAACTTCGCGGCCAACAACGAGCCCCCGCCGGCCCCGCCGCCGCCCCCTCCCTTCGGTGCGCCGGAGGCCGCCGCGCCCCCGCCGCCACCCCGGTACCCGGCGCCGCCATTCTCGTCCGCGCCCCCGCCACCGCAAATGGCGCCGCCGCCTTCCCCGCAGCCCGCGCCCCGGCACCGCGGCGCAGATCAGGGGGACGAGTACGGGCCGGAGGATGGCCCACCGAGCGGTGGTCAGTCGGTTGCGGAACTGTTGGCGCGGCTGCAGGTCGAGCCGTCCGGGGGCGGCCGGCGCCGTCGTCGTGAGGGTTGACCTGGGAGCTTTCTCACATTGGGGAGCGCCGCCCGATCGACTAAAGTCTTAGTGACCGTCCGGTACCCGGGGCATGGGACTGGAACGAACGAAGAAAAATTGTGAGGTCGTCTGCGATGGTGCAGTTCGACGGTTTGCGCCCGGCCAGGCTCAAGGTGGGGATCATCTCGGCCGGCCGGGTGGGCTCCGCGCTCGGTGTCGCGCTGGAGCGGGCAGACCACGTGGTGGTGGCGTGCAGCGCCATCTCCCATGCGTCGCGGCAGCGCGCGCAGCGTCGGCTGCCCGACACCCCGGTGGCGTCGCCGCCGGACGTCGCGGCCGATGCCGAATTGCTGCTGTTGGCGGTTCCCGACAGCGAACTCGCCGGCCTGGTGTCCGGGCTGGCCGCCACCTCGGCGGTGCGGCCCGGCACGATCGTGGCGCACACGTCCGGCGCCAACGGGGTCGGCATCCTCGCGCCGCTGACGCCGGCGTGCATACCGCTGGCAATTCACCCGGCGATGACGTTCACCGGCTCCGACGACGACATCAGCCGGCTGCCCGACACCTGCTTCGGGATCACCGCGGCCGACGATGTCGGGTACGCGATCGGCCAGTCGCTGGTCCTCGAGATGGGCGGCGAGCCGTTCTGTGTCCGCGAGGACGCCCGTGTCCTCTACCACGCCGCGCTGGCGCATGCGGGCAACCACCTCGTGACGGTACTGGCCGACGCGCTCGAGGCGTTGCGGGCCGCGCTGCGCGGCAGCGAACTGCTCGGGCAACAAACCGTCGACGACCAGCCGGGTGGCCTCGCCGAACGCATCGCCGGGCCGCTGGCCCGGGCGGCGCTGGAGAACACCCTGCTGCGCGGCCAGGCGGCGCTCACCGGCCCGGTCGCCCGCGGAGACGCCGCCGCGGTCGCCGAGCATCTGGCCGCGCTGGCCGACGTCGACCCGGAATTGGCTCAGGCCTACCGGGTGAACGCCCTGCGGACCGCCCGGCGCGCACACGCCCCCGAGGCCGTGGTCGAGGTACTGGCGCCGTGAAACAAGGGGAGACCTCGATTCAGGGCAGGCCGCCCGCCTTCAACTTCGGCGAACTCAACCTGTACGCCGCCCCGCGCGATGTCTCGGACGTCAGCCGCGCGCTGCGCCACACCGGCCGCCGGGTGATGCTGGTGCCCACCATGGGCGCGCTGCACGACGGGCACCTGGCCCTGGTGCGGGCGGCCAAGCGGGTCCCCGGCTCGGTGGTCGTGGTGTCGATCTTCGTCAACCCGCTGCAGTTCGGCGCCGGCGAAGACCTCGACGCGTATCCCCGGACGTTCGACGACGACCTGGCGCTGTTGCGCGGAGAAGACGTCGAGATCGTGTTCGCGCCGACCGCCGCGGCGATGTATCCCAACGACCTGCGCACCACCGTGCAACCCGGTCCGCTGGCCGCCGAGCTCGAGGGCGGCCCTCGGCCCACCCATTTCAGCGGTGTGCTGACCGTGGTGTGCAAGCTGCTGCAGATCGTGCGCCCCGACCGGGTGTTCTTCGGCGAGAAGGACTACCAGCAGCTGGTGCTGATCCGCCAGATGGTCGCCGACTTGAACGTCGACGTTGCCGTGGTGGGCGTACCGACCGTGCGCGAGGCCGACGGGCTGGCGATGTCGTCGCGCAACCGCTACCTGGATCCGGCACAGCGCGAATTGGCCGGGACGCTGTCGGCGGCGCTGACGGCGGGCGCGCACGCCGCGCCGGCCGGCGCAGAGGCCGCGCTGGACGCCGCCCGCGCGGTGCTCGACGCCGTGCCCGAGCTCACGGTCGACTACTTGGAGCTGCGCGACGCGGGGCTGGGTCCGGTGCGGGCCGAGGCGCCGGCCCGGCTGCTGGTCGCCGCCCGGCTGGGCAACACCAGACTGCTGGACAACATCGAGATTCAGCTCGCAACGTTCGCCGGCACCGTTGGGCCGGACGAACACGCATCGCATTGGAGGAACTGATGTTACGGACCATGTTGAAGTCGAAGATCCATCGCGCCACCGTCACGCAGGCGGACCTGCACTACGTCGGTTCGGTGACCATCGACGCCGACCTGATGGACGCCGCGGACCTGCTCGAGGGCGAACAGGTGACCATCGTCGACATCGATAACGGCGCCCGCCTCGTCACCTACGCGATCACCGGCGAGCGCGGGACCGGGGTGATCGGAATCAACGGCGCCGCGGCGCGTCTCGTCCACCCCGGCGATCTGGTGATCCTGATCGCATACGGGACGATGGAGGACGCGGAGGCGCGCGCCTACCGGCCGCGGATCGTGTTCGTCGACGCCGACAACAAGCCGATCGACCTGGGCCACGACCCGGCGTTCGTACCCGCCGACGCGGCGGAGCTACTCGACCCGCGGATCGGTGTGCGGTAGCCGTGCTGCTGGCCATCGACGTCCGCAACACGCACACCGTCGTCGGACTGCTATCCGGATCCAAGGAGCATGCAAAGGTCGTGCAGCACTGGCGGATCCGCACCGAATCCGAGATCACCGCCGACGAGCTGGCGCTGACCATCGACGGCCTGATCGGCGACGACTCCGAGCGGCTGACGGGCGCCGTGGCGCTGTCCACGGTCCCGTCGGTGCTGCAGGAGGTGCGGATCATGCTCGATCAGTACTGGCCGTCGGTGCCGCACGTGCTGATCGAGCCGGGGGTGCGCACCGGCATCCCGCTGCTCGTCGACAATCCGAAGGAAGTGGGCGCCGACCGGATCGTCAACTGTCTGGCGGCGTTTCACAAGTTCGGTAAGGCGGCCATCGTCGTCGATTTCGGATCCTCGATCTGCGTGGACGTGGTGTCGGCCAAGGGGGAGTTTCTCGGCGGCGCCATCGCCCCCGGCGTGCAGGTTTCCTCGGATGCCGCCGCGGCCCGCTCGGCGGCCCTGCGCCGCGTCGAATTGGCCCGCCCCCGCTCTGTGGTCGGCAAGAACACCGTGGAATGCATGCAGTCGGGCGCGGTGTTCGGCTTCGCCGGGCTGGTCGACGGTTTGGTTGAGCGCATCCGCGAGGACGTGGAGGGCTTTTCCGGCGACCTGGGTGATCAGGTCGCGGTCGTGGCCACCGGCCATACCGCCCCGCTGCTGTTGTCCGAACTGCACACCGTAAACCACTACGACCAGCACCTGACCCTGCACGGCCTGCGGCTCGTCTTCGAACGCAACCAGAACGCGCAGCGCGGCCGGCTGAAGACGGCCCACTGAACCCCGGGGCGTGTGATCCCTGGGTGGGATTCGGCCCGTTTTTGCGCCCACAGCGCGCACGCAAAGCCGTCGACGCACACTCGATGCAGGTCCTTTAAGCTGGCACGTCGTGACATCTCAGCCCTCAGAAGCCGACGCTGACATTCCCGAGCAGTACCGGATCCGCCGGGACAAGCGTGCTCGCCTGTTGGCGGAGGGTTGTGACCCCTATCCGGTGGCCATCGAGCGCACCCACACGCTGGCCGAGGTGCGCGCCGCCCACCCCGACCTACCGATCGACACCGCGACCGATGACGTCGTCGGTGTCGCGGGACGGGTGATCTTCGCGCGCAACTCCGGAAAGCTGTGCTTTGCGACCCTTCAGGACGGTGACGGTACCGGTCTTCAGGTGATGGTCAGCCTCGACAAGGTCGGCCGAGAAGCGCTCGACGCCTGGAAGGCCGACGTCGACCTCGGTGACATCGTCTACGTGCACGGCAACGTGATCAGCTCACGACGCGGCGAATTGTCCGTCCTCGCCGACTCCTGGCGGATGGCGGCGAAGTCGCTGCGGCCGCTTCCGGTTGCACACAAGGAGATGAGCGAAGAATCACGGGTGCGCCAGCGTTATGTCGACCTGATCGTGCGTCCCGAAGCGCGCGCGGTGGCCCGTCAGAGAATCGCCGTAATCCGCGCGATACGCAACGCGCTGGAACGACGCGGCTTTCTCGAAGTCGAAACCCCGATGTTGCAGACGCTGGCCGGGGGCGCGGCGGCCCGGCCGTTCATCACGCATTCCAATGCGCTGGACATCGATCTCTACCTGCGGATCGCGCCGGAACTGTTCCTCAAGCGCTGCGTCGTCGGTGGATTCGACAAGGTCTTCGAGCTAAATCGCGTGTTCCGAAACGAAGGCGCAGATTCGACACATTCTCCCGAATTCTCCATGCTGGAGACCTACCAGACCTACGGAACCTATGACGATTCGGCCGTCGTCACCCGCGAGCTTATTCAAGAGGTAGCCGACGAGGCGATCGGAACCAGACAACTGCCGCTGCCCGACGGCAGTGTGTACGACATAGACGGAGAATGGGCATCGATACAAATGTACCCGTCGCTGTCGGCGGCGCTCGGCGAAGAGATCACACCGGAGACGACGGTCGACCGGTTGCGTGCCATCGCGGATCGGCTCGGCGTGGAAATTCCGGACAACCGCGGCTACGGGCACGGCAAGCTCGTCGAGGAACTGTGGGAGCACAGCGTGGGCAACACCCTGACCGCGCCCACCTTCGTCAAGGACTTCCCTGTCGACACAACACCTTTGACCCGTCAGCACCGCAGCATCCCGGGGGTCACCGAAAAGTGGGACCTCTACCTGCGCGGAGTGGAACTGGCCACCGGGTACTCCGAATTGAACGATCCGATCGTGCAACGCGAGAGATTCGCCGAACAGGCCCGGGCCGCGGCGGCCGGCGACGACGAGGCTATGGTGCTGGACGAAGACTTTCTCGCCGCACTCGAGTATGCGATGCCGCCGTGCACCGGAACCGGAATGGGTATCGATCGCTTGTTGATGTCTTTGACCGGGCTGTCAATTAGGGAGACAGTTTTGTTCCCGATTGTTCGGCCGCACTCCAAGCTGAGTTAGATCTCGCTTCCGGATTGAGTATGCTGCATGTTTATGGCAGATTAGTCGCCGGGGAGTGAAACGAACTGCTCATCAACGGCTCAGGACGAAACGCGAGGGAAAGCTAATGGCGAAAAAAGTGACCGTCACCTTGGTCGATGATTTCGATGGTGCGGGCGCGGCCGACGAAACCGTGGAATTCGGGCTTGACGGGGTGACGTATGAGATTGACCTTTCGTCCAAGAATGCCACGAAACTGCGCAACGATTTGAAGCAATGGGTGGCGGCCGGGCGTCGTGTGGGCGGTCGGCGGCGTGGGCGGTCCGGTTCGGGACGCGGCCGGGGCGCCATCGACCGTGAGCAGAGCGCCGCGATCCGGGAATGGGCTCGCCGAAACGGGCACAACGTGTCGACGCGTGGCCGTATCCCGGCCGACGTGATCGACGCATTCCACGCGGCGACCTGACAGACCGCCTACCGGCGCCCGGGCCCGTGGTCTGGGCGCCGGTGTTTTCTTATTTTCGCTGGCGGCGTAATGATCGCCGGTCGGTGCGGGAAACGCTTTGGTGGTTTTCCTCGTTTATCTGGTGCGGCCGTGTTCTAAAGGGTATGCAGCCTGGAAGCGCCGGGCACCGCAACGTTAGGAACCCTGGCAGGCCGACCATTACAGTGGATGGCAGGTACGCAGTGTCGGCCCCTGTGCCGACAGCTACGGAGTACCGATGGTGAGGGAGAGCAGGTAACCACCGATGTTCGAACGATTTACCGACCGTGCCCGCAGGGTGGTCGTCCTGGCGCAAGAAGAGGCCCGGATGCTCAACCACAACTACATCGGCACCGAGCACATTTTGCTGGGCCTGATTCACGAGGGTGAAGGCGTTGCCGCGAAGTCGCTGGAGTCGCTCGGGATCTCGCTGGAGGGCGTTCGCAGCCAGGTCGAGGAGATCATCGGCCAGGGCCAGCAGGCGCCCTCGGGGCACATCCCGTTCACCCCGCGCGCCAAGAAGGTCCTCGAGCTCAGCCTGCGCGAGGCGCTCCAGCTGGGCCACAACTACATCGGCACCGAGCACATTCTGCTGGGCCTGATCCGTGAGGGTGAAGGCGTGGCCGCGCAGGTGCTGGTCAAGCTGGGCGCCGAGCTGACCCGGGTGCGCCAGCAGGTGATTCAGCTGCTGAGCGGTTACCAGGGCAAGGAGGCCGCGGAGGCCGGGACCGGTGGTCGGGGAGGGGAGTCCGGCTCCCCTTCGACGTCACTGGTGCTCGACCAGTTCGGGCGCAATCTGACGGCCGCCGCGATGGAAGGCAAGCTGGACCCCGTCATCGGCCGCGAGAAGGAAATCGAGCGGGTGATGCAGGTGTTGAGCCGGCGCACCAAGAACAACCCGGTGCTGATCGGCGAGCCCGGCGTCGGCAAGACCGCCGTCGTCGAGGGCCTGGCGCAGGCCATCGTGCACGGCCAGGTCCCGGAGACGCTGAAGGACAAGCAGCTCTACACGCTCGACCTGGGATCGCTGGTGGCGGGCAGCCGGTACCGCGGTGATTTCGAGGAACGCCTCAAGAAGGTGCTCAAGGAGATCAACACCCGCGGCGACATCATCCTGTTCATCGACGAGCTGCACACACTCGTCGGTGCCGGTGCGGCCGAGGGCGCGATCGACGCCGCGTCGATCCTGAAGCCGAAGCTGGCTCGTGGTGAGCTGCAGACGATCGGTGCCACCACGCTCGACGAGTACCGCAAGTACATCGAGAAGGACGCCGCCCTGGAGCGCCGCTTCCAGCCGGTGCAGGTGGGGGAGCCGACGGTGGAGCACACCATCGAGATCCTCAAGGGCCTGCGGGACCGCTACGAGGCGCACCACCGCGTGTCGATCAGCGACAGCGCGATCGTGGCCGCGGCCACCCTGGCCGACCGCTACATCAACGACCGGTTCCTGCCCGACAAGGCGATCGACCTGATCGACGAGGCGGGCGCCCGGATGCGGATCCGCCGGATGACCGCGCCGCCGGACCTGCGCGAGTTCGACGAGAAGATCGCCGAGGCCCGCCGCGAGAAGGAATCGGCGATCGACGCTCAGGACTTCGAGAAGGCGGCCAGCCTGCGCGATCGGGAGAAGCAGCTGGTGGGCCAGCGCGCCGAGCGTGAAAAGCAGTGGCGCTCGGGTGATCTCGACGTGGTCGCCGAGGTGGACGACAACGAGATCGCCGAGGTGCTCGGCAACTGGACCGGCATCCCGGTGTTCAAGCTCACCGAGGCCGAAACCACCCGGCTGCTGCGCATGGAAGACGAGATCCACAAGCGGATCATCGGACAGGAGGATGCGGTCAAGGCCGTGTCCAAGGCGATCCGCCGTACCCGCGCCGGGTTGAAAGACCCCAAGCGGCCGTCGGGTTCGTTCATCTTCGCCGGTCCGTCCGGTGTCGGTAAGACCGAACTGTCCAAGGCGTTGGCCAACTTCCTGTTCGGCGACGACGACGCGCTCATCCAGATCGACATGGGCGAGTTCCACGACCGGTTCACCGCGTCGCGGCTGTTCGGCGCCCCGCCCGGATACGTCGGCTACGAGGAGGGCGGCCAGCTCACCGAGAAGGTGCGGCGCAAGCCGTTCTCGGTCGTGCTGTTCGACGAGATCGAGAAGGCCCATCAGGAGATCTACAACAGCCTGTTGCAGGTCCTCGAGGACGGCCGGCTCACCGACGGCCAGGGCCGCACGGTGGACTTCAAGAACACCGTGCTGATCTTCACGTCCAACCTCGGCACGTCCGACATCTCGAAGCCGGTCGGCCTGGGCTTCACCCAGAGCGGCGGGGACAACGACTACGAGCGGATGAAGCAGAAGGTCAACGACGAGCTGAAGAAGCACTTCCGGCCGGAGTTCCTCAACCGCATCGACGACATCATCGTCTTCCACCAGCTGACCCGTGACGAGATCATCCGGATGGTCGACCTCATGATCGCCCGGGTGGCGGGCCAGCTCAAGAGCAAGGACATGGCTCTGGAGCTCACCGACAAGGCGAAGTCGTTGCTGGCCAAGCGGGGCTTCGACCCGGTGCTGGGTGCTCGTCCGCTGCGGCGAACGATCCAGCGCGAGATCGAGGACCAGCTTTCCGAGAAGATCCTGTTCGAGGAGGTCGGGCCGGGGCAGATCGTCACCGTCGACGTGGACAACTGGGACGGCGAAGGCGCCGGCGAGGACGCGGCATTCACCTTCACCGGGACCCGCAAGCCGCCGGCCGAGCCGGACCTGGCCAAGGCCGGCGCGCACAGCGCCCCCGACACGCCGTAGCCATCACCGAAAACGGGCGGTTAGTCGCTGATCCGACTACCGCCCGTTTTCGCCGTCCGCAGGGGGCTCGCCGTGCTGATCGTCACCACCAACGACATTCCGGGCTGGGAAATTCAGGCCGTGTGCGGCGAAGTATTCGGGCTGACCGTGCGCTCGCGAAATGCGTTCGCGCAATTCGGTGCGGGGTTGAAATCCATGTTCGGCGGCGAGCTGGCCGGAATGACCAAGAATCTAGCCGAGAGCCGCAACGAGGCGATGGGACGGCTGATCGCCGAGGCGCGTAACCGCGGTGGCAACGCCATCGTCGCGATGCGATTCGACACCACAGAGATCGGCGACGTGTGGACCGAGATCTGCGCCTACGGCACGGCGGTTCAGGCCGTCCCGGTCACCGACGCGGCCAGGTACACCGCGAGCCAGCTCGGTTACGGCGGTCCGCCGCCACAGCGCTGAGCCTTGCCTAAACGGGTTACACTGACTCCTGCCCTGACGGGTAACGGAATCTGGTGAAAATCCAGAACGGTCGCGCCACTGTCGATAGTCAGACCCGGAGCTCGTCATCACCAGCGGGGACGCGTTTATCCCCGGAAGGAGTCGACGGTGTCCCATCCCCAGCTAACCGGTAACCGCACCCGGACGGTCGACCTGTCGGCGGCAAGCGCCGCGCTCTGGTTGGCCGCAACCGCTGTCCTGGCGCTGCTGGCGCTGTACTTCGTCGGCATCGATCAGGGCGCGGTGTCGATTTTCGGCGGTGACTCCCACGTGCACGAGTTCGTCCACGACGCGCGGCACCTGCTCGGCTTCCCCTGTCACTAGGCCGGCCTGAACTGACACCGTGGAAAAGCGTCTGATCGCACGCGGTCTGCTGGCGGGCGCAATCGGCGCGTTGCTGGCGTTCCTGTTCGCCCGCCTGTGCGCCGAACCGGTGATCGGGCGTGCGATCGCTTTCGAGGACGGCCGGCTCGACGCCGAGAATGCGCACGGGGTGCATGAGCACGGCGCCGAGTTGTTCACCCGGGGCGTCCAGGCCAACGCCGGGCTCGGTTTCGGTGTGCTGATTTTCGGCGTGGCGATGGGCGCGCTGTTTGCCGCGGCGTTCTGCGTAGTTGCTGGGCGCGTGAAAGTATTGGGCCACGGCAACTCTCGGTTCTCTTGGCGGGGGTCGCCTTCGGCGCCGTGTACCTGGTGCCGTTCGTGAAATATCCGCCGAATCCGCCGGCGGTGGGCCAGGCGGACACTATCCGTGCGCGCACCGGCTGGTATCTGGTGATGGTGCTGGCGTCGGTGGTGCTGGTGATCGCCGCCGGGTGGCTGGCGCGGCGACTTGCCGCCCGACTCGGCGCTTGGAACGGACGGCTGCTGGCGACGGCTGCCTACCTGGTGGCCGTCGCCGTGGTGATGGTGCTGATGCCGACCGTGGACGAGACGCCCGGACCGTTGCGCGACGCCTCCGGGGCAATCGCCTATCCCGGCTTTCCGGCCGACGTTCTCTACGAGTTCAGGTTGCTTTCGCTGGGCACGCAGCTGGTGCTCTGGGCGACCATCGGCCTGGTGTTTGCCGCGCTGGCCGGTCGGCTGCTGGGCGAGCCGGCCGAGAGCGGACAATCGAGTAGCATCGCGGTGTGACCGAGGTCGTGCGCCTCACCCTGGTGTCGCACGCGATGACCGATGCCATGGCGGCCGGGCGCTTTCCCACCGACGAGCCGCTCAACCGCATCGGTCGCCGACAGGTCAAAGCGGCTGCGCGCCTTGACATCTACGGCGCACCCCGGCAGCTCGCCGGACCCGAGGAACGTGCCCGCCAAACCGCGCGGCTGCTGGGCCTACAGGCCACGACGGATCCGCGGCTGGCCGACCTCGGCTGCGGGGCGTGGTGTGGGCAGGCCCTGGAGGCCGTCGGTCCGGCGGACCTCGAGATGTGGGTCTCCGATCCCGCGCGGGCGCCGCACGGTGGTGAGTCGATCGTCGACCTCATCGAGCGGGTGGCCGGTTGGCTGGAGTCATTGACCCACGACGCGTCTCCTACGGTGGCCGTGACGCATCCGGCGGTGATCCGGGCGGCGGTACTGGCTGCTCTCGAAATGTCCCCGAAGTCGTTCTGGCGCATCGATGTTGCACCGGTCAGTCGCACCGTGCTGCATTTCCGCAGGGGCTGCTGGACGCTGCGCCTATAAGCGTCCGTCACCGCCTCATCGCGGCGCGATCAGCCCGAAGGCCTGCTTGGCGACCTGCAACATCCAGCCGGTCACCGTCGGCCCGTGGTCACGGGGCCAGTTCAGCTGGAAGCTGACGACCCATGGCTGGTGGGTTCTGTCGACGGCGTACCAGCTGAAAGTCAGGTCGCCGGGCAGGCCACCGGCTTTCGCGCCGATGTACGGCCAGACGTTGCGGTCCAGCTGGATACCCGACACCGCGGAAAGGATCTGTCTTATCGGTGCGGCCGCGCCGACCGCGTCGGCCTGCAGCGCCGCGTGTACTCGGCAGATGTCTTCTGCGTTGCCGTACCACTCCGCGCCGTAGGTCGATGCCGGGGTGTGGGCGCGGATCGGATCGGGTTGGTAGGGAGTGGAATTCGCCTGCGCCAGCAGCCCGGCACGGACTTGCGGGGATCCTTCCTTCCATTGGCTGCGCAGATCCGGTTGGCCCCAGCCGACCGAGAACAGCTCGTACATCGTGGGAAATGGGGTCATGCTGGCCGGATCGTGATGGCCCGCAGTGACGAGCGCTTCCTCGATGGTCTGCGTGCCCATTCTTCCGATCAGCAAGTCGGTGGCCATGTTGTCGCTGGTCGCGATCATCTTCTCGGCGGCCGTGCGCACCGAAACATGCGCTCCGGCAGGCAGTTCCAAGCCCGAAGATCCCACCGCCCTGCTCTTGTCGGTGACGGTCAGCTGGTCATCCCAGGACACCGCGCCGCTCTTGACCGCACCAGCCAGGGCGTGTAGCACGTACAGCTTGAAAATCGATGCCAGCGGCAGTGATTCGCGGGTGTTCGTGCCCGCGACCGAGTCGCACCGACCGCCGTCCACCTTGGCGACCTGGTAGGAATAGCGGGCGCCGGTTTTGCTCAGCACGGCGTCAACATCGCGCCACGAGGCGATCTTCGGTGCCTGCGTGTCGACGTCGAACCGGTCGACCCAGCCGCCGTCGTCGGTGTGTAACCGGATGTCTTGTCGCGCGCCATAGGAGGAGACCAGGTGCAGCGTGGCCACGCTGGCGCTGATGTCGACGCCGTCAAGGGTGAAGGGACGATCCCACCAGAGCCCCTCCATGGTGGTCTCGATTGACTCGACTTCGTCGGGCGCGGCGAGGGTGCGCACGCCGACCGGCCCGATGGGCCAGTCCGAGTTGAGCATGTCCATGGTCTGCTGGGCCCGCAGACCGGGAGGGGTCCTGGTGTCGATCCCCCGCCCGTAGCCCGCCGCGTTGGCGTGCGGGGACTGGGGTGGTGCGCAGCCCGGCGCGAGGACGGCGACCACCGCCGCGGCGGCGCTGAGCGCGGCCACCCGGCGCCGAGCCGGCCGCGTGCTAACCAGTCTGGTCGTTCCCGGCAACGTCGAGCACGACCTCGAATTCCAGGAGTGTTGCGCCGGTCGCCACCGGGTTGGCCCGGTGTCCGGCATGGGCTTCGATGGCGGGGCCGGTCGCCCAAGCCTGGAACGCTTCATCGGACTCCCAGTGTGTCACCACGAAGTAGCGGTCCTCACCCTTGACCGGACGCAGCAGCTGGAAGCCGAGGAAACCGGGTTGGTTCTCCACCGCGTGCGCGCGGTGGGCGAACCGCTTCTCCAGCTCGGGGCCAGCGTCGGCGGGTATTTCGATTGCATTGATCTTCACCACTGGCATTCCGCTAGGCTACCGCGCCCCGCCACCTGTCCAACTCGAGGGCAAGCCACGCAAGATGGTGCTATGCCCGGCGATCTGTTGACCTGCCACGGCGGCGAAGGCGAGCCGTTGGTACTGGTGCACGGCCTGATGGGGCGCGGCAGCACGTGGTCGCGTCAGCTACCGTGGCTGACCCGGCTGGGCACCGTGTACACCTACGACGCCTTGTGGCACCGCGGTCGTGACGTGGACGACCCACACCCGATCAGCACCGAACGGTTCGTGGCCGACCTGACCGACGCGGTGGCCGCGCTGGGGGCGCGGGCCACGCTGGTCGGGCACTCGATGGGTGCCCTGCACTCGTGGTGCCTGGCCGCGGAGCGCCCGGAGTTGGTGTCGGCGCTGGTGATCGAGGACATGGCGCCGGACTTCCGTGGCCGTACGACGGGCCCGTGGGAGCCGTGGCTGCATGCCCTCCCGGTCGAATTCGGTTCCGCCGAGCAAGTATTCGAGGAATTCGGGCCGGTTGCCGGACGGTATTTCCTGGAAGCCTTCGACCGCACGGAAAACGGGTGGCGGTTGCACGGGCAGACGTCGCGGTGGATCGAGATCGCCGCCGAGTGGGGCACCCGGGACTTCTGGGGGCATTGGATGGCGGTACGGGCGCCGGCGTTGGTGATCGAGGCGGGCAATTCGGTCACGCCGCCGGGCCAGATGCGCGCTATGACCAAAACCGGCTCTCCGACAACGTATTTGCATGTTCCCCGGGCCGGTCACCTGATTCACGACGAGGCGCCGCAGGCATATCGCGAGGCGGTCGAGTCCTTCTTCGCGCAGCGCTGATTGCCTCGCCGATCAAATGAGCCCCCGCCCGATGCGCAGGGCCACCGCCATCAGCGTGTTGGTGGGGTTCTGGCAGCCCGAGGTGACGAACACGCTGCCGTCGGCGACAAAGACGTTGTCCATCTGGTGCATTCGCCCATGCGGGTCGACGACGCTCGCAGCAGGGGAGATACCCATCTGCATCCCGCCCATCACGTGCTTGGTGTTCGGCGGAGTGCCGCCCCCCAGCGACCTCTCCAGACCGTCAGGGATGGCGGCGAACAACGTCGCGCCGGCCGCCGCCATCATTGCGGTGATGGGCAGCAGGTAGAACGCTGTCGCGACCTTCTCGTGCCTTCCGGCCTTGTAGGTGATCCGGGGCACCGGCTGGCCGTTGAGGTCGGTGACGCTCGGGTCGAGGGTGACGTTGTTGGTCAGATACGGCAGGTCGGTGCCGATGAAGTTGACGCCGGCGAGCCGGTCGCGCAGCAGCGAGGCGCGCATCAGATCCTTGAACGGGCTGCCGAACAGTTGAACGCCCGGCAGGAATCCCAGGATCTCCTGGTAGAACTGGCCCTCCGTGATCGGGTCCTGGCTCCCACCCAGCTCACACAGCCCGCCACGGATGTAGGGCAGCCCGGCCAGTTTTGCGGCGGCTCGGGCCCCGGGGAAGTCGGGATTGGCGAAGTCCTCCATGCACTGCGTGATCGAGCGGCCGCGGTAGGCGTGCACCCGCTGGTCGAGGAAGATACCGAACCCGTCGAGAAAGTTGTGGAACATCAGCCGGGCGCCGATCCTTCCGCTGGCATCGGGCAGGCCTGAGAGCAGAGCCAGACGTGACGTCTCGATCGCCGAGGCGGCCAGCACCACCACGTCGGCGCTTTCTCCGCCGGCATTGCCCTGCGGGTCGAGATAGGAGACGCCGGTGGCCCGCCGGCCCGTGAAATTGACCTTGGTGACGGTGGTTTCGGGGTGTAGCTGCACGCGCCCGGTCCGCAGCGCCCGCCGCAGCGGAGCAAGCGCGCCCACCCGGGCCGAGATCGGGCAGCCGTAGTTGGCGCAGAACCCGCAGTTGTTGCACGGCGGACGGCCATCGAACTCGACCGAGTTGATCGCGCTGGGGAACGGATAGGGGTGCAGCCCGATGCGCTTGGCCCCCTTGGCGATAAGCGTGGACGAGCGCTGCTGCGGCCCCGGCGGCATCGGGTACTGCCGCGAGCGCGGCGCGTGCTTCAGGCTGAGAGCGGGTATCGCCCCGACATCGCCCTGGGTCCCGAGCAGCAGCTCGATCGCGTCGTAATACGGCGCGATCTCGCCGTATTCGAACGGCCAGTCCTGCACGTCCGCGCCGGGCTGCGGGCCCAGCAGCGACAGACCCTTGAAGTCGATGTCCCAGAACCGTGGGACCTTCGCGTCCCAGTGCACGGTTCCGCCGCCGACGGTCACCGGGAGTTCGTTGACCGGGCCCACGTAGCTCGCGGCTTCGTCGGCTTTGTGCCGAAACGTGCGCGGGTAGGCGATCGGGTCCGGCTGCTCGAAGTAGCGGTACAGCGACTTGAGTTCGTCGTTGGAGAAGGTGGTGCCGAGTGGGCCGGTCCCGTCCAGGTCGGTGAAGTAGTTCGACCCCTTCTCGAATATCACGACGTCCCAGCCGTTCTCGGCGAGCTCCATTGCCACCGTCGACCCGCCGGCGCCGGAGCCGACGATGACCGCCTTAATGACCGGCTCCCACGCCACCCTTGCCGCCCAATTTGGCGATGAGCTGTCCCCAGTTTTGCCGCAGCCGGTCGATGGTGTTGGTTACGACGACCAGGTCCCACTGGGCCGCTTCGACCTCGAAGGGGGTGTATCCCCGCGGCTGGGAGTCCCCGGGGTACTTGATGTCTTTCCACCCGACCAGATTCGCGTTGCCGCCGTACTCGGGGTTGCTGTACATCGCCTCGATGGTGTGACCGAAGAGCAGATTGGTGAAGGTCACCGCTTGGCCATGAATCAGGATGGAGTCCTGCTTCGCCGGCTTCACCGCGGTGAAGTCGCCGCCGGCCAGTTTGTCGAGCAATGCGACGCCGCTTGCGTACTGGTCGCGAAGCTGCGTTAGGCGCCGTTGCCACGCGTAGGTCTGGGCGCGGTTGAGTGGGACGAAGGTGGCCATGAAGTCCTGGGAGCCGCCGGCGCGGTTGCTCCAGGGGCCTCCGGCGTGCACATCGGCGGGTGCGACGTCGAACACCGACAGCATCCGGTCCAGGAAGTTGACCACGTTCGCCTCGTGCGCCCCCGGACTCCCGACCTCGAGCGGGCAGTCTTGCGGCCCGGGGACCAGGCGGCGGGTGGCGGCGTCGAGCACCGCGGCCTGGTGCGGCGTCAGGAATCGGTACCCCGGGTCGGCGGAAGCGACGGGGAGGGCGCCCCGCATGGCGGCGGCCAGCGGCAGCAGGCTCAGCCCGCCGAGCACCGCGCGCCGGGACACCGGCGACGTCAAGCCCGGTCCGTCGGCGGCCGCCTGGCTGGGCACATCGGCAGGGTAAGGCGCGGATATCGCCCTCAAGGGGAAACGCGCACGTAGCGGCGTGTCGCGGTTGCGTCGCTAGGGCAGTCGGGAAGCACACGGGACGAAACTGCCGCCGAGGCCGTCGAGCAGGCGATCGCAATCCGCTACAGCCGGATATGGCGCGAAAGTCGTTGCCGCACTTATCTTTTACCGCGCCATCCAGTATCGCCCGTCCCCGTAGAGGACGGGCGTGGGTCTTTACCGCTCGCCGGGCAGCTCCGGTCGGCACTATCTGATAAATTCTTCAACTGTTAGAACATAGAAAGCTTGTAGTCTTCAGGAGATCTGTCGTGTCGGAGCCGCTGTACAAGGTCAAGGCCGAGTTCTTCAAGACGTTGGGGCACCCGGCGCGGATAAGGGTTCTCGAGCTTCTCGTCGCCGGGGATAAGTCGGTCGCCGAACTGTTGCCCGAGGTGCGGCTGGAATCGTCGAACCTGTCCCAGCAGCTGGGCGTCTTGCGCCGCGCCGGTGTGGTTGACGCGCACAGAGAGGGCAACACGATGATCTACTCGATCGCCTCACCGGATATCGCCGAACTGCTGTTGGTTGCGCGCAAGGTTCTCACTGGCGTGCTCAGCGACCGCGTCGCGGTCTTGGAGGACCTGCGCGCCGGCGGCGTGGGGTAGCGGCCATGGGCTGGATTCGCAAAGCGTTCCGAGTCGGCCGGATCGCCGAACCCGCGGTACCGGCACCGCAGCCCGCGATGAAACCGATTGCGGGAGTCCGTGGTTCGCTTCAGATCCGGCATGTTGACGCGGGTTCGTGCAATGGGTGTGAGGTGGAGATCGCGGCCGCGTTCGGACCGGTTTATGACGCCGAGCAGTTCGGGGCGCGGCTGGTGGCCTCGCCGCGCCATGCGGACGCGCTGCTGGTGACCGGCGTCGTGACACACAATATGGCCGGCCCATTGCGCAGTACCATCGACGCCACCCCGCGGCCGCGGCGAGTGATCGCATGCGGCGACTGTGCCCTGAACCGAGGGGTGTTCGGGGACGCCTATGGCGTGGTCGGCGCGGTGGGTGAGGTGGTGCCCGTCGATGTGGAAATCGCAGGGTGTCCGCCGACGCCGGGCCAGATCGTCGAGGCTCTCAGATCGGTGACCGGCAGGTGACCACGGAATTGGTGGCCCACGCGGTCCCCGCGCCAGATCTGATGGGCCGCGATGACTTCGGATCCGCGTTGGCCGGGACGCTGACGTCGGTGCTTGGCGCAGGCGGAGTATGGGCGGGCGCGCTGGGGATGTTCGGTTCGGTTGGCGCGGTACGCATCGGGTGGTTGCTCCCGCTGTCGGGAGTGCAGCTGAGCCTGGATCCGCTCGGCGGGTTCTTTATGACGCTCGTGGGCGCGGTCGCCGTCGCGGTCGGGCTGTACGTGATCGGGTACGCCCGTCGCAGCCACCTGAGTCGCGTCACCTTGTCGGTGTTGCCCATGTTTGTAGCCGCAATGCTGCTGGTGCCCGCGGCGGGTTCGGTGACCACGTTCCTGCTGGCCTGGGAATTGATGGCCGTCGCGTCATTGGTGTTGGTACTGGCCGAGCACACCCGCGAGCAGGTTCGCTCCGCCGCATTGGTTTACGCGGTGATGACCCAATTGGGGTTCGCGGCGATCCTGATCGGACTGATGGTGTTGTCGGCGGCCGGTGGCGCCGACCGGTTCGCAGATCTGCGCCAGATACCACATGGTGCATGCACAGCCGTCTTTCTATTGACGATCGTGGGGTTCGGGTCGAAGGCCGGTCTGGTGCCGTTGCACGCTTGGTTGCCGCGCGCCCACCCGGAGGCGCCAACCCCGGTGTCGGCGCTTATGAGCGCGGCGATGGTCAACCTGGGTGTCTACGGCGTCTGCCGTGTCGATCTGCAACTACTCGGACCGGGTCCACGCTGGTGGGGGCTGACGTTGATGTTCGTGGGAGGGGTGTCGGCGCTCTATGGCGTGGTGCAGGCATCGGTAGCCACGGACCTCAAACGGTTACTCGCCTATTCGACAACCGAGAACCTCGGGTTGATCATGCTGGCGTTGGGAGCCGCGACCCTATTCGTGGCCTCCGGCGCGCACGCGCAAGCGACGATCGCTGCGGTTGCGGCCATGTTGCACCTGACAGCGCATGCAGCTTTCAAGAGCCTCGGATTCCTGGCCGCGGGGTCCGTGCTCGCCGCGACAGCTGTGCGTGACCTCGATCGGCTGGGCGGTTTGGCCCGCCGGATGCCGGCGACCACCACCCTGTTCGGGGTGGCCGCACTCGGGGCGTGTGGGCTTCCACTCGGTGCCGGGTTCGTCAGCGAGTGGCTGCTGGTCCAGTCGCTGATCCATGCCGCTCCCGGACAGGCGACCATGCTGGCCCTGACCACACCGCTCGCGGTGGGCGCGGTCGCGCTCACCACGGGCCTGGGTGTTGCGGCGATGGTCAAGGCATTCGGGATCGGGTTCCTGGCGCGGCCACGCTCCGAGGAGGCCACCCAGGCCCGTGAGGCGCCCGCCAGCATGCTGGCCGGTATGGCGATGGCCGCAGCCGCCTGCGTATTGCTGGCTGTGGCGCCCTCGGTCGTCGCACCCGCGCTGCGGCGGGCGGTCGCCGCGCTACCGGCAGCCCGGGCAGTGGAATTCACTGATTTCGGCGCCGTGGTGCGACTGCCGGGCCTGCATGGGTCGATCGCGCCCGGCGTGGTCGCTGCATGCCTCACAGCGGCCGCGCTGACGGTGGCCGTGCTCGCCCGCTGGCGTCGGAGGCTGCGTCCGGCGCCCGCCACATTGCCGTTATGGGCATGTGGCGCAGACGATCTCACTCCGCGCATGCAGTACACGGCCACCTCGTTTGCCGAGCCGCTGCAACGGGTCTTCGACGATGTACTGCGTCCCGACACCGATATCGAGGTCGTTCACGCGTCCGAGTCGCGGTATCTGGCTGACCGAATCACCTACCGCAGCAGAATCGCCGACGCGATCGAGGAACGCTTCTACACGCCGGTGATCCGGTTGATCTCGACCGCGGCGGGACTGGTGCGGCGCGCCCACACCGGCAGCGTGCACCTGTACCTGGCTTACGGCGCGCTCGGTGTCTTGATCGTGCTGGTGGTCGCCCGATGAACGCCTGGTCCTACGTCGCGGGCGCGGTGCAGATCGGCAGTGTGATGGTCGGCGCACCGTTGGTGGTCGGCCTTACCCGCCAGGTCCGCGCACGCTGGGAAGGCCGCGTTGGTGGCGGCCTGCTGCAGCCCTGGCGCGACATTATCAAACAGCTTGGGAAGCAACAGATCACCCCGCTCGGAACGACGGTGGTGTTCGCGGCCGCACCCGCTGTGGTCGCCGGATCGACATTGCTGATCGCCGCGGTCGCACCGCTGGTCGCGACCGGATCTCCACTGGATGCCGCTGCCGACTTGTTCGCCGTGGTCGGGTTGCTCTTCGTGGGCACGGTCTCGTTGACCTTGGCCGGCATCGACACGGGCACCTCCTTCGGCGGCATGGGCGCCAGCCGCGAGATCACCATCGCCGCACTGGTCGAGCCCACCATCCTGCTGGCGGTATTCGCGCTGTCCATGCCGGCGGGATCGGCTAATCTCGGTGCGCTGGTGGCACATACCATCGCTCATCCCGAGCAGGTCGTGTCACTGGCCGCAGTGCTGGCCTTCGCCGCGCTGGTGATTGTGATCGTCGCCGAAACGGGGCGGCTGCCGGTTGACAACCCGGCCACCCATCTCGAGCTCACGATGATCCACGAGGCAATGGTCCTCGAATACGCCGGCCCGCGGCTGGCGCTGGTCGAGTGGGCCGCCGGGATGCGGTTAACCGTACTCCTGGCCCTACTGGCAAACCTCTTCGCGCCGTGGGGTATCGCCGGCGGGCGACCCAGTGCGCTGGGCATCGCCGCCGGCCTCGCAGCGGTGGTGGCCAAGGTCGCGGTGCTGGCGGGACTACTGGCAACCGTTGAGGTGTTTGTCGCCAAGCTGCGGCTGTTTCGGGTTCCCGAGTTACTGGCCGGATCGTTTCTGCTGGCGCTGCTTGCGGTCGTCGCCGCCAACTTCTTCGCGGTGCCGAGATGACGTACAACGCTTTTTCGGTACTGGTTGACCTCGCCGCCGGTGGACTGCTCCTGGCCGCGGTGCTGATCGTGTGGCGCCGCGACCTGGCCGCCATCGTCCGTCTGCTGGCGTGGCAGGGCGTCGCTTTGGCAGCCATCCCCGTTCTGCGTGGGGTGTACGACGGCGACGGTGCGCTCATCGGTGTCGGTGCCGCCGTGCTGGTCTTGCGGGCTGCGGTATTGCCGCGTCTTCTGGCGCGCGCGATCCAGGGCGAACCGCGATCGCACCGCGAGGCCACCCCATTGATCAACACCGCCACTTCACTGCTCATCACGGCCGCGCTGACACTGGCCGCCTTCGCCGCCACCCGACCCCTGGTGAACTTGCAGCCGGCGGCGACTACCAGCGCCGTCCCTGCCGCTACGGCGGTGGTTCTCATCGCGCTGTTCGTTATGGTTACGCGGCGCCATGCAGTCTCTCAGGCCGCGGGATTCCTCATGCTGGACAACGGAATCGCCGCCACCGCGTTCTTGCTCACCGCCGGGGTGCCGCTGATCGTTGAACTCGGAGCCTCGCTGGACGTGCTCTTCGCAGTCATCGTGATCGGTGTCCTCACCGGCCGCTTGTCTCGCACCTTCGGCGGTGCTGACCTGGACGCGCTACAGGAGCTGCACGACTGATGACCGGTTTACTTCTCGCCGCGATCCTCACGCCCGTTGCCGCGTCAATCGCGTCCCTGGTCGCCGGATGGCGCAGGGCGACGGCGACACTGATCGTTTTGTCGGCGGTAACGGTGCTCGGGTGTGGGGCGGCGCTCGGGTTCCGTATCGGATCGGGAACCCAGTCCGCGCTGGGCGGGCTGCTGCGAGTCGATGCGCTCACCGTCACCATGCTCGTCGTCATCGGGATCGTTGCGACACTGGCGACCTGGGCCAGCATTGGCTACCTCGACACCGAACTCGCGCACGAGCACACCGACATGCGCGGCGCCCGAGTGTACGGTGCGCTGACCGCGGCCTTTCTCGCAGCGATGGTGATCGCCGTGTGCGCCAACAACATCGGCGTCATCTGGATCGCGATCGAAGCCACCACGGTGATTACCGCCTTTCTGGTTGGGCACGGCCGTACTCGCGGCGCACTCGAAGCGACCTGGAAATACGTCGTGATCTGCTCGGTCGGAATCGCGATCGCGTTCCTCGGCACGGTGCTGCTGTACTACGCCGCCGAGCATGCCGGCGCGCCGGCCGCAGCCGGCCTGAACCTCGATGTGCTGACGGCACATGCCGGCCGGCTGGATCCCGACATCGCTCGGCTGGCGGGCGGGTTGCTGCTGATCGGATACGGCGCGAAGGTTGGGCTGTTTCCGTTCCACACCTGGTTGGCCGACGCGCACAGCCAGGCACCGGCACCGGTTTCGGCGTTGATGAGCGGGGTGCTGCTCTCGGTGGCGTTTTCGGTACTGATTCGCATCAAGCCGGTCATCAGCGCGGCCACCGGACCCACGTTCATGCGGTCTTGGCTGCTGGTGATCGGGCTGGCGACGCTGGTGGTCGCGGCCTTGATGCTGACGGTGACACCCGACATCAAACGCATGCTTGCCTACTCCTCCATGGAGAACATGGGCCTGATCGCGGTGGCCGCGGCGGCCGGAACCACGTTGGCCATCGCAGCGCTGCTGCTGCACGTGCTGGCTCACGGGATCGGCAAGACGGTCCTGTTTTTGGCCAGTGGTCAACTGCAGGCCGCGCACCGCTCCACCGCAATCGCTGACATCAGCGCCGTGCTGCGGCGTTCCCGCCTGATTGGCGCCTCGCTTGCCGTCGGTGTGATCGTGCTGCTCGGGCTGCCGCCGTTCGCGATGTTCGCCAGCGAGTTGGCCATCGCCCGCTCGCTCGCCGACGCCCGGCTCACCTGGGCCCTCGGGGTTGGCCTGCTACTGGTAGCGATTGCTTTCGCCGCGCTGGCGCGCAACTCGGGCCGCATCCTGCTGGGCGGTGGCCCGGTTGACACACCGGAGATCGCCGTGCCGCGCACGGTGGCGGCGGCCCTGCTCGTCGGCGTTGCGGCGTCGATCGCCCTCGGTGTCACCGCCGGTCCGCTTACCGACCTGTTCACCGCCGCGGCCGTCGACGTCGGTGCGCTGCCGTGAGCCGTAACTGGCTGCGCCACAGGCTATCTCAGGTCGCTCTTGCCGAGACGGCGGAAGATTTGTTGGACAAAGGTTTTCGTCTCGGCCTGGTGGCTGCCCATGACGACGAAGATGTCTTCCGCATCGTTTACCTGTTCCTCGCCGGCTGGCCTGATCGCCGCATTGAACTCGAATGCATTGTGCCCAAAGATGATCCGGCGCTGGATTCCCTGGCGTATCTGTCGTTTGCGGCGGGGCGGTTCGAGCGCGAAATGGCGGACCTGTATGGGATCCGGCCCGTCGGGCATCCAAAAGTGCGCCGACTGGTGCGGCATGCCCACTGGCCCGAGAATTGGTATCCCATGCGCAGCGACGCCGGGTTCGCACCCGAATTCGATGGCATTGGCGGGTTCCCTTTCGTCACCGTCGAGGGACCGGGGGTGTATGAGATCCCCGTTGGCCCCGTGCACGCCGGGTTGATCGAGCCCGGCCATTTCCGCTTCTCCGTCGCCGGCGAAACCGTGTTGCGACTCAAGGTCCGGCTATGGTTCGTGCACCGTGGCCTGGAAAGACTTTTCCACGGCCGGCCAGCTTACGGCGCCGTCGACCTGGCCGAGCGCGTCAGCGGCGACACCTCGGTCGCGCACGCGCTCGCGCACAGCCTCGCCGTCGAGGACGCGCTGGGGATCGAACTCCCTGACGAAGTGCACCGGCTACGCGCACTGCTCGTCGAACTCGAACGCCTCTACAACCATGCCGCCGACCTGGGTGCGTTGGCCAACGACACCGGGTTCGCCCTCGCCAACGCACACGCCCAACGCATACGCGAACGACTGCTGCGGCTCAACGCAGCCGTCGCGGGACACCGATTGCTGCGGGGCGCCGTCCGCCCGGGGGCGGTCGTGCTGTGGACGTTGCCCGATGTCACCGAACTGCGATCCATTGCGGCCGACGTCGCCGAGGTCGCCGAGCTGACCCTGCGCAACTCCCTGGTGTATGACAGGTTCGCCGGGACGGCCGTCCTGCGCAAAGAAGACGCCCACGCCCTCGGGTGCCTGGGCTATGTCGCACGGGCCAGCGGAATTCGTACCGACGCCCGACTCGAACATCCCACCACCGTGCTTCCCGTGACCGAGATCGGTGCCATTGCGGGTGACGTGCTGGCCCGCTACGCGGTGCGCCGCGACGAATTCGCGGCGTCCGCCGAGCTGGCATGCCGCCTGGTCGAATCACACTCCGGTCCAACCGAATACACCGAAATCCCGGTATCCATTCACGGAGCCCGCAGCGGTATCGGTATCGTCGAAGGCTGGCGCGGCACCATCGTCCATCGCGTCGAAATCGACCCCGCCAATCGGATCACCCGCGCCAAGATCGTTGACCCGTCCTGGTTCAACTGGCCCGCGCTGCCCGTTACGATGGCCGACACCATCGTCCCCGACTTCCCATTGGCGAACAAAAGCTTCAACCAGTCCTACGCCGGTAACGATCTCTGATGGCGGGTGCGGTCACCCTTCGCCGAGTAGCGCGAACCGGCCGTCGGCCGTCCGCGTCACCAGGCCGTCGGCGAGCAGTGATCCCAGTGCCCGGTCACGCTGGGCGCTATCGGTCAGCCAGGCGACGTCCAGCTCGGCGCGGCTGACCGGAGAATCCCTGGCGCGCAACACATCCAACAGCCTCCCGCGGACCTGACGGTCGGTTCCGGCATAGGTCTGAACACGCCGGGCCGGCCCCTGCGCGGGGGGAAAACCGGCGCGCCGCCATGCGCACTCGCTGAGCGGGCACAATCCGCATCGCGGAGCCCGCGCGGTGCACACCGTGGCGCCCAGCTCCATCAGTGCGATGGAAAACTGCGGCGCCACAGTCTCATTCGGGCCGTCCGGAAGCAACGCCGAGACGTCAGCGTGGTCGCGCTTCGCGGACGGTGCGCCGGCGTCGGCCAGGCCGTGCACGGCACGGGCCACCACCCGGCGCACGTTGGTGTCCACCACCGGTATTCGCTGCCGGTAGGCGAAGCAGGCCACGGCCCGCGCGGTGTAGCTACCGACACCCGGCAGGCTCACCAGGGTGTCGACGTCGTCGGGAACCACGTCGTCGTGGTCGCGCGCGATGACGGTGGCGCACTCGTGCAAGCGCTTGGCCCGCCTCGGATAGCCCAGCTTGCCCCAGGCGCGCAGCACATCGGCGGCGCTCGCCGCGGCGGTTGCCGACGGGCTTGGCCAGCGTCGCACCCAGTCGGGCCAGATCGCCAGCACCCGGGCCACCGGCGTCTGCTGCAGCATGAACTCGCTCACCAGGATCTGCCATGGGCTGACGCCGGGTTCCCGCCAGGGCAGGTCGCGCCGCGCCCGGTCGTACCAATCGATGAGTTCGTCTGGGGGGACGTTCATCTGCGCGTGCGGCATTATGAGGGCCATGCCAAACACCAGTCCGGTAACCGCATGGAAAGCACTCAAAGAGGGTAACGAGCGATTCGTCGCCGGCAGGCCCGAGCATCCCAGCCAGAGCGTCGAACACCGGGCCAGCCTGGCTGCGGGTCAAAAACCCACCGCGGTCGTGTTCGGCTGCGCGGACAGCCGAGTCGCCGCCGAACTCATCTTTGACCAGGGTTTGGGCAATATGTTCGTGGTGCGCACTGCCGGGCAGGCGATCGACTCGGCGGTACTGGGTTCCATCGAGTTCGCGGTGACGGTGCTCGACGTGCCGCTCATCGTCGTTCTGGGCCATGACAGCTGCGGTGCCGTCAAGGCCGCCCTGGCTGCGATCCACGACGGTGTGATACCGGGCGGTTTCGTCCGAGACGTGGTGGAACGAGTCGCGCCGTCGATCCTGCTGGGCCGCCGCGACGGCCTGAGTCGTGTCGACGAGTTCGAGGAACGGCACGTGCGCGAAACCGTGGCCCAGCTCATGTCGCGTTCGACGGCGATCGCCGAGCGAGTGGGTGCGGGAACCCTTGCGATAGCGGGTGCCACCTATCACCTGGCCGACGGGCGGGCGGCGTTGGTAGAACACGTCGGCGACATCTGCGAGTAGCGGCTAACGGTCGGTTTCCGCGCCGCCACTACACGCCGGCCGGCCAGCAAACAGGGCGACACGCCGAGGCGGGTCGAACAAATCCGCGTGACCTGGCCCTACGGTGTAAACGTGCTGGATCTGGAACCGCGAGGCCCGCTACCAACCGAGATCTACTGGCGGCGAAGAGGCCTGGCCATCGGTGTCGCCGTCGTCGTGATCGGAATCGCGGCCGCCGCGGTCATCGCCTTCATGGGCCACACCGCGGGCGCCAAGCCCGCCAACACCGACAAACCCAACTCGGCTCAAGCCAAGCCGGGCTCGCCGCCACCTCAGGCGCCGCCACCGGCTGCGCCGGAGGGCGTTCCTCCGGTGGCGCCGGCGCAGGGCCAAAACCCGGAGACGCCCACACCCACCGCCGCGGTGCAGCCGCCGCCGGTGCTGAAAGAGGGCGATGACTGCCCCGATTCGACGCTGGCAGTCAAGGGGCTGACCAATGCGCCCCAGTACTTCATCGGTGACCAGCCGAAATTCACGATGGTGGTCACCAACATCGGGCTGATCGCCTGCAAACGCGACGTCGGAGCTTCGGTTCTCGCCGCCTACGTCTACACGCTGGACAACAAGCGGCTGTGGTCCAACCTCGACTGCGCGCCATCCAACGAGACACTGATCAAAACGTTCACGCCGGGCGAGCAGGTGACGACGGCGGTGACGTGGACGGGGATGGGTTCGGCGCCGCACTGCCCGCTGCCGCGGCCGGCGATCGGGCCGGGCACCTACAACCTGGTCGTACAGCTGGGCAATCGGCGATCTGAGCCGCTCCCGTTCATCATGAATCAGCCGCCACCGCCGCCCGGGCCGGTGCCGGGTCAGCCGGCGCTCGCGCCACCGCCGGAAGCACCGCCGGCTCCCGCCCCGGCGGGTTAACCAAGCCAAACCGTCCCCGGGGTGCCAGGCCCTCAGGTCAGGGGATCGGCGATGGTCGACTCCGCCAGCTGCGACAGCCCCTCCCGCACATGCCGGGCCCACATCGCGCCGATGCCGTCCACCGATTGCAGGTCGTTGGCGCTGGCCGCCAGCAGGCCCTGCAGCGTTCCGAACGCGCGGACCAACAGATCCGCGTGGGCGAACTGGAACCGGGGGATGCCGGCCATCGCGCGGTAGCCACGCGGGCTCAGCGCCGAGTCCTGCGCCTCCGCTGTCGTCGGATACCCGAAAACCTTCGCCAGCGAAGTGAAATCGAGCAGCTCGGTGTCCGACAGGGCGTCCAGCTCGTCGAGGGTGCCGGTCAATTGGGCTTCGGACAACGGCTCCGGGCTGGCGTGATAGTCACGCACGATCAGTTCGCGGGCGAGGTCGTTGCCGCCCAGCAGCTCCTCGAGTTGCAGCCGCAGCTGGCGCCCGTCGGTGCCGAGCTCGACGCAGTCGTAGTCGATCACCAGCCCGATCCGCCTGGCCAGCTCGAGTCGCTGCACCACCGTCATCACGTCTCGCAGCGTCACGAAGTCCTCGATCTCGGCCCTGGATAGTTGCCTGCTGACCTCGTCGAGCCTGGTCTTGTATCGCTCCAGAGTGGCGATGGCCTGGTTGGCCCGCGACAGGATGGTGGCCGAATCGGTCAGGACGTGGCGTTCGCCGCCGACATAGACCGTGACGATGTTCATCGAATGGCTGACCGAGATCACCGGGTAGCCGGTCTGGATCGCGGCGCGCTCCGCGGAGCGGTGGCGGGTTCCGGATTCGTCGGTGGGTATCGACGGGTCGGGAACCAACTGCACGTTGGCCCGCACGATGCGGCTGCCGTCGGTGGACAGCACGACGGCGCCGTCCATCTTTGCCAGCTCGCGCAGCCGGGTCGGCGCGTACCGGACGTCGAGCGCAAAGCCGCCGTCGCAGATGGCCTCGACGTTTTCGTCGTTGCCGATCACGATCAAGGCACCGGTGCGGCCGCGCAGGATGCGCTCCAGGCCGTCCCGGAGGGCGGTGCCCGGCGCCAGGCGGGCGACGGTCTCACGCAGTGTCGGACGGGTCACAGCGTGTCATTCTGAGGCCCCATCGCCCACGCGTCTAGCCACGGCGGTCCCGGACGGTGCCGCCGCGGTGGTCACCGATGTCGATCATGTGCTCCAGCGCGGCGACGATGCTGGGCGCGCTGAGCGCCCGCATGCCCGCCGGGACCTCCTCGCAACCGGGCGGGATGAGCGCGATGTCGAATCCCTGCCGCGCGGCTTCGATCAGGCGCCGTCCCATGCCGCTGACCTGGCGCAGGTCGCCCGCCAGACCCACTTCGCCGATCATCACCGCCGTGGTGGGCAGCGGCAGGTCGGCGTATGCCGAGGCGAGCGCGATCGCGACCGCGAGATCCGAGGACGGGTCGGTCAACCGCATGCCGCCGACCGTGGACAGGTAGATGTCGTTGGCGGCGATGGGCAGCTTCGCGTGCTTTTCCAGCACCGCCGTGATCATCGCGGCGCGGGCGTGGTCGATGCCGCTGACCGCGCGGCGCGGTGAGCCGCCGGACGGCTTGGAATCGGTGCGCGCAAGCAGCGCCTGGACCTCGCCGATCAGTGGCCGCTTTCCGTCCAGCGTCACGGTGATCGCGGTGCCGGCCACCGGTGCCGGCCGCTGATCCAGGAAGAGGTGCGACGGGTCGGCGACGTCCTCGATGCCCTTGTCGTGCAGCATGAAACACCCGACTTCGTCGGCCGCGCCGAAGCGGTTCTTGATCCCGCGGACCATCCGGAGCGAGCCGTTGCGGTCGCCCTCGAAATGCAACACGACGTCGACGAGGTGCTCCAGCGAGCGCGGTCCGGCGATGACCCCGTCCTTGGTGACGTGGCCGACGAGCATCAGGGCAACGCCGTTGGCCTTCGCGGCCGCGGTCAGCGCGGCGGTTACCGCCCGCACCTGCGTGACGCCGCCGGCCACCCCGTCGGCCTCGGTGGTGGACATGGTCTGCACCGAGTCGACGATCACCAACTCGGGCTCCACGGTCGCGATGTGCTCCAGCACGGTGCGCAGGTCGGATTCGGCGGCCAGGTATACCTCGTCACCGCCGCAACCGATCCGGTCGGCGCGCAGCCGGACCTGGCCCGCGGACTCCTCGCCGGAGATATACAGCGCGCGTAGGCCCGATTGCGCCCAGCGATGGGCGACCTTGAGCAACAACGTGGACTTGCCAACGCCCGGATCGCCCGCCAGCAGCGTCACCGAGCCCGGCACCACGCCGCCTCCGAGCACGCGGTCGAGTTCGCCCACGCCCGTCGAACGGTGCCGGGTGACGTCGGGCTCGATGGAAGTGATCGGAACGGCGCGTGCGGCCGAACCCGAAACCCGACCGACGCGACGCCCGCCGCCACCGACCGCGCTGAGGACCGCTACCTCGTCAACGGTGCCCCACGTGCCGCATCCCAGGCAGCGGCCCACCCATTTGGCGGTGACATGCCGGCATTCCGAGCAGCGGTATTGCGAGCGCGCAGTTGGCACGCCACGAAAATATCGGGCCCCTCCGACAAGAAACCCGTTGTACGGGCCGCTCAGGCCGGTTGGGGCCCCAGTCCGGCCGAAACCGGGACCAGCACGCTGGCCTGGCCGGCCTTCTCGAAAATGAAGGTGAAGTTGTAGGTGAGGCCGTTTGTGATGGGCTTGGTCAATGCGACGGTCGCCCTGACCGCGTTGCTGCCCCCGACCGGGCCCGGTGCCACGTTGGCGCCTTCGGGCTTGCCGATGAACAGTGTGCCGGCGGCGGGCAGTCGACCGTCACCGCCGATAGTCACCGTGCCGATGTCACTGGTGATGCTCAACAGCCTGTCCTCGACGTCGGGCGACTGGTTGACCGCCACGGCCACCAGGTCCACCGATCGGCCCGGTTGGAGGAAGTCGCCGGTCTGCACGGCCTGCATGCGGATGTCGCGCAACGCCACGTTGTTGATCGTGACCCTGTTGCCGTTGACCGCCGGCTCCTGGGTGGACATCTGGGAGATCTGACCGGCCCCGCAACCGCTGAGCAGGGCGGCGACCACGGTGACCAGACCGGCGAGGGCTACCCGCGCGGCCAGGGCGGGATGTCGGATCGGGAGGCCGATTTCGAAGCCGTTCACTAAGTGCCTCCTGCTCGGCTCGCGCCATCCTGACTAGCGGTTTCGACTCTGCAACTATGCACAGTAGTAGGAACGTCCTGGCAGCGGTAGCGCAGGGGCGAGACCAGCCCAGGAGGCTCGGAAGGGGCGCCTACGGGCGTCAACAACGAGGTTGGTAATGTGACCGCTTGCACGTCCTGCTCGCCCTGTCAACCCCTAATCTGCCCGCGATGTGCCCCTGACCTGCATAGTTGTTCCGCACGCCTTGGGGCGCCGTGCTAGAATGAAGCAACGAAAGGGGCTCAAATCAGATGATCTTCAAGGTCGGCGACACCGTTGTCTATCCACACCACGGTGCTGCGTTAGTCGAGGCGATCGAAACCCGGACCATCAAAGGGGAACAAAAAGAGTATCTCGTCTTGAAAGTGGCGCAGGGAGACCTGACAGTTCGAGTACCCGCCGAAAACGCTGAGTATGTCGGTGTTCGCGACGTCGTAGGCCAGGAAGGCCTGGACAAGGTTTTCCAGGTGTTGCGCGCCCCGCACACCGAAGAGCCCACGAACTGGTCCCGCCGTTACAAGGCCAACCTGGAGAAGCTCGCCTCCGGCGATGTCAACAAGGTCGCCGAGGTGGTGCGCGACCTGTGGCGCCGGGACCAGGAACGCGGCCTGTCGGCAGGCGAGAAGCGCATGCTGGCCAAGGCGCGCCAGATTCTGGTCGGTGAGCTGGCGCTAGCCGAAAGCACCGACGACGCCAAGGCGGAGACCATCCTCGACGAGGTTCTGGCCGCCGCTTCCTGAAGGCCCTGAGGCTCTAGTGGTCGAAGGCGGACGGGGAGGAACCCGCGCCTCGGGCACGGTAGTAGCAGTGGTCCCCGCCGCAGGGTCGGGGGAGCGGCTGGCCGCCGGAATGCCCAAGGCCTTTTGTCAGCTCGAGGGGCAGACCCTCGTCGAACGGGCCGTCGACGGCCTGCTCGATTCGGGCGTCGTCGGGACGGTCGTCGTAGCGGTACCCACCGGCCTTACCGACGAGGCGAAGCTGATCCTCGGCGGCAAGGCCACGGTCGTGCCCGGCGGGGTGAACCGCACCGAATCCGTCAGCCTCGCCCTGGCAGCCCTTGCCGGCGACCCCGACTTCGTCTTGGTCCACGACGCGGCCCGGGCGCTGACACCGTCAGCGCTCGTCGTGCGCGTGGTCGACGCGTTGCGGGCCGGTCATGACGCCGTCGTGCCCGCACTGCCACTGTCTGACACCATCAAGGCCGTGGATGCCAACGGGTTGGTTCTGGGGACGCCGGAGCGGGCCGGCCTGCGGGCGGTACAGACCCCGCAGGGCTTCGCCACCGATCTGCTGTTGCGCGCCTACCGCGGCGCCGCCCGCCTTTCCGGGACCGATTTCACCGACGACGCGTCGCTCGTCGAGCAGCTCGGCGGTCAGGTCCAGGTGGTCGACGGCGATCCGCTGGCGTTCAAGATCACGACCCAGCTCGATCTGTTGCTGGCCCAAGCGATCGTGCGCCGGTGACCGGGCTGCCACGGGTCGGTGTCGGCACCGATGTGCACCCCATCGAACCCGGGCGACCTTGCCGGCTGGCGGGGCTGTTGTTCGCCGACGCCGACGGTTGCGCCGGTCACTCCGACGGTGACGTGGCGGCGCATGCGCTTTGCGACGCGCTGTTGTCGGCCGCGGGGCTCGGCGACGTCGGAGCGGTGTTCGGGGTCGACGACCCACGCTGGGAAGGTGTCAGCGGCGCCGACATGCTGCGCCACGTCGTCGACCTGATAGCGCGGGATGGCTACCGCGTCGGAAATGCTGCCGTGCAGGTGATCGGTAATCGGCCGAAGGTCGGACCGCGCCGCGAGGAGGCGCAGGAGGTGCTGTCCGAGCTGCTGGACGCGCCGGTCTCCGTGTCGGCGACCACGACCGACGGCCTGGGCCTGACGGGCCGCGGCGAGGGACTGGCGGCCATCGCCACCGCGCTGGTGGTCCCCACCGGCTGAGCGAGTCCCGGCGCGATGAGGCCCGAGCGTCACCCTGGCGTGGCGTTCGCCGCCGACAGCCACCCTGGCGTGGCGCTCGCCGCCGCCGACCGCGGCAATTGGCCAGGTAAGCTGGCACGTCGTGACCGATCGGGCCCGCTTGCGACTACACGACACGGCAGCCGGTGCCGTGCGTGATTTCGTTCCGCTGCGGCCCGGGCACGTCTCCATCTACCAGTGCGGTGCCACCCCCCAGGGGCTACCGCACATCGGGCACATCCGCAGCGGGGTGGCCTTCGACATCCTGCGCCGCTGGCTGATCGCGCGGGGCTACGACGTCGCATTCATCCGCAACGTGACCGACATCGAAGACAAGATCCTGGCCAAGGCGGCCGCGGCGGGCCGGCCGTGGTGGGAGTGGGTGGCCACCCATGAGCGGGCGTTCACCGCGGCCTATGACGCGCTGGACGTACTGCCGCCGTCGGCGGAGCCCCGCGCGACCGGGCACATCACCCAGATGATCGAGCTGATGGAGCGCCTGATCGAAACGGGCCACGCCTATACCGGCGGCGGCGACGTCTACTTCGACGTGCTCAGCTACCCCGAATACGGCGCCCTGTCCGGGCACAGGATCGACGACGTCCACCAGGGCGAGGGGGTGGCGACCGGCAAGCGTGACCAGCGCGACTTCACGCTGTGGAAGGGTGAAAAGCCGGGCGAGCCGTCGTGGCCGTCGCCGTGGGGGCGCGGACGCCCGGGCTGGCATATCGAATGCTCGGCAATGGCCCACGCCTATCTGGGACCCGAATTCGACATCCATTGCGGCGGAATGGATTTGATCTTTCCGCATCACGAGAACGAAATCGCGCAAAGCCGCGCCGCCGGGGATGGGTTCGCCCGCTACTGGCTGCACAACGGCTGGGTGACGATGGGCGGCGAGAAGATGAGCAAATCGCTGGGCAATGTGGTGTCCATTCCGGCGATGCTGCAGCGAGTGCGGCCGGCCGAGCTGCGCTACTACCTCGGCAGCGCTCATTACCGGTCGATGCTGGAGTTCTCCGAAGCCGCCCTGCAGGACGCCGTCAAAGCCTATGTCGGGGTTGAGGAGTTCCTGCACCGTGTCCGCAGCCGCGTCGGTGCCGTCGAGCCCGGCGAGTGGACGGAGAAGTTCGCCGAGGCGCTCGACGACGATCTCGCGGTCCCGACGGCGCTGGCCGAGGTGCACTACGCGCGCGCCGAAGGCAACCGCGCACTCGACGCCGGCGACCACGAGGGGGCCCTCAAGCAGGCCGGCGCGATCCGGGCGATGATGGGCATCCTGGGCTGCGACCCGCTAGACGAACGTTGGGAGTCCCGCGACGAGACGTCGGCCGCTCTGGCCGCCGTCGACGTGCTGGTGCAGGCCGAACTGGAGAACCGGGAAACGGCGCGCGAACAACGCAACTGGGCCCTCGCCGATGAGATCCGCGATCGCCTCAAGAGCGCCGGCATCGAGGTCACCGACACCGCCGACGGGCCGCAGTGGACGTTGGGCGGTGACGGCAAGTAGATGGCCGGTAACTCGCGACGCCGCGGTGCGGTGCGCAAATCCGGCACCAAGAAAGGCCCCACCGTCGGCTCGGGCGGCCAGCGCCGCCGCGGGCTCGAGGGGCGTGGCCCCACGCCGCCGGCGCACATGCGCCCCAACCACCCCGCCGCCAAGCGCGCCCAGGCCCCGTCGCGCAGGCCGGCCAAGCGCGCCGATGAGACCGAAATGGTGCTCGGCCGCAACCCCGTGCTGGAGTGCCTGCGTGCGGGCGTCCCGGCCACCGCGCTCTACGTCGCGCTGGGCACCGAGGCCGACGAGCGGCTCACCGAATCCGTTGCCAGGGCGGCCGATTCGGGCATCGCGATCCTGGAGGTACCGCGCGCCGATCTGGACCGCATGACCGCAAACCACCTGCACCAGGGCATCGCGTTGCAGGTGCCGCCGTACAACTACGCCCACCCCGATGACCTGCTCGCCGCCGCTACTAACTCGCCGCCGTTGCTGGTCGCGTTGGACAACATCTCCGATCCCCGCAACCTCGGTGCCATCGTTCGTTCGGTCGCGGCATTCGGCGGCCATGGCGTGGTGATCCCGCAACGACGTTCGGCCTCGGTGACGGCGGTGGCCTGGCGCACCAGCGCCGGGGCGGCGGCCCGCATTCCGGTGGCGCGGGCCACCAATCTCACCCGGACACTGAAGAGTTGGGCCGACGGTGGGTTGCGCGTGATCGGATTGGACGCCGACGGTGACACCGCGCTCGACGACCTGGACGGCACCGACCCGCTGGTGGTGGTCGTCGGCTCGGAGGGCAAGGGGTTGTCGCGGCTGGTGCGGGAGACCTGCGACGAGGTGGTGTCGATTCCGATGGCGGGCCACACGGAGTCGCTGAATGCCTCGGTGGCCGCCGGGGTGGTGCTCGCGGAAATCGCGCGTCAGCGAAGGCGTTAGTTGTTCGCCCGCATCGCTGCCGCGCTGCCGGCGGTGGCCTTGCTTCTTGCATCGCAGGCGTCCGCGCAGCCATCGGGGTTCGACCTGCAGGCCCATCGCGGCGGGCGCGGCGAGACGACCGAGGAATCGCTGCGGGCCTTTGCCAAATCGCTCGAACTCGGCGTCAGCACACTCGAACTCGACATCGCCATCACCAAGGACGGCCAACCCCTGGTGTGGCACGACCCGACGATCGATGCCGACAAGTGCGCCGACACCGGGCCCGCGTTCTCCGGTGACCCCGCATACCCCTACGTCGGAAAGCTGGTCCACGAGCTGACCCTGGCGCAGATCGGCACGTTGGACTGCGGCCGGCGGCTGGCCGAGTTTCCGCGCGCTGAAGTGGTGCGGAGCAACAAGATAGCGACTTTGCCAGAGGTCTTTGGGCTCGCTGATACATATCGCGCCGATGTGCGCTACAACGTCGAAACCAAGGTCGAAGCCGATCATCCGGGCAGGTCGGCGGACCCTCAACAGTTCGTTGACGTGATACTGGCTGCGGTGCGGTCGGCGGGCAAGGTCGATCGCGTGGAGATTCAGAGCTTTGATTGGCGGACCCTGCCGATGGTGCACCGGGCCGAGCCGTCAATTCCGTTGGTTGCCCTGTACAACGAGGAGACCTGGGTGCCGGATTCGCCGTGGGTGGCCGGTGAAAACGTCGCCGTCATCGGCGATCCGATGGTCGGGGCGCTGATGGTCGGCGCCAACATCGTCTCGCCCAGGCACCAACTGGTCACCGGTAGGCCGTATGTCGATCACGCGCATTCGTTGGGGCTCAAGGTGATTCCGTGGACGGTCAACGACGCCGACGCCATGCGCGAGCAGATTGAGGATGGCGTCGACGGCATCATCACGGACTATCCGACGCTGCTGCGTCGCGTGCTGGCCGAGCTCGGTATGCCGCTGCCGCCCGCATACCACCGGGGTTAGCGCCCGTCACGGCATTTCCTCGGCCCAGGCCATATGTCCTTCGAAGCCAAGCGTTCTCGCCATGTCACGGTAGCAGTCCCTGAAGTCCGCGTACGCCGCGGTTTCGCCGCGTGCCCGCGCCAGCAGCGCGCGCAACCGCAGCACTATGACGTCGCGCGGAACTAACCTTTCTTCGGTCGGCGCCGTCGCCAACCGCTCGATTGCCCTCTCGGCTTCGGCGATGTCACCTTCGGCACCGCGGGTCAGCAGTGTGTCGACGAGGACATCCGTGACAACAATGCCCCAGGCCAGCAGCCGGCCGTCGCCGACCAGATTGTCGAGGTTGGCGCGCATGAGCGGTATCGCGCCATCGCGATCTCCACGCCGAGCCCTCTCACGCGCCAATAGAACGTCGACGAGCGGCAAATCGGCTAAGTGGTGTCCCTGGCGCAGGAAAACTTGTTTGACGTCAGCCAGAAGGTCCTTTGCGCGGTCACGCTCATAAGGTGCTGAGCGGTAGGCGAGCGCACCGCCCAATGTGACCTGAGCGTGGGCCAACGCGAAATCGTCGGCGGCTCGTTCGGCGATGTGCAGGGCATCCTCGATCTCCCGCATCGCGAACTCGTCGGGCCGCAGTATGCCGCACGGTATTCCCACGCCGTAGGCGTACGTAACGGCCCCAGCGTACGTCAGGGGGTCGGCGTTGCGCGCCATGGCGATGCCGTTCCGCAGGTCATCACGCCATCCGGGGAGACCAACGCAATATCGGCCAATGGCCCGCGTCATGATCGCGAGCGCCAGGGGAGAGCCGAAAATGAAGTTGCCTTTGGCGGGGTCGCCGTCGGCCAGGTCGATGACGCGTTGTGACCACCGCAGCATGTCACACCGATCGCCGCTCTCCATCTTGGCGTAGATCGGTGCGAAGGACAGCCCCACCGTCAAGGCAGGATCGCCGATTGACTCATTGAGGGCCCAGGCTTCGGATGCCAGTTGGGACGCCTCGCTCACCCGGCCCAGGTATGCGTGATCGGCCACCAGCCCTGCCATGGCGATGGCCAGTGACGCCTTATCGCCCGCGGCGTGGCACAACTGCCGCAATTCCTCGAAGCGGGCGCCGGCTACGTTCACATGGACCCGAAAAGCGGTCCCGCATAACAATGTACGCGGCGCGATGCGCATCGCCGCCCGGTCTGGGTCATCAGCCGGTAGTGCGTCGGCGATCTTTTCTGCGCGCTCCCAGCTGAGTCGGGCGGCGTTGATGTCGCGGTTGGTCGCCCACGTCGCGGCGCGCATGTGCCAGCCGTAGGCGGCGTGCAGATCACCGGCCGCCTCTAAATGTTCGGCGATCAGGGCGGCGTTCTGCTCGGCCGATTCCGGCTCGCGGGCTTCGATCGCGGCCGCCAGCCGTCGGTGCAACCGGGCGCGATCAGATCTCAGTTGTGATTCGTATGCGACTGTGCGGATCAACGGATGCCGAAACGCATACTCCGCGAACGGGGTGAACCTCACCTGGTCGACGAGCTCCGCGGCGATAAGCTCGTCGACGACCGGATCGACCTCCAGGCTGGCCAGCAGGTCGCGGTTGAAGCGGGAGCCGATGACCGCGGCGGCGGCGAGCTTGTGTTTGGCCGCATGAGATAGTCGGTCGATCCGGGCGGCGATAGTCGCCTGCAACGTTGCCGGCACGCTGATCTCGGCCACATCGATATGGCAGGCATAGCCGCCGCGCTCACCGACCAGCACGCCGCGCTCGGCGAGGTCACGGGTGATCTCCTCGGCGAAAAACGGGTTACCGGCCGCGCGTCCGGCGATGATCTCGGCGATCTGGCTGACGGACGGATCGCGGCCTAACAGTTCGGCGACCAGCGTTGAGGTTTCCGAATCGCTCAGCGGTGCCAGGGCAATGGTCTGCGCGCCCCCGGCCTGCTGCAGGGCTCCGTGATACTCGGGGCGATAGGTGATCAGCACCAGCGAGGGGGTTTGGGGGATCACCGCAAGAAAGTCGGCGAGCATGGATTCGCTGACTGCGTCGATCCAGTGCGCGTCCTCTATGACGAAGACCGCCGGTTCGGGACGGGCGAGCTGGGCTGAGTTGAGCAATGCGGTCAACCGCCGCCGCCGCGCATCGGGGTCGATCTTGGGCGAGTGAACATCCGGATCGGCGATGCCCACCAGGTCATCGAGTAGCAGCAGGTCCTGGGGATCGGCGTCCGGAAATTGCGCGCGCACCTCCGCGCGCGCCGTCTGATCGTCCAGACCGCTCAGCCGGCCGGTCGCGCGCAGCAGACGCGCCACCACATGGAAAGGGATGTCGGTGGCGTGTGATTCACAGAACGTTGAAAAGACTTCGATGTCACGACTTTTCGCCAACCGAATCGCTTCAGTTGTCAGTCGCGTCTTGCCGATTCCAGGAGGGCCGACCACGCTCACCACGGATCCACGGCCGGCCATTGAGCGATCCAGCATCGTGGCCAGCGTGGTCAATTCCCACTCCCGGCCCACCAACGTCGAATGCGAGACCCCGGTCCGTTGGTCGGCAACGCTCAGCAGTTGCCGGGCGGGCACCGCGTCCTCGGCACCCTTGATGCGCACCATCTCGGGCTCACCGAGCACCGCAGCGCCCTCGACCAGTCGGGCCGTCGATTCGCTGAGCATCACCCCACCCGGTGGCGCGACCGACTCCATCCGCTGGGCCATCCCAACCTGTTCACCGATGGCGGTGTAACCCATGGCGGCGGAACCGATCTCACCGGCGATCACCTGCCCTGAGTTCAGCCCTATCCGCAGCTGTAGGTCGACGCCGTCGCGGTGTCGCACCTGTGCCGCGAGGCCGGTGACGTCCTGCTGAACGCCCAGCGCCGCCAGGCATGCGCGCAGCGCGTGGTCTTCCAAAGCAACCGGCGCGCCGAACACCGCCATGATGCCGTCGCCGGTGAACTTGTCGACCGTGCCGCCATACCGCTGCACCACCGCCGCCGCGCGCGTGACGAGCTCGGTCATGATCTCGCGCAACCGCTCCGCACCGACCGTCGCGGCGATGTCCATCGAGCGCACCACGTCGGCGAATAGCACCGTGACCTGCTTGTACTCCGCCGGCGCGGCCGACGCCGCGGTAGGTGAGCCGCACTCATCGCAGAACTTCGCACTCGGCCGCAGCTCCGCAGAACACCTCGTGCAGGCCAACGCGGCCGTCATGCGGCTAACAATAAGGCGCTCAGCAGCAGGAGAGAGCGACATTCGCTGACATACGTGGGCTAGCGGGCCCCCCTGTCGGCCAGGGTTCCGGCCAGGCCGCCGCGCTGATCGAGGCGGTCTCGCTGTCGGTGCTCCCGGTGGTTCGCGCGAACGGCGCGCCAGATCATGGCCGGGCGCAGGAGCCGGGTCGCGGGGTCGACCAGCGAGGTCACCCTGATGAACTGATCCACTACCGCCGTGTCGGATTCGGCGGCGGCCAGAATTCGATCGACATACCTGTTGAACACCCGCGCGGTCAGCGGTGGCGTGCCGTGGATTTCGGGCAGGGCGAGGTCGGGGTTGGTCGACAGTCGCCAGGCCTGGCGGATCGGCGCCGCGGCGGAGTGGAAGAAGCGCCATGCCAAATCCTGCGTGCCGCGCGATAAGCAGTCGCGCAGCACCAGCGCCTCGAGCGCGGCCACCGTCATGCCCTGTCCGTAGACCGGGTTGAAGCTGCAGATCGCGTCGCCGGTGACCAGCAAGCCCTCGGGGAAGCGAAGCATCTCGTCGTAGCGGCGCCACCGACTGCAGGGCATTCGATGCCGCACCGGCTCGCCGATGGGCTCCGCGCCCCTCACCGCGGCCAGCAGGTGGGCCGGTGCGGAGTCCTCGACGAACTCGCACATGCCGGAAAGGTCACTGGGCGGCTCCTGGCCGGCGACGCCCATCACGGTGAATAGCCAGGTGTCGTTCTCGCAGTGGAACATCCCGGCCCCTCTCGGCCTGCCCGGCACGATCCCGACGAGGAAAGCGAGTTCGTGCGGCGCATCCGTGGGCATGCGCAGCAGCTGGCTCGCGTACGTCAGCTGCATTTCGACACGATCCTCATACGGGCGTCGGTATCCCAGGCTTTCCAGCCACGTGGGGGTACGGGCGCCGCGCCCGGTGGCGTCGATGACCAAATCGGCTGTCAGCGTTGCGGGTTCGCCGGTACGGCGGCTGACGACCCGCACCCCCGTGACGCGGCGGTGGTCGGGCGTCGACGCCGGCGCCACGATGTAGTGCTCCTCGAGCAGTGTGACACCGGGAAGGTCGCGCACCCGCCTGCGCACGTGATCCTCCAGGAAGGGCCGGGTCGCGCAGTAGGCGGTGAACGAGGGCGCGCTGCCGCTGCGCGCTATCAGGTGCCCGCCCACGTCGTAGTACAGCCGCGACAGATCCTGGCCGTCGAAGTACTGCGCGCCGTCGAGGACCAACTCGTCGAGGACGCCGGGGAACATCTCCTCGATCGCCTGGGCGCCGCGGGCCAACAGGGCGTGCAGGTGCCGGCCCTGGGGCACCCCTCTACGGGTGGCACCGGAGTCGGGCAACGGGTCGCGCTCCACGACGGTCACGGTGTCGAAGAAGTCGGCGAGCGACCGCGCGGCCAGCAGACCGGCCATGCTCGCGCCCAACACCACCGCGTGACTACCGATTTGTGCCATACCGCCACCGCCTTCCCGCCGAGCTCTCAGCTGACGAAAACCATGCTTACGAGCCGCCGGGGGCGGCGATAGCGTAGTCGGGTACGCCACCGGCCCGCGGGCCGCAAATCGGCTCACGGCAAACTCATAGAAACGCCGATAGCTCAATCCCCGCGATGCTGGTGCGGCCAGCCGGTACACCGCTATAGTCGCGACGTGACCAGCGGCGAACCGCCGACGGGGCGTGATAGCGAGTTAGCTGTCATCCGCCGCGCGCTGGGCGGTGCTGGCAACCACTCCGGCGTGGTGATCGCCGGAACGGCCGGTGTGGGCAAGACCTGGCTGGCCCGCGAGGTGCTGCGGCGCGCCGAGGCGTCGGGCGAGCGCACGAAATGGATCGTCGGCACCGAATCGGCACGAGCGCTGCCGCTGGGCGCATTCATCGGCTCGTTGGGCGAGGCGATGTCGGACCCCCTGACGAACGTGCGACGGGTGATCAATTCGTTTGTCGCGCAACAGCGCCGGGGGCGCGTCGTGGTGGGAGTCGACGACGCGCACCTGCTGGACGGCTTGTCGGCCCTCGTCGTTCATCAGCTGGCGCAGTCGGGCGGGGCGCGACTGGTGGTCACGATCCGCAGCGGCAGCGAGGAACCCGATGCGGTGACCGCGCTCTGGAAGGACGGGCTGCTGGTACGCCTCGACCTCGAGCCGCTTTCCGCCGCCGCGACGCGCGAGATGATCGAGAGCACGCTGGGCGGTCCGGTCGATGCGCGCAGCGCGGCGCGCTTCCGGAAGCTGACCGGAGGAAACACGCTGTTCCTGAGGCAATTGCTCAGTGATCAGGTGGCGGCCGGACGGATGCGGAAATTGGCCGGGGTGTGGATGTGGGACGGCGACGTCGCGGTTTCCCCGAGCCTTTCCGACACGGTGGGGTGCCAATTGAGCCGGCTGAGCAAGCCGCTGGCGATGGTGGTCGACATGTTGTCGCAGTGTGAGCCGCTGGCCGTCGATGTGCTCTGCGATTTGGTGCGCCGCCGCGACCTCGTGGCCGCCGAGAGCCAGGCTCTGGTGAACGTCGAGCGCACCGGCGCAGGGCTGATGGCCAGGCTCGCTCACCCGCTGTTCGGTGAGCTTCGCCGGGCGAGCGCCGGCGAAATGTATCTTTCAGCGATCCGGGGCAGGCTGGCGACGCGGCTGGCCAAGGACCGTGACGCCGATATGCAGGCCACCGTGCGCCGGGCGCTGCTGCGCCTGGAGTCGGACCTCGGTCCCGACCCCGAGCTGTATCTGGAATCGGCGCGGCATGCCATGACGCTGCTGGATCTGGATCTCGCGGACCGGTTCGCCACCGCCGCCGCGGAAGCGGGGGCGCCCGGGGCCGCCGGGGTGCGGGCGATGAACCTGTTCTTGCTCGGGCGAGGCGAGCAGGCCGAGGCGGCGCTGCGCGACATCGCCGACAGCGACGCGCCCGACGGCCACCACTGGGCGACCGTGCGGGCGGCCAACCTGGTGTGGATGCTCGGCAGGCCCGCGGACGCGTCGGCCATCCTCGGTGTCATCGCCGATGCCCCCGAGACGCCGGCGCAGGTGGCGGAGCGTCTCGCGGTGCAGGCCTGCGTGGACGCGGTGTCGGCGAACTGTGAACTCGCGAGCGAAAGAGCTCGGGCCGCTTTGGTTTTCGATTCGCTGCCGGATTTCCACGCGATGATGGCCTCGCTCGCGCTGATCATGGCGATGGGGGCGCTGGGGGAGGTCGACGACCTCACGGCCGTGGCCGAGCAGGCCCTGCGGCGCGCGACGACGTCGTTTCAGGCGTCCCATATGCGGTTCTGGTTCGGTGCCGTGTACGGGCGCGCCTGCCGGCTGACCGGGCGCATCGACGAATTCATCCGCACGGCAAAGCAAATAGAAGACTCGGCGCGCGACGTTCCCGGTCTGGCATATGCCAACCTGGCCTTTCTGCTGGGCTACGCGGACCTGGTTCGCGGCGCTGCCGCCGGGGCGGCGCGGCTCGTGCACGAGGCGGTTGCCGGGGTGCAAACGCACACCGTCACAACGGGTTTGCGGCCGGCGAGTTACTTCGCGTTGGCCGAGGCACATGCCAAGCTCGGCGAGTGCGGCCAGGCCAATGACGCGGTCACCGAGGCGCGGTCGTGTGTGCCGCCCGACTTCCACTTCATGCATACCGCGCTGTCGCTGTCCAGCGGGTGGGCGATGGCAGCAAGCGGGCGCTTGACCCAGGCCGTGGAGGCCGCGCAGGCGGCCGCACGACTTGCCCGCGACCGCGGGCAGCCCACGCACGAACTGTCCTGCATACAGGCCGCGGCCCAATGGGGCGACGCTTCGCAGGCGGCGCGGGCGCGCGAACTCGCCGAGGCGCTGTCGCTGCCGCTCGCCGACGCGGTCGCGTTGCACGCACAGGCCCTGCTGGCCGGGGACGGTGAGGGATTGCTGGCGGCCTCCGCGGGCTACCGGGAAATCGGTGATCGGGCCGCGGCCGCCGACGCGGCGGCGCAGGCCTCCGTCGCGTTCGGCGAAAGCCAGCAGCATAAGCGCGCGCTCTATGCCGCCGCGATGGCCAGGGAATTGGCCGAGGAATGCGGTGGCCTGCACACGCCGGCGCTGCGGACTCCGCTGGGTCTCAAGCTGTCGGGTCGCCAGCGCGATGTCGTCGAACTCGTGGTGGCCGGTCTGTCCAACCGTGAGATCGCCGAGAAGCTCGTGATGTCGGTGCGGACCGTGGAGGGCCACGTTTACCGGGCCTGTCAGCGGGTGGGGGCCCAGTGCCGCGAGGAGCTGACGTCGATCATCCGATCCGGGCCGGGCGGCTACTAGGCCCGCGCCGCTTCAGGCGCCCAGCAGCCGCACGGACGCCCACAGCGCGACCACCGCCAGCACCAGCGCAGGGGGCACGGTGCACAGCCCGAGGCGGGTGTACTCGCCGACGCCGGCGTCGACGTCGTGCGCGCGCAGCACGCGCCGCCAGAGCAGGTTTGACAGCGAACCGACGTAGGTCAGGTTGGGGCCGATGTTGACCCCGATCAGCACCGCCAGAATGGCGACCGGTCCACTGGGCGCCATCAGCGGCAGCAAGACCAGCGTGGCGGGGAGGTTGTTGACCACGTTGGCCAGCACGGCGGCTATCGCGGCGATCGCGAGCAACGCGGGCAGTCCCGATCCGGACGGCAGCACCGCCGACATCGCCCGGTCCATCCCGTTGAGCATGACCGCCTGCACCACCACGCCCAGCGCCAACACGAACACCAGGAACGACACGTGCACCGAGCGCGCGATCTCCACCACCGTGGTGTGCCGGCCGCTCAGGCTGCGCACCGCGAGCACCGAGGCCCCGCCGATCGCCACCCAGGCGGGGGCCACCCCCACGGACTGGGCCACCGCGAACCCGGCGAGCGTCAACCCCACGACGACCAACACGAACACCGGTGGCCGCGGCGCCGGCCCGGGTTGATCGGGGTCCGGCTGGGATCGCAGGTCCCCGGCGAAGAACCAGCGGAAGACCGCATACAGGATCGCCACGACCGCCAGCCATGGCAACGCCATCACCAGGGTGAACTTGGCGAATGAGATATGGGCCTGGTGAAAGGCCAGCAGGTTGGTCAAATTCGACACCGGCAGCAGCAGCGAGGCGCCGTTGGCCAGGTGCGCGGTCGCGTAGGCGTACGGCCGCACCGGGGTGCGCAGGCGGCGGACGGCGGCCAGCATCACCGGGGTCAGCAACACCACGGCGGCGTCGAGGCTCAGCACCGCGGTGATGACGGCGGCGATGACGAACGCCCGCCGCAGCAGGCCGGCCGAGCCGACGCGCCCCCGCGCGATCGCCGCACCCGCCGCCTCGAAGAGGCCCTCGTCGTCGCAGAGCTTGGCCAGCACCAGCACCGCACCCAAGAATGCGACCACCCCCGATAGCCCGGCGACCTGCTCGGCCGCCTGATGCACCGAGATCGCGCCGATCGCCATCAGGATGAGAGCCGCCGGAACCGCCGCCAGCGCCTCGGACCAACCACCCGGGCGGGCAACCGCGAAGGCGAGCACGACGGCAAGCAGCAGCAGCGCGAGGGTCAGGGCCAAGGCTCGGGTCGCTTCTGCCGAAGGTGCGCGAAACAGGATTAGGGATCGCGGCGCATGTTACCGCCCGGTGGTCGGTGGCCGCGAGGCAGCGTCGGCGGCCGCCAAAGCGCCATGCGGCACTGCGGATTTCGCCGCGGATCGGTTAGTCTACGTCGATCGTGCCAACCGCCGGGGGAGGCGGAATCCGTGACGGAGCCGACTGCCGTGGACACGCTTCCGCGACGCACGGCGCACGCGCTTGACCTGATGGCGTTCTCGTTGGCCGATGTTCGCGACGGACTTGGCCCCTACCTGTCGATATACCTTCTGGTGACCCACCATTGGGACCAGGCCTCGATCGGGTTCGTCATGGCGGTCGGCGGCATCGCCGGAGTGGTCGCACAGACACCCGTCGGCGCCTGGGTCGACAAGACGACGGCAAAGCGGGCGCTGGTCATTGCCGGCGCGGTGGCGGTCGCTACCGCCGCGCTGGCGATGCCGCTGTTCCCCGGCTTTTACGCGATCTCGTTCCTGCAAGCCGTCACCGGGATCGCCGGCTCCATCTTCAGTCCGGCGTTAGCCGCGATCACTCTCGGCATTGTCGGGCCGCGCCTGTTTTCCAGACGGATCGGGCGCAACGAATCGTTCAGGCATGCCGGTACCGCTTCGGCCGCCGCGACGGCCGGCGGCCTCGCCTACTTCTTCGGCCCGGTAGTGGTGTTCTGGCTGCTGGCCTGCATGGCGGCGATCAGCGTGCTGGCAACGCTGAGGGTCCCGCGCGACGCGATCGACGACGACGTGGCGCGCGGCATGGACCGGGCGTCACGCCACCGAGCATGCGCAACCGTCCGGATTCGCGGTGCTGTGGCACAACCGCCGATTGCTGATCTTCGCCGCGGTGGTCTTCACGTTCCACTTCGCCAACGCGGCCCTGCTGCCGCTCGTCGGCCAGAAGCTGGCGTTGCACAACAAAGCGGCCGGAACCGCCCTGATGTCGGCATGCATCGTCGCCGCGCAGCTCGTCATGGTGCCGGTGGCATACGTCGTCGGCAACAAAGCCGACAGCTGGGGCCGAAAGCCGATCTTCCTGGTCGGCTTCGCCGTGCTGACCGTTCGCTCGTTCCTGTACCCGCTGTGGGATAACTCGTATTGGCTTGTGGGCGTGCAATTGCTCGACGGTGTCGGAGCCGGCATATTCGGGGCGCTTTTCCCCCTCGTCGTGCAGGACGTTACGCACGGGACCGGTCGGTTCAACGTCAGCCTGGGGGCGATCACGACCGCGTGGGGCATCGGCGCCTCGTTGTCGAACTTCGTCGCGGGCGGGATCGTCGTGGCCGCCGGCTACGACGTGGCTTTCATGTCACTGGGCGCCGTCGCGGCGGCCGGCTTCGCCCTATATCTGGTTGCGATGCCGGAAACGGCCGCGAGGTGACGCGCTTATCTCCCCTATTTCCAGGGGTCTTCGCGCCGCCACACGGTCGGCATGTGCAGCGCGACACCGTCGCGCGCGGCCAACTCGTCGAGGATGCGCACGGAGGCATCCAAGTCGTCGCCCGCATACGGCAACGCCCGCAAGGGCTTCGACAATGGGCGAAAGAAATCGTCCCAGTGGATGAGGATCACCCGGCGCGCTCGCACCGCGCGCACGGTCTCGGCCCAGTAGTCGACCAGGTAGGACCGCGGCTGCAGGCCGAGCTGGCCGACGGACAGGTAGACGGCGTCGGCGCGATGCCCGGCCAGCGCGCCCTCGACGAAACCGGCGCTGCCCTGGATCAGCAACCGCCGGTCCGACGGCCGGTGGTGCACCAGCGTCGACCACGCCTCGCCGCAGCGATAGGCCGACGCCTTCACCGGCGGCACCAGGGGTTCGGCGATCTCACCGGGAAACCGGTCCGGTGGGCAGTGGTGCGACTCCACCAGCGTTACGTCGTAGGCGCCCAACCGGATTGGCTCACCGCTGACGGCGACGACGATGCGATCCCCGGGCAGCCCGTATCCGCGCCCCACGTTGGCCGCCGACTTGCCGCCGACCAACCGCGCGCCGGTGCGGTCGGCGACCAGTGCGGAATCCATCACGTGGTCGATGTGGGTGTGCACCGGGATGACGGCCTCCAGCCGGGCGACCCTGGCCCGGGCCAGGCACCCGTCCACGCGCGCCGGTGACGGCGACACCTTGCCGGCGGCCACCCGGGTGAGGCCGGGACGCGAGAAGTAGCCGTCGGTCATCAGCGCCGATGACCCGTCGTCGAGCAGCAGCGTCGCCACCCCGATCCAGGCCACCGAAAGCGGCGAATCGGCTTCGGCGGCGGGCGCATCGAAGCGGTCCGAGTATTGCGCGATGTCGGGTCGACCGAGTTTGGCTCGCATCAGCAGAACGCCCCGATTTCGGCGCCGGCGGCCGTGAGCCGATCGCGCACCGCGGTCGCTATCCGCACCGCACCCGGCGAATCGCCGTGCACGCAAACCGATTCCACGCTGACGTCGACGCGGCTGCCGTCGATCGCGCTGACCTGTCCCGAGGTCACCATCGTCACCACGCGCTCGGCGATCGCCGCCGGATCGCGCAGCACCGCGCCGGGTTCCCGGCGGGAAACCAGCCGGCCGTCGGGCCGGTAGGCACGATCGGCGAACGCCTCGGCCACCGTGCGCAGGCCGAGGCGCGTCGCCTCGTCGAAAAATGCCGAACCCGCCATGCCCAGCACCGGCAGCGTGGCGTCCACCAGGTGGACCGCCTCCGCGACGGCGGCACCCTGTTCGGAGTTGGTGAGGATCGTGTTGTACAGCGCGCCATGGGGTTTCACGTAGGACACCCTGGTGCCGGCCGCGACCGCGATCGCCTGCAAGGCGCCGATCTGGTACACCACGTCGGCCACGAGATCTTCGGCGGCGACGTCGATGAAGCGCCTGCCGAACCCGGCGAGGTCGCGATAGCTCACCTGCGCCCCGATGCGCACGCCGCGCTCGGCGGCCGATCGGCACACCCGCAACAGGCCGGCGGGATCACCGGCGTGGAAACCGCACGCCACGTTGGCGCTGGTGACGATTGCGAGCATGGCGTCGTCGTCACCGAGCCGCCAGACGCCGAAGCCCTCACCCAAGTCGGCGTTGAGGTCGATGGCGGCCACCCGCCTAGCTTATTGCCCGGCCATGGCCACGCTGTAGCGTCACCGAACGTGAGTCCCACACCGCGCCGGCGTGCGACTCTGGCGTCGCTGGCGGACGAACTGAACGTGTCGCGAACCACGGTCTCGAACGCCTTCAACCGCCCGGATCAGCTCTCCGCCGACCTACGCGAACGGGTGCTCGCGACGGCCAAGCGGCTGGGCTACCCGGGACCGGACCCGCTGGCGCGATCGTTGCGGACCCGCAAAGCCGGTGCCGTCGGGCTGGTGATGACCGAGCCGTTGACGTATTTCTTCAGCGACCCGGCGGCGCGCGATTTCGTTGCGGGAGTGGCGCAATCGTGCGAGGAGCTGGGGCAGGGTTTGCTCCTGGTGGCCGTCGGGCCCACCCGGAGCCTCGAGGACGGGACGGCCGCCGTGCTCGCCGCCGGGGTCGACGGCTTCGTGGTGTATTCGGTGTGCGACGAGGATCCCTACCTGCAGTTGGTGTTGCAGCGGCGGCTGCCGGTCGTCGTGGTCGACCAGCCGAAAGGCCTGTCCGGGGTGTCGCGGGTGGGCATTGACGACCGGGCGGCGATGCGCGAGATCGCCGGGTACGTGCTCGGTCTGGGGCACCGCGATATCGGGTTGCTGACGATGCGGCTGGGCCGGGACCGCCGGCAAGGCCTGGTGGACGCCGAGCGGCTGCGGTCGCCGGCCTTCGACGTGCAACGCGAACGCGTCATCGGCGTGTGGCAGGCGATGACGGCCGCCGGGCTCGACCCGGATTCCCTGACCGTCGTGGAAAGCTACGAACACCTGCCCGAATCGGGTGGCGCCGCGGCCAAGGCGGCGCTGGAGGCCAATCCGCGGATTACCGCGCTGATGTGCACGGCGGACATTCTCGCGCTGTCCGCGATGGATTACCTTCGTGCACATGGCATTTACGTGCCGGGTCAGATGAGCGTCACCGGATTCGACGGCGTGCCCGACGCGATCAGCCGCGGGCTGACCACGGTGGCGCAGCCGAGCCTGCAGAAGGGCCGGCGGGCGGGTGAGCTGCTGCTGAAGCCGCCGCGGTCGAACCTGCCGGTCGTCGACCTGCTGGACACCGAGCTGGTTCGGGGCCGCACCGCCGGTCCGCCCGCCTAGGCCTGGCCGGGCAATGGGCGCTTGCTAAGCGGGCTCCTGGTCGCCGATCAACAGCCGCACGGCCAGGTCCAGCCGTTTGCTGACGTCGGTCGCCGAGGCCCGCCGGGTGAGCCAGGCCAGCAGGTTGGACAGCCACACGTCGGAGATCACCCGGGCGATGTGGTACTGATCCTCGGTCGGTTCGCCGTCGGCCATCGCACGGGCGAACATGCTGTCGATGAGCTTCTCGACCTGGTCCACCTCACTGGCCGCCGAGGCGTCGGCGAACACGTAGGCGCGCGTCATCGCCTCGGTGAGTAGCGGGTTGCGTTGCATCGCGCGGTTGAGTTTGCCGACCATGAAGTTCAGCCGCTGAAACGGAGTGGCCCCGGTGACCGAGGAGCGATCGGTTTTGGCGTCGATGCGACTGAACTCCCGGCCCAGGGCCGATACCAGCAGATGCACCTTCGACGGGAAGTACCGGTAAAGCGTCCCGACCGCCACATCGGCCCGGTCGGCCACCGCGCGCATCTGAACCGCCTCGTAGCCGCCCTTGGACGCGATGGCCATGGTCGCGTCCAGGATGCGCTTGCGGCGTTCCCGTTGCGCCTCCGAGCCGAGCTCGGACTCAGCCAGTACGGCCACGTTCATGACCTCGCGCGGCTCGGAAGCGCGGGCTGAGTCCGGGTTCGCTGACGACATCTGAGGCGATGCTCCTTTTCCGGGCGGTTCGCTGGCAAACGATACGCATGCTGCACGTAAATTTCCCACCTCCCGCGGCAGAGACAACGACGTGTACTGCTGTAATGGCGTTCGACTTGACGTTCGGTCGCTGGCACTATTAGAACACGTTCTAGTGGGCTTTGACGCATGCAGAGCGCCCATGATCTCGAATCAAGCATCTGGAGGACGCACAAGTGGTAGCGACCGTCACCGACGAACAGTCTGCCGCGCGTGCGCTGGTGCGCGACTGGGCCCGCAATCCCACTTCGGGCCCGGGCGGGACCGAGGCGGTCCGCGACGTCGAGCGCGGGGACGCCGACGCGTGGCGGCGCGCCTTTGCCGGCCTGGCCGACCTGGGGCTATTCGGCGTCGCGATTCCGGAGGACCGCGGCGGGGCGGGCGGCAGCATCGAGGATCTGTGCGCGATGGTCGAGGAAGCGGCCAAGGCGCTGGTGGCCGGGCCGGTCGCGACCACCGCCCTGGCAACCCTGGTTGTCGACGATCCCGAACTGCTGGCCGCGCTGGCCTCCGGTGAACGCTTCGCCGGGGTCGCGCTCGAAGGCGACGTGCAGTTCGACAGCGAGACGTCGCGGGCGACGGGCACCCTGCGGTGGGTGCTCGGCGCCGCCGAGGGGGGCATCCTCATCCTGCCCGCCGGCGGCAGGTCGCTGCTGGTGGACGCCTCCGGCGACGGCGTGAAGATAGAGCCGCTTCGGGCCGCCGACTTTTCCCGACCGTTGGCCCGGGTGGTGCTGACCTCGGCGCCGGCCACCGTGATCGCGGAGTCCCGGCAGCGGGTGGACGAGCTGGCCGCCACGGTGCTGGCCGCCGAGGCGGCCGGCGTGACCCGATGGTCGCTGGACACGGCGGTCGCCTACGCCAAGGTGCGCGAGCAGTTCGGCAAGCCGATCGGCAGCTTCCAGGCCGTCAAGCACCTGTGTGCCGAGATGCTCTGCCGCGCCGAGCAGGCCGAGGTGGCCGCCGCGGATGCGGCGCGGGCCGCGGCGGATCCGGACGCGGACCAGTTCTCGATTGCGGCGGCCTTGGCGGCGGGCATCGGCATCGCCGCCGCGAAGGCCAACGTCAAGGACTGCATCCAGGTGCTCGGCGGCATCGGCTGCACCTGGGAGCACGACGCGCATCTCTACCTGCGCCGGGCCCACGGCATCGGGCGGTTCTTGGGTGGATTGCAAGGCGGCGCCGAGCGTTGGTTGCGCCGCATCACCGCGCTGACGCAGGCCGGCGTGCGGCGCCGGCTGGGCATCGACCTTTCGGGCGTCGAGGAGTTGCGACCGGAGATCGCCGCGGCCGTCGCCGAGGTCGCCGCGCTGCCCGAGGACCAACGCCAGCAGGCCCTGGCCGAGGCGGGGCTGCTGGCGCCGCACTGGCCGGCGCCCTACGGGCGGGGCGCGTCACCGGCCGAGCAACTGCTTATCGACCAGGAGATGTCAACGGCCGGCGTGGTGCGTCCGGACCTGGTGATCGGCTGGTGGGCGGCGCCCACGATCCTCGAGCACGGCACGCCGGAACAGGTCGAGCGCTTCGTGCCGGCCACCTTGCGTGGCGAATTCCTTTGGTGCCAGCTGTTTTCCGAGCCGGGAGCCGGCTCCGACCTGGCGTCGCTGCGGACCAAGGCCGTGCGCGCCGACGGCGGCTGGTTGCTGACGGGGCAGAAGGTGTGGACATCCGCGGCGCACAAGGCGCGCTGGGGCGTATGCCTGGCGCGCACCGATCCCGACGCCCCGAAACACAAGGGCATCACCTACTTCCTGGTGGACATGACCTCGCCCGGCATCGACGTCCGGCCGCTGCGCGAGATCACCGGCGACGCCCTGTTCAACGAGGTCTTCCTGGACAACGTCTTCGTGCCCGACGAGATGGTGGTCGGCATGGTGAACGACGGCTGGCGGCTGGCCCGCACCACGTTGGCCAACGAGCGGGTCGCGATGGCCGCCGGGACCGCGCTGGGCAACCCGATGGAAGAGCTGCTCAAGGTGCTGGCCGAGCTGGACCTCGACGTGGCCCAGCAGGACCGGCTGGGGCGTTTGATCGCCAGCGCCCAGACGGGTGCGCTGCTGGATCAGCGCATCGCGCAGCTGGCCGTGGGCGGCCAGGACCCCGGGGCGCAGTCCAGCGTGCGCAAACTGATCGGGGTCCGTTACCGCCAGGCGCTGGCCGAATACATGATGGACGTCTCCGAAGGCGGCGGCCTCGTCGTGAACCGTGCGGTATTCGACTTCCTCAACACCCGCTGCCTCACGATCGCAGGCGGCACCGAGCAGATCCTGCTCACCCTCGCCGCCGAGCGGTTGTTGGGGCTGCCCCGCTAGGCGTGTCGGTCCATTTCGGCGAGCCTGTAATTTTGCTGGCCACTACCCGCACTTTGTCTGCAGATTTACAGCCTCGGCGAGTTGTCGGTGCCCTTTGCCACTATTCGGCCCATGGCCGGGGTGTTGATCGGTAGCGAAGCCGTCGCGCGGGGAGTTGTGACGCGGCACGAACTGCAACGCTGGTATCGGCCGATGTTCCCGGGCGTGTATGCCGAACAGCGCCAAGAGCTTTCGCTGCGGCACAGGACTGAGGGCGCGTGGTTATGGTCGCGGCGCAGGGCGGTCGTCGCCGGTGTCGCGGCCTCGGCGCTGCATGGCGCCAAGTGGGTTGACGCGGACATCTCCATCGAATTGATCTGGTCGAACACCCGGCCACCGCGGGGGATAGTGGCGCGTGAGGAGGTGCTGGGCGACGACGAAATCACTCGCGTCGCGGGGTTGCCGGTCACAAGTCCCATGCGAACGGCATACGACCTGGGTCGTCACCTGCCGCGCGCACAGGCGGTCGCACGCCTCGACGCGTTGATGCGAATGACACCGTTTTCGGCCGAGGGTGTGCTGCAGCTTGCTGAGCGTTACCCCGCTGCGCGTGGTGTACGGCGGCTGCGCTCCGCGCTGTCCTTGGTCGACGGCGGGGCGGCGTCGCCGAAGGAGACCTGGCTGCGGCTCCTACTGATCGACGCGGGCTTCCCCACGCCGATCACGCAGATACCCATCGTCGAGCGCTACCGCACCTTGGCGATGCTCGACATGGGCTGGAGGGATTTCGGCGTGGCCGTCGAGTATGACGGTGACCACCATCGCAGCGATCGGCGTCAGTACGCCAGGGACCAGTGGCGGCTGCGAAAGCTTGAAGAATTGGGCTGGATCGTCATCCGTGTGATCGCCGAGGACAAGCCCGACGAGGTCATCGAGCGCGTGAGGCGGGCGCTGCTCGCTAGAGCTTGGCGACCTGGGGGCGATTCGTCGAGCCTGTAATTCTGCAGGCCCTCACTCGCACTTTGTCTGCAGATTTACAGGCTCGGCGAAACGCGGTTACGAGAATGTCGTCTGCGCGCAGGTGGACGGCGAGGTGATGTTCACACCGGTGTAGACCACCTGGATGTGGGTGCAGACGATGACGTTGACGTCGGTCTTGGGCTGGCCCGTCGACCAGTCGGTCGAGTCGATGCGACCGGTCGTCTGGTACTTGTCGGGCGGCCCCTCGCCGAAGTAGACGGTGGTGATCTCGTCGGACCCCATCGCTTTGTTGATCCGCTCGGACTGGCCGGTGGCGTGCGCATCGAGGTAGGCCATCCGGTTCGACGACCGGATCTCGGTGGTCTGGCGCGCCCAGAGGCTGGGCGGGAAGCCGGTCACGCCGTCGGGGGTGCGCATGTCGGCGCCCGCGACGAAGTCGCAGTGGCCGTCGGCTTTGAAGCAGTTGAGGAAGCTGTGCGTCTCGAGCTGATTGGGTCCGTCGAGCGGGAACAGGGTGGTGGCGGCGTTGCTCTCCGCCAGAGCGATGGGGCTTGGCAGGAAGGTCAGCAGGCCTCCGACGACCGCAAACCCGGTTATCAGCCGCTTCATCCTGCTCCCCTCCCGGTTCGCTGACCCGACTACTCGTCGTAGGTGACTTCTACCGAATCAGATTCCGGTCGAGATTGACAGGCCAAAATCAGGCCATCGTCGAGATCCTGCTGCTCCAGGACGTCGTTGACCTCCATGTTCACCTTGCCGGTGCGCAGGGTGCAGGCGCAGGCCCCGCAGTGGCCCTCGCGGCAGGAGAAGGGCGCATCCAAACCTTTGGCGAGCAGCACGTCGAGCAGCTTGGCGTTGCGCGGCCATGACACGGTGTGAGTCTCGCCGTCCAGCTCGACCACCGCGGTCGCCGGCGGCGCCCCGTCGTCAGAGCCCTCGCCTATTTCCTCGATCTTCACCGCCGCGAACGGATCCGAGTCCAGCGACTTGAACACCTCGATATGTATCTGCGGCGCAGGCACTTTCAGCGCCTCCAACGCGGAACGCGCCGCGTCCATGAACGGCCCGGGGCCGCAGATGTAGACGGGCCGATCGCTGTAGGGCGCCGCCAGTTTCGCCAGCGCGGCCGCGCTCGGCAACCCCTGCAGCGATTCCAGCCAGTGCAGCACCGTGAGCCGGCCGGAATACTTGGTAGAGAGCTCGCGCAGCGCGTCGGCGAAGATCACCGAGCGGTCGTCGCGGTTGGCGTAGACCAGCGTCACCTGCCCGCCGCCCTCGGCGAGCGCCGACTTGCAGATCGACATGATCGGGGTGATCCCGCTGCCGGCCGCCATCAACAGAAAGTCGCCGTCCAAAGTCTTGGGCACGAAGTTTCCCGAGGGCGCCAGCACATGGATCCGCATGCCCTTGTGCGCGTGGTCGCAAAGCCAGTTCGACGCGTATCCGTCCGCGGTGCGCTTGACCGTGACGGTGAGGGCGTCGCCGGTGAACGGCGAGCTGCACAACGAGTAGCAGCGGGCCACCGACCCGGTGCGGTCGCTGGGCACTCGCAACGTCAGGAACTGTCCGGGTGCGTACCGCAGCCGCTCCGGCGGGATGCCGGGATCACCGGCCGCGTCCGGCACCGCGAACACCAACGACCGCGCGTCGTCGGTTTCGGCGACTACCTCGGCGATCTGCAGTTCAAGGACGTGGTCGCCGAGCGGCTCGTCGGGAATCGCTTCCGTCAAGACCCGTTCTTCCTTTCGCACAACTAGAACATGTTACAGAAAACCCGATTGGTACCGCTACCAGCCGCAGGAACACCCTGCTCGACACAAATCGGAACGTGTTCTAGTCTCTGGTGTAAGTCCGCACTCTCGGGGAGGCAAACGTAAGTGACGTCCATTCAACAGCGTGACGCCCAGTCGGTTCTGGCCGGCATCGATGATCTGCTGCCGCAGATTCGGGAGCGCGCTCAGGCGACGGAGGATCTGCGCCGGCTGCCCGACGAGACCGTTCAGGCCCTCGAGGACGTCGGCTTCTTCACCTTGTTGCAGCCCGAGCAGTGGGGCGGTCTGCAATGCGACCCCACGCTGTTCTACGAGGCGACCCGCCGACTGGCGAGCGCGTGCGGCTCCACCGGATGGGTGAGCTCGATCGTCGGGGTGCATAACTGGCACCTGGCGCTGTTCGACCAGCAGGCGCAGGAGGAGGTGTGGGGCGAGGACCCCAAGACGCGGATCTCGTCGTCGTATGCCCCGATGGGCGCGGGCGTCGTGGTCGACGGGGGCTACCTGGTCAACGGATCGTGGAACTGGTCGTCGGGCTGCGACCACGCCAGCTGGACGTTCGTCGGGGGCCCGGTCATCAAGGACGGCCGCCCGGTGGACTTCGGCAGCTTCCTGATCCCGCGCACCGAATACCGCATCGACGACGTGTGGCATGTGGTCGGCCTGCGCGGCACCGGCAGCAACACGCTGGTGGTCAAGGACGTCTTCGTGCCCCGGCACCGGTTCCTGTCCTACAAGGCGATGAACGACGGCACCGCCGGGGGATACCAGAACAACACCGCCGCGGTCTACAAAATGCCTTGGGGCACAATGCATCCCACAACCATCTCGGCGCCGATCGTCGGCATGGCCTACGGCGCGTACGACGCGCACGTCGAGCATCAAGGGAAGCGGGTGCGGGCGGCGTTCGCCGGCGAGAAGGCCAAGGACGACCCGTTCGCCAAGGTCCGCATCGCGGAGGCGGCCAGCGACATCGACGCCGCGTGGCGCCAGCTGATCGGCAACGTCGGCGACGAGTACGCGTTGTTGGCCGCGGGCAAGGAGATCCCGTTCGAACTGCGTGCCCGGGCCCGCCGCGACCAGGTGCGCGCGACGGGACGCTCGATCGCCGCGATCGACCGGCTGTTCGAGGCGTCGGGTGCCACCGCGCTGGCCAATGACCAACCGGTGCAACGCTTTTGGCGCGACGCGCACGCCGGACGGGTGCACGCCGCCAACGACCCCGAGCGCGCCTACGTGATCTTCGGGAACCACGAGTTCGGGTTGCCGCCCGGCGACACCATGGTCTGATGACCGCCATTGAGGAGCTGACGTTCGAGTCCACGTCGCGCTTCACCGAAGTCGACGTGGACGGGCCGCTCAGGCTGCACTACCACGAGGCGGGCGTCGGCAACGACCAGACGGTGGTGCTGCTGCACGGCGGCGGTCCCGGCGCGTCGAGCTGGACGAACTTCTCGCGCAACATCGCGGTGCTCGCGCGGCATTTCCACGTGCTGGCCGTCGATCAGCCGGGGTACGGCCACTCCGACAAGCGCGCCGAGCACGGGCAGTTCAACCGTTACGCCGCCAGGGCGCTCAAGGGGCTCTTCGACGAGCTGGGTCTGGGACGCGTTCCGCTGATCGGTAATTCGTTGGGCGGCGGCACGGCGGTCCGGTTCGCCCTTGACTATCCCGACCTGGCCGGACGCCTGGTCTTGATGGGTCCCGGCGGCCTGAGCGTCAACCTGTTCTCGCCCGACCCGACCGAGGGTGTCAAGCGGCTGGGGGCGTTCTCCATGGCGCCCACCCGCGAGAACCTCGAAGCCTTCCTGCGGGTGATGGTGTACGACAAGGACCTGATCACCCCCGAGTTGGTGGATCAGCGGTTCGCGCTGGCCAGCACGCCGGAATCCCTGACGGCGACCCGCGCGATGGGAATGTCGTTCGCCGGGGCCGACTTCGAGCTCGGCATGATGTGGCGCGAGGTGTACCGGCTGCGGCAACCGGTCCTGCTGATCTGGGGGCGTGAGGACCGGGTCAACCCGCTGGACGGCGCACTCGTCGCGCTCAAGACCATTCCGCGTGCGCAGTTGCACGTTTTCGGGCAGTGTGGGCACTGGGCGCAGGTGGAGAAGTTCGACGAGTTCAACAAGCTGACCGTTGATTTTCTGGGAGGCGCGTGATGAGTATCCGGTCTCTGGGCTATCTGCGCATCGAGGCCACCGACATGGCGGCCTGGCGCGAGTACGGCCTGAAGGTGCTCGGCATGGTCGAGGGCAAGGGCGCCACCGAGGGTGCGCTCTATCTGCGGATGGACGACTTCCCGGCGCGGCTGGTCATCGTCCCCGGGGAGCACGACCGGCTCGCGGAGGCCGGCTGGGAATGCGCGAACGCCGAAGGGCTGCAAGAGATCCGGAAACGGCTCGATTTGGAGGGCACCCCCTATAAGGAAGCCACCGCGGCCGAACTGGCGGAACGGCGGGTGGACGAGATGATCCAGTTCTCCGACCCGTCGGGCAACCCGCTGGCCGTCTTCCACGGCGCCGCCCTGGAACACCGCCGCGTCGTCAGCCCGTACGGCCACAAGTTCGTCACCGGCGAGCAGGGTCTGGGCCACGTGGTGCTGACCACCCGCGACGACGACGAGGCACTGCACTTCTATCGTGACGTGCTCGGCTTCAGGTTGCGTGACTCGATGCGGATGCCGCCGCAGGTGGTGGGGCGGCCCGCCGATGGGGCGCCGGCGTGGCTGCGCTTCTTCGGCTGCAACCCGCGTCACCACAGCCTGGCCTTCCTGCCACTCCCGACGCCGAGTGGGATCGTGCACCTGATGGTAGAGGTCGAAGAGGCCGACGACGTGGGCCTGTGCCTCGACCGGGCGCTGCGCCGCAAGGTGCCGATGTCGGCCACGCTGGGCCGCCACGTCAACGACCTGATGCTGTCCTTCTACATGAAGACACCCGGCGGGTTCGACGTCGAATTCGGTTGCGAGGGAAGGAAAGTCGACGATAGCGACTGGATCGCCCGGGAAAGCACCGCGGTCAGCCTGTGGGGCCACGACTTCACCGTGGGCATGCGCGGCTAGCCATGTCGGCGCCGATCGATCCGCGGGCCTTCCGGCAGGTGCTGGGTCAGTTCTGCACCGGGATCACGATCATCACCACCGTGCACGACGAGGTGCCGATCGGCTTTGCGTGCCAATCTTTTGCGGCGCTGTCGCTGGACCCGCCGCTGGTGCTGTTCTGTCCGACGAAGGTCTCGCGGTCCTGGAAAGCCATCGAGGCGACTCGGCAGTTCTGCGTCAACGTGCTGACCGAAAAGCAGAAGGACGTCTCCGCCCGATTCGGTTCCAAAGAGCCGGACAAATTCGCCGGCATCGACTGGCACCCTTCGCAACTTGGTTCGCCGATCATCGACGGGTCGCTGGCCTACATCGACTGCACGGTGGCGTCGGTGCACGACGGCGGCGATCACTTCGTGGTGTTCGGTGCGGTTCAGTCGCTGTCGGAGGCTCCGAAGATCAAGCCGCGGCCGCTGCTGTTCTACCGCGGTGACTACACCGGCATCGAACCGGACAAGACCACTCCGGCCCAGTGGCGCGACGACCTGGAAGCGTTCCTCACCACGACCACCCAGGACACCTGGCTCTGAAACGTCCGGCGAGCGGCTCGCGAGCGTAACGCTGTCGCGACATCCGGCTCGATAATTCGCAGTGGCGTTACGCCCGGCACGCCGCTCGATGTTTGAGGCCCACGGCTTTTCGGGAATGTCCTCCGGTATGCGCTCACCAGCCACACGGGTGTTGATCGACTACCTCTACGCCCAGATCGACCGGATAGCCGACGGCGACGCGGAATTGCGTCGCGGGGAGGATCCGATTCACGACACCCGGGTGGCGATTCGGCGGCTGCGGAGCACCCTGCGCGTATTCACCAAGATGCTGGACGGCTCCGACATCGGCGACATGGACGGTGAACTCAAGTGGTTCGCCGGGCTGCTCGGCGAGGTGCGCGATTGTCAAGTCCAGGAAAGCCGGCTCAGCGAGGCGCTTGCTGACCTTCCCGACGAGCTGATCCTGGGTCCGGTCAAGTCGCGGATCCGCAATGACATGCGAGCCGTTGAACTCCCGGCGCGTAAGCGGGTCACCGAGGCGATGGATTCCGCGCGTTACGAGGCCATCGTGGCGACGCTACGGCGCTGGTGCAGCGAGCCACCCGTCAACGGAGTCGTCACGACCGCCGCGCTGCGCAAGCGCGCGCGCCGGGCGCGGCGCAAGGCGGACCGCCGGTTGGCCGCCGCCCTCGAATCGGGCGATGACGCCATGCTGCACCGGGCCCGCAAAGCCGCCAAGCGCGCCCGCTACGCCGCCGAACTGTGCAAGCCGGTGAACAAGGGCGCGAAGCGAAACATCAAGCATTACAAACATATACAGACGCTGCTTGGCGATCATCAGGACACCGCGGTCGCCGCGGACGCCCTCCGCAGGATGGGACTGACGGCGGGAAGCACCCCGGGGGAGAACGGGTTCACCTACGGGATGCTGTACGCACGGGAGCAGCAAATCGCTCGCGAATGCCGTTACGAGGTTCGACAACTCGTGTAACTGGGGTCCAGCACGCCCGATGGCCCGCTGAGGGGGCGGGCCATCGGGTTTGGACCTGGGCAGTATACCGTCCAATCAGCCCGATGAGGCGCGGTAATTGCGGCTCTCGCTGTGGTTGCCGGACTCTTCGCCCCACGCCTCGTCACGAGTGTGTTCCCGCGTGTCCTGCGTTTCCTGCGTTTCCGTGCTGACCGTCGGGTCGATGCGTTCCGCGCGTTTCCACTGTTCCTGCAGTTCCTCACGCGATGTCGCCACCTCGCTCTGATGGGAGGCCGCGCGTTCCTGCAGCCTGGCGGCCTCGGCGGCCTTGGCCTCGGCCTCGGCCTGGGCGGCACGCGCCTTGGCGGCCGTTTCACCGGCAAGGGCTTCGCGCCGTTCGACCCTGGCCGTCTCGAGCTTGGCGCGTTCGCGAATCTCTTCGGCCTGCCGCCGCCGGCGCCGACTCGTTGCTCTGCTCACCACGAGGGCCAGGGCGACGATCAACACGAGTGCCACGAGGATGGCGATGACAATCCAGATAACGCTGGTGCTCATAAGTGACTCCGTCATAGATCGGTGTGCTGGTTGTTGTAGCCCGTCTCTACGGGTTCCCCGTATTCGGCACGTATAAAACAAGAGGTCACGGCCGTCGCGTCAGAATGGCCGTATGACGCTCGATCTGAACGGGTACTTCGACCGCATCGGCTATCGCGGCGACGCCGAGCCGAACCTCGACGTGCTGCAGGCCCTGGTGACCGCCCACACGCAGACGATTCCGTTCGAGAACCTCGATCCGGTCATGGGGGTGCCGGTCGATGACCTGAGCCCGGAGGCCCTCATCGACAAGCTGGTTCACCGGCGCCGCGGCGGCTTTTGCTACGAGCAGAACGGGTTGATGGGATACGTGCTCGCCGAAGTCGGCTTTCGAGTGCGGCGATTGGGCGGTCGAGTGATCTGGATGCGCCCGCCCGACGCCCCGTTGCCGGCGCAGACGCACACGGTGTTGGCGGTGACGTCCCCGGGCTCCCACGGATCGTATCTCGTCGACGTCGGCTTCGGCGGCCAGACGCCGACCTCGCCCCTCCGTTTGGAAACCGGCAGCGTCCAACAGACCAACCACGAGCCGTACCGATTGGAGGACCGCGGCGACGGACTCCTACTGCAGGCCCTGATACGTGGCGAGTGGGTGCCGCTCTACGAGTTCGTTCCGCGGACCCTGCCCGACATCGACCTGAAGGTGGGCAGCTGGTTCGTCTCCACCCACCCCTCGTCGCACTTCGTGACCGGCCTGATGGTCGCGCGGGTCACCGGCGACGCCCGATTGAACCTGTCGGGCCGCGACCTGACCATCCACCGCGCCGATGCCAGCGAGAAAGTTTGCCTGGACGACGCGGCCGCGATCGTCGACACGCTGGGAGACCGGTTCGGAATCAACGTCGACGATGCCGGCGAGCGTGGCGCGCTCGAAGCCGGCATCGGCCAATTGATGTGACGTGGATCCAAATTGTTATGACGGTGATCACCGCCATGCCGGGGTAGATTGGCCGATGATCAAGCCTGGCTATTAACCTGTCATACCGTGAGTCGGGATCACGGTTGGGACGCGGGCGCGTACGGAGTCCACGAGGGCAGGATCACGGTGCCCGAGGGCGCGACGTTGACGTCGAATTTCGACCGGAACCGCGCTCAATTCGCGGACAGTCCGGCGTACCGATTCATCGACTACTCGCAGGAACAAGACGGGCGGGTCGCCGAGCTCAGCTGGAACGAGCTGTGGTCCCGCGTCTGCGCTGTCGGCGCCCGTTTGCAGCAGGTCACCGAGCCCGGCGATCGGGTGGCGATCCTGGCGCCCCAGGGCCTCGACTATGTGGCCGGGTTCTTTGGTGCCGTCCACGCAGGCAATATCGCGGTCCCCCTCTTCGCGCCGACTTTGTCGGGGCACGCCGAGCGGTTGGCGGCGGTGCTGGCCGATGCCCGGCCCGCGGCCGTGTTGACCACTACCGCGGCAGCCGAGTCGGTTCGGGCGTTTATCCGGACGCTGGCTCCCACCGAGCGCCCGCGGATGATCGCGGTCGACGCCCTGCCCGCATCGCTTGGTTCGATGTTTGCCGACGTGGCGCGCGACACCGAGGATATCGCCTATCTGCAGTACACCTCGGGCTCGACGCGCACTCCGGCCGGGGTGGAGATCACCCATCGCGCCGTCTACACGAACGCGATGCAGATGATCCTCGCCGGCGGGCTGGACATGGACGTGCGCTGTGTGAGCTGGCTTCCGCTGTATCACGACATGGGCTTGATGATGATCGTGTTCACGGCGCTTTTCGGGGCGCATGTCACGCTCATGGATCCGATGGCGTTCCTTCGCCGGCCCTACCGATGGATCAAGCAACTGGGTATCGAGGCGGCCTCCGGCCGGACGATGGCGGCCGCACCGAACTTTGCCTTTGAGTTGACCGTGCAGCGGGGAATGCCGCCGGCGGGTGATTCCCTGGACCTCAGCAACGTGGTGTGCCTGCTCAACGGGTCGGAGCCGGTGACCATGTCGGCCGTCGAGAACTTCACGAATGCGTTTGTCCCGTACGGTCTCCCGGCGAACGCGGTCAAGCCGTCCTACGGAATGGCGGAGGCGACCTTGTCGGTCGCCAGCATTGCCCGGGACGCCGCGGCCGGCGCCATCTTCCTGGACCGCGAGCAGCTCGGTGCCGGTAACGCGGTGATCGTCGCGCCCACGGACCCGGGCGCGGTCGCGCATGTGTCGTGCGGCCAGCCGATCCCCGACCAGTGGGCGGTGATCGCCGGCACGGACGGCGCCGAGCTTCCCGACGGAACCGTCGGGGAAATCTGGTTGCACGGCAACAACATGGGCCGCGGGTACTTTGGCCGCGAGGACGAAACACGTCGGGTATTCGGCAACAAGCTGCAGTCCCGGCTCGACCGCGGCAGCCACGCCGAGGGCGCGCCGGACAACGGCTGCTGGCTGGCCACCGGCGATCTCGGCGTCTACATCGGCGGCGAGCTGTACCTGACGGGACGGATCAAAGACCTCATCATCGTCGATGGCCGCAACCACTACCCGCACGACATCGAAACCACGGTAAGCGAAGCCTCCGACGCCATCCGAACCGGTTATGTCGCAGCGTTTTCCCTTCCCGCCGGCGACGCGTCGGGCGGCGAGCAGGTGGTGGTCGTCGCCGAGCGCGCCGCCGGCGCGGGGCGCGCCGAGCCCGGACCGATCACCGAGACCGTGCGGGCGGCCGTCTCGCGTCGGCACCACATCCGGCTGGCCGACCTGAGGCTCGTGGCCGCCGGCACGATTCCCCGCACGACGAGCGGAAAACTTGCGCGCAGCGCGTGCCGAGCCGATTACCTTGCGGGGCGGTTCAATTGATGTCCTACGGTTGTTGACCCTGCAGCCAGGGCCCGATGCGTCGCAGGCACTCCTCGATGTCGCCAGTCGGCCCGGCGAACGACAGCCGAACGAACGAATTCCCGCGTCCGGTGTCGAAGTCGACACCCGGGGTGATGGCAACGCCGGTGTCCGCCAGCAGCTTTGAACAGAAGCCAAGCGAATCGCTGGTGAAGTCGGAGACGTCGGCATACACATAGAACGCGCCGTCGGCCGGCGCCAGCCGGTCGACGCCGATGCGGCGCAGGCCGTCGAGCAACAGCGAGCGGTTGGCGGTGTAATGCGCCAGATGCCCGTCAGCCTCGGCGCGCGCCTCCGGGGTGAAGGCCGCGACCCCGGCGATCTGCGACAGCACCGGCGGGCAGATGGTGAAGTTGCCGGTCAGGCAATCCACCGCTCGGCGCAGCTCGGTCGGCACCAGCAGCCACCCGAGCCGCCAGCCGGTCATCGCGTAGTATTTGGAAAAGCTGTTGACCACCACGGCGTTTCGCGATGTCTGCCAGGCGCAGCTGGTCTGCGGCGCCCCTTCGTAGACCAGACCGTGGTAGACCTCGTCGCTGATCAGCCGCACCCCGGAGGTGTCACACCAGGACGCGATCGCGGCCAACTCGGCCGGTGGAATGACCGTCCCGGTGGGATTGGCGGGGCTGGCGACGACGACGCCCTGCACCGGCGGGTCGAGTTCGGCAAGCATCCGTGCGGTGGGCTGGAACCGCGTCTGGTGCCCGCACGGTATCTCCACCACCTCGCATCCCAGCGCCGACAGGATGTTCCGATAACACGGGTAGCCGGGGCTCGCCAGGGCCACCCGGTCGCCGACGTCGAAGCACGCCAGGAAGGCCAGCAGAAAACCGCCCGAGGAGCCGGTGGTGACGACGACCGCGTCGGACTCGACGTCGATTCCGTGCTGGCGCCGGTAATCCGCCGCGATCGCCGCGCGCAGCTCTGGAATGCCCAGCGCCACAGTGTAACCGAGCTGGTTGAGATGGAGGGCGGACGCCGCCGCCGCCCGCACCGGCTCGGGTGCGCCCACGCTGGGCTGGCCAGCCGACAGGTTCACCAGATCGCCATGGCTGCGCTGGCGCTCCGCGGCGGCCAGCCAGACATCCATCACATAGAACGGTGGGATGCCGGCGCGCAGTGCGACGGATTTCACGTTCGAATCACCTCGGATTCCAGTTGGCGCAGAAGGTCTCGCGGTGTGCCGAGCAGTTGCGCACTGCCATGCGCGCGTTTGAAGTACAGGTGCATGTCGTGTTCCCAGGTGATCGCGATACCGCCGTGGAGCTGGATACCTTCGGCGGCCACGGCGCAGAGCGCCTCGGTGGCGGCGAGGCGCGCGGTCGCGGCATTGGTGGGGGTGGGATCGTCGCACGCGTCGGACACGACGGCCCGCGCCGCCGCAACCGCGACGTACAGGTCGGCCATCCGGTGCTTGAGCGCCTGAAAGCTGCCGATCGGCCGGCCGAATTGCACTCGGCTCTTGGTGTATTCGACGGTCAGTTCCAGGCAGCGTTCGGCGGCGCCGATCTGCTCGGCGGCCAGCAGGACGGCCGCGGCATCGGCGATGCCGGGATCGGCGCCGATCGCTTCGGTCTCCTCGGCGCGCACCCGGGCCAGGCGCCGGGTGGGGTCCATCGTGGCGACGTGCTGTGCGCTGAATCGTGTCCACCTGCTCAGCCGGCCGCCGTCGTCGGCGGCGACGACGACGTCGGCGATGTCCCCGTTGACCACGTAGTCGGCATCGAGCACCAGCGCGCCGATCGAACTGCCCTCGGCGAGGCCCTCCAGTGTCTTGGCATCCGGCTCGCGCGCCGCCAGCAGCGCCAGCTCCGCGAGCGTGGTACCCAGCAGCGGGGATGGCACCAAGCCTCGGCCCAGCTCCTGCAAAACGACTGCGGCGTCGGCCAGTTCGCCGCCCGCGCCACCCAACTCCTCGGGTATCACCAGCGCGGCGGCGCCGACCTGCTCACACAGCAGCTGCCACAGCGACTCGTCGTAGCCGCGGTCCGACTCCATCGCGGCACGCACGGCAGCCGGGTCGGCGTGCTTGGCCACGAGAGCGGCGACGGTCTCCCTCAGCAGCTCCCGTTCGTCGGTCATAGAGCCTCCAGGACTCGGCGGCGATGCGCCTCGGGACCACCCCAGGCCAAGCGTAATGCCTGCACCCGCAGCAGCCACAGGGACAGGTCGTGTTCCTGGGTGAACCCGATCGCGCCGTGGGTCTGCAGCGCCGCGCGCGCCGCCAGCAGGCCCGCCTCGGATGCCGCGGCTTTGGCCGCGCTGACGTCGCGGGGCGTTAACGTGAGCGCCGCGCCGTACACCAGCGGGCGGGCCAATTCGATGGTGATGTGCACGTCGGCGAGCTTGTGTTTGATCGCCTGATACGAACCGATCACCCGGCCGAATTGGCTCCGCTGCTTGGCGTAGTCGACGGCGGCGTCCCGCAGCGCCTCCGCGGCGCCCACCAACTGTGCCGCGGTAGCCAGCGCCCCGAACTCGTAGGCGCGCTTGACGTCTGCCTGCCACGCCTCGCTCGTTGGCGTGACGTCGAACAGGCGGCGGCTGGGGTCGACCGACTCGTGGGGTTCACCCGGCTCAGCTTCGGTGACGCCGTCATCGGTGGCCAGCAGCACCAGCCCGGCGGCCCCGGCATCGACGGCGCGCGGCGCGTGCGGCGGAAGCGCCACGGTGGCGAGCAGCTCGCCGGCAGCCAGCCCGGCACTTCGCTCATCCTCAGCAAGCAAAACCGGTGCCACGGCTATGGATTCGGCCACCGGGCCGGGCACGCACCAGCGCCCGAGACGTTCGAGCGCGACCACCAGGTCAACCGGGTGGGCGTCGATGCCGCCGAATTTCTCCGGCACGGCCAGCGCGGTGACGCCCAGGTTGGCCAGCTGCTCCCACACCTTGCGGCCGGGCGCCACGTCGCCCGCGGACCACGCGCGGACGGCGCCGGGCAGGTCCGCCGCGCCCAGCGCGGCGTCGATGCTGGCCGCGAAGTCGCGTTGCTGTTGGTCGAGTGCAAATTCCACGGTCACTTCTTCTCTCTGGGCAGGCCCAGCAACCGCTCCGAGATGATGTTGCGCTGAATCTCGTTGGTACCGGCGTAGATCGGCCCGCCCAGCGCGAATAGCAGGCCGTCGGTCCAACCGCCGGCGAGCTCGCCGTCGGCGGCGAGGATGTCGAGTGCGGTCTGATGCAGGTCCACGTCCAGGTCGGACCAGAACACCTTGGTCACCGACGATTCGGCACCGAGTTCGCCGCCGGCGGCCAGCCTGGTCACCGTCCCGAAGGTCTGCAGGCGGTAGGCCTGCGCCTTGATCCACGCGTCGGCGACCCGGTCGGTGAACGCCGCGGGGGAGCCCCGGTCCTTCCAGAGCCGCACCAACCGCTCGGCCGCCGCCGCGAAGCGGGCCGGGCTGCGCAACGACATGCCGCGCTCGTTGCTCGACGTGCTCATGGCCGCGCGCCAGCCGTCGTTCGGGGTGCCGATGACGTCCTCGTCGGGCACGAAGACGTCGTCGAGGAAGATCTCGCCGAACCCGGTGTCGCCGCCGAGCTGGGCGATGGGCCGCACGGTGACGCCCGCGGCCTTCAGGTCGAACATCAGGTAAGTCAGGCCGTGGTGTCGCTCGGCCTCGGGGTCGGACCGGAACAGCCCGAATCCCATCTCGGCGAACGGCGCCCGCGAGCTCCAGATCTTCTGCCCGTTGAGCAGCCAGCCGCCGTCGGTCTTGGTGGCGGTGGACCGCAGCGATGCCAGGTCGCTTCCGGACTCGGGTTCCGACCAGGCCTGCGCCCAGATCTGTTCGCCGCTGGCCATTTTGGGCAGTATCCGGTCGAGCTGCTCGGAGGTGCCGTGCGCGAACAAAGTCGGGGCCAGCATCGAGGTGCCGTTGGCGCTGGCGCGGCCGGGCGCCCCGGCGGCGAAGTACTCCTCCTCGAACACCACCCAGTGCAGCAGCGGCGCGTCGCGGCCCCCGTACTTCTTCGGCCAGGTGATCACCGACAGGCCGGCGTCGAACAACACGCGGTCCCACTGCCGGTGCTGCGCGAAGCCTTCCGCGTTGTCGTAGGACTTGGTCGGGATCGATTCGGCGTTGGCCGAGAGGAATTCCCGCACCTCGGTTTGGAAGGCGATGGTGTCGTCGTCTAGTTTCAGATCCAATTCAGACCAGCTCTCGCAGTTGCGGTTTGACCACCTTGCCGCCCGCATTGCGCGGCAGTGCTTCGACGAAGCACACCGATCGTGGTGCCTTGAAGTTCGCCAAATGCTCACGGGTATAGGCGATCACCGATTTTTCGTCGAGGTCCGCGCCGGGCCGGGCCACCACGAACGCACGGCCCACCTCGCCCAGCCGCTCGTCGGGAACCCCGATCACGGCGGCGTCGGCCACCCCCGCCATCCGCGCCAGCACCTGCTCGACCTCGGCGGGGTAGACGTTGAATCCACCACAGATGTACATGTCCTTGAGCCGGTCGGTGATGCGCAGGTTGCCGGCCTCGTCCACGACACCGATGTCGCCGGTGTGCAACCAGCCGTCGGCGTCGATGGCGGCGGCGGTGGCCTGCGGGTCGTCGAGGTAGCCCAGCATCACGTTCGGCCCGCGCAGCAGCACTTCCCCTGTTTCGGAGCCGTCATCGGAACCTGTTGAGTCGATCCGCAATTCGAAGCCGGCGAACGGGCGCCCGCACGTGGTGGCGACGGTGACCGCGTCGTCATCGGGCCGGCACATGGTTCCCATGCCGTTGGCCTCGGTCAGCCCGTAGGCGGTCAAGACGATGTCGATGTCGAGTTCGGACTGCATGCGCTCCACCAACACGACCGGCACGGTGGCCGCACCGGTCACCGCGAACCGCAGCGAGCTCAGGTCGTAGTCGTGGCGCGCCGGGTGATCGAGCAGGGTCTGGTAGATGGTGGGCGGCCCGGGCAGCACGGTGATTCGGTGACGCTCGATCGCCTGCAGGGCGCGCAGCGGATCGAAGGTCAGGTGGGGGATGAGCGTCGCGCCGGTCTGCAGGCACGCCAGGATCCCGGCCTTGTATCCGAAGTTGTGGAAGAACGGGTTGATGCACAGGTAACGGTCGTCGGCGGTGATCTTGCCGTTGGCAGCCCATGACGCCGAGGCCGACAGGGATTGCCGGTGCGCGCACAGCACGCCTTTGCTGCGGCCGGTGGTGCCGGAGGTGAACAGGATGTCGCTGACGTCATCGGGCGTGACGGCGGCGGCTCGGGCGGCCACCGCATCGGTGTCGTCACCAAGAGCGATGAACTCGTCCCAGGTTCCGTCGTCGGCCTCTACAGGTATCCGCACGACGTGCCGCAGCGCCGGCAGGGCTTGAGAGCCCAGGCCGGCCACCCGGTCGGTGCCGAGGAATCGGCCCATCGCGAACAACACCGGCGCGGCGGTGCGGGCCAGGATGTCGCCGGCCTCCTCGGCGGTGTAGCGGGTGTTCAGCGGCACCATGGCGGCGCCGGCGTGGTGGACCGCGAGGCAGGCGACCACCCAGTGCCAGGTGTTCGGCGACCAGATGGCCACGCGGTCTCCGGCCCGCACGCCGCGCGCGATGAGCGCTGCCGCCGCGCGGTGTACCTCGTCGCGCAGGGCCGCGGACGTGAAGGACCGCTCCTCGGTGACCAGCGCGTCGTGGTCGGGAAGCTGGCGCGCCAATCGATCCAGCGCCGCGGGCACGGTGTGGGGATCGTCCCCCGCGAGCGGGTGGTGCCCCCAGGTCATGAATGCTCCTTTAACAAAGCAAGTGCTTGGTAGGTTAGCCTACAGGGTGTGCAGGACGTCGAGGAGTTCCGGGCGGGGGTCCGTCAATGGCTCGCCGACAATCTGGTCGGCGAATTCGCAGCGCTCAAGGGCCTCGGCGGGCCCGGGCGCGAGCACGAGGCGTTCGAGGAGCGCCGGGCGTGGAACCAGCACCTCGCGGCGTCCGGACTGACCTGCCTGGGCTGGCCGGTCGAGCACGGCGGCCGGGGCCTTTCGACGGCGCACCGGGTCGCGTTCTACGAGGAGTATGCCCGCGCCGACGCCCCGGACAAGGTCAACCACTTCGGCGAGGAGCTGCTGGGGCCGACGCTGATCGCGTTCGGAACGCCCGAGCAGCAGCGGCGCTTCCTGCCGCGAATTCTCGACGTCACCGAGCTGTGGTGCCAGGGATACTCGGAGCCCGGCGCCGGCAGCGACCTGGCCAACGTCTCGACCACCGCCGAGCTCGACGGCGACCAATGGGTGATCAACGGCCAGAAGGTGTGGACGTCGCTGGCGCACCTGTCGCAGTGGTGCTTCGTGGTGGCTCGCACCGAGAAGGGGTCCAAGCGGCACGCCGGGTTGTCGTATCTGTTGGTGCCGCTGGATCAGCCGGGTGTCGAGATCCGGCCGATCGTGCAGATCACCGGCACCGCGGAGTTCAACGAGGTGTTCTTCGACGACGCCCGCACCGACGCCGGCCTGGTGGTTGGCGCACCGGGCGACGGCTGGCGGGTTGCGATGGGAACGCTGACCTTCGAGCGCGGTGTCTCGACGCTGGGACAGCAAATCGTCTACGCGCATGAGCTTTCCAATCTCGCCGGCCTTGCCCGGCGCAATGGCGCCGCCGACGACCCGGTCATCCGGGAGCGGCTGACGCGGGCGTGGACCGGGCTGCGGGCGATGCGCAGCTACGCGCTGGCCACCATGGACGTAGAGCAGCCCGGCCAGGACAACGTGTCGAAGTTGTTGTGGGCCAATTGGCATCGCGATCTGGGTGAGCTCGCGATGGACGTCATCGGGAAGCCGGGGATAACGCTGACCGATGGGGAACTCGACGAATGGCAGCGGCTTTTCCTGTTCACCCGCGCCGACACCATCTACGGCGGATCCAACGAGATCCAGCGCAACATCATCGCCGAGCGCGTGCTCGGCCTGCCCCGGGAAGTTCGCGGATGAGCGCTTGCGCGAAGACGAAGGAGGAAGCATGAGCCTGTCCGACGTGCCGAAAGAGGTTGCCGGACACGGGCTTCTGAACGGCAAGGTGGTGGTCGTGACCGCGGCCGCGGGAACCGGCATCGGTTCTGCGACCGCGCGGCGGGCCCTGGCCGAGGGTGCCGACGTGGTGATCTCCGACCACCACGAGCGGCGGCTGGGCGAGACCGCCGACGAACTGTCCGCGCTCGGGACTGGGCCGGGTCGAGAAGGTGTTGTGCGACGTGACGTCCACCGCTCAGGTCGACGCGCTGATCGACTCGGCCACCGCGCGCATGGGCCGCCTCGACGTGCTGGTCAACAACGCCGGACTCGGGGGGCAGACGCCGGTGGTCGACATGACCGACGACGAGTGGGACCGCGTCCTGGACGTGACGCTGACGTCGGTGTTCCGGGCCACCCGCGCGGCGCTGCGCTACTTCCGCGACGCGTCACACGGCGGGGTGATCGTCAACAACGCCAGCGTCCTGGGCTGGCGCGCCCAGCACTCGCAGTCGCACTACGCCGCGGCCAAGGCCGGGGTGATGGCGTTAACCCGTTGCAGCGCAATCGAAGCCGTCGAGTACGGGGTGCGGATCAACGCGGTCTCGCCCAGCATCGCGCGCCACAAGTTCCTGGACAAGACGACGTCGGCCGAACTCCTCGACCGGCTGTCCGCCGACGAGGCGTTCGGCCGCGCCGCCGAGCCCTGGGAAGTGGCGGCCACCATCGCGTTCCTGGCCAGCGACTACTCCAGCTACCTCACCGGCGAGGTGATCTCGGTGTCCAACCAGCACCCGTGAGCGGGTCGGTTATCGGGGGCCGAGGTTAAACGCGCCCGAGATAAGGGTGGCCGAGTTGCCAACGCCCGAGACGAGGCCGCTGACGACGCCCGGCGGCAGGGTGGTGCCGCCGAGGAGCCCAAAGAGAATTGCCAGCGGGGTCTCGGAAGAGGGCGGTCGACACGAGGGGGTTGCTCAGCAGGAGATTTGCTAACGGAACGTAGCCGGTGACGCCTTGGTTGCCGAAGCCGGAGATCAAGCCGTCAACAACAGATCCGCCGTGGGCCGAGTTGAAGAAACCCGAGCTAAAGCCATTGAATAGGCCGTCGCCGAAGCTGTTGTTGAAGCCCGACACAGTAGTGCCGGTGTTTCCAAAGCCCGAGTCCCCGATACCGGTGTTGCCGAAGCCCGAGCTAAGGGGGTTGCCGCCGAGGCCAGGCAGCCCACCGCTAAAGATCCCGGTGTTCAGGTCGCCGAAGTTAAAGAAACCCGTATTGACACTGCCCGTGTTCCCCAGGCCCGTATTGACGTTGCCGGCGTTCCCGAAGCCCGTATTGAAGTTGCCGCCGTTCCCAGAGCCCGTGTTGAAGCTGCCCGAATTTCCGAAGCCGGTGTTAAACCCGCCCAACGGGCCCAAGGGTGTGTTCGCGCCCGGTGTTGCCAATAACGACGCCACGGGCAAGCCCGAGTTGCCAAAGCCGGTATCGAACGCGCCCGAGTTGAAGATGCCGGCGTCCGCGATGCCGGCGTTGCCCAGCCCCACATTGTTGAGGGTGCCCGGAAACACCGTGTTGATGCCCGCGTTGCCGATGCCGATGTTGCCCACACCGGAGTTGAAGAACCCGATGTTGCCCGCACCCGAGTTGAAGAGCCCGAAGTTGTTGGTGCCCGAGTTGAACAGGTTGGCGAAGTTGATGCCGAACTGACCTGCACCGGTCAGCCCGACCCCAAAGTTGGCGGTACCGGTGTTGCCGAAGCCGATGTTGCCGATACCGGTATTGCCGCCACCGTAGTTGCCGACGCCGGTGTTTCCCAGGCCCCAGTTGAAGTCGCCCAGGTTTCCGAAGCCGTAGTTGGTGGCGCCGAAGTTACCGCCGCCCCAGTTACCGCCACCCAACGGAAGCCCGAGGGGCAGAAGGCCGCTGTTGCCGAAGCCGACGTTGTTGATGCCGATATTTCCGGACCCGAAGTTAAAGAAGCCGGTGTTTCCGTTGCCAAAGTTGCCGAAGCCGCGGTTACCCAGGCCGAAATTAGGCAGGTTGTTGAGCAGGCCCGAATTGAAGGGCGTGAGAAGCGGGTGGCGGGCAGATTCAGCAGGCCCCCCAGAGTAAGGCCGCCCGGCAGCAGGTTTAAGCCCGGCAGAGTCAAGCCGAGGCCCGGCAGAAGCCCGCCCAGGTTCAGATTCAGGCCCGGCAGGGTAAGACCCCCCAGGCCCGGCAGGGTCAGGCCCGGCAAGCCCGGCAGGGTCAGGCCCGGCAAGCCCGGCAGGGTCAGGCCCGGCAAGCCCGGCAGAGGAGGCAAGCCCGGCAGAGCCAAGCCGCCCAGGCCCAGGTTCAGGCCCCCCAGGCCCAAACCCGGCAGACCCCCCAGGCCCGGCAGGGTCAAGCCGCCCAGGCCCAGGTTCAGGCCCCCCAGGCCCAGACCCGGCAGGGCCAGGGCCGGCAAAGCCCCCAGGCCCGGCAGACCGCCGCCCGTGCCAAGCAGACCACCGAGGAGCGGCAAACCGCCGCCAGTGCCGGGCAGACTCAGGGTCGGGAGACCGCCGCCGGTGCCCGGCAAACCCCCAAGGACCGGCAGTCCCCCGCCCCCGCCGCCCAGACCCGGCAGACCCCCGCCCCCGCCGCCCAGGCCCGGCAGACTCAGTGCAGGGTTAGCCGCCCCGGCCACCTGACCCCCAAGCGCGGGCAGGCCCTGCAGCAGGCCCCCCAGCTGCGCCGCCGGCGCCAGCGCCGCGGCCGCCGCCGACGCCCCGCCGTGATAGCCGACCATCGCCGCGACGTCGGCGGCCCACATCTCCTCGTACTGGCCCTCGAATGCGGCGATCGCCGGGGCGTTGAGCCCGAACCAGTTCGTCATCACCGCCCGCACGAACGAATTGCGGTTGGCCGCCACCACGAGCGGATGTACTACGGCCGCCTGGGCCGCCTCGAACGCACTCGCCACCGCCCGGGCCTGTGTGGCGGCCCCGGACGCCTGCGAAGCCGCCTGGCTAAGCCAGCCGGTATACGGGGTGGCGGCCGCCGTCATCGCGTTCGCCGCCGAACCCTGCCACGCCTGACCCGTCAGGCCAGACGTCACCGAGTTGAACGACGACGCCGCCGCACCCAGCTCGGAGGCCAAGCCCTCCCAGGCCGCCGCCGCTTCCAACATCGGCGCCGGGCCGGCACCCGCGTGCATCAGCGCCGAAGTAATCTCCGGCGGCGCTACCAGAAAGCTCATGATCGTTGACCTCTCCTAGACGTACAGTCCGACCTCACGACGGGCGGTATTTACGTGGAAACCCAACGGGACGAGTAACCCCACCCGATCGCCGGCAACCCCAATTCGCCGTGGTAGCACTCTACGACGGTTGGGGGCAGCGGGAGGTCTTTTCGCCGAAATTCTCGCAACTGGGTTCAGCTCAGGCGGATCGACGAGCCTGCCCAGCAGCTATGTCTGGCCGAGCAAGCGCTTGGTTGATACGCTGATCGGGTGGACCGAGTGACCGGGCAGGCAAACAGCCGGCGAGACGAGCTGCTGGAGCTCGCCGCGGCCATGTTCGCCGAGCGCGGATTGCGCGCCACCACCGTGCGCGACATCGCCGACGGTGCCGGCATCCTGTCCGGCAGTCTGTACCACCATTTCTCCTCAAAAGAGGAGATGGTCGACGAGCTGTTGCGCAGCTTTCTGGACTGGCTGTTCGCCCGCTACCGCGAGATCGTCGACAGCGAAGCCAATCCGCTGCAGCGGCTCAAGGGGCTGTTCATGGCGTCGTTCGAGGCGATCGAGCATCGGCACGCGCAGGTCGTCATCTATCAGGACGAGGCGCAGCGGCTGTTATCGCAGCCCCGGTTCGCCTACATCGAGGACATGAACCGCCAACAACGCAAGATGTGGGTCGAGGTGCTCAATCACGGCATCGACGAGGGCTACTTCCGGCCCGATCTCAACGTCGACCTCGTCTACCGTTTCATCCGTGACACCACGTGGGTGTCGGTGCGTTGGTATCAACCCGGCGGACCGCTCACCGCGAAGCAGGTGGGTCAGCAATATCTCGCCATCGTCCTGGGCGGGATCACCAAAGAAGGAGTCTGAAAAATGCCCGAGGCGTACGTCATCGACGCTGTACGTACCGCGGTTGGCAAGCGCAACGGCGCATTGGCCGGGATACACCCCGTCGATCTGGGGGCCGCCGGGTGGCGGGGGCTGCTCGACCGGGCCGACGTCGACCCCGCCGCCGTTGACGACGTGATCGCCGGTTGCGTGGACGCCATCGGCGGGCAGGCGGGCAACATCGCCCGGCTGTCGTGGCTGGCAGCCGGCTATCCCGAAGAGGTTCCCGGCGTCACCGTGGATCGGCAGTGCGGCTCCAGCCAACAGGCCATCTCCTTTGGCGCGCAGGCGATCATGTCCGGTACCGCCGACCTCGTCGTGGCCGGCGGCATGCAGAGCATGAGCCAGATCCCGATCTCGTCGGCGATGACGGTCGGCGAGCAGTTCGGGTTCACCTCGCCGACCAACGAGTCCAAGCAATGGCTGCACCGGTACGGCGATCAGGAGATTTCGCAGTTCCGCGGCTCGGAGCTGATCGCCGAGAAGTGGAACCTGTCGCGCGAAGAGATGGAGCAGTACTCGCTGACGAGCCACGAGCGGGCGTTCGCGGCGATCCGGGGTGGCCACTTCGACAACGAAATCCTCACCGTCGAAACCGAATCCGGACCGTTCCGGATCGACGAGGGTCCGCGGGAGTCGTCGCTGGAGAAGATGGCCGGCCTGAAGCCGCTGGTCGAGGGCGGCCGGCTGACGGCGGCGATGGCCAGTCAAATTTCAGACGGCGCCAGCGCGGTGCTGCTGGCTTCGGAGCGGGCCGTCAAAGAGCACAAGCTGACCCCGCGTGCCCGCATTCACCACGTCAGCGCCCGCGGCGCCGACCCGGTGTTCATGCTGACCGGGCCCATCCCCGCCACCCGCTACGCGCTGGAGAAGGCCGGGCTGTCCATCGACGACATCGACACCGTCGAGATCAACGAGGCGTTCGCGCCGGTAGTTTTGGCCTGGCTCAAGGAGATCAAGGCCGACCCGGAGAAGGTCAACCCCAACGGCGGTGCCATCGCCCTCGGCCACCCGCTGGGCGCCACCGGGGCCAAGCTGTTCACCACCATGCTCAACGAGCTCGAGCGCATCGGCGGCCGCTACGGGTTGCAGACGATGTGCGAGGGCGGCGGCACGGCAAACGTGACGATCATCGAGCGGCTCTAGCCCTTCCCCATCACGTTCGGGCGAGCGCATCAGGCAGCCAGCACCAGTGCGATCCCGCCGAGTGCCAGCAGCCAACTCGCGAAGCTGCCCACGAGGAAGTACTCGGTCACCTCGTCGATGCCGACTTCGCCGTTGCGGTTCTTCTGGGCGCTCAATTCCGGAAACCGGATGATGCCCTTGGCGGCGACGACGGCGCTGGCCGCCGCCACCTGTCCGCCGACGCCGAGGCTCAGGATCAGCAGGCGTTCCATCGGGCCAAGCAACCGGCCGCCCTTGAGCCGGTCCGACGGCTGCGGCTCGCCGGCCGGACGCACGGCGCCCACCGTTCCGAGCACGAGGCGGACCAGCTGATTTCCGGTGGCGAACTGCACCAGCACCACGCCGACGACCATCAGCAGGCGGGTGGGCGTGACGTGGGTGAGCGGTAGGTGCACCCAGGTCGACCAGCGCGCGGCGACGCCGTGGACGTCCGAGGACCATCCCGACAGCACGGTCAGCAGCGCCAGCGTGGCGGCCAACACGGCCAACGGCGCAGCCTGCCGTTTGCCGCTGCGTTCGGTGTGCGTGCATAGCCAATTCCAGAGGACTGCCGCGGCGGCCCCCGGCACGAGCAACGCGATGTCGCCGACATGCCACAGCGCACACACCGCCGCGAACACGACCACGACGACGGGCCCGACTGCCAGCGGGAACCATGCCGCGCGCACTCCTCGCCGGCACAGGTCGGCGATTCCCACCGCGATCAGGAAGACGGCGACGGCGCTCACGGCAGACTCCGAAGATATTGGGAGGCAAGGACGATCAGATCCAGACCGTCGCGGCCCGCCCGCTGGGACACCGCCGAGGGGCTGATGCCCTCGTCGGCGGCGAGCTCCTTCTTGGTCCGGCCGGTCATCAAGCCCCTCACAATCCGTAACGATCTTTCATCGAGCGATCCAAGCAGATGGTCCCGACAAATCAGGGCCGCGTTGACCGCCGCGACGTCGGAACGGGTGCCGCCGGCCGCCCGGAATGTCGTGCGCACCAGCGTGAAGCCGGGCTGGCGCTGAGCCTCTGCGGTCTGCCGGATGGCGTCTCGTGCGGCCCACCAGCCGGGGCCGTCCTGGATTCCCGCGTCGGGGTCAAGGATAGTGACCGTGCCCCAGCCGATCCCGAAGCGAACGTCGATCTCCGGCGCGACCAACAGGCGCACTGTTAGCGCCGCGTCGATCGCACCGCCGAGGGTGGGGTAGCTGCCTTGGAACTCATCGCCGACGGTGAAGCTGGGTGGGTCAAGGGCACCGTCGGCGACCTCGCGTAGGGCGGTCGCGACTCGCCGATGCAGGGCCGGCCGGTCGCCGGCCTGCCGGGACCTGCACCACGTCGCCGATCACGGTAGCGCGCAGTGAAGGAAAATCCTTCACTTTAGCCATATGAAGACTATAGCTTCATATATCCAGTATTCAGAAAATAGCTTAACCCGCTGCAGGGCCTGAGTGGCCGTTCAGTTCGTCGGCCGGTCCGTGAGCTTGAGGTACCCGTCAATGCCGACCCGCTGAAAGGTGCGCCGCCGTTGGGCCGACAGCAACGGGAGGGCAGTCGCCGCGTCGATGATCTCGGGCTGCACCTCGTCGTAGCTTTCGCCCTGGGACAAGACGGTTGCGCGCCCCGCGGCACGGACGTTCTGCAACCAGTCCACGCCGGTGCCGTAGGGCAGCGGTATGACGAAGCCATCGGTGATTCGCTCGGCCACCACCGGCGTGGTGTACTGCTTGCCCGACCGCCGTCCGGTGTGCTTGATCGCCGCCGCGTACCAGTTCTTGTGGCCGGCCAGCCGCAACATCAGCGGGTTGAGCAGATATCTGTTGGAAGTACGAACCGCGTTCAGAAGCGGAGTGGGCCAGGATCCGGGTGCCAGCGTCATCATCCATCCAGGGTGACGCCGCGTTGTGGGGCACGGCCAGGGTCCTTAGTCCGCGGCTTACGGCCCTTCGACCAGCGCCGCCGCGGCCTTCAAGTGCTCGATGGCGTCATGAACGATCGAGTCGATCAGCTCGGCGCACGACGGCAGGTCGTCGAGGATGCCGGCGACCTGTCCGGAGGCCAGCACCCCGGCCTCGGTGTTGCCCTCGACCAGTCCGGCCTTGAGCAGCATCGGGGTGTTGGCCGCCATCACGACCTGCGACCAGGTCAGCTCCTTGCCGTGGCGCATCGCGAGGCCGTCGCGGACCATGGACCGCCAGGTCATCTGCGACATCTGCTTGAACTTGGCCGCATTGCGCACCGCAGCCACGAAACCCCTTGCCGGCGAGCCGCTTTCCAGCTTCTCGACCAGCCCGGTGCGCAGCACCCGGTGCGGCATGCCGTCGACCCGCGTGGTGACGACCGTGCCGTCCAGCGCCGCCTCGAGGTAGCGCCGCTTGACCGCATCGGGCACGGTCGAATCCGAGGTGAGCAGAAACCGCGTGCCCATTGCCACGCCCGCGGCGCCGTAGGACAACGCCGCCGCAAGCCCGCGCCCGTCGAAGAACCCGCCGGCCGCGATCACCGGGATCCCGGTGCCCTGCACGGCGTCCAGCACCGACGGCAGCAGCAGCGTCGTGGCGACCGGGCCGGTGTGCCCGCCGCCCTCGCCGCCCTGCACGATCATCGCGTCGGCGCCCCAGCCCGCGACCTTGCGCGCGTGTTTCGCCGCCCCGATCGACGGGATCACCACCGCCCCGGCCTCTTTCAGCCGGGCGATCAGCTCCTGCCTGGGCGCCAAGGCGAACGACGCCACCTTCACACCCTCGCGGATCATCAACTCGACGCGGTCGCCGGCGTCGGCCGCGTCGGCGCGGATGTTCACACCGAACGGCTTGTCGGTCGCGGCCTTGACCTTGCCGATGGCCGTCGCCAACTCGTCCAGCGTCATGGTCGCCGAGGCCAGGATGCCGAGCCCGCCCGCGTTGGCCGTGGCGGACACCAGTCGGGCACCGGCAACCCAGCCCATCCCGGTCTGCACCACCGGGTGCTCGACACCGACCAACCCGGTCAGCGGCGTGCGCAACCTCACGAACGTATCTCTCTGTCGCGCAGCGCCTTCGGGTCGATGACCTCGCGGATCAGGCGCAGCTCGTCGTCGGTCGGCGCCCTGGTCTCCTCCGCCTCGTCGACGCCGTGCACCTCGAACGAGGTGTTCTCGCGGACATCGTCGGGGGACACGCCGGGGTGCAGGGACACCGCCCGCATCGCCCTGTCCGGGCCGCCGAAGTCGAACACGCCGAGGTTGGACACCACCTGATACGGGTTGGCAAACCGGAACGCGGGGTTGTCGGGGTCCACCTTGTCCCAGCCGATGCCGCAGACCACGTCGACGGCCTCGCAGAACACCCGCTTCGAGTGATTGCCCACCCAGTAACTGGTCGCATGGTTGATCGCGTTGCCGGGTGCGCCCCGGAGGCCGAACATCTGCCGGGTCGGGTGCTGCAGCGGTCCGAACGCCGAGATGTTCTGATTGCCAAAGCGGTCAACCTGATTGGCGCCCATCACCACGTGGCGCCGCCCCCAGGCCAGCGTTTCGAAAACCCGCCCGAACGGCATCCACCCCTCGACGGCTCCGGACGCGCCCAGCGCCGGGGTATCGGCCAGCAGCTGCGCCTCGCCGTCGGTCAGGAGGATATCGGGGGAAAAGGTCAACCGGGCCAGCCGCGCCCCGACGGACGCCATATTCGTCATCGGGCTGATCATGATTTCGCCGGCGTCCCTGAACAACTCGGCGCAGGCGACCGCACAGACTTCGGCTCGCGTGCTCATTGCGATGCCTCCTGACCGAATGCGCGCACGGCCGCTTGGTAGTCGGCCTCGCTCCCCGACAGATAGGTTTGGACGAACTTGTGCCAGCCCTCTTCCGTCGAGGCCGCCTCGGCGTAGTGGCGCTGAAACTTCTCGTCTCGGCCGTAGTCCGGTGCGGCGGTGGTGAAGTGGGCGCCGCCGGGCGCTTCCACAACCGCGTCGACCATCATCCGGTTCACCAGCAACGCCTGCGGCGGAACCGCTTTGACCAACTCCTGGGTGGAGACGAGCCGTTCGACCGAAAGGTAACGTTTGTCGGCGGCCATCAAAAACAGGTCGTCGAAGTAGGGATCGATGCCGGTGTAGGCGGCATTGCCTTGGCAGTCACCGAGATTGAGGTGTACGAAGGCCGCATCCAGGCGCAGCGCCGGCATGGCGATCAGCGTCTCGTGCCCACCGCCGGGCGCCGGATAGGGGCTGGTTACCGTTTGCAGTTCACCCTCCCAGAAGTCCGGGACCGAACTGCCCAGCCCGGCGCGGATCGGCAGGAACGGCAGGCGTTGGGCCGCGGCCTGCAGCCCGCAGCGCAGCATCCCCTCATCCATCTCCCGGGCCTCGATGTCTCCGCCGGTGCGCGCCTTGGCGAACCACGGGTCGTAGAAGGGCGGGGAGTCCAGCGACACGAATCCGTAGTAGGCGCGGCGTACCTTGCCGGCCGAGCACAGCAGCCCCAGGTCCGGCCCGCCGTAGGTGACCACCGTCAGGTCCGTGACGTCGGTGCGCACCATCGCGCGCACGAAGGCCATGGGTTTGCGCCGCGAGCCCCAGCCGCCGATACCGATCGTCATGCCGCTGCGCAACTGTGCAACGGCCTCGTCGAGGGAGGTTCTCTTGTCGCTCATGACTTCTTCACGAACGCGTCGCGGTGCTCGTCGGACACGCCGGCGAGGTTGAGCTCGAATGTAAACCCTTGCTCCATGCGGTAACTCGAGTTGACCCGTTGCACGTCGATCAAGTTGAGCGCCTCCTTGGCCGCACGGATGACGCGGGTGTCCTTGGCGGCGATGTCGCGGGCGACCCGTAAGGCGGCCTCGTCGAGCTCGGCGCGGGGCACCACCTCGTGCACGGAACCGAAGTGGTGCAGGGTGGCGGCGTCCACCGTGGCCGCGGTGAAGAACAGCCGCCGCATCATGTGCTGCGGGACCAGCCGTGACAGGTGGGTCGCCGCGCCCAGCGCGCCGCGTTCCACCTCCGGCAGCCCGAAGGTGGCGTCGTCGGAGGCCACGATGACGTCGGAGTTACCGACCAGCCCGATGCCGCCCCCCACGCAGAATCCGTTGACCGCCGCGATCACCGGCACCGCGCATTCGTAGACCGCGCGGAACGCGGCGAAGCAGCCGCGGTTGGCGTCGATCAGGGCGGTGTATCCCTCGGTGCGCTGCATCTCCTTGATGTCCACGCCGGCGTTGAAGCCGCGGCCCTCGGCCCGCAGGATCACCGCGTGGGTGTCGGGATTGGCGCCGGCGGCCGTGATGGCGTCGGCGAGTTCGAACCAGCCGCGCGACGGGATGGCGTTGACCGGCGGATAGTCGACGGTGACCGCGACTATGCCGGGTTCGGTGGTGGTGGATGTGATCGTCATTGCACTTCCTGGGTGGGCAGCTACCTAAGCAAGCACTTGCTTGGTACGCTAGCACAGTGACTCGCCCCGAAGGAGCCCACGCCATCAACTTGGGCCTCGCCGGGCGGGTCGTGTTGGTCACCGGCGGCGTTCGAGGGGTAGGCGCCGGTATCAGCTCGGTTTTCGCGGGTCAGGGTGCCACCGTCGTCACCTGCGCCCGGCGTCCCGTCGAGGGTTTGCCGTACGAGTTCCATTCGTGCGACGTGCGCGACGAGGAGGCAGTGAGGGCGTTGATCGACGGGATCGTCGATCGGCATGGCAGGCTCGACGTCGTCGTCAACAACGCCGGCGGTTCGCCGTACGTGCTGACGGCAGATTCCAGCGCGAAGTTCAACCGCAAGATCATCGAGCTCAATCTGATTGGCGGGCTGTGGGTTTCGCAGTACGCCAACGACAAGATGCAGGACCAGCCGGGCGGCGGGTCGATCGTGAACATCTGCAGTCTCAGTGGTCGACGGCCGTCACCCGGCACCGCCGCCTACGGAGCGGCCAAGGCCGGCCTGGAAAGCCTCACGCAGACATTGGCGGTGGAGTGGGGGCCGAAGGTCCGAGTGAACGCCTGTGTCGTCGGCATGGTGGAGACCGAACAGTCGGAACTGTTCTACGGTGACGCCGAGTCGATCGCCGCGATCTCGAAGAACGTGCCGCTGGGCCGGCTGGCCAAACCGGAGGACATCGGTTGGGCCGCAGCGTTTTTGGCATCGGACGCGGCCTCCTACATCAGCGGTGCCTCGTTGGAGGTGCACGGCGGCGGCGAGCCGCCGCACTATCTGGCCACGACGACCGCGAGCGCGGTCAAGTAGAGGAGACAACAGCTATGGGATTGGTCGGCGGCCGTGTCGTCATCGTCACCGGAGCGGGCGGCGGCATCGGCCGCGCGCACGCGCTCGCCTTCGCGGCCGAAGGCGCGCTCGTGGTGGTCAACGACATCGGGGTGGGCCTGGACGGTTCACCGGCGGGCGGCGGCAGCGCCGCGCAGGGCGTGGTGGACGAGATCACCGCGGCCGGTGGGCAAGCCGTCGCCAACGGATCGAACATCGCCGATTGGGACCAGGCGGCCGGCCTGATCGCGACCGCCGTCGAAACCTTCGGTGGCCTGGACGTTTTGGTGAACAATGCCGGCATCGTCCGCGACAGGATGATGGCCAACACCTCCGAGGAGGAGTTCGACGCCGTCATCGCCGTGCACCTCAAGGGGCACTTCGCCACGATGCGGCACGCCGCGTCGTATTGGCGCGGGCTGTCCAAGGAGGGGAAAACCGTTGACGCACGGATCATCAACACCAGTTCCGGTGCGGGCCTGCAGGGCAGCGTCGGGCAGGGCAACTACAGCGCGGCCAAGGCGGGCATCGCGGCGCTGACGCTCGTCGGCGCGGCCGAAATGGGTCGTTACGGCGTGACCGTCAACGCGATCGCGCCGTCGGCCCGCACCCGCATGACCGAGACCGTCTTCGCGGAGATGATGGCCACGCAGGACCAGGATTTCGACGCCATGGCGCCGGAGAACGTCTCGCCTCTGGTCGTCTGGCTGGGCAGCGCCGAATCCCGCGACGTCACCGGGAAGGTGTTCGAGGTCGAAGGCGGCAAGATTCGGGTCGCGGAGGGGTGGGCGCACGGCCCACAGATCGACAAGGGCGCCAGGTGGGATCCCGCGGAGCTGGGGCCGGTCGTCGCCGACCTGCTCGCCAAGGCGCGCCCCGCGGTCCCGGTCTACGGGGCTTAAGCTTTTGATTCGCAACATGTCTCGACGGGTTTGCCGGGTCTGGGTGGGGGCACCGAGCATCGAGCCGGCCACGGTCGCAGCTGGGTGTCGATCGAAGGCGGCATTGCTTCAACGATCTTGAGGACACGGTTTCTCCTCATGCCGGCCACGTGCATGCAGGGTCCTCGGCTGCGCGTACCGCCGCCGTCGTTGAGCAAGGTGCGACATTGCCAGGGCCGGACCCGGCGGAAGGCGGAGAATATCTGGCCGGCTATTGGACGTATGTCTCAAACGCGATACTCTCCGTTCCAGCCGGCACGTCCCGGTGCGATCGGACGCCGGCCGGCTGTCAGGACGCACCGGAAGGTTTCAGATGTCATATCTCATCGCGGCGCCGGAGGCCCTGGGTTCGACGGCAACGGATTTGGCCAGCATCGCTCGAACGCTCAACACCGCGAACGCGTCCGCGGCCGCTCAGACCACGAAGATCGTGGCCGCGGCTAAGGATGAGGTGTCCGCGGCGGTCGCGGCGTTGTTTTCCGACCACGCACAGGCCTATCAGGCGGCAAGTGTGGAGGCGGCCGCGTTTCACGGGCAGTTTGTGCAAGCACTGACCGCGGGTGCAGGGGCCTACGCTGGCGCCGAGGCGGCCGGCGCTTCCCATTTGGGGCAGCTGCTTGCCGCGATCGGCGCTGGGACCGGAGTCAACGGCGTCCTCGCTGGGCGTGGCGCCACCAGCGCCGCGGACGTGGCATTGATATTGGGGGGCAGCGGGGAGCCGATACCCTCCCCGCAGTTCGTCGCGACCAATTTCAACCTTTTCGTCAAGCCGCTTTTCCCGAATTTCACGCCACAAGCTCTATTCACGCCCGAAGGGAATTACGGGCTCTACACCGGGGTCAAGAGTTTGACGCTGGACGCATCGGAATCTCAAGGTGTCACGATTCTCGATAACGCGATCACGCAGCAAATCGCCAGCGGCAACGTCGTCGTCGTTAAAGGCGAATCGCAGAGTTCGACGATATCGTCCATGGTGATGCCCCTGCTCAAGGCCCAGGGTGTGCCGAGTACGGACGTCTCCTTCGTGCTGACTGGCGATCCCAATGCTCCCAACGGCGGCCTCTTCGAGCGGCTGAATGGCCTGAGCATCCCGGCTCTTGGCATCACGTTCAACGGGGCCACTCCCTCCGATCTGTACCCGACCACCATTTACACGCAGGAATACGACGGTTTCGCCGATGTCCCGCAGTACCCGATCAATTTGCTGTCGGACCTCAACTCCCTAGCCGGGATCTATTACGTGCATCCCACATACGAAAATCTGACGCCCACTCAGATCGGATCGGCGATTCAATTGCCGACGCAGGGGCCCACCATGACCACCTACTACATGATTCCCACGCAGAATCTGCCGCTGCTGGACCCGCTACGCGCGATCCCGCTCGTGGGCAACCCAGTGGCCGACTTGCTCCAGCCCGACCTGAAAGTGCTGGTCAACCTGGGCTACGGCGACCCCGATTACGGCTGGTCACAGGGCCCAGCCAACGTGCCCACCGAGTTCGGCCTGTTCCCAAGCTTGAGCGACGTGCAAAAGGTGCCCCACCTGCTCGCCTTGGGAACCCAGCAGGGCATCTCCGACTTCGTGCATGACCTCTCCGCCAGGGCCTCCTCGGCCGGGTCGCTCATGCCGTCTTTCTCCTCAGCCGGGTCGCTCATACACTCGCTGAACTCGCTGAACAGCCCTTCTTCAGGGCCGTCAGTGATCTCCACCGTGTTGCCCGCCCCCGCCAACCTGCTCTCCGCGGTCTCACCCGTCAGCGTCGCCGACGATCTCTACAACGCGGTCAACGCGCTATCCGCGGCGGCCTCGAATGCCTACTCGATTCTGCTGCCCACGGCCGATGTCGCCAACGCCCTCCTGACCAGCCTGCCCGCGTACGACCTGACCCTCTTCGCCGCCGGGCTCCAATCGGGTAACCTCCTCGAGGCCATCGGCCAACCCATCGCTACCGACACCTACCTAATCCCGTTGGCCGGCGCCTTCGAATTGTTCGCGACCGTAGGTCAGACCCATACGGTGCTCAGCGACCTGAAAAGCCTCATCCCGTAGTCAGGCGGCCCTGTAGGTGGAGCTTTGTCGTCGATCACCTGCGGCCACGGGCTTACGGATCGCAGACGACGATCGGGATGGTCCGGTCGGTCCAGGACTGGTAGTCCTCGTAGGACGGGTACATGTCCACCAGCTGCGGCCAATACTTGGCGCGCTCCTCGTCGGTGGCATCCCGGGCGGTCAGGTCGAGCACCTCTTTTTGACCTGCACGGACACCTTGGGGTTGGCCTTGAGGTTGAGGTACCACATCGGGTTCTTCTCGGAACCGCCCCTCGAGGCCGCAACGATCACCCGGTCCCCGTCGCGCAGGAACTAGAGCGGACTGACCCACGGCTCGCCGGTCTTGCGGCCGGTGGTGGTCAGCAGGGCAACCGGAATCTTCTGGAATGTGCCACCCAGGCCCTCGCCGCTGTTGCGCCGGTACACGAACGTGTTGAGGCGCGACATCCACTTGAGAAAGAAGTCCATGTAGGGCGCGTTGAGAAAGCGCGGTGGCGATTTCGGCATGACTGTAATCCTAGGGCCCCGCTAAGTGCGCTCGATGATGGTGCCGGTGGACAACGCGCCGCCCGCGCACATGGTGATCAGCGCGGTGCTCTGGTCGGAGCGCTCCAGCTCATGCAACGCGGTGGTGAACAGCCGGCTGCCGGTGCAGCCCACCGGGTGGCCCAGCGCGATCGCACCGCCGTTGACGTTGACCCTGGCCATGTCGGGTTCGTGTACCCGCGCCCAGGACAGGACCACCGACGCGAACGCCTCGTTGATCTCGGTGATGTCGATGTCGCCCATCTTCATGCCGGCCTTCTCCAGCACCTTGGCCGTCGACTGCACCGGGCCGTCGAGGTGGTAGTAGGGCTCGGCGCCGACGAGCGCCTGGCTGACGATCCGGGCCCGCGGCCGCAACCCGAGGGCCTTGGCCTTGTCCTCGTCCATCCACAACACCGCCGCGGCGCCGTCGGAGATCTGCGACGACGTTCCCGCCGTGTGGATGCCGCCCTCGAGGACCGGCTTGAGCTGGCTCAGCCCATCCATCGTGGTGTCGCGCAGGCCCTGGTCGCGGCCGACCATGTGGCGCTCGCTGGTGGGCTGTTTCTGCTCGTCGAGCACCGGAGCCTCGATCGGCGAGATTTCCCGGTCGAAACGGCCCTCCTCCCACGCCCGCTTGGCGCGCAGCTGGGATTCGAAGCCGAAGGCGTCGATGTCCGCACGGGTGATGCCGCGCCGCTTGGCGATCCGCTCGGCCGCGTCGAACTGGTTGGGCAGGTCGATGTCCCACGACTCCGCCCGCCAGTTGCGGTCCGGGCCCGCGTTGGCCCCCAGGCCGACCCGGCTCATCGCCTCGATTCCACACGCGATGCCGACGTCGATCGCGCCGACCCCGATCAGGCCGGCGATCAGGTGGTTGGCCTGCTGCCCGCTGCCGCACTGGCAGTCGACGGTGGTGGCACCGACGTGTTCGGGCAGGCCCACGGTCAGCCACGCCGTTCGGCTGATGTTGTTGGACTGCTCCGCGTACTGCGTCACGCAGCCGCCGATGACCTGCTCGACCTCGCCGGCATCGATGCCGGCCTTCTGTACGACCGCCTTCTGCACCGCGCCCAACAGCTCCGTGGCGTGCAGTCCTGACAGCCAGCCACTGCGTTTGCCGATCGGGCTGCGGGTGGCTTCGACGATTACCGGGTTACCCATGGAGCCAGGCTAGAACACGTTTCATTACTATGACAAGCGAGGATGCCTCGGCGCCTTTTTTCTACGGTGGAGGCATGTTTTACTGGCAACAGGCCATCACTAGGACAGCTAGTAAGGAGACGTAGCGTGCCCAGCCCGAATCTTCCGTCGGGGTTCGATTTCACCGACCCCGACATCTACACCGAGCGGATTCCGGTCGAAGAGTTTGCCGAGGTGCGCGCGACCGCTCCGATCTGGTGGAACGAACAGGCCCCGGGCAACGGCGGCGGGTTCCACGATGGCGGGTTCTGGGCAATCACCAAGCTCAATGACGTCAAGGAGGTGTCGCGGCGCAGCGATGTCTTCTCCAGCTATGAGAACGGCGTGATCCCGCGGTTCAACAACGACATCGCGCGCGAGGACATCGAGGTCCAGCGCTTCGTCATGCTCAACATGGACGCGCCGCACCACACCAGGCTCCGCAAGATCATCTCCCGCGGTTTCACACCGCGCGCCGTCGGGCGCCTCGAGGACGAGCTCACGGAGCGGGCCCAGAAGATCGCCCGGGAGGCGGCGGCCGCGGGTTCCGGTGACTTCGTCGAGCAGGTCTCCTGTGAGCTGCCGCTGCAGGCGATCGCGGGCCTACTGGGCGTGCCGCAGCAGGACCGCGGCAAGTTGTTCGAATGGTCGAACGAGATGACGGGCAACGACGACCCGGAGTACGCCCACATCGACCCGAAGATGTCGTCGGCGGAGCTGATCATGTACGCGATGAAGATGGCCGAGGAAAGGGCCAAAAACCCCGGCGACGACATCGTCACTCAGCTGATCGAGGCGGACATCGACGGTGAAAAGCTCTCCGACGACGAGTTCGGCTTCTTCGTGGTGATGCTCGCGGTGGCCGGTAACGAGACCACCCGCAACTCCATCACCCAGGGGATGATGGCGTTCGCCGACTTCCCCGACCAGTGGGAGTTGTACAAGAAGGAACGCCCGGAGACCGCCGCCGACGAGATCGTGCGCTGGGCAACCCCGGTCACCTGCTTCCAGCGCACCGCGCTGGAGGACTACGAGCTGTCCGGCGTGCAGATCAAGAAGGGCCAGCGGGTGGTCATGTTCTACCGGTCGGCCAACTTCGATGAAGAGGTCTTCGAGGATCCATTCCAGTTCAACATCATGCGAAACCCCAACCCGCACGTCGGTTTTGGCGGCACCGGTGCGCATTACTGCATCGGCGCCAACCTGGCACGGATGACGATCAACCTGATCTTCAACGCCGTCGCCGACAACATGCCGGACCTCAAGCCGCTCTCGAAGCCCGAGCGGCTGCGGTCCGGCTGGCTCAACGGCATCAAACACTGGCAGGTCGACTACACCGGCCAGTGCCCGGTGGATCACTGATGGATTTCAATCTCACTGCAACGCAACAGGCTGTCGCCGACGTTGTCACGTCCGTGCTTGACCGCGATATCGCCTGGGACGCTTTGGTCGACGGGGGCGTGACGGCGCTGCCGGTGCCCGAACGACTCGGTGGCGACGGCGTTGGACTTCCCGAGGTGGCGACGGTGCTGACCGAGGTGGGGCGCCACGGCGCCATCACGCCGGCGCTGGCCACGCTGGGCTTCGGCGTGGTCCCACTGCTCGACTTGGCATCCGAAAAGCAACAGGACCGGTTCCTGTCCGGCGTCGCAGAGGGCGGGGTGCTGACCGCGGCGCTCAACGAACCCGGCGCGGCGCTGCCCGGCCGCCCGGCGACAACCTTTGTCAACGGCCGATTGTCGGGCACCAAAATCGGTGTCGCCTATGCCGACCAAGCGGATTGGATGATCGTGACCACGGACAGCGCGGTCGTGGTGGTATCACCCAAGGCCGACGGGGTGCGGCTGGTGCGCACGCCGACGTCGAATGGTTCCGGCGAGTTCACGGTCAGGTTCGGCGACGTGGCGGTTGCCGACGCCGACGTGTTGGCCGGCGCTCAGGCGCATCGGGTCAACCAGCTCGCGCTGGCGGCGATGGGCGCCTACGCCGACGGGTTGGTGGCGGGGGCCCTGCGGCTGACCGCCGACTATGTGGCCAACCGGAAGCAGTTCGGCAAACCGTTGTCGACCTTCCAGACGGTGGCGGCGCAGCTATCCGAGGTCTACATCGCCTCGCGCACAATCGATTTGGCGGCGAAGTCGGTCATCTGGCGGCTGTCCGAGGGCCGCGCTGCCGATGATGACCTCGACGTGCTCGGTTATTGGATCACGTCGCAGGCGCCCCCGGTGATGCAGACATGCCATCACCTGCACGGCGGGATGGGAATGGACATCACGTATCCCATGCACAGGTACTACTCCACGATCAAGGACCTGACCCGGTTGCTGGGCGGGCCGTCGCTGCGCCTTGACCTCCTCGGAGGCCGCGACCCGGTGGGAGCGCAATGTTCATCGAACTGACCCCGGAACAGCGACAGTTGCAAGCCGAGCTGCGGCAATACTTTTCGAACCTCATCTCGGCCGACGAGATGAAGGCGATGGGGGAGGACCGCCACAACGCCGCGTATCGCGCGGTCATCCGGCGGATGGGGCGGGACGGCAAGCTCGGTGTCGGGTGGCCAAAGGAGTTCGGCGGCCTCGGATTCGGCCCGATCGAGCAGCAGATCTTCGTCAACGAGGCCCACCGGGCCGACGTGCCGTTGCCTGCGGTGACGTTGCAGACGGTCGGTCCCACCCTGCAGGCCTTCGGCAACGAGACGCAGAAGAAGAAGTTCCTGCCGGCAATCCTGGCCGGCGAGGTGCACTTCGCGATCGGCTACACCGAACCCGAGGCGGGTACCGACCTGGCGTCGTTGCGGACCACCGCGGTGCGCCAGGGCGACGAGTACATCGTCAACGGCCAGAAGATCTTCACCACCGGCGCGCACGACGCGGACTACATCTGGCTGGCCTGCCGCACCGACCCCGAAGCCGTAAAGCACAAGGGGATTTCGATCCTGATCGTGGACACCAAGGATCCCGGCTACTCGTGGACGCCGATCATCCTGTCCGACGGCGCCCACCACACGAACGCCACTTACTTCAACGACGTGCGGGTGCCCGCCGACATGCTGGTCGGCGAGGAGAACGGCGGATGGCGGCTGATCACCACGCAGCTCAACAACGAACGGGTGATGCTCGGCCCGGCCGGCCGGTTCGCCGCCATCTACGACCGGTTGCACACCTGGGCGTCCAAGCCGGGTGGTGACGGAGTCACGCCCATCGATCACGCCGACGTCAAGCGGGCGCTCGGCGAGATTCATGCGATGTGGCGGATCAACGAGCTGCTCAACTGGCAGGTCGCCGCCGCGGGCGAGGACATCAACGTTGCCGATGCCGCGTCGACGAAAGTGTTTGGCACCGAGCGCGTTCAGTACGTCGGGCGGCTCGCCGAGGAGATCGTCGGCAAGTACGGTAACCCCGCCGAGCCGGACACCGCCGAGCTGCTCATGTGGCTGGACTCCCAGACCAAGCGCAACCTGGTGATCACCTTCGGTGGCGGCGTTAACGAAGTCATGCGTGAGATGATCGCGGCCTCCGGCCTCAAAGTGCCGAGGGTGCCCCGATGACGGAGATTCAAGAGGCCGTCGCGCAGATCAAGGCGGCCGGCAGCAGCAAGCCGCGGGCCGCACGTGATCCGGTGAACCGGCCGACGATCAACAACTGGGTCGAGGCGATCGGCGACCGCAACCCCATCTATGTGGATGAGGCCGCGGCCCGCGACGCCGGGCACCCCGGAATCGTGGCCCCGCCGGCGATGATTCAGGTGTGGACGATGTTCGGCCTGGGCGGGGAGCGTCCGAAGGACGATCCGCTGGGCCCCATCATGCAGCTGCTCGACGACGCCGGCTACATCGGCGTGGTCGCCACCAACTGTGAGCAGACGTACCACCGCTACCTGCGGCCCGGCGAGCACGTCAGCGTCACCTCCGAGATGGGTGACGTGGTCGGGCCCAAGCAGACCGCGCTCGGCGAGGGCTTCTTCGTCAACCAGCACATCATCTGGCGCGTCGGTGACGAAGATGTCGCCGAAATGAATTGGTGCATACTCAAATTCAAGCCCCGTGAGTCGTCCAAGGCCTCTTCGGTGCCGGCGGACCTGGACCCGGACGCCATGATGCGCCCGTCGTCGTCGCGGGACACCGCGTTCTTCTGGGAGGGTGTCAAGGCGCACGAGTTGCGGATTCAGCGCCGGGGAGACGGAAGCCTGCAGCACCCGCCGGTGCCCGCGGTGTGGCAGGGCAAGGCCGCACCGATCGACTACGTGGTCGCCGGCGGCAAGGGCACGGTATTCAGCTTCGTCGTGCACCACGCGCCGAAAGTGCCGGGCCGCACGCTGCCTTTCGTCATCGCCTTGGTGGAGCTCGACGAGGGCGTGCGCATGCTGGGTGAGCTGCGTGGGGTTGATCCGGCCACGGTGAAGATCGGAATGCCCGTGCGCGCAACATACATCGACTTCCCGGCCGGCGATGCCGGACCGGAGTGGACCCTCTACGCCTGGGAGCCTGACGCATGAGTGCACCGGTTGTCGAGGTGGGCACCGTGCTGCCGAGGCTATCGCTTTATGGAGATCCCACGTTCATCATCTCGACCGCCCTGGCCACCAGGGACTTTCAGGACGTGCACCACGACCGGGACCTCGCGCAGGCCAAGGGGTCGAAGGACATCTTCGTCAACATCCTGACCGACACCGGGCTGGTGCAGCGCTACGTCACCGACTGGGCCGGGCCGACGGCGCTGATCAAGTCGATCGGGTTGCGGCTCGGGGTGCCGTGGTACGCCTACGACACGGTGACGTTCTCCGGCGAGGTGACCGCGGTGGAGGACGGTTTGATCACCGTGAAGGTGTTGGGCCGCAACAGCCTTGGCGATCACGTCATCGCGAGGGCGACGCTGACGATGGGGGATGCTTGATGCTTTCCGGTGAGGCGGCCATCGTCGGCATCGGGGCCACCGACTTCTCGAAGGACTCCGGGCGAAGCGAGCTGCGTTTGGCGGCCGAGGCGGTGTTGGACGCGCTGGACGACGCCGGGTTGAGTCCGGCGGACGTCGACGGGCTGACGACGTTCACGATGGACTCCAACACCGAGGTCGCGGTCGCGCGTGCGGTCGGCATCGGGGAGTTGAAGTTCTTCTCCAAGATCCACTACGGCGGGGGTGCCGCGTGCGCGACCGTCCAGCAGGCGGCGATGGCCGTCGCCACCGGGGTCGCCGACGTCGTGGTGGCCTACCGCGCGTTCAACGAGCGTTCCGGCATGCGGTTCGGCCAGGTTCAGACCCGGCTGGTGGGAGACGGTGGTGCCCAAGCGGATTCGACCACGGCCGACAACGCGTTCTCTTATCCGCACGGGCTTTCGACGCCGGCCGCGCAGGTTGCGATGATCGCCCAGCGCTACATGCACCAGTCCGGGGCGACCAGCCGCGACTTCGGCGCGATCTCGGTGGCCGACCGCAGGCACGCGGCGAAGAACCCGAAGGCCTACTTTTACCAGAAGCCGATAACCATTGACGACCACCAGAATTCGCGGTGGATCGCCGAGCCGTTGCGGCTGCTGGACTGCTGCCAGGAAACCGACGGCGCGGTCGCGATCGTGGTGACGTCCGTGGAACGCGCGCGGGGGCTCAAGCAGCGGCCGGCGATCATCGAGGCGGCATCGCAGGGGTCCAGCCCCGACCAGTACACGATGGTCAGCTACTACCGGCCCGAACTGGGCCTGCCCGAAATGGGTGTCGTGGGTCGGCAGCTGTGGCGGCAGTCGGGCCTGACGCCGGCCGACATCCAGACCGCGGTTCTGTACGACCACTTCACGCCGTTCACCCTGATTCAGTTGGAGGAGTTGGGATTCTGCGGCAAGGGCGAAGCCAAGGACTTCATCGCCGACGGCGCCATCGAGGTGGGCGGAAGGCTTCCCATCAACACGCACGGGGGCCAGCTCGGTGAGGCCTACATCCACGGCATGAACGGCATCGCCGAGGGTGTGCGGCAATTGCGCGGCACCTCGGTGAACCCGGTGCCTGCCGTCGAGCACGTTCTGGTCACGGCGGGGACGGGTGTGCCGACCTCGGGGCTGATACTCGGCTAGTCTTTTTCGTTCGCCCCGACCGTCACGCTAGTGCAGCAGTCGGGATCGAGAGCCACGCTAGCGTGACGCTCGTCGAGCCAATGCGGCTCGAACCCTGCGTACGACTTCTGCCGGTCGGTCACCAGCGACAACCCGCACAACAATCCATCCATGACGTTCGAGCATTTCTAACCGCCGGATATCCCAGGTGTATTGCCGCCGATCATTGCGATGTTGTTCGCCGTCATACTCAACCGCGACCTTGATGTCCTCCCAACCCATGTCGAGATATGCGAGAGTATCGCCGAAGTCATCCTGCACCGCGATCTGCGTTTGCGGTCTGGGCAGGCCTGCCCGTATTAACACCAACCGCAGCCAAGTTTCCTTGGGCGACTGGGCTCCGGGGTCTGCGAGACCGATTGCGGTCCGTGCCATGTAGACTCCGCGCCGACCGGCGTAGCGGTCCATAAGCGTCTCAACCTCGGCCGGCTTCAAATCTGCTGCCCGGAACAGGTCGTCGATTGCCGCTACCGATTCGGTCATCGAGTACCAGCAGCCCAGGTCGAGCGCGGTACGGGCCGGGGTGGTCACCGGTATGCCGTCAATGAGGAGGACCTCATCGTCATCGATGCGGTCACCGCGGACAATCAGGTTTGGCATCGCATTCCTGTTGCGTGGAGAATCTCAAGCGGCGCATTGACGTTCACCCATTGGGCGCCATGCAGCGCTGACGCCGACAGTCCGGCAACGATGCCTCTGCGCCGCGACCAGAGCCATCCCGCGCGGGCGCGAACGAGTGGAGTCAACTCGGTACCAGGAGTGACGTACACGTCGCGGAACAGCTTGGTATATCGGGTGCGCAGCGCGCTTTTGACGACGTCCCCGCGTGCGACCGCCTCGCTGCCAATGAACGGCTCCGCCATGACGGCAGCGTTCCACCTGTCGGGTAGAACGTCACGTCAGCGCAGGTCCGCCATCCACAAGCGCTCGGCGCAAGGCGGGTACGGCTAGCAACGCGCGACTACCGGGAAAATGGTCTCCATCCCGCGCCGCCCCTTGATCTCCACCTGCTCGGAGCGGCCCCAGACGTATTGCGCCTCGACACCGGCATGCACGCCGGCGCTGACCATCACGTCGGGGCGCCCGGCCCGCCCGGCAATGCTGGCCAACCGGAACGCCACGTTGGTCGCGTCGCCAATCACGGCGTTGACCGTTCTTGTCATTGCGGCGATCGCGGCCCGGCCCTGCACCACACCCCAGCCCATGCGGATCGGCGAGCCGTCCGGCGCGCGCAGCGGGAGCGTGGGCGCGAGTTCCTCGACCCGCTGGTTCGCAGCGAGCGCGAAGTCGATCGCGAGCTCATTAGCCGTTGGAATCGTCCGCACTTCCCAGACCGCATACAGCGCATCGCCGGCGTAGTGGTTGAGCGTGCCGCGATGGGCGCGCAAGACGATCTTGAGCTCGTGCCACAGGTAGTTCAGGCTGCGGGCGATCACCTGGTTGTCGGTGACTTCGGAGATCGTCGAGTAGTTGGTGATATCGCCGACCACCATCACCATGGTCTCCTCGACGATCCGAGTCAGGGTCGGGCTCGTGTTGGTCAAAAAGGCGGCCTTGAACCGGTCCGATCGGAAGATAAGCACGATGTCGCCCATCGTGATCTCGTCGTCGGGCTTGATGGGGACCTGCACGGCGCGTTCCAGCGGCATGCCGTTGAGCAACGTCCCGTTGGTGCTGGTGTCGATGAGGTAAGCCCGGTCGGTGGCGACGTCCAAACGGATCTCGAGGTGGTTACGGGAGATGTTCGGATCGGGGATGACCAGTCGGCGCTGGTCGTCGATCCCCGAGCACTGGCGGCCGACGAACAGTTGATCGAAAATCGGCACGCTTTTCTCGCCGCCATTCACGTGCATGACTAGATGGGCCAGCGGCTGGTCCCACCAATCGGCGCGCATGGCTCAACAACCTAGCCGCACTCGAACGGCCGTGTGGGGGCAAACTTTCGGTTCATAGATTCCCGATCCGACGCGGCCGACTCTACCCCAGGCTGTATCGCGAGCGAGACTCCCGGTTGTCTGCCCCGCCCGGCCTGACGACGTTGTGCACACACGAAGCGTCTGTCATCTCACATGCTGAGCCGTTGGCTGCAGAGGTACTGCAGAGGTAATAGTACAAGCTCGAGTGGACGGGCGATCACAAACGATACATTCGAAGCTCAGCGAACGAGCGTGGGATGGGCTTCGAGAGCTGCCCGGGTCGCGCGCCGCCCGGCATCCAGGGCGGCATCGATGTTTTTGAAGTCCAATGGACCGATCGCTGAGACGTCCGGCTCGATGATCGCCGCAACCCGAGGCATCTCGCGCAGGTTTCCCTTGGGAGCCGCAAGCTCAACGCTGCGAAGCAACGTCTCTTGCAGCGGCGGCAGGGCTGCATCCGTGCCGGTCACAAGTCGCCGGACGAACGCGGGAGGCTGAAGCCTTGCCGGCAGCGGACCGAAGCCCTTCGATGGCACGTACGTTCGGCGTAGATCGACGCAGATGACTTCGCCGTCCTGGTCGGCGCACATCAGGTCGGCCGGGAGGATGTTCAGCAGTCCACCGTCGACGAGGAGCCGCTTGCCGTGTGGCACTGGCGGCAGGAGACCAGGTATCGAGATCGATGCGCGTACCGCGACCCACAGCAGCCCACGCCGATGGATGACCTGATCACCCGTGATGATGTCGGTAGAGACGGAGAAAAACTCCCTCGGCAGATGCTCGATCAAGGTGCTGCTGCCGAAGAATCCTTCTATCAGACGGTCGACCCGGCGACCTCGCGTGAGGGCTATCGCGGGGATCGTATAGTCGCTGACCGGTCTGGTCTCTGCAACGTACTTCCGTGCCGCTGCGGTGCAATCCCGGGCGTCCAACCCCAGCGCGAAGGTGGCGGCAGCGAGGGCACCGGAACTGGTTCCGCCAAACCGGTCGATGACGACGCCCGCCCGGGTGAGCTCTTCGTAGACACCGTAATGTGCAAGCCCTCGGGCGCCCCCACCCCCAAGCACGAGACCCAGCGATCGGCCGGCGATTCTGCGGGCCAGAGCGCCGATACCGTCGTCGTTGGCGGAGTGGTGCGAGACCGGCTGCAAGAGATCCCACCAGCTCGGATCGGGTTCTACCATGCATGTGACCAGGTGGACTGGCCCTTGGGTAACAGGTGGCTCGAACGTTTCCGGCGGATGGGCTTGATCCGCAAGGACCACGAGCCGGTCGCTTTGCGCGACAACATACCGTCGCCAGATGTCGCCTGAGCCTCGATCGGCCACCACCAATACCCAATCGTGGCTTCGCTCCGCCCGGTCGAGGGTCTCGCTGAACGCTTCGACGAGCTCGCCGTAATGATTGGCTGCCGCCGTCGTGTCCGGGGACGGCGCGACCACTGCAGTCTGACCGTGCGAGCCCAGGCGAGTCGCGATCGCGTCAACGATCGGGACCGCGACGGCATCGCCGGTCGACACCACGCCGACGACCCGGGGACGCCGAGAGATGTTGGCGGATCGTGACTCGCGAAGCATCCCCGCCATCGCTCGGAACATCGCCGATCGCAGTTGCGGAGCGTTTGCGAGCACCTCGGTGAACGTGTCAGCGGCGATCCTCCAGACGACGCCGTCCCGAAGTGCTCTTATTCCGGCCGAGCGAGCGGCGCCGGTGATCACGCCCAGGTCCCCGATTGAGTCGCCGGATGCCATCTCACGAAGCACCTGCCCATCAAGACCGACGGCGGCGAATCGCCCCGAGGCGATTACGTAGATGGCGTCCGAGAGATCTCCCATGTGAAAAAGCCACTCGTGCGCGGGGATGTGCAGGCGATCTACGGCGCTCGTGAGTTGATCGAGTTGTTCGTCGTCGATCTCAGCGAATATCGGAACGCTCCGCAGTGCGGTTCGCTTGTCGGCCGCACGCGGTTCGGGTGACTGGCGTTCAGCGCCCATTGGCTGCCGCTGTTATTTCCCGGTGCTCGGTGTCAGGCTGTTCGCACCCGCGCAAAGTCGGTTCATCCGCGTATGTCGCAGCGGAAATCGCGGTCTCCGGCGCGTAGCTCCGGCTCAAGGACGGAAAGCATATTGCGCAGCTTACCGGTAGTGCGCTCGGCGGAAGGTGCTATACGGGCAGCAGTTCGGCGCCGGCAGCACAGGTTGCCACCGCAAGCAAGCCAAATCCGAAGCCTTGTTTACGAGAAGTCGGTAGCCCTTGAGGATCAACACGATTCGCTTGACCGGCATGGAGGGGCTCGGCGTAGCGCCCGAGTCCGCGCTTACTGGACTTCTTTCAGGGCCGCCACCGGGCAGGAGTCGATGGCGCCTCGAGCTGAGCCGACAAGCCCGTCCGGAACCTCCTGTCCCTGGCGGTGGTAAACGAGTTCCCCCTCGTCGTCGATGCTGAAGAGGGTCGGCGCCTGCTCGGCGCACTGGCCGTGGCCCTCGCAGCGGTTGCGGTCGATCTGAATCTTCATCGTTGTCCTCTCGAGCTCTTGGGCACCAGCCGCAGCGGGAGCTTCTCGAAGCGATGAATCACGTTGTTCACGGCCCTTTCCGGCGTTCCGTCGATTTCGATGTGGTCAACGTGATGAAGCAGCGAGCGCAGGATTGCCTGCGTCTCCAGCCGTGCGAGGCCTTGGCCTGCGCACCCGTGCGATCCATACCCGAAGCCGACGTGGCCGGACGCGTCCCGTTCGATGTCGAAACGGCCCGGGTCGCACCAGACACGTTCATCGCGGTTGGCGGAGGCGAACATGACCAACACTCGCGATCCGGCGGGAATTCGAGTCCCCGCGACCTGAACGTCACGTTCGGCGCGGCGCCCGAATGCTCGGACCGGCGTCTCCAACCGCACGACTTCGTTCACCGCGTTGGGTATTCGGTCCGGTTGTGCCTGCAGCATCTGCCACTGATCGGGGTTGTGCGCGAAAAGCCATAGGGCCGCGGCGATGGCGCTGGCCGTGGTGTCGATGGAAGGTGCCAGGTAGTCGATGAAGACGGCAGGAAGGTGCGACTTCTTGATCGTGCCCTTCTCGATACCCTGCACCACGTCGTGCGACATGCTGTCCGGGAGCACGTCGCGGCGACGCGCCAGTCGGTGCACGAAGCTCAGCATGGCCGCGGAGTTGGGCATCGAGCGCACGGCCAGCTTGTTCAAAGGCCCGAGCATGTCGAAGGTGGCGCCCGCCCACTCGACGAGGTGCTCTCGTCCGCGCTGCGGCCATCCGACGAGGTCGGGAACGATTTCGAGCGGAAGCTTCAGTGCGATGTCCGCGACGCCATCGACCCGGCCGTTGGCCAGCGCGGCGAGCACGGTCTGCTCGGCGAGGTCCTCGATCCGGGTGTGCAGCGGTCGCAGTGCTCGCGGTGTCAGCCGGTGCGCCTGCAGCTTTCGGCGACGACCGTGGTCGAGCCCGTCGGTCATGAGGAGGCTGTCCTTGCCGAGAAGCCGGGAGATCGGGTTGAGCGCCACCCCTTGGTGAGAGCGGAAGGTATCGTCGTCGACCAGCGTGGACTTGACCTCCCCGTAGCGCGGCAACGCGTACAGGCTGTGTTTCGCCAGCCAAACGACCGGGCCCAGTTCGCGCAAGGCGGCGTAGTGCGGAAGCGGATCGCGGATGGCGGCCTCGCAGTACAGGTCCTTCGGATAGACCGGGACGCCGTCCGGCGTCTTCGCTCCCGCTGTCGTTCGCGGCCACAACCGTGAGGTAGGTGAACGGCCGGCCGCCATCGGACACGACGGCGGTGAAGAAGGAATTCCCATGTGAGCATCCTCACCCGGGATGGCTCCGGACGCGAGGGGCTCCGAGCACCATATTTGCATAAGGATGGTGCATCATGCACCTTGGTCCTAGACTGGCCGGGTGAGCGCGCCGCACCCCACCGAGCGGACGCGGCAGCTGGTGGGCCTGATGGCCGGCATCCTCGTTCAGGATCAAGATTGGTGGTTGGCGGATCTGACGGCCGAGTCGCTGAAAGCGGCCGGGATGGAAGCCACGGCGGCGGACCCGGTTTTGCGAGCATCCGCCGAGCGAGCGTTCAGGGCAAGCTTTCTGCATTGGGCAACGCAGAATCTGCGAAACCCCGGTGCTCGCGTCGACCCCGCCGTGGGCAGCGAAGTTGTTCACATCGCTCGCGATCTGATCAGACGCGGGCTGGAGGACGCTGCCACCGCGGCCTACCGGGCAGGTCAGGCACAAGCCCTTCGGCACCTTGTCAACATGGCGTTCACGGTCACCGGCGACCCGGACGAACTCAGGGACCTCCTCGACACCGTCGCCTGGTCGATCAGCGACTTCGTCGAGACCACGGTTTGCAGTGTGATGGACATGATGCGCAGCGAACGAGCGGAAATACTGCGCGGCAGCCAGCCGGAACTCCGCGAGACCCTCGCCCTGGTGCTCGACGGCGCGCCTATCAGCAGGCAACGAGCCGAATCCCGGCTCGGCTACCGGCTCGACCAGGCCCACACCGCACTCATCGTCTGGACACCAGAACCCGACGCCGACTTGCGCGGCGTGGACGATGTCGTCGAAACGCTTGGCAGAAGCCGGCGATATCGGTCGCTGACTGTGATGCCGGGCGCAGCCATGAAGTGGGTGTGGCTTCCCGGGACCGACGACATCGACCGCGAGCACCTGCGTGGCGCTGTCGACCCGGCCGGAGCCGTGCGGGTCGCGGTCGGCGGCTTGGCGGCGGGTGTGGAGGGATTCCGGCGGAGCCATCGTGACGCCCTTGCCGCACAGCGGATGGTGGCCCGACTGGACTCTCCGCAACGCGTCGTCTTCTTCGACGAGGTTCAGCTCGTGGCGTTGATGACGAGTGACCCGGAAAGCGCACAACTGTTCGTTCGCCAAACCCTCGGTGGCCTCGCGCAGGCTCCCCGAGAGGTGCGCGAAACGCTTCTTGGATTCGTTGAGGAAAGTGGCAGCGTACGCCGAGTTGCCGCCCGCCAGTACGCGCATCGCAACACCGTCATGCGACGGGTCGCGCGCGCCGAAGCACTGTTGCCCCGGCCACTCGCGCAGAACCCGGTTCAGGTGGCCGCCGCACTGCAGGTGCTGCGCTGGACGGGACGTTGAGTCGCGAATTGATCCCGAACCGATCCGGGAGCGATCCGGAACCTACGCGGGGACGAGTTCCACGCCGCTGAGCACCACAGCGTTGTCGCGCGAAGGCGCGACGACGTAGGCCATGAACCGCCCGTCATCCTTCCAGATGCCGACCTTGAGCGTTTCGCCGGGAAGGGCCACACCGGCGAAGCGCGCGCCGTAGGCGGCCACCGCGCCGGCATCGCCGTCCAGCAGTGCGTCGACGATCGCCTTGCAGGTCATGCCGTAGGTGCACAGGCCGTGCAGGATTGGCCGGGGAAATCCTGCGGCAGCGGCGAATTCGGGATCCGAGTGCAGCGGGTTGCGGTCGCCGCACAGCCGGTACAGCAGCGCCTGCTGCGGCAGGATCGGCACCTCGACCTCCAGATCGGGCGCCCGGTCCGGCGCCGCGCCCGACCCCCCGGCCCCTGACGGCCCACGCTCCCCGCCGAACCCGCCCTCGCCGCGCGCGAAGATGGAGCGCTTCTGCGTCCACAACAGGGTGCCGTCCGGGGCGCTGACCTTTGTCTCGCTGAGGATCACCGCGGCCTTGCCCTTGTCCCAGATGTCGGTGAACCGCGTGACGGCGCGGGCGGATCCCGACGGCGGCAACGGCGCGGGCACCTCCACCCGCTCGCTGGCGTGCAGCACCTTGCTCAGCTCGATGTCGATGCCGGGAAACTGCACGGTCGGTGGTTTGGTGGCGTGGAAGGTGGCGGCCACGGTAGCAAAGGTCGGCAGCACCTGCGGTGTGTCGTCCACCAGGTAGCGCAGCTCCCGGGGATCCATCGGGTCGGCGCCGGCGCCCAGGCCCAGGTGGTAGAGCTGCACATCGCTACTCGCCCAAGAGAATTCGATGGGGTCCAGCTCGGCACTGAGCGCGACTTCTACATCGATGGGCATCTCAGCGTTCCCCCGCGATATGCAGCGCGGCCAGATACCCGAAGGTCATCGCGGGCCCGATGGTGCCGCCGGGACCGGGGTAGGTGTGTCCCATCACGGGGGCACTGACGTTGCCCGCCGCGTAGAGGCCTTCGATGATCGTGCCGTCGTCGCGCTGGGCACGGCCGTGGACGTCGGTGCGGATGCCCCCCTTGGTCCCGAGGTCGCCCGGCACCATCTTGGCGGCGTAGTAGGGCGCGTGACTGATCTCGCCGAGGTTCGGGTTCGGCTTGTTGGTCGGGTCGCCGTAGTAGCGGTCGTAGGCGCTTTCCCCGCGGTGGTAGTCGCTGTCGACGCCCGAGCGCGCGAAGTCGTTGAAACGCTCTACGGTCGCGGTGAATTCATCGACCGGGAGACCGGCCTTTGCGGCCAGCTCCTCGAGCGTGTCCGCCTGGACGATCACGCCGGACTCCGACCACTTGCGCGGAATGCGTTGCCCGGGATTCAATCCCGCGAAGATGTAACGGTCCCGGTACCGCTGGTCGAACACCAGCCACGCGGGAATGTTCTCGCCCGGCCCGGGCCCCTGGCCGTATTCCCCGCCGTACATGTGGTGACAGGCCTCGACGTAGGGCATCGATTCGTTCATAAACCGCTTGCCCGACATGTTGACGATGATCGACCCCGGGGAGTTGCGCTCCGACAATGCGAACCACGGCGCACCCACCAGCGGCACCGTCGGGCCCCACCAGGCGTCTTCCATCAAATCCAGTGCGGCGCCGAGCTTTTCGCCAGCGATGATGCCGTCGCCCGTGTTGGCCTTCGCACCGACGGTCCACTCCGTGGTGATAGGAGCACGCTGGTACTTCACCCGCATCTGCTCGTTGTGCTCGAACCCGCCGCAGGCGAGGATCACCCCGCGCCGGGCGCGGATCAGCCGCGGCTCGGCCGATGCTTGGTCGGCTTCGGATGCGCCCGCGTCGCGGACGTAGACCCCGCGGACAACGCCGTCCTCGACGTAGAGCTCGGTGAGCGCGGTGTTGAGCAATACCGGAACGCCGGCGCGCTGCAACCCGATCCGCAACGGGCCGATCAGCGCCCGACCCATGCCGACCAGGTTCTTGCCGGTCGCCTTCGCCCACATCGTGCGTGCGGCGACCTTCAGGCTGCGCAGCACGCCCCGTGGGTGGCGCTTCAGCTGGTTGAGCCGCACGTAATCCTGCTGCATCACAACCACATTGAGTGGCACCTTGCCGTAAGCGGGTTCGAGTCCGGATTCATCTTCACCGAGCTTGCGGGCGTCGAACGGCCTGGGCTCGACGGACCGGCCGTCCGCGCGGCCGCCCGGCGCCTCGGGGTAGTAGTCGGAGTAGCGCGGCACCCAGCACATCTTCAACGGCGTGTTCTTCAGCACGAACGACAGCATCTCGGGACCGCGCTCGAGGTAGGTGTCGATGCGTTCCGGGTCCACGATGTCGCCGACGATCCCGTGCAGGTAGGTGCGGGCGGCCTCGGCCGTGTCCTTCACCCCGTCTCGCTTGAGCACCTCGTTGTTGGGAATCCAGACGCCGCCCCCCGACCGCGCTGTGGAGCCACCGAAGTGCGGCGCCTTCTCGATGACTACTGTCGATAGGCCGCGGTGCGCCGCGGCGAGGGCGGCCACCATGCCGGCCCCGCCGCTCCCGACCACGACGACGTCGTACTCCTGCGCTGTCATGTAGAACACGTTATAGAATTGCTCGGGTTGGGCGCTACCGGCCCGGTCAAACGAACGAGGGGACTTCGGTAAATGCTCACTGTGGAGACCCGGGATGAGCTCGCCGCAGACCTGGCGCAAGCCGAGCGCAGCCGCGAGCCGATCGCTCCGCTGACCTCCTCCTACCCGGAAATCGACGTCGTCGACGCCTATGAGATCCAGCTGATCAATATCCGTCAGCGAGTGGCCGAAGGGGCCCGGGTGCTGGGACACAAGGTGGGCCTGTCGTCGTTGGCGATGCAGCAGATGATGGGGGTCGACGAGCCCGACTACGGGCATCTGCTCGACGAGATGCAGGTGTTCGAGGACACCCCGGTCAAGGCCGGCCGCTACCTGTATCCGCGCGTCGAGGTCGAGGTCGGTTTCATCCTGGCCGCGGACCTGCCGGGAGCCGCCTGCACCGAGGACGACGTGTTGGCGGCCACCGAAGCGCTCGTCCCGTCGATCGAGTTGATCGACACCAGGATCACCGACTGGAAGATCGGGTTGTGCGACACCATCGCCGACAACGCCTCTTCGGCGGGCTTCGTGCTGGGCGCGGCCCGGGTGTCGCCGCGCGACGTCGACGTCAAGGCGATCGACGCGATGCTGACCCGCAACGGCGAGATGGTGGCCGAGGGCCGCAGCGACGCGGTGCTGGGCAACCCGGTGACCGCGGTGGCGTGGTTGGCCCGCAAGGTGGAAAGCTTTGGGGTACGGCTCCTTAAGGGTGACATCGTGTTGCCGGGGTCGTGCACAAGGGCGATCGACGTACAAGCGGGCGACAAGTTTATCGCCGACTTCGCGGGACTGGGTTCCGTTCGGTTGTCGTTCGAATAAAGAATCGGAGAGCGTGACATGCCGTCGAAAGCAAGTGTGGCCATTGTCGGGTCGGGGAACATCAGCACCGACCTGCTCTACAAACTGCTGAGATCGGACTGGCTGGAACCCCGCTGGATGGTCGGGATCGACCCGGAGAGCGAGGGCCTGGCGCGGGCTCGCAAGCTGGGCCTGGAGACCACCCACGAAGGCGTCGACTGGCTGCTGGCGCAGGCCGACAAGCCCGACCTGGTGTTCGAGGCGACCAGCGCGTACGTGCACAGGGACGCGGCGCCGAAGTACGCGGCGGCGGGGATCCGGGCCATCGACCTGACGCCGGCGGCGGTGGGCCCCGCGGTGATCCCGCCGGCGAACCTGCGCGAACATCTCGACGCCCCGAACGTCAACATGATCACCTGCGGCGGACAGGCGACCATTCCGATCGTGTACGCGGTCAGTCGCGCGTTGGTCGACAAAGGGGGGGTGCCCTACGCCGAGATCGTGGCGTCGGTGGCGTCGGTGTCGGCCGGGCCGGGCACGCGCGCCAACATCGACGAGTTCACCAAGACCACCTCCCGCGGCGTGGAGACCATCGGCGGCGCGAAGCGCGGCAAGGCGATCATCATCTTGAACCCGGCCGACCCGCCAATGATCATGCGCGACACCATCTTCTGCGCGATTCCCGAGGACGCCGACCGCGATGCGATCGCGAAATCCATCCGCGAGGTGGTGGCCGAGGTGCAGACTTACGTGCCCGGATACCGGCTGCTGAACGAGCCGCAGTTCGACGAGCCGTCGATGAACTCCGGCGGCCAGGCGGTGGTCACCACGTTCATCGAGGTCGAGGGCGCCGGCGATTACCTGCCGCCGTACGCGGGCAACCTGGACATCATGACCGCGGCGGCCACCAAGGTCGGCGAGGAGATCGCCAAGGAGACGCTCGTTGCAGGAGGCGCGCGATGACTGGCCATGTTTCGGAAGGCTCGTGGGACGTCCGGATCACGGACACTTCACTTCGCGACGGGTCGCACCACAAGCGCCATCAATTCACCAAAGACGAAGTCCACGGCATCGTGGCGGCACTCGATGCCGCCGGGGTGCCGGTGATCGAGGTGACCCATGGCGACGGCCTGGGCGGCTCGTCCTTCAATTACGGCTTCTCCAAGACGCCCGAGCAGGAGCTGATCAAGCTCGCCGCCCAGACCGCCAAAGAGGCCAAGATCGCGTTCTTGATGCTGCCGGGTGTGGGCACCAAGGAAGACATCAAGGAAGCACAGGACAACGGCGGGTCGATCTGCCGGATCGCCACCCACTGCACCGAGGCCGACGTATCGATTCAGCACTTCGGGCTGGCCCGCGAGCTGGGCCTGGAGACCGTCGGGTTCTTGATGATGGCCCACACCATTCCGCCCGAGAAGCTGGCCGCCCAGGCCCGCATCATGGCCGACGCGGGCTGTCAGTGCGTTTATGTCGTCGACTCCGCCGGGGCACTGGTGCTCGACGGCGTGGCCGACCGGGTCTCGGCGCTGGTCGCCGAGCTCGGCGAGGACGCCCAGGTCGGCTTCCACGGGCATGAAAACCTCGGCCTGGGGGTGGCCAATTCTGTGGAGGCTGTGCGCGCGGGCGCCAAGCAGATCGACGGCAGCGTGCGCCGCTTCGGTGCGGGCGCGGGAAACGCGCCGGTCGAAGCCCTGATCGGGGTGTTCGACAAGATCGGCGTCAAGACCGGCATCGACTTTTTCGACATCGCCGACGCCGCCGAGGACGTCGTGCGGCCTGCCATGCCCGCCGAATGCCTGCTTGACCGCAACGCGCTGGTCATGGGGTATTCGGGGGTCTACTCCAGCTTCCTCAAGCACGCGGTTCGCCAGGCCGAACGCTACGGCGTGCCGGCCCACCAACTGCTGCACCGCGCCGGGCAGCGCAAGCTCATCGGCGGCCAGGAAGACCAGCTCATCGACATCGCTCTGGAGATCAAACGTGAGCAGGACAGCGGCACCCTTGCCGCGCGCTAACGACGGCGTCAAAGACACTCGGCGTTTGCCGATTCAAAAGTTTGAATTTGACCGAAAGCGGTGACTTTCGGTCGGGCTTGACCTACGTTCGAAGAATCGACTGCAGGGGACGTTGGAGTCGCCATGAGTTTCATGACGTTGCCGCCAGAAATCAATTCGCTGCTGATGTACACCGGTGCCGGTTCGGGCCCGATGCTGCAGGCCGCGGCGGCCTGGAATGGGTTGTCGGCTGAGTTGGGGTCTGCCGCGGAGTCGTTTTCGTCGGTGATTTCCGGGTTGGCGGGTCAGGCGTGGCAGGGTGCGGCGTCTCGGGCGATGACGTCGGCGGCCGCCCCCTACCTCGGCTGGCTGAGCGCGGCGGCATCTCAGGCGTCCGGGGCGGCGACGCAAGCCCAGGCGGTCGCCAGCGAGTTCGAGGCCGCGCTGGCGGCCACGGTGCATCCGTTGGCGGTGCAGGCCAACCGCAATGGCGTGGTGCAACTGGTCATGATCCAACCTGTTTGGGCAAAACTGGCCGGCGATCGCGGCGGCCGAGGCCTACTACGAGGAGATGTGGGCCCAGGACGTGTCGGCGATGCTGGGTTATCACGGCGGGGCGCTGGCGGCGGCCACGCAATTGACGTCCGCGGTGGCTGAGCATGCCGGCCATTCCGAGCTTGCCGGGGGTGCCGGCCGGCGGCGTTGGCGGGAGTTCGACGTCGTCGGGCGGCGGCCCCGCCGGAAGCGGTGGCGCGGCAAGTGGCTCCAACGCCGGCGGCGACGGCCCGCCCGTCGCGAACGCAGGCGTCGGAGGCGCCAGCCTTGCCGCCGCCGGCGGCGGTGGAACCGTTGGCGCCCAAGGCTTTGACAACAATGCCGCCGTCACCAACGACACCGGTGTGACCACCGGCAGCGTCCCGGGCAACGTAAACGTCGGCGGCGCAAGCATCGGTGCCGGAACCTCGGGGCTCGTCGGAGTGACGGGTATGGCAGCGATGATGGCCGTGGCGGCGACGGGATCGACGGCACCGGCGGCATCGACTGCCGGGGGCCAGGCGACAAAGGCTCCCCAGGCGGCAACGCCGGTTTCCGAAGAAGTTTCCGAAGAAGCAGTGGAGACGTCGGCCACCGAACCCGAGGAAACAGTCCCCGCGACGGCAACGCCTCTGGGCGCCACCCCGACCGCGGCGGTACCGGCGGCGGCAGTTTCGGCGCCCAAAGCCCCGGCGGCGGAAACCCGGGGCGAGGGGGAGAGGCTGGCGTTGGAGACGCCGGCAAAGGACGCGCCGAACGGCGGATGATCAGGCGCCGCCCAAATGAATTTCGGCCAACCTGGCCGTCGGCCGAGCGATCCTGGTCGGCGGATGCCCTTGGCTTCTTCGATTCCGGCAACTGATTTCGCACAGCAAACAGTGTGGGGTTCCGGACGGCATCGGATGGCAAGCCTTGGTTAACGGCGTTAGTTGTGCGGCAGTGCTTTTCGACCTTGCGATTCCGTCTAATCTGACGCGAGTTTAGTAAAACGGCGCACTCCGCGCCGGTCATGGTCTAACGTTTTCGGCGGCCTGTGCCCAGCGTGATAGCGAGCGACCGGATGGGGTCGCCAGGCCTAAATTAACGGCGTTAAAGGACTTTCGACTCTATTTTACTCAAGTTTAGTAAAACGCCATCCTCCGCGTGGGTCCCGATCTAAGGTTCGGTTGTTGTCCTCTGCAGTCGGCCTAGGAGAAGGACGGTTCTGATGAGCTTCATGACGTTGCCGCCGGAGATGAACTCGTTGCGGATGTTTTCGGGTGCCGGCTCGGCGCCGATGTTGCAGGCGGCGGCGGCCTGGGAGGGGTTGGCCTCTGAGCTGGGGTCGGCGGCGTCCTCCTTCAGCGCAGTGACCTCGGGGTTGACCGGTCAGTCCTGGCAGGGTGCGGCAGCGCAGGCGATGACCGCCGCGGCCAACCCGTACACGGGATGGCTGAGCCAGGCGGCCGCGCAGGCGTCTGGGGCAGCCGGGCAGGCCCGGGCGGTGGCCAGTGCGTTTGAGGCGGCCCGGTCGGCCACGGTGCATCCGCTGGCGGTGGCGGCCAACCGTAATGCGTTCATACAGGCGGTGCGGTCGAACTTTTTCGGGCTCAACGCCCCGGCGATCGCGGCATTCGAGGGCCAGTACGAGGAGATGTGGGCCGCCGATGTCGCCGCGATGGTGGGCTACCACGGTGGGGCCTCGGCGGCGGCCTCGGCGTTGACGTCCGCGCAGAGTCTGCAGCAGGCGCTGCAGAGCCTGCCCGCGCTCGGGGGGCAGTTGGCCGGCGCGGCCAACGCTGCGCCGAGCCTGGGTCTGCCGGGTCTGAGCCTGCCGGGCACGGGCGGGGGTCTGCCGGGTCTGAGCCTGCCGGGTCTGGGCGGGGGTGTGCCGGCTCTGAGCCTGCCGGGCTTGGGCCTGGGGCTGCCGGGTCTGAGCCTGCCGGGCCTGAGCCTGGGTCTGCCGGGCCTGAGCCTGCCGGGTCTGGGCGGTCTGGGTCTGGCCGGGGCTGGCCTGGTGGCTTGAGCCTGCCGGGCCTGGGCGTGGGTCTGCCGGGTCTTAGCCTGCCGGCCTGGGTCTGCTGCCGGGCCTGGGCCTGCTGCCGGGCCTGGCTCTGCCGGGCCTGGGCTTGCTGGGCCTGGGCGCGGGTCTGCCGGCCGTGAACCTTCAACTTGCACGGGTCTGCCCAACTTGGGCATCGGCAACAACGGCGTCTGTCAATATGGGCCCCGGCAACATCGGCGCTTCATCAACCTCGGTGTCGGGAACAAGGGCATCTTCAACATCGGTGGCGGCAACCTCGGCATCCAAAACATCGGCAGCGGCAACTTCGGCAGCTTCAACATCGGCGGCGGAAACTCCGGCAACAACAACATCGGGTTCGGGAACACCAACACCAGCCCGCTCACCGGCTTTAACATCGGCTTCGGCAACACCGGCAACAACAACACCGGCATCGGCAACTTCGGCGCCGGAAACACCGGCGGCGGCAACAACGGCACCGGAAACATCGGTTTCGGCAACACCGGCAACCACAACATCGGCTTCGGGCTCAGTCCGGCAACGGCTTGGTCGGTTTCGGCAACACCGTCTTCGACCCGGCAACCGGCCACTTCGTCATCGGGGCGCCGAACTCGGGCAGCGGCAACATCGGTTTCGGGAACTCGGGCACCAACAACATCGGCTTCTTCAACTCCGGCAGCGGCAACGTCGGCCTGTTCAGCACGGGCAGCAATCCCCTGGGCGGCATGAACAGCTTCGGCTTCGGCAACTCGGGCATCGGCAACTTCGGTGTCGGGAACTCGGGCGGCGTGACCAGGGGCATCCCTGAGTTGCCGGCCTTCATCTCCTCCCAGACTCCCCGGGGGTCGGGCTTCCCGACCGGCGTGAACTTCGGCGTTGGTAATTCGGGCCTGCTGAACACCGGCGTCTTCAACTCCGGCATCCTTAACACCGGCGTCGGGAACGCGGGCGACCTCAACACCGGGAACTGGAACGCGGGCGCCATCAACACGGGTAACGGGAACTCGGGCCTCGCCAACACGGGCTTTTGGAATTCGGGCATCGCGAACACCGGCTTCGGGGGCATCGGCGACACCGGGCAGCACATCTCGGGCTTCGGAAACGCGGAGACTCTCGGCACGCTGGGGCAAGGCTATATGTCGGGCTTCTTCAACACGGCTAGCGGCTTCACCGGTGTCGGCAATAACCCCCTCTTCCCCCTCTTCAGCGATCCCTTCGAACGCTCCGCCCTTCACTAACACGTTCAGCGGCGATGTTTCGGGCATCAGCAACCATGTCAGCGGCGGCGGCGCCGTTTTCCCGCAGACTGTCTCGACCCCCTTGGGCACCTTTCCCGTCAACGTTGCCGTCGGCTATAACGGATTCATGTCGGGCATCGCGAACACCGGCTTCCCCGGCTCGTCGCTTGGCGCCCTGAGCGCCTTCTTGTCAGGCCTTGACTCAGGGATCAATAACTTCGGCACCTTCGTCCCGGGCTTCTCCAGCATCGTTCCCGACTCTTCAGAATGCGCTCGGGTAGCGGCTCACGTGACGCGGGAACTCCGGTCAGCTTTGGGCTAAGCCCGAGCTGGCCGGAGTTCTTCGGCGGTTTCGGTCAGGGCGTTCGCGCGTAGCCTGAGTGGCATGACCGTGAAAAACCCTCTCGGCCGCGGACTGTGCGGAGTGCTTGCCGGCGGTCTGCTGAGCGCCCTCGCCTCGCTGGTCATCGTGTTGCCGGTGGCCAACGCGGATCCGCAGCAACAGTGCAATACCACCGTGGGCCAAACGGCGTCCCAAACCGTGCAGTCGTACCTGGACCGTCACCCCGACGTGAAGGCGGAGTTGCAGTCCAAATCGCAGGCGGAGGGCGGTGGCAGCAACGTCATCGACTACCTCAACCGGCATCCCGACGTGCGCCAGCATCTGGTCGATCTGGCGAACAAGTGCACGTCTTAGTGAGCGGGCTTAGTCCTTCAAGTCTTTAAACGCCGTCGACGACACGCGGGAATGTTCGCCATTGACTAAAAAGTAGAACACGTTCTAGCGTCTAGGCGTGTTCTCTGATCCCCTGACCGACGCGATCGCCGAGGCCGAGAAGCTGGTGGCCGCCGCCCCGCACATCGAGACCGAGGCCGACCTGCTCGAAGGCCTGCAGTACCTGGCCGGCTGCGTCGCGGGCTGCCTGCACCTGGCCTTCGACTACGAGCGCGACCATCCGTTCCTGCAGTCGGGCACCGGGCCGTTCACCAAGATGGGCCTGGACAACCCCGACACCCTCTACTTCGGCACCCGGCTGCAGGCCGACCGCGATTACGTGGTCACCGGCAGGCGTGGCACCACGACCGACCTGAGCTTCCAATTGCTCGGCGGCGAGTACACCGACGACAACGTGCCCGCCAGCCAGGCCGCGTTCGACGATCGCGAACTCGAGATCGCCGCGGACGGCAGTTTCGAATGGCGCGTGCGGCCGGCCAGCCCCGGGCAATTGGTGATTCGCGAGGTGTACGGCGACTGGTCGGCGCAGCGCGGCACGCTGACGATCTCCCGGTTGGACACGGCGGGCACCGCGCCGCCGCCGCTGACCAGTCAGATGATCGAAAAGCGTTATGCCACAGCGGGAAGGCAACTCGTGAACCGGGTGAAGACCTGGCTGCAGTTTCCGCAGTGGTTCTACCTCAACATCCCGGTCAACACCATGGTCGCGCCCCGGTTGACGCCCGGCGGCCTGGCCACCCAGTACTCGTCGGCCGGGCATTTCGACCTGCGACCCGATCAGGCCCTGGTGATCACGATCCCGGTGTCCGACGCCCCCTACCTCGGCTTCCAGCTGGGCAGCATGTGGTACATCTCGTTGGACTACATCAACCACCAGACGTCGCTGAACAACACACAGGCACAAGCGGATCCGGATGGCAACGTGCGCATCGTCGTCGCCGACCAGAACCCGGGAGTGACCAACTGGGTTGAGACACTGGGCCATCGGCGCGGCTTTTTGCAGTTCCGCTGGCAGCGGGTGTCCCGCGAGCTCACCGAGGCCGACGGGCCCACCGTCGAGCTCGTCGACTTCGACGCCATACCGCGCGGCGCTGCCGTATTTCGACCACAACAAGATTTCGGAAGACCAGTGGCGGGCGCGAATTGCGCTGCGCCAACAGCAAATTGCGGCCAGGATGCTGGGGTGACTGAGATGCTCGAGGGCAAGGTCGTGGTGATCAGCGGGGTTGGTCCGGGGCTGGGCACCACGCTGGCACGCCGATGCGCGCGCGAAGGCGCCGACCTGGTGCTGGCCGCCCGCAGCGCCGACCGTCTGGATGACGTTGCCAAGCAGGTCATCGACCTTGGGCGCAAGGCGGTGGCGGTGCCCACCGACATCACCGACGACGATCAGGTGAGCAACCTGGTCGACGCCACCATGAAGGCCTACGGCAAGGTCGACGTGCTGATCAACAACGCGTTCCGGGTGCCGTCGATGAAACCGTTGGCCGGTACGTCGTTTCAGCACATCCGGGACGCGATAGAGCTCAGCGCGCTGGGGGCGCTGCGCCTGATCCAGGCCTTCACCCCGGCGCTGGAATCCTCGGCCGGGTCGATCGTCAACGTCAACTCCATGGTGCTGCGGCACTCGCAGGCGAAGTACGGCGCCTACAAGATGGCCAAGTCCGCTCTGCTGGCCATGTCACAGTCGCTGGCCACCGAGCTCGGCGAGAAGGGCATCCGCGTCAATTCCGTTGCGCCCGGCTATATCTGGGGAGATACGCTGCAGGGCTACTTCGAGCATCAGGCCGGCAAGTACGGCACCACGGTGGACCAGATCTACCAGGCCACCGCCGCGAACTCCGACCTCAAGCGGCTGCCCACCGAGGACGAGGTGGCTTCGGCGATTCTCTTCATGGCCAGTGACCTTTCCAGCGGCATCACCGGGCAGACCCTCGACGTCAACTGCGGGGAGTACCACGTCTGATGGCCGACCGCACCGACGTCGGCACCGTCGACGAACTGCACGCCTCGGCCAGCAAGCTGACCGGGCTCGACGACTTCGGCGCCGACGACGACAACTACCGCGAGGCCCTGAACGTACTGCTGGACTCCTACCGCCGCGAGGCGGGCCTTACGGTGTTGGGCAGCAAGATGAACCGGTTCTTCCTGCGCGGCGCGCTGGTGGCCAGGCTGCTGTCCGAGTCCGCGTGGAAGCAATACCCGCAGCACGCAGACGTCGCCATCGAACGACCGATCTTCGTCACCGGACTGGTGCGCACCGGCACCACCGCGCTGCACCGCCTGCTCGGCGCCGACCCGGCGCATCAGGGTCTGCACATGTGGCTGGCCGAGTTTCCGCAGCCGCGTCCGCCTCGCGAAACCTGGGAATCGCACCCGCTTTATCGCCAGCTCGACGCGCAATTCACCCAGCACCACGAGGAAAATCCAGGCTACACCGGCCTGCATTTCATGGCCGCGTACGAGCTGGAGGAATGCTGGCAGTTGCTGCGGCAGTCGCTGCATTCGGTCTCCTACGAGACCCTGGCGCACCTGCCCAGTTACTCAAAGTGGTTGTCGCAGCAGGATTGGACGCCGGCGTATCGGCGGCACCGCAAGAACCTTCAGCTGATCGGGCTCAACGACGCCGACAAGCGATGGGTGCTGAAGAATCCCAGCCACCTCTTCGCGCTCGACGCCCTGATGGCGACCTATCCCGACGCGCTGGTGATCCAGACCCACCGCCCGGTCGAGACGATCATGGCCTCGATGTGCTCGCTGGCCCAGCACACCGCGGACGGGTGGTCGGAGACCTTCGTCGGCGCCCAAATCGGCGCTGACGCAATGGAAACCTGGTCGCGCGGGCTCGAGCGGTTCAACACCGCACGAGCCAAATACGACCCGGCTCAATTCTATGACGTCGACTACCGCGAGCTGATCGCCGACCCGATGGGCACCGTGGCCGACATCTACGGGCACTTCGGCCTGACGCTGACCGACCAAGCGCGGGCCGCGATCGAAAAGAGCCACGCCGAAAGCCAATCGGGCGAGCGTGCGCCCAAGCACACCTATTCGCTGGCCGACTACGGGCTCACCGTCGAGGCGGTCAAGGAGCGGTTCGCCGGGCTTTAGGCTTCGGAGTCAGTCGCCCTCTGGGTGGTCGAGGTAGCCCTCGGCGGCCGCGTGCTCGATGCTGTCGGTCAGCTTCGGGCAGGACCGCGCCCGGGCGCTGTCCCCGCCGGATTCACGGACCTCGGCGAAATACGCACAGCGCTGCGTCGCCGCCGTGTTCCACTGCACCGCGGTATGCCCCGGCCCGAGCCTCCTGACGGTGACGGTGACGTGGCAGAAGCGGCAATCCACCGGCAGCAGCCCCGACGTCAGGTAGCACTCACGATCGGCGCGGGTGGCCTCGGCGACCGCGGCCGCGCGTTGCGGGTCGTTGGCGAAATCCCTTGATTTCGACCAAGAGTCGTTGCCGGCCGGGGCCGGCCGCTCGTCGTGGTCGTGATGATCACCGTGCAGCAACAGCATCGACCGGATCAGCCGATCGACATCGGGAACCGCCTGATCGTCGGACATGTCAGTGTTGCTCTGCCGGATCCCTGGCCTTGAGGTTCTCGGCCACCTCGGCGTTCCAGTACTCGTTGGCGCGGGTGGTGTCCACCTCGATCTCGAAGCGCTCCACCATCTCCGGCTTGATGTCGGCGACATCCACGTAGAACTGCTCGTACCAGCGACGCAGCTGATAGACGGCGCCATCCTCCTCGACCAGCAGCGGGTTGTCGATCCTGGTCTTGTGGTTCCAGATCTCGACGTCCTGCAGGAAGCCCTTGCTGACGCCCTCGGTGAACACCCTCGACAGCTTGTCGGTCATCTTTTCGTCCATGCCCTTGGGCTTTTCGACGATGACGCCCCACTGCAGGACGAAGGAGTTCTGGGTCACCGGGTAGTGGCAGTTGATCAGGATCGACTCGGCCTTGTAGCCGCCGTAGCTGTTGTGCAGCCAGTTGATCATGAACGACGGACCGAAGTAGGAGGCCTCCGAATCCAAATGCGCCTCACCGTAGGAGGTCCCCAGGTCGTCGACGTCGGGTCGGCCAACGTTGTGCAGGTACTGCGACGCGATGTGGCCCTCGAAGACGTTCTTGAAGAACGTCGGCAACCCGAAATGGATGTAGAAGAAATGCGCCATGTCGGTGACGTTGTCGATGATGTCGCGGCAGTTGGACCCCTCGATGAGGACGCTGTTCCACCGCCAGTCGGTCCATTCGTCGCTGGCGGCTTCGGCAAGCTCGGGGATCCTGACGGCGGGATCCGGCGGATTGCCCTCGTGGTCATGCCAGACGAACAGCAGCCCGCTGCGCACGTCGGTCGTCCACGAGCGGGTGCGGGCCGTCTTGGGCGTGCGCTTCGCATACGGCACCAGCTTGCAGCGGCCGTCGCCGCCCCAGCGCCAGTCATGGAACGGGCAGGCGACCTCGTCGCCCTTGATGGTTCCCATGGACAGGTCGCCGCCCATGTGCCGGCAGTAGCCGTCGAGGACCTTGAGGTCGCCGTGCGAGTCGGCGAAAACCACCAGCTTGGTGCCGAACGCCTCGATGGCGTGCGGCTTTCCGTCCAGGAAGTCCTTTGCGACGCCGAGGCAGTGCCAGCCGCGGGCGTACCTGGTCGGCAAGGCGCCGGAATCGATTTCCCGGATGCCGACGGCTCCGACCGCATGGGTCTCGGTACTCACCTGTCACCTCCAACTCGTCTCTAACTAGAACACGTTACAGTTTTGGGCCTCGGTGGCGCAATGACGGCGGGTCTGGCTGCGGTTTTCAGCGGGCATATTGACGTTGCGGTATATCTAGACGATGCCGCTGTTTGCTTTCGAGGGCCGGTCGCCACGGGTCGATCCCACCGCGTTTGTGGCCCCGACCGCGACCCTGATCGGCGACGTCACCGTGGAGGCCGGGGCATCGGTCTGGTTCAACGCCGTGCTGCGTGGCGATTATGGGCCGATCGTCGTGCGCGAAGGCGCCAACGTCCAGGACGGATCGGTATTGCACGCGCCCCCAGGCATCCCCGTGGACATCGGTCCCGGCGCGACGGTGGCGCACCTGTGCTGCATTCACGGCGTCCATGTCGGGGCCGAGGCGCTGATCGCCAACCACGCCACGGTTCTCGATGGCGCGGTGATCGGCGCGCGCAGCCTGGTTGCCGCCGGGTCCCTGGTGCTTGCCGGCACCCAGATCCCGCCCGGGATGCTGGCCGTCGGATCGCCGGCGCAGGTGAAGGGCCCGGTCGCCGGGACCGGCGCGGAGATGTGGGTCAACCTCAACCCGCAGGCCTACCGCGACCTGGCGCAGCGGCACGTTGCCGGGCTGGAGCCGATTTAGATCTTTCGCGTGTTGGCGGCGGCGCGGTCCATCTGCCAATAGGCGCGCAGGGCCACCAGCTTGCCCTCGTCGTCGGCCTTGTAGGTGAAGACGCCCTCGGCGGTCGTCTGGTACTCGCCCGTCGTGATCAGGATGTGCCCGACGTTGGCTTCCTCGTTGCCGCATTGGTAGGTGTCGCGGAAGAAGAACTCGATTTTGGTGGTGGGGGCGATGGCCTTGTCCCAGAAGGCCGAGATCGCGTCGCGACCCCGATGTCCCTTGCCTTCCGGGTCGAAGGCCGACGGCCCGATGGGATCCTCGACGATGGCGTCGTCGGCGAACACCGCCAGCCACGCATCTTTGTCCCTGGCCATGACCGCCTCGCGCGAGCGGCGGCCGGCCTCGTGGGCGGGGTGCCTGGTCTTTTCCTGAACGCCGGTCATGCGCTGACTTTCTCGGGCTTGTCGGCACCGACCACCCACATCGAGTAGTACTGCGAGCCGCCGCCGTAGGCGTGGCCCAAGGCCTTTCGCGCGCCGGGCACCTGGTGGTCCCCGCCCTTGCCCATCACCTGGATCGCCGCCTCGGCGAAGCGGATCAGGCCCGAGGCGCCGATCGGGTTCGACGACAGCACGCCGCCGGACGGGTTCACCGGAAGCCGTCCGCCGATCTTGGTCTCTCCGGCTTCGGTGAGTTTCCAGCCTTCACCTTCGGGGGCAAACCCGAGGCTCTCCAACCACATCGGCTCGAACCAGGAGAACGGCACGTAGATTTCGGCGACGTCTATCTCGTCGATGGGACTGGTGATGCCGGCCGCCTTCCACAGCGCCGCCGCCGCGTCCCGGCTGGCCTGCGGGCTGACCTGGTCGCGTCCGGAGAACTGCAGCGGTTCCGTGCGCAGCGCGGTGGCATGGATCCATGCCACCGGATGCCCTTGTGCCAGGCGGCCTTCGGCGATGTCCTCGTCACCGATCACCACTGCGGCGGCGCCGTCGGAGGACGGGCAGGTCTCGTCGTAGCGGATCGGGTCCCACAACATCGGGGACTCCATCACCTTCTCGACGGTGATGTCGGGCTGGTGCAGGTGTGCCAGCGGGTTCTTGGCGCCGTTGAGCCGGTCCTTGACCGCGACCATGGCGCCGATGTGATTCGGCGCCCCCGACCGGCGGATGTAGGACCGAACGTGCGGGGCGAAGTATCCACCCGCGCCGGCGCCCACCGGCTTGATGAAGGGGATGGGAATCGACAACGCCCACATGGCATTCGATTCCGACTGCTTCTCCCAGGCCATCGCCAGCACCCGGTGGTACTTTCCGGACTGCACCAGGCTGGCGGCGACTACGCCGGTGGAGCCGCCGACCGAACCCGCGGTGTGCACCCGGATCATAGGCTTGCCGGTGGCGCCCATGGCGTCGGCCATGAACAGCTCCGGCATCATCACGCCCTCGAAGAAGTCCGGGGCCTTGCCCACCACGACGGCGTCGATGTCGTCAAGGGTGGAACCGGAGTCTTCCAGCGCCCGATCTATCGCCTCGCGCACCAGGCCGTTCATCGAAACGTCTTTGCGCTTGGCGACGTATTTGGTCTGCCCGGTACCGAGTACCGCGGCAAGGTGTGCCCCTGCACCGGCCATCAGCTTCTTCCTTCCATGACCGCGACCAGGTTCTGTTGCAGCGCAGGCCCGCTGGTGGCGTGCGCCAGTACCCGCTCGGCTGAACGATTCCAGATATGTTGTGCCGCAAAGCCGATGCGCTCAAGGCCGGCGACGAACATCGGATGGGCCGCCAGCGCGCCGCCGGACGGATTGACCTTCGTCTTCCCCGGTATCCGGATGGCTTCCATCAGGATCAGGTGCTGGTGGGTGAAGGGCGCACAAATCTCGGCGACGTCGAGGGCGTGGGTGTTTCCGCCGGTGGCCGCCTTGGCCGCCGCTCTGGTCGACGGCGACTCGGTGAGGTCGCGCACGCCCAGTGACGGGGATTCGATGCGGTGTTCGATTCCGGTGATCCACGCGGGGTTCTCCCGCAACTCGCGCGCCCGGTCGTCGGCCGCGAGCACGATCGCGGCGGCGCCGTCGGTGATCGGTGCGATGTCGTGGCGCCGCAACGGGTCGGCAAAGAACGGCCGTTCGAGCAGATCGTCGAGGCTGATCGCGGGCTCCACGGAATCCACCCGGCGGGCGTTGGCGAACGAATCGAACGCGACGCGCGCCATTTGTAGTTCGGTCCACTTGCCGATGTCGAGTCCGATGCGGGCCTGCAGTCCCGCCATGGACACCGAATCCGGCCACAGCGGCGCGACCGTGTAGGGGTCGGTCTGCCGCGACAGGATCTGCCGGAGTATCCCGGCCGAGGACTTGCCGAAGCCGTACACCAGCGCGGTGTCGACCTCGCCGGTGAGGATTTTGATGTAGGCCTCGTACAGCGCCCAGGCCGCGTCCATCTCGACGTGCGATTCGTTGATCGGCGGAACCGCCCCGATCGAGTCGATAGCCGAGATGAACGAAAACGCTCGTCCGGCAAGGTAATCGGAGGATCCCGAACACCAGAAACCGATGTCGGCCTTGGTGATGCCGAGTTCTTCGTAGAGCTGGGCGAAGCACGGCATCAACATCTCGACGCCGTTGGTGGTGCCTTCGGTGCGGCGGACATGCGGGGCGTGGGCAAAGCCGACCACCGCAACGTTGCGAGCGCTCATTTGCAGGTAAGCCCTTTACAGGTGGTGCTTGTAGGTGTCGTAGTCGGCGTCGGGTTCCCCGGTGGGCCGGAAGTACTCGATGTTGTCGATGCCAAAGCCCCACTCATCGCGGGGTTTCCACACCGCCTCGACACGCATGCCCATCCGGGCCTCGTGTGCGTCGACGTCCGCGACCAGGTGCAAGAACGGGATGTCGGCCCCGTCGAGCAGCACGTAGGCCGCGACGTAGGGCGGCTTGATGCGCTGGCCCTGGAAGGGAATGTTGATGATCGCGAACGTCGTCACCGTACCCTTGTCCGGAAGCTCGACGAACTCGGTGGTGGGCAGGCCCGTCGCGGGATCGGCGCCGTGCGGCGGGAAGTACACCTTGCCGTTCTCGCCCGTGCGTGCACCAAGCAGTTTGCCCTCGGCGATGGCCCTCAGGTACGCGCTTTCCTCGTGGGAGGCGGTGTGCTGAATGGTCAGCGAGATCGGCGTGACGATCATGGTGACCGGTTCCCGGTCTCCTTCTGGTTCGGGAACGGGTTCGGCTTCCCCGCCCAGCGCGAAGTAGGCGATGTCGGTGATGGCCCCGACGGTCTCGTCGGCCCAGTGCGCGTGCACCCGGGAGCCGGTGCGGATCGCGTTGGGTTCGCCAGCGTCCACCGCGTGCATCAGCAGCGTGTCCGCGCCGTCCAGCTTGATCAGGGCCCAGGCGAACGGCCGGTCCAGCGGCTGGCCTTCCAGCGGCTCGGCCTGCCAGGTCCAGGACGCGACGGTACCGACCGCCGACACCGGTACCATCTCGCCCAGCGGCTCATAGGTAACCGGGTCATATTCCGCCGGCGGGACGTGCACCCGGCCATCCGATCCGCGCACCCCCAGGATGTAGCGGTCACGTAATGCGGTGAAGAACTTGCCCAGTGTGGGTCCCACCGAACGGGTGTAGTCGAAGGACAACGTCAACGGCGCGGAGAGCGGTGGCTCAGGGTGATCGATCAGGGTCGGGCTGCTCGAACTGGCTGTCACGCCATCGAGTAGAACAGGTTCTAAGTTTGGTTTCAACATCGGGTCGGCTGGAAGGCGGAGCGAAATGAAGCTGGGGTTGCAGCTGGGGTATTGGGGCGCACAGCCACCGGAGAACCACGGCGAACTCGTCGCCGCGGCCGAGGCCGCGGGATTCGACACCGTGTTCACCGCCGAGGCGTGGGGATCCGACGCCTACACGCCGCTGGCCTGGTGGGGCTCGTCGACGCGGCGGCTGCGGCTGGGCACCTCGGTGGTCCAGCTGTCGGCGCGCACCCCGACGGCGTGCGCGATGGCCGCGCTGACTTTGGATCATTTGAGCGGCGGACGACACATCCTCGGGTTGGGCGTGTCCGGCCCGCAGGTGGTGGAGGGCTGGTACGGGCAGTCGTTTCCCAAGCCCCTGGCCCGCACCCGGGAATACATCGACATCGTTCGGCAGGTGTGGGTGCGTGAGGCGCCCGTGACCAGTTCCGGGCCGCACTACCCGCTGCCGCTGACCGGTTCCGGGGCCACCGGCCTGGGCAAGCCGCTCAAGCCCATCACCCATCCGCTGCGCGCCGACATCCCGATCATGCTGGGCGCCGAGGGACCGAAGAACGTCGCGCTGGCCGCCGAGATTTGCGACGGCTGGCTGCCCATCTTCTATACGCCGCGGATGGCCGACACCTACAACGGATGGCTCGACGAGGGCTTCGCCCGCGCCGGGGCGCGCCGCAGCCGAGAGGACTTCGAGATCTGCGCGACGGCCAACATCGTCATCACCGACGACCGCGCCGCCGCCTTCGCGGCCATGAAGCCCTACCTGGCGCTCTACATGGGCGGCATGGGCGCCGAGGACACCAACTTCCACGCCGACGTGTACCGCCGGATGGGCTACGCCGAGGTGGTCGACGACGTGACCGAGCTGTTCCGGTCCGACCGGAAGGACGAGGCAGCGAAGGTCATCCCGGACGAGGTCGTCGACGACGCCGCTATCGTCGGCGACCTGGACTACGTCCGTAAGCAGATCAAAGTGTGGGAAGCCGCCGGCGTCACCATGATGGTGGTCAGCGGCCGCAATGCCGCGCAGATCAACGAACTCGCCGGGCTTGTTTGAGGCTGATCTAGGCCGTCCTTGCCAGCGCACTAGAACACGTTCTAGATTGGCCGGATGACAGCCTCGCAGCACACCATCGCGGGCAGGGTGCTCACCATGCCGGTCGAGATCCGCAGGGCGACCCAGCACATGGCGATGTTCTCGGTCGACGCCGACGCCGCGCAGCGGATGATCGACTACACCGGCCTGCAGGTCTGCCGGTACCTGCCCGGGCGAACGGTCGTCGTCCTGACGTTCATGCACTACATCGACGGCGACCTGGACCAGTACCGCGAATTCAACACCAGCTTCATGCTCAACCCGCCCGGCTCGACGGCGAGCGGTTTACGGGCCCTGCGGTCGGCCGGTGCCTTCACCCACCACATGCCCGTCGACCAAGAATTCACGTTGGAAGCGGGAACCAAGATCTGGGGTTACCCGAAAGTGATGGCGGACTTCACCGTTCGGGAGGGCCGTCAGTTCGGTTTCGACTGCACCGTCGACGGGCAACTGGTGGTCGGCATGGAATTCCGCCGCGGCCTGCCGTTTCGGTTGACCCCGCGCACTCAAGCGCAGCGTAGCTACTCGTACCGCGACGGTGTCACCTGCGAGACCGCCTTCGAATACACGCTGGACGGTGTGCGCACCCGACCCGGGGGAGTGCGGGTATGGCTGGGCGATCACCCCTACGCGAAAGAGTTGGCGTCGCTGGGGCTTCCGAAGCGCGCGATGTTGTCCAGCTCCGCTGAGAACGTGCAAATGACATTCGGCGACGCCCAGGAGATCTCGTGACCTCGATTAGCTCTGAGACCAGACCAGATGTCGATTTGACCGACGGCACCTTCTACGGCAGCCGCGAGGCGCGCGAGGTGTACCGGTGGATGCGCCTGCACGAGCCGGTTTTTCGCGACCGCAACGGGTTGGCCGCGGCGTCGACGTACCAGGCGGTGATCGACGCCGAGCGGCAGCCGGAGCTGTTCTCCAACGCCGGCGGCATCAGGCCCGACCAGCCCGCCATGCCGATGATGATCGACATGGACGACCCCGCACATCTGTTGCGGCGCAAGCTCGTCAACGCCGGCTTCACCCGCAAGCGGGTGAAGGACAAGGAGGCGTCGATCGAGTCCTTGTGCGATACGCTGATCGACGCGGTGTGCGAGCGCGGCGAGTGTGACTTCGTCCGGGACCTTGCTGCGCCGCTGCCGATGGCGGTCATCGGCGACATGCTCGGGGTGCGTCCGGAGCAGCGGGAAATGTTTTTGCGGTGGTCCGACGACCTGGTGACGTTCCTGAGTTCCCATGTGTCCGAGGAGGATTTCCAGGTCACCATGGACGCGTTTGCCGCCTACAACGATTTCACCCGGGCCACCATCGCCGCTCGCCGCGAAGAGCCCACCGACGATTTGATCAGCGTGCTGGTGAGTTCCGAAGTCGACGGGGAGCGGCTCAACGACGACGAGCTGGTCATGGAATCACTGCTCATCCTGATCGGCGGCGACGAGACGACGCGCCACACCTTGAGTGGCGGCACCGAGCAGTTGCTGCGCAACCGCGACCAATGGGACCTTCTGCGGCGCGACCCGTCGTTACTGCCCGGCGCCATCGAAGAGATGCTGCGCTGGACCGCACCGGTGAAGAACATGTGCCGAATCCTGACCGCCGACACCGAGTTTCACGGCACCGAGCTGCACAAGGACGAGAAGATCATGCTGCTTTTCGAGTCGGCAAATTTCGACGAATCGGTGTTCTCGGAGTCGGACAAGTTCGATATCGAGCGAAACCCAAACAGCCACTTGGCGTTCGGGTTCGGCACCCATTTCTGCCTGGGCAATCAGCTGGCGCGCCTGGAGCTGTCGCTGATGACCGGGCGGGTGTTGAAGCGGCTGCCCGACCTGCGACTGGCCTCCGAGGACTCCTCGTTGCCGCTGCGGCCGGCGAACTTCGTCAGCGGCCTGGAATCCATGCCGGTGGTCTTCACGCCGAGCGCTCCGCTCGGCTGAGCTTTCGGCTCGGCGTGACTCAGCGGTTCTGGAAGTTGGGCTTGCGCTTCTCCGCGAACGCCTTCGGGCCTTCCTTGGCGTCGTCGGACAGGAAGACCTTGATGCCGATCTGCGTGTCGATCTTGAAGGCATCGTTCTCGTTCATGCCCTCGGTCTCGCGGATCGCCCGCAGGATCGCCTGGACGGCGAGCGGGCCGTTGTTCTCGATGATCTCCGCAATCTCCAGCGCCTTGGTCAGCGCCTGCCCGTCCGGGACGATGTACCCGATCAGGCCCATCTCCTTCGCTTCGGCGGCGGTGATGTGGCGGCCCGTCAGCAGCAGGTCGCACGCCACGGTGTAGGGGATCTGGCGCACCAACCGCACGGCCGAACCGCCCATCGGGTACAGGCTCCACTTGGCCTCCGAGATACCGAACTTGGCGCTCTCACCCGCAACGCGGATGTCGGTGCCCTGCAGGATCTCGGTGCCGCCGGCGATGGCGGGTCCTTCGACGGCCGCGATCAGCGGTTTGGTCAGCCGGCGACCCTTGAGGAGGGCGTCGATACGCGACGGGTCGTAGCTACCGTCCTTGAACGAGTCGCCCGGTGGCTTCTTGGTTGCTGTCTTTAGATCCATGCCCGCGCAGAAGTAGCCACCGGCGCCGGTCAGGATGCAGCAGCGGATGTCGTCGTCGTTGTCGACGCGGTCCCAGGCCTGCACCATGATCTCCATCATTTCGGTGCTCAGCGCGTTGCGGGCGTGCGGCCGGTTCAGCGTGACGATGAGGGTGTGACCGCGCTGCTCCACCAGCGCGTCGGGTTCGGTGTGTTCGTTTGCTGGAGCCTCGGCCACGGCTACCGCCTTTCGGTCCACATTGGGCATGAGCTTGTCAAGAAATGTAACACGTTCTAGTTTGGTGGCCGTGGCCCTGAACATTGCCGACCTTGCCGAGCACGCCATCGACGCTGTGCCCGACCGTGTAGCCCTCATCTCCGGCGACGAGAAGCTGACCTACGCCCAACTGGAAGAGAGGGCGAACCGTCTCGCGCATTACCTGATCGATCAGGGCGTGCAGAAGGAAGACAAGGTCGGGCTGTACTGCCGCAACCGCATCGAGATCGTCATCGCGATGCTTGGCATCATCAAGGCGGGCGCCATCCTCGTCAACGTCAACTACCGCTACGTCGAGGGTGAACTTCGCTACCTGTTCGAGAACTCCGACATGGTTGCGCTGGTCCACGAGCGCCAGTACGCCGACCGGGTCGCCAACGTGTTGCCGGACACCCCCAACGTCAAGACTGTGCTTGTAGTCGAGGACGGGAGCGATAAGGGCTACCAGCCCTACGGCGGGGTCGAGTTCTACGCGGCGCTCGAACAGGGCTCGCCCGAGCGCGACTTCGGTGAGCGCAGCGCCGACGACATTTATCTGCTCTACACCGGCGGCACCACCGGCTTCCCGAAGGGCGTGATGTGGCGCCACGAGGACATCTACCGCGTGCTTTTCGGTGGAACCGATTTTGCCACAGGCGAATTCGTCAAGGACGAGTACGACTTGGCTCGAGCGGCTGCCGCCAATCCGCCGATGATCCGTTACCCGATTCCGCCAATGATCCACGGCGCCACCCAGTCCGCCACCTGGATGTCGATCTTCTCGGGTCAAACCACCGTGCTGGCACCGGAATTCAATGCCGACGAGGTGTGGCGCGCTGTCCACGAGCACAAGGTGAACCTGCTGTTCTTCACCGGCGATGCCATGGCGCGACCGTTGCTCGACGCGTTGGTGAAGGACAACGACTATGATCTGTCCTCGCTGTTTTTATTGGCCAGCACCGCTGCGCTGTTCTCGCCGAGCATCAAGGAGAAGCTGCTCGAGCTGTTGCCGAATCGGGTCATCACCGACTCAATTGGCTCCTCGGAGACCGGATTTGGCGGCACCAGCATCGTTGCCGCCGGTGCGCCGCACAGCGGCGGCCCGCGGGTGACCATCGACCATCGCACCGTCGTCCTGGACGAGGACGGCAACGAGGTGCAGCCCGGTTCGGGGGTGCGCGGATTCATCGCCAAGAAAGGCAACATTCCGGTCGGTTACTACAAGGACGAAAAGAAGACGGCCGAGACGTTCCGCGTGATAAACGGTGTCCGTTACGCCATACCGGGCGACTGGGCCATGGTCGAGGAGGACGGCTCGGTCACCATGCTGGGCCGCGGCTCGGTGTCGATCAACAGTGGGGGAGAGAAGATCTACCCCGAGGAAGTCGAGGCCGCTTTGAAGGGCCATCCCGACGTCTTCGACGCTCTTGTGGTCGGTGTGCCCGATCCCCGCTACGGACAGCACGTCGCCGCCGTCGTGCAGGCCCGGCCGGGAACGCGGCCGTCGCTGGCGGAGCTGGACAGCTTCGTGCGCTCCGAGATCGCGGGATATAAAGTGCCGCGCAGCCTTTGGCTGGTCGACGAGGTGAAGCGTTCGCCCGCAGGCAAACCCGACTACCGCTGGGCGAAAGAGCAGACCGAGGCGCGGCCGGCTGATGATGTGCACGCGAGCCATGTAACTGCTTGACGGAACTTAGCACTGCGCGCAGGCCGCAGCCGCCCCGCCGAATGCGTGAGCGCGTTCGTCTGGCAGAGAAGGGATTTGCATTCGGCCGGTGGTCACGGACCAGCGTGTTGCGGACCGCATCGCCGGCAACCGCAACACCTCTTTGCCTATGCCGTAACTCTGGATACATCAACAGCGCTATCCCTGACCGGCGGGATCGTGTGCGCCCAGCCAGCTCTGCTCGCCAAACCGTGTACGCCAGAAGGATACTGGGCTCTACGTCCTGCAGACCGACGACGACGGTAGCGTCCACCGAACCACTGGTCCGGCCCCGCGGTCAGCACGTGGACTCGACCCTACCGATTCACGGTCCAGGTGTCACATGGCTCGAATGCGCGTCGTCGGCCGGGTAAGTCTCGGCCCGGTCACTCCCGAAGGTGGCCGAGCTCGCCGTTCACCGTCCTTAGCCCACTGGGTGGGTGGCTAACGAGCTCGCTGCCATTCGGCGGGGCGGTTGCCAGCGGCAGGGGGCGTCTCGACTCTGATCGAGAGCGTCTGCATCCGGGCTGGACCAATCGTCGGACTGTTTGGCCCGCGTGTATCAGCCGCCGGTGCCGCCGTTTCCACCGGCGCCGCCGGCACCGCCGTTTGTACCGCTGGGACCGCTGCCAGCGCTGCCGGTTGCACCGTTGCCGCCGGCGGTGCCGTCGCCGCCGGTGCCGCCTGTTCCGCCAGTGCCGCCGGTCCCGCCGGTACCGCTGCCAGTGGCGTTGCCGCCGATCCCACTGGTGCCACCGGCGGCACCGTTGCCACCCAGGCCATCAGAACCACCGAGCAGGCCGTGCCCGCCGCCCGTGCCGCCGGCGCCGCCGGTGCCGCCGGTTCCGCCATTGCCGCCATTGCCGTTCCCGCTGCCGCCGGCACTACCAAGGAGAAGGGTGCTGCTGCCGGTGCCGCCTTGTCCGCCGGCGCCGGCGTTGCCGCCCTGTCCGCCTGCGCCGCCGCCGATGCCGCCAATGCCGGCACCGCCTGTGCCGCCTGTGCCGCCGGTGCCTCCGACCCCGCCGGTGCCGACGCTGCCATTGCTGCCGGTGGTGCCGCCGCCCGTGCCGGCCGTGCCGGCCGCTCCGGCAGTGCCGCCGTTGCCGCCGCTGGCGCCGCTGGCGCCAGTCGATCCGGTGTTGCTGCCGCCGGCGCCGCTACCTCCGCCGCTGCCACCGACGCCGCCCTTGCCGGTGGTGCCGCCGGAGGCGGCCGACCCGCCGGTGCCGCCAGCGCCGCCGGCGCCGCCCTGACCGCCGGTGTTGCCGCCAGTGGGTGCGGTATTGGAACTGCCGCCCGCGGCGCCGGCGCCGCCGTTGCCGCCGGTGCCGCCGGTGCCGCCCTGCCCACCGGTGCCGACAATGCCGGTCGCGCCGCCGCTGGTTCCGGTGCCGCCGCTGCCGGCGGTGCCGCCCTGGCCGCCGGTGCCGCCGGAGGCACCGTTGCCGCCGCTGGTGCCGGTGTTGGCGCGCCTGCGCCGCCCTGGCCGCCTTGGCCGCCGCTTCCGCCGGTACCGCCTTCGCCACCGCCAACGCCGCCGATGCCGGCACCTCCGGTGCCGCCGGTGCCACCGGCGCCGGCTTGGCCGCCTGTGCTGCCGGCGGTGGGGCTGGTGCCGCTGGTGCCGGCGTTGCCGGTGCCGCCGGCCCCGCCGGTGCCCCCGGTGCCCTTGCCGCCGGTGTCGCCCTTGCCGCCGGTGCCGCCCTTGCCGCCGGTGCCGCCCTTGCCGCCGGTGCCGATGCTCCCGGCCTGCCCGCCGCCGCCGTTGCCGGCCGCCCCGGCGGTGCCCCCTGCCGCCTTGGCCGCCGGTGGCGCCGTTGCCGCCGCTGACCCCGGTGTTGGCGCCGCCCTGGCCGCCGCCGGCCACACCGATCCCGCCGGTGCCGTCGAAGTCAGCGCCTGCACAAACTCGTCGTGAAACGACGCCGTCTGCGCGCTCAGCGCCTGAAATTCCTGCCCATGGCAGCCAAACAGCGCCGCAATCGCCGCCGACACCTCGTCCTGAGCCGCAGCGACGATCTGTGGCGTCGAGCGAGCCGCCGCCGCATTGGCCGTGTTGGTGGTCGACCCGATCGTCGTCAGGTCGCCAGCCGCTGCCGCTATGGCGTCGGGCGAAGCAAACACATGCGACATAGGGCGGCGGCTCCGGGCATAGCTAAACCTCTTTGGTGCCTACGAGTCGTCTCGGCCGCTCGTGGTCATCAATAGGTGTATCTGGTCCTGAAGATGGGGACATCTGGTCCAAAGGGCCTCGCTACCCCAGCCCGGCCGCAGCAAACCATTGGCCTATTGACATTAGTTGAATACACACTCTTGGTAGGACTTTTTGCTCTATTGATTAGGGACTTTTGCTCTGTATGGTGTGTGGTTTTTTAGCGACGGGCGACCAGTGCGGCAGCTTGGGTGATCCAAAGCCGCGCTACGCGGAAAGCATCGCCAAAACAGCCGGCAAGCGCCGGCGTCTACAGTCGAAGCGCGATGACGATCGATGTCTGGATGCAGCATCCGACGCAACGGTTTCTGCGCAGCGATATGTTGGCCTCGCTGCGGCGATGGACCGGCGGGTCGATCCCGGACACCGAGATCCCGATCGAGGCCACGATCGCGTCGATGGATGCCGCCAACGTTGACCTCGGCCTGCTCAGCGCGTGGCGTGGCCCCAATGGCCAGGATCTGATCTCCAACGACGAGGTCGCGGAATGGATCCGCTCGCACCCGAACCGGTTCGCCGGTCTGGCCACCGCCGACCTCGATCGGCCGATGGCGGCGGTCCGCGAGTTGCGGCGCCGCGTCAAGGAGGGATTCGTCGGTCTGCGCGTCGTGCCCTGGCTGTGGAACGCGCCGCCCACTGACCGCCGCTACTATCCGTTGTTCGCCGAGTGCGTCCAGGACGCGGTTCCGTTCTGTACCCAGGTCGGCCACACGGGCCCGCTGCGGCCTTCGGAGACAGGACGGCCCATTCCCTACATCGACCAGGTGGCCCTCGACTTTCCGGAGCTCGTCATGGTCTGCGGACACGTCGGCTATCCGTGGACCGAGGAGATGGTCGCGGTCGCGCGCAAGCACGAGAACGTCTACATCGACACCTCGGCGTATACCATCAAGCGGCTGCCACCTGAGCTGGTTCGTTTCATGAAAACCGGCACCGGGCAACGCAAAGTGTTGTTCGGCACCAACTACCCGATGATGACCCACACGCACGCTTTGGCGGGGTTGGACGAACTCGGGCTCAGCGACGAGGCCCGCCGAGACTTCTTGCGCGGCAACGCCGAACGTGTTTTCGGACTGGAGGCAAACAGGTGAACGGCGCACAGGCTTTGATCAACACCTTGGTCGACGGGGGAGTGGACGTGTGCTTTGCCAACCCCGGCACATCGGAGATGCACTTCGTGGCCGCGTTGGACACGGTTCCGCGTATGCGCGGCGTGCTGGCGCTGTTCGAAGGCGTGGCCACAGGCGCCGCCGACGGTTACGCGCGCATGGCCGACCGTCCGGCGGCGGTCCTGTTGCATTTGGGTCCCGGACTGGGCAACGGGCTGGCCAACCTGCACAACGCACGACGCGCCCGGGTGCCGATGGTGGTTGTCGTCGGCGACCACGCCACTTATCACAAAAAATACGACGCGCCACTGGAATCCGACATCGATGCGCTCGCCGGCACCGTCTCGGGATGGGTGCGCCGGACGGCGGCCGTCACCGACATCGGAGCCGACGCCGCCGACGCGATCGCCGCGAGTCGATCGGGTTCGCAGATCTCGACCCTGATCCTGCCCGCCGACGTGTCCTGGTCCGACGGTGCCCACCCCGCCGGGGTGTTGCCGGTTCATCCGGCGGGTGCCGACCCGCTGCTGGCACCCGCGGTGCTGGAGGTGCTGCGCTCGGGGGAGCCCACGGTGCTCATGTTGGGTGGCGACGCCACCCGCGGGCCCGGGCTGGCCGCCGCCGCCCGGATCGCCGAGGCGACGGGGGCCCGGTTGTTGTGCGAGACATTCCCGACCCGGCTGGCGCGCGGAGCAGGGGTCCCCGCCGTCGAGCGGCTCGCCTACTTCGCCGAGGCTGCCACGGCCCAGCTCGACGGTGCCAAGCATCTGGTGCTGGCCGGCGCCAAGTCGCCGGTGTCGTTCTTCGCCTACCCGGGCATGCCCAGTGACCTGGTGCCCGCCGGCTGCGCCGTGCACGTGCTCGCCGAGCACGGCGGTGCGGCCGATGCGTTGGCCGCGTTGGCCGACGAGATCGCGCCCGGAACGGTTGCCCCGGTGGCGGCCGCGTCGCGCCCGCCGTTGCCGACGGGTGCGCTGACGTCCGCGTCGGCGGCTGACGTGATCGGGGCGCTGATGCCGGAAGGGGCGATCGTCGTCGACGAGTCGAACACCTCCGGGCTGATGCTGCCGCAGGCCACCGCCGGCGCGCCGGCCCACGACTGGTTGACGCTGACCGGCGGGGCGATCGGCTACGGCATACCGACCGCGGTGGGCGCGGCGGTGGCCGCCCCCGACCGTCCGGTGCTGTGCCTGCAATCCGACGGGTCGGCGATGTACACGATTTCGGGGTTGTGGACCCAGGCGCGGGAGAATCTCAATGTGACCACCGTCCTGTACGACAACAGCGCCTACGACATTCTGCGGATCGAGCTGCAACGCGTCGGCGCCGGCTCGGCCCCGGGTCCCAAGGCGTTGGACCTGCTCGACTTGTCGCGTCCCACAATTGATTTCGTCAAGCTCGCCGAGGGCATGGGAGTTCCTGCGCGTCGCGTGCGCACCGCCGAGGAGTTGGCCGACGCCCTGCGTGGCGCCTTCGCCGAATCCGGACCGCACCTTATTGACGCTGTGGTGCCGTCACTGACGGGGTAGCTGTCAGGTATCAAAGTTGTCGTCCTGGAACCGCTAGAGTTTTCCGAGATATGCACCGGCCCTTGCTCGAAGGGGACATTCCCGGTATTCATCGGGAAGCTGTTGCTGGTAACCGTGAGAAACGCCGCCGCTTGTGCGGCCAGCTTCTGATAGTCCTGAGCGTGTTGGGAAAATAACACCGCGATGGCCGCCGACACTTCGTGGGCCGCTGCTGCTCGCCACGCCCGTGTCCGGGCGGCCGCGGCCGCATGACCGCTGACCAGCGCCGCGCCGATGCTCTCCACATCCGCGGCCACCAAGCCCACGACCTGGGGTGAAACGAGCACATTGGCCATCGGGTACCTCGCCGTACCTCAAGACGCGCTGGCAATCGCCCGCAATTTCATCGGACAACCAACGCGGAGCGTATCGCGATGAGGGCTGCAATTGAGCGTTTCGGGCGAAATGCCGTGCTTACATCAAAATGGGCTCTTAGCAGGCGAATTGGCCACTGTGATGCCACCCGGGGCCTGGGGGCCTTCTCCGCGTCCGTAGCGGCCTCTGACGGGGCCGCGCGCTGATGCCTGAACTTGCGATGGTCGTCGTTGATGAATCCAAAACTTTGGGCTGCCCGACCGGCCCGGACCGTACTGATCGGCGCCGCTATGCCGTCAGTGCCGGGTCAGCTCGGGTAGGCGGCTGAGGAGCCAGTCGGTCACCCCGTTGAGCGCGTCCACGCCGGTCTCGAACGCGCCGTCGTGCGCTTCGGCTGCCAGCGCCACGCCCGCGTGTCCGGACTCTGTCGGCACGATGCCGAACTGCCGGACCAAATAATCGTCGGCCACCCCTGGGCCCCAACCACCCTTGGCGGCAAAGCCTTTCGCGGCAAGACCCCAGCGCTGGCCGGTGGTGATGTGGCGCATCAGGTCGATGACGGCGGCGGCACCGGGAATCCACGGCAGCTGTGCGGCGAACCGGGCTTGCCCCGCCAAGGTCCAGCGCGTCTGGCCGAACGCGGTGAAACCGGGCCGAAGCCTTCGTGATTCGACAAGGGTGACCGCATCACCGGATTCCCGGATGACTGCTTGCACCCGCGCGGCGGCGTCCGCCGGCTCACCCAGCAGCGACCACAACCGCTCGGAAGCGCGGTTGTCGGATTTGGTGATCGCTTTGACGGCCAACTCCTGTGCGCGTGGCTGGTCACTGCGCAACGCCGCCAGCGCCAACGGCACTTTTATCGTCGACCACGCGACGCCGCTCGACCACTTTCCCAGCGAGAACACCTCGGCTCGACCCGGTGCGGCGACCGCGACACCGATGGTCGCGAGCTGAGGCGGTGGGGGAGTCATCGGCGAATCGGAAACACCGGATCAACGCAGTCGACGCCCTGCGCCGACAACTGCCGCTTGAGCACCTTGAAGGTCACCGTCCGCGGTAACTCCGCGCTGACCCGGACGTACGACGGCCACTGCTTGGGTCCGAGGTCGGGCTGCTCGGCCAGGAAGGCCCGGAACTTTTCGGGATCGAACTCGGCGCCCGAAGCCATCACCAGCGCGGCCATCACCTGGTCGCCGACGACCGGATCGGGCACCGCGTATACCGCCGCCTCGGTGGCGTCCGGGTAGCGCAGCAACACCCGCTCGATCGGCGCCGTACCGAGATTTTCACCATCGACCCGCATCCAATCACCAAGTCGCCCAGCAAAATAGGCGTAACCGGCCTCGTCGCGATACGCGAGGTCGCCACTGTGGTAGGCGCCGCCGGCCATCCGCTCGGCCTCTGCGGCCTCGTCGTTGTAGTAACCCTCGAAACGACCGGGTCCGGCGATGTTCACCAGCTCGCCCGCGACACCTACCGGGCACGGCCTACCCGTATCGGGGTCCACGATCTCGATTCCCTCCGGTAGCGGGCCCAGCGCACCCTCCGGCGTATCCGGGGTGCGGGTGATCGCCACCCCGCCTTCGGTCGAACCGAACCCATCCTGTACGACGCAACCGAATCTGCGGCCGAACTTCTCGATGTCGGCGGGCACGCCCTCGTTGCCGTACACCGCACGCAGCGGGTTGTCGGCGTCGTCGGGCCGCTCGGGGGTGGCCAGCACATACGACAGCGGCTTGCCCACGTAGTTGGCGTAGGTGGCCCCGTAGCGACGAACGTCCACCAGAAAGCCCGACGCAGAAAACTTGCGCCGCAACACCATTGAGCCCTGGCAAGCCACGGCCACCGCCCAGCCGACCAGCACGGCGTTCGAATGAAACAACGGCATCGACACATAGCAGACGTCGTCGCGGCCAAGATCGAAGCGTTGCGTCATCGTCACGCCGGCGATCGCGACCTTGCCCTGACTGCACTTCACCGCCTTCGGCTCGCCGCTGGTACCCGACGTGAAGATGAGCATGAACAGGTCCGAAGGCGACGCGGACCGAAAACGCCCCTCGGCGTCCCGATGTGCGTCGACCTCGGAAGCCCATTCGGCGGAGTCGACGTTCACGTGCGCGATATCGCCCAGTGGCGCAGCAGAATTCGAGTCGGCCAGCACCAATTGGCAGTCGGCGTGGGCGATGTCGCGGGCCAGCGCTTCGCCGCGGCGCACCGGGTTCAGGCCCACCGGCACGATCCCCGACATTCCCGCCGCCACCAGCATCGCGGAGAAGAACGGGGTGTTCTCCAGCAGCATGCCGACATGCGGTGGCCCCGTCGGGTCGAGGCGTTCGCGCAGCGCCGCCGCTATGGCGGCAGCGTGCCGAACGTGATCGCGCCAGCTGGTGAACGAGTCTTCGAAATAGACGCCTCGGTCATCGATCTCGGGCAGCGGCGCCAGCAGGGTGGCGACGGTCGGGTCAGCCACTTGGCTCACTTCGCCCGCTCCTCCTCAGTTCGTTGCACGAACCGCATCGTCGCCGGGCGGTTAAGCGGGGGTTTCCGCCAGCTCACGGCCGATCCGGCGCAACTGCCCGGTGGCGCCGCCCAACGCGAACTCAATCTCCTTGGCGGCCAGGAAATAACGATGCACCGGGTGATCGGTGTCTACGCCGACGCCGCCGTGCACGTGCACGATGGTGTGTGCGACCCGGTGCCCCGCGTCGGCGGCCCAGAACGCCGCGCTGGCCACGTCGATTTCGGCGGGCTCGTCCTCGGAGACCTTCCAGGCCGCCTGGGTGAGAGTGAGCCGCAGACCCTTGACGTCGATGTAGCCGTCGGCCAACCGCTGCGCGACCGCCTGGAAGCTGCCGATCGGGCGGTCGAATTGCTCACGCTCGCGCGCGTATTCGGCGGTCATCTGCAGTCCTCGCTCCAGCACCCCGAGCTGAAACGCGCTGCGGCCCAGGTTGGAAAGCGTGCCGAGCCAGGCGAAAACCTCGCATCCGCCAACCCGGCGCGATCCGTCCACCGCGACGCCGTCCAGCGCCAGGTGCCCGGCGCTGCCCAGCCCGGTGGTCTGCAACGCCGTCACCGTCACCCGCGGATCGTCGGTCGTGACCAAGAAAACCGCTGTGCCCGAATCGGTTGCGGCCGGGACCAAGAACGCGTCGGCCACCGGCCCGTAGCCCACCAGCGTGCGGGTGCCGGTGAGTCGATAGCCGTCGCCCTCACCAACCGCCTGCACCGGCCCGTCACCCATCTCGCCATCCAGAGCAACGGTGAGGATCTTTTCGCCACGCACCGCCGGGACGCCCCAGTCCTGCTGCAGCTCCTCGGAGCCGAAGCGGGCCAGGGCGCCGGCGGCCAGCATCACCGATTCCAGGTAGGGCACGGCGGCCAGTTGGTGGCCCAGCGCGACCAGGATCGCCACCTGCTCGAGCACCCCGAAACCGTCACCGCCCAGCCCCGCGGCCGACGCGCTGGTCAGGATGTCGGCGTCGATCAGCTTGCGCCACAGCTCCTTATCGAACCGTTGGTCGAGCCCGTCCAGCTCGCGCTGGTGCTCCGGTGTGCACACCGAGTCCACGATCGTGTCGACCAAACCGCCGAGGTCGTTCGCCGCTTCGGTTGTCGTGAAGTCCATGAAAGTCCGTCCTTAAAAGAAGATTCAGCCGCACTCAGCGGCTTCTGGGAAGCCCCAGCGCCACCATGCCGATGATGTCGCGCTGGACCTCGTTGGTGCCGCCGCCGAAGGTCAGGATCAGGCAGGCCCGGTGCATGCGCTCGACGCGGCCGCGCAGCAGGGCACCCGGCGAGTCCTGGCGCACCGTAGCCCCGGTGCCCAGCACTTCCATCAGCAGCCGGTACGCCTCGGTGGCGAGTTCGGTCCCGAACACCTTGGCCGCCGACGCATCGGCCGGCGACAGGGCTTCGCTCGCCGCCGATGCCAGCTCCCAGTTGATCAGCTTGAGGACCTCGGCCTTGGCGTGCACCCGCGCCAGGTTGAGCTGGACCCACTCGGAGTCGATCAGCCGGGCGCCGCCGGCGTCCTTGGTGTTCTGCGCCCACTCACGAACCTCACGCAGCGCCAAAAAGATCGGCTGCGGTGACACCAGGGCGACGCGCTCGTGGTTGAGCTGGTTGGTGACCAGCTTCCAGCCGCCATTCTCCTCGCCGATCAGGTTGGTCACCGGGACCCGCACGTCGGAGTAATAGGTGGCGCTGGTGTCGGGGCCGGCCATGGTGTGCACCGGCGTCCATGAGAAGCCCTCCGCGGTCGTCGGCACCACCAGCATCGAGATGCCCCGGTGCTTCTTGGCCTCGGGGTTGGTGCGCACCGCCAACCAGACCCAGTCGGCGTACTGGATCAGGCTGGTCCACATCTTCTGGCCGTTGATCACGTAGTCGTCGCCGTCACGCACGGCGGTGGTCCGCAGGTTAGCCAGATCGGTGCCCGCGCCCGGTTCGGAGTAGCCGATCGAGAAGTGCAGATCGCCGGCGGCGATCTTGGGCAGGAAGAACTTCTTCTGCTCGTCGGTGCCGAACGCCATGATCGTCGGCGCCACGCTGTTGATCGTCAGGAACGGCACGGGCGCGCCGGCGATGGCCGCCTCGTCGGCGAAGATCAGCGAGTCCATCGGCGAGCGATCCTGGCCGCCGTACTCCTCGGGCCAGTTCAGGGTGAGCCAGCCGTCTTTGCCCATTTGAGAGACGACCTCGCGATACGCGTTGCCGGTCCCGATTTCGCCTTGGACCGAGCTCAGCGCCTCGCGGCGCTCGGGCGTCATGAGCTTGGTGAAGTAGGACCGCAGCTCTCGACGCAGCTCCTCCTGTTCAGGGGTGTAACTGATGCGCATTCCCAAGCCGTCCTTGAAGTCGAATGTCTGTCCGGATCGATAGCCACGTCACGCGCCGCAGCACGACCGACGGCTACCCGTTCGCCTACCCGGTTGTAACACGTTCTAGTCTGGGAATCCAGCGACCGTTTTGCCCGACGCGGCGGCGCCCTATGGTGGAGCTACCCGCCGATGGGCGGGTGGTCGGGCCGAAGGCCAGGTTCAAGGAGGGTGCCGTGCGGGTGATCGTGGATCGTGACCGGTGCGAAGGTAACGCGGTGTGCTTGGGAATCGCACCGGACATCTTCGACCTGGACGACGAAGACTATGCCGTCGTGAAGACCGACCCGATTCCGCCCGACCGAGAGCAGCTGGCCGAACAGGCGATCGCCGAGTGCCCGCGCGCCGCGCTACTGCGCAGCGACTAAACCCGGACTAGAGGTATTCATAAATTGACTAGCAGCACAAACGCGACCGATCTCTCCGGAAAGGTCGCGGTGGTGACCGGAGCGGCCGCAGGACTGGGTCAGGCCGAAGCGCTCGGCCTGGCCAGGCGCGGCGCGACCGTCGTCGTCAACGACATGGCCGCCGCGCTGGACGCCTCCGACGTCATCGACGAGATCACCGCCGCAGCCGCCACCGGTTCCAAGGCGGTCGCGGTTGCCGGCGACATCAGCCAACGCGCGACTGCCGACGAACTGGTCGCCTGTGCCGACGGACTGGGTGGCCTCGACATCGTCGTGAACAACGCCGGGATCACCCGCGACCGGATGCTGTTCAACATGTCGGACGAGGAATGGGACCAGGTCATCGCCGTTCACCTCCGCGGCCATTTCCTGCTGACGCGCAACGCGGCGACCTACTGGCGTGCCAGGGCCAAGGAGTCGGGGGGAACGACCTTTGGCCGCCTCGTCAACACCTCGTCGGAGGCGGGACTGGTGGGCCCGGTGGGGCAGGCCAACTACGGCGCGGCCAAGGCCGGCATCATCGCGCTCACCCTGTCGGCCGCGCGGGCGCTGGGCGGGTACGGGGTGCGCGCCAACGCGATCTGCCCGCGAGCCCGCACGGCGATGACGGCCGACGTCTTCGGTGCGGCACCGCAGACGGCTGCGGGGGAGATCGACCCGCTTTCGCCCGAGCACGTGGTCAGCCTGGTCACGTTCCTGGCGTCGCCGGCCGCCGCAGAAGTCAACGGCCAGGTGTTCATCGTCTACGGTCCCCAGGTGACTCTGGTTTCGGCACCGACGGCGGAGCACAAATTCAGCGCCGACGGGCCGGCGTGGGAGCCCGGAAAGCTCGGTGACGCGCTGCAGGAATACTTTGCTGGACGTGATCCGGAGCGGAACTTTTCCGCGGTCGGCCTGATGGAGTAATAACCGCGTAAAGCTACTCGACGGGGGGGAACCGACGAATAGAACATGTGTCAGATTGATAACAAGATAACTGTTCTGAGCTGGACGAATTGACGTTTCTGAAAGAGAAATGCTGTTCGTTGACACTATGAAGTTGTGATGAGTTAATATTTTCGGCTCACACCGAGCCCATGCGACGGAAGACAACGCACCGGCGACACACAGGCTTCGCCGCGAGGAGCAAAGGGGGGCCGCCAAGTTGATGCAACAGCTCGCGGTCCCCGCCCGCGCCGTCGGCGGGTTCTTCGAAATGATGATCGATACGGGCCGCGCGGCTTTCCGGCGGCCCTTCCAATTTCGCGAGTTTTTGGATCAGACCTGGATGATCGCTCGCGTGTCGCTGGTTCCGACGCTGCTGGTGTCCATTCCGTTCACGGTCCTGGTGGCGTTCACCCTCAATATATTGCTGCGCGAAATCGGCGCGGCCGACTTGTCCGGCGCCGGAACGGCATTCGGCACGATCACCCAGCTGGGACCGGTGGTGACCGTGCTCGTCGTGGCCGGCGCCGGCGCCACCGCCATCTGCGCCGACCTGGGTGCACGCACCATCCGGGAAGAAATCGACGCTATGCGGGTGCTCGGCATCGACCCCATCCATCGGCTCGTCGTGCCAAGGGTTTTGGCGTCCACCGTGGTCGCGCTGCTGCTCAATGGCTTGGTGTGCGCCATCGGGCTGTCCGGTGGTTATGTGTTCTCGGTCTTCCTCCAGGGCGTCAACCCGGGTGCGTTCATCAACGGGTTGACCGTGCTCACGGGACTGCGCGAGTTGATTCTCGCCGAAGTCAAAGCGCTGCTGTTCGGCGTGATGGCGGGGCTGGTCGGGTGTTACCGCGGCCTGACGGTCAAGGGCGGGCCCAAGGGCGTGGGTAACGCCGTCAACGAAACAGTCGTCTACGCGTTCATCTGCCTTTTCGTCATCAACGTGGTGATGACGGCCGTCGGCGTGCGGATCTCGGCCAAGTGATGAGGCGGGTGAGCACGCGATGAGCTACGACGTCCGTTACCGACTTCGCAACATCGCGTCGCGGGTGCTGCAGGGGCCGGTCGACGAGTTCGGTGAGCAGGCCTTGTTCTACGGCCAAACCGTGCGCTACGTCCCGAACGCCCTGACCCGATACCGGAAGGAGACGACCCGTCTCATCGCCGAGATGACAATGGGCGCGGGCGCGCTCGTCATGATCGGGGGCACGGTCGGGGTCGCGGCATTCCTGACACTGGCCTCCGGTGGGGTCATCGCGGTGCAGGGGTACGCATCGCTGGGCAACATCGGCATCGAGGCGCTGACCGGCTTCCTGTCGGCATTCCTCAACGTCCGCGTCGTGGCCCCGGTAATCGCGGGTATCGCGTTGGCGGCCACCATCGGTGCCGGCGCCACCGCCCAACTGGGCGCGATGCGGGTATCCGAGGAGATCGACGCCGTCGAAAGCATGGCCGTGCACTCGGTGTCCTACCTGGTGTCAACGCGTTTGGTCGCCGGCCTCATCGCGATTGTTCCGCTGTACTCGCTGTCGGTGCTCGCCGCCTTCTTCGCCGCGCGCTTCACCACGGTCTACATCAACGGGCAGTCCAAAGGCCTCTACGACCACTACTTCAATACCTTCCTCATTCCGTCGGACCTGCTGTGGTCGTTCCTGCAGGCGATCATCATGTCCATCGCCGTGATGCTCGTGCATACCTATTACGGCTACAACGCACACGGCGGGCCGGTCGGCGTCGGCATCGCGGTCGGCCAGGCCGTGCGGACCTCGTTGATCGTCGTGGTCGTCATTACTTTGTTCATCTCGCTGGCGGTGTACGGCGCGTCCGGTAACTTCAACCTCTCCGGGTAAGGAGGAACCCCGAAAAAAGGATGGCAGACAGCGGATCCGGACGAACATCCGTCCGGCTGGCAGCGGCGCTGCTGGCCAGTTTGGTCGTGGGCTTCGCCGTCCTGACGTACCTTTCCTACTCGGCGGCCTTCGCCTCGACCGACACCGTCTCCGTCACGGCGCCGCGCGCCGGTCTGGTGATGGACAAGGGCGCCAAGGTCAAATACCGCGGAATCCAGGTCGGCAAGGTCACCGACATCGGCTACAGCGCGGATCAGGCGCGGCTGACGCTGGCCATCAACAGCGACGACATGCACTTCATTCCCTCCAACGCGACGGTGCGCATCGCGGGCAACACCATCTTCGGCGCCAAGTCGGTGGAATTCATTCCGCCCCAGACGCCTTCGCCGACGTCGCTGCGTCCGGACGCGCACGTGGAGGCCTCGGCGGTGTCGCTGGAAGTCAACACCTTGTTCCAGTCGTTGATCGACCTGCTGCACAAGGTCGACCCGGTCGAGCTGAACGGGACGCTGAGCGCGCTGGCCGAAGGCCTGCGCGGCCACGGCGACGACTTGGGCTCGCTGTTGGCGGGATCGAATACGCTGGCGCGACAGGCGAATCCGAAACTGGCCGCCCTGCAGGAGGACTTCCGCAAGACCGCGGTCGTCACCAACACCTACGCCGACGCCGCCCCCGATCTCACCACCGTCGTCGACAATTTGCCGACGATCAACAGGACGGTCATAAACCAGCAGAACAATCTCAACGCCACGCTGTTGGCGACGATCGGGCTGGCCGACAACGCCTACGACACGTTGGAGCCGGCCGAGCAGAACTTCATCGACGCCGTCAACAGGCTGCGGGCTCCGATAAAAGTGGCCCACGACTATTCGCCGGAATTCGGCTGCCTGTTCGCGGGCATCGAGCGCGGCATCAAGGAATTCGCCCCGCTGATCGGTGTCCGCAAGGCGGGCCTGTTCACGTCGTCGAGCTTCGTGTTGGGCGCGCCGTCGTACACGTTTCCCGAGTCCCTGCCGATCGTCAACGCCTCCGGCGGCCCGAACTGCCGCGGGCTGCCCGACATCCCGACCAAGCAGACCGGCGGGTCGTTCTACCGGGCACCGTTCCTGGTCACCGACAACGCCAACATCCCGTACGAGCCGTTCACCGAACTGCAGTTCGACGCGCCCTCCACGCTGCAGTTCTTGTTCCACGGCGCTTTCGCGGAAAGGGACGACTTCTGATGGCGGGCACGGGGATGCCGTCGCACCGGTCGATGGTGATCAAGGTCAGCGTCTTCGCGGTGGCCATGTTGCTGGTGGCCGCCGGCCTGGTGGTTGTTTTCGGTGACTTCCGTTTCGGGCCCGAAAGCACTTACCACGCCACCTTCACCAACGTGACCCGGTTGAAGTCCGGCCAGAAGGTCCGCATCGCGGGGGTGCCGGTCGGTTCGGTGAGCGGGATCAAGCTCAACCCGGACAACACCATCGACGTGACGTTCGGCGTCGACCGGCGCTACCAGCTGTACTCGTCCACGCGCGCGGTGATCCGGTACGAAAACCTGGTTGGTGACCGCTTTTTGGAGATCACGTCGGGGCCGGGGGAGCTGCGCAAGCTGCTGCCCGGTGGCACGATCAACGTCCAGCACACGCAGCCCGCGCTGGATCTCGACGCGTTGCTGGGCGGACTACGGCCGGTGCTCAAGGGCCTGGACGCCGACAAGGTGAACACGATCAGCAGCGCCGTCATTCAGTTGTTGCAGGGGCAGGGTGGCGCGTTGGCCAACGTGCTGTCCGACACCAGCGCCTTCTCGTCGGCGCTGGGCCAACGCGACCAGCTCATCGGTGACGTGATCAACAATCTGAACGCGGTGCTGGGAACCGTCGATCAGAAGAGCGCGCAATTCTCGGCCAGCGTCGACCAGCTGCAGCAGTTGATCTCCGGGCTGGCCAAGGGCAAGGACTCGATCGCGGGGGCCATCCCGCCGCTGGCGTCGACGACGACGGATCTGACCGAGCTGCTGCAGAATTCGCGCCGGCCGCTGCAGGGCATCCTGGAAAACACCCGGCCGCTGGCCACCGAGCTGGACAACCGCAAGGCCGAGGTGAACAACGACGTCGAGCAACTGGGCGAGGACTACCTGCGGCTGGCCGCGCTCGGCGCCTACGGGTCGTTCTTCAACATCTACTTCTGCTCCGTGACCATCAAGATCAACGGGCCGGCCGGCAGCGACATCCTGCTGCCGCTCGGCGGCGCGGTGGATCCCAGCAAGGGGAGGTGCTCCTTTGCCAAGTGATGCGAAGCGCGAGCGGGACCCATTGCGCACCGGCGTCTTCGGTGTGGTGCTGGTGGTCTGCGTCGTGCTGATCGCATTCGGGTACGCGAGCCTGCCGTTCTGGCCCCAGGGAAAGACGTATGACGCCTACTTCGCCGACGCCGGCGGCATCACGCCCGGCAACGTCGTGTACGTATCGGGCTTCAAGGTCGGCAAGGTGCAGTCGGTCGGTCTGGCCGGAGACACCGCCAAGGTGACCTTCAGCGTGGACCGGCACGTCGTCGTCGGTGATCAGTCGCTGGCCGCGATCCGAACCGACACCATTCTCGGCGAGCGCTCGATCTCGGTGACCCCGGCCGGCACCGGCAGGGCCACCTCCATCCCGCTGAGCCGGACGACCACCCCGTACACGTTGGCCGGCGCGCTCGAGGATCTCGGTCAAAACGCGAACAACCTGAACAAGCCGCAGTTCGAGCAGGCCCTGAACGTTCTCACCGATACGCTGCACGACGCCAACCCGCAGCTGCGCGGTGCGCTGGACGGCGTGACATCGCTGTCGCGCACCCTCAACCGCCGTGACGAGGCCCTGCAAAGCCTGCTGGCGCACGCGAAGTCGGTGACATCGGTGTTGTCCCAGCGCGCCGATCAGGTCAACAAGCTGGTCGACGACGGTAACGAGTTGTTCGCCGCGCTGGACGAACGGCGTGCCGCGATCGGCCAGCTGATCTCGGGCATCAGCGGTCTGTCGGAACAGGTTTCCGGGTTCGTCGCCGACAACCGCAAGGAGTTCGGTCCGGCCTTGAGCAAGCTCAACCTGGTTCTGTCCAACCTCAACGAGCGCCGCGATTACATCACCGAGGCCCTGAAGCGGCTGCCCACCTACGCCACCGAACTGGGCGAGGTGGTCGGATCCGGTCCCGGGTTCAACGTCAACGTCTATGGCGTGATACCGGCGCCGCTGCTGGCGGCGATGTTCGACTTCTTCTACCAGCCGGGCAAGCTGCCGGCCAGCCTCTCCGACTACCTGCGCGGGCTGATCCAGGAACGTTGGATCATCCGGCCGAAGTCGCCATGAGGTGGATACCCCGCAGCAGGGGGCTGCGCTTCGCCACGGTCATCGCGCTGGTCGCGGTGCTGGTGGCGGGCGTGTATGTGCTTACGTCGCACGCCAATAACCGAACCATCGTCGGCTACTTCTCCTCCGCCGTCGGGCTCTACCCGGGCGATCAGGTCCGCATACTCGGGGTGCCGGTCGGTTCGATCGACACGATCGAGCCGCGACCTTCCGACGTCAAGATCACCATGTCGGTGTCCAAGGACGTGAAGATCCCCAAGGACGCGCGGGCGGTCATCATCTCGCCGAACCTGGTGTCGGCGCGGTTCATTCAGCTCGCCCCGGCCTACACCGGGGGAGCGGCGCTGCCCGACGGCGGCAGCATCGACCTCGCCCGAACCGCGGTCCCGGTGGAGTGGGACGAGGTCAAGCAGGCGCTGACCCAACTGGCCGTCCAGCTGGGTCCCACGACGGGATCGATGCAGGGGCCGCTGGGCAGGGCGATCAACCAGGCCGCGGACACCCTGGACGGCAAGGGCCAATCGTTTCACGACGCGCTGCGCGAACTTTCGCAAGCCGCTGGGCGGCTTGGGGATTCGCGCAGCGACATTTTCGGCACGGTGAAGAACCTGCAGGTGCTGGTCAACGCGCTGTCGGCGAGCAACGAACAGATCGTGCAGTTCGCCGGGAACGTCGCATCGGTGTCGCAGGTGCTCGCCGACAGCTCACGCCATCTGGACAACACCCTGGGCACGCTCGATCAGGCGCTCTCGGATATCCGGGGGTTCCTGCATGAAAACAACTCGACGATCATCGATACGGTCAACCAGCTCAACGACTTTGCGCAGACGCTGAGCGACCAGAGCGACAACATCGAGCAGGTGCTGCACGTGGCGGGGCCCGGTATCGCCAACTTCTACAACATCTACGACCCGGCCCAGGGCACGCTGAACGGCCTGTTGTCGATACCCGAGTTCGCCAACCCGGTGCAGTTCATCTGTGGCGGGTCCTTCGAGACCGCCGGCGGGCCGAGGGCGCCCGACTACTTCAAGCGCGCCGAGATCTGCCGTGAGCGGCTGGGCCCGGTGCTGCGCCGGCTCGCCGTGAACTACCCGCCGATCATGTTCCACCCGCTCAACATGATCTCGGCGTACAAGGGTCAGGTCATCTACGACACCCCGGAGACTCAGGCCAAGGCGGCCACTCCGATCCCGCAGCTGACCTGGGTGCCGGCCAAGGGTGCGCAAACGCCGCCCGCGCCGCAGAACCCGGCGGATCTGCAGGCCCTGCTCGTCCCGACGGCGCCGCAGACCGGCCCCGCACCGGGTCCCGCGCCCGCCTCGGCTTTCGGTCCGCTGCCCGGCCCCCCGCCGAGCCCGGCGCCCAACGCGCCGGCGGCTGACCTCGGGGGCGGCCGATGAACCGAATCTGGTTGCGCGGCGGCGCATTGGCCGCGGGCAGCGCGCTGCTGGCCGGTTGCCAGTTCAGCGGGCTCAACTCGCTGGCGATGCCCGGCACCGCCGGCCATGGCGGCGGCGCGTACTCGATCACCGTCGAAATGCCCGACGTGGCGACGCTGCCGCAAAACTCGCCGGTGATGGTCGACGACGTCACCGTCGGCAGCGTCTCCGGCCTGCAGGCCGAGCAGCGGTCCGACGGATCCTTCTATGCCGCCGTGAAGTTGGCGTTGGACAAGAACGTGGTGTTGCCGGCCAACGCGACCGCGACGGTCGCCCAGACGTCGCTGCTGGGTTCGATGCACATCGATCTGGCGCGCCCCAAGGACAAGCCGGCGACGGGCAGGCTGACCGACGGGTCGAGAATCCCGGAGTCCAGCACGGGCCGCTATCCCACCACCGAAGAGGTGCTTTCGGCGCTTGGCGTGGTGGTCAACAAGGGCAATTTCAGCGCGCTGGAAGAGATCACCGACGAGACTTACCAGGCCGTCGCCGGCAGGCAAGAGCAATTCGCCGGCCTGGTCCCCAGGCTGGCGGAATTGACGGCGGGGCTCAACCGTCAGGTCAACGACATCATCGACGCGGTCGACGGACTGAACCGATTCTCCGCGATCCTGGCGCGCGACAAGGACAATCTGGGCCGCGCGTTGGACACGCTGCCCGAAGCGCTTCGAGTACTCAACAAGAACCGGGACCACATCATCGAGGCGTTCGCCGCGCTGAGAAAGCTCGCGACCGTCACCTCCCATATCCTGGCGAAGACCAAGGTGGACTTTGCCGAAGACCTCAAGGGCCTGTATTCGGTCGTCAAGGCCCTCAACGACAACCGGAAGAATTTCGTCACGTCGCTGCAGTTGCTGCTGACGTTCCCGTTCCCCAACTTCGGCATCAAGCAGGCGGTGCGTGGCGATTACCTCAACGTGTTCACCACCTTCGACCTCACGTTGCGGCGAATCGGTGAAACATTCTTCACCACAGCGTATTTCGACCCGAACATGGCTCACATGGGCGAGATCCTCAACCCGCCCGACTTCTTGACCGGCGAAATGGCCAACCTGTCCGGACAGGCGGCCGACCCGTTCAAGATCCCGCCCGGCACGGCTTCGGGTTCTCAGGGGCAATAGGGGGCCGCGGATGATCGACAAACTGACCAGGATTCAGCTCGCCATCTTCGCGGTGATCACCGCGGTCACGCTGACCGTGATGGCGATCTTCTACCTGCGCCTGCCCGCCACCTTCGGCATCGGGACCTACGGCGTGAGCGCCGATTTCGTCGCGGGCGGCGGGCTGTACAAGAACGCCAACGTGACCTACCGGGGCGTCGCCGTCGGCCGGGTCGAGTCGGTGGGTCTGAACCCCGACGGGGTCACCGCCGAAATGCGGCTCAACAGCGGCACGCCCATTCCGTCCAACGTCACCGCCACCGTCAAGAGCGTGTCGGCCGTCGGTGAGCAGTACATCGACCTGCTGCCGCCGGGCAATCCGGCATCGAGCAAGCTGCACAACGGATCTCGGATCGAGAGGCAGAACACCCGGATCGGCCAGGACATCGCCGACCTGTTGAAGCGGGCGGAGGCGCTGGTCAACAGCCTCGGTGACACCCGCCTGCGTGAACTGCTGCACGAGACGTTCATCGCGGCCAACGGTTCGGGTCCCGAGCTGGCCCGGCTGATCGAGTCCGCCCGGTTGCTGGTGGACGAGGCCAACGCCGACTATCCGCAAGTCTCGCAGTTGATCGACCAGGCCGGTCCGTTCCTGCAAGCCCAGATTCGTGCCGGCGCCGACATCAAGTCGCTGTCCGACGGGCTGGCGCGGTTCACCTCCGAGGTGCGTCGGGCCGACCCGCAGCTTCGCTCGACGTTGACGAACGCCCCGGACGCGATCGACGAGGCCAGCACCGCGTTCTCCGGCATCCGCCCGTCGTTTCCCGCGCTGGCCGCCAGCCTGGCCAACCTCGGCCGGGTCGGCGTGATCTACCACAAGTCGATCGAGCAACTGCTGGTTGTGCTGCCGGCGCTGTTCGCCGCGATCACCACGGCGGCCGGCGGCACACCGCAGGACGAGGGCGCCAAACTGGACTTCAAGCTCGACCTCAACGACCCGCCGCCGTGCGCCGTCGGCTTCCTGCCCCCGCCGTTGATGCGCACACCGGCCGACGAGACCCTGCGGGAGCTCCCGAGGGACATGTACTGCAAGGTCGCCCAGAACGATCCCAGCACCGTGCGTGGCGCCCGGAACTATCCGTGCCAGGAGTTCCCCGGCAAACGGGCGCCGACGATTCAGCTGTGCCGTGACCCGAAGGGCTATGTGCCGGTTGGCCGTAACCCTTGGCGTGGCCCGCCGGTGCCCTACGACACGCCCGTGACGAATGGGCTGAACACCCTGCCGCCCAACAAGTTTCCGTACATCCCGCCGGGCGCCGAGCCCGATCCGGGTACGCCCATCGTCGGGCCGCCCCCGCCCGGTGTAGTGCCCGGGCCCGGGCCGCTGCCGAACCACCAGCCGGCGTACTCACCGCCGCCCCCCAACGACAACGGGCCGCCGCCGCCGTTCACGTCGTGGCAGCCGCCGGGAGTCCCGCCCGTGCCACCCCAGCTCCCGTATCCCAAGTGGCTGCCGCCGCCACCGCCGCCGGAGGGCATCAATCCTCCGCCGGCGGGCCCGGGACCGGAGAAGCCGTGGGGGCCGCCGCCCGGCCCGCAGCCGCAGGCCAGCGGCCCGGCCTATACCACCTATGACCAACGCACCGGAGCATTTGTGGACCCGGCGGGCGGCACTGGTATTTTCGCGCCCGGAGCCAACGGCGCATCCGGTGCCGAGAATTGGGTCGACCTGATGCTCGATCCAAGGCCCCTCTAGAGGAATCAGCAGTGACAGAAACGACGACACAGCGCGTTCGGCGGCGCGCGTCCCGCGCGGCGGGCCCGGCGAAAGGCGAGTCGAGCGAGGCCGCGACCGTCCAGGTCGAGGTTTCGGACAAGCCAAAGCCGCCGGCGAAACCCGTCAAGGCCCTCAAACCGGTAAAGCCGCCACCACGGCGGCAGGCCCACCGGGCCCTGGTCGGATGGATCTCGTTTGCCGCCGCGCTGTTGGCGATCGGCGGATTGGCCGGTTGCCTGACGTTCCTCGTCATCCAGCAGCGGGACGCCGAGGCCCAACAAGCGCGCGATCAGCGCTTCGTCGACACCGCCACCCAGACGGTGGTCAACATGTTCAGCTACAAGCAGGACAACATCGACGAGAGCGTGAACCGGTTCTACAACGGCACCAGCGGCCCGCTGCGCGGCATGCTGGGCGCCAACAACAACATCGAGAACCTCAAGGGCCTGTTCCGCTCCACCAACGCGACCTCCGAAGCCGTCGTCAACGGTGCCGCCCTGGAGGGCGTCGACGCGGTCACCGACAACGCGTCGGTGTTGGTCTCGGTGCGGGTGACGGTCGCCGACATCGACGGAACCAACAAGCCGTCCATGCCCTATCGCCTGCGCGTCATCGTGCACGAGGATGAGCAGGGGCGGATGACCGGCTACGACCTGAAGTATCCCGACGGGGGCAATTGATGCGTTCGCCCCGCTTCCTGCGGTGGCTGATCGCCGTCGCGGGCTACCTGGGTGTCGCCGTCTTCGTCGCACTCGCCGCGGCGGGTGGCTGGGCCTACTGGGTGCGGGTGCAGACCCGCGGCGAGGCGGCGGCGCGGGCGGTGTTGCCCCAGCTGGCCGCCAAGGAGATTCCGGAGGTGTTCGCCTACGACTATCAGACCGTCGAACGCAGCCTCTCCGCCGCCTACCCGTTGCTGACCCCGGACTATCGCCGGGAATTCCAGAAGAGCGCCAATGCGCAGATCATCCCGGAGGCCAAGAAGCGCGAAGTGGTCGTCCAGGCCAATGTCGTCGGCGTCGGGGTGATGTCGGCCCGACGCGATTCGGGGTCGGTGATGGTCTACATGAACCGCACCGTGACCGACAAGTCACGGCAGCCGCTCTACGACGGCAGCCGGTTGCGAGTGGACTTCAAGAAAGTCGGCAAGCAGTGGCTGATCGCCTACATCACGCCCATCTGAGCCGGCCCTAGTAGCACATCGCAATGCCGTTGCAGTACAACGGATACCGCTGGACCGGGCTGGGCGGGGGCCCGGTCATCTGCAACGAGAACGGTTGCTTCTTCATGTCCGACGGCAGCCCACAGACGGGACCGTGGAGGCTGGTGTGGGTGCCGCTCATCGTTTCGTCGCTGAACGAATAGGTCTCGGTGGACGCGGCGGTGCCGCCGCCAGGACATGGGACGCCGTCCGCCTTGTCCACCTTGAAGGTCCAAAGCATGCTGGACATCCGGGCCCGGCCGCTGAAGTTTTGCAACTTGTCGGCGGCGCTGATCTGCTCGGGCGTCGAACTCACGATGTTCAGCGCGCAGTTCATCGCGAAAACGATCGGGTCGGAATAGTCGTTCATGTTCCGGGTTCCGGATGGCTGATCGCACAGTGCCGAGATCGTCCAGGTAACCCCCGAAACACCCGCCTCGTTGAAGTTGTAGGTGCCGTCCGCCGGTGGTCCGAGGGCGTGCGCCGGCTCACCCGACTCCAGCGCGATCCCGATCGCAACGGCCGAGCAGATGCCCGCAGCAACGGCCAGCCCGCGACGGACGTTCATGGCGCCCTCCCTTCGTGCTGCATCGAGTATCACAGCGTTTTGGCGGCAGCACCATGGGTTGCGAGCGCATCGAGGAATGACCGTGCCCACCGGTCCACGTCGTGCGCGAGCACCTGTCGGCGCAGCGACCGCATCCGGCGCCGGCCCTCCTCGACCGGTTGCTTGAGCGCCGCCTCGATTGCGTCCTTGACCCCTTCGAGGTCGTGCGGGTTGACCAGATAGGCCTGCCGGAGTTCGGCTGCGGCGCCGGTGAATTCGGACAGAACGAGCGCACCGCCGAGGTCGCTGCGGCAGGCGACGTACTCCTTGGCCACCAGGTTCATCCCGTCGCGCAGCGGGGTGACCAGCATGACGTCGCTGGCCACGAAGAACGCGATGAGTTCGTTGCGGGGAACCGGACGATGCAGATAGTGCACCACCGGATGACCGACTTCGGCGTACTCGCCGTTGATGTGGCCGACCTGGCGTTCGATGTCGTTGCGCAGGATCTGGTAGCTTTCGACGCGTTCGCGGCTCGGTGTCGCCAGCTGAACCAGCACGGTGTCGTCCCGCTTCGCGCGCCCCTCGGCCAGCAGCTCGGAAAAGGCTTTCAGTCGAACGTCGATGCCCTTGGTGTAGTCGAGCCGGTCGACGCCGAGCAGGATCTTGCGGGGGTTGCCCAGCTCGGCGCGGATCTCGCGGGCGCGGCGCCGCACGTCGCGGTGGCGGGCCGCATGATCGAGCGCGCTGGAGTCGATGGAGATGGGAAAGGCGCCCACCCGCACGGTGCGTGACTCGAGCTCTACCTCGCCGAAGCGCGAGCGCACCCCCACCGATCCCCGGGACGTGTTCACGCCGATCAACTGCCGGGACAGGAACAGGAAATTCTGGGCACCGCCGGACAGTTGGAACCCCACCAGATCGGCACCGAGCAGTCCCTCGACGATCTCGGTGCGCCACGGCAGTTGCATGAACAGCTCCACCGGCGGGAACGGGATATGCAGGAAGAAGCCGATGGTCAGGTCGGGCCGCAGCGTGCGCAGCATCTTCGGTACCAGCTGCAGCTGATAGTCCTGCACCCATACCGTCCCGTCGCGGGCGGCGGCGCGCGAGGCCGCCTCGGCGAACCGGCGGTTGACGTCGACGTAGCGCTCCCACCATTCGCGGTGATAGCCGGGTTTGACGATCACGTCGTGATACAGCGGCCACAGCGTGGCGTTGGAGAATCCCTCGTAGTACTGGGCGATGTCGTCGCCACTCAACCGCACCGGATGCAGTTGCAGGTCGTCCTGGACGACGGGCTCGTAATCCAGGTCCGGCTCATCGTCGTCGTCGTCGGCGATACCCGGCCAGCCGACCCATGACCCGCGCCGACGACGTAACAGCGGTTCCAAGGCCGTGACCAACCCGCCGGGACTGCGATTCCAGGCCGTGGTGCCATCGGGAAGCCGATCCAGATCGACCGGCAGCCGGTTGGCCACCACCACGAAGTCGGAATTCCCGAAGTGTGAAGTCTGCGGGTTCCGGCCTCCCTTGGGAGCCATTTACGCGTCGAGTTTCGCCGGTCCAATACCGAGCATGGACAAGAAGACGCGGCACTCGTCGGCATCGTTCGCGTACGCGGCGACGACCCGCCTCGCCTGGCTCGCGGTGCTATCGGCCAGCGGTTCGACGTCGCCGATTTCGCCAGGATCAGATTTCGTAGGCATGCTCTAACTCTAGGCGAAGCCCCCGTTCGCCCGCAGGCGCCTTCCCGGGCGCCGCGACATCGGGCACCGGCGCCGCGCGCGGCGGAACACCGATTCCGCACCTCACACAAAACCCACATATGGGCAATGCGCGGATTCGAATAGACAATTCCGACGGATCCAAGCGGCGATTTGGCACAGTCCCACTGGCGAAAGTTCGGATACCTAATTGTCGTGTGCCGAATAAGCGCAAAGCCGTCGCGAATGCAAGTCGAGGCTTCGGCCGGGCAGCGCCGCCAACTGCCGTGACGTCGGAAAACGTGGGTAGGTCGGTCATGGTTCATCCGCGCGATCCGCGAGATCAACTCAGTAATGCAGCGCCCCCAAAAATGGCTTATTCTAAGCCCCGAAACCCTCATTCGGGTGTCCCCTCGACGTCTAAGACTCCGGGAGAGGAACAATGGCTCTCACTCCGGCTGATGTCCACAATTTCGCGTTCTCGAGGCCGCGGATCGGGAAGCGCGGTTATAACGAGCAAGAAGTGGATCTTTTCATCGACCTCGTCGAGCAAGAGCTGACCCGGCACCTCAACGCCGACGCGCAGCTTCGCAACCGGATCGACGCGCTGAAGAAGCGGGAACGCGAGCTTGCCGAACGGGAAGCCAAGCTCGTCGAGCGGGAAGGCGTGCTGCGCCGGCAGGTGCGCAAGCATGAAAGCGAGCTGCGCCAGCAGAGGGCAGAGCTCGCCGAGCGGGAGGCCAGGCTCGGCCAGGCGGGGACGCCACTTCGCCGGCAGTTGGCACAGCTCCGCCACCGCGAAGCCCAGGTGGCCCAGCGGGAAGCCCGGCTCGAGCAGCGGGAGGCCGAGCTCGCCGAACTGCAAACCCGGCGACCGCATCAAGAAGCCGCCGACGGCGCGGTCCAACAACTGACGACGGCGCTGCAGAAGTCCGCCGCGGTCAACGGAAACGGAACGCCTCGGCTCGACAACGTGCGCGCGCTCGCCTCCGTAGACGGGCGCCATGACATCGAGAGAATGGCGATTCGGGCGATCACCGACACACTCGGCAATACGGTCACCGAGACGGTTCACGAGCGGACGCGTAGGAGCCGGATCGACCACGGCGGTCAGGCCGTGGCCGTCGAGCCGTCGACCGAACTCGAGCAGCTGAAGGAAGAGAACGCGGAACTCGTTCACTCCCTGGGCCTGCTCAAATCCGCCGCCGCCCTCCTCGCGGCCGCGTTGGATCGGACATAATTCGTCCGTCAGCCGATCCCCCCGACGGGGATCCGCTTACACGCTGGCCGTAATGTGTAAACCAACGCGGATCTGACGACAAACGAGGTGGGCGGAATGACACTCTCCGACCAGGCCGGCGCTAAAGCCGAAGCTCAAGCGGGTTCGAAGGCGACGGACGCCGGCGGCCTGGTGGCCTACGAAACCCTTGATGACGGCCGGATCGCCCGGATCTGGCTTAACCGGCCCGAGGCCCACAACGCCCAGAACCGCGGGCTGCTGGTTGAGCTTGACGAAGCGTTCCTGCGCGCCGAGGCCGACGACACGGTCCGCGTGGTGATTCTGGCCGCGCGCGGCAAGAACTTCTCCGCCGGTCACGACCTGGGATCCGAGCTGGCCCTCGCGGAGCGCAAGCCCGGACCGGGACAGCTTCCGAGCTTCCGCATCAACGGCGCCACCCGCGATCCCGTCGCGGAGAAGACCTACCTGCAGGAGTGGCATTACTTCTTCCAAAACACTTGCCGCTGGCGGGATCTGCGCAAGATCACCATCGCCCAGGTGCAGGGCAACGCGATCTCGGCGGGCCTGATGCTGATTTGGGCGTGCGACCTGATCGTCGCGGCCGACAATGCGAAGTTCAGCGATGTGGTCGGTGTGCGGATGGGTATGCCGGGCGTCGAATACTACGCTCACCCTTGGGAATTCGGCCCGCGCAAGGCCAAAGAGCTGTTGCTGACCGGTGATGCGCTGGACGCGGACGAGGCCTACCGGCTTGGCATGGTGTCCAAGGTTTTTCCCGTCGACGAACTGGCGGACAAGACCCTCGAGTTCGCGCGGCGCATCGCCGAGCGCCCGACGATGGCGGCGATGCTGATCAAGGACTCGGTCAACGCGGCCTCCGACGCCATGGGATTCACCGAGGCGCTGCGGCACGCGTTTCACATTCACGAGCTGGGGCACGCGCACTGGGCGGCGCACAACGAGAACAGGTATCCGGTCGGCTTGCCGCCCGACGTCGAGGACTGGCGTAACGCCAAGCCGACGAAGCTTGCCCGCCGCGATACGCCGTAGCGCAGTCCTGGCACGGGCGCGATCGCTTTTGAGATCACGTAATGGTCCCAGCGGGACGCCCGCGTGGTTCGATGGCTCTCGTGCAGCTTACTTTCGAAGACCGGACGTACCTCGTCACCGGTGGTGGGAGCGGAATCGGCAAGGGGGTCGCCGCCGGGCTGGTCGCGGCCGGGGCCTCCGTGATGATCGTCGGTCGCAGCCCCGACCGGCTGGCGTCCGCCGTCGAGGAGATCGAAGCCCTCGAGGCCGACGGCTCGATTCGCTACGAGCCCACCGACATCACCAACGAAGAGGAGACCGCCCGCGCGGTGGACGGCGCCACGGCGTGGCACGGCCGACTCCACGGCGTGGTGCACTGCGCGGGCGGGTCGGAGACCATCGGGCCGATCACCCAAATCGATTCGGACGCTTGGCGACGCACCGTCGACCTCAACGTCAACGGCACCATGTATGTGCTCAAGCACGCGGCGCGCGAATTGGTGCGCGGGGGCGGCGGGTCGTTCGTCGGGATCTCGTCGATCGCGGCCAGCAACACCCACCGCTGGTTCGGCGCCTACGGGGTGACCAAGTCGGCCGTCGACCACATCATGCAGTTGGCCGCCGACGAGCTGGGCCCGTCGTGGGTGCGGGTCAACAGCATCCGCCCGGGCCTGATCCGCACGGATCTCGTTGTGCCCATTACGGAATCACCGGAGCTGAGCGCGGACTACGCGCAGTGCACGCCGCTGCCGCGGGCCGGTGAGGTCGAGGACGTCGCCAACCTGGCGATGTTCTTGCTCAGCGACGCGGCCAGCTGGATCACCGGGCAGTGCATCAACGTCGACGGCGGCCAGATATTGCGGCGCGGCCCCGACTTCTCGGCGATGCTGGAACCGGCATTCGGCGCCGACGGGCTGCGCGGGGTGGTCTGAGCAATGAAGCGACTCGAAGGCAAGCGAATCCTGGTGACGGGCGCCGCGTCGGGGATCGGCCAGGCCACCGCGCTGCGGTTGCTCGACGAGGGGGCCACCGTCGTCGCCTCCGACATCGCCGCCGACGGCCTGGACGCCACGGTGGCCCGGGCGGACGAGGTCGCAACCGCCGACCGGCTCAGCACCATGCCGATGGACGTCGGTGACGAGGATTCGGTGACCGCCGGCGTCCGCCGGGCCGTCGAGACGCTCGGCGGCCTCGATTCGCTGGTCAACGCGGCCGGCATTCTGCGCGCCGCACACACGCACGAGACCAGCCTTGAACTCTGGAATCGCATTGTCGGGGTCAATTTGACCGGAACCTTTCTCGTGGTCCGGGAAGCGCTGACCGCCCTGCTGGCGAATCCGCGCAGCGCGATCGTGAACTTCAGCTCCACGGCGGCGTCGTTCGCCCATCCCTACATGGCGGCGTACGCGGCGAGCAAGGGCGGAATCCAGGCGTTCACCCATTCGTTGGCGCTCGAATACGCGCGCGACGGGTTGCGTGCGGTGTGCGTGGCGCCGGGCAGCATCAAATCCGGAATCACCGACGCCACGGGCGGGTACATCCCGAAAGACGCTGACTGGTCACTGTTTTCGAGGCTGCTGCCGATCCTGCCCACCACGGTGGAATCCAGCGGCACCGGGATGGCCGACCCCAGCGTGGTCGCCGGCGTGATCGCGATGCTGGTCTCGGATGACGGCGCGTTCATCACCGGCACCGAAATCCGCATCGACGGCGGAACGCACGCCTAGGGCGCTTAATTGACGCAGGGCACCCCGCCGCCGTCGATCGGCTTCCCTTGATCGGGCGTCGGGTAAATGGTGGTGGTGCCGCCATAGTTGTACGGGCTGGCCTTGCTGGTCGTCGTGGTGGTGGTCGTATCGTCCGCCGTGTTCTCGTCCGGTGCCGGCATCGAGAAGTTGGTGTCCACGGTCACGCGGACGTGTCCGGGTTGAATGTTGGGATTGGGTTGCTTGGGCGCGTCGAGGCCGAGCAGACCCGCCACGTTCCGTGCGTCGGTTTCGGCGCCGGCCCCGTATTCGACGGCGGTGGCGCTCGGCTCGCCCGAATTGCGGTCGCGCACTTGGCCCGCGGTGTACCCGCGCTTCTTCAGCATGTGGGACACCTCGCTGGCCATTCCGCTCATGCTGCCGGCATTGATCACGTCGACGACGGTCGACGGGCTGGGTTTGGCCGCCGTGGTGGCCGGGGTGGTCGTCGGCGGCGGTGCGCCGATCGCCGCGGCTATCTCGGCCTTGATGGCCGCCGGATCGATGATGTTGACGTCCTGACCGTCGATGTTGTCGTAGCGCACCACGGGCAGCGTCCGGAATTCGATCTGGTTTCCATTCGAGCCCCCGGCCAGCGCACCGAGCCGCTGGATCAGGTCCTCGTCCCAACCGGACGACAGCACCACGTCCTTGCGCGCCACCGCCATCAGGCTCTTGAGCTTGTCGATGTTGGTGAAGGTCCCCGAAGCCTGAAGTTCGTGCATGACCGACGAAATGAACGCCTGCTGCCGGTGGGTGCGGTCCAGGTCCCCGTTGTCCAGTTCGTGACGCTGCCGGACGAACGCCAGCGCCTGGGAAGCGTCCAGTCGCTGTCGCCCGGCCGGGAAGTCCGCACCGGAATACGAATCGTAGACGGCGTGGTTCAGGCACACCTCCACGCCGCCCAGGGTCTGGGCCAGGTCGTAGAAACCGGCCAAGTTGATCTCGGCGAAGTAGTCGATCGGAACGCCGGTGAGGCTGCGCACGGCGCGCAGGGTCGCGGCCCGGCCCGCCTCGCGGCCCTTCGTCTCGAGTTCTTTCTGGCTGCTGGCACCCTGGTTGGCGAGCTTCTGGGCCACGTACTGCTTGGTGAGCCCGTATGCCTCTTTGATCTTGATGTGGTTGTATCCGGGAACGCCGTTGAAGGGCACCCAGTCGTCACGGGGAATCGAGAATGCGACGACCTTCTGGTCGGCCCCGATGTGCACGAGTATCAAAGTGTTGGTGTTGTAGCCGCCGTCGTCGGAATCGCCGGCGTGCAAATGCTTCAGGATCGACCAGGGCAGGTCGTTGCCGTCCTGGTCTTTGCGTGAGTCCAGCCCGATGAGCAGGATGTTGATGCTGTCGCCGCTGGAACGCGGGTCCTCCGGCGACAGCGCGTCCGACACGGTGATGCCGCCCAACGCGCCGTGGGCAACCCAGTAGCCGGCCCCGGTCAGCAGCACAGCCGCCACCGACACCAGCGTCATGAAGCCGCGCGCCAACCCCTTGCCGAGACGCGACGGTTGCGGAACGGCGCGATGGCGATGATGTGCACCGCCAGAGCGTGCCATCAATAACCTCGTCCTATTCGCAGCGCACCACCTACAACCGCGACGGCGGTTTGCGGTGATGTCGCTTGTAGCATGCCGTCAAGTATGCGGTAGCTTGCTGTAAAGCCTCCAATCATGCATGTCGATGTAACCAGGCTCACCCATCCGAACGCGCGGTTCCGACGGCTTCGATTTCGCCGCCACCAGCATGTTTTCCCCAAAATCGTCGAGCTTCCGCCGCGCGCAGCATATCCGAAGTCCTCAAGAAGAACACGTGCCCGATGGCTTGCTCCAGGCCTGGAAAGCCGAACGCCTTTTTCATCGAGCCTGTAATTCTGCAGGCCCTCACTCGCAGTTTGTCTGCAGATTTACAGGCTCGCCGTTCAGCAATATGGGTATTCGATGTGCCACCGGCCGTTCACGTAGTCGGCGCGGTATTGGCCGCCCAGTTGCGGATTGGCATCGTGGACGACACCCGTGCCCCCGACATATGGCGCGAAGCCGGGCGGATCCCAGGTGACGGATTGCGGATTGGGTGGCAGGTTCGGCGTGCAGTTCATCTGCTTCGTGACGTAGCCGTCTTTGATCTTCTGCTCGGCGGTCGCTTGATCGCCGGCATCGGGCGCCGGATCGGCTGGGCATAGAGCTGTTGTGACACAGACGTTTTGGCGTGCATCGACGAGCGCCACACCGCCGGCGTGCGCCCCCGACATCAGCAGGGCCGCCGCGACCAGTCCTGCAGCCGCGGCCCCGCCGGCGTGTTTGAACATGGCTACCTGGCCTTCACGACGTCGTCGCCCGACGTGTAGTAGAGGCGAATGTTCGAGCCCACGAGGATTTCGGCGAGGTATACGCCGACCGGTTCGACCTCGTAGTAGTAGTAGTGCACATTGCCCTGTTCGTCCAGCGCACTCGCGCACGAGAGGCCGGGAGCCCCGCACCGTTGCTTGATCGGTATCGCGAGGACGGCCAGCATCAGCACGACGACGAGGCCCACGACGACCGGGACTTTGGTCGGCGCGCGCCCGGATTGCACGGCATGCACCACAGGAGTCTAAGCGCACTTCGGGAGCGCCATACCGGGTGAAACTCGGACACCTGGTGCCGGTCACCACCGGTCACTAGAATTGCGGAGCGCCCGCAGCTTGTAATTCAGCAACCGATACGGCGGTGAGAAGCAATGACCAGCGCAACCCACAGCACGCACGCCGAACACGCTCATCTGCACGGCGAGGGATGCGGCCATGTCGCCATCCCCCACGGGGATCACATCGATTTCGTGCACGACGGGCACCTTCATCGGCAGCACGGCGATCACTACGACGAATGCGAGCCATCCGGGCACGCGGTACACGAGCAACATGAGCACGTCCATGGTCAGGGATGTGGCCATGTCGCCGTCCCGCACGGCGATCATGTCGACTACGTGCACGACGGATGTCGGCACGCGGCTCACGACGAGCACTACGACGAACACTGACCCCAGCGCGTTCGGCATCCTTGTGTTGTTGTGCCCGTTGATGATTCGGGCGTAATCGCCGGGTTCGGCGTAGACGTACTCAAGAGTCGAAGTGTGTCGCGCCGTGGTTTTCCGCCCGGGCACCGGCGCGCTGGCATACTGGGACGGTGGCCACGCTGAGAACCAGACCCTGGCTGCGCGTCGGGTCGATGGAAGTGTTGGTCGGCATCCTGCTGGCGTGTGCTTTCTCCGGGGCGATCCTGCGGAAGGCGGTCTTCGACAGCGCGGCTTTGTCGACGGCCGGCACCGTGTTCTGTGGGGTGTTCGTGCAGGCCCTGCCCTTCCTGGCGCTCGGGGTGGTGGTCAGCGGATTGATCGCGGTGTTCGTGTCACCCGAACGGCTGGCGCGCTGGTTGCCGCGACGTCCGGCGGTGGCCGTGCTGGCCGCCGGTGTGGGCGGGGCCGCGCTGCCGGGCTGTGAATGCGGGTCCGTTCCGGTGGCGCGGCGACTGTTCGGCGAAGGAGGCGCCACTGGGGCCGCGGCGTTGACCTTCATGCTGGCCGCGCCGGCGATCAACCCCGTAGTGCTGGTGGCCACCGCGGTGGCGTTTCCCGGTGCGCCCCGGATGGTTCTTGCCCGACTGGGCGCGTCGCTGCTGACGGCGGTGATCATGGGTTGGGCGTGGGCGCGGTGGGGCCGCCCGGAGTGGGTCACCCGCCGGCTACCCCCCGCGGGGGTTCGGAGTGAGTCACGCTGGGTGGTGTTCGCCGAGGCGGCCCGGCACGACTTCCTTAACGCTGCGTCGTATCTGGTGATCGGTGCCGCCGCGGCCGCGATGTTTCATGTGGTGGTGCCGCAGTGGATGTTCGCGCACCTGGCGTCGGACCTGATCCTCGGAGTGGCGGTGATGGCCGCCCTGGCGGTGGTGCTGGCGTTGTGTTCGGAGGCCGACGCGTTCGTAGCCGCCAGCATGACGATGGTGCCGCTGCTGCCCCGGCTGGTGTTTCTGGTCGTAGGCCCGGCCGTCGACGTGAAATTGTTCGCCATGCAGGTGGGCATGTTCGGCCGGGCGTTCGCGGCGCGCTTTGCCCCCTGCACCTTGCTGGTCGCAACCGCGAGCGCGTGTGCGATCGGGCTGCTTGTTTTGGGCGGTCGGTAAGTGAGCCGCGAAACCGAGAACGCCATTTTGCTGCTAGTCGGCATCAGCATCGCCGTCATCGCGGTATCGGGCGCGTTCACGCGATACGTCAAGCCCGGTCTGCTGCCCTGGCTGGTCGCGTCGGCGGTGCTGCTCATCGTGCTGGCGCTAGTGGCGATCATTGGTGACATCCGCCGTGGGGGACCGCGGACCAATGACGAGAGCGGTGATCACACCGAGGCGCACTCCCACAGGGCCGGCATAGTGTGGCTGCTGATCGTTCCCGTTCTGATCCTGATCTTCGTGACGCCACCGGCACTCCGACCCTCAGCCGCCGCCCCTTCTGTGACGTCGGTGTCCAATGATGATGTTGTTTTTAAGGAGGCAATTCCGCCGCTGCCACCGGGCGAGGCCCCCGAAGTGTCAATCCCAGAGGTGCTGATGCGCGAGTTTCACGACACCAACGACTCGTTGACGAATCGGCCGATCACCGTGACCGGCTTCGTCCTCAACGAGGCGCAGGGCATGGACCTTGGCCGCATCGTCATCATCTGTTGCGCGGCTGATGCCCAGCTGGCCCGTATCCATTTGGGGGGCCCGGCCGCCGCCCAGGCGGCCGGGTTGCCGGACAACACCTGGCTTCGGGTCGTGGGCAAAGTTACCCCACCGCAACCGAATTCAGTGCGGATCCCGACACTTCAGGCGACCGCGGTCACTCGGATCGATGCCCCGGCCAACCCCTACGAGTACCCGCATTAGAGGGTGTTGTCGTTATCTCAATTGCTTCGGCTGTCGCTGCGAGTCCAACGCTGATGCCGGTCGAGATGCCTTGGCACTGGGGTGTTTTCCCATTTCCCAAGTTCCAGCCAATCGCGCAGGGCCGCTGCCTGACCGTTGTCGCTGATGGGCCCGATCCAATGGGGTGGTCCGCAGGCTACACGGTCATTCGTGCAAGGCTGGACCACAGCCATGACGCCGCATCCGGTCGGGCGGGACGCACAGGTGAGTGGTCCGAGCATGCACGCGGCGGAGACGAGCATGGCGTGTGCGCAGCGCCTATTGGTGGCACGTAGTTCGTCGATCACCGAGAGGTCGGTGGACCCGCACGACTACGAGCCGTCACCGGCCGACGCCGCGCCCTTCACCGGCGCCAAGCTCGTCGTGGTCAACGGCGCAGGTTATGACCCCTGGGCGTCCAAGCTGGCCGCCAGCTCCGCGGGCGGCGCCCACGTGGTGAGCGCCGCCGCAGTCACGAAGACACCCGATGGCGCCAACCCGCACCTGTGGTATCTGCCGTCGGCGGTGAGTGCGGTGGCCGACGCGGTGACCGCCGAGTTGAGCAAGCTCGACCCGCAGGCCGGTGACTACTTCCGCCAGCGCCGATCACAGTTCGCCGCCGCCCCTATACCGGTCTGATCGACAAGACGCCCGCGGGCTACCAGCGGGCCTCGGCCAACGAATCAGACCCGTCACCGGGAGACATCGACGCATTCCGCAACGCATTGGGACGACGGTTTTGACCCGGGAACGGCGGGTAGGCAACTGTGAGCCGATCGAGGGAGCAATCATGGTTGACGCAGTTGTCGAGCCACCGGAGCCGGCTACGCCGGCCGAAACGCCGGAGCGGCTGACGCCGACGGAAACACCCGAGCGGCTGACACCGCAAGAGCCGCCGGAGCGGCTGGTTCCGGCCGAACCACCCGAGCGTCAGAAGCCGGCATAACGGGCCTCCATCGGGTGCGTCCTACGATCGGCTGATGACTCCCGAGACCGGAGCACCCGAAACGTTCGTGTCGCACGGGTCCGGTGGTGTCCGCGTCGTGGCCGACCGGCTGGGCGACCCGCGGTCGCGCGCCGTGGTGTTTTTGCACGGCGGCGGGCAGACCCGCCGCTCATGGGGCCGGGCCGCCGCCGCCGTTGCCGAACGTGGCTGGCAGGCTGTCACGATCGATCTGCGCGGTCATGGAGAATCCGACTGGTCGAGCGACGGCGACTACCGCGTCGTCAGCTTCGCCGGCGACGTCCAGGAAGTGCTGTGCACCCTGCCTGAAAAACCCGTGTTGGTGGGCGCCTCCCTGGGAGGGTTCACGTCGATGCTTTTGGCGGGGGAACTCGCCCCGGGTATCGCGAGCGCGGTGGTGCTCGTCGACATCGTGCCGAACATGGAGCAGTCCGGGGCGAATCGGATACACGCCTTCATGGCCGACCGGGTGGAGGCGGGGTTCGGTTCACTTGAAGAGGTCGCCGACGCGATCGCCGCGTACAACCCGCATCGACCCCGCCCAACCGATCTCGACGGCTTGACCACTAACCTGCGCCGCCGCGGCGATCGTTGGTATTGGCATTGGGATCCGCAATTCATCAGCGGCACCGCGCCGTTGCCCCCGCTCGAGGTCACCGATGCCGACCGCATGCACGCCGCAGTCGACGCGATCCTGCGCGGCGGCGTGCCCATGCTGCTGATCCGGGGCCGCATGAGCGACCTGGTCAGCCAGGAGCGCGCCGACGAATTCCTCGCGCGCTTCTCACAGGTCGAGTTCGCCGATGTGCACGGCGCGGGGCACATGGTTGCCGGCGATCGCAACGACATGTTCGCGGACGCCGTTGTGAAATTTCTCGCCCGCCATGTCGACGGTCCGTGAGGTGCCGACGGCCAACGATCCGACGGCGCCGGTTCGTCAGCGCCGGGCCGGCGGGCAGAGCACCCGAAGAACCCGGTAACGGGCGCTGAAACTCACGTGCTCGTGGTATCCGTCTACCTCGCCGTCCCGCGCGACGGCGGTGGGTCCGTCGACTGCGGTGAAGCCAAACTCGGGGACGTGCTGCTCGTGGTACAGGCGGCTGCGCGATAGCCGCCCGAGCATGAGCGCCGTCATGATGCGGAGCCTGCTGAGCCGGCGGCCGGTCTCCAAGATCCGCACGTCGATGAGCCCGGTGTCCATCCGGTTGCGTTGCGCGGGCGCGAAGCCCGACGGCACGTAGGTCGAGTTACCCAGGAAGAACAGCGAGGTCTGAATAGTCTTGTCGTCGAAACGGATTCGCACCGGGTCATCGCGGCGCAAGGTGTGAAACATCGCGTAGGCCGCCGCCAGGGGCTTGGTGATCTTGTGTTCGAGCCGTTCGCGTCTCCGCACGAATGTCGGGTAGGCGCCGATGCATGCGGTATTGATGACCGTTTTGGTGTCGTTGAAGGAGACCAGGTCGACGCGCGACATCGTCCCCGCCCGGATCGCCCGGATCGTCTTGGCCTCGTGATCACAACCGATGTCCTTGGCGAAGTGATTGAACGTACCGGCCGGGAAAACCGCGAGCGGCAGGCCGAGCTCGGCCGCCACACCGGCGGCGCACGCCGCGGTTCCGTCGCCGCCCCCGATCCCCAGGACCTCGGCGCGCTCTGCTGCGCTGCGAACCAACTTTTCGATGCTGTCGCCGGGCGTCACTTCGACGATTTCGGCTTGCGTGAGTTCCCGTCGTATTTCGCCGATGATTCGGCGCCCGGTGCCGCTGCCCGACGCGGGGTTGACGACGACAACCACGCCGGCGCCGTCGGGGCGGGGCGGCGCGTCGATGTAGAGGCGGTCAGCGCACGGCAGGTTGTGCTCGACGATCGGGGGGACCAGCCGCGCGCCCAACACGGCGATTGCCGTCCCGATGCCGAAGCCGACGGCGACGTCGCTGGGGTAGTGGGCGCCGGTCGCCACGCGCGACAAGCCGACGAGGCCGGCAAGCGGTGCCAGCGCCAGTCCCAGCATCGGACTTTGGACCCCGACGCCCACCGCGAAGGCTGCGGCGCTGGCGGCGTGTCCGGAGGGCATCGAATGCGACTTCGGGTATTCCCAGAGGCGCCGCACAGCCGGAATCAGCCGGTGCGGGGGCCGCTCCCGCCGCCAGACGCGCTTGGCCATCTGGTTTGTGACCAAGCTTGTCACCGCCAGGCTGGCGAGGCCGCGCCCGGCGCCGTGACGAGCCGACCGATTGCCCGACATCGCCATGGCCGCCGCGATCGCAAGCCACAGCTTGGAGTGATCGGCGGCGCGCGTCAGCGCCGGCAAGGCCTTGTCCAGCACAGGGCTTGGCGTGTCAGCGACCGCCTGAAACACCTCGGCATCGAGAGCGCCAAGGCCCTCGGTTATCTCGCGCCACCCGCGCGACGTGTGCGCCCGCCACATTCGCCTGATCCTAGGCGCAGCGCCACGCCTGGCCCCTAGTCCTAGTCGTCGGCGATCCCCGGTGCGCTGAGGGCCTTGACGGCGTCTTCCCGATGCAGCACCGAGCGCGCGGCCACCGCGAACTGGTTGAGCTTGTCGATGACGGTCTGCCCTTCGGGCTTGTGGCCCCAGATGCTGATGCCCTGGTGGGTGGTGGGTTTCCAGGTCGATTCGTCGACGACGATCGGGTTCCACCCGACCTCCCATTCGAACCCCGAGGGGGTCACCGCGTAGTAGGACAGCTCCTTGTCGTTGGTGTGCTGGCCGACCGACAGGGCCATGGTGAAACCGAGCTCCTTGACCCGCTGATACGAGGTGACCATGTCGTCGAGCGTGTTGACCTGCACGTTGACGTGCTGGACCCGGGTGCGAATCGGGTTGATGGGCAAGGAGTTTACCGCTGCGATCGCGACGGAGTGATGACGCTCGTTGACCCGAAGAAACCGGATCTTGAGCTTGACGCCGTTGATGGTCTCGTCGATGTAGTCCGACAGGCGCGCGTCGAAGACATGGTTGTAGTAACCGCGTACCAGCTGTGGCTTCTTGGTCGTAAGGGCGACGTGGCCCATTCCGCCTGCGCCGGTGAGGAATCCGGTGCCCGGTATGTCCAGGGGCAGCGGAGCGGTGCGCGCGGTGGTGTAGATCTCCTGCGCGAGTCCGTTCGGGCCGGGGAATCGCAGGAAACGCTCGACGCCGCGCAGCTTCGCCTCCTCGTCGCTGCCGTCGACTGCCGGCACCCCGTGATCGGTGACGCGACGGGAGATCTCATCGAACGTCGTGTGGCCGTCGAGCTGCCAACCGAGCGCTACAACGTCCTCCGCGGGGCCGCGCCGCAGCAGCACGCGGCATTCGTTGTCGTCGAAGCGAAATCGAACGGTGTCGGGCGCCATGTCGTCCAGGTGCATGCCGATCGCGTCGCGGCCGAAGCGCTTCCAGTCGCCGATCTTGTCGGTTTCGACGACGACGTAACCCAGGTGCACTTTGCCGAACACCGAGCCGAACACCGAGGGCTTTACTGTGGTAGACATTTTAATCCTTGTATTCTCTTGCGTTGGTTAATGTTTGAGGAATGCGGTGGTGACCGCGTTGAACAGTTCTGCGCGTTCCCATTGGACCCAGTGCCCGGTGTTGGCGGTGATCAGGACGTCCGCATTGGGCATCCGCTCGGCCAGCATCGCAGCGCCGCTCGGTTTGTTGACCTTGTCGTCGCGCCCCCAGATGACCAGCGCGGGGGTCGCCAGGCCGCTGAGCCTGGGGTCGCGGGTGAGGTCCATCCGCCAGAGCGCCCGCAGACCCGCCGGGCGTTGTAGGGGCGGATTCGCGACGACCTCCGGGTCGATCGACGCTTGGTAGCGGGACTCGATCAACGCGTCCGGCACGGCGTCGCCGTCATGCACCAGATACGTGCGGATGAACGCGCGTAGCTTCGGAAGGCTCGGCCCCTCACCGCCGTAGTAGGCCAGCAGACTCCTTAGGCCCTCGCTCGGCAGTCCGCGGCTGGTCCCGACGCCCCCGGGACCCATCAGCACGAGCTTGTCGACCCGATCCGGGGTGTCCAGCGCCAGCCGCAGCGCACACGAGCCGCCGTAGGAGTTGCCGACCAGATGCGCCCGGTCGATGCCGAGCTCGTCGAGCATCCCCCGGATGTGATCGGCGAGGTATCCGAACGGATCGTGCCGGTCGACGCCCTTGGTGGAGCGGCCGTAGCCCGGCATGTCCGGTACGACGACCCGGAAGTTCTCGGCGAGCGCCTCGATGTTGCGCGCGTAGTTCGACACACCCGAGGCGCCCGGGCCGCCGCCGTGCAGCAGCACGACGGCCGGGCCGGCGCCGGTTTCGGCGACGAAGATATCCCTTCCTTTGACGCTTACTGTGCGTTCGGTGATCGTGTGGGTGGCCATCCGGTCGTTCCTCACGCCCTGAACCCGGCCGGCGGTGGCGGCAGGGGCTGGCCATCGGCGGCACCCGCGTAGACGAAGCCGTCGGGCCGCACGACCACGGCCGAGGCACCCTTTGTGGTCAGCCAGGCGTTCAAAGTCCCCTCGCTGTCGACGATGGAGTCGGCGCGCGGAGTGCTGCCGGCCTGCGTGACCTCCAGGACCGGCACGCCGGCGGCCCGCCAGTCCGGGTGTTCGGATGCGCGCCCGGTCTGCAGCACGGTCCACCGGTTGCCGATCACGTCGTCGAGACGCACCGAGTCGCCCTTCTCGTCGAGGACCCTCGGCTGCGGGATCAGCCAGCCGACGGCCCCGTTTCCGTTGCGCGCAAGCAGGCCCTCCTGGTAGTGCGCGTCGGGGATCCAGCGGTGGTCGCGCAGCCAGGTGAGGAAGTAAGGGAACTTGCTGGCGGTCCGGAAGATGTGGTTGCGGGCCGCCGCGCGGAGCTTGTTGCGCTGGATGATGATCTTGCCAGTCTTGACGGCGCGGTTGGTCACCTCCTTGACGTGCGGCATCCGCTCCGACTGGTAGGTGTCGAGCACCGACTCCGGCAGCGACCCGTTCAGCACGGCGTTCAGCTTCCAGCACAGGTTCGCCACGTCCCGCACTCCGGCGCACATGCCCTGGCCGATCCACGGGGGCATCGCGTGCGCGGCGTCGCCGGCCAGGAAGACCCGGCCCACCCGCCACCGGTCGGCGAACCGGACGTGGTGGCTGTAGCAGGCGTAGCCGAGTATCTTCACGTTCTCCGGCGTTATCCCCTGGCCGCGCAGCACCTTCCAGATCGCCTCGTCGTGCAGCAGGTCCTTCTCGTCCTCCTCGTCGCGCACCGGGAACTCCCAGCGGTGGTGTCCCAGCGGGGTGGGGCAGTCCACGGTGGGCCGCTCGGGGTTGCAGTGGAACCGAAGCCGGTCGTGGCCCGGCCATTCCTTGAGCACCTTGGTGTCGATGACGATCCAGCGCTCGCCGTAGGTGCGGCCGCCGAACCCGACGCCCAGCTGGGCGCGCGTCGCGCTCGACCCGCCGTCGGCGGCGATCACATAGGAGGCACGGATCCGCCGGAACTCATCGGTGGTCAGATCGGCGAGCATCAACTCGACGTAGTCGCCCTTCGGGACCAGTCGCAGGCATTCGTGTTGGAGCAGAGTGGACACGTTGGGAAAGCGGTCGACCCCTTCGCGCAGCACCTTCTCCAGCGCGGGCTGGTAGATGAACTGCTGCGGCGGGTGCCCGTTACCCCGCGGGGCGGGCAGCAGCTTGACGAACGGCACGCCGTTGGCGTCGACGAAGTTCGCCCCGCGACCAGGTTGCATGTCGGCGTTGAGCCGGTCCGCGAGGCCCACCTGCTGCCAGATGCGGACTACTTCCTCGTCGGTGGAAATGGCCCGCGCCCGCGCATAGATGTCGGGGTCACGTTCCACCACGACGACGTTGAGGCCCAGCTGGCCCAATAGGTTCGCCGCCGTGCAGCCGACCGGGCCGTAGCCGACGATCGCCACGTCGTATGTCTTTTGCTCAGTCATGATGGCCCTTTCGCCAAGACTTGTTAATGTAGTGCTCCATACAGTAAGCTACGAATGCGTGAGCGTCAACACCCGAAAGGAGGCAATGTGACACCGACTACCGGAGCGGCCGATCCGGCCGGATCCCGCCCCCGCAGGCGCACCCGGGCCAACGGCGAGCAATCCCGCGAGCGGATTCTCGATGCGGCGACCGAGGTGGCCACCGAGCGCGGCTACGAAGGCACCACGATCTCCCTGGTGAGCAAGAAGAGCGGGCTGCCGCCGACATCCATCTATTGGCACTTCGCCGACAAGGACGACCTGATCGCCGCGGTGATCGAGCGCAGTTTCGCCCGCTGGCTGGCGGCGTTGGACCTGCCGGGCGGCGCGATGGACGCGGAGCGGGTGACCGAGCTCGGGACGCAGGTGGCCAAGGCGCTGCTGGATGCGCCCGACTTCATTCGCCTGGGGCTGATGCTGGCACTCGAGCGTCGCCCGGTCGAGCCGCGCGCGAGGGAGATGTTCCTGCAGGTTCGCGACGCGGCCTTTCACCGGTTTGAGACGGTCGTGCGCGATGTCGCGCCCGGGCTCGATGAGGAGGGCGTGCGCCTGCTGACCACCTATGCGGTCGCCGGCGCCGACGGGCTGTTCATCGCCAAGGAGGTCGGTGGCGACTCGGTCGACCTGATGAAGCTGTTCGACCTGCACGTCCGGCTGGTGTTCCAGGCGGCGGCCAAGTTATTGGAATCCGGAGAACCGAAATGATCGATGTGACCGCGCAAGAGGCGCAACTGAACGAGGTCGCCCAGCGGTTGTATGGGGCGCAGGTGAGCAGCAGACCCATCCCGCCGCCGACCGAGACTTACCCCAATCTCGGAGTGGCCCAGGCCTATTCGGTGCAGCGCCGGAACCTCGCCCGCCACCTCGGCGCGGGCGCGCGGTTGCGCGGTCACAAGATCGGGCTCACCTCCGCGCCGATGCAACGCCTGCTGGGTGTCAACGAGCCGGACTTCGGCTACGTCCTCGACAGCATGGTGCGGGCCGACGGGGCGGCGGTGCCCAGGAGTGCGTTCTGCGCACCGCGGGTGGAACCCGAGGTGGCGTTTCGCCTGCGCGCCCCGCTGCGAGGTCCCGGGGTCACGGCCGCCGAGGTGATGGCGGCCACCGATGCGGTGGCCGCGGCCCTGGAGATCGTGGACAGCCGCGTCGCGGACTGGCGAATCACGTTGGCGGACACCATCGCCGACAACGCCAGCTCCGGCGCGGTGGTGTTGGGCGAGTGGGTTGCGCTGTCGGATGTGCCGCCGCTACCCGAAACGACCGCGGCGCTTTTCCTCAACGACAAGCTCGTCGAGGAGGGGCGGGGCACCGCCGTGATGGGTGATCCGGCGGTGGCCGTCGCGTGGCTGGCCAACGCCCTTTCCGAGTACGGGACCGCCATCGAGGCGGGGCAGTTCGTAATGTCGGGGTCATACACCACGGCGGCGTTCGTCGGGCCCGGCGACCGCGCCGCCGCCACGATCACCGGCCTCGGCGCGGTCAGCGTCAGCTTTACCTAAAGGACCTAAAGGAAAGGAATCCCCCATGACCAGTGAACGATTCCCCGTGGCCATCATCGGCTCGGGCAACATCGGCACCGACCTGATGCTCAAGATCTTGCGCAGCGGCGGACCGCTGACGATGGCGGCGATGATCGGCATCGACCCGAAGTCGGACGGGCTGGCCCGCGCGAAAAGCCTGGGCGTGCCGACATCGTCGGACGGCGTTTACGGACTACTGGCCATGCCGGGCTTCGAGCAGATCCGATTGGTGTTCGACGCCACCTCCGCCGACGCCCACGTCAAGCACTGGGAGGCATTGCGCCACACCGGCGTACGCGTGCTAGACCTCACCCCGGCCGCGATCGGCCCATTCTGCGTGCCGGTGGTGAATCTCGAGGACCACATCGACGCACCGAACCTCAACATGGTGACCTGTGGCGGCCAGGCCACGGTGCCGATCGTGGCCGCGGTGAACCAGGTGGCGCCGGTGTCCTATGCCGAGATCGTGTCGTCGATCTCGTCGAAGTCCGCCGGCCCCGGCACCCGCGCCAACATCGACGAGTTCACCGAGACCACCGCCACCGCGCTCAAAGTGGTCGGCGGAGCGCAGCGGGGCAAGGCCGTGATCGTCCTCAACCCGGCCGATCCGCCGATCCTCATGCGCAATACCGTGTACTGCCTCGTCGAAGGCGATTGTGACCAAGCCGCCATCGAGGCTTCCATCACCGCGATGATCGCGCGGGTGCAGCGCTACGTGCCCGGGTACCGGCTCAAGCAGCCCTTGCAGTTCGAGACCTTCGGACCCGACAACCCACTGCACATCCCCGAGACCGGAAAATTCATCGGTACCAGGGTCACCACCCTGCTGCAGGTCACCGGCGCCGCGGATTACCTGCCCGCATATGCCGGCAACCTCGACATCATGACCTCCGCGGCGCTGGCCACCGCCGAAAGCATTGCCGCACATTCGATGACGAACATAGGAGTGTAACCATGACCACCACCGCTACGACCATGCCCGAGCGGCTCTACATCAGCGACGTCACCTTGCGTGACGGGATGCACGCGGTGCGCCACCAATACACCCTTCGGCAGGCCACCGAAATCGCCGCGGCGCTGGACGCCGCCGGGGTGGACTCGATCGAGGTCGCCCACGGCGACGGCCTGGGCGGATCCAGCTGCGTGTACGGGTTCGGCGCCCACACCGATCTCGAGTGGATCGAGGCGGTCGCCGGTGTCGTGCGCCACGCGAAGATCGCGACGTTGGTGCTGCCCGGGATCGGCACGATCCGGGACTTGGCCGCGGCGCACCGGGCCGGTGCCAACGTGGTCCGCGTTGCGACGCACTGCACCGAGGCCGACATCTCCGCGCACCACATCGCCGCCGCGCGCGAAATGGGCATGGACACCGTCGGATTCCTGATGATGAGCCACATGACCACCCCGCAGGCGCTGGCCGAACAGGCCAAGTTGATGGAAGGCTTTGGGGCCGGCTGTGTGTACGTCGTCGACTCCGGCGGTGCGATGACCATGCGCGATATCGGCGAGCGCGTCGACGCCGTGCGCCAAAAGCTTTGCCCCGAAACGGAAGTCGGAATTCACGCGCACCACAACCTCTCTCTGGGCGTGGCCAACTCGATGGTCGCCGTCGAGCACGGAGCTCGGCGCGTCGACGCGTCACTGGCCGGCATGGGTGCCGGTGCGGGCAACGCGCCCCTGGAGGTCTTCATCGCGGCCGCCACCCGCATGGACTGGCAACACGGCTGCGATCTCAATGCCCTCGAGGACGCCGCCGACGACCTCGTTCGCCCGCTGCAGGAGCGTCCGGTGCGCGTCGATCGCGAGACGCTCACGCTCGGCTACGCCGGCGTGTACTCCAGCTTCCTGCGCCATGCGGAGGCGGCGGCCGAACGGTTCGGTGTCGACGCGCGCACGCTTCTCGTCGAGGCCGGGCGCCGCGGGATGGTTGGCGGGCAGGAGGACATGCTCGTCGACATCGCCCTTGACCTGACCGACGCGGCGCGTTGAAGGGCGGAGAGGCAACGCATTTCGGGCGCTACTCACGCCTCGTCGAGCACGGGGTACAGCAGCTCTTGTGCGAGCAGCTGCAGGGCCGCCGCTAGCGGGACGGCGACCAGCGCTCCCACCACGCCCAGCCACGCCGCACCGAGGAGCACGGCGACTACCGTGACACCCGCCGGCACTCGTACGGCCCGGCCAATGATTTTGGGTGTCAAGAGATAATCCTCACCCAACCGGAAGCCCATGTAAAACGCGACGGTCGCGATGGCAACCGGGATCGAGACGCTGAGCGCGACTGCGGCGACTATGAACCCGCCAACGCTCGAGCCGTACGGGAAGAGATCCAACACGGCCACCAGCACGCCGAGCAGGATCGCGTATGGAACATGGAGGAGGGCACACCAGACGAAGGTGGCAAGCCCCGCGATAACCGAAGTCACCACGTTCCCAAAAAGATACGAACCGAACTTGGCCACCACCTCGTCGCCTATCAGGATGGCGCGCGGCCGTCGGGAGCTGGGCATCAGGCGGTAAAAGCCGGCTCGAATGCGGCGCATATCGGCGAGGAAGTAAACGGTGAGCATGCCCACGATGCCGACGTGGGACACGACACCGAACATCTGCGAGCCGGTCCGGACGATCCCGGCAAAGGTGAACCGGCCGGACCCGTTGATCATTTCGGTGATTCGCTGTTGCAGGTGGACGCGCTCGTCGATCCTGCCCATGACCGACGAACGGTCGTGGGCGTGCTGCAGGTAGTGCGGCAGCTGCTCGACGAGCTCGCGCGCCTCTTGCACCAGCGGGGGAATGGTTGCGGCCAATGTCCCGGCAATGATGACGAACACGATGATCACCACGATCGTGACGGCCGCCCAGCGCGGCACCCGGTGGTTGACGAGCCGTGACACGGCGGTTTCGAGTCCCAGTGCGAAAAACATCGCCACGCCGATCAACACCAGCACGGACGACATCGATCTGAGGACGAGCACCGCGCAATACGTCACAGCCACTCCGGCCGACGCGGTCAACCCCACAGCGAATGGGGAACGCCGGCTGAACCTCTCCCCCCGCCGGCCGAACCGATGTTCGCCGGAACGAAGTTGCGCGGCCCGCTGTTCGGCGTCGACCACGGGTCCTTCGTCGTCGCTGTGGGGCCGGCCGACCAGGCGGTGATGACCCCGATCTGCAAGTTGGCGTCGCGGCTCTGCGTCGTCAGTCACGTGCATGCCCCATTCATCGGCCCGGCCGGGCATCTGTTGCCCGGAGTCTTTACAGCGTGACGTCCGCGGGAGGCTTGTGGTTGCAAGACACGCGACTTCCGGTGGGCCGGTGCTGGCCGGCGAACGGCGCAGCGGGTAATGCCTTGAGGGCGCGGCGGCCCGGGAAAGGGCGACCGTCCAAAGCCGTTGCGGGGTAGAAGGTTCAGATCGCCCGCTGAGCGCCAGTGCCGATCAGGGCACATCAGGGGACTTTGTGCCCTAGGTCCGCGGCCGGTGGAAGCGCACGCTTTTTAATGTCGGAAACAACTAGAGCCGACAGAGTTGGATTATGAACCGTTGTCCGAGTCTTCGACCGATCTTGCTATTCGGATGAGGCTCGAGGACTCGGCCGCTGCCCCAAGGAGCGCGGCGAGACCGACAAACTAGCCGTTAGGAGCCGAGCATGACCACATTGCAAACGCCGGCAATGTTCCGTGACCTGTGGAAAACGGTGCTCGCGTCCGGGGTGATGGCCCTGATCTTGGGCGTTGTGGTGTTGATCTGGCCCGGAAAATCGATCCTCGTCGCTTCCGTGTTGTTCGGGGCTTATCTGGTGGTCTCGGGCATAGCGCAGGTGGCCTTCGCGCTGACGCTCGGCGTTTCCGTCGGCACCCGTGTTCTGTTGTTCATCAGCGGGGCGCTGTCGGTGGTGCTGGGCGTGCTGGCTTTCCGCCACTTCGGTGGCGGCTACGCCGTTCTGCTGTTGGCGATCTGGATCGGCGTCGGCTTCATCTTCCAAGGCGTGGCCGAGGCCGTGCTGGCGATAAGTCATCCGGAACTGCCGGGCCGGGGGTGGCACATCTTCCTGGGAGTCCTCACGGCTATGGCAGGCATGGTCGTGCTCACCTGGCCGTTCGACAGCATCGTCATGCTGGCGATCGTCGCCGGGGCATGGCTCGTCGCAATCGGGATTTGTCAGATCATTTGGGCGTTTCAAGCGCGTAAGGCGGCCGAGTACACGGGGCAAGCTATTGACCGCCTGGCGGGTGCCGCCCGCTAGCAGCTGGTGGGGCGGGCCGCGGGTTACATCAAACATGTTGCGCCGCAGAGCTTCGCATACTTCGCCGCTCCTTGTGGATGGAAATCTGCCGTGCCAGATCTGACCCCGACCCTTCGCGAGATCATCGAGAACCATCGCGCCGTCCGGCACGTCGATGACTCCAAGGTGTCGTGTAGTTGCGGCGCGGAGGGTCTATCCGATCACTCCGGCCATCTGGCGGAGAGGATCCTCGACCGCCTGGGGCTCAAGCCCGAAATTGTCGGCGGCGCCAAGAAACAAATTCGCTATGCGACAGCGTGGTTCGATTGGGAGCTGACCAAAATCGAGGGCGCACAGTGCTGAGGAGCTAGGCGGGTTGCGCTCGCCGGGTGAAGGGCCGGCCACACTGCTATCATGCTGCCCGACACCAGAAGAGAGGCGGCGTGACCATGCCTTGGTTGCGAGGGTTGGGGCTGGCCGCTGCCGTGGTGGTGGCGGCGACGGCGTTGGCGGCCCCGGTGCCGGCAGACCCCGGCTTGACCCCGGGCATAAAGGTCGAAGCCGAAAACAACTCATGCACGGCGGGTTTCGCGGCCCAGGGTGACGACGGCAGCTACTACCTCATGACCAGTGGACACTGCGACGCGCACGACGATTCGATGTGGACTTACGGGAACAACGTCCAGCTCGGGAGGATCACCGCCAGCGAGAATGAAGGCGACACCCGGGACGCCGCGATAATTCTCCTTGACCCACGCGTCGGGGCGCCCAGGGGCGATGTCGGAGGCAGATACTTCGTCCGCGATGTATTGAGCGCCACACAGCTTCAGGTCGGCATGCCGTTCTGCAAGATCGGTGCCGTCACGAGTGAGACCTGTGGTGTCGTCAAAGACGTGGCGGGCGACCTCGTGGAAGCCAGCGTCTTCAGCCTCAACGGCGACAGCGGCAGTCCTGGTTTCGTGAAGAATCCGGACGGCACCGTGAGCGCGGTCGGCCTCTTGACGTCCTCGCCGGACGGGGACGACAACACGACGTATTTCGCGCTCGTGCATCCATTGCTGGGCAGGTGGGGCTTGCGCATCCTTCCGTGAGGATGCCGACCGGCCGAGTTTGCGATTTCCGGAAAAGGGTATGCGGGCGATCGGAGCGGCATGTGAGGGCCGGTAGGTTTCCCTGGCTGGTGAGGCCTGGATAAACGTAGCGACACCAGCGACACGAAGGAGAGCAGTAGTAGTGAAGCGTGGGATCGTAGTCGGCGTAGCGGGCGTAGCCATTGCTGTCGCGGCCTGCGCCGGCTGTTCGAGCAACAAGTCGAACACGGGCGCATCAAGCTCGGCCCCGCCGGCGGGTGCCGCGGGCACGCAGGTCACCGTCGACGGTCAGAAGCAGAACGTCACCGGCCAGGTCACCTGCACGTCCGCCAACGGCAACACCACCATCGGCATCGGTGACGCGACGGCCGGAGTCGGCGCGGTGGTCAGCAATGACAATCCGCCGATCGTCCACTCGGTCGGGCTCGGGAGCGTCAACGGCGTCACGCTCGGCTTCTCCGACGCCGCCCCGAATCAAGCCAGCAACGCAGGAGCCGCGGTCGACGGGAAGTCCTACGCGATCAAGGGCACCGCGTCGGGTGTCGACATGAGCAACCCGCAGCAGCCGCAGCAGGTGAGCAAGTCATTCGAGATGGACGTGACCTGCCCGTAGCGCAGGCGATCGATACCCGAGAGGTGACCCAGCAATGTCTATGAAACGTATCGTCAGCGCGGCGGCCGTCGCTGCCGGCGTCGGCATTTCCGCAGTGACGCTGAACCCGGGGTTCGCCAACTCCGCACCGTTGGACCCTCCGCCGCCGTGCCCGAACTGTCACGGTGGTGGCGGTGGCGGCGGCGGCGCACCCGGCGGGGGGTCGCCGCACCCGCAGGCGCCGGAAACTCCGCAAACCACTGCGCCGCCCGCCACCCAAAGCACGCAGCCGCCGGCCACCCAGAGCACGCAGCCGCCGGCCACTCAGAGCACGCAGCCGCCGGCCACTCAGAGCACGCAGCCGCCGGCCACTCAGAGCACGCAGCCGTCGCAGACCGAAAGCCCGCATCAGTCGTGGCCACGCAGCAGCGAGCCGCCGACGACGGAGAGCACGCAGCCGAGCGGTCAAACCACGGCGCCGAGTGCCCAAACCACCGCGCCGGCGAGCGGGCAAACGACGGCGCCGTCCAGCCGCCAAGAGCGCCCGGCCCTCAATCCGCCGAGCACCCAACCCCCTCACCCGCCCTACGTTCCGCGCCGAGACGTGGTCACTGCCAGCGCGCAAATAGGCGGCCCCACGGGTAAGCGTCCCGATGGTGCGACCGTCGAATTCGTCATCGTGGGCCGCGGTGCGCCACCCCCGCCGCGGGACCGGGGATACGGCTGGAACGACGGCCCGGCTCCCCACCACGAGCCGCCCGGCTGGATGGGTCCCCCGCCACCCGGTGGGTGGGACGGCCCGCCGCCTCCCGGCGGCTGGAACCGCCCCTGGGAGGGTCGGCCCGACCGCGACTGGGATCGTGGGCGGGGCGATTTCGGTCCGTTCAACTACAACACCTTCACCGTGCTCCCGGTCTACAACTGGTATTACGGGGGCTGGGGTTTCTGGTACTTCGGCGTCTGGGTCCCGCTCTACTGACCGCGACGAATCACTGCGGGTGGCCGGCCAGGTAGTCGCCGACCGGAATCGGTGACGTCGCCGCGTAACCAATGGGTAGCAGCACTTCGCCGGCGGTCGTGTTGTAGTACACGTCCCACCGGTAGTAGCCGGCGAACGCGGCGGGATCCGCAGCCATCAGCGCGGCGTACTGGTCGACGGCGTCCACGTATTGGTGCGCGTGGTTGTACCCGTAGATGGCGCGATCACGGTCGTTGGCAAAGCCGTTCGCGGCCAGGAAGCGGCCCGCCGCCATGATGCTGTCGCGGGGCGAGTTGACGTCGCCGCCCTGGCCGTAGGTGGCGAACGTCGACGGCAAGAACTGCATGGGGCCTTGCGCCCCGGCAGTGCTCACGCCGTTGATGCTGCCGAACCGGGTCTCGATCAGGTTGATCGCCGCCAGGTAGTTCCAACCGACGCCGGACTCCGACTCCGCCGCGTGGTAGTAGCCCATGAGTTCGTCGGCCGGAGGTGGAGGATCGATGCGCCAGGCGGGCAGCGTGTCCTTGGGGTACGTCATCGCGGTGAGTTGCCGGCGGGCGTCAACGTTGCGGTCATAGACGTCGAGTAGCTCCGGCGGAACGCGCGGTCGGGTGATCCCATCCCATTCGGGATGCCGCCCAATGGCGTGATAGGCCGCCTGCTCGCGGTGTGCCGCCGCGACCAGCGCCGGCTCCGCCGTCGACGGGTCACGCAGCGCCCGCTCGTCGGCGACGAGGTCGTTGGCCAGCTGCGCGGGGTCTGACGCCAGCTGAGGCTGCGCGCCCGTGGGCGGGCTCGGCGCGGCGGGCACTGTCCTCGATGCAAGCCGGGTGGCGTCCACTGTCGAGGCTATGGGTGCCGCAGCCGTTGGCCGGCCGGCCGACGGTGTGCATCCGACGAGTGCAAACATGATCGCGCCGAGCGCAAGCGGCGCGGCGACAACGCGGTAACGGCTCACTGTGTTCACTCCCGTCGAGCGCTCGAATCCGGGGCCGTGGCCGGTCGGCCCCCAGCCAGTCTTTCTTATCGGGCCCCATGACATCAAAGGGGTGGCAGTCATCGGTGGGCCGGGGCAGAAAAGCTAGACGCGCGTTCCACTTTCACCGATATGCACCTCTTTTCCGGCGCCGGGTTCCATGATGGCTGGTACGCGATACACCGGGGGTATGTGGATGTCATTCGTGCTAGTGGCGCCGGACGTGTTGAAGACGGCGGCGGCGGATATGACGCAGATCGGTTCGGCGGTGATGGCCGGCAATCTGGCCGCAGCCGTTCCGACGACTGAGGTCGCAGCGGCGGGCGCCGATGAGGTCTCGACGGCCATCGCCGCGCTGTTTGGTGCGCACGCCCGGGAGTATCAGGCGGCGGCGGAGCGGGCAGCGACGTATTACGAGCAGTTTGTGGGCAACCTGAGCGCCGCGGCGGCATCGTATGTGGGTTCAGAGGCGGCCAACGCCGCGTCGATGCGGGGGGCGCTCGAATCGGCCGTCAACGCGCCGGCCCAGGCGGTGCTCGGGCGTGACCTGATCGGTTACGGCGGTCCCACTGCGGCCGGCGCAGGTGGCTCGGGAACGCCGATCCAAATCGACTTCGTGCGGCACGGGGAGTCCGTCGCCAATGCGGGCAACCTGATCGACACGACCGTGCCCGGGACCGGACTCACGCCGCTGGGTGTGAGCCAGGCGAACGCCGTCGCCAAAGTGCTTGCGCCGCAGGGTCCCTACGCGGGGATCTACGCGTCGCAGTTGATCAGGTCGCAGTTGACCGCCGCGCCGTTGGCCGGGCAGCTGGGGATGAACGTGGGGATACTGCCCGGCCTCAACGAGATCAATGCCGGCATTTTCAGTGCCATGCCCGAGATCGGCCCCGCGGGCCTGCTCTATCTGGTGGCCCCGGTCGCATGGACGCTCGGCTTCCCCATCGTGCCGATGCTGGCCCCGGGGGCCGTTCCGATAAACGGGGTGGCCTTCGACCAGGGCTTCACCAACGCGCTTCAAACGATGTATGGCGGCGCCATGATGAACCCGGTCGTGGCCTCGAACGGCCACATCACCGATGTGGCTTTCTCGAGCGAATTCGCGATCGAGGTCGGGACGATGATGAACGTGAAGAACCCCGATCTCCTGCTCCTGCTCACCCACCCGCTGCCCAACGGCGGCATCGTCGTGGTGCAGGGCGATCCGCAGGACGGGTGGACGCTGGTCAGCTGGGACGGCACGCCCGTCCCGCCGGCGACGCTGCCGATCAAGCTCTTCGTCGACACCCGTAACCTGATCACGGCCCCGCAATTCGCGGCCTGGGACATTTGGCAGTCGCTCCACACCGGCGATCCGGCGACGATCGCCGGCTCGATCGGGAACGGCGTCGAGCAGGTCGGAACGGCGACGCTGGACTTCCCCCTCGCGGTCACCCACGATTTGGTCGGCGCTGTGACCGGTACCAGCCTCCATGGCCTGTCGACCGCGCTGACCGACCTGCTCCCTTGACCGCGGAGGAACGCCCTTGAGGACCGTGGCGACAATCGCCGCCTGCGCCCTGGCGGGCTTGACGCTGTTCGGCTCGGGCATCGCGCACGCCGACGCGGCTCAGGAGCAGGAGGCTTGCCAGCTGATGGACGACCCGGCGGGGCACGACCTGGGTTACGCGCCGGCCGAATACGCCTTCATGGTGTTGCGCCAAAAGATGTCGGCCGAGGCCGCGAGGAATGTCATGTCCCTGGCGGCCCAGGAGTACTGCCCCAATCACATCACCGACCTACCGGCCAGTTGGCGGTAGCCGGAGTCGGCAAAAATTTTGGACGCTTCATGCGCCGCCGGGAGCTAAGTAAGGCAGGACGACCCGCCCACTCCTCGCGGAAGGGAATCAACGATGTTCGGTTATCGAGTGCCCGCACCCGATGAGGCAATGCTCATCTCCGGCGGCAAACAGTCGGCTGAGGGCGGCGGTCAGTTCCGCGTCGTCACCGGCCACGGGGCATGGGTCATGCCCCTCTTCCGCAAGGTGCGGTTCCTGAGTCTGGAAACCCACAAGGTGGAGATCACCGAGAAATGCTTTACCACACATGGCATTCCGGTGAACGTCTCTGCGGTGGTGGCATTCAAGGTGGCCAACACTCCCAATGCGATCACCGCCGCGGCTCAGCGGTTCCTCAATGACCAGAAGAAGGGTCAAATGGAGGATCTCACCCAGAAGATCTTCGTCGGTCACCTCCGGGGCATGATCGGTCGGCTCACGATCGAAGACATCATCCGGGCCCGCGAGAAGCTGACGGAAGAGGTGCTCACCGGTTCCCAGAACGAGATGAGCGTCATGGGCCTGACGGTGGACTCTCTGCAGATCGAGGCTTTCGACGACTGCGAGTCCAACTACATCGCCAACATGGCCAAGCCTCAGATGGCCGCCCTGGAACAGCAGGCCGCCATCGCCCAAGCCCAAGCCCAAGCCGATCAGGCCTCGCAGGCTGCCCGTCAGGAGTCGCTGCGTAACCAGGCCCAGCAGGAGCGCGACACCGAGATCGCCAGGGCTAAGTACAAGGCCGAGATCGACAAGGCCGAGCAGGAGGCCGCCCAGGCGGGCCCGCTGGCGCAGGCCGAGGCTCAGCAGAAGGTCATCGAGACGCAGCGCGAGCTGGCTGAGCGCAACGCCGAATTGCGTGAGCATGAGTTGGTGGCCGAGGTGATCAAACCCGCCGAGGCCGAGGCCAAGCGGGTACGCATCCAGGCCGACGCCGAAGCCAGCGCCGCCGAGGCCAATGCCAAGCGGATCGAGTGGGAGACCACTGTCGCAGCCAAGAAGACCAAGGTCACCGCGGAAGCTACGGTCGAGGCCCACCGGCGACCCAAAAGTAATGCCGCGGTAGCTGTGCCCGCGTTCTGCCGGTCCGTTGCCGGCCGGCACAGCGCGGTCACCGGTACTGATCGCGGAGCACCCGCTTGAGAATCTTGCCCGACGGATTGCGCGGAATCTCGTCGGCGAAGATCACCTTTTTGGGCAACTTGTAGCGCGCCAGCCGGGTCCCGCAGACCTCGATGATTTGCTGCTCGCTGACCCTGCTCTGGTCGGCGATGACGATGGCGCAAGCGATTTCGCCCCACTTCTCGTCGGAGGAGCCGATGACCGCAACCTCGCTGACGCCGGGGATGCCGATGATGACGCTCTCGATCTCCGCCGGGTAGATGTTCTCACCGCCGGAGATGATCATGTCCTTCAGGCGATCCTTGATGTAGAGATAGCCTTCTTTGTCGATCTCGCCGATATCGCCGGTACGGAACCAGCCGTTGTCGAACGCGTCGCGTGTGGCTTCCGGGCGGTTCCAATATTCTTTGAGCAGGAAGTCGGACTTGATCACGACCTCGCCTTCGCCGCTTTCGCTGATCACGCCATCGTCGCTGCGCACTCGGACGTCTGCGAACATGCAGGCTCGTCCGGCCGAGCCGATCTTGCGCAAAGCGTCCTCGCCGAGGAGCACGGTGCCACTGCCGCACGATTCGGTCAGCGCGTAGCCCTGCATGACTTGCATGTTCTTGGCGGCATACATCTCGATCAGGGCCTCGGGCATCGGCGCGCCGCCGGTCATGAAGAAGCGGAAGTCGGGCGCGTCGAGTTCGGCGAACTCGGGTACCTGACGCATGAAGTTCAGGATCGCCGGCACGGCGCCGGCGATGGAAACCCGTTCGTCGACGATCAGCGACCACATCTTCGCGGGATCGAGCTGCGGCATCGAGATCAGGGTGATGCCGCGCAGGGCGCAGAAGATGACCGTTGTCAGTGCCGCCACGTGGAACATCGGCAAGGGGAGGAGTACCCGGTCTTGGTAGCGTGATTCGGCCGTCAGTGCATTCGACGTCGCCGCCGTGTGCACCGAATCGTGGCTGTGCACAACCCCTTTGGGATGTCCGGTGGTGCCCGACGTGTACATGATGAACAGATTGTCCGATCCACCGCACTCGACGGCCGGCTCGTTGGCATCTGCGGTTTCAAGGCGTTCGGCGAGGGAACCGCTGCCGCCGGCGACCGGTACCCAATCGATGACGGCGCAGTGGTAGTTGGTGTCTTTCTTGATAGTGTCGGCTACCGCCGCGAACGCTTCGCCATAGAACAACACCTTGCTCCCGCTGTCGGACAGAATGAATTCCAGTTCGGCCGCCGCAAGCCGGGTGTTGAGGGGAACGGCCACGGCCCCAATTTTGGCCGCGCCGTAGAACAGGCAGCAGAACTCGACACAATTGGGCATCAGCAACGCCACCCGATCGCCCTTGCCGACCCCTAAGGAGCTCAGAACGCTGGCGCACCTATTGGCCAGCGCATTCAGCTGTGTGTAGTCCATGCGCACATCGGCGGATGGCTCGACGTAGGCCTCGAGCCGGGGAGAAATCACTGCGCGTTGTTTGAGCATGGCGCCGATGTTCTTCATGGCGTTCTCCGTAGTTGACGTGCCGATCACACGGGTTGCGTGCGACGTGCAGTGGTGGACACCGTTGTGTCCGTGTCGGTTTCCAATTGGCGGAAGGCCCGTTCGATCAGTTCGGCCAGCCGGAAGGGCTCGTGCACAGCTTCCGGCGCCGCGCCGATCGCGATTCCGATGTCCTTGTGCACGCTCGCGAAGGTGACGTTGAGCCCGGCGCCGGGCGGCAGGATGGGCAAGCCGAGGAACGCGACCGTAGGCGCACCGGCCAAATAGAGTTGCTCGGTCGGACCCTTCATGTTCGATATCACCAGATTGGCGCTCGGCACCTTTCCGAACCAGGGCAAGGTGTCCGACATGGCCATGCTGCCGGCCAGCATCAGCGTGTGGGCCTGACGCAACGTCGTTTGCATGCGCCGGCCCTTGTGCTTCGCATTCGTTGTCGCGCGGTTGATCTGGCTCAGACGATCACTGAGGCTCGCCTCGGGTTCGCCCATTGCGATGAGTTCGACGCTCACCTGGTTGCCCTCGCCCCCGCCCGATTCGTCGCGCAGCGACATGGGCATGAAGGCCACCAAAGGTCTGTCGGTGGGAGCGCCGTGTTCGCGGAGGTAGTGATGTAAGGCATCGTCGATGATGGTCATGACGACATCGTTGACAGAGGTTTCGGTCGCCTTGGCCACGGCCTTCACGTCGGCTAGCGGCAATTCTATGTTTGCGTACGCACGCGCCGCCGACTTCGCGGTGTTGTTGAAGAGGGTCCGGCGCGCCGCAAAAGGTGGGGACGCCATTCGCGGCTTGAGGTTCAGCGATTGGGCGCCTAGGTCGATCACGCCGGTGCCCATCCCGACAACACCAGCCGGCAGCTTGGCCACCTCCTTCAGCATGCTCTGCAACCGCTCCATCTGCGAAACGCTTGGGCGCGAACGCCGGGGCTTTTCACCGCTTTCCGGCGGCATCCACGGACCCGCCAGCCTCTTGTTGCGTGGCGAATCGCTCAGGAAGTTGCGCATCGCGCGCAGACCACCCTCACCGTCGATGAGCGCGTGGTGCACTTTGATCATGACAGCAAGCCGACCGTCCTGGATGCCGTCGATGACGTAGCACTCCCACAGCGGGTGGCCCCGGTCGAGCAGCCCGGCGTTGAGAAAGGAAACCGTCTCGTAGAACTGCTGCACGGAACCCGGCGCCGGTAAATCAATGCGCCGGACGTGATATCGCATGTCCGGCTCGACGGTTTCCCACGCCGCGACATCTTTTCCCAGCCATTTCAACTTGTAATTGAAGGGTTTGGTCGCCTGGCTGCGCCGATAGGCCTCGAACAGGCGCGGCCCGAAAGAGGACTGCTGCCCCTTCGGCTTTTGGAAGATCGTCATTGCGGCCATGTGGCAGGGTCGGTTGGGCTTCTCTAGCAGCAAGAACGACAAGTCGAGCGGGCTTAACCGGTTCATAGGGCAGCCTTCTTTGAATTGGTAACCGCCAGTAAGGAATCCAGCTCATCGACGAAGTAGTTGAACAGGCGCCAGCCGTCCTTGAGCACCTCGCGGTCAATCAGCATGCAGATGTTTGCTTGACCGCAGTAGCTCCACATAGTGATGTTGAGTCCGGTGCCATCCGCGATCTGGCCCGTGGAGTACCAGTTGGCAAGTTTCCAGTTGTCGATGTACAGCGCCTCCTTCGGTCCGGGCACGTTGGACAGCACGACGTTGCCGAAGAGACCGAAGTTTCCTCCCCTGCGGTGTATTGCCTTGCGGATGAGCGGAATCGCCCACGGTGGGACAACCTGCATTACCGAACTGATGTCGGCGCCGGCCTCTTTGACTGCTTTGATGTGCTCCTTCATCTCCACATTTGCCTCGTGGCTGGCGTGAAGACGTTCGACCGGGTCAGCTATGTCGCTGCGCAACCAGCAGAAGTCCTGGGTCGCGAAGTTGCCCCAACCTTCCCTTCCCGCAGGCCTTTCGCCGGCGAACGGGGTCGCACCGACCAGTGGGTGGGCGTCCGGGTTGTAGTCCAGGTCGAGAAGCAGGCGTCGCACCGCTCCCGCCACGCAGTTGCTGAATACGTCGTTGATGGTGACATTGAGCGCCTTACTCACGGTGATGAAGCACTCGAGCGGGATGCTGTCACAGACAAAGGTGCGTCCGGCGCTCAGAGTGACGTTGATCGGTGTTTGGCGCATCTGTCCGGCCGACGGATGTGGCGGCAGGCCGGCCGATTTGCGCTTGCGTTCCAGCATGAATCTGTGCCACAGCCCCGTGGCCACTTTGGGCATGTTACCGATCGTGACCTCGGGCCAATCGCGCACGGCCCGACCTAGTCGCGTCGGCCACGAGGGCAGGGGTGGCGGGTCGTAGGCGTGCGGATCGCCCGCTTTGACGCCCGGTTGTGGTTGATAGAACCGCTGCATCAGCCACGAAGCGCCCACCCCGTCGACGTAGGCATGGTGCACCAGCATGACGACCGCGACCTTGCCGTCCGCGAGTCCCTCAACTACCCACGTCATCCACAACGGCCTGTTGCGGTCGAGTTGATACGAGTAGATCGCCGCCATGAACTCGCACAAGCTCTTGTGGTCCGCGGGCGGGGGGCAGGCGACGCGGCGAACGTGGTAGTGCAGCTCGAAGTCCGGATCTTCCACCCAGTAGGGGTGATTCAGGCCGAGCGGTGAGTCGAGGTATTTCCACCGCAGCATCGGCACCAGATGTATCCGGCGTGCCGACTCGGCGTAAAACCTCTCGAAAGACCAGCCCTCCGGGTCAGTTGACGGATCGATGATCGCCACCTTGAACGTGTGCATGTAGGCCTTCGACGTCTCCATGCCCAGCATGAATGCGTCGACACCGTTCAATCGCTTCATGACCGCCCGCCTCTCTGACTTCTTGTCAGCCGCGGCTGACGATCTTCGTCATCACGCGGGCCAGCGGTTGGGCCAGCCGTGTGGAAAATCGGTGCACCAGATAGGGAGCCAGGACCTGCGACGGTGGGGAGACCACGACGACGTGGGGTCGCGCGATAGCCCCCAGCACGTCCGCGGCGACGGTGTCCGGCGACACGCCGTGCTTGTCGTAGAAGGCGATGATCTTCGCTTGGTCGGCGCCCAGCTGGCCGCGCATGATTCCTTCGCGGACGATGTCGGTCTTGATTATCCCGGGGCAGAGGGCGATCACGCGTATGCCTCGCGGGCGCAATTCGGCGTTGAGTGACTCGCTCATTCCCACAATGCCGAACTTGGAGGCACAGTACGGCGCCATTCGTGCGATCGGGAAGAGACCGGCCATGGAGGCGGTGTTGACGATCGTTGCCGGATGGCCCTGTTCGAGCATCCGCGGCACGAAGGCCTGCACACCGTAGGCGACGCCGAGCAGGTTCACCCCGATCACGCGCTGCCAATCCTCGACGGTGGTCCGTTCGATGTCACCGGCATGGGCGATGCCGGCATTGTTGTGCAAAATGTCGACGCGTCCTCCGTCATCGAAGACCGCCTTGGCCAGCGCCTCGACCTCTTCCGGCCGAGCCACGTCGATCGCGTGATCGACTGCGCCGCCGCCGATCTCGCGGGCCACCGCGGCGGCTGCGTCACCGTTGATGTCCGCGACATGGACTTTGGCGCCGTGCCGGGCGAGCAGCCGCGCGCTCGCTGCGCCGATCCCCGATCCGGCGCCGGTCACGACCGCCGTCTTTCCGGTCAGGTTGATGTTCTTTGTCACAGTGATCTCCTGTTCGCGGTGGCCGGCTTTGTAACTGCTCAGCTGTACCACTGTGCGGCGCGACCACAGTGAGTCTTGACAACGCAAGACAATTTCTTAGCGTTTCAAGACATCCGAGGTATTGGGCGCGCCTGTACTGCGGATTGCACCACCCCGCCTTGCCCCGCGGGAGGGGCCAAAGTCCCGCTTCGTCGGGTCCTCGGTCATCGAGAACGAAAGCGCCCGCTATGACCGCCCGAGCTACAGAAGGTTCACCGTGTCAGCGGCGGTGTAGGAAGATGACGATGCCGATAACGGCTGCCAGGACCGCCACGACGACGGCCACCATGCGACGGCGTGATCGCACCGCATCCGTCGGCCGAGCGGCGGGGTGCGTCGCCTGGGTTGAATTCTCGACATCATGGGCCGGGGGCTCGTTCTCTCTTTGTTCGGGCGCAACGCTGGTCGGCGGGGTGGTTGACCCCGATCGGCTCGACTGACGCTCCGCCGGGTGTGGGGATCCTGAGTTACTCGCCGAGACCATGCTCCGCGGCACGGCCGTCGGCTCGGTGTGGCCGCGGCCCCGCCGCCGGCGCGGCGCCCAGACCTCGTCTCCCAACTCGTCGGGAATCAGCCACATCAGCAGCGCGAGGTTGACGACCGCCAGCACTCCGTGCAGCAGGATGCCGCCAGATTGCCACCCGGACGGCGTCGGCAATCCGCGCGCCGCGCCGACACTGCCGATAAACAACAACACCAGGTAGCCCACCGCACTCAGCGCGGTAACGGTTACTGCGGCGCGGCGATTGCCGACAGCCGCGATGGCGACGATTCCCAGCGCCAGCAGTATCGCGCTGTGCGCCGGAGTCGATGCAATCCCGGAAACTGGGGCGCGGGTGGTTTCGGCATGCGGATGCAGGGCCGCGGTGACCAGCCCGGCGACGCCGAACGCGCTCACCAGCACGCCCTCGGCCAACAAGAACCAACGCCCGCTGCGGAAGCGCCCCGGGTCCATGGGTACCCGGCGCAAACCCGAGGTCACTCCGGGAACGTGCCCCGCTGTAACCGGCATCGCGCAGCCTCCAGCCTTAAAAACCCTCGCGATGTCGGCTACCCGCTTCCGGCCTGATTACTCCAGCGGGTGGCCGGCTACACGGGATCTCCCCGCAAAGCTGCGATTTTTATTTGAATTTGCCAGCATGCTCTTTGGGCTGGCCGTGATCGGCTGTAGTTTTGCCGATGTTACGGTGCCGCGACGAGCGACACCCGCGACACGAAGGAGTGCATGGGGTGAAGCGTGGGATCGTCGTCGGCATAGCCGGCGTGGCCATCGTCGTCGCGGGTTGCGCCGGCTGTTCCAGCAATAAGTCGAACACGGGCGCGTCCAACCCCGGGCCTGCGGCGCCCGCCGGCCCGCAGTTAATTGTCGATGGCAAGGACCAGAACGTCAGCGGTCCGGTCACCTGCACCCCGGCCGGCAACAACATCAACATCGGCATCGGGGACGTGGCCAACGGTGTCGGTGCGGTGATCAGCAACGACAACCCGCCCATTGTTCATTCAGTCGGACTGGGCACCATCAATGGCGTCACGCTCGGTTACTCCGACGCCGCACAAGGTCAGGGCGGCGACGCCGGAGCCGCGGTAAGCGGGAAGTCGTACCAGATCAAGGGCACCGCAAGCGGTGCCGATATGAGCAACCCCCAGCAGCCACAGCCGGTAACCAAGAAATTCGAGTTGGACGTGACCTGCCCTTGAAAAAGGTTGAGTGCAGGCCGACCAGGCAATTTGCGGGCCGAAGCCCGAGAGGGGACGCAGCCAATGTCGATCAAACGTGTCGCCGCAGCAGCGGCAGTTGCGGCGGGCCTCGGCGCCGCCGCAACGACGTTCCATGCGGGGTTCGCCCACTCCGTCCCGTGCCCCAACTGGCAACACGACAAGACTTGTGATCCGCCCCCCGTTAACCAGGGTCCCGGCTTCGGGGGCTCCTCGCCCTTGTCTAGCCCGCCGGCACAAGTTCCCGGCGCCGGCACGCCGCACGTGACAACCACGACGCCGCACGTCACGACGGGGCCGACACCGGGGTCCACCACGGACAGGACAACCACGACAGCGGTGACAACGACGCCGGTGACAACCACGACGCCGTGGAGTGGTTCGACGCCGGTGACAACCACGACGCCGTGGAGTGGTTCGACGCCGGTGACAACCACGACGCCATGGAGTGGTTCCACGCCGGTGACAACCACGACGCCGTGGAGTGGTTCCACGCCGGTGACAACCACGACCCCGTGGAGTGGTTCGACGACCAAGCCGGGTGACCGCTCCTCCTACCCGACCACGACCCGCCCGGTCCTCAACGCGCCGTGGAATCAGCCGCCGCACCCGCCGTACATCCCGCCGCACGGTGATATCCCGCGCGGCACTGCGCAAATCGGCGGCCCCATCGACCTGAAGGTTGGGTTCTACATCCCCGGCCGTGGGGCGCCGCCACCACCGCGCCAGAGAGGCTACGGCTGGAGTGACGGCCCGGCCCCCGGCCACCCGCCGCCAAACTGGGAAGGCCCGCCGCCCCCAGGTGGCTGGGATGGGTCGCCGCCTGCCGGCGGCTGGAACCGCCCATGGGTCGGGCCGCCGCGCTACGTTGACTATGGGCAGCGCTATTTCGCACCGTTCAACTACAACACCTTCACTGTCCTGCCGGTCTTCAACTGGCAGTACGGGGGTTGGGGTTACTGGTTCTTCGGCGTGTGGGTCCCGCTGTACTGACGGCGGCCCGTAATCCCGACGGGGGGCGGCCCGGGTGGGCGCTCTCCGTCGGGAAAGCTGCGCGGTGGCGGCACCTTGACCGCCGCAGGCCGCCCATTTTCGGGCCGCCGCGGTGTATTTCCATTGAGTTGCATTGCAGCCGTTACGTGACCGGAAAGGCTGACGCGACGAAGCCGAACGAAATTCGGCATTGAGGGAATTCCGAACATTGGCGGGGAGCTGAGGAACCGCAGCATCGGCATGGTGAGCACTTTTTCGAGGACGGATTGACGGGTAGCCTTTGCTGTCCGAGTAGGCGAAAACGGGAGAACTTGAAATGCCAGCAGCCAGGTTCGAAATCAGCAAGGACAAAACCGGTAAATACCGATTCCAGCTGAGGGCGGGCAACGGCGAGATCATCGTCGCCAGCGAGACGTATCAAAGGAAGGCCAACGCCGAGAAGGGCATTCAGGCGGTCAAAAAGGCTACCGACGCGGAAGTCGTCGATCTTACCGAGGAGGGCCCCAAGAAATCGGGGAAGTGACGCCGGGTCGCGCGCGGGCTTGAGCTCCGCGCCTAGACCCGGCGCCATCACAGTGGGCCGGGCGTCCCGGGTGGCGTGGGGGCCCTCCGCGGCTTGCGCGACGGATGTCGCGGTTCATTTCGTGGCTATCGGCTTAGTTGTCGGTCTGCCCATTTTTCTTCCGACCGTCAACTAGTATGCCGACGCATACCAACACCGCGCGCACGCGACAGCCCAAGATGGCACCAGAAGGAAGGCTCAGACAATGCCGCTAGTTGAGGGTGAAGTCTTTGCCGGATATACGGTCCTGCGTTCGCTGGGTGCCGGCGGTATGGGCGAGGTGTACCTCGTCCAACACCCGCGGTTGCCGCGGCGTGAAGCTCTGAAGGTGCTGCCGGGGGAGCTGACGAGTGACCACGAGTACCGGGAGCGCTTCGATCGCGAAGCCGCGATTGTCGCGACCCTTTGGCACCCAAATATCGTGGCACTGCATGATCGTGGCGAGTTCGATGGTCAACTGTGGATCTCGATGGATTTCGTCGACGGCACCGATGCCGCGCGCCTGCTGCGGGACCAGCCCAATGGCCTGCCGCCGGACGAAGTCGTACGAATTATCACAGGGGTGGCTGACGCGCTGGATTATGCGCACGACAATCACATGTCGCACCGGGACGTCAAGCCGTCCAACATCTTGATCGCACAATCGAATACCGGAATGCGCGCGCTCCTGGCCGACTTCGGCATCGCCCGCCGCGAAGACGACCCAGGCACCCTGACCGCCACCAACATGACCGTCGGCACCGTTTTATACGCGGCGCCGGAGCAGCTCCTGGGCGAGCCGCTTGACGGCCGAGCCGACCAATATTCGTTAGCGGCCACCGCTTTTCATTTGTTGACCGGCGCACCTCCGTTTCAGCATTCCAATCCGAACGTGGTCATCAGCAATCACCTTTCCACGCCGCCGCCGGCGATCGACGATCGCGCGCCCGAACTGTCTGCGCTCGGCCCGGTGTTCGCCAAGGCACTCGCCAAACGCCGCGAAGATCGCTTCGACCGCTGCCTTGATTTCGCTCACGCACTCGAAAAGGAATTGGAAGCCGTCGCTCGGGATTTTGGTGCGGGGGAGGCGACGGCGTCGGCGCTGGTGGTCCCGTCCCGGCATCGGCATCGGAAACGGAAAGTGCGGTGGCCCATTGTTGTGCCCGCGATTTTGGCCGTGCTGATCATCGCCGTTGCGACTGTCGTGCTCACCGGTGTATTGCATCATCGGCAGTCTTCCCCGGCCGCGCCAATGGGAGCCATCCCGTCGATCGCGGCGACGGTGCCCGCAGACATCAGGGCGACAGGCCACCTGACGATCGCCGTAGCTTTGCCCTTTACACCAAACGAATTCAAGAATTCGAACGGACAGATCGTCGGTTTCGATGTCGACCTCATGAATGCGATAGCAAAGACTTTGGCGCTGGCCCCGGACTATCGCGAGATGCCGTTCGAAAGCATCCTTCCGGCCCTGCGGGCACACCAACTCGACCTCGGGATGTCATCGATCACCGACACCAAGGCTCGCGAGTCGATGGTCGACTTCGTCACCTACTTCAACAAAGGCACGTTGTGGGCGCAGCGGCCCGGCCCGCCGATAAGTCCTAACGCCGCGTGCGGACGCAGGGTCGCGACGCTGGCCGGTTCCGTGCACGACACCATCGAGATACCCGCCGAGAGCGACGTGTGTACGTCCGCGGGCCTGCCGCCGATCGAGAAGGTGCTCTTTGACCGCGAAGATGATGTCACCGCCGCGGTGATCTCCGGGAAGGCCGATGCCATGTCGGCAGATTCCCCGATTACCGGGTTTGCGATCAAGCTGAGCGGGGGCGCACTCGTGGCCGCGGGTGACGTGTTCGACACCGAACCGTATGGCTGGCCCGTGCCCAAAGGCTCGGCACTGGCGGAATCGCTTCGGCAGGCGCTGCTGCACCTGATGCAAACCGGCGACTACCGGACCATCGCCACCATGTGGGGAGTCGACAAGGGCATGATCGACACGCCGAAGATCAACGGCGCGATCAGATAATCCTTAACCGCATCTGACGGCGTTGCCTCGGTTGTCGTGCTCTCGCTGCCAAATCTTCGGGAGGGCGGAAGTCATGACGACCACCCTCGACCACCTAGCCACAGCGGCGGCTCCTGGTCGTTGTACATGCTGTTCGGCCGCCATCGCTGCCTGCGCAACAGTCGACCGGCGTGGTGCTCGGCCACGTCCTTCAGATACTCCACGTCGTCGCTGGTCCACGGGTGCTGGCCGGTCCCGTCCAACCACCACCTCGGTTGGCCGTCCTGCTCGTACCGGGTTATCCGATAGCGCCAGGCGACGTGCCTGCCCTTGGCGTCGACCTGCCAGTCCAGCAGCCGCGGGCGAACGGCCTCGGGCGCCGACTGGAAAAATTCCCAGGGGTCGGTTATCCGGATCTGGACGAACTCGCCACCCATGAGCTAACCCTACGCTTGCTTGCGTCGGCGGTTCTAGCTGCGGAGATGGCGTTGGTTTCAGCGAGCCGGTGTACCCGTATGCCGCTGCGTTTTTCGCGCATTTCGATCTCGGTGATAGAAGCCGGCGGCCGGATTGGCTTGGTGTAGCCGGTCCTGCAACTCGTCGTGGCGAGCGTGGGTCGGGTGACCCGCGGGCTGATTGCACCAGGGTGCAAGTCGGGTCGGGCAGAGGCTGTCCGTAGGCGGCGATGCGGTAGTGGCAGGCTCCCGGCCCGGGCTGCGGCGGCGCGGTGTAGCTGGTAGGTCCCGGCCCGACCGGCACATCAGCGACCGCAGTGCCGACCGCACAGATGAGCAGCGTCGAGCCGGTCACCGTAAGGGTGGCCGCGATGAAGATTGTCTTACTGCCCAGTGCCCTGATCGATCGCATGGTCAATGCCGCCGTGGTGAGAACACGTGCCTTGAGAAGTCTTGCTGTTGGAGAAACAGCCGTCTCGGCACTGGTACGTATCCGATGAGCGTGCCGGAGCGTCGCAGTGGATGCTGAGGGGTATGTCCTCCGGTGGACAGCTAGCAGTGAAAGTCATTGGCGCAGTGGTGAAGCCGACGCTCGTTGCGGCACCGGCTCCGAGAGCCGCTGCTACGAGCACCTTCAGAAGCTTGCGCTTCATCGCGCAAATCGCGTTCCGAATGGGCCGCTTCGCGACATAGGAGCTTGATTCTCCGTTGTGGAGGTCGGCTGCGGAACTCTCATGTGCTCAGCCACCCTTGGTGCCATGAACGAGCTGGGATCTGGCCCAGTAGCCGCGAAACGTCTTCCAGCCATGCGGCAAATCGGATATTACCTGCGCGAACCGAGGTTCTGTCGGGAAGTGGGGATCATGACTGACCGCAGCAGCCCGTGGGTCACCTTCGCGTCGTACGTGCTGGTTGTTGTCTATTTCGGCGGCGGGCTTTTGGTTTGGGCCCTCACCGGTATGCCCGGGCGGCTGGTGGCGGCTCTGGAAATGGGGGTGACTTTCGTGCTGATCTTGCTCTACGCAGCGTATCGGAGGTACATACGGCCCCGTTTCGCACCTAACAAGAACACCGGAGATATCCCCCAGAGAACCCAATATCTTGAGCCCGGCGCGCGGGTGCGGCCGGTCGTCGTGCCGCTGGGGGCGTAGTCGTGCCCTGCGCTGAAAGCCGAACCTGACGAAAGATGACGGCATCCGCGAGTTCGCCAATTGGGAATTTCCGGGCTTATCAGCGAGTACGCTGTTGCGGGGTTTCACTGCTGGGAGGTGTCGCTCATGAGGAAGCTCCCGTTCGTCGGCTTGGCGATGATTACAGCTGTCGCGCCGATCGCGGTCGTCATCGGAATTAGCTCCGCGCATGCCGGTGCGCCCCGTCTGGGGGATTCCTGTTCGGTTGAAGGCGCGCGCACGCAGGCCGCAGATGGCACCGTGCTGGAGTGCACCGCCGCCTTCCGCGGCGCCCCTTTGGTTTGGATGGGGATTACGCCACCGACGAGGTAGCCCCTCGGACCCATGAGTTCCCGCACCGACACGCCGCCCCGAGTCCCCTTGGCTACTTCCATCGTTCTTCGCCCCAGTGCAACACGCGGCCGCGACCGAAAATCCCCGGGGGCGCGGTAATCGGTGCGCAGTACGCTCGCGTCGTCGCGTGCCGACCGTGGTCGTTTCGAATGGCTCGGCCACGCCGGTCCGGCGTTCACGATGCGCACCTACGTGCACAACCAGGACGACGCCTTGAAGATCGCCGCCGCAACGTTGCAGCGGGTTGACAACGTCGTGAAACCGAGGGGTCGAGCCGAACGTCCGTGCATCCGCAGGCCAGTGCATTCCTGCACGCCGATGCATGTTTCTTATTGAGCCCCCTGTCAGGATTGAACTGACGACCGCTCGCTTACAAGGCGAGTGCTCTACCACTGAGCTAAGGAGGCCGGGATAAATCGGGTGCCAGCCTAGCCGGTCATTCGTCGCTTTCGATGATGCGCGTTGAGCGCACCGGCCGTGACGGCGAGCGGCGTGGCATCCGGCGGCCTGGCAGCGGGAAGCGGTCGGCGAAGTTGCTCAGCGGATTGACCACCGTGGTGAGCGCGGCCACGGCGTCCTGCAGGGTGGCAATCGCGGGCTCCAGCGCTTCCATGCCGGGTGTCAGCCGGGCCAGGGTGTCGGCGACGTCGGCGAGCTGATCCAGCGGCCCGTGCTTGGCGGTCAGTTTGTCTATCAGCCCGCCCTCCGCGAGCAGCCGCTCCGCGAACCCGTCCTCGGACAACACCCGATTGATCAATCCGTCCTCGGCGAGCAGCTGATCGGCCAGCCCGCCGGGCTGCAGCGCCCGCTGCAGCCCCCCGCCCTCCGCGGTGAGCCGGTCGAGCAAACCACCCTCCGACGTGAGCAGGTCGACCACCCCGCCCGGGCGCAGCAACCGGTCCATCGGCCCGTCGGGCGCCACCGCGCGACCCAGCGGCGCGTCGTCGTCCATCAGCCGGGCCAACCGGTTGAGCCGCATGACCGTGTCGTCGATGCCCAGCATGGAAGCCATCGCGCTCGTCCCCGAGTCGGTCCCACCGACCGCCCGCTTCGCCACGCCCACCGCGGCGGAAGCGACGTTCAAGCTCGCGTCGGCGGCGGCAAGCCCCACTCGTGCGGGAGCGATGGCAAGAGACACGATGCCTTTGGCGAAATCCATCTGTTGAGTCTATGCACGCCTGGCTTCGGCGAGACGCGTATCGTTCCAAGCTGATGCGATGTTTCCTGGCAGACTATTGGCACCGACCTTTCAGGAATCACAAATAATTTGCAGGCAAAGTTCAAACAAAAGGACCGAAGTGACCTCATGACAGCGGCTACCCCCAGCAAAACCAAACCCGAGGCTCGCGTTCTCGTCGTCGACGACGAGGACAACATCGTCGAACTGCTCTCCGTCAGCCTGAGGTTCCAGGGATTTGAGGTGCATACCGCAACCAATGGAGCCCAGGCCCTGGATCGTGCCCGTGACGCCCGCCCGGACGCGGTGATTCTCGACGTGATGATGCCCGGGATGGACGGCTTTGGGGTGCTGCGACGGCTGCGCGCCGACGGCATCGATGCGCCGGCGTTGTTCCTGACGGCCCGCGACTCACTGCAGGACAAGATCGCCGGCCTGACCCTGGGCGGCGACGACTACGTGACGAAACCGTTCAGCCTGGAGGAGGTTGTCGCGCGGCTGCGGGTCATACTCCGACGCGCCGGCAAGGGCGGGGCGCAACCGCGCAATGCCCGCCTGACGTTCGCCGATATCGAACTCGACGAAGAGACTCATGAGGTGTGGAAGGCCGGCGAACCGGTGTCGCTGTCGCCGACCGAATTCACGTTGCTTCGCTACTTTGTGATCAACGCGGGCACGGTGCTGAGCAAACCCAAGATTCTCGACCATGTCTGGCGCTACGACTTCGGCGGCGACGTCAATGTCGTCGAGTCCTACGTGTCGTACCTGCGTCGCAAGATCGACACCGGGGAGAAGCGGCTGCTGCACACCCTGCGTGGGGTGGGTTACGTGCTGCGGGAGCCGCGTTGAGCGCAAGCTCGGCGAGAGTTCGACGCGGCTTGCCGCTACGGGTGGGTTTGGTGACCGCCACCCTGGCGCTTGTCGCCTGCGGTCTGGCGGTCTCGGGCGTCGCTGTGACTTCGATCCTGCATGAGGTTCTCATCGGCCGGATCGACCAGACCCTGCTCGAAGCGTCCCGCGGCTGGGCGCAGGCCCCGAGGAGGCAGTCGCCGCCACCCTACGACGCCCCGGACCCCGGCCGGCCGCCGTCGAAGTTCTACGTGCGCGGCATCGGCTCCGACGGCACCCCCTTCACGGCCATCAACGACCGCAACGCCGAGCCGGCACTACCGCCCAACAACGACGTGGGTCCCAATCCCATCACCTTGCCCTCGGTCAACGGCTCCATTCAGTGGCGAGCGGTGTCGGTGCGGGGGCCGAACGGCGTCACCACCGTCGCGATCGATCTGTCCGACGTCCAGCACACCGTCAGCTCCCTGGTCTGGTTGCAGATCGGCATCGGGGTAGCGGTCCTGCTAGTGGTCGGGATCGCCAGCTTCGTGGTCGTGCACCGCAGCCTGCGACCGCTGTCGGAAGTCGAACACACCGCTGCCGCGATCGCCGGGGGCCAGCTGGACCGCAGGGTTCCGGAACGCGATCCCCGAACCGAGGTGGGCCAACTTTCGTTGGCGCTCAACGGAATGCTCGCCCAGATTCAGCAAGCGGTGGCTTCCTCGGAGTCGTCGGCCGAAACAGCCCGCAGCTCCGAGGAACGGATGCGACGGTTCATCACCGACGCCAGCCACGAACTGCGTACCCCGCTGACGACCATTCGCGGCTTCGCCGAACTGTATCGCCAGGGCGCCGCGCGTGACGTGTCCATGCTGCTGTCCCGAATCGAAAGCGAAGCCAGCCGGATGGGCCTGCTGGTGGATGACCTGCTGCTGCTCGCCCGGCTCGACGTGCAACGACCGCTGGAGCACCAGCGAGTGGACTTGCTGGCGCTGGCCAGCGACGCCGTGCACGACGGGCAGGCGATCGACCCCAAGCGCACGATCACGATGGAGGTCCTCGACGGTCCCGGCACCCCGGAGGTGGTCGGTGACGAACCACGGCTTCGGCAGGTGCTGAGCAACCTCGTTGTCAATGCCCTACAGCACACCCCGGGAAGCGCCGAGGTCACCGTCCGAGTCGGCACCGACGGCGACGATGCGGTGCTCGAAGTGGCGGACAAGGGTCCCGGCATGAATAAGGAGGATGCGTCGCGGGTGTTCGAGCGCTTTTATCGCACCGACGCGTCGCGGGCGCGGTCCAGCGGCGGCACCGGACTGGGACTGTCCATCGTCGACTCGTTGGTACGTGCACACGGCGGCGCCGTGCGGGTGACAACCGCGCCCGGCGAGGGTTGCTGCTTCCGTGTCACCCTGCCCCGTGTGAGCGACGTTCCCGCGCATGTCTGAACGGCCTCACGCCAGTTGCGCCAGCGCCGCCTTGATCTTGGTTTGCGCATCGTCGAGCGATTTCGCTGACGGGTTGCGGTCGACGTTGGCGAAGCCGAAGTCGCTCAGGCTGCGGGTGGGGAAAACGTGGACATGCAGATGGGGCACTTCCAGCCCGGCGATGATCACCCCGGCACGCTCGGCCCTGAACGCCTTGCACACGGCCTTGCCGATCAGCTGGCTCACCGACATGACGCGGGCGAACACCGAGCCGTCGACGTCCTGCCACTGATCGATCTCGGCGCGCGGCACCACCAGCGTGTGGCCTTGTGTCATCGGCTCGATCGTCAGGAACGCGACGATGTCGTCGTCCTCGTAGACGAAACGGCCGGGCAGCTCACGGTTGATGATCTTGGTGAAGATCGACGCCATGGTCCCAGCATATGGGCGTCCGTAGGCTATGCCGCACCCGAGCTGTCGTCCTCGTCGTCGTCATCGTCGCGCAGGAGTTTTTCGGGGTGCCAGTAGGTGTTGGTGCGCGGTTGGCCGCGGTCGAGATGGGGCGGTGGGATCCATTCGGTGTCGCCGCGGGCGTTTTTGCGGGTGCGCCATTTTCCAGGTTGGACGATGCCGTGTTGGGTGCCGCAGCCGAAGGTCAGGTTGTTGACGTCGGTGCAGCGGCACTCGGCGTAGCCGATGACGTGATGCACCTCGGAGTAATACCCGGGCACCGTGCAGCCCGGTGCGCTGCACCCACGGTCCTTGGCGTACAGGACAATCCGCTGTGCGGGTGAGGCCAGGCGCTTGGTGTGGTACAGCGCGAGCGCCTTGCCCTTGTCGAAAATCGCGAGGTAGTGGCGGGCGTGGCGGGCGAGGCGGATGACATCGCTCATCGGCAGGATGCTGCCCCCGCCGGTCAGCCCGCGCCCGGCGGCGGCCTCGAGCTCTGAAAGAGTGGTGGTCACGATGATCGACGTCGGCAGCCCGTTGTGCTGGCCCAGGTCCCCCGACGCCAACAGCGCGCGCAGCGCCGCCAGCAGCGCGTCGTGCTGGCGTTGGGCGGTGCTGCGAATGTCTTTGTCGATAGCCTCTTGGCTGGGTGCTCCGTCCACGCACGGGGTGTCGTTGAGCGGGTTGCACATGCCGGGGGCGGCTAATTTGCCCAGTACGGATTCCAGGGTGGCGCGCAGTTCGGGGGTCAGCCAGCCGCGCAGCTGCGACATCTGATCAGGGCCTTGTTTGCCCAGCGTCACACCCCGCCGCCGCGCGCGGTCTTCGTCGCTGTAGGTGCCGTCGGGGTTGAGCGCATCGGCGAGGGTGTCGGCCAGCGCGCCCAGTTGCTCGGGCCGGTACTGGGTGCCTTCGTTGGCTAACTTTGCCTCGACCTGTTCGCGGGTGGCGTGGTCGATCCAGCCGGGCAATTGGTGGTAGAACTTGCGGATCACCGCCACCTGCCCGGGCCCTAGCTTGCCCTCACGCTGCTTGGCGGCGGTGGCCGTCAACAACGGCGCCAAGGGCTCGCCGGTCAGGGTGCGCCGGGGCCCGAGGTCGGCGGCTTCTTTGATGCGCCGGGACGCTTCGGCGCGGCTGATCAGTGTCCACTCGGCGATCGCGTGCGACAGTGTGCCGCCCAGCTCTTCTGGGGTCGCCTGGCGGGCAATGGAATTAATCAGCGGGTGTTCGGCGGCCGGGATCCGCCGACGCAGCCGCTCCCAGCGTTCCAACAACCCCAGTTGCTCCGGAGTGGTCAACGCCTCGCAGTCAAACGCGGCCGCCCCGTCGAACGCGGCATCCAGCACATCAAGCGCCGCCGTGATCGCCTCTCGATCAACAACCGCGCTCGACGTCATACCGCCAAACTATCGAAGGGCACCGACAAAAACCGCCGCTTAGAAACCGCTGAAACTACAGTGACACAAGTGATTCCAGGTATCGCCAAGGTTTCACTCCTCCTTGCCGAACTCCATCATCTCGAGGTTCCAGTAGCCGCGCATGTTGGTGATCAGCCCCGCGTCGTTGACCTTGTAGGTGAACACCCCGCGCACCTTGCTGGTGAACCCGCCCTCAAACTTGAAGTGCAGCACCAGGATATGAGCGATCTCGTCGGGCGAGCTCGACGGGAACGTCTCCTCGCAGTTGATGGTGATCTGGGTGGGCGCGATGCTGTTGTCGTAAAAGGCCGCGACGCCGTCCTTGCCCCGCACCCCGGTCCCATCCGGGTTCGTGACAGACTTGCCGATCGGATCCTCGACCACGACGTCGTCGGCCATCAGCGCCAGCCAGCCCTCCCGGTCGTGCGCTTGGACGCAACGCCAGGAGGACTGCGACGCGGTCAGTGCCGGCGAGGCCTGAGATTCCGCGGCGTGGGTCATGGTTTTCTCCAATCTCTAGATCGCGCACGCGGCGCGTGCGCCCTCCTCGGTGGCTTTCCGGATGAGACCAAGGCCGCTGCAGTCGCCGGCGGCGTGCACCTCGGTACCGGGCATCGCGGCGACCAGCGCGTCGAACAGCGCGGTGTCGGGTTCGAGCGATCCGGCGATGACGACGCTGTCGGCGGCCAGTTGACGGGCGGTGCCGCCGGCCGGTGTAAACACCACGGCCCCAGTCGTGATCCGTTCGAACCGCGGTTTCGTAAATCGGCCGGCCCCCGCGACCCGTTCGTAGCCGGAGATGCGCAGGGTGATCGGCAAATCGTCGCCGACCTCGGAGCGGATCGCGGCAGCGCCCCCAGCACCACCCGCACCCGACCGCGCGCCGAGCTGCCCCGATAGTCGTCGGTGCGTCGATTACGTTGTGGGGCAAGGAAAGACCCCAGCAGCATGTAGCCGTGGGCGGCGTGCAATTCGATACCGTCGTATCCGGCCTCGGCGGCGCGGCGCACCGCGGCCTTGAACCGGTCGAGTACCTCGCAGAGCTGTTGCTTGCTGATCTCCGCCGATGGGCGCCCGGTGAGGTAGGAGGGAATCACCAACGGCCCCAACGACGTGACCCCGAAGATCTCCGGCCCCAGGCCGTCGGGCCCGGCGTGCACGATCTGCGGCTGGATCCTGGCGCCGTGTTCGTGCACCGTCTCCACCAGCGCGCGGTGGGCGTCGACGGCGTCGTCGGTGGCCAGGTGCAAACCACCGGGGGTCTCGGGGTGGCGATGGTCGACGCCGGTGGCGCCCAACGTGATCAGGCCGACCCCGCCCCGGGCGCGGGCGGCGAAGTAGTCGGGGTGCGCTGTGACGGCAGCCCTTCCGGGGTGCCGTACATCGTCTCCATCGGAGACATGACCAGCCGGTTGCGCACCGTCATGGCGCCGATTCGCCCCGGCGCCAACAGATGCGGGAAGCTACCGGTCAGCGTCGGTGTATCGGATGACGCCGCGGATGTTCTTGCCGTCCAGCATGTCCTGATAGCCGTCGTTGATCTGCTCGAGGCGGTACTGGGTGGTGACCATGTCGTCCAGGTTCAGCTTGCCGACCTTGTACATCGACAGCAGTTGCGGGATGTCGTACTGCGGGTTGCCGCCGCCGAAGATGGTGCCCTGCAGGTTCTTTTGCATCAAGGTGAGCATCGCCAGGTTCAGCGTGACGTTGTTGTCGACCAGGCTGCCGATCGCGGTCAGCACGCAGGTGCCGCCCTTCTGGGTCAGGATCAGGTAGTTGTCCACGTCGGCGCCGTGCAGCTCGCCGACAGTGACGATGACCTTGTGGGCCATCAGGCCGTAGGTCACTTCCATCATTCCGCCCATCGCGGCGAAGACATCGGGGTAGACGTGCGTCGCGCCGAACTTGAGGGCCTGGTCGCGCTTCCACTCGACCGGGTCGATCGCGAAGATGTAGCGGGCGCCGGCGTTGACGGCACCTTGCAGCGCCGCCATGCCCACGCCGCCGATGCCGACGATCGCCACGTCTTGTCCCGGACGGATGTCGGCGGTGCGAACCGCCGAGCCGTAGCCTGTCGTGACGCCGCAGCCGACGAGCGCGGCGACCTCGAACGGGACCGACGGGTCGATCTTCACCACCGAGCTCTTGTGCACCACCATGTACGGCGAGAACGTCCCGAGGAGCGTCATCGGGTACACGTTTTGGCCGCGGGCCTGAATCCGGAATGTTCCGTCGCTCACCGCAGCACCATTCAGCAAGCCGGCGCCCAGATCGCAGAGATTGCGCATGCCCGCCTGACAGGTCGGACAGGCCCCGCAGGACGGGATGAAGGACAGCACCACGTGGTCGCCCGGGGCGAAGTCTTCCACACCGGGCCCGACCTCGGTGACGACGCCCGCACCCTCGTGCCCGCCGAGCACCGGGAAGCCCGCCATCGGGATGCCGCCGGTCACCAGGTGGTGGTCGGAGTGGCACATGCCCGCCGCTTCCATCTGGATCTTGACCTCGTCCTTCTGCGGGTCGCCGATCTCGATCTCCTCGATGGACCAGGGCTGGTTGAACTCCCAGATCAGTGCGCCTTTTGTCTTCACGTTGGACCTGACCCCATTTCGCCTTTGAATTGATCAGAACTACCCGCCATAATGCCTGGCAGAGTGGTGACGAGCGCCACGGGGCGCCCATTGTCGGGCCAGCATAGCGCGTCGAACAACCAAATGCTTGGTTGGGTCGGGCTCACCAGATCGGGACGGGCGTTTTCCCCAGCGGGTAGTAGCCGGGGAGCTTCTCACCGGCGAGGCTGCGCTCGATCCGCTTCTGCATGCCTTTGGACAGCTTGCCGGCCTTCATCAGGTCCAAGTACAGCGCCTGAACATGGCCGAAGTCGAAGAAGTCCCGCTGCCACTCGATGAGCTTGTCGGCGTTGAGCCGAAACCAGCTGCCGCCGATCCCGTAGATCTCCTGCCGGCCGCCGTCCCCGTCGACGACGACCTGCTTCCAGAAACCGACTATCTCGCCCTGGCGGTCGTCGATGAGGACCTTCTGGTAGGGGTACTGCCAGTTCTCGAGGCCTTCCATTTCCAGGCCGAGCGCGATGTCGCGGATCTCGTCGATCCCGACGCACATCACGTCTTCCTTGGGCCCGATGTTCCAGCCATAGGTGGCGTCGGCGGCGTAGAAGTCGGCCAGCGGCTTCCAGTCGCCCGACTTCTCGCAGTCCTTGTTGGCCTTGAGCCAGGACTGCACCCACTGTTCGAGTTCTTCACGCGCGAACGACGCCATTGTCCTAGTCTTCTTTCTCTTTGATGAGTAGTGCTCGGGTTGGACACATTTCAACCGCCCGCTCGACTTCCTCGCGGGCTTCCTCGGGCGGCTCGGCGTCGATGATCTCGACCTTGCCCCGCTTAGGCACCCGGAAGTAGTCGGGGGCCTCCAGCTCGCACATCGCGTGGCCCTGGCACAGATCCAAGTCGGCTTCGACTCGGTAACCCATCCTCACCCCTTCTGAATGCGCCGGTAGCGCGCTCTGGCCGGCTGGGCCAGCTGCACCACCATCTTGGAGTGGTCGTTGTGATAGCTTTCCGGCGGCTGTGCCATCTCGAACTCGTACTCGCGCAGAAGGACTGAGAAGATCGCTTTGATCTGCATGGTCGCGAAAGCGGCACCGACGCAACGATGGCGGCCCGCGCCGAACGGAATCCAGGTCCACCGGTTGGCGAGGTCGGCCTGTTCGGGCTTGTTATAGCGATCCGGGTTGAAGGCGTCGGGGTCGGGAAAGTCTTCGGGAATCCGGTTCGAGATCGCCGGCGATGCGGCGACGTAGTCGCCGTTGCGGATTCCGAAGCCCTCGACTTCAAAGTCACCCTTGGCGACACGCATCAGGATGATCAACGGCGGGTGCAGCCGCAGCGTCTCCTTGACCACGTTATCCAGCTTGGGAATCTGGCGCAGCGCATGGAAACTCACCTCCTGGCCGTCGGCGTACAGCTCTTCCAGCTCGGCACGCACCTCGGCGTAGATGTCGGTGTGGCGGATCAGCTCGATCAGCGTCCAGGCCGACGTTCCCGAACTGGTGTGGTGTCCGGCGAACATCAGCGAGATGAACATGCCGGTGACCTCGTCGGCGGAGAACCGTGGGTTGCCCTCCTCGTCCTTGATCGACACCAGCACGTCGAGCATGTCGCGGTCGCTCTTGTCCTTGGGCGGATTGGCGAGCCGCTGGTTCATGATCTCCTGCACCAGCGCCACGAGGTCGATACGGGCCTGGTCCCGGCGCCGGAAGCTCTCGATCGGCAGGTTCGGATCGACATAACACAGCGGGTCGGTGCCGCGCTCCAATTCGTGGTAGTAGTGAGCGAACCGGGAATCCAGCTGGTTGCGGAACTTCAACCCGATCAGGCACGCCGTCGAGGTGTAGATGGTCAACTCGGCGAATAAGTCGAGCAGGTCGATCTCGCCTTCCTCGGCCCAGTCGGCGATCATCCGCTTGACTTCGCCCTCGATAGTGGCCGCGTGGCCCTTCATCTGCTCGCCGCGCAGCGCCGAGTTGTGCAGCATCTCCTTGCGACGCTCGGGACTGGCATCGAAGACGACACCCTTACCGAAGATCGGCGTCATGAACGGGTAGGCCTCGGCCTGGTCCAGATCCTCGTCGGCGGAACGGAAGAAGAACTCGTTGGCCTTGGCGCCGGACAGCAGGATGACATGCTTGTCGACCAGTTGGAACCAGCCGACGTCGCCGCACTCGTCGCGGACGCGCTGCATCAAACCGATTGGATCGGTGCGGAATTCCTCGAGATGACCGTGTTCTTCCTCGCCGCCGGAAACACGCGGCACGATCGCTGTCGTCACGACGGCATACCCTCTTCTCCAAGCGCGAGCTGCTGGCGATTTTTGTTGTCGGCCAATGGGGCTTCGGGCTGAAGTTCCATGTTCGCGATGAAGCCACCGCGCGGCGTCTCGGCGACGAACGTGATCGCCCGGGCGAGGTCGGACGCCCGCAGGAAGTAGTCGTGGCGGGCCTGGCCCCACTTGGCCCAGTCCTCGAGCGCAGGACCGACCTTGTCGGCCGGCAGGCTCCAGCCCATCGACGTCTTCGTCGGGCCAGGGTGGACGATCGAGGCTCGCACGCCGGTGCCCTCGAGCTCCATCTGAAAGTTGGTGACCATCGCGACGAGCGCGGCCTTCGCCGCGCCGTAGGCGCCCATGTGCGGTCGCTGGCGCAGGGCCACGTCAGAGCCGACGAAGATCAGGTCGCCGCGCTGCCGGTCGAGCATGCCGGGCAGCACCGCGGCGGCGAGCCGGTTAGCGCCGACGAGGTGGATCTGCAGCTGCGACTCGAACTCGTCGGTGGTGATCTCGGCGAGCTTGCCGAAGTAGGTGTCGCCCGCGCCGGCCACCAGCACCTCGATTTCGCCGAGGGCTTCGACCGACTGTGCGACAAAAGATTTCACTGAATTCGGGTCGGTGACGTCCAAATGGAATCCGACCGCTTCGCCGCCTTCGGCGTTGATCTTGCCGACGATGTCGTTGAGCTTCTCGACGCGGCGGGCGCCCAGGGCGACCGGGAAACCGTGCGCCGCGAGTTCGATGGCCGTGGCCTCCCCGATGCCGGAGGAGGCGCCGGCCACGATCGCCGGCCGACGTTCGGGCAAGGGGTCAAAGCGGGGCATTCAGCGGACCTCCACGCTCATCGGTAGGTGGGCGAATCCGCGGACATTGCTGGAGTGGACGCGGACGGCGTTGGCCTCGTCGACCTCATATCCGCGGATTCGCTTGAACAGTTCGGTGAGCGCGACCCGGGCCTCCATGCGGGCCAGGTGCGCGCCCAGGCAGAAGTGCGCGCCGCTGCCGAAACTCAAGAGCCTGGGCCCGATGTCGCGGCCGATAACGTAGTCGTCGGGGTTGTCGAACACGCGCTCGTCGCGGTGGGCCGATCCGGGCAGCAGCAGCAGGACGTCGCCGTCGGGGATGGTGGTGTCGTAGAGCGTCAGCTCCCCGGACACGGTGCGGGCCAGGATCTGGCTGGACGTGTCATAGCGCAGGGTTTCTTCCACCCACAGCGGCACCCGGGACGGGTCGGCGTAGACCGAGACCAGCTGGTCGGGACACTTATGGCCCCAGAAGGCCGCGTTGGCAAGGAGTTTGGTGGTGGTCTCGTTGCCGGCGATCACCATCAGGAACATGAACCCGAGGACTTCCTCGTCGGTCAGGCGGTCGCCGTCGATCTCGGCGGCCAGCAGCGCCGACGTCAGATCGTCGGTGGGCGCTTTGCGACGCTCGGCGATCATCTGCTGGTAGTACACGATCAGGTTGATCGATGCCTCGATCGCCGACGCCGGCACGTCGTTGACGCCATCCTCGCGGTGCATCACGCCGTCGGCCATGGCGCGGATGCTGTCGCGATCCGCCAGCGGCACGCCCATCAGTTCGGAGATCACGTCCATCGGCAGCTTGCCGGCGAATTCCGCTATGTAGTCGACGGTTGCACCCCCGTTTTCAGAGGCCGCCTTGTCCAGCAAGGTGTCGAGGTGTTGCACCGCGAGCTCGGTGACTCGCGGCTCGAGCTCCCGAATCCGGCGCGGCGTAAAGCCTTTCGACACCAGCGTGCGCAGGCGCAGATGGGCGGGATCGTCCATCGCCAGAAACGACATCGTCTTCGACGCGTGCGGTCCGCGCGACACGGGGTCCAGCGACACGCCGTCGCGGTTGGACAACGAGGTGCTGTTGCGGAAGCCGTGCCATACGTCCTGGTGCCGCGACAACGCCCAGAATTTCAGCTCCTCGTTGCGGTACAGCGGGGCCTCGTCGCGCAACCTCTTGTAGTACGGGTACGGGTCTTCGTGAAAGTCGTAGTCGTATGGATCCAGGACCGGCTTGTCGGTCTGCACGGTCATTCGTCTCCTCCAAGGTCTCTTCCGGGCGGTGGCAGGATGAGGCCGACGACATAGCCGAGACGGTCGGCGATTTGGTGATAGGTGTAGGCGCCGCTGGCGGCGTTCACCAGCGCGCCGAAGAACGTCATCTCGAGCGCGGAGACCGTACGCGCATCGGCGTCCGGCCCGATCGCCGACGTGATGCGCCGATGGATTTCGGTGCCGATGCGGTCGCGCGCCGACCGCAGCGCCGGATCGGCGCCCCCCGACAGCAGCGCCGTCGTGCACGCCGCGGCGACTTCGGGTTCGTCGGCGACGACCAGGGCCAAATGGCGCAACGCCTTGTCCACCCGGGTCTGCATGGGTTCGTTCACATCGGTGAAGTAGGGGACCTGTCGCACGAGGTCGAGGTAGACCTCGGCGATCAGGTGGTTCTTCGAGGAGAAGTAGGTGTAGGCGGTGGCCGGGGCCACCTTGGCGCGGGCCGCCACCGCGCGCACCGTCAGGTCGGCGTACGACGTCTCGCGCAGCGTTTCGATGCCGGCGGCGAGCACCTTGCGGAAGGTCTCCTCCTGACGGCGGTTGCGCGGCGCTTCCCTGGCCGGGACGCCGGTGTCGGGAGTGATCGCGACCACTGAATCGCTGGACACATGTCCAAGGTATCCGATGCATCCGGCGCGAGGCAAGCGCCGTGCGCAAAAACCCTGGTGAACGGCTCGTTATCGGCCCGATGGAAACCCGGTGCTTGCACTCCGGACGGCGCGACGGCTATGGTTCGATACGAAGATATCGGACAAGTGTCCACTCGATTGGAGCGAGCGATGGCGTTGTTGGCCGACGGCGTGAGCGCACTGTTCATCGACGGCAAGATGTCGCCCGGCAGCGCTGGCACCTTCCCGACGATCAACCCGGCAACCGAGGAAGTGCTCGGAGTCGCCGCCGACGCCGACGCCGACGACATGAGCCGCGCTATCGATGCGGCGCGGGGGGCCTTCGACGACACGGACTGGTCGCGCAACACCGAGTTGCGGGTGCGGTGTGTGCGGCAACTGCGCGACGCGATGCAGCAGCACCTCGAAGAACTGCGCGACCTGACCATCGCCGAAGTCGGCGCGCCGCGGATGCTCACCGGCATCGCTCAGCTCGAAGTCCCGGTCAATGACCTCGCGTTCGCGGCCGATACCGCCGAATCGTACGAATACAAGCAGGATCTCGGCGATGCGGCGCCGATGGGCATTCGCACTCGGCGCACCATCGCCCGTGAGGCCGTCGGTGTCGTCGGCGCCATCACCCCGTGGAACTTTCCCCACCAGATCAACCTGGCCAAGCTGGGTCCCGCGCTGGCCGCGGGCAACACCGTCGTCTTGAAGCCGGCCCCCGACACACCCTGGTGCGCTGCCGTGCTGGGGGAACTCATCGCCGAGCACACCGACTTTCCGCCGGGTGTAGTCAACATCGTCACGTCCAGCGACCATGGCGTGGGCGCACTGCTGGCCAAAGACCCTCGGGTGGACATGATTTCGTTCACCGGGTCGACGGCCACCGGCCGCAGTGTGATGGCCGACGGCGCGGCGACCATCAAGAAGGTTTTCCTCGAGCTTGGCGGCAAGTCGGCGTTCATCGTCCTCGATGATGCCGACCTGAGCGGTGCCGTGGGCATGGCAGGGTTCTCGGTGTGCATGCACGCAGGGCAGGGATGCGCAATCACCACCCGGCTATTGGTGCCGCGGGAGCGCTATGACGAAGCCGTTTCCATCGCGGCCGCAACGGTGGGAGGTGTCAAGGCCGGCGACCCCACCGACCCCGGAACCATTTGCGGGCCGCTGATCTCGGCCAGGCAGCGCGATCGGGTGCAGGGTTATCTCGACTCGGCGATCGCCGAGGGCGGAACCTTCGCGTGCGGAGGAGGCAGGCCTGCCGACCGTGCAGTCGGATTTTTCATCGAGCCCACCGTGATCGCGGGGCTGGGCAACGGCGCTCGCTGCGCGCGTGAGGAGATTTTCGGGCCGGTCCTCACGGTGATTCCGCACGACGGCGATGACGACGCAGTGCGCCTCGCCAACGACTCGCCATACGGCTTGTCGGGCACCGTGTTCGGCGCCGACCCGGATAGGGCGGCGAGGGTTGCCGCGCGGCTGCGGGTGGGCACCGTCAACGTCAACGGCGGCGTCTGGTACTCGGCCGACGCGCCGTTCGGCGGCTACAAGCAGTCCGGCAACGGGCGCGAGATGGGGCTGGCGGGCTTCGAGGAATACCTGGAAGTCAAAACCATTGCGACAGCGGTCCAGTGACACGCTCGAGAGGAAGACATGCGGTTTGAAAACAAGGTCGCCATCGTCACCGGGTCGGGTGGCGGCATCGGCCAGGCCTACGCCGAGGCGCTGTCCCGTGAGGGCGCGGCGGTCGTCGTCGCCGATATCAATGTGGAAGCGGCCGAAGGGGTGGCCAAGCAGATCGTCGCCGACGGCGGCACGGCCATCAGCATCCCGGTCGACGTTTCCGATCCGGACTCGGCCAAGGCGATGGCCGATCGCACGCTGGCCGAGTTCGGCGGTATCGACTACCTGGTCAACAACGCGGCGATCTTCGGGGGGATGAAGCTCGATTTCCTGCTCACCATCGACCCCGAGTACTACAAGAAGTTCATGAGCGTCAATCTCGATGGCGCGCTGTGGTGCACCCGCGCGGTCTACAAGAAGATGGCCAAACGCGGCGGTGGTGCGATCGTCAACCAGTCGTCCACCGCGGCGTGGCTGTACTCGAACTACTACGGGCTGGCCAAGGTGGGCATCAACGGCTTGACCCAACAGCTCTCGCGGGAACTGGGCGGGCGCAACATCCGGATCAACGCCATCGCACCCGGGCCCATCGACACCGAGGCCAACCGGACCACCACCCCGAAGGAGATCGTCGACGACATCGTCAAGGGTATGCCGTTGTCCCGCATCGGTACTCCCGAGGACGTTGTCGGGATGTGCCTGTTCCTGCTGTCCGACGAGGCCGCGTGGATCACCGGGCAGATCTTCAACGTTGACGGCGGACAGATAATTCGGTCATGAGTGAGCAGCTGAAACTCGGCTATATCGGGCTGGGCAACATGGGCGCGCCGATGGCCACGAAGATGACCGAATGGCCCGGTGGTGTGACGGTTTACGACATCCGGGCCGACGCGATGACACCGCTGGCCGAAAAGGGCGCCGTGCTGGCCGACAGCGTCGCCGACGTGGCCGCCGCGGACATCGTCCATGTCACCGTGCTCAACGACGCCCAGGTGCGCGACGTCGTCGGTGAGTTGGCCGCGCACGCGAAGCCCGGCACGGTCATCGCGATCCACTCGACCATCAGCGACACCACCGCCGTCGAACTGGCCGCAGAACTGAAACCGCAAGGCATTCACATCGTCGACGCGCCCGTGAGCGGTGGGGCGGCTGCCGCCGCGAAGGGCGAGCTGGCCACGATGGTGGGCGCCGACCGTGAGGTGTACGAGCGGATCAAGCCGGCCTTCAGGCACTGGGCGTCGGTGGTCATCCACGCCGGAGAGCCGGGGGCCGGCACCCGAATGAAGCTGGCCCGCAACATGTTGACGTTCACCTCGTACGCAGCGGCGTGCGAGGCGATGAAGCTGGCCGAGGCGGCCGGCCTGGACCTGCAGGCGCTGGGCCGGGTGGTTCGCCACACCGACGCGCTCACGGGCGGCCCGGGCGCGATCATGGTGCGCAACGACATGAAAGACCTTGAGCCGGACAACTTCCTGTACGAGCCCTTCCTGCACACGCGGGGCCTCGGGGAGAAGGACCTCAGCCTGGCGCTCGCGCTGGGCGAGGCGGTATCGGTCGCCCTACCACTGGCCCGGATTGCCTACGAGCGGCTGGCGGCGGGCCTCGGCGTGCCGCACACAGAGGAAGAGACGTAGATGGACGAGCTGCGCCGCAAGGGCCTCGAGAAGATGAACGAGGTCTACGGCTGGGAGATGCCCAACATCGAGGGCGACGCATACTTCGACCTGACGGTCGATCACCTGTTCGGCAGCATCTGGACCCGGCCGGGATTGTCGATGCGCGACAAGCGCATCATGACGCTGACGGCGGTAACCGCCATCGGAAACCGCGACCTGGCCGAGATCCAGATCAACGCAGCACTTCTCAACGGGGAGCTCACCGAGACCGAACTGAAGGAGATGGCGGTCTTTGTGACCCACTACCTCGGGTTCCCGCTGGGCTCGGCGCTCAACGGCGCGGTCGACGCCGTCGTGGCGAAGCGCAGGAAGGCCGCGGCAAAGGGTGCTGGAGAGGACAAGAAGGCCAACGTGGACGCCGCGTTGAAGATGCACTCGGGCCAGGGCGACGCCTAGGCGTGCCGAGAGGCTTCCTAAGCGAGTTGCACTCTCGAGCCGAGGCCAAGTTTGGAGTAGACGTGGCTGAGGTGCGCCTGCACGGTGCGCGCAGAGACGAAGAGACGCGCGGCAATGTGTTTGTTCGGCAGCCCTTCGCTCACGAGTCTCACCACGTTGAGCTCCGCCGGAGTCAGCGATTCCCAGCCAGTGGACGGTCGTTTGCGTTCGCCGCGACCGCGTCGTGCATATTCGACGGCTTCGTCAGTGCCTCGCCCTCGGACCAGGCATGCTCGAATTCGTTGTCGCCCAAGGCCCCACGCAGCGCGGCCACCAATGCGTCATGGCCGGCGTCGTAGATCTTGAAGCGCACCGGGCCCGTGTGGCCGCGAACCGCCCTTGCCGCACCCAAGAGGCGGGCGGCTTCTCGGTTAACGCCGGCGCCCGCGGCGAGTGCGGCGAGGCACTCGAGCGCGTCAGCAACGATTATGTATGCCGCCGGTTTCGCTGCGCGCACCGCGTGTTGGGCGTCGCGCGCCTCGTCAATCGAATACGGCTACTGAGTCCCGAGACCGTCGGGCTGATCTTCCAAGAGCAAGCCAACGGCATTGACCTGGTGCTGGGCATGCCGGCACGGTGGGGCATCGGCGTCGCGCTCCCCCTGCCCGAGGCCGTGCCGGACATTCCCGACGGAAGGATTTGTTACTGGGGTGGCTGGGGCGGCTCGATGGCGGTGATGGATACCGACCGCCGCACAACTTTCAGCTACGTGAAGAAAAAGATGGGACAAGTCACGCCGGCCGGGACGGAGCGGACCCGCAAATGCACCCGGCTGATCTACCAGGCCCTGTAGGCGTGGCGGAGCAGGCACGGCTAGTCTGACGTGTCGTGCGCGTCCTCGTCATCGGTTCCGGTGCCCGTGAACACGCGCTGCTGCTCGCGCTTCGCAAAGACCCCCAGGTCACGGGGCTGGCGATCGCTCCCGGCAACGCCGGCACCGCCCGACTGGCCGAGCAGCACGACGTCGACATCGCCTCGGGCGAGGACGTGGTGGCGCTCGCTCGCGAAGTCCGGGCCGACATGGTGGTCATCGGTCCGGAGTTGCCCCTGGTGCTGGGGGTGGCCGACGCCGTGCGCGCGGCCGGGATCGTCTGCTTCGGTCCCAGTAAGGACGCCGCTCGCATCGAAGGCTCCAAGGCGTTTGCCAAGGAGGTGATGGCCGCGGCGGGTGTGCGGACCGCCACCAGCGAAATCGTCGACAGCCCAGCCCGTTTGGATGCCGCCCTGGACCGTTTTGGACCGCCGTCGGGTGACCCCGCCTGGGTGGTGAAAGACGATCGCCTGGCCGCCGGCAAGGGCGTGGTGGTGACGCCGGATCGAGATGTCGCGCGCGCCCACGCTGCCGGATTGCTCGAGGCGGGCCACCCGGTGCTGCTGGAGTCCTATCTCGATGGACCCGAGGTGTCCCTCTTCTGCGTCGTCGACGGGCCAACTGTGGTGCCGCTGTTGCCGGCGCAGGACTTCAAGCGCGTCGGCGAGGGCGATAGCGGACCCAATACCGGCGGCATGGGCGCCTACGCGCCGCTGCCGTGGCTTCCCGATGACGTGTACCGGCAAATGGTCAGCAAGGTCGCCGAACCCGTTGCGGCCGAGCTTGTTCGGCGCGGAAGCCCGTTTTCGGGATTGCTGTACGTCGGACTCGCGATCACCAAGAGCGGGCCGGCGGTGGTCGAATTCAACTGCCGTTTCGGCGATCCGGAGACGCAGTCCGTGCTGGCCCTGCTGGAGTCGCCGCTCGGGCAACTGCTCTATGCCGCCGCGACCGGCACGCTGGCCGACTTCGGCGAGTTGCGCTGGCATCCAGGAGCTGCGGTGACGGTCGTGCTGGCGGCCGAAAACTACCCCGGGCGGCCCCGGGTGGGCGACGTTGTCGTCGGCTCCGAAGCGGAGGGTGTGCTGCATGCCGGAACGGCGCGGCGCGACGACGGCGCGATCGTCTCGTCGGGCGGTCGAGTGCTATCCGTGGTGGGCACCGGCGCCGACCTGTCCGCGGCCCGCGCAAAGGCATACGACGTCCTCGATACGATTCGGTTGCCCGGCAGCCATTTCCGGAGCGATATCGGCCTCGCGGCGACGGAGGGCGAGATCAGCGTCTAGGCGTGCTCGTCGCGGCCGAGCAGCCGCTCTAGGGCTAGGAGCGCGCCCCGCAGTCGCGGCGCGATCCTTGTCGTGCGAGCCAGAACTTCGATCCGCGTCCAGCGGCCTGCCGGCAGCGGTACGGTAACGGGCAGTACTACTCCAAAGAGCTTAGGTAGGCACTGTGACCCAGATTTCCGATCGCGCCGCGGAGTCCTCGCCGTGGTCGCCGCGCGAGGCCGAGTTCCTCGAGGTGACGCTGCGGCTGCTGCAGGAACACGGGTATGACGGGTTGACGGTGGACGCCGTGGCGATGACCGCCAAGGCCAGCAAGGCTACCATCTACCGGCGTTGGCCGTCCAAAGCCGAATTGGTACTGGCCGCGTTCAGCGAGGGCATCCGCCAGGTCGCCGTCCCACCTGATACCGGCACGCTGCGGGGCGATTTGCTGCGGGTGGGGCAGCTGGTGTGCGAGCAGGCACGCAAGCACGGCAGCACGATTCGCGCGGTGCTCGTCGAGGTGTCGCGCAATCCCGCGCTCAACGACGTGATGCAGCACGAGTTTGTCGACCGGCGCAAGGCCTTGATTCAACACATCCTGCGGCAGGCCGTCGAAAGAGGTGAGATCGACCAGGCCGCGATCAGCAATGAGCTCTGGGACCTGCTGCCCGGCTACCTCGTCTTCCGGTCCATCATGGCCAACCGGCCGCCCACCCAGCGCACCGTGCAAGCTCTCGTCGACGACGTGATCATCCCCGCTCTTAGGCGACCCACCGGATAAGGGGCACTCGGCCATCGATTTGCCGGCGAGCTGGGAACGGCCAGCCTGGTGTGTAGACGGTCTCGTCTCTTGTCCTGACCGGTCCCGTACCGTACTGTCAGACTGTCGATCCGCGCTCGATTGTCCCGGTTGTCGAAAGGCCAACGGTGAAAAGGATTCCCTTCACCACTGGGCTCAGGCGGTGGTGGATGGTGCTGGTCGTTGCCGTGGTGGTGGCTGTCGCGGGGTTCTGCGTCTATCGACTTCACGGGATCTTCGGGTCTCACAACAACACGTCGGCAGGCGGCGGCATCGCGGAACAGGCTGAGCCGTTCAATCCCAAGCACATCACCCTCGAGGTCTTTGGCGACCCCGGGACGGTGGCAACCATCAACTACGTGGACATCAATGTGCAGCCGCAGCAAGTCTTGAACGCGGCCCTGCCGTGGTCGTTGACCATGGTGACGACGCAGCCCGGGGCCTTCAGCAACCTTGTGGCGCAAGGCAACAGCGATTCCCTGGGGTGTCGCATCACCGTGGATGGTGAGGTCAAGGACGAAAGGATCGTCAACGAAGGCAACGCCTATACGTTCTGCCTGGTGAAGTCGGCATGAGCGACCATCACGTCCCCAGGCCGGCGTTGGCGCGCATCATCCGCCGATTTTCGGTGCCGATCCTGCTGCTGTGGGTGGGCCTGGCGGCCATCTCGAATATTGCGGTACCGAATTTGGAGGACGTGGCCAAAGCCCATAACGTGTCGCTGAATTCACCTGATGCGCCGTCGTTTCAGGCGATCAAACATATGGGCAAGGTGTTCCACGAGTTCGATTCCGACAGCGCGGCCATGATCGTCCTGGAAGGTGACAAGCCGCTGGGCGACGACGCCCACCGGTTTTACGACGTCCTGGTCCGCAAGCTCGAGCAAGACACGAAGCATGTGGAGCACGTCCAGGATTTCTGGGGGGATCCGTTGACGGCGGCGGGCTCGCAGAGCAAGGACGGCAAGGCCGCCTACGTTCAGGTGTATCTGGCTGGTAATCAGGGCGATGCGTTGGCCAACGAGTCCGTCGACACCATCCGCGACCTGGTGTCCCATACGCCGGCACCGCCCGGGGTCAAGGCATATGTGACCGGCGCGGCGCCGTTGGTCGCCGATCAGTTCGAAGTGGGCAGCAAAGGAATCTTCAAGACCACCGTGATCACGATCGTAGTGATCTTGGTGATGTTGTTTTCGGTCTACCGTTCCGTGGTCAGCTCGGTCGTCGTACTGTTCACCGTCATTATTGAAATGGCCGCGGCCAGGGGGATCGTCGCCTTTCTGGGAAGCGTCGGGTTGATCGGGCTGTCGACGTATTCGACGAATCTGCTCACGTTGCTGGTCATCGCCGCCGGCACGGACTACGCGATATTCTTTCTCGGCCGGTATCACGAGGCGCGCCACGCCGGCGAGGATCGGGAAACCGCCTTCCACACCATGTACCGCGGGACCGCCCACGTGGTCTTGGGCTCGGGCCTGACCGTGGCCGGCGCGGTGTTCTGTCTGCGGTTCACCCGGCTGAATTATTTTCAAAGCCTGGGCATTCCCGCCGCTATAGGCATCGTGGTGGCACTGCTGGCCGCTCTCACGTTAGCCCCGGCCGTGATTACCGTGGGAAGTCTTTTCGGGCTCTTCGACCCCAAGCGGAAGATGGCGACCCGGGGATGGCGACGCATCGGCACCGCCATTGTCCGCTGGCCGGGGCCCATTCTGGTGGTGGCTACCGCGGTCGCGCTCATAGGTTTGCTTGCGCTGGCGGGATATAAGACCAGCTACGACGCGCGTTCGTACATGCCGGCCAGCGCCCCGGCCAATACCGGATATGCGGCCGCGGAGCGCCATTTTTCCCAGGCCCGGCTGAATCCCGAACTGCTGATGATCGAAACCGACCACGACATGCGTAATCCGGCCGACATGATCAACCTGGAAAGGGTCGCAAAAGCCGTCGCGCACCTGCCCGGCATCGCCCAGGTTCAGTCCATGACCAGGCCGTTGGGAACGCCGATTGAGCACACCTCCTTGGCTTTTCAGATCAGCGCGGGCAGCATCGGCAACATCGAGAACCTGCAATACCAGAAGGACCGCGCGGAGGACATACGGAAGCAGGCCGACACGCTGAGGGATACCATCAGCATTTTGAACCGGCAGTACACCCTGCAGAAAGAGCTAGCTGCCTCGACGCACGACGAAACCCAAAGCTTCCACGCGACGATCGCCATCATTAATGGCCTGCGGGATGAGATCGCGAATTTCGACGACTTCTTCAGGCCGATTCGCAGTTATTTCTACTGGGAAAAGCACTGCTATGACATTCCGGCCTGCTTTGCACTCAGATCCGTCTTCGACGCCATCGACGGCATCGATCAACTCAGCGAGCAGTTCGAAAAGCTCACCGCCAGTCTGGACAAATTGGATGCGGGCCAGCACAAATTGGTGACCCTTTTGCCGCCCCAGATCGCCGACCAGGAGAAGAACCTGGGACTGACGCTGTCCAACTTCGCCACGAACTTCGGGATCAACGCCCAGACGCGAGCCAACACTGACACCGCGACGGCCCTGGGGCAGGCCTATGACGCCGCCAAAAACGACGATTCCTTCTACTTGCCGCCCGAGGCTTTCGCCAACCCCGAGTTCAAGAGGGGCCTGAAATTGTTCCTCTCGCCGGACGGTAAGGCCGCTCGCATGATCATCTCCCATGAAGGTGATCCCGCAACCCCTGAGGGCATCTCGCATATCGACCCGATCAGGGAGGCGGCGAAACAGGCCGTGAAGAACACCCCGTTAGGGGACTCCAACATCTATATCGGCGGCACCGCGGCGACCTATAAGGACATAGCCGACGGCGCCAAATACGATCTCATGATCGCCGGAATCGCCGCGCTGAGCCTGATTTTGGTCATCATGCTGATCATCACCCGTAGCCTGGTCGCCGCGATCGTCATCGTGGGTACGGTCGCGCTTTCGCTGGGCGCCTCTTTCGGGCTCTCTGTGTTGCTCTGGCAGGATATTTTGGGAATCAAGCTGTACTGGATCTGCCTTGCGCTGTCCGTCATCATCCTCTTAGCCGTGGGTTCCGATTACAATCTGCTGCTGATTTCCCGGTTCAAAGAGGAAATTCACGCAGGTCTGAAGACAGGCGTTATCCGCGCCATGGCCGGCACCGGAGCGGTAGTCACCTCTGCGGGTCTGGTGTTTGCCTTCACCATGTCCTCCTTCGTCTTCGCCAGTTTGTTGGTGCTGGGTCAGATCGGGACCACCATCGGCCTCGGGCTGCTGTTCGACACGCTGATCGTGCGTTCGTTCATGACGCCGTCCGTGGCCACGCTTTTGGGGCGGTGGTTCTGGTGGCCGCAACGCGTGCGCCCCCGCCCGGCCAGCACCATGCTTCGCCCATACGGCCCGCGTCCCGCGGTCCGTCAACTGCTGCTATGGGAAGACGGAGACCCCGCAGTAACTTCCGAATCGTCCTCACGCCCAAGCCAATCCCGCGCCTGAAAGGGACTGCAGTTGGGCCCGTTTGGTTATCTGGCGATAGTCGCGGGCGTGGCCGAATTAGTGTTCGGCGTCTGTTTCTTTGCCTTCGTAAAACGGCTCTTGGGGCGCGAGCCTACTCCGCTGAGCGAAGAAATCGGGGGCTTCAGGAAAGTCCTACTCAAGTTGCGCAAAGGCGAGCCGATGTCGAAGGACGAGTTGGATTTTGCTTCGCAAATCATCGCCGATCGCGGATCCTTACTGGCCTACTCCATCCCCGCCGCGATTTTCACCCTCGGATGCTTCTATGTGTTCGGCAACCTTGAACTGCATGGGCCCAGATCCCTTCGGCCCTATATCGGGCTGTTCCCCATGTTGGGGTCCATAAACGTAACCGTCCAGCTTCGCAGGATTGCAGCCTTGAAAAAGCGTCTGCGATCCAGAACGTCCTAGAAACCCTCAGAAACCCACAGCCTGCCCGTCGCGGCGTGGGTCGCTCACCGCGAGGTACCCGCCGTCGAGTCGCCAGATCGCCTGGCAGCTACCGAAACCCATGTATTCGTCCACCGTGACGAGGTCGTGTCCGCGCCGGCGGAGTTCGTCGAGCGTCGACGGCGGGAATCCGTCCTCGCAACTGACCTGCGCACCCTGAACCCACCGGAACCGCGGGCCGTCACAGGCCGCTTGTGGATTCTGGCCGTGGTCGGCAATGCGCACAATCACCTGCACATGCCCCTGCGGTTGCATCGGGCCGCCCATCACGCCCAAGCCCATCACCGGGGCGCCGTTCTTGGTGACAAAGCCCGGGATGATCGTGTGATAGGGACGCTTGTTCGGCCCGACTCGGTTCGGATGTCCTTGAGCCGCAGAGAAATCCGCGCCGCGATTCTGCAGCGAGATCCCGGTTCCCGGCACCACGACACCCGAGCCGAACCCCATGTAATTGGACTGGATCATCGACACCATCGTTCCCTCGGCGTCAGCGGCCGTCAGGTACACAGTGCCCCCGTTCGGGATGCCCGCGGCCGCCGGCGTTGCACGCTCTCGGTCGATCAAAGCGGCGCGCCGCGCCAGGTACTCCTTGTCCAGCAGGCGCCCGGGGGCCACCGTCATGTGATCGATGTCGGCGACGTAGGCCTGCGCGTCGACGAAAGCCAGCTTCACCGCCTCGATCTGCAGATGCACGCTGTCGGCGGAATCGGCCGGCATCGAAGACATGTCGAAGTGCTCCAGGATGCCCAGCGCGATCAGGGCGACGATCCCGTGGCCGTTCGGCGGTATCTCGTGCACCGTGTATCCGCGGTAGCCGGCGTCGATCGTGCCGACCCAGTCGGCGCGGTGAGCGGCCAGGTCGCCGGCCCGCATCGCCCCCCCATTGGCCAACGCGTGTGCCTCGATTTCGGCGGCAAGTTCGCCGCGGTAGAACGTCTCGCCGTTGGTTGCGGCGATCCGCTCGAGCGTGTGCGCATGATCGGGAAACCTGAACACCTCACCGGGTTTCGGCGCCCGGCCGCCAGGCATGAATGCCTCGGTGAAGCCGGGCTGGTCTTTGAACAGCGGCACCTGCGCGGCCCATTGCGCCGCGACGGTCGGCGAAACCAGGAAGCCGTTGCGGCCGTAGGTGATCGCCGGCTCGAAGAGTTTCGCGAACGGAAGCTTGCCGAACTTGGCGTGCAACTCGGCCCACGCCGACACTGCCCCGGGCACGGTCACCGAATTCCAGCCGACCGCGGGAACCGCGTTGCCGCCGAAGTACTCGGGCGTCCACGCCGCCGGCGAGCGGCCGGATGCGTTCAGTCCGTGCAACTGCTTGCCGTCCCAGATGATGGCGAAAGCGTCCGAGCCGATGCCGTTGGACACCGGTTCCACGATGGTCAGCGTGATGGCGGTGGCGATCGCCGCGTCCACCGCGCTGCCGCCGTCGGCGAGCATCCGAAGACCCGCCTGGGCGGCCAGCGGTTGTGACGTGCACACCGCGTTAGCCGCCAGGACGGGCTTCCGCGGCCAGGCGTAGGGGAGGCGCCAACCGAAAGGTGCGGTCACGTCCGCGAGCGTAACGCGGGCCCCGAGACTAGGCCGTCAGCAGCGGCGCCATCCAGGTCAGCTCGGCGGGCAGCTGCGAGCTCCAGAACTCCGGGTTGTGGCCGCCGGGCGAGAAACCGCCGGCGGGTGGATTCGGCAGTTGAGCGATGAACTGCTTCGTCGCCGCGTAAAACGGATCGCTGTCGCCGCAATCCACCCGGATCGGGATCGAGGCCAGCGCCGGCATCCCGAACACCGAGTTCGCCGCAAAGTCGTCGGGCCCGTCGAAAGCGCCGGGTGCGGCCGCCCCCGAAGACATCCACAGCGCGGGACTCACCGCGCAAATCGCCGCGGTACGCGCGGGTCCCAGTCGGCCGCCGAGCAGCAGGGCGCCGTAGCCGCCCATCGACCAGCCCAAGAACGCCACCCGCGAGGTGTCCAGGCCCTGGCCGTCCAGCATCGGGATCAGCTCGCCCAGCACCATGGCCCCGGCGTCGTCGCCGGAGGCCCGCTTATGCCAATAGCCGCCGCCGCCGTCCACGGCTACCACCGCGAACGGCGGCAGCCCCGCGTTGACGGCCTGGGCCAAGCCCTGCTCGACGCCGCCCGCCATCACGGTGGACGCGTCGCTGCCCTTACCGTGCAGCGCCATCACGGGCCGAAGTGCCTTGGTCTGGCCGGGCGGGCGCGCGATCGCCCAGTTGGTCGGCACGCCGCCGCGCGCCGCCGACACGAAAGAGCCGGTCACCATGGTGGGCGCCGGGGAAGCGGAGGGCGCAGGCTCGAGAGGTTCGCTCGGCCTGGGCGCTAACGGCACCCGGGTGCCGGCCGTCGATGCCGGCATGGCGTGAGACGTCCGGGGCTGAAGCAGGTTGTCCAGGGCGTATGCGCCGGCAGCGCCGATGGCCGCGCTGGCACCAAGGCCGAGCAGCGAGCGACGGCTCAAATCGGGCATGCGGGCCATCATGCCATGGTCGTTTGATCAAAATGGCATCGCAGTACCACTTTGGCTGGCACGATGGCTAGTCGTGACTGCAGCAGTTACTCCAAAAGGAGAACGGCGACGGTATGCGCTCGTGAGCGCCGCCGCCGAGCTGCTTGCCGAAGGCGGATTCGAAGCCGTGCGACACCGGGCGGTCGCCAGACGCGCCGGCCTGCCGCTGGCGTCCACCACTTACTACTTCTCGTCTCTCGACGATTTGATCGCCCGCGCCGTCGAACACATCGGCATGATCGAGGTGGCGCAGCTGCGCGCGCGGGTCAACGAGCTGTCCCGGCGGCGTCGCGGCCCCGAAACCACCGCCGAGTTGCTCGTGGAGCTGCTTGTGGGCGACGTGGAAGGCCCGGGACTCGTCGAACAACTGATCTCTCGGTATGAGCGCAACATCGCCTGCACACGCCTGCCGACGTTGCGCGAAACCATGCGGCGCAACCTGCGCCAGCGTGCTGAGGCCGTGGCCGAGGCGGTCGAGAAGTCGGGCCGTTCGGTGCGCATCGAGCTGGTGTGCACATTGATCTGCGCGGTCGACGGTTCGGTGGTTGCCGCTTTGGTCGAGGGCCGCGACCCCGGTGCGGCGGTGATGGCGACGGTCGTCGATCTCATCGACGTGCTGGCACCGATCGACGAGCGACCCGTGCGGATGCTCTGAGCGACGGCGTCACGATGTATCCGGTGGCGAAGTCGCCGTAGATCGTGATGTCGGCCGGGCAGCGCTGCGCGTACAGCGCGACATAGGCGCAGACGACGGCATCGACCGGATCTTCGGCGCGGCGCAGGTCGCTCTTGCGTTGCGCGGCCACCACCCGCCTGCGCAGCTCCGCCCAGTCGTCGTGGCCCGCGACGCACAACGGCACCGCCGCGTGCGCGAGCGTTTCGACGCCGTCCATCAGCAGCAGCAGCTCCGACCTCAGCCGGGCGAGGTCGCGGCCCGGTTTCGCCTTGTATTTCAGGGTTCGTTCGAGACGGAACAGCACGACGGTCGCCGGGTGCGGGTAGACCTCGATGGCGCGCCGCGTGGCCAGGGACCGTGGGTCCATGTCCAGGCCCATCGCCTCGGCCAGCCGCGCCGCGCGCGGGACGCCGGCGAACTCCGGTTTGGTGGTGTTGGCCGGGTGCGCGCCGGCTTCGAACCTGCGGAAGTCGCGGTTGAGCGCGGCCTCGGCAGGACGCTGACCGGTACGGTTGGTCACCACCAGCGGCGCGTCGAAGGCGACCAGGCACTCACCCCGCACGTAGGGCGACAATGCGGCGAGCACCTCGGCGTCGTCTCGGACTGCGCTTAGATGCACCAGCCGGCCGTCGGCGTCGACCACCGCGACACCGGTCGGATTGCGACCGGCCCAGGCCAGGTCCACGCCGGCGAAGTACATCGGCAAAGAGTATGTGGCGGGGCGACGACGGTGCCGACGGCAGTTGTCACATGCGCCTCATTGGCCGCTGGCCGGATGGGTGCGCTTTGAGTCAACGCGGGCCGGCCGGCGGAGAGGCTCATGTGGCAGCGGTGACAACTGGGACGCTGGCGCAACCCCGACCGTAAGCTGTGTCTTTGTGAGCATTCCGAACGTCCTGGCCGCCCGATACGCCAGCGCCGAGATGGTCGCGATCTGGTCGCCGGAGGCCAAGGTGGTCGCGGAGCGGCGGCTGTGGCTGGCCGTGCTGCGGGCACAGGCGGAACTGGGGGTGGACGTTCCCCCCGCAGCCATCGCCGACTACGAACGGGTGCTCGACGCCGTCGATTTGGGCTCGATCGCCGACCGTGAACGCGCGCTGCGCCACGATGTCAAAGCCCGGATCGAGGAATTCAACGCGCTGGCCGGTCACGAGCAGGTGCACAAGGGGATGACAAGCCGCGACCTGACCGAGAGCGTGGAGCAGCTGCAGATCCGGCGGTCGCTGGAATTGGTGTTCTCCCACGGCGTCGCGGTGGCGGCCCGGCTTGCCGAGCGGGCGGTGGCCTATCGCGATCTGGTGATGGCCGGGCGCAGCCACAACGTCGCCGCGCAGGCAACGACTTTGGGCAAGCGGTTCGCCTCCGCGGCGCAAGAAACGCTGATCGCGTTGACCAGGCTGCGCGAGTTGATCGACCGCTACCCACTGCGCGGCATCAAGGGTCCGATGGGCACCGCGCAGGACATGCTCGACCTGCTCGTTGGCGATGCGGCCAAGCTCGCCCGATTGGAAAGCCTGGTCGCTGATTTTCTCGGCTTCACAACAGTTTTGACGAGCGTCGGGCAGGTGTACCCGCGTTCGCTGGACCACGACGTGGTCTCCGCCCTGGTGCAGCTGGGCGCCGGACCATCGTCGATGGCCCAGACCATCCGGCTGATGGCCGGGCACGAACTCGTCACCGAGGGGTTCGCGCCGGGACAGGTCGGCTCGTCGGCGATGCCGCACAAGATGAACACCCGCAGTTGCGAACGGGTCAACGGGCTGCAGGTGGTGCTGCGCGGCTACGCGTCGATGGCCGCCGAACTGGCGGGCTCGCAGTGGAACGAGGGAGACGTGTTCTGCTCCGTGGTGCGCCGAGTCGTGTTGCCCGACAGTTTTTTTGCCATCGACGGGCAGATCGAGACGTTTTTGACGGTGCTCGACGAGTTCGGCGCCTATCCGGCGGTGATCGGCCGTGAGCTGAATCGCTACCTGCCGTTCCTGGCGACCACCAAGGTGCTCATCGCCGCGGTGCGCGCGGGCATGGGGCGCGAGGCCGCCCACCATGTGATCCGGGAGCACGCAGTGGCGACGGCGCTGGCCATGCGGGAGCGCGGCGCCGAGCCCGACCTGCTGGACCGGTTGGCCGCCGACGAACGGCTGCCGCTCGACCGGGCCGCCCTCGACGCCGCACTGGCCGACAAGGAGGCGTTCACCGGTGCCGCCGGTGAGCAGGTGGACGAGGTGGTCGCGATGGTGGACGCGTTGGTGAGCCGCTACCCGGACGCGGCCAAATACAGCCCGGGCGCAATCCTGTGACCGTCGCCGGTGCTCTTGCAGGGATCGACCTCACCGATCTGGACAACTTCGCCAACGGATTTCCGCACGAGTTGTTCGCCGTCCATCGGCGAGAGGCACCGGTGTACTGGCACGAGCCCACCGACAACACGCCCGACGGCGAGGGCTTCTGGTCCGTCGCCACCTACGCGGAAACCCTTGCGGTGCTGAAGGACCCGATGACCTTCTCCTCGGTCACCGGCGGCGATCGAGGGTTCGGTGGCACGCTGTTGCAGGACCTGGCCATCGCGGGCCAGGTGCTCAACATGATGGACGACCCGCGACATTCGCAGATCCGGCGGCTCGTGAGCTCCGGCCTGACGCCGCGGATGATCGGTCTCGTCGAGGACGACCTGCGGGCCCGGGCGCGCCGGCTACTGGACCACGTGGTGCCGGGCGAACCGTTCGACTTCCTCGTCGACATCGCCGCCGAGCTGCCGATGCAGATGATCTGCATCCTGCTGGGAGTTCCGGAATCCGAACGGCATTGGCTCTTCGAGGCCATCGAGCCGCAGTTCGACTTCGGTGGCTCGCGCAAGGCATCCCTTTCGCAGCTGTCGGTCTCCGAGAAAGCAGAGGAGGCCGGGTCGCGGATGTACACCTACGGCCAGGAGCTGATCGCGGCCAAGCGGGCCGCACCGACGGATGACATGTTGTCGGTGGTCGCCAACGACCCGGAACTGTCGGATCTCGAGGTGTACCTGTTCTTCAGCCTGCTGTTCAGCGCCGGTGCGGAGACGACACGCAACGGGGTCGCGGGCGGGCTGCTGGCGCTGGCCGAGCATCCCGGCCAATTGCACGCGCTGCGCGCGGATTTCGATCTCTTACCGACGGCGATCGAGGAGATTGTCCGATGGACGTCTCCGTCGCCGTCGAAACGGCGCACCGCCACCCGCGACGTCACGCTCGGCGGACAGCGGGTGGTGGCGGGGCAAAAGGTGCAGATCTGGGAGGGCTCGGCCAACCGCGACGCCGCCGTGTTCGAGAACGCCGATGAGTTCGACATCGCCCGAAAACCGAATCCGCACTTGGGCTTCGGCCAGGGCGTGCACTATTGTCTGGGCGCCAACCTGGCTCGGTTGGAACTGCGGGTGCTCTACGAGGAACTGCTTTCGCGGTTCGGCACCGTGCGCGTGGTCCAGCCGGCCGAATGGACGCGCAGCAACCGCCACACCGGCATCCGCCACTTGGTCGTCGAACTGCGGTGAGGATCCGGCTCGCTTACCTCGAGCCGTCACCCGATGTGTTCGCCGCGGTGATGGCCACGGGAATCGTGTCGATCGCGGCGGGTAAGCACCAATACGGTTTGATCAGTGACACATTGGGGGCTCTCGCCACGCTGGGCCTGCTGGTCCTGGTCGCGCTGGTTCTCGTGACTGGCGCGATCGCATCGTGGGATCTGAAGGATCCCGACGTGACACTGAGGTTGTTCACGTTCGTCGCCGCGTGTGCGGTGCTGGACAGCCGGCTGGCCTCCTACCGCGCGGTGATGCTGATGCTCGGTGTGGTCGCGCTGTTGTCGTGGCTGGTGCTGATCGTGCTGTCCGCCCGCAACATGTCGGCCCACCCGTGGCCGGCGCTGCGGGACCGTGCGCACGGCGCGTGGGAGCTCGCCAGCGTGGGCACATCCGGTTTGGCGATCGTGGCCACGCTGGTGGCCCGGCATACTCCCGAACGCTGGGCGCTTTGGGTGGCGGTGCCGGTCTGGGCCGTGGCGCTGGGCATCTACGCGCTGATGACCTGGCTGATCGTGTGGCGCGCGGTCGCCGAACGACGCGAGCGCAACGGTTTTGAGCCCGACACCTGGATCTTGATGGGCGGGTTGGCCATTGCGACGCTGGCCGGTGACGATATCCACATCCTGGCGCCCGGCTGGCTGGCGCCGACGGTGCGACTGGTCACCGTGGTGACCTGGGTGGCGGCCACCTTGTGGATACCGCCGCTGATCTACTTCGGCCTGCAGCGACTCGGCCGCCGACCCGCCATGCTGCGGTTCGCGGGCGTGTGGTGGGCGTTGGTGTTCCCGCTGGGCATGTACTCGGCGGCCACCGACGCCATGGCGGCCGAGATCGGCCGGCGATCGTTGAGCACGGTGTCGCTGGTGTTCTTCTGGGACGCGTTGGCGGCGTGGCTGATCGTGGCCGTCGCCGGGCTGCTGCGGCTGTGGCGGCGGCTTGTGGGTGGGCGGTCCTAGTGCGCGATCGGGCGTAACTGCAGACGCGGGATTCCCCGGAAACCGTCTGGGTTGGATGTGTATAGCGCGACGTCGTAGGCGATCGCGCTGGCAGCGATCAAGGCATCGTAGGCACGTGCCGCCGGTTTTCGTCCGGACGCGCGAAGCGCCGCGGCGACCGCGCCGAAGGCTCGGGCGCAGCCGGCGTCGAATGGGAGAACTTCAAAATCTGCCTCGGCCTGCTGCAGATGTTGCTGTCGCGCGGCGCGCTCATCGTGGCTGCGAGCAACGTGCGGGCCGACCGAAAGCTCCGCCAGGGTGATCGCACTGATAACCGATTCGTCGGGAAGGCTTGTCGGGTCGGTAATTTCACCGAGAAGAATCACCGTGGAAGTGTCCAGCATTCCCCGCGTCGGGACATCAGGCTTCACAGCGACGGGTCAATCAAATTGTCGATGTCGCGGCGTAACGCATCGGGGTTCACCTTCGCCAGCTGCTTGCGTCGGCGAATGAGTTCGGACGGCCTGACGCTGGGACGCGGGAGGGGACGCAGTTCGGCCACCGGGGTGCCGTCGCGGGTAACGATGATGCGCTCACCGCGCTCGACGCGGCGCAGGACTTCGGCCCCGTTGTTGCGCAAATCGCGCACAGTCACCGAGTCCATTGATGTAATGTATCACCGGTGATACACGGCCGTATCCCCTTGGTTGCGCGGTGGACTAATGCATTCGCAGCCGGATCCCGGCCGCTCGTAATTCGAGTGCGGCCAGCCCGCGAATGATGACGGGATCCTCGTGGCGCCACCCGCCGACCGGATCCGCGCTGACCGCGGCGAGCTTGGCGGGCGAGCGGTTCGCCAACGCCCGGAACGCCAGCAACTGTTGACCGGCCGCGGTGGCGGCCAGCACGGTCACCGTCCACTTGCGGCGGAAGAACCGCAGCCGGAGGAAGACCCACGGCCCCGCCACCGCGAGGATCGGTGTCGCGGCGACCGCGATCGCGAGCACCACCGCCAGCCAGCTCGCCGTGGTGTCCAGGCTGTGGCCGGCTCCGGCGATGTCGACCGCCGCGTCGGCGGCCGCGATAAGCGGCTTGCTGAGCGCATCGCCCACCAACGGAACGTGCTGCGCGCCGTGGCCCGCCGACCCCAGGTTGCCGGCGATGCCATGCGCGCCGACCTCCACCTGACGGCCCGCCTCGGCGATTGTCGAAATGGCGGTGTGCACGGCGATACCGACGAGGACCCATATCGTCGTCCACACGGCAACGGTGACGTCGCTCATCAGTTGGAAGAAGAGTCGATGGGGTCTGGTGGAGTAGGGCAGGAACCGCGATGTCATAGCCCCGATCCCAGCACAGGGCCGTCCGCGCGGCGCCCGTTAGGCTGACCCGATGCGCCCCGCACTGTCCGACTACCAGCATCTGGCCAGCGGGAAGGTCCGCGAGATCTACCGCGTCGACGACGAGCACCTGCTGCTGGTGGCGAGCGACCGGATCTCCGCCTACGACTATGTCCTGGACAGCACGATCCCCGACAAGGGCCGCATCCTGACCGCGATGAGCGTCTTCTTCTTCGATCTCGTCGACGCACCCAATCACCTGGCCGGGCCGCCCGACGACCCGCGCATCCCCGACGAGGCCCTTGGCCGCGCGCTGGTGGTACGGCGGTTGGAGATGCTTCCGGTGGAATGCGTGGCTCGCGGTTACCTGACCGGCTCGGGACTGCTGGACTACCAGGCGACCGGCAAGGTGTGCGGTATCGCGCTGCCGCCGGGTCTGGTTGAAGCCAGCAGGTTTGCCACACCGCTGTTCACTCCGGCGACCAAAGCGGCGCTGGGGGACCACGATGAGAATGTCTCGTTCGCCCGGGTGATCGAGATGGTGGGTGCGGTGCGCGCCAACCAGTTGCGTGACCGCACGCTGCAGATCTATGTCCAGGCCGCCGATCACGCCCTGACGCGGGGAATCATCATCGCCGACACCAAGTTCGAATTCGGCATCGACCGCGACGGCAACCTGCTCCTCGCCGACGAAATCTTCACACCGGATTCCTCGCGGTACTGGCCGGCCGACGATTACCGGGCGGGGGTGGTTCAGACCAGCTTCGACAAGCAATTCGTCCGTAACTGGCTCACCGGCCCCGAGTCCGGCTGGGACCGCCACGGCTCGCAACCCCCGCCACCCCTCCCGGACGACATCGTCGCGGCGACCCGCGACCGCTATGTCGAGGCTTACGAACGGATTTCCGGCTTGAGTTTCAATGATTGGATCGGTCCAAACGCATGACTGACGCGTCCCTTGAGACACCCATACCGCCGCTCGCTAAGCGGGTCGATACTCGGCGCGAGCACCACGGGGACGTGTTCGTCGACCCTTACGAATGGCTGCGCGACAAGGCCGATCCCGAAGTCATCGCCTACCTCGAGGCCGAAAACGACTACGTCGACCGGATGACCGCCCGCCTTGAACCGTTGCGGCAGAAGATATTCGACGAGATCAAATCACGGACGAAGGAAACGGATCTGTCGGTACCGACTCGACAGCGCAACTGGTGGTACTACTCCCGCACGTTCGAGGGCAAGCAGTACCGTGTTGAGTGCCGCTGTCCGGTAACTGATCCCGATGACTGGGATCCACCGATCCTCGACGAGGATACCGAGATCCCCGGCGAACAGGTACTGCTCGACTCGAACGCCGAGGCTGAGGGCCACGAGTTCTTCGCACTGGGCGCCGCCATGGTCAGCCTGGATGGGAACCTGCTGGCATACTCTACCGATATCATCGGCGATGAGCGCTATACGTTGCGGTTCAAGGACTTACGCACCGGCGAGCGATACCCCGACGAGATCACCGATATCGCGGCCGGAGGGACTTGGGCGGCCGATAACCGCACCGTGTACTACCTCACCCTGGATGCCGCCCATCGTCCCGACAGGGTGTGGCGGTATCGGCTCGGCTCCGGCGAGCCGCCGGAACTGGTTTATCACGAAGCCAACGAACGCTTTTGGTTGGGCATCGGCCTAACCCGAAGCGAGAAGTATGTGATCATCGCCGCGGGGTCGTCCATCACCTCGGAATTTCGCTACGCCGAATCGGCGGATCCGCACGCCGAATTCACCGTCGTGCTGCCGCGGCGTGAAGGCGTCGAGTATTCGGTGGAACACGCGATTGTCGGCGGCCAGGACCGATTCCTGATCCTGCACAACGACGGCGCGGTCAACTTCACCCTCAGCGAGGCCCCGGTCGCCGATCCAACGCGGCAGCGCACCCTGATTGCCCACCGCGACGATGTCCGGCTCGACGGTGTGGATGCGTTCGCCGGGCATCTGGTGGTCAGCTACCGGCGGGCGGCGCTGCCCCGGATCCAGCTGTGGCCCATCGATTCCGGCGGTGACTACGGCGAGCCCGAGGAAATCTCGTTCGACTCCGAGCTGATGTCGTCCGGCCTGGGCGGCAACCCGAGCTGGGCGTCGCCCAAACTCCGGTTCAGGGCGGGGTCTCTGGTCACTCCGGTGCAGATTTACGATCTCGACCTGGGCACCGGTGAGCGCACCCTGCTGCGCGAGCAACCCGTGCTCGGCGGCTACCGGCCCGCTGACTACGTTGAACGGCGCGACTGGGCGCTGGCGGACGACGGCGCCCGGATCCCGGTGTCGATCGTGCACCGCGCCGACGTCGAGTTCCCGGCGCCCGCGCTGATCTACGGCTACGGCGCCTACGAAATTTGCACGGACCCAGCCTTTTCCATCGCGCGGTTGTCGTTGCTCGACCGCGGCATGGTGTTCGTCATCGCCCATGTCCGGGGCGGCGGCGAGATGGGCCGGCCGTGGTACGAGCACGGCAAGTTGTTGGAGAAGAAGAACACCTTCACCGACTTCGTCGCCGTAGCACGGCATTTGGTGGACTCCGGTGTGACCCGACCGCGGCACCTGGTGGCGCTCGGGGGCAGCGCGGGGGGCTTACTGATGGGTGCGGTGGCGAACCTGGCGCCGGAGCTCTTTGCCGGAATCCTCGCTCAGGTTCCCTTTGTCGACCCACTGACAACCATCCTCGATCCCTCCTTGCCCCTGACCGTCACCGAATGGGATGAGTGGGGAAACCCGTTGAGCGACAGCGATGTCTACTCGTACATGAAGTCCTATTCGCCGTATGAGAACGTCGAGGCCAAGCGATATCCGGCCATCCTGGCGATGACCTCCCTGAACGACACCAGGGTCTACTACGTGGAGCCGGCCAAGTGGGTTGCCGCGCTGCGGCACGCCAACACGGACGGCAACCCGATTCTCTTGAAGACGCAGATGAACGCTGGACATGGTGGCGTCAGTGGCCGCTACAAGGCCTGGAAGGAAACGGCCTTCCAATACGCGTGGCTGCTATCCGCTGCCGAGAGCGACCGTTACGGCGGCGGCCAGGAAGACGACCTCGATGACGGTCCGCCGGGGTAGCCGCGTCGTCATCGACTTGGGGGGATTCGGCATCCGCGAGGCGTAGACGTTGGCCGGGAACATGGCCAGCATCAGCACCAAAAGGCAGATGGCCGCCGCCACCCGGGTCTGGGGAACCAATAGGCCCACCGCCCCCAGCAGTTCCAGCAGGCCGGTGATGGTGACCAGGTAGCCCGGGGCGGGCAGTCGGGGCGGCACGATCGCGATGAGGTCACGCCGCATGGCCGGCGCGAAGTGCGCAAACCCGGTCATGACGAACATCGCCGCCAGCCCAACGGCGATCGCCGCGTGCCAGCTGTTGACATAGCCGACGCCGAGCCGGCCGATGCTCCGAGCGGCGATGGTGCTCAATAGCAGGGTGATCAACGGAGCCATCTCAACCATCCGATCTTGACACTGCCAAGTTTCTTCCCCAAACCGTAAGCTCCTATCTAGTCACTGTCAAGTTGGATCGGTATGCTGGCCATGTGAAGCGCCCCAACTACCATCATGGCGACCTGCGCGCGGTGATCCTTGCCGAGGCCGCACGACTGGTTGCCGAGCGCGGAGCGGACGGACTCTCGTTGCGCGAGTTGGCCCGCAGCGCGGGCGTGTCACATGCCGCGCCCGCCCACCACTTCACCGACCGGCGAGGACTGTTCACGGCGCTGGCCACCCAGGGGTTTGGGCTGCTGACCGTGGCACTGATCGACGCTCGCGGCGACTTCACCGCGGCCGCTTTGGCCTACGTGCGGTTCGCCATCGAGCACCCCGGTCACTATCAGGTGATGTTCAACAAGTCCCTGCTCGACACCGCCGACCCCGAGTTGGCAGCCGCGGAGGCCGCTGCCGGGGCCGAACTATCCCGCGGGGTAGCGACTTTGCGGGACCCCAACGCGCGGGCTGATCCCGCGGGCGCTCGACTGGCGGCGTGGTCACTGGTACACGGGTTTTCGATGCTGTGGCTCAACGACGCAGTCAATGCTCAAGTGAGGCAGAACGATCCGATGGAAGCCGTGCTGCGGATCGCGACCATGTTGTTCGAGGCTTGAGCCGAGTTCAGTCGACAAGGGGGGCGGTAACAATCGCCGGTTTCTTCGGCAGAAAAGCCGCCGGGACGATGGTCGACATCACCAGCGCGGCCGCGATCACGAACACCGTCGTGTAGGCATGCGAAAGTTCGTTCAGGACATTTCCCCAGAAGTCGGGGGCGAGTGTCTGCGCGGGTATCGCGCTCTGGTCCACCGGCACCCCAGTGGTGGCGGCCTTCTGTTGTAGCGATGCGAGCTTGTTTGCCGCGGAGATGTTTTCGCTGCGATTGAACTGGTTGGTGAGGATCATCGACATCAGCGCAGTTCCCATCGAGCCGCCAACCTGCTGGCTGACGCTGATCAGCGTTGTGCCCCGGGCGATCTCGTGTGGGGCCAGCGCCTGCACGGACGCCACGGACAGGGGCATCATCGTGCAGCCCACGCCCAGGCCCGTGATCGTCAGCCCGACCAAGAGCGTGGGGAGGTATGCGGCCTGCCGGGCCACCCCGAACGCGAAGGCACCCAGGCCGAGGGTGATCAGCGCGATGCCGACCAGCACGATCTTGCCGGGTCCCTGTCTGTCGACTAACGGTCCGGCCAGCCGCATGGTCAGCATCGCGCCGAGTCCCTGGGGGATCATGTGCACGCCGGCTTGCATCGGCGTCTGATGGAGCACCTGCTGTAGGTAGCTCGGGAGCAGCAGGCAGACGCCGAAAAAGGCGGCGGCGAATACCAACATCGTCACATTGGCCCGGGTCAGCACCCGGTTGCCGAACAGTCGCAGATCGATCAGTGGGTGAGCCGGGCGGCGCCGCGCGTGCACGACGAAGGCGGCGATCAACCCCAGGCCGGCCGCCGCCGGTATCAACACGTGGCGGTCTGCCACGGTCCCACGGCCCGGGACGGACGACACCGCGAACAGGAAAGTCGCCAGCCCGGGCGAGAGCAGCAGCACGCCGACGAAGTCGAACGTCTCCGACCGCGCCGGGTGATCCCGGGGGAACACGATTGCCGCGAGGGCGACCGTGACCAGACCGATCGGCAGGTTGATCAGGAAGATCCACCTCCAGCTGGCGGTGCCGATGAGCCAACCACCCAGGATTGGGCCGGCGATCGGGGCGAGCAGCATCGGGATGCTGAGGATCGACATCAGCCGGCCGAGGCGCGCGGGGCCCGCTTCGCGGGTCAGGATCATGAACGTCAAGGGCAACAGCATTCCGCCACCGATGCCCTGGATGACCCGAAAGACGATGAGCTGCAGAATGTTCGACGCCACCGCGCACAGCACTGAGCCGAGCGCGAACGCCAGCACCGATCCCATGAAGAGCCGCTTGGTGCCGAACCGGTCGGCTGCCCAGCCCGTTATCGGGATCACCGTCGTCAATGCGAGCGTGTAGCCGGTCATCGTCCAGCCGACGACCGCCTGGGTGGACCCGAACAGCTCGATGAAGGTGCGTTGCGCGACGCTGACGACGGTGACGTCCAGGATCGCCATCACCGTCGCCAGAATGCACACACCGGAGATCCGGAGAAGCGGAGCGTCCAGCTTGTCGGGATAGACGCGGGCGTCCGGATGCTGAGTGGGGGCGGTGGGCGGCGGGGCGGCGGCCGCTGCTGAACGGGCCTTTTCCATGGCGTTGGTTAGCATATCGAACGGTCAACTGTGTAGGGCGTCGGGCGTTTGCTGGCTGCCCCGGATCTGGCGGTCGCCGAACCGGCGGTCGCACTCCGACGGGGAGATGCGGACGCCGCCGAACGCGCACGCGCGGCCCCGGTCAACCGGCCGCCCGGGGAGGCATTGCCTGCGCCCTGACCGGCGCCGATATACGCCTGCTGTCTGCGTGTCCTTCACCATCCCGACACCTGGGATCGGCAAACTGCGGGTGTGTCTGGAAAATTGATCGTCTCGGTCTCGGGCATCGGCGAACGCACGCTGCCCGACGTCGAGGCCTTCTGCGCGCAGATGGATGCCCGCAATGTGCCGGTGTCGTTGCTGGTGGCTCCGCGGCTGTCCGGTGACTACCGGCTCGACCGCGACCCTCACACCGTCGAGTGGCTGACCGCCCGGCGTGCCGGCGGCGACGCCATCGTGCTGCACGGCTACGACGACCCGGCGACCAAGAAGCGCCGCGGCGAATTCGCGATGTTGCGCGCGCACGAGGCCAACTTGCGGCTGATGGCCGCCGACCGGGTGCTCGAACACCTCGGGCTTCGCACGCGGCTATTCGCCGCGCCGGGCTGGGTGGTCTCACCCGGCGTCGTCAAGGCGTTGCCCCGGAACGGCTTTCGCCTACTTGCCGATCTGCACGGGATCACCGACCTGGTCGGGCACACCACCGTCCGCACCCGGGTACTGGGTATCGGAGAAGGCTTCCTGACCGAGCCGTGGTGGTGCCGGATGGTGGTGCTGTCCGCCGAGCGGATCGCCCGCCGGGGCGGCGTAGTCCGGGTTGCGGTGGCCGCCCGTCAACTGCGCAAGCCCGGCCCGTTGCAGGCGATGATGGACGCCGTCGACCTGGCTTCGATGCACGGCTGCACGCCGACGGTGTACCGGTGGCGGCCCGACAAGGCGATTCGCGACGCCGCCTGACGTCACGCCGCGTGAGGAGCCTGCCGGCCGGCAGCATTACCCTGTTCGGACATGAGCGATTCTTCGGCCGCGGGGTTCGCCGCTGACGCGATCATTGTCGGTGCGGGGCTGTCCGGCCTCGTGGCCGCGTGCGAATTGGTGGAGCGCGGCTTGCGCGTGCTGATCCTCGACCAGGAGAACAGCGCCAATCTGGGTGGGCAGGCCTTCTGGTCGTTCGGCGGCCTGTTCTTCGTCGACAGCCCGGAGCAGCGCCGCCTCGGCATTCGCGACAGCCACGAACTCGCCCTGCAGGATTGGCTGGGCACCGCGGCCTTCGATCGACCCGAGGATTACTGGCCACGTCAATGGGCGCACGCCTACGTCGATTTCGCGTCCGGAGAGAAACACAGCTGGCTGCGGGCCAGGGGCCTCAGGATTTTTCCGCTGGTGGGTTGGGCCGAGCGCGGCGGCTACGACGCTCTGGGCCATGGCAACTCGGTACCGCGTTTCCACATCACGTGGGGCACCGGGCCGGCCTTGGTCGAGATCTTCGCGCGTCGGCTGCGGGACCGCTCGGCGGTGCGGTTCGCACACCGCCACCGGGTCGACGAGTTGATCGTCGAAAATGACGCGGTGACCGGCGTGCGGGGCACCTTGCTGGAGCCCTCCGTTTTACCGCGAGGCGTGTCCTCCTCACGAAAAGCATTGGGGGAATTCGAGTTGCGCGCCTGCGCGGTGATCGTCACCAGCGGTGGCATCGGCGGTAATCACGATCTGGTGCGAAAGAACTGGCCTGAGCGGATGGGCCGCGTCCCCGAGCAACTGCTCAGCGGTGTGCCCGCGCACGTCGACGGCAGGATGATCGCCATTTCCCAAAAGGCCGGGGCCCGGGTGATCAACCCCGACCGGATGTGGCATTACACCGAGGGCATCACGAATTACGACCCGATCTGGCCGCTGCACGGCATCCGGATCATTCCCGGCCCTTCGCCGCTATGGCTGGATGCCACCGGCAAGCGGTTGCCCGTACCGCTTTTTCCCGGATTCGACACTCTCGGCACGTTGGAGTACATCACCAGGTCCGGGCATGACTACACCTGGTTTGTCTTGAACGCCAGGGTCATTGAAAAGGAATTCGCGCTCTCGGGTCAGGAACAGAATCCCGATCTGACCGGGCAGAGCGTGCTCGAGCTGCTGCGCTCCCGGGCGCGTTCCGGTCCGCCCGGGCCGGTGCAGGCATTCGTCGACCGGGGTGTGGACTTCGTCAGCGCGAACTCGTTGCGCGAGTTGGTGACCGCGATGAACACGCTTCCCGATGTGCAGCCGCTGGACTATGCCACGGTGGAGGCCGAGGTCACCGCCCGCGATCGGGAGGTGGCCAACAGGTACAGCAAGGATGGTCAGATCACCGCGATCCGCGCTGCCCGTGGGTATTTGGGCGACCGGCTCGGCCGCGTGGTGGCGCCGCACCGGCTGACCGATCCGAAGGCCGGGCCGATGATCGCGGTCAAGCTGCACATCCTGACCCGGAAAACGTTGGGCGGCCTCGAGACCGACTTGGATGCTCGGGTGCTGAAGGCCGACGGCACCCCGCTCGCCGGGCTGTACGCGGCCGGAGAGGTGGCCGGATTCGGCGGCGGTGGCGTGCACGGTTACCGGGCGTTGGAGGGCACTTTCCTCGGCGGCTGCATATTCTCCGGGCGCGCCGCGGGCCGCGGCGCGGCCGGGGATATCTCCTAGCCCGTTGGGCTCGCGCTTAGAAGGTGACCGCGCTCTCTTCGGGCAATACCTGGAAGTCGGTGCTCGTCATCTCGGTGAGGCGGCCGTAGTAGATGCCCCTCGCGTCCGGGGAGATGATGCCTTGGTGGATGGGTACCGCGCGCGCCGGTGCCACCGCGCGCAGGTAATCGACGGCCTCGGCGATCTTCATCCACGGGGCCGCCGCCGGGGCGGCCAGCACGTCCACCGGTTCGTCGGGGACGAACAGCGCGTCGCCGGGATGCATCAACCTGGCGGCGTGGTCGTCGTCGCCCACCAGGTACGAAATATTCTCTATCACAGGGATTTCCGGGTGGATCACGGCGTGCCGACCGCCGACGGCCCGAACGGTCAGCTCCCCGACCCGCAGTTCGTCGCCCACGTGCACCGCCCGGCACGGCGAGCCCAGCTGAGCGGTGGTTTGCGGGTCGGCGTACAGCGCGGCATCCGGGTTGGCCTCGAGGAGTGACGGCAGGCGCTGGACGTCGACATGGTCGGGGTGCTGGTGGGTGATCAGGATGGCGGTCAGTCCGGTGATTCCCTCGAAGCCGTGTGCGAAGGTGCCGGGATCAAAGAGCACGCGGGATTGGCCGAACTCGGCCAGCAGGCAGGAGTGGCCGAAATGCGTCAGTTGCATGTCTACGATTGTGCCCTGACGAGGTGATGCCGACGACCCGGAAATTGCCCGCCACTCGGCGACAACGTGCCCCACGCGCCGGCGTTCGCCGCCGATTGATGCCGATAGGCGGGCACAACGGGCACCCCCCATCCGGCCAGGGGACATTGAGGCGGATGTGACAGCCGCCGTCGGCATCGCCGTGCCGCCCGCGGGATGCCCGTGACCCAGGGCCGCCGGTAGAGTTGGCGCCGAGATGGACCTGAGGAGGAGTGCCGGTGGCCCGAGTGGTCGTTCATGTGATGCCCAAAGCGGAGATTCTCGACCCGCAGGGTCAGGCGATCGTCGGCGCGCTGGGCCGGCTCGGCCATCCCGGGATCTCAGACGTCCGGCAGGGCAAGAGGTTTGAGCTCGAGGTCGACGATACGGTGGACGATTCCACGCTCGCCGAGATAGCGGAGTCGCTGCTGGCGAACACCGTGATCGAGGACTGGACGATAAGCCGGGAGGCGCAGTGACGGCGCGGATCGGCGTCATCACCTTCCCGGGCACGCTCGACGACGTGGACGCCGCCCGCGCGGCGCGGCGTGTCGGCGCCGAGGCGGTCGGGCTGTGGCATGCCGACGCCGACCTCAAGGGAGTCGACGCCGTGGTGGTCCCCGGTGGATTCTCCTACGGTGACTATCTGCGGGCCGGCGCCATCGCCAGGTTCGCCCCGGTGATGGCCGAAGTGGTTGCCGCCGCGGGGCGCGGCATGCCGGTATTGGGAATCTGCAACGGTTTTCAGGTCCTCTGCGAGGCCGGCCTGCTGCCCGGGGCCCTGACCCGCAACGCGGGTCTGCACTTCGTCTGCCGCGATGTGTGGCTGCGGGTGGCATCGACGTCGACGGCCTGGACGTCGCGCTTCGAGCCCGACGCGGACCTGCTGGTGCCGCTGAAGTCCGGCGAGGGCCGCTATGTGGCCCCCGCGAACGTCGTCGACGAGCTGGAGGGCGAGGCCCGGGTGGTGTTTCGCTACCACGACAATCCCAACGGCTCGCTGCACGACATCGCCGGCATCAGCTCCGCCAACGGTCGTGTCGTCGGGTTGATGCCGCATCCCGAGCATGCCATCGAAGCGCTGACCGGTCCCTCCGACGACGGGCTGGGCCTGTTCTATTCGGTGTTGGACGCCGTGCTGGCCGCATAAGCGTAAATTCCTGCCGCACTTTGTAATTCGGTGAATGCCGCGGTCAGCGCGTCGGTCGCCTCGTGCGGGTCGTCGAACGTCTGGTCATCGGTGAGTACCGCGATTCCCAGCCGGTCGACGTAGCTCCACACGGTGATGTTGACCGGGGCGCCCGGGGAAAGCACGCCGGTCGAATAGATTTCGCTGACCGCCGCGCCGCCGAAGTGGCCACGCTCACGTGGGCCTGCGACGCTCGACACGGCCACGTTCATCATCTTGTTCGGCGCCTTGCGCCGGGCCAGCCACCGAAAGGCGGCCGGGGCGACCGCGGTCGGCAGATAGGCCATCATCCGCCCGTAGAGCCGCGGGCCGAGGATTTCGTTGTCCTCCTTGGCGATTCGCGTCGCCAGCGCGACCAGGCGCGCGCGTTCGGTCGGGTGGGCGATGTGAACGGGCAGCGAAATCGACAGACCACTGATCTCGTTGCCGGTGATCCGGTCGGACTTGTCCGTGGCCGTCGGCACCGATGCGATGATCGGCCGATCGGCGGCCCCGTCGTAGGCCAACAACAGCTTCCGCAGCCCGCCGGCCGCCGTCGTGAGCACCAGGTCGTTCATCGTTATGCCCAACGCCCTGGCGGTCGCCTTGAAGTCGGCCAGCGGCAGCGTCGCGCTGGCGAACCGCCGTCGGGGCGACACGACGTGGTTGAGAAAGGTCGGGGGTGCGTCGAAGGCGTCGGCCAGATCCGGATGAGCCCCGCGCTCCCTGGTCCGGCGGCGCACCCGCGTCAACCCCAGGGCGGCGTCGCGGATCAGCCCCGGCAGTTCGGCGACTTGCCGGGTGTGGTCGCGTGCCGCGGCGCGCAGCAGACCACCGGTGGACGGCGTGACGCCGGCTTCGTCCTCGCGTTCGTCGGTGGTCGCGTCCTTGAGTTCCATCGCGCGTGCCAGCAGGTTGACCGACGCGACGCCGTCGGCCAGCGCATGGTGCACCTTGCCGATCACTGCGAAACGACCCCCGGACAGCCCCTCGGCGAAATGAAATTCCCACAGCGGGCGGTTGCGATCCAGCGGCGTGGAGGCCACCTCGCCGATGACCCTGTCGAGCTCTCGGCGGCCGCCCGGCGCGGGCACCCGCACCCGCCGGAGGTGATAGTCCAGGTCGACCTCGCAGTTCTCCTGCCACATCGGGTGATGCAGCTGCCACGGGATGTCAACGAGCCGGTAGCGCAACGGTTCCAGCAGATGCAGCCGGCGTCGCATGTGGCGGCGGAACTCGTCGAAACCGAACTCCCCGTCGAGGTCGGCCGGGTCGATGACCGCCACCTTCAACGTGTGCGTGTGCAGGTTCGGCGCCTCGCTGTAAAGCAGCATGGCGTCCATGCCGTTGAGTCGCTTCACGCGTGTCAGCCCAGGATGGGCAACCGGCGCTGACCGGCCAGCCGCTTGAGCGCGGCCGCCATCACCCCGCGGACGTGGGCGTCCACCTCCTCCACGTCGGGGTCTTCGCCGAAGCGAGCGGTGACGTTGATCGGCTCGAGCACCTCGGTGACGATCTTGGCGGGCAGCGGCAGGTTGGGCGGGAAGATCACGCTGAGGCCGAACGGGAGTCCAAAGCTGACCGGCAGAATGTCTATCCGCGCCCTGGAGAGGCCCAGCTTGCGGGCCAGCCAGTTGCCCCGGGTCAGGAACAACTGGGTCTCCTGGCCGCCGATCGACACGGTGGGCACAATGGGCACCCCGGCTTCGATCGCGGTCCTGACGTAGCCGGTGCGGCCATTGAAGTCGATGGTGTTCGCGCTCAGCGTGGGCCGGTAGGAATCGTAGTCACCGCCCGGAAATACCAGCACGACGGCACCGGAATGCAATGCGGCGGAGGCGTTTTCAGGGCTCGCCTCGATGACGCCAAGACGGCGCATCATGCCGTCCAGCGGGCCGATGAACACCCCGTAGTGTGCCAGGGTATAGAGCGGCCGATCGTAACCGAAGTGGTGGTAGAACGCCGGCGCGAAGAGCAGCACGTCCGGCGTCAACATGCCACCGGAGTGGTTGGACACCACCAGCGCCCCGCCGGTCGGCGGGATCTGCTCGACGTTTCGCACCTCGGCCCGATACCACCGCCTGACCAATGGTCCGACGGCTTGGCTGATCTGTTTGGTGAACGCGGGATCCCACTTGACGGTCTCCGGATTGTCGGCGGCGTTGACTGCTCTCAAGGCTCCCCGCTGTCGTCTCACGGCCATTCACTACGAATTGCCGATGCGATGCCGATCTCAAACCTCGACCGGTTCGACATATGCTACTCTCTTTTTTAGAGAACGCCATATCCGTAGCTGGGACCGCTCGATCGGGGGAAGATGTCCGAAAAAGTTCTCGTGACAGGGGGTTTTGGGCTGGTCGGCTCGCAGACCGTGGGCCGGCTGGTTGCCGACGGCCACCGCGTGATCGGCACCGATCTGGGCACCCCTGGCCAGCGCAAAGCGGCCAGGTCGCTGCCCGCCGGCGCGGAGGCTTACTGGGCGGACCTGACCGACGCGAGCGCGGTCGATCGCCTCATTGCCGAGAAGTCACCCACGGTGATCGTTCACCTGGCCGCGGTCATCCCGCCCGTGATCTACCGCCACGCCGACCTGGCCCGTCGAGTCAATGTCGAGGCGACCGAGGAATTGCTGCGCGCCGCGCGGGCGAGGCCGCACCCGGTGCGCTTCATCCAGGCTTCGAGCAACGCCGTGCACGGCGCCCGCAACCCGCACCGCCACCACGAGCTGTTGCGCGCGGACACCCCGCTGCAGCCGTCGGATCTGTACGGCGCGCACAAGGCCGAGGTCGAAGAACTCGTCCGATCCTCCGGTCTTGAATGGGTGATTTTGCGCTTGGCCGGGGTGATCAGCGTCGACCCGAATGCCATGCCCTTCAGCCTCGATGCGCTCTTCTTCGAAAGTGCGCTGCCGACCGACGGTCGCATCCACACCGTCGACGTCCGCGATGCCGCGCATGCGTTTGCGGCCGCGACGACCGCCGATGTCGGCGGTGAAGTGCTGCTGATCGGAGGTGACGAGTCGCACCTGCTCCGCCAGGGAGACGTCGGTAAGGAGCTGGCCGCCGCGCGGGGCTTGGTCAATGTCCTGCCCGGGGGCCGGCCGGGCGACCCCGACAGCGACGACGACTGGTTCGTGACCGACTGGATGGATACCACCCGCGCCCAACAGGCACTGCGATTCCAGCGCCATCCCTGGCCGGAGATGCTGGCCGAGATGCGCGCCACCGCGGGGTCTCGGCGCTACCCGATGCGGTTGATCTCTCCGGTCGCCCGGCAGTTTCTCAAAAGTCGTGCCGCTTACCGGAATTCGCCCGGGCGCTATGCCGACCCGTGGGGCGCGATCCGGGCCAGGCTGGGTGAGCCTCGGCCCGCTCGGCGCAACGCCAGACGTTCAACCGGCGTCGCGCACTAATGGCTGGGCCGTCGGCGGCAAGTCGACGGTCGGGGTCAACTGCCCGAAGAAATCGATCGCATCCGCGATGGTGCGGTCGACAAGGGATGCGAAATCGTCGAAAGAGACGTCGTCCCGGATCCACCGTGACTTGCGCGCCACCACGCCGATTCGCTGTGGATCGGACGAGCGGTGCACGATCGCGGTGACCGCCCGGTCCTGCTGGTTCCATGTGTCGGCGAAGTGCGTCAGCCACGGGCGGTCGGTCGCGGGGAAGAAGCACGCGGGAGCGACGCGGATGATCAGCACGTCGCCGTCTGTGGGGGAGATCTCCAGGTGCACGTGCAGCTGACGAGGACGGGTCCTGGCGACGTAGAAGTACTCGCCATCGTGCGCGCCGCGGAAATACCGACTGCCGCGGGTGCAGAGATAGCGTTCGGTGAGGCCCGCGCAGCGCGGCTCTCTGGTCATGAGGATCATGGTGCGGCCGGCGGCTTTGCGGATCCTTGGAACCGAGCCGGTCGGGACCGAAGAATCTGATGAGAATTCGCTGAGGACCGGGACTCAGGCTTATCCGGCCGACGGGAACCAACGTCCGGCGTACACGGTGCCCAGCACCGGGATCCGGTCCAGCCGTTCGGGTTCGGCGGCGTACGGGTCCTCACCCAGAATAGTGAAGTTGGCGAGCTTACCCGCTGCGATGCTGCCCAACTCGTGTTCCATCCGCCACGAGTACGCCGCCTCGATGGTGATCGCCCGCAAGGCGTCGTGCACAGGAATACGTTGTTCCGGGCAGGCGATCCGCCCGCTGGGCGTGCGGCGGTTGACCGCGCACCAGGCCAATGCGAGGGGATCGGCGGGACCCATGGGCAGGTCCGAGTGGAATGACAGCGGGATACCACGGCGAAGCACCGATGCCGATCGCACCATCGTGTCGGCACGAATCGGGCCAAGTCCATGCCGGGAATACTTGTCGGCGAAGCCGACCGGGTAATAGGGGTTCGCCGACACGATGCACCCGGCACGGGCGATCCGGTCAACCTGCTCTTCGGTCGAGTTGGCGAAGTGGACGACCACCGTCCGGTGATCGCGACGGGGGCGCGCCGCCATGCACTGCTCGATGGTGTCGAGCACGAGTTCAAGGCCGGCGTCGCCGTTGACGTGAATGTGCAATTGCCAGCCGGCGTCCCAATAGACCTTGGCGAAGGCGCGGAAAGCATTGGGCTGCATCATCCATTCGCCGTGATGGTTCGGGTCGGGCCGGCCCGCGTCATCGAGGTAGGGATCCTTCATCTGCATCAGTTGACTGATGATCGCGCCGTCGGCAAACAATTTCACATGCTTGGGCAGCAGCCGCACCTTGCCGGTGGATGCGCGCGCAACCTGCGCCTCGGCGTCGGCCACCGCATAGGCGGGATCCATGCCGGCATCGGCCTGGCCGCGAGCGTCGACGAGGAACGTCGACAGGAACGGTGTGTCGTCGGCGCCGAGGATCTGCTGATAGAGCTGCCAGGGCTCGAGGTCCCACATGATGCCGGGTTCGTTGAAAGCGGTGACCCCGGTGCCGTGCAGGTAGCGCACCAATTGACGAAGGCCTGCGGTCATGCGTTCAGCGTTCGTGAAAACCGGTGCCAGCTTGGGCAAGAGCAGATTCATCCCGCTCTCCCACCAATGCCCGCGGTCGAGATCGACCATGCCGCCGGCCGGGCCATGACCGGCGGTCTGGTCGTGGGTGATGTCCAGCGCCTCGATGGCCGCGGAATTCAAGAACCACTCATGGCAGGAGCGATGCCACACCGCGATCGGACGGGTGCGGCTGACCTCGTCGAGTGCGGTGCGGTCGAGGAGGCCGTGCCACAGCTGGTGATAACCCCAGGAGATCAGCCAGCTGCGCGGATCGCCGAGCGCCCGTTCCGCGTTCCGCAACGCCCGTCGATACTCCTGCTCCGACCGCGCCGCCGGGAAGGTGCGGCCGGGAAGAGCCCACGTTTCGGTCGCGATCACCTCGGTGACCAAGGTGGTGGCGCCCAGGATCGGATGCAGGTGCTGGTCGATGAAGCCGGGGCACACCACCGCATTGGCAAACGTCTCGTCGACGACGGTGTGACCGTCGGCTCGCAGCTCCGCGCGTGGACCGACGGCGATGATCCTGTCTCCCGATACCGCGACTGCGGTGGCGTCGGGAGTACTCGGCTCCATCGTGATCACCCGACGGGCGGGGAACAGCGTTGTCGCGGCGGTGGTCATCGACCGATTTTCGCGCCCAACGCAGTTCGTTTTCGGAGTTATCCGAACAAAGCCGCCCGCTGCCCGTCGTCAATGGGCGCGCTAACCTTCTGGCGGCGTGCTCGCGGCGCAGCTGCATACCGATGGGGAGGGTTGAGGGTGGGATTCGCGGTGGAACGGTTCGACCATATTGTCTTGAATTGCAACGACGTTGAGGCCGCCGCGTCGTGGTACGAGCGGGTCCTCGGCATGAGACGCGAGGTGTTCGGACCGTCCAACCGAACTGCCCTGCGCTTCGGGGATCAGAAGATCAACCTGCGACCCGTCGGCGCGCTGGCCGGCGATCCCGACTGGGCCACCGGGTCCGTCGAGGCGGCCGGTTCGGAAGACTTGTGCTTCATTACCCGGGCAACACCGGACGAGGTACGGGCCCACCTCACCGGATGCGGGGTCGAGATCGTCGCGGGACCGGTCACCAAGCTCGGCGCGTTGGGGCCGATGACCTCGCACTACTGCCGTGACATCGATGGGAATCTCATCGAGGTCGCGGTCTACTGAGCGTGCGCCGTTCAGAGCGGATACAGCGCCGGGAGGTTGACCACGATGGCCTCTTGGGTGCTGCGCGCGATCACGACTTCCGCGGGTGTGTTCGGGTCGGGGTTTTCTTCCCGATGCGGCAAATACGGCGGGATGAAGACGTAGTCGCCGGGCGCGGTCGAGATGCGTACCTCTTGGGCGCCGTCGTGGAACACGAACTCCGGATGGCCGCTGCGGACGTAGATCGCCGTTTCCGATTCCCCATGATGATGATTCGACGAAACGGCTTGGGGCAACGCGTGTGTCTCGCCCATCCACAGCTTCTCGGCACCGACCGATGCACCGGAGAGCGCGGCGAAGCGCCGAAGTCCCTCCGATTGCGCGGTGTCGGAACTGATGTCGGAGGCCTTGACGTGGTGCACGCGGTTGCGGCTGACTTCCGTTGGAGTTTCGTCGAAGTCGGGGTGGAATCCGTCGGCGGTTCCCATGCGTGCTCCTTTCGCCGAGAGCCCGCTACGGACCCTTGATCAGGCGCTCGGCCAGCCGGCGCAGGTCGCTCACCACAAGGTTAGGCTGCGGTAGGCCGTCAACTGGCAGCGGTGCATTGCCCGGGCGCGTGATGAGGGCGGCGCTGAAGCCGACACTTTGCGCGCCGAGGGTATCCCATGCGTGTGCGGCCACCATCATGCAGTCCGCGGGGACGACGCCCAGCTGCCGGCACACATATCGGTAGACCGATAAAGACGGCTTGAAGGCGCGGCACGCTTCGACGCTGAACTGCCGTTCGAACAGCTCCGCGAGCCCGGCGTTCTCGAGCGGCGTCCGCGCTCCCGATCGGTGCGGCGAATTCGTCAGCGTGATCAGGCGAAAGCCGTTGTCGCGCAATACGGTGAGCGCCTCGACCGCGTCGGGGTGCGCCGGCATGGTACTCATCCGCGCCTGCAGGCGGCCTACGTCGTCGTCGGTGATGTCCGCCCGGTGAACGTCGGCAAGCATGCGTAGTACACCTTGGCCGAGGGCAAAGAAGTCGACGTACTGTTCCGCCATTGTCGCGGCCATCGAGTACATCACAAGCTGGCCGAACCATTCGCGGAGCACCCGCTCGTCGCCAAACAATTCTCCGAAAAGCGGTGCCAGGGAATCGATATCGATGAGCGTTTCGTTTACGTCGAAAACAAGCACGGATGGTGGTTTCATCGCGCGCTACCCAGCCCCATCGTCGTGTCCTCCCGGAATCCGTCACGAAAAGCCCTTTGCGGCCGTGGATTACTCCATCACGACGACCATCTTGCCGCCGGCTTCTCCGGCCTCCATCACTCGGTGTGCCTCATGAATCTGGTCGAACGAGAAAACGCGCGCCGGCTTCGCATCGAGCTTGCCCGCGTCCACCTGCCGCGCGATGTCCATCAGGGGAACGTCGGAGAGGGGGAAACCCGGCGTCCCAAACACAAAGCTGCCAAAGAAATTCAGGTTCACACCACTGGCCATGCGCAGCAGCGGGTTGAAGTCACCGATGGGATCAAGTCCGCCCAGCCACCCCGCGAGACAGGCCGAGCCGCCACGGCGCAGCAGGTCAAGGGAGTCGAGGATGGTGCTGTTGCCAACAAGGTCAAGCACGGCGTCGATCCGCTTGGCTTCGGGGATGTGAGCGGCCAGGTCGCGTCTCTCCGGCTCGACACGCGCTGCGCCCAGGTTCTCGAGCAGGGAAAAGCGTCCGCTGCTCCGTGCGGTGGCGATGACGCGCGCGCCGGCGGCCACCGCCAGCTTGAGCGCCGCCTGGCCAAGCGATGATGTGGCGCCTCGCAGCACCAGTGTCTGCCCGGCTTTGAGGTCGAGGTTGCGGAAGAGGCACGTCCAGGCGACGGCGTAGGTTTCGGGCAGCGCAGCCAAATCCGACCACGGCAGAGCGGATTCGACGAGGGCGACGTTCGCCGCGCGCACGCGGGTGTATTGGGCATAGCTGCCATTGATGGTTCGGCCCAAACCGCCCATCAGTGCCGCTACCTTGGCTCCGATCGGAAACTCCCCTCCGGGGCACGAGTCGACGATGCCGACGCATTCGATGCCACTGACTTCGGCGGCTTCGGCCCATTCGCCCCGACGCATGTGCATCTCGGCGTGGTTGATGCCGAATCCCCGGACGTCGATCACCACTTCGCCGGCCTTCGGCAGTGGCTTGGGAATCTCTGTGTAGACCAGGCTGTCGAGTCCGCCGAACCCTTTCAGGATGATCGCGCGCATGGTTTCGCCGCCGGGTCGTTCCCGGACCATGGCCGGCGCGGTCGGCAGTTGGGCTGAGCTGGTGGCGGTCACTATATGCCCCTTCCGAATCGGCATTAGGCCTTCGGATCTGCGGCAATGATCCTCGGACGGCCGCGGGACCGAATGGGCTATCTGACCCACTATCATGGGCGGGTGGACCCAATCTGTCCAGCCCAGGTCAGCGAATCATGACGATTTGGACCCGCGCCGTGACGAGGTGGACCGCCTTCTGCGGGATGCGGGAACCGGCGCGAACGCGCGCACGTATTCGACGGCGGCGTTGACGGCGACCCGCAGCGGTTGCGGATCGTTCGTGATGTGCGTGAGCATGGCACCGCCCTGGTGTGCGACCACGAGCGATACGGCCAGGTGTCGTGGGTCGGCGTCGGGGCGCAGATCGCCGCGGCGCCGCATCGCCGTGAGGCCGGCCCGAAACAGCTCGATCCACTGGTCGTACCCGGCACAGAGATCGTCGTGCATTTCGTCGTCCGCGTCGATCAGCTCGCCGGCCAGGGAACCGTAGACGCAACCGCCCACGCGATATACGGCTGCGATGTCGGACACGCAGGCATCGGCCCATGCCTGCAGGGCGTCGAAGGTGTCGAGGGCGTCCAGCCGCGGTTGGGTGTGGAAGGCCACTACGTCGCTGCGGCGCGCGGCGACGACGTGCCGGGTCAGATCACGTTTGTCGCAAAAGTAGTGGGAGATCTGCGATCCACCCACCCCGGCGGTGCGCCGCACCTGGTCGATGCTGGTGTCGGCGATGCCGCGTTCGAACATGAGACGGGCGGCGACGTCAACGATGCGCGCGCGAGTCGCCAATCCCTTGCGCGTGAACCGCGATGCGGTGTGTTCGGACACGTTGCCACCTTTGGCGCGAATGAGTCAGCCGGCTTTCCGTGTCGGGCGCCGGCCCCTCGGTCGGCGCGGCGGACGCGGAACCCGTTCGGCGGTATCGGTGGCGAACATGCGCAGATAGTTGATGGCGAAACGGACCGCGTCAGCGTGCGGCCATTCCGCGCGATAGGTGAAGGCGAGGGTGGCGCCGCCCTGATGGGCACCGACGATAACCAGGGCCAGCTGCCGCGGGTCGGCATCCGCGACCAGAACGCCGTCGTCTTTCATCCGCTGGATCGCCCGCGCGAGCAGTTCGACCCACTCCCGGTAGCCCGCCGCCAGCGCCTTGCGCGTACCGTCGTCGGACTTCGCCAGCTGTGCGGCCAGCGCGTGATAGGTGGGCGTCCCGAAGTAACCGATCCGCCTGAGGTAGCGCATGTTGAGGTCGATCCAGCGCTCGAAGTCGTCGAACGAAGCCAGGTCCCGAAGCTGGGACTGCCGGTGAAAGTCCAGCACCACGCCGACTTGATGCCCGATCACTGCGCGAATCAGCGCGCTCTTGTCGGCGAAATAGTGGGCGAGTTGCGAACCGCTGACCGACGCCGCCTTGCGCACGTTGTCCATGTTGAACGCCGCGAGGCCCTCCGTGACGATCAACTTTGCGGCCGCCTGCACGATCCGATCGCGGGTGGCGCGTCCCTTGGGGGTCAGCCGCCTTTTGTCCTGCGACTTCGGGTGGGCCATCGGGTCAGGCTAACCCGCGGAAGTTCCCGATTATGGGATATCCGGCCCATTGGGAGATCCGGGAAACACGTGAATCAGGCGGACGCGTGCACCCTGGCGAGGAAACCGCGGATCAGCTTGGTGACTTCGTCGAGCGCGGACTCCAGCAGGAAGTGCCCGCCGTCGAGCAGATGGATCTCGGCCTCGGGTAGGTCGTCGGCGAACGCCTCGGCGCCCGCGGGGCCGAAGATCTCGTCGCCTCGGCCCCAGACCGCCAACAGCGGCACCCGGCAGGCGCGAAAGTACTCATGCAGGCGCGGGTATAGCGGCGCATTGGTGGCGTAGTCCCGCAGGAGCTTGAGCTGCACCAGGTCGTTGCCCGGGCGGGAGATCAGCGCGTGGTCGTGATACCAGGATTCGGGGTCGACCAGCGTCTCGTCGGGCACGCCGGTGAGGTACTGCCACCGGGTGGCGTCCAGCGTGAGGAACTGCCGCACCGCGGCTTCGGTGTCGGGTGTCTGCTCGCTTTGATAGGCCTGCACCACCTTCCAGAAGCTTTCCACGAATCCCGCGTCGTAGCCGTTCCCGTTCTGGGTGATGATCGCGGTAATCGCAGCGGGGTCACGTAGCGCCAGCCGCCAGCCGATCGGGGCGCCGTAGTCCTGTACGTACATGGCGTGCCGGTCGACGCCCAGTGTGCGAAGCAGACCCGCGGTGAGGTCGGTCAGCGCATCGAATGTGTAGTCGAACCTCTCGACGGGCGGTGCGTCGGAGAGCCCGAAGCCGAGATGGTCCGGCGCGATCACGTGGTACCGGTCGGCCAGCGCCGGAACGAGATTGCGGAACATGTGGGAGCTGGTGGGAAACCCGTGCAAGAGCACCAGCGCGGGAGCGTTCGGGTCGCCGGCTTCGCGGAAGAAAAGCCGATGGCCGTCGACGGTGGCGTACCGATGATGAACAGCCGGCATGGGTCTCCTCCACAAGGGCGCAACTATGGGTTGTCTGACCCATTATGCACTCGAGCGGGCGGGCACGCCAGGTATTGCCCCGCAGATCAGTTTGGCATACTCGGGGTCACACATCCCAATTTAGACCCGATCTGTGCGATGGCCGCGTGCGCGCGGGCGGCTACCGGTCCACCAACCAGAGGAGCAGCGCACGATGGGTAATGCATTGCGGGACAAGACAGTCGTGGTGGTCGGGCGCGGCAGCGGGATCGCGCGTGCCGTCGCTTTGCTGGCGCGGGCCGAAGGAGCGAGAGTCATCGCGGCGGGACGAGACCGGGCCAAACTCGCCGGCGCCTACGGCGGCAGCGACGTCACCGGTGAGCTCGTCGACATCACCGACGACGGCTCGATTGCCGCCCTCGCCGACCGGGTGGGCGCGGTCGACCACGTAGTGTCGACCGCCTCTGCCCGGGCGCGCGGGAAGCTCGGCGACCTCGACCGCCACAAGCTGCAGCTCTCTTTCGACACCAAGGTCATCGGGCCCACCATGTTGGCCAAATACTTTGCACCCCAGATCAGTCCGGGCGGATCGTTCGTGCTGTTCTCCGGGGTCCACGCCTTCAAGCTCAATGTCGGCTATCTGGGTGTGGGCATCACCAATGGCGCCGTCGACTTCCTCACCCGCTGGCTGGCCGTCGAACTCGCACCGACGCGCGTCAACGCGATTTCGCCGGGAGTCATCGATACCGGGGCCTGGGACTCGCTCGGTGATGACGGCAAGCGGAATTACTTCAAGCACATCGCCGACAGCAATCCCGCGCGGCGAATCGGAACCATGGGCGACGTTGCCGGCGCGGTGCTGTTTGCGATGACCAACACTTTCTTGACGGGTGTGACGCTGAAGGTGGACGGCGGGGAACCGCTGGTCTAGATATAGATACATCGAGGAGACGCAATTGAGCAGGCTCGTTTCGGTGAATGTGGGCATGCCAAAGGACGTGCAGTGGCGGGGCAAGACCGTCCACACGGGGATATGGAAAACTCCCGTCGAGGGACCGGTCATGGTGCGCCGCCTGAACATCGACGGGGACGGGCAGGGCGACCTCGCCGGCCACGGCGGTGAACAACGCGCCGTCATGGTGTACCAGACCGAGTCGTACGACTTCTGGAAGACCCACCTGGGTCGCAACGACCTCGCACCCGGTGACTTCGGGGAGAACTTCACCGTCAGTGGGCTAACCGACAGCCAGGTGTGCATCGGTGACCGGTACCGCATCGGCACCGCCGAATTCGAAGTGACCCAGCCCCGCGTCACCTGCTTTCGCGTCGGCATGCGGCTGAACGAGCCTGAAATGCCGAATCTGCTTGTTTCCCAGCATCGCCCGGGCTTCTACTTCCGAGTCATCACCGAGGGAGAGGTCCGTGCCGGTGACGACATCGTCCGCACCCGCCGGGGCCGTCACGAACTCAGCGTCGCCGACGTCGACGCGCTGTTGTATCTGCCGAACCGCAACGCCGAGCAACTGCGCATGGCCGTCGACGTGCCGGCGTTGAGCCCCGGCTGGCAGGAGTCGTTCCGCGACCTGCTGAAAGCGAACGAGGACCCCGCCGCCGAAACGGCGCCGCCGGTCGTAGTGGAACCGGCGTGGAACGGATTCCGCCCGTTGCGGGTCAGCGAAATACGGCGGGAAAGCCCACAGGTGTTGTCGATCCGGCTGGGGGCCGCGGACCACAGCCCACTGCCAACACCACTTCCCGGCCAATACCTGACGGTGAGAATTCCCGGTGCGGGCGAACCGACGCCACTGCGCAGCTATTCCCTTTCGGGTGACCCCGGCGCTGGTTACTACCGCATCAGCGTCAAGCGCGAAGATCAAGGATTGGTGAGCCGCTGGCTGCACAGCCACATTCAGCCCGGATCGGTGGTGGAAGCGGCCGCGCCACGCGGCGACTTCTATCTCATCGACGACGGCGGTCCGGTAATCCTGATTTCGGCGGGAATCGGGGCCACTCCCGTCCTGGCCATGTTGCATGCGCTAGCGGCTACCGGCAGCGGTCGCGACGTCTGGTGGTTGCACACCACGCGTAGTCCCGAGAGCCAGGCCTTTGCAACGGAAGTCACGACGCTGATCGAGTCGCTTCCGCACGCCAGACAGCGGGTGTTCTACACCGAAACGCAGAGCCGCCTCAACCGAGAGTCCATCACAACGTTGGGCCTACCGATTGATGCCATCGTCTACCTTTGCGGCCCAACGCAATTCATGGCCGACATACGCGCTTACTTGACCACCGTCGGGTTCGACCCCGCCCACATCCACACCGAGCTGTTCGGTGCCCTTCCGCCGATCAACCCCGGCATCGTCGACACGGGGGAGCGCAAGCTGCCGCACCAGCCTGCCGGAACACCGGGCACCGGACCGTCGATCACATTCGCCCGCAGCGGACTCACGGTGAACTGGTCCGCCGATTACCGCAATATCCTCGATCTCGCGGAGGCCTGCGATGTCCCGACCCGGTTCTCATGCCGAAGTGGGGTGTGCCATGTGTGTGAGACCGGAGTCGTCGCCGGTATCACAACCTACGTCCAGACCCCGCTGGAGCCGCCCCGCCGGGGATCCGTGCTCATCTGTTCGGCGGCTCCGGACAGCGACGTCGTGCTCGACCTTTAGCGACGCCCGGTCTCAGGGGCTGAGCGCCACGGACGCCTCGGCGGTGTAGCACACGAACGTCAGTGTCTCCTGCAGATAGAGCTGCACCGTTTCGGCGTCGTGGCTGCTGTAACCGATGGAGACGTCGGTGCCCAGCTGTAGGTCGAAGTCGCCGCCCCGGGTGGTCAGCACGAAGGCGCCATCGATGGCCGGAGCCCAGATGATGTCGCCTTTGACCAGTCGGTTCAGGTGCTCGCGGATGGGATATCCGTGCTCGGTGGTCTCGCTGACCTTGGTGTAGACGTCGGCGGCCAGCAACACGGAGTACGGGCCGTCGACACCGGCCAGCCGCAGCGCGGTCAACGCCTGCGAGATGGCGTCGGGCATGTCGCGAGGATCCTCGGGCAACGACAGCGCCTTGTTCGAGCTGGCGCTGCGGATGCCTTCGATGGACGCCTCGGCGTAGCCCTCGAAGATGGCGCGGTCCTCGACGAACGCCAGCTTCTTGGCCGCGGCCTTGACCGGATCCCAGTCGGAGTCCTGCGAACCACGCTCGACGTCGTCGATCTCGGAGCGCGACAGGGTAAACGGAACCCGCAGCCGGACAAGGGGTTTGCTCGCCCGCAGGTGAGCCACCACGCCGTCGGTGGGTGCCTTGACGTCGACCAGCCGGCCGGTGCTGATCGCCGCGGTCACCGGCCCGCCCGGCTCGCTGACGTCGACCACGCGGCGCCCGGCGATATGGCGTTTGAAAGTCCGGGTGGCCTCCAATTCGATTTCGGCCCAAGCGGCTTCGGTGACCGGTGCCAGGTCGCGATAGAGGTTGTTCATCAACGGGTTCCTTTCAGGCTGCCGATCGAAAGTGAGCTTTCAACACGGGCGGGGGCGGCAGCCGGCGTGGCCGGCCGCGCCGTCACCAACGCTGCGGGCCGGGGCGGTGGGTCGTCGAGGAAGTCGACGGTGGGCGAGAAGAACAGGCAGCCGGTTTCGGCGGTGGAGAAGTCCAGGATGCGGTCGGTGTTGCCGGGGGGATCGCCCAGGAACATGTTCCGCAGCATTTGTTCGGTCACTCGCGGCGTGCGCGAATACCCGATGAAATACGTGCCGTACTCGCCCGTGCCGACCTCGCCGAACGGCATGTTGTGCCGCACGATCTTCAACTCGGTGCCGTCGTCGTCGGTGATGACGTTGAGCGCTATGTGCGAGTCGGCGGGCTTCTCGTCGTCGTCGAGTTCGATGTCCTCCAGCTTGGTCCTGCCGATGACGCGTTCCTGCTCGGTCACCGAAAGCGACTCCCACGACGGCATGTCGTGCACGTACTTTTGCACGTGCACATAGCACGAGCCCTCGAACTCGGGGTCCTCGTCACCGATGGTGGTGGCGCTCACGGCCAGTGCGCCGTCGGGGTTTTCGGTGCCGTCGACAAACCCCAACAGGTCACGGTTGTCGAAGAACCGGAAGCCGTGGACCTCGTCGACGACCGTGACCGCACCGGCCATCGACTTGAGGATGCGGCCGGCCAGCTCGAAACAGACATCCAGCGTTTCGGCACGGATATGGAACAGTAGGTCGCCGGGCGTCGCGGGGGCGGTGTGCCGCGGTCCGTTCAGCTCGATGAACGGATGCAGCTCGGCGGGCCGCGGCCCACCGAACAACTTGTCCCAGGCGTCCGAGCCGATCGAGGCGATCGCCGACAAGCGCTTGGCCGGCTCGCGAAATCCGATCGCACGCACCAGCCCCGACAGATCGGGCAGCGCGTCGTGCACGGTCGCTTCGCCGCCCTCGTTGATGGTGACGACGAGGAAGATCGCGGCAGGCGTCAACGGCGCGAGGACGGGTTGCGGCTGGACCGGAGGCACCCTGCCGACCCTAGCGTGAACTGCGCCGGCCCGGACAGCCATGATGTTCAACATGTCGGCCAGTGCCGCGGGCCTCTGCGAATTCATCGACGCGTCTCCGTCGCCGTTTCATGTCTGTGCCACGGTGGCCGCCCGGCTGGTCGGCGCGGGTTATGCCGAACTCAGCGAAACCGATCGGTGGCCCGAACAACCTGGCCGCTACTTCACCGTCCGGGCCGGCTCACTGGTCGCCTGGAACACCGACGGGCCCGACGGTCCGTTCCGGATCGTCGGCGCGCACACGGACAGCCCCAACCTGCGGGTCAAGCAGCATCCGGACCGGCTGGTCGCCGGTTGGCAAGTGGTGGCGCTCCAGCCGTACGGGGGAGCGTGGCTCAACTCGTGGCTGGACCGGGATCTCGGCATCAGCGGGCGCCTGACGGTGCGCGCGGCGCGGAACGGCGCCGGCCTCGGCCACCGGCTCGTCCGGATCGACGATCCGATCCTGCGGGTGCCTCAGCTGGCGATCCACCTGGCCGAGGATCGCAGGTCGCTGACGCTGGACCCGCAGCGACACGTCAACGCGGTCTGGGGCGTTGGGCGCGAAACCCGGTCATTTCTCGGCTACGTCGCGGAGAGCGCCGGGGTGGCGCCGCCCGACGTGCTGGCCGCCGACCTGATGACGCACGATCTGACCCCGTCGACGGTGATCGGCGCCGACGCCGGCCTGCTGAGCGCGCCCCGGCTGGACAACCAGGCCAGTTGCTATGCGGGGATGGAGGCGTTGTCGGCCGCCGAGCCCCGGGGCTTCCTGCCGGTGTTGGCGCTCTTCGACCACGAGGAGGTCGGTTCGTCCTCCGACCACGGTGCGCAGTCCAACCTGCTGAGCACCGTCTTAGAACGCATCGTGCTGGCGGCCGGTGGCAACAGGGAGGACTTCTTGCGCCGGCTGCCGGCGTCGCTGCTGGGTTCGGCCGACATGGCACACGCCACGCACCCCAACTACCCGGAGCGGCACGAGCCCAGCCACCCCATCGCCGTCAATGCCGGGCCCGTGCTCAAGGTGCACCCGAATCTGCGATACGCCACCGACGGACGCACCGCGGGCGCGTTCGAACTGGCCTGCCGGCAGGCGGGGGTCGGGTTGCAGCGCTACGAGCATCGCGCCGACCTGCCCTGCGGGTCGACCATCGGGCCACTCGCCTCGGCTCGGACCGGTATCCCGACCGTCGACGTCGGCGCCGCGCAGCTTGCGATGCACTCCGCGCGCGAGTTGATGGGCGCACACGATGTGGCCGCCTATTCGGCAGCGCTGCAAGCGTTTTTATCACCGGCGGCATAATTTGTCGGTATGGCGCTCAATGTGGAGATGGTCACCTTCGACTGCAGCGATCCCGCGAAGCTGGCCGGATGGTGGTCCGAGCAGTTTGGTGGTACGGCGCAGGAACTCCTGCCCGGCGAATTCTTTGTGGTGATCCGACCGGAAGGTCCCCGCCTCGGATTCCAGAGAGTGCCCGATCCCACCCCGGGAAAGAACCGCGTGCACATCGATTTCAGTGTTCCCGACGTGGATGCCGAAGTGTCGCGGCTGACGGCGGCCGGCGCCTCGAAGGTTGGCGGACGCACGCTCAGCGACAACTTCCGCTGGGTGGTGCTGGAAGACCCCGAGGGCAACGTGTTCTGTGTGGCCGGGCGATAACCGCGGCCGCTCAACCCTGGGCGAAGAAGACCGGGTCGTACCGGATGACGTTCTCCACCACCATGCCGTCGTGGGTGCGGACCCGGTCGAGCCCCCGGATCTGGAAGGGTCCGTCCGGGCCCGTGCCCCGGCCGACGTAGTGCAAGAACACCAGTTCCTCGCCCGCGGTGGCGCCGGGAACGGTAGCGCTGTCAACGACTTCCAGCCGCAGATCAGGCGCGGCTTCCAGCAACTCGACGATCTTCTTTGTGTATGCCTCGATCCCCCGGACCGGCTCCGGGTCGCCCGGCCAGTAGCCGATGATGTCCTCGGCGAGGATGGTCAACCCACGCGACAGGTCGGGCGCGGCCCAGAACGCCGCGAACAGCTCCGCGCTGAACTTCGGGGCGGACTGGATATCGGTCATCGTTCCTCCTGGGTCGGTTTCGATCGAGGGTGTCGGGTCAAGCGTGTCCTGGCGTCGTGCGGCGACACAATTACCTCTGAGGTCATCGCTTCGGGTGAGCCGGCGCGGTTAACGTTGCTTGGTGGGCCAGGCGGCGGTTGGCGTCCTGTTGCGGGAATGGCGGGCGCGTCGACGGGTGAGTCAGCTCGACCTGTCGCTGAGCGTGGGCGTGTCGGCGCGGCATCTGAGCTTCATCGAGACGGGGCGCTCGCGCCCCAGCCCCGAGATGGTGCTCGCCCTCGCCGATGGCCTCGACGTTCCGCTGCGTGAGCGCAACACGCTGCTGCTCGCCGCCGGGTTCGCCCCGCGTTACCGATCGCGCCCGCTCGAAGACGGCGCGCTCTCCCCAGCTCGGGACGCGGTGCAGCGCCTCCTCGATGCGCACGACCCCTACCCGGGCATCGTCATCGATCGGTGCTGGAACATCGTGGGGGCCAATGCCGCGGCGTCCGCGCTTACCGGCGGTCTGCCGACGGATCTGCTCGGCCCGCCGGCCAACGTCTACCGGTTATCCCTGCACCCAGACGGCCTTGCCCGCCGAACCCTGAATTTCACCGACTGGGCGGGCTATTTGTTGCACCAGCTCCGGCGCACGATCGCGCTCACCGCCGACCCGGTGCTGCAGGCGCTCGACGAGGAAGTCCGCGGCTACCCGGGGGTCGCGACGGCCGCAAAAGTGTGGGCTACGCCACGCGACGGCGCCTCGCTTCTCGTCCCGTTCGAAATCGATGCCGGCGGTGGGCGGCGGCTGTCGATGTTCACGACGCTGACGACATTCGGGACGCCGCTCGACGTCACCCTCGCCGAACTCGCGGTCGAACTGTTCTATCCTGCCGACGCTGAGAGCGCCGATCTGCTGCGCAGCGGCACTATCGACCCTGTGTATTAGCCCTCGTTCCAGTGGGTAATCGTCACCCACATGGGGGACGTGCGGGAATGGTGATATTGGGCTGCGGCGATCCCGCGATACCGGCCGGATCCCAAGCCGCAGAGGGGGCTGTTACGACGTACGATTCGCTCGCCGCCGGGTTTACGGCGGTAACCTTGCGGGAAGAAACCAGACTCTGGCCCCAAAAGTTGCCCGCTCTCACCCTCGGCAAACTCCGGGCTCGCCCCGCGCCGGCCGGGACCGGCGAGGAGGCTGGGCTTGCCCAAGACAACTTTCACCGCGCGGTAGCGGATCCCGCGGGCTGCGCGTCGGGTCAGCGGTCCTCACGAGGGCCCAGGGCAATCGAGGCTCGGCATCCGCGAAGTACGCCGAGGCCGAACATATCTTGGTGCCGCAGTCGTGGCCCTGGTCACGCGGCGCCGGCCACGATTGGGCGTGCCGGGCTCGTCGTCGGCATCCCGCGCCCTCCCGCGGGCCGCCATTCGGCCGTCGCGAGCCGGGGGGCGGCCTTGCATGACGGCCGGCGTCGGCAATCGGATGGACGAGCCGGGTCCCGGCAACGCCTCACGACCGGGCGGTCTCTTTGCCAGATTGACACGGCTGGACCGGACAGTACAGACTCGCGGTCTGCGAAAGCGAGTTTGTTGATTCCTGACGCATCAACCGAAGGCCTCGGGTAATATGCGCGACGGGCAGGATCGAGAGTCATCAATTCTCCTGGGGGAACCGTGAGTACTAATCCGTTCGACGACGACAATGGCACCTTTTTCGTCCTGATCAATGACGAGGAACAGCACAGCTTGTGGCCTAATTTCGCCGAAATTCCAGCCGGCTGGCGAGTGGTTTACGGGGAGGCGGACCGCGCTGCATGTCTGGAATACATCGAACAGAACTGGACTGACATACGGCCGAAGAGCCTGCGCGAGAGATTGGCGGCGGGCCGGGAGGATTGATCGGCTGACCATCTCGATTTGGGGGTTGGATGGATTTCGGCGACCGCGCATTACCGGTGACGCGTGGGCAGCTAGATATTTGGCTCGCGCAGGAGACGAGCCACTCTGGAGGGGAGTGGCAGCTTGGCCTGTTCGTCAAGATTGAGGGCTCTGTAGAGCGCGACGCCCTGGAGTGGGCGATCCGCCGGGTGGTGCGCGAAGCGGAACCGATCAGAGCCGCGTTTTCCGAGGTAGACGGCCAAGTCCTGCAAACGGTGATCGACTACCCGGATGTCGGGCTGGACTTTGTTGACCTGAGCGGCTCGCCCGATCCCGTCCGGGAGGCCCGTGAGAGGGCATCTTCGGTTCAGCGCACGCCGATGCCGTTCACGGGCCAACTGTTCACATTTCAGCTATTCCAGACACGCGTCGATGAATTCCATTTGTTCGTCTGCTGTGCTGCGGCTGCTACACGACTGGTCACGGGCCTACCGCCGGCAGATTCTGGTGGCCATGTTCACCCTGGTCGGGCTCGCGCTGGTGGCTCAGGGCCTGGGCAGCATGTGAGCCGGACGCCGACGGCGGCGCCACCCTAGACTGTCTGCGTGACTGTCTCCGGGACGAGCGCGCGCACCCAGACGATCGACACCGTGGAGCACGCAGCGACGACGCCCGACCAGCCGCAACCGTTTGCTGAACTGGGCCTCAAAGAGGACGAGTACCAGCGTATTCGCGACATCTTGGGCCGCAGGCCGACCGATACCGAGTTGGCTATGTACTCCGTGATGTGGAGCGAGCACTGTTCGTACAAGTCCTCGAAGGTTCACCTGCGCTACTTCGGTGAGACCACCACCGACGAGATGCGCGCCGGCATGCTGGCCGGTATCGGCGAAAACGCCGGTGTCGTCGATATCGGTGACGGTTGGGCCGTCACCTTCAAGGTGGAATCGCACAACCACCCGTCCTACGTCGAGCCCTACCAGGGCGCGGCCACCGGCGTCGGCGGCATCGTTCGCGACATCATGGCCATGGGCGCCCGGCCGGTCGCCGTGATGGACCAGCTGCGGTTCGGCGCCGCCGACGCGCCGGATACCCGCCGCGTGCTCGACGGCGTGGTCCGCGGGATCGGCGGCTACGGCAACTCGCTGGGCCTGCCCAACATCGGTGGCGAGACCGTCTTCGACGCGTGCTACGCAGGCAACCCGCTGGTCAACGCCATGTGCGTCGGCGTGTTACGCCGGCAGGACCTGCATCTGGCGTTCGCCTCGGGTGCCGGCAACAAGATCATTCTGTTCGGCGCCCGGACGGGGCTGGACGGCATCGGCGGCGTGTCGGTGCTGGCGTCGGACACCTTCGACAGCACCGGGTCCCGCAAGAAACTGCCCTCGGTCCAGGTGGGCGACCCCTTCATGGAGAAGGTGCTCATCGAGTGCTGCCTCGAGCTCTACGCGGGCGGGCTGGTGATCGGGATACAGGATCTTGGCGGAGCCGGATTATCTTGTGCCACATCGGAATTAGCGTCGGCCGGGGACGGCGGGATGGCGGTCCAACTCGACGCCGTGCCGCTGCGGGCCAAGGAGATGACGCCCGCCGAGATCCTCTGCAGCGAGTCGCAGGAGCGCATGTGCGCGGTGGTCGCACCGGAGAACGTGGACGCCTTCATGGCGGTGTGCCGCAAGTGGGAGGTGCTGGCCACCGTGATCGGCGAGGTCACCGACGGCGACCGGCTGCGGATCACCTGGCGGGGCGAGACGGTCGTCGACGTGCCGCCGCGCACGGTGGCCCACGAGGGGCCGGTGTACCAGCGGCCGGTCGCGCGCCCGCAAACACAAGACGCCTTGAACGCCGACCGGTCGACGAACCTGCCACGGCCGGCCACCGGCGACGAGCTGCGCGCGACTTTGCTTGCGCTGCTGGGCAGTCCGCACCTGTGCAGCCGCGCCTTCATCACCGAACAGTACGACCGCTACGTGCGCGGCAACACCGTGCTGGCGGAGAACGCCGACGGCGGCGTGCTGCGCGTCGACGAGTCCACCGGGCGCGGCATCGCCGTGTCGACCGACGCGTCGGGACGCTACACGCTGCTCGATCCCTACGCCGGTGCCCAGCTCGCGCTCGCCGAGGCGTACCGCAACGTCGCCGTCACCGGCGCGACCCCGGTCGCGGTGACCAACTGCCTCAACTTCGGTTCGCCCGAAGACCCCGGGGTGATGTGGCAGTTCGCGCAGGCGGTGCGGGGCTTGGCGGATGGCTGTGCGGCCCTTGGGATTCCGGTGACCGGCGGCAACGTGAGCTTTTACAACCAAACGGGGTCGGCCGCGATCCTGCCCACGCCGGTGGTCGGCGTGCTCGGCGTGATCGACGACGTCGCCCGGCGCATCCCCACCGCACTGGGCACAGAACCGGGGGAAGCCCTCATGCTGCTGGGCGACACCCGCGACGAGTTCGACGGCTCCGTCTGGGCCCAGGTGACCGCCGACCACCTGGGCGGGCTGCCGCCCACGGTCGACCTGGCCCGCGAGAAGCTGCTGGCCGACGTGCTGAGGTCGGCGTCGCGCGACGGGCTGGTGTCCGCGGCACACGACCTGTCCGAGGGGGGCCTGGCCCAGGCCATCGTGGAGTCGGCGCTGGCGGGTGAAACCGGTTGCCGCATAGTGCTTCCCGAGGACGCCGATCCATTCGTGACGTTGTTCTCCGAATCGGCGGGCCGGGTGCTGGTGGCGGTGCCGCGCACCGAGGAGAGCCGGTTCCGCTCGATGTGCGACGCGCGGGGACTGCCCGCGGCTCGCATCGGCGTCGTCGATCAGGCTTTGGGCGCGGTGGAGGTTCAGGGCCTGTTCACGGTGTCCCTGGCGCAACTGCGGGAGACATCCGAGACGGTGCTGCCGCGCTTTTTTGGATGACTCGGCTGCGGGCGCTGTCGTTGGCCGCGGCCCTGGTGGGCTGGAGCTTCGTCAGCCCGCGGCTGCCCGCCCCGTGGCGGGTCACCCTGCAGGCCGGCGTCGGGGCGCTGCTGGTGGCGGTGACCCATGCGCCGTTGGGCCTGCGGCCGCCGCGGCTGTGGGCGGGCGTACGGCTCGGGTCGGTGGCCGGGGTGGCGGCGGCGGGCGCGATCGCCGCGACGACCCGGGTGCCGCCGGTGCGGTTGTCGATGGCCGCCCGCGAGCCGCCGGCGTCGGTGCCGGCCTGGTTGCTGTTGCGGATACCCATCGGCACCGTCTGGGCCGAGGAAGCCGCGTTCCGCGCGGCCCTGGCTCATGTTGGTTCACAAGCGGGTTTCGCGGCGTTCGGCAAAGCCGGCGGAAGGTTGCTGCAGGCCAACGCTTTTGGACTTTCCCACATCGCGGACGCGCGCGCGACGGGTGGGCCGGTGGTGGCTACCGTGCTGGTCACCGGCGTCGCGGGCTGGCTGTTCGGCTGGCTGGCCGAGCGTTCCGGCAGCCTGGCCGCCCCGATGCTGGTGCATCTGGCCGTCAACGAGGCCGGCGCGATCGCAGCGCTGACCGTAAGGCGTTCGGCATAGCAGAATATGGCCGCGCGTAAGAGAGCCGATCCGGCGCAGACCCGCGAGGCGGTGTCGGCCGTCGCGGACTGGCTGCGTGACGGATCGTGTCCGGCGCCCGGGCGCGACGCTCTGGCGGCGGCGGTTCGACTCACCGCGCGCACGCTTGCCGACGTCGCTCCCGGCGCCAGCGTCGAGGTCCGGATACCCCCGTTCGCCGCGGTGCAGTGCGTTTCCGGACCCAGGCACACCCGCGGCACGCCGCCCAACGTCGCGGAGACCGATCCGCGGACCTGGCTGCTGCTGGCCACCGGGCTGTTGCCGCTCGAGGCGGCGAAGGCGGCCGGCAGGCTGACCCTCTCGGGCCCCCGAGCCGGTGAAATCGGCCACTGGCTGCCGCTGTTCGATGAGAGCTGAATATAACCCTGAACTGCATGTTTAGGGTTCGGCAGTCGGCTTTTCAAGGCTTTTTCCGGTCCCAACACGCCCGGCGGATTCGGCGCTCGGGCCGTCTGGCCCGTAGACTCCGTTACGTCACCAATCGTTCGCCAGGGAGCCGCCGAACCGTGACCGCCGCAGGACCAGAATCACCCGAGCAGGACCTGAACTCCCCCCGCGAAGAGTGTGGCGTCTTCGGGGTCTGGGGCCCGGGCGAGGAAGTCGCCAAACTGACCTACTACGGCCTCTACGCGCTGCAGCACCGCGGGCAGGAAGCCGCGGGCATCGCGGTCGCCGACGGCTCTCAGGTGCTGGTCTTCAAGGACCTTGGCCTGGTCAGCCAGGTGTTCGACGAGCAGACGCTGGCGGCGATGCACGGCCACGTCGCCATCGGGCACTGCCGCTACTCCACCACCGGCGACACGACGTGGGAGAACGCCCAGCCGGTGTTCCGCAACACCGCGGCCGGCACCGGGGTTGCGTTGGGGCACAACGGGAACCTGGTCAACACCGCCGAACTTGCCGCGCGCGCCCGCGCCGCGGGGCTGATCGGCACCCGATGCCCGGCCCCGGCGACGACCGACTCCGACATCCTCGGCGCCCTGCTGGCCCACGGCGCGGCCGATTCCACCCTGGAGCAGGCGGCGCTGGACCTGCTGCCGACCGTGCGCGGAGCGTTCTGCCTGACGTTCATGGACGAGAACACGCTGTATGCCTGCCGCGATCCGTACGGGGTGCGGCCGCTTTCGCTGGGGCGGCTGGACCGCGGCTGGGTGGTGGCGTCCGAAACGGCCGCGCTCGACATCGTCGGCGCATCGTTCGTGCGCGACATCGAGCCGGGCGAATTGCTGGCGATCGACGCCGACGGCGTCCGCTCGACGCGCTTCGCCAACCCCATGCCCAAGGGCTGCGTCTTCGAGTATGTCTACCTGGCACGGCCGGACAGCACGATCGCGGGCCGGTCGGTGCACGCCACCCGGGTGGAGATCGGTCGTCGGCTGGCGCGCGAATGCCCGGTCGACGCCGACCTGGTGATCGGCGTGCCCGAATCGGGCACCCCAGCCGCAGTCGGATACGCGCAGGAGTCCGGCATCCCATACGGCCAGGGCTTGATGAAGAACGCCTATGTGGGGCGCACGTTCATCCAGCCGTCGCAGACCATCCGCCAACTCGGCATCCGGCTGAAGCTCAACCCGCTCAAAGAGGTGATCCGTGGCAAACGGCTCATCGTCGTCGATGACTCGATCGTGCGGGGGAACACCCAGCGCGCGCTGCTGCGCATGCTGCGCGAGGCCGGCGCCCTCGAGGTGCACGTGCGCATCGCCTCACCGCCGGTGAAGTGGCCCTGCTTCTACGGCATCGACTTCCCGTCGCCGGCCGAGTTGATCGCCAACGCCGTGCAGGACGAAGAGGAGATGCTCGAGGCGGTACGGCATGCTATCGGGGCCGACACGCTGGGTTACATCTCGCTGCGCGGCATGGTCGCCGCCTCCGAGCAACCGGCGTCGCGGCTTTGCACGGCCTGCTTCGACGGCAAGTATCCGATCGAGCTGCCCGGCGAGACCCAGCTGGGCAAGAACGTCATCGAGCACATGCTCGCCAACGCCGCGCGCGGGGCCGGGCTCGACGATCTGGCACCCGAGGAAGTACCGGTCGTGCGCTGACGAAATTCGTTCGCGGGGCTTCGAAGACGTTTGACACCGGCGGTGAGCGCCGCCCGGTAGCCTTTATCGCGATGACGGAACCCGGAAAGAGCCCCGTGCGCGACTCAGGCGGCCAGGGCATCACCTACGCGTCGGCCGGTGTGGACATCGAAGCCGGTGAACGCGCGGTCGATTTGTTCAAGCCGCTGGCGACCAGGGCCACCAGACCCGAGGTCCGCGGCGGGCTGGGCGGATTCGCCGGACTGTTCGCGCTGCGCGGCGACTACCGCGAACCGGTGCTGGCCGCCTCCACCGATGGTGTCGGCACCAAGCTGGCCGTCGCCCAGGCGATGGACAAGCATGACACCGTCGGCCTGGACCTGGTCGCGATGGTGGTCGACGACCTCGTGGTCTGCGGCGCCGAGCCACTGTTTTTGCAGGACTACATCGCGGTCGGCCGGACGGTGCCGGAACGCCTGAGCGCGATCGTCAGCGGCATCGCCGAGGGGTGTGTGCGCGCCGGCTGCGCGCTGCTCGGCGGGGAAACGGCGGAACACCCCGGTCTGATGGAGCCCGACCACTACGACATCTCGGCCACCGGCGTCGGCGTCGTCGAGGCCGACGACATCCTGGGGCCCGACCGCGTCAAGCCCGGTGACGTCATCATCGCGCTGGGCTCTTCGGGCCTGCATTCCAACGGATACTCGCTGGCCCGCACGGTCCTGCTGGAGATCGACCGGATGAATTTGGCCGGCTACGTGGAGGAGTTCGGCCGCACTCTCGGCGAAGAACTGTTGGAACCGACCCGGATCTACGCCAAAGACTGCCTGGCGCTGACCGCCGAAACCCATGTCCGCACGTTCTGTCACGTCACCGGCGGCGGGCTCGCGGGCAACCTGCAACGCGTCATCCCGCACGGGCTGGTGGCCGAGGTCGACCGCGGCACGTGGACGCCCGCGCCGGTATTCGCCATGATCGCCCAGCGTGGCCGGGTGTCGCGTGCGGAGATGGAAAAGACGTTCAACATGGGCGTCGGCATGATCGCCGTCGTCGCTCCGGAAGACACCGACCGCGCCTTGGCGATATTGACCGCGCGGCACCTGGACTGCTGGGTGTTGGGCACCGTGGGCAAAGGTGGAAAAGAAGGCCCGCGGGCCAAACTGGTCGGGCAGCACCCGAGGTTCTGAAAACCCGTACCTAAGCCGGGATTAACCGGGACGAACACTGTGCCGATGCGAAACGCATCGGCACAGGGGAATGAGTTTTAACGACGCCAGTTGCCGTGGTCGTCCCACGAATCGTCTGGACCCTCGTCGTCCACGTCGCTGGATCCTTCGGCACCGGTTCCTGACAGCTCGCGCTGAAGCCGCTCAAAGTCGGTCTGCGGGGAACTGTATTTGAGTTCTCGTGCAACCTTGGTCTGCTTTGCCTTAGCCCGGCCGCGGCCCATGGGGGAACCCCCTCGCGCAATAACGGAGCGGCCTAACGAGTAGGCGGCTCCGATCTCTTGGTGTCGTTATTGTCCTGCGGACAGTTTACCGTGCCTCGTGGTGGGACGTCGGCAGCCCCTGCCCGCTGCGCCGGACGGCATCACCGGTCATTTCGCACCCTCCCGCAACCGTTCAACGGCCAGCCGCCCCGCGCCGACGTCTTGGGCGGACGGGAGGGAATCGGCGTCGATGACCGCGGCGACCTCCGCCTGTGGGCCGGTCCGCAATTCGGTGTCCGCCGTCAACCCGCGCTTGAGCAGCGCCAGTGCCACCGGGCCGAGGTCCACGTGATCGACCACGGTTCCGAGGCGCCCGACGGCCCGTCCGCCGGCGAGCACCGCATCACCCGTCGAGGGCCGCTCCACCGAACCATCGAGGTGCAACAACACCATCATCCGGGGCGGTCGGCCCAGGTTGTGCACCCGAGCGACGGTCTCTTGCCCGCGATAGCAGCCCTTATCCAGATGCACGGCGCCCTCGCCGGGACCGCCGATCCAGCCCACCTCATGCGGAATCGTGCGCTCATCGGTGTCGACCCCCAGGCGCGGGCGATGCGCCGCGACCCGGTGGGCTTCATAGGCCCAGACCCCGGCCGGCCGCACACCGGCCCGCGCGAGGCGGGTCTGCCGGTCGGCCGCCCGGTCGCGCGGGACCAGCACATCGAGCTCGACTTGCCCGGCGGGGGCGCCGGGCATCCGCCGCACGAAGCCGCCGCCGTCGAGTGGAACGGCGACCCACTCGGCGGGCAAAGCGTCCAGGCCGAGCACGTCGAGCACCGCGGGATCGGCGAGCCGCGGACCCAGCAGCGACAGCACCGCCATGTCGGCTGCGCCCGGGGTGACCTCGGACCAGAACACCATTTTGCGCAGGTACTCCAGGAGCGGGTCGCCCCGCCACGGTTCGGTATCGAGGTAGGTGGTGCCGCCCAGCTCGGTCTGGATCCAGTGGTCCTCGACTCGGCCCTGACCGTCGAGGCTGAGGTTTTGCGTGCTGGCGCCGTCGGGGAGTTCGCTCACGTGTTGCGTGGAGATGCTGTGCAGCCAGGTCTGCCGGTCCTTGCCGGTGAGGGTGAGCACCGCGCGGTGGGAGCGGTCGATCGCCACCGCATCGGTTTCGGCCGCCCGCTGTTCGCCCAGCGGGTCGCCGTAATGCCAGACCGCGCCGGCGTCGGGTCCGGGATCGGGTGCGGGCACTGAGCGGTTCACACGTCAACTGTACGGATGCGCCCGACGAGTGGTGCGGCCAGCCGCACGCTGGTCGACGAGGGTGCGGCCAGCCGCGCGTTGGCGGCTATCGTGTCGTCCATGGCGGGCCAGATGGGCGTGATCGTCACGCTGGACGGCGAGGTACGGCCACCGGGGACCCCACTGTTGTACGCCGACGACCTGGCAGCGGTTCGCGGCGACGGCGTCTTCGAGACGCTGCTGGTCCGCGAGGGCGGGGCCTGCCTGGTCGGGTCCCATTTGCAGCGGCTGACCCAGTCCGCGAAATTGATGGATCTGCCCGCACCGGACCTCCCGGGTTGGCGGCGTGCGATCGAGGTGGCCACGCGGCAGTGGGCCGTGGGCACCGCCGATGAAGGCGCGATGCGCTTGATCTACACCCGCGGCCGGGAGAGCGGTTCGCCCCCGACCGCCTACGTGATGGTCAACCCCGTCCCGGACAGGGTGGCCGCGGTTCGCCGCGACGGGCTCGCGGCGATCACGCTGGATCGCGGGCTGCCGGCCAAAGGTACTGACGCCATGCCGTGGCTGCTGGCCGGGGCGAAGACCCTGTCGTATGCGGTCAACATGGCCGCCCTGCGTCATGCCGCGCGTCAGGGCGCCGGTGACGTCGTGTTCGTCAGCTCCGACGGCTACGTGCTGGAAGGCCCGCGCTCGACGGTGGTGATCGCCACCGATCCCGAAGGGGGAGCGGACGGAAACCGTTGTCTGCTGACGCCGCCGCCGTGGTATCCGATCCTGCGCGGCACCACGCAACAGGCGCTCTTCGAGGTGGCCCGGGCCAAGGGCTACGACTGCGACTATCGCGCCCTGCGGGTCGCGGATCTGCTTGCCGCCCAAGGGGTTTGGTTGATATCGAGTATGACCCTGGCGGCTCGCGTGCACACGCTCGACGGTCGGATGCTGCCTCGCTCCCCGATGGCCGCCGAATTCGCCGGACTGGTCGACGCCGCGATCGTCAGCGATCGGTGAGCTCCGAATTCTGTTGTGGGCTCGCGGAAGGGCGGCTATGGTCGGCGGTACACAAGGAAGGAGGTGGTCCGCGAAATTGATAGCTTCATGGACATGTGAGGTGGCTACGCGCTAGCTGCACTGGCTCGGAAGAGCCGGCGACGTAGGCACGCTGGCGAATTCCCCGTAGCCACCCGGCCCCCGAGTTCCGGTTTGTCCAACCGAGAGCTTTGCTCGGGGGCCGCTCCATGTCACGACGGCGTTGCCTGTGCGAGCCCGAGGCGCGCGGCCGCTATCCGGCGAACCGCGACAGCCGCGCGGACAGATGCGGAACGAGGCCGCCGTCGGCGTCCACCCGTTCCTCGACGTAGGCCAGGTCGCCGCCTTCGACGATGCCGTAGAGGCGCTTGGCGCCGCCGACCAACAGCCCGGACCGACTGCGGGCCAGCGCATCGGTCGCCAGCTCCCACGACGACTGGGTGCGCGGCCGGCCGTAGAACAACTCGATATAGCCGGCCGAGTGGGCCAGCAACAATTCGATGGCTTGCGACTCGGTGGGATCGTCGGGATCGCTGACGAATCGCCAGAAGCCCGTCTCGCGCAGACCGGGCTCTTGGTACTCGCCGGTGTCGTTGATTCGCCAGGACCGGGCTTCCCAATTCAGATAGTCGCCGCCGTCGTGCGAGACCACGATCTGCTGCCCGAACCGGTAATCGCCGTCATGCGCGCGGCCCTCGCCCTGCCCACGCCACACGCCGACCAGCGGCAGCAGCGCCAGTAGCGCGTCATTCAGGTTGGCGCCTTCGCGCAGGTTCGCGGTATCGGCGGGTACCGGAAGATCATCGAAGGCGGGGATATTGCGGGACGCGGTCACCTTGGCACGTTCGACGGCGGCGGCCACGGCGCGGTCGCCCGAGCCCCCGGAACCCACCGCTGCGTCGGGGTCCTCGCCGGCGGTCACGACTCGTCAGTGATCAGCCGGTAGAGCGTGTACAACGCGAACCAGGAGATGACCACGACCGCGACGAGCAGCAGGATCTCGAAGAAGAGCACCACGCAGACGAGTCTATTCGTCCCACGGCCTCCCCGGGCACACCCCGGTCGGGGCGGCCCGTCAGGCGATCTTGACGTCGACCTCGTGAACGCCCGCACCGGACGGCGTCACGATGGCGTCGCCGTTGCCGACCGGGGACAGGGCGCGCAGCGTCCAGGCTCCCGGCGCCGCGAAGAACCGGAAGTCACCGGTCGCCGACGCGACCACCTCGGCCGTGAACTCGTCCGACGAGTCCAGCAGGCGGACGAACGCGCCGCCCACCGATTGGCCGTCGCGGTCCACGACGCGGCCGGTGATCACCGTTTCCTTCTCCAGATCGACGCTGGCGGGCAACGTCAGTCCTTGCTTCGGTGCAGAGCACATATCAGCTTCCCAACTCGATCGGGGCACCCACCAGGGAGCCGTATTCCGTCCAACTGCCGTCGTAGTTCTTGACGTTTTTATGCCCGATTAATTCCCGCAGAACGAACCAGGTGTGCGACGAACGTTCCCCGATTCGGCAATACGCAATGGTTTCCTTGGTGCCGTCCAATCCGGCGTCGGCGTACAGCTTGGCCAACTCCTCATCGGACTTGAAGGTGCCGTCCTCATTGGCGGCCTTGCTCCACGGGACGTTGATCGCGCCGGGGATGTGGCCCGGTCGCTGGCTCTGCTCCTGGGGCAGGTGCGCCGGCGCGAGGATCTTGCCGGAGAACTCGTCGGGGGAGCGCACGTCGACCAGGTTCTTGACGTTGATCGCCGCGATGACCTCGTCGCGGAAGGCCCGGATGCTGTTGTCCGGCGGGGCCGCGCTGTACGAGGTGGCCGGCCTGGCGACGGTCTCGGTGGACAGCGGGCGCCCGTCGAGCTGCCACTTCTTGCGGCCGCCGTCGAGCAGCTTGACGTTCTCGTGTCCGTACAGCTTGAAATACCAGTACGCGTAGGCGGCGAACCAGTTGTTGTTGCCGCCATAGAGGATCACGGTGTCGTCGTTGGAGATGCCCCGGTCGGACAGCAGCTTGGAGAACTGCTGTGCGTCGACGAAGTCGCGCTTGACCGGGTCCTGCAGATCGGTGCGCCAGTCGAGCCTGATCGCGCCGGCAATGTGGCCGGTGTCGTAGGCGCTGGTGTCCTCGTCCACTTCAACGAAGACGACGTTCGGCGCGTCGAGATTGCTCTCGGCCCAGTCCGCGGAGACTAGGACGTCGGAGCGTGCCATGGTTGGGATCCTTTCGATTGCTTCTGACGAACGGGGTTAAGCGGCATTGGTGGCCGGCCGGAAGCGCGCGACCAGCGGGTAGAGCTGGCAGCCCAGGCAGATGCCGAAGGCCGCGTTCAGGAATGCGGCCACCAGCGCGGCCGCGGTGGCGACGACGCCGACCAGGAAAGCGCCGGCGGCGAAGGCGGCGGCGCCGACGACCGCGAAGATCAGGCCGACGAATTGCGCGAATTTCAGCGGTGCGACCGGTTCGCGCTCCTTGACGGGGCCCAGTCGGGGTGCGACGACGCGGGCGAACACCCGCCCGTAGGGGTGCCGCCGGGGGCCGCCGATCGCGCCGATGGCGAATATCGTGGCCTGCAGCCCGAGAACGACCGCGGCCGCCAGCGGACTGGCGGCCGAAACGGCGAGCGCAAGCACCAAGACCGCGGTCGTCACCCAGGCGGCGAACCTGGGTCCGCGAACGTCGACGCGGTCCGGGTGCACTGTGGTGTTGCTGCTCGCCACGGTAGTACTCCTATAAATTCTTGTTGCGCGGAAAAGGGGAGGCGCGCCGCGGTAGGGCTTCGAAGCCGCTCCGAGCGCGCGCAAAAGCGCGGCTGCTAGCAGCTACAGCAACAACAACAACCCGCGATGCGGCACAGGTCTACTGCGCGACGCTTGATGAGCGTGGGCTCGAGGCGGGCTGACACGTCGGCAAGCTTACCCAATCACGTGGTGCTCAAGCCAACAGCGGTTCCAGCGCCGACCGCAAGTCGGCGGCCTTGGGCACTCCGGAGGCGCGGTAGCGCTGTCGTCCTTCGACATCGAAGACCAGCGTGGTGGGCAGCGTGAGCACCGAAAATCGCCGGGCAGTGGCCGGGTTGGCGTCCAGATCGACTTCGACGTGGGCTATTTCCCCCAGGTCGCGCAGGTCCTCGCAGACCTGGCCGACTACCCGACGGACCCGGTCACACGGCCCGCACCACGGGGCGCTGAAGTGCACGACGGTTGGGCCGCTACGCGAAAGGCCCAGATCCGCGGCATCCGCGCCGACCTCCCCAGACCCCGGCTCAACCGTGCGGACATTTCCCGAGCGGCGCGTCAGCAACCAACCGGCGAGGGTTGCCACCGCGAACGCGGCCAGCGTCGCGACAATGACCGTCATCATGACTGCTTAAACCCGTCGAGCGCGATGGTTACTCCATAGGTGATGCCTTCGATGATCACGTCGGAGCCCCGCGCTCCCACGGTCTGGGGCGCCACCGCGAACGGAAGCCTCTGATTCGGCAGCCGGCTGCTGAAGGCGCGCAGCACCGCGGCGCGCTTGTCGTCCGGAACGGTCTGATTGGCGGTGTCGGGTCCGGTGACGATGCCGGTGGGGGTGAAGATCAGCGTCGCCTGGTCGTCGGGCGCGATCGAGAGATCCACCGACACGCTGACCCGGCGGTCGAAATTCGCCGATTTCGGCGTACCGCTGAACACCAGCCCGTGGCTACCGGAGATCCCGGACTCGGTGGTACCGCCGGTGGCGGTGTTGGTTTCCCTGGGCGGTGCCTCGACCATCAGGTCCTCGATGCCCAGATACCGGCCCAGGTGCATCGAGTCGATGATGATGCGGCTCTCCAGCTTGCCCACCGGCAGCTTCGCGTCGGGCCTGATCAGCCAGGACGCGTAGGTCAGGTCGATCGAGTGCATCGTGGCCTCGAGGGTGGCCTTGCCGACCATCGCGTGATCGATGGCGTTGGCCTTGATCTCCAGCTGGTTGTAGCGGTGGCGCATCGCCTCCGGAATGAAGGGGAAGGCCAGGATGGCCACGAATGGGTCGGAACCCAGATTCGCGGCTCTGCGCACGTTGGACGAAAGCCGGTATTCGGCGTAAATGCTGGTTCCGTAGTCGACGCCGACGGCACCGATGGCGATCACCACCACGGCGATCGCCGCCGCCGCCACGCCGATCAGCACCTTGCGCATCCGCATATTGTGGCTTACTTCCTCCGGGGTTCCGCTGGTCGGTTGCTCCCGCACCGCCCCGTGGCGACGCTCACAGTGCCTCATGCGCCGCTCCAAAAAACCAGGTGGCACGTTATCGTTAGATGTCCTGGCAACTAACGCGCCGTGGCGTTATGAAATTTGGGAGATGCCTTTCCCACCGGCTGGAGGGGCTTTGGAGCTATTACTGCTGACCTCGGAGCTGCATCCCGACCCGGTCCTGCCGTCGTTGTCGCTGCTTCCCCACACCGTCCGGACGGCGCCGCCAGAACCGTCCTCGTTGCTTGAGGCCGGAACCTCAGACGCCGTTCTCGTCGACGCGCGCACCGACCTGTCGTCCGCGCGCGGCCTATGCCGGCTGTTGAGCACGGCCGGCCGGTCGGTCCCCGTCTTGGCCGTGGTGAGCGAAGGCGGTCTGGTGGCGGTCAGCGCCGACTGGGGGCTCGACGAGATCCTGCTGCCCACCACGGGCCCCGCCGAGATCGACGCCAGGCTGCGGCTGGTGGTCGGGCGCCGCGGCGGCCTGGCCGACCAGGAAAGCGCGGGCAAGGTGAGCCTTGGCGAGCTGGTGATCGACGAGGGCACCTACACCGCCAGGCTTCGCGGCCGCCCACTGGATCTCACCTACAAAGAATTCGAGCTCTTGAAATACCTGGCCCAGCACGCCGGCCGGGTGTTCACCCGCGCACAGCTGCTGCACGAAGTGTGGGGATATGACTTCTTCGGCGGCACCCGCACCGTCGATGTGCACGTGCGTCGCCTGCGGGCGAAACTCGGCCCCGAATACGAGGCGCTGATCGGCACCGTGCGCAATGTCGGTTACAAGGCCGTGCGGCCCGCGCGCGGCCGCGCGCCGATCGCGGAGGCCGCCGAGGACGACGGTACCGAGGCCGAGGATCTGCAAGAGCCGCTGGTCGACCCGCTACGCAGTCAGTGACCTCGCCGGACTGGCGCTCCGCACTGACCGCCGAAGAGCAGCGCGCGGTGCGCGAACTGGTCTCGGCGGCAACCGAATTCGACGGGGTGGCGCCCGTTGGCGATCATGTGCTGCGGGAACTCGGGCACGACCGCACCGAGCATCTCCTGGTCGCGGGTCCCCAGGTGGGCGCCCCAACCGACACCCCCGACGAGATCATCGGTTACCTCAACCTCAGCCCGCCCCGCGACGGGGGTGCCGGGATGGCGGAACTTGTGGTGCACCCGCGGGCCCGGCGGCGCGGCATCGGCGCGGCGATGGGACGCGCGGCGGTGGCAAAGACCGGCGGGCACAACCGATTTTGGGCGCACGGCACGCTGGAGCCGGCCCGCGCGACCGCCTCTGCGCTGGGCCTGGTCCCGGTGCGTGAGCTCGTCCAGATGCGACGCTCGCTGCGCGATATCCCCGACTCCGTGCCCGCTGTGCCGGGGGTGCGTGTCCGTACCTACCAGGGCGAGGCCGATGACGCCGAGCTGCTGCGGGTGAACAACGCCGCGTTCGCCGGGCATCCCGAGCAGAGCGGTTGGACAGACGTCGAGCTGGCGGAGCGGCGTCGCGAACCATGGTTCGACCCGGCGGGCTTGTTCCTGGCATTCGCTGTCTCGGACAGCGATCAAACGGGCAAGCTACTGGGCTTCCACTGGACCAAGGTGCACCTCGACCAACCGGGGTTGGGCGAGGTCTATGTCGTCGGCGTCGACCCGTCGGCCCAGGGCCGCGGCCTGGGGCAGGCGTTGACGGCCATCGGCATCGAATCGCTCGCACGCCGGCTCGCCGATGCGGCCAAACCGACCGTGATGCTCTATGTGGAGTCCGACAATGTCGCCGCGATGCGGACCTACCAGCGCTTGGGCTTCACCACGTTCAGCGTCGACACCGCCTACGCACCCGCCGCCGGCTGACCGGGAACCGGGTGGACTCTGGTTGTTCACTTTGCATTCATCTCCAGACACTTCTGTGGGCGGTATCGGCGCATACTTTCGCGGTGACTTGGCAACCTCCTAGGGGATGACCGGCGACCTCCGCACGCGTTCGGGGAATCGGTCAGAAAGCGAGGGCGGTGAGCTTCGACAAACCGGGCAGGGCGCTGGCGGTACTGGCGCTGGCGACGGCCATCAGCGCTGGAGCATTGACCGCCTGCGGCAGCGACAACAACCGCGGCGGCGCCGCGCGCACGGCCGTCTCGGCATCCGCGGGCACGGCGGGATGCGGGGGCAAGAACGGACTCACCGCCGAAGGCTCGACCGCTCAGCAGAACGCGATGGCGTTGTTCAATCAGGCGTGGGCCCAGTCCTGCCCGGGAAAGGCCGTGTCCTACAACCCAACCGGCTCCGGCGCCGGCCGCGAGCAGTTCATCGCCGGGCATGTCGATTTCGCGGGAACGGACACCCCGCTGGTCGCCGATCAGATCGGTCCGGCAGCCAAACGCTGCGACGGAAACCCGGCGTGGGACCTGCCATTGGTGCTCGGCTCGGTCGCGTTGGTGTACAACCTGCCGGGATTGCAGAAGTTGGTCGTCAACAGCGACGCCGTCGCCAAGGTCTTCAGCGGCAGCATCACGGCGTGGAATGATCCCATACTGGCGGCGCTCAATCCGGGTGTAGCGCTGCCCGACATCAAGGTCGTGCCGATCTACCGGGCGGATTCGTCCGGTACCACCGACGACGTGCAGAAATATCTGACGGCCGCCGCACCGCAGAGCTGGACCAGAGGGGTCGGCGCGGAATTCCAGGGTGGTGTCGGCGAAGGGGCTGCGAAGTCGTCCGGCGTGGTCCAGGCCGTCCGCACCACACCCGGCGCCATCGGATACGTCGAGAAGGGCTTTGCCGACCAAGCCGGCATGCCATACGCGCAGATCGACACCGGGCGGGGCGTGGTCGCGCTCACCAACGACACCGTCAATACCGCCATCCAGGCGGCCGACTTCCTGGCCGACGGCAATGACTTGGTGCTGGATCTGAACTCGATGTACACCTCCCAGCAGCGGGGTGCTTACCCATTGGTGATGGCCACGTACGAGGTCGTGTGCTCGAAGGGCTACGACGCGGACACCTCCGCGGCGGTCAAGTCGTTTCTCACGGTGGCCGCCGACGGTGGGCAGAGCGCCCTCACACCCGCCGGTTATGTTCCGCTGCCCGATAAAGTCAAGGAGCGATTGGTTAGCGCGATCACCGCGATGCAGTAACCGATCGGTTTAAGGAGCGAGGGCACAACTGTGACGGGATCACAGTGACGACACCAAACCCATCCGCCGCGGGTTCGGGTGCGGTCGTCGCCGCGCCGTTTCCCGAGTCACCGGTAATACCCATCAGCCCCTGGGGACGCACCAAACCGCGTGCAGGGGACCGCATTTTCCGTCGGCTGGCGCAGGGTTCGGGCCTCCTGGTCGTCGTGCTGATCGCCGCGATGGGCGGCTTCTTGCTGTTGCGTGCGATGCCGGCCTTGAAGCGCGATCGGGAGAATTTCTTCACCTATGGCGGCAGCTGGATGACCGCCGACACGTCCGCGATGCATTTCGGAATCCTCGAACTGCTGCAGGTGACCATTTTCGTGTCGCTGTTCGCATTGATCCTGGCCATGCCGACCGCTTTGGGCGTCGCCATCTTCATCACGCACTACGCCCCGCGGCGGGTGGCCGCACCGCTGGCGTACGCGGTCGATCTGCTGGCCGCGGTCCCGTCGATCGTCTACGGGGTGTGGGGCCTGTACGTACTGGCGCCGCAGCTGCGCCCCGTCGCCACCTGGATGAACCGTGCCATGGGTTGGTGCTTCCTGTTCGCCACTGGGAACGTATCGGTGGCCGGCGGCGGCACCCTCTTTACCGGTGGGATCGTTCTGGCGGTGATGATCCTGCCGATCATCACGGCGGTTACTCGTGAAGTGTTCGTCCAGACACCGAACGACGAGATCGAGGCCGCTCTGGCAATCGGCGCGACCCGGTGGGAGGTGGTCAAGTTGACCGTGCTGCCGTTCGGGCGATCCGGGTATGTCAGCGGCGCGATGCTGGGCCTCGGCCGCGCCCTCGGCGAGACCGTCGCCCTGCTGGTCATCTTGCGGGGCACCCAGGCTGCGTTCGGCTGGTCGGTGTTCGACGGCGGTTCCACGTTCGCGACCAAGATCGCCGCCGCCGCCTCGGAGTTCGACGACCAATACGAGGCGGGCGCGTACATCGCCGCGGGACTGGTCCTTTTCCTGCTCACCTTCCTCGTCGACGCCCTGGCACGCCGCGCCGTCGCCGGAGCCGGGAGCCGGAGGCGCCGCCGATGACCTCGCTCTTGGACCGCCCCCTCAAGCCGCGGACGTTCTCCGGACTCGGCCGGCGCCGCCGGGCCGAGAGCATCGCCGCGGCCGTGTTGGTGACGCTGGCGATGGTGCTCGCCCTGATTCCACTGGTGTTGGTGCTGTGGTCGGTCATCGCCAAGGGGTTCAAGGTGATTACGTCCACGGTGTGGTGGACGCATTCGCAGGCCGGCATGACGCCTTTCTCCGCCGGCGGCGGCGCCTACCACGCGCTCGTCGGCACGTTGCTGCTTGCGCTGGTGTGTACCGTCATCTCGATCCCGATCGGCATCATGGTCGCGATCTATCTGGTCGAATACGGCGGCGGTAGCGCGCTGGGCAGGCTGGCCACCTTCATGGTGGACATCCTGTCGGGTGTGCCCTCGATCGTTGCGGCGTTGTTCATCTACGCGCTGTTCGTGGCGACGCTGGGACTTCCCCGTTCCCAGTTCGCGGTGTCGCTGGCATTGGTCTTGCTGATGCTCCCGGTGATCGTGCGCGCTACCGAGGAGATGCTGCGGATCGTTCCGGTAGATCTCCGCGAGGCCGGTTACGCGCTGGGGATCCCGAAGTGGAAGACCATCGCCAGGATCGTCCTTCCCACCGGGCTGTCCGGCATCATCACCGGGATAATGCTGGCGGTGGCCAGAGTGCTGGGTGAGACGGCGCCGCTGCTGATTCTCGTCGGTTACGCGCAATCGATGAACTACGACATCTTCAGGGGATTCATGGGTTCGCTGCCCGGAATGATGTATGACCAGACATCGGCCGGCGCAGGCGTAAACCCGGTGCCCACGGATCGGTTGTGGGGTGCGGCGCTAACCCTCATTCTGGTGATCGCGCTCATCAACATCGGGGTCAGGGTGATCGCGAGAATTTATGCCCCCAAGAAGTCGTAGGCAGGAGCACTAGTGGCCAAGAGGTTGGACCTCAAATCCGTCAACATCTACTACGGGTCGTTCAAAGCGGTCGCGGATGTGACGATGTCGATTCTGCCCCGCAGCGTGACAGCGTTCATCGGTTCGTCGGGCTGCGGCAAGACGACCGTGCTACGCACGCTGAACCGGATGCATGAGGTGATTCCCGGCGGCCGGGTCGAGGGCAGCGTGCTGCTCGACGACCAAGACATCTACGCCCCCGGTGTCGACCCGGTGGGTGTACGCCGGGCGATCGGGATGGTCTTTCAGCGGCCGAACCCATTCCCCGCCATGTCGATTCGGGACAACGTGGTGGCCGGCCTGAAGCTGCAGGGAGTGCGCAACCGCAAGCTGCTCGATGAGACCGCCGAACACTCACTGCGCGGCGCAAACCTGTGGGGCGAGGTCAAGGATCGGTTGGACAAGCCCGGCGGCGGACTGTCCGGGGGGCAGCAGCAGCGGTTGTGCATCGCACGCGCCATCGCCGTGCAGCCCGACGTGTTGCTGATGGACGAGCCGTGCTCCGCGCTGGACCCGATCTCGACGCTGGCCATCGAAGATCTGATCAGTGAATTGAAACAGGACTACACCATCGTCATCGTCACCCACAACATGCAGCAGGCCGCCCGGGTAAGCGATCAGACGGCGTTCTTCAACCTGGAAGCCACAGGAAAGCCCGGCCGGCTGGTCGAGGTCGACGACACGGAGAAGATTTTCTCCAACCCGACCGAGAAGTCGACCGAGGACTACATCTCCGGCCGCTTCGGTTAGCCCGGCCTACCTCTTGTCCTCGTCGGGAAGTGTGCCGGTCGCCTGGAAGATGACGCGTCGCGCCACTTCGACGGCATGGTCGGCGAAGCGCTCGTAGAAGCGGCCCAGCAACGTCACGTCGACGGCGGTCGCGACGCCGTGCTTCCATTCCCGGTCCATCAGCACCGAGAACAGGTGGCGGTGCAAGTCGTCCATTGCATCGTCTTCTTCGGCGATCTGGGCGGCCTTCTCCGGGTCACGCGACAACACCACCTCTTGCGCGCTATTACCCAATTCGACGGCGACTCTTCCCATTTCGGCGAAATACCCGTTGACCTCTTCGGGCAGGGCACGCTGCGGATGCCGTCGGCGGGCGATCTTGGCGACATGCAGGGCCAGCGCACCCATCCGGTCGATATCCGCCACCATCTGGATGGCGCTGACGATAGACCTGAGATCGCCGGCGACCGGCGCCTGTAACGCCAGCAGCACGAAGGCGCTTTCCTCTGCCTGTGCGCTCAGCGCCGCGATCTTTTCGTGGTCGGAGATTACCTGTTCGGCCAGCACTAGATCGGCCTGCAGCAGGGCCTGGGTTGCCCGCTCCATCGCGACCCCTGCCAGCCCACACATCTCGCCGAGCCGCTCGGACAATTCCGAAAGCTGCTCGTGGTAGGCGGTCCGCATGCTGCCAAGCCTACGTTCTCGTCGGCGAAAACGGAGAATGCGATGCCACCAAAAATCTTTACTCGCAGGTGGTATCGGCCGCGTTGGTGACCGTAAGGTCCTCGGGGAGTTTGGTCGGCGCGTTGCCGGAACCGCGCGCTATCAGCATGCTGACCGACGAGCCGTTGGGTGCGGGGGCGGTGACCGCGTTGAAGTCCGGGCCGAGGACCACCTGGATGACCTGTCCGTAGCCGGAAACCCGCTGGACTTTCGCATTGGCGAACGACGAAGCCACCGTGGCCGCGGCCTGCTCGTTGCCGGGCGAGAACAACACCGTGGTCGCGTTCACCGAACTGGGGTAATCGTCCGGCGTCATCACATTGAAGCCGTTCCGCTTGAGCTGGCTCGTCGCGGATGCCGCCAGGCCGCTCTGCGCGGTCGCGTTGGACACCCGCACCGTCACATCCTGCGGCGAGGTCGTCGTCACCTGCTGGTGCTGAGCCTCGGGCGTCGCGGCGGGTGTCGGCGCCTTCTTGGTGGTCGGCGTCTTCGTCGCCTCCGAGCCGGGGGAGGTGCCCAAACTCTGTGCGTTGTGGTCGTTTTCCTCCGGCAACGGGTCGTCGTTGATGATGGCGTCGAACAGCGCCCGCATATCGGCCGTGCGCGGCGGCTCATCGCCGTTCTGGTCCGTGACGCCGGTCGGCACGGTGACGAAGGTCATGTGCCCGGCCGCCATGCCCTGCAACGACTGACCCAGTTGGACCAGGTCTTTGGTCTTGACGTTGTCGACGGTGGTGTCGCTGATGAACATGTCGACGACCTTGTTGAGCTTGTTGAGGTCGAACAAGGTGTCCTCGGAGATCAGCGACCGCAGCAGCGATGACAAGAACAACTGCTGACGCTTGATGCGGCCGTAGTCACCGTTGGTCTCGGTGGTCACCTGTCGGGCGCGCACGTAGTTCAATGCGGTTGGGCCGTCGAGGACCTGGCGTCCGGCGTGTTCCAGGACCGTGCCCAGTTCGTAGTCATGCAGCGGGGTGCTGCTGCACACCTCGACGCCGCCGAGGGCGTCGACCATTTTTGCAAATCCGGCGAAATCGACCGCGATGAACCGGTTGATGCTCAGGCCGGACAGCTTCTGGATTTCCTTGACCAGACATTTGGGGCCGCCGAAAGCGAAGGCAGAGTTGAGTTTGGTCTCGGTGTACACCATCTTCGGACCCCAGGTCTTGGTCTTCTGGTCGTAGATGGGTCCGTACTTACCCGTGTCCGGATTCCAGGCCTCGCATTGCATCGGGGTGATCGCCAGGTCGCGGGGGAACGAAACCGCGACCACGCGTTTGCGGTTCGCCGGGATGTTGACCAGCATCACGGTGTCCGACCGTGCGCCGTCGGCGTCATCGGTGCTACCGGCGCCCATGCCGGCGTTTTGCCCGGCGCGGGAATCGACCCCGACGATCAGGAAATCCTCGTCGCCGTACTGCCCGTTGGGGTCGCGAATGTCGCCCGAGTTCGGGTCGAGGGCGCTGATGGTGTTGAGGCGCGCGTTCTTCGACGTGCTCCACTGCCATGCCCCACCCGTCAGGGCCAGCGCGAGCACGGCGAGCAGTGCCGCCAGTGAGCGTGCCGCCAGCAGCATTGGCCCGCCACGGGATGTGCGATTCGGCTCGCGGGTCTTAACGGCCCGCTTAGAGCTCGGGGCCCGACGCGACCCGGTCGGCACCTCGGCGCGGTCGAGTTCGGACTCGTCGCCGTTCGGGTACTCGGTGGCATCCAGGTCGGGAAGTTCCGAGACGATGCCGGGTAAGTAGGCCGGAATGTCGATGACCTGCGTGGGCTCCAGGTCGACGGGCAAGTCAGGCGCGGCCTCAGGGTATTCGTTGTCGGGCGCGAAGTGGCGGTGACCGGGCCGGTCAGGGACGGGGGCCCCGAGTTTCGCGATCAGATCGGCGACGGTCAGCCCGCCGCCGGTATGGCATCCGCCTTCTGCAGCCTCAGGCGCCACACGCGCCTCACGCGCCTCACGCCCTTCGGGCTCGACGAGGGCCGGCTCGGCGTGCCATCGATAAGCGTTGTGGTCGGGCGGCGGCTCGGCGAACCGCTCCCACGGCGCCGCGCCCAGCGCTGGCTGCGGGGCCACGCTGGTTTGCCGGCCGATGGCCGCATCGGGTGTGCGGCGATGGTCAGGAGTGGCGTCATTGCCGTCACTCATGTCCTCTCGCCTTCCGAAGTCGGATGCGGACGTCAGGGTGTGCGGACGCACATAGCAGCACTCAACACATCCCCACCGAACCGCAAAGCAGCAAGTTCCACATCGTACTGAGTTATCGCCCCAGACGCGATTTCAAGGGCGGGTTGGGTTCAGCCGCCCGAGTGCATGACGTCCGCTCCCGCCGGCACCGTGCAGTCGTCGGGGTCGGTCAGCCAGCCTTCGGGCAGGGCAACGCGGGCGGGTGAGCCCTGTCGCCCCCGTGGGCCGGTCGCCGCCTCCGGAAATGGGACCGCGCCGTCCAACCGGCCCAGGAGAGAGTCAAGCTCGTCGAGCGTCGTGACCATCGCGAGCGCTCGACGCAGCTCGGATCCGGCGGGGAACCCGTGCAGGTACCAGGCGACGTGCTTGCGGATATCGCGCATGCCCTTGTCTTCGCCGAAATGCGCGGCCAGCAGCCGTCCGTGCCGCCGCATGATGTCGGCGACCTCACCGAGTGTGGGCTGGGTCGGGGGTGGCCCGCCGGTGAATGCGGCCGACAGTTCCGCGAAGAGCCAGGGGCGGCCCAGGCATCCGCGCCCGATCACGACGCCGTCGCATCCGGTGGTGGCCATCATCGCCAAGGCGTCGCTGGCATCGTAGATGTCGCCGTTGCCGAGCACCGGAATCGTCCGCACGTGCTGCTTGAGCTGCGCGATCTGTTGCCAGTCGGCCGCGCCGGAATAGCGTTGCGCCGCCGTGCGGGCGTGCAGGGCGACCGCCGCCGCGCCCTCGGCTTCGGCGATGCGGCCGGCATCCAGGTGTGTGTGATGCTCGTCGTCGATGCCGATGCGGAACTTGACGGTCACCGGGACGTCGGTGCCCTCGGTTGCCCGGACGGCCGCGGCGACGATCTGGCCGAACAGCCGCCGCTTGAACGGCAGCGCAGCCCCGCCGCCGCGCTTGGTGACCTTGGGCACCGGGCACCCGAAATTCATGTCGATGTGGTCGGCCAGGCTTTCGTCGGCGATCATCCGGGCGGCCGCATACGTCGTTTCCGGGTCGACGGTGTAGAGCTGCAGCGAGCGCGGCGACTCGTCCGGGGCGAACGTCGTCATGTGCATCGTGACCGGATGCCGCTCGACGAGCGCACGCGCGGTGACCATTTCGCAGACATAGAGTCCGCTGACGGTGCCGACCTTCGATTGCTCGAGTTCACGACAGAGCGTGCGGAAAGCGACGTTGGTCACACCGGCCATCGGGGCCAGCACCACGGGGCTGGCGAGCTCGATCGGACCGATACGCAAAGGCCCGCCTATCGACGGCTCATCGCCAGCTTGCCTGCGGTCTTGTGCAGCTCTTCGGCGGTGACCTTCCTGCCCGTGCGGGCTTCCCGCGCGAGGTAGCGCTGCTTGGAGGCGTCGAACTTGTCGCACTCTTCCTCGAGCTCTTCCATGAGGTTGCCGAGGTCCTCCTGCATCCAGGCGGCCTCGCCAGTGAAGTCGGTGCGCTCGAGGATGCGCCACTTCTTCAGAACCGGCTTGACGACCTCTTCCAGATGGATGCGGATGTCGTACACACCGCCGACGGCGATCACCACCGCCTTGCGGCGGAACTCGGGGACCAGGAAGCCGGGCATCTTGAAGTGGCGCAGCACCAGGTGCAGCGACTTCATCGCCTGGTCGGGTGCGATATCGAACGCGGCCTCGCTGACGTCACGGTAGAAGATCATGTGCAGGTTCTCGTCGGCCGAGATCTTGGCCATCAGCTGGTCGGCGACCGGCTCGTTGCAGGCCTTGCCGGTGTTGCGGTGCGAGACGCGGGTCGCCAGTTCCTGGAAGGTGACGTAGATGACGGAGTCGGTGAGGCGCTCTGCGAAATACTCGCCCTGGTGGTTCTGGCCCGGGCTGAAGCCGCGGTTGACCACCTCGAGGCGAAGCAATTCCAACTCCACCGGATCGACGGCCCGCGTCACCACCAGGTAGTCGCGCAGCGCGATTCCGTGCCGGTTCTCCTCGGCGGTCCAGCGGTTGACCCACTGACCCCAGGCGCCGTCCATGCCGAAGTTCATCGCGATCTCGCGGTGGTACGACGGCAGGTTGTCCTCGGTGACCAGGTTCTGCACCATCGCGACCTGCGCGACATCGGAGAGCTTGCTCTGCTCGGGGTCCCAGTCCTGCCCGCCGAGCGCGTAGTAGTTCTTCCCGTCCGACCACGGGATGTAGTCGTGCGGGTTCCAGGGCTTGTGCATGCTCAAGTGGCGGTTCAGGTTCTTTTCGACCACCGGTTCAAGTTCGTGCAGCAGCTGCAGGTCGGTCAGCTCGGCTGACATAGTGGCCTCCAGTTATCTGTGTCTACGGGTTGCAGTCAATATATCTGTGTCCGTCAGTAGCATCAAGTTTGGGGCCCCGCGCGGCACATTACGGTTTCAGTCATTCGGTGCGGCTAGCCAGTGCGGCCCGAACGAAAACCCTTAGTCGGATTTCCCCCGCTCAGCGGGGGACACATAGGGGGCCGCGGTGATGAACAGCATGTTGACGCAGTAGTCGATGAATTGTCTGCGGGTGGCTCCCAGCTGTCCGTTCAGGTACGCGGTGAACAGACTCGTCAGGCCGCCGACCAGGCTGGTGGCGATCATCTTCTGCAGCACCGGATCGCCGATCCGGGACAGCTTGCGCTGCAGCAGATCGATGAAGTTGGGCATCCACTCCGCGCCCGACCGGGTCAGTATCGGCTCGACCGCCGGGGCCAACAGCAGCACGCGACCGCGCACGGGGTCGTCGACCATCAGCTCGACGAATTGTTCGACGGCTTCCCGCGGGGTCTTCGCCGAAGTAAGGGTGTTCATCGCCCGCGTGCAGACGTCGTCGTAGACCGCGCGCACGAATTCGTCACGGTCGGAAAAGCTTTCGTAGAAATAGCGCTCGGTCAGCGCGGCCTTGCGGCACACCGCACGGACGGTCAGCGCGGGCCCGCCCTCGCCGCCAAGCAACTGCACGCCGGCGGCGATGAGGTCGTCGCGGCGGAGCGCGAGGCGACTCTCCAGGGGGACGCCGGTCCAGCGGCCCCGTCGTTGACCGGGCTGCACATTGCTCCTAAGCTTGAAAATGACAACGCACGTAGTCAGAATTACCGATAGTTACCGGGAATCCAACAGTGACTCAACATACGTCCGCGGCCTGCCCGCTGACCAGCGCCGCAGCCGACAGCTCGACCACCGCCGGGGCCGAGGCTGTGGTCGGCGGCTGCCCCGTGTCGCCGCTGGGCTATGACGCGCCGCCGACACCGCTCGGCCCTGATTCCCTGACGTGGCGGTACTTCGGGGATTGGCGCGGCATGCTGCAGGGGCCGTGGGCGGGATCCATGCAGAACATGCACCCGCAACTGGGCGCGGCCGTCATTGATCATTCGACGTTCTTCCGCGAGCGCTGGCCGCGCCTGTTGCGCTCGTTGTACCCGATCGGGGGAGTCGTTTTCGACGGCGATCGCGCCCCGGTCACCGGCGCCGAGGTGCGCGACTACCACACCGCCATCAAGGGTGTCGACGAGCAGGGCCGCCGCTACCACGCGTTGAACCCCGACGTCTTCTACTGGGCACACGCCACCTTCTTTGTCGGCACTATTCATGTGGCCGAGCGGTTTTGCGGCGGGTTGACCGAGGCGCAGAGGCGCCGCCTGTTCGAGGAGCACGTCGAGTGGTATCGCATGTACGGGATGAGCATGCGCCCGGTGCCCGCGTCCTGGGAAGAGTTCCAGGTGTACTGGGATCACATGTGCCGCAACGTGTTGGAGAACAACGTGGCCGCGCGTGCGGTCCTCGATCTGACCGAGTTGCCCAAACCTCCTTTTGCCCAATGGGTTCCGGATCGGTTATGGAACGCGCAACGCCGATTGCTCGCGCCGTTCTTCGTCTGGCTCACGGTCGGTCTTTACGATCCGCCGGTGCGTGAGCTGATGGGCTACGGCTGGTCCCGCCGCGACGAGTGGTTGCACCGGCGCTTCGGCGACATCGTGCGCGTCGTATTCGCTTTCGTGCCAAGCCGGTACCGCAAACATCCGCGGGCCCGAGCCGGCTGGGACCGAGCCGCCGGACGAATCGCGTCCGACACGCCCTTGGTGCATACGCCCGCGCGCAACCTTCCGCCGTCAGACGAGCGCGAGAACCCGAAGCATTACTGCCCGGCGGTGGTCTGAGCTGCCCGGTTACTCGTGGGCGTGGCTGTGAACGTCCTCGAGGTCGGACTGGTGCACGTGCTGATGCGTGTGCTGCGTCCCGTCCTCGTGGGCGTGGGGATGCTCGTGCGTGACGTGGTCGTGCTCGTGCGTGGTGTGCGCGTGCGTGTGAGCCACATCGCCATGGTGGTGTTGGTGCTCGTGCGGCCCGTCATGGGCGTGCTGTTCGGTCATGGTGTCGTCTCCTCATACGAAATAGATTGATTTACTTGGCTGTTCGGCGGCGGATTTGACCATGGTTCGGCGACCGCCTGCAACCTGCTCTCGCCGCGATGATGACGCGGAACCCCGGGACCGGCGTGCTCTGCGTTGCAGACCGCGTCGATGACGAGCTGACGGACGTGGTCGTTCTCGAGGCTGTAGAAGATGCTGGTTCCGTCGCGGCGCGTGCGGACCAGGCGTGCCATCCGCAGCTTGGCGAGGTGCTGGGAAACAGATGGCGCGGGCTTGCCCACGTGCTCGGCGAGTTCGTTCACGGACATCTCGCGTTGCGTCAACGACCAGAGCACCTGCACGCGGGTGGCGTCGGCGAGCATCCGGAAAACCTCGACCACCAGACCTGCCTGGTCGTCGGGCAAGCGGCCTTCGCTATTACCTGCATGCATACGTAGATATTAGCGGAGTGGTGTATGCCGCCGCAAAGTCACCTGGTTCAGTCCGGCGGGACGACCGTCGAGCTGCGTTGGCCGCCGTTGCGCTCGTTCCAGAGCCTGTAGACGTCCACTGCGGCGTCCCGGTGTTCGTACCGCATCGGCAGGCGCCGCCGATCCCACGCCTTGGCGAACTCTTCGTAGAAGGTGGAGACCTCGAAGTATTTGCGGTCGTCGAGGTAGTAGTTCTCGTAAGACTCGCGTGTGATCAGGAAGATGACCTCCTTCGGCGAGCAGTAGTACAGCGACCCCAGGCACATCGGGCAGGGATGGGCCATCACATAGATGGTGCTGTCCACCAGGTGCTCGGTGCCCAGCTTCATGCACGCCTCCCGGATGGCGAGGATTTCCGCGTGTGCTGTCGGGTCGTTCGTCTGGGCGACCTTGTTGGCACTCTCGGCGAGGACCTGGCCGTCTTTGACGATCACGGCGGCGAAAGGCCGACCGCCCTCCGCGACGTTCTGGCGGGCCAGGTCGATCGTCCGCTGGGCGAAGTCCGTCACAGCTCGCAGGGTAGCCCCGCAGGGAGCGGAATCGGACTGTGGTAGTAACTAGACTGTCTATATTTCGGGCCGGGACGAGGGACACCATGGCGCGCACCGATCGTGATCGTTGGGATCTGGCGACGAGCGTCGGGGCGACGGCGACCATGGTCGCCGCCCAGCGGGCGCTGTCTTCCGACGAGAAGTTCATCGACGACCCCTACGCGGCACCGTTGGTGCGTGCCGTCGGAATCGACGTCTACGTCCGGTTGGTGAACGGTCAGATTCCGGTTGGCGGGGACTCCGAGTTCGATCCACACCGAATGGCCCAGGGGATGGCCTGCCGCACCAGGTTCTACGACCAGTTCTTCCTCGACGCGACCGAAAGCGGCATCGGCCAGGTGGTCATCCTCGCGTCGGGGCTCGATGCGCGCGCGTACCGCCTGCCGTGGCCGGCGGGCACCGTCGTCTACGAGGTCGACATGCCGGAGGTGATCGAGTTCAAGACCGTCACCCTCGGCGAGCTCGGCGCCGAGCCCACCGCCGAGCGGCGCACCGTCGCCATGGACCTGCGCGATGACTGGGCCACCGCGCTGCGGGCCGCGGGATTCGATCCGGGGGCTCCTGCGGCGTGGAGTGCCGAAGGCTTATTGGTTTACCTGCCCGACGCGGCCCAGGACGCGCTGTTCGACAACATCACCGCGTTGAGTGCCCCCGGCAGTCGCTTCGCCTTCGAATTTGTGCCCGACACACACATTTTCGCCGACGAGCGGTGGCGCGCACATCACGACCGGATGAGTGAGCTCGGGTTCGACATCGACTTGAACGAGCTCGTGTATCACAGCCAGCGCGGCCACACCCTCGACTATTTGCAGCGGTGCGGTTGGCAGACCTCGTCCCAGACCGTCAAGGAACTGCACGCGGGCAACGGCTTCGTCTATCCCGACGACGACGTCGCCGAGGCCTTCGCCGACGTGACGTACACCAGCGCGGTGCTTACTGGCTGAGCAGGCCGTCCTTCAGGCGGCTGGTGAGCATCTCCTGAAACACGGTGCGGGCGGGCTCGTACAGACCCTGGAAATTCATCAGCACGGAATTGCGGTCGTATTCGGGGATGGACCCCACCGGAGTCCAGAAGCTGTCGATGTCCAAGAGGAAAAACGGTCCCTGCTCGGCCGGCATCGTGCGGCGCAGGTGGTAGCTGGCGTCAAGGGCCTGACCCATGCCCGGGCCGTAGCGCACGATCATCGATTTGCCCGGTTGTGGTTCGCGGAAGACCGCGGCACCCTGCCACTCGGTAAGCATGAGGCCGGCCGGCGCGGATCGCTGCGGTCCGAGCAGGGGCTCCGCGATCCAGTTACCCCACTCGACGAGGCCATCCATGCCCACCGGGACTCGGACCTCAAGGACATAGCGCAGGCCGAGACGTTCCACCCCGACGATCGGCGAGATCTGGGAGCGGGCGTCGATGACCCGCATCATGAGGTCGACCAGCGACTCGAAGTTGCTGTAGGCGGTGGTTTCGATGACGATCGCCTGGGTCTTCATCGAAGCGGCAAGTGTGTTATCGCGGTTGACGTAACGGACGAAGTGCTCGGCGGTGGGCTGCGGACTTCCGCCGGCACCCATCGCCCAGGCCACGTCCTGCGCACGGCGTTCGATCGGCAGGTGCTCGCCGAGCACGCGCCTGAGCTCCGCGCTCGACGATTCGGTGAGGGAATCCATTGCTGGGTGACGGATTTCCATGGTTACCAGGGCTACCGGCGTGTTTGGTTGGGCCGCATCGACACTCATGTTGCGCAGCATAGCCAAGCCGTTTGGCGGTGAAACCAGGGCCATGCCGCACGGGGCGCCCGCGGCCGGATCCGCGCCGCTACCACCCGCCGTGACAGAGCATCGCGCAACGGCGAAAGCCAAGCATCAGCCGAGGTCATACACTCGCTTCGGTGCCCCTTCGGTGCCCCGTCGGTGCCCCCACCAGGACTCGAACCTGGGACCTGCGGATTAAAAGTCCGTAGCTCTACCAACTGAGCTATAGGGGCGCGAAAATTCAGGATACTGGGTTGGAAACTCAGCTCGTTTGAGGATTAGGCCCGCGGTGACCTAAGCTGGCGTGGCTCCCAACGTTAACTACGTTGCGAGTGCCCCCGGAGAGATTCGGTTCTGGCCCCCTTCGTCTAGACGGCCTAGGACGCCGCCCTTTCAAGGCGGTAACGCGGGTTCGAATCCCGTAGGGGGTACTTGCGACGCGGTGACGCGGAGCGATGTGAGGCCCTGTGGCGCAGTTGGTCAGCGCGCCGCCCTGTCACGGCGGAGGTCGCGGGTTCAAGTCCCGTCAGGGTCGCCAACACGGCGAGGCACTTCATGCCTTCCGGCCAGGTAGCTCAGTCGGTATGAGCGTCCGCCTGAAAAGCGGAAGGTCGGCGGTTCGATCCCGCCCCTGGCCACCAGTCTTGAGCTGCATGGACGCGGTGACAGCACTCTATGGATGTTTCGGTGCGTCCGGTTCCTGTCCATTCGCCTGGTTTGCGGCGGAGCTGTGGAGCCGGTCAAGGTTCGTGGCTACGTGGTCGAGTTCATCGGAGGAGAGGTCGCTATAGATATTCGCGGTGACGGTCGGCGTGGAGTGCCCCATGGTTTCTGGACGTAGCGAAGGTCTGCGCCGGAAGCCGGGCCCGGTTGGCGTATCTGTGGCGTAGGTCGTGAATAGTCAAGGGCGCCAGCTGGGTTACCCGCAAAGCACGAGACAAGCGGACGTGGCGACGCCAGTTGTTTGATCTGAGGAAGCCACCGTTCGATGAGGTGACGGCTTGCTCGCCGGGAGCCGCGGCCCGCCATTCGTGGCTTGAGTGCATCAATGACGATCTAGGGGAGCGGAACGGTCCGAACGGCCGAACGGGTCTTTGGCGGTCCGACGATAATCCGCCCTTCCACTTCCGGCGCCGCTTGGCGCACGTAGAGCCGGCGCGCCAGTAGGTCGATATCGCCGACGCGCAATCCGACAAGTTCGGACCAGCGCAGTCCGGTGAACGCCAGGATCGAGACGACGTCGCCCTGGTCGTGGTGAGGTAACGGTGGCGTTCTCGGGCCGGTATCCGCCCCGCCGCTACGCCCTGAGCCGGGTTGGTGTGGATTCACGTCCTGATAGGTCTGCTCCTGGTGGTACGCGAATGACATGCACAGAGAGAGCGCGGCGGCACGGAGTTGCGTGTTCCACAGCGTTGCCCCCCCGGGGGTCGGTGTTTGGGCGAATTTCGTTGGACGCCAATGCTGCACTAGCGCCTTTCCACACCGTCTCGAACACCTTCAGCAAGCCTTGCAAGTAGGTGAGGACGTTGGCCACGACGATGTCGTGCAGCATCCGCTCGGCGGCCTTATACCGCTGGTAGTTCTCGTCGGACAGAACGCATATGTGCTCTATCCGGACATCGGATTTACCCGTGGGGTCGTCTCCGATGAGGTATGCCGCCGGCGCCGCGACAGGATCGTTGTTTGCCCGACTCACGCGTGTCACTCCCCTTCCGGTCCTTGCCGTCGCGATCATGGATTTTGATGAGCGCTGATACCGGACGCTGGCCAGCCTGCTGTCGAACTTATGTGCTTGTTTCGGTGGGACTGGTTTCGGCTGCGCTTGCGAGTAGCGCGAGCGTCTTGGTGATGGCGGGTTTGTTTCGTCGGGGCCAGCCCAGACCAGCCAGGAGGAGGCGGCCGGCCGGCGGCCAATAGCTGTAATCGAAGGTTTCAGTGACTCGGGTGCCGGATTGGCTCGGTTGCAGTTCGAAGCGCCAGTGCTGGGGTTCGAAGTGACGCCAGGCGATCAGGCGGTTCTCCTCGAACTCGACCACCCGGTTGCGCACCCGGTAGGGAACACCCCAGAAGCGCATCGACATGACGAACTCCGACCCAAGGCCCAACCGGTCTGGCCCATCAAGGCAGCGCCGGAGCATGTGCGAACCGTCGATTTCGACATGCCGACGCGGGTCGGTAAGGATGTCGAAGATCCGGGAGGCAGCTGCAGCGATCACGATCGACGCGGACACCACCGGTGGGCCGACCATCGGTACCTCCTCACTGCTGACGTTCTGCCACCAGGATGCCGGCAGGGACGCCTCGTGCGGTCAGGGTGGTGTCGGTGTGGACGGCCCAACAGTCGGTATCGAGCAGGTCCGCCAGCACCACGGGGCGACATCCGCCCAGCAGGGCTGGGGCGCGTTGGGCGAGGATGCTCCACGCCGAGGAGAAGGCGCGAGTGGCCGTCGTGGTGCCTTGGACAAGGCTCGTCAGGCACAACAGACCCCCGGGCGCGAGGACCCGGTGGGTGTCGGCCAGCAGCTGCCGGGCGTACTCGGTGGGCAGCAGATCCACGACGAACGCCGCGACGACGCGATCAGCGCCGGCCGCAGGCAGGGGGAGCGGGAGGGTGCCGTCGACTTGCATCACGCGGGCCCGGGTAGACCAGCTCGACAGCCTGGCGGTTGCGATCCGGCACATCCGCGGGCTCACGTCCAGCCCGACGTAGCGGCACCGTGGACCGCACACGTTCGTGAGCAGGTGGCGCGCGAACCGTCCGGTCCCGCAACCGATCTCGACCACATAGTGAGCTTCGGAGAGTCGACCATCGGCGGTCAGCCGCGCCAACGCTGGCGCCTCGAAAACCACCTGGGTGTCTTGAAGCCGGCCGATGCGGTTATAGACGCTGGCCGCCTGTCGTGGGGCCAAGCCCTCGGTTGGGGGAACGGGTGAGCCCCGGTGCGCCCGCTCACGCACCGGGGGCCTCTCGGGCGTGCTGAACCGATGCCAGCGAGAGCTGCCCGCGATGGTGCCGATAGTGCCTGGGTGCCCATTCGAGCAGGTCAGCGCGGTCCATCCACGGCGTGAAGTAGGGGTCCCAGGACGAGGGGACGGTCATTCCACGGTGAAGGGCCTGGGGATCGGCATGGTCATACCAGTTCAGGACGCTGCGTGTGACCCGGTCCATCTGTCGCCGCATCGACGCAACACTGTTGATACGTCCGCCGACGACACCACCAAACCAGTTGAGCTCGTTATAAGGGCGGGTGAACGCAGCCAGGACACGGCTAAAGCCCTTAGAAGCTCCGGGTGGCATCCGGGAGAAGCCACCCATAACCACGATGACCATTCGTGTGATGCGCTGACCCAGGAGCATGTGGAACAACAGCTGTCTGTTGGTCCAACGGGTTCCGACACTCGGGGCATCCAGCTCATCCACACGGGCCGAACCAAGCAGATAAGCGAAATCGGCAGCAACCCACGCCAAATCCGCCCTTACCGCGTCCGTCGAGTCGTTCATCGACCCACCCGATCTCTCTAACCCAGACACACCCAACGTATACGCGCGACGGCGATCGGCAACGTTCTGTGCCGGTTTTTTTGTTAGGCGGTTAGGGGTCGGGCCGTGGCGGGTTGATGTTCGCGCATCCATGCTTGGGCGGCCATTTGGGTGGCGTCCCAGGGCGATCCGAGTGGCGGGGTATAGGACAGGTCGAGCGCGCTCAGGCCGTCGACCGTCATCTCGTGGAAGAGTGCGGTGGCGTACGTGTCGACGCGTTTGGCGATTTCGGCGCTGCGGTGCCCCACGAGTTGGGTGCCGAGGAGGCGTCCGCTGTGCTGGTCGCCGGTGATGCGGATGTGGATGGGGGTGGCGCCCGGGTAGTAGGCCTTGTGATCGTCGGGGCTTGATTGGCTGCTGACGGGGATCCAGCCGCGGTTCGCGGCGAGCGCATCGTGTTCGCGGAGGCCGGTACGGGCGGCGACGAGGTCGAAGACCTTCACGACTTGGGTGCCTAGGCTGCCCGCGAAATGGGCGTGGCCCCCGAGCGCGTTCTCACCTGCCACGCGGCCCTGTTTGTGAGCGGTTGTGCCCAACGGCAGCCAGGTGGTGCCGAGGAGCCGGTGATGGGTGTGCACGCAGTCGCCCGCGGCGAAGATGTCAGGCAGGTTGGTGCGCATGGCGTCGTCGACAACGATGGCGCCGTTGACGCCGAGCTGGGCACCGGCGTCGGCGGCGAGTTCGGTGTCGGGACGGACTCCGACCACGACGAGAACGAAATCGACTGTACGCAAGATCGTTTGGCCCTCTTGGCTGGCCGTCACGGTGAGTGCGCCGCTGTCGGTGCGGGTGATGGCGGTGACCGCGGTGCCGGTGAGGACGTCGACACCGTTGCGTTCGAGCTCCTTGTGCACCAGGGCGCCGAGTTCGGGGTCGACGGTGGGCAAGACTTCGGGCAACGCTTCGATCTGGGTCACGCGGATGCCACGTGTGGTAAGCGCTTCGGCCATCTCCAGGCCGATGTAGCCGGCGCCGACAATCGCTGCGGTGGCGGGGTTGCGTTGCTGCAACGAGTCCATGACCGCGAAGGTGTCGCCCATGGAGTGCAGCAGGTGCACGCCATCGTCGGGTGCGAGCCCGTCAGCGCCGCTGAGACCGGAGATGGGTGGGCGGGCGCTGATGGCACCGGTACCGACGATCAGGGCGTCGTAGGACAGCTGTTGTGGCGTGCCGGTGGAGTCGAGGACGTCGAGGGTGTGCTCGTCGACATTGATACGTGTGGCGCTGGTGTCGGTGAGCACGCGCATGCCGGTGGCGGCCAAATCGGCGGCGGTGCGATGCGCGAGGTTTGTCCAGTGGGTGACTTCTCCGGAGACGTAGTATGGGATGCCGCAAATCGAGAAGTTCGGGTAGGCGTCGGCGACGACCACGGTGACCTCGGTGGCGGGGTCGAGTTCGCGGGCCCGCAGCGCCGCGCTGATGCCGGCATCGCTGCCGCCGACGGCGACGATATGACGAACGGTCATGCGGGATTTGGCTCCTGATCTGTCGAGGTGCGGCGGTTGCGTGCAGCGCTGCGCCGCGGGAATTCTGGGGTCTCAGCTGATGGCGTTGGCGGCGCTGAGCACTTTGGGCTGGAATTGGTCTGGCAACGGGAAGTATCCGTAGTCTTCCAGGTCGGCCTGGCCGGGCCCGAGGGTGGATTGCAGAAACGCCCGCACCGCCGTCGCGGTCTGCGCGTCACCGTATTTCGAGCACACCAGTTCGTAGCTCGCCAGCATGATCGGGTAGGCGTCGGTCTGGGTGGGCTTGTAGAACGACGAGATGTTTAGCACCAGGTTGTTGCCCTGCCCGGCGATGGTGGCGCTGGCGATGGCCTTGCCGACCGTGTCCTTGTTAATGGCCACCGGATTCGGCCCGGCCGAGGTCACGATTCGGGCGGCGAATAGCCGCTGCTGTTGGGCGAACGAGTATTCGTTGTAGGTGATCGCGCCCTCGGTGTTCTTGACCTTCGCTGAGGTGCCCTCGTTGCCGGGGGCGCCTTGGCCGATTCCGCCGTTGAACGCCTTGCCGGTTCCCTTGCCCCATGCGCCGTTGGAGGCGGCGTCGAGGTAGAGCTGGAAGTTATCGGTGGTGCCCGACCCGTCGCTGCGGTATACCACCTGGATGGCTTCGGAGGGCATCTCCTCACTGTTGAGCGCCTTGATCGCGGGGTCGTCCCACCGGGTGATCTTGCCGTTGAAGATCTTCGCCAGGGTGGAGGCATCCAGCACCAGCCGGTCGACGGCTTGCAGATTGTAGGTGATCGCCAACGGGCCGAATACCACCGGCAGATTCCAGGCATCCGAGCCGCATCGCTGCTTGGCTTTGTCGTATTCGTCTCCGGCGAGCGGCGAATCTGAGCCGCCGAAATCGGTTTGGCCAGCGAGGAATTCGCTCACGCCGGCGCCCGAGCCGTTGGACGTGTAGGTGAGCGTCTGCCCGGGGCAAGCTTTTTGGTAGGCGTTGACGAAGCGGGTCATCGCATTGGCTTGCGCGGTCGAGCCGCTGGCCTTCAACGCTTGTTTGCCACCGCACTGCACTTTCGCCGCAGTGGCGTATGGGGGGAGGTCTTTTTCCTTGGCGCATGAGGCGAAAACCAGTCCGGTGGCTGCGAGCAAGACCGCTGCGGCCACAGATAACTTCAGTGAACTGCGCATGGTTGTTACCTCCGGTGGTAGATGTGATGCGCTATTGCTGGGTGAAGTTGGCTCGGTTGCTAGCGGGGGTCGAGGGTGGGGGCCAGGTGATCGATGCGCACGGTCAGTTCGTCGAGGGCCCGGTCGAAGGCGTCGGCCCGGCCGGTGCGCACCGGGTCGGGGATTGACCAATGCAGGCGCCGGCTGTCGGCGGGCAGTTCTTCGTGGGCGTTGTCGCAGACCGCGATGACAAGGTCGGTGGGCTTTACGACGTCGTCGAGATGGCGCGGGGTGTGCGGGCGCATCGGCAGTTTGCGCCGGGCCGCCGCAGCCACTGCCGACGGGTGTACTTCGGCAGCGGGATGAGTTCCGGCCGAGGTTGCCGGCAGCGAACTGCTCCGATTCCACACCGCCACGGCCAACTGGCTGCGCGCCGAATTCTGGCTGCAGACAAACACCACCCGCTTGGCGCGCCATGCCGCCGAGGGCACCAACACATCCAGCGACTCGGGGATCAACTGCAGATAGCTGCGACGACGATCTCCTTCCGACCGGACCCGGCGGACGATGCCCGCACCCTCAAGCACCCCAAGGTGGTGTGCGATCAAACTCGACGACATCGACAGGGCGGTTTGAAGCTCCGAGGGCGATGCGTCCTCGAGCATTAACCGATCGACAATCACCAGCCGGCCGGGATCGGCTAAGGCGGCGTGGACTTGGACCCGCCGCACCGCATCGGTAGATAGCTCAATCATGATTAAGTCAATTTTTACTGAGCTACCGTCCAAAAATCAAGGCGTTGGCTTGTTTCGGTGACCGTGTCTTCTCGCGTTCATCACTACGAAGCTTGGCATTTACCAATGAGTCGACGCGCGCCACCTGTACCGCTCATCGCGGGCTTATCTGCGGTGGCGAAAGATCAGCTACAGCAACGCGGGTCGAGCACCGCGCAGAGGGCGGCCATCGCGTCGCGGTGGGGACGGTGATAGACGTTCATGCCGCGGCGCTCCGACTCAACCAGGCCCGCGTTGCGAAGTTGACCGAGATGGTGGCTGACGGTTGATTCGGTCAGTTCGACAACGGCGGCCAGGTCGCTGGTGTTCTCCTCACCCGCCGACGAGCTAAACAGCAAGGACATGATCTTGACCCGCGCGGGATCTGCCAACGCCTTGAGGCGCAAGGCCAGCCGCAGGGCATCGTCATCGCTCATCGGGCCCGCCGCCAGCGGCGCGCAGCATGCCGGCGCGGTGATGTCGACCAGGGGTAACGCCTTCGGCATGACTCAATCCTGCCACAGTTTGACATATATCAAAAAGGTGGAATCCTGAGCGTGTCGGACGAATTTGATATATGTCTCACACCTAGGGAGGTCTGATCCCATGTCCCGCGTACAACTCGCCCTCAACGTCGACAATCTCGACGAGGCGATCGCGTTCTACTCGAAGCTGTTCAATACCGAGCCGGCGAAGCGCAAGCCCGGCTATGCCAACTTCGCCGTGGCCGAGCCGCCGCTCAAGCTGGTGCTGCTCGAGAACCCTGGGAAGGGCGGCACGCTCGACCACCTCGGGGTGGAGGTCCAGTCGAGTGAGGAGGTGCACGAAGAGATCGCCCGGTTGCAGGGCGAGGGCTTGTTCACCGACGAAGAGATCGGAACGACCTGTTGCTTCGCCACCCAAGACAAGGTCTGGGTGACCGGTCCGGCCGGGGAGAAGTGGGAGGTCTACACAGTGCTGGCCGACTCGGAAACGTTCGGATCAAGCCCTCAGCACCTCGACCCCGAAACCGAAGGCGCCACATGCTGTGGCGGGTCACCGGATGACGGAGAGAAGGACAAGGCGTCGGCCGTCTCCTGCTGCTGACCGCCGCCGCCGCGGGGTCGGCGGGATTGCTGTCCTCCGGCCCCGCCGATCCCCGGCTACGTGTGTTCACGCGCTGTTGACTTGCTAGCGGATTCGATATTGGTCAATATCGATGTATGTCGAAGTCGCGGCTGGCGTTGCGTGGGCACCGGGACTGCACCGTGGTCCCGCTGGTACGTGAGCCACTTTCGGCGGAAGCGGCCACCCAGCTGGCGGCGACTCTGAAGGCGCTGTCTGACCCCGTCCGCTTGCGCCTGCTCAGCGTGGTGGCCAGCCACGCGGGTGGCGAAGCATGCGTCTGCGACCTGTCAGCGGGATTTGAACTGACCCAGCCCACCATCTCCCATCACCTCAAAGTCTTACGCGAAGCTGGTCTGCTCGACAGTCAGCGACGGGCCTCCTGGGTCTACTACCGAGTGAATCCAGCTGTATTGCAACAACTCTCCCAGCTTTTGTGGGCTGAAACCCTCAGTCCAGCGACCGGCCATGATTGCCGCCCTGCCCACCCCAAACGAAGAACGGGATTGAACAGATGAGCCAGACTCCCAGCGAAACCGGCACGGTGTCGTCGGACGATAGCCGCGTCGCGGCCCGGTTGTCGACGGTGGATCGATTCCTGCCGTTGTGGATTGGACTGGCGATGGTGGCTGGGCTGCTGTTGGGCCGACTGATCCCGGGATTAGCCGACGGGCTCAGTGCTGTGTCGATCCACGGAACTAGCTTGCCGATCGCCATCGGCTTGCTGTTGATGATGTACCCAGTGCTGGCCAAGGTCCGCTACCGCGAGATCGGGCACATCACCGCCGACCGCCGCATGATCGCCGTGTCGCTAATTCTCAACTGGATCGTTGGGCCGGCGGTCATGTTTGCCCTCGCCTGGCTGCTCTTGCCCGACCTGCCCGCCTACCGCACCGGCGTGATTCTGGTAGGGCTGGCGCGGTGCATCGCCATGGTACTCATCTGGACCGATTTGGCCTGCGGCGACGGGGAAATGGCCGCTGTCCTCGTTGCGCTCAACGCTGTGTTTCAGGTGCTGGCCTACGCCGGCCTCGGCGTGTTTTACCTCAACGTATTGCCCGCCTGGCTGCACTTGCCGACCCAGAGCCTGCACGTTTCATTTGCTGCGATTGCTGTCACCGTCGTGGTCTTCCTCGGCGTCCCACTGGTCGCCGGATTCCTCACTCGGACCTTCGGCGAACGCGCCCGAGGACAAGAATGGTATGAGAGCAAGCTGCTGCCACGCATTGCGCCGATCGCTTTATACGGGCTGCTGTTCACCGTGGTCATTCTCTTTGCGCTACAAGGCAAAACGATCACATCCCAGCCGGTGAACGTCGCCCGGATCGCGCTGCCGCTGCTGGTCTACTTCGCTGTGATGTGGGTCGGTGGTTTCGCCGTCGGTCGCTGGCTGCACCTGTCCTACGCCCGGACTTCGGCGCTAGCATTCTCGGCGGCCAGCAACGACTTCGAGCTGGCAATCGCGGTGGCCATCGGCGTATTCGGCGCCACCTCGGGCCAAGCCCTGGCCGGGGTTGTCGGCCCACTGATCGAGGTGCCCGTGCTGCTCGCCCTGGTCTACGTGGCCTTGTGGTTGCGTCGTTGGCTCACGTGGCCGCAAACAGAAGGTGCGACGGCGGTTCGATGAGACGTATTGACAGATCGGGCGTGTTCCGGCTGGCCGTTCGGGTTGGGTCCGGCCGAAGAGTGAGTCGCTCCGCACTCGTGCTCGTTGAATGCGCGTTCAACCTCGCGATGCCCGGCACCGGGTACCTGCTCCCCGGGTCAGCGGCCATTCTTCCCACCTGAAAAGCGGAAGGTCGGCGGTTCGATCCCGCCGCTGGCCACCACCATAAGTGCAGCTGGTGGACTTAAGTGCATCACTCGACACCACCTGTGACCGGACCTACGGCCCTTCATGCGGCCAATATACGGCCAAGTCGCGGATTGGCCGCATGGCGGAAGATCGCTCGCCACGTCGGCGACTAAGAACTTCCTCCGGTCGCTTCTCAAACGAGCGCTTGCCAGGCGACGACTATTCGGGATCCTTCGCCGACCACATCGCAAACCGCGAAAAGGCGGTCCTGCGGCCATTGCCCAACTTCTTGGCCACATCGAGGGCGCTTGCCATCCCAGATCGGGATCATCGCAGCGGAAGCCAACAATAGGTCAACCGCCCACCCACCACAGCAACACTGACGCCGTCATCGATGGTGGGTGGATATCCCCCCAAAGCGTGGAGGCATGCACTATGAGGGATAGGCATGTCAGAGAAACGCAGGAAGTTCGACCAGGAGTTTCGGGAGGGGGCGGTTCGGATCGTCCGGGAGACCGGAAAGCCGATCGCCCAGGTGGCCCGTGACCTCGGGATTAATGGCGGCACCCTGGGCAATTGGGTGGCCAAGGACCGCGCTGAACGCGAAGGTACACAAGGGCTTTCAACCGGCGATATCGCCGAGTTGAAGCGGCTGCGCTCGGAGGTTGCCGAGCTGCGGATGGAGCGCGATGTCCTCAAGCGATCAGTGGTCCTGTGGGTGAAGGAGGCGACGAGGTGAGCGTGGCCCGCTTCATCGCCGACCAGAGGACCTTCTACCGGGTGCCACACGCGGTGACCTGCGCGATCCTGGGGGTCAGTGTCTCCTGGCTGTACAAGTGGCTGGGTCGTGAGCCCACCGAGCGCCAGTCCCGGCGTGCGGCATTGGACAAGCGAGTGCATGAGCTGTTCGTGCGCTCCAAGCGCACATACGGTTCGCCGCGGGTGCACGCCGACCTGCTCGACGAGGGCTGGCGGATCAGCGTGAACACCGTGGCTGACTCGATGCGACGGCAAGGCCTGCAAGGCCGCAAACCCAAGCGGCCCAAGGGATTGACCAAGCAGGACAAGAAGGCGCCCAAATTCCCGGACTTGCTGCGCCGCGACTTCACCGCCTCGGCGCCAAACCGCAAGTGGTGCGGCGACATCACCGAAATCCCCACCGACGAGGGCAAGTTGTATTTGGCCTCGGTCCTGGATCTGTGTGGTCGGCGTTTGCTGGCTTGCCCGATGTCGGAGCATCCGGACTCCGAGCTGGCCGGCGATGCGATCAAGATGGCCACCGCGGTGCGCGGTGGAAAGAATGCATTCGATGGCGTCGTGTTCCACACTGATCGCGGATCAACTTATACCGCAAACGATTTCACAGCCCTTTGTCGGCGTCTTGGAATCCGGCAATCGATGGGACGCGTCGGTTCGTGCTTCGACAACGCCGCCAGTGAGGCGTTCTTCTCCACCCTGGAGCACGAGGTGCTCTCGCGGCACCATTTTGCCACCAAGGCCCAGGCTCGCGCCGTCATCACGGCCTGGTGCCACGACTTCTACAACACTCGACGACGGCACAGCTCCGCGGGGTTGCTACCACCAATCGAGTACGAGAAGATCGCTGCCATCCAACCGGAGGCAGCATAAACGATGCCTCCACGATTTGGGGGGAAGCCCAGAGCGCCAATTGATCACCGTCGCCGGGCAGTCGTGAAACCCACCAGAGCCGCTGGCTTTTCGGTGGGGAACGCCCACGCGCCCGAGACTATCTTTCCAGCATTACCACCATGTGCCGCACAGCAGTGTGCAGCGATTTCTATCCTGCATGACTCAACTTGTGGCCTGCACAGCGATGTGTCTCTCCGCTGGCGCAGCCTCTTTGGGAACGGCCACCGACACGGTCAGGATGCCCTTGTCATAGGTGGCTTTGATGTCGTCTTCGTCAGCGCTGGGCGGCAACGAAACCGAGCGAACGAACGAGCCGTAGGAAAACTCCGAGCGGCCCTTGGTTTCCTTCTTCTCACTGCGCTCGGCCTTGATCGTCAACCGGCCGTCGTGCACGGTGATATCGACGTCCTTGGCCGGGTCGATTCCGGGGATTTCCGCGCGGACCACGTAGTGGCCGTCTTCCATCTCGTCTTCCAGCCGCATGAGACGGTTCTCGAGGGTCGGGCGCAAATCCGCCCACCCCGGGAAACCGGTGAACAGCTCGGAGAACTCCGGCAGCAACGACCACTGTCGACGCCGCTCAGGAAGCTTAGCTTTGGTCATGGATACTCCTGTATTTGCTAGATCGTAATGAGATGTACCCCTTGATCCGACCACCCCACCAAGCCTGGCAGTAGAGGCCGAAGTCCTCTGTCGGCGAGTCATTCATCACCCACCGCAGCTGCCGCGCTCGGCGCGCAGTTGGGCGAGATGTCTGGCGTGGCCTGGGCGGCCACGCAATGGCCTTCGACTCGTCTCGGCGAGCCGTCGACACACATCCGGCGTGGGCCGAACCCTGCATCAACCTCGGTCGAGTCATTTCGCCGCGAGTGTCACCGGTCAGGCGAGACTAGGTCTTGCCAGTTGCGCGGCTGCGGAGCGTCGCCGATCACTGTCAGCTCCGGTCGAAAAGTGAACAGGTTGACTCCGGGTGGGTTCCAGTCATCGTCGCAACAGTTGATGGTCTGGTGAGGCTAGCAGGGCGGTGAAAAGCTCAGTGGGGCTTCGGTCTCCGAGGATGCTTCTGGGCCGGTTATTGATCTCGTACTCGACTGTTCGCAGATGCTCTGGGGTGTAGGCGTTCAGAGTGGTGCTTTTAGGGAAGTATTGCCGCAGCAGACCATTGGCATTTTCGTTGCTGCCGCGCTGCCAAGGTGACCGGGAATCGCAGAAGTAGACCGGCGTACCGAGGTCGGTGGTGATGTCGATGTGCCTGGCCATTTCGATGCCCTGGTCCCACGTGAGCGACCGGACCAGCGTCACCGGCAAGTCGCTCATGGTGTTGACGATCGCGATGCGGAGAGCGTCGGCATCGCGGGCTGGGAGGTGCATCAGCCGAATCAGGCGTGTTTGTCGCTCGACGAGGGTGCCAATCGCCGAGACCTGGGTCTTGCCAATGATGAGGTCTCCTTCCCAATGGCCGGGCAGATCCGGGCGAAGCGAGCGGGCCAGTTCCAACCCGGACTGACCATCGAACGCTCGCTTGACTCGATAATGGCGTGAAAGTGCTTGGCATATAAAGGTATTGAGGTTCTGGCGGTCTGATTGATTCCAGCAGCTTGCGGGCAGGCTCCACGATGAGCATCAGCGGGGTGCGAAGTTCGTGGCTGACGTTGGCGAAGAATTGACTCTTGAGTCGTCGAGTTCCTTGGCCCGTGCATACAGGTTCGCTAGTTCGGCGTTGGTCTCCTTCAGGTTTCGGCTCGCCTCGGCCACTTCGTGGGCGCGGGCGTCATCGGCCCCGCGGCAATGATATTGATATCGTGTCCGCTCCGGCGCCAGTAGCCACCGCATTTCTCCACCGGGGTAACTGGCCGCAGTTTCACGTTGCTGTCAGGCCGGCGCGGGCGGAAAGAATGTTTTCGGCGAGAACTAGGCGATCTGGCATCAAGCCTTACCACTCCACGCCGGTGGAGACGCAGAACTCGTTCTGCTCGGGGTCTGACATTCTGACCCATCGGGTTCCGCCCAGGCTCTGCACGTCCTCGTCGATGCGACGGGTGCCGAGAGCCTGCAGCCGGTAAACCTCGGCCTCGATGTCGTCGACCACAATGTCGACGTGCATGCGATTCTTGCCCCTTTTGGGTTCGGGTACCCCCTCAAGGAGGAGCGGTGAAGCGAGGCCTGTCTTCGGAACGAGCACGGCCAGATTCGGGTCGGTGTAGTAGTACGCGATAGTCGAGCGCCTCGCGCCAGAACTCGGCGAGCCTCGTAGGTTCCGAACAATCGAGCACGATTTCCAATGTTGCCTTGCGTCCCATCGCGTTCCTCCTCGTGGATCAAGGTCCACCCAGAAACGGTATGTCCGGAGCGCCTTCGGCGCCTGGCATGACCAACTCGACGGCTCGTCGGCTCACGGCCCGGTCACGAGTGCCGCACGAACGCCGGACCGATCGGCATTGCAAGATCATCCCGCCAAGGCATCCCGGGAGGCCACACCGGACAATGTTCAGATGCCCCGGATCCGGCCCTTGTTTCAGCTCGCGGTCGGCATCGCGGTCGTCATGGCTGCCGGCGCCTGCGGCGCGGCCCGCGTCGCCGTGCAACCCGTCGACACCACCCTGCCGGCCGGACCGGGGGTGCCGCCCGTCAGCGACGCGGCGCGTGCGGCCGGATTCGTCGACGTCCGAAGCGTCGTACCCGACGCCGTGATCGACCTGCGCTACGCGACGACGAACAACTTCACCCACACGCAGTTGTACCCCTCGGACGCCCGATGCCTCGTGCATCAATCCATGGCCCCGGGGCTGGCGACGGCTGCGACGGCGCTGCGCCCGCAGGGCCACGTGCTGGTGTTCTGGGACTGCTACCGGCCGCACGACGTCCAGGTGAAGCTGTTCAACGCCGTCCCCAACCCGGCGTGGGTGGCCCGCCCGGGCCAGTATGCGCACAGCCATGAGTCGGGGCGATCGGTCGACGTGACGTTCACCAGCGTGCAGGACCGGTGCCCGCCCGAGCGGCAAGTCGGCGGGGTTTGTCTGGCCGACATGGGCACCGACTTCGACGACTTCTCCTCGCGCGCAACGGCATTCGCCACCCAAGGAGTCAGCCCCGACGCGCAGGCGAACCGGGCCCGGTTGCGCGACGCCATGACCTACGGCGGCCTGACGGTGTACTCCGGTGAGTGGTGGCATTTTGACGGTCCCGGTGCCGGCGTCGACCGTCCGATTCTCAACGTCCCGGTTGACTAGGGTCACACAATGGACGACGAACGCCCGGCCAAGTACACCCACGGCCATCACGAGTCGGTGCTGCGCGGCCACCAGCGACGAACCGCCGAGGACTCCGCGGCCTACCTGCTGCCCCACTTGAGGCCCGGGCTGTCCGTGTTGGACATCGGGTGCGGACCCGGGACCATCACCGCCGACCTCGCCGCCCTGGTCGCGCCCGGGCCGGTGCTCGCCGTCGACCAATCCGCGGACGTCCTCGACGTGGCCCGAGCCGAGGCCCGGGGACGCGACCTGTCCAATGTCTCGTTCGCGGCGGCCGACGTGCACAAGCTCGACTTCCCCGACGACGCATTCGATGTCGTCCATGCCCACCAGGTGCTGCAGCACGTCGCCGATCCGGTGCAGGCGCTGCGGGAAATGAGGCGCGTCTGTCGACCGGGCGGAGTGGTCGCCGCTCGAGACGCCGACTACGCCGGCTTCATCTGGTATCCACGCCTGCCGGCGCTGGACTTGTGGCTGGACCTCTACGAAAAGGCGGCCCGTGCCAACCGGGGCGAACCGGACGCCGGCCGCCACCTGCTGTCGTGGGCGCTGGCGTCCGGCTTCGACGACATCACGCCGACCGGCAGCCTGTGGTGCTATGCGACGGCCGCCACCCGCGAATGGTGGGGCGGCATGTGGGCCGACCGGATTCTGCACTCGGGCGTGGCTCGTGACCTGCTGGCTTTGGGTCTGGCAACTGCCACACAGCTCGGAGACATCTCCGCGGCGTGGCGGGCCTGGGCCGCGGCCCCGGACGGTTGGCTGGCGATCCCGCACGGCGAGATCCTCTGCCGGCCCTAGGTCACGGCTCCGCTGCGCCGCTGTTTGCCCAGGTCAGCATAGCGGTATTGGCATTCTCTTTTTTTGCAAGTACGTTATTCACCGATGGATAACGCTGCTCAGACACCGTCGGGCATCCCACTGCGGCCCGCGTACGGGCCGGCGGACAAGACCGCGGAACCGCCGCCGCCCGGGGAGTTTCCCTTCACCCGGGGAAACTTCGCGTCCGGCTATCGGGGCAAGTTGTGGACCTTCCGGCAGTACTCCGGCTTCGGTACCGCCGAGGAATCCAACCGCCGCTACCGCTACCTGTTGGACCAGGGCGGAACGGGGCTGTCGGTAGCGCTCGACCTGCCCACCCAGTGCGGATACGACTCCGACGATCCCGAGTTCGGCGAGGAGGTCGGCCGGGTGGGCGTCGCGGTGGACACCCTGGCCGACTTCGAGATCCTGTTCGACGGCATCCCGCTGGACAAGCTCAGCACCAGCATGACGATCAACGGGACCGCGGCGATCCTGTTGGCGTTCTACGTAGCCGCCGCCGAGAAGAAGGGCATTCCGCGCGCCAAGCTCACCGGGACGATCCAGAACGACATCCTCAAGGAGTACGCGTCGCGCGGGACCTGGATCTGGCCCCCGGAGCCGTCACTGCGGCTGATCGCCGACACCATCGAGTTCTGCGCGGCCGAGGTGCCGAGGTTCAATGCCATCTCGGTGGCCGGGGCGCACTTCCGCGACGCCGGGGCCAACGCGGTGCAAGAGATGGCGTTCACGCTGGCCGACGGCGTCACCTATTGCGACACCGTGGTGCAGCGCGGCCGCATGACGATCGACCAGTTCGCGCCGCAGATCTCGTTCTTCTTCTACACCCACGGCGACTTCTTCGAGGAGATCGCCAAATACCGTGCGGGGCGGCGACGTTGGGCGACCATCGTGCGCGAGCGCTACGGGGCCAAGACGGACAAGGCGTCGATGTTCCGCTTCGGTTGCGTGTGCGGCGGCGCCTCGCTGTACGCCCCCCAGGCCCACAACAACGTCGTTCGGGTCGCCTACGAGGCGATGGCGGCGGTGCTGGGCGGCGTCCAGTCGATGTTCACCGCGGCATGGGACGAGCCGTTCGCGCTGCCCACCGAGGAATCGACCACGCTGGCGCTGCGCACCCAGCAGATCCTGGCTTACGAAACCGGGGTGGCCAGCGTCGCCGACCCGTTGGGCGGCTCCTACTTCGTCGAGGCGCTCACCGACGCCACCGAAGCCCGCATCATCGAGATCATGGACGACCTCGAGCGCCATGGCGGCATGGTCAGCGCGATCGAGGACGGCTACCTGCAGGGTCTGATCGCCGACGAAGCCTTTCGGGTGCATCAGGACATCGAGGCGGGCACCCGCGCGGTTGTCGGGGTCAACCGGTTCGTGTCCGAGGAGCCCGAGCCGGACGTCGTCACCTATGAGCTCGACGCCGAGGGCCGCGACCTGCAACTCAAACGGCTCTCCAAGGTGAAAGCCGAAAGGGACTCGGCCGCAGTGCAATCCACTCTTGCGGCACTGTCTTCCGCCGCCGAAGGAACCGACAACCTGATGCACAAGCTGATCGACTGCGCGAACGCTTACTGCACGGTCGGTGAAATGGTTTCCGCGCTCAAAGGAGTGTGGGGCGAATTCCAGCAACCGGTGGTGTTCTGAATGGCCACGCGGATTCTGGTTGCCAAGCCCGGTCTCGACGGACACGATCGCGGCGCCAAGATCGTTGCCCGCACCTTGCGCGACGCCGGCTTCGAGGTGATCTACACCGGCATCCGGCAGCGCATCGAGGACATCGCATCGATCGCCGTGCAGGAGGACGTGGCCATCGTCGGCCTGAGCATCCTGTCGGGTGCTCACCTGGCGCTTACCGCGCGGACCATCGAAGCGCTGCGCGCCGCTGACGCCGCCGACATCGCCGTCGTCGTCGGTGGGACGATCCCGCACGCCGACGTGCCCAAGCTGCTATCCGCCGGCGCCGCCGCGGTGTTTCCCACCGGGACACCGCTTGACGTGCTCGTGCGTGAGATCCGCACGCTGACCGGCGCCCCGGACCCTGCGGCCAAGGAAACGCAATGCGCATCGGAGTGATGATCGGCGCCGAGCGTGGCGATATGGCCCGCAAGGTGGCCAAGCTGGCCTCCGATATCGAATGGGCGGAATCCGCGGGTCTGGACACCGCGTGGATGCCGCAGGTGCCCAACGATTTTGACTGCCTGACCATGGTGTCGCTGATGGCCGCGCACAGCTCGCGCATCGAGCTGGGTACTGCGGTGGTGCCGCTGCAGGCCCAGCACCCGATTGCGCTTGCCCGCCAAGCGCTCTCGACGCATGCGGTGGCCGGCGGGCGGCTGGCGCTGGGTGTCGGACCGTCACACCACTGGATCATCCGGGACATGCTCGGCTTGCCGTATGAGAAGCCGGCTGCCTACACCCGCGACTACCTGGAAGTGCTCAACGCCGCCGTCGCCGGCCCGGGACCGGTTGACGTCGAGAACGATTCGTTCACGGTGCACAATCCGACGGCGATCGGGGCCGACACCCCGATGCCCGTGCTGGTCGCCGCGCTGGGCCCGGTGATGCTGCAGATTGCCGGTGAACTCGCCGACGGCACCGTGTTGTGGATGGCCGACGAGCGCGCGATCGGTGAGCACATCGCGCCGAAGATCACCAAGGCCGCCGCGGACGCCGGTCGTCCCGCGCCGCGCATCGTCGCGGGCATCCCGGTATGCCTTTGTGGGCCTTCGCAAGTCGATGAGGCCAAGGAGCGGGCCAACCGCATCCTGGGCGAGGCCGAGGTGTCGCCCAACTACCAGCGCCTGCTCGAACGTGGCGATGCCCGTGACGTCGGCGATCTGTGCGCGGCCGGCGACTCGGAACAGATTCTGTCGCGATTCCGCTCTTTCGCCGACGCCGGCGTGACCGACCTGTCGGTACGGCTGCTGCCCATCGGCGACAACCGCGACGAACTCGTCGCCTCCAAGCAGCGGACACGCGAGATGATCGCGGCGCTCGCAACGGAGTTGCGTTGACGACGGAAAACGCCGGGCCGCTGGCGGGAATACGGATCCTTGAGGTCGGCACGATGCTGGCCGGCCCTTATGCCACCATGCTGCTGGCCGACCTCGGCGCCGAGGTAACCAAGATCGAGCCGCCCGGGGGGGAGATTTCCCGTGGGGTGAGCGACAGTTATTTCGCCAGCCTCAACCGGAACAAAGCCAGCGTCTGCCTGGACCTGAATTCCGATGCGGGACAACAACGGCTGGGTGAACTCGTCGCGGAGTCGCATGCGCTGCTGGTCAACCTGAAACCGTCGGCCATCCGCAGGCTGGGTCTCACCTACGAGGCGCTGCAACGCTGGAACGAGCGGATCGTCTGCGTCGCGATCACCGGCTTCGGGCTGCGCGGCGGTGATGATCCCGCCTTCGACTACGTCGTCCAGGCGGGCGTCGGAATCGCAGCACTGACCGGTGATCCGGACGGCCCGCCGACCCTGCCCGGCTATTCGTCGGCCGATAACTCCACCGGAATGTCCGCAGCGCTCGGGCTTCTGGCGAAGGTCATTTCCGGCACCGGCGGGCAGGTGGACGTCTCGCTGCGTGACGTCATGCTGTCGCAGCTCAACTATCACGCCGCCGCCTACCTCAACGACGGCGTCGAGCCACAGCGCCGGCCTTTCGGCGCGCACTCGTATTATGTTCCGGCGCAACTCTTCCCGACCGCCGACGGGTATTTGGCGCTGTTCATCACCCACGACGGCTTCTGGAAATCGTTTGCGGCAGAGGCGGGTATCGGCGGTTTCGAGACGATGGCCGAGCGGGTGGCGCGGCGCGATGAGGTGCTGGGAGTCGTCACGTCAATGCTGGTGACCGACACTGCCGTCGGCTGGGAGCGGCGGCTACGCCCGCTCGGCGTTCCGGCGGCGGCCGTGCGGACGTTGCCCGAGGCGCTGAAGGCGACCCCGGAAGTGGTTGTGGCGGCCGGTGATTTCAAGCTCGTCGGCAACCCCATCCAGATTGCGGGCTACCGGCCCGCCTACCGTCCACCGCCGGAGCCAGCTGACTAAGCCGCTCCCGCCCGAGTGTGCGGCAGGCCGCACACTCGCGGCCGAAGATGCGGCTCGCCGCACATTCGCGGTCCGGTTACGCCTGGACTCGGCCCTTGAGGTGAGCTTCGGCGAGCTTGCGGAAAACCGCAACCAGACGGCTGCGGTCCCCGGCGCGCGTCGCCAACACGACATGGCTGGGCTCGACGCCTTCCAAGGGGACCGTGGTGATGTCGGGGCGCACGCCGTTGCCGTGAAAGCCGGCCGTGATCGCCACCGCCTGTCCAGAAGCGATGAGCTCGAACTTGTCCTGGAGCGCGTCGATGAACGGCCCGTCGGGGGCCCGGCGTCCGCCGGGCCGGGGATCGATGCGCCAGAAGGCGCTCCACGCTGGATCGGAGTGCCGCAACCGCGGTATTGGTTCGTCGGCGATGTCATCGAGGGTGACCGATTCCCTGCCCGCGAGACGATGGTCGATGGGCACCGCCAGTACGCGAGGCTCGTCGTACAGGACCGTCACGTGCAGCTGGTCTGTCGGGAAGGGTAGCCGGGTCACCACCGCGTCCACCCGATGGTCCAGTAGCGCATCACGCGCTTGGTCCCAATCCAAGTGCGAGACTTGCACATCCGCGTCCGGGTGCTCGCGGCGCAACTCGCGCACCGCCGGGGTGGCGATCAGGCCCGACGTGTAGCCGATGGTGATGCGGCTGGGCTGGGCGGCTGCCCGGGCCTGTGCCGCGGCCTGCGTGGCCGAGCGCAGCAGCGCCTTGGCACGGGGCAGGAAAACCTCGCCCGCCTCGGTCAGCCGGGTACCTTGCGGCGTGCGATCCAACAGTCGGACGCCCAGCTGCTGCTCCAGTCGGCGGATCTGCCGGCTCAACGACGGCTGCGCGACGCGCAACGCGGTGGCCGCCCGGCCGAAGTGTCGCTGCTCGGCCACCACGACGAAGTACCCGACCAGTCGCAGGTCGAGGTCTATCACCTGCGATTCCGAGTCCGTCATGCGCCCAGTGTAAGCGGCGGATTCTCAAGCGTTAACGCCAATTGGCGGTCAAGCAGCGGTGATGCCTGATTCGCATGGCGCGATATGAAACGGGTCTTGGACACCTGGGGCGGTTCGGCCTTTGACTTGGTGCGTATCCGCCCAACCGGACCCAAGAAGGATCTCCAATGCACGTGTTTGTCACCGGCGCTACCGGACACATCGGTTCCGCCGTCGTCGCCGACCTCCTCGAAGCCGGGCACCAAGTCACCGGCCTGGCCCGCTCGGACGAAGGTGCCGCCGCGCTGACTGAGGCCGGCGCCACGCCGCGCCGCGGCGACCTCGACGACCTCGACGGTCTCCGGGCCGCGGCGGCGGCGGCCGACGGCGTCATCCACCTCGCCTTCGTGCACGACTTCGACAACTTTCTGGCCGCCGCCCAGAAGGATCTGCGCGCCGTCGAGACGATGGGCGAAGCGCTCGTCGGCTCCGACCGGCCCTTCGTGATCACCACGGGAACGCTGTTGCTCGCGTTCGCCGCGCCGGGGCGCCTCGCGACCGAACAGGACACGTTGCCGAACGGACCGCGGATCGACTCGGAGAACGCGGCGATCGCGCTGGCCGAGCGCGGGGTCCGGTCGTCGGTCGTTCGGTTGTCGCCGTTGGTGCATAGCACCTTGGATCACCACGGCTTTGCCCACCACCTGATCAACACCGCGCGCGACACCGGCGTGTCCGCGTGCATCGGCCAGGGCGCCAATCGCTGGCCGGGTGTTCACACCCTCGACGCGGCACGCCTGTACCGGCTGGCCCTCGAAGACGCGCCCGCGGGAACGCGGTTGCACGGGGTCGCCGACGAGGGCGTGCCCTTCCGGGACATCGCCGGCGTCATCGGCCGTCATTTGAATGTGCCGGTGGTGAGCATTTCCCCTGAAGAAGCCGATCACTTCGGTTTTTTGTCGGTCTTCGCGACCTTGGACAACCCGACCTCGAGCGCCCTTACGCAGAAGGTGCTGGACTGGCATCCTGAGGGGCCCGGGCTGATCGAGGACCTCGAAGCGGGCCATTACTTCGGCGAATGACCCGAGGCTAGCCGCCGTGCTCGGTGGTCGTCTCGAGTAGTCGCGGGATCGGTCGCGGATTCATCTGCAGGGCATCGGACATGTGTAGCCGGCCGGCGCTGGCATTCATGTTGTCCAGGATGGCCTGAAGATCGTCGCCCTCGATTTCGTAGATGGCGACATACGGGCCGTCGCCGTTGACGGGACGCAGCCGGCGCGCCGAGACGAATCCGTCGAGTGCCAGGAGTTCGGTGAGATGGACCTCGTCGTACCAGGCGTTGTACTCCTGCTCGCGGTCGGGCGAACTGGGTCGGGTCTCCACGAGGATGATGCCCTTGGCCATCGCGGCCCGCCTCTCCGGTGATTACTCGTAGCGCACCGTGATCGAAGCCGAGTCCGGTACGCCCTGGCACGTCAGAATGTAGCCCTCGGCGACCTCGTCGTCTTCGAGAGCGTCGTTGACCCGCATGGTCGCGTGGCCCTCGACGAGCCGGGCCATGCAGGTGCCGCAATTGCCGGCCTCGCAGCTGAACGGCGGCTCCAGTCCGGCCCGTCGCGCGCTTTCCAATAAGGTCTCGCCGGGAACCAGGGGGACCGACACCTTCTTGCGATCGAGGTGGATCGTGACCGTACCGGCCTCGGCGCCATTTGAAGCGGGATCTGTCACCCGTCGGGTCTCCTCGATGGTCCGGGTGACCGTCACCGCGACCGCCCCTTCCGTACTTGTATTCTTCAGTATAGAGAATACTATTCTCGCTAGGCGATAGCATCTTCTCGAGAATTTCGGACTGCTGGAAGGAACGGGACGTGAGCGAGCCGGCAGCGCTCGTGTTCGAGGAACGGCGATTCAGCCTGCCTCAACTCGACGCGCTGGCCGACGGGCTGGCCGCGACCCTGACCAAACGCGGTGTCGCCGAAGGTCAGCGGGTCGCCGTCATGGCGTCCAACCGGCCGGAATTTGTCGCCGCCTTGCGGGCGATCTGGCGGCTGGACGCCACGGCGGTCCTCATCAGCCCCGCGTGGAAGCGCGCCGAGGTCGACCACGCGCTCGCGCTGACCGAACCGGCGCACGCCGTCGGGGACCAGCCGGTGCTGGCCGGCCTGATGCCGATGCTGCACCTGGACGAACCGGTCGCGCCGAAAGAGCCGACGGCCGGCCCGCCGCCGCCTCGCTCCGACGCGGTGCTGGTCTTCAGCTCCGGGACCACCGGCCTGCCGAAGGCCGTCCGGCACACCCACGCGGCGTTGCACGAGGCGGTGCGTCACTGGCGCGATGCACTGCGATTGACAAAGCGCGACCGCATTCAGGTAGCCACACCCCCGTCGCACATCCTCGGCCTGCTCAACATCCTCACGGCGTTGTGCACCGGCGCGTGCGTGCGGCTGCATCCTCGGTTCGACATCGACCGGATGCTGCGGCACATCGAAAAGGACCGCATCACAGTCGAAATGGCGGTCGCGCCCATCGCCCTGGCCATCGCCTCCCACCCCGGGCTGGAGTCTTACGACCTGTCGTCGCTGCGCTTCATCATGTGGGGGGCGACGCCCGTCAGCCCCAGGGTCGCCGAGACCGTGACCAGGCGGACCGGCGTCGATTGGGTCCCGGCCTACGGCGCCACGGAATTGCCGGTCATCGCGTGTAATCCGTTGCAGGGGGCGCGGCTTGACTCGGTCGGACGCCCGGTGGCGGGGGTGGACCTGCGGGTGGTTTCGCTGGATACCGGTGCGCCCGTCGGCCCCGGAGAGGTGGGCGAAATTCAAGCCAGGTCGACGTCGCTCATGGCCGGCTACCTCCCCGCCGAGGCAACCGCCGAGGCGATGTGCGACGGCTGGTACCGCACCGGGGATGTCGGCTGGTTGGACACCGACGGTTGGCTGCGCATCACCGACCGGCTCAAGGAGATGATCAAAGTGCGCGGTTTTCAGGTCGCGCCCGCGGAGATCGAAACGGTGCTGCACGGTCATCCGGCCGTCAAAGACTGCGCGGTGTTCGGCGTTCCCGACGGACTCAACGGTGAAGCGATCGTTGCCGCCGTCGCGGTGCGCGCTCCCGTCGAGGCCGCCGACCTCGCCGCCCGGGTGGACGAGAAGCTCTCGTCCTACAAACGCTTGAGCCGCATCGTGTTCGTGGACGATATTCCGCGCCTGCCCTCGGGCAAGGTGCTGCGCCGAATTCTCAAGGAAACCTATGGATGTACGCCTGACAACTGAACAGCGGCAGCTACGCGACGCCGCCGCCGACCTGGCCGACGATCTCGGGCCGCGCGCCGTTGCGGATCTCGACGACGAGAGTCGAATTGCACGTCTGGACAAGCAGATTGAATCGACGGGCTGGAGGTCGCTGCGTACCGATGGGGCATCCGGCGTGGAAGTGGCGATCGTCGCGGAGGAATTCGGACGCAGACTGGTCGACACGCCGTTTCTCGGGCCGGTGCTGGCCGACGATCTCGCGCGGCACGTCGGTACCGACGGCGCGGGAGCGACCGTGGCGGTTCACGACCGGGCGGTCGACGCCCGCGGCGCTGGGCGCGCCTTATTGCTCTCCGGCGACAGCGTCTTGTCGGCAGACGTGGACGGGGTCCACACCGGCGCCGACTTGACCCGGGTCGAGGCCCAGGTGGTGGGATCGCCGGCGGCACTCGGTGAGGTGAGCCCCGAGGTCGCCAAACGATGGCTGGCCCTCGCGCTGGTCACGACGTCGGCCGACCTCGTCGGAATCGCCCGCGGCGCAGAGGCGGTCGCCTGCGATTACGCGAAGATCCGTGAACAGTACGGCAAGACGATCGGCTCATATCAGGCCGTCGCGCACCTGCTCGCCGAAAGCCTTGCGCTGATCGAGGGTTCGGTGAGCGTGCTGCGCCACGCCGCCTGGGGCGTCGACGAGCTCGCGCCGGCCGAGGCCATCCGGGCCGCCCAGGTCGCGAAGGTGTATTGCGCGCGCGCCACCCGCACCGTCTGCGAAACCGCCGTGCAGGTGCACGGCGGCATCGGAAACACCTGGGATTGCCTGATCCATGTCTATTTGCGCCGCGCGCTGACATCGACCGAACTGTGGGCCGTGACCCTGAAGGAGATCGACTTTGGACTTTCGTGATTCCCCCGACGAGGCCGCCTTCCGGGAGCGGCTGCGGTCCTGGCTTTCGTCGCACGCGAAGCAATATGCCGGCTCCGGAGACGAATACTGGGAGCGCATGGCCCAGTGGCACCAAGCCCTTTACAACAATGGCTTTTTCGGCCTGTCCTGGCCGCACGACTACGGCGGCCGAGACTTGCCGCCCGTATACGACGTCATCGTGGACGAAGAGCTGGTTCGCGCCGGTGCCCCGCCGCGCCCCAGCGTGGGGTACTTGGTCTACGGCATCGGCAGGCACGCCGGCGACGAACTGCGGAAGCGCTTCCTGCCTGGCATCATCAACGGCACCGAGCGGTGGTGCCAGGGCTTCAGTGAGCCGGGCGCAGGCTCGGATCTGGCATCGCTGACCACCACCGCCACCCTTGAGGGCGATGCCTATGTGGTGCACGGGCACAAGATTTGGACGAGCTACTCCGACGTCGCCGACTGGTGTCTACTCCTGGCCCGCACCGACCGCGAGGCCAAACGGCACCGCGGCCTGTCGGCGTTCGTGCTCGAGATGAAACAGCCTGGCGTGCAACAACGCCCGCTGCGGATGATGAACGGAGTCACCAACGAATTCGGCCAGGTGTTCTTCGACGGTGCGACGGTGCCGGCGGAACGGACGGTCGGCGCTCCCGGCGAAGGCTGGGCGGTCGCCATGACCGTCGTCGGCCACGAGCGCGAGCCGTCCACGCTCGGCTATGCGGCGAGATACGGCAAACTCGTCCGAAATCTGTTCGCGCGCAACGACGGCCAAGCACCCGAAGAGCTCGCCTGGGCGGCGGTCCAGTCGGAAATGCTGACGCACCACGTTCGGCGGCGGCTCTCCGAGCAGCTGGGCGGGGTGTCGCACGGGCCGGAGGGATCGCTCGACAAGCTGCTGATGACCTGGGTCGAGCAATCCGTCGGGCACGCCGCACTGGCGGTCGCCGGGACCCGCGATCCAGACCTGCTCAGCGCCTACCTGTACAGCCGCGCGCAGAGCGTCATGGGCGGGACATCACAGATACAGAAGAACATCATCGCCTCGCGAATCTTGGGACTGGGAGTCTGACATGTACGACATGCCAACCGAAATCGACGTTCGCGCCGACGGTGCGCTGCGGATCATCACCCTGAACCGGCCGGACGACCTCAACGCCGTCAACGACAATCTCCACGTCGGACTCGCGCGGCTTTGGCAGCGATTGACCGACGATCCCACGGCCCGCGCCGCGGTGCTCACCGGGGCCGGCAAGGCGTTTTCGGCTGGCGGAGACTTCTCGTACCTTGCCGAACTTTCCCAAGACGCCGATCTGCGCGCCAAGACCATCCGAGACGGACGCGAGATCGTGCTCGGCATGGCCCGGTGCCGAATTCCCGTGGTGGCGGCCGTCAATGGACCGGCCGTCGGGCTCGGCTGCAGCCTGGTCGCGCTGAGCGACATCGTCTACATCGCAGAGGATGCCTTCCTCGCCGACCCGCATGTCCAGGTGGGGTTGGTCGCCGCCGACGGCGGACCGCTGACCTGGCCGCTGCACATCAGCCTGCTGCTGGCCAAGGAGTACGCGCTCACGGGCACGAGGATCCGTGCCCAGCGGGCCGTCGAACTCGGGTTGGCCAACCATGTTGCGGCCGATCCCGTCGCGGAAGCAATCGCCTGCGCCAAAAAGATTTTGGAACTGCCCCAGCAGGCGGTCGAGAGCACCAAACGGGTGCTCAACATCCACCTGGAGCGCGCCGTTCTGGCCAGTCTGGACTATGCGCTGTCGGCCGAGCACCAGTCGTTCACCACGGAGGACTTCCGGACGATCGTCACGAAGTTGAACGCGGGCAAGAACTGAGCGGTCGGTGATCAGTCGTGATGCCGCAGGAAGTCACGCATCACGTGGTCGAAACGCTCCGGCTCCTCGATGAACGGCATGTGAGCGCTGCCCTCGAACAACTCGAACCGTGAGCCCGCGATGCGCTGGTGCATCTCCCACATGTGGTCGGGCCGGCACTCGTCGAACCTGCCCGCAAGGATCAGGGCCGGCAACGTGATCTCGGGCAATCGATCGAATACGTCCCAGCTCCGGATGGTCCCGACGATGTGAAAGTCGCTCGCTCCGAACATCGTCTCGAAGATCTCGGTCCCCATGTTCCGGAACGCGTCCTCAAGGTCTGCCGGCCAAGGACGAACGCGGCATAGATAGGTTTCGTTCCAGGTACGGACTGCGGCCTGGTATTCGGCCGAGAAAGTCGTGCCGGCGGCTTCGTGGCGGTCGATCGCGGACCGAGTTGACGGATCCAGGTCAGATTTCAAGCGGGACACCATGTCCGTAAACTGCGGGATCGACGCGATGCTGTTCGAGATGGTCACGCTGGCGGCCCCGGACGTCACGTCCAGCACGTACTGCTGCGCCAGCATCCCACCCCACGAATTGCCGAAGATGTGGAAGCGGTTCAGGTCCAGTGCCCTCACGACGGCGTCCATTTCGGCCACCGAGCGCTCCATCGTCCAAAGCTTGTTGTCGGAAGGGCATTTCGAATTCCCGCAACCGAGCTGGTCCCAGAAAATCACTTCCCGCTCGTCGGCCAGCCGCTCCAGCGAACGCAAGTAGTTGTGCGGTAGGCCCGGCCCGCCGTGAATCGCAAGGAGCGGAAGCCCCGGGCCGCCGCCCACCCGCTTGAACCAAACGGTTCCGCCCGGGACCGCGACCTTCCCCTCCCGCTGGCCCATTGCTCGCTATGCCTCCTGATTGATCGGTGAGCAGACGCAGAATCGCATGATTCGGCACGGTTGTATGCGATTCTGCGTCTGCTCGCGAGGTGAAGCCGCACCCGCCCTCCTTGCAACTCATACTCTCGTAATGTGAGAATAGTGTTCTCACAAGTGCTCGCCGAACTGGAGAAAGACCCGTGCCCGAAGCCGTCATCGTGTCCGCGCTACGTACCCCCATTGGCACCGCCCGGAAGGGAACGCTGCGCGACACCTCCGCGTTCGACCTTGCGCACCACGTGGTCAGCGAAGCGGTCAAGGATCTGGACCCGGCGCAGGTCGACGACGTGATCCTCGGCGAGGGCCTCTACGGCGGCGGCGTGATCGCCCGCCACGCGGCCATCACGGCGGGCCTGCCCCAGGTGCCCGGTCTGGCCAACAATCGGCACTGCGCTGCCGGCCAGGCGGCGGTGCAGAGCGCGGCGGCAAGTGTGCGCGCGGGCATGGACCAACTCGTCATCGCCGGCGGCGTGAACTCGGCGTCGACGTCGCCGCGGTCAAGGATGCAGGTGGACGGCGAGTGGGTCGACTGGTTCCCGCCGACCCACCCGGACCGGCCCGACGCGCCGAACATCGACATGTCGATCACCGTGGGCTGGAACGCCGCGGTCAAGGCGGGCGTGAGTCGCGAGGAGATGGACGCGTGGGCACTGCGGTCACACCGCAAGGCGATCGCGGCGATCGACGAGGGCCGCTTCAAGGAGGAGATCGTGCCCATCGAGACGCCGCACGGGCTGTTCTCGGTCGACGAGCATCCGCGCCGCGACACCAGCATCGAGAAGCTGGCCGCCCTCAAGCCGCTGCATCCGGAAATCGAAAGCTTCTCCATCACCGCCGGCAACGCCTGCGGCGCCAACGACGGCGCCGCCGTGCTGACCGTCGCGAGCGACTCCCTCCGGTTGCCCGCGCTGGCCACCATACGGTCCTGGGCGTCGGTCGGCGTCGACCCCGCGATCACCGGCTTGGCGCCCGTGGAGGCGATACCGAAAGCACTTGCGCGCGGTGGACTTTCGATCGCCGATGTGGACCTGTTCGAAATCAACGAGGCCTTCGCGGCGATGTGCGTGGCCACCATCAAGCTGCTCGACCTGGATCCCGATAGGGTCAACGTCAGCGGTAGCGGCTGCTCGCTGGGGCATCCGGTGGCGGCGACGGGCGCGAGAATGCTGGTCACCCTGGTGCACGAATTGCGGCGCCGCGGTGGCGGAATAGGCGTGGCGGCCATGTGTGCGGGCGGCGGAATGGGTTCCGCGACGGTCATCGAGGTCGCTGCGCCATAATGCGCACATGACGATCGCCGACCTGATTGCGGGAGCGCGCAACGGGTCTCAGCGCGCGGCGGGTCGGCTACTCAGCCTCGTCGAGGGCGATCGGCGCGACGAGGTGCTGGCGAGCATCGGAACATCGGCGGTCCGCGTCATCGGCATCACGGGACCACCGGGCGCGGGTAAGTCGACGACGATCGGTGCCCTGGTCGGCGCCTACCGGGAGCGCGGGTGCCGGGTGGCGGTGCTGGCCGTGGACCCGTCGTCGCCGTTCAGTGGGGGTGCGCTCCTGGGTGACCGAATTCGAATGACCGCGCATATCAACGACTCCGACGTCCTGATCCGCTCGGTGGCAGCGCGGGGACATGTCGGGGGTCTGGCCGCGGCGGTTCCGGCGGCGATCCGGTTGCTGGGCGCGATCTGTTACGACGTGGTCCTGCTCGAGACCGTGGGAGTGGGGCAGTCGGAAATCGAAATCGCCGCCGTCGCCGACCCGACCATCGTCATCCTGAACCCGGGGGCCGGCGATGCGGTGCAGGCCGCCAAGGCCGGTGTGCTGGAAGTCGCCGACATCGTGGCGGTCAACAAGGCCGACCGGGTAGGCGCCGAACAGACCGTGCGGGATCTGCGCGCCGAAACCAAGGCGCCGATCGTCAGCCTCGTCGCCGCCAAAGGCGAGGGCGTCGCGGATCTGGTGGCCGCCATCGACGATCACCACCGCGCCGACAGTCGCGCGCGCCGGGTCGCCCGAGCCCGAGCGCAGATCCTGTCGTTGGCGCACACATTGCTGCGCACTCAGCCGGATCTCGACGGACTCGCCGAGGCAGTGGTCGACGGCCACGACGATCCCTACACGGCCGCCGAAAAGCTGCTGTCAGCCAAGGATTAAACGGCGCCACGCAGATACCCGATGAGCAGAACGACGATTTCGTCTTCGAGCTGTTGAAAGTCAACGGGCGTCGACGAGGTGACCAGCCGGTGCACCAGCGAATCGATTGTCGCCACGACGATCTGGGCGTTGAGTCTGCTGGCGCGCACGTCCGGGTGCTGCTCGAGTAGCCGATAGGTCGCATCCACCATCTGCTGCTCCAAGTCGTGCATTCGCGCCAGGAACGCCGGTGCCCGAGGCGCCTCTTCGAACAGCACACGATGCAGCCGCGGATTTTCCCGGTGGTTGTCGATCGTCGCGCGCACAAACAGCCGCAGGGCATCGTCGAGCCGCGGCGGCATGCCACCGGACAACCGCTCGCCGAGCAGCCGGGCGCCTGCATCGACGTGCGAGTCCATCAGTGCTCTCAGGACGGCGTCCTTGTTTGGAAAGTACTGATACAACGAGCCGATCGAGATCGCCGCGCGTTCGGCAATCTTGTTAGTAGTCCCGGCCGTGTACCCGTGGTCGGCAAAAACGCGAGCAGCGGCATCCAGGATCCGTTGCCTGGTCTGGGCGGCCCGCTCCTGTTTGGGCTGCTTGCGTTGCCGAAATCGGTCCGTTGGTGCGATTGCGGAGCTCCCGGAAAATGCGAGTAGTCAACCGGCGCTGTTACCAGCAGAATTAGGGTACCCTAACCTCTGCCGAAGGAGCACCGGTGCGAACCGTCCACGTCGAAACCATCCTGCCAACCGACGCCGACCGGGTGTGGCCGGCAATGCTGTCCCCGGTCACCTTCCTCTACGTGTGCAAGGGCCTGTTTGGCCTTCCGGCGCTGTCGGGACGCTCGGAGGCCCTGCGTCCGGGCGAGTGCGGCACGGGATGGTTGTTCGCATTCCATCTCATTCCGGCCTACCGGCACACCATCGAAATCGTTGAGGTGGACCAGGCCGGCAAAACGCTGCGCACCCACGAGCACGGCGGAATCCTCAAGGCGTGGAACCACACGCTGCGCGTCGAACCGATCAATGACCACTCGAGCCGCTACAGCGACACGGTCGACATCGATGCCGGAGTCGCCACCGTCTTCGTCGCTGCGCTCGCGACGGGGATCTACCGCTACCGACAGCGGCGCTGGCACAAACTCGTGCGCCGGCACATGATGCCGGCAGGCCCCGCGTACGCAAGTTAGGCGGCGTGCGGGGGCCGAGTCATCGGGTACGCACCATCGATCAAGGATGAATCACCGGGTCAGGCAACACGACCAGACGTGAAAATGCCTGGGCCATCGGTCGCGTGGGCTACTACAGTGTCCACCGTGAACCTTGACGCCGTCGCCTTCAGTGAGCAGTGGGTAGAGGCATGGAATGCCCACGACGTGGAGTTGGTTCTTGCGCACTTCCACGAGGACGTGGTGTTCACGTCGCCGGTGGCGGCCAGGCTTTTGCCGGACACGGCGGGGGTCGTCCACGGCAAGGTCGCACTGCGACACTACTGGACCCAGGCATTGCAGCGAATTCCCAACCTCCGGTTCGTCGTCGAGGACGTCTACCAGGGAGTCGACACCATCGCCATTGTGTACCGCAACCAGGCGGATTCGCTGGTTTGCGAAGTTCTAAGGTTCATAGGCGACCTGGTCGTCGAAGGACATGGCACCTATGTCGTTGACCCGTAAAGACATTCAATGACGTTCGATCAGGACGCGCGGTGCTTGCTACTGAAGATCGACCGACTTCCCGGTGGCGGCCGCGTGGCCCGCGCGGTAGCCGAAAACCATTGCCGGACCGATGGTTCCGCCGGCACCGCCGTAGGCCCGCCCGGTCGCACCGGCCATCGCATTGCCCGCGGCGAACAGGCCCGGGATCGGCTCACCGCTGACATGCAGGACCCGGCCGTCGGGGTCGGTCCGCGGTCCGCCCTTGGTGCCCATCGCGCCGATGCACACGGGCACCGCATAGTAGGGGGCGGTGTCGATGGGACCGAGGGTCTTCCCGGCCAGTGTGGTGGCGCTGTCGTCGCCCCAGTAGCCGTCGTATGCGCTGGACCCGCGCCCGAAGTCGGGATCGGCCCCTTCGGCCACATGGCGGTTCCATTGCTCGACGGTGCGCGTGAGACCGCCGGCGTCGATGCCGGTTTTGGCGGCCAACTCGTCAAGGTCTGCCGATTCGCAGAACCAGTCCGGAACCGGTTGCCCGGGTTCGATGCCCAGAAATCCATAGCGCTGCAGGTGAACTGAGTCGAACACGATCCAACCGCGATCGTTGACATACCCGCCACGCGGATCGAGATATTGGAAAGCCCCGGCCATGGAGTTGTAGTCGCACGCCTCGTTGACGAAACGGTGCCCGGCCGTGTTGACGATGATGCTCCTCGGCCGGGTTCGTTCCAGACGGACGCTGCGGTTGCGCCGCCTGCCCTCGATGGTGTCGCCCGGGATTCGCACGATCGGCACCCACCAGGCCTCGCCCATGTTGGCCAGATCCGCGCCGTGGGCCATCGCCATGCGAAGCCCGTCGCCGGTGTTGTTCGGCGGGGAGACCGCGCCGTGCATCGGTCCGCGTAAGAACGCTTGCACCAGAACGGGATCCCATTCGAACCCGCCGGTCCCCAGGATGACCCCGTGGCGGGCGCGCACGCTCATGTTCTGACCCTGAAGCGCGATGCGCACCCCGGTGATCTCGCCGGCCTCGGCAACGAGTTGTTCGGCCCGGGCGTTCACCCGGGGCGTCACACCGGCGTCCAGTAAACCCTTGAGCAGCCCCGCGATCAGGGCGGTCCCGGCGACGCACAGATGGCTGGTTCGTTCGTCTATCGCCGCGTGCAGGCGGGCCCGGGTTTCGGCGTCGAAGCCGACGTTGGACCAGTCGGCGGGAAACGAGGTGATCCGGGTGGCCCAGTCGCCCAATTGCGTGAGATCGAAGGGAGCCGCACTGAGGGATCGGCCCCCGGCCGGCTGTCCGCCCGGCAGCTCCGGCCGGTAATCGGGAAAGCCGGCCGCGATCTCGAAGCGCAGGCCGCTGTGCGCCTCGACGAAGTCGAGCATCGCCGGGCCGGTTCGGACGAACGTCTCGACCAGGGCGTCGTCCATCGAACCCAGGGACTGGGCGCGCAGGTATCGCAAAGCGTCCGCGACCGCCAATTCCCCGTCGGGAGAACGGTTGTGGGCGGGGATCCAGGCGATGCCGCCCGACACCGCGGTGGTCCCGCCGACGGTCGGGGCCTTCTCGAAGACGTCCACCGAGGCGCCGGCGACCGCCGCGGCCAGCGCGGCCGTGAGCCCGGCGCCCCCGCTGCCGAGCACCACGACATCAACTTCATGGTCCCAGGGCATGAAGTGGCATCCCTTCAGTTCAGTAGCTCGGACAACTGCTTCGCGGCTTTGACGACCGCGTCCTTCCCGCGCACCACCACGTCTTCTCGGTGGGAGATGAGGTTGATGCAGGTCGGCGGCGACGGCGCGCGGCGGTGAACCGGCACGGCCAGGCCGTAGGTATTCGGCTCGATCTCCCCGTAGGTCATCACCCAGCCGCGCTCCCGGGCGCGGGCGACCAGGTCTCGTTCAGCCGGACGCGGAGGCATGCTCGCGAGCAAGGCGACCCCGGCGGCGCCGCGGTCGAGCGGATATCGACTGCCCTCGTGAAAGGAGAGTTGGTAGGCGACGTGGCTGGGCACGATCACCGCGACCGCCACCTGTTGATCGCCCTCGGCGATGAGCAACGACACGGTGGCGCCGAGCTCGTCGGCCAGCGCGCGCAGCGTCGGCAGACAAAGTTGGCGCACATTGCGATCGAACGACGCACCAAGCACCGCCAGCCCCGCAGCAGGCCGGTAGCGCCCGTCCTCTCCCTTGGCCACCAAGCGGAATTGGGCCAGCGTCGACAGCAATCGATAGGCGATGGTGCGGTGCACGCCGACCTGCTCGGCGAGCTGTTGCACGGTCAGCCCGTTCGGGGACTCGGCCACCATTTGCAGCGCGGTCAGCCCCCGGGCCAGCGTCTGTGAACCCGTCCCCGACCCGTTCACAGCCTTGACAGACTTCGACGGGAGAGCGAAGCTCTATATATAACGCACATTAGCGTGCGATATTAGCACACTGTCTAAGCCAAATACGAGAACAAGATTTCCACCGACCCGATACCGACCTGGAGAGGCACCATGGCGGAGTTCGAAAGCATATGGAGCGATCTCCAAGGGGTGCCTTTTTCACAGGGCTACCTGGATGCCGGGGGAGTCCGCACCCGTTACCTGCGCGCCGGCGATCCGGGGAAGCCGGTGCTGATGCTGCTGCACGGCTCCGGTGGCCACGCCGAGGCCTACGTCCGCAACCTGGGCGCCCACGCCGAGCACTTCTATACCTGGTCGATCGACATGCTTGGCCACGGCTACACCGACAAGCCGGGCCGCCCGCTGGAGGTCGGCCACTATGTCGAGCACCTGATGGCAGTTCTGCGCACCATCGGCGTCGATCGCGCCTGCCTCAGCGGCGAATCACTCGGGGGCTGGGTGGCCGCGCGCGCGGCCGTCGACCATCCGGACGTGGTCGACCGGCTGGTTCTCAATACCGCCGGCGGCTCGCAGGCCGACCCGGTGGTGATGAAGCGCATCATCACGCTGTCCATGGCGGCCGCCGAAAACCCGGCCTGGGAAACGGTTCAGGCCCGGATCAAGTGGTTGATGGCCGACAAGTCCAAGGACTACGACGATTTGGTCGCCTGCCGCCAACGGGTATACCGCCAGCCGGGATTCGTCGACGCCATGCGCGACATCATGGCGTTGCAGGATCCCGAGATTCGGGAGCGCAACATACTCGGGCCCGCCGAGTACGGGGCGATCACCGCCCCGACGCTGGTGCTGTGGACGAGTGACGACCCCACCGCCGACGTGACCGAGGGGCGCCGGATCGCGTCGATGATCCCCAACGCCCGCTTCGAGGTGATGCCCGGCTGCGGTCACTGGCCGCAATACGAGGACGCCAAGACGTTCAACCGCCTGCATCTCGATTTCCTGCTGGGGCGGTGATGGCCGCGGCAGGGCGAGGTGGCGATGTCGACGTCTTGGTGGTCGGGGCGGGCCCGGTCGGACTGACGCTGGCCAATATCCTTGGCCGGCGGGACGTCCGGACACTGGTGGTCGACGAGCGCGACACGCTCATCGACTATCCGCGCGGCGTGGGTCTCGACGACGAGGCGTTGCGCACGTTCCAGTCGATCGGGCTGGTCGACCAGATCCTGCCGCACACCGTGCCCAACCAGATTCTGCGTTTCGTCGACGCCAAACGCCGGGTGCTCGCCGAAATGGCCCCGCCCGACGCGTGTTTCGGGTGGCCGAAGCGCAACGGCTTCGTGCAGCCACTCGTCGACGCCGAATTGCTAAGCGGTCTGGACCGGTTCGCCCATGTCGACGTGTGGTGGAACCGTCCCATGATTTCGTGCGTCCAAGACAATGATGGGGTGACGGTCGAGTGTGGCGCGGACGCCGACACCGTCAGCGTGCGCGCGCGTTACGTCGTCGGCTGCGACGGCGGCCGCAGCATGACCCGCGGGATGATGGGGGTGTCGTTCGACGGGACGACGTCGTCCACGCGCTGGTTGGTGGTCGACGTGGCCAACGACCCGCTGGGCCAACCCAACAGCGAGGTCGGGGCCGACCCCGACCGCCCGTACGCCTCGATCTCGATCGCACACGGAATTCGCCGGTTCGAGTTCATGATTCACGCCGACGAGTCTGACGAGGAGGCGGAGGATCCGGCCTTCCTGACGCGGATGCTGGCGCGGATGGTGCCGCATCCCGACCGGGTCGACGTGATCCGCCGGCGGGTCTACACCCACCACTCGCGCATCGCCGGCGCATTCCGCAGCGGCCGGCTGCTGCTTGCCGGAGACGCGGCGCACCTGATGCCGGTCTGGCAAGGCCAGGGCTACAACAGCGGAATCCGGGATGCGGCGAACCTGGGATGGAAGCTCGCGGCGGTGGTGACGGGCCGCGCCGAGGACCGGTTGCTGGACACCTACGACATCGAGCGGCGCAAGCACGCCCGGGCGATGATCGACCTCTCCACGATGGTCGGCCGGGTGATCTCACCGACCGACCGCAGGGTCGCGACCGCCCGCGATCTTCTGGTGCGCTCGGCGTCGATCGTGCCTTCGCTCAAGCGATATGTGCTGGAAATGCGGTTCAAGCCGATGCCGCGCTACGAGCAGGGGGCGGTCGTGCACTCGTCGCAACCCGGCGCGGACTCCCCGGTGGGCACCTTGTTCATCCAGCCTCGGGTGGATACCCGGACGCAACGCGACGTGCTTTTGGACGAGGTGTTGGGCGATTGGTTCGCCGTGCTGTGCTGGAACAACAACCCGCGCAGGATTCTCGGCGATGACGCGTTCGCCGACTGGAAAGCGTTGGGCGCACGCTTTGTTGCGCTCCGGCCGTCGACCCAGCTGCACTGGGCCGGCCACGACGATCCCGACGTCGTGGTCGTGGGTGATCGGAGCGGCGCCCTCAAGTCCTGGTTCGACACCCACTCGGAGTCGGTGCTATTCCTGCGTCCCGATCGGTGCGTCGCGGGAGCCTGTATCGCTCAGCTCGCGCCCGAGCTGAGCGCGTCACTGCTGAAAACCCTCACCCTCACGCCGGGAGGGGGTGATCTCCAAAGTGACACTGGCTCTGTGCTGTATGTCGCACAGCCCGCTCCTGAATCTTCCGGGGCCGTCGCGGGACCTGCTTGACGACATCGAAGGCGCGATCGCGCAGGCTCGCGAATTCGTCGAAGACTTCGGCCCCGAACTCGTGGTCATCTTTTCACCGGACCACTACAACGGGTTCTTCTACAAGGTCATGCCGCCGTTCTGTATCGGCATGCGGGCCAACGGGGTTGGCGACTACGGCACCCACGCCGGCCCGCTCGACGTGCCCGAGGACCTGGCCGCCGCGTGCGCGAACGCCGTGCTCGGCGCAGACGTCGATGTCGCCGTATCGGCCAGCATGGACGTCGATCACGGCACGGTTCAGCCGCTGGAGAAGCTCTTCGGAAGCGCCACCGCGCGCCCGGTGATACCGATCTTCGTCAACGCGATCGGGGTGCCCCTGGGACCGTTGCATCGTTGCCGCGCACTGGGTGCGGCCGTCGGCGGCTACCTGGCCACCCTCGACAAGCGGGTCCTGGTGATCGGATCCGGGGGGCTCTCCCACAGTCCGCCGGTGCCGACGCTGGCGACCGCACCCCCGGCCGTGCTGCAGCGGATCGTGCACGGCGAGCCGATGACGCCCGAGCAGCGTCAGGCGCGACAGGCGGCCGTGATCGAAGCGGCAAAAAGCTTCGCCGGTGGCGGGAGTGACCTGAAACCACTCAACCCGGTGTGGGACCACCGATTCCTCGAGATCATCGACGACGGGCAGCTCGCCGAGCTCGACCGCTGGTCGAATTCGTTCGTGGACTACGAGGGCGGCAGCTCGGCGCACGAAATCAGAACGTGGGTGGCGGCGTTCGCGGCATTGGAGACCGCCGGGCCGTACCAGATCGCCGTGCGCTACTACAAACCGGCCGCCGAGCTGATCGCCGGCTTCGCCATCCGAACGGCGGTGCCCAAATGACCGCCCCACCAGATGAATTCGATCACGTCGTCGACGTGCTCGTCGTCGGGTCCGGCGGTGGAGGCATGACCGCCGCGCTCACCGCTCACGCTTGTGGGCTCGACGCGTTGGTGATCGAAAAGTCCTGCTATTTCGGCGGTTCCACCGCCCTTTCGGGTGGCGGCATCTGGGTACCCGGGGCGCCCGCGCAACGCAGGGAGGGCTACAGCCCGGCAGCCGAAGGCGTCATCGAGTATCTGCAGAAGATCACCGACGGACTGGTCAGCGAGGCGCGGATACGGCAGTACGTCGAGTCCGCGCCGCAAATGCTCGGGTTCCTCGAAAAGCTCTCCGGATGGCTTGAGTTCGTCTGGAAGCCGGGCTATGCCGACTACTATCCCGAGCTGCCCGGCGGCTCCGAACTCGGCAGCACGATCAACGTGCCGCCCATCGATCTGCGGAGCTTGGGCGCCGACGAGCAGCGGCTGCTCAAGCCGCTGGCTCTCGCCCCCAGGGGAATCTGGCTGGGTCCCAAGGAGTTGCGGTCGTTCTACCGAATCCGGCAGTCGTGGGCCGGCAAAGGCGTGCTGCTGAAACTGATTTCGCGGATGGTCCGCGCCAGGGTGTTCGACGAGCGGATGGCGGCGATCGGACAGTCACTCGCGGCGCGGCTGAGACTGGCAATGAGGGAGGGCGGCATCCCGCTGTGGCTGGACTCGCCGATGGCGGAACTGCTCACCGACGCCGACCGTGCGGTGACCGGTGCGCTGGTGGAGACCGACGGTGGGCAGCGTCGGATCGGGGCGCGGCTCGGGGTCATCCTGGCGTCCGGGGGCTTCGACCACGACCTCGCCTGGCGCAAAGAGCAGCTCCCGGTCTTGGAGAGTGCCGGGTCCCAGGACTGGAGCTTCGGCAACCCCGCCGCGATGGGTGACGGCATCCGCGCGGGCCAAAAGGTCGGCGCCGCAACCGAGTTGCTCGATGAGGCCTGGTGGTTCCCGGCGATCCAATGGCCGGACGGCCGGATGCAGTTCATGCTCAACGAACGCATGATGCCGGCGCAGTTCGTCGTCAACGGCGAAGGAAAGCGCTTCATCAACGAGGCGGCGCCATACATGGACTTCGGCCACGCCATGATCGACGGCCAGAAGTCCGGGGTCACCCACATCCCCTGCTGGCTCATCACCGACCACCGGTCGTGGAACCGCTATGTTGTCGCCGGCCACCTGCCGATACCGAAGGTCCCCTGGGCGCCGGTGCCCACCGGCCGTAAGGTCCCGCAGGCTTGGCTGAAATCGGGCGTGGTCAAAGCCGCGGCGGATTGGGACGAAATGGCCGCCAAGATCGGCGTCCCGGCGCAACAGCTTTCAGCAACCGCCCGCCGCTTCAACGAACTCGCCCGCAAGGGCCACGACGACGATTTCCGCCGCGGCAACAGCGTGTACGACAACTACTACGGCGATCCCACGCTGCCCAACCCCAACCTGTATCCGCTGGGTGATCCGCCGTACTACGCGTTCCGAATCGTGCTCGGGGACCTGGGGACGTCGGGTGGTCTGCGGACCGACGAATACGCCCGGGTGCTCCGGCCCGACGACACGGTGGTGCGAGGGCTTTACGCGGTGGGCAATACCGCCGCGCCGGTCATGGGACGCAGCTACGCCGGCGCCGGCGCCACCATAGGCCCGGCCATGACATTCGGTTTCGTCGCGGCGAAACACATTGCCGCGCAGAAAGCCAAGCCGACCGTTAATTCTCATAGGAGGTAGTAAATGAAAATCTCACTGTTCTACGAGTTCGCCCTGCCGCGTCCCTGGGTGCCGGACGACGAACGCGTCCTGCTGCAGGAGTGCCTCGATGAGGTCGAGGCGGCCGACGAGGCAGGATTCTCCACCGTCTGGCTCACCGAGCATCACTTCCTCGAGGAATACTGTCATTCCACCGCGCCGGAGATCTTCTTGGCCGCGGCCAGCCAGCGGACCAAGAACATTCGGCTGGGGTTTGGCATCATGCACCTGCCGCCCGCCGTCAACCACCCGGCCCGGGTGGCCGAACGCATCGCCACCCTCGACCTGCTCTCCAACGGGCGCGTCGAGTTCGGCACCGGGGAATCCTCTTCCGTCGGGGAACTCGGCGGATTCAACATCGATCCCGCCGACAAGCGCGCCCAGTGGGAAGAGGCCCTCGAGGTCTCGATCCGATGCATGATCGAGGAACCGTTCGCCGGCTTCCAGGGCGAGCACATCCAGATGCCGGCCCGCAATGTCATTCCCAAGCCGATGCAAAAGCCGCACCCACCGGTCTGGGTCGCCTGCACACGGCCGGCCAGCGTGCAGATGGCCGCCCAAAAGGCCATCGGCGCATTGAGTTTCGCCTACACCGGTCCCGGGCCGCTCACCGAGCGGGTAAATGGCTACTACAAGGAATTCGAGGAGAACGGCGTCCCGGTCACACCGCGCATCAACCCGAACATCCTGGCCATCGGCGGTGACCTGTCGATGATGGTCGCGAAGTCCGATGACGAGGCGCTCAAACGGCTCGGGCAGGGCGGGGGATTCTTCTCGTTCGGGATCATGCACTACTACATGACCGGAGTGCATACCCCCGGGCGGACCGGCGTCTGGAAGCGGTATCTCGAAGAGGTCGAGAAGGACCCGACACTCGCCTACGGCCCCGGGCGCGGTGCGATCGGATCTCCGGCCACCGTGCGCGAATTCCTGCGCGGGTACGAAGAGAGCGGCGTCGACGAGATCATCCTGCTGCTCAATCCGCGCAGCCACGAGGGCACCATGGAATCCATCGAACTGATGGGCAAGGAGGTGCTGCCCGAGTTCATCGAGCGCGACGAGAAGGCGGTGGCCGACAAAGCCGCGCGGCTGGCGCCCGTCATCGAGAAAGTCGAGGCGCGGCGGCCCGAATCGACCGCACCGCAATTCGACGAAAGCTACGCATTCGGCGGCCTGCCCACCGGCCGCGGCGGTAAGTTCACCGCCAGCGAGATCCCCGAGGCGATGGCGGAGATAAACGAGGGCCGCGTCCAGGCGGCGCAGCGCGCGAAGGAACAGGAGCAACAGCAGCGCAAGTGATACCGGAAGCCGATTGAATCGTGGGTCAGATCGACGACCTGTGGCGCTACGACGGACGCCGCGCCGTGGTAACCGGATGTGCCTCGGGGATCGGCGAACACGTGGTGCGGCAGCTTAACGACCTCGGGGCCGACGTCGTCGGGCTGGATCAACGCCGGCCGGCCTTCGAGCTCAACGAGTTTCACGAGGTCGACCTCGCCGACCCGGTGTCTATCGACCACGCGGTGGCGTCGATCGGCGGGCCGGTCGATGCGCTGTTCAACGTCGCCGGTGTTTCTTCCGGGATCGGCGACCCGCCGCTGGTCGTCACCATCAACTTCCTGGGGCTGCGGCATGTCACCGAGGCGCTGGTCCCGAAGATGGCGCAGTCTTTGAAGGGGCCTTCGATCGTCAGCGTGTCGTCGTTGGCGGCGTCGGCGTACCGGGAGCATCTGCGGGCGGTCGCGCCGCTACTGAGTACCGCGACGATGGCCGAAGGCATCGAGTGGTGCCACGCCCACCCCGATGCGCTGGCCGGCGGCGGCTACCAATTGTCCAAAGAAGCGATCATCCTGTACACCATGCGAAGCGCCGCGCCCCTCGGCGCCCGGGGCATTCGCATCAACTGCACGGGCCCGGGAGTCACCGAGACACCGATCCTCGATCAGTTGCGAACCGCGTACGGGCAGGCCTTCCTCGACGACATACCCAAGCCGTTGGGCCGCGTCGCCGGTCCGGCCGAGCAGGCCTCGGTCCTGCTCTTTCTGAATAGCCATGCGGCCAGCTACATTACGGGTCAGGTGTTGTGGGTCGACGGCGGGAACGTGGCCGCCGCGATCGCCCGCGAGCTCGAGGAGGGGGCCCCGTGGCCGGCGTAAGCGACTTTCGGCGGGCAGCTCGCGACGTCTCCAACTGGGGGCGGTGGGGGGCCGACGACGAGCTCGGCACGCTGAACTTCATCACCGCGGACAAGGTCGCGCAGGCCGCCGGCCTGGTACGGCACGGCAAGGTCTTTCCGCTCGGCGTGGACTTCGGTGCGTCAGGACCGCAGGGCGCCTTCGGGTTCCGAAACAACCCGGTGCACGTCATGACGGTGGACGGCGGTGATGTGAACACGATCACCACATATGGGCCCGACTGGGCGCGGAACCCGGTGGCGCAACAGCTGAGTCGATACATGACCGCCGACAATCCGTTCCGCTTCAACGACGACATGATCATCATGCCGTTGCAGGCGGCCAGCCAGTGGGACGCGCTGTCGCACGTCTACTACGACGACCGGCTCTACAATGGCTTCCCGGCAGATTCGGTGACCAGCCTGGGGGCCTACCGTTGCGGGATCGACAAGGTTGACGGCAAAGGCATCACCTCGCGCGGCGTGCTGCTCGACCTGGTTCGCCATCGCGGCGCGGAGGTCTTCCTCGAACCCGGGAACCCGATAACACCGGAAGAACTCGATGACGTGGTCCGCGCGCAAGCGGTGACGATTGGGCGGGGGGACATCGTCTTGATCCGGACCGGTTGGTGGACAAGGTTTCTCGAGACCGGCAACAGGACGGAGGGCTACTCGGGCTTAGACTGGCGATGCGCTTTGTGGCTGCACGACCACGAGATCGCCGCGGTCGCCGCCGACAACCTGCAAGTCGAAGACCTGGTGTCCGGCGTCGAGGGGATAACCTTCCCGCTGCATCTCCTTTGCCTACGTGACATGGGGATGATGTTCGGCGAGTACTGGGACCTCACCGCGCTGGCGGCCGATTGCGCCGCGGACGGCGTGTACGAATTCCAGCTCATCGCGCCACCGTTGAGAGTTGTGGGCGCCGTGGGCTCCCCGGTGAACCCGATTGCGATCAAGTGATGGAAGTCCATCGCAAGACAATGTCGGTCGACGGCCTGACAACCGGCTACCTGGAGGCCGGCCGAGGCGAACCGGTGGTGCTGTTGCACGGCGGCGAGTTCGGTGGCAGCGCCGAACTCGGCTGGGAACGCAACATTGCCACCCTCGCCGAACGTTACCGGGTGCTGGCGCCCGACCAGCTGGGCTTCGGGCAGACGGCGAAGGTCATCGACTTCGTCGACGGCCGGGGGATGCGGATCAGGCATGTGGCACGGTTCTGTGCGGCGCTGGGCATCGACTCGGCGCATTTCGTCGGCAACTCGATGGGCGCCATCAATCTGCTCACCGACGCCACATCGGATACGCCCCTGCTGTCGGTCCGCACCCTGGCGGCCATCTGCGGGGGCGGCGAGATCCAGCAGAACCGGCATTTCGATGCGCTGCAGCAATATGACGCAACGTTGCCCGCGATGCGGCGCATCGTCGAGGCGCTGTTCTACGATCCCGGCTACCCGGCGGACGAGGACTACGTGCGGCGCCGCTATGAGTCGAGCATTGCACCCGGCGCATGGGAGGCCGTGGCGGCGGCGCGATTTCGTCGTCCCGATGCGAGCCCGTCTTCCGCCCCGTCAAGTACGCGACCATACGAGCGCATCGCAGTTCCGACGCTTGTCGTCGAGGGTGCGGACGACAAGCTCCTGCCATCCGGCTGGGCCGCTCAGATCGCGAAGCAGATCGAGGGTGGCCGATCGGTGGTGGTTGACAAGGCCGGTCACTGTCCGCAGATCGAGCAGTCCTCAGCGGTCAACGACTTGTTGCTCGACTTCCTCGCAACAGCCTGACGTCAGAAAACGTAGTCCAGCCGGGTCATCATGCCGGCAAACTGATGGTAGGTGTTGTGGCAGTGCATCACCCACGTACCGGGGTTGTCGGCGACCAGTACGGCGAGCAGCTTCTGCTTGGGCAGCACGATTACGGTGTCCTTGCGGGCGCCAGGGCTGCCGTCGGCCTTGAACAGCTGGAAAGTGTGGCCGTGTAGGTGAATTGGATGGTACATCATCGTGGGATTGTCGAACGTGATGCTTGGCCGCTGGCCCTGTCGCACGTGTAACGGATTGGTCTTGCTGTAGGGCTCGCCGTTGATCGTCCAGTCGTATTGCATCATGTTGCCGCCCAGAACGACGGGGAGGTTGAGGTTGGGCTCGGGCCGACCCAGATTGACGGGCGTTGTGGCGGTGAACATTTCGATGGTGCCCACTCGTTTGGTGAGCTCGGCCGGTTGAAACCCGGGGTCGGGTGGGCGGCCGGCCCCGGTGGACAGCAACGCCCGGGCCAGGTCGTTCTTCCCTTCCGCGAGGGCGACGAGCGGGAAGACGCCGTCGGCGGTGGTCACGATGACGTCGTAGCGTTCGGCCATGCCGATCAGCAGGGCGTCGACCTCGGTCGGCACCACGGGGTAACCATCGGTGTGGGTGACCACCATCGAATGGCCGGCCAAGGCCACCCGAAACGCGGTGTCGGAACCGGTATTGATGAACCGGATCCTGATGCGCTGACCCGGCTTCGCGTTGAAGGTGGTGGGTGCGGCGGGAATTCGGCCGTTGATCAAGTAATAGGGGTAGGCGATGTCTCCGGCGTCGCCGCCGAGCAGGTCGCTTCTGCCGACGCTGACCCCGACGCCCCCGGCGTCGCGGTCGTCGACGTTGTCGGGCTGGTCGGAGTGCTGGAGCTCGACGAGCTTGTAGTGGTCGAGGTGCTCGAGGTGGTCGAAGTGCTCGAAGTGGTCGAGGTCGTGGAAGCCGCCGAAGTCGTTGAAGTCGTGGACGTGGTCGGCGTTGTGGAGGTCGTCGACATTGTCGGCATGGGGGGCTTGTTCGGAGCCGTCAGTTCGGCGTAGAGCTGTTGGGGACTCTTGCCGACACCGTCGGTCCAATCATCAAGGACGACAATCCATTCGGCATCGTAATCGCCTTCGGTCGGATCGTCGACGATGACCGGCAGGTAAAGGCCGGTGTCCTCGTCGAGGCCGGTATGCGGATGGGCCCAGTAGGTGCCCGAGTCCGGGACGGAGAACCGGTACGTGAACTCCTGCCCGGCCGGGATGTTCGGGGTGGCGGGCTCCGCGCCGTCCATGTCATTGCGGAGCGCGATGCCGTGCCAGTGCACCGACGTCGGATGGTCGAGCCGGTTCGAGACCGTGACCACCAGCTCGTCGCCGACATTGGCCCGGATAACCGTTCCCGGGATGGTGTTGCCGAAGGCCAGCGTTCGGACGACCGGGCCTCCCAGGTCGATCTGGGTCTGCTGCGGTGCCAGGCTGGCGGTCACCGTCCGCCCACTGTGCGGGCGCGCCGCCTCGGCCGCGGCGATGGCCGCGGACATTTGGGCGTTATTCCCCGATACCTGGGATTTGGTTTCGCCGCAGGCCGCCAGCGCGAATCCCCCGGCGATGCCAGCGGCAATGAAGCCTCGCCTGCTGAGTTGCGCCCGGTCGAGGGGCGCCCCGCTCGTGGGTAGCACAGGCATTGATCGCTCCTCGTCTTCGGTCGTTTAGTCCCGGGCGCCTTATACCGTGCTAGGAGGTTAGCGGAACGCAAGTATGGCGTCGACAGGTGTCACCGGAGCGCCCTCGACCGCCGGCCGGCATCCGACGGCGGTGTTTTCAGATCGATTGCCCGGCACGCCATGTAATACGGCCAGATCGGGCCGGTCCGCAATCGTCCTCAGCGCGCGCTGGTTCGCCCGCACCACCGCTTGCACCGCCGGGCTGTCGATCTGCAGGCGGGCAGGATCGACCGCGACTCCGACGGTGGGGATCTCGAAGTGGTCTCCGACCCAGGCCAGCACGTGGAAGCCTTGCTCGTCGGCGATCTGCTCGGGTGCCAGGGTGCTGCCGACGTAAGCGGCATCGATCGAGTTATCGGCTAGCTTTCGCAGATCCATCTGATAGTCACCCGGGGCACGCACCACGCAGTCGAGGTCGCGGTCGGGGTCAAGCCCATGGCCGCGCAGCACGATCCGTGCGAAGCATCCCGGCGCGGTGTGCGGCGCGTGCACCGCGAGCCGGCGTCCCCGAAGGTCCGCCATGAACGTCACGCTTTTTCCGCCGAGAAACCAGAACAACGGGCGGTGAGTGTTGACGCTCAGCGCGGTCCATTGGATGCCTTCCGACAACCGCGACAACAGGGCCCCGTCCGAGGCCGATCGTCGCGCAGGAGCGCAGACGCTCTGTTTCCCAACCGATTCCGTCCCGCACGGCGACGTGAACACCCTCGTCTTGGAAGTAACCCTCCTGGTCGGCGACATGGGTGACCAGTTCTTCGTGAATACCGCGTCCGACATAGGCCAGGTCGATCGTGTGCATGGTGACGGCTCGTTTTCGCTGTTTCAGTCCATCGCGAGGCCGCCGTTGACCGGGAGCTAGTGCCCGGTGGTGAAGCCGGATTCCTCGCTCGCCAAGAACGCTATCGCGTGGGCCACCTCGTCGGGCGTTACGAGTCGCCCCATCGGTGCGGCCTCGCCGAGCTGACGCATCCGCTCCGATGTGAGCTGCCCGGTCACTTTCGTCCCGCTCACGGTCGCGGGTGCGACGAGATTGGCGGTGATCCCGTGCGGCGCCTGCTCCAGCGCAACATATCGGACGAACTGGTCCAGTGCCGCCTTCGCGGTGCCGAGCGCGATCATTCCGTCGCGCGGACGGCGAGACAGCCCGGTGGTGAGGAAGATCAGCCGGCCGTAATCGCGGGAATCATACCCGGCACAACGGCTTTCGTCAGCATGTAGGCGGCATGTAGCTCTGTGTCCACCTTGCCGCCCAGCTGCTCCCAGGTGAGGTCGGCGAACGAGGTGACGACGAACGGTATCAACGCGTTGTGGACCAGCACGTCCACACCGCCCCAGCGCTGCGCGATCTCGTCGGCCATCGCGGAGATGTCATCCCCGACGGTGACACCGGCCCGGATCGCGACGGCCTCGCCGCCGGCGGAGGTGATGTCGGAAACCACCTCCCCGGGCCTCCCGGGCGCTGGCTCGGTGGTTGACCACCACCCGAAATCCGTGTTCGGCAAGAACCCGTGCCGTCGCCGCACCGATTCCCCGGCTCGCGCCGGTGACAACTGCAACTCGAGGCATCAGAAGTTACCCCCGGTCAGTGGCGCGGGCGCCTAATGCGCGCCGCTGGTGGCCTGAGATGCCTTCCAGTCGCTGAAGCGGGTGGGGTAGATCGTCGGGTCCTCGCTGTCGAGGGGGACGATGGTGTGCTCGTCGAGCAGGGTGCCGAAATAGCGGGCTTCGCGGTCGCCCACTACCTGGCGTGGATCGCCGGACGCGGCAAGCACCGTCCGGATGAAGTCGTCCATGCCGCGCTTTTCGGGTCCGGCATGTTGGTCATGCCGTTTGTCGGATCGCCGATCGCCGCGCGGGTGACGGCCGTGGCGACGTCGGCCGAGGCGATGGGCTGGAACGCCCCTTCAGGCAGGCGAACCGTGTCGCCGTCGGTTGCCGAATCGGCTATGCCGCCGACGAATTCGAAGAACTGGGTCGCCCGCACGATCGAATACGGCGATCCCGATTCCTGGATCAGCTTCTCCTGGGCAACCTTGGCCCGCATGTAGCCGCTGTCCTGGGCGCGGTCGGCACCCACGATCGAGAGCGCGACGTGGTGCTGGACACCGGCCGCCCGCTCGGCGGCGAGAAGGTTTTTCGTGGAGGTGGTGAAGAAGCGCAGCACGGGTTCGTCGTCCCAGTCCGGCGAGTTGGACACGTCCACCACCGTGTGCACACCGGCCAGGGCTTCGGCGAGACCTTCGCCGGTGATGGTGTCCACCCCCGAGCGCGGCGACGCCGAGACCGCCTCGTGTCCCAAGTCGGTCAGGTTGGCGATGACCTGAGAGCCGATCAGTCCGCTGCCGCCGATGACCAGAACCTTCATGACCAGTGTCCTTCCCCGTGTCTGCGATGAACCGATGAATTCATCATGGTTCCCCTGCTCGCAGCCCGCCCTGCGGGGCCTTAAATCAGTTGCTTGACTTAACGCCGCCCATGCCGATTAACTCGTCGTGTGGCCAATGAACTGGTGGACAAGGTCGCAATCGTCACCGGCGGGGCCTCGGGCATTGGCCGCGGCACGGTCGAGAGGTTCGTGGCCGAGGGCGCGCGGGTCGTCATCGCCGACGTCGAAACCGATAACGGGGAGGCGCTGGCGACGGCGCTGGGCCACGACGCCTTCTTCCGCCGCACCGACGTCTCGGATCCCGAACAGGTGGCGGCGCTGGTGGCCGCGGCCGTCGAGAAGTTCGGCGGTCTGCACGTGATGGTCAACAACGCGGGCATCTCGGGCACCATGCATCGCAGATTCCTCGACGACGACCTGGCCGACTTCCACCGCATCATGGCGCTCAACGTCCTGGGCGTGATGGCGGGTACCCGAGACGCGGCCCGGCACATGGCCGCCCACGGCGGGGGGTCGATCATCAACATGACCTCGATCGGTGGAATTCGGGCCGGCGGCGGCGTGATGACCTACCGCGCTTCCAAGGCGGCGGTCATCCAGTTCACCAAGTCCGCGGCAATCGAGTTGGCGCACCACGAGATTCGGGTCAATGCCATCGCGCCGGGCAACATACCCACGGCGCTGTTGAAGGCGTCGGGAATGAAAATGGATGCCGAGCAGCTCGAGCGGTACGAGGCGGGGGTCCGCGAAACGATGCGCGCCGACCGTCCCGTCGAGCGCGAGGGGACGCCCGAGGACATCGCCGAGGCGGCGCTGTACTTCGCCGGCGACAGATCTCGCTACGTCACCGGAACCGTGTTGCCGGTCGACGGGGGAACGGTTGCGGGTAAGGCGATCAGGTCCGAGAAACGCGAGTGATGGCAGGCGTCCGGTTGTGTGTCTGGCGTAGAGATTGCCGTGTGGGCTGTGCTTGCAGCGCCGGCCACGACCATGGCGGCAATCTCGCGCTGAGAGTGCCGCGGCCCGCGGACGCGGACTCTTTAAATCAAGCGCTTGACTTAATGCCTGTCTACGCGGTTGACTAGCAGGATGACCGCAGCCGGCAGGACCGTTCGCAGCGAGCGGGCGAACTCCACCCAGGAGGCGATCCTCGTTGCGGCCGAGCGCCTGTATGCCGAACACGGCATGTTCGCGGTGTCGAACAGGCAGGTCAGCGAGGCCGCCGGTCAGGGCAACAACGCCGCGGTGGGTTACCACTTCGGGACCAAGGCCGATCTGGTGCGCGCCATCGAGCAGAAACACCGCGGGCCCGTCGAACAGCTCCGCGAGAAAATGGTGGCCGAGCTGCTGGACTCCGGTGGCCCGGCCGAGATGCGGGACTGGGTGGCCTGCCTGGTGTGCCCGCTCACCGACCATCTGGCGGATCTCGGCCGTGATGGGTCGCCCACGTGGTACGCGCGATTCGCGGCGCAGGCCATGACCGATCCCGCGTACTACAACATCATCGTCAAGGGTGCGCTCAGCTCGCCGTCGCTGGTTCAGGTCGTCGACCGGATCAATGCTTGCCTGCCCGACCTGCCGGCCGAGGTGCGCTTCGAACGCAACATCATGGCCCGCAATCTGCTGATGCATACCTGCGCCGATCGTGAACGGGCCCTCGCGGCGGGCCGCTCGCTGCACCGATCTTCCTGGCGCGCTGCCGCATCCGGTCTCATCGACGCGATCGTGGGTCTGTGGTTGGCGCCCGTGACGCCGGACAAATGACGGGCCCTCCAATGAAAGTCACCGTCGACCAAGACATTTGCGCATCGTCGGGCAACTGCGTCATGAACGCGCCCAAGGTCTTCGACCAGCGGGACGACGACGGCGTCGTCGTCCTGCTCAACCCGAACCCATCGGCCGAGCAGGCCGAGGGGGCGCGCCGGGCGGCCGCGGCCTGCCCCGCACTGGCCATTCGCATCGAGGAATGAGAAAGATGTCGGACACACTGGCGAGCACCACGACGGACGCGGTTTCCGAAATTCCGGAATACCCGATGGCCAGGCAGCCAAGCTGCCCGTTCGCCCCGCCCCCGGACGTCATGGCGCTCGCCGAGGCCAAGCCGCTGTCCAGGGTCCGGATCTGGGACGGCAGCACGCCATGGCTCATCACGGGCTACGAGCAAGTCCGGGAACTGTTTTCGGATTTCCGGGTCAGCGTCGACGACCGGGTACCCGGGTTCCCGCATTGGAACGCGGGCATGCTGTCCACGGTGCACAAGCGCCCGCGATCGGTCTTCACCGCCGATGGCGAAGAACACACCCGCTTCCGGCGGATGCTGTCGAAGCCCTTCACGTTCAAGCGCGTCGAGGGGTTGCGCCCGACCATCCAGGAGATCACCGACGACCACATCGACGCGATGCTTGCCGGGCCGCAACCCGCCGACCTGATCCCCGCGCTGGCGCTGCCGGTCCCGTCGTTGGTGATCAGCCAGTTGCTGGGGGTGCCATACGAAGACGCCGAAATGTTCCAGCACCACGCGAATGTCGGGCTCGCCCGCTATGCGACCGGCGAGGACACCGTCAAGGGCGCGATGAGCCTGAACAAGTACCTCGCCCAACTGGTCGAGGCCAAAATGGAGAACCCCGCCGAGGACGCGGTATCCGACCTCGCCGAGCGGGTCAAAGCCGGGGAACTCAGCGTCAAAGAGGCCGCGCAGTTGGGCACCGGGTTGCTGATCGCGGGGCACGAGACCACCTCGAACATGATCGGGCTCGGAGTGCTTGCGCTGCTGGAAAACCCCGGCCAGTTGGCCGTCATCCGCGATGCCGAAGATCCGAAGATCGTCGCCAACGCGGTCGAGGAACTGTTGCGCTACCTCAGCATCATCCAGAACGGCCAGCGCCGCGTGGCCCTTGAGGACATCGCCATCGCCGGAGAGGTCATCCGCGCCGGCGAGGGCATCATCATCGACTTGGCCCCGGCGAACTGGGATCCACAGGCCTTCACCGAGCCGGATCGGCTGTACCTGCACCGGTCGGGGGCGGACCGCAACGTCGCATTCGGTTACGGCAGACACCAGTGCGTCGGCCAGCAGCTCGCCCGGGCGGAGCTGCAGATCGTCTATCGCACGCTGTTCCGCCGCGTACCCACGCTGGCGCTGGCCGTCCCGGTCGCCGACATTCCGTTCAAACACGACCGGCTCGCCTACGGCGTCTACGAACTGCCCGTGAACTGGTAGGCCCCGGTAGCTACTCTCGAAATGCCGATCCGAATGGAGGGTCAATGATGACGACTCAGACCAGCATGCTCTACCCGCCGGGAGGCTTTGGCGCACCGAAGGATCGCCGCGGGCACGCCAGCGGCGCCGATGTGGGCCTGCCGGAGGGGACCGTGGTTTTCTCCGCCGACAACCACATCTCCTTGGCCGCCGACATCTTCTACGAACGCTTCCCCGAGGACCTCAAGGAAAAGGCGCCGCGGATCTGGTACGAGGACGGTGCCTACCAAGTCGGGCGCAAGGGCCAGTCGTTCCTGCCTGGCGACTTCAGCGCGGTGCTGATGCAGTACGACGACCTGCCAGGGGCGGCCAGCACCAACATCGAGGCCCGGATCCAGGAGCTGCGCGAGGACGGAGTCGATAAGGAGCTGGCCTTCCCCAACGCCGTGCTGGCGCTCTTCCACTACCCGGACAAGAGGCTTCGCGAACTGGCATTCCGCATCTACAACGAGTACATCGCGGAGCTTCAGGAGCGCTCGGGTGGTCACTTCTACGGTGCCGGACTGATCAACTGGTGGGATCCGCAAGGCACCCGGCGAACGCTGGACGAGTTGAAGTCATTGGGGCTCAAGACGTTCCTGATGCCGCTGAACCCCGGAAAGGACGACGACGGCAACCCGATCGACTACTCGTGTACCTCCATGAGCGCCGTCTGGGACGAGATCGAAGCCTCCGGACTTCCGCTCACGCACCACATCGGAGAAACGCCGCCGAAAAGCCCCTGCGAGTTCAACAGCGTGGTCGTCGGGATGATGATCAACATCGACGGATTCCGGGAGACGTTCTCCAAGTACATCTTTGGTGGCATCCTGGATCGGCACCCCGGCCTGCGAATCGGTTGGTTCGAAGGCGGCATCGCGTGGGTTCCGTGGGCGTTGCAAGACGCGGAGCACCTGGTCGCGTCCTATCAGCACATGTTCAACCGGCCGCTTGAGCATGACGTGCGGCACTACTGGGACACCCACATGAGCGCATCGTTCATGGTCGACCCACTGGGCCTCCAGTTGATCGACAAGATCGGCGTGGAAAAGGTGATGTGGTCCAGCGACTATCCCCACAACGAAAGCACATACGGCTACTCGGAGAAGTCACTGGCGGCCGTCGTCGACGCCGTGGGGCCGGCCGACGCGGTCAAGATCGTCAGCGAAAACATCACGAAATTCCTGGGCCTCTAGTGGCGGCCAGATGACAACGTTCGCGCGATTCGGCACCAGCACCGGTGTTGGCCTGGTGATCCCCGAAACGCCCGACCTCGCCCGCATGCGTCGCGAGACCGGGGCTCGCCTGCGCGCGGCGATGGCCGAGCGCGGCGTCGACGCGATGATCCTGCTGGGCAACAGCGCGGTCGTGTACGCCACCGGGACCAGTTGGCCGCTCGGCGATGCCGGGCTGTCCTACGTCGAGCGGCCGGTGGCCGTGGTGGTCGCCGACGACGAATGGCCTCACCTGTTCCTGCCGTTCCGTGAGGGCGCCTCGCTGGAATCGGGCCTGCCCGCCGACCACCTACACGGCCCCGTCTACCTCGAATTCGACGAAGGCGTCGAGAATTTCGCGCGGCTGGTTACCGACCTGGTTCCGGCCGGGGCGAAGGTCGCGGTCGACGAGTGCACCGGCGCCATGTCGCGCGCGGGCAATCTGTTGTTCCCCAACGGTGCTCCCGTCGACGCGTCGGCGGTTGTCAGCGCAGCCAAGGCCATCAAAATGCCGGACGAATTGTCGTGCATGCGCATCGCCATCCGGATCACCGACGAGGCGATGATCGACGTCCATAAGGCCTTGGCTCCCGGCATCCGCCAGATCGACCTATCCGCAAGCTTTTTGCGAAGGGCGTTCGAGTTGGGGGCCACGGCCAGCATGCTGGAGCCGATCTGGCAGGTGATGCCGCCGAGCAAGGCCGAAGGCGTGTGGACCACGCACGGCGATTTGGCGCTGCCGTTGCTGAGCACCGAACGCGAACTCGCCGAAGGTGACGTGCTGTGGACCGACGTCAGCATCACCTACCACGGCTACTGCTCGGACTTCGGGCGCACCTGGATCGTCGGCCGGGATCCGTCGCCACGGCAGCAGGCGCAGTTCGGCCAATGGTGCGAGATCATGACGGCCGTGCTGGACGTCGCCCGCGCCGGCGTCACCGCCGCCGATCTCGGAAGAGCCGCGACCAAAGCCAACGGCGGAAGCCGGCCCTGGCTGCCGCACTTCTACCTCGGCCACGGCATCGGCGTCAACGCCGCCGAAATGCCCATGATTGGAACGGATCTCGGGGACGAGTTCGACGAGAACTTCGTGCTCCAGCCCGGGATGGTGCTGGTGTTGGAGCCGGTGGTGTGGGAGGACGGGACCGGCGGCTACCGCAGTGAAGAGGTCTTGGTGATCACCGAGGAAGGCTGGACCCGATTGACCGACTACCCGTATGACCCCTATGGCGACTGAAGTCCTGCCCGACGATCGCGCGCTGCGCTGCGGGCGCCGCGAGCGCGCGCTGGAGCAGATGGCGGCGCACGATCTGGACGTGCTGGTTCTCGGCCGGCAGGCCAACGTCCGCTACGTCGCCGGCGCGCCGCAACTGTGGGTCGCCGGGACCCGTCCGTTCGGCCCTGCCTGTGTGCTGGTGCGCGCGACCGGCGCGGTTCACCTGCTCAGCACGTGGGACGAAGGCATCCCGGACGACATCCCTCACGAGAACCTGTATGGCATCTCGTGGAATCCGGCGAACACCATGTCGGCGCTGCGGCGCATCGACGGCGCGTCCACCGCGCATCGCGTCGGAACCGACGCGCTGTCACCGACTTTCGCGAAACTGCTCCCGACGGCGTTTCCCAACGCCGAACTCGTCGACGGCGAACCGGCGATGCGCGCCGCGCGGCGAATCAAGACGGCCGAAGAGGTGGCATCCCTGCGCGACGCGATCGCGGTGGCCGAATCGGGCCTGGCGGCCGCGGTGTCCGAACTGCGGCCCGGGGTGAGTGAACGGTTGCTGGCCGCGGTGCTGCTAGAGGCACTGGCGGCCGGCGGGGTGAGCACCCCGTCGAATCAGGATGTCGCATGGGTGACTTCACGCGACCACCCGTGGCGGCGGGTCGACGGCGACGGGCGGGTCAAGGAGGGCGACCTGGTGGCCTTGTCCGCCGGGGTGCTGGCCGGTGGTTACATCGGTGAGGTGGGCCGGACGTGGCCCGCGGGTGCGGCCAGCGGGGCCGCCCCCCTTTACCGGCGCTGGGAAGCCTTGTGGGCCGGGCTGTTAGCCGCGTGCCGGCCGGGCGCCACAGCTGATGGACTGCTGGCCGCCTACGGGGCCGCGGGGGAACCGGCGCCCCCGATGCCGGTGGCCCGGGGTCTGGGCATGGGCTTCGACCCGCCCGTCGTTTCCCAGCATTTACCTCGAAGCGTGGCCGACGAGCGGTTGGAGCCGGGAATGGTGCTGGCCGTGACCGGCTATGTCTGGGAACGGGGAGTCGGAGCGGTCTTCGGGCGGGAAGCCGTGCTCATCACCGCCGACGGTGCCGAGGTTCTGACCACCAGCCCCTCATGGCGGGCGTGAGTGGGCGAACCCCTGGCCGGCTACACGGTCGTCGACTTATCGACCGGAGTGGCGGGCGCGTACTGCACCAAGCTGCTCGCCGACGGCGGCGCCACCGTCATCAAAGTCGAGGCGCCGGAAGGTGATCCGCTGCGGCGCTGGTCGGCCTCGGGCGCGCCCATCCCACCCGGCGGCGACGGCGCGCTGTTCAGCTTTCTCGCCGGCTCCAAACACGGTGTGGCCGCCGATCCCGAAGTCGATGATGACCTCGAGATGGTCCACAGGCTGCTGGCCGCCGCGGACGCGGTGGTGTGGTCCGCAGGCTCCAAACTCGCCGAGAGCCCAAGCTTGCGGCCCGCGGAGATCCATCGCGCGCATCCGCACCTGACCGTCGCCTCGGTCACCCCCTTCGGACTGGAAGGCCCCTGGCGGAACCGTGCGGCAACCGAATTCACCCTTCAGGCCTGGTCCGGCGGGATCGTCGGGCTGGGACGCGGACTGCCGGAACGCGCGCCGGTGTACATCGGCGGGCAGGTCGGCGAGTATATGGCCGGAGCCTACGCGAGCGTGGCGATTCTGACGTCGTGGTTTGGCCGTGGTTCGGGGGAGTCCGGAGAACTCATCGACCTGTCGATGCTGGAGACCCAAATCCTTTGCCTGACCTATTATCCGGTCACCTACTTCGAAATGCTGGGCCGCCCGTGGCGGGACGCCCGCCGGCTCACGGTGCCCGGCGTGGCGCAGGCCAAGGACGGTCTGGTCGACCTCGGCTGCGGGACCGCGCAGCAGTGGTTCGATTTGTGCGCGATGGTCGGCCACCCGGAGTGGATCGATGAGGAATCGCCGCTGACCATCACCGAGCAGGCCAATATTCACGCCGAAGACATCTACGCGTGGGTTGAGGCCAACCCCGTCGACGAGATCCGCGAGCTCGCAACGGCATTCCGGATACCGAACGCGCCGGTGGCCAATGGCGCGAACATCGCCTCGCTGGATCACTTCCAGGAGCGGGGCTCGTTTGTGTGCAACCCCCGCGACGGATTCCGTCAGCCGGGCAACCCATACCGGATGCGGCCCGCGCGACTCCGGCGGCCGGGCCCGGCGCCGCGGCTCGGTGAACACACCGCCCGCTACCGGGCGGCAAGCATGACGCCGCGGCCCGTGCCGGCCACTTCGGCCCCGGCTGATCGGCTGCCGTTCAGCGGACTTCGCATACTGGACATGACGACCTTCTGGGCGGGTCCCTGTTGCACTCACTTCATGGCCATGCTCGGCGCGGAGGTCATCCATGTGGAGTCGATGCGCCGGCCTGACGGCACCCGACTGATCGCCGGCATTCCGGCCACCGAAGAGCGGTGGTGGGAGAAATCCCCGATTTTCGTGGCGCTGAACACCAACAAGAAGGGCCTGGCGCTGGACCTGCAGTGCGCGCGCGGTCGCGCGGTACTGCGCCGGCTCATCTCCACCTGCGATGTGGTCGTGGAGAACTTCACACCCCGGGTGCTGGACCAGATCGGGCTCGATTTCGCCGCGGTTCAGAAGCTCCGATCGGACGCGGTCATGCTGCGGATGCCCGGGTTCGGACTCGACGGGCCGTGGCGCGACAATCCGGCGTTCGCGTACGCGATCGAGTCGGCATCCGGCCTGAGTTGGTTGACCGGGTATCCCGACCGCCCGCCCTACGAGCCGTATTCGATCGGCGATCCCAACGCCGGTGTGCATGCGCTCAATGCCCTGTTGCTGGCCCTGGAGCACCGGCGCCGCACCGGGGAGGCTGTGCTGGTCGAGGCGGCGATGGTCGATGCCGCGCTCAGCATCTCCGCCGAACAGATCATCGAGTACACCGCGTACGGGGCCCTGCTGGAGCGGGCCGGCAATCGGGGACCCACCGCGGCGCCGCAGAACCTGTACCGCACCGCGGACACCGACGAATTCGGCCGACTCGACTGTTGGGTCGCCATCGCGGTGGCGACCGACGACCAGTGGGCGCGATTGCGTGGTGCACTCGGGTCGCCCTCGTGGGCAACGGATTCCGCGTTGTCGGCGGCCGCCGGTCGGCGCGCCAAGCACGACCTGATCGACGAGCGGCTGGCCGCCTGGTGTGAGCACCGCAGCGGAGACGACATCGTCGAAACCCTTTGGGATGCCGGCGTGCCGGTGGCCAAGGTGATGCAGCCGCATCGTCAAACGGAGCTGGATCAGTTGGCTTTCCGCGGCTTCTTCGAAGAGGTCGAGCACCCGGTGAACGGTCGAGCCAGGCTCAGCACCGTGCCGATGAGGTTCTCCGGCCGGAACGGACCGTTCAACACCAATCCGGCACCCACCCTTGGGCAGCACAACCATGAGTTGCTGGCCGAGGTCGGCCTGAGCCCCGCGGAGATCGCGGACCTGGAAACCGACGGCGTCATCGGCCGGGTGCCCTGACCCCTGTTGGGCGAGCAGACACAGAATCGCACTGCTCACGCGCTGAGCGTGCGATTCTGTGTCTGCTCGCGAAGTAACTGCGGAGGCAATTGATGTCAATCGACCCGTCGAACATTCTGCTCACCGATCGCGTGGCGGTGGTGACCGGCGCCGGCGCGGGCATCGGTCGCGGCGTCGCGGCCGGGATGGCCGCATTCGGTGCCAGGGTCGCGATCTGGGAGCGCGACCCGGAGACCTGCGCTCGGGCCGCGGAGTCCATCGGTGCGCTGGGAATCGTGACCGACGTCCGCGACGGCGCACAGGTGGACGCCGCGCTGCAGCGCACGACGGCCGAACTCGGGTCGGCGACGATCCTGGTGAACAACGCCGGCGGCGCGTTCTCCTCGCCGCTGCTGGACACCAGCGAAAACGGTTGGGACGCCTTATATAAGGCCAACCTGCGCCACGTGCTGCTGTGCACCCAGCGGGTCGCGAGGCAACTGGTGTCGGCGGGCCTTCCCGGCAGCGTCATCTCGGTGACCTCGATCGAAGGCGTCCGCGCCGCACCGGGCTACGCGGCATACGCCGCCGCCAAGGCGGGTGTCATCAACTACACCAAGACCGCGGCGCTGGAACTGGCGCCCCACGGCATCCGGGTCAACGCGATAGCGCCCGACATCACGCTCACCGAGGGGCTGGCACAGCTGGCCGGCGATGCGGCGGCGAACAGCATGGGCGACGTCGTGCCGCTGGGCCGTCCCGGGCACGTCGACGAGATTGCGAGTGTCGCAGTGTTTCTGGCATCCGACATGTCGGCCTATCTGACGGGGCAGACGCTGCACGTCGACGGTGGCACCCACGCCGCCGGCGGCTGGTATCACGACCCGCAGACCAGCGATTACCGTCTCGGCCCCGGCTAGTACTGCAGCCGTAGATCGGGATCATTGGTTCTGCCGTCGTCGGTAGTGGGAAATGCGTGCTCGGTATTGGTGTCGTCGACGCCATCGTGACCAGGCCAGCAGGGTCGCGATGGTGTGGTTGGTGGCCAGGAGCAGGGCGTCGAAGAGGCGGCGGAATTCGTTGACGGTCAACGTGATCAGGCCTGCCGGGGTGGGGGTGGTGTCGCGTTCGATCGCGGTGGCCACGGCCAGGAATGCATGGGCGAGCATGGCCAGGGTGGTCCAGCGGTGCCAGGATTTCCAGCGTCGGACTTGGTGCTGGTCGAGGCCGACGAGTCCTTTGGCGGCTTGGAAGGATTCTTCGATGCGCCAGCGCTGCCCGGCCACCGCCACCAAGGTGCGCAACGGCACAGGGCGGGGGCTGTAGCAGCGTAGGTAGGCGTGCTCGCCGGTGGTGTCGTTGCGCCGGATCAGCAAATGGTGGCTACCGGTGTCGGTGTCGTCTTCGGCCTGCAGGCGAAACCAGGCCCAGGAGTACAGCCGTGGGCCGTGGGCGCCGGCGCCGGCGGATTGTTTTTGCCAGGCGTGTGCCGGGATCAGCGCGGGCAGGGCATCGACGCGGATCGGGCCGGCGTGGGTGGGTACGCGCCGGTTGGCCGCCACGGCCAGCACATAGCCCAGCCGGTGGCCGCGTACGGCGGCCCGCAGTCGCGGGTCGGCGCCATAGACTTCATCCCCGGCCACCCACGCCGCGGGAACTTTCGCAGCTACTGCACGGTCGATCAGGGTGACAGCCAAGGCAGGTTTGGTAGCGAAATCCCGCTTATCCTGGGGGATTCCGGCATCGGCGCAGCGCTCATCGTCGTCGGCCCAGCTGCGTGGAAGGTACAGCGCCCGATCGATCAGGGCGTGCCCGCGGGGTGCGGCGTAGGTCAGATACACCGCGACTTGGGAGTTCTCGATCCGCCCAGCGGTGCCGCTGTATTGGCGCTGCACCCCAACCGAATGCATGCCCTTTTTCACGTCGCCGGTCTCATCGACTACCAAGATCGCGCCAGCGTCACCGAACGAATCGATGACATAGTCACGCAGATCGTCGCGGACATCCTCGGCGTCCCAGCTGGCCCGGGCCAGCAGGTGCTGCAACCCGTCTGGGGTCACCGCACCGCGATGCTCGGCGATCGTCCAGCAATTCTTGCGGTCCAGGCCCGAGATCATGCCGGCCATCAGTTCCCCGGCATGGCGCAGAGGCTCGTAACGGGCAAAACGCGACGCGATGCGGTCCAAGACCGCCGAGAACTCTACGTGCCACCGATCAGGGTCTACGCTGTGAACCGCGGTGACCGCGGCCAATTCGATTGTCTTCACAAACACCGAACAATGCCGCGGTCACCGCTCCTACCAGCGCAGACACGCCAGTATCAGTAACCTCGATCTACGGCTGCAGTACTAGCGGGCGGAACACCGGCCAGCCCTATCGGCTCACGCGTCAGCGTCTGCCCACTCCGCGGGAGTTGATTGACCATCGCGTTGCTTAAATGGCCTTCCGAAAGGCTTTCCACGCCGGAGGATGGGGTTGGATAGCAGCGCGGTCGCGGGGTAGTCACCGTGGGCGTCGAGACCGTTCGAGAAGCCCTCGGGCCGAATAATCGTCGAATACGTGCGGAACAAGTAGTCCCATATCGTCAGCACGAACGCATAATTAGAATTCGTGTACTTCACATCGCGTCCGTGATGAATATCGTGAAATCTCCGAGTATTGAAGACAAGGCTGACGAACCGCTCGAAACGCCAACCAACTCTCAAGTTGTTGTGGTGATAGAGACCAAGGAAGAATACCAATGCTTGCGATACCATCACCGACGATAGTGGCATCGCGAAGACAAGCATTGTGGCTGCGTTCACAACGTTGATCAACGCCAGCTCCACAAAATGCACACGGAAAGTCGACGAAATGTCGAGGTGCTGATCCAAGTGATGGACCATGTGGTATCTCCACAAGTAGGCGGATTTGTGGAAAGCGTAATGCAAGGCGTAATTGACGAAGTCAAGTATCACCAAGTCGATGATCAAAAATAGTGGACCACGTAGGAGCGTCGGACGGTGCCAAATGGAACACTGTGCCGCGACCAGGAGTATGGGTGTGAGCGCAATTGGTAGGAAAACCAGAACGTTTGAAAGCTGGACGGTGATATTTCTGCGCACCCGCTGCAATATCGGTTCCTTTGCCGGGTCATAGCGGTATCGCGGGATGATCGCTTCAACGCACAAGCCGATGGCCAAGATCGCCTCGAACGCCAGAAAATTCCAGCTCGTGGCGGCCGAGATAACCGGCTCGATGATAGGCATTAGTGGACGCTTCCAGTAAGGGGTGTGGTGGCCTCAGCGTGCGAGTGAGTGCTTAAAGGATTCTTGCGAGAATCTTGATGGCGTGAGGAAACTCCTCACCTCTGGTGCACCGCCGTAATGGCCGGCAGCGCGCGGTGCGCCCGCCGTGGCTGCTCACGTCTCTCCGTCTGGAACGTCGTCAAGGATTTATTGAGATTCCCCAAAGGCCCTGCGCCGAGTCTGTTGTCAACGCAAACAGCGCCCACCACTGACTCGCACCAGCACAGGGAGACCCCAATGTTCACCAGCCTTTCCACCTTGCCGGTTCTGCTACGGAGCCGCGCATCGTTGCGCCCCGAGTCGATCGCGGTCTCGAGCGGCGATGAGCACCTCACGTTCCGGCAGCTCGCTGATCGCAGCGCGGAGCTGGCGGCTTACCTTCAGTCGCTTGGCGTGACGGCCGACGACTTCGTCGGCATCTTCATGGACCCGTCCATCGACCTCATGATCGGCGTATGGGGCGCGCTGTCCGCCGGTGCGGCGTACCTGCCCCTGTCGCCGGAATACCCGGCCGAGCGGCTGAAGTACATGATCGCCGACTCGGGCACCAAGGTCGTCCTGGCGGACGCGGCGCTGCGCTCCCGGTTGATGGAGCTGGCCCCGGCGGACGTGACCATCGTCGAGGTGGACGACGCCCGTGAATACGCGGGCGTCGCGAACCCCAGCGACGCGGCTGGCCCGGACAACCTGGCCTACACGATCTACACCTCGGGTAGCACGGGCAAGCCGAAGGGCGTCATGATCGAGCACCGCAGCATCGTCAACCAGCTGCAATGGCTCGCGAACACGCACGGCCTGGACGAGCGGACCACGATCTTGCAAAAGACGCCCCTGAGCTTCGACGCGGCCCAGTGGGAGATCCTCGCTCCGGCCTGCGGCACCCGGGTGGTGATGAGCGCACCCGGCGCCTACCGCGACCCCGAGCAGCTGCTCGAACTGATCCTCGGCCACGGCGTGACGACGCTTCAGGGCGTGCCCACGCTGCTGCAGGCGCTCGTCGACACCGACGAACTGCACCGGTGCACCTCACTCACCCGGATCTTCAGCGGCGGAGAGGTGCTGCCAAAAAAGCTGGCGGCCCAACTGCTGGACACGCTGCCCGGCTGCACCCTGATCAACCTCTACGGCCCCAGCGAGTGCACGATCAACGCGTCTTCCTTTGTCGTGGAACGGGATTCCACTTTGGCCGGCGCTCCCTCCATCCCGATCGGCACGCCGGCGCACGGTGTGACCTTCTACATCTTCGACGACAAGGGCGCGCCGGCGGCGGTCGGTGAAATCGGTGAGCTGCACATCGGCGGCGTGCAGGTCGCGCGCGGGTATGTGCGCCGGCCGGATCTGACCGCGGAGCGGTTCGTCGAAAACCCCCTCGCCGGTGACGGCGGGCCGGACCGCCTCTACCGCACCGGCGACCTGGCCCGATGGAATGCGGACGGCACGGTGGAATTCGTGGGCCGCAGGGACAACCAGGTGAAGCTGCGCGGATACCGAGTCGAGCTGGACGAGATTCGGGCCGCCGTCGAACTGCACGAGTGGGTCAAGCGGGCGGAAGTGATTATTCGCGACGATCCCCGCACGGGCGCGAACCTCGTAGTGTTCACTGAGGTTGACGCGAAGGAAGCGGCGGTGATGGACCAGGGCAATCACGGCGCACATCATCAGTCCAAGCAATCCAAGCTGCAGGTCAAGGCCCAGCTGTCCAACGCCGGCTGCTGCAAGGATGCCGCGCTGGCGGGCTGTCAACGGATTGATCTGCCGGGCCGCACCCCGACCACCGAACAGCGCCGTGTCGTCTTCGGCCGCAAAACGTACCGCTTCTTCGAGGGCGGCGACGTCGCGATGGCCGACATCCTGAAGCTGCTCGACGCGCAACCGGCCATCGCCGACGCACGCGGCGTCGACTCGCTGATGCTCGCCGAGCTGGGCGGGATCCTGCGTTACTTCGGGCAGTTCCACAGCAACGAGCGTCTGCTGCCGAAGTACGGCTACGCCTCGCCCGGGGCGCTGTACGCGACGCAGCTGTACCTTGAGATCTCCGAGGTCGCCGGTCTGGCGTCAGGGACCTACTACTACCACCCGCTCGAGCACCAGCTGGTGCTCGTCGCGCCCGGCGCGACGAACGGGCCCCGCCTGCGCCTGCACTTCGTGGGCCGCCGGAGCGCGATCGAGCCGGTGTACCGCAACAACGTTCAAGAGGTCCTGCAGATCGAGGTCGGCCACATGCTCGGCTTGTTCGACGCCGTGTTGCCCGCCTACGGCCTCGCGGTCGGCGCCTTCGACCCGACGGCGCAGCCCTGCAAGGACCTGGGCGACCCCGAGGACTTCCGCCTGGGCAGTTGCGACATCGTTCCGATCGCCGGTCGCGCCGCGGCGGACCCGGTCGAGGTCTACGTCCAGGCGCACGAGGGCAGGATCGCCGACCTGCCCGCAGGTCAGTACCGCTACAGCGCCGGCACGCTCGAGCGCGTCGGCGACGAGCTGGTGCAGAAGCGCCACGTGATCGCCATCAACCAGCAGACATACGAGCGGGCTTCCTTCGGGATCACCATGCTCAGCCACAGCGCCAGCGTGTGGACGCGCTATGTCGACCTGGGTCGCAAGCTGCAACAACTGCAGATGAATGACCTCGGACTCGGTTTCATGTCGTCCGGTTACAGCTCGGAATCCGGGCATGACCTCCCGTCGGCGCGGCGCATCTCGGACATTCTCGGCGCGGGGGACGGGTCCGCCTTCTACTTCGTGGTCGGCGGGCGGGTCAGCAACGCGCAGTGGAGCAGCGAAGGCATGGGGGAAGACGCCGTGCACATGAAGGGCCCGGCGGAGTTGATCAAAGACGACCTCGCCCAGCGGCTCCCGCACTACATGGTTCCCAACCGGGTCACCGTGCTGGACGCGATGCCGCTGACCGCCAATGGAAAGGTGGACGTCAAGGCATTGCAGAAGCTGGACGAGTCGATGAGCCGGCTCTGCACCGGCCCGATCGAGGAGCCGCGCACGGCCACCGAGAAAGCGATCGCCCGACTGTGGCGCGCCACGATGCACCGCGACGACGTCTCCATCCGGGACGACTTCTTCGCCGCCGGCGGCAACTCCCTGTCCGCGGTCGTGCTGATCAACAAGATCAACCGCCAGCTGGGAACCGCACTGCCGCTGCAGGTGCTGTTCGAGGCGCCCACCATCAGCGAACTCGCGGCCCGGGTCGACCGCGATGGCGGCAAGGGCTGCTCCCGGCTGGTGCCGCTGCGGCCGGAAGGCGAAGGGACGCCGATCTACTGCTGGCCGGGGCTCGGCGGTTACCCGATGAACCTGCGGTTGCTGGCCGCCAACGCGCCCGCCGACCGCCCGGTCTTCGGGATCCAGGCCTCGGGCATCAACGCCGGCGAGACCGTCTGCCCATCGCTTTCGGAGATGGCCGCCAAGGACGTCGAGATGATCAAGAAGCACCAGCCGGAAGGGCCATACACGTTGTGGGGCTACTCCTTTGGCGCCCGTCTCGCATTCGAGGTCGCGTATCAGCTCGAGCAGCTCGGGGACCAGGTGGACCACGTGTTCCTCATGGCGCCCGGCATGCCGTCGCTGCCGTTCCCCGGCCGCGTGGCCGCTGACGCCGAATCCAGCTTCGACGACCGGCTTTTCGTCGCCGTGCTGTTCTCGGTGTTCGCCGGCGGCCTCGCTCACCCCGCGCTGAGCGCGTGCCTTGACACCGCGACCGACGAGGACGCGTTCGTCGCTTTCATCGCCGAGCACTTCGACCACCTCGACGGCGAGCTGGTCGGGCGAATCACCGCAGTGGTGCGGGAGACGTTCCACTTCCCGGTCACGCTCGACCGGCGGCGGATCGCGGCACCGATCACGATCTTCACCGCCCAGGGCGACGAGATCTCCCCGTTGGAGAACTCCGAGGGCTTGTCGACGACTCCGCGGACCGTCGTCCGCCTCGGCGCGGATCACTACAGCCTGTTGCGGGCCGCGGGCATCGACGAACTCGCCCAGGCGATTCGTGCCCGCCTCCGGGTCGAGGCCAAGGACCTGGGTCAGACCGGCGTCAGGCATTTCCCCGTCCCGCTCGGCGGTCAACCGCGATCGCACGCACCGCAACCGCACGTCAACCACGTCCCCCTCTCGCTGAGCGGGCAGCGGCGCATCCAACCCGTTGGCGTCCCCAACCAAAGCGACTCGGAAGGCCTTCCGCTGTGACCGACGAGCTGACTCACCGTCCAGACCAACCTCAAGGAGTTCCCATGCGCAACAACAGCGTTCCGCTGGTATACGGCGAAGAGGTCACCGACGCCCTCGCCACCGGCCTGCCGGTGGTGGCCCTGGAATCCAACGTCATCACCCATGGCCTGGAGTACCCGGACAACGTCGCCACGGCACACGCCGTGCAACGGGCGGTCCGGGCGGGCGGCTCGGTGCCGGCGACGATCGGCATCATCGACGGCCAGATCAAAGTCGGCATGACCGACGCGGACATCGAACGCTTCGGGACGACGGCAGGGATACCCAAGGTGAGCAGCCGCGACATGGCCGCGGTTCTCGCCACCGGCGGATGTGGCGCCACCACGGTCGCGTCATCCCTCGTCGCCGCCGAGTTGGCCGGCATCACGTTCTTCACGTCGGCCGGCATCGGCGGCGTGCACCGCGGGGCCGAGACCACCATGGACATCTCTTCCGATCTGGTTCAGCTCACCCGCTCGCGGGTCGCCGTGGTGTGCGCCGGGGCGAAGAGCATTCTCGACCTGCGTCTGACCCTGGAGTTCCTCGAGACGCATTGTGTGCCTGTAATCGCCTACCGCTCAGACGATTTCCCCGCGTTCTACGTGCGCTCGAGCGGCATCCCCAGCCCACAGCGGCTCGACGACCCGGCCGCGGTCGCACGCGCCGTCGATCTCCACTGGGCTCTGGGCGCCCAGGGCGCCGTGCTGATCACGCAGCCGATTCCCGCCGAGGACGCCATCGACGCCGACGAGATCGAAGGCGCCATTGCGGCAGCGATGGACGTGGCCGAACGCGAGGGCATCCGCGCCGGCGCGATCACGAAGCATTTGATGCGCGCCGTCGACAAGGCGACGGCGGGACGTTCGAGCCAGGCCAACACCGCGGTGCTCGTCAGCACGGCGGAGTTGGGCGGTCGCCTTGCCGCCGAATACGCGCACAGCAGCAACGGAATTGACAACAGGAGCCTCGCATGACCCTCACCGTGGCGTTCGACCTCGATGGAACGCTTATCGACACACCCGGCGCGATCGTGCAGACGTTCGCGGCGGTCTTCGCCTCCATGGGGGAAGCGCTCCCCGACGCCGCGGCCACCCGGGCCACCATCGGGTTGCCACTGCCGCGGGCCTTCGGCTCGCTGCTGGGGCGCGGCGACGACGACCCCTGCGTCGCTGAGGCGGTCAGGCTCTATCAGACCTACTTCCGGGAGATCGTCCTGCCACGCGGCCGGGAGCTGATTTTCCCCGGGGTCGTCGACGGATTGGCCGCGCTGCGCGCCCACGGGATGACCCTGACGGTCGCGACAAGCAAATTCCACGCCAGCGCCGAAGCGCTCCTGCGGGCCGCCGGCATCTGGGACGAATTCACCCTCGTTGTCGGCGCCGACGAGGTTTCGCGACCGAAGCCGGATCCCGAAATGGGGCTGTTCATCATGCAAAAGCTGGGCGCCCCAGCCCATCGCATGGTCGTCGTGGGGGATACCACGCACGACTTGACGATGGCCAACGCCGTCGGCGCGCGCGCGATCGCAGTCTCCTACGGTGTGCACGCCGCGCCGGATTTGTGGGCACTGGGACCGCTCACCGTAGCGGAGACATTCGACGACGTAGTTACATGTCTAAAGGAGCTTGCCGACACACCTCAGCAAAGGGCAGCGCTATGAGTCAAACCGTGGTCCAACTGGTCGACCGGCTGCTGGACGATCGGACATACGACATCGAATTCAACGGCCACCTCACCAACCACGCCAAGCATGCCGTCGTCGCACTGGCCGGGTTGGGAGCGTCGCCAGAACGCATCGAGGAGTACTACGAGGACTACCCCAAGAAGACCCCCTACGGATTTCTGATGGGGCCGCCGCGACCGTCGACCATCACCGTCACCGACGACAATTGGCGCGAATTCCTGGGTCAGCGAAGGGATTTCGCGGCATACTGCGCATTCTTCGACGAGAAGGAACGAGAACTCGGCCTCGAGGGCCTGCTGCGAACGTATGTGCCACCGCTGTTGCCCGGCTGGGTCGGGTCGTTTACCCATGCCACGATCCACCTCGGTTGGGCGCTGGATGCCGGTAGCCGGTGGATGGCCATCGAGGGGCTGGCATACCTGGCGTTCTCCTACCTGGTTTGCCACCCCGAGCGCGCGCACCGCAAGGCGGACTCCGCACCACGGGCCGCCGACTCCCTGTTGGCGACCGTGCGCGGCTGGGACGACGAACACGATGCGTTCTTTGGGTACATCGACAGCATCGTCTCCGACATGACGCCCGAGGCCATGCAAGGCATTCACCCCGAACTGGCCCGATCGGGTCTGCAATACCGGGTCGCCAGGCTACTCGCCGAAGGGCACCCCTCGTTCTACGAGACTCCGGAGTTGATCGACGAGCTAGATCTCGAGGCGTGCTGGGAGCAGTTGTACTACACCGTCACCCTCAGCTATCTCGCCGCGCCCGGCGATTTCGTTCTCTTGCACCTCATCACCTCCCTTTTCGCCATGGAGAGGATCGCCGAGTGGTTGCCGATCGAGCAGCGGCGATACGTCCTGCGGTGTTTCTGGGTCGGGATGTTTCCGCTGCTGCTCTCCGGCGGGTCTCCACCGGACCTCGAGACGCTCGAGAAGCTGCACGCCACCTATGATGACGTGTTCGACACGCCAAATGCGCCCGGCCCCAACTGGGATGAGATCGTCGCCAGAGCGATCCAAGAGGACGAAGAGCACAACCCGAAGCTGGTTTACGTGCTGCGCGCGTTGTGGCGTAGGACCGGCGGTAAGTCGATCTATCGAATCACCGCCGACCGCTTCACCGAAACGCCGGAATACCCGCCAATTTTCGATGCCCCGCCCGCCGAATAGGACCGCCATGACCACATCGACGACGCAGCCGGCGTCCGTGCCCGAACACGACGACCCGAATCTGCACGTCTTGCCGCAGACCAAACAACTCCGCGCGTTACACACGATAGTCCGTGACCGCAACGCCACGCGTGATGATTTGGTCTTCTACTCCGGTCGGATCATGCGGCTGCTGATCGAATGTGCGCTCGACCAATTGCCTTACGCGCCTTGTGATGTGCAAACGCCGGTGGGCGAAACCTATGAGGGCCTGCGGTTGGCGTCGCCGGTTTGCGGCGTTTCCGTGATCAGGGCGGGTGACAGCATGGAGGGTGCACTGCGGAGTGCCTGGCCGGCGATTCGCATCGGCAAGATCCTGATACAACGGGACAAAGTGACCAAACTGCCGCGCCTGTATTACTCGAATCTGCCCCACGACATCGCTGAGCGCCATGTGCTGCTGCTCGACCCCATGCTCGCCACCGGGGGAACCGCTCTCCAAGCGATCCAAGTGTTGATCGACAACGGAGTCGCCGAGAACAACATCGTCTTCGTAAACCTGATCGCGGCGCCCGAGGGGATCGCGGCCGTGCGGCAACGGCATCCAGAGCTACCCATCGTGACCTCGTCGGTCGAACAGCGCCTCAACCAGGACGCCTACATGATCCCGGGCATCGGTGACTTCGGTGACCGGTATTTCGGGACCGACGGCAAATCAGGATGAATCCGCTTGCAGGACAGCGCTAGACCCAGATGTTGTCGTGGCGGATGTACCATTCCCTGCGTTCGTCGTCGGTCATATCGGCCAGCGCGCTGATGCCTTCGAAGTAAGCCTCGCGCGGGGCGGCGGGAGAGAACAGCAACAGGAACGACGCCGGTTCGTCTGACGCGTTGCTGAATCCGTGAATCCCGCCGGGTGGGACGTAGAGAAAGTCGCCCTGACGACCTTCGACCCACTCATGGCCGTCATAGAGCCTCATCGCCCCGGAGAGCACATAGAAGGCCTCGGATATGGTGCGGTGAAAGTGCGGTCCCGGGCCACCACCGGTCGGGGCTATCTCGACTCGGTACAGGCCGTAATCCCCGTCAGTGGCTTTTCGATCGGCCAAGTAGTGGTACTTCATTGCGGACGTCTCGTAATCGGGTGATGCGTCGGCCCGCTTGAGCCAGGCGCTGACCTCAGGCTCGTCTTTGGTGTAGCGCGGCTCCGGATAGGGCGGCACGACGAGGGACATCGTCTCAGTATGGCGGCAGCCTGCAGGTCAGTCCACGGAATGCGCGCGCCCGTCGCGGCTGCTCACGGTCCCAAGGATCTCTTGAGGAACCGTCAAGGCCCACCGCTGATTCTGGTGCAGACGCAAACTGCGCACACCGCTGATCCACTTCACACAGGGAGAACTCCAGAAATGACCGCAAACAACGTGCTCACCAGGCCGGCCGAAGTGCCGGTCGCCGAAATCGAATCGCCCGATCGCAGACGCAGACTGCGTTGGGTTCTCGCATTGCTTGCCGCCGCCCAATTCTCGGTTGCCTTCGACTACACCAGCGTGTTCGTGGCACTGCCCAGCATCGGCCATCAGATGCATCTGGCTAACGGGCAACAGCAGTGGGTCGTCGCGGCCTACGTGGTGTTCTTCGCCGGGTTCCTGACGCTCGGCGGCCGGGCCGGCGACATCTTCGGCGCCCGCAACGTATTCATTGTGTCGCTGGCGTTCTTCGGCGGCGGCTCTTTGATCAGCTTCTTTACCAACGACTTCACGACGCTCGTCGTCTCGCGTGCCATCCAGGGCATCGGCGCCGGCTTGCTGGATCCGTCCACCCTCGGACTGATCGGCCTGAGCTTTCCGGCCGGGAAACTGCGTAATCGTGCCATGGCCGTCTGGGGCACGACCGGCGCGGTCGGTCTGTCGGTCGGTGTCGTGGTGTCGGGCGTTGTCAGCAATTACCTGTCATGGCACTGGATCTTCGCGCTGAACATGCCGCTGGCGCTGATCATCGGCTTCGGCGCCATCCGCCTCCTGCCGAAGTTCACGACGGGCTCGTCCGGGCTGCCGCTCAACCTGGTCAACGCGCTGCTGGCCACCGTCACCGTTGCCTCCGCCGTTTTCGGCATCACCCGCGCGGCCGACGTCGGTTGGTCCTCGACCCAGTCTTGGGGTGCATTCATCCTGACGGCAGTGGCTGGGCTGCTGTGGGTCCGGCGGGAAAAGGTCGGCACCGCACCGCTTATCCCGCCGGGGTTACTGCGCAACCGCACGCTGGTCTTCGGTGTCTTCATCACCGGTCTGTACCTGATGGCGTTCAACTCGATTTACTTCCTTTCCGCCCTGTACCTGCAGAACGACCAGAAGTACAGCGCACTTGCGACGGGCCTTGCCCTGCTTCCGCTGGCCCTCGCGATGACCGCCGGAAACATGATCACCAACCGGTTGGCCAATAAGTACGGGGTCCGGCTGCCGCTGCTGATCGGCCTGCTGCTGGGCGCCGTCGGCCTGGCGCTGCTCGCGGTGGTCACCGCCGTGGGCCACAACCTGCTGGCCTACCTGGCTGTACTGATCATCGCCGGTATCGGTTCCGGGATGGCGTTCCTTGCATCCATCATGGTCGGCACCGCGGATCTCAAGCCCGAAAACCAGGGCGTGGGTTCGGCTTTGATGACCACCGGACACCACGTCGGCGGTGTGCTGGGCCTGTCGGTGTACGTGCTGGTCCTGGGCTCCGGCAACGGTTTCTTCGCCGCCTTCTTGCTCGCGGCCGGTCTGGCGGTGGGAACCGCGGCGTTCAGCTCGTACGCCACCGCACGCAAAAGCGGTCAGGCCCGCTAGGGGCACAACGCAAGCACGAAACGGCCCCGCCGGACAGCCACCGGCGGGGTCGTTTCATGCGAGCACATCCTGCGAGTCAATGGCGCCAGCCCTCAGCGGCCTGCTCGTCGAAGGTGCGGTCAATGCGCTCGAACCTGCGGCGGACCGAAGCTCGGGCCGCCTCGTGCGGCAGGACGTACAGGCGGTTGGCCAGAATCGCGTCGGCCGTCAGCCGGGCGACGTCGTCGACGCCGAGGCTGTCATCTTGAGCCGGGAGCGGCCCGAGTCCCCCGGTAACCTCGGGCGTCGACGCGAGTCCGTAATCCGCGCCGCGAATCCGTTCGGAGTTGGAGACCAGCTTGGTTTCGACGACCATCGGGCAGAGCACCGACACCCCGATGCCGTTGTCTTTGACCTCGCGGGCCAACGTTTCCGCCAGGCCGACGACGCCGTACTTGGCTACGCCGTACGCGCCGAGGCCGGCGTTGGGTACCAGTCCGGCGAACGATGCGGTGAAGGCGATGTGGCCGCCCGTGCCCTGCTCGAGCAGCCTGGGCACGAACGCCTCGACGGCATGGATCGAGCCCCACAGGTCGATATCGATCACCCAGCGCCAGTCGTCGTGCGTCATCTGCGCCAGCGGGCCCGCGACGACGATGCCGGCGTTGCTGAAGACGACGTCGACGTTGCCGAGCAGGCGGAAGGCCTCGTCCGCGAGGTGAACCATCTCCTCGAGATGCCGGACGTCGCACATCACGCCGTGCGCGTCGAACCCCTCGGCTTGCAGGTGCGCCACCGCCTGCTCCAGCGTGGGCTTGTCGACGTCCGCGAGCACCACGCGGGCTCCGCGCCGGGCAAACTCGGTGGCGGTGGCAAAACCGATGCCGCTCGCACCGCCGGTGACGACCGCCCCGCGTCCCTCGAATCCGGCAATCCCGTTCACGGACCGGATGCTACTTAAGGCAGCTACCCGCATCGACGGGGAGGGTGACCCCCGTGATATACCGAGACTCGTCGGAAGCGAGGAACAGGACCGCGTTGGCGATGTCCTCCGGTTCCACCCACGGAACGGGCAGTGTGTGGAACATCTGACAGATCGGGGCCATGTCGTCGGGACCCGGGTTCTCCAGATCCGGCCGGAACAGCTTGTAGGCGCCTTCGTTGTGCAGGATGGGAGTCCGCACGTGGGTCGGGTGCACCGAGTTGACGCGAATACTATGGTGCCCCAGCTCGACTGCGAACGATCTCATGATGCCCACCACGCCGTGCTTGGCCGTGACATAGCTGCCGCAGTGCGGGTAAGCCTTCAACCCGCCCACCGAGCTGGTCAGAATGATCGATCCGCCCCGGCCGCCTGCAATCAGGTGTGGCACACCGGCTTTCACCGACTTCCACACACTCGACAGGTTGACGTCGATCATCTCCTGCCAGTCGTCTTCGGAGGTCTTGTCCAGCGTGTCGCCGCCATTGCCGATGCCGGCGTTCGCCACGATGATGTCCAGCCGGCCCAGCTGCTCCACGCCGCCATCCAGCGCCGCTTTCAGCGCGTCGTAGTCGCGCACGTCGACTTCGGCCGTGACGATTCGACGGTTGAACCCCTTGACCAGATCGGCGGTTTCGGCCAGATCCTCGGGCGTCGACCCTGGGATCGTGGTGTTCTGCACGAACGACTTACAGATGTCGACGGCGATGATGTCGGCGCCTTCCTCCGCCAACCGCACCGCGTGGCTGCGGCCCTGACCGCGCGCCGCCCCGGTGATGAAAGCGACCTTGCCCTCGACACGTCCCGTCATGGTTACCTCAATTCGTTGATCTCTCAATGGATAACGGCCGGCATTGTCTCCCATCCCCGCACCGTTGAAGTCGGGGAGAGCTTGCACTCGGTAAGGTCGACGTCCCACTCGGGAAAGCGCTTCAAGATCTCCTCGAGCGCGATGCGCCCCTCGAGGCGAGCCAGCGCCGACCCGAGGCAGTAATGGGTGCCGACGCTGAACGTCAGGTGTTGACGCGGCTCGCGCCGGATATCGAAAACGTCTCCGTCCGGCGGGAATTGGCGATGGTCACGGTTGGCCGCACCGACGAGCAACATCAGCACGCTGCCCGCGGGCACTCGTTGGCCGTAGTACTCGACATCGCGGGTGACGTACCTGGCGATGTGCGGCGCCGGTGGTTCGTAGCGCAGCAACTCCTCGACGGCCGCCGGAATCAACGACGGGTCGGCGACCAGCGCACGACGCTGGCGGGGGTTCTCGGCCAGCACCTTGCCGGCCCAGCCGATCAGCCGGGTGGTGGTCTCGTTGCCGGCACCGGATACGACGCTGATGTAGATGAGAAGTTCCTCGCGGCGCAGCCGGCGGACCGTCCCCGTCTCGTCCTCGAACTCGACGTGGAGCAGCTCGGTCATGATGTCGTCGGAGGGATGCTCGGCCCGCCAGTCGATGAATTGGCCGAAGAACTCGCCGTTCATGATGTGTTCGGCGGTGGCATCCATCGGCTTGCCGGCCTCGGTGCGCAAATTCGCGTTGGCGCGATCGCGTGCGGCTTCCTGGTATTCCTCCGGAATGCCCAGCAACATCCCGATGACCCGCATCGGCATCTGCGCCCCGAGGTCGGCGACGAAGTCGAACCGGTCCGTGCCCGCCAGCGGATCCAAACTGCGGGCGCAGAATTCGCGGATCTTGGGCTCGAGCTCATTGATCTTGCGCGGGGTGAACATCCGGGACAGCAACTTGCGGTGCACGTCGTGGATCGGCGGATCCTCGAACAGCAGCACGCCCGGCGGAATGTCGATGTTCGCCTTGATCAGCTCGAGGATCGCGCCCTTCGCCGAACTGAACGTCTGGTAATCGACCAGCGCGCGGTCGACGTCGTCGAACCGGCTCAGGGCGTGGAAGTCATGCTGCTCGTTGTAGTACAGCGGCGACTCTTCGCGCAGTCGCCGAAACATCGGGTAAGGGTTCGCGTTCAGCGACACGTCGTACGGATCGAAATAGATTTCGCTGGCCGCGCTGACTGTCACGAGTAATCGATCGCCTCTCGCCGGAACCGCGTCCCCCGGAACACACCGGTGTCAACGACGAATTCGTTTTGGCTATTTGTGGTTCTAAATATTAGAGAATCAGATTCTCGCCAGTCAAATCGCGTGCGCTATTTGCTCAGCGCCCCGGCGAGAACGCGTGTTAGCCGACGAAGCCCCGGGAGCAGAAGTCCCACACCTCGTCGGCGGTAATGGGATGGATCGTCGCGTCGTCGGTGCCGCCGCTGTACTGGGCGAGGAACATGACCGTCTGCATGGTCATGGCGGCAACCCGCTTCGCGTTGACGCCTGCGCGCAACTTGCCGTCGTCGCCGGCGGCTTCCATAAGTTCGGTCAGCAACGCCACCAGCGGCGCATGGGCGACCTTCACCTCGGCCGGATGCGTGACGAGCAACCGCGGCGCAAAGTCCGTGAACAGCGGCCGCTGGGCCGTCGGGTCGGGACGTGAAGCCTCGTATAACAGCTCGACGGCGACCTTCAGCCGCTCCAGCGGATCGGTGTGGCTCTCCGTCGCAGCGCGGATCTGGTCGGCGGATCGGCTCAGGGCGTCTTCAAAAAGGGCGAGAAGCAGCTCGTGCTTGCCGTCGAACTGCAGGTAGAAGCTCCGCAGCGACTGCCGGGACCGGTCGACGACCTCCTGGACGGTGAAGTCGGTGCTGCCCTTCTCGATGATGATCGCCTGCGCGGCGTCGAGGAAGCGCTGAACGCGCTGCGCCGCCCGCAATTTCGCGGTCTTGATCGACCGCTCGACGGCCCGCTGCTTCCATGCCGGCTCTTCGCTTGGGCTGGTCACGAGGGGCTCAGACGATTGCCGCGTGGGGAGAACATGGTTGGACTCTACCGGAGAACGCCGTGCCATCGCTGTCCTCCACCCCCTCACGGACGCCGTGTCTGAGATTGTAACTTTCTCACGACGAGAATAGTATTCTCTTACACGCGTGTAGGGAAGCGTTATCGCAAGAGCAGGACGCGCCGTCACCGAGAATCGGTAAACCACTTTCAGGGAGAGCTGTGCAGCTGACCTTCGATGCCGAGGTCGAGGCGTTCCGGGCCGAATTCGTGGCTTTCCTGGACACCCACCTGCCACCCGAGGCCGAGGCGATCGAACGGCCGCGTTCGAGCTCGCACATCCCGGGGTGGGCCCGCCGCTGGCAACGGCTGCTGTTCGACACTGGGTGGCTGCTGCCCGGCAATCCGCCAGAATTCGGCGGTCGCAACGCAACGTTATTGCAGCAATACGTGTATCGCGAGGAGTTGGGGCGGCGGCGGATCTATCAAAGTTTCAATCCGCAAGGGGTGGGCATCATTGCGGCCTCGTTGTTGACTTTTGGCACCGAAGAGCAAAAGCGGCGATGGGCGGTACCGATCCTGCGAGCGGAGATCACCGCGTCGCTGGGGATGAGTGAACCCGGCGCGGGCTCTGATCTGGCCTCACTGAAAACGCGCGCGGTGCGCTCCTCGGATTCGCAAGGCGACCACTTCGTGGTCAACGGGCAGAAGGTGTGGACGTCGGGTGCTCATGACGCCGATGTGTTGTTGACGTTCGTGCGCACCGATCCCGACAAACCAAAACACAAGGGCATCAGCGTATTAATGATCCCGACCGACACTCCCGGCGTGGTGCGCCGGCCGTTTGCGTCGATGTGCGACAGCGACGAGGTCGACTTCAATGAGGTGTTCTTCACCGACGCACGGGTGCCGGCAGAGAATTTGGTCGGCCGGCTCAACGAGGGTTGGCGCGTGGCAACAGGTTCGCTCGGCCACGAACGCATCATGCTGTGGACGGGCTACGCCGACCTATTGCACGAGCTGACAGTCGATTTCAAGCCTTCCGGATCGCTCGAGCGGGATCGCCACGCGACCCTGGTGATGGATGCCTACGCGCTGCGCCTGCTGGGGTCGGCGGCCTTGGCGCGCGCCGCCCGCGGGGAAGAGGACGTACCCGCCCAGTCGGTGCTCAAGCTCCTCGGTTCGGAGGCCCTGCAACGCGCCTCCGAGGACGCGCTGACCGCCGCGGGCGCCGATGGGCTGGTGTACCGGTCGGTCACCGCACCGTTCGCCCCGTTGAACCTCGACAGCCACTACCGCAGCTGGTTCGATCGGTACGCGCGCACGTTCGCCGCGACCATCGCCGGCGGAACTTCCGAAATCCAGCGGAACATCATCGCCGAACGGGTACTCGGCCTGCCGCGCAATTAACGCGCGGGCGGTTGCGCGTCCGACCAGGAGTAGTAGCCGATGGCGGCGAGCCCGGCCACGATCGCCACCACCCCCAGCACGATGCCGGCCGTCGCGACGCGGGGATTGCTTGCGGCGCCGCGCTGCGCTCGCCTGCGCGCGACGTCGCCCGTTATCACCGCCGCGATGCCAAATGGCACCCCGATCAGCAGCCAGCAGGTGAAGAGGGCGAGCAGGCCGAGAATGAGCGCGGCGACGCCGAACTCGTTACGAGGCGCATCGGGGTGACCCATTTCGTTCTGTCCTCTTGGTGGCCGATTCCCATTCGTCACAAGAATATTAGGGCGCGCCGTTTTGCCCGCCTTACAGTTGTGACAAACCCGGTGCGGTGCGCGCTGCCGGGGCAGCTTGTCGCTGAGGCGGACAAACAGGGACACGCCGCTAGAGCTCGGCAAGCCGCGGGGCAGATCCCTTGGCCCGCAACGTCGCTCCGGCCTGCCGGGTCAGTTCGCGCGCGCTTCCGAGCAGACCGTCCAGGACCAGCAACCGCTTGACGTGGTGGTGCAGCTGGTGTTCGGCGGTGAAACCGAGACCGCCCAGCACCTGCTGGCAGTGGCGCGCGCCGGTCAGCGCCGCCTGGCCGGCCGCGGCCTTGGCCAGCAGGGAAGCCAGCCCGTCGGCGTCGTCGCGCTGCGCGGCGGCGGCCTCCAGCGTCGCCTCGGCGCCCTCGATCGCGACGAGCGTCTCGGCGAGCCGGTGCCGGATCGCCTGGAACGAGCTGATGCGCCGGCCGAACTGAACGCGGTCCAGGGCATGCTGGCGCGCCAGTGACAGCATCGCCCGGCCGGTTCCGACCAGCCACCAGCCGAGGGCTCGCCTGCCCGCTGCAACCGGCACCGGATCACCTTCTGGCACAGGGTGAATCGGCAGATCGCCCAGCGTCGAGCTGGCCTGGTCGTCCCGGGTCCATATCACCCACGACCCGCCGGCGAACGGCAGCGGCAGGCTACCCCCGGGCGAAGACCCGGCCGCGTGCAAGACGACGTCGTTGAGCGCAGGGGCGTGCGCGCCCGTCTCGCCGAGCAGACGGAAGACCAAAGGTATCGCCACATCGGGTATTTCGTCGAGCATGTCCAACCAGCCGAGATCGGCCAATGCCGCATCGAGTTCGGCGCCACTGGCAGCCGTCATCGTGGTGCGGAGGGAGTCGGCCAGCATGCGCACTGCGTCGGGATCCATGGCTCACTCCTTCCCGAGGTCAAGCAGCCGGCGGGCGATGATGTTGCGCTGAATTTCGGCGGTTCCGCCGTAGATGGTCGCCGCGCGCGAATACAAGTATTCCGACCGCCAAGGTGTGTCCTGCAGCTCGAAAGTCCCGGGCAGCAGGTCGCGGACGGTGTCGTAGAGCCGTTGCTCGGCCATGGCCAGCAGCACCTTGTCGATGGAGGTGTCCGGGCCGAGCCGCGCTCCGTCACGGAAGCGGTGCTGGGTGCCGCGGGATCGGCACCGCACCGTGTGCAGCGCCAAATATGCTTCTCCCAGGGCGGATTCGTCGGGATCGTCCGCTTCGGCGATGAGTTCGTCGAACCGCGAGTAGAGGTAGGCGATCCGCTGCCAAAAGCAGGTGGAGCGCTCATAGGGCAACAGGTCCATCGCGAGCCGCCAGCCGTCTCCCGGCCGGCCGAGCATCCGGCTTGCCGGGACCACCACGTCGTCGTAGTACACCTCGCAGAATTCGTCCACCCCGTGCATCGTGCGCAGCGGCCGAACGGTGATGCCCGGGGTGTCCAGGTCGACGAAGAACGCCGTGATGCCGTCGTGGCCCGGCGCGGTGCGGGTGAGCAGGATGCACCGGGTCGAGAACTGCGCGAAGCTGGTCCAGACCTTCTGCCCGTTGACGATCCAGTTATCGCCTTGGGGTGTCGCCCGGGTCGAGAGCGACGCCAAGTCGCTGCCGGATCCCGGTTCCGAAAAGCCCTGGCACCATTGCTCGCGACCGCTCAGCAGCCGCGGCACCATTTCCGCCGCGAGTTCGGCAGGGGCGTAATCGATCATCGTCGGCGCGAGCACCTCGACCATCGAATAGGGGCCCGGCTCGGCCAGCCGCCGGCCCACCACCTCCTCGCCGACGATCGCGCGCAGCAGCGCGGGCCCTCCCAGGCCCCCGACTTCGGCGGGCCAGCCGTACCGCATCCAATCGGCGTCGTAGAGCGCGCGGTGGACGCGGGCGAGCTGTCGCATTTGACCCTGCAGCGAGTGGTCCGGCCCCGGGGTCAGGTCGTTGTCGTCGAGCCACGCGCGCAGATCGGCGCGGAATTTCTCGACATTCACGGGCTGGGACGGCCGACGGCATGCGGTCGCCCGGAGTCGTGGACGCCGCTGCGGCGGATGAACGTCATGGCACGGGTCTTCAGCCGCCAACCTTCGGCGGTGCGGGAGTAGGTGTCGCGGTAGTAGCCGATCCGCATGTCATGGGTGGCGTGGTCGATGAAGCACAGCGGCTGGGTGCCGCCCGCGGAGTCGCCGTCGATGTCTATCACCGCAGTCCCGGTGAGAAACAAGCCCTTTGGCGCGGCGGCCACCAGCTCCGGGAACCTGTCCAGGCGGTAGGTGCCGCCGAAGGCGCTGTAGGTTCCGTCGGGTGTGAAAACGGCGATCAGGCCGTCGATGTCTTCCTGGGTGATGGTGACCGCGTAGCGTGCGAGCAACTGCTGGATCTCGACCAAATCGTCAGTTCTGGTCGGGCCGCTTTCAGGCTTATCGGGTGTCGACATAGACCTTGCCGCCTTTCATCACGAAGCCGACATTCTGGGTAACGGTGATGTCTTCCAAGGGGTTTCCCGGCACCGCGATGATGTCGGCGAGCCGGCCCTGCGCGAGCCGTCCCCGGTCGTCCGCGTCGATCAGTTCGGCGGCGGTGATCGTCGCGGCCCGCAACACCGCCAACGGCGGCAGCCCCCAATCCACAAGGGTGACAAGCTCGTCGGCGTTGCGGCCGTGCGGTATCGCGGGAGCGTCGGTGCCGACCGCGATCTTCACGCCGGCTTCGTAGGCGGCCAGTATCGATTTGCGTGCCCTCGGGAACATCTCGGCCGCCTTGGCCTGCAGTTCGGGGGGAGCGTGCGAGACGTCCATCGCATCGCCATCGGCCAGGCGCCGGGTACTCACCAGGAAGGTGCCGTGTTCGATCATCGTCGCGATCGCCTCGTCGTCGATCAGGAAGCCGTGCTCGATGCAGTCGATGCCGGCCGCGACGGCGTGCTTGACGGCTTCGGCGCCATGCGTGTGCGCGGCGACCCGCAGCCCGCGCCGGTGCGCCTCGTCGACGATCGCACTCAATTCCTCATCCGAATAATGCTGGGCGCCAGGCGGTCCCGTCAGCGACATCACCCCGCCGGAGCAGCAGACCTTGATCAGCTCGGCGCCATGCTTGATCTGGTAGCGCACCGCCTTGCGGATCTCGTCGATTCCGTTGGCGATGCCTTCCTCGACCGTCAAGTCCAGCACGTGGGGCGCAAACGCGGCGAACATCGTCGGATCCAGATGCCCGCCGGTGGGGGTGATGGCGTGACCGGCCGGCACCACCCGCGGCCCATCGATCCAGCCCGCGTCGATGGCCTTGCCCAGCGCGACATCGAGCAGGTAGCCGCCGGTCTTGACGAACAGCCCGAGGTTGCGCACCGTGGTGAACCCGGCCCGCAGGGTGCGGCGGGCATTGCCGACCGCGCGCAGCATCCGCGTCGGCGGGTCATCCTGTACCTGGGACAGACCGGGTTTCTCCCCGCGCCCACCCATCAGCAGGTTGACCTCCATGTCCATCAGCCCGGGCAGCAGGATCTGGTCGGCGAGATCGATCAGGTCACCTTCGGCGTCACCGCCGACGCCGACGATGCGGTCGCCGTCGATCCGCACGACGCCGGGCCGACGGATCTCACCGGCGTCGACGTCAAGCAGTCCGGCGGCCTTGAGCGTCAGCACCTGTCAGATCACCGGTTCTTTGATCAGCTCCACCCAGGCCGCGCCGCTGTCGGGTACGCGCGGCTGCTTCCACGCCTCGATCGGAAACGACACCATGATCAGCGACTGCATCAAGTGCATGAGGGTCCGCGCGTCCTCGGGCAGATCGTCGAGCGGAAACTTGTCGCAGTACGCGATGACGTCGTTCAGTCGGGGGAACGCGGCGTCGTAGAACGCCTGCATCTCGGTCATCGTGGAGGCCAGCCGCTTGGCATAGCGCTCGGGCTCGGTGGCCAGGTCCCAATCGAGATAGGGCTCTAGATCCGCGAATTCAGCGGGAAGCGCCATTGTTGGCATACTCCTTAACGTAGTCTCCGGTCACCTTGTGGAGATGGCGGAGCAGGATCTCCTGATCGCACAGCGGAAATTCCTTGATGACCTTGGTGCCGATCATCGTCTGGGTCGCTTCCAGGGTGTTGGAGTCCTGCAGCGCGTACTCCTTGAAGGTCACCGCGGCCAACTCGTGGGCCAAGCGTTCCCGCGCGTTTCTGGGCGGAACGAAGTACAGCGTGCACTCGAAGATGTGCTTGTCGACGGCGGTCGGCCAGTAGTGGTAGGTCAGGAACCAGCCCGGCTCCCAGATCAACAGCATGAAGTTCGGAAAGAAGTGCCACGAGTCGATGCCCCACTGCTTCACTTTCTTGGGGTTGACGCCCGGGGGCAGGTCGTCGAGGTTGGCGATGATCTCCGGCTTGTCCCAGGGACCGAACAACCCGCTGCGCAGCACCTGGTCCATCGGCTTCACCATGGACATGTCCGGGGGTGGCGCCTGACCACCCCAGGTGGAGATCATCCCGTGCGGGCTGGCCAGCTCGTAGTAGAGGGCCTCGAACCCGTACTTCATGATCTTGGCTGCTTCTTCCTTGGTGTACTGCCCCTGGTGCAGCACGGGCGCGTGGTAGAACTCCGCGAACGCGTCGATGAACAGCTTCCAGTTGCTGCCGACCTCGGCCCGGTAGGAATACGACTCGGTCATCTCGCCGAACGGGTAACCCTCGATGCCCTTGGCCAGTGGCCCAAGGTAGTCGGTGAGCGGCTTGGCGTGCTGGTCGAGGTTGACGAAGATGAAGCCTTCCCAGACCTCGCAGCGGACGGGTACCAAACCGAACTGCCCCTTGTCGACGTCGAAGAACTCGTCCTCCTGCTGGATGAAGGTCAGATCACCGTCGAGGCTGTAGCGCCAGGCGTGGTACTTGCAGGTGAACTGCCGGCAGGTCCCCGACGTCTCCTCGTGCGGATAATCGTTCCACACCAACTTGTTTCCGCGGTGGCGGCAGATGTTGTGGAACGCCTTGATCGACCCGTCCTTGGTCTTGACGACGATCACCGACATGCCCGGGCCCGCGGACGGCAGTTCCTTGGTGAAGTAGCTTCCGGTGCGCGGCAGCCGGTTGACGCGACCCACGTTGAGCCAGGTCTTTTTGAAGATCGCGTCGCGTTCGGCTTCGAAGAAGGCCGGATCGATCGAGTCGGTGTAGTCGACCGGTGCGGTGCCGAGTTCGGGATAGTTTTCCGTCCAGCTGCCTGCGGCCGGCTTCGGGAAGTGCGGCAAGGTTTACCTCTCTAGTGAGTATTGTTCGATCTCAACGCCAAAAGTGTTGAAAGCCATGGCCAATGTCGCGTAGCAGCCCACCGTGAAGATGTAGTCCATCCGCTGGCGGTCGTCGAGACGCTCGCCCAGCGCGGCCCAGGTCTCGTCGGACAACTGGGATTCTTCCTCTAGTTCGTCGACCCCGGTGAGCACCGCGCGCTCGAGCTCGTCTCTGGCCTCCCCCCGGCGCACCGCCTCGATCTCGTCCTCGGTGATTCCCAGTCGTTTGGCGATGCTCGCGTGGTGCTCCCACTCGTAGGCGCACTGGCGACGATGGGCGACCCGCAGAACGGCAAGTTCACGGAGGCGGGCCGGCAGGGTGGAGGTGAAGAGGTGGACGTTGAACCCGAGGAACGCCTTGACCAATGCGGGGTGATTGGCAAGGGTCGCGAGTGCGTTGCCGGCGTCGCGCGGGTTGCGGCGCTCAGCGGGCAGCATCCCGGCCAGCGACTGCTGGACAGCCTCATCCCACTGGTCGGCCGGCAGCGGCGGCAGACGCATCCGGCATTCTCCTCCCACGCAGGCCCTCTCACTGAGAGAGAATGATATTCTCATTTCTAACCAATAGACTTGCACGATTCGGCCTTCCGGTCAATGCCGGCGCGTGCGGATCCGTTGCGCCGGCGACGGCGCAACGATTTCGGCTGGCCTGTTGTCGCTCGAAGGCGGGCAAATTGCCTAGTGGTTCCGCACGCGGAACGGTGTCGCGGATTGTTGCGGCTAGCCTGGATGTTGATTCTCACTTCACGAGAAGATAGTTTTCAAACAGTGATCTCGGCGCTGACCGGCGGTTCGCCGAGGCTGTGCGGGGCCGCGAGACCGATTCGATGAGAGGGAACGGCCATGAACAAAGAAGACATGATCCTGATCAGCGTCGACGACCACACCGTCGAGCCCCCGGGCATGTTCAAAGACCACCTGCCGAACAAGTACCTGGACGACGCACCGCGGCTGGTGCACAACCCCGACGGCTCGGACATGTGGAAGTTCCGCGACACGGTCATCCCGAACGTGGCGCTCAACGCGGTCGCCGGCCGGCCCAAGGAGGAGTACGGGATCGAGCCCACGGGTCTGGATGAGATCCGGCCGGGCTGCTACAACGTCGACGAACGCGTCAAGGACATGAACGCGGGGGGCATCCTGGCCTCGATCTGTTTCCCGTCCTTCCCGGGCTTTGCCGGGCGCTTGTTTGCCACCGAGGATTCCGATTTCTCGGTGGCCCTGGTGCAGGCCTACAACGACTGGCACATCGACGAGTGGTGCGGGGCGTATCCGGCGCGGTTCATCCCGATGGCGATACCGGTGATCTGGGACGCCGAGGCGTGCGCCGCCGAGGTGCGCCGCGTCGCGAAGAAGGGTGTGCACGCGCTGACGTTCACCGAAAACCCGGCGGCGATGGGCTACCCCAGCTTCCACAACGAGTACTGGAACCCGCTGTGGAAGGCGTTGTGCGACACCGGCACCGTGATGAATATCCACATCGGATCCTCGGGCCGGCTGGCGATCACCGCGCCCGACGCGCCGATGGACGTCATGATCACGCTGCAGCCGATGAACATCGTGCAGGCCGCCGCCGATCTGCTGTGGTCCAAGCCGATCAAGGAGTATCCGGATCTGAAGATCGCGCTGTCCGAGGGCGGCACCGGCTGGATCCCGTACTTCCTGGAGCGCGCGGACCGCACGTACGAGATGCACTCGACATGGACGCACCAGAACTTCGGCGACAAGCTGCCCAGCGATGTGTTCCGTGAGCACTTCCTGACCTGCTTCATCAGCGACAAGGTGGGCGTTGCGCTGCGCAACATGATCGGCATCGACAACATCTGCTGGGAGGCCGACTACCCGCACAGCGACTCGATGTGGCCGGGCGCGCCCGAGGAGCTCTGGGACGTGCTGTCGATCAACGACGTGCCGGACGACGAGATCAAGAAGATGACCCATGAGAACGCGATGCGCTGGTACTCGTTCGACCCGTACACGCACATCACCCCGGAGCAGGCGACGGTCGGCGCGCTGCGCAAGGCCGCCGAGGGGCACGACGTCTCCATTCGATCATCCAGCCACCACAAGGAGACCAGGGCGGGCTCGTCCTTCGCGGAGTTCGCAGCCAGCGCGAAAGAGCTGACCGGCAATCAGGATTGAGCCGCCGACGTCCGGCGAGCAGACGCAGAATCGCGTTGTTCGGGCGGTAAACGTGCGATTCTGCGTCTGCTCGTCCTGAAAGGAGGCGCGACCAGTGCCCGGCGGTGGAATGAATTTCGAGCTGACCGACGACCAGGAGCTGATACGCCGATCGGTCGCCGAACTCGCGGGGAAGTTCGACGACCAGTACTGGCTGGAAAAAGACCAGGCGCACGAGTTTCCGACCGAGTTCTACCGCGCGATAGCCGACGGCGGCTGGTTGGGAATGACGATCCCGACGGAATACGGCGGCCATGGCCTCGGAATCACCGAAGCCACAATCCTGCTCGAGGAGGTCGCCAAATCCGGCGGCGCCATGAACGCGGCCAGTTCGATCCACCTTTCGATCTTCGGCATGCAGCCGGTCGTGGTGCACGGCTCCGAGGAGCTCAAGGCCCGCACGCTGCCGCCCGTCGCGACCGGCGAGGTGCATGTCTGTTTCGGCGTGACCGAACCCGGTGCCGGGCTCGACACGTCGCGCATCACCACGTTCGCCAAGCGTGATGGGGACCGCTATATCGTCAACGGCCGCAAGGTGTGGATCTCCAAAGCAATGGAGTCCGACAAGATCCTGCTGCTCACCCGGACCAAGAGCTACGACGAGGTGACCAAGAAGACCGACGGGATGACGCTGTTTCTCACCGATCTCGATCGCAGCCGTGTCGACATCCGCCCGATTCGCAAGATGGGCCGCAACGCGGTGAGCTCCAATGAGCTGTTCATCGACAATCTCGAAGTACCGGTCGAGGACCGAATCGGAGAGGAGGGCAAGGGATTTCAATACATCCTGGATGGCCTGAATCCCGAACGGATGCTGATTGCGGCCGAGGCGCTCGGCATCGGCCGGGTGGCGCTGGACAAGGCGGTGAAATACGGCAATGAGCGTGAGGTGTTCGGCCGGCCCATCGGCATGAACCAGGGCATTCAGTTCCCGCTCGCCGACTCGCTGGCCCGCCTCGACGCCGCCGAGCTGATGTTGCGCAAGGCCACGTGGCTGTATGACAACGGTAAACCCTGTGGCCGCGAGGCGAATACAGCGAAGTACCTGTGCGCCGACGCCGGCTTCACCGCCGCGGACCGGGCGTTGCAAACCCACGGCGGCATGGGTTACGCGGAGGAGTACCACATCACCCGGTACTTCCGTGAGGCCCGGCTGATGAAGATCGCGCCGGTCAGCCAGGAGATGATTTTGAATTTCCTGGGATCCAACGTCCTGAAATTGCCGAGGAGCTATTGACCGCCTTGGAAGGGCGGGCCGCCCCCGCACTGCTGTTAGACGACCGTGACGGAGTGCGGACGCTGACCCTCAACCGTCCACACCGCAAGAACGCGATCAATCCGGAGCTGTGGATCGCGTTGCGGGATGCGCTCGACGCGGCCGGACGTGATCGCGGCGTGCGGGCGCTGGTCATCACCGGCTCGGGCGGCAGTTTCTGCTCCGGCGCCGACATCTCCGAGGTTGACCACGTTCATCCGAAATACAAGCTGCAGCGCCTGACCGACGTCGCGCTCGCGTTGCACGAGCTCCCGATCCCGACAATCGCCAAGGTGACCGGCGTCGCCGTCGGCGCCGGGTGGAACCTGGCTTTGGGATGCGATCTGGTGGTCGCGACGCCGGAATCGACGTTCTCCCAGATCTTTGCCAAGCGAGGCCTGTCAATCGACCTCGGTGGTTCCTGGCTGTTGCCGAAACTCGTTGGCTTGCAACAGGCCAAGCGGCTCACGCTGCTGGCCGAAACCATCGACGCCGCGCAAGCCCACGCGCTCAATCTGGTGACCTGGGTGGTGCCGGCCGTCGACATCGACGCCTTCGTCACGGACCTTTCCGACCGGCTGGCGACCGGTCCGCCGATCGCGCTCGCCCAGACCAAGGCGCTGCTGAACGAGGGGGCCGACCGCACCCTGCGCGACGCCCTGGCCAACGAGGCTCGCGCGCAGATGGTCAATTTTGCGACCGCTGATTCGGGGGCCGCCTATGCCGCCTTCAAGCACCGACGGGAGCCGTCGTTTACTGGTCGGTGGGCATTGTCAAAATCCGACCAGGAGCATCCGGAGTGAACATGCGTGACACGGTCATTGTCGAGGCGGTACGCACGCCAGTAGGGAAGCGCAACGGTGGGTTGTCCGGTGTACACCCCGCCGACCTGTCCGCGATCGTGCTCAACGAACTGCTGGAACGCGCCGGTGTCGGTCCGGAGATCGTCGACGACGTGATCTGGGGATGCGTGTCCCAGGTGGGTGACCAGTCCAGCAACATCGGTCGCTACGCGGTACTGGCGGCCGGCTGGCCCGAAAGCATCCCCGGGACGACGGTGAACCGCGCATGCGGTTCCAGCCAGCAGGCGCTCGATTTCGCGGTCCACGCGGTGATGTCGGGCCAACAGGACGTCGTGGTTGCCGGCGGTGTCGAGGTGATGAGCCGGGTTCCGCTGGGTGCGGCCAGGGCAACCGGAATGCCCTACGGCCCGAAAGTCCTTGCCCGGTATGACGATTTCTCCTTCAACCAGGGCCTGTCGGCGGAATTGATCGCCAAGAAGTGGGGGTTCTCGCGCACCCAGCTGGACGACTACTCGGCCCAGTCCCACGAGCGGGCGGCGGCGGCCCAGGACAGCGGCGCCTTCACCGACCAGATCGTCCCCGTCTTCACCGACGGCCAGACCGCCGAGAACGTCATAGTCGCCGACGAGGGCGTGCGGCGCGGTACGACCGTCGAGAAGCTGGCCGCCCTCAAGCCCGCGTTCGTCGACGACGGCATGATCCACGCCGGCAATTCCTCGCAGATCTCCGACGGCGCGGCCGCGCTGCTGGTGACCACGTCGGAGATGGCGGTCGGGCTCGGGTTGACCCCACTGGTGCGCTACCGCGCGGGCGCGGTCACCGGGGCGGATCCGGTGCTCATGCTCACGGGACCGATCCCGGCGACCGAGAAGGTGCTCGGCAAGGCCGGCGTCCCGCTGTCGGACGTGGGCGTCTTCGAAGTGAACGAGGCCTTCGCGCCGGTTCCGCTGGCCTGGATGGCCGAGACCGGGGCCGATCACGGTCGCGTCAATCCGTTGGGCGGCGCCATCGCGCTGGGCCATCCGCTGGGGGCTTCCGGTGCGGTGCTGATGACCCGCATGGCGCACCACATGCGCGACAACGGGATTCGTTACGGGCTGCAGACGATGTGCGAGGGCGGCGGCACCGCCAACGCAACCCTGGTCGAGCTCATCGCGTAACTCGGCCACGAACGACGCCTCGCAAGAGACCTTGTCACGGCCCCCAAACCAACCTACTGTGTGTTCATTAGGTTTGGCGTTCCCGAGCCCGCACAAAGGAGTCCGGTGCCCGTCGCACGGCGATACGACACGCTGCTCGCCAAAGGTGAGGACCGCAAGCAGCGGATCCTCGACGTCGCGCAACGCCTCCTGACGCGCAACGGATGGCGCAACACCACGCTTGCCCAGATCGCCGGCGAAGCCGGGGTCACCCCCGCGGGCCTGCTGCATCACTTCGAATCCAAGGAGCAGCTGCTGCACGCGGTGCTGGACGCGCGTGACCTCGACGACGACTCCCACGCCGACCGGACCGGTGATCTCCTCGTCGAGATCGCCCGGGTCGCCGAGCGCTTCAACCGGGCCCCCGAACTGACGGGCACTTTCACCGTGCTGCTGGTCGAAAACATCCTTCCCGACGCCCCGCTGCACGACCGGATGCTGTCCAGGCAGCGGGAAGCGATGGACATCATCGCCGAGCTCATCCGGCGCGGTCAGGCGGACGGCCGGTATCGCGCCGACATAGACCCCGCCGTCAAGGCAGTGGAAATTCTCGCGTTCGTCCACGGAATGGAAACGATATGGTTGCTCGATCCTTCGATACCGCTGTCCGAGGTGTTCAAGGAGTACGCGGAGTCGCTGGCACGGGACTTCGCTCCGCCCCGGACGTCGGGGAAGACGTCCGAGAAGACATGAGGTATCGGCTCGACGTCGTCGCCGGCAGCGTCGTCGACGTGGTGCGTTTTGCCGGGGGCTGGCTCTTCGACCGGGCGATGGCGGGCTGGGACGTCTCCGTGCTGCTGACGGACGTGGCCGACCACCCCGAAGGCCGGCCCCTGCAGATTCTCGGGGTCCGGATGGTCGACCTCGAGGACGCATTGGCCTCGGTGGAATCCCGGCCACGCCCCCAGGCCCTGGCCGCCGCGGCCGATCTGTTGGGATGCGATCCGCGCGTGCGGCAAGGCGTGCTGCAGGCCCTCGATCACGGCGTCACCGAGGTCACGCTGTGGGGGCAGACCTGGCCGGCCGAGCTCGACGACAGCGTTGGCCTGGTACAACATCGGCTGAGCGTGGCCGCGCAGACGTTCAAGGCCAAGGCGCTGGCCGCCGCCTTGGATGTCAGGGGGGCGCCGCACGCCTTTATCGGTGACTTCGAGACCTTCCGAAGCGGCCTACTGGCATGCCCGTCGGTCGCCGCCGATCTGGTGCCCGCCGGCTGACCGCCCGTTTGACGGCGGCGATGCCGTGTGGAAATGTAATATTCATCTCTGAGAGGATCATTCTCACCACTCGAGATTCGAACGGAGCTTGAAGGTGAACGATTTCACCGAGATGGACTTTTTCCGCGATCCCCGGCTCGTCGAGAATCCGTACCCCTACTACGAGGCTCTCCGGCAGCAGTGCCCCGTGACCCGGGAAGAGCACCACGGGGTCACCATGGTGACCGGCTGGGACGAGGCCTGCGCGGTGTTGAACGACGCCGAGACGTGGTCCTCGTGCATCTCGGTGACCGGCCCGTTTCCCGGCTTCCCGGTGCCGATCGAAGGCCTGGGCCTCACTGACATCACCGAGCTGATCGAGCAGCACCGCGACGACCTGCCGTTCAGCGACCAACTGCCTACCCTCGACCCGCCGACGCACACCAACCACCGCGCCCTGCTGATGCGGTTGATCACCCCCAAACGCCTCAAGGAGAACGAGGACGCCATGTGGTTGCTCGCCGACCAGGCGCTCGATCCGTTCCTGGCCCCGGGCGAGGGCGAGTTCATCAAGGGCTTCGCCAGCCCATTCACGCTGCTGGTCATCGCCGACCTGCTGGGCGTGCCCATGGAAGACCGGGACAAGTTCGTCAAAGGCATCCGCCAGCATTCGGGTGGCGGCATCGGCGGCACCGGCAAGGAAGCGCTGGCGCACAGTCCGCTGGAATTCCTCTACGATCTTTTCTCCGGCTACGTCCGGGACCGCCGCCGCGAGCCCCGCGACGACGTGCTGACCGGCCTCGCGACCGCCACCTACCCCGACGGCTCGATACCCGAAGTCGAAGACGTGGCTCGCGTTGCCAGCAACGTCTTCTCGGCGGGTCAGGAGACCACCGTGCGGCTGCTGGGTGCCGCGTTGCAGACGCTCGGCGAGCGCCCCGACATCCAGGCGCAGTTGCGCAAGGACCGCAGCCTGATCCCCAACTTCATCGAAGAGGCGCTGCGCATCGAGAGCCCGGTCAAGGGCGACTTCCGGATGAACCGGGTGCCGGTCAATGTCGGTGGGGTCGACCTGCCGGCGGGCACCACCGTGATGGTCGTGCAGGCGGCCGCCAACCGGGATCCGCGCCGGTTCGAAGACCCCACCACGTTCGACGCGGGCCGCAAGAACGCCCGCCAGCACATCTCGTTCGGGCGAGGCATCCACAGCTGCCCCGGCGCACCGCTCGCGCGGGCCGAAACCCGGGTGGCGCTCGAGCGGCTGCTCGACCGCACAGCCGACATCAGGATCGACGAGCGTGTCCATGGCCCCGCGAATGACCGCCGCTACCAATACGTTCCGACCTACATCCTGCGCGGCCTGACCGAGCTGCACCTGGAGTTCACGCCGGCATGAAAGTCACGGTCGACGACCAGCGTTGCCGCGGTCATGGCGTATGCACGACGCTGTGCCCGGAAGTGTTCAGCCTGACCGACGACGGCTACGCGGAGGCGATAGCGTCCGACGTCCCAACGGAATTCGAAGCAGCCACTCAGGAGGCCATCGGGTGCTGCCCGGAGCAGGCGATCAGCAAGATCTCAACTACTCCTTGATCGAGATCGCCTGCCGGGGGCATTGACGGACGGCCTCGCGCACGTCCGCCTCGGTCTCCGGGGTGACTTCGGGTTGCAAAACGGTCAGCATGTCGTCATCCCCCAAGTGAAAGATCTCGGGGTTGATGCCCATGCAGACGCCGTTGCTTTCGCAGAGTTCCCAGTCGACTTCGATTCTCATCGCAACACCCTCACCGGTACGTTTTTCCAACCAAGGACATTTTGCATGTGGACGCGTTGGCAACCGGCCCAGTCAACCTCAAAACGGGGCATGAAGTCGAGCAGCCTCTCCAGTGCGATGGCGCTTTCCATGCGCGCCAGCGCCGCGCCCAGGCAGCTGTGAATCCCGTAGCCGAATCCCATGTTCTGCGCTTGAGTCCGGTCGCGGTCGATGTCGAACTTGTCGGGATCGGTCCAGGCCTCGGGGTCGCGGTTGGCCGCGCCGTTGATGAGGAATATCGGCTTTCCGGCCGGAATCGTCACACCGTGCAGATGGACGTCTTTCATCGAACGGCGAACCTGGTATTGGGAGGGCGCCTCGTAGCGCAGCAGTTCCTCCACCGCGGCCGGGATCTTGCTGCGGTCCTCCAGCAGCTTTTGCCACTGCTCGGGGTTGCGGGCGAACACAACGGGGGCGTTGCCCACCAGCTTGGTGACGGTCTCGGCGCCGGCGCCGCCCAATAAGGTTGCGAACCCTGCGATCTCGAGGTCGTCCAGCTGCCGCCTAACCCCGTCCTCGCACTCGATCTCTGCCTTGATCAGCTTGGTGAACAGGTCTTCCCGTGGCTCGGCGCGGCGTTGGGTGACGAGGTCGTAGTACAGCATCGCGGTGTTGATGTTGGCTTGCATGCCCACCTCGCCGACCTCGACCTGTCCCGGTTCGCGGGTCAGCGATTCGTCGATCCAGTGGCGTATCTGTTGCGCTTGCTCCTCGGGCACCCCCAACATCGTCGTGATCACCTCGACCGGGAACGGGCCGGAGAAATCCTGGACCGCGTCGAACCGGTCGGGATCGACGGCGTTGAGATACTTGTCCACCTTCTCGGTGACCATCTGCCGCTGGGATTCAATGGCGCGGGGCGTGAAGACCTTGTTGAGCAGGCTGCGCATGTGGCGATGGTCGGGGGGATCCATGAAGATGATCGCCTGCGGCGGCCGCTCCCCGGATCGCACCATCGACAAGTCAATGCCGTACGCCGACGAATACGTCTCGAAATCCTTGAGGCCGGCGGCCACATCGTCGTGCCGAGTCAGCGCGTAGAAGTCATACTCCTCGCTGTAATAGACCGGCGCTTCCTCCTGCATCCGGCGGTACGTCTCCCACGGCCCATTGAAGAACTCTTCGGAGAACGGGTCGAAGACCACTCTCGTCGTTGTCACTGCATACTCCTCGGCGGTGGGCGGAACCGTTACAGCGGATTGCCTGACTGTAACGCTAACGGTAGCGCTTTCGTGACGAACCGGAAAGACCAAAAGGCTGGCATCTCAGACCTTCCCGGCTACACCGATGACCTTGGCCGAGCCGACATCGCTCACCGGGTGGGCACCCAGCCGTGCGATATCATCGCGCTTCTCGGCCATCCGGCCCAAGGCCCGGACGTCGTTTCCGGCCGCGACGAGGCGGGCCAGCATCGGGCGACCCATTCGGCCCGCGCCGACGAACCCGGCCTTCACCGGTGGTGGCCCATCAAAGCCAGCGTGGCGTCGGCCGCGTCGAGCACGACACCACCGGTCGCCGCGGCCCGGTCGGCGAGGTCGAAGACCAGCCGGACATCCTTCTGCAAGAGCGTTCCCGCCAACCCGGCCAACCGTTCCAGGCCGCCGGCTCCGCCAAGGGCGTTGAGCGCGAAGCTGTTCCCGCTGCTGCGGGAAACGACCTCGGTGAGCCGATCCGGGGAGACGCCCAGGGCGTTGGCCAGCGACAGGGCGGTGGCTGCCGTCCCGAGGTTGGCGGTGAACAACAAGTTGTTGAGCAGCTTGGTGGTTTGCCCGGAACCGAGGTCGCCGAGGTGTACGACGGTGTCGGCGTAGGTGTCGAAGACCGGGCGGCAGCGCTCGACGACGTCGGTGTCGCCCCCGACCATCACCAGGAGACGCCCTTCCGATGCGGCGGGACCGCCGCCGCTCACCGGCGCGTCGATGATCGAAACACCCTTGCTGCCAGCCCTTTTCGCGAGATCGCGGCAGGTGTTGGGGTGCACGGTGCTGTGCACCGCGATCACGCCGCCTCGTTTCATCGCCGCGAGCAGCCCGTGCTCGCCGTCGGCGAGTTCCGCGATGTCGGCGTCGCCGACGACGCAGAGGCAGACCAGATCGCTGGCCGCGGCGAGTTCGGCCGGTGACTCGGCGACTTTCGCCGGGGTGTCGGCGAACGGCTCCAGCGTCGCGGGTCGTCGCGCCCACAGCGTCGTGTCGTAGCCGCCCTCGACGATGCGCCGAGCCATGGGGCCGCCCTGGCTGCCCAGCCCGATGAATCCGACCCTCACCCGGCCTCCAAATCGCCTTCTGGGTCGATGGGATTCGCGCGCATCACACATTCGTCCACGAAAGAGAACACCTTCGAGTGGTAATCCGCCGCGGTGTGGCCGAGGCTGATGTTGTGTGCCGCCTCGGGCTGTCTGTTGACGGTGAAACGCGGCGAACCGCTGAACAGGGTGGCGATCTCTGTCAACGTCGAATCATCTGTCTGCCAAACCCTTTCGTATTCTGCGATGCTGAACTGCACTGGAACGCTGATGGCGGGGGCGAGCGCCGGGAAGTCCTGGCGTGCCCAGTTCGAAACCATCTGGTCCTCGTAGGCGGGGGCCCCCGGGTAAACGGTCGCCCCGGCCAGGATCTCGGGCGGGTAGAGCCGCTCGGGGTGCCACAACAGCTCGCGCATGCCCGCGGGCCGGTGTTCTCGAGTTGCGTTTTTCAGGAGTTCGCGGGCCGCGGGATGATAGCGCCGCCCGGTGCCTACCAGTTCGATGCCCAGCAGGTCGGCGTCGCGGTCGTCGGCGCCCATCCGCATCGCCAGTTCGCACCCGCCCGAATGTCCCATCACGAACAGGCCGGCCCCGCGCGGCCGTTGTCCGAGGATGCGATCCACCGCCCCGTACGCAAGGTCGACCCGCTGCTCGGGCCGGGCCATCGCCTCGGGATAGGGCGCGGAGCTGCCGTAGCCGGGTCGATCGAGCGCTATCACGGTGAATCCGGCCGCCGCGCCGGTTCGCAGCAAGGAGTAAGAGGGGTGGCCCGGGCAGTCGAAATAGATCGCGGTGGTGCCGCCGCCGTGGATGGCCACGATCACGGCCTTGGGTTCGGGGGCCTCGGCGACCAGAGCCGACATCGGCACGTCGTCGACGATCACCACCCTGGGGCGGACAGGCGCGCTCATGCGTCGGCCCGCAGCAGGAGTACGCCGCTGGGGGTGAGGCCACCGCTGCTGACCACGCCGACGCGGGCGCCGGCGACCTGGCGGTCGCCGGCCTCTCCACGCAGTTGGCTGACCGCTTCGTGCAACAGGCCCATGCCGTGGGTGCGGCCGTGCGAGAGTTGGCCCCCGTGCGTGTTGAGCGGCAGCAGGCCGTCGCGGGCGATGTTCTTGCCGCCGTCGAGAAATTCCTTGGCTTCGCCGATCCCGCAGAAGCCCAGCGCCTCGATCCAGGACAAACAATTCATGGTGAACCCGTCGTAGAGTTCGGCGACGTCGACGTCAGCGGGTCGCAGCGAGGTGCGCGTCCACACGTGCGCGGCCTGACCCAGCACCTGCGGCTCATGCGTCAAAGTGCTTTGGTCCCAGTCGATTCGCTCGGCGATCTGCGTGCCCACCGCCTCCACCAGGACGGGGGGCTTGGCCAGGTCGCGGGCGGCGCCGACAGCGGAGACGATGACCGCTATCGCGCCGTCGCACGGCACGTCGCAGTCGTAAAGACCGAAGGGCGTGGTGATGGGCCGCGCGTTGAGGTAGTCGTCCATGGTCATCGGCGTCCGATAGACGGCGGTCGGGTTCAATTCGGCATTGGCCCGCTGGTTCAACGCGATCCAGCCCAGCGTCTCTTTCGTCGTGCCATAACGGTGGAAGTGCCGCTGGGCGTTCATCGCCAGGGTGTGGGCCGCCGACGTGGCGCCGAACGGGAAGTGCCAACCGGCGGTGCGGCCCATCGACGGGGTGATCTTGCCCTGCTTCATCAGCTCGCCATGGGTGGCCTCCCACAGCGTCCGGAAGCACAGCACGTGACGCGCCAGCCCGCACGCGACCGCGAGCATCGCGGCGATCACCGAACCGCCCGGGCCGAACGTCTCCATGGCGCCGTTGTGCCAGGTCGGCCGGATGCCCAGCGCGGCCTCGAGAGCGGTGACGCCGCCCTCCCCGAACCCGCCGACGTTGATCGCGCCGGGGTAGGTGGACAGGCCGTCGATGTCGGCGAACGTCAGCCCGGCATCGGCGATGGCCGCCTCGCAGGCTTGGACGGTCAGCGCCAGCGGCGGCTGCATCAGCCGGCGCCCGATCGGCGACATGCCGATCCCGGTGAGCGCGACCTTGTCCTCGAACTTCTCGGCCGTCAGCATGGGACGGACGTGTTCTCCGAAGCGCTCCGGCGCGATCTCGTCGACCGGGAGGGCAGCGGGTTGGCTGTCCGCGGATGGGCGGAACAGCGGCAGCCAAACGTCCTCGACCTGCTCGAAGACGACCTCCACCCGTTGACCCAGTTCCAGCCGATCGGGATCGCACTCGACGATGTTGGTGGTCAGCCGGACCCGAGTGTCCTCCGCGATCGCCACCTGGGCGATCACGTACGGCGCCGGCAGCCCGGGAACGCTGAACCGGTGGTTGACGGTGAAACCGGCGAGCGTCGCGTCGCCAGACACGGCCCGCACGCCCATGTCGCGTGAGCGGCAGTACCGGCACACCGGCGCCGGCGGATGGATCAGGGATTGGCAGGCCTGGCATTCCTGTAGCCGGAGGGTGCCGTCGGCCCCAGACGTCCAAAAGAACTCGTTCTCGTCGGTGACCAGGGGCAGCGGGCGTCCCGATGTTGCTGACACGCCACCTCCGGGAGTCGGGGCCGCCGAGACGACATGGTAGGCCCATTATGCGAATCGGAGAATTACATTATCACTGCCGAGCTGGCACGATCCAGGCGGTAAATCAGCCGAAGTCCGATGGGTCGACGGCCGCCAACGCGATCGTCATCTCCATGATGGTGTTCGGTTCCCGGAGGCTGTCGCCGTACAGCTCCTGTAGCTGCCCCAGCCGGTACCGAACGGTCTGTGGATGCACGAACAGGGCGCCGGCGATCACGTCGCGGCGGCCCTGATGCACAAGCCACGCCCGCAGAGTTTCGGCGAGTTTTTCCTGAGTGCGTGGCCGCAGGTGCCGCATCGGGGCCAGCACCCGCGCACGCAGATCTGCCAGCGCCTCGCGGTCGGCCCGCACCACGAGGTCCGCCAGCCGGTCGTCGGTGTCGAGCGGGGGGTCGGACTGGGTGCTCAGTTCGAGAGCGCGGAGAACCCGGCGCACCGATGCCCCAACGCTCAGCCACGGTCGCGCCGGGCCGATGACGGTGCCGGCTGTTCCGATCGAGTCGATGAAAGCGGATCGCGCCCCTCCGCCGACGTCGGGTACGAGCAGCACCGTGACTGGGCGCGGCAATGTCTCGAAGGTGTCTTCGGGTGCTTCCAGCGTTCGGGGATCGAGAGTTGCGGCGATGCTGCCCTCGTGACCGCGGTTGACGGCGATCGCCGTAAGGGTCAGCGGTGGGGTCCATCCGGCCCGCTCGGCGGTCGTCTCGAGGTCCTCGATCGGCGCACCGGTGAGCAGTTGGCGAACCAGCTTTTCTCGTTGTCGTTGCCGGGCCAGACCCGTTTTGGCCAGCTCGTCGGCGTGACCGGCGACGCTGAGTGCGGACAGCCGGTCGATGTAGGCGAAGACGAGTTCCGCGAAGACACCGAGGGTCTCGCCCGGCACGCCGTGCGACACCGCCATAGCGCTCAGCTCGCGCCACGCGGTTCGGGCACCCACGCGGTACGCGGCGAGCAGCACGTCCGTAGAGCGCCCCTGCCGTGCCTCGCCTTGTCCCAACACGTACGCGCCATCCAGGGCCGGTTTGATGCCGGGGGAGCTATCCGGGTCGGCGCCCTCTGACGTCAAGCGAAGGAATCCGGCCAGCGCCTGTTCGACGGCGGCCTCGATCGTGCGTCCCATTCGACCGCTGAACGCGTCGGCGTAACTGGGCACCTCGGCCACCACCGCGGCCACGGTGCGCTCCGCCGTGGAGGGCAGGGACTCCCACATGGCGGCGAGCGCCGGTTCCGGGAGCTGCAGCCTTGGAGGGTCGGGCGGACCAGCGTTCATTCCAAGAAACTACCAAAAATGAACAAAAACTGCCCGTAAATTCACCATAATGTGTCGAGAATCCGTCTTGAGCGACAGTCACGATGGTAATCATGACGACGACACTGAACACGGTCGCCCGCCTGCTCACCACGCCGCTGGTGCCACAGGACTACTTCGATCTGATCAATCCCCTGGCCAGCAGCACTGATCTGCGTGGACGCATCGAGGCGATCGACTCCGAAACCGCCTCCGAAACCCCGGCCGCCACCGTGCGGATCCGGGTGGGCCGCGGCTGGTGCGGCCACCGGGCGGGCCAGTACGTGCGGCTGGGCGTCGACATCGATGGGGTGCGCCAATGGCGGACCTACTCGATCACGTCGTCGCCGCTGCAGACCTCCCACATCACAGTCACGGTCAAGGCGGTCGCCGAAGGGCTGGTGTCCAACCATTTGGTGCGCGAGGCGACCCCCGGCACGCTCGTCCACCTCGACTACGCCGCCGGCGACTTCACGCTGCCCACCCCGATGCCCGCCAAGCTGCTGTTCGTCACAGCGGGCAGCGGCATCACTCCGGTGATGGGCATGCTCCGCGCGCACGTGCATGAGCTGACCGACGTCGTGCTGGTGCACAGTGCGCGTACCGCCGATGACGTCATCTTCGGCGAAGAGCTCCGTGCCCTCGGCCTTCGCGGCGCGATCCGGCTGATCGAGCACCGCACCGTCGGCCGGTCGCGGCTCACCGCACAAGGGCTCACCGAGCTGGTGCCCGATTGGAAGCAGCGCGACGCCTGGGCATGCGGCCCGGGCGGCCTGCTCGATAATCTTGAAATGCACTACGCGGCAGCAGGATTGGGCGCCAAATTGCGCACAGAGCGCTTCCGGGCCGCGGCCGTTCCGACTGGAGACGGTGGCCCCGTGGAGTTCACCCGCTCCGGTGTAACCGCCGAATCAAGCAATGGCGCAACGCTTCTCGCGGCTGGCGAGGGCGCCGGCGTGCTGATGCCCTCTGGATGCCGGATGGGCGTCTGCTTCGGCTGCGTGGTTCCGCTGCGCAGTGGGGCGGTGCGCGATGTGCGCAACGGCGACCTCACCTCCGCCAATCCCGGCGACGGCGTGCTCGTGCAGACCTGCATCTCCGCCGCGGCAGGCCCATGCCAACTCGATATCTGATCGATATCCGACTCACCCTAAGGACATTCAATGACCACGATTCAGAACAAGCCCGTCAGCCCCATTGAGCACCTCTCCGTCGAGGACATCGAAAACCTCGGCCAGGAACTCGACGCGATTCGCCAACAGGTGCTCGACACCCGCGGCGAGCGGGACGCGACCTACATCCGGCGCGTCATCACCGCCCAGCGCACGCTGGATGCGTCGAGCCGCATCGTGCTGCTGTTCTCGCTCTTCCCGCCCGCATGGCTGGCCGGCACCGCCGGCCTTTCGGTGGCCAAGATCCTGGAAAACATGGAGATAGGCCACAACGTGATGCACGGGCAATGGGACTGGATGCGCGATCCGAAGATCCACTCCACGACTTGGGAGTGGGACAACGCGTCTCCGGCCGAGCAGTGGAAGCACGCCCACAACGAAGAGCACCACACCTACACCAACGTCATCGGCAAGGACGGTGACCTCGGCTACGGCATCATGCGCGTCGACGAGGAGCAGCCGTGGCATCCGTTCCACCTGGGTCAGCCGCTGTGGAACCTGATCAACGCCTTCATGTTCCAGTACGGCATCGCCGCCTACGACCTCAAGCTCGGTAAGAACCTGAAAAGCAAAGAGCGCCGGAACAACCCGGAGTTTCGGGCGCGAGTCAGGGCGACCCTGCGCAAGGTGCGCACACAGGCCACCCGCGACTACGTCGTCCACCCGCTGCTGTCGGGGCCGAGTGTACTGCCCACTCTCGCGGCCAACATCACGGCCAATGTCGCGCGAAACCTGTGGACGCACTCGGTGATCATGTGCGGGCACTTCCCCGAAGGTGTCGAAACATTCGCGTACGACAGCGTCGACGGCGAGACGCGTGGGCAGTGGTATCTGCGCCAGATGATCGGCTCGGCCAATATCAGCGGCAGCCGCTTCATGCACCTGATGAGCGGCAACCTGTCGTTCCAGATCGAGCATCACTTGTTCCCCGACCTGCCCTCGAACCGCTATCAGGAAATTGCGCCGCAGGTGCGCGCCGTTTTCGAGAAGTACGGAATTACCTATACATCCGGCCCGCTGGTGCGGCAGGTCGCATCGGCCTGGGGCAAGGTCATCAGGCTGTCGCTGCCCAATGAGGGCAAGGAAGGTTCTGCTAGCGCAGCGGAACGCTCCGTCGTCGCCGCGGCGAGCTGACGACCTGCGGCTGACCTATCCGGCGACCGTTTTGGCAATCAGGCGCAGCGGTAGGCGGCGGGGGCAAATCCGACTGGAACCCACGGCCACGCAGGCACTTTCGCTTGGGCGGGTTCGCGTTTAGCCGCCGTCAGAGCGGCACCCAGACCCCGCCTACGTAGACGCCCCATTGCTGAAAGCCGTTGCTCCACATCGGGGCGCGCGGTGACCACGACGGCCACGGTGGAGGCGGCGGCACGTTCGGCGGCGCAAACGACGGCGCATACGGCGGTGGAGCCGTGTACCAGGCTGGCGGCGCCGGTGGCAGTTTGCACACGTTGGTCACCGGATTAAATGACATGTTGGGGCCGCAGTCAGCGGAGCTGATTCCCGGCGTCGCGACCACCGCGGCCACCATCGACACGAGTGCGGCCGCAACGACGGCGGCCAGACGACGAACAAACCACCTCATGGCAGGCCTCCCATAGGGACCATCCCCGACCTTGGCTGGACTCAGCCTATTCCTTCGGCACCGGCACAACCAGGCCCGATCAGCGGGTGAAACCCCACTCGGCCTCGTTCGCCTCGGTTTTGAGGTGCGCGGCGGGATCCTCGTCGCCGCTTGGCGGCGGGGGTACGTCGTCCGGTCGGCGTTCATCCATCTCCATGATGGCGTGCACCGGGCAATCCATCAGCGCGCGCATGACCGCGTCGCGGTCGGCCGCGGCGACGGTTCCGTCCCCGATCACACACGCGTATCCCCAGTCGTCGAGCGAGAAGTACCCGGGTGCGTGCTTGGCGCAGATGCCGAAACCGTCACAGAGCGTGCGGTCGAGGTGGATCTTCAGGCCTTCGGTCACGCGTAGATCACCGCCTCGGCCTCGTAGGGGCGTTGGGCGCGGAACACGTGGGCACTGCATGCTTCGCAGGTGTTTTCCAGATGGTGCGCCACCACTTGCGGAAACTGGCCGAGCAGACTCGCCGCCACGTTGGTCGCCGCGTCGAGAGTGGCGCAGGCTCCGCGGCCGCGCAGCACCACCGACCAGCGGCGTAACCGGTCGAGGTCTTCGGATGTGGCGCCACCATCGCGCAGCGCGCCGGCGGCGGCGGCCATCGCCGCGGTGCCGTTGAAACATGACCCGCACTGCCCGGCGTTTTCGCGGTCGAAGTAGGCCAGCACGGATGCGGCGACCGCGACCGGACAGTCCTCGGTGATCACCGCGATCGCACCACAACCCAGGCCGCTGCCGAGGCCGCGCAGCGTCTCGTGGTCCAGCGTCGCGTCCAGCACGGCCCGATCGAGCATTCCGGCGAAATAGCCGCCCAGCAGCGCACCTTGCACTCGCTCTGGCGAAACCTGGTGCAGGGCAAGCAGTTCGCGGAACGGCAAGCCGTGCGGGATCTCGTAGAGACCCGGTGGTTGGCCGCCGCCGGTGAGGGTCACCAGGAAGGTGCCGGGCGAGGCCGAGGTGCCCATCGAGCGGAATGCCGCCGAGCCGTGCCGCTGCAGGTAGGGCAGGTTGGCCAGGGTCTCGACATTGCTCACCAGGGTGGGTTGGCCGCCGACGCCTTTCTGGAACGGGCGCGGCGGCTTGTCCGTCGGTTTGACCGGACCGCCGTTGATCGCCCGGGTTACCGCGGTCTCCTCGCCGGCTATGTATCCCGGTCCGACCTCGAAGAGCTCGATCGTGATGTCTGCCAACGCGTTTTCCGTTAGCGCGGCTTCCACGCTGCGGGCAGATTCGGGGTCGGAAACGTAGACATAGGTGCGGTCGGCCGACACCATCGCGGCCGCCAGTCGCAGCCCGTCGAGAACCAGATGTGGCCGGTGACGTAGCAACCATCGATCCTTGATCGAGGCGGGCTCGCCCTCCTCGCCGTTCGCGACCACAACACACCCACCGGCCAGGCGGCCGTTATCGCGCACCGCGCGCAACTTCACCGCGAGCGGAAAAGCCGCGCCCCCGCGGCCCTGCAACCCACTGCGTTCGACTTCGAGGAGGAGTTCGTCGGCGTCGTCGATGCATCGGTAGCCGCCGAGTTGCTGGTAACCCTGGTAGTTCTCCCGCGAATGCCCGGGCCGATCGCCGAGCAGCCGCGACGGACTGTCGGGCCAGGTGGCGACGGTGATAGCCGGTGCGGCGCGAGTTTCCATCGGCTAGCTGTCCACTGAAATAGTTGTCGCGGTTAGTCTTGCGCACATGCGAACGGCGGTCGTGCGGGTCAACGTCGACCCTTCCGGCGCGCTCACGCCTGCACAGCTAAGCCAGGGCATGACCACGCTCCGTGGGCTTGCCGACGAGCTCGGCGCGGGCGTGGTCGATAACGACCTCGCGGCCGCGGCGGCCAGCCGGCGCGAGATCGAGCTGCTGATTGCGGCGGCTGATGTCGATGCAGCAAAGCAAACCGGAATTGACCTGTGCGCCAAGGCTTTCAGCACCAACCCACTGCCCGGTGTCGTCACCTTTATCAGCAGGGGGACCGATGATGACGCGCACGGTGTGCTCTCCGCGTTCGGGCTCAACGGCGAGATCGTCCGCGCACCCGGCGACGACGGCTTCGACGTCGTCTACGTGACGTTGCGCGAAGCCGACCTCGAGCGGATCCCGGAAAGCCGGGTCCACACCGCGCTCGAGGCCTCGCTTAACTGTGAGGTTCACATCCGCACTGTCTAGCGCATTTTGAGACATCACGAGCCCAGGAACTCAAGGATTGCGGGGGCCGCCTGCACCCACGTGTCGAACATGTTGAAGTGCTGCACCCTGCCCGCCGCGCGGTCTTCGGACGCGCGCTCCCACGCATCCTCCGGCCACGGCGGATCGATCAGCTTCGATCCCTTGATCAGGCAGCTGACTTCCAGGGACGTCCGCTTGGGATGATCCCAGTCGTTCTCGCCGCCGCGGATGATCAGCGTGGGAACCTTGATGCGGTCGAACATTTCGTCCTCGACACCCGGAATGGTCTGCCCGGGCTTGGACACGAACGCATTGAGCCAGCGCAGCATCACCTTGAGGAAGTCGTCGCGGTCGAAGTCGAGGAACCGCTGCTTGTTATTCGGGTTCTCCTCGATGCGGTCGCGCCACTCGGCCACCTTGACCACGGCGTCCATTCCGGTTCCGCGCGCCGCGAGAATGCTCGGGATGATGTAGAAGGAACCCAGCACGAACGTGCCGTAGATGCCACCGACGATGTTCCACACCACGAGCTTCTCCACCAGCTCCGGGTACAGCATCGTCGTGAGCATGGAATCCCTTGCGCCACCGGAGCCTCCGGCGATGATGCACCGTTGAACACCGAGCGCGCCCAATAGGCCGCGCAGGGTCTCGGCGCGCATGTGCGACTCGCTTTGGCCGTAGAACTGCACGTCGGAGGCACCACAATTGGGCCGGTCCCACAGCAACACCCGATAGCCACCGGCGACGAGCGCCTCGGCCAGCGGGCGCAGCCCCGGGATTTCCTTGCTGAACCGACCGCCCGGTGTCAGGACGATGAGATCGCCTGCGTCACCGAGGATCTCGTAGACGACGTTTCCCCCGTTCACCTCGACAGTTGACACGGATTCTCCCGCAGCTTCACGCCATCACCACAACGTCGGTACCGACGACCCACACCGGATAAGTGCGGATGCTCCACTCCGGCTTGACCGCTGTCGTGCCGGTCGCCAGCTCGAAACCCCATTGATGCCAAGGGCAGAAGATGTACTCGCGATCCCGAACCATGACCGCGTCGCCCGGGGCGGTCTCGTCGACGACGGTGCGTCCCCGGGTGCGCCCCGAACACAGCGGGCCGCCTTGGTGCGGGCAGTAATTCGCGATGGCGTAGAAGGTGCCGTTGACGTTGTAGACGCCGACGCCGTGCCGCCCGATCGGCACCAGCTTGTGGCTACCCGGCGGGATTTCGTCCACCGTGGCGACAACATGCTCGCGGCCCTGGGCGAGGCGGGGCTGGGGCCGCGTGGGGGTTGTCTCCGTCAATTCAGAGCACCCGGACCTGGCCCTCGAGGACCGGCACGGTCTCGGGGAGGTGGTAGGTCGCGATCCCGTTCTTGTACATCACCGATTCCCGGGCCGCTTTGGGAAGGTGCTTCACCAGCCAGCGCGGATCGTCGAACGTCCAGTGCGGGTAATCCGAGGAGTACAGCAGGATCTTGTCGCACTCCATCCACTCCATGGCGCGGGTCAACTCGGTCTTGTCTTCCGGGTAGTCCAGCGGCTGCGTGGTGAACTTGATGTGATCCTTGACGTACTCCGACGGCTTGCGCTTGATCTCGACGCGCGACTTCCGCGCTTCGTAGATCGCGTCCATGCGCCACATCAGCGGCAGGATCCAGGTGAACGCGTGCTCGACGAACACGATGCGCAGCGTCGGGAACCGGTCGAACACGCCGTCGAAGACCAGGCTCATCACCTGGTTGGCGGCCAGCAGCGAGTACGTCACCATGAAATCGTGGTTGTAGCTGGGGAAGCCGACCGGCGGCGTCGGCAGCATCTCATAGTTGCTGCGCGACAGGTGACAGCTCACCACGATGTCGTGCTTGGTGGCCGCCTCCCAAATCGGGTTGTATTTCGGGTGGCCCCATGACGGTCGCGGCTCGGCCTTGATCAGGATCTGCGCCATGTACGGGTGTCCGGCCCATTTCTCGATCTGCCGGGCGGCCCCCTCGGGATCCTCGATCGCCGCGCAGATCGAACCGCGCCAGCGCTGGTGCCAGTTGTTGTGGCTGTCGAGCCAGTGGTTAGCCTGCCATTCGTTCAACGCGCTCGAGAAGGCCTGGTGGGCTTCGGCCTGCCGCGGTGTGCGGGCCCCGGGTTCCAGGATCGCGATGTCGGAGCCCGCCTCCATGATCAGCTGCCGAAACGCCATGTCCGGGTCGCTGCCCGGGAATTCGCCGTCGGGCGGGAAGGTGTCGGTGCGCATCGCGAAGCTGTGGGCGTAGTCGGGAGCGTCGTAGTAGATCAGCTCGCCCACTTTGTGGTCGCGGAAGAACCTGCTGCGCCACGGCTCCGGGATGTAGGGAGTCAGCTCGCCGCGTTTGGGCACCGGGTGAACATCCGAGTCGACGCACCGGACGGCTATGCGTTCGGCGGCGGGAACGCGTTCCTGCGTATGGATCGTCATCTCTGTCTCCTCGGTCTCCTCTTCAATATTCTGCGTCTAGCCCGCCGCGAGGTCGACCGAAACGTCGATCCCGTACAGGTCGGCCGCGGTGCGCCAGCACAGCTTGTCGCGTTGCTGGGCGGACAGCGCGCTGGGCAGCTTCGTGATGTCACCGCATTGCCAGTGCGGGTAGCTCGATCCGAACATCACCATGTCTTCCTTGCCGGTGAAGCCGAACCACTCACCGGCGAACTCGGTGTCGCCCGGACCATCGAGGGCGCCCTGCACGAAGTACACGTGGCCGGGGATGTAGTCACTGGGAATCCGTGGCGCCCACGGCGTCTGTTCCAGGTGCGGCCGGCCGAAGGTGTCCATCCTCCAGATGAACGGCGTCAGGAAGTCCGCGGCGCCGTCGGCCCAGACGAACTTGAGGCTCGAAAAGCGCTCGAACACGCCCTCGGCGATCATGTTCATCAGGTGATAGATGTAGTTCAGCGCCATAAAGCTGACGTATTGCTCGTAGGTCTCGGTGTGCCCGGACGGCGTGGGCGGGAATCCGATGCCTTCGCCCGTTTCAATGTGGACCGCGACCGGAAGGTTCGCGTCGGCGGCGGCCTCCCACAGCGGCCAGAACTGTGGCTTGCCGTAGAGCTCGCGCGACTGCAGCGGGACGCCGACCTGGACCACGCGCGGGTGCGCGCGCCATTTTTCGATCTCGCGCACCGCGCCGGCGATGTCGTCGGGGTTGACCCGGATCGTGCCGCGGAACCGGTCGCCGAAAGTGGGGAAGTCCAGCCAGCGCGACACCATCATCTCGTTGTGGGCGGCATGCAGCGCGGTGCCCAGGTGCCGGTCGGGCATGATGCCGCGTCCCATCGGATGCAGCACCGCCACGTCGACACCGCGCTTCGAAAAGAGTTCATTGGCAACGAATTCCGGGTCCGAGCCCGGGTACTGGCGGTCCGCGCCCCGGGTGTTCGGCGCGTATTCGCCGCCCGGCGCGCCGTACCAGTCCATTTCGTAGTCGGGGAAGCCGCGGCTCTTGAACGGCTCCCGCAGGAAGGAGCGCAGGTCTTTGTTGGACGGAAAGAAGATGTGCACGCTGGCGTCGATCACCGGCGTGCGGGTTCCGTCAGCGTGTTCGATCACGAAAGCCATCCTTCGGCTCGTGCAGGCAAAGCGGCCCATGTCGGGCCATATGATAGATAAGCTAACATTCTCCTCGGGTGCCAATCAATGGTATTTCCGGTAAGCGTTTCGGTTAATCATCGGCCCTGGTAGTTACCGATATTCCGGGCGGCTGGGTAAGTGTCGTTCTTGAATAAGGATAATAACATTCTCCGACCCGTCGGGGGACGCCGACCGCGCCCAAGCCGAACGTCGAACTTGACCTTCCGCAGACGTCGGTCTGACCACTTGGGCGGCGCCCGACGGTACGATTCGTCGCGTGATCGCCGGACCGGCGCTGATGGCCTCTACGTGGTGAGGGCGGTGCACAAGTCCGTGGTGCGCTGGACCGGCCTGCTGTTCGTGGTCGGCGCGGCGCTGTTCGCGCTCGGTGTCCTGCTCTCGCTGCTGCCCGCATCGCCACCGCTGCTCTCCGCGGTGACCTACGCGATTGGGGCGGTGTTCTTCACGTGCGCCGCGACCCTCCAGCTCGTCCTCGCTCGCCGGGCGCTGCCCGAGGCCGAGCGGCGCTCGCTCCCATTGCGTGCCCGCACCACCGACTGGCTGGCCGCGGCCGTCCAGTTGGTGGGGACCATGCTGTTCAACATCAACACCATGGATGCCGCGCTCACCATCGGTGCGCGCCCGGAGCTGGTTGACGTCGAGGTGTGGGTGCCCGACATCGTGGGTTCCCTCGCCTTCCTGGTCTCCTCGGTTATTGCGGTCGTTCCCGAGGTCCGGGCTCGGCGGCATTCCCACGTTGTAAGCGCTTCGCAGCGCATCGCCTTCCTCAACTTGGCCGGATCCGTGCTGTTCTTCGTTTCGGCCGCGGGCGCACTGGTGTTGCGCTCGGGAGCCGACGTCAGTCTGGTGTGGGCCAACATCGGAACCTTCTTCGGTGCGTTGTGCTTCCTCTTCGCCGCACGGCTTTTCGGTTGGCCCCGTCCGGCGCCGCAAGACGCGGGGCGGCAGCTCAATGGTGAGGCCCCTTAGCGCTCAGTGGGATTCACGACCGAACCGTCCGCGCGGCCGACCGTGACGCCGGCGGCCTTCTCCAACGGCGCGATGACGCGGCGTGCGCGCCGAGGGCCACGATGCGCTCGAGCGCCGCGCCGCGCGTGTCGAAGGCGATGACGTCGTGGTTTTCCTGGATGAGGCGGCGTGCTGTGGGAAAGCCCATGTTTCCCAGCCCGATAAACCCGACAGCCATCGCGAGCTCCTAGCTCTGTTCCACTTCGGCGAATGCTTCGCGTGCGATCCGGAAGCTGTCGACCGCAGCCGGCACGCCGGCGTAGATGGCGACCTGGAGGAATATCTCGCGGATTTCATCGCGAGTGACCCCGTTGGTCAGTGCCGCCTTGATGTGCGTCCGTAACTCGTTGGGCCGGTTGAGGACCGAGATCATGGCCAAGTTGAGCATGCTGCGGGTCTTGAGGGCCAGACCGTCGCGCCCCCAGACCGCTCCCCAGCAGTACTCGGTGATGAGGTCTTGCAGCGGCTGGGTGAAGTCATCCGCGCTGTCGAGCGCCTGGTTGACGTACGCTTCGCCCAGCACGGCGGAACGGATGTCAAGTCCTCGCTGGTATGTCTCGCGATCCAATGGTCGTCTCCTTTATCTGTTTCAGGCGCCCGATATGACCTTCGTATAGCAAAGAAACCTTGGGGGAGAAGTATGACGGCGGCAGGCAGCGACGTCTGGGAGGTCGTGTCGAGCCGGTCTACGGAATGAGTCGGCCGACGACTTGGTCGCCGTCATTTAGGCACGTGCGGCCACGTCATAACCCGTTTTTGAGATTATTACTTCCGTGATGGAGAATGATATTCTCGCGGGTGGTGACGACAGGAGGCGGCCCGGATGCTGTTGGAGTTCGATGCTGATCAGCGGCTGTGGCAGAGCACGGTGCGCGATGTCGTCGCCAAGCAGTGCCCCCCCTCGCTGGTGCGCGGCGTGGCCGAGGACGGCGTCGACCCGAGCCCACTGTGGAAGTCCTACGTAGACCAGGGCTGGACCGAGCTGAACGACCCCACCAGCGCGGTGGAGTTGGCGATTGTGCTCGAAGAGCTGGGGCGCGCGACCGATCCCACGCAGTTTCTGGCGACGATGAGCCAGTTCGCGCCGTTAGCCGGAGAACTGTTCGACCCACACGAGTCGGGTAGCGCCGCCTACACGGGGATCGCGGCGCACCGGGACGCCGACGGTTGGGTGCTGGACGGCACGGCGCGCCACGTCCTCGACGGCGATCGCGTCGACCGGTTGGCGGTGGTGACCGACGCCGGGGTGTTCGTCGTCGCGTCCAACCAGGTGTCGGCGCGGCGCTCCGCGGTGTTCGACCCGGTGCTGCACGTCGCCGATCTGTCGTTCGGGGAGGTCCGGGTGCCGGACACCGCGCGGCTGACCGTCGACTCGGAACGCGCGCGCCATATTGCGTTGACGGGCATGGCAATCACGATGGTTGGCGCCTGCCAACGCATTCTCGATCTGGTCCTCGACCACGTGCGCAGTCGGCAGCAGTTCGGTGTACCGATCGGCTCATTCCAGGCCGTCCAGCACAAGGCCGCCGACATGCACGTCGCGGTGGAGCGCGCGCGAGCGCTGGCATACTTCGCCGCCTTGACGATTGCGGCGGACGATCCCCGGCGCCGACTGGCGGCCGCGATGGCCAAGGCGTCGGCGGGCGAGTGCCAGTCGCTGGTATTCCGGCACGGCTTACAGCTTTTCGGTGCGATGGGCTTCACTTGGGAGAACGACCTGCAATTCGCGCTCAAGCGAGCCAAGGCGGGTGAGCTGATGCTCGGCGGCGCCGCGGAGCATCGGGCGCGAATCGCCGAGGAGTACCGTGCAGCTGACTTTTGATCCCGACGTCGAGGCGTTTCGGGCGGAGTTCGCGGCATTCCTCGACGAAAACCTGCCCCCCGCAAGCGAAACCCTGGAGCGCCCCCGATCGGTTTCCCATATGCCACAGTGGGCGCGTCGTTGGCAGCGGCTGCTGTTCGACAACGGTTGGCTCCTTCCCGGTCAGCCCCCGGAGTTCGGTGGGCGCAACGCCACCGTCGTGCAGCAGTTCGTCCATCTCGACGAATTATGCCGTCGGCGCATCTACCACAGCCTCAACCCGCAAGGCGTGAACATCGTTGCGGCGTCGCTGTTGTCGTTCGGTAACGACGAGCAGAAGCGCCGCTGGGCGGTGCCGATTCTGCGGGCCGAGATCACCGCCTCGCTGGGAATGAGCGAACCCAGCGCCGGGTCTGATCTGGCATCGCTGCGCACCCGGGCGGTGCTCGACGGCGACCACTTCGTGGTCAACGGCCAGAAAGTGTGGACCTCCGGGGCCCACCACGCCGATGTGCTGCTGACCTTCGTGCGGACGAACCCGGATGCGCCAAAGCACAAGGGAATCAGCGCGTTACTGATCCCGACCGACACCCCGGGTGTCGTGCGCCGCCCATTCCCGTCGATCTGCGCGGCCGACGATCTGGATTTCAACGAGGTCTTTTTCACCGACGTGCGAGTCCCGGCGCAGAACCTGGTCGGGGAGCTCGACCAGGGATGGCGGGTGGCCAACGGATCCCTCGGGCACGAGCGCACGATGATGTGGCTGGGTTTTGCGGATCGAATGGACAACGTGATCGCCGATTGGCGCCCCACGACGGAGCTCGAGCGCGACCAATACGCCACCCTGATCATGGACAAACAGGCTCTGCGCCTTCTGGGCTCGGTCGCGTTGGCCCGCGCCGCCCGTGGCGAGGACGACGTGGCCGCCATCTCGGTGCTCAAGCTCCTCGGCTCCGAAGCGGAACTGCATGGGACCGAACACGCCCTGGCGGCCGCCGGAGCCGACGGGCTGATCCACCCGGGGCAGACCGGTCCCTACGCACCCATGAACCTGGACCACTATTTCGCCAGCTGGTTCGAGCGTTATGCCCGAAGCTTTTCCGGCACGATCGCCGGCGGCACCTCGGAAATCCAGCGCAACATCATCGCCCAGCGGGTGCTGGGCCTGCCCCGCGGCTAGGTTCGGCGAGCAGTTGCGAGCGCCGGGTTGCGAGGATTCCCGGCACGCTTGGCCCCGATCAGATCGTGGTGACCGCGCGAGCGCGAGATGTTGGGATCGGTAGCAACGCGGGCGGTGCATATTTGGGTGAGCAGAAATGCGGTAAACACCCGGTCCAGGGCCGTCCGCCGAGCGCAAATGCCAGGCGGCAGGTCGGGGTATGAAGGAGGAGAAACGCGACATGAACGCCACCCGCACCTCGCGACGAGGAATCGCAGGGCTAACAACGGCCCTGTTGCTGTTCGCCGGCAGCGGGCTGGGCGCAGGCACCGCCCAGGCGCAGGGATACGGCCCGCATCACTGGTGCCCGGGGGACTCCATCTACTACCCGACGGGGCCGGGCCCTAATTACAACTGGGACTGGAACGTCTGCCACACCTATTACTGGGTCAACGGGAAGGGCAACGTTCCCTATCAGGGCAAGCTGCCCAGCGATCTTTACGACGGAACGGATCCCCCACCGCCGAGGGATAACCCTACGTGCCGTGTCATCGGGTGTGCCCCCTGACCCGCTACCGGGTTTCCGCGGTCGCGGCCACCCATTGCGCCCGGCTCCGAGCGTCAATCCCCTTGCGCGCCTTAGTTTTCGCTGTGAGCGGCCATTGCGGCATCCGGGACACGCTGATGTATGGCTAAACAGCAGCGCGCTAAACCGGGTCGAACTTGGTGATCAGCCAGTTGCCGTTGACCTTGGCCATGCTCACCAGAACGCTGCTGGCATCCATCGAGGGCTCGGGATTGTCCTTGCTCGTGGTGGTCTGGTCGACATACACCAGAACGACTGCCGAGTTCGGATGCAGCTCCGACACGGCGGCCCCGATGACGCGAGCGGTGGTCTTCAGCGACTTCTGTTTGGTCGCCGGACCCACGACCTGATCGATGAGCTTGCTGTACTCGGACAGGAAATCCCCGGAAAGGTGGGACTTCGCGGTGGCGAAGTCCTTGTCGAGCGACTCGGGTGAGTAGGACAGCAACGCGACCGTTCCGTCGGAGGCCGCGCTGACCACCGCGCGGGCGACGCCCGGGTCGGTCTGCCGATTCGGCTGATACCGCTCGAAGTACAGCCACGCCGTCGCACCGCCGGAGATCAGCAGCAGCAGGACCAGAATCGCGGGAACGAGTTTCACGTTGCGTAGCGTGCGTGACCAGTCACGCCGGCGTTCGGCGCGCTCCGGGGAGTCATTGCTGGGGGCCACCTCGACCGCCGAGGTCTCGGTGACTTCGGTATCGCGGGTTTCGTCGGTCACACTACGAACTCCAGTTTCGACATCTTGTACTGTCCGCCCTCTTCGGTCACGGTTACCCGGAGCCGCCACACGCGCGGTTCGTCCTTGGCGCCGGTGGCATTGGTGATCCGCGATGTCGCCAAGACCAGTACCGATGCGGAATGCTCGCTCATGGATTCGAGGGCCGCCGCGGTGATCGTTCCCTGGGTCACCACTTTGGACTTTTCGACGACGGACGTGAAATCCTTTGCGCGCTGCTGGAAGTCGTCCCTGAACTGGCCGGTGGTGGTGTCGAGCACCCGCTGGACGTCCTCCTTGGCCCTGTTGAAGTCCAGGGTGGTCATGTTGACCACACCCTGCTTGGCCCCCGCGACGAAGCTCGCGGCGCGCTGCGTTCGCTCGCTGGCGTCGCGGTCTTGCCACAGCATGTATCCGCTGACTCCGGCGAAGGCGACGATGAGAATAATCGCGACCACCTCCACCGTCGTCGACAGTGACGGCAACCGGCGCCGCGATCGGCCCCGCCTGGATGCCGGTGGTGCGGCTTCGAGGGCCTTGTCGGCGGGTTCCTCATCGGAAACTTCGACCGTTTCATCGGCTTGGGGGGTCTCGTCGGCAGTTACCTCGTGGGGAACTTCTGGGACTTCGGGGGCCTCGGCCAGGGCCTCGCGGCGCAGCCGGGCCGCGCGGGCGCGGGCGCGCGCCGCGGCGGCGAGTGCTTCGGCTTCGGCGGCCTCCGCCTCGGCTTCTTCGAGCAACGCCATCGCTTCGGCTTTCGATGTGGCCGAATGTTCTGGCGGTTCTTTCGCCTCAGTCACCGCGCGTACCGTCCGTCACCATCGTCGTCTACCGAGCTCCGATCGCTCGTCCTGTGGTCGCGGCTACCATCGCACAAGCGAGAAGGGGTACGTGTTGGTGCCCCCCGGTCCGCCGCCGCATCCCGTGTCGAATGTGGAGACCACCTGGCCGCCCAGGGATACCGGATCCCACGTATAGACATCATGTGAGGGAAAGAACTGGACCACGCAGCGCACACCATCGGGCACGTCGACGGCCATGGTGTAGCGGCCGTCAGACAGATGAGCGTCTTCGGCGTAGGGCGCCGCCTGCCCGTTGGGTTGCGGTATCGCCTGGACGCGGACGCATCCCGATTCGTGCGAAACGCACGGTCGAACCAACCAGAGCCAGAGGTGCCCGGGATCCCGGTTGGTGTCCATCCTGTAGTTGCCTACCTGCATGTCGGCGTGAGCGGTCGGCGCAAGAGCCAGCGCTGCGATGAGCACCGCAAGGCCCACTCCGAAAGTCTTCACCGATGAATCTCCCATCTCCGCATACGCGCTTGGCCTAAATATAAAGCGCGGCCACGCTGACCAGGCCTACTTGGAAAAGTCGCGGCAGTCAACGGGCTCACGACCGCCTAGTCGATGACGGCGGCTTCCTTGCGTTCGGTGACGGGTCTGGCAAGTTCTTGCTCGTCGCAGACGCGCTGCAGTTTCTCCAGCGTCTCGTCCAGGCCGGCTCCGATCCTGTCCCCGGGCGTGAAGGTGGCCGGCAGCTTGCGCATGCCCTGGATGACGCCGATGGTCTCGTAGTGGACGGCGCCGTCGGAGTCGCAACGATAGTCGGGCATCCGGTCCAGAACCGCGGTCAGCATGGACTTGAATACGGTCCGCGCCACGTTCGAGCCCACGCACCGGTGAACACCGATTCCGAAGCTGAAGTGCCGGTTGCCCTTACGGTCCAGGATGATTTTGTCCGGCTCCGCGAAGACCGAGGGATCGCGGTTGGCCATGGCCCACGAAATCCACAGCCGCTCACCCTCTTTGAACTTCATCCCAGCGAGTTCCACGTCGTCCGAGAACGTTCTGCCATCTCCGGGAGCCGGGGTGAAGTAGCGCAAAAACTCTTCGCTCGCCGAATCAAGCAGCGTATCGCGGTTGTCCCGTAGGCGTTCTCGCTCATCGGGGTTCTCCGAAAGCCATTCCAGCGAATGGGCGGTCAGCGCGGTCGTGGTGTCGAAGCCGCCACCGATGACCAATCCGAGATTGCCGAGGATTTCCAGGTCCGGAGCCGGCTCACCGTCGATCCGCATCTGGACCAGGGCATTGACCAGGCCGGGTCGCGGATTGTCGCGAATCTCGATCATGCTGTTGACCAGGTCCAGCCCCATCTGCCGGTGCATTTCGGTAACCCGCTGGATATCCGGGGAGTGCTCGGGAGTGTAGATCGCGGCATGCGTTGGCTCGCTGTAGATTTTCCATCTCTTCAGCGGGATGCCCAGGATCGCCAGGGTCAGAACGGCCGGCACGACGTTGGCCAGGTCGTCGACGAAGTCGATGCTGCCTTCCTCGATCCGCTCGTCGAGGCAGGCGCGCGTCACGTCGTCGATGAACGGCACCCAGCGCTTGACGGCGGCGGGTGACAGATAGGGGTTGAGCACGTTGCGATAGGTGCGATGCTCGGGGTCGTCCATCTCGAGGATGCCGCCGCGCACGCCATTGATGCGGGTGGCCGTGGGGATCGAGATACCTTTGTAGCCACGGCGTTCGTTGTTGACATCGTGGTCGTTGGAGACCGCCGGGCAGCGGGCGAGCTCGAATACCTCGTGGCTGCCGGCCGCCACCCAGTGGCCGCCGTAGGTGTCGCTCCAGGCCATCGGGCACTGGGCGTGCATCTCCTCGGTGACCTTCTTGAACTCCGAGCGGTACTCCGCGGAATGCCGATCGAAGTGATACCGGTTTCGCTTACGGTCGCTGTCGCTGACGGCATCGTCGACGGTCAAGGCGCTGTCTCCCTTTATGTTTCATCGGTGATGATGATGGCCTGCTCCGGACACGATTGCGCGGCTTCGCGGACCTGATCCTCTCGGTCGGCCGGCACCACTTCGTCGATCGCCGACGAACTACCGTCGATATCGCTGAGCTGGAAGGACTCCGGAGCGATCATCGAACATAGGGTGTGGCCCTGGCAGCGTTCCGAATCAACCCGGACCTTCACGGCGTCTCCTTCACGATCTAGTTAAGTGTTCCTGCCGCCGTTGACGCCCAAAATCTGGCCGGTGATGTAGCCCGCTTCCTCGGACACCAAGAAGGCACACGCCGCGGCGATGTCTTCCGGCTTGCCCATCCGGCGTACGGGGGTCCGGGCGATGGTCTGCTCGATGTCGCCGAGGAACCCGTTTTTCTCTGCGCTGCGCAGCATCGGGGTGTCGATGAAACCCGGCGGCACGGCGTTCACGGTGATGCCGCTCGGCCCGTACTCGAGTGCCAACGATTTGGTCAGGCCGTTGACCGCCGACTTGGCCGCCACATAGTGAGTCATGTAGGGCGCGCCGGAATGCGTGCTCGAGGAAGAGATGTTGACGATTCGTCCCCACCCCGCCTCGACCATGTCGGGCAGCACGGCCTGGATCACGTGGAAAACCCCGTTGAGGTTGACGTCGATCACCCGCCGCCAGTCTTCGAACGTGATGTTGCTGAATCGCTTGAAGCCGTCCAGACCCGCGGCGTTGACCAGGACCGCCACCGGCCCCAGCCGGGCGCGGATCGCCGACAGTGCCGCATCCACCTGCGACCGGTCCGTGACGTCGGCGGTGAAAGCGAAATCGGTGTCCGACGGTCTGAGGTCGATGGTGGCGACGTCAAGGCCGTCGGCGCGCAGGCGTCGCGCGACGGCCAGACCGATGCCCGATCCGCCACCGGTGACAACCGCGGTCTTCACGCCGGGGACCTCCTCTCGACGTGGGCATCTCAGTCACAAAGAATCTCCCTTGCAATTATGAGAACCTTACTCTCGGCGCGGAGCGACGTGCAACATCGCCGCGAAACCACGTGCGGCCTGCGCCGAGAGGCCCGGCGCCGCCACGGTTGGGTTGTCCCACCGCTGGTCAGCGGCTCGATCCGTTCCTGAGAATTTCTTGAATTATCGAGATGCGAATGTAAGATTCGCCGAGGAAGAGAATGAAATTTTCGTTACCGTTACCGGATTTGGGGGTACGGGATGCCAGCGCAGGAGACGGCGTCGGTTATGGATGCCGCGCCGGGGTCACGGGTCGATCGCCGATTGCTGATCGACGGCCGGCTCGTCACCGCACACAAAACGTTCCCTTCGATCAATCCCGCCACCGGTGAAGTCCTGGGGCATGCCCCGGATGCCGGCGCCGAGCAGGCCGAAGCGGCGATTGCGGCGGCCCGGCGTGCGTTCGACACGACCCGCTGGCCCACCGATGTCGAGTTCCGAATCCGTTGCCTCGACCAGCTGCACCAGGCCCTCGTCGACCATGCGGAGGAGCTGCGTGAGCTGACCATCGCCGAAGTCGGGGCCACCCGCGGGCTCACCCATGGCGCCCAACTCGACGAGCCGATCAGGATCGTGCGGTTCTACGCCGACCTGCTCCGCAGCTATCCGATGTCAGAAGACCTCGGCGAGATCGAATCGCGCGGCATGCGGCACCGGCGATGGGTCGAAAAGGAAGCCGCGGGCGTGGTGGGCGCCATCATCGCCTACAACTATCCGAATCAGCTCGCGCTGGCCAAGCTGGCCCCGGCGCTGGCCGCCGGCTGCACCGTGGTGTTGAAGGGCGCGCCGGACACCCCACTGATCACGCTGGCCCTGGGCGAGCTGATCGCCAACCACACCGACATCCCTCCCGGCGTGGTCAACGTGCTCACTTCCTCGGATGCGACCGTCGGCGCAGCCCTGACCACCAGCCCCGATGTCGACGTGATCACCTTCACCGGGTCGACCGCGGTCGGCCGGCGGGTCATGGCCGCGGCGAGCGAGACCGTCAAACGCGTCTTTTTGGAATTGGGCGGCAAGTCGGCCGTGATCATGCTCGACGACGCCGACTTCGCCAGCGCCAGCATGTTCGCGGCGTTCAGCATGGTCACCCACGCCGGCCAGGGCTGCGCTCTGACGTCCCGGCTGTTGGTGCCCAAGTCGCACCATGACGAAATCGTCGAGATGATCGCGCAGAACTTCGCCAAGGTGCGCCACGGCGATCCGGCCCATCCGAAGACGTTGATGGGCCCGCTTATCAACGAGCGGCAGCGGGACAAGGTCGACGGCATGGTGCAGCGGGCCGTCGCCGCGGGGGCGACCCTGGTCACCGGGGGCGAGCGCTTGGATCCCGGCTACTTCTATGCGCCGACGTTGCTCACCGGCGTCGACCCCGACAGTGAGATCGCCCAGGACGAGGTCTTCGGTCCGGTGCTGGTCGTCATCGCGTTCGACGATGACGACGACGCGGTGCGCATCGCCAACAACTCGATCTACGGGCTGGCCGGCGCGGTGTTCAGTCGCGACCAGGACCGGGCGCTGGCGGTGGCGCGCCGGATCCGGACCGGATCGTTTTCCATCAACGGCGGCAACTACTTTGGTGCGGACAGCCCCTTCGGGGGCTTCAAGCAGTCCGGCATCGGCCGCGAGATGGGTGTCGCCGGGCTCGAAGAGTTCTTGGAGCGCAAGACTTTTGCCATCCCGGCTATCCCAGTTTTGCCGGCCAAGCCGGCGCAGGAAGGTGAGGCATGACGCCGCTGGAGGGCATCCGGGTCCTGGAGGTCGCCATGTACGGTTTCGTCCCGTCGGCGGGCGCCGTGCTGGCCGAATGGGGCGCCGACGTGGTCAAGGTCGAGCACGCCGTGACCGGCGACCCGCAACGCGGGCTCCGGCAGACCGGCATGCTGCGCGTGGAAGGTGACCCGAACCCCAACATCGAACACGCCAACCGCGGCAAGCGCAGCATCGGACTGGACATGTCGGTGCCCGAGGGCAAGGAAGTGCTCTACGAGTTGGCCCGCCGGTCCGACGTGTTCCTCACGAGTTTCCTGCCCGATGCCCGGCAGAAGTTCGGCATCGATGTCGACGACATTCGAGCGGTGAACCCGAAGATCATCTATGCCCGCGGAAGTGGGCTCGGACCGCGAGGCGCAGAGGCGACCAAAGGCGGCTACGACATGACCGCCTTCTGGTGCCGGGCCGGAACGGCCGCCACCATCACTCCGGCGGGGATGCCGGGCATGATCGCGCCGCCCGGGCCGGCATACGGCGACACCATCTCCGGCACCAACCTCGCCGGTGGCATCGCGGCGGCGCTGCTCAAGCGCGAACGCAGTGGCGAACCGTCGGTCGTCGATGTCTCGCTGCTCGGCAGCGGCCTGTGGGCGCTGGGACACACGGTGGCGTTGACCAAGCATCTGGGGCAGCGACTGCAAGCGCCCCCGCCCGGGGTGCACGGCGCGCCCAACAACCCATTGGTGGGGCTGTACACCACATCCGACGGCCGCTACATCTCTTTCGTGATGATGCAGCCCACCAAGTTCTGGGCTGACGTGTGCCGGCACGTCGACTTGCCAGAGCTGGCCGACGATCCGCGCTTCGCCACCGTAGAGAAAATCGCCGCCAACACCGCGGAAGCCGTTGAGATCTTGACCAAGGTCATCGCAACCCGCACGCTGACCGAGTGGAGCGAACGCTTTGCGACGCTTGCGGGGCCGTGGGCGCCGGTGCAGGACACGCTGCAAGCGGCAGACGACCCGCAGATCGGCGCGAACGAGTACCTGGTTCGCGCAGGCGAACTCGACCTGGTGGCCAACCCGGTCCAGTTCGATGTGGCGGCGCCGCACACCGGGCCGGCGCCCGGTTTCGCCGAGCAGACCGACGAGATCCTCATGGAAATCGGGCTCGATTGGGACCGCATCATCGAACTCAAGACGGCCGGCGCCGTCACCTGAGTACGGACCGGAGCCGCCTATGACTGAGCCGACCGCCGCGCGTGGCCTGACTTACCCGCGCTATCCGGGCCCTTACGCGATGAGCTGCCCGATAACGGTTCTGCATTTTTCACTCCACCCGGACGCGGCATGAGTCATAATCGCCGGGCGTCTCAAGACATGGGGCCGTATGTCGGCAACTTTGCTTGGGAGTGCCAACTCACGCAACAGAATGGAGGGGTGGCGTGAGGATGGTGGCGGTTGTCATGCCCGGAATGAATGCCGGAATGTGGCTCCCCGCTGTGCCTTTCGCCGCCCGCGCCAAGCAATTGCGGCGGCCGGCACAACCGATTTTTCAGACTACCAGTCTCGCGTCGCCGGAAGGGTTTTCGACCCATGGCAGATAAGCGCGACGACCGCTGGTCACCGGGGTTGCCGGCGCTGAGACTGAAATGGGACTTCTCCGGCCCCATGCAGGCGATCGGGGGTCTATTCGCGATGTCGGCCGACGCGATCAAGTTCGCGCTTCGCCGGCCGTTTTACTGGCGGGAGTTCCTGGAGCAGTCCTGGTTTGTCGCGCGAGTCTCGCTCGCCCCCACATTGTTGGTAGCCATCCCCTTCACGGTCCTGGTCAGCTTCACGCTGAACATCCTCTTGCGCGAATTGGGCGCGGCGGACCTGTCCGGTGCCGGCGCCGCGTTCGGTGCGGTCACCCAGGTCGGCCCCTTGGTCACGGTTTTGATCGTGGCGGGCGCGGGTGCCACGGCAATGTGCGCGGACCTCGGCTCGCGAACGATCCGCGAGGAAATCGACGCCATGGAGGTGCTGGGGATCAACCCGGTGCAACGCTTGGTCACGCCTCGCATGCTGGCTTCCGGGTTGGTGGCGATGCTGCTCAACAGCCTGGTGTGCATCATCGGCATTTTGGGCGGCTACACCTTCTCGGTGTTCGTGCAAGACGTGAATCCCGGCGCGTTCGCCGCGGGCATCACCTTGCTCACCGGGGTGCCCGAGGTGATCATTTCCTGTGTCAAGGCATTGCTTTTCGGCCTCATCGCCGGATTGGTCGCGTGCTACCGCGGCCTGATCATCAGCGGCGGGGGCGCCAAGGCCGTCGGCAACGCCGTCAACGAGACCGTGGTCTACGCCTTCATGTCCCTGTTCGTCGTCAACGTGGTCGTCACCGCGATCGGCATCAAGATGACGGCGAAGTGACGGGGCAGATGCGATGACGCTGCGAGCCACCTACCCCAAGCTTTTCCGCCAACTCGAGCGGCCGGTCGGCACCCTCAACCGAATCGGCGACCACACCATTTTCTACGGGAAGGCGATCGCCGGGGCACCGTTCGCCGCGATTCATTACCGGCGCGAAGTCATTCGCCTGGTCGCCGAGATCAGTATGGGCGCAGGTACTTTGGCGATGATCGGTGGAACCGTCGTGATCGTCGGCTTCCTGACCTTGGCCGCGGGTGGCACGCTCGCCGTTCAGGGCTACAGCTCGCTGGGCAACATCGGCATCGAGGCGCTCACGGGATTCCTGGCCGCGTTCATCAACGTGCGCATCTCGGCTCCGGTGGTCGCCGGGATCGGTCTGGCGGCAACGTTCGGCGCCGGGGTGACCGCTCAGCTGGGTGCCATGCGGATCAACGAAGAGATCGACGCGCTGGAAAGCATGGCCATTCGGCCGATTTCGTATTTGGTGAGCACCAGAATCATCGCGGGGATGCTCGCGATCACGCCGTTGTACAGCATCGCCGTCATCCTGTCGTTCGTCGCCAGCCAGTTCACCACGACGTTCCTCTTCGGGCAGTCGAGCGGTTTGTACAACCACTACTTCGACACGTTTCTGAACCCCATCGACTTGTTGTGGTCTTTCCTGCAGGCCGTCCTGATGGCGCTCACCATCTTGCTGATACACACCTACTACGGCTATTTCGCTTCCGGCGGGCCATCCGGTGTCGGCAACGCGACAGGGAACGCGGTGCGCACCTCGCTCATCGTCGTGGTGTCCGTAACGCTCCTGGTCTCGCTGTCCATCTATGGCAGCAACGGCAACTTCAACCTATCGGGATAGGAGAGGATGGGAACAGCGCAGTGACGAGAAATCTCGGGCCGGGTCCCATCCACCGGTCCGAAACCACCAGCGCCGCAGGGCCGATCGCCGCTCGGCCGGGGCATCACTTCGGCGCGGAATCCTACGCCCGGCCGCTGGCCGGCCTGGCGACCGTTGCGGTGATCGTCGCGATCTTCGCGGTGGCGATTGGTCTGTTCCAAGGGAGCTTCACCTCCAGCGTGCCCGTGACGGTATTGTCGCCGCGGGCGGGCCTGGTCATGAACCCGGACGCCAAAGTCAAGATGCGCGGCGTGCAGGTGGGCAAGGTCGCCTCGATCGAACCGCTGCCGAACGGCCAAGCGGCTCTTCACTTGGCGATGAACCCCTCGCAGTTGCAATTCATACCCAAAAACGTGCTCGTCGACATCACGTCATCGACGGTGTTCGGCGCCAAGTTCGTCGAACTGGTGGCGCCCGCCGAGCCTTCGGCGGAGCGGCTACACGGAGGCCAGACGCTGCAGGGCGAGCACGTCATGGTCGAGATCAACACGGTGTTTCAGCAACTGGTATCGGTGCTGGCCCAGATCGACCCGGCGAAGCTCAACGAGTCATTGGGCGCGCTGGCGAAAGCCTTCAGTGGTCGGGGCGCAAAGCTTGGCCAATCGCTGAGCGACTTGGATTCGTTTCTGGCCAAACTGGAGCCGAGCCTTCCGGCATTGAGCCATGACCTCGCGGTCCTGCCGGCGGTGGCCAACGCCTACGCCGACGCGGCGCCGGACCTGGTGAAGACCGTCGCCAACACGAATCGGATCAGCCAGACGATCGTCGATGAGCAGCACAACCTGGATGCATTGCTGATCAGCGCGATCGGTTTGGGTGACATCGGCAACGACGTCTTGTCGACGAACCGCAAACCCCTTGCGAATGTTCTGCATCTGCTGGTGCCGACCACCGATCTGACCAACGAGTACCACGAGGCGCTCACCTGCAGTCTCGGTGGGCTCATACAGATCGGCCACAATCCGCCGCTGTCGGAACCGAGCATCAACATCTCGGCGAGTCTTACCTGGGGCGGCGAACGTTATCGGTATCCGGTCAACTTGCCCAAAGTTGCGGCGACGGGCGGCCCGCGGTGCATGGGGTTGCCGAAGCTGCCGTTCAATTCGAACCCGCAGCAACTGATTACAGACATCGGTGCCAACCCGGTGGTCTACGGAAACCAGCAACTGCTGATCAACTCCGACCTCCTCAAGCAACTCTTGTACGGGCCGATCTACGGGCCGCCGCGCAACTCCGCTCAGGTCGGACAACCAGGATGAGGGCGCGTGCAACGCTGATCAAGTTCGCGATCTTCGCGGTCGTGATGGCGATGCTGACCGCCTTCCTGTTCTTCATCTTCGGCCAGTACCGGACGGGTTCGACGACCGGGTATTCGGCGGTGTTCGCCGACGTGTCGCGTCTCAAAACGGGTCAGTCGGTGCGGGTCGCCGGGATCAGGGTGGGCACGGTCAACGGCGTTTCGCTGCGGCCGGACAAAAAAGTTGTGGTGAGTTTCGACGCCGACCGCAACATCGTCCTCACAGAGGGCACCAGGGCGGCAGTCCGCTACCTCAATCTGGTGGGCGATCGCTATCTCGAACTCATCGATGGTCCCGGCTCGACCAAGGCCCTGCCGGCGGGCGGTCAGATTCCGATCGACCGCACCGCGCCGGCGCTTGACCTCGACCTGCTGCTCGGCGGACTGAAACCCGTTATCCAGGGCCTCAATGCGAAAGATGTCAACGCGCTGACCGCGGCGTTGTTACAGGTCTTCCAGGGTCAGGGCGGGACTCTCGAGTCGCTGTTCGCCAAGTCGACGTCGTTCTCGAACGCCTTGGCCGACAACGATCAAACCGTGCAGCAACTGATCGACAACCTCAACATCGTGGTCGCCACGATCTCCAAGGACGGCACCAAGTTCTCCGGCGCGATCGATCGCCTCGAGCGGCTTGTCAGCGGCCTGTCGAACGACCGTGACACCATTGGCGCCGCCATCGAGTCGCTGGACCAGGGGACCGCCTCGCTGGCGGATCTGCTGACCAGCGCGCGGCCGCCGCTGGCCGGCACGATAGATCAGCTGAGTCGACTTGCGCCGATACTCGATGCGGACAAGGACCGCCTCGACGCCGCAATCGGCAGGGCGCCGAAGAACTACCGCAAGCTGGTCCGACTCGGGGTGGCCGGCGCCACCATCCCGTACTACCTCTGCGAGTTGACCATCCGCGGCACGGATCTTCAGGGCAGGACGGTGCAAGCCCCCTGGTTCAGGTCAGACGCTGGAAGGTGCACGGAACCCTAATGCTGAAGTATCACGGGCTTGGGCTGATCAAAGCCGGATTCGTCGGCGCGGTCTTGATCGCGCTGGTGATCCTCGTCGGCCTGTCGCCCGAGCGGTTGATCTCGTGGGCGACGATGGTCCGCTACCAGGCGGTGTTCTCGGAAGCGGGCGGCCTTGCGGTGGGCAACGCGGTGACGGTGTCGGGTATGAAGGTCGGCACGGTGTCGAACATGTCGCTGCAGAAGGGCGATGCCCTGGTGACTTTCACGATCAAGGGCAACATTCCGCTCGGGTCGGAGACCTCCGCACACATCCGCACCGGCACGCTGCTGGGCGAGCGGATGCTGACGTTGGAGTCAGCCGGCAGCGGCACCATGCATCCGATGGCCGTCATCCCGATCTCGCGCACCTCCTCGCCCTACTCGTTGACGGAAGCGGTCAGCGACTTCACATCTGACGCCGCCGGAACCAGCACCGCGACGCTGAATCAGTCGTTGGACACGCTGTCGGAGACGCTCAACCAGATCGCACCCCAATTGGGGCCGACCTTCGACGCGCTCACGCGGTTGTCACGAACCCTCAACGGCCGCAACAAGACCCTGGGCGACCTTTTCAAGAGCGCGAGCGACGTAACCGGGGTCCTATCCGAACGCAGCCAGCAGGTCAACAAGCTCATCCTCAACTCGGACGACCTGCTCCGGGTCCTGGTGGCGCGCCGACAAGAGATCGTGGACCTGCTGGCCAACACCTCGGCGGTGGCCAAGCAGCTCACGGGATTGGTGCACGACAACGAAAGCAAATTGGCGCCGACGCTGGAAAAGCTGAATTCGGTGACCGCGATGCTGGAAAAGAACCGCGACAACATCTCCAAAGCGCTGCCGGGTCTCGCAAAATTCGAGATCACGGTCGGTGAGGCTATCTCCAGCATGTACGCCTACTCGGCGTTCGTCCCGAACTTGCTTGTCCCGCAACTCTTCCAACCGTTCCTCGACTACCTCTGGGGATTCCGTGACTTCGACACGGCTCGCGGTCCCGGTTTCCCGTCGCCGGTTCCTCGGTCGCTGATCCCCTGGCCGTACAACGGTATTCCGGTGTGCCCTGGCTGTACGTTGGGCGGACGGATCGGAGGATCGCAATGATCCCGCGCAGCAGGCTGGCGGTGGTGGCGGCGGTTGTCCTGGTCGGCCTCATCGTTGCCGGCGCGGCCGTGATCATCCGCGATACGTTCTTCGGCCCCAAGACCATTACCGTGTATTTCACCACCACCACCGCGATCTACCCCGGTGACCAGGTGCGGGTCTCGGGGGTCAAAGTCGGCACCATCAAATCCATTCAGCCCGAGGGGACGCGCGCCAAGATGACCCTCGAGGTCGACCACGGCGTGCCCATTCCGGCGGATGCGAAAGCCGTCATCGTCGCCTCGAACCTGGTGGCTGCACGCTATGTCCAACTCACCCCGGCCTACCGGACCAGCGGTCCCGTCATGCCGGACGGCGCGGTGATACCGGTCGAACGCACCGCGGTACCCGTCGAGTGGGACGAGGTCAAAACCCAGTTGATGCGGCTGGCAACGGATTTGGGACCCCAGAGTGGTGTGTCGAGTACGTCGGTGGGCCGGTTCATCGACAGCGCCGCCAATGCACTCGACGGCAACGGCGAAAAGCTGCGGCAGACGCTCGCTCAATTGTCGGGAGTGGGCCGGATCCTCGCCAACGGCAGCGGCAACATCGTCGACATCATCAAAAACCTGCAGACCTTCGTCACCGCGCTGCGCGACAGCAACACCCAGATAGTGCAGTTCAACGACCGCCTGGCCACGCTCACCAGCGTCGTCAACGACAGCAAGTCCGAGCTGGACGCGGCGCTGACCGATCTGTCGACGGCGGTCGGGGAGGTGCAGCGCTTCATCGCCGGCACCCGCAACCAGACCAGCGAGCAGATCGCTCGGTTGGCCGATGTCACGCAGATCCTGGTCGATCAGCACATGGCTCTGGAAAACATCCTGCACACGTCGCCGAACGCGCTCGGCAACTTCTTCAACGACTACAACGCCGACACCGGAACGATCGTGGGTGGTTTCGGGATCATGGACTTCGCGAATCCCACGGCCTCGGGCCTGCTTCTTCCGTTGCCCGTTCCGGGCTGCTCGCAAATCGGCTCCATCGAGAACGTCACCGCGGTCGAGACGGCCAAGCTGTGCTCCCTGTTCCTCGGTCCCGGGCTGCGGCTGCTCAACTTCAACAGTCTGCCGATACCCATCAACATATTCCTGCAGAAGTCGGTGGATCCTTCCAAGATCCTTTACAGCGAACCGCGCTTGGCGCCCGGTGGCGAGGGCCCGAAACCCGGACCACCCGAGATCCCGCCCGCGGTGTCGGCTTACACCGGCCTGCCAGGTGATCCCGTCGGACCGCCGGGGTCGGTGCCGCCGGGGCGGATACCGGGCGCGGCGATGCCGCTGCCGCCCCCGCCGTCGACACCGATGGAACCGCCGCCACCGCCGCCGGCAGGACCGCAACCATGATCGCCCGGGTGGTCGCGCGCCGGGGGTTCGCCATCTGCTGTTGCGTCATGTTGACGGTGACGGGATGCGCCTTCCATGGCCTGAATTCATTACCGTTGCCCGGCGCGGTCGGACGTGGGCCGGGGGCCAATATCTACCACGTCGAGATCCCGAATGTCGGCACGATGGAGTCGAATTCTCCGGTGATGATCAACGACGTCGTGGTCGGCAGTGTCGGCACGATGAGGGTGCAAGGCTGGCACGCCGATGTCGAGATTTCGGTAAAGCGCGATGTCGTCATCCCGGCCAACGTGGTGGCCAGCGTTGGTCAGACCAGCCTGCTGGGGTCGATGCATCTGGCGCTCAATACGCCGCTCGGCCAACCGGGAACCGGACGGCTGCAGCCGGGCGCCACCATCCCGCTTAGCCGGTCATCGGCCTACCCGTCGACGGAGCAGACGCTGTCCTCGCTGGGGGCGGTCGTCAACGGCGGGGGACTGGGACAGATCGGGGAGATCATCCACAATTTCACCGCCGCCCTCTCCGGACGCGAGGGTGCCGTGCGTGATCTGCTTACGAGACTCGACACGTTCGTCGGAACGCTTGACCAACAGCGCGACAACATCGTCGCCTCGATCGACGCGCTGAACCGGCTTTCCGCCACGTTCGCCGGACAACGCGACGTAATCACCCAGGCGCTGCGCAAGATACCGCCCGCGCTCGATGTGCTGCTCAGGGAGCGGCCTCGCCTGACGACCGCCCTGGACAAGCTGCGCGTATTCAGCAACACCGCCACCGCGCTGATCAACGAAAGCCAGGCCGACCTCGTCAAGAACCTCCAAAACCTGGAGCCCACCATCCGCGCGCTGGCCGACGTCGGACCGGAGCTCGGCACCGCGGTCGCGGCGGGGTTCGTGTTCCCGTTCACCCAGAACTTCGTCGACCGGGCGGTCCGGGGCGACTACTTCAACCTTCACGTCGATCTGGACCTGTCGATTCCCCGGCTCAAGCGGGGATTGCTGTTGGGGACCCACTGGGGCCAGCTGGACGAGCCATTGGTACCGGCGCCGGGGGGCCCGTATTACTTGAATTACACACTCGATCCGTTGCATTCGCCCGTGAGGCCACCGTGGGTCAATGCTCCGGGACCGCTGCCCGGGCCGCCGCCGCCCGGGCCTCCGGCGTCTGCGCCATTGGCGCCTAGCGCGGGCCTCGGTCAAACATCCCCGCCCGCAACGGATCAGGGCGTCTCCCGCCCGGCGCCGCCGACGGAAGGCGGCGGATAGATGCTGTCGCGCTTCGTCAAAATCCAGCTGGCGATCTTCACGATCGTCGGGACCATCGGCGTGATCGCGATGGTCCTCTTCTACATCCAGGCGCCGACCCTGCTGGGCATCGGTCGGATGACGGTCACGCTGGAGCTGCCGGCCACCGGCGGCCTGTACCGGTTTTCCAACGTAACCTACCGCGGGGTACAGCTCGGCAAGGTCACCTCGGTGGGGCTGACGCCGACCGGCGCGAAAGCCACGCTGTCGCTGAGCACTTCACCCAAGGTCCCCGCGAACCTCACAGCCAATGTGCTCAGTGTCTCCGCGGTGGGCGAACAGTACGTGGACTTGCAGCCCAAAACCGATTCGTGCCCCTGCCTCCACGACGGTTCCGTGATCGCCGCGCGCGACACGACGATTCCGCAGGCGGTCGGTCCGATGCTCGACCAGGTCAGTGCCCTGGTCAACAGCATCCCGAAGACCAAACTCGGCCAATTGCTCGACGAGACCTTCAAGGGCTTCAACGGAACCGGCTACGACCTGGGGTCACTGTTCGACTCCACATCGACGATCTCGCGCGACGCGAGCGGAGTCGTCGATCGCACCCGGACCCTCACCGAAGACTCTGGGCCGCTATTGGATTCGCAAGCGCAAACCACCGATTCGATCAGAACGTGGGCCCGTAGCCTCGCCGGCATCACGGGCGTGGTTGCGAACGACGATTCCCGGGTTCGCACCCTGCTGCGGAACGGTCCCGAGGCCGCGAACGAAGCGTCCCGGCTTCTCGAACAAGTCAAACCGACACTGCCTGTGTTGCTTGCCAACCTGACTACCATCGGGCAGATCGGCGTCACGTACCATCCGTCGCTGGAACAGTTGCTGGTGTTGCTGCCGTCGGCCGTCGCTATCGAGCAAGCTTCCGGCCCCCTGAACCATCCCGACGGTATGGCCCAGGGCGACTTCGCGCTCACGATCGACGATCCGCCCATTTGCACGGTCGGCTTCATGCCACCCAGCCAATGGCGATCGCCGGACGACATCAGCGACATCGACACACCGGACGGGTTGTATTGCAAACTCCCGCAGGATTCACCGCTTTCGGTTCGGGGCGCCCGCAACTATCCCTGCATGGGTCACCCCGGCAAGCGCGCACCCACCGTCGAAATCTGCAACAGCGACCAGCCGTACATGCCGCTGGCAATGCGCCAGCATGTTCTCGGCCCCTCGCCACTGGACCCGAACCTGCTCTCCCAGGGCATCCCGCCCGACGACCGGGTCAATTCCAACGACAGGATCTTCGGCCCGATCGAAGGAACGCCACTGCCGCCGGGGGCGGTGCCGCGCGGCACGCCGCCGGGGCCGCGAGGCGCATATGGACCACCCGGGCCGGGATACGCTGCGCCGCCGGTGCCCTCATCGGGACCCCGGCTCGCGCCCATGTCGCCGATGTCGGCCGACCTTCCGCCCATAGCGCCACTCGACGTGCCCTCGCCCGGGGAACTTCCCGCACCGCTCGCCGGGCCGCCGCCGCCCCCTCCGCCCGATGCCGCCCCACCCGACACGACCAATGATGGCGGGCCGCAGGCGGCTCCGAGCTCGTTCGGAGGTGACCCGACCAAGCCGCCGCCGTCGGTCGTGATCGCCCGATACGACCAGCGCACCGGTCGCTATGTCGGTCCGGACGGGAAGTTGTACCAGCAGTCGGATCTCGCGACCTCGAAGGCGCCCAAGACGTGGCGGGACATGCTTCCCACCTGACCACATGAACGCGGAGCACATGTGATGCCGCGGCGGGTTGTCATCGAGATCGACGGTGGGGCGAAGAAGTTCGAGTGCGCTGCACGCTGCCGTCGATTTCCGCGTAAGGACTAATGATTCACGTCCGCGCCAGTCACATCTGCCCCAGCTATCGCCGGGCCGAGCCGGTACACGGTCTGCCCGCCTCGGAGTATCAAGCTAAGGCGCGCAAAGGATTTGACGCTCGGAGTTGGGCACAGCGAACACCCCGACCCCACGGAGGCTCGTGTGACTGCGGCGTTCTAGGAGAGCTTGTCCAGGCGTAGCGGCATCGCGATGTCAAGCCACTGGTTTTGGCCGCAGGCACCGCTCGGGCCGACCGTCTTGTCCTTGCCGGCGAAGGTCGGCGACCCGAGACTGAATTCACCGTACGAGTTCACCGGATAGAAATAGAAGGTCTGCTGCCCGGTGAACGCGGTGCCGTCGGGGCACCGCTCCCAGTTCGGCACTTCGCGTTTGACGAACCACACGATGCCATCGTTCATGTACATCGGCGCGCTCCATCCCTGGTCGCTCGTCAGTGTGCCGTGGCATTCCTGGAATGTGACGCACGACGAGGTGATGGTCCACGTTTGGTACACCGTCGCCTCGCCTTTGTACTGATCGTTGGTCTTGGCATAGTCGCCGATGGACGTGGCGCGGTACGTCCCGTTGATGGCCACCTCTTCCTTGGTTGTTGCCCCGGCCGTGGACGCAGTGCCCAAACCGCCGATGACCGTGGCAGCCAACAGTGTTGCGGTGGTGAGTGTTCCAACTGAACGCATCAGGAGCTCCGTTCTCAACCGATGACGTTACACCGCTTCGTCCGACCGGGTAACTGTTCGAAACGAAGATTTGCCGCGCTCATCCGACCGGATCGAAATTCGCTATCAGCCAGGACCCTTTGACCTTCGTCAGCGTGACCACGACGCTGCTGTCGGCCTTCACGGGTTCTGGCTTCTGGGTGCTTGCCGTGGTCTGGTCGACGAACACCAGCACGACAGCCGAATCGCGACGCAAGTCCGAAAGGGCGGCCCGGATCACGTTGGCGGTCGCCGTCAGTTGCCCCTGCCGCGCTGCCGGCCCGACGATCTGGTCGGTGAATTTGCTGTAGTAGGCCAGAAAGTCGCCGGTGAGATGTGACTTGGCCTTGGCGAAATCACGATCCAAAGCCGTGTAGGAATACGACAACAAATCTACGGCGCCATCCGACGCCTCGTGTACCACCCGGTGTGCCGCCGCGTCGTCGATCTGCCGATCCGGAAGGTACAGAATCACGAACAGACCGGCAGCGACTCCCACCGCGGCGATAACCAATACGGTCGCGACTATCGAACGCCACCTAGCCAAACGCCGGCGGGTCCAGCGTCGGACCGCGGCCCGTCCGCCGGCGCGTGCCGAACCCTCGAAAGCCGGTGGTTCCCCGTCCTCGCCGGCGGGCGAGGCCTCCGTGCTCTCAATCGCCGTTTCGGTGCTGTCCAGCGACGAGTCATTCTCGACGGTCATTGCAGGAAATCAACTTTCGACATCTTGAACTGCCCGCCGTCACGGTCGAGATTGACGCTGAGCCGCCACACCGCCGGTGGCCGTTTCGTGTTATCGGCATTGGTCACATCGGATTTCGCCGCGACGAGCGCGACTGCCGAGTTGTCGGTCAGCGACTCGACTGCGACGGCTTCCACCGTGCCCTTGCTGACGACCTTTGAGGCCTCGGCCTGTTCGGCCATAACAGTTGATTGCGCTTGCATTTGGGCCTTCAGCGGGCCCGTGCACGCGTCGATGAGGCGCTGGATGTCCTCTTTAGCGTGCTGGGCGTCCATCGACATCAGCGCCGTGACCCCAAGGCGTGCGGCCGCGGCGAACTCCGCCGCGAGTTGCCGGTTGTGCGTGATGGTGTAGTGCTGCCACACCATGTAGCCGCTCGCGCCGAGCGAGGCGCAGGCGAGCACGATCGCCGCGCCAACAGCCGCCGCTTTCCGCCAAGGGGCGCGGAGCCACCGCGACCGCGGCCGCGACGACTTTGTGGCGGGCGGCCGGTCAGCGCCAAGCGCGGCGCCTTCGTCGTTCGCGTCCCCGGTTTTCGCCGCCTGGCGCAGCTTTGCCACACGTGCCCGGGCCGCCTCGACGCGCGCTTCCGCGCGGGCGACCTCCTCTTCTGCCTCCGCTGCCGACATTGGCTCCGGATCGTGCACGGAGAAGCAGCTTATCACTCCCAATCACGGCTACCGCTGTCATCGGACGAGCGTCCCTGCAACCGTTAACATGCGGAGATACTCGTTCGCCGGCCAACCGGGTGCGGGCCGTTCGGGGCCGTTCGGTGGCCGAGGGCTGCCTGGCTCACCTCACCTTCTCCAACCAGGAGAATTTTCTTTTCAGGTGTGGCAAAGTAATCGGGTGCGATCCATCGTGGCACTGGTTGCCGCGTTGCTCGGGGCCAGCGTGCTGGCGGCGCCGCCCGCGTTGGCCGGCCCGACCGTGTGCGACTACCCCGCCTGCACCCCGGGCATCATGCCGCATCAGGTCCTCGGCGCGCCGTGTGACAACACCACCTATTACGCCTTCGGGACCGCGGACTATTACGTCTCCTTCGCCTCAGAGCCCGGACGGCTGATGTTCTGCGGCTCGCCGAGGCGATATCAGCCGCGATGGTTCCGGTCGCCGCCGATGGCGGGAATCAAGGACGAGGGCTCCGACTGCCACCAGTACCAGAACTACGTCGCGCAGGCGCCCGATGGCCTGTTCCTGGTCTGCATCGCCACCGAAGGCCATACGATCTGGGTCCGGGGCGACACCTAACCCCCGTCGAAGAGCCGATGGGTAATTCGTAGCAGTTGGGCACGCAGTGTGTCGTCGTCGATGTCGGCCACCAACGGGTGCAGCACCCCGACCGCGATAGCGCCCGACAGCATCGCCGCCGACACCCGGGCGTCCTCGGCGGCGTCGTCGACCAGCACGCCGTAGAGCCGCTGTATGAACTGCTGGAATGGGGCGTGCTCGGCCAGCAGCCGGACGATGACGGGATCGAACTGCAGGGTGCTCGCCGCACCGCGACGCTCGACGGCAAGATCGATCACCCGGTCGAGCAGGACGCGGCGTGCCAGGGTTCGGTGGTCGTGCGCCTCGGCTGCCTCCAGCGCCTCCTCGAGGCCCCCGAGTTCGCGCTCGGTGAGCGCGATGACGATCTGCTCCTTGGTTTTGAACTGGTGGTAGACGGCCGCCTTGGTGACTCCGACGGCATCCGCGATCATCTGCAGCGAGGTTCCGCCGACACCGTGCTCGGCGATCAACTCCAACGCGGCGTTCAGGATGCGTGTCTGAGCGGCGCTGCGGGTGATGAAGCGAAACCGGCTCCGGGTTTGGGGCGCGACCACACCGAGAGCCTAGCCGATCGGCTATTGACTGTTGGGTAGCCGATCGGCTAGCTTCGCTCACTAGCCGGGCTCAGCTGATGATCCCGCGCGCCGGAAGGAGTCCCCGATGTCCGACATGGGCGAGAGCGAAGGCGCGGGATTCCCGCGAGTTGCGTCGCGGCGGATCGACGGTGAGCTCATCCTTTTCTGGACATTGCCTGCGGCGGTGATCATTTGGATCGGCGCGTTCTTGCTGTTCCCGGGCTTCACTCCGCCCATGTCGCCCACGATGTCAGCCGACCAGGTCGCCGCGTTCTACCGCGATCAGGCGAACCTCCCGCGCATCCGCTGCAGCATGATCTTGTTCAACTGGTTCGGCGTGTGCCTCGTGCCGATCCTGATCCTGATGGTGATGCAGATCCGCCGGATGGCTCATCGCACGCCGATCTTCTCCTACTGCATGCTCGGCTGCATCGCCGGCGGACCGACGCTGTTCCTCGTCGCCGACATCTGCTGGCTGCTGGCCGCCTTCCGCCCGGAACGCAATCCCGAGTTGACCCAGTTGCTCAACGATTTCGCGTGGATCACGTTCACCACCGTCGTGCCCTTCCTCATCGGGCAAAGCGTGATCCTGGCCCTGGCGATCTACTTCGACGACCCCGCGAACCCGGTATTGCCTCGCTGGGTAGCGCATTTCAATCTTCTCGTCGCCGCCGCGATGGTGCCCGCGGCGTTCGTCGGGCTGGCCTTGACCGGCCCGCTGGCGTGGGACGGAACGTTGTCGTTCTGGCTGAAGAACATCGCCATCGCCGTCTGGATCGTGGTGATGGGCGTCGTTTTGGGCCGGGTCATTCATCGCGAGCGCGCCGAACACCGCCCGGACATCGAAGAACCGGTCGCCGTATGAGCGTCCTGGTGGCACGGACGAATCGGCACAACCCGAAGCGCGAGCTGTGGTTGGCCTGGTGGACGCTCGTCGTCTTCTACAACTTCTTCTTTCTGGTGTTCTTCGTGATCACCCGCGTTCAGCCCCCGCCGAGCCCCGCCTGGGACACTCAGAGGGTCGTGCAGTGGTTCCACGACAACCGCTTTGGGCTTCTCGCGGGGTTCGCCATCATGTTCGTCATCACCGCCATGACCACGATGAGCAACGCCCTCATCGCCTATTCGATGCGGCGCATGTCGGTCAGCCGTGCGTTCGCTTATTCGTACCTGATCCTGTATTCGCTCAGCGCGATTCCCGGCATGCAGCTGATGTGCATCGCGCTGACGGTGGGTGCCCTGCGACCCGGCCGCGACCCACAGCTGATCAGTTGGATCTACGACTTCGCCTTCTTGTCGTTCGTCGGCACGATGGGAGTGTTCCTGATCGGCTCGCTGGTGTGGATGCTCGCGATTCTCCTCGACAAGAACCAAGTGTTCCCAAAGTGGTTCGGCTATCTCAACCTCTGCAACGCGCTGACCGAGATCGTGGTGTCGCCCGCGTGGATCTTTCGGCGGGGCGTGTTGGCCTGGAATGGCCAGATCGCGTGGTGGCTCGACATGGTGGTGTTCGGCATCTACACCGGCGTTTTCATCTTCCTGCTCAGGAGGATGATCCAACGCGAGGACCTCGGAACCGGGCCGCTGCCCGAGCTTGTCGGGGCCGCGCGATGACGGACGTCGCCGAGGTGCGGGATGCCAGCAAGCCCGCCACGTTCATACCCGGGCAACCGGACATGTGGGCGTTCGTGCTATTCGAAACCCTAATTTTCACATGCTATTTCGGTTTCTATCTGTTCGACCGCGCGCAAAACCCCGGGGTCTTCCTGCGAGCCCAGGCCCAGTTGGATCTACGGATCGGCGTTTTCAACACCCTCGTCCTGCTGCTGAGTTCCTGGTCGGTGGCGCGCTGCGTCCAATCGGCCCGCGCCGGCGCCTACCGACCCGCGTTGAAGGACGCCTTCCTCACCGGGTTCTTTGGTGTGGTGTTCATGGTGTCCAAGGTTTTCGAGTGGGCCACGCAGATCCGCCTGGGAAACGGTTTCTCCAGCAACGAGTTCTATACCTATTACTACTTTCTCACCGGAATCCACTTCGTCCACCTGCTGATCGGCTTCGTCGTCCTCGGTGTCGCCATTCACCAACTGCGGAGCCCGGCGAGACGATCACAGGAGCTCGTCGAAACGTGCGCCACGTACTGGCACACCGTGGACTTCCTCTGGGTGCTCATCTTCGCACTGCTCTACGTGGTGAGGTGATCGGTGATCAGATTCAACAAGAGGCTGCTGGTCGTTTGGGTGGTGCTGGCATCGCTCACGCTGTCGTATCTCTGGATCGACCACTCCGTCGGTTCCTCGTTGCGGGCCAGCGCGGTCGTCACATCGGCCGTCATCGTGATCGCAGTCGTCAAGGTGCGCATCATCTTTCGGGAGTTCATGGAAGTCAGGCAGGCTCCCGCCCTGCTGTGCCGCCTGACGGACGCGTGGGTGATACTCATCGCCGTGAGCCTGCTGGGGTGCTACTTCACCGGCATGGCGATGCGGTAGTTCTGGAAATGTGTGGCCGCGCTTAATCTTTCGGCGTGAAGGTGAGGTGGAGCTCGCTGAGCCCGCGGAGAATGTACGTCGGCTCGTAGGTGTATCGGCGATCGTCGGCCGGCCCGTGTTTGACCTCGTCGATCTTGATGTCGGCCATCCGGTCCAGGATGCGTTCGATGGAAACCCGGCCCTCCACCCTGGCCAACGGTCCACCCGGGCACGAGTGCACGCCGCGGGCGAAGGCCATGTGCTCGCGAACGTTCTTACGGTCGAGGTCGAACTCGTGCGGATTCTCGAAGCGGCGCGGGTCGCGATTGGCCGCGCCCGGTAGGACCATGACCACGGTGCCGGGCGCTATTTCGACGCCGCCCACCGTGGTGGCCCTGCGGGCCAGCCTCGAGTCGCATTTGACGGGGCTGTCCATCCGCAGCGATTCCTCGATGAACCCCGGAATCAGGCTGCGGTCGTCGCGCAGCCGTTGTTGGATGTCGGGCCGGTCGCCCAGCACCTGCAGCGCGGCGCTGAGCAGCTTGGCCGTGGTTTCCTGCCCCGCCGCGAAAAGGAAGGTCGCCGACCGAACCACCTCGATGACCTCGGGCGTCGATCCGTCCGGGTACTTCGCGGTGGCCAGGGAGGTCAAGACGTCGCCGCGCGGTTCGCGGCGGCGGTCCTCGATATAGGAGCAGAACGTCTCGTCGAGCCACTCCAGCGGGTTGACGCCGATCGACTTGTGATCAAGGGCTCCGACCCGACCCGGTTTGTCGGCACCCAAGACCACGCGAAACTCCTTATGGTCCTCCTCCGGAACGCCGAGCAGGTCGGCGATCACCAACGTGGCGAAGGGCTTTGAGTATTCGCTGATGAACTCGCACTCGCCGTTGACCAGAAACTCGTCGAGCTGGCGGTCGGCCAGGCGCCACATGAACTCCTCGTTCTGCTTCAGCCGGCTGGGCGTCAGCAGTCGGCTCAGCACCGAGCGGGCACGGGTGTGGTCCGGCGGGTCCATGGTGACCATGTGCTCGAACATCGGAAAATAGCTGCGGTGCTCGTCGATCTGGGCGCTGATGTCGTCGCCCTCGGGCTGGAACGGCAGCGGGGGGAACGGCCCGCCGAGCGCGACGATGTTCGAGAAGGTGTCGGGGTCCTTGTAGACCTCGGTGGCTTCGTCATAGCCGGTGACGGCGACGACCCCGTGATGCGGTAGCCGCAGCACGGGGTTTTGACTGCGCAGGTAGTCGAAGTACGGATGCGGGTCGGGCACCATGGACTGATCGGTGAAGAAGTCGATCGTTTCGTAGTTGCTCATGTCGTGCGTGCCTCCAAAAGCCGGCTTTGGCCCGATGGTGGTTTCGCGGCGAGACTTCGCGCCGCGCGAGTCCGGTATCCAGTGCTGAGCACCTGCTTAGCATGGCGGTAATGTCAGGGTCAAGGTCACGCGCCTGTCACCAAGCCGGGCGACAACTCGCTCTGGCTTACGATCGGGCGTGGGCGACACTCGGATGTCGCGGTTACGTCGAAGGTATGGGGTGAAGGCATGACATCTTCTTCCGGAGCCCGCAGGATCGGGGCGCCGGACGCGAAGAATCGCGGCCTGCTGCTCGACGCGGCCGAGCAGTTGATGCTCGAAGAGGGCTACGCGGCGGTGACGTCGCGCCGCCTCGCGCACAAGGCGGGGCTCAAACCCCAGTTGGTGCACTACTACTTCCGCACGATGGAGGAATTGTTCCTCGAGGTTTTCCGTCGCCGCGCCGAGGAGGGCCTCGAGATGCAGGCGCGGGCGCTGCAATCGCCCCAGCCGTTGTGGGCGCTCTGGCGCTTCGGCACCGATCCCGCGTTCACCCGGATTTCGATGGAGTTCATGGCGCTGGCCAATCACCGCAAGGAGCTGCGAGCCGAAATCGCTTACTACGCGGAGCGTTTCCGTGATGAACAACGCCGGGCGGTGACGGCTGCCTTGCTGCGCTACGGCGTGGAGAGCGAGGACGTGCCGCCGGTGGTGTGGACCGTACTCATGACCAGCCTGTCGCGATTTCTGGTGCTCGAACAGGCGGTGGGTATTTCTGGCGGGCATGCCGAAACCATGGAACTGGTCGAAAGTCATCTGCGCCGCCTGGAGGGCGAGCCGCAGCGCATTGCGGATATACCGCCCTCCTGGGTGGTTCACCAGTTCCGTATCGAACAGAGCACGCCCCTCGGCCCGTCCTTGGACACGACGACGGTCCCGTCCACCGACAGGTCGCAGTGAAACTGCGGTGTCCCTGGTTCCGCGCCGGTGCTCACCGAGACCATTGCGTACACTTCCGGTTTCGTCAGATTCAGTTCGAAGCTCCACGGCTTGCCCGGGGCGATGTCGGCGTTGACGTGCGGCGTGAACCGGTACGGATCGTGGCTGTAGTCGGAGAACATGGCCGGCTCTTGATCGAGGTAGTAGATGTCGGCGTAGATCGGATTCTGCGCGGTGACGGTGTACTTGACGTGATGCATGACCGGGTCATCGGCATGTGCCCGTCCGGCGCTCACGAGCAGCCCGGTCCCGCCCATCAGCACCGCGACTAACATCGCCGAGCCCGCGTGCAGCGCTCTGTGCACCGTGGTCATGTCGCTCCTCCGGCTTCCGGGCGCGGACTGGCGGTGCGGTTCATTACCCGCTCTGCGGCGCGCCAGTGTGCGTCGGCAACCCACAGCCGTGCAAAGGATGCTATCGCCTCGTCGGGCGAAACCCCGCTGATTACGCGCTTTATTTCGGTCGCCGGGTGGCGGGCAAGCGACCGCGCGACCGAGCGCCAGCCCTCCTCGAATGACGAGCGCGGGAACACCAGATCCACCAGGCCGATCCGCACGGCCTCGACCGCGTTGAGCGCGGTTCCGCTGCCCGCCAGCAGAAGCGCCCTGCCCTTTCCGACGAGCGCGGCCAGCCGCTCGGCGCCGCCCCAGGCCGGCATGATTTCCAGATCCACTTGATTGAAGGCGATCTTGATGTCGTCGGCAGCCACCCGAATGTCAGCAGCGACAGCGACTTCCGCGCCGCCGCCGAAGGCGTGGCCATTGAGGGCGGCGATCACCGGAGCCGGGAAGCCGGCGAGCTGATCGCAGATCGACCGCATCCGCTTCGCCATGGCCGAGGCGTCCTCCTCGGTCCGCAGCGCGCTCAGCTCCTTCAGGTCGCCACCCGAGACGAACGCCCGATCGCCGGCGCCTTTGATGACCAGGGTTCGAGCCCCCGCCGCCTCGTCGAGCGCCTTTTCCAGCTGCCCCATGGTGTCTAATGAGATTGCATTGCGCGCATGCGGACGATCGATGGTGAGCACGGCCAGCCCGTCATCGAATTCCAGGTCCACCATGCGTCATTGCTCCCGATATTGGCATTCTCCTTCACGGAGAATAACATCATCGCCGCAGGCCCAGAAGTTTCCGCCCTCAGGATCGAGGTGACCCAGTGCGGAACCGAATCGCACCGGCGGCCGCCGCGGCGCTCGCGGTTGCCTGCCTCGGGGCCTGCACCCCACGGCCGCAGACTCAGGCTTCCGGCACGGCAACCGTGACGGTCGACGGGCACGACACGAAATTCCAGATCGTCAGCTGCACCCAGGTGGCGTGGATTCGGACGATCGCCATTGGCAGCGACGCCGCCGGCGCCAAGGTTGTCGTCGATCAGCGCAAAGATCCGATCACCGCCGAATCCGTGCGGATCCAAAACCTGGGTGGCTTCACCGGCATGTACTCGCAGGGTGACGGGGGCGATGCCACCCTGAGCCACAGCGGCGGCAGATTCACGATCACCGGAACCGCCAACGGCTACAAGGTCGACACGCCGGGGGAACCGGCCAGCGCCACCTTCAAGGTCATCGCCGAGTGCTGACCGCGTCCTTGCACGTTGCGATCGGGCACCCGTTGAGAATAGTATTCTCGTAAATCGCGAAGGAGGATTTCATGGGGCAGTTGTCGCATCGGGAAGACGTCCCGTTTCCGCTCTTTGACGCGGACAACCATCTCTACGAGCCGCCGGAGGCGCTGACCAAGTACCTGCCCAAGGAGTACAAGGACTTCATCCAGTACGTGCAGATCAACGGGCGCACCAAGATCGCGATCCGCGGCCACATCAGCAACTACATCCCCAACCCGACCTTCGAGGTGGTCGCCCGGCCGGGTGCCTGGGAGGAGTACTTCAAGTACGGCAACCCGGACGGCAAGACCAAGCGCGAGCTGTTCGGCGAGCCGATGCGCGCGATCCCGGCGTTCTTCGAGCCGGGCGCGCGCCTGGAGAAGATGAACGAGCTGGGTCTGGACCGCACCCTGATGTTCCCGACGCTGGCCAGCCTGCTCGAGGAACGGCTGCGCGACGACCCGGTCGCCATCCACGTCCTGATCCACGCGCTGAACCAGTGGCTCGACGAGGTCTGGGGCTTCAACTACCAGAACCGGATCTTCACCACCCCGGTCATCACCCTGCCGATCGTCGAGAAGGCGATCGAGGAGCTGGAGTGGGCGGTCAAGCGCGGTGCCCGCTGCATCCTGGTCCGCCCGGCTCCCGTCCCCGGCTTCCGCGGCCCGCGGTCGTTCGCGGTGCCCGAGTTCGACCCGTTCTGGGAGCGCGTCGTCGAGCACGACGTGCTGGTCGGCATGCACTCCAGCGACAGCGGCTACTCCCGGTACACCTCCGAATGGGACGGCGCCGAACAGGAGATGCTGCCGTTCCAAACCAATGCGATGGGCATCCTCAACGAGTGGCGGCCCATCCAGGACGCGGTGGGTTCATGGGTGATCCACGGCGCGCTCTACCGTCATCCCAAGCTGAAGGTGGCCATCGTCGAGGCCGGCTCGAAGTGGATGGTCCCGCTGCTGGACGGCCTTGCCGAGGTCTTCCGGAAGGCCCCGGAGGTCTTCCCGAGCGACCCGGTCGAGATGGTCAAGAACCGCATCCACGTGAGCCCGTTCTTCGAGGATGGCATCGACGATCTGGTCAACCTCGTCGGCGTGGATCAGGTGCTGTACGGCTCGGACTGGCCGCACCCGGAAGGGCTGGCTGAGCCGACCTTCTATATCAACGCGCTGGCGCACCTGCCCGTCGAGGACCAGGCAAAGATCATGGGCGGCAACCTCGGTCGGCTCGTCACGGTGTGACGTCTGGCCAACCCTGGCAGACCATCCCCGAGATGGTCTTGAGCGCGGCGGACCGATTCGGTGACGCCGAGGCGATCGTCGACGGTCCGCTGCGCTTCACTTTCGCGCAGGTTGTCGAGCGAATACGTTGTGCCGCAGGTGCATTCGCTGATCTCGGTGTCGGCGAGGGAGAACGGGTCGCCATCTGGGCGCCCAACTGCGCAGAGTGGATAATCGCGGCGTTCGGGCTGCTCACCGCGGGCGGTGTGCTCGTGCCGGTCAACACGCGGTTCAAGACCGAAGAAGCCGGCGACATCATCGGCCGCAGCGGAGCCAAGGCCGTCCTGGTGCGGAAGGGATTTCTGGGGCAGGACTACACCGCGCCCGCGGGTATACCGGTCATCGATCTCAAGTCCGACTTCCTTTCCGGCGGTGCTCCGGTCGAGCGCAGGGTGAGCGGCACCGACATCGCCGACGTCATCTTCACCTCGGGCACGACCGGCCGCCCGAAGGGCGCGATGATGAATCATCGGCAAACGCTGCGAATGTACGAGGAGTGGGCGACGCTCGCGGACCTGCGCGAGGGTGACCGCTACTTGCAGATCAACCCGTACTTCCACACGTTCGGCCTGAAAGCGGGGCTCATCGCGTCCTTCCTGCGCGGCGCGACGATGCTGCCGGTGGCGGTTTTCGACGTCGACACCGTGGTCGATCTCATTGAACGCGAACGTATCACGATGCTGCCCGGCCCCCCGACGCTGTACCACTCGTTGCTGACCGTCCGCGACAAGGCCAGGCTGTCGACGCTGCGGGCGGGCGTCACCGGCGCCGCCGACATCCCGGTCGAGCTGGTTCGTCGCATCCACGGCGAATTGCCCTTCCAGACGTTGATGACCGGTTACGGACTGACCGAGGCCGGCAATGTCACCCTGTCCCGGCCGGGCGATTCGTTCGAGGAGGTGGCCACCACCGCGGGCCTGCCGTGCGAGGGGGTCGAGGTGCGCATCGCGGACGACGGCGAGGTGCTGGTGCGCGGCTACGGCGTCATGCAGGGCTACCTCGACGAGCCGGAGGCCACCGCGCGGGCGATCGATGACGACGGCTGGCTGCACACCGGAGATCTCGGCAACATCGATGACGCCGGTCGCCTCCGCGTGGTGGGGCGCAAAAAGGACATGTTCATCGTGGGCGGGTTCAACGCGTACCCGGCGGAGATCGAGGGATTCCTGCTCGAGCACCCGGCGGTGGCGCAGGCCGCCGTGATCGGCATTCCCGACGATCGACTGGGCCAGGTGGGTAAGGCATTCGTGGTCGCCAAAACTCAAGTGTCCGAAGACGAACTGCTGGTATGGTGCCGAGAGCGGATGGCGGGGTTCAAAGCGCCGAGATCCATCGAGTTTCTCGACGCGCTTCCGCTCAACGCCACCGGGAAAGTGATGAAGGACGAACTCCGTTGACTACCGGCGACATTCATTCGATGGTGATCGCGTCGGACTATCGCATCCCGGATCCGAAGCGGGTATGGCCACTGCTGGAGCGCAGGAAATCGGCGCTTGCCGATATCGGCGCCCACCACGTTCTGGTCTACACATCGACCCACGACTACGGCCGCGTGCTGGTGATGATCGGAGTCCACAGTCGCGAGCCCATCGTGGAGCTGCTCCGCTCGCGGGTCTTCTTCGACTGGTTCGATGCCGTCGGCGTGGAAGACATCCCCGCGGTCTTTGCCGGCGAGATCGTCGACCGATTCGTCGTGGAGCCGACATCGACTCCGGGGGCGCCCGGCGTGGTGGTGGCCGCGATCGCGTCGGTTGACGACGTGTCCACTCTGACCGCTGGAGTCCGCTCGGCGATGGACAGGTTTACCGCGGCCGGCATCCGAAAGACCTGGGTGTTCCAGGCTTTCGACGATGATCACGAGGTGTTGATCCTGCAGGAGTTCCCCGATGAGGAGAGCGCTCGGCAGTGGATCGAGCACCCCGACGCCGCGGCCCAATGGATGTCCGGGGCGGGAGTCGGCCCCTACCCGCCGGTGTTCGTCGGCCAGTTCTTCGACATGATGCGCATCGAGGCTTGAGGCCGCGGACCGCTCGATGTGGGTGTGCCTGTGTAACCGCGTCAACAGCCAGACGGTGGCCGAGGCGGTTGCGGCCGGCGCGTCGACGACCAACGACGTCGCCCAAGCCTGCGGGGCGGGCGCCGATTGCGGGCGTTGCCGGCGTACCGTCCGGGCGATATTGCAATCGTCCGCCCCGGAGCAACGGGCGCACTCGGACGGCGCCGATCAGCGGCGCACGCCGCCTTCCGGCGACAGGGACCCAACGAGCTGGCCGAGCAGGTGAGGGATCTCGAGCCGCGGCAAGACCACTTCGACGAACACCATGCGGTCCTTGTTGTCCGCGGCCGCGCACAACGCGTCGTCGAGTTCGCCATAGGTCTGCGCGCGGAACACCAGATGATTGGCCACCCCCAGCGCCTTCGGAATGTCGGTCCAGCTCCAGCCGACGATGTCGTTGTAGGGGGCCGTCTCTCCGTGGATCGCCCGCTCGACGGTGTAGCCGTCGTTGTTGACCACCACGATGACCGGGGACAACCCCTCGCGGGAGAAGGTGCCGAGCTCCTGAACGGTGAGTTGCGCTGCCCCGTCGCCGATCAGCAACACCGTCCTGCGGTCGGGATGCGCGACCGCGGCGCCGACGGCCGCGGGCAGCGTGTAACCGATTGAGCCCCAAAGTGGTTGGCCGATGAAGGTGACTCCGTGCGGCAACCGGTGATCCGCCATGCCATAGAACGACGTGCCTTGGTCGGCGAGCACGACGTTCCCCGGCGTGAGAGCGACGCACAGGCGGTCCCACAGCATCCGTTGGGTGAGGGGTTGATCGCGGGGCGGAGGTGGCGGCAGCGGTTCGGCGGGCGGGGCGACCACGGCGGGAGACGTGATCCCGCGCCGGACGACGATCGTGGCCAGCGCCTCCAAGGCAGCGCCCATTTCCAGCGGCGCGAAGACTTCACCGGCCACACTGCTTTGGTACTGCCCGACGTCGATGGTCCGGGCCGGGTCGATCCGCTGGCTGAAGAAGCCGCTGACCATGTCGGTGAACACCACCCCCGCGGTCACCAGCACCGGCGCCTCTTCGATCGCCGTCCGCAGCCATTCGGGGCTGGCCGCACCCGCGTAGATCCCCAGGAATTGGGGCGAGCTCTCGTCGAGCAGGCTCTTTCCCCACATCAACGTGGCGTGCGGCACCACGTCGGCCGCGAGCAGCGCCTCGAGCTCTTTGACCGCTTGCAGGCGGTGCACCAGCAAGTCGGCGAGCACCGTCAGCTGGTGGTCCGCGACGAGGGCGGTGGCGGCCTCGACGAACAGCGACAGCGCGCGGGGGCTGGTGCCGCCGGTGTAGCGGGGCAGCGGGTCCGCGGGCGGCTCGGTGGGGAAGCGCGCCACGTCGGTGGACAGCAGTATGTATCCGGGGCGCTTCTGCTCCCGCACCTCGCTGAGCACCCGGTCAATCTCCCTGCACGCGGTCGCGGGCATGAGATTGGCTTGGGCGCAGGTGATTTCGCGGCTGATCCGGAAGAAGTGCTCGAAGTCTCCGTCGCCGAGTGAATGGTGCAGCGCGCGCCTGGCGCCCTGCGCGTCCTTGGAGGGTCCGCCGACGATGTGCACGAGGGGCACGTGCTCGGCGTAGCCGCCCGCGATCGCATTGGCCGCGGACAGTTCACCCACGCCGAATGTCGTTACCACAGCCGACATTCCGCGCAACCGCCCGTACCCGTCGGCCGCGTAACCGGCGTTGAGCTCGTTGGCGCTGCCCACCCACCGAATGACGGGATGGGCGACGATGTGGTCCAGGAAAGCCAGGTTGTAATCGCCGGGAACGCCGAAGATCTCGGAGACCCCGAGTTCGGCGAGACGATCTAACAAATAGTCACCGACGGTGTAAACCGCGTCGGCATGGCTGGAGAGGGGATCGGTCACAGGCATGACGGTACGCCCGGCCGAAACCATTCCGGGCGGCATGCCTGCGCGCTATCGTCCCAGCCATGGCAGTCAAGGAATCGCGCGAAGTAGTCATCGAAGCAAGTCCCAAGGAGATCCTCGACGTTGTCGCCGACGTCGAGGCAATGCCCGAGTGGTCGTCGATTCATCAGAGCGCCGAGGTGCTTGAACGCGACGCGGACGGTCGACCGCAGCGCGCCAAGATGAAGATCAAGACGTCCGGCGTCACGGACGAGGTCGTGCTCGCCTACACCTGGCGCGACGACGGCGTCACATGGACGCAGGAGAGCGGGAAAGCGTCCCGTAACCAAGGAGGGGGCTACACGCTGATCCCGCAGGGCGACAAGACACGGACGACGTTCAACCTGGAGTTGGATCCGCTCGTGCCGCTGCCCGGCTTTGTGATGAAGCGTGCCATCAAAGGGATCATGGAGCTGAATACCGACGGGCTGCGCAAGCGGGTGCTCGAGGTCAAGAAGGGTAAATAGTCGCCGTGCCCAGTGGGGGGCCCCTGGCCGGGGTCAAGGTGATCGAACTCGGCGGCATCGGACCGGGGCCGCACGCGGGGATGATGCTCGCCGACCTGGGCGCGGACGTGGTGCGCGTGCGCCGTCCGGGCGGGCTGACGATGCCGTCCGAGGACCGCGACCTGCTCCATCGCGGGAAGCGGATCGTCGACCTCGACGTCAAAACCCAGCCGGGGGTGTTGCTGGAGCTTGCCGCCAGGGCCGACGTGCTGCTCGACTGTTTCCGGCCCGGAACCTGCGAGCGACTCGGCATCGGTCCCGGCGACTGTGCCGCGGTCAATCCACGGCTGATCTTCGCGCGGATCACCGGCTGGGGGCAGGACGGGCCGCTGGCCCACACCGCGGGGCATGACATCAACTACCTGTCCCAGACCGGTGCGCTCTCGGCGCTGGGCTATCGGGACCGGCCGCCGATGCCGCCGCTGAACCTGGTCGCCGACTTCGGCGGCGGTTCGATGCTGGTGCTTTTGGGGATCGTGGTCGCGCTCTACGAACGGGAACGTTCGGGCAAGGGTCAGGTCGTCGATGCCGCCATGGTCGACGGGGTCAGCCTGCTCGCGCAGATGATGTGGACCATGAAATCGACCGGTGCGCTGCGCGACGAGCGCGAATCGTTCCTGCTCGACGGCGGGGCCCCGTTCTACCGTTGTTACGAGACCTCCGATGGCAAGTACATGGCCGTCGGCGCCATCGAGCCGCAATTCTTCGCGGCATTGCTGACCGGGCTCGGCCTGTCACCCGACGATGTGCCGGGTCAGCTCGACATCGGTTCGTATCAACGGATGCACGACGTCTTCGCCGAACGGTTCGCCAGCCGAACCCGCGACGAGTGGACGCGGGTTTTCGCCGGCACCGATGCGTGCGTCACCCCGGTGTTGACCTGGGGGGAGGCCGCGGCGGGTGACCATTTGCGGGAGCGCTCGACGGTGATCACCGCGCACGGGGTCGAGCAGGCGGCGCCCGCGCCGCGTTTTTCCCGCACGCCGGCCGGGCCGGTCGGGCGGCCGCCGGCGAAGACCACACCGCTTGACGAAATCGGCTGGTAATCAAGTATTTCGGTGAACAACGTCCGTGGGCCGGACGCCGTTGCTAGATTCTTTGTCAGTGGCCGTAAAAGCATCACGGGAATTTGTCGTTGACGCGCCGCCAGAGGTGGTCATGGAGGCGCTGACAGACGTCGGCCTACTGTCATCGTGGTCGCCGATGCACAAACAGATGGAAGTGATCGACCGTTATCCCGACGGTCGGCCTCATCATGTGAAGGCCACCATCCGGATTCTGGGGCTCGTCGACAAAGAGGTCCTGGAATATCACTGGGGTCCCGACTGGATGGTCTGGGACGCGAAAGGGACATCCCAGCAGCGTGGCCAGCATGTCGAGTACAACCTCACACCCGAGGGTGTCGACAAGACGCGAGTGCGTTTCGACATCACCGTCGAACCGGCGGGTCCAATTCCCGGTTTCGTCGTCCGGCGGGCAACCGAAAACGTTCTCGACGCCGCGGTGAAAGGGCTGAGCGACCTGGTCGTGGGCCACCCGAATACGGGTGAGGCGAAGTAGTGTGCGATTGCTAATTTTGTAGCAGTGGCCGTACACGCTTCGTCCGAGATTGTCATTGACGCGCCCCCGGAAGTAATCATGGAGGCGCTCGCCGACATGGACGCCGTGCCGTCGTGGTCCACCGTGCACAAACGGGTCGAAGTCATCGATGAACACCCCGACGGGCGACCGCACCACGTGAAGGTCACCATCGCGGTGACCGGCATTCACGACACCGAGCTGCTCGAATACCACTGGGGCCCCGACTGGATGGTGTGGGATGCCCGGAAGACCGTCCAGCAGCACGGTCAGCACGGGGAGTACACCCTGAGCCGGGAAGGTGACGACAAGACCAGGGTGAGATTCGCGATCACGGTCGAGCCGTCGGCGCCGCTGCCCGAGTTCTGGGTCAACTGGGCCCGCAAGAAGATCCTGCATTCCGCGCTCGAGGGACTGCGGCAGCGCGTGATGGGCGCCGAGGACCCCGGCCCGGCTAAGTAGCCGCTTCGGTTCGCAGCGCGCGCAGCCGCCTTATCGCCTCGTCGAGGGTGTCGTCGCTTTTGCAGAAAGTGAAGCGCACCAGGTGATTCCATACCTTGGCTTGCTCCGAGGCATGCTCGGCGGAGGGATCGCAAAACGCCGACATCGGGATGGCCGCGACACCGACCCTCTCCGGTAGTGCCGCGCAGAACGCCGTGCTGTCGTCGTACCCGAGCGGGCGGGGGTCGGCGCACAGAAAGTAACTGCCGTCGCTGTCGTGCACCGCGAAGCCGATCTCGGTCAGCCCCGAAGCCAGCCGATCGCGTCGGGCCTGCAAACAGTGGCGGAGTTGGGCCACCCAGGCGTCTTCGGTGTCCAGCGCGAGGGCCACCGCAGGCTGGAACGGCGCGCCGCCGACGTAACTCAAATACTGTTTGGCCGCGCGCACCCCGGCGAGGAGTTGCGCTGGGCCGCAAGCCCATCCGATCTTCCAACCTGTGCAGTTGAACATCTTGGCCGCGCTGGAGATGGTGATCGTGCGCTCGGCCATGCCGTCGAAGCCGGCCAGCGGCAGATGGCGACCGCCTCTGGGGGAGGGGTAAACGAGGTGCTCGTAGACCTCATCGGTGATCACCAGGAGGTCGGCCGCCACCGCGATCTCGGCAATGGCCGCCAGCTCGGTCGCGCTCAGCACCATACCGGTCGGGTTGTGTGGTGAGTTGACGATCAGTGCGCGGGTCCGCGGGGTCACTGCCCGCCCCAGGGCGTCGGCGTCCAGGGCGAAGCCGCGTCCGTCGGGGACCAGCGGCACCGCTACCCGGTGCGCGCCGGCCATCGCCACCACCGGCGAGTAGGAGTCATAGAAGGGCTCGATCAGGACGACTTCCGAGCCGGGCTCGACCAGCCCGATCACCGCGGCCGCGATGGCCTCTGTCGCCCCGACCGTCACCAGCACCTCGGTGTCGGGGTCGTACTCGACGCCGAAATGCCGGCGGCGGTGGGCGGCGATGGCCTGGCGCAGCGGCGCGATGCCTATCCCGGGTGGGTACTGGTTGGCGCCCTCGGCGATGGCGTCTTGCGCGGCCTTCAGCAACGCGGGGGGTCCGTCCTCGTCGGGGAAACCCTGGCCGAGGTTCACCGCACCGATCCGCGCGGCCAGCGCCGACATCTCGGCGAACACCGTGGTCGCGTAGGGCCGCAGTCGCGACACCGTCATGGTCGTCGAGCTTAGGTCGCGGCTGTCCTCGAGCGTCACGCCAGCGTGATGTCCGGGCGCGACAGCCGCGCTGGCGTGACGCTCCGCAATTCTCACCAGCTAAGTGCCTCCCAACCAACAGGTTGGCCGGGACTGCTGTTACAGTGCTGTTACTGGGCCTAGTCTCTAAGTCGAATCTGAATCCCCCTTTTTCCCGAACAGGAAGTCGACATGTCCGAAGAAGCCTTTGTCTACGAGGCCATCCGCACACCGCGTGGAAAGCAAAAGGACGGCGCACTGCACGAGGTCAAGCCGCTGAGCCTGGTCGTCGGTCTGATCGACGAACTGCGCAAGCGCAACCCCGACCTCGACGAGAACCTGATCAGCGACGTCATCCTCGGGTGCGTCTCGCCCGTCGGCGACCAGGGCGGCGACATCGCCCGCGCCGCGGTCCTGGCCTCCGGCATGCCCGTCACCTCCGGCGGCGTCCAGCTCAACCGGTTTTGCGCGTCGGGCCTGGAGGCCGTGAACACGGCCGCGCAGAAGGTGCGCTCCGGCTGGGATGACCTGGTCCTGGCCGGCGGCGTGGAGTCGATGAGCCGGGTGCCGATGGGATCGGACGGCGGCGCGATGGGGCTGGACCCGGCCACCAACTACGACGTCATGTTCGTCCCGCAGGGCATCGGCGCCGACCTGATCGCGACCATCGAGGGCTTCTCCCGCGACGACGTCGACAACTACGCGCTGCGCAGCCAGGAGCGGGCCGCCGAGGCGTGGTCGGGCGGCTACTTCGCCAAGTCCGTGGTGCCCGTCCGCGACCAGAACGGACTGCTGATTCTCGACCACGACGAGCACATGCGACCCGACACCACCAAGGAGGGGCTGGCCAAGCTCAAGCCCGCCTTCGAGGGCCTGGCGGCGATGGGCGGCTTCGACGACGTCGCGCTGCAGAAGTACCACTGGGTCGAGAAGATGGACCACGTGCACACCGGCGGCAACAGCTCCGGCATCGTCGACGGCGCCGCGCTGGTCATGATCGGATCCGAGGCGGCCGGCAAGTCGCAGGGCCTGACTCCGCGGGCGCGCATCGTGGCCACCGCCACCAGCGGGGCCGACCCGGTGATCATGCTGACCGGGCCCACGCCGGCCACTCGCAAGGTGCTCGACCGTGCCGGCCTGACCGTTGACGACATCGACCTGTTCGAGCTCAACGAGGCCTTCGCGTCGGTGGTGCTGAAGTTCCAAAAGGACCTGAACATTCCGGACGAGAAGCTCAACGTCAACGGCGGTGCCATCGCCATGGGCCACCCGCTGGGTGCAACGGGCGCAATGATTCTCGGCACCATGGTCGACGAGCTGGAGCGCCGCAACGCCCGGCGTGCGCTCGTTACGCTGTGCATTGGCGGCGGCATGGGTGTCGCGACAATCATCGAGAGGGTTTAACCACATGGCTGACAACACAATTCAGTGGGACAAGGATGCCGACGGCATCGTCACGCTGACCCTGGACGACCCGTCGGGGTCGGCCAACGTAATGAACGAGGCCTACATCGAGTCGATGGGCAAGGCCGTGGATCGCCTTGTCGCCGAGAAGGATTCGATTACCGGCGTGGTGATCACCAGCGCCAAGAAGACGTTCTTCGCCGGTGGCGATGTCAAGAGCATGATCCAGATCGGGCCGGAGAATGCCGGTGAGGCCTTCGATCTGGTCGAGACTGTCAAGAAGCAGCTCCGCACCATCGAGACCCTGGGCAAGCCGGTGGTGGCTGCGCTCAATGGCGCCGCACTGGGCGGCGGCCTAGAGATCGCGTTGGCCTGCCATCACCGCATCGCGGCCGACGTGAAGGGGTCGCAGTTCGGTTTCCCCGAGGCGACGCTGGGTCTGCTGCCGGGCGCCGGAGGCGTCACCCGCACGGTGCGCATGCTGGGCATCCAGAACGCGTTTGTCACCGTGCTGTCACAGGGCACGCGGTTCAAGCCGGCCAAGGCCAAGGAGCTCGGGCTGATCGACGAGGTGCTGCCGACGGTCGAGGAACTGGTCCCCGCTGCCAAGGCGTGGATCAAGGCCAACCCGGATTCCCACGAACAGCCGTGGGACAAGAAGGGTTACAAGATGCCCGGCGGGACCCCGTCGTCACCCGCGCTGGCCGCCATCCTGCCGTCGTTCCCGGCGTTGCTGCGCAAGCAGATCAAGGGCGCGCCGATGCCGGCGCCGAAGGCAATCCTGGCCGCCGCTGTCGAGGGTGCGCAGGTCGACTTCGACACCGCCAGCCGCATCGAGAGCCGCTACTTCACCACGCTGGTCACCGGCCAGGTCTCCAAAAACATGATCCAGGCGTTCTTCTTCGACCTGCAGACCATCAACAACGGCGGTTCGCGGCCGGACGGGATCGAGCCGGTCAAGATCAACAAGATTGGTGTGCTCGGTGCCGGCATGATGGGCGCCGGCATCGCCTACGTCTCGGCCAAGGCCGGTTACGACGTGGTGCTCAAAGACGTCAGCCCGGAGGCCGCCCAGAAGGGCAAGGGCTACTCCGAGAAGCTGGAGGCCAAGGCCCTGGAGCGGGGCCGCACCACCCCGGAAAAATCGAGTGAAGTCCTGGACCGGATTCATCCGACCGCCGACCCTGCTGATTTGAAGGGCGTCGACTTCGTCATCGAGGCGGTGTTCGAGAGCCAGGACCTCAAGCACAAGGTGTTCCAGGAGATCGAGGACGTCGTCGAGCCGAACGCGGTGCTCGGGTCCAACACCTCGACGCTGCCGATCACCGGCCTGGCGACCGGCGTCAAGCGGCAGGAGGACTTCATCGGGATCCACTTCTTCTCCCCGGTCGACAAGATGCCGCTGGTGGAAATCATCAAGGGCGAGAAGACATCCGACGAGGCGCTGGCCCGCGTGTTCGACTACACGCTGGCCATCGGCAAGACACCGATCGTCGTCAACGACAGCCGCGGGTTCTTCACCTCCCGCGTCATCGGCACCTTCGTCAACGAGGCGCTGGCGATGCTCGGCGAGGGTGTCGAGCCGCCCAGCGTGGAGCAGGCCGGTTCGCAGGCCGGCTACCCGGCGCCGCCGTTGCAGCTGTCGGACGAGCTCAACCTCGAGCTGATGCACAAGATCGCCGTCGCCACCCGCAAGGGTGTCGAGGATGCCGGCGGCACCTACGAGCCGCACCCCGCCGAGGCGGTCGTCGAGAAGATGATCGAGCTCGGACGCTCCGGCCGGCTCAAGGGCGCCGGCTTCTACGAGTATGTCGACGGCAAGCGGACCGGCCTGTGGCCGGGCCTGCGGGAGACCTTCAAGTCGGGGTCGTCGGAGCCGCCGTTGCAGGACATGATCGACCGGATGCTGTTCGCCGAGGCGTTGGAAACCCAGAAGTGCCTCGACGAGGGCGTGCTGACGTCGACCGCCGACGCCAACATCGGCTCGATCATGGGCATCGGCTTCCCCCCGTGGACCGGCGGTAGCGCGCAACTCATCGTCGGCTACCAGGGTCCGCTGGGTACGGGCAAGGAAGCCTTCGTAGCCCGGGCCCGCGAGCTGGCGGCCAAGTACGGCGAGCGGTTCCTGCCGCCGGACTCGCTGACGTAGAGCCCGCGCTCGCGCTACGTGGCGCGCTGATAGAGGTAGTGCCGCACCGGAGTTTTCTCGCGGTCCAGCTCCCGCTCCTGGCCGGCCGACAACAATGTCCAGCCGGAGGCAAAGCGGCGTTCCATCTCGGCAGGGTCGACGCCCCGCACGCCGAACCTTCCGCCGCGAAGGAACGCGACGATCAGCAGCCGCGCGTCGGGTGCCGCCACGGCAGCGACCTCCCTGACGTACGCGTCGCGATCACCGTCGCTCATGTTGTGCAGGCAGCCGTTGTCGACGATCAACTGAAAGTCCGCGCCGATGCCCGCCTGACTCAGATGCGTGACGTCTGCCTGGACGAAGCTGATCGATAGGTCGGCGGCCTTGGCGCGGGCCCTGTCCAGCGCCCTCGGAACGAAGTCGACACCGGTGACTTTCCAGCCGTGTCGCGCGAGGTAGATCGACGCGTCTCCGGTGCCGCATCCGAGGTCAAGGGCCGTTCCCGCGGGCAGGGGGGGTTCGTCACCGGTTCCCTCGACCAGGTTCTGCAGGTTCTCCGCGATCGGATGACCGTCCCACGGGGTAAAGCCGACGCGGTAGAAGATCCGAAATAGGTTGTGCTTGGACGCCATACGCCCATGCTGTCAGACGTCGGCTCCGGTGTAGTCGGGCACCGGCATCGAATCGTAGAGTCGCAAGCCCTTGGTGTTCAGCTTCGCCAGCCCCCGGGAGACCGAGCCGGGCATCAGCGAAACCAACTGAACCCCACGGGTTAACGCCCAGACTCCGGCTCGGGAGCCGGGGATGATGCTCTTCGCGGCGCCGCGCGCAAAGGACCGGCTGAGGTGCACGGGCTCGCGCATCTGTAATTCGTAGGCGGCGAACGCCCGCAGGTGATCGCCGCCGGCCCGGGCCAGCTCCCCGGCCAACACGTAGGCGCCGAGGACGGCAAGGCTGGTACTGCCGCCGACCGCGGGACCGGGACAATAGCCGGCGTCGCCGACTAGGGTGACCCGGCGGCGTGACCATCTGTCCATGCGCAGTTGCGTGATCGCATCGAAGTAGAAGGCGGGCGTCCGGTCGATTTCGCCGAGCCAGGCGTTCACCTGGGGGTGCATGTCGGCGAAGGCACCGCACAGTAATTCCCTCTGCCGCAACGAGTCTCGATGGTCGTAGTCGAGTGCCTCTTGGCTGCGAAACAGAAAGACCGCGCGCGCGTCGTCCAAATGGTTCGCGGTGTAGATGGCCGCGAGACGACCGACACCGATGTGGCCCACCATCTCGCCGGGGTTGGCCAGCGACTTCGGCGCCGACACCACCGCCAGATATCCCCCGATGAAGTGGGTGAGCCCGGCTTCCTCGCCGAATATCAGGCGCCGGACGTTGGAGTGCAGCCCGTCGGCGCCGACGACGACGTCGAACCCGCGGGCGGGGGCGTGTTCGAAGGTCACCTCGCCGTCGTGATCGATCGCGGTGATCGAGTCGCCGAACAGGTACTCGACGTCGTCGCGCGCGGCGTCATAGTAGATCTCGCTGAGGTCGTCGCGCACGATCTCCACGTGCCGGTCCGACGCGACGCCGGTGAGCTTGGTGAGGTCGACTTCGGTTGGTCGCGGCCGGCCTTCGCGATAAATGGTCAGGCGGTCCGTTCCCGTGGCGAGCGCCTCGATGCGCGGCAGCACGCCCATTTTCTCCGAGATCTCCATGGCCGGACGGAACAGGTCGACGGCGTGGCCGCCGGTCTTGCGCAGCGTCGGTGCGCGCTCGACGACGGTGACCTCGAAGCCGTGCCGGGTCAGCCAGTACGCCAAAACCGGCCCGGCGATGCTGGCGCCGGAGATGAGTATGCGCATGACGACCTCCGCGGGGCTTACCTAACGTTCGGTAAGCCTAGACGCGGAGGGGTATTACGTGCCCGCGCCGTTCGCGGTGCTCTGGTCCTGGGCGTTCTGGGTGAAGATGTCGCCATCGCTCGCGTTATTGACGTCGTCGTCGTTGACGGCGATGATGTTGCCCGCGGCGGCGGACGAAGCCACCACCGGCGCCGCGACGGCAGTTCGCGGGTCGCTGGAGGAGCCGCCGGACAGGGCCAGGGCCGCGACGGTCATGGCACCGGCGGAGATCAGTTGCATGAGGCGGATTTTGGTCATGCAAACATGTGTACGTCCTGGTCGTCAGCGCCAACTGGGCACTGGCTATCGGTCTGCTGTGATGCCATGGCCGCGCCCGGGCTAAAGTCCCTTGCTATGCGCTTTGGACTCTTCATTCCGCAGGGCTGGCGAATGGATCTCGTCGGCATCGAACCCGAGAAGCACTGGGCGGTGATGCGCGACCTCGCTACCTACGCGGACAACAGCGCATGGGATTCGCTGTGGGTCTACGACCACTTCCATACCGTCCCCGTGCCGACGGGCGAAGCCACTCACGAGGCGTGGTCGCTGATGGCGGCGTACGCGGCGACCACGATGCGGATCAAGCTGGGCCAGATGTGCACGGCGATGAGCTACCGCAATCCGGTCTACCTGGCCAAGGTCGCGGCGACTGCCGACATCATCTCCGGCGGCCGGATTCAGATGGGCATCGGCGCCGGGTGGTACGAACACGAGTGGCGCGCTTACGGTTACGGCTTTCCGTCGGCCGGGGTGCGGTTGGGCCGGCTGAATGAAGGTGTGCAGATCATGCGCGACGCCTGGCGCGACGGCAAAGTCAGCTTCGAAGGCGAGCACTACCAGGTCGACGGCGCCATCGTCGCCCCGAAGCCCTTGCAGGACAACGGTATACCGCTGTGGATCGCCGGCGGCGGCGAGAAGGTGACGCTGCGCATCGCCGCGAAATACGCGCAGTACACCAACTTCACCCCGGAGCCCGAGGCGTTCGCCCACAAGTCGGAGGTGCTGGCACAGCACTGCCGCAAGCAGGGCACCGACTTCGACGCCATCGTGCGCTCGGCGAACTTCACCGCCGTCATCGGTACCTCCGATGCCGACGTCAAGGACCGGCAGCAACGGGTGCGCGACCGGCTGGCCGGTTATGTCCCCGACGCCCTGGCGGATTCGATGAGCGCGGGCATGCCGGACTCGGCGACGGGCACTGCGGAACAGGTGGTCGAGCGGCTGACCAACATCCGCGACCTCGGCTGCGAATACGCGATCGTCTACTTCCCCGAGGCCGCGTACGACCGTTCCGGCATCGAGTTGTTCGAACGCGAAGTGATCCCCGCGCTCAGCTAGATGTCGGTGGTGGTGTACCGGGTCTTCACAGGAGGCGCGGCCAGCAGGGGAGGAAGTTCGGTCACTTTGCCCTCGTTGGCACGAAACCTTCGGTACGCCTCGTCGTGCTCGACGTTCTCCCAGACCTCGTAGATGAGCCAGTGGGCTTCATCGTCCTGATCGACGAGGACGTCGGTACCGAGGTTCCCTTCGAACGCCCGGGTGACTTTGAGGGCCCGGCCCATGACGTCGCGCGCGGCAGGCACTGCGTCGGGCTTGAGTTTCAGTTCGAGTATCACCGTGACTGGCATGGCCATAAAGATAGCCCCACAAGCCACAGCAGCACCGTGGGGAGACCCCATACGATCTGCGGAAGGATAGCGCGGGCGCTATCGCTTTGCAGAGTCGCTCAATGGTCCTCTGAGATCGAGCCGCGAATGAGAATGTGGTTTCCACTTTTAACGAATGCTGTTGTACGGTTCAGTCATGCAGAAGGCACTCGCCCCCGAAATCTCCACCTGGCCCGACGAGAGCCCGCAGCTGATCGGCAGCCGATGCGGCAACTGTGGTGCCACCACGTTTCCGGTGCAGCAGTGGTGTCCGCGCTGCAGCGGCGACGAGATGACCGAGTTGTTGTTGCCCCGCCGCGGAACACTCGTGTCGTGGACCACCCAGGGCTTCCCGCCCGGCGCTCCCTTCGCCGGTCCGACCGGCAAGGATTTCGTGCCATTCGGCGTGGGCCTGGTTCAGCTGGGGGATGTGATCCGAGTCGAGGGGCGGCTGACCGAGAACGATCCGGCCAAGATCCAGTTCGGCCAGGAGGTCGAGCTGACGATGGTGCCGTTGACCACCGACGACGACGGCAACGAGATCGTCACGTTCGCGTTCCAGCCGGTCTGAGTAAGGAGCCTGAGATGACTAACGATGTAGCCATCATCGGTGTGGGCCTGCACCCATTCGGCAGGTTCGAGAAGACCGCGATGCAGATGGGGGCCGAGGCGATCCGGTTCGCGCTCAAGGACGCCGGCGTGGACTGGAAGGACATCCAGTTCGGCTTCGGCGGCAGCCATGAGGTCTCCAACCCCGACGCGGTCACACGTCTGGTCGGACTGACCGGCATCACGTTCACCAACGTCTTCAACGCCTGCGCGACGGCGGCCAGCGCCATTCAGCAGACCGCGGACACCATCCGCTTGGGCAAGTACGACCTCGGCATCGCCATCGGCCTGGACAAGCACCCGCGCGGCGCGTTCACTGATGATCCCGCCAAGCTGGCGCTGCCGCAGTGGTATGCGCAGAACGGTCAGTTCGTTACCACCAAGTTCTTCGGCATGAAGGCCAACAAGTACCTGCACGACCACAACATCTCCCAAGCCACGCTGGCCAAGGTCGCCGCCAAGAACTTCCGTAACGGTGCACTGAACCCGAATGCCTTCCGCCGCAAGGCGATTCCCGAGGACGAGATCCTCAACTCGGCAGTGCTGAACTACCCGCTGACGCAGTACATGTTCTGCGCTCCCGACGAGGGTGCCGCCGCCGTGATCATGTGCCGCGCGGACATGGCGCACAAATTCACCGACAAGCCGGTGTATGTGCGTGCCTGCGAGATCCGCACCCGCCGCTACGGCGCCTACGAGGTGCACGCCACTTTCGCGCCACTCGACGAGGACGTCTCCCCGACGGTGTACGCGGCCAAAGCGGCCTACGAGGCCGCCGGCATCGGCCCCGAGGATGTCGACGTGGCCCAATTGCAGGACACCGACGCCGGTAACGAGGTCATCCACATGGCCGAGACCGGCCTGTGCGCCGACGGTGAGCAAGAGAAGCTGGTGGCCGACGGTGCCACCGAGATCCACGGCTCGATGCCCGTCAACACCGACGGCGGCTTGATCGCAAACGGCGAGCCGATCGGGGCGTCGGGCCTGCGGCAGATGCACGAGCTGGTTCGCCAGCTGCGGGGCGAGGCGGGGGAGCGTCAGGTGCCGGGCAACCCGCGCGTCGGGTTGGCTCAGGTGTACGGCGCGCCCGGCACCGCGTCGGCGACCATCCTGTCGCTCTAGAGCGCTGCAGCGCGAGCAGACGCAGAATCGCCTTAAAATGCTTCATTTTGTGCGACTCTGCGTCTGCTCGCCGCTAAATGGCCGGGCCCAGCAGGTCGTCCGCGTCGCGGATGATGTAGCCGTAGCCCTGCTCGGCCAGGAAGCGTTGCCGGTGCGCGGCGTACTCGGTGTCCAGGCTGTCGCGGGCCACCACCGAATAGAAGATGGCGCCGCCGCCGTCGGACTTGGGCCGCAATAGCCGGCCCAGCCGCTGGGCCTCCTCTTGACGTGAGCCGAATGTCCCCGAAACCTGAACCGCCACCGACGCTTCCGGCAAGTCGATCGAGAAGTTGGCGACCTTGGACACCACCAGCGTGGACACCTCGCCGCGGCGGAAGGCGTCGAATAGCTCTTCGCGCTCGCGGGTCTTCGTTGCCCCCTGGATCACCGGGGCGTTAAGCACGGCGCCAAGCTCGTCGAGCTGATCCAGGTAGGCCCCGATCACCAGGGTCGGCTCGTCGGGGTGCCGGCTCAACACCGACTTGACCACGGCGATCTTCGAATGCGCGGTCGAGCAAACCCGGTAGCGCTCTTCGGGTTCCGAGGTCGCGTACACCATCCGCTCGTTGTCGGTCATGGTGACCCGCACTTCGACACATTCCGCCGGCGCGATCCAGCCCTGCGCCTCGATGTCCTTCCACGGCGCGTCATAACGCTTCGGGCCGATCAGGGAAAACACGTCACCCTCGCGGCCGTCTTCGCGGATCAACGTGGCGGTCAGGCCCAGCCGCCGCTTGGACTGCAGGTCTGCGGTCATCCGGAAAACCGGTGCCGGCAGGAGGTGCACCTCGTCGTAGATGATCAGCCCCCAGTCGCGACTGTCGAAGAGCTCCAGGTGCCGGTACTCGCCCTTGGTGCGGCGGGTGATCATCTGGTACGTCGAGATGGTGACGGGCCGGATCTCCTTGCGTTCCCCGGAGTATTCGCCGATCTCCCCCTCCGTCAGCGAGGTGCGCGCGACCAGTTCGCGCTTCCATTGCCGGGCGGCAACGATGTTGGTGACCAGAATCAGCGTCGTCGCGCCGGCTTTCGCCATCGCGGCCGCTCCGACCAGCGTCTTGCCGGCGCCGCACGGCAGTACCACCACCCCCGAACCGCCGGCCCAGAACGAATCCGCGGCCATCTGTTGATAGTCGCGCAGGTGCCAGCCGTCCTGGTGCAGGCTGATCGGGTGGGCCTCACCATCGACGTAACCGGCCAAATCCTCTGCGGGCCAACCGATTTTGAGCAACATCTGCTTGACCCTGCCGCGCTCGCTGGCGTGGACGACGACGATGTCATCGTCGATTCGGGCGCCCAGCATCGGCGCAATCTTCTTGTTGCGCAGCACCTCCTCGAGCACCGCGCGATCCAGGCTCACCAGCGTCAGGCCGTGCGCCGGGTGTTTGACCAGCTGCAGCCGGCCATAGCGGGCCATGGTGTCGACGATGTCGACCAGCAGCGGCTGGGGGACCGCGTAGCGGGAGAAGCTGACCAGCGCGTCGACGACCTGTTCGGCGTCATGGCCGGCGGCGCGGGCGTTCCACAACGCCAGCGGCGTGATGCGGTAGGTGTGCACGTGTTCCGGGGCGCGCTCCAGCTCGGCGAACGGCGCGATGGCGGCGCGCGCGGCGCCGGCCAGCTCGTGGTCCACTTCGAGCAGCACCGTCTTGTCGGATTGCACGATCAACGGTCCGTCGGTCATAGATCCATTATTCAGTCGTCCCCCGACACCACCGACGTGATGCGGTGGATGGCGAAGTCGCGCAGCCGCCCGGACGCCGAATCGAAGGCCACCAGCTGCCCGCCCCGGACGCTGACCGGGGACACCACCCGCTGGGTGGCCACGCCGGCGGCGTCGAGGTAGCCGATCACCAACGTGTCCTGGTCCTTGGCCGCGCGCTGCAGCAGCGACATGGTGACCGCCGGGTCGATGCGGGCATTGCCGAAGGGCGCCGCGGTCACCTTGCGCAGCACCGAGACGACGGCATTCAGCGTCTCGCCGCTGGGGCGCGGCGGGGGACGGTGCGAGCGGCGGCGCTGCGGTGTGGGCACCCTGGCCCCGCGAGGCCGGAGATCGACGATCGAGCCGGAGGAATCTTCGGCGGCCGGGGCGAAGCCCGCGCCCCGCAACGCGACGAGGACCTCCGCGATCGGCGCGGGTGACACCGCGACCGTCGGCGCCAGGGCACGTAGCTGCAGCCTTTCGGCGGTCGCCGCCACCGCCTGGGCCAGCAAGGCCGGGTCCTCGCAGCGCACGAACGAGGAGGCCATGCCGATTCGAAGTTGGCCATGCCGACGCGCGACATCGTCGATGAGGTATGTGAGTCCTTGCGGCACAGGTGTTTTGGAGTGCCTGGCGAAAAGGTCATGCATCCAGTCACGGGTTTTGCCGATGTCCAGAGCGTGCCGGATCGACTGATCGCTGATGCGGTACACCATTGCCGTGCCGGCCGATTCGACGGTGGCGACCGTGGCCAGGTCGTCGGCGAGGTCACGCCGGAGCGGACCGGGCACGACGACGGTCAGGTCGGCCTGCACGAGGAAGTGGTCGATCGGCGCGGGCATCGCCCGGTTCATCGCCTGGACCGCCTTCTCGGGGTCGCCGGGTTCGGCGAGCAGTGCACGGCCCGGCGCGCTGATCGCCCCGCGACCCACCAGGCCCAGTGCGTGGCCCTCGGCCAGCAAATCGGCCACGGGTTGCGGCTGCAGCCGCCTGGCCCAGCGCGGGCGTCGCCAGATCAGCGCCGCCGAGGCCGCGGCCGCATCGACGCCGGCGCCGGGCGGGAGCTCGAAGAGCATGCCCAGCAGCAGCCGGCGGTCAAGCGGCGCGGCCGTCGAGTACAGCGAATCCGTCAGGGCCCCATAGGTTTTACCGTCGGGGCCGCGACTGCCGATCAACGCCGGGCGGCCGGGCAGATCCAGCCAGGTGCTGGCCAGCAGGTGCCAACGCTCGCCGGCGGAGATCGCGGCGAACCGCTCGGTGGCCATGGTGGGCGCCCAATGCGGTGGGTCACCGGCGGCCGGCTCCGGATCGGGCGTGCCGCTGGCGATCAATCCGGCCGCATTGGCGACCTCGAGGATCAGGCCGAGCCGCGGCTCGTCGATCCCCGTCGCTTTGGCCAGCCGCTTGACGTCACGAATTCCCAGCCCGCCGACGCGAAGCTCGGAAACAGGTGCGGCGCCGAGCGTTTGCAGCACTACATCGAGTTCTCGCAGCAGGTCGATGACCGCTCCGGCGGCCGCCGCATCGACGTCGTCGGGAGTAGTGGTCGACACCACCGGATCGGGCGCCGTGAGCTGCATTGGACCGGGGTGCTCGCCGCGCAGCACCTGCCCGACGTGGCGTGGCAGGATCACCGTTTCGGCATCGATGCGTCGCAGCAGCCCCGTCGCGAGCAGCTGAGGCACCGGCCGATCCGCCGGGGCACCCGGCGCGGCGTCGCGGGTACGGCCCATCGGGGAACCTTCGAGCAGTTTGTCGAGCACGTCGAGCTGTGCCTCGTTCAGCCGGTCGATGAGACCGGCGATCTGTTCGCCGGTGCGTGCGCTGTCCTCGAGCGTGACTTGCCCCGGATGCCAGGGCAGCGCCGTGCCGGCGTCGGCGGCCACCCGGACCGCGGCCTCGCCCCAGACCAGGGCGCGCTGCCTCAGGTCGTCCAGCGCGCCGACCACGTCGGCCTCGGGCGCGCGCTCGCCGATGAGTGCCAACAGCTTCGCGGTCGGCACCGGCGCCGAATCGGCTTGCAGCACCACCAGTGCGTCGAGTACCGCCAGCCGCAAGAAGTCGAGATCGTCGGTGGCAGCCTTGACCGACTGACGGGCCTGTGCGCGCGCGGCCAGTGCAGCGATGCTGCCGGGCGGCGGCTGGGCGAGGTCTGGCCGCAGTTCCAGCAGCCGGATCAGCCGCTCGTCGGGCAAGTCGGCCAGCCAGGACCCCAGCGGGATATCCGGGGTGTTGTCGGTCATCGCTGACCAGCGTAAAGCAGTCGGCGTAGTCCAAGGCCGCCGTCAGGAGTGCTGGGCCTTGCATTTCGCGCGGCCCCGCGACCTGTCAGAATGTACCCCGTGGCTGACATTGCTGAGGGCAACGCACGCAAAAGCAAGATTTCGTGGTCGGCGTTGGGACCCGATGACTACATCGACAACGGCTGGCCGACGACGGACCCGGACGACCACGCGGTGAGCGAACTGGTGACCGATCGCACCGGGGCGTTATCGCCCTTCGGTGAGCTGGTCTTTCCTATTCCGCCGACCGATTTGCCCTACATCCACCCGGTCACCGTCGTCAACCGGTAGGTCGCTCGGATGGCTAAGGCGTCTGAGGCCTCTGAGGCCTCGGCGGCGTGGGGATCGGGGAAATCCCGTCCGGACACGCTGTCGCACCTCGACGAGCGGGGGGCGGCGCACATGGTCGATGTCACGGAGAAGGGAGCCACCAAGCGCACCGCCGTTGCCGCGGGCGCGCTGCGTACCTCGCAGCGGGTGGTGGGGCTGCTCTCCACGGGCGGCTTGCCCAAGGGCGATGCGTTGGCTACCGCACGGGTGGCCGGCATTCTGGCTGCGAAGCGCACCAGTGACCTGATCCCGCTGTGCCATCAGCTCGCGCTTACCGGGGTCGACGTCGATTTCGCCGTCGGCGAGTCGGATATCGAGATCACCGCGACGGTGCGCGGCACCGACCGGACGGGGGTGGAAATGGAAGCGCTGACCGCAGTCAGCGTGGCCGGGCTCACGCTCTACGACATGATCAAAGCGGTTGATCCGGCCGCGCGCATCGATGACATTCGGGTTCTCCGCAAGGAGGGCGGCAAGACCGGAGCGTGGGCACGGCAGTGACCACCCAGAGCGCCCGATCCGCACGAGTCATCATCGCCTCGACCCGCGCGTCGACCGGTGACTACGACGACAATTGCGGGCCGATCATCGCTGAATGGCTCGAGCAGCGCGGCTTTTCGCCCGTGCAGCCCGAGGTGGTCGCCGACGGCGAGCCGGTCGGCGAAGCGTTGCGCAAAGCGGTCGACGCCGGAATCGACGTGATCATCACGTCGGGCGGTACGGGCATCTCGCCCAGCGACAGCACCCCGGATCAGACCGTGGCGGTGCTCGACTACATGATTCCCGGGCTGGCCGACGCCATCCGTCGCTCCGGGCTGCCGAAGGTGCCGACGTCGGTGCTGTCGCGCGGTGTATGCGGTGTGGCCGGCCGGACGTTGATCGTCAATCTGCCGGGTTCGCCGGGCGGGGTGCGCGACGGCCTCGGGGTGCTGGCCGATGTGCTCGACCACGCGCTCGATCAACTCGCCGGCGGGGATCACCAGCGATGACGCGCGTCTTGCGCGCCGCCATGACGGAAGAGCCGATCTTTCTCGCCGAGCACGAACAGTTGGTGGGGCATCAGTCGGCCGGAGCCATCGTCGGATTCGTTGGCATGATCCGCGATCATGACGGCGGCCGGCGCGTGGTGAGGTTGGAGTATTCCGCGCACCCGACGGCCGCGCAGGTCATCGCGGACGTGGTAGCCGATGTCGCCGAGGAGTCCTCCGGAGTGCGGGCCGTCGCGGCCAGTCACCGCGTCGGCGCGCTGCACATCGGTGAGGCGGCGCTGGTTGCCGCGGTCGCCGCCGACCATCGGCAGGCGGCATTCGACACCTGCGCCCGTCTGGTCGACACCATCAAGGCGCGGCTACCGGTGTGGAAGCACCAGTTCTTCGACGACGGAACCGAAGAATGGGTGGGCTCGGCCTAAACCGCGCCGAGCAATCCGACCATAAGCGCGGGCGTCAGTTGTTGGCGGGCGGCTGCGCAAGGGCGTCCAGCGCATCGTTTCCGTGAATATCCGCGCCGCGGATCGCTTCCCAGAGCTGCTTCGTGTAGCCGGCGTTCGAGGCGGGCCGTGGTTGGGCAGCGATGGCCGTGTTGACGTCGCCGGGTGGCGGCGGCGGAACGTCGGCCGGTGGCGGCGGAACGTCGGCCGGCGGCGCCACGTCCGCCGGTGGCGGCGGCAGGTCGGCCGGCGGCGGCGGCAGGTCGGCCGGCGGCGGCGGCGGCACGTCGGCCGGCGGCGGCGGCACGTCGGCCGGCGCGGGCGGCACGGCGTCCGCGGGAGGAGCCGGCGGCGCCACGTCGGCCGGCGCGGGCGGCACGGCGTCCGCGGGAGGGGCCGGCGGCGCCACGTCTGCCGGGGCCGCGGGCGGTGCCGGGTCTGCCGGAGGTGCGGGTGGCGCATCTGGAGCGGGCCCGGGTTGGTTGAAGGCGGCCAACTGCACCGGCGGCGCCGGGGCAGGGGGCGGAGGAGGAGGTGGCGGGGCGTCGGGCGGCGGCGCATCCGCAGGCGGCGGAGCGTCCGGCGCGGGCGCGCCGTTGATTCCGGGCGCGTCTAGACCCGCCGGTGCCGGTGCGGGGACGTCGCGCGGGGTCGGACGCGACAATGGCCCACCGCACACGGGCCAGGCGCCACGGCCCTGGGTCGCCAGGACGCGCTCGGCGACCGCGATCTGCTGTTCCCTGGTGGCCAGTTCGGCCGACGGGGCGTACTGGCCACCGCCGTGCGAGGCCCAGGTGGCTGCGCTGAATTGCACGCCGCCGTGGTAGCCGTTGCCGGTGTTGATTCCCCAGTTGCCGCCGGACTCGCAGCGGGCTACCTGGTCCCATTCGCCGTCGGTGGCCGCGGCCGCCTGGCCGGCCATGGCGATGCTGCCGCCGCCAAGCACCGCCCCGGTAAAGGCGATCTTGGCGACGCTGATGCTGGATGTGGTGGGCTTACGGTGACGTCCACTCATACGCGCCGAAAATTCCTCTCGTGTGACGCGCCTGCGAGGTCAGCTGTCGGGTTCGGGTTGGAGAGGCCACCCGGCCGGCGCCGTGCTCCACATGGGAGACGAAGCCGGCTTCACCCCAAGGGGCCGCGAGCGACCCCAGTCCGATCACGGTGGACCAGTGGGTCCCCCGCCTCCATCCACTTACGGTGTCCCCCGACTACTGGATGGAGCTCGGCGCGATAGTGAGGGGAGGTACGCCACCGGTTGCTTGGCGAGCCTCCGCAGACGCTAGCGGTTTCTGTTGGTCTCGTCACGTTGAGCGAAACCCGGCGTTTCCCCCACGGCCATCTATCAAAACGCCAGGAACACTAAGGATTTGCGCTGGTCATACCATCCGAGATCGGAGCGTGTCCGCGCCGTTATCATTCCGTTACGTGAGGTATCTCACATTCTCATCCGCCGGCGAACGGCGGCAGAACGTCGATCGTGTTACCGGATCGCAACGCTTTGGTCTCGTCGCGAACGGCGATTCCGTCGCACAGGTAGGAGCATCGACTCAACACTGTCGCCAGACGAGTTCCCCGGACCGCAAGCCTGTCGACCAACTCCGCCACCGTGGTGCCCGGACGCACGACCAGCGTTTCCGATTCGGCTCCCGCGGCCGCGTGCGCGGCGGCGAAGTACCGAACCGTCACCGTTATTCCGTCTGCCTCCACAGGCGTTTGACCCATCGGGCTAGCCACCGATCGCGCTCATCGGGCGGTCGGGCTGGATGAAGTCGGGGTCATTGATGCCGTGCCCGGCGGGCTTGCCCCACATCGCGGCGCGCCACGCCGCCTCGATGGCGTCGTCGTGCGCATCGCGCCGCAGCAGGTCGCGGAGGTCCGTCTCCTCGGCCGCGAACAGGCAGCTGCGGATTTGGCCGTCGGCCGTGAGCCGGGTGCGATCACACGTCGAGCAGAAGGCGTGCGACACCGACGCGATGACACCGAACTTTCCGCTCGGCGTGTCCGGGCCAGTGTCGACCAACCACAGCTCGGCGGGCGCCGACCCGCGCGGCGCGGGGTCGGGCCGCAGCCGGAAGTGCGGGCGCAGCGCCGCCAGCACATCGTCGGCGGTCAGCGCGGCCCCGCGGCGCCACCGATGCCCTGCATCCAGCGGCATCTGCTCGATGACCCGCAACTGGTAGCCATGTTCGAGGCAGAACCGCAACAGCTCGACGACGTCCTCTCGGCCGGTGACGGGATCCAGGACGGCGTTCACCTTGACCGGTGTCAGACCTGCCCGCTTGGCTGCCGCCAGGCCGTCCAGCACGTCGGTGAGCCGGTCCCGACGCGTGATGGCCTTGAAGTGCTCCCGGTCCACGCTGTCCAGCGACACGTTGACCCGGTCCAGGCCCGCCTCGGCGAGCGTGGCGGCGCGCCGCGCCAATCCCACGCCGTTGGTGGTGAGCGAGATCTCCGGGCGGGGCCGCAGGCCTGCCGCCGCCGCGACCACCTCTTCGAGGTGGCGGGACAACAACGGCTCGCCACCGGTGAACCGCACGCTGGTGATGCCGAGCCGGGTGACTGCGATATGCAACAGCCTGGCCAGTTCGTCGGGCCTCAGCAGTTGTTCTCCGGGCAGCCAGTCCAGGCCGTCGGCCGGCATGCAATAGCTGCAGCGCAGGTTGCAGCGATCGGTCAGCGACACCCGCAGGTCGGTGGCGGCCCGCCCGTAGGTGTCCAGCAGCGGGCCCCTGGCGGGGACGTCCGCGGCGGCGGCGCCGCCGGTCCGGCCGGGCACCCTCGGCACACCCAATGCGGTCAGCGTCATGCGGCCACCGGTGCGGATCGGGTTGGGGAATCGACGGGAACGATCTGCTTGCCCAGCGGCATCAAAGACACCGGAATCAGTTTGAGGTTGGCCAGCGCCAGGGGAATGCCGACCAACGTGAGCGCCATCGCCACCGCGCTAGCCAGGTGACCGATCGCCAGCCATATTCCAAACAGCAGCACCCAGACGACATTTCCGATCAGGGCGCCGGTCCCGGCCGTCGGTTTGTCGACGATCGTGCGGCCGAACGGCCACAACGTGTATGACGCGATGCGCAGCGATGCGAAACCGAAGGGGATGGTGACGATCAGCAAGAAGCTGAGCAGCGCCGCGAGCAGGTATCCGGCGGCCATCCAGAGGCCGCCGAATACCAGCCAGACAACGTTCAGGATCAGGCGCATCTCTCCTCCAGCGGTGAGGCCAGCCTACCGAGTAACGGGCAATCGGGGTGCTCGTCAGCCGGGCATCCGAGTAGGATCAGAATTCAACATTGCGTCCTGATCGCGTCCTGCGCAGGCGGGACGCTTCTTGTGTTGGCCATTCTAGTGATCCGTCAGACAAGCAGGTGAGACCAGTGCCGACCGGCAAGGTTAAGTGGTACGACGCCGAAAAGGGGTTCGGCTTCCTGTCGCAGGAGGATGGCGAAGACGTCTACGTCCGCTCGTCGGCGCTGCCCGCCGGCGTCGAGGGGCTCAAAGCGGGTCAGCGGGTGGAATTCGGCGTGGCGTCCGGCCGGCGCGGCCCACAGGCGTTGAGTCTCAAGCTGATCGACCCGCCGCCCAGCCTGACCAAGACGCGCCGCGAGGCGGCGCCCGTCGAGCACAAGCACAGCCCCGATGAGTTGCACGGCATGGTCGAGGACATGATCACGCTGCTGGAGGGCACCGTGCAGCCAGAATTGCGCAAAGGTCGCTACCCGGACCGCAAGACCGCTCGCCGGGTCTCTGAGGTGGTCAGGGCCGTCGCTCGGGAGTTGGACGCCTAATCCGGCGGGGACTCTGAACATACCGGTGCGCCGCGAAGCTACCGGGTGGTAACTTCGCATCCGTAGGTCGTAGTATTCAGGCCAGCAGCGGGTATTTCATGCCTCGATGTGAGTCGTTAGCGAGGAGGCGGCGATGGCACAGCAAGCGCAGGTCACCGAGGAACAAGCGAGAGCCCTCGCCGAGGAATCCCGCGAAAGTGGTTGGGACAAACCGTCCTTCGCCAAAGAGTTGTTTCTCGGTCGTTTTCCGTTAGACCTGGTGCATCCATTTCCCAAACTATCCGACACCGACGAGGCGCGCACCCGCGCTTTCCTCGACAAGCTGCGGGAGTTCCTCGGCACCATCGACGGGAGTGTCGTCGAGCGCGACGCGCAGATTCCCGACGAATACGTGAAGGGCTTGGCCGCACTGGGTTGTTTCGGGATGAAGATTCCGTCCGACTACGGCGGCCTGGGCATGTCGCAAGTTGCCTACAACCGGGCCTTGGTGATGGTCGCTTCGGTGCATTCCAGCCTCGGGGCACTGCTGTCGGCCCACCAGTCGATCGGGGTGCCCGAGCCGCTCAAGCTGGCCGGGACGCCCGAACAGAAGCGGAAGTTCTTGCCGCGGTGTGCGGCCGGCGCCATCTCGGCGTTTCTGCTCACCGAGCCCGACGTGGGCTCCGACCCGGCGCGGCTGGCGTCGACGGCGACACCGGTCGAGGACGGCAAGGCGTACGAGCTCGAGGGCGTGAAGTTGTGGACCACCAATGGCGTGGTCGCCGAACTGCTGGTCGTCATGGCCCGGGTTCCCAAGAGCGACGGGCACCGCGGTGGCATCAGCGCATTCGTGGTCGAGGCCGATTCGCCCGGGATCACCGTGGAGCGGCGCAACAAGTTCATGGGTTTGCGTGGCATCGAGAACGGCGTGACGAGGCTCCATCGCGTGCGGGTGCCCGCCGAAAACCTGATCGGCCGGGAGGGTGACGGCCTGAAGATCGCGCTGACCACGCTCAACGCCGGGCGGCTGTCGGTGCCCGCGAGCGCGACGGGGTCGGCCAAGTGGGCGCTGAAAATCGCCCGAGAATGGTCAGGCGAGCGGGTGCAGTGGGGCAAGCCGCTGGCCAAACACGAAGCGGTGGCGAGCAAAATCTCGTTCATCGCCGCCACCACGTACGCGCTCGACGCGGTGCTCGAATTGTCGGCGCAGATGGCCGACGAAGGCCGCAACGACATCCGGATCGAGGCGGCGCTGGCCAAATTGTGGTCCAGCGAGATGGCCTGCCTCATCGCCGACGAGCTCTTGCAGATCCGGGGTGGACGGGGTTACGAGACCGCGGAGTCCCTGGCCGCGCGCGGGGAGCGGGCCGTACCGGTCGAGCAGGTGCTGCGCGACCTGCGGATCAACCGCATCTTCGAGGGATCGAGCGAGATCATGCGGCTGCTCATCGCGCGGGAGGCCGTCGACGCCCACCTGGCCGCGGCCGGTGACCTCGCCAAGGCTGACACCGGTTTGCGCGAGAAGGCCGCGGCGGCGGTGGGCGCGAGCGGCTTCTACGCAAAGTGGTTGCCGCAGCTCGTTTTCGGCGAAGGACAGCGGCCCACGGCGTACAACGAGTTCGGCCCGCTGGCGTCGCATCTCCGGTTTGTCGAACGCTCCACCCGCAAGCTGGCCCGCAACACCTTCTACGGGATGGCGCGCTGGCAGGCCAAACTGGAGCAACGTCAGGGGTTCCTGGGCCGCATCGTCGATATCGGGGCGGAGCTGTTCGCGATGTCCGCGGCTTGTGTGCGCGCAGAAGGCCAGCGGACCGCGGATCCGGTCGTCGGCCGGCAGGCGTACGAGCTGGCCGAAACATTTTGCCAACAGGCGACTTTGCGGGTCGAGGCTCTCTTCGAGGCGTTGTGGTCCAACACCGACAGCAGCGATGTGCGGCTGACCCGCGACGTGCTGGAAGGCCGGTACACCTGGCTCGAGGACGGGATCGTCGATCAGTCGGAGGGCACCGGGCCGTGGATCGCGAATTGGGAACCGGAGGAGTCGACGGAGGCCAATCTGGCGCGGCGGTTTCTGACCGTGGAGGCCTAGCGCCGAATGTCGGCTTGTTGGGCAAGATTCCGCGATTGGGCGGCAACCAGCCGACGTTGACCAAAGGATGAGGACATATGGCCTCCTACGTTGCCGCGGCGGGCGAGTTCACCCGCGATACCAACTACATCACCACCCGCATTACGCCCGACGGACGCGACGGCTATCCCGTAGAACCCGGGCGGTATCGGCTCATCGTTGCCCGCGCTTGCCCGTGGGCCAACCGCGCGATCATCGTCCGGCGACTGCTGGGCCTCGAAGACGCTCTCTCCATTGGGTTTTGCGGTCCGACCCACGACGAGGGCAGTTGGACCTTCGACCTGGATCCGGGCGGTGTCGACCCGGTGCTGAAGATCCCCCGTCTGCAGGACGCCTACTTCAAGCGCTTCCCCGACTACCCCAAAGGGATCACGGTTCCAGCGGTCGTCGACGTGCCCACGGGCGCGGTGGTCACCAACGACTTCGCGCAGATGACGCTGGATTTCTCCACGGAGTGGACCGCCTACCACCGCGACGGCGCACCCCGGCTATACCCGGAGCCGCTGCGGGCCGAGATCGACGAGGTGAGCAAGCGGATCTATACCGAGATCAACAACGGCGTGTACCGGTGCGGATTTGCCGGTTCGCAGCAGGCCTATGACGCGGCCTACGATCGGCTGTTCACCGCATTGGATTGGGTGAGCGATCGCCTGAGCAACCAGCGATTCCTGGTGGGCGACACCATCACCGAGGCGGACGTGCGACTGTTCACCACCCTGGCCCGCTTCGACCCGGTTTACCACGGGCACTTCAAGTGCAATCGATCCAAACTCAGCGAAATGCCGGTGTTGTGGGCCTACGCGCGCGACCTGTTCCAGACCCCGGGTTTCGGCGATACCGTCGACTTCGCCCAGATCAAGCAGCACTACTACATCGTGCACGCCGACATCAATCCCACCCGGATCGTCCCCAAGGGACCGGAACTTGGCGGCTGGCTGACTCCGCACGGCCGGGAAGCGTTGGGCGGCAGACCTTTCGGGGATGGAACGCCTCCGGACCCGCCGCGCGAAGGCGAGCGAGTGCCGGCCTAGTCTTTTCCGCCGAGCGTCGACTTTTTGGGCGAAGCTTCGGCGTGTCGGCCCAACAACTCCACGTTGGGCGCATCAGAGCGGGCAACCGACGGCCAGCAGGGCACCACGGGCGCGTGCCACGACGACGTGGGGCCGGTCTCGTAGCATGTCGGCGCTGACCCGGATGATCGTCCAGCCGCGGGCCTCGAGTTCGGCCAGTCGATCGATGTCCCGGGTTCGCTGCACGGGATCGGTCCAGTGTTGTGCGCCGTCGAATTCGACGCCAACGTTCCACTCCTTCCAGCCCATATCGATCCGCGCCATCACGGCGCCCCAATCGTTGGGCACCTCGATCTGGGTCTGGGGCCGTGGCAATCCACCTCCGACGAGAACCAGGCGCGTCCTCGTCTCGTAGGGCGATTCGGCGCCTCCGTCCGTCATGAGCAAGACGCGTCGCAGCTGGACCAACCCGCGGACGCCGCGATGTCGCTCGGTGAGGAGTTCCACGTCGGCCGGCTTCACCTCGGTCGCATGCATGAGCGCATCCAGCCGAATCACCGCCTTAGTCAGACCCTTTCGCCGTCCCAAGTCGAACGCCGTGCGGGCGGGCGTGGTGACGCGAATCCCGTCGCGCACGCATGTTTCGCCGTCGTCCAGGGTGTCACTGTGCAGGATGATGCCGTGCGCCTTGTCGCGGCCGCGCCGGTTCAACTCGGCCGGCAGCCAGTCGTCGATCCACGCCGTGCGGTGTAACGCGGCGGCGGAAAGGCCGGCCACGGTCGCAGTCCGGCCAGACCACAGCCAGGCGGCAACCGCCCGGGTTACCGGTGTGAGCTTTTTTCCACGGGGGATGAACACGTTGCGATGAACCGGTTCAAAATCCGTCCGCAATCGATGTGGCGTGACGACGCCGGCTGCTAGTGCTTCGGTTCCTCTGAATGGCCACTCCAGCGGTTGCATGACGACACAGTGCCCGCACGCACCGACAGGCTGCGCTCAACGTCGACTTGTCGGACCCGAACGAATTCGCACAGCAACTCGACGTTCGGCGCTAAAGGATCCGCACTGACCATTCCGCGTGCGGGACAGCGCGAACCGTCGTGATGTCATTCGGTTGGCTGTCGTCGACCACCACCGTCAGCAACTGCACGACGATCCCGGTGAGCCGCCCGCGCTGGGGGTCGACTGACGGGATGGTGACCGCGAACCGGGTGCCGGGCCGAAACATCGTGGTGGTCGTGTTGGCGGGATCCTCGTATACCTGCAGTAGCCGCCAGGGTGCGCGGGAAATGGCGGCGGGCACCGAAAGTTGCACCGGATAGTCCCCGTTGAACGGGAGCTCGCCCTGAGTCTGCGGCGACTGGCAGTCGTTGAGGTTGAGCACATTGCAGTACAGGTAGGGCCCGACCCGGGTCAGGTGCCCGTGCGAATACGCGCTGATCTCCGGTTGCCGTGGACCGGTCTCGCGCACGAGCAGCCACGTCCCGACGCCGGCGCCCACGGAAAGCAGTATCACCGTTGCCGTCAACGCCACGGCCACAACGCGTTTCACTTCGGCACCGCCGCGGGCCTACCAACGCCCCGGCGCATCCCCTCCTGCTCGACCATCACCGGGCGATTGCCGCCGAGGCCGGGAATCAACGAGTCGCCGCGGAAGCTCACGAGGGTCTGCGCCAGCCCGAGGATGAGCAGGGCACTGACCGCGGTGAAGCCGATCCACAGTTCGGTGTACACCAAGACGCCCAGCGCCCCGCCCAGCACCCAAGCCAGCTGCAGGGTCGACTCCGAGCGCCCGAACCCCGATGCCCGCGACTCCTCGGGCAGGTCGTGTTGCAACGACGCGTCCAGCGAGGCCTTCGCTATCGCGCTGGACCCCGAGGTGACCAGGGTGGCTATGACGGCCACGACCAGGGTTCCCGCCACCGCCGCCGCCAGGGCGACGGCGCACACCGCCACCGTGCACCGGACCACCAGCACCGCCGGCCTGCCCAGTCGCAGGCGCGCGCTGGTGAAGTTGCCGGCGAAGTTTCCGATCGCGGCCGCGGCGCCGATCGCGCCCAACAAGCCCACCTGATACCAGGCGTTGCCTTGATGCGCCTTGGCGACGAACGCCGGATACAAGATCAGGAAGCCGACCATCACCTTGATGGTGCAGTTACCCCACAGCGAGGTGATGATGTTGCGGCCCAAAGGCTGTCGAAGTGTTCCGCCGACCTTTTTGACTTCTTCGGGCCAGCTCCGCCGCGGGTGGCCGCTGTCCCGGCGGTAGCTCAAGGTGGCGGGCACCTCACCCTCGGTCACCTCGACCCAGCGCGGGATCCGCATCGACAGCAAGGCGCCGGCGATGGTGACGGCGATGACGACGAACAGCGCGCCGGGCAGCTTGAACAGGTGGGTGCAGACGAACTCGACCCCGAAGGCGATCGTGCCACCGGCGATGGTGCCGCCGAGGAGGCCGAATACCGTCAGCCGGGAATTGACCCGCACCAGGTCGATGCTCGGCGGCATCACCCTGGGCGTCACGGCGCTGCGCAGCACGCTGAACGACTTCGAGAACACCATCATGGCCAGCGCGCACGGATAGAGCACCATCGACGGGTAGCTGCCGGTGGCACCGTCGTAGTTGATGATCAGCAGCACCGCCAGCGCGGTGCGCAGCGCGAACGACAGCGCCAGCGCGACGCGCCGGCCGTGCTGCAGCCGGTCCAGAGCCGGACCGATCAGCGGCGCGATCACCGCGAACGGCGCGATGGTGATCAACAGGTACAGCGCCACTTTGGACTTGCTCTCCGCGGTGGCGGCCGCGAAGAACAGCGTGTTCGCCAGCGCGACGGCCATCGCCGCGTCGACCGCGAAGTTCGCGACCACCGGCCACGTCAGCGCCGTCAGGCCGGACTTGTCGGCGCCGTCGGCGGTGGCGGCCCGCTGCACCATCCAGTACATGCGGGAACCCATTTCGCGGCTTCGCATTGCCGCGGCGCGGGTGACCGTGATGCGCTCGCCGGGGGCGGGACCGCGTGGCGGGGTCTGGCTGCCGCGGTCGGGTTCCGGCTGCTGGCCCAGCGGCGGGAGATAGCGGTTGGCGCTCGGCATCGGCGGCGTGCGCCGGGCGCGGCGCGGGTCGGGGTCGTCGGCCGGATAGTTGGCCATCCCCGGGTGGTGGTTCGCGGAGTCGCTGCGGGTCCGGCGGCCCGGGTTGGAGCCCGCCCGGCCCGGGTCATCGCGCCGCCGTCCATACACGAACCAATTCTGTCTTATGCGGGCAGGCAACGGGACGTGGCTCGCCAACCTAGTATGGATAGGCACTGCAGAGAGGGGACAGCGTGACCGGATCCACCGAGGAATCCGCCGCGGCAACCGTGGCCGAGTGGCCCGAAGGGTTGGCGGCGGTGCTCACGGGTGCGGTCGACCAGGCCAGGGCCGCCGTCGAGGAGTTCAGCGGCCCGGATGCCGTCGGAGATTACCTGGGCGTCACCTGCGAGGACCCGAATGCCGCCACCCACCGGTTCCTGGCGCATCTGCCCGGTTACCAGGGGTGGCAGTGGGCCGCCGTCGTCGCCGCCTATCCCGGTGCCGGGCACGCCACGATCAGCGAAGTCGTGTTGATCCCCGGGCCGACAGCATTGCTGGCGCCCGAGTGGGTGCCGTGGCAGGAGCGGGTGCGGCCAGGGGATTTGAGTCCCGGAGACTTGCTGGCGCCGGCGGCGGACGACCCGCGGTTGGTTCCCGGCCACACCGCGAGTGGTGACCCGCAGGTCGACGAGACCGCCGCCGAATTCGGGTTGGGCCGGCGCTGGGTGATGAGCCCCTGGGGACGCGCCGATGCCGCCGACCGGTGGCACACGGGCGACTATGGTCCCGACTCGGCGATGGCGCGCTCCACCAAGCGGATGTGCCGCGACTGCGGTTTCTACCTCCCCCTCGCCGGATCGCTGGGAGCGTTGTTCGGGGTATGCGGTAACGAGCTGTCCGCGGACGGACATGTGGTGGCCAAGCAGTACGGTTGCGGCGCCCATTCCGACACTCCGGCCCCGGCGGGCGACGGTTCGCCGATGTATGACCCCTACGACGACGGCGTTCTCGAGGTCATCGAGGCGCCGCCCGGGCCTGGGCCGCAGGACGAATCGGTCCAGAACGAGGCCGAGCCGACGGAGCCGCCGGACTAGCCTTTTTCGGCGGCGGCTTTGATGTTTGCCAGCGAGGCGTTCATGCCCTCGACCAATTCGCGTTCGAAGTTGGTGGTCCCACCGAACAGCGTGTTCACCGACAGGTTCGAAAATGCGGTGACACCGTTTTCGGCGTGCCGGCTCTCGATCACCCGGGTGCCCTCGCCGTTGGGCTCGAGCTCATAGCTCCAGATCGTGTTGTTCGTGTTGACCCGGAAGGCCAGCTTCTTCTCGGGGATGACCTCGACGACGGTGCACGTGGTGGTCCAGAACAGTCTCTTGCGGCGGTTGACGTTGAGCGTGCGGGTGCCCTGGCGGAGCGGGCCGAAGGCCTTCATCCAGCGACACTGTGGGCTCCATTGCGGCATCCGCCGAAAATCGGATATCAACGCCCAGACTTTCGAGGCCGGTGCGTTGATGTCGATTTGCGCTTGCAGTAGCGGGGCTACCATCGCTCCTCCAGGGTCCGGAAGTCGTTCGGGTGATCTATTTGGGGTCGAGAAAGGTTTCGAGTCCGGCTTGGGCACCCCGCGCACCGCGGCGGGCCGCGGCGAGTTGCCACACGAAGATGCTCGTGCCGATCAGGCCGACTCCCAATCCGCCGAGCGTCACCGGGCGCCAGCTGTGCAGGGCGGGTAGGACGAACGCAAGGGCCGCGGCGATCAGCCAGCCCAGGAAGCCGACGGCGACGAACGGCCACACCCGAAGCAGCGAGCGCGGCAGGGGTGGCGCCTCTGGGCTCTGGCCGGGTTCGAGTGACATCGCGATTAACATAGCCCGGCCGCGATGGGGGCGTCCCCGGGCGGCCCGTCGTTCGCCGTTTCGGATGCCGTGCTTCTGCGGTTCCGTGTAACCTCGCGCCATGCCTGACAGCGATGCGCGGCTGGCCAGCGACTTGTCGCTGGCGGTCATGCGGCTGGCCCGCCAACTGCGGTTTCGCAACCCGTCGTCGCCGGTGTCGCTATCTCAGCTCTCAGCGCTGGCGACCCTGGTGAACGAGGGCGCGATGACCCCCGGCGCGTTGGCCATTCGCGAGCGTGTCCGGCCGCCTTCGATGACCCGGGTGATCGCCTCGCTGGCCGAGATGGGCCTCGTCGACCGGTCCCCGCACCCCGTCGACGGCCGGCAAGTGCTGGTATCCGTGTCCGAGTCCGGCTCCGAGCTGGTCAAGGAGAACCGTCGCGCTCGTCAGGAGTGGCTGGCCAAGCGGCTCGCGACCCTGGACAGCGATCAACGTGACACCCTGCGCAGTGCGGCCGACCTGATGCTCGCCCTGGTCGACGAAAGCCCGTGAGCGGCCTGGAGTGTATGGACGGCGTGGATGTTCAGGACGTCAGTGATCCCGACGATCCGCGGCTCGACGACTTCCGCGACCTGAACAGCGTCGATCGTCGTCCGGATCTGCCGACCGGCAAAGGGCTGGTGATCGCCGAGGGCGTGCTGGTCGTGCAGCGCATGCTCGCGTCCCGGTTCAGCCCGCACGCCCTGCTGGGGACCGACCGCAGGCTGGCCGAGCTTGAGCGCGATCTGGTCGGTGCCCAAGCGCCGTTCTACCGGGCGTCGGCCGATGTGATGGCGCGGGTGGTCGGCTTCCACCTCAATCGCGGCGTGCTGGCGGCGGCTAGGCGGGTGCCGGAAGCCGGCATTGCGCAAGTCGTCGACGGCGCCCGTACCGTCGCGGTGCTCGAGGGCGTCAACGATCACGAGAACCTGGGCTCGATCTTTCGCAACGCGGCCGGTCTGGGCGTGGACGCGGTGGTGTTCGGCAGTGGCTGTGCCGACCCGCTGTACCGTCGCGCGGTCCGCGTCTCGATGGGCCACGCATTGCTGGTGCCGTATGCGCGAGCAACCAGCTGGCCCGGCGACCTTGCGGTGTTGCGAGAGCACGGATTTCGGCTACTGGCGATGACTCCGCACAGCGAAGCGGGCACGCTGGCGGAGGCCATGGCGGCCGCGCGCGACGAACGCGTCGCGGTGTTGGTCGGCGCCGAGGGCCCTGGGCTGACGTCGGCCACCCTGCGGCTCAGTGATGTGCGGGTCCGCGTCCCGATGTCGCGGGGTACCGACTCGCTGAACGTCGCGACCGCGGCAGCCCTGGCGTTCTACGAGCGGGCTAGGCTCCGTCCGTGAGCGACGAGCACCACCAATCTGTGCCCTGGGCAACGGGTTTGACGGTCTCGGGCTTCGTCGCCGCGGTGACCGGAGTAGCCGTCGTGGTGCTGACTCTCGGGCTCATCCGGGTGAATCCGCTGCTCGCGGTCGGCCTCAACGTCGTGGCGGCAGGCGGCCTGGCACCGACGCTGTGGGGCTGGCGGCGCACCTTGGTGCTGCGCTGGTTCGTGCTGGGCGCGGGTGTGGGGGTGGTGGTCGCCTGGGTGACGTTGCTTGGGCTGGTTTGGGGGGCGGGCTAGCGGTGCCCGCTTGAGCGCACGCCGAGCAGCACATCCTCCCAAGCCGGAATGACCGGCTTGCCGCGTCGGGTGTGCACCGGCTGTTCGGGCGGCGCGGTGACCGCGGGCTTCGCCTCTTCGCCGGACGCGGGCGGTGCCCCCACGTCGAACTCGAGGTGGGCCACCGGCGCGATCGGCCGCAGCGGGCGCTCGAAGTCGGGGTCGATCAGCTCGCTGGCCGCGTCGTCGATCGCGGTGACCGTTCCGCCGTGGGCGCCGGGACTGAAGCTGAAATGTGCGATGTTGTCGGAACGGCCGACCTTCCAGGCAAGCTGCACCGTCCAGCGGCTGTCCTCGTTGCGCCAGGCATCCCAACTGAGCCTATCGGGCTCGAGGCCCCGCGCCACCAATGCGGTGCTGACGGTCTCCAACAGGGTCAGCACGGCGGGGCCGTCGGCGAGCACCGGATGGGCGGCGGTTGCCAGCTCCGCGGCGCGGGCACGCTCCAGCAACACCGGGTGGGCGAACCGGCGGATCCGGGCGATGTCGGAACCCGACGCCGTGGCGACCTGCTCCACAGACGCGCCGGCGCGGATTTTCGCCTGAATTTCTTTGGGGCTCAACATGTTTACCAGTCTGAACTCGAGCGGCGGTTGTTCCGGCTGGGGCGATTCGCCGCGCAGGGCGGCCCGCAGTCGGTCGTCGACCGCCAGCCTGAACTTCTCTGCGGGTTCATCACCCTCGCAGATGATGTATTTGCCGTCGTGATCGAGCCCAACCACCTTGAGTTCCCGCATGGCTTCTCCTCGCAGGCCCCGTGCCCGGTCAGCGACGGGCCCGTCAGGTGCGCACTCTAGTGCAGCTAACGCCGATAACCCGCTCGGACACGCTGGCGGGTTGCACGCCTGTGACCGCCAGGTTAAAGCCGCTCGACTACCCAGTCGATGCACTGGGTGAGGGCGCTGACGTCATCGGGGTCGACGGCGGGGAACATCGCGACCCTCAACTGGTTGCGGCCCAGCTTGCGGTACGGCTCGGTGTCCACGATGCCGTTGGCCCGTAATGTCTTGGCGACGGCCGCGGCGTCGACGTCGTCGGCAAGGTCGATCGTGCCCACCACCTGAGACCGCAAGGCGGGGTCGGTGACGAAGGGCGTGGTGTAGGGCCGCTCCTGCGCCCAGGAGTAGAGGCGCTGCGACGAGTCCGCGGTGCGCTTGACCGCCCATTCCAGGCCGCCGTTGCCGAGTATCCAGTCGAGCTGTTCGGCCATCAGCGCCAGCGTGGCGATCGCCGGCGTGTTGTAGGTCTGGTTCTTCAGGCTGTTCTCCACCGCGATCGGCAGCGACAAGAAGTCCGGAACCCAGCGACCGGATGCGGCGATGGACTCCACGCGGGCCAGCGCGGCCGGGCTCATGATGGCCAGCCACAAGCCGCCGTCGCTGGCGAAGTTCTTCTGCGGCGAGAAGTAATACGCGTCGGTGTCGGTGATATCGACCGGCAGGCCGCCGGCGCCAGAGGTCGCGTCAATGACGACCAGGGCGCCGTCCGAGCCGGCCGGCCGGCGGACCGGCACCGCGACCCCGGTCGACGTCTCGTTGTGTGCCCAGGCGATCACATCGACCGACGGATCGGCCTGCGGTTCGGGAGCGCTGCCGGGATCCGCCTTGACAACGATGGGGTCGCCGACGAACGGGTTCTTGGTGACCGCGGAGGCGAACTTGGCGCTGAACTCGCCGAAGGACAAATGCAGCGAGCGCTTGTCGATCAGCCCGAACGCCGCGGCATCCCAGAACGCCGTGGCGCCGCCGTTGCCCAGAATGACCTCATAACCGTCGGGCACCGAGAAAAGCTCGGTCACCCCCGACCGAACCCGGCCGACCAGGTCCTTGACGGGTGCTTGCCGGTGCGACGTGCCGAACAGCGGCGCGGCGGTGGTGGCCAACGCCTTCAATTGTTCGGGTCGAACCTTTGACGGACCGGACCCAAATCGGCCGTCGCGGGGTTTGATGTCAGCGGGGATCTCGAGCTGTTCAGCCATATCTGCCAGCCTAGTGAGGCCTAGCGAGCGATCCTCAGGCGACGTGGTTCGCGGGCCGATAAGGCCTGGCCGGCCCCTCGTGGCACCGAGAAGATGTGAGCGAGGCCACAGCCGGCGGATGACCACTGGTCAGGCCACAGTGCGTTCGAGGGGTCTAGAAAATATCCGGTACCTGCGGTACTGTCTTGGACACAGCACGTCCAAATGTAAACCTCGTGGGGGAGGCTCGGATATGGCCAGGACGCGAATGGTCCGGCGCTGGCGCCGGAACATGGAGGTTCGCGACGACGCCGAGTACGTGAACATGCTCGCCACACTGTCCGAGGGGTCTGTGCGGCGAAACTTCAATCCGTACACCGACATCGACTGGGATTCAGCGGAGTTCGCCGTCGAGGAGAACGACCCCCGGTGGATCTTGCCGCTGACCGATCCGATAGGGCGCCATCCCTGGTATCAAGCCCAGCCCGAAGACCGCAAGATCAAAATCGGGATGTGGCGCCAGTCCAACGTGGCCAAGGTCGGACTGCACTTCGAATCGATCCTGATCCGCGGTCTGATGAACTACACATTCTGGGTGCCCAACGGATCGCCGGAGTACCGGTACTGCCTGCACGAATCGGTCGAAGAGTGCAACCACACCATGATGTTTCAGGAGATGGTCAACCGCGTCGGCGCCGACGTCCCCGGTATGCCGCGGATGCTGCGCTGGATCTCTCCGCTGATTCCTCTGGTGGCCGGCCCGTTGCCGGTGGCGTTCTTCATCGGGGTGCTCGCCGGCGAGGAGCCTATCGACCACACGCAGAAAAACGTTCTCCGCGAAGGCAAGTCGCTGCATCCGATCATGGAGCGGGTGATGGCCATCCACGTGGCCGAGGAAGCCCGCCACATTTCGTTCGCGCACGAGTTCCTGCGTAAGCGGTTGCCGCAGTTGACCAAGCGGCAGCGGTTCTGGGTGTCGCTGTACTACCCGCTGACCATGCGGGTGCTGTGCCAGGCGATCGTCAAGCCGCCCAAAGCTTTCTGGGAGGAGTTCGACATCCCGCGCGAGGTGAAGAAGGAACTCTTCTTCCGGTCGCCGGAATCGCGAAAGTGGCTGAGCGACATGTTCGCCGACGTCCGAATGCTGGCCAACGACACCGGCCTGATGGAGACGCGCTCCTCGCGGCTGATGTGGCGGATCTGCAAGATCAACGGCAAGCCGTCGCGCTACCGCAGTGAGCCGCAACGTCAGCATCTGGCCGCGGTGCCGGCCGTCTAGGACCGCACGGGTATTCATGCCGCACGTTATTACCCAGTCGTGCTGCAACGACGGGTCCTGTGTTTTCGCTTGCCCGGTGAATTGCATTCACCCGACGCCCGACGAGCAGGGCTTTGCGACGTCGGAGATGCTCTATATCGATCCGGTGGCCTGCGTGGACTGTGGCGCCTGTGTGAGCGCCTGCCCGGTCGGCGCAATTGCACCCGACACCCGCCTGGAGCCCAAGCAGCTGCCGTTCGTTGAGATCAACGCCTCCTTTTACCCGGAGCGGCCCGCCGGGGTGAAGCTGCCGCCGACATCGAAGCTGGCCCCGGTGATCCCCGCCGCCGAGGTGCGCGCCCGCCGTCACCCCCTGACCGTGGCCATCGTCGGGTCGGGGCCCGCGGCCATGTACGCGGCCGACGAACTGCTCACGCAACACGGGGTGCGGGTCAACGTCTTCGAGAAGCTGCCCACGCCGTACGGGTTGGTTCGCGCCGGCGTCGCGCCCGATCACCAAAACACCAAAAGGGTTACCGCACTTTTCGATCGGGTGTCCCACCATCGCCGCTTCGGGTTCTATCTCAACGTCGAGATCGGCAAGCATCTGGCCCACGCCGATCTGTTGGCCCACCATCACGCCGTGCTGTATGCGGTCGGTGCGCCCGATGATCGCCGCCTGGACATCGACGGCATGGGTCTCCCCGGCACCGGAACCGCCACCGAATTGGTCGCGTGGATCAACGGCCATCCCGACTTCTCTGATCTGCCAGTCGATCTCAGTCACGAACGGGTGGTGATCATCGGCAACGGCAATGTGGCGCTCGATGTGGCGCGGGTGCTGACGGCCGACCCCGACGACCTGGCGGGGACCGACATTTCCGACCATGCACTGCAAGCGCTTCGCGGCTCGGCGGTGCGCGAAGTGGTGATCGCCGCGCGGCGCGGGCCCGCCGACTCCGCATTCACCTTGCCCGAACTGATCGGTCTCACCGGCGCATCCGAGGTCGTGCTCGACGCCGCCGACCACCGACGGGTGGCAAGCGATCTCGCTGAGGTTGATCCGGCTTCTGACGCGCTGACCAAGCGCAAGCTGGAGATCTTGAGCAAGCTGGGCGACGGTTCGACGCCGGCGGCGCGCCCACGAATCCGGCTGGCCTATCACCTCACGCCCAAACGCGTGCTGGGCCAGCAGCGTGCGACCGGCGTGGAGTTCTCGGTCACCGGAACCGACGAGGTGCGCTCCCTCGACGCGGGCCTGGTGCTGACGTCGATTGGCTACCGCGGCAAGCCGATTCGTGATCTCCCGTTCGACGAATCGGCGGCCATTGTTCCTAACGACGGTGGTCGTGTCGTCGACCCCGACTCCGGCCGACACGTGCCCGGCGCATATGTCGCGGGGTGGATCAAGCGGGGACCGACGGGATTCATCGGTACCAACAAATCCTGCTCTTTTGAAACCGTCCAGGCCGTGGTGGCCGATTTCAACGCCGGCAGGTTGACCGACCCGGCGGACAAGCCGGAGGCGCTGGCCAAACTGGTGCACGCGCGCCGGCCCGAGGCCGTCGACTCGGAGGGTTGGCGGGCGATCGATGCCGCGGAGATCACGCGCGGCAGCCACGACGGACGGCCGCGCAACAAGTTCACCGACGTCGCCGACATGCTCCGCGTAGCCGCCACCGCGCAGCCGGCGCCGCCGCGGCGACGCCGGCTGCTGGCACGGCTGCGTGACTTCGCTTAGTTGCTTGCCTGCCCGGACATCGCCGCCCGGATCTCCTCCATGCTGACATCGCGCACCGGCTGTCCCAGCGACCAGTGGTGGCCGAACGGGTCGGCGACCACGCCATAGCGGTCTCCCCAGAACTGGTCCTCCAACGGCGCCACCTCGGTGGCGCCCGCGTCGAGCGCCCGCTGGAACTTGGAGTCGACGTCGGTGACCGTCAAATGAATGGTGACCGGGGTTCCGCCCAGTGACTTCGGCGTCATCGACTTGCCGCCGCACATTTCGGGGAAGTCGTCGTTGAGCATCACGGTGAAGCCGTTGATGCGCACGGCGGCGTGGATCAGCTTGCCGTCGGGTCCGGGAACCCGGCCCAGTTCCTCGGCGCCAAATGCCTTGACGTAGAAGTCGATCGCCGCGGCGGCGTCGTCGACCACCAGGTGCGGGGACACTGCGGGTTCGATGTTGATCGGCATGTTGGTCTCCTTATCGGTCTCGGTCGCCGACCCAGGCGTGGGCCGGCTCACGGGTATTGACTCGGGCGGCCACGCAAACTCATCGCGGCCGGAGCCATTCAATCGCGGGGCACCGACAACTGCCGCGCGCGAGCGTAACGCCAACGCGAAAAATTGACCGAAGTTCGCAGTGCCGTTACGCTCGCGCGCAACGTCAGGCGTTGGTGAGGATCCGGTCCCAGCCTTCGACGGATTCGGGGCTGCGCGGGCCCGGCCCCACGTAGACGGCCGACGGGCGGACCAGCTTGCCGAGACGCTTCTGCTCGAGAATGTGGGCGCACCACCCCGCGGTGCGACCGCAGGTGAACATCGCCGGCATCATGTTGGCCGGTACCCGGGCGAAGTCCAGGATGACGGCGGCCCAGAACTCGACGTTGGTCTCGATCGGGTGGTCCGGACGGCGCTCGCGCAGCTCGGCCAGCGCGGCCTGCTCGAGCGCGACCGCCACCTCGTAGCGCGGTGCACCCAACCGCTCCGAGGCGGCGCGCAGCACCCGCGCCCGGGGGTCTTCGGCACGGTAGACCCGGTGTCCGAATCCCATGAGCTTGTCGCCGCGGTCCAGGATCGACTTGACCAGGCCGCGGGCGTCGCCGGTGCGCTCGACCTCTTCGAGCATCGGCAGCACGCGGGCGGGCGCCCCGCCGTGCAGCGGGCCACTCATGGCCCCGATCGCCCCCGACAGCGATGCCGCCACGTCCGCGCCGGTCGAAGCGATCACCCGCGCGGTGAACGTCGAGGCGTTCATCCCGTGCTCGGCGGCCGACACCCAGTAGGCGTCGATGGCCTCGATATGCCTGGGGTCGGGGTCGCCCTGCCAGCGCGTCATGAATCGCGCTGTGACGGTGGGGCATTCATCGATAATCCGCTGTGGGACGGCCGGCTGATAGATGCCGCGCGCGGATTGTGCGACATAGGACAGGGCCATCACCGACGCCCGCGCCAACTGATCGCGGGCGGTCGCGTCGTCGGTATCCAGCAGCGGCTTGTACCCCCAGATGGGGGCCAGCATCGCCAGGCCGGCCTGCACGTCGACGCGCACGTCGCCGGTGTGGATCGGCAGCGGGAACGGCTCGGCCGGCGGCAACCCGCGGCCGAACCTGCCGTCGACCAGGAGCGCCCACACGTCACCAAACGTGACCTGCTGAGTCACCAGGTCTTCGATATCGACGCCGCGGTAGCGCAGCGCGCCGCCGTCTTTATCGGGTTCGGCGATTTCGGTGGTGAAGGCCACCACGCCGGCCAGGCCGGGGACAAAGTCTTCGGGGACCACAGTCATGGGGAAAATTCTCGCACCCCGCTTCGGGGCCGATGCTACCGGCCGGTAGCACCGGACCGGTAGCGTTGGCGCGATGGCAGTACCCGACCCGGGACCAGACAAAGAGCGCCTGCAGCGGATGCGCGTGGAGTACGGATCGGTCGAGAAGGACGGCAGCCCCGACCTGGACGCGGACTGGCTGGCCGACGGGTGGCTTGCGTTGTTCTGCAAGTGGCTTGACGACGCCGGAAGCGCCGGGGTGGCCGAACCGAACGCTTTCGTATTGGCCACGGTCGCCGACGGCAGGCCGGTCAGTCGATCGGTGTTGTGCAAGAGCGCGGACGAGACCGGGATCACTTTTTTCACCAACTACGACTCGGCCAAGGGCGTCGAGCTTGCGGCGACACCGTATGCGTCGGCGACCTTCCCGTGGTACCAGCTGGGACGGCAGGTCCAGATCCGCGGCCCGGTGAGCAAGGTCGATCCGCAGCTCACGCAGGACTACTGGTCCAAGCGGCCGCGCGGCTCGCAACTGGGGGCGTGGGCGTCGCTGCAGTCACGCCCGATCGCGTCGCGTGCGGCCCTGCTCGACCAGCTGGCGGAGGTCACCGCCCGCTTCGCCGACGCGGAGTCCGTCCCGGCGCCACCCAACTGGGGCGGATACCTCATCGCGCCCGAGATGGTCGAGTTCTGGCAGGGCCGGGAAAACCGGGTGCACAACCGAATTAGGGTCATCGGCTCTCGTGTCGAGCGTCTTCAGCCCTGACCTGCCCGGCGCGGCTTGCCGCACGCGCGGCCACACGACCAGCGGACCCTACCCCGGGCAGGCGCTCCGTCGTCATAACGACTACCTTCAGCTATACGCACCTAGTCAGGGCAGCCATACCAGCCAGAGCGCAAAGGGGTTCTCGTGGCCGACACCGACGACACCGCAACTCTGAAGTACCCGGGGGGCGAGATCGATCTGCAGATCGTCGACGCCACCGACGGCGCTGACGGCATTGCGCTGGGTTCGCTGCTGTCCAAGACCGGATACACCACGTTCGACAACGGCTTCGTCAACACCGCCTCGTGCAAGAGCTCCATCACCTACATCGACGGCGACGCCGGGATCCTGCGCTACCGCGGCATCCCGATCGAGCAGCTCGCCGAGAACTCGACCTTCATCGAGGTGAGCTATCTGCTGATCTACGGCGAGCTGCCGAACAAGGAGCAGTTGGCAGACTTCACCAAGCGGATCCAGCTGCACACCATGCTGCATGAGGACCTGAAGCGCTTCTTTGACGGCTTTCCCCGTAACGCCCACCCGATGCCGGTGCTGTCCAGCGCGGTGAACGCGCTCTCCGCGTACTACCCCGATTCGCTTGACCCGACGGACACCGAGCAGGTCGAGCTGTCGACGATTCGGCTGCTGGCCAAACTGCCGACGATTGCCGCGTACGCGTACAAGAAGTCGGTCGGCCAGCCGTTCCTGTACCCGGACAACTCGTTGTCGCTGGTGGAAAACTTCCTGCGGATGACGTTCGGGTTGCCCGCAGAGCCTTATGAGGCGGACCCTGAAGTCGTTCGCGCGCTCGACATGCTGCTCATCCTGCACGCCGACCACGAGCAGAACTGCTCAACCTCGACGGTGCGGCTGGTGGGGTCGTCACAAGCGAACCTGTTCACCTCTATCTCCGGAGGAATCAACGCGTTGTGGGGCCCGCTGCACGGCGGCGCCAACCAAGCCGTGCTTGAGATGCTGGAGAAGATCCGTAAAAGTGACGACGACGTCAGCGAATTCGTCCGCAAGGTCAAGAATCGCGAGGCCGGCGTCAAACTGATGGGCTTCGGTCACCGCGTCTACAAGAACTACGACCCGCGCGCCCGGATCGTCAAGGAACAGGCCGACAAGATCCTCTCCAAACTTGGTGGCGACGACGACCTGCTGAGCATCGCCAAGGAACTCGAAGAGGCCGCGCTGACCGACGACTACTTCATCGAGCGCAAGCTCTACCCCAACGTCGATTTCTACACCGGCCTGATCTACCGGGCACTCGGGTTCCCGACCCGCATGTTCACCGTGCTCTTTGCGTTGGGCCGGCTGCCCGGGTGGGTCGCGCACTGGCGTGAGATGCACGACGAGGGTGACAGCAAGATCGGCCGTCCGCGCCAGATCTACACCGGCTACACCGAACGCGACTACGTCACCATCGACATGCGCTAGGCGATCACAGGGACGCCAGCACGGCCATCGCGGCGTTGTGCCCGCCGATACCCGATACCGCCCCGCCGCGGCGGGCACCCGAGCCGCACAACATGATTCGGTCGTGGGCCGTGGCCACTCCCCATCGCCGCGCCGGGGTGTCCAGCGGATCGTCGTCGTCGGCGAAGGGCCACGACAACCCACCGTGGAAGATGTTGCCCGCGGTCATCGCCAGCGTGCGATGCAAGTCCAGGGTGGTCGTCGTCTCGATGCACGGCCGGCCATGGGCATCGTTCACCAGGACCTCCTCAATAGGTTCGGCCAGAACGGAATTCAGCGACGCCAGCACCCCATCGGTCAGTCGGTCACGAAGTGCGCCGGAGTGGGTCCCGTCGAAAAGCGAGTGCGGGGTGTGTAAGCCGAACACCGTCATCGTCTGAGCGCCCGATTCCCGCAGTCCGCCCGACAGGATGCTCGGGTCGGTCAGCGAATGGCAGTACGCCTCACACGGCAATGGATCCGGTAGGTGACCGGCGGCCGCTCGCGAATACGCCGTATCGAGTTGGGTCCACTTCTCGTTGACGTGAAACGTCCCGGTGAATGCCTGCTCGGGTGTGACGCCGTCGTCGCGCAACCGAGGCAACCGCCGCAGCACCAGATTGACCTTGACCTGCGCGCCCTGGGCCGGCGGCGCGCTTTTTTCGCCGAGCAGGCCGGCCAGGACTGCCGATGTGACGCCGGCCAGCACGAACCGACCCCGAACAAGGTGCTCGTCGTCGCGGACCCGATAACGCACGTCGCCGTTCGGCTCGACGGCGTAAACCTCTGCCCCGGTGGTTATCTCGGCGCCATGGTGCACTGCCGCGGTCGCCAGTGCCGTCGTCACCGAGCCCATCCCGCCGACGGGCACGTTCCAGACACCAGTGCCGCCACCGAGCACGTGATACAGGAAGCAGATGTTCTGCCTCAGGGACGGGTCGTCGAGGCGAGCGAACGTGCCGATCAGCGCATCCGTGGCGATCACGCCGCGGACCAGGTCATTGCCCACCGCGTCGGCGATGGCCTGGCCGATCGGCTCGTCGACCATCGCCCGCCACGCGGCCGACCCCTCGGGGTGGCCGCCTGCCAGGACGTGCCTGCGGGCCCGCTCTCGCGTGCACAGCGGTTCGATCAGCGTCGGCCAGAGTCGTTCGGTCACCAGTCGGCAGCGCTCGTAGAAGGCGGCAAAACGGCGCTCGTCACCGGCGGCGCCGATGGCGGCGAAGGTGTCGGGGCGCCCGACCAGCAGCCCACTGCGGCCGCCGCAAGCCGGGTCGGGCGTGTAGGACGAAAATCGCCGGCTTGCCAACCGCACCGGGGCGCCCAGGTCGTCGACGATGCGCGACGGCAGCAGGCTGACCAGGTACGAGTACCGCGACAGCCGGACGTCGACACCGTCGAAGGCTTGCGTCGAGATTGCGGCCCCACCGACGTGGTCCAGCCGCTCCAACAACCGCACCCGAAGGCCGGCCCGGGCCAGGTAACCGGCCGCGACCAGCCCATTGTGGCCCCCGCCTATGACGACGGCGTCGACATCCTCCGTCAGCGCGTTCAGCCCAGGTAGTCCTCGACCTGGTCGGCGGGGCGCACGTGTGCCTCGCGCGGGTCACCACCGGTTTCGCGCAGGGCGCGGCGCTGACGCAGCAGGTCCCAGCATCGGTCGAGTTCAACCTCCAGCCCGCGCAGGCGATCGTGCTCCTCTGAGGTGGTGATGTCGCCGCGCTGCAGCTGCTCCCGCAGGGATTTCTCCTCGGCGACCAGCTTGCGGATGTATGCCAGGGTTTCGCTGTCGGTCGGGTGTTTGCCGTTGCCCATCGCTCCAGTGTGCCCGACTTGGGAGGTGTCGTGGCGCTGACTCGGTAGGCTGCATATCGCCTGCACTACGAATAAGTCCCGGTAGTCAGACGAGGGGAGGGGGCACGGTGGAATTAGTGGCCGATTCGCGGCAAGCGGCCGCTACCGAGGAAACGCGGCGCGATCCGGATTTACCCCGGCGGTCGCCTCTCCTCCCCTGGCTGATCGCTGTCGCGGTTATTCCGCTACTGATTGCGGCAATCGGCTACGGTGGCCTCGAGCGATCCCGCTCCGCGAATGGGTCGGTCGGGGCGCTTCCAACCCCGGCGCCATCGAGCACGTCCGGGACCCCGAGATTTTCCTTGGCGCCGCTTTCGGTTACCCGTAGCGGCAATACCATCACGCTCAGCGGCGACTTTCCCGATGACTCCGCCAAGGCGGCGTTGATGAAAGCGCTCAATGGGTCATTGCCACCCGGTGTCAACATCGTCGACCAACTCCATATCAACCCCACTGTCGACGCGCTGGATTTCTCGAACGCCGGGCCGATTTTCAGGGACAGCGCCTCGATTCCGGATTTCAGTCTCACGGTCAGCGGTGTCACCGTCACGTTGGCGGGCAGCGCCGCGTCACAAGACCAGAAGACGACCGTCGAACAGGAGGCGGCACACATCTGGTCAAACCTGAATGTCGTTGGCAAGCTTGTGGTTAACCCGCCGGTTCCGCCGCCTGCGCCGCCCGGGCCGCCCCCTGCCGCTGTGTCGTGCGCCGACTTGCAATCGGTCGTCAACGCCGTGACAGGAGGGCCGATTACCTTTGCGAACGACGGGTTCAGCTTGACCCCGGCCGACGAGCAGATCCTGCCGCAACTGGTGGAAAAGCTCAAAGCATGTCCGGGCTCGCATGTGACGATCAACGGCTACGCCGACAATTCCGGCACCGAGGACATCAACATTTCGTTGAGCACCCAGCGGGCCGAAACGGTCGCGAACTATCTTCTCTCCCATGGCGTTGTCGTCGCCCAGATGGTCGTCAAGGGTCTGGGATCGATCAACCCGGTTGCCCCCAACGACACCCCCGAGGGTCGGGCCAAGAATCGCCGCGTCGAAATCGTTGTCAGCTAAGGAGATCCAGCATGGATTTCGTGATCCAGTGGTTGTGGTACCTGGCCGCTTTCGTGGCGGGCTCGGCGGTTGCCTGGGCGATCGCCGGCGTTTTGAACAAACGGGTCAGCAGTGAAACAGCGCATTCCGATTCGACCGGGCCCGTGGTAGGCGAGGGGCGATGAACGGCGTGCACTGGTGGCTCTTCGGCCTGTCCTTTGTGATGGGGTTGGTGTTGACGCTCGCGTTCTCGGTTCGGCCGATTGCGTTCAAACGTCTAGTACCGGCGGGGGCGCGAGCGAGCCGGGCGGGTTCCGCGGCGGACACCAAGCCCGAACCGCCCGCGACCAAGCTCCCGCCCGCGGACGAGTTCTTCATGACCAGCATCCCGACTCAACCCGCGTTGCCAAAGGCCGTGATTCCCGGCGGCCAAGAGTCGCCTACGGCGAGGATTCCGGCGGCGTATGAGTTCTCTCCGACCGGCACCCCGAGCGACGCCGATTCGCCGACAGCCGTGTTCCCCGTCGAACAAGAGCCCGCTACGAGGCCGATTCCGGCCGCCGATGAGTTTTTTACAACCGGGATTCCCAGCGACGCCGAGTCGCCGACGGCGGTTTTTCCCGTGGAACAACAGTCGCCGGCGCCGAGTCCGCCGATAGATTTGTTTCATACGACCGATGTGCCGACTGAATCCGAGTCGCCGGCGAGCGATAGTCCCGTCGAGCAAGAGCCGCCCGCGCCGAGTCCGGCAGCAGATGAGTATTTTACGCCCGCCGTCGCGACTGAACCCGAGTCGCCGGTGAGCGATAGTCCCGTCGAGCACGCGCCGCCTAGGCCGAGTCCGCCGATAGATTTGTTGCGTCCGGCCGCCGTCGCGACTGAACCCGAGTCGCCGGTGAGCGATAGTCCCGTCGAGCACGCGCCGCCTAGGCCGAGTCCGCCGATAGATTTGTTGCGTCCGACCGATGTGCCGACTGAATCCGAGTCGCCGGTGAGCGATAGTCCCGTCGAGCACGCGCCGCCTAGGCCGAGTCCGCCGATAGATTTGTTGCGCACGACCGATGTGCCGACCGAATCCGAGTCGCCGGCGAGCGATATTCCCGTCGAAGAAGAACCGCCCTTGACGACAACTCCCGTTACCGAAGAGGCGCCGCCGGCGAAGCACGCGGTCGCAGATGAGTCGGAGGCCGTGGTTCCCGTTGCGGAGGAGCGGTCGACGGCGAGGCATGCGGCCGTAGAAGATTCGCCGACAGCGGCGGCAATTCCCGTTGCGGAGGAGCGGTCGACGGCGAGGCATGCGGCCGTGGAAGATTGGCCGGCGGCGGCGGTTCCGGTCGAAGAGGAGGCGCCTGAGCCGCCTGTGACGCCGGTTCCCGCTACCGAGGAGGAGTGGACGGCGGAGGCTGGGGATGTGGTTCCGGTCGAAGAGGAGGCGCCTGAGCCGCCTGTGACGCCGGTTCCCGCTACCGAGGAGGAGTGGACGGCGGAGGCTGGGGATGTGGTTCCGGTCGATGAAGAGCCGCCCGCGATGACGGTTCCGGTTACCGAGGAGGAGTGGACGGAGGAGCCGGCAGCCGTGGTTCCGGTTGAGGAAGAGCCGCCCGCGATGCCGGTTCCCGTTACCGAGACGGCGTGGACGGAGGTGCCTGCGGTCGCGGAAGCTTCGCCGGGCATGGTTGCGGACGACGAACAGGCGCCTGCGCCGCCGGCGTGGACGGCGGACCTTGGGGGCGTGGATGATTCGCCGACCGCTGTGATTCCCGTCGAAGAAGAGCCTCCTGCGACGGCGAGTCCCGTCACCGAAGAGGCGTGGACGGCGGACGATGGGGGCGTGGATGATTCGCCGACGGCCGTCATCCCTTTCGGGGAAGAGCCTCCTACGACGGCGATTCCCATCACCGAAGAGCCGTGGAAGGCGGGGCCTGGGGGCGTCCACGATTCGCCGGCGGGCGTGCCTCCGGTCGAGCAAGAGCCGTCTGCGATGTCGGTTCCCCCTCCCGCGGAAGCCCCGCCAGTCAACGATGCGGGCGCGAAGGATTCGCGGAAGACCAAGGTCCCGTTTATCAAACGATTGTTCTCAAGGAAGGGCTCGGCCGAGGCGGACTCGCCGACGCCGGTGGTCCCCGTCGGAGATGAGCCGCCTGCGACGCGGATGCCCGCCGCTGAAGAGGCATCGCCGGCGGAGCGCGCGTTCGCGGAAGATTGGCCGGCGGCCGTGGTTCCGGTAGAGCACGAACCGCCCGCGATGTCGGTCGCCGCTCCCCAAGAGGCCCCGCCGCCCTACGATGCGGCCGGGGACGATTCACCGACTGCGGTGATTCCCGTCGACGAGGAACCGCCGACGGCGGTGATTCCCGTCATCGACGAGCCGCCGGAGCCCAAGATCCCGTTTTTCAAGAGATTGCTGGGCAGGAAGGCGTCGCCTGCCAAAAAGGCGCCGCCGAGGAAGGCCCCGGCCCCGAAAAAGGTGCCGCCGCGGAAGGGCCCGGCCGCCAAGAAGGTGCCGCCGCGGAAGGGCCCGGCCGCCAAGAAGGTGCCGCCGAGGAAGGCTCCGGCCGCCAAAAAGGTACCGCCGAGGAAGCTCCCGCCCGGCAAAAAGGTGCCGCCCAGGAAGGCTCCGGCCTCGAGGCTCAAGCCGGCGAAATATGTTCCACCCCCGGAGCGGCCGGTGAAGAAGGCGCCGCCCAGGGAGCCGGCGACGACGGACAAGCCCAAGTTGCCATTCGCGCCCTACGGCCCCGGCTCCGCTCGCGCGACCCCGGATGGCGGGGGACCGGCGGGATGGTTTGTGAAGGGCCGTTCGGATACCAGGCTTTACTACACTCCCGACGATCCGACCTACGACGCGACGGTCGCCCAGGTCTGGTTCAAGGACGAGGCATCCGCTGCACGGGCCCTCTTCACCCCGTGGCGCAAGAGTTCGAGGAAGTAACGTCGCTAGCTGGGACCGGGGAGGCGCAATACCAGCCGCGCGCCGCCCAGTCGGCTGTCTTCCAGCGATGCCGTCCCGCCGTGCAGGTGGGCCTGCTGTGCCACCAACGCCAGGCCCAGGCCCGACCCCGAATGCGAGGCCGTCGACCCTCGGGAGAACCGCTCGAACACCACGTGGCGCTCGGCTTCGGGCACTCCGCCGCCGTTGTCGTCGACCGCGATTTCCACTCCGGCTCGCGAGCTTTCCGCCGACAGTTCGACGCGCGTGGCACCGCCATGCTTGACGGCGTTGGCGATGGCGTTGTCGACGGCGAGGCGCAACCCGGCCGGCAATCCCACGATGATGCAGTTTGGCGACGGGACCAGCGAGACGTCGAGGTCGGGATAGATGCGGGTCGCGTCGTGCGCGGCGCGGTCGAGTAGGTCGGTGATGTCGACCGGCACGTGGTCGTCTGATGTCGACAGTTCGCCCTGGGCCAACCGCTCCAGCGCGGTCAGGGTGGCTTCTATCCGCGACTGGGTGCGGATGACGTCGTTGAGCACTTCTTTGCGCTGATCGTCGGGAAGGTCCAGGGTGGACAGCACCTCGAGGTTGGTGCGCATCGCGGTCAGCGGAGTGCGCAGTTCGTGGGAGGACACCGCAGCGAAGTCGCGCGCCGACGCGAGCGCTTCCTTGGTCCGATTCTGCTCATCCCAGATGCGCTGCAGCATGCCTCTCATCGCCTCGGCGATCTCGACGGCTTCGCTGGCGCCGTGCACTTCAACCCGCGGCGCCTCGTCTCCCGCATCGATCAGTCGGGTTTGCTGAGCGAGTTGCTTGAATGGTCGGACCGCGAACGCGGCGAGCAGCCAGCCGAACACGGCCGCGGCGCCGATGGCGAAACCGCAGATCAGCATTACCCGCCGGTGCAGGTTGTTGGTTTCGGCGATGGTGGTGTCGTACGTAGCGCCCACGGCGAGCGACGTCGGCTCCGGCCCGGGAATCTCCACGGTCCGCACCCGGTAGCGCACTCCGCGGACGTAAGTATCGCCGTAGTCGACGTTCAGCTTGGGCAGCGTGACGTCGGAATTCGACTTGACCAGGTCGCCGCGACGAATCGTCATGATGGCGTCACGGTCGTTGGGGGAACGCGGGGTTTCGTCAAGACCGCGCGGCAGGAAAGGGATCGCGAAACCCGCGGCCTCGTCGAGCCGACGGTCCAGCCGCTCTTTGCGGTCGTTGGTGATGCCGACCCAGACGACGGCGCCGACGATGAGCACCGGAATCGCGGCGCCGATCGCCGTCGCTACCACCACCCGTGTCCGCAGCGATGGCGTACGGGCGAAAATCCGGGACACGATGTTCATGGCCGTTTCATCTGTTAGCGCATAGCTACTGCATTCGCAGCACGAACCCGACTCCGCGTACGGTGTGCAGCAGCCTCGGGCCGCCGTTAGCTTCCAGCTTGCGGCGCAGGTACCCGATGAATACGTCGACGACGTTGGTGTCGGCGGCGAAGTCATACCCCCACACCAGCTCCAACAGCTGCGCACGGGACAGCACCGCGGTCTTGTGTTCGGCCAGCACGGCCAACAGGTCGAACTCGCGCTTGGTCAGGTCGACGTCGACTCCGTTGACCCGGGCCCGCCGGCCGGGGATGTCAACTTCCAGGGGACCTACCGCGATGGTTTCCGAGGAGGACGTCGCGGTGGCGCCGCGGCGGCGCAGCAGCGCCTTGACCCGCGCGACCAACTCGGCCAGCACGAACGGTTTGACCAGGTAGTCGTCGGCACCAGCCTCGAGGCCAGCCACCCGGTCGTCGACCGAGCTGCGCGCGCTGAGCACGCAGACCGGGACGTCGTTGTCCATGGCCCTCAGGGCCGTGACCACGCTGACGCCGTCCAGCACGGGCATGTTGATGTCGAGCACAATCGCATCCGGTCGCGTTTCGGTGGCGCTGCGCAAGGCCTCGGCGCCGTCGACCGCCGTCGACACCTCGAATCCGGACAGGCGCAGGCCGCGCTCCAGCGAGGCGAGTACGTCGGAGTCGTCGTCAACGACCAAGACGCGAGGCGAGGTCACACCAGAGTCCATGCCGCCCATTTTGCAGGATTGTTGCCTGCGGCGGTGGGAGGATCACCGCCGGGTCGCCGGGGAGACTGCCCGCGCCCCGGCGGGCCGGTCGGTCACCGCCGTCCCAGGCCGCTCAACTGCACCGCCAGCTGCCGTCGCACGGCCGGAACCTTGGCGGCCAGCCGCATCCCCGAGTTGCGAATCGGACGTAACGGGCGGGGCAGGGTCGCGATCCGGGTCAGTTGTCCGGTCAGTTTCAGCACCTGCCCGGCCCGTCGCCGCTGGGCGGTGGCATAGGCGTCCAACGTGGTGTCGGAACCGCCGTCCAGGACTTCGGTGAGCGCGCCGGCAAGCGAGATCGCGTCGGTGATCCCCAAATTCATGCCCTGACCGCCGGCGGGGCTGTGCACATGCGCCGCGTCGCCGGCGAGCAGCAACCGGCCCGACCGGTAGCGGTCGGCGACACGGTGGTGGATGTGAAACCGCGTTCCCCACAGCAGCTCTGTGACCACCAACCGGCCCGGCCCGAAGGCCCGGGTGTCCAGCAGCGACTGCACGAAAGCCGGTGACGGCACCTTCGGTACGTCCGCGGCGGGGGCGACGATGCGGTAGATGTCGCCGGGCAGCGGCGCCAGCACCGTCAGGCCTTGCTTGGCGTAGAACAGGATCACCTCGTCGCGGGGTGCGTCGCCGGACAATCGCACGTCGGCCAGTGCGAAGGATTCGGCGAATTCGCTACCGGCGAAGCCGATTTCGGCTTGTTGACGAACCGTGCTATGCATGCCATCGGTCCCGACGGCATAGGCCGCCCTGATGGTTTCGCCATCGTCGAAGGTGGCCGTGACGCCGTCCGCATCCTGGGTGAGGCGGCTCAACGTCTTGGGGCGGATCACTTGTCCGCCCAGTTCGTGCAGTCGCTCCAGGAGCAGCCGCTCGGTGTCGGCCTGGGAGAGCATCAGCGTGTAGGGGTGTTTCGTCGGCAGCCGGCTGAAGTCGACGGGGATCAGCACCTGCGGGCCCTCCCGCATGGTGAATCGCGACGCAATCAGTCCCGCTTTGACCATTCGCCGGGCCACGTCGAGGTCTTCGAGCACCTCCAGGGTCCGGGCGTTAACCGCGGCCGCGCGCGAGGTGTTCTGGCCCTCCGCCAGCTTGTCGACAACGACCGCCCGCACGCCGTGGGCGATCAGGGAAGCGGTCGTCGCGGGGCCGGTCGGGCCCGCTCCCACCACCAGGACGTCGGTGTCGTTCATGGTTGGGTCCTCTCGAAAGTGAATTCATTTGGTCAACGCTTGTTGACTTACCTCCATGGTTGCCCGCGTTGCCCGCAATGTCAACAGTTGTTGGCCTACAATTGTTGACATGAGGAGATCTTCGGATGAGACCAGGGCCGTCATCCTGGCGGCGGCCCGCGAGCGGTTCGGCTCGGCGGGCTTCCAGGCCGCCACCATTCGGGCGATCGCGGCCGACGCCGGGGTCGATCCGGCGATGGTGATGCGCTACTACGGCAACAAGGACAAGCTGTTCGCCGCCGCGGCCGAGTTCGATCTGAGATTTCCCGATTTCGCGACGATCGATCCAAGGCAAGTAGGACGGTCGCTGGTCCGGCACTTCCTCGAACGCTGGGAGGGCGATGAGGCGATGGTGATCCTGCTGCGGTCCAGCGCCACCAACGGCGAAGCCGCGCAACGCATGCAGGAGATTTTCGGAACACAGTTGGAGCCGTTGGTCGCCACGTTGGCGCCCGCCGGAGAATCCGCGCTGCGGGCGGGGTTGATCGCCACCCAGATCCTGGGGATGGCGTTGTGCCGCTTCGTGTTACGGCTACCGCCCGTGGTCGCAATGACCCGCGACGAAATCGTCGAGTGGCTCGGCCCGACGATCCAGCGTTACCTGGGGCTGCCCGATGACGTCGTCGCCGAGACTTAAACGACGGTCACGTCCGCCGTGTCGAGTGCGTGGTTTCAGTGTCGCGGGGCAAACCGATGCGCCGGTAGCGGTGCAATCGCGCCGCCAGCCGCTCGCCAGCGGGTATCCCGCGCAGCGCCTGCACCTCAGCGGCTACCGCACGCGACAATCGTTGGGCGAACTCGACCGGCTCGTCGGCGGCGTCGGGATGTTCGGGCACGATGGCGTCGACAATCCCGGACGCGAGCAGGTCGGCCGACCGAATGCCTTGGGCGGCAGCGAGTTCGGCGGCATGGGAGGTGTCGCGGAAGACAATCGCGCTGGCGCCCTCCGGCGGCAGTGGTGCCAGCCAGCCGTGCAGCACGGCCAGCACCCGGTCGGCGGGGACCATCGCCAGCGCCGGCCCGCCGCTGCCCTGCCCCAGCAACACCGACACCGTCGGGGTATCCAGCGTCACGAGCTCGGCCAGGCACTGGGCGATCTGACCGGCCAGCCCGCCCTCCTCGGCTTCGGCCGACAACGCCGGCCCGGCGGTGTCGATCACGAGCACCAGTGGCAGGCGCAGCTCGGCGGCCAGAGCCATGCCGCGGCGGGCCTCGCGCAGCGATGCGGGCCCGACCCGCACTTCCGAGCCGCCGGTGACACGCTGCTGGCCGAGGACCACCGCGGGCTGTCCGTTGAATCGGGCCAGCGCCAGCAGCGTGGTCGCCACTTCGCCCGAACCGGTCCCGGACAGCAGCACGCGGTCGGTGGCGCCGTGTCGCAGCAGATACCCCACTCCGGGCCGGTCTGGCCGTCGCGACGCCACCACCGAGTCCCACGCCGGGACTTCGGGCATCGGCTCGGGCGGCTGCCCGACGCGCAGCGGCTCGGGAGGGTCGGCGATCACCCTCAGCGCGCGATCGAGGGTCCCGCGCAGCTCTTCGAGCGCAACGACGCCGTCGATCACCCCGTGCCGCTGCAGATTTTCGGCGGTTTGGATGCCCTCCGGGAACGGTTCGTCGTAGAGCAGCTGGTACACCCGGGGTCCGAGGAAGCCGATCAGTGCGCCCGGTTCGGCGACGGTGACGTGGCCCAGCGAGCCCCACGACGCGAACACCCCGCCGGTGGTCGGATTGCGCAAGTAGACCAGGTACGGCAGGTGTGCCTGTTTGTGGAGGCGGACGGCCGCGGCGATCTTCACCATTTGCAGAAACGCAACCGTGCCCTCCTGCATGCGGGTGCCGCCGGAGCTCGGCGAGGCCAGCAGCGGCAGCCGCTCGGCCGTCGCCCGCTCCACGGCGGCGGTGATTCTCTCCGCCGCGGCCACCCCGATCGAGCCGCCGAGGAAGCCGAATTCGCAGACCACCACCGCCACCCGGCGTCCGCCGATGCGGCCTTCGCCGGTGAGCACCGCTTCGTCCCGGCCGGTGGCGGCCCGGGCCTCGGCCAGGTCCCGCGCATAGGATTCGGACATCGGCACCGGTATTGGGGCGGCGTCCCAGCCGACGAACGAGCCGTCGTCCAGCACGGCGTCGCGCAGCCGCTCGGTAGTGATACGAGTCACGCGAAGAGGCTATATAGGCTTGGTCGCATGATCGGTGTCACCCAGGCCGAAGCCGTGATGACCATTGAGTTGCAGCGCCCGGAGCGCCGCAACGCCCTGAACTCCCAGCTCGTCGACGACCTTCGGGAGGCCATACAGAAGGCCGGGGACGACGGGTCAACCCGCGCCATCGTGCTGACGGGCCAGGGCACCGTGTTCTGCGCCGGCGCGGACCTCAGCGGAGACGCATTCGCGGCCGACTATCCCGACCGGCTCATCGAGCTGCACAAGGTCATGGACGCCTTTCCGATGCCCATAATCGGGGACATCAACGGCCCCGCCATCGGCGCCGGCCTGCAGCTGGCCATGCGGTGCGACCTGCGGGTCGTCGCGGCGGACGCGTTCTTTCAATTCCCGACTTCGAAATACGGTCTCGCCCTTGACAACTGGAGCATTCGCCGGCTGTCTTCGCTGGTGGGCCACGGGCGGGCCCGCGCGATGCTGCTGACCGCGGAGAAGCTGACGGCCGAGGTGGCGCTGCAGACCGGGATGGCCAATCGGATCGGGACACTCGCCGACGCGCAGGCCTGGGCCGCCGAGATCGCCGGGCTGGCGCCGCTGGCGTTACAGCACGCCAAGCGGGTGCTCAACGACGACGGCTCCATGGAGGAGCAGTGGCCTGAGCACAAGGAGCTCTTCGATAAGGCGTGGGCCAGCCAGGACGTCATCGAGGCGCAGGTCGCCCGGATGGAGAAGCGACCACCGAAGTTCCAGGGGGCCTGACAGCCATGCTGCGGGGAGCGCTACGACTGGCCGCCGGCACCGCCTCGCTGGCGGCCGGTAGTTGGTTCTTGCGCGCGCTGCGCGGGGCGCCGGCCGAGCTCGGGGCTTCCCCCGCGACGATCCGGGCGGTGGCCGAGGGGTCGCCGAACTACTCCGATGGACAGTTCGTCAACCTCGACCCCGCCTCGATATACAAGATGGATCGCGAGCAGCTTCGGCTCATCGTGTGGGAGCTGCTTGGCAACCGTGGCGGGAGCCGGCCGGCAGGGCCGATTCCGTTGGCGGCGCCCGAAATCTTCGACGGTGACGCGAGCCCGCTCGCCGTCAGCTGGTTCGGCCATTCGACGGCGCTGCTGGAGATCGACGGTTACCGCGTGCTCACCGATCCGGTGTGGAGTGACCGCTGCTCGCCGTCGGACATCGCTGGACCGCGGCGGCTGCATCCGCCGCCGGTCCAACTGGAGGGACTGCCCGCCATCGACGCGGTGGTGATCAGCCACGACCATTACGACCATCTCGATCTCGACACCGTCATGGCGCTGGCCCACACTCAGCGCGCCCCGTTCTTCGTGCCGCTCGGCGTCGGCGCCCACCTGCGCTCGTGGGGAATTCCCGAGCACCGCATCATCGAACTCGACTGGCATCAGGGCGCTAAGCTCGACCAGCTGACCGTGATTTGCATGCCGGCGCGGCACTTTTCGGGGCGCTTCACGGATCGCAATACCACGTTGTGGGCGTCGTGGGCGTTCATCGGCCCGACCCATCGCGCGTATTTCGGCGGCGACACCGGCTACACCAAGAGCTTTGCGCAGATCGGAGCCGACCACGGACCGTTCGACCTGACCCTGCTGCCGATCGGGGCCTACAACACGGCATGGCCGGACATTCACATGAATCCCGAGGAGGCGGTTCGCGCCCATCTGGACGTCACCGACTCGCAGTCGGGACTGTTGGTGCCGATCCATTGGGGCACCTTCCGGCTGGCCCCCCACCCGTGGGCCGAGCCGGTCGAGCGCCTGCTGACGGCGGCCGAGCCCGCGCACGTTCAGGTGGCCGTGCCCGTCCCCGGCCAACGCATCGATCCCGCCGCGCCTCGTAGATTCAACCCGTGGTGGCGGCTCTGATTCGCTAGCTGCTGGGGTTAAAGTGCGGCCATGACCAAACGCGCGGCAAGGGCCGCTGTCGCCGTGGCCTTGCTTGCGTTGACGGGATGTGGGCCCCCGCAACCGGTATCGGGCCCGCCGACCGCTCCGTCCGACGCACCGCCCAACGAGGTCTCGGGCGTGCAGATTCCCACCGGCCGCATCGACGACGCCACTGCAAGGGTCGACGGCCTCGTCGGCGACCTGATGAAGAGCACCGGCATCCCGGGAATGGCCGTGGCGATTGTCCACCACGGAAAGGTACTGTATGCCAAGGGTTTCGGCGTAAGAGACACGACCAAAGGCGGCGGGCGAGACAACAAGGTCGACGCCGACACCGTCTTCCAATTGGCCTCGGTGTCGAAATCGGTCGGTGCGACGGTGGTGGCGCACGAAGTCAGCGACAACGTCGTCACCTGGGACACGCCTGTCCCCTCCAAGCTGCCGTGGTTCGCGCTCGACGATCCCTACGTCACCGGCCATCTGACGATCGCCGACCTGTATTCGCACCGCTCGGGGCTGCCTGATCACGCCGGTGACAAACTGGAAGATCTGGGCTACGACCGCCGGCAGGTGCTCGAGCGGCTGAAGCACCTGCCGCTGGCGCCGTTCCGAATCAGCTACGCCTACACCAACTTCGGAGTGACCGCCGCCGCCGAGGCGGCGGCGGCCGCGGCGGGCAAACCGTGGGAGGACCTGTCCGACGAGGTGCTCTACCGCCCGCTTGGAATGACCTCCACGAGTTCGCGGTTCGCCGACTTTGCGGCCAGACCGAACCACGCGGTCAACCACGTCAAGGTCGCCGACAGATGGGAGCCGCGGTTGCAGCGCGACCCTGATCCGCAGTCGGCGGCGGGCGGTGTCAGTTCTTCGGTCAACGACATGGGCCGCTGGCTGATCATGTTGCTGGGCAACGGAACCTACAACGGCCGGCGCATCACGTCACCGGAAGCCTTGCTGCCCGCGAACACCGCGCAGGTGGTCTCGGTCCCCGCGAAGACGCCGAAGGCCCGGTCCGGCTTCTACGGTTACGGTTTCAACGTGTCGGTGACCTCGTCGGGGCGTACCGTGTACAGTCATTCCGGCGCGTTTTCGTTGGGGGCGGCGACGAATTTCGTGGTGATGCCGTCCGAGGACCTGGGCATCATCGCACTCACGAACGCCGCACCGATCGGCGTCCCGGAGACGCTGACCGCCGAGTTCATGGATCTGGTGCAGTACGGCCAGATTCGCGAAAACTGGGCCGATTTGTACAAGCAGGCGATCGGCTGGATGAACAACCCGGAGGGCTCGCTGGTCGGCAAGCAGCCGCCGGTCAACCCCGCGCCGGCCAGACCGCTGAGTGACTACGCCGGCGTATACGCCAACGACTATTGGGGCCCGGCCGTCGTGACCGAACGCGACGGCACGCTGCAGCTGGCGATGGGTCCGAAAAACCAGACGTTCACTTTGGCGCACTGGGACGGTGACACCTTCACATTCACACCAGCGGGCGAAAACGCGCCGCCCGGAACGATCTCCAAGGCTGTGTTCGCGGGCAATGCGCTGAACCTGGAGTACTTCGACTCCGACAAGCAGGGAACCTTCACCCGATGATCGCGGGCCTGACCGATGCCGAGGCGGCACAGCGGGTAGCCGAGGGCAAGAGCAACGCCGTTCCGGAACGCGCCACCCGCAGCATCGCTGCGATCGTTCGGGCCAACGTCTTCACCCGAATCAATGCGATCCTGGGCGTGTTGCTGGTGATCGTCTTGGCGACGGGCTCGGCGATCAACGGGTTGTTCGGCCTGCTCATCGTCGCCAACAGCGTCATCGGCATGGTCCAGGAGATCCGGGCCAAGCAGACGCTGGACAACCTCGCGATCGTGGGGCAGGCGAAACCGTTGGTGCGCAGGCAATCCGGCACTCGAACGCTGCTGCCGGGCGAGGTCGTTCTCGACGACATCATCGAGCTCGGCCCGGGGGATCAGGTCGTCGTCGACGGCGAAGTCGTCGAAGAGCAGGGCCTCGAGGCCGACGAGTCGCTGCTGACCGGCGAGGCCGACCCGGTCACCAAGGCCCCGGGCGACGCGGTGATGTCCGGGAGCTTCGTCGTCGCCGGCATCGGCGCCTATCGCGCCACCAAGGTCGGTCCGGAGGCGTACGCCGCCCGGCTCGCCGAAGAGGCGAGCAAGTTCACGCTGGTTAAATCCGAACTGCGCAACGGGATTAACCGGATTCTGCAGTTCGTCACCTATCTGTTGGTGCCGGCCGGTCTGCTGACGATCTACACCCAGTTTTTCACAACGCACGCGGGATGGCGGCAGTCCGTGCTGCGGACGGTCGGTGCGCTGGTGCCCATGGTTCCCGAAGGCCTGGTCCTGCTGACGTCGGTCGCCTTCGCGGTCGGGGTCATCCGGCTGGGTCAACGCCAATGCCTGGTGCAGGAACTGCCCGCCATCGAGGGACTGGCGCGGGTCGACGTGGTTTGTGCCGACAAGACCGGCACATTGACCGAAAGCGGCATGCGCGTTTCTTCGGTCTCCGAGATCGGCGCCCTGGCCGGGCAATCCGAAACCGTCGCTGACGTGCTGGCGTCGCTGGCCGCGGCCGACGCGCGCCCCAATGCGAGCATGCGGGCGATCGCCGAAACCTATGACCGGCCGCCCGGCTGGATTCCCACCGCCACTGCGCCTTTCAAATCGGCCACCAAGTGGAGCGGCGTGTCCTACCGAGGTCACGGAAACTGGGTGATCGGCGCGCCCGACGTGCTGCTGGATCCGGCGGCGGCGGCCGCCGAACTGGCGGAAGGGATCGGGGCCCAAGGGCTACGGGTTCTGCTGTTGGGTGCCGCCGAGGTGGCGGTGGATCATCCGGACGCGCCGGGTCGGGTCACCCCGGTCGCGCTGGTGGCGCTCGAGCAAAAGGTGCGCCCCGACGCCCGCGAGACGCTGGACTATTTTGCGGCCCAAGATGTTTCAGTCAAGGTGATCTCCGGGGACAACGCGGTGTCGGTTGGCGCCGTCGCCGGCAAGCTCGGACTGCGCGGCGACACGATGGACGCGCGCCAACTCCCCACGACCCCAGCGGAACTGGCGGACACGCTGGACAACTACATCACCTTCGGCCGGGTGCGGCCCGACCAGAAACGCGCCATCGTGCATGCCCTGCAATCGCATGGCCACACCGTGGCGATGACCGGCGACGGCGTCAACGATGTGCTGGCCCTCAAAGATGCCGACATCGGTGTCGCGATGGGTGCGGGCAGCCCCGCGTCGCGCGCGGTGGCACAGATCGTCTTGCTGGACAACAGGTTCGCCACACTGCCGTATGTCGTCGGCGAGGGCCGGCGGGTGATCGGCAACATCGAGCGGGTCGCCAACCTGTTCCTGACCAAGACGGTGTACTCGGTGCTGCTGGCGCTGTTGGTGGGCATCGAATGTCTATTCGCCAAGCCTCTCGGGGTCGACCCCCTGCTGTACCCGTTCCAGCCCATCCACGTCACCATCGCGGCGTGGTTCACCATCGGCGTCCCGTCGTTCATCCTGTCGCTGGCACCCAACAACGAACGCGCGCACCCCGGCTTCGTGCGGCGGGTGCTGACGTCCGCGCTGCCGTCCGGAGTCATCGTCGGCGCCGCTTCGTTCGTCTCCTACCTGGTGGCCTACCACGGCCGCCACGCCACGTTTCAGCAACAGGATCAAGCCTCGACCGCGGCGCTGATCACGTTGCTGACGACCGCGCTATGGGTGCTCGCGGTGGTGGCGCGCCCCTACACGTGGTGGCGGTTGGCGCTGGTCGTTGCCTCCGGCTTGGCCTATGTGGTGATCTTCAACATCCCGCTTGTTCGAGAGAAATTCCTGCTCGACCCCTCGAATATGGTGGTGACATCGACCGCCGTGGGGATCGGGGTGCTGGGCGCCGCGGCGATCGAGACAACGTGGTGGATTCGGGCCAAGATGCTGGGCGTCCGGCCGCAGTTGTGGCGCGAGCCGGATACACGCACAAAGTAAGGTCTCTACGAGACAACTACGACTTCGGAGGAAGGGACGAGTAGATGGGCTTCCTGGACAAGGCGAAGGAGCTGCTGTCCCAAAACGCCGACAAGGTCGACATGGCGATCGACAAGGCCGGCGAGTTCGTCGACGACAAGACGCAGGGCAAGCACTCCGACACCATCCACCAGGTGCGGGAACGGGCCAAGAAGGCCGCCGGCACCGAGGCCACGGGCGACCAGCGGAACTGAGCGCATGGCGAAACTCTCCGGATCGATCGACGTACCCTTGCCGCCCGAGGTGGCCTGGCAGCACGCCTCCGACCTGTCGCGGTACAAGGAATGGCTGACCATCCACCGCGTGTGGCGCAGCAAGTTGCCCGATGACATCGGTAAGGGCACCGTCGTCGAGTCGATCGTCGAGGTCAAGGGCATGTACAACCGGATCAAGTGGACGGTGGTGCGCTACAAGCCACCGGCAGGCATGACGCTCGACGGCGACGGCGTCGGCGGTGTCAAGGTCAAGCTGATGGCCAAAGTTCAACCCAAGGACGACGGGGCCGTCGTCGGCTTCGACGTGCACCTCGGCGGTCCGGCGCTGTTCGGGCCGATCGGCATGATCGTCGCCGGCGCGCTGCGAAGCGACATCAAAGAGTCGTTGCAGAACTTCGTCCGGGTGTTCACGGCCCCCGACCCGCAGAAGAACGGAGACGGCGGCGTTCGCCGATGAGTTTCTGATTCGGCCCCGGTCGATATGTGTGAACCCCGACCACGGGGCCAGGACACCACGACACATTAGGAAGGGGTCATCGTGCCCATCCGTGATGGCGCGCCGCTGGGCGCTCCCTGTTGGATCGATCTGACGACGTCGGACGTCGACCGCGCCCAGGACTTCTACGGCACGGTGTTCGGCTGGACGTTCGAGTCGGCCGGGCCCGAATACGGCGGCTACGTCAACGCCGCCAAGGACGGCCACCCGGTCGCAGGACTGATGGCCAACCGGCCCGAGTTTCAGTCTCCGGACAACTGGGCCACCTACTTCCACACCGCCGACATCAACGCGACCGTGTCGGCGGTGACCGCGGCGGGCGGCTCGATGTGCATGGGGCCGATGGAAGTACCGGCCAAGGGGCACATGGGCCTGGCGACCGACCCGTCGTGCGCGTTCTTCGGGTTGTGGCAGCCGATGGAGCACCGGGGCTTCGAGGTGATCGGGGAGGCCGGCTCCCCGGTGTGGCACCAGCTGACCACGCGCGACTTCCGCGCCGCACTCGACTTCTACCGCGAGGTGTTCGGGTGGCGGACCGAGCAGGTTTCCGACACCGACGAATTCCGATATGCCACGGCGTGGTTCGATGACCAGCGACTGCTCGGCGTGATGGACGGCGCCGGCTGCCTGCCAGACGGTGTCCCGTCGAATTGGACCATCTTCTTCGGCGCCGAGGATGTCGACAAGACACTACGGGTGATCGCCGACAACGGCGGCGCCGTGGTGCAGGCGGCCGAGGACACCCCCTACGGCCGGTTGGCCGCGGTGACCGACCCGACGGGCGTCATTTTCAATCTGTCCTCGCTGGAGGGTTAGCGGGCGCTGCCGTCACGCTGGGCTGTGGGCCGCGCCAACCGTGGAGTGACGCCCGGTGCCGCCATTGCCGCCGTCGGTGTTGGCCGACCGACGTCACCGCGCCATCGACAACGACGGCGTGGCGCGTGGCGAGCGGCGAACCAGTTCGGGACGCTTTAATGTCGCAACCATGATTCGCCGGCTGCGCCCTGGTTGGCTGGTGGCGCTTTTCGCCCTGCTCGTGTCGGCTAGCGCCTGGATGCCGTGGCTGACGGTCAGCGGGGGCGGCTGGTCGAGCGCCATCGGGGGTACCCACGGCAACGTAGTGCTAACGAGGGGGGGATTCGGTGTCGGGCAGCTCATCGTTTTGCTGTCCTCGACGCTGATCGTCGCGGGGGCGATGGCCGGTCGCCGCCTGTCGGCGAAGCTCGCTTCCGTTGCCGCGCTGGTCATTTCGCTGCTCATCGTCGTGCTCACCTGGTGGTTCTACAGGCTGAACGTCAACCCTCACGTGTCGGCCGAATACGGGCTCTATGTCGGTGCGGTCGGCGCGGTCTGTGCGGTGGCATGTTCGATCACGGCAGTGGTCGCGGCCCTGGCTTCTCCTCGGGCCAACCGCTGAGGTTTCAGGCCGACGGGAACTCGTGCTTACCCGAGGTGGCACTGCCCTCGGGTTCGTTGATGCCGAACACAAAAGGCGCGAACACGACTTCGCGCCCGTCCGGGTCGCGGTAGGTGATTGCACCCGTCGCTTCCCAGTACGGGTGCTGCTCGACGGGCTCCAGGCCCGCCGCCTGAAGGCGCGCGATGGCGGCTTCCTGTGCGTGCTTGTCGGGGAAGTACAGGCACAGGTGTTCGTGGTGGTCTTCTCCGACCGGCTCGACCGACTCGATGATTTCCAGCGTCAGGTTCCAGCTGGGCATGCCGAATATGGCACCGTTGCTGCCGTAACTACCCTCGAACGTTTCGTACAGTGGCAGGCCCACTAGCTCGCGGTAAAACCGCACCGCCTCTTTGAAATTCGACGAGCGGCGAGCAAACCGGATCGCGCCGATCGAGGCCAGCTGCGCGGGCCAGTGCGTCGACCGGCGTCCCGAATCCGGGTACATCGTCACAACCCGATCGCGCTGGCGGCCGACTCGGCGGTATGCCAGCGCCGCAGTTGATCGCCCGGGGCCCATGTCGAATGCGTGCCGCTGGAAATGCGTTCCGGCAGTTGGATTTTGCACACTGGTCCGTCTCCGATCCGGGCTGCGTCGAAAACGACGCAGTACGATGCGTCGGCGTTCATGTCGGTGGTCAGGGTGACCAGATACCCGTCGTCTTCAGCGGTGGCGCCGACCCGTGGCGCCATCGCGGTCTCACTTCCGTAGACGCCGTCGCCGAAGGAGATGCCCTCCTGGTTTCCGGTGAGCAGGTCGTGTTTGACCAGCCCGTCGAACAGGAACCAGCCCGGCTTCCCGGTGGCGGCATAGGTGTACCGGTAGCCGGCCGCGGCGTAGTTGGCGTTGATGGTCCCGAACTCGGTGATCGACTCCGACAGTTGCTCTTCTTTCACCGCGCCGGAGACCAGGTTGAGCCGCCAGCGGTGCAGCCGGGTTTGCAGGCGGTCCAGCGCCAGGAAGCGAAAGAGCTTCTCCCACTTGCCGGTAACCCCGTTTTCCACGGGCTGAGGATCGCCTTCGAAGAACCCGTCGAGCACAATCTCGTCGCCGTCCTCGTAGGCGTTGGTGAAGTGCAGCACGAAGGTGGGGTCCGCCTCGAACCATCGGATGTCGCCCGTCGAGCCTCGCCGTGGCAACACCGCAAAGCGCGACGGAATGTCGGGGTAGAAGCGCGGCAGGTGCACATCGTGCTCGAGCAGCCTCGGATCCCAGAACAACGGGAAATCATTGAGGATCACGTAGTTTTCGGTGAACGCCATGTCGTGTGGCAGCCGCGGCCCCGGCAGCGGGATGTCGACGTAGTGGGTCACCTCGTTGCTCTCGTCGACCACGCCGTAGTGCATGTAGGGCTCTTGCTTGCTGTAGTTGAAGAACAGCAGCTCGCCGGTTTTGTTGTCCACCTTCGGATGCGCCGACACGCCCCAGTCGACGGGGAAGCGTCCTCTCCAGGTTTCCTTGCCGAGCGTGTTGGCCGAGTACGGGTCGACCCGGTACAGGTCGCCGCACTGGTAGAAGCTGGTCAGCGCGACACCGCGGTGCACGATCACGTCGGTGCTCGACGCGTCCTTCATCCGCGTCCGCGCTCCCCAGCCCTCCTCCCGCGTGGCCAGTTGCACCGGTTCGGCCAACCCCGGCCACAGCGGCCCACCGGCGTCGTTCTCCGCCAGGAAACCGTCCGTGCGGACAAACCGGTTGCGGTAGAACGCTTTTCCGTCTCGGAAGCCGACCACGTGGACCATGCCGTCGCCGTCGAACGGGTGATAGGTCTTGAACGCCGGGTGTAGCGGGTTCTCGGTGTTGCGCAGGTAGACGCCGTCCAGGTCGCGCGGGATTTCCCCCTCGACAGCGGTGAGGTCGTCTGCGTTCCACTCGGTGGTCTGCGGACGCCACGGCCCGGTTCGATAGGGGTGGTCGTCATTTTCGGGCAGGGTCGACAGAAACTTGCCGACGATCTCCACGTCCATGTCACATACCTCGCGCAGTGCTCACGACGAAACTGACGGTGGTGGCGGTGCTGCCGCCGAAATTGAGGGTCCCGAAGGTCTTCGCGTCATCGACCTGGTAATCCCCGGCAGCGCCGCTGACCTGCTTAGCCGCGTCGAGGAGCATGCGCACGCCGGACGCCCCGACCGGGTGCCCGCCGCCGATCAGGCCGCCGCTGGGGTTGATCGGCAGCCGGCCGCCGATCTCGATCTCGCCGTTTTCGATGGCCTTCCACGACTCGCCCGGCCCGGTCAGGCCGATGTGGTCGATGGCCAGATACTCGCTGGGTGTGAAGCAGTCGTGCACCTCGAACCCGTCGACGTCGTCGAGCGTCAGGCGCGCGCGGCGCAGCGCGTCAAGCACCGCGGCCCGGACGTGCGGTAGCACGTAAGTGTCGTTGGCGGCGCGGTCCAGTTTCTGCCGCAGGCCCAGCCCGACGGTGCGGTGTCCCCAGCCGTCGATGCGCCCGATCGGGCGGGCATCGGGGTGTTCACTCAGGTACCTGTCGCCGACGATGACCAGTCCCGCGCCGCCGTCGGTCATCTGGCTGCAGTCGAACCGTCTCAGCCGTCCTTCGGTGATCGGGTTGGTCGCGTCATCGTCGGTGATGGGATAGGGGACCGTCCAGCCGCGGGTCTGGGCGTTCGGGTTGCAACGCGCGTTGGCGAAGTTGAGCTGCGCGATGGCGCGCAGGTGCGTGTCGTCCAAGCCGTAGCGCCGGTCGTACTCGTCGGCGACCTGGGCGAACATCGACGGCCACAGGTAGCGCGCGCCGGCCCCTTCGTGTCCGGTCCACGCGGCGGCACCGAGGTGCTGGGCGGCGGTGTCACCGGGCACGGTTTTCTCCAGCTCGATCCCCACCACGAGCGCGGCCTCGTAGGCGCCCGACCGCAAGTCGGCCAGTGCCGCCAGCGCCGCGACGCTGCCGGAAGCGCATGCGGCTTCATGCCGCGCGGCCGGGATATCCCACAACTCGTCGCAGACCGTGGCGGGCATCGCACCGAGATGACCTTGACCGGCGAACATTTCGCCGAAGGCATTTCCGACGTGGACGACTCCGATGTCGGTGGCGTTCATCTTGGCCGCGGCGAGCGTGCCGTCGACGACCTCAGCGGTCAGGGCCGCGAAGTCACGGCCCTCTTTCGTGAGGTTGCGGCCGAAATCGCTTTGGTAGCCGCCGAGAATCCACACGCCTGTCGAGCCGTCCATACGCGGCACGCTACTCCTGGACGACTCGCCCGGTCCGCAATAGCGAGCGGCCCCGTCGGCTCTCGGGCTGAACCGACGGGACCTGGGTGAGCGAGCAGGCCGGCCAACTCCCCCACCTCTCTTGGAACATTGCCCCCGACGGCGATCGACAAACATGCCGCCCTGCCTCGCCGGCCGACCTTTCGGAAGCAACACCGACGTGCGCACTCACCTTCCGACCCAGAGCGCGATCATGGCCGCGGTCGAACGGCTCCGGGAATGTATGCGCTACCCGACGCCGACCCAACCTTTCGCACGGTCAATTCGGGATCGGTAGGCGGCGCGGTCGGCGCTAGCGTGCACCAATGAACGTGGTCAACCTGGCCACTAGCGAAACCCCCTGGTGGGGCCCGCCCGTGGCCGTGCTTATCTTCGCCAGCACTCCCTGCCTTATTGCCCTCGCGTTCTTGGTGCCACGGCTATTCAGGTCGCCGAAGTTTCGTGGTCCCGCGCTGACAGGAACTGCGCAGGTTTTGTCACTGAGGCGGGTCGGCTCCATGACGGTGAACTCGCTGGTCCCGCAGGTGATGTGCCGGATCGGACTGAGAGTGGACGTCCCTGGCCGCCAACCGTACGAGGTGAAGGTTTGGAGGGGTTGGTCTCCGTGGGACATGGGCGCCATTCAGCCCGGCAGGACCGTCGGGGTCAAGGTTGACTCCGCCAACCCGCGAAGCATTCGGATCGGTTCCCCCCGGTGGTACCAGCGCGACCGCAGCGAATATCTCGATAGAGGTGTTCGCACCCTCTCGTCCATCCCAGTCCATTCGGCGGCAGACATCCTCGCGTCGGGCCAACGCGTATGGGGGGCGCTTAAGTCATTCGCTCCCACCGGAGCCACGCCCCACAGCCTCGGCCGCACTCCCAGCAGACCGGAACTGCTTGACGCCCCGCAATATGAGCTCGTCATCGAGCTTCACTTCCCGAATCTGGCGCCGATGGACGCTCGAACCCTGCAGCCGGTACCCCCCGCCCACGTGCCCGCTCTCGCCATCGGACTCCAACTGCCGTGCGCGGTAGACCCGGCGAACCCCCAACTGTGCGTCGTCGACTGGGACGCCCTCGCCGGCTGATCGGCGCGCTCGGCCTACACGGTCCCTTCCACAAGCTCGGTCGGCTCGGGTCCATCCGGGTCCCGTGCCGGGACGCCCGGATCTTGCCGAAGGCGCGCGGCGTCGGCGAGATCGATGGACGCCAGGTCGATGCCCTTGGTCTCGCGCGCGGCCAGGGCGGCCACGGCGCTTACCGCCGCGGTGGCCGCCAGGTACCACGCGATGGGGACCGCGGATTTGTAGATTGCGAGCAAGCGGACGGCAATGATCGGTGCCAGCGAACCGGCCACGATCGAGGTCACCTGATAGCCGAGCGACACCCCCGAATAACGCATCCGGGTCGGAAACATCTCCGCCATGGCCGCCGGTTGCACCGCATACATGGTGCCGTGGAACACCAAACCGATGACGACCGCCGCCAAGATGATCGCGTTGCGGCGGCTGTCCATCATGGGGAATGCGAAGAACCCCCAGGTGCAAGCGCTGACCGCCCCAACGAAATAGATTGGGCGCCTGCCGAATCGGTCACTGAGACGTCCGGCCAGCGGGATGACCACGAAGTGCACGGCGTGGGCGGCCAGCAGCCACCACAGGATGACCTTGGTGTTGGCGTGCGCATGCACTTTGAGGTACGTGATCGAGAAGGTGACCACCAGGTAGTACATGGTGTTCTCACCGAAGCGCAGGCCCATGGCGGTGAAAACCCCACGCGGGTAACGCTTTAACACCTCGACAGCACCCAACCCGGTCGCCTTGGACCGCTCGGCTTCGCGCTGCGCCTCGAGGAATATGGGTGCGTCGGTCACCTTCGTGCGGATGTAGTAGCCGATCAGAACGACGACCGCGGACAGCCAGAACGCGACGCGCCAGCCCCAGCCGAGGAAAGCCGCATCCGAGCACGTCGAGGTGAGTATCAGCAGTATCGCCGTGGCCAGCATGTTGCCGCCTGGGACCGCGGCCTGCGGCCAGCTCGCCCAGAAACCACGGGTGGTGTTTGGGCTGTGCTCGGCGACGAGCAGGACGGCTCCGCCCCACTCGCCGCCGACCGCGAAGCCCTGGATGAAGCGCAGCACCACCAGTAGCGCGGGTGCCCAGTACCCGATCTGGGCGAAGGTGGGCAGACAACCCATCAGGACGGTCGCGGCGCCGACCAGCAGCAGGCTGAGCTGCAGCAGCTTCTTGCGACCGTACCGATCGCCGAGCTGACCGAAGACGAGGCCGCCCACCGGGCGCGCGGCGAAGCCGACGGCGTAGGTCACGAACGCCGCAAGGATGGCGTCGAGATCGTTGGCGCTATGCGGGAAGAACACCTTGCTGAACACCAGCGTCGCCGCGGTGCCGTAGAGGAAGAACTCGTACCATTCGACGACGGTGCCGGCCATCGAGGCCGCGACCACGCGGCGAAGAAACCCCCGGTCTTGGAAAGGGTCGTGCTGCGACTCATCGCGGACACGCATTCGAATGTCCTCACCCGCTGACGGCTGCTGTTCTGCTGGCGGATGGGAGCGTACCCGGCCGCGCAATTTAGCGCAGCGCGCGCTTATCCGCTGAAACGAAGCGTTGCGACACGGTCACGGATGCATACCTATCCGCGGATCAATGGTCACACGCGCCACGTGAATCACTATCGTCACATGAGCCAACTGCGGACGTCAATGCGGCGGTCCGCTCCTGGGAAGGTGTGAGATTTGACGGCGATTCTTCGGATCGTGTCGCTATCGGTGGCGTCGGTGACCGCCATCGGTTTCTTCGTCGCGGTAGGCCCCGCGCCGTCAGCGAACGCCACGCCATGCGAAGCGCCGGAAGCGCAAGTGGATCCCCCCGTCGCGCCGCCGGCGATGCCCGCGCCACAGCCGGTCGTCCAACCGCCGACCGGGCGCCGGCCCTCGCACGCGAACGACCGCGCGCCGTTGCCCAAGCTGGGCCCGCTGATCTCGTCGTTGCTCAAGCCGACTACTCCGGGTCCCCGGTACTCGGCGCCGATCCAGCAGCAAGCGGGTGTGGTACCGCCGCCCGGACCCAACCCCCCCACCCCGGGTTTCCCGCAGTCGCCGAATGTCGCCCCGTTGCAACCGAACGCGGCGCCGGTTCCGCCGCAGCCGGCACCTCAGCCGGCGCCGCAGCCGGCGCCGCCGCCTCCTGCGTCGATCGCCGGGGCACCGACATCGCTCGTCGACTGGGTTACCGGACCGAACGGCCCGAACAAGACCCTCCAACGATTTAGCATCTCAGGGACGGACCTCGGGATTGCCTGGGACAACGGCGATCCCGCCAACCGTCAGGTCCTCATGGCTTTTGGTGACACGTTCGGCTACTGCAAGGTCCACGGCCAGCAATGGCGATACAACACGCTGTTCCGCAGTTCGGACCGCGATCTGTCCCACGGAATCCACATCGCCGATGGGGTGCCCAACGATAGGTATTCCGGCTCACCGGTGTGGGCGTCCAACCTTTCCAAGCAGGTCGTCAACACCATCCACCGGGCGGGGCACGAGACCGGAATCATTCCCACGGCCGGGATCTCACTCGGGAGAACGCAATACCTGAGCTACATGTCGATCAGGCAGTGGGGCCGCGATGGCGAATGGCAGACGAACTACTCGGCGATCGCGAGATCCGTCGACAACGGCCAGAACTGGGGGATCTTCCCCACCAGCATTCGCACGGCCTCGGCGGACGCCGTCCCGGGAGTCGGGTTCATGCCGGGGAATGAGAATTTCCAAATGGGCGCGTTCATGAGGGGCAACGACGGTTACATCTACCAGTTCGGCACCCCGTCCGGCCGCAGCGGCGCGGCGTTCCTGTCGCGAGTACCCCCGGCCCAACTGCCGGACCTGACCAAGTACCAATACTGGAACGGCGACAACGGCGGGCACTGGGTGCCGGCCAATCCGGGGGCGGCGACGCCGATTTTCCCGGGTCCCGTGGGCGAAATGTCGGCACAGTACAACAGCTATCTCAAGCAGTACCTGGTGCTCTACACCAACGGCGGCAGCAACGACGTCGTGGCCAGGACCGCGCCGGCTCCGCAAGGACCGTGGAGCCCGGAGCAGCCGCTCGTGTCGTCGTTCCAGATGCCCGGCGGCATCTATGCGCCGATGATCCACCCCTGGTCGTCGGGTAGGGACTTGTACTTCAACCTGTCCCTGTGGTCGGCATACGACGTCATGCTGATGCACACAGTCCTGCCGTAGTCTCCGCGCCACCGCAGTAGCCGCTGAGTAATACGTGCGCACCGGCCAGCACAGCTTCTTTTGATCTGTACGGGTCCGGGACTTGTGCGGCAAGGCCGCGGTCACCCCGAAAGCAAGCGAGTCGAAGCGAAGGCTATCCGGCTAGCGGTGATCGTCAATGGGTCTGCAGGCCATTGCTCGCCAGTCGAGAGTTATCTCTGCTCATCTGCGGCCGGCGGCCGGCGGCCGGGGCGAGGCGGGCCATCCCGCGGACAATCCACGGTGCGCGCCTCGCGATCGCCTCCAGGGAGCGGTCCGAGCGGCGCATTGCGGTTCGACGGCCAGGAGTGGCCATTGATGTCAGTTCCGCCTCGGGCGATGCCGCCCGTGGGCCATGACGATCGACCGCCAGCAGCTGCCAGCTGCCGGGCACGCCACGCAACTCGACGCTGCCGCGATCCTCGAAGCCCGTGCCCGAGCCGATGACCAGGTCACGCACTGTGCGGGAGACGAGGATTTCGCCCGCCCCGGCCTCCCCGATGATCCGCGCCGCGATGTGAACAGCGATCCCGCCAATGTCGTTGTCCAGCAGTTCGCACTCGCCGGTGTGGATGCCGGCGCGGATCTGGATGCCCAGGCTCTCGGCGTCAGCACGCAACGCCTCGGCGCAGCGGATCGCCTGCGTCGGACCGTCGAACGTGGCGAGGTGGCCGTCGCCGGTGCTCTTGACCACCTTGCCGCCGAATTGCTGCGTGAGGTCGGAGGTGATCTCACCAAAGCGGTGCAGCAGCGCGCGCCACCGCTCATCCCCCGCCGCCGCGGCGTGTTGGGTCGACGCGACGATATCGGTGAACAACACGGTGCGCAGGGCGCGATGGGACGGCGACGGCCCGGCCCTCGTCGAGGCACGTCAGTTGCGAATAGCTCTGGCCCGGCTGGTTGCCGCCTTACGGTTGCCCGCCGGTGACGAGGACGACCAGGCGCCCGGCCGGCGCCCACAGCGCCGGGTCGGGGTGCGGGGTGTCTATGGCCTGGGACTTGGCGGTGCGTCGTGAGGCGCCGCCGCCATGATGATGCCGTCCCGCCCGAGCTGCTGGCCTTCGACGGGGGCCAATACAAGACCAACGCGACCTGGAACGCAGCCCTCGATCAGTTCATCGCCGCGCGGGCGCAGTGGGCGGCCGAGCGCAAGATACCCCTGGATCAGATGCCCGAGTACACAGTCGGTGACGAGCCTTGGGAGCCGTCCCTGATCTGAAGTTTCGATTTTTTCAGCCGCCCGTCCCACTGCGACCCCATCGCCGGCGGCGCGCATAGCACGAAACTTTGGGATTTTTTCCCAGCCCAGTTTGCACGACCCGTCCCCATGGAAGTTCTCTCCCGTATAGGTTCCGGGAGATCTCGGCCGCGTGGGTTTTTTCTCCCGTTTTTTCGGCAGGAACGGGGCACTTTCGTTTGTTTCAGCTCTGGTATGTAGACGCGGCGACCTTCCCCGGCGTCGCCAGTCACCCTCCAAAAAACCCCGGCCCCATGGCCCGGCGGGAGGGGGTGCAGCGGCCGGGGGAGCTGGTTCACCGCTCGACGCACAATCGCCAGCAGGCCGGCGGTGGTTTTAAGGTCGGAGATCCCCCGCGGCTGCGCTAGATGGTCGCGGTCGGCGTGGTCGCCGACTTACGCGAAGAACGCGCCGAAGTAGTTGCATCCCTGCGGGAATCAGGGCTTAGTATTCGCGCCATCGCAGCGGCTACCGGCGAAGGCCGCGACACTATTCACCGCGAACTATCAGGTGTCCCATTTGGGACACCTGGGCCAGTCTCTGAGCAGCTCGATATTGACGAGGATGCGCTGGCCGAGGAGCAGGGGTGGTTCGTATTCCGTTCCCTCGGCTATCTCGGTCTGCGACCATCCTGCTCTGCGGCTGCCATGGTCAGCGCGGCCCGGTCAGAAATTCGCGCCGTTACGAAGCGCGGTCAGCAGGCCGTCCGCTGCCGAACGTCGCTCGACCGGAATACCGCCTTCGCTCGGAATCGCGGTTTCCCAGTCGGCGAACCTAACCGTAATCGGCTCGGCGGGACAGTAGTCGTTATCCCGTTCCTGTGCCTCATAGACGGCGCCCCACCGGACTTCGACAATGTCGTTGAGTCGTCGAACCCAAGCGGACTGATTTGACGGCGTGAGCTTGTGTTGGCGCTCTGCGTATTCGTCGTAGTGGGCCCTCCCGTATTCGACGCGCACGAAGCCGAGGGCGCTTTGGGTGACAATCCAGCAGGTCCACGTTGTCGTGGGGTTGGTGTTTGCGACAGCCCAGTCCGGCCACGCCGCCTGGATTTCGGCGTCGCCGATGACACGTCCAATCGCCAACACCACCGCCCTCGGGACTCCGCGGTCCTGTACTGAGGCATGCCGGTAGATGTCGATATAGCGTTCGTTGTCGATGATCACGGAATCACGCTAGCTGCCTTTAGCCTCGGTCGGTGCCCGCGATTGAAGCGTGTCGAGATACGGCGTCGGGCCGCCCCCAAGGAGAGCAGGGGCGTGTCAACGGCAACCGAAATCTGACCAGATGTCGCCGCGCAGTGGTCAGTATTCAATTGCCGCCGACAGGGCGGCCCGATCAACAAGTCAGACGTGTGCGAGGTCGATCAGGTTCCCTGCCGGCGTCGCTTCACGCTAGCGCAACATCGGACTGCGAGTGCGCGGCAAGACGTTTCACTCATCGACTCAGCCCATATGCCCTCCGATCTCCCGTCGAAAATAGAGATAGTGGGTGACCGTGCTAGATGGACCGCAGTATGCCGTGACCAACTCCCACCCTTCGGCGATCCACTCATCGAGGGTTGCGTTAATCTTCTCGGTCTCAACCCACGTGCATCTGTGCTCGTGTCCCTGTGCCATGGGCCCCGACACTAGGCGAAGATGCTTAACCCCAAGAGAATGGCCGCCAGAATCGCTCCTGACGGCCGTTCTCGGTAGGGCTGGTGTGGGGATTACCCGGCGCTCCACGTGTCCAGCTCGTTGCCGTCGATGCGCAGCGTTTCGCCAACTCGGTGAGGCGCTGCCACAATTCCCTCGACCCACTCGGCGGGGATGAGCCGGCGGCGCCCGTCGCGGATCACCGGGCAATGCTCGCTGCGTGCCCACCTTCTGACGGTGTTGACGTCGATACCGAGGCACGCCGCGGCCTGGCCGAAGGTCAGCAGTTCTGTGTGGCTCATCGCGTCCACCCGTCCAGCTCGTCGGCTACCTGAAGCAGCGCCGAAGCCCGCTCGCGCGCCTGTTCCACGGTCAGGTCATCACGCGGGCCGACCGACCGCACGTGAACCCCGCGGCGTCTCGATCAGGCCCACACGGTCGATGGACCCGTCCGCGAAGTGTGCGCACGACGTCTGGACCTCGACGTTGAAGATGACACGCGTCGCGCCGAGAACGATCCGGTAGGGCCTGCGGGTTTATATCTGCGCTGGTCAGATGGTGCCCCCGGCAGGATTCGAACCTGCGACACCGGCTTTAGGAGAGCCGTGCTCTATCCCCTGAGCTACGAGGGCGGAGGACGTCTTCGAATACCTGACTAAAACTAGCCGTTCGGGGCGATGGCGGGTATCAGCGGTGCTCGGGGCGTCTTGGCGCCATCCCCGGCGGTTTAGCTGGTCGTCGAGTTACGGCGGTTGTGAGTGTAGCTGGCACGGCAAAGGCCACGCGGCGCTCGGGTGTGCATGGTGGGCGCTTGGCGCGGCCGTCGGCGTTAGGCGACCGTGCCTCGTTATGGATTTCAGTCTGTTGCGATGGGCCCGGAGCAATCAGTTCGGTATTCCGACATGACGGTCACAATCGGGTTCGAACAGCGCGCGAAGACCCCCGGCAGCAAAACATGCCAGTCGAACCTCAAGCCATCGGTGGGCTCAGGCTAATTCGGATCAAGGCGGGCAGATCGGTCATCGTCGCCTCGGCGTTCGCTTTCGGCCATCTCACGTCGGACGTCGGCCTCGTCGCGATCAGCGCCGGCTCGGGCACGGTCAGCGCGTTCGTGAGCGCGCTGTAGTCGCTCACGTCCACGCTCGGCGGCCGTGCCCTCGCGTTCATCCGCGCGGAACTCGCGTTAGTCCGCCGTCAGCTCGCGTTGGTCTGCGATTCGATCCCGCTCTTCCGCGATCCGATCTCGCTCGGCTGCGAGCCATTCGCGTCGTGCAAGCCGGGCCTCGCGTCGCTCGAGGGCCTGCTCGCGCTGATCAAGCTCGGCAACTCGGCGCTCGAGCTCACCAGGCTCTTCGGCGCAGCCCGCAGCCCCCGCGGTTGGGCCGTCTGCTGGTGGGTCGTGGGGCTCGCCGTCGGGCGGGTCGAGGGGCTTGCAGTCTGCGGGTGGGCCGCGGCTACCGCGAGTTCGTCGGGTGCGGGATCACTCCGCGACTAACGACCATCGGGGATGGGACTTCGGTCTCTACCGGGCGACGGCACGCCGTCTAAAGATCAGGGGCATGGCCAGGTGGTTAGCGAGTAATCCCGCAAGTAAGCCGCGTATTAGGTGCACTCGCCGAGTTCTGGACCGCTTCTAAACCACCGCATAGCAAGGGAGCGCACGGTGAATCCAACTTCAGAGGCCGATCACTGCCGGGATGCTGGCCGCAGCGGCCAGCGCAGTCTGGGCGCTGCCGAGGGCGTGCTGGTTGCTCTCCGTCATTGCAGCCTCGACGAGGCGTTCATCGACATTGTGGAAACGGCCAAACGGCATAGCGTGGCCCCCTTGGAGTTGGCCCATGCCCTCGTGGCGATCGCCGAAAAGGATGTGACCCCAGACTTCGGTGACGCGATCATCGCTGCAATTGACCAAGCCTGGGGCGCCTTGTTTGGGCAGCCGGCCCAGCTACGACGGTGACCGCGAACGAGCCAATGCTTCTGCGGCGCAGCGATTTTGAGCACGAAGGCGATCGTCAAATCGGCTCATCTCGCCGCAGAACGACTCTAGTCGGGGGGTCAATGTTCTGTTGACGGGTGATCACCGACCATCTAGCGTCCGCGGAGCCCCCCAAGGAAAGGATTGCGCAATGTCTTGTCACAGCACACATTCGGGTGTCGTGGTCGGAGTCGACGGGTCCCTGTCATCGACGATCGCCGTGCGGTGGGCCGCACGCGAGGCAACCATGCGCAACATCGGACTGACCGTCGTGCATGTCTCGGATCCGCCGGCGGTCTCGCCCGCTGCCCACATGCCGGCCGCGGTCTACCAGCGGTACGAAGAAGAGGCCCGCAAGATCGTCGCCGATGCGGTCAAGGTCGCCAAAGACACCGTGCCGGAGGGCAATCGACCCGAGATTGACAGCGAACTGTTGTGCGCGGCACCCGTACCCACCCTTATCGACCTCTCCAAAGATGCGCACATGGTGGTGGTCGGCTGCCGCGGGCAAGAAGCGCTGCAGCGGAACCCGCTCGGCTCGGTCAGCACCGGATTGATCCATCATGCCTACTGCCCGGTCGCGGTGATCCACGACGAGGACCCAATCCTTCTGGAACCCTCGCAGTTACCGGTGCTGGTCGGCATAGACGGTTCGCCCGCGTCGGAGCGCGCCACCGCGATCGCCTTCGACGAGGCCTCCTTCCGCGGTGTAGACCTAGTGGCCGTGCACGCGTGGACTGACTCAGACGCCTCGCGTGTGCTCGGCAAGCAATGGTCGACCATGCAATCACGTGCAGCCGAAATCCTTGCCGAACGCCTGGCCGGTTGGCAGGAACGCTATCCCGACGTCACCGTTCATCGCCGGCTGGTGTTCGACCGCCCGGCGCGTCATCTCGTCGAAGAATCCGAGTCCGCCCAACTCGTCGTGGTCGGCAGTCACGGCCGGGGCGGATTCGCCGGAATGTTGCTTGGATCGATCAGCACGGCCGTCGTACACGCGGCCCGAATCCCGGTGATCGTCGTCCGACAAAGCTAAGGCGCCGTCCGCAATTGGGACTTCGGCAGGCCAACGATCCCCTCGGATCTTTTGCCGCCGGAAAGTATCTCATTGGCCGGGATGGTCACCCGAGCCGCTCGAGCTGGGCGATCTGCGCAGCGGTGAGGTGGTCGGTCACGTCGCGCCAGGTGTGGGCCGTGTCGTCCGGTGTGGTCATGGTAGGCAGTCTGTGCGGCCGGTCCGCCGTTCGCGAGAGTCGAAACTCATGATTCGGGGTCACCTGCCGGGTGGTGCGGCCTGCTCGGTCGTTGCCGGCTCCTCGAAGAGGTGGGTGTCGCCGGGAACGGCGGTGAGCTCGCCTCACCGGGATCGTGGCCCGCGCGTGTCGATTCAGTTGCAGCACAACGTCATCGCGGCCGACCACAATCAGCAGTGTCGGTCCGCGAACATCGGTCAGGGCCGAGCCTCCGGCAGCGGTCAAATGGTCTAGCTTCGGATGATTCCGCTACGCGTGCGGCGGACTCGATTCGAGCGGGCAGACTCAGCCCGACGCGCGGCCCCGCATACTGTGGGGCGGCGACCCGTTCACCGCAACTCGGCGATGACCCTCGCGAACGTGTCGAGGTTGTTGTCCTGCACGGTGAAGCTGGTGAGCCCGTACTTTTCGCGGAGTCCGGAAAGCGTGTCGGCCATCTCGCGTGGTGACCCGCTGAGCACCGACGGCATGGAGAGCAACTGCTCGTCCGACAGGCCCGGTGCGTACCGGCGGGTCATCCTCAAGTCGGGTGCGGTCTCGCCTTCGGGCGGCATTGCCGTGATCACCATATTCAGCTCCAGCGAATCGAACCGATCACCCGCAGCGCTGCGGACGAACTCGATGCGTTCTGCCAGAGGGTCTTCGACCTCGCGTACCCTGGCGCCGGTTAGCCCGACGATATCGGCATGACGGGCCGCGAGCGTCAGCACCCGATCGCCGTTGCCGGCGATGAGGATTGGCGTCGTCGGGTGATGCTCCTTCAGGTAGGTCGTCATGTGTCCGAGATAGTTGACGCGGGCGCCGGCGCTGGGGTACGGCAGTTCGGCGGCCTCGAATTCTTCCCGGACATAACCGGTGCCGAGCCCGATTTCGAGCCGTCCGTCGCTGAGCAGGTCGAGGGCGTGGAGATCCCTGCTGAGCAGGGCCGGCTTATAGAACCCCGCATTGAGCACGTACATGCTCAGGCGGATCCTGGTCGTGACCATCGCGACCGCGGTCAGCGTCGGAGACGGTGCCGCCGCGCCGAGATGGTCGGGCACGCAAAGGATGTCGTATCCAAGATCTTCCGCTCGTTGCACCTTGTCGACCAGCGCCGCGCGCGACTTGAAGAAGCGCATGCTCAGCCCAAAGCGAAACTCCTTGTCCACCAACAACCTCCGTTCAACGGATACACATTTACCAGTCGCGTGCCGCGGCCGCCAAGCCCCGCACCAAGGCAGTGGTCACCGGCGACAAGCCGTCGGCGCCCGGCAGGGGGCTGCGCGGACTGAGGCCCCTGACGCGAACTGAGAGTTCCAGCTGCGTCCCCCCGTCGCGCACCCGGTTGACCGGGTTGCTCAGGTGAAGGCCCCGCAATTCGGGCGGGATGTCGTCGATGTTGGTGACGACCTGATAACCGGTCAGCCGGATATGCCGGGCCAGGTGGGCGGCCAGTGCGCGGTTCCTGCCCCCGGCCAGCAGTTGCGTGGCCCGCCCGATGCGGCCGTAACCATGCAACGAGACGGCTACGTCGACGTGATCGAGAAACTCGGCCAGCCGCGGCGACTCGTCGGGGTCGTACAGGGCCGAGGGTAGGTGGTGCGGGTAGCGGTCGGGATGGCGCAGCAGATACACCGATGCGTCGGCGTCCTCGGCGGCTCGTTCGGCGATGACATCGGTCATCTCCTCGAGGCCGCCGCCGTGGATGGCAAGGAAACCGAAACGCGATCGCAGCGAGCTTTCCTCGATCACGCCGTGTTCGCTCAACAGCTCTGAAAGGGATTGTGGCCCTGGGGTGTTCGTGAAGACCGGCCGAGGCCAGCGCGCCGGGTCCCAGCGGCGCAAGAAATCGATCCATCGTTGCGGTAGCCCGTGGTGTACGGCGCCGTCGATGATTCTCGGCAGGTAGCCCGGTCGGGGTGGGCCCGGAGTCACCCGGTGGTCGATGTACACCCAGGCCGGCGACGGCCCGTCGCGGGTCTGGACTGTGAGTCGGTCGCGCCGGTAGCGCACCGGCACCCCTTCGGCGCCGTCCAAGGTTGCCAGGTCGTCGCCGGAGATCTGCCAGAGCACCCCATGCACCTGGTTACCGACCAAGGGCTCGACGGTGGCCACACCGCGCTGGTTGATCAGCCAGTCATGGTCAGCTAGCACCGCCGGCCGTGGGTCAGCCGCGTCGGGGCAGCGCAGCGCCATCTGCCTGACGCACAGATTCGACCCGTATGCGAAATAGAGATGCCGGCGGGCCGGCACTAGTCAGTCACCGTCATAGCGCTGCGGTGCGGAAGGTATTGAAGCAAGCTAACTCCCCGCGAGCCTTTCCGGGACGACGACGCTGTCCATCCTGCCGGACCGCGTGAGCTGCGCGCTACGTACCACGTCAATAGATGACGGGGCCCTTCGATGGCGGCGGTGGTGGTGGCTTTGGCGGCGGTGGCGGTGGCGGTTGGGCGGGTGGCGGCGGCTGATGAGTTGGACCCGCCGGCGCGGAAGGCACCGGACCCCGGTGTGGGGGTACTGACGGCCCGGCCGACGGTGGTGTCGGCTTCACCGATGGTGGCGGCGGGTAGACCGGTGGTGATGGCGGGTAGACCGGTGGCGTGACTCGGACCGGCGGCGGCAACACGATCGGCGGCGGCAGCACCACCGGCGGGGGCGGCAAGAGCGGCGGTGGCGGCGGTGCCACCGGCGGCGAGACGATCGGCGGTGGCGCAACCGGAGGCTGAGCCGGCGCAACCGGTGCGGGAGCGGTCGGCAGCTGAACGGGCGCAGGCGAGTTGATGGGGGGCGCGGAGGGGACGGGATTCGCCGGCGGAGGCGGAGGGATCAAGTTGGCGGCAGGCAGCGGCCCCTGTTTCAGGGGCGCGGGAACGGTCCCGGTCAGCTCGGCTGGCGTGACGGCCGTCTTCTGGTGGTACAGGAAGGTGTACATCAGCCCGAGCGCGAGGAAGATGGCGGCCGCGAACAGCGCGACCCACGGGATCACCCGGCGACCGGGACGTGGTTGTACGCCGTCGAGGTGCCCCGCGTCGTCCGGACCTCCGTCCGCTGATGACGAAGCCGTGTTCGGCGGGTAGTCGCTGTCAGACTGGCCGTTGCCGTCTGCGGAGTCGCTCGTGTCGAGGACGCCGTCGGCGGAGGTCAGCTGGATTTGGCCCAGTGTGTGGTCCCGCAGCCAGGCGGGGGCGGGGATGAACACCGGCGCCGCACCCAGCAGCGCAACCGGGTTGACCAGCCGGCGTCGCTGTTCATCGCAGGTGGAGCAGGACTCGATGTGGCGGCTGATGCGTTTGCGCATCAGCACGCTGAAGCGTCCGTCCCAATCCGCCAGGATGGCGCCCAGCTCGGCGCATTCGTCGGCGGTTTGTTGGGCGCGACGGGCCACGAGCAGCGCGCCCAACGAAGATTCAATGGTGTTGCGCAGGCGCGACACCATCTTGTTCGCGGTGCCGGGACTGACTTCCAGCGCGTTGGCCAGTTCCGGTCCGTCCAAGCCGTGGCGGTAGGCGAGCTCGAGCACCGTGCGGTCCCGGTCGACGAGCCCGCCGGCGGCCTCGGCGATCAGATCGGCCAGCTCGTTACGCGCGGCCAGTGTGTCCGGGCCCGCGTCGTGCGACGCGGCCTCGGGGATTTCGTCGGACACCTGTTCGCGGCGGCGGTCCCGGATGCAGCGCAGCGCCTCGTTGCGCGCGATGGCATATAGCCACGGGCGCAGCCTCTCAGGGTCTCGCAGCTTGGGCAGCTGGGTTGCGGCGGCACAAAAAACGTCTTGCACGCAGTCGGCGGCGGCGTCACGATCCCGCAGCATGCCGACGCAGAAGTCGTGCAGCCGGTCGGCGTAACGGTCGTAGATCGTGGCAAAGGCGCCTCGATCACCCGTCGCTGCCGCGCGGGCCAACTCGGCGTCGCTGACGATGTCAAAGTTGGATAGTGCGGTCGTCACGTAGGTCCCCAGCCGATAATGCGTCGGTGCCCGTCACGTGAGAACCGACGCTGCGAATAAGTGTGCGCCCACGCGGGTGAAATGGCACGCGAAAAATCCACCTCGGCAGCGGGAAGGGCGAGACCGGCATACGGATCCGGTCTCGCCTACACCCCACGACCTCACTTGCACGCACCCTGCACCAGGTGGTGCGGCGGCAAGCACAGCACCGGTGCCGGTGGCGGCGGCAGCTTCGGCGGCGCGGGCAGCTTCGGGGGCGAAGGCGGCGGCGGTAGCTGCGGTGGTGGAGCCGGGATCCAGACGGACGGAGGGACCTTGCCCTTGACGACCGGACCTGAAGACCAGGCAGGGGGCGGGGTGCCCGGATCCGCGGGCGGCGGATTGTTCGGTGCGGGAACGACCGCCGGGGCGGGGGCCGGCGCGTTGTCGGGCACGGCGACCGCCGGGGCGGTTGCCGGGACACTGTCGGTCGGGTTGACCACCGGGGCGGGGGCCGGGCCGTTGTCGGGCGGGTTGACCACCGTGGCCGGGGCGGCGACGGCGGCCGGCGCGCCGCTGGAGGTGCGAACCGCGGTCGTGGACTGCGCTTGGTGCGAGCCGCCCAAGAGCACGATGCCCAGCGCGGTGCCCGCCCCCATCAGGCCGATCAGGCCCGCCGCCACGATCAGCTTGTCGATGGGCTTGCGCCTGCGCGCCGGGGTGGTGGGGTCGGGTGGAAGGTCGTCACCGTAGGGGAGATCTCCGGCCTCATCCGACGGCTCGCCGAGCGGGCTCGACGCCCAGGCCCACGCCGAGGTGGAGTCGTCGCCGCGGGGCGCGAAGGTGGTGCGGTCGAAGTCGCCGGGGCGCGCTGCTGCGGTGGTTTGGTCGAAGTCGTCGGCGCGCGGTGCGGCGGCCGTGCGGTCGAAGTCGTCGGCGCGCGGTGCGGCGGTCGTGCGGTCAAAGTCGTACATGGTGGTCATGAGGTGCTCCTTGGGTGTGCGTCGCGGCCCGGATGGGGGGCTGTCACAGGTAGGAGCACGCATGGGGCGCGGGTCGGACAACTTTTTGAAAAGAATTTTTGGCGCTCGAGCGTCGACTTGTTGGGGGAGATCGCGGCCGGTCGGCCCGACAACTCCACGTTCGGCGCTCATAAGCCACTAGGCTGTGGCACGCCGCTTGCCAGTTCTTCGCAATGTTCTTGCGAGTTTCTTGCGGCGTCGCGTTGTCGCAGGCAGCGGAAACTACCGCCGAGACGAGCACCCTATGCGGGACCGGCCACGATCAGGTAGATGAGCGCGATGTTGAGCAGACTGACCGTCACGCCGACCGCCCAGCCGATGACCGCCGTAACGGGATGGTTGGCGTCGCTACCCATCAGGTCGCGGTTGCTGGTCAGTCTGACCAGCGGAAGCACCGCGAACGGGATGCCGAAAGACAGTACGACCTGGGATAGCACCAACGCGCGTGTCGGGTCGAAACCGAGCGCCAGGATCGCCACCGCGGGGCACAGGGTGACTAACCGGCGCACCAGCATGGGGACCGAGCGATGGAGCAATCCCTGCATGATCATGGCGCCGGCGTAGGCGCCCACTGACGACGACGCCAAGCCCGAGGCGAGCAATCCGATCGCGAACAGCACCGCGATCGCCGGCCCCAACGTGTTGTGGATCGCGGCGTAGGCACCGTCGATGGACGCGGTTTCTCGATTGCCCTGCAGGTTGATCGCCGCCACGAGCAGCATCGCCGCGTTGACCAGTCCGGCAACGGCCATTGCCAGCACGACGTCCACGCGGGTGACGCGCAGCAGCCAGCGCCGGTCGCGGCCGGACTCGGGATGGCCGTGCCGATCCAGGACGAGGCCCGAGTGCATGTAGACCGCGTGCGGCATCACGGTGGCGCCCAGGATGGCGGCGGCCAGCAACACGCTTTCGGTTCCCCGGAATCGAGGCACCAATCCGCCAACCACGGCGTCGGGTGGCGGCGTGGCGACGAAGAAACTGGCCGCGAAGCCGACGGCGATGACGAGCAGCAAGCCCGTGATGACACGCTCGAAAAGGATCTGCCCGCGACGGTCTTTGATCGCCAGCAGGAGCAACGAGATCACCCCGGTGATGATCCCGCCGATCGGCAGCGGCAAATCGAACAGGATGCGCAAGGCGATCGCCCCGCCGATCACCTCGGCCACGTCGGTTGCCATCGCCACGATTTCGGCCTGCCCCCAGAAGGTCAGCCGCAGGGGCCGGTTCATCCGCTTGCCGATCGCCGCGGGTAGCGATCGTCCGGTTACCAGGCCGAGTTTCGCGGACAGGTACTGCACCAGACCCGCCATCACGTTGGCCGTGACGATGACCCACAGCAGCAGGTAGCCGAACTGCGTGCCGGAACTGACGTTGGCGGCGACGTTTCCAGGGTCGACGTAGGCGATCGCGGCGACGAACGCCGGCCCGAGCAGGTACCAACTCGTCTTGAGCGAGGCCTGGGTGCCTTCCGCCAACCTATCGACCCTCGATCCATGTCCCCGAATAAGAAAGTTAGGCTACCCGAAAACCTATCCGGGACATCAACTGGGGATGTAGAGCCCTTTTCCGGTGACCAGCGGCAGGTCGAGGGTCGTCACGATGCCCGGCGGGGCGGCCACCACCGCGGGGATCGCGTTGACGACCCGCATCGCGGTGGCGACCAGTCCGGCGTGATTGTGATCGCCCAGGCGGCTGCTCAGGCAGATATCCATGGCGTACGACGGTTCGCCGGTGATCTCGATGCGGTAGGAACCGCCGGGCTGGGCCGGTTGCGGCCAGTCGGGGCACAGGTCCTCGCGTAACCGGGTGACGTGTTCCAGGACGACGACGGGGTCGCCGTTGACCATCCCGAACACCTCGAACCGCAGCGCCGCGGCGGTGCCCTTCGCAATGTGCCCCGACGCGATGTCGAAGTCCTCGGGTGCGGGCTCGCGGACGTACACCTCGGCGACCTCGTCGAGTGAAACACCCAGTCCCGCAGCCAATTGCCGCACCACCGATCCCCACGCCAGGCTCAGCACCCCGGTCTGCAGCAGCATGGGGATCTCGTCGAGGGGCTTACCGAATCCCATCACGTCGAACATGACCACCGCGCTGTCGTAGGTGGCGTAGTCGACGATCTCCATGCACCGGATCTGCTGGATGTTCTGACAGGTGCCGGCCAGCGCCAGCGGCAGCAGGTCGTTGGCAAAGCCCGGATCGATACCGTTGACGTATAGGCTCGAATTCCCCTCGCGCGCCGCATCTTCCAACGGGGAGATGAGCTCTTCGGGAATCACCTGCCAGGGATATTGGAGGAAAACGGGGCCGCTCCCGACAATGTTGACTCCGGCGGACAGGACGCGCCGGTAGTCCTCTAGCGCATCGGGCAGGCGGTTGTCGGCCATCGCGTTGTAGACGGCGCATTGCGGACCGGTGGCGAGCACGGCGTCCAGGTCGGTGCTGGCCAGTACGCCGGTCGAATCCGCCAGTCCCACAAGCTCTGCCGCGTCCTTGCCGGCTTTGGCATCGGACGACACCCACACCCCGGTCAGCTCGAATGCCGGGTTGGTGATAAGCGCTTTGAGCGCGTGGACGCCGACATTGCCGGTGCCTAATTGAACGACGGGTATGGCCATGGGGGCTCCTTACAGGTCCGGGACGGGGATGTCGAGATTGGGGTAGGTGAGGCCACCGTCGACCTCCAGAGTCTTTCCGGTCAGGAAGCTGCCGGCGGGGGAGGCCAGATAGACTGCGGCAGCGGCGATGTCGACGGGATCGCCGAGGCGGCGCATGGGAGTCGCCTTCTCCATCGGTGCGCGCAGCTCGTCGTTGGAGGCCACCACGTCCAGTGCCGATGTCAGGATCGACCCGGGTGCGATGGCGTTGACCCGGATGCGCGGGCACAGGTCCAGCGCGGCGAGCCGGGTGTAGTGAGACAGCGCGGCCTTGGCGGTGCCGTAGGCGGCGAAACCCCGGCCGGCCAGCCGGCCCATGGTGGAGGTGATGTTGATAACGCTGCCGCCGCCGGAGTGCTCCAGCATCAACGGCGCCGCCGCGACGGTCAGCGCGTGGGCCGTTGCGACATTGAAGGTGAAGGCGTCCTTGAGGTCCTTGGTCGAGGTGGTCAGCAGCGTGTTGGGCATCGTCCCGCCGACATTGTTGACGACGATGTCTAGTTTTCCGAACGCCTCTACGGCCTGTCGAGCCAGCTCCGCGATTACTTCGGGATGGGCGAGGTCGGCGGCAACGGTGTGAGCGCGGCGCCCAACCGCGTGGACCTGTTCGGCGACGGCGTCCAGTTGCGATTGCGTGCGCGACGCGATCAGGACATCGGCACCTGCCTCGGCGAAAGCCACCGCGATGGCCGCACCGAGGCCGCGGCCGGCACCGGTGATGACGGCGACTTTGTCGTCGAGGCGGAACCTGTCAAGGATCATTGGGGCTTCTCCATTGAGTTGTCGGCGAAACGGTGGCAAACGGCGCCGCGGGGGATCGCGGCATTTCTGTAACAGGTTCTAGTTTGGCATACGGACGTCCCTTTGTGACGCTCGCCGGCGTCGCGATGCCGGGCATGGTTGGCCGGCGACGTTCGCCGGACAGAATTCGCCGAACGTTAACCTTGTTGCTGTTAGCTTCATGGCTGCGAGGGAAAAGGGGCTGGCCAGCCGCAGCCGCCAGCATCAGCGATGTCCTAACAGTGAGGAACTGAATTGAAGCTCAACAGGTTTGGTGCCGTGCTGAGTGTCCTGGCAAGCGCCACGCTCGCGTTGGCCGGATGTGGGAGTGAAAACAACACCGGGAGTGGTGCAAGTTCCGGAAGCCCTACGAGTGGGGGAAGCGCGACGTCGGGCGCGTCGACGGGCGCGCCCGCCGGAAACGTGAGTTGCGGCGGAAAGCCGACACTGAAGGCCAGCGGGTCGACGGCCCAGGCCAACGCGATGACCCGCTTCGTGAAGGCGTTCGAGCAAGCTTGCCCGGGCCAGACGTTGAACTACACGGCCAATGGCTCGGGCGCCGGTATCAGCGAATTCAACGGCAAACAAACCGATTTCGGCGGGTCGGACTCGCCGCTGGCCCAGAACGAGTACGCCGCCGCCCAGCAGCGCTGCGGCTCGCCGGCCTGGAACCTGCCCGTGGTGTTCGGCCCGATAGCGATCACCTACAACGTCAAGGGCCTGAGTTCGCTGAATCTCGACGGACCCACGGCGGCGAAGATCTTCAACGGCGCCATCACCACCTGGAACGATCCCGCGATCGCGGCCGTCAACGCCGGCGTCACCCTGCCCGCCGAGCCGATTCACGTGGTATTCCGTAACGACCAGTCCGGGACCACGGACAACTTCCAGCACTACCTTGATGCCGCGTCCAACGGCGCGTGGGGCAAGGGCGCCGGCAAGACGTTCAACGGCGGTGTCGGTGAGGGCGCCAAAGGCAACGACGGCACGTCGGCGGCCATCAAGGCCACCGAGGGATCGATCACCTACAACGAATGGTCGTTCGCCAAGGGCCAGAATCTGAACATGGCGAAGGTCATCACCGCGGCCGGCCCCGACGCGGTAGCGATCACCGCCGACTCGGTCGGCAAGACGATCTCCGGCGCCGCAGTCAAGGGGGAGGGCAACGACCTGGTGCTCGACACCAACTCGTTCTACAAGCCGACGCAGCCCGGCTCCTACCCGATCGTGTTGGCGACCTATGAGATCGTCTGCTCGAAGTATCCCGATTCCCAGGTCGGTACGGCCGTCAAGGCGTTCCTGCAGAGCACCATCGGCGCCGGGCAGAACGGTTTGGCGGATAACGGCTACATTCCGATTCCGGACTCGTTCAAGTCGAAGCTGTCAACTGCGGTGAATGCCATCGCGTGATCTGGAGTGTTATGACGCGCGGAGCGCTCGCCAGTGCATCGACCGAGAATAAGTCGGCGCTGAAGGCGGCCAATCCGCACAAGATGCGGCAGGGCGACCAACTATTCAAGTTGGCCGCCGCCGCCGCCGGTTCGACCATCGTGATCGCGATCGCGCTGATCGCCATATTTCTGTTGGTTCGTGCCGTGCCGTCGATGCTGGCAAACCACGCGAATTTCTTCACCAGTACCGAATTCAATACCACCGATGCAGACCACCTGGCGTTCGGCATCCGCGACCTGTTCATGGTCACGGCGCTGAGCTCGATCACCGCGCTGCTGTTGGCCGTGCCGGTCGCGGTGGGGATCGCGGTTTTCCTCACCCAATACGCGCCGAAACGGCTGGCTCGTCCGTTCGGCGCGATGGTTGATCTGCTGGCCGCGGTGCCGTCGATCATCTTCGGGTTGTGGGGAATCTTCGTGCTGGCGCCCAAGGTGGAACCGTTCGCGGCGTTTCTCAACCGCGACCTGGGGTGGTTTTTCTTGTTCAGGCAGGGCAACGTTTCCCTGGCCGGCGGCGGCACCATCTTCACCGCGGGCATCGTGCTCTCGGTGATGATCCTCCCGATCATCACCTCGGTGTCGCGAGAAGTCTTCCGGCAGACGCCGACCATTCAGATGGAGGCGGCGCAGGCTCTGGGAGCCACAAAATGGGAGGTGGTGCGGATGACCGTGCTGCCGTTCGGTCGTAGCGGTGTCATCGCGGCGTCGATGCTGGGGCTGGGCAGAGCGCTGGGAGAAACGGTCGCCGTGCTGATCATCCTGCGCTCGGCCGCCCGGGCGGCCCATTGGTCGCTGTTCGACGGCGGCTACACGTTCGCTTCCAAGATCGCCTCCGCGGCCGCCGAATTCAGCGAACCGCTGCCCACCGGGGCCTACATCGCCGCGGGATTTGCGCTCTTTGTCCTGACATTCATCGTCAACGCGCTCGCGCGCACGATCGCCGGCGGAAAGGTCAACGCATGACCGCCCATGCGCTTGATCGGCCGGTCAAAACGGAGGTGTTCAGACCTCTCAGTCTGAGGCGGCGGATGACGAACAACACCGCGACAACGTTTTTCGTCGTATCTTTCGTCGGAGCCCTGGTGCCGCTGGTCTGGGTGCTGTCGGTGGTGGTGGCACGCGGCTGGTACGCCGTCACCCGGTCGGGCTGGTGGAGCCACTCGCTGCGGGGCGTGCTGCCGGAGGAGTTCGCCGGTGGTGTGTACCACGCGCTGTATGGGACGTTGGCGCAGGCGGGCGTCGCCGCCGCACTTTCCGTGCCGCTGGGCCTGATGACCGCCGTGTTCCTGGTGGAATACGGTTCCGGTCGGCTGGTGCGCCTGACGACCTTCATGGTCGACGTGCTCGCGGGGGTGCCCTCGATCGTGGCCGCGCTGTTCATCTTCAGCCTGTGGATCGCGACGCTGGGGTTTCAGCAGAGTTCCTTCGCCGTGTCGCTGGCGTTGGTCTTGCTGATGTTGCCGGTGGTGGTGCGGTCCACCGAGGAGATGCTCAGGTTGGTGCCCGACGACCTGCGAGAGGCCAGCTACGCGCTGGGTGTAACCAAGTGGAAGACGATCGTGCGGATCGTCTTCCCGATCGCGATGCCGGGCATTATCTCCGGTATCTTGCTGGCCGTTGCGCGCGTGATCGGTGAAACCGCGCCGGTGCTGGTACTGGTCGGATACAGCCGCTCCATTAACTACGATGTCTTCCACGGCAACATGGCCTCGCTGCCGCTGCTGATCTACAGCGAGCTGACCAATCCGGAGCACGCCGGTTTCCTGCGGATCTGGGGTGCGGCGCTGAGCCTGATCATCATTGTCGCCTTGATCAACGTCCTCGCCGGGTTGTTCCGCTTCGTGTCAAGCCGGCGGCGCTGACCGCGCAGGCCGGCGGTCAGGATTTTGACGCGGCTTTCGAAGCCTTCTTGGCCGGTGCCTTCTTCGCCGGTGCCTTTTTCGCCGGCGCCTTCTTGGCTGCCGCGTTTTTCGCGGGTGCCTTGCCCTCCCCGGAGCGCGCCTTCACGCTGGCCTCCAGCTTGGCCAGCAAGTCGGACACGTCTTCGGTCTCGTCCAGCTCCGTGGGCTGTTCTTCGGCGGTAAACGCTTCCCCACCTTCGAGTTTCGCTTCGATCAGCTCGTGGAGCTGCTCCTGGTAGGTGTCGTGATAGCGGTCGGGATTAAAGTCTTCTGCCATCGACTCCACCACCTGCCCGGCCATCTTCAGCTCGGCGGGCTTGATGTCGACCTTCTTGTCCAGCAGGGGAAAGTCGGGATCGCGGATCTCGTCCGGCCACAGCAGGGTATGCACCACCATCACGTCGCGCTTGCCGAAGTCCTTGACACGCAACGCAGCCAGCCGCGTCTTGTTACGCAGCGTGAAATGAACAATCGCCATCCGATCCGTCTCGGCGAGCGTCTTCGCCAGCAGCACATAGGATTTGGATGACTTCGAATCGGGCTCCAAGAAGTAACTGCGGTCGAACAGCATCGGGTCGACCTCGCTGGCGGGGACGAATTCCAGCACTTCGATCTCGCGGCTACGCTCCTCGGGCAGGGTGGCGATGTCGTCGTCGGTGATGATCACCGATTGGCCGTCGTCGGACTCGAAGGCCCGCGCGATGTCACGGTATTCGACGACCTCGCCATCTTTCTCGCACACCCGTTGGTATCGGATGCGGCCGTTGTCCTTCGCGTGCACCTGATGAAACTTGATGTCATGGTCTTCGGTGGCGCTGTACACCTTGACCGGAACATTCACCAGCCCGAACGCTATCGAACCCTTCCAGATGGACCGCATGTAAGTCAGTATGCCCATACCACCCGTAGCAAAACAGCGCAGCACCGGCAGCTGGTTTGCCCGCGAGCGTAACGTGGCTGCGATTTCAAGTCGGGCTTTTCGCAGTGGCGTTACGCTCGCGGCTCTTGGGCAAAGTCGGCACCGGCGCGCCCGATCGTCAGCGCGGACGACAGGCTGGCCGCCTCGAGCGCCGCCGTCAGCGCGTCGAGCCCGATTTCGCCCAGGGCGTCGCGCCTTCCGGCGCCCAACAAATCCCGTCCCCAGAGCGCATCGAGCAGGCCGACCATGAAGGCGTCGCCGGCGCCCACGGTGTCCACCACCTGAACCGGCTTGGCGGCCACCCGGGCCTCGCCGCGCGAGCACAACGCCAGCGCGCCCCGGTCGCCCATCGTCAAGACGACTATCGATGGCCCCGACACCAACCAGGTTCGGGCGGTCCACTCCGGGTCGTGCTCGGGGTCGAGCCAGCTCAAGTCGTCGGCGCTCGCCTTGACGATGTCGCTGCCCTCTACGAGGCGAGCGATGCGTTCGCTGGCCAGATCCCGGTCACCGATCAACGATGGGCGCACGTTGGGGTCGAAGGTGACGGTCGCCGACACCCGGTAGGCGTCCAGCAGCGCCGCGACCGCCAGGCATCCCGGGTCCCGCACGGCCGCGATCGATCCGGTGTGTACCAACAGTGGCGGCCCGACCTCGGGCGTACCGGACAACCGCCAATCCAGGTCGAAGGAGTAGACCGCCGAGCCGTCGTCGGTGATCCTCGCGACGGCAGTCGGCGTCTTGGTGGCGGCGATGCTGCCCGGAACAAGCCGTACGCCAGAGGATTTCAGGTAATCCGCGATGCGGCGCCCGCGTTCGTCGTCGCCTATATGGGTCAGGAAGTCGACGTCGCGGCCCAGCCTGGCGAGTCCGACGGCGACGTTGAGCGGGCTGCCCCCGACATGCTCGGTCGCGCCCCGGTGCTCGACGATGTCGATCAACGCTTCCCCGATGACCAGCGCGCGAGTCATGGGTTCATCCGTGCAGCAATGCGTCCAGCGTTGCGCGGGCTCCGCGGGAATGCAATGAATCCAGCGCCCAGCCATAGGCTTCGACGAAGCGGGGTACCCGCGCCAGATCGCCGAACAGCGCCGTGTTCTCGATGAACGCGGTCGGGTTTTGCCGTTGCGCCCGCGCGACAGGCACCAGCGAATCCGCCAGATTGTCGACGACCTCGATCGGTTCGTCGCGCTCGTCGACCGCCTCGGCGTAGCGGGCCCAACTCGCCACCGTCGCCGACGCCAACCGGATCGGTCCGCCGGTGCGCAGGTTCTCCCGGATCACCGGAAGCAGCCATTTGGGAATGCGGTCAGACGAGTAGGCGCACAGGCGCGCCACGGTGTCACGCACTCCCGGGTTGGCGAAACGCTCGACAAGCTCGCGCGTGTAGGCACGCAGGTCGATGCCGGGGACGGGCCGCAGCGTCGGCATCGCTTCGGAATCGAAATAGGCCAGCAGGAATTCGGCCAACAGCGGGTCGCGCGCCGCGTCGTGCACCATGTCGTACCCGCACAGCGCCGCGAAGTAGCACAGGCACTGATGGCCGGCGTTGAGCAGCCGGAGCTTCATCGATTCGTACGGGTCCACGTCATCGACCAACAGCACGCCCGCCTCTTCCAGCGGCGGCCTACCGTTGGCGAAATCGTCCTCGAGCACCCACGAAGCGAACGCCTCGGCCACCACGGGCCACTCGTCGGCGATACCGAAGTCGCGCTCGACCGCCGCTGCCATGTCACCGGTGGTGACCGGGGTGATGCGGTCCACCATCGAACAGGGGAACCGGGCCTGCTCGGCGACCCAATCGGCCAGGCCGGGATGCAGCAGTTCGGCATGCGCGATGACGGCCTGACGGGCGACGTCGCCATTGTGCTCGATGTTGTCGCACGACACGATCGTCGGCGCGGCGATGCCGCGGTCATGGCGGCGCGCAAGCGCCTCGACGATCAGGCCGAAAACCGACGCAGGATCCCTGATCTGGTAGCCGCCCTCGGTGATGGTCATCGAGATGATGCGGGTCGTCGGCGCGGCCAGCAGCCCGACCGTTCCCTGCGGGTCATCGGGCGCGTACCGGTAGTCGACGATCGAGCCGATCACCCGCGCCTCCCGGGTGCCGTCGGGGTGCTCCAAGATCAGCGTGTACAAGCCGTCCTGGGCCCGCAAAACGTCCCGCATCCGGCGGTCGGCCGGCATCACGCCGATCCCGCAGATGCCCCATTCCCGCGCCGCACCGCTCTCGAGCAGCCGGTCGATGTACATCGCCTGATGCGCCCGGTGAAACCCGCCGACCCCGAAATGTGCGATGCCGACCCCGATGCCCTCGCGGTCATAGCTCGGCGTCGCGATCGGAAGCCGACTCAGGGTGGCGCTGTTCAGCCGAACCACGGTGTCGACGGTACCGCCGCAAGGCGGGGCTTTGTGATAGCACTTTGCGGTTCAGGTGGCTTCGCGGTTCGCGGGTACGTTGACACCATGGGCGCCACCCCGCAAGTGCAGGTCAAGCTGACCAACGCGGACAAGGTGCTGTACCCGGTGACGGGGACGACGAAGGCTGACGTCTTCGATTACTACACCCGCATCGCGGAGGTGATGCTGCCACACATCGCCGGGCGCCCGGCCACCCGCAAGCGCTGGCCCAACGGAGTCGAGCGGGAGTCGTTCTTCGAAAAGCAGCTGGCGTCTTCGGCGCCCGACTGGCTGCCGCGGGCCAGCGTGACGCATCACTCGGGAACGACCACCTATCCAATCATCGACAGCCCCGCGGGGCTGGCCTGGATCGCGCAGCAGGCGGCGCTCGAGGTGCACGTGCCGCAGTGGCGGTTCGTCGCCGAGTGGACCCGAAGCCGGGCCGAAGAGCTCAAGCCCGGTCCCGCAACCCGATTGGTGTTCGACCTCGACCCGGGCGAAGGCGTGACGATGGCCCAGCTGTGCGAGGTGGCGCACGCAGTACGTGAGCTGATCACCGACATCGGGCTGAGCACCTTTCCGCTCACCAGTGGCAGTAAGGGGTTGCATCTCTACGCGCCGCTGGATAAGCCGGTGAGCAGCAGGGGCACCACGGTATTGGCCAAACGTGTTGCCCAGCAATTGGAAAAGTCGATGCCCAAGTTGGTCACGTCGACCATGACCAAGAGCTTGCGGACGGGCAAGGTGTTCCTGGACTGGAGCCAGAACAACGGCTCGAAAACCACCATCGCCCCGTACTCGCTGCGCGGACGGGAACATCCGACGGTCGCGGCGCCGCGCACGTGGGAGGAACTCGGCGACCCGGCGCTGCGCCAGTTGCGCTACGACGAGGTGCTTGACCGGGTAGCCCGTGACGGCGACCTGCTGGCGCCGCTGGACGCGAACGCGCCTGTCCGTGACCGGCTGACCAAGTACCGCAGCATGCGCGACGCGTCGAAAACCCCCGAGCCGGTGCCAAGCACGGAACACGTTGTCGGCCAGGGCAATACGTTCGTCATCCAGGAGCACCACGCCCGCCGGCTGCACTACGATTTCCGGCTCGAGCGAGACGGTGTCCTGGTGTCGTGGGCGGTGCCGAAAAACCTGCCCGAGAGCACGTCGGTGAACCACCTGGCGGTGCACACCGAGGACCATCCGCTGGAGTACGGCACGTTCGAGGGCAACATCCCGAAAGGCGAATACGGTGCCGGAAAGGTGATCATCTGGGATTCGGGCACCTACGACGCCGAGAAGTTCCGCGAAGACGAGGTCATCGTCAATCTGCACGGCAACCGGATCTCGGGCCGCTACGCCCTGATTCAAACCAACGGCAACCAGTGGCTGGCGCACCGGATGAAAGACCAGAACGTCTTCGAGTTCGACGAGATCACCCCGATGCTCGCAACGGAGGGTTCGGTGGCGGCCCTCAAGGCGGGCCCGTGGGCGTTCGAAGGCAAGTGGGACGGCTACCGTCTGCTCGTCGAGGCCGACCACGGCGCCTTACGGGTAAGGTCCCGACGCGGCCGCGAGGTGACCAAGGAGTATCCCGAATTACGCTCGCTGGCGGCAGATCTGGCCGACCATCACGTGGTGCTCGACGGCGAGGCCGTCGTTCTGGACAAGTCCGGCGCGCCCAGCTTCAACGAAATGCAGAACCGCGGCCGTGGCACCCGGGTCGAGTACCGCGCATTCGACCTGCTCTACCTGGACGGTCGCTCGCTGCTACGGGCGCGCTATCAGGACCGCCGAAAATTACTGGAAACCCTTGCCGGCGCCGGCAATCTCATCGTTCCCGAACTATTGCCCGGAGACGGCGCCCAAGCGCTCGAGTACTCGCGCGAACACGGCTGGGAGGGTGTGATCGCGAAAAGGCGAGATTCCACCTATCAACCGGGCCGACGATCGGCGTCGTGGGTCAAGGACAAGCATTGGACCACGCAGGAAGTCGTCATCGGCGGCTGGAAAGCCGGGGAGGGCGGGCGCAGCAGCGGCATCGGCTCGCTGCTGATGGGGATACCCAGCGCCGAGGGGCTGCATTTCGCCGGGCGGGTCGGTACCGGATTCACCGAACGCGAGCTGGCGAAGCTCAAGAAAACGCTGGCGCCGCTGCACACCGACCGATCGCCGTTCAACCCGCCGCTTCCCAGGAGCGAAGCGCGAGGCGTGACGTATGTCGAGCCGGTGTTGGTGGCGGAGGTGCGCTACAGCGAATGGACCCCGGATGACCGTTTGCGGCAATCGAGTTGGCGCGGGCTGCGGCCGGACAAGAAACCGAATGAGGTGGTACGCGAATGAAATGGGTGACGTATCAAAGCGACAACGGCGAACGAGCAGGGGTGCTTTCCGGGGACGAGATCCACGCGATGCCGCCGGGCGTGACACTGCTGGACCTGATCGGTCGGGGTGCCGACGGCTTGCGGCAAGCCGGCGATGAGGCGTTGGGCTCGCCCTCGACGGTCGCGCGGCTCGACGAGGTGACGTTGATGGCGCCGATTCCACGGCCGCCGTCGATCAGGGACTCCCTCTGCTTCTTGGATCACATGCGCAATTGCCAGGCCGCCCTGGGTGCCGGCCGGGTGCTCGCCGACACCTGGTACCGCATCCCCGCCTTTTACTTCGCCTGTCCGGCAACCGTTTTGGGTCCCTTCGACGACGTCCCAACGGCACCCGGAAGTGCTTGGCAGGACTTCGAATTGGAGATCGCCGCGGTCATCGGGACCGGCGGCGAAGACCTGACGGTCGAACAAGCCGAACGGGCCATCATCGGCTACACCATCTTCAACGACTGGTCGGCGCGAGACCTGCAGCAGCTGGAGGGCCAGCTCGCGATCGGGCAGGGCAAGGGCAAGGACAGCGGCGTCACGCTGGGCCCGTACCTCGTAACGCCCGACGAGCTCGAGCCCTACCGCCGCGCTGGCAAACTCGACCTGCAGGTGACCGCCCTGGTCAACGACACCGTGATCGGTTCGGGGTCGACGGCCCAGATGGACTGGACCTTCGGCGAGGTCATCTCCTACGCCTCGCGCGGCGTGCCGCTTCGGCCCGGGGACGTCGTCGGCTCCGGAACGGTCCCGACCTGCACGCTTGTCGAGCACCTCAGCCTGACCGACCTGGAGAAGTTCCCGGGCTGGCTGCGCGACGGCGACGTCGTCACCCTCCAGGTGCAGGGGTTGGGGGAGACCCGCCAAACGGTGCGCGCCAGCGGTCCGCCGCACCCGTTGTCCGCTCGGCCGAACCCCGACGCGGCACCCGCCCCCCAACGGGTCAATCGCGCGCCCGCGCGGGTGCCCTACACCCGCGGGCTGCACGAGGTCGCCGACCGGGTGTGGGCATGGACGCTGCCGGATGGCGGATACGGCTGGAGTAACGCCGGACTGGTCGCCGGCGACGGGGCCTCGCTGCTGGTCGACACCCTTTTCGATCTGGCGCTGACGCGCGAAATGCTTGGCGCGATGAAGCCCATCACCGACCGCGCCCCGATCACCGACGCGTTGATCACCCACTCCAACGGGGACCACACCCACGGCAACCAACTGCTGGACGCTTCGGTGCGAATCATCGCCGCCGAGGGCACGGCCGAGGAGATCGCGCACGGCATGCCGCCCGAGATGCTGGCCATGACGCAGACCGGCAATCTCGGTCCCGTCGCGACGCCGTATGCGCGAGACCGCTTCGGGCACTTCGACTTCAGCGGCATCAAGGTGCGCAACGCCGACCTCACGTTTGACCGCGACCTGACCGTCGACGTCGGCGGCCGGCGGGTCGATCTGCGCAACCTGGGTCCGGCCCATACCGCCGCGGACTCGGTTGTGCATGTGCCCGATGCCGGCGTGCTGTTCGGCGGGGACCTGCTGTTCATCGGCTGCACCCCGATTGTCTGGGCCGGGCCGATCGCCAACTGGGTTGCGGCGTGCGACGCGATGATCGCGCTGGATGCGCCGACGGTGGTGCCCGGCCATGGTCCGGTCACCGATCCGGATGGGATTCGCGCCGTCCGTGGCTATCTCGTGTATGTCGCCGAACAGGCGGAGGCCGCCCACCGAAAGGGGCTGTCGTGGTCCGAGGCCGCCGACACCATCGACCTCGGCGAGTATGCGACCTGGCTGGACGCCGAGCGCGTCGTCGTCAACGTCTATCAGCGGTACCGCGAACTCGATCCAGAGACTCCGCAATTGGAGATTATGGCCCTGCTGGTGATGCAGGCCGAATGGCTCGCCAAGCGTTCGGCCTGAGTCCGCGCCGAGTGTGGGCCCTGGGTGCCTAGGGCCGAAGGGCCCGGACGAAGTTGATCATGGCCGCCGGGGCCTGTTGCTCCGCCCCCAACAGTTCGGGCAGGCCGGCCGCGGCGAACAGGTCGGTGAGCCGAGACCGGGTCGTCTCCCACCCCCGCGCTTCCAGGTGCGCGGCGACGTCGGTGTGCTCACCGGGGTAGGTCAGATCGGCGATGTCCAGATCCAGTCCCTGCCTGCGCCAGCCCTCGGCCATGAGCCGCGACTGTTCCCGCGATTCCGGCGATCCATCGTTGAGCGACCCGAAGTCGGCGGAAAGCCGGCTGCCCGGAGCGCTCAGCGCAATGATGTTGTCCAGCAGGCGAACTTCGGCCTCCGGCGGAAGAAAGCCGATGAGCACGCCCTCGGCGAGCCATGCGGTGGGCCGGGCGGGGTCGAAGCCGGCCGCCTGCAACGCGGCCGGCCAATCCTCGCGGAGGTCGATGCCCACCGTGCGGTGCTCGACGGGCGGCACGGCGCCGATCTTCGACAGCGTCGCGGTCTTGAACTCGATCACCTCCGGCTGATCGATTTCGTACACCGTCGTCCCCGCCGGCCAGGAAAGCCGATAGGGGCGCGCGTCCAAGCCCGACGCGACGATCACGACCTGGCGTAGGCCCGCGCCGGTGGCCTCGGCGAAGTAGTCGTCGAAGTATCGGGCGCGGGCGGCGAAGGTGTCGACCATCCGCGGAAATCCGCCACCCTTCTCGAGGTCGTCGGCCTCCAGCTCGCCGGCGGCGAGCCGCGTGAACACGTCCAGCCCAACGGCGCGGACCAGCGGCTCGGCGAACTCGTCCCTAATCACCGGTCGTGGACGTCTGGTGGCGGCTGCCCGGGCCGCGGCGACCATGGTGGCCGTCGCTCCCACGCTGTTGGCCAGGTCCCAGGTGTCGCCCTCGTTTCGTGCCATGGCCCCTCCTTCGATGGGCGGCGAGTCGCCTACGGTTTTGGTATGCCTGCGGTGGAATTCGAAACGCTCGAGGACAACATAGCCCGCGTTACGCTCAACCGGCCCGAGCGGCTGAACGCCATCGACGGCTCGCTGATCGACGGTGTTGACGATGCACTGGATGCGCTCAGCGGGGGCGAGTTTCGGGTCGCGATCCTGACCGGTGCGGGACGCGGCTTCTGCGCCGGCGCGGATTTGAGTGGCACCGGAGAGGCCTGGACCAAGGCCAAACCGACCACCCCGGCGTTCAAGGTCAACTATGACTCCCAGGTTCGACTGGCCGACCTGTTCACCCGGATCTACGAGCTGCCCATCCCCGTGATCGCCGCGGTCAATGGCGTCGCCGTCGGGGGCGGACTGGCTTTCACGCTGGTCAGCGATGTTCGCGTCGCGTCCGAAAACGCCCGGTTCGGATCGGCGTTCATCAAGGCCGGCTTTTCGTCGATGGACATGGGCACCAGTTACCTGTTGCCCAAGATCGTCGGCGCGGGGGTCGCGCGGGAACTCATGCTGACCGGCCGCATCATCGACGCGGCGGAGGCCTATCGCATCAAGCTGGTGCACGAGGTGGTGGCCCCGGATGACCTGATGCCCGCGGCCCTGAGGCTGGCCCGCCGCATCGCGGAGAACAACGCATATGGGGTGTGGCAGACCAAGATTGGGCTCAATGCGGCGCTGGACGCGCCCAGTTTGCGGCACGCCATAGAGCTGGAGAACCGCACCCAGATCCTGAGCGGCTTCACCAACAATCCCCTCGAGGCGGCCAAGGCGCACCAAGAGAAGCGGGCTCCGAAATGGGATCCGCTGTGACGTCTAGACCTTCGCGATGACGTTCTCGGCGAACATCTCCAGGTTGCGAATCTTGGTGTCCAGCGGCTCGGTGTCCTTACCCATCATGTAGGGGATGCGGAAGCCCACGATCACGTCGGTGACGCCCTTGTCCTCGAGCCGCTTGACGCCGTCCACGGTGAAGCCGTCAACCGAGATGACGTGAATCTCGAACGGGCCGGTCTTGCCCTCTGCTTCCCGGAAGCGCTTGAGCTTGGCGAGAAGCCGGTCGAGTTCATCCGGGTCGCCGCCGCCGCCGTGCATCCAGCCGTCCAAACGGGCCGCGCGCCGCAGCGCCGCGTCCGCGTGCCCTCCGATGAGGAACGGGATCGGCTGGGTCGGAGCGGGGCTCATCTTGGTCTTGGGGATGTCGTAGAACTCGCCGTGGAATTCGAAGTACTCACCGGTGGTGAGGCCCTGGATGATCTCGATACATTCGTCCATTCGCTTGCCCCGCTTGGCAAACGGGACTCCCAGCAGCTCGTAGTCCTCGGGCCATGGACTGGTGCCTACGCCGAAGCCGACTCGGTTGTCGGTCATCGCGGCCAGCGAGCCGATCTGCTTCGCGACCAGCGCCGGCGGCCGGATGGGCAGCTTGAGGACGAAGAAGTTGAACCGCAGCGTCGACGTCACCGCGCCCAATGCCGCCGTCAGCACGAAGGTTTCGATGAAGTCTTTGCCGTCCAGGAACTCGCGGTTGCCGTCGGGTGTGTACGGGTACTTCGAGTCGGATTCGTAGGGATAGGCGATGCTGTCGGGAATCGTCATCGCGTTGTACCCGGCCGCCTCGGCCGCCTTGGCGAGCGGGATGTAGAACCTAAAGTCAGTCATCGCCTCCGCGTAGGTAAACCGCATGTCATCCACCTTCCGTCAACGGGCACCAGCACGAGATTAGAACGTGTTCTAGTGGGTCCGCACCGGGGGTCGGGATGTTAGAGCTGATTCTCCGGGCCGATAATGGCCCAGACCGTCTTGCCGGATGATGTGGGAGTGCTGCCCCACGCTCGTGACAGCGCGTCGACGATCGCCAGGCCGGACACGTCGATGCCCTTCTCCGGTGACGGCAACCGCAGGACGGGGGTGCTGCTGCCGTCGGACACCGCGATGGTCGCGGTTGCGCCATCGGTCTCGACCCGCATCCTCGGGACACTTCCCGTGTGCTCCAGGACGTTTTCCACGAACACGTTGACAATCACCAACGCGACCGGGATGAGCGCGGACTGCGACCAGGCGTTGAGCCACTCGCGTACCAGCCGGCGTGACTCGCGAAGGCTGCTCAGGTTCGCGGGCAGCTCGGCATCGGCATGCCGCACGGCGCCACGTGTCGGCCGGGCGAGCGCTTTCATCGCTGCCTTCTCGGTCGAGTAGACCGGCATGAACCGGGCGACCTCCCGGCGGGTGATTTCATCGCGGGTCGCGCGATCGGCGCAGACCAGCACGATCGGAACCTGCGGCTTGGTGCGAGCCTGCCAGCGCGCACCGATGAGGGTTGACCATACGGATTCCGCGGCCACGCGCAGTGCGCTGACATTGACGATGACCGCGGAGGGCTCGTCGAGTGTGGCCTGCATGATGACGTCGCGCAGGGCCGAGGAATTGCTGTTGTCAAGCGTCCCTTCGACCGTCAGGACGACCACCGACTGATCCGTGCGCGTCGCAACGGCCAGCGAGCTCGGCGACTCAGCTACCGCCCCCACCTCAGCTACCCCTTCCCCTTCAGGTTTCCATCTTCACCGACGGCGATCCGCAAACCGATGCTGCGGGCGCGCGCGTGTCGTAATGGCGAATTGGGCGCCGGCATTCCCGCTCGGTCGACGGCGGATGCGACGTATTCGAGCTTTGCCGCCCGGTCCTGCCGTCCGTTTCCATGTCCCCCGCTCCTCGAATCCCCACCCGGCTAACTGCTCGAGAACCCGCCCCATCGGGGGCAAGAGCAAAAGCGTACTGACTGTCAGAAGAGCATCGACGCCGCCAAATTACCGATGCCATCTACTCGGTTGCCACAGCAAACACGCATAGCCGCCGTTAGCTTAACGCGGTTACCCCGGCGTGACACGTCACAAACCCGATGCCGCGGCAAGCACCGGATGCCGCGGCGCGCGGCGGCGTCAGCGCAGCGCGTACGGCGGAGCGCCCACCCCGGCGACCGTATGCGTGCCCCACGGTGTTCGTTCGACGATGCGCGCGGGTGCACTGTGCGGCCCCACCGTCAGGGTCGCGTCGCGTGCCTGCTTGAGCGCCTCGTCCGGAAGGGGCCGCGACGAGGACGAAAAAACCGTCCCCTGCCAGTGGTAATGGCCGTCGATCGGGTCCAGTCGGCCGGCGAGCCGGACGCGCACGGGATGTTCCGCGCCGGCTATGGTCAGCATCGCCGCGCCGTCGTAGGTCCGCTCCTCCCCGCCGGCGCCGGATGACAGGTCGAACGCCGAGGCCACCCGATGAGGTTGAGCCGGTCGCACGTAGACGCGCTCGTTGAACACCCGCTGACTACTGCGCCGCACTTCGATGCGTGTGTTGCCGCTGCGTTCCATGACGCCCAGGCACTCGGCGACATAGCGCGCCTGCGCGGCGACGTCCGGGCCGCGGACGAAGAAGTAGTTTGGCAAACCGTGCACGGCGACCCCGAAATAGGGCTCCATGCCGTCGCCCCACAGCCGCCGGATGGCCAGTCCGTCGGCACCGATCAGCGTCTTATCGGCCGTCCCATGCGGTATCGCGAATCCGGTGCCGTAGATGATGGCGTCGGCGTCATGGTCGAGGCCGCCCGTGGTTCGGATGCCGGACGGGGTGATCGTGCTGATCGTCGATCCCACCAGCGCCGGGGCGCGTTTGTTGCGGGCGGCCGCGGCGATACGGCGGCGCAGCCACCGCTTGGCGCGGGTCGTCGGCAACGGCAACTCGGGGACGATCCGGCGCGGCGGGTGCGCGAAGACGGTGACCGACGCCGCCGAATCGATCAGCTTCGGGATGAAATGACCGGCGGTGGCGTCGGCGCCGATTACCGCGATGCGCTTGCCGGCCGGGTCGAAATCGGGCTGCCACTGTGCTGCGTGAAACGATACTCCGCGAAAGCTGTTGGCGCCGTTGATGTCCGGGAGCCACGGGACCTGCGCCGGTCGATAGGCAGCGATGACGACACAGGCCCGGAAAGTCTCGTGACCGTCCGTCGTCAGCAACCACGTGTCGGTGTCGTCGTCGAAGCGCGAGCTGAGGACTTCGCGGTCGAGCATCACAAGGTCGGTGACGCCCGCCGCCTGCAACGCGGCCCGCGCGCCGCGGCCGGCGGCCCCCGCGCCGACGATGGTCAGGCTCACAGAAACCTGCTGCGCTTCCATCCGCGCCGAGCGATCGGGCCCATCAGGCCCACCTCGGTCAAGAACGCCGCCAGTGGAGCGAAGCCGGCAACCTGCGTTTCGCGGCGGTGCGGGCTGGTGCGCGCAACCCTTCGTGCCCGCTTGGCGTCCAGGCCTGCCCGGGCGTACGGGATGGGATTGCTGAACAGGTAATTGAAGAAGTATCCGCCGAGCCCGTTGATGTTGGCCATGAACCAGCGGTTGAACCAAGGCATTTCGGCCACGCGCTTGCGCGCGCCGTCCCGGGCGAACTGAATGTGGCGGGCCTCTTCGGTGACGTGAATCCGCATGAGCCGCTGGATGATTGGCTGCAACTCAGCGTCGTCCATCATCTGCCGCTGCAGCGAGTCGAAAATCTCCTCGCCGATCAGGGCGGCCACCCACAGCATCGAGCCCCGCTGGAATGCCAGCGGCAGGGCGTTGATGATCATCCGGTGTAGCCGGCGCGGGCGCACCGGCTTGGCGCCGATGCGTTCGATGGCCTTGCCGAACATCACCATGTGGCGGGTCTCGTCGCCGAGCTCGGTCAGCTTGTAGTGCGTCGACCGGCTGGTGGGGTCCTCGTGCAGGATGGTGCGCAGCAGCGACTGGTTGAGCATGTTCTCGAACCAGATGCCGGCCGACAGAGTGTTGACCAGTTCCTGGCGGGACAGCTCGATTTGTTGTTCGCGGGTCATCTCGTCCCACATCGGCGTGCCGTACAGCGACACCAGCCGCGGCGGGAGATAGAACTTTTCCGGGTCCAGCGGTGCGTCCCAGTCGATGTCGACGACCGGCTCGTAGGACTTCTTGACCGAGCCCTTCAGCAGGCGGTCGGAGAACTCTTCACGGCTCGGCCCACCTGGTTTCACCGGAGTGGTCATCGCTGGTTTCCCTTCGGTGCTTGCAGACGGTAGGGAGATCGCCACAGATAGTCGATACCCATGGTACTGGGTACCTGGGGTCCCGGCTAGGACTTTGCGGTCTCGATTCGGCAATCTGAGTTGACCAAGAACGGGCGTCAGGAGGACTCGGTGAGTCGGCGGATCCATGTCATCGGCATCGGCGCCGGGGATCCCGACTACATCACCGTCCAGGCGATCCGGGCGCTCAACGACACCCAGGTGTTCTTCGCGATGGACAAGGGTGAGACCAAGGGCGACCTGGTGGCGATGCGCCGGGAGATCTGCGCTCGGTTCATCCGGGAGCCCGGATATCGCTTCGTGGAGCTCCCCGACCCCAAACGATCGACCCCCGACGACGGGCAAGCCGACTACCGGGAGGTGGTTTCGGATTGGCACGCGGCGCGTGCGCGCGTCTGGGCGACGGCCATCTCCACCGAACTGGGTCCCGACGGCGTCGGGGCTTTCCTGGCCTGGGGTGACCCGTCGTTGTACGACAGCACGCTGCGCATCCTCGACGCCGTCGCGACCGAGGTCGATTTCACGTTGGACGTCGTTCCGGGAATCACCGCGGTGCAGGCGCTGACCGCCCGACACCGCGTCCCGCTGAACGAGGTCGGTGAACCGGTTCTGATCACCACCGGCAGGCAGCTGCGCACGCGGGGGATGACGGGCCCGGCCCGCTCAGTCATCGTCATGCTCGACGCGGAGTGCTCGTTTCAGGTGTGCCCGCCCGATACCCGAATCTGGTGGGGTGCCTACCTCGGCACCGACGATGAACTGCTGGTGGCGGGGACCGTGGGCGAGGTCGGGACGCGCATCGCGACGCTGCGGGCCGAGGCCTGCGCCCGGCACGGCTGGATCATGGACACCTACTTGCTTAGGGCAGACTGAAAGCGTGCCAGAACTTCCCGAGATCGAAGCGCTGGCCGACCATTTACGGCGGCACGCGGTCGGTTTGACGATCGGTCGCGTCGATGTCGGTGCTCTGTCGGTGCTGAAGACGTTCGACCCGCCGATCAACGCGCTGCACGGGCAGGTGGTGACGGGGGCCCACCGGTGGGGAAAGTACCTGGGTCTGGAAGTCGGCGAGCTTTTCTTGATAACGCATCTGTCGCGTGCAGGCTGGTTGCGGTGGTCCGACAAACTCGCGCCGGCGCCGCTGCGCCCCGGCAAGGGGCCGATCGCGTTGCGCGTGCATCTGGGCATGCCCGGTGAGGCGCCGGGGTTCGACCTCACCGAGGCGGGCACCCAGAAGCGCTTGGCGGTCTGGCTCGTCGACGACCCGCGACTGGTGCCAGGCATCGCCGCCCTCGGCCCCGATGCGCTGGACCTCGGCCCCGAGGACCTGGCCGGGGTGCTGGCCGGCAACACCGGCCGGATCAAGACCGTCATCACCGACCAGAAGGTGATCGCCGGCATCGGCAACGCCTACAGCGACGAGATTCTGCACGTCGCGAAGATCTCGCCGTTCGCCATGGCCGGGAAGCTGTCCGGCGAACAACTCACCGCCCTGCACGATGCGATGGTTTCGGTGCTGACCGACGCGGTGAGCCGTTCCGTCGGGCAGGGCGCCGCCCTGCTCAAAGGTGAGAAGCGCTCGGGGCTTCGGGTGCATGCCCGCACCGGCTTGCCGTGTCCGGTGTGCGGGGACACTGTGCGCGAAGTGTCGTTCGCGGACAAGTCTTTTCAGTACTGTCCGACATGCCAGACCGGCGGCAAGGTGCTGGCCGACCGGCGCATGTCACGGCTGCTCAAATAGAGCACGAGCGTCGACGGCGGGCACTGGATATGCTGCCCGGGTGACTCGTCAGAAGATCCTCATCACAGGTGCCAGCTCGGGCCTGGGCTCGGGCATGGCGCGCTCCTTCGCCGCCAAGGGCCGCGACCTGGCCCTGTGCGCCCGTCGCACCGACCGGCTCGACGAGCTGAAAGCCGAACTGTCGCAACGGTATCCGGGTATCAACATCGCGGTCGCCGCGCTGGACGTCAACGACCACGAGCAGGTGCCCAAGGTGTTCGCCGAACTCGGCGACGAGCTCGGCGGCATCGACCGAGTCATCGTCAACGCCGGCATCGGCAAAGGCGCGAAGCTGGGCTCCGGCAAGCTCTGGGCGAACAAGGCGACCATCGAGACGAACCTGGTGGCCGCGCTGGTGCAGATCGAGACCGCGCTGGAGATGTTCAACAGCAGCGGGTCCGGCCACCTGGTCCTGATCTCGTCGGTGCTCGGCAACAAGGGCGTGCCGGGAGTCAAAGCCGCGTACTCGGCAAGCAAGGCCGGAATGCGCTCGCTGGGCGAATCGCTGCGGGCCGAGTATTCCCGCGGTCCGATCAAGATCTCGGTGATCGAGCCGGGTTACATCGAGTCGGAGATGACGGGCAAGTCGGCAAGCACAATGTTCATGGTGGACAACGAAACTGGTGTCAAGGCGCTGGTCGACGCGATCGAGCGCGAGCCGGGCCGGGCCGTGGTGCCCTGGTGGCCGTGGGCGCCGCTGGTGCAGCTGCTGCGTGTCCTGCCGCCGCAATTCACAAACCGTTTCGCCTAAGCCCGCTGGCCCTTTTTGGCGCGAGCGTGCGTGTTTGTCCGCGACACGCCGCGCGAGCGTGTACAACTGCGCACGCTCGCCGCAAGGTCCGTCAGCCGGCGCGGCCTCTTTCCGTGCGGTAGCGACGGACCAGCGCATCGGTCGAGCTGTCCGACTGTGGGGCGGGCGCGTCGTCGGCCGTGATCACCGGGAGCAGCGCTTTGGCCTGCGTCTTGCCCAGTTCCACACCCCACTGGTCGAAAGAGTCTATGCCCCAGATCACTCCCTCGGTGAAGACCTGATGCTCGTAGAGCGCGATCAATTGGCCCAGCACCGAAGGGGTGAGCCGGTTGGCCAGAATCGAGGTGGACGGCCGGTTGCCGGGCATCACCTTGTGCGGCACGATGTCGGCGGGCGTGCCCTCGGCGGCGATCTCCTCGGCGGTCTTGCCGAACGCCAGCACCTGGGTCTGGGCGAAGAAGTTGCTCATCAACAGGTCGTGCATGCTGCCGGTGCCGTCGGCGGTAGGCAAATCGTCGATCGGCTGGCTGAAGCCGATGAAATCGGCGGGCACCAAGCGGGTTCCCTGATGCAGCAATTGGTAGAAAGCGTGCTGGCCGTTGGTTCCCGGTTCGCCCCAGAAGATTTCGCCGGTGTCGGTGGTGACCGGCTTGCCGTCGGCGCGCGTGGACTTGCCGTTGGATTCCATGGTCAGCTGCTGCAGATAGGCCGCAAAACGGGCCAGGTCATTGGAATAGGGGAGCACGGCGCGCGATTGAGCGCCCATGAAGTTCGAGTACCACAGTCCGATCAGGCCGAGCAGGACCGGCGCGTTGGACTCCAGCGGGGCGGTCTTGAAATGTTCGTCGACGATGTGGAAGCCGGACAGGAAGTCGGCGAAGGCCTCCCGACCGATCGCGGCCATCACCGACAGCCCGATCGCCGAATCGACCGAATAGCGCCCGCCGACCCAATCCCAGAACCCGAACATGTTGTCGGTGTTGATACCGAACTCGTCGACCAGGCGTTTGTTGGTGGAAACGGCAACGAAATGCTTGGACACCGCGGAGTCCCCCAGCGCTTCGGTCACCCAGCGGCGGGCGGCTGTCGCGTTGGTCAGCGTCTCCAGCGTCGAGAACGTCTTCGATGCGACGATGAAAAGCGTTGTGGCGGGATCTAAGTCAGCCAGCTTGGCGATCAGGTCGGCCGGGTCGACGTTGGAGACGAAGCGTGCCGAAATTCCCGCGTCCGCATAGTGGCGCAATGCCTGGTAGACCATCACCGGACCCAAGTCGGACCCACCGATTCCGATGTTGACGACTGTGCTGATCCGTTTCCCGGTGGCCCCGGTCCATTCACCGCTGCGCAACTGGTCGGTGAAGTCGCCCATGGCGTCCAGCACGGCGTGCACGTCCTCGACGACGTTTTGGCCATCGACGACCAGCTCGGCGTCCCGGGGCAGCCGCAGTGCGGTGTGCAACACCGCTCGGTCCTCCGAGGTGTTGATGTGTGCGCCGGAGAACATCCGGTCGCGGCGCTCTTCGAGGTTAGCCGCGCGCGCGAGATCGACGAGCAGTTGCAGCGTCTGTCGCGTGATGCGGTGTTTGCTGTAGTCGATATAGAGGTCGCCGACCGCGATGGTCAGGTCGCGGCCGCGATCGGGATCGTCGTCGAAGAACTGGCGTAGATGCGTTCCGCCGATTTGTTCGTGATGCCTGCGCAGGGCTTCCCACGCCGGGGTGGCGGTGATGTCGGGGACGGTTTGCACGGAGGTCATGGTTCGACCCTAATGGGGGCCGAGGCGACCAAGCCAGGTGTGGCGATTGCCCGCGCCGGGCGATCAGTGGCCGAGCCGGCCTCTGCCCAGTCGCAACAGCAGCATCGCCAGATCCTTACCTTCCTGGCCGAGCTCGCTGTAGCGTTCGATGACCTTCATCTCGCGGCTGTGGACGAGCCGGGTCCCGCCGGATGCCATTCGGGCCTTGCCGATCGCCTGGGACACCTCGGCACGCCGTTTCACCGCGGCGAGGATCTCGGCGTCTAACCGGTCGATCTCCTCGCGCAACTCTTCGATGCTGGCCGGGCTATCGACTATCTGGGGGTTCATTTCTGCTGACTCCGCATTCTCGTGATGTGGGGGGTTTGGTCTCATCCTTTATCGGGTCTCACAACCGAGACGAGCCCCGAATCCGGAAGCGGACCACGGGGCTCTGCGAAAGCAACTAAACCACGGGCACCGCTGGCCGATACCCGTAGAAAAATCGGCGACGCCACTCGTGGGTCGAGAGCTGCCGATGGCACTGCACGTTGAGCACCAAACGAGTGTGCCACTAAGGACAGCGCGCGCGCAAAGTTATTCGCGAAATGGCCTTTACGCTGCGAGGGGTGCACTACGTCACGGGCCGTGGTCGCTCTTTATTATTCTTCTGTCCAGCAATTCATTATTCGTCTGTCGAGCAATTTATATTCTTCTGTCCAGCAATCGGAGTCGGACGGACCGGCCGGGCCGGAGGGCCTGGGCGGCGGGGGTGGTCGGTCGGCGGCGGTAAATTTAGACCGACATGAGTGTGCACGTGAGCGAAGCCAAGCCCGCCCCGGAAGCGGATCATCTGCTCGAAGGTCTCAACCCCCAACAGCGCCAGGCGGTGGTGCACGAGGGTTCGCCGTTGCTGATCGTGGCGGGCGCGGGCTCGGGTAAGACGGCGGTGTTGACCCGGCGCATCGCCTACCTGATCGCGGCGCGGGGCGCCGGGGTCGGTCAGATCCTCGCCATCACCTTTACCAACAAGGCCGCCGCCGAGATGCGCGACCGCGTGGTGCGGCTGGTAGGAAACCGCGCCCGCGCGATGTGGGTGTCGACGTTTCACTCGACGTGTGTGCGCATTCTGCGCAATCAGGCGTCGTTGATCGACGGCCTCAATTCCAACTTCTCGATCTATGACGCCGACGATTCGCGGCGTCTGCTGCAGATGATCGGTCGCGACATGGGGCTCGACATCAAGCGCTACTCGCCGCGGCTGCTGGCCAACGCCATCTCCAACTTGAAGAACGAGTTGATCGACCCGGACCGGGCCGTGGCCGACCTGTCGGATGCGTCCGACGAGCTGAGTCGCACCGTGGCCAGCGTCTACGGCGAATACCAGCGGCGGCTGCGGGCGGCCAACGCGTTGGACTTCGATGACCTGATCGGGGAAACGGTCGCGGTGCTGCAGGCCTTTCCGCAGATCGCTCAGTACTACCGGCGCCGCTTTCGGCACGTGCTGGTTGACGAATACCAGGACACCAACCATGCCCAGTACGTACTGGTGCGGGAATTGGTCGGTCGCGGTGCCGCAGAGGACCAGGGTTCGCCCGATGACGTGCCGCCGGCGGAATTGTGCGTGGTCGGCGATGCCGATCAGTCGATCTATGCGTTCCGCGGCGCCACGATCCGCAACATCGAGGATTTCGAACGCGACTATCCCGACGCGACAACCATTCTGCTGGAACAGAATTACCGCTCGACGCAAAACATTCTGTCGGCGGCCAACTCGGTGATCGCACGCAACACGGGTCGCCGCGAGAAACGCCTGTGGACCGACGCCGGCGCCGGCGAGCTGATCGTCGGCTACGTCGCCGACAACGAGCACGACGAGGCCAGGTTCGTGGCCGAGGAGATCGACGCGCTCGTCGAGAACGGCGAGATCACCAACAACGACGTGGCGGTCTTCTACCGCACCAACAACTCGTCGCGGTCGTTGGAAGAGGTTTTCATCCGGGCCGGGATTCCGTACAAAGTCGTTGGCGGAGTGCGCTTTTACGAGCGCAAGGAGATTCGCGACATCGTCGCGTATCTGCGGGTGCTGGACAACCCCGGTGACACCGTCAGCATGCGGCGCATCCTCAACACGCCACGTCGGGGCATCGGCGATCGGGCAGAGGCCTGTGTGGCGGTCTACGCCGAGAACACCGGCGCCGGTTTCGCCGACGCGCTTGTCGCGGCGGCCGAGGGCAAGGTGCCCATGCTGAATACCCGCGCGGAGAAGGCGATCGCGGGTTTCGTCGAGCTGCTCGACGACCTGCGGGGTCACCTCGACGACGATCTCGGTGACCTGGTCGAGTTGGTGCTCGACCGTACCGGCTACCGCAGCGAGCTGGAGTCCTCCACCGACCCTCAGGAACTGGCCCGGCTGGACAACCTCAACGAATTAGTCAGCGTCGCACACGAATTCAGCACCGACCAGGCGCTGGAAACCGGGGAAGCGGCCGCGCTGGACGACTCCCAGGTTCCGGAGGACGAAGACGTGCCGGACACCGGTGCGCTGGCGGCGTTCCTGGAGCGGGTGTCGCTGGTGGCCGACGCCGACGAAATCCCCGAGCACAGCGCCGGTGTGGTCACGCTGATGACGCTGCACACCGCGAAGGGTTTGGAGTTTCCGGTGGTGTTTGTCACCGGGTGGGAGGACGGGATGTTCCCGCACATGCGGGCGCTGGATGATCCCGCCGAGCTCTCCGAGGAACGGCGGCTGGCCTACGTCGGCATCACTCGGGCCCGCCAGCGGCTGTATGTGAGCAGGGCCATCGTCCGGTCTTCCTGGGGACAGCCACTGCTCAATCCGGAATCGCGATTTCTGCGGGAGATTCCGCAGGAGCTCATCGACTGGCGGCGCAGTGCGCCGGCGCCGTCGTTCAGTGCGCCGGTGAGCGGTGCCGGCCGATTCGGCGCGCCGCGTCCGGCGCCGACACGGTCCGCGGCCGGCAAGCGTCCGCTGCTGGTGCTGCAGCCCGGCGATCGGGTGACTCACGACAAGTACGGGCTGGGCCGGGTCGAGGAAGTCTCGGGCGTCGGCGAATCGGCGATGTCACTGATCGACTTCGGCAGCTCGGGACGGGTGAAGTTGATGCACAACCACGCCCCGCTCAGCAAACTCTGACTAGCGCTGCAGCCGGCGTTTGACTTCCGGGAGAAAGGCGAGCACCACGCTCGCGAGCGGCAACAGCCAAAGGGCGTACACGATCCACGCGACGCGTGCGCCCGCGAGAAACACGCCGCCATAGGTCAGTACCGCGACCACCGCGCCGGCGGCGATGAGGTAGCGCCCGACAGACCGATGCCGAAGCAGCATGATCACGCCCGCGATGGTGGTTATCGCAAACACCAGGGCGAGAAAGGCGATCGCGATGCAGAACAGGCGGTCGGTTCTCCACCACCCGGCTATCAGGTCGGTGGCCACCACGGACGTCGCCCATCCGCTGACCATGCTGACCGCGCAGGCGGCGATGGCCGCTCGGTCGTTTGGCTCATCGCCCGGCAGACCCGCAAGGCTTCCCCGCCCGCCGCCGCCCGGGGCGCCGTCATAGAGCGGCGGCTGCCGGGGAATGTGCGTGGTCGGCGATTCCGGCACGATGGGCAGCGGTCCGCTTGGCGCCCGTCGGATGATCCGTGTCCGCGATTCGGACGGCGGCTCGATGGACTCGGGTGGGGCGGGAGCGGGGGGGTCGTTGGGCGCGGTCACCTCAACCAGCGTAGTTGCCGACGCTGAGTCCCCGCTTAGCCAGCCATGGGACCGGGTCGATTCTTTCGGTGCCGCCCTGTAGCACCTCGAAATGCAGGTGGGGTCCCGTGGAATTGCCCCGGTTGCCCATGGTGGCTATCTGGTCACCGGCCATCACCCGCTGGCCGACGCTGACCAGCGTGGTGTTGACGTGGCCGTAGAGCGTGACCGTGCCGTCGGCGTGGCGCAGCTTCACCCACATGCCGTAGCCGGCGGTCGGGCCGGCGTCGATGACCACGCCGTCGGACACCGCATAGATCGGAGTTCCGATCGAGTTGGCGAGGTCGATGCCGGCGTGCAGCACGCCCCAGCGGTAGCCGAAGTTCGAGGTGAAGATGCCCTTCGTCGGCATGACGTAGAGCGGCTGTTGCAGTCGCGCCTCGCGCTGCGCGCGATCGTTGGCGAAGGCCACGCCCTTGGCGAGTTCCTCGTTGTGCACCGCGGCATTCGCCGCTGGCTGGACCGCAATGATCTGGGCGCCGCGAATTGTGGTGCTGCCCGCACCGCCGGTCAGCGCCGACGCGTTGGCGGTCAGCACGGCCTCGGTCTTGGGGGTGTCGGCATGGCTGGTCGCCGTGTGGGCGGCCGCAGCCGCCGCACCGGCGGCCATCGCCGAGATCAGCAGCCGGCCCCTGGCCGCGCTGGTCGGCTGCTTACGATGCTGGCCGGCGCGCCGTGTCACGGGAATGACGTCGGTGATCTCCGAGCGGTCCCGGCGACGCGCGTCGGTGTGTGCGGGGAATCTCACCGGGGCCGGCACGGCGGCGGGCGCGGCCAGCAGTAGCGGACCCAGGTTGTCCACCGTGTGCAGGTCGTCGAGTTCGGGCGCCAGCAGCACTTGGGCTTCGTTGTCGAAGTTCGAGTCGTTGCTGAAGTCCAGCTCATTGAGGTCCCGAGCGTCATCGACGAGGTCGAGGTCGCTGAAGTCGAAACCATCCAGCGGAAGGATCTCGGTGACTTCGTCGTGCTGGGGCTCCGTTCGCCAGCCGCCCGCTGCGCGACTTACCCTGACGACGCCAGACGCGGCTGAATGACGAGATTGACGGTGCTGGGGCAAGCTGAAATGTCCTCGTATCGTGACCATAACGTTATCTGGACCCTAGGAAGGTATCCGTTGACCGACGGGACTGGCAACCTGGAGCCAGAATCCCGGCCACGATTGTGAGTTGGATCACGTTTGAGGCCCGCCAGTATGGCCTGGCGTCTCCGCATTGGTGGACGCGACAGCGGCAACGATTGGGTGGGTCGATACAGTGCCACCGTGCGAGTTGCCGATTCCGGCATCGCCTATATACCGGCCCAGCAACAAGTCGAGCAAAGACGGTGAGCCCATGGACCTTTTCGAGTATCAAGCAAAAGAACTATTCGGGAAGCACAATGTACCGAGCACGCCCGGTCGGGTAACCGACACCCCGGAGGGCGCTCGGGCCATCGCCGAAGAGATCGGCCGCCCGGTTATGGTCAAGGCGCAGGTCAAGGTCGGCGGCCGGGGCAAGGCCGGTGGCGTCAAATACGCCGCGACGCCGGAAGACGCCTACGAGCACGCCAAGAACATCCTCGGCCTGGATATCAAGGGCCACATCGTGAAGAAACTGCTGGTCGCCGAGGCCAGCGACATCGCCGAGGAGTACTACATCTCCTTCCTGCTCGACCGTTCCAACCGCACTTACCTGGCGATGTGCTCGGTCGAGGGAGGCATGGAGATCGAAGAGGTGGCCGCCACGAAGCCGGAACGGCTCGCCAAGGTTCCGGTGGACGCCGTTAAAGGTGTCGATCTGGCTACCGCGCGGTCCATCGCCGAACAGGGGCACCTGCCGGCCGAGGTGCTCGATGCCGCCGCGGTCACCATCTCCAAGCTGTGGGAGCTTTTCGTCGCCGAGGACGCCACCCTGGTCGAGGTCAACCCGCTGGTGCGCACCCCCGACGACCGCATCCTGGCGCTCGACGGCAAGGTCACCCTGGACGGTAACGCCGACTTCCGCCACCCCGACCACGCCGAGTTCGAGGACCGCGACGCCACCGACCCGCTGGAGCTCAAGGCCAAGGAACACGACCTGAACTACGTCAAGCTCGACGGCCAAGTCGGCATCATCGGCAACGGCGCGGGCCTGGTGATGTCGACGCTCGACGTCGTCGCCTACGCCGGCGAGAAGCACGGCGGCGTCAAGCCGGCCAACTTCCTCGACATCGGCGGCGGGGCCTCCGCCGAGGTGATGGCCGCCGGGTTGGACGTGGTTCTGGGCGACGCGCAGGTCAAAAGCGTGTTCGTCAACGTGTTCGGCGGCATCACCTCGTGTGACGCGGTGGCCACCGGGATCGTCAAGGCGCTGGAGATCCTGGGCAGCGAGGCCAACAAGCCGCTGGTGGTGCGCCTCGACGGCAACAACGTCGACGAAGGCCGGCGCATCCTGGCCGATGCCAACCACCCGCTGGTGACGTTGGTGCCCACGATGGACGAGGCCGCCGACAAGGCCGCCGAGCTGGCGAGCGCCTGAGAGGACTTCGGGATATGTCGATCTTTCTGAACAAGGACAACAAGGTCATCGTCCAGGGCATCACTGGCAGCGAGGCCACCGTGCACACCGCCCGAATGCTCAAGGCGGGCACCCAGATCGTCGGCGGCGTGAACGCGCGCAAGGCCGGCACCACGGTCACGCACGAGGACAAGGGCGGCCGGCTCATCAAGCTGCCGGTGTTCGGCGCCGTCGCGGAGGCGATGGAGAAGACCGGCGCCGACGTGTCGATCATCTTTGTGCCGCCGAAGTTCGCCAAGGACGCGGTCATCGAGGCCGTCGACGCCGAAATACCGCTGCTGGTGGTCATCACCGAGGGAATTCCGGTGCAGGACAGCGCCTACGCCTGGGCCTACAACCTGGACAAGGGCGGCAAGACGCGCATCATCGGCCCGAACTGTCCCGGCATCATCACCCCCGGCGAGGCGCTGGTCGGCATCACCCCGGCCAACATCACCGGCCCGGGCCCCGTCGGGTTGGTGTCCAAGTCGGGCACGCTGACGTACCAGATGATGTACGAACTGCGGGATTTCGGGTTCACCACGTCGATCGGCATCGGCGGCGACCCGGTCATCGGCACCACCCACATCGACGCCATCGAAGCCTTCGAGAAGGATCCCGACACCAAGCTGATCGTGATGATCGGCGAGATCGGCGGCGACGCCGAGGAGCGTGCGGCCGACTACATCAAGGCCCACGTGTCCAAGCCGGTCGTCGGCTACGTCGCGGGGTTCACCGCTCCGGAGGGCAAGACGATGGGCCACGCGGGCGCGATCGTGTCCGGCTCGTCGGGCACCGCGGCCGCCAAGAAGGAGGCCCTGGAAGCGGCCGGCGTGCAGGTCGGCAAGACCCCGTCGGAGACCGCCGCACTGGCACGGGAAATCCTGAACAGCCTGTAGGTGCTCTTTCGCGCCGAGCAGACGCAGAATCGCACTCCGCGGTGCGAATTAATGCGATTCTGCGTCTGCTCGCGCTAGATCAGAGCGGCCAGCTTGCCGGCCAGCCGCTCCACGTAGGCGGCCACCTCGTCTTCGGGACGGTCCGGCAAACCGAACAGCACCTCGGTCACTCCGAGCCCGGCCCACCGCGCCAGCTTCTCGGGGACGGGCTTGAAGTCCAGCGCGACGATCTGCGGCGCGCCGTCGCGCCCGGCGGCCGCCCAGGTGTCCTGCAGCAACTTGACCGGCTCGTCGATGTCGAAGTCGCGCGGGGTGGTGATCCAGCCGTCGGCGCTGCGGGCGATCCACTTGAAGTTCTTCTCGTTTCCGGCGGCGCCCACCAGCACCGGGATGTGCGGCTGCACCGGTTTGGGCCAGGCCCAGCTGGGCCCGAACTTGACGAATTCGCCGTCGTAGGCCGCTTCCTCCTGCGTCCACAACGCCCGCATGGCCTCGATGTACTCGCGCAACATGGTGCGGCGCCGTGCGGGCGGCACGCCGTGGTCGGCGAGCTCGTCGGTGTTCCACCCGAACCCGACGCCGAGGCTGACCCGGCCGCCCGACAGATGGTCCAGGGTGGCAATGCTTTTCGCCAACGTGATCGGGTCGTGCTCGACGGGCAGGGCCACCGCCGTGGAGAGTCGCACCCGCGATGTCACGGCGCACGCCGCGCCCAGGCTCACCCACGGGTCGAGCGTGCGCATGTAGCGGTCATCCGGCAGTGACGCGTCACCGGTCGTCGGGTGGGCCGCCTCGCGCTTGACCGGGATGTGGGTGTGTTCCGGCACGTAGAACGTCTGGAACCCGTGGTCGTCTGCGAGCTTCCCGGCCGTCGCCGGGGAGATGCCACGGTCGCTGGTGAAAAGCACTAGCCCGTAATCCATGCACAGAATTAGAACGTGTTCTACCTGTGGGGGGCAAGTTGCTGCGCTGCCGACGGTCGCCCGACAGGGCCGGTGGCTCCGGCACCGCGAACCCGACGTGCGCTAGCGTGGGTGATCGATCGCGTCGCTACGCGAGATCGCCGAAGGTGTTTTCGAAAGCGGCGCGCATGTGAGCGTAGCGTCGCACTGCGATGTGGCGCCGCCGAGACACTTCAAGGACTGGAAGCAACAGGAGGAGTAATGACCTACTCGCCCGGGAGTCCCGGATATCAACCCGCGCAGCCCGGCGGCTCCAATGCAGGCGCCACACCGTCGTTCGCCAAGGACGAGGCCGACGAAAGCAAGCTTCCGCGGATCTTGAACATCGCCGTGTTGGGGCTCGGCCTGCTCGTCTACATCCTTAATTTCTTTCCGACGTTCGTCGTAAGCGCCGAGCTGGGCCCGGGCGGTGGACGCGCCGGCGACGCCGGCACCGCCGTCATCGTCGCGCTGCTGGCCGCGCTGCTCGCCGGGCTTGGTCTGCTGCCCAAGGCGAAGAACTATGCGGGAATCATCGCGGTGATCGCGGTGCTGGGCGCGCTGGTGGCCGTCACCGAACTGGTCAATACGCCCGCCGGCTTCTCAGTCGGGGTGGCGATGTACATCTTGGTGGCCTGCAGCATATTGCAGGCGTTCGCCGCCGCTTACGCGTTGCTGCTGGACGCCGGGGTCGTCACCGCGCCGAAACCGCGGCCGAAGCTCGACCCGTACGCGCAGCAATACGGCCAGTACGGGCAGCAGTACGGCCAGTACGGGCAGCAGTACGGGCAGTACGGCCAGCAGCCGTATTACGGCCAGCCGGCCCAGCAGCAGCACCCGGGACAACAGGCGCAAAACCCGCAGCAGCCCGCCGCCGGGTATGGGTCGCAGTACGGTCGCTATCCGCAGAGCAACGCTCCGACCCAGGCCGCGATCCCGACCACGCAGACCGGCGGATTCGGCGCTCCGTCCGCGCCGCAGTCCGGGCCCCAGCCCGCAGCGCACCAGCAGGGAACGTCGACCCCGCCCACCGGCTTCCCCAGCTTCAGTCCGCCGCCGGCCGCCGCGGGCGGTGCCGAGTCGCAGGCAGGTTCGGGCCCGGTCGAATATTCCGGCCAGAGCACCGGCGAGCAGCCCCAGGGCCAGGAACAGCAGTCGTCATCGCCATCCGGGCCGGCGGCGCCGGCCTAGCCATGCGCTCTCGGGCGTAGTCGGGCACGTGCGCCAAGAGTGACACGGGTGGAGGACAACCGGGCGGCGGGCGCTCGTCAGGCGCGTGACCTCCTTCGGGTCGCGTTCGGTCCGGCCGTGGTGGCATTGGGCGTCATCGCCGCGGTCACGTTGCTGCAGTTGCTGATCGCCAACAGCGACATGACCGGGGCGTTGGGAGCCATCGCCAGCATGTGGCTGGCGGTGCACCAGGTGCCAGTCTCGATCGGCGGCCGGGAACTGGGCGTGTTGCCGCTGCTGCCAGTCCTGCTGATGGTGTGGGGGACCGCCCGCAGCTGCGCGCGGGCCACCTCGCCGTACTCGTCGTGGCTGGTGATCCGCTGGGTCATCGCGTCGGCCCTGGGCGGCCCGCTGCTGATGGCGGCGGTCGCGCTGGCGGTCATCCACGACGCGTCGTCGGTGATCACCGAGTTGGAGACGCCCAGCGCCCTGCGCGCTTTCACCAGCGTGCTGGTGGTGCACGCCATCGGTGCCGCGATCGGCGTGTGGTCGCGGGTCGGACGACGGGCGTTGGCGGCGTCATCGCTGCCCGATTGGCTCGGTGATTCCCTGCGCGCCGCGGCGGCCGGTGTGCTGGCGTTGGTCGGGCTTTCCGGACTGGTGACGGCGGGGTCGCTGGTGGTGCACTGGGGCACGATGCAGGAGCTGTACGGAATCACCGACTCGATATTCGGTCAACTCAGCCTCACCGTGCTGTCCGTGTTGTACGCGCCCAACGTCATCGTCGGCACTTCGGCGGTCGCGGTCGGATCCAGCGCCCATCTCGGCTTCGCGACGTTCAGTCCGTTCACCGTCTTCGGCGGCGACATCCCGGCACTGCCGATCCTGGCCGCGGCCCCCACGCCGCCGCTGGGACCGGTGTGGGTCGCGCTGCTCATCGTCGGCGCGTCGTCGGGCGTCGCGGTCGGGCAACAATGCGCTCGGCATGCGCTGCCGTTCCTTCCGGCGATGGCCAAACTGGCGGTCGCATCGCTCACCGGGGCGTTGATCATGTCGTTGCTCGCATACGGCGGAAGCGGACGGCTGGGCAATTTCGGCGACGTCGGCGTCGACCAGGGGACCTTGCTGGCCGGCGTGTTCTTCTGGTTCGCCGTCGTGGGCTGCGTCACGGTGGTGATGGCCGGCGGGATCACGCGCCGGCCCCGGCGGCCCAGGCCGCCCAAAGGCGTTCCGGCCCCGGCGGACGACGAACCGGCGGACTTCGCGGGCCTTTTCGACGAGCAGGACGACGAGCCGGCCGAGGAGGAGCCGGCTGCGGAGGAGCCGGTCGCGGACACCGCCGGGGGCGATCTACCGGTCGGCGAGGACGACGCGCCGCCGCCCGCGTGATCGAGTCTGCGCCGAACGCGTCGACACGCCGGGCGATGCAGCGCTGGACGCAGACTCGACGTGCGAGCGCCGGGCTAGGCTCGCGTCTGTGGCCGAACCGCTCCACGTGCCCCCGAGTGCGCCGGCGCGAGTGGTGGTACTGGCATCGGGCACAGGTTCGCTGCTTGGCTCATTGATCGACGCCGCCGTCGATGACTACCCGGCCCGCGTGGTGGCCGTCGGTGCCGATCGCGACTGCCTGGCCGCCGAGATCGCCGCGGCGGCGTCGGTGCCCACCTTCACCGTCCGGCTGGCCGATCACCCGAACCGCGAAGCCTGGGATGCCGCCATCGCCGACGCCACCGCCGCGCACTCGCCGGATCTGGTGGTGTCCGCAGGCTTCATGAAAATACTTGGGCCACAGTTTCTCTCGCGTTTCAACGGCCGCATCGTCAACACTCATCCCGCGCTGTTGCCCGCGTTTCCCGGCGCGCACGGAGTGGCCGACGCGTTGGCCTACGGTGTGAAGATCACAGGCTGTACGGTGCACCTGGTAGATGCCGGTACGGACACCGGGCCGATATTGGCGCAGCAATCCGTTCCGGTGCTCGACGGCGACAACGAAGAGACCCTGCACGAACGGATCAAAGTCACCGAACGGCAGCTTTTGGTGCAGGTGGTGGCCGCGATCGCGACCCGCGGCGTGACGGTGACCGGACGAAAGGCGACCCTGGGATGAGCACAGCATGAGCGCCGAGGACTCAAAAAGGCCGATCCGTCGCGCGTTGATCAGCGTGTACGACAAGACCGGCCTGGTAGAACTCGCCCGGGGACTGACCGCGGCGGGCGTCGAGATCGTCTCGACCGGGTCAACGGCGAAGACCATTGCCGACAAAGGGATTCCGGTGACACGCGTGGAGGAGCTCACCGGCTTCCCCGAGGTGCTCGACGGCCGGGTCAAGACGCTGCACCCCGGCGTGCATGCGGGGCTGCTGGCCGATCTCCGCAAACCCGAGCACGCCGCCGCGCTCGAGCGGCTCGGGATCGCGGCGTTCGAACTGGTCGTGGTCAACCTTTATCCGTTCAGCGAGACCGTCGACTCCGGCGCGGGCATCGACGAGTGCGTCGAGCAGATCGACATCGGCGGGCCGTCGATGGTCCGGGCGGCCGCAAAAAATCATCCCAGCGTGGCGGTGGTCACCGACCCGCTCGGGTACGACGGGGTGCTGGCCGCCGTGCGCGCCGGCGGATTTACCCTCGCCGAGCGCAAAAGGCTGGCGGCGCTGGCATTTCAGCACACCGCCGAGTACGACGTCGCGGTCGCCGGCTGGATGGAGTCGACGCTGGCACCCGAGCATCCGCCCACGGCGTTTCCGCGGTGGCTCGCCGGGAGCTGGCGGCGCACCGCCATGCTGCGCTACGGCGAGAATCCGCACCAGCAGGCGGCGCTCTACAGCGACCCGGCCGCCTGGCCCGGCCTGGCGCAGGCCGAGCAGTTGCACGGAAAAGACATGTCCTACAACAACTTCACCGACGCGGACGCGGCCTGGCGGGCCGCCTTCGACCACGAACAGATATGCGTGGCAATCATCAAGCACGCCAACCCCTGCGGGATCGCGATCTCTTCGGTATCGGTCGCCGACGCGCACCGCAAGGCCCACGAATGCGATCCGCTGAGCGCCTACGGCGGAGTGATCGCGGCGAACACGGAAGTCAGCCTCGAGATGGCGGAGTACGTGAGCACCATCTTCACCGAAGTGATCGTCGCACCGACCTACGCGCCGGGCGCCCTCGACGTGCTGACACGCAAGAGGAACATCCGGGTTTTGCTGGCCTCGGAGCCGCTGACCGGTGGCTCCGAGCTGCGACCGCTCAGCGGGGGGCTTTTGGTGCAGCAACGCGACCAGCTCGACGCGCACGGTGACAACCCGGTGAACTGGACCCTGGCGACCGGATCCCCCGCCGACCCGATGACGTTGAGCGACCTGGTCTTTGCGTGGCGCGCCTGCCGCGCGGTCAAGTCCAATGCGATCGTGATCGCCGCCGACGGCGCCACCATCGGCGTCGGCATGGGTCAGGTCAACCGCGTCGATGCCGCTCGACTGGCCGTCGAACGCGGCGGCGACCGGGTACGGGGCGCGGTCGCGGCTTCGGATGCGTTCTTCCCGTTTCCGGACGGACTCGAGACGCTGACCGCCGCCGGGGTGAAGGCGGTAGTGCATCCCGGAGGATCGGTGCGCGACGACGAGGTGACCGCGGCGGCGGCCGAAGCCGGCGTCACGGTGTACCTGACCGGGGCACGCCACTTCGCTCACTGAACCTTCACCGAGTGACGCGGCGTGGCAACGCGTAGCGTGGAGTGGTGCCATCACCGAACAACCTGCCCCGCACCGTCGGCGAACTGCGTGCCGCCGGTCATCGCGAACGGGGCGTCAAGCAGGAAATCCGCGAGAATCTGCTGACCGGGCTGGCGGCGGGAGACGAAATCTGGCCGGGCATCCTGGGCTTCGACGACACGGTGTTGCCTCAGCTGGAGCGGGCACTGATCGCGGGCCACGACTTCGTGCTGCTCGGCGAACGCGGCCAGGGCAAAACCCGGCTGCTGCGCGCGCTGGCCGGGCTGCTCGACGAGTGGACCCCCGTGATCAGTGGGGCCGAACTCGGTGAGCATCCGTACCGGCCGATCACACCGGAGTCCATCCGCCGGGCCGACGAGCTCGGCGACGACCTGCCCGTGGAGTGGAGGCACCGCAGCGAGCGGTACACCGAGAAGCTGGCCACCCCGGACACCAGCGTCGCAGACCTGGTCGGCGACATCGACCCGATCAAGGTCGCCGAGGGCCGTAGCCTCGGTGACCCGGAGACGATCGCCTACGGGCTGATCCCGCGGGCGCATCGCGGCATCGTCGCGGTCAACGAGCTGCCCGACCTCGCCGAGCGCATTCAGGTGTCGATGCTCAACGTCATGGAGGAGCGCGACATCCAGGTCCGCGGCTACACGCTGCGCCTGCCGCTCGACGTGTTGGTGGTGGCCAGCGCGAACCCCGAGGACTACACCAACCGTGGCCGCATCATCACTCCGCTCAAGGACCGCTTCGGCGCCGAGATCCGGACCCATTACCCTCTGGAGCTCGAGGCCGAAATGGGCGTGATAACTCAGGAAGCACACCTGAGCGCGCAGGTGCCCGACTACCTGATCCAGGTGATGGCTCGGTTCGCCCGCTACCTGCGCGAGTCCAGCTCGGTCGATCAGCGGTCGGGGGTGTCGGCACGGTTCGCGATCGCGGCCGCCGAGACGGTCGCCGCGGCCGCACGGCACCGCGGCGCGGTGCTGGGCGAGACCGATCCGGTGGCCCGGGTGGTCGACCTGGGCACCGTGATCGACGTCCTGCGCGGCAAGCTGGAATTCGAGTCCGGGGAGGAGGGCCGCGAGCAGGCGGTGCTCGAGCACCTCTTGCGTCGCGCGACCGCCGACACCGCGGCCAGGGTGCTGGGGGGCATCGACGTCGGTTCGTTGGTGTCCGCCGTCGAGGCCGGTTCGGCGGTGACGACGGGCGAGCGAATATCCGCCAAGGACGTGCTCGCCGCGGTTCCGGGGCTGCCCGTCGTCGACAAGATCGCGAAGAAACTCAACGCCGAATCCGAAGGCGAACGCGCCGCGGCGCTGGAAATGGCCCTGGAGGCCTTGTATCTGGCCAAGCGAATCGACAAGGTGTCCGGGGAGGGCCAGACGGTCTATGGCTAAGCCTTTTTCGAAAGGGCACTCATCGCGGTACTCGGCGTACACCGGGGGGCCCGACCCGCTGGCGCCGCCGGTGGACCTGCGCGAGGCACTCGAGCAGATCGGCCAGGACGTCATGGCCGGTACCTCGCCTCGGCGTGCGCTGTCCGAGCTGCTGCGTCGCGGCACCAGGAACATGCCCGGCGCCGACCGACTGGCGGCCGAGGCGAACCGGCGCCGACGGGAATTGTTGCGCAACAACAACTTAGACGGCACCCTGCAAGAGATCAAAAGGCTGCTCGACGAGGCCGTCCTGGCCGAGCGCAAGGAGCTGGCCCGCGCGCTGGACGACGACGCTCGCTTCGGCGAACTCCAGCTGGACGCGCTGCCGGCGTCGCCCGCCAAGGCCGTCCAGGAGCTTTCCGACTACAACTGGCGCAGCGCCGAGGCCCGCCAAAAGTACGAGCAGATAAAGGATTTGCTCGGCCGCGAGATGTTGGACCAGCGCTTCGCGGGCATGAAGCAAGCGCTGGAGGGTGCCACCGACGAGGATCGTCAGCGGGTCAACGACATGTTGAACGACCTCAACGAGCTGCTGGACAAGCACGCCCGCGGCGAGGACACGCAGCAGGACTTCGACGACTTCATGGGCAAGCACGGCGAGTTCTTCCCGGAGAACCCGCGCAATGTCGACGAGCTGTTGGACTCGCTGGCCAAGCGCGCCGCCGCCGCGCAGCGTTTTCGCAACAGCCTGAGTGCCGACCAGCGTGCCGAACTGGATGCCTTGGCGCAGCAGGCCTTTGGCTCTCCGGCGTTGATGCAGGCGTTAAACCGGCTCGACGCGCACCTGCAGGCCGCGCGTCCGGGCGAAGACTGGGGCGGGTCCGAGCAGTTCTCCGGTGACAACCCCTTCGGCATGGGCGAGGGCACCCAGGCGCTGGCCGACATCGCCGAGCTGGAGCAACTTGCCGAGCAGCTGTCGCAGAGCTATCCGGGCGCCACCATGGACGACGTCGACATCGACGCGCTGGCGCGCCAGCTCGGCGACGAGGCCGCCATCGATGCCCGAACACTGGCCGAGCTGGAACGCGCACTCGTCAATCAAGGGTTCTTGGATCGCGGTTCCGACGGCCAGTGGCGACTTTCCCCGAAAGCCATGCGCAGGCTGGGCGAGACGGCGTTACGCGATGTGGCGGAACAGCTTTCGGGTCGTCACGGCGAACGTGATCATCGCCGCGCGGGGGCGGCCGGCGAGCTGACCGGCGCGACCCGGCCCTGGCAATTCGGTGACACCGAACCGTGGAACATCTCTCGCAGCCTGACCAACGCGGTGCTGCGGCAGGCGGGAACCGCGACTGTGGAGGGCGCCGCCGGCCCGATCCGGATAACCGTCGACGACGTGGAGGTTTCCGAGACCGAGACCCGCACGCAGGCCGCGGTGGCGCTGCTGGTCGACACCTCGTTTTCGATGGTTATGGAGAACCGTTGGCTGCCGATGAAGCGGACGGCCCTCGCGCTCAACCACCTGGTGTGCACGCGGTTCCGTTCGGATGCCTTGCAGATCATCGCCTTTGGCCGCTATGCCCGCACGGTGACGGCCGCCGAGCTCACGGGCCTGGAGGGCGTCTACGAGCAGGGCACCAACCTGCATCACGCGCTGGCGCTGGCGGGCCGTCACCTTCGTCGGCACCCCAACGCGCAGCCCGTCGTGCTGGTGGTCACCGATGGTGAGCCGACCGCTCACCTAGAGGACTTTGCCGGGGAGGGGGCGGGTTCCGCCGTGTTCTTTGATTACCCGCCGCATCCCCGGACCATCGCCCACACCGTGCGGGGGTTCGACGACATGGCCCGCCTCGGTGCTCAGGTGACCATCTTCCGGCTGGGCAGCGACCCCGGGCTGGCGCGGTTCATCGACCAGGTCGCACGGCGCGTCGAGGGACGCGTCGTGGTGCCCGATCTCGACGGCCTGGGAGCGGCCGTGGTCGGGGACTACCTGCGGTCGCGGCGCCGTCGCTAGTCGCACGCCGGTCGTTACCGCGCGCACGGCGATAGCAGCCTTCCCGATCGGGTACCCGGACGAAGAAGGAGGAGATGCATGAGCAACGTTCCAACTATCGAACTCAACGACGGGGTGCGAATCCCGCAGCTTGGTTTCGGCGTGTTCCAGATCAAGCCCGACGAGACCGCCGCGGCCGTCAAGCGCGCCCTCGACATCGGATACCGGCACATCGACACCGCGGAGATGTATGGAAACGAAAAGGAAGTCGGACAAGGGATCCGCGACGCCGGGCTCAAGCGTTCCGACGTTTTTGTTACCAGCAAGCTCAACAACGGCTTTCACAAGCCAGACGATGCGCGCCGCGCATTCGGCAAAACGCTGGAAGCCCTGAATTCCGATTACGTCGACCTGTTCCTCATTCACTGGCCACTGCCCACGCTCTACGACGGCGACTTCGTCTCCACCTGGAAGGTCCTCGAAGAGTTCGCGAAGGACCGACGCGCCCGCAGCATCGGCGTCTCGAACTTCCAGCCCGTACATCTGGATCAACTGGCCGCGGAAACGGACACCGTGCCTTCGGTCAACCAGATCGAGGTTCATCCGTACTTCACCAATGACCGGGTGCGTGCGTACGGCACCGATCACGGCATAGCCACCGAGGCGTGGTCGCCGATCGCTCAGGGCAAGGTGCTCGGCGACCCGGTGATCACCCGGATCGCCGACGCCTGCGGCAAGTCGCCGGCGCAGGTGGTGCTGCGCTGGCACATCCAGCGCGGCGACATCGTCTTCCCCAAATCGGTGACCCCCGATCGGATCAAATCCAACTACGAGCTGTTCGACTTCGAATTGGACGACAGCGACATGAGCGCGATCTCGGCGCTGGACAAGGGTGAATCAGGACGGACGGGGCCAAACCCGGACACGTTCGACTACGTGCCCGACTAGCGATTCTCGAGTGCTAACCGCGGGGCCTGCGGGCCCTGCGCTTGATGCTCACGCCGCCCCAGAACGAGAAGCCGCGAATGTTGATCTTCGGCGCGCCGGGCGTGCCCTGGCCCAGGACCTTGTGGTCGAATCCGCCCATCACGCCGCGGCCGTGGATCTCGACGTTGACTTCGGGCGGCAGCACGATGTTCTGCATCCCCATGATCGAGATCGCGTGAATGTCGACCTCGGTCGAGGTGAAGTCCGCGTAGCGCAGGTCAACCACCCCGTTGCCCCAGAAGGTGAACGTCGTCAGCTTCTTCGGCACATTCCATCGGCCGCGCCGCTCGAATCCGCTCAGTAGGGCCAGCAGCAACATGGACGGCGCCGGATTGGTCTTGCCGCCCCTGCGCGGGTTTATCGGCGCACCCGGCAGGTCGGCCCTGAGCTCATCCAGCTCCCGGTACGTCGTGGCCGCATAAGCCCTGGCCAGGCGGTCTTCGTAGTCCTTCAGCTGGAGGCGGCCCTGCTCGGCCGCGTACGCGAGCAACTGCGCAAGCTGTATGCGATCCGTGTCGGCGGCGCGGGACGCTTCGTCGCGCGTGTCCTTAGCATCGCGCTGCGCTGGGTTGCTCATCATCCACGAGCGTACGACGTCGCGGTTTTGCCGCAAGCGGCTTGGCTAAACTGCAACGTTCCCTTCCAGGTCGCCCCTAGTTGCCCGCCTCATTGCCGGGCCGTTCCCGGGCCGCAGCGACCCAACTGGGCGGGCGTTTCTGCAGGAACGCCAGCATGCCCTCGCGAGCCTCTTCGGACACGAACAGCCGGGCCGACTCCTCGGTGAGCCGCTCGGCGTCGCGGTCGAAGCCATCCAGGACGGCGGCCGTGGTCAGCGCCTTCGACGCCGCAAGACCCTGGGGCGATCCCCGTCCCACGTCGGCGACCAGCTGCTGCACCGCTGCGTCCACGTCGTCGGCTGGCATCGTGACGAGCCCGATCTCCGCGGCTTGCGCCGCATCGAACGTCTCGCCGGTCAGGTAGTAGCGCGCCGCCGCCCGCGCCGACATCTTCGGCAGCAGCGTCAGCGAGATGATCGCCGGGGCGACGCCGATGCGGGCCTCGGTCAGCGCGAAGGTGCTGCGCGGGCCGGCGACTGCGATATCACACGCGCCGACCAGGCCGAACCCGCCGGCTCGGACATGCCCGTTGATCGCGGCGATCACCGGCAGCGGCGACTCGACGATCGCGCGCAGCAGCGCCGTCAGTTCCCGCGCCCGCGCCGCGGCCATGTCGAAGGGGGCGCCCCCGCTGGCCTCACTCAAATCCGCACCGGCGCAGAACGTGCCGCCGGTGTGCCCGAGCACGACCGCCCGCACCGCGGGATCCGACGCGGCGTCGCGCAGCCCCTGGTGCAACTGGCCGACCAGAGCGGTCGAGAGCGCGTTGCGGTTATGCGGTGAGTTCAGCGTCAGCCGCGCGAACGGGCCGCCGGAATCGGCGGGCCCGGCGTATTCGACGAGCGTGTCCATCACTGGCCTCAGTAGCTTCGGGGCAGGCCCAGCGACGTCTGCGCGACGAAGTTCAGCACCATCTCGCGACTGATCGGGGCGATCCGGCCCAGCCGGGCCGACGCCAACATGGCGGCGACCCCGTACTCCTTGGTCAGCCCGTTGCCGCCCATCGACTGCACCGCCTGGTCGACCGAGCGGGTGGCCGCTTCGGCGGCGGCGTACTTGGCCATATTGGCGGCCTCGGCCGCACCCATGTCGTCGCCGCTGTCGTACAGCGTCGCGGCCTTCTGCATCATCAGCTTGGCGAGTTCGACCTCGATGTGGCACTGCGCCAACGGATGGGACAGGCCCTGGTGGGCGCCGATCGGGGTGGACCACACCTTGCGCGTCTTGACGTAGTCGACGGCCCTGTTCAGTGCGAACCGTCCCATGCCCACCGAGCTGGCCGCGCCCATGATGCGCTCGGGGTTCAGGCCGGCGAAGAGCTGGGCGATGGCGGCGTCCTCGGCTCCGACCAGCGCGTCGCCGGGCAGCCGGACGTCGTCGAGGAAGACCTGGAATTGGCGCTCCGGGCTGATGAGCTCCATCTCGATCGCGGTGTAGGTGAAGCCGGGCGCATCGGTGGGCACCACGAACAGCGCCGGCCGCAGCTTGCCCGTCTTGGCTTCCTCGGTGCGCGCCACCACCAGCACGGCCTGGGCTTGGTCGATGCCGGAGATGTAAACCTTTTGCCCCTTGAGGATCCAGTCGCCGCCATCGCGGCGGGCGGTGGTGGTGATCTTGTGCGAGTTGGATCCGGCGTCGGGCTCGGTGATCGCGAACGCCATCGTCAGGGAGCCGTCGGCGATCGCGGGGATCCAGCGCTTCTTCTGTTCCTCGGTCCCGAACTTGCTGATGATGGTCCCGTTGATGGCGGGTGACACCACCATCAGCAGCAGCGCGCTGCCCGCGGCCGCCATCTCCTCCATCACCAGGGACAGCTCGTACATTCCGGCGCCGCCACCGCCGTACTCTTCGGGTAGGTTCACCCCGAGGAAGCCAAGTTTGCCTGCCTCGGACCACAATTCGGTGGTGTGCTCGTGCGCTCGCGCCTTCCGAAGGTAGTACTCGGCGCCGTAGTTGGACGCCCACTCGGCCACCGCCTTGCGCAGGGCACGGCGGTCCTCGTTCTCGATGAAGCTGCTGTCGGTCACTGCGGATCTCCTTCTTCTTCTGCCGCGTCCACCCTTGCCAGGACGGCGCCAACTTCGACTTGCTGGCCGGCGTTGACCTTGAGCTCGGCGAGCACGCCGTCGGCCGGCGCGGTGATGGTGTGTTCCATCTTCATCGCCTCCAGCCAGATGAGGGGCTGGCCCGCGGCGACGGTGTCACCGACCTCGGCGCCGACGCGGATGACGTTGCCGGGCATCGGCGCCACCAGCGATCCCTGCGCGACCTCCGAACCGGGCTCGGGGAAGCGCGGCAGCGCGACCAGGTGAACGGGCCCGCGCGCCGAATCGATGTAGATGTCGTGCTCGTAGCGCTTCACCGCGAAGGTGTGGTCGACCCCGTTGTCGGTCAGCACGGCTTCGTCCGCCGTGGCCGACACCAGCCGCACCGCCGGATCCGCGGGAAGCTCCAATCCCATTCTGGTGAAACGGTATTCGACGCGCTGATCGGCGTGGTTGTCGTCACGGAATGTCTTGATTTGATAGCCCGAGGCCAGGTTGCGCCAACCACCGGGAATCGAGGCGAACGCCGCGGCGGTGGCCCGGTTGTGCGCGGCATCGGCAAGGGCGGCGGCGATCGCCGACAACCGGATCGTCGCGGGATCGGCCAGCGGCGCCGAGAGTTCCGCCAGACCGTGCGTGTCGAAAAACGCGGTGTCCGTGGCGCCGTCGAGGAATGCGGGGTGGCGCAGCACGTTCACCAAGAGCTCACGGTTGGTGCCGACGCCATGCAGGCGGGCGCGGGCGAGCGCGTCGGCGAGCACCAGGGCGGCCTGCCGGCGCGTCGGCGCGTAGGAGATGACCTTGGCGAGCATCGGGTCGTAGTGGATCGACACCGTGAAACCGTCGACGATCCCGGAGTCCAGGCGGATTCCCGTCCGCCGGCCCAGCGAGCCGAACCGGGCCCGGGCTCCCGGCACGTCGATCGTGTGCACCAGGCCGGCCTGCGGATGCCAACCGCGCTCCGGATCCTCGGCGTAGAGCCGGGCCTCGATCGAATACCCTTGGGCCGCCGGGGGTTCGTCCTCCAGCCGGCCACCGGCGGCGACCTCGAGCTGCAGCTCGACGAGGTCGAGCCCCGTGGTCTCTTCGGTGACCGGGTGCTCGACCTGCAGCCTGGTGTTCATCTCCAGGAAGTAGAACTCGTCGTCGTCATCGGCGAGGAATTCGACTGTTCCGGCACCGGCATAGCCGATGGCGCCGGCGGCCAGCCGGGCCGCGTCGAAGAGCTTGTCCCGCATGCCGGGCGTGCGCTCCACCAACGGGGACGGCGCCTCCTCGATGATCTTCTGGTGGCGTCTTTGGATGGAGCATTCGCGTTCCCCGACGGCCCACACGGTGCCGTGGGTGTCGGCGAGGACCTGGACCTCGACGTGGTGCCCGGTCGGCAGGTAGCGCTCGCAGAACACGGTCGGGTCGCCGAATGCGGACTGCGCCTCGCGCCGGGCCGCGGCGACTTCGGCCGCCAGAGAAGATAATTCGCGAACCACCCGCATTCCGCGACCGCCACCGCCCGCGGAAGCCTTGACCAGCACCGGCAGCTGGGCTTGGGTGACGGTGTCCGGGTCGAGTTCCTCGAGCACCGGAACCCCGGCGGTGGCCATGAGCTTCTTGGACTCGATCTTGGAGCCCATCGCCCGCACCGCGTCCACCGGTGGCCCGACCCACGTCAGGCTCGCTTCCTGCACGGCGGCCGCGAACTCGGCGTTCTCCGAAAGGAATCCGTAGCCGGGGTGCACCGCGTCGGCACCGGCGGCGAGCGCGGCCGCGATGATGGCCTCGGCGTTGAGATAGTCGTTCGTCTTCGGCAGCCGCACGCGGGCGTCGGCCTCGGCGACGTGCGGTGCGCCGGCGTCCGGGTCGGTGTAGACGGCGACGGTGCCCAGGCCCAGTCGCCGGCAGGTGGCGAACACCCGCCGGGCGATCTCGCCGCGGTTGGCGACCAGCACTCGAGTGATTCCCATTTGCATCACATCCGAAAGACGCCGAAGTTCGACGTCCCCTTGATCGGCCCATTGGCGATGGCGGACAGGCACATTCCCAGCACCGTTCGGGTGTCGCGCGGATCGATCACCCCGTCGTCGTACAGCATCCCGGACAAGACCATCGGCAGCGACTCCGCTTCGATCTGGCCCTCGACGGCGGCCCGCATCGCGGCGTCGGCCGCCTCGTCGACCTGTTGCCCGCGGGCTTCGGCGGCCGCCCGGGCCACGATCGACAGCACGCCCGACAGTTGCGCACCGCCCATCACCGCGGATTTCGCGCTGGGCCAGGCGAACAGGAACCGGGGCTCGTAGGCGCGCCCGCACATGCCGTAGTGGCCCGCGCCGTAAGACGCGCCGACGATCAGCGAGATGTGCGGGACCGTGGAGTTGGACACGGCGTTGATCATCATCGAGCCGTGCTTGATCATCCCGCCCTCTTCGTAGTCCTTGCCCACCATGTAGCCGGTGGTGTTGTGCAGGAACAACAGTGGCGTGTCGGAGCGGTTGGCCAACTGGATGAATTGCGTGGCCTTCTGCGACTCCTCACTGAACAGGATGCCGCGCGAGTTGGCCAGAATGCCCACCGGGTAACCGTGCAACTGGGCCCAGCCCGTCACCAACGACGAGCCGTACAACGGCTTGAATTCGTCGAATTCGGAGCCGTCGACAATCCGGGCGATCACCTCGCGCGGGTCGAACGGGATGCGCAGGTCTGCTGGGACGATGCCGATCAGCTCCTCGGAATCGAACAGCGGCTCGGTCACTTGTCTGGGCGCGCGGCCCTGTTTGACCCAGTTCAGTCGCGCCACGATCCGGCGTCCGATGCGGATGGCGTCGAGCTCGTCGACGGCGAAGTAGTCCGCCAATCCCGATATGCGGGCGTGCATTTCGGCGCCGCCGAGCGACTCGTCGTCCGATTCCTCGCCGGTGGCCATCTTCACCAGCGGGGGACCGGCCAAAAACACCTTCGAACGTTCCTTGATCATCACCACGTGATCCGACATCCCGGGGACGTATGCCCCGCCGGCGGTGGAGTTGCCGAATACGAGCGCGATGGTCGGGATGCCCGCCGCCGATAGCCGGGTCAGATCGCGGAACATCTGCCCGCCGGGGATGAAGATCTCCTTCTGGGTCGGCAGGTCCGCCCCGCCGGATTCCACCAGCGAGACCACCGGAAGCCGGTTCTGCATGGCGATCTGCTTGGCCCGCAATATCTTTCGCAGCGTCCACGGGTTGCTGGTGCCGCCTTTGACGGTGGGGTCGTTGGCCACGATCATGCACTCCACCCCGGAGATCGCACCGATGCCGGTGACCAGGCTGGCGCCGATCTGGAAGGCGGTGCCGTACGCCGCCAGCGGGCTCAGTTCCAGAAAGGGGGAGTCGGGGTCGACGAGCAGCTCGATGCGTTCCCGCGGGGTCAGCTTGCCGCGGCGATGGTGGCGCTCGACGTACTTGGGACCGCCGCCGGCAAGCGCTTTGGCCAGTTCGGCGCCGATCTCGTCGAGTCGCGAGATGGCAGCCGAGGCCGCGTCGGCGAAGGTCGCGGCGTTCGGATCGATGGTCGACTGCAGCACGGTCACGATTGATACCCCAGAAGTTTGGCGGCCAGTGAGGTGAGGATTTCGGTGGTTCCGCCGCCGATGCCCAAGATCCTCATGTCCCGGTATTGGCGTTCGACTTCGGACTCGGCCATATAGCCCATGCCGCCGAACAGCTGGACGGCTTTGTCAGCGACCCATTCGCCGGCCTCGACGGCGGTGTTCTTGGCGAAGCACACCTGCGCGATCAGGTTGGTCTCGCCGGCGAGCTGGCGCTCGACCACATTGCGCGAATACACGCGGGCGACGTCGATGCGGCGGGCCATCTCGGCCAGCGTGTTCTGCACCGATTGGCGTGAGATCAGCGGCTGGCCGAACGTCTCCCGGTCACGACACCATTGCACCGTCAGGTCCAGGCACCGTTGCGCGCTCGAATACGCCTGCGCGGCAAGGCCGATCCGCTCGGCGACGAACGCCTGAGCGATCTGGGCGAAGCCGGTGTTCTCGGCGCCGACGAGGTTGGCCCGCGGCACGCGCACGTCGGTGTAGGACAGCTCCGCGGTGTCGGACGACCTCCAGCCCATCTTGTCGAGCTTGCGGCTGACCTCGAAGCCGGGTGTGCCCTTCTCCACCACGATCAGCGAAACCCCTACGGCGCCACGGCCTCCCGTGCGCGCCGCGGTGACGACGTAGTCGGCGCGCACCCCGGAGGTGATGTAGGTCTTGGCGCCGTTGATCACGTAGTGGTCGCCATCCAAGGCCGCCGCGGTGCGCAGGTGCCCGACGTCCGAACCGCCGCCTGGCTCGGTGATTGCGAGCGCGCCGATCTTGTCGCCGGCCAACGTCGGCCGGACGAAGGTGTCGATCAGCCGCGCATCGCCGGAGGCGATCATGTGCGGCACCGCGATGCCGCAGGTGAACAACGACGCGAAGACGCCCCCGGGCGCACCCGCCTGATGCATCTCCTCGCAGATGATCACCGAGTCGGCGCCGTCGCCGCCGCCACCACCGACCGCTTCGGGAAAGTTCGCGCCCAGCAGGCCGGCCGCCCCGGCGCGCCGGTGCAGTTTGCGCGGCAGGTCCCCGGTGCGTTCCCACTCGTCGACGTTGGGCAGGATCTCGCGTTCGGCGAACGCGCGCACCGTCTTTCGCAGCGCTTCGCGCTCCGGCGTGTTCCAGATACTCATAACAGGCCCTCCGGGATGTCGACGCAGCGGCCGCGCAGCCATTCGCCCAGCCCCTTGGCCTGCGGATCGAAGCGCGCCTGATAGGCGACGCCCTGGCCCAAAATGCCGTCGATGACGAAGTTCACCGCGCGCAAATTGGGCAGCACGTGGCGGGTGACCTCGAAGTCGGCCGCTTCGGGCAGCAGCTCCTTGAGCAGCTCGACCGTCAGCGTGTTGGCAAGCCAGCGCCATTGGTCGTCCGTGCGTACCCAGACCCCGACGTTGGCGGATCCGCCCTTGTCGCCGCTGCGCGCGCCCGCGATAGAGCCCAGCGGCACCCGCCGGGTCGGGCCGGCGGGCAGCGGCTCGGGCAACGGCGGCGGATCGGCGGGCGCCAGCTCCAAAGTGTCGGTGGCGCAGGGGATGTCGACGCGGGTGCCATCGGCGTGCACCGCGGTGTGCGGCACCTGCCTGGCGTCGACGTAGCCGGGGGTGAACACGCCGTACACCTGGCCCTCGCCCGGCGGGGCCGTCACGTGAAAGCCCGGGTAGCTGGCCAGCGCCAATTCGACTGCCGCTGAGGAGAACTGGCGCCCGACGTTGACGGGGTCGGGATCGCGGACGACGCAGTGGAGCAACGCGCTGGCGGCCTCTTCGGTGTCCGCGTCGGTGTGATCGGTGCGGGCCAAAGACCACTGCAGCTCGGCCGGCTTGACGGTCAGCGCGGCCTCCAGCTGTCGGCGCACCAGTTCGGCTTTGGCCTCGATGTCCAGGCCGGTCAGCACGAAGGTCATGGCGTTGCGGAAGCCGCCGATGCTGTTCAGCGACACCTTGTACGTGGGCGGCGGCGGCTCGCCGCGCACGCCGCTGATGCGCACCCGGTCGGGGCCGTCCGCGGACAGCTCGACGGAGTCCATCCGGGCGGTGACGTCGGGGTTCGCGTAGCGGGCGCCGGTTATCTCGTAGAGCAGCTGCGCAGTGACGGTGTCGACGCTGACCAGGCCGCCGGTGCCCGGATGCTTGGTGATGGTCGACGAGCCGTCGGCGCAGACCTCGGCCAGTGGGAAACCGGCGTGGGTCAGGTCGGGGATTTCCGTGAAGAACGAATAGTTGCCGCCGGTGGCCTGGACGCCGCACTCGATGACGTGGCCGGCGACCACCGCGCCGGCCAGTTGGTCGTAGTCCGTGCGGCCCCAGCCGAAGTGCGCCGCCGCCGCGCCGACGATCACCGAGGCGTCGGTGACCCGGCCGGTGACGACGACGTCGGCGCCGTCGTTGAGGCAGTCGACGATGCCCCACGCGCCCAGGTACGCGTTTGCGGTCAGCGGGGCGCCGAGTCCCAGTTCGGCCGCGCGCGGCTGGAGGTCGTCACCCTCGACGTGGGCGATCCGGGCCGGGATGCCGAGGCGCTCGGCCAGGGCGCGGATCGCGTCGGCCAGCCCGGCGGGATTGAGGCCGCCGGCGTTGGCGACGATGCGGACCCCGCGGTCGCGCGCCTCGCCCAGGCAGTCCTCGAGTTGGGTCAGGAAGGTCTTGGCGTAGCCGCGCTCGGGGTGCTTCATCCGGTCGCGGCCCAGGATCAGCATGGTCAGCTCGGCCAGATAGTCGCCGGTGACGTAGTCCACCGGATCATCCAGCCCGCCGGTGAGCATCTCGCGCATCGCCGAGAGCCGGTCGCCGTAGAAGCCTGAGCAGTTCGCGATACGCACGGCACCAGAGGCGCCAGCCGCAGAAGCCATGCGTTTTCTCCCTTCGTTGGGATTATCGGTGGGCGCAACCAACCAACCGGTAGGTCAGCATAGCCGGATGCCAATAGCGCCGCGAACACCGGTTGCGGCCCATTTTGGACGACCAGCAGGTCACCGACTATCCTTGACGGGAATCGTCGCCGCTGGGCCCAACCGGCCATACCGCGCGACACAGACCCGAAAGCCCCGACTGAGGAGTTAGGCCCGACCATGGCCGTACCCAAACGCAGGATGTCGCGCGCGAATAGCCGAAGCCGTCGCGCGCAGTGGAAGGCCACCCGGACCGAGCTCGTCGGTGTGACTGTGGCGGGCCAGAAACACAAAGTGCCGCGCAGGCTGCTCAAGGCCGCCCGTCTTGGTCTCATCGATCTCGACCGCCGTTAATCTCGGCAAATACCCGGCGCGCCTCTCAGGCCGCTCTCAGCCGCTAGGACGAAACTAGTGGCCGTGCACATACTTGTCGTCGACGATGATCGCGCGGTGCGCGAGTCGCTACGCAGGTCGCTTTCCTTCAACGGGTACTCGGTCGAATTGGCTCACGACGGCGTCGAGGCCCTGGACATGATCGCCAGCGATCGGCCCGACGCGCTCGTCCTGGATGTGATGATGCCGCGCTTGGACGGCCTCCAGGTGTGCCGTCACCTCCGCAGCACGGGCGACGACCTACCGATCCTGGTGCTCACCGCCCGCGACTCGGTTTCCGAGCGGGTTGCCGGCCTGGACGCCGGCGCCGATGACTATCTGCCGAAGCCGTTCGCCCTCGAAGAATTGTTGGCCCGCATGCGGGCATTACTGCGACGCACCAAGCCGGACGAGGACACCGAGTCGGTGGCCATGACGTTCTCCGACCTGACGCTGGACCCGGTGACCCGCGAGGTCACCCGCGGGCAGCGCCCAATCAGCCTGACCCGCACCGAGTTCGCGTTGCTGGAAATGTTGATCGCCAATCCGCGCCGAGTGCTCACCCGCAGTCGCATCCTCGAGGAGGTATGGGGATTCGACTTTCCCACCTCGGGCAATGCCTTGGAGGTCTATGTGGGCTACCTGCGCCGCAAGACCGAAGCCGACGGTGAGCCCCGGCTGATCCACACGGTGCGCGGCGTGGGGTACGTCCTCCGGGAGACGCCGCCGTGATGATTCAAAAACAACGATGATCCGGTTCCATCGGCACCGGCGCGCACCGCTGCGCGCCCCCAGCTCGTTGTCTCTCCGGTGGAGGGTGATGCTGCTGGCGATGTCGATGGTGGCGATGGTCGTCGTGTTGATGGCGTTCGCCGTCTACGCGGTGATTTCGGCTGCGCTGTACAGCGATATCGACAACCAACTGTGGAGCCGGGCGCAGCTGCTGATCAACAGTGGTTCGCTGGCCGCGGACCCGGGAAAGGCCATCGAGGGCACCGCATATTCCGACGTCAACGCGATGCTGGTGAACCCGGGCCGCTCGATCTACACCGCAAACCAGCCGGGCCAGACCCTGCCCGTCGGAAGCACCGAGAAGGCGGTCATCCGCGGCGACTTGCTCATGTCGCGCCGCACCGCGTCGGATCAGCGAATCCTCGCCGTTCACCTGGAGAACGGCAGTTCGCTGCTGATTTCCAAGAGCCTGAAGCCGACCGAGGCGGTCATGACCAAACTGCGCTGGGTGCTGCTCATGGTCGGTGGCATCGGCGTCGCGGTCGCCGCCGTCGCGGGGGGCATGGTCACCCGGGCAGGGCTGCGTCCGGTGGCCCGACTCACCGAAGCCGCAGAGCGGGTGGCTCGCACCGACGACCTGCGGCCCATCCCGGTTTTCGGCAGCGACGAATTGGCCAGGCTCACCGAGGCGTTCAACTTGATGCTGCGGGCATTGGCCGAGTCCCGGGACCGGCAGGCGCGGCTGGTCACCGACGCCGGACACGAATTGCGGACCCCGCTGACCTCGCTGCGTACCAACGTCGAACTGCTGATGGCCTCGATGGAGCCGGGGGCGCCGCGGCTGCCGGAGCAGGAGATGGTCGGCCTGCGCGCCGACGTGCTCGCGCAGATCGAGGAATTGTCCACGTTGGTGGGCGATTTGGTGGATCTCACCCGCGACGACGCCGGACAGGTGGTGCACGAGCCGGTCGACATGTCCGAGGTGATCGATCGTAGCCTGGAACGAGTTAGGCGGCGGCGCAACGATATTCACTTCGGTGTCGAGGTGCTCCCGTGGCAGGTATACGGCGACGGCGCCGGGTTGTCGCGTGCGGTGCTCAACCTCATGGACAACGCGGCCAAGTGGAGCCCGCCGGGTGGTCATGTCGGTATCACGATGAGACAACTCGACCCGTCGCACGCTGAGCTGGTGGTGTCCGACCACGGCCCGGGGATTCCACCGCACGAGCGCCGCCTGGTGTTCGAGCGGTTCTACCGATCGACGACAGCACGGGCGTTGCCCGGTTCGGGGCTCGGGTTGGCGATCGTCAAAAAGGTGGTACTCAACCACGGCGGATTGCTTCGCGTCGACGACACCGTGCCGGGAGGGCAGCCCCCGGGCACATCCATTTACGTGCTGCTTCCGGGCCGGCCAATGCCGGCTTCGACATACCAGACGCCGGCTGCGCACAGTAAGATCGAGGCCGAGACCGACCCTGCGGTGCCCCTGGCGGGCGATGGCGCGAACTCTCGGGATTCAGCGAACGTTATCTCAGTGGACTCTCAGTCCGCGCGGGCAAGGTAGTCCTGCAGTTACTGTTGGAATCGCGCCGAGTCGAGCCGACCCGGGCCGAAGTAGAGGAAGAGCGACGTAGCGACATGACGAATGACCCGAGGTATTCGCCACAGCCGCAGCAGCCGGGATACCCCACCGGGCCTAATCAGCCCGTGCTCCCAGCCTTTGGCCAGGGCCCGCAGCAGCCGCCGCACACCCAGCAGTTCGATTGGCGCTATCAGCCGTCGCACCAAGGCCCGCCGACGCAGGCGGCGCAGACGACCTCGTACCGCCGGCCGTACGAGCCATTCAGCGGCACCGGGCCGGGCCCCATTCCCGGGGGCACGGGGCCGGGCCCCATCCCCGGGGCTACCGGGACGGGTCCCATCCCCAGCGGTACCGGGGCAATTCCGATGTTCGGGCCTGCCGCAACGGGTCCGATACCCGGGATGCTGCCGCCGATGGCCCCCCCGCCGGCACCCCAAAAGCGTTCCCGCGCAGGCATGTTGGCCGTAGGAGCGTTGGCGATCGCGGTGGTGTCGGCCGGTATCGGCGGCGCCGCGGCGACGGCCGTCGAGCTGGGTACGCACTCCGCGGCCGGCGGCGGCCACGGGATCATCCCCGGGGCCGCCCCCAGCGTCCCGGCCGCGAACATGCCCCCGGGCAGCGTCGAACAGGTCGCCGCCAAGGTGGTGCCCAGCGTCGTCATGTTGGAGACCGACCTGGGTCGTCAGTCGGAAGAGGGCTCGGGCGTCGTCCTGTCGGCCGACGGGCTGATTCTGACCAACAACCACGTGGTCGCGGCAGCGGCCAAACCGGGGAACAACCCGGGCGGCAACCTGGGTAGTCCCGGCGCCCCCAGTGCCCCCGGTGGTCCCGGCGGTCCGGCACCAAAAACGACGGTGACCTTCTCGGACGGCCGGACGGCGCCGTTCACAGTGGTCGGTGCGGACCCCACCAGCGATATCGCCGTGATCCGGGTGCAGGGCGTTTCAGGACTGACCCCCATCACGATGGGCTCCTCAGCGGACCTGCGGGTCGGCCAGCCGGTGGTGGCGATCGGGTCACCGCTGGGTCTGTCGGGCACAGTGACCACCGGAATCATCAGCGCGTTGAACCGGCCGGTGTCCACGACCGGTGAGTCCGGTAACCAAAACACCGTGCTGGACGCGATTCAGACCGACGCCGCAATCAACCCGGGCAACTCCGGTGGTGCATTGGTCAACATGAGCGGCCAGTTGGTGGGCATCAACTCGGCGATCGCGACTTTGGGCGCCGATTCCCCGGATGCCCAGAGCGGCTCGATCGGCCTGGGCTTCGCGATCCCGGTCGACCAGGCCAAGCGCATCGCCGACGAATTGATCAGCACCGGCAAGGCGACGCATGCCTCGCTCGGCGTACAGGTGACCAGTGACAAGGGCACCCCGGGCGCCAAGATTGTCGAAGTGGTGCCCAACGGTGCGGCCGCGACGGCCGGACTGCCCAAGAATGTGGTTGTCACCAAGGTCGACGACCGACCGATCAACAGCGCCGACGCATTGGTTGCCGCGGTGCGATCCAAAGCGCCCGGCGACAAGGTGACACTGACCTTTCAGGATCCCGGTGGCGGGAGCCGCACCGTGCAGGTCACCCTCGGCAAGGCGGATCAGTGATGAGAGTTGATGAGCCGTTGTCGGAACTCGGATATACGGTTGCACCCATGGAAACGGGTGCGGAATTGGTCCTCGGTCGGGCTCTCGTCGTGGTGGTCGACGACCGCACCGCGCACGGGGACGAGGACCACAGTGGGCCGCTGGTCACCGAGCTGCTGACCGAGGCGGGGTTCGTTGTCGACGGCGTGGTCGCGGTCGCGGCCGACGAGGTCGAGATCCGCAACGCGCTGAACACCGCGGTGATCGGCGGGGTGGACCTGGTGGTCTCCGTCGGTGGGACGGGAGTCACCCCGCGCGACGTCACCCCGGAGGCCACCCGCGAGATCCTGGATCGGGAGATCCTTGGCATCGCGGAGGCCATCCGCGCCTCGGGGCTGTCCGCGGGAATCATCGACGCCGGATTGTCCCGCGGTCTGGCCGGCGTGTCCGGCAGCACGCTGGTGGTCAACCTCGCCGGTTCCCGTTACGCGGTGCGTGACGGAATGGCGACGCTGAATCCGCTGGCCGCCCAGATCATCGGCCAGTTGTCGAGCCTGGAGATCTAACCGCCCGACTGCGATTCGGCGTCCGCGCGGGGTCCGTGCTCCGGTGGGGGTGTGGTGGCGGTGCCACCGTGCTTACCGGACGAGGCTCCATTGGTTTGGGCCAGCAGATCGCGGATCTCGGTGAGCAGAACGATCTGTGCGTCGTCGGCCTGCTCGACCTCGCCACGCCTGCGCAGCGTGTTGTACGGCAACACGACGAAGAAGTACACCACGAAGGCGACCAGGACGAAGGAGATCGCGGCCGACACCACGAGGTTCAGGTTGAACTCCTGGCCGCCGATGTGCGGCTTCAAGAGCTCGGAGTTGGATTTCTGGTTGACGCCCATCAGGTTGATCAACGGCGTGATCAGGCTGTCGGTAAAGCTTTTCACCAATGCCGTGAACGCCGTACCGATGACCACCGCGACGGCCAGGTCGACGATATTGCCCCGCGAGAGAAACTCCTTAAACCCTTTGAGCATTGCGGATGTCCTTTCTGGGCTGGACAGAGTTTGCTATCGAAACACGTGCCTAACACCTGCCCGGCCTTCAGTGCAGCGTCAGCGTTACCGTCTGACCGAGAGCCGAGCCTGCCACCGTGTTCGCCACACGAGCCGGCAGCGCAACCAACACTACGCGGTCGCTGTCCGCAGCCTGGACCTTCTGCTTGGCCGAAACAAGCACGACGATGGCGTCAGTTGCTACCACTTTGGTTACGGCCGGGGTCCCCATCGGGGCATCGGTGGCCGGCGCGGCCAGCACGTCAACGACGTCGCCGACCCGAACGAGGTCGATCAGGGCGCTGTCCGCCAAATGCAGCGGCACGATGCGGGCGCCGACCCCGGCCGTCGACTCCGCCAGCCGGCTGCCCAGCAGCCGGACGTCCGTGAGCACCTCGCCGCGCCTCGCCGGGCCGGCCAGCGTCGACCCGACGACGGCACCCAGATCGGCTACCGATCCATCGGGAACCGTTGCGGCCAAACGGTTTTCGAGGCGGACATCATCCGCGGTCAGCGCGGTGCCAGGGCGCAGGTCGCGCACGGCCACCACCACCTCGGCGTGGTCACCCTCCGGATTCGGTCGCAGCGCCGCGATGCCGGCCAGTGCGACCAGGCCGCCGGCGGCCACTCGTCGGGCCAGCACGGTGCGAGTCCAGTCCGGGCGCAGCGACGTCGATATCCGGCGCAATAGCGTCGGATTCAGTGATTCCCCCACGACGCGACGGTAAGCGCTGCGCGCCTCCGGCGATGCCGGCCAGAAATGTTGTTGTGGATAACCGCTATGTCGAGGCGGCGGCGGTGGACGGCGCGGGAGTGCTGCTTGACTTCTCGGTCGACTTCTCGCGCGACCCGTTCGTCTGGCTGGATCCGTTCTTTTCGCTCGACCCCGAACTCGACGCCGAGTCACTTGTCGCGGACCCGTTGGCCGGCGTCTTCGACGACTTCTTGCCGTCCTCGCGGCTGTCGGTTCGGTAGAAGCCGCTGCCCTTGAACACGATCCCGACGGAGTTGAAAAGCTTGCGCAGCCGACCGGAGCACTTCTCGCACGTGGTCAGCGCGTCGTCGCTGAAGCCCTGCACGATGTCGAAGCGGTTGTCGCACTCGGTGCAGGCGTAGCTATAAGTCGGCACAAAAACCTCCGGATGATTTCAGCCTATTAGCACTCTACTTTCTCAAGTGCTAAAACCGCCAGGTGACGTGTCTCATTCCCCGGTGTGTCCGCTGGGAAACACGGCAATCACCCCGCCGAGTGGCGTGATCACGTGGGTCATCGGCACGTCGTGCGCCTCCGCCGGTAACTCGTCAACGAATTCCGCGTCGCGCACCATCGCGACCAGACGCGCCTGCGCGGCCCGGGCGGGCAGCGAGCGGTCGTAGAAACCGCGCCCACGGCCCAGCCGCACGCCCCGACGGTCGACCGCCAGCGCCGGAACGATCACCAGATCGGCCTCTCCCAGGACCGACTCCGGTAGCACGGGCTCGGCGGGCTCGAGCAGCCCCCACGGCCCGCGAACAAGTGCGCCCGGTCGGTATTCGCCCCACCGCAGCGGCAGGGGGGTCTCGTCGCCCGTAGTGCGCGCGACCGGCAGCAGCACCCGTCGCGACCGGCGCAGCAACATGTCCACCATCTCGATGGACCCCGGCTCGGTGCCCACCGGGACGTACGCGCAGACGGTGCTGGCGCTGGTGACCACGAGCTCCAGGTGCTCGCTGAGCGTTCGGGCCTCGGCGGCCCGGACGGAATCGGCGACGCCGCTGCGGACCGCGAGCAGCTGAGCGCGCAACGCGGCCTTGGTCGGGGTCGTCATGCGTCAACCATGACAGGACGGGTATTCGGCCTGTCATGCGGATTCGGCGGACGCCATGAGCGCTATGGTGTGAACGATGTCGCGACCAGAAGTCCCGATCCCGTACACGGCGATCGTCCCCGCGGCCGGTCTGGGCACGCGTTTCCTGCCGGCGACCAAGACGGTGCCCAAGGAACTGCTGCCCGTGGTCGACACGCCCGGCATCGAGTTGGTCGCTGAGGAAGCGGCCGCGGCCGGGGCCGGGCGCTTGGTGATCATCACCTCCGCGGGCAAGGACAGCGTCGTCGCGCATTTCGTGGAAGACCTCGTGCTCGAGGGCACGCTCGAGGCGCGTGGCAAGAAAGCGATGCTCGTCAAGGTGCGTCGCGCGCCACAGCTGATCAAGGTCGAGTCCGTGGTCCAGGCCGAGCCTCTTGGACTGGGGCACGCCATCGGCTGCGTGGAGCACACGTTGGCCGCGGACGAGGACGCCGTCATGGTGCTGCTGCCCGACGACCTGGTGCTGCCGACCGGCGTGCTGGAGGTGATGGCGAAGGTGCGCGCCGACTACGGCGGCACGGTGTTGTGTGCCATCGAGGTCGCCCCAGAAGAGACCAGCGCCTACGGGGTTTTTGATGTCGAGCCGGGGCCCGACCCCGACAATCCCGACGTGCTGAAGGTCAACGGCATGGTCGAGAAGCCGAGCCCCGCAGACGCCCCGTCGATGTATGCCGCGGCGGGCCGCTATGTGCTCGACCGCGCCATCTTCGACGCGTTGCGCCGCATCGACCGAGGGGCCGGCGGCGAGGTCCAGCTCACCGATGGCATCGCGCTGCTGATCAAAGAGGGCCACCCGGTGCATGTCGTCGTGCATCGCGGATCCCGACACGACTTGGGAAATCCTGGCGGCTACCTGAAGGCTGCGGTTGACTTTGCATTGGATCGTGACGACTATGGGCCGGATTTGCGGCGTTGGTTGGTGGCGCGATTGGGTCTGACCGAGCAGTAGCCGGGCGACAACGCCGGGCCCGGCGGACGAGCCGGATCGGGCCCGGGTCCCCGACACGGCTGGACGGCAGGGAGGCGCGCTCGTGCGTTCTGTGGAGGAGCAGCAAGCCCGGATAACGGCCGCCGCAGTGGCCCCGCGGCCGATACGTGTCGCGATCGCCGAGGCGCAAGGACTGATGTGCGCCGAGGAAGTGGTGACCGAGCGGCCCATGCCCGCATTCGACCAGGCCGCCATCGACGGCTATGCGGTGCGCAGCGTCGACGTGCTGGGCGTCGGCGAGGTGGGCACCCAAGGCTTCGGCGAAGGATCCGACGAGTCCGGCGGCGACGAAGACGTCCGTGACGGGCTGGTGCTGCCGGTGATGGGAACCGTCGAGGCCGGTGCGCGCACACCCAGCAGGTTGCAGCCGCGGCAGGCCGTCCGGGTGCATACCGGGGCCCCGTTGCCGACCCTGGCCGACGCGGTCTTGCCACTGCGGTGGACGGATGGCGGGACGTCGCAGGTGCGGATTCTGCGCGGGGCGCCGTCGGGTGCCTATGTGCGCCGCGCCGGCGACGACGTCCAGCCCGGTGACGTCGCCGTGCGCGGCGGCGCGGTCATCGGCGCGGCCCAGGTCGGGCTGCTGGCCGCCGTCGGGCGCGAACGGGTCCTGGTGCACCCGCGACCGCGGCTGTCGGTCATGGCCGTGGGTGGCGAGCTGGTCGACATCTCGCGGACCCCCGGAAACGGGCAGGTGTACGACGTCAACTCGTACGCGCTGGCGGCGGCGGGCCGCGACGCCGGCGCGGAGGTCAGCCGCGTCGGCATCGTCAGCAATGATCCGAAGGAACTCCGCGAGGTCGTCGAGGGTCAGATCAATCGCTCCGAGATCGTGGTGATCGCCGGTGGCGTCGGGGGAGCGGCTGCCGAGGCGGTGCGCTCGGTGCTTTCCGAGCTTGGCGAGATGGAGGTCGTCCGGGTCGCCATGCACCCGGGGTCCGTTCAGGGCTTTGGGCAGTTGGGCCGCGAAGGCGTCCCGACATTTCTGCTGCCGGCAAACCCGGTCAGCGCGCTGGTGGTCTTCGAGGTGATGGTCCGGCCGCTGATCCGGCTCTCGTTGGGCAAGCGCCAGCCGATGCGCCGGATCGTGCAGGCCCGTGCCCTGTCGCCGATCACGTCGGTCGCCGGGCGCAAGGGGTATCTTCGCGGCCAACTGATGCGCGACCAGGACAGCGGTGAGTATTTAGTGCAGGCATTGGGCGGAGCCCCCGGGGGGTCATCGCATTTGCTGGCGACCCTGGCCGAGGCGAACTGCCTGGTTGTGGTTCCCACCGGCGCCGAGCAGATTCGCACCGGTGAGATCGTCGACGTCGCCTTCTTGGCGCAGCGCGGCTAACCGGAACGACCACCGACGCCCGTGAAGCTGTTGCGCTCCAATTCTCGTCATCCGGGTTGGCCCTTGGATGTCGGGCCGCTGCGCGTCCCGGCGGGCATCGTCCGGTTGCGGGCGGTGCGGATGCGCGACGGCGCCCAGTGGAGCCGGATCCGCCTGGCGGATCGCGCGCATCTCGAGCCATGGGAGCCCAGCGCGGACGGCGATTGGACTGTGCGCCATACCGTTTCCGCATGGCCGGCGTTGTGTTCTGGTCTGCGTGCCGAGGCCCGTAAGGGGCGCATGCTGCCGTACGTCATCGAGCTGAACGGGCGTTTCTGCGGTCAGCTGACCATCGGCAACGTCACCCATGGGGCGCTGCGATCGGCGTGGATCGGCTACTGGGTGCCCCGGTCGGCGACGGGCGCCGGCGTGGCCACCGCGGCGTTGGCGCTGGGTCTCGATCACTGCTTCGGTCCGGTCATGCTGCATCGCGTGGAGGCCACCGTGCGTCCGGAGAACGCCGCGAGCCGTGCCGTGTTGGCAAAGGTCGGGTTCCGGGAAGAAGGGCTGCTGCGCCGCTACCTCGAGGTCGACCGGGCGTGGCGCGACCACCTGTTGATGGCCATCACGGTCGAAGAGGTCCAGGGATCGGTGGCTTCCAACCTGGTCCGCGCTGGTCACGCGAGTTGGGCCTGATCGCTCGGGACTGTGGCTCTCGCGACACGAGTGACACTTGGTGCTTGTGAGAGGCAAATTACAGGTGTGTAATTGTGCTGGTCACGTTTGGCCGGCCGCGTTGGCCACCGAGAGCCTTCGGCGGGGGCCGAACCAGTTAGGAGCAGGTCATCATGCCAAGCATCCCGCAGTCACTGTTGTGGATATCTCTCGTGGTGCTCTGGCTGTTCGTCCTGGTTCCAATGCTGATCAGCAAACGCGACGCCGTGCGGCGCACCAGTGACTTGGCCCTGGCGACGCGGGTACTCAACGGCGGTGTCGCTTCCCGGCTACTCAAACGCGGTGGCCCGGCCGCCGGCCATCGCAGTGACCCGCATTGGAAACCGGACAAAGACGCGGCCGAAGACGAGCTCACCGGGTCCGACGACGCCCACCCGGACGAGCACGAAGACGACACCGATCGGCACGCCGCGCATTCGGTCGCCGTGCAGGTTGCGGCGGCCGAGAGCACCGAGCCCGACTACCTGGACGTCGACGTCGTCGAAGACCCCGGGGCGCTTCCGGCGGGCGCCGGCGCCGAGAACGTCGATGAGGACGCCGTCGCCGACGAGACGGAATCCGAGAGCGACGCCGGGGCCGACCAGGATGACCGGTACGAATACGTCGAGGACTCGTCCGGTTTGGAGCCCGAAGAGGGCGACGACGAGGACGACGACGAAGACGAGGATTCGCGGGCGTTCGTCGCACCGGCCAGGTCGCGGCAGCGTCGATTCGACACCAAAACCGCGGCCGCGGTCAGCGCCCGCAAATACGCCTTCCGCAAGCGGGTGCTGATGCTGATGGCGGTCTTGTTGGTCGGCACGGCAACCGCCGCTTTCGAGGTGTCGCCGACCGCCTGGTGGGTATGCGGTGGCGCCACCGCCGTGACCCTGCTCTACCTGGCCTATTTGCGCCGGCAGACCCGGATCGAGGAGAAGGTGCGCCGTCGCCGGATGCAGCGGATGGCACGCGCTCGGCTCGGCGTGGAGAATGCCTACGACCGCGACTACGACATCGTCCCGTCGCGGCTGCGGCGCCCGGGCGCGGTGGTCCTGGAAATCGACGACGAGGACCCGATCTTTGAGCATCTGGACAACGCGATGCCGATGCGGACCTTTGGCTGGCCCAGGGATCTGCCGCGCGCCGTCGGCCAGTAGTCCTCGCAGTTCGGCGGTTGGTGCCGCGGCTGGTAGCCTGCTAGCGATCAGGGGCTATGGCGCAGTTGGTAGCGCGACTCGTTCGCATCGAGTAGGTCAGGGGTTCGAATCCCCTTAGCTCCACCCTTAGCTCCACCAACAAATCCGCAGGTCAAGGGCCTCAAAAGTACCGGAAGAAAAATCGGCGTCAAGATCCACGTCAAGACTGTGGGTGTATCGGTGCCCGGCATGGCAAGTATTCGGGTGCGCCAGCGCAAAGACGGCAGCACCTACACGGCGGTGCTCTATGTCCTCCACGGCAGGCAAAGCAGCAGCAGCAGCTTCAACGACCATTCTGAGGCCGTGCGCTTCCAGGATCCAAATTCCGAGCTTGCACATCCTCGTGGCCGCGGGACGGCCAGGGCGGCGAAAACGCGAATGGGGACCGCAGAGACGCTAGTGTCGGCGGATCCAGACGCAGGCGATTGCGCAGAACAGGTCCTCGATCTCGGGGCGTTCGCCGTTTTCTGGCGTGTCAGCGCAGTGTTGACCAACGACGCGAGTTCGTGCGGCCACATGTCTTAATCACAGGGCGGCGGACACGGAGGCGGACACGGCGGCGGACACGGCGGGGGACAGGGAGGCGGACACGGAGGCGGACACGGAGGCGGTGGAGGCGGCGGTGGAGGCGGCGGTGGTGACGGTGGCGGCGTCGGCGGTGGTGTGAGACCTGGGAAGCCGAGCACGTTGAGGTCGAACAACAGCTTCTGATCGAGTGCGCCCAGGAGACCGCCGACCTCACCGCCGCCAATGACCTGGTAGGGGTCACCCGCCAAAAGGCTGGCGGTGAAGTCTGCCGGGATCTGCGCACCCAAGAGACCGTCGGAAGTCTGCTCACCGGTACCCAGCATCAGATTCCCGAAGTTGTAAACGTCGTTGACCACGCCGTTGAGCGCATGATTGGTGCCAAAGACGGCCTGCTCCAACCCCATCTCGCTGGCGAGCAGGGACTGGTTGAAGGCCAGCTCACCGCTGACCAGGTTGTTGGTGAAGCTAATCTGGGCTTGCACAAATTGCTGCAACAGACCGACCGGCGAGGTCGCCAACGACGCCGGCACCGACACAGGAAGCCCACTTAGCATCGCCTGCAACGGCGTCCCGTTGATAGCCGTACTCAACGCCGCGTGCATCGCCCCATTGCCAGTCAAGGCGCCCGTGACCAAGCCGCCCATATGGAGGTCGAACATTAGTTGCTGATCAAGGGCACCCAACAGGCCGCCGACCTCGCCGCCGCCGGCAACCAGGGTTGGGCTACCAACCAACAGGCTGGTAATCAGGTTGATGTTCGCAGGTACATGCGCGCCCAACAGACTGTTGACGGTCTGCTCACCAGTGCCCAGCATCATGTTCGAGAAGTTGAAGACATTGTTGACCGCGCCGTTCAGCGCGTTATTGGTGCCGAAGACAGCCTGCTCTATCCTCACCTCGTTGGCGACCAGGGAGGCGTTCAAGCCAAACTCACCGTTGACGGTTGTTGTGTTAAAGCCAATCTGGGCTTGCCCGAATTGCTCCAACATATTGACTGGCGCATGGGTGGCAGCCACCAACGATGCCTGGACAGGCGCAGGGATTCCATTCAGCATCAGCCCAGGAAGCCCGGATAGCCCACCACCAAAGCTGCCCGACAACGCAGTATTCAGCTGGGCGTTCAGCCCCGAAAGCCCGCCGCGAAGGCTGGCCTCCAGCCCGGGCGGTCCAGCGCGCAAACTTGCTGCCAGCGCTTCACCATTCCCCGCCGCCAACGCCTGAGCGGGCGTATTCAGCGAAGCCGACAGGGTCGGGACGACGTTGGCCTCGGCTGCCGCATATGTGTTAGCGCCCGCTGTCAAAGCTTGCACAAACTGCTCGTGAAACGCCTCCGCCTGCGTGCTGAGCTGTTGGAACCCCACCGCATAGTGGGAAAACAGACCGGCGATCCGCTCCGATACCTCGTCGGCGGCCGCAGGCAGTACACCCGTTGTCGCAGCCGCGGCGGCATTGTTGGCCGAACCGATCGTCGAACCAATATTTGCCAAATCCGTTGCGGCATCCGTGATTATCTGCGGTGCTGCGATCAGAAACGACACGGTTACCTCCCGAGGCTCATCCCCTACTGACCCATCCCCTGGCCCGTTCGTCGGGGTTACTACTGGCCCTGACTGTGCCGCAGCGGCAGCCATAAAGTAGTGAAAACAGCGATTTTCATAACTAGCATTCTGTATTTCGAGTCTATCGATCCTGCGAGGATGCTATAGGGGGAATTTGCCGACGATCGGGTATGGCCTAGTTTTGATCCATTGTCCTGAGGATCGTGTGACATTGGAGTCGTGGACTCGGTCCTCGACGGTGTCTGCCGGCCATGTCGAGCGGGCGCGAATCGTGTTGGCGGTGGCTGATGGCGCCGGCACCTCGAGCGCGGCGCGGATGTTGGGGGTGTCGCGTCCGACGGTTATCAAGTGGCGGGACCGGTTTGCCGCCAACGGGATTGCCGGACTTGACGACGAAGCCCGCAGTGGGCGGCCCAAGACCGTCGATGATGCTGCGATCATCGCCGCGACGCTGGAACCACCGACGGACTCATTGGCGGTCACATGCTGGTCGAGCCGGTTGTTGGGCCGCCACCTTGGTATCGGGGACGCCACGGTGGCCCGCGCGTGGCGGCGTTACGGGATCAAGCCCTGGCGGCGCGAGACGTTCAAGTTCTCCACCGACCCCGAGCTAGAGGCCGAGGTTCGCGATGTGGTCGGGCTTTATCTGAAGCCCCCCGACAAGGCGATCGTGCTGTGCGTCGACGAAAAGAGCCAGATCCAAGCGCTCAACCGCACCCAGCCGATCCTGCCGATGCGGCCGGGCCTGCCGGAGAAGGCAACCCATGACTACCAGCGCAACGGCACCGCCACCTTATTCGCCGCGTTGGAGATCGCGACCGGGAAAGTCACCGACCGCTGCTACGAGCGGCACGGCAAGGCCGAGTTCCTGGACTTCCTCAAGGCGGTCACCCGGGCCTACCCGCGGCGCCGACTGCACGTGGTGTGCGACAACTACCACACCCACAAGCATGCCGACATCAACGCGTGGCTGGACAAGAACCCACGTGTGACACTGCATTTCACCCCAACGTCAGGATCATGGCTAAACCTGGTCGAGGTGTTCTTCTCGATCATCACCCGCCAGGCGATCCGGCGTGGTTCATTCGACAGCGTCAAAGAACTCATGGCCGCCATCGGTGCATTCATCGACGGCTGGAACCAACGCTGCCACCCGTTCTTGTGGACCAAGACCGCAGACGAAGTCCTGCCCCACACCCGTCAACAAACTTCAGACGCGCGACACTAGGTGCCGCGGGGGCGCTGACCCGACATGCCGGGTTTCGGGCGACGCTGCATAATTGTGAACGTCGAGTTCGGTTATTTGCGGTTGTAGAGAGTGATAGATGCCAGAGGATCCGACCGGGTCGCGTCCGGGCCGGCCGCGCAGCGAACAGTCCCGTTTGGCGGTGCTGCGCGCCACTTCGGAGTTGATCAACGAGGTCGGTCTGCGCGCGATGACGACTGATGAGATCGCGAGCCGCAGCGGGGTGAGCAAGGCGACGATCTACAAGTGGTGGCCGAACAAGTACGCGGTTGCCGTTGAGGCGTTCCTGTCGGAAATGGCTACGAAGTCGCCCGATCCGGACACCGGGTCCGCGGAGGAAGATTTCCGCCGCGCGCTGCGGGGTCTGATCCGCTTCTACCGCAGCAAGAGTGGCCGAGCGTATGCCCAACTCATCGGGGAAGCACAGTTCGACCCGCAAATCGGCAAAGAGCTGCGTGAGCACCTCGTCGGTTCTCGACGGGAGTTGGTGCGGGCGATATTGGACCGCGGGGTCGCACGGGGGGAGCTGCTGCCTGACATCGATCCAGAGGTCGCCATCGACCTGATCTTCGGGCCCGCGATGTACCGCTTGGTCGCCGGCCACGCTCCACTGGATCGCCGCGCCGCGGACGCGATCGTGGACGCGGCCATGCGCGGCCTCGCGCGCTGAGGCTGACGTCACAGATCCGGCGGGATCAAAACCACTGCCTCGCGCGCTATCCTAATTTAGAAACTAAACGTCTAGTTTTTATAAGGAGCCTCGCATGGCCATCGGCTTGCCGGTCACGAAACCCAGCCCCACCGCGGTGAGGCTTGACCCGACGATCCGCAAGATGATCGTCGAGTTCATCGGCACCTTCTTTTTGGTGTTCACCGTCGGTGCCGCCGTGCGCAGCGGCGCTGCCCTGGCTCCGCTGGCCATCGGCGCTGCGCTGATGGTGATGGTGTATGCCGGCGGCCACATCTCCGGCGGCCATTACAACCCGGCGGTAACGCTCGCCGCGCTCGTCCGCGGCCGGATCGGCGGCAGGGATGCGTCCCGCTACTGGATCGCGCAACTGGCTGGCGGTCTCGGGGCTGCCTCGGTCGTGCGCGCGGTTGTCAGTGCTTCGCAGGCCCACACGGTCGTGCCGGTTGGTCATGCCATGGTCGCCGCGTTGGCCGTCGAATTGCTGTTCACCTTCGCGCTCGCTTTTGTCGTGCTCAACGTCGCAACTAGTCACGACCACCCGGACAACTCGTTCTACGGCCTGGCCATCGGTCTCACGGTCACGGTCGGGGCCGTCGCGGTCGGCGGGATATCGGGTGGTGCCTTCAACCCCGCGGTGGTCGTGGGCGGTGCGGCGATGGGTCTGTTCGCTTGGTCGACGCTGATTTACCTGGCCGCCCAGCTGGTTGCGGGTGCCTGCGCAGGCCTCGTGTTCCGCGTGCTCAACCCCGAAGACAAGTGAACGGATATCGATGATGACCCGAAATGCGAAGACAGCAACAAGATTCCGTAACCTGCTCGCGTCCGAGCGCGGGAGCGCCGATCTATACGCCGGCCTGGCCGATGCCACTACCGGTGAGCGGCGGGCGGTCCTAACGCAACTGGCGGCGGTCGAACGCCGGCACGCCGCCCACTGGGCCGACAAGCTGCGCGAGCTCGGCGAGACAGTGCCCGATCGGCGGCCGTCGAGCCTGCGCTTCACAGGGTTGCTGTGGTTGGCCCGGTGGTTCTCGATCGACGCCGTGCTGCCCCACCTAGAGCGCGCTGAACACGCCGACGCCGGTCTTTACGACGGTGATCCAGACGCCATCGCCACCATGGCCGTGGACGAGCGCTCGCACGCGCGTGTGTTAACCCGGCTACGGGGAACCAACGATTCTCCGGCAATCGGCGCCAACGAACCGTGGCATCGTGGTGACCGGTCGGGCGCGTTGCGCGCGGCGGTTTTCGGTGTCAACGACGGCCTGGTTTCCAACGCCTCGCTGGTGATGGGCTTCGCCGGATCAGGCGCGACCAACACGGTGATCCTGTTCGCCGGGCTGGCGGGCCTACTGGCCGGAGCGTTTTCGATGGCCGCGGGCGAATACATTTCGATGCGTAGCCAGCGCGAGGCCTATGAACGCGAAATCTCTTTAGAGGCAATGGAACTGCGCGAAGACCCACAGGCTGAAGCCGAAGAGCTGGCGCTGATCTATCGCGCCAAGGGTCTAGACAGCGAGCAAGCCGCGCTGGCTGCGGCGGCGATAATGAAGGACCGTGACGTCGCCTTGGACACCATGGCGCGCGAGGAGCTTGGCTTGGACCCTAGCGCACTGGGCTCTCCCTGGTCAGCCGCCGTTTCAAGCCTCCTGGCTTTCGCGCTCGGTGCCGTTGTCGCCGTGCTGCCCTTCATGTTTGGTTCCGGACGGTCGGCGCTGATCTGGGCGATCGCGTTGGCGGCCCTGACACTGTTCGCGGTCGGTGCTGCGATCGGCGTACTCAACGGCCGAAGCGCCATGCGTTCCGGCGCACGTCAGCTGCTGATCGGCGGAGTTGCGGCCCTACTGGTATTCGGTATCGGCCACCAGCTCGGTGCTTCTGCGGCCGGGGGGCGGTGATCCCATGATTCACAACTCGATTGATCAACTCGATACCAGCGTGGCACCTTTGTTGACCGCGGCTGCGGTCGGTGGGGCAATTGCCGTCGCACTCATCGGCAGCGCCGTTAACGCCACCACGCCCGTCGCCCGACCCACAACGCGACTCTGAAAGTCATGGACATCGTTACAGGCACTCGGCGCACGGGTGAGATCTGCCGCGTCGCTGTGCTCGGCACCGGAATCATGGGCGGCCCGATCGCCCGCAACCTGTTGCGCCACGGCTTCGATGTACGCGTCTGGAATCGCACATCGGCCAAGACCGCGCCACTGGCCGCCGAGGGGGCAACCAGCGCAGTCTCGCCGGCGGCCGCCGCGGCCGGTGCCGATGTCGTCATCACCATGCTGACCGACGGATCGGCGGTAGAAATTGTGATGAGCGGGCCGGGCGGCGCATTATCCGTGTTGGGATCGGATGCGGTGTGGATCCAAATGGGCACAGTCGGTGCGGATTGGTGCGACCGACTCGCCAACTTGGCGGCGCGATCCGCCGTCGCCTTCGTCGATGCCCCGGTTTCTGGCAGTTCTGAGTTGGCCGTGACTGGACAGCTGGAGATCCTCGCCTCCGGCGCTGGCCCTCTGCGGTCGCGCCTGGAGCCCATTTTCGACGTCCTTGGGCGCCGCACCGTGTGGCTGGACCGGGTCGGCGATGGCAGCCGGCTCAAGCTCGCGCTGAACAACTGGCTGGCGGTGCTGGTCGAAGGGACGGCCGAAACGCTGGCTCTCAGCAGCGCGCTCGGCCTGGACCCGCAGCTGTTCATCACAGCCATCGATGGTGGTCCGCTGGCGTCGCTCTACGCAAGCGACAAGGCCAACGCCATGCTCAACTCCAATTTCGTGCCCGGCTTTCCGCTGCGGCACGCGGCGAAAGACGCCGCCTTGGCCGTCGAGGCGGCCCACAGCCACGGGACTGAGCTTCCGCTTACCGCCGCACTGTTGGGTACCTGGCAGCAGGCGATCACAAGCGGTCACGGCGAAGAAGACGTCGGCTCAGCCATCACGGCATTGAACACCGCGCCCAACGGCGGCAACTGTGATCGATCATCAGTGTGAAAACAGATATGTGAAAACAGATAGAGGAGATACAAGATGAGCAACGTTCCGACAATCGAACTCAACGACGGCGCGCGGATCCCGCAGCTTGGTTTCGGCGTCTTCCAGATCGCACCTGAGCGCACAGCCGCCGCCGTCAGGGCCGCGTTAGAGACCGGCTACCGGCACATCGACACAGCTGAGATGTACGGAAACGAAAAGGGAGTCGGCGAGGGCATCCGCGACGCCGGCCTAGACCGTTCGGAAGTCTTCGTCACAAGCAAACTCAACAACGGCTTCCACCACCCCGACGATGCCCGCCGTGCGTTCGACAGCACGTTGACCGCTCTCGGCTCAGACTACGTCGACCTGTTCTTGATTCACTGGCCACTGCCGACCCTCTACGACGGCGACTTTGTGTCGACGTGGCATGTCCTCGAAGAGTTCGCCGGTGACGGACGGGCGCGCAGTATCGGCGTGTCGAACTTCCAACCTGCTCATCTCGACCGGATGGCTAGGGAATCCGCGACGGTGCCGGCAGTCAACCAGGTCGAGGTCCATCCGTACTTCACCAACGAGTCGGTTCGCACATATGACCGCGAACACGGCATCGCGACCGAGGCGTGGTCGCCGATCGCTCAGGGCAAGGTGCTCTACGACCCAGTGGTCGAGCGGATCGCCCGCGCCCTGGGCAAGACCCCGGCACAAGTCGTGCTGCGCTGGCACATTCAGCGCGGTGACATCGTCTTCCCGAAGACTGTTTCTGCGGATCGGATGAAATCAAACTTCGAGATCTTCGATTTCAAACTCGACGGCACCGACGTCGACGCGCTCTCGGAACTCGACAAGGGCGAATCGGGAAGAACCGGGCCCAACCCAGACACATTCGACTACGTCCCCGGCTAGCGATCTGAACACCGATCGGCCCAGTCGGCTCGTCGTCATAGGAGATGGCGCGCTGTACATGGCGCATCGGCTCCTGTTCATTATAGACGGCGCCGGTCACTATCTATCCTGAGTATGCGCCGCTCGGTGAAGGAACGCTAACTTCTATTATGGGACTTTTTTGGAAGCCCGTGCCCGCAGCCGATTAAGGCTTTGGCGGCGTCCACATCCTGGTCAACAACGCTGCCCTCTACACACCCTGCTTCACCCTCGACACCTCCGAAGAACTCTTCGACAGCGTCGTCGGGGCGGACCTCAAAGGAGCCTTCTTCCTGGCGCAGTACACCGCAAAAGCGATGATCGCCGCAGGTGGCGGAGGCCGCATCATCAACCTGCTGTCAACCGATGCGTTTAAGCCGATGGGTCCGCTAGCGGCCTATGGCTCAGCCAAAGCCGGACTGTGGGCAGCCACCCCGTATCTCGCCAAAGAACTGGCACCGCACCAAATCTTGGTCAATGCGATCACACCGGGTTCGACCATCACTGAGGAACGGCTAGCGATGTTCCGGGATGGCTCCTTCGCGACGGGTCAAGTGCCCGCCGGGGCCGCTCTTGAGCGGCTACAGGCTGGGCTGGATTCCGGTGGTTTCGCTCAGATGCTGACCACGATGATGCCGCTAGGTCGTCCGGCTGGCCGGATGAAATCGCTAAGGTGTCCCGCAAACTAAAGGTGGCCAGAGGGTGGGGGGGTGACCCCTTGCGCAAGCGGAACCCGCCTTGCACAACCCAGCGCCTTCTCTCTCCGACGAACAGACTTACTCGAACCCGCCCGGTTGTCTTTGCGGGTGAAAGGGTTGGGTGACGACTCGCTTTCGTCAGCGATCGCGCGCGGCTTAAGCAGCATCGTCGTCTTCGGGTTCGTACACAACGAACAGCGCATCGATATCGCCGCGTTGTGGTGATCGTGATGGCGTTTTGGGCGGCTGGGCAGGGCATCGGACAGGCCGAACCTACCGAGTCGGCGGTGGTGTCGCAGCTGCTGCCGGATGGACTGCGAGGCAGTGGTTTCGGTGTTCTTGGTGCGGCGCAGGCAGTTGGTGACGCGATGGCGACCGTCGTGGCCGGTTTCCGGTACACGCTGGTGTCTGCGCCGGCAGCTTCGGATACGCCGCGGCGTGGATGGTTGCTGCGGTCGTCACAGCGGGTCTGTTACGGCCAGGAGCAAACAGCGACCCGAGGAGCGTACCGGGCTAGTCATCGTTTCGTCGGGCGTTGTCTGATTCTCTGGTTCCTCAGCGCGCGGTCCCGCACCTACGCCGGGCTAGAAGATCGCGAACCACATGGCGGTGTAGTGGCAGATCGCCGCGACGGCGGTGCAGGCGTGGAAGAACTCGTGGTAGCCGAAAGTCTTTGGCCAGGGGTCGGGCCAGCGCAGCCCGTAGAACAGGCCGCCAATGCTGTAGATCACGCCGCCGACCGCCAGCAGAACGACCGCGGTCACCCCCGCGTCGTGGAGGATCGTGCCGGTGAACCAGACAGCTACCCAGCTCAGCAGCAAATACAGCGGCACACCGACCCAGCGCGGGGCCGTCGGCCACGACATATTGAGGGCGATCCCGGCCAGCGCGCCGCCCCAGACGATCCACAGCACCAGGTGGCCCGACGGCGGCGGCATGGCCACCGCCGCCAAGGGTGTATAGCTGCCAGCGATGAACAAGAAGATCATTGAATGGTCGAGGCGCCTCATCCGATTGCGAGCGGCGGTCGATTTCCACTCGACCCGATGGTAGGTGGCGCTGACGGCGAACATCGTCACCGCCGCTGCGGTGTAGGCCAGTGTGGCCAGCCCCGCGCGCGTCGACATCAGCGCCCACGACACCGCAACCAGTGGTGCACCGGCGACGACGGCCACAAAGGTGGCGTAAACGTGGATCCAGCCACGAAATCGTGGCTTGGTAAGGAGCTGTGCCGCACCGTCAACAAGGTGCTCGGCGACCTGCCCAACGGGTTTTACCGGCGCCGTGACCTCCCGCTCCAGTTTCGTCGATACGGTCACTGCGATGGTTCTCCTTCCTGACTCACCGGTGGATTCCCGCCGTAGAGCATCAGTAACCACGCTAGGCGGGCCGCGGCACAGAAGGGTCTCCGACGTGCAACGAGATGGCGGGCACTTCGGAGGCGGTGCGCGGCATCATTCCGTTGCCGGACAAGAGCGCCACCATTGAATGTCGTGTGTTCCCTGCTGATCCTTTTGGGCGGGTCGCTGTCATGCTGATCGCAGCTTTTAGCGTGCACTGGCGGTCAGCTTTGATGCGATCCTGCGCTATTGCCAGATCAGCGTCGTGCCGCTGGGCCCGCGGTTCCCTCAGACCGTGCTGCTCGTGTTCGGAGTGGCGTCGCTGCTACTGGCGGCGCTGTATTCGCTTGACCAGCCTCGCCTTGGACCTGCAAACCGGGCGCCCGTATTTGACGAACACCACCTCCGCTGCAGACGCGTTCAGTTTGGTAAGGCAAAATTGTGCTGGTGACAACTCCGCAAGGGCCGGCGCGCGGCGATTCGCCGGAATGGAATCGCCCCTCGGAGCCGCCGGGCCCCGGCAGGGGACCGGTACCCCCAGGGCCCCGGCCCGCGCCTCCATCGGGATCTCCGACCCGGCAGATTCCTCAGGGCGGTCGGCCATACCCACCACCGCCGTCACCGAACCGACCGCAGCCGCCCGGTCGCCCGCCGAGTCCGCAACAGGATCAGCCAGGCCGCCCGCCCGCCTCCGAGCCTCATCCGCCGGGCCGCCCGCCGGCCCCGCGGCAGGGTCAGTCCGGCTCGCCACCAAGGCAGCCGGAGCAGGCCACCACTCGGCTCTCCGCTCAGCCGCCGCCAAAGGAGGCGCCCGCGCAAACCCGACGCCGCTTCTTGGGCAACCGGCGGACGATGGCTCTGGTCCTGGCCATCGTGCTGGTGGTCGTCCTGGCCGTCGTGGTCAGTGCTGAGCTCTTGGCCCGCCACCTGATCGGCAGCAAGGTGGCAAGCGCAGTGGCGTGCGAGGTGCAGGACAGTGCCACCGTGTCGTTTGCCTCCATGCCGCCGATTCTGTGGCAGTACATCAGCAGCCAGTTCCCCGACATCTCCGTGCAGACTGCCGGCAATCAGGTGCGCAGCGCCAAGGGCATGAAAGTCACCATCGATATCAAGGACCTCCGCCTGAGCGACACCAGCAACTCCAAGGGCACCATCGGCGCGCTGAACGGCACCATCACCTGGTCATCCGACGGCATCAAGGAATCGATCAAGGACGCCATCCCGGTGCTTGGCAGTTTTGTGGCCCGCAATGTCACCACCAACCCCAGCGACGGAACCATCGAATTGAAGGGTGTCCTCGACAGCGCCACCGTCAAGCCCCAGATAGCCAACAACGGGCTGTCACTGCAGGTGGTCAACTTGACCGCGCTGGGCTCCAAGTTGTCGACGGATTCGGTGCAGAAGAAGCTGGACAGTCTCACGTCCAAAGCGACCCAGAACTATCCGCTGGGCATCCACGCCGACGGTGTCAAGGTCACCGATACCGGCGTGGAGGCTACGTTCTCGACCACTAACGCGACCATCCCGGCATCGTCGTCGTCGCAGACCGGTCAGGACTGCTTCAGCTGAGCCCGTCGAGCACGGCGCGGGTGGCCAGCAGCCCCCGGACGCACGAATCTCGCTGGCGCAGGGGCCCTGGCAGGTCCCCGATATTCGGTCGACCCGGTTCTAGAGCCAGGTTGTGTTTGATGTCGGTTCAGTTGATCTCGCAGGCCACGGGGTGATGGGTGTGGCTGCATCGGGCAGCGTACTGGGCCGGGGTCAGATAGCCCAGCGCTGAGTGGCGATGTCGTGCGTTGTGTTCGTGCTTGAAGTCGCCGATGACGACGCGGGCTTCGAGCAGGTTGGTCCAGTGGTTTCGGTTGAGGCACTCCCTTCGTAGCCGGTTGTTGAACGATTCGATGTAGGCGTTGTTCCACGGCGTCCCAGGCGGGATGTAGTGAAGGCCGACCTTGCCGGCGCAAAACGATTGCAGCGCTTCGGAAATAAGCTCAGGTCCGTTGTCCATCCGCAGCACCATCGGCGGGCCGCCAGCCGCGGCGAAACACTTCTCCAGCTCGTCGATGAGCCGCTCAGCGGTGATCGAGCGCTCCACGATATTCAGCAGTGATTCACGGGTGTGCTCGTCGACCATCGACGCGATCTTGATGGCCTTGCCGTCGATGGTGGAGTCGAACTGGAAATCCAAGGCCCACACCACCTTCGGCGCATCCGCGCGCACATCGGGCGGGCACGACGATTGGCCGACGCGTTTACGCGGGCTGTGAACCCGCCGCTGCAGGCCCTCCTCCTTCCACAGGCGGTGCACCTTCTTCTTGTTCACATCCCGGTGCTCGTCATGGCGCAGCGCCGCCCACGCACGGCGGAAGCCATGGCAAGGCCGTTTGGTGGAGTAGGTACGCAGCCAAACGCGTAGCTCAGCGTCAGGGTCAGCTGGGGTCTGCGCGACAGGGATGCGCCGGTAGGTGGAGCGGGTGAGCCCGACCGCTTTGCACGCGAGCCGCTCCGACATGCCCAGAACCTCTTTGAGCATGTCGACGGCGCGGCGCTTGGCGTCCGGGCTCAGAATTTTCCCTTCGCCACCTCCCGCAAGGCGTCCTTTTCCAACTCGGCCTCGGCCAGCAACCGCTTCAGTCGGGTGTTCTGCTCCCGCAGCTCTTTAAGCTCTTTCGCCGCATCCACATCCATCCCGCCGTAGGTGCGGCGCCAGTTGTACAGCGTCGCCGCCGACACCTCGAGCTCCGCGGCGATCTCCTCGTTGGTCTTGCCCGACGCGGCGAGTTCGTCCGCGCGGCGCAGCTTACGCACCACATCCTCAGCGGAATGCTTCTTCCGGCCAGCCATATGTTTCATCGTCCCTTCCGGCCCCCCACCCGGGGGGCCACAGGACTCTAAAACAAGGCGGACTCATTCATCGGGGGCACGCGAGCCCGTTCGCGGCCGACCATGGGCACAGAGGGTGATGGACTGTGGATGCATGGGGCGTGCGGGCCGTGGAGATCCGCATCGACGACGGCGTGTGACAGCGCGCTGAACTGGGCGTGGCGCAAGCTATTCCAACAAGACGCGGCGGTTGCGGAGCTGTCCTTGACAGGCGAAAAGCCCTGGGAAACACACCATCACGGTGCGATGCCGCGGGCCTCGCACCGATGCAGTGGCGCTCTCCCATCGAATCCCGTCGGAGCACAGGGAAACTGCTGCTTTGCCCTGAAGGCACCAACCAGTCGATGACGGCGAACCACATGAACGACACCCGGTCGTGCGCCATCACCGAGGAAATCGGCGGAATGACGCCAGATGGTGCGCGCTCAGGATCGTAGCCCTATCCCATCAGGGATGCGATAGAGCTTCGAGGTCACGGTCGTAAAGCGCACGTGGGCCAGCGCGTCCGAACGCAACACGTGTGGCGGTCGCCCGATGCCGGCCTGTCGCCACGGTCCCCGCCGGATGCAGGTCCCGCTCCGGTTCGCAGGGGTCTGGCTCGACCGGGTGGGCGACGACCATCCCACCTTCGTCGATGCCGAAGCGTTCGTGCAGCCGGGCCAGCGGTTTGGGCGCCCACCAGTTCCACCTGCCCAACACTCGCATGAAGGCCGGTACCAGCACCAACCGCACCAGTGTCGCGTCGACCACCACCGCCAGCGTCATACCAACGCCGAACATCCGCATGAACTGCACGTGAGCGGCGATCAGTGCCGCGAATGAAATCGACATCACCAGTGCAGCAGCGGTAATCACCCGCGCAGTGCGAGCCACACCCAGTGCGACGCTCTCGTCATTGTCGTCACCCGTACGTGCTGTCGCCGGCCGCGCGGCTTGGGAACGCACCCAGTACTCGCGAATCCGCGACATCAGGAAGACCTCGTAGTCCATCGACAGCCCAAAGGCGATGCAGAACAACAACACCGGCAAATTCGCCACTAGCGTCCCGGTCGGCGTGGTTCCGAGCGCGCCAAGATGGCCATCCTGGAAGATCCACACCAGCGCGCCGAAAGCGGCCGTCAGCGACAACACGTTGAGCACCAACGCCTTCAGGGGCAGCACCACGCTGCCGGTGAGCAGGAACAGCAGCACGAAGGTGATGACGCCGATGAGACCAAGCACCAACGGCATCCGTGACGTGATGGCGTCCACGCTGTCGCGGTTGATCTGCGCAGTACCGGTCATTTCGACCGACCTGCCGGCCGGCCCGGGTACTGCGTGCAGTCGATCGAGCTGGGTCGCCGAGCTACCGGAGAACAGCGGCGCGGTAGTGCTGACGGTGAGAAACGCACTACCCTGTGCGACCCCGGTGGCAGCCGAGGGCGGCCCCACTCGGTTCCCGCCGACGAACGTGCCGCTGGGGGCGGTCACCGCCGACACGTCCGGTACCCGGGACAGATCGGCGGCATAGCGGTTCAGCTCATACGGGGTCAGGCCGTGGGCATCGGGGACTACGACCGTCACATCGTTCGCGGAGTTGTCGCCGAAGTCGTTGCGCAACTGGTCGCCGAGCTGATGCGCCGATGCCGAGTGAGGCAACACACGGTCATCGGGCATGCCCCACCTGACGCCGAGGAAGGGGGCCCCCAACAGGACCAGCAGCGTAACGACGGCCAGTCCGATCGGAACCGCGCGGCGCATCACGAACTTGGCTGAGCGGTACCAAAACAGTTGCTCGACGGGGCGCGGGACGGGTTCGGGCCGACGCGACAGCCGACGAACCAGGCGGCGCACGTCCAGCGAATCGAGCCGGGAGCCCAATAGGACGATGACCGCCGGCGTCACCACGAGCGCGGCCACCGCTGCGAATGCGACCGTGGCGATACCGCCATACGCGATCGACTTCAGGAAGTACATCGGGAACAGGACCATCACGGCCATAGACAGCGCGACAGTCGTCGCGGAGAACAACACTGTGCGTCCGGCGGTGGCCATGGTTCGGATCAACGCCTCGTCGCGACCGGCGCCGGTGGCCAGCTCGTCGCGGTAGCGACTGATGATCAACAGCGTGTAGTCGATCGCCAGTGCCAGGCCCAACGCAGTACTCAGGTTCAGCGCGAAAATCGACACGTCCGTGCCGAAGGTGATGGCGCGCAGCACCGCCATCGAGCCCGCGATCGCCAGGAGGCCCACGGCCATCGGCACTGCTGCAGCCAGTAGCCCGCCGAACACCCAGACCAAAACAATGAGGCTGAGCGGAATGGCGATCGACTCCATCAGCAGCAGGTCGCGCTCATTTTGGTGGTTGATTTGCGCATAGACCATCGCCATCCCGCCCGTGCGGACAGTGACGCCTTGACGGTCATGGACAACTTCGTCAGACAACGTCTGGGCGTACTTCTGGGCGTTGTTCTCGCCGCCGGTGATTCCCGCGACGATCAAACCGGAGGTGCCGTCCTTGCTGGTCAGCGCCCTCGCGGCCGCGGGCGGCGCGGTCCACGCCGACGTCACACTGGCGACGTGGGGAGATTGGGCCAGGTGATCGACGATGTCGGTGGCGACCGCGCGGGCCCGCGCGCTGGTGGCACCTGCCGGCGCGCTTACGGTGATAAGCAGCTGCATGTCGCCCTGGCCGAACTTGTCGCTCAGCAGCTGTGTCGCCCTGGCCGATTCCGAGCCCGGGTCCTGGAAACCACCTGCCGACAGGCTTTTTGCGACCGGGATGCCGAAAACGGCGGCTCCGACCATCACCAGGATCGCTATCGCGACGATCCGCCGTGGTGCGGCGATGGCCAGTCGGGCGATTCGGTTCAGCACGTCGCTCCTTCGCTGTATCGGTCGTAACTTGGCACTAGTCCGTTGGCGGTGCCAACCACCTCCCCCGACATGAATACGACGAGGGCCGCCGAAACGTTCAGATATCAGCGCGGGAGACCAGCGCGTCGACGAACGCCATGGTGTGCATGCGGGGTAGAGGCTAACGGACGTGCCAGCATCGCGGTGGTTGTAGTTACGCCGCTCGGGCCTCGACCACGCTGAGGGGTGAAGCGGTTCGCACCACCCGGGTCATCTGGAATCCGGCTTGGCTGAGCAGCTCTCGGTACTCGGCGGCGGTGCGTTCGCGGGCCCCCAAATTCAGCAGCATCTCCAAATCCACCCATTTGCCGGGGAAATCACGGTCGTGCTTGGGGATGACCAATTCGACCAGCAGCACCGTGGCTCGGGGGCCGGCTGCCGTGCGGACGTTACGCAGGATCTGCACCGCTTTCTCGTCGGGCCAGTCGTGGATGATGTTCTTGAGGATGTAGGCGTCACCACCGGCCGGGACGCTGTCAAAAAACGACCCCTCCGCGATACGGACCCGGTCAGCGACTTTGTGCTCGCGCAATAGGTTTGGGGCGCTCGCGACGACCCGCGGCAGGTCGTACAGCACGCCCCGCGAAGCCGGCGCCCCCGCCAGGATGGCGGCCAGCAGTGGACCGTGCCCGCCGCCCACGTCGACGATCATCGGGTAGGCGCTGAAGTCGTACCCGGCGACCACCGTCCCGTCCGTCAGTTCCGAAACACTCGTCATCGTCTGGTTGAAGAGTTCGGCAAGCTCGGGCTGCCCGGCGAAGTAGTCGAAGCTCTCCTTGCCGCGCAATGCCGGCACGACCGTACTTCCGGTTCGGATCGAATCCACCATCAGGGTCCAGCGTTCGCGCTGCTCGGCTGACCCGTAGAACTGCGCCGCCCAAGTCATCGAGATCGGTGCGTCCGAACGCAGTGTGCCGGCAAGGGAATTCAGCTCATAGCGTCCGTCGCGGCGATGACGGAAGATGCCCTTGCCGATCAAGGCCCGCAGCAGCCGGCGTAGCGCGTCCGCGTCCGCACCCACCTGGGCGGCCAGCTCCTCGATCGGCAGCGGGCCGTTGGCCAGGGCATCGGCGACACCGAGTTGGGCCGCCGCAGTGATCGCCTGCGATGTCCAGGTGGCAATGATCATCTCCATCATCGCCGCCGGCGCGGGTGTCAGCCGTTGATGAAGCCGATGCAGGTAGTGGCGAATCCACTCGACAACGCGGGCCAGCTTGGCGGACGGCACCTTGGTGCTCGCCGACATGGCCTCACCTTCGGGGTTCGTGCGGGGCGACTTGCGCAATTTATTCATTGGCATCGACAAGATGGGCGGTCGTCGCGTTCGCGAGGTCTCGGCTGATCTCCCTAGACATCCGGCGGTGACTCACCGCACGCAGAAACGTTGTCAGTGCCCAGGTCATGAACCGGTCCGAGATCATCGCCGCCGGCCTGAGCGCGGACTCACTGCGGGACACCTGCAGCGTCGTCACCCAGGACACCGCCTTGACCTTGCGTCGCCTGGTGTTCTCGTACCAGCGCAGCGCGCTCGAGAGATCCCGGTTGTCGCTGCGCACGCCGTTGCAGCCCGTTACGAAATCCGAAAGCGCCTTGCACAACACCATCGTGTCAAGCAGCGCCTGATTGGTCCCCTGCGCAAGGGTGGGCGGCATCGTGTGCGCGGCATCGCCAAGCAACGTAACCGCGCCTTGGCCCGGGTGGGGGATCGGATGCCGAAAATGCGGGAAAGGCGAACGGGCCAGATCCGCGTCAGTCAACGTCGCGAGTACTCGATCGGCCGAGTCGGACCATCCGTTGAAATTGGACCGGATCATGTCGATCGGACGTCCCGGTCTGACGAAGTCGGGCGACCATGGCAAGTCGAACCACCACTGCACATCCGAACCTCCAGCCGGCCACAGGCCAATGTTTCCGTGCTCGCCGATAATCATTTGTGCGACATGCTTGTCGGCGACGTGCGGAAGGGTGACCAGTCCCTGCCAACTGCACCAGCCGGTCGGCTCCGCGGGTTGCGCGCCGACGATGTCCCGAACCATCGAGTGCAGGCCATCCGCACCGATCAACAGATCTCCTTCGGCCCAGCTGCCGTCTTCCAGTTCGAGCCGAACTCCGCTTTGCGTGCTGACGAACCCGACCGCACGGGCATTGCACCGGATGCGATCTGTCGGAAAGCCTTCCAGCAGCCGTTCAAGCAGGACGCGACGTGGGACCATCCGAACCGGTGCGCCCAGCCGGTCCACGATCGCAGTCAGGTCCATGGTGGTGACTCGGCGGCCCGTGGCTGTCACAACCCGCACGGTGGACAGCGGCTGACCGGCCCCATCCATATCGACCCCCAGCTGCTCCAGAACGGTCGCGCCGTTGGACCAGATGGTGACGGCGCCGCCGCCCGCCGTCACAGCCGGCCGCCGTTCGAAGACGGTGACGTCGTGTCCGTCGCGCAGTAATCCCCGAGCGAGGGAAATGCCGCCCACCCCGGCGCCGACAACGAGAATCCGAAGCGACCGGGTCGACGGCGCGTTGGGCACTGGCATCAGGTTCGCGGAACTCACATCAGTCCTCTGCGTGTCGTTCGTAAGCCCACCGCTCAAGTCGCGCTTGCAGCTTCAGTAGGCCAAGTCCAGCGAACGACATACCCCCACTGAAGTAGAGCGTCAGCAACGGATTCATCTCAAAACCTCCTACTGCTATCACGCAGGAGGTCGACACGAAGTTCACCGGCGAAGGCAATTCGGCTACGGCTGGCCGCACCTCGACGCAACTCATTGCTACGCAAGAGCTTTCAATGCGGCGGGCCGCTCAGCGCGCTCGAAGTCGACCATCGCCTGAACGATCGGTTTATCGGATTCGGCTGCGGCCACGCCTTTTTTACTTCACTTCAGGACGCGATTTGGTCAGCCGGCCGCGTTGCCACCGCGGCCAGCACCGCTTGGGTGGACGCGCGGCTTCCCACGGTGATCCGCGCGGCGCCGTCGGGGTAATAGCGGGCCTTCAGCGCGGTGTCGCCGAATACCTCTCGCCAGGGACGCCCGACGGCCGGCAGGTAGACGAAGTTGGCGTGCCCGTCGGTGGTGTAAACACCCATAGCCCGAAGGTGCCGGGACAGGTAATCCCGCTCACCGGTGATTCGCAGAATACGTTGCCGCAACTGGTCTTCGGCGTCGTAGGACGCCGCGACCGCGGCCAAGCCGGTGATGCCCGTGCCGAATGGCAATTGCATCCCCCACAGCATCGCGGCCAGTTCCGGCGACGCGAACCCGTACCCGATACGAAGTCCGGCCAACCCATAGGCCTTAGAGAACGTCCGCAACACCACGACGTTCGGAAAGCGCCGGACCAGGTCCGGTCCGTCGATGCGGTGCTGGGGGGCGACAAACTCGATGTAGGCCTCGTCGAGCAGCACGACCGTCTCGTCAGGCATCCGCCGGAGGAATCGCTGCACATCCGCGATGCGCTCGACGGTGCCGGTCGGATTGTGGGGCCGGCACAAGACGACGACGCTGGCGTCCGTCGCCGCTTCGGCCATTGCGTCCAGGTCGTGGTGACCGCGCCCGTCGAGCGGAACAGTGACCGCAGTCAGGCGGGCCATCCGGGCGAAGATCGGATACCCGTCGAAAGTCGGCTCGCTGAACACAATCCGATCACCGGGCCGCGTCACCGCATGCAGGACCTGCATCACCACCCCGCTCGCACCCGCTCCGAGCACGACCTGGTCGTCGCGGACGCCGATATGACCTGCGATCAAGCGGCGCAGCCGTTCGGGCAGGAACTCCGGATACCGGTTGGCGACATCGATCGAGCGGATCAGCGCCGAGCGCACCGCCGGCAGCGGCGGAAACGGATTCTCGTTGAGCGACAATGCGAATGGATCGGTCGCGTTCGGCAGCGTGTCGAGGATCTCCGCGGTCACAGGGCTCGCCGCCATGAGGGGTCGCATCAGCTTCGTCCGCCCCACCGGACCGCCGCCGCACCCGCGAAATCGCCGGCGTGCGCGAAGGCCGCCATCATCACGACGTCGCCGGCCTTGACCTGACCGTCGGATATCGCATGATCCAGGTTGATCGGGATGCCGGCCCCGAACAGGTTGCCGCATTCGTCAAAAGTATCGAGGTGTCTCGACTCGGGCACCTCGAGCGCTTCGCGCCAGTTGTGCAGGAACACCCGGTTTGGCTGATTGGTGATCAGCAGGTCGATGTCCTTGGACGACAGGCCGATTCGATCGCAGACGGCAAGCGCCACGTCGGGCACCTGCTGGTTGCCGCGAGCAAGCACCTTCGCGATGTTGGTTTCGGTGAACCCGATGCAGCCCTCACCCGGGCCGGGTTGCCACCACTTGCGGAGGGGGTCGATAACGAGCGTCATGTCGCCGGCATATTCGCCGTAGGTGCGGCACTCGATGTCGAGTATCGGCGACTCGTCCGACAAGGTGACCAGTCCAACCGCGGCGCCGTCACCGGGCACGGACGACTGCGCCTTGCGGCGCACCCCGGGCTGGTCGAAAATCTGGCCCGCCGCGTTCTGGGCGACCGCGATAAGAGCTGTGCGCCCTTGTCCGGACGCGAGCAGTTGACGGGCCACTTTGAGACCCAGCACGAATGCCGCGCACCCGCCGTTATGCAGATCCAGCACCCAGTTAGGGCGCATGCCCAAGCGGTGTGCGATGCCGCCGCCCCCGCCGTAGAACGGCACGTCGGGCATTTGCGCGTGAGTGATCAGCACGTCGACGTTGGCGATCACGTCCCGGCCGTGCCGTTCGATCAGGCCCTGCGCGGCCCGCTCGACCATGTCGATCACGGTTTCGTCCGGCCCGACATGATGGCGGAACTTGGGCGCACGGAACATCAGGTTGGCCGCCAGGTCGTCCGAACCGGCGAACTGCGCGTAGTAGTCGGCGCCGACAGGTTCGCCGGGTAGGTACGTCGAGACGTCGGTCAGGCTGACTGTGGGTTGGTTCATGAAGCACTCATCCAGGCCGGCGTGACCGGCAGTCCGTTGCGGTGGCGGTACTCGGCGATTGACTTGAGGTTGTTCAGCTCCAGCCCATGACCGGCACCGAACAAGTCCCAGAAGTCGCCGACCCAGCCCGTGCGCTGTGGCGGGGCGGCCTCGGGATGCGGGTTGTCGTCATAGAACGCGTGACGGCAATTGGTCCACAGCACAACGGAACCGGGCTTGCCGAGCACCACCTGCGCGTCGAGGACCCGCATCAGGTAGATCATCCACAGGTGCTCGCCCTGGTCCCAGGCGCAGTGGTAGTCGACGGTACGGGCCTCCGCGTTGGCCACCGTGCGGGTGTAGATCGTGGTGTCCGGAAGCAACCGGTCGTAGGCCAGCCAGAGGCCGGGCTCCTCGGTGGGGGTGAAGTCACGCAGGGTATAGGTCCACTCCTCGAGGCTGCGGGTGTGGGCCAAGTATTCGAACAGCTCGTCGGGCGGGCAGTCGACGTAGTCGTTGACCGTGCAGTACTTACCGAAGACCTCTTCGTGTGGGTACACCGACCGCATCTTCTCCATGAACATCGGGGCGGTCTCCTCCAGCGGCGAGGTCTCGATACGGACCACTCCCTCGATCGGCTCGGTGGTGCCGCTGTGGACGGCGATATCGTCAAGCGCTGCTAGGGACATGGAATCGGTTCTCCTTCAGGGTTGTGATCGGTTGTTCGACAACCTGATTGGCAGGTTGCCTGTTCAGGAATGCCGCGAATGGCGGGATTTCGTCTGCGGAGCACTCGACGGTGACCACGGACGGACCGTCGACGGCCATTGCCCGTTTCAGTGCTGCGGGTAGTGCGTCGACGTCGGCCACGTCGACCGAAGACAGCCCGGGGAACATGCCCGCCAGCCCGGCCCCCAGCCGGCTGGGCGCGAATCGGTTGTAGCTGTACAGGTCGTCGTAGAACAGCTGCTCGCGGGTGACGCACATGGCGTGGGCGTTGTTGTTGAACAGTACGAAAGTCACCGGAAGCCGGTACTGCACCGCGGTGTGCACCTCCATGCCGTGCATGAAGAATGCACCGTCGCCGGCGATCACCACGGTGCGCCGGCCGGGCCCACGGTTCGTCGCACGGCCGAAGGCCATCCCGATACCGGCACCGAAGCTGTAGCCCATACCGCCCATGCCGAGTGCGACCGCGAACCGACCGTCCCGGCGAACGGGGAGGTGATGGATTGCGGCTGCGCCGGTGTTGCCGGCGTCGACGACGATGTCGGTTCCGTCGGGCAACACGCGATCGAGCACGACCATGGCATCGCGGTAGCGCACACCCGCACCGGCGAAGGGGGGCGGACTGAGTTCGGTGTGTGCCACGAAATCCGGCACGCGCAGTCCCCTTGCCCGCCCGGGCCCGGACAACGCCCGGGTCAGCATCGTCAGCGATCCTCGCAGGTCTTCGGTGTGCACATGCGTGCACGGCAGGTATGGGGGTGCCGAGCCGATCGAGACCGTCCGCACCGCCCCGAGGGCGTCGTCGAGGCCGGCACGGGCGGTCACCGACAGTCGGGTGCCGACCACTAGGCATACGGCGCTCGCTGCCACCGCGTCGGCCACATCGGGATGGCCCATCACACCGGTCACACCGAGCGCTGACGACGAACCCAAACCTGGTGTGCCGGCAACATCTTTGGCGTCGGGCACACATGCCACCTGCGCGCGCAGCAGAGCCCGCAGCTCCTCGAGTTCGGATCGGGCGTCGTCGCGGGCCACCTGCTTGCCGGCGATGATTGTGATTGGTCCAGTCGCGCGGCGCAGAGCGCGCACGATCGCATGTGGATCACCGATCCGCGCACCGGGGCGCTCGAAGCCCGGCAGGTCATTATCGCCGCAGCCGTTGACGCCGACCATCGCCTGCTGAATGTCTTTGGGCAGCAACAACACTGCCGGACCTCCGGTTCGCGCCGCCGCTACGGCGCTGGGCAACGCCGAGACGATGTCGGAGGGTGTCACCACCCGTCGGCAAAAGACCGACACCGCAGAAAACAACGCTTCGGCATTCAACGAACCGTTGCGGCCACTGGTGTCTTGAAAGCTGCCCCGCCCGTCCATCGTGGTCGCAGGCTGACCCACCAATGCCAACACCGGCACCCGGCTGGCCAATGATTCCCCAAGGCCCGGAATGAGATTGAGCGCACCCCCGCCAGACGTCGCCGCCACTACCCCCAAACCGGCGCCGCTCCGGCTGTACCCGTCGGCCATCGTGGCCGCGGAAAACTCGTGCTTGGCCAATACCGCGGTGATGTCCGAACTGAAATGTGCGGCGTCGTAAAGATCTTCGATGTTGGCACCGTCGACACCGAATATGTAATCGCCGCCGATTCTCGCGAGGTGCTCGACGATATGGTCGACCACCCTGTGTTGCCTGTGCATCTACTCACCTAACTTGTGTCGATGCCAGTAACACGACGTGCGGGTGACTTCAGTTCACGCCTAGGCGCAAGTCACAGCGAACGCTCCAGGAGCACCTGGCCGTCGTCGGCGGAAACCACTTGCACAGAGGCGATTTGATCGACAGGCGTCGAAATGCTGCCGGCGGGCGTCGCCGTATGGCCCGGGATCGCCACCCAGGTTGCCGTCCGAGTGTGACTACCGTCACGACCTACCACAACCATTGCAAGCGTGTCGTGATGGGCGTTCAGCGGGGCCAGGCAGACGCAGTTCATCGAGATGAACGTTCCCCACTGCCGGCTGCTGAGCGAGACCGTCGAGGCCAGCCTGTTCGTCCCGACCTGCGCCATCGGCTGAACCGACACGCTCGCCTGCGGCGGCGTGGGCACGGTTGTCGGGGAATGGCCCGCACCGCCGACAAGCACTCCAATCGCCAGCACCGCGGCTGCGGCGGCCCCGGCGGTCCAAGTCACGATGCGGGACCGGCGCCGTCGCCAGTGCACCTTTGCCAGCAGCGACGGCAGCAACTCGTCGGGCAGGGGCCGTCCCGCGCCACTGCGGTCGGCCTCGTTGATCGCCACCAACTCGTCGCGATCCAGCCGAGACAGGAGGGCCGGCATGCCGTTGAGCTCGCCAACGGCGCTGCGGCACAACGGACAGCCGGTCAGGTGCGCTTCGAATTCCCGCCGTTCGGTGGACGACAGTGATCCCAGCACGTATGCGGCATCCCACATCGCGTACTCGTCACGCCCGGATAGATCACCGCCCTGCGGCGTCCCGGGCCGCCATAGCGGCATCATCGTGTAACTCCCATCTCCTGGGACATCTCCTGATACGTCAGATATTTCGTAGCCGGCGGCCGTTCGGATGGCCAGTGGGGCCATCATCGCGGCCCCGTGCAGTGCGGCTCTCTCGTGGATGATTTATGTTGCGGGCGAAGGTGAATAGCGCGGCCCCTGCCGAGCGCTCGTTGCCGCCTTCGTCAACTCGGCTTCCGCACGCGGCGACCTTGTTGGAATAGGCACTTCATTCACCTCCTTGCTGGGGAAACGATCGAAGCGCCTGTTTGGTTCACACGCGGCACGGCGGCCCGGTTAGCTCGGAGGCAAGCTACGGGGCTCGGTGCCCACGCGGCCGCCGGCGGTCAGACGCCGTCCATCCAACTGTGGAATCGACCATCCGGGTCGTAGGCCGAGCGCACCTTGTCGAGGCGTGCCATGTTGGATTCGGCGATGAATCGCGCCGGACGCCGGCAGAGATTTTCGTCGGCGAGCGAGATGCCGGTCGCCAAATGCGACATCGCCGCCATGTTGGACGCGGCCCAGTCGCGGTACCGTTCGTCGTCGGCCGGATCCTGCCAGATGGTGTAGAGCGCCATGTAGACCTCGTCCTCCAAGCCGTACACCATGTCCGCGCGCTCGGGGGCCGTGTTCCAGCCGGTGAAGATGAAGTGCGAGGGGTGCGGTGGCATGGTTTCGATGATTTTGCGGATGCCCGGCAGTAATTCTTCGGCGGAAGCCGACGTGAACATGTTGTCGGCGATATAGCGGTGTCCCTTGGGGTAGCTGGTCATCACGGCGGTGTACCAATTGGCCAAGGTTGTTGGCGCATAAGGAAGATTGACGATCGCCTTATCGATGACCGGGCAAGTTCCAAGCGGGGCAAGGGCTTTCATCGCCTCGTCCTCCGAGTCGGCGAAGACCGGCGAGGCGATCGTGATGCCGGGATGGTCGAGCCCGGCTCCCGGAAAGCTGCGCGCGGTGTGGATCTGCAGTTCGACCCGGTCGTCGATCTCGGGAATGATCGAGCGTCCCCACGTGAACACCTCGTCGGCGACCTCGATCGGATACATGTACAGGCAGGTGCCCCGACCGCGGGACGTGGGTGAATCCGCAATTTGAAGGAGGTGACCACACCGAAGAAGCCCGGTCCAGAGCCGCGGGCCGCCCAATACATGTCGGGATGGTTTTCGGGGTCGCAGTAGATCTGTTCGCCGTCGGCGGTGACGACTTCCAGCCCAAGCACGCTTTCGCATGCCGGCCCGAGCACCGGACTGTTCCAGCCGTATCCGCCCTGCAGAAGGTAGCCACCGAGGCAAATGCCTTCGCAATGGCCGGCGGGAAAGAACAGCCCTTGTGCGTCCAGTTCGGCCGCGAAGACGCTGGCGACCTTGCCCGGGCCGACGTCGCGGTCATCCGATCCGGTTCGACAGTGCAGTGATCGAGCCGGCTGACGTCGAGCAGCAGGCCGCCGTCGCGCAGGTGGCTGGCCACCCAGCTGTGCCCGCCCGAACGTACGCCGACGTGATGTCCGTTGGCCCGCGCATAGCGGATCGCTGCGACCACGTCGTCGGTGTCGTGCGCCTGCACGATTACCTCCGGAAATCGATCCGGCAGGAGGCCATTCCATACCGTTGCCCGACGGGCCGTCTCGTAACCGTCCGTGCCACGGAAGAAGGTCTTTTCGGTGGAAAGTAAAATCATTGTGTTCCTTTGCTTTTCGCGCGCGGCATCTCAGCGTGCATCGCCAAGGAGCTGCCCCGGCGCTACGAAATCCGCGGGCGCACATTCGCGTGGCTCCCGGCGGATGGACCAAGCCGCTGCAGGTAGGCGGCGACTTGCCGGGCCAACGGCGTCGCGTTGAGGCGGATCGCCCGGAGTGGGCCGTTGGGCGGAATGCCGTATCCGATCGCGAACATTCCGTCGCCCACGTGCGAGGCAAAGCCGCCGCGCGGGTTGCCATGCTCGTCGAGGACGCCAAGATGTCCGACCAAACCGTCGAGATCCGTGCCGAACCCGGTGGCGGCGATGATCACCTGCGGCGCTACGGATGTGCCGTCGGCGAGGATCACGCCGTCGGATTCGACCGCCTTGACCGCGCCGACGACCTCGACGCGCCCGACCCGGACGGCGTCGATGAGCTCGTCCGCCAGCGTCGGGATACGGCCTCGCTGCTCCACTGTCGCCTTCAGCCCCAGCGGCGGCCGGTCGAAGCCGTAGGCCGACAGGTCACCCCACATCAGGCGGTTCAGACGCGCGATCATCGGATCGATCACGCGTGCCGGAACCCTCGAGAACAGCTCGAGGAAGATATCCGATGGAAACGGTCCGATGGCCCGCCGGACGAGGTGCGGTGGTGTGCGCACCGCAAGCCAGATCCGCGCGCGCCGTCATTGGCGAGCTGGACAGCGATGTCGGCGGCCGAATTGCCTGCGCCAACGACGAGGACGTCGCGGTCGCGGAAGGGCCAAGCGTTTGTGAAGTTCCCGGAGTGAACGACCTCGCCGTAGAACCGACTCAGTCCAGGCCAGCGGGGGATGGTGGGTGCGCTGTAGTGCCCGTGGCGAGGACGATTGCCCGGGTTCGGATTTCGCCTGACGACGTGTCGAGCCGCCAGACTCCGTCTGCACGGGCGACGCGGTGGACCGCACATCCGAGCTTGAGTGCGATGTTCTGCCGCAGCACGTAGTCGTCGAAATAGCGAACCATGTGCTCCCGGGTCGGCCAACGGCCGGCGTTCAACGGGATCCGTTGTCCCGGAAGGTGCGACAAGAACCCGGTCGTGTTCAGGCGGAAGTTGTCATAGCGCGTGCGCCACGAAATCGCCGGGGCCGCCGCGCGGTCAAGAACGAGAGTTCGATGCCATGCCGATGATCGAGTTGGCGTGCGACAGCCAGACCAGCGGGCCCCGCGCCGATCACCACGGCGTCGGGGCCGTCCTGGGTCTCTGTTGCCATCCACGATCTCCTGTCGTTTCTTCAGGTGCCGGGGACCGGTCCCCAGCAGTAACACGATCCAGAACCGCTTGTGGTTCAGCGGGCAGATCCGGTATGGGGTGCCTGGTGTAGAGAGCGGGAGCCCCGCAATGTCGCGTGCCGGTGGCAGGGTAGTTGTCGACGGTGGGCGGAAGCTGAAATGTCCGATCTAACAGGCCGAAATGGGGCGCAACCTCCGGACCGGGTGCTCTAGTGCCCGCGGCGGTCTCGACGGACAGATGGCGCGTGAATTGTCACCCGTTGTCAGCGCAAAGTGGTTGCGACGAACTCACCGGAGGAATCCCGTACGGACCGCTGCCGACGGTGATGGTGTCGATGACGGTGCCGGCGGGGTTGATCACCGACACCG
>CAWASF010000020.1:0-919496 GCA_963784685.1 uncultured Actinomycetota bacterium
GCGTCAGAATTAGGTGAATCAGATTTGAAGAGTGGCTCTCGTCGCCTCGGTTTCAGCGCGCACGAGGACACCCTCAGTCACGCTGCCGGACCACTACGCGAAATGCCCGCCTCAGAGCGACTTTTCAGCGACAAGCGTCCCGGGCCGGCGAATTCCGTTGCCTTGGTGGGGCTGCTGGTACCATTGCGGAGGTAGAAAGGTACCATTATGGCTTTGAACATTAAGGACGCGTCGGTCCACGAGGCGGTCAAGCGGATCGCAAGGCTCACGGGTGAGTCGCAGGCCGAGGCTGTCGCGACCGCGGTGAATGAGCGTCTGGCCAGACTGCAAAGGGACGATCTCGCGGCCCGGCTGCTGGCGATCGGCCACAAGACCGCGAGCCGGATGGGCCCAGAGGCCAAACGGCTGGATCACGCGGGTTTGCTCTACGACGAGCAAGGGCTCCCGGCGTGATCGTGGACACGTCGGCAATCATCGCGATCCTCACCGAGGAGGACGACGCGGCGGTCTACGCGCGGGCCATCGCGGGCGCCGACGTCCGAAGACTGTCCGCAGCAAGCTATCTCGAATGCGGGATCGTCCTCGACTCCCAGCGTGACCCGATCATTAGCAGAGGTCTGGACGAACTCCTCCAGGAAGCGGAGTTCGTGGTCGAGCCGGTGACCGAGCGCCAGGCCCGCTTGGCCCGCCAGGCCTACGTGGATTTCGGCAAAGGCAGCGGCCACCCGGCCGGTTTGAACTTCGGTGATTGCCTTTCGTACGCGCTCGCGCTCGACCTCCGCGAGCCGCTGCTTTGGAAAGGCGACGACTTTGGGCATGCAGGTGTGCGGTCCGCGCTGGAGGGTTGAGGTCCCAGCCGGCAAAGCGATAGGCCCTTCCCCTCATCGGGCATCTCGCGGGCGGGTCCTACGCGAATCCGCGGGTCAGGGGCGGGCTGCGGAAATCCGTGTGAGCGCTCAATGGCCCGTGAGCGTGCGGTGACGGTTCGGCTTGCGAGACCGCTGCGGAGTTCGCAGCCTGCGGTGTCGGGGCCGGATGCGACGATCGGTGGATCAGTCGAATTCGCGTTGGAAGGTGACGCCATGGAAGCGCAATTCATCACGAGCGTTGCAGTGATCACCCCTGCGCCGGCCGTCAGTCGAAGGTTGTACGTGGACGCGCTTGGCCTGCCACTGACCGCGGAAGCCGACGGCTATCTGCACAGTGAAGACATCGACGGTTGCAAGTCCTTCGGCGTCTGGCCCCTGACTCGGGCTGCGCAAAGCGTGCTTTGGCACGCCTGACTGGCCAGTTGAGCGGCCGGTGCCGCAGGCCAGCGTCGAGTTCGAGGTCGCGGACGCCGACACCGTCCAGGTCGCAGCGGACGAGTTAAAGCAGAAGGGCTTCACACTGCTGCACGACGCACATACCGAGCCGTGGGGACAAACCGTCGCTCGACTGCAGTCCATCGAGGGCACGATCATCGGCATCTCTTACGCGCCCACGATGCATTCGTAAAAGAGATCCTCTCCCTCGAATTCCGATTCCGCACTTAGGATTTCGCTATGGCTACCAGTCGGCGGCTGGTAGTCTCAGAGCCGGTGTCCGGTTACGTACTGGAAGGTTTCGCAGCGAGCCCGTCGCGCCGGAAGGCGTGGCTATCCGACCTTCGCCCGAACGTTGCGACCGGGCCCGATACCGGAATCCTCGACCGACTCGTCTGCTACGCGGGCCGGTGCCGATTCATTCGCGAAATGGAAGGTAAACCATGCCTCAGATAACCCAATACGCCCAGGGCACGCCGAACTGGGTCGACCTGCAAACCACCGATCAGTCCGCGGCTAAGGCGTTCTACGCAACGCTATTGGGCTGGAGTTACGACGACAACCCGGTGCCTCAAGGCGGTGTGTACTCCATGGCCACGGTGAACGGAGAAACGGTGGCGGCGATCGCACCGATGCCACCGGGCGCACCCGAGGGCAGGCCACCGATGTGGAACACCTACATCGCGGTGGACGACGTCGACGCGGCGGCCGACAAGGTGGGATCTGCGGGCGGGCAGGTGCTGATGCCACCATTCGATATCGGCGAAGCCGGCCGGATGGCCTTCGTCGCCGATCCGACCGGCCCGGCCGTGGGGCTGTGGCAGGCCAATCGCCACATCGGCGCGACGCTGGTCGGCGAGCCGGGCGCGCCTATCTGGAACGAATTGATCACGGACAAGCCGGAATCGGCGCTCGCCTTCTACGAGGCCGTGGTCGGCGTGACGCACTCCGCTGTGGAGATGGCACCGGGTCAGACGTACACGCTGCTCAAGGTCGGTGAAAACGATGTCGGCGGTTGCACGGAACCGCCGATGGAAGGTGTACCCAACCATTGGCATGTCTACTTCGCCGTCGATGATGCCGACGCCACAGCGACCAAGGCGGCCGAGGGGGGCGGGCAGGTCATCGTCGAGCCGTTCGACATACCGTCGGTGGGGCGGTCGGCTGTCTTGACCGACCCGCAGGGCGCAGTGTTCAGCGTTCTGAAGCCGGCGCGGCAGCAGTAGGGGTCAGTCCGCGGCACGCGGTCATATAGGAACCAGAACAAGCCACGGAGGGCAAAAAAGACCAGAAGGTATTGTGTTAGCGCTGGTCGCGAGTTCGAGGGGTCGCGCTTACGTCCGCTTGAACCACAATCCGCCGTAGGGCGGCCGAGAATTGGATCTGATACAGACTTGATGAGCGGTGGACAGCGTGGCCCGGCCGAGTTCCCGGGGAGCGTCACCGGAAGCGCCTGACCACTCGTCGGGGTGCAAGTCGTGGAGGTTGAATAACGGCCCCCCATCGCGAGGCGTGACTTCCCCGGTGGACCTATCCACGTCGACGTTGCCGAGATCGAGATGGATGCACCAGAGGTTATCGCTCTCAGCAAGCTGCCTGAGAAATGTTCGCAGATCCTCGACATCGTTGAACGTCGCCGCGTAACCGGCGTAGCCGTCGAGGCGACTGACGTGATAGGTGCCGTCTTTGAGGGCAGACGTGTCGAGTTTGTAGCCGTAGCTGCCAAGCTCTTCGTTGAGTTCGTCTTCGATGCTCATAGCACCGCGAGGTTAACCCGCTTTCGACACCTGAGCGTCACATTTAGGTGAATCGGGTCCGAAGCGTGGCCCTCGCTCACCGCCTCGCCGACATGCCGTCGTCCACTCGAAGACAGTGCCGGAAAGGTAGGGCGCTTCCGGGGACGAAATGAACACGATGGCGTTGGCAAGTTCCCAAGGTTTCCCTTCGAAGCAATTCGAAGCAACGGCGCCCAGCGCATCCGTTGACTTCCGGGCTCCCGGGTAGATCGAATGGCTCGGAAACCGTCCTCGGGACCACGCATTTCGTCGTCGGGCCTGATACCATCGATAGCGGCACGCGACGGGACACACCGTCGTCAGCCGCGGCCCACTAAAATTCAAAGCCGCCGCTTATCGTGTACAGGCGCACCGCTCATCTTGCGATGCTTCGGCCATCACAATGAACGAACTGTATTGACGCGCAAACAAACTGGATTCACCTGCAGACATAAGAATCACGTAAGTCTCTCTCCCACACGGAACTGCAGAACCGTTAGCCGAGTTAAACGGTCGAGGGAGCGGCCTCGCCGTCGATCCATCGTGCCGAGATTCCGACACGCAGTCCCCAGGGGAGGAAAGCATGGCGATTACTGATGTTCGGGCCTTCGCCCATCTAACCGACGCCGACATCGAGAATCTGGCCGTCGAGCTCGACGCGATCCGGCAGGACATCGAGGAGTCCCTTGGCGAGCGCGACGCGCGCTACATCCGGCGCACCATCGCCGCCCAGCGCGCCCTCGACATAGCGGGCCGGGTGCTGCTGGCCGCTAGCTCGAAACGCTCGGCGTGGTGGGCGGGCACCGTGACCCTTGCTCTGGCCAAGATCATCGAGAACATGGAGATCGGCCACAACGTCTTGCACGGCCAGTGGAACTGGATGAACGATCCTGAGATCCACTCCGCGACGTGGGAGTGGGACATGAATGCGGTGTCCAAGCACTGGATTGCCGCCCACAACCATCAGCACCACAAGTACACCAACATCCTCGGCATGGACGACGACGTCGGCTACTTCATCCTGCGGGTCACGCGTGATCAGCCCTGGGAGGGCTACAACCTGGGGAACGTGCTCTACAACGCCGTCCTCGCGGTTGCGTTCGAGTGGGGAATCGGCTTGCAGACAGTCGATTTGGAGAAGATCTTCAAGGCCGGCCCCGAGCGCGACATCAACCGCCAGCGGACGCGCGAGTTCTCGCTCAAGGTCGGCAGGCAACTGGTCAAGGACTACGTCGCCTTGCCGGCGCTCACCGCGCTGTCGCCCGCTGCGACCTACAAATCGACGCTGAAGGCCAACGTGCTGGCCAACGTGATCCGCAACATCTGGGCCAACGCGGTGATCTTCTGCGGGCATTTCCCCGATGGCGCCGAGAAATTCACGAAGACCGACATGGTCGGCGAGACCAAGGGCGAGTGGTATCTGCGCCAGATGCTGGGCAGCGCCAACTTCGAGGCCGGGCCCGTGCTGCGGTTCATGAGCGGCAACCTGTGCCATCAGATCGAGCACCACCTGTATCCCGACATGCCCAGCAACCGGCTGCACGAGGTGTCGGTGCGGGTGCGCGCGCTGTGCGACAAGTACGACTTGCCTTACACCACAGGCTCATTCCTGATGCAGTACGGCAAGACGTGGCGCACCATCGCCAAGCTGTCATTGCCGAACAAGTACTTGCGCGACACCCCCAACGACTCCCCGGAAACGCGCAGCGAGCGGATGTTCGCCGACCTGGAGCCCGGCCTCGCCATGACCGACCCGGTGACGGGGCGCCGCCGCGGGCTCAAGACTGCGATTGCAGCGGTCCGCGAGTGGCGTCGGGGAGCCGGATCGGCACGCTAGCAACGCGCTGATTCGGATGCCGAGCTCGCCGTCGCTGCACAGAAACGGGGTCTCGTATCCGGGTGGGGCGCCTGGGTACGCGCCAGGAAGCCAAGGCTGAACACACTCCGCGCGCACGAGGGCACAACCATGACCCCGATCGGGGCCACCGGCACGCCTCGAATGATCGGTCCATACTGGTGGGGTGTCGACATTTCATCGGCTGTAAATCGCCCGCACTCGCCGAGAGGTAACGGCAGCTCTTGTCCGGGCGGAAGTGGAGGACAAAATGATCATCCTGTACGCACTGGCCGCAGCGTTCGGCCTTGTTGTGCTCTTGGTGGGCACGAACATTCGGGTGGTCAAGCAATTCGAACGAGGCGTCGTCTTTCGTTTCGGACGTGTGCAACCCGGTGTCCGTGGGCCGGGGCTCGCCCTGCTGATTCCCATCGCCGATCGCCTCGAGAAAGTGAACATGCAGATCATCACCATGCCGGTGCCCGCCCAGGATGGCATCACCCGCGACAACGTGACCGTGCGGGTCGATGCTGTCATCTATTTCAATGTCGCGGATCCGGTGCGTGTGGCTGTCGATGTGCAGGACTATGTGTCCGCAATTGGCCAGGTCGCGCAGACATCGCTGCGTTCGATCATCGGCAAAAGCGACCTGGACGACCTCCTCAGCAACCGCGAGGGGCTCAATCAGGGCCTGGAGTTGATGATCGACAGCCCCGCGGCGGGCTGGGGCGTTCACATCGATCGCGTCGAAATCAAGGACGTAGTACTGCCGGATTCGATGAAGCGGTCGATCGCGCGCCAAGCCGAGGCGGAGCGTGAGCGGCGGGCGCGGGTTATCACCGCCGACGGTGAACTGCAGGCGTCTCAAAAACTGGCCCAAGCGGCCGAGACGATGGCCGTGCACCCGGCCGCGCTTCAGTTGCGGCTCTTGGAAACCGTGGTCGAGGTCGCCGCGGAGAAGAACTCCACCCTGGTGCTTCCCTTCCCCGTCGAACTGCTCCGCTTTTTGGAACGAGCAACACCGCAACCGTCCCAGGGCCGCGAGGACGAAGCCGCTCTGCCGTCCCCCTCGGCCGCGGCTTCGAAGAGCGAGCTGCCGAAGTTGGACCCGCCACGGATCCCCGACGACGCCCGCGGTCTGGACACACGCATCGCGGGTCGGTATTCCGGCTGAACGGATCGCCTTGACGGGCGCTGCTGATCGATGACGGGCCGCACCCAAATCCCTGTGATGCCAACCGGTGTCGTCCCGCCCGCGACCGCAAGCGGACGCTGAAAGTTGGCGCCATTGGCCAATGGTCGGATCGAGCGCCATGGCATCCACTGCGACGCGTCTTCCAGGTCAAAGCCGCCAGTTCCGCGGCGAAAATGAGGACTATCCGGCTAACCGCCGATGTGGAACCATTTGGCAATGGATGACGACGATCCCGAAAAGCGGATCCGCGAGTTGGAACGTGGGCTTGCCGACGTGACGCGGACGCCTCCAAGTACGCCGCCGTATACGGGTGATGCGCAGCCGTTCACAAGTGATGCGCCGTCGCCCGCGGTCGATGTCCCGTATGTGGCGAACCCGTATGAGGCGAACTCGCCCTATACCGCGAGCCGGCCGTATACCGCGAACCCGCCGTACGCGGGTAATGCACCGTATACGGGTAACACGCCGTACACGGGGGGCCCGCAGTACGGCTTCGGCTTCCCGTCGCCGCCACGACGCCGCAGGTCATTCCCGAGGGGCCTGATCCTCATCGTGCTGGTGTTCGTCGTGCCGACGGTCGTGAGCCTTGTGGGGCATTTCGTCAGGTCAACCACGAGCCGGTCGGTCTTTGGCAGCAGCGCCGACAACGGTCCCACCGCGGTGCCCCAAGGGGGCGAGCTGCGGGTGGGTGGCAATTCGACGAACAGGACCGTCGCGTGCAACGACGGCAAGTTGACGCTGTATGGCTACGGCACCATGTATTCGGTCACCGGCCACTGCGCCAGCCTCACCGTGGGCGGCTACAACAACAACGTCACGGTCGATAGCGCCGACACCCTCGAATCCACCGGTTACAACAACGTCGTCACCGACCACGCGTGCAACAACGGCAACCTGACGCTGTCCTCCTACGGGATCCTGTTCAACGTCACCGGCCACTGCGCCAGCCTGGCGATCTCCAGCTACGACAACAATGTCACCGTCGGCAGCGTCGACGTCATCAACGTTTCCGGCTACAGCAACACGGTCACGTACCACTCGGGCCAACCGAAGATTACCGATTCGGGCAGGGACAACAACATTATTCAGAGTTGACCGACGGCAGTCCGATTCGCTTCGGGCAGAGGCTGATTCGCCGTGCGATGGCGTGCTGCCGTCAGCGAAGGGGCGACGACGGCGTCGTTTCGAGCCGCATGGAGTCCACGGCGACGATGTCTTCCGGGTCGAAACCTGCCATGTCGGAAGCGAATTCGCGGCTGGCCATGAAGTCGCACTCAAGCACTTCGGGATCGGCGCCGTCCGGGTAGGAGATCAGCGCGACGAGCCGATGCTCGTCGTCGCCGCGCTGTGTCCAGATCCCGTGGGTCGTCACACCGAACGTTGCCAGGCTGGGCACGTGGCGGGCCCAGTGCACCGTGGCGTAGCGCTCGAGCGCTGGCGCCGACCGCAGGGTGTAGATCCTCAGCTGAAACATGATTCGTTGCCTCTCATACCATCAGGGCGACGCACAGAGCGCAGACGGCCAGTCCCTGCAGCGTCGCGCGCGCATTGATGATTCGGTCCCAATTCGCCTGCAGCGCCCGGGCATTCGCCGGGACGTCGCGGGCCTGAGCCGCGGCGGTGAGTTGCCGATTGATCGGCGCGCTCACCCGTAAATACAGCGCGAGCCAGACCAGCAGGAGCGCCAACGCCGTGGCCGCCGCGATTGCCGTGGTCCACCGGCCGGCCGCCGCCGCGAGCACGGCGCTCGCCGCCGCGGCGATCATCCCGACCACACCGGGAAGCGGCATGCGCCGATCCCCATAAAGATGCACATTGCCCATCACGACGACCAGCGCCCCGTCGTCGATGAGGGCCAACGCCGGTCGTTGCACCATCGCGCAGAACACGTCGGTGCCGTACACCACCGCGGTGCCCAGCACCGCGATCAGCGCGGCCACGCCGGCGAAGCCCGTCATGCCACACCTCCCGATGCGTGCTGGGGGAGTGCGCCCATCTGTTGGAAGACCTGCAGGGTGTTGAGCTCGTCCCAGTGCTCGACGAACATGCCGTCGGCGACGCGCCAGATGTCGATGGAGCGCATCTCCACGGGCTGTCCGCTGGCCGGGATCCCCATGAATTCGCCGCGGTGCGTCCCGCGGTAGACGAACCGGCCCACGACTCGATCACCCGAGACGACGAGGTCCTCCATGGTCGCGGTCAAATCCGGCAGTGCTTCGAAAAACCCGGCCCAGAACCGCCGGTTGGCCTCCCGTCCGTCGTCGACGAATGCGTTGTGATTGCGGTAGTCGCTGGCCACGAAGGTGTCCACGAGGTCAGGGTCGTGTGTGTTGAGCATCTTTACGAAGGTTTCGGCGAGGTGCCGAGCTGTGTTGTCCATGGTTAGCAACGCTAACCCCCGCGGCATGCCCATGTCAATAGCAATGATAGAAAAATCTAGCGATGCTATACTTCATGCCCATGGCCACCGAAGATCGTCGCGCCCGGGAGCGCGCCGCGCGCCGTCAGCTGATCGTCGACACCGCCCGTCGGGTTGCCGAGGCCGAGGGCTGGGACGCCGTCACCACCCGGCGACTGTCCACCGAGATCGAGTACAGCCAACCCGTCCTCTACAAACACTTTTCGGGCATGGATCAGGTCGCGGCGGCCGTCGCCATCGACGGCTTCGCGGAGCTGGCCCGCCAGCTTGGCACCGCCCGCGCCGACACCGAAACGGCCAACGATACGTTGACCGGGATCGCGCGTGGCTACCTCGACTTCGCCCGCGACAACCCCGCCGTCTACGACGCGATGTTCACCGGCCGCACCACCCTGCGCTTCGCCGAACCGGACTCCCCGCCGGAGTTGGTGGCCGCCTTCGATGGGCTGCGACAGGCGGTGTCGTTGGTCGCGAGCGAGGCCGAGGCCGACACCCTCACGGAGGTGTTCTGGGCTGGGCTGCACGGGCTGGCCTCGCTGAGCCGCGGTGGCCGGCTACGTCCGGATTTCGAGCGCGAGCGGGTCGATGCGCTGATCGCCCGGTTCAGCCCGGCGGCCGGCTAGCGGGGTTGCGCTGTGGCAAGCTGACTGACGCGCTGCGGCGACACGTGCAGCAAGTCGGCCGTGTCGCGCACTGGAACGCCAGCCTTGGCGAGCGCACGCGCATACTCGGCGGCATCGCGCTGTGCGGCTTCTACCGCGCGCGCGGCGGCGTTACGCGCACCCTCGATCGCGGCGGCGCGAGCCGCAACATCACCAAGCCCCGGGACATCAATACTTACGACGCGCACCGAAATGTCCGTCAGCGCCTGATCGGTGCTGACTGCAACAAGGGACTCGGCCATGGGCACGATTTCGGTGACGCGGCGTGCCTGAGTGAGTTGGTCAATTTCGGGCACATTGATCATCCACCAGCGCCCCTCGCGGGTGACCTCGACCTTGTACTCGTGCATCACTTCCCCTTGCTCTCCTCGACGGCCTTGTCGATCTTGCGTACAACGCCCGCGCTGATCATGCGATGAGTCTCAGGCACGGGCAGCCACACGCCAGACGGATGTCGCCACTTGGCGTGACGCCCATCGGTGCTGACGCGGACAAAGCCCGCTGCCTTGAGGCGCTTGGTGACATCTCGTGTTGGTTCATCTTTGACCACCAATTTAGTCTAGGGCGCTAGATATTTTCTAGTCCACTCAGCTAGATGAAATACTCCGCAGGTCAGAACGCCTTTATCCACAAAGACGCCGTAGTCCCCACCTCCCGCTCAACGGCCCCGAATCTGATAGCGCATGAGCTATCGCTTTTCGGAAGCGCCTCACCCTGTCCAGGGCGCGAACTAGATAACAGAGCAGCTGCTCTGTTATGCTGCGCTGGTGCCACGTCCCCGCGTCTATGACCAGGACCAGATTCTTGATGCCGTCGAACAGTTGGCGGTGCAGTCTGGGCCTGCCGCGGTAACGATCCGCGCGATCAGCGCCGCGGTCGGCGTATCCAACGGCGCGGTGTATCACACGTTTGGCTCGCGCGCGGGCCTCGCCGGTCGCGCCTGGCTGCGCGCCGGCCACCGATTCCTCTGCGCGCAAGGCGAATTGATCGACTCCGCACTGTCGGCGCCCGACGGTGGTGCCGTTGCCGCGGTGGTGGCGGCGGCCGACGCGCCGGCGGTGTTCGCCGAGGAGTACCCGCATTCCTCGCGGCTGCTGTGGACCGTGCGCCGCGAGGAGCTTCTGGGCCCCGACACCCCGACCGATATCGCCACGCAGTTGCACGACGTGGACCGGCTGCTGGTGGAGTCCATGATCCGACTGGCCCGCGCTCTGTGGGACCGCAAGGACGCCGCGGCGGTGGACGTCATCACCACCTGCATCGTCGACCTGCCCACCGCAATCCTGCTGCAGCGCAACAGAATCAACGACCCGGCCGCACGCGAACGATTACGAGCCGCCGTCCGCGCCGTACTGTCCGTCGGCGCGCCCGCGTCGAGACGCACCTCGGAAAGGAAGTAGAAATGACAACGACATTCCAATGGGACGACAAGATCGCCGTCCTTGACCTCGGTGAGGACGAAAACCGTTTTTCACCAGAGTTTCTCGACGCCGCCAACGCTCAGCTCGACGAGATCGAGGCCGCCGGCGCCCAGGGCGTGGTCACCACCGCGCGCGGCAAGTTCTATACCAACGGGCTGGATCTGGACTGGCTAACCGCCAACCCCGAGCAGATGCAGTCCTACGTCGCCCGGGTGCAGGGCCTGTTGGCTCGCGTCCTGACGCTGCCGATACCGACGGCCGCGGCGGTCACCGGGCACGCCTTCGGCGCCGGCGCCATGCTCGCCATGGCGCACGACGTGCGAGTGATGCGCGCCGACCGGGGCTTCTTCTGCTTCCCCGAGGTCGACATCCGGATTCCGTTTACCGACGGCATGGCCGCGTTGATCCAGGCCAAACTCACCCCTCGGGCGGCGGTGGCCTCGATGACGACCGGCCGGCGTTTTGGCGGGGTAGAGGCAGCAGAGTTCGGCATTGTCGATGCCACCGCGGGGGAGGGTGCGGTCACTGCCGCGGCCGTCGAGCTGTTGCGCCCGTTGGGCGGGAAGGATCCCGGCACGCTCGGCGCGATCAAGCAAACGATGTTCCGCGCCGCGGCGCAGGCGTTGACGAACGCCTGAATCCCCTAGTAGAGGCCGTACGGTCTGGATGACCCGCCGGATGGTTCACACTGGGTCAAACCCGGCAGCGGAGCCGCAAATCCACGGTTTCAGAGTGGCCACGCGCGGCTATTCACTGGTGACCAATATCCCGCACGCGTTGGGGCACGCGCCGACGCGGTCGGTGCATTTCGGGAGCGAGACGAAGCGATGACCGTCCAACCGGCCGCACCTGATGCGCCAACGACAAACCTTCCCCGTTACTGGCCAGAACCGCTATTGCCAACCGGCGAGAAGACTCCGCTCGTTGCCGGTGGCACGCTCGCGGGTGGCCGGATTCGGCTACTGATCTTCTACGGCGAATCGCCGCACCTCCAGTTCTGGCAGGCCGCCGACACGCTGACAAGACAACATCTGGCAGTCACGGTGGTCGACCCCGAGAACGCTCTGCCGAGTGCAACCGTCGACGCGATTCTTTCCGCCACTGCAAGTCTGCGGGGAATCGACGCTCCCGGCCTGGCGAGGGTGATCGACGTGGGCCGCGACCGTTGCGGCGGTGTAGTGGTGTGCGAGTGGACGCGTGGTGCCACGCTCAAAGAAGTAGCCAATACGCGACCATCACCCATCGGTGTCGCAGACGCTGTGCTATCCCTGGCCGAGACCGCCGACGCCGTGCACGGTGCCGGGTTGACGTTGTCGATCGACCATCCCGAGCGAATCCGAGTCAGTGTCGACGGGCGCGTCGTGCTGGCATTTGCGGCGACGATGCCGAATACCGCTCCGCGGGACGATCTGCGCGGCATCGGCGCGGTTATGTATGCGTTGCTCGTCAACCGCTGGCCCTTCAATGGCAAAGCGGCGACCAAGGATTGGCAGGGCGTCGAGCTCGATGCGCAGGGCCGAATCCAAGATCCGGCCGCCCTCAACCCACGCGTGCCGTTTCTGGTTTCATCCACCGCTGCGGGCCTGGTGCGTGACGGCGACGGAATCCGCAGTGCCAAGACGGTTTCGACGTTGTTGCGCGAGGCGAGCCACGACGCCAAGAGCTACGCGGCGCCCTCTACCACCCGCGAACTGTTCTTACCTCCGGCGCCAGGCTGCTATGCCAGCTTTCGCGATTTCGGGCCGGCCGAGAAGGTCGAACACGCTCGCCGTCAACTTGTGAAGATGTGTCTCGGGGGAGCAGCGGCAGTCGCTCTCGCTGTGTTGATGACCTTCGCCAACACGATCAGTCAAGTGGCGGACACCGTCGATACCGACGGAAAGATGAAGGTGGACAAGCTGGGGCTTCAGACAACGTCGCCGAAGCCCGCGCCGCTGGCGGCACCGCCACCTGCCAGTCAAACTCGAACAGTAAAGCCGCTCAAAGCCGCGGTCTTCTCACCCGGCGGCACACCAGATAGCCCAAACTCGGCCGGGCTGGCAATCGACGGTAACCCCGCCACGGCGTGGTCGACCGACACCTACCGCGACTCCGAACCCTTTCCTAAATTCAAGGACGGTGTGGGACTGCTGCTGCAGCTTCCCGAGCCGACGTCGCTCAGTGCAGTCGCCATCGACCTGGACAGCACCGGCACCGTCGCGCAAATACGATCCTCGGCGAGCGCCACACCCGCGAAGCTCCGCGACACCGTGGAACTCAGCCCGCCCACTCCGCTGAGACCCGGGCACAACGTCATCCCGGTGAATACTTACGCGTCGATAACGTTCGTACTGGTCTGGATAAGCACTCTCGGCACCACTGGCGGAAAGAGCCATTCCGACATTTCCGAGGTCACGCCCCAGAGCGCGGTCAGCCCCCGATGATGAGCACCGCCATTCACTGACCCCTTCGGAGTCAAGCGTTTTCACCATCTCGCGAGAGCGCTCGTCGAGCGCAAGAGTTTCGCAAGTCGTCGGCGCTAACTTAAGGCTCGCAGCGGTGAAAGGCGCCACCATGAGTACCCCCGACGCCCTGACGCGGATCATTGCCGGGACGGTGCTTTCGGGCGCCGTCGCGGCGGCCGGAATAGGGCCGGCCGCGGTTACCGCCCAGGCCGATCCCAACGACCACTGTTCGACGAGATCGGGGTGCTACCACGGCCCCGGGATGCGCTGGTGCCCAGGCGATTACGTGTGCCCCGGCTTGGTGGCGACGGGTTGGGACCTGAGCGTCTGCCACGTGTACCACGCGGTGTTCAACGACAACAACGACCCGGTCGGGATTGCCGAGGGACCGGGTCCCCCTCCGCTGCCTATTCCGGCGACACCCCGGCAGTGCCCGCCGATTTCATTCCTTTGTCCCTGATGCCTCGCGCGAACTTAGGCGAAGGACAAACCTAGAAGCAGCAGTGCGAGCGCCACTTCGGGCCCGTTGGCCTGAATGTTGGTTATGAGGCCGCCGGCCTCCAGCCCCGTCGGGGCGATGATCGGCTCGATTCCAGCATGCGTCACCGTCACCGTGATGGGCTGAAGAGGAGCCAGAAGTCCGCCGAAGGGGATGGTGAGCGCCACCGACTGCAGACCCGTTACCGATCCCGGCAGCGGTATGGACACCGGGGCCTGGCCGAAGAGGAACGCGTTCCCGACGCTGGGGAGAAGATTGCCGAGTGCGCCCGTGGCCGCCGTCGAATTCCCCGCCTGCAAAGCGCTGACAACCGCCTGCCCGCTCTGCCCTAGCGCGCCCCCTGCGGTGATCACCGCGCCCGCCGCATCGAGGGGGAGTTCAAGTTGCTGGTTACTGGCGCCGGTCAGCACGGACAGGATGCCGCCACCGAGGAACTGGCCGATGCCGCCGGTACCGGCGGCCTGCGTGTTGGCGATCTCGGTGCTGAGATACGAACCCGCGCCGGTGTTCAGCAGGTTCGTGAACTCGTTATGGAAGGCCGCCGCCTGCGCATTGAGCGCCTGAAACTGTTGGCCGTGGCGGGAAAACAGCGACGCGATCGCCGCCGACACCTCGTCGCCCGCGGCGGCCACTACGCCGGTGGTCGGGGCCGCGGCCGCCGCATGGGCCGCGCTCAGCGCCGAACCGATGCTCTCCAATTGCCCGGCCGCCTGGCCGACAAACTCCGGTGCCACCGTCACAAAGGACATAGTCCATCTCCTACGCCCCCGGTGATCTAGAGCAGAAGCCTACCGTGGGGCGACCTTTCGGCCCCGAATTACACAGCAAGTCACAGTTAGCCGGTCTTGCGGCGCTTGCGCCGGGCGGCGAAGAAGTCCGACCACGAGATCACCTCGGGGTGGTCCTTGACCAACGCCCGCCGCTGGCGTTCGGTCAGCCCGCCCCAAATGCCCCACTCCATGTGATGGTCGAGCGCGTCGGCGAGGCATTCGGCGACGACGGGACAACCCCGGCAAATTGTGGTCGCTTTTTTCTGCGCCGCTCCGGTGACGAACAGGTCGTCGGGATTGTTGCAGCGACACCGCGCTTTCGCGACCCACTCGATGCGGTGCTCGGATTCAGATTCCCTGCCGGTGTGGACGGTGAATGGATCCATGTCGACACTCCTTGTCCCCGCGGTTGACTTCCGTGTGGGTCGGGCCACACTGAAACGACTATTCCGCCGCGGTTCGGCGTTGTCTGTCGGCCGAGCGGTCGGTTTGGCGGATGAATCGCGCGTCCCCCGATTGGGGGAAACGCCGGCAACCGCTATGGGACACTGACGGGCATGTCCGGCGCGGCGGCGTCCAACAAAGTGCGCGTGATCGTTGGCGAAGACCACCCGCTGTTCCGTGACGGGCTCGTGCGCGCGCTGACGTCGAGCGGCGTCGTGGATGTGGTCGCCGAAGCCGACAACGGCGTCGCCGCCCTGGCCCTGATCAAGACCCATCTACCGCACGTCGCGCTGCTGGATTACCGGATGCCCGGGATGGACGGTGCGAAGGTCGCCGCCGCGGTACGGCGTGACGACCTGCCGACGAGAGTGCTGCTGCTGTCGGCGCACGACGAGTCGGCGATCGTCTTCCACGCTTTGGAGGACGGCGCCGCGGGATTCCTGTCCAAGGAATCGACGAAAACCGAGATCGTGCAGGGCGTCCTCGACTGCGCCAAGGGCCGAGATGTCGTGTCGGCGGGCCTCGCCGCCGGTCTGGCGGGGGAGATCCGCCGCCGCGGCGAAACCCAGACGCCGGTGCTCACCCCCCGCGAGCGTGAGGTGCTCGATTTCATCGCCCAGGGTCGCAGCATCCCCGCGATCGCCGCGGAACTGTACCTCGCGCCGTCCACGGTCAAGACGCACGTCCAACGGCTGTACGAGAAACTCGGCGTCGGCGATCGCGGCGCGGCTGTCGCGGCGGCCATGCGGCGCGGGCTGCTCGAATAGCATGGCCCGCCCGCTGGCTCGAGTAATCGACTTCATTGCGGCCGAACCCGTTCGCTTGTCGGCGTTTCTGCGCTTGCCGCTGATCGGTTTGATCGTCTTGTTGGTCTCCGTGTGGGAGGTCGAACACTGGCTGCCGATCGCCTACGCGGTGATACTCGCCCTCTATATCGCCGCCGCGCTGGTGTGGGTGGTGGTGGTGCTGCGCGGCCCGGTGCCGGGGTGGGCCGGCTGGGCCTCGACGGGCATCGACGTGCTCACCGTGGTGGCGCTGTGTGTGGTGTCGGGTGGCGCCACCGTGGCGTTGCTGCCGGTGTTCTTCCTGCTGCCGATTTCGGTGGCGTTCCAGGACCGCCCGGCGCTGGCCGCCGTCGTCGGAATCTGCACCGCCGTCGGGTATCTCGGCGTGTGGATCGTCTACTCCAAGCGCGACGACACGGTCGAGCTGCCGAAGGTGGTGTACACCCATTTCGGGTTGCTGCTGTGGTTGGCGGCCGCGATGACCGCCCTGTGCTATTTCCTGACCCGCGCCGCGGCGCGCGTGGCGGCGTTGCTCGAAATGCGCCGCACGCTTGTCGCGGAGGCGATGCGCGCCGACGAGCGCCACGCCCGGGCGCTGGCCGAGCAACTGCACGATGGACCGCTGCAGGATCTCTTGGCGGCGCGCCTCGAACTCGACGAAGTCCGCGAACGGCATACCGATCCGGCGCTGGACGCCGCCTACCAAGCGATACAAGACACGGCAACGCGGCTGCGCAGCACCGTCACCGCACTGCATCCCCAGGTGCTCACCGAAGTGGGCCTCACGGCCGCGCTGCGTGAGCTGATCCGCGCCTACGAGCTGCGCGCGAACTTCGCCATCGAAGCCGATCTCGAAGAGGTCGGTCGCCCGCGGTCGCAGTCCCTGTTGTACCGGGCGGCCCGCGAACTGCTCGCCAACGTACACAAGCATGCGCGGGCGAGCACCGTGCATGTCCGCCTCGCCCGGGCGGGCGACGCGATCGTGCTGTGCGTCGACGACGACGGAATCGGATTCGACCGGGCCATCCTGAAGCGGTGCGTTGCCGAGGGGCACATCGGAATCGCGTCGCTGGCGGTCCGCATTGACGCCATGGGCGGATCGATGAAGCTCACCTCGACGATCGGCGAGGGCACGCGGGCATCGGTGATCACGCCCGTCGGCGCCGACTGACAAGCCGACGGCCACACCATCGGCGATCGTCTGCGACCTGGTGAGCGTAGCACGCGTGCTACGCTCTCGGTGTGGCCAAACAAATCACTCAGCGGGAGTTGCGAAACAACAGCGGCGAGATCATGCGCCGGCTTGACCAAGGCGAGTCGTTCGTCGTGACCAGGAACGGAGTCGCGGTCGGAGAGCTTTCCCCGGTGCGCCGGCATCGGTTCATCAGCGCCGAGGCGGCCGTCGCCGCGTTCAGGGGCGCTCCCCGCGTGGAGTTCGATCGATTCCGAGCAGATCTCGATCGAGCCGCCAGCCAGGAGATCGCGCCTCGTGTCTGAGGATCGGCGTCCGCCGCAGGGGCTCATCGACACCTCGGTCGTGATCGATCTCGATCGCATCGACGCTGAGCGGCTCCCAATGGAGTTGGCCATCAGCGCCCTTTCCATGGCTGAGCTGGCCGCCGGCCCGCACGCGACGGCCGATGCGGGCGAGCGAGCACGACGTCAAGATCGCCTACAACGAGCCGAGGCGAGCTTCGATCCCCTGCCGTTCGATACCGACTCGGCGAGGGCCTATGGACGCGTCTACGCCGCGGTCGCCGCGATGCGGCGCAAGGCACGTGGCCCCCGAGCCGTCGATCTGTTGATCGCCGCCACCGCCGTGGCTGCCAACCTCCCCCTCTATACGCGCAACGTTGATGACTTCCGAGGGCTCGAGCATCTTTTGACCATCGTCGGCGCCTGATCACGCCGATGTCAGTGGATCCCAATAGGATCCGGATCATGCGACTGACCACCATCGCTATGCGGGGAACGCTCGCCGCTCTGGCCATGGCAACGGTCGCGCTCGCAGGACCGCGGGCGCACGCGGATGATGGGGCCTACCAGCTGATTCAGGAGCCCGACGCGGGCTACTCGTCCATTGTCGGTCTGATCGGCGGCGCGGCCCGCTCGGTGCGCATGACCATGTACGAACTCACCGATCCCGCCGCAATCAACGCGCTCATCGACGCCCACCGCCGCGGCGTTAGCACCAAGGTCATCCTCGATGCCGCATTCCACGGCCACAAGACCAACGCCGAAGCCTTCGACGAACTCAGCGGCGCCGGCGTCGACGTGAAGTGGGCTCCCAATGGCGTTATCTACCACCAGAAAACGATCACCGCCGATGACACCACCGCGGCGGTCGGCACCGGCAACCTGACGCCGCGGTACTACTCGACAAGCCGCGACGCCTGGGTACTGGACACCAACCCCGCCGACGTGACGGCCATCGCCGCCACGTTCGACACCGACTACACCGCTTCGCCTTCCGGACGCCCGCCCGAGGCCACTCCCGCACCCAACCTCATCTGGTCGCCGACGGCGCGCGCGAGTTTCCTGCAGACCATCGATCAGGCCGCCCACAGCGTCGATGTCACCAGCGAGGAACTCAAAGACCGCGCCGTGCTCAGCGCGCTGGAGAAGGCCGCGCGCCGCGGTGTGCAATGCCGCATCGTTCTCACCGACAACCCGGCATGGGCCAATGGCATCGCGGAGGTGTCGGCTGCCGGCTGCTCGGTGCACCTGTTCCCGGACACCGGGACGGGCCTGTACATGCACGAAAAGATCCTGCTCACCGACAACGCCAAACTCATCATTGGCAGCCAAAACCTCAGCACCACAAGCCTTCTCGAGAACCGCGAACTATCGCTTGCGCTGGACACCACGACCGCGCCCGGCGTCGTCGCCGCCGTGGAATCTACCTTCGACGCCGACTACGCCGCCGCACCCGCTCGTTAGGGCTATCGGCGAGCCCGCTGCGACCGCAGCAGTGCGCTCAGTTGCCAGATGCCGAGGACCAACGCGACTCCGCCTGCCCAGCCGAGGGCGCGGTCGCCTGAAGTGCTGAGCCCAAGCCAGCCCGACCAGGCCGCCGCCCAGGCGAGCGGTGCAAGCACCAGATTGGACACGGCGAAAGCCGACACGAGCGGGAGCGGCGTCGGGCGTACGCGGTTCAGCGCGACCAACAGCCCCGGGCCGACCGCAACGAACGCCAGCCCGACGACGAGCAGGACCTCGTGTTCTATGCCCCACCACTTTCCGAGTCTCTCCGACAGCGCCGCGGCGATTGCGCCCGCAACGCTCCAGAAGGCCAGATCGGCAACGATCGACCACCGGGCCGCGTCGCCGGCTTTGTGAGAACTGCGTGATATTTGTTCGCTTGTCATGCACCGATGGTGTCGCGGAAACGACTGCCTACCACAGACATCGCACTGCCAAACGCTGCCAAATCCTTCATGTTCCGCGCACCGCGTCGCGCAGCCGCCCCTGCGCCCGGTCGAGCCGGACGGCGGCCTCGGCCGCGTCGACGCCCGCGAGCAGCGCGACGATTGCCGTCTTGGCGTGGCCGCCCGCGGCGGCGAGCGCGGCGGTCGCGGACTCCTCAGAGACGCCTGCCGCATCGCGCACGATCCGGACCGCGCGGCGGCGTAGCTTTGCGCTGGTTGCGCGCACGTCGACCATCCGCGGTCCGTAGGCCTTGCCGAGCGCAATCAGCACGCTCGTCGACAGCGCGTTGAGCACGATCTTCTGGGCCGTCCCCGCGGTCAGCCGCGTGGAGCCGGCGAGCACCTCGGGCCCGGTCAGCAGCTCGATCACCACGTCGGCGGACGCCTCGCTGCCCGGGTTGTTGACGATCGCGACGGTCAGCGCGCCCGCAGCGCGCGCGTGCTCGAGCGCCCCGAGCACGTACGGCGTGTGGCCCGACGCCGTGATCCCGACGAGCGCGTCGGCGGCGGTCAGGTCGGCGAGATCGGCGGGGTCGAACGCGTCCTCGGCGCCCTCGATCGCCTGGGTCAGCGCCGCCGGCCCGCCGGCGATCACGCCGCGCACGAGGTCGGTGCCGAACGTCGGCGCGCACTCGGCCGCGTCGAGCACGCCGAGCCGCCCGGGCGTCCCGGCGCCGGCGTAGATCAGGCGCCCCCCGCGCTCGAGCCGCGCGGCGATCGCCTCGGCCGCCGCTGCGATCCGCGGGACGGCCTCCACCACCGCGCAGTGCGCCTCGCCCTCGGCGGCGACGAGCAGCGCGACGATCTCGCCGATGGGCCGCGCATCGAGGTCGTCCAGGCCGGGACGCGCGGCTTCGGTGGCGAGCGCGTCGAGGCCATGCGGAGCGGTGGCCATCTGCACGCGGATCACGTGCGGCTCGTGGATCGCCCCCAGCCGCAGCGCGCCGTCGAGCGCGTCGCCGGCGGCCGGGACCAGGTCGAGCCGCCCGCACAGCGACCCGACCCCCGCCAGGCCGCCGACCATCGCGACCGGGCCATCCCCGACCGCGCGGGCGGTCGCCGCCAGCGCTTCCGCGGCGGCACCGACGATCGCCCGCGCCGCGCCGTCGCCCTGCGCGGCGAGGACGTTGGGCGCGAAGGACGCGAGCCCGGCAGCATCGGTCAGCTGCGCCGGCCAGGTCTCCGGCGCGCCGAAGTGGACGCGGGCGGCGTCGAGCAGCACGGTCGACGGGCCGCGGCCGTCGTGGGCGCGCAGCGCCGCGCGCAGCCCGGCGGCGCCGATCCACGCGCCGCCGCCCTCGTCGCCCAACCACGGGCCCCAGCCGTCGGCGGACCGCAGCGCGCCGTCCGCGCCGATCGCGATCGCCACGACGCCGGTGCCCGCGATCAGCACGACGCCCGGCCGCCCGCCGAGAGCGCCCGCGTGCGCGATCACGGCGTCGCTGGTCACCGCGACGCGCTCTACCCGCAGCGAGGCCAGCAGCGCATCGCCCAACGCGCGCGCCGCGTCCGGCGCCGCCAGCGCACCGGCGGCGCCCACGATCACCTCGTCGACCGGGCCGAGCTCGCGCGCGACGCACAGGATCGCCGCCTGCGCGGCACGCACGGCGCCGGGCGCCGCGAGCCCCGGCGCGCCCGGCCCCTCGGCCCTCCGGCCGCCGGCCGCTGCCCGGCAGGACGTCTTGCCGAGGTCGACGGCGAGGATCACCTTCGCGGCTATCGGTTGAGCAACGAGTCGACGTTGGTGTGAAAGAGGCCCGGCATGTCCTGCTCCTCGCAGCCCATCCGTCGATAGTCGTCCAGCGGCGTCGCGGTTCCCTCCGAGTGGGGATAGTCGCTGCAGAACATGAACACGTCGCCGGTCATCTTGGCCAGCTGCTTGGGGTTCTCGTACGAGAACGACGACACCCGGACATGGTCGAGGAAGTACTCGCTGGGCCGCCGCGACAGCTTGGCCACCGGCTTGCCGTTGAGCTGGGCGGTGAAGGCGGACGCGCCGTCCAGCATCATCAGAAACTGCGGCACCCAGGCCGAGCTGAGCTCGACGACGCCGAAGCGTAGCCCTGGATGACGGTCGAAGACGCCATGCAGGATCAGGTCGGACAACGCCAGTGCCGGCGGCACCCACAGAAATATCGCCTCGGTGGCGGGCACCAGGTCGTCCGCCGGATCGTCCTGATACCAGCAATCGTCGAAGACCCGCACCTGATCGGCGACGTGGAACACGGGCGTGACGGCGTGGTCGACGAATGCGGACCAGATCCGGTCGTGCTCGGGGTGCGACAGTTCGCGGCCGTCCACGGGCGCGGCGCCGATCATGGCCAGCGTGACGCCGGCGCCCGCCAGCGCATCCAGCTCGGCCTCGAGCCACTGCGGGTCGCGCAATGTCAGATGCGCGACCGGATGCAGGCGCCCACGACCTTCGGCCCGCACGACCGCGCACCATCGGTTCCACGCCGTCATGTTGGCGGTCGTCGCCGGAAGCGACGACGACAGCCGGCGCTCCCAGAGCAGGCCGAAATTGGGAAACAGGACCGCCTCGTCGAGTCCCGCCTCGTCGAGCCAGCGAAGGCGGGACGCAGGCTCCCAGTAGGCGGCGGGCAACGCCTCGTCGTAGCGGTACGACGCGGGCTCGCCGGCCCGCCGCCGCTTTCGGTGCTCCCCGCAGGACGCGGTGTTGCCCGGAAGGTGGACGTCTGCCAGGGCAAGGGGAGCGCCGTGCCAGCTGAGCCAGGTGTAGCCGCGCTCGTCGTCGACCAGGCCGAGCGCGTCATCGCGGGCGGCCGGGTCGATGTGATCGGCCCACATCGAACGGCTTTCGTAGAGGTGCTGATCCGAGTCGACGATGTGGGTCACACCGCCAGTTGTCCCACCGCGTTACTGCTTCGTCAAGGCCCGCTGATGCCGTCGAACATCAACCGGACGGCGGCTCGGACGGTGTTTGCCCGTTCCTCGTCGCTGAGGGCGGGGTTGAGGTTCATCATCGCGAGGCCGAAGATCATGCCGACCACGGCGCGGGAGGTGGCCGTGGTGTCCAGGTCGGCCCGCAGATAGCCGCACTCACGACCATGCTCGTAGAATCCGGCGTTGAGTTGGACGGCCAGGTCGAACATGTCGTCGATGCGTTGGCGCATCTCGGTGTCGACGCTGGCGGCCTCGATGAGCAGCAGTCGCACCACCCGAACGTCGCTGCTGATCTCGGCCAGGGCCGCGCCGATACGGGCAGATTGCTCCCGGTACTCGTCGAGGGTGTTCGCGGCATCGGGCGCGTTTTCTGCGGCGAGCGCGGCCATCGACCGCTCGATAACGGTGTTGACGACCTCGTCGAGGATCGCGCGCTTGTTCTCGAAATGCCGGTAGAAGGTGGAATGCCCGATGCCGACCCGCTTGGCGATATCGGCCACACCGGCGTCGTGATAGCCCGATTCGGCGAACACGTCGATGGCCGCGTCGATGATCTCCTCACGCAGCTGCAGCCTGCGACGCTCGGCATAGGAGGGTCGGGACACCTAGCCAGGATAGTTGATTCCGTGACGGAATCATGATTCCCTTACGGGCATAGCTACCCCATCGAAGCCCAAGGAGCGCGCACGGATGACTGCACCGACGGGCAAAAAGCCCCTGGTCGACGACCGGATGTCCCGGTTGCGGGCGATCGCCGACATCGACTTGCAGGCTGCGCAGGATGCGGCCTGGGCGTTGATCGAACGTTTGGGGGCCGGGCTGCCGGGCGACGGCGCGGAGATCGAGCTGGCCCAGCTGTTCGCGGCGGGCAAGCCCGCGGTGGTGGACGGGCAGACCGACGGGATGCTGGTCGGCTGGACGACTGCCGATGCCGACCTCGACCGAACGGGGCGGGTAATTCACGCAGCCGCGAAGGCCGTCACCGGGCTCGGGCTGATGCCGTGGCTGGGCAAGAAATTCGACCGCTCCGCCCAGCGCGGAACCAACTCGGTCACGACGCTGGGGACTGTGCTCGCCAAGTTGCTGGCCCCGAGCTATCGGATGCGCCGCGCCGGTGACCATTGGGAAGGCTTCGACATGCTCAACCGGGTCGAGGCCAGCGTCGTGTCGCCGAGTACGCGGGTTCTGGTGCTCGACTACGAGACCATCGGCACCAACCCGTGGCCGATCAACCGCGTCCGCGACGAGGCCGTGGAGATCGTGCCGGGCATCTACCTGGGGGCCAAGCTGTGGCACCAGGACAACGGGTATCGCCAGCTCGCCTACTGGGCGGCCAAGTCGCCCGTCGGCGGGTGACGCCCGTTCAGCTCGATGGCGCCGCGGTGGCGATCACCGGCGCCGCCCGCGGCATCGGCCTGGCGACAGCGAAAGCGTTCGCGGCCAAGGGTTCCCGCGTCTTCATCGGCGATCTCGATGCCGAGCTGGCAACCACGGAGGCCGACAAGTTCGGTGGGCGCGGCTTCGGGCTGGACGTGCGCTCACGGGCATCGTTCGCCGAATTCCTGGATGCGGTCGACGGCCCGCTGACGGTGTTGGTGAACAACGCCGGAATCATGCCGGCCGGCGCGTTCGCCGACGAGGACGATGCCATCACCGACGCCATCCTCGACATCAACGTGACGGGCGTAGTGATCGGAACGAAGCTGGCACTTCGAGGCATGCTCGAACGCGGGACCGGTCACATCGTCAGCGTCGGCTCGTATCTCGGGAAGGTGCCCGCTGCCGGACTGGCCACCTACTGCGCGAGCAAGCACGCAGAGGGAGTGCGTGGCTGCGCTGGGCCCGCCGGGTCGACTGTTGCGGCCGCAGCCGAGCCACGCGAGGAAGGGGTCCTCGGGATACTGGTTGCCGGCCTTGCAGTCGGCCGGCGTGTAGCCCCCGGAGAGCTCCGCGAACAGTTTGTCGTTGTTGGTTGGGTCGGCGGTGGCCGTCGCCGAGCTACCGAAAACTGTCACCACGGAAACGCACGCGGAGGTCATCGCTCTTGCCCGCACAGGTCCAGATGATATGCAGCGAGGGTTCGCTCAGTGGACGAACCGAGCAAACAGCCGCTCGACGCCGGCCGCGAACGCGGCTTCCGTGACTAGCAGGCTGACGATCACAAACGACGCCCGCGGAAAATCGAAGAAGTATCCGGGATGCGCCAACACACCATCGGTCGTCAGCAACGTCAGCATGAGCTCCTCTTCAGAGCACAGTGTCGGGACCCGAACCACCGCGTTCCAGCCACCGCAAGCCGTCAGCACATCACACGAGGGAGCCGAAGCGCCGGCATCCTGCAACCGGCGGTAGTTCGTTCGCGTGCGGTCCGAGATCTGCGCCCGGATCGCCGCGCCGCGCTCGATCAGCTCGGCTGCCGCCAATTGCACCGGCGTCGACACCGACAGATAGGTGTCGCAGATCAGTTCCAGGCGTTCCAGCGACTCCGCAACGAGCTCCGAAGGACCGGCGGCTGCGATCCATGCGAGCTTGGCCTGCGGCAGGCCGATCGATTTGGACAGTCCCCCCAGCGCGAACACGAGCGCGTCCGACCGCGACAGGAACGTATGCCGGGCCGGCGTCGTGCCCGGCTGCAGTTCGTAGTCGGCGAACACCTCGTCGACAATCAGCGCGATTCCGTGATGGGCGCCGATGGTGGCGAGCCGGTCGATCTCTTCACCGGAGGTGAAGGAGCCGGTGGGGTTGTTCGGATCGACGACGAGCAGCGCCCGCGTCCGAGGGCTCAAAGCGCGCTCGACACTGGCGAAGTCGATGGCCCAGGCGCCGCGATACTCGAGGTCGTATGGCCGCGCGACCACGCCGTCGAGCGTCGTGAGCAGGTCGAACAGCGGATAGCTGGGCCGGGGGACGAGGACTTCATCGCCGGGCCGCGCCAACAGCTTGAACAGAACCGAGTACGCCTCGCTGGTGCTCGCCGTCAGTGCGATCCGGTCGGGGCCGATTGGAATGCCGCGACGCGCGTAGTCAGCAGCGACTGCCCGGCGCGCGTCGAGCAGCCCCAACGGCTCCGGCGAGTACAGCAGGCCACGGCGATCCGCGAGCGGCGCGAGCAGGTCGGCGGGGTACTCGAGCCCGACCCGCGTCGGGTTCGACTCGGTCAGGTCGATGATCGGATCCCCGGACGCTCGCCGCTGCCGGACCGCGAGCGTCAACCGGTTTGGCGACAGGTCTCCGGGAATGCGATCCGCGAACACAAGCGACTTCAGCCGAGGTCGTAAGAGTCCCGCGAAACCCGGAAATAGTGCCCGGTGCTGCTGTCGGTACATTCCATGCCCGAGGGCTGGCTCTCGCAGGTGATCGTGCCGGCGGAAATGGTCTGGCCGTAGTTGAGTGTCTGCTCGCCGGGCACCCGCAATGTGTCTCCGTGGCACTCCATTTCGGCCGGTTTTCCCTGTTTTAATGCGAAGCGATTGCCCCAGGCGATGTGTTGTGAGCACGGCGGACCGGGCGGTACCTGGTAGGTGTAATCGCTGACATCGCAGGCGACGTCGCTGCTGCCCATCAGGCACGAGATGTTGCCCGACGGAGACTGAAACGGGCGGTAATCCGCGCGCGCGATTGCCGGCAGGGCGATCGCCGCCGGCGCAATCAGGGCGAGCGCCGCAGCCTTCATGGTCCCCGTGATCATTCGCCGAGCGTAAGCCCGAGCCCCGGCGAGCAGACGCAGAATCGCACAAGGAAGGCCCCTGGAGTGCGATTCTGCGACTGCTCGCGCGGCAGAATATGTCAGTGCGCCTGGTTACGTTTTCGGCATGAGTAAGTACAGGGCGAGCTCGGGTGGCGGGTTAGGCGGGTTGTTGGGGTTGATGCTGCTCATATGGGTCATCGTCAAGCTCTTCTGGTGGATCGTCGGGACGGCTGTCCTTGTCGCCCTGTTCTTCCTTGCGCGGGCCATCGCGCGTGAGAGCGCCAAACGCGCTGACCTGCGTGCGGCCCATCGGGCGGCCGTCCGCATGCGCGCAGACCAGCAGCACAACTGGGTGCTGCAAGGCGACGACCGGGGGATCTACGGTCCCGAAGGCGCCGAGCTCATGCACTACCTCTATCCGGAGCGGGCTCGGATAAGGCGATTGTTACCATCGCGCCGTGAATAATCCTCCCGTTTGGCTGCGAGCGGTCTCTCGGCGCGACGTCGTGAAGTACGCGAGTGTCGCGCCGGCGCTGCTCGGCGTCAACGCACTGGTCCACGCGCCACGCGCGGGCGCCGGTATTTCCGGCATGGGCGTCTTCCTCGACCCGGGCCACAACGCCGGGGCAGACACCTCGACCCAGGTCGACAACGGTCGGGGAGGCACCAAGCAGTGCAACACCTCGGGCGCCGCCACCAACGACGGCTACCCGGAGCACACCTTCAATTGGGCCGTTGTCCAGCTGATCAGCGGCTCGCTCAACGGAATGGGCGTTCACACCCAGTTGTCGCGGGATAGCGACGACGGTGTCGGCCCTTGCGTGGATCAGCGTGCGAAGCTGGCCAACGCGATGCGGCCCGCCGCGATAGTGAGCATCCACGCCGACGGCGGCCCCCCGTCCGGCTCGGGATTCCACGTGAACTACTCCAGCCCCCCCTTGAACGCCGCCCAAGAAGGCCCGGCTGTGCAGTTGGCGCAAATGATGCGGGATGCCTTGGTGCAGGCGGGTTTTCAGCCGTCCACGTATATAGGATCGGACGGCCTGTACGGCCGGGCCGACCTCGCCGGGTTGAATCTGGCGCAGTACCCGGCGGTCCTCGTCGAACTGGGCAACATGAAGAACGCGGACGAGGCCGCGCGGATGGAAAGCGCGGACGGCCGCGCGCGGTATGCCGCCGCCGTCACCCAGGGGATAGTCGCGTACCTGAACGCCAAAGCCCCGGGCGGCTAACGGGCCTTCGCATGCGCTGGTTCACTCGGACTCGTGTCGGGCGGGCGCTTGCGGTGGTGATGACACTGGTTGTGGGGCCGCGATCGTGGCGTTAGCCGCCGTGTTCACCGGAACTCAGTTCAAAGGAGGTTGGGGGCCGTCGTCGCGCGTCTTGGACGAGGTGTCGCATAATCCGTGCAGGAGGAGATGACGGTGCCTGCAGTGGACGCGCGTGTCGGAACGACATTCGGCAAATACAAGATCACCGGCGTTCTCGGCAAGGGGGAATGGGTGAGGTCTACGAGGCGTACGACTGCGAGATCCGCAGAACGGTTGCTCTGAAGATCATCAAACGCGAGTACGCGAATGACCGCCAATACCGGACGCGGTTCGAGCGCGAGTCGCACGCCGCCGCGAAATTGCAAGAGCCGCACGTCATCCCGATTCACGGCTTCGGCGAGATCGACGGCTCCCTGTTGATCGACATGCGTCTGGTCCGTGGGACCGACCTCCAGAGCCTGCTCCAAAGGGGGCCGCTCGACCCGCAGCGGGCGGTCGCACTAATCACCCAAATCGCATCGGCGCTCGACGCGGCACACGCCGAGGGGCTGATTCATCGTGATGTCAAGCCGCAGAACGTCATCGTCACACCGGCAGATTTCGCCTACCTGGTGGATTTCGGCATCGCCGAAGTGGTCGGCGACACCCGCCTCACCGGGTTCGGCAACGCGATCGGATCGTGGTCCTACATGGCTCCCGAGCGTTTCACCGACCATCAGATCACCACAGCCGTCGACGTCTACTCCCTGACATGCGTTCTGTACGAATCACTTACGGGCCGGATGCCGTTTCCGACTGATTCCCCGGAAGCAGCGCTCGGGGCGCACCTGGGTTCGCCGCCTCCTCGACCAAGCGTCGCAAATCCGCAGGTTCCGTCGGCGTTCGACGATGTCATTGCGCGCGGGATGGCCAAGGATCCCGACGATCGGTATGGGAGCGCCGGCGCGTTAGGCCTGGCGGCGACCCGGGCACTGCAAGCAGTCGGCCAGGCAACAGCCGGCCCAACTCAATATGCGCCACCGCCCCGGTATCCGTCGTGGCCGCCGCTGCCCCGAACGCCTGACCCACCGGTGTTTCAGCCAGCCGGTCCCCGGCCGCTCCGCCAGCCGGTCCGCCACGCGGACCCGAGCCCGTCGTCCGCAGCGAAAGGCCGGGCGAGCGGCGCTGGCTGCTTCCGACCGTGATCGCGGTGTCCGCGGTGGCGCTGGTCCTTGCAGCAATCGGCGTCGTCATCGGTCTGCTGGCAAAGCTCAATTCCGCGCCGGCGTCAGCGCCCGCGCCGATGACTCCCATGACGTTTTCCGGGGCGGCGCCGAGCGAAAGCGCGTCGACACCGGTTTCGACAACGGTTTCGTCGATGCCAATGCCCACGCGCCCCGGCCCGGCCGCAGTTCCTCCGCTGGTCGCAGGCCCGGATCAGAGCAGTAGCCACACAAGTTGTGACCTCGGCTATCGGCTCACGAAAACCAGCGGATTTGGGACCAACGGCGGGCGGGGCTCGCCGGAGACGTCGTGCTATTTCGCGAACGCCGTGCTGGTCGCGTATTGGAACACCTACGGCAACGCCAGTACTGCGCCGCGCGTCGTATCGGCGCCGGGCGCCGTCGATTGCAACACCGTCGCAGGCGCGGCGTGTGATCCGAAGAATCGGGCGAACTTCCTCATGCAATGCGGCGGTGATGGTTCGAATCCGTGGATCAAGTGCACCGGCGGGAAAGACGCGGTGGTGTACCTCTGGTAGCCGTGGATTCTGCCGCCGGGAGGGTGATTGACATCTACCAGCGTCACGCGATCGCTTGGTCACGCGATCGCGGCGATCGCCTTCTGGAAAAGACTTGGCTCGACCGGTTCCTCGCACTGCTTCCCGCGCAGCCCACCGTGCTCGACGTCGGCTGCGGAAGCGGTGTGCCGATGGCCCGGTACCTGATCGGACACCGCTGCCGCGTGACAGGGATCGACGCGTCGAGCGCGATGATCACCCTGTGCGCGGACCGCTTCCCTCAGCAGGAATGGCACGTTGCCGACATGCGAAAATTAGATCTAAACCGCACGTTCGACGGAATCATGGCTTGGGACAGCTTCTTTCATCTACCGCCGGACGATCAACGCCAGATGTTCCCGACCTTCGCGCGCCTCGGCGCGGCCGGTACCGCGCTGATGTTCACCAGCGGCCCATCGGCCGGCGAACAAATGGGCGACTATCGCGGCGAGTCGCTCTACCATGCGAGTCTTGACGGCGACGAATATCGCGGACTCCTGCACGACAACGGCTTTCACGTCGTGACGTACGTCGTCGAAGATCCGGCCTGTGGCCGCCACACTATCTGGCTGGCGCGACTCAGATAACGGCCGAGCCGGCTATGTTGCGGTGGCGGTGGGGGTTTTGCTCGACGCGAGTTGTTGCTGGGCGGCGTGCAGAATCGAGCCGGCGGTCAGGAACGCGTGTTTGTCGCGGTCGGCGGCGTCGATGGGCAGGTCGGCGGCGCGACGCAGCACCATCAGGGCGAGCCCGCTTTCGGTCGTATACGAGATGATCAGGAGGTTGACACTAGCGTCCGCGCCGTCGAACCTCATCACGTGCTGGCGTTTGCCCTCCCAACCCCGCCAGTTGAAGTCGGGTGGTCGTTGCAGCGGTGCCCAATTGACGTTGATCGAAGTTATGTCACCCACCAGGGGGGTCAGGGCCAAAACGAGCTTGGGCAACTCATTCGTCAGGCGATCCGCCCGTGGCCACCACGCACCGTCGATATCGTGGCCGAGCTCGCTCGCCACGCAGAGCCGTATGGGATTGGCTCGGCGTCGGGTCACTCTCGGATATGTCGCGGAAAGTATGGGCTGATCCTTCGGGTCGGCAGCACGTACCTATGACCCTACGCCACCAGCGATGTGGCCGGCCCGGATGGGTGACCTAACCGTTTCCCGCGATGAAATCCGAACGCGGCCAGACGAATTGGAGAGCCCTAGATCAGCTCGGCGACCGTTGTCACGACGATGAGCACCAGCACGGCCGCGCCGATGGCGTGTACCTGGCGGCGAGGGGTTATTCGGGCGGGGAGTGGCTGCCGCTGCAGGGTTCGCTGGCGTCGCAGTGCTATCACGTAGGTACCCAGCGCCACGGCGGCGGCCAGCGAGGCGGGAATGAATGCCGTCGGCCCGTGATGACCGTGCAGGTGCTTGATCATCAGCAGCGCGCCGTTGGCCAAAAACGCGAACGACGTACGCGTCCAGGCCAGCGCCGTGCGTTCCGCCGTGAGCGTGTTCGGCGTCGGGGCGCTCAACCCACGACCGCCTTGGCGATCACCAACCCGAGCGCGACCAAGCCCACCAGGCCGAGACCCACCGCGAGGTAGGCCGGCGTGGGGTGACGGGGCAACGGCTCGCCGCGACGCATGGCGCGATCGGCCTGCTGCCAACGCAGCCATCCCATTGCGCTGGTGAGGACCGCCAGCACCGCGAGCCCCACACCGAGCGCCCGGCGCGCGCCGGGGACCGTCAGCTCCGGAACCAGTTGCACGAGGGCGACCGCCGCCGCGAGCAGTCCCAGCGCGGTGCGCTGCCAGGCCAGGAAGGTCCGCTCGTTGGCCAGGGTGAAGCGGTAGTCGGGCTCGCGCTCCTCCGCGCTGTCATCGGCCACGGGCTACCACGCCGCAGATTTTAACGAATTGCATGGCCCGCCACACCGTCTTTCACGGCCGCGCTGCATGATGGGGCCGTGGTCAAGGCGTTGTTGTTCGACGTGCAGGGGACGGCGACCGATTTTCATTCGAGCGTCTGCGAGCAGGCGCAGCGAATCAGCGCCGGGCGGCATGCGGGCGTCGATTGGGCCGAGGTGGTGCGGCGTTGGCGCGCAAGCTACTTCACGGCGCTGGAGGCCGCGCACGGTGCGGGTCGTGGATGGGTTTCCGTGCGCTCGGTATACCGCGATGCTTTGGACACCGTGCTGGACGACTGCGGGATCGCGGGGTTTTCGGACGCCGAGCGCGACGAGCTCACGCTGGCCTGGCAGCGGCTCAAGCCGTGGCCCGACGTGGTGCCCGGGCTGACTCGGTTGAAGGGCGCCTACACCTTGGCCACCCTGTCGAACGCCGACGTGTCCGCGGTGGTCGACATCTCCAAGCGCGCGGGCCTGCCCTGGGATGCGGTGTTCGCCGCGGAGATGGCCGGGGTGTTCAAGCCCGACCCGGCGATCTATCGGATGGCCGCGACCTACCTCGGCCTGGACCCCGCCGAGATCATGATGGTGGCCAGCCACAAGTACGACATCCGCGCCGCGGGCCGTCTCGGTTTTGCCACCGCCTTCGTCGCGCGCCCGCTGGAATTCGGGGCCGACGGCGAAGCGGAGGTGGCCTACCCGGACGAATTCGACGTCAACGCGTCCGACTTTCTTGATCTGGCAGCGCAACTCGGCTGCTAGGCGCGATCGGTTCAGCGACGCGCCGAGCCGGTCAGTGGTTGACCGTTGGCGGCTTGCAGCAGACAGATGACGGTGCTCGGCAGGGGGTCGGCGGCGGTTCGGTCCTGGTACGAGTCGATGAGGTACGTGATCGAAAATGGGCTGCCGTCGACGGATCGGCCTGTGTAGGGAGCGAACCCGGCGGCGCAGTCTTTATTGGCGACGCCGGCGACCGCGGTGTTGACGGCCGTGGGCTCGCGTAGGTAAACCTCGGCCAAATGCGCGGTCGCACAATCGACAACAGTGACGGTCACCCGGCTCAGGTCGGCCGGCGGAAGGTCGACCAGGCAATCGCCGACCTGTAGGTCGATCCACTTCACGGTCCGCGAGCCCGGCGGCGCGGGAGCGGCGGCCGCGGTGGCCGTGGCGCACGCCGCCAGCAATGACGCCGCGGCCAGGCCGCATAACGCATGAAGGCTTCGGGCGCGCATCGCAGCAGTTTACGCAGAAGGCAGTGCCGGGTCAGGCCTTTCCGACGACATCGACAGGAAGCCGCGCACGCAGCGGGCGGCCAGCAACCAGTTCGCCGGCCTCTTCATGTCCAGCCCGCCCAGCAGCTGTTTGATCATGGTCAGGGTGTCGAAGTAAATACGTTCGCACACAAGCGTTTCCGTGTCGTCGAACACGAAGTAGGCGGTAATGCGGACCCGGAACCGGCTGCCGGTGGGCGGCACCTTGCCCAGGTAACCGCGGTGGGTGCCCATCAGCCAGAACTCGACGATGACCGCGTCGGCGCTGTGCCGCAGCGCGATGATCTCGTGGTCCTGGTCGGGAAACGCGGTGCGGGTGTAGACGTAGTAGCCGCGCACCGCCTCGTCGCCGTCGTGCACGACCATCTGGGGAATCAGCTCGTAGCGCGGATGCGGGAAGGTCGCCAACACGTCGTCCCAGGCGTGGCGGACCTCGTCGTGGAAGTGGTCGAGCACGAGTTTCTCGCGGGCGGCCAGGACTTCGGGAGCGGGAAACGCGGGAATGGTCACGTCGGTCAGGGTAACCGGGGCCCGATCAGGGCTTGCGTGTTATGACGACGTAGGCGATACCGCCCACGATGAAAATCACCGAGTACAGGGTCGCGATGATGCCGAGCACGTAGCCGACCAGTGCGGCGGAACGGCCGCCCATCGTGCCGCCCGACGCAGCGATGTCCCGCAGCACTCGTCGTCCCCGGATCCACGCGATCGGACCACCGACAGCGCCGCAGCAGCAGACGCCAAGGATGCCCCATATCAGGACATTCATGGCGAGCGGGTGATCGACCTGTTCACCGGCCATCGGAACAAACTACTTCGGCGGGGCGGCTGGTGGGAAGCTCCGTCGAAGGGGGCAACCCCTGCGCAGAGGCGGCTAATCCCGAATCGCCTCGATGGTCCATGCGGGCATAATCGGCGCGCGGGTGAGTCCGTGATCGGCTTGGCCCATGCTGCGCAGCAGCCATTGCACCCGCACAATGCAACACCCCATCCGTACCATGGCGAAGATCTCGTACCACTTCAACGCGTGCAGCGGCCGGCCGATCATCTCCTCGTAGCGACGAATGACATGTTCTTGCCTGTCGAAGCCGGGCAGTTCTGGGTCGGCGTCAAGCCCGTTGACCTCCATGGTCTGCCGGCGGGTGGCCAACCACCAGGCGAAGTCGGTCTCCGCCGGACACAGACACGCCTGTTCCCAGTCCAAGACGCCGACGATCTGGCCGGCGTCGTCGAAGATGGCGTTGGACAGCCGGGCGTCGCCCCAGCACACCGCGAGTTTGGGCGGCTCCGACGGTTGGTGTCGATAGAGCCAGTCGAACGCTTCGGTGATCTGCGAGGGAGCTTGCTTGTCGGTCGCCCACTCGATGTATTCGCGCCACCAGGCGAGCTCGCCGTCGTTGCCGATACCGTTCGGGCGCCTGAGCCAGGGAGCATCCTCAGTCGGAACCCGTTGCAAGGCAACGAGTGTGTCGAGGAAGGAATCGTGCACCCGGCGCTGCACGTCGACGCCGGCCCCGTGCAGCCAGCCGCGCACCGCGTACGAGGTGTCGGACGGTGTGTGCCCAACGATGCGCGGCATTACGAGGAAGCTCGATCCGAGCCAGGAGCTGTCGGGCTCGTAGTGGATGGGTGACGGGGTGGCAATTCCGTAGTCATGTAAAAGCTCTTGAGTCCGGGTCTGGCCGGCCAAGTCGTACTCCGCGTAGATGCCGCCGCCGGTCGGTGGGATTCGGACGACGAATTCCCGAGACCCTTCGGGGCTGGTGGTGCTGAACAGCAGGCTCTCGCTCGACCATCCCGCTGCGCGGTTGGCCGGCAGCAGGTCGCCGACATCGACCGCCACGCCGAACTTGTGCTCGAACCACGCGCCGAGTTGGGCACGGGTCGCGGCCAGGTCGCGTTGGCCAAGGGACAGTCCAGCCATAGACAAAGATTTACATATCGAGTATCGAATGTAAACAAGCAGCTTCTTACATCTGCAATACTGAATGTAAATCCCCAAGGAGCCTCGATGGCCATACACATTCCGCTGACGTTCGGACATTTCGGCGACACCACGCGACCGCTGGTCATCGCGGTCCACGGGTTTCCGGACACCCCGCACACGTGGCGTCACCTGGGGCCGGTCCTCGCCGACCACGGGTACCGGGTGGCGGCGCCATGGCTGCCAGGCTACGAGGCCCCCGCGCCGGGCCCGATCAGCGTCGGCACGTACGTCCGCCAGATCCGTGCGGTGCGCCGCGCCTTGAAAGCCGACGACCGCGCCGTGCTCATTGGCCATGACTGGGGCGCGTACACCGGATATGGCTTGGTGGCAGCCGATCCGGACGCGTTCAGCCGGTTGGTTACGTTGGCCGTGCCGCCGGCGCCTGCCTTGGTGGGCTCGATGTTCAGCTACGCCCAGATCAAAAGGTCCTTCTACGTCTGGTTCATCCAACAGGTCGGACTGGCAGAGGCCACGCTGCTGGAGCACGGGTTCTGGGAGTCGCTGTGGGCGGATTGGTCGCCCGGATATGATGCTCGACAAGACATTTCGTGGTTACGGGAATACGTCAACGCCGAGACCATCGCGGGGGTGATCGGTCCGTACCGCGCAATGTTCAACCCGGAGTTCGCCGATCCCAATGCGGAAGCGGAGGCCGCGGCCACGCTGATGGCGCCGCCGATACCGACTCTGTACCTGCACGGCACCAACGACGGCGGGCTCGGTGCGGAGGTCGTCGGCAATGCCGCCGAGCATTTGCCGGCACCGGGATCGTCGTTCCAAATGATCGACGGCGTGGGGCATTTCCTGCATCTCGAAGAGCCGGACTTGATAGCCGAACGCATCTGCTCCTGGCTCGGCGCTAGCTTGCCGTCGCCGGCCGGGACGTCCGAGACGGGTTGATGCCCGCTGCGTAGCGCAGCTCGGCGAGAAACCGCTCGCGATCGTGGCCGCCAATCAGATAGTGGGACACCGCAACACGCACCACCGTCGCCGCGGCCAGCTCCGCGTTCTCCCCGGGAATCAGCCGGGCGATTCGCATCTGGAGGACCGGCATCACCCGTTTCATCTGGGTCAGCACATGCTCAGGCTCGGTGTCGACCAGAAAACCCAGCGAGTACGTTCGCTGGAAGTCGACGACGAATTGCAAAGCGGCATCCAGTCTTTCCTGACCACGAAGACCCGCCATCGCCGAAGAGATCCCGGCATCGAAGTTGTCCTGCTCATAGAGCCCGAATGCGTCGAGCAACGCCTCCTTCGACGGGAAATAGCGGTACAGCGTCGGTCGGGACACCTTGGCTTCGGCGGCGACTTCGGACAGCATCAATCTCTTGCGCCCGCTGCGGGCAAGGACCACGAAGGTGGCCGCCAGGATTCGCCGTCGGGTTGACGACTCGGCGCGCGGAGGTACGCGAGTGGGCACACCTGCACTTTACATCTTCACCCCAAAATGTCACACTGCGAGTTGTTACAACCAGACTCTGAATGTCAATACTACGAGGCGGCAAACGATGACCAACCTGGTCGTCCGCAAGATGTCATTCCAGTTCGATGCGACGGTCCCGTTCATGTGGCAGCCGGCCAATCCGCAGTTCGCGATCTACTGCAATGCGTTCACGTTCATCGCTGTGCCGTTCGAGAAGTACATCATCGCCGCGTTGCGCAGGGCAGAGGACCGGCTCAACAGCGACGCCGACGTCGCCGAGGAGGCCGAGGCGTTCCTGCGACAGGAGGCCCAGCACGCGGCCGCGCACCGCAAGCACATGCTCGCGCTCATCGAGCAGTACCCGGGGCTCGAGCAGTGCTACGAACAGGCTGTCGCTTCGTTCAACGAGCTGATCGAGTCGCATCCGGTCGAATTTCACGCCGCCTACATCGCCAACCTCGAGGCCACCTTCACGCCGATGTTCAATGTCATTTTGGACCATCGGGATTCGCTGTTTGGCGGCGGAGACCGGCGGGTGGCGTCGCTGATGATGTGGCATTTCGTCGAGGAAATCGAGCACCGCAGCTCGGGGCTGAAGTTGTACCGGCACCTGGTGCCCGATCCGTGGTACCGGGTCAAGCGGGTGCGTCAGACGTTTCACCACGTCGGGACCATCGCGGCGACCGTCGCCACGGCGTTCGACGAGCACGTTCCGTTAGACGACCGCGGCGCCTCCGCCCAAGAGGTGATGTCCTTGGCGCTGCGCCACGAGTTCGGCTACCGAATGCGCCGACGGTCCGGTCCGCCACCGGTGTTCCACGCCGTCCCCACCGCAAGGCTGCTCACCATGCTTTGGTGGCTGACGCTATCGCAAACGCCGCATCACGACCCGGCCGATCAGCCGTTGCCCGATTGGGTCGACACGTGGATGCGGGAGTATGACAGTGGCACCGACATGACGGCGTTCTTCGGGAAGGGGTGAATTCGATTGCTGTCCACTAATTTCGGCAGTCTGGTACCCGAAGACGAGCTCCTCACGCATCAGATCGTGGACACCTTCGCGACCGTGAGCCAATCGGATCCGTCGTGGACGGAGAAGATTTGGACCACGGCGCATGCCCGCGATAATTCCCTGCAGGTGGTGCTCGGTATCGGCAAGTACACCAACAGGGGCGTTTTCGATGGCGCGGCGGGGGTGTGCCGGGGGACCGAACAGTGGACCGTGCGTGGCGGGCGTCGGTTGTCCTCGGACCCAGCTAGCACCGACGTCGGACCCATTCATTACAGCGTGGCCGAGCCGCTGCGCTCCGTCCGCATCAGGCTGGACGAGACCGACCAAGCCCCAATCGCATTCGATGTTGTGTTGCAGGGCAGTTTCGCTGCGGCATTGGAAGACCCCTGGCCGGATCGCAGCCCCGACGGGTACCGGGTCACCCATAATGTGTTGCGCTACCACCAGATTGGCGTGGCATCGGGATGGGTGGCGGTCGAGGGCGTGCGGACCGACATGGACCCGAACGAATGGATTTCGATCCGCGATCATTCTTGGGGCCTGCGTCCCGGCGTGGGCAAACCCATTCCTGGCTTGCCCCGCGGCGGGCGCCGCATCGACCAGATGTTTATGACCTGGTGCCCGATGACACTCACCCGGCCCGACGGATCGGCCTACTCGCTGTTCGTCTTCTTCCAACAAGAAAAGGGCGACGGATTCGAATTAACCCGCTACCAAGCAGAACAACAGAACGACGACGCCACCGCGCACCGTTTCGCAACCGTAGAGCAAGACTTGCGCTTCGAGGACGGCAACCGCCGCTTCACCCATGGGACCATCACCCTCACCGAAAGTGACGGCACCAAGCGGCCTTTGACGATCACCGCGGCCGGACCGACCGGTTTTCACCTGGGCACCGCGGGTTACTACGGCTGGAACGACTGGGTGCTCGGCCAATGGGTGGGCGAGCTCAAGGTCGAGGGCAATCACGTGACGAATTGCGATCACCCCGACGTCGCGCGCCAATTGCACCAGTTACGCGATCTACTGGTGCGCGTCGAAGATCCAGTCGGCGGTGGGGTGGGGGTGGGCAACGCCGAGACCTTCGCGTTCGGTGCGTTTCCCGACCTTGGCCTCACCGGCGAGAGTTCGTTCCTGTAGCCGAGCAGAGGCAGAATCGCACGGGATTGCGCGAAATAGTGCGATTCTGCGTTCCCCCGCAAGCGGGAGGTGCCCCCAGCTCGCGAAGAGGGAGGTGCCCTAACCGCGCGGGGGAGTCCACGCGACCGGCAGCCTCTTGATGCCGTGGATGAATTGCGACAGCAACCGCGCGGGCTCCTCGATCGCGACGACGTCGGGAATCTCGCGGCGCAATTCGTCGAACACGACCCTGATCTCTCTACGGGCGAGGTTGGCGCCCAGGCAGAAATGGGCACCCCCGCCGCCGAAGCCCCAGTGCGGATTCGGGTCGCGCGCCACGTCGAATGTCCACGGATCGGCGAACTTTGACTCATCGCGATTGGCCGAGTTGTACCAGAGCGCGGCCTTGTCGCCGGCCGCCATCTTGACGCCATTCAGCTCAAAGTCTCGGGTTAGGGTGCGCCGCATGTAGACCACCGGGGAGGCCCACCGCACGATCTCCTCGACCGCGGTGGGCGCCAGGCGGTCGAAGTCGGACCACCACTTGTCCCGTTCCTGGGGGTAGCGGGACAGGGCCAGCACGCCGTGGCTGATCGCGTTGCGCGTCGTCTCGTTGCCCGCCACCACCAACAGGATGAAGAACGACGCGATCTCTTGCGACGTCAGCCGGTCGCCGTCGACCTCGGCTTCCACCAGGCTGGTCGTCAGGTCGTCGTGGTGATTGACGCGGCGGTCGTCGGCCAGCGCGCTGGCGTAGGCGCCGATGTCCATCGAAACGCGCAGGAGCTCCTCGAAATCGTTCGTGAAATCGGGGTCGCCGAACCCGAGAATCACGTTGGTCCAATGGAATACCTTCTGATGGTCCTCCTCGGGAATGCCCATCATGTCGCAGATGATCTGCAACGGCAGCGGCCCGGCGAGCTCGGAGACCAAGTCGGCCTCCCCGTCGGGGTGATTGGCGATCAGCGAGGCGACCAGCCGGTGGGCCCGCTCGCGCACCGACGCCTCGATCCGGGCGACCACTTTCGGGGTGAACGCCCGGCTGACAATCGAGCGCAGCCGCTGGTGTCGCGGGTCGTCGAGCACGATCATCGAGCCGAAGTACTCGTTCAGCTCCGGGGTCTGGTCGTTGATCGTGATCCCACCGGCGGAGCTGAATATGTCCGGATGGCGGCTGGCGAAGTGGACGTCGTCGTGCTTGGTAAGCGACCAAGCCCCGGTGCTCGCGACAAACCCTTCCAACTCGATGGCGGGGAAGAACGAGATCGGGGCCTCCCGGCGCAGGGTGGCGAATGCGCCGTCGCGGTAGTCGTCGTCGAGCCCCCAGAATTCCAGCGATTCGAGATGGATGTCGGCAAGCGGAATCTCGGGCGGCGGCGCCCCGTTCACGCGAGTCGCGATTCCCGTCTTGAGGCTCACTGAGCTCCTCCTTCGCCTTTGAAGAGGTGACACTGGCGAGCCTAAACGGTTAACGGTGGCAAGCGGGAGTGGCGCGAGCAGACGCGAAAGCCCCCGCACGCCCGGCGTGTCGGGGGCTCTGCGTGTGCTCGGCGTAACTCAGTGCGAACACACGGTTCTGGCGGGCGTGCCCGTCGTGGCCGTCGCAGTGCTCACCACGTTGCCGTCGAGCAGGATCTTGCAGGTGATCGGGCCCGGTCCCTGTGCGCTGATCACGAACACCTGGCCGCCGAAGGAGGTGAACTCCGTCGACCAGGGCAGTTGCGCATTCACCGCGCGCAGCTGACCGGCGTCGGTTTGGTACGAGATGTATTCGGCGACGCCGCGACCGCTCACCTCGTAGCGGGCCGTGGGAAAGTCTTTCGCGTTGGCCACGCCGGCTACCGGCCCCCCACAGATGGTAAGGAACCCGATGCCGACCGCTAACAAGACCGAGGGTCCTCTGAGGTGACTCGTCATGGTTCCCCATCGTGTCACCACGCAAGACGCTATGGAAGGGTGAGGCCGGGGCTGACGATCGGAAGGTGGGTATGTCGGGACGCGGCGCAAAGCGTGTGGTGATTTGGGGTACCGGCTTCGTCGGCCGGATGGTGATCGCCGAGATCGTCAAGCATCCGCTGTTCGAGTTGGTGGGCGTCGGCGTCAGCAACCCGGACAAGGTGGGCCGCGACGTCGCCGACATCTGCGGGCTGCCCGAACCGGTGGGCATCACCGCGACCGACGACGTCGATGCCCTGATCGCGCTGAAGCCCGACGCGTTGGTGCACTACGGCCCGACGGCGATGCACGCCAAAGACAACATCTCGCTGATCACCCGCTTCCTGCGGGCCGGCATCGACGTCTGCTCGACGGCGATGACGCCGTGGGTGTGGCCGACGATGCACCTGAACCCGCCGAACTGGATCGCGCCCATCACCGAGGCGTGCGAGCTCGGCGAGTCGTCATGCTTCACCACCGGCATCGACCCGGGATTCGCCAACGACCTGTTTCCGATGACGCTGATGGGCCTGTGTTCCGAGGTGCGCCGGGTCCGGGCTTCGGAGTTGCTGGACTACACCAACTACGAGGGTGACTACGAAGTCGAGATGGGCATCGGCCGCGAGCCCGAATTCAGCCCGATGCTGGAAAACCGCGACGTCTTGATCTTCGCGTGGGGCGCCACCGTGCCGATGATCGCCCACGCCGCCGGCATCATGCTCGACGAGATCACCACCACCTGGGACAAGTGGGTGACCCCGACGGAACGCACCACGGCAAAGGGCGTCATCAAGCCCGGCCATGTCGCCGCCGTCCGGTTCACCATCAACGGGATTTACAAGGGCGAGACCCGCATCCAGCTCGAACACGTGAACCGCATCGGGCACGACGCCGCGCCCGACTGGCCGTCGGGCCACGACGACGACGTCTACCGGGTGGACATCGAAGGCAGCCCGAGCATCTTCCAGGAAACCGCGTTCCGGTTCACCGACGGCTCGGGCCGGGACCCGGCCACCGCGGGGTGCCTGGCGACCGGGATGCGTGCGCTCAACGCCGTCCCGGCGGTCAACGACCTGCCGCCGGGCTGGGTCACTCCGCTGGACCTTCCGCTGATCGCGGGGGCCGGCGCCATCCGCTGACCAGGCCGCATAGCCGCGGCACGGCCGTTATAAAGCTCACGCACAGCGGGCGCTGAAATGCGCTACAGCTTCTGGCGGCACGATTACCCTGGCCGGACAAGGGCCGGACAAGGGCGACGTGGGGATTGGACGAAATGGCGGATGCAGCTAGGCCCGCGCTGGGTTTGTCGATTGGTGCCACCAACCTGGCCGCCGTCACCGCCGACCTCGCCATCATCCGCAAGCCGGTCCTGACGCTGTACCGCCAACGTCCGCCGGAGGTCGGCGTCCCCTCGGAGAATCCGAGCCTGGACGAGCCGGGCCTGGTGATCACCGACTTCGTGGACCGGGTCGGGAGGCCCGTCGGAATCGTCGCGGCCGACGGTTCGGTCCACCGCAGCGAGGGTTTGGTCGCCGACGCGCTGCGCGCGCTGGCCTACACCGCCACCGGCGGGCGCGCGCTGCCCGAAAACATCGCGGTGACCTATCCGGCCCACTGGTCTTCCAAAGCGGTGGACACCCTGGGCGCCGCGCTGGGCCGGGTGTCCGAATGGGCGAATCGCGCACACCCCCTGTTGCTGATTCCCGACGCCGCGGCGACGCTCGTCGCGGTGCGGGCCAATCCGGGGATACCGGCCCACGGCACCGTGGCCGTGTGCGATTTCGGCGGCAGCGGCACCAGCATCACGCTGATGAACGCCGCGGGCTATCAGGCCTTGGCCCCGACCGTGCGGCACCACGACTTCTCCGGTGACATGATCGACCAGGCATTGTTGACCGCCGTGATGGCCGACATGCCGGGCACGGGTTCGTTCCAGACCTCCGGCACGTCGACGATCGGCTCGCTGAGCCGGCTGCGGGCCGGATGCCGAAGCGCCAAGGAACAGCTCTCGTTCAGCACGCTGACCACCTTCACCGACGACTTGACCAGCACGCGCGGCGGTATCCGGCTCACCCGGCGACGACCTTGACGGGGTGATCCGCGATTGGCTGGACAACTTCGTGGCCGTACTGGATGAGACGTTGCGGTGCAACAGGATTCGCGATCTGGTCGCGGTGGTCTCGGCCGGGGGTGGGGCGAACATCCCGGCGGTCGCCACGACGCTGTCCGCCCACCTGGGCGTTCCCGTCGTCACGACGCCGCGCCCGCAGGTGACGGCCGCCATCGGGGCCGCCCTGCGGGCGGCGCGCGGTACCGACGATGCCACCGCAGCCGCACCGACCCCGGCCGCATCGGTCACGGCGACGGCGCGGGCGTGGCCGCAGAGCGGGTCGGCGACGGCCCCGGCGACCGCGACGGCCGAGGCGCCCGCGTTGAAGATTCCTGCGTTGGCCTGGTCGGACGGTTATGACGGGTTGCGCACGCGTCCCGCGCCGAAGCCCGGTCAATCCGAGCCGCCCCCGGCGGAGCCCAAGAAGCCCAAGAGGCGAACCATCCCCTGGTATCGGCTGCGCGCGGTCGCGATCGTCGGCGCAGCGGCGGCAATCCTGCTGGTGGGCATCGCGCTGACGATCGAGATGCGCTCCGACGAAAAGCCGGCGACGGCACCGGGAACGAGCACCGTCCCGGCTTCCCCGCCACCCGCCACCAGCGCCAGTCCGCAGCCCCCGCCGGCGACGCAGCAGGCGCCTCCGCCGTCGAGCCCCGAGCCCATCCCGCCGGCCACCACGGACACGCCGACGACCCCGCCGCCCGCGGTCCCGGAGGGGCCGGCACCCCCCGCACCGGCCCCTCCGGCAAGCCCCGCACCGGCCGCACATCTCGTTCCGGCGATCCCGCGGATCCCGATTCCGGAGATCCCGAGCATCCCCGGGCTCAACGCACCTATCCCCGGGCTCCCCGGGATACCGAGCCTCGCCAGCCTGATTGCCGGGCGTAGTCGTTGAGTCTTTGCTTGACTACTCGCGACTCGGGCGTTCTTCGCCTTTGTTCTCCTCGCTGGCCGCCTTTCTCAGTTCCTCGTTGAGAGCCTTGTCCTCTTCGATTTGTTTTTTCTTGTCTTCGTCGTTGCGGGCTTCTTCGGCCTTGGCTTTGGCGTCGGAGTCGGCGTTATCGGGGATTTCGGCTTTGGGATTGCCGTCCTCGTCCAGCCAATCGTTGACCGCCGTGCCCGTGACCATCCGGCCGGTACCCGGGAGCACCAGAGTGGGCCGGTCCTCGTAAGCCGTCATCATCTCGGCGGCCTTCTTCTTGTCTTCCTCGTCGGGCTCCGGTTTCTCGGTTACCTGCTGATCTCCATCTTGACGCTCGTCCTCTCGACGCTCGTCGGTCGCCTGCTGATCGTCCTCTTGGCCGGCTACTTTGTCGTCCTGCACGCTCATGCGTCTACCCCTTACCGTCGCAGTTCCGACTATCCCCAGGGGTTACCCGCTACAGCGATGTGTCGAAACTCTCGTCCGCGCGGTCATTCGCGCTTGACCAGCTCCACCGCGGCAAGGGGGATCCGTATCGGCTCGGGCGCGCTTGACAGGCTCTCGGCGACGGCGATCTGCAACTGCTCGACGAATTCGGCCGCCCTTGTGTCGTTGGCCCCGGCGTCCAGCGCCGCCGCCAAAGACGGGAACAGGGCGGCCCGCGCGAATGCCGCCCACTGCGTACCGAAAGCCTCTGCGTCGTCGTCGGTTTCGAAGCGGGCCCAGAATCGGTCCTCGGCGGTGAACATCTCGAGGCGGTCGATCGTCAGGCCTTCGAAACGGCCCTTGGGCGCGAAGGGAGCGCGAAAGTCCTTCTCGCTGCGGGCAAATGTCGGGATGGCCAGGCGCCGCAGCTCCTCCTTGCTCAACAGGCCGTCGCGCGCCCGGTCGTCCAGGGCCGCGACGATCGCGTCGAGCAGCGCTTTGAAGCCGACCGTTCCGTCCTCGTCGACGGCCTGTGTCAATACGACCAGCCGCCCTCCCGGGGCCAGTTCGCGGCCGCGGAACGCCACGAAGTCGTGCCAGTCCAGGGCGGCTTGGTGTGCGTAGGCGGTGCGCGCCGCGCCGTCATTGCTGCAGGCGATGTGTACGTGACCGTTTATCTCGCACGGGATCCGGCTGAGCCACTGCGTCGCCCACGCTGTCCAGCCGAGGTTGACGGTTTTGGACGGCAGGATCTGGCCGTAAAAGGACCGTCCGATCGCCGAAGGGAAACTCGCGGTGTCCAGTTGCACGTAGCTGTCCGGGTCCTCGTTGAGGATCCGAAACAGCGCCGTGAAGTCGTTGTCCGGTAAGTCGGTGTGCGCCACCAGGATTGCGTGATCGTGACGGGTGCGCCGACGCAGCGCGCCGATGGCAGCCGAGATCGGCTTCAGCGAATTGTGGCCGTTGGCGGCCCCATAGTCGGCGATGACGATCGGCTGCGGGTGCGTGGGCAGCGGCACTTGTTCCGCGGCCCGCTCGAACACCGCGATCGCCTCGGCCAGGCCGGCAGCCTGCAGCCGCGACGACTGCGTGTACGTCGCGGAGTGCATCGGCTCCGGCCGGACCACGATGCTCGATTCGGGCATCCGGGGTTCGGGCCGCATAGACCCACGATAATCGGTGCGGTAGTTGTCAGTTCGGCGTCGGGTAACTGACGCCGGTGAGCTGCTCGGAAAGCTCCCACAGTCGCCGGCAGTCGTCTTCGTTGCGGGCGTTTGCGGGCACCTTGGCCGGCGCCACGCCGCCACCGGCCGCCTCGTAGAACCCGCGGGGCCCGTAGAACGCGCCGCCTTCGGCGTGTGGCGCGGCGGCCGCGTACAGCGCCGGCAGAATCCCTTCGTCGATTTCCTGCCACAGGAACGGGGTCCACCGCCAGGACGACTTGTACAACCGCTCCATCAACGCGGGTTTTTCGCGGCCGTGCGACGGTCCGGCGATCTGCAGGTTGGTCTTGGTCAGGCCGGGGTGCGCGGCGTTGGACACGATGCCCCAGCCTCCTGCGCGGCTGCGCCGGTCCAGTTCGAGGGCGAACATCAGCACGGCCAGCTTCGACTGACCGTAGGCCGCCATCGCCGCGTAGGACTTCTCGAACTGCGGGTCGTCGAAGTGGATTTTCGCGTTCATCCGGGCCGCGAGGCTGCTCAGCGAGACGACCCGCGCGCCCTTGGCGGCGCGCAGCAGCGGCAGCAGGTGCCCGGTCAACGCGAAGTGCCCGAGATGGTTGCTGCCGAACTGCAATTCGAAGCCGTCGGCGGTGGTGTCGCGTTCCGGTGGCGTCATGACGCCGGCGTTGTTGATCAGGATGTCGATCGGGCGGCCCTCGGCGTTGAACTGTTCGCCCAACGCGGCGACCGCGGCCAGCGACGACAGGTCGAGGGACTTGATGGTCAGCTTGGCGTCGGGAACCGTGGCGCGGATTTCTTCGATGGCCTTTTCCCCTTTGGCGCGATTGCGGATCGCCATCACCACGTCGGCGCCGGCCGCGGACAGCCGCCGCGCCAGCCCGAATCCCAGGCCGCTGTTGGCCCCGGTGATAACTACCAGCTTCCCGGACAGGTCGGGCACCGTGGCGACGAGATCGTTGGCCATGCGTATCACTCCTTATTCGGTATGCGACCCGTCCTAGTCTGCTCTTTTTCCCGTCGTGGGCTAACCCGGGGCCGGTGATGTGGCATCGGCCGACTCACGGTGACACACTGCCTGGATGAGAGGCAGAGGGCTCGCGTGGTTCGCGCTGGCTACTGCGGTCGTGACGATGATCCTGTCGGTGGGCGGCTTCATCTTTGTCTTGGTGCTCAACACCTTTTTCTTGGACAAGTACAACGCTTACGGCGAGGTGCCGATCCCGGGTACCGGCACCCTGTACCTGCCCGCGGGGGACGTCACGATCAGCCTGCACACCGTGGTGATCGGAAACACGAACGGCGGCCTGCCGGTGCCGCCGCTCGGGGTCACCATCACCCCGCCCGACGGGGTCGCACAACCGGTCGTCACCGAAAGTGTTGGCAGCACAACCACGATCAACAACGACGCGCACATCCGCGTGTGGGTGGCACAGATTGCCGCCGGCGGCAACTACACCATCACGACCGACGGCAAAGTCAACGGATACATCAACCCGCAGCTGGCCTTCGGCCACACAGCTTCCTACGGCTTTGTGGTGTGGGTGTTCGTCGCGACCTTCGTTGCAGGACTGATTGGTTCGATCCTTTCGGGGCTGCGGCTGGCTCGCACCCGGCGCAGGGCGGCGGTTGCGGCCAGCCCCTTCGTGCATTTTCCACCGCCGAAGGTGCCATCGGTCATGCCCACCTCCGAACCGAGCGACGAGGGTGTGCGGCTCGATCGCCTCAAAACATTGACGGCGCTGCGGGATTCGGGGGCGTTGACTCCGGCGGAGTTCGAGACCGAGAAGCGGCGGATCCTCGAGGGGTATTAGCGGCTTTTCGGCGAGGGTGCGTGTTTGTACGCCGACACGCCGGTATGACTGGCATTTTGCGCACGCTCGCCGGGGCTTTTTGCGTGGATCCTAGGATCACCATCCCGGACCGCGATACGATCCGACCACAGTTCTTGGCAGCACTGGGAGCCGGCTCATGTCAAATGTGCAAGCGACGCCGCAGGCGATGGCCGATGCAGCCGGGAATTTGTCCGCGATCGGTTCGACGATCAACACGGCCAATGCGACCGCGGCGACGGGAACCGCGGCGGTGAAGGCCCCGGGCGGCGATGCGGTGTCTGCGTACATCACGGCGCTGTTTGCCGTGCACGCCCAAAACTATCAAGCCGCCGGTGCCCAGGCGGCCACTTATCACGACCAGTTTGTGCAGGCCATGCGCGAGGGTGCGGGTGCGTACGCCAATACCGAGGTGGCCAACGCCTCGCCGCTGGAGAAGATGTCGGGCGTGGTCAGCACCGCCGGCCAGGCGTCCGGCACCGGCCAACATGGCAGCGCCGGCGGGCCGGGGCAGGCCAATGGAGGCAACACCGGGCCCGGCAGCACCAACCTGACAGGCGGCGGAACCGCCCCGGCAGGCGGGCCCGGCCCGGCCGCCGCACCCGGCCCGGCCGGCCATGCCGCCCCGATCGGTGGGCCACAAGGCGGCAACGCCGGGGGCGTCGGGGGCGGGGGCGCTAAAGGTGCCCCTGCCGGCAGCGGTGTCCCTGCCGGCGGCGCGCCTGGGGGGTCCGGCGGCGCGCCAGGGCGGGTCCGGCGGTGCGCAGGGCGGGTCCGGCGGTGGTGGTGGTGGTGGTGCGCCCGGCGGGTCCGGCGGCGGCGGGGGCGGTGCGGCCGCTGACCCTGGTGGTGGCGGGACCGCCAGCGGCGGCGGAGCCGGTGGCCGGGATGCCGCTGCCGCCGCGGTCCCAACTGCGGTGGGGCCGTCTTTGCCGATGGCGCCGGTCGGCCCCATGTTGCCGGGCCTGGCGACGCCGACGGCCCCCGCGGTCATGGCGGGTGAGTACTCGGCCACGGCGGGGCTGGGCGGGGCCGCCGTTAGCGCCGATTCGCCAGCCATCGGCGGCCTCAGCGAACCGGCGTTACCGGCGGCCTCCCCGGCGGCGGCCTCCGGGGCGGCGGCCACCCCGGCGGCGGCTGCCCCGGCGGCCGAACACGCGTTAGCAGCGGCAACCAAGGCGCAATCGGAACATCCGGGCACTCCGGCGCGCGCGGGCGTCGCGGGCCACCCGGCCGATGCGTCGCAACAGGGCGATGCGGCGCACCCGGCCGATACCCACCACAACAAGCCGGCCCTGCCACTTCCGCTGCTAAGCCTTGGGGGGCTGCGCCGAAAACTGCAGGAGCGGGCCGAACTTCGGAATATCCGCGACTGGCGGAAGGAACTTGCCCAGGCCCCGATCAGCGAGCCGTGGGGACGCGACGAACTTCTGGGTGTTCTCGGCCTACGACCGCCTGGGACCCAATGACGAATCGCGTCGGCCTCAGTGCCCTCGCGCCACCCACTCCTCGTAATGGATGATCTCGTCGCCGACGGTGGTGTTGTCGCCATGACCGGTGTGTACGACGGTGTCGCCGGGCAGCTTGCCGAGTCGCTCTGAGATCGACTGCAGAATCGTCGGGAAGTCCGAGTAGGAGCGCCCCGTCGCGCCCGGACCGCCGGAGAACAGCGTGTCGCCGCTGAACACGACGCCCAGGTCATGCACATACCAACACACCGATCCGGGGGAGTGGCCCGGGGTGTGCAGCGCCCGCAGTTCGGTTCCCCCGACCTTCAGCGTCTCGCCGTCGGACACGGGGCGGAAGTCCTTGTCCGGGTGCGTCATTCGCCACAGCACCTCGTCGCCCGGATGCAGCAGCACCGGCGCATCGAGTGTCTTGCCGAGCTCAGGAGCGACCGTCACGTGGTCGTTGTGGCCGTGCGTACACACCACCGCCACCACATGGCGGCCGCCCACGGCCTCGACGATCGGTGCCGCGTCGTGAGCGGCGTCGAAGACCACGACGTTGGAATTGTCGCCAAACAGCCAGATGTTGTTGTCGACTTCCCAAGTGCCGCCGTCGAGTTCAAAGGTGCCATGGGTGACCACTCGATCGATGTCCACCATCAGAGCACCACAACCGAGCGCAACACTTTGCCCTCATGCATCTTGTGAAAAGCCTCCTCGATGCCGTCTAGCCCGATTCGCTCGGAGACAAACCTCTCCAACGGAAGGCGGCCCTGGAGGTAGAGGTCGATCAGGGTGGGGAAGTCCCGTTCGGGCAGGCAATCGCCGTACCACGACGACTTCAGCGACCCGCCGTGGGAGAAGAAGTCCAGCAGCGGCATCTCCAGGCGCATTTCGGGCGTCGGAACCCCAACCAGCACAACGGTTCCGGCCAGGTCGCGGGCGTAGAAGGCCTGCTTCCAGGTTTCGGGTCGGCCCACGGCGTCGATCACCACGTCGACGCCGAAGCCGTCGGTGAGGTCCTGGATGGTCTTGACGGCGTCGAATTCGCGGGCGTTGACGGTGTGGGTGGCCCCGAACTTGCGGGCCAACTCCAGTTTCGTGTTGTCCCTGTCGACGGCGATGATCCGCCTCGCCCCGACCAGCGCGGCCCCCGCGATCGCGGCGTCGCCGACGCCGCCGCAGCCGATCACCGCGACGGTGTCGTTGCGATCGACCGCGCCGGTGTTGATCGCCGCACCGATGCCGGCCATCACGCCGCAGCCGAGTAGGCCCGCGACGGCCGGGTCGGCTTGGGGGTCGACCTTGGTGCATTGACCGGCGTGCACCAGCGTCTTGTCGGCGAACGCGCCGATGCCGAGTGCCGGGGTGAGCTCGGTGCCGTCGGTCAGCGTCATTTTCTGTTCGGCGTTGAAGGTGTCGAAGCAGTACTGCGGTCGGCCGCGCTTGCAGGCCCGGCACTGGCCGCAGACCGCGCGCCAGTTCAAGATCACGAAATCGCCCGGCTCGACCGCCGTCACACCCGGCCCGACCGCCTCGACCGTGCCGGCGGCCTCGTGGCCGAGCAGGAACGGGTACTCGTCGTTGATGCCGCCGTCGCGGTAGGTCAGGTCGGTGTGGCACACCCCGCAGGCGATGACGTCGACCAGGGCCTCACCGGGCCCCGGGTCCGCGACGACGATGTCCACCAGCTCGACGGGTTCGCCCTTCTTCCGCGAAATGACGCCGCGCACTGTCTGACTCATGGCGTCCAACCTACGGTGTAGCGTCGCTGAGCATGACGGCACCCGAAACCGCCGAGGAATTCGCCGGACGAATCGTTGGGGCCCTCGACGGCGCGAGTCTCGCGATCCTGCTGAGCATCGGACACCAGACCGGCCTGCTGGACACGATGGCGGGGCTTCCGCCTGCGACCAGCACGCAGATCGCCGAGGCGGCCGGCCTCAACGAGCGATATGTGCGGGAATGGTTGGCAGGCATGACCACTGGGAGTGTCGTCAACTACGACGCCGGAACCGCAACCTACTCACTGCCGCCCCACCGCGCGGGCGTGCTGACCCGTGCGGCGGGGCCGGACAATCTGGCCTTGGTGGCCCTGTTCCTGCCGCAACTCGGCGAAGTCGAGCAGAAAATCATCGGTTGCTTCCGAGAGGGCGGCGGCCTGCCGTACAGCGAATACCCGCGCTTCCACGCGCTGATGGCCGAGCAGAGCGCCGCCGTGTTCGACATCGCGCTCGTCGATGTCGTGTTGCCGTTGGTCGACGGCCTGCCGGAACGCCTGAGCTCGGGAGCCGATGTGGCCGATTTCGGGTGCGGCAGCGGTCACGCGATCAACGTGATGGCGCAGGCGTTCCCCGCGAGCCGCTTCACCGGTATCGACTTCTCCGACGAGGCCATCGCGACGGGCACCGCGGAGGCGGCCGGGCTGGGGCTGACCAACGCGAGCTTCGAGAGCCACAACCTGGCGGAGTTGGGCAAGGTTGACGCCTACGACGTCATCACGGTGTTCGACGCCATCCACGATCAGGCGCAGCCGGCGCGGGTGCTGGAGAACATCTATCGCGCGTTGCGGCCCGGCGGCGTCTTCTTGATGGCCGACATCAAGGCATCCAGCCGGCTCGAGGAGAACGTCGACGTCCCGATGAGCACCTACCTTTACACCGTCTCGCTCATGCACTGCATGACGGTGTCGTTGGCGCTGGACGGTGCGGGGCTCGGCACGGCCTGGGGCACGCAGCTGGCCACCTCGATGCTCGCCGACGCCGGGTTCGACGACGTGACCGTCGCGGAGATCGAGTCGGACCCGATCAACAACTACTACATCGCCAGGAAGTAATGGCGGCTTCCGACGCGCTGGAGGCCCTGGCCGGCTGGCCGGTCCCGGCTGCCGCCGCCGCTGTCGTCGGGCCCGGGGGAGTGCTGGCCAGCCACGGCGACACCGAGCGGGTCTTCGAGCTCGCCTCCGTCACCAAGCCGCTGGTGGCCCGGGCCGCGCAGGTCGCCATCGAGGAGGGGGTCGTCGAGCTCGACACCGCGGCCGGCCCGCCCGGCTCCACGATCCGCCACCTGTTGGCGCACGCGTCCGGTCTGGCGATGCACTCCGATCACGTGCTGGCCAAGCCCGGCGCCCGCCGGATGTACTCCAACTACGGCTTTACCGTGTTGGCCCAGGCGGTGGAACGGGAGTCGGGGATCGAGTTCGGACGCTACCTCGCCGAGGCCGTGTGCGAACCGTTGGCCATGGCGAACACCCGGCTCGACGGCGGCAGCGTGGCCGCCGGGTTCGGGGCGACCTCGACCGTCGCCGATCTGGCGGTGTTCGCCGGTGATCTGCTGCGCCCGTCGACCGTGTCGGCGCAGCTGCACGCCGAGGCGACGACGGTGCAATTTCCCGGTCTGGACGGCGTGCTGCCCGGATACGGGGTGCAGCGGCCCAACGACTGGGGGCTGGGATTCGAGCTCCGGGACGCAAAATCGCCGCACTGGACGGGAGCGCGCAACTCGGCGCGAACGTACGGCCATTTCGGCCAGGCGGGCGGCTTTATCTGGGCAGATCCCGAGGTGGAGCTGGCGCTGGTGGTGCTCACGGATCGCGATTTCGGGGAGTGGGCGCTAGAGCCGTGGCCCGCGATTTCCGACGCGGTGATATCCCAATACAGCTAATCCGCGCTGCACACTAGCGCAACAGGGGCATCACAAGGCACAATAGACACGCAGGACACATAAATATCTGCAAAGCATCCCGCTTATCGGGTCCGCCAGGTCGTTGGGGAAGACGTCCCTCGTGGAACCGAAGGAGCAAGAGATGCGTGCGTCGAATCAATTCGCCGACGTGACGACAGGCGTGGTGTATGTCCACGCGTCGCCCGCGGCGGTGTGCCCGCATGTCGAGTGGGCGTTGTCGTCAACCCTGCAGTCCAAGGCCAACCTGGTGTGGACCCCACAGCCGGCGATGCCCGGGCAATTGCGCGCCGTCACCAACTGGGTCGGGCCGGTGGGCACCGGCGCGCGGTTGGCCAACGCGTTGCGCTCCTGGTCGGTGCTGCGGTTCGAGGTCACCGAGGACCCCAGCCCCGGGGTCGACGGCTATCGGTTCAGCCACACCCCGCAACTCGGCTTGTGGAGCGGGTCCATGAGCGCCAACGGCGACATCATGGTCGGCGAGATGCGGCTGCGGGCGATGATGGCCCAGGGCGCCGACACCCTGGCCGCCGAACTGGACTCGGTGCTCGGGACGGCGTGGGACGAGGCGCTCGAGCCGTACCGCGACGGCGGCGACGCCGGCGAGGTGACCTGGCTCAACCGGGGCGTCGGCTAGGTCTCCGGACCGTTAGGCGATTCCTGAACGTGATATAGCGCGCCCGCTATCGCAATCGAAGATCCGCTAATGGCCCTTCGATGTCCTCGGCGAATTCGCGCCGGATGACCCAGTCGGCCAGCCGCGGAATGTTCAGCAGTTTGGTCGCTTGATTGCGGGTCCACAGCCCTAGCGACGTCTTTGGCGCGAACATGCCGGCGAATCCACGCGCCGACCGCTGCCTGGCCTCGACGATCGGACGCAGGTGGCGTTCATAGCGACGAAACGCTTCCCGGTGATCGGCTCCTGCACGATGCAGCTCGCGCGCCAGCACGTAGGCCTGTTGCATCGCGAGACCCGTCCCCTCGCCCGCCAGCAGGGAGACCGCCGCCGCGGCGTCACCGATCAGAGCTACGCGCCCCTCCGACCAGTGATCCATGACGATTTGGCTCACCCGATCGAAGTACACATCCGCGGCACCGTCGAGTTCGCGCAGGATGTCGGGGCATTCCCACCCCGCATTGCCGAAGACCTCACGCAGGGTGGTCTTGACCGCCGACAGGTCATGTGGATCCGGGCCGCTCATGCGGCCGGTGGTGAAAACGAAAAGAAACAGGGTCTGGCCGCCGTGCAGGGCAAATCGCCCGACCATTCGGCCGGGTGTGTTGTAGGCGAGGTAGACGAGTTCATCGCGCGGCCAATAGCCATCGGCTTCGAACGCGGCCACTCGGTAGCCGAGATCGACCTCGAACGCTGCTTGGGGGCCGAAAACCAAACCCCGCACAGGCGAATGGATGCCGCCGGCGCCGATGACCAAGTCGAACGACCGTGACTGGCCGCGCTCGAGTGTGACCCGGACTCCTGTGTCATCTTGCGTGATGGCCGAAACGCTTTCACCGAACAGGGTTTCGACATGGCGCTCGATGGAGCGGTAGATCACGGCCGCCAGGTCACCCCGCGGCACCGTGACGAATCGGCCATCTAAGTTCCGGCGGAACAAATCCACCGAAAAGCCACCCACTTCCCGCGAATTCCGGTCCACAAGTCGCACGGCGTCAACCGCATAACCGGTGCCGTGCAATTCGGCGGTAAGTCCCATACGTTCGGCGACGGCATATCCGGCACCCCAAAAGTCGACGACATAGCCGCCCGTGCGGATTTGCGGCGCCTTCTCGATCAGTGTCGGCACGTGGCCATAGCGCCATAGCCAGTAGGCGAGGGTTGGTCCGGCGATTCCGGCACCCACGATGGCGACCTTCATGTGGACACCTCTCGAAGCAAGCGGGCGACATTATCATAGCACTATGCAATAGTTGCACTAGGCAAGAACAGTGCTTGAGAGGAGAGCCGTTGTGCTGAAGGAACTTACGGGTCTTCCTACCGGCGTTCAGGCTCTGGAGGCCATCGGTACCGTCACGGCAGACGATTACCGGCGGGTGTTTGCGCCGCTGGTCGATCGGACGCGGCGAACGGGAGGTCGGATGCGACTGCTCTACCAATTCGGCCCGGGCTTCGAGCGCATTACGCCGGGTGCGCTATGGGCGGACGCTCGGCTTGGGTTGGGCTATGTGCGGCTGCTCGACGGCTGCGCTGTGGTCAGCGATCTCGGATGGATTCGGACGCCAACCCGCGCCATCGACAAGTGGATGCCATGTCCGGTGCGGGTGTACCGCAACAACGAACGCGATGACGCGATCGGGTGGCTGACGTCGCTGACGAAAGGCGCTGACGTGGCCGCCGTTGACATAGCCAAGGCCTACATCGGTGGCGCGGGCGCTGCTATCGGGGCAATGGGGGGCCTTGTCATCTTGGCAGCCGCGGGTCAACGAGCCGTGGAAAGATAAGCGGCACAAGCTGGTTCACGTCAGCAGTCGTTACGGCTGGGCCGGACGCAGGATCTGCAATGCGGCGGGCACCGCGGAAATCTCGGCGGGCAGTGCACACGCGAAGTCGCCGTCGGCGTACACGTTGATGCCCGGGCACTCGACGCGAACCGATTTGGCGCGGGCGGTGCTTACCTCGTCGAGGTTGACGTGCGTGCCCTTCATCACGGTGGGGAACAGGCGGACCAGCTTTGTCCGCGACGCCGAATGCGCCATGGTGATGTCGAGCAGACCGTCGGTGGGATCGGCGTCGGGACAGATCAGCAGCCCACCGCCATAGCTGCGGGTATTGCCGAACGCGGCGAGCGTGATGTCGGCGTCGATCTCCTGCGTTCCGTCGATCACCATCCGGAACGGCAGCATCCGCAGCTGTGAAAGCTCGGCGAGCATCGCGATGTAGTAGCGCAACCGCCCGTGCGGCCAGCTCATCCGGTTGGCGCGGTCGGTCACCAGTGAGTCGAATCCCGCTGCCGCCACGGTGCCGAACCACTTGTCGACACCCCTGTCATCGCGGATCCGGCCCAGGTCAATGGTTTCCGTCCAGCCGTCGACGACGATGTCCGCGGCGGCTTCGGGATCCTTTGTGGGAATTCCGAATTCGCGCGCGTGGTCGTTGCCGGTGCCGGCCGGGATGATTCCCAGCGGAACGTCCGTGCCGGCTAACACCTGCAGCGCGTTGGAGACGACGCCGTCACCGCCGGTGACCATCAGCGCATCGGTGCCCCGCTCGACGGCGGCGCCGGCAAGGTAGCGCGCGTCTTCGGCATCGTCGCCGATGATCTCGACGACCTCGATACCCCGATGCTGCAGCCGGGCGATCGCGATTTGCGCCGCGCGGATCGCGGCACCGTGCCCCGAAGCCGGATTCGTCAGGGCGGTGACCTTGCCGATTTCGCGCCTAGACATGGGGGCTCACGGAATCAGCTTGCCGGGATTGAGGATTCCCGCGGGGTCCAGTGTCGCTTTGACCGCGCGCAACACCCGCACGCCCAGCTCGCCCACCTCCTCGCGCATCCAGGGCCGGTGGTCGGCACCGACCGCGTGGTGGTGGGTGATAGTGCCACCGGTGGCGATGATCGCGTCCGATGCGGCCTTCTTGGCGGCCAGCCACTGCTCGATCGGATTGCCCCGCTGCCCGGCGACAACGGTGAAGTACAACGAGGCGCCGGTGGGGTAGACGTGCGAAATGTGGCACATCACCAGCGCCGGCGTGCCCGAATCGGCCAACGCGGCGGTAAGCGCTTGGGTCACGGCGGCTTTGAGCACGGCAACGTTGGACCAGTCGGTGGCGGTCTCCAGCGTCTCGCAGAGCGCGCCCGCGGACAGCAGCGAGTCCCGCAGGTACGGCGCGCCGAACCGGCCGCGCTCCCAGGCCTGAGCGGGCCCTTCGCCCAGCGACGTGCCACCTCGGGCCGCGAGCAGTGCGCTGGTCTCGGCGTGCCGGCTTTCGACGTGTTCCTTGGTGCCCTCGAACACCGTGATGCCCAGGCAGCCGCCGGTGATCTGGTTTTCGCCGATCGCTTCGGTGGTGGCGAGATTGACCCCGGTCTCGACCTCGTCGGAGAGCCGGATGACGGTGGGGCCGGTGGCGTTTTGGGTGACGGCGCGCAGGGCCGCGGCGCCGGTTTCGAAGTCGGGGAACGACCACGCCTCGTAGGCGACGGCTTCGGGGACCCGGTGCACGCGCAGCCGCACCTGGGTGATGACGCCGAAGGCGCCCTCCGAGCCGATCATCAGCTGGCGCAGGTCGGGACCCGCGGCGGATTCGGGCGCGCGGCCCAGATCCAGCGTGCCCACCGGCGTGACCATCCGCAGCCCGCGAACCATGTCGTTGAACCGGCCGTAGCCCGCGGAGTCCTGGCCGGAGGATCGCGTCGCGGCGAACCCGCCGATCGTTGCGTACTCGAAGCTCTGCGGGAAATGCCCGAGGGAGAAACCGCGTTCGCCGAGCAGGCGTTCGGCGTCCGGACCGGTGAGCCCGGCCCCGAGAACGGCCTGGCCGGACGCTTCGTCGAGGGATATGAGCCGGTCGAAGCGGCGCAGGTCGAGCGACACCACGGCGGCGAACTCGCCGCGGGTGGGGTCGAGCCCGCCGACCACACTGGTACCGCCGCCGAACGGTACGACCGCGATGCGGTGCTCGGAGCAGTAGCGCAGGATCGCGGCGACGGCGTCTTCGCCGTTGGGGGGGCCGGGCAGCAACACGGCGTCGGGCGCATCCTGGGTTCCCGGGTCCCTGCGGCGCAACAGGTCGAGGGTCGACTTGCCGCCGGCGTGTAGCAGCCGGTCGCGGTTCGCGGTGCGGCAGAACCCGGCACCGACGATCCCTTCCAGCGCCTCCCGGTCCGCCTCCGACAGCGCCGACGGACGCAGTCGAACCTGGTCGGGGTCGAGTTCGGCCTCGTCGGAATCCCGCAGGCCCACAGCGTTTTTGAGCAACGAGCGGATCCCCTCGGAGAGGGGCTTGGCCGCGGCGGGATCTCCCCACGCGTTCCATTTCATCGGCGGGAGGAACTCCCCGGGTTGCGTCATGCGTTACAGTATTACACATGCTGTCAATTAGTAATGCTCACCTGGATACGGGAGACCGGATCCTCGCGGCGGCGGCCAGCTGCGTGGTCGATTTCGGCGTCGACCGGGTGACCCTCGCGGAGATAGCGCGTCGCGCCGGTGTCAGCCGGCCGACCGTGTACCGCCGCTGGCCCGACACGAAGTCGATCGTCGCGGCGCTGTTGACCCAGCGCATCATCGCCGTGATGCGCGACGCGCCGTTGCTCGGCGATGACCGGGAATCGCTTGTGCGACAGATTGTTACGGTGGCCGATCTGCTGCGCCGCGACGAGCTGGTGATGTCGGTGATGCACTCCGAGCTTGCGCCGATCTATATCACCGAACGCCTCGGGGCCAGCCAGCAGATGTTGATCGACGCCCTGGCCGAGCGGCTGCGCGTGGCCCAGCGCCACGGCAGCGTGCGCGCGGGCGACCCGTTGCAGATGGCCACCATGGTCCTGCTGATAACGCAGTCGACCATCCAGTCCGAACGGATCGTCCGGCCGATCCTCGATTCCGACGCGCTGGCCACCGAACTCGCCTACTCACTGAACGGATACCTGTCCTGATGCCTGACTCGACCGCTCTGAATGCCGCGCGCCGCGCGGCCGACCTGACCGCACTGGCCGACGGCGCGCCAGTGGACGTCGTCGTGATCGGGGGCGGCATCACCGGTGCCGGGATCGCCCTGGACGCCGCGTCGCGTGGCCTGCGGGTGGCCCTCGTGGAGAAGCACGACCTGGCGTTCGGCACCAGCCGCTGGAGCTCCAAACTCGTCCACGGCGGCCTGCGCTACCTGGCGAGCGGGAACATCGGCATCGCCCGGCGCAGCGCCAACGAGCGCGGAATCCTGATGACGCGCAACGCCCCCCATCTCGTTCATGCGATGCCGCAGCTGGTTCCGCTGCTGCCGTCGATGAGTCACGGCAAGCGCGCGCTGGTGCGTGCCGGATTTGTCGCCGGCGATGTGCTGCGCATGCTGGCGGGCACGCCGGCCTCGACCCTGCCGCGCTCGCGGCGGATTCCGGCCCGGCGCGTCGTGGAGATGGCTCCCACGGTTCGACGCGACGGCCTCGACGGTGGCTTCTTGGCCTACGACGGGCAATTGATCGACGACGCCCGGCTCGTCACCGCGGTCGCGCGCACCGCGGCGCAACACGGCGCCCGCATCCTCACCTACGTCGCCGCGTCCGAGGCCACCGGCACCTCGGTCCGATTGACCGATCAGCGCACGGGGCAGTCGTTCGACGTTTCGGCCGGCGCGGTCATCAACGCAGCGGGGGTGTGGGCGGGCGAGATCGACGAATCCCTGCGGTTGCGGCCAAGCCGCGGGACACACCTCGTCTTCGACGCCAGCGCCTTCGGCAATCCGGCTGCGGCCCTGACGATTCCGATCCCCGGCGAGCTCAACCGCTTCGTGTTCGCCATGCCGGAGCAACTGGGCCGGGTCTACCTGGGCCTGACCGACGAAGCGGCTCCCGGGCCGATTCCCGATGTGCCCGAGCCGTCCCACGAGGAGATCGCGTTCCTGCTGGACACGGTGAACACGGCCTTGGCGACCGAGCTGGGGAGCGCCGACGTCATCGGCGCCTACGCGGGTCTGCGGCCGCTGATCGACACCGGTGAAGGCCGCACCGCCGACGTGTCGCGCGAGCACGCCGCCGTCGAAGCGCCGTCCGGGGTCATCAGCATCATCGGCGGCAAGCTGACCGAATACCGTTACATGGCAGAGGATGTCCTGGACTTCGCCGCCGACCGGCGCGACCTGCGCGCCGCCGGCTGCCGGACCCGCAACCTGCCGCTGATCGGAGCGCCGGCCAATCCCGGACCGGCCGCGGACGCGTGCGTCCGGTTGCCCGCGTCGCTGGTGGCGCGGTACGGGGCCGAGGCGTCCAACGTCGTCGCCGGCGCGAAGTGCGACCGACCGACGGAGCCGGTCGCCGAGGGCATCGACGTGACCCGGGCGGAGTTCGAATACGCGGTCACTCATGAGTGCGCGCTGGACGTCGACGACATCCTGGATCGACGGACGCGGATCGGCCTGGTGCAGCGCGACCGTGAACGCGTTCTTCCGGTGGCCGAGGAGTTCTTAGCCCTTAACAAGGGCTGAAATCAGCGCTCTGCCTATCCTCGATTGGGTGCGCGCCCTCCACCCGTACCACGCATCGCCGAGGTTGACGGCGGAGGCACGGGCGGTGCTTGGCCGATTGTCAAGCCGCAGAAGGCTTTCCGCGGTGCGGTGGGCGAAACGCTCCTTGTCCTCGGGGGCGAGGTCGCATCGCTGGAGGAATTCCATTGCGGCGAAGTTGTCCTGGAATGGGTAGTCGACGGAGAACATCAGGTTGTCGAGACCCAACATTGCCCGGGCGCAGTCGAATACGGGCGTGTCGAACACGCCGCTGCTGGTGATGAACACGTTGTTTCGCAGGCAGTGGCCGACGTTGTTGCGCATTGGCTGACTGTCCAGCCAGCCGGCCAGCGTCAGCCCCACGTGGAGCCGGGTGAAACAGTAGGGCAGCAGTTCCCCCATATGCCCCAAGATGATCTTCAGATTCGGATGACGGTCGAAGACACCGGCACAGATGAGCCTGAGCACGTGTGTCCCGGTTTCCACCGGCCAGCCCCAGGCGGGAACCAGGGCCGACTCGAACGGCGCGTAGTACACCTGCGACACGGGCCGGGGCGGATCGGTCGGGTGAATATAGATTGGGACGCTCAAGGATTCGGCCCGCGCGAGCAAAACGTCGAACGACGGATCGTCGAGGTAGCGCCCGTTGGTGTGTCCGTTGATCAGCGCGCCAACGAAGCCGAGATCGCGTACCGTGCGCTCGAGTTCGTCGGCAGCGTCGGGCGGGGACTGGGTCGGCAGCATCGCAAAGCCCGCGAACCGCGCCGGGTGAGCGGCGATCGCCTCGGCCAGCCAGTCGTTGACTTCGCGGCATACGGCAACCGCCAATTCGGCCTGGGCGTCGGCGAGCATCTGGATGCCGGGCTGCACGTGCGAGAGTACCTGCATGTCGATGCCCGCCGCGTCCATCAGACGGATCCGCCCGGTTCCGACGTCGCTGAGCCGGGCCCTGACGGGCTGATACTTTTGCCGCAAAGACTCGGGGTACAGGTCCCACACGCGCGGATGAATAAATGCTTCTTCGAGGGCGATCACTCGCGAAACCGGCTTGCGGGGAGCCATTTTCGTCAGGGTTTCGTCGCGGTGACGGCGTGGGTGCGGATGAGCGGTAGTCCCCACCAGGCGCGCCAGCCGAGGTCGGTGCGCTTGACATTCGCCATGCCGCGTTGCCGGAGACGGGTGGCGTATAGACGGGTGAAGCCGATGTCGGCGAGCACGATGCGGCCCCCGGGCCGGACAACGCGGACGGCTTCGTCGATCGCGGCGAGGCGCGCCGCGTTGCCCGGCAGATTGTGGATCGCGAGGCTGCTGACCACGAGATCGAAAGACGCATCGGCAAATTGCAGATCCGTCATGTCGCGGGTGTTGAGTTCGATCCGGTCGGCGACGCCCTCGGCTTCGGCATTGGCCAGGGTGGCCCGCATCGAGTTGCCGGTCTGGTCGGGCCGCCAGATGTCCACTCCCACGGCGGCTCCACGCGGGACCAACTTTGCCGCGGCCAGCAATACCGCGCCGCGTCCACAACCGAGGTCGAGGACGCGTTCGTCGCCGCGCAGGTCGAGTCCCGCCAGCAGGCGTGCCCACACTTCGAACTTCCCTCGGCGGCTGAACCGCCGAATGCCGATGCCTGCGGCGACCGGCACGACGGCAATCACGGCCATTCCGATTCCCGGTAGGGTCCGTCCCGTCACCAGCCAGGTGGCGGCCAGAACTGCTGCGGCAAGGCACAACACGAGATAGCCGGCGAAGACGGCCGGCGCGGGGATCAACCGGTAGTCGCCGTCGACCCCGTAGCGGCCTCGCGGGCGGGCCGGATCAGAAGTCAGCTCAGTCATCGTCATCGCCTCCTCCGTAAGTCGCCGCCGCGTAGTCCCGGCCAAGCCGCTCGAAAATCGGGATGGCCTTCTCCGCAGCGCGTTTCACTGCGTCCCTCGCGGGTGCCTTCGTCGGCTCGAACGCACGGCGTATCGTGTCGGCGAGTTGGTCGGCCTTCTGTTGCAGGCTCAACTGGATCGCCGGCGGCAGGAACGGCTCCGCCGCGAAGAAGCCGAAGACGATGGTCGGCAGGGTGTAGTCGAGGTCGGTCGGGTGCAGGTCTGGCCGCAGCATCCCCTCCGCGGCCAGCACCCCCAGGTAGTCCCGGTTGACACCCAGCTTGGTTTCTTCGAGCCGCTGGTGGTTCGCCGCGACGAGGAACTTGTCGAGAGTGTCGGAGTCCCGCGTGTAGAGCGCACGCAGCACGGGACGGTCCATCGCCTCGACGAACAGCCTCCGCAGGTAGCGGTGCAGCGCGACTTCGGCCGGATCGGTTCGGAGCGCGTCGACGATCGCATGCGCCATCGCCGCCGCTTCCCGGCTGCTGACCGCGTGGAAGACATCCTCGCGAGACCGCCAGTGCAGGTAGATGGTGCCCTTGCCGACACCGGCGCGAGTGGCCAATTCGTCGATGGTGACCCGGCGATAGCCCCAGCGCAGGAGGAGGTCTCGGGCGCTATCGAGGATGCGATCGGCCCTCTGCCGTCGATCGGGACTCGAATGTTCCGCGATGACCAAAATACTAGATCAGTCAATAGTCATAGGAATATGGCAGTTACTACTGTTTTACAGTTACTATCATTTTAGATACTCTGAGGGCATGACGGCCAAGCATGTACCCGTCCTCATCGTTGGCGCCGGTGTCGGCGGGCTGGCCACGTCGGCGCTGCTTGCGCAGTACGGGGTCGATTCGCTGCTGGTCGAAAAGCGGCGCGAGGTGTTCATCTATCCGAAAGCCCGCAATCTGAGTTTCCGCAGCCTGGAAATCCTGCGCGGCCTCGGCCTCAGCGACGAGGTACACGCGGTCGCCGATCATGTTTCGGCCATGGTGGTCAAGCCGGCACTGAACAGCCCGGATGAGCGACTGGCCATCGACATCGATGCAATCTTTGCGGGCCTCGACAAGTTCAGTCCCGAGCCCGCAGCACAGTACTGCCCCCAGAGCAGGCTCGAGCCGATCCTGCTCGCCGAAACCCGGCGGCGCGGAGGTGAAGTGCGCTACGGGACGGAGCTTTCCTCACTCGATCTGGACGACGACGGGGTCACCGCGGTCGTGCACGACCGGGAATCGGGGGAGTCCGAGACCGTCCGCGCCGAGTACCTCGTCGGCGCCGACGGTGTGCACAGCCACATTCGTAAGCTGTTGGGTATCAACACGTCCGGGTACGGCGCGCTGCCGATCTATGTCGTCTTCATCTACTTCCGTGCGCCGTGGCGAACCTTGGTTCCGCGGCTGGGTGACGGCGATGGCATACAGGTCAAAAACCCCGACGTGGACGGCATATTCCTGGTGGCCGAGGGCGATCTCGGCATGTTCATCACCACATATTTCCCGGGCAAGGGCGAGACGGCCGATCAGTTCACGCCGCAACGCAGCCGCGAGGTGCTCATCAAGGCAGTCGGCGAGCCGATGGACATCGACATCATCGAGGTTGCGGCATGGCAGCCTTACGAGCAGGTTGCCGAGGAATTCCGGGGCGGGCGAGCCTTTCTCGTCGGCGATTCGGCGCACACGATGCCGCCGTTCAAGGCCGGGGGAGCCAACACTGCCATCCAGAGCGCCCACAATCTGGCCTGGAAGCTGGCCGCGGTCCTGGGTGGAATGGCCGGGCCGGGACTGCTTGACACCTACCAGGACGAGCGTCACCCGGTGGGGCGATTCGCCGCCCGGCAGTCTCTGACCGGACCGACGATCGCCCTACTCCCGTTGAGCGAGGATCGACCACGATTGCCGGCCGAAGAAGAATGCTCGATGTTCAATCTGCTCATCGGTTATCGGTATCGCTCGGCGGCCGTCATCGCAGACGAACCGGTGGTTAACCCTGAGACGGTGCAGCTCGTCGAGGAGTTGCGTGGCCAGCACGGCACCCGCGTTCCCCACGTGTGGGTGCGGGACGGTGTTTCGACGCTCGACCTGCTGGGTCCCGGTTTCACCGTCCTCACCGGGGACGAACGATGGTGTGCCGCTGCGGCTTCGGCGTCGGTCGACGCGCACTGCATCCGCAGCGGTGAGTGGGCGGCGGCCACGGGACTCGCGCCCGCCGGGGCGCTACTCGTGCGTCCGGACGGTTTCGTCGGCTGGCGCGCCGAGGCGCTACCCGCCGACCCCGAATGCGAGCTACGCCTAGCGCTTTCGATCATTCTGTGCCGGTAGGGCGCCGCGAGCAGACGCAGAATCGCACTGCGCGACCCTCGCGCGTGCGATTCTGCGTCTGCTCGCCACAATCAGCCCGCCATGCGCACGCGTTCCAAGTGGGCGGCAACGCGTTGAACGAGGCGGTCGGGTTCGCGTCTGACGTCATCGACGATTATGGGAATCATCGTCCACCCAAGCTCCTGGATCTTGGCCCACCGCGTTTTGTCACGGAGCATCTCGTTTCTGCCCGCATGCCAGTCGATGCTTTCGTATTCGGCGGCCAGAAATACTTCTGGCCAAGCGAAGTCGACGCGCCACAGCTCGCCGTCGCGGCCGCGAATCGGATATTGAAGCTCCGGAGGCGGCAGTCCCCGGTCGATCATCACGAGCCGAGCTTCGCTTTCCATAGCCGATTCGGCACGTCCATCGGCCAAGGGTAGGAGTTCGCGCACTGCGACGATGCCTCGGCGTCCGCGCTGTTCGGCGATAGCGCTTTTGATCTCGGAACGGCTGCACCACCTTGAACGCAATGCGGCGTCAAGTGTTGCCAGTGCTCGTGGGCGATGCAACCGCCTGGCCACCTCAACTGCGGTCCATGCCGGTGCAGTCGCGAGGCGCCCTGCTGTCCGCTTTAGCGGTGCGCCGGCGCGCTGATGAACCATCAGACCGACCGCGGGTCGCATCCGCACGCCAGGATCGAGCACGTGAATGGCGGTAGTGTTTTCCGTGGCAAACCCGAACAAGGCAGCGGCTGTATCCATGCATACCACGGCGTGTCGGCCCATGAAGATGTCGAGTGCGGCCAAGCGGCCCAACAGATCTGGCTCGTTAGCCGCGTAGACGCCGTACCAAACGCGAACCAGCCCACCGTTCTTGACCTGCACGTCGAGCTGTTGACGGGTCATGACTGTCAGCAATTGCGCGGTGGTGGCGAAGCCGCCAACATTCTGTAGGAGTGCCAGCGCGCCGGGGTGCATTGCCAGAGCATGCGAGTAGTGCCTCGCCATCGACCAGTCACCGCTGGGGATAACTCCGCTGAGCAGACGCAGAATCGCACGCGGAAGGGCTTCCGCGTGCGATTCTGGGTCTGCTCGAGCTGAGAAACTACAGCGGGATGTTCTTGTGGCGGCCGCGGCGCGACGGCGCCTGGGCCAGCGCCTCGGTGAGCTTGCTGCGGGTGTGCGCGGGGTCGATCTTCTCGTCGACCACGCCGATCTCGATGGCGCTGTCGACGCCACCGGCGATGCGCTCGTGTTCGGCGGCCAGCTCGTCGTGCAGCGCTTCGCGCTCGTGGTCGGGCGCGGCGGCCAGCTTCTTCTTGTGCAGGATGCCCACGGCGGCCTTGGCGCCCATCACTGCGACCTCGGCGTCCGGCCACGCGAACACCTTGGTCGCGTTGAGCGAGCGGGAGTTCATCGCAATGTAGGCCCCGCCGTAGGTCTTTCGGGTGACCAGGGTAACCCGCGGAACGGTGGCCTCGCCGAACGCGTGCAGCAGCTTGGCGCCGCGGCGCACCACGCCACCCCACTCCTGGTCGACACCCGGCAGATAACCGGGGACATCGACAACGACGATCAGCGGGATCCCGAACGCGTCGCACAGCCGAACGAAACGCGCCGCCTTCTCGGCGCTTTCGGAGTTCAGGCAACCGCCCAGGCGCAGCGGGTTGTTGGCCAGCACGCCGACCGTGCGGCCGGACAGTCGGCCCAGCCCGACCACCATGGACGGCGCCCAGTTGGCCTGAAACTCGTCGAACGGTGTGTCCGAGTCGAGTAGCGCGGTCACGATCGGATGCACGTCGTAGGCCCGCCGAGCCGACTCGGGCAGCAGCGCGTGGATGTCAGTGTCACCGGCCTCGGCCCTGTCGCGGTCGAAATGCCCTTGCTGGCAGAACAATCCGACCAACCGGCGGCCACGCTCGTAGGCGTCGAGCTCGTCGTCGGCGACGATGTGGCACACCCCGGACTTCTTGTGGTGGGTCTCGGGGCCACCGAGCGACGCCATGTCCACGTCCTCGCCGGTGACGCTGCGCACCACGTCGGGCCCGGTGACGAACACCCGGCTGTCCGGCGCCATGACCACGACGTCGGTCAACGCCGGCCCGTAGGCGGCGCCGCCGGCGGCGAAACCGACGACCACCGAGATCTGCGGGACATAACCCGACGCGCGAATCATGGCCTCGAACACCAAACCCACCGCGTGCAGCGCCCGCACCCCTTCGGCCAACCGGGCCCCACCCGAGTGCCAGATCCCCACGATCGGGCTCTGCTCCTCGATGGCGGTGTCGTAGGCGTTGACGATGTGCGTGCAGCCCTCGATCCCCATGGCGCCGCCCATCACGGTCCCGTCCGTGCAGAAGGCGATGGTGCGGAGGCCGTTGACGGTCCCGGCGGCCGCAAGCACCCCCGAGCGGTCGCGCTCGTGCAGCAGCTCGACGCTGCCCTCGTCGAAGAAATTGCTCAGGCGCAACAGCGGGTCGCGCGGGTCGAGCGATTCGCCAACCGCCGCGGGGGCCAAGATCGTCATCGCAGGTCTCCTATTCCGGTGGTGCCCGGTTTTAGTACCGCCCAAAGGCGATCGCCACGTTGTGACCGCCGAATCCGAACGAGTTGTTGATCGCATACCGGTAGTTGCCCGGCCGCGGCTTCCCCGCCACCACATCCACGTCGATCTCTGGATCGAGGTTTACGAGATTCAGTGTCGGGGGGATCACCTGGTCTCGCAACGCGAGCACCGTCAGGATCGACTCCAACGCGCCCACCGCGCCGACCGAGTGGCCGAGGGCGGACTTGGGCGCGTACACCGCCGGCTTGTTACTGCCGAGGGCGTTGTTGATCGCCTTGCCTTCGGCCAGGTCACCGACCTGAGTGCCGGTGGCGTGGGCGTTGACGTGGTCGATATCAGCGGGGGTCAGGCCCGCCAGCTGAACAGCCCGCGTCATCGCATGCCCGGCGCGCACCCCGTTGGGGTCCGGTGCCACCATGTGGAAGCCGTCGGAGGTGATGCTGGCGCCCATGATCCGGGCCAGGATGTTGGCGCCGCGAGCCTTCGCGCTCTCCTCGGTCTCGATCAACATCAGGGCACCGGCCTCGCCGAACACGAAGCCGTCGCGGTCCTTGTCGAACGGGCGGCACGCACCGGCGGGGTCGTCATTTTTGGTGGACATGACGATTCGCATCTGGGCGAACCCGGCGATGGGCACCGCCTCGATCCGCGTTTCCACGCCACCGCAGATGGCGGCGTCGGCCTCACCGAGCACGATCTGCTGCCACGCATGGGCAACGGCCTCGGAACCGGACGCGCACGCCGACACCGGCGTCATCACCCCGGCCTTGGCGTGCCGTTCCAGCCCGACGGCCGCGGCCGCCCCGTTGGGCATGTACTTCTGCACGGACAGCGGAGAGACCGCCTTCATGCCACGAGCGCGCATGTCGTCGTAGCTGAAGACCAGTTCCTCGGCCGAGCCCAGGCCGGTCCCGATGGAAACCATCAAGCGGTCGGTGTCGATCTCGGGCGAGCCGGCGTTCTCCCACAGCCGCCGGCTCAGAACGGTGGACATCTTCTGCAGGTAGCCCATCCGGCGCAGCTCGACGCGCGTCAGCTGGTGGTCGAAGTCCTCCAGCAGATGCCCCCCGATGCGCACCGGCAGGTCGAACTCCTCGACGAACGGGTCGTCAAGCGTTCGGATCCCGCTGTGCCCATCGAGCAACAGCTTCCACGTCTTCTCCGCGTCGGTCGCGAGTGCGGTCGTCGCGGCAATGCCGGTGACGACCACATTGGGAAAGGCTTTCCCCGTAACCAGCTCCGTCATTGGTCTTGCGAACGTTCCTTCCGTGCTTAGTAACGCCCGAAGGCGAGCGCCACATTGTGGCCACCGAACCCGAAGGAGTTGTTGATCGCGTAACGGTATTCGCCGTAGCGAGGTTCGCCGGCGACAACGTCGAGGTCGATCTCGGGGTCGGGGGTTTCGTAATTCAACGTGGGCGGTATGACGCCGTCCCGCAGGGTCAACACCGTCAGAATGGATTCGAGCGCGCCTACCGCGCCGATCGAGTGGCCCAGCGCCGACTTCGGCGCGTACACCGCGGCGTTCTCGCAACCGGCGACCCGGATGGCGTTGGCCTCCGCGGTGTCGCCGATCGGCGTTGCCGTCCCGTGGGCGTTGACGTGGTCAATATCCTTGGGGGACAAGCCCGCCAGCTCCAGCGACCGTGTCATCGCCCTACCGGCACGCACACCGTCGGCCGCCGGCGCCACCATGTGGAAGGCGTCCGAGGTGATGCCGGCACCGAGCAACCGGGCCAACGGCTTGGCGCCGCGGGCCTTGGCGTGCTCCTCGGTCTCGATGAGCATGAGCGCCCCGGCTTCACCGAACACGAAGCCGTCGCGGTCTTTGTCGAACGGACGCGAGGCCCGCTCGGGCTCGTCGTTGCGGGTCGACATGGCCCGCATCATCGAGAACGCCGCGATGGGCAGCGCCTCGATCTGGCCCTCGACACCGCCGCACACGGCGACGTCCGCGTCACCCATGACTATTTGACGCCACGCGTGGGCGATTGCTTCCGAGCCCGACGAACAGGCGGACACCGGGGTCATCACCCCGGCCCGGGCACCGAGCTGCAGCCCGACGGTCGCCGCGGCGCCGTTGGGCATGATCATCTGAACGGCGAGCGGCGACACCTTGCGGGGGCCGCCCTCGTTCATCAGGTCGTAGCTCTCCACGATCCTCTCGGCGCCACCCAGGCCGGTGCCGACCACGACCGTGAAGCGGTCGGGATCGACGTCCGGGCTGCCCGCGGACTCCCACAGCTGGCCGCTGAGCAGCTTGCCCATCCGCTGGACGTAGGACATGCGTCGCAGGTCCAGCCTGCCCATGTGGTTGTCGACGGGCTCCTTGAGGTGTCCACCGATCTTGACGGGCAGGTCCCACTTGGTGACGAACTCGTCTTCGAGGACGTGGATGCCGCTTTCGCCGGCCAGCAAGCCCTTCCACGTGCTCTCGATGTCCGGCGAGACCGATGTCGTCGCCGTGACGGCGGTTACCACAACGCTGGGGTAACCGCCATTAGCAGTGGAAGGCTTGGTCACTTGCTGTCCGCTTCCAGCCTCGCCTTGACGTTGGCGACCGCCTCGGGGTTCTCCGCCGTGAGCTTGGCGCGCAACGCCTCGGCGGCCTCGGGGTTCTCTTCCTCGAGCTTCTGGATGTAGGCGACGACGTCACCGACGGTGCGCAGACCGGCGAGGTCCTCGTCGGGGATCTTGACGCCGTACTTGTCCTCGGTCTGCACCGCGATCTCGACCATCGACAGCGAGTCGATGTCCAGGTCGTCGACGAACGACTTCTCCGGGGTGACCTCGGACGGCTCGATGCCGGTGACCTCTTCGATGATCTCGGCGATACCGGCGATAATTTCTTCCTGACTGACGGCCACTGCCTATTCCCTTCGTAATGTGTTGTGTGCAAATCGGATTCGAAGTGCTTTTTGGTTGTACTGGTCTTGCAAATGGCCGAGCCGGCGTTAGAGGTCTGCCAGCTCGTCCAGATCCGCGGGTGACTTGACGGCACGGGCCGCAACCCCCCGAAGTTCCCGTTTGGCGATACCGGTCAGAGTGCCCGCGGGCGGGAACTCCACGATCGCCGTGACATCGCGCTCACGCAGCGCTTCGGTGCACAGGTCCCAGCGCACCGGCTGGGTCAGCTGAGCGACGAGGGTCTCCATCGCCGCGGCCGCCGACGCGACGGGCTTTCCGTCGCGGTTGGACAGCAGCGTGGCGGTCGGCTCGGCGGTCACGATGGCGGCCGCGGCCGCGGCGTAGCCGTCGAGGGCCGGAGCCATGTACTTGGTGTGGAACGCTCCAGCCACGCCGAGGGCGCGCACCCGCGCCTTGGCGGGTGGGTCTTCGGCAAGCTTCTCCAACGCGGCGAGCGGGCCGGCGGCGACGATCTGCCCGGCGGCGTTGCGGTTCGCGGGGACCAGCTCGAGCTGCTCGAGGCGGCTCAGCACCTCGGCCTCGTCACCGCCCAGCACCGCGGACATGCCGGTCGGCTCGACCGCGCACGCCTTGGCCATCTCGGCGCCGCGGGTGGCGGCCAGCGCGACGGCGTCGTCGAAGGCCATCACACCGGCGATCGCGTAGGCGGCGATTTCGCCGACGGAGTGGCCCGCCAGAACGAGTTCCGCATCGGCGAGCAGGCCGCTCCTGGTCAACTCCTGATGAGCGAGCAGCGTGGTCGCGACGACCAGCGGCTGTGTGACCGCGGTGTCGGTGATCTCCTCGGTGGACGCGGTGGTCCCCAGCCGCACGAGGTCCAGGCCGCTGGCCTTCGACCACAGCGTCAGCTGATCCTGTGCGCCCGGTAGCTCCAACCAAGGCGACAGCATCCCCTCGGTCTGCGAGCCCTGTCCGGGCGCGAGCAATGCAATCACGTGTCTAAGAGAACACTGTGGAAACGGGTTTGGCCGGTGTAACAGATTATGAACCTCGTCTTAGGTTTTTGTATATACCCTACAAAATAGCTCCGTAAGCTACGTGTTTGATACCGGCCCGCGATTTGTTGCCTGGGTCACTGTCGTCCGGACGCAGCCGGAATACCGGCCCTGACCGGCAGCGGAAGCGCAGGCGCGGCGTTGTTGGCAACGCCGGAGGGCTGTGCGGGGTAGTTGAGCTGCCCGACCGTCGACGCCACTCGCAGGACGTACGCATCGCGTGGCTGGGTGGGATCACGACCGGTGAAGTCGGTGATGCGCTTGAGCCGGTATCGCACCGTGTTTGGATGAACGAACAACTTTCTGGCACAAGCTTCAATCGCGCCGCCACAATCCAGGTATGCGTCGAGCGTCTCGATCAGCGTGGGTCCGGCGTCGGCCAGCGGCCCCATCACGTCGGTGTGCAACGCCACGATCGCCGACGCGTCGCCCATCAGGGCGCGTTCGGGCAGCAGCTCCCGCGCCAGCACGGGCCGTGGGGCACCCCGCCAGCCGCCGACGGCGTTCATCCCGGAAATCGCCTCGCTGGCGCTGTGGTAGGCGGCGGTCAGCATGGGCGCCGTGGGCCCGATGACCACCGGGCCGTCGGAAAACGCGGTCAGCAGGTCGCCGAGAAACTTGTCGGTCGGCGACAACTGGCCGGACACGATCGCGACCAGCCAGGTGCCGTGCACGTCGGTGAGCGCCGCGCGGCCGTGCCGGGCGGCGATGTCGCGGACGTCCTGGCTGGCCCGCTGACTGCCGCCCAGGCCGTTCGAGCCGTCGCGGTCGGGCGCCGGGGTTCCGACGACAACCGTCGCCGGCGCGGTGGTGTCCCAGTTCAGCGCGGCCGCGCGGGACAGCAGTTCGGGGCCGGTGTCGCCGCGCACCACCGCGTCGACGACGCTGGCCTCCATCCGGGAGTCCCAGGTGCCCCGGGCCTCGGCCGCCTCGGCGTAGGAGGAGGCGGCGGTGAACGCCAGGTCGCGGCTGTACTTCAAGATGCCCACCGTGAGGGCGCTCAGCTGCTCTTCGGAGCGCGCCAGGAGCGGCACGACCTCCTCGAAGAACTCCATGGTGACCCGCACCATGTCCACGCTGTGGCGCAACGCGATCCGGCGGGCCAGGTCCTGGGGCACCAGCTCGAAGGCCCGGGCGGTGTAGCTGACGTTGCTGTGCGGGTCTTGCATCCACTCGACGAAGTTGTTGATGGCCGTCTGCACCACCAATGCCACGCTGGCTCGCTGCGACGCTTCCAGGTCGGCGAAGAACGGCAATCGGTCCTGCATGACCGTGACCGCTTCGGTGGCGAGTCGGCCGGAATACTGCTTCAGCCGGCGCAGCACCGATTCCGGCACCGTGTCGAGCAGTTCGAGCGGCGATCTCGGCTGCTTGGCGAACGGACCAGCGAAGGCGTTGTCACTCACCCCTAAAACCTACGCCAGATTTCTGGAACTTTCCGCCAAGGCGGCGCCTGGATCTTGAGGGTGTCGTGTGCCGAGCGTTCGGCTGGCCGCACACTCGGCTGTGACTGTGCGGCAGGCCGCACGCTGGCCGAACCGGGCCGACGTCAGGCCACACCGGGATCGGATGTCTGTTCCGGCGCGGCCTGCACGTCGTCGATCTGGTACTGGCGGGCGGCCGCGACCGGCACCGACGGGTCGATCTGACCCTCGCGCGCCAGCGCCTCGAGCACCGCGACCACCTGGGACTCGGCGTCGGTGTTGAAGAAACGCCGCGCCGCGGGCCGGGTGTCGGAAAAGCCGAACCCGTCGGTGCCGAGCGTGACGTAGGTTCCCGGCACCCACGGACGGATCTGCTCGGGGACGGCGCGCATCCAGTCCGAGACGGCGACCACCGGCCCGCCGGCATCTGCGAGGGCCTGGGTCACGTAGGGGACGCCTGGCGTGCGGTCGGGGTGGCGCAACCTGGCCCTCTCGACGGCCACGCCGTCGCGGTTCAATTCGCCCCAACTGGTCACCGACCACACGTCGGCGGCCACGTCCCACTCCGCGGCCAGCATCTCCGCCGCCCGCAGCGCCGACGGCATGGCCACCCCAGACGCCAAGATCTGCGCCTTGTTGGCGCGTTGTTCGGTGGCGGCGCGGTAGCGGTAGATGCCCCGCAGCAGTCCCTCGGGATCGAAGTCGCCCGGCTCGGGCGGCTGTGGGTAGGGCTCGTTGTAGACGGTGATGTAGAAGTAGACGTTCTCCGGGTTGTCCCCGAACATGCGGGCCAGCCCGCTTTCCACGATGTAGGCGATCTCGTAGGCGAACGCCGGGTCGTAGGACACCACCGCCGGATTGGTGGCCGCCAGCAGCAACGAGTGGCCGTCGGCGTGCTGCAGGCCCTCACCGGTCAGCGTCGTGCGCCCCGCTGTGGCCCCGAGAACGAACCCCCGGGCCATTTGGTCGGCCGCGGCCCAGAAGCCGTCACCGGTGCGCTGGAAGCCGAACATCGAATAAAAGATGTAGATCGGGATCATCGGCTCGTTGTGCGTTGCGTACGAGGTGCCGGCGGCGGTGAACGAGCCCACCGACCCGGCCTCGTTGATGCCCTCGTGCAGGATCTGACCGATTTCGCTCTCCTTGTAGGCCAGCATCAGGTCGGCGTCGACGGCCTTGTACAGCTGGCCGAGGCGGTTGTAGATCTTCAACGACGGGAACCACGAGTCCATCCCGAAGGTGCGCGCCTCGTCGGGAATGATCGGCACGATCCGCGGGCCAATCTCCTTGTCCCGCAACACTTCTTTGAACGTGCGCACCGTCGCCATCGTGGTGGCGACCTCCTGGGTTCCCGATCCCCTCTTCAGCGGGGCGTAGATATCGCGGCCGGGAAGCCTCAGGGCCTTGGCCTTGGTCCGGCGCTCCGGGACGAAGCCCCCCAGCGTGCGGCGCCGGTCGAGCAGGTAACGGATCTCCGGGGCGTCGGGTCCGGGGTGGTAGTAGGGCGGGAGGTAGGGGTCCTCGTCCAGCTGAGCGTCGCTGATCGGAATCCGCATGGAGTCGCGGAAAGCCTTAAGGTCTTCCAGCGCAAGCTTTTTCATCTGGTGGGTGGCATTGCGGCCCTGGAAGTGCCCGCCCAGCGAATAGCCCTTGATGGTCTTGGCGAGGATCACCGTCGGCTGCCCTTTGTGGTCGACGGCGGCGCGGTAGGCGGCGTAGACCTTGCGGTAGTCGTGACCCCCACGCTTGAGGTTCCAGATCTCGGCATCGGTCATGTGCTCGACGAGCGCCTTGGTGCGCGGGTCGCGGCCGAAGAAGTGGTCGCGCACGTAGGCGCCGTCGTTGGCCTTGTACGTCTGGTAGTCGCCGTCGGGGGTGACGTTCATCAGGTTGACCAGCGCGCCGTCCTTGTCGGCGTGCAGCAGCGCGTCCCACTCGCGGCCCCACACCACCTTGATGACGTTCCAGCCCGCGCCCCGGAAGAACGACTCGAGTTCCTGGATGATCTTGCCGTTGCCCCGCACCGGCCCGTCGAGGCGTTGCAGGTTGCAGTTGATGACGAAGGTCAGGTTGTCCAGGCCCTCGAGCGCCCCGACATGCGCCAGCCCGCGGCTCTCCGGCTCGTCCATTTCACCGTCACCAAGAAAGCACCAGACGTGCTGGTCGGAGGTGTCCCTGATGCCCCGGTCGTGCAGGTAATGGTTGAACCGCGCCTGGTAGATGGCGTTCAGCGGGCCCAGGCCCATCGACACGGTGGGGAACTCCCAGAAGTCGGGCATCAGCCGCGGGTGCGGATAGGACGGTAGCCCGCCACCGACGTGACTCTGCTCCTGCCGGAAGCCGTCGAGCTGATCCGCGCTGAGTCGGCCCTCCAAGAAGGCGCGCGCATAAATCCCCGGGGAAGCGTGCCCCTGAATGAACACTTGGTCGCCGCCGCCGGGATGCGACTTGCCGCGGAAGAAGTGATTGAAGCCGACCTCATACATCGCCGCGGAGGAGGCGTACGTCGAAATGTGCCCGCCCACACCGATTCCCGGGCGCTGGGCACGGTGCACCATGATTGCGGCGTTCCATCTGATCCACGCCCGGTAGCGACGTTCGACGTCCTCGTCACCCGGGAACCAGGGTTCCAGCTCGGTCGGGATGGTGTTGACGTAGTCGGTCGACGTGAGCGCCGGGATGGCCACCCGCTGCTCGCCGGCCCGTTCCAGTAGCCGCAGCATCAGATAGCGCGCCCGCGCCGGCCCGGAGCGCTCCAGCAGTTCGTCGAAGGACTCCAGCCACTCCGACGTCTCCTCGGGGTCGATGTCGGGCAGATAGGACGCCACACCTTCGCGGATCACCCGAACGCGGTCGGGTTCGCTTGCGTTGGTTGGGGTTTTGGCCAGATCGTGACGCGCGAACTCGGTGGTCAACGCATCCTCCTGTTGTTGGCGGGTTATCTGCTGGTGCTTGTCTCCCTATCGTGCCGCACGGAGGTTCCGTGCGGGTAGCCGCCGCCAACTCGGTGTGTACCGGGCCGCCCGGCGTCGGTACGCGGTAACCTCAGCAATCGTGCTCATCGGATGGCGTGCAATGGGTCGCAGGCACGTGGGGGAGATGCCCAGGCGGGGCGTGCTGGCGCTCGGCTGTGTCGCGGTGGTGATCATGGGGATCGTCGGGTGTACCTCCGTCACTGGCGGCAAGGCCGCGCCCGATAAGAAGGTCGCCCCGGCGTACCGGCAGTCGGTGTCCGCGTCGGTGTCGGCTTCGGTGGCGACGTCGCGCGTCCGGGAGTCCCAGCGTCAGCAATCGCTGACCACCAGGGCGGTGCAAACCTCCTGCGAATCGCTGTCCACCACCGCCAACGACGCCGTCGACAAGGTGAACGCCTATGTGATGGCGCACAACAACGGCCGCAACACCGGCCCACTGGAGGGTCCCGCGATCGACGCGCTCAACAACAGCGCCACGACGGTCGGTAACAGCTTCAGCGATGCCCTGTCGCAGCAACTGCGCGACGCGTTCAACGCCTACATCGACGCGGCGCACGGGGTGGCCAACGCCATCGCCACGCACGCGTCGGAAAGCGCGTTCAACCAGCGGATCGATCAGCTCAACGACTCCAAGACGAAGGCGCTCAAACTCTGCATGGGGTCTTAGGGGAACACCGAAGACATCCGCGCCGCGGTGGTCGAGCCGTCGTGCTAGCGGCCGCGGCCCTGGGCGTCATCACCGTTGTGGCGGGCGCGATAGCGCTCATAATCCACACCAGGGATGTCCCGGCCGGACGGGCGTCTGGATCTGCTTCCAATGCGGGCGCGGCCTCGTCGTCCCTATCCCGCGAATCCGAGCGACCGCGGATCGCGAGTCAATCGCGGCACAACGCCTGTTCGTCGCTGGCCACCACGGCCAGCGAGGCAATCGACGAGGTGAACGCCTTTGTAGCGGCGTTCAACGCGGGCCAGGCCACCGGTCCCGCGGAGGGCCCCGCCGTCGACGCGCTGAACAACAGCGCCACCACGGTTTCCAATAGCCTCAGTGATGCCCTGTCGCAGCAGCTGCGCGACGCATTCAACGCCTACGTCGACGCGGCGCGGGGGGTGTCGAACGCCATCGGCACGCACGCGTCGAGCGGGGAATTCAACCAGCGGGTCAACCAGCTCAACGACACCCGGACCAAGGCGCTCAACCTCTGCCAGGGGTCCTAATGAGGCGTCTCAAGAGACACGGGTATGGACCGCGTTCTGCCTGTGCGACGATAATTCGAATCGCACGGTGCGCGGATGGTTAAAGGAGGCTCCACGGTGGTCGCGGCGGATCACGCCCCGAGCTACGCTCGCAAACTGGGCATCCTACGAGACCAAGTCGTCCAGGAATGGGGCTGGGACGAGGACACCGACGACGACATCCGCGCGGCGGTTGAGGAAGCGTGCGGCGGAGACCTGCTCGACGAAGACAGCGACGAGGTCATCGACGTCGTGCTGCTGTGGTGGCGCGATGGGGACGGTGACCTGGTGGACACCTTGATGGACGCGATCAGCCCGCTGGCCGACGACGGCGTGATCTGGGTGCTGACGCCCAAGACCGGCAAACCAGGTCATGTCCTGCCCGCCGAGATCGCCGAGGCGGCCCCGACCGCCGGCCTGATGCCCACCTCGTCGGTCAACCTCGGTGACTGGAGCGCTAGCCGCCTGGTACAGCCGAAGTCCCGGGCCGGGAAGCGTTGATGCTGCCCGTCGGCGCCACCGCCCCGGACTTCACCCTGCGCGACCAGAACCAACAACGGATCACCCTGAGCTCCTATCGCGGTGCCAAGAACGTCCTGTTGATCTTCTTCCCGCTGGCATTCACCGGGATCTGCCAGGGCGAGCTGGATCGGTTGCGTGATCGCCTGCCCGATTTCGAGAACGACGACAGCGTGGCGTTGGCGATCTCGGTGGGGCCGCCGCCCACGCACAAGATCTGGTCGCTCGAGAGCGGGTTCACGTTCCCGGTACTTTCGGATTTCTGGCCGCACGGCGAGGTCAGCCAGGCCTACGGGGTGTTCAACGACGACGCCGGCTACCCCAATCGCGGTACCTTCGTCGTCGATCGGTCCGGGATCATCAGGTTCGCCGAGATGAAGGGGCCCGGCGAATCCCGCGATCAGCGGCTGTGGACCGATGCGCTGGCGGCGTTGAAGTCCTGAGCGTTTTGGGTGCTTAGGCTGTGGACGTGTAGCCTGCGGCGGACGTTTCGATGGCGTTTCAGGGCGCGTAGCTCAGTGGTAGAGCTCTGGTTTTACACACCAGCGGTCGGCGGTTCGATACCGTCCGCGCCCACCAATGTTATTGCAGGCCAACAAGGCAACGAGGTGGATGCCGAGCCGCCCCGCCGAGCGTCGCGGACGCCGAAGTTGCCGACAAGTTGCCAAGGCCAGTGCCAAGGCCGTTTGCCAAGGCCGCTGCCGCCCACCCCTCAGCCGAAGAGGCTGGCGCTGGCCGCCCGCAGCTCGTCGGCCTTGGCGTCGGAGTAGATGGACAACAACACCGCCGGGTCATGGCCGTGCCACCCCGCCACGATGTGCACCGGGTGGCCGGCGTCGAGCATCAACGTGCCCGAGGTGTTGCGCAGCCCGTGCAGCTTGATCCGCCGCAGACCCAGTCGCGAACGCGCTGCTCAGGCATACGACATGCATCTCGACGGACACAGCTGGACGGAAATCTCCGAGCAGCTGGGTTTCCGTAGCCGGTCCGGCGCCCGGCTGGCCGTCAACCGTCACCTCGCCACCACCTGCCCGGACGCGCCGAGTCTGGCACGGCGCAAGTGGATCGACGGCAAGGTACGCCGACGCGCTCGTCTGCTGCACTCGGTCCGCGACGCGCAGGCCGCCGGCGACCACCAGTCCGTCGCGCAACTGTCGCGGGCCATCGACACGCTCGACGACCAGCTCGCCCGTGCTGGCGGTTACTACGTGCCGGCTCAGTCGAGCGTGAACGTCACCGTGAGCGCGTCACGTATCGAGGCGGTGGAGAGTTGGCGCCGCGAGATGCTTGAACGGTCACCCGAGCGGCCTGGGCTGCCGATGGTCGACGTCGAGCCCGAACCGATCGCCGAGGGCGACCGATGACCGCGTCGCCTAGAACAGACCACTACGCCGCATCCGATCCCGACGCGGTGGACGCCGTGGCCGTAGTAATGCGCCGGGTCGCTGAGGGCACGCTCACGGGCGCGGCGATGGCCAGCCGGGCCGCGCAACGCTGCTCCGAAGTGTTCGCCGTGTGCGACGGTCCTACCGATCCACTCTGGCCGGCGCACGTCGCCATCTGCCGCGCTGTGCTCGGCTTCGGCGGACTGCCGGCAGCCGAGCTGGCGCAGTGGCTTGCGGTGGCACGTAATCGCGAGAATCCGGAGGGGGCAAACCTTTACCCGCCGGCGCCTGATTCGGACAGTGAGCCGTACAGGGCCGCACAGACCGACGTTGGCGTGCACGACGACGCCAATGCTGACGGCCAGGCCGACGACCTTGCCGACATTAGTCGCGACGTGCTGGCCGAGGCCGAGGCGGCAGCGTGGGCCGTCATCGACCGCTACCGACGACAGCGAGAGGCCGCCGACCATTGACCCGACGCAACTTAATCCAACGCATCGCCGAGGCCCTGCGGCCGCCGGTGGCCGAGGCCGACTCTGCGCCGGCTGAACCATCCGGCGAGCCTGACACTGTGTGGCCGGCGGAACCACTGCCGCCATGCCAGCGCCGAGTCAAGGTGTCGTTCGAGACGTGCTCGCCGCACGCGGGTTCACCTATCCCTACATGCGTCGCCGACTCGCACCGCCCTCCGACGTCGAGCGTGCGCGTCGGACAGCCGACGCCGCGATCGGGCGAGGGGGTCAGGACGTGCTGTGGCCGGATTGACCGCCCCGACTACGTCGCCGCCGGCGGTCGATTGGCAACACTTCGGCAACATGGCGCCGTTACGGCTGCCGACAGAACTAAGCAATATGTCACCTGGACTGCGGATATGTGCGCACGATCAACCCTGTGACCGCTTGCTCATGGATCGAGTGGGTCACCGATGACAGCGCAACTAGGCGGGTCAAAGCCTTTCACGTTCGGCAATCCCGTGCAGGCCGCGCACGCTCTGGCAGAGGCTGAACATCTGGCCCAAGTGCGCGCTCGCAGGGCCCCGACCACACCGGCGGACCTCGGCCGCCGAGCGATGCTCGGTTACCGAGTCACCCCTGCGGTGGCACTCGTCAGCGACGAAATCGACCGCGCCATACGGACACCCGACGACCGGGTCATCATTTGCATGCCGCCGCGTGAGTCGAAATCGACCACGGCCGCGGTGCTCGGCTGCGTCGAGGCATTACGCCGCGATCCCGATGCTAGGCACATCCTTGCCAGCTATGCCGACACTCTCGCGCAGGCGCACAGCGCGGCGGCGCGGGCCATCATCGCCGAGTACGGCGACCTGCTCGGTCTCCGCTTATCGGCTGAGAAAACATCGGTCGGCCGTTGGGAACTCGACGGGCGCAGCGGCGGCGTGCTCGCCGCCGGAATCCTGGCCGGCATCACCGGATTCGGCGCGACCGGCCTCCTCGTCGTGGACGACGCGCACAAGAACTTGCAAGAGGCCGACTCGCCGGCGTTGCGGCGCAAGGTGGTTCACGAATTCCGCGCAACCCTGATGACTCGCGTTCACCCCGGCGCCTCGGTGGTCGTCATCGGCACGCGCTGGCACCCCGAGGACTTGATTGGCACCCTCCTCGCCGAGGAACCCGACCGCTGGCGCTACGTGAACATTCCGGCCATCGGAGAGCCGGGCGCCGTGCCCGACTCGCTGGGCCGTGGCGCCGGTGAGGCTATGGTTTCGGCGGTGGGCCGCACCGCGCAGGACTTCGCCGACCAGCGTCGGGCAGTCGGCGAGCGAACCTGGTGGGCCGAATTTCAAGGCGTGCCGGCGAGCCCCGAGGGCAACGTGATTCGCCGCGAATGGTTGGACCTCTGGCGGCTGCCGACTCTACCGGCCGGCCTGGTGCGCACGGTCATCGGCGTCGATCCGTCCGACTCGGGCGAGGGTGACGCGGCCGGCATCGTCGCGGCCTCGTGGACCACTTCGGGCACCGTCGTCGTGCATCGCGACGTCAGCGAGCCGATGACACCCGAACGATGGGCAACGGTGGCGGTCGAACTGGCTATCGACACCGGTGCATCCGAAATCGTGATCGAGACATTCACCGCACGCGAGGGCTATCTGTCGGTGCTGAACACTGCGCTGCGGCGCTACCGGCTGCCGCACCTGGTGCGGGTGTCGAGCTGGCCGCCGAAAGGCAGCGACCGAGGACGGGGTGACGCGATGGCCCGCAGTGCCAAACTGATTCAGGGCCTGGAGACCGGGACCGTCCGGTTGGCCGGGCACCTGCCGAGCCTTGAGGCGCAAGCCGTTCTATGGCAGGCAGGCCAACATCAACCGGATTGCCTCGCCGCACTTACCGTGGCGCACGATGTGCTGGTACACGGCGCCGGGGGAGTGACGATCGTAAGCCCGCTCGACGTCGAGCGCCGGATGCGGCAGGGCGCGGTTCCACCACCACCAGCATGGATGACGCGCCGCATCGGCGGCGGGTCAAGTCCCGGGACGTGGTGTACGACGTCGTCGTGTGATTCTTCGACTTCGTGATTTAGGCGGTCAGTGCCGCGGGGGTCTGGCGTGCCCCCGATGAATGAGTCCGCCTTGTTTTAGAGTCCTGTGGCCCCCCGGGTGGGGGGCCGGAAGGGACGATGAAACATATGGCTGGCCGGAAGAAGCATTCCGCTGAGGATGTGGTGCGTAAGCTGCGCCGCGCGGACGAACTCGCCGCGTCGGGCAAGACCAACGAGGAGATCGCCGCGGAGCTCGAGGTGTCGGCGGCGACGCTGTACAACTGGCGCCGCACCTACGGCGGGATGGATGTGGATGCGGCGAAAGAGCTTAAAGAGCTGCGGGAGCAGAACACCCGACTGAAGCGGTTGCTGGCCGAGGCCGAGTTGGAAAAGGACGCCTTGCGGGAGGTGGCGAAGGGAAAATTCTGAGCCCGGACGCCAAGCGCCGCGCCGTCGACATGCTCAAAGAGGTTCTGGGCATGTCGGAGCGGCTCGCGTGCAAAGCGGTCGGGCTCACCCGCTCCACCTACCGGCGCATCCCTGTCGCGCAGACCCCAGCTGACCCTGACGCTGAGCTACGCGTTTGGCTGCGTACCTACTCCACCAAACGGCCTTGCCATGGCTTCCGCCGTGCGTGGGCGGCGCTGCGCCATGACGAGCACCGGGATGTGAACAAGAAGAAGGTGCACCGCCTGTGGAAGGAGGAGGGCCTGCAGCGGCGGGTTCACAGCCCGCGTAAACGCGTCGGCCAATCGTCGTGCCCGCCCGATGTGCGCGCGGATGCGCCGAAGGTGGTGTGGGCCTTGGATTTCCAGTTCGACTCCACCATCGACGGCAAGGCCATCAAGATCGCGTCGATGGTCGACGAGCACACCCGCGAATCACTGCTGAATATCGTGGAGCGCTCGATCACCGCTGAGCGGCTCATCGACGAGCTGGAGAAGTGTTTCGCCGCGGCCGGCGGCCCGCCGATGGTGCTGCGGATGGACAACGGACCTGAGCTTATTTCCGAAGCGCTGCAATCGTTTTGCGCCGGCAAGGTCGGCCTTCACTACATCCCGCCTGGGACGCCGTGGAACAACGCCTACATCGAATCGTTCAACAACCGGCTACGAAGGGAGTGCCTCAACCGAAACCACTGGACCAACCTGCTCGAAGCCCGCGTCGTCATCGGCGACTTCAAGCACGAACACAACGCACGACATCGCCACTCAGCGCTGGGTTATCTGACCCCGGCCGAGTACGCTGCCCGATGCAGCCACACCCATCACCCCGTGGCCTGCGAGATCAACTGAACCGACATCAAACACAACCTGGCTCTAGAACCGGGTGGACCGAATATCGGGGACCTGCCAGGTCGCCTCCTGTTCTGTCGGGGTGTCGGTGGTGAGCCGCGATTTGCTGAGGACATCCAGCCCGAGATAGCGGCGTGATTCGGCCCATTCGTCGTGTTGTTCGGCCAGGACCGCTCCGACGAGGCGGATTAGGGCGTCGCGGTCGGGGAAGATGCCCACAACATCGGTGCGGCGCCGGATTTCTTTATTGAGCCTTTCCTGGGGGTTGTTCGACCAGATCTGGCGCCAGATCTGCTTGGGAAAGGCGGTGAACGCCAGCAGGTCGGTGCGGGCGGCTTCGAGGGGATCAGCGACTTTGGGCAGCTTGTCAGAGAGCGCGTCGATGATCCGGTCATATTGCGCCGCAACGGATGCCGCGTCGGGTTGGTCGAATACCGAGTGCAGCAGGGTCTTGACCCACGGCCACGAGCTCTTGGGGGTGATGGCCATGAGGTTAGTGGCGTAGTGGGTGCGACACCGCTGCCAGGACGCGCCGGGCAGGGTGGCCCCGATCGCCGACAGGAGTCCGGCGTGGGCGTCGCTGGTGACCAGTCCCACACCGGACAACCCTCGGGCGGTCAGCGACCGCAGGAAGGCCAGCCAGCCGGCCCCGTCCTCGGCGGTGGTGACGTCTAGGCCCAGGATTTCGCGGTAGCCCTCGGCGTTGACACCGACCGCGATCAGTGCGTGCACGTTGACCACTCGCCCCTGCTCGCGCACCTTCAAGACCAGGGCATCAGCGGCCACGAAGGTGTAGGGGCCAGCATCGAGCGGGCGCGTGCGGAAGGCTTCCACGGCGGTGTCGAGTTCCTTGGCCATCACCGATACCTGCGACTTGGACAAGCTGGTGATGCCGAGGGTTTCGACGAGCTTGTCCATCCGCCGAGTGGACACCCCGAGCAGGTAGCACGTGGCCACCACGGTGGTCAGCGCACGTTCGGCGCGTTTGCGGCGTTCCAGCAGCCAATCCGGGAAGTAGGAACCCTGCCGCAGCTTGGGAATCGCCAACTCCAAACTGCCTGCGCGGGTCTCGAATTGGCGGTGCCGATAACCGTTACGGGAGTTAACGCGCTCGGCGCTGCGCTGACCGTAGCCGGCCCCGCACACCGCGTCGGCTTCCGCGCCCATCAAGGTGTGAATGAACGTAGACAGCAGTTCGCGCAGCACGTCGGGGTGGGTGGTGGTGAGTCGTTCGGCCAGCATGGTCGGCCAGTCGATATCGCGGGCAGCGGTCATCGCGTTGATTCCTTTGCTCGAGTGACTTTGGTCGGTCTCTCGAAGAATCACGCGATGACCCTCATCTACCCGGCTACGACACGCCGGTCCTCAACTCGCGGTCCGACTTGTACACCACCTTGGTGGACGCAACCCGCCAATCGGCGGGCCCTTCTATAACTGCGTCGGATCATCAAACCTGCCCGGCACGGGCATCCACTGTCTTGCGGCGAGGAGCCGCTTTGCGCGACTTTGCCGGCCACCAGTTCGCCCGGCCGATGAGCGCGGCGAGTGCCGGCACGGTGATCGTGCGCACCACGAAGGTGTCGATCAACAGGCCCGCCCCGATGACGAAACCGATCTGCACCATCGTGGAGACACTGCCGAACAGCAGGCCGAACATCGAGGCAGCGAAGATGATTCCGGCCGAGGTGATCACACCGCCCGTCGAATGGACGGCACGAATGATCCCCGAGCGGATGCCATTGCCGGACTCTTCACGGATGCGAGTGATCAACAGCAGGTTGTAGTCCGCACCGACGGCGACCAACACGATGAAGGCCATCGCGGGCACGTTCCAATAAATGTGCTGATGGCAAATGAACTGGAAGAAGGCAACCCCCAATCCCAATGCCGACAGGTACGAGATCACCACGGAGGCAATGAGATACAGCGGCGCGACGATCGCACGGAGCAGCGCGACCAGGATGAGGAAGACAACGACCAGCGTCAAAACGATGATCAATCGAAGGTCATCGTCGTAATAGCTGCGAATGGTGCTGTACATCGCGGTGGTGCCGAGCATCGATATCGTCGCATCGGACAGTGTCGTGTTCGGCTGTGCGCCTCGCGTCGTATCCAGGATGGTCTGAACCTGGTCCATCGCCGCGGTGCTGAAGGGGTCGAACCTCGTCTCGACGAGGTAGCGCGCCGAATGCCCGTCGGGCGACATGAAGAACTTTGCGGCGTTCTTGAAGTCGTTCGTCGTCAGGACCTCGGGCGGAATGTACATGCCGGCCATGGAGGGTTGCGAGGCGTCCTGTTTGATCGTCAGCAATAGATCGGCCGCCTGTTTCAGCCCCAGGGCCATCTGCTTGGTCTTGTCGACGAGCGTCTGCACGCCGTCCGCCAATCGGGCGCTCCCGTCGGCGAGCGCATTGGCGCCCTGCTGCATCCGCGCGATCGACTGCTGTGCGCCGGCGGGATCGTTGATTCCAACGGACCGCAGATTGGCGCCTGCCGATTGCAGGAGAGTGCTCAGGCGCTGCACGGTCGACTGCAGGCTTTGTGCGGACGCGGCCATCAGACCGTTCAAGGACCCGTCGTTGCTGGCCTGAATGAGTTGCTGAAGTTTGGCGCGGCCGTGGCTGCAGGTAGGGTCGGCGTCGCATTGCGGGTTGTTGTTCAAAGCGTTCAGCATCGGAGCGGCGGAGTTGACGAAGTTGTTGACGACCGTCATGTTGCTGCCGATGTTGCCGTAAGAACGCAAGGTTTCGAGGAGTTGGGCTGCTTGAGTTCCGCCCAGTTCCTGCTGAACCTGGTTGAGCGTCGCCGTCAGCGCTGTCGTGGACTGGGCGGCTCCGTATATCTGGTCGCGAACGTTGGCGAGACTGTCCGCCAGTTGGTGGGCACCACTGCTGAGCGCGTCGAGATCGCTGGTATAGTTCGTGATCTGCGATGAGGCGTCTTCGAGCTTGGAGCCGATTTCACCGGCTTGATAACTGACCTTGGTCTGGTCGAGCGGCTGGCCCGTCGGGCGCGTAACACCGCGCACCGCAGCGATGTTGGGCAGCTGAGCCACACGCTGCGCCATCTGCTCCATGTCGGCCAGCGCCTGGGGCGTCCTCAGGTCGTGCGGCGAGTGGATGTAAATGTACTCCGGCAGCAGGGTGCTCGTCGAGAAGTGCGCCGCCATCGCGGAATACCCCAGGTTGCTCTCCGCCGACCCCGGCAACTGCATGCGGTCGTTGTATGTCGGGTGCATCACCAGTGCGCAACCCCCGAGCGCGATCAGCACGGTCAGGCTGACCACCAAATGCACCTTTGGCCGCCGGACGATGTGAATCGCCGAACGCTGCCAGAGTCGGCTGGTGAGCGGTCGGCAGGGGGCGATCCACCCGCGCCGCCCGGCCAGCACCAACGCGGCCGGCAACAGCGTGATGGCGGCAAGAAACGCGATCCCGATCGAAACCGCGAGCGCCGGGCCGACACTCGTGAGCGCTGGCAGGCGGGTGAAGAACATGCCGAGGAACGTGACGGCCACCGTGGCCGCCGACGCCGCGATCACCTTGCCGATGGAGCTCAACGCCTTCTGCACAGCCACGTCGGATTCCATACCGGAGCGGATGTACTCGTGGTAGCGGCCGATCAGGAAGACGCCATAGTCGGTTCCGGCGCCGACGATCATCGCCGTCATCAACACGATCGTGAAGGCCGATACGTTGAGACCGATCTGGGCCAGCGCAGACACCACCCCTTGGGCCGACCCCACGGAGATGCCGATGGTGATGAGCGGAAGCAACACGGTGACCGGGCGACGGTAGATCACCAGCAGGATGACCAACACCAACAGCGCAGTGGCGATTTCGATCATGTGCATGTCGCGGGCGCTCACGATCGACATGTCCCCGACGATGGCAGCCTGTCCGGTCACATGCGCTGTGAGCGCCGAGCCGGCGGTGGATTGCTTGACGATCTGGGAGATCCGTTGGTAGGCCTGCGAAGACTCGGGCGAGCCGGCGGATGCCTTCAGAGTGACCGCCATGTAGAACGCCTTGTTGTCTGTACTGACCATCAGTGGTCGCAACGCGGGCGTTGTGATGAAGTCCTGCACCGCGGAGACATCGTTGGTGGCACTGCGCAGCTTGTCAGCCAGCGCGCGATAGGCATCGTTATCGGCCGGTCGCAGCCCATGCTCGTCGGTCATGACAACGACGACGATGTTCTGGGCGGACTCATGAAAATCTTTCGCCATCTGCTCAGCGGCGGCCATCGCCTGCGGAGGGAGCGGCTGCAGCGTTTGGCTTTCCACGACTTTCGTCAGCGCCGGGAACGCCGCGGACAGCACCACGACCAGGACGATCCAGGCGGTGATGACGAGCCAGGGAACGCGCACGACGACGCGACCCAACAGGGAGAAGCCATCCAAGCCCTTCGAGGTCCGGGTGGCGGGGGCCTTCGTGAGCATCATCAAACCCTTTACTTTTAAGTGACGTAGTCGAGTAGGAATCGTTTAGCGGCCGACTGGCGCGGAGCGATAGTCGGCGCGCCAGCCGATCGTGGCGGTGAGCGAGAAGTCGCTTAGGACGTTCGAAATATCTTGCTGCAAACCGTCATTGGAGTTGGGGCGGCCCGGCTGATACGCAATAACCGAGACGAAGACCTGTCCGTGCACTCGTCCCGATTGCAGCCCCAGCAGTCCGCCGGTCTGGTGCACGGTCGCCTTGGTCACCCCCGCGAAGAGGGACTTCACGGCGAAGTAGTCGGCGTCTGTGCCGTCTGGCCGGTTGGCGGCCGGGTTGACCGCACCGAGGTTGGATGATCCGCTGGTCGTCGCGCCGCCGAGGGCCACGCTGGCCATTCGCCTGATGAGCCGCTGCGGCAACAGGGGAGCCAGCGGCAGCAGTGCCAATCGCTCGTCGGGGACCTCGTGACGGCGGATCAGCGCTTGCTTGAGTGCGCCTCGGATCCCGCGCAGATCCGTTGTCGCAGCTGCAGGGTCGACCGTGATGTCGACTGCGGTGAGGGCGTTGGCGCGAGTATCGTCGTCGGTGCGCTGGTTAACGGGTATCGCCAAGGTGGCGAAGCCCTCCCCGTCGACCCGTCCCACTCGCTGGGCAAGGCGGGCCGCCAACCCGGCGAGTAGCGCGTTGCTGGTCCCCCCGAGTGAGTGCGCGCGGGCATCCCACTCATGGGCGTCGACGAAGATCGTCGCCTTTGAGAGAGTGACGCGTTCGCCGGGTCCGACGAACGGCGAACGCGGCGCGCTAGCTAGCTGGGTGCCAGACCCGTCCCCGCGGTTCTTCGCGAATCGTGCCGCGGCAACGACGGCGCGGCCCATAACGCGGATGTCACGCGCGGTTTGGCGGGCGTCCTCGCGGAGTGCCTGCCCCCGCCGGCGTGACCCGGCGACAGGCCAGCTGATCGGGTCGTGGCGGCCGGACGCCGCGTCCGCCAACGCCTCGCAGAGCCCGACGCCGTCGGTGAGGGTATGTGACGTAACCAAGCTCACCCCCGCGCCGCCGTCGGTGAAAGCCAGTACCGCGAGGTGCCATCCGGGTCCGTGCTCGGCATCCAGGGGAGTGTTGGCCTGCCCGCTGAGCCAGGCTTCGAATTCTTCACGCGGCCGAGGCGTCGCGACGATCTCGAGGTCGGACTGATCGTTGGGTGAGACCCAGCGATGGCGGCCGAACGGCAAGGGTGAGCGTTCGATGCTACGCGATAACCGTCCCCGCTGCAGATGCTGATGAAACTGGCGCAGACCGTCGATGTCGATCGCGCGGTTATACGCCCAGACACACTGCACCAGGTTCGTGGTTCGGGTCGCTTGCTCGCCGCGAAACGCGCTCTGGTCCATCAGATCGAGTACGTTGCTCATGTTCCTAAGGTCTCTTTTCTTGTCGCTTGAATACCTTGAATACGTTGTCAGGCCACTGAAACTGGGCATGGCCAGCCCGTTATTGCGGTGAGCGAGAAGTCGCTCAGAGCGCTCGAAAGGTCATGTCGCAGAATGTTATTCGAGTTGATACGGCCTGGTTGATATCCAAGGACCGAGACGAAGACCTGTCCCTCCGTTCTCCCCGAAAGCAACACCAGCAATCCGCCTAGCCGGTGCATGACCGCCTTGGTCACACCCGGGCCGAGAGGCTTCATGACGAAGTGGTCGGCGTTTGTTCCGTCTGGCCGGTGGGCGGCCGGGTTGACCGCACCGAGGTTGGATGAGATGACGCTGTTCGCACCGTTGGCGGAAACGCCGACCAATCGCCTGGCGAGCCACTGCGGCAACAGAGGAGCAAGGTGCAGCAATTCAAACCGTTCGTTGGTCTCCTCCTTTGCGCGGATCAGCGCTTGCTTGATTGCGCCCCGGACCTCGCTCAGGTCTGTCGTCGCGGGTGCAGGATCAACCGTGAAGTCGACATTTGTGATGGCATTGGCACGGGTATCACCGGCGGTTCGCTCGTTGACCGGCAATGTCACGGCGACCGAGCCGTCTGCGCCGATTCGTCCCACTCGCTGGGCGAGGCGGGCCGCCAATCCCGCGAGCAGCGTGTTGCTGGTCCCTCCGAGGGACTCTGCTCGGGTGTCCCACTCGTCGGCGTCGACGAAGATCGTTGCCGTTGGGAGGGTGATGCGTTTGTCGGCTCCGGCGGTCGGCGCAGGTGGTGGGGTGGCTGATCCGGCAGGGCCACGGTGACGCCGGGCCATTCGTATCGCGGCGCCGAGGGCGCGGCCGATACGGGAGAGGTCGCGCGCGGTTTGGCGGGCGTCCTCGCGCAGGGCTTGCCCCCGCCGGCGTGAGGCAGCGGCAGGCCAGGTGATCGGGTCGTGGCGGCCGGAAACCGCATCGGCCAACGCCTCGCACAACCCGACGCCGTCGGTGAGGCAGTGTGAGATGACCAGGCTCACCCCGGCGCCGCCGTCAGTGAATGGCAGCACCGCAAGGTGCCAGCCGGGTCCGTGCTCGGCATCCAGGGGGGTGTTGGCCTGCTCGCCCAGCCAGGCGTCGAATTCGTCACGCGGGCGCGGCGTCGCGACGATCTCAAGGTCGGACTTACCATTGGGCGAGACCCAGCGATGGCGGCCGAACGGCAAGGGTGAGCGTTCGATGCGGCGGGATAACCGCCCCTGCTGCAGGTGGTGATGGAACTGGCGCAGACCGTCGATGTCGATGGCGCCGTTGTAGATCCAGACGCACTGAAGCAGGTTGGTGGCTCCGGTCGCTCGCTCGCCGAGAAACACCGTCTGGTCGAAGAGATCGACTACGTTGTTCATTTTCCCAGGGTCCTTTTCTTGTCACTTGCCTACGCGGTCAGGTCATACAGGTCGGGCGAATTCGTTTGTTCTGCAATATCATCCGCCCAGTCCCGGGTGGTCGTGATGCGTGGCCAGCCCGTGCTGGCGGTGAGTGAGAAGTCGCTCAGAGCGCTTGAGAGGTCTTGCCGCAGGACGTCGTTCGAGTTGGGACGGTCCGGCTGATAGGCGAGGACCGAGACGAAGACCTGCCCGTTCACTCTTCCCGAGAGCAAGGCCAAAACACCGCCGATGCGGTGCATTATCGCCTTGGTCACGCCCGGGTAGAGAGACTTCATCGCGAAGTAGTCGGCTTCGGTGCCGTCCGGCCGGTTGACGGCCGGGGCGGGGGCACCGAGGTTGGACGAGACCACGTTGGTCGTACCGCCGGTGGCTACGCCGACCAATCGCCTGATGAGCCGCTGAGGCAGCAGGGGAACGAGGGGCAGCAGTGGCCACCGTGCGTCGGGCACCTCCTGGTGGCCGATCAGCGCCTGCTTGGTTGCGGCCCGGATCTCGCGCAGGTCCGTCGCGGCTAGCCCAGGGTCGACTGTGATGTCGACATTCGTGATGGCGTTGGCGCGGGTATCGCCGGCGGTGCGCTCGTTGACGGGTATCGACGGGGTGGCCGAGCCGTCTGCGGTGAGTCGTCCCACTCGCTGGGCGAGGCGGGCCGCCACTCCCGCGAGCAGGGTGTTGCTGGTCCCTCCAAGTGAGTATGCGCGGGCGTCCCATTCGTGGGCATCGAGGAAAATCGTTGCCGTTGACAGGGTGACGGGCTCGTCGGCTCCGGCGGATAGCGCGGGCGGCGCGCTGTCAGGCTCGGCACCGCCGCGGTGAGCCCGGGCAAATAGGGCTGCGGCGACGACGGCTCGGCCGATGCCGGGGAGGTCGCCGGCCGTTTGGCGGGCGTCCTCGCGCAGGGCTTGCCACCGCCGGCGTGACCCGGCAGCAGGCCAGTTGATTGGGTCGACCCGGCCGGACGCCGCGTCCGTCAACGCCTCGCACAATCCGACGCCGTCGGTGAGGCAATGTGAGATGACCAGGCTGACCCCCGCGCCGCCGTCGGTGAACGGGACCACCGCAAGGTGCCATCCCGGTCCGTGCTCGGCATCTAGGGGGGTGTCGGCCTGCTCGCCCAGCCAGGCGTCGAAGTCTTCGCGCGCGCAGGGTGTCTCGACGATCTCAAGGTCGGACTGAACGGTGGCCGCGACCCAGCGATGCCGGCCGAACGGCAAGGGCGAGCGTTCGACGCGGCGGGATAACCGCCCCTGCTGCAGATGGCGATGGAACTGGCGCAGACCGTCGATGTCGATCGCGCGGTTGTACACCCAGACGCACTGCAACGCACAGGTGACTTCGGCGGCCCGCTCGAAGGTTATGTAGGTCTGGTCATACAGATCGAGTACATTGCTCATTTCTCTAACGTCCTTTTCGTCTTCGGCCGTTTAGGTGGTCGGGACACCTACGACGCCTCCGCCGACTGGCTCAGGGCATCCCCAGCCCGTCGTGGCGCTGAGCGAGAATTCAGTCAGAGCGCTCGAAACATGCTGTTGCAATTCGTCATTCGAGATGAGACGGCCCGGCTGATAGGCGAGGACCGAGACGAACACCTGTTGGTGCACTCGTGCGGAGTGCACAATCATCAGTCCGCCGAGCTGCTGCATCATCGCCTTCGTCAGGCCCGGGTAGCGAGACAGCAGGGCGGCGCGGTCGGCGTCTGTGCCGTCCGGCCGGTTGGCGGGCGCGGGGGCCGCGCCCATGTTGGACGTGACAACGACGTTGGTCGCACCGCCGGTGGCCACGCCGACCATTCGCTTGATCAACCGCTCGGGCAGCAGGGGAACGAGAGGCAGCACTGTCCGCCGTTCGTCGGGCACCTCCTGGTGGCGGATCAGCGCTTGCTTGGTTGTGGCCCGGATCGCGCGCAGGTCCGTCGCAGCGGGCCCAGCGTCAACCTTGATGTCGACCATCGCGACGGCGTTGGCGCGGGTGTCGTCGGCGATCCGCTCGTTGACGGGCATCGCCAACGCGACCGAGCCGTCTGCGGCGACTCGTCCCACTCGCTGGGCGAGGCGCGCGGCCACTCCCGCGAGCAGTGTGTTGCTGGTCCCTCCGAGCGATTGCGCGCAAGCGTCCCACTCGTCGGCATCGAGAAAAAACGCTGCCGTTGGGAGCGTGACAAGTTCGTCGGCCCCAGCGATCGGCGCAGCCGGCTGAGCAAGGGCCTTAGCCGAAGCCTCAGAAGAGGCCGCAGCGGCTGCTTTGGCGCTGCGGCGGTTAGCTCGAGCGAGCCGCGCTGCGGCGACAGCGGCCCGGCGGATACCGCGGAAGTCGCGCATGGTTTGGTGGGCATCCTCGCGCAGGCCCCGCCGCCGCAGGCGTGACCCGGCAGCTGGCCAGTTGAAGTTAGCGTCGTAGCCGCAAGCCGCTTCCACGACGGCCAAAAACCCTCCGATGCCGTCGGTGAGGCAATGTGTGACAACAAAGCTCACCCCCGCGCCGCCGTCGGTAAACGGGAGCACCGCAAGGTGCCATCCGGGCCCGTTCTCGGCGTCCAGGGGGATGTTGGCCTGCTCGTTGAGCCAGGCGTCGAATTCCTGACGCGGCCGAGGCGTCGCGATCTCGAGGTCGTGCTGATCCCGAGGCGAGACCCAGCGATGCCGGCCGAAACGCAAGGGTGAGCGTTCGATGCGACGGGCTAACCGCCCCTGCTGGAGATGCTGATGGAACTGGCGGAGCCCCTCGATGTCGACCGGGCGGTCATACACCCAGATAGACTGACCGACCCCGGCCGCCTGCCCGAGGCGAAAGAAGGTCTGGTCGACCAAGTCAAGTACGTTGCTCATTTTCCTAAGGTCCATTTCTTGCCTGTTACGTTGTCAGGTCATGCAGCTCAGACGAATTCGCTTAGGCTGCAATCGAGTCCACTTGGTTCTGTTGGTCGGGATGCCTACCGCATCTCACCAACTGGCTCGGCGCATGGCCAGCCGATGGTGGCGGTGAGCGAGAACTCGCTCAGAACGCTCGAAATATGCTGCTGTAGTTCGCCATTCGAGTTGGGACGGTCCAGCTGATACGCAACGACACAGACGAAGACCCGTCCGTGCACTCTTCCCGAGAGCAACGACAGCAGCCCGCCGAGCTGGTGCATCGTCGCCGAGGTCATGCCTGCGCTGAGAGACCTCATGGCGAAGCGGTCGGCGTCTGTGCCATCTGGCCGATTGACGGCCGGGTTGACCGCACCGATGTTGGATGAGCCAACGCTGGCAGCGCTGTTGGTGGCGGCCCCGACAAATCGCCTGCCGAGCCGCTCCGGCACCAGGGGAACCAGGGGCAGCAGTGTCCACCGTTCGTCGGGTTCCTCCTGAGCGCGGATCAGCGCCTGCTTGGTTGCGGCGCGGATCCCGCGCAGGTTCGTCGTCGCGGGTGCGGGGTCGACCGTGAAGTCGACATTCGTGATGGCGTTGGCGCGGGTGTCGTCGGTCGTGCGCTCGTTGATGGCCATCATCAAGGTGGCCGTGCCGTCTGTGGTTACTCGTCCCACGCGGTGGGCGAGGCGGGCGGCCAATGCCGCGAACAGCGTGTTGCTGGTCCCTCCGAGGGACTCCGCGCGGGCGTCCCACTCGTCGGCATCGACGAAGACGGTTGCCGCCGGGGGCGTGACGCTTTCGTCGATTCCGGCGGAGAGGACCGGCGCCGGGGCGGCCGACGCGACGCCGCCGTGGTTACGCCGGACAAATCGTGCCGCGGCGACGAGGGCGCGGCCGATGCCGTGGACGTCGCGCACGGTTTGGCGGGCGTCCTCGCGCACGGCCCGCCACCGCGGCCGAGACCCGGCAGCGGGCCAGTTGATTGCGGTGTCGCAGCTGCAGGCCGCGTCCGCCAACACCTCGCACAACCCGACGGCGTCGGTCAGGCAATGTGAGGCGACCAGGCTCACCCCCGTGCCGCCGTCGGTGAACATCAGCGCGGCCATGTGCCATCCGGGTCCGTGCTCGGCATCCAGCGGGGTGTTGGCCTGCTCGTCGAGCCAGGCGTCGAATTCTTCGCGCGGCCAAGGCTGCTCGACGATCTCGAGGTCGGGCTGGTCGCTGGGCGAGACCCAGCGATGGCGGCCAAACGGCAAGGGCGAGCGTTCGATGCGGCGGGACAACCGTCCGCGCTGAAGATGCCCATGGAACCGGCGCAGTCCATCGATGTCGACCGCGCGATCATACATCCAGACACACTGAATCAGGCTGGTCATTCCCGTTGCCCGCTCGACGCGAAAGAAGGTGTGGTCGACCAGATCGAGTACGTTACTCATTTTCCTGAGATCCTTTTCTTGGTGGCTACGCGGTCAGGTCGTACACTTCGTACGAATCCGCTTGTTCTGCAACCGCATTCACCCAATCCGAGATGCTCTCCGCGGCACGCACAAACACCTCGCGCAGTGCCGCGATGTAGCGGTGCACCGACTCACGCGCCACCGGGTTGTCCGGGAAGGAGACTGTCACGGTGGTCCTTGCAGCGTGCCTATTGATCCACACGTTGATCTCGCCGTGCGACAGATTGTCGCCGTAGGTACCGAAATTCGTCTCTTCCCACAAAGCGGAGACGGGGATCTTGCGAAAATCAATGAACGACACCATCATTGCCGGACGCGTGGGCGGCTTGATCTCAAGTTGAGCCGCGGTCGCCAACTCCAGTGCCCGGTCAATCGGCACGCCAGCAAGATGCTTGGCGACGTCGAACGAATTCTGCGCCGCCCGGGCCGCCTCGAGAAACGAGCCGGTGCCGGTCGGGACGGTGACCGGAACCAGGCTGGCGAACCAGCCCACGGTCATCGTGTCGATGCCCGGCGTCCGCGTGTCGTACGGGGTGAATCCGTGATAGGTCTCGGTACCCATCAAATCACGCTCGGCGAGAGCTACGCACGCCAGGACTCCGCCAATGAACCGAGCACCGGCAGCGCGGCAGGCTGTTTCGAACGCCTCGGTGTCGACGCCGTTCAACAACTCGACTGTCACGAAGGCGCCCTCGTTGGCTTGCATTTCACCAAGCGGTAGCGGGAAGCTCGGCCAGTCGCCGTCGGCGTCCTGCGCGAAATCGATCCAGCCCTTGATCTCCGGGGACGACAACGTCAAGCGAGCCAGCTTGTCGTGCTGCCGCGCGGCGTAGTCGCGATAGCTCCTAACCTGGGTCAGCGTGCTGGGCTGGTGCTTATGCACAGCCGCCGCCAAGTGCCGGTACTTCAGGTGAATGTCGAAGAAGATCAGGCCGGCGGAGATGCCGTCGATGTGGAGATGGTCGACACTCGCGTAGAATGTGAAATAGTCAGTGTGCTGCGCGATGCCGAATGTGAAGCAATCCCACTCGAGCGTCCCCGGTGTCGTCGTCAATGCGTGTGTGCGAATTTGTTCGGTGTTCATATATCCGAAATTCACAGGAACGAAATCGATGACCTCGGGGCTGTCGATCATGCGGAGAACAAACACGCCGTTCTCGAACTCGAACCAATGGTGGTAGGCGTCATGCTGACGGACATGCGCATTGATCGCTGCCGTCATTGCCGGAATGTCACAGACACCGGGAATGTCCCAGGCCACAACCATCAGGCGGGGTAGCTGCCTGCCCATCGCCTTGCCGCTGTAGGCCTTCCGGAGATGTTGAGCCCTCTGGTAGGTCGGAGGTATATCGCTTCGTCGCGCAGCCCGCGCTGCTTCACGTGCTGCGGGTGAGGCCATCCACGTGGTAACCGGACCGTGCGGCTGCTGCCACCCACTGATGTTGCCCAGTGCCACCATTTCCTAAACTCCTTTGCGTTTGGCGACTTTGCTTATTCCGAAAATTGCGTCTCGGCGACGTTTAGCCGCACATAGAGGGCGATGTGATCAGCACCGCGCTGAACAGGAACGGTTGCCGCCAACCCCAATCCATAAAGGCAACCGGTTTCCACGCATCGGCCCCGGGCTCGCGTGCATCGTGCAGCGCGGTTTCCGCCTCGTGGACGAGGCGCGCGGCTTCGTGCTCGGCGGACTCGTCCGAACCACCGTGGGTCGACGAGGCTGCTGCGAGACTGGTCATTTCTTCGCCTCCGGCGAGATCCCTGGGGCGCGGCGACACCGTGCCAAGAACAGGTTGGGCCGAAGCAGGCTCGATCACGATCCGGCAGGCATCCCAATTTCACCGGTGGTGCCAGCACCCCCTACGCCGGCCGAGATGACAGCATCCGGTGACCGCCTACGAGAGCCGACGGATTGGCCGGTTCAACAGTCGACCGTGATCGGCGCGAACCTGTGCATGTGGGTTGTCGGACCCGGTCATGTGTAAGGGTGTGGCCACCCGCACTAGTGGGTGAGTCCGGTGCGGGGCGGGCGACAACGGACCGTGGTTCGGACGAGTCCGCCGAGTCTTTGAAAGGCGGGCGTCCAGGCCCATGTCGCGGGAAACGTCGCGGCGGCGCTGATGTCGGCACCGCTCCAAAACGGCGATGTGACAAGCGGCTTGACGTGTCCGGCGCGTGCTAGTCGGCCATTCCATGCCGTCATCGGGGCATGCCTCCGACTTTTCGCGATGTGCGAGTGGATCGCGTTGCATTTGGTCGATCAGTCGCCGGCGATGCGTCATCGATCCGGGCTGGTCGCGCGACACCATTGCCCGCGCCCGGCGGCATGTTCACCGGCTACGTCCCGCACACCGTCAATGCGGGGCTGCACGATCTCTCCTCACGCGAGGTGGTCATCGGGCGCATCGTTGATAACATGGGCAGCCCTAATTGTGATCGACGGTTGGTCGAGCAGGTCGCGCACGCGGGCCTGCGGGTCTATGCGCGCGTCGGCGCGGTGTTGCTGCTCGACCACGCCCGCCGCGACTGACGCGTGCCGGTCGCACGATCACGCTGTAGTCGATGGTCGTGGCTGGCCGCCCCTGATAGTCCATTCCCTGACGCTCCGGCGTCCGGTCCCGTTCCGAGTCCTCAATCTGGCCTCGGCCGCCGTTCTGCTGGTCGTCAACTACGCGATCAGGCGGTGGTCGATGGTGCTGCGCCACCTCACGATCCTGGTCGTCAACCTCTGGCACCTGCGGGGACTGTGTCGGACCGGACGGATCCCGCGAGCGAGTCGGCTCCAGACCACGTTGGACGGTGCACGCCCGAACGGCTGGTACACCGCGCCGGGCGAGACGGAAGCACCGCAACCGTCGATGAAGGCCACCGAGTAGGCGCGATCCAGCGGGCAGCCTGCCATTTCTGCAGCTCCTCCGGCACCGCGTCGGTATCCTCGCGGGGACCAGGGGCACGGACTTCACCGCCGCGATTGGCTGAACCAGCCCGCTCGGCTGCCACCGCTGAACACCGATTGGGCACATTAAGGGGCCACAATAAGGAATAAGGTGTGACAAGAGTCGTCACGTGACCCCCAGTCCGCGCGGCGATTGCGTGTGACCACGCCGAAGGGCGGTAGCAATGGCAGCCGCACGCTGGAGACGTACCTCGTTCGGGGTGCTGCTCACGTTGTACGCCACCGGCCTGCTGATCTGGCTGACGCTCGGTCTGCTACCAACACTGTCAGCAATTCTCCCGTCCATCCGGCATGTTCTTGAATCAGTAGCCATGCAGGGTGGTGCGCTTGGCACTGCGGCTGATCGGATCATGTCCGCGGACATGTCGATCTCGACGATGTCGATGTCGACGATGTCGACCGCCGAGGTGCTAGCCCAATACGGCTTCAGCGCATTGAACTTCGGTCTTGGATTGATGCTGGCCGTTCGGCGGCCGGACGAACCGGTGCCGCGGCTGCTGGCCTTCGCATTGCTGGGCACCGCCGCTACCTTTAACCAGCCCAGTCACAGAGCCTTTCTGATCACCGGCAGCCCGTGGCCGATCGCGATGATCCACTTCACCTTCCACATCGTCTCCGGCGTGAGCTACCTCTGGGCGGTCCTGCTGTTTCCGGACGCAACCGCGCCGTCGCGCGTACGAATGTCGGCGCGCGGCCAGCGGGCGGCCGCCCTCGCGGTCACCCTCGTGACCGCCTTGGTCTGCTGGCGAAGCAGTTTTCTGGCCCATCCGCAGTTCTTCGTGATCTTCTTCGGGATCCTGATCCCGGTCGTAGGAATCGGCGCCCAAGCGCTCCGACTGGCCGATCCCGCAACCGACGTCGCTCACCGCCGAGCCGCGCGCCTGTTGACCGCCGCGCTGCTGCCCGCTCTCGGCGTGGCGGTAGCCTGGTTGGCAGCGCGAGCCGTGCGGTGGGTCGGCGGGTCAGCGCGAGAGGCCTCGGGACGGCTGGCGGTCAACCTGCAAGATCTGTTCCCGGCCGTCTTCGCCATCGTTCCCGTGGTGCTGTTCGCCGGGATCGTCCGCCATCGCCTGTGGGGCATCGACCGAGTGTTGAGCCGGGTGTTGGTATACGGTGCGATCGCGGCGGTGGTCAGCGCGGCCTACGTCGTGGCAGTAGCTGTCGGTGGCTGGCGTGCCACTGGCGCTCTGTGGTTCTCGGTGCTGGTGCTCTCTGTAATGGCCGTCGCGATCGAGCCGATTCGTACCCGAGCCAGACGCTGGTCAAATCGAGTCGTGTTCGGCCAGGACCTGAGCCCGAGCGAGGCGATACGAACGCTGATCAGCGGCCTCGAACATCTTTCACCGACCGCCGAATTGGACCAGCTGGTCGAGGTGACTGTCCGGGCAACCCGCGCACAGCAGGCCGAACTATGGCTGTTGGACGGCGGTGATCTCGTTTGTGCCGCGAGCACCGATGAGGAAGGGGGGCGCCGAGCCCGGCCGTGCGAGCAGAGTGCGGATGCCCTGCGGGCAGCACTGGGTGCCAGCAAGGTCTGGCCGGTGGAGTACCAGCACCAGCTCCTAGGCGTACTAGCGGTCTGGGCCGGCAACGATGTCTCCCTTACTGCATCAGACGAATCCCTGTTGGCCGAGGTCGCCGCGCACGCCCGCGTGCTCGTGAACAACGCGCTGCTAACGGTGCAACTGGCCCGGCAGGTTCAGAACCTGACAGCGCAAGCTGAGCAGCTGACCGATTCGCGACATCGAGTGGTGGCAGCGCAGGACGCCGAACGAAAACGCCTCGAACGGGATTTGCATGACAGCGCGCAACAGGCACTGGTCGCAACCATTATCGGGCTTCGGATGGTGCGAACATCCGGTCTCGACCAAGCCGAAGTGATCACGGATCTCGAAGAACTGTCGCAGGTCCTGGAAACAGCACGGAGCACATTGCTCGATCTTTGCGGCACGTCGGTACCGGCGGTTGTCGCCAAAGCCGGCCTTGCAGGGGCCGTGAACAGTGCGGCCGAGCTGTCCCGCCGGTCCGGCCTGGACGTGCGAGTTCAAGTGGATGTGCCACTCGAGCTGGATTCGCAGGTCGCGGCGGGTGTGTACTTCTGTTGCGTCGAAGCCTTGCAGAACACCGCCAAGCACGCCCGCGCCACCAACGTTCGGATCGACATCCAGGGCGGCGACGGAGAACTGCGTTTCGCGATCAGCGATGACGGCATCGGGTTCAGCCAAACCGGCGTACTCGATTCTGTCGGCGGCCTGGCCAAACTGGCGGAACGGGTCGCCGTACTGGGCGGCTCGCTCGTCGTGGAGTCAGCGCCGGGCAGAGGTACGCAGATCTTCGGGACGGTGCCCTGCCCCGAGGTGCACGCCGTGCCGTCCACGACTGGTGAACGGGTGGGGGCACGTTGAGATCCGATTTCAAGCGCGCCGGGATCATCGTCGGCTGCCGACTTGCAGTTGCGGTTCTCGGGTATTCGTTGCTGGCGTTCGCGTGGCGACACCTGGTAGCGAGCCCGGCTCGGTGGCCGTTGTGGGTGGTGCTGACAGCCACTGTTCTCGTCGCAGGCCTGCTGTCTATGACCAATCGTCCGATCACGATCTTGGCCGATCGGCTCAGCTTAGGCGAGCGTGCGGACAGTCAACAGCTGATGCGTGAACTACTCGCCCGGATGTCCGACACGCTGCCGGTGGATGAGGTGGTGCCCCGGCTGGCTGAAGCCGCCGGACGCACCGCGCACAGCGACCGCGCCGAGGTGCGGGTCTGGCTGCCCGGTGGTGAGGAGTGGTCACAGGTGTGGCCGTCGCCGGCCAGACCCCGCACGGACCCGCTCACGATCGGGGTCCGGTATCGCGGTGACGCGCTTGGTGAGATCGAGGTCGCGATGAACCGCGCCGAGCAATCGGCCTTCGACCGAAAACTGCTCGAGGAGTTGGCAGGCCCGGCAGGGTTGGCACTGTCCACGGTGCGGCTGACGTACGAGCTGAGACAGCGGGCCGCCGATCTCGAGCGACTCACACTGGCGTTGCAGCAGTCGCGCCAGCGCCTTTTGGATGCGCGTCGCGACGAGCAGCAGCGGCTGCAGCACGAGCTGGCGGATCGAGTGATCCGACATATGGCGAATGCCTCGGATGCGGTGGCCAGAGTGCGTGCGCGCGCAGGCAGTACGTCTTCGCTCGAACTCTCCTCGGCAGAGAGCCAATTGGGGACGGCACTCGACCGGCTGCGGGATCTCTCGCGAGGCATCTACCCGCCCACGCTGAGCGAGTCCGGCCTTGCGGTGTCGCTGGCGGACTGGCCGGTCAGCACCGGCGTCCCTACCGCCATCCAGGTTGTCGGCGCAGATCAGCTGTTGCGGGACAGGCCTGAACTGGAAGCGTGTGTTTATTTCTGCGTGGTGACCGCGCTCGGTGCGCTCGCTGACCGGGGCGCCGACCGGCTTTCCGCGACGGTGCGCATCGAGTCCGGCGCTGTGAGTTTCCGCGTCAGCCCGAGCTGCCAAACGGACATCAGCGCGGCCGAAGTGCTCGCAATCCGGGACCGCGTCGAGGCATTCGACGGTTCGCTGCTCGAAGTATCCACCGGCTCCCCGCAGTTTGCCATCGCCGCGACTATCCCACTGGCGTTGACCGATATCGGAGCTTCATCAGTTGGCACGGCAGGTGAGCGATGGCGATCCGAGTAGTGCTGGCCGAAGACAATTTCTTGGTTCGCGAGGGTGTCCGACGGATCCTCGAGTCCAGCGACCAGGTCGAGGTCGTCGCCAGCTGCGGTGACCTCGGCGAGGCACTCGGGGCAATCGACGACCATCGTCCAGACGTCGTACTCACCGACATTCGGATGCCACCAAACCGGAAGGACGAGGGAATCCAGATCGCCCGACATTGCCGCACTGCACACTCCACAACCGGGGTGGTGCTGCTCAGTCAGTACGTCGAGCCGAGTTACGTTCGGGTGCTACTCGATCAGGGTACTGAAGGCCGCGGCTACCTTCTCAAGGAGCATCTTGCCGACCTCGATGACCTCCTCGTGGCGATCACGTCAGTCGCGCGTGGCGGATCGGCGATCGATCCCAAAGTTGTGCAGTCACTGGTTCACGCCAGGGCATTGGACGATGACGCACGAATGGAGCGACTCAGTCCCCGGGAACGCCAAGTCCTCGCGTTGATCGCCGAAGGACGGACGAACGCCGCGGTCGCACAGCAATTGGTACTCAGCCAGCACGCGGTGGAGAAGCATATTAACTCTATATTCTCAAAGCTGAATCTCAGTGGAGACCAAGAGCTCCACCCGCGCGTCCGGGCCACCCTGATGTACCTCGCGGAGGGACCCAGCTGACATGGCCAGAGACAGGGCGGGCGAATCAACCGCTGTGGTGCGCGTGCTAGTTGTCGATGACCAGAGGCTGTTTCGGCGCGCTGCGGCCGCACTCGTGCGGTCGGTCGACGAGTTTGAACTGGTCGGCGAGGCCGAGTCCGGTGAGCAGGCCGTGGAGATCGCCGCCATCCTGCGGCCAGGGCTCGTGCTGATGGACGTGCGGCTGCCCGGAATTGATGGTGCAGTGGCGACCAGGCGCATTCTCGAAGAACTTCCAGATACGCGGGTCGTCTTGGTGTCAACCTACGAAGCCCACGACTTGCCAGCCGCGATTAGCGGTTGCGGAGCGCGGGCGTTGATCCGTAAACAGGATCTCGATGCGGAAGCTCTACAACGCTGGGCGCAAGCCTGACCCAGGACTTCGGGCGCGCCGGGCGTCGGTGAGGGTCGGCCTACACGATGGATTCGACCGCCGCGGCGCCCTCGGTTCTAAACATCACACTCTGCCGCTGCCGAACCGACATCGTAGGGCCTTCGCGCAATAGTCATTTTGCGCGCGCAAAAGCGAGTGGCGAACCAATGACGCTCGACCAGGGGTGCTGGCACCACCGGTGAAATTGGGATGCCTGCCGGATCGTGATCGAGCCTGCTTCGGCCCAACCTGTTCTTGGCACGGTGTCGCCGCGCCCCAGGGATCTCGCCGGAGGCGAAGAAATGACCAGTCTCGCAGCAGCCTCGTCGACCCACGGTGGTTCGGACGAGTCCGCCGAGCACGAAGCCGCGCGCCTCGTCCACGAGGCGGAAACCGCGCTGCACGATGCACGCGAGCCCGGGGCCGATGCGTGGATCGAGAAAAGGTTTGGCAGCGATGAACCTGCCGAATAAGAAGTCGTGGCCCGGCGCAATTGGTGGTGTCCGGAGGCTCGTCGGGGCGATCAGGCATGCTGCGAAGGTGCACGCCTCCGAAGTGGCACTGATGGCATCGTTCGCCGCCAATGCACCGCTACACATCGTGGGCAGCCGCCTCGATCCAGCGCGCAGTCCGGTGCCGCCCGCCCAAGCGCAAAGCGCACCCCTGGCATGCCCTGTGCTGCTCGTACACGGCTTCTGCGGCACGAAGTCAAGCTGGTCCCTGGTCGCCCGAAGCTTAAAGGCGCAAGGCCTGACAGTCGACGCAATCAGCTACGCACCCTTCGGAATCTCGGTGGAGCAGGTCGCCGACCGGCTCGTCGCCAAGGTGCACAGCATGTTGTTTGAAACCGGGGCGGACAAAGTGTATCTGGTCGGACACAGCCTGGGCGGGGTCATCATCGCACAGGCCATCGCGGCCGGGCACCTGAACGGACTCGTCGACACGGTCATCACCCTCGGGTCACCCTTCGGGGGCTCGCCGTTGGCAAAACTGCTGCCGTTCATGGAACTTCCCAGGGCATTGCAGAAAGGTTCGCAACTGTTGCGTGGACTGGCCTCCGCGCCAGCACCGGACGGGGTGCGATGGCTGGCTTTCACGGCCGCACTCGACGTTATAGTGCCGGGCATGAGATCGGTGCCAGCTCACGCAAAGGCGGAAACCATAACGGTCGCCGACGTAGGCCACCTTGGAATGCTCCTGAATCGGCCAGTCGTCGAACACATAGTCCACGCCCTGGCCGCATGATGGAGCGAGGCGACGGCACCGGGCGCAGCTAGCTCGGTCGATCGAACTTGGTGCCGGCGTGTCGATGCCAGGCCGCACGGGTCCGACGATCACTTGGATCTTGGCCACCAGTGCATCGGGTGTGCTGCGAACGCGAATACGCAGACATCGCGGCCGGCCAGCTGGCGGTGACCACACACGATCCGGTGGCGCACGCAGCAACCATGGCGAAGATCAAGTCCTCTGGCGATTACTTCACCGACCACTTCGGCAAATCCCCCTGCTGCTGTTCGTGTTAGCAATCGACGATCACGGTGGCGCGAACATCTATCCCGCCATCTGGAGTGCTCTTCTCGGCACCCACGCGCAAGGTGTAGGCGGTGTCATCACCACTGTGCGGCGCTATCAGACCGACCTGGTGATGGAGCTCCTCGAAGCTCCAACGGAAGCGGGCTGGACCTTGACCGCCATGCTCGCTTTCGGCTACCCGCTCTGACGCTGGGGCATCGCAGCAGACCGCCACCCCGTTCACGAGGTGAGCAGCAGAAATCGATGGGGCCGAGATTTTGGGATGAAAGTACCCGCAACGCTTTGGCAACCTGACTCGGCACACTGAATATCCCTCTGATATCGACCAGCTGCGGCGCCGATTACCGCCGCCCGGTTGCGATGCCGGTGCTTCGTTGCAGTCCCTCTAGCTCCAGCCTGTTGGTCACGAATTTGGGCACAAGACAGGGCGAAATCGACACGAGCAACCGTGACACAGTGCAACAGGCTAGACGGCTGAGCTTCGCTGACCTGCAGCGATGAAACCGAGCATACTGGGGGAGACCGCGACCGGTTGGCTCATAACCCAGCGAGCTCAGGGCCAATAACCGGGCTGTCAGAGCGCAAGTCCGAGGACTACAAGTAGCGCACGGTTGAGCCGAATGAGGTCCGCGTCCGATAGACGACCGACCTGCCGGGTCAGGCTGGTGCAGGGGACCATTGTCACCTTGTCGACCATCAGTCGGCTGGTCTCCGCCAAGCCGGTGGTATCCGACGGTTGCACAGGAATTCGATGGGAAATCGCCGGGGGCTCGCTATTCGGCCTGGTCAGCGCGGTTTGAGGCCGTATCGAGGGCCGATTGTGGCAACGGCTGTCTTCAGCTCTTCGCCGATATCGTCAAGACGATCCGCTTCTGAAGCGTCGACGGCCGCACTGATCGCCGCAATCAGTACTTCGAGCGCGAGGACATGACGCTCGAAGAGGCGCAGATCGCCAAGATCGACCTGGCCCTGGGCAAGCTGGGCCTGCAACCTGGCATGACTCTCTTGGACGTGGGCTGCGGCTGGGCGCCACCATGAAGCGCGCGATCGAGAAATACGACGTCAACGTCGTCGGGCTGACGTTAAGCAAGAACCAGGGCGCGCACGTGCAGAAGATGTTCGACGCGGTAGACACCCCGCGCAGCCGCCGGGTGCTGCCGCAGGGCTGGGAACAGTTCGACGAACGCGTCGACTGTCACCCCGCTGCTACCCGGGGATGTGATCTTCACTGGCACTCCAGCGGGAGTCGGAGTGGGCCGGACCCCACCGCGGTTCATCCAACCCGGCGACGAAGTGGAAACTTCTATATCCGGAATCGGTTCGATCCGACAGAGATTCGTCGAAGGGTCGAAGGGACCAGATTCACTCCGCTGCTAAGGCGACCCCCAATACGCTGCCGATCGCCTTTTCACAGCGCCGTGCGAAGGTTCGGCAGCCTCGCGCTCGGCGCTGAAGTAGATCCGCCAAACGCTTGACACCGTACTAACCCGCCAGCGGCGACGAGCGTCAGCGGCGCCAACGCGCGGCGCTGGGGTTGCCGCCGTCCGGCGATGTCATGCGCCGCTTCCCGCCCGACCGCTCCGCTGCTCGCGGCGGACGCCAGTTCCGTTGCTGGCGGGCCGAGTCTGCGTCGGCCGATCAGCGCCGCCCAGCTCGGCGATCCCGCGCTCGATCCCCGCGCACACCAGGTCGATGTCAGGCGCGGTGTCGTAGTCGCCGGTCACGCCGAAGTGCAGCCTCCCGTCGTAGGAGAAGATCGCGGTGGCGATCCTGATCTGCGGCCCGAGCATTACGTACGGTGCGGCCTCGAGCATCCGGCGGCCGAGCAGGTAGGGCTTCCACGACGCCACCTCCTCTCTCAAGAGAATGATACGGAACGTCTACAGATAATCGCACTCCTGTAGACGTTCCGTATCGGGCGGCCCAGAAACTCAGTCAGGTCAGGTGCGTGGTATTGGAACCCGCAGACAGGCGTCCTTCAATTCTTGACCACTCCAGATCTTGACCCCTAGGTACGGGCGGGGACGGCCGCGCAGTCTTTGGGCGTAGCTCATCTACATGTACAGGCCGCGTTTGATTGGCTCCTGGCTCCTTGTTGAGGGGGTGACCGAGGCCCAGGCGTGCGCCGCGTAGTACCTCACCTCAATCCCGGCATCCTCTGGGGCCGGTTGCCCATCTCGCTTAGACGTTGCCGCTTTGCTCACCTTGAGCACACCGTTAGCCAGCATCTCGGCGGCGTCCCAGACTTCCGTCGTACCGTCAACAAGCCGAACGGTAACCTGCTCAAGATCATCGTCCATACGCTCTAGCCTAGGTCGGCGACCCACACAACGGCGTCGGTCAGCCGCCGGGCCGTCGGCTCAGCGACCGTTTCCGTCCCCCTGGATACCGAAACCCGCGGGTCCCCATTTCAGATACCGATCGACCAGACCAAACCCCCGTTGTGCCAAGAGTGTGACAAGACGGGCTGACACAGGCCGACAATCCGGAGACGCAGTGGACACGAACGACTCGCTGACCTGGGCGTTCCTAGACGACGTGGAACCGCGTGAAACGCCGTGGACGCGCTGGCTGGGATTTACACACCAGCGGTCGGCGGTTCGATACCGTCCGCGCCCACCGAGGATTCTGGCTCCGCGAGCGTACCGCCCGCGGTGCGACCATCGGGCGATTGCCTGTGTATGCCTATGAACCGGGAGTGAAACGTCGATCGAAACGGCTCGGCCTCCTAGGATTTGACCGCAACGGGGGTCGGAGCCGAGGAGGTCGTCATGCCGGGTGGAAAGCCGAACATTCTCGTTATCTGGGGCGATGACATCGGGATCACCAATCTGAGTTGCTACAGCCAGGGGTTGATGGGTTATCGGACCCCGAACATCGACCGGATCGCCGCCGAGGGCATGTTGTTCACCGATTCGTATGGCGAACAGAGTTGCACCGCCGGGCGGGCGTCGTTCATCACCGGTCAAAGCGTTTACCGCACCGGGCTTTCCAAGGTTGGCATGCCCGGCGTGGACGTCGGCCTGTCGGCCGACGACCCGACGATCGCTGAGCTTCTGAAACCGCTGGGGTATGCGACCGGTCAGTTCGGCAAGAACCACCTGGGCGACCTCAACAAACACCTACCGACGGTGCATGGCTTCGACGAGTTCTTCGGCAACCTCTATCACCTGAACGCCGAGGAAGAACCCGAGCACCCCGACTACCCCACCGAGCAGGAGGCGCCGCTGCTGCGCAAGGCGCTGCTGCCGCGCGGGGTGATCCACTCGTGGGCCACCGAACAGGAGGGCGGTGAGGCCGACCAGCGTTACGGGCCGGTGGGAAAACAGCGGATCGAGGACACCGGGCCGCTGACCAAGAAGCGGATGGAGACCGTCGACGACGAGTTCACCGCGGCGTGCATCGACTTCATCAAGCGCCAACACGCGGCGGACACCCCGTTCTTCGTGTGGATGAACACCACGCATATGCATTTCCGGACGCACACCAAACCCGACTCGCTCGGGCAGGCGGGCCGCTGGCAGTCGCCGTACCACGACACGATGCTCGACCATGACCGCAACGTGGGTCAGCTGTTGGATCTGCTCGATGAGCTCGGCATCGCCGAAGACACGATCGTCATTTACAGCACCGACAACGGGCCGCATTCCAATAGCTGGCCCGATGGCGCCACCACGCCGTTTCGTAGCGAGAAGAACACGAACTGGGAGGGCGCGTTTCGGGTGCCGGAAGTCATTCGCTGGCCGGGCAGGATTTCCGCGGGCGTGGTGTCCAATGAGATCGTCCAGCACCACGACTGGTTGCCGACGTTTTTGGCCGCCGCGGGTGACCCCGACATCGTCGACAAGCTCAAGAACGGCCATCAGGTCGGGGACAGGCAGTTCAAGGTCCATATCGACGGTTACAATCTGCTGCCGTACCTGACCGGCGAGGTCGCCGAAAGCCCCCGCAAGGGCATGATCTACTTCTCCGACGACTGCGACGTGCTGGGCATCCGGTACGACAACTGGAAGTTGGTGTTCATGGAGCAGCGCTGCCCGGGCACGTTGCAGATCTGGTTCGAGCCCTTTACGCCGCTGCGCGCGCCGAAGATGTTCAATTTGCGCACCGACCCGTTCGAGCAGGCCGATATCACGTCAAATACCTACTGGGACTGGCTCATTGACCGCATCTTTATGGCGTTTTTCGGCGCGGCGCTGGTGAACCAATTCCTGGAGACGTTCAGGGAGTTCCCGCCGCGGGCGGAGCCGGCATCGTTCACCATCAACAATGCGGTGGAACAGCTCAACGAGTTCCTCGCCTCGCGAGGCAGGTGAGGCCGACGACGCTTGGCACCTGGAACGACGGGCCGACGAAATCGGCGATCGTCGATTTCGTCCAGCGCGTAACATGCGAGGATTCAAGCGATTTCGTTGAGCCGGGTGCTCGCGTGGCGGTGTTCGACAACGACGGCACGCTGTGGTGCGAGAAGCCGATGTACATCCAGCTCGACTTCCTGGTGCGTCGATTCGCCGAGCAAGCGCGGGCGGATCCGAGCCTGCGGGAACGTGAGCCGTACAAGGGCGCCTACGAGGGCGACCCGACGTGGCTGGGCCATGCGGTCGCCAAGCACCATGAGGGCGACGACTCCGACCTCAAACCGCTTGTTGCCGCCATACTTTTGGCACATACGGCGATCACCGTCGAGGAACACCGCGCCCGGGTCGAGGCGTTCTTTCGCGACGCCGAGCACCCGACGCTCGGGCGGCCTTACACCTCGTGCGCATATCGGCCCATGGTGGAACTGCTGCGCTACCTCGAGGCCCACGGTTTCGCCAATTTCATCGTCTCGGGCGGCGCGCGCGACTTCATGCGGCCCGTCACCGGCATGCTCTACGGAATCCCACCCGAGCGGGTGGTGGGCAGCTCGGTGGGCCTGACATACCGCGATGGGAACCTGTTCACCACGGAGCAGCCCGAGTTCCTCGACGAGGGTCCGGTCAAGCCGGTGCGGTTGTGGAGCCGGATCGGGCGGCGACCCATCCTGGCCGCGGGTAACTCCAACGGCGACATCGAGATGCTCGAATACATCGGCACGCCGGCGACACCATCGCTGCGGCTGCTGATCCTGCACGACGACGCCGAACGCGAATTCGCTTACACCGCAGGCGCTGAGAGGGCGTTCGAGACGGCCGAGCAAAATGACTGGACGGTCGTCAGCATGCGCAACGACTGGAAGTCCGTATTTGACTGAGGATTTGATTTGGATTCCTGCGCAGACCGCGGTCCTCGGTTCCGATGAACACTACCCGGAGGAAGCCCCCGCACGTCCGGTCAGTGTGGAGGGCTTTTGGATGCAGTCGCACCCGGTGACGAATGCGGAATTCGCCGAATTCGTATCCGCCACAGGGTATGTCACCGTCGCCGAGCAAGCGCTGGATCCCGCGGCCTATCCCCGTGCACCCAAACAGAACCTGCAGGCCGGATCGATGGTGTTCACGCGGACGAGCGGCCCGGTCGACCTGCGTCACCTGAGCCAGTGGTGGGCCTGGACGCCCGGGGCGTCGTGGCGCCACCCCATCGGGCCGAACTCCTCGATCGCCAAGCGGGCTGACCATCCGGTCGTTCACGTCGCGTATGACGATGCGCAGGCTTACGCGACCTGGGCCGGACGGTCGTTGCCGACCGAGGCGGAATGGGAGACGGCGGCCCGCGGGGGCCTTGACCGTGCGACGTACACATGGGGCGACGAGCCCGAGCAGCCGGGACAGCGCCTGGCCAACTACTGGCACGGCGACTTCCCTTGGCGCCCCGATGCCGGCTACGGGCGCACCACACGGGTCGGCAGCTTCCCGCCGAACGGGTACGGCCTTTTCGACATGGCCGGCAACGTGTGGGAATGGACCGTCGACTGGTACGCCGATAAGCGCTGGGGCGAGCCGTGTTATGCGGCGGACAGCTATGACCCGGCTCAGCCGCAGTTCCGGATACCCCGCAGGGTTATCAAGGGTGGCTCGTTCCTGTGCGCGGACAGCTACTGCCGCCGCTACCGCCCCGCCGCGCGCAGGCCACAACCGGTCGATACCGGCATGAGCCACATCGGCTTCCGGTGTGTCCTGCGGCCCGGACAGGCATAACGCCCGCGCAGCCGCCGAGACGCGTTACAGTCCGGCGGCCGGGAAGCTGAGCAGTTCCTGCAGGCCTTGCTCGTCGATGGCGGTGAATGTGTGGGGTTCGACGTTCATGTGACGGCGTACCTGGTTGACGAAGTCGTTGATCTCGCGGTTGAAGGCCTCGATGGTCTGCTGCCGCAGGTTCGGGGCCATCGCGACGGCCAGTTCGTGGGCGAAGCCGGTAAAGATCAGCCGTTGGGCGGAGTCCGCGACGTCGCCTGGGGCGATGAGTCGCAGTTCGGTGAGCAGACTCATCGCCTTCTTCAGGTCCTCCTCGAAGAGTCCGCTGGCTCTGACCAGACTGAACAATATGTTGAGCCGGCCAACCCCGGGTTCGGCGGTGGGATCCAACTGTTTGGCAACGTCGGCCAGCTCCTGCTCGGTGCGAGCGCTCGCGAGGTCGTCGGCGACCTCGCCCCATTCGCGGGAGATCTTTGTGCGGACGACGCTTGCCACCGAGATGTCGGTCATCGTGGCGACGAAGCGGATCGCGGATTCGCGCAGCAGGGTCGACTGCCGGCGCTCAGTTTCGGCGGCACGCTCCCGTTCCTGGCGCTTACTCTCGCGCTCGTGGGCCTTCTTTGACGTCCAATACGTGGCGACAGCGCCGACCATGGCGCCCAGAAGGCTCGCCGCGGCTGTGATCGCGGGAATGACCCAACTGGCCTGACCGCTCGTGGACACCTGGCGAGCGTAACGCGGGACATGGCAAGGTCTGAGGCATGAGGCCGTTTCGCATCGACATCCCGGACGACGCACTCGACGATCTGCGGACGCGGTTGGCGCGCACCCGATGGCCGGAGGCCGAATGCGTCGACGACTGGAGCCAGGGCATGCCGTTGGCGTACACCCGCGATCTGGCCGATTATTGGGCCGACCAATACGACTGGCGCTCGCGTGAGGCGGCGCTCAACCGCTTCGATCAGTTCATCACCGAAATCGACGGACTGGACATCCATTTCATCCACCAACGGTCGCCGCACGACGACGCCTTCCCGTTGGTGATCACCCACGGCTGGCCGGGCTCGATTGTGGAGTTTCACAAGGTGATTGAGCCGCTGACCAACCCGGCGTCCGGACGCGCCGAGGACGCCTTTCACGTTGTGTGCCCGTCGCTTCCGGGGTACGGCTTTTCGGGCAAGCCCAACCGCACGGGATGGGGCGTCGAAAAGATCGCCGAAGCGTGGGAAACGCTCATGCTTGGACTCGGCTACGACCGCTACGGCGCCCAGGGCGGCGACTGGGGCGCGGCCGTGACCACGCAGATCGGCCGGAACCGCGGTCATTGCGCGGCCATCCATCTGAACATGCCGATCGGCGCACCGGGAAATCTCGACAACCCCACCGAGGAGGAGAAGGCGGCCCTGGCGGCGTTGTCAGAGCACCGCAAGTGGGGCACCGGCTATTCCAAGGAGCAGTCCACCCGGCCGCAAACGTTGGGCTACGGGTTGGTCGACTCGCCCGTGGGTCAACTGGCGTGGATCGTCGAGAAGTTCTGGGCCTGGTCGGATTGTGATGGGAATCCCGAGAATGCGTTCAGCCGAGACGAGCTTTTGGACAACGTGATGCTGTACTGGGTGACCGCGACCGCCGCCTCCTCGGCCCGCCTGTACTGGGAGAGCTTCAAGGTCTGGGGCCAGATGGACCGCGTCGAATTACCCACGGGCGTAGCCGCTTTCCCGAAGGAGATCCTGAAGTCCCCGCGGTCGTGGTGCGAGCCGATGTACAACATCACCCACTGGACAACGATGCCGCGCGGCGGACACTTCGCCGCGTTTGAGCAGCCGGAGCTGTTCGTCGAGGACCTGCGCGCGTTTTTCGCGACGGTGCGCTGAGCAGAACGTCAGCCCGGCGGTGCGAAGAATTCCAGCGTGACGCCGTCGGGGTCGCGAAAGCTCAGTCCCGAGCCATAGGACGTGTCGACGATGCCGCCGTGCTCGACGCCGAGCTCGTTCAGCCGCGCGACCAGTCCTCCAACTCGGCTCGGTTGGCGCAGCCGAAGCCCAATGGTCGAGGCCGACGCGGTACTCGCTGAACTTTTCGTCGGGGGCCTGGCGGTCATGCTGGTGGATGCCGAACAGCGTGCGGCCCGGCTACAGCCACACCAGGTGCCGGAAGCCGGCGTCGGTGTGCTCGTCGACTACCGGGTCAGCGCCGAGAAGGTCGCGGTACCAGGGGCCGCTGATGTCGATGTCACGCACCGTGACCGCGACGTGGTTGAGCGCAGGGAAAGCCATGGGCCGACTTTAGCCCTAGACGATCCGCCGGCCTCGTCGGGCACGGAACCGCATGTCCCACAGGTAAGTCTGATACAGGAAGACCCACGTCCGGTGGGGGATCAGCCGGTCGGCCACCCGCAGGCCGGCCAGCAGCCAGTCGAACCGGCGCTGCTGGCCTTGCGACCAGTCCAGGTGCATCATCGCGCGGAACTCGGGGGCCAAGAACCCCGTCGTCGCGAACAGGTTGAACGGCCCCGCCAGCGCCCGCAACGGCCACGGCAGAAAAGCCACCGACGCGACGCCGCGCAGATGCTCTCGCACGGGCGGATCGATGCGCAGCTCGTCGAGGGAGCGCTTCCAGTAGTCGTCGAATGCGGCCCGGTCCGGCGGCCACATGCGCTCGGGCACCTGCAGCGTGGTCCCCAACCGCTTGGCGTCGTGATAGACGGCGTCGGCGACGGCCTCATCCAGCGGGCCGTGCAACAACTCGTGCTGGTCTACGTAGTAGCGGTACAGACACGAGGCCACCCACAGCTGCAACTTGGGGTCAAACGCGTTGTAGGACACCGGGCTCGACGACGTCGAGCGAACCTGCCGGTGTGCGCCGTCCACCGCGCCGCGGATGAGCGCCCGGTCGGACTCGGTCCCGATGGTCGCGACCGCCAGGTAGGTCCCGGTAGTGCGGGCCCGCTTCAACGGGTGCTTGTAGACATTGCCGCTGTCCACCGGGCTTTCCAGCACGCCATAGCCGACGCCCGGCAGGGACAGCTGCATGATCACGTTCGATGCCGGCATCAACAGAGCCGCCGGGTTCAGCAGGTCGACGACTCGGGTTGCGTCTCGCTTCATTGCGAATCTCGCCTCATGCCGTCGAGTAGACCACGTATGAGACGCTGCGGGAATGTTTGCGACGCTGCGGGCCCGGATCGCCGGCGTGCTGATCGGCTACCTGGCCGACCTCGCATTGGGCGACCCGAAGCGGGGCCATCCGGTCGCGCTTTTCGGCCAGGCGGCCGCGGGGTTGGAGCGCGTCACCTACCGCGACAGCAAGGTTGCCGGTGCCCTGCACGTGGGCCTGATGGTGGCCGCGGTAACGCTGGCGGGTACGGCCTTCCGGTCTATCGCTGGGACCGCCACGGCCACCTGGATATGCCTGGGCGGAACGTCATTGGCGCGCACCGGCCTGGAAATGTCGCGGCTGCTCGAGCGCGGCGACGTCGAGGCCGCGCGACGGCTGCTGCCGTCGCTATGCGGGCGCGACCCGGCGCGCCTGGACGGTGCCGGTCTGACGCGCGCGGCCGTGGAGTCGGTCGCGGAGAACACCTCCGACGCCGCGGTGGCACCGCTGTTGTGGGCGACTGCGGGCGGGGTGCCGGCGGTGCTGGCGTACCGGGGGATCAACACGCTGGATTCGATGATCGGCCACCGTTCTCCGCGGTATACCCGATTCGGTTGGGCCGCAGCGCGATTGGACGACGTCGCGAACTACGTCCCCGCGCGGGCGACGGCGGCGCTGGTGGTGATGTGCGCACCCCTCGTCGGCGGCTCACCGTCGGGTGCGGTGCGGGCCTGGCGCCGAGACGCCGCCCGGCATCCCAGCCCCAACGCCGGCGTCGTCGAGGCGGCCTTCGCCGGGGCGCTGGGTGTTCGGCTCGGCGGCCCCACCCAGTACCGGCACGAGCTGCAGATCCGGCCCATCCTCGGCGACGGCGAACAGCCGAATGTGGCCGACCTGCGCCGCGCGGTGGCGCTGTCGCGGGCGGTACAGGCGGCGGCCGCCGGGGTGATCGCGTTGAGTGTCGGCGCTTTTTCGCCGTGAGCGCACACGCCAACGCGCGCTGACCTACCGGCGACGGCCGTAGCGGTCGGCGAGTTTCTCCTCGACGGTCACCGGGGCCGCAGCTGCTTGTTTTTCCCTGCGGCGGGCGCGGATCTCGGAATACGCGAAGTAACCCAAGCCGATCGGCGCGAGGATGCCGAACGAAATCCACTGGATGCCGTAGGACAGGAATGGGCCGGCGTCCAGGTGCGGCAGGCCGATCAGGCCGAGACCGCCCGGCTGGTTGTCGACCAGTTGCAGATAGGACCCGGCCAGCGGCACCTTGATCAGCGTCGCGACCTGATCCGTGTTGATCGAATACACCTGCTGCACACCGTCTCTGGAGAACGGTTCCTTGCCCGCCGCGGTGGGCTCGGAGTCTCGGAGCCGTGCCGTGATGGTCACCGTCTCCGCCGGCGCGCGGGCGATCGGCGGGACATGGGACCCCTGCTCGGGCCGCACATAGCCCCGGTCGACCAGCACGGTCGGCCCGTCGTCGACGACGAACGGTGACAACACCTCGAACGCCGGGTCGCCCTCGACCACTCGCAGCCGCGCCAGCACTTGAACGTCGGGCAGATAATGCCCCGTTGCCGTGACCCGGCGCCACTGCGCGTCACGAGCCGACGAATCCTGCTGTGGCAGCAGGGTTTTCAGCGGCACCGGCGCGGTGTTGAGGGAAGTCTCGATTTGGTGGTTTTCCCGTGACGTCCTGGTGTTCTTCCCCAGCTGCCACGGCGCCAGCACCATGAAGCACAGGTAGGTGAAGGCGATGACCACGAGCGCCAGCGCTATCCAGCCCGGCCGCAGCAGAAACGCAAGGCGGCGCATCAACGGCGTCCGTTGTCCGCGAGTTTTTCGTCGACCCAGTCGTGCAGGCCGGGCAAGGCGGCCTCGATGACGGCGAGAACCTCCTCGAAGTCTTGCGCGTCGCCGTAGTACGGGTCGTCGACGTCGAGGGCATAGGCGCCCGCGCGCGGTTCGAATGACCGAAGCATCCGTATCCGGTCGGCGTCGACGCCCAGCTGGCGCAACATCCGAGCATGGTTGCGGCCGAGGGCCACCAGGAGGTCGGCGGCGAGGTGCTCGGCATTGAGCTGCGCGGCGCAGTGCTCGGTGGGGTAGCCGTGGGCCTGCAGCACCCGGGTCGCCCGGTCGTCGGCGCAGTTGCCGATGTGCCAGTCGCCGGTGCCCGCACTGGTCACGCGGACCAGCTCGCCCAGGCCGCGTCGCCGCAGTTGGTCGGCGAACATCTTCTCGGCCATCGGCGAACGGCAGATGTTGCCCGTGCAGACGAAGGTGACGTGCAGCGGTGCGTTCGGATCAGACACCCAGCGCCCTCCGCAGCTCGTCGATCGTCGCGGCATGAGTCACCCCGGTTTGGCTGAACCCATCGGCGAAATCGCCCCGCCCGTAGCCCCAGCCGACCACCACGGTGTCGATGCCGTGCGCGGCCGCGCCGTGCACGTCGTGGCTGCGGTCGCCGACCATGAGCACCCGCTCGGGCAGGGGCCGCAGCTGGTCCAGGGCGTGGGCCAGCACCTCGACCTTGGTTCTGCGCGAGCCGTCGGCAGCCGCGCCGGCGATGACCTCGAAATGCTGGTCCAGCCCGAAATGGGCGAGGATGCGGCGTGCCGTCGGTTCCAACTTGGACGTGGCCACGGCCAGCCGGACACCGGCGGCACGGAGGTCGGCCAGCAGCGGCTCGATGCCGTCGAACAGCGTGTTTACCGCCCAGCCCCGGGTGTGGTACTCGGTCCGAAAGGCCGCGATGGCCCGATCGGCATGCCCGCCGAGCTCCATCGAACGGAAGGTGTCGTCCATCGGCGGCCCGACGATCTTCGCGGCCAGGTCGCCGTCGGGCACCGGTGCGCCGATGTGGGCGAGCGCGTGAAGGAAGCTGGCCACGATCCCTTCCGCCGAGTCGGTAAGCGTGCCGTCGAGATCGAAGATCACCAGCTGCGCGCCCGGGATAGTGCCTGTCACCTCACCATTGTCCTAAATGGGAACATCCTGATGCGACGGTGTTCCTCCCGCGCGCTTGGGGCGGCCCACTAGATGAATGATTCCAAGGGGTCAGTGGTCGTAGGGGGTCAGTGAGCGCAGGATCGGTTGGCCGGTGCGGTCGTTGTGCCAGATCGCGGCGGTTAGTGCGAGTACTCGTTGGAGGACGCGGGCTGCGACGCCGGCGACGGTGCGTCCGCCGTGTCGTTCGAGGTCGAGCTGGGCCTTGAAGGTGCTGTTGATCGACTCGATGATCTGTCGGAGTGGTTTGAAGAATCGTTGTCCTGCATGGGGTTTCTCACCCTTGCGGGCGGGGCGCAGCAGTGTGATGCCGCCGTCGGCGAGCGCGGTCTCGAACTGCTTGCCGTAGTAGTTTTTGTCCGATCAGGTTCTGGCGGGGATGCGACGCCAGCAGGGCCGGGTCGGCGGTGAGCATGCCCAGCAGGGTCTCGCGTTCGTCGGCCTTGGCGCCGGTGAGCGCGAACGCGACCGGCAACCCCGACGGGGTGCACAGCAGGTGCAGCCGCAGGCCCCAGAAGTACCGTGAGTGCGACGCGCAGTAGCCGTACTCGGCCCAGCCGGCCAGATCGGAGCGTTTAGCAGTCTCGCGTGATCGGCCGCACTCCACCGGCGTGGAGTCCACCACCCACAGGTCGTCGGTTGACCGCGAGCAGCACCCGACCAGATGTGCCAGCACCGCGCGCAGCATGCCGGTCGCTGCGCGGACACGCTTGTTGTAGCCGGATTGCGTTGGCAGATCAGGAAACATCCCGTGCAGGTGGGTAGTTGCGTAGCGCAGCCACCGCGCCTCGGACGTGAAGCCCAGCAGTGCCTGCAGCACCACCAGCGTGACCAGTTCGGCGTCGGACAACCGCGGCTGCAGGCCCACCTTCGGCCGCCACGGCCGGTGCTGCGGATTGTCGGCGAGAAAATCGTCGGTCGTCACGTACAGTGCGGTTGCGAGGGTGTCCAGGTCGGCGTCCACTTCGGCCTCCAGTGCCAGGTTGGGTTAGCAACGCCCATCCTGGACACCCTCACCCTCAATTCACAGCAGCCACACCAGTAACACCCCTTGGAATTACTCATCTAGTGTTTCACGGATGGCGACTCTGAACCCGAGCCCGCCAGCCGCGGCCCGCTATCACGGCGATGAGGCCGTCGCGCCCGGGATGCTCGATTTCGCCGTCAACGTCCGCCATTCGCGGCCGCCGGAATGGCTCATGCGGCGGCTGGCCGCGCGGCTGCCCGACCTGGCGCGCTATCCCGGCCTGGAAGACGTGCGCCGCGCGCAAGACGTCGTCGCCGAGCGACACGGCCGAACCCGCGACGAGGTGCTGCCGCTGGCCGGAGCGGCCGAAGGGTTCGCCCTGTTGCCCAACTTGCGCCCGGCGCGGGCGGCGATCATTGCGCCGTCGTTCACCGAACCGGCGCTGGCGCTGACCGCGGCCGGAGTGCCCGTGCACCATGTCGTTCTCGACCCGCCGTTCGGGCTGGACGGCGCCTTGGAAAGTGGAAACGTGCCCGACGACGCCGACCTTGTCGTGGTGGGCAACCCGACCAACCCCACCTCGGTGTTGCACAGCCGCGAGCAGCTGCTCGCGTTGCGCCGCCCGGGGCGAATTCTGGTCGTCGACGAGGCGTTCGCGGATTCGGTTCCCGGCGAGCCGGAGTCACTGGCAGCCGACGCGCCCCCCGATGTGCTGGTGCTGCGCAGCCTGACCAAGACTTGGGCGCTGGCCGGACTGCGGGTCGGCTACGGCCTGGGCTCCCCCGAGGTATTGGCCCGGCTCACCGCCCGGCGCGCGCACTGGCCGGTGGGGACCCTGCAACTGACGGCCATCGCCGCCTGTTGCGCCGCGGAGGCCGTCGCCGACGCGGCGGCCGCCGCGGTGCGGTCGGCGGAGCTGCGCGCGGAGATGGTGGACGGTCTGGCGGCGGTGGGCGCCGACGTGGTCGACGGCCGGGCTCCGTTCGTGTTGTTCCGCAGGCTGGAGGCGGATTACATCCGAAATTCCCTGCACAACAAGGGGATTGCTATTCGCCGGTGTGATACGTTCGTCGGCCTGGACGAGCAATATCTGCGGGCGGCGGTTCGCCCGGAGTGGCCGCTGTTGGTCGACGCGATCGCCGAGGTGCTGCGGTGAGCGCGCGGCTGGCCGACGTCATCGAGGTGCTGGATGAGGCCTACCCGCCGCGGCTCGCGCAGTCGTGGGATTCGGTCGGCCTGGTGTGCGGCGATCCCGACGACGCGCTGGACTCGGTGACCGTCGCCGTCGACGCGACGCCGGCCGTCGTCGATGAAGTTCCCGAGGCCGGGTTGCTGCTGGCGCATCACCCGCTGCTGCTGCACGGGGTCGACACCGTGGCGGCCAGCACGCGGAAGGGTGCGTTGGTGCACCGCCTGATTCGCACCGGGCGGTCGTTGTTCACCGCGCACACCAACGCCGACTCGGCATCGCCGGGTGTGTCCGACGCGCTGGCCGATACGCTGGGCCTCACCGTCGAGGCGGCGCTCGAGCCGCTGACGGCCGCGGGCGATCTCGACAAGTGGGTCGTCTACGTGCCGCGCGAGAACGCGGACACGGTGCGGGAGGCCGTGTTTGAGGCCGGCGCCGGCCACATCGGCGACTATTCACACTGCAGCTGGAGCGTCAGCGGCATTGGGCAGTTCCTGCCGCACGAAGGGGCGTCGCCCGCGGTGGGCAGCGTCGGCAGCGTCGAGCGGGTGGACGAAGACCGGTTCGAGGTCGTCGCACCCGCGCGCGCCCGCGGCGCCGTGCTGGCGGCGATGCGGGCCGCCCATCCCTACGAAGAGCCCGCGTTCGACATCTTCGCGCTGGTGTCCCCGCCCGGGGACGCCGGGTTGGGCCGCATCGGCAGGCTGGCACGGCCGGAACCGTTGCGCAGCTTCGTCTCCCGTGTCGGCGCCGCATTGCCGCAGACGGCCTGGGGCGTGCGCGCGGCGGGGGACCCCGACATGCTCGTGTCGCGGGTTGCCGTCTGCGGCGGAGCCGGGGACTCGCTGCTGGCCGCCGCGGACCGTGCCGACGTGCAGGCCTACGTCACGGCCGACCTGCGACACCATCCGGCCGACGAACATCGCCGCGCCTCGAATGTGGCCCTGATCGACGTGGCGCACTGGGCGAGCGAATTTCCCTGGTGCGAACAGGCCGCCGACACGCTGCGGCGCCGTTTCGGAGCGGCGCTGCCCGTGCGAGTGTGCACCGTCCGTACCGACCCTTGGAATATGGGGCATCTTGGCGAGGGGAGAGATCAATCATGAAAGCCGAAGTGACACAGCAACGGTCGCTGCTCGAGTTGTCGGAGCTGGATGCCGAGCTCTCCCGCATCGCCCACCGGGCCACCCACCTGCCGCAGCGCGAGGCCTATGAGCGGATGCGCTCCGAACACACAGCCGCCAGTGACCGGCTGGCCGCGACCCGCATCGCGGTGGAGGACTTGGACGCCCAGGTGAAGCGCCTGGAATCCGAGATCGATGCCGTGCGCCAGCGCGAAAACCGCGATCGCTCTTTGCTTTCGTCGGGTGCGACGGACGCCAGGCAGTTGTCGGATCTTCAGCACGAGCTGGAGACCCTGCGACGCCGCCAGACCAGCCTGGAAGATTCCCTGCTGGATGTGATGGAGCAGCGCGAGGAGTTGCAGGAGCAACTGGATGCCGAGCAGCGGGCGATCGAGGGGCTGGAGGCCGACCTGGCCGGCGCCCGGCAGGCGCTGGACGAGGTGCTCGGCGAGATCGATCAGGCCCGGCAGGAACGTGCGTCGCGGCGCGACATGTTGACCGCGGCGCTGGATCCGGCCCTGTCCGCCCTTTACGAGCGGCAGCGCGCCGGGGGAGGGCCGGGTGCCGGGCCGTTGCTGGGGCACCGGTGCGGGGCCTGCCGGATCGAGATCGGCCGCGGTGACCTTTCCCGGATCTCCGCGGCCGCCGAGGACGAGTTGGTGCGCTGCCCGGAGTGCGGGGCGATCCTGTTGCGGGTCAAGGGTTTCGATAAGTGAAGGTTGTCATCGAAGCCGACGGCGGCTCGCGCGGCAATCCCGGACCGGCCGGATATGGCGCGGTGGTGCGCAGTGCGGACCGCTCGACGGTGCTGGCCGAGACCAAGCAGGCCATCGAAAACGCGACTAACAATGTCGCCGAATACCGGGCCCTGATAGCGGGTTTGGACGACGCAGCAATACTGGGTGCCACCGAGGCCGAGGTCTTCATGGACTCCAAGCTGGTGGTCGAGCAGATGTCCGGGCGGTGGAAGGTCAAGCATCCCGACCTGATCGAGCTCCACGCCGAGGCCCGGAGGCTGGCGTCGAGGTTCGAACGGATCAGCTACGCGTGGATTCCGCGGGACCGTAACTCGCATGCGGACCGGTTGGCCAACGAGGCGATGGACGCCGCCGCCGGCCTCGATAGTCCCGCGAAAACCGTTGCGAGCCAAGCCCTGACATCACCCGGTTGGACCGGTGCGCGCGGCACGCCGACCAGGTTGCTGTTGCTGCGGCACGGGCAGACCGAATTGTCGGTGCATCGGCGCTATTCGGGCCGCGGCAACCCGGCGCTGACCGATGTCGGGCGGCAGCAGGGGTCGGCCGCGGCGGGGTATTTGGCGCAGCGCGGCGGGATCGCCGCGGTGTTCTCGTCGCCGCTGCAACGGGCGTATGACACCGCGGCCGTGGCCGCCAAGGCGCTGGGCCTGGACGTCACCGTCGACGACGACCTGATCGAGACCGACTTCGGAGCCTGGGAGGGGCTGACGTTCACCGAAGCGGCCGAACGGGATCCGGACCTGCACCGTCGCTGGCTGCGCGACACCGGCACCAAGCCGCCGGGCGGTGAGAGCTTCGACGCGGTGCTCGACCGGGTGCTGAGGGTGCGCGAACGGATCATCGCCACCCACGAGGGCGCGACGGTGCTGGTGGTGACGCACGTGACGCCGATCAAGATGCTGCTGCGGCTGGCTCTGGACGCCGGGCCGGGCATCCTGTACCGGCTGCACCTCGATCTGGCTTCATTGAGCATCGCCGAATTCTATTCCGACGGAGCATCTTCAGTGCGGTTGGTGAATCAGACCGCTTACCTCTGAGCGCGGCCGCGAGCGTGCGCAGAATGCCAGCGTGTACGGCGTGTCGTCGTACGAACACGCACGCTCGCCAGGGGGGCCGGGCGGTTTAAGCGGCGGTGAACTCGACCGGCAGCGCGGCCGGCGAGCGGAAGGCGACTCCGACGACGTTCGGGGCCGGGGCGCTCGGGTCGAGCCGCAGGTCCGGCAGCCGATCCAGCAGCGCGTTGATGGCCACCGTCCCTTCCATCCGCGCCAGGTGCATGCCAAGGCACAAGTGTGGGCCGCCGCCGAAAGTCAGGTGCGCGATGTTCTTGCGGGTCGGGTCGAAGCGGTCCGGGTCGGGGTAACGCGTCGGGTCCCGGTTGGCGGCCGCGACGCTGACGCTGACGTTCGTGCCCGCCGGAATCGCGACCCCGCCGAGCTCGCAGTCGCGTATCGCCCGCCGCACCACGGTGGTGATCGGCGGCTCCCACCGCAACGCCTCCTCGAAGGCGCCGCGGAGCAGGCCGCGATCGGCCCGCAGCGCCTCCAGCAGCGGCGGTTCGGTGAGCAGGGCGACCAGCAGGTTGCCCGAGGCGCGGTAGGTCGTCTCGACGCCGGCGGGCAGGATCAGCAGCAGGAACGCGAAGATCTCGTCGTCGCTCAGGCGCGTGCCGTCGATCTCCGACTCCGCCAGCGTGCTGATCAGGTCGTCCTGCGGGTTGCGCCGCCGCTCGGCGAGGATCTCCTTGAGGAGGGCCCTGAGTTCGGCGGATGCGGCGAGGCCGCGCTTCCAGTCGTAGACCACGTTGAGCAATTCGATCGACAGCCGCTGGAAGCGCGGGTAGTCCTCCCGCGGCAGGCCGATGATCCGCGCGATGACCTGCACCGGAAACGCGAAGGTGAACTCGCGGGCCAGCTCGGCCCGCCCGCGCGGCGCGAACCGGTCGATGAGCTCATGGACCACCACCTCCACCAGCTCGCTGCGCCACCGCTCCAGGAGCGCCGTCCGGAACGAGGGCGAGACCAGGGCACGGCTGGCCCGATGCTCGGCTCCCTCGAGCTCAAGCAGGGTGCGGCCCATGACGGGGCCCATGATCTGGTCGTAGATCGACGACGAGAAGGAGTCGGGATGGGTGAGCACCGTCTGGCACTCGTCGTAGCCGAGCACCGTCACCCCGAGGTCGCCAACCTGTCCGGAGCTGGTCTCCGCGAAGGGATTTCCCACCATCACGCGGTGTCGGACCTGCGCTTCACGCAGCCGCTCGTGCACGTTTTCCACCTGCATGAGCAGCCCGCCCTGCAGCTCGGCCGGGTCGAACTCGGTTGCCGGGCTCACGAGGGCGACACCGTCGCGGTGTCCCGCCCCGACCGCAGCACGGTGCCGGGCAGGGCACCGGTGGCGGCGCCGTCGCGACACACCTCGACGCCACCGACCCAAACCGACGTGATCCCGTGGGCGTCGGCGACCAGGCGGGGCGCCCCGGAGGGTAGGTCGTAGCGCGTGCGCTCGGGCCCGTGGTCGATGGTCGCGGGGTCGAACATCACCAGGTCGGCGTGCCAGCCGGGGGTGATCCGGCCGCGTTCGGTCAGCCCGTAAAACCGGGCCGGCACGTCGGTGATCAACCGGACGGCTTCCTCGAGCGTCACCACCTGGTGCTCGCGGACGCCGCGGCCGAGCAGCGACGTCGTGTAGATCGCGCCGCACATCATGTCGAGGTGGGCGCCGGCGTCCGAGCCGCCGATCACGGCGCCGGGGTGCTGCCACACATCGGCGCGCGCCCGCCAGTCGGCGGCATTGTCGCCGGTCAGCGGCGGGGACAGCCCGGTACGCAGCTCGTCGGCGATCACGATGTCCAGCAACGTGTCGAACGGCTCGCCACCCCGGGCGGCGGCGACCTCGCCGACGCTGCGCCCGGTCGCGTCGGCGTTCTCGGGCGCGAACGTCTCGACGATGACCAGCCGGTCCCATTGCGCCAGGCCGCGCAGCATGCCCGCCTCCTTCGAGGAGGCGCCCTCGGCGAGGCGTCGGCGGACCTCGGGATCGGCGAGCGCTGCCAGCCGCTCGGGCACCGGCAGATGCATGGTGTCTCGCCAGCCCGGCAGCCCGTCGAGCACGAAGCCGGAAAGGAACGACAGCCGGACCTTCATGGACTGCGGCAACGTGAGCGCCACGACCCGGCCGCCGCGTTCGGCGGAGAATTCGTGGGCGCGCAACTGCCGCTGGTGCCCGTCCGGGTTGGCGGCCGAGACGCCGAGCAGGTTCCAGTTCAGCGGCCGGTCGGCGGCGACGGACATGTCGGTGAGCAGCGCGAGATCGTCGTCGGTGAAGCCCGACAGGCAGCCGGCGATGATCGCCTCGAGCGTGGTCCCCGGATGGTCGCGGAGTCCCGCTGCCAGTGCCACGAGTTCGGATCGGGACGCGCTGCGCGACGGCACCGGCTGGCCGGAGCCGTCGTTGTGGGTGGGCGACTGCGAGGTCGACAGGCCGAGCGCGCCGGCGTTCAGGGCGTCGTGCAGCACGGCGACCATCTTTTCGATCTGCTCCGGGGTGGCCTCGCCGCCCACGGCGTCGCTGCCCATCGCGGCCAGCCGCAGCGCCGAATGACCGACCAGGAACCCGGCATTGACGGCGATGCGGCCCTCGAGGCGGTCGAGCCAATCTCCGAACGAGGCCCACCCCCAGTCAAGGCCGGCGCGCAGCGCGTCCAGCGGCATCCCCTCCACCCGCGCGAGCATCCGGGTGAGGTAATCCTGTTGGTCGGACGCCGCGGGCGCCAGCGTGAAGCCGCAGTTGCCGCCGAAGACCGTGGTGACGCCGTGCTGTACCGACGGGCTCGCGGTCGGGTCCCAGAACAGCTGCGCGTCGTAGTGGGTGTGCAGGTCGACGAAGCCCGGCGCCAGCGTCTGCCCTTGAGCGTCAACGGTTTTCGTGGCCAGGTCATCGACTTCACCGACGGCGACGATCCGTCCGTCACTGACGCCGACGTCGCCGTGGCGGGCGGGCGCGCCGGTGCCGTCGACGATTTCGGCGTCGCGGATGAGCAGGTCGAGCATGAAGGCCTCCTACGCCGTGGCCGGAGTGGCGAGCCAGCCGTCGTCCGGCAAGGGGTGGCGGAACAGCTTTGCCGCGTTGCGATGGGTGATCCGGGCCGCGTCGTCCGCCGACAGGCCGGCGACGTTGCGCGCCACCACCTGTTGGGTGTCGGGCCAGGTGGAGTCGGCGTGCGGATAGTCGCTTTCGACGAGGATGCGGTCGGCCCCGATTGCGTCGAGCGCACCGAACGCGTGCGGGTCGTCGATCGAGCAGAACCAGAAGTTGCGCCGCAGCACCTCGCTGGGCAGCAGGTCGCCCTTCCACGACCCGCCCTCCTGGCCCGAAGCGGAGTGCGCCAGAACGTAATCGGCGCGGTCGCCGAGCATCGCCACCCAACCAAGCCCGCCCTCGGCCAGCGTGAAGTTCAGCCGCGGAAACCGCACGGGTGTGCCCGACCACAACATGTCCGCGCAGGCGACCAAACCGTTGACCGGGAACAGCGTGGTGATGGTCTCGAAGGGGGTGTCGGGGGAGGGGATTGGCGCCCACTGCGCGGATCCCGTGTGCAGGCACACCACGGTATCGGTCTCCTCGCAGGCGGCGAAGAACGGATCCCACACGCCGCTGTGCAGGCTCGGGATTCCGCATTGGGCGGGCAGCTCGGGAAAGCTCACCGCCTTGAAACCGCGGGCGGCGTTACGACGTATCTCTTCCGGCGCGAGCTGCGGGTCGGCGAGCCAGGGCAGTTGCAGCGGGATGATGCGGTCCGGGTAGCTGCCGGCCCACGCCTCCAGGTGCCAGTCGTTCCATGCCCGCAGCGTCGCCAGCCCGAGCTCCAGGTCGTCGCTCTTCCAGAACACCGTGCCGGCGAACCCGGCGATCAGCGACGGGAAGTTCAGCGACGCCCAGATGCCCGCGATGTCCATGTCGGCGATCCGGGCGTCGACATCCCAACAGCCAGGCCGCATCTCGTCGAAGCGGGCGGCCTCCATGCTCCATTCCTCGCGCGGCCGCCCGATCACCGCGTTGAGCCCGATGTTCGGGTAGTCCCGGCCCTCGTAGCGCCACACCTGGCGCCCGTCGTCGGTCTCGACGACCTTCGGCGCACGGTCGGCCAGCGCCGCGGGAAGCCGCCCGATGAACATGTCGGGCGGCTCGATGACATGGTCGTCGACCGAGATCACGACATGTTGTCGCTGCCGGGGATCAGGGTCTGGCAGCAGCGCCATAGCTCATGACTATCGTCGGTTTTCGGCCGCTGTCAATGCCGCCTCGGCGGCGGCCGTGTGTATCCAGGGCGCAGCTTTCGCGGATCTTGCGCCCTCATTGCAGACTCAAAGCCTTCAGTTCACTCTCGATGTGAAATCCTTTGCTGGTGTCCCGGGTGGACGCGCCGTCGGGCGTAGTGACGTTTCTGTTCACCGATATCGAGGGGTCGACCCGTCGGTGGGAGTCAGACGCGGACGCGATGCGGGCGGCCCTCTCAGCCCACGACGATGTGCTGCGCACCGCGATCGATGATCACGGTGGCTTCCTGTTCAAGCACACCGGTGACGGCGTATGCGCGGCATTCTCGTCGCCGAAAGCAGCGGTCGATGCCGCCGTCGCCGCTCAGCGGCGGCTGCAGTTGCCCGTCCGCATGGGGCTGGCAACCGGCGAAGCGGAGCTGCGGGGGAGTGACTACTTCGGTTCGGTGCTCAACCGTGCGGCGCGGGTGATGGCCGCCGGCCACGGCGGTCAGGTCCTGCTGCTCGAGTCGACGGCGAGTCTGCTCGGGGGCATGGACCTCGTCGATCTGGGGCGGCGACGGTTGCGAGATCTGCCCACGCCGGTCGGGTTGTTTCAGGCCCGAGCGCCCGGCCTGCGGAGCGAATTTCCGCCGCTGCAGGCGCTGGATGCCAGTCCGGGCAACCTGCGGCGCCAGACGACCAGCTTCGTCGGGCGGGAGTCGGACGTCGCCGAGATCAAAGACGCGATCAAGAATCATCGGCTGGTGACATTGACCGGGGTGGGCGGGGTCGGCAAAACCCGCCTGGCGCTGGAAGTCGCGACGCAGTTGGCGGACGAGTTTCCCGACGGTGTCTGGGTTTTCGAACTGGCCGCGGTCGCCGATCCGGCCGCGGTGCCCGACGCGGTGGCCTCGGTGCTGGGGATAACCCAGCAACCGGGCATGAGCGTGAGCGAGTCGGTGGCCGCCGCGCTGGCGGGCAGAACGCGGTTGCTGGTGTTCGACAATTGCGAGCACGTCCTCGACGCGGCAACCGATCTAATAGAAACCATTCTCGGCCAGTCGGCGACCGTGACGATTTTGGCGACCAGCCGCGAAGGTTTGCGGGTCGCCGACGAGCAGCTGTGGCCGGTGCCCTCGCTGGATGTCGGCGCGGGTGTCGACTCTGCCGCGGTGTCGCTGTTCGTCGAACGCTCGCAGGCTGTTTCGCCGCACTTCTCGATTATCAATGCGGATGAGGCGGGGGCGGTCGTGGAGATCTGCCGTCGCCTCGACGGCATTCCGTTGGCGATCGAGCTGGCGGCCTCCCGAATGGCGCTGATGACGGCGATCGACGTGCGTGATCGTCTGGATCAGAGGTTTCGCCTGCTGGTCGGGTCGCGACGCGGGTTGGAGCGCCACCAGACGCTGCGTCACGCGGTTGCGTGGTCGTATGACCTGCTCGAGGATGCGGAGAAGGTGGTGTTGTACAGGTGTTCGGTGTTCGCCGGTGGATTCGACCTCGAAAGCGCCTGTGCTGTCACTGTCTCCGATGACGACTTCGCCACCCTCGAACTGTTGGACGCGCTGTTGCGTAAGTCGCTGATCGTCGCCGACCGGTCAACCGCGCGGACGCGGTTTTCGATGCTGGAGACGATCCGCCAGTTCGCCGAGGAGCAACTGGTCGCGAGCGGGGCGGCCACCGAGGTACGCACCGCGCATGCCCGCCACTTCGCGAAACTAGAAAAAGTCATTCTCGGCTTGTGGGACAGTCCTCGACAGCGCGAGGCGTACGAATGGTTCGCCGTCGAGTTGGCCAATCTGCGCGTCGCGTTTCGGTGGGCCGCGGACCATGGCGATCTCGACATCGCCGCCGTCGTCGCGACGTACGCAGTATTCCTCGGCTACATGGTCGAAAATTACGAACCCACCGCGTGGGCCGAAGAGCTCATCGAGCCCGCCAAGGCCGCCGACCACCCCCGGCTCGAGACGCTTTACGTGATGGCATCACAGTGTTACAACACCGGGCGGATCCAGGAGGCTGTCGGTTACGCCGAGGATGGCGCGAAGGTGATCGGACGGGGAACCGACCCGCCACCGTTCGGCATCGACGGCATACTCGGGGCTCCTTACATCAACGTCGGCCAGCCCGAACGGTGGGTCGAGATGCTCCGCACCCAGCTCGAACTTGGTCGCGACATCCACTCACAGACGAGGGCGTGCTTGTTGTTCGCGCTGACGATGGCCGGCCGCACCGACGAGGCAATGGCCGCCGCTGACGGCCTAGTCGAGGCCGCAGATGCCACCGGCAATCCCGCTGCGCGGGCGTTCGCGCTGCTCGCCTCCGGATTCGCGTTCCGGGAGGTCGATCCCGGCCGCGCGCTGGACGCCCTGCGCCAAGCCCGACAGATCTGTCAAGCTAGCGGTAACCCGTATATCGAATCGAACGTCGCGGTCATCCTGTCCGGTCTTGAGGCCCAATGCGGCGATCCGCTGGCCGCGTTCGACTGCTTCACAATCGCCATACGACAATTCGATGACTCGGGCAACACCGCGATGATCCGCAGCCCCCTGGCTGTGCTCGCCGCCTTCTTCGACCGGCTCGGCCGCTATGAACCGGCGGCCACCATCGCCGGTTTCGCCGTCAACCCCCTCACCCCGCTGTTCACCGAGATCAGCGCCGTGATGGCCCATCTCCGAGAGGTCCTCGGCGACCAGACCTACGAGTCGCTGGCCCGCAAGGGTGAGGCGATGGCCACCGCCGAGATGGTCGCCTACGCCTATGACCAGATCGACCAGGCCCGAACGGAGCTGACCGCCGCCGGTCGATAAATATGAAGTACCTCGGTACTCGTGACAGCCGGTCGGCTCGGCGTGATGATCAGACGATGACCGATTCAGCCGGGACAGACCGACCGACGCCCGATGTCGACGTCGTCGTGGTAGGCGCGGGTATGGCGGGGTTGTACCTTGCTTACCGCCTGAGCCGAGCCGGATACCGATTCCGTGTGTTCGAAGCCGCCGACGACCTCGGCGGCACGTGGTACTGGAACCGGTACCCGGGCGCCCGGGTCGACATTCCCAGCGTCGACTACATGTTCAGCTTCGATCCCGACTGGCAGCGGGACTGGCAGTGGTCGGAGAAGTACGCCACCCAGCCGGAGATCCTGTGCTATCTGAACCATGTCGCCGACAAGCACGACCTGCGGCGCCACATCACCTTCTCGACTCGGGTGCGGCAGGCGCGCTGGGACGACGATGCCTCGCTATGGCACGTGAGCACCGACAAGGGGGAGGTGGTCAGCTCTCGCTTCGTCGTGCTGGCCTCGGGCTGCCTGTCCATGCCCAAACCGGCCGAGGTCGACGGACTCGAGCGGTTCGCCGGCGAGGTCTACTTCACCAGCAGCTGGCCGCACGAGCCCGTCGACTTCACGGGCAAGCGGGTGGCGGTGATCGGCACGGGTTCCTCCGGCATTCAATCGATTCCGATGATCGCCCAGGAAGCGCGAGAGCTGGTGGTGTTTCAGCGCACGCCGAATTTCTCCATCCCGGCGCGCAATGGCCCGTTGTCGCCCGAGAAGCTCGCGCAACTGGCGAATGAGGCCGAATACCGCGCGTCGGCGAGGCTGTCGTTCGGCGGCATTGCGAACATGGAGCGCAGCATCATCCCGACCTTCAGCGTCTCTGAGAGTGAACGACAAGCGCGTTATGAGCGCGCCTGGGAGAGTGGCTTATTGTTCGAGACGCTAACCGTTTTCGCCGACGTAGGGAGCAATCCCGCGGCCAACCATGAGTTCGCGGAGTTCGTCCGGAGCAAGATCCGCTCCATCGTCGACGATCCGCAGACGGCGGTCGATCTGTGCCCGACCGATCACCCGATCGGGACGAAAAGGCCGTGCCTGGACACGAACTACTACGCCACCTACAACCTGCCGCATGTGCGCCTGGTCAATGTCCGAAAGCACCCGATCCGACAACTCACGGAAGAGGGCATCGATACCGCCGACGAGTCCTTCACCTTTGATGCGATCGTTTTCGCCACCGGTTTCGACGCCGTGACCGGTGCGATAACGGCCGTGGACATCATTGGCCGAGAGGGCCTGGCGCTGAAGGACAAATGGGCGCACGGGCCGCAAACATACCTCGGGTTGACCACCGTCGGCTTTCCGAACCTGTTCCTGATCACCGGTCCCGGGAGTCCCTCGGTGCTGTCGAACATGATCGTTTCGATCGAACAGCACGCGGACTGGGTGCTCGACTGCCTCGGTCACCTGAGCGCGTCCGGCTTCGATGCCATCGAGCCCACCGAAACGGCCGAAGCGGGGTGGACGCAGCACGTCAACGACTGCGCCGACATCACCCTCTACCCGGCAGCGAACTCCTGGTACATGGGCGCCAATGTGCCGGGCAAGCCGCGGGTTTTCCTGCCCTACTGCGCGGGCGTCGACTTCTACCGCGCCAGCTGCGACGAGGTGGTCGCCCGCGATTACCTGGGCTTCACGGCTGTCCGGTCCCGACGGCTCGCGTTGCAACGACGGAGTCGTGCGCCAGTTGCAGCCGGACGTCGAGATGGTCCTCATGGAGGCCGCGGCGCTGAATCTGCCGCCGATGGAATCGATGGCCGTGGAGGATGCCCGCGCGTTCTACGCGCAGATGTTAGCGCCGCTACCGCCGGGACCAGACGTCGGCGAGATCGCCGACGGTGTGTTGCCCGGCGCCACCGGCGATTTGGCGTACCGGCTTTACCGGCCGTCGACACCTGGCCCGCACCCGATCGTCGTGTACTTCCATGGCGGCGGCCACGTTCTGGGCGACGCCATCTCGGATGATCCGCTGTGCCGGGACCTGTGCGTTCGCAGCGACGCGGTGATCATCTCGGCGGACTACCGCCATGCGCCCGAGCACCGATTCCCCGCGGCGATCGACGACGCCATGGCCGCGGTGCAGTGGGTCGCCGACAACGCCGAGGCGCTCGGCGGCAGACCCGGGCAACTCGCGGTGTGTGGCTGGAGTGCGGGCGGCGGGATCGCGGCGGTGGTATGCCGGCTGGCGCGGGACCTGGGTGGACCCAACATCATGGGCCAGGTCCTGTTGGCGCCGTGCACGACCGGCGACACGACGGGCGCATCGTTCGCCGAGAATGCGGACGGCTACGGTCTCACGACGCCGCTGATGCGGTGGTTCTACGACCACTACATCGACGAGGCGGATCGACGCGACCCGCGCTTCGCACCCCTATGTTCCGACGACCTGTCCGGGCTGCCGCCGGCGATCGTGGTGACGCCCGAGTTCGATCCCCTCCGCGACGACGGCGAGGCCTACGCCGCCGCGCTCACCGCGGCGGGCGTCCCCACGGAGTATGTCCGTGCCCGCGGCCATACCCACCAGTCGGTGACGATGGTCGACATGATCGTCTCGGGTGCGCCGATACGTGCACGGATGGCGGCCGCGCTCCGCCGGTTCTTGGTGGCGACGCGCACGCCCGAACCCGCGTCCTGAGGAGAAGCGGTACCAGTAACCTCATGAGCCACGTGAGTACCGTGACTCGACCATAAGGCGATCTGCATATGCGATATCACCCGCGCTAGCTCGCAGCGTCAGGGCTGCGCCGCGCTTAGCATCCCCATATGGGAAGGACTTTCGTCGCCACGTTCGCGCTCGGTTTGATCGTCGCGTTGTTCGGTCTGATCTGGACTCTCCAGGGGTTCGGCGTGCTTCAGGGTAGCCCGATGAGCAACACGACGACCTGGTCGATCATTGGTCCGATCACGGTGCTGATCGGTATCGTGATCGCGGTATTCAGTTGGCGGAAGCTCAACTCTCCGCGACCGTGAAGTCCACCGTGTGCCAGCCGGTGGCGCCGTCCGGAACGGCACCAACCCGATCGGCCGTTTGGACAGCTCCGGTGTTGTCGGTGGCACGCACGGTGATCGTATGTTTCCCAGGGCTTTTCGCCTCCCACGGAAGGCTCCACAACCGCCACGTATCGTTGGAATAGCTCGCGCCCTGCTGCGCGGGCTGCCACCCGCCATCGTCGATGAGGACCTCCACGGCCCGCACGCCACGATTCTGTGCCCACGCGACACCGCCAAACACCACGGGGCCCATCGGCACCCTCTGACCGGCTTTCGGCACGTCGATCCTCGACTCGGTCTTGATGGGCGCGCGCGGTGCCCAGCCCTGCCGTGTCCAGTAGGCCTCCGCTCGGTCGAAGCGGGTGAGCTCCATATCGACGACCCACTTGGTGGCCGACACGTATCCGTAGAGCCCGGGCACTACCAGTCGGGCCGGGTAGCCATGCTCGATCGGCAGCGGCTGACCGTTGAGGCCGAACGCTAGGAGCGCCGCGCGGCCATCAATGAGCGCCTGCACGGGCGTGCCGGCGGTGAACCCGTCGATCGACGTCGAGAGCACCATATCCGCGTCCGAGTGCACACCCGCCGCCGACAGCAGATCAGCCAGCCGGTAGCCCGTCCAGACGCCCGTCGAAATCAGTTTCCCGCCAACGGGATTCGATACGCAGGTTAGGGTTGTCACCGTTTCGACGACCTCGAAGTGGGCGAGGTCGTCGAGGCTGTAAGTGGATTCGTGGTCCACCATGCCGTGGATGCGCAGCCGCCAGTCGCCGTGGCTGAGTTGGGGAACACTGAGTGCGGTGTCCACCCGGTAAAAGTCGGCGCTGGAGGTGACAAAGCTCAGTAGCGCAACGCCTTTCGGTTGCACCTCAGGAGGTATCGGGGGCGCCGGTGTGCGCGGTCGGGGAAGTGCGAAGGCGTTGCGCTCAGCGGCCACCGAGTGCACCAACCGCGTGATGACCGCACCCGCCACGCCGCTCACCACTCCGAATCCGAGCAATCCGAGCATGACCAACCTGCGCCTGCCGGCATCCGGTTCGTCGTGGTCGGCGGCGGCGAACCGGCGGGTGAGCAAGCGGAGGGTCGCCACGCCGCAGGCGGCGCCCACCACGGTGGGGATCGTGTCGAGAGCCGTCGCACCGGGCCGCGACAGCACTGCGATGCATCCGAGGACGCCCGCCGCGGCGATCGCGGCGCTGCCGAGCGGTCGGCGCCGAGTTTCGAGGGTCCCGGCGATCGCAGCGATCGCGGCGATCGCCACGAGCACGACGACGGCCAGGAAGAGTTTGTCCAGAGAGCCCAGGGCCTGAATGGCCCACTCTTTGATGGGTCCCGGCGTCAGGTCGACGGCCACTGAGCCGATCGCGGTACGCGCGTCGGCGCGCGCACCGAACGGGATGCCCACCAGTTGGGCCACCCCGAGCGAGACGGACGCGGCGGCGACGCCCGCGAGCATCCGCCCACTGGACTGCGGGATGGCCATCGGAGCTACTGTAACCGTCGCGGCGCGAATCTTGCCGCCCTTGTCATTTCACGCACGGAATGCCGTCGGCGGTCATGCGCGTGAGGTCGGTAGGTGTCGGTTCTTTTTTGCCGGTGCCGGTGGCCGGGACGGTGGTGACGGGGTCCACGGCCGTTGTGGTCGGGGACGTCGACGTGCGATCGACGTCGTCAAACCTGGAGTAGTCCGTCCCGACGGTGAGTCGCACCGTGTTGCGGGCGACGCTGTCGGACGCTTCGGCGGTTATGCCCAATTGATCGCCGAGCTCGGCGGCGGCGGCCGTCGCGCCGGGTCCGTATGCGATGGTGCTTTTCTGGCTGGTGGAGTCGGCGGTGCTGACGCTGCCCTGGGTGAAGTGCCCGGTCGCCAAGGATGTTTCGAGGTGCGCCGCCTCGCCTTGCCTGCCCGAGGCATTGACGACGTCGAGCACGACGCTGCCTGCGCTGAGCTGCGAGCCGTCACTGGTTTGTGCGGCTGGGGTCAGGCCGCTGGCCACGAGGTTGTGCACGATCGAGCGGATGGTAGTTAGGTCGATGAAATTGACATACGCGCCGTTGGAGATCTCGCCGAAACCGGTGACCGGCAGCGTGTAGAGCGCGACCGGCCTGTCGGCGAACGCCGACGCCTGACGCACGAAGTCTTCCAAGTCGAAACCAGCGTCAACGGCGACGTTTTGCCGCGCGACATCCAGCAGCGCGCGCAGGCGCCCAGGGTCCGACAACGCCCCGCTGCGGCGCAGCGCATGGACCACCGAGACGATGAACGCCTGTTGGCGGCGGGTCCGGTCAAGGTCGGTGAACGCCTCGTCGTTGGCGTCGCGGCGTTGCCGAACGAACGCCATCGCCTGGGCCGCACTGATCTGCTGGATGCCCTGATGAAAGTCCGCGCCCGAGTAGTAGCGATCCACGGTGTCCTCGTTCAGGCACACGGTGATGGGTTCGACCAGCCGGGCGAGCTGAAAGAACGCGACCAAAGTTACCTCGATGAAGTGGTCGATCGGGATTTGCAGCAGCCGCCTGACCGTGCTGATCTCGGCTTTGCGGCCGGCCTCACGCGCCGCCTGTTCTAGCGCGGCGGGATCGGAATGCACGTTAGGGGAGCCGCGGCCGTCCATTATTCGTTGGTAGGCGGCGCTGTAGGCCTCCTTGATCTTGCCGCGGCAAACCGAGCCCGGGCATCCGGCCAGATCGACGTAGTCGTCGCGCGGGATCGAGATCGCCGTGGCCGGGCCGTCCCCGGCGGGCAGGTGCAACACGATCAGCGCATCGGCGTCGCCGTCGCCGGAATCTTCACCGCCGGCATGAAGCGCGTCGTAGATGTCCGGCGGCAGGGGCCGGCCATGCTGGTCGCGACGGCTATCCAGCCCCATGATCAGGATGTTTTGTTCGGGCCCGGTCGATGCCGGTTCACCCGACAAGGCGTCGGACGTGGTGATGCCGGACGATGCGGAGCGGTAGGCGATCCACCCGATGGCCGTGACGGCAAGCGCAACCGCCGATACCAGCGCGGCGAGCGCCCTGATGCCGGCCACCTTCGAGTGATTGCGCGGGTCCGTCATGACGGAACTGAGAATAGCCAGGTCACCCCGCATCAAACCAGCGTTTGCCGAGGTGAAGGGGCGGCCGGAAGCTGCGTTCCGGACGCTCGGAGACCTTAACGGGATATGAGCTTATTAAGGATAAGCGGTGAGATATTTGCAGAAGGGCTGTCGGCGTTCACGATGACTCCGACAGGGCTCCGGATCGGCGAGGGGTCGGATGACGGCCATGGCAGCGTGTCGGACGTGTGGCACTGAACCGCTGGAGCACGCCCGGTTTTGTCACGGCTGCGGCTCACCGGTCGAAGACAGCGACACCCGCGCGGAGTACAAGCAAGTCACCGTCTTGTTCGCCGACGTGGTGCACTCGATGGGCATCGCGGCGGCCGTCGGCCCCGAGCGCCTGCGGGAGATCATGGCCGATCTGGTTGATCGCGCGGTGACGGTGGTGCAGCGCTATGGCGGCACGGTGGACAAGTTCACCGGCGACGGCATCATGGCGGTGTTCGGCGCGCCGGTGGCCTTGGAGGACCACGCCATTCGTGCCTGTCTGGCGGCCTTGGGCCTTCAGGAAGCGGGGCAGACGCTTGCCACCCACATCCGTGAACTTGACGGCGTGGACCTGCGACTGCGGGTGGGCCTCAACTCCGGCCAGGTGATCGCCGGTGAGATCGGTTCGGGGCCGTTGGGATACACCGCGATCGGCGAGCAAGTCGGCATGGCCCAGCGGATGGAGTCGGTGGCACCACCGGACGGGGTGATGCTGAGCGACTCGACGGCCAGGTTGGCGGGGACCGCGGTCGTCCTCGGTGAGCCCGAACCGGTGCACATCAAGGGCGGCAACAGGGTAATCGCCAGGCGCTTGTTGGCCATCGGCGAGCATCGGCCGCATCGCCGCACCGAATCCAAACTGGTCGGTCGGAGCTGGGAATTCGCGACCATTGGCGGGATCCTCGAAGAGTCGATCGCCGGCAGGGGCTGCATCGTCAACATCGTGGGACCGGCGGGTATCGGCAAGAGCAGGTTGGTCCGTGAAACCGCTGCGCTGGCGGACGGTCGCGGCATACCGGTATTCGGCACCTACTGCGAATCGCATGCCAGCGACATCCCGTTCCACGTGGTGGCCAGGATGCTGCGCTCGGCAATGGGAATCGAGCCACTCGGCGCCGACACAGCGCGCACGCGCGTACGTGAGCGGTTCCCGGAGGCCGACCCCGAAGACCTGCTGCTGCTGGACGACCTGCTGGGGATCCGCGATCCGGCAGTGTCGCTGCCGGATATCGCCGCCGACGCGCGCCGCCGGCGATTGACCGCGTTGGTGAATGCGGGAGCACTGGATCGGCCGGACGCGTCGGTGTACGTCATCGAGGACGCGCACTGGATCGACGAAATCAGCGAGTCGATGCTGGCCGAGTTCATGGCCGTCGCGCAACAGATCCCGTCGTTGACGCTGATCACCTACCGGCCGGAATACGGAGGTGCCCTGAGCCGCATCCACGGTGCCCAAACAATTGCGTTGCGGCCGTTGAGCGATGCGCACACGCAGGAATTAACGGCTGAGCTTCTCGGCGCCGGTTCGTTGAAGGGAGAACTCGCGGCGCAAATCGTGGGCCGTGCGGCCGGGAACCCCTTCTTCGTCGAGGAGATCGTGCGCGACCTGGCGGAACGCGGGGTGTTGCAGGGCCAGCCGGGCGCCTACCAACAGTGTCGAGACGTCGCGGAGGTCGACGTACCGGCCACGCTGCAAGCCACCATCGGCGCACGCATAGATCGCCTTGGGTCGTCGGCCAAACGGACGCTGAATGCCGCGGCGGTCATCGGGGCGCGATTCGACGCAGATCTGCTGGCCGCGCTGGTCCCCGACGTGGACATGGTGCCGCTGATCGAGGCGGAACTTGTCAATCAGGTGAGGTTCGCATCCAACGCCGAGTATGAGTTTCGCCATCCCATGATCCGCACGGTTGCTTACGAGGCTCAACTCAAATCTGTTCGTGCACAATCACATCGACGACTCGCGGGAGCGATCGAGAGACGGGTTTCGGCGGACGAAAACGCGGCGTTGATCGCCGAACACCTCGAGGCGGCAGGCGATTTGCATGCGGCCTTCGACTGGCACATGCGCGCTGGAACGTGGTCTGCTTTCCGCGACATGGCTGCGGCGCACACGAGTTGGCGGCGGGCCCGACAGGTCGCCGATCGGCTGACCCAAGATGACCCTGATCGTTTGACCATGGCCATCGCGCCCCGCACGCTGTTGTGTGCGCATGCGTATCGGATCGGCGGCAGCGGCGCCAACACCGGCTTCGACGAGCTGCGTGAGTTGTGCAGCGCCGCAGGGGATCGGCGATCGCTCGCCGTTGGAATGTCGGGCTTCTTGACGTGGCAGTCGATGCAGGCGCACCGCCGGGAGGCATCGCGACTCGCCGACGAACTCGTCCAACTGCTGGAGGCCATCGGCGATCCTACGTTGACCGTCGCGCTGTCCTTTGCCGCGATGATTCCCAAACACGAGACCGCCGAAATCGCCGACGTGCTTCGGTTCGCCCAGCTCGTCATCGACCTCGCCGAGGGTGATCCCGCCAAAGGAAACCTGATCTTCCAATCTCCCCTGACGCAGGCAATCACCGTGCGCGGTTTGGCCCGATGGTGCCTGGGCATTGCCGGCTGGAAGGATGACTTCGTCCGGGCCATGAGCGCTGCGCGTGCCCTGATGACCGACCCAGGGGGGCTTGGCGGCGTCATGTGGTTCACGTACGCCTATGCGATCCCGTACGGGGTGCTGCTGCCCGATGAGACAGCCCTGCGCGACACCGCGGAATTCTTGTCAATAGCCGAGCAATCGGGCGACGATCTCGCCGTTGACCTTGCTCGGGGAGTTCATGGCCTCGCTCTGGCATATCAGGAAGGCTCCGCGCGCGAACGAGGGTTCGCGTTGCTCGCCAAAGTGCGAGAGCGGTGCGCGAACAACCAGTTCGCCTTGACCAATCTGCCGATAATCGACGTACACATCGTCCGGGAAAAGGCGCGGACCGGCGATATCGGCGGCGCCATCGTATTGGCCCGCGCTGTCGCCGACGAGTTGTTCAACTCCGGCGGGTGCTTCTGGACCGCGCTGGCCGCCACTGCCCTGGTGGAGGCACTGGTTCAACGCGGCGGGGAAGGCGGTCTCGACGAGGCCGAGAACGCAATGGATCAGTTGGCGGCCGTGCCAACCGATCCCGGCCTCGTATTGAACGAAATCTCGCTGCTGCGACTCCGGGCGCTGCTGGCCCGCGCCCGCGGAAACGAGGCCGCCTACCGCGACTACCGTGACCGCTACCGCGGCATGGCGACATCGCTGGGCTTCGAGGGGCACATGAATTGGGCCGAGGCGATGCCATGACGGCGGCCGCCCCTTCGGGGGTGGTGACGTTCCTGTTCACCGATATCGAGGGCTCGACCCGTCGGTGGGAAGCAGACGCGGGCGCGATGCGGGCGGCCCTGTCGGCGCACGACGAGGTGTTGCGCACCGCGATCGAGGAGCATGGCGGCTTCGTTTTCAAGCACACGGGCGATGGTGTGTGTGCCGCATTCGGCTCGCCGGCGGCCGCGGTCGAGGCCGCGGTCGCCGCGCAGCGTTCGCTGGAGTTGCCGGTGCGGATGGGGTTAGCAACCGGGGAGGCCGAACTACGGGGCGGCGATTACTTCGGTGCGGTGCTCAATCGGGCCGCGCGGGTGATGGCCACCGGGCACGGCGGCCAGATCCTATTGGCCGAATCGACGGCGGGTCTGCTCAGCGGTGTCGACCTCATCGACCTGGGGCCGCGGCGGTTGCGAGATCTGCCCACCGCGGTCCGGGTGTTTCAAGTCCAAGCCGCGGGCCTGCGCACAGACTTTCCCGCGTTGCGCGCACTGGATGCGAGCCCGGGGAACCTACGGTCTGCCGTCACCAGTTTCGTCGGGCGCGCGTCCGAGGTCGCCGAGGTCCAATCGGCGGTCAAGGCTCATGAGTTGGTGACCCTGACCGGCGCGGGTGGGGTCGGCAAGACACGCTTGGCACTGGAGGTCGCCACGCGACTTGCCGCCGAATTCCCCGACGGTGTATGGCTTTTCGAGCTGGCCTCGGTCGCCGATCCCGGGGCGGTGCCCGACGCCGTGGCCGCGGTGCTCGGCATCACCCAGCAGCCGGGCAAGAGCGTGGGCGAGTCGGTGGCCGCCGCATTGGAGGGCAGAGTCCGGTTACTGGTGTTCGACAATTGCGAGCATGTGCGCGACGCGGCCGCCGACCTCGTCGAGTCCATCCTGGCGCAGTCCGCAACCGTGCGGGTCCTGGCCACCAGCCGCGAGGGCCTGGGCCTCGCCGACGAGCAACTGTGGCTGGTGCCATCGCTGGACGTCGACAGCGGCACCGACTCGGCCGCCGTGAGCTTGTTCGCCGACCGCGCCCGCAGTGTTTCCTCCCGCTTCTCGATGGGCAGCGGCGACGAAGCGGCGGCCGTGGTGGAGATCTGCCGACGCCTCGACGGGATCCCGCTGGCCATCGAGTTGGCGGCCTCACGGATGGCGTCGATGACCGCCGGCGAGGTGCGCGACCGTCTGGATCAGCGGTTCCGGCTGCTGGTCGGGTCGCGGCGCGGGCTGGAACGCCACCAAACGCTGCGCCATGCGGTGTCGTGGTCCTACGACCACCTTGACGACGCGGAGAAGGAGCTGCTGAACCGGTGCGCGGTGTTCGCCGGCGGGTTTGACATCGAGAGTGCCTGCGCCGTAACGGGATCCGACGACCCGGACGGCCCTGACGAATACGCCGCCCTCGATCTGCTGGACGCGCTGGTGCGCAAGTCGCTGCTGGCCGCCGACCGGTCATCGAGACGAACCCGATATTCGATGCTGGAGACGATCCGGCAATACGCCGAGGAGCAACTCGTCGCCTCCGGAGCGGCAACCAAGGTTCGGACCGCGCATGCTCGCCACTTCGCCGGGCGCGAAGCCGACATCCTTTCCCTCTGGGACAGCCCCCGGCAACGGGAGGCCTACACCTGGTTCACCACCGAGCAGGCCAACCTGCGCACCGCCTTCCGGTGGGCCGCCGATCAGGGCGACCTCGACGTCGCCGCCCCCATCGCCATTTACGCGACGTTGCTTGGCGCAATGGTCGAGAATTACGAACCGATCGCGTGGACCGAAGAGCTGATCGAGCCCGCCCGAGCAGTCAACCATTCCCGGCTCGTCGCCCTGTACACGATGGCGTCATGGAGTTACGTGGCGGGGCGGCTCGAGGAGGCCGTCCGGTACTGCGACGCCGGCCAGGTCCTGGCCGCCGGCAGCCCCGACAGGGTGCTGTTCGGCTTCGAGAGCTGGCTTGGCGGTGTGTACAACTTCATCGGCCAGCCCGAACGGAGTGTCGAATGGAGTCGGTTCCTGCTTGCGCGCGGCCCGGACCCGTACGCAAATATCAGGGCGGGATTGGTCTTCGGACTGATGATGGCGGGTTCCCACGCCGAGGCGGTGGCCGTCGCGAACGACCTCATGGCCGCCGCTGACACCATCACAAACCCGTGGGCCCTCTCGTTCGCGTTGCTGACCTGTGGCATAGCTTGCATCGACGTGGAACCCAGCCGCGCGCACGACGCTATGCGCCGGGCTTTGGCAATCGCCCAAGAGAGCGGTAACCGCTACAACGAAACTCACCTGGCGAACATCCTTGGTCGTCTCGAAGCACGGCACGGCGACCCGCTGACCGCGCTCGATTACCTGGCTCTTGCCATTCGCAACTACCACGACTCGGGCAACACCACGGTGGTGCGAGTCCCGCTTGCGGTCCTCGCCGCGCTTCTCGACCGGTTCGGACACGACGAACCGGCCGCGACCATCGCCGGCTATGCGTTCAGTCCCATCACCAAGGCGTGGATACCTGAGATCAACACCTTGATCGCCCACCTTCCCGAAGTCCTCGGCGAGGAGACCTACGATTCGCTCGCCCGCAAGGGCGAGACGATGACCACCGCCGCGATGGTGGCGTATGCGTACGACCAAATCGACCAGGTTCGAACGGAACTGGTCTCTGCCTGGAAATAGCCGACATTCGAGAGTCTCGAAACTTCCTCTCGAAGCGGGTTCGCTCATATGCCGGACATGGTTGACCAGCGGTGGAACGATACTGACGTGGACCCAAGCGGGAATTGGTGGCGGCAAACTGGCCGGCCAGAGTGGGTTCTGGTTTCGGAAACACTGCGCTGCAATTAGACAACCAGCAGGAAGGAATCCCAGCGATGGTTACGACGCGTGCCGAAGCAGCGCAGTACGTCAAGAACGCCGGAGGCTTGAAGCTCGTCGTTTTCGGAGCCGACGGGCACGAGGTCGCGGCGATGTTCGTGCAAGGATCGGTGACATACGACCAGGAGGAGGCGACCTTCATCGCCGTTGCTGAGGACGGCCACCTGGTTGGTGAACTGTTCGTGGACGAAACCGTCGGTTATGACGAGAACACGGACGCTTTTGTCATCCGTATCGCGCAATAGTCACCGCAGCGGTTGGCAGTCGAATTCGATTGGCAGCGTGGCCGGTCCGCTGATAGCCGTGAGGGGCTTCCATGGTGCGGGGCCGGTGCGCCGCATGTTGGGCATGCGCTGTGCCATGACCGTTAGGGCTTCGGCGAGCTCACGCCTGGCCAGGTTGGCGCCGAGGCAGTAGTGCATGCCGGCGCCGAAGGTCTGGATCGGGGCCCCTTCGCGGGTGATGTCGACCCTGTCGGGGTCGTCGTAGACGGCCGGGTCGCGGTTTGCGGAGGCCGTGTTGGCGACGACCAGCGTGCCGGCCGGGATCATGACCCCGGCGATCTCGACGTCCTCAAGCGCGATCCGCAGAGTGAGGCCTGCGATCGGTGAATGCCGCATCGTCTCTTCGACCGCTTCGTTGGCGAGCTCGGGATGTTCGGCCAGCAGGGCCCACTGGTCGGGGTGATCGCACAGCACGTGCACCGAAGCGGCCAGCTGGTTGCGGGTGGTGTCGGTGCCGGCCATCAACAGGCCTGCCGCCAGCATCCGTAGCTCCTCGGCGTTGAGGTGATCGCCGTCGTCCTCGGCGCGGATCAGATCGGAAATCAGGTCGTCGGTCAGTGTCTGCCGCCGCTGGGCGACCATGTCGTCGATGTAGGCGTCGAGTTCGTCCCATGCCGCCAAGATGGTCCGCTCGTGAGCGGCGACGTCCCAGCTGAAAACGCGGAAGATGTCGTCGGTCCACGCCGAGAACAGCTCCCAATCCTCGGCCGGCGCGCCCAAGAGCGCGCAGATGATCGGGATCGGATACTGGCGGGCGATGTCGGTGACCACGTCGCAGCTCCCGGTTGCGGTGTGCCGGTCCACCAGTTCGGTGATCACCTCGGCGATCGTCGTGCGCAGACGCTCGGTGGCTCGTGGTGTGAAGGCCTTGGACACCAGGCGGCGCAGCCGCTGGTGCTCGGGCCCGTCGAGACTGATCAGGCTCGCCGCGACCCGGTCCCACAGCGGCCCACTGGTGATGCCCTGGGAGGCAAGGAACATGCCTTGCGGCACGCGGAATCGTGGGTCGCGCAGCACGGTCCGCACCAGTTCATAGGTCAGCAGCTCGGGTCCGTGCGGGCCAATCGCGATCGGCGCCCGCCGTCGCGCCCCGCCGATGATCTCGTGGGCCTCGTCGGGGCTCTGGCAATGCTCATAGTCGATCGTCGGAAAGCCGGCGTCAAAGACGCTCGGGCAGATCGGCGCGTCAACCGTGATCGTCATGATGTTCCCCGAGGGTCGGCGGTGAACTGCTTTCACCACGAAGTCTTGGTGGCGCGGCCGCGCCGTACACGCGTAGTCGACTACCTGTCTTGCGGTGCTGGTACTCGCCGTGTCGCGGATAGCCGGGCGAAACGAGGGACATAGCTGACCGGCGGTGCCACGATACTGACGTGGACGCCCGCGGTGATGGCGGCCGACTGGCCGTGACGGCGCCGGCCTGCGGCTCCTGCGGTGCACGGTCCGGCCCTACGGCCAAGTTCTGTAGCGAGTGCGGTGCGCGGCTCGCGCCGGCCACCGAGCACGCCGAGTACAAGCAGGTCACCGTCTTGTTCGCCGACGTGGTGCATTCGATGGACATCGCGGCCGCGGTGGGGGCGGAGCGCCTGCGCGAGATCATGGCCGAGCTTGTCAACTGCAGCGCCGCGGTCGTTCGACGGTACGGCGGGACGGTGGACAAGTTCACCGGGGACGGCATCATGGCGGTATTCGGAGCCCCGACGGCGCTGGAGGACCACGCTGTCCGTGCCTGCCTTGCGGCGCTGGGCGTCCAGGGGGAAACAGTCGGCCTGGCGTCGGAGGTCCAACGGCGCGACGGTGTTGACCTGCGACTGCGGGTGGGCCTCAATTCCGGTCAAGTTGTTGCCGGTGAGGTCGGATCAGGTGCTTTGGGTTACACCGCCGTGGGTGAGCAAGTGGGGATGGCTCAGCGGATGGAGTCGGTCGCCCCGCCGGGCGGGGTGATGCTCAGCGAGTCCACCGCGAGACTCGTTCAGGGCGCCGCGGTGCTCGGCGACCCGGAGCTTGTCCACATCAAAGGCAGCGATCAACCGGTTTGTGCCCATCGGTTGTTGGCCGTATCGGAGCGGCGTCGCGCGGTCGGGCGAACTGAGTCGGCTCTGGTTGGCCGGCGCCGGGAGAAGGCCGCCGTCGAGGGCTTGCTGGAGCGCGCCGCCGGCGGCCAGGGTGCCGTGGTCGGCGTGGTGGGCCCACCGGGCATCGGCAAGAGCCGTCTGGTGCGCGAGGTGGTCGCGACGGCAGTCGCCCGGAATGTCGAGGTGTTCACCGCTTTCGGCGAATCGCACGCCACCGACATCCCTTTCCACGTGGTGGCTCGGCTGCTGCGGGTGATCACCGGCGTGAGTGATCTGGAGGGGCAGGCCGCCCGCGCGCAGGTGCGGACCTGGGCTCCGGACGCCCCGCCGGACGACTTGCTGCTTTTCGACGACCTGCTGGGCATCGCCGATCCCGATGTCAGTCTTCCGACGATCGATCCCGACGCGCGGCGGCGGCGGTTGACCGCGCTCGTCAACGCCGCGTCGCTGGCCCGCGGAGGCCCGGCCGTCTATGTCATCGAGGACGCGCACTGGATCGACGAGGTCAGCGAATCGATGCTGGCCGAGTTCCTCACGATAATCTCGCGGACGCCTTCGCTGGTGTTGATCACCTACCGTCCCGAGTATCGCGGAAAGTTGGCATGGGTCACCGGAGCGGAAACGATTACCCTTGCCCGGCTTAGCGATACGGAGTGCTCGGCACTGATCGGCGAGCTGCTCGGCTGCGACCCGGCGGTCGCTGCGCTGGCGGAAACAATCGGGTCCCGGGCAGCGGGTAACCCGTTCTTTGCCGAGGAGATGGTGCACGACCTGGCCGAACGCGGCGTGCTATTGGGCGACCGCGGGGCGTACACCTGCCGCGCGGAAGTCGCCGACGTCACCGTGCCGGCGACGCTTCAGGCCACCATCGCCGCTCGCATCGACCGACTCGATCCGGCAGCCAAGCGCGCGCTGTGCGCTGCGGCGGTGATCGGATCGCGCTTTGGCGCCGACTTGCTGGCCCTGCTGGGCATCGACGCGGTTCCGCGCGGCCTGCTCGACGCCGAGCTGATCGACCCGGTCGAGTTCGGCTCGCGCGACGAGTATGCGTTCCACCACCCGCTGATCCGCACGGTTGCGTACGAGTCACAGCTCAAATCCGACCGTGCCGGGCTGCACCGGCGGCTGGCCGCCGCGGTCGAAAAGCGGGAGCCCGCAGCCATCGACGAGAACGCGGCATTGATCGCCGAACATCTGGAGGCCGCCGGGGACCTGCGCGATGCCTACGCGTGGCACCTACGCGCCGGTGAGTGGGCGACCACTCGCGATAAGGCCGCGGCGTGTCGGAGCTGGGAGCGCGCGCGGCTGATTGCCGACGCTTTGCCCAGCGATGTCCCAGACCGTGTCGCGATGCGGATAGCTCCGCGCACTTTGCTGTGCGGCAACGGATTTCGGGTCCATCTGGAAATCTCCGCCCGCTTCGAGGAGCTGCAGGAGTTGTGCTCGGCCAGCGGAGACAAGGCTTCGCTGGCCATTGGCATGGCCGGGCTGATCATGGAGCACTTCGTCTACGGCCGTGTGCGCACCGCATCGCGGCTGGCCTCCGAACACATGGCGCTGATCGAATCGATCGGCGATCCGACGCTCACGATCGCGCTGTCGTTGGGGGCGATCGCCACCAAGATCCAGACCGCCGAAATGGGTGTGGTGCTGAGCTGGTCGCAGAACGTTATTGAGCTGGCGCACGGCGACCCCGCTCGGGGAAACGCCATCGTCGGTTCGCCGCTGGCGGTGGCGCTGGCAACGCGTGGCATCGCCCGATGGGCCCTGGGCCGCGTCGGCTGGCGAACGGATCTCGAGGAGGCCGTCGCGACGGCCCGCGGAACCGAACCGTGGTCGCACGCCATGGTCGTTACGTACAAATACCTGGGTGCGATACCCAATGGGATCCTGCTGGCCGACGACGCCGCCCTGCGCGAAATCGACGAGGCGCTGAGGATCGCCGAGCGGTCGAGTGACGATCGGGCGCTGGGCCTGGCAATGCTGACCAACGGCATCGCGCTGGTGCACCGGGACATCCCGGCGGATCGCGAGCGCGGACTCGATGTGCTCGGGCAAGTCCGGGAGATGTGTCTGCACGACCAGTACTACCCGTCGGACCTCCCCGTCGCCGATGTGTGGGCCGCACGGGAGAGGGCCCGGCGCGGCGATCGCGATGGCGCGCTGCCGCGATTGCGTGAAGCTGTCGATGATCTATTCCATGCGGGACAGGTTGGGCATTGCGGTGCGGCCACCGGTGCTTTGGTGGAGACACTGTTGGCCGGCGCCACGGAAGGCGACATAACGGAAGCCGGCGAAGCTATCGACAGGTTGGCGGGCGCGCCGGGCGACGAGGGTTTGGTGTCACGTGAAATCCACCTGCTGCGGATGCGCGCGCTGCTCGCGCAGGCGCGGGGCGATGGGGCTCGCTACCACGACCTCCGGGAGCGCTACCGCACGATGGCCAAGGATCTCGGCTTCGAGGGCCACATGGCGATGGCCGAGGAGATGACATGACCTCTCGCGCAACGTGACTTGTGCGCTGCCGGGTTTACTTCGCGGCGGTCGGCGGCATGACCCGTGACCGCACGCCCGTCGGGAACCTGCCCTATGCCGGCGGGTTGTTCGCCCTGGCTGCCGTCGCTCTCTACGCCGTCAGCAGCACCACATCACGGGGAAAATCGCCGGTCCTCACCAGCGCAGGACGACAGTAAGACCGCTGTTGACCCGTCTCGGATCCGGCAATGTTCGAGGTGCGACTGCGTTGCTTGTGAAATCCTGTGAGCGTGTCCGCGGCGGCTGCTCCTTCGGGTGTGGTGACGTTTCTGTTCACCGATGTGGAGGGCTCGACCCGTCGATGGGAAGCAGACGCGGATGCGATGCGGGCGGCTCTCGTCGCGCACGACGATGTGTTGCGCTCTGCGATTGAGGCGCACGGCGGCTTGCTGTTCAAGCACACCGGCGACGGGGTGTGTGCGGCGTTCGGCTCGCCGAAAACAGCGGTGGACGCGGCGATAGCGGCGCAGCGGGCGCTCGAGTTGCCCGTGCGGATGGGGCTTGCGACCGGCGAGGCCGAGCTTCGGGAAGGCGATTATTTCGGTGCGGTGCTCAATCGGGCTGCACGGGTGATGGCCGCCGGCCACGGCGGGCAGATTCTATTGGCGGATTCGACGGCGGTTCTGGTCAGTGGAGTGGAGCTGGTCGATCTGGGGCCGCGGCGACTGCGTGATGTGCCGGTGCCGGTCGGGGTGTTCCAGGTCCGAGCGGCGGGCCTGCGGACGGACTTTCCCGCATTGCGGGCACAGGGTGCGAGTAACGGGAATCTGCGGCCCGCGATCACCAGTTTCATCGGGCGCGAGTCGGCGGTCGCCGAGTTGGAACTGACGGTGCGCAAGCATCGGTTGGTCACCCTGACGGGGGTTGGCGGCGTCGGTAAGACGCGCCTGGCTCTGGAGACCGCGGGCCGTCTCGCCGATGAATTCCCCGATGGGGTCTGGGTTTTCGAACTGGCTGCGGTCACCGATCCAGCAGCGGTGCCCGACGCCGTCGCGGCTGTGCTGGGCATCATCCAACAGGCCGGAAAGAGCGTGAGTGAGTCGGTGGCCGCCGCGCTGGAGGGCAGAGTCCGGCTGTTGGTGTTCGACAACTGTGAGCATGTGCTCGACGCCGCTGCCGACCTGATCGAGGCCATCCTCGCGCACTCGACGACCGTGACGATTTTGGCTACCAGTCGCGAAGGGTTGGGAGTCGCCGACGAACACTTGTGGCCGGTGCCGTCGCTGGACTTCGGCGCAGGCATCGACTCCGCAGCGGTAGAACTGTTCGTCGAACGCGCACAAGCCGTTTCGCCGGGCTGCTCGGTCGCCGACGCCGGTGATGCTGCCGCTGTGGTGGAGATCTGTCGTCGCCTCGACGGGATCCCGTTGGCCATCGAGTTAGCGGCCTCACGGTTGTCATCGATGACGGTGAGCGAGGTGCGGGATCGCCTCGATCGGCGATTCCGGCTGCTGGTCGGCTCGCGGCGCGGCCTGGCACGCCACCAAACCCTGCATCACGCGGTGGCGTGGTCCTACGACCTACTCGTCGACGCGGAGAAGACGCTGCTGGACCGTTGTTCGGTGTTCGCGGGCGGGTTCGACCTCGAAGGCGCCTGCGCGGTGGGCGGATCCGATGACCCCGACGACTTCGCCGTCCTCGATCTACTGGATGCCCTGGTGCGCAAGTCGCTTCTCGTGGCCGATCGGTCAGCGGGACGGACCCGGTTTTCGATGTGGGAGACGATCCGTCAGTTCGCGGAGGAAAAACTCGTCGCTCGCGGCGAGGCAACCGAGGCGCGCGATGCCCATGCCCGCTATTTCGCTCGACGTGAAAACGACATCCTCGCGCTCTGGGACAGCCCCCGGCAGCGCGAGGCCTACGACTGGTTCGCAACCGAGTTGGCGAATTTGCGAACCGCGTTTCGGTGGGCGGCCGACCACGATGACCTCGATGCCGCGGCCACCATCGCCACCTACGCAACCTTCCTCGGCTTCTGGGTCGAACAGTTCGAGCCCGTCGCGTGGGCCGAGGAGCTGATCGAGCCGGCGCGTGCGGTCGATCACCCGCGGCTGGCCCAGCTCTACGCGATGGCGACGCAGTGCTACGCGGCCGGTCGGCTCGATGACGCCCTCGCCTATGTGGAGGCTGGCCTGCAGGCCATCGACAGCGGCCGTTTCGAGCCGATTCCGTATGCCTTCGAAAGCTGGCTGGGTGGTCCGTACATCTGGACCGGTGTGCCCGAGCGCTGGCTTGAGTTGTGTCGCAACACGATCGCACGAGGGCGAGACAATGCATATTTCGCGCAGGCGAACCTGGTTGTGGCACTGACGTTCACCGGCGCTGTCGATGAGGCGCTGGCGGCATCCGAAGGCGTCATCGCTGCCGCCGAAGCCACCCACAATCCCGTCGTGATCTGCTATGCGGTCATCGCATACGGCTACCCTCGTCGTGACACGGACCCCGCTATCGCCCATGAGTGCTTCCGCAGGGGCTTGGCGATCGCTCAGTCCAGCGGTAACCGACAGCTTGAATCACACCTGGCCGGGAACTTCTCCTTGGTTGCCGCCGCACAAGGCGACCTCCTTGACGCGCTCGACCATCTGACGCGGGCGATTCGCAACCACTGCGACTCGGGCAGTTTCTCGCTCATGTTGACCCCGATGACAATTCTGGCTTCGGTTCTCGACCGGCTCGGACGTTACAAACCTGCCGCGACGATCAGCGGTTTCGCCAGCACACCCTTCACCCGTGGATCCTTTCCCGAGATGAACGAACTCATCGCCCACTTACGCGATGTCCTGGGTGACCAGACTTACGAATCGCTCGCCCACCAGGGCCAACAGATGACCACTGCTGCTATCGCGACGTACGCATACGACCAAATCGACCAGGCCCGCGCAGACCTGAAGGGTGCCTCGGAATAGACGAGTATGAGGTCTAAAAAGCAAGGCGCTGTCTTGCCGCACCAGCCGATGACCGCAAACATGCCGGGCCGGTCGGTTGCTTCCTCGCCCACATGCAACCTGCGGAAATCAAACGAGTGATTTCGCCTCCGACATCCTGGCCATCCGCCTATCTTGGGCTTGATAGCCCGGGGGATTATGGGAGCGTAGAACTTTGCCCGCGGTCCGCCGAACTATCCGCTCGTTCATTCCGGTTACCACGGCGAACACGGAGTGCGAGGAGGAAAGTTACGTTTTCACGGAACGCAGAGAGGCAGCGAAGCGATCGTTGTCCATTTCGCGTCGACGCTTCACCGTGCCGATGATCGTCGACGAGAGTTATGACCCGAGTTGGCACCGGCGGACTCCGGATGTCTTCACGCGCTTAGGCTTTGGTCACGTGCCAACCCGTGACATGCGGCGGACGGTCGCATCGTGACGAGCACAACGGCAGCCGAACAACTCGACAGCGACAACCCGTGGCCGGGGTTGGAGTCGTTTGAGGAGAACGCGCGCGCGTTCTTCCACGGACGTGACCATGAATCAACATCGCTGCTGAGCCACGTTCTCGACGCCCCGATCACGCTGTTGTACGGACAGTCCGGTCTCGGCAAGACGTCGCTCCTGCGAGCGGGCCTGTTCCCATTGCTGCGCGAACACCACTTCCTGCCCGTCTACGTCCGCTTCGACCTTGAGCCAGGTGCGACATCTCTCACGCGTCAACTACATCAATCGGTGTCCGACTCGATCCGAGCGAACGTGCCCGAGCCGATGCTGCCTTCGGAAGATGAATCTCTTTGGGAATACCTGCATCGCAAAGACTTTGAGCTATGGAATGAGCAGGGCGATCCCCTTACGCCGGTGATCGTCGTCGACCAGTTCGAAGAGCTCTGTGCGCCCGGTGAGCGGGGCGGGGATCTCGTGCGGGAATTCAGGACTGAGCTCGGCGACCTGGCCGGAAATCGCATTCCCGCCGATCTGGCCGCACGAATCGGAGACGACGAGGGCGCGGCGGCACGATTCGATCTGCGGAAGCGCAACTACAAGCTTTTGATCAGCCTGCGCGAAGACTTTCTTACCGATTTCGAAGGATGGCGCGAGGTTCTCCCGGCACTCGGGCCCTCGCGGATGCGTCTGCTGCGCATGCGGGCAAGCGAGGCAGTAGACGCCGTGCAGAAACCAGCCGGAGAGACGATGCCCCGCCCGATAGCGCGCCGGGTGGTGGGAATCATCGCGGGCGAGGACCTCCGCCGCGCCCGCGGTAATGCATTCGCCGATCTTGATGGCGCTTCGAACGCTCCGGAGGTGGAACCCGCGCTGCTCAGCTTGTTCTGCCGCGAGCTCAACGAGGAGCGGAAGCGGCTCGGGCAGAGCCAGTTCGACGAACTGCTGGTCGAGGACGCCAAACGTGACATCCTGTCGAACTACTACCTGTCATGTGTGCGTGATCATCCACCGCGCGTTGCGCAGTTCATCGAGTCAGAGCTCATCACCGAGAACGGATTTCGCGACAGTTACGTCCGCGAGGAAGCGGTGCCGTCGCGTCTCACGGAAGACGAACTCACCCGGCTAATCGGGTCGCGCCTGCTACGGCTCGAGGAACGCTACGGCGCGCAACGCATCGAACTCGCCAACGATGCGCTCACCGATGTGATACGCGAACACCGCGACCGGCGGCATGGGGGAGGCGCAAAGGCGTGGCCAGCCCGCGCCGATGGCCAGCAAGCCGGACTGGACGCCGCCCACCGCCACGCGGCCGTCCTGCGGAAACACGCACGGATCCTCATCGGTGCGCTGGTTGTCACCGTCGTCGTCGCTCTGGTGGCAGTAATGCTCGGTGTGCAGGCCGTCCAAGCCCGGCACGAGGCGCAGGCGCAGCTGGAGCAGAAGCTGATCGCCGAAAGGCAGATTCTGATCGCCGAGGCGCAGGACATGTTGGCCGGCACCCAGCCCGGTGGGGACGCACGGGCGCTGCAGCAGATTCTTGCCGCGCGCGCCCTGCCGCTTCCCGTCGACGACGGCCCGCTCTACACCGCGGTGGCCGAACGCGCCAGCACCCTCAAGATCATCACCGGCCACACCGGCGTAGTAAATGGTGTGGCGTTCAGCCCGGACGGGCGCCGGCTGGCCAGTGTGGGCCTCGACAAGACGGTGCGGGTGTGGAACGCCGAGACCGGCCAACAGATCGGCGCCCCGCTGACCGGCCACGAGGACGACGTGATCGGGGTGGCGTTCAGCCCCGACGGGCGCCGGGTGGCCAGCGCGAGCATGGACAAGACCGCGCGGTTGTGGGACGCCGAGACCGGCCGAGAGGTTGGCGCCCCTCTGCGGGGCCACACCGGTTCCGTGCTCGGCGTCGCGTTCAGCCCCGACGGGAACTTGCTGGCCACCGCGAGCACCGACCGGACCGTGCAGTTGTGGGATGCCCGCACCGGTAACCCGACCGGCGCCCGCCTCGTCGGCCACACCGGTTCGGTGGTCAGCGTGGCGTTCAGTCCGGACGGGCGGCGACTGGCCACCGCCAGCGACGACCAGACGGTGCGCCTGTGGGACGCACCCACCGGCAAGCCGGTCGGCGCCCCGCTGGTCGGCCACACCGGCCCGGTGCTCAGCGTCGTGTTCAGTCCCCAGGGGCACCGCTTGGCCAGCTCAAGCATGGATAAGACGGCCCGGGTATGGGACGCCGACACAGGTCAAGAGCTCGGGCCGCCGCTCAGCGGTCACATTGGACCGGTCCAAGGTGTGGCGTTCGGCCCCGACGGGCGCCGGTTGGCCACCGCGAGCGCCGACCAGACGGTGCGGCTGTGGGACGCCGACACCGGCCACGAGCGCGGCCCATCACTCACCGGCCACACCGGTGGCGTGAACGGCGTGGCGTTCAGCTCCGACGGGCGCCGGCTGGCCACGGCCAGCAGCGACGGCACCGTGCGCCTGTGGGACACCGGCCAACCGTTTGGCGCCCCCCTCGTCGGCCACACCGGCAGCGTCAACAGTGTGGCGTTCAGCCCCGACGGGCAACGCATCGCCTCGGCCAGCGACGACCGATCAGTGCGGCTCTGGGACGCCGGCACGGGCCAAGCCGTCGGCGCCCCCCTTGTCGGGCACACCGGCAACGTGAACAGTGTTGCTTTCAGCCCCGACGGGCGCCGACTCGCCTCGGGCAGCGCCGACCAGACGGTGCGGCTCTGGGATGCCATGACCGGCCAACAAATCGGCCCTCCGCTCACGGGCCACACCGGCTCGGTGCTCAGCGTGGTGTTCAGCCCCGACGATCGCGAGCTGGCTTCGGCCGGAGCGGACCAGACGGTGCGCCTGTGGGACGCCGCCACCGGCAAGCCGATCGCCGTCATCACCGGCCACACCGGCAAGGTGAACAGTGCGGTGTTCAGTCCCGACGGCAGGCGGCTGGCCTCCGCGGGCGCCGATCAGACGGTGCGGCTGTGGGACGCCGGGACGGGGCAATCGGTCGCCATGCTGACCGGCCATGCCGGCCCGGTCCTGAGTGTGGCGTTCAGTCCCGATGGGCGCCGACTGGCCACCGCGAGCGCCGACGAGACGGTGCGGCTGTGGGACGCCGGAACCGGGCAACCGGCCGGTGACCCCCTGAAAGCGAACGACAGCATCGTGAACGCCGTGGTCTTCAGCCCGAACGGACGTCGGCTGGCCACCGCCGAGAGCGAAGGCACGGTGCAGCTATGGGACGCCGCAACCGGCCAACCGCTGGGCGCCTTCCTCGGTGGCCACGCAGGCCCAGTGCTCAGCGTGGTCTTCAGTCCCGACGGGCAACGGCTGGCATCCGCGGGCGCCGATACCACCGTGCGGCTATGGCCGGCGGACGCGTCGCCGGAGATGCTGTGCGCCAAGCTGACCACCAACATGAGCCGCCAACAATGGCGCGACTGGGTGTCGCCCGACATGGACTACGTCACGCTTTGCCCGGGACTGCCGATCGCTGGTGGCTGAAACCGTCGATTCTCGACCTTTCATGGTCGATAGTGCGTAGCATTCGTTTGCTGAGAACAGCTAAGCGCGCGCCTGGCAAGAGGCAACATGACGAGGAAACCCGAGTTCGTCGCCGTCTTCGCGATCTGCGCTGTTTTCACAACGACTCTCGCCGCGGTTGTTGCTGATTATGCTGCGCGCGCAGACAATTCGGGGACCGCGGTGTACAGCGGTGTCAACCGGCTTCGCCAGACATGCGGCACGATCGGTGACGACCCGCGTTTGACCGCGGCAGCCCAACGGCACGCCAACGACATGCTGAGGAACGGTTTGGACGGCCATATCGGTTCGGACGGATCTTCACCGCAGGCGCGCATCACCGATGCGGGCTTCACCAGGACCGGCTATACCGGTGAGATCGTCTACTGGGGCACCGGATCCGCTGCGACTCCGGGCGCGGCGCTCGACTTGTGGATGGGAAGTCCTCCGCACCGAGCGATCATCCTGAACTGCGCGTTCACCGCGGCCGGTTTCGCCACCGCCTCGGACGGCAACAAGATGACCGCCGTCGGTGATTTCGCGGGACCTTGAAACCCACTCCGGGCCAAGCTGTTTCGGACCGCGTTACCAACTGTGTTGCCAACAGCGCCTGGTGGAGTGTCCAATCGCCTATCCTGTGAGGGCCGGCGCAGCTCGCCAATTACTTGCCGCGTCGCCGCGGCCTGTTGACCTCAAATTGCGCTGAGGCCTACGGCATGATCCGCAGTCATCCGAAACTTCGGTGCCCGGATCTGGAGCTGATCTTCTCGCCCGGACCGTTCCTCACGAAGGGTTGGGATCAATGTCCGGACACGCAGTGACAATGGGCGCCATCCTGCTCCAACCGAAAGTCCGCGGGCAGATCACGCTGAGTTCCGCCGATGTCGGCGACAGAGCAAGCCAAGGCCGAAGGTGTCGCGCTGCAAAGCGATTCGCTTAGATTCGTGAAAACGGAGGGTGATCACCTCCGCTCGGCGGAAGAGCAATGAAATCACTTCTCGTCCAAGCTGTTAAAGCCAGCACCCTGGGAGAGGATACCGGATGATCTTGCCGTACCGCGGGGGTTCCGCTCCGCGGTACCGCGAAGCGGCGGCCGAATTGAGTGGCTCACCCGTGCGGCTGTCGGCCAGCCGTAGCAATTCGAAGAGCACGCAAACTTCGCCGGGTTTGGGACGCAGCCGGGCCGGGAACCTCAACGGGCGTGGGCGCGGACCCGGTATTGACCGCCGAGACTTATCGTTGATCCCGGTTTATTGAGCGAGCCGGAAGGACACGTCGTGTTGCAGGGGATCGCCCGACTCGCCGTCGCCGCCCCGAAGCGCATCATCGCGGTCGCCGCCCTGGTCATGATCGGCACCGCCATCTTCGGCATCCCCGTCACCAAGAGCCTGTCCGCGGGCGGCATGCAAGACCCCGCGTCGGAGTCGTCGCAGGCGTCGGCGCTGCTCTCGCAGAAATTCAACCAGGGCGACATGAACATGCTGATCACGGTCAGCTCCGACGGCGGCGTGCAGAGCCCCGCGGCGCGGGCGGTCGGCATGGACATCGTCCAGCGACTACGGGCTTCCTCGAACGTCGGCCAAGTGGTGTCCGCATGGACCGCTCCGCCAACGGCGACCTCGTCGCTTATCAGCAAGGACGGCAAGACCGGGCTCATCGTGGCGGGCATCTCGGGAGGGGACACCGACGCCCAGAAGCACGCCAAGCAGCTAGCCGGCGACCTGGCGCACGACCGCGACGGCGTCACAGTCCGCGCCGGCGGCGTCGCGATGGTCTATGCGCAGGTCAACGCCCAGACCGAAAAAGACCTGCTGCTCATGGAATCGATCGCTATCCCGCTGAGCTTTCTGGTGCTGGTCTGGGTCTTCGGCGGCCTGGTCGCGGCGGCCCTGCCGCTGGCCGTCGGGGGCTTCGCGATCCTCGGCTCGATGGCGGTGCTGCATACCATTTCGCTTTTCACCCATGTCTCGATCTTCGCGCTCAATCTGACGGTCGCGATGGGTCTGGCGCTGGCCATCGACTACACATTGCTGATTCTCAGCCGATTCCGCGACGAATTGGCCGAGGGCGCCGACCGCAACGACGCCCTGGTCCGCACGATGGTCACCGCGGGCCGCACGGTGCTGTTCTCGGCGATGACGGTCGCGCTGTCGATGGTTACCATGGTGCTGTTCCCGCAGTACTTTCTGAAGTCGTTCGCATACGCCGGCGTTGCCGTGGTCGCGTTCGCGGCGACGGCGGCCGTCGTCCTGACACCCGCAGCGATCGCGCTGCTCGGGCCTCGTCTGGAGTCACTGGACATGCGTCGCCTGCTACGCCGGGTGCTGGGCCGGCCCGAGCCGCAACCGAAGCCCGTCGAGCAGACATTCTGGTACCGCTCAACGAAATTTGTCATGCGCCATGCAGTGCCGGTCGGCGTCGCGATCATCGCCTTGCTGCTGTTACTCGGTGCACCGTTTCTCGGCGTGAAATGGGGCTTTCCCGACGATCGGGTCCTGCCCAAGTGGGAATCGGCGCGCCAGGTCGGCGATCAACTGCGCACCGACTTCGCCGTGGACTCGGCGACGAATGTCACCGTCGTGATCCCCGACGCGACCGCGGTCAGCCCCGACGAGCTCAGCCGGTATGCCGCCGCCCTGTCACAGGTTCCCGATGTGTCGTCGGTGTCCTCGCCAGGAGGCACGTTCATCCGCGGGGCGCCCGCGGGGCCGCCGTCGGCGCCGACTGGAATCAACGATGGCAGCGCGTTCTTCACGGTCGGCAGCACAGCTCCGCTGTTCTCCGACGCGTCGGCCACCCAGTTGAACCGGCTGCATGCCGTCGCAACGCCGGCCGGTAAGCGGGTGCAGTTGGCCGGCGATGCGCAGATCAACCGCGACAGCGTGCACGCCATCACCGTGCGGCTGCCCATCGTGCTCGGCATCATCGCCGTCATCACATTCGTGCTGCTGTTCCTTCTGACCGGCAGCGTGGTGCTGCCCGTGAAGGCCGTGCTGCTCAACGTCCTGTCGTTGAGCGCCGCGTTCGGTGCACTGGTGTGGGTCTTCCAGGACGGACATCTCGGCGGCCTCGGCTCGGCTGCGACCGGCACGCTTGAAGTCAACCTTCCGGTGTTGCTGTTCTGCGTCGCGTTCGGGCTGTCGATGGACTACGAGGTGTTCGTGGTCTCGCGGATCCGGGAGTACTGGCTCGAATCGGCCCGGACGCCGGCCGACAACGACGAGAGCGTCGCGCTGGGTCTCGCCCGCACCGGCCGGGTGGTCACCGCGGCGGCCCTGCTGATGTCGATTTCGTTCGCCGCCCTGATGGCCGCGCAGGTGTCGTTCATGCGGATGTTCGGGCTCGGGCTGACGGTGGCGGTGCTGGTGGACGCGACGCTGGTGCGGGTGATCTTGGTGCCCGCCTTCATGCATGTGCTCAGCCGCGCCAACTGGTGGGCACCGAAATCGCTTGCCCGCCTGCATGATCGGTTCGGGTTCACCGAGGCCGCAAACCATGGCGGCCACGAAGCACAGACTGCCGCCGAAGCTGGGCGACGTAGATGATCCGCCCGTCTCGACAGAGACGGGATAGGAGAGTCTCAATAATTTGTCTCAGGCTATTTGTGGACGCAGCCGTGAACCGCCCTGGTGAGTTCGGAGACCTTCTGATTTGAGCACTCAGCCGGCGGCTGGCCTCAGGCGTTGAGCGTAGTAGGCCGCCTCCAGCGCGGCCGGTGGGGCGTCAGGCAGTTCGAGCTCGAACTCCGAGTCCAGACAGTTCTTGTCCGAGGTCACCACCAGTTCGTGGCGACCCTCCTCGAAGAACTTCCGTAACCCCAGCGCCCCCAGGGGTTATGAGGCTCCGAGTGCCTCGAGTGCTTTTGCCGAATCACTGTCCGGCTCGGGATAGTAAATGAATACCTGAGTTTCGGAGTCGGGGACGCTGAGCCTCGTGCGGCGAAGGTAGAGATCACCCGCCAGGGGATGTCGCATGTGGAGTATGCCGGTGCGGTATGCAACAGCGCGTGCCCAGAGTTCGCGAGAACCGGTCGCTGGCTGCCGAGAGTTCGTCGATCAAGGCGCGTAAGCCGGGATCACCCAGATCGCCGGCCGCGGATTCCCGTAAGCCACTCACTGCGACCTCAGTTGCCTCGTCCCAGTCGACGAAAAAATCGCGAGCAGCCGGTGCCGGCAGCCGCCAGCGCAAGAAGTTTTCGCCGGGGGCGAATCCCGGTGACAACGCGCGGGCAATCGCATTGGCGGCCAACACATCCTGGTATCGGTTGGTGACGATCGCTGGAAGCGAGATCTGGTCAATCAATTGATCCAGACCGTCAGCCGCCGTCTCTGCAACAGGTCGAGGGCAATGCGCCGACCGCAAGCCCGCAAGCCGATGCAGATGTTCTGTCGCTTTGATATCCGGTCGCAGCGCCCGGGCGAGAGCCTCGAGCACCTGTAGGGGCGGGTGCTGGTCACGGCCTTGCTCGAGTCGCAGGTAGTAGTCGCCGCTAATGCCGACGAGCATCGCCAATTCCTCGCGGCGCAATCCCGGGACGCGCCTGCGAGGTCCGGAATCCAACCCGACATCCTCGGGGCGGATTTGTTCGCGGCGTGCGCACAGGAAGCTACCCAGCGCGCTGGCCGTTGCCGACGTTGCCCGATCTCAAGGCTGTCCCTCGTAATACCAGGATCAATAGGGCTTGCCCGGCGCGGTTTAAGCAGGAATTCGCATTGGCGGCGATGCGCTTCCCGTGGACGAAAGATCAATCCATCGAGCAAAGAGGACACAATGTCCACGCTTCACTTCCACCGGTCGACAGTGTCTACTCCGGAGCAATTCATCGCCGGGCTCACTGACTTCGGATCGGGCCGTTCCGAGCTGTTTCCGAATAGCTCGGACGGCGACCTCAGGGTGCACCACAAGGGCGCGCGTGACGCCGATGTCACCGAAGGCTCAGGTGGCATCTGGGAGCGCCTGCACTACGACTGGTCCGATCCCAACCGCGTCACGCTGACGACCACCGACTCGAACACATGGGGCGGCGCGTCGGGCTATGTCTACACGCTCAGCCCGCGTCCCGACGGCACCACGAATGTCGACGTTGTCATTGTCCGCGAGGGCAAAAATTTCAGGGGGCGCGTCCTGGCCGCCGTACTCGGAACGATCGGCAAGGGCGTGTTAAGGAAGGCGTTCGTTCACAGCGTCAAGGCCATCGAGACGCGCAGCGACGCCGAAACTCGGCGATAACGCTGTCAAAATTAACCGACCTAGCGAGAGGAATTGATATGCGCGCCATCCAGATTGAACGGTTCGGCGACCCCGCACAGGTGCTCCGCGTCGTCGACATCGAGGAGCCGCCGCCACCGGGCCCGCATGAAGTGCTGGTGAGCGTTGAGTTCTCGCCGTTGAACAAGCACGACCTACTGGTTGTCAGCGGCGCGCTGGTGCGACCACCCCTGCCCCACATACCTGGCGCGGAGGGGGTCGCGCGCGTGCTTGCCACTGGCGCCGAGGTCGAGGGACTTCAGGTCGGCGATCTGGTCGTGCTACCCCTGTATGCCGGTGCGTGGCGTGAGCGGCTCGTCGTGCCCGCCGACGGCCTGTTCGCACTCCCCGCCGGCGGCGACATCGAGCAGTACTCGATGCTGGGCAGCAACCCCCCGACTGCAGGTTTGATGCTCAGTGAATGCACCCCCCTGCAGCCCGGTGACTGGGTGGTTCAGAACGCCGCGAACTCCGGTGTGGGGCGGTCATTGATCGCACTAGCCAAACTTCGTGGACTGAGGACGATCAACCTGGCCCGTGACGACGCAACGTTCGCCGAGCTCACAGCAGCCGGGGCCGACGTGGTCCACGTCGATGACCCCGATGCGGTCGGCGATGTTCGAGCAGTGATCGGCGACGCGCGAGTGGCGCTGGCAGTGGAAGCCGTCGGTGGGCCGGGGGTGGGGAGGCTGCTCGAATTGCTGTCCGACGGTGGACAGTTGGTCAGCTATTCCTGGGCCAGGGACGAACCCATGTGGGTCGACACCGCAACACTGGTCGGCAAGCACCTCACCGTTCGCGGATTCTTTGTCGGCGACTTCGACTACCACGACAAGGTGGTGCCTGTCATTCGTGAGGCGGCACCGCTGGTGGCCGAAAGAGCCCTCGTTGTGCCCGTGGCGGGCGTTTACCCCCTGGAGCACATCCAGGACGCGGTGCAGCATCTCCTCAGTGGCGGCAAGATCCTGCTGAAAGTGGCGGGGCGATGAATGCGCGCACAGCGAGCGGCTGAAGATTCGCCACTTTCGTGAGACAAACCTGAGACAAGTTGTTCGCCACGAGCTGAGAACTGGCCCGCCACATGCGAAACCACCGCTTGTATGACGCCGTCGATAAATGGGCCGGTGCGCTCCCCAAGAAGTGGAGTCGCCGGACATGCCGGGCCGGTTCATCTTGGGATCACCAACGGTGTGGCCAACAGCGCCGGGAGGAGTGTGCCCAATGGCCTATCCTGTGAGGACCGGGGGCCGGGATTGGCGGAGGTTGGGTGACGGCCGTAGCGGCGTGCCGGACGTGTGGTGCTGAGCCGTTAGAGCATGCGCGGTTTTGTCATGGCTGTGGCTCACCGGTCAAAAACGGTGATAGCCGCGCGGAGTACAAGCAGGTCACGGTGCTGTTCGCCGACGTGGTGCACTCGATGGACATCGCCTCTGCTGTCGGGGCGGAGCGGCTTCGCGAGATCATGGCTGGGCTGGCCGACCGCTGCGCGGCGGTGGTACAGCGCTATGGCGGCACCGTCGATAAGTTCACCGGAGACGGGATCATGGCGGTGTTCGGTGCGCCGGTGGCGTTGGAGGACCACCCCTTTCGAGCTTGCCTTGCCGCCTTGGGCGTTCAGGAGGAGGTAAAGCGGCTCGCCGTCGAAGTGCACGACCGCGACGATATCGACCTGCGGTTGCGCGTGGGACTGAACTCCGGTCAGGTGATCGCCGGTGAAATCGGTTCTGGGCCGTTCGGTTACACCGCCGTTGGTGAACAAGTCGGTATGGCTCAGCGGATGGAATCGGTGGCCCCACCTGGTGGGGTGATACTCAGTGCGTCGACGGCGCGATTGGTTGAGGGCGCTGCGGCTCTGGGTCAGCCGGAAATGGTCCACATCAAGGGTGTCGCCGAAGCGGTCACGGCCTACCCGCTGCTGGGCATGGGAGGCCGGAATCGTGCTGCTGCGTGTGCTGAGTCGAGTCTGGTCGGTCGGCAGTGGGAGATGTCGGCTGTCGAGGGCTTGTTGGACCGTGCCATCGACGGCCATGGCGCGGTGGTGGGCGTGGTGGGGTCGCCCGGCATCGGTAAGAGCCGTCTGGTGCGCGAGGTGGCGGCGATGGCGGGTCGTCGTGCCGTGGAGGTGTTCTCGACCTTCTGCGAGTCGCACACCAGCCAGGTTCCCTTCCATGCGGTGGCGCGCTTGCTGCGGGCGGCCACCGGCGTCGAGGGACTTGACGCGCAGAGCGCTCGCGATCGAGTGCGCGACCGCGTTCTCGATGCAGATCCCGAGGATGTGCTGCTGCTGGATGACCTGCTGGGCATCGCCGATCCGAATGCGGCCTTACCGGCAATCGATCCTGATGCCCGTCGGCGGCGGTTGACGGCGCTGCTGAATGCCGCTTCCTTGGCTCGGGAAACGCCCGCGGTGTATGTCGTCGAGGACGCCCATTGGATCGATGAGGTCAGCGAGTCGATGGTGGCCGATTTCCTCACCGTGATCCCGCAGACGCCCTCGCTGGTGCTGGTCACCTACCGACCCGAGTACGAGGGGGCGTTGGCCCGGGTGCACGGTGGTCAAACCATCGCCCTTGCGCCGCTGAGTGATTCAGAAACCGCGGCACTGGTCGCGCAGCTACTCGGCCCGGACCCCTCGAATGGCGCGCTGGCCCACTCGATCGCCGATCGGGCCGCCGGGAATCCGTTTTTCGCCGAGGAGATCGTGCGCGATCTGGCCGAGCGTGGCGTGCTGCGGGGGCAGACCGGCGCACACGTGTCGACCGCAGATGTCAGTGAGGCCAAGGCGCCGGCCACTTTGCAGGCGGCCATCGCCGCTCGCATCGACCGACTTGACCTGCAAGCCAAGCGCACACTGAGCGCAGCAGCTGTCATCGGTTCGCGGTTCAGCCTCGAGTTGCTGGAAACGCTGGGGATTCACGCTGTCCTTGAGGACTTGGTCGCAGGCGAGTTTGTCGATCAGGTGAAGTTCACCCGGGAACCGCAGTATGTGTTCCACCATCCGCTGATTCGTACTGTCGCCTACGAATCACAGCTCAAGTCGGATCGCGCCGAGTTGCACCGGCGGTTGGCCGTCGCGATCGAGGCCCGTGAGCCTGAATCAGGCGAGCAGAACGCCGCACTGATCGCCGAACATCTCGAGACCGCCGGTGATCTGCACGCCGCCTATGGATGGCACATGCGCGCCGCAGCCTGGGCGACCAATCGCGACATCACTGCGGCACGACTGAGTTTGGAGCGCGCCAGAGAAATGGCCGACGCATTGCCCGCCGAGGACCCGGACCGAGCCGCGATGCGCATTGCCCCGCGCACCATGTTGTGTGGAATCGCTTGGCGAGTTCATGTCGACGTCGCGGGTGCCCGCTTTGACGAGTTACGGGAGTTGTGCACCGCTGCAGGGGACAAGGGGTCGCTAGCCGTCGCGATGGCGGGGCTGGTGATTGATCACTTGTATAAGGACCGGATGCGCGAGGCGTCGCAGCTGGCGTCGGAAGCCATGGGCCTAATCGAGTCGGTTAGCGATCCGACCTTGACGGTAGGGCTGTCCTTCGCACCCATCTACGCCAAGGGGGAGAGCACGGAGTGGTGTGATGCGCTGCGGTGGTCACAAAGGGTCATCGACCTAGCCGATGGCGACCCGTCTAAAGGCAACTTCATCTTCGGGTCTCCGTTGGCATTCGCCTTCACGACTCGCGGTATGGCTCGTTGGTGCCTGGGGCGCCCCGGATGGCGCAACGACTTGCGGCACGGCGTTGCCATGGCCCGCAGCGCCGACCCCATGTCTTATGCCACGGTCGTCGCTTTCGCCTACTTTCCGGCACTATCGCTGGGCGCGCTGTGGCCCGACGACCGTGCGGTGCGCGAGATCGAGGATGCCACTCAGATTGCCGAACGATCGGGTGATGACCTCGCGTTGGCTCACGCCCGGGTGACGCTGGGGCTTGCGCTGTCACACCGCCAAACGGACGCGGAGCGTGAGCAAGGAGAAAAGCTCCTCGCTGAGGAAGGTGAAATGTTCCGACGCGAGAGACGCAACCTCTGCGAGTTGCCGATTGTCAATGTCTACCTGGCGCGCGCGAGGACTGTGCGTGGAGATCGCGACGATGCCATACCACTCCTGCGCGCTACGGTCGACCATCTATTCCGCAACGGACAGCTGCTGATGTGGGGCATTCCCGCAACCGGTGTTCTGGTCGAGACACTGCTCAACCGCGGGGCACAGAGTGACATGGCCGAAGCCGAGGCCGCGATCGAGCGATTAGCGGCGGCCCCGACCGACGACGATTCAGCCGGGCGCGAGATTTGGCTGCTGCGACTGCGCGCGATGCTGGCGCAGGCTCGCGGCGGTGCCACGGCTTACATTCAGCTCCGCGATCGTTACCGCGACATGGCGAAATCACTTGGCTTCGAAGGGCATATCGCGTGGGCCGAGGCGATGCCATGACGTGTGCTGCTCCTTCCGGGGTGGTGACGTTTTTGTTCACCGATGTCGAGGGGTCGACTCGTCGGTGGGAGGCCGACTCCGATGCGATGCGGGTGGCGCTGGCCGCACACGACGAGGTGTTGCGGGCGGCAATCGAGACGCACGGCGGGTTCATGTTCAAGCACACCGGTGACGGTGTGTGTGCCGCGTTCGCCTCGCCGAGGTCGGCGGTGGATGCCGCGGTGGCCGCGCAGCGGGCACTGGAGTTGCCGGTACGGATGGGCATAGCGACTGGTGAAGCCGAGCTGCGGGACGGCGACTACTTCGGCACGGTGCTCAACCGGGCGGCGCGGGTGATGGCTGCCGGGCACGGCGGGCAAATCCTTCTGGCCGAGTCGACAGCGGTTCTGGTCAGTGGGGTCGATCTGCTCGATCTAGGGACTCATCCGCTGCGCGATCTGCCCCGCCCCGAGCGTGTGATGCAATTGTGCCACCCCGACCTCCGCAACGAGTTCCCGCCATTGCGCACCCCTAAATTCGTTGGTGCACATAATCTTCCGGTGCAGCTGACCAGCTTTGTCGGCCGCGGCACACAGATGACTGACGTGCGGAAGTTGCTGGCCGATAACCGGCTGGTGACCCTGAGCGGCGCCGGCGGCGCCGGCAAGACCCGTCTCGCCGCCGAGATCGCCACTCACCTAGTACCCGAATACGCCGATGGTGTCTGGTATGTGGATCTCGCGCCGATCACGGATCCCGTCGTAGTGCCGGTCACGGTGGCGCGTGCGCTGGGCTTAACCGATCAGCCCGGCCGCTCTGCAATGGACAGGCTGCTGCCGTTCGTTTGCGACCGCCAGACGCTGGTGGTGCTGGACAACTGCGAGCATTTGCTCGGCGCAACCGCCGAACTGGTCGTCGCCCTGCTGGGTGCGGCGCCGCAATTGAGATTGCTGGCGACCAGTCGCGAGCCGATCGGTGTGCCAGGGGAAGCGACGTGGCGGGTGCCATCGCTGTCAGTAGCGGATGAAGCCGTCGAGTTGTTCGCCGACCGAGCCCGTCTGGCCCGCACCGACTTCAGCGTTACCGACGACAACGCCGGCACGGTGACCGAAATCTGCGAGCGCCTCGACGGGATGCCCCTGGCGATTGAACTTGCGGCGGCGCGGGTGCGCGCGCTGTCGCTGGCCGAGATCCGCGATGGTTTGCGGGACCGGTTCCGGTTGTTGACCGGCGGTGCCCGTACCGCGGTGCGCCGCCAGCAGACCCTGCGGGCCTCGGTGGACTGGTCGCATGCGCTGCTGACCGAACCCGAGCGCGTGTTGTTCCGCCGTTTGGCGGTGTTTCTGGGCGGGTTCGACCTCGAAGGGGCGCAAGCGGTCGCCGGCGGCGACGTGGAGCGCTACCAGGTGCTGGATCTGCTCACGCTACTGGTCGACAAGTCGTTAGTTTTGGCCGAGGAAGGGCGCCGTGTTACGCGCTACCGGATGCTGGAGACCGTGCGCCAGTACGCCCAGGAAAAGCTTGGCGAATCCGGTGAAGCCGACGCCATTCGGGCGCAGCATCGCGATTTCTATGTCGCAATGGCGGCTCATCTTGAGCCCTGGGGACGCACAGATAACGACTGGCGTATCGAGCAGACACAGACCGAAATCGATAACCTCCGCGCCGCATTTGAGTGGAGTCGCGAAAGCGGTGACATCGCCCTCGCGTTGCAGTTTGCGTCATCGATGCAACCGCTCTGGGCTGCCAGCGGCCGCATCCAGGAAGGGTTGAGCTGGTTCGATGCTGGGCTCGCCGACGAGGGCCGCGAATTGGCGCCAGCAGTTCGTGCGCGGGCGCTCATCGATAGGGCCATCCTCGACATGACGATCGGCGTCGAGGACAACTCGGAACTGGCGGGACAAGCCTTAGCAATCGCGCGCGGACTCGACGATCGAACCTTGTTGATCCATGCGCTGTGGGCTTGCGCGGGAACCAGCATGTCCAGGCCCGAGGTGGCCTTGCATTATCTTGCCGAGGCGATCGACCTGGCTCGCCAATCCGGCAGGAGGGCCATGCTGAGCCAGCTCCTCGGCTGGAGGGCATATGCGGCGGTGACAGCGGGTGATCCGCTCGCGGCGCGCCTGGCCGCGGAAGAGGGACGCGACCTAGCTCAAGCTGCCGGGAACAGATTCGGCGTCCGGCTTTGCCGCACGTGGCTCGCATACGCGCAGACCATCGAAGGAGACGTGGTAGCAGCGGCCGCAGCATTCGATGAGCTGGTGAGCGAGGCCGAGGCCGATCGCGATGTCGTTGTTCTCGTCTCTGGCCTGTCGGGCCACAGTATGGCTCTCGCGCTCCAGGGTCAAACCAAGGCGGCGCTCGCCGCGGCCAACGCTGCCATCGAAGCCTCGGACACAATGGGCGGAACCCTCGCCGAGTTGGGGCACGCGGTGTTGGCCACAGCGGCACTGGCCGACGGCGACCTGGCCGCGGCACAGGAGGCAACCGACGTGTTCTCGCGGTACGCCAGCGTCCGGAACAAGAGGTTGACGGCTGAGCTCATGGCGCAAGTTGCGCTGGCACGTGGCGATGTAACCGGGGCCCGTGCATGGGCGGATGATGGCGCAAAAGGCGTAACCGGCTACCAACTCATGCTGGCGTTGACGACCCGCGCTCGCGTGGCGATCGCCCAAAGTGAGTGGGAACGAGCAGAGCGCGACGCCTACGACGCGCTCGAAATCGCGGCCGAGAGTCATGCACACTCAGGCGTTCCCCACATTCTCGAGTGCCTCGCCGAACTGGCCAGCGGGGCAGGCAATTACCGCCAAGCAGCCAGGCTTTTCGGGGCGGCATACGGCGTTCGGCAGCGAATGGGCGTGGTCCGATACAAGGTATGGGACGACGGCTATGAAGCCTCGGTGTCGGCGGTTCGCGATGACTGGGGCGACGAAGCCTTTGACTCCGCATGGGCCGGCGGCGCCGCCCTGTCCACCGAGGAGGCGATCGCATACGCGCAGCGCGGCCGTGGTGAACGCAAAAGACCCACCAGCGGCTGGGGATCGCTCACCCCCACCGAGCGAAATGTCGTGCGACTGGTCAGCGAGGGGCTCGGCAATAAGGACATCGCCACAAGGCTTTTCGTTTCACCTCGCACAGTGCAAACCCACCTGACACACGTCTACACCAAACTCGGCCTGAGCTCCCGGGTGCAGCTCGCACAAGAAGCAGCACGTCACACGTAACCCGGTCTCGTCGGCCTGAGCAGAACTGGACGCCGTCTCGAAATAGGACGACATACGGGAGTCTCAGAACTTCGTATCGGGATCACCAACTGTGTGGCCAGAGGGGCTCCGAGTATTGCCAGGCAGGTTGCGGCGATGCCAGTTAGGTTGGATCATGAGCGACATCAAGTCCCAGTTCTCGGTTCTGAAGCAAACCGCCGATCCGGCCGTTGCGGATGCCATCGCACGGCTGATCGAGGACGGTGAGGATCATGAGCTCAACCGAATCAACGCCCTGGACTTTTCCACACGGACCGGCCTCGACGAAGAGAAAGTCATTTCCGGCTTCCTGCACGCCTCGCAACTTGGCCTGTTCGATCTCGCCTGGAACGTGCTTTGTCCCGGTTGCAGCGGCGTGCTAGACGTACATGACACGCTGAAATCGCTGCGTAATGACGACTACCACTGCGGATTGTGCGCCTGCGGTTACGAGCCTTCCGTCGATGAGCAGGTCGAGGTGGCCTTTACCGTCAGTCCCAAGGTCAGGCGGATAGCCGCCCACGATCCCAACACGTTGCCGTTATGGGAGTACTACAAGCAGGTGTTCTGGAGTTCGGGCATCGATCTCGACAAGGATTCCTTCGCCTCGCTGACCGAGGAAGTGACGCTGGATGCGCTGGAACTGCCCGTCGGCGAAAAGGTAGTCCTGTCGATGGAGCTTCCGCCGCAATTCATCATCGTTTTCGAGCCGGTGACGCACTCCGCGCATTTTATCGACGTCCAGGGCGAGCCGACCGACGAACCTCAGCAGCTCGGGCTGATCTTCAACAAAGCCCATCCGCCGACCGGGTCGAGCACGTTTCGTCCGGGTCCGTTGCGGCTCGCGCTCGACAATGAGTCCAGCCTGCGGACGCTGCCCACCGTCTTTGTCGGGGCCGAGGCGCTCCACCGTCTGCTCGGCAAGCGCAGGCCGTTCCTCACCGCCAAGCGGATGCTGTCGAACCAGACGTTCCGCGACGTGTTCAAAGCCGACAATCTCAACCTCAATCAGCGTCTCAAGATCACCTCGTTGACTTTTCTTTTCACCGACCTCAAGGGGTCGACCGCGCTTTACGAGCGGGTCGGCGACCTCGCCGCGTTCGACTTGGTGCGCGCGCATTTTCATGCGCTTCTGGAAATCATCGCGGCCGAAAAGGGCGCCGTGGTCAAGACGATCGGGGACGCTGTGATGGCGACCTTTGTCCAGCCCGACCACGCGCTCGCCGCGGGCCTGCGGATGCGGGCCGCGATGGACAAGCTCAATGCCGAGCGCGGCAAGACGGACCTGATCGTGAAGATCGGCATTCACGAGGGGCCGTGTCTGGCGGTGATGCTCAACGAGCGCCAGGACTATTTCGGCCAGACCGTCAACATCGCGGCGCGGGTGCAGAGCCTGTCGACCTCGCAGGAGATCCACATCACCGGTCCCGTGATTGAGGCGCCCGGCATCGCCGCCATCCTGGAGAAGGAGTCGATCCGGCCGATTCAGAAGGAGGCCGCGCTGCGCGGCATTGCCGACAAGATCGTGGTGTACGAGATTCCGTAACTCTCAACGCGACAACACGGGTGGCGGCGTTGGATTACCTCGCCGTGGCCATCCGCAATAACCACGAGTCGGGCAACATCGGCATGTTGAATAACCCCCTGGCTGTCCTGGCCGTTCTTGTCGCCCGGTTCGAACGCTACGAACCAGCGGCCACCATCGTCGGTTTCGCAACGGTCAATCCCATGGCCGCGACGACCTTGCCCGAACTCGGCACAGCGATCACCCACCTCCGCGAGGTCCTCGGCGACCAGACTTACGAATCGCTCGCCCACAAGGGTGAAGCGATGATGATCTCCGCCATGGTGGCACACGCCTTGGACCAAATCGACCAAGCGCGAGCGGAACTGAACGCCGTCTCGAAATAGACGCTGTGCTTCCTGGGCTTCGAGTGTGCATCGAGGGAGAGGATTTCACGAATTCCCCACCACCACAGCACAATCGACGCCGTGAGCGCACACTCGACGGCAAGTTAGCTCGGGACGGGGTGCCGCACGAATGCCCGCGGCTGGGTGAATGCCCGGATGCCCTCGACGCCGAGTTCGCGGCCGATGCCGGACTGGCCGCAGCCGCCGAACGGCAGGCGCGGGTCCTGTGCGGCAAGGCCATGGCAGTTGACGCTGACCGTACCGGCTACGAGCTGGCTCGTGAGCCGGTCGGCGAGCGCGTCGTCACCTGTCCACACGGACGCGGTCAGCCCGAATTCCGTTGTGTTGGCTGCGGTTACGGCGTCGTCGACGCTGTCGTAGCCGAAGATCGGCAGCACCGGGCCGAACTGCTCCTCGGTCGCCAGCCGCGAGTCCGGGGGCAGATTGGTCACGACGGTCGGCAGCGCGAAGTAGCCACCCGAGTCGGCGTCCGCCTCGCGGATCCGCCCGGCGGTGCGCACCGACGCGCCGCGCGCTTCGGCGTCGCCGACCATCGCGGCCACCCGGTCGCGGCCGGCCGCGGTGTGCAGCGGACCGAGCGTGGTCTCCTCGGCGAGGCCGTCGCCGACCACCTCGCGCCCGCAGCGCGCGAGGACCGCCTCGGCGAGCTCGCCGACTCGTTCGGTTGGCGCATAAAGCCGCTTGATCGCCATGCAGACCTGCCCGCCGGTGGTGTAGGTCGCGGTCACCAGCCGTTCCACCAGTTCGTCGCTGACCTGGATGTCGGGCGCGATGATGGCGGCGTCGTTGCCGCCGAGCTCGAGCAACACCGGGGTGAGGCGCGCGGCGGCCGCCGCCATGACGGCACGCCCGGTGGCGACGCCGCCCGTCAGCGAGATGAGGTCGATGCCGGGGTGGGTGACCAGCGCCTGGGCGAGCTCGCTGCCCGGGCCCGCAAGCACGTTTACCACACCCGGCGGCAGCCCGGCGGCCAGCGCCCCCGCAAGCTGCAGCGCCACTAGCGGACAGGTCGGCGGAACCTTGACGACGGCGGTGTTGCCCGCGGTCAGCGCCGACGCCAGCTTCGTCATCGTCAGCGCGAGCGGCCAGTTGAACGGCAGCACGAGCGCGGCCACACCGAACGGCTCCCGTTGCAGCCGTGGGTATTTCGACTGCGGGTCAACATGCTCCGGTGCCAGCGCCGCCTCGGCCATTGACCCTATGAGGCCGGTGAGGCCCGGCCCGGTGCTGATCTCGAAATTCGCCTCGTTGAGCACTTTGCCGTGCTCGCGGGTGTACAGCCGCGCGGCATCGCGTCCGGCGAGCTGCTCGGCGGCCGCGGTCGCTGCCGTCGCGATGGCAGCGACCCGCTCGGCGACGCTTAACGCTCGCCATCCTGCCGCCGCCCGTCGCGCCGCCGACACCGCCGCATCGAGCTGGGTGCGGTCGGCGGCGGGGGCGTGGCCGACGATCTCGGACGGCCGGGCCGGGTTGTGCACGGGATAGCTGCCGGCGGCGCCTGGCTGCGGTTCGCCGCCGATCGTCAGCGCCGAATCCGTGGAGAGCACTTCCGAAGCTGTCGTAACCATCACCGTCTCCTAACCCGGGTTCTCGGCGGCCTTGACCCGGTGCCGTCGTGCCGCCATCGTAAGTCGATATGACGTGCATCACAGGAGTGACTCCATGAAGGCGGTCGTCCTGCGCGAGGTCGGCGTGCCGACGTCGGTGGAGGACATCGAATTGCGGCCCGTCGGCAAGCACGAGGTACGCGTCCGGTTGGTCGCCAGCGGTGTCTGCCACAGCGACCTGTCGCTGCGCAACGGATCCATACCGACGCTGCTGCCGTCCACGCTCGGCCATGAGGGTGCCGGCATCGTCACCGAGGTGGGCGACGATGTCACCACCGTCAAGCCGGGTGACCATGTCGTGCTGACCTGGCTCGTATCGTGCCGGTCTTGCCCGCATTGCCTGCGCGGCGAGCCCCAACTGTGCCTGCACGCGTACGACCATGCCTACGGGGGGCCTTACGCCGAGAGCGCCGGCCCCGTGTGGCCGGGAATGGGCGTCGGGTCGCTGGCCGAAGAGACGCTGCTGCCGGCCACGGCGGTCGTGCCGGTCGATGAGTCGCTGCCGCTCCACCTCGCCGCGCTGCTGGGCTGCGGTGTGACCACCGGGGTCGGCGCCGTGATGCGCACGGCGGCCGTCCGCCCAGGGGAGAGCGTGCTCGTGATCGGTTGTGGCGGTGTGGGTTTGGCCGCGATCCAGGGGGCCCGGCTGGCCGGCGCTGCGCGGATCATCGCCGCCGACCGGGTGGCCGCCCAACTTCCCGCCGCGGTCGCCAACGGCGCGACCGACACCGTCGACGCGAGCGACGTCGACCTCGTCACGGCGGTGCGTGACCTCACCGCGGGCAGCGGCGTCGATCACGGAATCGAGGTGGTTGGCAAGCCCGCCACGATGCGGGCGGCATACGACGCGACGCGGCGCGGCGGCAAGGTCACCTTGGTTGGCGCCGCGGGGATTTCGGAAGAGGTGTCGTTTCCCGCGCTGTCGTTGATGGCCGACGGCAAGACGATCCAGGGCAGCGTCTACGGCGCCAGCGACCCCGCGCGCGACATCCCGGTGCTCGCCGAGCTCGCCCAACGCGGCAGGCTCGACCTCGAAGCTCTGGTGACGCGACGGATCGGAATCGACGACGTGGAGGCGGCGTTCGCCGACATGACCGCCGGGCGCGGGGCGCGCAGCGTGGTCTGCTTCGCCTAAACGTTCAGCGCGACAACGTGATTGCCTGCTCCGGGCAGTTCTGCTCACCGGTGCGGGCCTGCGCCTCGAGTTCGCCCGAGACGTCCTCGACGAGCGCGACGCAGTGGCCGACCTCGTCGGCGTCGAAGACATGGGGCGCCAGGGTGTAGCAGCGCCCGTGGCCGGTGCAGAGGTCGGCGTCCACCCGGACGCGGGTCACGACCGGGGAACCGGGAAGACCAGCGGCAGCGATTCCACCGACCGCAGCGCGGCGGTGTAGGTCAGCTGCGTCCCCGGCTTGATCTCGTAATCCGGTATGCGCCGGTGGAATTCGCGCAGCGCCACCCGCAGCTCCATGCGGGCCAGGTGGGATCCCAGGCAGCGGTGCGGGCCTCCGCCGAATGCGCGGTGGCGGTTCGGGTTGCGGGTGAAGTCCACGAGCTCCGGATCGGGAAACTCGGCGGGGTCGGTGTTGGCCGCGCCGAGCAGCGGGCTGACCCGTTCGCCCTTGCTGATGGGGCAGCCGCCGACCTCGACGTCTTGCATGGCGACCCGGGCGACGCCGGGCACCGGCGTCTCCCAGCGCAACAACTCCTCGATGGCGCTCGGCAGGATGTCGGGCTGCTCGACAAGCTGGTGACGGTGGTCGGGATCGCGTGCGAGGTACACGAAGAAGCAGTCCAGGGAGTCCGTCACCGTGTCCAGCCCCGCGATGAGGAACAGGAAACAAATGTCGAGCAGCTCCTCGCGCGATAATGGCTCGCCGTTGATATTCGCCGCGATCAACGCGGACAGTATGTCGTCGCGGGGGTTGGCGATGTGGTCGTCGATCGCGCGCTCGAAGTAGTCGTAGATCTGCCGCGCCACCCCCGCGGAGGTTTCGTGGCGGCGGTCGTAGCCCGAGTCGCCCTCCGGGCGGATCACGCCGTCCTTCCAGACTAGAAACTTGTCGAGGTCCGCCAAGGGTAGGCCGAGCAGTTGCAGGAAGACGGTGCACGGAAGGGGGACTGCGAAGTCGGCGTGGAAGTCGCACTCACCCCGATCGGCGAACTGGTCGATGATCTCGTTCACCAGCTCGGTGACTTGGGGTTCACGCCGGGCCATCTCCCGGGGAGTGAACAGCGGATCCAGGATGCGGCGGTACTTCGCGTGTTCGGGCGGATCGATTTGGAGGGGGATCATCGGGCGGATGTTGCCGAGATCGACGGCGTCCATGTTCGACGAGAACAATTCGGTGTGCTTGAGCGCCATCTCGATGTCGGCGAGGCGGCTGAGAACCACGGCCTGCGGCGACCGGAACACCGGGGCCGATTCGCGCAATGCCTTGTACATGGGCTGTGGTTCCGCGAGACCCATCGTCGCCTGATCGACGAACCCTTCGGTTTCTGTCATGTGGTCAGCGTGACACCAACGTCGCTATTTAGGCAATGATTCAAAAAATTGCGCAATGGTTAACGTCGCTGGTCAGCAGGTTCCGCAGCGAGTACGGTGTTCGTGCGGACGAGTTGGCCGGGCGGCCGCGGCTCGCGCCGGTCCATCGGGCCGGCGTCGAGTCGAGGAAAGTCCGGACTTCACAGAGCAGGGTGATTGCTAACGGCAATCCGAGGTGACTCGCGGGAAAGTGCCACAGAAAACAACCGCCACCCTCGCGGTGGTAAGGGTGAAACGGTGCGGTAAGAGCGCACCAGCATTCCGGGTGACCGGAGTGGCTAGGCAAACCCCACCCGAAGCAAGGCCAAGAAGGCCGCACGCAAGTGCGGCCGCGCAGGCGTTCGAGGGTTGCTCGCCCGAGCCTGCGGGTAGGCCGCTCGAGGCACCCGGCGACGGTGTGTCCAGATGGATGGTCGCCGCCCCGCCGCCGTTGCTTTAGGCGCGGCGGCGGGGAACAGAATCCGGCTTATAGGCCAACTCGTCCGCCCCCTGCCGGATGGCCGCACCCGTGCTTCCGTTCGGCCCAGCCGCAACCCGGCTGCATCGCGGACTAACGCCTCAGCCGCGCAAACCAATTCACTCGGCGCGGACGTTGCCGCTCGCTTCCCGCAACTCGTCGCACTGGGCCGCGCTCAATTGCAGGAACCATGGTTCGCGGGGTTGCTGGAGAGGTTCAAATTCAGCTTATCCGACATGCGACAAATTAAGCGTTATTCAACACGCGGCAATTTAACGCGACCTTCGTGTGCTTTAACGAACCGCCTTGGCGAGTTTGCGCAGCGCGTCGTCGAGCTGCTGACGGCACCGCTCGGCGAGGTCGGCCTCCTGCTGATAGAGCAGTCCGTAGGTGAAGGCGTCCTCGCCGGCGGTATGCGCGGCTTCGGCCTGGTGGTCGAGGTGTTCGCGGCTGACCACGCTGTCCTGGTGATCGCCGAGCAGCGTCTGGATGACCTTCGCCTGCTCGGACACCTGCGTCGCGCCCGTGGCCGCCGCGGTGTAGCGAAGTCGCTTGGCGCGCTTACGAATTAAGTGCAGAGCCAGGTCGCGTTCGTGTTCGGCTCCCGGTTCCACCCGGGCTGCGGCCTTCGCCGCCCTGCGCACCTTCCGGTAGGCGGCATTGATGGTCACCGGCGGCCGTTCCTCGGCGGAACCGGCGTCGGGAACTTCAGCCACCCACGCGTCGAGGGCGTCGAGCAAACGGAAGTATCGCTGCGACCGCATCGCGATCAGGGACCGCCGCAGCCCCGTCTGATATCGGCGCCGGGCGCCCTCGACGAGACGTTCTCGGACGCGTCCGCGCACCAGCTCCGGTCGCAGTCGGTCCAGCGCCTGCTGGTAACGATCGGCGAGCACCTCGGCGTCGCGGGCGCCGCCGAGCACGTTGGCAAGCTCCCGCAGCTCGTCGAGGATCCACGCATTGTCAGACGCGCCAGCCACATCCCCAGAGTCGGCCAGCAGGCTGCGGATCTTGCGGATGGTCACCCGCATCTGGTGCACCGCATCGTCGGCGTCCGCCCGAACCGCGCGGTCCCACATCAGCAGCTCGTCGACCTGTTCCTTCACCGCGCGGTGTACCGGGTCGGCGGCGGCCCTCGTGCCGTTGGGCGCCGCGGTCGTGCCGAGTACCCGGGCCAGCTTGGAGGCGTGACCGGCTGGTGCGGCGCCCGCGTCGAGCAGCCGATTGCTCAAGCGGCTCAACAGCTCGGCGTCGGCGGTCCCGTTGCCTGCATCCCGTTCAACGAGCTCGAGTTCCCACTCGCGCCACTCCTGTTCGGCGGGCTGGGCGTCGGAGTCCCCGGCCGCCGCCCACGCGTTGACGTGGTCGTTGCTGAACTCCGCCAGCGCCTTCCCGTCGGCGCCGTACAGCACCTGGGTCTCGCGTTGGGTGGTGATGCGCGCGACCGGTTCGAGCGGGCGGTCGCGGACGATCGCCAGCACGATGTCTCGCAATTCGGTTGGCACGCCGTCCTGGTCCTCTGGTGCTTGGGCATCCAGCGGTGCGCGCACCTCGGTGCGGGCGTCGGGGCCGGCCGGCAACTTCAAATGCCACCCGGCGTCGTGACCACCGGTGCGGCGCCGGAGGGTGATCTTGCTGCGCGCCAGGTCATGCGTGGGCGTGTCGAAGTACGTTGCGTCCAGCGATTCGATCGCCGACTTCTCGACGTGGGCAACCGCGGCGATGCCTTCGAAGGACGGTGACACCGTGGACTCGATGACGTCGAACTTGCGCTCCACCTCCAGATGGCGGGAGGTTTTTGGCGCTTTTGCAGGCATTTCCGGCTCCGTTGGCGGCGCTCGGCCGCCGTGTCAGTTTCAGGATGGGCAATCCATAGGGTGCCATACGGCGGTCGTGGGCTTAACCGGCCAGGGCGTTTCTCAAGCCGGCGGACTGAGGTGCATGACCCCACCGGTCAGCCGTCGAATCGTTTGGATCTCGTCGTCCCGAAACGCCCGCCCATCGGGTTGAAACAGATCGTGAAACCATACGTCCGGAATCGACGAGTATGGGTGATCCCACGAGTCCCACGGGAAGTAGGTCTGAGTCTTCCCCGCGACGAGTCCCCAATTGATGGCACCGACCTTGTGGCGCTTGGCAATTGGCAGGATGTCCGCAACGGTGCTGCCCAGGGGCCGGGCCAGGTACTCGGTGCATAGGATCGGTCGGTCCCCGGACGCGAGCTCGTCGAGACGCATCTCGAAGTCCGCCGGCTCGGCGTAGGAGTGGAACGTCAACACGTCGGAGTTGTCGAGCTGAATGCGGCTGATGGCGCTGGTGCTTCCGGCGTCCGGCCATTCGCCCTGCCACACGGCACTCGTCAGTGGTTGCACGGGATCGACCGAACGCGCCCAGGCGAAAACCTGGGGAAGCAGGTCCGCGACCACGTGCTCCTTGTCCGGCCTCTCGACGGACGCATAGTGGCGCGAGGGATTGTCGGGCTCGTTCCACAGGTCCCAACCCAAAACCCGGTCATCGTTGCGGAATTGGGTCAACACCCCCGTCACATAGGCGCGCAGGGTACCGAGATAGCCGCGGTCGTCGATGCGTTCCGCGCCCGGACTTTGCACCCAGCCGGAGTTGTGAACGCCGGGCGTCGGGGCGCGCTGCGGTCCCGCTTTCGGGAGCGGGTCCCAGCAGGAGTCGAACAAGACGAAGAGCGGTTTGATGCCGTGGTCGGCCGCGATGGCGACGAACTGGGCGAGACGGCCTTGGAACCCGCGCTGATCCTCGGCCCAGAGCTGGTCGTGCAGGAACACCCGCACCGTGTTGAATCCGGCGGACCGGGCCCAGCCCAACTCGATATGGATGCGTAGGGGGTTGAAGGTGTCGGCCTGGAACATCTCCAGCTGATTGATGGCAGTCGAGGTGACGTAGTTGGCGCCGACGAGCCAGCCTTGCGCTCGGTACCAGTGGTCGGCGCGGTCAGTGGACCAAGGGCCCGGGTCCGGGGGGTCGAGGGGCGGTTGCGCGGCGGCGCGAGGGGCTCGGGCCAGCGTGGTGCCTGCCGCCAACAGCAGCGGCGACTTCAACACCGTCCGGCGATTCACGAAGCCGCCACACTCGCCGTGTTCAATCCCCGCTCACGGGGCCGCGATCACGCATAGCAGCAATCGTAACCGTGTCACACAACGGTTTTGAGCAGAATCGGCAGGAGGCGAGCGTTTAGAAGCAGTGCTCGTCGGCGGGGAAAGTCCCGCCCGCGACTTCCTCCGCGTATTGCATTGCGGCCCGACTCAGTTCGCCCCCGATGTCGGCAAACTGCTTGACGAAGCGGGCGGGCTTGCCGCCGCTGAGACCGGCCATGTCCTGCCAGACCAAGACCTGGGCGTCGCAGTTCGGACCGGCTCCGATTCCGATCGTCGGAATGGTCAGCTTGCCCGTGATCTGCGTGGCCAATTCGGCCGGCACCATCTCCATGACAACCGAAAACGCTCCGGCCTCGGCGACGGCGATCGCGTCCGCGATGGTCTGCTCCCCGGCGTCGCCGCGACCCTGCACGCGGAAGCCGCCGAGGTTGTTCACGCTCTGCGGAGTGAATCCGACGTGCGCCATCACCGGGATTCCGGCCGCGGTCAGGCAGGCGATCTGCTCGGCTACCCGCTCGCCGCCCTCGAGCTTGACGGCGTGCGCGCCGCCTTCCTTCATGAACCGGGTGGCGGCGGCCAGCGCGGGGGTGGGTCCGGCCTCGTAGCTGCCGAACGGCAGGTCGGCGACGACCATTGCGTGTTGTGCCCCGCGCGCCACGCCGCGGACGAGCGGGATCAGCTCGTCGATCGACACGGGCACCGTGGTGTCGTAGCCATAGACGACGTTGGCCGCCGAGTCGCCGACGAGCAGCACCGGGATGCCGGCCCGGTCGAAGATGCGGGCGGTGGAATAGTCGTAGGCCGTGAGCATGGCCCACTTGTGGCCTTCGGCCTTCATTTTCTGCAGGTGGTGAGTGCGAATCTTCGTGAGCGGTTTCGCCTGCCCGGACGAGTTTGCACCGTAAACATTCTGCTCAGACATCATTGTCCCTGTTAGTGGTCGGTTCGATCCTCGTGGCCTCAAGGGTCCCCGGGTTCGTTTGACTCCAGCCATTCTGCCATCTCATCCCCGCAGTCGCATCGTCCGCGCGGTGTGAGACATACCATTCTGCGCATGCAGCGGCTGGTCCCGCTCATGAGAATCTCAGGTTGGCTCTGGCAGCATGTGTTGGCATGGGCCTGTCTCGCCGCGACAAGATCGCGCGCACGCTGCTGACCTGGACGGCGATAGCCGCCGTGGCGCTCGTCCTGGCGGGCTGCGTTCGGGTGGTGGGGGGCCGCGCCGCCATGACGGGACCCAAGCTGGGTCAGCCCGTCGAGTGGACACCCTGCCGATCGTCTAACCCGCAGGTCAAGCTCCCCGCCGGCGCACTCTGCGGCAAGCTGGCCGTGCCGGTCGACTACAACCACCCCGACGGGGACGTGGCGGTGCTGGCGATGATCCGCATCCCCGCGACGGGCGACAAGATCGGGTCGCTGGTGATCAACCCCGGCGGTCCCGGTGAATCGGGTATCGAGGCCGCGCTGAGCGTCGCTCAGTCCTTGCCGAAGCGCATCCACGAGCGGTTCGACCTCGTCGGCTTCGACCCACGCGGCGTGGGGTCGTCGCGGCCCGCGATCTGGTGCAACTCGGACGCCGACAACGACCGGCTGCGCACCGAGCCGAACGTCGACTACAGCCCGGCGGGCGTGGCCCACATCGAGGACGAGACCAAGGAGTTCGTCGGCCGCTGCGTCGACAAGATGGGCAAAAGTTTCCTGGAGAACGTGGGGACGGTCAACGTCGCCCGGGACCTGGATGCCATCCGCGCGGCGCTGGGTGACGACAAGCTGACCTACCTCGGCTACTCCTACGGCACCCGGATCGGCTCCGCGTACGCGGAGGCCTACCCAACGAAGGTGCGGGCGATGATCCTCGACGGCGCCGTCGACCCCAATGCCGACCAGGTCGAGGCAGACCTGCGGCAGGCCAAGGGATTTCAGGACGCATTCGACGCGTTCGCGACCGACTGTGCGATCAAGCCGACCTGCCCGTTGGGCACCGATCCGGCCAAGGCCGTCGACGTCTACCACAGCCTGGTCGATCCGCTGGTCGACCCGAACAACCAGCTGATCGGTAGGCCGGCACCCACGAAAGACCCGCGCGGGTTGAGTTACAGCGACGCCATTGTGGGCACCATCATGGCGCTCTACTCGCCGGGCCTGTGGCACCACCTGACCGACGGCCTGACCGAGCTGGCCGACCACCACGGAGACACGCTGCTCGCCCTGGCCGATATGTACATGCGCCGCGACCCGCACGGCCATTACACCAACGCCACCGACGCGCGGGTGGCGATCAACTGCGTCGACCAGCCCCCGATTACCGACCGTGCCAAGGTGATTGACGAGGATCGGCGCTCACGCGAGCTCGCCCCTTTCATGAGCTACGGGCAGTTCACCGGTGACGCGCCCCTGGGCACGTGCGCGTTCTGGCCGGTGCCGGCCACGAGCAAGCCGCACGCCGTCTCGGCGCCGGGCCTGGCACCCACCGTGGTGGTGTCGACCACTCATGATCCGGCGACTCCCTACAAGGCCGGGGTGGACCTCGCGAATCAGCTTCGCGGGTCACTGCTGACCTTCGACGGCACCCAGCACACGGTGGTCTTCCAGGGCGACAGCTGCATTGACGACTACGTGACGGAGTACCTGATCGGCGGCGACACGCCGCCGAGCGGCGCAAAGTGTTAGAGCTCTAACCCGACGCCGCGCCGAATGTGCACTGGTTGCGAATCTGCGAGCGGATTTTCGCGCTGACTACACGTTGGGCGCTCTTGTCGGAGCTCTCCGGGACACTCCTGCCATGGGGGAGCCATTCATTGGGAGCGAGGCGGTCGCAACCGGCATTGTGACGCCGTATGCCCTGCGCAGCCGATTCTTCGCGATCCATCCCGACGTCTACGTCGCAACCGGTACCGAACTCACCGCGGGACTGCGCGCCCATGCGGCTTGGTTGTGGTCCCGTCGACGCGGCGTTGTCGCGGGTTGCTCGGCGTCGGCGCTGCACGGCGCCAAATGGATCGACGATCGCGCGTCGGCGGAGTTGCTCTACGACTATCGCCGCCCGCCCGGCGGCATTCGCACGTGGTCGGATCGGGTTGGCGAAGACGAGATACAGCCGATCACCGGCATCCCCGCGACGACGCCTGCCCGAACGGCTCTCGACCTCGCGTGCCGCTATCCCGTCGACAGGGCTGTCGCGGCCATCGACGCGCTCGCCCGCGCGACCGATCTCAAGATGATCGACGTCGAGGTTCTGGCCGAGCGTTACCGGGGGCGTCGCGGCATCAGGCGGGCTCGTTCCGCGCTCTCGCTCGTCGATCCCGGCGCCGAATCTCCGCGCGAGACGTGGCTGCGGCTGCTGTTGATCCGCGCCGGCTTCCCGCCGCCGCGTACCCAGATCCCGGTTTACGACGGATACGGCGCGCTGGTCGCCGTCCTCGATATGGGTTGGGAGGACGCCAAATTGGCCGTCGAGTATGAAGGCGACCACCACCGCACGGACCGACGGCAATTCAATAGGGACATTCGGCGTGCGGAAGCCGTCGCGGAGTTGGGTTGGATCAGCGTGCGGGTCACGGCGGAGGACACACCCGGTGGGATCATCGCCCGCGTTTCAGCGGCACGGCAACGCCGATCGTGTAATCAGCGCGAAAATCTCGGCGATTTCTCGCGGTGATTGCACGTTCGGCGGCGGCTCGATACGAGATCAACCCGTGACCGTTTCGCGCTGGCACGGGTATTCGAAAATGCAACGATGACTGCCATGCCGCGGCTGAGACCCTTGAGCTCGGCGTTGCTGTCGTTCGGTCTGCTGCTTGCGGGCCAATTGCCCATGCCGGTGGCCGGCGCGACCCCGGAACCCGGCGCAGGCCAGACGCCGACCCCGGCGCCGCCGGCTGCCGCTGCGCGGCCGCAGAACTGGGGCAGCTGCAGCCAGTTCCTGACCGACACCAGCGACATTCCCACCGCGCGGTGCACCACTGTGTCCGTCCCGGTGGACTACGCCAATCCGACTGGCGCGCAGGCAAAGCTGGCAGTGATCAAGGTGCCCGCGACGGGCCGGCGGATCGGATCGCTGTTGGTCAACCCGGGCGGCCCCGGGGCGTCCGCGGTGGACATGGTGGCCGGCATGGCGTCGGACCTGGCAGACACCGACATCGGCCGTGACTTCGATCTGGTCGGGTTTGACCCGCGCGGCGTGGGCCACTCGACCCCGCAGTTGCGGTGTCGCACGGACGCCGAATTCGACGCGTTCCGGCGCGAGCCGATGGTCGATTACAGCCCGGCCGGAGTGGCGCACATCGAGCAGCTCTACCGGCAACTGGCCCAGCAATGCGTCGACCGGGTGGGGACTGCGTTCTTGGCCAACGCCGGCACCGCGTCCGGCGCGCGCGACATGGACATGGTCCGCCAGGCGCTGGGTGACGACCAGATCAACTACCTCGGCTACAGCTATGGCACCGCGTTGGGCACCGCCTACCTGGAGGCATTCGGTGCGCGCGTCCGGACGATGGTGCTCGACGGCGCCATCGACCCGACCGTTGATCCGGTCGAGGAAAACGTCAACCAAATGGCTGGATTCCAAACGGCTTTCAACGACTACGCCGCGGACTGCGCCCGCTCGGCGGCCTGCCCGCTGGGCACCGATCCGGCACAGTTCGTCAACCGGTACCACGCCCTGGTCGACCCGCTCGTCGCCAAGCCCGGACGGACGAAGGATCCGCGTGGCCTGAGCTACGCCGACGCGACCACCGGCACCATCAACGCGCTTTACACCCCGGCGCATTGGAAGTATCTGACCAGTGGCCTGCTCGGGCTGCAGCGCGGCACCGATGCGGGCGACCTGCTCGTGCTCGCCGACGATTACGAAAGCCGTGACAAAAACGGCCACTACGGCAATGACCAGGACGCGTTCAACGCCGTGCGTTGTGTCGACGCGCCGGCGCCGACCGATTCGGCGACCTGGACCGCCGCGGATCAACGAATCCGCCAGGCGGCTCCGTTTTTGAGCTACGGGCAGTTCACCGGGAATGCCCCCCGCGACCTGTGCGCGCTGTGGCCGGTGCCCGCGACGTCCAGGCCGCACGCCGCGCCGCCCGTCGCGCCGGGCAAGGTCGTCGTCGTCTCGACGACGCACGACCCGGCCACCCCGTACCAGGCCGGCGTGAGCCTGGCCCGGCAGCTCGGCGCCCCGCTGATCACGTACGACGGCACCCAGCACACCGCGGTGTTCAACGGCGACCAATGCGTGGATACCGCGGTAGTGCGCTACTTCGTCGCGGGGACGCTGCCGCCCGCGTCGTTGCGGTGTCGGTCCTAAGCGTGCCTGAGCGGCCCGTTCCGCGAGTCCGCAACGGTTCTGAGCGGGCGTCGGTAACACGGATTTAACAGGTGTTGCCTACTGTCGGGTTATGGATCGACAAAAGGAATTCGTCCTCCGCACTTTGGAGGAACGGGACATCCGCTTCGTACGGCTCTGGTTCACGGACGTGCTCGGCTTCCTCAAGTCGGTCGCCATCGCCCCGGCCGAACTCGAGGGCGCGTTCGAGGAGGGCATCGGTTTCGACGGGTCCTCCATCGAGGGCTTCGCGCGGGTCTCGGAATCCGACACGGTGGCCAACCCGGATCCGTCGAGCTTCCAGGTGTTGCCCTGGGCGACCAGTTCGGGTCACCACCACTCGGCGCGGATGTTCTGTGACATCACCATGCCGGACGGCTCGCCGTCGTGGGCGGATCCCCGCCACGTGCTGCGCCGTCAGCTGCAGAAGGCCAACGATCTCGGGTTTTCGTGCTATGTGCATCCCGAAATCGAGTTCTTCCTGTTGAAGCCGGGTCCCGACGATGGGTCGAGACCCATTCCCGTCGACACCGCCGGCTACTTCGATCAGGCCGTACATGACTCGGCGTCGGACTTCCGCCGGCACGCCATCGAGGCCCTCGAATTCATGGGCATCTCGGTGGAGTTCAGCCACCACGAGGGCGGCCCCGGCCAGCAGGAGATCGACCTGCGTTTCGCCGACGCGCTGTCGATGGCCGACAACGTGATGACGTTCCGCTACGTCATCAAGGAAGTCGCGCTCGAGGTGGGCGCGCGGGCGACATTCATGCCCAAGCCATTCGGGGAACACCCGGGCTCGGCCATGCACACCCACATGAGCCTGTTCGAGGGCGAGGTCAACGCCTTCCACAGCCCCGACGATCCCCTGCAGCTCTCGGACGTGGGCAAGTCCTTCATCGCCGGCATCCTGGAGCACGCCTCCGAGATCAGCGCCGTCACAAACCAATGGGTCAACTCCTACAAGCGTCTGGTGCATGGCGGCGAGGCGCCCACCGCCGCGTCGTGGGGGGCGGCCAACCGGTCCGCCCTGGTGCGGGTGCCGATGTACACGCCGCACAAGACGTCGTCGCGGCGCATCGAGGTGCGCAGCCCCGACTCGGCGTGCAACCCCTACCTGACGTTCGCGGTGCTGCTGGCCGCCGGATTGCGCGGGGTGGAGAAGGGCTACGTGCTGGGGCCGCAGGCCGAGGACAACGTCTGGGACCTCACCCCCGAGGAACGTCGCGCGATGGGCTACCGCGAGCTGCCGAGCAGCCTCGACAGCGCGCTTCGTTGCATGGAGTCTTCCGAGCTCGTCGCGGAAGCGTTGGGGGAGCACGTTTTTGACTTCTTCCTGCGCAACAAGCGCACGGAGTGGGCGAACTACCGCAGTAACGTCACGCCGTACGAGCTGAGCACCTACCTGTCGCTGTAGTTCACAGCCCGCGCCGGCCGGTCCGACCGCTCGGCACATTGCGCTACCGTCGTGGTCGTGACCAAACCCGTGACCGAGCGACCGAGGCTGCCCAGCGTCGGCCGCCTGGGCTTGGTCGACCCTCCCGCGGGCGAGCGCCTGGAGCGGCTGGGTTGGTACGACCACGACGACCAGGCATATGTCGATCGGCTGTGGTCATTGTCGCGGGCGCCGGATCCCGACGCTGCCCTGCGCGCGCTGGATCGTCTTTCGGAGAATCCGGACACCGGATGGGACGAGCTCAATGCCGCGCTGCTGACCGAGCGCGGTTTGCGGGGGCGGCTTTTTGCGGTGCTCGGCTCGTCGCTGGCCCTGGGCGACCATCTGGCCGCCCACCCGCAGTCGTGGAAGCTGTTGCGCGGCAAGGTGGAACTGCCCACGCGCGACGAACTGTGCGCCACGTTCACCGACTGCGCCGATGAAGCGACGGCCGCGCCCGGTTCGCCCGAGCCACAAATGCGCACCCTGTACCGCGACCGGTTGCTGGTGCTGGCCGCGCTCGATCTGGCCGCGACGGTCGAGGACGAGCCGGTATTGCCGTTCACCGTGGTGGCCGCCCACCTGTCCGATCTCGCCGACGCGGCGATGGCGGCCGCGCTGCGGGTGGCCGAGGCGACGGTGTGTGGTGACCGCACGCCGCCGCGGCTGACTGTCATCGCGATGGGCAAATGCGGTGCCCGCGAACTGAACTACGTCAGCGACGTCGACGTCATCTTCGTCGCCGAGCGGGCCGACTCGCTGAGCGCGCGGGTCGCCGGCGAGATGATGCGGGTCGCCTCGGCGGCGTTCTTCCAAGTGGATGCGGGGCTGCGGCCCGAGGGCCGCAATGGCGAACTGGTCCGCACGGTCGAGTCGCACCTCGCCTATTACCAGCGCTGGGCGAAGACCTGGGAGTTCCAGGCGCTGCTGAAAGCCCGGGTGGCGGCCGGCGACGCGGAGATCGGCGAGCGCTACCTGGCCGCACTGACGCCGATGGTTTGGGTCGCCTGCGAGCGCGAAGACTTCGTGGTCGAGGTGCAGGCCATGCGGCGACGAGTGGAGAAGCTGGTACCGGCCGACGTTCGTGGTCGCGAAATCAAGCTGGGCACCGGCGGTTTGCGCGACGTGGAGTTCGCCGTGCAGCTGTTGCAGTTGGTCCACGGTCGCAGCGACGAGTCGCTGCACGTGGCTTCGACGGTGGATGCGTTGGCCGCGTTGAGCCACGGCGGCTACATCGGGCGCGAGGATGCGGCGAACCTCACCGCCTCCTACGAGTTTCTGCGATTGCTCGAACACCGGCTGCAGCTGCAGCGGCTCAAGCGCACCCATCTGCTGCCCGAGGTCGACGACGAAGAGGCGCTGCGCTGGCTGGCCCGCGCCGCCCACGTGCGCCCGGACGGCCGACACGACGCGGCGGGAGTACTGCGCGAGCAGATCAAGCACCAGAACCTCCGGGTGTCCCAGTTGCACGCGAAGCTCTTCTATCAGCCGCTGCTGGAGTCGATCGGTCCCACCGGGCTGGAGATCTCGCACGGCATGACCTCGGCGGCCGCGGAGCGACAGCTGGCCGCCTTGGGTTACGAGGGACCGCAGACCGCGCTGACGCACATGTCGGCGTTGGTCAATCAGAGCGGCCGGCGCGGCCGGGTGCAGTCGGTGCTGCTGCCCCGGCTGCTGAACTGGATGTCATACACGCCTGACCCGGACGGCGGTCTGTTGGCCTACCGACGACTCAGCGAGGCGCTGACGGGGGAGTCCTGGTACCTGTCCACCCTGCGGGACAAGCCCGCGGTGGCCAGGCGGTTCATGCATGTGCTGGGGACCTCCGCCTATGTGCCCGACCTGTTGATGCGCGCGCCCAGGGTCATTCAGGATTACGCCGACGGTCCCGCCGGCCCGCGACTGCTCGAAACCGAGCCCGCCACGGTGGCCCGGGCGCTGATCGCGTCGGCCGGTCGCCATCCCGATCCGACGCGGGCGATCGCCGCCGCGCGCTCGCTGCGCCGTCGCGAGTTGGCCCGCATCGCTTCGGCCGATCTGCTCGGCATGCTCGATGTCACCGACGTGTGTGCGGCGCTCACGTCGGTGTGGGTGGCGGTGCTGCAGGCCGCGTTGGAGGCGATGATCCGGGCCAACCTCCCCGAAGACGGCAAGGCACTGGCGGCCATCTCGGTCATCGGCATGGGCAGGCTGGGCGGCGCCGAGCTGGGCTACGGCTCGGATGCCGACGTGATGTTCGTCTGCGAGCCGACCAGTGGTGTCGATGAAACACTGGCGGTGCGGTGGGCGACGACGATCGGCGAGCAGGTTCGGGCGCTGCTGGGAACCCCCAGCGTCGACCCCCCGCTCGAGCTCGACACGAACCTGCGGCCCGAGGGCCGCAGCGGTCCTCTCGTCCGCACGCTCGATTCGTACACGGCCTACTACGCGCAGTGGGCACAGCCGTGGGAGATCCAGGCCCTGCTGCGCGCGCACGCGGTTGCCGGCGATGCCGAACTGGGTCAGCGGTTCCTGGTGATGGCCGACCGGACGCGTTATCCGCCCGACGGCGTGTCAGCCGGGGCGGTGCGGGAGATCCGCCGCATCAAGGCCCGCGTCGAGTCCGAGCGGTTGCCGCGCGGCGCCGACCCCAACACCCACACCAAGCTGGGCCGCGGGGGACTGGCCGACATCGAATGGACCGTGCAGCTGATGCAACTGCGGCACGCGCACGAGGTTCCGGCTCTGCACAACACCTCGACGCTGGAATCGCTGGACGCGATCGCCGCGGCCGAGCTGATTCCCGAAGCCGACGTGGAGCTCCTGCGTCACGCCTGGCTGACCGCGACCCGGGCGCGCAACGCGCTGGTGCTGGTTCGCGGCAAGCCCACCGACCAGCTGCCGGGGCCCGGACGCCAACTCAATGCGGTCGCCGTGGCCGCGGGCTGGCGGACCGACGACGGCAGCGAGTTCCTGGACAACTATCTGCGGGTGACGCGGCGGGCAAAAGCGGTGGTACGCAAGGTGTTCGGGAGTTGAGCCAGGAGGCCGGCGCGTTCAGGGGCATGCCCGAAGCCATATTCGAGGTGCTGAGCGCGGCGGAGGCCGATCGAGTGACGGCCCTCTACGCGCCGTTGGCCGACGCCGTCCGTGAACTCGTCGACGCCACGATTCGGACCGAGGCCGACGACGACGTCGTCGCCAACGCGCGAACCACGATCGAGGCCGTCACCCGGCAACTGCGGGAACGAACCCGGCCGGTGGGAGTGAGCTACCGGGTCGACGGTCGCCCACTGTCCTTGGGCAACGCCGCGATCGGCGTGTGCAACCCGATCGCCCCACCGGTCGTCGTCCGCCACGAGGGCGACGGGCGCTGCTGGAGCGAGTTCGTCCTCGGGTCCGCGTACGAGGGTCCGCCCGGCCGGGTGCACGGTGGCGTGAGCGCCCTGGTGCTCGACCACATGCTCGGCGAGGCGGCCAGCGAGGCATTGTCCAAGGCGCGTTTCACCGGAACAATCACCGTGAAGTACGTGCGCGGCACTCCGCTGGGTCCGCTTCGTTGCGACGCGTGGATTGACCGCAGTGAGGGCGTCAAAGTCTTTGCACGCGGCACTATCTCGGATGCGCAAGGGGTAACCGTGGAGGCCGAAGGCATCTTCATCGAGCCGGCGTGGGCGCGGGAGGCCGAATGAAGTTCTACGTCAGCAGCGCCTTTTTGAGCACCCGGGAGATCATCGAGATCGCCAAGGCCGCGGACGAACTCGGCTACGACGGCATCGGCATCCCCGACCACGTCGTCAACCTGGAGACCCTCGAGACACCGTACCCGTACACCAAAGACGGGCAACGACGATGGCAGCCATTCACCGACTGGCCCGATCCCTGGGTTCTCGTCGGGGCGCTGGCCCAGGTCACCACTCGGCTGCGGTTCGTCACCACCGTATACATCCCGGCCATGCGCAACCCCTACTCCGCCGCGAAAGCCGTTGGCACCGCAGCAGTTTTGGCGTCGGGACGGGTGGAGCTCGGCATCGGCGTCGGCTGGTGCCGAGAGGAATTCGCCTTGATGGGTGAGCGGTTCGCCGCCCGCGGCAAGCGTACCGACGAGATCATCGACTTGATGCGGACGCTGTGGGAACCGGGCTGGACGGAGTTCGACGGCGAGTTCTATCCGACACCGCGGCTGGAGATGCAACCAACCCCGCCGCCGATACCGGTCTACGTCGGCGGAATCAGCGAGGCTGCCCTGCGCCGCGCCGCCCGCAACGACGGCTGGATCGGGGACCTGATCCAAACCGATCGCGCCATCGCGGCGGTGGGCCGGCTGCGCGAACTGCGGCTCGAAAACGGGCTCTCGCTAGACGATTTCACCATCCTAACGCCGTTGACCGACGCCTTCACCTCCGCCGATTATCGCCGCGCCGCCGATGCCGGTATCACCGGCATCATCACGATGCCGTGGATGTTCTACGCCGGACCCGATGCCTCGTTGGCCGACAAGATCGACGGGATGCAGCGCTTCCGCAAGGATTTGCAGCTCGACCGGTAGCCGCTGAGTGTGGCCCCACCTGGTGCCCTGCCATACTCTACGAATGGCTTTTACAGTGCTCTTCAGCAACGGTGAACTGCGGGACTACGGCGCATTCGACAGCTACGAGGTCACCGACGCGGGCGTGCTGGTAATTCAACTGCACCGCGAAGATGTGAATCGGCACTATGTCGCACCATATGGCTGGCTGGAGATCGTCGAGATGGCCGACGGACAGCCGATCAAGATGTCGCGCGGGATCTTGGGCCGTCGTCCCGTTTAGAAAATCGGTTACCGCAGAACAGCTTTGATCGCCGCACGAATTCGGCGCTTGCCCCGACCCTGGCGCCTGGGAGAATACGGGCATGCAAGCGAGCATCGGCCTGGTGCGTCCGGCGTCCCCACGGGATGCGGCCGCCTGCGTTGAGATTTACCGCCCCTACGTCGAGGACACTCCAATCAGTTGGGAAATCGAAGCCCCGCCCGTAGGTGAGATGGCCGCGCGCATCGTCCGGCTCCGCGAAACCCATGAATGGCTCATCCTGGAACGCGATGATCAGGTCATCGGATTCGCGTACGGGCAGCCGTTGAAGCGTTTGGCTACCTTCGAGTGGTCGGCTGAGACCGGTATCTACATCGACGTCGACCATCATCGCGCCGGCGGCGGCCGCAAACTCTACGCACAACTACTTCGTCGGCTCACGGAGCGCGGCTATCGGCGAGCCTTCGCCGGCATCACGCAACCCAACGAGGCCAGCAACGGTTTTCACCGATCCCTGGGGTTCCAGGATGCCGGCCTTTACCGGCGCGTCCAATGGAAACACGACCGCTGGTACGACGTCGCCTGGATGCAACTCGATCTACTCGGCGACGCCGAACGAGATGCCCCGCCCCGCCCGATCCTCTAATCGGCGGGCGGAAGGGACCTACGGTTTCGGCTACCCGCCGCCGCCGCCGACAAAGCCGCCGCCGCCGCCGACGAACCCGCCGCCGCCGCCCACAAAGCCGCCGCCGCCGCCAACGAACCCGCCGCCGCCGCCCATGATTTCTACCGTGCTGATCGTGATCATGGGCCGAACGTATCGTCGGGTCCGTCGCGACCACAAGGAACTTAAACATTAACGTTCGGCGAACAAGGAGCACCGTTGCCCGGGGAAATCAGGCACCAAGCGGTGGTAGCTTCATTCCAGAAATCCACCGTCGGGGGTGAATTTCGATTCCAGAGCACCAGTGGGCGGATCAGCAAGATCCTGAGCAACGCATCGCCGAGCTCGAACGTCAGGCGGAGGAAGCCAAACGGGCTGCGGGCCGCCCGCCGCTGGCGAACGCTCCCGGTCGGGCGCCACCGTGGCCGAACGCTCTTGATCCATCCGGGTTTTCGCCGCCCACAGCGTGGAGCGCACGACCGCCCGGGACGAATCGGTCCGCACGGCTGGGGCACATGGAGTGGGCCGACGCGATGCCATGACGACGGTTAGCTGTGCCCCGGCTCTAATCGCCGGTGCGTTCAACTTTTATGCCGTAGTCGCTGCCGAGGGTGCAAGGCCCCGTCTGTTGCTGGTGGCCGTGCCCCGTGAGCACCGTTGTCGGATCCTGCGGTGGTGTGGGCAGCGGATACTGCTCGGTCACTTTCACATGAGCCGTGCCGCCAGCCTGACACTGACCGTCGAACTCGCGGTCGACGCTCCAGCTCCCGCTGCCGAATACCAGCGGATCCGTTGCTTGGGGTGAGTGGAAAAAGCTGATGCACCGATCACCGGTGCGAAGACAATCCGTGCGGCCGGCCACGTCGTCCTGCATTATCTGCCCGTTCGGATAGGTTCTCGTCTCGTGGTAGCGGCCGTGCAGCGCTGCGGCCGGCGACACCACCCGCGGCGGCTCGGCGGCCGGGTCGCTAAGGCTCGCGAGGTCGACGTCCCCCGTGCGGGTGAACGTCAGAGCTCGCTTACCTCCGCAGCCGTTGCCGTTAACCGCGCTGTATTGGCCCGAAAGGGTGCCGTCGGGGCGCGGCTTCAGCGTGATCACATACCAGCCTTCAGGATTGCTTCCGGTTGCACAGACGCCCGGGCCGGTGGCTACGGCCACCCATTCTCCGCCGACATCATCGAAGACCAGCGGCGACGGGACCGGCGTTTCCGCGCTTGTGCGCGACGCCGTTGCCACGCATGCGGAAGAACGGCACACCGAGCGGACGCCCCACCCTTCTGTTCTGGGTCCTTGTCCATTCGCCTGCGGTCTACCGTCGAGATCGGTTTGCGGACCGAAATCGGCGTTGTAGGTGCCGGTGAAGGGGCCCGTATTGGCCGGCGCGGCGGCGGGGCCGGGCTCGCTGTCAGGGCGCTGAAAGCCCTTGACGGCCACGAAGATTCCAGCCCCGAGCAGCAACACAACAGCCGCAACGGCGGGGATCACGACGCGGGGGCGTTGCCAGCCCCGCCGCTTCGGGGCGGGCATTGGCTGCGGTGGTGGAGGCTGCCACCCCGGTGGTCCCGCCGGTGGCGGCGGCGCCGGCGCGACGCCGGTGGCCGCCAGTTGGGTGGCTTGGTCGTGGAGGCCGACGGGCACGGTCGTCGCCTCGCGGGCCGTGCGCGCCAACTCCACCGCGGTCGCGTACCGGTGGGAGGGGGTTTTGGCCATCCCCCTGGCGATGACGTCGTCCATCCGCGCAGGTAAGCCGGACTGCAGCGCCGACGGGCGCGGGGGCGGCTGCATCATGTGGGCGACGGCGACCCGCTCCAGGGTGCTACCGGGGAAAGGCGGTTGGCCGGTCAGCGCCTCATGCAGCACGCACGCCAGCGCGTAGATGTCGGCGCGCGCGTCAGCGACCCCACCCTCAAACCGCTCGGGGGCCATATACGACCAGGTTCCGATGGTCGCACCGGTGCTCGTCAGGCCGGTCTCGCCGGCCGCACGCGCGATCCCGAAATCGATCAGATACGCAAAGTCGTTCTCATCGATCAAGATGTTGGACGGCTTGACGTCCCGATGCACCAACCCCACCTTGTGCGCGGCATGCAACGCCTGGGCCACCTGCTCGATGATGCGCACCGCGCGCTCCGGGGGCAGCGGACCGGCCGCCAGCACACTTTGCAGATCGCGACCATCAATCAGTCGCATGGTCACATACAGGCGACCCTCGATCTCGCCGAAGTCATGAATCGGCACCACATGCGGCTCGTTCAATTGCGCCGCCGCGTGGGCCTCCCGACGAAACCGCTCCTGAAAGACCGGGTCACCGGCGAAATTCGCGGGCAGCACTTTCAGCGCCACGATCCGACCGATCGCGGTGTCATGGGCGCGCCACACCTCGCCCATGCCGCCACGGCCCAGCAACCGCACCAACCGGTAGCGACCGAATGGCGTCCCTTCCACGGCGCTGTGCCCTGCCACAGTCAGGATGCTAGTGATTCACACCAACCCGCACAGTCGATTCGTTCGGCCGCCCCACGAAGAAGCAGCAGCTCAAAAGCCGTGAAGTACTCTCACACCCGCTCGGCCCTCATGTCCATGTCAATAGTGCCCTGGCACGCGCCGCTGAAGATCTCGGTGTGCATGAGGCCGGAAAGCGACCCGTCGGGTTGGGGCGTGTAGCGCACGTCGGCTCGGGCTGGATTCCATTGGATCGTGGTGTCGGGCATCATGCAGTCCCACTGGAAATCGCTGATTTGCCTCCACGACGACCCGTCCCAGGTGAATTGAACCGGTTGCGGAACCGTCGGGTTGCTCGGCGGCGGGCCGCCAACGATCGTGGCGGTGCACTTTCCGCTCGAACAGCTCGAGCGGAACTCGTACGTGTCGGTGTGCTGCACCTCAGGGTCACCGACCGCGATGCTGGTTCCGGACTTCGGACCGACCATGAACGTGATCGCGTACTTGCCATTCCAGGACGGAGTGTCGGCGGCGGCGGTCGGGGGAAGTGACACGGCGATCGTGAGCGACGCGGCGCACAAACCGACGAGACCGCTCAGCCGGTGTCGGGCGATCGGTTTGTCGTCTTCGTCCGCGATGACTTTGGAGCTGGGGCCCACTGCCACAACCTTGGATATATACCCATCCGGGCGGTTATGCCATACTCGGCGGCTCGGAGTCGGAACCAGACCACCCGGGTCCGCGTCCGAAAAGTTGCCCGTGTGGTCGTTTCGTTGAGTGGATTGTCAACGGGCCCTAGTCATTTCGTCTAAGGAATGAGGCCCCCGACGAGGTCGTAAGTGGTCGTTACCAGGGCCTCCCCAACGGGGAGGGCACCAAACACGACCAAGAACGGGAGCAGCGCCACGTCCGCGGCGATCGGATCGCCGACCGCGGCCAGAAGGTTGCCGGCCGCAAGGTTACTGAGCAACAGGCCGGCGTCGTAGGTGGGCGCCGAGAGGCCAATTGCGAGCGCGGTGTCGACGGCCGGAAGCACGGTGGAAACGTCCGTGGAGGAGACGCTGGTGAGTACGTTGACAACATCCGCGGGCGACGACGACAGCGTTATCGGGGTTGTGGGCACGTCCGCGTTGAAGAACGTCGCCACTGCCCCGAGAAGCTGCGACGGGGTCGGGTGAGTGCTCGGAGTAAGGCCGAACGTGTATGCCGCATCGATGAGGTCTCGCAGCGACGAGGTGTTCATCAGCTGCCCCGTTTGCAGATCCGTGATCGCGTTGTGGAATCCCTGCGGAATGCCCTGGGCCAGGGCGGTGACGACACTGGCCGGACTGATGTTTGTCGGGAAAAGTCCAAACGGCGTCGGCACATTCGGCGCCCCCGGAGACCAACCCTGGGTGGTGCTGCCATAGCCCAAATCAACCAGCACCTTGAGGTCCGGCTGCACCAGGTCGGCCAGCGGGTTCCCGAACGGAATCCACCGCAGCGGCTCCAGCAGCGGCAGGTTATTGGTCGGGATCATGTAGTAGGTGGTGCTGCCGTAGGTGCCCAGATCGGTGGCACCGGAAATCTGCTGCGGCGTGAGGTTGACGTATGCGGTGTGATCGAAAGCGATTCCCACGTAGGCGTTCAGGTCCGACAGAAAATTGATCGGGTATTGCGGGAAGTCGGCGAATCCGTCGTACTCCTTGGTGTAAATGGAGGTCGGATACAGATTGCTCGGCGTGGCGCGGGTGAGGTTGGGCGTCACGCCGAAACTCGGGATGGACCCACCGACGAAGCGTTCCAAGAAACCCCCGTTGGGATTGCTCGGATCGCCGACAAGGATGAACGACACATCGTTCGAGGGAACATGCTCCGCGGCGAGCTGCGACATCACCAGCGAGGAGACCGTGGAGCTCTGCGAGTAGCCGAACACGTCGACGTGATTGCCGGAGGCGATCTGCTGCAGGATCGCGTTGTTCAGCGTGGCCACGCCCTGTGCCACCGAATTGTTGAGCTTCAGCGTGCTGATCCCGGTGACCGGGTAAAGACCTTCCGGCGTGGTTAAGGGCAGTGGGGTGGCACCTGCGTCGAGGAACTGGACGTACAGCTTGTTGGCGGCGTTCAGGTAGGTCGGGGAAGGTACCGGAAAGCCGCTGGGGCCCATGATGAGCGCTACGTCAGCGGCGGCCCCGCGAGACGCACCGGACAGGCCGGGCGCATTCACCAGCTGCTGCACGTCTCGAACCACGCTTTGCAGCGGCGCGGCATTGGCGGCCTCGGCGCCCGCGTACGCATCGGCCGCGCCGGTCAAGGCCCGCACGAACTGGGTGTGGAACGCCGCCGCCTCAGCACTGAGCGCCTGATGGGCCTGAGCGTGACCGGAGAACAGCGCCGCGATCGCCGTCGAGACCTCATCGGCGCCGGCGGCGGCCACCGCGGTGGTCGGGGCCGCCGCTGCCGCGGTAGCCGCACTCAGCGATGAGCCGATGCCCTCCACATCCGTCGCCGCCGACGCCAGCACGTCCGGGTCCGCCACCAGATACGACATCGCTCGGCCTCCCCATCGCAGCTCGTCGGACAGCAGTCGAGCCTATAGCAACCGCGCTCCACCATCCGCCGTTTGGCCCAACCTCGTCTCCCTGCGGATGGAATGTCTTGCGGGCGTTAGCAATACGGGCCAATCTGTCCGTCGCGGAGGTCGCTCAGTGACGCGGGCTTATGTCTGGCGCCCGCGCGGATTCCTGGGCCGGAATGCGTCTTTGACCTTTTCGCCCGCGTCTCTCAAATGAGACTCGCGCCGGTCCCGCCTGCCCTGCCGTTCGAGTGCGACGTCTCCGGTTGCTCGGCCGACCGCCTCCTTGACCGCGCCCTTCAACCGCTGAGCCTTGTTCCTGGCCTTGTCGGAGCCACTCATCGCGTGTCCTCCTCTGTGTGGTGTCTCATGGGTGATACCCCGTATCGGGCACCGACAACCCGCCAGATCGATGTGCCTATCCGTAACACCGCCAAAAGCAGGCGGTCCAGGTCCGTAGTCGCTGGATCGGGGCGCCCCCGCTTCCGTGGGATGCCGTGGTTCACCACGAGCGCGATGAAGTTGCCTGTGCGGGAACAGTTTTGAGGTGGGATGGGCCACGCCAGCGCGCGCACGATGTTGGACACGACGAGCCCCACCCCGTTCCGCGATCGGTGGTGGTGAGCTGGCGCTGTTCAGAAGCGATTTGGATCGTTTGTCCGAGTTTAGACGTGCCGATAGCGGGGGTACGTCTGGAACACGGCGTTGCCGTATGGCGGATTTTCTGCCGCCGGCTGAAAGGAAGCGTGATGAGATACATCGTCAGAAAGGCCGCAGTTGGCACTTTGCTTACCGGCGCGGCGCTATTCACCGCCGGCGTGGGTTTCGCCAGCGCGGACCAAGTCGGCCTGGTCAATGTCAACGTCGGCAACGTCAATGTGAAGGCAAACGTGACCGTCGATGCTGCCGCTGGCGTGGTCGCAAATCTGTGTGGCCTCGACCTGCCTGCTGTCAACGCGCTGGTTTATCAAGTCAGCCAGACCGGTGCTCCCACAACCGTGTGCCAGCAGAGCACTGGCCCGGTGGTGGTCACTAAGAGCGGCTGACAGCGCTGCCGGGGCCCGAGCCCCGGCCGCGCGGTCAGTGCGTTAGCCGGCTTAGACGTCGAAGTACAGCGCGAACTGCGTCAAGGGCGTTTGTCGGTGTTCGCTGGTCTGGGCACCCTTGTCGGGACCGGGCTTGACCTGCGGAAATACTTCAGCGGGTCGTTGGCTGGAATCGGCATTGCGCGGAGATCCTGCGGGCGGCCTGCGGGCGCGTCACTGCAGACACGCCCTAGTCCCACCCGGCGGGTGGCCGGAGGACCGTTTCGCTGGGGCTTTGCGCTGGTTCAGTAGTTCCGGGTACATAGTCAAGGGGCGCACCAAACGGGATGAGCGGCTCGCGCTGGATGCTTGCCCGAAACTCGACAAAGAGTCGGACGAAGTGGGCGACGACCCAGGTGTGAAGATACGGGTAGTCCACCGGCTCACGTTCCTTGGGATCGGCCAGCAGGTTGATGATGCGGGGGTTGGCGACCGGCGGTGATGGGTCGAAGAAGTTACGTTGCTCGACGAAGGCCGTCTTGAAGTTTCGCCACTTGGCCCCGTAGAGCTGGTTACCGTTCCAGAACAGGAAGCCCTGCCGGTTCGACTGGTCCTGGTCGCCACGGAAGAACGCCCCTTGGTCCACCCCGTCGATTACCCGATCACCGGGCACCTGACAGCCAGCCCAGGTGATGAGCGTGGTGAACATATCGGTGATGTGGACGATCTCGTTGCTGACCCGTCCAGGGGCAACGTGTCCGGGCCATCGAATCAGGCACGGCGTACGCAACGACCCTTCCATTCCGGTGAAATATGACCCTTCCCAGTAGCCTGAGGTCCCTCGCCACGGCAGCGCATCCTCGGCCCCGTTGTCGCCCGCGAACACGACAATCGTGTTGTCTGCGATGTTCAGTTCGTCGAGCAGTTCGACCAGTGTGCCGAAATCGGCATCCATCTCCAGCAAGCAGTCGGCAAAATCCCCAGCGCCGCTTTGTCCCTTGAACTCGTCACGCGGCACTGTCGGCAGATGCAGCATCGAGTGGTTGAAGTAGACGTAAAAGGGCGTGCCAGCCGCGACGCTACGCCGGATGAACGCCTCTGCCCTGGTGAGGTATTCGCGGTCGATGTTGCGGCGCACCCCCATGGTTAGTTGCTCGAGGTTTTCAACCGAACCGCCTTTGGTTCCCGCCACGACATAGGACTGGGGGTCACGGTCGGGGTTGTAGAGCGGGTCGTCGGGCCAAAGGCATTCGTCGTAGCTGTGCGGGATGCCGTACCACTCGTCGAACCCGTGGTCGGTTGGATACCGCCCTGGCTCGTCGCCGATGTGCCACTTGCCGTAGATGGCGGTGGCGTATCCGGCTCTCGACAAGATGTCGCCCATCGTCTGCTCCCAAGCCACCAATCCGCCGGGCAGTCCGGGAAGTTGCACGGAGCCGTTGCCGGAGCGGATGGCGTAGCGGCCCGTCATCAGGGCCGAGCGGCTCGGCGTGCATTGGGCTTCGGGCGCGAAATTGAGTAGCTGCAGTCCCTCGCTGGCGAAGCGGTCCAGCCGCGCTGTCGCTGCGCCGCGCAGGATGCCCCCGCCATAGCAGCCCAACTCACCCATGCCGAGATTGTCGATATGGACGTAAAGAATGTTCGGTCGGCTGGTCGTCGCTGCCTGCTGCTCAACCGGAACGTCGTCAGGGTTCATAGCTCAACCTCCTGGCGTGGCTCTTTGTCTTCGACGCTGCGGATTGCCCGTGCGACAGCTAGGACCTGCTAGGGAATCTGCTCGCGGATGAAAGTGCCGATGTCCTCGATGGCTTGCTGGCCCTCGGGCAGGACGCTGGCGTAGCTGTGCCAGCGATGGATCATCTCCGGCCAAACTTCAAGTTTTACTTGCACTCCGGCTGCTTGGGCACGTTCCGCGAGCCGGGTTGAGTCATCGAGCAGAACCTCGTGATCGCCGACCTGGATGAGCATTGGTGGCAATCCCGCAAGATCGGCATACAGCGGATTGGCCAGCGGGGTGCGCGGATCGGCTCCGGCCAGGTAAGCCTTCGCCCACACGTCGATGACCTCGGGTGTGGCAATCGGATCGACATCCGCCCGCGTCTTGATCGACTCGCCGGTGCCCTCCAAATCCAGAAACGGCGAAAGGCACACCGCCGCCCCGGCCATCGGCAGTCCGGCGTCGCGCCCCGCAATCAGCGCCGCGAGCGTCAAAGCGCCGCCCGCCGAATCCCCCGCTATCGCAAGCCGTTTAGGTGCTAGCCCCTGTGCGAGCAAGAACCGGTAGCCCGCGAGGGTGTCGTCCACAGCCGCCGGAAACGGATGCTCGGGCGCAAGGCGATAATCCAGTCCCAGCACCCGCGCCTGCGCGGCACGCGAGATGCGGCCCATCAGATCACGGTGGGTGTTCAGCGAGCCCATGATGTAGCCACCACCATGCAGGTACAGCAGGGCGCGATCCGCTGCTGCACCGGGCGCGCTGATCCATGCCGCGCTGACCCCATTGGCATCAACCGGTTCGCTTACGACATCGGGTTGCGCGGGCCGCGCCATCTGCTCGTTGGTCGCGCGCAACTCCGCGACGCTTGCGCCAGACGCCATACCGGACAAGGCCCTAATCGAGTCGATCACCTGTTGCAACTGTGGACTAGCCATCGCCAGGAGACCTCTCCAGAGTTCCTTGAGCGCGCCGACCGACGCGATTAGGAAGCTAGTCCTGGCTGCCCACACGCACAAGCGTTGCCGGGAGCTCCCACGGGTGTTCAGATCGGATACGCCCGCGTCTCCACCGGCCACCAGTCCATCGACCAACAACTGGACGCCCGCACGGCAATCGGTGGTGTGATCGCTGCGCGGATGGCGTCGTTTAGCGGAGATCCTGCGGGCGCTCTGCGGGCGAAACCCGGACCCTAGCGCTATCTGCCCTGGTCAGCGCATTAGCTGATTTATACGTCGTAATACAGCGCGAACTCGTAAGGGTGCGGCCGGATGTTGACCGGCTCGATCTCCCGCTCGCGCTTGAAGGCGATCCACGTTTCGATCAGGTCCGGTGTGAAAACGCCGCCCTCGGTGAGGTATTCGTGGTCGGCTTCCAGGCGATCGATCACATCGGACAGCTGGGTCGGCGTCTGCGGGATGTTGGCGGCCTCCTCCGGAGGCAGCTCGTAGAGATCCTTGTCGACCGGCGCCTGCGGCTCGATCTTGTTCTTGATCCCGTCCAGACCCGCCATCAGCATCGCGGAGAACGCCAGATACGGGTTGCCCGACGAGTCGGGGCTGCGGAACTCCAGCCGCTTGGCCTTCGGGTTGCTGCCGGTGATCGGGATACGCACACACGCCGACCGGTTGCGCTGGCTGTAGACCAGGTTGATCGGGGCTTCATAGCCCGGCACCAGCCGCTTGTAGGAGTTGACCGTCGGGTTGGTGAAGGCCAGCAGCGACGGCGCGTGGTGCAACAGGCCGCCGATGTAGTGGCGGGCCGTGTCCGACAGGCCGGCATACCCGGTCTCGTCGTACATCAGTGGGCTGCCGTCCTTCCACAGCGACTGGTGGGTGTGCATACCTGAGCCGTTGTCGCCGAACAGCGGCTTGGGCATGAACGTGACGGTCTTGCCCGCCTGCCACGCGGTGTTCTTGATGATGTACTTGTAGAGCTGCAAGTCGTCCGCGGCGTGCAGCAGCGAGTTGAACTTGTAGTTGATCTCGGCCTGTCCGCCGGTGCCCACCTCGTGGTGGCCCTTCTCCAGAACGAAGCCAGCTTCGATCAGGTTGGTCAGCATCTTGTCGCGCAGGTCGACGTAATGGTCGTTCGGGGCAACGGGGAAGTACCCGCCCTTGGGGCGGACCTTGTACCCGCGGTTGGGGGTGCCGTCGTTCTCGGTCGGCTCGCCGGTGTTCCACCACCCGGAGATCGCGTCGACCTCGTAGAACGAGCCGTTGGTGCGCGAGTCGAAGCTCACGGAGTCGAAGATGTAGAACTCGGCCTCGGCGCCGAAGTACGCGGTGTCGGCGATGCCGGTGCTGGCCAGGAAGACCTCGGCCTTGCGGGCGATGTTGCGTGGGTCGCGCGAGTACGGCTCCAGGGTGAACGGGTCGTGCACGAAGAAGTTGATGTTGAGGGTCTTGGCCTCGCGGAACGCGTCGATTTGCGCCGTGTTGGGGTCGGGGAGCAGCAGCATGTCGGACTCGTGGATGGCCTGGAAGCCGCGAATCGACGAGCCGTCAAAGGCGACGCCGTTCTCGAACAGGTCCTCGTTGAGTTCGGAAGCCGGAATTGTGAAATGCTGCATGACGCCGGGCAGATCGCAGAACCGGACGTCGACGTATCGGACTTCCTCGTCCTTGGCGAGCTTGAAGACGTCGTCGGGCGTCATATCTGTCACTGATGTGCTCCTTTACTTGGTGATCCGCGGCCTGACGCTATGGAGCAGATGTTGCCCGTCAGTCAACCCGGCGTTGCGCAGAGGTTACGTGACCATGCCTCCCGCAGCAGAACCCGGGGTTGCCGAGTGCGTTCTATTGTGGGGCCATGGACGGCAAGATCGTAACTGGTCCGGTGCACGTCCGCACGGTCGGGAGCGGCCTGTGACAGGAGGTTTGCCGGGGTCGCGATCCGCTTACCCGGGCGAGGGGCTCGGACTCCCGGAGACCGGGCCGGGGTCGCTGGCGTCGACGGGACGCCGGCTGGCCGCGCTGATGATCGACTGGCTGATCTCCTACGGCCTGGCGGCGCTGGCGCTCGCGTTCGGCCTTATCTCCCAGCGGACGTTGGCGACCGCTGTGCTGATCATCTGGTTTCTGCTCGGGCTGGTCGCGGTGCGGCTATTCAGTTTCACGCCCGGGCAGTTGGCGCTGGGCCTACAAGTGGCCGCGGTCGACGGACGCCTGCCTGTCGGGATCGGCCGGCTGGCGGTGCGCGGGTTGCTCGTCGGGACCGTCGTTCCGGCGCTGTTCACCGACTCCGACGGTCGGGGGCTGCACGATCGGCTGACCGGCACGGCGGTGGTGCGCCGCTAGAGCTGATTGCCCGGCTCGCCCCCTCGCCCCGCTGCGCGGGCCGCGTGGTCGCCGGGCTGAACCCGTGCGCTATTTGCGGCGCACGGTGCGCTGCGCGCCGCGCATCTTGCCGGCGTTCGGGAGCGGTCCCTTCGGCAGGAGCCCGGCACCCGCCCGCGAGCTCAGAGCGGCCAGACGGGACTCGAGCGTGTCCATCTGCTTGATGGTGATGTTGTTGGGCAGGCGGGTGAGGTGGCGCTCCAGCTTGGCCAGCGGAACCTCACCCTCGCCGTTGCCGACGATGATGTCGTAGATCGGTGCGTCGCCGACCACCCGGGCGGTGCGCTTCTTTTCCTGAGCCAGCAGCGGTTTGACCCGGGCCGGCGATCCCTCGCCGACGAGGACGACGCCCGGCCGGCCGAGCACCCGATGCACCGCGTCGAAGTGGCCGGTGGCGGCGACACCGGGGGTCACCCGCCACTTGCCGCGCAGGTTGTCCAGCACCCAGGCCGCGGCGCCGGTCTGACCTTCGGCTTTGCCGAAGACCGATCGCTGGGCTCGGCGGCTGAAGATGATGAACATGACCAAGCCGCCCAGCAGCACGCCGAGCGGGATGATCGTTATCATGGTGAGCCCGCCGGCCCACACGCCGACGGCCACCGCGATACCCACGATCAGCACGAAGGCGCCGATCATGTACGGCAGGAGGCGCTTGTCCTCCTGGCGCTGAATGTTGAACGCCTGCCACAACTGGGCGCGGCGCTCCCGCGAGGCGGCCTTGCGGGCGGCCCGCGCCTGCGCCCGGGCGGCCTTGTTCTCAGCGGCAGTGCGGGGTTTAGCCATAATCACCAAGGATACGTACGCGCGGAGTCAACCACTGAGGCACGGCTGCCCGCGGCCTGCTCGTAGAGTCGCCCCGCGCGGTAGGACGATCTCACCAGCGGCCCGGCCAGCACCCCCGAAAAGCCCAACGCCTCGGCGTGCCTTGCGAAGTCGACGAACTCCTCGGGCTCCACCCAGCGCTCGACCGGGTGGTGGCGCGTCGTCGGCCGCAGGTACTGCGTGATCGTGACGATCTCGCAGCCGGCCTCGCGCAGGTCGGCCAGCGCGGCCCGCACCTCGTCGGGGGTTTCGCCCAGCCCGAGGATGAGGTTGCTCTTGGTGACCAGGCCGAAGTCGCGCGCCGCGGTGAGCACGCCCAGGCTGCGCCGGTAGGTGAAGGCGGGTCGAATCCGCTTGAAGATGCGGGGCACCGTTTCGACGTTGTGCGCCAACACTTCCGGGCGCGACTCGAAAACCTCGGCCAGCCGCGCGGGCTCGCCGTTGAAGTCGGGGATCAACAGCTCGACGCCGGTCGAGGGGTTCAGCTCCTTGATGGCGCGCACCGTCGCGGCGTACAGCCAGGCCCCCCCGTCGGGCAGGTCGTCGCGCGCGACGCCGGTCACCGTGGCGTAGCGCAGCCCCATCGCGCGCACGCTGTCGGCGACCCGTCGGGGTTCGTCGCGGTCCAGCGCGGCGGGCTTACCGGTGTCGATCTGGCAGAAGTCGCAGCGGCGGGTGCACTGGTCACCGCCGATGAGGAAGGTGGCCTCCCGGTCCTCCCAGCATTCGAAGATGTTGGGGCAACCCGCCTCTTCGCAGACGGTGTGCAGACCCTCGCGCCGGACCAGGCTCTTCAGCTGGGTGTACTCCGGTCCCATCCGCGCGCGGACCTTGATCCACGGTGGCTTGCGCTCGATCGGGGTTTGCGCGTTGCGGACTTCGAGCCGCAGCAGCTTCCTGCCGTCGGGGTCGATAGTCACATCGATGATGCTACGCGGGCGACGGGATGTTGCCCGACCGGCAAGGCACCGTCCAGGGCGTCGCAGACGGCGGCGGCGACCGCCGTGCGGACGTCGTCGACGGCGACCCTGCGCCGCAGTTCGGCGGACAACGACGTCACCCCGGCGTCGCTGATGCCGCATGGCACGATGTTGGTGAACGCGTCCAGGTCGCAATCGCAGTTGAGCGCAAAGCCGTGCAGGGTGGTCGCCCGCGCCACCCGCACGCCGACGGCCGCCACCTTGCGCGCCGGCCGCCCGGCGCCGCCCGGCACCCAGACCCCGGAACGGCCGTCGACCCGGATCGCGTCCAGGCCGAAATCGGCGCACACCTTCATCAGCGATTCCTCAAGGCGCCGAACGTAATTGACCACATCGAGGGGTTCGGCCAGCCCGATGATCGGGTAGCCGACCAGCTGCCCGGGACCATGCCAGGTGATCTTGCCGCCGCGGTCGGTGTCGACAACGGGCGTGCCATCGAGCGGTCGTTCGTGGGGCTGGGTGCGCCGCCCGGCGGTGTAGACCGGGGGGTGCTCCAGGAGCAGCAGCGTGTCCGGACCGCCGGCCACCCTGGCGTCGGCCAGGTCGCGTTGCAGCCGCCAGGCAGTGCGGTATTCGACCGTGCCCAGCTGGCGGACGTCGATCGCGGCCGAACTCGACCGGATGGAGGTCATCACGTCGGTGACGGTACTCCTAGTCGTGGTCGCGCCGGGCGGTGGCGTAGGCGAGCGCCTCACCAATGGTGTTGTGGTGGAACTGGAAACCGGCACGCTCCAGCGCCGACGGGATGGCGCGCTGCCCGATGAGCAGCCCCTCGTCCGCGAACTCGCCGAGCGCGGCCCGCACCGCGAAACCGGGCAGTGTCAACGGGGTGGGGCGGTTGACCGCGCGGCCGAATGCGGTGGTGAACTCGGCGTTGGTGACCGGCGCGGGCCCGGTGAGATTCACCGGGCCCGACAGCGAGGGCTCCGAGATGGCGAACAGCAGCGCACGCACTTCGTCTTCGAGGCTGATCCACGGGATGTACTGACGGCCGCTGCCCAGCCGGGCGCCGAGGCCCGTGGAGAACAGCGGCCGCATCCGGCGCAGCGCGCCACCCGATCGGGCAAGCACCAGGCCGGTGCGGGCCAGTACCACCCTGGCGCCAGCGTATTGGGCCGGCAACGTCGCGGCTTCCCAGTCTTCGCACAGCTGGGCCAGGAAACCCGCTCCCGCTCGGTCGTTTTCATCGACCACACGGTCTTTCGTGTTGCCGTAGTAGCCGACCGCGCTTGCGTTGATCAGGGTTTCGACGCCGGCGTCGGCGACGGCGTTGGAAATCACTTCGGTGGGATCGATGCGGCTGTCGCGCAGGCTTTGCTTGAACGAGCCCGACCACCGGCGCTGGCCGATGTTGACGCCGCACAGGTTGACCACCGCGTCGACGTCGGCCAGCGCGTCGGGATCGAACTCGCCGCTCTCGGGGTGCCAGTGCAATTCTTCGGCATTCGCCGGCGCCCGGCGCACGATGCGCACCACCGGATGGTCGGCGGCGCGCAGCGCCGCGGCCAAGGCGGAGCCGATCAGGCCGGAGGAACCCGCAATCGCGATGACGGCCTTGGCCACGGTGTGGAAGCCCTCCTTAAAGCCCTAGATCGGCCTCGAAGGCTCCCTCTTCGAGCCGATGCTTGATCGTGGTGAGGAAACGCCCGGCATCGGCGCCGTCGATCAGGCGGTGGTCGTAGGTCAGCGGGAGGTAGCAAACCGAGCGGACCCCGATCGATTCGTTGCCGCTGTCGTCGACGACCACCCGCGGCCGCTTGACGATGGCGCCGGTGCCCAACATCGCGGCCTGCGGCGGAACCAGGATCGGGGTGTCGAACAGCGCCCCCTGGCTGCCGATGTTGGTGATGGTGAAGGTGCCACCGGACAACTCATCGGGCTTCAGGTTCCCCGACCGGGCGCGCGCGGCGATGTCGGCGATCGCCCTGGCCAGCCCCGCCAGCGACAGGTCGCCGGCGTTGTGGACGACGGGGGAGAGCAGGCCCTGGTCGGTGTCGACGGCGAAGCCGAGATGCTCGGCGTCGTAATAGGTGATCTCCTTGGTTTCCTCGTTGTAGCTCGCGTTGACGTTGGGATGAATCTTGAGGGCGTCGATCACGGCCCTCGCAAAGAACGGCAGGAACGTCAGGTTCACCCCCTCGCGCTCGGCGAACGCGGCCTTGGCCCGGGCCCGCAAACCGACGATCCTGGTCATGTCGACCTCGTGGGTCTGGGTGAGCTGGGCCGTGGCCTGCAAGGATTCCCGGGTCTTGGCGGCAGTGATCTGCCGGATCCGGCTGGCCTTCTGCGTCGTACCCCGCAGGTGCGCCAGCGCGGGCGCCGGAGTGGGCGTGGCCGCGGGAGCGGCCTTGTCGGCCCCCGCGGCCGGTGCCGCGGCGGGGGCGGGTGCCGTCTTGGCTTCTTCGGTCTTCTGGGCGGCGGCGAGCACGTCTTGCTTGCGGATACGGCCGCCCACCCCGGTGCCCTTGACCGCCGCGAGGTCGACCTTGTTCTCGGTGGCCAGCTTCCGCACCAGCGGGGTCACGTATGGCACGCCGTCCGCACCCGAGCCGTCGGCCGCCGCCACGGGCGCGGCCTGAACCGGTTCGGGCCGCGGCGCCGGCTCGGATGCCGGGGCCGGTTTGGCGGCGGCTTCCGGCTGAGCAATTGGCTGAGGTTCGGGTTTTGGTTCGGGCTTGGGCTCGGGCGCGGGCGCCGGCTTGGGGGCCGGAGGAGGCGGCGAGCCGGCGTCGGTACCGACCCCGATCCGGGCCAACTCGCCCCCGACCGGCACGGTGGCGTCTTCGTCGGCGGTGATGCTGACCAGGACGCCGGCCACCGGCGACGGGATTTCGGTGTCCACCTTGTCGGTGGACACTTCCACCAGCGGCTCGTCCACCTGAACCGAATCCCCGACCTTCTTGAGCCAGCGAGTCACGGTGCCCTCGGTCACCGACTCGCCGAGTTCGGGCATCAGCACCGGGGTCGCGCCGCCGCTACCGGCGTCCTGCCGGGCGGCCGCCGGTGCGGCCTCGGACTGGGTCGGCGCCGCGGGTGCGGGCGTGGGCTCCGGTTGTGGTGCGGGCGCGGCCTCGGGCTCCGGTTGGCTTGGTGCCTGGGCGGGCGCCGGCGGCGCGCCGCCCTCGGCGGCGTCGCCGATGAGGGCCAGTTCGCCGCCGACCTCGACGGTGTCGTCCTCCTGGGCGATGATCTTCGTCAGCACACCGGCGGCCGGGGACGGGATTTCGGTGTCGACCTTGTCGGTCGACACCTCGACGAGCGGCTCGTCGAGTTCGACCGTGTCGCCTTCCTGTTTGAGCCAGCGCGTGACCGTCCCCTCGGTGACGCTCTCACCGAGTGCCGGCATTTGGACGGAGAAGGCCATGTCTTTTGACTCCTCGATCGCTCGTGGTCGGCGCCGGTCAACATCCGGCTTACCAGATGTCGAAACTATCCTGTCATCGCGCACGAATCGGCACACCTCCAGGTCGGACAGCGCCGGGGTGCCGGGCCCGGCCCGCTTGCTACCGTGTGGCGACTGCCAGTCAGGGTTAGTCGGGGAGGTCCGATGTCGGCAACACAACAGGCAACCCAGCAATTCGTCGACAGCGCCGCCGACGTGCGGATCGCGGTCTACGAAGAGGGCAACCGCGAGGGCCCGACCGTCGTGCTGGTGCACGGCTTTCCCGACTCGCATGTGCTGTGGGACGGTGTCGTCCCGCTGCTGGCCGAGCGGTTCCGCATCATCCGCTACGACAACCGTGGTGTCGGCCTCTCCTCGGCGCCCAAACCGGTTTCCGCCTACACCATGGCCCGGTTCGCCGACGACTTCGCCGCCGTGATCGGCGAGCTCAGCCCCGGCCGGCCGGTGCACGTCCTGGCCCACGACTGGGGCTCGGTCGGTGTGTGGGAGTACCTCAGCCGCCCGGGCGCCGGTGACCGGGTCGCGTCGTTCACATCGGTGTCCGGTCCGAGCCAGGACCAACTGGTTCACTACATCTTCAGCGGCCTGCGCCAACCGTGGCGCCCGCGCAGGTTTGCGCGGTCGATCAGTCAGGCGCTGCGTTTGCTGTACATGGTGTACCTCTCGATACCGGTGCTGGCGCCGCTGCAGGTGCGACTGGCGCTGTCCCTCGCGCCGGTGCGGCGCAACATGGTCGACAACATCCCCGACGAGAAGATCCATCACTCCGCAAATTTGGCCCGCGACGCGGCCCACTCGGTAAAAACCTACCCCGCCAACTACTTTCGCTCGTTCGCCAGGAAGCGACCGGTTCCGGTCGTCGAGGTGCCGGTGCAGCTCATCGTCAACACCCAAGACAAGTACGTGCGCCCCTACGGCTACGACGAGACGGCGCGCTGGGTACCGCGGCTCTGGCGTCGCGACATCAAGGCCGGCCACTTCTCGCCGATGTCGCACCCGCAGGTAATGGCTTCTGCGGTGCACGACTTCGCCGACTGGGCCGAGGGCAAACCTCTCGGCCGCGCGCTGCTGCGCGCGCAAATCGGGCGTCCGCGTAAGCACTTCGGCGACACCCTGGTATCGGTCACCGGCGCGGGCAGCGGCATCGGGCGGGAGACCGCGTACGCGTTCGCGCGCGAGGGCGCCGAGGTGATTGTCAGCGACATCGACGAAGCCACCGTCAAGGAGACCGCCGCCGAGATCGCCACCCGTGGGGGAGTGGCGCATGCGTACACCCTCGATGTCTCCGACGCCGAGGCGGTCGAGGCGTTCGCCGAGCGGGTCAGCGCCGAACACGGCGTCCCCGACGTCGTCGTCAACAACGCCGGCATCGGGCAGGCGGGCGGATTCCTGGACACCCCGGCCGAGCAATTCGGCCGGGTGCTCGACATCAACCTTGGCGGTGTCGTCAACGGCTGCCGGGCTTTTGGCCGGCGGTTGGTCGAGCGTGGCACCGGCGGCTACATCGTCAACGTCGCCTCGACGGCCGCTTACATGCCGCTGCAGTCGCTGAGCGCCTACTGCACCTCGAAGGCCGCGGTGTACATGTTCTCCGACTGCCTGCGGGCCGAGCTCGACGCCGCCGGGGTCGGGCTCACCACGATCTGCCCCGGCGTCATCAAGACCAACATCATCAACACCACTCGCATCGACGCACCCGTGGACAAGAGCGAGCGGGTCGACGACCGCCGGGGCCAGCTGGACAGGCTGTTCAGGCTGCGCCACTACGGAGCGGAGAAGGTCGCCAACGCGATCTTGTCATCGGTCAAGAAGAACAAGCCCATTCGCCCAGTCACCCCGGAAGCCTATGCGGCGTATGGCCTTTCGCGCCTGGCCCCGCAGGCGCTGCGCAGCACCGCGCGAGTGCGCGTGATCTGAGAGCCGGTCGCTTCCCCTTATGGGCCCTAGAGAGTCCTGGCAGCCCCTTCGTTCCGTCGCACCAGCAGCGCGCCGCCGATGCCCAGGACACCGATCACCGCCAGCGGGATGGTCCACATCTGCCGGCTGTGCACCGACGAGTTGCATTGCGCCACAAAGTCGGCGTGCGGGAGTACCTGGTTCAGAATCGGAATGTTCGCGCCGTTCTTGTCGTTGGCGTTCTTCGCCGCGGAAGTGTCCGGGGCGATCGCGCTGCCACATGAAATCGAATTGCCGTTGCCGTCAGAGGTCGAAACAGGCACCAACAACCCGATTACACCGGCTATCAACAGCACGGCGCCCACCGCCATGATCAACCGTCGTACCGTCACGATTCGCCTTTCGCCGTCGGATTTCGATCGGTAGGGGATTAGCCGCTGGACGCGCCCGGTAAACCCGAAATGTCGCGCTTGATTTTCGATGTCGTGGGTATCCGCGGCGATATGCGAAATGGACCTGACGTGATAACTGCGACCCGCGACATCGCCGCGCCCTGCGATCGGGTGTGGGACGTGATGGCCCAGGGATGGACCTACACCCAGTGGGTGGTCGGCAACAGCCGGACGCGCGCCGTCGATCCCAACTGGCCGGAGGAGGGCGCCGCCATCAGGCACTCCGTCGGCGTCTGGCCGTTGGTGATCAACGACGCGACGGTGGTGGAACGCTGCGACCCACCGCGCGAGCTCGTGCTGCGTGCGAAGCTAGGGCCGCTCGGCGCCGCACGGGTAACGATGCGGCTGCACGAGACCCCGCAGGGATGCCGGGTGGAGATGATCGAGGTACCCATCGAGGGACCAGTGGGACTGATCCCGGATCGGATCGCCCTGGCTGCCGTCTACCCCCGCAACCGCGAGTGCCTGTTGCGGCTGGCGGCCCTTGCCGAACGCCTGGAGCCGAGCCAGGTGAAGTGACGTGCCCGATACCGCCGACGCCGTCGTCATCGGGGCCGGACACCACGGGCTGGTCGCCGCGGCGATGCTGGCCGACGCGGGGTGGGACGTGCTGGTGCTCGAGGCCCAGCCCGAGCCCGGCGGCGCGGTGCGCAGCGCCGAACTGACACCTGGTTACATCACCGACCTGTTCAGCTCCTTCTACCCGATGACGGTGGCCTCCCCGGCGATCGCCGCGCTGCGGCTGGAAGACCACGGGCTGCGATGGTCGCACGCGCGAGCGGTGGTGGGCCATCCGCGCAGCGCGGCCGACGACGACCCGCCGATGCTCTATCGCGACCCGGACCGCACCGCAACGGAATTCGCGCGTCGAGAGCCCGCCGATGGTGAGAATTGGCGGCGGTTAGTCCGATTGTGGCAAAAGATCGAGTCGCCGTTGCTCGACGCGATGTTGGCCCCGTTTCCTCCGGTGCGCCCGATGCTGCGACTTCTGCTCAAACTCGGCACGGCCGAAGCCGTTCGGCTCGCGCACCTGCTGGTGCAGCCGGCGAACACGATGGTAGGGCGGCTGTTCGACGGTGAAGCGCCGCGAATCTTGTTGCTCGGCAACGCGATGCACGCGGACGTGCCGCCGGACGCGCCCGGTAGCGGGGCGATGGGCTTCTTGATGACGATGCTCGGCCAGGAACATGGTTGGCCGGTGCCCGTCGGCGGTTCGGGTCAACTGACGGCGGCATTGGTAGACCGCGCTCGCTCGGCCGGCGCGCAAATCGAATGCGGCCACAACGTTTCTCGCGTCCACGTGCACGGCGGCCGGGCAGTCGCGGTGACGACCGCCGGCGGGCGAACGGTCCGGGCGCGCCGGGCGATCGTCGCCGATGTGACCGCGCCGCGGCTGTTTTGCGACATGCTGCCCACGGACGCGGTCCCCGCCGGCCTCCGTCGGGAGCTCGAGCACTATGTCTGGGATCCGCCGGTGGTGAAGGTCAACTATGCGCTCGACGGCCGGATACCCTGGCGGTCGGAAAGCCTGCAGGCCGCCGGCACCGTGCATCTGGGGGCCGACGGCGACGGGCTGGTTCGCTGGATGGCCGATTTGAACACCCGGGTCGTCCCCGAGCATCCGTTCTTGCTGTTGGGCCAAACCACCACTGCCGACCCGAGCAGATCGCCGGAGGGTACCGAGAGTGTTTGGGCCTACACGCATTTGCCGCGGAATGTGGCCGACGACGCGTCGGCCGAGAAGCTCGCCGAGTCGGTGGATCAGGTGATCGAGGAACACGCTCCGGGCTTCCGTTCGGCAGTGATCGACCGGTTCGTGCAACGCCCGTCGGACCTGGAAGCCAGCGATGCCAACCTGCATCTGGGCGCCCTCAATGGCGGAACCGCGCAATTGCAACAGATGCTGATCTTTCGTCCCGCCCCCGGGATGGGGCGCGCCGAAACCCCGGTCGAGGGGCTGTACCTGGGCAGTGCGTCGGCTACCCCGGGGGGCTCCGTGCACGGTGCTTGCGGGCGTAACGCCGCCAACGCCGCACTGGCCGCGGCCGGCGTGCAGGGCTGGCCGCGCCGCAAACTGAGCCGAGCGGTGATTTCGCTGCTGACCGGGTGAACCTACGGGCTCAGCCGTTTTCGGCTATGTCCGTCAGCACCGCAAACATCGTGCGGGTCGGCACACCGGTGGCACCCTTGGGCGTGTATCCCCATGGGCTGCCGGTGTTGTAGGCCGGGCCGGCCACGTCGATGTGCGCCCAGCTCAGGCCGTCGGCGACGAACTCGCGCAGGTATACCCCGGCCACCAGCATCCCGGCGAAGCGCTGACCGCTGACATTGGCCAGGTCGGCCACCGTGGACTTCAAATCTTCCTTGAGCTCGTCGGGCAGCGGCATCGGCCAGCCGTTTTCGCCCACCCGCTGCGAGATCGCGGCGACGCGGTCGCGGAATTCGTCGCTGCCCATCACCCCGGGTATCCGGGCGCCCAGCGCCACCACCTGCGCGCCGGTCAGCGTGGAGGTCTCGATGAGATAGTCGGGGTTGTCCTCGCATGCCCGGACGATGGCGTCGGCCAGGATGAGCCTGCCCTCCGCGTCGGTGTTGAGCACCTCGACCGTGGTTCCGCCGTACTGGGTCAACACGTCACCCGGGCGCTGCGCCGTCGCCGACGGCATGTTCTCGGCCATCGGGACCGTGGCGATCACGTCGATGGGCAGCTCCAGCCCCGCGGCCAGCGCGACGGTCGCGATGACCGCCGCGGCGCCGGCCATATCCGAGGTCATGTGATGCATCGACGCCGCCGGCTTGATCGAGATTCCGCCGGTGTCGAAGGTGATCCCCTTGCCGACGAGCGCCACCTTCTTCGCCTGCTTCGGCTTTTTGGCCAGCCGCGAACCCCGGTGGATCAGTCGCACCAGCCGCGGCGGGCGCGACGAGCCCTGGCCGACGCCGATCACCCCGCCGTAGCCGCCCTTCTGCAGTGCCTTATCGTCGAGCACCTCGACTTCGAGGCCCGCGGCTTCGCCCAAAGCCTTTGCGCGCTTGGCGAATTCGGCGGGGAAAAGGTGGCTGGGCGGGGTATTGACCAGGTCACGGGCGGTGGCCACCGCGGTCGCGACGGCAGCGCCGTGCGCGCTTTGCTGCTTGGCGTCTTTCCCGCTGGCCAGCACGGTGATATTGAGCAGCCCGTTGTCTTTTGGCGCGGTCTTGTCGCTGCGGAACGTGGAGAACCGGTAGCTGCCCAGGATCAGTCCCTCGACGGCGGCAGAGCAGACGTCCTCACCGGGCAACGCGGCCAGCGTGGTGACCACCGATTCGGCTCCCCCCAGGGACCGCGCGGCCACCCCGGCGGCGCGCCGGATCGTGTCGGCCGGCCACTCGGATCGCGGTTTGCCCAGGCCGATCGTCAGCACGCTGCCCACCGGCAGCGACGGCACCACCAGCCGGTGCACCTGTTCGCTGGCACCCGTGGCCTCGAGGGCCTTGAGGCCGGACTCGATCTCGGCGACCGCGTCGGCCGACAAAAACGGCCCCGCCGCCGAGACGACCGCGCCCGGCCGGTCCTCGTCGCCGGTCGAGACGACGGGCACCACCAGTACCGCGGAACCCGCACTACGTTTGGGCAGCGTAGTGGCGACGTTGACGGTGGGTGCTTGGTAAGCCGGTTCAGTGGTCACGGGCAATCACCCTAGTCGCAGATCGTAGGCGGTCACCGGCTCGTCGAAACCCTTGAGCGTCAGCGGGCCATGGGCGACCGCGGGCAGGTCCGGCAATTCGTCGCGGAGCGCCGAATCGGCGAGTATCTGCCCCGGCGCCGCGGCCGCCACAAGTCGCGCCGCCAGGTTGACCGGATTGCCGAAGTAGTCGCCGTTGATGGCCAGGACGCTGCCGTACGCAAGGCCGGCACGGACCTGCAGACCCTCCTCGCGCGCTCGCGGATGGTCGACGAGATCCACGGCGGCCTTGGCGAGTTGGACGGGCGAGGCGCTCACCCACATCACCTCGTCGCCGATGAACTTCACCACCCGGCCGCCGTCGGCGTGTACCACGTCGGAGACCGTCCCGGCGAACTCGTTGAGCAGGTCCGACAATTCGGCGGGGGTGAGCGCCTGGGTCAGCACGGTGAAGCCCGACAGATCGGCAAAACCGATGCCGCACACCACGCTTGCCGAGGTGTCGCGAAGGACCCCCTCGAAGTGGGTTCGGGCACCGGTCAGATGGTGTCGGTGAACGATGTCGATCAGCGCCCCGATCCGGGGGATGAACTCGGCGATTGCGCGGTAGGCCTGCGCCGTGGCGAGCTCGTCGCGGGTGTGGGTCATCTGGATGTCCGGCATCCCGGCGCGGATCATGGTCGACTCGGCCTCGGCGAGCCGGGCCATCGCGGCGCCGAGGACCCGCAGTATGCCGTGCGCGCCGTCCTCGCCCACCACCGTCTTGAGGGCGACCCAGGTCGCCAGACCATCGACATCGGCCTGGCTCAACGCGGGAACGTCGGAACCGGCGACGGTCAGGCCGAGCAACCCCCATGCGTGGGCGACTTGGTCGGGTGACAAACCGAGTTGTTCGGCCGCCGTCGTCATGGTGTAGATCGGGCGTCCCGACCATTGCAAAACGTCCCCGGCCAGTCCGAACAGCCGGCCCCGCTGTTCGGCCTCCACCATTTCGTCGACGGTGAAACCGAGTTCGCCCAGGTATTTGATCAGGTCGGACCGCTCGCGCGGGTTCGCGATTCCGGCGGCTTCCAGCGTCTCGAAGTCCAGGTAATCGGACACCTGCCCAAGTGTGCCAGCAATGCCCCTGGATTAGGGTGGGACGCCGTGACCGAGCTACAGCATGGACCGTTGGATGACCGCCACCGGGAGCTGGGTGCCGGCTTCGCCGAGTTCAGCGGCTGGCTGATGCCGGTGTCCTACGCCGGCACCGTCAGCGAGCACCACGCCACCCGCAACGCGGTCGGCCTGTTCGACGTCAGCCACCTCGGCAAGGCGTTGGTACGGGGGCCGGGCGCGGCGCGGTTCGTCAACTCCGCGCTCACCAACGACCTGGGTCGGATCGGTCCGGGCCGGGCGCAATACACGTTGTGCTGCACCGCTTCCGGCGGCGTCATCGACGACCTGATCGCCTACTACGTCGACGACGACGAGATCTTCCTGGTGCCCAACGCCGCCAACACCGCCGCGGTGCTCGATGCGCTGCAGGCGGCCGCCCCGGCGGACGTGACGATCACCAACGAGCATCGCTCCTATGCGGTGCTGGCCGTGCAGGGGCCGCGATCGGCGGAGGTGCTCGGCGAGCTCGGCCTGCCGGCCGACATGGATTACATGGGTTACACCGACACCACGTACTCGGGCGTGCCCGTGCGCGTCTGTCGCACCGGATACACGGGCGAGCACGGATATGAACTGCTGCCCCCCTGGGCGTCCGCCGGCGTGGTGTTCGATGCGCTGCTCGCGGCGGTGACCGCCGCGGGCGGCGAGCCCGCCGGCCTGGGCGCCCGCGACACGCTGCGCACCGAGATGGGCTACCCGCTGCACGGGCACGAACTTTCGCACGACATCTCGCCGTTGCAGGCGCGGTGCGGCTGGGCGGTCGGCTGGAAGAAGGATGCCTTCTTCGGCCGTGACGCGCTGCTTGCCGAGAAAGCGGCGGGACCGCGGCGGCTGCTGCGCGGGCTCCGGATGGTCGGCCGCGGGGTGTTGCGTCCCGGTCTGACCGTCTTGGCCGGCGACACCCCGGTTGGGGTCACCACCTCGGGAACGTTCTCGCCGACATTGCAGGTCGGCATCGGGCTGGCACTGCTCGACACCGACGCGGGAATCGACGACGGCCAGCGGATCACCGTCGACGTCCGCGGCCGCGCCGTCGAATGCGAAGTGGTACGACCGCCTTTCGTCGCCGTGAAAACGCGCTAGCCGCCCCGACTCACATGAAAAAAATAGATTCGCTAGCGGATATACAATCGGGCCCATGACCAGCGGCGCGCTCGAGTTCACGGTTATACGCGCGTCTAACCCCGCCACCGACGCGCAACGCGAATCGATCCTCGCCGACCCGGGATTCGGCAAATACTTCACCGACCACATGGTGTCGATCGACTACGCCGAAGGCCCGGGTTGGCACAACGCGCGCGTCATCCCCTACGGCCCGATCGAGCTCGATCCATCGGCGATTGTGCTGCACTACGCACAGGAAGTGTTCGAGGGTCTCAAGGCTTACCGCTGGACGGACGGCTCCATAGTGTCGTTTCGCGCCGAGGCCAACGCGGCCAGGCTGCGATCGTCGGCTCGGCGGCTGGCGATCCCCGAACTGCCCGAGAGCCTCTTCATCGAATCCCTTTGCCAGCTCATCGCCGTCGACAAAGCCTGGGTGCCGCGGGCCGGGGGCGAAGAGGCGCTGTATCTGCGGCCGTTCGTCTTTGCCACCGAACCGGGACTGGGCGTGCGACCGGCCAAGCAGTACCGCTATCTGCTGATCGCCTCGCCGGCCGGGGCGTATTTCAAGGGCGGGATCACCCCCGTGTGTGTCTGGGTGTCGACCGAGTATGTGCGCGCCAGCCCCGGCGGCACCGGCGCGGCCAAGTTCGGTGGCAATTACGCCGCCTCGCTGCTGGCTCAGGCTGACGCCGCGAAAAACGGTTGCGACCAAGTGGTGTGGCTGGACGCCGTGGAACGCCGCTTCGTCGAAGAGATGGGCGGGATGAATCTCTTCTTCGTGCTCGGCAGCGGCGGGTCCGCGCGGCTGGTCACCCCGGAACTGTCCGGCTCGCTGCTGCCCGGTATCACGCGAGATTCGTTGCTGCAGTTGGCTATCGATGCCGGATTCGCCGTCGAGGAACGCAAGATCGATATCGACGAGTGGCAGAAGAAGGCCGCCGCGGGCGAGATCACCGAGGTGTTCGCCTGCGGCACAGCCGCCGTCATCACCCCCGTTGCGCGGGTGAAGTATGGCGACAGCGAGTTCACCATCGCCGACGGGCAACCCGGCGAGGTGACGATGGCGCTGCGCGACACGCTGACCGGGATCCAACGGGGCACCTTCGCCGACACCCACGGCTGGATGGCCCGGCTCGACTGAGTCCGCTCAGTCGCCCAACGTCGAGTTGTTGGGCCAAATCCGGCGATTTTCGCCCAACAACTCGACGCTCGGCGGTTAGAACGGCACCAGGCCCGCGAGCGCAACGGCGGTCACCGTCGTCGTCAATTCGATCGCGGCGCCCAGCACGTCACCGGTGATGCCGCCCAACCGGCGCACGCAGTGCCTCACCAGGGCCGCGGCGCAGCACAGCGCCAGCAGCACCGCCACCGGTCCCTGCCAGGGTCGGGGACCCGCGAGCAGCGAAAGGCCGAGCAGCGCCGCGGCCCAGGCCGCCACCACCGCCGCGGGCTGACTGCCGGCGACCCTGGCGCCCAACGCGCTGCCGTCGGCCGCCGGCACCGACCGGCGACAGGCAAGCACCGCGCCGACCCGGCCGGCGAACACGGCCACGGCGATCCCCGCCGGTCGCAGCGCCGAAAAGGCCAGCCCCTGCAACAGGATCACGAGCACGACGGCCGCCACGCCGAAAGGTCCGGTCGATCCGTCGCGCATCACTGCCAGCGCGCGCTGCGGCGGACCGTAGCAGCCCAGCCCGTCCGCCGTGTCGGCGACACCGTCGATATGCAACCCGCGCGTCGCGACCAACAGCGTCGCCACCGCAAGCACCCCGGGCAGGAGGCTACCCGGGCCGAAAACCGATGCGCCGCACCACGCGACGGCCGCAGCCAATGCCCCCAACGCGGCGCCGACCACGGGCAGCGCGGTCATGGCGCCGCGCCCAATCGGGGCGTACGCGGGCCGCGGGACGGGCATCACCGTACCGAACGCGAAAGCCGTTGCCAGGGAACGCATCACGGCGGTGTCGCGGATGGCCCGGCCACACCGGCCGCCGAGAAGGTCGCCATCGACGACAGGGCGGCCACCGCGGCGCGCAGCACCGGCAGCGCCACCGCGGCGCCCGTGCCCTCGCCCAGTCGCATGCGCAGGTCCAGAATCGGTTCCAGCTCAAGGGCTTTCAGTGCCAGTGCATGACCCGGCTCGGTGGACCGGTGACCGGCCTGCCACCACTGCCGGGCGCCGGGTGCCAGGCGCTCGGCGACCAACGCGGCGGCCGTCACCGCCATGCCGTCGAGCAGCAGCGGGGTGCGCCGCACCGCGGCCTGCGCGCAAAAGCCCGCCATCGCGGCCAAATCCGCGCCCCCGCAGCAGCGCAGCAGCCCGAGTGGGTCGGGCAACACGAGCCGGGCCCGAAACAGGGCGTCGCGTACCGCGGCCGTCTTGCGCGCCCACCCCGCGTCGTCGACCCCGGTCCCGAAGCCCACCACGGCCACCGGTTCGGCGTTGGTCAGCGCCGCCACCAAAACCGCCGCTACGGTTGTGTTTCCGATTCCCATGTCGCCGGCGATGAGGAGGTCGGCGCCGGCGTCGACCTCCTCGTCGGCGATTGCCCGGCCCGCGGCGATCGCGGCGACGGTCTCGTCCTCGGTCAACGCGTCCTGCGTCGTGATATCACCGCTGCCGCGCCGCACCTTGTGGGCGCCGATCCGCTCGGAGGCCGCGTCCGCGTCGACCGCCAGGTCCGCGACCCGCACGGCCGCGCCGGCGATATCGGCCAGCGCGTTGATCGCGGCCCCGCCGGCGTCGATGTTCGCGACCATCTGGGCGGTCACCTCCGGCGGGTACGCCGACACCCCAAACCCTGCGATACCGTGGTCACCCGCGAAGACCACCACCCGGGCGCGCTCGAATTGCCTTGGCGGACAGTGCCCTTGGCACGACGCCACCCAGACCGACAGGTCCTCGAGGCGGCCCAGGGCGCCGCGCGGCTTGGTCAAAGCGTCCTGACGGGCGCGGGCGGCCGCGGCGGCGCCCGCATCCGGCGGCGACACCGGCCCGAATTCCATCAGGTTCCCGCCGGCTTGATCGGTACCGCCTGCCCGGCCACGACCAGCACCACCCGTTCGCACAACGCGGCGACACGCTGGTTGAGGCTGCCCAGTTCGTCGGCGAACCGTCGCCCGGACGCGGTGGCCGGCACCACGGTCAACCCGACCTCCGGGCTGACCAGCATCAGCGTGGAACCGAATCCGCTTACCGCGGCCAGCATCTCGTCGACCGTTTGGTGGACCGACACCGGCACCGACCCGTTGCCCCATCCGTCGTTGTGGTCCAGGGCGACGGTCAGCCAGCCGCCGAGGTCGTCGACGAGCGTCGGGGTATCCGGCGACCGCCGCAACTGGGTCGGGATGTCGCCGGTTTCGACCGTCGACCAATGAGCGGGACGCCGGGCCCGGTGCCGCGCGACCCGGTCCGCCCAGACCGCGTCCTCCCCGATTGCGGGCCCGGCGGCCAGGTACCGGACCGGGTGGCCGGGCGGCAGCGACGTGGCGATCGCCTCCTCCGCCCACCGAGACTTGCCCGACCGGATTCCGCCGAGCACCAGAGTCCGCACGGGAATCAGACGGCTTTCAGATGCTCAATCGACACTGCTGCCGCGCTCGACCTGGGGCCGGGGTGCGCGCAACCGGCGGATCTGGGAAGCACGCCCGGCGGCGTAAAGGCCAAGCTTCCAACGGCTTTCGGTGTTTTTAGGAAACTTCGCGTCGACGAGCTTGCTCACTTTGCGGCCCAGGACGACCGCGTCGGCACCCATCACGACTATCAGCACCAGCATCGCCGGGGAGGCGTAGAGCGCCAGCTGCGGGACGCCGAAACTGCCGGCCAGCAGCACCAGCGTCGCCGGCATGAACAGGCCGAGGAGGTTGCGCCGGGAGTCCACCACATCGCGCACATAACGCCGTATCGGCCCCTGATCGCGGGCCAGCAGGTAGCCCTCTTCGCCGGCCATCATGCGCTCCCGGCGTTCCGTCATCCGGGCGCGGCCGGCGGCCCGCTCGGCGCCGCGCTCCTCGCGGCTGAGTTTGGGACCGGTCAGCGATTTTCGCCGGGCCCGCGCCTCGGATGCAGTCATCGGTGCGGGCGCGACCGGGCCCTTCCTCGCGTTGCGTCCGGCCTGGCTGCGCTTTGGCGTCGGCCGGCCCTTGGGGCCGGTCCTGCCCGACCCGCGCGATGTGGTTTCCGCGGAACTCGCGGCATCGAGCGCCGCTGCTTCCATTGCGCCGCCTTCAAGGTCGTCGTCATGGCCTTTCTTGCGGCCCATCAGCTTCACAGTGGCCAGGTTACTTCGCGGGTGGCCCACCCGGTAACGGGCCCGGAGCGCATTGTGATTAGCCATCCCCAGCGCGGCGCTTGGCCCTACGCTTACTGTGATGAACGGCAACATGTGAGAGGCGACGGCACGATGGCCTTGGATGACGATGCCGCTGGCCTCGGACCCGGGCGTCTCCAGTTGCCGGCGATGCAGGTCCTCGTGGCCCCGGATTGCTATGGCGACAGCCTGTCGGCCGTCGAGGCCGCCGCGGCGATCGCGACCGGCTGGACCCGGTCGCGTCCGGCCGATCGGTTCGTTGTCGCCCCGCAGTCCGACGGCGGCCCGGGGTTCGTGGAGGTGCTGGCCAGCCGACTGGGGGAGAAGCGGCGGTTGCGGGTATCGGGGCCGCTGGACGGCACGGTCGACGCCGAGTGGGTGTTCGACCCCGGCCCGGCGACCGCGTACCTGGAATGCGCGCAGGCGTGCGGTCTGGCGCTGCTGGGCGGTCCGCCCACACCGGAAACCGCGCTGTCGGCCCACAGCCGGGGGGTGGGGCAGCTCATCGCCGAGGCGCTGCGTGTCGGGTCGACGCGGATCGTGGTCGGGCTGGGCGGCAGCGCGTGCACCGACGGCGGACAGGGCATGATCGCCGAGCTGGGCGGGCTGCATGTCGCCCGCCGGCAACTCGATCAGGTGGAGCTGATCGCCGCCTCGGACACCGAGTACCCCCTGGTCGGTCCCTGGGGCGCGGCCAGGGTGTTCGGACCCCAGAAGGGTGCGGACACGAGCACCGTCGCGGCCCTCGAAGTCCGTCTCGAGGCGTGGGCGCTGGAGCTGGAAGCGGTGGCCGGGCGGGACGTCAGCTCCGAGCCGGGCGCCGCCGCCGCCGGCGGCATCGGCGCGGGGCTGCTTGCGCTCGGCGGCCGGTGCGAGTCCGGCGCGGCGATCATTGCCAAGCACACCCACCTGGCCGACGACCTCGAGACCGCGGAGATGATCGTCACGGGGGAGGGCCGGTTCGACGAGCAGTCGCTGCACGGAAAGGTGGTCGGGTTTCTCGCGGACGCGGCTGCTCCGCTGGGGATTCCGGTGATCGTGCTGGCCGGCCAGGTCGGCCTGGAGAATTCGGCGGTTCGGTCATCGGGCATCATGTCCGCGTTGTCCATGGCCGAATATGCAGGTTCGGCGAGGTTGGCGCAGGCCGACGCGGCAAACCAGCTCATGGGATTAGCGTCACAGGTGGCGGCGAGACTCGGGAATAGCGGCCCCGCAAGGTACCGTTGATGCAGTGGGCTTTCCCCCGGGGGATCCGGCCCAGACAATAAGCCAGGTAGGAGAAGCAATGACGGTGCAAAACGAGTCGAGCGCCAAGACCACCCACGGCGTGATCCTGACCGAAGCCGCCGCTGCCAAGGCGAAGTCCCTGCTGGACCAGGAGGGTCGTGACGACCTGGCGCTGCGCGTCGCGGTTCAGCCGGGCGGGTGCGCCGGGCTGCGCTACAACCTCTTTTTCGACGACCGGACGCTGGACGGGGACCTGACCGCGGAGTTCGGTGGCGTGACGTTGACGGTTGACCGGATGAGCGCGCCCTACGTCGAAGGCGCGTCCATCGATTTCGTCGACACCATCGAGAAGCAGGGCTTCACCATCGACAACCCGAACGCCACCGGTTCCTGCGCCTGCGGAGACTCGTTCAACTGACCTTCAACTGACCGGGTTCGCTAGTACGAGCCGCCGTTGCGGAGCACGTACGAGCAGACCATGATCTGGCCGCGCTGGAAAAGCAGCTGTGCGACCCCTTGCACATCCCCGTGCGCCGGGTCCCCGGTCGCCGGTGTCACTCGCATGGTGAACAGCGCCTGGGCCTGATACTGCGACAAGTACACGATCTTGTCGACCGACGTCAGCTCGACCTCGGAGAACTGCTTGCGAAACGCGTCGCTGCTCATTTTGGCCAGTGCGTGGTCCGACCGTTTGTCGCGCACCGCGTCGTACATGCCGCAGAGCGTGTTGCGGACGATGACGTCGACGTCATCGTGCTCCAGCGCGTCGAGATACTCCTGAATGGCCGCCTTGGCCGATCCCTCGGAGAACGAGGTGCCCGTGTTGGCCCCGTTGGTGCGCACGCCGTACACGATCGCCACCGTCATCGCGGCCACCAGCGCGACGGCCACCAGCACGCCGACGACCAACCGGCGCTTGGACCGTCGCCCCGGAGACGGCGCCGGCGGGGGTTGCCCGGCATAATCGGCCGCGGCGGGTCTCGCGTCTTCGGGGAACTCGACCGGCGGGGACTCGGCCTCGCGCATCGGTCCGCCCGTGCCGACAGTGTGGTTCGGCGGGTGCGGACCGGCCATCGAGGTTCTCCTACGGTGGTAGACGGGACCATGAGCGGTTACGAGGTCTTGGGTCCCGGCGACTTGAGTGAGTTCCCTAGGCAGGCTAGCGCATTGATTTCCCGCCCGACCGCCACGCGACGACGCCCGATGCGCCTGAGTAAGCTAGATAACCTTACTAACGGAGGATGGAGATTTCGTGACGATCGCGGTGACAGGTTCGATTGCGACCGACAATCTGATGCGGTTTCCCGGCCGGTTCTCCGAACAGCTGCTGGCCGAGCATCTGCAGAAGGTATCGCTCAGCTTCCTGGTCGACGACCTGGTCGTTCACCGCGGCGGCGTCGCGGGGAACATCGCTTTCGCCATCGGTGTGCTGGGCGGTGACGTCGCGCTGATCGGTGCGGCCGGCGATGACTTCGCCGAGTATCGCGAGTGGCTGCAGGCCCACGGCGTCAACTGCGACAACGTGCTGATCTCCGAGAGCGCGCACACGGCTCGTTTCACCTGCACCACCGACGTCGACATGGCGCAGATCGCGTCGTTCTACCCGGGTGCCATGTCGGAGGCCCGCAACATCAAGCTCGCCGACGTGGTTGCCGCCATCGGCACCCCGGAGTTGGTGATCATCGGGGCCAACGACCCGGCCGCCATGGTGGTGCACACCGAGGAGTGCCGCAAGCTGGGGCTGCCCTTCGCCGCCGACCCCTCCCAGCAATTGGCCCGGCTGTCCGGGGACGAGATCCGCCAGCTCATCGACGGCGCCAAATACTTGTTCACCAACGACTACGAGTGGGACCTGATGCTGTCCAAGACCGGCTGGACGGAGGCCGACGTGATGGCACAGGTCGACCTGCGGGTCACGACGCTGGGCCCCAAGGGCGTGGACGTGGTCGAGCCCAACGGCACCATCGTCCACGTCGACGTGGTGCCCGAGATCAGCCAGGTCGATCCCACCGGCGTGGGAGACGCCTTCCGGGCCGGATTCCTGACGGGGCACAGTGCGGGTCTCAGCCTGGAGCGTTCGGCGCAGCTGGGCTCGCTGGTCGCCGTGCTGGTGCTGGAGTCGGAGGGAACCCAGGAGTGGACCTGGGACCATGGGGTCGCGACGGCCCGGCTGGCCGGCGCGTACGGCGAGGACGCGGCCGCCGAGATCACCGCCCTGCTCGCCTAGCTCGCGCATCGAGCCCGCGCTCAGATCGTCAAATTCCGCAGGTTCGGCGCCATAGACGCAGGCTCGGGGCGGTGTCACACCTGGACCGGGTAGTGCGGCTCGCTGATCTGCGGCACCACGCTGCCGTCGACGAAGATCGCGTGCCAAAGCATGAAGATCAGCACGGTCCACAGCCGGCGGCTGTGATCGCTGGTGCCGCTTCGGTGCTCGTCGAGCAGCCGGCGCACGGCGGCGGTGTCGACGAGGCCGTCGGCCTGCGACGAGTCCACCAACGCGTAGGCCCACTCCAGCAGTTCGCCCGCGCGCAGCCAATGCCGGATCGGCACCGGGAAGCCGAGCTTGGGCCGGTTCAGCACGTGGGCCGGGACGATCGGCTCCAGGGCCCGCCGCAAGGCGTACTTGGTGGTCGTGCGGGTGATCTTCGCCTCCACGGGCAACCGGGAGGCGACGGCGAACACCTCGGGGTCCAGGAAAGGCACCCGAAGCTCCAGCGAGTTGGCCATCGTCATCTTGTCGGCCTTGACCAAGATGTCCCCGCGCAACCAGGTGAACAGGTCCACGTGCTGCATGCGGGCCACGGGGTCCCAGTCGGTCGACTCGGCATAGACGGACGCGGTCACATCGGTGTGGGTCCAGTCGTCGCGGAAACCCGGCAGCACGTCGCGCAACTGCGCGTCCGAGAAGCTGCGGGCGTTGCCGTAATAGCGCTCCTCGAGCGTCAGCGATCCGCGGCGCAGCAGGCTCTTGCCGCGCATGCCCTCCGGCAGCGGCTTGGACACCTTGCCCATGGAACGCCGCAGCGGCCCGGGCAGATATTCAAAGGGCTTCAACGACAGGGGTTCCCGATAGATCGTGTAGCCGCCGAACAGCTCGTCGGCTCCCTCGCCGGACAGCACCACCTTGACGTGCTTGCGGGCCTCGCGCGCGACGAAGAACAGCGGCACCAGCGCGGGGTCGGCAACCGGCTCATCGAGGTACCAGATGATCTCGGGCAGGGCGGCGACGAACTCGTCGGGACTGACCACCTTGGCGATGTGGCGCGCACCGATCGCCTCCGCGGAAGCCACCGCCACGTCGATCTCCGAGAATCCCTCGCGCTCGAACCCGGTGGTGAAGGTGATCAGCCTGGGGTTGTGCCGGATGGCCAGCGCCGCGATCGCGGTGGAGTCGATACCTCCGGACAAAAACGCTCCCACGGTGACATCGGCGCGCATGTGCTTGGCCACCGAGTCCTCGAGCACCGTGGTGATTTCGTCGTAGCGGTCCTGTTCGGTGTCCCGAGTGATGGGCGTGGCGGCGAAGCGCGGCACGAAGTAGCGGGTGACCTCCGGTTGCCGTCCGGGCGAGATCCGGGCATAGCAGCCCGACTCCAGCCGCCGCACGCCGCGGTGCAGCGTCTCGGGCTCCGGCACGTACTGCAGGACCGTGTAGTGCTGGACGGCCCGGTGATCGATGCGGGTGTCGAACCCGACCAGATCCGCCAGATCCATCAGGCACTTTTTCTCGCTGGCCACCGCGGTCCCGCCGGTGCCGCTGGCCATGAACAGCGGCTTGATGCCGAAAGGGTCACGGGCGCAGAACAATTCGCCGGCGACGGTGTCCCACAGCGCGAACGCGAACATGCCGCGCAGCCGCGTCAACGCCTCGGCTCCCCAATGGTGGTAGCCGGCGACGATGGCCTCGCCGTCGCCATCGGTGGCGAAAGCGGCGCCGTGTTGGGCGGCCAGTTCGTCGCGCAGCTCGAGGTAGTTGTAGATCTCGCCGTTGAACACCAGCACGTATCGGTCGGGCGTCTCGGGTGGCCCCCAGCGCAGCGGCTGATGCGAATGCGCGATGTCGATGATGGACAGCCGGTTGAAGCCGAATACGGCGCCGCCGGAGGCGCTGTCGCCGATGGGCGCGGACCAAGTGCCCGCCTCGTCGGGACCGCGGTGCCGCATCAGATGCAACGCGGGGGCGATCGCGCTGTCGGCGCGGGCCACGTCGGCAGCCGCGACGAACGCCAGCAGACCACACACGGCGCCCCAGTATGCCGCACCGTCCCGGCGGGCCGCCGACTGACCGGTCGGGGTTTCTTCGCCGGGGTGTGCGGCGTGGTCTACGCTGCGTAGTATTCGATATCCGAGCAGGAGGCGCCAACGTGACACCTCGCGGGCAGATTCGTTCGCAACGTTTGTCGCAGGGCAGGTCTCAGCGTCGTTCCGGGGGCGCGCAACGGGGTCGGTTCCGTCGTCTGCGGCCGCTGGCGCTGGCCGGGACGTTGGGCCTGCTGGCGGTAACCCTGAGCGGATGCAGCTGGTCGGAGGCACTGGGCCTCGGCTGGCCCCGGGGCATCACCCCGGAGGCCGACGTCAACCGCGAACTATGGATCGGTGCGGTGATCGCTTCCCTGGTCGTCGGGGTGATCGTGTGGGGCCTCATCTTCTGGTCGGCCGCGTTCCACCGGAAGAAGGCCACCGATACCGAACTGCCCCGGCAGTTCGGCTACAACATGCCGCTGGAGCTGGTGCTCACCGTGACCCCGTTCCTCATCATCTCGGTGCTGTTCTATTTCACCGTGGTGGTGCAGGAGAAGGTGCTGCATCTGGCCAAGGACCCCGAGGTCGTGATCGACATCACGGCCTTCCAATGGAACTGGAAGTTCGGCTATCAGCGCGTCAACTTCAAGGACGGCACGCTGACCTACGACGGCGCCGATCCCGCGCGCAAGAACGCGATGGTCTCCAAGCCGGAGGGCAAGGACGCCCACGGGGAGGAGCGCGTCGGCCCGGTCCGGGGGCTCAACACCGAGGACCGGACGTTTCTGAATTTCGACAAGGTCGAAATCCTGGGAACCGCCAGCGAGATCCCGGTGCTGGTGCTGCCGGCCGGCAAGCGCATCGAATTCCAGATGGCGTCGGCCGACGTCGTGCATGACTTTTGGGTGCCCGAGTTCTTGTTCAAGCGTGACGTGCTGCCGAATCCGGAAGCCAACAACAGCATTAACAAGTTTCAGGTCAGCGAGATCACCAAGACCGGGGCGTTCGTCGGTCACTGCGCCGAGTTCTGCGGCACGTATCACTCGATGATGAACTTCGAGGTTCGGGTGGTGGCGGCCAACGACTTCAAGGCCTACCTGCAGCAGCGGATCGCCGGGAAGACCAACGCGGAGGCACTCCAGACGATCGCCCAGCCCCCGCTGGCGGTGACCACGCACCCGTTCGATACCCGACGCGGTGAATTGACGACAAGCCAGTAGGTGAGGACGCCCAATGCATATCGAAGCGAGGCTCTTCGAATTTATCGCCCTCTTCTTCATCGCGACGGCGTTGCTGTACGGGCTGCTGACCTGGAAGTACGCCACTGGCGGTGAGGAGTGGGCGGGCACCACCGCGCTGGCGCTGACCGGTGGCCTGGCGTCCATCGTGGCGACCTTCTTCCGCTTCGTGGCTCGGCGGGTGGAAACCCGGCCCGAAGACTACGAGGGTGCTGAGATCAGCGACGGCGCAGGCGAATTGGGGTTCTTCGCCCCGCACAGTTGGTGGCCGATTCTGGTCGCGCTGGCGGGGTCGGTGGCGGCGGTCGGTATCGCGCTATGGCTGCCGTGGCTGATCGTCGCCGGGGTGGCGTTCATCCTCGCGTCGGTGGCCGGGTTGGTCTTCGAGTACTACATCGGTCCCGAGAAGCACTGATTTGCGTCTCAAAGGTCACAATCAGGGCATCAGTTGATCGGTGGCCCGTTTGCCGAGACTTCTTTGCCATGTTCGGTTCGGTAGGGTTTGCCCAGGCACCATGAGAATTTTCCACGCGCGCGCGCAACGAAGTAGCAGCGGAGCCCCGCGCGCTGGCGATGCAGTTGGACAGGGCGGGCAAACATGAGCGGGCCGAATCCCCCGGGATGGGGACCTGAAGAACCCGATGCCGCCGGAGTACTCGGTCACGGACACGAATCCGCCGGTGAGCCCCGCGACGAATTGGGGCCTGCGGAACTCGGTTCCCACGACGAGCAGAAAACCCACGACGAGCAGAAAACCCACGACGACAGTTCCGAGATTGCGGCGGCAGATCACACCGGGCAGACCGATGCGTACTCGCAGGCCTATTCCGCTCCGGAGTCCGAGCATTTCAGCACCGGCCCGTACGTGCCGGCCGATCTCGCGCTCTACGACTACGACGGCTACGACGATTCCGCCGACCCGGATGACGAACACCGCGCCGCGCGCTGGCCGTGGGTGGTCGGCGTCGCCGCCATCGTGGCCGCGATCGCGCTCGTGGTCTCGGTGTCCCTGCTCGTCGCGGATACCGACACGAGCAAACTGGCCAGCCCCGGCACGACAATCACCACCACCGCCGCATCGACCCCGCCGCCGCAGGACGAGATAACGACGACCAAGCCGCCGCCCCCGCCACCGCCGCCGCCCAGCACGGAGACCCCGACGGCCACCGAGACCCAGACGGTGACGGTGACGCCTTCACCCCCGCCTCCGCCTCCACCACCGCCGCCCGCGCCGGCGACGACCACCGCGGCGTCGCCACCGGCGCCCACGCCCTCGGCCGCAGTGGCGCCGCCGCCCCCGGTGCCCACCACCCCCGCCGGCCCCCGGCAGGTGACGTACTCGGTGACCGGCACCAAGGCGCCGGGCGACATCATTTCGGTGACCTACGTCGACGCGTCCGGCCGGTCACGCACCCAGCACAACGTGTACATCCCGTGGTCGATGACCGTCACCCCGATCTCGCAATCCGACGTCGGCTCGGTCCAGGCGTCCAGCCTTTTCCGGGTCAGCAGACTCAACTGCTCGATCACCACGAGCGACGGAACGGTGCTGTCGTCGAACAACAGCGACCAACCGCAGACGAGTTGTTAATGGTCAGCAGGTACTACGCCTATCGGCAGGGCTCGGACACCGTTTCGCCGGACGTCATCGATCGCATACTCGTCGGGGCCTGCGCCGTGATCTGGCTGGTGTTGTTGGGTGTGAGCGTGGCCGCCGCCGTCGCGCTGGTGGATCTGGGCCGCGGCTTCCACAAGATGGCCCGAAGCTCGCACACCCCGTGGGTGCTGTACGCCGTGATCATCGTCTCCGCGCTGATCATCGCCGGCGCGATCCCGGTTCTGGTGCGGGCCCGTCGCATGGCCCAGACGGAGCCGGCTGCCCGGCCGATGGCGGGGCAGGCCAGGCCCCCGGTGCGGCTCATGTCTCAGGCCCCGCGCACGGCGGCCGAGCGGGCACGGCAGCAGAAGGTGGTGCGGGCGGCGGAGCCGGCGGGCGCGTGGTCGGGTGCTGCGGTGGATCGGGTCTGGCTGCGCGGCACCGTCGTCCTGACCGGCACCATGGGTGCCGCACTGATTGCGGTCGCGGCGGCGACCTACCTGATGGCCGTCGGTCACGACGGCCCGTCCTGGGTCGGCTACGTGTTGGCCGGGATCGTCACCGCGGCGATGCCGGTGGTCGAGTGGCTACACATTCGGCAGCTGCGCCGCGTCGTTGCCTCGCGTTAGCGGCCGTACTGGGGGAGAACCGAGCATGAGCACCGAAAACGTCGAACTCATCCGCCGGGGCTACGAGGCCTTCGGCCGAGGCGACATCGCCACCGTTTTGGGGATTCTGGACCCCGACATCCGCTGGCATATTCCCGGGCGGAGCCCGCTGTCCGGTGACTACACGGGCCACGACGAAGTCATCGCGTTCTTCACCAAAACCCAGGAACTGGCCGCAGGAACGTTCTCCATCGAGATCGACGAGGTGCTCGCCGGCAGGCAGCGCGTGGTGGCGCTGTGCACCGTCTCGGCGCAGCGCCACGGCCGGCACTGGTCAACTCCGGAGGTCCATGTCTGGCGCGTGGCCGACGGCCGGGCCGTGGAATTCCGTGAGTACCAAGGCGACCAGCAGGCCGAAGACGAGTTCTGGTCGCAATAAGCTAATGCTCGCTGTGCTCGCCGTTGGGCGAACCGACGATGCTGTCCTGGTAGTCGCGTAGCGCGGTCAGGGCACGGTGCTCGGAGGAGTGCGCCGCCTCGCGCAACGCCGCATCCTCGGATGCGGGATCGGCGTACAAGAAGCTGCCAGTGCCCGGCGATCCGCCCGAGCCCAGCTTGTTCATGCGCTTGGGCACCGGCGCGCCCTCGTACTCCAGCGGTAGCGGGTGACCGTGCGCGTCGACGGGACCGAGCGGCTGATGCAGCTCTATGTAAGCGCCGTGCGGCAGCCGTTTGATGATGCCGGTCTCGACGCCGTGCTCGAGCACATCGCGGTCGCTGCGCTGCAGCCCGATGCACCACCGGTAGGTGATGAAGTAGACGAACGGTGGGAGGACCACCATCCCTATGCGCCCGATCCACGTCGTCGCGTTCAGCGAGATGTGGAACTTGAACGCGATGATGTCGTTCATCGCCGCGAGGGTGAGCACCATGTAGAAGGAGATCGCCATCGCGCCGATCGAGGTGCGCACCGGCACATCCCGCGGCCGCTGCAGCAAATTGTGGTGCGCGCGGTCGCCGGAGAACCGCTTCTCCAGGAACGGGTAGATGATCAGCAGGATGAAGATCAGACCCATGATCAGCGCGACCCACACCGGGGCCGGAATGGTGTGGTGCCAGAAGTAGAACTCCCACGGCGGCCAGATACGCGCCAGGCCCTCCGTCCACATCATGTAGAAGTCCGGCTGCGAGCCGGCCGACACCTGAGATGGCTTGTAGGGGCCCAGGTTCCAGATCGGGTTGATCTGTAGCAGGCCACCCATGAGGCCCAGCACGCCGACGATGGCCGCGAAAAACGCGCCGGACTTGACCGCGAACACCGGCATCACCCGCACGCCGACGACGTTGTGCTCGGTGCGGCCGGGGCCTGGGAACTGGGTGTGCTTCTGGAACCACACCAACGCCAGGTGCATCCCGATGAGGGCCAGGATGATTCCCGGCAGCAGCAAAATGTGCAGTGCGTAGAGCCGGGGGATCAGGATGTTGCCGGGGAAGTCGCCGCCGAACAGCGCCCAGTGCAGCCAGGTCCCGATCACCGGCATGCCCAGCGTGATCGACGAGAGCGCGGCGCGCAGGCCGATGCCCGACAGCAGGTCATCGGGCAGCGAATAGCCGAAGTAGCCCTCGAACATGGACAGGATCAGCAGCAGCGACCCGATGACCCAGTTGGCCTCACGGGGCCGCCGGAACGCACCGGTGAAGAAGATGCGCGCCAGGTGCACCATGATCGACGCGGAGAACATCAACGCGGCCCAGTGGTGGATCTGGCGGACGAACAGGCCGCCGCGGACTTCGAAGGAGATGTCTAGCGCCGATTGGTAGGCGCGCGACATCTCGACTCCGCGCAGCGGTTGGTAGACGCCGTTGTAGGTCACCTCGGTCATGGACGGATCGAAGAACAGCGTCAGGTACACGCCGGTGAGCAGCAGCACGATGAAGCTGTACAGCGCGATTTCACCGAGCAAGAACGACCAGTGTGTGGGGAACACCTTGTTGAGCTGCCTGCGCACCGCCGCCGACGGGTGGTATCGCGTGTCGATGTCCTCGCCTTGGCGGGCCAGGACGTCACCGATCTTCGGGGGACTCAGTTTCGGACTCATGATGTCGTCCTCTCCCAGAATGCCGGTCCGACGGGCTCAATGAAGTCGCCATTGGCGACCAGATACCCGTTGGAGTCGATCGTGATCGGCAGTTGCGCCAACGCGCGCGCCGCCGGTCCGAAGATCGGCTTGGCGAAATGCAATGCGTCGAACTGCGACTGGTGACACGGGCACAGGATTCGGTAGGACTGCTCTTCATACAGGGACGACGGGCAACCCAGATGCGAGCAGACCTTGCTGTAGGCGAAGAACTCGCCGAAGTTGAAGCTCTCCTGACCCTGGCGCTTGACCACCCGGGGAAGGTCGCTGGGCCGGATGCGGATCAACATCACCGGGTTGCGGATGCCCAAGTTGATCGCACTGAGTTTTTCCTTCGATTCCGCGGTGGTGCCGTCACCGTCGGACTCGCGCCACGGGAAGACGGTTTCCATCCCGCCGGCGTCCATGTCCTCCGGGCGCATCTTGATGAACGGCGCCCCGGAGGACGAGCCGGTGGCCCGCGCCAGAAAGATCGTTTCGCCGTGGTAGCGCGGGGTCCAGCCGGACGTCCACAGCACGGCCTTCATGCCGTCGGCGGTGGGGACCACCGGCTTCCACGGGTTCTTGATCAAGCCGCCGGCAAACGCCACCAGGGTGCTGAGGCCGAACGCGCCCAGGCCCATGCCCAACGACAGCCCGACCAGCTTGCGGCGCCCGATCGTCGAACCCTGGTAGGCGTCGGCCAGGTTCGCCACCACCGTCTTGCGATCGACCTCGCGAGACGCGCCGTCGTGCCGTTCCTGGATCGAAATCTCTTCGGGGATAAACCGTTTCTGGTACAAAACCGCGCCGACGGCGATCGACAGGATGGACATTCCGAAGGTGAGGCCGTAGAGCGGCGTGGTCACCGTGTACAGGAAGCTGCCCGAGGCCTCCTTCGGTTTGTACTCCCACGGCCAGAACAGGAAGATCAGCAGCAGCGCCAGCCCGAAACCACCGCCCAGCAAAAGCCAGAGCGCCACCCCGCGCTCGGCGCGCTTCTCGGCCTTGGTGCCCGCGACCGGCCAGCGAGGTTCCTTGTAGACGGTCTCGACGCCATCGAGTTTGCCGCCCAGCGTCACCAGTTCCTGCTGTGACATCGCGGCCAGCGCCGCCTCGTCGGGCTCATGGGCCGCCCCGGCGCCCTTGTCGGTGTCAGAGCCGCGCCTGTCGTCGCTCATGATGATCGCGCCCCAATCCACAGCGCCAACCCGATGGCGGCCACCATCCCGACGATCCAGGCGACCATGCCCTCGGGCGCGGGTCCGAACCCACCGAGACCCGCGCCGCCCGGCGGGCGCTCTTCGGTGACGGCCTTGACGTAGCCGATGATGTCCTTCTTGGCCTCGAAGGAGAGCTGGCGGTCGGAGAACTTCGGCATGCTCTGCGGGCCGGTCAGCATCGCCGTGAGGATTTGCTGTTCATTGGCCGGGCCGAGGTCGGGCGCGTACTTACCGGACGAGAGCGCCCCGCCCTTCCCGGTGAAGTTGTGGCACGAGGAGCAGTTGAGCCGGAACAAGTCGCCGCCGCGCCCCAGGTCTTCGCCGCGCAGCGAGTGCATCGCGAGGCTGCCGTCCGGGTTGCGCACCACGCTGGGGCCGCCCCCGTTGGCCTGGACGTAGGCGCCGATCGCGTCGATCTGCGATTCGTCGAAAATCGGCTCCTTGCGCGGCGCCTGGGCCTCGCCGCGCATGGCGGGCATCCGGCCGGTGGACACCTGGAAGTAGACGGCCGCATCGCCGACGCCGATCAGGCTGGGCCCGTGGTCGGGCACCCCCTGCAGATTGGCGCCGTGGCACGACACGCACGACGTGTCGAACAGCTGCTTCCCGGTACGCAGCAGCGCCGAGGACGACTCGTCGGCCACCGCCACCTGCGGGGTGGGGGTCAGGACGGCGGCCAGTCCGCCGGCTACGGTCAGCGCGATCAGCAGCAGCAGCCCGCCCGACAAGCGGCGGCGAAGGCGCCGCCGCGAGCGATCGCCCTGCTTTTTGCGCGGCCCACCCGGCCGCGCGTTGCCGCTGGATCGGGTCGACCCCAGTTTCTTCAACCGAGCACTCCTCTTCATCCAGCGTCGGCTCATCGGATGAGGTAGATCACGGCGAACAGCCCGATCCACACGATGTCGACGAAATGCCAGTAATAGGACACGACGATGCTGGCCGTCGCCTGCGCCGGGGTGAACTTGGTCATCGTGGTGCGGGCCAGCAGGAAGATGAAGGCGATCAGTCCGCCCGTGACGTGTAGGCCGTGGAAGCCGGTGGCCAGATAGAACACGCTGCCGTAGGCGCTGCCCGGGATCGTGGTGCCATGAGTCGCCAAGTGGTAGTACTCGTAGCCCTGCCCGCAGATGAAGAACAGACCCATCAGGAAGGTGATCACATACCAGCGGCGCAGCCCGAAGACGTCGCCCTTCTCGGCCGCGAACACGCCCATCTGACAGGTCACCGACGAGAGGATCAGCACCGACGTCACGGGGACGGCCTGGTAGAGATTGAGCTCGGTCGGCGGCGGCGGCCACTTCCCGCCGGCCTGGGCCCGCGCCGTGAAATACATCGCGAACAGGCCAGCAAAGAACATCAGTTCGCTTGAAAGCCAAACTATCGTGCCGACACTGACCATGTTGGGCCGATTCAGCGAATGCACTCGCGACGTGATCGCAGTACCCGAGGTCCCCACAGCGCTGGTCACATCCGCAAGTATGACGCTTTGTAGTTGTCGAACTCTACCCGGGTCTGAAATTTCGGAGAATTCGGTTTTTCGCGTCGCGCCGCGGGATACCGGCCCGCTCCCGGCAACGGTTGGGGGGCGGCCGGTCGTCGTGGGACCATCGGCGCGTGGCCACGTCGTCTGAAGCCCCTTCCGCCGGGCCGGCGTCGTCGTGGCCGCAGGTTCTGGGGCGGTTGACGGGCGGTCAGGAACTGGCGCGGGGTCAGGCCGCCTGGGCGATGGATCAGATCATGGCGGGTGACGCGAGTCCGGCGCAGATCGCCGCCTTCGCGGTGGCGATGACGATGAAGGTACCCACCGCGGCGGAAGTCGGCGAGCTCGCCGACGTCATGCTGAGTCACGCGCGCCCGATGCCCGCCGGTGGGATCCCCGACGACGCCGTCGACATCGTCGGTACCGGCGGCGACGGCGTCAACACCGTCAACCTGTCCACCATGGCGTCGATCGTGGTCGCCGCCGCCGGCGTCCCCGTGATCAAACACGGCAACCGCGCCTCCTCGTCGCTGTCGGGCGGCGCCGACACCCTGGAGGCGCTCGGGGTGCGCATCGACCTCGAACCCGACCAGATCGCTCACAGTCTCGCCGACGTCGGGATCGGGTTCTGCTTCGCGCCGCTGTTCCACCCGTCGTACCGGCACACCTCCGCGGTGCGTCGCGAAATCGGGGCGCCGACGGTGTTCAATCTGCTTGGGCCGCTTACGAATCCGGCCCGGCCGCGGGCGGGTTTGATCGGCTGCGCATTCGCCGACCTTGCCGAGGTGATGGGGGGAGTGTTCGCGGCGCGCCGCTCTAGCGTGCTGGTCGTGCACGGCGACGACGGGCTGGACGAGTTGACGACCACCACCACCAGCACGATCTGGCGGGTGCAGGCCGGAACGGTGGACCGGCTGACCTTCGATCCGGCGGGTTTCGGGTTCTCCCGAGCCGAGCTCGACGAGCTGTTGGGCGGCGACGCGCAAGCCAACGCGGCGGAGGCGCGTGCGGTGTTGGCCGGTGCCAAAGGCCCGGTCCGAGACGCCGTTGTGCTCAACGCGGCCGGGGCGATCGTCGCGCATGCCGGCCTATCCAGTCGCGCCGAATGGCTGCCGGCGTGGGAGGACGGGCTGCAGCGTGCCCGGGCGGCCATCGACTCCGGTGCGGCCGAACAGCTGCTCGCGCGATGGGTGCGGTTCGGCCAGCAGCTCTGAGCCCGCCCGTTCGCCGGCCAGGCGCGCGGAGCGGGCCAAGGCGGCCCACGCCGCCCAGGCGCCGGCGGACCGCAGCGGTGAGGCCCATCCTTCGGAGTCGGGCTCAAAGACCCAGACGATGCGCACCCCCGGGGTGGCCAGCCAGCGCGCGATGAGCGCGGTCTCCTCGACCAGCGCACCACCGAGCGGGGCCGCCGTGGGCAGGATCGCCTGTGCGCCGGCGCAAATGGCCTCGACCACAGGCATGGGCGGCACCCCGCGTCTGGCGGTGCCGGCCGCGGCGAGCTGGCCGTACCTGATGACGGCCAGGTGGTAGCCCCCCTGGCCATCGGGGCCGTCCGGCATAGCGGCGATCAGCTCGGGCAGCGCGGCCAGCGCGCGCAACCGCTGGCCGCGCCACAGCGTCTCGATGGCGGTGGCGGTGCGGTCGCGCAGTCGGGCCGCGCTCTCGAAGTGACGTTGCTCGGCGAGCGCGGCGATCTGGCGCACCGCGGCGTCCAGCGCGCCGTTGTCCAGCCCGTCGATCAACGCCGCCACGCGCGCCACGGCCGCCGCGTATTGGGTCGCCGTCAGGCCCCGGCCGGCCGGACACGGCGACACCTCGGCCTCCGGGCAGGCCGGCCCGTGCAGCGCCGAACGTCCCAGCCGCGCCGTGCAGGTCCGGAGTCCGGTGAAGCGCGCAAACAGGGCGGCCGTGTCGGCGGCGTCGGTGCGGGACCGAAACGGGCCGACGGCGCGGTCGTGCCGGGGCGCCCGCACCACCGACAGCCGCGGGAACGCCTCGTCGGTCAGGGCCAACCACCACCACCGCTGCGGAAACCTCGACCGGCGGTTGTACGGCGGGGCATGGGCGGCCAGCATGCGCAGTTCGCGCACACCGGCCTCGAGCGAATGCGCGCACTCCACATGGTCGACCGCGGTGGCCAGCGTGACCATCTCCTTCATGCGGCCCCGGGGATCGGCGCCGGTGAAGTACTGGCCCACCCGGCGCCGCAGGTCGACGGCGGTCCCGACGTAAAGCACCTCGCCCGCCGGTCCGCGGAACAGGTAGACCCCGGGCCGGTGCGGCAGGCCATCGGCGAGCACCCTCTTGCGGCGCTGGGCCGGTGTCACGTCGGGCAGATAGGAGCGCAGGTCGGCGTAGGTGTGCACGCCCTGGTTACCCACCCGCTCGATGAGCGCGTGCAACACGTCGACGGTGGCGCGGGCGTCGTCGAGCGCGCGGTGGCTGGGCTGGGTGGCTACGGCGAACAGCCGCGCCAGGGCGGCCAGCCGCACGCTGGGGGCCTCCTCGCGGCTGAGCACCCGGCGAGCCAGCCGGACCGTGCACAGCACCTGCGGCCGGGGCCAGGGAAGTTCGCATTGCCGGGCGGCGGCGCGCAGGAATCCGACGTCGAACCCCGCGTTGTGGGCGACCAGCACGGCGCCGCGCGCGAAATCGAAAAACATCGGCAGTACGGCGTCGATTCTCGGGGCGTCGTACACCATCGCCGTGGTGATGCCGGTGAGCCGCACGATCTGGGGCGGGATGTCGCGCTGCGGGTCGACGAGGGTGGCGAACTCGCCCAGCACGACGCCGCCACGGACCTTGACGGCCCCGATCTCGGTGATGGCGTCGGGAGGTGAGCCGTCCGTGCTTTTCGTGCGTCCGCCGGTGGTCTCCAGGTCCACCACGACGAACGTCGTCTCGCGCAACGGGACTTCGTCGATCGTGGCGGTGGCCCGATCCCATGGCGGCGCCCCGGCTTCCTCGAGGTCGGCGAAACTCAGCTGAGTCCCGCCGGCCGCACCCATGGCCGCGACGGTAGGCATGCCCACCGACGACCGCGGAGTTCCCACGCCGGGCGAGCGGCGGCGGATCGATGTCGGTGGCGGCGGTTAGCGTTCGGGTAGTGGGCAAGCCAGACCGAGAGGACGGCCCTGATGGCATCAACCAACAGCAACGCGCACCCCGACCGCGGCGCGCCCGACCCTGGCGCTCCGGTGGTGATCGACTGCGACGACTGCGCGGTGCGCGGCCCGGGATGCCGCGACTGCGTCATCAGCGTGATACTCGGGGTACCGGAAACTTTGTTGCACGACGAACGTGCCGCGCTCGAAGTGCTCGCCGAAGTCGGATTGGCGCCGAGGTTGCGCTTGGTGCCCATTCACCGCCACGATCGCGGGTCCGGTGTAGCCTAATTCCCTTGTGCGCCAAAACCGCTGGATCGCCTATGCGCCTTCACTCGTCTAAGGGCTCATACAGTGGCTCATACAATAATGACAAAAATCTTTCTGTTTTCTTAATGAATCGCTTTGGACAAACGCCGATATCGTTTCGTAACCTGTTTGAGACCTAGACCAGTCTGCCGGCGATCCGTCGGATGGCCGTTGGGGGATGCAATTTTGAGGTTTGACTGTACGTACCCGCGCGCGCGTGTCATTACACGCTCTGTCCTAGGTACGTTAGCGGCCTTGGCCGTCTTCGCGGGGGCTTTTGCCACGAACGCGGCGGCCGATCCGGCCGATGAGGCGCTGGCAAAGCTCAACGAGCTGTCGCGCCAGGCGGAGCAGACGACCGAGGCGATGCACAGCGCGCAGCTGGACCTGAGCAAGAAACTGGCAGCTCAGCAAGCGGCAGAGAAGAAGCACGCGGAGGACCAGGCCGCCGTGGATGCGGCGAAGGCGCGCTTGGCCACGTTCCAGGGCGCGGTGAACAAGCTGGCCGCCGCGACGTATATGGGCGGCCGCGTGGACGGCATGGCGGCCATCCTGACCGCGGGGTCGCCGCAAGGCCTGATCGACACCCTGGCCGTGCAACGCCTGATGGCGGCCCAAATGCGCACGCAGATGGCGAGCTTCCGGGTCGCCGGTGAGCAGGCCGCCAAGGCCGAGCAAGTTTCCGCGAAGTCCGCCGCCGACGCGAAGGGCGCGGCCGAGCAGGCGGCCGCGGTCCGGGCGAGCCTGCAGTCCAAGCAGAGCCAATTGCAGGTCCAGATCGCGGTCGTCAAGTCGCAGTACGTGTCCTTGTCGCCCCAGCAGCGCACCGCGCTCGCCGACCCCGGGCCCATCCCGGCGGGCGCCCCGGTACCCGGCGCGCCGGGTCCGGACGGGTTGCCGCCCGGCCCGCCGCCCCCTGGCGCGCCGGCACCGGGTGAGGCTCCGCCACCGGGCGGATTGCCCGGACCGTTCACGGGCGGCGGTGACCGTGCGAGCGTCGTGCAGGCGGCGTTGACCCAGGTCGGGTCCTCTTACGTGTGGGGTGGTGCGGCGCCCGGCGGGTTCGACTGCTCCGGGCTGGTGATGTGGGCGTTCCAGCAAGCCGGCATCGCGCTGCCGCACTCCAGCCAGGCGCAGGCTCAGGGCGGTCAGCCGGTGGCGCTGTCGGATCTGCAGCCCGGCGACGTGGTGACCTTCTATTCCGACGCGTCACACAGCGGCATTTACGTCGGCGACGGCATGGTGATCCACTCCTCCACCTATGGCGTGCCGGTGCGGGTGGTGCCGATGAACGCCGCAGGCCCGATCCACGACGCCCGCCGCTACTAGACCCCTCGGCCGGGGACGGGACCGCCGCTGGCTTGCGATCCTGCTGGCCTGGGTGTTTCTCGTCGAGCTGGTTGCGGCCGCGGCCGTTCCGGTCCACCTTGAGCGGGATAGGTCCGCAGCGCACGCACCGCTGGTCGTGCCGATCCGCCGGCCCGTACCACCCTCCGCGGCGCCCATGGTCGTGGGCGACCGCGCCGTCCGGCTTATCGGGCTCGGGGGGCCGGCGGCCGACCGCCTGCTGTCGCGTGTCGCGTCGAACATCGGCACCGCCATCGACGCGGTGGAGACCTTTTGGGGCGTCGACTGGTCGCGCACTGTCTCGGTGGTGGCGGCCGGCTCCGACGATCAGTTTCGCGCCGCCGCGGGCGGCGGACCGGAATCGCAGTGGGCCGACATCGCGGCGGTGACTGTCGCCGACCACGTCGATCCGGCCACCCGGATGGCGGTTGGCGAACGGATCGTGTTCGCGCCGGGCGCGGCCCAAATGAGCGAGCAAGCGCTGCGAATCGTGTTGACCCACGAGCTTTTTCATTACGCGGCACGAGCCGACACCGCCCTGGACGCCCCGCGCTGGCTGACCGAAGGGGTAGCCGATTTCGTCGCCCGACCGAGCACCGCCAAGCCCCCGGACGCTTCGTACATCGCGCTGACAATGCCGTCTGATGCCGACTTCGACACCCCCGGACCGCAGCGGTCACTGGCTTACGACCGTGCCTGGTGGTTCGCCCGCTTCGTCGCCGACACCTACGGCGCGGCCAAGTTACGCGCGTTCTACCTCGCGGTGTGCGGTGTCGGGCACGCCGACCTGGTCAGCGCCATCCGCGACGTGCTCGGCACCGACTACGGTGGTGTGTTCGCGCGCTGGAAGGAATGGATGCTCCGCTAGCCTGACGCACGTGAGCCGGGTCCTTCTGGTGACCAACGACTTTCCGCCCCGGCGGGGCGGCATCCAGTCCTACCTGGGCGAGTTCGTCGGCCGGCTGGTTGATGCCGGGCCCCATTCCGTGACGGTGTACGCACCGCAGTGGAAGGGCGCCGACGCCCACGACGAGGCGGCCCGCGCTGCCGGCTATCGGGTGGTGCGCCATCCGGGCACGCTGATGTTGCCCGCCCCGTCGGTGGATGCCCGGATGCGCCGCCTGATCGCCGATCACGGCGTGGACACCGTCTGGTTCGGCGCGGCCGCGCCGTTGGCGCTGCTCGCGCCCCGCGCCCGGCAGGCCGGGGCGACCCGGGTGCTGGCCAGCACGCACGGCCACGAGGTGGGCTGGTCGATGCTTCCGGTGGCGCGGTCGGTGCTGCGTCGCATCGGCGACAACACCGACGTCGTCACGTTCGTCAGCCGCTACACGCGGTCCCGGTTCGCGCCGGCCTTCGGGCCCGCGGCGAGGCTGGAATACCTGCCGCCCGGGGTGGACACCGAACGCTTCCGGCCCGATGCGGGCGCCCGGGCCGAGCTGCGCGACCGCTACCGGCTCGGCGAGCGGCCCACCGTGGTGTGCCTGTCGCGGCTGGTGCCGCGCAAAGGTCAGGACATGCTGATCAAGGCGCTGCCATCGATCCGGCGGCGGGTCGACGGAGCCGCGTTGGTGGTCGTCGGCGGCGGCCCGTATCTCGAAGCGCTGCGCAAGCTGGCCGGGGATTGCGGAGTAACCGAGCACGTGACGTTCACCGGCGGCGTGCCTGCCCACGAACTGCCCGCCCACCACGCGCTGGCCGACGTGTTCGCGATGCCCTGCCGCACCCGGGGCGCCGGCATGGACGTCGAGGGCTTGGGCATCGTGTTCCTGGAGGCCTCGGCGACCGGCGTGCCGGTAATCGCCGGCATGTCGGGCGGAGCCCCGGAAACCGTGCAGGACAACAAGACCGGGCTGGTGGTCGACGGTCGTTCGGTGGCCAGGGTCGCCGACGCCGTCACCGGGCTGCTGTCCGATCGCGACCGCGCCGCCGCGATGGGCGCGGCCGGACGAGACTGGGTGACGTCGCAGTGGCGCTGGGACACGCTGGCCGCCCGGCTGGGCGATCTCCTGCGCGGGGCGCCTGCTCGCCGTTAGCCCATTTCGTAGATCGATTCGATATCGGCGGCGAACTTCTCGGCCACCACCTTGCGCTTGACCTTCATCGTCGGCGTCAGTTCACCGGTGTCCTCGGTGAAGTCGACCGGCAGGATGCGGAACTTGCGGATCGACTCGGCGTGCGACACCGACTGGTTTGCGTGCTTGACGGCCGCGTCCACCTCGGCGACCAGGTCTGGGTCCGCCGCCAGATCGCCGACCGACGCGCCGGCCGATTTGTGGTTGCGTTCCTTCCAGCCCTCGAACGCCTCGGGGTCGATGGTGATCAGCGCGCCGATGAACGGTTTGGCGTCCCCGACCACCATCGCCTGGCTGATGAGCGGATCCGCCCGCAACTGGTCCTCCAGCACCGCGGGGGCGACATTCTTGCCGCCCGCGGTGACGATGAGCTCCTTCTTCCGGCCGGTGATCGACAGGAAGCCGTCTTCGTCGAGCGCGCCCAGGTCGCCGGTCTTGAACCAGCCGTCGGCGAACGCCTCCTCGGTGGCCTGCTCGTTGCGCCAGTAGCCGCTGAACACCACGCCGCCGCGCACCAAAAGCTCGCCGTCTTCGGCGATGCGCAGGCTGTTGCCGGGCACCAGGGTTCCGACCGTCCCGATCTTGACGGCGCCCACCTGGTTGACCGTGATGGCCGAGCTGGTTTCGGTCAGGCCGTAGCCCTCGTGGATGGTGAGGCCCACACCGCGGTAGAAGTGGCCCAGCCGCTTGCCCAGCGGCGCGCCCCCCGAAACGGATGCGTGACAGTCGCCGCCCAGTGCCGCGCGCAGCTTGGTGTACACCAGCCGGTCGAACAGCGCATGTTTGGCCCGCAGCAGCAGCCCGGGTCCGCCGCGGTCTTGGGCCTCGCTCCAGTCGACCGCGGTTTGCGCGGCCGCCGCGAAGATTCGCCCCTTGCCCTCGTTGGCGGCGTTTTGCTCGGCCGTGTTGTAGACCTTCTCGAACACCCGCGGAACCGAAACCACCACCGTCGGCTTGAACACCGAGAACATCGGCGCCAGGTTCTTGATGTCGCTGGTAAAGCCGACCGTCACCTTGTTGGCGAACGCGGACAAGGTCAGCGCCCGGGCCAGCACGTGGGCCAGTGGCAGGAAGATCAGCAACCGCTGCCCCTCGTTCAGCAGCGTCGGCAAACACTCCTTGGCGCCCCGGGTCTCGTAAAGCAGGTTGGAATGGGTGAGCTGGCAGCCCTTGGGCCGGCCGGTGGTGCCCGACGTGTAGATAAGGGTCGCCGGGTCGTCGGCGCGCACCGCCTCGAGGCGGGCGGTCAGCTCGGCCGGCTCCACCGCCGCGCCGGCCTCGATGAGCTGGTCGAGCGCTTTGGGACCCGAGCCGTCGATATGCAGCACCCGGCGCAGGGCGGGCAGTTCGGCGGTGAGTTCGGTGACCATCGAGGCGTGCGCGTCGGTCTCGGCGAACACCAGCACCGCTTCCGAGTCTTGCAGCACCCAGCGCACCTGCTCGGCCGACGACGTCTCATAGATCGGCACGGTGACCGCGCCCACTGACAAGGTCGCGAGGTCGAGGATGGCCCACTCGTAGCGGGTGGCCGAAAAGATGGACACCCGGTCGCCGGCCCCCACGCCCAGGGAGATCAAGCCGAGTGCCGCCGAGCGAACCTGCTCGGCCACCTCGGCGCACGTCACATCGGTCCAAACGCCGTCGACCTGCCGTTGGAAGATGACGAAGCCGGGGTCGTCTCGCTCGTGCTCGAAGACCATGGCCGCGATGTTGTCGTGCTCGCCGACGGAAAAGCGGGCGGGGACGCTGTATTCACGCACTCTGATGACCTCGTTCGACCTAGTGACGTTGCATGGCCCTTCGCGGACCGGTTTGCTGCCGCCCAGCCTAATCCGAGCGTTTTGGTGCGCCCTGACGTGGGCGATTCGGAATGGTGTGTGAAGCTGAGGCGATGACCAGCATCCAGATCGCGGACCAGACTTACGTCGCCGCCGACGGCGCACGGGTCGGTGCCGCGGTCGGTGATCAGGCGTGCTGGCGGCGGTGGTGGCCGGACCTACGGCTGTGCGTCGTCGAAGACCGTGCCGAAAAGGGCATCCGGTGGACGGTCACCGGCGCGTTGACGGGCACCATGGAGGTCTGGCTGGAACCGTCGCTGGACGGGGTGGTGTTGCACTACTTTCTGCACGCCGAGCCCACGGGCCTGGCGGCTTGGCAGTTGGCCAAACTGAACTTGGCGAAAATGACGCACCGCCGTCGGGTGGCGGGCAAGAAAATGGCCTTCGAGGTCAAGAGGACGGCGGAACGGTCACGTCCGGTCGGAGTTTCTCCGGTAGTTTAGTCCGGATCGGGGTCTGCCAGGGTGAGTACCGTTTCGGCCCGGGGACCAAGATAGTCCCGGTTAGACCTGCGCATCGCGGGGTCTATCCGCTTGTGGGAGAGAGGGCAGTAACCAGGTGGCGGAGAAGACGACGCAGACCATACACATCGAAGCCGATCCCGGCACGGTCCTGGAGGTGATCGCCGATATCGACTCCTACCCGGAGTGGATCTCGGAGTATAAGGAAGCCGAGGTGCAGGAAAGAGGCGCCGACGGCTACCCGAAGGTCGTCCGATTCGTAATGGACGCCGGCGTCATCAAAGACACCCTGGTCATGAGCTACAAGTGGCCCGCGGACCGCCACTCGCTGAGCTGGACCCTTGTCTCCAGCTCGCTGCTGCGTTCGCTCGAAGGCACATATCGCTTGGCGCCCAAGGGATCTGGCACCGACGTCACCTATGAACTATCGGTCGACCTCGCAATCCCGATGATCGGGTTGCTCAAGCGCAAGGCCGAGCGCAGACTGACCGACACGGCACTGAAGGATCTGAAGAAACGAGTCGAGGCTGAGTGAGTCCGTTACGCCCACTCCGGCCCGGATCAGTCTCTTCGTCGGCAAGGGCGGGGTAGGAAAATCCACCCTGGCGTCCGCTACCGCGGTCTGTGATGCAGGCTCGGGGCAGCGGGTGCTGGTGGTGTCCACCGACCAGGCGCACTCGCTGGGCGACGTGCTCGGTGTCCCCGTACCACCCAGCGGCCGCGGCGAACTGGTTCGGGTGCTCGCCGATGACGCGGAGGCGGGCGGTGGCTTCCTCGACGCGCTCGCATTGGACACTCTCGCCCTGCTCGAGGACCGGTGGCATGACGTGGTCGACACCTTGGATCGGCGGTTTCCCGATTCCGAGTTGAGCACCATTGCCCCCGAAGAACTTTCAGCATTGCCGGGTGTTCAGGAAGTGCTCGGTTTGCACGCCGTCGGCGAGCTCGCCGCCTCCGGGCGATGGGACCGCGTCGTCGTCGATTGCGCCTCGACCGCGGACGCATTGCGAATGTTGACCCTGCCCGCCACTTTCGGGCTGTACGTGGACCGCGCGTGGCCGCGCCATCGCAGGCTGGCCATCGGCGCCGACGACGCCCGCTCCGCTGCGGTGGTGGAACTGCTGGAGCGCGTCAGCGCCAGCGTGGACCGGCTCGGCGCGCTGCTGACCGACGGCGAGCTGGTCAGCGCGCATTTGGTGCTGACGCCGGAGCGGGTGGTCGCGGCCGAGGCGGCCCGGACACTGGGTTCACTGGCACTGATGGGCGTGCGAGTCGAGGAGCTGATCGTCAACCAGGTGCTGCAGGAAGACGCGTCCTACGAGTACCGCAACCTGCCCGCGCACCCGGCGTTCTACTGGTACGCCGAACGCATCTCGGAACAACGCGCTGTTCTCGAGGAACTCGACGCCACCATCGGTGACGTGGCGCGCGTACTGACGCCACACCTGCCCGGCGAGCCGATCGGTCCGAAGGCGCTGGCCTCCCTGCTCGACAGCGCCCGCCGGCGGCGCGGAGCGGCACCGCCGGGTCCGGTGCGTCCCGTCGTGGACCTGGAATCCGGGTCGGGACTTGGGTCGATCTACCGAATGCGACTAACGTTGCCCCAGCTCGATCCCCGAGGGCTGACGCTGGGCCGGGTCGACGACGACCTGATCATCAGCGCCGGCGGGTTGCGCCGCAGGGTTCGGTTGGCGTCCGTACTGCGGCGATGCACGGTGCTGGACGCACACCTGAAGGGTGACGACCTGACCGTTCGTTTTCGACCAGATCCGGAGGTGTGGCCTAAGTGAGTGGGGCTCATACCGAAATCGGTCCCGAGCTGCGCAAACTTGCGCAGGCGATCCTGGACGGAATCGACCCCGCCGTGCGGACGGCGGCGGCGCTGACTTCGGGCGGAGGAGTGGGGACCGGCAAGTGCCAACAGGTGTGGTGTCCGGTCTGCGCGCTGGCCGCGTTGGCGACCGGTGACCAGCACCCGCTGCTCACCGTGATCGCCAACCACAGCATCGCTCTGCTGGAGGTGATCCGCGGCATCGTCAATGACGCGAACGACATCGACCGGGCGCCCGAACCGCCACCGGACGGCCCGCCGGGCGGCGGCGTCAGCACCGAGCCGGGCGCCGAGACGACCGCGGGGGACACCAACGGGAAGACCCGTTACCAGCCCATCCCGGTCACCGTCGAGGAATAACCCGTCAGCGCCGAAGGTGGTCCCTGCCGCCGTGGGTCGGTACAGTTGGCGCAGAACGCCATCCGAGGCGGGCGAGAGGGAGGGCCATGTGGTACTGGCTGTTCAAGTACGTCTTCATGGGCTGGCTGTTCACTCTGCTCGGTCGGCCGAAAGTCGAAGGGCTGGAACACATTCCGAGTTCCGGGCCGGCGATACTGGCCAGTAACCACCTCGCGGTGGCGGATAGCTTCTACCTCCCGCTGGTGGTGCGCCGCCGGATCACCTTCCTTGCGAAAGCGGAATATTTCACCGGCAAGGGACTCAAGGGCTGGTTCATCCGCTGGTTCTACACGTCCGCCGGCCAGGTGCCCATCGACCGTTCCAGCGCGGACGCCGCGGAGGCCGCGCTGAACACCGCCGAGCGGTTGCTGCAGCAGGGCAAGCTGTTGGGGATGTACCCGGAGGGCACTCGTTCGCCCGACGGGCGGCTCTACAAGGGCAAGACGGGGATGGCGCGGCTCGCCCTGCACACCGGGGTTCCGGTGATCCCCGTGGCGATGATCGGCACCAACGTCGTCAACCCGCCCGGCAAGAAGATGTTGCGCTTCGGGCGGGTCACCGTCCGGTTCGGCAAGCCGATGGACTTCTCGCGGTTCGAAGGCATGGCCGGCAACCGCTTCATCGAGCGGGCCGTCACCGACGAAGTGGTCTACGAGCTGATGGGGCTCTCGGGGCAGGAGTACGTCGACATCTACGCCGCCAGCCTCAAGGAACGCAGCAACGGGTCGGCCGACGAAGGCTCGAACAGTGAGCCGAACAGCGAGGCCGAGCGGATCCCCGAGACCGCCGTCGGCTAGGAGCGCGGGTCGGTATTGCCGAAGTGGGCCGGGGGTGGCGCGTCGGGGACCCTGTTCATGCAGCGGCGGGTGTGGCGGAGGGTGCGGATCGGGGGTTCGATGCGGTCCGGGTTCGATGCGGTCCGGGTTGGGTGGCAGGGCCGGGCCCGCGGGTCAGGTCCGCGCGAGAGCGGCGAGCCCGTGAGCACCGATGACGCCGTGGAGTTTGCGTAGGTTGTGGCAGGTGGCTAGCAGCAGCCATTCCCCACGAGCCTGGTCGAGTCCGCGCAACAACATTTGTTTGGCGTTTTGCAGTGTGCTCATCTGACCGAAGACCGGTTCGACGATCGCCTTGCGGCGGGCATAGATCGCGTGGCCGTTCTTGGTTGTCAGTGTGCGGGCCATGCGCTGCTTGGCGGTCGCGGACTTCGGGATCCGACCGCGCGCAGCCACCGGCGGCGGCTCGTCGCGGCGCCGGCGCCCGGTCGCCACATAGAACTCGGTGCCGTACTGGTCGGTGAACTCGCTGGCGCGCTCGAGGTTGTCGGCCGAGCAGTAGCCGGCATCGGCGAGCATCTGGCCTGGGGCCTGCCCGGTGTTGGCCGCGGTCTGCTCGGTCATCGGGATCAGATTGCCCATATCGGCGGCGTTGGTGTTCATGTCGGTGGCCACGATCACCTGATGGCCCTCGTCGACCACGGCCTGGGCGTTGTAGCACTGGTGGAACGCCCCGTCGCCGGTGAGCATGATTTTGGAGTCCGGGTCGGTGAAGTTGCGCTGCGCCTTCGGTTTCGGCGTCGCCGCATCCGCCGCGGCAGCACCCTTGGCGGCGGCGGTGTCCTCGTCCTCACCACGGTCGCGGGCCGCGGTTTCGGCCCGCTGCCGCGCCGCCCGCGCAGCCTCTTCCTCGAGCGCGGCCTTCGCCTCGCGGATCTTCGCCCGACGCGTTTCACGGCGCCGCAGCTCCTCGGGCAGCTCGTCGCCGCGGTTGTTCTTGCCGTAGCGGGCGTCTTCGGCCTTGTCGATCCGCTCGGCCTCGGCCAGCAGCGCCGAAACCTCGTCGGCGAGGACCTTTTCCTTCTCGCTCATCCGGGCATAGCTCATCGCCTTGCGTTTGGAGGCGTTCGCGCGCACCTTGGTCCCGTCCAGGGCGACCCGGCCCAGCCGCACCATGCCCGCGGCCTGACACAACGCCAACGCCTGCACGAACAGATGCCCGAGCGCAGACAGGTGCCGCTTACGGAACCGGGCGATCGCCCGATAATCCGGTCCCGCCCCCGCGGCCAGCCACCGAAACGCCACGTCGTCACTGCACTTGACCTCGATAGCCCGCGAGGAGCGCACTCCAATGGTGTAGCCGTAGAGCAGGATCCGCACCATCAGCCGCGGGTCATACGGTGGGCCACCACGTCCCTCGGTATAGGCGGCCCAGATCCGCGACAGCTCCAGGTGCTCATCGACCAGTTCGGCGATGAACCGGGCCAGATGCTCGGCCGCCAACCAGTCATCCAACGACGGCGGCAGCAACAAGCCCTGACCCGGATCGAACACCCGAAACGTCTTGTCCACCGGCGGTTTCGGTACCCCAGAATGCGCGTCAACCCGCTGCGCAGGATCTATCGAAAACAGCCCCTCACCAGCATCACCAGCCACACCTCATCATCTCGTGCACCCAGCCATCAGCCGAGCACCCCGCCCGGCGTGTTACTGACCCACGCTCCTAGCTGACGGCAGGCACCGGCGTCAGCGTCTCGCCCGCCGAATCCCGCGACGCCACGCGGGCGGTGACCGTGAGCCCCGCTGTGACGATGACCGCCAGCGCCCACCACACATAGGACGAGCCGGCGAGTTGACGCCACCAGTTCGCCGTCGTCTCGTGATGCTTCGGCAGCAGGTCGATCGGCGTCCACCTCATCAGGGCCACCCCGATGGCGGTAAGCACGGCAAGGGCCACGTTGCGGCGCCGCCAGGCCAATGTCCCCGTCACCAGCACCGCCGGCAGCGCCCAGACCCAGTGGTGTGACCAGGACACCGGCGAAACCACCAAGCCGAACAGGGCGACGCAGACCACCGCCAGGGTCGGCTCCCCGGCCCGCAGCACCCGCCGCATCGCCCAGACGGTCGCCGCCAGGACCAGCAGGCACGCGGCGACCCAGAGCGGGAAGCGATCGTGCTCCCCGAGACCCAGCCGGGCGAGCGCGCCGGCGATGTTTTGGTCGGTGTTCAGCGCGGTCTCGCCGATTCGGTCGGTGTGCAGCAGGGTGTGCGTCCAGTACTCCCACGAGTCGTTCCACGCCAGCACGAAGCCCACGAGCGTCGCGGCCACGAAAGACGCGACCGCGGTCAGCGCCGCCCGGTTGTCGCGGCGCAACAGGAAGTAGAGCAGAAAAACGGCCGGCGTGAGTTTCAGCGCCATCCCCAGGCCCAGCAGCAGCCCGCGCGGCCATGGCGTGCGACGCGGCACGCAATCGGCGATCACCAGCGTCATCAGCACGACGTTGATCTGGCCGAAGGCGAAGTTCGAGGTGATCGGTTCCAGCCAGATCGACGCCGCCGCCGAGATGACCACGGCCAACCACAACCGGCGCAGCCACGCGGGCCCGGGAACCACGGCCGAGGCGCTCCAGACGTCGAGACCGGCCAGCACGAGGGTCGTCGACACGATCAGCAGCGCAGAAGTCAGCAGCGTGATCGCGACGCTGGCGGTCGGCATGTGCAACCAGGAGAACGGGCAGAACACGATGGCCGCCAGCGGGGGATAGGTGAACGGCAGCTTCAGCCCGATGGGTGTGGGGAATAACACATCGCCGCGGTACAGCGGATGCCCGTCCAGCCAGGCCTGACCGCCCAGCTGATAGATGTCGATATCGATGCGGTAGGGCGTATGGCCGAATAAGCGCCAGGCCACGTAGTACAGCGCCGCGGCGGCCACCAGCCAGAGCACGCACCATAGCAACGCCCGCCCGGTTCGACTGCCCGCGCCGGGCGCCCGCCATCTACTCATGTCGCATAACAGCGTAATGGGTTAGCAGCGCGGCTCCCGCCTAGCCGGGAAACATCGGCGTAGGTTTCTGGAGTGCTCCACTGGTTCGCGTATGGGGTGGCCCGCTGGTTCGCGCACGACATCATCGACCGCGGCCGGCTGCCGTTGCTGTGCTGCCTGGTCGCTTTCATCCTGACGTTTTTCGTCACCCGCAGTTCAGTGCGCTTCATCCGCCACCGGGCCGCCGCGGGCCGGCCGGCCCACTGGTGGCAGCCACGCAATGTGTACATCGGGGGAGTGCACATCCACCATGTGACGTTCGGGGTCGTCCTGGTGATGCTCTCCGGGCTGACGTTGGTGACCCTTTCCGTCAGCGGGCGAGAACCCGAATTCACCTTGGCTGCAACCCTTTTCGGGATCGGTGCCGCGTTGGTGCTCGACGAGTACGCGTTGATCCTGCACCTGTCCGACGTCTACTGGGAAGAAGATGGCCGCACTTCGGTGGACGCGGTGTTCGCCGCGGTGGCGGTGGCCGGGCTGTTGATCATGGGTCTGCACCCGCTGATGTTCTTCTTCCCGTTCTGGCACGCCACCGAATCGGTGGCGCTGCGCGCCGCGGTGGCGGTCGGCGGGCTGGTCGTGACGTTGCCGCTGGCCGTGGTGGTGGTGCTCAAGGGCAAGGTGTGGACCGGTCTGCTCGGCATGTTCATCTTGATACTGCTGGTCATCGGCGCGATCCGGTTGTCGCGTCCGCATGCCCCGTGGGCCCGGTGGCGGTACACCACCCAGCCCGACAAGATGCGGCGCGCGCTGCAACGCGAACGGAAACTGCGTCGGCCGGTCGTGCGCGCCAAGCTGTGGGTGCAGTGCGCGATCGCCGGCACCCCGCGGCTGCCCGACGAACGCGCAGTCGACGCCCAGCTCGACCAGGACGTGCGGGCCGCATCGGCACCCACCGAGCCCATCCTGCTCAGCCGATAGCCTGACCTAGGCTTTCCGGGTGCGGTACTTCTACGACACCGAATTCATCGAGGATGGCCGCACGATCGAGCTGATCTCGATCGGGGTGGTCGCCGAGGACGGGCGCGAGTACTACGCCGTGTCGACCGAATTCGATCCCGAACGCGCCGGCAGCTGGGTACGCGCCAATGTGCTGCCCAAGCTGCCGCCCCCCTCCTCGCCGTTGTGGCGCTCGCGCAAGCAGATCCGCCAGGACCTCGAGGAGTTCCTGCGCGTCTCCGACGTCGGGGCCACCGAGCCGATCGAGCTGTGGGCCTGGGTGGGGGCCTACGACCACGTGGCCCTGTGCCAGTTGTGGGGCACCATGCCGGCTCTGCCACCGGCGATACCGCGCTTCACCCGGGAACTGCGGCAGTTGTGGGAGGACCGGGGATCGCCCCGGCTGCCGCCCCGGGCGCCAGATGCCCACGACGCGCTGGTCGATGCCCGCGATCAGCTGCGCCGCTTCCGGCTGATCACCTCCGGCGAGGAACGTTCGCCCTGATCAGCGGTCGGCGGGCCGGTTTCGGGCCCGGTTACCATGGACCGATGAACTGGACCGTCGACGTACCGATCGATCAGCTGCCGTCGCTGCCGCCGCTGCCGACCGACCTGCGCGCGCGACTGGACGCCGCGCTGGCCAAGCCGGCCGCGCAGCAGCCCAGCTGGACCGCCGATCGGGCCGCGGCCATGCGCACGGTCCTCGAGAGCGTGCCGCCGGTGACGGTGCCGTCCGAGATCGTCCGGCTGCAGGAGCAGCTGGCCCTGGTCGCGCGGGGCGAGGCGTTCCTGTTGCAGGGCGGCGACTGCGCGGAGACATTCGTCGACAACACCGAACCCCACATCCGGGGAAACATCCGCACCCTGCTGCAGATGGCCGTCGTGCTGACCTACGGTGCCAGCCTCCCGGTGGTCAAGGTGGCCCGCATCGCCGGTCAGTACGCCAAGCCGCGGTCGGCCGACATCGACGCGCTGGGGCTGAGGTCCTACCGCGGCGACATGATCAACGGTTTCGCCCCGGACGCCGCCGCACGCGAGCACGACCCGTCGCGGCTGGTGCGTGCCTACGCGAACGCCAGCGCGGCGATGAACCTGGTGCGCGCGCTGACCTCCTCGGGGTTGGCTTCGCTGCATCTGGTCCATGACTGGAACCGGGAATTCGTGCGGACCTCGCCGGCCGGCGCGCGGTATGAGGCGCTGGCCACCGAGATCGATCGGGGCCTGCGGTTCATGAGCGCCTGCGGGGTGGCCGACCGCAACCTGCAAACCGCCGAAATCTATGCCAGCCATGAGGCTTTGGTGCTCGACTACGAGCGGGCCATGTTGCGCTTGTCCGACGTCGAAGACGGGGAGCCGCAGCTGTATGACCTCTCGGCGCACACGGTTTGGATTGGGGAGCGGACCCGCCAGCTCGACGGCGCGCACATCGCTTTCGCCGAGGTCATCGCCAACCCGATCGGCGTCAAGATCGGCCCGACGATGACCCCGGAACTGGCCGTCGAATACGTGGAGCGGCTCGACCCGAACAACAAGCCTGGCCGGCTGACGCTGGTGAGCAGGCTGGGCAACAACAAGGTCCGCGACGTCTTGCCGCCAATCGTCGAGAAGGTCCAGGCCACCGGGCACCAAGTGATCTGGCAGTGCGACCCGATGCACGGCAACACCCACGAGGCGTCCAACGGGTACAAGACCCGGCATTTCGACCGCATCGTCGACGAGGTGCAGGGATTCTTCGAGGTGCATCGCGCGCTGGGCACCCACCCGGGTGGCATTCACGTCGAGCTCACCGGCGAAAACGTCACCGAGTGTCTGGGCGGCGCGCAAGACATTTCGGACACCGACCTGACCGGTCGCTACGAGACGGCCTGCGACCCGAGGCTGAACACCCAGCAGTCGCTGGAGCTGGCGTTCCTGGTCGCCGAGATGCTGCGCGACTGAGTTCTCTCCCATCGGCGCGAGCGTGCGTGCTTGTGCATCGACACGCCGACGCGGCCGTACATCTGCGCACGCTCGTGGGGAATCTAGAGCAGCCCGCTCAGGTTGCTGCCGATCGTCCACGCAGCGGTCGCGACCAGCCCGGTGAGCGCGATGACGAGCGCCACCCAGATCAGCACCATCCGCCTGGCGCGCTGACGAGCCCAGACGAATTCGCTCATCGCGATCCCAGCGAATTCGCCTGAGACAGACTTGTATTCGCGCTCATCGGACTGGGGCCCGGGCCCGGGGCCGGGCGGGCGCGTCGGCTCGGGCCAGTCCCCGGGTCCGCGGGTCAGCTCGCGGGTGGGGCGGTGAACCGGCTGCACTTGGGGCGGGCGCGGCTGCTGCGCGGGTGCCCGGCGCTGGCTCACCCGGCTGTGGTGCAGCGCCGCCGAACGGTGCTGGGCGGAGTTACGCGGCGCCGGCACCCGAAAGTACGGCAGCGCGAGTTCTTCGGCGATCGCGTCCAGTTCGGCGCCCATCTCGGTCGCGTCGGCGTATCGGCCGGCCGGGTCGCGGGCGGTCGCGCGCTTCACCAACTCGTCGAATTGCGGTGGCACGCCATCGATCGCCGCGCTGGGCGGCGGCACATCGGCATCCAGCCGTTGGTAGGCGATCGACAATGCCGAGTCGCCGGTAAACGGTGTGCTCCCGGTGAGCATCTCGTAGGTGAGGATTCCGACGGAGTAGACATCGCTACGGGGACTGGCATTGCCGTCCCGCACCTGCTCGGGCGACAGGTAGGCTGCGGTGCCCAGAATGACGCTGGCGGAGGTGATTCCGGCGGCGGCGACGGCACGCACCAGCCCGAAGTCGGCGATTTTGACGTCGCCGTCGTCGGAGATCAGGACGTTTTCCGGCTTGACGTCGCGATGCACCAGGCCGGCCAGGTGCGCGGCGGCCAGCCCCCCCAATACTGGGCGCAGCACCGCCGCCCCGGCGTGGGGTGGCATCGGACCGCGCTCGGCCAACAGCTCGCGCAGGGTGCCGCCTTCGATGAGCTCCATCACCAAAAACGGGTTCCGGGCGTCCTGTCCCTGGTCGTAGACCGCGACCAGCCCGGGGTTTTTCAGGCGGGCGACCGTGCGGGCCTCGAGCCGGAAGCGGGTCAAGAACTGTTCATCGCCGGCGTAGCGGGAGTCCATGACCTTCACCGCGACCGGGCGGTCGAGCCGGACGTCGAGCCCGCGGTACACCGTAGAGGTGCCGCCGCTGGCGATCTTGGACTCGACCAGGTAGCGGCCGTCCAGCAACGCGCCCTCCAACGGGTCCCCCGTCCCAGCTCCGGCCACGGGGCCATCGTAGGTGCGGTGGTGCGATAGGGCGCGAAACCTGGGTCTTACGCGCCCGGCAAGGCCTACACTTTCTGCGGTGAGCAGTTATCCGGCCGGCGACGACGTCCTAGAGCCCGACGAGCCAACCTACGACCTACCGAGGGTCGCGGAGTTGCTCGGCGTGCCGGTCAGCAAGGTGCAGCAGCAGCTGCGGGAGGGCCACCTGGTCGCGGTGCGGCGCGACGGCGGCGTGGTGGTACCCCAGGTGTTTTTCACCAACTCCGGTGAGGTGGTCAAGAGCCTGCCGGGACTGTTGACGATCCTGCACGACGGCGGCTATCGCGACACCGAGATCGTGCGCTGGCTGTTCACGCCCGACCCGTCGCTGACCATCACGCGCGACGGCACCCGCGATGCCATCAGCAACGCCCGTCCCGTCGACGCCCTCCATTGCCACCAGGCCCGGGAGGTCGTGCGCCGGGCGCAGGCTATGGCGTACTGACCGATTCGGCGTCGCCGGTCCGGGGGCCGGTCCGGGCCTCCTGCGGCTCCGGCTCGCGGTACAGCGCATACCAGGCGGCCAGCGCACAGGCGGTGGCCAGCGAGAAATGCAGCCATGAATACATGCCGTGTGATCCGTCGGGTTTGAAGATCACCATGACCCAGGTCGACAGGCCGGCGATGGCCGCAACCGCCCGGCGTGACTGGGCCAGCGGGGCCGCCACCGCCAGCGGCCAGGAATAGTACCACGGCAGGGCGGCGGGCACGAACAACACGACGATCAGCATCGACCACGCGATCCCGGTCAGCGCGGCGCGGTCGTCGCGACGGAAACGCCACCACAACAGCGGCAGTGCCACGGCGATGATCACGATGCCGATGAACCGGGTGACTCGCAAAATGGCGTAGAAGTCGGCCGCGAAAAACCCGCTGCCAACGGCGTGGATGAGATTGGCGGCCGCGGTCGGGACGGTCAGCCAATTGATGATCTTCACCGATCCGGCCAGCGCGGTCAGCCACCCCAGGTCCACACCGGCCACGACGGACAAGATCCCGAACACGACGGCGAAGATCAGCAGGGATGTCGCGGTGGCCGCCAGGAACGCCGGCGCGGGCCGGTATCCACGCCGGTCGCGCAGGTGCCGCATCCACACCCACACCAGAAAGGGCAACGAGATTCCGGCGGTGGCTTTGACCGCGATCGCCACCGTGATCAGCACGACACCCAGGACATGGCGGCCCTGGAAGATCAGCGCGATCCCGGCGGCCATCAGGCCCACCATCAGCATCTCGTTGTGCACCCCGCCCATCAGGTGGATGAGTACCAGCGGGTTGAGAACGCAGATCCACAGCGCGAGCGAGCCGTCGGTGCCCAGATGGTGGGCCATCCGGGGAGCGGCCCAGATCAGCAGCGCCAGTCCGGGCAGCATGCACAACCGCAGCAACATGGTCCCCGCGATCACGTGATTGCCGACGACCATCGTGACCAGCTTCGCAACCAGGATGAAGGCCGGGCCGTAGGGCGCCGTGGTGATGGTCCAAATCGGACTTACGTTGTCCAGCAACGCGTTCGGGTTAGCCACCGGGCCGACCGCGTAGGGGTCGAAACCGTCGCGCAGTAGCGCGCCCTGGGCCAGATACGAGTAGGTGTCGCGACTGAAGACCGGCACCGACAGCAGCAATGGCGCCAACCAGAAGCCGGTGGTAGCCCGCATGGTGAATTCGGATGTCTCCCCGGCCAGCGCGCGTCGGCCGAGGTGCACCCACGCGATCAACATGAGACCCACGCCCGTCCACAACAGCATCGACGACAGCACCAGCCCGTGGCCGAAGCGCAGCCAGGACAGGTGCAGCGCTTCGAGCAGCGGGTCGTGCGGCTTGGTGCTGCCTGCCCCCAGCCCGCCCGCGGTGATCAGCACCGAGCCCAGGAAGCCCAGCTTCGCGGGTCGGGACTGCGGGCCGGCGACAAACGCGAGTAGCCGTGAAAAATGTTGAGCCACTGAATGTTTGGTCGCCGACGGATCGGCGGCGGGGGTGTTGATGCTGGGTTCGGCGGGAGTGGTCATCGGCTCAGGCGGACCGATTCGTGGCCATCTTGGCGAGTTCCGCCAGCCCCGCTTTGGCCGCCGCGTTGATGGGGGTGGCCGCGAGCGTGGCCAGCGCCCGCTCGGTCAACCCGGCGATGCGCCGCTCGGCTGCGGCAAGCGCACCGACGGCCTTGATGACATCGCGCAACTCGCCCACCTGCGCGTCGGTCAATCGCGCACCGACGGAGCTGCGTAACAGGTTTGCCCCCAAGGGATCTGACTTGTCCGCCAGCTCGACCGCTTCGGCCAGCAGCACCGTCCGCTTGCCGGACCGCAAATCGTCACCGGACGGCTTGCCGGTCACCGCCGGGTCCCCGAAAACCCCCAGCACGTCGTCGCGCAGCTGGAACGCGACGCCGAGGTCGGTCCCGAATTCCTTGAAGGCGGCCTGCACATCGGGCCTGTCCGCGGCGGCGGCCACCCCCAGCTGCAGTGGTCGCGCCACCGTGTAGCAGGCGGTCTTGAAGGTGTCGACGTTCATGGCCGAGGCGATCGACTCGGCGGCGCTGGCCTCGGCGACGATGTCGAGATACTGCCCGCCCAGCACCTCGGTGCGGATCTCGCCCCACACGCGGTGGATGCGCCGCTGGGCGTCGGGTGGCAGGGACAGCCCAAAAACTATGTCGTCGGCCCAGGCCAGCGCCAGATCACCGAGCAGGATGGCCGCCGACGCACCGAACCGCTCCGGTGAGCCGCGCCACCGCCGCTCGCGGTGCAGCGCGGCGAAGCCGACGTGAGCCGTCGGTTTGCCGCGGCGGGTGGAGGAGTCGTCGATCACATCGTCATGCACCAGGGCGCAGGCGTGCAGCAGTTCCAGCGCCGAAAACAGCAGCAACACATCGGGATCGGGATACCCGCTCGCCACGGCGCGCCAGCCCCAATAGGCGAAGGCGGGCCGCAGCCGCTTGCCCCCGGTGAGCACGAAATCCTCGAGGGCCGCGACCAGGCTGTCGTAGTCACCCCCGATGTAGGCGGTCTGGGCGCGCCGGTCGCGCAGATACCGCCGAAGTTGCTCGGTGATCGCGCCGGTCAACTCGACGGTTGCCGCTGCCTCTGCGGCTTTTGGGCTCAGCGCGGCGCCCCTTTCTGCTCGGCGTGACGTCTATTTGTTCTCGGGCCGACAGTGTATGTCGCTTCGCCCGCCCCAGTTGCTTCGACTGGCTCACTATCCGGCCCCTATGCTGGCGGGGGCGTCCGGGCGCCGGGCAAGAGTCGTCTGATGGAGAGGAGCCGCGTGACCCTCAACACCATCGCGCTCGAGTTGGTGCCGCCCAACGTGGAGGACGGTCGCGAGCGGGCAGTCGAAGACGCGCGAAAAGTGGTGCGGTACTCGGCCGAATTCGGCCTTGACGGCCGGATCCGGCACGTGATGATCCCGGGAATGATCGCCGAAGAAGACGATCGCCCCGTTGCCATGAAGGCGAAACTGGACGTTCTGGACTTCTGGTCGATCATCAAACCGGAGTTGCCCGGGTTCCGCGGACTGTGCACGCAGGTGACCGCGTTCATGGACGAGGGGTCGTTGCGCCAACGGCTCACGGATCTGCGCGCCGCCGGAATGGAGGGCGTGGTGTTCGTCGGTGTGCCGCGCACTATGAACGACGGCGAAGGCTCCGGCGTCGCGCCGACCGACGCCCTGTCGATCTACCGCGAGCTGCTGGCCAATCGCGGCGTCATCGTCATCCCGACCCGCGAGGGCGAACAGGGCCGGCTCAACTTCAAGTGCGAGCGGGGCGCGACCTACGGCATGACGCAGCTGTTGTATTCGGACGCGATCGTCGGTTTCCTGGCCGACTTCGCCAAGGGCACCGATCACCGGCCCGAAATGCTGCTCTCGTTCGGCTTCGTTCCGAAGGTCGAGAGCCGCGTCGGCCTCATCAACTGGCTGATCCAGGACCCGGGCAACGCCGCGGTGGCCGACGAGCAAGCCTTCGTCGCCAGGCTGGCCGCATGCGAACCGGAGCAGAAGCGCAAGCTCATGGTCGACCTGTACAAGCGCGTCATCGACGGGGTCGCCGAGCTGGGCTTCCCGCTGAGCATCCATTTCGAGGCGACCTACGGAGTTTCCGGGCCCGCTTTCCAGACGTTCGCGGAGATGCTGGACTACTGGTCGCCTGACTAACCGCCGGGCGGTTGGTCGCCCGGCGCGGTGAACCGCGGGGAGCGGTCGCGGCTGACCCAGGCCAGCAGTCCCACGACGCCGGCGACCGCGAACGATGCGATGCCCAGCCAGACGCCCGCCCCGGTGAAGCTGCGGGTATTGGGATCGGTGTAGCGGGCTTGGGCCGTCATGGTGCTGACCACGCCGGGTTTCAGCTTCCACGACACCACGTCGGGCTCGACGCGGTCACCGTTGGTGGAGGTCACCGCGCCGGGAAAGGCCACGGTCAGCTCGACGTCGGCGTCGTTGTCGGTCACCGACGTCAGATCCGCGCGGCCTTCAAGGATCACCAGGTTGCCGCTTCGGCGCAGCGACAGATTCACGCCCTGGGCGTCGGAGTTCAGGTTCGCCAGCTGCGGCAACTCGGCGAAGGTCAGATCGGAGAACTCCGCCTGCGACCCCACGTACCCGTCGCTGTCGTAGTTCGACACGGCCACTTTCTGGCCGAATGGCACGTTGTTGGTGTCCAGTTGCGGGCCGGGGTCCTTGGGCGTCTTGGGCTTGGCCGCGGCGATGATCTCTCCGGACACCAGGTCATCGGGCGAGACGGTGAGCGACGCTCTGACCCGCAGACATCCGGTGAACAAGGGAACCAACAGCAGCAGCATCGCCATGACCAGCAGGCGGCGCCGCCGGTCCTTGACGACTCGGGATCCGCGGACTTGCGGCGGGGAAGAGCTGGGGCGCACCAGGTCATCGTGCCAGACCCGGTGTTCCGTGAGCGTCGTCGGCCGCTATCGGGGCTGGAAGGCTATAGGGGAAGGGCGCGCCCGAGGATCGCGAACGCTCGCGGGTCGCCGGCGAAGTGGTAGCCGCGGATGATGTCCGTGAAGCCCAGGCGCCGGTACAACCGCCACGCCCGGTTGGCCTCGCCGTTGGCCTCCGGCGTGGAGAGCAGGACGTTCTTCTCGGCGCGACCGGCCAGCAGCCGGCGCGCCAATGCCTCGCCCAGGCCGCGGCCCTGCGCGCGGGGATGAATGTGCAACTCGGTCAGCTCGAAGTAGCTGTCCATCAGCCGGGCTATCTCCACGGGCGGCAAGCCGCCGCGTTGCAAGCCGAGAACGACCTGCTGCTGCCACCACTGCCCGGGGGCCCCGGGGTAGCCGTAGGCCACGCCGAGCAACGGCGCGTTGGCCAATTCGGCGGCCGGCGGCGCCTCGGCGTCGGCCCCATTGCCACCCTCGGCCTCTACGACGGCCACCCCTCGCCACCCGCGCCGGCGGATGTGCTCCAACCACATGGCGGCGCGCTGGTTCTCGGTGCCCCGCGGGTATCGCATCGCGTCCACATAAACCCCGAGGGCGTCACCGAGGCGGCGTTCCATCTCGTTCGGCGCCAAATCGATGAGGAATATCGCCAACTCGCGGTGTCCTCCTCATCCGGCGATCCGCTCGCAGCGGCCTCGGCCCGGTGCCGCTCTCGCCATTATCGGACTCGCATGGGGCGCTTTGCTCCGGCTGTCGCGGCCGGTAGCCGATGAACCGCCCCGTATTGCAAGGGGGTTGTCACGCAGCGCCGTTGCGGCCCCCACCGGCGTCGGGAAGCGGCGGGGATAGAATCGCTGCCGAACCGGTGGTACGGCACAGATTGAACTCGTATCATCTGTGTTAGTTGCCTTTGTAACGGGCATCCGCGTGCTATCGATAGTTACGTGACAGACTGTCGGCAAGGAGGGACGAATGCCACTCTCCGATCATGAACAGCGGATGCTCGATCAGATCGAGAGCGCCCTCTACGCCGAAGACCCCAAATTCGCGTCGAGTGTCCGTGGCGGAGGGTTACGTGCGCCTACCGCGCGGCGGCGCCTGCAGGGCGTGGCGTTATTCGTCATCGGTCTGGCGATGCTGGTCTCCGGGGTCGCTTTCAAAGCCACGATGATCGGCAATTTCCCGATTCTCAGCGTCGTTGGCTTCATCGTGATGTTCGGCGGTGCGGTGTACGCCGTCACCGGGCCGCGGTTGTCGGGCAGGCCGGACCGCTCCGGGTCGGTGCCCGGGTCGGCGCGCCAGCGTCGCAACAGGGGCGGAGGCTCGTTCACCAGTCGCATGGAGGACCGGTTCCGCCGGCGCTTCGACGAGTAGCGGGACCGCCTCACACAGCGGGGCAGCCATCGGCTGCCCCGTTTTTCATGCGCGAGCCCGCGGTCGGCGCGCGGATCCGGGCGTCGTTCGCCCGCGACGCGCGCGGCCGTTGAGTTCGTTCTGACCCTCAATCGAGCTCGAATCGAGTCCCGGGCGCCCAAATGCGCCCCACCGGGCCCCACACATGAACCCCACTGCGCCCCACCCGGTCACCGGACGCCTCTGACGTGCCGCTTTCTGGCCTTGAGGCCGAGCGGCAACCGGGATGCGGCGGCCAGTGGATGTCTTGCAGAGGGCCCGCGGTGGTGAATAGCCCGGAAAACGCCGCGGCGACACCCCAACAATGGGGCAAAGTGGGGGATTGTGGGGTATGGTGGCTGAAGTGTTTGGGTGACCGCGAGCGGGAGGTGAGCTGGTGTTTCTCGGCACCTACACACCCAAACTCGACGACAAGGGGCGGCTCACGTTGCCCGCCAAGTTCCGCGACGCGCTGGCAGGGGGGTTGATGGTCAGTAAGAGCCAAGATCACAGCCTGGCCGTCTACCCGCGGGCGGAATTCGAGGAGCTGGCCCGCCGGGCGAGCAAGACGTCGCGGAGCAACCCCGAGGCCAGAGCCTTCCTGCGCAATCTCGCCGCCGGCACGGACGAGCAGCATCCCGACGCCCAGGGACGGATCACGTTGTCGGCCGACCACCGCCGTTACGCGAACCTGTCCAAGGACTGCGTGGTGATCGGGGCGGTCGAGTACCTCGAAATCTGGGATGCGCAGGCCTGGCACGACTACCAGCAGACCCACGAAGAGAACTTCTCCGCGGCCAGCGATGAAGCACTCGGCGACATCATCTGAGGTGCGTGCCCGTGCATCGTGGCCTCTGCCCGAACCGACCCTGGCGTACTTCCCCAACGCCAGGTTCGTGCCTTCGGACAGGGACCCGGGTGCAGGGGCGTCTCGCCCGATCCGGGGAGGCGTTGCGGTGGTTGACGATCCAGGTGATTTCGGGCACATCCCCGTCCTGCTGCAGCGCTGCGTCGACCTGCTCACCCCGGCCCTGACGCGCCACCACCCCGACGGGTCGGACGCGGTCCTCGTCGACGCCACCCTGGGCGCGGGCGGGCACGCGGAGCGGTTCTTGACCGAACTGCCGGGCCTGCGCCTGATCGGCCTCGATCGCGATCCCGGCGCCCTGGACATCGCCCGCGTCCGGCTGTCGCGATTCGCCGACCGAGTCACGCTGGTGCACACACGCTATGACGGCCTCGTCGCCGCACTGGCCGAATCCGGTTATGCCGCAGTCGAATCGGTCGACGGCGTGCTGTTCGACCTCGGCGTCTCGTCCATGCAACTGGACCGCCCCGAACGGGGTTTTGCTTACGCCCAGGACGCGCCGCTGGACATGCGGATGGACCCGGCGTCGCCGCTGACCGCGGCCGACGTCCTCAACAGCTACGACGAGGCGGAACTCGCGGACATCCTGCGCCGCTACGGCGAGGAGCGGTTCGCGCGCCGCATCGCCGCGCAGATCGTCCGACAGCGCGCCCGCACCCCGTTCACGTCGACCGCGCAGCTGGTTGCGCTGCTCTACCAAGCGATTCCGGCCCCGGCGCGGCGCACCGGCGGGCATCCGGCCAAGCGCACCTTCCAGGCGCTGCGCATCGCCGTCAACGACGAGCTGACGTCGCTGCGAGATGCCCTTCCGGCTGCCCTGCAGGCGCTCACGGTCGGCGGACGCGTCGCGGTGCTGGCCTACCAATCGCTGGAAGACCGCATCGTCAAGCGGCTGTTCGCCGACGCGGTCGCTTCGCGGACGCCGGCGGACCTTCCGTTCGAGCTTCCCGGACACGAGCCGCGATTCCGATCGCTGACGCGCGGTGCCGAACGCGCAGACGCCGCCGAGATCGAACGCAACCCCCGCAGCGCCGCGGTGCGATTACGGGCCCTGCAACGGCTGGAGCAGAAAGGCGACTCATGAAGGCTAAACGCGAGACGCCAAAGCGCCGCGGCGGCAACGACCGTCGGGGTGGCCGAGGCCGTTCCGGCCGGAACAGGCCCACCGCGGCTGATTCGTCGCCCTCGCGCCGCACCCGGCACGCAACGACCACGGCTCCCGCCCGCGAGCCCCGCTCGCCCAAGTCGGGGCCGCAGACCAGCCCGATCGCCCGACCCGCCGAGCGGTCGGCCCGGGCCAAGAGCACCAGCCAGGCCAAGGCGCGGGCCAAGGCGCGGAAAGCCAAAGCGCCCAAGGTTGTCCGTCCGCCCTTGACCGAGCGTTTGGCAACCCGGCTGGCATCCATCGACCTGCGGCCCCGGACGCTGGCGAGCAAAGTCCCATTCGTCGTGTTGGTCATCGGCGCGCTCGGCCTCGGCCTCGGCCTCACGCTGTGGTTGTCCACCGCCTCCGCCGAGCGTTCGTATCAGTTGAGCCACGCCCGGGAGAAGAACCGACTGCTGCAGCAGCAGAAGGAGGCGCTGGAACGCGATGTGCGCGAAGCGGAATCCGCACCGGCGCTGGCGGAGGCGGCCCGCAACCAGGGCATGATCCCCACCAGGGATACCGCGCACCTGGTCCAGGACCCGTCCGGCAACTGGGTGGTGGTCGGCACGCCAAAGCCGGCCGACGGCGTTCCGCCGCCGCCGCTGAACTCCAAGATTCCCGACCCGGGTCCGCCGCCGCCCCCGGCACCGCCGGCGCTCCCGCCGGAGGTCCCCGTTCTGGTGCAACCGGTCCCCGGTGGTCCGGCCGTGCCGGGCAGGGCCGGACCCGAGGCGCTGCTGCGCACCCCCGACGGCACGTCGACGGTCGGCGGTCAGCACCTGCCGCAGACGGTCCCCCAACTTCCCGGCGTGCCCAACGGATCGGCGGCCGGGCGGGCGCCGGGCGCGCTGCCGACGCCGGGGCTGCCGGCTCCGGCGGCACCGGCCCCGGCTCAGGTGCCGGCCGAGGTGCCGATCCCGGTCGGCGGACTACCGGTCCCGCAGGCCGGGGTGCCGCTCGCCCCCGGGGCGCCGGCTGCGCAACCGGGACCGGCTAACGGCGAGCAGTTCGGGCCCCTGACCGTTGCCACGCCTGGTGGCCCGAGGTGAGCCGCGGCGAGGGCCGGCGGTCGCAGTCGGCGCGACCCGGCCGCGGTTCCCGTAAACCGCAGGAGTCCAAGGCGGTCCGGCAGCCGAAGAAATTGCGGAAGGGCAAGCAGTCCAAGCAAACCCGCGCAGCCGAACGGCCGGCCGCGGTGGTCGCCGGCCGCTCGGCGCGGGAGCGCCGCACGCGCCATGTCGTCGAAGCGGGGACACGGGGCGCGTCGTTCGTCTTTCGGCACCGGGCCGGCAACGGGGTCATCCTGTTGCTGACGCTGGTGGCAGCGGTCCAGTTATTCATCCTGCAGGTGACCAACGCCCCCAAGCTGCGGGCCCAGGCGGCCGGACAACTCAAGGTCACCGACGTCGAAAAAGCAATCCGCGGCAGCATCATCGACCGCAACAACGAGCGTCTTTCGTTCACCATCGAGTCGCGGGCATTGACGTTTCAGCCGAAGCGGATTCGCCAGCAGCTGGAGGAGGCGAAGAAGAAGAACTCGGCGGCCCCGGATCCCCAGGAGCGCCTGCGCGACATCGCCAAGGAGGTCTCCGCCCGGCTGAACAACAAGCCGGACTTCGCGACCGTGCTGAAGAAGTTGCAGAGCAACGACAATTTCGTCTATCTGGCGCGTGCCGTCGATCCCGCCGTCGCCGGCGCGATCTCCGACAAGTTTCCCGAGGTCGGCTCCGAGCGGCAGGACTTGCGCCAGTATCCGGGGGGATCGCTGGCGGCCAACATCGTCGGCGGCATCGACTGGGACGGTCACGGGCTTCTGGGACTTGAGGATTCGCTGGACTCCGTGCTGTCCGGAACCGACGGCTCGGTCACCTATGACCGCGGATCCGACGGCGTCGTCATCCCCGGCAGCTACCGCAACCGCCACCGGGCGGTCAACGGTTCGACCGTCCAGCTGACCATCGACGACGACATCCAGTTCTACGTGCAGCAGCAGGTCCAGCAGGCAAAGAATTTGTCTGGGGCGCACAACGTTTCGGCCGTGGTGCTGGACTCCAAGACCGGCGAGGTGCTGGCCATGGCCAACGACAACACCTTCGACCCGTCCCAGGACATCGGGCGTCAGGGCGACAGGCAGCTCGGCAACCCGGCGGTGTCCTCGCCGTTCGAGCCCGGCTCGGTGAACAAGGTGATCACCGCGTCCTCGATCATCGAGTACGGCCTCTCCAACCCCGACGAGGTGTTGCAGGTCCCCGGCTCGATCCAAATGGGCGGTGTCACCATCCATGACGCCTGGGAACACGGTGTGATGCCCTACACCACCACCGGCGTATTCGGGAAGTCGTCCAATGTCGGCACGTTGATGCTGGCGCAGCGTGTGGGTCCGGAACGCTTCTACGACATGGTGCGCAAGTTCGGGCTGGGCCAACGCACCAACGTCGGGCTGCCCGGCGAAAGCTCCGGGCTGGTGCCACCCATCGACCAATGGTCGGGCAGCACTTTCTCGAACCTGCCTATCGGCCAAGGCCTTTCGATGACCCTGCTGCAAATGACCGACATGTACCAGACCATCGCCAACGACGGAGTGCGGATACCCCCGCGAATCATCGAGGCCACCATCGCCCCCGACGGCGCCCGGACCGAAGAACCGCGCCCGGACGGCATTCGGGTGGTGTCGACGCAGACGGCGCAGACCGTGCGGCAGATGCTGCGCGCCGTCGTGCAGCGCGACCCCATGGGCTACCAGCAGGGCACCGGGGCCGCGGCCGCGGTGCCCGGCTACCAGATGGCCGGCAAGACGGGCACCGCGCAGCAGATCAACCCCGGATGCGGGTGCTACTTCGACGACGTGTACTGGATCACCTTCGCGGGGATGGCCACTGCCGACAATCCCCGCTACGTCATCGGCATCATGATGGACAACCCGCAACGCAACGCCGACGGGACGCCCGGGCACTCGGCGGCGCCGCTGTTCCACAACATCGCGGGCTGGCTGATGCAGCGTGAGAACGTGCCGCTGTCACCGGATCCGGGGCCACCCCTGACGTTGCAGGCCACCTAGGGCTGCCGTCGCACGTGCGGTGAAGGCGATGAATACGCCGGCGGCAGAAGTTCGGCCCTAGCCCCACACCCGAAGCCGTCACGGCACATTCGGGGCGTCGGGGCGGTCGGGAGCGGCGGCCGCACCTTCCGGGCCGGTAGTCGTGGGTAGGGTGTCATGGCCGATCATGGCTGACGGAGGTGGTGAGGAGTGTCGGTGCCCACTGCGCTGCGGCCGAGCGCCGTCGCAGGTGCGCGGTTGCCGGCGCTGGCGGCTCAGGTCGGAGCGGCGGCGGCCGACGGCGCGGTGGCCGTTCCCGACGTGCCGGTCACCGGCGTCACCCTGCGCGCCCAGGACGTGCTGCCCGGTGACCTGTTCGCGGCCCTGCCCGGGTCGTCGACGCACGGCGCGCGGTATGCCGGCGACGCCATCCGGCGCGGTGCCGTCGCGGTCCTCACCGACGCAGCCGGGGTCGCCGAGATGGCCGGCACGGCCCACACCGTGCCGACGCTGGTGCACCCCGGACCCCGCGGGGTGCTCGGCGGACTGGCCGCCACGGTGTACGGAAACCCCTCCGAGCGGGTGACGGTCGTCGGGATCACCGGAACGTCGGGCAAGACGACCACGACTTATCTGGTCGAGTCCGGGCTGCGCGCCGGCGGGCGCACGCCGGGGCTGATCGGCACCGTGGGCATCCGCATCAACGGCACGGACATTCCCAGCGCGCTCACCACCCCGGAGGCTCCCGCGCTGCAGGCGATGTTCGCGGCGATGGCCGAACGCGGGGTGGACACCGTGGTCATGGAGGTTTCCAGTCACGCGCTGACACTGGGGCGGGTGGACGGCACCGACTTCGCGGTTGCCGGTTTCACCAACCTTTCCCGGGACCACCTCGACTTCCACCCCAGCATGGCCGACTACTTCGAGGCCAAAGCCCTGCTGTTCGACCCCGGCTCGCCGCTGCGCGCCTGCCGCGTCGTGGTGTGCATCGACGACGACGCCGGGCGCGCCATGGCCGCCCGCGCCGGTGGCGCGATCACCGTCAGCACCTCCGACCAGCCCGCCGACTGGCGCGCCTGCGACACGGCACCGATGGGCGCCGGCGGACAGAGCTTCACCGTCGTAGACCCCGCGGGTGTGCGTCACCAGCTCGGCATCCGGCTGCCGGGCCGGTACAACATCGCCAATTGCCTTGTCGCACTGGCGATTCTCGATTCCATCGGTGTTTCCCCGGAGCAGGCTGCGCCCGGGCTGCTGGAAACCCGGGTGCCCGGGCGGCTGGAAGAGGTCGACCGCGGCCAGGATTTCCTTGCGCTGGTCGACTACGCCCACAAGCCGGAAGCGTTGCGCGCGGTGCTGACCACCCTGCTGCAGCCGGGTCGCCGGCTGGCCGTGGTGTTCGGGGCCGGCGGCGAGCGCGACCCGGGCAAGCGCGGGCCGATGGGCGAGATCGCCGCCGGGCTGGCCGATCTGGTCGTCATCACCGACGACAACCCGCGCGGCGAGGATCCCGCGGCGATCCGCCGCGAGATCCTGGCCGGGGCGGTCGAAGGCGGCGGTGCGGCTCGGGTGGTCGAGATCGCCGACCGGCGCGAGGCCATCAGGCACGCGGTGGCCTGGGCCGGCCCGGGTGACGTGGTGCTGGTCGCCGGCAAGGGCCACGAAACCGGGCAGCGCGGCGCCGGCGAAGTTCGCCCCTTCGACGACCGGGTCGAGCTGGCCAGCGCCTTGAAGGCGCTGAGGACTCCGCGATGATCGACCTGACCGTCGCCCAAATCGCCGAAATCGTCGGCGGCTCGCTGGCCGACATCTCGCCGCAGGCCGCGGCGGAACTCCACGTCACCGGCACCGTCGAATTCGACTCGCGGGCGATCGGCCCGGGCGGGCTCTTCCTGGCGCTGCCGGGAGCGCGCTCCGACGGGCACGATTACGCGGGCTCGGCCGTGGCGGCCGGCGCGGTCGCCGTGCTGGCGGCCCGGCCGGTCGGGGTGCCCGCCGTCGTCGTGCCCCCGAAACCGGGAGGGAGCACAACCGAGGGCGGGCTGGCCGGGGTGCTCGAGCACGACGCCGACGGCTCCGGCGCGGCGGTGCTGGCCGCGCTGGGCAAGCTGGCCAAGGCGGTGGCCGCGGAACTGGTGGCCGGCGGGCTGACCATTGTCGGGATCACCGGCTCGTCGGGAAAGACCTCCACCAAGGACTTGGTCGCGGGCGTGCTCGAGCCGATGGGTGAGGTGGTGGCCCCGCCCGGGTCGTTCAACAACGAGCTGGGTCATCCCTGGACGGTGTTGCGCGCGACGCGGCGCACCGACTACCTGATTCTCGAGATGTCGGCACGCCATCCCGGCAACATCGCCGAGCTGGCGGACATCGCTCCGCCGGCGATCGGGGTGGTGCTCAACGTCGGCACCGCGCACCTGGGCGAGTTCGGCTCCCGCGAAGCCATCGCGCGGACCAAAGCCGAACTGCCACAAGCGGTTCCGTCGTCCGGCGTGGTCATCCTCAACGTCGACGACCCGGCCGTGGCGGCGATGGCCCAGGTCACCGCGGCCCGGGTGGTCCGGATCAGCCGCGCCGCCCGAACCTACTCCGGGCCCAGCGACGTCTGGGCCGATGGAGTGTCGCTCGACGAATTGGCCAGGCCGGGCTTTACCCTGCACGCGATGGACGTGCGCGGCCCCGTTGAGGCAGAGGTGCGGCTCAGCGTGTACGGCGACCACCAGGTCACCAACGCGCTGTGCGCCGGCGCCGTCGCGCTGGAATGTGGTGCCGGCGTCGAGCAGGTGGCCGCCGCGCTGTCCGGCGCCGGCCCGGTCTCGCGGCATCGGATGCAGGTGACCACCCGCGCCGACGGCGTCACGGTGATCGACGACGCCTACAACGCCAACCCGGACTCGATGCGGGCCGGGCTGCAGGCGCTGGCCTGGATCGCCCACGGCGGGGCCCATGACAAGAACAAGCGGGGCTCCCACGCCCGGCGCACCTGGGCGGTGCTCGGCGAGATGGCCGAACTCGGTGAAGACGCGATAACCGAGCACGATCGCATCGGCCGGCTCGCGGTGCGCTTAGATGTGTCTCGACTCGTTGTCGTGGGAACCGGGAGGTCGATGAGCGCCATGCACCACGCAGCGGTCATGGAGGGCTCGTGGGGCGCTCATGGTGACAGGGGGGCCGTCAGCGTGCCCGACGGCGACGCCGCCCTGGCGTTGTTGCGGGCCGAGGTGCGGCCCGGTGATGTGGTCCTGGTCAAGGCGTCGAACGCCGCCGGCCTCGGGGCGGTCGCCGATGCGCTGGCCGCAGAAGGCGGGGCGGGCGCGTGAGACAGATCCTCATCGCCGTCGCCATCGCGCTGACCGTGTCCATCTTGTTGACCCCCGCGCTGATCCGGCTGTTCACCAAGCAGGGGTTCGGCCATCAGATTCGTGAGGACGGCCCGCCCAGCCACCACACGAAACGCGGCACGCCGTCGATGGGCGGCGTCGCGATCCTGGCGGGCATCTGGGCGGGCTATCTGGGTACGCACATCGTCGGGCTGGCGTTCGACGGGGAAGGCATATCCGCGTCGGGCCTGCTGGTGCTGGGGCTGGCCACCGCGCTGGGCGGCGTCGGGTTCATCGATGACCTGATCAAGCTGCGCAGGTCGCGCAACCTCGGCTTGAACAAGACGGCCAAGACGGTCGGGCAGGTCGTCTCCGCGGTGCTGTTCGGCGTGCTGGTCTTGCAGTTCCGCAATGCCAACGGCCTCACCCCGGCCAGCGCGGACCTGTCCTACGTGCGCGAGATCGCCACCGTCACACTGGCTCCCGCGCTGTTCGTCCTGTTCTGCGTGGTCATCGTGTACGCCTGGTCGAACGCGGTCAACTTCACCGACGGCCTGGACGGGCTGGCGGCCGGGAGCATGGCGATGGTCACGGGCGCCTACGTGCTGATCACCTTCTGGCAATACCGCAACGCGTGCGTCACCGCGCCCGGGTTGGGCTGCTACAACGTGCGCGATCCGCTGGACCTCGCGCTCATCGCGGCCGCGACCGCCGGCGCCTGCATCGGCTTTTTGTGGTGGAATGCCGCGCCGGCCAAGATCTTCATGGGTGACACCGGGTCGCTGGCGCTCGGCGGAATCATCGCGGGGTTGTCGGTTACCAGCCGCACCGAACTCCTCGCGGTTGTGCTCGGCGCGCTGTTCGTCGCCGAAATAACGTCCGTGGTGCTGCAGATCGTGGCCTTCCGCTCCACTGGGCGCCGGGTGTTCCGGATGGCGCCCTTCCATCACCATTTCGAGTTGGTCGGCTGGGCCGAAACGACGGTGATCATCCGCTTTTGGCTGCTCACCGCCATCACGTGCGGGCTGGGCGTCGCCCTGTTCTACGGTGAGTGGCTCGCCACGATCGGTGCGTAATGAGCGGTCTGGACCCCCTGGCGCCGGGCGCGACCGTGCTGGTCGCGGGCGGCGGTGTGACCGGCAGGGCGGTGCTGGCGGCCCTGTCCGGGTTCGGAGCGGCGGCAACCCTGTGCGACGACGACCCGGCCACGCTGCGCCGGTACGCCGGCACCGGTGTTCCGACCGTGACGGCGTCGACGGCCGCGCGGCAGATCTCCGACTACTCCCTGGTGGTCACCAGCCCCGGCTTCTCACCGGCCACGCCGCTGCTGACCGCCGCGGCCACGGCGGGCGTGCCGATCTGGGGTGACGTGGAGCTGGCCTGGCGGCTCGATGCCGCGGGCCACTACGGGCCCCCGCGCCGCTGGCTGGTGGTGACCGGGACGAACGGCAAGACGACCACGACGTCGATGCTGCACGCCATGTTGACGGCCGGCGGGCGCAGCAGCCTGTTGTGCGGCAACATCGGCAGCCCGGTGCTCGACGCCTTGGCAGGCGACTCCGCCGAACCCGTCGACCTGCTGGCCGTCGAGCTGTCGAGCTTTCAGCTGCACTGGGCGCCCTCGCTGCGGCCCGCGGGCGGCGTGGTGCTCAACATCGCCGAAGATCACCTGGACTGGCACGCGACGATGGCCGAATACACCGCCGCGAAGGCACGGGCGCTCAACGGCCGGGTGGCGGTGGTGGGGCTGGACGACGCCCGGGCCGCCGCGTTGTTGGACAGCGCGACGGCGCCGGTGCGGGTCGGATTCCGGCTCGGTGAACCGGCCGCGGGCGAACTCGGCGTGCGCGACGGCCAACTGGTCGACCGCGCCTTTGCCGACGACCTGGCGCTGTTGCCGGCCGAGTCGATACCGGTGCCGGGTCCGGTCGGCGTGCTCGACGCCCTGGCCGCCGCGGCACTGGCTCGCAGCGTCGGCGTGCCCCCCGAGGCGATCGCGGGCGCGATCGCCTCGTTTCGGGTGGGCCGGCACCGGGCCGAGGTCGTGGCCGTCGCCGACGGAATCACCTACGTCGACGATTCCAAGGCCACCAACCCGCACGCCGCCGAGGCGTCGGTGCTGGCCTACCCGCGCGTGGTGTGGGTGGCCGGCGGTTTGCTGAAGGGCACGTCCGTCGACGCCGAGGTCGCCAGGATGGCATCCCGGCTGGTCGGCGCGGTGCTCATCGGCCGAGATCGCGCACAGGTTGCAGACGCGTTATCGCGACACGCGCCGGATGTCCCCGTCGTCCAGGTTGTGACAGGCGAGGATGCTGGTATGGATGCGACTCCTGTGGTTTCTGATGCAGATGTTACGGAAGTGAGACATTCCGGAGGGGATCTCGGAACTCGCGTCATGACCGCGGCCGTCGCCGCGGCCCGGGACTTGGCAAAGCCGGGCGACACCGTGCTGTTGGCACCGGCAGGCGCGTCGTTCGACCAGTTCACCGGGTACGCAGACCGCGGCGACAGATTCGCGGCCGCCGTGCGTGCGGCGACCCGGTAGGTGCGCGTGGGTAACGCGCTGACCCGGAGGCTGCGCCGGGGCAAGGGAACACGGGGGACCGCCGAAGCCTCGGCGTCCGAGCAGGGCGAGGGTGCGGCCCCTAACACCCCAGACGCCCCAGAGGCCTCGGAAGTCTCGGAGGCCTCGGACGTCGGCGCCTCGACGGACACCGCTGAAACCGCCGACACGTCGGATGAGGGCAACGCTGCGAAACCCCGGTTCTCGGCGCAACCGGGTGGGTTGCGTAGCCGGTTCGGTGCCTGGCTGGGCCGGCCCATGACGTCGTTTCACCTGATCATCGCCATCGCCGGATTACTGACGACGCTCGGCCTGATCATGGTGCTGTCGGCCTCGGGCGTGCGGTCCTACGGTGCCGACGGGTCGGCGTGGGTGATCTTCGGCAAGCAGGTCTTGTGGACCGCCATCGGGGTCGTCGGCGCGTATCTGGCGATGCGGGTGTCGGTGCGGTTCATCCGGCGCGTCGCCTTCACCGGGTACGTGGTCACCATCATCCTGCTGGTGCTCGTGCTCGTTCCGGGAATCGGCAACCTGGCCAACGGCTCTCGTAAGTGGTTCGTGGTCGCGGGCTTCTCGATGCAGCCCTCCGAGCTGGCGAAGATCGCGTTCGCCATCTGGGGCGCGCACCTGCTGGCGGCGCGGCGCATGGAGCGGGCCTCGTTGCGGGAGATGCTGATTCCGTTGGTCCCGGCCGCCGTCATCGCGCTGGCGCTGATCGTGGCCCAGCCCGACCTCGGCCAGACGGTGTCGCTGGGCATCATCCTGCTGGCCCTGCTCTGGTACGCCGGGCTGCCGCTGCGCGTCTTCGGCACGTCGCTGCTGGCGGTCTTCGTCGCGGGCGCGGTGCTGGCGATGTCCGCGGGCTACCGCTCGGACCGGGTGCGGTCCTGGATGAACCCCGAGAACGACCCGCAGGACACCGGCTACCAGGCCCGGCAGGCGAAGTTCGCGCTGGCCCACGGCGGCATCTTCGGCGACGGCCTCGGCCAGGGCGTCGCCAAATGGAACTACCTGCCCAACGCGCACAACGACTTCATCTTCGCCATCATCGGCGAGGAGCTGGGCTTTGTCGGCGCGTTCGGGCTGCTGGCCCTGTTCGGGCTGTTCGCCTACACCGGGATGCGCATCGCGCGCCGGTCGGCCGACCCGTTCCTGCGGTTGGTGACCGCCACCACGACCATGTGGATCCTTGGTCAGGCGTTCATCAACATCGGCTACGTGATCGGCGTGCTGCCGGTGACCGGTTTGCAGCTGCCACTCATCTCGGCCGGCGGGACATCCACGGCCGCAACGCTTTTCATGATTGGCATCATGGCCAACGCGGCGCGTCACGAACCGGAGGCGGTGGCCGCGCTGCGCGCCGGGAGCGACGACAAGGTCAACCGGCTGCTGCGGCTGCCGCTGCCCCGGCCGTACGAGCCGACCCGTCTCGAGGTGTTCCGCGACCGCAAGCGGGTGGGGCCGCCGCCGGCCAAAGCCAAAGCGGCCGGGAAGGCCCCCGCACCGCCCGCCCGCAAGGCTTCCCGGCCGGAACGCCAGTCTGGGGGTACCGCCCGCGCGCGGGGAGGGCATCATGGATCTGGCCAGAGCTATGCCAGCCAGGGGGCCGGCCAGCGTCCGAAACGGCGAGCTCGCGCATTGGAAGGTCAGCGTTACGGGTGAGCGGCACGATCAAACAGCCGGCCGGCGGGCCGGGGGCACGCCCCCCGCCCGCCGGTGCCGCATCATCGGTCAATTCCGCGTCATCGGCCTGTTCCACCCTGTCGGTCGTGCTCGCCGGCGGCGGCACGGCCGGCCACGTGGAGCCCGCGATGGCCGTCGCCGACGCGTTGGTCGAGCTTGATCCGCAGGTCAGAATCACCGCCCTGGGCACCCCACGCGGGCTCGAGACCAGGCTGGTGCCCGAGCGCGGTTACCACCTCGAGCTCATCACGCCCGTGCCGCTGCCGCGGAAGGTCAACGGCGACCTGGCGCGCCTGCCCCCGCGGGTCAGGCGCGCCGTCGGGGAGACCCGCGCGGTGCTCGACGGAGTCGACGCCGACGTGGTGATCGGTTTCGGTGGATATGTGGCACTGCCGGCGTATCTGGCCGCCCTTGGAATACCGGGTCTGCCCCGACGCCGTGGGCGCCGTATCCCGGTGGTGATTCACGAGGCCAACGCCAGCGCCGGGCTGGCCAATCGCGTCGGCGCCCGCCGCGCGGACCGGGTGCTGTCTGCGGTGCCGGATTGCGGGCTGCGGGGCGCCGAGGTGGTCGGAGTACCGGTCCGGGCGGCCATCACCTCGCTGGACCGTGTGGCATTGCGGGCCGAAGCCCGCAAGCACTTCGGCTTCGCCGACGACGCCCGGGTTTTGCTGGTGTTCGGCGGTTCGCAGGGCGCGGTGTCCCTCAACCGGGCCGTCTCGGGAGCGGCCGCCGACCTGGCCGCCGCGGGTGTGTCCGTGCTGCACGCGCACGGACCCAAGAACACCCTCGAGCTGCGTGAACCGCAGCGGGGTGACCCGCCCTACGTCGCGCTGCCTTATCTCGACCGGATGGACCTGGCCTACGCCGCCGCCGACCTGGTGATCTGCCGGTCGGGGGCGATGACGGTGGCCGAAGTCTCGGCCGTCGGGCTGCCGGCGATTTATGTGCCGCTTCCGATCGGCAACGGTGAGCAGCGGCTCAACGCGCTGCCGGTGGTCAACGCCGGTGGCGGCACGGTGGTCGCCGATGCCGCGCTGACGCCGGCCGAGGTCGCCCGGCAGGTGACCGGCCTGCTCACCGACCCGCCGCGGCTGGCGGCGATGACCGCGGCAGCCGCGCGGATGGGACATCGGGACGCCGCGCGCCAGGTGGCCCAGGCGGCGCTGAACATCGCGCGCGCACGCCAACGGGCGGCGGGCGGGGGACTGCGGTGAGCGCCGAACGGTTACCGCCCGAGCTGCAGCGCGTCCACATGGTCGGCATCGGGGGAGCCGGAATGTCGGGCATCGCCCGCATCCTGCTGGACCGGGGTGGCCTGGTATCCGGATCCGACGCCAAGGAGTCGCGTGGCGTGCACGCGCTGCGGGCCCGGGGGGCGCTGATCCGGATCGGACACGACGCGTCGTCGTTGGATCTGTTGCCCGACGGCCCCACGGCGGTCATCACCACCCACGCCGCCATCCCGAAGACCAACCCCGAGCTCGTCGAAGCCCGCCGGCGCGGCATCCCGGTGATCTTGCGGCCGGCCGTGCTGGCCAGGCTGATGGACGGGCGCACCACACTGATGGTCACCGGCACGCACGGTAAGACCACGACGACGTCCATGCTGATCGTGGCCCTGCAGCACTGCGGTCGAGACCCGTCCTTCGCGGTCGGCGGGGAGCTCGGCGAGGCCGGCACCAACGCCCACCACGGCAGCGGCGACTGCTTCGTCGCCGAGGCCGACGAAAGCGACGGCTCCCTCTTGGAGTACACGCCCGACGTTGCGGTGGTCACCAACATCGAGACCGATCACCTGGACTTCTACGGCAGCGCCGATGCCTACGTCGAGGTCTTCGACTCCTTCGTGGAGCGGCTGGCCCCGGGGGGAGCGCTGGTGGCGTGCATCGATGACCCGGGAGCGGCCGCCCTGGCCCAGCGCACCACCGAGCTGGGAATACGGGTGCTGCGATATGGCTCCGCCGATCAGCGGGGTGAGGACTTGGCCGCCGGGCTGCTGTCGTGGGAGCAACACGGCACCGAGGCGGTCGCGCACATCCAACTGGCAGGCGAATCTCAGCCGCGCGTGATGCGGCTGTCGGTGCCCGGCCGGCACATGGCACTCAATGCGCTGGCAGCCCTACTGGCGGCGATCGAGATCGGCGCGACCCCGGACGAGGTGCTCGACGGGCTGGCGGGATTCGAAGGCGTGCGCCGCCGCTTCGAACTGGTCGGGACCTCGGGAACCGGCCAGGCCCCGAACTCTCTGGTGCGCGTGTTCGACGACTACGCCCACCATCCCACCGAGATCAGCGCCACGCTCGCGGCCGTCCGCACGGTCCTCGAGGAGAGCGGCGACGGTCGATGCATCGTCGTGTTCCAGCCCCATTTGTATTCGCGGACAAAGGCTTTCGCCGCTGAGTTCGGTCGCGCGCTGAACGCCGCGGACGAGGTCTTCGTCCTCGACGTGTACGGGGCTCGCGAACAACCGCTCACCGGCGTCAGCGGGGCCAGCGTCGCCGAGCACGTCAGCGTGCCGGTGCGCTACCTCCCGGATTTCTCGGCGGTCGCCGAGGAGGTGGCCGCGATCGCGGGCCCGGGCGACGTCATCGTCACGATGGGCGCGGGCGACGTGACCTTGCTGGGGCCGGAAATCGTGACCGCGCTGCGGTTGCGGGCCAACCGCAGCGCGCCGGGCCGGCCGGGGGTGCTGAAATGACGGAGCCGACCGACGCGGACGCCGACAGCGTGATCACCGAGCCGGTCGCGGTCGAGGCACGGGAGGACCAACCGCAGGCGGATCAGGCCGAATTCGAGGGACCGCGCCGGCGGGCCCGTCGTGAACGGGCGGAGCGGCGCGCCGCGCAGGCTCGCGCCCGAGCCATCGAGGACGCCCGCCGCGAGGCCAAACGCCGGGTCAGTGGGCGCATCGTCAACGAGCCGAAACCCGTTGCGCGGGGCGTTGTTCGGGGCTTGAAGATGCTGCTCGCCGGCGTGCTGTTGGCCGTCGTCGGGGTGGCGCTCGCATTGGTGCTGTATTTCACGCCCGCGATGTCGGCGCGCGACATCGTCGTCACCGGTATCGGGACGGTGACGCGCGAGGAGGTCCTGGACGCGGCGCGGGTGCGGCCGGGAACCCCGCTGCTGCAGATCAACACCGACCAGGTCGCCGACCGGGTGGCGGCGATCCGGCGAGTGGCCAGCGCGCGAGTGCAGCGTCAGTATCCATCGGCCCTGCGCATCACGATCGTCGAGCGAGTCCCCGTGGTAGTGAAGGATTTTCCGGACGGCCCGCACCTCTTCGACCGCGACGGCGTCGACTTCGCGACCGCGCCACCGCCACCGGGCCTGCCCTACATCGACGTCGCCGAGCCGGGGCCGACCGACCCGCCGACCAAGGCGGCGCTGCAGGTGCTGACCGCGCTGCGTCCCGAGGTCGGCGGCCAGGTGGGCCGGATCGCGGCGTCGTCGGTGGCCTCGATCACCCTCACGCTGAACGACGGGCGAGTGGTGATCTGGGGGACGACCGACCGCACCGAGGAGAAGGCCGAAAAGCTCGCTGCGCTGTTGACGCAGCCCGGGAAGACCTACGACGTGTCCAGCCCGGATCTGCCGACCGTGAAGTAGGCGCGCAGGCGCGAACGTGCGGCCAGCCGCGCGCTCGGCGCCGAATGTGAGGCCTGCCGCACGCTCGAAGGCAAAAAAATTTGGCCGCCGCGCGTCGGCGCGCCTGCGGCGCTAGGGCGCGTCGTACCCATACCGTTCTGGTTGCGCGGAACTACTTGACATAACTCTAACTCTATGGTTGAGGTTGAGGGTTTGCCAAGCGGAACACCGAGTCCCACCAGGGAGGAAGACGAATGATGACCCCCCCGCACAACTACTTGGCCGTGATCAAGGTTGTGGGTATCGGTGGCGGCGGCGTCAACGCCGTCAACCGGATGATCGAACAGGGCCTCAAGGGCGTGGAGTTCATCGCGATCAACACCGACGCGCAGGCGCTGTTGATGAGCGATGCCGACGTCAAGCTCGACGTCGGGCGTGACTCCACTCGCGGATTGGGCGCCGGAGCGGACCCAGAGGTTGGGCGCAGGGCCGCCGACGACGCCAAGGACGAGATCGAGGAACTGCTGCGCGGGGCGGACATGGTGTTCGTCACCGCCGGCGAAGGCGGTGGTACCGGCACCGGCGGGGCGCCCGTCGTGGCCAATATCGCCCGCAAGCTGGGGGCGCTGACCGTCGGTGTGGTCACCCGGCCCTTCTCGTTCGAGGGCAAACGGCGCAGCAATCAGGCCGAAATCGGCATCAACGCGCTGCGGGAGAGCTGCGACACCCTGATCGTGATCCCGAACGACCGGTTGCTGCAGATGGGGGACGCCGCGGTTTCGCTGATGGACGCGTTCCGCAGCGCCGACGAGGTGTTGCTCAACGGCGTGCAGGGCATCACCGACCTGATCACCACGCCGGGGCTGATCAACGTCGACTTCGCCGACGTCAAGGGCATCATGTCGGGCGCCGGTACCGCGCTGATGGGCATCGGCTCGGCCCGCGGCGAAGGCCGTTCGCTCAAGGCCGCCGAGATCGCCATCAACTCGCCGCTGCTGGAAGCCTCGATGGAGGGCGCCCAGGGCGTGCTGATGTCGATCGCCGGTGGCAGCGACCTGGGCCTGTTCGAGATCAACGAGGCGGCTTCGCTGGTGCAGGACGCCGCCCATCAGGACGCCAACATCATTTTCGGCACCGTCATCGACGACTCGCTGGGCGACGAGGTGCGCGTGACGGTCATCGCGGCCGGCTTCGACGCCGCCGGCCCTGGCCGCAAGCCGGTCGTCGGCGGCACCGCCGGGGAGAAAACCGGTGCGCACCGGATCGAGTCGGCGAAGGCCGGCAAGCTCACCTCGACGCTGTTCGAGCCCGCCGACGCCGTGAGCGTGCCGGTGCACACCAATGGCTCGACGCTGAGCATTGGCGGCGACGACGACGACGTCGACGTGCCGCCCTTTATGCGCCGCTGAGGGTCTCAATTTGCTTGCCAGTGCGCGACAAACCGGCCGCGGCCGGATGGCGGCGCCCTCTGGCAGGCGGTGCACTCCGGATACTGGTCACGTGAGCGTTCGTATCCGGCGGGTGAGCACCACCCGCGTGGGCGGTGTCTCGGCGCCACCGTTCGACACCTTCAACCTGGGCGACCACGTCGGTGACGACCCGGCGGCGGTGGCCGCGAACCGGGCCCGGCTGGGCGCGGCGATTGGCCTCGGCGCCGACCGGGTGGTGTGGATGAACCAGGTCCACGGAGATCGGGTCGAGGTGGTCGACGGGCCGCGGGACACCCCGGTCGAAGACACCGACGCGCTGGTGACCCGCACGCCCCGAGTGGCGCTGGCGGTGGTGACCGCCGACTGCGTGCCGGTGTTGCTGGCCGATGCGCGGGCCGGCGTGGTCGCGGCGGTGCACGCCGGTCGTGTCGGTGCCCAGCGGGGCGTGGTGGCCCGCGCGGTGGACGCGATGTTGGCCCTGGGCGCACAGGCCGCCGATATCTCGGCGCTGCTCGGCCCGGCGGTCAGCGGTCCTAACTACGAAGTGCCCGCGGCGATGGCCGATGAGGTCGAGGCGGCGTTGCCGGGCAGCCGCACCACGACCGCGGCCGGTACGCCCGGCCTCGACCTTCGCGCCGGAATCGCTTGCCAGCTCCGGGATTCGGGTGTCACGGCGATCGACATCGATCGCCGGTGCACGGTGGCCGACCCGGCGCTGTTCAGTCATCGCCGGGATGCGCCCACCGGGCGGCTGGCGTCGCTGGTCTGGATGGAATGAGCGCATGGCGGTTGGCGCTGGATCAAACGGGAGCAACCGCGAATCGGAATTGACACATGCGCTGGCGGCGGTGCGATCGAGACTTGCGGCGGCCGCGGAAGCGGCGGGCCGCAATGTCGGCGAAATTGAACTTCTCCCTATTACCAAATTCTTTCCAGCAACCGACGTCGCGATTTTGTCTCGATTGGGTTGTCGGGCCGTTGGCGAATCTCGGGATCAGGAAGCCTCGGCGAAGGTAGCTGAAGTCGCTCGGTTGGCAGCGGCTTCGTCGCGAGATGACTTGCGGGATATGCACTGGCACATGGTGGGCCGGATCCAACGGAATAAGGCGCGTTCGCTGGCTAATTGGGCGCACACCGCGCACTCGGTCGACAGCTCGCGGCTCGTGACCGCGCTCGGCCGGGCCGTGTCCGTGGCCCTGGCCGAGGGCCGCCGGCAGCAACCGCTGCGGGTTTACGTCGAGGTCAGCCTCGACGGCGACGCGTCTCGCGGCGGTGTCGACGTCACCGTGCCCGGTGCGGTCGATCAGGTCTGCGCGCAGGTTGAGGAGTCGAAAAGCCTGGAACTGCTCGGGCTGATGGGCATCCCGCCGCTGGGCTGGGGGCCCGACGAAGCCTTTGACCGGCTGCGATCCGAGCACGCCCGGGTGCTGGAATCGCACCCGAAGGCGGTCGGTCTGTCCGCCGGGATGTCCGGCGATTTCGAAATCGCCGTCAAACATGGTTCGACATGTGTGCGTGTCGGTACCGCGCTATTGGGTCCGCGGCGGCTACCGTCACCGTGAGTAGTCACTGTAGTCACACCTTCATCACAGACAACACAACTCCCAGGGGCTAGAAGGGGTTTACGCAATGAGCACACTGCATAAGGTCAAGGCCTACTTCGGTATGGCTCCCATGGAGGACTACGACGACGAGTACTACGACGACCGCGCCCCCTCCCGCGGTTTCCCGCGTCCCCGATTCGACGACGGGTACGGCCGCTATGACGGGCGCGACTACGACGACCCCCGCGGCGAGCCGGACTATCCGCCCGGTGGCTATCGCGGCGGCTACGCGGATGAGCCGCGCTACAGCTCCGTCCACCCCCGCGAGTTCGAGCGGCCCGAGATGAGCAGGCCACGCCTCGGGTCTTGGCTGCGCAACTCCACCCGCGGCGCGCTGGCGATGGATCCCCGCCGGATGGCGATGATGTTCGAGGAAGGCCACCCGCTGTCGAAGATCACCACGCTGCGGCCCAAGGATTACAGCGAGGCACGCACCATCGGCGAGCGGTTCCGGGACGGCACCCCGGTCATCATGGACCTGGTGTCGATGGACAACGCGGACGCAAAGCGGCTGGTCGACTTCGCGGCCGGCTTGGCCTTCGCGTTGCGCGGCTCGTTCGACAAGGTCGCGACCAAGGTGTTCCTGTTGTCGCCCGCCGACGTCGACGTCTCACCGGAGGAGCGACGCCGGATCGCCGAAACCGGCTTCTACGCTTACCAATAACCGCATCCGCCGGGGTCAGGCGCGCGCTGCGCTCGCCGAGGCGCACGTAGATGTGTACACCCACCTCGGAGTCGGTACGCTGGCGATGGCCGCTCTCGTGAGCGGCGACCGACGTCGTCGGTCTTCTCGTCAAGGTCGGGGCTTGTAGCGTTGGTGCTGTTCTTTAAGGTCCTCGGGTTTGCGCTGTTCATCTTCTGGCTGCTGCTCATCGCCCGGGTCGTCGTCGAGTTCATTCGCTCGTTCAGCCGTGACTGGCGTCCCACCGGCATCACCGTGGTGATCCTGGAAATCATCATGTCGATCACCGATCCGCCGGTGAAGCTGCTACGCCGGTTGATCCCGCAACTCACCATCGGAGCGGTCCGCTTCGACCTGTCGATCATGGTGCTGCTGCTGGTCGCGTTCATCGGTATGCAACTGGCGTTCAGCGCCGCGGTGTGAGTCGTGGTCGCCGTGGCCGGAAGGCGGGAGACGGTTCGGCCACGATTTCGCGTCGGTTTGGTGCCTGCGATTTAAAAACTTTAAGGATTTGGATTTTATTGCTCTTGGCGTGTGAAATTGGTTCTTAATTGTTAGGCCTCCGGCTACCGCCGGGTCTGATGTGACAGGATGGACGGCAGTTGCACAACGGCAACCACGCCGTTCTACACTTTCCAGATCGTTTGACAGGAACTCAAGGGGACGAACAATGCCGCTTACACCAGCCGACGTCCACAATGTGGCGTTCAGTAAGCCGCCCATCGGCAAGCGTGGTTACAACGAAGACGAGGTCGACGCCTTCCTCGACCTGGTGGAAAACGAATTGACGCGGCTCATCGAGGAGAACTCCGATCTGCGGCAACGCATCGAGGAGCTCGACCGCGAGCTCGCGGGCGGGGCCCCGGCCGCACCCACGCAGGCGATTCGCACCTTCGAGCCCGAACCGGTACCGGAGCCGGTCCAGCCCGCGCCGGCGCCGGAGCCGGCCGCCTCCGGAACCAACGAGGAACAGGCCATGAAGGCCGCTCGGGTGCTGACCCTGGCCCAGGACACCGCCGACCGGCTCACCAACAACGCCAAGGCCGAATCGGAGAAGATGCTGGCCGACGCCCGCGCCAACGCCGACCAGATCCTCAGCGAGGCCCGAAGCACCGCCGAGACCACGGTCACCGAGGCCAGGCAGCGGGCCGACGCGATGCTCGCCGATGCCCAGTCTCGTTCCGAGACGCAGCTGCGCCAGGCCCAGGAGAAGGCCGACGCCCTGCAGGCGGACGCGGAACGCAAACACTCCGAGATCATGGGAACCATCAACCAGCAGCGCACCGTGCTGGAAGGCCGCCTCGAGCAGCTACGCACCTTCGAACGCGAGTACCGCACCCGGCTCAAGACCTACCTGGAGTCTCAACTCGAGGAACTCGGCCAGCGCGGATCGGCGGCACCGGTCGACTCCAGTGCCGACGCCGGTGGGTTCGACCAGTTCAATCGGGGTAATAACTAGCCTCATAACCGCACTGAGCCTGTAGTCCCGCTCGTCGGCTGGAGGATGACCGATGCTGATCATTGCCCTGGTGCTGGCCCTGATCGGGCTCGTCGCGTTGGTGTTCGCCGTCGTCACGAGCAACGAGCTGGTGGCGTGGGTGTGCATCGGGGCCAGCGTCCTGGGCGTGGTGCTATTGATCATCGACGCCTTGCGGGAACGCCAGCGACGTGATGCCGGTGGCGAAGACCATAAAGAGGAAGCCGGGGGCGACGCCTTAATCGACTACCCCGACGAAGTCCCGGACGCGGCCAAAGACACCGGCGACTCCGCTGTCGATGCGTCGTCGGAGGAAGCCGCCACCGAAGCGAGCGAGGAGTCGGCGGTGCCCGCCGACGGCGCTGACGACCGGGCCAAGTAGGGCGGCTTGCTTTTTCGGCTCAGCCGGTTGGCGTGTTGAGCAGCTCGCGAACCTCGTCGTCACTGACCTGGTGAAAGTCGTCGTAGGCCTGTCCGACGGCTTCGAAACCGGGCGGCATGGTCGCGCACAACACCTCGTCGGCTTCCCCGGCAAGCTCGCCGCAGGTCGACTGCGGTCCCACCGGGACGGCGACGACGATCGCTTGCGGCTCGCCGGCCCGTAGCGCCCGAACGGCCGCCAGCATGCTGGCGCCCGTGGCGATCCCGTCGTCGACGAGGATCACGATCTTGCCGCGGGGGTCGGCGACCGGGCGTCCGCCCCGATACGCCTGCTCGCGCCGGCCGAGTTCGGCTGTCTCGCTGGCGATCACCTCGCGGACCTGCTCGTCGGTGACGTGCAAGCTGGAAACGACGTTGTCGTTCATCACGACCCCGCCGCCGCTGGCCAAGGCGCCCATCGCCAGCTCCGAGAAGCGCGGCACCCCGAGCTTGCGGACCAGGAACACGTCCAGCGGGGCGTGCAGCGCTGCGGCGATTTCCCAGGCCACCGGGACCCCGCCGCGTGCCAGCCCGAGGACGAGCACATCGTCCTTGTCGCGATAGGAGACCAACTCCGCGGCTAGGACGCGGCCGGCTTCGCGGCGGTCGCGGAAGGTGCGCCCTGCCGTTCGCCGGAGGAAGCCGCTCGGTGGGTTCATTGGTCACATTCGGAGGCTATTGGCTGAAATCAAGCCTACGTGCCGCCGCAAGGTTCGCACCAAACGCCCCTTGTCGACAATTTCTGGTCAAATACCATTGGGCGCGAAGGGAATTGCACGATCGAGAGGATCCCCGACGTGAGTGGACGCTTTCGCAACACCTACACCGGCTACAGCATTGGCTGCGCCATTGTGTGGGCCGTCATCCTGGCCAGTATTTCGCTGGCAGCCGACAACGCAACCCGGCAGAAGTTCATGATGGTTTTCGGAGGATGGGTGATCGGATGGCTGTCGGCGACGATCGCCAGGTTCGTCTACCCACCGCCGAAGCGGCGTGTCGGGCCGTGACGCACGGGTGTCCGAGGGGGTGTCCGAGGGGGGACTTGAACCCCCACGCCCATTAGTAGGGCACTAGCACCTCAAGCTAGCGCGTCTGCCATTCCGCCACTCGGACAAGACCAACCGCATTGGTTGGCAGCTAAGGCTATCGGATCGGCCCGCGCCGCCCCAACCCAGCTCGCCGACGATGCGGACGTTCCGAGCCCGACCCGCCCGCCTTGGCGGTGGTAGGAAAGGTGATTGTGACCACTGAGAGCGGGACGACCGGGCCTTCGACCAATCCCAGCGACGACGTGGTCGAGGTTGTCAGCAGGTTGATCCGGTTCGACACCACCAATACCGGCGAGCCGGAGACCACGAAGGGCGAGGCCGAGTGCGCGCAGTGGGTTGCCGAGCAGCTCCAAGACGCCGGCTATCAGCCGCAATACGTCGAATCCGGCGCACCCGGCCGTGGCAATGTGTTCGCCCGCCTCAAGGGCGCCGACAGCTCGCGCGGCGCCCTGCTGATCCACGGGCATCTGGACGTGGTGCCGGCCGAGCCGGCGGAATGGAGCGTGCACCCGTTTTCCGGAGCGGTCAAAGACGGCTTCGTCTGGGGCCGCGGCGCGGTCGACATGAAGGACATGGTCGGGATGATGATCGTCGTCGCCCGGCAGTTGAAGCGGGCCCGCATCGTGCCGCCACGCGATCTGGTGTTCGCGTTCCTTGCCGACGAAGAACACGGCGGCCACTACGGGGCGCAGTGGCTGGTGCGTAACCGGCCCTATCTGCTCGACGGCGTCACCGAGGCGATCGGGGAGGTGGGCGGGTTTTCCCTGACCGTGCCGCGCCGCGACGGGGGAGAGCGTCGGCTCTATTTGATCGAGACGGCCGAGAAGGGGCTGTCGTGGATGCGGCTCACCGCCCGCGGCCCGGCGGGGCACGGGTCGATGGTGCACGACCAGAACGCCGTGACGGCCGTTGCCGAGGCGGTCGCCCGGCTGGGGCGGCACCGGTTTCCGCTCGTGATGACCGACACCGTCGCCCACTTCTTGGCCGCGGTGAGCGAGGAAACCGGGCTGACGTTCGACACCGAGTCGGCCGACCTGGAGGGGGCGATCGAGAAGCTTGGCCCGATGGCTCGCATGCTGAAGGCCGTGCTCCACGACACCGCCAACCCGACGATGCTCAAGGCCGGGTATAAGGCCAACGTCGTCCCGGCGAGCGCGGAAGCGGTGGTGGACTGCCGCATCCTTCCGGGCCGAAGGGCGGCCTTCGAGGCCGAGGTCGACGAGCTGATCGGCCCGGACGTCGCTCGCGAATGGATCAGGGACTTGGCACCGTATGAGACCAGCTTCGACGGCGACCTGGTCGATGCCATGAACGCCGCCGTGCTGGCGCTGGACCCCGACGGCCGGACGGTGCCCTACATGCTCTCCGGTGGAACCGACGCGAAAGCCTTCGCGCGCTTGGGCATTCGCTGCTTCGGCTTCAGCCCGCTGCGGTTGCCGCCGGACCTGGATTTCGCCGCGCTGTTCCACGGCGTCGACGAACGGGTACCCATCGATTCGCTGAGGTTCGGCACCGATGTCCTGGCGCACTTCCTGGCACACTGCTAGTGAAATAACAAGAGAGGACTCTCAATGAGCTTGCCGCCCGACCCGTATGACGCGCTGCCGAAACTTCCGACGTTCACCCTGACCTCCAACTCGATCACCAACGGTCAGCCGCTGGCCACACCCCAGATCAGCGGGATCCTGGGCGCTGGGGGCGAGGATGTCAGCCCGCAACTGAGCTGGTCCGGGTTCCCCGAGGAGACGCGCAGCTTCGCGGTCACCGTCTACGACCCGGACGCCCCGACGCTCTCCGGTTTCTGGCACTGGGCGGTGGCCAACCTGCCCGCCGAAGTCAACGAACTGCCCGACAACGCGGGCGATGGCAGTGAGCTACCGGGCGGCGCGCTGACGTTGGTCAACGACGCCGGAATGCGGCGTTACGTCGGCAGCGCCCCGCCTCCGGGTCATGGGCCGCATCGTTACTACGTCGCCGTGCACGCCGTGGACGTCGAGAAACTCGACCTGCCCGAGGACGCCAGCCCCGCTTTCCTCGGGTTCAATCTGTTCCAGCACGCGATCGCGCGGGCGTACATCTACGGCACCTACGAGCAGAGGTAGCGACGAGGCAGCCTTGGGCTGTCGGACCGTGTGGCCATGATTCGAGCATGGCTTGGACAAACGCTTTTGATCGGATCATGCGCGACTTCGACGAACTCGACGCGGCGGTGAGTCGGTGCTCAAAACTGTCGTTCGATGGACTGACGGCTCCGGAACTGTGGGAATACCTGGACCGGCTCGAGGTCCTCGACGGCAAGTTGGCGTCGTTCCGGTAAGAGCTGACCGGTCCGTTCGCCCGGCCTCCGGCTGGGCGGCCAAAACGTCGACCGCCCGGAAAACGAAACTAGCCAAATCACTTGCACCGCAACGGCCTCAGGGGTGCAGCGCAGTGTTCTTGTACGATTTCGACGCGTTATACCTAGACGACCGGCTAGGATGGCCAGTCGCGGTAAGTCGGTCGGAGGTGCGGAATGTCTTTCTTGATCGCGACGCCCGAGATAGTGTCGGCGGCGGCCACGGATTTGGCGGCGCTTGGTTCGATGCTAAGCGAGGCCAGCGCGGCGGCAGCAACCGCGACGACGGGCGTGCTGCCCGCGGCACTTGATGAAGTGTCGGCAGCGGTCGCAGCGCTGTTCGGTGCGCACGGCCAGGCGTATCAGGCGCTTGGCGCCCAGGCGTTGACGTTTCAGGAGCAGTTCGTCCAGCTCTTGGGCGACGGTGCGAGCAGGTATGCCAATGCCGAGGCCAATATCGTGCAGGCCTTGACGAGTGCGGCCCCCGGCTCCGCCCAGGCGATCGTGCCGGCCACCGTGTTGCAGTCGATTGAGGCGGCCGCCGCGGACCCGCCGCACATCAACCTGGGGCTCACCGGCAGCGGCCTGGTGGGCATTGGCGGGTTGAACTCGAGCACCTCAAACTTCGGCTTGGTCAACGCCGGCACCGGCAACATCGGCTTCGCCAACACCGGCAATAACAACGCCGGCATCGCCAACACCGGCAATAACAACATCGGCATCGCCAACACCGGCACCGGGAACATCGGCTTGTGGAACACCGGCATCGGCAACACCGGCATCGGGTGGTTCGGTGACTCCAACACCGGCACCATGACGCCGCTGGGCTCGGGTACCCACAACAACGGCTTGTTCAACTCGGGCGACAGGAACACCGGTTTCTTCAACTCGGGAGGGACCTTCGGGCCGGGAGCGTGGCCAAGCGATAGCCCCGGCCACAACTTCGGTCTCTTCAACTCGGGCGGCGCCGGCGTTCCCGGCCTGGGCTTCAACATTCAAGCCGGCCACAACTTCGGCCTGCTCAACTCCGGCTTCAACAACTGGGGCATATTGAACTCGGGCTTCACCAACACCGGCATGGGGAACACCGGCTCCTTCAACACCGGGTTGTGGAACGCGGGCACCTTCAACACCGGCTCCTTCAACACGGGGAACATCAACACCGGTCTCTTCAACTCCCTCAACCTGAACACGGGCCTCGCCAACTTTGGCTTCGACGATGGCACGGGCAACTCGGGCTTCGGGAACACCGGCATCGGTAGCTCGGGCTTCTTTAACTCAGGCAACGGCAACACGGGTCTCCTCGACTCGGGCGGCGGTTCCAACTCGGGCTACTTCAACAGCGGTACCGGACAGTCGGGTCTCTTCGACATCCACTCGTTGAATTTTTATGGAGATTAGTTACCTGCAGTAGTAAGGAATCGAGACATGCGTAATTCATCGATTTCGCACCGCCGAAGCATCAGATCCGGCATACGCAGCAGCATTCGCAATGGTAGCTACCGCCCACATGGTTCCAGTGCTGGGCTGCACCAGCGACCCATCGTTTTCAGTGACTGACACCTTGGGATCCGGATTACGGCTAAGGCAATAGACGTTTTCAGGCATCCATTTGGATACGCTGCCGCCGAGCCACACCGCCTGATCGGGCAATGGGGTGATAGCGGTCAATTTGTGCTGAACCGGAGAGGTAGGGGGTGTCTTTCTTATCGCAGCAGCGGAGCTAATCGCCGACACCGCAACGGATTTGGCGAACTTGGTTCGACGACCGGTTCGGGCAACAGCGCGGCGGTCGCAGCGTCCACGGGTGTACTGCCCGCGGCCGCAGATGAAGTTGTCGCGTAAATTGCCGCGCTGTTTTCCTCGCGTACCGTGGGCTACCAACAGGCCGCGACCCATCCCGGCGGCCTAACCCGGTTTGGGCGCCGCCGACCCGACCGCGTCGCTGAGCGATGCGAACCCGCCCTCGTGCAACCGGCGGGCGATGCCGTCGTGAATGTGCTTGGGCCACAAGCCTCCGCCGTAGATGAACCCGGTATAGCCCTGGAGCAGGGAGGCGCCCGCGGTGATCCGCTCCCACGCGTCATCGGCCGTCTCGATGCCCCCGACGCTGATCAGGACCAGGCGGTCACCGACCCGCGCGTAGAGCCGGCGCAACACCTCGACGGCGCGCCGCGCCAAGGGCGCGCCGGAAATGCCGCCGGCACCCAGTTGCTCGACCCCCGGCGTCAAAAGTCCCTCGCGCGACACCGTCGTGTTGGTCGCGACGATGCCGGCCACGCCCAGCTCGACGGCCAGGTCCGCGATGTCGTCGAGGTCGGAATCGGAAAGATCCGGTGCGATCTTCACCAGCACCGGCGTCGTCGTCACCGAGGCCTCCAAGAGGACGCCCGACAGGATGGGCCGCAGCGACTCGATCGCCTGCAGATCGCGCAGCCCCGGCGTGTTCGGCGAGCTCACGTTGACCACCAGATAGGACGCCAGCGGCCCGACCAGTCGCGCGCTTGCCCGGTAGTCGTCGACCGCGTCGGCGGCCGGGGTGGTCTTCGTCTTGCCGATGTTGACCCCGATCGGCACCTCGGGTCGGTGGCGGGCGAGGCGGATCGCCAGCGCGCCGGCGCCCCGATTGTTGAACCCCATGCGATTGAGCAGGGCCCGGTCGGCGGGCAGCCGGAACAGGCGGGGCGCCGGGTTGCCGGGCTGCGGGTGCGCGGTGACGGTCCCAACCTCGGCATACCCGAAACCCAATGCGCCCCAGGTGAGCAGTCCCATGCCGTCCTTGTCGAACCCGGCGGCCAGCCCGAGCGGTCCCGGGAAACGCACCCCGAACACCGTGCTGGCCAGCACCGGATCGTCCCGGCCCAGCAGTCGGTGCAACAACCGACGCCCCAAGCCGACGGCTGTTGCCCCGCGCAGCAGCGCAAAAACCAAAGTATGGATGCGTTCGGGAGGAACAAGAAAGAGCAGCCGGCGCCCGAGCCGGTACATCACAGTTCGGGCTGATCGGGCCGCCACCCGGGGGAGCCGGCGCCGTCCAGACGAGATTTCTTGCGGCGCAACAAGACCCGCCGACTGCCGTCGGTGTACAGCCGGACCCTCGTCAGCTCCCAGCCACGGTATTCGGCCTCGATGGACAGCCGGGTGGACGCGCTGAGTCTGGTCACTTCCGGCGGCAGGCGCAACGGCACCCACTCGTATTCGTCGGACATATCAGTGTCCCAGCCCGCGGGCAGCCGACCCCGCCGTGGCGCGGTCACGGAATGCCCGCCGCGTGCTCTATGGTCTGAACGCCCGCACCCGACCCCGACACCACGTACAAGGTGTCCGACGCTTCGTCCAAGGCCAGCGAGTTGGGTTGCTGCACGGTTGGGTATCGCACCCTTTCGACGGGAATTCCGGTTGACAGATCGTAACCAATGACAACGTTCGAAGCGGTTTGGGACACCCAGGTCAGCTTCCGCGATCCGGCCAGGCCGTACGGTGCCTGCCGCACCGGGTAGGCCTGACGCAGGATCAGCGGGGTCCGCGGCGAACAACAGCCGTACACCAGCAGTTGGCCACCGCGCGTGTCGGCGACCAGCACCCGCCCCAGTGGATCGGCGGCCAGGGTGGTGGCGCCCTCACCGGCCCGCAGCGCCTGCTCAACACGACCGTCGGCGCCTATCGTCGTGATCGAGGTCTGCCCCCGGTCCAGAACTACCGTCGTATCTCCTTGTGTCACAAGGGAATCCACGCGCGCGAAGATCTTGTTTCGGCTGCCGACGGCGGTCTGGGACGTCAGGCTGTAGACGGCGCCGTCGGCGCTGCCCAACACCAGCTTGCCGTCGGCGCGTTGCGCGATCGCCGTGAAGTCGGCCTGCTGGGCGCCGGTCACGGTGACTTGTGTGGTGTGTCCGGTGTTCAGGTCGACCGAGTAGTAGCCGCCCCTGGCGGCCAGATAGGCCGTGCCGCGGCCGTCGCCGGTCAGCGCCGTCGCCGGCCCCGGCAGGGGGATGACACGGGGCGCGGCGTGCGGATCCCCGAACTCGGTGATGCTGGCGGGCGCCGCCGGGTCGGCGCCGGGGGTCAGGACGGCCAGCTGGTGACTGCCGCTATCGAAGATCGCTGCCGCAGCTTTACCGTCCAGCGGTCGCAGCGCGCCGGCCGGGTTCTGCGAGACCGGCGGCGACTGGGCCGGCTGTGCCGGTTCTATCGTGGGCGGCTTCTGCGAAGCGAAGGTGTCGAGCGGATTCGAGGAACACCCGGCACCGGCGGTGGCCGGCGCCAGTAAAACCAGCAAACCAGCAACGCGCCGCTGAACTGTACGTTTTTCGCTTCTATGCTGTCGCAGCAATTATTTCCCTCGCGTAACCAAGCGTGAAGTCAAATTTTAAGGAACGGTTTCGCATCCAATATCGCCATGTTGCCTACTTCGAGTCTCACTGGAGAGGTATCGTCCTGTCATGACCGTCATCGTTGACCGGCATACCTCGGGTAAAGAGTTCGCTGTCGAGGACATCTCGACGGGAATCTTTGCCAGCGGTTACGGTCAAGTCGGTGATGGACGCAGTTTTTCCTTCCACATCGAGCATCGGTCGCTCGTCGTCGAAATTTACCGGCCGCGCCTTGCGGGCCCGGTTCCACAGGCCGACGAGGTGATGGCCCGGGCTGTCCGCAGCCTGGTCGACATCGACCTCACCGACGAGCGCAGCCTGACCGCCGCGGTACGCGACTCGGTCGCGCGTGCAGTCCCGGTTTCCCGCTAGCCACGTCCCGTCACGGCCCACCCGCACCGGGTACGGTCGTCGTCGTGAAGGGGAACGGGACGGCCGTCGCGACATGACCGTCATCCTGTTGCGGCACGGCCGCTCCACCTCGAACACCGCCGGCGTTCTGGCCGGCCGCTCCGAGGGGGTCGATCTCGACGACAAGGGCCGCGAGCAGGCGGCCGGGCTGATCGATCGGATCGGTGACCTGCCGATCCGGGCGATCGTCACCTCGCCGCTGCTGCGTTGCCGGCGCACCGTCGAGCCGCTCGCCGAAGCGCTCTGCCTCGAGCCGCTGATCGACGACCGGCTCGCCGAAGTGGACTACGGGGAATGGACCGGACGCAAAATCGGCGAATTGACGAACGAGCCGTTGTGGCGCGTGGTCCAGGCCCATCCCAGCGCGGCGGTGTTCCCCGGCGGCGAGGGTTTGGCGCAAGTGCAGGCGCGCGCGGTGGCCGCCGTCCGCGAACACGACGGAAGACTGGCCTCAGAAACTGGCGGGGCGCACGGCGGCGACGCGCTCTGGGTCGCATGCACCCACGGGGACGTCATCAAGGCGGTTGTCGCCGACGCCTACGGCATGCATCTGGACGGCTTCCAGCGCGTCACCGCCGACCCCGGCTCGGTGAGCGTTGTCCGCTACACGCCGCTGCGGCCGTTCGTGTTGCACGTCAACCACACCGGCGCGCGGTTGGCCGCCGCCCTGCGGGCCGGGCCTACCCCGAAGGACGAGCCGAAGGACGAGCCGAAGGGTGACGAGCCTCACGGCGAACCGCAGGGGGAGCCGCAAACCGAGCCCGCGCCGACCGTGCCGACGAGTGACGCGGTGGTCGGCGGGTCCACGGATTAATTCCGCTTGAAACGGGCGGAGCGGGGCAATCGAATCGCACGGCGAAGGCAATAGCCGGTATTTTGGAGGTGCCATGGCCCGCGCAATCCACGTCTTCCGCACACCCGACCGCTTCGTGGCCGGGACCGTCGGTCAGCCCGGAAATCGCACGTTCTACATCCAGGCGGTGGGTGATTCCCGCGTGGTGTCAGTGATATTGGAGAAGCAACAGGTCGCGGTGCTGGCCGAACGCATTGGTGCATTGCTGCTCGAGGTGAACCGCAGATTCGGCACGCCGGTCCCTCCGGAACCCGCCGAAGTCGACGACCTGAACCCGTTGATCACTCCGGTCGATGCGGAGTTTCGGGTCGGGACCATGGGCCTGGGCTGGGATTCGGAGGCTCAGACCGTGGTGGTCGAATTGCTGGCCGTCACCGACGCGGAGTTCGACGCCTCGGTCGTGCTCGACGACACCGACGAGGGCCCGGACGCGGTGCGGGTCTTTTTGACGCCGGAGTCGGCGCGGCAGTTCGCCACTCGCTCCAATCGCGTCATCTCGGCGGGGCGTCCGCCGTGCCCGCTGTGCGACGAACCGTTGGATCCGGAGGGCCACATCTGCGCGCGCGCCAACGGCTATAGGCGCAGCGCGCTGCTCGGGCCTGACGATGACGCCGAAGAATAACGAGCATGACGATCGCGCGGTGTTGCGGGACGGCGAGCTGACGGTCCTCGGACGCATCCGCTCGGCCAGCAACGCCACCTTCTTGTGCGAGTCGACGCTCGACGGGTCCAGCGTGCACTGCGTGTACAAGCCGATCTCAGGTGAGCAGCCGCTGTGGGACTTCCCCGACGGGACGCTGGCCGGCCGCGAACTGGGGGCATACCTGATATCGACGCAATTGGGTTGGAACATCGTGCCCTACACGATCATTCGGCACGGGCCCGCGGGTCCGGGCATGTTGCAGCTGTGGGTGGAACAACCCGGCGACACCGACGACTCCGATCCCAGGCCAGGCCCCGACCTCGTCGACCTGTTTCCCGCCGACAAACTCGAGCCGGGTTATCTGCCGGTGCTGCGGGCCTACGACTACGCCGGCGACGAGGTCATCCTGATGCACGCCGACGACATTCGGCTGTGGCGGATGGCGGTGTTGGACGTGCTGATCAACAACGCCGATCGCAAGGGCGGCCACATCCTGCGCGACCTCGAGGGCCACGTCTACGGCGTCGACCACGGCGTATGCCTGCACGTGGAGAACAAGCTGCGCACGGTGCTGTGGGGCTGGGCGCACAAGCCGGTCGACGACCAGACCCTCGAAGCTGTGGCCGGGCTCGCCGAGGCCCTCACCTGTTCGTTCGGCGACGAGCTGGCCGGGCACATCACCCGGGCGGAGATCGCCGCGTTGCGCGGGCGCGCGCACGCGCTGCTGGACAATCCGGTCATGCCCGGACCGAACCGGCATCGCCCCATTCCTTGGCCCGCGTTCTGAGGGCCGGCTGCGCCGTCGGAGATACTGATGCGGTGAGCCAAGATGCCGCACTGGCCGCCGATCTCGCGGCCGACGCGGGGGAGTTGCTGCTGAAGGTGCGCGAGGAGGTCGGTTTCGGCCATCCATGGGCGCTCGGCGACGCGGGCGACAGCCTGGCGAACAAGCTGATCCTGCGGCGGCTGCGGGCCGAGCGGCCGGGCGACGCGGTGCTCAGCGAGGAAGCCTACGACGATCTGTCCCGGGTGAATCACGACCGGGTGTGGATCATCGACCCGCTGGACGGCACCCGTGAGTTCTCCACACCGGGCCGGGACGACTGGGCAGTACACATCGCGTTGTGGCAGCGCCCCACCGACGGTCAACGCGAGATCACCGATGCAGCGGTGTCATTGCCGGCGCGCGGGAATACCGTCTACCGCAGCGACACGGTCACCGCCGGCGCCGCGCGCGTCGGCATTCCGGGGACCATCCGGATCGCCGTCAGCGCCACCCGGCCACCCGCGGTCCTGTACCGCATGCGCCAGACGCTGCACATTCAGCCCGTCGCGATCGGCTCGGCGGGCGCGAAGGCGATGGCCGTCGTCGACGGCGACGTCGACGCCTATGTGCACGCCGGAGGCCAGTGGGAATGGGACTCCGCGGCCCCGGCCGGTGTGGTGATGGCCGCCGGCATGCACGCGTCTCGGCTCGACGGCTCGCCGCTGCGCTACAACCAGCTCGACCCGTACCTGCCCGACTTCGTCATGTGCCGCGCCGAGCTGGCGCCGACCCTGCTCGGCGCCATCCGCCAGGAATTTCGCTGATCCCGGGCGCGTTTAGAGTCGACGATATGCAGTCGTGGTCTTTGGCACAGATTCCGGTGCTGCCGGGACGCGGCCCGGAGCTGCGGCTATACGACACCTCCGACCGGCAAGTGCGGCCCGTGGCGGCCGGGTCCCGTGCCACCATGTACGTCTGCGGGATCACCCCCTACGACGCAACCCACCTCGGTCACGCGGCCACCTATCTGGCGTTCGACCTCGTCTATCGGCAATGGCTCGACCTCGGCCACGACGTCCACTATGTGCAGAACGTCACCGACGTCGACGATCCCTTGCTCGAGCGCGCCGACCGCGACGGTGTCGACTGGCGTGAGCTCGCGGAGCGGGAGGTCGCGCTTTTCCGCGAGGACATGGCGGCGCTGCGGATACTGCCGCCGCGCGAGTATGTCGGGGCGACCGAGGCGGTTCCCGAGGTGGTCGAACTCGTCGAGAAGATGCTGGCATCGGGCGCCGCGTACGTCCTCGACGGTGAATACCCGGACGTCTACTACCGCGCGGACGCCACGCCGCAGTTCGGCTACGAGTCCGGCTATGACCGCGACACCATGCTGCGGCTTTTCGCCGAGCGCGGGGGCGACCCGCGCCGACCCGGCAAGACCGACGAGCTTGACGCCCTGCTGTGGCGGGCGGCGCGGCCCGGGGAACCCAGTTGGCCGTCGCCGTTCGGCGCCGGCAGGCCGGGCTGGCACGTCGAGTGCGCGGCGATCGCGCTCAGCCGGATCGGCAGCGGCCTCGACATTCAGGGCGGGGGCAGCGACTTGATCTTTCCGCATCACGAATTCACCGCCGCGCACGCCGAATGCGTCCGCGGCGAGCGGCGATTCGCCCGGCATTACGTGCACGCCGGGATGATCGGCTGGGACGGGCACAAGATGTCCAAGAGCCGCGGCAACCTGGTCCTGGTGTCGACGCTGCGCGCGGAAGGCGTTGAGCCGGCGGCCATTCGGCTCGGTCTGCTGGCAGGTCACTACCGCGCGGACCGGTTTTGGAGCCGGCAAGTGCTCGACGAGGCGACGGCCCGGCTGCGGCGCTGGCGGACCGCGACGGTGCTGCCCGCCGGCCCGGACGCCACCGACGTGATCGCCCGAGTGCGCCGGTATTTGGCCGACGATCTTGATACCCCGAAAGCCATTGCGGCACTTGATGGTTGGACCACCGATGCGCTGGAGTACGGCGGCCGGAGCGCCACGGCGCCGAAGGTGGTGGCGACCGCCGTCGATGCGTTGCTAGGGGTGCGGCTTTAGGCGGCCTCGGCAAAGTCACCGATCGGCAACGCCTGAGCGTCAATCTGCGCAACAAACTGGGTGGACGGCGTGTCATGGGCCACCATCGACGGAGCAACGCGTACGCAGCGCGCCGACCACCGAGGTGTTTGCCCGATGCTCAGTCGTTTTCGCCGTGTGGCCGCCGCGTTCGGCGCGGCCGGCGTGCTGGTCGTCGCGATGAACACGGTGCCCGCCTCGGCCGTCAACCCCATCCAGAGCCCGAACTTGCTGGTCAACCCCGGCGCCGAATTCGGCGACCCGACATCGACGGGATACAGCTCGGTGTCGGTCCCCGGCTGGACTCCAACCGGCACACCCACGGTGGTCAAATACGGCACCATCGCGCGTTGGCCGTCGCCGTTGTCCAGTCCGGCGCCGCCCTTTCCGAGGTTTCTGCAATTTCCGCGTCCGGGCGACGGGCCCCCCGACGGCGGCGCCCAGTTCTTCGGCGGCGGAAATGTGGCCACCACCACGCTGACCCAAACCGTCGACCTCAGCGGCGCGGCGGCCCAGATCGATACCGGGACCGTGCTCTACACGCTGAGCGGATGGCTCGGGGGCTTCCTCGAGGACCCGTCCGAAGCTTCGGTCACCGTCGAATTCTTTTCGGCGAGCCAGTCGCCCCTGGGCGGCAACAAGATCGGGCCGGTCGGTGTGGTCGAGCGCCGATTCAAGACCGCGCTTCTCCAGCGCGCGACCGTTGGGACGCTCCCGGCGGGCACCCGCAGCGCGGTCGTGGTCGTGACCTTCAAGGACTGCAACCCGTCGCCCAGCCACTACAACAACGCCTACGCCGACAACTTGTCGTTCACCGTGGCCGCTCCGTTGCCGGCGCCACCGCCACCCGCACCACCGGCGTCGAAAGTCGGCCCACTCGATCACGTGTTCATGCTCTATTTGGAGAACCATGGCGTGAAAGACATTGTGGGCAGCCGCAATGCGGATTACATCAACGCCCTGATCAACCAGTACGGCTACGGATCGAACTACTACGCCCTGACCCACCCCAGCCTCCCGAACTACTATCCGATCCTCGGTGGGTCGGACTTCGGGGTGGGCTGGAACTGCCCGATGGACTGCTTCGATCAACCCAACCTGGCCGACAACGTCGAGAAGGCGGGCAAGGGGTGGGCCGCCTACGAGCAGTCCATGCCTTCCCCGTGTTTCACCGGGACCCAAGGGCCCTACAGCGCCGGCGAACTACCATTTCTCGCCTTCCACGACATAGTGGCCAACCCGGGCCGCTGCCAGGCGCACGTGTTGCCGCTGACGCGCATGGCCACGGATCTCGCGTCGACCGCCACCACCCCGAACTACGCGTGGTTCGCCGCGGACGAATGCCACAACCAGGAGGGGTGCAACGACCTCCGCTTCGTCGTCAGCCAATTCGCGTTGCACCAGTACCACATCCGGGCGGGCGACCAGTTCCTGGCGGCCACGCTGCCGACGATCTTGAACTCGCCCGCCTTCCAGACGCAGCGGTCCGCCATCTTCATTACCTGGGACGAGGATTACAACAACCTGTACCTCGGCAACGGCAACGAGGGAAATCACGTCCCGATGATCGTGATTCCCTCGCCGAATTCCGGTATGCGCCAGGGCCATTTCGTCGCCGGCAACTACAACAACCACTACAGCTTGCTGCGCACCATCGAAGAGGCCCTCGGGCTGCCGCGGCTCACCAATAACGATCGCTTCGCCCAACCGATGAACGACTACTGGCCCTAGTTTCTTCTGCTGGACCTCCGGTACGTTTCGGCCATGACGTCGATTCAGGGCACAATCCAGGGCAAAGTTGTCTTCATCACCGGTGGCGCCCGGGGAATCGGGGCCGAGGTGGCCCGTCGGCTGCGCGACCAGGGCGCCAAGCTCGTGCTTACCGATCTTGACAAGGCCGAGCTGGCCGCGCTGGCCGCCGAGCTCGGTGAAGATCAGGTGCTCACCGCGGTCGCCGACGTGCGCGACCTGCCCGCCATGCGGGCCGCGGCCGCCCAGGCCGTCGAATGCTTCGGCGGCATCGACGTCGTCGTGGCCAACGCCGGCATCGCCAGCTACGGGTCGGTGGTGCAGGTCGATCCGGAGGCTTTCAAGCGGGTGCTCGACGTCGACGTGCTCGGCGTCTTCCACACCGTGCGCGCCACGCTGCCGGCGGTGATCGACCGTCGCGGTTACGTGCTGATCGTCTCGTCGCTGGCCGCGTATGCGCCGGCCCCCGGCCTGGCGGCGTACAACGCGTCGAAGGCCGGCGTGGAGATGCTGGCGAACGCGCTGCGCTTGGAGGTGGCCCAGCACGACGTCGGTGTCGGCTCGGCGCACATGTCGTGGATCGACACCGCCCTGGTCCGCGACTCCGCGGCCGACCTGCCCTCGTTCGCCGAACTGCTCAGGAAGCTGCCCTGGCCGCTGAACAGGACCACGACCGTCGACAAGTGCGCGCAGGCGTTCATCAAGGGCATCGAGGGCCGGCGCAGTCGCGTCTACTGCCCGCCCTGGGTGGGCGCGTTCCGGTGGCTCAAGCCGGCGTCGATCTCGGTCGGTGAAGTCTTGATCCGCAAAACCACCGCGGAGCTGTTGCCTCGACTGGACGCCGAAGTCGCCGCGCTCGGCCGCTCCACCAGCGCGTACAACGAGGATCTGGGCAAGTCCAACGTCGAGTAGCTGGGACTAGCGCCCGAAGCCCGGACGGCGGCGGCGCAGATACCGTTCGAACTCGGCGGCCAGCGCGTCGCCGTCGATCTTGCCCAGGGCTTCGTTCATGTCGACCTCGGCGTCGCCCCGCTGCTCCAGCGACAACACGTATTCGGCCAGGTCCTCGTCCTCGGCCGCCATCTCGGTGATCGCCTGCTCCCACTCCTCGGCCTGGGCAGGCAGGTCGGCCAGCGGGACCTCGATGTCGAGGACGTCTTCGACGCGGCGCAGCAGCGCCACCGTCGCCTTCGGGTTCGGCGGGTTCGACACGTAATGCGGCACCGCCGCCCAGAACGTCACCGCCGGGATCCCGGCGGCCACACACGCGTCCTGGAACACCCCGGCGATCCCGGTCGGGCCCTCGTAACGGGTTTCCTCGAGGCCAAAGCGTTTCGCGGATTCCGGGGAGTAGGCCGCACCCGAAACCGGCACCGGACGGGTGTGCGGGGTGTCGGCCAGCAGGGCCCCGAGGATCACGACGGTGTCGACGTTGAGCTTGTCGGCGATGGCGACCAACTCGGCGCAGAAGGTGCGCCAGCGCATGTTGGGCTCGACCCCGTGCATCAACACGACGTCGCGGTCGCTCCCCGGCGGGCGGCAGTGGGTGATCCGCATCGCCGGCCACACCAGCTCCCGGGTCACCCCGTCGACCTGGCGGATGACCGGGCGATTCACCTGGTAGTCGTAATAGGCCTCGTCGTCGATCTCCACGATCGGATCGGCTTCCCAGATGGCGTCGAGATGCTCGAGCGCATCGCTGGCCGCGTCACCGGCGTCATTCCAGCCCTCGAACGCCGCAACGACGACGGTGTTGTGCAGTTCGGGCAGCGCGCTGCCATGCGGCTGGGTCACAGAAACAGCGTACGGCCTCGCGCCCTGGGGCGATGCAGACCTTTGAACGCCGCCTGCCAGAGCGCCGTGGATGACCGGGCGGTTTGCCTGGTCTATTTCATAGGCCCACTATCCTTGTGGGGTGACTGCCGCTAACGAACGCCGCTACGACACCGACATCCTCGACACGCTGCCGCAGCACGGGTGGTGGTCGGCGACGGCGCGATGGGCACCCAGTTGCAGGCGGCCGAACTGAGCCTCGACGACTTGAACAACCGGCGTCGACGCGGTCGAGACGAAATACGTTCCGCTGCAAACTGGTTAACGTTGATAACTACCACGTCGCCGACAGGATCCGAGTTGTCGATCGCGGCGACAAGTTGGGCGTCCAGACGTAGATCGGGTGACGACATAGACTTTCCCGGTCGAGAGGCGTTGCAACGGATACGGGGTTTTCGCCGGTATCCGCCACGCTCGGCAGAGTCAAGGACGCCTTCCGCTACGGAAGGAACGTACGTGAACGCCTTTGAAACGAACATCCGCCCCGACTGCACCGACGAACTGACGGCAGCTCTGCGCCGGCGGATCATGGTGATCGACGGCGCGATGGGTACGGCGATCCAGCGTGACCGGCCGGACGAGGCCGGCTACCGCGGCGATCGGTTCACGGAGTGGCCGACCGCTCTTCAGGGCAATAACGACCTGCTCAACCTGACGCAGCCGCAGATCATCGACGGAATCCACCGCGAGTACCTCGAGGCGGGCGCCGACATCCTGGAGACCAACACGTTCAACGCGAACGCGATCTCGCTCTCGGACTACGGCATGCAGGAACTGAGCTACGAGCTGAACTACGCCGGTGCCGCCCTGGCCCGGGCGGCCGCCGACGCATTCAGCACCCCGGAGAAGCCCCGCTATGTCGCCGGCGCAATCGGGCCGACGACGCGGACCGCGTCGATCTCGCCCGACGTCAACGATCCCGGGGCCCGCAACGTCTCCTACGACCAGCTGGTCGCCGCCTACCTCGAAGCCGCCAACGGCCTGGTCGACGGCGGTGCAGACCTCCTCATCATCGAGACCATCTTCGACTCGCTGAACGCCAAGGCGGCGGTATTCGCCGTCGAGACGCTGTTCGAAGAACGCGGACGCCGCTGGCCGGTCATCATCTCGGGCACCATCACCGATGCTTCCGGGCGGACGTTGTCCGGTCAGGTCACCGAAGCGTTCTGGAACTCGATCAGGCACGCGAAGCCACTCGCGGTCGGCCTCAACTGCGCTCTGGGCGCGCCCGAGATGAGGCCCTACATCGCCGAGATGTCGCGGATCGCGGACACCTTCGTCTCGTGCTACCCCAACGCCGGCCTGCCCAACGCCTTCGGCGAGTACGACGAGTCTCCGGAGCGTCAGGCCTGCTACATCTCCGACTTCGCCGAGGCCGGCCTGGTCAACCTGGTCGGTGGGTGCTGCGGGACGGCGCCACCGCACATCGCCGAGATCGCCAAGGTGGTCGAGGGCAAACCGCCGCGCGAGCTTCCGGAGATCGAGGTGGCCACTCGGCTGTCGGGTCTGGAGCCGCTCAACATCACCGACGGCTCCCTGTTCGTGAACATCGGTGAGCGCACCAACATCACCGGCTCTGCCCGGTTTCGCAACCTGATCAAGGCCGGCGACTACGACACCGCACTGTCGGTCGCCCTGCAGCAGGTCGAGGTCGGTGCGCAGGTCATCGACATCAACATGGACGAGGGCATGATCGACGGCGTCGCCGCGATGGACCGGTTCACCAAGCTCATCGCGGCCGAGCCGGACATCAGCCGCGTCCCGGTGATGATCGACTCCTCCAAGTGGGAGGTCATCGAGGCCGGCCTGAAGAACGTGCAGGGCAAGCCGATCGTCAACTCGATCTCCATGAAGGAGGGCGAGGAGAAGTTCATCCGCGAGGCTCGGCTGTGCCGCAAGTACGGCGCCGCCGTCGTCGTCATGGCCTTCGACGAACAGGGCCAGGCCGACAACCTGGAGCGCCGCAAGGAGATCTGCGGGCGCGCCTACCGGATCCTGACCGAAGAGGTCGGTTTCCCGCCCGAGGAGATCATCTTCGACCCGAACTGCTTCGCGCTGGCCACCGGTATCGAGGAGCACGCGACCTACGGGATCGACTTCATCGAGGCCTGCGCCTGGATCAAGGAGCACCTTCCCGGGGTGCACATCTCCGGCGGCATCTCGAACGTCTCGTTCTCGTTCCGGGGCAACAACCCCGTCCGGGAGGCGATCCATTCGGTGTTCCTGTTCCACGCCATCAAGGCGGGCCTGGACATGGGAATCGTCAACGCCGGTGCGTTGGTGCCCTACGACTCGATCGACCCCGAGCTGCGGGACCGGATCGAGGACGTCGTCCTGAACCGTCGCGAGGATGCGGCCGAGAGGCTCCTGGAGATCGCCGAGCGGTTCAACAGCTCGGAGAAGTCCGATGACAGCGCGGCGGCCGAGTGGCGCAGCCTTCCGGTCCGCGAGCGGATCACGCACGCCCTGGTCAAGGGGATCGACGCCCACGTCGATGCCGACACCGAGGAGTTGCGGGCCGAGATCGCCGCGGCGGGTGGTCGCCCGATCGAGGTGATCGAAGGTCCGCTGATGGATGGCATGAACGTCGTTGGTGACCTGTTCGGCTCGGGCAAGATGTTCTTGCCCCAGGTCGTGAAGTCGGCCCGGGTGATGAAGAAGGCCGTAGCGTACCTGCTGCCGTACATCGAGGCGGAGAAAGAAACCTCCGGCGAGTCTGCATCGGGGGACACCAACGGCACGATCGTGATGGCGACCGTGAAGGGCGACGTCCACGACATCGGCAAGAACATCGTCGGGGTCGTCCTGCAGTGCAACAACTACTCGGTGATCGACCTCGGTGTGATGGTGCCCGCCCAGAAAATTCTGGACGCGGCGAAGGAGCATAACGCCGACATCATCGGGCTGTCCGGGCTGATTACCCCGTCCTTGGACGAGATGGTCAACTTCGCCGTCGAGATGGAACGCGAGGGGCTTCAGATCCCGCTGCTGATTGGTGGCGCGACCACCTCGCGCGCCCATACGGCCGTGAAGGTGGCGCCGCGTCGTAGCGGTCCGGTGGTCTGGGTCAAGGACGCTTCCCGCTCGGTGCCGGTCGCTGCTGCGCTCCTCGACGAAAAACAGCGTCCGGCGCTGCTGGAGGCCACCGAGAAAGATTACGCAGCCCTTCGCGAACGTCACTCTCAGAAGAACGAGCGGCCGATGCTGACGCTGGAGCGGGCCCGCGCGAACCGGACGCCGATCGAGTGGGACGACTACACGCCGCCGGTGCCCGCGCAGGGTGCGGGAGTACGGGATTTTCATGACTACGACCTCGCCGAGTTGCGCGAGTACATCGACTGGCAACCATTCTTCAACGCCTGGGAGATGAAGGGCAGGTTCCCCGACATCCTCAACAACCCGGTCTCGGGCGAGGCCGCGCGCAAGCTGTACGACGATGCCCAGGAGATGCTCGACACCCTGATCAAGGAGAAGTGGCTGACCGCCAACGGGGTGATCGGGTTCTTCCCAGCAAACGCGGTCGGCTCGGGTATTGAAGACATCGAGGTCTACACCGACGAGACCCGCACCGGGGTGCTGGCCACGTTGCACAACCTGCGCCAGCAGGGCGAGCACCGCGACGGCGTCCCAAACCGGTCGCTGGGCGACTACATCGCGCCCAAGGACACCGGTCTGGCTGACTACGTCGGCGCCTTCGCCGTCACCGCGGGGCTCGGCAGCCAGGAAAAGATCGCGGAGTTCAAGGCGGCCAACGACGACTACAGCGCGATCCTGCTGGAGTCGATCGCCGACCGGCTGGCAGAGGCTTTCGCCGAACGGATGCACCAACGGGTCCGCAAGGAGTTCTGGGGATTCCAGCCCGACGAGCAGTTGGACAACGAGGCGCTCATCGGTGAGAAGTACGTGGGAATCCGCCCTGCCCCCGGCTACCCGGCCTGCCCGGAGCACACCGAGAAGGTGACGCTCTGGAAGTTGCTGGACGTCAAGGAGCGGACTGGCATCGAGTTGACCGAGTCGATGGCGATGTGGCCCGGTGCCGCCGTCAGCGGCTGGTATTTCTCGCACCCGCAGTCGCAGTACTTCGTAATCGGTCGGATGGCCCAGGACCAGGTCGCCGACTATGCGAAGCGCAAGGGCTGGACTCTGCGGGAAGCCGAGCGCTGGCTCGCCCCCAACCTCGGCTACAACCCGGAGGACTGAGCCCTACGTAACCCTTCGGGCCGCGAGCGTGCGTGTTGGTACGGCGACACGCCGTTGAGCTTGGCAATCTGCGCACCCTCGCGGCCGGGTCTGGGCCAAACCGCCGTGACTTGGGCGCCCGGCGCATGAAACAATCGCTGGCCGTGAAGACCTTCGAGGATCTGTTCGCCGAACTCGGCGATCGTGCCCGCACGCGGCCGGCCAACAGTCGCACGGTCGCCGCGCTGGACGGTGGCATCCACGGGCTGGGCAAGAAGATCCTGGAGGAGGCCGGCGAGGTGTGGCTGGCCGCCGAACACGAACCCAACGACGCGCTGGCCGAGGAGATCAGTCAGTTGCTGTACTGGACGCAGGTGCTGATGATCGCGCGCGGACTGTCCCTCGACGACGTCTATCGAAAGCTGTGAGCGCCATGTTGCGGGTCGCGGTTCCCAACAAGGGTGCGCTCAGCGAGCCGGCCGCCGAGATCCTCGCCGAGGCCGGCTATCGGCGCCGCACCGACCTCAAGGACCTCACGGTCATCGATCCCATCAACCAGGTCGAGTTTTTCTTCTTGCGGCCCAAAGACATTGCCATCTATGTCGGTTCGGGAGAGCTGGACTTCGGCATTACCGGGCGCGACCTGGTGCGCGATTCTGGTGCGCCGGTTCGCGAGCGTCTGGCGCTGGGTTTCGGGTCGTCCAGCTTCCGGTACGCCGGCCCCGCCGGGCGTAACTGGACGACGGCCGACCTTTCCGGAAAAAGGATCGCCACCGCCTACCCGAACCTGGTACGAAAGGACTTGGCCGAACGGGGTATTGAAGCGACCGTCATCGGCCTCGACGGGGCGGTGGAGATCTCTGTGCAACTCGGGGTGGCGGACGCCATCGCCGACGTGGTGGGGTCCGGTCGCACCCTGAGCCTGCACGACCTGGTGGCGTTTGGGGAGCCGCTGTGTGATTCGGAGGCGGTGCTGATCGAACGCGTCGATCACGGTGGCCACCCCCACAGCAGGGCCACAACGGCGCGCGACCAACTGGTGGCCCGGGTACAGGGCGTGGTGTTCGGTCAGCAATACCTGATGCTCGACTACGACTGCCCGCGCTCGGTCCTGGACAAGGCCACGGCTATCACGCCGGGACTGGAGTCACCGACCATCGCGCCGCTCGCCGACCCGGCCTGGGTGGCCATCCGCGCACTGGTGCCCCGTCGGGGGGTCAACGAGATCATGGATGAGCTCGCCGCCATCGGCGCCAAAGCGATACTGGCTTCCGACATCAGGTTCTGCCGATTCTGACCAACACCTAGGAGGTTCTCCGTGACACATGTGCTTGTTCTGCTGATGGCTTTGTTGATTGGCGTCGTCGCCGGGTTGCGTTCGCTGACGGCTCCGGCCGTGGTGGCCTGGGCGGGGTTCCTCGGTTGGATCAACCTGCATTCCACCTGGGCATCCTGGGTGGCCAACGTCATCACGGTCGTCGTCCTCACCGTTCTGGCCGTCGGCGAACTCGTCGCCGACAAACTCCCCAAGACACCGGCCCGCACCGCGGTGCCGTCGTTCACCGCGCGGATCATCATGGGCGGTTTCTCGGGCGCCGTTATCGGCGCGGCGTGGCACTGGACCTTCACCGCACTGGGTGCCGGTGTCATCGGCGCGGTGCTCGGCACCCTGGGCGGCTACCACGCCCGCAAGTGGCTGGTGGCTGCCCGGAACGGGCAGGACTTGCCGATCGCGCTGCTCGAGGACGCGATCGCGATCCTGGGCGGATTCGCGATCCTCGCGGCGACGGCCAACCTGTGACGCAGCGTTTCGACGCGATCATCGTCGGCGCCGGACAGGCCGGCCCTTCGCTGGCAGGCCGACTGACCTCGGCCGGGCAGCGCGTGGCGATCATCGAGCGCAAACTGTTCGGCGGCACGTGCGTCAACACCGGATGCATCCCGACCAAGACCCTGGTGGCCAGCGCGCACGCCGCACAGCTGTCCCGTCGGGCCGCGGAATACGGTGTCGGGGTCGGGCCCGTCAGCGTGGACATGGCGAAAGTCAAGGCACGCAAGGACGACATCATGCTCAAGGACCGCGAGGGCGTCGAAAGCTGGTTGGACGGCATGGACGGCTGCACCGTCTTTCGCGGTCACGCCCGTTTCGAGGACCCGCACACCCTCAGCGTCAATGGCGATTCCCTGCACGCCGACCGAATCTTCCTCAACGTGGGTGGCCGGGCGGTGGTGCCGGACATCCCGGGGCTGTCCGAAGTCAAGTTCCTCACCAATGTGTCGATCCTCGAAATCGACACTGTGCCGGCGCATCTCGTCATCGTCGGCGGCAGCTACATCGCGCTGGAGTTCGCACAGATGTACCGGCGCTTCGGGGCGCGGGTGACCGTCGTCGAAAGGGGGCCGCGGCTGGCGTCGCGGGAGGACGGGGATGTCTCCGCCACCGTCAGAGAGATCCTGGAGGCCGAAGGAATCGACGTCGTCGTCGACGCCGACGACATACGAATCGGCAAGACCGACAACGGTTTTGAACTCACGCCGCGCGCCGGCGTCGCTCCCATCCCCGGCAGTCATCTGCTGGTGGCGGTGGGGCGGCGACCCAACACCGACGACCTGGGTCTCGAGGCGGCCGGCGTGCGGACCGACCCCCGCGGCTACATCGTGGTCGACGACCGGCTCAAGACTAGCGTCGAACACATTTGGGCGATGGGCGACTGCAACGGCAAGGGCGCATTCACCCACACCTCGTACAACGATTTCGAGATTGTCGCCGCCAATCTGCTCGACAACGACCCGCGCCGCGTGAGCGACCGCATCACCACCTATGCGCTCTACATCGACCCGCCGCTGGGACGCGCCGGCATGACGGTCGACGAGGTGCGCGCATCGGGCCGCAGGGCGCTGGTCGGCAAGCGGCCGATGACCAGGGTCGGCAGAGCCGTGGAAAAGGGTGAGACGCAAGGCTTTATGAAGGTGGTGGTGGACGCCGACACCGACGAGATTTTGGGGGCCGCCATCCTGGGAGTCGGCGGCGACGAAGCGATCCACGCGATTCTGGACATCATGTCGGCCAAGGCCCCGTACACCACGCTGTCGCGCACGATGCATATCCACCCCACCGTCAGCGAACTCATTCCCACGATGCTGCAGGAGATGTCACCGCTCGACTAGCTCATGCCGCCGGTTCGGTCGAATGCGGAACAGCCTGCGCGCCCGCGCGATTCGGCCACCCGGGGTAGGGCGGTGGCGTTCCGCCGAAAGTCGGACAGTGCTGCCGGTGTGGGCACCACTCGCACAACCGCGACGGGCTGGGACGGAAATCGCCCGTCTGTCCCGCGGACACGATGGCACGCCAGATCGCCATCAGCGTCTTCTCGAAGCGCACCAGCTCGTCGTGGTCGGGCGCGTAGTCCAACACCTGGCCGTCCGCCAGATAGATGATCCGCAGCCGGGTCGGTAGCACCCCGCGCGAACGCAGCAGCGCCACCGCGTAGAACTTCATCTGAAACATCGCCTTGAACTCGGCCAGCGCTCGCGCGGCGGGCGGCGCCTTGCCGGTCTTGTAGTCGACCACCCGCAGCTCGCCGGTGGCCGCGACGTCGATCCGGTCGATGAAGCCGCGCAGCAGCGTGCCGTCCGCGAGCTCGACCTCCACCCGCTCCTCGCAGGATTGCGGGTCGAACCGGGTCGGGTCTTCCAGCCGGAAATAGCCGGAGAGCAAGGCGCGGGCCTCCGCCAGCAGTTGGGTCCGCTGTTCGGCCTGCAGTTCGCCGGCCAGTTCGGGCTCCGCGTCGACCAGCCGCTCCCATGCGGACTCCACCAGCGAGCTCGCGGTCGCGGGGTCGCGCTGTACGGCGGGCAGGCCGTAGAGCCGCTCCAGGGTGGCATGTACCAACGTCCCCCTCAGTTGCGCCGCGGACGGCGCCTCGGGCAACCGGTCGATCGCCCGGAAGCGGTACAGCAGCGGACACTGTTTGAAGTCCGCCGCCCGCGACGGTGACAGCGCCGGCCGCGACGGCAACGATTCCAGCGCCTCGGTCATCCCCGCAGCCTAGGACCGTGCGCCGACAACCCCCAAGCACCGGCCGCGGCGAGTCGGCTGGCACGCTAGACGGCGTGTCAGCAACCGGCCCGTTTACCGCCGGCGAACGTGTCCAGCTCACCGACGCCAAGGGCCGGCACTACACGATGTCGCTCACCGAAGGCAGCGAGTTCCACACCCATCGCGGTTCGATCGCACATGACGCGCTGATCGGGCTGAAAGAGGGCAGCGTGGTCAAATCCAGCAACGGCGCTCTTTTTCTGGTGCTGCGCCCGCTGCTGGTCGACTACGTGATGTCGATGCCCCGCGGTCCACAGGTGATCTACCCCAAGGACGCGGCTCAGATCGTGCACGAGGGCGACATCTTCCCGGGTGCGCGCGTGCTCGAGGCCGGGGCCGGATCCGGGGCGCTGACCTGCTCGCTGCTGCGTGCGGTCGGGCCGCAAGGGCGGGTGGTGTCCTACGAACAGCGCGCCGACCACGCCGAGCACGCCCGCCGCAACGTTGCCAACTTCTATAACGTTCTCGGCCAGCCGCCGGACAACTGGCAGCTGATTGTCAGCGACCTCGCGGACTCCGACTTGCCCGATGGCTCCTTCGACCGGGCCGTCCTGGACATGCTCGCGCCGTGGGAATTGCTCGATGCGGTGTCGCGTCTGGTGATCGCCGGCGGAGTGCTGCTGATCTACGTGGCGACGGTCACCCAACTGTCGCGGGCCGTGGAGGCCGTCCGGGCCCAGCAGTGCTGGACCGAACCCCGAGCCTGGGAGACGCTGCAGCGCGGCTGGAACGTCGTCGGCCTGGCCGTTCGGCCGCAGCATTCCATGCGCGGGCACACCGGGTTCCTGATCTTCGCGCGACGGCTGGCTCCCGGTGCCGTTGCCCCGGCGCCACTGGGTCGCAAACGTGAAGGCCGCGACGGCTAGCACGACGGCATGCTAGTCGTCGCTGCGGCGCAGGGCCCGGCGCACCGACAGCAGCTCCAACTCCGGATGGGCGGCCACCAGGCGTTCGGCCGCATCGAGTACGTCGACGGCATGGCCGTGGTCACCGGACACCATGGCCACGCCGATGAGCGCACGTCGGTACAGTTCCTGCGACCCGGTCTCGGCGGCCGACACGCTGAACTTGCGCTGCAACTCGGCGACAACGGGACGAATCACCGAGCGCTTCTGTTTGAGTGAGCGCACGTCGCCCAGCAACACGTCGAATTCGAGCCAGCCGATCCACATCGAACCTAGCCCGCGGGAGTGCTGGACGGGGCTTGGGATGGCGTGGGGGCGGGTGAGTTGCCCAGGGCCAGCAGCATTTCCGCAGTTCGCCGCGATAGCTGCCAGCCCCCCTGGAATCGCGTGAACTCCATCGGGAACGTGAAGTTGGGGTTGTTGGCCTGCGAGGTCTTGACGCTGATCGTCGCCATCACATTGGACGGATCCTTGTCCGACCAGGCGATGTCGTTCGCCGCGAAGGTCATCGGCAGGTAGCCGTTGTCGCGCAGGGCGGTCATGAACTTGTCGAGGCTGCCCGCACTCTCCGGGGTTGCGCCCTCGACGAGGCTCAGCTTGTTGATCCCCGTAACGTTCGGGTCCGCAAGCCGGTTCAACACGTCGACGAGGGCCTCGGGCGCCGGCAGCGGCGCGGTCGGCGGAGCCAAGACGACGAGTGGACTCGACGTCGCGTGGACCGCCGACGTGGACGATGACAAAACCTTGGGTGCGGTATGCGCACATCCCGAGAGCCCCATCGCGACCACCGCCGTGGCGGCGCTCAAGGTAACGGAGAGGTTTCGGAGCATCCAGTCGGGTCGGGCTAGGCCTGCGCGCCCGCGGTCGGGCCAACGGGTGCAATGGAAGTCACAGCGGCGGCGGCCGCCCCGAAGACGGCGGCGCCGGCAAGGCCTATGGCAAGGCGTTTTGCGGTCACGGCGGCCTTTCGATCAGCCCGATTTGTGGCCGAGATTACCAGCGTGACGAAAAACTTAACTTTTCGTGGGTATTTGACTACGCACGCGAACCGGCAATCGCCGGTAGCGTTGGAGTATCCACCGCAACATTTCGGGGCGGGAAAGGAGCGCAACATGGGTGACTCAGAGCGTTCTGAAGCATTCGGCAACCCTCGTGAAACTGGCATGTCCAGCGGCGACGCCGCCGAATTGGAAGAACTACGCCGCGAGGCGGCCGTGCTGCGAGAGCAACTCGAGCATGCGGCCGGGTCGCAGGGCAGCACCCGCTCCGCGCGCGACGTGCATCAACTCGAAGCCCGTATCGACTCGCTGGCGGCCCGCAATTCCAAATTGATGGAAACTCTTAAAGAAGCTCGCCAGCAACTGTTGGCGCTGCGCGAAGAAGTCGACCGGCTCGGACAGCCCCCCAGCGGCTATGGCGTCCTGCTGTCCGCGCACGACGACGAAACCGTCGACGTGTTCACGTCCGGGCGCAAGATGCGGCTGACGTGCTCCCCGAACATCGATGCCTCATCCCTGCGCAAGGGGCAGACCGTCCGGCTGAACGAGGCCCTCACCGTCGTCGAGGCCGGCACGTTCGAATCGGTCGGCGAGATCTCCACGCTGCGCGAGGTGCTGAACGACGGTCACCGGGCACTCGTCGTCGGCCACGCCGACGAGGAGCGCATCGTCTGGCTTGCCGAGCCGCTGGTCGCCGAGGACTTGCCGGACGGCGTTCCCGACGCGCTGAACGACGACACCAAGCCCCGCAAGCTGCGCCCGGGCGACTCGCTGCTGGTCGACACCAAGGCCGGCTATGCCTTCGAGCGCATCCCCAAGGCCGAGGTGGAAGACCTGGTGCTGGAGGAGGTGCCGGATGTCAGCTACCAGGACATCGGCGGCCTGACGCGCCAGATCGAGCAGATCCGCGACGCCGTCGAGCTGCCGTTCCTGCACAAGGAGCTCTACCGGGAGTACGCGTTGCGGCCGCCCAAGGGTGTGTTGCTCTACGGCCCGCCCGGCTGCGGCAAGACCCTGATCGCCAAGGCGGTCGCCAACTCGTTGGCCAAGAAGATGGCCGAGGTGCGCGGCGACGATGCCCGCGAGGCGAAGTCGTACTTCCTCAACATCAAGGGCCCCGAGCTGCTCAACAAGTTCGTCGGCGAGACCGAGCGGCACATCCGGCTGATCTTCCAGCGGGCACGCGAGAAGGCGTCGGAGGGAACACCGGTGATCGTGTTCTTCGACGAGATGGATTCGATCTTCCGCACCCGCGGCACCGGGGTGTCCTCGGATGTCGAGACGACGGTGGTCCCGCAGTTGCTCAGCGAGATCGACGGGGTGGAGGGCCTCGAGAACGTCATCGTGATCGGTGCCTCCAACCGTGAGGACATGATCGACCCCGCGATCCTGCGGCCCGGGCGCCTCGACGTGAAGATCAAGATCGAGCGCCCGGATGCCGAAGCGGCGCAAGACATCTTCTCCAAGTACCTGACCGAGGCGCTGCCGGTGCATGCCGACGACCTCGCCGAGTTCGACGGCGACCGCACGGCCTGCATCAAGGCGATGATTGAAAAGGTCGTCGACCGGATGTACGCCGAGATCGACGACAACCGGTTCCTGGAGGTCACCTACGCCAACGGTGACAAGGAAGTCATGTACTTCAAGGACTTCAACTCCGGGGCGATGATCCAGAACGTCGTCGACCGGGCGAAGAAGAACGCCATCAAGTCGGTGCTGGAAACCGGCCAGCCGGGGCTGCGCATCCAGCATCTGCTCGACTCGATCGTCGATGAGTTCGCCGAGAACGAGGACCTGCCCAACACCACCAACCCCGATGACTGGGCGCGGATCTCGGGCAAGAAGGGCGAGCGGATCGTCTACATCCGCACGCTGGTCACGGGCAAGTCGTCGAGCGCGTCGCGGGCCATCGACACGGAATCCAACCTGGGCCAGTACCTGTAGGTCTGCAAGTCAGTCGTCGCGCCGCCGCGACACTGAAACCACGCACACGACACCTTCGTAAGTACGGTTTGTCAAGGGGGTTGGGGGGCCTGCCCTGTCCTCGTCTCTACGTAGTGCATCAAGCGGGTTTGTTTCCCGACTTCGTTCAATCGAGTTCGGTGAGGACGGGCGGGGCCTGCTCAGGGTGTCGTTCGAGGTCTGTCCCTCTACGCCGAATGGAGCTTGGCCCCAACCTGTTTCATGTGAATGGATCGTTAGTTACGCCGCTGCGGGCACGGTGATGGCACCGGCTTGCGCGGCGTTCCAGGCCACACGTTCGGTGGTGATGACGTGAACCCAGCGCAGCAGGGCGGCAGCCAGCGCTGCTTTGGCCTGGCCATCGGAGAGTGGGTTGTTATCTCGGGTGGTCAGATGCCGGTAGCGGGCTGCCATCACCGGATTGTGGCGTGGGGCGCCCCATACTGCACGCCAGGCGGCCAGCCGCAGCCGAGGCCGGCCACGCCCGGAGATCCGTGATCGGCCAGTGCTGGTGCCGCTGTTGTTCTCGCGCGGACACAGCCCGGCATGCTTGACCAGCGCACGGGGGCTATCGAAACGGGTGGGATCGCCGGTCTCAGCCAAAATCGCCGCCACCCCGATCGCACTGACCCCGGGGATGCTGCCGGCCACATCGGCCAGCTCAAGCTCGTCGAGAATCTCCAACATGCAGGTCTGCACCTCAGCGCGGCGGGTCTTGGCTGCGCGCCAATCCTCGAGCACCCAGCCGGCGCGCTCCAGGGCGCCCCGACGTTGCGCGCTCACCCCGGCCGGATCGGCCAGAGCGGCAAAGACCGCGGCGATGATCCGTTGCCGGGGCTGCTTACCGCCCCAGCGCGGCAGTTCTCGACGCACCGCGGCCTCAAACCGAGCCGGGCCAACCCGTTTCAACTGCTCAGGACGGCCGTTGCAGCGCTGCAACACCACCGCCAGGGCAGCACACCAGGTGACCGAGTCAAACTGTCGCACCGCTGCGGCCAGTACCGCCGCCAGGCGCACTCCAGCAGGTCCCGCAACTGCTGCACGCACGCAGTTGCCTCGCTGATCAGACGCTCTTGCCGCGCCCCCAGATGCCGCAATCGCGCCCAGGTCTCGTCGGCACGCTCGGGCGCATAGCAACGCAGCTGAGCCACCAGCCGCGCGATCAGCACCGCATCCTTGTCATCGGTCTTGTCCCGGGTGTAGTCCTCCGATTCACGGGCCCGTCCGGTCAGCAGCGGCTGCACGCACACCAACGTCATATCCCGTTGCGCAGCAAGCTGATCCAGAACCCGCCAGCGATGCCCGGTCGGCTCGCAACCCACCGTCACGTCAGCAAAACCCAGCTCTCGGGCCTTCGTGCGCGCCCAATCCAACACCGAGCCCAGCCGCCATGCCTTGGCCTTCACCCGGGTACGCGCCAGCACCTGCGAATCATGATCGGTCAGCACGATCGCCTGCTTTTCGTCGGCTAGATCAATCCCCAAGATCGCGTTATCAACCGGCACCAATTCCCGCAATCGGGCCAACCGCGCATTACGGCGCTTATCACCACGCGACAAAGCACTACCCTGGACCACGACGTCCTCCTGACCGTGTTGGGACACCAAGCCCGTTAACGACATCAGGAGGACGTCTCTTTCACTCTGATCAACACGCGTATCAGCCATAACTCTCTTACTACGCCGAGCGAGGCCGCCGTGGCCTCAGTTTCGGTGAGATCAGTCGGTCTCGAGCGAATAGCTGTTGGTCAGGTTGTCCTGCAGCACTTGCGCGGCCTGACTTCTGGTGTCCACCCGCAACTCGCCGGTGAGCACGCGCGGCCGGTAGCTCCAGCCGTCCGGCAGGTCGAGCCGGCTGGCCAGCCCGGGCAGGTCCTCGCGCTTCAAATCGGGATCGGCGACTTGGCTCCAGGTCTGCATGACCCAGCGCCGCCCCCGGGGATCGATGAGTTCGTAGATCTGTTCGCCGGCGTTGAAGACGAAAACCGTGTTGCGGCTCACGTTGTTGACGGTGAAGGGCGCGGGATTCATCGAGGACAGCAGGACAGTGGCCTGCAAAATCATCTCGATCCCCCCGAAGGTCTTCGTTATTTGGGGGCCGCGCGCGTCCTTTTCGATGGCGTTCATCAGCCAGTAGCGCGGACCGTTGAGCAGGGCCGTGGCGGCACCGTTTTCGGCGGCGATCGCCTGCGGGTCGAGTGCGGACCACAGTTCGGCGGGACAATCGTTCAGCGGGAAGCTGTTGTAAACCGTAGCCTGTGGGCCGGCCTCGCCGGGGGTCACGAGCAGCACCTCGCCGTAACGCTTCCCTGCCACGTTGCTCACCGGTGCGGACACCAGTGTGAAATTAGTTACTACCTGGGGTGGCGTCAACATTACGCCCGGCCGCGACGGCGCCCCGGTAACGATTGCGCGCGACCAGGGTGGTGTGCATGTCCTTGATCAGCGGGTCGAGGAACGTCGAGCGATATTCGGCGTCGCCGGCCGCGCGGGCGCTGATGTACATGAACGTCAATGCGCCGAGGAAGAGAGCCATGTGGATCAGTGAATCCGGCACCGGCAGCGTGAATCCGAGCACCGTCGCAGCGCTCTTGTAGGTGTGCGTCCACTCGTTGAGCAGCGACGGGCTCAACAGGATCAGCCCCAGAATCAAGTAGATGGTGGCGGTGACCACCGCCACCACCAGGATCTGCGCCAATTGCGAGGTGGCCAGCACAAAGATCACGTTGAGGCGTTCGGCGCGTTTCAGGGGCGGGCAGTCGGGGGCATCCGGCAAGTTCGCAAACGGTGTGTTGGCAAGCCTTTCGGTGTCTGCGGCGTCATTCGGCGGCACCGCCGTCGTCGATTGCAGCATCGGCCTGACCCGTTCCCAGGTGGCCGAGCCGACGAAAGCCGCGGCGATGGAGATCAGAAATGCCATTGCCAGCCCGAGCCGGTTCCCGCTTATCGTCGCGGCCATGAGCCAGACGTAGGTGTTGAAGAACACCAACGCGGTCAGCAGCACCACCGGTAGAGCTCGGACGACCAGGGCGCCCACCATCGCCAGGTGCGAAAGCATCATGCGCACCGCCCACCCGACGACGGATCCGACCCCGCAACCGGTCAAGATCAGCGCTGCGGCCACGACGACGGCTTCTTGCGGCAGCCGCGTGGGCCCGTCCACGATGGCCGCGACGGATGCCACCACGACGGCCGCCGCGGTCGCTATGCCCGCGCGCGTGCGGCCGCTTCGTGAGCGGGACACCAGCCAGCCGACGAGGGCCATCAGCGGGAGGGCAAGCCCGATGATCGCGAGCACAATCAACTCGGGCGTCGTCGGTTCCCCGGTGATCTCGACATCGTGACCCCCGGTGATCAGGTAAACCGGCAGAATGCAGGCCTGCAGCGTGCCGTACGCCGCGAGGACGGGCGCCGACCGCGGCCAGAGCCGTCGCCAGCGGGCACGCCTGGTGAGCACGGACGGCAAACCGCGCTCCAAGAACCAGCTTTCGGCCGCAGCACCCCCGGCCCGGCCAACCGGCGTGCGGCGCAGGGAAAGGTTCATGCGGGCTCACCCTAGTGGGGGACCACCCGGCGTGGTGGGCATTGTCGACGCGGGTGCGGCAGATCGGGCGCCGGGTTGCCCGGGAGCAGGCCAATTCCGCACCTCGCCTAGGCTTCAAGGCATGCAACGGATTATCGGGACGGAGGTCGAGTACGGCATTTCCTCGCCGTCGGACCCGACCGCCAACCCGATTCTCACCTCGACGCAGGCAGTTTTGGCCTATGCGGCCGCCGCTGGTATTCAGCGCGCCAAACGCACCCGCTGGGACTACGAGGTGGAATCGCCCCTGCGGGACGCCCGCGGCTTCGACCTGAGCCGCTCGGCGGGGCCCCCACCGGTGGTCGACGCCGACGAGGTCGGCGCGGCCAACATGATCCTGACCAACGGGGCGCGGCTGTACGTCGACCATGCACACCCCGAATACTCCGCGCCCGAATGCACCGACCCGCTGGACGCGGTGATCTGGGACAAGGCCGGCGAGCGCGTGATGGAGGCCGCCGCCCGGCACGTCGCCAGCGTGCCGGGAGCCGCGAAACTGCAGCTCTACAAGAACAACGTCGACGGCAAGGGCGCCTCCTACGGGTCGCACGAGAACTACCTGATGTCTCGGCAGACGCCGTTTTCCTCGATCATCGCCGGGCTCACGCCATTTCTGGTGTCCCGGCAGGTGGTCACCGGCTCGGGACGGGTCGGCATCGGGCCCGCCGGCGACGAGCCCGGCTTCCAGTTGTCCCAGCGCTCCGACTACATCGAGGTCGAGGTCGGGCTGGAGACCACCCTGAAACGCGGCATCATCAACACCCGCGACGAACCGCACGCCGACGCCGACCGGTACCGGCGGCTGCATGTGATCATCGGGGACGCCAACCTCGCCGAGACGTCGACCTACCTGAAGCTGGGCACCACGGCGCTGGTGCTCGATTTGATCGAGGAAGGCCCGGCACACGGGATCGACCTGACCGACCTGGCGCTGGCGCGGCCGGTCGCCGCGGTCCACACCATCAGCCGCGATCCGTCGTTGCGGACCGCCGTGGCCCTGGCCGACGGTCGCGAGTTGACGGGCCTTGCGCTGCAACGGATTTATCTCGACCGGGTGGCGAAGCTGGTCGACGGCCGCGACCCCGACCCGCGCGCGGCCGACATCGTCGAGACCTGGGCAAACGTGCTCGACAAGCTCGAGCGCGACCCGCTGGACTGCGCCGAGCTGCTCGACTGGCCCGCCAAGTTGCGACTCCTCGAGGGCTTCCGGCAGCGGGAGAACCTGAGCTGGTCGGCGCCGCGGCTGCACCTCGTCGACCTGCAATATTCCGACGTCCGGCTCGACAAGGGCCTGTACAACAGGCTGGTCGCACGCGGCTCGATGAAGCGCCTGGTCACCGAACACCAGGTCCTCGACGCCGTCGACAATCCGCCCACCGACACGCGCGCTTACTTCCGCGGGGAATGCCTTCGCAGGTTCGGCGCCGACATCGCCGCGGCCAGCTGGGACTCGGTGATCTTCGACCTCGGCGGCGATTCGCTGGTGCGCATCCCGACGCTGGAGCCGCTGCGGGGCAGCAAGGCGCACGTCGGAGCGCTGCTGGATTCGGTCAATAGCGCGGTCGAACTGGTGGAACAACTCACCAGCTGACAAGCGTTAAACCGGGAAACGTCGGGGTTGACCGGTAGGGTAGAGAAAGACCAGCGGGCGTGTGACTTGGGTGTACACGAGCCGACAACAAAGCAGGAGGCGGCGATGGCTCAGGAGCAGACCAAGCGTGGCGGTGGTGGCGGCGACGACGACGAGTTCGGCGACACCGGTGCCGCGGGCCAAGAGCGCCGCGACAAGTTGGCCGAGGAGACCGACGATCTGCTCGACGAGATTGACGACGTCCTTGAGGAGAACGCAGAGGACTTTGTCCGCGCGTACGTCCAAAAGGGCGGACAGTGACCTGGCCGTTCTCCGATCGCCTGTCCACTGACCAGCCCGCTGTAAACCTTTCTTCGTTCGCCGACTTCCTGCGTCGCCACGCGCCGGACTTGCTGCCGGCGAGCCTCGGCAGCGCAAGCGGTCCAAGCGTCGATGACCGGCTGCCGCATGGGACGACGATCGTCGCGTTGAAGTACCCCGGCGGTGTCGTCATCGCCGGGGACCGGCGCTCGACGCAGGGCAACATGATCGCCGGGCGCGATGTCCGCAAGGTGTACATCACCGACGACTACACCGCCACCGGCATCGCGGGAACGGCCGCGATCGCCGTCGAGTTCGCCCGCCTCTACGCCGTGGAACTCGAGCACTACGAGAAGCTCGAAGGCGTGCCGCTGACTTTTGCCGGCAAGGTCAATCGCCTCGCGATCATGGTGCGCGGAAACCTGGCGGCCGCAATGCAAGGGCTGGTGGCGCTGCCTCTGCTGGCGGGGTATGACATCCACGCGCCCGACCCGGACAGCGCCGGCCGCATCGTCTCTTTCGACGCCGCGGGCGGCTGGAACATCGAGGAAGAGGGCTACCAGGCGGTGGGGTCGGGCTCGATCTTCGCCAAGTCGTCGATAAAGAAGTTGTATTCGCAAGTCGCCGATGCCGACTCCGCGCTGCGGGTGGCCGTCGAGGCGCTCTACGACGCCGCCGACGACGACTCCGCTACCGGCGGGCCGGACCTGGTCCGGGGCATCTACCCGACGGCGGTTGCCATCGGCGCCGAAGGGGCGGTCGACGTGCCGGAGGGCCGCATCGCCGAACTGGCCCGGGAGGTTATCGAAACCCGTTCGCGCGCAGACACTTTCGGCCCCGACGCCGAGCCGCGGGGGGATAAGTGAGTTTTCCGTATTTCATCTCGCCCGAACAGGCGATGCGCGAGCGCAGCGAGCTCGCGCGCAAGGGCATCGCCCGGGGTAAAAGCGTGGTCGCGTTGGCCTACGCGGGCGGCGTGCTGTTCGTCGCGGAGAACCCGTCACGGTCCCTGCAGAAGATCAGCGAACTCTACGATCGCGTCGGCTTTGCCGCCGCGGGCAAGTTCAACGAATTCGACAATCTGCGGCGCGGCGGGATCCAGTTCGCCGACACTCGCGGATACGCCTACGACCGTCGCGACGTCACGGGCCGGCAACTGGCCAACGTCTACGCGCAGACGCTGGGCACCATCTTCACCGAGCAGGCCAAGCCGTACGAGGTCGAGCTGTGCGTCGCCGAGGTCGCGCACTTCGGCGAGACGAAAGCGCCTGAGCTGTACCGGATCACGTACGACGGGTCGATTGCCGACGAGCCGCATTTCGTCGTGATGGGTGGAACCACGGAGCCGATCGCCAACGCGCTCAAGGAGTCCTACACCGAGAACGCCGACCTGCGCGACGCGCTGGGGATCGCGGTGGCGGCGCTCCGGGCCGGCAGCACGTCGAACGGCGATCAGCCCTCGCTGGGCGAGGCCAGCCTCGAGGTGGCCATCCTCGACGCCAGCCGGCCGCGGCGGGCGTTCCGGCGCCTTGGCCGCTCCACCCTGGAAAGCCTGCTCGACGAGGGCGGTTCGAAGGACTCGAAATCCGACGGCGAAGAGTCGGATTCCGACGGGGATTCGTAGCGATAACATCCCTGGGCGCGGCTTCCGCACCCTCGCGGTCACACAACCAGTACCCTCAAAAGGGTGCAGCGGCGAATCATGGGCATCGAGACCGAGTTCGGTGTCACCTGCACATTCCACGGCCATCGACGCCTTTCTCCCGACGAGGTGGCCCGCTACCTGTTCCGCCGGGTGGTCTCGTGGGGCCGCAGCTCCAACGTTTTCCTGCGTAACGGCGCCCGCCTCTACCTCGACGTCGGCAGCCATCCCGAGTACGCCACGGCGGAGTGCGACAGCCTGGTGCAGCTGGTCACCCACGACCGGGCCGGCGAATGGGTGCTCGAAGACCTGCTCATCGACGCGGAGCAGCGGCTCGCCGATGAGGGCATCGGCGGCGATATCTACCTGTTCAAGAACAACACCGACTCGGCGGGCAACTCCTACGGCTGCCACGAGAACTACCTGATCGTCCGGGCGGGCGAGTTCTCCCGGATCTCCGATGTGCTGCTGCCCTTCCTGGTCACCCGCCAGCTGATCTGCGGGGCCGGCAAGGTGCTGCAGACCCCCAAGGCGGCGACGTTCTGCCTTTCCCAACGTGCCGAGCACATTTGGGAGGGCGTCTCGTCGGCCACCACTCGCAGCCGACCGATCATCAACACCCGCGACGAGCCGCACGCCGACGCCGAGAAGTACCGGCGGTTGCACGTCATCGTCGGCGACTCCAACATGTGCGAGACGACCACCATGCTCAAGGTGGGCACCGCGGCGCTGGTGCTGGAGATGATCGAAGCCGGTGTTCCGTTCCGCGACTTCTCCCTGGACAACCCCATCCGCGCCATCCGCGAGGTCAGCCACGACATCACGGGTCGCCGGCCGGTGCGGCTGGCGGGCGGGCGTCAGGCCAGCGCGCTGGACATCCAGCGCGAGTACTACAGCCGGGCCGTCGAACACCTGCAGACCCGCGAGCCCAACGCGCAGATCGAGCAGGTGGTCGACCTGTGGGGGCGCCAGCTCGATGCCGTCGAAAGCCAGGATTTCGCCAAAGTGGACACCGAAATCGACTGGGTGATCAAGCGCAAGCTGTTCCAGCGCTATCAGGACCGCTACAACATGGAGCTGTCCGACCCGAAGATCGCCCAGCTGGACCTGGCCTACCACGACATCAAGCGCGGCCGCGGCGTCTTCGATCTGCTGCAGCGCAAGGGCCTGGCCGCGCGGGTGACCACCGACGAGGACATCGCGGAGGCCGTCGACCACCCGCCGCAGACCACCCGCGCCCGGTTGCGGGGCGAATTCATCAGCGCCGCCCAGGCGGCGGGCCGGGATTTCACCGTCGACTGGGTGCACCTCAAGCTCAACGACCAGGCGCAGCGCACTGTCCTCTGCAAGGACCCGTTCCGGGCGGTCGACGAGCGGGTGAAGCGGCTCATCGCCAGCATGTAGCCGTTGGGGCAGTGGTCCCGCCATCTAATAACCTGGTGCGAATGGCGATCTCGAAAGTCGAGCGGTTGGTCAACCTCGTCATCGCTCTGCTGTCCACCCGCGGCTACATCACCGCCGAAAGAATCAGGTCAAGCGTCGCCGGGTATTCCGACAGTCCCAGCGCCGAGGCCTTCTCGCGGATGTTCGAGCGCGACAAGAACGAGTTGCGCGATCTCGGCATCCCCCTCGAGGTCGGCAGGGTGTCGGCGATGGACCCAACCGAGGGCTACCGGATCAACCGCGACGCGTACGCGTTGCCGCCGGTCGAGCTCACCCCCGACGAGGCGGCCGCGGTAGCCGTCGCGACGCAGCTGTGGGAGTCGCCCGAACTGATCACCGCGACCCAGGGCGCGCTGCTCAAGCTGCGCGCCGCCGGGGTGGACGTCGACCCCTTTGATGCGGGGGGGCCGGTGGCGATCGCGTCTCCGGCCGGGATGCCGGGTCTGCGCGGGTCGGAGGACGTTCTCGGAACCCTGTTGTCGGCGATCGATTCTCGGCAGGTGGTGCGTTTCCAGCACCGGCCATCGCGGGCCGAGCCCTACACCACGCGCACGGTTGAGCCGTGGGGCGTGGTCACCGAGAAGGGCCGCTGGTATCTGGTGGGTCACGACCGCGACCGCGACGCCATCCGCACCTTCCGGCTCTCACGGATCGGTGCCGAGGTCACGCCGATCGGGCCGGCCGGTGCGGTAACTGTGCCCCCGGACGTCGACCTGCGCAAGATCGTCGCCGACGCGGTCGCCGAGACGCCGACGGGAGGCCGGGCCCGGGTGTGGGTCGCCGACGGACGGGCCACCGCACTGCGGCGCGCCGGAACGTCGATCGCCCCCCGACAGCTGGCCGGGCGCGACGGCGAGGTGATCGAGCTCGACCTCGCATCCACCGACCGGCTGGCGCGCGACATCGCCGGCTATGGGGCCGACGCCGTCGTGCTGGATCCGCAATCCCTGCGCGAGGATGTGCTGGAGCGGTTGCGCGGGGCGTCGGCATGACTCCGGTATCCACCCGGCTGGTCCGGCTGCTGAACATGGTGCCGTATTTCCAGGCCAATCCGCGGGTCACCCGGGCCAAGGCCGCCGCCGACCTCGGGGTGTCCGGCAAGCAGCTCGAGGAGGACCTCAACCAGCTGTGGATGTGCGGCCTGCCCGGCTACTATCCGGGCGATCTCATCGATTTCGCGTTCTCCGGCGACACCATCGAGGTGACGTTCTCGGCGGGCATCGACCGGCCGCTCAAGCTCACGTCGCCCGAGGCCACCGGACTGCTGGTGGCGCTGCGGGCGCTGGCCGACATTCCGGGCGTGGTCGATCCCCAGGCGGCGCGCAGCGCGATCGCCAAGATCGAGGCAGCCGCCGGAGCCCTCGGGCAGGACGCCCAGGCTTCGGTCGCGGCCGTCGACGAGCCCGCGCCCGTCGAAAGCCGGGCCGCGTCCGCGGTGCGCGCCGCTGTGCAGGACAAACACGCTCTGGCCATCGACTACTACGCCGCCTCGCACGACACCCTTACCAGTCGGATCGTCGACCCCATCCGGGTCCTGCTGATCGGCGGCCACAGCTACTTGGAGGCCTGGTCCCGCGAAGCCGAGGGAGTCCGGCTGTTCCGCTTCGACCGGATCGTCGACGCCACCGAGCTGGGTGAGCCGGCCGCTGCGCCCGAGCCGGCGCTGCACGCGCCACCGGACACGTCACTGTTCGACGGCGACCCGTCGCTGCCGTCGGCCAAGCTGCGCGTGACGCCCTCGGCGTCGTGGATGTTCGAGTACTACCCGATGCGGGAGGTGCGCGAGTTGCCCGACGGGTCGTGCGAGGCGGTCATGACCTACGCGTCGGACGACTGGATGACGCGCCTGGTGTTGGGGTTCGGGTCGGCCGTGCGGGTGCTTGAACCGGAGTCGCTCGCGCAGCGTGTACGGGATGCCGCGGCGGCGGCCCTGCAGTCCTACCAGGTCGCCGCGCAAGGGTGACACCGCCGGGCCCCTCTGGCACGGCTCGGCGCGGACGCACCGGAGGGTCGCTCGGCTGCGGTAACATCGGGTGGACGTCTGGAGGTAATCAAAGTGGGAAGTCTCAGTCCGTGGCACTGGGCGGTCATCGCTGTCGTGGTGGTTCTGCTGTTCGGCGCCAAGAAGCTCCCCGATGCCGCGCGCTCGTTGGGTAAGTCGATGCGCATCTTCAAGTCCGAGCTCCGTGAAATGCAGACCGAGGGCAAAACGGAACAACCGCCTTCTATCGAAACCCCCCAATCCGTGCAGTCGCAGCGGGTCGACCCGTCGGCTCCCACCGAGCAGGGTCACTCCGAAGCGCGTCCGCTTTTCTAGCCGCGTCGCCGCGGTGCCCGAGCGCCCCTGACGGAGCGTCGTGAAACGTTTCAAGGCTTCAGCGCGCACCGCTGGCTTGCTGAGGCGGCTCAACCCTCGCAACAGGCGCAGCCGCACCAATCCTGACGCGACGATGTCGCTGGTCGACCACCTGACCGAACTGCGCACCCGGCTCCTGATCGCGCTGGCCGCCATCCTGGTCACCACGATTTTCGGGTTCTTCTGGTACTCGCATTCGATCTTCGGGCTGGAAAGCCTCGGCGAGTGGCTGCGCCATCCGTATTGTTCGCTCCCGCAGTCGGCACGCGCGGAGATCAGCGCCGACGGGCGGTGTCGGCTGCTGGCCACCGCGCCGTTCGACCAATTCATGCTGCGGCTCAAGGTCGGGATGACCGCCGGGATCGTGCTGGCCTGTCCGGTGTGGTTCTACCAGCTTTGGGCCTTCATCACGCCCGGCCTCTACCAGAAGGAGCGCCGCTTCGCGATTGCGTTCGTGATCCCCGCTGCGGTGTTGTTCGTCGTCGGCGCGGTGCTGGCCTACTTCGTGCTGTCCAAGGCGCTGGGCTTCTTGCTGACGGTCGGCAGCGACGTGCAGGTGACCGCGCTGTCCGGGGACCGGTATTTCGGCTTCCTGATCAACCTGCTGGTGGTGTTCGGGGTCAGCTTCGAATTCCCGCTGCTGATCGTCATGCTCAACATGGCGGGCCTGCTGACCTACCAGCGGCTCAAGGCGTGGCGGCGGGGCCTGATCTTCTCGATGTTCGTGTTCGCGGCGGTGTTCACGCCCGGATCCGACCCGTTTTCGATGACGGCGCTCGGGGTCGCGTTGTCCGTGCTACTCGAGTTAGCCATTCAGATCTCCCGACTGCACGACAAGCGGAAAGCCAAGCGGGAATCGCAAGCCGTGATCCCCGACGACGAAGCGTCGGTGATCGAGTCGCCGGAGCCGATAGAGGAGCCGATACCGGAGCCCTCGGTCAGCGCCGGGCAACACGACGATGTCACCTAGGTCTCCTCTGCGCGAGCGTGCGCGTTTGCACGCCGACACGCCGATATTGACGTACAACTGCGCACCCTCGCGCAATTCGGCGGCAGCGTGACGGAGCTGGCCGAGCTGGCGCGGTTCACCGCGGAACTGAGTTTCACGCTCGACGACTTTCAGCAGCGCGCCTGTGCCGCGCTGGAACGAGGCCACGGTGTGCTCGTCTGCGCGCCGACCGGCGCCGGCAAGACAGTGGTCGGCGAGTTCGCCGTCCACCTGGCCCTCGCGGCCGGCGGCAAGTGCTTTTACACCACGCCGCTCAAGGCGCTGAGCAACCAGAAGCACACGGACCTGACCCTGCGTTACGGCCGCGACCGGATCGGTCTGCTGACCGGCGACATGTCGGTGAACGCCGACGCGCCGGTGGTGGTGATGACCACCGAGGTGCTGCGCAACATGCTCTACGCTGATTCGCCCGCGCTGCAAGGGCTTTCGTACGTGGTGATGGACGAGGTGCATTTCCTTGCCGACCGGATGCGGGGTCCGGTGTGGGAGGAGGTGATCCTGCACCTGCCCGACGAGGTGCGGGTGGTCAGCCTTTCGGCGACGGTGAGCAACGCCGAAGAGTTCGGTGGCTGGATCCAGACCGTACGCGGCGACACAACCGTGGTGGTCGACGAGCACCGGCCCGTGCCGCTGTGGCAGCACGTCTTGGTGGGCAAGCGTCTGTTCGACCTTTTCGACTACCGCAAAGCTGAAGCCGCCGACGAGCCCGCCGACAAACGCCGGCCGCGGGTCGACCCGGACCTGCTGCGCCACATCGCCCATCGCCGCGAGGCGGACCGCATGTCCGACTGGCAGCCTCGCCGGCACGGGGGACGACCGTCCCGGCCACGTTTCTATCGGCCACCCGCGCGGCCCGACGTGATCGCGACGCTGGATTCCGAAGGGCTGTTGCCGGCAATCACGTTCGTGTTCTCGCGGGCCGGTTGTGACGCCGCGGTCGGCCAGTGCTTGCGGTCGCCGCTTCGGCTGACCACCGAGGAGGAGCGCGCACAGATCGCCGAGGTGATCGACCACCGTTGCGGTGATCTCGCCGACTCCGACCTGGCGGTGCTCGGCTACCACGAGTGGCGGGAGGGGTTGCTGCGCGGTTTGGCGGCCCACCACGCCGGGATGCTGCCGGCGTTCCGGCACACGGTCGAGGAGCTGTTCACCGCGGGCTTGATCAAGGCGGTGTTCGCCACCGAGACCTTGGCGCTCGGCATCAACATGCCCGCGCGCACGGTGGTGCTGGAACGGCTGGTGAAGTTCAACGGCGAGGCGCACGTGCCGCTGACCCCGGGGGAGTACACGCAACTGACGGGCCGCGCCGGCCGGCGAGGCATCGACGTCGAGGGCCACGCGGTGGTGCTGTGGAATCCCGCCGAGGAAACCACCGAACCGTCCGCGGTTGCCGGCCTGGCCTCCACCCGCACGTTTCCGCTGCGCAGTTCTTTCGCCCCGTCGTACAACATGACGATCAACCTGGTGCGCCAGATGGGCCCCGAGCAGGCACACCAGCTGCTTGAGCAGTCGTTCGCCCAGTACCAGGCAGACCGCTCCGTCGTCGGCCTGGTCCGCGGTATCGAGCGCGGCAGACGGATGCTCGACGAGATCGCCGCCGAGCTCGGTGGGGACGACGCGCCGATCCTCGAATACGCCCGGCTGCGGGGGCGGATCTCCGAGATGGAGCGGGCGCAGTCCCGCGCGTCGCGACTGCACCGCCGGCAGGCGGCCAGCGATGCGCTGGCCGCGCTGCGTCGAGGCGACATCATCACGATCACCCACGGCCGGCGTGGCGGACTGGCGGTGGTGCTGGAATCGGCCCGGGACAGCTCGGACCCCCGCCCGTTGGTGCTCACCGAACACCGGTGGGCCGGGCGGATTTCGTCGGCTGACTATTCGGGCACGTCGGCGCCGGTCGGTTCGATGTCATTGCCCAAGCGGGTCGAACACCGCCAGCCGCGAGTCCGGCGCGACCTGGCCTCGGCGTTGCGGTCGGCCGCCGCCGGGCTGGCGGTGCCGGCGGACCGCCGAGGGACGGGCGGCGACAACGACGGCGCGTTTCACGATCCCGAGCTGTCGTCGTTGCGGGCGCAGTTGCGCCGGCATCCCGCACACAACAGCCCCAACCTCGAGTCCCAGATCCGCCAGGCCGAGCGCTACCTGCGCATCGGACGTGACAACACGCAACTCGAGAAAAAGGTGGCCGCCGCCACGAACTCGCTGGCCCGCACGTTCGACCGGATCGTCGGGTTGCTCACCGAACGCGGCTTCATCCAAGGGCCGGCCACGGATCCGCACGTCACCGACGACGGCAAGTTGTTGGCCCGCATCTACAGCGAGAGCGACCTGTTGGTCGCCGAGTGCCTGCGCACGGGCGCGTGGGCCGACTTGAAGCCGGCCGAGTTGGCGGCGGTGGTCTCGGCGGTGCTGTACGAGTCACGGGGCGGTGAACCCCGCGCCGCACTTGCAGCGGAGGTGCCCACACAGCGGCTGCGGCAGGCGCTGCAGCAGACGTCGAGGCTGTCCACCGCGCTGCGTGCCGACGAGCAGACGCATCGGATCGCCGCCAGTCGTGAACCCGACGACGGCTTCGTCAACGTGATCTACCGTTGGGCCCGCACGGGAGACCTGGCCGCGGCGTTGGCCGCCGCCGATGCGGCCGGCACCGGATCGCCGTTGTCGGCGGGGGATTTCGTGCGGTGGTGCCGGCAGGTGCTCGACGTGTTGGACCAGGTCCGCAACGCCGCGCCGGACGCCGAAGTGCGGGCCAACGCCAAGCGCGCTATCAATGACGTTCGGCGCGGCGTCGTTGCAGTTGACGCCGGGTAGGCTAGGCGCGGGCTACGGTTGCAGGGTTAAGGCATAAGGGGACTGAGGAGAAACGATGAGCGGACCACAGGGATCGGACCCGGGCCAGCAGTGGCAGCCGCCCGGTCAGGGTGGCGATCGGTCCTCGGAGCCGACCCAGATGGCGCCGACCTGGCAGCCGCCGCAGCAGCAGCCGAGCCAGGACGAGACATGGCAGTCCCCCGCATATACGCCGCCCGCATATACGCCCCCCGCAGAGGAGTCGCAGTACCAACCGCCGACTGAGCAGGGATATGCGCAGCCGTACCCCCAGCAGCAGCCCGGCTATGGACAAGCCGGGCAGTCGGATGCGCAGCCCACGCAATACGCGCAGGGCCAATACGCCCAGCCGGGGCAGTACGCCCAGCCGGGGCAGTACGGCCAAGGGCAATACGCCCCGCCCGGCCAATACGCCCAGCCCGGCCAGTACGGCCAGCCCGGCCAGTACGGCCAGCCCGGCCAGTACGGCCAGCCCGGCCAGTACGGCCAGCCGGGTCAATACGGCCCGCCGGCTCAATACGGCGAGCTCGGCCAATACCCCCAGCAGTACCAGTCCTACGACCAACAAGGTAAGAAGCGCTCTTTGGGCCTGATCGGCGCAGTGGCCGGCGTGATCGCCGTTCTCCTGATCGCGGTCGTGGCGGTGCTCGGCTTCTGGGCACCCGGCTTTTTCGTCACCACCCAGCTGGACGTGAACAAGGCCCAGGTCGGTGTGCAGCAGATTCTCAGCGATGAGACGAACGGTTACGGCGCCAAGAACGTCAAAGACGTCAAGTGCAACCATGGCCAAAACCCCGTCGTCGAGAAGGGCAAGACCTTCGACTGCGACGTCAGCATCGACGGCGCCCCCAAGCACGTGACGGTGACCTTCCAGGACAACAACGGCACCTACGAGGTCGGCCGGCCGCAATAACCGTCACGCGGGCAGCGAATCGAGCGCTTTCTGCAGGCGGGCAATCGGCGACCCGACGCCGAGCTCACCCGCCAGCTTGGCGGTGCGCTTCGGGTCGGCGGCCGCCAGCGGTAGGGCATCGGTGTCCGTCGACAGCGTGACCGGCGCGTCCGTGGCTACCCGCACCACCGCGCCGGCGGCCTCGATGTAGTCGGTAGCGGCCAGCAATTTCGCCCGCAAACCTTTGGCCATCTTGGATTTCGGGTCGTGGGCGGCCGCCAAAATCTGATCCAGCGAACCGTGCTGGGCCAGCAGCGTGGCCGCCGTCTTCTCGCCGACGCCCGGCACACCCGGTAGGCCGTCGGACGGATCGCCCCGAAGCAACGCCAGTTCGGCGTAGGCCGGGCCCGCCCGATCCACCGGCACGCCATACTGCTCGGCCACCTCGGCGGGCCCGAACAAGGTGGCCTTGGTCAACCCGCGGCCAAGGTAGAGCACGCGAACCGGGACGGGATCGTCGGCCACCACCTGCAGCAGGTCACGGTCTCCGCTGACCACCACGACCGGGCCGTTTCGTTCCCGTGCGGCCAGCGTGCCCAACACGTCGTCGGCCTCGAATCCCGGTGCGCCCGCCGCCGGGATCCCGAACGCGTCCAGCAGCTCCATGATCATGTCGACCTGCGGCGTCAGCTCGTCGGGTACTTCCTCGATGTCGGGCTGACCTGCCGGCTCGGGCTCGGCGACCCGATGCGCCTTGTACGACGGGATGAGGTCCACCCGGAACTGCGGTCGCCAGTCCAGGTCGAGGCACACCACCAGCCGGCTCGGTCGCTGCTGGGTGATCACGACGGCCATCGAGTCGATGAAACCCCGCACGGCGTTGACGGGCCGCCCATCGGGGGCGGTGATCGATGACGGCACCCCGAAAAACGACCGGAACCACATGCTGGCGCCGTCGAGCAGCAACAGGGGGGCGGGCATGCCGGTTATCCTGCCAGCCATGGATTCTCACCGATTCGACGCGGGGGTGTACGCGCGTCGGCTGACTGCGGCGGCTGCGGCGACCGCCGAGGCGGGCCTGACCGGTCTGGTGATCACCCCGGGTTACGACCTGCGCTACCTCCTGGGCTCACGCGCCCAGACGTTCGAGCGGCTCACCGCGCTGGTGTTACCGGCCTCCGGTGACCCGACTGTCGTCGTGCCGCGGCTGGAGCTGGCGTCGCTCAAGGAGTCAGCCGTCGCGGAACTCGGCCTGGCGGTAAGGGATTGGGTTGACGGCGACGATCCGTATCAATTGGTCGGCGCGGCCCTGGGCGGGCCCGCCGCGACCGCCGTCACCGATTCCATGCCCGCCCTGCACCTCTTGCCGCTGGCGGGGGTGCTCGGTGTGCTGCCGGTGCTGGCCACCGACGTGCTGCGCGGACTGCGGATGGTCAAGGAGGAATGCGAAATCGACGCGTTGCGCAAAGCCGGGGCGGCCATCGACCGCGTGCATGCTAGCGTGCCCGGGTTTCTGCGCCCGGGCCGCACCGAGGCCGACGTTGCCGCCGACATCGCCGAAGCGATTGTCGCCGAAGGACATTCGGAAGTGGCGTTCATCCTCGTGGGCTCGGGCCCGCACGCCGCCGACCCGCACCACAGCTATTCTGATCGAGAACTAAAGGTGGGCGACATCGTCGTCGTCGACATCGGCGGCGCGTATGACCCGGGATACCACTCCGACTCCACCCGTACCTACAGCATCGGTGAGCCTCAATCCGATGTGGCAGAGCAATATTCGGTGCTACAAGGAGCCCAGCGCGCGGCCTTGGACGCGGTTCGTCCCGGTGTCACGGCCGAGCGGGTCGACGCGGCCGCCCGAGACGTGCTTGCCGAGGCTGGGCTCGCGGAGTTTTTCGTGCACCGCACCGGGCACGGCATCGGGCTGTCGGTTCATGAGGAGCCCTACATCGTCTCCGGCAATGACCTGCCGCTGACCCCGGGCATGGCGTTTTCCATCGAGCCCGGCATCTACTTTCCGGGCCGGTGGGGCGCCCGGATCGAGGACATCGTCGTCGTGACGGAGGACGGCGCCCTGGCCGTCAACAACCGGCCCCACGAGTTGATCGTGGTGCCCGTGTCCTGAGGGCCATGACACCCCCGCCGCGTAGGTTAGGCGGGGTGTCAATCCTGGACCTCACGCTGCTTCCGATCCGCATCGCACAACACGTGGCCGACGCGGTGCTGCATCCCGGCCCGCCGACACCGGCACCCGCGCCACCGGCCGAGCTCATCGTGGTCGACGGGATGCCCGAGGGTGTGCCGCCGGCGGCGCGCCGTCGCGAGCCTGCGCTGCCCGCGCCGTCGAAATGGCCGTTCGGCGAGGATTTCCCGCGCACGTGCGGTGTGGGCCGGCTGGCCGGCGGTGCCCTGTTCTGGACGGATTTCCTGTACGACGACCACGGGGCGACGGGCGTCCCGGTCGGGGACCTGAAAATCCAGGCGCCGCCACGCGGCACCTACGTCTACCCCGACGGGCCCGCCGCCGGCAACGGCGCCGACATCTTTCGTGTCGCCATCGGGCTCACCGAGACCCATACGTGGTGGCGAATCGACTGGAACACGCTGCTGGATTCCTCCGTGCCCATCGCGCTGTTCGCCTTCGACACCGACCGCGCTCGAACAGCCGCCGAGGAGTGGCCCGCCGGGGCGGGCGTGCGCTCGAAGGGCATTGACATGGCCTTGCTGGTCTCCGGGCGAAGCGCCGCGTTGATCGACCTGACGACGCAGGCCAGGACGCCGGTCGAGCACAGCGCGGACATGTCCTCGCGGTCGTTTCTGGCGCAGGTTCCGCGGTCGCTGGTGGAACCCGCCGGGGGCTGGACGGTGCGACTGGTCGCGGGGTTGGCCAACGCCGCGGGAGACGGCTTCGCCGACGTGCCCGCCCTGCACGGTGCGCTGCCTGGGCAACCGAACGTCTACAACGTCGCATTCCGCACGAACGCGCAGGAACCGCCGCACCTGAACTTCTGGTCGGATGCTGCCCAGGCCGCCGCCCTGAGCCGCGGCGATGTGTCGGAGTTCGCGGTGACGGTGCCCTGGGCTCAGCTCGCGGCCCGCGAAACCTTGCCGGAGCCGGTGATCACCGGACCGTCGACCCGCTGGTATGTGTCGTCGATCGAGCTGGGCCAGGGAGTTGCTGCGGACGACAACATATTGAGCACCAAGCCGCAGTTCCTCGGTCGCGTGCAGCCCTATTCGATCTGCCTGCCGTCCACCTATACGCCCGGGCGCGCGCTGCCGCTGACCTTGCTGCTGCACTCGCTGTCCCTCGGGCAGAGCCAGTTCGCGGCGATCGATCCCAACCTGTTGCACGAAGTGTGCGAGGGCCGCGACTCGGTAGTCGTGACGCCGTTGGCCCGAGGCCCGTCGACCTGGTACTTCGACACCGGAGAACTGGACGTCTGGGAAGTGTGGGCGCGGGTGGGCGAACAGCTGGGCACCGACCCCAATCGCACTGTGATTTCGGGTTATTCGATGGGCGGATATGCGGCCTACAAGCTGGGGCTGAGCTACCCGCAGGTGTTCTCACAGGCGGTGGTGCTCGCCGGCCCGCCGGCGTGCGGTGTGCGGTTGCTGCCCGACGTCGACATCCCGGCCGACCTTGACCTGGATTCGCCGTGCGGCCGCGAGGGCGACACCTGGAAGCTGCTCGGAAACGCCCGCTGGCTGCCGTACGTCATCGCCCACGGGCTGGTTGACGAACTGGTCCCGTTCGCATCGGCCGCCGAGCAGGTGCTCGAGCTCGACCGGCTCGGCTACCGGCATCGGTTCACCGTGTATCCGCTCGAGGATCACATCGCGTGGGTCCTTCAGGACAAATTCGAGGATCCGATCTCGCACATGGGAACCGGTCTGCGCCAAGCCGATCCGGGACACATCACGTTCGCGTGGTATCCCCAACTCGTACGCGCCGACCTGGGCATCGGGCCGCACCAGGTGTGGTGGTTGTCGGAACTCAGCGCCGATCCGGGTGTGACGGCGCGGCGCGGAGCGGTGGCGCAAGTCGACGCGCGGTCGTATGCCCGACCCGACCCGGCGCACACCGTGCGACATCATCGCGGCGTCTTCCTTGACCTCGATCCGACGCCCGGGTTGTACAGCGAGCTGGACTGGCGGGTGGGGCCGTCCGTCGGCGCGCTGCCGTATCTGACGCTGCGCCTCACCGGGGTGGCCGGCCTGACGGTCGACGTGGCGCGTGCCGGGCTGGCCGCGTTGTCGTCGTCGACGGTCACGGTGACCACCGACACCGCCGCGAACGTCACGCTGGCCGGGCTGCCCGCCGGGGCGGAAATACGACTGGACGGCCAACCAGCCGGGCCCGCCGTGGCCGTGTCGCCCGGACATCACCGCATCACGTTGGCTAGGTCGGCCGTGCGAGCTGGGTGATTAGCGGCGCGCGAGGTCGTAGGCGAGAATCTCGCGCGTGGTCCCCTTGGTCGTCGATCCTCAGTCGTTGTTCGCCGCGGGCAGCGCCGTGGTTGCCGCGGGAGAGGGCCTGGCGGCGAATCTGACCGTGTTGACGGCGGGTTTTGCGGCCCACACCGGCTTGGATGCCGCCGGCATGGTCTTTGGCGTGGCTTATCAGGACGCGGCGGAGCGGCTGTTGAAGGCCGCGGCGGCCGCGGTCAACGCGTGCCTCCACAGCGGGGCCGCGATACAGCAAGGCGCGGCGAACTACTCGAAGGCTGAAGCGGCCTCGACGCTCGGCGGCGGCGCCGACGTCTTGCAGGCGCCACCGGAGCCAACCAAGATCACTGCGCCGGGCCCCCCCGCGACCTGGGGAAAGGGTGAACCGCCGCCCGTGCTTTGGGCGCTTGTGCAGTCCTTCCTCGACGATGTGTGGCCCGACGGAGACGTGGCCGGATTGCGGGCGGCCGCCGGTCGCTGGCGGAGCTTCGGCGCCGCGTTGAGCGGGATGCGGGGCCCGCTCAACGCGTCGAAGTCGCTACTGGACGGGCAGCATCTCCCCGAAGGCGGCATGATCGATGAGGCTTTGTCGCAGATCGGCGACTGCACGGCAAAAGCCGGCGATCAGTGCGGCAAGCTGGCTCGAAGCCTCGACGATTTCGCCAACGACGTCGAGCAAGCCCAGAACCACATCCGGGATCTGCTGAACCGGCTCGGGTCATTGGCCGACCTTGGGCATGACGTGATGTTGATCATCGAAGGCGATGCGATCGATGAGATCCGAAAGATCGCCGACGATATCGAGGCCGTGCTGCACAACCTGGGACGGGAAGCCCGGGCGATGGAGCAGGGAATCAAGCTCGGAATGCAGGTCGTCGATGGGCTGGTCGTCAAGTTCGAGAAGTACGTGCGCGGCCAGCTCACCGATTTTCTGGGTGACGAGGTCGGTAATCCGATCGCGACCGTGTTCGACACCTGGTTGAACGCGAACGAGGGTGTCCTCAAGGGCGCCGTTGGCACGGCAATGGCCCTGGGCGATCTCGACCCGCGGTGGTTCCTCGTCGATCCCAACGGCGCTGCGGCCACCTGGGAGGGCATGGGGAAAAGCATCTGGAAAGGAAGTCTGATCAATGGCTTGCTTAACCCCCAAGAGGCCGGGCAAGCAAACCTACAGATGCTCAAAGGATTGCTGCACCTTGACGATTGGAGCACGGCCCGGCCCGGATTGGGCTTTGGGGAGAACATGTTTGACGTCGCGACGCTGTTCATTCCCGGAGCGGGGGAAGCCGGTGCGGCGGCCGACGGCGCCGGGGCGGCCGCGCGTGGCGCGGAGGCGGCGGCGGACGCTGAACGCGCTGCCGGGAGAGCGGCCGACGGGTTCGCGGGCGCGGCGGGTGTTCAAACTGGGTTGGCGGATGTCGCCAAAACGAGCGGTGATCTGACCAAGAACCTCGAAGGCATCAGCGGCGATCTGCCGAAGATCGATGCTCCGGTAAGTGGCGCCCCGGTGGCGTTGCCGGCACCAAAGCGGATCGAGCCGCCGGTCGAGTCGGTGCCACGTCCGCCGGACGCGGCGCCGGGTACTTCCCCGGGAGCGACCGGTGGGCCAGGGCCCGCTGCGCCTGAGCCGCCCGGGCCGGCGGGTGGTGGTCCGCATGATCCGCCGCCCGCGCCCTCGGGTGGTCCACACGATCCCGCGGGTGGTCAGCCCTCGGGGCCTGCGCCCGCGGGTGGTGCGCACGAACCACCCCCTGAGCCGTCGGCCGCGGCGCCTGCGCCCGCCTCGGCGGGTGGTCCGCATGATCCGCTGTCGCCGCTGATGGGCGGCCCGCGCGAATCGATGCCGATGCCAGCCGGTGATCCGCATGAGCCGGTACCGGCCACCGCGCCGGGTTCCGCACCGGCGGCCCTGCCGGCGGGTGGTCCGCATGAGCCGGTGGGGGTGCCGGCGGGTGGTCCCTATGAACCGGTTTCCGTGCCAGCGGGTGGTCCGCACGATCGCGTGCCGGCGCCCCTGGCGTCCGTACCAGCCGCGGCGGGCGAGCGCCTGCCGTCGACTGTTCCGCAACTGGCTGAGCATTCGCCGGTTCGCGCGCCGGCGGCGCCTGGCGGATCTCCCGCTGAACCAGCGTCTGTCGCTGCGCACTCACCACAGCCGTCGCCATCCTTCGCGTCCGCGGCGCCCCATTCCATGCCCTCAGGAGGTCGCCCGACCGAACTGCCGGGCGGTAGCGGCTCGCATGGGCCGGGTGAGGGCGGCCCCGCGGGCGGTCGGCCACACGGAAAGCCTCCGCATGACGGCGGCCCCCATGGACCCGGCCATGGCGGTCCACACAGCGGGGATAGTCCGCACGGACCTAGCGATGGCCGAACCGGATTGCACCCACCAGGTGATGGCTCACCAAACCAGCATGGGAATCCTCCTGGGGACGATGGCGTCACCGGCGAAACGCCTGACGCGGCTGACGGTGTTCACGGTCCACCGACCCCGACGAAAGTTCCCGGTGTCGACTACGCGATGCCCGCTGCGGATGCAATGGGGTTACTGGAGCATCCCGGTGCTGAGCTTGAGAGATTGGCGCACGGGGGCGTCCCGCAGGAGTTGTTGGACGGCTACGAACCGTTAGCTGGACGAACGCCTGCGGAATTCGAGCGGGAATTCACGGTTAAGGATGCAAGCGGCGACACCAAGTGGGATTGGGAGGTTCAAGCCCCGAACAATGGATTCGCAGGCGACCCCCTGCCGACCGATCGCATTCCTAATAATCTCCGACTTGACCGCCTAGGCTCTAACGGTGGGGGCTTCTTGTCACCCGAAGGAATCCCATTACCACAACGCGCGACGCCTCCTGGGTTGGCGGCGCAATACCATGTATTCGAAGGCACCGGTGCACCTGTCCCGCCCGACAAAGACTGGGTGGTACTGCATGGCCCCGCCAAGGATGCATTCGGTCAGCCGGGAGGTGGTGAGCAGTGGGTTGTGGTCGATGGCGACACGTTGGAACCAATATCGGTAGAAGAACTTAAGAGGAACGGCATGATAGTTGAGCCGCCAGTCCCGCGCCCACCTCGGGCTCCTTCAGCACTGACAGAGAGTGAGCCACCCGAGTGACACCGAATCAGCACGAGAGGAGGGACATGGGCACCGACGCATACGCACGCGATATCAGTGAGTTGATCAGCCATTACAACAAATGGCGGCTAATTTTCCGATATGCAAACGAGTTGGAGCCAAATGAACCAGATTGGGACGATGGTCGCCTCTATTTTCGAAAGGGTTACCCGCACCCCGACTGGTCAGCATTTATCCTGGAGCCTGCCAACGAAGGACATTATAGCGTTTTTCATGTATCGACCGAACGGCGCAACACTCCTCTAGAATCCGTCCGTGCAATATTTTCGCGACTGCAAGACGCTGGCAAGTACATTATTTACGAAGTGGCAGACCTACTTAGAGTGTCGCTTGGGCTCAAACCCCTAGAACAGAAATGGCGTGAGGTAGGGCTGGACACGAGGGTACGCAAGGTAGTTGTGTCTGATAAGCAGGCTAAATACGAATTAGTTGCGGATCCTACGGCCTACTTCCTCGCCTATTCTGGCGGCATTCAGCCTTACAATCACATTCTTCCCCTGTCATATGATCAGTTAGACTCTGAGTTGCTCGACGGTTTTCCTCAAGGCTTGACCGCCCATCTAGCAGCAGACTGGCGTGAGCATTAATGCACCCGAATCCAAGCATTCGAGCTGGTGTACATTCGAATCTGAAGTACCGCGGGCGATTTTAAATCATAGAGGCATTTTGTGGCATTTGACGACGCATATTTTTCAAGAGCGGACAGATATTCGATCGGCGTCGAGTCGATGTCGGGCCGCTACTACGCCTCGATACTAGTAAGCAATGGCATCGTCGATTACGAAGAGCACTACGAGCTGACAGAAGATCAAGCTCGCGCTATACGTGACGGCGACAATAGATCAGATTGAAGCGTCGGCTATTGATCCGGACGGAAAACCGCTTTTCGAGCGCCGATAGGGGGTAAAGTCTGGCGCCCCGGCATCGTGCGAACGATTCTGCTATCGACCACTCTGCCTCGTCGGTGACAGCGCGCCGAAAACTACTCGCTCCGGTCCAGCAGATCCGACGACCCCAGCACCCGCTCCACGTGTACCTCGATGACCACCCTTCGCGGGTTGGGGCGCGGGGTGCGGTAGCGCTGGGCGTAGCGCAGCTCGGCGTCACGCACGGCGCCGGCATCGCTGTTCACCTTGGACCGGCCCTCCAGCGACAGCCAGCGCGCGCCGTCGACCTGACTGAGGACGGCCACCCCGGCACGGTCGGCGTTGACCGCCTTCTGAGACCCGCCGGTGGTGATGACACGCGCGATGTGGGTGTGGGGATCGAAGGTGAAACCCACCGCCACCACGTGCGGTGAATTGTCCGCCCGCAGCGTCGTCAGCATCGCCAGGTGACGTTCCGACAGAAATGCCAGCGCGTCGTCGGTGAGCCGAGTAGTGGTATTCGCCATCAGCCCCCACGCTAGCGCAGGTGATAATCGCAGCCGTGGACGACACGGGCACAGGTCCGGTACTAATCTTGGGCGGCCGCAGCGAGATCGGCATCGAACTGGCGCGGCGCCTGGCTCCGGGAGCGACGGTGGTGCTGGCCGCTCGTAACGCAGATCAGCTCGACGACCAGGTCACCGCGCTCGACGCCGCCGGGGCCGCGGCCGTGCACACCAGGGAATTCGATGCCGACGACCTGGCCTCGCACGGCCCGCTGGTCGACGCGATCGTCGCCGATCACGGACCCATCCGCATCGCGGTGCTGGCCTTCGGCATCCTCGGCGACCAGGCCCGCGCCGAGGCCGACGCCGCGCACGCGGTGGCCATCGTGCACACCGACTACGTCGCCCAGGTCAGCGTGCTCACTCACCTGGCCGCCGCCATGCGCACGGCCGGCCGGGGCTCACTGGTGGTCTTCTCCTCGGTGGCCGGTGTCCGGGTACGCCGCGCCAACTACGTCTACGGCTCGGCGAAGGCCGGCCTGGACGGCTTCGCCAGCGGGTTGGCCGACGCCCTGCACGGCAGCGGGGTCAAACTGCTGATCGCACGCCCGGGCTTTGTCATCGGGCGCATGACCGAGGGCATGACGCCCGCGCCGCTGTCCAGCACCCCTCGGCAAGTGGCCGCCGCGACCGCGCGTGCGCTGGCCAAGGGTCGGCGCACCGTCTGGATCCCGTGGGCGCTGCGGCCGATGTTCTTCGTGATGCGGCTGCTGCCGCAGCCCGTGTGGCGCAGGATGCCGCGATGATCGTCGTCGTCGGTATCGGTGCCGACGGCATGGCGGGCCTCGCGGAAACGTCGCGCGCCGAATTGCGAAGGGCCACAGTAGTTTACGGGTCCAAACGACAACTTGACCTGCTCGATGAAACGGTCGCCGCACCCCGTCGGGAGTGGCCGTCGCCAATGCTGCCCGCATTGCAAACTTTGCGTGACCGTCATACCGAAGACATCCACGTCGTCGCCAGCGGAGACCCGCTGATGCACGGCATCGGCGGCACACTGATCCGGCTGTACGGGCCCGACCGGGTCAAGGTGCTGCCGCACGTTTCGTCGGTGACGCTGGCCTGCGCCCGGATGGGATGGAACGTCCACGACACCGAAGTGATCAGCCTCGTGACCGCGCAGCCGCACACCGCGGTGCGCCGCGGCGGGCAGGCGATCGTGCTGTCGAGCGGCCGGGCCACGCCCAGGACACTGGCGGAAGCACTCAATGCGCACGGCCGCGGCGATTCCGAGTTCAGCGTGCTCGAACGGCTCGGCGGCCCGACCGAACGCCGCCGCGACGGCACCGCGCGGCAATGGGCCCACGACGCGCCGCCCGACGTCGACGACCTGAACCTGATCGCCGTGCGCTACCTGCCCGACGAGCGCATGTCACCGTTGCCCGACGATGCGTTCGCCCACGATGGGCAGATCACCAAACACACGGTCCGGGCGGTGACCCTGGCGGCGCTGGCGCCGCGGCCGGGGGAGCGGCTGTGGGATGTCGGCGCAGGCTCGGGCAGCATCAGCGTCGAGTGGTGCCTGAGCTGGCGCGGTTGCACGGCCGTAGCGTTCGAACGCGACGAGGCGCGCCGCCGCAACGTCGGGTTCAACGCGGCGGCCTTCGGCGTCAGCGTCGACGTCCACGGCGAGGCGCCGCAAGCGTTCGTGGGCGCGGAAACGCCGGCGGCGATCTTCATCGGCGGCGGCCTGACCCAACCCGGTCTCCTCGACGCCTGCCTCGACAATTTGCAAAAAGGTGCCCGATTGGTCGCAAATGCGGTCACCGCCGAGTCCGAATCGCAGCTCGTGCAGGCATATTCGCGCTTAGGTGGTGAGCTGCGACGTTTCCAGCACTATCGAGGCAAGCCGCTCGGCGGCTTCACCGGCTGGCGCCCGCAGATGCCGGTCGCCCAATGGGCGGTGACGAGGTGACGGTGTATTTCATCGGCGCGGGCCCGGGCGCCGCCGACCTCATCACGGTGCGCGGGCAACGGCTGCTCGAAAGATGCGCGGTATGTCTCTATGCGGGTTCGATCATGCCCGACGACCTGCTGGCACTGTGCCCGCCCGACGCGAAAATCATTGACACCGGCCCTTTAACGCTGGAGCAGATCATTACCGAACTGGCCGCCGCCGACGCCGCCGGCCGCGATGTGGCGAGGCTGCACTCCGGTGACCCGTCGCTGTACAGCGCGCTGGCCGAGCAGTGCCGCCGACTCGACACGCTGGGCATCGAATACGAAATTGTGCCCGGCGTGCCGGCTTTCGCCGCGGCCGCGGCCGCCTTAAAGCGGGAGCTCACCGTGCCGGGGGTGGCGCAGACGGTGACGCTTACCCGGGTAGCGACCCTGTCGACGCCGATGCCGCCCGGCGAAGACCTGGCCAGCCTGGCCCGGACCGGCGCCACCCTGGTTCTACATCTGGCCGCCGCCCAGATCGACGCGATCGTCCCGCAGCTGATAGAAGGCGGCTATCCACCCGAAACGCCTTCTGCGGTAGTGGCTTTCGCGAGCTGGCCGCAGCAGACGGTGCTGCGCGGCGAGCTCGGCGGCATCGCGGCGGAGATGCACGACGCCAAGATCACCAAGACCGCCGTCATCATCGTCGGCGACGTGCTGGCCGCCGAGGGATTCACCGACAGCTACCTGTATTCGGCGGCGCGTCGTGCCAGGGGGGGCCACTGATGCGGGTTTTGCTGCTGGGCGGCACCGCCGAGGCCCGCGCGCTGGCGAAAACCCTGCACCCGCACGTCGATATCGTCAGCTCACTGGCAGGCCGGGTACCGGATCCGGCGCTGCCGGTCGGCCCGGTACGCATCGGCGGCTTCGGCGGCGTCGACGGACTGCGACGCTGGCTGCAAGACGAACGCATCGACGCCGTCGTGGACGCCACCCATCCGTTCGCGGCAGCCATGACAGCCCACGCCGCCGAAGTTTGTGGCGAACTGAGGATGCCGCATCTGGTGTTGGCCCGCCCGGCGTGGGCTCCGGGCGGCGCCCTGGTTGTCGAATCTGATACCGAAGCGGCGGAAATCGTTGCTCGACAAGGCTATTCGCGTATATTTCTCACGACCGGCCGCTCGGGCGTCAACGCTTTCGCCGACAGCGACGCGTGGTTTTTGATTCGCGCGGTCACCGCGCCGGACGCGGCGTTGCTACCGCGCCACCACCGGCTGCTGTTGTCGCGCGGCCCTTATCACTACGACGACGAATTGGCGCTGCTGCGTGAGCATCGTATCGACGCCTTGGTTACCAAGAACAGCGGCGGCGAGATGACCCGGGCGAAGCTGGATGCCGCTGCCGCGCTGGCGATTCCGGTGGTGATGGTGGCGCGCCCGCAACTGCCCGCCGGGGTGACGGCGGTGGGCAGCGTGGAAGAGGCCGCCGAATGGGTTGCGGGGCTGGGCTAGCCGGTCAGGTCGTCGCGCTCGGCGTCGGCGAGCAGCGCGTCGCGGGCGCGAGCCACGCGGGATCGGATGGTGCCCACCGGGCAGCCGCACACCTCTGCGGCGTCGGCGTAAGGCAGTCCGAGCAGCTGGGTGAGCAACAGGGCTTCCCGTTGTTCGGCGGTGAGGGTGGCGATCATCGTGGTCACCTCGACCAGGTCTTCGAATCCGCGGGCGTGGCGGTCGCCGCTGAGGAGGTCGTCGGGATCGGCACCCGGGGCGGTGCGTGGCCGCGATTGTGCGTAGCGGATGTGATCGGCGACGACACGGCGTGCGATGGCCAGCAGCCAGGTTCGGGCGCTGGACCGGCCGGAGAACCGCTCGATGGCGCCGATTGCCCGCAGGAAGGTTTCCTGCGTCAGATCGTCGGCGGTGCCCGCGTCCGACAAGTACGCGACGAACCGCCACACGTCTTGCTGGGTGGCTTTGATGAATGCCTCGAGCGCCCGCGCGTTCCCGCATCCGGCCGCCAAGGCGAGCTGGGTAACGGCCTCGTCATCGCCGGACGCGGTCATGACCAACCACCTTAATCCCGCGGGCTGGGCCAGCCTACGACGGGTCGTCGTAGAGGAGGGCGACCGGTTGATCGGCCACAGATGCCGGTGTCGCCGGTCGCTGGGCGTCTCCGAGGGCCATGCGGGGGAATCGGCATCGGAACCGGAGGTGCGCGGTCTGCGCGGGCCCATGCGTTCCCACGTCACCAGCAGGGCGAACACGAAGCCCACCAGCAGGGGCACATGACTGGCGATCCGTGTCGCGGTCTCCTCGCCCTCAAAGACGTCAACAACCTCGTAACCCACGAGCGCCACCGAATACGCGCCCACAATCGCTGCGACACCGATCGCCGCGACGGGCCAGATGCCTGCGCCGATCATGGCCAGCCCCAACGCCAGCAACCAAGCTGTGGACTCGTGCAGCAAATGTTCGCCGGACATCGCCCCGTGCGTGTGGGACACCATGCCGAAATCGATCCCGCTGATTTGGGCGGCCGCGATCGCCACCTGGAAAAGGCCGACAGCGATGAGCCCCCAGCGCCGGTAGTGCGCCCGCAGCCAGCGCATGGAGCGGTGACAGGCCACTGACTGCTCGCCGACGCTGGCCATGATCTTGTCGACCAGGTCGGGTCCGCGGCCGGGCGAAATAGAGGCCAGCCGGCGGGTCTGTGCGGCAGCGCCGATCAGCCACGTGCGGCAACCGCGGCACGATTCGAGATGGGCATCGACCTGCTGCGCGAGGACCTCGGGACGCTCGCCGTCCAATCGCGCCGAAAGCGCCTCACGCGCTACATCGCACCGCATCCCTGCATCGTTGCGCATCGCCGGTCCGCGCGCAAAGAACCTCGCAAAACTTGACGAGGTGGAAAAAATACCCCTGGGGGTATATAATACGGGAGTTGTGGGCGGAGCCGCCGCGGGGACTTCCCACGAGAAACCGAGGACCGACGGCCACTAGTCGCGGGCTGAACGGCTCTATTACGCGTAATGGTGCCGGCGTGAGACTGCCTACTACCCGAACCTGGCCACGAGCGAAAGGAAACTCCAATGTTGGCCTTTCTCAACCGGGCCTGGGTACCGCTCGTCGTCGTGGCCGCGGTTCTCCTCGGTGGTGTGGCCGTCAATCGGCTTCGCGGCGTTTTCGGCTCCGACGAGATCTTCACCGCGACCGGCAGCAGCGCCGAACCACTCGAGCCCTCGCACCTCAAGCGGGTGACATATGAGGTTTTGGGGCCCGGCGGCACAACGGGCAGCGTGAGCTACCTGGACAAGGACGCCCAGCCGGAACAGGCGAGCTTCACCAGCCTGCCCTGGACCTTCACGATCACGACCACGGTGCCGGCTGTGATCGCCAACATGGTGGCACAGGGCAATAGCGACAGCATCGGGTGCCGCATCACCGTTAACGGTGAGGTCAAGGAGGAGAGATCTTCGGTCGGGCACCACGCCCAGACTTCCTGCCTGGTGAAGGCCGCATGAAACCCGGTAAGGAAGGTAAGGACGCCCGCCCGAAATTCATGCGGTTCGTCCGCAGGTTCGCGGTGCCGATCCTCGTGGCATGGCTGCTGCTGACCGTCGCCCTGAACGTGCTTGTGCCGCCGATCGAATCGGTCGCCCGAACCCACGCCGTGACAATGTCGCCCCAAGACGCGCCGGCGATGATCGCCGCGAAGCGCATCGGTGAGAAGTTCCACGAGTCGGACTCCGACGGCATCGCGATGATCGTCCTCGAGAGCGATCAACAACTCGGCGACCAGGCGCACCGCTATTACGACGGCCTGGTGAAAAAGCTGCAGGCCGACCCCAAGCACGTGCAGCATGTCCACAACGTATGGGGAGATCCGCTCACTGCCGCGGGCGTCCAGAGCCGGGACGGCAAAGCCGCTTACGTCCAACTGAATTTGGCCGGCGATCAGGGCAGCACCCAGGGCAACGAATCCGTCGATGCGGTAAGGAAGATCGTCGACAAGTCAGCGCCGCCCCAAGGGGCTCAAGGTCTACGTCACCGGCCCGGCACCGTTGACGACGGACATGAACGAAGCCGCCGACAAAAGCATGTTCAAGATGATGGGCGTGACGGGCCTGGTCATCATGATCATGCTCTTCATCGCCTACCGTTCCATCAGCACGGTGCTTCTGGTGCTCGTCATGGTCGGTTTCGAGATGGGCACGGCCCGAGGGCTCGTCGCGCTTCTCGGTCACTACGACCTGTTGGGGTTCTCGACGTTCGTCGTCGCCATGCTGTCGTCCCTGGCCATTGCGGCGGGAACCGACTATGCGATCTTTCTCATCGGTCGGTACCAGGAGGCTCGTCAGGCGGGTCAGGATCGAGAAACGGCCTATTACACGATGTTTCGCGGGACCTCTCATATCATCTTGGGTTCCGGGTTGACGATCGCCGGAGCCACTTTCTGCCTCCACTTGGCGCGGCTGTCGTATTTCAAGGCGCTGGGCATTCCGTCGGCTTTGGGTTTGCTCGTGGTCGTCGCGGGAGCGATGACCGCGGCGCCGGCCGTCGTCGCCGTGGCCAGTCGGTTCGGCCTGCTTGACCCGAAACGTGCTGTCAAAGTCCACGGTTGGCGGCGCATCGGCACCGCCACGGTGCGCTGGCCCGGCCCGGTGCTGGCGGCCTCCCTGGCTATCGCAATCGTCGGCATCCTCATCATGCCGAGCATGAAGACCAGCTACAACGACCGCTATTACATACCTGGCAACCTGCCATCGAACGTCGGATATGCCGCCGCAGAGCGCCATTTCAGCTCCGCGACAATGAATCCCGACATTCTCATGATCGAGAGTGATCACGACATGCGGAACAGCGGCGACATGATCATTCTGGACAGGCTTGCCAAAGACGTCTTTCGTTCGCCGGGAATCGCGATGGTGCAAAGCATCACCCGGCCGCTGGGCGGGCCGATCGAGCACACGTCGATACCTTTCCAGATCAGTGCCCAGTCGATTCCGATCCAGCAGAACCTGCAATTCATGAGGGACCGCACGGCCGACATGCTCAAGATGAGCGACGATCTCGGCGCCATGATCGGCTCGATGGAGCGGATGCAGGGTTTGCTGGGTCAGATGAGCAGCACGACTCATCACATGGTCGGCGACATGCACGATATGCAATCCACGCTGGATGAGATGAGAGACCATCTCGCGGATTTCGACGATTTCGCGAGACCGTTCCGCAGTTATCTGTATTGGGAACCACACTGTTTCAACATTCCCGTCTGCTGGGCTTCGAGGTCGGTGTTCGAGGCGATTGACGGTGTGGACAAGTTCAGCGAGAACATGAGCGCGCTGATCAAGGACATGAACAACGTCGACGCGATAATGCCCCTGATGCTCGCCCAGTTCCCGCCGATCATCGCCGTCGCCGAATCCATGCAGGGAACGCTGCTGACGATGCACAGCAGCTTCTCGGGTCTGGTCACGCAAATGGCCCAGATGACCGATACGGCGAGCGCGATGGGTCAGGCCTTCGACGCTTCCAGGAGCGGCGACTATTTCTACCTGCCCCCGGAAGCCTTCCAGAATCCCGACTTCCAGCGCGGCCTCAAACTCTTCCTGTCGCCGGACGGCAAGGCCGCGCGCTTTATCATCACCCATGATGCGGACCCGGCAACTCCGGCGGGCATTGCTGCGGTCAAGCCGGAACTCAACGCCGCGCATCAAGCGGTGAAGGGAACGACGCTCACCGGCGCCAAGTTCTACCTCGCGGGAACGGCGGCGATCTACCGTGACATCCAGGCGGGCTCCCAATACGACCTGCTGATCGTCGGAATCGCCGCTCTCACCCTGATTTTCGCCGTCATGGTGATCATCACCCGGGCCCTGGTCGCTTCCCTGGCGATCGTCGGGACGGTGCTGCTGTCGCTGGGTGCCGCTTTCGGGCTCTCGGTGTTGGTGTGGCAACACCTCTTCGGCCTGGATTTGAACTGGATCGCACCGGTGTTCGGGTTGATCATCCTGCTGGCCGTCGGATCCGACTACAACCTGTTGCTGGTGTCACGGTTCCAGGAGGAGATCGCCGCGGGGTTGAGGACCGGGATCATTCGCTCGATGGGGGAGACCGGCGGTGTCGTCACAGCGGCTGGCCTGGTGTTCGCGTTCACCATGATGTCGATGGCCGCGAGTGACCTCCGCTCGATCGGCCAGGCCGGCACCACGATTGGCCTCGGCCTGCTCTTCGACACTCTGGTCGTGCGCTCCTTGATGACGCCGTCGATCGCCGCGCTGCTCGGGCGTTGGTTCTGGTGGCCGCAACGCGTGCGGCCGCGCCCGGCCAGCTACATGCTCCGTCCCTTCGGACCGCGTCATCTGGTTCGCTCCCTCCTGCTGGGCGAGGAAGCGGATACCGCCATGCTCAACAAACCCCGGTGATGGCCCGACGGGTGAGCGGCCACACGACGGAGACGCCGTGGGTGACGCTCCGACGTATCGCGGGGGCGCGGCCCGGCGGGAGCCGACGCACAAGGTTATCCCGGGTAACGCCGGGGGGTGAACACCCGCTCACCGAAATCGTCTGAGTACCACTGGGTTTGCGAAGATCCCACGATCAGCAGGCAGCGCATGTCGACCTCGGCGGGGTCAAGATCGGCCAGCCGCACCACGCGGACCTCTTCGTCATCCCCCGACACGTTGCGGCCGATCACCACCGGCGTGCCGGGTTCGCGATGGGTCAGCAGCAGATCGCGCATCGCGCCGACCTGCCAGGTTCGCGTCTTGGAGGCCGGGTTGTAGATGGCCAGCACCAGGTCGGCCGCGGCCGCGGCGGCCAGCCGGGCGGAGATCACCGGCCATGGTTTGAGCCGGTCGGACAACGAGATCACCGCATAGTCGTGACCCAGCGGGGCGCCCACCCGGCTGGCGACGGCCTGTGCGGCGGTCATCGCCGGGATGACCCGGATCCGCACTCCCGGCCACTGTTTTGCCTCTTCGAGGACGGCGGTGGCCATCGCGAACACCCCCGGATCGCCCGACGACACCACGGCGACGGTTTGCCCTTGCTCGGCCAGCGCGCACGCCAGTCGCGCCCGCGCGGGTTCGTCGGTGTTGTCGCTGGAGTGGCGCCGCTGGCCGTCGCGGACCGGGACGCGATCCAGATAGCCGCCGTAGCCGATCAGATCGGTCGCGGCGGCCAGCTCGCGTCGGCTCTGCGGCGTCATCCAGTCGACGTCGCCGGGTCCGAGGCCCACGACCGCGACGGTGCCGGCCCGCTGCTGAGTCGGCGACCGCTGTTGTGCCCGCCGGCCGCCCGGCAGCATGGCCAGCGAAAAGTACGGCACGCTCGTCTCGTCTACTTCCGCGGCGGGCAGTATGCGTTGCCCAGTGGTGCTGGCACGCTCGACGTAGAACGCGTCGTCAAGCTGCCCCGATGCCGAAAGCGCTTCCCGCACAGCCTGATACGAACGGCCCAGTTTGAGCACCACCGCAGCGTCGGCGTCGGCGAGCCTACGGGTCAGCTCGGCGACCGGCAGGGTGCCCGGCAGCACCGACAGCACTTCGTCGCCGGCCACCAGAGGTGTCGCGATGGCAGCCGACGCCGCGCTCACCGAGGTGACACCCGGCACGATGACGGCGTTGAACCGCTCCGTCAGCCGGGTGTGCAAATGCATGTACGAGCTGTAGAAGAGGGGGTCGCCCTCGGCGAGCAGCGCCACGTCGCGCCCGGCATCGAGGTGCTCGGCGATGCGCCGGGTGGAGTCGGCGTAGAAGTCTTCGATCGCACCGGCGTAGCCGCCGGGATGGTCGGTCACCTCGGTGGTCACCGGATAAATCATGTGCTCCTCGATCTGGCCGGGCCGCAGATACGGTTCGGCGATTCCGCGGGCGATGCTGCGCCCGTGCCGGGCGCTGTGATAGGCCACCACGTCGGCTTCGCCGATGACCCGCGCGGCCTTGACCGTCACCAACTCCGGGTCGCCCGGGCCCAGCCCGACTCCCCAGAGCGTGCCCCGCTCGGTCATTGGGCGTCGCTCGCGATCGCGTTGACGGCGGCCGCGGCCATGGCGCTGCCGCCGCGCCGACCCCGCACCACCAGATAGGACATCCCGCGCGGAAGGTCGATGAGCTCCTGCTTGGATTGCGCCGACCCGACGAATCCGACCGGCCCGCCGAGCACCGCGACCGGCGGGGCTGCCCCTTCGTCGATCAGCTCCAGCAGCCGGAACAGCGCGGTGGGCGCGTTGCCGATGGCCAGCACCGCGCCGCCCAGCCGGTCGGTCCACAGCTCCACCCCGGCCGCCGAGCGGGTGGTGTGTCGGCGTGCGGCAAGCTCGGCCGCGCGCGGATCGGCCACGAGTGACACCACCTCGTTGTCGGCGGGCAGGCGCGCGGTGGTGATGCCGGCCGCCACCATCGACGAATCGCATAACACCGCGGCACCGCTGTTCAAGGCGGCGCCGACTCGTGTCACGACATCGTCGGTATAGGCGACGTGGTCGGCGACGTCGACCTGACCGCAGGTGTGAATCAACCGCACCACGACCCGCGCGACGTCGTCCGGAAATCGCGTCAGGTCGGCTTCGGCCCGGATGGCCGCGAACGACTGGCGATAGATCTCGGCCGCGTCGCGGATGTAGTCGAGCACCCGCTCACCCTACGGCCGCCCGCTTCGCAGCCGATATCCCTGTCCGTCGGCGACCAGCACCTGACCGGTTGGCGGGCTACCGCAGGCGCGTTCGCAGCCGACGAAATGACGATGCACCCCGGGGTCCCCCTCCAACGACAGCGCGGCGTCTGCGCGTACATCGGCGGCCGAGTGCGCGCATCCCGGACTGCCGGTGCAGGCGCTGACGTTCAGCCAGGGCGAGTTCTCGTCGAAAATCAAGCCCAGCGGCGCCAGCACGCGGAGCGAGAGGTCCGCCACCTCTTCGCTGAGGTCGCAAACCAGCATCGATCGCCACGGTGTGACCACCATCGGGGCCTGAATCGCGGCGAGATACTCCGCGACTCGCGCGGGCATAACGCCCAGCGGCACCGCGGCGCCCAGCGCCACCCGTCCATCGTCCTGGCCGATCCACCCCACCGGCGGCTTGGTGACGGGGGCAACGCCGCCGCCTATGCGCGGCCCCGGGACACAACGCGCCAGCATCAGCCAATTCCTTTACACGCCAAGCCTTTCCACGCATTTCGGCGAAGCGTACGGCAATGGCAACGAGCGTCTGGACCATCTCGCCGGTAGCCGGCCTGACGCCGGTATCTCGCCCCGCCAACAGCAGGGCCAGCCCATCGTCCAGCACGTGCACGCCGACATCGGCACCCAGTCCGGACACGTCGGCGCGACCGTCGTCGAGGCTGAACCAGAACCGGCCGCCCAACTCGGCGAGCCGGGGCTCGGCGCAGATCGCCGCGTCCAGCTCATCCACCCACGGCCGCACGTCGGCGCGTCCGCCCGCCCGGCCGGACATCGGCGAGGCGACGATGTTGCGGACCCGCTCATGCGTCGGCGACGGCAACAGCCCGGCGCCGGCGATGGCTTCGGCAACCGCTTCAACATCGGCGATCCCGCGCAATTGCACGTTGCCCCGCGCGGTCAGCTCGAGCGTTCCAGAGCCGAACTCGGTCGAGGCGGCGGCCAGCGTCGACAATTGGGCGGGGGTGATCGCGCCGCCGGGCAGCCGGACCCGCGCGAGCGCACCGTCCGCGGCCAGGTGCACCTGCAGAGCACCCGGGCAGGCGTCGGCGTCGGGGGTTCGGGGCATGATTCACGATACGACGAGTTACGGAACGCTATCCCATTGTTCGTCGGTTACGTCGGTGATGCGTGGTAGGCGATCGCCGGAACCCCAGGGTTCGCCACAACCGTCATTGATGTTGAGGCAGGGCCCGACGCCAACAGCCCGTCAGCCGCGATTCATCCATTCCTGCTCCGTCCTATCGTCGCGGTCCGCCTCATGCACCGCGGGCGGCGGGGACGGTTTGCCGCAGATAACCAAGTTTCGTACCGGAGAGAATGACACCTCGACCGAGCCCATCCGTGCGCTCAGCCATGTGACCTGCTGACGGCGGGATCCGGGGTTGGATCCGTGTCACCTGGGCACACTCGTTCCCGTGAGGACGGTGGAGTATGCCCCGGGCCGTTTGGCCGATGTCTACGGTGACGCAACGCAACCCACAATCCTGCTGTGGCATGGCATGCAGTCCGATGCCCGAGCTGCCGTCCGCCCGCTCGCCGGTTTGCTCGCCGGCCACGGTGCTGCAGTCGTGGCGCCGGATTGGAATTCCCATGCCCATGACGGCGGCCGTGCGGATCTGTTGCGGTCGGTCGACTTCACGCGGAACCGTGTCAACGACGGTCGGGGCATTGTGCTGGTGGGGTGGTCGTTGGGTGGTGCGGCCGCGGCGGCCCTGACCCTCGATGCGGTGAGCTTCGATATAGAGCTCGCGCATACCGTTTGCTTGGCCGGCGCTTTCATGGCTCGCGACCCGGTCTCCGGTCGAGTCTTGACCGATGGGCTGCCACACGACCACATAGGTTCTCCGTTCACGTTGCTCCACGGTCTCGCAGACGACGCGGTGCCGGTGGCAGCCAGCCGAGCGTTCGCCGCTGTCCTCGAAGAAATCGGTTGGCCGGTGAATTTGGTGGAGTTGGCGGCTGATCACGGGTCGATCGCCGGCGCGGAGTATGACCCAATCGCCGATCGCTACGAACCCGCGACGGGCGGGCAGGCAAAACTTGTGGCCGGTGAGGTCGCCGCTCTGATCGCCACCACACTGCGGTACGAATGATGGGTGGCCGAGCCGACCATCCTGCTGCTGTCGACGTCCGACACGGACCTGATCAGCGCTCGCTCCAGCGGAAAAAACTACAAGTGGGCCAACCCGTCGCGCGTGTCCGACTCCGAGTTGACCGACCTGCTGGCCGACGCCGCGATCGTGGTCGTTCGGATCCTCGGCGGTTACCGAGCCTGGCAAAGCGGCATCGACACGGTGATCGCCAGCGGAGTCCCGACGGTATTGGTCAGTGGCGAACAGGCCGCCGACGCCGAGTTGACCGGTCTGTCCACGCCGGCGGCCGGCATCGCGGTGCAGGCGCACGTCTACCTGGCCCACGGTGGCGTGGGTAACCTGCGCCAGTTACACGCCTTCCTCTCGGACACGGTGCTGATGACCGGCTTCGGCTTCGCGCCGCCGGTCATGACGCCGACCTGGGGTGAGCTGGATCGGCCGCATGCCAGGAACGGCGACGGCCCGACGATCGCGGTGCTGTACTACCGCGCCCAGCAGCTGGCCGGCAACACCGCATACGTCGAGTCGCTGTGCCAGGCTATCGAGGACGCCGGCGGGCGACCGCTGCCCGTCTATTGCGCCTCGCTGCGCACCGCCGAAACCGAACTGCTGCAACGGCTTGGCGTCGCGGACGCCATGGTGGTCACCGTGCTCGCGGCGGGGGGGCTGAGACCGGCGACGGTGTCGGCCGGTGGCGACGATGACAGCTGGAGCGTCGAACACCTTGCGGCCCTGGACATCCCGATCTTGCAGGGTTTGTGCCTGACCACCGCCCGTGATCAATGGCGTGACAACGCCGACGGGCTCAGCCCGCTCGACGTCGCCAGCCAGGTCGCGGTGCCCGAGTTCGACGGCCGGATCATCACGGTTCCGTTCTCGTTCAAGGAGATCGACGACGACGGGCTGATCTCCTATGTCGCCGATCCGGAGCGCTGTGCGCGGGTCGCGGGCCTGGCGATCCGACACGCGCGGCTGCGGAACATCGCTCCCGCCGATAAGCGCGTGGCCCTGGTGTTTTCGGCATATCCCACCAAGCACGCGCGCATCGGCAATGCGGTCGGGCTGGACACCCCCGCCAGCGCGGTGGCGCTCCTGCGGGCGATGCGGGAGCGCGGTTATCACGTGGGTGACCTGCCCGGGGTCGAGTCGAATGACGGCGACGCCCTCATACACGCGCTGATCGAACGGGGCGGGCAAGACCCCGACTGGCTCACCGACGGCCAACTGGCCGGCAATCCCATCCGGGTCTCCGCCCAGGACTACCGCGACTGGTTCGCGACGCTGCCCGCCGAGCTCAGGGAAGCCGTGCAGGCGCATTGGGGTCCGCCGCCCGGCGACCTGTTCGTCGACCGCGCCCACGACCCCGACGGCGAAATCGTCATCGCCGCAATGCAAGAGGGCAATGTGGTGTTGATGGTCCAGCCTCCCCGCGGTTTCGGGGAGAATCCGGTAGCCATCTATCACGACCCCGACCTGCCGCCCAGCCACCACTACCTGGCCGCCTACCACTGGCTGGACGCCGGCTTCTCGAATGGTTTTCAGGCCGACGCGATCGTCCACCTGGGCAAGCACGGCAACCTCGAATGGCTGCCGGGCAAGACGCTGGGCATGTCGGCGGCCTGCGCCTCCGACGCCGCGCTGGGCAACCTGCCGATGATCTACCCGTTTCTGGTCAACGACCCGGGCGAGGGCACCCAGGCCAAGCGGCGCGCGCACGCCGTGCTCGTCGACCACCTCATCCCGCCAATGGCGCGTGCCGAAACCTATGGCGACATAGCGCGTTTGGAGCAGTTGCTCGACGAGCATGCCACGGTCGCCGCGCTGGACCCGGGCAAACTGCCCGCCATCCGGCAGCAGATTTGGACGCTGATCCGCGCCGCCAAGATGGACCACGATCTGGGTCTGGACGAACGGCCCGCCGAGGACACGTTCGACGACATGATCCTGCATGTCGACGGGTGGCTGTGCGAGATCAAGGACATCCAGATCCGCGACGGGCTGCACATCCTCGGGCAAAAGCCCACTGGCGAGGCCGAACTCGACCTCGTGCTGGCCATTCTGCGGGCCCGTCAGCTGTTCGCCGGCGAGCACGTCCTGCCCGGCCTGCGACAGGCGTTGGGCCTGGCCGAGGACGGCACCGACGAACGTCTGGCGGTCGACCGGGCCGAGGCCGCGGCGCGCGAGCTCGTCGCGGCGTTGCAGGCCACCGGCTGGGATCCCGACGCCGCGCAACGGATCACCGACAACGCCGACGTCGCGGCTGTGCTGCGGTTCGCGGCCACGGAAGTGGTGCCGAGGCTGGCCGGGACCGCGTCCGAAATCGAACAGGTGTTGAAGGCGTTGGATGGCCGGTTCATTCCCGCCGGCCCCTCGGGGTCACCGCTGCGCGGCCTGATCAACGTACTGCCCACCGGGCGCAACTTCTACTCCGTCGACCCCAAAGCCGTGCCGTCCCGGCTGGCCTGGGAAGCCGGCGTGGCGCTGGCGGATTCGTTGCTGGCCCGGTACCGCAACGACAACGGGCGGTGGCCGCAGTCGGTCGGACTGTCGGTATGGGGCACGTCGGCGATGCGCACGGCGGGCGACGACATCGCCGAAGTCCTTGCGCTGTTGGGCGTTCGGCCGGTGTGGGACGACGCGTCGCGGCGAGTCGTAGGCCTGACGCCGATTCTGCCGGCCGAGCTGGGTCGGCCGCGAATCGACGTCACCGTGCGGATATCCGGGTTCTTCCGGGACGCCTTCCCGCACGTCGTGACCATGCTCGACGACGCGGTGCGCCTGGTCGTCGATCTCGACGAGCCCGACGAAGACAACTACGTCCGCGCGCACGCCCGGGCTGATCTGATCCAGCATGGTGACCAGCGCCGGGCCACCACAAGGATTTTCGGATCCAAGCCGGGAACCTATGGAGCCGGGCTGCTGCAGCTGATCGACAGCCGCAACTGGCGCGACGACGCCGACCTGGCGCAGGTGTACACCGCCTGGGGTGGATTCGCCTACGGGCGCGACCTCGACGGTCGCGAGGCGATCGACGACATGAACCGCCAGTACCGGCGCATCGCGGTGGCCGCCAAGAACACCGACACCCGCGAACACGACATCGCCGACTCCGACGACTATTTCCAGTACCACGGCGGCATGGTGGCCACGGTGCGGGCGCTGACCGGCCGAGCACCGGCCGCCTATATCGGCGACAACACCAGACCCGACGCTATCCGCACCCGCACGCTGTCGGAGGAGACCACCCGGGTATTCCGTGCCCGCGTGGTCAACCCGCGCTGGATGGCGGCGATGCGCCGGCACGGCTACAAGGGGGCCTTCGAGATGGCCGCCACCGTCGACTACCTGTTCGGCTATGACGCCACCGCCGGGGTGATGGCCGACTGGATGTACGAACAACTCACCGAGCGCTATGTGCTCGATTCGGAGAACCGAAAGTTCATGGCGGAATCCAACCCATGGGCACTGCACGGCATGGCCGAACGTCTGCTCGAGGCGGCCGGCCGTGGCATGTGGGCGGATCCGCAACCGGAGACCCTCGACGGGCTGCGGCAGGCGCTCTTGGAAACCGAGGGCGATCTGGAGGGTTAAGCCGCCCCGCGCCACGCCGCGAGTGCACACTCGGCGCACTCCGAGAACGCGTCAGTCGGTGAAATCAATTCGGACGCTGATCGGGTCAGACTGCAGCGCGCGGAAGGTTGCGGCCACGACCGGCGCCAGCAGCCGCGACGTCGCAAACGTGCGCGCCCGCGCCGCTGGGTCGTCATCGGGTTCGAACCGGGCGATGCCTGAGCGCCACCGGTTCCGTTGCCGGATAAGCACTTTAGGGTCGTCAGCGATGTTGAGGGCCCAGCCGGAGCGTCGCCCGTGCTGGGAAATCACCCACGCGCCCGCATCGTCGAAGTTGGCGGAAACGGGAACACGCCGGCGCGCCGCGGATTTTCGTCCAGTCGTTTCCAGCTCCGTCGCGAAGGTTGTCCGGATGCCGAGCCGACCGAGCAAGGCCACGGTGGGATTAGCGAAATAGCGACCGATGAGGCGCTCCCTGTGGAACTTCCGCACGACGGCATCCGTGGTGTTTGGGCGGCCGCCCGCATGGCTTGTCATCGTCAGCCTCCGGTAGATCGATTGGTCTACTACCATGGGTCAAGTTAGTAGAATAATCGGTATACCGCAAGTGGTGACGAACGGTGAGAAGGTGAGGAGGTTTGATGTCTGCCCGGGAGCGCTTGATTACCAGCGCAATTGCGCTCATCCGCAGCGTCGGAGTGACGGGCGCGAGCGTGTCGGCATTGCTCGACCACTCCGGCCTGGCGCGCCGAACGCTCTATCTGAACTTTCCCGGTGGCAAACCCGAACTCGTGGAGGCGGCAACCGACGCCGCCGGCGCGGAACTCACGGCCTCCATCCAGAGCTGCATGGTAGACGCCGATCCAGCGCAGGCACTGGCAGCCTTCACGCAGATCTGGGAAGCGATGCTGACCGAGACGGACTACACGGCGGGCTGTCCGATCGTGGCGGCGACGTTGGGCCGCTCGGAGGCGCCCGCGGCCGCCGACGCCGCGGCGGCGGCGTTCAGCAAATGGGAGGGCCTGTTGACCCAGCTCATTAGCGAAGCCGGCGTCGAGGGCTCAGCGGCCGCCGATCTGGCTACCACCGCGGTCGCCGCGGTCGAGGGCGCCGTCATCATGTCGGTGGCGCAACGGTCGCCGACTCCGCTGCGTCGGGCGAACCGCGTGCTCGCCGAACTGCTCACCGCAAAGCCGTGAGCTTGCCGGGCAGCTGGAGGGCTGAGTCATCCTGGTGGCTCAACGTCAGATGAAGTCCGAACCGCCGTCCACGTTGACCGTGGCGCCGGTGACATAACCGTTTCGCCGCGACGCCAGGTAGGCGGTAACGGAAGCGACCTCTTCGGGAAGGCCGGCGCGGCCGAGGTCGCAGGGCTGATGAAAGTTGTTGTCGATCCAGGTCATGACGTCGACCGGATTGGTGGCGTCAAGGCCATCGGCGGCCAGGATGTCCTTGAGCACCTCGGTGAAGCTGGCAGTAACAATGGTTCCGGGGCACACGCAGTTGACTAAAATGCCGTCCTTGGCAAGGCTTTTCGATAAATTCTTGGTGACGCTGGCCAATGCCGCCTTCGATGCCGTGTAGGCGACTATGCGTGGATTCTGTCGCTGAATCGAGTGCGCGGACAGCGTCACGATGCGGCCCCAATCCGCGGTGCGCAACATCGGCAACGAGGCGCGAATCGACCGCACAGCCGACATCGTGCCGAGTGTGAAGGCTTCGTCCCATTCTGTGTCGTCCATCTGCTCGAAATAACCGTCGCCGGGTCCAATCGTGTGGACCAGGCAGTTGAGTCGCCCCCAACGGTCGGAGACCGCGGCGAAGCCTTCGGCGATCGATTCAGCGTCAGCCATATCCGCCCGGATGCCTATGGCGTCCGGAGCGCCGGCCGCGCGTAGCGATGTCACCGCGGCGTCGAGCGCTTCTCGGTTTCTGGCCATCACCGCCACGCTGGCGCCTTCGGCGGCAAGCGTTTCGGCGATAGCCAGCCCCATACCCTTGCTGCCGCCCGTGACGACCGCCGTCGATCCCGCGAAACCCAGGTCCATCCGTGTCTCCTCTGGTTGGTATGCGGTTGTTAGATCTGGACGATCGCTTCCGCCGTCACGCCCAGCCCACGCAAGCAAAAACGGAGCAAGCGTTCGCGGGCATCGTCGCGCCCACAATCGCCGGTCCTCCATTGCCGCTCGATGGCCGCCCACACCACGGCGTGGATAGCCTGCGCGTCGGTCAACGGATCGATGTCATGGAACACTCCGTGCTCCAGGCCGCGTTGCAGCACTTGGTTCAGTGGCTTGAGCAACTGTGCGTACGCGGGCATGACCAGATTGGGGGAGGCGAACATCTGCGATTGAGCGTCGAGCGACACGCGGCGTAAATCGGATTTGATGTTGTCGTCGAATGCCAAGTCGAGTCGTCCGTCGATCCACGCCGCCACTGCGTCGATCTCCGTGGTGGCACAGGCCATTCGGCGTCGTAACCGCCGCTCCTCGGCGCGGGCCATTTCAAGGAGTAGCGCGGCCACCAGTTCGTCTTTGGAGTCGAAATGCCGATAGAACGCGCGGGTGCCCAACGCGGCTCGTTCAAGAACCGCGGCGATGCTGAGCCCCCGCACTCCCTGCTCCCGCAGAGTCGTTGTCGCGGCGGCCAGGATCTCGCGGCGCACCGTTGCGTCCGGACCCAGTTTGTCGCGTCGCCGCGAGCGAGGAGCGCCCACGGGGTCAGGCGGTCGCATCGTAGGCGGCGAGGTAGTCGGCAAACCGCTCCCGAACGCCTTCTGGTGTCAGGCCATAGTCGGCAAGGTCGTATTCATGGCTGCCGTGTGAGCCCGGGCGATGTCCCTGCGCCCATTGCGTGACCGAATGCAAAGTGGCGTCGGTAAAAGTCAAACCCAGCGACTCGTAGCTGTCTTGCAGGGTGCGTACCGGATCGGTTTGCAAATCGGCGAAGGAGACGTCAGCGAATCGCTCGTCGCCCTGCCGGGCGCGGAAGTCCATTGCCCGGCGTACGCCTTCAACCCAGCTGTCGACCTGCTCGGCGCCAAGTTCCTCGGCGTCGTTGCGGTCGCTGCTCCAGCTGCGCACGTACTGGATAAGGCTGCAGACCGAGGCCATCACCTTCGCCGGATCACGATGGCTCCAAAGGAATTTGGCGTTCGGGTATGCCTGGACGAGCGCATCGAGGGCGAACATGTGCACGGGGGTCTTGAGGTGCCACAAAACCGGTGGGCAATGCCATTGCAAGAGCTTGAGCACTCGCCGGTGAAAGATGTAAGTCTCGCGCATGTCGCAGTGCATAAGCCACGCCAGATATCGAGGTGCGCGGACGGCGCCGTCGAAGTGGAAGGTACGGAAACTCATTCCCATGAGGTCTTGGCATTCGGTCGGGGCCGTCGGCTCGGAGTTGTACAGCGTTTTCATCAACGGGAACATGTCGTCGAGCATCTTCAGGCCCGCCTCGGCCTGTCCGATCCGCGGATCGCTGTGTTGGGTGGCGGCCTCGGGCGGCGGCGTGGGCGCTTGCGATTCCCACATCCGTAGTGACCGGAACTGAGGATCGGCAGCCACCAGCTGGCTCAGCGCGGTGGTCCCGGTGCGGGGCAACCCAATCACGAAGACGGGACCGCCGATCACCTCGTTGTCGATATCGGGGTGCTGGGCGTAGGTGTCCTCGATCCTGAGGCGTTGAATCAAGGCGTTGCTGATGGTCGCATGCTGAATGACTCGGCCAATGTCGTTCAGGTCTGCCTCGGTGTTCAAGGCGTCGACGATGCGTTCGAGTCCCTCGCGATAGTAGGGCGAACCGAAATCCTCGAGACCTGTTGCGGCGCGGGCCCCTTCTTCTAACTGGCCAGCGTCGAACGTCACCGTCCGAACCTTTCGCGCACGGCGCGGCGACGCGCCGCCAGGATTGATGTCCGCTCGTCGGCGGTGACCATCGTTGTGTCGGAGGGCAACTCCGCGCGGACGTCGTCGAACGGCACGAGTCGCGTCGTCGGTGTCGGCGCCGTTTTGGTCCGCACGCAGCGCAGGATGATCGGTCCGTTGCTGTAACCGGCGGTGTCGAGCCAATTTGCGACCCCGGGGTCACGGGTACACAGCACCACGCGCACCAGGCCGTCGGAATCCGTCGCAGCCTGATGGGCGTTCAGGCTGGATTGGTGGCGCCCGTAATGAATGGTCTCCCACCACGGGTTGCCGATGGAGAAACTCCAGTAGACCCCTTCGGGCGGTTCCACTTCGACGATCAGCGCCTCGTCGTGCTGCAGCTCCCACCTACCGATCACCGGCCGGTTCTCTGCGGCCGCGCCCATGTCGGTGCGGTCGATCGGAGGCAAGAATCCGTTCGGTGGGGCCGCCGCACCGAACTGCAGGAAGAACGCCAGGTTGTCCGGAACGAAGTCGCCGAGAGCGACCAGTTGCCTCGCCAGGGCCAGGTCCGGCTCGAGCGCAACGCTTTCGGCGTCCGCCGCGTCGTCAAGCCGCTCGATGCGCAGCGACGACGCCACCTCGGTGTCCCAGTCGTAGAAGAAGTGCCGCACCGTCAATGTGGGATGGTCGCCGTCGATTCGCATCCAATTTCCGGCGCGCTGATCGGCTGACAGCGTCACCTCGAAGTTTCCGTCGGCATCCAGCTCGAGTTCGTCGACCAGTTCGTTCGACGTTGCCACGATGCCGTTCATCGTCTGCAGCCCGACATAGCGTGCGGTGCCGCGATTGCCGAAGAGTCGGTAACTGTGGCCGCCGCGCAGAACCGCGCGGGTGTAAATGCAGTCCGGGCACTCCATCCCCCAGGTCACGATGTCATCGGTACTGGTGGGCTGGACACACAGGGTCGGGTTCGGATCAAACCGCAACACCTCGTCGATGCCTGCGGAGAGCAGCACGAGCAGATGCCGCATACCCGCGGCGAGGTCGACTCGATTCCGGCTCGCCGGGTCGGATTCCACGGCCTGGCCGGCTCCGCGAAGCCGGTCCAAGAGATACGACCACGCCTGGGCCAGGCTGACGGTGCCGGCGTCCTCCGACAACGCCGCCTCGGCGATCGAGAACGGCAACCACGCCAGCGGCTTCTCCGGGTTGCTCACGTTTCCCCGCTTCCCTCGCCGCGACAAGCCTTAAGTGAAAACCGAGTTTTCACTTAACGCCAGCTGACTATCGCAGCTACCGGCTCAGAATGTCAACGTTGATCTCGAGGGTTAAGTTGACACCTGTGACACCCACGTTCGCCGAACTCGCCAAGGCGCAATACATCCTGCTAACCACCTTCACCAAGGACGGCAGGCCCAAGCCGGTTCCGATCTGGGCCGCGGCCGACGGTGACCGGCTGCTCGTCATCACCGAGTCGAAATCCTGGAAGGTCAAGCGGATCCGCAACACCCCGCGGGTCACGCTGGCCACCTGCACGATGCGCGGACGCCCGACCAGCGAGCCCGTCGAGGGCACCGCGGCGATCCTCGACAAGTCGCAAACCGGCGCCGTCTACGCCGCGATCGGCAGGCGCTACGGCATCGTGGGCAAGGTCTTCAACTTCGTCAGCAAGCTGCGCGGCGGCATGGAGAACAACGTCGGTCTCGAGCTCAGAGTGGCGGCGGCCTAGCTCCCATGGGCACGGTGCTGATCCCGATCCCGGACCGCGACTTCGACCCGACCGAGGTCGCGGTCAGCTGGCGTGTCTTGACCCGCGACGGCCACCGGGTGGTATTTGCCACCGAGGGTGGCGCGCCGGGGGTGGCTGACGACATCATGGTCACCGGCCGCGGATTGGACATCTGGTCTGCGATACCGGCGTTGGGCGCCATCCCGCTGCTGGGGCTGATGCTGCGGGCTAACAAGGATGGCCGCGACGCGTATCGGGATATGTTGCGGTCGGAGGAGTTTCAGCATCCCGTTAACTGGACGAAGGCCAGCCTCGATGGCATCGACGCGCTACTTCTGCCCGGCGGACATCGTGCCCGCGGAATGCGCAGCTTCATCGACAGCGAGGTCCTGCAGCGGCTTGTCGTGGATGCGTTTGCCCGTGGGATGCTCGTGGGCGCGATCTGTCACGGTGTGCTGCTCGCGGCGCGCAGCGTCGATCCCGGCACGGGTCGCTCGGTGCTCTACGGGCGCAAGACCACGGCGTTGACTTGGGCGATGGAGCGCCTGGCCTGGCGGCTCACGCGGATCACCCGATTCTGGGATCCGGATTACTACCGGACCTACACCGAGCAACCCGACCAACCCGGCGGATATATGTCCGTGCAGTCGGAAGTCACTCGTGCCCTTAAAGATCCGGCGGATTTCCGTGACGTCGTCCGTGGATCGTCACACAGCCGGCTCAAGTCCTCGGGCATGGTCCGGGACACGGCGACCGACTCGCGGCCGGCCTTCGTCGTGGACGACGGCGACTATGTGTCAGCGCGCTGGCCCGGAGACACGCACACGTTCGCGGGCGTTTTGTCGCAGAAGCTCAAGTCAGCGGGTAATCCGCAGTAACACAACGCTTTTCAGCTAATAACGTTAGGTAGTTCCAGCCGCCAAATGCTCGCCGAAGAACGCGAAGACGCGGCTCCATGCGTCCTCGGTGGCGGCCTCGTCGTACCCGAAACCCGCGATGCGATTCAGCGGCTGTCCGGGCAGGGCGTTCGCGAAGCTGTGCCCGACGCCGGGGTAGACCTTGATATCGGTCGTTATCTGCTTGGCCGCGGTCACCTCGCGCAAGCGGTCGGGAGCGCCCCTACCCAACGGGTCCCGGCCGCCGAAGCTCGCCACAATCGGACACGCGCCCTCCAACGTCTCGCTGAGGTGGCGGGGCAGGGGCGTGCCGTAGAACGGCGCAGTCGCGCCGAAACCCTTGGGCGACATAACGAGGGCGAACTGGCCGCCCATGCAGAAGCCGGCGACGCCGATACCCCCGGAGCACTCCGGAAGCGCCTGCAGGTGGTCGCGGGCAGCCAGAATGTCGTCCAGGGCGCGGCCCCGCTGCGTCAGCAGTTCCCGCATGACCCGGGTGATGCAGCGGATGCGGCCGCCCCGCGAGTACAAGTTCGGGGTCAGGGCCACGTAGCCGGCCCGGGCGATGCGCTCGTTTATCGACTTCTTGTCCCGGCCGAAGCCGAACGCGTCGTGGATCACCACCACGCCCGGCCAGGGGCCTTGGCCCTGCGGAAGGTTCAGCAGCGCGTCGATCGGTCCGTCGGGGGTGTCGATCTCAATCGTCGTCATCCCGTCATCTAATCGCAGCCGGCATGGGGAACCCGAGAGTGGGCCGCACACGTTCCCATCACATGCTGCGGCGGCTGTTACTCGTCTATGCCCTCGTCGAACTGGCGGTCATCATCGCGCTGGTGTCGACGATCGGGTGGGGCTGGACCCTGCTGGTTTTGCTGGCCACCTCCGTGCTCGGGTGGTGCCTCTTAGCCCCGATGGCGGGCTCGCACCTCATTCGCCAAATCGGGCAATTGCGGTCAAGACTCACCGAATCCCGCGACGCGGTGAGCGATGGGGCGCTGGTCGCGCTGGCCATCGCCCTGGTCCTCGTTCCCGGGCTGGTCACCACCGCTTTGGGCGTGTTGCTGCTGGTTCCACCCATACGGTCCCTCGCAGCCCCCGGACTGAACGCGATCGGGATGCGCGGTTTGCGGCGGGTACCGCTGGTCACCTATTCGACGGTTGTCACGGACTCCCGGCGGGGATATCCGGATGACGTCCGCGACTACATCGACGGCGAGGTCATCGACGTCACGGACTTCGAACCGCCCGCCTTGCCGGACCAGGGGCGAGGTGGCTTCCCCGGCCATCCCGGCTGGGACTGATCGCCCCAAGGTCTGCCACACGTAGTTTTGGCCTGTGACCGTTTCCACCAAGTTGCTGGTCAACGGGCGGGTGCACAGCCCGAGCCATCCCGACGCCACCGCCATGGCGGTCCGCGGCGATGTCGTGGCGTGGTTGGGCAGCGACGGCGTCGGACGCAGTCAGTTCCCTGCCGCCGAAGTCGAGGATCTGGACGGCGACTTCGTGACACCGGGATTCGTGGATAGCCACGTCCACCTGACGGCGACCGGCCTGACGCTCACCGGGCTGGACCTGCGGCCGGCCACATCGATGGCGCACTGCATTCGGATGGTCGCCGACTATGCGGCCGCCCACCCCGGCCGGCCGGTGTGGGGGCACGGCTGGGACGACTCGAGCTGGCCGGAGAACGCCCCGCCGAGCACCGGTGACCTGGACGCGGCGCTCGGTGACCGGCCCGTCTACCTCGCTCGCGTCGACGTGCACTCCGCGCTGGCGTCAACCGCGCTGCGACGGCTGGTCGCAGACTTACCGGCGGCGGCCGGATTCAGCCCCGATCGGCCGCTGGTCGGCGACGCGCACCATTCGGTCCGAGCCGTCGCCCGAGATCTGCTGACCGCCGAACAGCTGGCCGAGGCCCGGACGGCGGCGTTGCGGGCCGCCGCGGCGGCCGGGATCGTCGCGGTGCACGAATGCGCCGGACCCGCGATCGGCGGCCTCGATGACTGGCGGCGACTGCGCGACCTCGAACAGGGCGTCGAGGTGATCGGCTACTGGGGTGAGGCGGTGACCACGCCGGCGCAGGCGCGCGCGCTGATGGCCGAAACCGGGGCCCGCGGGCTGGCCGGTGATCTGTTCGTCGACGGTGCACTCGGGTCGCGCACGGCGTGGCTGCACGAGCCGTACACCGACGCCCCAGACCGCATCGGCGCCCGCTACCTGGATCCCGACGTCATCGAAACCCATGTGCGCGCGTGCACCGCCGCGACGGTTACCGCGGGCTTCCACGTCATCGGCGATGCGGCGGTCTCGGCCGTGGTCGCTGCCTTCGAACGGGTCGTCGCGGACCTGGGGGTGGCCGCCGTCGCCCGATGCGGGCACCGCCTCGAACACGTGGAGATGGTCACCGCGGACCAGGCCGCCGAACTGGGCGCCTGGGGCGTCATCGCCAGCGTGCAGCCCAACTTTGATGCGCTGTGGGGCGGCGTCGACGGCATGTACGCCCGGCGACTCGGCGCCGAACGAGCCGGTCAACTCAACCCGCTTTCGCTGTTAGCATCCCAAGGCGTGCCCCTTGCACTAGGTTCCGACGCCCCGGTGACCGGCCTTGATCCCTGGTTGAGCGTGCGCGCGGCGGTCAATCATCACACTTCGGGCAGCGCAATTTCGGCGCGGGCCGCGTTCGCTGCCGCGACCCGCGGCGGCTGGCGGGCGGCCGGCGTCCGCGACGGCCTCACCGGGACCCTGGTGCCCGGTGCGCCGGCCTCCTATGCCGTGTGGGAGGCCGGGACCCTGGACGTCCATGCGCCTCGCGACGCGGTCCAGCGCTGGTCCACCGATCCGCGTTCCCGGGTGCCCGCCTTGCCACGCCTGGGCCCGACCGACGCGTTGCCGCGTTGCCGGCGAACGGTGCATCGAGGCGCTGTCGTCTATGGCTGAGTGGTTTGGTGGAAAGAACCACCTGGACACCGACCCGATCAGCGACGAAGCCGAATCGGAGCGGGAGGAAGAGCCCGCTGAGGTTCGCGTCGAGCCGGAGCGCGAACCGGAGCAAGAGGACGCCACCGACGGTCCGGCCTCGACCGACCGCCGGGCCGCCGTGGTCCGCCGGGCGGGGGCGGGGCTAGGCGCCGCGGCGATCGCACGCCTGCCCGCGGTTCGGGCCACGATGCTGCCACGTCTGCCACGGCTGGTGCTCGCGGTCGCAGGCGGCCTGTTGCTGTTCGCCAGCTTCCCGGTCGTCAACTGGTGGTGGGCCGCCGTCGTCGCCGCCGCTTTGCTGGCGTGGGTGCTGACACACGCCGCCACGACAGCGGCCGGCGGTCTGGGCTACGGGTTCCTGTTCGGCCTGGCGTTTTATATGCCGCTGCTGCCCTGGATCACCCTCCTGGTGGGCGCCGTGCCGTGGTTGGCCTTGGCGACGACGTGCGCGCTCTTTCCCGGCCTGTTCGGTCTGTGCGCCGTCATCGTGCGTCGGCTGCCTGGCTGGCCGATCTGGTTCGCGCTGGTGTGGGCGGCCCAGGAGTTCTTGAAGTCGGTTTTTCCGTTCGGCGGCTTTCCCTGGGGATCGGCGGCATTCGGTCAAGCGGAGGGTCCGCTGTTGCCGTTGGTCCAGCTGGGCGGCGTTGCAATGCTCTCAACGGCGGTCATGCTGGTCGGGTTCAGCGCGACCGCGATCGAGCTCGAGATCGTGAAGTGGTGGAGGACGGGCAGGGAAACCGAGCGAGCCGACTCGCGACCGCCCGCCGTGGTGCTGCCGGGTGTCTGCATATGCGCGGTGTTGTTCGCCGCGGTCATCGTCTGGCCGCAGGTGCGGCACGCCGGTGCGGGGGTGGGGGGCGAATCCGCGGTGACCGTCGCGGTCGTGCAGGGCAACGTCCCACGGCTGGGCCTCGACTTCAACGCGCAACGGCGAGCGGTGCTGGACAACCACGTCCGGGAGACGCTGCGGTTGGCCGAGGACGTGCGTTCGGGGGCCGCCCCGCAACCTCAATTCGTGATCTGGCCCGAAGACTCGTCGGACATCGACCCGCTTGTCAACGCCGATGCCGGTGAGCAGATCGCGCAGGCCGCCGCGGCGATCGGCGCGCCAATACTGGTCGGCACGGTTCTCGATGTGCCCGGCGGCGCGCAAGGAAGTCCGCAATACACCAACACGGTGATCGTGTGGAACCCGGTCGCCGGGCCGGCCGACCGCCACGACAAGGAAATCGTGCAGCCATTCGGCGAGTACCTGCCGATGCCGTGGCTTTTCAAACATCTCTCCGGATACGCCGACCGCGCCGGTCACATGGTGCCCGGCAAAAGCAGCGGCGTGGTGCGTATCGCGGGGGTGCCGGTCGGCGTGGCCACCTGCTGGGAAGTGATCTTCGACCGTGAGCCGCGGAAAGCGGTCCTCAATGGGGCCCAGTTGCTGGCGGTGCCCAGCAACAACGCCACCTTCAACCAGACGATGAGCGAGCAACAGCTGGCGTTCGCCAAGGTGCGGGCGGTCGAGCACGACCGATACGTCGTGGTTGCGGGCACCAGCGGGATCAGCGCAGTGATTGCGCCGGACGGCGCCGAGTTGGTGCGCACGGACTTCTTCCAGCCCGCCTATTTGGACATTCAGGTCCGCCTCAGGACGAAGCTGACGCCGGCGACCCGCTGGGGTCCGATCCTGCAATGGGTCCTGGTCGTGACGGCCGGAGCGGCCATTTTGGTCGGGATAGGGCACAATAGGTGGTTCGCGCGTCCGATTCGTCCGAGGCCCAGGCCAGGCGGTGAATCGGAAGACGCCGGTACGCCCCCGGACGAGCCCGGGGGCGACCACCCTGCGCCCGACGACGAGGGCGGCGACCAGACGCCGCCCCATGAGGGCGGTGACTACACTCCGCCCCAGCCGGGCGGGCGACGAGCGTTGCGTTATCTCGGGCGACACAGAGGAGCTACATGACCATCGGCGAGCAGGCGCCCCAAGTCCAGCGCGTCCTGGTGATCATCCCCACGTTCAACGAGCGGGAGAACCTGCCGCTCATTTATCGGCGGCTGAAAGACGCCTGCCCGGGCGTGCACGTGCTCATCGTCGACGACAGCAGTCCCGACGGCACGGGCGAGCTCGCCGACGAGCTGGCGGCGGCCGATCCCGGTCGCACGCACGTGATGCACCGCACCGCCAAAGACGGCCTCGGTGCCGCCTACCTGGCCGGTTTCAGCTGGGGCTTGAGCCGGGACTACTCCGTCCTCGTCGAGATGGACGCAGACGGCAGTCACGCGCCCGAACAGCTACACCGCCTGCTGGAAGCCGTCGACGCCGGAGCCGATCTGGTCATCGGTTCGCGCTATGTCGACGGGGGCACGGTCCGAAATTGGCCGTGGCGGCGGTGGGCCCTGTCCTGGACGGCCAATACCTATGCACGGTTGGCGCTGGCCATCGACATCCATGACATCACCGCGGGCTACCGCGCCTATCGCCGTGAAGTGCTGGAGGCGATCGGCCTCGACGGCGTGGAATCGAAGGGCTACTGCTTCCAGATCGATCTGACCCGGCGCGCCCTCAACGAGGGGTTCGTCGTCGTCGAGGTGCCGATCACCTTCACCGAGCGTGAGCTGGGTGTCTCCAAAATGAGCGGGTCGAACATTCGCGAGGCGCTGGTCAAAGTAGCGAAATGGGGCATCGACGCGCGCAGGACGCGCGCTCGGACCACGCGGGCCGGCAACCGCGCATAACGGCGCTCAGCCGCGGCGGCGCGACCTGATCAGTTCGAGGCGCTCCTTGAGCAGTTCTTCCAGTTCTTCGACCGAGCGGCGCTCCAGCAACATGTCCCAGTGCGTGCGCGGTGGCTTGGTCTTCTTCGGCTCGGGCAGGTCGCCCTCGATCAGGGTGCCTTCCATGCCGTTGCGGCACTGCCAGGTGCCGGGAATATCGGCGTCATCGGCGAAGGGGACCTCGAACTCTTCGCCGTTATCGGTGCGGTATCGCGCGATCTGACGTGGTGCGAGGTCATGGTTGCGGTCGGTCTCGTAGCTCACGGCTCCGAGGCGACTGCCTCTCAGGACGCGATCAGCCATGGTGCTACTCCTTAGGATCCTCTGGGCTTTAGTGCGGCTCTAGTGCAATTCTGTCCGTTTGACAAACGTTATGACGGTCTGCGTAGTTCCCGGGCCGACACGCGGTACACGCGACGCGACCTTTAATGATACCGGGATTGCAATGGACGTCGGACTAGAGTCGCTAGGCGTGAGCCGCCGCCCCCACCCCCAGCCGTGCCGTTGGTGCGGTCGAGACGTGACCGACGCGGGGATGGGCCGTCGCCGCCAATACTGCCGCCAGTCTTGCCGGCAGCGGGCCTACGAGCAGCGTGCCTCGTTGAGCCGCGGCGAGGTCGGGGCCTCGTCTGCCTTGCCCGTCGACGCGGTGGTGCTGTCGGCCGACGATGCGGCCGACCTGTCGGATCGCGTTTACCAGGTGCGATGCGCGGCGGAAGATGTGGCCACCGCGCTCGACGAAGGCGCCGGGGCGCCCGAACTGCGCGAACTGTGCGACGTGCTGATCCGGGCCGCGCGGGCCGCCGACGGCTGGCGCCGGGCGGGTGTCTGACCTGCTCACGACCATCACCGATGGGTAGCCGGGTACAGTCGCGCCATGGGCGACGGGCCAGGCGTACGCGGGTGTACGAGTCGAAGCCGGTCCTCCTGTGGATGCCGGGAGCATCGGACGTTTTGAAATTCTGCCGGAGTTGGCCATACTCACGAGCGACATTCTTGGGTCGGACAGCAGCACGACGCTTGTTGAAAAATCCACGAGACCGATTCGTGCAGCAACTTCCGTGACTCGGCAACGGCGCTCAGCAAGGCCGCATCCGGCGGTTGCAAACGGCCACCTGCCAGGTGAGGGTTAGGCGAGGTTAGTGATGGTGGATCAACTCCAGCATGCGACCGAAGCGCTGCGCAAAGCGCTGGTCCAGGTGGAACGCCTGAAGCGCACCAACCGTGCGCTGCTGGAGCGGTCGAGCGAGCCGATCGCCATCGTCGGTATGTCATGCCGTTTCCCCGGCGGTATCGACACCCCTGAGGGCCTCTGGCAGATGGTCGCCGACGGCCGCGACGTGATGTCCGACTTTCCGACCGACCGCGGGTGGGACCTGGCCGGCCTGTTCGATCCGGATCCCGACGCGCGCCACAAGACGTATGCCCGCACCGGCGGCTTCGTGGACGGCGTCGCGGACTTCGACCCCGCGTTTTTTGGCATCGCACCCAGCGAGGCGCTGGCGATGGATCCGCAGCATCGGATGCTGCTGGAACTCTCGTGGGAGGCGCTGGAGCGGGCCGGGATCGATCCCGGCGGGCTGCGGGGCAGCGCCACGGGGGTGTTCGCCGGACTCATCGTGCAGGGCTACGGCATGTTGGCCGAGGAGATCGAGGGCTATCGGCTGACCGGGATGACCTCCAGCGTCGCCTCGGGGCGGGTGTCGTATGTGCTGGGGCTGGAGGGCCCGGCGGTGTCGGTGGATACGGCGTGTTCGTCGTCGTTGGTGGCGTTGCACATCGCGGTGCAGTCGCTGCGGACGGGGGAGTGCGACCTGGCGCTGGCCGGCGGCGCGACCGTCAACGCCACACCCACGGTTTTCATCGAGTTCAGCCGGCACCGGGGGCTGGCGCCTGACGGCCGCTGCAAGGCGTACGCCGGGGCGGCCGACGGGGTCGGCTGGTCCGAGGGCGGCGCCATGCTGGTCGTCGAGCGGTTGTCGGACGCGCAACGGTTGGGCCATCCCGTGTTGGCGGTGGTGCGGGGTTCGGCCGTTAACCAAGACGGTGCCTCCAACGGGCTGACCGCGCCCAACGGTCCATCGCAGCAGCGTGTGGTGCGCGCGGCCCTGGCCAATGCCGGTCTCTCGGCCGCCGACGTGGACGTGGTCGAAGGCCACGGCACCGGGACCACCCTGGGTGATCCGATCGAGGCGCAGGCGCTGTTGGCGACCTACGGACAGGACCGGGCCGAGCCGCTCTGGTTGGGCTCGGTGAAGTCGAACATGGGTCACACGCAGGCCGCCGCCGGTGTCGCCGGGGTGATCAAGATGGTGCAAGCGATGCGCCACGAGACGTTGCCGGCGACGCTGCATGTCGATGCGCCCAGTCCGCACGTCGACTGGTCGGCCGGATCGGTGTCGTTGCTGACGGAAGCCAGGCCCTGGAAGGTCGACGGCCGGGCGCGTCGTGCCGGGATTTCGTCGTTCGGGATCAGCGGCACCAACGCGCATGTGATCGTCGAGGCTGCGCCCGTTTCGGGGCCGGACGCCCCGCAGCGCGAGGCGGGTCCCGAGGTGCCGGTGGTGCCGTGGGTGATTTCGGCGAAGTCGGCCACGGCGTTGGGTGCTCAGGGGGCACGGCTGGCCGAGCATGTGCGCTCCCACCCCGAGCTCGACGTCGCCGATGTGGGGTGGTCGCTGGCGGGCCGATCGGCCTTCGAGCATCGGGCCGTGGTGGTCGGCGGTGATCGCGATCGTTTGCTGACGGGCCTCGACGAGCTGGCGGCCGACGAGCCCGTGTCGGTCATTCGAGGCACCGCGGCCCCCGCGGGTAAAACCGTCTTCGTCTTTCCCGGGCAGGGTTCCCAGTGGCCGGGCATGGCTAACGAATTGCTTGACACCGCACCGGTATTCGCCCGACAGATCGAGGAGTGCGCCGAGGCCTTCTCGGAATTCGTCGACTGGTCGCTGACCGATGTGCTGCGTGGCACGGCGGAAGCCCCGGGGATGGATCGCGTAGACGTGGTGCAGCCGGTGCTGTTTGCGGTGATGGTGTCGCTGACCGAACTGTGGAAGTCGGTCGGGGTTCGTCCCGATGCGGTCATCGGCCATTCGCAAGGCGAGATCGCCGCGGCACACGTCGCCGGTGCGCTGTCGCTGCGGGATGCCGCGAAGGTGGTGACGCTGCGCAGCAAGCTGCTGAGATCACTGGCCGGCCCCGGAGGCATGCTGTCCATCGCCTGCAGCACCGAGCGGGCACGGGAACTGTTGGCGCCCTACGGTAATCGAGTCAGCATCGCCGCGGTCAACGGCCGGTCGGCCGTCGTTGTGTCGGGTGACGTCGCCGCGCTGGAGGAACTCGTCGGGTTCTGCGCCGACCTGGACCTGCGCACCCGGCGAATCGACGTGGACTACGCCTCTCATTCGGTTGAAGTCGAGGCGATCCGCGATGAGCTCGCTCGGGTTCTGGCCGGCATCGAGCCACACTCCTCGCGCACCGCCTTCTTTTCCACGGTCACCGGAAGCCGTTTGGACACAGCAGGATTAGACGCCGACTACTGGTACCGCAACATCCGGCAGACGGTGCAGTTCGACCAGGCAGTGCGCAGCGCCTGCGAGCACGGCTACCGGACCTTCATCGAGTCCAGCCCGCATCCCGCGCTCATCGCCGGGATCGAAGACACCGCCAACCACTGCGTCGCGGGCGAGACCGCAGGCGGCGGCGAGACCATCGTCGTGCCCACCCTGGGCCGCGACGACGGCGGGCTCGACAGATTCCTGACGTCGGTCGCGACGGCGTTCGTCGGGGGCGTGCACCTCGACTGGCGCGGGGCGCTGGACGGAGCCGGATTCGTCGAGCTTCCGACTTACGCCTTTGACCGACGCCGGTTTTGGCTGTCCGGAGAGGGCATCGCGGCCGACGCCACGGGCCTGGGCCTGGGAGCGAGCGAGCACCCGCTGCTGAGCGCGATCGTGGAGCTGCCGGCGTCGGGCGGCGTGGTGTTGACGGGCCGGTTGTCCCCGAGCCTGCAGGGGTGGCTGGCCGATCACGCCGTGTCCGGCGCGGTTGTGTTCCCTGGCTCCGGGTTTGTGGAGTTGGCGATCCGCGCCGGTGACGAGGTCGGCTGCTCGACGGTTGACGAGCTGACCCTGCAAACGCCATTGATGTTGCCGGCCAAGGATTCCGGGACGAGTTCGGTTGCCGTTCAGGTGGTGGTAGGCCCCGCCGATGAGTCCGGGCAGCGCAACGTCTCGATCTTTTCGCGCACCGATGCCGGCTCCGGTTGGGTGTGCCACGCCGAGGGCGTGCTCAGCGCCGGGTCCGTCGAACCGAGCGCGGATCTGTCGGCGTGGCCGCCGGCGGGGGCGGTCGCGGCCGATCCGGCCGACGGCTACGAGCGGCTGGCGGCGCGCGGGTACGGTTACGGCCCCGCGTTCCGCGGGCTGACCGCGGCGTGGATCCGCGACGAAGAGGTGTTCGCCGAGGTGCGGCTGCCGGATGCGGCGGGGGGCGTCAACGGGTTCGGCGTGCACCCGGCACTGCTCGACGCGGCGATGCACGCGCTGGTGATGGGCCGCCGAATCGGCGGCCGGACAGACGAGGTAGTGCTGCCGTTCTCGTGGGAGGGCGTGTCGTTGCATGCGGCGGGCGCGACCGCGGTGCGCGCGCGCATCGCGCCGGCGGGTCCGTCGAGTGTCGCCATCGAACTCGCCGACGGGCTGGGATTGCCGGTGCTGTCGGTGCGGGCGATGGTCGCCCGTCCGGTCAGCGAGCAGCAGCTGCGGGCGGCCGTATCGGGCGCGGGCCCGGACCGGCTGTTCGAGGTGGTGTGGGCGCCCTCGACAAGCCCCGCGGGGACCGCGGCCGCCAATGCCGAGCCACCCGCCCACGAATTGTTCGAATCCATTGCGGCCGAAGCGGATCCGGTGACCGGATCATACGAGGGTACGCACCGGGCCTTGGCTGCCGTGCAGTCGTGGCTCGCCGAACATGACTCCGGGGTGCTGGTCGTGGCAACCTGCGGCGCAATGGGATTGGCGGGGGAGGACGTCACCGATCTGGCCGGCGCCGCGGTCTGGGGCTTGGTGCGCTCGGCGCAGACCGAGCATCCCGGCCGGATCGTGCTGGTGGATTCCGATGCGGCCCTTGACGACAGCGCGATAGCCGGAGTTGTCGCGGCCGGTGAACCGCAGGTACTGCTGCGCGACGGCACCATGTACACCGCGCGCGTGCGGGGCAGCCGCGCGGTCGACGGCATCATGACGCCTCCCGGCGACGGCCCCTGGCGGCTGGGTATCGGCAGCGCGGGCACCTTCGAAAACCTGCGGCTGGAACCGGTGCCCAACGCCGGTGCCCCGTTGGAGCCCGGCCAGGTGCGGGTGGCTCTTCGTGCCATCGCCACGAACTTCCGCGACGTCATGATCACCCTGGGCATGTTCACCCACGACGCCCTGCTCGGTGGCGAGGGCGCCGGTGTTGTGGTCGAAGTCGGGCCGGGGGTCACCGAGTTCGCGGTCGGCGATTCGGTGTACGGGTTCTTCCCGGACGGCAGCGGCACGCTGGTTCCCGGCGACGTCCGCCTACTGCAGCCGAAACCCGCGAACTGGTCCTACACCGAAGCCGCCGGTATCTCAGCGGTTTTCACCACCGCCTACATGGCGTTCATCCACCTGGCCGACGTCAAGCCGGGACAGCGGGTGTTGGTGCATGCCGCCGCCGGTGGCGTGGGGATGGCGGCGGTTCAGCTGGCCCGGCACCTGGGCCTGGAGGTGTTCGGCACGGCCAGCCGTGGCAAGTGGGACACCCTGCGGGCGATGGGCTTTGACGAGGACCATATCGCGGATTCCCGCACGTGCGAGTTCGAGGACAAGTTCCGGGCGGTCACCGGCGGCCGCGGCATGGATGTCGTGCTCGACTCGCTGGCCGGGGAATTCGTCGACGCCTCGCTGCGGCTGGTCGCCCCGGGCGGCGTGTTCCTGGAGATGGGCAAGACCGACATCCGCGACCCGGGTGCGGTGGCGCGGCAATACCCGGGCGTGCGCTACCGCGCGTTCGATCTTTTCGAGCCGGGCCGCCCGCGGATGCAGCAGTGGATGCTCGAACTCGCCGGACTGTTCGACGCCGGAGTGCTAAAGCCGTTGCCGGTCACGACGTTCGACGTGCGGCGTGGTCGCGCGGCGTTGCGGTACCTGAGCCAGGCCCGCCACACCGGCAAGGTGGTCATGAGAATGCCCTGCGGGTTGGCATCCGGCACCGTGTTGATCACCGGCGGGACGGGCATGGCGGGTTCGACGCTGGCTCGTCACTTGGTTGCCCACCACGGTGTTGCGGACTTGGTCCTGCTGAGCCGCCGCGGTCCGGATGCGCCGGGGTCCGCCGAACTGATCGCCGAGTTGGCGGCGGCCGGCGCCCGGGTGCGGGTGGTCGCGTGCGACGCGGCCGACCGTGGCGCGCTGGCCGAAGCCATCGCCGGAATTTCGGCGCCGCTGTCGGGCGTCATCCATGCGGCGGGCGTGCTCGACGACGCGGTTGTCACCTCACTGACGCCCGAGCGCGTCGGTACGGTATTGCGGGCCAAGGTCGACGCGGCGTGGAACCTGCACGAATTGACCCGCGATCTGGATCTGTCTGCGTTCGTGATGTTTTCCTCGATGGCCGGGCTGGTGGGTTCGTCGGGCCAGGGCAACTACGGGGCGGCCAACTCGTTCCTCGACGGGTTGGTCGCGCATCGGCGAGCGCACGGCCTGCCGGCGATCTCCCTGGCGTGGGGGTTGTGGGATCAGGCCAGCGCCATGACCGGCGGACTGGACGCCGCCGACCTCGCCCGGCTGGGCCGCGACGGGATCTTGGCGTTGTCCTCGGCCGAGGCGATGGAATTGTTCGATACCGCGCTTATCGTCGACGAACCTTTCATGGCGCCCGCCCGCATCGATCTGGGAGCGCTGCGCGCCCATGCGGTGGCGATACCACCGATGTTCACCGACCTGCTCAACGCGCCGATTCGCCGCCGGGTCGACGACTCACTGACGGCTGCAAAATCGAAATCGGCGCTCGCGCACCGCTTGCACGGTCTGTCCGAGGCCGAACAGCACGCGGTGCTGCTGGACCTGGTGCGCTCGCACATCGCCACCGTGCTGGGTAACTCCAGCGCCGAGTCGATCGACCCGAACAAGGCGTTCCAAGAGTTGGGCTTTGACTCGCTGACCGCGGTCGAAATGCGTAACCGGCTCAAAACGGCCACCGGACTGGCGCTTTCGCCCACGCTCATCTTCGACTACCCGACGCCCACCGGACTGGCCACATACATCCGCACCGAACTGGCCGGAGTCCCGCAGGAGATCAAGCACGCCAACGTCGTTCGCCCCACCGACGAGGATCCGATCGCGATCGTCGGCATGTCGTGCCGCTATCCGGGCGGGGTGGCTTCTCCCGGCGACCTCTGGGAGATGCTGACCGAGGGCCGCGACGTGCTCACCGATTTCCCCAGCGATCGCGGTTGGGACCTGGCCGGGATGTACAACCCCGATCCCGACGTGCCGGGAGCCTGCTACACCCGCACCGGCGGCTTCGTGGAAGGTGTCGCCGACTTCGATCCCACCTTCTTCGGCATCACGCCGACCGAGGCGCTGGCCATGGACCCGCAGCAACGGATGTTCCTCGAGCTGTCGTGGGAAGCGTTGGAGCGAGCCGGAATCGAACCCGGCACGTTGCGCGGCAGCGCCACCGGCGTGTTCGCCGGGGTCTACACCCAGGGCTACGGCATGGGTGCGGCCCCAGCCGCGGAAGGCTTCCGGCTGACCGGGCAGTCGTCGAGCGTGGCGTCCGGACGGATTTCTTACGTGCTGGGACTGGAGGGCCCGGCGGTGTCGGTGGACACGGCGTGTTCGTCGTCGTTGGTGGCGCTGCACATGGCGGTTCAGTCGCTGCGTTCGGGTGAGTGCGATTTGGCGCTGGCCGGCGGCGTCACGGTCAACTCCACGCCCGACATCTTCGTCGAGTTCAGCCGCATGCGCGGGTTGTCCGCCGATGGCCGGTGCAAGGCCTACGCCGGGGCGGCCGACGGCACCGGATTCTCCGAAGGCGGCGGCATGCTCGTGGTGGAGCGGCTGTCGGACGCGCAGCGGCTCGGGCACACGGTGCTCGCGTTTGTGCGGGGCTCGGCGATCAATCAGGACGGCGCGTCCAACGGATTGACCGCGCCCAATGGTCCGTCGCAGCAGCGGGTGGTGCGGGCCGCGCTGGCCAATGCCGGATTGTCGCCGGCCGACGTTGACGCCGTCGAGGGCCACGGCACCGGCACCACGTTGGGCGATCCGATTGAGGCCCAAGCCTTGTTGGCGACCTATGGGCAGGACCGCGCGGCGGACCAGACGCTGTGGCTGGGCTCGATCAAGTCGAACATGGGCCACACGCAGGCCGCCGCCGGTGTCGCAGGTGTCATCAAGATGGTGCTGGCGATGCGTCATGAGATATTGCCGGCGACACTGCATGTGGACGAGCCGAGCCCGCATGTCGACTGGTCGGCGGGATCGGTGTCGTTGCTCACCGAGGCGCGACCCTGGAAGGCTGACCCGGGCGCGGGGCGGGTACGCCGTGCCGGCGTGTCGTCGTTCGGGATCAGCGGCACCAACGCCCATGTGATCGTCGAGGCCGCGCCCGCGGAGCCACGGCGGGTCGACGAGGGTCCCGCAGTTCCCGTCGTGCCGTGGGTCGTGTCGGCGAAATCGGCGAACGCGTTGGGAATGCAGTCCGCACGAGTGGCCGAGCATGTGCGCGCCCATGGTGGGCTCGACGCCGTCGACGTGGGTTGGACCCTGGCCGGCCGTTCGGCGTTCGAGCATCGGGCGGTCGTAGTCGGCGCCGATCGCGACCGGTTACTCGCCGGGCTCGATGAATTGGCCGCGGGCGACCCCGTATCCGTGATGCGCGGAACCGCCACGCCCGGGGGCAAGACCGTCTTCGTCTTCCCGGGCCAGGGTTCGCAATCGCTGGGCATGGGAATGGGATTGCACGCCGCGTATCCGGTATTCGCCGAGGCGTTCAACACCGTCGTGGCCGAACTCGATCGGCACCTGCTGCGCCCCCTGCGCGAGGTCATGTGGGGGGACGACGAAAGCCTGTTGAACACCACCGAATTCGCCCAGCCCGCGCTGTTCGCCGTGGAAGTCGCCTTGTTCCGGCTGCTCGAATCCTGGGGTGTGCGGCCCGACTTCGTCATGGGCCACTCGATCGGAGAGTTGTCGGCTGCTCACGTCGCCGGTGTCCTGTCGCTGGAGAACGCCTCGGTGCTGGTCGCCGCCCGCGCTCGGTTCATGCAGGCCCTGCCGGCGGGTGGGGCGATGATCGCCGTCCAGGCCACCGAAGCGGAAGTGCGGCCGCTGTTGGTCCCCTACCAAGAAGCCGGTGTCGGCGTCGCCGCGGTCAACGGCCCGGCCTCGGTGGTGATTTCGGGGGCGCAGGGGGCGGTCGCCGCGGTGGCCGATCGGCTCCGCGCCGACGGCCGGCGCGTGCACCGGCTGGCGGTCTCGCACGCGTTCCACTCTCCGCTGATGGACGCGATGATCGACGAATTCGGAACGGTCGCTTCCGGTCTCGCCATTGAGAAGCCCACGATTGCGATCGTGTCGAACGTGACCGGGCAGTTGGCGGGCGACGACTTCGCGTCCGCGGCCTACTGGAAGCGGCACATTCGCGAAGCGGTGCGGTTCGCCGACAGCGTCCGTTTCGCGCACTCAGCCGGCGCGAGCCGGTTCCTCGAGGTCGGGCCGAGCAGTGGCCTGACCGCCTCGATCGAAGAGTCGCTACCGGATGCCCCGGTGACCACCATGTCGGCGCTGCGTAAGGATCGCCCCGAGCCCGAAACCCTGACCAACGCCGTCGCGCAAGGGTTTGTCACCGGCATGGACGTGAGCTGGCGCGCCGTAATGGGCTTGGCCAGTTGCCAAGCCAACCTCGTTGAACTGCCCACGTATGCCTTTGAGCGGCGGCGGTTTTGGCTCTCCGGCGACGGCGCGGCGGCCGACGCCGCCGGTCTGGGACTGGCGCCGGGCGAGCACGCGTTGCTGGGCGCGGTGGTCGAGCTGCCGGCCACGGGTGGGGTCGTGCTGACCGGCCGCTTGTCGCCCGGCGCGCAGGGCTGGCTGGCCGATCACGCCGTCGGCGGAGTCGTCCTCTTCCCCGGTGCCGGGTTTGTGGAGCTGGCGATCCGCGCCGGCGACGAGGTGGGCTGCGGGGTTGTCGAAGAACTGAATCTGGCGGCGCCGCTGGTATTGCCGGCCGAAGGCTCGGTCGCCGTTCAGGTAGTGGTTGGTGGCCCCGATGATTCGGGTGTGCGTGCGGTGTCGGTCTTTTCGCGCTCCCAGACGGGGTCTGGCTGGTCGTTGCATGCCGAAGGCCTACTGCGCGCGGGGTCGGTGCCGCCGAGCGCGGACCTGTCGGGGTGGCCGCCGGTGGGTGCGGTCTCGGTGGATGTCGGCGACGGGTACCAGCGGCTGGCCGAGCGCGGCTACGGGTATGGTCCCGCATTTCGCGGCCTGACTTCGATGTGGCGTCGCGGCGACGAAGTGTTCGCGGAGGTGACGCTGCCCGCGGATGCCGGGGTCGCGGTGGCGGGCTTCGGGGTGCACCCGGCGGTGCTGGATGCCGCCTTGCACGCGGTGATTCTCTCCTCCGATGGCGGTGAGCTCGCCGAAGGTTCGGTGCTGGTGCCGTTCTCCTGGCAGCGGGTGTCGTTGCACGCGGCGGGTGCCGCGGCGGTACGGGCGCGGATTGTGCCGGTGGGCCCGTCGGCCGTGTCGATCGAACTGGCCGACGGGTTGGGGCTGCCGGTGTTGTCGGTGGCGTCGATGGTTGCCCGGCCGGTGACCGATCGGCAGTTGCTGGCCGCGGTGTCGAATTCGGGCCCGGACCGGCTCTTCGAGGTCGTCTGGTCGGCTCTGCCGTCACCCCCGGTGCCGCCGGTGTCGTTGTGCGCCTGGGGCGCTGGTGAGCCGGACGACACCGAGGCTCCGGCGGTGCTGTTCGAATCGGCGCCGGTGGCCGGTGACGTCGTGACGGAGGTTTATGCGGCCACGCGCGCGGTGCTGCCGGTGCTGCAGTCGTGGTTGGCCCGCGACGCGGCGGGAACGTTGGTGGTGTCGACCCGGGGCGCGATGGCATTGCCGGGGGAGGACGTCACCGATTTGGCGGGCGCCGCGGTGTGGGGGCTGGTGCGGTCGGCGCAGACCGAGCATCCCGGCCGCATCGTGCTCGTCGACAGCGATGCGCCCCTCGATGCGGACGCGATGGCAGCGGCTTTGGCGCCGGCCGAGCCACAGGTGTTACTCCGCAATGGGACCGTGCACACGGCGCGGGTGCACGGCAGCCGCGCGGTCGCCGGTCTGTTGATGCCACCCGACGACGGTCCGTGGCGGCTGGGCATGAGCAGTTACGGCACGTTTGAGAATCTGCGATTGGAGCGGATCCCGAATGCCGACGTTCCGCTGGGCCCGGGCCAGGTGCGGGTCGCCTTGTCGGCTGTCGCCGCGAACTTCCGCGATGTCATGATCGCGTTGGGCCTCTATCCCGACCCCGATGCGGTGATGGGCATCGAGGCTTCCGGCGTCGTTGTGGAAACCGGCCCCGAAACCGCTTCGGGTGATGGGCGTTTCGCCGTCGGTGACCGGGTCATGGGCCTGTTCCCGGACGGAACCGGAACGATCGCCACCACCGACCAGCGACTGCTCGTCAAGGTGCCGGCCGGCTGGTCACACGCCGCCGCCGCAACCGCCTCGGTGGTGTTCGCCACGGCCTATTACGCGCTGATGGATTTGGCGGCCGTCAGGTCCGGTCAGCGCGTGCTCGTGCACGCCGCCGCCGGTGGGGTGGGCATGGCCGCCGTGCAGCTGGCCCGGCACTTCGGTCTGGAAGTGTTCGCGACGGCCAGCCGCGGCAAATGGGACACGTTGCGGGCCATGGGCTTTGACGACGACCACATCGCGGATTCCCGCACGTGCGAGTTCGAGGACAAGTTCCGGGCGGTCACCGGCGGGCGCGGCGTGGACGTGGTGCTCGACTCGCTCTCGGGTGATTTCGTGGACGCGTCCCTGCGACTGGTCGCGCCCGGCGGTGTGTTCCTGGAGATGGGCAAGACCGACATCCGCGACGCCGAGGTGGTCGCCCGCGACCACGCCGGGCTGCGCTACCGCGCCTTCGACCTTTTCGAAGCCGGACCGGAACGCATCCAGCAAATGCTCGACGAGTTGGCGGGGCTGTTCGGTGACGACGTGCTACAGCCGTTGCCCGTCACCAGGTTTGACGTCCGACGCGCGCCGGCGGCGTTGCGGTACCTGAGCCAGGCCCGCCACGTCGGCAAGGTCGTGATGAGCATGCCCGACGCCTGGGTGGCGGGCACGGTGCTGATCACCGGTGCGACCGGGATGGCGGGTTCGGCGCTGGCGCGCCACGTGGTGGCCCGGCACGGCGCGCGAAACCTGGTGTTGGTGAGTCGGCGCGGCCTGGATGCGCCGGGAGCGGCGGAGCTCGTGACCGAGTTGTCCGCGGTTGGCGCGCAGGTAAAGGTGGTCGCCTGCGACGCGGCGGACCGCGAGGCGCTGGCCAAGGTGCTCGCCGATATCCCGGTGCAACGACCGCTGTCGGGAGTGATTCACGCGGCCGGGGTGCTCGATGACGCGGTCATCTCGTCGTTGACGCCAGAGCGAATCGACGCGGTGCTGCGCGCCAAGGTCGATGCGGCTTGGAACCTGCACGAGCTGACCCGCGACCTCGACGTGTCGGCATTCGTGATGTTTTCGTCGATGGCCGGGTTGGCGGGAGCGTCCGGTCAGGCCAACTACGCGGCGGCCAACTCGTTTTTGGACGGGTTGGCCGTGCGCCGGCGTAGACAGGGGTTGCCGGCGATATCACTGGCTTGGGGTCTGTGGGATCAGGCCAGCGCCATGACCGGTGCACTCGGTGCCGCCGACCGTGCCCGCTTCGGCCGCGACGGGATCGTCGCGATGTCCTCCGATGAGGCGCTGGAGTTGATGGACACCGCCCTGATCGTCGACGAGCCGTTCATGTTGCCCGCCCACATCGACCTGGCGGCACTGCGGGTCAAGTTCGACAACGGAACGCTGCCGCCGATGTTCGTCGATTTGATCAACGCGCCGGCCCGGCGGCAGGTGGACGACTCGCTGGCCGCGGCGAAGTCGAAATCGGCGCTGCTGCAGCGACTCGAAGGGCTCCCGGAAGACGAGCAGCTCGCGGTCCTACTGGATTTGGTGCGCTCCAACATCGCCACGGTGCTGGGCAGCTCGAGCCCCGAGGCCATCCACCCGGACCGGGCTTTCCAGGAGTTGGGCTTCGACTCGCTGACCGCCGTCGAGATGCGCAACCGGTTGAAATCCGCTACGGGGCTTGCGCTTTCACCGACGCTGATCTTCGACTACCCGAACTCGGCCGCGCTGGCCGGCTACATGTACCAAGAGCTCGTCGGGACCTCGGAGCAGGCTCCGGCCGCCTCGCCCGGAGAGGCCGAAATCCAGCGGGTCGTGGGATCGATTCCGGTCAAGCGCCTGCGCCAGGCCGGCGTGCTCGAACTGTTGCTCGCGTTGGCTGACGAGGCCGAGGGCACGGCGCAGCCGACGGCGCCCGCGATGACCACCGAAAAGGACATCGCGGACATGGACCTCGACGCGCTGGTCAACGCGGCGTTGCGTGACGACGACGACGACGAGTAGCCGTGATTCAGGGCAGTCAGTGAGAGTCGCGGTCACGGGGGCCAGTGGTGTGCTCGGCCGCGGCCTCGCGGCCCGATTGCTCAGCGAGGGCCACGACGTGGTTGGGATCGCGCGTCATCGGCCCGAAAGTTGGCCGAGCGCCGCTGAGTTCGTCGCGGCGGACATCCGCGACGCGGGCGCGGTCAAGCGTGCCCTGGCCGGTGCCGACGTCGTCGCACACTGCGCATGGGCGAACAGGCCGGGCCCCGACGCCGCAATCAGCGACCAGGTCAATGTCGAAGGCACCCGCAATGTGCTTGCGGCTATGGCTGAAAACGGAGCCAGGAGGATAGTTTTCGCGTCGTCGGCACACGCGCAAGCCGCCGTCGGTGCCGACGGCCAACATAAAGCCCGGGTCGAACGCATGCTTGCGGAATCGGGCGTGGAGTGGGTCGCGGTTCGCTCCGCGCTGATCCTCGGGCGGGTTGTCGACAACTGGGTGCGCCGGCTGCTGGCGCTGCCGGTTTTCCCCGACGGGTCGGCCGGTCGTCGATTGCAGGTCGTCCACCTCGACGATGCGCTTCGACTATTCAACCGGGCGATCGTGGACACCGGAATCGACAGCGGCCCCGTCAATCTCGCCGCTCCCGGAGAGCTGACATTCCGGCAGATCGCCGCGGTGCTTGGTCGGCCCATCGTGCGCGTGGGCTTTCGGCCGGCAGAGCTGCACTTGTTGCAGAGCGCTCCGTTGATGGACACCTCGCAACTGCACGAGCGGTGGGGATTCCGGCCGGCGTGGGCGTCGGACGAATGCGTCGAAGATTTCGCGCTCGCGGTGCGCGGCCGGGTCACCGTGGGCAAGCGGGTGATTTCGCTACCCTGGCGGATGGCCAAGATCGGAGACCTTCCCTCGGTCGACGCGCCGACCGAGGACGGGGTGAAACCCATTTGGGCTGGGCCGGAAGGGGATAACGGGGAGTTCGACACCCCGATCGACCCGCGCTTTCCCACTTTTCTGGCCACCAATCTCTCGGAGGCGCTGCCCGGCCCGTTCTCCCCGACGTCGGCCTCGGTGACCGTCCGCGGGCTGCGTGCAGGCGGCGTGGCTATCGCCGAACGGCTACGGCCCGGAGGCAGCGTCCAGCGTGAAATAGCGATGCGCACCGTGGCGGTGTTCGCCCACCGGCTCTATGGCGCCATCACCTCGGCGCATTACATGGCCGAAACCGTGCCGTTCGCCAAACCCACGACGATCGTCAGCAATAGCGGCTTCTTCGGTCCCAGCATGGCGTCGTTGCCGATCTTCGGCGAGGAGCGGCCACGCTCGGAAACCAGCTTTATCCGACAGCAGCTTCGGACCGTTCGCAACATCGGGGTATTCGGCGTCAACCTGATCGGGCTCAGCGCCGGCTCGTCCAGTGACACCCAAAATTTCGTCGCCGATGTCGATCGCCTGGAACGCCTGGCCGGAGACGACGTGACCCGGGTCGACGATCGTCGGCTGCTCAGCCTGATCACGCTGGCGCGCGACGATGTCGTACACGGCTGGGTGCTGGCTTCGGCGTCGTTCATGCTGTGCGCCGCGTTCAACGTGCTGCTGCGGGGATTGTGTGGGCGAGACACCGCGGCGCCGGCCGGACCCGAACTAGTCAGCGCGCGGCCGGTCGAGGCGATGCAGCGGTTGGTGGTCGCCGCGCAGCGCGACCCGAAAGTGACTGCGCTACTGGCTGAACCGGGGGAGCGGCTGGGCAAGCTGGCCGTCGAGGCGCCGGAGTTTCACGCCGCGGTGCTGGCCGAGCTGGCGCTCATCGGGCATCGGGGCCCGGCCGAGCTCGAGATGCTGTCCACCAGCTATGCCGATGATCCCGAATCGCTCGTCCGGATGGTGACCAAAACGATGAGCGCACCCCCGGCGCCACAGCCCCAGCGCCCGCGAATTCCGCTGCGGGCGAGGCCCATTGCACACCTGGCGGCACGCCAACTCCGTGACCGCGAGGTCCGCCGCGACAAAGTGGTGCGGGCCAACTGGGTGCTACGCAGCCTGATGCGCGAGTACGGGCGCAGGTTGGTCGAAGCCGGAATCATTCGCACCGCCGATGACGTGTTCTATCTGCTCGTCGATGAGCTTGATGCACTCCCGGCAGATGTCCGGGGGCTGGTGGCCCGGCGCCGCGCGGAACAACGCCGGCTGGCCTCCGTCGTTCCGCCGACCGTGTTCAGCGGAAGGTGGGAGCCATCGGCCACGTCCTCACCGGCCCTGGCAAGCGGGGAAACTCTGCGCGGGGTAGGCGTATGCGGAGGACGGGTCCGCGGCCGGGTTCGGATCGTACGGCCCGAGACCATCGATGAGCTGCAACCCGGCGAGATCCTGGTCGCGGAGGTCACCGATGTTGGTTACACCGCCGCGTTCTGCTATGCCGCGGCCGTGGTAACCGAGCTGGGTGGTCCGATGTCACACGCGGCCGTGGTGGCCCGCGAGTTCGGATTCCCTTGTGTGGTGGACGCCCAGGGTGCGACGCGGTCGCTGCCACCCGGCGCGCTCGTCGAGGTCGACGGCACGACGGGCGAGATTCACGTGCTGCAAACGGCTTCTGAAGACCACCCGGCCCTGCCGGGGGGTGATCGCGGTCCGAACGCCACCTAGGCGGGCGAGGTGTCGAACTCCACATTCAGGCTCGTTGGGCCGCTCATGCCAAGCAGCGGCTTCCAGGGTGCCGGTCCGACGCGGCGAGGGTTGGGTATGCGCCGCGACAGGATCTTGAGCGCTTCGGCAAGCTCCAGCCTGGCCAAATTCGCCCCGAGGCAGTAGTGCACGCCACCGCCGAAGGTCAATATCGCCGGCGGCGCTTCGCGGGTGATATCGAAGCGGTCCGGATCGGCATAAACGGCGGGATCACGGTTGGCCGCAAAGGTATTCACGAATATGAAGGTGCCAGCGGGAAAGGCGTATCCGTCGAGTTCGGCATCTTCGTTAACGGTGCGAAGCGTGCTGCATACCGCTGGTGAATGGCGCATGCTCTCCTCGACCGCTGGCATTGCCAGTTCGGGACGATCACGCAGCATCGCCCATTGGTCGGGGTGGTCGAACAGGACCTGCAGAGAGGCAGCCAACTGATTGCGGGTGGTATCCGTTCCCGCTACCAACAAGCTGGCTACCATCATTCGCAGTTCGTCGGCGTTGAGTCGGTCACCGTCGTGCTCGGCGCGGATGAGGTCGGACAGGAGATCGTCAGTCAGACTGCGTCGTCGGTCGGCGACCATATCGTCCACGTAAGCGTCCAACTCGGCCCACGCACGCATCACCGCCGGCACTTCGTCGACGAGATTGACGGCGAAGCTCACCATCTTGAAGATCTCGTCGGCCCATGCCGAAAACAGGCGCCAGTCCGCGCGGGGGGCACCCAATAGTGCGCAGATGATCGGGATCGGGTAGGGCCGGGCAATGTCCGCGACGACGTCACATGCGCCCGCGTCGGCGACACGGTCGGCCAGTTCGTTGACCACAATGCCGATCGTGTCGTGGAGGCGCGCGGTCGCGCGCGGTGTGAATGCCTTCGATACGAGGCTACGCAGCCGATGGTGTTCTGCGCCTTCGGCGCACATGATGCTGCCCACGACTCTGTCCCACAGCGGGCCGGATGTAACGCCCTGAGCCGTCAGGTGGATACCGGGCGGGATCACGAGCCGGGCGTCACGAAGAATCGTCCGGGCGAGATCGTAGGAGAGCACTTCGGGACCCAACGGACCGATCGCGATCGGTGCCACTTCCTGGGCTGCCCGGATCCGCGGGTACACGTCGCGCGGAGATTCGGTGAGGTCATAGCTCAGCGTCGGCAGCCCCGCGTCGAAGACACTGGGCATCTCGGTGTCCACGGTCACGACGTCTCCCCGGCGAGAATCCGCAGCGGTAGCAGGGGCAATGTGCAGGTCGGGGATGGCCAGGTGATCTCGGGCAGGTATCCGTGCGAAAGCTCGAAACGTGGAATGCGACTTAGCCATTCGGTCACGACGACGTTCATTTCCATCCGAGCCAGATGTGAACCTACGCAACGGTGCGGACCGCCACCGAAGCCCCAGTGCTTGTGCACCTTGCCGTCCATAACCAAGTCATCACCGGATATTGCATCGCTACCGTCCCGGTTGATCGCCCCGAGGCACAGCCGCACCCGAGACCCAGCTGGCAACGTGATACCGGCAACGGTGACATCCTCGGTCGTCACCCGTGGGACGACGGGGGCCGAGGACTCCAGCCGAACGATCTCCTCCACAAAAACGCCGATTTCGTCTGGGCGTTCACGAAGCGTGGTGCGTATGTCGGGGCGGCGGGCCAACTCGAGCATTGCCGCCCCGATAGCCGAAGTGACGGTGTCCAGACCTGCTAGAACGAAGAAGAAAGCCATTCCGAGGGCTTCGTCGTCGGTCAGCGCATCCTCGCCCGCGAGCACCTGCGAAAGGACATCGTCTCCCGGATCGTGCCGATGCGCGGAGACGGCCTCGGTGAGGTATGCGAACAGCTCCAGTGCCGGTGTCAGATCAGGGGTTTCGCGGGCCGCGTTCGGAATACTCAGTTCGATGATGACATCTTTCCACCTGATAAGCCGTTCCCGATCCTCCAGTGGCAGGCCGAACAGCGTCAGGAAGACCTGCGACGGATACGGGGTCGCCAAGTCGGCCATCACCTCGCACTCGTTGCGTCCGGCAATTGAGTCAATGATGTCGATCGCTTGGGCCTGAATCGACGGAAGGATCGCGGCGAGTGCATGCGGACTGAAGAACGGCTGCAGAATCTTCCGAAACCGGGTGTGCTCCGGCGGGTCAAATGCCGCTGGCACCAGCGGAAGCGGGCTGCCGACCACCTCGAATGCCTTCTTGGACGAGAAAACGGTCGGGTTGCGCAGTGCTGCGAGCACATCTTCTCGACGAGTCAGGGCGTACCAACCGTCACTCAAAACCACGGGACCGGCTTCCCGCAATTTTGCCCAGCCGGTGCCCCGGTCGAGGGACATCGGCAGATCGTTCAAGTCGCGCTCCGGAATTCCACGCGGGACACGAGCCTCGGTCATGCCACCTGTTCCTTTCGGTTGGCGCAGCAGCGATCACGGAATGTTGGTCGCCAGAAATGTCAGTGGCAGGCCCAAGACCGACAAGTCGATTTCGTCGAGATAGGAGCCCCCGCCCTCGAAGTGCTGCCGGAATCGCGTTGTCGCGCCGTAGCGCTCGGCGACAGCTTCAGCCGTCGTGGCGGCCGGAACTCCGATTACCACGGTGTACACCCCGTCGCCGTGACTCGCGAGGAACTCAGTCACCGAACCGGCTACCGACCCGGTCGACCCCGGTATCGGGCTGATCAGCTCGATGCCTCGGTTCCAGTCGAGGTGAATGTCCAAGCCGAGTTCGGTCAGCTGCAGAGTCTCGAAGGCAAATCCCAGATCGCTGAAGAATTGCGCCGCCGCGTGATGTCGGTCCGCTGCCACGGCGAACACGACGTGATGGAGCAAGGGCGAAGCATCTTTGGTGGCCGGTTCCTCAGGCATCGACATCTTCCTATCGAACCTCGGCACGGAGGACTCCGCGCGGAAGTAGCAGCGGCAGGTCGTTGTAGGTCGCGATGCCGGGAGGAGCGCAGACGACGGCGGGTATCGCGGTGATCGCGGGCATTGCGGTGATGGTGAGACCCAACATGATGTAATCGTCCAGCGTCTCGCCCTGAAAGTCCGGCGGCGGAAGGAAGCTCAGTGTGGTCTTGATTGTCGGTTGACCTTGAACCTCGATGGTGTAGCCCATGTCCAGCGGCCAATCCGGATCGAGCGATTGACCCTTGCGCCAGCGTCCGCGGATCTCGATGACCTCTCGGTCGCCGAGAATCCCCTTCCAGCGGACATCCACGCCGGCGACACAGCCTTTCGCGATCGTCCAGTCACCGGGAAGATGGAGATCCTCGGTGGTCTGGGCATACTGGGCGTCGCAACGTACGTCGTCGAGCTGCGCACCCAGAGCGTCGGCGATCAGCAACACGCCGTCCCGGAAGATGCCCGAGCCTTTCTCGGTGATGGCCGGAAGATCTGGCCGATCGATGGGATAACCGAAGCCCATGGGTATTTCGGTCGCGGGCGAGTTGTAGATAGTGGTATCAACGGATTCCAGCATGGAAACCTTGTCCACTCGATCCGAGAGCCCCGCCGACACGATGGCGAATAGTTGGATGAAACCCGGGTTGATGCCGCTGCCGAAGATGGTTGATTCGCCCCATTCGCACGCCTCGGCGATACGATCGCGTCCCTCACCGAGAAAGTGGCCGGTGATGAACCCGGCCGTGCCCACCACGTTGATACCCGCACCGAGGATACGGACCAGCTCGTCGACGTTGGCGAACATCGGGTTGTAGACCACACAGTCCGGCTTGAGCGCGAGCAGGGCCTCAATGTCGTTGGTGGCCTTCACATCGAGGGTTTCGATCCCGCACAACTCGCCAACGTCACGCCCAGCCTTCTCCGGGGACCAGGCATAGCATCCGACGAGCTCCAGCGTGGGGTTTGACACTATCGCCCGCACCGAACTTTTGCCGACGTTGCCCGTCGTCCACTGAACGATGCGATAGGTCACGGGTGCGGCGCCGGGTGCTGTTGGGCCGCTTGGCGAGCGAGCCTTTCGTTGTGAATCCTGACGAGTTCGCGAAATCCAAGCCTGTGGTACTTCGGTATCGGCTGGATCCCCCACACGTCCTGTGCGGTGGCCTTACCTTCGGCACCCTCCGGCGGTCCAAAGGGCGGGTATGGGTATTTGCACTCCAACGTGTCGTTGGAGTACCGAATCTTGAGTAGCTCACTGCAGATTTCGGTGAGGCTGAGTGTGGGATAACCGTAATAGACCGCCATGAAGGGCAAGGTGAATGCACCTTCGATGACCAAGGCGACCAGGCACACAAGAACCGCCCGTTTGATCCATTTGTGCATCCGCGCGTAGTACGGGGTTGTGCCGGGCTCGAGATCTGTAGTCGGTTCTTCTTCCTCGGTTGGTGACGGCGTGGTCATTGCAATACTCCTTAAACCTAGTCGGCGAAGATTTCGCGGTTGACGGTGTGCAGATAGGGGATTGCGAGGAATGGGGTGATGTAGAAGATGTCGTAGAGCCACCAGCCGACGACCGGAAATACGACACCGGCGTAGCGCACGTCGGCGTACATGGTCATGTTGAACACATACGCGGACCAGATCACCACACCCATCCAGCAGGTGACGACCATCCACTGATGACCCCAGCGCTTCATCTGCAAAAACCCGATCGCCGCGGCCACCCGCATGGAGAACACAGTGAGAATCAACCCCGCCACATAAGCTTTCTCGCCCGGCCCCGCCGCGCCGCCGACCCAAAGCTCGTTGTAATGCCAGAAGTAACCCGCATCGAACATGTTGCCCCACCCGACCATCAGCACCCGGTTGATCAACGTGTGGTTGGCGACCAGGTCCAGGGCCCACCCCAGGCTGTTGAGCATTCCGTCGATCAGAACCAGGTAACCGATCAGGGTCACGATCATGGGCCGAACCGACAGGCCGGCGCGCAGGGCTTGGCGCTGGAGCCACACCCCACGCATGAAGATTGGAAAGCCGATCAAACCCGGGGCCCACATGCCCATCAAGGCGGCGCCGACGATCATCCACTTATCGGCACGACGCTGAGCTTGGCGGGATTCGTCGTGGTGATCCGCCAGGCTGACCGAGCTACCCGTCTGGGCATGCGTGGTGGATCCGTTGCCTGAACGCCGGTTGAGCAGAGGGAGATTCACAGGTCCCACCATCCGCGAGCAAAGGACATATAGAGCTGGATTCCAAACATCACCAATAAGTAGCCGTAGATGACGATCTGGAAGACGATGAGGGCCCTCTTGCGCTTTTCCTCCTGTCGATCCATGCCGGTTGCTCCTTTCTAGGGCGACTTGCTCGGGGCGTCCAATGTGTTCGAGGTGGCCAGGCTGGCTGCCGCGACTTCACGTAGACCGTCGGTGACGGCGCCGTCGGTACTCAGTGGCGCGAGTATGCAAGCTTCGGCCGCATCCAATTCGGTTGCGCCTGCGGCGATCAACTGCGCGGCAGTGACCAACACCCTGGTCGACGGCGGCTCGAAGTGAAAGGCTTGGTCGGCTGTGCGGATCGCGACCGCGCACCGGACCAGCCGATGCGCCGTGGACATGGGAATTCCGGCTTCGGCGACGATTACCTCGGCCTCGCGGTCGGGCGGCAAATACGTCATCGCGAGCGTGACGAACCGCTGGCGGAACGACGGTTTGAGCTCCTTGAGCGAGCTGCGATATGCCGGGTTGTACGAACACACGAGCATGAACGTGTCCGGCGCTTTCACGACCTCGCCGGCACGGTCGAGGTACAGCGATCGCCGGTAATCGGTGAGTGAATGCAGGATGGCCAATGAATCGTGGCGAGCTTCGACGACTTCATCGAGGTAGCAGATCGCGCCGGCTTTGACGCCCCGGGTCAGCGGGCCATCGGTCCAGACCACATCGCCGCCTGTCACCATGAAGCGGCCGACGAGATCGGAGCAGGTGAGATCGTCGTGGCAACTTATGGTGACCACCGGCCGCTCCAACAACAGGCCCATGTGCTCGACGAACCGTGTCTTGCCACACCCAGTAGGACCGGTGAGCATCATCGGCATGTGTTGGCGGAAGGCCTGTTCGAACAGCTGGACTTCGTTGCCGTTTGCGAGGTAGGTATCCGTGGTCATGCCGCGACCAGTTCACGATGGACGTGAGCCAGGATCCGCGGAAGCTCCTCTACGCGCCTGATCCGTTGAGAACGGCGGGGACCGAACACCTCCGGGAGGGGATCGACCCGAGTCGGTCCAACGCCCACGTAGTACATCGACACCCCCGCCTCGTTGGCCTCCTCGACCGCGTGTGCGGCATCTGCCCAGGCATACCGGCCTTCATAACCTTCGTCGGAGATCAGACCGTCGCCGATGACGATCAGCAGGCGCCGCTCGGACGGCTGCTCCAAGAGTCGGCTCGTCAAATGGCGAAGTGGCGCACCGAGTCGGGTGTACCCGCTGGTCTGAAGCCCGAGGCCGCTCGGCGGCACAAACCGGGAGTCCTCGAAGTCCTTGAGGCACCGAACTTCGACGCGGTGTCGGGTGTTTCCTGTGAACATGAAGATGCCGTGGCGTTCGCGTGCACGGCTCATCGCGCGCGAAAGCGCATCGGCACAAGCCAATTCCAGCCGGAAAATCCTGCCGCCGTGCACTCCCAACGATGAACTTCCGTCGAGAAGCAGCGCGGTGGTGACGTCTCGGCCGCTGGGTAGCAGTTCGCGGAAGATACGGGGTTGGCTCGCCTCGCCGGTCGCGGTGTCGACGTAGTGGCTAACGTATTGTTCGACATCCAGATCGGAGCCATCTTCGAGGCGATTCCGCATCGCGCGATGGGTGTGTTCTTCAAACCATTTCCGAAGGTCGGCGGAGTTGGAGCCGGGTTGGCGATTGCGGCTGGCGTGCGCCCGCTCGAGAACTGCCACGTGGTCTCGCATAAAACTCTTCGTCCAAGCATTCCATTCGGGATAGGGAATGCCGGGCCGGTGGTCGGGCGTGATGTCGAAGTCGTTGTCCTGCGGCCGGCTCGGCGGCGGCAGGTTGGGATTGAGGACACCTCCGTCACCGCCGACGGGAACCGAGTACTCCCGCGGCAGACGCTTCTGCGTCGTCGTCCAGGGCATCCTGCCAAAGCTGCGTCGCAACCTGTCTGCCAACCCCTGCGGCATCGTGTAGGCCAGCGGCAGGTTGCCGAGCAGCGGATGAACCGTCAATGGCCGCCCTCTGGCCGCCAACGCGATTGCTCGGTTGAGCATCTCCGCGGCATCCATGTCACCGGCTTCTGTATGGAGCTCCGGTAGCACTCGTCGCACCTCGGACAGCAGGCCCGGCCAGCGCGACCCCATCCAGCCGAGGGCGACGCTGGCTTCGACAAGTGTGACCGCCCGCAGTTCGCGAGCGGATAGCTCGTTCAGCCGATATTCGGTGATGCGCTCTTTTGATGGCGAACATTGCAGGGCCACACCGCATGTCAGGGTTCTGCGTGTCCAATCGGACATCGCTGGGTAGGGCACATGAACGAACGTGAGCTTTCCATTCAGCTCGAAAGCGCGCCGGTCACCCGTGACGAGCCGGACGCCTTCGCGGCGTTGCTCACTCAGCGCGACCGCCGTCACGGCACAACTTCGTTCGAGCGCCAATGCATGGGCATCGGCGAGCTCAGCCATTGCCGACACCCCACGCATCCCGGCCGGCCGATCCGCCGAGACCGCTCAAAACGTACCGATGTTGGAAAACAGCCAATACCAGAACCAGATAATCAGGCCCGTGCCGCCCCAAGCGGCGACGTAGCGAAGGATCTCCCAGAGATAACCCATTATTTGACCTCCTCGGTGTGATGACGGTCATCGAATTCATGCGTGGTTGTCGCGTTTCAGTCGGCGAAGATTTCGCGGTTGACGGTGTGCAGATAGGGGATTGCGAGGAAGGGCGTGATGTAGAAGATGTCGTAGAGCCACCAGCCGACGACCGGCAGCACGACACCGGCGTAGCGCACGTCGGCGAACATGGTCATGTTGAAGACATAACCGATCCAGATCACCACGCCCATCCAGCAGGTGACGACCATCCACTGATGTCCCCAGCGCTTCATCTGCAGGAAGCCGATGGCAGCGGCAATGCGCATCGTGAAGACGGTCAGGATAAGGCCCACTTCCCAGGCTTTTTCGCCAGGGCCCGCCGCTCCGCCGATCCACAGCTCGTTGTAGTGCCAGAAGTAGCCCGCATCGAACATATTGCCCCAGCCGTTTAACAGCACTCGGGCCAGCAGAGTGTGGTTTGCCACCAGGTCAAGCGCCCACCCCACCGTATTGATGGCGGCATCAATGATGACGAGGTAGCCGAGCAACGTGACCAGCATCGGCCGAACCGAGAGTCCATCCCGTTGCGCCCGGCGCAGCAACCGCACACCCCAGAGGAACAGCGGCAGTCCGAAGATGCCTGAAGCCGTGGTGCCGATCAGGAGACTGCCAGAGATGAGCCACTTGTCGGCCTGACGCTGCGCGAGCCGCGATTGCTCCGTGTGCCCATCGAACGTTAGTTCCGGTAGGGCAGACCCGCTCGACCCCGCAGCCGCGCGAACGCCGCCGCCATCGAGCTGGTGCAGCTTCAGCAGACCCACGAGCCCTCCACGTCGTCGAGGTTACTGAGTAGGTTTGTGGACTATAACAGGCTGACTTTAGTCAATAAAAGGTCTGAAGAAAAGCGCGGCAGGCCACGTCAATACTCCACGGCTACCGTTTCATCGTTTTGATATCCAAGAGGTCAACTGTGACGATTTGAGCTGGTCCTGCGTCTGCAACTGACAGCAGTCAGGCTTCTAACCGTTGACACGATGTTGACGAAACGCCTACGCTCAGCGGGCGCTCAGCCGCTCAGGCCTGGTGTGCGGCCGGCGGCGAACCGCTCGTTCGTCATAACGCTGTCGGTGCACGCAAAGGAGTAGCAATGACGCTCAAATCGCCGGCCGACAAGAAGTATCGCGTTATCCAGTGGGGCGTAGGCAATGTCGGATCGGTGGCGCTGCGTCATTTTGTCCACAACCCTGCCTTCGAGGTAGTCGGGGTGCTCTGTAATCGCCCGGAGAAGGTGGGCAAGGACGCCGGTGAGCTTGTCGGTACTGCGCCCATCGGGGTGCTCGCCACCACCGACAAGGCGGCAATCGAAGCGCTCGATGCCGATTGCGTTTTCTACGCGCCGCTCTGGTCGGATCCCGACGAGGTCTGTCGCCTGCTGCGCGGAGGCAAGAACGTCGTCGCCTCGGGTGGTGCGTGGTGGTACCGAACCGAGCACAGCAAGGCCGACATCGACAAGATCGACGCGGCGTGCCACGAGGGCGGTACTTCGTTCCACGCAGGTGGCGTCAACCCAGGCTTTGCCGGAGACCTGCTCGTACTGACGCTGGCTCGAATCGTCAGCCGGATCGACGCCATTCACATCTACGAGGTGGTGAATTTCGGCAAGGACACATTGAAGTACCTGCATGAAATGGGGATGGGGAGCGACCCCGAAGAGTTTTTGGCCGGATCGAATCTGCTGGGGAACGCCTGGCCGTTGTTCGCACAATCGATGGCCATGGTGGTGGACGGTTTCGGGAAGACGGTCGACAAGTACACGACGGACGTCGAGCTAGGAACGGCAACTCGCGACATCCCGTACGAAGGAGGGCCGACGAGTGACATGCCGGGTTTCCGGGGTGTGATCAAGAAGGGCACCGTCGCCTCCCAGCATCACAAGTGGACGACGTGGGTCGACAGCAAGCCCCTCATCACCTTCCACGAGATGTACACGATGGATGAATACGATGCCATTGAGCCGCAGCCTGATTGGGGCGGTCACTATCACTATCGCATCGTGATCGAGGGCGATGAGCCCACCGAGCTGATCCTCCAGGCGCCGGCGGACCCGCAGGGCAATTACCCCAAGCCCGGCTACACCTGGACCGCGATGGGTCCGGCGAACACGGTTCCGGCCGTCTGCGAGGCGCCGCCGGGGTTCCTCACCCATAAGGACCTTGGGCTGGTGCCGTTGCGCGGCCTGGTGCGCTCGTAGCGTCGGGCGTTGCGGACCGGGCGTTTCGCCACGGCGGGGGTTACGGCTTTAGGCTTCGCAACGTCCTTGCTAAGTAGTCTTCCAGCAGATCGTGGCCAGTCGGCCAGTGGTTTGTGGTGATCAAGAGAGAGTAGAGACCCAGCAGGAAGAACACCGCGCTGTTCATGGGATTGACTTGTGGATCCGTCTCGCCGCGTTCTTGAGCAAGCGCGATCTCCTGGGCGACCAACACGATCAAAGGATGGTCCGTGCCGTCCTCAACGGGTGGACGTGTTTGAGAGAAGTGCAGCGCGAGAAAGTCATTGAACAGCAGATCGCCTAGTCGACGTTCCAATCCGACCACCACGCGGACAGCCTCGTGCAAGGCGGCAGCAAGATCGTGCTCGGATTTCAGGAATTGCGCGAACTGCTTGGCTATCCGGTCCTCTTCCCGGCGCTCGAGCTCCAGGAGTACGTGCTCCTTCGTTGGGAAATGGAAGAAGAAGGTTCCGTGGGCCACACCTGCTGCGGCCACAATGGCGCTGACGTCGGCCTCGGCCATCCCCGCCCTGGCGAACTCGGCTATCGCGGCACCCATCAGGCGCTCCCTCGTCTGCAACCGCTTGGCTTCTCGTGTCGACAGCCTGTCCGTCACAGCCATTTTATTCCTCACCGTTGACCTGACTCATCCAGGATTTTCGAGGGTAACTCCACCTTTCTGACGTGTGCGCGTCAGAAAGGCTTGCGTAACTAGAGTATCGTCGCATTACGCCCTGTACGCTACTAATCTGGCCCTCACACATTCATTGACTTTAGTCAGAAGACGTTCTTAGAGTGAACCGGGCACACATCACACGCGGCCGAAGGAGCCCGGCATGGCATTGGAGCAGTTCCGGCTGGATGGACAGGTTGCGATCGTCACGGGCGCCGGGCGTGGTGTCGGCGCAGGCATTGCACGGGTTTTGGCAGAGGCCGGCACCACGGTCGTCGGCACCGCACGCACAGAGGCTGAAATCGTTCGCACCATCGACGGCATTGAGGACACCGGTGGCACGGGGGTGGCGCTCGTCGCGGACGCGATGCGTCGGTCGGACGGAGAGCGCGTGGTGAACACGGCCATGGAGCGCTTCGGCCGCATCGATATTCTCGTGAACAACGTCGGTGGCTCGACCTATGCGCGGTTTCTGGATATCACCGACGAAGATTTCCGGCACACGTTCGACTGGTGCGTGACATCCGCCTTCATCATGAGTCAGCTCGTTGCCCCGCACATGCTCAGTGCCGGACACGGTTCCATCATCAACATCTCGTCGGGTTCGGCCCGATTCGGCATCCGGGCGTTGACCGCCTATTGCGTCGCGAAGGGCGGCCTCGAAGCGCTGACACGCGCCATGGCGCAGGAACTCGCGCCGAAGATTCGCGTCAACGCCATCGCACTTGGTTCGTTCGCGACGGATGGCCTGCAAAGCAGTCTGGACCTGATGCCCGGGTCCCTGGAAAAGATGCGAGAGGCCACGCCGCTGCATCGTCTGGGCGACGTGGAGGACCTCGGACGGCTCGCGGTCTATCTGTGCACGCGCGATTGTTATGCGACGAATGCGACCTTCCACGTCGACGGCGGCATCGACTCGAACAATTCGCCGCTGCCGATACCCGACTACTGAGCTGCGCCCTGATCCGTACGTCATCACCCATCGTTGGAAGGATCACGCTAACAGTGCGCAGAGTCATTCAATTCTCGACCGGCAACGTGGGGCGGCATTCGCTGCGCGCGATCATAGGTAGACCCGATCTCGAACTGGTCGGCGTGCATGCCGCGAGCGCCGAGAAAATCGGCCGGGATGCGGCGGAGCTTTGCGGACTTGATGAACCAACCGGCATCCTCGCCACCGATGACATCGACGCTCTGGTAGATCTGAGGGCCGATTGTGTGGTTTACACATCCCAAGGCGAAACCCGCCCGATGGAGGCCATCGAACAGATGGCGATATTCCTGGCGGCGGGCACCAATGTCGTGGGTACGTCGATGGTTTGGCTGGTCACACCTCGCCGTGCCGAAGACTGGCTACGGGTGCCGCTGGAGCGCGCATGTCAGGCCGGCAACACTTCGCTCTACGTCAACGGCATCGACCCGGGCTTTTCGGGCGATACGTTGGTGCATTCGGCGGTCAGCCTGACCACCCGCGTCTCCACGATCACCGTGCAGGAGATTTTCGACTACGGCAACTACGATGATGCCGAATTCACCGGTGCTGCAATGGGTTTCGGAATGACCGAGGACCATGACCCGCCGATGCTTTTCCTGCCCGGAGTAATCATGTCGATGTGGGGCGGTCAGGTACGCAGTTTGGCGGATAACCTCGTCATCAAACTCGACGAGGTCCGACAGCGCAGCGAACGCTGGTTCACACCGGAGCGCATCGACTGCACAATGATGACGGTGGAGCCGGGACAGATGGCTGCGGTTCGGTTTGCCACCGAGGGTGTTCGCGACGGCAAGCCGGTGATCACCCTCGAGCACGTGACGAGGCTGACCTCCGCCGCAGCTCCCGACTGGGAGTTCCCACCCGAGGGTCATACCGGTGTACACCGTGTGGTCGTGGAGGGTGAACCACGGGTGGAAATAAACACACACGTTTCCCATCCGCTTTTTGATTCCACTGAGGCTGGCTGCATCTCGACGGCGGGTCGGGTAGTTAATGCGATCGACTGGGTGTGCCGCGCGCCCCGAGGACTGATCGCCGTGGAGGACATTCCCCAATCGGCAACGATGCGCGGCCTGATGTGGGACGAGCGTTAGGTAAACCCGAGATATGACGACATCGCGATCGGGACGCGTTGCCGGTAAACGCATTTTGGTCACCGGCGCCGCCCGCGGTTTGGGGCGCAGCCATGCGTTACGGCTCGCGGAGGAGGGCGCAGATCTCATCCTGGTCGACATCTGCCAATCCCTTCCCGAGCTTGAGTATGCCCTGGCCACAGAACAGGACCTCGCCGAAACAGCTTGCCTGGTAGGAGAATTGGGACGCCGCTGTGTGAGCTGCGTCGCCGACGTCCGCAACGAGGAACAGCTACGCTCCGCGGTCGACGATGGTGTCACCGAGCTGGGAGGGTTGGACGGAGCGGTGGCCAACGCCGGTGTGCTGACGGTGGCGGCATGGGACAAGACAACTGCTGAGCAGTGGCGCACCGTGGTCGACGTGAACCTCATCGGCGTTTGGAACACCTGCGCGGCCGCGATTCCCCACCTGCTCGCCCAGGGAGGCGGTAGCTTGGTCAACATCAGCTCCGCCGGTGCCATTAAGGGCTTTCCGCTGCAGACGCCCTACACGGCTGCCAAGTACGGTGTCGTCGGCCTGACGTTGGCGTTGGCCAACGAATTGGCGGCAAGAAATGTGCGCGTCAATTCCGTGCTGCCTACCGGTGCACATACCGGGATGATCCCGCCGTCCTTCGGAACTCTCCTGGGCGAGGAACGGTCCGACCTGATCCCCATTTTCGTCAATGCGATGCCCACACCGGCCGTGGAGCCCGTCGACGTCAGCAACGCGGTGCTGTTCCTCATTTCCGATGAGTCCCGATGGGTGACGGGCCTGCAGTTCAAGGTCGACGCCGGGGTGACGATCAACTAAGCCGGTTATACGCGCCAGTTGCTGGGCTCTGAAATGCGCAGGGCGGCACCGGCGGGCAGCGGGTTTCGTTCGCCGACCGATATCGCGTCGAGAACGAGGGCAACGTAACGCCGCCAGCCATCGCTGTCCGAATCCATCGTGGGTAGCACGGCATAGAGCATCGCGATCAGGCGCGGAAGATCATCGGCGACCAGGTCGGCGCGAATGAGCCCGGCCCGCTGGCCCCGGTCGACAAGCTCGTGGAGGGCTTGGTTCAGCGAATCCGAGATGTCGGCGGTCAGCGACCCGGCCCGGTGCGCGGCGGTCAGCAGGTGGTGCTCCCGGGCGCCGAGTCCTATTGCCGTTTCGATCAATTGCTTGAGGCCGCGCACCGGGTCGGCCAGGCGCCGGGCCTCCTCGATCGCCGGCGTGAGATCCTGGGCGATGCATTGATCCAGGGCCGCCCGGACGAGGTCGGCCTTGGCCGGGAACCTGCGGTAGAGCGTTCGCTCACCGACTTCCGCGCGGCGGGCGACTGCTTCGACAGGCGCATCGGGCCCGAGCTCGTTGTAGACGGCCCGCGCAGCGCGCAGTATGCGTTCGGCGTTGCGGGCGGCGTCCGCGCGCAACGGCCGGTCTTCGACCGCGGTCATGGTGACAGCCTAACTGACGGTTGACTGTCAATAACCGTCGTTCTACGCTCATCCAATTGGCAGTTAGCTGACACTTAGTGGGAAATGCCGGTGACATCAACAACTTCCGGGTCGCGATCCGATATCGAACTCCCTGTGCTGCCCCTCCCGCGGGCGGCGCAGTGTCCGCTCGCGCCCCCGGCGGAGTTCGCGGAGTGGCGGAAACAGCCCGGGCTGCGAAGGGCGATGTTCGCGGGCAATGCGGTGTGGGTGGTCAGCCGGTACGAGGAGATCAGAGCGGCGCTGGTGGATCCGCGCCTGTCCGCGAAGACTATTCCCGAGGCGATCATGCCGACGGATGCCGACAACAAGGTCCCGGTGATGTTCGCGCGGACCGACGATCCCGAGCATCATCGCTTGCGTCGCATGATGACCGGCAATTTCACCTTCAGGCGCTGCGAATCGATGCGGCGGCAAATCCAGGAAATGGTCGACGACTATCTCGGCCGGATGATCGACAGCGGTGCGCCGGCCGATCTGGTGCGTGCATTCGCCTTGCCGGTGCCGTCAATGGTGATCGCGCTGCTGCTGGGGGTGCCCCCGCAAGATCTCGGGTTCTTCCAGCACCACACCACGGTGGGGTTGGACACGAGGTCCACCGACGAGGAGAGGGCCCACGCCTTTGGCGCGATGTATCTTTATATCCAGGAATTGGTGGAGCGCAAGGAACGCGAACCCGGCGACGACTTGATCAGCCGCCTGGTCATCGAATACGTGGCGACGGGCCAACTCGACCATGCCACCACGGCGATGAACAGCGTGATCATGATGCAGGCCGGCCACGAAACCACCGCCAACATGATCTCGCTGGGAACGGTTGCCCTGCTACACCATCCGGATGTGTTCGAGTTGCTCGGACGCTCCGAGGATCCCGCCGTGATTGCGAATATCGTCGAAGAGTTGATGCGCTATCTCAGCATCGTGCACAGCCAGGTCGATCGCGTGGCGACTGAAGATCTCACGATCGGCGGCCAGCTGATTCGCGCCGGGGAGTTCGTCCTGATGAACCTGCCCGCCGGAAACTGGGACGCCGAATTCGTCGACAATCCCGAATCCCTCGACCCGGGCCGAAACACCCGCGGGCACTTAGGCTTCGGGTACGGCGTGCATCAATGCATCGGAGCGAACCTGGCGCGCGTCGAGATGCAGGTCGCGTTCGCCACCCTCGCGCGCCGCCTGCCCGGGCTCAAAGTGTTGGTGTCGCCGGGCGAACTGAGGTTCAAGCACGCCAACATCTACGGCATGAAGGAACTCCCTGTTAGCTGGTGACGATGCTTCGATGGCGAGCGTGGAGTTGTCGGGCCAAAAGCCAAGAACTTCGCCCAACAAGTCGACGTTGAAGCGTGGCAGGTCAGCAACTGAACGCCGCGCCGACACCGTCGGGCGGCGGCACGGACCTCAGGCAGCCGAACGGCTGGATGCCGGCGGTGGCGAACCGCACCGCCGACTGATGGGCGTAGTTGACGCACAACAGGCCCGATTGATCGGCGCGACAGCGGTAGTCGCCGAATGACAACGAATCCCCGTTCGCCAGCTCGAGTCCGTTGCCGTAGATGAACGGACCGGGATCGGCGCGCGCCGACCCGACCTGGAGATTTTTTCCGTCGAAGTCGACCCAGCCGCCCTTCCATTCGCCGTAGGCCGTGTCGGGACGCGGCGGGGGAGTGGCCAGGTCCACCAGACACGCCAGCGCGCCGCCGGAGTGCTGGGAATCGGTCATGCAGGAGACTTTGCCAGCCCCATTACCTGCATTAGCCGTCAGCGCGATGTCGCTACCGAGCGGTGTGGTGGCGCCGTCGCGCGTCGCCGTGTGGTAACGGCTCGGATCGGTCGGGTGACCTGCCTCAATCCACGCAATGACATCGGAGATGGCGGTGCCGGCGGCCGGTGCGGCGGACGCCGCCGGCGGTTTGCTGCCCGACGTGGTCCGGTTCTGCTCCGACTGGCCGCCGACCGAATGCGAGCACCCGGCAACAAGCAGCGACACTGCGACCAGCGCGGCGATCCGCATTCCGACAGGCTAACCGCCACGGCCCGGATTCGGCCGCCATGCGCGCACTCGGATCGTTCACGGCCGAGATGTCGGCTACCGTCACTGTTATGCATGAGCGCACCGTTCGCGCCCGCACGACCGCCGGCATCGTCGAAGGCTTCACCCGCGACCGCGTGAACCGCTGGCGATCCATCCCCTACGCCGCGCCCCCGGTGGGCCGCCTGCGCTTCCGGGCGCCGCGACCGCCCGTGCCCTGGTCGGGTGTGCGCCACTGCCACGGCTTCGCCAACTGCGCACCGCAGCAACGCCGGTACACGATGCTCGGCGTGGGCCGCTACCAGCCCATGGGCGAGGACTGCCTCACACTCAACGTGGTCGCCCCGGAAGTCGCCGCCGCGGAACCGCTACCGGTCATGGTTTTCATCCACGGCGGGGGATACTTCCTGGGCAGCTCGGCGACCCCGTTGTACGACGGCGCGGCGCTGGCGCGCCGGGGTTGCGTATACGTGTCGGTCAACTACCGGTTGGGCGCGCTGGGATGTCTGGATCTTTCGTCGCTCTCGACGCCCGACGTCACCCTCGACAGCAATTTGTACCTGCGCGACCTGGTGCTGGCGTTGCAGTGGGTCCGGGACAACATCGCGGAATTCGGCGGTGACCCGGGCAATGTCACGATTTTCGGCGAGAGCGCGGGCGCGTGCATCGCCTCCACGATGTTGGCGGTGCCCGCCGCCGAAGGCCTGTTCGCCCGGGCGATCTCGGAAAGCCCGGCCTCGGGCCTGGTGCGGTCGACGGAGGTCGCGGCGGAATTCGCGAAACGGTTCGCCGACCTGCTCGGGGCGCGCAAGCAGGACGCCGCCAACGTGCTCATGCAGGTGCCCGCCGCCCAACTGGTGGAAACCCAGCACCGCCTGATCGACGACAGCATGCATGACCGGCTGGGCGCCTTCCCGATCGGCCCGGTCTTCGGCGACGACATGTTGCCGACGGATCCCGTCGAGGCGATGCGGTCCGGTCGGGCGCATCGGGTGCCTCTCATCGTCGGCACCAATGCCGAAGAGGGCCGGTTGTTCACGCGCTTCCTGGCAATGCTGCCGACCAACGAATCGATGGTCGAAGAGCTGCTCGCCGACGCGGAACCGGCTGCCCGCGAACGCATAACCGCCGCCTACCCGGACTATCCCGCGCCCTCGGCCTGCATCCAGCTCGGCGGCGACTTCGCCTTCGGCTCGGCGGCCTGGCAGATCGCCGAGGCCCACGGCGGCCACGCCCCCACCTATCTCTACCGGTACGACTACGCCCCGCGGACGCTGCGCTGGTCGGGGTTGGGCGCGACGCATGCCACGGAGTTGTTGGCGGTCTTCGACATCTACCGCACCCGGTTCGGCGCACTACTGACCGCCGCTGCGGATCAGCGCGCCGCGCTGCGGGTCAGCAATCACGTGCAGCGGCGGTGGCGATCGTTCAGCCGGACGGGCTCCCCGGGTGACGACTGGCCCGCCTATAAGCCCGCCGACCGAGCCGTGATGGTCTTCGACCGCAAGAGCCGCGTCGAGTTCGACCCGCACCCACATCGCCGGATGGCATGGGACGGCTTCTCCCTGGCGCGTTGACCTGGCACGCTGACCCTCATGCACGCCGAAACCGAGCAAGTCATCGAGCGGCCCAGTGACCTCACCGCCTCCTGGTTGGCCGCGGCGCTCGGCAGCGGACCCGTTGCCAATTTCGCCGTGGAGCGCATCGGCACCGGCCAAATGAGCGAGTGCTACCGAATCCGGCTGAGCTACACCGACACCGGCGCCAAAGGGCCGGAGTCGGTGGTGCTGAAGGTGGCGGCCACCGATGCGGTGAGCCGGCAGACCGGGTCGGCTCTCGGCCTTTACGAGCGGGAAGTCGGCTTTTACGGCGACATCGCGCCCCGCCTGACCGGACCGCTCGCGCCCTGCTACCACGCCGCGGTCGACACCTCGACCGGCGTGTTCGACCTGTTGCTCGGCGATGCCGGACCCGCGGTCGTCGGTGACGAAATCGCCGGCGCCACAATCGAACAGGCACGCCTCGGTGTCGTCGAGTTGGGGAGATTACAGGGGCCGCTGCTGGGGAACGCCGCGCTCGCCGAAGCGCCCTGGCTCAACCGCGAGACGCCACTCAACCAGGCGATGATCGCTTCGCTTTATGCCGGTTTCATCGACCGCTACGGCGAGCAGATCGCGCCGCAACACCGCGTCGTGTGCGAACGCCTGGTCGCCGCGTTCGACGGCTACGTGACTCAGGAAAGGGAACCGGGCCGCATCCAGGGCCTGGTGCATGGCGACTACCGCCTGGACAACATGTTGTTCGGCACCGCCGAAGCCGACCGTGCGCTGACGGTGGTCGACTGGCAGACCGTTTCCTGGGGACCGGCATTGACCGACCTGTCGTACTTCCTCGGCTGCGCGCTGCCGACACCGGATCGTCGAGAGCACTACGACGCATTGCTGCGGGCCTACCACGAGGCGCTGGGGCCGGAGCCACCCATCAGCATCGCCGAGGTCCGCGAAGGTGTGCGCCGCCAAAGCTTTTTCGGCGTGATGATGGCGATCGTCTCGTCAATGTTGGTGGAGCGCACCGACCGCGGCGACCGCATGTTCATGACGATGCTGCGGCGGAACTGTGACCACGTGCTCGATACCGACGCGTTGGCGACGCTGCCCGCCGCGGCGGCGCCGGAGCCGCTTCGACCGGCGGAGGAGGACGAACTCGCGCACACCCCGACCGCCGAACCGCTGTGGAGCGAGAGCTGGTACGCCGACTTCGTCGATGCGGCACAGGGATTGGGCGGTTGGTTTCGCGTCGGCTTGGAGGTGAACGAGCGGACCGCATGGGTCCACGCGCTGCTGTGCGGACCCGACATGCCGACCGTCGCAGTCGTCAACACGCGCGTCCCATTGCCGGCGGACCCGTGGCGGTTGTGCGCCGACGCCTTCGAGCTGGCCCATTCCGCCACCGACCCGCTGCGGATCTACCGCGTCGACACAAGAGCGCGGGGTCAGGCGTACCCCGACCCGTCGGCGTTGCTGCGCGGGGAGCCGGGGAGCCCCGTCGACGTGACGATGAATTTGGTGTGGACCACCGACGGCACCCCCTATAAGTACCGGGTCACAACGCGTTACGAGATCCCCTGCACCGTCTCCGGCGCCGTCACCGTTGACGACACCAGCTACCGCGTCGACTCGGTCCCCGGGCAGCGCGACCACTCCTGGGGTGTGCGCGACTGGTGGAGCATGGACTGGATCTGGAGCGCGCTGCACCTTGACGACGGCACCCACCTGCACGGTGTGAACATCCGGATTCCGGGCGTGCCGCCGTTCAGTATCGGTTACGTTCAGGGCGCCGACGGCACGGATTCCCGGCTCACCGAACTGCAGGCCGTCGACTCGCGGGAATCCTTCGGCGCCAACGGATTACCGCTGAGCGCGACGTTGACTCTCAATCCCGGTGAGATCACCGCGGACATCGAGGTGCGCGGTCACGCACCGGTGCTCCTGACGGCGGACGACGGACGGGTGAGCCAGTTTCCGCGCGCGTGGGCCGGCATCAGCACTTCGGACGGCCGCGCAGGCGTCGGTTGGGTCGAGTGGAACCGCAACCTCCCCGAGTAGGCGCCGCGGCGCCCGTCGTGGTGATGGGGGTCTCCGGGTCGGGCAAGTCGACGGTGGGTGCGGCCCTCGCACAGCGGTTGCGGGTGCCCTTCGTCGACGCCGACACCCTGCACCCGCGGGCCAACATCGCCAAGATGGCCGCCGGTGAACCGCTCGACGACGACGATCGCCACCCCTGGCTCGAAAAGGTCGGCGACTGGTTGGCCGGCCACCGCGACGGCGGCGTGGTGAGTTGCTCGGCGCTCAAACGCAAATACCGCGAGCGGCTTCGTGCGCGCTGCCCGCACGCCGAGTTCTTGCACCTGAGCGGTTCACCGGAACTCATCGGCGGTCGGCTGGCCGCCAGGCCCGGCCACTTCATGCCGCCCGCACTGCTGCGGTCGCAGTTCGACGCTCTGGAACCCCTTGGCGCCGACGAGGCCGGTACCACCGTGGATGCCGGCCAAGGCGTCGACGCGATCGTCGACGCCTTCGTGGCGTGGTCCGCGGCGCGGCGACGATGAGCTTTGCTGTAGCATTATGCTACAGCGTGTAACGGAGTGCTGCAGGGCGGAGGAAGGCCATGGTAGAGGGTTCCGACCGCGTCACGCGGGTCGCCGCCGACCTGATGGACAGTGCGGCGTCGGAGGGTGCCCGCCAGAGCCGTTCGGCAAAGCAGCAACTCGACCACTGGGCACGCGTGGGGCGCGCCGTATCCAGTCAGCACACCACCTCTCGGCGACGGGTGGAAGCCGCCCTATCCGGTCACTTGGCGACCAGCGACCTCACGGTCGAGGAGGGTGTGGTGTTCAACGCCGAAATCTCGGCGGCGATCGAGGAAAGCCTGGCGCGCACCAACTACGGGGCGACGCTGGCCGGGCAGGGGATCACCACGGTCGCGCTCAACGATGCCGGCGAGATCGTCGAGCATCGACCCGACGGCACCGAGGTCGTGCTCGCGAGCAAGCGCTGAACGTTGATTCGCCTGGACCTGGTGGTTGGGCCGAACGGCGCCGGCAAGTCGACGTTCATCGCGTTAACCCTGTCGCCACTGCTGCCCGGAAGCCTCGTGGTCAACGCCGACGAGATAGCCAGGCAGCGCTGGCCCGAGGACCCGGCGTCGCACGCCTACGAGGCCGCACAAATCGCCGCCGACACGCGCGGCAAGCTGATCGAGCTGGGCCGGTCCTTCATTGCGGAGACGGTCTTCTCGCATCCGTCGAAACTGGACCTGATCCGCAGCGTACGCGGCGAGGGCTTCACCGTCGTTCTCCATGTGCTGCTCGTCCCGGAAGACCTTGCGGTCGAGCGCGTCCGGCACCGCGTGCTGGCCGGCGGCCACGAGGTGCCCGAGGCCAAGGTTCGCCAGCGGCACCGCCGCTTGTGGGGACTGGTAGCCGACGGCATTGCCTTGTCCGACATCACCACCGTCTACGACAACAGCCGCCTGTGGGGGCCGCGCATCGTCGCCCAACTGAGCGGTGGCGAGGTAGTCGGCGCCGCCGATTGGCCGGCATGGACACCGACGAGCTTGCGGTCGCGCTGGCCGCGCTGAGCGGATTACCCGATCCGGATTACCAGGGGCGGCGGCGACGACGGGTGGGGAGCTCGTCACCGACCCGTTCGCGGGCGGCGTCGGCCAGTTCACTGCCGCGCGCGGCCGCAGTGTTGGCGAACTCGCTGCCGCGTAACCGCGCGATCTCGGCGAGTTCCACCCCGCGGTCCCGCGCCGTGTCGGCCAGCTCTTCGCCGCGTTTGCGCGCCTTCTTGGCCAGCGGCGCGGTCTTTTCGGCCGCCGTGCTGGCCAGCTCTTCGCCGCGTTTGCGCGCCTTCTTGGCCAGTGGCGCACCCCTTTCCGCGGCGGTGCTGGCCAGTTCGCGGCCCCGCTCGAGGGCGGCTTCGGCGTACGGGGCACCCCTTTCGGCGGCGGTGCTGGCCAGTTCGCGACCCCGCTCTGCGCCGGCCTGCAGGCCGTGCACGATCTTCTCCCCGAGTTCCCCGAAGTCCGCGTCAAACCCGTCATCGGATCCCGGTAGCGCCGAGGACACCCGCTCGGAGAGCCGCTCGGCCGCCCGGCGGCCCCGCCATCCCAGCGACGGCTTGCCGGCCGTATCCGCGGACGCGATCATCAGCCCGCCCAACAGGCTGAGGTCGGTCAGAAATTCCTTGCGCTTCTGGGCTTTGAGTTGGGGATCGTTCTCGCTCCAGAACATGTGCGCACCGAGGTTGGCCGGTAGCACGGTGAGGGCGAGGGCTGCCGAGGCGATGCGCGGCGCCTTGCCGGTGGCGAGCAACAGACCGCCGCCGATCTGGACGGCCGCCGTCATCTGCGCGAAAGTCTGGGGGTCGCTGGGGATGCTGCGGCCCACCGGATCCGGCAATGCCCGAAAACCGGCCACTGCCGGCGCCGCGGCTTCCGCCGCCGGCTTGGGATTGAGCAGTGAGTCGACTCCTTGGCCGACGAACACCACCGACAACAGGGGCCGCGCAATTCTGCGAATCAACATGGCAGCTGGATTACCCGGACGGCCCGCACGCAAACCGTCCCCTCATCCGCGCAGCTAGTGGCCGCCGACATAGGGTGGAACCCGTGCGAGCGTTGATCATCGTCGACGTGCAAAACGACTTCTGCGCGGGTGGCTCGCTGGCGGTACCCGGCGGCGCCGCCGTGGCCCCCGCCATCAACGACCACTTGACCCGCGAGCCCGGCTACCAGCACGTGGTGGCCACCAAGGATCTTCACGTCGACCCGGGTGACCATTTCTCCGACCACCCGGACTACACCTCGTCCTGGCCGCCGCACTGCGTCGCGGGAAGCCCCGGCGCCGATTTCCACCCCGATCTCGACACCAGCCCGATCGAGGCCGTATTCCGCAAGGGCGCCTACGCCGCGGCATACAGCGGCTTCGAGGGCGTCGACGAGGACGGGACCCCGCTGCTCGAGTGGTTGCGGCGGCGGGGAGTCGACCGCGTCGACATCGTCGGCATCGCCACCGACCATTGCGTCCGGCGCACCGCCGAGGACGCGGCGCGGGCCGGCTTGACCACCCGCGTCCTGGTGGACCTGACGGCGGCCGTGGCGCCGGATTCGGCGGCAAAAGCGCTGGCGGAAATGCGAACCGCCGGCATCGAGTTGGTCGAGGCGCGTTGATGGCGGTGCCCGTGGATCGCGAGCAGTTGCTCGCCGCGGTGGAGCGGTCGCCGCAGGCGTTTACCGTGCACGACCGCGACGGCTGGGTTGGCGTCTTCACCATCGACGCCCGGGTCGAAGATCCGGTTGGCTCGCAGCCGCATGTGGGGCACGAGCAGATCTATCGCTTTTACGACACCTTCATCGGCCCGCGTGACATCACGTTCCATCGTGACCTCGATATCGTTTTCGGCACCACCGTTCTGCGCGACCTCGAGCTCGAGGTGTCGATGGGACCGGCTGTGACGGTGTACGTTCCCGCATTCCTGCGCTACGACCTCCGAGAGGCCGACGGCCACTGGCAGATCGCGGAATTGCGGGCCTATTGGGAGTTGCCGGCGATGATGCTGCGGTTCCTGCGAAACGGGTCGCGCGCGGCCCTGCCCGCCCTGCAACTGTCACGCGGACTGTTGGCGAATCAGGGATTGCGAGGGACCGCAGGGTTTATGGCGGGCTTTCGCCGGGCGGGCGAGCGACACAAAAAGCTGGTGCAGAACTTCGTCGGAGCCCTCGCACGGCAAGACAAGTTCGCCGCTGCGCGTGCGCTGTCCTCAACTGCGCCAATAACTTTGGGCGACGACGACCCGCTCGACATCGCCGAACTCGTCGAGCAGCTCGCCGGGGCCGCCTGGACCAAGATGAACAGCGCCGGGTCGACGGTCACGGTTTCGCTCGACTCGGCACAGGGCCGCGGCATCATGTTCGCCGACGTGGTGCGGCGGGGCAACGCGATCAACCGGATCCGGTACTTTCCCGCCTGACCGCGGCGTGCAGTCAACGCGCCACCATCAGTGCCAGCGTCGTCGCCGACAGGCACAAGAAGGCGCCCGGAAACGCGATGTTGTAGAGGACGCGGGCCCTTAGGTGCGTAACGACCGCGCCGACGAAGAACAGGACCAGGCCGGCGGCGGCCGCGGTTCCCAGCGCGGGCAGGCCCAAGAACCAGACAACCAGCCCGATGGCCCCGGCCAGCTTCAGCGCCGCCAGCGCCGGTATCCACGAACGCGGCACCCGGACCTCGGCCGAGTTCGCCGGGACGAACTTGGCGGGGACGAGGTCGGCGAGCGCAATCGCGGCGGTGGCGACGGCGGTCGTCAGGGTGATCACGACGAACGCGATGTCCATCGCTGTTCAGTCCCTTGGCAGGACGCCGCGGCGCACAATCGATAGGGTCATGGTGCTGGTCTCCTTTGCAACAGAGAGTTCGATGGATGCGGTCATCTTCTTGACGACTCCCGTGCAAAGAAGGTGACTCATGAGCGCACCGAAAGATCTCGCCGATCTCGCTCAACGGTTCGACGCGGACCGACGACACCTCACGTCGGTGGCGTTTCACCTACTCGGTTCGACAGCCGACCCGGACGACGCGGTGCAGTCGGCTTGGCTCAAGGCCAGCCGCTCGGGTTTGGACTCCATCACGAACGTTGCCAACCTCACGGGCTGGTTCACGACGATCACCGCACACGAGGCGGTCGACCAGCTCCGGGTGCGGCGGCGGCGTGCGGAGCAACCCATTGCCGATCTCCACGAACTGGACCGGCTCGCGCGCGCCTCGGCTCCAGCGGACGACGACGTTCTGCTGGCCGATTCGGTCAGCAGGGCGATGGTCGCCGTCCTCGACCGGCTCTCACCCGCGCAGCGCGTTGCGTTCGTGCTGCACGACCTTTTTGCGGTGCCGTTCGACACGATCGAAGCGTTTCTGGCGGCGTCGCGTGGCGGTGACGTCGCCAGATTGCTCGACCTGCTGGCTCCCGACGTGGTGCGCAGGGTCGATCGGGCGCTGGTTCGCGGCCCGGATTCCGAGGGGGTGCCGACGGAGCTGCGGGGGTCCGGGGAGGTCGCCGGCGAGACCCGCCGATTTGCCCAGCGGGCGCGCGCGGGTGCCGTCATGCTTATCGACGGTCTTCCCGGCATCGTGATCGCGCCGCGCGGGCGCCCACAGGTGCTGCTGCAGATCGGGATCGGAGCCGACAATCGCATTCACACCATCGACATCACCGGTGATGCCGACCGCCTGCGCCGCGCCGTCCTGGCGCTGCCGCGTCGGGACGCCGGCAACACGCCGGGCCGAGGATATCGGACCCGGCCGGCTGCGGGGCAAGATCGGAAGCACCATGCTCGATAAGCCGTTCGGACGGCGCAGCCTGCTGCGGGGTGCCGGTGCTCTCACCGCGGCCTCGCTGGCACCGTGGGCCGCGGGCTGCGCCCCCGACGACGACGCGTTGACCTTCTTCTTCGCGGCCAATCCGGAGGAGCGGGATCGCAGGATGCGCATCGTCGACGAATTCGAGCGGCGCCACCCCGACATCAAGGTTCGCACGGTGTTGTCCGCGCCGGGCGTGATGCAGCAGCTGTCGACGTTTTGCGCCGGCGGCAAGTGCCCGGATGTGTTGATGGCGTGGGAATTGACGTACGCCGAACTGGCCGCCCGGGGCGTTTTGCTCGACCTCAACACCATGCTGGCTCGCGATCAAAGCTTTGCGGCCGAACTGAAGTCGGACAGCATCCCGTCGCTGTATGACACCTTCAGGTTCAACGGTGGTCAGTACGCGCTTCCGGAGCAATGGTCCGGAAACTACCTGTTCTATAACAAGCGGCTGTTCGCCGAGGCCGGGGTGCCGGCGCCGCCCAAGACGTGGGAACGGCCGTGGACCTTTACCGAATTCCTGGACACCGCCTCCGCTCTGACCAAGCGGGCTGCATCTGGACGAGTCACGCAGTGGGGCTTCGTCAACATGTTCGTCTCGTATTACTCGGCCGGGCTGTTCGCCATGAACAACGGGGTGCCGTGGTCCACCCCGCTGATGAATCCCACCCACTTCAATTTCGACGACGATGCCTTCATCGAGGCGGTGCAGTTCTATGCCGACCTGTCGAACAAACATAGGGTCGCGCCGAATGCGTCCGAGGTGCAGTCGATGTCCACGCCGGACCTCTTCGCGGCGGGCCAGGCGGCGATCGGGCTGGCCGGCCACTGGCGTTACCAGACCTTCATTCGAGCCGACGGCCTGGATTTCGATGTCGCGCCGCTCCCGGTGGGGCCGCGCCGGCAGGGACAGCCCGCCTGCTCCAACATCGGGTCCACCGGGCTGGCCATCTCGGCGAGCAGTCCACGCAAGCAGCAGGCGTGGGAATTCGTCAAATTCGCGACCGGCCCGGTCGGACAGGCGTTGACCGGTGAATCCACCCTTTTCGTGCCGGTGCTGCGCTCCGCGCTCGACTCGGTGGGATTCGCCGAATCGCACCACCGGATCGGCAACCTCACCGTGCTCACCGAGGGACCGGCGCATTCGGAGGGGCTGCCGGTCACCCCGGCGTGGGAAAAGGTCGTCGCCCTGATGGACCGCGCCTTCGGGCCCGTGCTGCGCGGATCCCGTCCGGCGACGTCGCTGGCCGCGATGTCGCACGCCCTCGACGAGGTGCTGCGCAACCCATGACATCGGTCAATACCACCGCCATGCCCGACTCGGTCGCCGCCAAAAGCCCGAATCCGTCGCGACGACGCGCGTGGGCCGGTCGCCTGTTCGTCGCACCGAACCTGGCCGCCGTCGCGCTGTTCATGCTCTTTCCGCTCGGATTCTCGCTGTACATGAGCTTTCAGCGGTGGGACGTTTTCACACCGCCAAAGTTCGTGGGCCTGAAGAACTTCGAAGAGCTTTTCACCTCTGACCCGCTGTTTCTGATCGCGATCCGCAACACCGCGATCTTCACCCTCGGGACGGTCGTGCCGACCGTCCTCATCAGCCTGGTCGTCGCCGGCGTCCTGAACCGGAAAGTCAAGGGCATCGGCGTCTTTCGCACCATCGTCTTTCTCCCGCTCGCCATCTCGTCGGTGGTCATGGCGGTGGTGTGGCAGTTCGTCTTCAACACCGACAACGGGCTGCTCAACATCATGCTCGGCTGGATCGGGATCGGCCCCGTCCCATGGTTGGTCGAACCCAGATGGGCCATGGTCTCGCTGTGCATTGTCAGCGTATGGAGAAGCGTGCCGTTCGCCACCGTCATCTTGCTCGCCGCGATGCAAGGGGTGCCGGAAACGGTTTACGAGGCCGCCAAGATCGACGGCGCGGGCGAGATTCGGCAGTTCGCGTTCATCACGGTGCCGCTGATCCGCGGGTCGATGTCGTTCGTGGTGGTGATCTCGATCATCCACGCGTTCCAGGCGTTTGACATGGTCTACGTGCTCAACGGCGCGAACGGCGGTCCCGAGACCGGAACCTATGTCCTGGGCATCATGCTCTTTCAGCACGCCTTCTCTTTCCTGGAGTTCGGCTATGCGTCGGCGCTGGCGTGGGTGATGTTCGCCATTTTGCTGGTGGTCACCGTGCTGCAGTTGCGGCTCGCGCGGCAGCGGTCTTGGGAGGCTTCTCGTGGTCTCAGCTGAGCGTGTGTTCAAGCGCAATGTCTTGCGCGCCTTGTTGGTCTACGCCGCGCTGATCGGCATCGCGTGGTGTTGGCTGTTCCCGATCGCCTGGGCGGTGTCGGGCTCGTTGAAGCGGGAAGGCGAGGTGACCGAGCCGCGGCTGTTGCCTGCCCACCCGCGGTGGTCGAACTACACCGAGGTGTTCTTGTTGATGCCGTTCTGGCGAATGTTCTTCAACACGGTGCTGTACGCCGGGTGCATCACCGCCGGGCAGGTTTTCTTCTGCTCACTGGCCGGATATGCCTTTGCGCGACTGCAATTTCGCGGCCGGGACACGCTGTTCGTCCTGTACTTGGGCACGCTGATGGTGCCGCTGACCGTCACGGTGATCCCGCAGTTCATTCTGATGCGGGCGGTGGGGTGGGTCGATACGCCGTGGGCGATGATTGTGCCGGGCCTGTTCGGCAGCGCGTTCGGCACCTATCTCATGCGGCAGTTCTTCCGAACGCTGCCGACCGATCTCGAGGAAGCCGCAATTCTCGACGGTTGCTCGCCCTGGCAGATTTACTGGCGGATTCTGCTGCCGCACGCCAGGCCGGCGGTGATGGTGCTCGGGGTGCTCACGTGGGTCAGCGTCTGGAACGACTTTCTGTGGCCGCTGCTGATGCTGCAGCGCAACAGCCTGGCGACGCTGACGCTCGGCCTGGTCCGGTTGCGGGGCGAGTATGTCGCGCGGTGGCCGGTGATCATGGCGACCTCCATGCTGATCATGGTGCCGCTGGTCATCATCTACGCCGTCGCGCAGCGCTCGTTTGTCCGCGGTATCGCCGTCACCGGGCTCGGTGGGTAGTCGTGGCTTCGGTGAGTTTCGAGCGAGCGACGCGGCACTACCCGGGAGCCGATCGACCGGCCCTGGACCGCCTCGATCTGGCCGTCGGCGATGGGGAGTTCGTCGTTCTCGTCGGACCATCCGGGTGCGGCAAGACAACATCCCTGCGGATGGTGGCCGGGCTGGAAACGCTGGATTCCGGGTGTATCCGGATCGGCGAGCGCGACATCACCGGTGTCGATCCCAAGGATCGCGACGTCGCGATGGTCTTTCAGAACTACGCGCTGTACCCGCACATGACCGTGGCGCAGAACATGGGATTTGCCCTCAAGATCTCCAAAACCCCGAAGGCCGAGATCCGCGAGCGGGTGCTGGACGCGGCGAAACTGCTTGACCTGCAACCGTATCTGGATCGCAAGCCCAAAGACCTCTCCGGCGGGCAACGCCAGCGGGCGGCGATGGGCCGCGCGATCGTGCGCCGTCCGCAGGTGTTCCTGATGGACGAGCCGTTGTCCAACCTCGACGCCAAACTGCGGGTGCAGACCCGCAACCAGATCGCCGCGCTGCAACGACGACTCGGTACCACCACCGTCTACGTGACCCACGACCAGGTCGAAGCCATGACCATGGGCGACCGTGTCGCCGTGCTCTGCGACGGGGTGCTGCAGCAGTTCGCCACGCCGCGCGAGCTGTACCGCAACCCTGGCAACGTGTTCGTCGCCGGATTCATCGGCTCCCCGGCGATGAACCTGTTCATCTGTCCGATCGTGGATTCCTCGGTATCCCTGGGGGATTGGCCGATCCCGCTACCGCGGGACATCGCCGGCGCCGCCAGCGAGGTCGTTGTAGGGGTCCGTCCCGAGCATTTCGAGCTGGGCGGCCTCGGCGTCGAAATGGAAGTGGACGTGGTCGAGGAGCTGGGGGCAGACGCCTACCTGTATGGCCGAATCACGGACTCCGGCGGGGCGATCGATCAGCACGTGGTCGCGCGCGCCGACGGGCGTCGCCCACCCGAGAAGGGCAGCCGCGTGCGCCTGCACCCGGAACCCGGACATTTGCACTTCTTCGGCAAAGACGGCCAACGAATTTCTTGAGCGGTCCGAATCATCCGGTCATGCGGCGCCTGTCGTGCGCGCATCCGATCGCATCGAGGCGGCGCCGGACGCGCGTGATGTCATCCTGTGAGGGCATCTCGTTGGTGACGCGCGTGATCGCCACCCCCACGTCGGCCGTGCTGATCGGGCGAAGTGCTTGCACGATGAGTTCGCTTGTGATGGCGGTGATCTCGTCGTCGGATGGGCGCCGGGGCGACAGGGCCGCAAGCGGCGCGTAGCCGGTGGGCGGCATGCCGATGGGGTAGCCGGCCCTCACGAAAGCGACGATGCTCGACACCCAATGGGCCAGATCCATACTTCCACCTCGCTAACCGCCGCGACCCCGAGCGCCGATGGCAGTTCGTACCACGGGTTTCAAGATAGCAGCGGCAAAGTCATCCGCCGGGTAACACCACGGTTACTTACGCGCATTTTTATTGTTTCTTTGGGCAAACATCCGAATCACACGATTCAAGCCGCGGATGATGTGGTCCGAAACGATGACGACCCGGCACCCCGAGCGCGATGATTGTGGGGCCACGAAACCGCGCGCATCGGCAGAAAGGTGCCCGGATGATCCCTTACTCCGACGGAATTCCAGCCGGCCGGTTCCCCGTCGTCAACACCGCGCTCATCGCGGCCAACTTCGCGGTATGGCTGTTCTACGAATTGCTCAACGGGGATGAGGCCGTCAACCGGGCGTCGTTCTATCCGTGCAATGTCGACAATGCCTGCCACATCGGCATTCCTTGGGGGGTCGGCTGGATCACCGCCATGTTCATGCATGCCAGCTGGGATCACATCCTCGGCAACATGCTGTTCCTGTTGATCTTCGGCAAGAACGTCGAGGACGCATTCGGGCGGATCGGTTATCTGCTGTTGTACTTCGCCGGGGGTTTCATCGCCACGATGACGCAGACCGCGATGACGTTGCTCTTCGGGTCGGCATCCGACGCGCAGGTACCGACTCTCGGCGCCAGCGGCGCGATCGCCGCCGTGCTGGGCGCGTATCTGGTGCTCTATCCCAGCTCACGCATCCTCACGTTCGTGCTGTGGTTCCCGATCCGCATCCCGGCGTGGGTATTCCTGGGCGGCTGGTTCCTGTACCAGTTCTTCGAAAGCAACTACTCGCTCGTGCACGGGAACAGCGGTGGCAGCGGTATAGCGTTCTTCGCCCACGTCGGCGGATTCGTCTTCGGTTTCCTGGTAGCGAGAGTGTTGGTCGGAACCGGCCGAATCGCCGCGCAGCGGGCCTGACGGAGTGCTGACACCGGAGGACTGATGACACCGAAAATCGTGCCCGGGCGCTCCGGCGCCCTCGGCGCCACGCCCGACGTGGAAGGGACGAACTTCGCGGTGGCCTCGGGCGGTGATGAGGTGCGGCTATGCCTGTTCGACGCCGACGGAGCGGAGACGCAGCTGGTGCTGCCGGAGCGCGACGGCGACGTTTGGCACGGCTTCGTGCCGGGGGTGGGCCCGGGACAGGCCTATGGATTTCGGGTCAGCGGTCCATTCGATCCGGGGCGTGGGTTGCGCTACAACCCGGCCAAGCTGCTGTTGGACCCGTATGCGCGCGCAATCGCGGGCGATGTGCGCTTCGGGCCCGAGATCCTCGGCCACTCACCGGAAAACCCGTCGACGCCAAGCCCTCTGGACTCAGCCCAACATGTCCCGCGCAGCCTGGTGTCTGCCACCATGGCGCCCGTTGCCGTGTCCAAACCGCAGTATGCGCTCGCCGACACGATCTTCTACGAGGTTCACGTTCGTGGGTTCACCGCGACCCATCCGGGTGTGCCGAAAGAGCTGCGCGGCACGTACGCGGGACTTGCTCATGAGGCGGCCCTGCAACACCTGGTCGACCTCGGCGTGACGGCGGTGGAGCTGTTGCCCGTCCACCGCAGCGTGCCCGAACAATTTCTCGTCGATCGCGGCCTGACCAACTACTGGGGATACAACACGATTGGATTCTTCGCGCCCGAGGCGAAGTACTCCGCCGCGGCGCGAGCGGGCCAATCGGGAGGGGAGATAGCGGAATTCCGTGCGATGGTCGATGCCCTACACGCCGCCGGATTGGAAGTAATCCTCGACGTGGTGTTCAACCACACGGCCGAGGGCGGAGCCGGCGGGCCGACCTTGTCTTTCCGCGGGCTCTACAACCCCGCCTACTACCGGCTCGTTCCGGCCGACCCGAGCAGCTACTTCGACACGACCGGGACCGGCAATTCGTTGAACGCCGACAATCCCACGACGCTCCGGTTGATCACGGATTCCCTGCGCTATTGGCTGTCGCAGATGGGCGTCGACGGCTTTCGTTTCGACCTGGCAGCAACCCTCGGCCGACAGGACGGCGCATTTGACCCGGTGTCCGCCTTCTTCGATCTCGTCGCTCAAGACCCGGTGATTTCGCAGGCAAAGCTGATCGCCGAACCGTGGGACGTCGGCCAGATGGACAGCTACCAGGTCGGCCGTTTTCCCCGCTCTGGAGCGAATGGAACGGCCGCTTCCGCGACACCGTCCGCGACTGGTGGCGCAGTCAAGACGGGCGCCGTGCGGAGTTCGCCTCGCGGCTGTGTGGGTCGTCGGACATCTACGGCGGTGCGCAGGGGCGCCGCCCGAGCGCATCGGTCAACTTCGTCACCGTGCACGACGGGTTCACGCTGAACGACCTTGTCTCCTACGACCAGAAGCACAATGAGGCGAACGGCGAGAACAACCGCGACGGCACGGACGACAACCGGTCATGGAACTGCGGAGTGGAGGGGCCGACTGATGATCAGGACGTACAGGCGCTTCGGGCACGACAGGAACGCGCGTTCCTGCTGACCCTGTTGCTGTCCGGCGGCGTCCCGATGCTGCTGGGTGGCGACGAACTGGGCCGCACCCAGCGGGGAAACAACAACGCCTACTGCCAGGACAACGAGATCACGTGGTTCGACTGGTCCGCGGCCGACGATGCGCTCATCAGGTTCACCACCCACCTGATCGCACTGCGCCGCCGTCACCCGGTGTTCCGCAGGCGTCGCTTCCTCACCGGGGCCGCCGCCGCGGACTTGCGCTGGTTCACGCCGTCGGGTGCCGACATGACGCCCCAGGACTGGGCGGATCCCGTCGCGCGCAGCATCGCGTTGTTCATCGACGGCTCAACGGATCCCGATGTCGACGCCGACGGCACGCCGCTGATCGACGATGACTTTCTGGTGCTCGTCAACGCCTGGTGGGAGCCGTTGACGTTCTCCGTTCCCGGCAGTCTTGCGCCGCAGCCCTGGGAGATCGTGTGTGACTCGTTCGACCCCGCGCGAACCGGCCGCGCCGGGCAACGGTTAGCGCTCGGGCCGCGCTCCGCCGTTGTGCTGCGATCGGCTCGTTAGCCGAGGGCGCGGCGTACGGTGTTTGGCCGCAAGGCTTTCTAATATGGCCGGGTGATGGGTCGCTACGGTACCGATGTTCTGGCCGCAAATCGGCGCAAGCCTCGCTCGACCGAGCACCCCGCCGAGCTCGGCATGGTGGTCGAGGATGCGGAGAGCGGTTATGTCGGCGCAGTGGTGCGAGTCGAATACGGCCGGGTCGACTTGGAAGACCGGCATGGGCGCATCCGCGGATTTCCCCTCGGCCCCGGGTATCTGCTCGACGGCCGCCCAGTGATCCTCACCGCGCCGCGACGCCCGGCGCCGCCCGCCGCGAACAGGACGGCGTCCGGTTCGGTCGCTGTGCCCGGCGCTCGCGCCCGGACCGCGCGGGCCAGCCGAATCTATGTCGAGGGACGCCATGACGCCGAACTCATCGCCCAGGTGTGGGGCGAGGACCTGCGAATCGAGGGTGTCATCGTCGAGCACCTCGGCGGCGTGGACGATTTGGCGGACATCGTGGCGGAGTTCGCTCCCGGTCCGGGGCGCCGGCTGGGCGTGCTCGTGGACCACCTCGTCGCCGGTTCGAAGGAGGCGCGGATCGCCGAGGCGGTGCGACGCGGACGAGGCGGGGCAGACACCCTGGTCGTCGGCCACCCCTACGTCGACATCTGGGAGGCCGTAAAGCCGCAGCGGCTTGGGCTGACGGCCTGGCCGAAGGTGCCGCGGCACATCGAATGGAAGCACGGCGCGTGTCAGGCCCTCGGCCTGCCGCATGCCGACCGGGCCGACATCGCGAGGGCCTGGCGGTTCATTCGTGGGAGGGTGCGCGACTGGAACGACCTGGAACCGGCGCTCATCGGCCGCGTCGAGGAACTCATCGACTTTGTGACGCAGCCGGGCTAAACGCTGATGACGATCGCCGGAGTTAGGTTAGGCTAAGTCGCAGTCCCGATCCGCGGGACAGAAATGGGTGCATGCAGGGCTTGTTCGGCATTTTTATCGGCACGTTCCTAATCGGCCTGCGCGAAGGCCTCGAGGCGACGCTCATCGTCAGCATCGTCGGCGCCTTTCTCAAGCGAAACGGCCAGACCACCCGTCCGATGTTTGTCGGCGTTGCCGTCGCGGTGCTGATCAGCGTTGCGGTGGGCGTCGGCCTGGATCTGCTGTCGGCGACCTTGCCGCAGGCCCGGCAAGAGATGATGGAGACGGTCATCAACGCCGTCGCCGTGGTGTTTGTCACCTGGATGATCATCTGGATGAACCGCAATGCCCCGCGGCTCAAGGGCGACCTCGAACGTGACGCCCAGCAGGCGCTCAACCGCGGCGGTGCGTTCGCTTTGGCCGCGATGGCCTTCCTCGCCGTCCTCAAGGAGGGCTTTGAAACGTCGGTGTTCTTGCTGGCGGCCGCGGAGGCGTCGCACGGCAACCGGTGGTTCGCTGTGCTGGGCGGCGCGCTGGGGATCGCGGCGTCGATCGCGCTGGGCGTCGGTCTTTACTTCGGCGGCTTGAAACTCAACCTCAGCCGGTTCTTCCGTGTCACCGGGGTGTTTTTGGTGCTGATCGCCGCCGGGCTGGTGACGGGCGCGCTGCGCACCGCGCACGAGGCGGGTTGGGTGACCATCGGCCAGCAACAGGTGCTCGACTTCTCGGCCTGGATACCGAGCCGGTCGGTGCTGGGCGCGATCGTCACCGGGGTGTTCGGCATACCAGCCGACCCCCGCCTCATCGAGGTGCTCGGCTGGCTGCTCTATGCGGTGCCCGTGCTCGTCGTCTTTCTGTGGCCCCCTCGGCTCGCCGCCGCGCCGCGGGTCCGGGCCCGGCTGCTGCTCGCCACCTCGGCGGTGCTGCTCATTGTCGCGGCAGCGCTCGCGATCATGGTGCCCTCGGGTAGCGCCGCACCGGGCGCGCGGATGCGTACAGTGTCCGACCGGGCCGGCCACACCGCCGGGGTGTCGATGGGGTCCGGGCCGCAGGGCAGCACGCTGGCCGTCAGCCCCAACGGCACCGCGAACGTCCGCAACATCCCGCTCACCGCGGTCGGCGACCAAACCGTCGACGGCGTGTGGGTGCGCGTGTGGCAGGCCACGGTGCCCCCAGAGGGTGCCGCCGGTGACGGCGCCCCGACGGTCACCCTGGAGCAGTTGCTGAGCATGACGGGGGGCAGGCTGCCCGTTGGTCTCTCCGCTATCCGCACTCCCGGGCCGTTCCAGGCGCAATGGGCGACCACGACCGTGTACACGGTGCTCGCCCAAGGTGATCTGGTGGTGAGCGCCCAGGCGGCCAGCAACCGCACCGCCGTCCTGACCGGCGGTGGGCTCACCGCGGCCAAAACCGTCAGCCTGGGTGGACTGCCCACCGATTGGTCCACAGCCGGCGCCGAAGACCGTTCGGCCGCCGCCCAGATCGCGGCGAGCGATCGAAATCGTGCCGAGGGGCAGCTGTGGAGAGTGTGGCTTCCGTTGGTATTGGCCGTTTTTGCGCTGGCTTGCGGCCTTGGCGCCATAATCGCGGTGCGCGGCGACCCGTGGACCGAACACGAGAGGAAAACGGTTGAGAGCGAATCGTACCGTCCGGGCACGGTGCCGGTCCCGTGAATTATGGCCGACGGCAATGGTTTTGGCCGCAGTCACGGCATTTTCAGCGACCGGGTGCAGCCACTCCAACGGCAACTCGAGCCCTGCAAAATCCGGGCAACCGGGCGGCACCAACGCGGTCAAGGTCACGATGGCCAACAACGACGGCAAAGACGGCTGCGCGCTGGACACCGGCAGTGTGCCGGCCGGGCCGGTGACTTTCACGGTCGTCAACACCAGCGCGCCGGGAATCACCGAAATGGAGTTGCTGAAGGACCAGCGGATCATCGGCGAGAAGGAGAACCTCGCGCCCGGCCTGGACCCCGTGTCGTTCACCGTTACCCTGGACGGCGGCTCGTATCAGCTGTATTGCCCGGGCGCCAGCAACGAATACCAAACCCTGACGGTGACGGGTCGAGCGTCGGCGGCGCCGACGGGCACGGTGGCGAGCATCCTCAGCCAGGGCACCAAGGACTACGCGGCCTACATCGTCAACCAGATCCATCAGCTCGGTGATGGGGTGAAGGCGCTCGACGCCGCCGTGCAGTCGGGCAACCTCGACGCCGCGACGACGGCCTACGCCAAAGCGCGGCTGTTCTGGGAGCGTTCGGAGTCCAGCGTGGAAGGCTTCGTCCTGCCGGGCTTCGCGGTCGGCGACAACGCCGGCAGCCTGGACTACCTGATCGACATGCGTGCCTCCAGCCCGGTCGATGCCAAGGTCGGGTGGAAGGGCTTCCATGCGATCGAACGCGACCTCTGGCAGGGCGGCGCGATCACTCCCGGTACCAAGGCGTTGAGCACCGAATTGGTCGGCAACGTAGCCAAATTGAACGACGTCGTCGCCACGCTGCAGTACAAGCCCGAGGATCTGGCCAATGGTGCCAGCGATCTGATCGAGGAGGTGCAGAACACCAAGATCACCGGCGAGGAGGAGGCGTTCAGCCACATCGATCTGGTCGATTTTTCGGGCAACGTAGAGGGCGCTCAACAGGCCTACGCCTCGTTGCGGCCGGGGCTGGAGAAGATCGACGGCAATCTGGTCAGCCAGATCGATCAGCAGTTCCAGGCCGTCCTCAAGGTGCTGGACGGCTATCGCGACCCATCGGCACTGGGTGGCTACCGGCTGTACACGCCCGAGCTGAGGGCCACCGACGCACCGAAACTGACGGCGGTGACCCAGCCGCTGCATCAGAGCCTGTCCATGGTCGCCCAAAAAGTGGTCTCGGCGAACTGAGATGGCGGACGAAGAGATGGCTGAATCGGTTGAGGCAAGCGCAGTCTCGCGCCGACGCATGCTCGGCGGCGCCATGTTGGCGGGGCTCACCGGTACCGCCGTCGGCGCGGTCGGCGGCGGGTTCGCCGGCTACGCAACCGCTGCCACGCAGCGCAGCGATGACGACGACACCGTCGACCTGCGCCGTAGCTATCCCTTTTACGGTCAGGCCCACCAAGGCGGAATCGCCACGCTGCCACAGCGTTACGCCGTGTTCATGGCGTTCTCGCTGGCCGCCGGCGCCGGCCGCTCCGATCTACAATCCCTCCTCGCGCGCTGGTCGGCCGCGGCGGCAATCCTGCAGCAGGGCAAGCCGGTCGGCACTGTGCAGCCACAGGTCGAGGTTCAGCCGCCCACGGATACCGGAGAGGCTTACGGACTGAGCCCCGCCAGTCTGACCGTCACCATCGGACTGGGGCCGTCGCTGTTCGGTGATCGTTTCGGACTCGCCGCGCGGCGCCCCGCCGTGTTCACCGACCTGCCCGCGCTCAACGGCGACAACCTGGATCCTCGCCTGCACGGGGGCGACCTGTCGGTGCAGGCCTGCGCCGACGACCCACAGGTCTGTTACCACGCCGTGCGCAACCTGTCCCGCCTAGGCCGCAATATCGTGTCGCCGTTCTGGGCGGTGCTGGGGTTCGGGCGTGCCTCGGCCGGCCCCGGGCAGCACACCCCGCGAAATCTCCTGGGCTTCAAGGACGGTACCCGCAACATCAGCACCGACGCGGAGTACGACCGTTTCGTTTGGGTCGACAACAGCGATCAGCCCTGGATGAACGGCGGAACCTATCAAGTCGTCCGCAAAGTCCGGATGCTGCTCGAGACATGGGATGTCGATCGGATTGCCAATCAGCAGAAGATCTTCGGTCGCACCAAGGAGGAAGGGGCCCCGCTGAGCGGCAAGGTCGAATTCGACACTCCGAATTTCGCCGCGAAAGGCGCCGACGGCAATCCGCTGATCGATCCGCTGTCCCACGTCGGCCTGGCCGCCAGGGAGAACAACGAGGGCAGCATGATCCGTCGACGCTCCTACAACTACACCGACGGCCTCGACGCCAACGGCCAACTCAACGCAGGTTTGCTGTTCGTTTCGTACCAGAACGACCCGCAGCATTTCATTCGCCTGCAGAACCGGCTCGGCGCCAACGATCTGCTCAACGAATACATCCGCCACATCGGATCAGCCATCTTCGCGGTGCCGCCCGCTCCGGCCGAGGGTCACTACGTCGGGCAAAGTCTGTTCAGCTGAGGGGCCATGGCGCCAGATCCAGCCTGCGACAACGCCGCTGGGCTACGGCGTCGGTGCGGGCGGCGCCATGCGACCGGCCAAATTCCTTGTGAATGATTGGTGACAACCTCGTTAAACCTCGGCGGATGTCCGTCGGCGAAGTCCTCCGTCCACACGTTGAGGACTAAAGACTCACGACCGATCACCGCACGGGTTTATAACGTCGATCGTGATGGAAGGAGTCCGAATGTCAACACCCAAGAAGCTCGGCATCGTCGTCGCGGTCGACGGCTCGCCGGCATCGAATTACGCCGCATGTTGGGCAGCTCGCGCCGCGGCCATGAGAAACGTTCCACTGACCGTCGTCCACGCCGTGGCGACCCCCACCGCTACCTGGCCGCCGGTTGCCTACCCCGATTCTTTGGCGGAGCGCCTAGAGGACGAGGGCAAGAAGGCGATCATGCACGCGATGAAAATCGCCGAAGATGCGATGCCGGCGGACCGGAAGGTCACGATTGGCAGGGAGTTGGTGTATTCCACCCCGGCACCGGCCCTGATCAAAATGTCAGACGAGGCAGAGATGATCGTCGTGGGCACCGCCGGACGGGGATCGCTTGCCCGGGGCATGTTTGGTTCGGTCAGTTCGACCGTAGTGCGGCAAGCGAATTGTCCAGTCGCAGTCATTCAAAACGAAGATCTGCCTGACCCGCATGCTCCCATCCTGGTGGGGATCGACGGCTCGCCGGTTTCCGAACTCGCGACGGAGATCGCGTTCGCCGAAGCGTCTCGTCGCGGCGTCGACCTGGTGGCCCTGCACGCATGGAGTGACATCACGGTGAGCGAGATCCCGGAAGTGGACTGGGCGACCGTGGAACCCGAAGCGGAACGCAGGCTCGCCGAAAGTCTGGCAGGTTTCCAAGAGCGCTATCCCGACGTAACGGTGCACCGACTCGTGGTAGTCGACCGTCCAGCGCGACAGCTCGCCGAAAAGTCAAAATCCGCGCAGCTTGTCGTCGTGGGCAGTCACGGCCGAGGCGGTCTGGCCGGCATGGTGCTCGGCTCGGTCGGCAACGCAGTCCTGCACTCAGTTCGCGTACCGGTGATCGTCGCCCGGCCGACGTGAGTGTCCGGGCGACACTCACTCAAGGGCGATGAAGGACGCTAAGTGTCCACGCGCACAGTGCCGCCGTGTCGCGCCCGGCACGCATGACGGTCCGGTCCGGTCGCACCAGCGCGACGGTGGCGCGCCCCCGGCGCAGCCAGTTCGCTAAAGCACTGCCCGGTTGCGCCACCAGTACGACGACTCCGCGGTGCCGCAGCGATGCTTCGTCGGCAGCATCGGGGCGACTCGTCGTGATCAACGCGAATCCGGCGCCGACCACGTCGTCGAGCCGTTGGCCGTTGGGCAGCAAGGGATTAGGGCACAGCTTGCCCGCGAGCTGGCGCGGCCGATGGGATTTGCGGACCAGTGCGGAAGCATGCAGGGCCGGCGTTGTGGAGTCGACGACCTTGTCGCGCAGACCGGGGATCAATCGCAGGCGGGGGAGCACCACGCGACGCGCCACGTTGCCCGCCCGGCCGCCGCCGGTCATCGCCCACCCGACAGCCAAGGCGAGCCGGATCATCTGCCGGGCGTGCGGCTTGCGTTCCCGCTCGTAGGTGTCCAGAACGTCTGCGGCCAGGGTGCCGTCGCGGACCCCGGCAAGCTTCCAGGCGAGATTGGCCGCATCCCGCAATCCGGCTCCCATGCCTTGGCCGATGAAAGGGGGAGTGAGGTGCGCCGCGTCACCGAGGATGAAAACGTTTCCGCGGCGCCACCGATCGGCGATCTGCGCGCGGAACGTGTACTCGGCGACCCGCGCCAGCGTCATTTCGGTGTTGGCGACATCGCCGATCCAGGACGCGATCAGTGGTCGCAGCGTGTCCAACGTGCCGAAGTCTTCGGCGGTCTCGCCCTCCAGCAACTGGAATTCCCACCGGTAGCGGCCCGGTCCGATGCGCATATAGGTGCCCGCCCGCACCGGGTCGCACACCTGATGAACGCCATCCCACTGATGCAGGTCGGCACCGCTGGCGACATCGACGACCAGCCACCGCTGCTGAAAGTTCAAATCCCTCATGGCCGAGCCGATCTGGGCACGCACGAGGCTGTTGGCCCCATCACAGCCCAGCACGTAGTCCGCTTCGACCTGATGAACGCGGCCGTCGGAGCGGTCGGTGAAGGTCACGCGTAGACCGCGTCCGTTGTCGGTCAGCCAGGTGACCTCTGCGTCACCGCGCAACCGGGCGTTGGGATACCGCTTGAGGTTCGCGCGTAAGAGCGCCTCCAACTCCGGTTGATCGAACATGTTGGCCTGCGGGAACCCGTTCCGACTGCGGGAGGGCTCGCGGTGGAACTCGCCAAGCGCACGAAATTGGTTGTCCACCAACCGCAAACCGAGGGTGGGCCGCGAGATCGCCGCGAATTCGTCGGCGATGCCGAGGCGTGCGATGACACGATAGATCTCGTCGTCCAAGTGTACGGCGCGTGGCTGGGGATAAACGTCGGGCCAGCGGTCGAGGATGAGGCTGTCCACTCCGTACTGCGCCAGCATGGTGGCGGCCGCGACACCGGTCGGTCCGGCGCCGACGATCACCACCGGAACGTGTGGAATAGCGTTCTCACTCACTTGAATACAACCGCGCTGCGCTGCGTCCCGAGATCGATGGCCCCGTCGTCGGTGGCCACCGATGCCTCCACGATGTCGCCGTGCTGCAGATACTTCCGGTTGCCGGCCTGGCGTGAGAAGAACATCTTCCACTTGACGGCCGGCGGCAGCAGGTTTCCGATGAGCTGCATCGGCTTGGGCGGTGCGCTCAGCGCGGTTCCGACCGGGGTGCCGGTGAGGATCAGGTCGCCCGGGGCGAGCTCTTGAAATTGGCTGAGCGACTGCAGCGCCTCCAGGGGCCGATACAGCATGTCCCCGTCTACGAGCGCGTTCTGCCGTTCCTGGCCATTGACGCTCAGGCGCAGCCGCAGATCGCCGAACCGCTTGAACTCGTCGGCCGTGAGCAGCACCAGCTCCGGTCCGACCGGGGTGAAGGTCGGATAGGACTTGGCCTCGTAGAACTGCGTCTGCGGAAGTTGGATATCACGCGCAGAGACATCGTTGGTGACGACCAGCCCGGCGACGAACTCGGCCACGTTCGCGTCGGAAATGGTTGTCCCGACCGGGATTGCGCGCCCGATCACCAGCCCGATCTCCACCTCGTAATCGAGCAACTGCACGTGCGGGGGCTTGACGATATCGTCGAACGGACCGTTGATCGACGCGGACGCCTTGCGGAAGAAGGTCAGCGGAATCGATGCCGGGTCCATCCCCGCGTCCTTGACGTGCGACTCAAAGTTGGTCATTTGGGCCACCACTCGGCACGGCCTGGTCACGGGCGAGATCAAACTCAGGCTGTCGACCGCGACGGTGTCGGCGCTGGCGGCAGCCGCTATGGCGGAGTTCAACGCGGCCCGGTCGGCCAGCAACCCGGCGGTGGTGGTGGCCGCGATGTCGATCTTGGCGGCGCCGTTGGGAGTCTTGAGCCACCAGGTGTCGGCGGTGTGCAGTATTGAAACGGTCATGAGGTGGGCACTTTCAGTAGGCCACGGAGGCGGCGGATATCGAACTCGTTGTTTGCGCGCAGCGCGGTGATTATCGAAACCAATTCGTGACGAGCGGATTTCATGTCGGTTCCGAGGAAATCTTTGGTCGCCGGGGGGCCCCATTGGGCCAGTCCGGACGCGGTGAAGGGCGCCCAGCCGGGTTCTACGGTGTTGTCGAACAGGTCGCCGTCGGCGAAGTGCTCGACCAGGAAACCATCGGGATCGCGCCAGTAGTCGAAGATCTGACTGCCCTGAATGTGCCTGCCGATCCCCCAGGATCGAAAATATCCTCGCTCCCTGAGGTATTCGCCGCCGGCGGCCAGGGCGTCGAGGTCGGTGACCTGATATGCCGAGTGGACGTAGCGGTTGGCCGGCCCCAGCGCCATCGCGAGCGTGTGATGGTCAGCCGGTGTCGAACCCCGATCGCAGCGGATGAAGCTCATGGTCGGCCCACGTTCGCGCTGGCCGGCGAAGAACTGGAAGTCGCTGACGATCATGCCCAGGTTGTCCAGGTACCAGTCCAGCGCCTGGCGGTACTTCGTCGACTGCACCACCAAGTGGCCCAGGCGCTGCACTCGCGCGGGGACGCGCGGGGGACGCTGGGCGGCGTTGGTCCGTTGCACGTCGTGTCCGAAATTGAAAACGTGGGACTGCTGGTCCGGTAGTGCCGGCAGCTCGTGCATGCCGGCGACGACGCGCACCGGCATGCCGCTGGGGTCGATCAGGTCGACGGACAGGCCGCCGAGATTTTCCGGCAGCGGCCGCGTGGGAGCGCCGGACTTGTCGGCCAGCCGCAGCACGTCGACCTCGTCGTTCGCCCGAAACGCCACGCCGGCGAATCGTGTCCGCGGCCCGCGACGCAGGATCACACACGGTCCGCCCGCCCAGGTGCCGCGCAAGTGCAGCTCGTTGGCGCCGTGCTGCGCCGTCTGGAAGCCGAAGGCGCGTGCGAAGGCCTCGGCGCGGGTCAGGTCGGGCTTTTCGAATTCCAGCCATGCGATATCTGCGACTTTGATCACCGGATTGCGGGACCGGCCGGGGTGTTCGCCGCGCAGCGCTCCGCGCTCGCTGTGCAGGTCGCTGTGGGTGTTCTTCGTCAGATTCATGACCTCTCCAAAAGTTACTGACGAAATCGTCACATACGAGCGACGCGCAGTCAAGAGGTTCTGACGAAATCCTCAAAAGTGATGCATACTTTAGAGATGAGCGCGATGCCTGATGGTTCCGAGCCGCCCAACCGCCTGGAGCGCCGCAAACAGCGCACCAGAGCGGCGCTGGTCAAGGCTGCACAGAAGTTGATCGCCGAGGGAAAGGTCAACGTGCCGGTCTTGGAGATCACCCGGGCCGCCGACGTCGGGATGGGCTCCTTCTACAACCACTTCGACAGCAAGGAGGAGTTGTTCGAGGCGGCCATCACCGACGTGCTCGACGCGCATGGAGCGATGTTGGACCGGCTCACCGCCGCGATCGATGATCCCGCCGAAACGTTCGCCACGAGCTTCCGGCTGACCGGCCGGCTGTTCCGTCACCGCCCACAGGAGAGCGAGGTCCTGTTGGCCAACGGGCCGGCGCTGCTGTCATCGGATCGCGGCCTGGCGCCGCGCGCTTTGCGCGACATCAAGGCCGGCGTCGCCGCCGGAAGATTCAGGGTTGACGACCCCGAACTCGCGCTCGCCATGGCCGGCGGCGCGCTGCTCGGGCTCGGAAAACTGTTGCGCGACAACCCCGATCGGGACGATGCCCGGGCCGCCGACACGGTCACCGAGAACGTCCTGCGGGTATTCGGGCTAAGCGCCGAGGAGGCGCACGAAGTGTGCCGGCGACCACTGCCCAACAACGCGTTCGGCGAAACTTAAGGCTCTGGCTATCAGCGATTTCGGGTATCCGTCGACCACAACGTCGCGCAGTCCGGGCATTGCAGGTTGACCCGCGTAGCTTGATTGCTCAGCAGATACTGCCAATGCGCACCGCAATTGTGTTCACTGCGGCACTCCCTGCAGGCGCCGCGGCGGCCCCAACCGCAGTTCGGGCAGGGTAGCCATGCGCGCCGGGAACGATCGGCGTGTGGATCAATCGGTAATCTACTTCTCACGGTAAGCCTTTCGATATAGAGTTAGGTTAGGCTAACCACAACAAGGATGCAACACGGCGACCATTGCCGCACCGGCCGGGGATTTGACCGTCATTCTGCTCGGATTTGACTAGCCCATCGGGCTGAGTCGCGGCCTGCCGGTTCGGCAGCACGCGGGTCGCTCCCCGCGGTATTGCCAGGCAGCGGGCTCGGAAACCGAATGCTTAACGCCAATTGATCGGAACGAGTCGAAATCCGCCTTCATGCGGTCTTTGCGGCGGGATCGGGCGCCGGGCGGCTGACCTTCGTCGGGCGAAGCGCTACCAGGAGCACCCCGACGGCGAAGACGGCTGCGGTCGCCCACGGGAAGTGCCCGTCTGGAGCGAAGCCTTGCGCGGCGACGAACGCGAGGCCGTAGGCCGCCATCGCGGCGCCGGCCAGCATGAACGGCTCGCCCCACCGATCGGCGAGCGGGATACCGAACGTCGGAAGCGGGGCCGCGAAAAGCCGCCGACCCCACCACAACAGCACCATCTCGACCGCCGTCACGAGGCTGAGGATGACTACCCATTCCAGCCTTGCGAGCCACCAGTCCGCCGTGCCTTCGGTCGGTTGCGGCAAAAGTCCGGCCGGGTAGCCGACGATCGCCACGATTACCACGGGAATCATGTGCCACAGGTAAAGCGCCATCACATTGTTGTTGGCGATCGACAGCACGCGCTGGACGAGGCCGGCGCGCAACGCGCGGTTGAGGGCCGGCGCGACTGCCATCGCTATTCCGGTCTGCGCGCATGCAAAAGCCAACAGCGCCGTGGTCGGCGGCGTCGTGTTGTCAATGGTCTGGCCGGGGACGCCGATCATGCTGACCGGAAAGATTCTGAGCCAGATCAGCAGCGCCAGCGCGACCGCCGACCCGGCCGCGAGCAGAGCGGCCGTGCGAACACCCAATCGCGCACCATGCCAAGCGATTCCGAGCTGGTAAAGCGCTCCCCAACACAGCAGGTAGTTCAGCCAGCCCACGTACGGTACGTGACCGCCGATCCCGGCGGCGTCTATTACGGCGACTCCGGCGCCGAACGCCACCGGCACCAACAGTCCCCAACGGCGTTGTGCGGCAATCGCAATCGGCGTGAGCGAGACCACCATGAGGTAGACGGCGAGGAACCAGAGATGCATCGCCACCGCCCAACCCGCATATTCCAGAACCGATCCGGGCGCGCCATAGGCGACCAGAGCCACCACGATCACCGACACCAGCGCGACGTAGACGGCCGTCGGTCCGAGCACCCGCGCCAGCCGATGCCGAAGCCACACCTTGCGCGAGAAACCCTCGGCGTCGCATCGATGCGTCCACGACACCGCGCCGGCGTAGCCGGCGGCGAGGAAAAACACCGGAACCGCCTGGAAGATCCAGGTGAGCCACTGAGTCCAGGGCTGATCGACGAGCGGGTTTTCCCGGCCGAAATGTCCGTCGTGAAAGGTCACCGATCCGGCCAGCCAATGCCCCAGCACGATGAGGACCACGCCGGATACGCGATAGAAGTCCACTGCCAGATTGCGGGCCGGTCGTGCGGTGTCCTGCACGAGCGCCACGGTACCTGTCCCATGGCTCGAAGTCGGCCGGCGCACAATAGCGCCATGAAAAGGGCTCATCTCGCCGAACTCGAAGTTGGACGCCTCGGCCTGGGTGCGATGGGCATGTCCGTCGCCTATGCCGGCGCCGGCAGCGACGATGCCGAATCCATTCGCACCGTCCATCGCGCCATTGACCTCGGCGTCACGCTGATCGACACCGCCGAGGTCTATGGCCCGTACACCAACGAAGAACTCGTCGGCCGTGCCCTGCAGGGCCGGCGGGATCGAGTGGTGCTGGCAACCAAGTTCGGCCTGATCTCCCACACCGGCCGTGACGGCCTGGACAGCAGCCCCGCCAATATTCGCATCGCCGTGGACGGCTCCCTGCGAAGGCTGGCGACCGAGCACATCGACCTCTACTACCAACACCGCCTCGACCGCGAGACCCCGATCGAAGACACGATCGGAGCGCTGGCCGAGCTGGTGGCCGCCGGCAAGATCCGACACCTCGGTCTTTCCGAGGTCGGGGTGAAAACCATTCGCCGCGCCCATGCGGTGCATCCCATTACCGCTGTGCAGTCCGAATATTCGCTGTGGACCCGCGACCCCGAGGATGGAGTGCTCGACGTGCTGCGTGAACTCGGAATCGGGTTCGTCGCCTACTCGCCGCTGGGCCGTGGCTTTCTCACCGGCGCGATCCGCTCCACCGGCGAACTTCCCGACGGCGACTACCGCAAGACCAACCCGCGCTTCTTCGACGAGAACTTTCAGCACAACCTCAGAAGCGCAGACGAACTTCGAGACATCGCCGCCGAAATCGGCGCCACGCCCGCCCAGGTCGCGTTGGCCTGGCTGCTGACGAAAGGGCCTGACATCGTTCCGATTCCGGGAACCAAGCGCGTCACGCGCCTCGAGGAAAACGTTGCCGCCGACGCGGTCGAACTCACCCCCGAACAAGGGGCGAGGCTCGACCGGCTCACCCCGGCCGTCGGCGGACACCATGCCGCGGCGCAAATGGGATGGATCGACCGCTAACTGTCCTCAGTCCGCGGTGGCCAGCGCCCCGGGACCGTACTTTTTCTCGATCAGCGTCCACGGGTCGGCGTACGGGCCCCGTCCCTCGGCGCGCCGCTGCAATTTCAGCGCCGTGCGCAGCACCGGCCGCAGTACCGGGCCCAGCGCCCGCAACACTGGGCGCAAGTGCCCCTGGGATTCGCCGATCCAGGCCATTGTTTGCTGCCAGTCGTGCTCTTGGAAGTCAAGCAGCGCTTGCGATTCGGTCGTGTCGAACCACCCCGTGAAGCTCCAGCCGCGGTCGTCGTCGGGGTCGCCCGGCAGACTGGCCGAGGGACCCAGGCGGCCAAGGCCGGCGGCCGCCATGAGGTCGTCCTCGAGATCGCGCTGCAGCATCACATACGATTCGTCTCCGCCGATGAGCAGCACCTTGCCGGCGATGGTTGCTTCGCGATCGACACCGTTGGCGAACGCCAGCGCAACGTCGCGCGCGTCCACCATGTGAATGCGGTTGTCGCCCGGCATGGAGCGCACGAGAAGCAGGTAGTCGCCGTTGAAGCTTGCCTGGGTGTCCGGGGAGACGACCCCGCCGAGTCGGAACATCGCGAACGGCAGGCCGCTCGCGCGGATCGCCGCCTCCGCGAGCACTTTGTCCTGACCGTATTGGTCGATGGGGTTGACGGGGGTGTCCGGCGTGATCCGCTCCGGGTGCCGGTAAGGGTTGCGCGATCCGTAGACCGCGGCGCTGGACGCCATCAGGAACAGCGGCGGACTGGCCAGCGCATCTTTGGTTTCCAAGGCCGCCGCGAGGAGATTCTCGGTCCCACCCACGTTGACCCGCCGGGCCAGCCCCGGATTTCGATACGACGGCGGAGAAACGATGGCGGCCAGGTGAATGATCGCCTCGGGCCGGTGGGTCGCGACCAGCTCGCGCACCGCCGCGGGGTCCAGAAGATCGACATATGCCGGTATCAGCTCGCCGGCACCGACGGACAGTTCGCCTGCGGCTGCGACGGTCTTGTCGGTACGCAGGTCGGTAGCGATGACGGTTCGTCCCCGGTCGAGCAGGATTTGCGTGCATCGCCTGCCAACCTGACCGAACGCGCCGGTGACGAGGATGGTGCCCACGGTCATCGACGTCCCCCCTCCATCAGCCTGCCCGCGAGGCCGGCGGCTACCCGCCGGAGACGGCCCGAAGATGTTCAGCGACAACACCGGGGTGACGATGTCCTCGCGCAGCCGAGTTAGCTTGGAGCTCTTGATAAACCACTGTCCGGCGATGTTTTCGTAGGTCTCGTGGTAATGGCCGTAGCCGACCAGGGTCACACCGGCACCGAAGCGCACGACATCCTGCAGGGCCCAGACGCCGCGCGCCGTCGTCGCCGAGGTGAGTTCGATCTCGGGTGCGTGCACCTGATGGGCGGTGGCCTGCGACGGCCGGCCGATGCCTTTGCGGGTGAACGCCACGAAATCGTCGGCGCCGACGATCAGCTTGCCGCCGGCGTCTGAGGTATCGCTGACGAAGTCGTCGGTAAAGAGCGCGCGCCAGGCCACCCAGTCCTTGGTGTCGAGGTAGCGGCAGTAGCGGGCTTTGAGCTGCTTGATGGCCTCGATCGCCATCAGCGCGGTGGCATCGTGGCTTGTCATTGCGGGTCTATCCCGTGACATTTCACTCCGAAAGTGTAAACCTTACATTCTATGGGGCCCGCCGTCGTCGCATGGCCCCCCGAGTATCGGGGCGGAGCCGCGTGACGATGTGCGGGCACAACCAATAATGGTCCCGACACGGAACCCGTGTGGCGGAGGTGACGAAAGGTGCAACGAAAGGTATGACAGAGGCAAATGGAGACTCTCCATCCGCGCTGATTGACGCCAGGATCGAGGAGTTGGGTGATTGGCGCGGCGAGATGCTGGCCCGCATAAGAAAACTCGTCAAGCACGCCGATCCCGATGTGGTCGAGGAATGGAAGTGGAGGGGTGTGCCGGTGTGGTATCACGACGGGATGATCTGCACGGGTGAGGCCTATAAGAGCGTGGTGAAGGTGACCTTCGCCAAGGGCGCCTCGCTGCCGGATCCTTCGGGCCTGTTCAACTCGAGCCTCGACGGCAACACGAGACGGGCCATCGACTTTCACGAGGGCGACGAGATCGACGAGAAGGCGTTGAGGGCGCTCATTCGCGCGGCGGTGCAGCTCAACACGGAAGTCCGATAGCGGCCGTGACTGCCGAGTCCGTCGAAGAGTTTCGGAGCCGGGCCAGGGCCTGGTTGGCCGAGAACATGCCACGGCTGGATTCCGACGACGCGATGCCCCTCGAGCGCGACGAACTGACGTCCTGGCAGCGCGCGCGTGAACTCCAAAAGCGGTTGTACGACGGGGGATTCGCCGGGATCTGCTTTCCCCGAGAGTACGGGGGGCTCGGACTGGGCTACGAGTACAAGAAGGCGTTCGACGCCGAGGCCCTCGCGTATGAGACGCCGCTGCTGCTCAACGTCCCATCCTTCGCCATCTGCTGCGCGACGATCCTCGACATGGGTAGCGAGGATCAGAAACGCACCCACGTCTCGGCGGCGTTGCGCGGCGACGAAGTGCTCGTACAGTTGCTGTCCGAACCCGGCGGGGGCTCCGACCTGGCGGGTGTCATCACCCGTGGCGACCGCCGCGATGGACGATGGATCATCAACGGCGCCAAGACGTGGAGCACCTGGGCGTTCGCCGCCGACTATGGCCTGTGCCTGGCCCGGACCGATTGGGACGCACCGAAACACAACGGGCTGACGATGTTTCTCGTGCCGCTTCGCCACCCGGGAGTGACGATCAATCGCATCCGGCAGGTCAACGGCTCGGTCGAGTTCTGCGAGGAATTCTTCGACGACGTCGACGTGGGCGATGACGCCGTCGTCGGGGAACCGGGCGAGGGCTGGGACGTCGCGTCGCGCCAGCTTTACCATGAGCGGCGCACCATGGGCGACGGCTCGGAATACACCAGCGGACCCGGAATCGCTGAGGCCGCAGACATTTCGATCGACCTGATGGCGTTGGTCGACGGCACCAATCAGGGGGCGAGCGAACGCGTGCGGGAGATGGTCGGCCGCGCGCTGGTCCACCGGGCGGTGCACGGACAACTCAGCGAGCATGTCTACCATGCCGTGGCGGGCGGATCACTGCCGCCCGCCGCCGGATCGATCATCAGGCTGGACATGGCCGAGGCCCACAACGTCGAGACCGACACGGCCCATGCCATCGCCGGTTCGGCGGCCGTGGTCGAGGACGACGCGGCGCTGCTCGACATCGGCACGCGTTACCTCGGCCGTCAGATCGCCAGCATCGGGGGCGGCACCACCGAGATGGCGCGCAACGTGATCGGCGAGCGGGTCTTGAACTTTCCCCGCGAGTACGCCGCCGACCGGGGCGTACCGTTCAACCAGGTGCGGCGGGGCAAGGCGAGAAAGGCGGCCGGAATTGAGCGACCAACTTCGTGACATCCGGGAATTGGCCGGCGACTCCGAGGCTTACCGCGACGAGCTTTTCCGACGCTGGACCGGTCTGCTCAGCTACCGCTACATCGGCCGCCAGCACTCGTCCATGAACCTCGGGGAGGCGGATGACACGGTGACCATCCGCCGCGACATGCGCAACGAGGCCGGCGGACTGATGGTGGCGCCGTTGGCCATCTCGTCGCCGGAGGGATGTCAGACCGACATGGTCGCGGTTCCCAATCCGGTGATCGCGTCGGTGCAGATCATCGACCCCGGCTACGACGTCAAGCGGATCGAGATCGTCGGCTCCGGCATCGTGCACCAGGGCCGCACGATGGGCTACGGGCGGTGCAAGATCGTCGACGCCGACAACCCGAACCGGGTGATCGCCTTCAACGAGGGGCAGGGAGCGATCATCGGCATACCGCCTGAAGGCCTTGGCAGGATGGATGTTTCGGGAACCGAGCTGGTTGTCGAGGACTCTCCCGATCTGCCGCCGCTGTGGAAGGCCTTCGGCGCCGGCAAGCGCGGCGACGGTCACTGGGTGCTGCCCGCGCTCAGCGCCGAACTGGCGTCGCCGGACGCCGCGCTGCACATCGGACCCCAGCACGTCGTCCTGGAGACCGCGGCGACCGACCTCGCCGCCGATCTCACCGGCACCAGGAGGGTGCAGGTGATCAGCTGGCACGTGATGTTCATGTCCCGCGGCAAGGTGGGCCCCTTCCGTGTGGAGGGCACCGCGCACTTTGCCGGTTCGAGAGGCGGACCGGGACGCGTCGGCGTGCGCATGCTCCTGCACGACGAGGGAAATGCGGACAAGGCCGTGACGTCGGCCGCGGCGATCTTCGAGGTTGTGAGCTCCAGGCGAACGCCGGGTTAAAACTTGGGGTGTCGGACGGCCCTACCTCGGGCCGGAAGTTGACGCTAGGCCAGCTCACGTACCAGAATCATTGACAACAGAAACTATGGACCTCTGAAACCATCGCCGTCAGAAACGTTTAAACCCAGACTGGTTATGGCACTCAGAGATTGCGCGATGCCACAAAATTGATGGGGGAGAACGATGAAGCTGCGCAAAATGACAAAGCGGATATCCGCGTGCGCTTTCGGTGCGCTGGTGGCCGTCATGCTGGCGCCGGCGACCGCGCACGCCGACCAAACGGACCAGGAATTCAACAACTTCGTGCAGTCGCACGGCGCCAACCTCGGTACGCCGGCTTTCAACGTGAAGGCTGCGCACACGATGTGCAGCGACCTCGACGCCGGCTTCACCGAGAGGGACGAGGTAAGCCAGATCGCGGGAGCGCACCGACTGAACTGGGACCAGGCGCAGACCTTCGTCAGCGCGGCCACCGCGGATTACTGCCCGCAGCACCACCCCGCCAGCAAACCAAGCAGCAAGTAACGGGGTCTTGCCGGCCCTGGTCATCCGTTCGTCCGCCTATGTATCGTGGCGCTGTGGCAGAACGGTTGACGGGCAAGGTCGCGCTCATCAGTGGGGGCGCGCGGGGGATGGGAGCGTCGCACGTGCGCACGCTGGCCGCCGAGGGGGCCAAGGTGGTGTTCGGCGACATCCTCGACGAGGAGGGCAAGGCGGTCGCTTCGGAACTCGGCGACGCGGTCCGTTACGTGCACCTTGACGTCACCAAGCCCGAACACTGGGAATCCGCGGTGGCCAGTGCCATTGGCGAGTTCGGCGGCGTCGACGTGCTGGTGAACAACGCCGGCATCCTCAACATCGGCACCCTGGAGGACTACGACCTGGCCGAGTGGCAGCGGATCATCGACGTCAATCTGACGGGCGTGTTCCTCGGCATCCGCGCCGTCGTCAAGCCCATGAAGGAAGCGGGACGAGGATCGATCATCAACATCTCGTCCATCGAGGGGCTGGCCGGCACCATCGCCTGCCACGGCTACACCGCCACCAAGTTCGCCGTCCGAGGGTTGACGAAATCGGCCGCACTGGAGTTGGGGCCCAACGGAATCCGAGTGAACTCGATTCATCCCGGCCTGATCAGGACGCCGATGACCCAGTGGGTGCCCGAGGACATCTTCCAGACGGCGCTGGGCCGGGCCGCCGATCCCAGGGAGGTTTCCAACCTCGTGGTCTACCTGGCCAGCGACGAGTCCAGTTATTCGACCGGCTCGGAGTTCGTCGTAGACGGCGGTACCACCGCCGGCCTCGGCCACAAGGATTTCTCCGCGGTCGACGCCAGCCAGCAACCGGAGTGGGTCACGTAGCTCTTCCGCATCGAAACTGCGCCCAGCGCTACCGCATTGGCAGTGAAGCCACGCCGTGCGCAGGCTCGACGCCGCTTTTCTGTTTAGGCGTGGGCCAGGGTGACGGCACCGGCCGTTGCCGGACCCGCTGTGGCCACCAGAACCATTTGCCCAGCAGCGCGGCGATTGACGGTGTCATCAGCGATCGCACGATCAGTGTGTCGAAGAGCAAGCCGAGGCCGATGGTGGTGCCCACCTGCCCGATGACGGTCAGCTGACTGACCGCCATCGTCATCATGGTGAAGGCGAATACCAGTCCCGCCGAGGTGACTACCGATCCCGTGCCGCCCATCGCTCGGATGATGCCGGTGTTCAGGCCCGCGTGGATCTCCTCCTTGAACCGCGACACCAGCAGCAGGTTGTAGTCCGCGCCGACGGCGAGCAGGATGATCACCGACATCGCGAGCACCATCCAGTGCAGTTCGATGCCGATCACGTGCTGCCAGATGAGCACCGCGAGCCCGAATGACGCCCCCAATGAAAGCAAAACCGTGCCCACGATGACCGCCGATGCCACCACGCTTCGGGTGATGATCAGCATGATGATGAAAATCAGGCACAGCGAAGCGATTCCGGCGATCAGCAGGTCATAGTTGCTGCCGTCCTGCATGTCCTTGAAGGTGGCCGCGGTTCCACCGAGATAGATTCTGGAGCCCTCCAAGGGCGTGCCCTTCAGCGCTTCGTAAGTGGCCTTCTTGATCGCATCGATATGCGAAATGCCTTCTGGTGTCATCGGATCGCCGTCGTGGCTGATGATGAACCGCACCGCGTGGCCGTCGGGCGGCAGGAAATTCTTCATGCCCTTCTTGAACTCGGCGTTGTTGAAGGTTTCCGGGGGCAGGTAGAACGAGTCGTCGTTCTTGGAGGCGTCGAACGCCTTCCCCATGGCGCTGGAGTTCTTTTGCGCCTCGTTCTGCTGATCCTGCAGACCCTTCTGGGTCGAATACATGGTCAGCATCGTCGTTTTCATGGCCTTCATGTTTTCAATCATGGAGGGCATCAGCGCCGTCATCTGGGGCATCAGCGCGTCGAGGCGATCCATGACGGGAAGCAGGCCCTGGATGTCGTCGGTCATGGTGTCGATGCCGTCGAGGGCGTCGAACACGGAGCGCAGCGACCAGCACACGGGGATGTCATAGCAGTGCTTTTCCCAATAGAGGTAGCTGCGAATGGGCCGGAAGAAGTCCTCGAAATCTGCCATGTGGTCGCGCAATTCGGCAACGTCCATGGTCATCTCGTGCATCTTCGTAACCATGATGTGCATGTTGTCGGACATCTGCTGGGTGATGCTCTGCATCTTGACCATGCTGTCGATGGTCGTCTGCATCTCGTCGGCCTGCTTGAGCATGTCGGCCATCTGATCTTGTTGGTACTTCTGATTCATCTGCTGGGTCACGCCCTGCATGCTTATCTGGAACGGGATCGAGGTGTGCTCGATCGGCGTGCCCTGCGGTCGGGTGATGGCCTGGACGCGAGAGATTCCGGGCACCCGGAAGATGGCCTTGGCGACCTTGTCGATGACCAGGAAGTCGGCGGAATTGCGTAGGTCGTGGTCACTTTCGATCATCAGCAGCTCGGGGTTCATCCGCGCCTTCGAGAAGTGCCGGTCCGCGGCGGCGTAGCCGGCGTTCGCCGGCAGGTCGGCGGGCAGGTATTTGCGGTCGTTGTAGTTGGTGCGGTATCCGGGCAGCGTCAGCAGGCCGACGAGCGCCACCGCAATGGTCACGATAAGTACCGGCCCGGGCCACCGGACGATGACGGCGCCGATCTTGCGCCAGCCGCGAATGCGCTGCGCCCGCCTGGGCTCGAGTGTGTTGCGAAATCTCGATGCCACCGAGATCACCGCGGGGCCAAGGGTCAGCGCGGCCGCCACCACGACCACCATGCCGATGGCCAAGGGGATGCCCAGCGTCTGGAAGTAGGGCAGGTTGGTGAAGTGCAGGCAGAACGTCGCGCCGGCGATGGTCATGCCCGACCCGAGCACCACGTGCGCCGTCCCGCCAAACATCGTGTAGTAGGCGTCTTCTCGTGACTCGCCGACGGACCGGGCTTCCTGATATCGGCCGATCAGGAAGATCGCGTAGTCAGTGGCGGCCGCGATCGCCAACGTGACCAACAGGTTCGTGGCGAACGTGGAGAGCCCAATGATGTTGTAGTACCCAAGGAAAGCGACCATTCCGCGCGCCGCCGACAGCTCCAGCACCACCATCGCCAGCGTGAGCAGCACCGTGACGATCGACCGATAGACCATGAGCAGCATCGCGATGATCACCACGAAAGTCACCGTGGTGATCACCTGCAGGCTGCGGTCGCCGGCGAGGTGCTGATCGGCCGTCAATGCGGCCGGTCCGGTGACATAGGCCTTCACCCCGTTGGGCGCGGGCACGCCGTTGACGATCTTTTGGACGGCCTCCACCGACTGGTTGGCCAGGGCCTCGCCCTGATTGCCGGCGAGGTAGACCTGGACATAGGTGGCCTTGCCGTCGTTGCTTTGCGCGCCCGCGCCGGTCAGCGGATCGCTCCACAGGTCCTGGACGTGTTCGACGTGTTTCGTGTCGGCGTCGAGCTTTCTGACGATCTGGTCGTAGTAGGCATGGACGTCGGCGCCGAGGGGATTCTGGCCCTCGAGCACGATCATGACCGAACTGTTGGACTTGTATTCGCCGAACACCTCACCCACGTGCTTTGTCGCGATGACCGATTGCGCGTCGTCAGGGCTCATCGAGACCGAGCGCATCTGCCCGACCTTGTCCAGTTGCGGGACAATCACATTGAGCAGTGCGATAACCGCGATCCAGCCGAGGATGATCGGTACGGCGAACTTGCGGATGATTCGCGGAATCGCCGGGCGCACGGCGTGTCTGGCGACGGGGAGCGTGTCGGTGCGGGCGTCGGCCGTGTCTTCAGCGCTTGCGCTCATGCGGATTTCACCAAGCAAAAGGTCAGGGCGTGCACGCCGTTGGTTATGTTCTCGTCCTTGACTTCGTCATCGATGGTGATGCGGCAGCCCAGGCGATCTCCGTCGCTCTGTGCCGAGATGTTCGGGAAGACCGAGGGGGCGGTTGTGCTGAGGACCAGCGTCCAGGGCAGTGGCGCGCCGTCCACCCGCTTCGGGTCGGCGCTGAGATCCAAGTAGTTCACGTTGGCGTGGCTTGCCGAGCCGAAGATCTCGTACTTGACGACCTTGGGCTTGAACGGCTTGGAATCGTCCACCCGTGCGCCGGTCATGGCGGCCGAGTTCTCGGCGCCGAAAAACGACTTGACCCGCGCCACGGTGAAACCGCCGATCACCACGACCGCCACGATCAACAGTGGCAACCACGCATTGCGCACGACCTTCGACATCGGCACCGGAGTGCTTCCCTCCCTTGTCACGCACGGTGGTGTGGTCGCTGTGTCCACGAATCACGTTGCGCCACAGCGATCGGCGTCTCCCAACGGGGTTGCGCGCGGCTATCAGAGCATCATACATGCTCTGCATACTTTGCAGAGTATGCAAATAAAGTGATCTAGGTTACTGTCCGGTAGTCACTTGGCGAAAATGCTGTTGACCAGTGCGGCGGCGCGCTCGACGTAGGGCATCGGCGTGTCGTCGGCGTCCTCTGGCTCGGCACGCGCCCAGCGCTCGATGCCCGAACGAACGGCCGTTAAGGCCAGCGCCGAAATCAACGCGGGTATCTCATCGTCGGGCCGCATCCCTTGGCGGCGGGCGACGATATCGATCAGCTGGGTCTGAAACCGCTCCAACTCGGCGAGGAATGCCGCCAACACCGCGGGGCTGGTCTTGCAGAGTTCCAGCATGCCGGCCGCCTGTACGCGGAGCGGAGGCATGTCCCGGAGATGGTGCGCCGCGAGGGTGATCAGCTCCGCGAGCACCACTCGGTACGGGGCAGGGCCCGCCGCGACGAAATCCTCGGCCAGATCGGCGGGTAGGTCCGACGGGCCGTAGGCGATCGCGGACTCTTTGTTCGGGAAGTAGTTGAAGAACGTGCGCGTCGAAATTCCGGCTTCGACGCAGATCTCCTCGATGGTCACCTTGTCGAATCCGCGTCCCAGCGCCAAGCGCACCGCGGCGTCGCGGATGTCCGCGCTCGTCTGGCGGCGGCGCCGCTCGCGGAGACCCGTGGGATTGGTCATAACCCTCATGGTTGCACGTAACGCAAAGTTCGCAGTCAACTAGCAGCTCAGGCGAGGGCCTTTCGCAGGTGATCGCACTGGCTGGCGAAGAACTTCACCGAAATCGGCGCCCTGTCCGCGATCTGGTCGAACGCGTGAAAGGCGCCCGGAGCGATCTCCTCGTGCACGGGCACACCCGCCTCCCGTAGGCGCCGCCCGTACTCCCGGCACTCCTGGTAGAAGAGGTCCAGCGTTCCGACGCCGATCCAGGCCGGCGCCAGCCCCGACAGATCCTCCCGGCGCGCCGGGGCGGCCTCATTGGGATCCGCTCCGTTCAGGTACCAGTGCCACGCGTGCTGATTGTCGCTTTCGGTCCACATGATGCGTCGGGGACCGTCTCGATTGGCGCCGGTGCGATCGTCGAGCATCGGATACACCAACAGCTGAAAAGAGAGTTTGACGTCGTCGCGATCGTGAGCGCGCTGCGCCACCGCCGCCGCGAAATTTCCACCGGCACTGGCCCCACCGACCGCGACCCGGTCCGGGGCCACCCAGGGTTGGCGCGCCAACCACACCAGCGCCGCATAACAGTCTTCGACCGGGGTCGGATAGGGGTGCTCGGGCGCCAGCCGGTGTTCTACCGCCGCCACCGCCACACCGGTCAGACGGGACAGCTTGCGAAGGTACTTGTCGTCCTGGGCGGCGTGGCCCATGATCGTGCCCCCGCCGTGGATCCACAACATCGCCGGTGCCCGGTCGGGAAGACCGACCGGACGATGCAGGCGAACCGTGACGTGCTCGTTGACCGCGGCAACCGGGAGGTCACGGATCCTGCCCGCGTTACCCATGAGGTTCATCAGTGAGCGTTGGAATTTGTACCCGCCGTACAGGGCATATCCGCGAGGCAACACTCGGGCCACCTTGCGCAGACCAGGATCCAGTGCGTGTCGTGAGGTGAAGGCGTGCTTCGCGGATGCGCTTGCCATCGAGTCAGTATGCCGCGAAAGCGCAGCCACCGACGCCAGTCCTCGAGAAACAGCTTGCCCGTTGTGCTTTCGTGAAAATTCGGTGTGTCGTCACGGGACTCGCTCGAGGTCGAGCAGGACGCGCTTGGCGACGGGTCCGCCGCGATAGGCGCCTACGGTGCCGTCGGAACGGATCACCCGATGGCACGGCACGAAAATCGGGATCGGGTTGGTCGCGCACGCGGTGCCGACGGCGCGTACTGCCTTGGGGGAACCGGACAATCGGGCCAGCGCGGCATAGCTCGTGGTGGCCCCGTAGCCGATGTCGGTGTTGAGGTGTTCCAGCACCGCGCGCCGAAAGCCATGTGACAGCGACCAATCCAGCGCAACATCGAAGCTCTGGCGACGGCCGGTGAAGTATTCGTCGAGCTGTCGAACGATCGGATCCAGCCTCGTGGGCGCTTCGAGCACGCGCGGGCTGACGCGGTCAGCGAGGTTCTGCAGCACGCTGTCGTGGTCTTCGTTGGCGAATGCCACCCGGAGCATCCCGCGTGTTGTGGCCGCCAACAACAGTGGGCCGACGGCGGAGTCCACCGTGCGGTAAGCGATGTCGAGAAGATCGCCGGCTTGGGCGTCCCGTTCCAGGCGGACGTGCAGCCGCCGCAGATGGTCCTGGTCGACGGTGAAGTGCTTCGTCAGGTCGCGGGTGGTCATTGGTGATTCCTTGCGGTGTCGATGAGGGGATAGGTGCGTCGCAGGGCGGCGATGCCGTCGGCCGCGGCGCGCCGGGCGGCGGCAACGCTGCTGCCGAGGATCACCGCGATGTCGGCGTAGGGGAGGCCGGCGAGGTAGTGGTAAGCCACGGCCTGCCGCTGTTTGGGTGGCAGCGCGGCCAGCGCGGCGTCCAGGTCGAGATCGTGGGTATCGGCCCGCTCACGTGCGGGGGAATCGGGGGGGTCGGCCACGGGGACAGCCCGCCGTGCCGCCGCGCGGGTGATGTCGATGGCCTTGCGGTGAGCGACAGTGACCAGCCACGCTTCGATATTGGCGTCGGCGGGCAGCCGCGGGTAGGCCTTCAACGCTGCCAGGAACGTCTCGGACCACGCGTCATCGGCATCGGCGCGGCCGACCACCGCGCACACGACCCGCAACACCGTGGCGCCGTGTTGGCCGACAACGACCTCAAAAGGCGGCTTGACGTGCCGATCGACCGTCACCGGGCGTCACCGACGGGTTCTGCTAAGCATCCGAGTTCCTCCTATGCGGTCGACGACTCTCATTGTGAAGACGCCGGCGCGCCAAGAAACGTGAGACAGCGCCTCAGGAAGTGGATGATGCTGATCGCCATCACGGTATGGCCGAGCACCACCCCGACCAGGGCGGTGATGCGGATGACGTCGATAGCGCGGTCGCGGTCGGCCGGGGTGCGGGTCGCGATCTCGTCGGGGCCGGGAAAGCCGATGGCCGTTCTCATGTCGCGTGGTTGCATCTGGAAAGCATCGCCGGACAGCAAGCGCTGGACCCGCGCACTTCTACGCGTAAGATCTGCGCCCCCAGACAACAGGAGCCGGGCGGGGTTGGCTTCCTCTTCCCTCCGGCCGCCCGGCCCTGCTCCGCGAACATTGCCCTGAGCCGCAGGCCGGCAAACGTTCCGGGGGCACTGGGTATCGGTCCAGCGGAAGCTGTTTCGAATCCTGCATTTTCCTGATCCGTGCGCCCTACACTGCCGACCATGACAGATGACCACTCACCTAAGACCGCCTTGGCCGGCTCGTCCCTACTGCTGACACTGCCGATTGCGCTATTGCTGGCCTGCGCGCCAGTCGCCGCCGCGACGACACACGAAGAAAAATGCCTCCAGCTACAACAACAGATCGAAGCGCTTGAGGCGCGTCAGCACCCACACGAAATCGGTTCACCCGCCCTCCAATTCGCAATTGCCAAGTACCAAGCGCAGTGCCTGGGAACTAGCACTTGCCCAACCTGCGGTCCGCTCGCAGGTTTGCGCGACAAGCTGGGGCGCTTGCCTTGACGTACCTGTGGTACCTACACCCAGCCCGGCCGTCCCCTCAACGATCCGCAGGGGTGGGGCCTTCAAGGTCTGACGCTCGTAGGGTGGCGCCGCAGGCTAGTTGGATCTCACGTATGAGCTCGCTGGGCCGTCTACTTAGATAAATGGCGAGTTGGCGGCCGGGAGGCGGACCATGAGCTTTCACGATCTTCATCACCAGGGCATTCCGTTCGTGCAGCCGAACGCGTGGGACGTGCCGTCGGCGCTGGCTTACCTGGCGGACGGGTTCACGGCAATCGGCACGACCAGCTTCGGCGTCGCCTCGAGCGCGGGCCACCCCGACGGCGGACGCGCTACCCATGAAGCGAACCTCGCCCTGGCCGCCGCATTGGCCCCGTTGCCGTGTGACGTGAGTGTCGACATCGAAGACGGGTACAGCGACGACCCCGAAGCGGTGGCCGACTACGTCGCGCAGTTGCCCGCCGCCGGGATCAACATCGAGGACAGCACCGACGGACAACTCATCGATCCGGCGGTCGCGGCCGCCAAAGTCGCCGCCATCAAACAACGCAATCCCGAGATGTTCATCAACGCCCGCGTCGACACCTACTGGCTGGGCCAATACTCCGACACCGCGACCACGATCGAGCGGGCCCTCCGTTATGTCGAGGCCGGCGCCGACGGCGTCTTCGTCCCGTCGGCCGACGATCGCGCCGATCTCACCGAACTGGTTCGCAATATCCCGCGCCCCCTCAACACCCTGCCGGTGCCCGGCCTGACGCTCACCGACCTGGGTGAGCTCGGGGTGGCCCGGATTTCGACCGGTTCGGCGCCCTACCGGGCGGCATCTTATGCGGCCGCCCACGTCGCTCGGGCCGTGCGCGACGGACAGCCACTACCGCCGTCTACGCCGTACGGCGAGCTGCAAAAACGCCTCATTGATTACGAAAACCCGACGAATACATGGTAATTGGCCTCAGCAGAAAGGAGGTTGACCGATGCCGACACGACACACGGCGGTCGACAGTCCGCTCGGCGAACTGACACTTGTCGCCGACGGCGACGCCCTGACGGGTGTGTATTTCCGGCACCACTGGCATCCGCCGACGGCCGATGCTTTAGGGCGGTACGCCGAGCCGGCTGCGGACGACTTGCTCCGTCGCGTCACCGACCAGCTCGGCGAATACCTCGCAGGAAAGCGCGCGCAGTTCGACCTGACCACGGCCCTCGTCGGCGACTCGCGCCAGCGGCGGGTCTGGGAGCTATTGCCCGAGATTGCCTACGGCGAGACCACCACCTACGGCGCACTCGCCGCCCGACTGGCCGACGGCACCACCGCCTACGAAGTCGGCCAAGCGGTGGGCCGCAACCCGCTCAGCATCGTCGTCCCGTGTCACCGCGTCGTCGGAAAGGACGGCTCCCTAACGGGTTACGCGGGCGGCCTGAAGCGGAAACGGTTTCTGCTGGACCTCGAGGCGCCGCCACCGGCCGCGGCCGGCAGATTGTTCTGATGCCGTCGACCTGGCATCGGCGGGTGGATGGCGCCGACTGGGAAGCGGTCACCGCCGACATGAACGAGCTTGGCGGTGCGCTGCTTCCGCAGTTGGTCACTCCCAGAGAATGTGCGGCGGTGCGTGACCTCTATCCGGACGACGGTTTGTTTCGCGCCACCATCGACATGGGCCGCCACCGCTACGGACAAGGCGAGTACCGCTACTTCGACCGGCCGTACCCTGGCCCCATCGAACCGCTGAAACAAGCGCTCTACCCTCGGTTGTTACCCATAGCCCGCGACTGGTGGACAAAGTTGCGTCGCGACGCGCCCTGGCCCGACACCCTCGACGACTGGCTCGACACGTGCCATCGCGCCGGCCAAACCAAACCCACCGCCCTCATGCTGAAATACGGGCCGGGCGACTGGAACGCGCTGCACCGAGACCTCTACGGAGACCTCGTCTTTCCGCTGCAAGTCGTCATCAACCTCAGCGAACCGGGCGTGGCGCACACCGGCGGCGAATTCCTCCTCGTCGAGCAGCGGCCCCGTTCACAGTCGCGCGGCACCGCGACCATGTTGCCGCAAGGACACGGCTACATCTTCACCACCAGGGAACGGCCAATCCGCTCGATTCGCGGATGGTCGGCCGCGCCGGTACGCCACGGAGTGTCCGTCGTCCGCTCGGGTCAGCGCTACACCCTCGGCCTGATCTTTCACGACGCCGCCTGACCGCATGCGGCACCATGGTGCGCATGGAGCTCTACGACGTCATGCGATCCACGCCCGCGGTGCGAGAATTCACCGACGACCCGCTTCCGGATGACGTTCTTGCCCGCATTCTCGACAATGCGCGCTTTGCACCGTCCGGTGGGAACCGGCAGGGCGTGCGCGTCATCGTGGTCCGCGATGAGGGGGTTCGGTCGGCCCTCGCGGACCTCGGACTCCCCGCCGCACGCCGGTACGCCGCGCAACTGGCCAACGGTGAGTCGCCGTGGAATCCGTTGCAGCCGACGGGCGTAGACGCGTCGACGATCGAAGCGACGGAGGCACCCGCGCAGATGTCGGCTTCGCTTCGGCAGGCGCCGGTGGTGTTGGTGATCTGCCTGGATCTCGGCGCCGTCGCCGCCACCGATCAGGACCTCGATCGCGTCGGGGTGGTATCCGGGGCCTCGGTATATCCGTTCGTGTGGAACGTGTTGCTTGCCACGCGAAATGAAGGCTACGGCGGGGTGCTGACCACGATGGCCGTGGCCGAGGAGCCGTGGGTCAAAAGTCTTCTCGGCGTCCCCGACTCCTACGCGATCGCCGCGGTTGTGCCGCTGGGCAAACCGGTGCGCCAAGTCACCAAGCTGCGACGACGGCCGGTTCCCGAGTTCGTCACCCGCGAGCGCTTCGACGGAGCGCCTTTCGCGGCTAGTCTCGGTTCGAAGCCAGGGGGATGACCCACTCGACGATTGTTCCTCCGTCCTCGCCGGCGTTTCGTATCGTCCCGTAACCCCCGAGCTGTTCGGCCCGTTGTTGGATGTCGCGCCGTAACTCGCCGCCCGGGTCGGCGGCGGTGACGGCAATGCCGTTGTCGCGCACGGTAAGACACAGCTGGTTATCTAGCGCGGCCACGTGTATCGTCGCGGCACTCGCTTGGGCGTGGCGGCCGATGTTGCTCAGCGACTCAGTCAACGCCGCAAGAGTCTCAGTCCGCGCAACCCCTTGGGGGACGCGCTCGTCGATTGGCCCGCTGAATTCGAGATCCGGCGTGAAGCCGAGATCCGTCACGCGGTCTTCGACAACCTTGATGATCGCGGCGCACATGCCAACCGCGTCGTCGGACGGGTTGGCTGCGAGGTTGAGGTTGAAAACGATCCCGCGCAGATCAGCGATAATTCTGTCAGTCTCGTCCACAAAGGGCCTGAGATCGGGGGAGCGACGTTGGGCCGCCGACGTAAGGTCAAGACCCAGACGGAACACACGCTGAATGGTGCGGTTGTGAAGATCGGCTGCGATACGTGCCTGTTCATCGCGGCGTTCCGCATCCAAAAGAAGTTTGGTGTCGGCCCGCAGATTGTCACGCATGGTTTCGGCCGCATGGGCCAGCACGGCGACCTCACGCAGACCGGCGCTTCGAATCGCTCGGTCGTAGTCACCGTCGGCCACCGCAGTTACGTCGTGCAGCACGCTCTCGACCGGCCGCTTGAGGAATCGGTGTAACAGCCACACGGCGGTGATCACCACAGTCAGCAGCAGGAGCGCGGCCGCGCCCTGCGCGATATTGGCCAATCGCTGCGCGGCGTGCACACGACCGAGTTGCTCGGCGATCAGCTCGCCGGTTCTCGCGTACAGGACGGACAGCTTAGCCCGCAACTCGTCGAAAAGGCGTTTGCCCGACATCGTCATCGCCTCAAGCTCAACCGGCGGTATGGCTCCTGCGAGCCGGACATTGATCTGCGGTTCGGCAGCCTGAGTCGTCCAATTCGCGGCAGCGACGACCACGGCCTCCACCGCTTGGCTGGCCTCGGCATCCCCGGCCAGGGCCGCGTGTAACACCAAAACCAGTTGATTCGCCCGGCCCTTTCCCGCTGTGTACGGCTCGAGAAAGGCCTGGTTTGCGGTAAGCATGAATCCGCGCTGTCCGGTCTCTTGGTCCACATAGGTCTTGCTCAACGCCGCGACTTCGGCCTGCGCAGGCAGCATGCGTTGGCTAAGCCGGTCCATCGCCTGCGCCACATAGACTCGCCCGACTATGGAGAACGCCGTCGAGACGATGAAGACCATCGTGATCGCACTTAGGCATATCCAGATCAGCTGCCGAAGCGACAGCCTGGGCGCGGCCTTTTCATCGCGAGTCATCGGCCCTCATTCTGTCGTCCTCGATTGTCGTATTGCAGGCGATCCGGCAGATGAAGTGGGACGGCCATTGCTGTTTCATCGGCTGTTCGGGATGGGTGCGTTCGCAGTTTCGCTGACACGATCATTCATCACGTGATTTGACCGTATGGCAACGACGTGTCTAAGCGTCAGGAAAGCTCCTCGACCGCCTCGGCACCCAGAATGGCGATGTGCTCCTTGCCGAGTTCTTTGTCGAGCCGGTCGCGGTGGGGCATGCCCGAAATCAACTGGAACATCACTCCGGGCTGGGGTGGCACTGGCCGACTGAGCAAGTTCGCCGGGCGGCGCAAGACCAAGGAATGGAACCTGATCGGAGCGCTATTCGATGTCCACACCGCCGAACGGTACGACCTGGTCAACCGCGTCGTGGCGCCGCAGAGACTGGACGCCGAGGTCGGCGAACTCGTCGACGCGATGCTGGCCAAGGACGCCCACACGGTGACCACGACGAAGTACTTCATCGACAAGGCTGCCGATTTGGACATGTGGTCCAGCATGTTCTTCGAAGGGGCGCCCCAGCGCGGGACCGATATCACAGGCATCCGTGCCTTCGCCGACCGCAAGCTGCGCACGGAACGCCATAGGAGTCGCGACTTCTGGCAGGACCGCCAAACCGACAGCTGACGGCCCTTGTAAGAGCTGCTAGCGGGCCTTTACCAGCCGAGTGTGACGAACTTCAACAGGCAAAAGTGACGCGCGTCATAGCCTGAACGGCGCGAATTTGGGCATCCTGACCGTTCGTTCGTTTGTGTATCTAACGGCTGGGAGCGCAATGGCCAACCTCGACTTTGCCTATGACCTGACCCTCGACGAGACGCGTCGCCGTAGCGCAGTTCTCGAGGCGATCGGTGACGACTGGGATCCCGTGGCTGTGCTCGCCGAGGAGCAGAAGGCCTACGACATGCTGTACTCGGACCTGGACGGTGAGCAGCAGCGGCTCTACGACGAGCTGGTTCATGCCGGCGTCCTGCCCGCACGAAGGGCTGATCGTGTTACCGATTGATCCGACCGCCGACCGTAGCCGCCGCGCATGGCTGCCTTGCCCGTGCTGCGATCACCGAACCAAATGTGGTGATTGCCGGGACCGGCGAAACTGCGATACGCACTGGCAGTACCTGCTGAGCAACAAGGGCACGCTGGTGCACCTGCAGTGCTCGGCTTGCGGTTATCTGTGGTCGACCGACACGCATCGCCGCACTCGCCGACGCGCCGCCTGAGCCGCTGGCGGCTTCCGGCCGCGGCCGGTGGGTTGAGCGAGGCAACGTCGATCCAACACCGGTCGATGCCGTATCCCAATAAACCCCGCGCCCCAAAACACTTCGTCACAGTGACGTATTGCGGCGCTAGAGGGGAAAGAGGAAGAGGGTTGGCGTCGGCGGTCGCGCGACGTGTTCGATGGCAGTTGCGGGCCACCCGATTCATACCCGGTGATTGTCGAGTCCCGAGGCGGTTAACGAGTAGGCCTGCGATACAACACAATTCGTCACTGTGACGTAAATGGCCCTGGTCCGGGCCGCCCCGGAAGGGGGCCTTGAAACTACCTCCGCCAGTGGTATATGTCAGCACAACGCGTCAACCCCAACGTCCGTTTTTCGGTGAGTACAGGCGCTGGCTTTCGCGCCATATCCAATCAGGCGAGGTCAGGAAGATTCCGCCGATCTTTACTACGCCCTTTGGATCGGTCCCGCGCACGAGCTTGCCCGGCATCTTCTCTCCGGCCACGTCAAGACACCGTGGCAGCAAGCGGCCGACCTCCTTGCTGAGTCCGCCTGGATGTCTCTCCGCGGCGAGGGCCAGCCGTGAACGGTGCGACTTCGGATGCCTCCTATGACCGCATCGGCCTGGGTTACAAGCGCTTTCACAAGCCCGATCCTCGAATCGCAGCCAGAGTCACTGCTGCTCTCGGTGATTCTCGAACCGTGGTGAACGTCGGCGCCGGTACTGGTTCGTATGAGCCGGCCGACCGTGTCCTCCTGGCTGTGGAGCCCTCAGAGTGGGTTTCGGTGAGTTAACCGGCTTATTCCGTGGGTTCAATGAGCAATCAGCCCCGGACGATTGACGTGCCCTGGACCGAGATGGGTTCCGTGTCCAGTGGGCGCGACGCGGGGCCCTTGGCGACCGAGCCGTCAAGGTTGTACTTGCTGCCGTGGCACGGGCAGTTGATCGTTCCGCCCGCCACCTCAGAAACCGTGCATCCGGCATGCGTGCAGGTCGACGACAACCCCTTGAACACCCCCGCCGAGGGTTGCGTGAGCACGATGTCATTGATGATCACACCCGATCCGATCGGTACGTCCGATGTGTTGGCGATAACCTTTACCGCCGGTGACCCAGTTCCCGGTGCGGCTCCGGATGCGGTCGGTGCCGCAACCGGGTTGCTCGTGGCCGCCGCCTTTTTGCCGTAGGTTGTACACCCCGCTAGCGCGGAAGCGGCCAGGGCAAGCCCGGCGCGGATGAGCCTCTGGCGCGGGATGCGGCACTGTTTACGATGCATGGCGGGCTCTTTTCAGCTTTCACTTAGTGCGATGCCGGCGGCGGGACGTCAGAACGTCAGTCCGTTGAGCTGGAAAAACCACAGCGCTGATGTCAGCCACACGAAAACCAGACCGAAGAAGACCAGGCCGCCGGCCATCGGGATGAGCCATCCCGCAAGGCCTTTGCGCGTCAGCAACACCATCTTCGCCACGAACGCGCCGTAGAAGAAACAACCGAACAGCGAGTGGAAGAGCACTCGGGTGTCGGACGACTGGAACCCAAGCGCGTAGAGGCAATGAACCGCCACCGGGACGCTGGCGAGAACAGCCAGTCGACCCGACCACACGTGCGCGGTGGCGACCCACGAAGGTGCTCGAACACCCGGAATCAGGCCATACATCGCAAACGCGGAACCGAATTGGAAGAGCGCCAGCACCATGGCCAGCGTCGCCAACCATGCCTTCACGGCCATCGTGCTGGAGAATCCGGCCACGTTGATTGCATAGCCAGCCGGCTCGTGCATCTTGCCGAACACCCCGAGCCCTACCGCGACGAGCGCGCCGATCACCACGGCTATCGCCACCGCGACGCCTCCGGCCGAACTCGCAGGTACGCGCGTTGCCGGAAACTCAGCGTGCCGTTCAGACATTGCTGTCGCCTTCCACACGAGTCGCCCGAACAGTCTGCCCGTTGATGACCGCGGCCCCATCGGGAGACAGCCGCGGTGCCGGTGAGGTTGACCCGTCACGCTGGCGCTGCACGCCGGTGACGGCATTGCTCTGATCAATGATCCAGCTGCTTCGAACACCGGATTGCTGGTACACGTACAGGCCGGCCGGTGGCTGCACCGGAGCAGCCGTGAAATCCCAATTCTTTTGGCCGATCGAAAGCGTCCCGACGACAGAGTCCCCCTGCAGGCGACCTTCGAGCCGGCTCGCCTTGTCTTTACTTACAAGGCTCACGGCGCCGTTCTGCGCGCTGCCCCGTAGCCACGCCTCGATCCTGTTGCCGTCGCACGCGTAGGCGATTGCCTTCACCCCGCTGACGGTGATCTCCAGGGTGATGACACCGTTGGTGGTCGGGATCTTGCCGACGTAGTCGCCCTTAGCGGGAAACTGAACCGGTGGTGGCGGAGTTGTCGGCACCGGGTTGACCTGGGCTGCGGCCGTCGTTGTGGACGCGGCGACAGGCGCGCTCGGTTTCGCCTGCTCGGGCGCTCGGGAGAAGTTGACCAGCATTATTCCGATTCCAAGAGCGGCAACCGCGCCCAGGGTCACTAGCGGACCAATCTTCTTCTTCTTCACTTCAGGGCTCCGTATTGGTGGTAAGCACACCTGTTGCCGACGATCTTCTCGCACATCAAACCCACAGATGGCTCGTTTGGGCGAATCTTCGGACAAGAAACGCCAACATCCGGGCATTGTTCATTGGCGGCGGCGGCCTCCGACAACGCGGTAGTTCTGGAGTTGGTAGGGGTTCTCCTTTCGGTGTTGGGCGTCTTTCATGCGGTAGGAATCACTGTCGGTGATCACCAACGGAACGCGCCGGATCTGGATGGCGTTGTGCTACAGCGCAACTCGCAAAAGTTAACTGGTAACGTTGCGTGCTGCCGAGGTGCGAGTTGAGTCATAGACCGCGCATTCCTAGCCATCGGTGGATTCGTTCGGCAAGCGTTGGCCACTCCATGGAATGCCCTACGAGCACAGGGTCGGAATCAAGCGGCTTCATGCAACGATCACGGCCGAGCCACTCCAGGCCTACGCGGACCGATTAACAGCCGGACCTGCGTAAACATGCCAATCCTCAAGGGGTGCAAGTTCTTTCACTTAATGCAACTCGCAATGGTTTTGTGCCGATAAGCGACATTATGTCAACTCAGAAATCGGGGCCCCGTTTCATCGGATGAACGCCTCTACCTCGGACAAATGGGGCCGGCGCTGTCCCAGACCGATCCCCCGATTCGCCTGCAAATGAGGCGACGATTGCTTAACCTGCCCAAGCAAGGGTCGCAATCGTGCACATCCGGGCTGCGCACGCGACGTCAAATGCAACCAGGCGTGGGGAAATCATGATCCGTTTAGTGCTCTGTGGTGCCGCGATAACCGCGGCCGTTGTTGGCGCGCCCGGTGTCGCCATGGCCGCACCGGCTGGCGAGACAGACGTGCCCAATATGCAGTTCAACGTTGCGCAGGGAGCGCCGTGCAGCAACTGGCAGCGGTACATATTTGGGCGCACCGCCAGCGGCCAGGCAGTGGCTTGCGTCAATTTAGATGGGCAGGGTAGGTGGGCGATGTCCTCACCCCTGCGTGGAGTTCAGCAGATCGGCACCCCATGCGGGCACAGTGACGCGGCGGCGCAATCTCCGGACGGTCGCGGGCTCGTGTGCAACGGAAGCCAAGGCTGGCAGCCGAATTCAGGCTAATCCGGACGAGCGAGCCTGGGTGACGCGGTGCCCGTGCTGCCGCGTATCCGCTCCCCGTAGACGGATTGGACGGCCGTGTTATGCGCTTCCAGGCGAGCAGCGGGCTCACGGTTCGAACACCAGCAGCGGTTTGCCACCGTGTGCGGGAGCTTCGGCCAGATAGACGGCTTCGCTGAAGTTTTCAAGCGGGATCGGCTGGCCCTCCGGCACGCGTAACGCGCCGCTGTCGGCGAGCTGAACTGTCCGGTTGATCGCTGCGGCCATCCGATCCTTCGGCGTCTCGGTGAACCAGCGGAACAGCCAGAAACCCCTAACGGTCTTCGTTTCGTAGATCAGTGAGCGCGCAAAGATGGGAATGGTGAGTTTATCTGGATCGGTTTGGCGATGCGTGGACAGCGCGCCGTAGACGACCAGCTCACCGTCGGGTGCCAGCGCACGCGACACGTCGGCACCCACCTGACCGCTGACACAGTCGATCGCCTTGGACACGCCGTCGTGGCCCGCTATCTCGGCCACCCGTTCGCGTATGTCCTCATCCTCCGTAGAGATCACCGCGGTGCCCCCCAGCGCAAGGATGTCCTCGACTGCGGATCGACGGCGGACCACGTTGAGGGTCTTGAAGCCGACGTGCGTCCCGAGTTGAATGACCGACTGACCCACGGTCGAACCGGCCGCGGTCTGCAGAAGCCATTCACCCGGCCGAACATCGAGTACATCACCGGTCAAGATCACGGCGGTCAACGGATTGGCGAGAACCTGGGCGGCCGTGGAATCGCTCATGCCGGCGGGGACCGGCAGGACCTGCCCGACATCGGCGACGAGATAATCCTGCCAGGTGCCCTTGACTCCGATCGTGATGACGCGCTGCCCGACGGCCAGACCGTCTGTGCCGCTGCCGAGTTTTTCGATCACGCCGGTGGATTCGATTCCCGGCACGGTCGGGAACTCCGGGATGAAACCGTATCTGCCGCGGACCGTATGGAGATCGCTGGCATGGACGGGCACGGCTGCCACCCGGATGCGGACCTGGCCGGGTCCGGGCTCCGGAATCGGGCGGGTCTGCAGATGCAGGACCTCTGATGGTTCGCCTACTGTGTCGGCGACGACAGACCGCATCATGTGCATGTTCCTGACGCTCCTTCGGTCGGATCCAGATCTCTTCACGCTTCGGTGTACAGGCAAACGAAGCCTGCCAAATGCCAATCGGCCTGCCCTGAGTTATCCTCTCGCCGATGGTGTCGGCGAAATGGGAGTTGGCCCGATGTTGCGACAAATAAGGATATGGCGACACCTGATCGGGCAAGTCGTGGTTTTCATTTGCGGCGGTCTCGTCGGCCCGATCTTTTTGGCGGAGTACTTTCTGTCGGGCGAACAAGACGACCTCACGTGGATGCTGTGGCTCGGTGTCATGCTCACCGTGGGCAGCGTCGCAGTGGGAGTGGTCGCGGGGCACTTCATCGGCTGGGGCGTGGCCAAGGCCGAACAATCACAACAGCGGCGTGCGGTGTTACAACAGCGGGGTGTGCTGGCCCTGGCCGAGATCACCGGTTATACCGAGACCGGCGTATCGATCAACGACCGGCCGGTGGTCAAGGTAAGGCTGAGCATCATCGGCCAGCAGGGCCTGGCGCCGTTCGACACCGAAGTGCGGATAACCATGGGCTTCACTGCCATGCCTCTCCTCGCCGCACGGCGGTTGGTGGTGCTGGTCGATCCCGCTACCCGCGATTGCCAGGTTGAGTTGCAGGCAAGCGCATTGGTTACCGGGCTGATGCCCATGAAATTCGTGGTGGCCGAGGACAACAGGACTTATGACATCACGGGCCAGGCCGGCCCGGTGATGGAGGTCTTGCGTGTAATGCACGCGTACCATCTCCCGCTTGGTGGCACGTTCGACCTCCGGTCGAATCCGGTTGTGCGTGAACAGGTCCTGGAGATTGTGCGGCGCACTGCTGCCGCCCAGCAGGCACCGCAGCCGGGCGCGCAACAGTTCGGCCTTGCAGGGGCACCGAATCCAGCCGGAGCGGCCTGGTATCCGCCCCAGCCGCCCGAAGCGTCGGCCGCTCAGCGCTTGCAGGAGCTGGAGACACTGCGCGCCACGGGTGTGATCACGGAGGCCGAGTACGCCGCGAAGCGTCAGCAGGTCATCGCCAGCCTGTGAGGTTTTTGCATCAGAAGTTCAGGCCCGAGAACATGATCCGGCCGGGGTCATACTTTTGCCGTACGGCGCTCAGCCGAGCGAGGTTCGGGCCGAAGTATCGCGAAGCCGGTTGGTTCGCCTCCAGGTAGTTCACATAGCCGCCGACCGAATATGGTTGCACCGCTTGGTGTGCCGTGTTGAGCCAGCTGGTCGCTGCCGCCGGGTCACCGGATGTTTCGACGTACCACTGCACCAGCGCGTACTGCCGCCGCCACGGAAACGCCGTGGCACCCGGCGCCACACTGGCCAGCGCGCCGTCGAGCGCATGCATGATCGCCAGCATCCGGCCCGCGCCACGAGGAAAGGCGTTGACCGCCGAGGCGATCCCCTGCGCGGCGCCCGGGTTGACGATGGGGAAGACATCCGATCCCCCGACATATCCGAGCGGCGACGGATTGAGGTTCCCGACGGCCAGATATCTCACCAGGTCCATGTAGTTGAACGTATGGTTCTCGGTGCCGGAGGGCTGCGTTCCGACGGCGGCAATGATGGCGGCCGCCATGCTGTTACCGGACCCGACCGGACCGGTCGCGAGGATGCGGCAATGTGTGCCGAACGCGTCGGTGGTGCTGTCGGCCAGTGCCCAGCTGCTTCGGTCGGCGCTACGAAGCCAGTTCTGCCAACCGACGAGGACCTGCGCGAAGGACTGCGGCGGGAAATCGAGGTTCACCACGTCGACGTCCGGGGTGGGGAACGTGGCGAAGGTCAGCGAGGTTGTCACCCCGAAATTGCCGCCGCCGCCGCGCAGCGCCCAGAACAGGTCGGGGTTGTTGGCGGCGGACGCGGTGACCGCCTGGCCGCCGGGCAGCACCACCGACGCCGACGTCAGTTGGTCACAGAGCAGTCCGGCGTGCCGGGATTGCGCTCCCAGCCCCCCGCCCAGGGCGTGTCCCGCGGCGCCGACTGACGGGCAGGTGCCCGTCGGGATTCCCCGCCCGGCCGCGGCCAGCGCCTCGTGTATCGCATACAGGCTGGTCGCGGGCGTCACCGTGACCTGCCCGGAGGCGGCGTCGTAGTTGATTCCGCCCGGCAGCTGACGCAAGTCGAACACCATGGCGCCGTTCGCCGTAGACGCCCCGATGTAGGAATGTCCACCACTTCGCGGAGCGACCTTGAGGTTGTTGGCGGCGGCGAATGCCATCGCCTTTTGCACGTCCGCCGGCGATGTCGGGGTAACGATCGCCGATGGCGTAAAGCCGTTGTAGTTGGTGTTGAAAACCTGCTTGGCCGTTGCGAATTGGGGACCGTTCGGTAGTAACACCTTGCCGCCGAGGGCGGTGGAAAGACCGTCCCAGCCGGAGGCATTCGGAGCGGCCGCAGCCCGGGCCGAGCCGAAAACCGCGCCGGCGGCTAACGCTCCGACGGCGCCCCGCAGAAACGCCTGCCGCGAGATCTCACCCGCAACGTCGGGCTCTCGCGATTGCGTCATGTCCCGCATTGTCAACCACGGGACGACAAAAACCGTGGTGCCGCATGACGTGTCGCGTGACTATCGCGCCTACGGCCGCAGCTTCTGGGCGAATTCGATGATGTTGCCGTCCGGGTCGGCGATGTGCAGAGTTCTTTCATGCCAGGGTCGATCCACCGGTCCGGTGAGGATCTCGACGCCGAGCCCCCGCAATCGCTCCGCTTCCCCATCGACGTCGTCGATCAAAAAACCGATCTCGCCGCACGGCGGGTTGCCGCCTTCGCGACCGATGAGCCCGGCCAGCTTCGACCGTTCGAAAAGCGAGAACTTGGTGTTCTCCATCTCGAATTCGACGTAGCCGTCGCCCTCGATCCGCACCCGCAGCCCGATCACGTCGCGGTAAAACGCCACCGACCGCTCAAGCGACTCAACGTAGTGGATTACGTAGTCCACGCGGCGCATGAATACACCGTACGGCTCCCCTGCTCAGCGGCTTGTGCGGAAACGGTTGAGCCGCGACGTCATTCTGACCGTACGGTCGTCAACCCTTAGGGTTTGAACATGGATATCTCTTGTGCGTTTGCGACTTCATCGGACAGTCCGGCTCACGTGGAGTTGGCAGAAACCCTCGGCTACAAGCGCGCGTGGCTGTACGACTCCCCCGCCCTCTACCCGGACGTCTGGATGGTTCTGAGCCGGTGTGCAGAGCGCACGTCGCGCATCGGCCTCGGGCCGGGTGTGCTCGTTCCCAGCCTGCGGCATCCAATGGTCAATGCCGCCGCGATCGCTGAGCTGGTGAGCCAGGCGCCCGGGCGGGTCGTGGTGGCAGTCGGCTCAGGCTTTACCGGCCGGATGGCTCTGGGCGAGCGGCCGATGCCGTGGCGAAAGGTCGCCGAGTACGTGCGCTGCCTGAAGGCTCTTCTGGCCGGCGAAACGGTCGAGTGGGAGGGGGCGAAGATCTCTATGCTCCACCTGCCTGGCTTCGGCGCGCAGCGACCGATTGAGGTGCCAATACTGATCGGCGCCGAAGGCCCAAAAGGATTGGCTGTTGCTGCCGACCTCGGCGACGGGGTGTTCTGCGCCGCCGTACCCCAGCCCGATGCCGCGAAGGTGGCCGATTGGCGGGCTCTGCTGTGCTTCGGCACGGTGCTCGATGACGGGGAGGAAGTCACATCGCCACGCGCTGTCGACGCCGCGGGCCCCAGCGCGGTGGTCTTCTATCACGCCATGTACGAGCGCGGCGGCGCGGCGGCGGTCGACGCACTGCCGGGTGGGCAAAGCTGGCGCGAGGCGATCGAGGCCTATCCCGAGGGTGAGCGGCATCTCGCCATCCACGCCGGGCATCTCGTGAAGGCCAATTCACGTGATGAGCCGCATGTTGCCGACCTGATCCCGTTTGCCAGCTCGATGGCGTTGACCGGCACCGCAGAACAAATACCCGAGAAGATCGCCGGACTCGCGGCGCAGGGAGTCACCGAGATCGTCTACCAGCCTGCCGGATCCGACATCGAGCGGGAACTCCGAGCATTCGCATCCGCCGCCGGCGTCGAGGTCTGATCAGGGTTGCTCAACGGCTCACGCGAAAACGCTTTAGTCGCGACGTCATTCCGGATACCAATTCGACTCGGCTTCTTGGCAATTGAAGGTGGTCCGCCAGTAACCGGGTGACCGCGTCGTTAGCCTTGCCGTCTACCGCCCGCTCCCGGACATAGATTGTCAGCTCGCCGTCGGGACCGACTTCGACTAGGGGTCCCTTACGACTGCCGGGCTTGACCTTGACGACGAGGGAGTCGTCCATGCGGCGTAACGCTGATTATCCGGCAGGCGGCACCAGAGGCGGACGGCACACATTGGCGGCCGGATCCCACCACCAGCCGTTGTCGCATGCCAGTGGTTGCGGCCCGACGCCCAACGGTCGGCAGACATTGGCCGTCGGGTCCCACCACTGCCCCGCCGGACAGTCCAAAGGCTGTGGGCCGACGCCCAGCGGCCGGCACACTTTGCCCGTCGGGTCCCACCACTCGCCGTTCGCGCAGTCGGCGGAGCTTACCGCCGGCGTTGCGATCGTCACGAAGGCCATCGACGCCAGTCCCACTACGGCGATCAAAACCAGACGCCGAACCATAGTCCACATTGCGGGCCCTCCCCTTCTGTATCTGACCGGCGGTGTGTGTCTCATCGAGCGATGTATCCGAGGATTCCCAGAAAATCCCAAACTAGACGCTCGCGCTTACCGATCCATCAGCGTAGAGGTCTACGACGCGGTGCGTGGAGCTGAACGTCACGATGCAAGACGGCCGGCCTTTGCGCCATGCCGCGATGAATTCCGGGCGCCTGACGAGTCATACCGTCGAGACCCGACTAAGCGAGAGCAAAGGTGGATCCATGTCCCCGGAAAGCACTGCCCTGCCGCCAATCGTCGACAACCAGACCTGGCGAGCTGCGCTCGACGAATTGCGTAAGCGCGAGAAGGCCGCCACCCGCGAACTTGACGCGATCGCCGCCCAGCGGCGCCGCCTGCCGATGGTCGAATTGCCGGACTACACGCTGATCGGCGCCGCCGGGCCCATCCGCCTGGCCGATGTGTTCGACGGGCGGTCGCAGCTCATCGTTTACCACCACATGTGGTCGGACGGCGCGGAGTGGCAGTGCGGCGGTTGCACTGGCTTCACGTCCCAGTTCACCCGGCTGGAGTTCCTCGAAAACTATGACGCCCGATTCGTCATCGTCACCAACGGACCGATCGAAGAGGCGCTCGCCTACAAGCGCAAGGTCGGCAACCGGATGGAGTGGTACTCGTCGTCGGACAGCCCGTTCGGCGCCGATATGGACGCTCCGCCGAATGGAGGCTTTGCGGTCAACGTGTTCCTGCGCGACGGTGACACGGTCTACCGGACGTGGCACACCAACGGGCGCGGCACCGAGCAGCTCAGCCACTCGTTTGCGTTGATCGACATCCTGCCGTGGGGCCGGCAGGAGGAATGGCTCGATTCCCCTGAAGGTTGGCCCTCTCGCCCGACATACTCAGGATGGCTCGACTCCCCCGCTATCGCCCGCGCATACGGCCCCGAGGACAACGCATGACCACCAGCATCGAACGCTATGCCGTCACCCGAACCATCCCCGCGACGCCGGAAGAGATCTTCGCCGTCCTGGCCGACCCCGCCCGCCACTGCAACACCGAGCCCACCGACTGGGTCCGCGACGCGGTCGACACCGCACCGATCACCGGAGCCGGACAGCTGTTCGCGATGAACATGTACCTCACCCAGGCAGGTGGTGACTATGTCACATACAACCTGGTCAATGTGTTCGAGAAGGATCGTGCCGTCGGATGGATGCCGGGGATCCTCGACGACGCGGGCAATCACACCGCGGGTGGGTGGTTCTGGCGTTACGACCTCGCGCCCAACGGGGACCGCACAGACGTCACCCTCACCTACGACTGGAGCGGCACGCCGCAGGACTTCCGCGAGCGCGTCGGCGAGATGCCCATCTTCGCCGAGGACTACCTGGCAGCGTCGCTGGCCACGCTGGAGCGATGCGTCACGGATCAGGCCTGAGGGCCCTCCGAAGGCGGCCACGCCGAACCGGGTGACGCGTCGCCGGGCTCGGTGTGATCGCCACGAGCCAGTGGCACCCACTGCTCGGTCGGCGCCGGCTGCTTCGACGAAGGGAAGTCACGCAGCTTGCCCGACGGCTTGGCGTCCCACTTGGCGAACGTCAGCGGCGTCTGCAACCAGGCGTGCAGCAGGCCGTACGCCGCCTCGAGCGAATCGATGTGAGTGCGCTCCCAGCCGTGGCTGCCGTCGAGACCGAAGCCGACCAGCGCGGCCCTCGTGCCTGCGCCAGCCTCGATCGCCGCGGCCGCGTCGGAGCGGTAGTACCGGAAGACGTCCCGCGCGAAGGGAATTCCGCGCTCTTCGGCGAGTCGGCACAGCTTCCGGGTCAGGTGGTAGTCGAAGGGGCCGTGCAGATCGGCCATCGGGATAGTCACGCCGTCCTCGATGGAGTGCTGGCCGGGGGCGCAAACCGCGTTGTCCACCGAGATCAACTCGGCCACATCGGCAGGCAGGCCGTGGCTGGCGCCGTGGCCAACCTCCTCGGTGATGGTCACCATGATCATGGTGCGGCGCGGCAGCACCACCTTGTTCTCCGCGACGCTCTTGGCCAGTGCGAGCGCGATCGCGACGCCGGCCTTCCCGTCGAGGTGACGCGAGACGATGAAGCCGTCGGCGGTGAGTTCCGGGCTGGCGATCAAGGCGACGAAGTCACCGACGTTCAGGCCGAGGCGGACCAGGTGCTCGCGCGTGGATACTTTGCGGTCGACGCGGACCTCGACGTGCTTCCAGTCCGTGGGTTGGGCGTCGATGTCGTCGCCGAACGCGTGCCCACTGGCTTTGAGCGGCAAGACCGTGCCGGTGACGAAGTCGTCAGGGTCGTCGGTGAAGATCCGCACGCGGGCACCCGTGGCGAACCGGGCCGAGAAGGTGCCGACCGGAATCAGCTCGAGACGGCCGTTGTCCTTGAGGTCGCGCACCATGCAGCCGATGGTGTCGGCGTGAACCACCAGCGCACGGTCGGTGGTTTTCGACTCACCCGGGAGTTCGGCGATCAGGGCCCCCCGGCGGGTCAGCGAAAACGGCACACCAAAGTCATCGAAGATGTCGCCGATCAGCTGCATCACCGCGTCCGTGCGCCCCGCCGGACTCGGGGTCTGCAGCAGCGCGAGCAGCGTGTCGATCATCCATGCGCGGTCGGCCTCGGCCATGGCCGCGGTTTGGCCCACGGTGTCTCCTCTCGTGTCGTCCGGAACCGCGTTCAACCTACCGCGTACCGGCCCTCGGCGACCGGCCCCGGCTGCCGGGGTTTCGACGACTTGCGTTAAGGCTTGAGCAGAATGGGAACCAAGTGTCGAGGCAGGGAGGAGCAACTCGTGCAGCCACAGGAAATCCGGTCACTCGCTGACGTCGCCGGCGAAGGCACCCGCGTTTTGACGACTCTCGTACGCGACACCCACCGCGGCATCGCACGGCGCGTTTTCCGGTCGATCGGGCCGGTGTCGAAGCCCGTGGAGGTCGTGCACAACGCGATTGCCGCGGCGACGTATTACGCCGTGGACCGCGGGGTGCGGGCGTCGTTGCGCGGCGTCGGCGAGCTGGCCGCTGAGACCCGCGGCAACGACGAGGACGACACCATCGAGTCGCACCCCACAGTCTCCGGTGTCATCGCCGCGCTCAACGGAATCTATGGCGACGAGATGACGAACCGCGGGAACGGCTTCGCGCTGACCATGCGGATACGGCACCACGGGAAGCCCGTCGCGATGAACGCCGCCGCCATCGCGTCAGCTTTCCCGCAGGCGACCGGCCGCATCGCGGTGTTTGTGCATGGCTGGTGCATGAGCGAAAGGTCTTGGTGGCGGTCGCCGCGCGACGGCGAGGAGCGTGTCCCCTACGGCGCGCGGCTGCGCAGTGACCTGGGCTTTACCCCGGTTTATCTGCGGTACAACACGGGGCTACACATCTCCGAGAACGGGAAAGCCCTGGCCGCCCTGCTGGGTCAGCTGAGCGCGCTGTGGCCGGTTCCCGTCCAGGAGATCGTGCTGGTCGGTCATTCCATGGGTGGGCTGGTGGTCCGGAGCGCCTGCCACTACGGGACCGAACATCAGCACGGCTGGCCTGACGCCGTCCGCCGCGTCGTCTGCCTCGGGTCCCCGCACCTGGGGGCGGATCTGGAGAAGGGCGTCAACGCCGCCTCGTGGATGCTCGCCCGGTTGCCGGAGACCCGCGGCGTGTCGTCGTTTCTCAACGCCCGCAGCGTGGGCACCAAGGATCTGCGGTACGGCGCGTTGCTCGACGAGGACTGGAGCGACTGCGACCCCGACGAGTTCCTGCAGGACCGCTGCCATGAGGTGCCTTTCCTGCCGGGGGCCGTCTACCACTTCGTCGCCACCACGGCGAGCCCGCGGGCGATCGGTGCCTTTCTAGGCGACCACCTGGTACGCCCCCACAGCGCCTCCGGCGCGGGCAAGTCGCGAAGGATTCCGTTCGAGCGCGACCACGGGCTGACGCTCACGGGCCTGCATCACTTCGACCTGCTCAACCACGGCGATATCTACGCGAAATTGCGGCACTGGCTTGGTCAGTCGGCCGAGCGGACGGAGTCCACGGGCTAACGATCCTTGGCTTCGCGCCACTCCCGCTCGAACGGCAACCGCCACGCGTTGGGCGCGATCAGTTGATGAATGGCGTTGGGGCCCCACGTGCCCGTCTGATACATCTTGGCCGGCGGCGGGTCGTCGAGGAGTTCCTGCGAACGTTCCCACAATGATTCGATGCCCTCGGCGGTGTTGAAGAGCGTATGGTCGCCCCGCATCGCATCGAGGATGAGGCGTTCGTAGGCCTCCAGCACGTCAACGACGGTGTCGATCTCCTGGGACGAGAACTGCATGGACAACTTGTCCAGCTTCATCCCGGGACCCGGCCGCTTGCCGTAGAAGGACAGTGAAACCTTCGAGTTGTCGGCGAGGTCGAAGGTGAGGTGATCGGGCCCTTGGGTCCCGACCCCGGACCCCGGCGGGAACATGCTGCGTGGCGCCTCTTTGAATGCGATCGAGATAATGCGGATGCCCTCGGCCATCTTCTTGCCCGTGCGCAGATAGATCGGCACGCCGGCCCACCGCCAGTTGTCGATGCCGACCTTGAGCGCAATGAACGTCTCGGTGTCGGAATCCTTTGCCACGCCGTCCTCTTCGCGGTAACCGTTATACTGGCCGCGCACCACGTGTGCCGGGTTGACCGGCAGCATCGAGCGGAAGACTTTGTTCTTCTCTTCGCTGATGGCATACGGCTCGAGGGCCGTCGGGGGTTCCATCACGACGAAAGCCATCACCTGGAACAGGTGGGTCACGACCATGTCCTTGTAGGCGCCGGTGCTCTCGTAGAAGTTGGCGCGCTGATCCAGACCGAGCGCCTCGGGAATGTCTATCTGGATGTGGTCGATGAAGTTGCGGTTCCAGATCGGCTCGAACAGACCGTTGGCGAAGCGGAAAGCCAAAATGTTCTGGGCTGCCTCCTTGCCCAGGAAGTGGTCGATACGGAAAATCTGCTTTTCCTTGAAGGTCTCGTGCAGGAAGTCGTTCAGCGACACCGCACTGGCCAAATCGGTGCCGAAGGGCTTCTCCATCACCACCCGGGAGCGCTCAACAAGGTTGGCCTCCCGCAGCGTGGTGATCACATCGCGCGCCGCCTTCGGAGGGACCGACAGGTAGTGCAGTCGCCGCACGTGCGGCCCCAGGTCGGCTTCGGCTGCAGCGACCGCCTCGGCGAGCGCTTCGGGGCCGGCGCCCTGCGGTACGTACCGGACGATTTTTGCGAAGTTGGCCCACTGTTCGGGCGTGAGCTTGTGGATGCCGAACGAGTCGATGGCCTTCCTGGCCAGTTCCCGGAACTCGTCGTCGCTGAAGTCCTCCAGCGACGTCGCGACGATCTGGATGTCGGGCGCCAGCTCGGACTGATCCAGGTAGGCCAGGCCGGGTATCAACTTTCGCTTGGCCAGATCCCCGGTCGCCCCGAAAAGGACGATGACGTGCGGATCTAGCGGTCGATCTTCGTGGCGGCGCGGGCGTGACTCTGGTGACGGGTAGGCAATCGTCTGCGGTTTCTTGGTGGCCACTCTCGCGATACTTCCATCGTCGCGCCGCGTGCGCAGCCCCGGCCTCCCAATCGTTTTCCTGAAAATCAAATGTTTCACCTGCGCGATCAGGCGCGCATCCGGGATCAACTGCGGCATTCGCCCGGTTATAAACCCCGCGGCGGGGTATGGGAGCGGTATGACTCGACCCGACAAAGACCCAGAGAGCCGCGCTCAGGAGCTGGAGAACATCGTCGATCAACTCGATGCGAAGGTTGCCCTTGAGCGGGAGGCGGAAGGCGTTCCGGGGAAGCCCAGCGACCGGGAACGTGCCGCCGTCCGCGGGTCGGAGACTGAGCCGCCGGATTAGGTGGGCGGTCCGAACCAGGTGGTGAGCGCGTCGACGAGGCCGAGCTGCGATCGCTCCCCCACCCAGGCGACGTATCCGTCGGGCCGGATCAGCGCGGCGTCAGGAGCGGTAACCGCGCCTATCGCCGGAAGTTCCCAGGCACCAACATATTTCGCGTCGATCAATTGAACTCGATCCCATGCAGCGATGTCGAAGGCGCCGGGCTCCCGGAGGTTGAGCAGCACGGGCCGCGCGCTGTGCAGCAGGCTGAAGACCCGCAGCGGGCCGTCGTCGGTGACCACGTCGAGATCGGGCATGCGGCGTCCGAGTAGCGGGTGTCCCTCACCGAGGTCGTAGTGGATGTCCAGCCCGGACATCATGGCGGCGAACCGCCTGCGGGGCTCGTCCATGCTCAGGAGTTCGGAAACGGTGTCGCGCAGGGCCCTGGTGCGGTCGTCGGGGCGGTGAAGGAGCGCCATCTGCGCCAGCGCGTTGCGCAGTACGCGCGCGGCGACGGGGTGTCGTTCGGAGTGGTAGGTATCGAGGAGGCTGTCGGGCGACGTCCGATTGACCACCTGAGCCAGCTTCCATCCCAGATTTACCGCGTCCTGCATACCGGTGTTGAGGCCCTGTCCGCCGATCGGGTGATGCAGATGTGCGGCATCGCCGGCGAGCAGGATCCGCCCGTCGCGATAGGCGTCGGCCTGCCGCGCCGTATCGGTGAACCTGGAAATCCAAGTGGGGCTGTGGATCCCGTAATCGGTTCCGTACACCGCGATGAGGGCCTCGCTCAGATCGCGCAGGGTCGGTTGGCTGCTGGGTCCGAGGTGCCGCTCGGTCACCATGACCCGCATCGGCCCCGCATCCTCCAACATGCTGAGCGCATGGACGCCCAGGGCGTCATGGCGGATGCCCCACTCCGGCACCGGGCCCGAATCGGAGTCCGGGCCGGCGGCCATTTCGACCTCGGCGATCAGGTAGCTCGTCGTCGGGTCCCATCCCGAGAACCCGATGCCGGCGGCTTTGCGCACCGTGCTGCGGCCGCCGTCGCACCCGACGACGTAGCCGGCCCGCAGGGACCGGCCGCCGGACACCTCGACGTCGACCCCGGCGTCATCTTGGGCGACGGTCGTCACCTCGCGACCGTGATAGATCGGCACCGCCAACTCGGCGACCCAGCCGGCCAGTATGCGCTCGATGTGGCTCTGCCACAGCGCCAACCCGTAGGGGTGCCGTGTGGGAAAGTCGCTGATGTCCAAGCGAATTTGCGAGAACCCGGCGACCTGCGCGACCTGCCCCCGCGAAAGAAACCGATCGGCGATTCCACGCTGATCGAGGACCTCGATGCTGCGCGCATGCAGGCCGCCCGCACGCGCGCCAATCAGATCCTGCGTGGTGCGTCGCTCGATGACGGCGACGTCGACCCCCGCTAATGCCAGCTCGCCCGCCAACATCAACCCCGTCGGGCCTCCCCCGACGACCACCACCGCATGGTCAGATACCGGCTCCACTCGCACTTCGCAACCCCCGTTTTGCTGAGTTCTGGCTTCGGCCAGCCATTTTGCGACACGACCCGGGTCTTGCGGCAAGCCCCCCAGTGCGCTATAGATTAAGAGTGGGACGGAGCAAACGCTCCGTCCCGTATTCGTTCGCTATGGCCGGTCAACCTCGGCCACGGTGTCGATGTGGTAGCGGCTGGCGGTCCACGGCGGGGCGCCCGGAATGGGCGTGAGTGTGATGCGTACCCGGGATTTGCCCGCGGTGAGAGAGTCAGGAACCAGGTAGGTGTCGTCGAGCCAACGGTGAAAGACGTTGCTGCGTGGCTCTAACCAGATCCCTGCGGGCGCGCCGTCAATCGCGACGTCGGCAGATTGATAGCCGATTGACTGGTCCGATGTGCGGCGCAGCAGGATGCCGCCGTTGTCCGGAGAGATCTGGGCGTCGAACGTGATCGCGGCGTTGGTGGCGCGGACCAACGCGGCGACGGGCCGGGCATCGTCGTTGCCCTCGTACTGGCTGACCAGCAATTGATCGGTGGCGTCGGCGTCGGTGTAGCCGTGCAGGATTCGACTGACCGGATCGCCGGGGCCGACGTCGTCGGCGGGTGTGCTGGTGACGTTCGGCTGTGTGTAAAGGAAAGCGGTTGAGCTGTAATCGGGTTGAACCATGTTGCGTTTGCCGTGCTCGATGCCGAACCGGATCGCGGAGTGGTAGTCGATAGCCTCGGCGAGCATGAGCCGGTAGACCGCGACACAGTAGTCCGCGCATCCGCCGGTGGCGGTGCGTTGATCGGGTTGGCCGGTGAGCGGGGCGCTGAAGTGCTTGCCGTTCTTGAAATACCAACCGCCCTCATAGAAGTCCTCGGTGCCGGTGCCGTACCACTGCGGCGACATTGCGCCGTCTGTGTAGACGCGTTCGGCGCCTTCGAGAAAGTACGGGGCGTCATCGCTGAACGACGTCTTCATCCGAGAGCCGCGTATGGTGTGGCTGACACCGACGAACTTGCCGTGTCCGTGTTCGTCGGCGAACATCCAATCCTGACCCGGGGTCGTTGGTCCGGCATGCGAGCGCGCGGTGAAGTAGCCGGCGCGGCCGCTGGCCAACGCGGCTGCCCACTGCCGATCGGGCGCGGTCACGACATCGCTGTCGATTCCCGGCGCCGGATCGGCGGTTGTGTTGACGAGGGTGACGCTGGCGGTGCGGGCGAAAGGCATTGGCCACCAGGCTGATAACGCCAACGATCCGTCCGGTTGTCGGCTCGTCGCAAACATCAGCGATCGCACGTTGTCGGCGCCCAGGCCGGAGCCGAAGAACTCCCCAAGCGGGGAGTCGACCATCATTTCGCCGTCGAACTCGATCTGGAGCCGCAGGCCGGCCAAAGCTTGATCCGTCGGTCCCGGCAGCCGCAGGCGCAGCGCCGAGATGGTGCCCGGCCCGGCCGATTCCGCGATTGCCAGCCGGGCGTTAGCGGGAATCTCGACGACTCGATTCTGATGTGTCGCAATGGTTGCCGCCGGTTTGGGGTCACTCGTGCCCGCCGCGCGCAGGGTGGCGATCACGTCGAGCGCGGGGTCGGAGGTCGAGAAGGTGGTCACGCCGTCGGCGGTCGGGAAACGGCGATAGTCGACGTGGTAGTACTCCAAATGCGATGTGACGCTGATACGCATCGACTGCCGATACGGCATGGGGACCTTGAGGTAATCGCCGCCCGGCGACTGGGCGGCGTTGGCCACTAGCGGCCACACGAACGGCGCACCCAGCCCACCGTCGACCACGGATTGCAATGGTGCGTCGACCACCGTACGTCCATCCAGCTCGACGCGAATCGAGCCCATCCGGGTGAGGTTGCCGCCGTCGCGGGTGAACCAGATCGAATCAACCTCGCCGGCTCCGCGATCTTCCGCGATGACACAGCCGGCGCCACCGGAAGCCAAACAGCCACCGCTGCCGTTCTTATTGCCGGTGGAGATGTCGAGATCACCGCCGCTTCGATCGAAGCTCGACACCTGAAGGGTCTGCGTTTCGGCGCTCAGGTACGGCAACCGATCCAATCGACGGTAGGTGTCCCAGCCCACGATCCTTTCGCCGGGTCCCGTGACGAGCGGCTCCGCACGCGCTGTGCCCGCAACACCGGCAACCCCTGACAGCAGCAAGGCGCACAGCGCAAACCACGCCCGAACCGACATGCCCAGCAGACGACAGCCCATCACCGGCCCTAACTTTGCCAGAGCGATCGACGGCAATCCGCCCGAACCGAGAGACTTTATCGGATTTTGTGATGCGGTGTCAGGTCGTCCACGCGGAAACTTTTGTGCCGCAAGCCCAGCTGCTGCTTCGGCAATCTGCTCGCTTCGGGCGCCTCATCGCGGGCCAGCGCAATGGTGGCCACCACCATCGCCGCCACCGCCAGAACGAGGGCTGCCGCCGCCGGGCGGTGCACCGACAGATGTTCACCGAGCACGACAACGCCGAGCAGCACCGCGACGATCGGCTCACCCACCAACATGATCGGCACCGACGCCTGCAACGCACCGGCATGAAACGCCGCCTGCTGCACCACGGTCAGCGTTGCCGCCAGCGCGACCAGCGCATAGGGAGCCGGCGCGGTCAGGAGCGCATGCCATCCGCCGATGGCGAAGCGGTGCGTGCAGACCTTGGTCAAGACGGCAACCATGCCCAGCAGGACGGCGACCGCGACCGCGAGCAGCGTGGCCCGGACTCGGCCGGCGGCGCGGCGCGCCGCGACGACGCAGGCAATCACCAGCGGCACGGTGATGACCAACGCCAGTGTCCACGCCGGAACGGGCGGCCGGTTGTGACCCTCGCGGGGCTGGCCGACCAGCACGAAAACCGCCAGCGCGGCCGTCAACAACATCGCCCAGCCCCAGTCGACCCGGCTGACGCGCTGGTGGCTAACCCTCGCGCTCAGCGGTAACGCGAACAGCAGCGACGACACCAGCAGCGGCTGGACCAGCAGCAGGGACCCGTGCGCCAGCGCCAGAGCTTGAAACACGTAGCCGGCGACGGCGGCGAGGGTGCCCGCCCACCACAGCGGTTCGCGAGCCAGGCTGGTCGCCATGGTTGCGGACATCGCCTTGTCCGCCGGAACGTCTCGGGCGACTTGCTGCCGAACGACGATTCCCACCGCGGCCCAGAAGGCGGCGAGCAGCGCCGACAAGATTGCGATCGCGTGCTGTGTCACCCACCCCATGTCCGGGCGGATACCCGGCATGCGAGCGGGGTGAACCTAGTTCCCCTCAGAGCTAGTCAATGAATGCCGTCCCGACACCGTTGGGGCTATAGCTGATGTAAATCGGGTAGGCGTCGAAAATGAAGTTCCCGGTATTCATCAACCCACTCGAGATCGGCGTTGGGAAGTAATTCACTTGATCCGTGAACTGGTACAGCGGATTCGGATCACCGGGGGCGTAAACGTCGACGGTATCTCCCGGTTTCACATTAAGGAACGACGGGATGCTCCCGTTTACGCCACCGGAATCGACTATCGAGGGCACGACTTGCGGGGCTCCACCGTTGACACGGACGTCCAGGTTGGTGATCGGAAATCCGTTGAGCTGGGCTATCGGGGCGAACGGGTTGGCGCCGAACTGCAGATACCCTCCACTGCCTTGGTTCTCATTGATGAGCAGGCCCTGATTGAAGGGTGCCGGCAACGCCTGGGTAGGGATGCTGTTGCCCGGGCCGCTCGCATTCGGTCCGACACCCAAGACACCGGCCGCGCCGTCAGAAGCGAAGTTGGACTGGAACGTCAAGCCGTTTTGCTGAAGGGACTGGAGCGACGTGGGAAAGCCGAAAAGCTCGACATTAACGGGGGTGTGCGAGGCGACGAGGCCGCCTCCGAAATTCACCTTCGCGTCATACGTGAGGTAAACGTAGTCAAGGTCGCCAGTACCAAACCCGTAACTGCTCATGTTGATCCCGTGGGGTATGCCGAGCCGGACCAGCCCGACCAGGCCCCCGACGTCAGTGAATGGGATAACAAGGCCCCTGGACCCGGTGTCGACCAGCAATGGCTCGGGGCCTCCGCTGCCCACCGAGGCGTCCACGATCGGCTCGGTGCCGTCGCGCAGGGTCAGCGGAGTGGTCGCCGTGGAGCCGCTGATCGTCGCGCTGCCGCCGGTCGGTTGCGGCCCGGAGGGGATCAGATTAAATCCGAGCAGCAACGAGGTGGGCGCGTTGACCACGTCGACGGCTAACTGTCGGACGCTGCCGAACGCGCCTCCGATGGGCCCGAGGCCCCCGAGCAGCCCCTGGAGCGGGCCGGCGGCCGCGGGGCTAAGCGAACCGCCGGCGATCGCGTCGGACACCTGGGCGAGGTTCGGCAAGGCCGTTGTCCAGGAGGACAATTGTGCGGCCGCCGCCGAAACTCCACCGTGGTATCCGACCATCGCGGCCACATCTGCGGCCCACATCGCCTCGTAGTCGGATTCCGTGGCGGCGATCGCGGGTGCGTTCTGCCCGAACAGGTTCGAGAACACCAGGTGCACCAGTTGATCACGGTTGGCGGTCACCAGCGCGGGGTGTACCGCGGCGGCCACGGCTGCCTCGAATTCACTGGCGACCGTTTGGGCTTGGGCAGCGGTGGTTTGCGCTTGAGCCGCTGCCGCCCCTAATACCCCGCTGTACTGCGCCGCCGTCGATAGCATCGCCGCTGACGCCGCTCCCCGCCAGGCATCGGCGGCCAGTCCGGAAGTAACCGAGGAAAACGACTGTGCCGCGGAACCCAGCTCGCCGGCCAACCCATCCCAGGCCACCGCGGCGGCCAACATCGGACCCGGGCCCGCGCCCGAGTGCAACAACGCCGAGGTGATCTCGGGTGGCGAAACTAGAAAACTCATCCCCGGCCGTCCCTCCCCATCGACGCCGATACGACACCGCTACCGGGGATGGGCACCTCACGCCGCACTCAAAATCGGGCGCGCCACAAGACCGGTACGCCACACTCTACGAACGAGCGGGGGGAAAGTCACGAAAATTCAGCGAAACCGCAACGGCCGCAACCACTCAAGATAGGGCCGCCACAGGGACGCCTCAGGTTCAGTAGACGGTTGAGGTGTTACCGCCGTAACTGATGTATATCGGGTGCTGCTGGAAAATCAGGTTCCCGGTGTTCATCAGCCCGCTCGTAATCGGGGTCGGGGAGTAAGTCCCGTTATAGGTGTACTGGTAAAGCAGCGTACTAGTACCTGGGGCGAAGACCTGAATCAGGTCTCCCGGTTTGGCATTGAGGCTCGTTGGGAAGGTTCCCTGCACGCCACCGGAGTCGACAATCGAAGGAACGTTGCCGGTAGTAGTGCCACCGACCCTGACGTCCAGGTTGGTAACCGGCGATCCGGCAAGCGTGGCAATGGGAGTCCCTAGGCCAGACGGTTGCCCACTGAATTGCAGGTAGGGGTGAGCAGCGGTCTCGTTGATGAGCAGGCCTTGGTTGTAGGGGCTCGGCAACGCCGTGAGCGGGACGACGTGCCCGGGGCCTCCCGCGTTCGGCCCGACACCCAGAACGCCGGACACCCCGTCGGAAGCGAAGAAGGACTGGAACGTAAGGCCGTTGTTCAGCGCAGACGAGATCGAGGTCGGAAACGCGAAGAGCTCGACTTGAACGGGGGTCGGCGAGGTCACGAGTCCGCCCCCGAAATTCACCGGCGCGTTATACGTGGCATAGACGTAGTTCAGTCCCCCGCTGAAACCGCCAATACCACCCCCGGTGGGTACGCCGAGCTGGAGTAGTCCTAACAGTCCCCCGACCTTCGTGAACGGGATGATCAGACCCGTGGATCCGGTGTCAACCAACAAAGGCACCTTGGATCCGGTGCCCACGGAGGCGTCCACCACCGGTTCGGTGCCGCCGCGGATCGTTAGCGGAGTGGTCGCCACCCCGCCGCTTATCGTCGCGGTGCCGCCGGTCGCCTGCGGCCCAATCGGGATCAGCTCACGCCCCAACAGCAGCGAGGTGGGCGCGTTGATCACGTCGATGGGTATATGTGCGATGGTGCGGGCCACGCCTGCGACCGGTCCGGGTAGCCCCGAGAGGGGTCCGCTCCCGAGCCCCCCTCCGAGGAGGCCGCCCCCGAGTAGCCCCGAGCGGGCCGCCGGCCGCGGGGCTGAGCGAGCCGCTGGCGATCGCGGCGGGTATCTGGGTGAGGTTCGGTAGAGCCGTTGTCCAGCTGGATAGCTGAGCCGCCGCTGCCGAGACTCCACCGTGGTAGCCGACCATCGCGGCCACATCCCGGGCCCACATCGCCTCGTAGTCGGATTCCGCGGCGGCGATCGCGGGTGCGTTCTGCCCGAACAGGTTCGAGAACACCAACTGGACCAGTTGATTACGGTTGGCGGCCACCAACGCCGGATGCACCGTCGCGGCCAGAGCGCTCTCGAATTCACTGGCGACCGCTTGTGCTTGCGTGGCGGCTGTTTGCGCTTGATTCGCCGCCGCGCTCAACACCCCGCTGTACTGCGTCGCCGTTTGCAGCATCGCCGCCGACGCCGCCCCCTGCCAGGCATCACCGGCCAACCCCGAGGTGATCGAAGAAAACGACTGCGCCGCCGAACCCAGCTCGGACGCCAACCCGTCCCACGCCGCCGCGGCCGACAGCATCGGACCCGAACCCGCGCCCGAATACATCAACGCCGAGTTGATATCGGGCGGCAACACCAAAAAACTCATCCCCCGGGCCGTCCTTCCACGTCGACGCCAACACAACACGGCTCACCGGGGACGGAAACCTCACGCCGCAGCTCAGACGATCGGACGCGTCACAGGGCCGGTACGCCACACTCTACGAAATGAGCGCCCCGAAAGTGCCGAATTCACCGAACCGACCCCGCGGAGCAACGTCCCCGCCACGTGACGTCGGCCGGACTACCTTGGCGGCTGTGACCGATCGTCAAGAGCGGGCAATGTCCTTCGGTTCGATTGCCGAGGACTATGACGGGCTGCGCCCGCAGGCCCCCGCAACGGGCGGTGGACTGGCTGGTACCACCCGATTGCGGGGTGGCCGTCGACGTGGGGGCGGGCACCGGGCTGTTCACCCGCACGCTGCTGGACAGGGCCGCGCAGGTCATCGCCGTCGAGCCCGACGCACGCATGCGCCAGGTGCTGACGGCGCGATCCCCCGGCGTCCGCGTCGTGGAAGGCCGTGGTGAGTCCATCCCGATTCCGGACGCGTCCGCGGACGCGGTGTTCGTCTCGTCGGCGTGGCACTGGATGGATGCCGACCGGGCCGTCCCGGAGATCGGCCGAGTCCTGCGCGACGGCGGTCGCTTCGGCCTGATCTGGACGAGCCGCGACCGGGAGGTCGACTGGGTCCGCAACCTCGATCGGCTGCCCGGCCAGGACGCGTCCGAGGCGGAATCGGCCGACCGGATCCGGCGACGCCTGGACGTCGTCCTCCGGGAGCCGGCGATCTTCCACGACATTGCGCGCGAGACGTTCCGATTCGTGCGCACGATGACGGTCGAGGACGTCGTCGCGATGATAGGCACCTACAGCAGGGTCATCGTCGCCTCGCCGGATGACCGCACGCGGAGGCTGGCTCACGCACGCGCTTCGCTGCGGGCGCGTTTCCCCGGGGCCGACACGATCGAGATCCCCATGCGGGCGTGGTGCTGGCGAGCCGATCGGATCCCCCGCGGCGGTCAGCGTTAGGCGTCGCGAGCGGTATGTCAGGATTTGGCAATGAGTGCACGCGGACTTGCTCGCATTATCGGTATCCCGGTTGTGACGGCGTGGGCGGTGCTGAGCGCGCCGATCGTCAGTCCTGTCGCTTCTGCCGACCCCTGCTCCGACATCGCGGTGGTCTTCGCTCGCGGTACCCATCAGGAGCCTGGCCTGGGCGACGTCGGCCAGTCATTCGTCGACTCGCTCACCTCCAAGGTTGGCGGGCGGTCCGTCGGGGTCTACGCGGTCAACTACCCGGCGAACGACGATTACCACAACAGCGCGACGGCCGGTTCCGATGACGCGAGTGCACACATCCAGGACACCGCCGCGAGCTGTCCGAACACGAAGATCGTGCTCGGCGGGTACTCCCAGGGCTCGACCGTGATCGATTTGGCCAGCTCGGCGATGCCGGCGCCGGTGGCCGACCATGTCGCGGCCGTCGCTCTTTTCGGGGAGCCGTCCAGCGGGTTCTCGAGCATGTTGTGGGGCGGCCAGCCACTGCCGACAATCAGCCCGCTGTACGCCGGCAAGACCATCAGCCTGTGCACCCCGGACGATCCGATCTGCTCCTCGGGCGGCAACATCATGGCGCACGTTTCGTACATTTCGTCCGGGATGACCAACCAGGCCGCGACGTTCGCGGCCAGCCACCTGGGTCAACGGTCGCCAAACACATAATCACACGCGCCTCTCGCCAAGTCGGTGCGTCAACTGTCGCTCGGTTGCCGCCGGTGCTTAGGTCGGGATTGTGAAATCCCTAGTTGTGTGGTCGCGCGAGACTGTCGCGGTCCGGATCTTGATTGCCGTGGTGCTCGGAGTGGCCGTCGCCCTCGTGGTGCGCAACACGCTCGGCTGGCGATTCGCGATCGTCGGTTGGATCGCCACCGCCGGGCTGTATGTGACGTGGACGCGGCTTCTGCTCGGCAAAATGGACGCCGACCAGACCCGCGAATTTGTGACCCGTGAAGACCCCACCCGATGGGTGGCCGATGCCGTCATCGTCTCGGCAAGCATCGCGAGCCTGGCCGGGGTCGGCTACGTGGTGGCCGCCGGGTCGCATTCCGGTGCCAAGGCCCTGGTAGCCGCCCTGGTCGGGATCCTGACCGTCGGCGCGTCCTGGTTCGCCGTGCACACGCTGTTCACCGTGCACTACGCGCGGCTGTACTACTCGGGCGAACCGGGTGGTATCAACTTCCACGATCCGGAGCCGCCGCGGTTCCGCGATTTCGCGTACGTGGCGTTCACCGTCGGCATGACCTTCCAGGTGTCCGACACCGAGATCGGGCTGACGTCGATCAGGGCGACGGTGTTGCGCCACGCGCTGCTGTCCTACCTCCTGGGCGCGGTGGTCCTGGCGGTCACGATCAATTTGATTGCGGGGCTGGGCTCCAAGTTCTAGCGCCGAGCTAGTCTGGCTGCCATGGCCATCGAGTCCACCATGCTTGCCCTCGGCACCCCCGCGCCGCCGTTCTCGCTGCCCGAGCCGGCCACCGGCGCGACCGTCGGCCTCGACGAGCTCACGGGTCCCGCGCTCGTCGTCACCTTCATCTGCAACCACTGTCCGTATGTCAAGCACGTGGCCGCCGGTCTCGCCGCGCTGGGCCGGGACCTCGCCGATCTGGGCGTGGCGATGGTCGGCATCTCCAGCAATGACGTCGTCAACTATCCGCAGGACGGGCCCGATCAGATGGTCGCGGAGGCGCGCGATCACGGCTGGACGTTTCCCTACCTCTACGACGAGACCCAGGACGTCGCCCGCGCCTTCTCCGCGGCGTGCACGCCCGACACCTTTGTCTTCGATGGCGAGCGTCGACTCGTCTACCGCGGCCAGCTCGACGACTCCCGCCCGGGGAACGGCCTACCGGTGACGGCCGCGGACGTCCGGGCGGCGGTTGACGCCGTACTCGCCGGGCGGTCGGTCGACGCGAACCAGCGGCCGTCGATCGGGTGCGGCATCAAGTGGCGTTGAGCCGGGCCGACGCCGCTCGATGAGATTCGTGCTTGCCGACTCTCCCGCCGAGAGGTTTGCCATGATCAGCGCCGCCTGTGCGCAGTTGGGCGAGCGGGCGCTGATTTTCTCTGGTACAAGCGATTTCGTGGATGTCCCGCACTTTGGCAACGTCGAGACGGTCGACTCGGTGAATCGCGCGGCCATCTTTCCGGCGTGCCGCGCGGTCGTCCACCAGGGGGGCGCCGGCAACACGGCCGCGGGCATGCGCGCCGGGAAACCCACGTTGGTCCTGTGGTTGCGGCTTGAGGATCAGCCGATCTGGGCATCCGCCGTCGAGCGGTTGAAAGTGGGCTTTGGGCGCGCCTTTTCGGCCAGCACCCTGGACTCGTTGGTCGCGGACCTGCGGTCAATCCTCACCCCGGAATGCCGCGATCGAGCCCGTGAGGTCGCCGCCCGGATGACCACGGCCGCCCAAAGCGCTTCGAGTGCAGCCGGTCTTCTGGAAGACGCTGCCCACCAGGGAGTTCCGGTCGATGGGTGAGAAGGATTGGCGGAGATGAAGGTTGTGGTTGTCGGCTATGGGAGCCGCGGGGATGTCGAGCCCAGCGTCGCCGTGGGGCGGGAGTTGCTGCGACGGGGTCACGACGTGCTCGTGGCCGTTCCGCCCAACATGCTTGGGTTCGTGGAGTCGGTGGGGCTGACTGCGGTCGCCTACGGACCCGACTCGCGGGAGGAGATGAATCCCGCCTCTGACTTATTCCGCGACTTAACGACGAAGATGGACGATACGGTCAACGTGGTCACCCAAGTCGTCGAGCATGTCACCCAGGTCAAGTCAGATAAGAGCGCGACGCTGAAGTCGTTGGCGCAGGGAGCCGACCTGCTGGTGGCCGGCTTCAACGAACAGGGGCTGGCCGGCAACGTCGCTGAGTATCACGGCATTCCGGTGGTCGCGCTACACCTGTTCCCCAGCAGGATTTTGTCGTCTCAGTTGATGTTCCCGGTTATTACGAAGCAGACCGATGACGCTCAACGCCACGCACTCGGCCTGCCCGAGGAGCCCGGCCCGTCGGCGCGAGAGCCGTTGGAGATCCAGGCCTACGACGAGCTGTGCCTGCCCGGGCCGACGGCCGAATGGGTGGATCCGGGTGGCCGCCGGCCGTTCGTCGGCGCGTTGACGCTGGAGTTGCCGACGGATGTCGATGACGAGGTCTTGTCATGGATTTCCGCTGGAACGCCGCCGATCTACTTTGGCTTCGGGAGCACGCCCATCCCATCCCCCGCCGAGACTGCCGCTGTGATCAGCGCGGCCTGTTCGCAGTTGGGCGAGCGTGCCTTGATTTGCGGCGGCCCCAACGACTTCAGGCACATGCCGCATCTCGACAACCTCAAGGTTGTGGGTGCGGTGAACCACGCGGCGATCTTTCCGCTTTGTCGCGCGATCGTCCACCATGGGGGCGCGGGCACCACGGCCGCGGCCATGCGGGCCGGAATCCCGGAATTGGTCCTGTGCTTCTGGCTCGATCAGCCGATGTGGGCAGCCGCGGTCGAGCGGTTGAAAGTCGGTTCCGCCCGCGAGTTTTCGGCCAGCACCCTGGACTCGTTGGTCGCGGACCTGCGTTCGGTACTCAGCCCGCAGTGCCTTGCTCGAGCCAGCGAGGTCGCCGCACAGATGACCAAACCCGCCGACAGTGTCGCCAGCGCCGCCCAGCTTGTGGAGGAGACTGCCCGCCTCGGGAGCTAGCGCCCTCGGATTCCGCTATCCACGACTTTCACCGGCTTGTGCGGATAACGGCGTTCGGCGTGGGCTTTGGCCGGCGAGTTCGCCAGCACGTACAGCGTTTCTTTCTTGTCCTGCAACGGTTTTAGCACCGTGTCCATGAAGCCCTTGCGGTCATCGAGGTACGGCTCGATGACGTCCTCCCCCGCCGGGCACACCGCCAGGCAATAGGCGGCCTTGTAGTTGGGCTTGAACGACAGGCTCTGCCACATGGACGCGTTCTCCGAATCGGTGACCCGCGAGCGGAAGTCGGCCGCGTCGGCGCTGTCGGCGATGGTCTGGACCCAGTCGGTGAATCCGCCCATGAACTCGCGATAGTTGTGGACCGAGCAGGAGACGAAGTCGAATTCGCCGTCCTTGCCGATCGCGCCGACGGGACAGGCCGCGACGCACAACTTGCATTCCAGGCATGGGCTGTAGTTCAGCGGCTCGCCGTAGTGACTGATCGGTGCGTCCACTACGATCGTGCCGAGCAGGATGAAGTTGCCGAACTTCGGGTGGATCACGTTGCGGTGAATGCCCATTACGCCAAGGCCCGCGGCCACGGCGACCGGCTTGTGCGCCACCACCCAGATCCGGCCGGGGAATTTGTCCATCTCCATCGGAAAGGTTGCCGACGGGTTCAGCGCCCGGTATCCGGCGTCCTGCAACCGGCGCACGATGCGATGGGCCGCCTCGTTGAGCAGCTCTCCGCTGCGATGAAACTCCTGGTTGGCCACGCTGCGCGCCGTCGAGCGGACGTTGTCGCGGTTCATCTTCACGACCAACGAGATGTAGCTCTTCGCTCCGGGTAGCGCCGCCTCGACATGCTCGAGCTCGGACGCCAGGTCGGGGTTGTCGACGCCGGCGAACGCGACGTCATCGACCCCGGCGCCCAGGCATATCCCGCGCAGCCAATCGGCGTCGAGGACGCCGGGTTTGCGCCGCCTGCGCGACCGGACCTTCAGCACCGTGGGGTGCTCGGCCAGCCGGCCGGGAAGCTTTTCGGACATGCTGAGTATAGTACACAATACTTAGATGAAGCGCATCTCGAGTAGGGCGGTTTTGCGCGATTCGTTTGGGAGCGGCGTGGGCGGGAAGTCGAGACCCACGACTAAAAGGTAGGACTAATGACCGCGCAACCTCCCGATCCCGATCCAGCACAAACCCCGGGCCTCGAGCCTGGCGGAGGTGCCGCACCCGGGACCACGCCGCCGGCCGCGCCGCAGACCTCGGGTGTCGCCGAGCCTCAACCGTCGAGTCGCCGGCGACTCACCCCGGCGACCATACTGGCGCTGATCGCCGTGTGCGTTTTCGTCGTGGTGTTCAGCGCGGTGGGGGTGCTGCTCGTCACGAAAATGGTTGGGGCCACGGGCTAGTGCAACCGGATGGTGACGCGATCGCCGACCCGGATGACCCCCTCCTTCACCACCGCCAGGTACGCCCCAGCGCAGGGCTGCGCTCCGGAACCGCTTGCCTGCCAACGATTTTCGTCCGCGGGTATGCGAAGCGCCTGCGGAGCCCGCGGCAGTGGCCCGTGCTCGAGCGTAGGCACCACGCACCGAGTCGTGGCCGCCAGGACTCGCAGGTGCACCTCGCCGACGGTGAGTTCGCTGCCGATCCAGTCGTTTTCGGCATAAGGCGGGTAACCCGCCGGCGTAGCGATCACCAAGTTCGGTCGGTAGCGCACTGCCTCGACGCCGATGTGTTCGAGGGTGGCCGTCGTGATCGCGTGCAACGGGGCGTCGTCGGTGAACGACTCGCCCGGGGTCGCCTGAGCAATCTCCAAGATGCGGCCACCCACCTGGGCCGGGTCGGCTTCCAGCCCGAGCTCGAGCAGCTTTTCCGGGTCCGGCCGTTCCAGCGTCGCGCCTTCGGGCCGCTTGCCGATCAGTTGGACGGGCCGTCCCAACAGCCGCGAGAGCAGTTCGTCGACGTCAGGATCGTCGGCCGCGACGTTGGTCCCGTCGGGCAACCCGATGGTCACCCGCTCGGCACCCGCCTTGGCAGTGCATTTCAGCAGCCCGCGCCACAGCCGGGCCTGCTTGGCGCTGGCCACATACCCGGTCGCAGCGTCGAGGAGCGCCAGCCGGCGGTCGCCTTCGGCGCCTTCCTCGTCGACGAACAGGCTGTCCACGGTTTCACCGAGCATCGATTTCACCGGGTAACGGCGCAAACTCTGCACCCGCATCTGCACCGTGGTGAGACCTCTCCCACCCAGCGGGACACTGCACACACCGTCAGGGTATGTGCTCACCCCTGCAGGGGTAACCAGTCAGCGGTCATTCGACCGTGCGCGGTTAACCCGGGCAGTAGACCGACTCCGCGGCACTGACCATGCCCGTGACGTCCGCGAACGAGTAGCCCTTCGAGCTCAGGGTGGAGTGGATGTCGGAGGCGATCGCATCCGGCGTTTTGCCGGCCATGCGGTCGGCGCAGATCTGGTGGCCGATTCCAACCATGTCGGAGTCGGCCCCCGACGCCCAATTGAAGCCGAGGCTGTGCAGTTTGGCGATGTACGCGTCGTCTGTGCTGTCGGCCATCGCAATCGCGGTGCCAGTGGTCAAGGCAGCGCCAACCATCACGGGGACAGTCAGTTTAATCAGCCAGCGAGGTGCAAACATTCATGCCCTTCTTTTGTCGTCGGCGTCGAGAGTGTGGTCAGTATATGGGGATGCGGGGAGCCGAAATATTAAGAATTGTGAAACTCAAACTTGTCAGGAGCTGACCGGGCCAATCCCTGCGCTCAACTCATCTGGTCGTCGGCGTGATGCGCAGGACGACCCGCGGTTTGCGGGCTCTTCACAATCGAGGGTGTAGTCGGGGTCTGAATCCGCCGGTTTCTAGCAGGGATCTGGCGATGTAGTTGGTCAGGTTGCGAAAGCCCAGGGCCGAACCGCGGAGGTGTTCGAGGCGCCCGTTGATCGCTTCGGTCGGCCCGTTGGAGGTGCCGGGACGTTCGAAGTAGGCCAGGACGTCGGCGGCCCGTTTCTTGAGCGTTCGGCCGAGGGTGATGATCTCGGTGAGGGCGGCGGGGACGCCGCGGCTGATGGATTCGATGAGGCTGGTCATCAGGGCGCGGCCGGCCTTGCGGTCGGGTTCGCGGTAGGCCGCGATCATGCGTTGATAGATGCCCCAGGTGGCTTGGACCTCGGCGTGCTCGTCGGCGGCGAACAGGGTCTGCAGCCGGGTCTTCTGCTTGTCGGTGAGCAGCTCGGCCCCGGTCTGCAGGGTCCGCCGCGACGCGTAGAGCGGGTCAGTTTTGCGGCCCCGGTGCCCGCAGGTGGCCAGCTGGACCCGGCGCCGGCACTCGTCGAGGGCGTTGCCGGCCAGGCGGACCACGTGGAACGGGTCCATGACCGCGACCGCGTCGGGCACTTCCTCGGTGGTGGCGGTTTTGAATCCGGTAAATCCGTCCATGGCAACGACTTCCACGGCGTCGCGCCAGGATCGCGGGCGGTCGGCGAGCCAGGTCTTGAACGCTCGTTTGGAGCGGCCTTCGACCATGTCGAGCAACCGTGCCGGGCCAGTATCGTCGCGCACCGGGGTCAGGTCGATGATCACGGTGACGTACTTGTCGCCGCGGCGTGTGTGCCGCCACACGTGTTCATCGACCCCGATCACCATCACCCCGTCGAACCGGTCAGGATCCTCGATCAGGACGCGCTGGCCTTCGGCCAGCACCGCGTTATTGGCGGTATTCCACGACACCGCGAGGCCATCGGCGACCCGGGCCACGCTCAAGTGTTGGCACACAAGGCCTTCCAGCGCCCATCGCAGACCGCGGCGGGAGAGCTTGGCCCGCGGATCGGCTGCCTTCGTGCTGTCTTGGCGCCACACATGACGGCAGCCGTGGCACCGGTAGCGGCGGATCGTGACCAGCAGTGTGGTGGGCCGCCACCCAAACGGTTCATGCGCCAGCTGACGTGTCACGGTATCCCGTGGGGTGCCTTGCTCGCCGCAACGGCGGCACCACGAGTCGTCGTCGGTGATGCGGCAGGACAGCACCGCCCGGTCTGCTTGCACTCGTTGACCAGTCACTTCCAGCCCGAGCTCATCAAGGCGGCAGAACGTGGTCAGGTCAGGGCAAGCAAAGCCGCCCCCAGGCGTAGCGTCAGGCATGTCGAGGTCTTCCGGATGAGGTGTGTAGGAACCTTCATCCTCGGGAGACCTCGACCCTTACCCCGGCAACGACGCGCCGACCACCTCTACACCCTCATTTGCGAAGAGCCGGTTTGCGGCCACGGGCAACGATCGTTTCTATGAGTGTCACCACCCGAAACTCCGCGCCGTATTTGCGCTTGATGAGCGACTCGGTTCGGGCGACGCTCGCGGGGTCGGTGATCACCTCGGCCATTCCGTCGACACCGGGCCGGCCGGCCTTCACCTTCCCGGTCCGGCCGCAGGCAGTGAGTGTGACGCGCGGATCGCGTCGCACCCGCATGACCTTCGAGGCGTCCGCCGGGGTCCACACCGCCAGCTGCTCGCCGTCGCGGACGATCCACATCGGTGAGGCGACGGCTTCCCCGCTGCGCTTGAAGGTCGTCAACGACACGAATTTTTCGTCGCCCAGGTGCGGGGCGATGCGTTCCCTCATGGTTTCCCGCCGACTCAGCCCGGCGCCGCGGTGACGACGATCGAGTCCTCACCGGCGTGCCAGGCACTTGTGAACGTGGCGATGGAGACCTGCTCGTCGGGGTATTCGACGCCGGGGTCATTGAGGTGAACCATCTCCTTGTCGGTGTCGATCCCGGTGACGACGAGGAAGTGGTCGGCCGCAGTGCGCTGGTCATGCGTGTTCCAGATGATCGCGGAGTTGACCCAGGCGATGATCTTCCGGTTGTGGTCGAGGTATTGCTCCAGCGCCGGCAGGCCCGTCGGGTCGGGGTGCTTGTCGCCGGTCATGGTCGATTTGATGCCGTAGTGATCGAGGAGCACGACCTCGTCCGCCATTTCGATGCCGCCATTGCCGTTGGTGTGGCTCGGGTCGTCGCGGGGAGCATAGATCGGACCCGGGTTGGTGCCCGACGGCGTGTGTTCGGCCAACTTGATCATCTGTCGCTCCGTCGGCGCATTGCCGGTGATCTCGCCGACCACGTCGGCCACCGCCATCAGACCGCAGTTGTCCTCGAGCGATTGCTCTTGCCAGTACTTGGCGGCCGCCTGCGGGTCACCGTAGACGCCGCCGGCGGCTGTCGCGGGCGGGCTGCCTGCAGATGCGACAACACAGGCCAATCCGATGCATGCCGCGACCACCGCGGTGCGCGCCGCATCGATCCGGGAATTGAACATGCCGACTCGCGACGATCGGGATTCGAATTTCGTGGCAACGGTAGCACCTTTGGCATGCGAGTTTGGCGGAAACTCGGACGGCCGGGTTCTCCGGTCGGCAAAACGGCAATCATTGCCCTGATCGACAATTTGCTATGGGCTCAATGGGCCAGCAGGCGCTTTTTCTGTTCGGCGAATTCCTCGTCGGTGAGGATTCCCGCGTCGCGCAGCGAGGCCAGCTCACGCAGCTCGGCGGCGATGCTCACGAGTGGGCCGCCGGCGTGGCTCTCCGGAGGCGCCGCCGTGTCGTTCGACTTCCCTTTAGTGATGGGCGCCCCGATTCGCTCCCGGTGCCCCGGACCACCGCCGGCGCCACCGGTACCCGCCATCGCGCGCCCGGCCATGCCCGCCAGGGCCATCTGGCTGAACAGGTTGCCCATGCTGCCGGCGGAGGCTTCGGCCGCCGCGCCCACGCTCGCCGCCGGCAGTGCGACGGCCAGGGGCCGGATCATCGTCGTCTCGGCGGTCCATGTCGGCGGAACAGACAGTGCCCCAATCGTTTTCGCTTCGCCGAGGCCCGCGGACGTCGCAGATCCGCCCGCCAGGTCGGTGATCACCGGGAACGGGGTCGGTGGCACCGGTGCCGTGCCCGGCCACGCCTGTATCCCCGCCCAGCCACTGACGATGTCGTCGGTGTGGATACCGATGTAGTAGCCGCCGACGTCGTAGGGAAGGGCGGTTGTCCCGAGTGCCGTGTCGGCAGCAAGACCCGTTGCGCTCAACTCCGGGTCGACGAAAATTCCGCTCAGGCTGCCCAAGAGGTTGATCAGGTCCAACGGTCCCGCCTGGGCGGGAGTGGCCGCCAGGCTGTTCAGCGCCGCGGGTACCGCGGACATCGCCTGCGGGGCACCCGACAGTGCGCTCTGCACGTTTCCCGCGGGGGTTCCGGTGGCCTGTGCCACCGCGGCGGCTTGGCTGGCCGGCCCACCTGAATTCGTGTTCCGCGGCGGTGGCGAGAACGGCGTCAGCGCCGTCGCCAGGGCCGAGGCGGCGGCGTAGCCGTACATTGCGGCCGCGTCGATCGCCCACATCTCGGCATACTGCGCCTCCGCGGCCGCGATCGCCGGGGTGTTCTGCCCAAAGATGTTCGTCGCGACCAGGGCCATCAGCAGGCTGCGGTTGGCCGCGATCGCTGCCGGCGGCACCGTGATCGCGAATGCCGTCTCGTAGGCGGCGACCGCGCCTTTGGCCTGATTGGCCGTCTGCTCGGCCTGTGCGGCGGTGATCCTCGTCCACGCGACATAGGGGGCGATCGCGGAGGTCATCAACACCGATGCCGGGCCGAGCCAGGGCCCGGCCGTCAGCGTCGCGATCTCCGACTGGTACGAGCTCGCCGCCGAATGCATCGCGGCAGCCAGTCCTTCCCAGGCCGCCGCCGCGGCCAGCATCGGTCCCGACCCGGGGCCGGCGTACATCCGCGCGGAGTTGACCTCCGGCGGCAGTAGCGCATAGTCCATGTCGTTCCCTCCGGTCGAACTAACGGGCCGTCTGGGTATCGACGGCCCCGGTCACGACGTACCGGACGGCGCAGGCAACCGAGACAGCAAACAATCGCATCCCTCCAGTACTACATCGCCCGGAATCAGATGTGGCCGATACCGCGCCGAACCCGGCCGGTCAATCCTCGACCAGCAGGCATCCCCCACCGTGCGACCGCGGTTCCGGTCGTGTAGAAGGGTCTGGTGGACGAGCCGCCCCCCAGATCGTTCGATCGGTCCGTGCTGCACGAAGCGATGGTGCGGCGGGTGTATCGCCGGACGATGGCCGAGGGCCAGATCAGGGTGCCTGCCGTTCCCGGCTTGCTCGACGAATATGCCCAGCTGTGCAGCCGCATCTGCGCCAGCCTGGGCGTTTCGTACACGCCCGAGCAATCTTTTCAGCTCAAGAAGGTGCTCGAAGCCGAATTGGCCAAGGGCTTCAAGGCCTCCCAGCGTTCCGAGGTCGTCATCTCGTTTCAGCTTCCCTTCGGAACGGGGCTGAACTATCGCGTCAAAGCCGAGTGGTGGACGATCGAGGCCGACTATGACCATTGGGTCGGCACCCGCCCGCCGCCCTTGTTCGGCACCGAACCGGACGCGCGCGTGTTGGCGCTCGCCCGCGAAGCGGCCGACCCCACCACCCACCGGGTGCTCGACATCGGAGCGGGAACCGGCCGCAACGCCCTGGCCCTCGCCAGGCGCGGCCACCCCGTCGACGCGGTCGAGATGACGCCGAAGTTCGCCGACGTCATGCGTTCGGAGGCCGAAAGCGAATCGCTCGGCGTGCGGGTGATCCAAAGCGACGTCTTCACGGCGATGGAGGACGTCCGCGAGGAGTACCAGCTGATTGTGCTCGCTGAGGTGGTGCCGGACTTCCGGACCACCAACGAGTTGCGCGGCATGTTCGAGCTCGCCGCGGATTGCCTGGCTCCCGGCGGCCAGTTGGTGTTCAACGTTTTCTTGGCGCGCCCGGGTTACACGCCCGACAGCACCGCGCGGGAACTCGGGCAGCAGTGCAACACCATGATCTTCACCAGGGACGAGGTGTCGGGTGCGGCGGCCGACCTGCCCCTCGAACTGGTTGCCGACGACTCGGCCTACGACTACGAGAAAGCACACTTGCCGGAAGGGGCTTGGCCGCCCACCGGCTGGTTCGAAGGATGGGCCAGTGGCCTCGACGTGTTCGACGTCGCGCGTGAGGACTCCCCGATCGACCTGCACTGGCTCGTCTACCGCAAGTCGGGCTGACGTTAGGCGCTCAGATCGCGCGTGGCCGGTCCTTCGAGCAGCGTGCCATCCGGGGCGAATCGGGAGCCGTGCAGCGGGCATTCCCACGCCTGGTCGGCGTCGTTCCAGTTCACGATCCCACCAAGGTGCGGGCACACCGGCGAAACGCGATGTTCGGTGCCGTTTATCCGGGAGCGGGCTTCCAAATGCCAGGGCGGTCCGCTCACCACACCGCCTTCGCCGTTGGCGGGGCTGCGGCGGCCCGTGCGGATTGCCGGGGTGATCCAGCCCTTGGTCAAGTTGAAGCCGACCTCGAGGTTGGCCTGCATGGCCGTCAGGAGCCCGGACAGCTCATGGGGACTCCAGCTGGCGAACGCCCTGGCCCAGTCCATCCGCCCGCCCAGGATGCGGCTCGAGAGCGCCAACGCGGCGGCGGCGCCATTGGTCATCCCCCACTTGTTGAAACCCGTTGCGACGAAGATGCTTTCGCTGTTCGGCAGAATCGGGCCCACATACGGCAGATGGTCGATGGGGGTGTAGTCCTGCGCCGACCAGAAATGGGTCTGGACGGCGCCCGGATAGTGCTTGCGCGCCCACGACGACAGCTCCTCCAGCGCCTGGTTGGGGCTCTTTTCCCGGCCCACCGTGTGGCCGGCCCCGCCGACGATCAACAGCTCGCCGTCCGCGACCGGCGTATAGCGCACCGAGCGGGTCGGCGAGTCGGTGGAAATCATCATCGGCCGGGTGACCGTGCCGGGCACCTTGAAGGCCAGGCAGTACGACCGGCTCGGCTTCACTCGGGCGAAGTAGCCGCCGCGATCCAGGATCGGGATGCCGGTGGCAAGCACCAGCCGCCCGGCCCGGAGTTCGACGTCACGCTGGGCGGCGTCGTTGACGTGGACGCGCACGCCGCTGCCGCGGCTGGACACGCGGCGCACGCGGGTGTGCTCGACCAGTCGTCCACCACGGCCGAGTAACTCTGTGGCCAGCGAGTCCAGGAACGGCATCGGATCGAACTGCGCCTGGTCGGGCAGCCGCACCCCGCCGTGATAGGGAAACGGCACGTCGGCGTCGTCGTCCCACACCGCGGGCAGGCCAACCGCCTGACAGGCCTTCAACTCCGCGCGCGCGGAGGGCACGCCCTTGGCGGATTGGGCGTAGGTGTAGGCGTCCTCGCGCTGCACCGCGATGCCATGCGACTGGCAGTGGTTGAGCACCCAGTCCTGGCCTTCGCGGTTGCCGTCGACGTACGCGCGTGCCAGGTCCTTACCGTGTCTGGGCACGACCTTCGACAGCTGACTGCCCTGCAGCAAGCTGATCTTTGCGGTGGTGTTCCCGGTCGCGCAGGAACCCACCGTGCGCGCCTCGAGCGCCAGCACGTCCTTACCCGCGCGGGCCAGCAGAACCGCCGTCATCAGCCCGGTGATCCCGGCACCGACGACGATGACGTCGGCGGACGGGGGGCCTTCGTCGAGCCGGCTCGCGGTCCACGGCGGTTCGGGTCGATCGGTGAGCCATAGAGAAGTCACGGCTGTGTTGATACCCCGAGAGGCCCCATGGAAACTCACGCCCGCTTCAACTGGGCCTTCGCCTCTGTCACCGAGTCCGCGGCGGCACGACTGGCGCGCATGGCTTTCTCGTAGTTGTCTTCGGCCTTGTCGGCTTCACGCTCGGCCTTGCGCAAGGTCGCGCGCGCTTCGTCGCGACGCCGCCGAGCCGCGGCACGCTCGGCCTGCCGTCCGGACAGTTCGTCGTCGGCCTCGGCCTTGGCGCGCTCCGCGGCGGCGACGGCGGCCTTCAACTTTTCGAGCTGCTCATGCGTGGCCGTCTCGCGGGTGGGCGTCTCGCGGGTGGGCTTCGACACCGGCGACGCATCGCCGAGCGCGCCGAAACCCGACCACCGCTCCGGCTGGGCCAACCGGCCGAGTCGCGCCGTCACTTCGGGGTCGGCAATAGCGGCTTGCAGTGTGCCGGTCAGGTCATCACGCAGCGTTGCCGATGGCTTCTTCACTTCGGCCGCGTCGAAGGCCGCACGAGTGAGTTCGTCTATCAGCTTGTGTTGCTCGGCGGACAAGTCGCGGATTTGTTCGCCATCCATCGCGGCGTGTGCCGCGCGCAGGCGGTCACCGAGGTCGGAAAGGCGACGTTTGGTGTCCGTACGCCGTAGCGCAAGGCGGTTGACTATCCAGGCCGCCGTCGTGGGTTTGCGTGCCGCGGAGATCCGTTTCGCGGCCGCGGCGTCGCCGCGCTCCTTCGCCGCCTTGGCCAATCTGGTGCGTTGAGCGGTGAATGCGTCCGGCTCCACCCAGTAGAGACTGTCGAGTTCGTCGTCGGCCATGACGCCATTCTCGCGTCACGTTTCGGAGCGAACGCCCTGGGCTACTTGATCCTTGATGACGTCCGAGAAGAGCGACCAGTTCGCGCGGCGACCGCCTGGCATCGGTTGGCCGCGCCGGTTGCTGTTCGTCGTGTTCATCGTCGTTGGGATCTTGGGCGCGATCCGGATCGCATCGTCGCCCGGTTGTCGGAGCGATACTTGCCCGCACCCCGGAACCGCCAAAGCGCCTGTTGCGGCACAGATCACCTTCACCCCCGGCCCGGGCGCACACGACGTCGACCCCGTCGCGCAAGTGTTGGTGAAAGCCGACGCGGGAACGCTGACCGATGTTCGCATGGTCAACGAGAGCGGCAAATCGGTCCAGGGCGTCATGACTCCGGATAACACCGCCTGGAAGCCGACAGTGCCCCTGGGCTACGGGCGCACCTACACGCTGACGGCGACCGCGCACGGGCCCAACGGCGCTGCGGCCACGCAGACGTCGTCGTTCTCGACGCTGCGGCCGTCCAACCAGACGAAGGTCGCGTTCACCACCACCGCGGAGGCCGCACTGCGCGACGGCGGCACCTACGGAGTCGGAATTGTGGTCGTCGCCCACTTCGACGAGCGGATCACCGACCGGGCCGCCGCCGAGCGACAGCTGAGCGTGACCACCAAACCCAAGGTGCAGGGTTCGTGGTACTGGGTCGATGACCAGAACGCCCACTGGCGGCCGGAGCACTACTACGCGCCGGGCACGACGGTTACCGCCGAAGCGAAGATCTACGGAATTGCCTTGGGCGAAGGCTTATTCGGCCAAGACGACACCCGGGTGTCGTTCCGGATCGGCGACGCACACGTATCCATCGCCGACGATGCGACCAAACAGGTCAGCGTCTTCGACAACGGAGTCCTGGTCCGCACCATGCCCACCTCCATGGGGATGGGCGGGACCGAAAGCGTCGCGGGGCACACCATATCGTTGTGGACGCCTCCGGGTGTCTACACCGTGCTCGACAAGGGCAACCCGGTCGTGATGGACTCCTCGACATTCGGGCTGCCCAAGAACTCCCGGCTCGGGTATCGCGAAACCATCAACTACGCCACCAAGATCAGCACCGACGGCATATACCTGCACGAGCTCGACGCCACGGTGTGGGCTCAGGGCCACCGCGACACTTCGCATGGATGCTTGAACCTCAACGCCGACAACGCGAAATGGTTCTACGACTTCTCGGTGCCCGGTGACGTGGTCGAGGTGCGCAACAGCGGCGGCCCGCCGCTGCAACTGGCGCAGAACGGCGACTGGACGCTCAGCTGGGACCAGTGGCGCGACGGCAGCGCCCTGAGGCCGGCCTCTTAAACGGCGGCGGAGTTGCGCTTGCGCACAACGTGCTTCGACTCGTGTGCGTAGTTCACTCCGTATTCTTGCGCCGTCCCCTCGGCGGAGTCTTGACTGATTCCAGATAAGTGGCATATTGACACTGTGTCCTCGACGGCGGCGGAACAGCTCCGGATGGCCGACCTGCGAGTGACGCGGCCAAGGCTCGCCGTCATGGAAGCCGTGGAAGCCAACCCGCATGCCGACACCGAGACGATCTTGTCGGCGGTGAAAAACGCTTTGCCCGACGTCTCGCGGCAGGCCGTGTACGACGTGCTTAACGCGCTGACGGCCGCGGGTCTGGTTCGGCGCATCCAGCCGCTGGGTTCGGTCGTTCGTTACGAGTCCCGAGTCGGTGACAACCATCATCACGTCGTGTGCCGCTCATGCGGGACCATCGCCGATATCGACTGCGCGGTCGGCGATGCGCCGTGCCTGACCCCGTCGGACGACGACAACGTTCTGGATGGTTTCCTTCTCGACGAGGCCGAAGTCATCTACTGGGGCCTGTGCCCCGACTGCTCGACTGCAGATTCTTGATCACTCCCGTGATCGCAGCACGATTCACCTAACACCGAAAGGAATGTTGTGTCCGAGAGCGAAAACCCTTCGATCCCTTCGCCCGAGCCTAAATCGCACCCTCCGCTGACCATCCGGGACTGGTGGCCGGACCAGATCGACGTATCGACGCTGCACCCGCATTCGCCGGCGTCCAACCCGCTCGGCGACGACTTCGACTACGCCGCGGAGTTCGCCAAGCTCGACGTCGACGCGCTCAAGGCGGACGTGATCTCGGTGATGACCACATCGCAGGACTGGTGGCCCGCCGACTACGGCCACTACGGCGGCCTGTTCATCCGAATGAGCTGGCACGCCGCGGGCACCTACCGCATCCACGACGGCCGTGGCGGCGGCGGCCAGGGCATGCAGCGCTTCGCCCCGCTCAACAGCTGGCCGGACAACGTCAGCCTGGACAAGGCCCGCCGGCTGCTGTGGCCGGTCAAGAAGAAGTACGGGAACAAGATCTCGTGGGCAGACCTGATCATCTTCGCCGGCAACTGCGCACTGGAGTCGATGGGATTCAAGACGTTCGGCTTCGCCTTCGGCCGCGAAGACGTGTGGGAGCCCGAAGAGATCCTCTGGGGAGAAGAGGACGAATGGCTGGGCACGAACAAGCGCTACTCCGGTGAGCGCAGTCTCGCTCAGCCGTACGGCGCGACCACCATGGGTCTGATTTATGTGAACCCCGAAGGGCCCGAGGGCAAGCCGGATCCGATCGCCGCGGCGATCGACATCCGCGAAACGTTCGGCCGGATGGCGATGAACGACGAGGAGACCGCCGCCCTCATCGTCGGAGGTCACAGCTTCGGCAAGACCCACGGCGCGGGCAGCGGCGACCTGGTCGGCCCCGAGCCGGAGGCCGCCCCGATCGAACAGCAGGGGCTCGGCTGGAAGAGCTCGTATGGCACCGGCGTGGGCAGGGACGCCATCACCAGTGGCCTGGAGGTCGTCTGGACGCCCACCCCGACCAAGTGGGACAACACCTTCCTCGAGACCCTCTACGGCTACGAGTGGGAGCTGACCAAGAGCCCCGGCGATGCCTGGCAGTTCGTCGCCAAGGACGGCGCCGGCGCAGGCACCATTCCCGACCCGTTCGGCGGGCCGGGTCGCGCCCCGACGATGCTGGTTACAGACATCTCGATGCGTGAGTCCCCCATTTACCGCGACATCACGCGCCGTTGGCTGGACCACCCCGAGGAGCTGACCGAGGCGTTCGCCAAGGCGTGGTACAAGCTGCTGCACCGCGACATGGGACCGATCAGCCGCTACCTGGGGCCGTGGGTCGCCGAGCCGCAGCTCTGGCAGGATCCCGTTCCGGCGGTGGACCACGAGCTGGTCGACGAGAAAGACGTCGCGGCGCTGAAGAAGACGGTGCTCGAGTCCGGCCTGTCCGTTCCGCAACTGGTCAAGACGGCCTGGTCGGCGGCGTCGAGTTTCCGGCGCACCGACAAGCGGGGAGGCGCAAACGGGGCTCGGCTGCGCCTCGAACCGCAGCGGCGCTGGGAGGTCAACGAGCCTTCCGAGCTGGACAAGGTGTTGCCGGTGCTGGAGAAGATCCAGCAGGACTTCAACGCATCGGCGTCGGGCGGCAAGAAGGTCTCGCTGGCCGACTTGATCGTGTTGGCCGGCTCCGCGGCGGTCGAGAAGGCGGCCAAGGACGCCGGTTACGAGATCCCGGTGCATTTCGCGCCCGGGCGTACCGACGCCTCGCAGGAGAACACCGACGTGGACTCGTTCGCCGTGCTCGAGCCCCGGGCCGACGGTTTCCGTAACTACATCCGTCCCGGCGAGAAGGCGCCGCTCGAGCAGTTGCTGGTGGAGCGGGCGTACCTGCTGGGCGTGACCGGTCCCGAGATGACGGTGCTCGTCGGTGGTCTGCGAGCCCTCGGCGCCAACCACGGCGGCGGCAAGCACGGCGTGTTCACCGACAAGCCCGGCACGCTGACCAACGATTTCTTCGTCAATCTGGTCGACATGGATAACGAGTGGAGGGCGTCGGAGTCGGCGGAGAACGTCTACGAGGTGAGGGACCGCTCCTCGGGTCAACTCAAGTGGACGGCCACCGCCAACGACCTGGTGTTCGGGTCCAACTCGGTGCTGCGTGCGCTGGCCGAGGTCTATGCCCAGGACGACAGCAAGGGGAAGTTCGTGGAGGACTTCGTTGCGGCCTGGGTCAAGGTCATGAACAGCGACCGCTTCGACCTGAAGTAACGGTTAACGTTCGACGCCCCGCGAGCCACCGGTTCGCGGGGCCGTCGTTCATCGGGGCAAATCCCACTGTCCGTAGTCGGCCGCGAGGACGTCGTCCACATCCACGTTGATACCGCCGAGCAGCGGGCCGGGGTTCGACGGGGTGTTGACCACGGCTTGATAAAGCACCGCCGCGGGCTCGCGCTCCCCGTTCGACCACGACCTCGTCTGCCACGCCCACCGGTGGCCCGGCGTGCTCGAGTTTCCGATCACGCCGTCTCTGATCGCCCATCCGCATACCTGGGCGTCCCCATAGACGCCGGTGCGGGCCACGCCCAATACCGAGTTGATGCCTCGCAACCATTGCACGGCAACGGTATTCCAGGTGTTCAGGTCGATGTTGTCGTCGATGCTGAAGAAGATCGGGGCCGAAGCCGGGCCCCCGGCCGCGCCGTGCAGGCGCAGGGCCGTCTGGGCATCCGCCACGCCGCCGTCGTACCCGCGGGTGCAGTCCGACGGGTCGGGCCAGCCGGGCTTGCCGTACTGGAAGTTGCTGACGATCTGCAGGCCCGCCGCTCGCAGGGCGTCGGCGTATTCGCGGGTGATGGGCTTCGCCTCGAAGTTCGCGCCGGGCCGCGACTCGGACACGTAATTCACGACCCCGCCATAACCCGCGGCCTTGATCTCGTCCGGGGGGATCCGCCGTTCGGCGAAATCGATCAACCGCAGGTCGGCGGCCGACGCCCGCTGCTCACCGGCCGTTGCGGCCACCGCCCCCAGGCCCAGCAGAACGGGCCCGGCGTATTTCAGGACGTCGCGCCGCGATACCGATCGCTGTCCGTGCATCGCGCGATGTTAACAAAAAGGCCCGCGCGTGCTCCGAGGGCTTTGCGGGGGCGCCGACGGCGGAGATTCCGCGAACTCAGCACCCTGGACGCACAGCGAGGCCCTCAGCGAACTATAGTCTGGACACATGTCCAGTTTGCCGTCGCGGAGTTCGGGAGGGCGTTGATCGCGATGGATTGGGGGACGGTCGTCCGTTGAGTATGCGAATTGCCCTGCTGTCCTATCGCAGTAAGGACCATTGCGGCGGCCAGGGCGTCTACGTGCGCCATCTGAGCCACGGCCTGGTCGAGCTCGGCCATGACGTCGAGGTGTTCTCCGGCCAGCCGTATCCGGAACTACTCGATCCGCGGGTGCGGCTGACCAAGGTGCCCAGCCTCGATCTGTACCGCGAGCCCGACCCGTTCCGCGTTCCCCGCCCGAGCGAGATCCGCGACTCGATCGACCTGTTGGAACTGCTGACGGTGTGGACGGCCGGCTTCCCCGAACCGCGAACGTTCACGCTGCGTGCCGCCCGGCTACTGGCCGACCGCGTGAACGATTTCGACATTGTTCACGACAACCAGAGCCTGGGGACCGGCCTGCTCGCCATCGCCGACGCGGGGCTGCCGGTGGTGGCCACCGTGCACCACCCCATCACGCGCGATCGGGTGCTCGACCTTGCCGCTGCGCGGTGGTGGCGAAAACCCTTGGTGCATCGATGGTATGGATTTTCCAAGATGCAGAAACAGGTGTCGCGCCGGATTCCGGACCTGTTGACCGTCTCGTCGTCGTCGGCCGCCGACATCGTCGCCGACTTCGACGTCTCGCCGGATCGACTGCACGTGGTCCCGTTGGGCGTGAACACCGACCTCTTCAGGCCGGGATCGCAACCGCGGCGGCCCGGCCGGGTCATCGCGATTGCCAGCGCCGACACCCCGCTGAAGGGGGTGAGCACCTTGCTCCACGCCGTCGCCGGGGCCCGCGTGAACCGTGACCTGGAGTTGCGGCTCGTCGCCAAGGTCGAACCGAACGGCCCCACCCACAAACTCATTGCCGAGCTCGGGATCTCCGATATCGTCCACGTCACCAGCGGGCTATCTGATGAGGCGCTGGCGGAGTTGTTCGCATCCGCCGAGGTCGCCTGCATTCCCTCCCTCTACGAAGGCTTTTCGCTGCCCGCGGTGGAAGCGATGGCGAGCGGAACGCCGATCGTGGCCAGCCGGGTGGGCGCTCTTCCCGAGGTCGTGGGCACCGATGGCGCCTGCGCCGAACTGGTGCCCGCCGCCGATGTCGATGCGCTGACCCGTGCGCTCGGCGGGCTTCTCGACTCGTCGGAAAAGCGCCGCAGCATGGGGCAGGCGGGCCGAAACCGCGCGGTCAACGTGTTCAGTTGGGAGGCCGTGGCCGCGCAGACCGCGCGGGTCTACGAGCGGGCGATCGCGCGATGCTGACGGTCGATTTCGACCGGCTCGGCATCGGGCCGGCTGTCAAGGTCATCGACGTGGGATGCGGGGCCGGCCGGCATGCGTTCGAGGCCTATCGGCGGGGTGCCGACGTCGTCGCCTTCGACCGCGATGCGTCCGAACTGCGTTCCGTCGACGCGATACTGCGCGCGATGGCCGAGCAGGGCGAGGCGCCTTCGACGGCGTCGGCGAAGGTCGTTCTCGGTGACGCGCTGAGCCTGCCGTACGCCGACGAGACATTCGACCGCGTCATCGCCTCGGAGATCCTGGAACACATCCCACAAGACGGCGCCGCCATCGCTGAACTGATCAGGGTCCTCAAAGTCGGTGGCATGCTGGCGGTCAGCGTGCCGCGCTGGCTGCCCGAGCGGGTCTGCTGGCTGCTTTCCGACGAATACCACAGCAACGACGGCGGCCACGTGCGCATCTACCGGGCCAGCGAACTCCGAGACAAGATCATCGGCGGCGGAATGGAATTGACGCATGGCCAGCACGCGCATGCACTGCACTCACCGTTCTGGTGGCTGAAATGCGCCGTCGGCGTGTCCAATGGCGAGCAACCGGTGGTGGCCGCCTACCACAAGCTGCTGGTTTGGGATCTGATGCGGCGGCCGACCGTAACGCGGCTGGCGGAGGCGCTGCTCAATCCGCTCATCGGCAAGAGCGTGGTCATGTATTTCACCAAGCTAAAGGCAGCGGAAACCGAAGTGCCCACGGGATATTCAGTTGCATCGGTTTAGCCCACCGACGGTTCCGGGTGTCCTCACTCCCGACCAATGCCGCCAGACCGCGCTGTCGATCGCCGGTGCGCAGGAATCCTCGGGCGCCATTCCATGGTTTCAGGGTGGTCACACCGACCCATGGGATCACGTGGAATGCGCAATGGCACTCACCGCGGCCGGGCTGCTGGAGCAGGCACGGGCCGCGTTCGACTGGTGCCGCCGCACACAGCGGCCCGACGGCTCCTGGCCCATCCAAATCCGTGCGGGAACCATCGAAGATGCCAACAGCGACAGCAACTTCTGCGCGTACATCGCCACCGGAGTGTGGCACCACCTGATGGTCACCGGCGACAGGTCGTTCGCCGCCCGGATGTGGCCGGTGGTACGGCGGGCGGTCGACTTCGTCATCGACTTACAGTTCGGCTACGGCGAGATCTCTTGGGCCCGAAGCGAATCCGGAGCCCTCCCCGAAGCCCTGTTGACCGGATGTGCCAGCGTGTACCACAGTATCCGCTGCGCACTGGCGCTGGCCGCTGTCGTTGGCGAGCCGCAGCCGGAGTGGGAACTGGCGGTTGGCCGGCTGGGCCACGCGATCGCCGCGCATCCGGAGGCGTTCACCGAGAAGGACCGCTATTCGATGGACTGGTACTACCCGATCCTCGGGGGTGCGCTGCGCGGCCCGGCGGCCGCCACCCGAATCATGCAGCGCTGGGACGACTTTGTGGTCGGCGGTCTCGGCATCCGTTGTGTCGACGACCGGCCGTGGGTGACCGGCGCCGAAACCTGCGAGCTGGTGATGGCCCTCGATGCCATCGGCCACCGGTCCGCCGCACACCGGCAATTCGCGGCGATGCAGCACCTGCGCGAAGACGACGGCTCGTACTGGACGGGCCTGGTTTTCGCCGATGGGAAGCGGTGGCCCGAGGAGCGCACCACCTGGACCGGGGCGGCGGTGATCCTGGCGGCCGACGCGCTGTCGGACACCACCGGGGGCGGTGGAATCTTCCGCGGCGAGGACCTGCCGATGGGACTGCAGACCGACTTCGATTGCGAATGCGTCGTCAGCGGTTCGGGCCGCTGACGATCTGCTCCCCCGGCCGGCCGCCGGTGCGTTCCAGCACCCGCAGCGACCCGGTGACCGAAACCTCCCGGAACTGACCGGAATCGATGGCCCGGCAATAGATTCGGTAAGGCGCCTGACCGCCGTCGCGCGGGTCCGGGTACACGTCGTGGATGACGAGCCCCCCGTCGACGGTCACCCACTTCGCCCATCCGTCGAAGTCGCGCGCGGCGGCCGCCTCGGTGTGGCCGCCGTCGATGAAGAGGAATTGCAGCGGTGACCGCCACGCCCGGGCCACAATCGGTGACTTGCCCACGACGGCGACGACGTGATCGTCCAGGCCGGCGGCGTCGAGCGTGCGGCGAAACGTCGGCAGCGTGTCGAACCGCCCGGTGACGTCGTCGACCAACGAGGCGTCGTGGTATTCCCAGCCGGGCTGGTGTTCCTCCGAGCCGTGGTGATGGTCGATGGTGTACAGGACGCTGCCGGTCTGTTGCGCGGCCGCGCCGAGCAACAGCGTGGATTTGCCGCAGTAGGTGCCGATTTCGACGCCGACGCCGCCGTTGAGGTACCGCACGGCGGCGCCGTAGAGGGCGCGCCCCTCCTGGGCCGGCATGAAGCCCCGCACCTGCTCGGCCAGCGCAAACAAGCGCTGCGGTGAACTGGCGTCGGCGTGGCTCATGAGCTGAACCTATCGGAATTTCGCCGATCTTTTCTGCTGGCCAGCGGCTTGGGCGCGATCCCTTTAACATCGTGCTGTGCGCGCTACGCCTTTTCGCAAGCTGGTTGATATCGGTCTGGCTTTCGTCCTCGCCGCGGCCGCGGTGGCAGTGCCCGCCGCGGTGCTGCCATCCGGGCTGCCCGGGGCCGCGGCCGCGAACTGTCCCCCGGTGCAGGTCGTCTTCGCCCGGGGCCGCTATGAATCGCCGGGGACCGGCGTACTCGGCAACGCGTTTATCCACGCGCTCCAATCCAAGGTGTCGAAGAACATCGGCGTTTACGCCGTGAGGTACCCCGCCGACACGGAGATCGACATCGGCGCCAACGACATGAGCCACCACGTCCAGGACATGGTCAGCAACTGCCCCGACACCCGACTGGTGCTGGGCGGCTACTCGCTCGGCGCGGCCGTCACCGACGTGGTGCTCGCGGCGCCCATCGCCGCCTTCGGTTTCGACAGCCCCCTGCCACCGGGCGCCGACCAGCACATCGCCGCCGTCGCGTTGTTCGGCAACGGAAGCCAGTGGGTGGGACCGATCACGAACTTCAATCCGATCTACAACGACCGGACCATCGAGTTGTGCCACGGCGCCGATCCCATCTGCAACCCGGCCGACCCGAACACCTGGAAAGAGAACTGGCCGCAACACCTCGCCAGCGCCTACATCGATGCGGGCATGGCCAACCAGGCCGCCGACTTCGTCGCGGGCAAGCTTTGACAGCTAGGCGCGCAGGGGCGCGGCGTTTCTGCTGCCGAGCCTCACCGGCAGCCGGCTGAATCCACGCAGATTGACCAGTCCCCTGGGTTGCGGGGACGCCGTCAGCTCCAGGTCGGGAAAGTTCTCGAACAATGCGCGCAGCGCGGTGGCGCCTTCGATGCGCGCCAGGGCCGCGCCGAGGCAGGCGTGGATGCCCGACGCGAACGCCAGATGCTCGCGGGAATTGGGCCGGGTGATGTCGAACCTGTCGGGATCGGCGAAGACCTGTGGGTCACGGTTGGCGCCCGCCAGAAGCAGGGCGACCATGTCGCCCGCCGCGATGCGCCGGCCGGCCAATTCGACGTCGCACAGCGCGGTGCGGGCGGTCATCTGCACCGGGCTGTCGAACCGAAGGATCTCCTCGATGGCCGACGGCCACAAGTCGGGGTCCGCGCGCAAGCGTTCGAGTTGGTCGCGGTGTCGCAGGAGCGCGACCACACCGTTGCCGATCAGGTTGACGGTGGTCTCGAAGCCCGCCCCGATGAGCAGGGCGGCGTTGGCGGTGAACTCGTGGTCGGTCAGCGATCCGTCGGCGGCCAGCCGGCTGAACGGATGGTCACCTGGCCGGCTGGCGCGCAATTCGTGGAAGCGCTCCCGCAGTTCGCGATCGGCGCCGCGCAGGCTGTCGATGGCCCTCCGATAGGTCCGCCAGCCGATCCCGAGGTCCAGCAGGGGGGCACCGCTGTGTCCCCACTGCAACATCCTTGGGTGGGTGTCGGGCGCCAGGTCGAGAATCTCGCCGATGATGACCACCGGCAGTTGGGACGCGAAGTCGGCGATCAGATCGGGCTGCGGTGTGACGGCGAGGCGTTCGATGAGTTGGTCGGTGACCTCGGCGACGCGGGTGGTGAGCTTGTCGATCGCGCGCGGGGTGAAGCTTTGTGCCACCAACTGCCGGTAACGGGTGTGCTCGGGTGGATCGACGACGACCATGGCGGGCGGCTCGACGGGGTTGGCGACACGTTGGTCGTCGGTCCGCGAGATCAACGCCGGCAGCGGGCGCGGCAGGTCCATCGAGGATGGCGCCGTGACGCCGAAGCGTTTGTCGCGCAGCACTTCTCGGCAAAGACCGTGATCGACACTCACCCACGTGAAGGGCGTGCGCACCAGCGGTCCGCCCGCCCGGATCTTTTCCAGCAGCGGATAGGGATCGATGTCCCGGCCATGCCCCGCGATCAGCCGGGCCAACGGGTCGCCGCGCAGCGCCTGAACCTTCATGAACGCTCGGACCGCCCCGTGCATGGCCGCCCACCTGGCCCATAGACCGACGCCCATCACAACCCCCTAGCAGCGAGAATTCGCTTCGCTAGTTGCGAGACAAATAGACGTATACTGTCTCAATCGTATCAATGGCCACGATACGACGATCCAGCCGAGCGAGCAAGGAGCAACCGCGTGAGCACCAGCCGAACAGCGGAGTTCGTGCGACGGCTCACCGCGCCCGAGCCCGCCGTGCTCGCCCAACTCCACCGGCCCGACGCGATCACCACGCGCATCCTGGGCGCCACCGTCGAGCAGGCCGAACTCGTCGGAATGCGGCGCATCACGATGGACGACGTCGCCCGCCGCAGCGGGGTCGGCCGCGCGACGCTATATCGGCGCTTTCCCACCAAGTCCGCCCTTGTCGACGCGGTCATTCTCGCCGAAGCCCGGCGATACTTCGAGGGCCAGGCACACGCCTGTTCCCGCGCCACCACGCTCGAGGACCGCCTCGTCTTCGGCACCGTGTTCACGGTGACGTTCCTGCGGGAGCACGCTCTGCTCAAGAAGCTGCTGCGCACCGAGCCGGAGACCATCCTGCCGAGCCTGACCATCGACGCCGGTCCCATCCTCGACTTCGCCATCGACCAATCGGCAGCCGAGTTGAGGGCCGAGCTCTACGGCACGGCGGGCACGACGGCCGCCCAAGAGCTCCATCTGCGCACCGTCGCCGAGCTGCACACCCGCCTGACTCTGTCGTTCATCGTCACCCCGCACACCAGCATCAACCTCGCCACCATCGATGACACCCGCGCCTACGTGCGCCGGTACCTCCTGCCGATGATCACCGCCGCCGGCTGACGGGACGTTATTCCGCCGGCGGTATCTCAGGCTTCGTACGTGACGTGGTACCAGTGGCGCACCGGCTTGTGGCTCTTGTCGGCTTGACCCGTGTCGGTCGCGCTCACCACGTTGACGTCGGCCACATCGGGATTGTGGGCCTCGATGTAGCGCTCCAATTCGTGGAGAAGCGCGCTATGCGGCTGAGCTGGATTGGCGAGCGCCTTCGCTTTGTGTGTTTGCGGCACATAGAGAATTATGCCGACGAATTCTTCGGTGTGCAGCATTCGTTATTGCCTTGTCCCGCAAGCGGCTTCGCCGCCGCGCGGGCGGACCCACGCAGCCCGGTATCAGCCCGGGCCCGATCTCGGCGACGGCCGTGAGCCCACGGGAGTCGGTCAGTTCGAACTGCACCATCGTTTGGTCGACGGTGCGAATGCGAGCACTGCGGTGAGCACCGGGAGCAACACAAAGACACAGTCTTTTACTCTGCTGTTGCCATGCTCCACGATCGTTGATGGACCCGATCGGTGGGATATCGACAGCAGCCCGGCCCACGTTTCGAACGCCCAAAATACGGCGCCCGCCAACGCCAGGACACCCGCGGCCATAGCGGTAGCGCCGCTCGGTGGCGATTGCGCATCATCTTGCGGGTTCGTTATCATTTCTGCTTTTACGATTTGCTGTGAGGTCGATAAGTGTTACCTCCGGCAGCAGACTGGGCACACTCAAGAATTTGCAGTGCTGGTCGCCGAAGGGCAGATATCAAGACGGTGCACGCAAGGACAGCTATCCCCTCTGTGGCCGGACGCCGACGAGCCGACGCGGACCGTGGTGGCCGAGGTCATCCAGGCGAGTGACTGCTGCGGACGCGCTGCGGACGGAGGGCTCCGCGTGAGCCTGTTTGAGCGACTGAGGGCGGTTAGCTGGCGTCGGTGCTGGAGTACACCTTGAAGTCGCGGACAACGTCGCCACCCGACGCGGCAGCGTGCTGCCGGCCGATAAACGAGGGATGGCGGCGCATCGCGTCGCGACGGTCGTGCTCACGGCGCCGAGCCGCGATCCACGCCGGATGAGACTTCAGGAAAATGACCGTCCCCCCCGATGCCGTCGCCACGATTTCAACTCCTCCCAGAGCAACCCGCAAAAGCTACGAACGCTGGTTATAGGTTCGTTATTCCATAGAATTCCCGGCCAATCTGAGACCAAACCATCGGTCAGCATGAGAATTAGCCGTGAATTCGACGTTTCCGGTGATCCAGACCCTAGCGACGGCCACCGACATGATTCCCCTTTCGACGCGGGACGGGGGTGGCTGCTAGGGTGCCTTGCTTATGCCGGAGATGGATCGCCGCCGCATGATGCTGACGGCCGGAATTGGCGTGCTGGCGGCCGCGCTGCCGGTCGCCGAGGCCCGCGCCCACCCGCCCCGAGACGGTGCGCCCGCTGGTCGGGTGCCGCCGCCCGCCGCCCCCAGCGGCCAAACCGGAACCTACATCTTCCAGGACGAGTTCGACGGCCCGGCCGGCTCGGCCCCCGATCCGTCGAAGTGGGCGGTGGCGAAGGCCCGTGAGACGATCAAGGACCCGACGTATTGGGAGCTGCCCGAGCACATCGGGCAATATCGCGACGATCGTCGCAACGTCTTCGTCGACGGCAACTCCAACCTTGTCCTCCGTGCCGCGAAAGACGGCCCCACGTACTTCAGCGGCAAGGTTCAAAGCCTGTGGCGAGGCGGAGTCGGCCACACCTGGGAAGCGCGGATCAAGCTCAATTGCCTGACCGCCGGTGCGTGGCCCGCTTACTGGCTGGGCAACGACGACCAGGGCGAAATCGACGTCATGGAGTGGTACGGAAACGGCAAATGGCCCTCGGCGACCACCGTCCACGCGAAGGCGAACGGCGGGGAATGGAAGACCCACAACATCGCGGTGGACGGCGCCTGGCACACGTGGCGCACCCAGTGGGACGAGGCCGGGATCCGCTTCTGGAAGGACTACGTCGACGGCGCGCAACCGTACTTCGACGTGCCGGCGAGCTCGCTGCCGGATTGGCCGTTCAACGGCCCCGGCTACACCGTTTTTCCGGTGTTCAACCTCGCGGTTGCCGGTTCGGGCGGCGAGGATCCCGGACCGGGAACCTACCCCGCCGACATGCTCGTCGACTGGATCCGTGTCTGGTAGCCGAATAGGGCTTTACTGACCGGCCTTACCTCCGGCGAACCACGCGGTCGTCACGGCGTGGGTCTGGGGCGGCGGAAACGCAGCATCCGGTGCGCCGAGTCGACCGACTTTGACCGTCCACACCGGCGATGAGCGGTCGATGCACGTCCCGGTGCCCTGGCTGGGCAGCCACAGCACCGCTGGGTTCCCGCCGCCATTCGCGCCGCACCCGTAGACGCCGACGTACCCGTCGGCGCGTCCTCCCCAGGCGCCGCCGTTGCGGAACAGGCAATTCGTGCCGTCGTCGAGAGTCAGCGCGAACGGGTCCGGCGTGGCGGTCGGCTGCACTGGCGGAAGCGGACCGTCATAGGTCACCCGATGCAGGCTGTGGGTCCAGGGATTGTCCACGCACAACAGCGATCCGGGCGTCGACGGCCAGCACGCGTTGGCGCCGGCCGCGCTCGGCGAACAGTAATAGACGTCGTTGGCCACGGCCGACGGCGACGGCGTCGTGCAGTCGCTGACCTGGGCGACGTTGCCCGGTCCGGAAGCTTCCCGATATCCGTTGATCGGCTGGCCGCTTGGCCCGACGACCACGGCGGTGATCACCTGCGTGGGCGGCGGATCGGCACTTGCCGAACCAACCGCTGAGAAACCTGCCGTCGCCATCAAGGCGGCCCACACAGCGACAGCTCGCAACGTATTCACCGGACCAACACTCCCGCACAACGGCCGAATTTTGAAGGGGCCGCGCTAAGCCTTTTCAATAAGAGTGTCCCCCAGCATCTTTCGTCACTATCACTCGGGCGGGGAACCGAGTCCGGTACCGTGCGCTCATGTCTGATCGAAACCGACGTTTCCTTCTGCGCGAGCGCCCCTCGGGGCGCATCGGCCCGGACACCTTCGAGCTCAGTGAGGAGGCGGTGCCCGAGATCGGCGAAGGGGAGGCGCTGGTGCGCGTCGATTGGATCTCGCTGGATCCGACCAACCGCGCATGGATCAACGACGCACCCACATACCTGCCGCCGGTCGGGATCGGCGAGGTCATGCGCGGCGGCGGGCTGGGCAAGGTGGTCGAGTCAAAGAATCCGAACTATACGGTCGGCCAGACCGTGCAGGGGCTCGTCGGCTGGCAGGAGTACGCGGTCGCCTCGGACGCGAATCCGTTGTTCCCGGTCGACGTCGACGAGAACGTCTCACCGAGTGCCTACATGGGCGCGCTCGGCATGACGGGCCTCACCGCGTGGGTCGGGATCCGCGACATCGGCATGCCGCAGCCGGGTGAGACGGTGGTCGTCTCGGCCGCGGCCGGGGCGGTCGGCTCGGTCGCCGGCCAGCTCGCGAAGGCCGACGGCGCGCGCGTCGTCGGGATCGCCGGCGGCCCCGAGAAGTGTGCGTTGCTGACCGAGCAACTCGGCTTCGACGCGGCGGTCGACCACCGCGCCGACGATTGGGCCGCGCAGCTCAAGGCGGCGACGCCCAAGGGCATCGATGTCGACTTCGAGAACGTCGGCGGCGACATCATGGATGCCGTCTTCGCGCGGCTCAATGTGCGCGCCCGCGTCGCGCTCTGCGGACTGATCTCCGGTTACAACTCGGCTGAACCGCCTCCCGGGCCGCGGGCCTTCGGAAACCTGCTCATCCAGCGGGCGACGCTGCAAGGCTTCATCGTCCTCGACCACTTCGGCCGCGCGCCCGAGGCGATCCGCGAGATCGCCGGCCTGATCGCCGAGGGCAGGCTCACGCCGCTGGAGACGGTGGTCGAGGGCTTCGAGCAGCTACCGACGGCGATCAACATGCTGTTCGACGGCAAGAACGTCGGCAAGCTCGTCGTCAAGACGTCGGGCTAGAGCTCTCGGACGTAAAAAATGCCCGATTCCGTTGTCCCGCAATTGCATCGGGGGTTATCCAACCGCCACATCCAGTTGATCGCGATCGGAGGCGCGATCGGCACGGGCCTGTTCATGGGGTCGGGGCGAACGATCTCCGAGGCCGGCCCCGCGGTGGTGCTCGTGTACGGGATCATCGGGTTCTTCGTGTTCTTTGTGCTGCGGGCCATGGGCGAGTTGCTGCTGTCGAACCTGAATTACAAGTCTTTCGTGGACTTCTCGGCCGACCTGCTGGGCCCGGCGGCGGGATTTTTCCTGGGCTGGTCGTACTGGTTCGCCTGGATCGTCACCGGTGTTGCGGAAATCGTGGCGATCACCGGCTACACGAAATTCTGGTGGCCCGGCTTGCCGGCATGGGTACCGGCTTTGATCACGGTCGCAGTGATCCTCGTCTTCAACGTGTTCGGCGTCCGCAATTTCGGGGAGGCCGAGTTCTGGTTCGCCTTGATCAAGGTCGTCGCGATCGTCTGCTTCATCGTCGCCGGCGCCGTGCTGATGGCGACCGACTTCGTTTCGCCGCAGGGTCACCGTGCGACGGTCGAGAACCTCTGGAACGACGGCGGATTCTTCGCTACCGGATTCATGGGTGTGGCCAGCGGGTTCCAGATCGCGTTCTTCGCATTCGTCGGCGTGGAACTCGTCGGCAGTGCGGCCGCGGAGACGGTCAATCCGCGTCGCACCCTGCCCCGCGCCATCAACGCCGTCCCGCTTCGGGTGGCGATCTTCTACATCGGTGCGTTGCTGGCGATCCTGACCGTCGTCCCTTGGCGGCGGTTCCCCAGCGGCGAGTCCCCGTTCGTGATGATGTTCTCTTTCGCAGGCCTGGCCGCAGCGGCCTCGATCGTGAACTTCGTCGTGATCACGGCAGCCGCCTCGTCGGCCAACTCCGGGGTCTTCTCCACCGCCCGTATGCTTTTCGGCCTGGCGGACGAGGGCAGCGCTCCGATGTGCTTCCGCCGGCTGAACCGCGCCGGCGTGCCGGCGCTGGCCGCGTTCCTCACGGCGGCACTGTTGCTGACGTCCATCCCGTTGCTCTATATCGGCGGTTCGGTGATGGGCGCTTTCACGCTGGTGACGACCATTTCGTCGCTGTTGTTCATGTTCGTGTGGGCGATGATCGCCGTCAGCTACCTCGTCTACCGTCGCCGCCACCCAGAGCGTCACGCCGAGTCGGCCTACAAGATGCCCGCCGGCTCGGTCATGTGCTGGGTCGTCCTGGGGTTCTTCGTCTTCGTGATCTGGACGCTGGTGACCCAACGGGCAACCGCAATCGCGTTGGCATGGTTTCCGTTGTGGTTCGCGGTCCTCGCTGCCGGCTGGCTGATTGTCCGGCGCCGGCCCGGCCGCGCCGGGCGGTATCGACAGTTCCAGGCCGAGATGAATCGGCCGACCGACGAAGACGCTGAGGCCGCCGCGCCCGCCGCGCCCGCCGCCTGAGCGCGCGTTGTTGGGATCGGTAGCCCCTCGCACGAGCTGTACTTTCCGCAGCGACGCCGCCAGGGAGGCGGCGCCACACGAAAGGAAGTCAGCAAATGAAGATCGTACCGACCAGCTTCGAAGAGCAGATCAACCGCGTCGACCGGCAGCGCAGCCTGTACATCGGCATCAGCTCCGCCCTGGTTGCCCTGTGGTGCGTATACCGCGTGATCTGGGCGCTTTACGTCGGAATGACATTCGGTTGGTTCTTCGGGCCAATGGTTACCTCGATGCTGCTCTGGGGTGTGATCGGTGCCGTCGCGGGGGTCACCGCCTTCGGCTTCCTGACCCGCTACCACAAGGGGTCTTGAACCCGGGCACACTTCTTCGGAGGAGTTCCGAACCCGCATAAAGGGTTCGGAACTTTTTCGTGGGCGGTAGATTTCGGGCATGGAACTTGACGGCAAGACGGCCCTTCTCACCGGCGCGACCGGAGGTCTGGGAAGAGCGATCGCCAAAGCGCTGGCGGCGCGCGGAGCGAAGCTCGTTCTGAGCTCACGCAAGGCCGAGGAGCTGGAGCAACTCGCACGGTCTCTCCCCGGCGCGGGGCACGCGAGCGTCGTCTGCGACCTGGCCGACGAAGGCGCGGCGCTGGTATTGCTCGAGAGGGCCGGCGACATCGACGTGTTGGTCGCCAATGCGGCGCTGCCCGGATCGGGCCGATTGGAGAGCTTCAGTCAAGACCAGATCGGCCGCGCGTTGCGTGTCAACCTGGAGTCCCCCGTGCGCATGACGCGCGAGCTGCTGCCCGGGTGGCAGCAGCGCGGCAGCGGACATTTCGTTTTCGTCTCGTCGATGTCGGGCTTCGTCTCCTTGCCGCGGTCATCGATATATGCGGCGACGAAGTTCGGCCTGCGCGGGTTCGCGCTGAACCTACGAGAGGACTTGCGGGGCAGCGGGATTGGCGTTTCGGTGATCTCGCCCGGTGCGATTCGGGATGCCGGGATGTTCGCCGACAGCGGCGCCCCGCCGCCACCGGGCATGGGCACGGGCACGCCCGGGCAGGTCGCCAATGCCGTCGTGCGCGCGATCGAGCGCGACAAGTCGGAAATCTCGGTGGCGCCTCTTCATCAGCGGGCACTTGGCCGGTTCGCCATGTTGGCGCCCGAGATCTCCGGCCGACTTGCGGGCTCGGCCGCCGCCAAGGCCGCGGACGCGGTAGCCGAGGGTCAGACCGAGAAGCGGTGACGCGCTCAGCGCATCTGCTGGATGCGGATCAGGTTGCCCGCGGGATCGCGCACGGCGCAGTCGCGGAGCCCATACGGCTGCTCGGTCGGCTCCTGGACGATCTCGGCGTCGCCGGCCTGCAGCCGCTCGAACGCGCCGTCGAGGTCCTTGGTTGCCAGTAGCAGCGTCGCGTACGTGCCCTTGGCCATCATCTCGGCGATGGTGCGGCGCTCGTCGTCGGTGATGCCCGGGTTGGCGGCCGGCGGGCTCAGCACGATGGACGTGCCGGGCTGGCTTTCGGGCCCCACCGTGATCCAGCGCATCTTGCCCTTGCCGACGTCGAGGCGGACCTCGAAGCCCAAGGTGTCGCGATAGAAAGCAAGGGAGGCTTCCGGGTCGTCGTGCGGAAGGAAACTCGAGTGAATGGTGATGTCCATGGGCCCAGGCTAGGTACGGCTACGTCGCGGGCGCTTCTCGATTCCTGATCGGTCTGGTCACCTGCTTCTCGACGCAGGCCGGCATGCCCGCCGTCGCGTGCAGGGCCCGGCTTCGGTAGGTGCTGGGCGGCACGCCGACCAGTTCGGTGAAGCGAGTGCTGAAAGTGCCCAGCGACGAGCAGCCGACCTCGAAACAGACCTCGGTGACGCTGAGGTCGCCGCGACGCAGCAGCGCCATCGCGCGCTCGATGCGCCGTGTCATCAGATAGGAGTATGGCGATTCGCCGTAGGCGCGGCGGAATTCGCGGCTGAGGTGCCCCGCGGACATGTGGACCCCGCTGGCGAGCTCTTCGACGTCCAGCGGCTGAGCGTAGTCCCGGTCGATCCGATCGCGGACGCGACGCAGCAGCGCAAGGTCGCGCAGCCGCTGCTCGGCGGAGCTACTGGTCACCTGGGCGATGCTGCCACACGTGAATTTGTCCAGACATAAGCCTGTGCGATTGCCGTCGGCGGAATGCCGCGGGTGAGGCCGCGGATTTCCTCACTCACGGTCGTCCGCGCCCGGACGGGAGAACACGACGGTGATCGAGGGCGGCCCGAGCCACCTCGGCGTGGGCAGGACCTCGAAGTGCATGTCTGGATCGGCGGCCCGGCCAAGGGCCTTCAGCGCCGACGGGCTGTAGGCGCGCAGTTCGCTGATGAAGCCGTCGTGGAGGGCGGGCCAAATCCACGACCACGGCGTCAGGATCAGCATCATCGGCAACGAAATCGCCGGAAGCAGCATGATGGCGAAGGGAGTCTGCCGCTTCAGGTCGATGACCAGGAACCGCTTGCCTACTCGGGTGGCCTCGGCGATCGCGCGACAGGCGATCGCCGGCGGCAGGTGGTGAAACGCCAGCGCGAACACCACCAGGTCGTAGGTGTTGTCGGCGGCGTCGATGGCGGTGGCGTCAACGACCCGGGTGCGCGCCCGCGGATGGGTTCCCAGCTTCCCCGCGGCCATGTTGGCCACCGAGGTCGCATCCAGGTCGCTGACGGTGACGGTGGCCGCCGGATGGAGCTCGAGGATCTCCGCCGATAGCTTGCCGTGGCCCGCACCTAGTTCCAGGATGCGTGGATCGGGGATATCGGCAACGACTTTCAGCGCCGTGCGCGCGTACTTCTTGTGCTGGTTGGTTAGTGCGCCCGCCCGGTCGAGCGTCCTGATGACCTTCTGCTTGACCTCGTCCGGCACGTCGTCGCGGTCGAGGTACTCGAGCGCATCGGTCTGGAATCGGCGATCCAGCCACGACGCGTCGGGGCCACCCCGTGGCATCGTCGCGATAGCCTGGTCGAACGCACCGGTTGTGGCCACCTGGTTATCCCCTACTCGTCCGTCGACGGTATCCCTTTAATTCACCAGCTAATTCACCAGCTCCGGGTGGAACTTGGCCGCCATCCGGCGAACCCCGTCTTGCCAGTCGACCGTCGTGCCGCCGATGAGTTCGTGCATGCGGGTGACGTCGGTGGGGTTACCGCGCAGCGCGTGCGCGCTCTCCTCGAACACCGGTTCCTTACCTACGAGCGATCCGAGATAGCCGCACCATTCCTGAATGCTCACAGTTTGGTCGCCGCACCAATTGACCGTGGTCGCCGGCACCGACGCCACGTCGAGCAGCTTGGGCAGGGTCGCGATGATGTCGTCCTCGTGGATCGGGTTGTAGAGGGCCGGGCCGCCCGGCGGGATGGGAATCGGGATGCCGGCCAGGATCATCTCCAGGTGGTAGTACGGCCACCCGCCGTTGTCGCCGTACGGGACGTTGAGGCGGGCGATGGTGGTGGAAACGCCGAGAGCGCGCGCCATCGACCGCGCGACGACCTCCCCGGCGATCTTGGAGATGGAATAGGTGGGGAACAGGAACTTGTGATTGTCGCCCAGGGCGGATTGCTCCGTGCGGGGTTCGTCGTCGGGTGGGTCGTACACGGCCGCCGAGGAGCAGTGCAGGAACGCCTTTGCGGCCCGACAGTGCGCCATCAGCAGGCCGACCGACTCGGCATTGGCAGCGAGGTCCTTGCCCCAGTTGCCGCTCTTGGCCACCGCCAAGTTGAGGACGTAGTCGAAGTCGGTTGGCAGACTGGTGAAGTCACCGGCCGCCAGGTTGATCGTCTCGCACCGAATCCCTGATTGCTCGAGGCTTTCTCGCGCGGTCGGGTCGGTGAAACGGGCGATGCCCCATACCTCGTTCTCGGCCGCCAGGGCCCGGGCGATGGGAGCCGCAACTTGACCGGTCGGACCGGTGATCAGGATCTTTGAGCCGCGCATGCGCTGATGGTAGGCGACAGGCGGTCGGCGTAATGTTCTGAGGCCATGGCTGATGCAATCCGGTTCGTTCATGCCAACGGGCTGAAATTCGCATATATCGAAGAGGGCTCCGGGCCGTTGGTCCTCCTACTCCACGGATTCCCGGACACGGCGCACACATGGGACGACCTTCGCCCCCGCATCGCGGCCCACGGATACCGCGCGGTCAGTCCGTTCATGCGGGGCTACCACCCCAGCGCGGTTCCGGATCGCGACCCGGATCAAGAGACCCTGGCGCGCGATCCGCTTGCGCTGATCGAAGCGCTCGGCGCTGACGATGCCATCGTCGTCGGGCACGACTGGGGCGCTGCGGCCGCATACGGTGCGGCGGCGCTCGGTCCGGATCGAGTGAGAAAGCTGTTCGTCATCGGCATTCCGCACCCGGCGGCGCTCAAGCCGTCGCCGAAGAAACTTTGGGGCGCCCGGCACTTTGCCGCCTACAAACTGCCGGGCGCGGCGAACCGGTTCGCGCGCAACGACTTCGCGGCGCTACCCGCCATCTATCGGCGATGGTCGCCGACCTGGAAGCCAGGCCCCGACGAGTTCGAAGCCGTCCGCGCGAGCTTCTCCAACCCGGCGAGCCTTAACGCCGCGTTCGGTTATTACCGCAAGCTCTCCCCCATCCCCAGCGCATCGTTGCGGGCGCGGATCACGGTGCCGGTGGTCGCGTTCGCGGGCCTCGACGATCCGATCGTCGCGCCAGCAGACTATCGGGGCGCCGCCCGGATGTTCGCCAACGAGTACGTCGTTGAGGAGGTCCCCGGCGGGCATTTCATGCACCGCGAACATCCCGGGGCGTTCGCCGAGCGGCTGTTGACTCATCTGTAATCGCAGCGGTGCGCTACTTTTGCGCATTCTGCTCTGATCACGCGGTAAGGTCCCTCCATGGCAGGCAGGCGTCGTGTCGACGTGCGACTCGCCACGCAGATACTCGTGTTGCAGCTCGTCATCGTGACGCTGACGCTAATCGTCGCTTTCGGGCTGTTTGCCGTGTTCAACCGCGCGCGACTGGACAGCCAATACCACGTCCACGCCATGGATATCGCGCGCGTGGTCGCGTCGTCCCCCACGGTGATCACCAACATCGCTCGCTACGACAATGCCCCGTTGACCCCGAGTCCGGAACTGATCGACGAACTTGCCACGGGTCCGATCCAGGGCGTCGCGTCACGGGTTCAGCAACGCACGCATGTGGCATTCGTCGTCATAGCCAACGCACGCGGCATCAGGGTCGCGGATCCCTATCGCGACAGGTTGGGGCTTCCTGTCCAAGCCGACATCGCGTCACCGTTGGCCGGAAACGAGATGACATCGCATGACGACACCGTTCTCGGGCGGGCAATAGTTGCGAAAGTCCCGGTGTTCGAACAGGGTTCCAATCGGGTGTTGGGGGTGGCCATAGTCGGCCTCTCCACGAAGGCATTTGACGATCAGTTTTCGAAAAACCTGCAAGTGTTGGGCGCGATGGCGGCCGTTCTCCTGCTGATCGCGATTGCCGGCTCAACGGCATTGGCCCGGCGCTGGCGGGGGTTGACCTTGGGTTTGCGGCCGGCCGAAATCACCGGGCTGGTGCGTACCCAGGCGGCGGTGCTGCAGGGAATCGGCGAAGGCGTGCTGGCCGCCGACGCATCATGGAACACCACCTTCGTCAATGACGAGGCCTGCCGCCTTCTCGAGATCGGCAACGAAATCGGCCAACAGGTCGACGAGATCGGATTGACCCCGCGCGTCCTCGACGTGTTCAAGGCGGCCGATACGACACCGGCGTTGGCCTCGGTGGGTGAACGCATCGTCGTGGTCTCGGCGCGCCCGGTGTCCCGCGAAGGACGCGAGCTGGGAACAGTTTTGGTGGTGCGGGACCGAACCGACGTCGAGTCACTGACGCGCCAGCTCGACGCGGTGCAGCTGATGAGCACGGTGCTGCGCGCCCAGCGCCATGAGTTCGCCAACCGCCTGCACCTGCTGAACGGGCTGTTGCACGGCGGACACGTCGACGAGGGGTTGCAGTATTTGGAAGAGCTCCTCGGTTCGGGCCCGCTGGGATCCGCAATACCCGGTATCGACTCGATCAATGACGCCTACCTGCAGGCGTTCCTGGCCGCCAAGGCCGCGTCCGCTCGCGAGGCCGGGGTAACGCTCGCGATCGGTGAGAACACCTGGGTACCTGGGCGGCTGGTATTGCCGGTCGACGTCACCACGATCCTGGGTAACTTGCTCGACAACGCCATCGACGCGGCCCGGATGGGCGATAACGCAACGAAAGAGGTGGAAGTCGAGCTGTTGCAGGACGGTACGACGCTGCATATCACGGTTGCCGACAGCGGCGACGGCGTCGCTCCCGACTTTGTCGAGCAGCTATTCACCGAGGGCACGACGACCAAGCCGGACTCCGGCATACCGGGCGGGCGGGGTATTGGCCTTGCGTTGTCGCGCCAGATCAGCCGCGCGCTGGGCGGCGATCTCTGGCTGGCCAGCCCTGGCAATGGAGAGCTGCGGCTGCGCGGCGCGGAGTTCATCGCCCGCCTGCCGGGCGTGATGGTTGAGGAGGCGCAATGGGCGACGCAGACCTGACGGTGCTGGTGGTCGACGACGACTTCCGCGTCGCCAATATGCACGCGGAGGTGGTCAACACGCTTCCCGGCTTCGCCGTCGTCGCCACCGCGAACACTCTCGAGGGCGCGCGGAAGGCTTTGCGGGAGGCAACTGCCGTCGACCTCGCCCTGGTCGATGTGTACCTGCCTGATGGGTCGGGAATCGACCTTGTTCGCGAATTAGACTGTGACAGCATGATATTGACGGCGGCAACCGAGGCGGCCACGGTCCGCACTGCCATGTCGGCCGGGGCGCTGAGCTACCTCGTCAAGCCGTTCGCCACTACCGAACTCGCCGCGCGGCTGGCCGGCTACGCCCGCTACCGCAAGATCCTGGCCGGCCGCGATCTGAGCTCCGGCGACATCGACGCGGCTCTCGAAGCGCTGCGTCCCAGGGTCGCTCCCCCGCAGCAGGCCACCATCGCGGCTTCGTCCACCAAACAGCTGGTGGCGCAGGCCTTGCGCGCAGCGCACAAGCCGATGTCGGCGGCGGAAGTCTCCGCGGCGATCGGCATATCGAGGGCGACCGCGCAGCGGTATCTGGCGGCGCTGTCCGCCACCGGTGACGTCAGCGTCGGGTTGCGATACGGCACGACGGGACGGCCCGAACAGGAGTTCACGGCGAACGACAAGCGACGGCCCCCTCCCTTTCGCTGAGCGCCGGCGCTCAGCGCGCGATCTCTCGGGCCGAGCAGACGCAGAGTCGCACTGTTGCGGCCGAATTCATGCGAGTCTGCGTCTGCTCGCCGCTGTTCTTGGAGGGCCACCAGTTGGCCCTACCGATCATTGCGGCCAGGGCGGGGACCGTGATGGTGCGAACCACGAAGGTGTCGATCAAAATGCCCATGCCGATGATGAATCCGGTCTGCACCATGGTCGAAAGGCTGCCGAACAGCAGGCCGGACATCGAGGCGGCGAAGATGATGCCGGCCGAGGTGATGACGCCACCCGTCGAACGGACCGCGCGAATGATGCCCGAGCGGACGCCCAAGCGCGACTCTTCGCGAATTCGCGTGATCAACAACAAGTTGTAGTCGGCCCCGACGGCGACCAGCACAATGAACGCCGTTGCCTGCACGTTCCAATAGATCGGCTGATGGAGGATGAACTGGAAGAAGATCACTCCCACACCGACCGCCGACATGAACGAGATCACCACGGAGGCAATGAGGTACAGCGGGGCAACGATCGCGCGCAGCAGCAGGATGAGGATGACGAAGACAACGAGCAGCGTCACGATCACGATCAGCTGGACGTCGCCGTCGTAGTAGCCGCGAATTGCGCTGTACATCGCGGTCGTCCCGACCAGCGATATCGACGCGTCCGAGAGCGAGGTGTTCGGCTGTGCGCCGCGGGCCGTGTTGAGAATCGACGTCACCTGATCCATCGCCGCAGTGCTGAAGGGGTCGAATTTCGACTCGACAACGAAGCGCACGGAATGCCCGTCGGGCGAAATGAACATCTTCGCGGCGTTCTTGAAGTCACCCGAGGTAAGCACCTGGGGCGGGATGTACATGCCCGCCATGGATTCCGTTGAAGCGTCGCGCTTCATCGACAGCAGCAGGTCGGCGGCCTGGTTCATTCCCAGACCCATCTTCTTGGTCTGGTCGACGAGTGTGCGGACGCCATCGGCCACGCGCCGGCTGCCGTCTGCCAAGTGGTCGGCAACCGCCTGCAGGCTCGTGATCTTCTGCTGCACGTCGGCGGTACTGCCACCCGCGGCCCGTAGACCGTTGGCCGCCGTTGTCAACAGGCCGCCCAGATTCTGGATTGCCGCCTGCAGACCCGCGGCCTGCGGAACGTTGTTCCGCCCCAGCATCGGGGCAAGGGCGTCGGAGACACGGTTCGCGAGCGTCGAAACCGAGCCGTTCGCAAGGCCGCTCACGCTGTCCAGGAGGTTAGCCGCCCCGGCGAGTTGCTGCTGCACCTGCTTCAGCGTCGCGGCGAGCTGCGTCATGGGCCCGCTGGCGCCGCGGACTTCGTCGCGCACCTGGGCCAGGGCCGAGGCCAGCTGGTCGGCGCCCTTGGTCAGCGCGTCGAGGTCGTTGTTGCGGTCGCTGATCTGTGTCGAGGCGTCTTCGAGCTTGCTGCCCACCGCTCCCGCTTGGGAGCTGAGCTTGGCCTGATCGAGCGGCCTGCCGTCGGGTCGCGTAATGCCGCGCATCGCAGCGATATTGGGCAGCTGTGACACCCGTTGCGCCATCTGGTCCAGGTCGGCGAGGGACCGCGATGTCCGCAGGTCGTGGGGCGAGCGGACATAGATGTACTGCGGCAGCAGCGCGCTCGTCGAGAAGTATTGCTGCATCGTCGAAAAGCCGGCGTTGCTGGGCGCCGTCTGCGGCAATTGCAGGCGGTCGTTGAAGGTGGGCCGAAGTAAGGCCGCGCAGCCGGCCAGCGCGATCAACACCGACAAGCTGACCAGCAGATGCGTTTTGGGACGGCGAACCAGTTGGACGGCGGACCGCTGCCACAGGCGGCCGGTGAGCGGCGGTCGCGGCGCCACCCATCCGCGGCGGCCCGCGAGCACGAGGATGGCGGGAAGCAGGGTGACGGCGGCAAGAAACGCGATTCCGATCGAAACGGCCAGTGCCGGGCCGATACTCGTGAATGCGGGCAGGCGCGTGAAGACCATGCCAAGGAAGGTGACGGCGACGGTGGCCGCCGAACCCGCGATGACCTCCCCGATGGAGCTCAGCGCCGTCTGGACAGCCAGATCGGAGTCGATGCCGGACCGGATGTACTCGTGGTAGCGGCTGATCAAGAAGACGGCATAGTCGGTGCCGGCGCCGAAGATCATGGCCGTCATCAACGCGATCGTCAGCGCGGACACCCCGAGTCCGAGCTGAGCCAGTCCGGACACCACGCCCTGGGCCGACGCCACCGAAACCCCGATGGTGATCAACGGCAGCAGGACTGTCACGGGTCGCCGGTAGATCACCAGCAGAATGATCAGCACGAACAAGGCGGTGACGATCTCGGTGACGTGCATGTCGCGGGCCGTGACGATCGACATGTCGCCGACCATGGCGGCCTGTCCCGTCAACTGCGCGGTCAGCTGTGTGCCCGCGGTCGAGCGTTTGACGATTTCGGTGACCCGTTGGTAGGCCTGCGAGGACTCCGGGGACCCTGCGGGCGCCCGCAGCATCACCGCCAGGTAAAACGCCTTGTTGTCCGCGCTGACCATCAAGGGGCGCAGCGCGGGGGTGGTGACGATGTCCTGCACGCCGGTCACATCGCTCGTGTCGCCGCGCAACGTGGCGGCCAACTTCCGGTAGGTGTCCTCATCGGCTGCTTGCAGGCCCCGGTTGTCGGACAGCACGACAATGAGGACGTTCTGGGCGGATTCGCCGAAATCCTTGGCCATCTGCTCGGTCGCCGCCATGGCTTTGGGCGGCAGCGGCTGTACCGTCTGGCCTTCGACCACCTTCGTGAGCGGGGGCACGGCCACGGCCAGCACGGCCACCACGGCCGCCCAGGCGGCGATCATCAGCCAGGGCGCACGCACGGCGACGCGCCCCAGCGCCCCAAACGCACCGGTGCCTGTCTTGGAAGGGGCGGACTTAAGCATGATCGATGAAACCCTTCGATGAGTCTGGCCGCGAATGACGTTCGCGTGAGCGCCAATTCGTTTTGATTCAGACCGAACGTATGGCGTCCCTGCCACCCGTGTCTCGGTTGTCGGCGATAGTCGGAATTAGCCACGATTCCACGGTTGTGCGCATTGTGCTCGCCGGCAGTTATCCGGTCATCCGCACCAGTTCGGGGCATGGCCAGCCGATCGTGGCGGTCAGCGAAAAGTCACCCAGAGCGCCCGAAAGGTCCCTTCTCAAGTCCTCGTTCGAGTTCGGCCGGCCGGGCTCATACGCAACAACCGAGACGAAGACCTGTCCGTTGGTCCTGCCGGACGCCAGGGACAACATCCCCCCGAACCGGTCCATGATCGCCTCGGTCGTGTTCGGGTGGGGAGCCTTGATGGCGAAGTGGTCGGCTCGCGTGCCGTCCGGCCGGTACGCGGCCGGGTCAACCTCGCCCACGTTGGATGCGACGACGCTGGTCGCGCTGCCGGCGGCCACGCCCACCATCCGCCTGACGAGCGACCGCGGCAGCAGGGGAACGAGGGGCAGCAGTTCCCGCCGCTTGTCGGGAAGGTCGTGCCGGTGGGTGAGCGCTTGCTTGGTTGCCGCGCGGATGGCGCGCAGGTCCGACGTTGCGGGTGCGGGGTCGACGGTGATGTCGACGTCCGCGACCGCGTTCGCGCGGGTGTCGCCCGCCGTGCGCTCGTTGACCGGTATCGCCAGGGTGACCGAGCCGTCGGCGGTGACGCGCCCCACCCGCTGGGCGAGGCGGGCCGCCAGTCCAGCGAGAAGGCTGTTGCTGGTGCCCCCAAGCGCCTTCGCGCGGGCGTCCCACTGGTCGGCGTCGACGAAGATCGTTTCCGTTGGGAGCGTGATGGATTCGTCCGAACCGTTGGACGGCGCCAGCCCGGACGGCCGCGTCGCGGCTGCCGCGTCGCCGCTGCCCCGGGCCAGACGTGCTCCGGCGACCAGGGCGCGGGCGATACCCGGGATGTCGCGCGCGGCTTGGCGGGCATCCGCACGCAGAGCTTGCCAGCGCCGGCGTGATCCGGCAGGCCAGTCGATCGGGTCGCGGCGGCCGGAAGCGGCGTCCGCCAACGCGTCGCACAACCCGATGCCGTCGGTGAGGGCATGCGAGATGACCAGGCTCACTCCCGCACCGCCGTCTGTGAACGGGAGCACCGCGAGGTGCCATTCGGGTCCGTGCTCGACGTCCAGCGGCGTTGCGGCCTGCTCCCGCAGCCAGGAGTCGAATTCTTCGCGGGGCCGGGGTGCGGCAACGATCTCGAGATCCGACCGCCCGCTGGACGAGACCCAGCGATGACGGCCGAACGGCAGCGACGAGCTTTGGACGCGACGGGATAACCGTCCCTGCCGAAGATGGTGATGGAATCGCCGCAGGCCGTCGATGTCGATCTCGCGGTCGTACACCCAGACGCACTGCAGTAGGCCGAGGACTCCGGTCGCACGCTCCAAGCTGGTGAAAGTCTGGTCGAACAGGTCGAGTGTGTTGGTCATTTTGCAAGATCCTTTCTCAAATCGTCTGGGTCGCGGGGCATGGCCAGCCGCTGGTTGCGTTGAGCGAGAAGTCGCCCAGCGCGCTCGAAAGCGCTTGCTGCAAAACGTCCTTCGAGTTGGGCCGCCCCGGCTGGTACGCCTGGACCGACACGAAGACCTGTCGGTTCACTCGTGCTGACAGCAGGGCCAGCACTCCGCCGGTGCGTTCCATCGTCGCCTTGGTCATGCCGGGGTAAAGGGACATCACGCAGATGTAGTCGGCGTCCGTGCCGTCCGGCCGGTTGACGGCCGCGGGCGCGGCACCGAGGTTGGATGAGACGACACCGATCGCGTTTCCGGTGGCGACGCCGACGCATCGCCGGGCGAGCCGCTTGGGCAGCAGCGGAACGAGTGGCAGCAGCACAGACCGGTCGTCGGGCACCTCTTGACGATGGATCAGCGCTTGCTTGATGGCCGCGCGGATTCCGCGCAGGTCCGTCGTCGCCGGCGCGGGGTCGACCGCGACGTCGACGTTGGCGACCGCGTTCGCGCGGGTGTCGTCCGCGGTGCGCTCGCTGACCGGTATGGCCAGGGTGACGGAGCCGTCCGCGGTGACCCGTCCCACTCGCTGGGCGAGCCGGGCGGCCAGCCCTGCGAGCAGCGCGTTGCCGGTTCCCCCGAGCGCCTCGGCGCGGGCGTCCCACTCGTCGGCGTCGATGAAGACCGTTGCCGTCGGGATGGTGATGGCTTCGTCCGGGCCGGCGGACAGCGCGGGTGGCGGGCCGGCCTGTCCGGCGCTGCCGCGGTTACGTCGGGCCGCTCGTGCCGCGGCGGCCGCGGCGACCACGGCGCGGCGCATAGCCGGGATGTCGCGCCTGGTTTGGCGGGCGTCTTCGCGCAGCGCTTGCCAGCGCCCGCGTGATCCGGCGGCGGGCCAGTCGATAGCGCTGTCGTAGCCGCAAGCCGCTTCCACCACCGCCAGGCACCCCGCCATGCCGTCGGCGAGGCTGTGCAGGGCGACCAGGCTTACGCCCGCGCCGCCGTCGGTGAACGGCAGCACCGCGAGGTGCCACCCGGGTCCGCGCTCGGCGTCCAAGCGCTTGACGGCCTGCTCACGCAGCCACGCGTCGAATTCTTCGCGCGGCCGAGGCGTGGCGACGATCTCGAGCTCGGACTCGTCGCCGGGCGAGACCCAGCGGTGGCGACCGAACGGCAGCGGCGAGCGTTCGATGCGGCGCGACAATCGCCCCCGCTGAAGATGGCGGTGGAACCGGCGCAGGCCGTCGATGTCGACAGCGCGGTTGTACACCCAGACGCACTGCCCCACGCTGGTGACTCCGGTCGCCTCCTCGAAGCGGAAGAGGGCTTGGTCGAAAAGATCGAGCACGTTGCTCATTTTGTTTGTTCCTTTCGTTGGTTAGAGGCTGATGGCCGGCAGGCCGTGGCCCGAATTCGCGTGGTCGGCAACGGCATCCACCCAATCCGGGGTGGTGCTGACGGCGAGCGCAAACGCCTGGGCCAACGCTGCGAGGTAGCGGTGGACCGAATTGCGTGCTTTCGGGTTCTCCGGAAAGGAGATCGTCGCCGTGGTCTTGTCGTTTTGACGGTTGATCCACAGGTTGATTCCGCCGTGCGACAGATTGTCGGCATAGGTACCGAAGTTGGTCTGGTCGAATAGGTCGGCGGCGGGAATCTTGCGAAAGTCCATGAAGGACACCATCATTGCCCGGGCGGTGGGTGGGTTGATCCCAGACAGCTGCGGGCCCGCCAGTTCGAGTGCACGCTCCACCGGAACGTCGGCAAGCTGCTTGGCGCCGTCGAACGATTCCTGCGCGGCGCGGGCCGCCTCCGGAAACGTGGCGGTGCCGACCGGGACGGTGACCGGAACCAGGTTGGCGAACCAACCCACGGTCATCGAATCGATACCGGGCGTCCGCGTGTCGTATGGCGTGAAACCGTGATACGTGTCGGCGCCGGTGAACTCGTGCTCCGCCAGGGCGGCGCATGCCAGCACTCCCCCGCTGAAACGCGCGCCGGCCGCGCGGCAGGCGATTTCGAAAGACTCGGTATCGGCTGCGTCCAACAGGTCGACCGTCAAGAAGGCGCCCTTGTTGTTGGCGCCGGTGTCACCGACCGGAAGCGGGAAACTCGGCCAGTCGCCGCCTGTGTCGCGGGCGAATTCGGTCCAGCCCTTGATCCCCGGGGAGGACAAGGTCAAGCCCGCGACCTTCGCGTGCTGCCGCGCGCCGTAGCTGCGGTAGCTCGCGACCTGCGGAACGATGCTTAGGCCGTCCGCGGTTTTCGACAGGTGCTGGTACATCAGGTGGATGTCGAAAAAGATCAGGCCGGCGGACATGCCGTCGATGTGCAGGTGGTCGACACTTGCGTAGAAAGTGAAAGAGTCAGCGTTCTGGACGATGCCGAAGGTGAAGCAATCCCACTCGAGCGTCGGCGGAGTCGTCGTCAAGGCATGCGTCCGTATTTGTTCGGTGTTCATATGTCCGAAATCCATCGGGACAAAGTCGATGACTTCGGGGTCGTCGATCGACCGTCGGACAAAGCTGCCACTTTCGAATTCGAACCAGTCGTGGTAGGCGTCATGACGGCGGACGTGCGCATTGATCGCCGCGGTCATTGCCGGCACCTCACACACGCCGGGAATGTCCCAGGCCACGACCATCAGCCGGGGCAGCTGGGTGCCCATCGCTTCGGCGTCGTGGGCGGCCCGCAGGTGGCGAATCCGCTGGTAAGTAGGGGCCAGCTCGCTTCGCCGCGCATTCCGGGCCGCCTCGCGCGCCGCGGCTGAGGCCGTCCAGGTGATAACTGGACCGTCGGCCGGCCGCCATCCGTTAATGCTGCCAAGTGAAACCATTTCCCCGTCCCTGCCTGTGTAATGCCGCAGTTTTCCGGCGCAGCGCGGGAACGGCTGAATTGCTATTCGCGGATTTATTTCGCGCCAGCTTTGATTTGGGCCTTCGCGCTGCGATCGTGCGGCGTATTCGGTTATTTGCTGAAACCGAACTTACGGCGCGATAGGACCCGTGTCGCTCTTGTGGGCGATAGTCGAATTAAACGGCGATTACCTTGGTTTTGCGCATTGTGCTCAGGTGTTACAGCCCGGGCTGGTCTTCGATGATGCCGAGCCATATCTGCGCCACGTCGATGGCGACCTTCTCGCTGATGAAGGCGTGCTGGGTACCCGTGTACATGTCCCGGAAGGCGCGTTCCAGGCGCGTGCCCTCGCGGATCGAACTGGTCCCCGCGACCAGATGTGCCCACTCGGCACAGCCTCGCGCCGTGTCGGTGGCATAGACGGCGGCCACCCGCATGTCCGCGCGCAGGGCCGGCGTCAGATCCTCGCCGGCAGCGACGGCGGCCTCGGCAGAGGCGAACGCGTCGAGCACCAGCAGGCGCGCGGCGCGCCAGGCCGCCCGGTGGTGCGCGAGCCCTTTCTGAAACGTCGGGCGGCTGGCCAACGACGCCATGTCGCTCATCCGGAACTTGGTCGCGGCCAGTTCCTGGACGTCGTCGAGCATGCTCTTCGCCACACCGAGCGCCCAGGACGCGTGACCCGCGGCGGTGACGGGCATCAGGCCCATGCGCGTGGCCGGTGACGTGCCGCGGTATGGCCGGCGGACGAACAACTCGAAGGTGCGGCTGTCGGGGACGAACACGTCCTGGGCGCTGTAGTCATACGATCCAGTTCCCTTGAGCCCCTGGACGAACCAGCCGTCGTTGAAGCTGATCTGGTCTCGCGGCACCACGGCGACGCGCATCTCGGGGAAGCCCTCGCTGATCCAGCGCATCTCGCCGTTGTCCATGGGCAGAAATCCGGCCGCGATGTACTGGGAGTGGCCGATGCCCGAGCCGAAGTTCCACGACCCGTTCACCACATAACCGCCCTGCACGGCGGCTCCCTGTCCGTTGGGAAAGAACTGGCCGCCCAGGGTGACGCGGTTGTCGTGGGCCGTGAACACCTCCGCGAAACCCTCGTCAGGCAGGTATGCCGCGGCGGCGAAGGACGACGGTAGGTTGGCGATGCCGATCCACCCGAATGAGCCGTCCTGCCAAGCCATTTCGATCCAGGTTTCGATCATTTCGGCGAACGACGGCTCCATACCACCGGCCGCTACGGGATTGAACGCGGACATCAACCCGCTCGCCCACATCTCGTCGACGATCGCCGGGGTGAGTGTGCGCGCCCTCTCGGAATCTGCGGCCTCGGCCCGCACCAGGTCCCGCATACCACGGGCCAGTGAAACCACCAGGTCATCCGTATCGGCTATCGACGTCATCGGCCCATTCCCATCATCGATTACGGTGCAACATCTGGAAGCGTGCCAGATGGTCGGCTCCCCTACGGTGTATTTGTGCGCTGGATCGTCGATGGCATGAACGTGATCGGGAGCCGCCCCGACGGCTGGTGGAAGGACCGCGGCCGCGCGATGGTCGCGCTGGTGGAGAACCTTGACCGATGGGCGTCGACCCAACAGGGCGACGTGACCGTGGTGTTCGAGCGGCCACCGTCAACCGCCATCCCGTCGTCGGTGATCGAGGTCGCGTATGCGCCCAAGGCGGCCGCGAACTCGGCCGACGACGAGATCGTGCGGATGATCAGCTCGGACGCGCGACCGCACGAAATCCGCGTGGCGACGTCCGACAAAGGGCTGACCGATCGGGTCACAAATCTGGGTGCTTCCGTCTGCCCGGCGGCAAGCTTCCGCGACCTGATCGACCCGCGCGGCTAGCCCTGGCTCGGACGGCACTTGACGTCGAACACGACCTGCTCACCGTCGACGTTGGTGATCCGCATGTGCGCCGTGTGTAGGGCTTGCCCTCCGGGCCGGTGAAATGACAGGGATACACCAGCTCAGAGCGGCAACTCATATCGCACTGCAAACAAAGAGCCGCCCGCGGTCAGCCCGCCGCAGCCAGCGCCGCGTCGTAATTGGGCTCGTTCGCGATCTCGGGCACCAATTCGGTGTATGCGACGTTGCCGTCGGCGCCAATGACCACGACGGCGCGGGCAAGCAGCCCGGCCATCGGACCGTCGGTGATGCTTACGCCGTAGTCCTCGCCGAAGCTGTCCCGGAACGCCGACCCCGTCTTGACATTCTCGATGCCCTCCGCGCCGCAGAACCGGGCCTGCGCAAACGGCAGGTCTTTCGACACGCACACGACGGACGCACCGCTCGCGGCCGCGCGCTCGTTGAACGTCCGCACGCTCGTCGCGCACACCGGCGTGTCGATGGACGGAAAGATGTTCAGCACCACTGGCTTACCGCTGAACTGGTCGCTGCTGATGGCACCCAAATCGGTGCCGGTCAATGTGAAAGCCGGGGCCGGAGATCCGACCGCAGGAAGCTCACCGACGGTGTTGATCGGGTTTCCACGCAAGGTTATCTGTGCCATGGGCACAGTCTGCCAAGGCCGACGCGGCGGCCCTGGGTCAGGTCCGTATGTCCTAAAAGGTGGGATGCATGGCGTAGACGACATGACCGATCTGGCCGACACTTAGGTACATGGCTCGCAAGGTGGTGATCGTCGGCTTTCCCGGCGTGCAGGCGCTCGATGTGGTGGGGCCGCACGACGTGTTCGCCGGGGCGTCGCTGCGGACCGGCGGCGGTTACGACGTCGCGTTGTCCTCAGTCGGCGGCCGGCCGGTGAGCACCGCCACCGGCCTGTCATTGCTGGCCGCCCCGCTGCCCGACCCGGGCGAGCCCCTCGACACCGTCGTGCTGCCGGGCGGTGGCGGCGTCGACGCCGCGCGAGCCGATGCCGACCTGGTGAGCTGGATCAAGGAGGTCACCGGAACGGCCCGCCGCATCGTCACCGTCTGCACGGGGGCCTTTCTCGCCGCCGAAGCGGGACTGCTGGACGGCTGCCGGGTGACCACGCACTGGGCCTTCGCCGGACGCTTGGCCCGCGAGTTCCCTTCGATCGACGTCGATCCCGACCCCATCTTCGTCCGTAGCTCCGACGCGGTATGGACGGCCGCGGGTGTCACCGCGGGAATCGACCTCGCGCTCTCGTTGGTCGAGGACGACCACGGCACCGAGGTCGCGCAGACGGTTGCCCGCTGGCTCGTCCTGTATTTGCGCCGCCCCGGTGGCCAGACACAGTTCGCGGCACCGGTGTGGATGCCGCGCGCGAAACGGACCCCCATCCGTCAGGTGCAGGAGGCCATCGAGGCCCAACCGGGCGGCCCGCACAGCATCGGCGAGCTGGCCCGACGAGCGGCGATGAGCCCGCGCCATTTCACGCGCGTGTTCACCGACGAGGTCGGTGAGGCGCCCGGCCACTACGTCGAACGCGTGCGCACCGAGGCCGCGCGCCGGCAGCTCGAGGAGACCGACGACACCGTCGTCGCAATCGCTGCGCGGTGCGGCTTCGGCACCGCGGAAACCATGCGGCGCAACTTCATTCGCCGCGTCGGCATTTCGCCGGACCAGTACCGCAAGGCCTTCGCTTGATTCAAAGCCTGATCGAGGCTGACTCAGAAAGGACAACACCGATGACCCAAATCGCGTTCGTGGCCTATCCCGGATTCACCGCGCTGGACATGATCGGCCCGTACGAGGTGCTGCGAAACCTACCGGAAGCCGACGTGCGGTTCGTGTGGCATGAATCCGGGCCGATCACCGCTGACTCGGGTGTGCTGGTCATCGGCGCGACTCACTCGCTGGCCGAAACCCCTTCTCCCGATGTGATTCTGGTGCCGGGCGGTCCGTCGACTCCGGTGCACGCGCGCGACGAGGCGCTGCTCGAGTGGCTGCGTCAGGCGCACCGGACCGCGAGCTGGACGACGTCGGTGTGCTCGGGCTCGGTGATCCTTGCGGCGGCGGGCCTGCTCGAGGGCCGACGCGCGACGTCGCACTGGTTGGCCATACCGATGCTGAAAGCCTTTGGCGCCGTTCCCGTGGCCGATGAGCGGATCGTGCACCAGGACGACGTGGTGACCAGCGCGGGCGTGTCCGCCGGACTCGACCTCGCGCTGTGGCTGGCCGGGCAAATCGGAGGGGAAGGCCGCGCGAAGGCGATCCAGCTCGCTATCGAATACGACCCGCAGCCACCGTTCGACTCCGGTCACATGTCGAAGGCGTCGGCGACCACGAAAGCGGCCGCGACCGCGTTGCTGTCCAAGGACAGCGCCAAGCCGGCCAACCTGAAGGCGACCACGCTGCTCGCCTGGGAGCAGGCGCTGGCCGCGGTCCGTTCACGCCGCCGCAAGCGGGTCAATGGCGCCACAGCCGTCCCGCTCGGTAAGTCGTGATGCGGTTCTGAAAAGCGATAGCGCCGGTGATAGCGCTGTAGCCGACTAGGTTCGCTGCGCCGAGATAGTCGCCGAGTCGGTTTATTCGTCCGCCCGCGCCGAATGCCGTCACCGTTCGGCATCCGGGGCGCCTTCTCGCCCGCATGGCGCCGGGCCACCGTCCTGATGCTGCGCAGCCGCCCTGTCCGGCGCAGTAGTTGAGGCCGAAACGTTTTTGGCCGCAGGCACCGATCCTTGAAGACTTCACCGTTGCCGCGTGAAAGCGCGCCAAAGCGGCGTCGAGAACGACCAGAATGAGGTGATGCAGAACCTTGACCCGGCGGAGGCGGACCCCGCCGAACGAGCATTCCACGCTGCTCAAGAAGCCGCGCGAGCCCGGCAAAAAGCGAGGGCAGCCCAACGATCTGCGGCGGACAGCGTGCAGAGATCCGCAGATAGTCACGACCGAACCGCAAAGGCATACGAGGAAGTAGCCGAACACAGCGATCATCCCGACGAATACCTGCAACACGCTGCTCGCCACCGCGAGTTCGCGGAGGAGGATCGCCGCATGGCGGAGCAGATGCGACAAATGGCAGAACGAGACTCGACGGAATCCAGCCACCCCGCCGAGTAAAACGCCCTTCGGCAATTCGGTCCCACCTACACACCTAGGCGTTCCGAAACAGATTGAAGAAAATACGAGTTGGTGAACTTGTTTCACTGAGCCGTTTTGACCACGTCGGCAGGGTCAATACTGCGGTCAGCCGAAGGGGATTGCTGATGGCCCGCACCGATGACCGCGACGACGGCCAACGCCACGTGCATCCTCGTGTTGCCGAAGAAGTCTCCCGCGCCGGTCAGCATGTCCAGAGAGCACGGCGACAGACGAAAAGCGCCCAGCGAGCTGCGGCCGACAGCTTCGACAGGTCGGCGGACAGTCACGAGCGCACGGCCAGGTCATACGAACGATTAGCCGAAAGCGCCGAGCGCCGCGACAAATACCTGGAACATGCGGCTCGCCATTACGAATTCGCACAAGAGGATCGCCGGATAGCGCAGCGGTTGCGGCAGATGGCAGAACGTCCCCTGATGGGCGATTCCGACAACCTCGGGCGGTAATCGGTACTGGTAACGCGGAGCTATGGGTTGGGCTGCAAAATCTCGTTCGATGCGAGCTTCCCGCCGGCCTGCATCCACGCCGCGACAACGCCGGGCGCATCCCGGTTGGGGTTGTAGATGTCTTCCTCGCTGGAAAACAAACCGTCACCGGCGTAGACGAGCCGAGTCCAGTTCGGGAACCAGAACGGCTCACCGTTGGGGTCGGTGGGGTGGTCGAGCAGGTTCTTGATCATGACGACGACGGCGTCGTTGTCGTCGTCGTATGCGATCCAGTCACTGGGAAAGCGCATGTGCGGGAAGGGAGCCATGACGGCGACGATCCAGTTCCGCACCGCCTCGCGGCCGTGAAAGACCCCGTAGTGATGCTCGGTGTAGACCACATCCTCGGTGAAAAGATCCGCAAAGGGGCGCCAGTCGCCCGACGCGCTGCACCCCTCGACGACGGCTGTGTAGTTCGCTAAGGCTTGCTCGATTTCGGCCCTGGTGAATTTACCCATGGCGGACACACTAGAACGTTGACGTCCTGCACCGGCTTAAGCCGGTGGATTCCAACCCTTCCCCGTGCGCCTACGCAGCAGGAGAACAGAGTTGAGGTTCACGGTTCACAGACCGGCTAGCGCCGCGGTCTTCCCGTGTTGTCACCGCCCGTCCGGCGGCGATGTCGCGTGCAGCGTTCACGTCGGCGTTGCACGGCCCCGCCCCACAGGCGACGCACTGGAAAACCGCTTGGCTCTTACGGCTTTCCGGTGCGACATACCCGCAGTGGGAGCATCGTTGCGACGTGTACGCGGGTGGGACGAATTCGAGCCGCCCCCGGGGCCTTGTGCTTCAACCGGACAACCAGCAGTCCCCACCCCTGGCGGCTGATCTCACGGTTGAGGCCCCGTTTCTGCGCCACGTTGGCACCCGGACATTGGCGACTACCGCGCGCCGAGCGGGTCATCGCGCGCACATTCAAATCCTCGACGCGGATGGTGTCGAAGCAGCGCGCCAAATCGGTGGTGGTCTTCTCCACCCAGTCACGACGCCGATCCGTTTCGCGGGCGCGCAACCTCGCGATGGCCAGCTTCGTTCGCGCCCGCCGATTCGATCCGCGTCGCGCCCGAGCCAGACGCCGCTGCAACCGGCGCAGCCGCTTGGTTTCACTAGCACTCAGGCCAGGAACGCGCAACAACTCCCCGCTAGACAGCGCAACCGACACCGCCACGCCGCGATCCACGCCAACGACGCTGCCATCATCGGGTCCCGGGACAGCGTCCGGGACGGCAGCAAAAGCGATGTGCCACCGCCCCGACCGATCCAAAGTGACTCGGTAAGACTTCACCGTATCGGCGACGTTGCGGGTCCACCGGAATCGCACCCAGCCGACCTTCGGTATCCATACCTGCCTATAGCGGCGGCTGAGCCGGTTGATGTGGCGCGGTTTGAGTCCGACCTGCCGAAATCCCTCATGCTTGCCGGCCTTGCGCCAGGTCGGGCGATGGTGGGTGCGGTTGAAGAAGTTGCGCATCGCTTGGGCGAAGTCCCGCAACGCTTGCTGTTGGACGGTCTGCGACCCGGCTGCCAGCCAGCCGTTTTCGGGGCGGGCCGCCGTCAATTGGGCGCATTGCTCGTTGAATCCGGGCGCTTGGCGGCCTGGCTGCCAGTGCTGTTGTTGCTCTACGGCAAGATTCCACACAAACCGGGCGTGGCGACAGTGCTCGGCCAATACTGCCGCCTGCTCAAGGTTAGGAAGCAATCGAAACCTGCACATAGCAACAACCTAGGCAGGACCACCGACAACCTGTCGAAAGGAGGGAAGCGGCGATTCCTCCCCCGGCTAAAGCCGAGGGTTTCCACGCCGCAAATCTGATGAACTTGTTGGAGATGTTCGACTTACGCGGCAAGCGGGCTCTGGTGACCGGGGCGTCGACTGGCATCGGCAAGCAGGTGGCGCTGGCGTACGTCCAGGCAGGCGCCGAAGTGGCCGTCGCGGCAAGGCATTCCGAGGTCTTGGAGGAGTTCGCGGCGGAGCTGAGCGCGGCCGGTGGGAGGGTCGTGCCCGTCCCCTGCGACGTGACCCAACCGGACCAGGTGACCGCAATGCTGGACCGGGTGACCGCCGAGTTGGGCGGCATCGACATTGCCGTCTGCAACGCCGGGATCATCTCCCTCGCCCCGATGCTGGAAATGCCGCCAGAAGAATTCCAGCGCATCCAGGACACCAATGTGACCGGCGTGTTCCTCACTGCCCAGGCGGCGGCCCGGGCAATGGTTCGGCAGGGCCGGGGCGGGGTCATCATCAACACCGCGTCGATGTCCGGCCACATCATCAACATCCCGCAGCAGGTAGGCCATTACTGCGCCTCGAAGGCGGCGGTCATACACCTGACCAAGGCCATGGCCGTCGAGTTCGCCCCGCACAAGATCCGGGTCAACAGCGTCAGTCCGGGCTATATCCTCACCGAGCTCGTCGAGCCCTATGCGGAGTACCACGCCCTGTGGGAGCCGAAAATACCGATGGGCCGCTTGGGCCGGCCCGAAGAACTCACCGGCCTATACCTGTACCTGGCCAGCGAGGCGTCCAGCTACATGACCGGTTCCGACATCGTGATCGACGGCGGATACTCCTGCCCTTGACAGCCAGTCGAGTTTCGGTGTTCGCACGTGTGAGCGGATGACAACTTCGCGCAGGTCAATGCACGTTTGCTTGTCATCAGCTGACGGGTGTTAGCACGCGGAAACCGGGGACCGTTGCGCTACCGGTTGCGCTACACGCCCTGCTCCACCGCTGTTTCAATCCCAGTATCGCGCACCATTATTTGTGCAGCTCAGACGCACTTTCTGAGGCTCTGGCCTAACCGCGTGCCCAATAAATGCCCAACGAAGTGCCTCGGGGCCGACCGGTAATCGGCGCCACCCCATCGACGCCGCTGGCTAGGTCAACCCGTTATTCCCGGGTGCGCCGAGGAGGAGCAGGCTGCCGGTGCCGCCGGTACCGGCGGTGCCCACCGGCGTACCAGTCCCGGGGTTGCCGCCGTCCCCGCCGTTGCCGATAATCAGCCCACTATTGCCGCCGTGACCGCCGTTACCGCCCTTCCCCACCAAGGCCTCCGCGCCGTCGCCGCCGCTGCCGCCGCCGCCGACGAGCAGGCCGGCGTTGCCGCCGTGACCGCCATTACCGCCGGTGGTGCCGCCGATCCCGCCGGCGGCACCAGCGCCGCCCGAGCCGAACAGTATGCCGCCGGTCCCACCGGCCCCACCAGCGCCGCCAGCGGCGACGGCGAGGCCGCCGGCGCCGCCGGCGCCGCCGCGCCCGTACACTAAGCCGGCGTTGCCGCCGCCCCCGCCGGCGCCGCCGCCGCCGCCACCACTTTCCTCCCCGCCTTCGCCGCCAGCGCCGCCGTTGCCGAAGAGCCCGGCGGAGCCACCGGAGCCACCGGCGCCGCCGCCGCCGGCGCCGGTGCCGACTGCCCCGGACCCGCCGGTGCCGCCGGGACCGAAGAGCATGCCGCCGGCGCCGCCGTTGCCGGCGGCCCCGCCGGTGAGGCCGAATCCGCCGTTGCCGCCGTTGCCGCCGGTGCCGAACAGCCCGGCAGCCCCGCCAGCGCCGCCGGCCCCGCCGATGCCGGCGCTACTGGGCCCGCCGGTGCCGCCGGTGCCGCCGATGCCGCCGAACAACCCGCCGGCTCCGCCCTGCCCGCCGGCGAAGCCGATGCTGCCAGCGCCACCGGCTCCGCCGTTGCCCAACAGCCCCGCGGCCCCGCCGTTACCGCCGGCGGCGCTTGTACCGACCGCGGCGGATCCGCCGGCGCCGCCGTTGCCGAACAGCCCCGCGGCCCCGCCGTTACCGCCGGCGGGGTGGCCGGCGCCGCCGGACCCGCCGGCGCCGCCGTTGCCGAACAGCCACCCACCGGGCGCGCCGTTTTCCCCGGTTCCCGGGGCGCCGTTGGCGCCGTTGGCGATCAGTGGGCGTCCAGTGAGCGCCACGAAGGGCGCATTGATGGGACCCAGCAGATCCTGCTGTATCGTCTGCGCCGGATTGGCCGTGAACGCCGCAGTATTGGCGGCCTCCGCGCTCACATAAGACCCCGCACCCGCGGTCAACGCCTGCACAAACTGGGCATGAAACGCCGCCGCCTGCGCACTGAGCGCCTGAAAGCCCTGACCGTGGGCGGAAAACAGCGCCGCAATGGCCGCCGACACCTCATCCTCAGCCGCGGCCAGAACCCCCGTCGTCGGGGCCGCCGCCGCCGACTTGGCCGCGCTAAGCGTCGAACCGATATTCGCCAGATCTGTTGCCGCCACCGTCACCAACTCCGGCGCCGCGATCACAAACGACATGGGACACCTCCCACCACGTCATGACCAATGCGTCATAGCGACCCCGTGTCGCCTGGCCAGCAATGGTCACGCGCAGATTCGTATCGTATCGCGTTTAGGGGCATCCGATACCGCGTCCTGCACAAAGGCCGCCTGCTTGGTGCCCAGGGGGAACCGCACCGCCCTAGTCCTGATATGGGGTGCGTTTTGTCAAGGGGGCAGGGTGAAGCGGCGGCCGGGACCGTCGTCGTCGGCCGCCGCTTCGTATTGACCGGATGAGTTCGCAAGGGCGTCGAGCGTGTCGATGTCGACGCGTTGTCAACTCTGATATGCGCGGGTTGGTTACCGCAGGACCGAACTTTCGAGTCGGAGTTGGCCGCTGGTCTAGAGATCGAGCGTGATCCATTGCAGGACAATGCGATTGCTCATAGGACTGACGCGGGTCACTCCGAAACGCTTGCCGACACCGGGCAAACCCATCCGGACAGTTGTGGTGGGGCGTTAGCCGTCGAGGACGGCCAGTGACCAGCACCAGCCGGCCAGCTCGCGGGCGATCGCGGCGTTGGCGATCACGGGACGTTTCTTACGCTTATCGAAACCCGTCCAGCGGGTGTGCAGGCGGTGATTGGCGGCATGGCCGCGGGTCCGCGCGGCCACCGAGGCCTGATCCCAGCGGCGGCGCAGGTCGCGGCTGGGCCGATACGCGCTGCGGTGATGCCAGGCCGCCTCGACTAGCAGCCGGCGGGCATGGCTGTTGCCGGTCTTGGTCAGCCCGCCCTGGGCGCGGGTGGCCCCTGAGGAGTACTCGGTGGGCACCAGCCCCAGGTAGGCGCCGATCGAGCGCCCAGTCAACCTGCTCCAGTCGCCGATCTCGACGGCCAACCCGAACGCGGTCAGCGTCGAGACCCCACGCAGACAACCCAGCCGGCGCACCACCGGGGTGAACTCGCTGTCAGCGGCCAACCCGACGATGGCTTCATCGAGACGATCACGGCGGTGCACGCAGCAGACCATCGCGTCCAACGCCGCGTCATAGGCCAGCTGCAACCCCAGTGTGTCGAACCGCTGCGCCCGCAACCACAGCTCGTGCTTTCCCGTCCAGGCTTGCCCACCGCAGTAGACGATCCCTTGGCGCAGCAGCAGTTTCGATAACCGGTGCCGTGCACTCATCAAATCAACACGGCAGTCCTCACGGGCGCGCACCAGATCCCGCGCCGCTTCCTGGGCCGGGCTGGGGATCGTCACCTCCACGATCTGACCCAGATGCAGCAACCGGGCCAGATGCGCCGCATCACGGGCATCGGTCTTGACCCGATCCCCGGCCGGACGCTGCAGTTTCGACGGCGCAGCCACCCGACAATCAATCCCGGCGCCGATCAACGTCCGTGCCAGCCCGAACCCGGTCGGACCCGCCTCGTAGGTGACGGCCACCGGCGATGGCAACCCCGCAACCCATTCCAGGACCTCCCGGTGATCTGGGCACAACCGCTGCGTAAACACCTCACCGGTGTCCCCGTCCAAACCGCACCCAACCACCGAACGTGCGTGCATATCCAGACCAATACTGATCCGAAAATTATGGTGAGTCGACCTCGGTGCGCCCCCCACGTGGTTAGGCGGCGGGAGTGAGAGTGACCGTGTAGCCGAGGGCTTCGAGTTGTCGAATGTGACTCCGCCTCTTGGCGGAGGGGTCGACGTGTCGGGTGTAGTGATCCGAGCCCAGATCCTGGTATCTAGATTCTGGGTCATGGAGCAGGTGCCAGATGATCACCAGGATGGAGCGACCGACGGCGACCACTGCTCGGGGTTGACCGCGCCGCCGGGCGATGCGGCGATACCTGGCCGCAAGGAAAGTGTTCGTCTTGCTGGTGCCGACGGCGGCCTCGCCGAGGACGCGCGCCAGGTACGGGTTGCCATGCCCGGAAGAAGCGCTGCCCTTGGTCTTGCCCGCCGAGGAGTTGATGCCCGGGGCGAACTTCGCCCACGAGCACAGGTGCCCGGCGGTCGGGAACCGCGACATATCGATTCCGATTTCGGCGATGATGGCGGCTGCGGCGACCGGGCCGATGCCGGGGATCTCGTCGAGATGGGCCGCCGCCTCAGCGAAAGGGGCCAGCTGCGTCTCGATCTGGGCGTCGACCGCAGCGATGTCGGCATCGAGCCCCTCGATCCGCGACAACATGCGTGACAGCAAGAACCGGTGATGATCGGCGAAATGCCCGTCGAAGGCCTGTTCGAGCCGATCGATCTTGCCGCGCATTCGTGCCCGTGCCAGCTGGGCCAGCACCTTCGGGTCGCGTTCGCCAGCGACCAACGCGGCCAACATGGCCCGCCCGGACACCCCGAAGATGTCTGAGGCCACCACCGACAGTTTGATGCAGGCGTCTTCCAGCAGCTTCTCGACCCGGTTCTTCTCCGCCGTGCGCGCAGCCACCAGATCGGTCCGGTAGCGGGTCAGATCCCGCAGCCGCCGGATCGGCCACGGCGGCACGAAACTGGCTCGCAGCATCTGTCGCTCGGCCACCTTGCACAACCAAACCGCGTCCAGCACATCGGTTTTCGGTCGACCGGGCAAATGTTTGACATCGCGGGCGTTGACCAGCCACGGATCCAGCCCGTGCGCCTCCAACAGATAGAACACCGGCTTCCAGTACGACGACGTCGCCTCCATCACCACCCGCTCGACGCGCATCTCGACCAGCCAGTTGGCCAGCTCAGTCAGCGACCTCGTCATCGTCGAGTACGTCGTGACTTCCCGCAACCGCCGTTTACCGCCCGCGGGTGCCGGCACCCGCACACAACACACCAACTCCGCCTTGCCGATGTCCAGGGCCGCCACCCTGGCAATGATTTGCTCCTCATCGTGCGATTCGGCCAACACCGCCGTCATCTCCTCATTCCAACTCACACCACTTCATCTCGGGGCGTGGTCGCCTGCGGATAGCGCTACAGGGGAAACGAATCTGATCCTCGTGCTCCAAACAGCGGCAACAGTGAAGGGCCCAAATGCGACATCCGACGCCCGGCTCGATACACGGCCTGGTAGGACCACAGTGTTAGACGGCGTCGACAGGCGACCACCACACAATTTTCATCCTCACAGGGCGACCGCCAGGTCAGAATGGCTCGTACGCTGACGTTTCACTGGGGCCTCCCACATCTTGTAGCTCTACCGGCCAGGACCACCCTGACGGCAACCCACGTTCACATGTGAGCGGAGGCCCCAGCCCCCCATACGGTCTAGTCCGCGTCTAAGTGATTGATCGGGCCGCCCGGCTCTCCTCGCAGGAGTGAAGTGTTAACGCCAGTGCCGGGACCTACGCTCTGCACATGAGTGACACCGAGACCATCGACTCCGAGCTGCGATTGGTAGCGGCTCTTCGCCGTGCGGCTCGAGCGGGAGCGGGGTGGGCCGCTGCCATCGCGATAGACGTGGCCGACGCGCTGCTGGATGAACGCCGCGTTGGTGACTCGCCGAGCACGCCCCCGAGTTCGCCGCCGCATCCTTATCCCTCGCGGCGCATGAGCAGTAGCGCCACCGCGACCGGTCTACGGACCGTATGCCGACGTGGAGACGTACATCCGCTGGCGCGCCCCCAACCGGGGCCTACCCCGCGCAGCACCCAAAAACATTGAAAATCAACCCTTTTGGACCGGCGAACACCCGCGCAACGCCCCAGTCGGCGCCGTCCGGCCCCGGCCAGGCCCCAAAAATTCCGCCCGCTGGAAAAAACACGGCGACTACCGGTGCGGAGTCGCCCGGGGCCCCTCGAATTTTTCGGGGCGGTGCCCCGGTCCCCTCGGGTCGCGGGGGGTGGTGCCATCCGTTCGCGTGCCCGCGCGGATGGTGCGCTGTGACGCGTGGATGGTGGGGAGTAGCCGCGAGCTCGGGAATGGTCAGGTTCGGGAATGGTCGCGGTCGGGAATGGTGACCATCTTAGGGATTGGCCGCGCGGGAATGGTGACCGTCGTTTGGTGGTTGGCGGGGACTTGGTTGCGCCGGGGTGGTGTTTGGGGCGTGGATTCCCCTGGCGCTCAACACTGTTGCGGTTGCACGCAACCATTGTGCTGGGTCTGTAATGTCGCGCCTATGGGTGTTGTTGGGCTGGTTCGCGCTGGCGATCTGTGCGCGGTGGCCGAGCAGCATGGTTGGTCGCGTGAGGATGCGTCGGGCCGGCGCGGCGACGCTGTGTTGTTTCTGGGCTTGACCCCGTTTAGTGGACACAGGGTCAGGCGGCTTGTGCCGTCTGAGTGAGTCGGTCTTCGAAGTCGACCGGGCTCATCATATCGATTGCCGAATGACGTCGTCGTCGGTTATAGACTCGCTCGATCCAGTCGCCGACGGCGAGCTTGGCGGCTGCCTTGGTCGGCCACAGGTACCTGTCGTAGAACTCGACTTTCAGGGTGGCCCAGAACGATTCGGCCTGAGCATTGTCCCAGCACACGGCCGTGCGGCCAACTGAGCGGACCAGGTTGTGCTCGCGGGCGAACCGCGCCAGCTGCGCCGAGGTGTACTGGCAGCCACGGTCGGCGTGCAGGATGACCTGATTGGCGAGCTCGCCGCGCATCGCCACGGCCATCGCCAGCGCGGCCTGGACCAGATCGGTGTGCAGATATTCGTCGATGGCCCAGCCGATCACCCGCAGGTGTCCACCGTCAGGGGTCAACCCCAGCGACCACTTGACCCCACTCAGCGGACGATACGGGGACGGCCGAAGCGGTTTCGCACCCCGGGCGAGTAGAGGGCACGCAGGCGCTCGCCGGCGGGTTCCACCGTGGCGGCGTCCAGCAGCTCGTCGCTCAGCTCGAGGATCCGGGCCGCGCGCAACGGCCACGGCGCGTGCTCGTTGGGTATCCACCAGGTCCTCCCGGCCTTGCGGGTGTGGGCGCCCCACCGGGCGGTGAGCCAGACCTCCAGCGGCGTCGGTTCGGTCACGTCACCAATGGCGATCGTCAGCCGGCTGTGCAGACCGCGCCGGGGCCATCGGCGGACGCTGTCATACGTGACGTGGTCGCCGCGTCGCGTCACCCGCATCCTCGACCAGGAATAGGGGACGCCGAGGGCGATCCGCGTGGCGGGCACCATGGCCAGGCGAGCCGTCTCCAGCGACCGGAAGAGAACGCCGTGGTGCCCGGCGTCGTCGATCGAATAGAGCCGGACGTTCGTCTCTGCGAACCTGCCGAAATACGGCACCGGAAGTGCGGTGCCGACTTTGGTGCCGCTCAGCACAAAGGGGATGAGCGCCGCGTAGGTCAGGCCATCGGCGAATACGTCGGGTCGGGTTCCGGGCGGATACAGACTTTCGACCGATGCCGGCCGCACCGGCCAATGGATGAAGGTGAGGTCAGCCCACCGCTGCTCGAAAGTCACCGGCCCGGCAAGCGGGGGCGGAGTTATCGGATACCCCGCGAACTCCGGGTTGGCGGCCGACTCTGCGGCGGCCTCGCCGGGCGGGGTGGTCACCTGACCATCCTGGCACAGCATTGGGAACATTTGACAATGAAAAGTTGACGACCAATTTTGGTGGACATTGGTCATTTGCCGCTTAAAGTATGCATTACGGCGGGCGACTTCAATGGCGTCGTCGCCCTGGGAGTAATGGAGTACAAATGAAGATCACCACGATGATAATGACGGCCTTAGCGATCGTGGGCATGGCGACCATTGCTGTCACCGGCGCTCCGATTGCAAAGTCGGCTTATCCCGTCACCGGCAGCTTCGGCAGTGCATTGTCGATGACCGACACGGTTGGCCAGGTGCAGCTCACCTGGACGGTCAGCGATCTCAAATCCAGCACCGACACCGTTGCGGGCTACCCCGTGGCCGGCCAGCTCTGGGAAGCCACCGCGACCGTCAACGCGGTCCGGGGTCCCGTCACCCCCGCCATCTCGCAGTTCAATGCCCGTGCCGGCGGTGTCAACTATCGGGTCCTGTGGCAAGTCGCGAACCCGAACACCATTAGCGGAGCCACTATCCCGCAAGGCGCGCAATCGAGCGGCAAGATCTACTTTGACGTCACCGGTCCACCGCCGACCACGGTCGCGATGAACAATGGAATGGAAGACCTTCTGGTTTGGGGGCCGTAGAACTGTAGCGATCCGCTTTGCGGCTCAAAGAATTACGAGCCGCCGGTAATCCATTGCCGCGCTTGGTCGATCTGACCAGCGGGAAAATGCTGGATCTCGGCCGACACAAAGTGTGATCCCAGATGCTCGGCCACGTCCCCGAGGTGCGAGTCGGTGACCACCGCGACCTTTTTGATGTGCTTTTGGTGATCGCGGACGAAGCGGAGATGGGTGACCATCGCCCCGAAACTGTCCCAGCCGGGGAACGACGGCGCGGCGATAATGAGGCCGGCGAGGTCGCCGTTGGCCTCGATTTGTGGGTCGACGGCCTTTGCGAGTTCGACAAAGTCGTTCTTGTCGAGCGCGGATTGCGGCCGCACCAGCAGGATGGAGTGCTCGGTGTCCAGCTCGTATTCGATCATGGCGTGTGCTCCTAGACGATGGTCGACGTCGTCATGATCCCGTGAACCGCATCTGCCGATAAGAGCCGAAAGTCACCCTTCGATCTGACCGGAGATACCACGCTCGATGCTGGCCTGCGTCGTGGATGGCAACACGATGAGGCCCTCGAGTTCCTTACGGGCCAAGTCGAAGGCTTGCTGGCGTTCCTGCGGCGCGGCGCCGGAGTCCGATGCCAGGCGCAACAGGCCCTGGGCCCGCGCGATCCGCTGCTGGCCCTCCCGAGAGAAGTCGCTGCGGCGTCTGCGCATCGCCTCGGCCTCGGCGATGTTGAACGCGGTCACGTAGTCCTCAACTGCGGCCCGATACTGCGCCGCGGCATCCCGGTCGTCGACGAGATCTTCGGCTTTGACGGGACGCAGGAAGTCGGCCCGCAGCTTGGCTTTGTGGAAGCCGATCGTGAGCGGATCGCGCATGTCGGTCATCAGCGGGAAGTCGAGGAGCTTGGCGAAGTCGAGTTCATATTCGAGCCATCGCGCGTCTGTTCTGGTGTGCTCGTCGATGACGCGTCTGAGCGAACGCCATTGAGCCGCTTGACTATTGCCGTAGCCTCTGGTGTGCTCGGTCGGAGTTTCTGCGAGTTGCGCCGGATTGAGATCTCGGCGCTCCTCGATGCGCCGCTTGTTGGCGGCGAACGACTTCACCGCGGCGAAGACCATGCCCGCCAGCGGCAGGATCACGATCAGAAGTTCCGCCAACCGGATAAGCAAACCCACACCGCCAGGATGCCACCACCGGTCGGTGGCAAGGGCTCCGCGCTGCTAATGCGGACCCAGCGTGCCGCCGAGGTATTGGTCGCGGCAGGCTCGGCGGGCCAGCTTGCCGCTGGTGGTGCGTGGAATGGCCCCGGCGGGTAGGAAACGCACCTCGGCGACGGCCAGGCCATGTCGGCGCGAAACCGCGTGCCGGATCGCCTCGACCGCGGGTTGGGGATCGTCACGGCTGGTGCCCGCCGCCCGTTCGGCGATGATCACCAGCTGCTGACCGCGATCCGCTGCCGGCACGGAAAACGCCGCCACATATCCGCGGCGCACCATTGGCGCGGCGTCCGCGACCGTGGCCTCGATGTCCTGCGGATAGTGGTTGCGCCCGTCGATGGTCACCAGATCGGCGATCCGGCCGGTGACGTAGAGCTCGCCGTCGAGATAGACGCCCAGGTCGCCGCTCCGCAACCAGGAGCACCCGGCGTCCGCACCGTCGGCGTGGCTGCCTTCTTCGAGTGTCGAGGTCAGCTTGCCGCCGAAGGCCACCCGAGTTTCCTCGGGCATGCCCCAGTAGCCGCGGCCAACGTTGTTGCCCTGCAACCAGATCTCGCCGATGTCGCCGTCCGGCAGTTCGGTCCCGCCATCCGCGTCGACGATCACCGCCCACTCGCTGCGGGCGACCTGGCCGCACGACACCTGCGCGACGGCGTTGGGGGCATCCGCCGCGACACGTACCGCGTGGCCGGCGCCCAGTTGCTCACGGTCGAAATACACCACCGACGCCTCCGCGTCGGGAGCGATGGTCGCGACGAACAGCGTTGCCTCGGCGATCCCGTACGACGGCTTGAATGCGGTGCGCGGCAAGCCGTACGGCGCGAACGCTTTGTTGAAGGTCCTGATCGCGTCGATGCTGACCGGTTCCGAACCGATGATCATCACCACATTGCTCAGGTCGATGTCGTCACCCGCCGCGGGTAATCCGCGTTGTGCGGTCCACTCGTAGGCGAAGTTCGGCGCGGCGGTGACCACACGGCCTTGCCGCGACCCGTCGGACAAGGCATGGATCCACCGCAGTGGCCGACGGACGAACGCGGTCGGCGACATCAGTGTGGAGTGTCCCCCGTACACCGCGGGAAAGCCGATCATCGACAGGCCCATGTCGTGGTAGAGCGGTAACCAGCTGACTCCGTGGGTGTTCCGGTCCAGCAGATCGATCGAGAGGATCATCTGCACCAGGTTGGTGCCGACGGCCCGGTGGGTGATCTCCACGCCGACCGGGGGTCGCGTCGAACCCGAGGTGTATTGCAGGTGGGAGACATCGTCCATACCCAACTCGGTGGGCAGGAATAGTTCCCCCATCGAGTCGGGTATCTGATCGATGACGATGACTTGCGGCCTGCGCAGCCGCGGGACATTGCTCAGAAAGTTCTCCACCGGGTCGGATGCCGCCGTTGTCGTCAGCACAACCGTGGGCTCCGAATCGCGCAACGCCGTGTCGAGACGTTCGGCGTGGCCGGGCAGTTCGGGAGCGAACAGCGGCACGGCGATAGTGCCGGCCTTGACGGCCGCGTAGAAACCCGCGACGTAGTCGATGCCCTGCGGCGCAAGGACCGCCACCCGCTCACCGCGCCCCGCCGCTTGTTGGACGCTCGCGCCGATTGCCTGCAGTCGCGCACCGAATTGGGTCCAGGTCACCTCGGCGGCCTTTCCGTCGGCGGCGCGGCTGTAGTCCAAGTAGCGATACGCGACGGCGTCCCCGACGTTCGCGATGTTGCGGTCGATGAGCGATATCAACGTGACGCCCGGTGGCAACGCGACGCCGCCCGTGGCGTCCAGGCAGTCCTCGATCTGTAGCAATCCAGGCACAGCCGCGGCGTCTTGCCGGGAACCGCAATCCATAAAGCGCAGTCTAGGTGGCGCAAAACCCCGGTCCGACTGGCTGACGGCCGAAGAGCGCGAGAAGTTGGTCACCGGGCGTGGCCGTTGTCGGCGGCGCCAGGGGTTCGGCGAACACGTGACCGGCCAGTCCGGCCTCGGCAAGTGGCGGGGAAACCGTCAACAGGGTCGCAGCAAGGCCCGGGGGAATCGGGCGATCGGCTCGACACGCCTGGGCGATATCCCACGCGTGCAGCACCATCTCGATCGTGCCAACGTAGGCAACGGTTTTGGCGGGAAGGCGCCGGCCCTCGATCTCACACCAGCGGCCCGCCGTCGGTAGCGACGTCGACGCGAGCACGAAATCGACGACGCCGGCCCGCAGCGCGGCCACCGCGTCGGTGCCGACCGGTGGGTGCGCGGCGAGGCCCGCCCCTCCGGGAAACTCGGGCACCACCAGCACGTCGGTGACGTCCGCCAAAGAGGTGCGGAGATGCCGCAGTAGGCGGCGTAAATCCCAGTCGCGGCAGGGTGTCGGTAACCGGAGGTCGGCCTCCCGAACCAGGAGGATGCTCCCCAACAGATACCGGGCCGCCTCGGCCAGCGGGGGCGGCTCAACGGCGCACGACAAGGCCCCGCCTCATGTCGTGGTCGCGGGCAGGCCGAACTTCGCGACCACCGCCGGGTCGTTGAAGGCAACGATGCGCGCGATGCGACCGTCGACCAGAGACAGCACGTCCAGCCCGTGGGCTTGGAACGAATCGGAAGAACCGTCCGGCGCGCGCCTGTAGAGGGCGAACGCCGGAGCGTCGTTGGCCCGGGTGTAGGTCAGCCGCCATTGATCCGGAGTGTGTAGCACGACCCGGGACAAGAATTCGCACACCGCGTCGCGCCCGATGAACCATGTTGGGATCGGGGGCATTTCGAGTTCGACGTCGGTTCGGAGCAGCGTCGCGAGCGCGTCGACGTCGGCGTGTTCGAAGGCCGCCGTGTAGCGATCGAGCACGTCGCGCAACTCGCGTTCGGCGGGTTCCTCTAGCCCGTCCGCCGTGGGGCGGGTCTCGGCCATTTGCGTACGGGCGCGTTGCAATGCGCTGTTGACGGCCGCCGTGGATGTTTCCAACATCTCGGCGACTTCTCTGGCCTGCCAACCCAGTACGTCGCGCAGCACCAGAACCGCGCGCTGCAGGGGTGACAAATGCTGCAGGGCGGCGACGAATGCCAGGCGGACACTGCTGCGGTGCGACACAACCACAGCCGGATCGTCGGTGGCACCGTAGAGCAGACTGTCCGGCGCGGGTTGCAACCACGGGATGTCGGATCGCGCGGGGGCCAGCGCGGTTGCCGCGCTGTCTTCCGGGGCGCCGAGGCCGGAGGGAAGTGGCCGCCGCGTGTGCGACTTCAGGACGTTCAGGTAGGTGTTCGTCGCAATCTTGTAGAGCCACAACCGCACTGAGGAGCGGCCCTCGAACCTGTCGTAGGACTGCCATGCGCGCAGGTAGGTGTCCTGGACGAGGTCCTCGGACTCGTCGATCGACCCGAGCATGCGGTAGCAGTAGGCCTGCAACTCGGGCCGGTACCTCTCGGCGACTTGCGCGAAGTCGTCACCGTTGGGGGTCGGCATCGCCCACCTCACCTATCCCTTGCCGAATCCGGTTCGTCGAGCCGTGACCGTAAGCCTGTCATGACTCGCGGGCCGGTGGCCGGGGGTCGCCGGCGTCGCGCTCGCCCGGCTCGGGGTCCGCCCACCATTGCGCCGGCTGCTCGTCGTATGCGTCGTGCCAGTTCCACCACGCGTACGCGGGACCCTGCGGATAGCCTTCCGGGGAGTCTTCCCAATCCTCTTGGCGCCCAAGCGCGGTCATGTCCAGGTAGCTCCAGGTGGTTCCCAGCGCCTCGTCGCCGCGGTTGTTGATGAAGTAGGTGCGGAAAACCCGCTCCCCGTCGCGGAGGAACGCGTTGGTGCCGTGCCACTCGTCGACCCCGAAATGGCGGTCGAAGTCGTCGGTGATTGTGTACCACGGCATCCGCCACCCCATCCGGTCCTTCACCCGCGCGATGTCGGGCTGGCCGGCGCGGGAGGCGAACACCAGCGTGGTGCTGCGGGCGTTCAGATGCGCCAGGTTGCCGATGTGGTCGGCGATCATCGAGCAGCCGCGGCAGGCGTGCTCGGGCCAGCCGTCGACGCCGGGCTCCAGGAATGCCCGGTAGACGACCAGCTGACGCCGACCCTGGAAGAGGTCCAGCAGGCTCACCCTGCCTTCGGGCCCGTCGAATTCGTATGGCTTGTCCACCTCCAGCCACGGCATCCGCCGTCGCTGTGCGGCCAGCGCGTCCCGCGCACGGACCAGCTCCTTTTCCTTCACCAGCAGCCGCTGGCGCGCGGCCTCCCACTCCTGGGCCGATACGATGGCGGGCGTCTGCATCTTCATGTCTGACCTTTCGGTTGTGGTTCAACACTTTCAGCGGTTTTGGTGGGTCAGGCCAGCTTCCGCAGGCCGGTGCCGGTCAGTAGGTAGCCGGGGGCGACGGTGGCCCTGTCAGCCCGGATCAGCTCCACCACAGCGGCGCCGGCTCCCTCCGGGCTGAGCGGCTCGCCAAGCTGCCTGACGTATTCGTCCTCGGACTGGCCATTGCGGGCCGCGTACGCCTGGACGGCGGGGCGGCCCAGCTCGGTCAGCGGCGTGATTTGGGGCAGCACGGCGGTAAAGGTGATGCCCAGATCGGCGCGGTTCGCCTCATCTTGCGCGTAACCGCTGATGAAGCGCTGGGTCGCCTTGGCGCCGGCGTAGCCGCCGCTCAGCGGTGATCCGGCGACGGCGGCGCCACTGCTGATTACCACCACACTGCTTCCCGGCCGCAGGGGCTTGAGCAGGGCCTCGCGCAGCCAATGAAACGCGATCCGCACGTCGGTGTTCCAGTTGGCCGAGAATGTCTCCCAGGTGTGGTGCTGCAGTGGCCGCGGCAGCGGGCTGGCCCCGGCCACCAGAACGAGAATCTCCGGATCGTACCGGTCCAGGAGACTGCCGGGCACCGACGCGTCGGCCGCATCGGCGATCACCGCTCGAACGCTGCCGGCGCCGTTTGTCGGGTTGGGAAACGTTGTTGCGCTGCGGGCCACGGCAATGACCGAGGCACCGGCTTCCGACGCAGCAGTCGCGATGCCGCGGCCCAGTCCCCGGCTCGCGCCAACGACGAGTGCGGTCTTGCCGGATAGTGTGTTCATCTCTTCCTCCTGGTGTTAGGTGTGCGCCGCCATCGGCGGTGCGGCCGCGAGCAGTTCGGCGAATTGATGCTCGAGCTCCTTGGCCGGGCTGCTGGCCCAGCGCTGGGCTACGGCTCCCGACACCGGGTCGGGGAAGATGTCCTCTTCGTTGCGGTCCAGCGCGTCGAAGACGGCTGCCGCCACGGACTGCGGAGTTGCTTTCGGTATGTCGAGGTCCCGGGTCAGATCGGTGTCTACCGGGCCGGTCAAGACCGCGTGAACCCGAACGCCACGAGGAGCCAGAAAGGCGCGCAGCGACTGAGTGAGATTAAACGCGGCCGCCTTGGAGATCGAGTACGCGGGAATGAGCGGCAGTGGCGCCAATGCGTTGAGCGACAGATTGTTGATCACCGCGCCCCTGGAACGGATCAGGGATGGCAGGAAGGCCTGCGTTACGGCGTAAGTGCCGAACAGATTCACGGCAAGGTGCCGTTCGAGCATTGTGCTGTCGCTCAGGTCGTCGTAAAGCGCGATGCCCGCATTGTTGATCAGCACGTCAAGCGATTCGACTTTCGCCAAGGCCTCCTGGATCTGCGCCGCATTGGTCACGTCGAGCACCACCGGCACAACTCGCTCATCGGAAGGCCGGAAGCGATCCCGCGTGCCGGCGTACACCCGTCCCGCGCGCCTGCGCAGGGCTTCCTCTACGAAGGCCCGACCGATGCCTCGGTTGGCACCCGTTACCAAGATTGCTTTGCCTGCGACTCCGCCCATGGTTAGCCCCTCTCCATAGAAAAGCCCCCGCAACAAGGCGCGGGGGCTTTGACGATTTGCTACCTATATAGACAACTTCCGGCACCAAAACTCATCGCTACATCCAGAGCTTCGCCAGGTTGTCGGCGAGTGCCTCCGGGTCTTGCTTGTCGGTGTTGCAGCTGATCGCCACGGACGTCGTCCGGTCCTTGCTGACGCGAAATGCCGTGACGAATCCGCCCCAGGCGCCATCGTGATCGAGCATGCCGTTACCCAGCAGGTAGATCCCGGCGCCATAGCGGTCGGCGCCACCCGGTTCGATTGACACCGCTTCGGAAAGTTGAGCATCGAGCAGGTCGGGGCCGCCTACGCGGCCGGTCCGGTAATTGTCCGCCCAGCCGGTCAGTTCGCTGGGCGTGGTCTGGATGCCGCCGTCGCCCACTTGCTCCCAGCCGGATTCGGTGGCGCGGTACCCTTCGCGGCCCTTCTCATACGCGACGGCCTTGCCCGGAACCGGACCCGTTGGATCCACCACCATCGCCAGGCCGAGGGGTTGAAAAATCTGTTCGCTTAAGAACTGCGGCAACGGTTCTCGCGATATCCGGCGGACGATCTCGCCGAGCAGCAGATAGTTGGAGTTGGAGTACTCGAATCGGGAACCGGGTTGAAATTCCAGCTTGGGCACGCCGACCAAGGCCTGCAGGGCTTGGTCCTCGGTCGTACGATCGCTCAACTGGAAGCCCTGCGCCTCGAGCAGCCCGACGTACTCGGGAATTCCGCTCGTCTGGTGCATCAACTGCGCGAGGGTCACAGTAGTTGCCCACGTTGGCAATTCGGGCATGTACCGGGACAGTGGGTCGTCGAGCGCCAGTTTGCCCCCGTGGGCCAGCAGGAGCAGTGCGATCGCCGTGAACTGTTTGGATACCGAGGCGATGTCGAAGACCGTGTGCGCCGTGATCGGATTGCCCGTCGACAGGTCCGCAACCCCTCGGACCCCCGTCCAGACGAGTTGGCCCTTGACGCCCACCGCTGCCGAACATCCGGGCGCACCGGCTTCGATAGCGTCTTCGAGCACGCGCTGGCTGTGGGCTTTGGCCTCGGCGTGATCGGTCGTTGTCGTAGTGGTGGAGGAAGTCGCGGAGGTGGTGGGCTTGGCGTCGTGGCCGCCGCTGCAGGCACTGAGCAGCAGCATGATCGCGAGGAGTGAGAACGGCCGCCGCACACGGTGAGTATGCCCTCGCGCTTGCCGCTAGGGGACACAATCGCGCTGGTCAATGGAACCCAACGGGCTCGGCACGCAAACCTCGCGGTAGGGTACGCGGCAGCGCCATCCGGGGTCGCTATTTGGCCTTCACCAGGGAGTCGGGCATGTCGGGTCGTGAGTTCTCGTTCGAAATCAACCGGACCAGTAGCGCGCCTGCCGCGACGTTGTTCCGGCTCGTGGCCGACGGTGCCAACTGGTCGAAGTGGGCCAAACCGATCGTCCTCCAATCGAGTTGGGCGCGGCAGGGTGATCCGGCGCCGGGCGGCGTCGGGGCCGTCCGCAAGGTGGGGATGTGGCCCTTGCTGGTACAGGAGGAAACCGTTGCCTACGAGCAGGATCGCCGCCACGCCTACAAGTTGGTCGGACCCCCGAGTCCGGCCAAAGACTACACCGGCGAGGTGGTCTTGACGCCCAATCCGGCGGGCGGCACCGACATCCGTTGGACCGGCTCGTTCGTCGAGGGAGTTCGCGGGACGGGGCCGCTCATGCGGGCGGCGCTGGGCGGGGCGGTCCGGTTTTTCGCGGGCCGCTTGGTGCAGGAGGCCGAGCGTGAAGCGAGCGGTTGACGACCGCGTTTACCCTTGAGATCCAAGGGATTTCGCTTGTTGGCCGCCGTGATCGACTCACGGGTGCGGTTGCGCCGGGTGCGCCGGTGGCGGTAGGCCCGGCAACCAGGCGGTGTGACCTTCCTGGAGTCCCTTGTCTATCTGTGCCTTGACATCCGGGCTGCCGGCCGGGGCCGTGTTCTGGCAGCTACAGCCGAAGCCGCCGTAGGGGTTGGGACTGGTGTTGCTCGGGTTCGGGTCGGCGTTGGCCACGGCCACTCCCCCGATACCCAAGCCGACAGCGATAGCGGCGCTGACCAGGACCTTCGTGATCACCGTGTGGTGCTGAATCGACATATCATCCTCTTTCTCGGGGCATGCGGATTGCTTCACCGATTCGGGTGTTCGTCAGGACCTGGCGCAAGTCCTGCAACGCAGCCGGGTGCTGCTGAGACCGCCGCGCGACGAAATCCATTCGGATCATTGGCAATTGACGACGCGGCGCGCGGGCCGCAGTGATCTCATCCCACCGATGGTGAGGGGTGGCGGTCATGCCTTAGATTCGCGCGCGTCGCTAGCTGTCAGCTAGGAAGCGCCTATCGCTCGATTATGAGATCGCGCGTAACCACCGGGGGTGCCGGCTTTAGTTCGAACCGACCTCGTCCTGATACTTCTTGGTCATGTGCTCGACGGCCTGCAGCTGCGACTGCGCGAGGCCATCGCGCACCTGCCCGGCGCGTGCCGCGGCGTCGAGCGTCGGCTGTGCCTGACCCTGAAAGTGCGGCATGACTTCGGCTGCGAACAATTCCGCGGAGCGTTTGGTTGCCGCCGGGTTGGCCCACTCGTGGCCCATCTGCAGCATGCAGCCGAAGCCGCCGGACTGGTCCCACAGCCGCTGGACCTGGTCCCGCGCCCGTTCCGGCGAACCGATGACGCCGGCGCCGTTTTCGCTGATGACGTCGATCATCTCGTCGAGCTGTTCTCCGGGCATGGTCATCTGGGGGAAGGCCGCCACCTTCTGGAAGTAGTTGAACCACGACTCGATGCCGAATTTCACGTCCTCGCGTGCCTGCTTGTCGGTCTCGGCGATATGCATCGGGCAGACCAGGCTCCAGTTTTTGCGGTCGACCTGCGTGCCGAAGGCGGCGGCGCGCTCCTCGACGATGCCCCAGTGATACGAAAGCGCGTTGAATCCCTCGATGGTCAGCGTCGCCCCGATGGACAACAGACCGATGCCGTGCTTACCGGCCAGCCGCGCCCCCGTCGGCGACGCGACCGCCGCCACGGCCAGCGGTATCCCGCCGTCGGAATAGGGGGCGAGCTGCAACTGCGCGTCGAACAACTGATGCGTTGCGGTCTTCGCGCTCACCGTCTCCCCCGCCAGCAACCGGACGACGATGTCGAGGTTGGTCTCGAGAAGCTCGCGCGTGTCGGTGGGGGTGAGTCCGATCATCGCGGAGTCGGTGGGGAGTGAGCCCGGGCCCACTCCTCCGATGACGCGACCATGCGTGAGGTGCTCGAGCAGCATCAACCTGTCGGCGACCCAGAGCGGGTTGTGGTACGCGAGCGAAATGACCCCGGTGCCAAACCGAATCCGCTTGGCACGTTCCGCGGCAGCGGCGATGAAGACTTCCGGAGAGCTGATGATCTCGCTGCCGGCGGAGTGATGCTCGCCCAACCACACTTCGTCGAAGCCGACCGCGTCGAGATGTTCGATGAACTCCAGGTCACGTTGTAACGCAAGCGTCGGGTTGGTCCCTGCGCGGTGGAACGGGGCGATGAAATATCCAAACCTGAGCTTCGCCATTGAGGTCCCCTTGCAGTCGGCTTGCGCAGCACCATAACCCAACGTGCCCGCCGCCAGGTCAGAAGGGAAGCCTCAGATATTGCTCAGCCGGTGGGGCCAGGTACACATGGCCCCACCGGCTAGGGAAATGGCAGAAGGGAAGCCTCAGATATTGCTCAGCCGGTGGGGCCAGGTACACATGGCCCCACCGGCTAGGGAAATGGTCTGTCGTCGTGCCGGTGCCCAACCGCCGCAGCCGTGCCTAACCGCCGCCGCAGATGCCGCCGATGCAACCGCCGCCGCCGCCCGGTCCGCCGCCGCCACCCCCGACGCCGGGGATGCTGCCGCCTCCGCCGCCGGGTCCGCCGCCCCCGGTCGGGCCACCCGGAACGCTGCCGCCTCCGCCGCCGGGTCCGCCGCCGCCTCCGCCGGCCGGTCCGCCGCCCGGCGCCGTGGACGGCGCGGGAGCGACGCTGGACGAAGGAGTAGTGGTAGTCGATGGCGTCGTGCTGCTCGGGCCCTTATTGCCGCCGCCGCATCCGACCGCCAACACGAGCATGGCCGAGCCGCCGAAAAGCGCGACCGCAGTCCTCGCTCCTGATCTCATCGGCTTCCCCACTCTCCACTCGCGCCACGCTTACTCGGTCCACCTATCCGTACCCGGGCATTCGGGGGCGCAAACGGAATCTCGTGACCTTCTCCGCGCTGAGTACGGCGCGCGAGGCGGGGCGCGCCAGCAAATTCGGTCGTCGGACGAATTCGCCGCGCGAAGCCTCCAAGAACACCGGGCGCTTAAGACGCCTAACAGTTGGCGCCGGGAATGCAGCAGGTCAGGGTGGCAGCCTGAGGACTGGCGTGGCCTGTTGCGTTGGGCGTTGTTGTCGCGAAGCGTTGCGAAAGGCAATTTGCGATTGCCATCAGCCAATTAAATGCCTAGGCGACTATTGCCACATGGCATGCTTTGGGCGGGAGGCTGCCCGCTAACCTTCCTTGGTGATCAACTTCCGCAGCGCCACGCGGTCGGGCGTCAGCAACTCTTCGATGCGCGGACGGTTCACCTCGGCGATGATGATCTCGCCGACCTCCTGATAGACCTCGCTGAAGATCCCGTGGGACTTCATCTTGGAGGTCTGATAGAGGTTGTCCTCGGTCGGCGTCACGTAAATCACCGCGTCGGCCTTGAAGCGGTGCACCAGCCAGAGGTGGATCAAGGTCATCAGTCGCTTCTGCCGCAGCTTCTCGGCGAAGGTGTTCTGGTCGCGCACCTGCAGGATGCTGCGGCCGTGCCGGTCCTTGATGGGATCGACGACGACGTTGGCCAGCTGCTCCTCGCCGTCGCCGTAGATGCCGAGTTCGAGCACATCCGAGCCGGCCCGACGGGGCCGCAGTTGCACGCGGAGTCGCTCGCCGAGTTGGTAGTACTCGCTCCACATCGCCAGCCACTCCTCGAGCAGCTTCTTCGGTACCTCGGTCTGCACCAGGTGCTGGTGCTGGGTCGAGCCCTCGCCCATCGCCTTGGTGGTCGCGGTGCGGCCGGAGGACGCGGTCAGTGCGGCGTCGCTGCGCGGCCCGCCGACCAGGGTTTGCGGTGTGCGGTACGGAGACTCGACCAGGCGCATCTTGCGTTGCAGGCGCGCCAGCGCCAGCATCCCGTCCTGCCGCAGCGCGGTGGCGAACTCCTCGGCGGCCACGCCGTCGATCTGGTGTCCCCCGTAGGTGATGAAGTTGAACACGAATCCCATCTTGCCGAGCTCCTCAGGGAACTGCTTCATCTCCTCATCGGTCATGCCGGTGGTGTCCCAGTTGAACGACGGCGAAAGGTTGTAGGCCAGCATCTGGTCGGGGAACTCGGCGTGGATGGCGTCGGCGAACTGCCGGGCGTCGGCGAGATCGGCGGTCTTCGTCTCCATCCAGAGGATGTCGGCGAACGGCGCCGCCGCCCGCGACTTGGCGATCGCGTACGGAATGCCGCCGCGGATCTGGTAGTACCCTTCCGGGGTCTTCGCCAGCTCGCAGTCCCACGGAGGGTCGACGCCCAACTCCTTCGCCTTCTGCCTTGCCACGTAGAGCGAAGCGCGGCGGGCGAACTGGCGCCACTCGTCGGGGGTCATGCTCGCCGGTTCGTCTTCGCTCTCGCCGAATGCCAGGACCTCCGCCACGGCTTCGCCGTAGGTCATGAGCCCGGCGTCGTCTTCCCAGGCAGCGATGAACCGCGACTCGACCTGGTCGAAGAGATCGCCGACCGATTGCTGGCCGTTCTCCCGCCACGCGTTGACGGCGTCGGAGATCAAACCCTGGATGCCCTGGCGCTCGAGCCACGCCGTCGCGCCGGCGTACTCGGAGTCGGCCATCGCGTAGAGGAGATGGCCATTGAGTTCCTTGACGCCCAGTTCGTAGAAGCGCCGGACGAGCGCCAGGAAGCAGGCCTTGTAGGGCGGAATGGCCAGGTTGGTGGCGCCAAGCAGGAACGGCTGGTCGCGCTCGTCGGCGCGGCTGTCAAGCAGGTTGGCCGCCTCGGCGTCGGTGCGCGCGACGATGATGCCGGGCACCCGCATGATGTCGAGTTGGAACCGGGCGGCGTTGAGGCGCTTGATCTGTTCGTCCGAAGGAACCAGCACTTTGCCGCCCTGGTGGCCGCACTTCTTGGTGCCCGGGCGCTGGTCTTCGATGTGGTATCCCGGGACGCCGACCTCGACGAAGCGGCGGATCAGGTTACGCACGTGCGGGTCACCGCCATGGCCGGTGTCGGCGTCGGCGATGATGAACGGCCGGAAGTCGTATTCCTTGGCCGTGGCGCGCTTCTGCGCGCTCATCTGCAGACGCTGGAACTCCTGATTCCGGTCGGCCGTGAGGAGGGCGCGCACCAGGACCGCCGCGTCGTCGGGCACCTGGCTCAACGGGTAGCTGGCGAGGTCGGGGCCCGGATCTTCGGTGGTGGAACCCTTGGCTGAGGTCGCCCACCCACCGAGATAGATCGCCTCGATGCCCATCCGCTTCATGCTCACGGCCTGCCCCGGCGAGTAGGGGCCGAAGGTGGTGATGCTTTTTTTCGCGGCGAAGAGTTCGCGCAGGCGATCGTAGAAAGCCGCCGCGGCCTCTCGCGCCACGGTGTAGTCGACCGGGATGGTGCCGCGCTGCTCCACGACCTGGCGGGCCGTATAGAGGCGAGTAATCCTGGCAAAGCGCGAGCTGTCGAAATATCGCTGCGTAGCCTCGACGTCCCGTTCGAAAGGCGTGCGGACCTTGGTGTCCTGGTCGATGATGGCCATGCCGTTACGCTCCTCTTCAGCAGTTTTGCTGAACGACAGCTTATCCCCGGAGGTGGCGGTTGAATCAGGGCCAGTAGTCCCGAAGCGAAACGGTTGCCACCCGCGACGCCTAGACCTAGACGTCGGCCCGTCGCCTCAGCCAATCCCGCTGCCGGCGGACGAACCGCGCATCCACGACCGTCCCGTGACCCGGCACATAGATGGCTTGGGGCCCACCGATCGCGAGTACCCGATCCAGCGTTGTCGGCCAGGCCGCCAGATCGGAGTCGGAATCGATTGCGGGATCGGCGGACTCCTCGACGAGGTCACCGGTGAACACCACGACCCGGCCTTCGCCCTTCCCCGGCGCCACCACGATCAGATCCGACGCGGTGTGCCCACGGCCCGGGTGGGCGATCGTCACTGTGCGGTCCCCGAGATCCATGACGGCTTCATGGACTTTGTGCCGAGGAGGGCGCAGGGCCGCGATGGCGCGGTCGATCTCCGCGGCGTCCGCACCGTAGCTCAGCGCGTCGCTGCGAAGCCGGTCGGTCCCCGTGGCCAGGCACTCCGCCACCTCCGGCGCGCAGTACACGTCGGCTTCGGCGAACACGGAGGAGCCCAGCACATGATCGAAGTGCTTGTGTGTCAACACGACGTGCGTAATGGGGCGACCCGCGATCCGGCGGACGTCGGCGTCGATCGCGGCCGCTTCGGCGAGCGTGGTTCCGGTGTCGACGAGCAGCGCTCCGGCCCGCCCGCGCACGAGCCCGATCGTGACGTCGCAGAACGGCAGCCGGCAGCGATGCACGCCGGCGGTCAGCTGTTCCCACGCGAAGTGCACAAGCAGGAAGGTAGCCGCCGCCGGGCGGCGCCGTCAGCACGCGTCGGAGAAAGTTGACATGTCGGAAATTTCCGACATACAGTCGTCGGCGTGGCCACCGCCGACCGCGTCTTCCTCGCGCTGGCGAACCCCGTGCGGCGGGAGCTGCTCGAGATCCTCACTGGGCGGCCCTTGTCCGCGGGAGAACTCAGTGACCGGTTCGAGCTCAGTCGCCCGGCCGTCGCCGAGCACCTGAAAGTGCTGCGCGACGCCGGGTTGGTGGCCGACGAGCCGCAAGGCCGCCGGCGCATCTACCGACTGACCGCGGAACCGCTGGCGGAGCTGGGTGACTGGCTGCATCCCTTCGAGAGGTTCTGGCGTGCGCGACTGTCCAGGCTCGCCGAGGCGGCGCAGGAGCTGGAATGACCGAACGAGACTCGGCCGGCAAAACGTCGGCAACGATCCGGGTGGACCAATTCGTGGCGGCACCACCGGCGAAGGTGTGGCGGCTCCTGACCGAACCGGAGCTGATGCGGCTGTGGTGGGCGGAGGGCGAGGTGGCCGCGGTGGTCGGCCACCAGTTCACCCTGGACATGCCCGGCTACGGCAAGCAATCGTGCAAGGTGCTCGAGGTCGATTCCCCGCACCGCTTCGTTTACACGTTCACGGCGGCTTGGACGCTGTCATGGCGCCTCGAGGCCGAAGGCACCGGTACCCGAGTGTTCTTGGAACACAGCGGTTTTGACCTGGACGACAAAAAGATGGTCGACGCCTTTGACCGCATGGGTCCCGGCTGGCACGATGTCGTCCTCCCCCGTCTTGCCGAGGTGGCAGCGCGGGCATGACCCGATTGGAGGGCACACGATGCGTGCAGTCGTGATCACCAGGCACGGCGACCCGTCGGTCCTGCAGGTCCAGCAGCGGCCCGACCCGCCGCCGCCCGGGCCGGGCCAACTGCGGGTTGCGGTACGCGCCGCGGGCGTGAACTTCGCCGACCACCTCGCCCGCGTCGGCATGTACCCCGACGCGCCGAAGCTTCCGGCCGTCGTCGGCTACGAAGTCGCCGGGACGGTCGAGGCCGTTGGCGCGGGTGTCGAGGCGAACCGTGTCGGGGAACGGGTGCTCGCCGGTACGCGATTCGGCGGCTACGCCGAGATCGTCAACGTTGCCGCGAACGACTCTGTGGCGCTTCCCGATGCGTTGAGCTTCGAACAGGGCGCCGCGGTCCCTGTCAACTATGCGACCGCATGGGCCGCGCTGCACGGTTACGGGTCGCTGCGCGCGGGAGAGCGGGTGCTGGTGCACGCCGCGGCCGGCGGTGTCGGGATCGCCGCTATCCAATTCGCGAAAGCCGCCGGCGCCGAGGTGCACGGCACCGCGTCGCCCGGAAAGCACAAGAAGCTCGCCGAGTTGGGTGTGGGGCGGGCGATCGACTACCGGCGCGACGGCTGGTGGAAGGGCCTCCCCCCTTATGATCTGGTCCTCGACGCGCTGGGCGGCACGTCGTTGCGGCGGTCCTATGCCCTGTTGCGGCCGGGCGGAAGGCTTGTGGGCTACGGGGTTTCGAACATGCAGCACGGCGAGACGCGCTCGCTGCGCGCGGCCGCGCCGCATGCGTTGGCGATGCTGCGCGGGTTCAACCTGCTCGACCAACTGTCGGAGTCGAAGGCCGTGATCGGCCTGAACATGCTGCGGCTCTGGGACGATCGCGGCACGCTCGAGCCCTGGATCGCTCCGCTGAGCAAGGCACTCGACGCGGGTACGGTCGCCCCGGTCGTGCACGCGGCGGTGCCGTTCGCCGAAGCCCCGGAGGCCCACCGCATCCTGGCGGCCCGGGAGAACGTCGGCAAGGTCGTGCTGGTGCCGTGAGTTTCGGCATCGCCCTAGTGGCTATCTTTCCTGCATGGCTATCACCGATTCCCGCGACATCGTCATCGAGGCGACGCCCGACGAGATCATGGACGTGTTGTTCGACCTCGAGTCGTTGCCCGAATGGTCCTCGTTTCACAAAAAGATCGAAATCCTGGAGCGCGACGACGAGGGCCGTCCGAGCAAATCCCGGCAAGTGGTCAAGATCGTGGGCGTCACCGATGAGCAGGTGCTGGACTATTCCGTTCACGACGACGGCGTGGGCTGGACGCTGGTGAGCTCCAAACAACAACGCGGGCAAGAGGCTCGCTACACGCTGACGCCCGACGGCGATTCCACCCGGGTCCACTTCGAGCTCACCGTGGATCTCTCCGCGCCGGTCCCCGGCTTCCTGGTCAAAAGAGGGGCCAAGGGTCTGATGGACACGGCCACCAAGGGACTGCGCAAGCGCGTGCTGGAGGTCAAGGGCGGCAAGTAGCCCGGCAAGTGGCCGCGCGTAAACGACGGCTATCTTCTGGGACCGCAGTTAGCGACACTGTCATGTATGAAATCCACGGGTCGCATCATTCACCGAATAGCATCGGCCATATCGGGCCTGGCACTCGTGGCGGCGGTGCCCGGCTGCGGCGGCCACGGTGGCAGCAACACGACGGCCCCGCTGACGCCGAAAGTGACAACTGTCGGTCGGACCATGCCGGCATCACCCGCCGGCGGCCCGTTGACGATCAGCAGTCCGGCGTTCGCCGACGGTGCTCCGATCCCCGTGCGCTACACCTGCAAAGGGGCCGGCACCGCGCCGCCGTTGGCGTGGTCGGCGCCGTTGGGCGCCGCACTGGTTGTTGACGACCCCGACGCGCCCGGCGGAACCTATGTGCACTGGATCGTCACCGGAATCGCCCCGGGTTCGGGCAGCACCGCAGAAGGGCAGACTCCTGGCGGCGGCAGCGTCCTGCCGAACTCTGCCGGCCAAGCCGCCTACGGCGCGCCGTGCCCGCCGGCGGGCACCGGGACGCATCACTACCGGTTCACTCTCTACCAGCTTCCGAACACCTACCAACTTCCGTCGGGATTGGCCGGGCCGCAAGCGGCGCAAACCATAGCACAGGCCGCGACCGCACAGGCCTTGCTTACCGGAACATTCGGAGCCTGACCGTGCCGACCCAGCCGGCGTTAAACACAACGGAGGCAATTCAATTCGGACAGCTGGTGAACGCAACCTACGCGACGCAGCCCGGCGATCTGACGAACGCCGCCGGTCAGACGCTGACAGCCGGCGGAGTCGACTACACGGTGGTCACGACGATCTATGCCAACGACTTGGCGACCGACATGAACCCGGGCCGGGTCAACGACGAAGTTTCCATCGGGCTGATCTGCCAAGTGGATCAAACGGGCGATGCGGTGATCGCGATCCGCGGCACCGAAGGATGGCTGGAATGGATCCACGACGCCGAGTTCCTGCAAGTGCCTTGCCCCTTCCTGGCCGGCGCCGGCCACACGGAAGACGGTTTCACCGACATGTACGAGTCGTTGCGGACCGGCGCCGCGCCGGATTCGCCGACGGTGGTGGCCGCACTCCCGAAGCTTTCGTTCCCCAAGTCCGTTGGTTCCGTGACGGTTTGCGGCCACAGCCTGGGAGGGGCCCTGGCCACGCTGCTCGCCCTCGACTTGGCGGCGAACACGGTGTTCAGCAACCCGGCCGTGTACACCTATGGCAGTCCACGCACCGGGGATTCGCTGTTCGCCGGCACCTACGACCAGGTGGTGAAGAACTCGTCCCGGATCGCCAACCGCCTCGACATCGTCCCCGCATTGCCTCCTCCCATCGACTACGACCATGTGCTGAATCCGTACGAGCTCAACCCCGTCCGACTGGTGCCGCTGCCGCCGAAAGAATTGGTCAAATCCAATGTGGCTTGCGAACATTCGCTGGCAAGCTACCTCTACCTGCTGTCCCTGCAGTCCGGCGGGCCGACCCTTCCCCTGGAACCCGCCTGCAAACCCTGAGAAGTCAGGCCAGGTCGTCGAGCGCCTGATAGGCGGCGTTGTAGCCGGGAGTGAAGGTAATGCCGGGCCCGCCGTGGCACCCCGCGCCGCCGAGGTAGAGGCCGTCGATCGGAATCGGGGCGTCGAGGAAGCCCTTCGGGCCGGGACGATTGGGTCCCATGAGATCCGGATGCAGCAGGCCGTGGCAGAAGTCGCCGGCGGGTGCGCCGAACATGGTGTTCATGTGGTAGGGCGCGAACGTGATATGGCGGATCACGATGTCCTTGAAGTTCGGGGCCAGCCCGGTGATCTTGTCGATAACGCGTTGAGCCATCTCATTTTTCAAATGGCCGTGCTGGTCTCGGCAGACTTCCACCGGGAAGGCGTAGGCGAACGCGCTGGCGGCGTGCTTACCCGGCGGCGCCATGCTCGGATCGTGCACCGAGGGGATCTGCATTCCCATCGACGGGTTGTCCGGAACGATGCCGCGGCGGCAGTTTTCCCAGTGCAGCTGTTGCTCCTCCGGGGTGCCGAAAACGCCGACCGATTGCTGCATGCCCGCCTCGTTCAAAAACTCATAGGGTGGGGCGAATTCGGGCAGCCCGTCGAGGGCGAAATGGATCTGCACGAAGGAGGCGCGGTGATCGCGGCCGGACACGCGCAAAACGAGTTCTGCGGGAACATGTTCGGAAGCGATGAGCTCGGTCAGGGTGACGTCCGGGGAAATGTTGGACACCACGATAGGCGCGGAGATGGTCGACCCGTCACGCAGCCGCACGCCGGTAACCGCGCCATGGTCGACGAGGATTTGTTCGACCTTTGAACGGAACCGGATCTCCCCTCCGTGCGCGACGAAAAGCTCGCGCAGATGTTCGGTGAGCGCGCCGATGCCGCCCTTGAGTTTGGTCATCATCGCGGTGCTGTCGTCCGGCACGGCCAGCGCGAACGCCAGGCAGGTGGCGCTGCCCGGCGTGTAGGGGCCGCGGTAGGTCGAATTGATGGCCAGAAACGCGAGCATCCCGCGCATGACCGCGTGCTTGTCCTTGTCGGGCAGGTAGCGGTCGATCACGTCCATCGCCGACCCGAACAGCATTTCGTGAATCGCCCGGCGTTCGGCGTCGTTGGCCGCGCAGGCATACATCTCGTCGAGCGTCTTGGGCGGCTTACGGACATCGAAGCGGCCGAGGGCCTTTGCGGGCCCCTGACTCCACCCGATCAGTTCGGCCATCCCAGTGACGGCCTCGAGCCCGTGCTTGTCGGCGAGGTGCGTCATCAGCTGCATCGGATCGCGATAGAAGATCATCGGCTCCTCGCCGTGGTCGCCGATGTTGGTCGACATCACCTCGGGTTCCACGGTGGGCAGGGTGTCGAGGCCGAGGTCCTTGGTGATCTGGCTCGCCGTCGGGAACTGCACCGAACCGGCGATCTCGTAACGGAAACCGTCGATCAATTCGACCGTCGCCGCCATGCCCCCCGCATAGGTGTTGGCCTCCAGACACAGGGTGCGCAGGCCGGCACGTTGCAGAACCGCCGCGGCGGTCAGCCCGTTGTGCCCGGCCCCCACGACGATCGCGTCATAGTCCGTCTTACTCATGGCCCTGCTGTCCTCCCTCGGTTAGCGCGTGACAAGAATATGTCAGTACTGACATAATTGGAAGATGTCCGCGCCAAACCGCCATGAGCTGCGCCGACGGTCGACGCATGAGGCGCTTCGCGAAGCGGCATTGAAGAGCTTCGCCCGCAAGGGTTTTGCCAACGTGACCGTAACCGAGCTGGCCGCGGAAGTCGGCGTGACCGAACGCACCTTCTTCCGCCATTTCCCGACCAAGGAGGCGGTGCTGTTCCAGGACTACGAGACGCAGCTGGAATGGCTGGCCGAGGCGCTCGCGCGGCGTCCGGCCTCCGAGTCCCTGTTCGACGCGGTGCTGGCGAGCGTCGCAGCGTTCCCGCATGACCTCGAGGTGGTGCGCCAGGCCGCGACGGCCCGCTCGGAGCTGATCAGTGCGGATCGCATCGCGGGCCATCTGCGGGTGGTGCAATCGTCGTTTGCGCGGGTGCTGACCGACTTCGTCAAGAATCGCAACCCCGACGCCGCCGACATCGATCTTGCCGCCGAGGTCGCGGGCTGTGCGCTGGCGTCCGCTCTTGTTGCGGCAGTGGAGCATTGGGGCCGCAACGGCTGCGTCGGCGACCTCGGTGAGCTCGTCGCCGCGAGCCTGGATCTGGTTCGCTCGGGTCTGGCGCCGCTGGCCTAACCCGCGGGCATCCGGGTGGCGAGGCGAAGCAACCCGCGGCGCAACTGTTTGTCGCGCTTCCCGGCGGCAAGCTCGACCAGCGCGATCTCCGCGACCGCCGCGACGAGGAGCGCGGCAATCGGTTCCGGTGGCGCCCAACCGAGCGCCACCAAATCGGGCAGCACCACGCTCGCCGAGCTCTCGTTACGGGCCGCGACCAAATCGCTCAACCCGGCCTCGGTGCGCGACTGCACGAGGAGTGCCTTGGTGGCCGGATCGGCCAGACAGCCGTCGAGGTAGGCGTTCATGCCCGCCTCGAGCCGGTCGCCGCCGGGCGGCAGGCCCGCCATGGCCGCGGCGATCGATTCGGACAGCTGGTCGTGAAATCGCGCATGCAACGCTCGCACGTATTCGGCCCGGCTGGGCCAATGCTGGTAGAAGCTGCCTTTCGCCATGCCGGCCTCGGCGACGATCGCGTTGACGGAAATCCTTGCCAGATCGGCCGATCCCAACAGCCGCTGTCCCGCGTCCAGCAGCGCGTTGCGGCCGGGCTCGGGCGGTCTCATCGCGCCGCCCTGCGCCGGCTGCGCCGGGCAAGCATTTCGCCGTACTGCTCACAAACGTGGATCACGCCGGCGAGTTGATAAGTGATCCAACCCTTATGGGTCGACGGGAGGTTCTTCTCGAATACCCGGTGGCCGATGATCTGGATGGCCCATCCCCCGACGAACATCGCGGTGCCGACGCGGGGCTTGGCGAATACCAGTGGCACGCCCGCCGCGATGATGGGCGTGCCGACGAGATGCGTCGCTCGCACCCCCTTCGACGTGTGTTGCGTGCGGTAGTAGGCCATCTTGTCCGCGAATGGCGCTTCGGGCGGCGGCGCTTGGTGCATCCCCGATCCCCTCTTGTCAGTTCGTCCGTGTGGTTGTAGCGTAACTGATGACCGACCAGTCGGTCAACCTGTCGAGAGGAACCCATGACGACCATCGAGACCCGGGCGGGACGCGTTGCCTATCAGGAATCCGGCAGTGGGCCAACGCTTTTATTGCTGCACGCGACGCTGCACGACCGGCATGACTTCGCCCCCATCGTCGACACGCTGGCCCGGCAGTACCGCACGATTGCCGTGGACTGGCCGGGACACGGGGAGTCGGATCCTGTCGACGCCGCCATCGAGCCCAGCGCACCGCTGTTCGCGGACGTGCTCGAAGACCTCGTGGACGGCCTGGGCCTGTCGCGGGTCGCGGTGATCGGGAATTCGGTCGGTGGATTCGCGGCCGCGCGGTTGGCGATCAACCGCCCGGAAGCGGTCGCGGGTCTGGTCCTGGTCAACACGGGCGGGTTCGTACCGTTGAATCCCCTGTCCCGCAGCTTCTGCCGCGTGCTGGGCACGCCCTCGGTGTTCCGCCGGGCCGCTCCCCTATTCGTCCGCGGCTACATGAAGGCCCGTACGGACAGCGACCGGCGGATCGCCGAGCGCGCGATCGCGGTGGCGACAACGCCCGAGGGCGTCCGCGTCGGATCCGGTTTGTGGCGAAGCTTTGCCACCCCCGCGCACGATCTGCGCAGCCGCGCCGGCGAGCTGTCGGCCCCGACCCTCATCGTGTGGGGCGAGAAAGACATCGCCATACCGCTGAGCGCCGGACGCGCGACTCACGACGCCATTCGCGGTTCGCGGTTCGAGACCCTGGATACCGGGCATGTGGTCTTCTCGTCGGACCCGGACGGCTTTCTCGCCGTCGCTGAGCCGTTCCTGCAGTCGGTCGCCCGTCCCGCGTGCGCTCACGGCGACGACACGCCGAGCGACCCCGCCGTAGGCGCACACGGGAAGCCGTGAGCGCACACTCGAACGCTAAGGGCCGGCCGATTGCGCGCACTCCACGGCCGCCTCGACAAAGCGGCGTAGCACGGCGTTGCGGGGGCGGGGCAGAAACGCAAGTGCGACCGGGCTTTCGGGGGCATCCCTTAGCGCGATGAACCGGACGCCGGGGTGAATGTTGCGCCTGACGGCGACATCGGGGATCACGCCGATGCCGCGATCGGCGGCGACGGATTCGAGCCACTCGTCGAAATTGGAAGTCTCCACAACCGTTTTCGGCCCTTCGCCCGCCGGCCACGACCACGGTCCCGTGGTACCGCTGGCGACGTTGACAACCAGCGGCCAGCGGGGGACGTCGGCCCAGTCCAGCTTCGATGTATCCGCCAGGGGTGAGTGAACAGAACACACCGCCACCCGGGACTCGTTGAACAGGTGCACGACCCGCACGGCGCCCGAGGTCAGCTGCCCGCGCAGCATGGCAAGGTCGATAGCTCGTCCAAAACGCTCGTGGTGGCCGCCGGCGGTGTCGCCGACGGCCGCGGACTGGCGGCCGCGTTGGCGCTCGGAGCTGATGGCGTCCTGGTCGGCACCCGGCTGTGGGCGAGCACCGAGGCGCTGGTGACACCAGAAGCCCAACACCGAGCCGTGCAGGCATCCGGCGACGACACCGTCCGCACGCGAGCTTATGACGTTGTGCGACAACGGGATTGGCCGGGAGAATACGACTTGCGACTGGTGACCAGCCCGTTGATCGAGGCATGGCACGGCAACGAGCCCGAACTGCGGGCGCGCTTACCGGAAGCCGTGAGCGCTTACCAGAAGGCGGTCGTTGAGCAGGACTTCAATGTCGTCACGCCAATAGTGGGCGAGGCGATATCACTCATTCACGAGGTTCGTCCGGCCGCTGACCTCGTCGCCGAGATGGCCCGCGACGCCACCCGAATCCTGAGCTCAGTACAGCGGTGACCAGTTCGAGGTCCGCAGCAGGCGGCTCTCCCACTGATCTCGGTACTTCAGCGCCTCGACCATGTAGCTACCGGGTTGCCGGTGCTCGGGCGCAGTCTCGCTGGTCAGCAGGCGCACCAGCGCCGCATAGCCGTTGTAGTCCTCAATCTTCTGCCACAGCATCGCTTCTCGTCGCCGGTGGCTGCCGTGCGCGACCTGGAAGCACGCCTGGATGTCGAGGATCCTCATCGCCGGCGGAGCCTTGGAAAGCACCCGGTAGTAGATCTCGTCCCACATCCGGATGTAGTCGTCGAGCGGGGCGTGAGGCCACCCGGTGTCCTCCATGAACAGGCTCAGCGGATGGGTCGCGCCATCGGTAGGCACAGTTGCCAGGTCCACCGTCTGCAACGGTGACCAGTGGACCGGCAGCAGAATCTTGCCGGTCACGTCGTGGCGCAGGTGGTCCAGCTCGCGCATCCACGGCTTGAGATCCCCGGCCTGCGTGCGGCGAGCGAGCCTCTCCCACGCGGCGCCGTCGACGATGCCCGTGATGGTGACGACGGTGTAGGACATTCCGCTGCCGTGCGCGTGGTTGGCGTACCAGAGCAGCCGCGCATCGTCATCGCCAGCCAGCGTTGGCATCCAACCCTCGCGGTAGGCGGCTTCGAATTCGTCCTCCCGCGCGCCGACCACCCGGTGGGTCTCGTGAAGAAACAGCACTGGCGCTCCCTACGTTCGGGCATCGTCTGCGATAAGCGCGGCGAGCTCACGGCGGCTGACCTTCCCGGTTGCGCCGTAGGGGATCTCGTCGACGATGGCCAACCGCTCCGGCAGCTTGAAATAGGCGATCAGCGCGCGACAGTGTGATCGCAGCTCCTCGAGTGTGACTGGGGCGCAAGCCACTACCGCGGCCCCCACCCGCTGGCCGAGTTCCCCGTCGGCGATCCCGGCGACCGCGACGTCCGTGACCGCCGGATGGGAGCGCAGCGCCTCCTCGACCTCGATCGGCCCGAACTTTTCGCCCCCGCGGTTGATGGTGTCGCTCAGCCGGCCGCTGGGGAAGATGTAGCCGTCGGAGTCCTGGCGGGCGAGATCACCGGTGTGCAGCCAACCTTCGGTCACGTTCTGGGTGGTGTTCACCCATAACTCGCCGACGGTCCCCGGTTCGACGTCGTTGCCCGTCAGCGGATCCACCACGCGCACCTCGACCCCCGGCAGCGGCCGGCCGACGGAGCCGGCACGGGCCGGGTCGCGGTGATCGTCGGGCAGCAGTGTCGTATACGCGCCGAGGGTTTCCGTCTGGCCGAACACGTTGGCGAACGCCACGTGTGGAAGCGCGGCCATCGCCCTGCGCACCAACGTGATTGGCGCGGCGGCGGCCCCGTAGGCGACGGCGACCAGGGACGTCAGGTCGGTGTCGGCGAAGTCCGGGTGATCGAGGATCCGCTGCAGCATCGCCGGCACCAAAAACGTGGTGGCCACCCGATGCCCGGAGACCAGGCGCAACCATTCGCCGGCATCGAACCGCTTCTGGACCACCAGCGTGTTGCCCGAATACAGGCTGCCGAGCACGCCCAGGGAGCCGCCGACATGAAAAAAGGGAACGCACATCATCCCGACCGACGGTTTCGCTTCGGCGCGGAATGGTGCCGCCATTCCGGTGATCCGCCTCGCGAGCTGCCCGCGGGTGATGCCGACCGCCTTGGGCAATCCGGTCGTGCCGCTCGTGAACAGCACCAAGGCATCCCGGTCTTCATGGGGAGGTTCGGGCGTGGCAACGATGTCGGATGCTCCCGGGCAAGGTCCGCCTGCGAGGTCGGACCCCGTTAACACCGTGGGTGCACCCGCTTCGCGGATCCGCTCGACGTAGGGCTCCCCCGCGACCGCGACATCGGCGCAGCCGGCATTCTTTAGGAGCCCGCGCAACTCCGGCGGCGTCAGTGCGGGGTTCATCAGCGCGGCCGCGGCGCCGATGCGAGCCGCCCCGAGCAATGTCGCGATCGACAGCAGACTGCCGCCGTCGGCGACGGCGACACGCTGGCCGGCCACCACGCCGTGAGCGGACAGGCCGGCGGCGCACCGCCGCACCTCGGCGGCCAGCTCGCCGTAGCTGACGGAGCGCCCCTCGATGATCAGCGCTGCCCGGGCGGGGTCGCCGGTCGCGGCGGCCTCGAGCATCGTTCCGACGTTCATGCGAGATCTAGTGCAGGGGGGACCATTCGGAGGTCCGGAGTAATCGGGTGGTCCACTGATCGCGCAAGTCCAGGGCGTCGTACATCCAGGTGCCGGGGGCCCGGTACTCGGCGGGGATGTGGGTCCGCAGCAGATCGAGCAGCGCGTCGGGCCGGGTGATGCGCTGCATCAGGATGACCTCACGGCGCACGTGGCTGCCGAGGGCGGGCTGGAATGCGGCCTGCATGGTCAACATTGACGAGGGCTCCTCGAGGCTCTTGGCGTAGACGTCACCGCAGCGGACGATGTATTCCTCGAACTTGTCCTCGTAGGGCCACATCGTGTCTTCCATGTAGAGGCTCATCTCGTGCTCCCGCCCGTCGGCGGGCACCTCGTCGAACCGCACCTCCATCAGCGGCGACCACGGGAGGGAAACCAGCAGCTTCGCGTCCACGTCATGGCGGAGTTCGTCCAGGTTGCGCATCCACTTCTGCAGATCGCCCCGCTGGACGCGCTTGGTCAGGCGCTCCCATGCCGCTCCGTCGCGAACCGCGGTCACGGTGATCACGGTGTAGGCGGGTCCGCTCCCGTGCGCCTGGTTGGTGTACCACAGCAGCCGGGCGTCATCGCCGGCGGCGAGCATGGGCATCCAGCCCTCCCGGAAGGCGGCCTCGAAGTCGTCTTCGAAGCGGCCGCGCACCTTGTGCACCTCGTGGATGAACAGCATGCCGAGACCTCCCGACACCGGACGCTCGCCCTCGAACGCCCTCGTTCAACGGACGGTAGCCGGGGCGGCCTTTCGACGCCACGCCGGGCCTGCAGATGCACGATTGCGCACTGTCCGGCGGCCTGGACAGGCGTGTCGAGAATCTGGTTTGCTCAAGTCGGTAACTGTCTTCACCGGGCAGGAGTTTCGCTGATGGCCCGAGTCAACGTGCCGGATGGCCCCGGTGGCGAAGCGGCCATGATTTGGACGTTACGGCCACAGCTCGGTGGCATGGTCGAGCGGATGATCCGGGGCGCATATCAACAGAGCATCCTGCCGGCCGACGAGCGCGAGCTGGCCAGGATGCGGATCGCCCAGATCAACGACTGCGTGGCGTGCTCAGACTTCCGCGCGCAGTCGGTGCTGGCTGCCGGGGTGGCCCCGGAGCTCTACGACCACGTCGCCGCGTACTCGACCTACCCCGGCTACACGGCTCGGCAGCGTCTGGCGATCGAATACGCGGAACGCTTCGCGACCGACCACGCGTCGATGGACGACGCCTTCTTCGAGCGGCTACGGGAGTTGTTCTCCGACGAAGAGATCGTCGATCTCACGCTCTGCGTCGGCGTGTTTCTCGGGCTTGGGCGTTCGTTGACGGTGCTGGGCGTAGACCAGTCGTGCGCAATAGACCTCTGAGCACAACGGGAAGGACAGCATGGACATCGCCACGGTCGACGAATTGCTGAGCACCACACGGGCGGTGCGGAAACGCCTTGATCTGAATCGGCCGGTCGGCCGCGATGTGATCCTGGAGTGCATACAACTGGCGATACAGGCGCCCACCGGCAGCAACGCGCAGGATTGGCGCTGGCTGGTGATCACCGATGCCGACAAGCGGGCGGCGATCGCCGACATCTACGGCGGCATCGGTGCCGAATACCTCGCCCACGCCGCCCAGAACGCGTCGGATCCGCAGACCCGGCGCGTTTACGGCAGCGCGGTGAGCCTGACCGAGACGCTGGCGCAAGTCCCGGTGCATGTCATCCCGTGCCTGGACCGCCGCTTCGACGACGCGAATTTGTTGATCGCCGCGACGGCGTGGGCGTCGATCATCCCGGCCGGTTGGAGCTTCTTGCTCGCCCTGCGGTCGCGGGGCCTGGGATCGGTGTGGACGACGATGCATCTGGCCAAGGAGCAAGAAGTGGCCGAGGTGCTCGGAATTCCGCCGACGGTCACGCAGGCCGCGCTGTTCCCGGTCGCTTACACGCTCGGCACTGATTTCCGGCCGGCCTCGCGGCCGCCCCCGGAGACTGTGACCTTCTGGGATAGCTGGGGAGAGACCTGATGCAGTCCTACACCGTGCGATTCCACGTTGACGCACCGCCGAAAAAGGTGTGGCGGGTGCTTCATCCGCCGGTGCCGCCGAACGCGCCGCGGCCGCGCGTACTCAAATGGCCCACCGGCAGCATGGAAATCCTCAATGAAGGAGACGAAGCCGGTGAGGGTCTGGTTCGTACCTGCATCTTCGAAGTGCCCAAGTACCTGCTCTCCGGCGGCAGGGCGCGATCGTGGGAGACCGTGACCGAGGCGGAGGTCAATAAGCTGTCGCGGTACGTAGCGGTCGGAGCGCCGCTGTGGTCCCGGGCTGAGGGCTATCACGAACTCGAAGAACAGGCCGACGGCACCACGGTGCTGACCTTCCACGAGACGTATCACGCCTACAACCCGGTGCTGCGTTTCTTCCTCGAACGTCCGGTGCACGCGAGGATTTCTCGCGACAACCTCAAGACGTACGAGCACGCCCTGGCTTACGCCGGCAAAGTGCGTCGGCTGAACTAGCCAATCCGCTCGGTCCTATCCCTTTTTTCCGCAACGGTTCGTTTCAATCGCGGTTTGCCGCAGCCTTCGTCGCACCAGACATGTCAGACCGTGGGTGCATCGTGGCCATAGATACGACAAGAAGGGACGTTGCGATGTGCTGGATGTGGCGACCACCCGGGCAGCACCATTGGCGATTACCTCGCCAGGTACACGCAAAATTCGCGGGCGAGGCTGGACGGTGCAGTACGTCGAGGACGATCTAGCGCCGTACGCGTACACCGTCGGCCTGACCCGCTACGGGTGGCCCGAGTTCTTGATGACCGGCATCTCACCGCGGCGAGCGCTGCGGCTCTTGGGCGGCATTGCCGACTCGGCCCCGGGTCTCGCTCTGCCGACACCCGGCGAGCGACTTACCCTCAGTGGTCGCACCGCGAATTCGGTCGGAACATCTAGAGACAAGACGCCCTCGACGGCGAGCCCGGAGCACGCCTCTCGCTGTAGCGGGCCCAAGGGCCTACGACCAACGGTGGCACGCGGGCGGTCTGACGCGATTTTTACCGAAACGCATTCGCATAGGGTCTAAAGACCCTAAAGTCAGTTGCGAAAGTCACTGCGCTGTGAGTTACGTTGAGTAACCGTTCCGAATTCGCATCGTTCAGCGGTGCGGTTCGCGACCGCTTGAGAGGGTGAAAGTCTTGGCCGGTTTCACAAACGGTAGACACATCGGCAAAGGGTCCTCGACGGCGGATTACGCGCAACAGTTGCGCGCTGCTGACCTGCGCGTGACCCGACCACGGGTTGCTGTTCTCGCGGCGGTGACCGCGCATCCGCACTCAGACACCGAGACGATCTTCGAAGCGGTGCGCGACGCTCTTCCTGAGGTATGTCGGCAGACCGTGTATGACGTGCTGAACGCGCTGACCGACGTGCGCTTGTTGCGACGGGTCCAGCTCCCGGGTTCCGCCGCGCGCTACGAGTGTCGGGTCGGGGACAACCACTATCACAGCGTCTGCCGGTCTTGCGGGGCCATCGCGGACGTCGACTGTGCCGTCGACGAGGCGCCGTGGCTGCCCGCTTCGCACCATAACGGCTTCCATCTCGAAGAAGCCGAGGTCATCTACTGGGGCCTATGCCCAGACTGCTTCGTACCACCCGTTCGCCCCGTCGGTGCCGTCGCAGGAAACGGCGGATTCGTGATCAGGCCCGGTCCGACATAGAGATGAAGTAGGCCGCTTACCCCGGTACGCTGCTGTTCTATGGGTTTCAAGGTGGGAGTACCGGTCGCGGCGCGGATCGGCGCGGCGGGGCTGCTCCTTGCTGGCTGGGCCGCATCGGCGGGTGTTGCCGTCGCCGATCCGGACCCGACGCCGCCGCCCGCACCTAAGACGACGATCGACCACGACGGCACGTATGCCGTGGGGACCGACATCGCGCCGGGCATATACAGCTCGGCGGGGCCTGCGGGCGACGGCGCCTGCTATTGGAAGCGCGTGGGCAACCCCGACGGCGCGCTGATCGACAACGCGTTGAGCAAAAAGCCGCAGGTGGTGCAGATCGATCCGACGGACAAGGCGTTCAAGACGACGGGCTGCCAGCCCTGGCAGCTGACTCCCGACGCCAGTCCGCCCGCCAATACACCACCTCCGGGTGTGCAGGGCACTCTCGGCATCCTCGGCGGGCTGCTCGGCGGCCAGAACGGCCAGCAACCGCCCCATTCCTGACGGGAGGCTGCTGCCGTGGCGAATGACGCGCGACAGATCGTCGTGGTCGGTGCCGGCGTAAGCGGTTTGACGTCGGCCGTGTTACTCGCCGAGTGCGGCCGGCAGGTGCGGGTGTGGGCCGCCGCAATGCCGCAACGGACGACCTCGGCGGTGGCGGGCGCGGTATGGGCACCCCCGCGGCCGGCCGACGCCGTGGCGCTGGATTGGTCGGCACACTCGCTAGAGGTGTTTCGCGAACTGGCCAACGACCCTGACACCGGGGTGCGGATGGCACCCGCGCTGGCCGTCGGCGAATTCACGGCGGCGGATGCGACATCGTCCGCGGCCGAGCTGATCCCCGACCTGCGGCCGGCCGACCCGGCTGACCTCCCGGAGGGCTACGGCGTGGGATTTCGCGCGACCATGCCGATGATCGACATGCCGCAGTACCTCGCCTACCTGACGCGGCGGCTCGCCGAGGCCGGGTGCCAGATCGAGGAGCATCCGGTGCGGTCGCTGGCGGAGGCCGGCGATGCCGCACCGATCGTCGTCAACTGCGCCGGCCTCGGCGCGGGAGCGCTCACCGGGGATGACACCGTGCGGCCGCGTTTCGGCCAGCATGTGGTGCTCACCAATCCCGGCCTGCGGCAACTGTTTCTGGAGATCCACGAGGACCCCGAATGGACCTGCTACTTTCCCCACGCGCAGCGCGTGGTGTGCGGCGGCATCAGCATTCCCGGTCGCTGGGACACCACCCCGGACCCGGAGGTGACCGAGCGGATCCTGCATCGTTGCCGCCGGATCGAACCGCGGCTCGGCGAGGCCGAGGTGATCGAGACGATCACCGGCCTGCGTCCCGATCGTCCATCGGTGCGCTTGGAGGCCGAGCCGCTCGGGCGGGCGCGCTGCGTCCACAACTACGGCCACAGTGGCAATGGCGTGACATTGTCGTGGGGTTGCGCGCGCGATGTGGTGCGCCTGGTCAGCGGTGATGGATGAGGAGACGCGGTGAGCATCGACTACAGCCTGCACGCCCACATTGCCACCATCACGATCAACCGTCCCGAGACGCGCAACTCGCTGGACATGAAGCATTTCCGCGATTTGGCCCGGGCCTGGGCGACGTTCCGCGACGACTCCCGCGCCTGGGTCGCGGTCATCACCGGCGTCGGCCGGGACTTCTGCACCGGAGCCGACCTCAAGAAGTTCATCCCGGAGCTCACGGGTGATCTGCCCAAGCCCGACGGTTGGAACAAGGACGACGCCATTCACGCCGTCCTGCATCGATTTCCGGTGTACAAGCCGATCGTCGCGGCCGTCAACGGTACGTGCGTCGCGGGCGGCTTCGAGATGTTGACCTCCACCGACATCCGGGTGGCGGTGCCCGAGGCGCGGTTCGCGGTAATGGAGCCCAAGCGTGGCCTCTTCGCCGGCGGCGGAAGCACCGTGCGGCTACCGCGTCAAATGCCCTACCCGTTGGCGATGGAGTTGCTGCTGACCGCCGACATGGTGGATGCGCAGCGGGCTCTGGCGATGGGACTGATCAACCGGATGGTCCCGGCGGACCGGCTGATGGATACCGCGTATGACTACGCCGAGCGCATTGCGGCCAACGCGCCGCTTGCGGTCATCGCGACGAAGCAGTCCGCGGTCGAGGGTTTGACGCTGGACCTCGAGTCGGCGTACGACAACGAGACCCGGCACAGCGACCGCGTTTTCGCGACCGAGGATGCCAAGGAAGGACCGCGCGCCTTCGCCGAGAAGCGACCGCCGCGGTGGCAGGCCCGCTGAGTGCTCAGGCGCGAGGGACGTCGCGAACCACCAGCGACAGCACCCAGCTCACAATGGACAACACGATTGCGGCCCAGATCGCCGTCCACCAGAAGTGGTCGAATTGCAGCCCCCAGTGCGTCGTGTGTTCGGTGATCCACGCGGTGATCCACAGCATCAAGGCGTTGATCACGATGTGGATCAGGCCGAGGGTCAGGATGTAGAGCGGGATCGACAGGATCTGGACGATCGGCTTGATGAACGCGTTGACCAGACCGAAGATCACGGCGACGACGAAGATGATCCCGGCCCGCTCCAGCTTGGTGTCGCCGCCGACGAAACTCATCCCGTGCACGAAGAACGTAACGATCCACAAGGCAAGTCCGGTCAATGCGGCGCGAAGCAGAAAAAGGCCCATGCCGGAGATCCTGCCACCGCGCCCGGAAAGTCGGCCGGTTTTCGTTCAGCCGCCGTCGATGCAAGGGTCGCGCGAAGATCCTCCTTCAAGAGTCAACCTTCAAGGTCAACGGCAAGCATGGCGGCGTGTCGTCGCTATCTCGTGGGCACGTTGGCGGCGATCTGACGCGCGATGCTGACCGCCTCACCCATGCCGCCACGGCCAAGCAACTCTACGAGGCGGTATCGCCCAAACGGCGTGCCCTGCACCCTTGCCTAACGCCGCGCAGGTGATCGACCGCTAGGCTCGCCCAGCCATGACCCTCATCGCCGGCCCACGTCTTCGGCCAGCTACAAAGCTTTTCGACGTGGTCAAGCCGCCAATGGAATTGGGCGATCGGGATGCTAACGGACCCAAACGCCGAGAGCCTAGTTCAGGTTGTAGAAACGCTGTGCGTTCAACCCGCCGATCTTTTCGCGGGCTTCCTCGCTGATATCCGCGCGGGTTCGCAGATGCTTGGTGCTCTCCGGCCATTCGCCGTCCCAATGCGGGTAGTCGCTGGCGAACATGATGAAGTCGGCGCCGAGCACGTCGATCACGCCGGGCAGGATTGGTTCCTCCGGCTCACAGGTCACCCAGATGTTGCCCGCGGCCAGATACTCGTGCGGATCGCGGCGCCAGCCGCGCTCGACCCAATCCCCCCGCTTTTCGTAATGCTCGTGCAGGCGGTCGATGAAGAACGGGACCCAGCCCGCCCCCGCCTCGAGGAAGGCGACGCGCAACTGGGGATGGCGCTCGAAGACGCCGCCGGAGACCATCGCCGTCATCGCCGTCATCTGGTCGAACGGAAAGCTGATGCAGTGCACCTGGATGTAGTTGGTGAAGCGGTCCACGCCGATCTTCGGCAGGTGAATGCCGGGGGCCCCGTGGATGCCCAGGGGCATCCCGAGTTCGACGGCGGCGGCGTAGAACGGATCGAGGTCGGGATGGTCGAGGTTGCGCGTCTTGAGCGCCGGCGGGACGAGGGTCGCCACCAGCCCGAGGTCTTTGGCCTCGGTCATGACGTCGATGGCCACCTGGCCGTGCTCGACGGGCGCCACCGCGACGCCGCGCAACCGGCCCCCCGAAGAGGAGCAGTAATCGGCGATCCACTGGTTGTAGAGCCGCGAGAATCCCGCGGCGAAATCCGGGTCCTCGAGGCTGGGCGCGCACAGCCCCATGCTCGGGTACAGCACCATCGTGTCGATGTGATCGCGGTCGGCGTCGCCCAGCACGCCCTCGGGCGAGCGGCAATTGATGTCGGGTGCCTTGCTGATCCCATGCTCTGGCGGGCACCCCGCACCGGGGCCCTGGTCCTCCGGATAATTGCGGCCCTCGAACACCAATCGCAGCCGCCCGTCCGTGCTGGGCTTCACGTGGTCGGGCCAGCGCTTGATCGCTTCGATCGCCAGCGAGGAGTTTTCGGCGACGTGTCCGTCGGCGTCGATGATTCGCATGTATCGGCAACTTACACTCGCGCATTGCCGCCCGGTACTGCACGATGCTGACGTGACCACACAACGGTTGACCGGCGATCAGCGGAACTCGTTCGTCGCGGCGTTGTTGGGCTGGACGATGGACGCCTTCGATTACTTCATCGTGGTATTCGTCTACGCCGACATCGCAAAGACGTTCCACCACAGCAAGGCCGAGGTCGCGTTCATCACGACGGCCACCCTGGCGATGCGCCCCGTGGGCGCCCTGGTGTTCGGGCTGTGGGCGGACCGCGTCGGCCGCCGGTTGCCGCTGATGGTGGACGTGATCTTCTACTCGATAGTCGGGTTCCTGTGCGCGTTCGCGCCGAACTTCACCGTGCTGGTGATCCTGCGGGTGCTCTACGGCATCGGCATGGGCGGCGAGTGGGGGCTGGGCGCCGCGCTGGCCATGGAAAAGGTTCCCGTCGAGCGGCGCGGGTTCTTCTCCGGCCTGCTGCAGGAGGGCTACGCATTGGGCTATCTGCTGGCGAGCATTGCCTCCCTGGTGGTGATGAATTGGCTGGGGTTGTCGTGGCGCTGGCTGTTCGCTCTGAGCGTCATCCCGGCGCTGGTCAGCTTGATCATCCGCTACCGGGTGGAGGAGTCCGAGGTGTGGGAAGCCGCGCAGGATCAGTTGCGGCTCACCAGCACCAAAATCCGCGACGTGCTGCGCGACGCCGCGATCGTCCGCCGGTTCTTTTACCTGGTGCTCTTGATGACCGCGTTCAACTGGATGAGCCACGGCACCCAGGACGTATACCCGACTTTCCTGGGCGCGACCACGAACCACGGTGCGGGCCTTTCCAGCGTGACCGTGAAATGGATCGCGGTGGTCTACAACGTCGGCGCCATCATCGGGGGACTGTTCTTCGGCACGCTGTCACAGCGGTTCAGCCGCCGCTACACCGTCGTCTTTTGTGCGCTGCTCGGCCTGCCGATCGTGCCGCTGTTCGCCTACTCGCGCACCGCGGCGATGTTGTGTCTCGGCTCGTTTCTGATGCAGGTTTGCGTGCAGGGCGCGTGGGGCGTGATCCCCGCGCACCTGACCGAGTTGTCGCCGGATGCCATCCGCGGCCTCTACCCCGGCGTGACCTACCAGCTCGGAAATCTGCTGGCGGCGTTCAACTTGCCCATTCAGGAACGCCTGGCCGAGTCGCACGGCTATCCCTTTGCGTTGGCGGCGACGATCGTGCCGGTGCTGATCGCGGTGGCGTTTCTCACGCTGATTGGCAAGGACGCCACCGGAATTCGGTTCGGTACAGCCGAAAGCGCTTTTCTGCCAACCGAAGCGAAATGACCTTACTCGGTATTGCTCAGCGTGCGCCGCAACATGTGCATGGCCACCGTCGTCGAGCGCTCCCGGACGTCGGACCGGTTCCCGGGGAGCCGCAGCATCCGGGTGTCGGTGCGGCCGTCTGCCAGCATCACGGTGAAACAGACTGTGCCGACCGGCTTTTCCGGTGTTCCCCCGCCAGGCCCGGCGATGCCGGTGATCGCGACGGCGGTGTCGGCGCCGAAGCGTTGCAACGCGCCGGCCGCCATCGCTTCGGCGACCGGCTCCGACACCGCGCCGTGTGCCTCGATCAGCGCCGGGTCGACACCGAGCAGCCGGGTTTTCGCCTCGTTGGAATAGGCGACGACGCCACCGGCGACATAGTCGGACGAACCGGGCCGGTCGGTCAACCGCGCCGCCAGTAACCCCGCCGTGCAGGATTCCGCCGTCGCGATCCGGCGGCCGGACAACAATTGTGCGACCAGATCGTCCACCCGCGAGCCGTCTTCGGAGTAGATCTGCTGCCCGTGCTTTTCGCGCAGCAGCCGCGTTAGGTGCGCATAGGCGTCGGCGGCGTTTGCTTCGTAGCGCGTGACGATTTCGAGTTCGCCCCGCCGCAAGCAGGTGGTGATCTCCAGCGAGTCGTACCCGGGGACGGAGGCCTCGGCCCCGCGGAGCGTTTCGGCCAGCCCCGACTCGGGCAGCCCGAACATTCGAATGGTGCTCTGCCGGTAGGTTGTCCGGCCGGCAATCGCCGCCTGGGCCGCGGGGGTGTCGATGGCTCTGGGCCACATCGGCTGAAGCTCGCGCGGCGGCCCGGGAAGCACGATCACCGTCGGCTTCCCGGGCACCACCACACCCGGCGCGGTGCCCTCCGGATCGAGCGGCTGCGAACCGGCGGGAATCATGGCCTGCTTGCGGTTGGCGGCGCGCACCGCCTGGAAGTCGACGCCGTCGAAACGCGCCATGAAGGATTTGAGGATCGCGGCGATCTTGTTCTCGACCTCGGTGTCCAACACCAAGTCGCGGCCGCAGAAGCGCGCCACCACCTCGACGGTCATGTCGTCGGCCGTGGGTCCCAGGCCGCCGCTGGTGACGATGAGGTCCACGCCCTGGTCGGCCAGGAAGCGCAGCTGCGCCTCGATGTCGGCAGGGCGGTCACCGCAGATGGTGATGTGCGCCAACTCGACACCCAATTCCAGGAGGCGGTCGGCGATCCAGGGACCGTTTGCGTCTTGGACCCGTCCGGTGAGGACTTCGGTTCCGGTCACCACGATGCCCGCGCGTGCGCTCACCGCCATGAGCCTACGCATGAACTAACGTGAGGCCGTGGCGCAGGCTGCGCGAACCCGCTACGCCAGGTGCGGCGATATGGACATCGCCTACCAGGTCATCGGCGATGGCCCAATTGACCTCGTCGTGCTTCCCGGGCCGTCCATCCCGATCGACTGCATTGATGCCGAGCCGTCGATGCACCGGTTTCATCGGCGACTGGCGTCCTTCAGCCGGGTGATCCGGTTCGATCTGCGCGGAATGGGCCTGTCGTCGCTGGTGCCCTCCCGGGACCTCCTGGGACCGAAGTTCTGGGCCGAGGACGCGATTTCGGTCATGGACGCGGTCGGGTGCGAGCAGGCGTCGATCCTCGCGCCGGGTTACGACGCGATGATCGGACTTGTACTTGCCGCCGATCATCCTGAGCGGGTGCGCAGCCTGGTGGTCATCAATGGCACGGCACGCATGATCTGGGCGCCCGACTATCCGGTCGGCGCGCCGGTAAGCAGCGCCGACCCCTTTATGACGGTCGCCATGGAGACCGACGCCGTGGAGTGCGGCCTGGACGTTTTGGGGATCGTCGCGCCTACGGTTGCCGGCGACGAGGCTTTCCGTGCGTGGTGGGATCTTGCGGGGAACCGTGCAGCGCCGCCGAGCATGGCCCGCGCAGTCGGCAGAATCGTGGCAGAAGCCGATGTCCGCGAAACGCTCGCGCGCATTGCCGCGCCGACGTTGATCGTGCATCGCGCTCACACGAGCTTCATCGCGGTTGAGCAAGGTCGCTACCTCGCCGAGCACATCTCGGGGTCGCGCTACGTCGAGCTACCCGGTCCCGATTCCCTGTATTGGGTCGGAGACACTGCGCCAATGCTCGACCAGATCGAGGAGTTCATCACTGGCGTGCGCGGCGGCTCCGATGCCGAACGGGTCCTCGCCACGATCGTGTTCACCGACATCGTCGGCTCCACCGAGCGGGCCGCTGTCCTCGGCGACGATCGGTGGCGCGACGTGTTGGACAACCACGACACCATCGTGCGGCACGAGCTGCAGCGGTTCGGCGGTCGCGAAGTGAACACCGCCGGAGACGGGTTCGTCGCGACGTTCGCCAGCCCGAGCGCGGCGATCGCGTGTGCGGACGAAATCGTCGACGCGGTAAGGGTTTTGGGCATCGAGGTGCGGGTGGGCATTCATGCCGGCGAGGTGGAAGTTCGCGGCGCCTTGAAAAGCGACGTCGCCGGCTTGGCGGTGCACATCGGCGCGCGGGTGGCAGCGCTGGCCGGACCCAGCGAGGTATTGGTGTCCTCGACGGTGCGCGACATCGTCGCCGGTTCGCGGCGTGCCTTCGTCGATCGCGGTGAGCACGAGCTCAAAGGCGTGCCGGCCCGATGGCGGCTGTACGCGCTGGCACGGGAGCGGGCGCCTATTACGCCTTAGCGGCTAGTCGCGGCCGACTTGCCGTGGTGTCGGCTCCGCGCGAACGCGGAGACGTTTCCTCAGCGGCCGGGGCTGCCCGGTTGGCCGGGCTGCCCGGGTTGGCCAGGCTGACCCGGCTGCCCGGGTTGGGCACCGGGGCCCGGCGCGCCGCCGGCGCCACCCTCGCCGCCCGCGCCGGGCTCACCGCCGGGAGCACCGCCCATGCCGCCATCGCCGCCATGTCCGCCGTCACCGCCTCGGCCACCGGCACCGCCGGCTCCTCCGGCACCACCGGCTCCTCCCGCACCACCGGCCCCGCCGGCTCCGCCGGCACCTCCGGCTCCGGCGGGCCCTCCGTTGGTGGGCGTGTCGCTGCTCATGCCGTACGCACCTGCCTCCGTAAGCCACTGACTGTCCGCAGTTGGCGCAAGCCAGTGTAGGCGGACCATCTGCTCAACGCGGCAACTCGGCCCAGATCGCGAGACAATGAGCCGATGGTCGAGTTAGAGGTATTGCAGGCCGACATCACCGAGCTCGAACTCGACGCGATCACCAACGCCGCGAATACGCAACTTCGGCACGGCGGCGGTGTCGCCGCGGCGATCTCCCGCGCCGGCGGGCCCGAGGTGCAACGCGAATCGAATGAGAAGGCACCCATCGGGCTCGGGGAGGCGGTCGAGACCACCGCCGGCGACATGCCGGCGCGACACGTCATCCACGCGGCGACCATGGAACTCGGCGGCCCGACCTCGGCCGACATCATCGCCCGGGCTACCCGTTCCACCCTCCGGAAGGCCGACGAACTCGGTTGCCGCTCGCTGGCGCTGGTGGCCTTCGGCACGGGTGTCGGGGGCTTTCCGCTTGAAGACGCCGCGCGGCTGATGGTCGATGTCGTCCGGCAACACCAGGCGAGCTCGCTGGAGAAGGTCGTATTCGCGGTCCACGGCGACGTGGCCGAGCGGGCGTTTCGGAACGCAATCGGCCGCTAACCGTTGGACAGGTAGCGCTCGACCGAAGCGACCTTCCGAGTCATCGCGTCCTCGGCGCCCGCCCGCCAGTCGGCCTTGATCACCGTGCTGACCCGGGGCGCCCGAGCGGCCACCGCCTCGACCGCCCGCTGCACGACCGCCATCACTTCTTCCCAGGTTTCGCCTTCGATGACGGTGAACATCGAATCCGTCTTGTTGGGCAGGCCGGACTCGCGAACCACTCGAACCGCGTCGGCGACGATCTCGCCAACCCCTTCACCCACACCCAGCGGGGTAACGGAAAACGCGACCAGCACGGACACGAGACGAGCGTACTTAACTTTTTCGGGGCCGTCCTGGCAGCATCGAGGGCCATGCGGGTTCTGGTGCAACGGGTCTCATCGGCGGCGGTGTCGGTGGATGGCGAGGTCGTGGGCGCCATCCGGCCGGACGGCCAAGGCCTGCTCGCGTTCGTCGGTGTCACCCACAGCGACGACCGCGACAAGGCGCGCCGGCTGGCCGAAAAGCTCTGGAATCTTAGGATTCTCGCCGACGAACGCTCCGCGGCCGACGTCAACGCGCCGATCTTGGTCGTCAGCCAGTTCACCCTGTACGCCGACACCGCCAAGGGCCGCCGCCCGTCCTGGAACGCGGCCGCTCCGCGGCCGGTTGCCGAGCCGTTGGTGGCGGCATTTGCGGAGGCGTTGCAGGGGCTGGGCGCCCACGTGCAATCCGGCGTGTTCGGCGCGAATATGCAGGTCGAATTGGTAAACGACGGCCCGGTTACGGTGTTTCTCGAGGCGTGACGCTGCCACCGCAGGTACGTTGGTTATGTCATGAGTACGACGCCTGAATTCGGGTCGCTTCGCTCCGACGACGACCAGTGGGACATCGTCAGCGGCGTGGGCTACACCGCGCTCCTGGTGGCGGGCTGGCGGGCGCTGCACGCCGTGAGTCCGCAACCGCTGGTTAGGGACGAATACGCGAAGGTTTTCATAGCCGCCGCACAGGACCCGTATCTGGCGGGCTTGCTTGCCAGTCCAGGAACCTCCGAGGACGAGACGGCCTTTCCCCGGCTGTACGGCGTCCAAACCCGGTTCTTCGACGACTTCTTCCGTTCCGCCGGCGAGGCGGGCATACGACAGGCGGTGATCGTCGCCGCCGGACTGGACTCGCGGGCATACCGCCTTGAATGGTCGGACGGCACAAGGGTTTTCGAAGTCGACCTACCGAAAGTGCTGGAATTCAAGGCGCGTGTGCTGAGCGAACACGGCGCTGAGCCCAAGGCGCGCAGGATCGAAGTCGCCGCCGATCTGCGCACCGACTGGTCACGGACGTTGGAAGCGGCCGGCTTCGACACGGAGAGCCCCAGTGCTTGGTCGGTGGAGGGGGTGTTGCCCTACCTGACCGACGAAGCCCAGAATGCGCTTTTCACGCGGATCAGCGGGCTCAGTGCGCCGGGCAGCCGAATCGGCATCGGCGCGCTGGGGACACGCTTGGACCGCGATCGGCTGGCCGCCCTGGAGACGGACCACCCCGGGGTCAGTATGTCCGGCGACGTGGATTTCTCGGCTCTCACCTACGAGCCCACGGCCGACCCCGCGGAGTTGCTTGCCGCGCATGGCTGGGCCGTCGAACCGGTCCGCAACACACTCGAGCTGCAGGCCGGCTACGGGATGACCCCGCCGGAAGTGGATGTCAAGATCGACGGTTTCATGCACTCGCAATACATAACGGCGAGCCGTCCGGGGTGAGTCGGGATGGTAATGATCACGAGACTCTCCCCCGCCGATGCCATCGCCGAGATCGGCGCCAGCCCAACGGGACCCGGGATCGGGGCATTCTTCGACCTCGACGGGACATTGGTCGACGGCTTCACGGCGGCAGTGCACGTTGGCGATCGGATCCGGCGCCGGCAGGCCGGGATTGGCGAGCTGCTCGGGGTATTGGAAGGTGCCCTGCGGTATCGGTTCGGCCGCCTGGAGTTTGAGCATCTCATCGTCGGGGCCGCGGGCTACCTGCGTGGCGAATCCCTCGCCGTCCTCGACGACTTGGGCGAGCGACTCTTCGTCGAACGCGTTGCCCCGCGGCTGTACTCGCACATGCACGAAATCGTCCGGGCCCATCAGGACCGCGGGCACACCGTCGTGCTGAGTTCGTCGGCGCTCTCCATCCAGGCACTACCGGTCGCACGCTTCCTTGGCATTTCCAACTTGCAGTGCAACCACTTTGAGCTCGACGAGCAAGGCCGCCTGACCGGCGGAATCGTCAAGCCGATCGTGTGGGGGGCGACGAAGGCCGCCGCCGTCGAACGATTCTGTGGCGACAATGATGTTGCGGTGGAGCGCAGTTACTTCTACGCCGACGGCGACGAGGATGCGGCATCGATGTCACTCGTCGGCAATCCGCGACCGGTCAACCCGCGGTCAGGTCTCTCCGCGGCGGCCGCGGTACACGGCTGGCCGGTGATGTGCCTAACCTCCGGGCGCGGGGGGCCGGTAAGGACTTTGCGTTATCTGGCGCGGCATGTCCGTCGGGACAGGAGCTAAGGAGCCAGCAGGATCTTCACCTCGTCGCCGGACCGCGACTCAGCGGTCGCGTAGGCTTTCGCAGCTTCGTTCAACGGGAGCGTCGTGGTGAAGATGCCGTCGACGTCGAGCCGGCCGGACTGCAGCAGCGGAATCAACTCCGGCCAGGTGCGCTGCACCGGCGCCGTGGTCATCCGCAACGTGATGCTGCGAATGAGGCAGCCGAGCGCGGGCAGCGGGAACGGCTGCAGATCGTGCACACCGACCACCGAGACGGTACCGCCCGGCCGTACCGCATTGAGCGCGTCCGTCATGGATGCATCCGTGCCGACCGCGTCGATCACCGAGTCGGCGCCGCGTCCGCCGGTCGCGGCGAGGATGGCCGCGGGCGCCGGCGACGTGATGGGGGTGGCGCCCCACCGCGCGGCGCGCCGCAGGCGGCCGTCGACGCGATCGATGGCGAAAACGGTTGCCGCACCTTGGAAAAACGCGCAGCGCAGCGCGCATAGGCCAACCGCGCCGAGGCCGATCACCGCCACCGTGCCGTCTCGTGGAATATCGGCTCTTTGGGCCGCCGCCCACCCGGTGGCGAGGTTGTCGGTGAGCAGCAGCGCCTGTTCGGTGCTGATCCCCTCCGGCATTTTGAGCAACTGGAAGTCGGCGGCCGGCACGGCGAGCAGATCGGCCTGTGCCCCGGGGAGCACACCGCCGCCGAAGATCTGAAATCCGGAGAAGCACATGACGGGATCGCGGGTGGCGCACCCCGGGCAGGTTCCGCAGCCGGTCACCGAGGAAACCATGACCTCGTCCCCAACCTTGACCGTGCGCACCTCGGGCCCGGTCTCGACGACGGTGCCGACCGCTTCGTGGCCAAGTGTCATCGGGTCGGCGAGCGGATAGTCGCCCTCGTAGAAATGCAAATCCGATCCGCAGATCCCGGCGGCGGCGACGGACACGATGGCTCCGTCGGGCCCGGGAAGGATTGGATCGGCGCGGGTGTCGACCCGGATGTTGGCGGGACCGTCGAGGACTACCGTTCGCATGTTGGGTGCTCACTTTCTTTGTCGCACAACGAATTGAGACCAGTCCGGCTCGCGGACCGCTGCCCAGTACTCGTTGAGGCGCCACGGGCTGACGGTGTGGATCTCGCCGTCGGCGTTTTTGAAGTACGAGTGTTTGACCGCGGGGTGCGACCACACCATGTTCTTGATCTCGGCTTGCGTCCGTTGATGCCACTCCTTGGCCGCCTCGGCCGTCGGTTCCAGCGAGTGCAGGTTTGCTTCTGCCAGATGCGCTAGACATTGGTTGATGTAGCGCATCTGCAGTTCGGACTGGAAGATCAGGCTGCCGCCGTGCGCGAGATGGGTCCCGGGTCCGTAGATGATGAAGAGGTTCGGAAATTCCGGAACGGTGATGCCGAGGTACGCGTACGGGCGACGCCCCCACATTCCGTGCAGATCGATTCCGTTGCGCCCGGTGATCTTCAGCGGCCACAACACGTCGGTGTGCCGGAATCCGGTGGCGTAAACGATGACGTCGGCCTCGCGGGTCACGCCGTCTTCGGTGATGATGCCGCCGGCGGTGATTCGGCGGATCGGCGTGCGCACCAACTCCACGTTGTCCCGTTGCAGTGTCTGCAGCCAGCTACCGTTGTCCTGCAGCGTCCGTTTGCCGGTCGCCGGGTAGTCGGGCAACACCTTCGCCAACAGTTCGTGGCCTTCGACCTGGCCGGTGATCCACTGGGTGAACATCATTCGGGCCGCGGCGTTGATGTCGCTGACGGCGTAATCCCGGTCGGCGTAATTCGGGTCGCCGCGCGCGGCGTCGAGTCCCTTGTCGGCGCCGGGCCAGAGTACGAGAAACCGGTACCACCTTCCGTAGAACGGCAGGTGGCGCATCGCCCAGCGCATGCCGTCGCCGACCTCGTCGTGATACATCGCGTTCGGGAACATCCACTGGGCGGTCCGCTGGAACACGGTGAGCCGCTCGACGTCGCCCGCGATCGCGGGCGCGATCTGGAAGCCGCTGGCGCCGGCGCCGATGAGCGCGACCCGCTTGCCGGTGAGGTCGACGGAGTGATCCCAGGCCGCCGAATGAAATGCGGGGCCCTCGAAGCCATCGGCACCCTCGAATTCGGGGATATATGGCCGATTCAGCTGACCGACCGCGGTGATGAGGACGCGCACACGCATGGTGTCCGTCCGCCCGTCGGCGCTGCGGAGCGAGACGTTCCACATCCCCTCGTGGTCGCTCCACTCGGCCGCGACTACCTCGGTGTTCCACCGTACGTGTCGGGACAGGTCGTGCTTGGTCATCACGTCGGTGAAATAGGTTTGCAGCTCGTGCTGCTCGGCAAAGAAGTGCGTCCAATCGTTGTTGGGTTCGAAGCTGTAGCAATAGAAGTGGTTTGCGACGTCGACGCGGGCGCCGGGATAGCTGTTCTCCCACCATGTTCCGCCCGGCCCGGCATTCTTCTCCACGATGGTGAAGGGGATGTTGGCCTGTTGGAGACGGATCCCGGCCAGGATGCCGGATTCGCCGCATCCGACGACCAGGACCGGCAGCTCGGCGGTGGACTCGATCGGCAGGGCTGCCGGGCGGCGGGGATCGATACCGTCGATGTCCATCTCTTCCAAGATCAGCGGCAGGTAGTCGTCGGTCACGTGCTCGCAGGCCGCCCAGTCCATCATTTCCCGAATGAGTTCGGGGCTCAGCGGGTTTGGTTCGGGGCAACCGCGGTCTCGATAGTCGGTGAGGACCGGTAGCGCGGCCGCGCGGGCTCGGGCTTTGTCCTCCTCCGACATGAAACCCTGAATCTCGTTGAGAAAGATGCCCATGGGCTTGAAGTCGCGAATGAACCGGGGGTCGCCGGTGATATGGACGAGCGAAAGTAGCAGCGTCGGGATGCTGACATGCTCGAGCGCGGCCGCGATTTCGGCCGTCGAGGTAGTGAACCGCCGCCCGGCGTAGCGGCTGCGCATCAAGCCGATCCTTTCGGTAGCGAGAGCGAATTACGCTACGAAGCGTTTCGTAATTGGCAGCCCTACGCTACCCCGCGGTGCGGGAGCGGATCAAGAACCCGTCCCTGGGCAGTTACGGATCGTCTTCATCGTCCCCGCCAGCCAGAAGCCTTTCGGGGTGGTGGAAGGTGTTGGTTCTTGGCTGGCCGTAGTCCAGATGCGGCGGCGGGATCCATTCGGTGGTGCCGTCTTTGCGTTTTCGGGTGACCCAGCAGCCGGGTTTGACGAGTGGATGGTCGGATCCGCAGGCCAGGGTCAGCGTGTTGACGTCGGTGCAGCGGGTGCTGGTCCACTCCTCGACGTGATGAACTTCGGACCAATACCCGGGCACGTCACAACCCGGCCGCGTGCACCCGCGGTCCTTGGCGTATAGGACGATTCGTTGTCCGGGTGAGGCCAGCCGTTTGGTGTGATACAGCGCCAGCGCTTGGCCCTTGTCGAAGATCGCCAGGTAGTGATGGGCGTGGCGGGCCATGCGGATCACGTCTGACATCGGCAGCCGGGTGCCCCCACCGGTGACCGCTGTGCCGGCCGCCGATTCCAGCTCTTGCAGCGTGGTGGACACGATGATGGTGGCCGGTAATCCGTTGTGCTGACCCAACTCTCCCGACGCCAACAGCGCACGCAGGCCGGCGTTGAGCCCATCATGGTTGCGCTGGGCGGCGCTGCGAGTGTCGCGTCCAACCGCGTCTTCATCTGCCGGCCCGTCCACCACGGGCGTGTCGTCGTCGGGATTGCACATCCCGGGCGCGGCGGTCTTGGCCAACACCGCCTCGATCGCGGCGCGCGCCTCTGGCGTGAGCCAACCGCTAATGCGCGACATCTTGTCGGGGCCTTGGTGGCCCAGGGTCAGCCCGCGCCGGCGGGCGCGGTCGTTGTCGGTGTAGGTGCCATCGGGGTTGAGGTAGCCGGCGAGCCGATCGGCCACTTTGGCCAAATCGTCGGGGCGAACCTGGGTGGCCAGCTCGGCCAGCTGGGCTTCGGCCGCCTCGCGGGTGCCCGGATCAACGGCACTGGGCAACTGCTGGAAGAACCGCCGGATCACCTCCACATGGGCGGGGTCGATGCTGCCGTCGCGCTGGGCGAGCGCGGTCGCTGTCAACAGCGGTGCCAGCGCTTCTCCGGTAAGCGCGCGGCGCGGCCCCAGATCGGCGGCCTCGGCCACCCGCCGGCGCGCCTCACCGCGGGTAATCCGCAGCCGGTCGGCCAACGCATGCGGCAGCGAACCGCCCAACTCCTGCGGCCCGGCCTGCTCGGCCACCTGATTGATCAACTCATGGCCCGGCACCCGTAGCCGCCGCATCTCGCACTCGAGCCGCTCCAACAACCCCAGCCGCTCCGGAGTCGTGAACGCGTCATACGAATGCCCGAGCACGCGCGACACGACGCTCCGCAGCGCGTCGTAGTCTGCCTGGATCCCCTCGCGGCTGCTCGAATACATGTTCGAATACTACGACGGACCCCCGACAAGAATCCCGCGCTCTGAAACCAGAAACCAAAGTGGCGCAAGTGGTTTAAGGCCGCGGTCGCTGCTGGTCCCAAGCGTCCGGATGTCCTAAAGTTGCCGGCAAACCCGTCTAGTGCCCAATCACGGTGCACTATTGCGCACAAGTCCAACATATTGGACCCAACGACGTGCATCTCTTCGGATTTTCGGAATAATTTGAGTTTTCATAGAAACTTGCCTGGGCAACCTGGATCAACGACGCATCCACTCGTTTTCCCGGCCTCCGAGCGAGACGCTGGGCAAATCCTGTGCGCGGACAAAGCCGCGGACTGACCACAGCGCTTGCGAAACAATAATGACGTGGCCACGTTGCTCACCGCTTGCAGTGGGTTCCTGCTCGCCGTCTTGTGGATGGACCTGATCTTCGACGTCCAGGGTCTCGGGCACCGAGGCGCCGGGGAGGAGCTCCCCGAGCCCGTGCTCGCTGCTATCGCGGGTTACTACCATCGCGCGACCACCACCTCGCGACCGATGAGCCGATTGATCGCCTTGGTCATGTTGATCTTGTTGGGCGCGTTAGGGTTTCAAGCCGCTCGTGGCCACGACCCTTGGTGGCTACTGGCGATATCGGCCGGGCTCGCGGGTGTCCCGATGGCGCTGGCATTGACGCGCACGGTCCCCAACGCCGTTCGGCTCGGACACCGCGCGGACAGCCCGGACGAGCAAACCCGCTTGGCGCGATCCATCTGCCGGGATCACCTCGCGTGCGCGGGGTGCATCTTCGCGTTTCTGGTCTTGTGGCTCGTGCGCTCGGCAACAATATGACAGGTCGTAGTGCGGAAGCGCTGGTCAAGACCGGCTGGCCACGTCAATGGGCAGCGTACTAAACTAGAACACGTTTCAGTTCTATTGGCGTCGGTCAAGCTTTCCAGGAGTAGGCATGCACACCGCGATTTGCGACGAGCTCGGTATCGAGTTTCCGATCTTCGCCTTCACCCACTGCCGCGACGTCGTGGTCGCCGTCAGCAAGGCCGGTGGTTTCGGCGTGCTGGGCGCCGTCGGCTTCACCCCCGAGCAGTTGGAGATCGAGCTCAAGTGGATCGACGAGAATATCGGCGACCACCCCTACGGAGTCGACATCGTCATCCCGAACAAATACGAGGGCATGGACGCCCACCTGTCGGCCGAGGAGCTGGCCGACACGTTGCGCAAGATGGTCCCGCAGGAACACCTGGACTTCGCCAAGAAGATCCTCGCCGATCACGGTGTCCCCGTCGAGGACGCCGACGAGGACAGCTTGCAGCTGCTCGGCTGGACCGAAGCGACCGCGACACCCCAGGTCGAAGTGGCGCTGAAGCACCCGAAGGTCGCCATGATCGCCAACGCGCTGGGCACTCCCCCGGCCGACATGATAAAGCACATTCACGATGCCGGCCGCAAGGTGGCGGCGTTGTGCGGCTCACCCTCGCAGGCGCGGAAGCACGCCGACGCCGGCGTCGACATCATCATCGCCCAGGGCGGTGAGGCCGGCGGGCACTGCGGCGAGGTGGGCTCAATTGTGTTGTGGCCGCAGGTGGTTAAGGAGGTCGCGCCGGTACCGGTGCTGGCGGCGGGTGGTATCGGCAGCGGCCAGCAGATCGCAGCGGCGTTGGCGCTGGGCGCTCAGGGCGCCTGGACCGGCTCACAGTGGCTGATGGTCGAGGAAGCCTCGAACACGCCGGTTCAACAGGCGGCTTACGCCAAGGCGTCCAGCCGCGACACCGTGCGCAGCCGTTCGTTCACGGGCAAGCCGGCCCGGATGTTGCGCAACGACTGGACCGAGGCGTGGGAGCAGGCGGACAACCCGAAGCCGCTCGGCATGCCGTTGCAGTACATGGTTTCCGGCATGGCGGTGCGGGCCACGAACAGGTACCCGAACGAGTCCGTCGACGTCGCCTTCAACCCCGTCGGCCAGGTAGTCGGCCAGTTCGTCAAGGTGGAAAAGACGTCGGCCGTCATCGAGCGCTGGGTACAGGAGTACCTCGAGGCGACGACCAGGTTGGACGAACTGAACGAGGCCGCCGCCGTCTGACGACGGTTACTCGTCGTCCACTTCGTGCTTGCCGGTGAACAACTCCTTGGCCCTGTCGACCGCGTGAGTCGCGATGTCGACGGAGTTCTGGACGATGCCGCTCGCGCCACCCGCGATGTCGCCCCGGATGATGTCGCCGGCGTGTTCGACGATGTCGGAGGCCTTTTCGACGGCATTGGTGGCGATGTCCTTGGCCGCGTCGACGGCGTCTCTTGGGTTGAAGCCCATCGGAATCTCCTTTTGTCGCAGGATGTTTGGTACGACTCTAGACGCAGTGAGGCGGTGTCAGTAGTTCACCAGGCTGCGCCAGTAGTCTTCGGGGACCTCGGCGCCGGACCGCAGTATCCGCGACAGCCCGACGGCCATCGCGATGCCGAGCAGCCCGAGCCATAGCCCGGCCAGTCCGATGACCGCCCAGAGCGCGGCGGTGACCAGCGGCCACGGCGACAGCATGGCGAGCACCGGAGCGAAGAAGAAGCCGGTCCCGACGTACCACGCCGAGCCCGCCCGATCGGACGTCAACACGAAGCGCAGCCAGCGCGGGATCGGGGCTTCGGCGGGCTGAGCGCGGCTCATGAGTCAGCCGGTCATGAAGAAGGTGGGAAGAACCCGGCCCCGGTGAACCATCCTTCTTGCCAGCCTTGGGCTCCCAGACACAGCATCGGAAGTCCGCGGTCCGACTGTGCCGCAGATTGCGGGCCGGGGCACTTCGCGCCCGCCTGCTGGACTCCGTAGAGCGGGTAGGACATGACCCAGTAGCCGACGGTGGCTGGGGGGAACTGGTTCGGCGGCGGGAAATGACAGGCCTCGGCCTGGCCGCTCGGGCCGCGTCCGAAGATGAACCGCTCGTAGTTGTCGCACGGCGCACCCAACGAGGCCTGATAATTCATGTTCGGCACGTCGCCGTCGTAACCGGCGGCCGCGCTCGGCGCCACACCGATGGCACCACCCGTGATTGCCGCGACGGCGAGTACTTCGCGAATCATGCGCTCCACCCCTTCCGGTTGCCGCCACCCTGCCTGTCGCTCCGCCGATGACCTGGACAAAAGCATATCGATTGTGCCGCGGGCCACAAGGGCGTTTCGCGCGACCCCTTGCCGGCTCACCGACGCCGGTAAGTGCAGATCAGAACCCCTGTCCCGGTTGTCGTCGCCGACACCAATTCCAGCGCGCGCGCCCGACCGTCGCAGGGGAACACCCGTTTGTCGCCGCCGAGCAGGATTGGCTCGATCATCAGCCGGTATTCGTCGACCAGGTCATGTTCAACCAGTTGTGCCGCCAACGACCCGCTGCCCATCACCTGGATCGATTGGCCGTCCTGCGCGCGCAGCTCACGTATCGCACCGATCGCATCCTCGGCGGGCAGCAGCCTCGAGCCAGGCCAGGTGGGGTCGTCGTGGGAGAGCGTCCTGGACGCGACGTACTTGGGAATCTCGTTCATCCGGTCGGCGAATGGGTCGCCGGCCCGGGCCGGCCAAGCGGCGGCCATCGTCTGCCAGGTGCGGCGGCCGAACAGCAGGGCGTCCGTGCCGTCCATGGTCTCGGTGACGGCGGGTCCCATCGTTTCGGGCTCGAAGTAGGGCATCGACCAGCCGCCGTGCGCGAATCCGCCACCCGTGTCCTCGTCCTGGCCGCCCGGGGACTGGACGACTCCATCGAGACTCATGAAGTCGCTCAACACGATGCGCATCATTCCTGCCTTTCGGTTGGTCGTTGCTCTTCCGTACAGACCCGCGAGCAGCGCGAAAGTCATCGGCGCTGAACGCGTTGCAATTTCGTCAGCGATCTTGCCGCGGCGCTTCCCAACGTGGTGTAGCAGTGGTTAATTTGGCACCAGAAGACGACTAGACGACTTCGTACCGAGGAGCGGGTATATGCCAACCACCGAGCCGACCACCCAGCCGAATCTGCCGCCCGGGTTCGACTTCACCGATCCGGACATCCACGCCGAGCGATTGCCGGTCGAAGAACTGGCCGAATTGCGGCGGACGGCGCCGATCTGGTGGAACGAGCAGCCGATCGGGGTCGGCGGGTTCGACGACGGCGGCTTCTGGGTGGTGTCCAAGCACAAGGACGTCAAAGAGATATCGCTGCGCAGCGACGTCTTCTCCAGCCTGCAGAAGACGGCCCTGCCGCGCTACAAAGACGGCACGGTCGGCGAGCAGATCGAGCGGGGCAAGTTCGTTCTGCTCAACATGGACGCCCCCCAGCACACCCGGCTGCGCAAGATCATCTCGCGGGCGTTCACTCCCCGAGCCATCGAGCGCCTGCGCGAAGACCTCGCCGAGCGCGCCCGCCGCATCGTCGAGGCCGCAGCGGCCGAGGGTTCCGGCGACTTCGTCGAGCAGGTGTCGTGCGAACTGCCGCTGCAGGCCATCGCCGGCCTGATGGGTGTGCCACAGGAGGACCGCAAAAAACTTTTCCACTGGTCCAATGAGATGGTGGGCGACCAGGATCCGGAGTTCGCCGGCAACGACGCCATCACCGCCTCCGTCGAACTCATCATGTACGGCATGCAGATGGCCGCTGACCGGGCGAAGAATCCGGGGGAAGACCTCGTCACAAAGCTGGTCCAGGCCGACATCGACGGCCACAAGCTCTCCGACGACGAGTTCGGCTTCTTCGTCATTCTGCTGGCGGTGGCGGGCAACGAGACCACCCGCAACTCCATCACCCAGGGAATGATGGCCTTCACCGACTTTCCCGATCAGTGGGAGCTATTCAAGCGGGAGCGCCCCGCCACCACTTCCGACGAGATCGTTCGGTGGGCCACCCCGGTCACGTCGTTCCAGCGCACCGCGCTCGAGGACTACGAGTTGTCCGGCGCGCAGATCAGGAAGGGCCAGCGGGTGGTAATGGTCTACCGCTCAGCCAATTTCGACGAGGACGTGTTCGACGACCCGTTCACGTTCAACATCTTGCGTGACCCCAACCCGCATGTGGGATTTGGTGGCACCGGCGCCCACTACTGCATCGGGGCGAACCTCGCGCGAATGACGATCGACCTGATGTTCAACGCGATCGCCGATGCCATGCCCGATCTGGAATCGGTCGGCAAACCCGAACGGCTACGGTCGGGCTGGCTCAACGGGATCAAGCACTGGCAGGTCGACTACCACTCTCAGGGGGCGAAATGCCCTGTCGCGCATTAGCATCAACCGGTGGCTAAGATGGCTAAGCATCGAGCTGTTCAGGTAAATTCGGCAGGCGCACCGTTAGAGCTGGTCGATGTCGAAACGGTGCCACCGGGCCGTGACGAGGTACGGCTGAGGGTCTCCGCGTGCGGCATCTGCGGCACCGACGCCCATTTTGTCTCCGGCGGGTTTCCCGGCATGTCGTGGCCGCTGACGCCCGGGCATGAAATCGCCGGGAAGATAGCGGAACTCGGTGATGGCGTCGAAGGCTTCTCCGTCGGCGATCGAGTCGCGGTCGGCTGGTTCGGCGGGTGTTGCTACCGCTGCGACCCCTGCCGCAAAGGCATTTTCATCCACTGCGCCAACGGAAAAGTCCCGAGCTGGCAGTATCCCGGCGGCTACGCCGAGTCGGTGACCGTGCCGGTCAGCGCCCTGGCCCGGATCCCCGACGGGCTTTCCGACGCGGAAGCCGCCCCGATGGGCTGTGCCGGGGTCACCACCTACAACGCGCTGCGTCACACGAAGGCGTTGCCCGGTGACCGGGTCGCGATCCTCGGCGTCGGCGGACTCGGCCACCTCGGTCTGCAGTTCGCCCGCGCGATGGGTTTCGAGACCATCGCGATCGCGCGCGGGACCGCCAAGGCCGAGGACGCGAAAAAGCTCGGCGCGCAGCACTACATCGACTCCACGAGCGGCGACGCGTCTCAAGCGCTGCAGGCCCTGGGCGGGGTGACGGTCGTGCTGGGCACTGCGGGCAACTCCAAGGCCATGGCCGACACGGTCGGCGGGCTGGTGCCGCAGGGCGAGCTGGTCACCATCGGCGTGACGCCCGAGCCGCTGCCCATCAGTCCCGTACAGCTGATAACCCCGGGGTTGAGCATTGTCGGCCATCCCTCCGGCACGGCCAAGGACGTCGAAGACACCATGCACTTCGCGGTCCTGTCCGGTGTGCGGGCGTGGATCGAGGAGTTACCGCTGTCGCAGGCGGCCGAGGGCTATCAGGCGCTGGAGCAGGGGCGAGCGCACTACCGCACCGTTCTGACGATGTGACACAGTCGGCTTGTGACCGACTCGTGGAGCCTTGACGCAGCCGACGGTGAGTTGTTGATTCGCACCGATGTCGCGGGCAGGGCGGCGCGAATGGGCCATCGGCTCACCATCGCGATGAGGCGCTGGCGGGCCTCCGTGGGCTGGGCCGGCGCCGCGCCGGTCAGCGCGGAGCTGGTCGTCGAGGTCGATTCGTTTGAGGTGCTGCGCGGTGAGGGCGGGGTCAAGGGGCTGTCCGGACCGGAAAAGGCGCTGGTGAAGTCGAACGCATTGAAGTCGCTGGACGCCGGCCACTATCCCGAGATCCGTTTCGCCGCAGACGCTATCGACAAGACGGATAGCGGCTATCGTCTCACCGGGAAGCTCCAGATTCGCGGAAAGTCGCGGACGCACGTAATCGACCTGCGCACAGAGGATCTCGGTGAGGTGTGGCGCATGTCCGCCGAATCCGTTGTTCGGCAAACCGATTACGGCGTCAAGCCCTACTCGCTGTTGATGGGCTCGGTGCGAGTCGCCGACGAGGTGTCGCTGGCGTTCACCGCGGTTCACGCCAAGGACGATTGATCCCTCGCTAGGGCATGGGCGAGTGCGGCGCCGGGTTTCCCGCTGAATCGCCGGCGTCGCCGGGTATGTGATCGAGCACTCTGGTCAAGTAGGGCTGTCGAGTATTCGGGTCAGGTTGCTGCTCGCCGGGGGCAGCTTCCTGCTCCCCCTGAGCGCCCACCTCTTGAGCGGGTTCGACGGCCGGCGCCGTGGACGTGGGGCCTGGCGGTGGGACCTCTGCGTGCGGTGCGACGGCCGGCGCAACCGCCTCGGCCACCTGCGGCGTCGGCGGCTGAACCATGTGCTTTCCCGGGGCGGGCCCGCTCGCGGGAGCGAGTTGAATACCGACGGCGACCGAGAGCGACGAGACGAAGGTGATCGCGCCGGCCGCCAATGCGGTCACCGCCCCCGCGTAGGACAGCTTTCGGGGCCGGGCCGACGCGGCTGCGGGATAAGGCGTCCGCGCGACCAACTCCTCATCGGTGAACTCCGTGCTTCGGGCCGCGGCCAGCGCTGCTCCGCGTGCGACTGTCACTTGGGCCATGGTCTGCGCGAAAACCGGCACCGGCAAAGCCTTTTCGAGCTGCCAGGAGAACCCATCGATTTCGCTGTCCGCACCCACGACAACCACCCCGCCCGGCTGCCATCCATTTCGCCGGTCAAACATTCCGCGCAGCCAGTCACTCAGGCCGTCGAAGCCGCCGCGCACATGTTTGACGGCCGTTTGCGTCTCGCCGTCATGGGTGTCGACCATGACGACGGTGGCCCACTCATGCTCGAGGATGCAGACCGCGGTCTGCTCGTAACCGATCACGGGTGCGATGGCCCTGGCCAGGGTCTCGACCGCGTCGAGCAACCGAACCGGCACGACGTTGTCAAAGCCCGCGTCGGTCAACGCCTCCACCAGCAACGCCGCCTGGGCGGACGCTTCATCGTTCCAGGTCAGTCCGACGACCCGCAGGTGGTGATCGCTCGCGGCCGCCAGCGCTTCCGCCCGCAAGACCTCATCTGCCACCTGCTTTGCGGTACTCAGTGCGTGCACGCCATGGCCGGGGAGCAGCCTCACTTCCCGATGCTCCAGGATCGTGCCGTCGGCGCCGTGTCCCTCAGCGAGGACCCACCCAACGGTGGTCGGCGTGACTGATAGCCCAAGTACCGTATCCAAATTCGCACCTCAATCGGCCCCAGACCCCCGACGCCCTCAGCGGCCCCATCGCGCACCATGAAGCCCGCTGGTGCGGTGGTTCGTGAGAGCCGGAACGAACTGGGATTTGCGTGGTTTCCGTCGGCTTGCTTCGTCAGAGCCTACGCGGTCCGCGCGGGTTCGGCCGACCCGGTCTTAAATCTGTGTCAAATTAGCAGGCCACGCACGGCGGGAGCGCCGAATCGCGCCTCGCCGGCAGCGGGGGCCAAGCCATTTGAGTTAAGCCCGGTGGCGTCGCACCCCAAACCGGCAGGTCAGAGAGCATCTGGCAGGCCGTCCGCCGGCCCGGAACCCCGCGGGATCCTTTTCGAGTCGACAATTTATTTCGGCGACGTCAGTTCAGCGGCGGCAATCGAACGCCTGGGCGACCGGCTCCCGCACCACCGGTTGCGGCACGCGATGTCGCATGACCCAGCGTGTCGAAATCGACCGGCCCGATTTTGGTTCGCTGCTCTTTGTACCTTTCGTCGTAGCCGCTCCCGCTCGCCTGGCCTCCCGTGCGCGATGCGGGCCCGCTGCCTGGTCTTTTCGGGCCAGATCCGGCGACGATTTGTAGGTCTGGGGGCCCGACGCGACTTTGCGCTCCGCTTATCCCCGTTGCGCAATTCATGGCCGGAAACCGATACAACACTGAGACAACTCCGCGTCCCAATCGACATTTGACGCAATCACACGGTAAGTTCCTGCCGAGAGCACGACGACTTAACGACAAGGGGCGCATGTATGACAGACGTTAGCGAGAAGTTCCGGGCCTGGGGGCGCCGGCTTTTGGTCGGTGCGGCGGCGGCTGTCACTCTGCCGGGCCTGGTCAGTCTTGCCGGCGGGGCGGCGACGGCGGGGGCGTTCTCGCGCCCGGGCCTGCCCGTCGAATACCTGCAGGTGCCGTCCCCGAGTATGGGCCGCGACATCAAGGTCGAGTTCCAGAGCGGCGGAAACGGCTCGCCGGCGGTGTACGCCCTCGACGGGTTGCGGGCCCAGGACGACTGGAACGGCTGGGACATCAACACGCCCGCGTTCGAGTGGTACTACAAGTCTGGCCTGTCGCTCATCATGCCGGTCGGTGGTCAGTCCAGCTTCTACACCGACTGGTACCGCCCCGCCTGCGGCAAGGCCGGCTGCTCGACCTATAAGTGGGAGACGTTCATGACCAGCGAGCTGCCGCAATGGCTGTCCGCCAACAGGGGTGTCAAGCCCAACGGCGCCGCCGCGGTCGGGATCTCAATGGCGGGTGCATCGGCGATGAATCTGGCGATCTACCACCCTGGTCAGTTCGTCTACGCCGGTTCGCTGTCCGGCTACCTCAGCCCGTCCACCGGGCAGGGCTGGATAGGTCTGGCGATGGGCGATGCCGGCGGCTACAAGAAGGAAGACATGTGGGGGCCGGACAACGACCCCGCATGGCAACGCAACGACCCCTTGGTCAACGTTGGCCAGCTTGTCGCCAATAACACCCGGCTCTGGGTGTACTGCGGCAACGGGACCCCGAACGAACTGGGCGGTGCCAATTTGCCGGCTACGTTCCTTGAGAGCAACTTCATGATCGGCGTCAACAAGAAGTTCCAGGACGCCTACAACGCCGCGGGCGGCCACAACGCCGTGTTCAACTTCCCCGCCTACGGAACCCACAGCTGGGAGTACTGGGGAGCTCAGCTCAACGCAATGAAGTCGGACTTGCAGAGCAGCCTGGGTGCTACCCCCGGTGGCGGCGGATAACCGACCTGCCGGAGTTCGCTACTGCGCTTGACGACAACCGTCAGGCGCAGTAGCGCTTTGGGGGCCCTTAACCGGTCCTCGTTATCCGGTTGGTGATATCGATCCACGTCGTCGTGTCCCTGCGGTGGTCATTGACGTTCCGGCACTGACCGTAAATGCGCGCGACGCCCAGGCCGGGGTCGTCGTCGTGGCGATAGACGATCGCAGTGACGGCATCCTTGGAGACGATGTTGGCGAAGGCGTGATCGTTGGGCGGTATGCCCTCGGTCCAGCCATGGGTGACGAGCGTCGCCGCGATCGTCGGCAAATAGGTGTCGGCCCGGGCCGCGGCGGGCAGCGCGAACGTCAGGTAGATCGCGCCCTGATTGGGCGGGTCGACCCGGTCCTTGCAGGACATCAACGCATAGCCGGCCGACGTCGTCCGCAATCCGGTCAGGGCGACGATTTGTTTGGCCGACTCGAGCACCTGAGCCTCGGACTGGTCGTCGGTGACGGGATCGGCGGGATGGTCGAGGGCGTCGGAGGGCGTCGAGTGCAGCCCGTCCACCAATAGGAAAGTTCCGCCCAGCAGCAGCGAGACCGCCAGCGCGGCAGCGATCAGCACGCGAACCCGCTTCGAGCGCAACCATTCTCCGGGTGACATCAGCGGCCAGGTTAACCCCGACGAAAGATGCTTTGCCAGGGCTGATTTAGTCGTTTCTCATTGATTTCTAAAACCTTCGTGCGACGGCTCAGGGCCCATTTCCGCTGATAGAGGTCCTATCTCGGGGGATTTTCGAATCGGTAACGCTTCGGACACGCCGGGCGATTTGTTTGACATGAGTAAACTCTGCAAGCTCGTCAAGCCCGCGGTTGTGGGCGGGATCGTTGCAGTGTCGCTGACCTCCGCAACCGGTGTGGCCGACGCCGCCCCCACGGCCCCCAACTGGGACGCGGTCGCGCAATGCGAGTCCGGTGGCAACTGGCACGCCAACACCGGAAACGGCGAATACGGTGGGCTGCAATTCAAGCCAGGCACTTGGGCCCAATACGGCGGCGTCGGCAACCCGGCAGCCGCATCGAGGGATCAGCAGATCGCCGTAGCCAACCGGGTTTTCGCCGAAGAGGGGCTGGAGCCCTGGCCGAAGTGCGGCTCCGCCTCGGGCCTACCCGTCGGGTGGTACTCGCACCCCGCACAGGGCATCAAGCAGATGATCAACGGGCTCATTCAGGCAGCCGTGCCGCATTAACAGGTCTATGACCCGGCGCGAAGCTGTGTTTGGATCAGGCCATGGAAGGTTCGGCGACAGTTCACATGGCGGCGCCTGCTGACAAGATATGGAATTTGATCGCGGATGTCCGCAACACCGGACGATTCTCTCCGGAAACTTTCGAGGCGGAGTGGCTCGACGGCGCGACCGGCCCGGCGCTCGGCGCCCGATTCCGCGGCCATGTCAAACGAAACGGCATCGGGCCGGTTTATTGGACCGTATGCAAGGTGACCGCGTGCGAGCCGGGCCGCGAGTTCGGCTTCGCGGCTCTCTTGGGAGACCGGCCGGCGAACACCTGGCATTACCGATTGACGCCCGCGGGCGACGGCACCGACGTGACGGAGTCGTTTCGGCTGCCCCCTTCCCTATTCGCAACGGTGTATTACTGGGCGTTCGGCGGCTGGCTCCGTCAACGCAACAACATCCGTGACATGAAGATCACGCTGAACCGCATCAAAGATGTGGTCGAGGCGAGCTGACAACCGGTCCGGTCAAGTCTTGTGAAATCGGTGTTCATCACTGGCGCGGGCAGTGGCATGGGCCGCGAGGGAGCAAAGCTCTTTCATGCCAAGGGCTGGCGCGTCGGCGCGGTGGACCGCAACGACGACGGCCTCGCCACGCTGAATCAGGAACTTGGCGGCGATCGGCTATGGATTCGCGCCGTCGATGTCACGGACAAGGCCGCCTTGGAGGGCGCGCTGGCCGACTTCTGGGGGGGCAATGCCGGCGGCGGGCTCGACATGATGTGGAACAACGCCGGCATCGGCGAATCCGGCTGGTTCGAGGATGTGCCGTACGAAGCCGCGATGCGCGTCGTCGAGGTGAACTTCAAGGCGGTGCTGACCGGTGCCTATGTCGCGCTGCCCTACCTCAAGAAGACGCCCGGCAGCCTGATGTTCTCGACATCGTCCTCCTCGGGCACTTACGGCATGCCACGGATCGCGGTCTACTCCTCGACCAAGCATGCGGTCAAGGGATTGACCGAAGCGTTGAGCGTGGAATGGCAGCGCCACGGGGTCCGGGTCGCCGACGTACTGCCGGGTCTGATCGACACCGCCATCCTCACCACGACGACCAACCACTCCGACGACGCCGCACCCACCATGTCCGCCGAGGAACTCCGCGCCGGCGCGCCCAAGAAGGGCATGTTCCGGCTGATGCCCGCGACCAGCGTGGCGGAGGCGGCATGGCAGGCCTACCACAACCCGAAGCGGTTGCATTGGTACGTCCCCAAGAGCATTCGCTTGATCGACGTGCTCAAGGGCCTGAGCCCGGAGTTCGTGCGAGGCCGGATCGTCAAGGCCCTGCCGGCGCTGATGCCGAAGCGGCAGTAAAGGAGGTGGCCCGGTGCAAAACCGGTTGCTCGCAGTTGGTTTCGTCCTGATCTTTGGCGTGGCGGGGTGTGGGCAGGCGCAGACGACGCCCCTCAAACCGGCCCGAGTGACCATCGACGGCGCCACTCACACGGCACGTCCCGCCGCTTGCAGCCAAATCCAGTCTTACCGCACAATCGACATCAGCGATCGGAACGGCCACGTCGAAGCGGTGGTAATGCTCAGCGGCGACCGGGTCATCCCGCAGTGGGTGAAGATCCGTGACATCGACGGGTTCACCGGCAGCTTCTGGCACGGCGGGGTTGGGGACGCGCACGCCGACCTCACCGACACCGCCTACACCATCACGGGCAGCGCCTATGGGATCAACAGCAGCAATCCCAACAAAGTGGTGACCACCGACTTCAAGATCGCCGCGCAGTGCTGAGCCTGCGCGTCTTCGTTGAGATCCACGTTGGCGCGAAGAAGCGAGTGAGCTGAACGGTCGCGCCGATTTCGGCGTCCGAGGGCCTTCAAGACTCATGACACTAGGCTGGTGAAACGGCCGAGGTGATGGAGGACCGGTGAAGGAGAGACTGCACTGGCTTGCGATGCACGGATTCATCCGCGGCGTCGCGGCGATCGGTATGCGGCGGGGTGACCTGCAGGCCAGGTTGATCGCCGATCCGACGGTGGCCGCCGATCCGGTGGCCTATTACGACCAGCTACGGGCCCTCGGCCCACTGGTGAAGGGCCGCGTCAACTATCTGACGACGGATTACGCGCTGGCCCATGAACTGCTGCGGTCCGAGGACTTCCGGGTGGTGAACATGGGCTCGAATCTGCCTGCGCCGCTGCGCTGGCTCGAGCGCCGGGCGCGCGACGCTCTTTTGCATCCGCTGCGCGAACCGTCGTTGCTGGCCGTCGAGCCGCCGGACCACACCCGCTACCGCAAGACGGTATCGGCCGTGTTCACGCCGCGGGCGGTCGCCGCGCTGCGTGATCGGGTCGAGCAGACCGCCACCAGTCTCCTGGATCAGCTGTCCGGCCAGTCCGGCGTCGTCGACATCGTCGGGCGGTACTGCTCGCGACTTCCCGTCGCGATCATCAGCGAGATTTTGGGGGTACCCGAGCGAGACCGTTCGCTGGTTCTGGAGTTCGGCGAGCTGGCCGCCCCGAGCCTGGACATCGGATTGCCGTGGCGACAGTACCGCAGCGTGCGGGAGGGGATCGCCGGATTCGATTCCTGGCTCGCCGGTCACCTGCGGGAATTGCGGCGTGCCCCAAGTGACAACCTGATGAGCCAGTTGATCCAGATGGCCGAAAGCGGCTCCGCCGAAACACATCTGAACGAGGACGAACTGCAGGCGATCGCTGGCCTGGTATTGGCCGCCGGATTCGAGACCACGGTGAACCTGTTGGGCAACGGGATTCGCATGTTGCTGGACACGCCCGAGCATCTGGACGCGTTGCGTCAACGCCCCGAGTTGTGGCCCAACGCAGTCGAAGAGATCCTGCGGCTGGACTCGCCGGTGCAGCTCACCGCGCGGGTGGCGCTCAGGGATGCCGAGTTGGCGGGCATGCGGGTGCAAAGCGGCGAGTTGGTGATCATCTATCTGGGCGCCGCCAACCGGGATCCGTCCGTGTTCCCCGATCCGAACCGGTTCGACATCGAGAGGTCAAACGCCGGAAGGCATCTCGCGTTCTCCGGCGGCAGGCACTTCTGTCTGGGGGCCGCTTTGGCTCGCGCCGAGGGCGAGGTCGGGCTGCGTACCTTCTTCGACCGTTTTCCCGAGGTGCGCGCGGCGGGTCCCGGAAGCCGGCGGGAGACGCGGGTGCTGCGTGGGTGGTCGGCGTTGCCGGTGGCGTTGGGCCCGGCGCGGTCGATGGCCCCGGTCGACGCTTAGCGGCGGCGACGCCGCCGTCGCCGGCTCGGCCAGTACCTGCCGTTGGAACAGCCCGCGATGAGCGCGGTGGGGGTCGCGGTCACCGCGACGAGTACCAGTCGTCGCATGGCCTCGCGCCGGTTCAGCAGGCCGTCGACCTGGCCGGTTCCAATCTCCTCTGAGCTATCGCGCCGCGATGTCACGTCGCCAAGTATGAGGCAAACATGCTCGTCCACGCGGCGTTTCAGTGGCCACGAGTTAACGGCCGAGCCAATCCAGGAGCCGTTGCCAGCCGCCGGCCGCCGGCGGGGCGAGCATCCCTTCTTTGGCTGTCGGTTGACACCCGTGTGGCTACCGGGTTTATTGGCCGCTATGACACAGGTTTCTACGACCGCGGTCGAGGAAGTCGTACTCGGGATGTGGCGGGCGCTTTCGCGGCGCGATTTGGACGAGGTCAAGACGTTCCTGGCGGCGGACTGCCTCTACGTCGACATGCCGATTCCCGCGCTCTCGGCGCGCGGTCCCGAAGACATCGTGAAAAAGCTCAAGATGGCCGTCGAGCCGCTTGCGGACTACGAGAACCACGACGGCCTGTTGCTGTCCAACGGCACCGACGTCATATACGAGCATTCGGAGACTTGGACTTTCCCGACAGGCGAGCGGGGCGTGCTGAGATTCGTCACCGTGCACAAGGTGGTCGATGGGAAAGTCACGGTCTGGAAGGACTACTACGACCTGACGACGCTCACCAGCTTCGCGCCCCCCAACCACTTCGAGAGCCTTGCCGGCTGGGATACGTCCTGGGTCTTTGACGCCACCGGATTGATCTGAGATCGCACCCCCCGCAAACCGGTCGGATCATCCACCTGGACGGACCGGTGTGGTTGTCGGTGGTGGCTCGGAGACGAGCAATGCGGGATCGGCAAGGACGACGGCGGGTGGCACATCGCCGACGCGCGTCAGTGTCGTTGGGGTCCGCCAAACCGTCCCTTTGAAACCGCATTCATCGGTGAGCGCGGTTTTGGTCAAGGCGCCGCGCAGTGTGCCGTCGCTTTGTGGCTACCACGACGAAGTCACCGCCACGGTTTGGGTGGCCGGTCCACTTTGTCCGGGACACGGGGCTGACGAATTATAGGGCGTGTTCGGCTCCCAGTGCCCGTCGACGAAACGGAACATGTCTGCGGAGTCCGTGGGCGCTTTGTGGTTTTCGTCGGCCAGCCGCACCGCTACGGCAACGCATCCGGACGGAGTGCACACAGAACGAAATGCGGACCGGCACGTTCACTTAAGGCTGCGGCGAAGTCCCGGCACCGCTCGAATCGGTCGGCGGGGTCGTTGGCCAAAGCCTTCAACAGCACCGGATCGAGGTGCGCCAACTCGGGGCGCCGGTCGGCGAGTCTCGGCGGGGCTGCATTGAGCTGTTGGCTGATGACGGCCACCGGATTGGAATGCTGGAAGCGCCGCGGCCAGGTCGGCCTCGCGGTGGAACCTCTGACGGAAGTCGTCATCTGTTGATACGGCTTCCGGCATGATTTTCAGCGCGTCGCGCCGCGGCAGCCTCGGGTGCCGGGCAAGGTAGACCTCGGCCATCCCGCCGGAACCCAACATCCGCAGGATGGTGTAACCCGCAAACGTTCCCCCAACTGTCAACGGCACGCGGCGGATAGTCCCGCTGCCATGGCGACCGCGGGCGAGAAATGTCCCTGCCAGGCCCTTACCTCGCGAGCCGGCGCCGGCTAAGACTCGGTAAGCCCCTTGAGGCATTTCAACGTTTCGGACAGCGAGCGGCCGACCTGCCGCACGGCAATGCGGTCGGCGATGTAACCGAAGATGCCGCCGGGCGCCTGATATGAGAGCCGGAACGTCACCTTCGTCTGGCCTTCCGCGCCGTCGCGCAGCCGGATCCGCCCGCGCAGGGTGACACCGGTGATCCCCACCCAGGCCAGGTCGCGCCCCTCGTCGAATTCGACGACCTCGATCAGTCCCCCGACCGGCACCGAGCCGATCTTCCAGTGCACGGTGTAACGTGCACCGACGCCACGGCGTACGTCGTTAGAGGACTCCCAGCGCTCGAGGGTCGGCATGAACGACGGATAGCAGTCGGGGTCGCCGACGATCTTCCAGACCGCGTCGCGGTCCGCCTTGATGACGCAACGGCGTTCGACGCGCATCAGCCGATCACCGGGAATCGACGTTCGGCGGCCAGGCGGTCGACGCCGCCCTGCAGGCTGGCCATCACCTTGTCGTGCACCGCTTGGTCATCGCCATCCACTTCGATCGGGTCCTGCACTTCGATCACGATCTTCGTCGGCAGCGGAATGTGGCCCGCCAGGTCGCTGATGTTGAGGCCCCACGGGAGCGCCAGCGATATCGGGATGCTCTTGAGCCGCAGCAACTTGTCCGTCATCAGCAGCTTGGCCAGCCACTGCCCGCGGCTGAGGAACAGCGAGCTCTCCTGGCCGCCGACGCTGGCGACGGGCACGATGGGCACACCGGCCTCGCGGGCCAGCCGCACGTAACCCTTGCGGCCGCCGAAGTCGACCTTGTGGCGTTCCCACGAGGGCCGGAAGACCTCGTAGTCGCCGCCCGGATAGACCAGTAGCGCCGCGCCGGAATCCAGTGCAAGCCGGGCGTTTTCGGGATTGGCCGCGACGGTACCGAACTTGCGCAACCAGCCGAGCGGGGGTGCGGAGACGACGAGGTTGTGGGCCAACTGGTAGAACGGCCGCTCGACGCCGAAGTAGGAGCAGAAGGCGAGGGTGAAGACGAACGTGTCGGGGGGGACGTTGCCGCCACTGTGGTTGCCGATCAGCAGCACCGGTCCCTCGGCGGGAATCCGGTCCATGCCCCGTACGTCGGCCCTGAAGTACAGCGACGCCAGCAGCCATGTTCCCGGCAGCTGGTCGCGGATGTAGTCGGGATCCCGCTGGTCGAGATCGGCTTTGGGCACCCGCGACACGACTTGTTGCCGGGCCCAGTCCAGGACGCCCCCCATGGAAGCCATAGCGGCCCGTATACCCCGGTATCACCCGGTGTCAAACGCGGTAGATCCGGGCGGCGTTGTCGTGTGCGATCAGGTCGACCACGCGGATGGCATCGCTCTCGCTCCAGTCGCCATTGGCGACAAACCCGCTGAGCACACGCTGAATACCCCTGCGCCACAGGGCTGCGCCGAGAAAATGCAATTCCGCCGGACCGAAACCGTCCGATGAGTAGAGGATCTTGCCGAACGGCGCGAGCTCCAGCAGCCGGCCGATGAATTCGGACGCTCGTGCCCCCAGATGGTTCACGCTCAACCCGCCGTCGAGGTAGACGTTGTTGAACGCCTGCGCGAGGTATCCGGCTTCGCGCTCGTAGGGGTAACAGTGCAACAGCACGACCGGGGTATCCCCCGACTGTCGCAAGAAGTCGAGCAGGAGAAGAGGATTGGTCTTGTGCAGATCGCAGTCGCGATCGCCGAAGCCGACGTGGAACTGCAGTGGTTTGCCGAGCCGCAGCCCTTGGTGCAGCCCGAAACGCAGCAGCACGCGATCCTGCAACCGGGTGCCGCCGCGGTCGCGCCACCGACCGGCGGCGTCGGCCACCTGCGACGCCGACGGCTCGGTCAGATCGCCGTCGAACCCGCCCCGGTAGGCCAGGATGGACTTGGTGGCGACCGCCGTCGCCGCGCGCCGCTGCAGGATCTCCTCGAATGCCGAGGCGTAGTCGCCGGGCTCTTGCGCGGCCTGCTCGGCCACCTGTTCGAGGCGGACGATTTCGTGGGCGCGGTTGCCGGACAATCCGGCCATGTCGGCGATGCCGCCTGTGCCGGCTGCGTCGTCGCCGATGCCGGTGTCCACCAGCCAGTCGCTCACTTTGGCGGCCGGCAAAAACAGCCGGGCGAGCTCCTTCTCGTCGCGTCGGCTGCGGCCCTCCCAATACGTTTGCGGGTCAACGTGTTCAGGCGATCCCAGGATGGGTCCGCAATGGGCGCGCACGGCGAAGCCGAGCTGGCAGTCGAAGCCCGAGCCCACAAGAGGTTCGGTGTTGGCCTCGTTGAGGGCGTTTTCGAACCGCCGCCGGTTCCCCGGCGTCAACCAGCACCCGTGGGCGTGCTGGTCGATCAGGGTGACTTCGCCGATGTGCTGTGCCAGAGCCGAGCTTTCGGGCAGCGTCACAGGCTCCACGCCATCCGGAACTTGTCAGCCAGTTGCTCGGGGGCGAGATCGCCGTACCGCTCGTGCTCCAGGCGGCGGACGGCGACCACCATGTCCACCACGGGGTCGCCCAGGATTCTCCGCAGTAGCGCCGAATTATCAAGGGCGGCAATGGCTTCGATTTGAGCTTCGGGAAGTCGCACGATGCCGGCGCCGTTGCGGTCGGAATCGGAGAGGTTTGCCGGGTCTGTCGTGGTCTCCGGAGGCAGTGTCGCTTTGCGCTTGATTCCGTCCAGTGCCAGGCCGAGGATCGCCGCGGAGGCCAGGTATGGGTTGGCCGAGGGGTCGACGACTTTCACCTCGACGTTGCCGCCACGCGGGCTGCCCAGGCCCCCTTTGACGAATCGCACTGCGGCCTCGCGGTTCTCGGTTCCCCAGCACGCGAAGGCCCCGGCCCAGTTACCCGGCCGCATCCGCAACCCGGACACGATCGATCCGCACAGAATGCCCTGGGCTTCGAGCAGCCCACTGACCACCCCGGCGACCGCGCTCTCCCCCGCCGGCGTCATCCCCGCCACGCCCGTTCCGTCGGTGAACAGCGGCCCTTCCGACATGGTCAGCGAAAAGTGCTGGTGCGCACCGGATCCGGCACCGCCGGCGTAGGGTGCGGGCGACAGGCTGATGCGGAGCCCGTGACGGCGGGCGGCGCGGCCGATGATGAGCCGGGCCAATGCCAGCTGATCCGCGGCGGCCACCGGCGCCAGCGGTGCCAGCGAGATCTCGAACTGGTTGACCCCGTACTCGGGATGAAACTGCTCGAGCCCGACGCCGGCCGCCGTGGCCGCGGCGTGGACATCGCGAACGAACGCCTCGCGCTCGAGCACGCCGGCGAGGCCGTACTGTGCCCACATCGTCGCCGGCAGCCGGCCGCCGTCGGGGTCGACGAGCAGGAATTCGATTTCGTGGCCGATCGCCGCCTCAATGTCGGCTTCCCGCAGCGCGGCCTCGATTCGAACCAGGGTTCCGCGGCTGCACGCCGGGACGGGCGTGCCGTCCTGCTCGAAAAATGAGGCGGGCGCCCACGCTAAGCCGTCGCCGACGATGCGCAAACCGGACAGGTCGATGCGGAGCCGTTGATCGCCGACCACCCCCACTTCATCGGTGAACGCGATGCCACTCTGGTCGATCGCGAAGGCATGCCACGAGGGGCTGGCGCCGAGCCCGGGATCCGCGAACGTGTTCGTCCGGCGGATCGGGACCGTCTTGGCCTGTGTGAGCCCGGCGGGGTTCACCGTGGTGCCGATGACCGTGTCGACGCCTTCGGCCTCCAGCTGCGCGATCGCGGCGGCGGCGAGCGGGGTGGCTCCCATGGCGGCCGAGGAGGCGAGCTATGCGCGGCCGGGCAAGGTCAGCTTGCAAGTCTGGCCGATATCCAGGGTCCGCAGAACCCGTCCCATTCCGACCCACAGAGCACAGGAGATGGCCAGGTCGGTGAGCAACTCGTCGGAGAAGTGCTCGGCGCAGCGATTCCAGAAGTCTTCGTCGTCCCGGAGAACCTTGTGCTCGGTCGCGAACCGGTGCGCGAACTCGGCTGCCAGCCGCTCCTGTTCGCTGTAACCGGGCCAGGTCCGCCACTCCGTCGCGTGCAGGTAGAGCTCCTCGTCGACGCCGGCGGCGGGCCCGTCGGCGTCGCGGGTGTTGACGCAGACGACACACTCATTAAGGTGGGCGATCACCGCACGCGCCAGCTCGCGGGTGCGCAGCGGCAGCCGGTTCTTGGTGTAGACCACGTGGCTGAGCTTGCCGAACGCGCCGCCGAGATCCGGGGATTTCGTCGCCCAGCCATAGACGTCGTCGTCAGCGAATGTTCCGATTCGGCTCATGGCGAGATGGTACGCCGCCCGCCGGCACCGCCACCGGAATCCTCTGGGTCTCAAGGTTGGCCAGGTCGCGCCGATCCTCGCGCCAGTCACGCCGAGCGACGATTCGGTGGGCGACCCGGTCGAGGGCGGCTTGGACCTGGGCGCGGTCCGGGCGTCCCTCGAAGCTGGGCGATCGGGTCAGCTTGTCGACGATCCATTCGCGGATCAGCGTGGTGACGAAGTCAACCTCTTGCACGCCCAGCGGGGTGAGCCGGAGGTCATCGACGTCGCGCATCGCGTAACCGTTGTGGACGAGGCGGTCGAAGGTGGGCTGGAGTACCTCGTAGGGCAAGCGGAATTGATCGCCGATACTCGACAGCCGTGCCTGTCCGAACACCTGCGCGTTGCGGTGAATCTGTATCACTGCCCAGAGTTCGGCCACGTCGAGCCCGCAATCCGGGCGCATGGCTATGCTGCGCAGCCGCATGCCCGGGGCCCCCTGCAGCAGGCGGCCGATCGCGGCCTCCAGCATCTCGTCGGGCGACCGGTTCGTGGGCATGGCAAACGCCTCGCCGATGTCTCCCCGGTTGTTTCCGATCCCCCGTAGCGGCACCTCGCGCAGCAGCAGCGCCAGGACGAACCCGACCACGGCGACCGGCACCGCCCAGACAAACACATGGGTCAGCGAGTCGGCATATGCGGACACGATCGGGGCGGCCATGTTGCGTGGCAGCCGGTGCAAGGCTTCCGGTGATGCGGCCGCGGCCGCCGGCGCGCGGCTGGCGGCCATGGCGGGACCGATACGGCTGTGCAGGAAGTTGGTAAACAGAGAACCGAATATCGCCGCGCCGAAAGAACTGCCGATCGTGCGGAAGAATGTCACCCCCGAGGTGGCGACGCCGAGGTCGTCGAAGCTCGACGTGTTCTGCACGATGAGGATCAGCGTCTGCATGCACATACCGATCCCGGCGCCGAGGATCACCAGGTACAGCGACTGCAGCACCGCCGAGGTCGACGGGTCCATGGTGGACATCAGGAAAAAGGCAACCGCCATCACCGCGGTGCCCGCGACGGGAAAGATCTTGTACCTCCCCGTGCGGCCGACCAGGACACCACTACCGATCGACGTCGTCAGCATTCCCAACACCATCGGCAGCGTGCGCAACCCGGACGTGGTCGCCGAGACGCCGTCGACGAACTGCATGTAGGTCGGCAGGAACGTCAGGGCGCCCAGCATCGCGAATCCGACGACGAAGGACAGGACGCAGCACACCGTGAACACCGGGCTGGCGAACAGACGAGTGGGCAGTATCGGCGCGACGGCGCGGCTTTCCACCCAGGCGAAGATCCCCAAGGCGACCGCAGAACCGGCGAACAGACCGACGATGGTCGCCGAGCCCCAGGGATAGGTGGTGCCGCCCCAGCTGGTGGCGAGCGTCAGGCCCGTGGCACCCAAGCCGACGAACACGATCCCGATGTAGTCGATGACCGGTTTGGTGCGCTCGGAGAGCGCCGGGATGGCCGCGGCCGCAACGAAGAAGACCACGAACGAGATCGGCACGTTGATCCAGAACGCCCAGCGCCACGTCAAATGATCGGTGAAGTAGCCGCCGAGCAATGGCCCGATCACCGTGGTCACGCCGAACACCGCGCCCATCGCTCCCTGGTAGCGGCCGCGATCGCGCAGCGGGATCACCTCGCCGATCAGCGCCATGGCGGTCACCATGAGTCCCCCGCCGCCGATGCCCTGCAGCGCTCGCGATGCCACCAACATGCCCATCGAATCCGAAAGCCCGCACAGCACCGACCCGGCGACGAAGGACACCACGGCCGCCTGGAAAACCCTCTTGCGACCGAAAAGGTCACCGAACTTGCCGACCAGCGCGGTGATGATGGTCGAGGCCAGCAGGTAGCTGGTGACCACCCACGATTGATGGCCCGCCCCGCCGAGATTGGCGACGATGGTCGGCAGCGCGGTCGCCACGATCGTTTGATCCAGGGCGGCCATGAGCATGCCGAGCAAGATCGCCACGAAGATGAAGTTCCGTCGCTGCGGGTTGACCCCGATGTTGCTCGGGGCGGACTCGGCAGCCGGGCCGGCCGGTACCGCTGCTGGTGTCGCCCTCGTCATGCCCTGCCTTCCCTCGCCGCCCGATGCTAAGGAATGCCCAGGGTTAACCAATGGCAACCAAACCGAGGGGAGGCCCCCGTCAGCTAGGTGGCCGGGAGACGCACTGCGCCGAGTACAGCTCCTCGCCCAACTTCTCCATCAGCTCGAGCTGTGTTTCGAGGTAGTCGATGTGCAGTTCTTCGTCGGCGACGATCTTCTCGAGCAGGTTGGCGCTGGTGGCGTCCTGCTTCTCGCGGCACATGATGATCCCTGGCTTGAGCCGCTCCATCACCTCGTATTCGATGGCGAGGTCGGCCTCGAATTGCTCGCGCAGCGTCTGGCCGACGCGTAACGAGAAAAGGCGCTGGTAGTTCGGCAACCCGTCGAGCAGCAAGATGCGGTCGGTGACCTCCTCGGCGTGCCGCATTTCGTCGAAGGACTCCGCACGGGTGTGCGCGGCCAGCTCGGTAAAGCCCCAATTCTCCTGCATCTTCGAATGCAGAAAGTACTGGTTGATGGCCGTGAGCTCGCTGGTCAACTGCTCGTTGAGCAGGCGCAAAACGTCCGGATCACCTTGCATGTTCACTCCTAGTGCGGGTAAACGGGCTGTCGGGGCTGTAGCAGCGACTTTGCCACGCGGATTTCGAATCTTCCAGCAAGGTATGGCTGCGCTCAGTCGTGTCGCCGGGACGGATTGCAGCGCCGCGGACTTAGGTTAGACTCCACTAACCTACTTAGGTTAGACTCCACTAATATGCGGCTTGAGTCGGCTTGCGCCAGCATTCGAGGGGTGTGCTGATGTACGTATGCCTCTGCGTCGGGGCCACCAATCAGACGGTGTGCGACGCCGTCGCGCAGGGGGCTTGCACCTCGAAAGAGGTTGCCGCCGCCTGCGGCGCGGGCGGCGACTGCGGGCGTTGCAGGCGCACACTTCGCGCGATCATCGCCGCCGCGCGCAATCGCGAGCCGGCGCCGTCGCGCTAGCGTTTGTTGAAGTCCGCCAGGGCCGCCGCATTGGCCCGGGCGCCCATCAGTTCGGCGAAGTGGGCGTTTTCCCGCGCGCTGGCCGCGGCGATCTCGGGACGGATCGGTTCGGTCATCGTGTGCTTGACGGCCATAAGGCTCGAGATCGGCTGCGCGGCAAGGATTTCGGCGTGCCGACGGGCCTCGCGCAGCAACTCCTCCGGATCGCAGACCCGCCAGACCAGACCCATCCGCAGGGCCTCGTCGGCGCCGACCCATTCCGAGGACATCAACAGCCAGGCGGCGTTCTGCCGGCCCACCAGTTGCGGCAACAGGTATGACGATGCCGCCTCGGGTGCCACGCCCAGGCTGGTGAATGGGCACTTCAGGCGGGCCGTTGACGACATGAACGCCAGGTCCGCGTAGCCGAGGATGGTGGCGCCGATCCCCACCCCGACGCCGTTGACGGCGCAGATCAGTGGCTTGGGAAACGCGCTGAGCGCGTCGATCAGGCCGGTGAACCCGTGCTTTCCCGGTGTGAAGCCCGGATCGGCGATGCGTGCCTGCATCTCGGCGAGGTCGGTCCCGGCGCTGAAGCCGCGGCCGGTGCCGGTCAGCAGAACGACCGCGACCTCCGGATCGTCGGCGGCGGCCAGCAACGCCTCCGCCGTAGCGTCGTAGAGCGCTTCGTTGAACGCGTTGAGTGCCTCGGGTCGGTTCAGCGTCAGCGTGCGCACCCGTTTGTCGTCGTCTATCTGCAGGATCACGGCTGCAGCCTAGCGAACGATGCCAGGCTCAGCCGTTGCTGTAGACGCGGGTCGGAGCGATCAACACCACCGCGCGCCGTTCCTTGGCCATCACCCGGTCGTACTCGTCCCAGTTGTCGTGCGTGCCGCCCGCGGCGGTGAAGACCTCACGGAGCAGGAGCCGCAACTGGTCCGCATCCGGCAGCCAGGGCTGCGGGTCATCCGGACCGGCCAGCTCCGCTTTCCCCTCGACGGTCGCCCACTGCCATCCGTTGCGGAAGGTGACGGCCAGCTGCGGGCGTGCCCGCAGGTTGGCCAGCTTGACCTTGCCGTAGGTGGTGAAGCCCAGGGCCGGCTCGCCGGTGGCCGGGTGCGACATCAGGCCGACATTGACCAGCGAGGCCTGCACCGTCGCGTCGGCACGCACGGTGGAAATCACCGCCAGGCCGTTGTCGGGGGCGGCCAGCGCCACGGCGTCGCGCAGTGTTGTCATGCGGGTTCCTCAATCTCTGAAGGGCGTCTTGAAGACGTAGCGGCTTGTTGGCACGGTGTCGATGTTCTCGTTGGCACCGAATGCGGTTGTACTGGCGACCATCTGGCCTACCCGGTTCTGCAGATCGTTGTCGTCGGCGGCACCGAAGAACGCCTTCAGATCGGTGATCGCCTCCTCGGGGAACAACTCTTCGACGATGCCCGCGATTCCCGGCGCGCCCGGGGTGAGGGTTCGTACCACCCAGTTCTGGCTGTAGCCGAACGTGGACTGCGTCGCGATGGCCACCGGCGTGTGGTCACGCTGCCAACGGGTCAGCCAGGTCGCCTGGTCCAACGTGGCGGGCCGGCGTAGCAGGGCTATGTTGGCCAAACCCGTTGTACGGCAACCGGGTTCAGTCGCCGGTGGCGGCAGCGGGACCGACTCGGTCACCAGGTACGCGGCGAGTTGTTCGCATTCGGCCCCGAGCAGGGCCAGCGCTGCCGCCATCTGCTCGCCATAGCACTGCTGGGTCCAGAGGCTCACCACCGCGGCGACCGGGGGATCCAGGGTCGTCAGCGTCATCAGGGAGTGACGCACGGCGTCGTCGCGAACATTGACCGCTAGTCCGGGCAACCCCAGGTTCAACAACGCCCCGGCGACCGGGCCTCGTTGCCGGGCACACCATTCGTCGTCTGAGTCGGTTCGCATCAGCACGGCGATGACCTTCTCCATAGGCCGAACTTACAGCGGGCGCACCTGGTGTTCCTGACCGATCAATCGGCCGATCAGGGCGGCCAGCCTCCGGTAGGACTCGTCGCGGCCGCTCGAGGAGCGAAACACCAGACCGATCCGTCGTCCCGGGCGTGGTGTCGCGAACCGCGCGAGCCCCAGCCGGCTTCTGGCTGACTCGACCGGCACCGCGGTCTGCGGAATCAGCGTCACCCCCAGTCCGCCGGTCACGCACTGGACCGCGGTTGCCAGCGACGCCGCACGGGTATTGGCGAGGTCCGCGCGCACGCCCGCCTTCTGGCAGACGTCCAGCGCCTGGTCCCGCAAGCAGTGGCCTTCGTCCAACAACAGCAGCGGTAGCTCGGCCAGCGCCGTCGTCGGCACCCGTTGTTTACCCGACAGTGGATGCCCGGGTGGCAGCGCGAGCACGAAATCTTCGTCGTAGATCCCGATCGCGGTCACGCCGGGCGCATCGGTGGGCAATGCGATGAGCGCCGCGTCCAGCGCCCCTTCGCGCAACAGCGTCAGCAGCCGTTCGGTTTGGTCCTCGATCACCCGTAACGTCAACGACGGGAGTTGCTCGGGAAGCCCGGCGAGCAGGGTCGGGAGCACGTAGGGCGCGACGGTGGGAATCAATCCCAGGCGCATGCCGGCCTGCAGCGGATCGGATGCCCCAGCGGCGGCGGCGGTGAACGCGTCCACCGCCTCGACGGCGGCCAGGGCGGGTGGCAGCAGTCGCCTGCCCTCCGCCGTCAGGAAGACACGCCGCGTCGACCTCTCGATGAGCTGCGTCCCGAGGCCGGTCTCGAGCGCCGCCAGTGCCTGCGACAAGGTTGACTGGCTCACGCCGAGAGTGGTTGCAGCGCTGCCGAAGTGCCGCTTTTCGGCCACGGCCACGAAGGCGCGCAGCCCGGCGATGGTGGGCTGATAGATCTTATCGGGCATACCTATAAGTGTAGTGCCATATATCACTTTTACTTCAGAGATGGTTCGCGGCATCATGGGGGCATAAAGCTAATCTTGAATCGATCCAGAAAAGGAGACGGTATGTCCTTGTTGACGATCGGCGGCCAATTCCCCGCCTACCAGCTGACCGCGCTGATCGGTGGCGACCTGTCGAAGGTCGACGCGCAGCGGCCCGGCGACTACTTCACCACCATCACCAGCGAGGACCACCCCGGCAAGTGGCGCGTGGTGTTCTTCTGGCCGAAGGACTTCACCTTCGTGTGCCCGACGGAGATCGCGGCGTTCGGCAAGCTGAACGACGAGTTCGAGGACCGCGACGCGCAGGTGCTAGGGGTTTCGATCGACAGCGAGTTCGTGCACTTTCAGTGGCGCGCGCAGCATGAAGACCTCAAGAAGCTGCCCTTCCCGATGCTCTCGGACATCAAGCGGGAGCTTTCGCTGGCGGCCGGCGTGCTCAACGACGAGGGCGTCGCGGACCGCGTGACCTTCATCGTCGACCCGAACAACGAGATCCAGTTCGTCTCTGCTACGGCCGGATCCGTGGGGCGTAACGTCGATGAGGTGTTGCGAGTGCTGGATGCGCTGCAGTCCGACGAGCTGTGTGCGTGCAACTGGCGCAAGGGCGACCCGACCATCGACGCCGCCGAACTGCTCAAGGCCTCGGCTTAATTCAGGAAGGGCGAGATGAGTATCGAGAATCTCAAGGATGCGCTACCCGAGTACGCCAAGGACCTGAAGCTCAACCTGGGCTCGATCACGCGCAGCGCCGTGCTGAACGAGGAGCAGCTCTGGGGCACCCTGCTGGCCAGCGCGGCGACCACGCGGAACACGCAGGTGCTGGCCGAGATTGGCGCCGACGCGGCCAACCACCTGTCCGCCGAGGCGTACCAGGCGGCGTTGGGGGCGGCGTCGATCATGGGCATGAACAACGTGTTCTACCGCGGCCGCGGCTTCCTGGAAGGCCGCTACGACGACCTGCGGCCGGGATTGCGGATGAACATCATCGCCAACCCGGGAGTGGACAAGGCCAGTTTCGAGCTCTGGTCGTTCGCGGTGTCGTCGATCAATGGTTGTTCACACTGCATGGTCGCCCATGAGCACACGCTGCGTGAGGCGGGCATCGAGCGCGAGAGGGTCCTGGAGGCGCTGAAGGCCGCCGCCATCGTTTCCGGTGTGGCACAGGCGATCATCGCCGCGCAAACGCTGGCCGCCGTGGGCTGACGCAGTCTCGTGACTCACGGCCTGAAGGGACCCGCCTGGACCCAGCACGCGATCTGGTGGCAGGTCTATCCCCTGGGCTTTGTCGGCGCGTTTCCCGCACCGCAGTCAGCGCAGCCGCCGCAGCCGACCGAACACCGGCTGCGGCGGCTCGCCGGCTGGTTCGACCATGCCATCGCCCTGGGAGCGTCGGGTATCGCGCTAGGTCCGATCTTCGCCTCGCGCACACACGGTTACGAAACCACCGATCACTACCGCATCGATCCCCGGCTCGGAGACGACGCCGACTTCGACTACCTCGTCGCCGAGGCTCACCGCCGGGGCCTGCGTGTACTGCTCGACGGTGTGTTCAACCACGTCGGCGTGGACTTCCCGCGCTATCGCGAGGCATCGGACAACGAGACCTCGGCGCGCTGGTTTCGTGGGCGCCCGGGTCGGTTCCACACTTTCGAGGGCCACTCCGAGCTCATTACGTTCAACCACGACAACCCGGAGGTGGCCGACTACACGGTCGACGTGCTGGCGCACTGGTTGCGACGTGGCGCGGACGGCTGGCGGCTGGATGCGGCCTACGCTGTGCCGCAACAGTTCTGGGCCTCCACGCTGCCGAGGGTGCGCGAGCAGTTTCCCGACGCCTGGTTCGTCGGCGAGCTCATCCACGGTGACTACGCCGGGGTGGTCGAGGCGGCGAAGTTCGACTCGGCGACCCAATACGAGCTGTGGAAGGCGATCTGGAGCGGCCTCAACGATGGCAACTTCTTCGAGCTGGACTGGGCGTTGCAGCGGCACAACGAATTTCTGGCCGGTTTCGCGCCGCTGACCTTCATCGGCAATCACGACGTCACCCGAATCGCCAGCCGGCTCGAGCGGCCCGAGCACGTGGCTCACGCGCTGGTGATCCTGCTGACCGTCGGCGGCGTCCCCAGCGTGTACGCCGGCGACGAGCTCGGGTTTCGCGGGGTGAAGGAAGAGCGCTACGGCGGTGACGATGCCGTGCGTCCCGAGTTCGGCTCTCCGCCAATTGAACTGGACCCGTTCGGGGCCGAGGTGTGGGATTTGCACCAGTACCTCATCGGGCTGCGTCGCCGCAACCCGTGGCTGCACTCGGCGTCAACTACGGCCCTGCGGCTGGAAAATCGACGCTATGTCTACCAGACCCGCAGCGGTGCCAACGCGCTGCTGGTCGCGCTCAACATCGACGACGAGCCGCTGCGCCTGGCATTGCCGGAGCTCGGCGTGGCGCACGCCCACGTTGTCGGCGGATCGGCGGCCCCGCCACAGGAGGTCGTCGACGCCCTGGTCGTGGAACCCCATGGCTGGCGGATTCTGAGCGCGGTCTAGGAGCCCGTCAGCCGTTGCAGGGTCAGCTGATCGTGGCGGCCGCCGTAGTACTTGTCCAGCAGTTCGACGAAGTCCTGGTTGTCGTCGGTGGCGCGGGCGAACAGCGTCATCGACGAGCACAACTTCAGGTCGTCGGGCGAACCGAAGATCTCCGCCACCGAACGCCCCTGCACCTGGTTGACCAGCCGAGTGCACTCGTGCAGCCGCGGTCCCAGCAGGTGGTGCCGCAGATAGGCGCGGGCCTCCTCGAGTGAGGAGATGCCGTAGTGGACCGCCGTCGGACTGCCGCCGAGCCCGCGGAGTTGCGGGAATACGAACCACATCCAGTGGCTGCGTTTTCGTCCGGCGCGCAATTCGTCGACGACGGTGTGGTAGACGCGAGCCTGGGCGTCCACGAAGCGCTTCAGGTCGAAGGGGCCGTTACCCGATTGCATCTGACTACGGTTGCACATATGGCGGTCAAACGACGAGTGCCCAATGTGCGCGACCTGGCGCCGCTGCTCCAGTTCAAACGACCCCGGCTCGACGCGACCAAGCGCCGCCTCGACGCCGCGTTCACCATCGACGACCTGCGACGCATCGCCAAACGGCGCACGCCCAGGGCGGCGTTCGACTACGCCGACGGCGCCGCCGAGGACGAGCTGTCCATCGCCCGCGCGCGACAAGCGTTCCGCGACATTGAGTTTCACCCGACGATCCTGCGTGACGTCACCAACGTGACCGCCGGGTGGAATGTCCTGGGCCAGCCCGTCGTCCTGCCGTTCGGGATCGCGCCCACCGGATTCACCCGCCTGATGCACACCGAGGGCGAGATGGCCGGCGCACGCGCCGCGGCGAGGGCGGGGATCCCGTTCTCGCTGTCGACTTTGGGCACCACGGCGATCGAGGACCTGGTGACCGCCGTTCCGCAGGGCCGCAAGTGGTTTCAGCTGTACATGTGGCGCGACCGGGAACGCTCGATGGCGCTGGTGCAGCGCGCGGCGGACGCGGGATTCGACACCCTGCTGGCCACCGTCGACGTTCCGGTAGCGGGTGCGCGGCTGCGCGACAACCGCAACGGGATGACGATTCCGCCGGCGTTGACGCTGCGAACCGTGCTCGACGCGGTGCCGCACCCGAAGTGGTGGTTCGACCTGTTGACCACCGAGCCGCTTTCATTTGCGTCGCTGGACCGCTGGTCGGGCACCGTCGGCGAGTATCTGAGCACGATGTTCGACCCCAGCCTGACCTTCGACGACCTGGAGTGGATCAAGGACCGATGGCCGGGCAAGCTCGTCGTCAAAGGCATCCAGACGCTCGACGACGCCCGCGCCGTCGTCGAGCGCGGCGTCGACGGCATCGTGCTGTCCAACCACGGTGGGCGCCAACTGGATCGCGCCCCGGTGCCCTTCCACCTGTTGCCCTCGGTCGCGCGTGAGCTCGGCAGGGACACCGAGATCCTTCTGGACACCGGCATCATGTCGGGCGCCGACATCGTGGCGGCGATCGCCCTGGGGGCCCGGTGCACGCTGATCGGGCGGGCCTACCTCTACGGCCTGATGGCCGGCGGTGAGGCGGGTGTCGCCCGAGCGATCGAGATCTTGGAGCAAGGGGTTTTGCGGACGATGGCGCTGCTCGGCGTCACCTGCCTCGAGGAACTGTCACCCAAGCACGTGACGCAACTGCGGCGAATGGGCCCCATCAGCCCCCCGGCGTGAGACGGGCGTCACGCTCGCGGCGAAACCTCGTGGGGAACAAACCGGCGCCAGGCTGGGTTAAGCGCATCAGACTCAACTTTTGGAGGATTGATGGCTGAAGCCAAGTCTGTGCCCGTGTTGTTCAGCGCCACGATCGTGTTGCCCGGAATGGTGGTGCCGATCGAGCTGGACGATGCCGCACGGGCGGCGATCGACGCCGCGCGGGCCAGCGAGTCCGGCCAGCTTCTGATCGCTCCCCGGCTGGACGACCGCTACCCGTCCCACGGCGTGATCGCGAAGATTCTGCAGGTCGGGCGCATTGCCGGCGGTGGCACCGCCGCAGTGGTGCGCGGTGAGCGCAGGGCACACATCGGGGCCGGAACCTCTGGGCCGGGACCGGCGCTATGGGTCGAGGTCACCGAGGTGTCCGAGGCGCCGACGACCGACGAGGTCAAGGCCCTGGCGGCGGAGTACAAGAAGTTGCTCCTGGCCATGCTGCAGCGGCGCGAGGCCTGGCAGATCGTCGACTACGTCAACAGCCTGACCGACCCGTCGGCGCTGGCCGACACGTCCGGGTACGCGTCCTACCTGACCGATGTGCAGAAGCGGCAGCTGTTGGAAACCGTGGACGTCGCCGAGCGGCTGCGGGTGCTGATCGACTGGACCGGCTCGCATTTGGCCGAGGTCGAGGTCAACGACAAGATCGCCGAGGACGTGCGCGAGGGCATGGAGAAGACGCAGAAGGAGTTCCTGCTGCGTCAGCAACTGGCCGCCATCCGCAAGGAGCTGGGCGAGGGCGAACCCGACGGGTCGGACGATTACCGGTCCCGGGTCGAGGCGGCCGACCTGCCCGAGAAGGTGCGCGAGGCCGCGCTGCGCGAGGTCGGCAAGCTGGAACGCTCCAGCGACCAAAGCCCGGAAAGCGGCTGGATCCGGACGTGGCTGGACACCGTCCTCGACCTGCCGTGGAACGTCAAGACCGAGGATTCGACGGATCTGACGGCCGCGCGGGAAATCCTGGACGCCGACCACCACGGGTTGGACGACGTCAAGGACCGCATCGTCGAATACCTGGCCGTGCGGACCCGGCGCGCGCAGCGCGGGCTGCAGGTCGTCGGCGGCCGCGGCTCGGGCGCCGTGATGGTGCTGGCCGGGCCGCCCGGCGTCGGCAAGACGTCGCTGGGTGAGAGCGTGGCCCGGGCGCTGGGTCGCAAGTTCGTGCGCGTCGCCCTGGGCGGTGTGCGCGACGAGGCCGAGATCCGTGGGCACCGGCGCACCTACGTGGGCGCGCTGCCCGGCCGGATCGTGCGGGCGATCGGCGAGGCGGAATCGATGAATCCCGTTGTGCTGCTGGACGAAATCGACAAGGTCGGTTCCGACTATCGCGGCGACCCGAGCGCCGCGCTGCTCGAGGTCCTGGACCCGGCGCAGAACCACACGTTCCGCGACCACTACCTGGACCTGGATCTGGACCTCTCCGATGTCGTGTTCCTGGCCACCGCCAACGTGATCGAGAACATCCCCTCGGCCCTGTTGGACCGCATGGAGCTGGTGCAGATCGACGGGTACACCGAAGACGACAAGGTCGCGATCGCCCGTGACTACCTGCTGCCCCGGCAGCGCGAGCGGGCGGCGCTGACCGACGACGAGGTCACCGTCACCGACGCCGCGCTGCGCAAGATCGCCGCCGACTACACCCGCGAGCCGGGCGTGCGGCAGTTCGAGCGGCTGTTGGCCAAGGCGCTGCGCAAGGTGACGACCAAGCTGGCCGAGGACGAGGGCCCGAAGACGATCGACGAGCCCAACCTGGTCGATTACCTGGGCCGGCCGCGGTTCACGCCGGAGTCGGCCGAACGCACCGCCGTGCCAGGCGTGGCAACAGGTTTGGCGGTCACCGGCCTGGGCGGCGACGTGCTCTACATCGAAGCAGGGGCCACCGAGGGTGATTCCGGCTTGCAACTGACGGGTCAGTTGGGCGACGTGATGAAGGAGTCGGCGCAGATCGCGCTGTCCTACGTGCGCTCGCACGCCGCCGAGTTGGGCGTCGACCCCAAGGCGCTGGACCGACGCATCCACGTGCACGTGCCCGCGGGCGCCGTCCCGAAGGACGGGCCGTCGGCCGGTGTCACGATGGTCACCGCGCTGGTGTCGATGGCCACCGGACGCCAGGTCCGCTCCGACGTCGGGATGACCGGCGAGGTCACGCTGAACGGGCGGGTGTTGCCGATCGGCGGTGTCAAGCAGAAGCTGCTGGCCGCTCAGCGCGCCGGTTTGTCAACGGTTTTCATCCCGTCGCGCAACGAGCCCGATCTGGACGACGTGCCGGCCGAGGTGCTCGAGGCGCTCGATGTGCGGCCGATGACCGACGTCGCCGAGATCGTCGCGCAGGCGCTGGAACCGGTCGCCGAGACGGTGACCGCTGCGGCCTGAGACCCGCCGGCAGCCCGATTGGCTGGCCTCGGACTGCCAGTGAGTCAGAACGAGGAGGTTTAGACGTTGCGCGCCCGGGTATTTGCGGCAGAATCTCGCGATATGACCGATTTTCAGAACCTGAAACGGCAGGTGGTCCATCGCGTTCAGCGGCTGGTCGTGAACCCGGTGGGCCGGAAGATGCCCGGTGTCATCCTGGAAACGACCGGCCGAAAGAGCGGGCAGCCACGCCGCACCGCAGTCGGTGGGAAGGTGATCGACAACCAGTTCTGGATGGTCTCCGAGCATGGCGACCATTCGGACTACGTGCGCAACATCAAGGCCAATCCGGCCGTACGGGTGAGGCTCGGCGGTCGCTGGCGCAACGGAACCGCTCACCTCCTGCCCGATGATGATCCGCTGCAGCGGCTGGGCAACCTACCGCGGCTCAACAGCGCCGTGGTGCGAGTGATGGGCAGCGACCTGTTGACCATCCGCGTCGATCTGGACTGACATCGCCCAACCCGCAATTCGGCCAGACTGTAAATCTGCAGGAGAAATACGAGTAGGAGCCTGCAAAATTACAGGCTCGGCGGATGTCGGTTGCCGGCGCTAGGGTCGGCCCATGGCCTACGACGAAGAGCTGGCCAACCGCATCCGAGAACTGCTCGGCTCAGAGCGCGGCGTCGAGGAAAAGCGCATGTTCGGCGGTCTCGCCTTCCTGATCGACGGAAACATGTCCGTGGCGGCCAGCGGCCACGGCGGCCTCCTGGTGCGGGTGCCGCCGGAGGATACCGACAAGCTGCTGGAGCGCGCGCACGTCGGCGCGATGGTGATGGCGGGGCGGGAAGCCCGCGGCTGGTTACGCGTGGACGCCGACGGCCTGCGAACCAAACGCCAGCTCCACAGTTGGGTCACGCGGGGAGTCGGGTACGCGCGGACCCTGCCTCCCAAATGACGTTTGCTGGAACACGGTGAGGGTACGTGACGCGGTATGGACAAGCGCGAGCAACTCGTGCGACGACTGCTCAAGGCCGCCGGCACGACCTATGCCGCCGAGGCCGGCATCAAGATCAGCGACAAGCCGATGCCGCTGTTTCAGTTGCTGGTGCTGTGCATGCTCGCCAGCAAGCCGATCGATGCCGCCACGGCGACGCGCGCCGCGAACGAAATCTTCCGGGCGGGCCTGCGCACGCCCAAGTCGGTGCTGGCATCCGATCGGCGCACCATGATCAGCGCGTTCGGTCGCGCTCACTACGTGCGTTACGACGAGAGTTCGGCCACCCGCCTCTCCGACATGGCCAAGCGGGTCCGCGACGACTATGCCGGAGATCTGCGGGAAATTGCAAAGCGCAGCCGGCACGACGTCGCTGCGGCGAAACGTATGCTTAAGCAATTCAAGGGGATTGGCGACACCGGCGCCGATATCTACCTGCGCGAGGTGCAGGACGTCTGGTCTTGGGTGCGTCCCTACTTCGACGACCGTGCCACCTCGGCCGCAAAGCAATTGGGTTTGCCCACCGAACCGGCAAAGCTGGGAGCCCTTGCGCCGCGGGCCAATGCGCGGCTCGCCGCCGCGCTCGTCAGGGCGTCACTGGACGAGGGTGTTCGCCGGCAGGTGACGGGTTGACTCACGGTTGACCGTACGGATCGGCACATCGGGATGGTCTTACGACCATTGGGTGGATGTGCTCTACCCGCCGGGACTGCCCTCCGGGCGCCGGTTGGCCCGCTATGTCCAGGTTTTCGACACCGTCGAGCTGAACGCGAGTTTCTATCGGTGGCCGAAGGATACGACGTTCGCCGGATGGCGCGACCAGCTACCGGACGGCTTCAGGATGTCGGTCAAGGCGCATCGGGGATTGACGCACTACCGCCGGCTGTCCTCCCCGGAGCCGTGGATCGAGCGGTTCGAGCGCTGCTGGCAACTGTTGGGCGATCGCCGCGGCGTGCTCCTGGTTCAACTGCATCCGGGGCACCAGCGCGATGACGTGCGCCTGGACGCGTTCCTGCGTGGGGTGCCGGAGTCGATCCGCGTGGCCGTCGAGTTGCGGCATCCGTCGTGGAACGACCCCGCTGTCTTCCAGTTGCTGGAACGCCGCCGCGCCGCATACGTGGTGATGAGCGGCGCCGGCCTGGCCTGCATCCCGCGGGCCACCACCGATCTGGTGTACGTCCGAATGCACGGCCCGGATCAGGACGCGATCTACGCCGGTTGCTACTCCAACGACCAGCTGCGGCTCTGGGCCGACCGGGTCGCCGAATGGGACCACGACGGCAAGGACGTCTGGATGTATTTCAACAACGACCTGGGCGGCCACGCGGTCCGCAACGCGCTGCTACTGCGGGAACTCCTGAGCTGAGCCGGGCACCCATGTGCCGTCGATGATGTCGGGTGGGCGGTGGGCCTGCAACCGTTCCCGCTCGTCGCGGCGGCGCTTGATCCGCAGCCGGGCGTCGGCCGGCATGCTGACCAGTTCGTCACAGGTCAGGTAGTACACATCGTCGACGACGTCGATCAGGTCCGCAGCGACCCGTCGAGATCCGATCTCCCGCAATGTCATTCGCAGCTCGTGGGTGAACCGGATGGTGGCGTCGTGGGCCAACTCCCGCGAACCGGCACCGGCTTCGGCGACTACCGCCGCTTCGGCGGCTTGCGAGGCCGCCGTCAGCAACATCGCCGGATCGTCGCTGAACACCGTGCTGGCCAGCTCCGCCTCCCCCGGCCCACGGTGCCCGATCCGGGCGACGGCGGCATCGAGAGCACCGGCGGCGGTCGGAGACAACGCGCGGATACTGCCGACGTTGCCCTCCCGGGCCAGCGCACACAACGCCGGGTCACCGCGCAACACCGCCGCCAGCTCGGCGGTCTCGGTTGCGATCAGACCGCTTTCGGTGATCATGTCCAGCCCCGACACGCCGGACGCCGATCGGGTCCGCCGCAGTCCCGCGGTGATGCCGGTGTCGATCAACCACATCGCCGTGAGGATCCATCCTTGGTGGATTCGATCCCGCAACAGCCGAACCCGGACTTCCAAAGCGGCAGTCGGGAGCGCGGCGAGCTGTGCCGCGTCGAGGTGTTCCGCCTCGGCGGCGGCACGATAGGCCCGCGTGTCGGACCTGAGATGGCGTGAGAGGGCCAGCGACCGCGTCGCGACGACCGCTTTGGCGATCGAGCCGAGCGCTCCCCCGGCCAGCAGGGGTTCACCGAACGGCAGGACATCGCCAACCTGTTTGTCGGCCAGGGCATTTCGCGCGGTGGCGCGCCGGTCCCAGCCGGGCAGTTGGGTGGCCGCGAGGGCGTTCGCCGACACCCCGACGTAAGCGCGATGACCGAAGACCGCGACTGCCCTGCTGCCCCACTCGTCGCTCACCACGCCGCCGAGTGCGAGCACTTGACCCATCACCTGGGCGGCGGCGCGCAGCCCGCTCAATTGGACATCCAGCGTCGTCGGGGTCAGCGGGCCGGGCAGCGCCGCGGCGAGGCGGGTCGCGCTGAAGACCGGGAACCGGGGGTCGATCCGGTCGTCGAACTCACCCTCTATGCCCTCCGGGGCGGCGCGGCGCAACTCGTCCGACGGCGCGGGACGCGGCGCGACCTCCACCGGCAGCGCCAGTCGACGCCCGTGGCCGGCCGCGCCCACGGCATGGACTCGGCGGCCGACGAGTCCGCGCGCGGTGTCGGCGATCGCCTCGACGGCCTGCCAGCCCAACTCGAAGGACCAATCCTCTTGCACCGCAGCCATATCCATCTCGGGAACCAGCTGCGACCAACTGCGAACCCCATGCAACCGGGAACGCGTGTCAGCGGAGCGCAGTAGGCGCCACGCGGTGATCACGTTGGTGGTGTCGGGGGTGGCGAGGTCCACCACGCCGGTGCGGTCGCTGTCCAGCGCCGAAAGCAGAAAGCGCACGAGATCTTCGACATGCAACACCCGGATCGGCTGCGCGGAGACCTTGGCGCGCAACAGCGTGGCCACGGTACGGCACACCATCCAGTCGAGTTGGCGGCCCGCGGGCGGGGCAATCCGGACGACCAAGCTCGGCCCCCAACTCGTGGACACCAGCGTCTCGGCCTGCCGGTACAGGTCGGGCCGGCCCGCGGCCTGCGACACGAACAGCAGGCGCGCACCGGCGCGGGCGGCTGCGTGGGTGACATGCGCAACCACGTCGACGTCCGTGCCGCCGGGTGCGGTGGTGTCGACCGGCGCCAGGTGGATGACCGCGTCGGCTTCGCCGGCCAGGTCTTGGAAGACGGGATGAATGAGTGGCGCGCAAACAAATTCGACGCCCGGGTCGAGGTAGGGGTGCGGGTGCGCAGCAATGCCGCTGACCGCGTGCCCAGCGGCGATGAGTTGCCGCGCGACCAGCCGCCCGACCGCGCCGGTGGCGTCGGTAACCAGGACCTGCACCCGGGCTCCCTTCCCGAACGTCCAACTCGACAATAGGCAAATCGCCCTGACTTGTGCGACCGTTAACCCGGCAAAGCGCCCTGGCCTCGACAAACGCCGTCGGCCAGCTACTGCAGCGAGGCGCCGCCGTCCGCGGTGACGGCAACCTTGGCGCCGCCGATGTCATCACGCACGGTGGCTTCGGCCGCGGCGGGATCGGCAATGACCGCCAGCGCCCGCGACCCGTCGGGCGTCCGCACGGCCAGGAATGTCTTTTCCGGCCGGCCCCCGCGGTCGAAGGGCGTCGTCCACGCCTCGACGGTGCCGACGCCTTCCCACTCGACCAGGCCCTTCCGGGTGGGCTCGCGATCCACGGCCGGTTGCACATCCTCCCAACGGAACTCGGCCGCCGGCTCGGTGCCGTACACGCCGAAGCTGTGCTTGGTCAGGTAGCCGCCGTTGGCGGTGATCAGGGCGCGCCGTCCGGGATTGCGCACCAGCAATTCGGCCATGGTGGCGATGGAGTGCATCACGTAGTTGCTCCACGGGCCGCCCGCGAACGTCAGCCCGCCGGTGACGGTCAGCGGGCGCGCGGGATCGTCGACGCTCAGCCCCAACTCGCCCGCCGCGACTTGAACGGCGGAGGGAAAACAGGAGTACAGGTCGACGTAGTCCACATCGTCGATGCCCAACCCGGCCAGCTCCAGCGCCCGCGCTCCCGCGATCCGGATTGCCGTCGAGCGGTGCAGCTCGTCACGCTCGGCGATCGCCGGGGTGTCATGCGCGTCGGTGCCCGCGTGGGGGTAAACCCAACACTCGGCGGGAACCCCCAGGCGGGTCGCCTGCTCGACCGAGGTCAGGACCAGCGCGGCACCCTGGTCGACCATGTTGTTGGAGTTCATCAACTTGGTGTAGGGCCAGCTGATCATCCGGTTTTCCGGGCCGGGTTGCCGGATTTCGCCGGCGGTCACCGGCTTGCGGATCCATGCGTTCGGATTGGCGACCGCGACGGCGTTGAAGCGCGCCCAAAGCTCACTGACACGCTTGAGGTGGTCCTCGATGGATTCGCCGTTCGCCAGGCGAAGCGCCTGTTCGAACAGCGGGTAGACGAAGGCCGGCAGGGTCAGCCCGATCCTGATCTCCGCGTCACCGGCCATCGGCACATCGGTGCCGCTCACCTGGGCCATCGGCACGGCGTCGTCCTGAACCGTCCAGACGAGTTTGCCGCCTTTGGCTTTCAGCCCCCGCCTGGTGCGCCAGGTTTCGGCACCGGCGAGCAGCACGACGCCCGCCCGGCCCCGCTGGATGTCCAGGCAGGCCTGGTTGACCAGCGATTGCGGCACGTTGCCGCCGACGGGGCTGTAAAGGGTGGTGAAGTCGACGGCGCCGATCCGCTCGCCGAGCAGCAATCCCGGATCGCGGTAGCGCGCGGACAGGATGTTGACCACGCGGATGGAATCCACCGCCTCGATCACCCGGGAATCCGCGGCCCGGCGGGCGGCGGCGGCCATCAGGTCGACCGGTTCGACGGACCGCATCGCCGGGTCGATTTCGTCCCGATGGTTGACCTGGCCGCAGCCGATCAACACCGGTGTCCTGGGATCGACGGTCATTCAGCGAACTTAGCGCGGCTACGAATCTGGTCGCGCAGGGGCGTCAGGTCGGTCCGAGCAGCACGCGATCGTCGATCAGCCGCTGTGTTTCTTCGGCGCTCATCCCGAGCAGGTTGCGGCAAATCTCGCGGGTGTCCTGGCCGGGCAGCGGCGCCGGGCGTTGTGGGGCCGAAGGAATGCGCTGATACGGCGCCGGCCCCGTCTCGGCCGGCAGCGGACGGTCGATCAGGGGATGCACCATGTCGCTGTACAGCTTTCGCATGGTCAGCTGAGGGTCTTCCAGGATGTCCGGCGGACGGTTCATCGATCCGGCCGCGACCCCGGCCGCCTGCAGCAGTTCGGCGGCGCGGACCGGGGTGCGCATCCGGGTCCAGGCCGACACCAATCCGACCAACTCCCGCCGGTTGGCCAGGCGCGACTCGCCCGTCGCGAAACGCGGGTCGTCGGCCCATTCCTGGTGGTCGAAAATCCAGGTGGCACGGCGCCATTCGTCATCGGTGTCGATCGAGATGACGCACCATTCGTCGTCGCCCGCGCACGGGTAGACCGCGTGCAGGCCGGCGTCTTCGCGGATACGGGGGATCCCCGCGGCGCGTGCGGCCTGGGTGACGTACAAGGTGTCGAGCTGATTGACCACGGCCTCGGCCTGCGAGACGTGGACGTGGGATCCGCTGCCGGTGTGATCGCGGTGGATCAGCGCGGCGAGCGCGGCGATGGCGGTGAGCCGCCCGACCACGTGATCGGGGAAGATCGTCGTCGCGTCGTAAAAGGCATGCCGCCCCGTGTCGCCCTGGCTGTCCGGATCGTCGGACGTCCAAAGCCGGGTGACCCCGGTGGCGGCGCGGACCAACGGGCCGTAACCCATCCGCGTGCTCCACGGGCCCGAGTTGCCGAATGCGCTGCTTTCCGCGAGCACGACACGGGGGTTGATCCCCCGCAGCGTGTCGTAGGAAAACCCAAGCGAGGTAAGGGTTCCCGGCTTGAAGTTGGCGAAGACCGCGTCGGCCTCCGTGACCAGCCGGACGAAGATCTCCTTGCCCTCGGCGCTGCGCAGGTTCAGACCAAATCCGAGCTGATTGCGGTGCGTCCACGCGAATGTTTCGCTCATGGCGTCGCCCGCACGGGCTTGCCGCAGCCCATCCGGGTAATCGGCGCTTTCGATTTTGATGACCTCGGCGCCGAGATCGCCGAACAGCCGGCTCAGCTCGCCGCCGGCGACGATGACGCCCAGATCGAGAATCCGCAGTCCGGCAAACGGATAGTCGCCGAGCTTGCCCGGCGGTGACGGCACCACCGGTGGGGCGGCCAGCCAGCAGGGTTCGTGTTGCCCGGCGGTGGGGGCAGGCGCACGAAAACCCGAGCGCTGCCCGTCCACGATGAAATATCCGGTGGGCACACTGGTGCGCACCCCGGGCACCAGCTCGGCCTCGGTGATCGCGTCCACCGCCTGGAAATGTTCGGAGGCCAGGATCTGCGACGGCCTCAGCACCGCGGCGATTGGCACCCCGTGCGCCTGCCCGGCAGCCACCAGATCTTTCATCGTCTGTTCGGCGAACAACGCCCCGATCAGCACGCTGATCTCGTGCCAGGCCGCGAACCGGGCCCCGAGCGCGTCGAACTTCGGGTCCTGGAAGTCTTCCGGCTCCCCCAGCCAGCGCCGCAGGCCGTGCCACTGCCGGGGAGCCAAGACGCACAACCGGACGTAACCGTCCTTGCACGGATAGATCGGGTAAGTGTCCTGGTTCTTCGGGCGTCCCCGCCACTGGCCGGTGCGGCGGATGCCGGCGGCGGCCTGCCCGTGCGCGCCGAAGGCGGGGTCGAGCGCCATCACGACGGCGTCGAACCGCGAGAAATCGATGTATTCGCCTGTCCCGCAACGTAATCGGTTGTAATAGGCGACCAGCGCGGCCCAGGCCGCCTGCACGGCGGCGGTTGCCGACGCGATACCGTCCGGTGGCAGCACCGGGGTGCCGGCGGGGGGACCGGATCGCGACAGCGAGCCACACATCGCGTACAACACCGGGTCGGTGGCACGCCATGACGAGCGCGGACCCGTCGCGCCGAAGTCGGTGATCGACAGCACCACCAGGTGCGGGTACTGGGTGGCCAACTCCGCGCCGGCCGCCCCGAACGCGCCGGCGAGCCCGTCAAGGCCGCTGTCCACGACGATGTCGGCATACGCGGCGAGATCGCGAAATCGGCTGCAGTCGTCTTCATCGAGTGGGTCCAGCACTGCGCTGCGCTTGTTGGCGTTATGTATTGCGAACGCGATGCTCGCGCCCGCCAGTGTCGGCAACTCGTCGCGTGCCAGGTTTCCGCCCGGGGGTTCCACCTTGAGGACGTCGGCACCCAGGTCGGCGAACAGGCGGGTCACCTCGTCGGCGTTGCCACTGGACAGGTCGAGGACGCGCACGGCATCGAGCGGCATGGCGACCATTTGCCTACGGTACCTGCCAGGTCGGGTTTGCACTGTGCGGGCGTTGGCTGTTCGCTCAACCCGGCCCTACTGCGTCGGTTTCAGCTAAAAGCCCAGCCGCACAAGCTAATTGATTGTGATCATGCCGGTCGGGGATCTTGGCTACGACGGCATCCGCTATCGTCACAGGCCGCGAGACCATCCGAGGAGGCACCGCACCCGTGAGCGCGCACCTGAGCTACGTCGAGGCCGTGGTAGTCGGCGCCTTCCAGGGCGTCACCGAACTATTCCCGGTCTCCAGCCTCGGGCACGCGGTGCTGGTGCCAGCGCTGGTCGGCGGGCAATGGGCCCAGGATCTAGACGTCTCCGCCCCGGGATCGCCCTACCTGGCGTTCATTGTCGGCCTGCATGTCGCCACCGCCGCCGCCCTGCTGGTGTTCTTCTGGCGTGACTGGTTACGCATCATGGCCGGGTTCGTGTCATCGGCGCGATATCGCCGGATCCGGACTCCTGACGAGCGACTCGCCTGGCTGATCGTGGTTGCGACCATCCCGGTGGGACTGGCCGGGGTGGCCCTCGAACACCTCTTCCGCACCACACTCGGCAGACCCATTCCGGCGGCGGGATTCCTGGTCCTCAATGGCATCGCCCTGTATGCCGGTGAGGTTCTGCGCAGACGCGTCGCACCCGCGGCCGACAATGACCAGCCCGCCGAGGCTGAGCAGGTACACACCGGCGAGGCCATCGACAATCGGCTCGCGCAACTATCGATGGGCCGCGGTCTGCTGATCGGCGCCTCTCAAATCCTGGCCCTACTCCCAGGTATCAGCCGCTCCGGCATAGCCATGGTGGCCGGCCTGTGGCGCGGCTTGTCGCACGAGGATGCCGCCCGCTTCTCCTTTTTGCTGGCGACGCCGATCATCCTGGCGGCCGGCGCGTACAAGATCCCGGATCTGTTCGGGCCGGCGGGAACCAGGATCCTCGGCCAGGTCCTGGCCGGCAGCGTCGCATCCTTCGTCTGCGCCTACCTTGCCGTGCGCTATCTCACGCGGTATTTCCAGACCCGCACTCTCACACCGTTTGCCATCTACTGTGCCGCGGCCGGGGCCGCCAGCCTGGTGTGGCTGACGCTGGGGTAGATCGGGGATATTGGAGACAGGTTTTTGAGACATTGCACCTGCAAGGATGCGATGTCCAGCCATCCGCTGACCTGTGTCTCGTATGTGGTCTTGAGCTGAGACACGCTTCCTGAGCCTCCCGACCGATCGCCGTCACGGCATAGCCTCAGCCCAGGCGCGGGCTAGCGTAGTGCTACAAATGCTGTCACCGCTGTAACCAGCAGCGGCAGAGTGCCGTCGTCTTCCAGAGAAAAGGAATCCCGACATGAAGACGAGAGTATTGATGGCCACGGTCGGCGCTGCAGCGGCAGCCTTGGCCGCTGGCGTTATGTGGACCGCACCATCGGCCTCGGCTGGCACCGACTATTGCAATGCGCTTCCCAAACCCCAGCAAGTTCATGAGTGCAACTGTGGCTTCGACTTCGCGCCGGGTAGTCAGGAGTTTCATGATTGCATGTCGGGAAATGCGGTGGCGCCCGGTCCCGCGCAACCTTAGTTAGGCCGCTTTATCGCGCGAGGTAGCGGTACAACGTCGCACGGCTGACCCCGAGATACTTGGCGATCGCATTACCCGTGTGGCCGTCGACCTTGATCCGCTTTGCGGTGGCGATGTGCAGTGAGTCATCAACCTTTCTAGGCCGACCTAACTTTGTACCCTTAGCGCGAGATGCTGCTCGCTTCAACGCAGTACGCTCTTTCGTCAGCTCATGCTCGCCATGCAGGTGTGATTTCTAAACATCCGGGACCCGCGAGCCGGTCCACTGCCCTCGGAACAGCCCAAGTCGAAGGGTCCGATATCCCAGTGTCACAAGCGAGTCCGAGTTCCGTTGTTCTGACCCGGATGAGCCCTTCGGCCGGCACTGTTCCCAGGTCGCGGCCCGCGATGAGTCGCATATCCACATAGAGGCGCCCATCGATTTCGCCGTAGTGGTGGATGGGGATGACGTGCGGGCTGTTGAGCAGAGCTGGGCGGCGGCTTCGGCTTCGCGGCGGAAGCGCTGCACGAACTCCTTGTTGTCAGCCAGATACGGTGGCAGCACCTTGATGGCCACGGTGCGCTTGGTCTCGGTGTCGTACGCCCGCCATACCTCACCCATGCCGCCGCGACCCAGCATTTCGATCAGGCGGTAGCGTCCGAACGGCGTCCCGTCCATATCAGACTCTCGAATGTCGTCTGTTTCAAGAGAAGGTGGGCGGCCCTCCCTGGATGTCCGGCGTCATGGCATCGCCTCGGACCACGCGATATGCCCCTCGAAGCCAATGGATGCCGCCATAGCGCGATAGCGATCCCGATAGTCGCGGTAGCTCGTCTCGTCACCGAATGGGCCGCGAAGTGGCGGGCGCCCGGCAGGGACGACGCCGGGTCTAACCTCAGCTCTCGGCGCAGTTGTGCGGAGAGGTCTCGTTGCAGAAATTCCAGCCCTGCATCTTGCTAATGCTCACCGCGAGGACCACACCCGTGCCTTGCCAACTTGTGCCGAGCACGATGGTCACCGGCTCACCCGGAGGGTCATTATTGGGGTTCGAACCGCCGGTAACGCTTCCGGTGGCCGTGCCGTTGACGACCGATGTCAGCCTGAAGTCCGCGATGCCCGTGACGCCGCAGCCGGCCAGCGGCGCATTTGGGCAGGCCGATGTGTCGGAATACGTCCAACGCCCGGTGCCGTCAGGGTGGATGTCGATCCCCCCGGAGTGACCGCCGCCCCAATGCCCAAGGAAGGGAGCCAAACCCGGCACAGCGACACTGGGTGCAGCAGTGACCGACGAAACCACCGCCGACGAGGGAGGTGCGGGTTGCGCGGTTGTCTCTACGGGGGGCGCGGGTTGCACGGCTGGCCCCGAAGACGGTGCTGCGGTTGGGGTCTGGGATGCGTGCTTATGCTGCACCAGAAGGTAGCTGGCGATGCCCATGCCGGCGACCAGTACTCCGACGGTCGCGACGAGCAAGGCGATCAGTGTCCTCTGGTGAGCCCGCGGTGTCGTTGAGGTCGGCTGAGAGGGCAGCTCCTCAGCGGGCGGGGGTGCGTCGGGGACATCTTTGTGCCATCGCCGGCCGTCCCAATACATCAGCCCGGGCTTACCGGTGGGGTCTGGGTACCAGTCGGCGGCCGGTGGTTCAGTCGTCATGCTCTACCTCCGAGGGGAAGAGGGCTCCCGTCGCTGCGCTGCAAATAAGGTGAGACGGACCGCTTGGAAGTTTCTTGGCGTGGATCGTAACGCCGGACATCGGACGCCAGGTAGCCTCGTCAGCTGATCTTTCCCCTGGCAATCAGCACCCACCGTGTCCTCGGTCGAGACTTGCACTGCTACTCGTTTACGGCCCGAACCCAATACCAAGTTTCGAGACTCTCATATTTCGTCCTACGAGCCCGGTACGCCAGGGACCTGCAACAGTTCATTCATCCCGATCGACCGGGTCCTAGAGGTACTCCGCAAGGGCAACCCCTCGCTGACTATCTAGCTATCTAGTGCGGCGCTCCCAAAGTTGTTTGGCGAGAGGCAGTTACGCCGCGCTGGTTCAGCGCTCGAGTACCGTCACCGAACCGCTGTTAAGGTCGCTGGTGACGTACCCGGCGTGCGTGGTCGGGTCGCCAGCCACGCCGAGCGGATTGCTTCCGACTGAAGGGATTCCGGTAACAGCGCGGCTGGTGGTGTCTATGACCGAGACCGACGCGTCGTTGTAGTTGGCGACGTAGGCGGTATGCGATGCAGGGTCGGTCGCCACGGCGCCAGGGCGCCGCCCGGGACGGCTTGATATCCCGATGCACCAACCCGACCTTGTGCGCGGCATACATCGCCTGGGCCACTTGCTCGACAACCGCGACCGCACGCGCCGGGGACAGCGGGCCCTCGGTCAGGACGGTTTGCAGGTCGCGGCCCTCGATCAGTCGCATGGTCACAAACAACTGTCCGTCGATCTCGCCGAATTCGTGGATCGGCACCACGTGGCGCTCGTTGAGCCCGGCCGCCGCGCGGGCCTCCCGGCGGAACCGCTCCTGAAAGGCCGGATCGTCGGCGAAATTCGCGGGCAGCACCTTCAGCGCCACTATTCTGTCGATGGCGGTGTCGTAAGCCTGCCACACCTCACCCGTGCCACCGCGGCCCAGCAACGCCACCAAGCGCTAGCGACCGAACGGGGTGCCTTCCACATGAGCCTCCCGGCAAACTGCGGTTCAGGACACGATAAGCCCGAGCCTGTCGTGTGGAGAAACTACGTATCGCGCCTTTGCCAGCAGATCCCGATCGAGGCGTAGCCAGGAGCGAGAAATGCGGCCCCCATAACGTCTATTTCGAGGCCGCGTTCAGTTGTGCTCGCGCCTGGTCGATTTGGTCGTATGCGTAGGTCGCCGTTTTGGCGGTGGTCATCTGGCTGCGCGACGCCATGACCGCGGCTTCCGGATCCTGCCGTCGGTTATTTGCGCGGCGCGACGCCGAGTGCTGTGCTTACCGAATCGCCTACCTGACACCCGTCAACCCTAAGGACGAAAATGGCAGACACCGCATCCATCGGCCTCAAGGTCCGCGACAAAGTCATCGTGATCACCGGCGGCGCGCGCGGAATCGGACTGGCCACCGCGACGGCGCTGCACAACTTGGGGGCCAAGGTCGCGATCGGCGACGTTGACGAGGTGCGGGTGAAGGAATCGGGCGCCGCGCTCGGGCTCGACGTCTACGGGAAACTCGACGTGACCGACCGGCATTCGTTTTCGGAGTTTTTGGACGACGTCGAGCGCCAACTCGGCCCGATCGACGTGCTGATCAACAACGCCGGCATCATGCCCGTCGGCCGGATCATCGACGAGCCGGACGCGGTCACCCGGCGCATCCTGGACATCAACGTCTTCGGCGTGATCCTGGGCAGCAAGCTGGCGGTCCAGCGGATGGTCCCCCGCGGGTCCGGACACGTCATCAACGTCGCCTCGCTCGCCGGGGAGATCTACGCCATCGGTCTGGCCACCTACTGCGCCAGCAAGCACGCGGTGGTCGCGTTCACCGACTCGGCGCGGATCGAATACGCCAAGGCCGGCGTGGAGTTCTCGATGGTGTCGCCGTCGTTCGTCAACACCGAGCTGACCGCGGGCACAACGGGCGCCAAGGGGCTCAGGAACGCCGAGCCCTCGGAAATCGCCGACGCGATCGTCGGACTGGTGGCGCGTCCCAGGCCGCGGGTTCGCGTCACCAGGGCGGCCGGCGCCGTGGTTGCGATGACCAAGTTCATGCCGCGCAGGATGGCCGAGGGCCTGAACCGCGCCCTGGGCGGCGAGCACGTCTTCACCGACGGCGTCGACGTCGAGAAGCGACGGGCCTACGAGGCGCGGGCGCGCGGCGAAGAATAGGCGCGGACGCGCGGTGTTCGTCAAAGGCGCGGACAATCGGGCGGGTGAGCCTGGAAACCGCAACGACCGCGACGTCCTCTTCCGAAGTTCTCTCCGCCGACGAGCTGGCACTCATCGACAAGTATTGGCGCGCCGCCAATTATCTGTCGGTCGGGCAGATCTATTTGCTGGACAACCCGCTGCTGGCCGAACCGCTGTCGGCTGAACACGTCAAACCCCGGCTGTTGGGTCACTGGGGCACGACGCCGGGGCTCAACCTCATCTATGCGCACCTCAACCGGGTCATCCGCAACCGTGACGCCGAAGTCATCTACGTCACCGGGCCGGGCCACGGCGGCCCCGGGCTGGTCGCCAACGCCTACCTGGAGGGCACCTACAGCGAGGTGTACACCGGCATCGAGGAGGACGCCGAAGGTCTGCGGAAGTTGTTCCGGCAGTTTTCGTTTCCCGGCGGCATCCCCAGTCACGTCGCGGCGCAGACGCCGGGCTCCATTCACGAAGGCGGCGAGCTGGGCTACGCGCTGGTGCACGCCTACGGGGCGGCCTTCGACAACCCGGATCTGGTCGTGGCTTGCGTGGTGGGCGACGGCGAGGCCGAAACGGGGCCCTTGGCCGCCAGCTGGCACTCCAACAAGTTTCTCAACCCGGTCACCGACGGCGCGGTGTTGCCCATCCTGGCGCTCAACGGCTACAAGATCGCCAACCCGACGGTGCTGGCCCGCATCCCCCACCCCGAACTGGAATCGCTGCTGCGCGGCTACGGCTACCGCCCCATCACGGTGGCCGGTGACGACCCGGCCAACGTGCACCAGCAACTGGCCGCCGCACTCGACGATGCCTTCGACGACATCGCGGCCATCCGGAGCGCCGCGCGCGGCGGCGACGGGACGCAGCGACCCGTGTGGCCGATGATCGTGCTGCGCACCCCCAAGGGCTGGACCGGACCCAAGGTCGTCGACGGCAAGAAGGTGGAGGGCACGTGGCGATCGCATCAGGTGCCGCTGGCCGAAACTCACGACAATCCCGCGCACCGCGCGCAGCTGGAGCAGTGGTTGCGCAGTTACCGGCCCGAGGAGCTGTTCGACGGCGACGGCGCGCTGCGCCCCGAATTGCGGGCGCTCGCGCCCCGCGGTGATCGCCGGATGAGCGCGAACCCGCACGCCAACGGCGGGCTGCTGCTGCACGACCTCGACCTGCCGGACTTCCGCGACTACGCGGTGCCGGTGCCGCAACCGGCCGCCACGACGCACGAGGCCACCCGCGTTCTGGGCACGTTCCTGCGGGACGTGATCGCCCGTAACAAGGACCGATTCCGTCTCATGGGCCCCGACGAGACCGCCTCCAACCGGCTGGACGCCGTGTACGGGTCGACCGACAAGGCGTGGCTTTCGGAGATCGAGCCCGACGACGAGCACCTCGCGCCCGACGGCCGAGTGATGGAGGTGCTGTCCGAGCACCTGTGCCAGGGCTGGCTGGAGGGCTACCTGCTGACCGGCCGGCACGGCCTGTTCAACTGCTACGAGGCGTTCGTCCACATCGTCGACTCGATGATGAACCAGCACGCAAAATGGCTTGCCACCAGCCGGGAGCTGCCGTGGCGGCGGCCGATCGCTTCGCTGAACTACCTGCTGACCTCCCACGTCTGGCGCCAGGACCACAACGGCGCCTCGCATCAGGACCCCGGGTTCATCGACCTGGTCGCGAACAAACGGGCCGAGGTGACGCGGGTATACCTGCCGCCGGACGGCAACACGCTGCTGTCGGTGGCCGCGACTACATCAACGTCATCGTCGCCGGCAAGCAGCCCGCGCTGGCCTACCTGGACATGGAGCAGGCCATCGCCCATTGCACGCGTGGCCTGGGCATCTGGGAGTGGGCGAGCACGGCGGCCACCGAGCCCGACGTGGTCCTTGCCTGTGCCGGCGACATCCCGACGCTGGAGACTCTGGCAGCCGCCGACATCCTGCGTCACGAATTGCCCGGGTTGGCCGTGCGGGTGATCAACGTCGTCGATCTGATGCGGCTACAGCCGGACTCGGAGCATCCACATGGCTTGCCGGACAGGGAGTTTGACGCGCTGTTCACCCCCGACAAACCGGTCATCTTCGCTTACCACGGTTACCCCTGGCTAATCCACCGGCTCACCTACAGCCGCACCAACCACGCTCACCTCCATGTCCGCGGCTTCAAGGAGCGTGGAACCACCACCACGCCGTTCGACATGGTGATGCTCAACGACCTCGACCGCTTCCATTTGGTCATGGACGTCATCGACCGGGTCGACGGGCTGGCCAGCCGAGCCGCCGTGCTGCGTCAGAGGATGGCCGATGCCCGCCTCGCGGCCCGCGCCTACACCCGCGAGCACGGGGAGGACGACCCGGCGATCGCGGGGTGGGCCTGGGAATCGAGCTGACCGGGCGGACCGGATCCGCGGGTAAACTTGCCGAATGCTTGACGGGACGGTTGCCGTCGACACCAACCCGGTGGTGTCGCAGCTAACGGCGCTGCACCGGTTCCGGATTCGTCTCGACATCGCCGTGGTCATCGTGGTGCTGGTGCTCACGAACCTGATCGCGCACTTCACCACGCCGTGGGCCGGCATCGCCACCGTTCCGGCCGCCGCCATCGGGCTGGCGATTCTGATGCGCGCCAACGGTCTGGACTGGACCGACCTCGGCCTGGGCCGCGAACACTGGAAGTCCGGGATGGGCTATGCGCTGGCGGCGGTGGCCGTCGTGGCCTCGGTGATCGGGCTCGGTGTGCTGCTCCCGATGACCCGGCCGATGTTCATGAACAACCACTACGCCACGATCTCCGGCGCGCTGGTCGCCTCGATGCTCGTCATCCCGCTGCAAACCGTCATCCCCGAGGAGCTCGCCTTTCGGGGTGTGTTGCACGGCGCACTGAACCGGGCCTGGGGTTTTCGCGGCGTCGCAGTGGCGGGCTCGCTGCTGTTCGGCCTGTGGCACGTCGCCACGTCGTTGGGCCTGACCAGTAACAATGTCGGCTTCACCCGGATCCTCGGCGGCGGGATGCCCGGGATGCTGGCCGGGGTGACCCTGGCGGTGCTGGCCACCGGAGCGGCCGGGTTCGTCTTCAGCTGGCTGCGCCGGCGAAGCGGCAGCCTGATCGCGCCGATCGCGCTGCACTGGTCACTGAACGGGCTCGGCGCCCTGGCCGCGGCGCTGGTCTGGCACCTGTCGACCTAGGCCTCGGATTCCACAAGCAGGACTGCCGCGCCGGCGATGCGGCCGGTGCTGAGGTCCGTCAGGGCCCGATCGGCCTGTCCGAGGGGGTATTCCGGCGTGGTCACCTCGATGTGATGGTTGCCCGCGAAGTCGAGAAAAGCCCGCGCATCGGCCCGGGTGTTCGATGTGACCGACCGGACCTGGCGCTCCTGAAACAGGTGACGCTGGTAGTTGAGGATCGGGATGTCGGACAGGTGGATTCCCGCGATCGCCAAGGTGCCGCCGCGGTCCAACGCCGCCAGCGCGGGCAGCACCAACTCACCGACGGGGGCGAACAGAATCGCCGCATCGAGCGGCACCGGTGGCGGGTCGGCGGCGCCTTGCGCCGATGCGGCGCCGAGTTTCAGTGCCAGCTCGCGCGCGTCGGCCCCGCGCGTCATCACGTGCACCTCGGCGCCCTGTGCCAATGCGACCTGCGCGGTGATGTGGGCGCTGCCGCCGAAGCCGTACAGCCCCAGCCGTCCGCCCGGTGGCAGCTCGGCGCGCAGCAGGGAGCGGTAGCCGATGATCCCGGCGCACAACAACGGCGCGAGCTCGGTGTCGCTGTAACCGCCCGGCAGGTGGTGCGCGAAAGCGGAAGGCACGGTGGCGAATTCGGCGTATCCACCGTCGGCGTCCCAGCCGGTGTAGCGGGACTCGGGGCACAGGTTCTCGTCGCCGCGACGGCAGTACTTGCATACGCCACAGGTGTGGCGCAGCCACGCGATGCCGACCCGGTCCCCCACCTTGAACCCGTCACCTGCCTCGGCGCCGACTTCGACGACCTCCCCCACCACCTCGTGGCCCGGCGTCACCCGATCGCGGTGTACGGCGAGATCGCCTTCGGTGACGTGCAGGTCGGTGCGGCACACCCCGCACGCACGCACGGCAACCAGTAACTCGTCCGGCTTCGGCTGCGGCACTTCAGTGGTTACTTGTTCGAGTGGTCCGGTGGACATCGGTCCGGGCCGCCGCACTCGCCATGCACGCATCGCCGTGTTCACCGCGCGGGCCATCGGTCCATCATGCCGCGAGGCGACGGCTACTTACGTCGCTACGTTCCGCTGCGGCGTCGGCGTCGGAGTCGGGTTGACTTCTCCCGCCGGCGCCTGGCCCGGCGCGGGCGCCGGCGCGGGCGCGGGTGCCGGAGCGCCGGGGGCCGGAGCGCCCGGGGCCGGTGAGGCTCCCGGACCCGGCGCCGGGGCTCCCGGAGCCGGCGCCTGGGTCGGCGGCGGGGCCGTCCAGGGCTGAATCGACTCGGCCAGCGCCTTCGCTGCGCCCTGGTCCACCGGGTCGTTCGAGGTCCCGAGCCACACCACGAACCAGCGCTGCGGGGGCGAGGCCGAGGACGAACCGACGACGCCGGTCCAGATCTGGCCGTTCGGCTTGGACGGATCGCTGAACTTGACCTCGTAGTACGACGCACTTCCGGTGATTCCGTTGGCGGCGGTCAACGGGGTGGTCGCCTGGTTCATCCGCGTGCCCGGATAGGGCATGAAGAACTCGCCCATGTCCGAGCCCAGCCGGACCGCGGCCTGCGCGTTGCTGGCTTCCGCACTCGCGTAAAGCTTTTGGTCCAGCCGGCCCATCACGATGCGGGTGTCATTCGCAACTGGCGGCGGCTGGTCGGGGAACGGCGGCGCTCCGGTGGCCTTGCTGAGCAGCTCCGAGCCATAGTCGAGGTGCGACGCGTCCGACTGCACCCAGCCGGGGGGAAGGACGAAGGTGAATCCTCCGACGGCATTGGCGATCCGGCCGGCGTTCGGGTCGACGGCCGGCGGCGGTGGGGGTGCGTTCGGATCGGCCGGGGGTGGGGGCGGGGGCGTCGCATTCGGATCGCCCGGCTGGGCCTGCGGCGCGCCGGGTGCGCCGGGCGGCGTCGTTGGCGGCGGTGCCGCCGTCGTCGTCGTTGGCGGCGGTGCCGTGGCCGCCGTCGTGGGCGACGGGGGCGGGGGCGCGGGCTCCGGATCGGCGTTGGAAGTCGCCGGTAATGCGACGGTGACGGCAAACGCGCTGGTCACCGCGGCTATCGTCAGCGTCGCCCACAGTCCTTTGCGACGTGTCGAGTTCGGGTCCACCTGATCCATGGCGACGAACCTACCCCGTTACGGCTGTGAAGCAAGTGTGCCGTGCGGCCGATGCGATGCGGTTTTTCCAATGTTGCCAATGTGCAATCCGGCTGGCGTCGGCGCAGGTCATCGAGGCGCCGGGGACAGCGTCACTTCGTGAGCCTTGACGGAGAACCACACGCGCTCCCCGGCGGTCAGCCGCAGCTCCGAGGCCGCGTCGCCGGTGATCTCCGCGGCCAGGCCCGGGCCGCCATCGGGCTGCGCGTGGCCGCGCACCAAGACCGCGGACCCGCGGATATCCAGCTCCGCGACGATCACCTCGACCGTATTGCGTGGGCTGCCGTGCGGCTGGTCTCGATACACCGCGACCGCCGAGGGCGGGAACACCGCTATGGCGCCGTGCCCCGGGGCGAGCTGGTCGGCCAACTCCTGGGCCGGGGTCGCATGCCAGTGAACGCCGGACCTTGCGTGCAGCGATCCGTCCGCACCGATCGTCCCGTGTACCAGGTTGATGCCGGCGATGCGGGCTCCGAAATCGCTGCGGGGCGCGGCCAGCACGTCTGCCACCGGGCCGATCTGGGCGATCCTCCCCGATTCGAGCACCAGCACGCGATCGGCCAGCGTGACTACATCCAGCAGGTCGTGCGTGATCAGGATTACCGCGCAGCCGGTCCGGGTGACCACGCTGCGCAGCAGCGCGCGGATGCCCGCGGCCGCGGCGACGTCGAGCCCGGTGAGGGGCTCGTCGAGCATCAACACATCGGGCTCGGCCGCCAACGCGCGCGCGATGGCGACCCGCTGCGCTTGACCTCCGGACAGCTCCCGCGGTTTTCGGTCGGCCAGGCGCTCGGCCTCCACCTCGCGGAGCCAGCGCAGCGCCGTCGCTTTCCGGTCGGCGCGGAACATGCGGGACCTTTTTTGACGGCTGTGCGGCCCGAACGCGACGTTGGCGGCGACGCTCATGTGCGGGAACAGCAGCGGGTCCTGCAGGAGCAGTCCCACCCGGCGGTCGTGCGTTGCCACGTCCACCCCTGCGGCGGTGTCGGTCAAAACCCGATCCCCCAGCCGCACCACTCCCTGGTCCGGACGAACCAGCCCCGCGATGACGTGCAGCGCGGTCGACTTGCCGGCGCCGTTGGGTCCGAGCACGGCGAGAACCTCGCCGGCAGCCACCGCGAACTCCACATCCAGATGGCGGTCCGCGACAACGGCGCGAAGCTGTAATTCGCTCACCGCCGGCTACCTGGTGTCGGTCCCGGTCAGCCGGCGCGCGCCGAGGCCCACCACCACCAACGCCGCCACCGCCACCAGCAGGATCGACAAGGCCACGGCCGCGTTCGCGTCGCTCACCCGCTGCAGGTAGATCTCCAGCGGCAGGGTTCGGGTGACCCCTTGCCGGGAACCGGCGAACGTCAGGGTCGCGCCGAACTCCCCCAGTGAGCGGGCGAACGCCAGCACCGCTGACGACATCACCCCGGGCAGGAGTAGCGGCAGGGTCACCCGCCACCAGATTGCGCTCGGTCGCGCCCCCAGCGTCGCCGCCACCACCTCGTAGTCGGCTCCCGCCATGCGGGCGGCGCCCTCGAGGGAAATCACCAGAAAGGGCAGCGAGACGAACGTCTGCGCCAGCACCACGGCGGTCGTGCTGAACGCGATACTGATGCCGGCGGCCTCCAGATACCGGCCGAGCAGCCCGAGCCGACCGAACGCGTAGAGCAAGGCGATGCCGCCCACCACCGGCGGCAGGACCAACGGCAGCAGGATCAGCGGGCGCAGCAGCCGCACCAATCGCGTCCTACCGCGGGCCAGCACCAGCGCCATCGGCACGCCCAAGAGCACGCATAGCGCCGTGCTGGCGGCGGCGGTCTTCAGGCTCAGCAACAGCGCCGTCGTCGACGAGGGACTGGTGATCAGCGACCAGAAATTCGGCCAGTCAACCTTGACCGCGATCGCGAACAGCGGCAGCACAACGAACGCGGCCCCCAGGGCGGCGGGGACGTATACCCAGCGCGGCAGGTCCGTAGGCCGGTGCATGGTCACTGGTCAGGGTTTGGCGAAGCCCGACTGGGCCAGGATGTTTTGACCAGCGTCGCCGGTCACCATGGCCACGAACTTCCGCGCCAGCGTTGGTTGTGGCGCCTTCTTCAAGACCGCAATGGGATAGACGTTCGCCGCGGCGGCGGCCTGGGGAAAGTTGACGGTCGTCGCGTTGCTTCCGGCGCTGCGCGCATCGGTCACGTACACCAGCCCGGCGTCCGCCTGCCCGGTGGTGACCTTGTTGAGCACATCGGTCACGCTGAGTTCCTCGCTGACCGGGTTGAGGTGTAACCCCGTGCTGTCTTCGATGCGCTGGGTCGCCGATCCACACGGCACCGGCTTCTGGCAGATCACCACGTTGAGACCCGGCTTGCCGAGGTCGGCGAAGGATCCGACCTTCTTCGGATTGCCCGGCGCGGTGACGATGACCAACGTGTTCGAGGCGAAGTTCGCCGGATTGCCCGCCAGTAAACCCGCCTTGGAGACCGTGTCCATCTGAGCCGTGTCCGCCGATGCGAAGACATCGGCGGTCGCTCCCTGGGACAGCTGAGTCGCGAGCTCCGAGGAACCCGCGAACTCGAAATCGATTCCGGCGCCGGGGTTTTCGGCTTTGAACTGCTGACCGATCTGAGTGAACGCCGGCTTTAGCGAGGCGGCGGCGAACACCAATATTTTGCCGGGGGTCTGGGCGTGCTGGGAAGGCGATTTCGGACCGCAGCCGACGAGTCCCGCCAGCAGCAGCGTCGAAACCACTCCGGCCAGGACCCCGATCCGACGCATGGGGTGAACCCTAGACCTCCGACGATGCGGTGCGCTTGGTGGCTGAATCGTCGCAAATAAGTGACGGTCGAACTGTTATCGAAATTATCTGCGCGTCGTGGCGTCCGGGATTTCGCCGACTAGCTACTGTCCAGTAACATGTACGGGGATTGGCGCCATAACGCGCTGAGATCGGCAGATACGAGGAGGTCATGGCAGTGGAGGTGCTGGTCACCGGCGGAGACACCGAGCTCGGGCGCACGGTAGCCGAGCGCTTCCGCGACGACGGTCACAAGGTCACCCTCGTGGGCGCGCGCCGCAGCGACCTGGAGGTCGCCGCGAAGGAACTGGACGTCGATGCGATCGTCTGCGACACGACCGACCCGGCCAGCTTTGCCGAGGCTCGCGGGGCTTTCCCCCGCCACCTCGACACCATCGTCAACGTGCCGGCGCCGGCGTGGGAGGCCGGCGACCCGCGCACCTACTCGATGTCCGACACGGCCAAGGCGTGGCGCAACGCCCTCGACGCGACGGTGCTGTCGGCGGTGCTGACGGTGCAGGCCGTGGGTGACCATTTGCGCTCGGGTGGCTCCATCATCAGCGTGGTGGCCGAAAATCCGCCCGCCGGAAGCATCGACGCCGCGATCAAGGCGACCCTCTCGAATTGGATCGCAGGGCAGGCGGGCATTTTCGGCACTCGCGGAATCACCGTCAACGCCGTGGCCAGTGGGCGCAGCGTCCAGGCCGGTTACGAGGGCCTGTCACGCACGCCGGCGCCGGTCGCGGCGGAGGTCGCCCGCTTGGCGCTGTTCCTCACCACCCCCGCGGCTCGCCACATCACCGGCCAGACGCTGCACGTCAGCCACGGCGCCCTTGCGCAGTTCGCCTGAGCCTGTTCCGCTTTCGTAGCCGCTCGCTACGGTAGACGCCGTGGCTATTCGGCTCGGTCTGCAGATTCCCAACTTCTCTTACGGCACTGGGGTGAAAGAACTCTTCCCCACCGTCATCGCACAGGCCCGCGAGGCCGAGTCGGCTGGATTCGACTCGGTCTTCGTCATGGACCACTTCTACCAACTGCCCATGGCGGGCTCACCCGACCAGCCGATGCTGGAGGCGTACACCGCTCTGGGCGCGCTGGCCACCGCTACCGAGCGGGTTCAATTGGGCGCCTTGGTAACCGGTAACACGTATCGCAACCCTGCGCTGCTCGCCAAAATCATCACCACGCTGGATGTGGTGAGTCAGGGCCGGGCGATTCTGGGCATCGGCGCCGGCTGGTTCGAGCTCGAGCACGATCAGCTCGGATTCGAGTTCGGAACCTTCACCGACAGGTTCAACCGGCTCGACGAGGCGCTGCAGATCGTTCTGCCGATGATCAAGGGTGAACGACCGACCTTCTCGGGCAAGTGGTACCGCGCCAGCGAGGCGATGGCCAATCCGCGCTTCCGCGAACACATTCCGCTGATGATCGGCGGCGGCGGTGAGAACAAGACGTTCCGCCTCGCCGCACGCCATTTCGACCACCTCAACGTGATGGCCCGGTTCGACCAGCTGCCCGCCAAGGTAAAGGTGGCGCGCGAGCGATGCGAGGAGATTGGCCGCGACCCCGCCACGCTGGAAACCAGCAAGCTGGTCACGGTCCTCATCGACGAAAGCCTCAAGCCCGACCAGATGCCGGCGGAGATGGCCCGGCACATGGCGGTCGGCGGCGCCGAGTCGGTCGCCGAGCAGATCAAGACCAACGTTTTGGACGCGGGGATCGACACTGTGATCATCAACATGCCCGTGTACACGCCGGGTCTGGTCGGCGCCGCCGGCGAAGCGCTGCGGCCCCTGGTCGGCCTCTAGGGGCGCGAGGTCGTCGTGCATGACCAGCATCACGTCGGGTTACCAGGCGCGATGCCGGGATGTGGCTGACTACACAGGCTTATCGCCTGGGTTTCGGGGTACGGGGCTTAGTAGCGTGGTAGCTAACTGAAATCACGCGCCCAGCAGCCCCGTCAGGAGCAGCCCAACCATGAGCCCCCAGCCGGAAACCACATCTCTACCCGAGCGTCGGCATCAGGTCGTCATCATCGGATCGGGCTTCGGCGGGCTCAATGCGGCAAAGAAGCTCAAGCACGCCGACGTCGACATCAAGCTCATCGCCCGCACCACCCATCACCTGTTCCAGCCGCTGCTGTACCAGGTGGCCACCGGGATCATCTCGGAGGGCGAGATCGCTCCGCCCACCCGCGTCGTGCTCCGCAAGCAGCGCAACGTCCAGGTGCTGCTGGGCAACGTCACCCACATCGACCTGGCCGGCCAGACGGTCAGGTCGGAGCTGCTCGGGCACACCTATGACACCCCCTACGACACCTTGATCGTCGCCGCCGGCGCAGGCCAGTCCTACTTCGGCAACGACCACTTCGCCGAATTCGCGCCGGGCATGAAGTCGATCGACGACGCGCTGGAATTGCGCGGCCGGATCTTGAGCGCCTTCGAGCAGGCCGAGCGCTCCAGCGATCCCGAGCGCCGACGGAAGCTGCTCACGTTCACCGTCGTCGGAGCCGGCCCCACCGGCGTCGAAATGGCCGGGCAGATAGCAGAATTGGCCGAGCACACCCTGAAGGGCGCGTTCCGGCACATCGACTCGACCAGGGCGCGGGTGATCCTGCTCGACGCCGCGCCGGCGGTGTTGCCGCCGTTTGGCGAAAAGCTTGGTGAGCGCGCGGCAGCACGCCTGGAGAAGATGGGCGTGGAGATCCAACTGGGCGCGATGGTCACCGACGTGGACCGCAACGGGATCACCGTCAGGGACTCCGACGGGACCGAACGGCGCATCGAGTCGGCCACCAAGGTCTGGTCCGCGGGCGTCCAGGCCAGCGGGCTGGGCAGGGACCTCGCCGAGCAGTCGTCGGTGGAACTCGACCGATCAGGCCGGGTCAAAGTGCTGCCCGACCTGTCGATCCCCGGGCATCCGAACGTGTTCGTCATCGGCGATATGGCGGCCGTCGAGGGCGTGCCGGGGGTGGCGCAGGGCGCCATCCAGGGCGCCAAGTACGTCGCCAATACTGTCAAGGCCGAACTGGGCGGGGCCGACCCGGCCGAGCGCGAGCCCTTCCAGTACTTCGACAAGGGCTCCATGGCCACGGTGTCGCGGTTCTCCGCGGTGGCCAAGATCGGACCGCTGGAGTTCAGCGGCTTCATCGCGTGGCTGATCTGGCTGGTATTGCACCTGGTGTATCTGATCGGGTTCAAGACGAAAATCACCACGCTGTTGTCGTGGACGGTGACCTTCCTGAGCACTCGGCGCGGGCAGCTGACCATCACCGACCAGCAGGCCTTTGCGCGAACGCGGCTGGAGCAGCTGGCCGAGCTGGCGGCCGAGGCCCGCGGCTCGGCGGGAACCGCTCGGGCGGCCAGCTAATTGGTCACGCTCGGCCGCCGCGGCTAGGCCTCGAGGTTCTGCAGCCGCACCTGGCCCCGCGCGACGACCCGGTCGTCGTCATCGGTGACCGTGACCAACCACAGCTGCTGACGCCGGCCCCGGTGAATCGGCTCGGCTCTGCCGTACACCATCCCGGAGCCGATGGAGCGCAGGAAATCGGTGTTGTTGTTGACACCGACGACGTTCCCGCCGTCGCCGCTCGTATTGAACCAGGTGTAGGCGGCGACGCTGGCCATGCTCTCGATCATCGAGCAGTAGACACCGCCGTGGACGAGGCCCATCGGCTGCAACAGCTTGGGTGTGACCTCGAGTTGGGCTCGGGCGCCGTCGGGGTTGAGTTCTGTGAACTGCAGGCCCAGCTCGCCGTCGAACGGAGCGATGAAATCAGGGGGGAGGATCGCGTCCGGCGTCGATGGCACGTTCATGTGTTTACACCATCGACGAATCCCGGGCCGTAGGGCACAATGGCCGGCCGAGAAAAACGGGCGAGCCCCGTGCGCGTCCTGCACGGGGCTCGCCGATCGAGTAGACCGGGGGTCGCTGCAGCCCTCAGGACCCGCCGCGGTCATAGTCGCTCGACCGACACCAGCATAGGCAAGGCTGCCCTAATTTAGCAAGGTTTCGGTCCGGCCACGCGAGGTCGCGGACTTCGCCGCCCACAGGGAGCACGGGCATCGGCCAGCAGGGGTTACGACAGTCGGTAGTAATCGGGGGTACGCTTGTTTCACCGTTGATGGAGATGAACGAACTATGGCCAAACTGACCCGGTTGGGGGATCTCGAACGCGCCGTGATGGATCATTTGTGGTCCACGCCGGAACCCCAAACCGTCCGCCAGGTCCACGAGGCGTTGTCGGCGCGACGCGACCTCGCCTACACGACGATCATGACCGTGCTGCAGCGGCTGGCCAAGAAGAACCTGGTCTCCCAGATTCGCGACGACCGCGCGCACCGGTATGCACCCGTCCACGGCCGCGACGAGCTCGTCGCGGGGCTGATGGTCGATGCGCTGGCCCAGGCCGAGGATTCCGGGGACAGACAGGCCGCGCTGGTGCATTTCGTCGAGCGGGTCGGCGCCGACGAGGCGGAGGCGCTCCGGCGCGCACTCGCCGAGTTGGAGGCAAATCAACGCGGTACGGCATCTGGCGCGACGGCGGAGGACTGAGGGAGACTGGCAGCGTGTCCGCGCTGGCCTTCACCATCATCGCGGTGCTGCTGGTCGGTCCGGTACCCGCCTTGCTGGCACGAGCGACGTGGCCATTGCGCGCCCCCCGAGCCGCGATGGTGTTGTGGCAGGCCATTGCGCTGGCCGCGGTCCTCTCGGCGTTCAGCGCGGGTATCGCGATCGCGACCCGCGTGCTCATGCCGGGCCCAGACGGGCGGCCGACGGCCAGCATCGTCGGCGCCGCCGTCCGGCTCGGGTGGCCGCTATGGGCGGCCTACATCGCGGTCTTCGCGCTGACCGTGCTGGTCGGTGCTCGGTTGATGGTCGCGGTGGTGCGCGTGGCGATCGCCAACCGGCGACGGCGGGCACATCACCGGATGGTGGTCGACCTGGTCGGGGTCGGGCACGGTGCCGCCCTCACCCAGCCGTGCGCGCGGACGCGCGATTTGCGCGTCCTGGACGTCCCGCAGCCGCTCGCCTACTGCCTGCCGGGAGTGCGCAGCCGGGTGGTGGTCAGCGAAGGGACACTGACCGCGCTCGACGATGCCGAAGTCGCGGCCATCCTCACCCACGAGCGAGCCCATCTGCGGGCCCGGCACGACCTCGTGCTGGAAGCCTTCACCGCGGTGCACGCCGCCTTCCCGCGGCTGGTCCGCAGCGCCAACGCGCTGCGCGCGGCGCAGCTGCTGGTGGAGCTGCTGGCCGATGACGCCGCGGTGCGCGCCACCGGGCGCACTCCCCTGGCCCGGGCGTTGGTCACCTGTGCGTCCGGCCGGGCTCCGTCCGGCGCGCTGGCCGCGACGGGCCCCAGCACGGTGCTGCGAGTCCGCCGGCTGTCCGGCCGCGGCAACAGCCTGACGCTGTCGGCGGTCGCGTACCTGGCCGCGGCCGCCGTATTCGTGGTGCCCACCATCGCGCTCGCCGTACCGTGGCTCACGGAGTTGCAGCGGCTGTTCAACCTCTAGTGCAACGCGAAGCGAAACCCCTTGGAGGACCCCTGATCCGGTGTGCCACAGTGGGGTCGGATTTGCTTGCGAAAGGCTTTAGGCAAAAGTTCTCCAACTGAGAGGCCAAGACATGTCGGATGCCCCCCACCCCAAGACCGGCACCGCGCAGATCGGCGTCACCGGCCTGGCGGTAATGGGTTCGAACATCGCTCGTAATTTCGCCCACCACGGCTACACGGTGGCGCTGCACAACCGGTCGGTCGCCAAGACCGACGCGCTGCTCGAGGAGCACGGCGACGAGGGCAAGTTCGTGCGATCGGAGAGCATCGCGGAATTCCTCGACGCGCTGGAGAAGCCGCGGCGGGTCCTGATCATGGTCAAGGCAGGCGACCCGACCGACGCGGTCATCAACGAGCTCGCCGACGCCATGGAGGAAGGCGACATCATCATCGACGGCGGCAACGCCCTCTACACCGACACCATCCGCCGCGAGAAGGCGATGCGCGAGCGCGGCCTGCACTTCGTCGGGGCCGGCATCTCCGGCGGTGAAGAGGGCGCCCTCAACGGCCCGTCGATCATGCCGGGCGGGCCGGCCGAGTCGTACAAGTCGCTGGGCCCGCTGCTCGAGGAGATCTCCGCGCACGTCGACGGCGTGCCGTGCTGCACCCACATCGGCCCCGACGGCGCCGGCCACTTCGTCAAGATGGTGCACAACGGCATCGAGTACTCCGACATGCAGTTGATCGGCGAGGCCTACCAACTGCTGCGCGACGGGCTCGGCAAGACCGCCGATGAGATCGCCGACGTGTTCGACGAGTGGAACAAGGGCGACCTGGACAGCTTCCTGGTGGAGATCACCGCGCAGGTCCTGCGCCAGACCGACGCCAGGACCGGCAAGCCGCTCGTCGACGTCATCCTCGACGAGGCCGAACAGAAGGGCACGGGCCGCTGGACGGTGAAGTCGGCGCTGGACCTCGGGGTGCCGGTCACCGGCATCGCCGAGGCGGTGTTCGCCCGCGCGCTGTCGGGTTCCGTGGCCCAGCGCAAGGCCACCACGGGGCTGGCGTCGGGCGAGCTCGGCGCCAAACCCGGCGATGCGGCGCAGTTCACCGAGGACGTCCGGCAGGCCCTCTACGCGTCGAAGATCATCGCCTATGCGCAGGGGTTCAACCAGATTCAAGCCGGCAGCGCCGAATACGACTGGGGCATCACGCCGGGCGATCTGGCGACGATCTGGCGCGGTGGCTGCATCATCCGGGCGAAGTTCCTCAACCGCATCAAGGAGGCTTACGACGAGGACGCGGACCTGCCGACGCTGATCGTCGCGCCGTACTTCCGCAGCGCGATCGAGGCCGCGATCGACGGCTGGCGTCGCGTCGTCGTGACCGCCACGCAGTTGGGCATCCCGATCCCGGGTTTCTCGTCCGCGCTGTCCTACTACGACGCCCTGCGCACCGAGCGGCTGCCCGCGGCGCTCACCCAGGGGCTGCGCGATTTCTTCGGTGCGCACACCTACGGCCGCACCGACGACGACCCGGACAAGCGGTTCCACACCCTGTGGAGCGGAGACCGCAGCGAAGTGCCCGCGTAGCGGTGGCTTCGGGTGTAGGACGGCGAAAAGGGGCAAGTCGACTGAGATGAGGTTTCTGGACGGGCACCGACCCGCGTACGACCTGACTTACAACGACGTCTTCATCGTGCCGAACCGGTCCGAGGTCGCGTCGCGCTTCGACGTCGACTTATCCACCACCGATGGCTCGGGCACCTCCATCCCGGTGGTGGTCGCCAACATGACCGCGGTCGCCGGACGGCGAATGGCCGAGACGGTGGCGCGCCGCGGTGGCATCGTGATCCTGCCGCAGGATCTTCCGATCACCGCAGTCCAGCAGACGGTGGACTTCGTCAAAAGCCGCGATCTCGTTCTCGACACCCCCGTCATGCTGGCGCCCGACGATTCGGTCTCCGACGCGATCGCGCTGATCCACAAGCGGGCACACGGCGTCGCCGTCGTCCTCTTCGAGGGCCGCCCGATCGGTTTGGTGAGCGAATCGTCGTGCGTGGGCGTGGACCGCTTCACCAGGGTGCGCGACGTCGCGGTGAGCGACATCGTCATCGCCCCGGTGGGCACCGAGGCCCGCAAGATCTTCGACCTGCTCGAGCACGCCCCGATCGACGTCGCCGTCGTGACCAACCCGGACGGGACGCTGGCGGGCGTGCTGACGCGCACCGGGGCGATCCGCACTGGGCTGTACACGCCGGCCACCGACGCGCGCGGGCGGCTGCGGGTGGGCGCGGCCGTCGGCATCAGCCGCGACGTCGGGGCCAAGGCCCGGTCCCTGGCCGATGCCGGCGTCGACGTGCTGGTCATCGACACCGCCCACGGACATCAGGTCAAGACGCTGGAGGCGATAGAGCTGGTGGCGTCGCAGGACCTGGGTTTGCCGCTGGCGGCGGGCAACGTGGTGTCGGCGGCGGGTACCCGGGACCTGCTGGGCGCGGGGGCGACGATCGTCAAGGTCGGCGTCGGGCCGGGGGCGATGTGCACCACTCGGATGATGACGGGTGTTGGCCGGCCGCAATTCTCAGCTGTCGTCGAATGCGCTTCCGCGGCAAGGGAACTGGGGGGCCACGTGTGGGCCGATGGCGGGATCCGGCATCCGCGGGACGTGGCGCTGGCACTGGCCGCCGGGGCGTCGAACGTGATGATCGGTTCCTGGTTCGCGGGCACCTACGAGTCGCCCGGAGACCTGATGCGTGACCGCGACGACCAACCGTACAAGGAGAGCTACGGCATGGCGTCCAAACGGGCGGTGGTGGCCCGGACCGGCTCGGACACCGCATTTGATCGGGCCCGCAAGGCGTTGTTCGAGGAAGGCATCTCGACGGCGCGGATGGGGCTGGACCCCGACCGCGGCGGCGTCGAGGACCTGATCGACCACATCACCTCCGGCCTGCGCAGCACGTGCACCTATGTCGGCGCCTCGACCCTGGCCGAGCTGCATGAGCGGGCCGTCGTCGGCGTGCAGTCGGCCGCGGGCTTCGCCGAGGGCCATCCCCTGCCCTTGGGTTGGTGAGCCGTGAACCCGGGAACCTTGAGCACATCGCTACCATGTGAACTCACGTGAATTACGTCGCGCGCCAAGCCGTTGCGCGGCATCGAGGGAAGGGATGACGTGCCGCGGGCAGCGTCAAGACCGGGTCCGTCATGAACGTCACCGTCACCGTCATGAGCGTGCTGGCCATCGCGCTGCTCATCTTCGGCAACGCGGTCTTCGTCGCGGCCGAATTCTCGCTGACCGCTCTGGACAGCACCGTCGTGGAAACCAACGCGCGCCACGGCGGCCGTCGCGACCGCTTCATCCAGCGCGCCCAGCACAGGCTGTCCTTCCAGCTGTCGGGTGCTCAACTGGGTATCTCGATCACCACACTGGCGACCGGATACCTGACCGATCCGATGGTGGCCGACCTGCCGCATCCGGCGTTGAGGGCGATCGGAATACCGGACCGGGTGGCCGACGCGATCATCACGTTCCTGGTGCTGGTGGTCGTGACGTCGGTGTCGATGGTTTTCGGTGAGCTGGTTCCGAAATACCTTGCGGTGGCGCGCCCGCTGTCGACCGCCCGCGCCGTCGCGGGCTTCCAACTGCTGTTTTCGCTGATCCTGACCCCGGCCATCCGACTGACCAACGGCGCGGCCAACTGGATCGTTCGCGAGCTGGGCATCGAGCCGGCCGAGGAGCTGCGGTCGGCCCGGTCGCCGCAGGAACTGGTGTCGCTGGTGCGTACCTCGGCGCGCAGCGGCACCCTGGACGCCGCCACCGCCGCCCTGGTACGGCGCTCGCTGCAGTTCGGCGCGCGGACGGCCGAGGAGCTGATGACGCCGAGGTCCAAGATCGTGGCGCTGCAGACCGACGACACCGTCGCCGACCTGGTTGCCGCGGCCGCCGACTCCGGCTTCTCGCGGTTCCCCGTCGTCGACGGTGACCTCGACGAGACCGTCGGCATCGTGCACGTCAAGCAGGTCTTCGCGATTCCCGCGGCGGCTCGCACGCGCACCTTGCTGACCACGCTCGCGCAGCCCGTCCCGGTGGTGCCGTCGACGTTGGACGGCGACGCGGTGATGGCCGAGATCCGGGCGAACAACCTGCAAACCGCGATGGTCGTCGACGAATACGGCGGCACGGCCGGCATCGTCACCGTCGAGGACCTGATCGAGGAGATCGTCGGCGACGTCCGCGACGAACACGACGACGCCACCCCCGATGTGGTCGTGGCCGGCAGCGGCTGGCGGGTGTCGGGCCTGCTGCGCATCGACGAGGTGGCCACGGCCACCGGATATCGAGCCCCGGAGGGGCCGTACGAGACGATCGGCGGCCTGGTACTGCGCGAACTCGGCCACATCCCGGTGGCCGGGGAAACGGTCGAGCTGACCGCGTTGGACCCGGACGGCCTGTTGGACAGCTCGATGCGTTGGCAGGCGACCGTGGTTCGGATGGACGGTCGCCGGATCGACCTGCTCGAGCTGACCGAACTGGGTAGTCGCACGGAAACCGCCGCAGGATCTGGCCAGTGATGACCCCGATAAACCAAGCCTTGGGACTGCTGCTGTCGGTCCTGCTGATCGGGGTCAACGCGTTTTTCGTCGGGGCGGAATTCTCACTGATCTCGGCCCGGCGCGACCGCCTCGAGGCGCTGGCCGAGCAGGGCAAGGCGCGAGCCGTCACCGTGATCCGTGCCGGCGAGCAGCTCCCGGCGATGCTGGCCGGCGCGCAGTTGGGCGTCACGGTCGCCTCCCTGCTGCTCGGCCGGATCGGGGAGGCCGCGGTCGCCGACCTGCTGCGCACGGCGCTCGGGCTCACCGATCTGCATCCGGCGCTGCTGCACACGCTGTCGTTGGTCATCGCGCTGGCGATCGTGGTCACGCTGCATGTCCTGCTGGGCGAGATGGTGCCGAAGAACATCGCGCTGGCGGGCCCGGAACGCACCGCGATGCTGCTGGTACCGCCATACCTGGTCTATGTGCGCGCCGCCCGGCCGTTCATCACGTTCTACAACAAGTGCGCCACGCTGGTAGTGCGCGCGCTGGGCGTCGAGCCCAAGGACGAACTCGACGTCACGGTTTCCACCACGGAGCTGAGCGAGATGATCGCCGAGTCGGTCTCCGAAGGCCTGCTGGATCCCGAGGAGCACACCAGGCTGACCCGGGCACTGCAGATCCGCACGCGGGTGGTCGGCGATGTGGCGGTCGCGCTCGCCGATATCCGGGCGATACCGGTGGCCGCGGCCGGCTCCGGGCCGATGGTCGGCGCGGTCGAACAAGCGTTGGCCCGGACTGGCTACTCCCGGTTTCCCGTTGTGGACCTTGACGGGAAGTTCATCGGCTACCTGCACATCAAGGACGTGTTGAAGCTCGATGACGACCCGAAGACGGTGATCGATCTGGCGTTGGTGCGGCCGCTGCCACGGCTTCCCAAGTCGCTGCCGCTGGCCGAAGCCCTCTCGAGAATGCGCCGCAGCAATAGCCACCTGGCGCTGGTGACCGACGACTCCGGCGGTGTGGTCGCGATGGTGGCGATGGAAGACCTGGTGGAGGACCTTGTCGGCGCCATGCGCGACGCGTAGTGCGACTGGCCCGGGTCGGGTGGCGCGGAGCCCGTATGATCTCCAACGGCCGCCAGTCCAAACGAAGCTGGTCGGTAGGCTGACGACAACGCGCGTTGCGGGCCGATGCGTTGCCAGCTGGCATTACGGAGGAGAAAGATGACTGATCGCGTGTCGGTGGGGAACTTGCGCGTCGCCCGAGTGCTCTACGACTTCGTGAACAAAGAGGCCCTGCCGGGTACCGATATCGACCCGGACAGCTTTTGGGCGGGTGTCGACAAGGTCGTCACGGACCTCACCCCACAGAACCAGGATCTGCTGAACCGTCGCGATGAGCTGCAGGCCCAGATCGACAGGTGGCACCGGCAGCGGGTGATCGAGCCGATCGATGCCGAGGCGTATCGCGAGTTCCTCGCCGAAATCGGATATCTGCAGCCCGAACCCGATGACTTCACCATCACCACGTCCGGTGTCGACGACGAGATCACGACGACGGCCGGCCCGCAGCTGGTGGTGCCGGTGCTCAACGCGCGGTTTGCGCTGAACGCGGCGAACGCTCGCTGGGGTTCTCTCTACGACGCCCTGTACGGAACCGACGTCATTCCGGAGAGCCAAGGGGCCGAAAAGGGATCGAGCTACAACAAGGTCCGCGGCGACAAGGTGATCGCCTACGCCCGCAGGTTCCTCGACGAGGCCGTCCCCCTGGAGTCGGGTTCGTGGGCGGACGCGACGAGCCTGAGCATCGTCGACGACCGGCTGCAGATCGCCAGCGGTGCGGATTCCGTCGGGTTGGCGAGCCCGGAGAAGTTCGTCGGGTACAGCGGCGAGCTCGGCTCGCCCAACTGGTCGGTGTTGCTGGTCAACCACGGGCTGCACATCGAGATCCTGATCGACCCCGAGTCGCCGATCGGCAAGACCGACCCGGCCGGCATCAAAGACGTGATCCTCGAGTCGGCGGTCACCACGATCATGGACTTCGAGGACTCGGTCACCGCCGTAGACGCCGACGACAAGGTGCTCGGCTACCGCAACTGGCTGGGGCTGAACAAGGGTGACCTGGTCGAGGAGGTCACCAAGGACGACAAGAGCTTCACCCGGGCGCTCAACCCGGACCGCACCTACACCACGCCCGACGGTGGTGAGCTCACCCTGCCCGGCCGCAGCCTGTTGTTCGTCCGCAACGTCGGCCATTTGATGACCAACGACGCGATCGTCGATGCGGACGGCAACGAGGTGTTCGAGGGCATCATGGACGGGCTGTTCACCGGCCTGACGGCGATCCACGGGCTCAAAACCGGCGGCCCCAACGGGCCGTTGACGAACAGCCGCACCGGTTCCATCTACATCGTCAAACCCAAGATGCACGGATCCGACGAGGTCGCGTTCACCTGCGAGCTGTTCAGCCGCGTCGAAGACGTCCTCGGCCTCCCGCAGGCCACGCTGAAGGTCGGCATCATGGACGAGGAACGCCGTACCACGGTCAACCTCAAGGCGTGCATCAAGGCCGCCGCCGACCGGGTCGTGTTCATCAACACCGGCTTCCTGGACCGCACCGGCGACGAGATCCACACCTCGATGGAGGCCGGCCCGATGATCCGCAAGGGTGCGATGAAGAGCACGACGTGGATCAAGGCCTACGAGGACGCCAACGTCGACACCGGTCTCGCCGCCGGCTTCAAGGGCAAGGCCCAGATCGGCAAGGGCATGTGGGCGATGACCGAGCTGATGGCCGACATGGTCGAGCAGAAGATCAGCCAGCCGAAGGCGGGCGCCACCACCGCGTGGGTCCCCTCGCCGACGGCGGCGACCCTGCACGCGATGCACTACCACTACGTGGATGTCGGCGCCGTGCAGGAAGAGCTCGCGGGCAAGAAGCGCACGACCATCGAGGAGCTGTTGACCATTCCGCTGGCCAAGGAGCTGGCCTGGGCGCCAGAGGAGATCCGCGAGGAGGTCGACAACAACTGCCAGTCGATCCTGGGCTACGTGGTGCGCTGGGTCGAGCAGGGTGTCGGCTGCTCGAAGGTGCCGGACATCCACGACACGGCGCTGATGGAGGACCGCGCCACCCTGCGGATCTCCAGCCAGCTGCTGGCCAACTGGCTGCGCCACGGCGTGATCACCCAAGAGGATGTCCGGACCAGCCTGGAGCGGATGGCCCCGATGGTGGATCAGCAGAACGCCGGCGACCCGGCCTATCGGCCGATGGCGCCCAACTTCGACGACAGCATCGCCTTTTTGGCGGCCCAGGATCTGATCTTGTCCGGTGGGGAACAGCCCAACGGCTACACCGAGCCGATCCTGCATCGGCGCCGGCGTGAGTTCAAGGCTCGCGCCGCCGCTGGCTGAAACCGGCTTGACATGCGGTAATGCGGGCAATGACTAGAATCTGCGCCGAGTTCACAAACGTTCGACGGAAAGGCGGCGGGCACCGGCATGGGTAGGCACAGTTTGCCCGACCCTGAGGATTCCGTCGACGAACCTTCTGACGAAGACGTCGCCGACGAGCCGTCCCCTGGCGACGACGCCGACTACCGCTACTACTCGGACGAGGGAGACTTCGCCGCCGAAGACACGTTCGCGGCGGACGCCGCCGGCGAGTATCCGGAATTCCCGCCCCGACCGGCGAGCGCGGCGGGCTCGGCGGGCTCGGAGCCGCCGGCGTCCCCGCGGTCCCCGACCGGTGGCGGGCACCGGGGACTCGGCGACTGGCGCGGCGGTCATCGCAGCGACGGCGGGCGCAGAGGGGTCAGCCTCGGGGTGATAATCGCCCTCGTCGCCGTCGTCGTCGTGGTGGGAACCGTGATCCTGTGGACCTTCTTCGGCGACGCCTTGTCCAATCGCTCGCACCAGGCCGCCGCGCGCTGCGTGGGAGGCAAGGAAACGGTCGCGGTCATCGCCGACCCCTCGATCGCCGATCCCGTCCAGCAGCTCGCGGAAAGCTATAACTCCTCGGCCGGCCCGATCGGTGACCGCTGCATGGTGGTGAGCGTCAAACCGGCCGGCTCCGACGCCGTCCTCAACGGCTTCATCGGCAAGTGGCCCGCCGAGTTGGGCGGCCAGCCGGCACTGTGGATCCCGGGCAGCTCGATCTCGGCGGCCCGGCTCGCAGCGGCCGCGGCTCAGAAAACGATCACCGAGTCCCGTTCCCTGGTGACGTCGCCGGTGATGCTCGCGGTCCGGCCGGAACTCCAGCCGGCGCTGGCCAACCAGAATTGGGCGGGGCTGCCGGGCCTGCAAACCAACCCGAATGCGTTGGCCGGCTTGAACTTACCGACGTGGGGATCGCTGCGACTGGCGCTGCCCACGGGCGGCAACGGCGACGCGTCGTTTCTGGCCGGGGAGGCGGTGGCGGCCGCCTCGGTACCCCCGGGCGCACCGGTAACCCAGGGCGTCGGCGCGGTGCGCACGCTGCTGGGCGCGCAGCCCAAGTTGGCGGACAACTCGTTGGCAGAGGCGATGAACGCGCTGCTCAAACCCGCCGACGTGGCGAGCGCACCGGTGCACGCGGTGGTCACGACGGAGCAGCAGCTGTTCCAGCGTGGGCAGTCGCTGTCGGACGCCAAGAGCACGCTGGGTTCCTGGCTACCGCCCGGGCCGGTACCGGTGGCCGACTATCCCACCGTGCAGCTCAGCGGCCCGTGGCTGTCCCGCGAGCAGACCACGGCGGCCAGCGAGTTCGAACACTTCATGCGCCGCCCCGAGCAACTCGCGAAGCTGGCCAAGGCCGGGTTCCGAGTCAACGGAGTCAAACCGCCGAGCAGCCCGGTCACCGGTTTCGCGGCGCTGCCCTCGACCCTGTCGGTGGGTGACGACGCAATGCGCGCGACGCTTGCCGAAGCGATGGCCGCCCCCTCGAGCGGGCTGGCCGCGATCGTCATGCTCGACCAGTCCATGCCCACCCAGGAAGGCGGGAAGAGCCGGCTGGCCAACGTGGTCGGCGCGCTGGAAGCCAAGATCAAGACGTTGCCGCCCACCGCCATTGTGGGGCTGTGGACTTTCGACGGCCACGAAGGTCGTTCGGAGGTGCCGAGCGGGCCCGTATCCGACCGCCTGCCGCCATTGACGGCCGCGCTGGACAAGCAGTATGCGTCGGCCGGCGGGGCGGTCTCGTTTACCACCCTGCGGATGCTCTACCAAGAGATCCAGGCCAACTACCGTGCCGGCCAAACGAATTCGATATTGGTGATCACGGCGGGGCCGCACACCGACCAATCTCTGGACGGCCCGGGATTGCAGGACTTCATCCGCAAGGCCGATCCCGCCAAACCGGTCGTCGTCAACGTCATCGACTTCGGCGCCGACCCGGACCGGGCCACGTGGGAAGCCGTCGCGCAGCTCAGCGGCGGTGGCTACCAGAACCTGACTACATCCGCCTCCCCCGACCTGGCCACCGCGATCAACTCGTTTCTGGGGTCGTAATGAACGTCGATTTCACCCCCGATCCCCAGCTGTATCCGTTCGAGTCGCGCTGGTTCGAGAGCTCGCGCGGACGGGTCCACTACATCGACGAGGGTGACGGACCGCCAATCCTGTTCTGCCACGGCAATCCGACATGGAGCTTCCTCTACCGCGACATCATCATCGCGCTGCGTGACCGCTTCCGTTGCATCGCACCGGATTATCTCGGTTTCGGACTGTCGGAGCGACCCGCGGGATTCGGCTACAAGATCGACGAGCACGCGCGGGTTGTCGGCGAGTTCGTTGATCATCTCGGGCTGGACGGTTACCTGACGATGGGCCAAGACTGGGGCGGGCCGATCGGCATGGCGGTCGCCGTCGAGCGGGCCGACCGGGTGCGCGGCGTTGTGCTGGGCAACACCTGGTTTTGGCCGGCGGACACGCTGCCCGTCAAGGCCTTCAGCAGGGTGATGTCCAGCCCGCCGATGCAATACGCCATCCTGCGGCGGAATTTCTTCGTCGAACGACTGATCCCGGCGGGAACGTCCCGGAGGCCCAGTGCAGCCGTGATGGAGCACTACCGGGCCGTGCAGCCCAACGCCGAGGCGCGGAAAGGCGTCGCCGAGATGCCCAAGCAGATCTTGGCCGCCCACCCTCTGCTGGCCGGGCTCGCCCGCGACGTGCCCGCAGAATTGGGGGGCAAGCCCGCGCTCTTTGTCTGGGGCATGAAGGACTTCGCATTCAGACCCGGTCCGACGATTCCGCGGATGCGCGCGACCTTTCCCGATCACGTCCTCGTCGAGCTGCCGGACGCCAGACATTTCATCCAGGAAGACGCCCCCGACCGGATCGCCGGGGCGATCATCGATCGCTTCGGCTGAACCGCCGTTAGGCGGCGTGTCGAGCGAGGGCGATGCCGACGCGGACTTCGAGTTCGCTGATGGTGATGGTGGGTGCGCGTGGTGGTGCCGTGGATCGGTAGGTTTTGCCGGTCGGTGTGGTGAATTCGGCTGTGTGGGTGTGTGTTTCGTCGATGCTGGTGGTGACGCGCCAGCCGGGGGCTTCTTTGGTGTAGTTGCAGCGCTCGCAGGTCCCCACGCCGTTGTGCGCGGTGGTCGGCCCACCTCGCGCCCACGGTTGCGCGTGGTCGCGGTGGCGGATCGGCGCATCGCAGTAGGGCGTGCGGCAGCGCTGATCGCGCAGCTCGATGAAGGTGGCCAGGCCGCGCGGGAACCGCCGTGCCCGCGACTCCATGGCCACCAGCGCCCCCGAGTGGGGATGGGCGTAGAGGCGACGCAGCGTGGCGCGGGAGCGTCGATCGTCGACCGCGCCGGCGACCAGGGCGCGCGCGACCGCGGCCGGGATGGGTCCGTAGCCGCACAGATCAGCCGGTGTGCTGGTGGCGCCGAGCAGCGTTTCGTCGGTGAGCACCAGGTTGACCGCGATCGGGGTGGGTACCGCGGCCGCGCGGCCGGTGACCCGCTCGACCAGGGTGTCGGCCATCACCTGTGCGCGCGAGCGCCCGTCGGCGCGCTGGTCGGCCTCGCGGCGCAGCGCCGCATACACCGCAACACCCTGGGTCACCGGCAACAGCGCGGTCAGATACGTCATGGTGTCAGGTGCCGGGCGGATGGTGACGGTGCGGTCCTGCTCGGCCTTGGCCGCCCGCTCGACCACGGCGTGGGGGTCCAGCCGGTAGGCGATCTTTTTGGCGGCCGCGGTCACTCGGGCATCGCCCATGCCGTCGAGTCCGGCGGGGTCGGCGCACAACTCGGCGTCCAGCGCGCGGCGGTCCTTGACGTCCAGGCAGGCGCTTTCGCGCACGATCAGCGTGGCCCGCCATTCCGAGAGCGCCCCGCATTCCAGTGCGGCCAGGGTGTGGGGCATCTCGTGCACCAGGGCCTTGGCGAAGCCCAGATGCCGCCCGCCCCGGGCGGGGGAATCCCGTCGGGCCAGCGCGATTTCGCCGGCCACCCCGCGTCCACGCTTGGCGGCGGGCACCCCGGCGGCCGCCTCGGCGTCGCGGCGTGCGGCGTCCAGCGCGGCCGCCGCGCGGGCCTGCCCCGCCGCGGCCGCGGACTTGATGAGCTCCAACTCCGCGATGCGCTCCACCAACGCCGATTCGCCGGCCGCCCGGTCAACCGAAGTCAAGACTTCGAACATGAGTTCGAGTATAAGTGGCGCGACTGACACGGATCCCGGGCCGCGTCGCGTTTAGGCGAACGCCTCCACCGGCGGGCACGAGCACACCAGGTTGCGGTCGCCGTAGGCGCCGTCGATGCGACGAACCGGTGGCCACACCTTGGGCCGGAAGCCCTTCCCGAGCGGATAGGCCGCCTCTTCCCGGCTGTACGGGTGATCCCAGTCGGAGACCAGCAGGCACTCGGCGGTGTGGGGGGCGCCGCGCAACGGATTGTCGTCAGCCGGCCACTCCCCCGCGCCGACACGGTCGATCTCGCCGCGGATGGCGATCATGGCCTCGCAGAAGGCGTCGACTTCGGTGAGGGTCTCGCTCTCGGTGGGCTCCACCATGAGCGTCCCGGCCACCGGGAAGCTCATGGTCGGCGCGTGGAATCCATAGTCCGCCAACCGTTTCGCGACGTCGTCGACGGTCACTCCGGTCGACTTGGTGATCGCGCGCAAGTCGAGGATGCACTCGTGGGCGACCATCCCGTTCTCGCCGGTGTAGAGCACGGGGAAGTACTCGTCGAGCCGGCGCGCGATGTAGTTGGCCGAGGCGATCGCGGTGAGCGACGCCGCCCGCAGGCCGTCGGCCCCCATCATCCTGATATAGGCCCAGGTGATCGGCAGGATGGAGGCGGACCCGTAGGGCGCCGACGACACCGGAGGTCCCGGGGGCAGTTCCGGGGCGAACGGGTGACCGGGCAAAAACGGGGCCAGGTGCGAGCGCACCGCCACCGGACCGACGCCCGGCCCGCCGCCACCGTGGGGGATGCAGAACGTCTTGTGCAGGTTCAGGTGGCTGACGTCGCCGCCGAACTTCCCCGGTCGGGCCAGGCCGACCAGCGCGTTGAGGTTGGCGCCGTCGATGTAGACCTGACCGCCGGCGTCGTGCACGGCCGCGCAGATTTCGGCGATGTCGTGCTCGTACACGCCGTGGGTGGACGGATAGGTGATCATCAGCGCCGCCAGCCGGTCCGCATGCTCGGCCACCTTGGCACGCAGGTCGTCGAGGTCGACGTCGCCGTTCTCGCGGCAGGCCACCACGACCACCCGCAGCCCGGCCAACGCCGCCGACGCGGCGTTGGTGCCGTGCGCACTGGACGGGATGAGGCAGACGTCGCGGTGCGGTTCACCCCGGCTGGCGTGGTACTCGTGGATCGCCAACAGGCCGGCGTACTCGCCCTGCGAGCCGGCATTGGGTTGCAGCGAGACGGCGTCGTAACCGGTGATCTGCACCAGCCAGCTCTCCAGGTCGGCGATGAGACGACGCAGTCCAGCGGTGTCGGATGCCGGGGCGAACGGATGCTGGCGGGCGAATTCCGGCCAGGTGACCGGTTCCATCTCGGCCGCCGCGTTGAGTTTCATCGTGCACGAGCCAAGCGGAATCATGCTGCGGTCCAAGGCAACATCCTTGTCCGCCAGCGTGCGCAGGTAGCGCATCATCGCCGTCTCGGTGCGGTACTGCGTGAACGCGGGATGGGTCAGGAACTCCGACGTGCGGGTCTCCACGTCGACTCGGGCCGCTTCGGTGGGCTCCACCCCGAAGGCGTCGATGACCGCCGCCACGTGCTCGTCGGTGGTGGCCTCGTCGCATGCCACCGAGACGTGGTCGTCGTCCACGTGCCACAGATTGATGCCCTTCTCCTTGGCGGCGGCCACCACTTCGCCGGCGCGCCCCGGCACGTGGGCCAGCACCGTGTCGAAGTGCTTGTCATGCACCAGCGCGTCGCCCAGCGCGGCGGCGATGGCCTCGGCGTGGGCGTGCACCCGGCGGGCGATAGCGATCAGCCCATCGGCGCCGTGGTAGCTCGCGTACATCGCGGCCATCACCGCCAGCAGCACCTGCGCGGTGCAGATGTTGCTGGTCGCCTTGTCGCGACGGATGTGCTGCTCGCGGGTCTGCAGCGCCAGCCGGTAGGCCGGTGAGCCGTCGGCATCCAGTGACACACCGACCAGCCGCCCCGGCAATTGACGGGCGTGCTTGGTGTGCACCGCCAGGTAGCCGGCGTGCGGGCCGCCGAATCCCATTGGCACACCGAACCTTTGGGTGGTGCCGAACGCGACCTCGGCGCCAATCTCACCGGGCGGCGTGATCAGGGTCAGGGCCAACAGGTCGGCGCCGATGGCGACCAGCGCGTCGCGGTCGTGCGCCTGCGCCACCAAGGCGGCCCAGTCGGTGACCCGTCCGCTGGCCCCGGGCAGCTGGGTAATGACGCCGAAGAAGTCACCGTCCGGCAGCCCGTCACGCAAGTCGGCGATGACGATCTCGATGCCCAATGGCTTGGCCCGCGTGGCGAGAACGGCCGCGGTCTGGGCGAATACGTCGGCGTCCACCACGAGCCGGTTGGTGGTGCCGCGAGCCGCACGGTGCATCAGGGTCATCGCCTCGGCAGCGGCGGTGCCCTCGTCGAGCATCGACGCGTTGGCGACCTCGAGGCCGGTGAGGTCGGCCACCATCGTCTGGAAATTCAGCAGCGCCTCCAGCCGGCCCTGGCTGATCTCCGGCTGGTAGGGGGTGTAGGCGGTGTACCAGGCGGGGTTCTCCATGATGTTGCGCAACAACACCGGCGGCGTGAGCGTGTCATAGTAGCCGTTTCCGATCATCGACACGGCGACGGTGTTGGCGTCGGCCAACGCCCGCAGCTCGGCCAGCGCCTCGGTCTCGCCGGCGGCCGGCGGCAACTCGTCGAGACCCGGAGCGGCGCCGCCGTTGGTGCGCTTGTCGAGGATCCCCGCCGGAACCGCCTTGGACGCCAGCTCCTCGAACGAGTCGACACCGATGACGGCAAGCATGGCCGCGACGGCCCGGCCGTCCGGGCCGATGTGGCGCGCTGCGAACGTTGATTGCTCGGTCACTGGCGAGGCTCCTGACTGTAGGCAGAGGACTAGCGGTCCCCTCCCTCTGTCTTCACCCGTTCGCCAGGCGCCTGAGAGATTCGGAGCCGAGTGTCATCCCGGCGCCTTTCCCCATCGGCGGGTGTGGACCGTCAAAGGTCTGCACCGCTTTCCAGAGGCATCGTTATCTCGCGCGGTCCGGGTGCCTGAGAGGTTGACGGAGAGGTGTTGCTCCTTCGGCGTCCGTAACTGGCGGTCACGGAACTCTCCCGCCCGAGTGCGATGCAGGGCCCAGTCTACCCGGCGCGGTCAGCCGATCTTGCGGTCGCGATGCTTACGGCGAGACGCCAGCTCGTCCTCGGGGGTCGCAATCGACTCGCCGCCGTCGGCGCGCTCACCGTGGAAGTCGGCGATGACGCCGGTCAGCTCGCGCATGGCGCCCGACACCGCGATGCCGAAGACGCCTTGCCCGCCCTGCAGCAGGTCGACGACCTCTTCGGCCGACGTGCACTCGTAAACCGTCGTGCCGTCGGAGAACAGGGTGATGTTGGCCAGATCCCGTACGCCGCGCTGGCGCAGGTGGTCGACCGCGACCCGGATGTTGTGCAGCGAGATACCGGTGTCGAGCAACCGCTTGACGATCTTGAGAACCAGGATGTCCTTGAACGAGTAGAGCCGCTGGCTGCCGGAGCCCGCCGCGCTGCGGATCGACGGCACCACCAGCGACGTGCGTGCCCAGTAGTCCAGCTGCCGATACGTGATTCCGGCGATCTGGCAGGCGCTCGGCCCGCGGTAGCCGACCAGCTCGTCGGGCACGGAGTCGTCGGGGAACAGCCCGGGTTGCACGGGCGCGCTCGCCGCGGTGACGTCGGGGTCGCTGCTCGCGGCGCTTGCGGGGTCAGCTAGGTCCAACTGCTCTTGACGTGGCTGCTCGCTCACGGTGCGTTCCTCTCGCCGATCGCGCTTGGTTACTAGCTGCGTCCCTGGCTGCACCGCAGCCACGTTTGGTCAGGCCCGAGTGCTAGAGAGCTTACGCTCTCCGGTAGCCGTCGTGCCCTAAGTCGTGATCAAAGTATGGCCGCCGCGGGCCTAACTGAGCACGCTATCCGCCAGCGTGTCGACATCACAGTCTCAGATGAGATACATCCGTGACGCCGTCATCCCCGAGTGGACTCCGCCGGCGGGCTAGGTGGCCTTGAAATCGTCGGGAGACACGCTGTCGAGAAACTCCTTGAACTTCTCCACCTCGTCCTCCCGGACGGCGGTGTTGGGCTCCTCGTCGCTCTCGTCGGGGATGAGCAGCCCGGCCTGGGCGACCACGGCTTCCTCGACGTAGATCGGAACGCCGACCCGCAGGGCTATGGCCACGGAATCCGACGGGCGCGCGGATACCGTGATGTTTCGGTCGAAGACCAGGTCGGCGTAAAAAGTGCCCTCCTGCAGGTCGACGATCCGCACCTCTTTCAGCGAATGCCCAAGCGCCGCAATGAGATCCTTGATGAGGTCGTGCGTCAACGGGCGAGGCGGTTCGACACCCTGCTGCTCGAGCAGGATGGCCTGCGCCTCAGACTGACCGATCCAAATTGGCAGGTACCGGTCACCGTTGGTTTCGCGCAGCAACAGCACCGGCTGGTTCTGGGGCTGCTCTACGCGAATGCCGGCAACACGAAATTCACCCATTTGTGTCTGCCCTCCGCACATGCCGACATGGTCGCAGCCGCCGAACGCCAGCTGTCCAAGGAAGTCTAATCCTCAGCGATGAAGAACGTCGCGAACGGCGGACTTGATCAATGAAGTGTGCAGTGTGATGGCCAGCGCGGCCACCTCACGCGCCAGGTCATCGGCGCGATCGCGGGCGCCGGCCTTTCCGGCCTTGACCACCGGCCCCGCGATTTGGGCGATCAAATCCGACTGCCTGTCGGCGGCTGAGCGGAAGGCGCGCAGGTGACGCGGCTCGACGCCGTATTCGGACAGTGCCCGCGCACATTGCAGGATCACGACGGCGTGTTCGTCGAAGAACCCGCCCGGGCCGGTGGTGATCACCCCGGCTCTGAGGAGCGCCGTCAGCAGTCCGTCGTCCACTCCCGAGCGTTCCAGGAGGTCTTCCCGACTCAGACGGATGCGGGTCGGGGCCACCGCCGCCGCGGCGGACCCGGCCTCGTCGGAGACGTCGACCTCCCCGCCGGCGGCCACCGGCACCAATCGCGGTACACCGTAAGGCGTTCCGATGGGCGGAAGTTCACCGTCGGGCTGGGCATCCAGCTGTGCCCTGATCACCTTCAGTGGCAGGTAGTTATCCCGCTGCGCGGTGAGGATGAACCGCAGCCGTGCGCAGTCGTAGGCGGTGAACCTCCGGTACCCCGACGCGGCGCGGCGCGGCGTCACCAGTCCCTCGGCCTCCAGAAAACGAATCTTGGAGATCGTGACATCGGGGAAATCCGGCCTCAACAGGTCCAGGACCGCCCCGATCGACATCCCGGCGGGCGCCGGGCTATCGGGTGCGCTCACTAGCCTGAAGATCCTCCGTTGTCGTCGCCTTGCTTGGGCCCGGTCAAGAAGACCAGGCGGAACTTGCCGATCTGCACTTCGTCGCCGTTTGCCAGCACCGCCGAATCCACCGGCTCACGGTTGACGTAAGTGCCGTTGAGACTACCGACATCGACGACGTTGAATTCGTTGTTGTCCAACCTGAATTCGGCGTGGCGACGGCTGACGGTGACGTCATCGAGGAAGATGTCGCTGTCGGGATGCCGGCCGGCGGACGTGACGGGCTGGTCGAGCAGGAACCGCGATCCCGCGTTGGGTCCCCGTTTGACGACCAGCAGCGCCGAGCCGGCCGGGAGTCCTTCGACGCCGGATACCGCGCTCTCGGTCCCCGCTTGGGCGGGAGCGTCCAGTTCGTTGAGGAAGTCGGCACGGAAGACGGAGGTCGTCTCCGCGGTGACTTCATCAGAAGTCTGGTCCTTGTCCATTTCCGTCACGCGCTGCTCCTCACTGGCTGCTGTGGCGTTATCTGACCGGGCCGCTTGGCCGGTTTCCCGTTGGGTTTCTTCGTCGCGTGCTGGTAGCTACTGCCTTCTGGTGCGTTCTAGTCCTGATGTGTCGACGTTACCGCGCACTGGTCCGAAATGGTCCCACCACCGGAGGATGGGAAGCGTGGACGGGCCGCGCCGCCCGCGCCGCCGCGCGAGGCTGGGAGGCACATTAGCAACCATCATTCGGTCAGCGTTCCGCGGTAGGCCTCGGCGTCAAGCAGCGCCGAAAGGGCCGCCTCGAGCCCGGCGACATCCGAAACCCGGACATCCAGCAGCCAGCCTGCTCCGTAAGGGTCGGAGTTGACCAGCTGCGGGCTGCCCTCGAGATCGCCGTTGACCGCGGATACTGTGCCCGAGAGCGGCGCAAACAGGTCCGACACCGATTTCGTCGATTCAACCTCGCCGAAGGATTCCCCCGCGGCCACCTCGCTGCCCACGTCGGGCAGCTGAACGAAAACGACATCGCCCAGTGCCGACTGTGCAAAGTCGGTGATTCCGACCCGCACGGTGTCGCCATCGCTTCGTCGCACCCACTCATGTTCGGCGGTGTAGCGCAGATCGGCCGGGATATCGCTCACTGGTGATCCTGTTCTGGTTTCGGTTGGTCACTTGACGGGCTGAGCGTATTGGTGCTGTTTTGGTTGCCGCAAGGTGGTCACGTCCACCCGGTCGGCCTGTTGTGCCGACAGCCGGGCGCCGACACGCTTGATGCTGTCGTCCGCCCCGCCGGGTATGTTCATCGCCGCGGCCAGCGTGGGCGGATCGCCAATCGCCAGAATCGAATACGGTGGCGACAGCGTCTTGGTATCGACGGTCAGCGAGCCAGGTCTACCCACTACCCAGGTATCGACACCTACCCGCACCGACTGGTGTGCGTCGTTGATCTCGATCGCCTCGGCGCCGGCGGCGCGCAACTCGTTGATCACGTCGAGCATCACTTCCGGTGACACCCCGGGCCCGGGGTCCTCGATCTTGAGGATGACGCCCGGACCGGTGGCGCCCACGGCGCCGACCAGGATCGATAGCGCAGCCAGCCTGGCCTGGGCACTCTGGATGGCGGCCTGATCGGTGTTGCCGGAGGCCTGCAGCGAATTCAGCGTGTTCTGCAGTTCGCTCACTTCGGTGTTGAGCGTGGCCTGGCGCTGCCGCAGGGAATCCAGTAGCACCAGCAGGTCCGCAGGGCGGGCGGTGTCCAGCGAATCTCCCGACTTGGTCTGGCGGACCTGGGTGACGATGGCGATCCCCAAGACCAGGCACAACAGGACCGCCAGCGTGCCGAACGCCAGACGCGAGCGGCCACCGTGCAGCAGTGCGGAGAATCCGGTGCGGCGCACCGATCCGATCTCGGGACGCGGATGTCTCGCAGGTAGTTCGTGGCGACCGCGGTGCGAACCCTCATTCGTGTGGGGCTCAGCTTCACGACCTTCCCCGTCCTGGGGGCCGGCGCGGGTCATGCCCCGAACAGCCGTCGCCGCAGCGCGGCCGCGTTGCCGAAGATCCGGATACCCAACACGACGATGATGGCGGTGGACAACTGGGTACCGACGCCCAGTTGGTCGCCGACATACACGATCAGCGCCGCCACGAAGACGTTGAACACGAACGAAACCACGAAGACCTTTGGGTCAAAGATCCGTTCGAGATAGGCGCGCAGCCCACCGAATACCGCGTCCAGCGCAGCCACTACCGCGATCGGCAGATAGGGCTGAACGACCTCTGGGACGGCAGGATGAAAGACTAACCCCAGCACGATGCCCAGCGCGAGCGCTGCGATGCCGATCATGCTCGGTTTCCCGTCCGCATCTGTTTTGTCACTAGGGCCCAACCTGTTTGGCGAACTTGAGATTTCGGATGGATCCGGTGGGCAGGGACAGACCGTCGGCGACGTTCACGGTGACGGCGACACCGTAAGAGGCCTCGAGCAGCCTGAGCCGCTGTAGGCCCGGGCTGTGATCGAAGGTGTCTCGCATCGCGTGCGGCGGCCCGACCGCGAGGATCGTGTAGGGGCTGCTGGTGGGGTTGTTGTCCACCAGGATCGCGCCGCCGGCCTGCCGAATGGTCACGTTCGGGCCGATCCGGACGCCACCGACCGAGATGGCTTCGGCACCGCTCGCCCATAACGAGTTGACGACCAGCTGCAGATCGCGGTCCAGGATGATCTGCATGCTGCCGCTGACCCGCTGCTTGGACACATCGGAAAGGTTCGGGCTCACACCGGGATCCGTGACAGTGACCGTCAGCCCGGGGCCCGTGACCGGTGTGCTTGCCGCCGCCAGGCCGAGCGCGTCCAGCCGGGCCAGCAGCCGCTGCCCCTCGGCGTCATCGGCCAGCGCGTGTCGCTGCACGTCGTCGACCCGGGCCGACAGCGCGCTGCGCTGCCGGCCCAATCGGGCCGCATCGGCTTCGGTCGAACGCACGCTTCGCACCAGCAGCTGCTGCGCGGTGCGCACCCCGGGGGCAACCGAGCGGGCCTGCGCGACCGCGGCGGCGAACACCGTGGCGATGAGTAGCGCGGCCAGGGCCTGCCAGAGCCAGCCGGCAGCGCGTTCGCGCCCGCCCGCCGGTGTGGCGGCGCCGGCGCGTATTGCGGCCGCCGCGGCGTAACCGGGGTCCAGGTGCTCCGACAGCAAGGCGCGCAGCAGGGAGGGCACCGGGATCAGCGTCGGCCGCCTCGCCTCGTGGGCGCTGCGGCCGGCGTAGGGGTCATAGCCGCCGAGCGCGCGGTCCGCGTCAGCCATGCCCACCCGCTCTGCGCGCGATCGGCTGGTGGGCATCGTGTTTCAGCTTGGGCAGCCGGCGCACCACCAACGTCGTCTGCACCGCGTACTGCACGAACGACCACAGGTACGCATACAGACCCCAGCCCAAAAAGCCCCAGCCGCAGGCCCCCACCACGCGGCTCCACAAAGCGTCCCAGCCGCCCAAGAGGACCAGCGGAAAGCCCGACATCAAGGCAAAGGTTGCGCCCTTGCCGACGTAGGTAACCGGCAGGGCCGACAGTCCGCGACTCCGAAGCACCGGCAGCGTCGCCGCCAGCAGACCGTCGCGCAGCAGCAGGATGATGACGAACCACCAGGGCACCATTCCGTCGATCGCCATCACGACGGGCACGGTGACCATGTAGAGGCGGTCCACTGCCGGGTCGAGCAGAACACCCAAGCGCGAAGACTGGTTCAGTGTCCGGGCGATCTTGCCGTCGGCCCAGTCGGAGGCGCCGCTGAACATCAGTATCGCCACCGCCCAGCCGTTGGCGTGTGCGAACAGCAGCGCGTAGACGAATACCGGGATGAGCACCAGACGTACGGCGCTCAGCAAGTTGGGTACCGTCAGGACCCGATCGGGCGGAGGCACCTGCTCCATGAGCCGTGACCTTAACGCGGCGACGATGCGGTCCGCAGCGCGGACCGGGATGCGACGGTAATCGGCCGGTTCGGCAAGCGGGGCCTAGCGGAAAACCCCGGGCAGGCTCAGGGTTGACAGCGTGTCATCGGAGAGCGGGTTGTCGTTGACCATGTACGTCCAGGTCGACGTCGGTCGCGCCAACTTGGACAGGTCCAGCCCCGGCTCGTCTTCGAGCACGTTCGCGGTTTCGAACGTCTGTTGAGCCGCCTCGATCGCGTCGGCGGCCAGCGATGCGAACGCGTCCACGGCCAACCGATGGAACTCGTCCAGCGGATTCTGCCTGCCCAGCGCGCGCAGATGGATGCTCTCTCGGATGTCGGCCAGGTATGCCAGATGATCGGCCCACCCGCGGTCGAGGTGATACAGCATGATCAGCCGGCAGATCTTCTTCAGGCGCTCCTCTGAGACGTCCTTCGACAGCTCCTCGTAGCGCTCCGGCGCCAGTTCGGCGAGTTCCTTGCGCGCGGTTGCCGTGCGTAGCAGGGTGTTTCGTCGATCGACGATGATGGCGCGCTGCTGGGCGATCAACTGGTTGTAGCGCCAGGTGTTGGCGTGCACGTCGAGCATGCGGCCCTCGGCGACCCGCTGGGCGTGGTCGAGCATCCCGGCCGCCTTGGGGCCCACGATCCGGCCGTCCTCGTCGGTCCGCATGGGCAGCTTGTTGCGGTCGAGGTTGGCCGCGACGACGTCGTCTTCCCAACTCGAGAAGAACACCGACGAACCCGGGTCGCCCTGGCGTCCGGCGCGGCCGCGCAGCTGGTTGTCGAGCCGCTCCGTGTGATGCCGGCCGGTGCCGACCACGTGCAGTCCGCCCAGTTCGGCGACCCTGTCGTGGTCGGCTTCGTCGGATCCGCCGAGCCGGATATCGGTGCCGCGCCCGGCCATCTGGGTGGAGACCGTGACCGTGCCGAACTCGCCGGCCTCGGCGATCACTTTCGCCTCCTCGGCGTCGTTCTTCGCGTTGAGGACGACCGCCGGGACGCCCCGGCGCAGCAGCCGGTCGTGCAGTTCCTCGGATTCGGCCACGTCGCGGGTGCCGACCAGCACCGGCTGCCCGGTCTCGTGGACCTCGGCGATGTGGGCCACGATCGCGTCGTTCTTGGCGGCGGCGGTGATGTACACCCGGTCGGGCTCGTCCTCACGAATGTTGGGCTCGTTCGGTGGAATTGGTGACACGCCGAGCTTGTAGAACTGGCGCAGCTGCTCGCCGGCGGCCAGCGCCGTGCCGGTCATGCCGCACACGGTTTCATAGCGGTTGATCAGCGCCTGCACCGTGATGGTATCGAGCACCTCGCCCGTCTCGGTGGTCTCGATGCCCTCCTTGGCCTCGACGGCGGCCTGCAGCCCGTCGGGCCAACGCTGCAGTTGCGCGATGCGGCCGCGCGCGGCGTTGATCAGGTGCACTGCGTCGTCGCGCACGATGTAGTGCACGTCGCGCTGCAGGAGCACGTGTGCGTGCAGCGCGACGTTGACTTCGGTGAGCGTGGTGCCGACGTGCTCCTCGGAGTACAGGTCGATGCCGCCGAGCGCCTTCTCGACTTTGCGCGCGCCCGCCTCGGTCAGATGGACGTTGCGGCTGTCGGCGTCGGTGTCGTAATCGGTGCCGGCTTCCAATTCGCCGACCAGCTTGATGATCTCCAGCCGCGGCGTCTCGCGGTGGGTGGTGCCGGCCAGCACCAGCGGCACCAAGGCCTCGTCGACCAGCACGGAGTCGGCCTCATCGATAAGGGCCACATCGGGATTGGGCGATACCAGGTCGGCGACGTCGGTCGCCAGCTGATCGCGCAGGACGTCGAAGCCGATCTCGTTGACCGAGGCGTAGGTGACGTCGCAGCCATACGCGGCCCGCCGGTCCTCGCTCGTCGACTCCGCGGTGATCCAGCCGACCGTCAATCCCATGGCCTCCAGCAGCGGACCCATCCACTCGGCGTCGCGGCGGGCCAGGTAGTCGTTGATCGTCACCACGTGCACGTGCCGCCCCGCGAGGGCGTATCCGGCCGCCGCGATCGCGCCGGCGAGGGTTTTGCCCTCACCGGTGGCCATCTCGATCACGTCGCCGGCAAGCATGCGGAGCGCCCCCAACAACTGGACGTCGAACGGGCGCAAGCCGGTCGTCCGCTCAGCAGCTTCCCTGGCGATCGCGAGGAACTGCGAAATGTCGGCGGACTCCGCGAGATCGTCGAGCTTGAGCAATCCGGTCGCCTTGCGCAGCTTCTCGTCGCTGAGCCCCGCGGCTTGCTCGTCGTACTCCTCCGAGGCCGTTACCTGGGCCATCGAACGGCTGCGGTCCTTTTCGGTGCTGGCGCCGAGCAGCCGCCAAAATCGGCTGGTCAGACGGCCTGCTTGCGTGCGGGTGGTCTTCGACACAGGTCAACGGTACGCGACCGGCCAACCACCGCGAGCGTGCGTGTTTGCCCACGACACCTTCGTAAGTACGGTTTGTCAAGGGGGTTGGGGGGCCTGCCCTGTCCTCGTCTCTACGTAGTGCATCAAGCGGGTTTGTTTCCCGACTTCGTTCAATCGAGTTCGGTGAGGACGGGCGGGGCCTGCTCAGGGTGTCGTTCGAGGTCTGTCCCTCTACGCCGAATGGAGCTTGGCCCCAACCTGTTTCATGTGAATGGATCGTTAGTTACGCCGCTGCGGGCACGGTGATGGCACCGGCTTGCGCGGCGTTCCAGGCCACACGTTCGGTGGTGATGACGTGAACCCAGCGCAGCAGGGCGGCAGCCAGCGCTGCTTTGGCCTGGCCATCGGAGAGTGGGTTGTTATCTCGGGTGGTCAGATGCCGGTAGCGGGCTGCCATCACCGGATTGTGGCGTGGGGCGCCCCATACTGCACGCCAGGCGGCCAGCCGCAGCCGAGGCCGGCCACGCCCGGAGATCCGTGATCGGCCAGTGCTGGTGCCGCTGTTGTTCTCGCGCGGACACAGCCCGGCATGCTTGACCAGCGCACGGGGGCTATCGAAACGGGTGGGATCGCCGGTCTCAGCCAAAATCGCCGCCACCCCGATCGCACTGACCCCGGGGATGCTGCCGGCCACATCGGCCAGCTCAAGCTCGTCGAGAATCTCCAACATGCAGGTCTGCACCTCAGCGCGGCGGGTCTTGGCTGCGCGCCAATCCTCGAGCACCCAGCCGGCGCGCTCCAGGGCGCCCCGACGTTGCGCGCTCACCCCGGCCGGATCGGCCAGAGCGGCAAAGACCGCGGCGATGATCCGTTGCCGGGGCTGCTTACCGCCCCAGCGCGGCAGTTCTCGACGCACCGCGGCCTCAAACCGAGCCGGGCCAACCCGTTTCAACTGCTCAGGACGGCCGTTGCAGCGCTGCAACACCACCGCCAGGGCAGCACACCAGGTGACCGAGTCAAACTGTCGCACCGCTGCGGCCAGTACCGCCGCCAGGCGCACTCCAGCAGGTCCCGCAACTGCTGCACGCACGCAGTTGCCTCGCTGATCAGACGCTCTTGCCGCGCCCCCAGATGCCGCAATCGCGCCCAGGTCTCGTCGGCACGCTCGGGCGCATAGCAACGCAGCTGAGCCACCAGCCGCGCGATCAGCACCGCATCCTTGTCATCGGTCTTGTCCCGGGTGTAGTCCTCCGATTCACGGGCCCGTCCGGTCAGCAGCGGCTGCACGCACACCAACGTCATATCCCGTTGCGCAGCAAGCTGATCCAGAACCCGCCAGCGATGCCCGGTCGGCTCGCAACCCACCGTCACGTCAGCAAAACCCAGCTCTCGGGCCTTCGTGCGCGCCCAATCCAACACCGAGCCCAGCCGCCATGCCTTGGCCTTCACCCGGGTACGCGCCAGCACCTGCGAATCATGATCGGTCAGCACGATCGCCTGCTTTTCGTCGGCTAGATCAATCCCCAAGATCGCGTTATCAACCGGCACCAATTCCCGCAATCGGGCCAACCGCGCATTACGGCGCTTATCACCACGCGACAAAGCACTACCCTGGACCACGACGTCCTCCTGACCGTGTTGGGACACCAAGCCCGTTAACGACATCAGGAGGACGTCTCTTTCACTCTGATCAACACGCGTATCAGCCATAACTCTCTTACTACGCCGCTCGCTGGCGTACATCTGCGCACGCTCGCCACCCGGCAGGACCGACTCAAGCCAGGTTGGATCGCCGGGGGTAGGCGACGTTCGGGTCGGTGAGCACGTTGACGACGGCGGGCAGGCCACCGGCGAAGGCGCGTTCGAGCGCGGGCCGCAGCTCGCCGGGCGTGCCCACGAGTTCGCCGTGGCCGCCGAGCGCGCGCACCACCTCGTCGTAGCGCGTACCCGGACGCAGCTCCGCCACCACCGAGTAGCCGTACAACGCCTCCATGGGGTGCTTTTCCAGGGCCCAGATCCCGTTGTTGCCGATCACCGACACCACGGGCACGTTGTGCCGCACCAAGGTGTCCCACTCCATGCCGCTGAAGCCGAATGCGCCGTCGCCCTGCAGCAACACGACCTGACGCTCGGGCCGGGCCAGCTTCGCGGCCAGGGCATACCCCGGGCCCGAACCCAGGCAGCCGAAGGGGCCGCTGTCCAGCCAGCAGCCCGGCAGATAGCTGTCGATCACCCGGCCGGCGTAGGACCCGAAATCGCCGGCGTCGATGACGACGATGGCGTCGCGGTCCAGCAGCGGCGCCAGCTCTGAGTACACCCGCATCGGATGCAGCGGGGCCCGGTCGTCGCCGAGCTCGGCCTTTTCCTGGTCGCGCGCCGCGGACTCGGTCGTCCGCAGCTCGTCGATCCAGCCCTGGTGGTCGGTGCCTTCGCCCTCGGTCAGGGCCGAGAGGATCGACGTCAGGTCGCCGTAGAGCCCCGCCTCGACGGGACGCGGAGGCTCGCGGCCGGGTTCGGCACGGTCGGCCACGATGAGCCGGGTTTGCGGCCCGAACACCTTGCCGAAGCCGAGCCGGAAATCCATTGGCACGCCGACAACCAACGCCACATCGGCGGCGCCCAGCGCTTTCCCCCGTGCCCTCGAGAAAGCCATCGGATGGTCGGCGGGCACGGCCCCGCGCGCCATCCCGTTCATCAGCACCGGGATTCGCCGTTCTTCGGCGAGCCGCAGCAGTGCCGCTTCGCCGTGTCCCCACCAGACGTTGGTGCCCGCCATGATCACCGGCCGTTGTGCCGCGGATAGCAGGGCGGCCGCACGGTCGAGGGCGTTGCCGTCGGGCGGGCGTGCAACCGGCGGGTCGGTGAGCGCGCCGGGGCGGCCGTCATCCGGCGAAGGGGAAAACACATGATCCATCGGGAAGTCGACGAATGCCACGCCCGATGGTGCGGCGACCGTGGCCCGCAGTGCGTCGTCGACGAGCTGGCCCGCGGCGGCGGCCGACTGCGCGGTGGCGGCGAAGCGGGTCAGCGGAGCGACGAACGGCACGTGGTCGATCTCCTGCAGCGAGCCCATGCCCCAGCGCGCCGCGGGCGCCCGGCCCCCCAGCACCAGCAGCGGGGAGCAGTTCTGCTGCGCGGCGGCCATCGCGCTCATCCCGTTGGTGACGCCCGGCCCGGCGGTGAGGGCGGCGACTCCAGGCTGTCGGGTCACCTTCGACCAGCCCTCGGCGGCGAAGGTCGCCGTCTGCTCGTGCCGGGTGTCGATCAGCCGGATGCCCTCGTCACGGCAGCCGTCGTAGATGGAGAACAGGTGGCCGCCCGACAACGTGAAGACGGTGTCGATGCCGCTCGCCTTGAGTCGGCGTGCGATGAGCCGGCCGGCGTGTACGGTCTGGCCGGACGGAGCGTCGATGCTCATCCAGGCAGCCTATCCATAATCCCTCGGGTACCTTCGCGGAGAAGCTTCCACCAAGAGGCTTCCCGGTCGCCTCGTTCGAAGGAGAAGTCGAAGTTGGGCCCGAAGCCGTTCAAGCCGTCGATCGACTGGTCGACGGCATTCACTGATTCCTTGCGGTGGGTCGCCATAGCCTGGGCGATCGGGGCCGTTTGTCTTCTGGTCGCGCTTCTGGCGTTCAGGTATTTCACGTCTTGGGGCCGACAGTTCTGGCGGATCACGCGGGGATACTTTGTTGGTCGAGCGAGCGTCAGGGTATGGCTGATGCTTGGCGTGCTATTGCTGTCGGTTCTCCTGTCGGTACGCCTCATCGTTTTGTTCAGCTATCAGGGCAATGACCTGCTTACGGCGGTGCAGAAAGCCGTCCAGGGCATTGCAGCGGGCAATGACGCGGTCAAACAATCTGGGATACATGGCTTTTGGATGTCGATCGCGATCTTCAGCCTGCTGGCGGTGCTGTATGTCGCCCGGTACATGGCGGACATCTACCTGACGCAGCGATTCATCATCGCCTGGCGCATGTGGCTGACCGCCCACCTCACCGATGACTGGCTGGACGGCAGGGCCTACTACCGGGACCTGTTCATCGACAACACCATCGACAACCCGGACCAGCGCATCCAGCAGGACATCGACATCTTCACCGCCAATGCCGGCAGTACCCCGAACGTTCCGTCCAACTCGACGCTAGAAACCTTGCTGTTTGGGGCCGTAAACGCGGTGGCCTCGGTGATTTCGTTCGCCGCTATCTTGTGGAACCTGTCCGGGAATCTGAACCTTTTCGGCTTGGAGTTGCCGCGCGCGATGTTCTGGATCGTTCTCGCCTACGCGCTGATCGGAACGGTCGTCGCGGTGTGGCTGGGGCGCCCACTGATTTGGCTGAGCTTCAACAACGAGAAGCTCAACGCCGCATTTCGCTACGCCCTGGTGCGGTTGCGGGACGCCGCCGAGGCGGTGGGCTTCTACCGGGGCGAACGAGTCGAGCGGGCGCAACTGTGGCGCCGCTTTACTCCGATCATCGACAACTACCGCAAGTTCGTTCGGCGAACCATTGTCTGGGGCGGCTGGAATTTCGCCGTGTCGCAGGCAATTGTGCCGTTGCCGTGGGTGATTCAGGCGCCGCGGCTGTTCGCCGGCCGGATCGACTTCGGCGATGTCGGCCAAACGGCGACGGCGTTCGGCAATATTCAGGACTCGCTGTCGTTCTTCCGCAACAAATACGACAATTTCGCGGGATTTCGGGCGTCCATCATCCGGTTGCACGGGCTTGTCGAAGCCAACGCCCAGGGTCGCGCGCTGCCGACAATGCTGGTCAAGCCGAGCGAAGAGGCGACAGTCGAGCTCCGCGACGTCGAGGTGCGCACGCCGGCGGGTGACCGGTTGATCGACCCGCTGGACGTGCGGCTGGACGAAGGCGACTCACTGGTGATCACCGGGCGCTCGGGCGCCGGCAAGACCACGCTGTTGCGCAGCCTGGCCGAGTTGTGGCCGTACGCTTCCGGGACCCTGTGCCGCCCCGACGGCGACAACGCGACGATGTTCCTGTCGCAGTTGCCCTACGTGCCGCTGGGCAGCCTGCGCGCTGTTGTGTGCTACCCGAATTCGGCGGACGACGTCTCCGACGATGAACTCCGCGACGTGCTGACCAAGGTGGCGCTGGCGCCGCTGATCGACCGACTTGACGAGGAGCAGGATTGGGCCAAGGTGCTGTCACCGGGTGAGCAGCAGCGCGTCGCTTTCGCGCGAATTCTGCTCATTAAACCGCAGGCGGTCTTCCTCGACGAGGCCACGTCGGCGCTTGACGAGGGGCTGGAATTCGCACTCTACGATCTCGTGCGCACCGAATTGCCGGATTGCGTCGTGGTGAGCGTCAGCCATCGGCCAACCGTCGAGCAACACCACCGGCACCAGCTCCACTTGCTTGGGGGCGGCGAATGGCGTTTGGGCCCGGTGCAGAAGGAGCCCGCGCCGGTTTAGCGGTTCCGGGCCGCGTGCGTTCCGGCGCGGCGGCCGAAGAACGACCCCTCCCCGAGCTGCGTGCCGCTGGCATAACCCTTGCCGTCTTGCGCGATGTTGGACGCGCACGCGCCCACCGCATACAGGCCGGGCACCACCGTGCCGTCTTCGCGCAGCACCTGCCCGTCCACCGACGTGGCCAGCCCGCCGACGGTGAACCCGGCATACATCGCCTTGCCCAGCGACATGTCGAACGCGCCCCAGGGCCCTTTGTCTTGCGGCGCAAGGAATTCCGGCTGCTTGTGAAAATCGGGGTCCTCGCCGCGCGCGGCGTGGGTGTTGTAGCGGTCCAGCGTCGCGACCAGGTTGCCCTCCGGAATGCCGAGCGCGGCTTCCATCTCGGCGACGGTCTCCCAACCGTCGATCAGCGGGACCAGCGGCATCTTGGGGTGCTCCAGGTGCGCCTCGTCCACGATCAAAAATGCCGCGCTGTCCGGCTGATCCATGATGAACCCGGCGGTCCTGGAATGGTACGAGTCTTCGGCGACGAACCGCTGTCCGAGCTTGTTCACGATGATCCCGGTGAGCAGGATCGACGGGGGGTACGGCGGAGCGGTGATGAAGATCTGTTCCATGTGCTGGGTGGCGCCGCCGGCCGACTCGCCCATCCGGATGCCCAGACCGTCGTCGTAGGTGTTACCGAGCACGAACGGCTTCTCGCCCAGTTTCGGGGTGTACTTGGCCACCATCTCCGGATTCATCACAAAGCCCCCGGCGGCGATGATCACCGACTTTGCCTTGATCGCACCGGTTTCCGTGAAATGCTTCCACGCCACACCGGTCACCCTCTTCTCACGGCCCGAGCCTTCCACGATGAGCTGGGTGGCGCCCGTTTCGTAGCGGATCTGCACCCCCAGGCTCGCGGCACGCTTGAGGAGGAGGTCGATCACCATGCTGGCGCCGCCGGTGTCGCCGGGCACGGGCACCTTGTGGCCGCGCGGCGCCGGCACCGCCTTCTCCAGGAACGGCCATACCTTCTCGTTGCCGGTGAACATCAACCCCTCGGTGTTCGGCTGGATCACCGCCTTGCCCGGGAAGTAGCTGCGCTCGAATTGAAACCCCAAGCCTTCCAGCCAATCGAAGTGCTCGACGCTGCCTTCGCAGTAGGCACGAATCTTGGCCCGAGTGGCCTCGTCGGGCTGCCGCGACACGGCGACCAGGTACTTGTACATCTCCTCCGGAGAGTCGGGATGACCGGTCGCTTGCTGCACGGCGGTCCCGCCGCCGAGGTAAAAGTGGCCTCCCGCAAGCGAAGTCGTACCGCCCGCCGCGGCGGCGCGCTCGAGCACCAGCACCCGCGCGCCCGCGGCTGCCGCGCTGACCGCCGCGCAACCACCGCCGATGCCGAATCCGAGCACGACCACGTCGACTTCGTCCGACCAGGACGCCACCGTCTCCACATCGACCGTTGCCGGGATCTCGGTGCTCACCGCTGCTCCTGTTTGATGTAATCGTAGAAGGCCCTCATCTCCGTTGGGATGTAGGCGATTTCGAGAAACGGGACTCCCGCCTGCGGCGCGGACACGTACGCGAACCGGATTCCGCCGGGCATCACGCCCTGCTGCACGACCGGGGCTCCCTGCCCGGCGGCATCCGACAGCGCCGCGTCGAATCGTTCGGGGCTCTCCGCCTCCACGCAGATGTGGTGCAAACCCGGCCCCGAATCCCGCAAAAAGTCACTATAGATGTTCTCCCCGCGGACGGGTGAGATCAGCTCCAACTGCATGTCCCCGAGGTAGCTCAGGGAGATGCTGGCGACGAAATCGGCCGGCTTGCCAAGGTAGCTGCAGGTGTCCGGAGCAAAATGCACGTCCGGTATCCGCACCCACTTCCGAACACCTAAAAGGCCGGTAAGGGCCTTTTCTGTGGCATCGAGGTCCGGGGTGACCCACGCGATCTGCGTCGGCGCTTGAACGGGAACGGTCATCGTCTCGCAGAATAGCCCAGTCCGCTGGCCCTCAGAAAGGGCCAATAAGCCTTTGCCGCGATCGGCCGCTCCCGGGCCGAAAAAGCCAGGTGAACACGTTCTAATTGCGGCGGGTCAGTGCCGGCTGAGCACGTCCACCAGCAGCCGAAGCTGCGCGTCGAACACGGCGGCGGGGTCCGTCAGGGTATCGGCGCCGTATTGCCCGAACACCTCGAGGTTGATGGCACCCAGCACCCCCGCCCACAGTAGGAAACACTTGGCGACAACCGAATCGTCGCCGGGAAAGCCGAATTCCTGGCGAATGCGTTCGAAATCTGACGACATCGGTTGCGGGGCAACATCGTTCGTCAGCCGGATGTCCCCGGTGGCGATTCCGGCAGCCACGGCGTCCAAGAACATCGCGACGACGCGGGTGCCCACGGCGACCGTGCGCTCCGCGGGAGCGTGATACCCCGGAACGGGGCTGCCGTACAGCAGGGCCCAGCGGGACGGGTGGGCAACGGCCCACCGCCGCGCCGCGCGCGCGATGGCGACGACATCATCGCTCCACAGGTCACCCACGCCTTCGCGCGCCCGGTCCACGGCGTCGGCCAAGTCGGAATAGGCGTCGACGAGCAGCAAGGTCAGCAGCTCGTCGCGGCTGGACACATACCGGTACACCGCCGAGGACACCATGCCCAGGTCGCGGGCTATCGCACGCACCGACAAACCGGCGGCGCCGCGATCCACCAGCTGACGGCGACCGAGTTCGACGATTCTCGCCTCGATCTGCTCCCGTGACTCCTGGCGTTTGCCCACGTGGCCAGTCTGGCATAACCGAGATCACTGCTCTTGCTTTTTGGCGATGGCTGTGGCAGCGTGACCACCCGAGAGAGCACCGCTCTCGAAATCTTGAGGAGGACGCAGCATGGCCACGCGCTACGAAGAACCCCATCGGGCCGCCCGGGCCGCCAACACGGTGATCCGCTGGCTTGCCGAGCTCGGGATCAGCATCGCCGGTACCCGGGCGCTGCGCGTCCGTGGCCGCAAGTCCGGGAAAGAACGCAAGGTGGTGGTCAACCTGCTGACCGTCGACGGCGTGGATTACCTCGTTTCACCGCGTGGCAACACGCAGTGGGCCCGCAACGTCAGGGCAGCGGGCGTCGTCGAGGTGGGCCCACGCTGGCGCAGTCAACTCGCTCGAGTCAGCGAGGTCGAGGACGCCGCCAAACCGGAACTGTTGAGAAGTTATCTGGCCAGGTGGTACTGGCAGGTCAAGGGGTACGTCGGCGGGTTGACGCCGGACTCCACCGATGAGGAGATGCTCGCCGGCGCACCGACGATCCCGGTGTTCGCGCTCGCACCCTCCCGCTGAGCGGCTCAACGGGGATTGGTCGTCGCCCCGAGGTCCTGGCGGACCTGATCGGAGGTGGCCCGCCACGACACCGCCGCGGGAAGATCCCCCCACACGCTGTTGAAAATTCCCACGATCTGCCCGGGGCCGCCGTCGGGCGCCAGGTACACCGGGCCGCCGGAATCGCCCTTTTGGCTCTGGACGCCGTGCGACATGGTGAACCACCCGTTGTTGACGCTCTCCACGGTTCCGCAGGTTTCGTGGGTGATGACGCCGAAGTGGCAGACCGCTTGGCCGGGCTGTAGCGCCACGGACGGGTTCGATTCGAGGGGACGCCCGCCCGGCAGGATGTTGTTCGCCGTGACGCTGCTGTCCAACACTATCGCCTCGTAGTCGGAGATCAGCTGGTCGGTGGCCACCGTCGTGCCGCTGGGCGTGTTGTCCCGGAACGTGGCCATCCGGCCGATGACGTTGTGCTGCTGGTCGTAGACGACGCCATTACCCCGGCAGTGGCCCGCGGTGAAGGCGATTTTCAGGGCCGGGTCGACGTAGCCCAGGGTGCAGACAAGGTTGTCCTGGTGGATTTCCATGCCCGGAAATACCAACGGGGGGTCCGCTTCGGCCGGCACGGGTGGCAGCCAGGATCCGAGGGCCGCGACGGAAACCGATGCGGCGAACGCGCGCATTGCCGGGCGGCGCACCATCAGCTCCGATCCGTCGCAGGAAAATGCCGACCGCAGGTTGAGGTTACGGCGTAACCGTTGCCCACGCTCACCTTTTCGCACCGTCCGGGCCCGGCGTTACGGTGATGCGGGCATCGGCACGGCGCCGTCGATCTGGCCGGCTGTGCGCGGCTCCCAGCCCGGCGGGCCGAAGACGTAGCCCAGCCGATCGCGCAGGCGGCTCGCCGACCGCCAGTCGCGGGCGATCGCGACGTATTCGCGGACCTGCAGGTTCCAGATATTGAAGCTGTCGACCTGCTTCGTGAGGCCGTAATGCGGGCGGAACAGCTCGGGCTGAAAGCTGCCGAACAGCCGGTCCCAAACGATGAAGATGCCGCCGTAGTTCTTGTCGAGGTACACCTGGTCCATGCCGTGGTGCACGCGATGGTGTGACGGGGTGTTGAAGACGAATTCGAACGGCCGCGGCAGCTTGTCGATCCGCTCGGTGTGCACCCAGAACTGGTAGATCAGGTTCAGCGACCAACTGAAGAACACCATCCAGGGCGGAAGCCCCAACAGGGGCAAGGGAATCCACAGCAGGATCTCGCCGCTGTTGTTCCACTTCTGGCGCAGCGCCGTGGCGAAGTTGAAGTATTCGCTGGAGTGGTGGGCCTGGTGCGTCGCCCAGATCAGCCGGACGCGGTGGGCGATGCGGTGATAGGCGTAGTACAGCAGGTCGACACCGAGAATCGCGACAACCCAGGTGTACCACTTGGTCGGCGAAAGGTGCCAGGGCGCCGCATACGCATAGATCGCGCCGTAGCCGAGTAAGGCCAGGGTCTTCCAGCCGGCGGTGGTGGCTATCGATACCAGCCCCATCGAGATGCTTGCGACGGAATCACGGGTCAGGTAGGCACCGGACCCCGGCCGCGACTCGCCGGCGGCGTCCTCGAGGCGTTCCAGCTTCCGCGCCGCCGTCCACTCGAGAATCAGCAGCAGCAGAAAGAACGGAATGGCGAACAGCACCGGATCCCGCATCTGCGGGGGCAGGGCGGACCAGAACCCGCTGAGGGCACTCACACAGATAGATTACGGCCATCGGCCGACGCGCCGGACGGCCCGGATCGATGAGGTGTTGAGCGCTTGACGGCTGTGGTGGTAATCGGCTCGGGGTTTGCGGGATTGTGGGCGGCACTCGGCGCTGCCCGGCGCCTCGACGAGCTCGGCGTCCCGTCGGGCACGGTCGAGATCACCGTGTTGAGCGCCAAACCGTTTCACGACATCCGGGTTCGCAATTACGAAACGGACCTGAGCGGTTGCCGGATCCCGCTCGCCGAACTTCTCGACCCGGCCGGAATTGCGCACGTCGCCACCGAGGTGACCGGGATCGATACCGGAGCCCGCACCGTCACCGCATCAGGCGGTGAGACGTACGGGTACGACCGGCTGGTGCTGGCGTCGGGCAGCCACGTGCTGAAACCGGACATACCGGGGCTGCCGGAGTTTCGGTTTCGACGTCGACACCCATGACGGCGCCCTGGCGCTGCAGCGGCACTTGCGCGAGCTTGTCGACGCTCCCCCGACACCGGCGGCGACGACGGTCGTCGTGGTCGGCGCCGGGCTGACCGGCATCGAGGCGGCCTGCGAGCTGCCGGAGCACCTGCGCGCACTGTTCTCGGGGGGCAACGTCGCACCTCGGGTGATTCTGGTCGACCGCAGCCCCGCAGTCGGCTCCGACATGGGCGCCTCGGCGCGCCCGGTGATCGAACGGGCCTTGACGGACAACGGCGTTGAGACCAGAACCGGGGTGGGCGTCACGACGGTAAGCGAACGCGGTGTGACGCTGTCCTCGGGCGAGCGACTCGAGGCGGCCACCGTGGTGTGGTGCGCCGGGATGCGGGCCAGCTCGCTGACCGAGCAGCTACCCGTGGCGCGCGACCGGCTGGGCCGGGTGGAGGTCGACGACTATCTGCGGGTGGTCGGCGTCGCCGCGGTGTTCGCCGCGGGGGACGTGGCCGCTGCGCGGATGGACGACGAGCACCTGTCGGTGATGTCGTGTCAGCACGGACGCCCGATGGGCCGCTATGCCGGCTACAACGTGATCAGCGACCTGTTCGACGAGCCGATGCTGCCTCTCCGAATTCCTTGGTATGTAACGGTTCTCGATCTCGGACCGGCGGGCGCAGTCTACACCGAAGGGTGGGATCGGGTAGTGGTGTCACGGGGCGCGGCGGCCAAGGCGACCAAGCGGACGATCAACACCCGGCGCATCTATCCCCCGCTGACCGGGGACCGCGGCGACCTGCTCGCCGCCGCCGCGCCGGAGCTGCAGAACCGCCCTTGACGGGCGATTCTCAGTCCGGCTGTTGAGCCTTTCCCCGGCGTACCACTGCACCGCGCGAACGCCCGGTTGCAGGGAGAGTTCGGCCACCAACCTCTCGAGCGTGGCCGGCGTAGGGCCGTCCATCAGCAGGTGCGCGGTCAAGGTGATCTCGTCGTCGCCGGCCTGGCCGGTGTGGATTCCGGCAGCGTGAACTCGTTGCCGCTCGCGTGCTTCACGATGTGGGCCCGGGCATACTTTTCCGATTTCGGCCGGCAAATCACCTGCACCAGATACGGTCGCAGGCTTTCATGGTCGTCGTCGGCGTCGTCGCGGTCGATCATCCGGCCGAGCGGCCGCCCGAACAGATGGATGGCGATGACCGTTCCGGTGCCGATCACCGTGAACACCAGGTGGCCGGAGGCGGCCAGCACGCCCACCGCCGCCGAGCACCACAGCGTGGCCGCGGTGTTGAGGCCCCGGACGTTGACCCCTTCGCGCAGGATCACCCCGCCACCGAGGAATCCGATCCCCGATACCACGTAGGACGCGACTCTGGTAGGGCTGCTGTCCTCCATGGCGACCGCGTACAGCACGAACAACGTCGCACCTGCGGCAACCAGCGCGTTGGTGCGCAGGCCGGCCCTGCCGCGCCCGCCATTGCCGCTCCAGCCCGATGAGCGCGCCGCAACCGACCCCGACGGCGAGCCGGAGTGCGAAATCGGCGACGCTCAGCGTCTGCATGACACCGCGCTCCTGACTCCCACCCGCGCCACCGAAGCATGTCGAGGTGAACAGCGCGTGGACCGGAGCCGAACCCGTTGCCGCGCAGCTATATCCGGGTAACCGCTACGACTTGGAGAGTTGGTGGGGGCAGTAGAACTTCGCCGAGATCATGGCGAAATTGGACGCGCTCTCCATATCGAATCCCGGATTGCGACTCTTCACGTCGTGAACCAGCTCCAGGCCCGACTCGCCGTTGTTGAGGCACGTGCACACCGCCCTGCCGGACGCGACGGCCGCGTTCGGGCTCGAATAGCTGATGCCGGCCTGGTGCAGGGCGGCGAGGAAGCCCGCATCGTCGCCACTTGGAACAGGAGACGGATCGGCACAGGCGGGCGCGGCGAACCCGATCGCTGCCGCAATGCCGACTATCGCCAGTAACAGCCTCATAATTCATCACTCTCCCAATAACGTTGTGCCCTAGCCCAACTGCGCATCCGACGGCACGACTTGGGGCTTGTCGCCCTTTTTCAGGTGCACCGCGTGGATGCCGGGTTTCTTCGACAGCTGTTCGAGCAGAGCGTCAAGACCCTCTTGATCGACGTTGTGGTGCTGCACGCTCTCGGGCTTCTCCGATATCTGTGCCACCAGCCGCTTGAGGTGCTCGGGCGAGTTCTTGTCCTTGAGGTCCATGAGCGGGGTGATGCGACCGCGGACGCCGGTGCCGCCCACGGCGCTGGGCGCTCCGGCGCCCAGCGCGCTGCCGAGCATCCCTGCCATCGACATCGAACTGAGCAGGCCGCCCTCGCCGAGCGCTGCTGCCGGCACGGCTTCGGGCCCGGCGGCCGACAACGCGGCGGCGACCGTCCTAATGGCGGGGGTGGCCGTGGCCCAGCTCGGCGGCACCGACAGCTTTCCGACCAACGTGCCGGCATTTCCCATGCCGGCCGACACCGCGTTGTACAGCGTGCCCCGGCCGAAGCCCGCCGCGCCGAGTCCGGCGCCCAGCGCGTCTTTCGGGAGCGCGCCGTACGCAGCGGGAGGGGCAAACTTGAGCCACTGCGAAACGGGGAAGTTGATCAGCAGCCCGATGTCGTTGAAGCCTGTCGTAAAGCCAAGAGGAACTTTGACAGCGTTGTACAGGTTCGTAAAAAGCGCGGACGTGCCGGCCCCGAAAAGGGAGTTCAGCAACCCGTTGATGGTGGCCGTGTAATCGGTGCTGAGGTTTGCCAGCGTCGCCAGCAGCGGATTGCCGACCGCCAGCGGGTTGGCCGCTTCGGACAACAAGGTCCCCACGCTGCCGGCCGGGGCGGCGGCGGCCTGGGTCACGGCGGCGGCCTGCCCGGCCGTTGCCCCTGCGTTGGTGATCTGCGGGGCCACAGTGAACGGCGTCACCTTGGCGGCGGACGCGGACGAACTGGTGTAGGTGTCCATCGCCAGAGCGTCTTGGGCCCACATTTCCGCGTATTCGATCTCGGTGGCCGCGATGGCAGCGGTGTTCTGTCCGAAAACGTTCGTCGCCAGCAACGAAGTCAGTTCGCTCCGGTTGGCCGCGATCTCCGTTGGCGGCACGTGCGCGGCGAATGCCGTTTCATAGGCGGTCGCCGCCGCGGTGGCCTGGGTCGCCGCCTCGTCGGCCTGGGCGGCGGTGCCCTGCATCCAGGTCAGGTAGGGGGTGACCGCGGCCGCCATGCTCACCGACGACGGACCTACCCACGGCCCGCTGGTCAGGCCGTCGATCACCGACGAGTACGAGGACACCGCGGACTGCAATTCGGCGGCCAGCCCCTGCCAGGCCGCTGCGGCGGCCCGCATCGACCCCGAGCCCGGGCCGGCGTACATCCTGCCGGAGTTGAACTCCGGCGGAAACGCTGCGTAAAACACGTCTAAACCCCTTCCTCGAGCGCCGGGATCACGATGATGGTGGCCGCGGCCGGGCCGGCCTCGGCGACGACACCGCCCAGCGATCCCGCCCCGGCTCCGACGCCACCCGCGGACTGGAATGCGGCGGCGGCCGCGGCGCGCCCGGCCAGGCTCGACAGGGCCATCTGGCCGAAGACGCCACCCTCGCCGGCAAACGAGGGCGTGGGGGCGGCCGCCAGGTTGGTGGGCAGCACCGAGGCCAGTGTTCTGATGGCCGGGGCGGCTTCGGTCCAGCCCTGGGGCACCGACATGCTTCCAACCAGGGCCGCCTTGCCCATACCTCCCGAGACCGGCCCTCCGCTGGCGGAGCTCAACTTCACGGCGCCTTGCATCAGCGGCGCCAACGCCCCGCTGATGGGTTTCGGGCCGGCCAGATACGCGGCGGCGCCCTGTCCGTTCTGGCCCCAGGCGTACGCCTGTCCGAACGACAGGAAAGGGCCGCCGGGTATGGAAGAGAGCCCCTGAAGGGAGTACGGCCCAGAAGCGATGGTCGACGTGAGCGTGTTCCAGTTCGTCAGGTCGGCCTGGAGCCCGGCCGGCAACGTCAGTGAGGAGGCCAAATGTGGCAGGTCGAGTCCCGCCAACAGGCTCCCCGACGAGGTCGGCGCATTGAAGACCCCGTTTGCCAGGCTTTGCAAGGCGGTCGGCAACGAGTTGATCAGCCCGGACAACTGCGACCCGGTGTTAGCCGCCGGATTGCTGGCGGCGTGAGACACAGCCGCCGCTTGTGCGGGCGTGGCGGCGTTGTTTGTGGTCTGCGGTGGATCGGTGAACGGTGTCAGCTTGGCCGCGGCCGCCGAAGAGCCTGCATAGGCATACATCGCGGCGGCATCCTGGGCCCACATCTCCATGTAGTGGGCTTCGGTGGCCGCAATCGCCGGGGTGTTTTGGCCCAGGAAGTTCGTCGCGATCAACGCCAGGAGCAGCGCGCGGTTCGCCGCGACCACCTGCGGCGGCACCGTGGCCGCGAACGCCGTCTCGTAGGCGCCGGCGGCGAGCTTGGCCTGGATGGCCGCCTCCTCGGCCTGTGCGCCCGTGGCGCTCATCCACGCCACGTACGGAGCGGCCGCGGCCGCCATCGCTATCGAGGACGGGCCCGTCCACGGGCCGGTCGCCAGGCTCTCGATCGTGGAGCCATACGAGGCCGCCGTCGACTGCAACTCGGTCGCGAGCTCGTCCCAGGCCGCCGCGGCCGCCAGCATTGGCCCCGATCCGGGCCCGACGTACATCCGGCCGGAGTTCATCTCCGGCGGTAGCGCCCCGAAATCCAACATCTATTGCCTCCGGTTCCCCCTAGGTGGCCGCCATGGTAGGCGGGGCTTCGTAACTATTTGGGCAATCGCGCCGTAGCTCTAAGCGAATTCATGAACTTACTGTCGAATCCGGGCGTTGATCCAACATATGTGAAGAAGCAGAATTCAAATCTTCCGGCTGACAATATGTTAGTGGCGCAACCCTCCATTGCGCATGCGCCACTGCTCAATGTCACGATTATCGTGATTCACATATGTTGGTACCGCGTTCCTATACGTAATGATAAGGTAAACAGCGAGTCCCACAACCCCGCAACCCCTGTGAGGATGCTGCCTATCAGCTAACACACTGATGCGGTTGATCCTCAATCCAGCAGACGCATAGCTAGAAGCTAGCAACCAGCCAGGAAACCGCTCTAGATTTTCGGCGTTTATGCCATACGCAGAGTCGGCGCGATTGAAGGATTGATCCTGCTGGTAAACACCGGTTAATAACGCGCCGCTGAACGGGGGTTCACTCGCCTTATCGCAACGATGAGAACTTTGCCGCTGCGTAAAGACCTTGTTGGCTCACAGCGTTAAACACGAGGTCGGGACCATTCACTCAGGACCAGCAGGAAACGAACGGTGCTATCGGCGTTGGTTACGTTGCTAGCTGAAATCCAGTACGTTTGCTGATGCGCGCCGGGCCGGCTGGCGCGGCCACGACCTCCGGCACGCGGCCCGGACCTCGGACGACGGCGCCGTGGGCGCCGAAATCACCAAATCGATAGTGCATCTCATGTGGTGCTCCCCTGAATTGCACCAACTGTAAGTAGCCGTTGCTGCCATCGGGCTGATTAGCTGCTGAAAGTTTTCTGTAAGCGGATTCATGCCGTTCGCCCAGGTCCCCCCCGCCCGCCGCGAAGCATGTCCGTGGCGTTGCCGCAAGCTCACGGCCCCGATTTAGCGCCTGTGCGATCGGGTAAAGTGACCGCTCGCCTATCCGGCAGCCGGCGGGCGTGCAACGAAGGTGGGTCGGAACCCGTACTGGGGGACCGCGCGCCCGTACGGTTGTCCGGCCGCCGTTCCGATCGGCACCCCGGGCATGCCGGCGGCCAATGCCGGGGGCGGCGTCATCGGCGTCCCTTCCAGTGCAGGCGCCAGTGGGCTGGCGAGGGGCGGGGGCGCGGTCCAACTGGGCGGCACCGACAACACGCCGAGCGCCGGCGCGTGGCCAAGGCCGGCCGAGATCACGCCGCCAAGGCCCCCGATACCGCTAACCGGGGCCCCGAGGGCCTGCTCGAGCGCACCCGCGGCCGCCTGGCCCGCCGTGTCCCCGACGGCATTGCCGGCCTGGGCACCCAGCAGGCTCAGGAACGGAGCCAGCGTGTTGCTCGGCATGTAGAACCCCGACGAGAAGATGGTGTTCCAGATGTTCGCGTCGGGCCCCCACTGGCTCCAGAGGCTGCCCAGTGTCGGCGACTCGGACGTCGACCCGGTCATCGGCAGGTCGATCACGCTGCCGAGCCCGCCGCTTGGTGCCGTCGCTGACGACGGCGAGGCCAGCCCCCGCAGTGCCGTGGGCAGCGCGGATACCAGCTCGGCCAGCATGCTCTGCTGGGTCCCGGTCGGCGTTGCGGCGGCTTGGGCCACCGCTGTCGGCTGGGCAATCAGCCCGCCGGGGCCGGTGGTCTGCTGCGGCTCGGTGAACTGGCTGAGTTGGGTGGCGGCCGCCGAGGAGGCGGCGTAGCCGTACATTGCGGCGGCATCCTGTGCCCACATCTCCATGTAGTGGGCTTCGGTGGCCGCGATCGCCTGGGTGTTTTGACCCAGGATGTTGGTGGCGATCAGCGCACTCAGCTGGGCGCGGTTGGCCGTGATCACCGCCGGGGGCACGGTGGCGGCGAACGCGGCCTCGTACGCAGCGGCGGCGGCCTCGGCGTTCGCGGAGGTCTCCACGGCCTGCTCGGCCGTTGCGCTCAACCACGCCACATATGGCGCGGCCGCGGTGGCCATCGCCGCCGAGGCCGGGCCATGCCATTCTTCCCCGGTCAACGCCGACAGCACCGAGCCGTAACACAGCGCGGTGGAACGCAATTCGGCGGCCAGTCCTCTCCAAGCCGACGCCGCGGCCAGCATCGGGCCTGAGCCCGACCCGGAATACATCCGACCGGAGTTGACTTCGGGCGGCAGCATCGCGAAGTCCAGTGCCATGGTCATCGTCAGCCTCCTCCCGAGCCGGCACTCGCGCCCAACCTGGCGGCGTGGGCGCTGAATTGGGTTGCGGCCGAATTCTGCGCGGCCAGGCGACGGGCGGCCGCCGCCAGCCCTTCGGGATGCGTGCTGACAAATGACATCGGACTTCTCCTCACGGAAAGAGACCGAACCCCGCGCCGGGTGGCGAATTCCGCGCAGCCCGAACACACATCCGCGCGGCGGCGGTGTTCGACTAAATCCCTTAGGATCTCTTGGGATAAGCCGGTTCAGGAGACGGGGCCGGGGTCGGATGGCAACGAAATGGTCATCGATCTCGGACAGGGACTACCGTCGGGACTCATCTCGCTCTCACCTCCTCACGGCCTGGGCACACACGGATGCCACAACGTCGCACACGGGGAGAAGAGCCCGGCCAGAATGACCGGACACGGCACCCCTCTCGTCAGAGCTTTGGCACCACACGACGTATCCGGGCCGAAGCCGGAAGCCACTTGGGCTCAACCCTTAAGCCGGGAAGAGCTGTCCTGACCCTGGGCGTCTTTCGACGTTCGAGGTCAGTGGCCTATATCCATGTGGACGCCTCACCTAGCGAGGTGCATGCAGTCGCCATGGTGGCACCTGGACATACGGTGAGTCAAACCAACTGCCGCTAAATTGCAACAAATCGCTTCGGGCGGTCGGCTACGTCGTCTTCTTCTCGGCCACCGCCGCCGCGAGGCCCTCGGCCAGATCTTCGCCGGTGAGTTCCTTGAACCTCAGCAGCTGATCCTCGCTGAAATCGGTGAGGTCGCTGGCCAGCACCGCGTCCAAGTCCTCGTCGTCCAGCCGGAAGCTGCGGTGATCGCGGGCCTTCTCCACGACGTTGCGAACGAAGCCGGCGTTGCCCAGCATATCGATGCCGCGAATCAGATCCCCGTCTTCCGAATAGCTCTCGTCGAGGTAGAACTTGGTATACGACGGCAACAACATATCGGCCGATGCGTCGCTAATGACGTCTTCGTTCTCCCGCCCCATCAGTTTGGTCAGCGCGATGAGCTCGTCCGGGGTGTAGCTGTAGAACTCGATCACGGTCGAAAAGCGCCGTCGCAGACCCTGATTCACCTCGAGCATCTTGTCCATGGCCTTGGCGTAACCCGCCCCGAAGACCACCAGTTCGTCGCGATGATTCTCCATGTACAGCAGCAGCGTGTTGATGATCGCGTTCCCGTAGGGGTCACCCTGGTGGTACCCGCGCTCGTGCAGGCTGTGCATCTCGTCGAAGAAGACAGCACCGCCCAACGCCCCCTCGAGCATCTCCTCGGTGTTCTTCTCGGCGTCCGCCATGTACCGGCCCAAGAGCTTGGTGCGGCTGGTCTCCACCACCAGCGGCTTGCGCAGTACCGTAAGCCCACACAGCTGCTTGGCGAAGGCCCGGGCCACCGAGGTCTTGCCAGTCCCGGGCGGCCCCAACAGCAGGGTGTGGCGTGATGTCACCGGCACCGGCAGGCCCATCTTCGCGCGGGCGAGGTTCACCTTGGTGGTCGACTTGATGAGCTTGATTTCCCGTTTGGCCCGTTCCATGCCGAGCATCGCGTTGAGCTCCGCGTCCCCTTCGGCCAGATACTTGGCGGCCTCTTGGGCGTGGCGAGCGGCCTCCGTCTCCGCGCGGGTGGGCGCGCTGTCCGGATCCCACGGGTCGGTACGGGCCTCGATGGTCTCCGGGTCGGTCAGGATCAGCCGATAGTTGGGATTGTCCAGCGCTTCACGGGCCGGGGCGAACTTCGGGTCCCGCGAATACACGCGCCGGAACAGCTCGACGGCCTCCTCCTCGCGGCCGACGTGCCGAAGGGACATGCCTTGGGTATAGAGGGCGATATTGGCCGCCCCCGGCACCCGGTCCCCCTCGATCGCGGCCTCGCCGCGCCGAAAGGCCTCTTCGAAGACTCCCAGTGAGGCCAGCGCAGTGGTCGCCATCGCAGCGCCCGCGGCCTTCAGTTCGGGGTGCCGCCACGCCTTACCCTCCGGGAACTGGGCGAGCACGTCGGGCCAACGACCGGTGCGGAAGTACAGCACGCCCCGCACGTAGTCGACCACTTCCTCGTCGAACGGGTGGCGAGGATCGATGCCGTCGAGCAGTTTGGCCGCTTCCTCGAAGCGTTTCGCCTCGGCCAGCACGGCCGCGTACACGCAGGCCAGCGACTCCACGCTGGTGATCGCGAGCCGCAAGAACAATCCGTCGGACACTTCCGGGCGAAACTGCAGGTCCGTGACCCCGAGGCGGCGGGTTTCCCAGCCGAACGTCCGGACCGCCGCCCAGGCGCCGGCGAGTACGTCGATGCCCTGTTCACCGGCCATCACTCGCGCCAGCCAGGCATCGCACATCGCCGGATCGAGAGTGGTCGCCGTGTTGAACATCTGCGACGCCACCTGTGGGTTGTGGCTCGGCTGTAATCCGTTGACCGAGATGCCCGACGCCAACAGGCCGGCGACCATGGCGTTGCGGGCGTCTTCGGCGCTTGGTTGCGAGTGCGTCATAGCGCCAAGCGCGCGCTCTCAGAGCGCTCCCGCACCTCACCGACCGACAGCACCAAATCGTCGTCGCCGAGCAGGGCACGACTGGGCACGACCAGGAGCGGGCGCGCCGTCGGCGCGGGCAGGCTGGCCCGCACCGCGGCCAGTTGGCGGCCGGTGAGCCGGTTGAGCCCGGACGACGCCTGCCTGGGTAGCCGGTCGTCGCTGTGGTATCGCACCCAGGCCGAAACCTGCGCGCGGCCGCCGCGAGTGACGAGCCGGATCGTGATCACAGTTGCGTCCACGTCCGTGCGCAACAAATCTTCCACGTTCTCGGTGGTGATGTCCGAAGGTGTCAGCCAGAAGCTGGTCGTGTAGCCGTTGAAGTGTTTGAGGTGCCGCCATCCGGGTCGGCTCCACGTCGGCTCCAGATTGGCCAGCACGGCCCGGTCGACCTCGGCGATCTCCTCGCCGGTCAACGGCCTGGCCGCGCAGCTTTGTCCATCGAGATCCTGGGCGAGCCGCTCGGTAGCCGCCACCAGGGTGGAGGCCAGGGAATCGCGGGCCGCGACCGCGGCGACGTTGCGCTGCGGGTTCATCCGCAGCACCAGCCAAGTGCGGCATACGTAGGAGGTGGGTTGATCGCTCACCAGCCCCCACTCTTCGGGCCCCCAGTCATCCAGCTTCGACTTCTCCGCGGCGTTATCCCCGCTGCGCACCTTCGTCGAGACGATTTCGACGCTGTCAAGGTGAATATCGAACTGACGCAGGCCATCAGCCACCGCATACACCGGCAAGGTGGCCGACGTCGTGCGATGACGGTGGCGCCCGGAGACGTCGTCCGTGCCGCCGTCCACCGCAATCACCGTGACCAGGTGGCCGTCATGTTCGCGTACACCGACCTTGTCGCGTCCGAATCGGCGCTGGTGGTCGAGCGCGGGCGTGCACCCCGAAGCGAGCGCAGCGCCCGGGTCGGAGGACCAGTCCCATAGCCACCTGGCCAAGCCGGAGGTCGCGGTGAGGCCGTGGGAGGTGACCAGTGAAAACAGAGTGATCAGCGCGGCGAGGCCAACGCCCACCCAGAACGCGATGCGATGATCGCCTTGCCAGGCGGCGGGGCAGTGACTGGCCACCAACAAAATCACGATGTCCACCAGGAACACCGCGGTCACCCGTGGCCACGACAAAGACAGTCCAAACCTGTGCTGAGCCTTCATTGGTGTTCCTGCTCCGCCCTCACTGCTGCTTCCGCGTTCGTTTCCAATACACCGCGATACCGAACATGGCCCCGCCGATCAGCAGCGCTCCGATCAACCCCCCACCGGCCACCCACACCGGCACGATATCGCGGTGCGGGGCCGCTTTAGGTATGTTCAGCGGCGCAGACAGTTGCTGCGGCGGCTTTGCCGGACCTTCCGGCACGTCCCAGGTCAACGCCGCTACCGGGTCGATGGAACCGTAGCCGACCTGGTTATCGACACCGCGCGACGGAGCCCGTGCGGTCCGTTCCAACCGGTTGATGACCTGGTACGCGGATAGCTGTGGATACCTGGCGCGGACCAGGGCAGCCACCCCGGACACGATCGCGGCCGAAAAGCTGGTGCCTGCCGGAACCAGCAGCGTGTTGTCGGGGCCATCAATGGCGTTGATCAGGCCATCGTCCCGGGGCGAGAGCCCAATGATGTCGGTCCCCGGTGCGGCGATTCCCACCCACGGTCCCGCGATGCTCGTCGAACCCTGCCCGCCACCCTGCCCGCCACCTTGGGTGAGCGGCCGTCCGTTGTCGTCGACCGCCCCGACCGTCAGGACGTAGTCGCTGAACCAGGACGGCGTCACCACGGTGGTCACACCGGCCCAGTCGCGGGGATCCTTCGGCTGCATGGGATCAAACACCGGGTTCTGCTTGCAGTCTTTCTTGCTGCTGTCCCCGGCCGCGGCCACGATCACGACGTTCTTCTCGACCGCCGCATAGCGCAGCGCAGCGCCCAGCGAGCGCTGGTCGACAATGTTGCGCGCGCTCATGCACGTGACATCGGAGATGTTGATGACCGTGGCGCCCATGTTGGCGGCGTGCACGATTGCCCGGGCCATGGTCTCGACGCCGTCGACCTTTGCCCGCGTCTGCGGATCCTCGTCACCGGTGTAGGCGTCCTTGAGGCCGAAGGCCTGGCTGGACTGGCGGATCGCGATGATGTCGACATCCGGCGCGATTCCGCTGTAGGCGTCGGAGGCCTGCGGCCGAGCCGGCGGTGGAGGCGGTGGGGGCGGCGGTTTGGGCGGGTCGAGTGGACGCGGGCCGCCCGCGTGGTCGACGGCGATCACGCGCGGACCGCCGGGGTGGCTCGGAATTGTCACCGTTCCCCCGCTGGGACGGTTGGTTGGCGGCGCCTGACCGGGTCCCGGCGGCGGCGCCGCCGGTGCTGGTGGTGGCGGCGGCGGCAATCCGAAGGGTCCAGGAGGAGGAGGAGTATCCGACGGGGGCGGCGCGGGAACCATCGTCACGGTCTGAGGCAATGGCGACAAGGTCACCGTCTGTGGCGGCGGTGCTTTCGGTGGCGGCTCCGTGGTGGGAATCGTGACCGGTTTGCGCGGCGCCGCGGGCGGCGCCGTTGCGCCGTTGGCGGGCGCCGCGCCGATCATCGACGCCACGATGGTGCCGTGGGCGTCGCAGTCCGACAACCCGTCGCCGGACATGATGTAGTCGCCGCCGGGGATCAGATGCGGAAACCGGGGGTGTGGTGTCACGCCGGTGTCTATGACGGCGACCTTCTGCCCCGCGCCACGTCCGAATTGCCATGCCTCCTGCAAATTCAGCATGTCCATGTACTTCGGCGGCAGCCGAAAGTCGGTGCCGGGGATAACCCCAACCTCGGTGCAGTAGGTGTTCTGCTTCATCGGCGCTACCGGACCGGGCGGACCATCGGGCGGCACCGCGGCCGGGTCAACCGTCGGCGGCGAAATCGCGGATGCGGGCGGTAAACCGGCTAATGCGCCCGAAGTGAGCAGGAGTGCAGCGACGGTCGCACGAGATGCGCGACCGCGCCACACCTTGCCCCTAGCGGTAACGGATCGCCGCATAGACATTCATCAGCCAAAATGCCAGCGGGAAAATCGGCATCAGGCACAGGTATTCAATCCATTCCACAAACTTGCGGAACAGCGGGCTGTACACGGTATTGGGCACTACCGCCGCGGCCGTCAGGCCCGCCGCCGGCAGCAGAACCAGGATCGCGACGCTGATCGAGAGCGCCAGCGGCGACTGCAGCCCCAGTGCGTACCGCACCACCACCGCGGCGACGATGATCACCGACGTCGCGGCCAGGGTGATTGCCTGCCAGCGGTCGACGTACGAGCGGCCCCGGAGCATCAGGAAGCCGGCGCAGAAGCCGGCCAGCAAGAGCGGCAGCCAGCGTTGGAAGGTGTGCGGATCGGATAACGCGGTCAGCGAAACCACCATCAGCACGCCCAGGCCCCACAGCAGACCCGTCAGGAAGGACCGGGCGCGTTCGGCCTGCAACACCACATCGCGGACCGACGCGGGGCCCTCCAGGACCGGCGGGCCACCTTCGGGGCGCACCACGGTGGTGGGCAGATCCGGTCGCGCCTCGAACACCCACCGGCTGGTGGCCGACGGGAACACCGGCAGCCGAATGCCCGCCAATCGGCGGGACAGAGCCGGTGCGGCCTGATACGCCAGCACGCAGACCAGCACCACGCACGCGAAGTTCGTAACCGCGCTGGTGTTGGCGACCATGCGCGCCAGGCTGGCGATCGCCGCCACCGCGCTGATGGTGATGATCGCCGTATAAATGCCCAGCCGGCGCCCGGTAAAGCGCAGGGCGAGCGCCGCGGCGATGGCTAGCACGCCGAAGCCCAAAACCGCGTGCGGGGAGCCGACGCCGCCCGGCGGTGCCGCTGCCGCGGCCACCGTCAACGGCGCGAGACCGCTCAACAGCATGATGTCGGCGACGCTTCGATCCGCCTGCGTCTTCGCCCGCATTGCCAGCAGGATGGCGACCGCCAGGACCAGCGCCGCGATGATGGCGGCGGCGACCGTCGACAGCCATGAGTTGTGGTGCCAACGCCACCAGCCGAGCAATCCGGCCGCGATGGTCACCCCGATTGCGACCATTGACGCGCCCACCTGCAGCGCGACGACCGGGTCGATCGCGGCGAAACGCTTGCTCAGGTTTGCCGAGACCGCGGTGGAGATGTGCTCGATGACCTGCGATCGGTGCTCGGTGTCCGGAAGGAACCGGATCCACAACCGGTCGCCGTCGTAGACGTCCTGCTCGGTCAGGGACTGCGCCGCGCGCAAGGGCGTGCCGTCGACGAGGCACAGCGCCCACCTGCCCCGGCCCTCGGCCTCCAGCGGGGTCTCGCCGAGCTCCCTGAGCCGACTATTGACCACTTTCAACAGCGGGTCGGTCATCACCGAAACCGGGGCGTTGGCATCCAGCAGAACCCCGATTTGGACACCCTCGCCGGCCATGACGCCGACCACTACCGCCCGAGGCTGTGAGATCCCCTCGATGTCTGCCTGTAGGGCATCAGCTACTGCGGTCATCGCCCTGCACCCCCTGCCATAGTGAATGTGTAACCCCGTGTCGCGCTACTTGCCGAGGAGCTGCGGCCCTCCGGAAGGTGCACCTCGACCATTTCGAATTTCATCTGCCTCGCCTCGCGATAAAGAGTTGTGGTCACACTGGTGTGAGCTTTGCTGATGATTCTAGAGAAGTATGCCGTCTTCGCGTCCCGACCGCATGTTCTGCGCAAAAGCCTTGGTAAAGTTTATGTTTCACACGCATGTCAAACCCTGCTGTGGGTTTTCCACTCGCCGTAGGGCAGCGTGTCCAGCACGGTTTTGATACCCACCTGCACCAACTGCGGGGTCGCGGGGCAGATGGCCAGCCAGGCCTCTCCGGAACCCGCCGTGCGTGCCTGCTGGTAGAGCGCGATTCGGCCACCCGAACCGTCTTTCAGCGACAGCACCGAGGCGCTCGGCCCCTTGGCGTCGTCCCGGTACTGACGCGCGTACACCGCAACCTCGGCGGCCGGGTCCGACAGCGCCTGGCCCAGCGCGGCCACCGTGGCGGCACTGATGCCCATCCGCCGCAGATCACCGCCGGAAAAGACGTTGAAACCGGACTCCTGCCATGACTTGGTTGCTTCGAGCATCTCCTCCAGTGGCACATTGACCGCGTTGATCGCCGCGGGCTCTGCGTGGTGAATCGACTCCAAACCGTCCATCACCAATGACGCAATCGAGGCGCTGTCCCCGACGGCGACGTCGTCGACCGTGATGTCGCTGCCAACCCGCACGGCCGATACCCAGTGCTGGCCGCGGCGCGCCAGCACCACGCGGAACTCGTTGTCGGGGATGTCCCGCGAGCCGGGCGGCTGGTTCTCGTCTTCAACGACGCCATAGAGCAGCTTGCCCCGAGACAGCAGGGCGACAACCTCGAGGTCGGGTGCGGCGAGGACCCGCATCCGAGCGGCGACCTGTTCCTGGACCTCGTCCCCCACCACGATGCCCTGCTCGCGCATCACCGCCATTCCGGGGTGCTCGTTAAGCCAGTCGTTTGAGTCGGTCGACACGAATGGACGGCACCGTAGTTCCGGCGCGACGTGTCGGATGTCGAGCAGCGCCTGAAGCATCCAGAAACCATCGACGTTGACGGTGATGTCGGTGCGGGTGCTCTGTGGGTCCATCAATACCTCAAAGGTCGAAGTGCACGGTAACGGCAGGACGCGGCAGCACACCGACAGGTGGTGTGCTGCCGCGCCTGAAGTCGGGCGTTAGGCCCAGCTGGACCCAACCGCGCTGTCGGTGCTTGCCATGTTACTGCCGGCGGTCTGCACCTTTTGACCGTGGGCGTTGGCCTGCTCGTAGATCACCTGGAAGTTGCGACCCAACTGGGTGATGAACTCCTGGCAGGCCACCGAACCGGCGCCACCCCAGAAGTCACCGGCGGCCAGCACATCGCGCACGATGGACTGGTGCTCGGCCTCCAACGACGCCGCCTGAGCGCGAATCAAAGCGCCGTGGGCGTCCACGTCGCCGAACTGGTAGTTAATGCTCATGTTTACGTTCTCCTAAGTTGAAAGTTTTTGGACGGCAGCGCTTTACGCCGCCGTGAAAGCTAGCTGGACAGGATGTTCTGGGAAGCCTGCTCTTGCGTCTCGTAGTTGTTGGCGTCGCGGATCAGACCGTCACGCACACCGTGCAGCATGTTCACGATGTTGCGGAACGCCTGGTTGACCTGACCCATGGTGTCGTACGACGTCGCCTGGGCCTGACCGCTCCAGCCCGCGCCGGCGATGTTCATCGAGGACGCCCACATCTTGCGAGCCTCGTCCTCAACGGTCTGCGCGTGCATCTCGAAACGACCCGCCATCGCCCGCATCGAGTGCGGGTCAGTCATAAAACGTGTTGCCATCTTGGCTTTCTCCTTAATTACTAGTTACTGCGGTGGATGTTTGTCATGAACGACGATGGCCGGACCGGTTACTGCTGGGCGGTCATGTCGAAACCCGACTGGTAACGGTCCGGCCCAGCCCTTACGCCGCCGAACCGGTCACTGGTTGCCGGCTGCGTTGGCGATCTCGGTCGCCAAATACGATGCCCCGCTCATGCCCAGGGTGTTGACGAACTGCTCGTGAATCGCGGCGGCCTGGGCGCTGACGGCCTGATAAATCTGCGCGTGCGCGGCGAACTGGGCGGCCGTCAGCGCCGACACCTCGTCCATGGCAGCGGGAACAACTCCGGTCGTCGGAGCCGCCGCGGCCGCGTTTTGGGCACTCAATGCCGAGCCGATGCCCTGCAGGCTGCCGGCGGCCGCGGCCAAGGCCTCCGGTTGTGTGGTCACGTACGACATGCGTTTCCCTCCTCGATTTTCTCCCGCACATCTCTGCGCAAAAGACTAGATGACAACATCCGTTTCAGGCCGTCGCCGAAGTCACCTGTTCGCAATTGTTCACTGGATGGCACGGCGAATTCACCTTCGGTAACGACACAGTAACAGCGTTTGACCCGCATCGCTGGCTTCTCAGGACGGTCACAGCAATCCGCCAGAGTTGCCCGCACCCGGCGGCATCGAGCGCGTTCATCGTTAGACGACCACGGCCGCAAACTAACCTCCAAGTGGTGGTCTGGCCATGACGGTCGGGCGGAACCCGTAGCGGGGACCGGCACCGTGGCCGGCACCGGAGCCCACGCCGGCCAGCGGCATGCCGCCCAGCAGGTTTCCGGGTCCCGCGGACTCCGGAGCGGCGCTGACACTGCTGACCGGGATGGCCGACGCATGGGGTGCGGCCTGGACGGTGCCGGCCCACGAGGCCGGCACCGACAACTTGCCGATCGAGGTCGCGCTGCCCAGGTGCGCCGCGGCACCCGCGCCGCCGCCCAGCAGGCCGCCCAGCCCGGGCAGGCCCTTGGGAACCGCGGCCGCCGCCGGCGCCGCCGCCCCGCCGATCCAGCCCAGGGTCTTGGAGATCTGAACACCGAAGTTGCCCATACCAACACTGAAGTACGGCAGACCCTCGGTGTTGTAGAAGAAGCTGGCGTACGGGCTGTAGCCGTTCACCAACGCCCCGAGGTTCGTGGGCAGTGCGCTGTTGCCGGTCAGAAGGAACCAGGCTTGGGTCAGCAGGGGATTCTCGGCCCCTATCTGGCCCACCAGCTGACCCGTACCTTTGGGCGTGGACAGCTGGCCTATCGCGGTCTGGATCCCCTGCAAGTACTGCTGCAGGGTCTGCTGGACCGAGGCAGCCGAGGTGCCCGTGTTCGCCGCGGTCGAGGTGGTGGCAGCGGCCGGGTTGGCAACCGTCGGCGCGTTTTTGAACGCCGTGAGGTTTGTTGCTGCCGCGGACTGGTTCGCGTAGTTGTACAACGCCATGGTGTTGTTGGCCCAGAATTCCTGGTACTGGGCTTCCAACTGCGCGATGATCCCGTTGTTCTGACCCAGCACGTTGGTCGCCATGGCCTGGGACAGCTCGGTGCGGTTGAGCAGGACCAGCGGCGGGGGTATCACCGAGGCGAGCACCGTCTCGTAGGCCGCGGCCGCCGATTGCGCCTGGGCGGCGGCCTGTTCGGCATGAGCGGCGGTGGTCGTCATCCACTCCACGTACGGCTGCACGGCCGAAACCATCGCTGCCGAGGCCGGCCCCAGCCACTCCTCGCCGGACAGCGCCATGATGACCTTGTCGAGGCCCAGCGCGCCCGCAGTCATTTCGGCGGCCACGCCGTTCCAGGCCGAGGCCGCAGCCATGAAGGACGCCGAACCCGGGCCCGAATATATCTGCGCGGAGCTGACCTCCGGAGGCAGCAAACCCAAATCACTCACAATCAACCTCCCAGCCGTCCTACGACACCCAACTCATGCCCGAGGCGCTGACGAACATTTCGTGAATCCCGTTGCAAACTGCCCGCCGCCGCCGACGCTCACATCCTCGGCTACTGACTGAAAGTAATTGTTTGCCGCCGGAATGCCCGGTCGACGCAGGCACTCGCCGACTCGCACCGGCCCGCCTCATTGGCGACGCCCTGGTGAACGAAGGTTGGCCGAGGGGTACCGGGTTGATCGCGCTCGCGACCGGGACCAGCGGAAACACGCGAAATCTCGGCGCCCTCCCCCGAATGACGCTCGCCGGAGGGCGCCGCCGTTGCGGGATAGCGCGTCTACCTTCGTGCAGCCCGGGGATAAAATCCCGTCGCGGCGAAAGGCTGTGTAAGGTGTCGCTATCCGGCGGATGGTGGGCGGGTGAGCACGCTGTAGCGGAAGCCGTATTTGTTGGTGTAGCCGTAGCCGGCGGTGCGCCGGCCCATGCCTCCCATCGGCATGCCGCGCAGCAGGGCGTTCGATCCGGCTGCCGCGCCACCGGGTGCGGGAGTCTCCTCGGAGGCGGCGAGCGTGACGGCGGCCTCCGAGGTCGGCGTGGTCCAGTTCGCCGGCACCGACAACATCCCGACCTTGCCGGCCTGACCCGCGCTGGCCAACATCGCTCCCTCACCTCCCCCGCCGCTGACGGCGCTCACGCCGTACGCGCCCCCGAGGTGCAGGCCGGCGAATTGCGGCGTCGGGAACCAGGCACCACCGGCACCGGCGGTGGCACCACCGGGGCCGAACGTCAACTGCTGCCCGATCGACCAGCCGAAGTTGCCCAGGCCGACACCGAAGTAGGCCTGCAGGGTTTGTTTGAGGATCGGGGTGGCCCAGTTCGCCGGGATGTCAACGGAAAATGGGTTGGTCCCGTTCGGGATCGCGCCGAGGAACTGCTGGATTCCGTTCTGGATCGTCGAAAGCGACGGGGGCGTCGCGAGTTGCTGCAGCAACTGCGGCACCGTGGCCGCCGAGGTCAGCTGCGAGCTGGTGGCCGCCGCGGTGTGTCCGGAATTGCCGGCCGGTTGGGCCACCGACTCGGCGACCGCCACGGCCTGGTCGAACACCCCCTGCGGGGTCGTGGTGTTCGGCGGTGGCTGATAAGGCGCGAACGCCGTGGCCGCCGCCGACGCGGCGGCATAGCCATACATGGCCGCGGCGTCCTGGGCCCAAAACTCCAGGTACTCGGCTTCGGTGGCCATGATCGCCGGGGTGTTCTGCCCAAAGAAATTGGTCGCGATCAGCGCCAACAACTGCACCCGGTTGGCCGCGATCACGTACGGGGGTATCGACATGGAAAACGCCGCCTCAAACGCCCCCGCGGCCGCCCGCGCCTGATTGGCGCTCTCCTCGGCCTGGGTGCCCGCCGCACTGAGCCAGCTCACATACGGCAGCACCGCCGAAACCATCGCCGCCGACGTCGGCCCAACCCAGGGCCCGCTGGTCAGCTCGTCGATCACCGAGCTGTAACCGGAAGCCGCCGTGGACAACTCCGCGGCCAACGCGTCCCAGGCCGTCGCGGCAACCATCATCGACTCAGACCCAGGACCCGCATAGATACGACCGGAATTGAATTCGGGCGGAAACGCCGCGAAGTCCAACACCTACGTACCGCCGTAGTCGAACGACATGTGTGCCCCCGCAAGTTGTCTGCACTCGACGACCGTCACCGAGGTTGCTTGCTGTGAGGCTAAATCGCCGAGCCGCCCCGCCGCCGTCCCGCGTCGCGGCCGCGGGCAAGCCGGCGACCATTAGTCGGACGGCGCCCCTAAGGAAACCCAAAGCGCTCCGCTTCGCGGTGATTCCCGCTCAGACGTCTCAGACGGCTATCACCTGCCGGAATGCAACCACGACACGGCCCGGCAACGGCTGGTGCTCGACGGCCGGCCAACCGTTGAGGGCCGAGCGCCGGGCGCAAGAATCTGGCGCCGGGTAAAAATCCGGCCGCGGATAAAGCGGGCAGATCCGGAAACGTCGCGCCGCGGGATACCGCGGCGCGACGTCCGACTGATCGGGACGGGAGCTACCCGCCGAGGGGGGGTCGGGCCATGACGGTCGGGCGGAACCCGTAGCGGGGACCGGCACCGTGGCCGGCACCGGAGCCCACGCCGGCCAGCGGCATGCCGCCCAGCAGGTTTCCGGGTCCCGCGGACTCCGGAGCGGCGCTGACACTGCTGACCGGGATGGCCGACGCATGGGGTGCGGCCTGGACGGTGCCGGCCCACGAGGCCGGCACCGACAACTTGCCGATCGAGGTCGCGCTGCCCAGGTGCGCCGCGGCACCCGCGCCGCCGCCCAGCAGGCCGCCCAGCCCGGGCAGGCCCTTGGGAACCGCGGCCGCCGCCGGCGCCGCCGCCCCGCCGATCCAGCCCAGGGTCTTGGAGATCTGAACACCGAAGTTGCCCATACCAACACTGAAGTACGGCAGACCCTCGGTGTTGTAGAAGAAGCTGGCGTACGGGCTGTAGCCGTTCACCAACGCCCCGAGGTTCGTGGGCAGTGCGCTGTTGCCGGTCAGAAGGAACCAGGCTTGGGTCAGCAGGGGATTCTGGGCCCCGATCTGGCCCACCAGCTGACCCGTACCTTTGGGCGTGGACAGCTGGCCTATCGCGGTCTGGATCCCCTGCAGGTACTGCTGCAGGGTCTGCTGGACCGAGGCAGCCGAGGTGCCCGTGTTCGCCGCGGTCGAGGTGGTGGCAGCGGCCGGGTTGGCAACCGTCGGCGCGTTTTTGAACGCCGTGAGGTTTGTTGCTGCCGCGGACTGGTTCGCGTAGTTGTACAACGCCATGGTGTTGTTGGCCCAGAATTCCTGGTACTGGGCTTCCAACTGCGCGATGATCCCGTTGTTCTGACCCAGCACGTTGGTCGCCATGGCCTGGGACAGCTCGGTGCGGTTGAGCAGGACCAGCGGCGGGGGTATCACCGAGGCGAGCACCGTCTCGTAGGCCGCGGCCGCCGATTGCGCCTGGGCGGCGGCCTGTTCGGCATGAGCGGCGGTGGTCGTCATCCACTCCACGTACGGCTGCACGGCCGAAACCATCGCTGCCGAGGCCGGCCCCAGCCACTCCTCGCCGGACAGCGCCATGATGACCTTGTCGAGGCCCAGCGCGCCCGCAGTCATTTCGGCGGCGACTCCGCTCCAGGCGGCGGCCGCGCCCATCAACGGCCCCGAACCCGGGCCCGAATATATCTGCGTGGAGGTGATCTCCGGAGGCAGCATCTCTAATCCACTCACAATGCCCCCTTAAGCCGTCTCGACCGCGTTGGCCGCCTCGGTAACGAGGTACGACAACCCGTTCATGGTCAAGGTGTTGACGACCATCTCGTGGACCGCAGCAGCCTGAGCGCTGACGGCCTGATACATCTCGGCGTGCACGGCGAACTGCGCCGCGGTCAGCGCGGACACCTCATCCATCGCCGCGGGTATCACACCCGTCGTCGGGGCCGCCGCCGCGGCATTCTGAGCGCTCAACGCCGAGCCGATGGCCTGCACACTGCCCGCCGCAGCCGCCAACGCTTCCGGTTGCGTAGTCACGAACGACATTTGTTTCCCTCCTCAATCCTCAGGCTCGATGACCTTCAGAAGAATGCATTGCTGCTGACACTCACCTGCAGACATAGCTCGCTAGTGAGACTAAATGAATCCGGCCTGGTCGCGCCTCCTTAGCGCCAACTGTTCATTGGTGGACAACTGATGTTCACTTCGGGCGGTACGGTCAGATGTGCCCCCAGGCTGATAGATCATTTCGCGCCTCTCGATTATCCGGCGGATGGTGGGCGGGTGAGCACGCTGTAGCGGAAGCCGTATTTGTTGGTGTAGCCGTAGCCGGCGGTGCGCCGGCCCATGCCTCCCATCGGCATGCCGCGCAGCAGGGCGTTCGATCCGGCTGCCGCGCCACCGGGTGCGGGAGTCTCCTCGGAGGCGGCGAGCGTGACGGCGGCCTCCGAGGTCGGCGTGGTCCAGTTCGCCGGCACCGACAACATCCCGACCTTGCCGGCCTGACCCGCGCTGGCCAACATCGCTCCCTCACCTCCCCCGCCGCTGACGGCGCTCACGCCGTACGCGCCCCCGAGGTGCAGGCCGGCGAATTGCGGCGTCGGGAACCAGGCACCACCGGCACCGGCGGTGGCACCACCGGGGCCGAACGTCAACTGCTGCCCGATCGACCAGCCGAAGTTGCCCAGGCCGACACCGAAGTAGGCCTGCAGGGTTTGTTTGAGGATCGGGGTGGCCCAGTTCGCCGGGATGTCGACGGAAAATGGGTTGGTCCCGTTCGGGATCGCGCCGAGGAACTGCTGGATTCCGTTCTGGATCGTCGAAAGCGACGGGGGCGTCGCGAGTTGCTGCAGCAACTGCGGCACCGTGGCCGCCGAGGTCAGCTGCGAGCTGGTGGCCGCCGCGGTGTGTCCGGAATTGCCGGCCGGTTGGGCCACCGACTCGGCGACCGCCACGGCCTGGTCGAACACCCCCTGCGGGGTCGTGGTGTTCGGCGGTGGCTGATAAGGCGCGAACGCCGTGGCCGCCGCCGACGCGGCGGCATAGCCATACATGGCCGCGGCGTCCTGGGCCCAAAACTCCAGGTACTCGGCTTCGGTGGCCATGATCGCCGGGGTGTTCTGCCCAAAGAAATTGGTCGCGATCAGCGCCAACAACTGCACCCGGTTGGCCGCGATCACGTACGGGGGTATCGACATGGAAAACGCCGCCTCAAACGCCCCCGCGGCCGCCCGCGCCTGATTGGCGCTCTCCTCGGCCTGGGTGCCCGCCGCACTGAGCCAGCTCACATACGGCAGCACCGCCGAAACCATCGCCGCCGACGTCGGCCCAACCCAGGGCCCGCTGGTCAGCTCGTCGATCACCGAGCTGTAACCCGAAGCCGCCGTGGACAACTCCGCGGCCAACGCGTCCCAGGCCGTCGCGGCAACCATCATCGACTCAGACCCAGGACCCGCATAGATACGACCGGAATTGAATTCGGGCGGAAACGCCGCGAAGTCGAACACCGTGTCCCCTCCTCAGTTGGCCGTCATCGCGGTGCGATCTCGGCTGTCACAAAAGAACCATGGCGGTGGTCACGTCACTGACTCACTCAGGTCCGTCCACCAGCAAACCAAGGCGACGGATTGCCTAAGACATCTCGGCATGCCGGTTTCCTGTGCCCGGAAAGGTGGCCCGCCACCAGGATTCCCGGACGCCCGGTCAGGAATGACATGCACGATATGCCTCGCTTTATCCCGCTGTCAGCAACCGAGCGACAGCTCTCTTGATGCCTGAACTGCCGCTCGCGAATGACATTAGCCGGTCATGCCGGACGCATCGGCCCGGGACGCCAACTGTTCATTCCAAGAAAACCAATGTTCACTCCCGGCCAACCGCGGTTCATTCATGACACCTAAATGTTCATCCGCGGTTTACTCGGCGGTTTAATCCTCGTCGATGACCAGCGCCATTTCCGGGCAGGAGGCCACACCGTCGCGAACGACCTGTTCGTCCTCGGGCCGCACCTCGTGCTCTTCGAGGGTCGAATATCCCGATTCGTCGATCGGGAACTGGTTCGGATCGACGGCGTAACACTGGGCATGGCCCACGCATCTGGACCCTTCGAGTCGAACCTTCACAAGGCTTCCTTCGTCGGCGGCTTCCGGGAACACCAAGCCGGGACCAAACAAATCGATACGTAGATTAGTCGGTCGATATCGAATCACGAATCGGCCCACAGCCGGATTGGTGCCTCCCTCTCCGTGCATGCGATATTGGTGCCGGGGGTCGCGGACCACCACGCGGAAACAAAAGGTAAGCGGAGATCGGAGCGCATGAGCACCGTTGGCGAAGACCGGCCAGGAACGGATTATCTACCGCGGCTTGACTATTACAAACTGCCGCTGGCCGCCGACCGGGGTGTCGGGTGGAAGGCCTTGCGCGACGCCGGGCCGGTGGTGTTCATGAATGGCTTCTATTACCTGACGCGCCGCGAGGATGTGCTCGCCGCGTTGCGTAATCCCAAAGTCTTCTCCTCGCGGCTGGCGCTGCAGCCCGCCGGCTACCCGCTGCCGGTGCTGCCGCTGGCCTTCGACCCCCCCGAACACACGCGCTACCGCAAGATCCTGCAACCGTATTTCAGCCCGCAAGGATTGAGTAAGTCCAGGCCGGTGCTGCAGCGGCACGCCGCCGACATGATCGCCGCCCTGGCCGATCGGGGCAAGTGTGAGGCGATGGCGGATTTCGCGAGTCTGTACCCGTTCCAGGTTTTCCTCGACTTGTACGGTCTGCCGCTCGAGGACCTTGACCGCGTCATCGCCTGGAAGGACGCCGTCGTCGCCGACAAGCCCTATCTCTCGCAAGCCGATCTCGACATGGGGCTGGAGCTGTTGGCGTATCTCAGCGACCTGATCCGGCGACGCCGGCAAAACCCGGGCACCGACATCCTGTCGCAAGTGATGACGGGCGAGGGCGACTTCAGCGATCTCGAGTTGTTGGGCATGAGCCACCTTTTGATCCTGGCCGGCCTGGACACGGTGACCGCGTCGATCGGATTCTCCCTCTTCCACCTGGCGCACAGACCGGACCTGCGCAGCGCGCTGCGGGACAACCCCAAGCAGATCAGGGTCTTCATCGAGGAGATCGTCCGGCTGGAGCCGTCGGCGCCGGTGGCACCTCGCGTCACCACCGAGTTCGTCACCATCGCGGGCATCACGCTGCCGCCGGGCACGCCGGTGCGGCTGTGCACGGCCGCGGTCAACCGGGATGGCAGCGACGCGGTGTCCACCGACGACCTGGTCATGGACGGCAAGGTGCACCGGCACTGGGGATTCGGCGGTGGACCACACCGCTGCCTGGGTTCTCACCTGGCACGGATCGAACTGACCATCATCGTCGCGGAATGGCTCAAGCAGATCCCGGACTTCGAGGTGCCTGCGGATTACACCCCGGAAATCAGATTCCCATCAAAGACGTTCGCGCTCAAGGAATTACCGCTGCACTGGGATTAACCCCAATCCCGGGCAACCCAGCGCAGCGACAGTCCTACTTGCGGAACTCGGTGGCCGCCACCTGCACGAACACACCCGTGTCCTCCGCCATCAGCAGGCCTCGGCCACGGGGCAGTGGGCCACCCTTCATCTTGCCGCGGATGAAGCCCTCGTCGGGGTCGGCATCCATCACCAGCAATGGCGCGTTCGCCTGGTGCAGTGCCCGCAGCATCGGGTCGCTGCCGGCCGAAGACCAGCCACCGAAGGTACGGGTGACCAACACGTGCAAGCCGACATCGGCGGCACGGGTAACCCAGGCGGCGGCCTTGTGCAGCGGCGAATCGAAGCCCGCAGGCATCTGCTGGATGTCGTCGACGATCAGGAAGATCTCCGGACCACTCCACCAGGAATGCGACAGCAATTGCTCCGCCGACAGGCCGGGGGGCGGCTCGCGGCTGGCCAGGAGGGCGGACATGTCGTTCATCATCGCCTGCACGCCGTCGAGGTTGTAGGCGAACTTCTCCACATACTCCGACCCCAGTACGGTCAGCAGCTGACGGCGCGGGTCGACCAGCCACACCTGGGCGGAGGGCTGCCCGGCCGGTGGCGGCGGCGCGCTGCTGGCCCCGGGCGCATAGAGCCGGCCGATTTCGGACATGATGGTCGCCAGCGTCGTGGTACGCCCACATTCGCGACGGCCGGTGACCACCAGGTGCGCATTCTCGGCGAAATTGAGATAGACCGGCGCCAGGTCCAATTCCGATATGGCCCAGGCGATCCCGCCCACACCGACCCCCTGGCGGGTGTCGTGCGCGGCCAGGGAGCGCACCTGTTCCACGCCGAAGCGCGCGGGCAGCCGGCGTATTGGCGGGGCCTGGCCGCTCGCGAGCCGGCTGACCGCTTCGACGATGCTGTCGGACGCGAACACATTTTTGGGCGTGCTCGCGAGCGCGGGCCGGGCCACCAGCGTGTGCAGACCGGCCTGCGGGTCGGCGTCGAGTCGGACGTAGTTGACCGCGACCATGCCGCGGCCCGGCTTGACCGGAACCTCCTTGGCGAAGCGGGAACGCACCAGCTTGGCGTCCTCAACGGCGGCCAGGCGCAACTCGACTCGGGAACCGAAACCGCTACGCACCGGCGGCCGCAGCTCCGATTCGCGATCCGCAGTGACGACGACGTGCACCCCGAACGACGGACCCTGGTTGATGATCACGTTCACCTGCTCGATCAGCACCTCGTTTTCCTCGGCCAACGCCCGGTAGTTGTCGATGACCAGGTAGACGTCGCCGAACCCGTCATTGGGCACCGGACCGGCCTCACCGCCGAACTTGCGGCGCCGGAACACCTCCATCGAGGCGATCTGGTATTCGAGGAAGCTGCGCTTGCGCTCGCGCACCAGCGCCAGCAGCTCGGCGACCGTACGGCGCACGCCGTAGGGGTCCGTCGGACCGGCTACCTCGCCCACGTGGGGCAACCGGGCGACCGTGGTGAGCGCGGTGCCGCTGTAGGCCAGGCAGTAGAACTGGACCTCCTCCGGTGTGTGGGTCAGCGCGGCGGAGGAGATCAAGGTCTGTAGTGCCGTCGTCTTGCCGGAACCGCCCGCCCCGAGGATCAGGACGTTGGCGCCGGGGCCCGACGTGTCGACCGTCCACGGCGGCTGATCGTGCTTGAACGGGCGGTCGATGATTCCGATCGGGAACACCAGATCCCCGGCGGTACCGTAGTCCTGCTGCCACTTGTGGCCGAGGAACCGATTGACCAGATCGTCGATGGCGACGGGTTCGCTCAACGGCGGTTGCCACAATCGATAGGGTTCGAAGTCGATCTTGCGTAGCTGATCGATGATCACCGTGCCGACCTTGGGCGTCCTGATTCCCTCTTCGTCTTCCTCGCCCTCGCCGTCCGCCGACTCGAGCACCTCACCATTCGAGTGCACCGAGTCGAACTCCGGTCCGCCGACGCTCACCTCGAGCGGCGTAAACGAGTTGGTAAACAGCTGCGGCCGAACGTAATCGATGCTGTGCACCAGTGCGGGGGCTTCCTCGCCGTCGACGGTGATTCCGCGGGCGATGTAGTCCCGCCACAGGAACTCGGCCTGGAACCGGACGATGTCCTCGAGGCTCCTACGGAAATATCCCAGTCCCGCCTGAGCCGGCAGGTTCACCGCGTTCGGCACACCGGCGGCCTGAGCCGCCCCGGCGGTACGCGCCTTCAGCACCAGCCGGTAACCCATGTTCTCCATGAGTTTTTCGGCTCGGCTTTCAATGGTCTGCGACGCCATCATCAGGTGGATCCAATAGGCGCGGCCCTGGCGGCCGATCGAGTCCAGAACGTCGACCGCGGTCGGCATGATGCGGAACCATTCGTAGAACTCGTCGATGACGACCACGAGCATCGGCAGCGGCGGCATGTCCTGGCCGCGGGCCCGCATCCGGGAGCGCACGGAGTTGTACTCCTTGGCGTCGTCGACGCCGGCGCTGTCGCAGATCGCCTTGCGGCGGGCGATTTCGCCCCACAGCGCGTCCAGGAAGCGCTCCATCAGCGCCTGGTCTTCTTCCAGGTCGGTGATGATGCGCGACACGTGCGGCACCCCGTTGAAGGGCTTGACCGCCGACCCACCCTTGAGGTCGGCCAGGACGAACTGGAGCTCCTCCGGCGGGTGGCCGAGCATGAGCGACTCGATCACTGTTCGCACCAGCGTCGACTTACCCGAACCCGTCGTCCCCGACATGACCCCATGCGGACCGTCGCCGCCTTCGTCCAGCGACTTCATGTCCAAGAACAGCAACTCGCCGTTGTCGGAGCGGTTACCGAACGGTGCGCGCAACCGTGACCGGCCCATCCCGTCGGTACGGCTGTCCCACAGCGACTCGAAGTCGATATTGGCGGGGTCGTCGATCCCGTAGTAGGACATGATGTCTCGGGCACCGATGTGGGCCACCCGTTGGCCGATCTCCTCGTACGCCTCGGCGAGCCGCCAGCGCGCCAGCTTCTGCGCGAACTCCTCTGACTCCGCGATGCCGAGCTGGTCGGTGAGAGCGAAGAACCACGGCTTCTCGTCGATGACCATCCAGGTGTCGCGGTCCCGCGGCAGCGTCTCGATCACACCCCGTTCGTCGAACCGCAACGTGCGTTCCGGCACGGACGACCACATCGAGCCGCCGGTCAAGTCGAAGAACGTCACCCCGTCGATACCTTCGGCGCTGATCACGTACTCCCACTGCGGATCCGTGACGTCGGCGATGATCACGGTGTGCGGCGTGGGGGTCTGCGCGGACGAACTGGCATGACGGGGCGTGAAAGACCCACGGCCGGCGAACAATTCGGCTTGCTCGGCGGCGAACTCCCGCACCGAGCTGTAGACCATCCGCGCGTTACCCGCCGCATCCTGACGCCGCGGGTCACCGAAGTGCGGCAGCCACTTCACCCAATCCCATTGATCCAGTTCCGAACTGACCACGATCATCTGCAGGTGGTCGGGTCCGTGGGAGAACGTCAGCTGGCAGACGATCGCTCGCATGAGGCCCAGCACCTGCTCACGCGCTCCGATCAGCGAATACCAGGGCTCAACCAACAGCGAGATCATCTTCGGCAGGTTGTATACGACGCTTTGATAGCGGCCGAACTCCTGGAGTGCCTTGCCCGTCACGGGCTCCAGCTCGATGTCGGTCGGCATGTTCTGGGGCTCACCCCAGGTCACCTCCGGGCGCGTCATTCCCACGCCGACCCGGACGACACCGAAGTTGAGGTCCTTGCCGTCGGGCTTGCGTTCCCACATCCGCGCCGACCCCACGGAGGCCGCCAGCGTGGTGGGCGCCGGGTGGAACCACCGGTAGTTCTCGTCCATGCTGTCGGCCGACTCGTGCGCGGTGTCGCGCAGCATGTCCAGCATCAACATGAACTGGGCGCGCATCGCGTCCAGCTTCGGCCGGCTCATCTGCTGCTGGCCGCCGAACCGCCCGCCGAACATCATCATCGCCATGCCGCCGATCATGAAGATCGGGAAGATCGCGCCGACGCCGCCGAACACGTGCGAGCCGCTCGCAAAGGTCATCGCGATCATGCCGCCCAGCAGGCCGATCACCACGACGCCGACCACCACGATCCACCAGGGCTTGCCCTCCGGTGGGGGGATGCTCAGCGGCGTCGGCAGGACGATGTTCTCGGGCTTGATGACCGGAGGCTTTTCCGGTGTCGGCCGTGCGAATCCACGTTTCATCTCGGTACCACCAACTCTGCGGGGCTCATATCCATCGGAAGGGTGTCGTGTTCGACCAAGGCGTCTGCCCGCGAGAGCGTCGGCCCCTGGGGCAGCAGCCTCAGCGCCACCCACGGTGCGAGGCTCGGCTTGGTCTTCAAGCCCAATGCCTCGAGGACGTCGCGGGTGTCGTCGACTCCGAACCGGGCGCCCGCATCCGTCAGCCACCACAGCGATTCCGTGGTGGTTGCGCCCGGATCGTTGCCGGTGACGGCCACGAAGTTTGCGTAGTCGGGGCCGAAGAAAACCTGGTCGGCTTGGCGACCGGTCATGTCGGCCTTCACCAACGACACCACCTTGCTCATGTCCTTCGCCGTGACCGGAATGGTCGCCCCGGAGACGACCTGGATGCGGGCCCGGTTCTCACCGGAGGTCTTCTGCCACCACCAGCAGGTCGCCGGATTCTCCCGGATATCCATCACGTTCAACGGGTTGTCCGGGTAGGACGACAGATCCAGCTTGTTGACCACCGGCATCTTCGCCAGCGCGGACGGTTCCACGGTTACCGGTTTGGCGTTACCGGGGCCGCCGGCGTTCTGCAGGATCTGGGCGACCAGCGGCGGCAGCGTCTGCACGCCATCGGCCAACACGAGCGAATACTGCTGCGGCCCACTGATTTGCGGGGTGACGATCACCGTGCCGACCGGGCCGGGCGCCCCCGCAAACGTCGCCGGAGCGCCCGCGTTCGGTATCTCCGGCACGGTCAGTTCGGGTCCGACCGGCAGCGCGTCGTACAGGGCGCGGCTCATCGGCTTCGCCATGCTGACCTGTTCCGGGGTCAACCCCAGCGGCAACAACACCGATCGGTTCGTCGCGTCGATGCGTGACCGACGTCCCTCCCGGATCACCCACGCGTCGCCGCCGTAGCCCAGCACGACCGCATCCGACCCGGTCAGCACCCGGCGGTGCCCGCCGAGATCCGGCGTGCCGTCGATCACGGTCACCGTCGCGGCCGACGGCGTCCCGGCTCCCGTCGAGGTGGCAACGGTGTCGCACACCAGCCACGACGAGGCGGGCGGACTCTTGGGAGAGAAGTTTGACGGTGCGCCCGGGATGCCCACCAACGGACCGCGCGGCATGCTTGCGATTTGGCTCGACCGAACCAGGTGCGGGTTGTCCGGCCGCCCGGCGATCAGCCGCGCCGACGCCAGGTTCAGGGCCGGGTACAACTTGTCTCCCACGCGGACGTACAGCGCGCCCGAGTCACGGTCAGCGATGATCGGTGACTCGTTGATCTGGCCGGCCGGGCTGATGAACGACCACAGCAGCGCACCGAGGCAGATCACCAGGGCCGCGGACACCGACGCCACGATGGCCAGGTTCTGACGGCGCCCCGGCTCGACTTCCATGCGGACTCGCCAGCGGGTCAGCGCCATTGCGGTCCGGCGAGCCAGGAACTGATAGCCGGTTACCTGGGTCCGCGTAGACAACCCGAGGCCATACCCCGACCCGCGCGGCCCGCGACTCTCTTCCGCCACTTAATTCACCATCCGGTCTGCTAGAACGCCTGGATATTGTCCATGAAATACCCGTGGCACGAATTGCATCGACAACCTTAGGGGACGCGCACGGAGCCCGCCACGCATCGCCGTGCACGTCAACTTTTATTCACATTTCGTTTCAGACGAACCCGACCCGCCCCTGAGCTGGCACTCTTGGTCTTCCCCACGAATCCCCCGGCTGGTTCTTCGTGTCTTCACAGGCATCGTAACCGCGGATGGCCGACTCGTCCTGCCGAATGCCGATGCCGGCAGTGCTTTCGCGGGCTCTCCGGCCACCGGCAGCGGGCCTCATCCGATGCAAGATGGGCGACATGACTGAGCTGGCGCCCTCGCTGATCGAACTCGCCCGGCGGTTGGGTATCGCGACCGAGTACGAGGACTGGACCGGCCGGCGAGTCCCCGTCCCCGAAGTCACGCTGGTGGGGGTGCTCGCGGCGCTCGGTGTCGACGCCGCCACCGAGCGAGAGCGCAACGCCGCGCTCAGCGCGCGGCTGCGGTCCTATTGGGAGCGCCGGCTGCCGGCGACCATCGTCGGGCGTACCGGCGCGCAGACGCGCTTCTGGGTGCACGTGACGCACGGCGATCCCGCCGAGGTGTGGTTGCAGCTCGAGGACGGCACGGTGCGCGGCGGGGTTCAGCAGGTCGACAACTTCACGCCGCCGTTCGACCTGGACGGACGCTGGGTGGGTGAGGCCAGCTTCGTGGTGCCGACTGACCTGCCGCTGGGCTACCACCGCGTGCACGTGCGTTCCGGCGACTCCGAGACCAGCACCGCGCTCATCATGACGCCGGACTGGCTCGGGCTGCCGGAGCAACTCGGCGCCCGCCGAGCGTGGGGTCTGGCCGTTCAGCTCTACAGCGTGCGGTCTCGACAGTCCTGGGGTATCGGCGACTTGACCGATCTGACCGACCTCGCGGTCTGGTCCGCGTACCGCCATGGCGCCGACTACGTCCTGGTCAATCCCCTGCACGCGGCCGCCCCGACCACCCCGATGGAGCCGTCGCCCTACCTGCCGACCTCGCGGCGGTTCGTCAATCCGCTGTATCTGCGCGTTGAGGCGATCCCCGAATTCGCCGACCTGACCAAGCGCGGCCGGGTGCGGCGGCTGCGGTCCGCGGCCCAACAGCGGGCCGGCCGGCTCGACGCGATCGACCGCGACGGCGCGTGGGCGGCCAAGCGGGCGGCGCTCGAGCTGCTGCATTCGGTCCCGCGATCGGCGGGCCGTGAGCTGGCCTACGCGGCGTTCCGTGAACGCGAGGGCCGCGCGCTCGATGACTTCGCCACCTGGTGCGCGCTGGCCGAAGAGTACGGCGGCGACTGGCATCGCTGGCCCAAGTCGCTGCAGCATCCCGACGCCGCGGGTGTGGCCGGTTTCGTCGAAAGGAATTCCGACGCAGTCGATTTCCACCGTTGGTTGCAGTGGCAGCTCGACGAGCAACTCGCCTCGGCACAGTCGCATGCGACACGGGCCGGGATGGCGTTGGGCGTCATGGGAGACCTGGCGGTCGGCGTGCACCCCGACGGCGCCGACGCCTGGGCCCTACAGGACGTGCTGGCGCCGGGCGTGACCGCGGGCGCGCCACCGGACGAGTTCAACCAACTCGGCCAGGACTGGTCCCAGCCGCCGTTGCGACCGGACCGGCTGGAAGAGCAGGAGTACCGGCCCTTTCGCGCATTGGTCCGCGCGGTGCTGCGGCATGCCGGCGGGGTCCGCATCGACCACATCATCGGACTGTTCCGGCTGTGGTGGATCCCGAGGGGTGCGCCGCCCACCCAAGGCACCTACGTGCGCTACGACTACGAAGCGATGATCGGCATCGTCGCGCTGGAGGCACATCGCGCCGGGGCGCTCGTCGTCGGCGAAGACCTCGGCACCGTCGAGCCATGGGTGCGCGACTATCTCTTGTTGCGGGGCGTCCTGGGCACCTCGATCCTCTGGTTCGAGTTGGATCGGGACGGAAATGGCGGGCCGTTGCCGGCCGAGCGCTGGCGCGAATACTGCCATTCGTCGGTGACCACCCACGATCTGCCGCCGACCGCCGGATATCTGGCCGGCGACCATGTGCGCCTGCGGCAGTCTTTGGGACTGCTGACCCGGCCCGTCGAGGAGGAGCTCGAGTCCGACCGCGCCGAGCTGGCGGCCTGGATGGCCGAGCTGCGCCGGGTTGGGTTGCTGGACGACGGGGAAGACGACCCGGAACGGATCATTCTGGCCCTGTATCGGTACCTGGGCCGAACGCCGTCGCGGCTATTGGGGGTGGCGCTGACCGACGCGGTCGGCGACCGCCGGACCCAGAACCAGCCGGGCACCACCGACGAATATCCCAACTGGCGGGTTCCGCTGACCGGCCCCGACGGCCGGCAGGTGATGCTCGAGGACGTCTTCACCGATCGCCGGGCGGCCACCCTGGCCGAGGCCGTGCGCGCCGCGATCGCGCCTGAAACCTAGCACTACCTGTTAGCTTCGGGTGCCATGAAGGGTTCCCCGAAAATAGGGGTGATGGCCCCGGTTGCCGACGGTGTCACCGCGGACCCCGACTGGATGGTCGGCTTCGCGAGTCACCTTGAGCGGTGCGGGTTCGAATCGATCGTCGTCGTCGAGCACGCCGTCCTGGCCACCCGATACGACAGCGTCTACCCCTACGACAGTTCCGGACGAGTCGGGCTGGCGGCAGACTGCCCCATTCCCGACCCGCTGGATCTGCTGGCCTTTCTGGCCGGCCACACCAGCCGGCTGCAGTTGGCCACCGGGGTACTGGTACTGCCCAACCACCACCCGGTGGTGCTCGCCAAGCGGGCGGCGACCGTCGACGCCCTCTCGGGCGGGCGGCTTCGGCTGTGCGTGGGGGTGGGCTGGCTGAAGGAAGAGTTGGAGGCGTGCGGGGCGGAGTTCGACAGCCGGGGCAGGCGGGCCGACGAGCAGTTGGCCGTCTTGCGGGCACTGTGGGCAGACCAGCCGCAGGGGGCGTCGCACCACGGCGAGTTCTTCAGCTTCGACGACGTCATGTGCTACCCCAAACCCGTTATGAGGGAACGGCTTCCGATTCGCATCGGCGGGCACAGCCGGGCGGCCGCGCGCCGCGCCGGGCGCCTGGGAGACGGCTTCCAGCCACTCGGGGTGACCGGCCCGCAACTGGCGTCACTGATCGCCCTGATGCGGGCCGAGGCATCGTCGGCGGGCCGCGATCCGGCGGCCCTGGAGGTGACGCTGGGGCACACGGTCACCAAGGTCGATGCCGAGCGCGCCGGCAGCCTGATCGATCAGGGTGCCGACCGGATCGTGTTGGCCATGCCGCCGACCACCGACATCGAGCAGGCCAAAGACATGTTGTCGGCCTGCGCGCAGCGGCTTTCCCTGGTCCCGTGAGCCTTTCAGCCGACGACCGGGCGGCCCTCAGCGACTTGGTGCACCGGTACGCAGCCGGCATCGATGACCGTCAATTCGATTCTGTGGCAGAGCTTTTCACCGCAGCGGCCGAACTGTCGGTGCCCGAGCCGCCGGCTGCGCTGGAGCCTGTCCGTTCCCACCGCGGTCGGGCGGCGATCGCGGCGGCGGCCGCCGCCGTCGCCGCGGTCATTAGGACCGAACACGCGATCATCGGTGAGGTATACGACGGGGCCGAACGGCCCGGCACCGCCCGGGGGCGCATCGCGTGCATCGCGCACCATTGGAGCCGGCGCGGGGACGAGGTGGTCGATGTGGTTTGGCATCTGCGCTACGACGACGACTACGAGCTGACCGCCGCGGGCTGGCGCATCGGCCGCCGCGCGCTGACGATCAACGCCATCGAGACCCGCCCGGTCCGTCGATTGCTGCCGCGCGACGCCATCTAGCGCGCCCGTCCAGAATGTTATGCCCAAACTCACAGTCACCCCTAAGGAACCGTGTTTGCGGCTGGAATTAGCCGATTGTTATGCGGTTGCGGAAATGACTATCGGTGACGAAGAGGATTTTGTCCGCTGGCAACTATTGCTTAGGGCTTCATTGTCCGGCGGGGCCCCGGGGCGGGGCTTTTCTGCACGGTTGAGTCCGATTAATCCAAGTGCGTTCGGGTATTTTCGGCCGCGTGACGAACACCGAGCACCGGCCCGTCGCGACACTGGCCGTGGGCACACCCCTGGTCTCGACCCCGGACTACCGCAACGAGATTCATACCGCCGAGGACACCATCGACGTCGAGGCCTATGGCGGCGGGTTCGATCTCACCAGACGCGCTACCGCCCCCCGGTTGCGTGTTGGCCGCGACAAGTGGTTCAACCTGCTCTGGCTGATTCCGATCGGCTTCGCCCTGCTGGTGGCGGCGGTCGCGATCGGCAAAGGCCTGTACAACATGCCGGCGGTCCAGGCGTTCATCCACCGCTATCCCGGGGCCGACATCCCCGCGAAAGCCCCGGGGGTCCCCGCCTGGTTGGGATGGACCCACTTTTTCAACCTGTTCATGATGATGTTCATCATCAGGACCGGAATTCAGATTCTCTGTGACCATCCCCGGCTTTACTTCAGCCGCAATGCCACCCCCGGCCAGGACGCCACATGTTCGCCGCCCGCGACGACAACAGCTGGATGGGCTTCTGGATTTTCGCCGCGGCGATGGTGGTGACGGCCGTGGCCTGGGTTTGGGCCACCCCGTTCACCGTTCGCCATCCCCGCGTCGTCCAGCGGGTCGGCTATGCCCTGGTCGGCCCGTTCCAACGCATGCTGGAACAGCTGGATCCCAAGCCGGGCGCCTTCACCGAGGAAGACATCTCGCCGCACCACTGGCGCAACGGCCGCCTGCCCGAGACCGTCGAGTACAAAGAGTTGGAGCGCAACGACTTTCGCGACTGGCGGCTGAAGGTCTACGGCCTCGTCGAGCACCCGATGGAGTTCTCGCTCGACGACCTGAAGGCGCTGCCCTACCACGACCAGATCAGCCAGCACTTCTGCATCCAAGCGTGGTCCGGCGTTGCCAAATGGGGTGGCGTGCAGATGAAGACGATCATGGACATCGTCAAGCCGCTACCCGAGGCGAAATGGGTGGTGTTCTACTCGATGGGCCTCGGCGCCACCGGCGGCATCTACTACAACGCCCACCACATCGGCCAGATGGACCACCACATGACGATGCTGGCCTACAACATGAACGACCAGCCACTCCCCTACATGCACGGCAAGCCGCTGCGGCTCCGCAACGAACTGCAGCACGGTTTCAAACTGGTGAAGTGGATCAAGGGGATCGAGTTCGTCGCCGACTACCACGACATCGGTAGCGGGTACGGCGGCTACAGCGAGGACCACAAGTATTTCGGACGGCACCAAACGCTTTAGCGCGTAAAGCCGATGTACCAGTGGGTTTTCAAGGTGCCGGTACCCTCGCGGCGCCGTAGCGCCGGGGTCGTTTGTCCAGATGGCGTTTCGGGTAATCGCCCGGAAGCGTTGGAGCGACATCTGGGGAGGGGCTCATGAGGCGCAGCACGCGCGATACGACGGAGTCGTTGCACAGTTCCGAGCGATCGCCCGGGCTCGTCGTCGTCGCGGCCGCGGTGTTGGCATTCGTCGTGTGTGTGACCAATTTCGCTCTCGGGCAAGGGTACGCCGGAGTGGCTGCCGCCATCATCGGGCTGCTGGCCTTCGGGGCCGGTCTTTCGTGGCTTGCCATGGACCGCAGGCGGATTCGCGACGCCGAACGCCGTTGGTCGATGAGGCGCCCGGCCCGATAGCCGGACGGCGGAACCGTTATCGCACCGCGGTGAGGTTGCTCAGCGACTTGCGCACGTCGGACCGCAGCATCCTGGCGACCAGCCCCCCGACCGGCCCGCACAGCACACCACCCCCGAGGTCGGCGCTGAGGTGAAACTTCGATCCGGAACCGTCGCCGGTGACGGTCATCGCCACCGCGATCCGGATCCCACCTCGGCCGCGACCTTGCAGCTCAATCGATTTCGGCTCGTCATAATGCGTGACTTCCCAGTGAATGATGTTTCGGAAGCCCTTGACTTTGATGCACGACGAGACGCGGGTGCCCTTTTCGACCGTTGCCGGCACCGGTCCGCGCCAGCCACCGAAAATCGTCATCCACTCGTCGAATCGGCGCAGGTCGGAAGCCAGCTTCCAGGCGGTCTCCGGGTCGAGATCCGACGACATCGAAACTTCTACTCGTGCCAAAGCTTTGCGCTCCCCCTGAGACTGCGGTCGGATTGCCGCCGGCAAGGCGGTCGTATCAGTCGCATACCCGGCTGCGCCGCCGTGGTAAACCCGGAACCCGGGCATCCGCCTCGGCTTCTAGGGCCAGGCCTTTTCCAACTGGTGGACCACATCGATGACTTGGGCGGCCTGCGATTGCGGTGAGTCGATTTCGTCGGCGACGTATGCAGCGATGAACCGCCGGATTTCGCCATCGACGCCCGCCAGGATGCGCAACACCTCGCCGCGGAAGGACTTGGACGACACGTTGACGGTGATGTCGGAGGGCCGCGGCTTTGCCACGTCGACTATCAGCAGGAGCGGCTCGGCGGCCCGGGCCGTGGCGCGCAATTGGATGTCGCCGGAAACCACAAACCGCTGCTTGTCGAGCCTTAGGTCGAGGAGCAGATCGATCGACAAGGGAATGTGGATGACGAAAGTGATGCTGTCGCCCAGGCGCCGTGTCACCCGGGGCTCGTGGATCTTGACCTTGGCGCTGACCTTGGCGATCCCGCCGGGACCCTGAGCGATCGGCTCCATGGCGAATTCGTTGCCCGCGATATCGGCTAGTGCGTGGGCGACACGTTCGGGCGTGACGGCGATCTCGAAGAATCTGCGGCCGAACTCTTCGTAGGTGACATAATCGTGATGTTGCATAAGCTTATACCGTCTCACGTCGCCTGCCGGAACGGTCGCTGATCTGTTCGCGTCGCAGCAAATTTCGCGTCGGGGCGGCCGGGAGCGGGCGACGAAGCCGACGGGTATCACGAGGATGTGATCCGCCCCGCCTTTCGCGGTGTGAACAACGCCACATGCAGGCGCCTGGATTCGGTGTGTCGGGCGCCGGCCTGGGAGGCTTGAAAGAACTTGGAGGTGTTTTGGAGCTGATGTGCGCCCAGGAAATTGCTGAGCCGCGCTCGTTCGTGTCCCGGATCGAGGGTCCGCTCACCTGGCTCGGCGGCGGCCACTGGCGTGAACTCGGTGAGCGCCACGAGCGGTCCACCCACGCCGTCGCCGGGGCGGTAGTGCTGTTCGGGGCCGTGCTGGCCGGGCTCGTCGCGGGCCTGGCGGTGAGCGAGTCGGCAGATTGGTCGACGCTGACCATCGCGCCGCTCGCGCTTGTCATCGCCCTGCTGGTCGGCGCGGTGACCCGCGGCGTCGCGAGCGGCCCCAACCGGGGCCGGCCCGGCATCGCGGGGCGTGCGGCCGTCGCGGTGGCGGTCGGCGTCGTCGTCGGCGAGCTCGCCGCGCTCGTCGTCTTCTCCAGCTCGATCGACCACCGTCTCGACGAACGGGCCCTGCGCAACGCCGACTCGGCACCGGCGGTGTCACAGGCGTTGGCATCGCTCCAACAGGCCAGGGATGCCCGCGGTCGACTCGACAGCTCCGTCGAACGGGCCCGCGAGAACCAGGACCGGGCCCTGGTCGTTGCACGCTGCGAATACAACCCCACACCGGCCTGCCCGCCTACCCGGATCACCGGCGTTCCCGGCGTCGGACCCGAAACGCGAACGGCTAACGAGGTTCTCGCCGGCGCGCAGCATGAGCTTGACAACGCGCTGGCGGCCCGCGACCGGCAAGCCCCCGAGTTGGACGCCGAAATCTCGCGCGACGAGCAGGCCGTCTCCGAGGCTCGCCACACCGTCGCCGCCCAGGCCGGTCGAGGTCTCGGCGCACGCTGGGTCGCCATGAACGACGTCACGTTCGCCAGCACCGGGGCATGGGTCCTCCGGCTGCTGACGATCGCGTTTTTCGCGTTGATTTACCTACTGCCGCTGATACTGCGGCTGTGGCGCGGCGAGACGACGCAGGATCGCCATCTGGCGGCGCGCGCCGAGCGCGAACGGGCCAACCTGGATGCCGACACCGCGATCGCGATCAAGCGCGCCGAAGTCCGTCGCGAGGCCGAAATCATGTGGGCCGAGCACCAACTGACGCAGGCCCGGCTTGCCGTTGAGGCACAGGCCGAAATCGACCGCGAACACCAGCGCCGTCGAGTCGTGGAAGCCCTCGAGCGCCCGGTGCGCATGTCCTCGCGGGGTACCTTCGAGCCAGTGGAGGAAGACATGTACCTACCGATCGCCGCGGAGGCCGAGGCCGCCAGCCGGGAGATCACGCAGTTCCCGGCCGACGCGCGGAATGCCGGGGTCGACAACCTTCCCGCACAGGTCGAGCCGGCCGGTGAGGTTGAACCACATGACGAGCGCGGCGCGCAGTTGATCCCGTCGATTCCGGACGCCACCAAGGCCGCGGCCCGCTGGATCCGCCCGCTGGTGCCGCCGTTCGTCGCGCGGGTGATCGACAACACGACCCAGCCTCTTCGGACCGCGCGTCAGGTGTTCGAAGAGGTCGAGGAGATCACCTTCTCGCTCAAGCGGCACCGCAAGGTGACGGTCGACTCCGAAAGCACCGACACCGGCGACCAGGCACCGCGCCAATCCGCGACCGGCGAAATGCCGTCCCCTCCCGGCCGGATTGCGTCGTCGCGCGGACAGGCCGACGACGGAACGTATCACGAGTCCTTCCAGCAGGTGGGCGGCCGCGAGCAGCACGCGCCGTTGCCGCCGTTAACCGCGAAGGACAGCGGGAACCCATCGCTCGGGTCCGGGCAGCGCGACCGCAGGCCCGCGCTGACGGAGCGAGAAGGACCGCGCGAGCTGCCGCCCGCAAGCGATTGCGAATAGCTGTAATCGCGTTGGCCTACCCGGGGTTTGAGGCTTCATCGCTGGGGAAGCTGTCGGTCGGCTTCCGTTAACTTGCCGTTGGCCCCGCAGCGGATGCATCCCGACCGCCACTTTGCGACAATCACGGAACTATGAGACTCGTACTGCTGCTGGCAAGTGTCGCCGCGGTGATCGCCACCGCCGCCCCGGCCTACGCCGACCCCGACGCCAAAGACCAGAACTTCCTCAACGCCCTCACGCAGGCCGGGCTGACGTACCTGAGCGCCGACCGTGCGATCACGGCCGGCAAACAGGTGTGCAGCTTGGCCGACGGCGGAATGACGGGCGAGGAAATCGTCAAGAACCTGCAGGACCGAAATCCGGGGTTCCAAGGTCAGGGCGCCGCCAAGTTCGCGGCGATCGCGGCCTCCGCCTACTGCCCCGAAAAATTGACCCAGACCGAGGATCAAGGCCCGCCCCCGAAGAGCGGCGCTTAGCGGCGCAATACCTCGCACGCTGATCGGCCGTACCGGTCGGCGGAGCGTGCGGTGCCCCGAGTAGCCGATCCCGCCGCAGCGTAAGATTCAGCGGAAATATTCAGGGGAAGGATCTCGTGGATCTCGTGAGGCGGCAGCAATGGCGGGACAGGATCTCGCGGTGACAACAGAAAGACCGATCGCCGCCCCGGCCCACGTATGAAGATCAGCCTATTCCTCGCGGACGCGGCGCAGGCCGACGCCCAATCCGGAAAAGTCCATGCCCTGGGTCTGGGATGGCGGCAGTGTCAAACGCCAACGCCCCCTTTCGCTTTGGTGCTATTCCTGGACATCGACTGGGATGAGACCAACAAGCGGCACAAGCTGACATGCCGACTACTGACCACCGACGGCGATACCGTGGTCGTGATGGGGCCACAGGGTCCACAGCCGATCTCGTTCGAAGCGGCGGCAGAGGCCGGGCGTCCCCCCGGGGCAATCCACGGCACTTCGGTTCGCATGCCGCTCACCCTGAACATCCCGGCCGGAATACCGCTGGAGCCAGGGATCTACGAGTGGCGCGTGGAAGTCGAGGGTTTCGAGCAGGCCACCTCGGTCGAGCCGTTCATCGTGGTCGGTCAAACGCACCCACCGGCCACATCTGCCTGATGGTTGGCATCGCTGCCCACGGGTACCGGCAGCGCAACGGGTTGTGCGCCTACTCGTCTCCGAATTGTTCGTAGAGCTCGGGCAAAAAATTCGCAAGGTGGTTCATCTCCTGCGCGCAGTGCACCAGTAGGTTGCGGGCGGTCGTGTCCGGGGCACCAAGCATCCGCGACGCGATGGGACGCACGGCCCGGGACGCCACGCCGGGCGCCTTACGAACCTCGACGTAGGGTCCGCCCATCCAGAACCGCGACCGCATCTCGGCCCCGTCGGGCGTCGACCGGATGTGGTGGACGAACCAGCCGACGTCCACGGGGGCGTCACCGGTGCCCAGTCGGGCACAAATTGCCACCGCATCGTCATTGTCCGGGGGCAGTCCCATGGTGGCCGGTTCGACGAATTGGATCGCGCCGTTGAGCAACGTTGAGCCGATGTACTCGCTGATCATCGAGCAGCGGCCGATGTACCGCCGGGCGCCGCGCCGGCCGGCACCAACGCCGTCCGGCGCGGCGTGCCCTTCGTCTTTCCAGGCGGCAAAGAGGTGCGCTCGCGGATGCCACAGCTTGTAGCGGCGGGTATCGCACCCGTGCCACCCGAACCACCAGGACCACATCGCCGGGGTGACCCCGGGCATGTCGGTGCGTACCGATACCTGGAAGCCGCCATGCTCGAGGACCCCGTAGCCGTTCTCGGTCTGCTGATATCCCTCGTCGGCGACGCCGGCGGCGTCGTCGAACGCCGGCAACGCCATCCCGCCCTGCGGGCCGTGGTGCAGTGCCTCGACGACATGCTTTGGCAGCGGGGCCATCTCGGGCTTGAAGAACTTGCCGAACGGCGTATTCGCGTCGTCGTTGCGATAGCCGAGGTAGAGATCGCCAGTCATCGGAGCCGTCCCATCCAGCTGTTGAACAAGCCGTCGGGGTCGTAGACGGCGCGCGCCTTGTCGAGGCGGTCCATGGCCTCGTCGGTGGCGAACCGGGCCGGACGCTGGCCGAGGTTTTCGTCCGCGAGTTGAATGCCGGTGGCCAGGTGGGACATCGCGGCCATGTTGGACCGTGCCCAGTCGACGTACTTGTCGTCGTCGGCGGCGTCCTTCCACGAGCCGTAGAGCGCCAGGTAGATCTCGTCTTCCACGCTGTAGGCCATGTCTTGGCGGAGCGGGGACGGACCCCAGTTCAGCCAGAGAAAGTGCGAGGGGTACGGCGGCATCGTGTCGAGGATCGTCCGGATACCCGGCAGCAGCTCGTCAGCCGCTGCCGATGTCCACATGTTGTCGGCCGTGTAGCGGTGGTCAGCGAGGTAGTGGGTCATCACGACGTCATACCAGGTCGGCAAATCGATTGACATGTAAGGGTTTTTAACGAGCGCCTGGCCGGCGACCGGGCAGGTGTCGAACACCGCGAGGGCCTTCTCGGCTTCCGCTTCGGAGTCGGCGAACGCCGGCGACATGCACACGATGGCCGGAATGTCGATGCCCATCTCCGGGACACCGCGGGTCGCAAGCAACTGCATCTCGACGCGACGGTCCACTTCGGCGCTGACGCCTCGCGCCCAGGTGTAGACCTCATCGGCGACGTCCCACGGGTAGATGTGCAAGCTGGTGCCACAAACGGCCGGACGCGGATACAGCTTCAGGTAGAACGACGTGACGACGCCGAAAAAGCCCGGGCCGGCACCGCGGGCAGCGAAGTAAAGATCAGTGTGATTGTCCGCGTCGCAGTGGATCTGCTCGCCGTCGGCGGTGATGACGTCGAGCCCGATGACGCTCTCGCAAGCCGGGCCGAAGACGCGGCTGTTCCAGCCGTACCCCCCCTGCAGCAGATACCCGCCGAGGCACACGCCCTTGCAGTGCCCGCCGGGGAAGAAGAGGCCCTGCGCCTCCAGGTCGGCCATGAGCAGGCTGCCGCCCTTGCCCGGACCGACGACGGCGATGCCCTTCTCCGCGTCGATCGTGGCGTGATCGAGGCGGCTGACGTCGAGCAGGACGGCGCCAGCCCGGAGATGGTTGGCCGCGAAGCTGTGTCCACCCGAGACGATGCTGACCCGATGGCCGTTGGCCTTGGCATAGCGGATCCCCGCGACGATGTCGCCGGCATCGACGGCCTGAACAATCAGCTCGGGGTAGCGCTCGGGCACCCGTTGATGCCACACCGTCGCGCGACGGGCGGCTTCATACCCTTCGTCGCCCCGAAAAAAGTGCCGAGCGGCAGGTAGCGCACTCATCTAGGCTCCTGTGGTCCACAATCCGGTCCTTGCTGGTCCGCGATGCGGAACACTATCTCGGTGCCGGCTCCCACCGAGCGCTTTCGCGAAAAGGAAGCAGCGCATCGTCGCGCTTTGCGCACGGCTGCTGCGTCGCCGGCCCGAACGGGGAAGACATCCAATGCAGGTTGACACGGCCGCGGTACCCCCCGGGGGGACCCCGGCCGTGCCAAGCTCTTAGTCGCCGGTCAACAGGTCGCAGCGGCCGATCTGGCGAACAGCGAGCCCCATTCATGCCGGGCCGCGGACTGCGCATCGACGAAGCTGGGTGTCTCCTCGCCGTCACCCGCCAGGTGAACCAGCGCCCAGGCCATCGCGAATACCGGCACCTTGTGACGTTGTGCCGCACTGTGCAATTCGTCGAAAGCGGCGTGTGATGGGCACCGGCGAAGGCCAATCAGGATGCCCCGCGCGGTGTCGAGAATGCGGCCAGAATTCGAGCCATACGAAGTCTGAGCGGGAGCCCAGTTCGCCGTCATGCTGTCGATACCTCCTGTGGCGCCCTTGCGAAATCGGTCAGAGTCAGCACAGCTCGCGGCCGTGATACCCAGTGGCGTCCTCTGCCATGATTTGTGCATCCGCGCCGCTGTGCCAGATCGCCGTGCCCATCGGTACGCACCTGTGACCGTTTCGGGACCGGCCGGTAGCCACCCGATGAGCCCGTCGGGCTCGGGCCGCAACGTCCCGCGAATCAGCTTGCGAGCGCTATGACTTCGTCGAAGCCGGCGACGAGGGCTTCGTGGAGGACGTCGTGGTCGGGTATGGCGACGGTATCGACGTCGATGCCCAGGGCGCACGTGTCGACGTAGGTGAGGAGGGTGACGTTGACCGCCGACCCGATCGTCGGGCCGAACGCGTATTGCGCGCGCACCGCGGCGCCGCCCAGGAAGACCGGCACCGGCACGCCCGGCACATCGCTGGCGAGGAAATCGACGTGGCGCAGAACCGAGCCGATGTACCACCGCGGCATCAGGTTGAGGGCGCCGGCAATCAGCTGCGTGTGGGGCAGAGAGCTCTCGGCGCGTACCGCGCCTGCGCGCTGGTGTATTGCCCTGATTCGTGCTGCCGGGTCGGCCTCCCCCACGGGAACGTCGAAGCGCATCAACGTGATTCGGTTTCCGCCGATGTCATCGGCCTTGGTCCGCAGGCTGATCGGCATCGTGAGGTGCAGGTCGCCGACCTGTACGCCGTGCTTCTCGTGGTAGATGCGTAATCCGCCGGCCACCCCGGCGACGAACGCATCGTTCAGCGCCGCACCGCAGCGGTGCGCGGCCTCCCGCAGTTGCATCATCGGTACCTGGTGGACCACCAGACGCCGGGTCAGGCCGCGATCGGTCACCAGCGGAGACCCGGTCCGGCTTATCGGCCGAATCGTCCGGTAAACCGACGCCGCGGTGGCCGTTGCCGTTCGCACCGTCGCAATGGGCCGCCGAGCACTATCGCGTACCAGACGTGGTGCCGCTTTAATCGCGCCCACCACTGCGTTCGCAACCACGCCGGCGTCATAGCGCCAGGTGTCGCGGTAACCGCTGAGCCACGATGGCCTCGACACCTCCGGCTCGGGAGGCAGGGGTTCGCGCTCATACAGGTCTTCGGAGAGGTTGAACAGGGTCATCGCGATCTGCACGCCCCCGATCCCATCGGTGAGGGCGTGGTGGAACTTGCAGACCATGGCCGCGCCACCGTTTTCCAGACCGTCGATGAACGTGGTCTCCCAGAGCGCCCGCGCCCGGTCGAAGTCCTGCATCTCGGCCAGCCTGGCCAACTCGAGTACGTCCTCGAGCGTGCCGGCCCCGGGGGCGACGACTCGTCGGATGTGGTAGTCGAGATCGAAGTCCGGGTCATACTCCCAGCGGGGCGGGGCAGGTGGTGGCGACGGCACCACCCGTTGCCGAAACACGGGCAGTTTGCGACTCATCAGGTCGAATCGCTCGCGCACCGCCTCCCAGTCCGGTGATCGATCCAGCAGCACGACGCTGACCACCGTGGATCGCAGACGTGGATCGCTTTCCATCGCCCATGTGAAGGCGTCGGTATTCCGCAAGAAGTTAGTCATCGTATGCTCCCGGGCACAAACCTACGACTCGCGGCGGGAAAGGTCAGCAGATTATTGGCACACAATGACTTTGGTCCTCCCACATCGGGCCATTGGTCAGGCCGATGGGACCGGCGCTGACGACGAGACGGCTCGCATTTGACGCGATGCCGGCAGGAGCCGCTGTCAGGTAACCAGCGACAGCGCGTAAGCGCGGCGCAGCTTGCCCGACGGTGTCTTGGGGATCGCACCCGGGGCCAGTACCACCACATTCCGAGGCCGCGCCGCGACTTCGGTGACGACTTCATGGGCCACCTGATGCTTTATCCGCCGCACCTGGGCGGGGTCATCGACATCGTTCGATTCGACGGCCACGGCAAACGATTCACGGGAATGGCCAGCGTCGAGTCGAACGGCCGCCACACAGCCTGCACGCACACCGACGACGCGTCCTGCGGCACGTTCTACATCGGTGGGATAGATGTTGCGTCCGGCCATGATTATCACGTCCTTGGCCCGGCCGCAGACCACTAGATGGCCCTGCTCGGTGAGATAACCCAGATCCCCGGTGTCAAACCAACCCTGATCATCTTGGGCGGCCGCAAAACCGGCCGCCGTGACATATCCGGATGTCACCGGATCTCCCCGGACCTCGATGAGTCCCACGCCCCGGGTCTGCTGGACGACGCCATCCTCATCAACGATGCGGGCCTGTATACCGTCCAGTAATGGTCCCAACGACGCCAGCCGGCGGGTGTTGCCGCTGGTGGCGGGCACTGCTCGACGCAGCACCGCGAGCATATCGGCGTCCACCTCATCCACGACCAGCCCGCCGCCACACTCCGAAAACGACACGGCCACCGTGGTTTCGGCCATCCCATATGCCGGCAAAATCGCCTCGGGGCGCAGCCCGAACGACGCCCCGGCGGCACAGAGGTCTGCCACATCAGTCGGATCGACCTGTTCGGAACCCGATAACGCCCACCGCAGCGACGACAGATCAAAATCACCGGGTTTGGCATGTCGACGTAGGCGCTTCGCCAGCAACGCGTAGGCAAAATTGGGTGCCGCGGTCATCGTGCCGCGGTATTTGTCAATCAGCTTGGGCCACAACAAGATATCGGCCAAGAAGTCGATCGGCGTGATCTTGACCAACTCGGCGCCGAACAACATCGGAACCGTCAAGAACCCCGTCATACCCATGTCATGAAACAGCGGTAACCAGCTCACGATCACATCGGTATCCAGGGCATATTGCGCGCCGGCGAACATCGCCTCGGCGTTGGCGATCACGTTGGCGTGGGTGATCGCCACCGCTTTGGGGCAATCTGTCGAGCCCGACGTCAACTGCAGAAGAGCCAGATCGTCCTCGCCGCTGCAGACGACGTTGACCGGAGCGGCGGTCAAGAGTTCGGCGATCGTCACCACCGTGAGGCCGTGCTCGGCCAACACCGCCATCACGGCCATGAATGGATCCGACACGATCACGACAGTCGCCTCGATCATCGCGATGACCGCCAAGGTGTCCTGCGCCCACACCCGCAGATCAGTGCGCGGTGTCGGCTGATGCAACATCGTCAAACACGCGCCCCGCAGCCACACGCCCTGCGCGGTCGGCGCGATCTCCACCGGGGCACCGGCCAGGACGCCTACCCGGTCACCCGGCCCAATCCCTAATGCAGCCAATCCACCCGCTGCTCGCCGAGCGCGCTGATGAACCTCACCCCAGGTGGACCGCACCGGCGCGCCCGGGTCACCGGTCACCAGGCCACGCGTACTCGACTTCGCACTGCGCAGCATCGTCTCGACGAATCTGCTCACCGTCACCTCCTGAACGGCGGGCCCGTGTGAGGCCCACTTTGGCCATCTCGGGACATATGAGGTGACGAAGCGACGCTATGTCCCTGGCGAGCACCCGCCCGCGAAGGCGCGCGCGTATCAACCCCCGTCGTTGCGATATCGCAACAAAGTCTTGGCGCTGTCCTCGGTAACGAGGGCCGTGATCGGCGACCGCCCGCGTCAGACAGACCGCTGCGGGTAGGATGACGGCAACAACGTTAGGACGAGGCGCATGGCCATACAGAACTGGTGCGATGCACCCCAGATCCATCCGTCGAAGATCCGGGTCGGTGACATCATCGGCACGCTGCTGCCCACCGAATTGCGCCTCACCGTAAAGCTGATCGGTGGGCCGCAGACAACTCCGCAGCGGTGGACATTTTTTAGCCGCGACCACAACGGCCTGCAGTACACGAACACGTTCAAAGAGCACGAGTTAGTCCGCAGGTACGCCAAAGCGTGATGACAACTTCCTAGAACGGTCCTGGAACGCGCCCGCGGATCACCCCGGCAAGCCGTCCATGCGCGCGGCGCAGCCGGTACTGCGTCGAAGCAGGCGACGAGAGCTGTGGAAAACGTCGTGGTCGGGTATCGCAACGGTGTCGATGTCGATGCATCGGGCCATTCGTCGGCGCGCTCGGACGGACATCGGGGGCCCGGCCGGGATCCGACCGTTACGCCGGTTTGGCGTTAGAGAATTCGCAGAATGCCGTGTAAGCCCGGGCGCCGTAGATGGTGGCCGGTCCGCCGTGCATGAGGATGGTGACGCCGATAGCCTCTGCGGCTTCCTCCGGAGTCGCACCGGCACGCGCAGCCGCCTGGGCGTGCGATGCGATGCACCCGTCGCAGCCCTGCACGATCCCGATCGCCAACGCCATGAGCTCCTTGACCTTGTTGCTGAGCGCTCCGTCGGCAAGGGCGGCTCCGCTCAGGGCCGCGAATCCCTTGTAGACCTCGGGGATCTGCTGGCGCAGCGCGCGATGCTGAGGCAGCAGCTCGTGCAGGATTTCGTGATGATGCTGTTCGTCTGACATGGCCATCCTTCCGAGACTTGGCGCCGGCGGTTTCGACGGCTATTCGCCGGCGGTCACCGGCGAATAGTGCCTGAGCGAGTCGATGACCGCTTTCAGCCTGTCGGTCACCTGCTCGGCGACCGGGCGCAGCTCCTGGTCACCGGTGACCTCGACCAGCAGCCCAGGATTCATCGCCTCGACGAGCACCGTGCCGGTTTGCTCCGGATCGGTGCGGACGACGACGTTGCACGGAAGCAGCAAGCCGATCTGGCGATTCGCCTCCACCGCGCGATGCGCCAGCGGCGGGTTGCAGGCGCCGAGGATCAGATAGTCCTCCATGTCCGCGCCCAGTTTGGTCTTCATCGTGGCCTTCACGTCGATTTCGGTCAGTACGCCGAAACCCTGCGCCGCGAGTGCTTCGCGGGTCCGGGCGACCGCGTCGTCGAACGAGGTATGCAGCGGCGTCGCAATTGCGATATTCATACCGATTTCTCCTTTCGTAACGAGGTCCCGGCTCAGGCGAGCGCCAGGAACAGCTTCTCCAGCTCGGCTTCGCTTAGCGGCGCCGTACCGTCCGCCGTTGTGCCAGTAGCACATTCCTTCAATCCGGTCGCCACGATCTTGAATCCGGCGCGGTCGAGAGCGCGCGAAACCGCGGCAAGCTGCGTGACGACGTCCTTGCAGTCGCGGCCCTGCTCGATCATCGAGATCACCCCGGCAAGCTGTCCCTGCGCGCGGCGCAGCCGGTTGAGCACCGCGTCGATGCTGCCCTGATCACCGATCACTGGATCCTCCGTCCCGTGGTGCTACCCGCCCGGGTATCGGTTAACGCAACCGAATATACCCTACCGGGTATCTGTTGTCACGCGGGTCGGACCCCGTCGTGAGGAGGATCGGCCGGGATGCGCTGGGTTCCGTTCTGACCCAAAACCGAAAGCCTGGTCAAGCCGGCAGCATGGGCCCAAACGCCAACCAACACAGGGGGGCGTTTCGCGACCGAACGCCGCAATCAGCTCGGCTTCACAGGATAGCTTTAAGGTCCTTCGCTTTGGCTATGTCGTCCCAGTCGACATCGAGTTCGAGCAGAATTTCCTCGGTGTGCTGCCCGTGTTCGGGCGCGCGTGCGGGGGCCGGCGGCGTTTCGTCGAATTGAACGGGCGCGGCGACGATCCGGTACTTCTCCCCGTGGTCGTCGACGTTTGTGATCACGTACCCGTTGGGTTCGACTTGCGGGTCGTTGAGGGTTTCCCGCGGCGTCGCCAAGGCGCCCCACACACCGGGTTCGTCCTCGAGAACCTTCTGCCAGTGCGCAAGGTCATGGGCGGCAAAGGCATTCGCCACGATCTCGGTGGCCGCCGCGGCGTTGGCTATCAGGTTGCTCGACGGCACAAATCGCTCGTCGGTGGCCAGTTCGGCCAGACCCATGCGCCGGCAGAAGCCCGCCCAGTATTTGTCGGGTTGCAGGAAGACGAGCTGAATCCACCTGCCGTCCTTGGTCTTGTACCTGTTCACCAGCGGATTGATGGCGAGCCCGGGCGGTGCGCCCGGAATGCCGTCGATATCGAAGAAGTCGGCCGCCGAGATCGACGGCGCGATCGCCCACATCGCCTGGGCCAGCAGCGAGGAGTCGACGATCGTCGGTTCTCCGGTGCGTTGCCGGTGGAACAGCGCGGCGCATACACCGCCCGCCAGCGTTGCTCCGCCCTGCAGGTCACCGAATGCCGGGCCCTGGACGGAGGGCGTTTCGCTTCCGAACGGCGTGAGCGTGTAGGCGACCCCGCCACGTGCCAAATACGTGGCGGCGTCGAACCCGCCGCGATCCCGATCGGGGCCCCGGACCCCCAGCCCGGTGCCGCGCGCGATGATGATCTTCGGGTTGAAACCGCGGAGGTCGTCGACGGTCAGCCGGGCCCGCTCGAGTGCGCCGGGCAGCCAATTGGTCAGGAAGACGTCCGCACTGGCCAACAGCCGGCCGAACAGGTCGCGGCCCATTTCGGATTTGATGTCGATGGCGATGCTGCGCTTGCCGCGGTTGCCCAGCTCGAGGATGAAATCGGCGTCCGGGCGGGCGGCCTCGCGGGTGAAACCGCCCACGACCAGCGCGCGTCCGGGATCGCCCGAAGCGACCCCTTCCACCTTGATCACGTCGGCGCCCCAGTCGGACAGGGCGGCACCGGCCGACGGTACGTAGGTCCACGACGCCAACTCGACAACTCGGACACCTTGGAGGACCCCACCGCGCTCGCTGGACATCGCAATCCCTCGCTCGTGACCATTTCTTGCTATTTTAGGTATTCTAGCTACTCTAAGGGATATTGATAGCCCGGCCGCAGCCACGCGCAGTTTTTCGTGGAAGAGATGCGATGGAGCCGACCATTGGTCCGAGTCGAATCCCCGCTGCGGTGAGCGCGCGGTCTGCTGATCCCGGTCCCGAACGGCTTTGGGCCCCAATGCGGGTCGTTGGAATGAGAACTGGGACAAAGGACGGGCGATGGGCCGGGTAGCAGGCAAGGTGGCGGTCATCAGCGGGGCCGCGCGCGGCCAGGGTCGTTCGCACGCGCGGTTGCTGGCCGCGGAAGGCGCCGACATCATTGCGGTCGACGTCTGCGCGGATATCGAAACCAATGAGTACCCACTGGCCCGGCCCGAGGATCTCGACGAGACGGCGCGGCTGGTCGAAAAGGAGGGGCAGCGCGCGGTCACGGCGATCGCCGACGTTCGCGACCGGGTGGCCCTGTCCGCCGCGATCGATCAGGGTGTGGCCGAGTTCGGGCATCTCGACATCGTGGTCGCCAATGCCGGCATCTGCCCGCTCACCGCGGGCCTACCGCCCCAGGCCTTCGCCGACGCCGTCGACGTCGACCTCGTCGGCGTGCTCAACCTGGTCCACGCGAGCCTGAAACATCTGCAAGCGGGCGCGTCGATCATCGTGATCGGGTCCAACGCGGCGTTCATGTCGTCGATGAACACGGCCGGGATCGACGGCGGACCGGGCGGCGCGGGCTATGCCTTCGCGAAACTCGCTGCCGCGCACTATGTCAACGATTTCGCTCTGGCGCTGGCTAAGTTCTCCATCCGGATGAATGCGGTGCATCCGACGAACGTCAACACCGACATGTTGCACAGCGCACCGATGTACCGGGCCTTCCGGCCCGACCTCAAGGAACCGACCCGCGAAGACGCCGAACCGGTCTTTCCGGTAGTTCAGGCGATGCCCGTCCCCTACGTCGAACCCGAAGACATCAGCGAGGCCGTGTTGTTCCTGGCTTCCGACGCGGCGCGCTACATCACCGGCCAGCAGCTCCGCGTGGACGCGGGCGGCTTCCTCAAGGTCAAGCCCTGGCCGGGCGCGTGACATGCTGCCGGACAACGGAACTGGAGGGAATCGGTGAGCTACGGCCAGTCCGCGATAGACGTTGAGCGCCGTCTCTACGAACTGATGGCCCTGATGAAGGCGGCCGATGACCGACTCTCCAAGGGCATCGGCACCGGCGAGTTCATGTGCGTGTACTGGCCGTCGCGCGGCCAGGAGGCCATCGCCGCCGCGATGGGGGTGGCGCTCCGGCCCGACGACCAGTTGGTGACGACCTACCGCGGATTGCACGACCTCATCGGCAAGGGGGTCCCGCTCGAGGAGATCTACGGCGAGATGATGGGGCGCACCGTCGGTGCGAGCCGCGGCAAGGGCGGCACCATGCACATCGCCAACCCGGGCAAGGGTGTCATGCTCTCGACCGGGATCGTCGGGGCCGGACCGCCGGTGGCGGTGGGGCTGGCCATGGCCGGCAAACGCAAAGGCCTCGATCGCGTCACGGTGGTCAGCTTCGGCGACGGCGCCACGAACACGGGGTCATTCCACGAGGCGGCCAACATGGCCGCGCTGTGGGACCTGCCGCTGGTGTTCGTCTGCCAGAACAACCTTTTCGCCGAGATGACGCCGACGTCGGACACCATGAAAATCAAGCATGTCGCCGAACGCGCGGCCGGTTACGGCATGCCCGGCGTGCGCGTCGACGGCAACGACCCGCTTGCGGTGAAATCGGCGCTCGACGAAGCCCTGCGGCGGGCGCGCGGCGGCGAGGGGCCCACGTTCATCGAATGCGTGACCTTCCGCTTCCGCGGCCACTACTTCGGTGACCGGATGCCCTACATCCCCAAAGATCAACTGGCCGCGGCAATGGCGGCCGACCCGGTGCCCCGGTTTCGCAGCCACCTCGCCGAAACCGGAGTGTGCGGTCAGGACGAGCTGGAGCGCATCGACGACGAGGCGTCGGCGACGGTGGAAAACGCGCTCAGGGCGGTCATGAGCGCGGAGGCCCCGTCGGTTGACGAACTCGACCGCGACGTGTACGCAAACCCGATCAAGTTCCCGGTCTGAGGACTGAACATGACGGAAGAACGAGAGATGACGATGCGCGAGGCGCTGAACCTCGCCCTCGACCAGGCGCTCGGGGGCGACGACCGAGTGTTCTTGCTCGGGGAGGACATTGCCGATCCGGGCGCATCCGGTCCGACGGCGGGGCTGTCGACGAAATACGGCCACGAACGGGTGCTCGACACTCCCATCTCGGAGGCCGCGATCCTCGGCGCCGCGATCGGTGCGGCCATAGACGGGATGCTGCCGGTGGCCGAGATCATGATCATGGATTTCATCGGCATCGCTGCCGACCAACTGATCAACAACGCCGCCAAACTGCGGTTCATGACGGCCGGGCGAACGACGGCCCCGATCACCGTGCGTACCCAGGTCTACGCCGGTCTGGCCACCGGTGCCACGCACTCGCAGAGCCTTGAGTCGTGGTTCATGCACATACCCGGCATGAAGGTGATCGTGCCCTCCACCCCGCGCGACGGCAAAGGTCTGTTGACAGCGGCGATCTTCGATGAGGACCCCTGTCTGTTCGTCGAGACGATCCGGCTACAAGGCAAGAAGGGACCCGTCCCCGTCCAACCCGGGTTCTCCATTCCGCTGGGCAAGGCGGACGTCAAGCGACCGGGCACCGACGTGACGTTGATCAGCTACGGGCGGCCCGTGCACGACGCACTCGCGGCGGCGGCCACACTGGCCGAACAGGACGTAAGCGCGGAGGTCGTCGACTTGCGTACTCTGGTGCCACTCGACGTCGAGACCATCGTCGAATCCGCCCGGCGCACCAGGAGGGTCGTAATCGTCCACGATGCAGTGCAATTCGCCGGGCCGGGAGCGGAGATCGCCGCGATCCTGCAATCCGAGTTGTTCGGCGAGCTGGTCGCGCCCGTCGAGCGGGTGGGCGCCAGGTTCGTCCCCAACCCGGCCGCCGCCGCGCTCGAGGCGCAGGTGTACCCGTCGCCGGCACGCATCATCGAAGCCGCCCAGCGCACCCTGCAGAAGACCAAAGTGCATGGGTGACTTCATTATTCGCATTCCACGACTGTCGGTCGCGGTGTCGGAGGCCGAACTCACCGACCTGCTCGTCGACGCCGGCGACCATGTCGAGGAAGGAACGCCGATCTACGTGATCGCCACCGAGAAGGTGGAACAGGAGATCGAAGCCGGAGCGTCGGGCATCGTGCGATGGACGGGCCAGGTCGGGACCACCTACGACATCGGCGCTGAAATCGGCGTCATCACGTCATAAACAGCGAGCGAAAGGTAAAGCGTATGGACCTCAACGAGACCCGCGAGAGAATCATCTACGAAAAAGAAGGCCCGATCGCGCGTGTCACGCTCAACTGGCCAGAGAAGGCCAACGCTCAGGACCAAAAGCTGGCCGAAGAGGTCGACGCCGCGCTGCTGGACGCGGACCGCGATTACGACATCAAGGTGTTGATCCTGAAGGCCAACGGCAAGGGCTTCTGCTCGGGCCACGCCATCGGCAACAACGCCGTCGACTACCCGTCGTTCGTTGAGGCCGCCCGGGTCATGGGCACACCGTGGAAGCCGCAGACCGACCTGTTCGTCAAACCGATCCTGAACCTGTGGGAGTTCGCGAAGCCGACCATCGCGCAGGTGCATGGCTACTGCGTCGGCGGGGGCACCCACTACGGGCTGACCACCGACATCGTCATCGCCTCCGAGGACGCGTACTTCTCCTACCCGCCGCTGCAGGGATTCGGGATGCCGTCCGGCGAATGCTCAATCGAGCCATGGATTTTCATGAACTGGCGACGCGCGGCGTATTACCTGTACCTCGCCGAGGTCATCGACGCCAAGAAGGCGCTGGAGGTGGGCCTGGTCAACGAGGTCGTTCCGCGCGAGCAACTCAACGACCGGGTGGAAGCCATCGCCCGCCATATCGCCCAGGCGCCGATGACGACGCTGCTGGCGACCAAGGCCAACCTCAAGCGGGCCTGGGAGCTGATGGGCATGCGGGTGCACTGGCAGAGCTCCAACGACCTCGTCGCGCTCGCGTCGATCAGCAAGGATGTGCAGCAGCTGATCCAGCAGGTGTTCAGGGACAAGGTGCTGCCGTCCGAACAAGCCCGACGCCAGGCAGCGGCCGCCTCGTCCACCGACGGCGCGGCAACCACGTAAGCCTTTTCGGAGTCCGCTGGTGAACATCGCCGACCACGCGATTGCCGCCGCAGAGTCGCCGGCGTTGATCATGTCCGACGGCGCCACCAGCTCGTTCGGCGAGCTCTACGCGAGGAGCCAACGCGTCGCCGCGCTGCTGCACGGCGCCGGGCTGCGGCGCGGCGACGGGGTGGCCCTGGTTTTGCCGAATCGACCGGAGTTCTTCGAGATCACCTGGGGCTGCCAGCTTTCCGGTCTGTACTACACCGCCGTCAACACCCACTTCACCCCCGATGAGGTCGCCTACGTCATCGAGGACTCCGACGCGAAGGCGGTTTTCCTGGATATCACAGCCGCTTCGCTGGGCAACCTCAACACGACCGTCGAGGTCCGCATCAGCGTCGGAGGCAACCGGCCCGGCTGCTGCGCGTACGAGGACGCCCTCGCGGCGGCCGGCGGCGCCCCGCCGTTGTCGGACGGGTCGGAGATGCTCTACTCGTCGGGCACCACGGGGCGGCCCAAGGCCGTCCGCCGCCCGCTGCCGGCCGACGGCAACGGCTCGTGGGCGCAGGCGGTCCTCGAAATGGCGCTGACCCACAAGTACGGGATGGACAAGTCGAGCGTCTACCTCTCCCCCGCGCCGCTGTACCACGCCGCCGGGGTGAACTACACCATGGCGGTCAACCGCGTCGGCGCCGCATCGATCGTCATGCGCAAATTCGACGCCGAGGACGTGCTGCGGCTGATCGAGACCCACCGGGTCACCCACGCCCAGTTCGTGCCCACGATGTTCGTGCGGATGCTCAAGCTGCCCGAGGCGGTTCGGCGGAACTACGACGTCTCCAGTTTGCGGTGCGTGATCCACGCGGCTGCCCCCTGCCCGGTGGATGTCAAGCACCGGATGATGGCGTGGTTCGGACCGATCATCCACGAATACTACGGCGGTACAGAGGGATTCGCGGGAACCACGATCGGCCCCGAGGAATGGCTCGCCCACCCGGGCTCGGTGGGCAAACCAATGTCTCCCGTGCACGTGGTGGACGACGACGGGAATGAGCTTCCCATCGGGCAGTCCGGCGAGCTTTACTTCGAAGGTGGGCCCGACTTCGAGTACTTCAAGGATCCGGCAAAGACCGCGTCGGTCTACAACGAACGCGGGTGGCGCTCCCTGGGCGACGTGGGTTATGTCGACGAGGACGGATACATGTATCTGACCGACCGGTCGACGTTCATGATCGTCTCCGGCGGGGTGAACATCTACCCCCAAGAGGCGGAGAACGTTCTGGTCATGCATCCCAAACTCGTTGACGCGGCGGTGTTCGGCGTTCCCAACGACGAGTTCGGCGAGGAGGTCAAGGCCGTCGTGCAACCCGTCGAGGGGGTCGCGCCCGGGCCCGAACTCGAGGCCGAGCTCATCGAATACTGCAGGGCCCACCTGGCCGGCTACAAGTGCCCGCGCACAGTCGAATTCGACCCTCAGCTGCCCCGGGACCCGAACGGCAAGCTCTACAAGAGGCGCATCCGCGAACGCTATTGGCAGGGGCGGGTATCGAGGATCGTATGAACGAGGGAATGCCATGGATGTGAACTGGACTCCGCTTCCCGTGCCGTGGGCGGTCCAGACCGCCGATCGGATCCCGAAGCAGCGGTACTACGACCCCGACTTCTACGCGCTGGAGACCGAGATGCTCTGGCCGCGCGTGTGGCAGATGGCGTGTCGCCTCGAGGAGATCCCCAAGCCCGGTGATTTCGTGGAGTACGAGATCCTCGACGAGTCCATCATCGTCGTCCGGCTGGACGCCCAGAATGTCCGCGCCTACCACAACGCCTGCCGTCATCGCGGGGTAAAGCTGGTGGAAGGCAACGGGAACCGGCGCACCTTCGTGTGCCCGTTCCACGGATGGTGTTGGGGGGTCGACGGACGCAATACCTTCGTGCTGCGGCCCGAAGAGTTCGACGAGCACAACCTGCGTCCGGACGATCTTCGCCTGGTTTCGGTCAGGTGTGAGCTCTGGGGCGGATGCGCGTGGATCAACCTCGACGACGACGCACCGCCGTTGCGGGATTGCTTCGAGCCGTTCGCATCGATCTATGACGCGTGGAAAGTGGAGTCGCTGCGCGTCGAGTGGTGGCAGTCGTGCCGGCTGCCGGTGAACTGGAAACTGGCGACGGCCGCATTCATGGAGGGCTATCACGTCCCGCAGACCCACCCGCAGCTGCTGCCGTCGTCGATGCCCAATACATCGAAACCGCCGGGCCTGGCCCAAACCAATCTGTACTTCATGCGCACACTCGGCCAAGGGATGGCCGGAATGACCCACGAGAACGACATTCGCATCGCCGAAGGCCTGCAGGACATGGAGCTGCCGTCCGATCCGGTCGAGGCCATGGCTGTCTGGCGCAGCACCCTCAACGACGCCGTCGTGCACTGGCATCGGGCCCGCGGCTGCGACATCCCCGACCTCAACGAGTTGGCGCGGCGCGGCATTGTGGACGCGATCAATTTCTGCTTCCCGCATTACTTCTTGTTGCCCCAATACAGCAGTGCCTCGTCGTACCGGATCCGTCCGCTGGGACCCGAGGAGACGCTGTTCGAGATCTGGTCACTCACCCGCGTCCCGCCCGACCAGATCACGGGCAAGCCGACACCACCCGAACCCATGGCACCCGACGATCCGCGCTGGCCGCCGATCCCCGCCCAGGACTTCTCCAACCTACCCAGGCAACAGAAGGGTCTGCACTCCAAGGGGTTTGAATATATGAGATTATCCAGCCGGATCGAGGGGCTGATCTCGAACTTCGAACGCGTCGTCGACGGCTTCCTCGCCGGCCTGCCGTACGACGCGTTGGTACCCGCAATTCAGAAGACCAACACCACCATCGACGTGCCGGTCGCCGACCTCGGATTCGACGCGCACGTCGCCTCGGAGGCACCATGACGACCGACTGGGACCGCTCCGTCGACCTGCTGATCGCGGGCAGCGGCGGCGGCGGCATGACGGCGGCCCTGGCGGCGCTGGACTCGGGAATCGAGCCGCTGGTGATCGAAAAACAGGCCCTGGTAGGTGGTTCCACGGGATTGTCGGGCGGCATGGTCTGGCTGCCGAACAACCCGCTGATGCGCGCGCACGGCATCCCGGACTCGCACGAGGACGGCCTGGCTTACTTCGACGACGTCGTCGGCGACATCGGCCCCGCCTCGTCGCCGGCACGCCGCGAGATGTTCCTCACCGCGGGCTACGAGATGATCAACTTCCTGACCCGCAAGGGCATTCGATTCGTGCGCTGTCCGGGCTGGAGCGACTACTACCCGAATCACAAGGGCGGCAACGAAGCCGGCCGCGCGATCGAGTGCGTGCCGTACGACGCGTCGGCGCTGGGAGACTGGAGCGACAAGGTCCAGCCCTCCATGGCCAAGAGCTACGGCGGGTTCGTCCTCAAGACGAACGAGCTGCGCTCGGTGCAGTACTTGAATCGATCGCCGCGCGCCTTCGCCGTGGCCATGCGGGTGTTCGCACGTACGAGGGTGGCCCGGCTCCGGCGCCGGCAGATGCTCACCAACGGTGCCTCACTCATCGGACAGATGCTCAAGGTGCTGATCGACCTGCGCGGCGACCCGCCGATCTGGATCGGCGCCGCAATGGAGGACCTGATCGTCGAGGATGGCCGGGTCGTCGGCGCTCGCGTCTCCCGTGACGGTAGCTCCCTGAATATCCAGGCGCGCAAGGGTGTTTTGCTCGCGGCGGGCGGCTTCAGCCGCAACGCGGACATGCGACGGCGGTACAGCGGCGACCAGCCCAACGAGGCGCTCTGGTCGATAGCGAACGCCGGCGACACCGGCGAGGCTCTGGAGACCGCGATTCGGCTGGGCGCGAAAACCGGCTTGTTGGACGAAGCCTGGTGGCTGCCATCGATTTTCATCCCCGACGGCGGTGACGCCGCAAAGGCACTCGGAAGCGGTCGGCAGCGGCCGGGGGCGATCTACGTCGACGGGACTGGGAAGCGGTTCTGTAACGAGTCGAACTCGTACGTGGAGGTCGGCAAGGCGATGTACGCCAACAAGGCCGTGCCGTGCTGGATGGTCTTCGACGAGGGCTATATAGGCAGATACGTCTCCGGGGCCAACCCGTTGAAGAGACGTCACCTCCCCGAAGCACTGATCGAGCGGGGCGCGGTGCTGCGGGGCGACACCATCGGCGATCTCGCACGCCAGATGGGTGTCCCGGCCGACGCGCTGGAGCAAACGGTGAAGCGGTTCAACGGTTTTGCGGCCAAGGGTCTGGACCCCGACTTCGGGCGCGGCCAGTCGGCGTACAACGACTGCCTGGGTGATCCTGGGTACCGCCCGAACGCCGCGCTCGGGCCACTCGAGCGGGCACCGTACTACGCCACCAGGGTTGTTCCCGCCGATGTCGGAACGTGCGGGGGCGTGATCACCAATGAGCACGCGCAGGTCATCGACGAGGACGACTGCGTGATCGACGGGCTGTACGCGACGGGCAACATCACCGCGACGGTGATGGGCCGAAACTATCTGGGGGCGGGCGGCAGCATCGCCTACACGATGGTGTTCGGCTACGTGGCCGCGCGGCATGCCGCCGGTCGCCGGATCGCCGGCGAACGGAGCCGTTAGCCTCCGGCCCTTGCCGAGCGTGCGGCCAGCTTCGCGTTCGAGCTCGACTCTGCGGCCAGCTTCACGTTCGGGGGCCCGGGCCCTGCGCTTCGTCGCGGCCGATAAACTCGCGCGGCTTCATGCCCGATTGCATGAGCTCGGCCCGCCGCGCCTGCACATCGGAGGCGGCACCGACCATGTTGGTCAAGATGTGGCTGACCTGCAGGTGCACCCGCATCCCCATCAACTCCCAGGCACGCTTCACGTTGTTCTTCACCGCCATCAGCGTGGTCAAGGGGATTTGCGCGATCTTGCGTGCCATCTCCTCGACGGTGTCCTCCAGCTCCTCGCGCGGCACCACCCTGTTGAGCAGGCCCCAATCGAGGGCCTGTTGCGCGGACAGGGTCGGGGCCAGCAGTAGCCAGTCCATGGTGCGATGCCAATTCATCAGCAGCCACGGCTCGATCATGGTGTGCCCGCCGGGCTCGCCCAGGCTTTGGGCCAGCGGCATCTGGAAATAGGCGTCCTCTGACGCCACGCAGAAGTCGGTCAGCAGGCCGAGATAGATCCCGCCGCCCATGCAATAGCCGTGGATCGCGGAGATCGTCGGCTTGGGGAACTCCCACAGATACAACGTCGGCCACAGGAACAGGTCGGCGGTTCCTTTGTACAGGTCCTCGAAGGTATTTCCGAAATCCGGGTACGGGTTTTCGTCCGGGCCCCAGCGGGCCACGTGCCCGCCGCAGAAGCCGTTGCCGTTGGCCTTGAGGATGACGACCTTGATCTCCTTGTCGCGGTCGGCCTCGTGCAGGCAATCGTCAACCTCGGTGACCAGGACCGCGTCCTTGGTGTTGGCCTTGTCGACCCGATTGAGGATGATCCGCGCAATCGGCGGTTCGCGTTCGTAAATGATCGCTTCGAGGACGCGCCGCTCCATCTTCGGGACATTACCGGACGTCGGCGTGTGCGAAACTTCAAAAGCGCGCGCGCATTGCGCCCGGAATCTGCCTTCCGGTTGCGCCGAGTTCACGGCAGGAGTGAAGTGTGTTTGAGGCGCTGAAATGGAGGTCAGATGTCGACTCCTTTGGAGCGGGCCAAGCAGTTGGACATGGTGGCCCGGCTGAAGTCCTCCTACCCAGAACTTCCGGAAGCGCCCACGCCCGATCTCATTGACCACGAGCGATTCACCGCCTACGTCAAGACGCCGCACGACGTCGGTGGGGAGCCCGCCGCCGCCCTGGAATTCGAAAACAAGCAGTACGAGGCGTGGGAGGAGAACACCTACGTCACGTGTGAGGTTCTCGGCTGGCGCGGGATTTGGCTGTCCGAGGAGCGACGCCGGATGGGCAACGTCGACCTCGGCCGCACGATCTATCTCGGACTGCCGTATTACGGGCGGTGGCTGTTGGCCGTCGCGCGCATCCTCGTCGAGAAACACCACATCGGCCTGAGCGAGTTGGCCGAACGCATGGCCGAGGTGAAGGCCCGCTATGCAGGCGGCCTGCGGGGAAAGCCCTTGGAGGCCAAGCCCAAATTCGAAGGCGACCCCGCCAACGTCAAACGCAACCGTCACCACACGCACGCTGTCGGAAAGGGCGACCCGCAGGTATATGCCGGACAGGCCGGGGACCCGAAGTTCAAGGTCGGCGACAAGGTGAGGGTGCGGGAGCTGCCCATGCTGTTCTATACCCGCACCCAGGAGTACCTGCGAGGCGCCACTGGTGAGATCGCACGAGTCTCGTACGAGAGCCCCGCCGCCGAGGACGAGACGTGGGACGGGCCCGACCAAAAGGCCGAGTGGTTCTACATCGTTCGGTTCAACCTCGCAGAGCTGTGGCACGGCTACACCGGGCCCGACAACGACACGCTGCAAACCGAGCTTCCTGAGCGTTGGCTCGAATCGGCCGGCTGACTTTCGTCACCCCGAAAGGACTCTCAATGACCGATCACGACCACGATCGCACCGCCGCGCCCATGGTGGACGAGATCACCGATTTCGAAGTCCTCGAGATCGCCCTGCGCGAATTGTGCATCGAAAAGGGGCTTTTCACCGCGGAGGACCATCGCCGGTTCACCGAATTCGCCGAACAGATCGGCCCGGCTCCCGCCGCGCGCCTGGTGGCACGGGCCTGGCTCGATCCCGAGTTCAAGATGCTCGCGCTCACCGATGCGCTCGCCGCCAGTAAGGCAGTCGGTGTCGACTGGCTGCAACCCACCGGTTTCGGGACGCCGAGCGACTTCACGGCGCTGCACGTCCTCGAAGACACGCCCACTCTGCACCACGTCATCGTCTGCACGCTGTGCTCCTGCTATCCGCGACCGATTCTGGGCAATTCGCCCGAGTGGTACCGCACGCCTAACTTTCGCCGTCGCATAGTGCGCTGGCCGCGCCAGGTGCTCGCGGAGTTCGGCCTGTATCTGCCGGAGGACGTCGAGATCCGGGTGGAGGATTCCAACCAGAAGCATCGGTTCATGGTGATGCCCGTCCGTCCCGAAGGAACGGACGGCTGGACCGAGGACCAGCTGGTCGAAATCATCACCCGCGACTGTCTGATCGGTGTCGCGATGCCCAAGGTCGGCGTGACGACCAATGCGATCACCCAGACCCGCCCCGCGGTCCATCCCGTCGAACCGCTGAGCGAGCGAGGGTAAGAATGGACGCGATCCGGCCGTTGGCGAAAATTCTTAAGCGCAACCAGGTCTGGAGCCGCATGGCCGCTAAGTACGGGGTCGACAACCCGGTACCGCCGTGGCAGACGAGCCTCGACGGCATGTGTGACGCGCTTGATCAAAGCGGTTGCGGCTCGGAGACACTCAGCTTTGTCGAGCGGCGCAGGGAAGAGGACGAACTGTCGGCGACCGTCTACTCCGGTCTCCCCTATCCGGAGAACCGACTCGTCGCACTGACGCACTCGCTGGTAGCCCGTGGCGTCATCGATGAGGCCGAGCTGGCCGAACGACTAGCGGCCGTCCGCGCCAGGCTGCAAGCCTGACCGCCCCGCCCGCGCCAGCAACCAGGCGTAACCCTCGCCTTCACCGGCGGCAATCCGGTCGAGTCCGGCGAACGCGGCGGACAGCTCGCCCGGCACCGCGCGGAACGGACCCGGGGCCGCACCGACTTCGCTGAGCACGGCGATGGCCAGCAGTCCGCCCGGCGCGAGGCGCCCGATGATCGCGTGGTCGAGGCGGCGGTCCCGAAATTTGTGGCAGAGGACCACATCGACCGGTGACCCGGCCGGCAAACCGTCATCGAGGTCGACGACGTCGAAGCGGCAGCGATCCCCGACCCCGATGCGCTCGGCGAGATCCCGTGCCTGACCAATGGCCACGGGAGAGATGTCCAAACCCCACACCTCCAGCCCCCGCCTGGCCAGCCAAACCGCGCCGAATCCCTGTCCGCAGGCGAGGTCGAGAGCCGTTCCCGCGGTCGGGAACACATCTGCATGGCGCGTCAGGAGCTCGGGCGGCCCAACCGCCCCCACCGGTGCCGTTCCTGATGCGCGTACCGCTCGTCCCAGCGGCGCCGGTCCCGATCGGCCATGAGCGCCACCTTAGAACCAAGCCGTTCCTACACTGGACGGGTGCCTAGACAAGCGGTTTCGCCAGCCGGCACGGTGCGCCGGTCGGACCGTCGGCCGGCCCAGACGATCCGCAAAGTCCTCGACGCCGGATTGGATGAGCTGCGTGAATCGTCGTACGCCAATCTGACGATGCGCGCGGTCGCGACCCGCGCCGGAGTGTCCCCGGCCAGCGCGTACACCTACTTTCCGTCGAAGAGCGCACTGGTGGCGGCGGTGTACCTGCGCTTTCTGCGCGACCTGCCGCTGCGCACCGACGTCAACGTCACCACCAAGACCCGGGTCAGCACGACGTTGCGGGATATGGCTCTGGTCGTCGCCGATGAGCCCGAGCTGACCACCGCCTGCGGCGCGGCCCTGATGGCCGACGATCCGGCTGTCCAGCCACTTCGGGAACAGATCGGCGACGAGGTGTCCAGGCGGATCGGGGCCGCGCTGGGGCCGGGCTGGCCGCGCACGGTCAAGTCCACTCTGCAGATGACGTTCGCCGGCGCGCTGCTGACGGCCCGGTTCGTCGACTACGAGGAGATCGCCGGGCAACTCGACGAGGCGGTCAACCTCATCCTGGACGTGTCGGTGGTGTAAAACTCGGTGGCTCAACAGAATTCAGAGTCGACACGACCGCGACGGTGACCATCGAAAGCATCTTTGACGCCCCCTGCATCACGGTGATTCGCGCGAGCTTGGGGTCCGCGGACGAATTCAGCGCGCCCGGGTGGTTGATCCGTCCCGCGAGTTCAGCGATCCTCAACGGGCCGACGTTTGACGACAACCGATAGAGGAGTGGTCGCAGTGGGTCTGGGATCAGTTGCGCTGAACAGCGCACCCGTTTTCGGTGGCCTGATGCTGGCCATCGCGGCCGGCCAATTCAGAGGTCCGGACTATCGAGCGCTGATCAAACAGGACATGGACTTGCTGGATCGGATCCCACCGGAGGCCACCGCTAGGCGTGCTGAGCTGCAACGCAGCATCGATGAGCGCATCGACGACCTGATCGACTCCGCCGACCGGAGCCTTACGCTACGCAGGGCCGCGCTGTCCTACCGGGGCAATTGGCGGGACGTTGTGCTGTTCCTCTGCGTGGTGTTATTCACGATCATCTGGTGGGGAGTCGACCACAGCCGGGGTAATTGGCTGCCGATGTTCATCCTGTTGATCCTGCTGTCGGTGGTGGCCGCCGCCTACACGCTGCGCGGCATGGTGCGTTCGGCCATCGCGCTCACCCATTGGCGGCGCGGTGGCGCTCAGCGACAGCAATCTCCGGAGGCGCCAAAGTAGCAATCTGGGTCACATACTGTGGTCTCCACAGGCTCAGAACCGGACCTTCCATGTCACGCCACGGATTCTGCGGCCCCTCTTTGCGGCCCTGAACTGGCATTTCTTCGCCAACATTGTTCCGCGGCGACACGGTAACGGCACCGACGCAAAAGGAGCTGTCGCCAATGCTTGCCGAGCGGCCGTCAGGGCCCTGTGACAAAATCCGGAAGCGTGAAGCTACCCCCGCTCCCCGCCCTCATTTGTGCTGCGGCGGCGTCAGTTTGGGCGCTGCCGATCGCACCGGTCCCGGCCGCGTCCGCGGCGCCATGCCCCGACGTCGAGGTGGTCTTCGCCAGGGGAACCACCGAACCTCCCGGCGTCGGCGGCATCGGCCAGAGTTTTGTCGACACGCTGCGTTCTCGCATCGGCACCAGATCGCTGGGCGTCTATCCGGTCAACTACCCGGCGACCACCGATTTCCCTACGGCCGTTGACGGCGTTACCGACGCGGGCCACCACGTCGAATCGATGGCGGCGAACTGCCCCGGGACGAAGATGGTGCTCGGTGGATACTCGCAGGGCGCCGCCGTGATGGGGTTCGTCACGGCGAGCCAGGTGCCGGATGGGGCACACCTCGTCCAGGCACTGCAGCCGATGCCGCCCGAAGTCGCCAACCACGTGGCCGCGGTCGCACTCTTCGGCAAGCCGTCGAGCCAGTTCATGAACGTCATCAACGAGCCACCCATCACCATCGGCCCCCTCTACGCGCCCAAGACGATCGAGCTTTGCGTCCCTAACGATCCGGTCTGTTCCGGGTCGGGATATCCCGCCGCGCACAGGCAGTACGTCGAGGCCGGAATGGTGGACCAGGCGGCCGATTTCGCCGCGAGTCACCTGTAGGGTCGCCTAACCGGCCGCGCTCTCGAGAACCTCAAGGGCCGCATCGATGTTCGGAATGATCGTCGGACCGTAACTGCTCACCACCTGCCCGAGCGCGCGGGCGATATGCGGACCGACAGCGCCGGCAGCGAGGACTTCCTCGGCGAGGACGATGCCACCGACCGTGTGGGAGGCGCTCAGGCGACCGTCGGCGGCGAGTTCGTAGCGCCAGTCGCCGATTTGGATTCGCTCCGGGTGGGACCGGAACAAGCCTCGCCGTGCCGGGACGAGAATCACTCCCGGGACGCCGGAGAACACCTTGACCACCAGCCCGACGCCACCCGGTCCGGACAGAGCCGACCCGACTGCGCGGCTGACGCGCTCGGGATCGAAGCCCGTCATCAACCGCCCATCGACAGGACGAACGATGGGGCCAGAGTTTGCGGCTCGCCGCTGCGACGCACGGCCGTCCCCGCGACGTAGAACTCCACCGTGTGATGTCCCCACGCATAGTTCGAGATCAAGAAATGCACGCCGACGACGCCGTTTCCGCCGTCACGCTCGGCTTCGCTCTGCATGCGGGACATCGCCAGCTCCCGAGCCTGGTAGCTGCCCTGCGTCCACTGCGGCATCTCCGTGTTGCGTCCGGCCTGCTTCATCATCGCCAAAAACCCTTGCACGGCAACATGGAACACGCAGTTACCCATCACGAATGCGACCGGGGCGTACCCGGATCGCAGTAAGGTCGTCAGGTCCTGGCCGGACAGGTGGCTGGTGAACGCCTGCCCGTTGGGGCGCCGATAGGCACCCGGCTTCGCGGTGTATCGCACCGCGGTGCCGACGGCGATGAACTCGAGATGCTCGCCCTCGCCCTGATGACGCCATTCGAGACGGACGCCGACGACTCCGTCGGCGCCCAGCGAATCGGCCTCGGCCTGCATCCGCGACATCGCATTCCACCGCGCGCGATACGTCGCGTCGGTCAGCACGGGCAGCTCGGACTGCTGCCGGATGCCGGTGAACTGGTAACCCACGTGATAGACCGAAACGCCCATCACAAGTTCGATCGGTTCGAATCCGGCCCCGTGCAGCAAGGCGAATTCGTTGATCGAGAGGTCAGACGTGAATACCTTGCCGGCGTGCGACAGCCGTTCGCTGGCAACTGGATCGAGCGGGTTCGGTTGCATTGTCAAGATATCCTCCTGCGGTTCTCGGACAGCGTAGGTCAGCGGCGGTCGCGGGATTGTCCCGGCACATGCATAACATGGGACAGCGCCTGTCGAATCGACCGGCAGTTTGCTCGACCAAAGTCAGGAGCTGTCCCGTGAAGGCGTGGCAGCTGACCGGGCCCAACGAGCCGCTGCTGCGCATCGAGCGCGACGACCCCCGGCCCGGCCCGGGTCAGGCGGTCGTCGATGTGCGCGCCGCCGGGATCTGCCACAGCGATGTCGGCTTCATCGACGGAACCCTCACGCCGATGCTGGCCAAGCTGCCGCTGGTGCTCGGGCACGAAGTCGCCGGAGTGGTGACCGAAGTCGGCCCCGGCGTCGTCGATCTGCGGGTGGGCGACCGGGTCGCGGCCTTCGGCGATCAACTGGCTCCCGGATGGTCGATCGACGGCGGGTTCGCCGACAAGTTCCTCGGCGAGGTCACCGGTCTGATGAAGTTGCCCGATGCGGTGGACTTCGTGCAGGCCGCGACCGCGACCGATGCCGGCCAGACCGCCTACGGCGCCGTGATGGGTGCGGGAAAGCTGCGCGCCGGCGAGCGCATCGGCATCATCGGGCTCGGCGGGCTCGGGCTCACCGGCGCGCGGATCGCGGTCCTAGCCGGAGCGCAGGTGTATGCGGCCGATCCCAAGCGTGAGACGTGGCTCCTGGCCCAGCAGCGCGGCGTGCTCGAAACCGTTGAGGCCGCAAGGGGTCTGGCCACGTTCAATCCGGACGTGATCGTGGATTTCGCCGGTTTTGGGACCACGACCGCCGACGCGATCACCGCCGTGCGCCCGGGCGGGCGCGTCATCCAAGTGGGCCTCGGCCGCAGCGAGGCCACCATTTCCACTGCCGAACTGGTGATCAAGGCCATCACGCTGCGCGGTGCCCGCGGCGGCCGGCCCGTCGACTTTCGGGCCGTGATCGACCTCATCGCCGAGGGCGAGCTGTCGATCCACGCGAGCACAACGACTTTCGAGCAAATACCGGAGGCGATCGAACGCCTCAAGACCGGCGACGTGACAGGGCGAATCGTCGCCGTCATGGATTGAGCTAACCGCCTACCGGCTGGTCGGCGCATTCCAGCAGCTCTTTGAGCGCCTCGGGGAACGCGTCGGCGATGTCCCACAGCTCCGGCAGCAGGTCGGGACAGGCGATGATGCCGACACCCAGTTCTCCGTTGAGCGACATGACGGTGATGTTGAGTCCCGCGCCGCCGATGATCGGCCCGAGTGGACGCATCGTGTCCACTTTGCAACCCAGGAAGTACAGCTGGTCGCGCGGCCCAGGCACGTTGGAAAGGATCAGGTTGAACACGGGGCCGTGTGGAATGCGCGGCAGGATCCGCATGGCGGTGCCGAACATCGTTGGGCCGCCGAACTGAGTCCAGTCGTGCAGCAAGGTGGGTCCCATCGCCGCGGTGTGGTCTTTTGCGGCGGTATTTCCGGCGGCAGTCCTGCGGATACGTTCGGCGGGGTCGCTGATCTGGCTTTCCACATGGCAGAACATCCAGGTGGTGTGGTTGCGGCCGGGCCGATGGGTCTTGTCATGCACCGACACCGGCACGGTGGCCACCAGCGGGTTGTCCGGCAGTTCGCCGCGCTCGAGCAGGAAGCGTCGCAATACCCCGGCGCACAAGGCCACCACGACGTCGTTGATGGTCACCCCGAACCGGTCCTTGACCCTCTTGATGTCGCGCATGTCAAGATGGCTGAAAGCGATGTTGCGGTAGCGGGTGATGGTGCCGTTGAACGGGGTGGGTGGGGCCGAAAACGGTGCCGCCATGGTCCGGCCCTCGCGCGCGCGAAGCGCCGTTTGCGCCAGCGTCAGGATCGTCGCCGGCACCACGGTCGCCAGCCGCAAGGGCCGCAACGCAAACCCCATCAGTCCGCTCGCGGCGATCTGCAGCGGATTACCGCCACCCGCGCCACCGACGGGCTGCGGCGCCGGCGCGCCGGGATCCAGGGTGCACAACTGGGCCAGCAGGTTCGCACCGGATACCCCGTCGACGACGGCGTGGTGGACCTTGAGCATCACCGTCACCGTGTCACTGCGGACGCCGCCCTCAAGCACCCACATCTCCCACAGCGGCCGGTCGCGGCCCAGAGGCAGCCCCGCGACATACCCGCATATCTCGGCCAGCTCGCGCCGGCCGCCGGGTGCCGGCACGCCGACGCGTTGCAGGTGACGCCGCAGCTGGAAGTTCTCGTCGTCCACCCACACCGGGTGATCCAGGTTCAGCTGGTTGTCCGCGAGCTTCATCCGAAATTCCGGCAATGCCTTCACGTGCTTGGCCAACGCGGCGCGAAACCGGCCGTACGTATAGCCGCCCGGCATCGTCGAGGTGTCCAGCTCCATGACGCAGCACACATTCAGCGGCTGCGTGGGGGTCTCCATGTAGAGGAAAAATGCATCAAGTCCGGTTAGTCGTTGCATAGTTGCCCGATCGGCTAGTGACTTCTAAAACCCCCGCCCCCCAAAGAGTTTAGGCAGCGGAAAAGTGGAGATCTACTCCGTGAGAAGCCTTTCCGAGTTAAATGTTGATGACGGTGCCGGTGATGTAGCTGAGTCGGGACACCATCAACTCCCGGATGCGACGCTGCGCCCGGTTAGGTTTTGGTGTTCCTCTGGTTGCCCAAACAGGCCGGAAAGAAAACATCCCGCGAACCATCCTCGCCGCCGCCGCTGTGTCTGGTCATCAGTGAACCGCCTCCGGTGCGTGAGAAGCCCGTCCGCGTTAGATCTTCATGGCGGTCGGCTTGCAGCCGCTGACCGCATCGAGGACGCCAAGCAAGCGGCCCGCACAATCGCAGGTTCATCCGCGCCATGTGTGGAGCAGGCACTAGGTGGGCTCTTGTTCTCACCATGGCGTCATAACAAGCGTGCAGGGCCTTCGCCCGCGCAAACGTCTCCTGGATGAACCGATCGCGTTGCTGACCCGTTATCTCCATATCATCGCCTTTGGGTCACGGTGTTCGTGCGTGTCAGCGCGCGCCGACGAGTGCGGACTCGCGGGAGGATCATGTTCAGACGAGTCGACACCTGCAACGCTCCGCGGCACCAACTGCTGACCATCGAACTCCGCGATGTGGTGCGCGAATACCGGGTCGGTGGCCAGTCCGTGCGGGCGCTCGACGGGATCAGCCTGTGCCTCGAGGGCGGACAGTTCACATCGGTGGTCGGGCCGTCGGGCGCGGGCAAGAGCACCTTGCTGCATCTGCTCGGCGCACTGGACTCTCCCGATTCGGGGTCGATCGAATTCGGCGGCGACGAGATCGGCCGCCTCACCGACAAACAGCAGTCGGAATTCCGCCATCATCGGGTGGGCTTCATATTTCAGTTCTTCAACCTGTTGCCGACGCTGTCGGCGTGGGAGAACGTCGCGGTGCCCAAGCTGCTCGACGGAGTCCGGCTGGGTAGGGCCAGACCGGATGCGATCCGGCTGCTGGACCGCGTCGGGCTGGGCGACCGGACCGAGCACAGGCCCGCCGAACTGTCGGGCGGGCAGATGCAGCGGGTCGCCGTGGCGCGCGCGTTGATGATGGACCCTCCCCTGATCCTCGCCGACGAACCGACCGGGAACCTCGATTCGACAACGGGCGCTTCCATCCTGAGCCTCCTCGGCGAAGTGGCGCACGAACCCGGGCGCGGTCGACTCGTGGTCATGGTGACCCACAACTCCGACGCCGCCGAAGCGACCGATCGGGTGATCACGCTGCAGGACGGTCGGATCGGGTCCGACGAACTGTCGGGGGTCCTGGTGTGAGAGCGGCCTCGGCGATGGGTGCCGCGGCGAGCCGGCTACGCCTGTTCAGCCTGCGTGAACTTGCGGTGCACCGCCGGCGCACGATCGCGTCGGTTGCCGTCATGGCAGTGTCGGCAATGTATCTGGTCGCGGTGTTCGGCATCTTCGGGTCCATCACCGGATCGGTCAATCGGCTCGCCGACGGGATCGCGGGCATCGCCTCCCTGGAGGTCTCGGGGATCACCGACGCCGGATTTCCCGACACGATAACCGCCGACGTGGCCGCGGTTCCCGGGGTCGCGACCGCGGCACCGATGATCCGGACATCGGCGTCCACGTCGTCGGTGCCGGTTCTGCTGTTCGGCGCCGACGAGCGCCTTGCCGCGCTGGGCGGCGCCCTGAAAGACGCGTTGAAAGACGGACCGGCGGGGCAACCGGCCGGCCCGGCCAACGCCGTCCGCGTCGGACCCGGCGTCGGCCACGTCAAAGGCGAGACGTTCCAACTCGGCTCGGGTTCGGTCACCGTTGGCGAGGCGCTCACGGGCAAGGACGTTGCCGACCTCAACGGCGGACACTATGTCCTGGCTCCACTTACCTTGGCGCAGAACATTACCGGGCGTCAGGGCCAGCTCGACTCGATCCTGATCACCACCAAGCCCGGCGCCGACCTCGCCAAAGTTCGTGCCGCGGTCACCGCCGCGGTGAACGGCCGGGCCATCGTCGCCGACCCGAGCATGCGGGCCACCCGGGCCGGCGACGGCGTCACGCTGATGAACTACATGGCCCTGATGGGCGCGATGGTCGCCTTGATGGTCGGCGCCTTCCTGATCTACACCACGATGACCATGGCGATTACGCAGCGCCGGCCGGTCATCTCGTTGCTGCGCGCGATCGGCGGCCGCCGCGCCACGATCGTCCGCGACATGCTCTTCGAGGCGGCGATCCTCGGCGTGATCGGCGGGGCCATTGGCTCGGCCATCGGAATACTTATGGGCCGCATCGCAATTGGCCGATTGCCGCCGGCGATGACCCAGGGCCTGGAAGCTCGCATCGAGTACTGGCTGCCCGGCTACGCGATTCCGGTGGCCGTCGCGGCGACCGCGCTCACCAGCGTGGTCGCGTCGGCGATGGCGGCCCGGCAGGTGTACAAGGTCGCACCGATCGAAGCGTTGGCCCCCGTTGGGGTTTCGGCCGCGGATCGCGTGCCGCGATGGCTGCGGATCGCAAGCGGAGTTTCGGCCGTCGCGGTCTTTGCGGTGTCGATCGTGATCGTCCTTCACCAGCGAGGCGCCGTGGCCTTCGCCGCGATGTCGGCGGTGTTCGCTGCGGAGATGGCGCTCGGCTTCGCGCTCACCGCGCCCATCGTAAAGGCCACGGCGGCAACCGCCCGGATATTCGGCTCCGTCGGGGCGCTCGCGGCTGCGACCGTCGAGCGTGCGCCGCGCCGGGTATGGGCGACGGTGATGACGGTCCTGATCGCGGTGGTCACCACCGTCGCGATCACCGGCACGAACGCCGACATGATCTCCTCGGCGCGGGGCATCTTCGCCCCGGTCGCCGATGTCCCCGTGTGGGTGAGCGCAAATCCCCCGGACAGCTACCCCACTGATGCTCTGCCGCAAGGTCTTTCCGAAAAGGTCGCCGCATTGCCGGGCGTCCAGCGCGTCATCGAGGGCGCCTCTGGGTTCGCCGAGGTCGGCGGGACACGCGTCATGCTCGACGGATTCTCCTCCGGAACCGCCGATCCGCTGTACCGCGCGCTCGACGCACGGGTTCGCGAGCAGGTGTTGGCCGGCCGAGGCGTGGTGCTCTCCCAGAATCTGGGCAAGACCCTGCACGTTGGGGTCGGCGACCAGTTGCGGATGCAAACGCCGCACGGCGTGCGCCAGACGACGGTGCTGGCTTTGGTGCCATACTTCTCGACCGTCATCGGCACCGTCGGGATCGCCCTCGGCCAACTGCGATCGTGGTTCGACCGTCCGGTCGCGACCACGCTCGAGATCGTCGCGGCCCCAGGGGCGGACGCCCACCGCCTGTTGGCCGACGTCCGCCGGGCGGTGCCGGCGTCCGACTACGTGTATGACGGCCGCGGCAAGCTGGCAGGCCTCGAGGCGCCGATGCACCAGAGCATGTTCATCGCGAATGCCGTGTGGATCATCGTCGTGTTGGTGGCCGCGGTCGCGCTGCTCAACACGTTGACGCTCTCAGTGCTCGAACGCCGCCGTGAAATCGGCGTGCTGCGGGCGATGGGGTCCAGCCGTCGGTTCACGTTGCGGATGGTGCTGGCCGAGGCGACGGGCATCGGGGTCGTCGGCGGTCTGTTGGGCCTGGTGTTCGGGTGTGCGGACCAGTGGCTGTTCAGTCTGGTCAGCGGGGACATGATGAATTTCCGAGTTGCCTTCAGGCCAAGCTCGATGGCGGCCGTCTTCGCCGTCGGCGCGCTGGCGATCAGCCTGCTCGGCTCGGTGCCGCCCGCGCGGCGAGCGGCCCGGCTGAACATCATCGAGGCTGTCAGCGTGGACTAGTCAGAAGCCGAGCGGAAGAAGCGCAACAAACAGCGGGGCTATGGGATCCGTAAAAGGAAGCACGGCCGAACTATTCAGGAACGGCAAGACCGGGCTTTGGAGCGTGTTCACCGCGTGCCCGGGCACCCCCAAGCCCAATGTGGGCTCGAACCCCGAAGTCAGATTGTCGGAGAAGAGCGGCGTCGAAATCCCAGTCGCAACGAAGTTGTGGTCGTCAGGGTCGGCGAGCGACGTCAGCGAGACCATGCCTCCGACGTTGGTGACTTGACTCATGAAATCCGGGTCGCCGGCGACGGGGTTGGTGACCGGGGGAAGACCCAGCGCTGCGGCGAGTCGACTCGCCAGATCATGCACCGCCGACAGCTGCCCCAGCTGCGCAGCGGCAGCCGAGGCCCCGGCGTGATAGCCGACCATCGCGGCCACATCCTGAGCCCACATCCGCTCATAGTCGGCCTCAGCGGCGGCGATGGCCGGCGCGTTCTGCCCGAACAGATTCGACGTCACCAACTGCACGAACGCATTTCGGTTGGCCGCCACGGCCAGCGGATGAACGGTCGCCGCACGGGCGCCCTCGAATGCGCCCGCCACCGCTCGAGCCTGGCCGGCCGCGAGCGTCGCTTGAGTGGCTGCCGCACTGAGCCACCCGGTGTACGGAGCCGCCGCGGCCGCCATCGCCGCCGACGCCGGACCCCGCCACGCTTGATGCGTCAAACCGGATGTGATCGACGAAAACGACGACGCCGCGGACCCCAACTCGGAGGCCAACCGGTCCCAAGCAGTCGCCGCGTTCAACATCGGAGCCGAACCCACACCGGAGAACATCCGCGCCGAATTGGCCTCCGGCGGCAACACCGAGAAATTCATCGCCACAGTCCCTTCGCCAACGGTTCGCCGCGATCACGCCGGGTGCGTGCATCACCGACGACAGGCCCCGTGTACGCCTACACGAGCCGGACGCCCAGATGGTTCAGTGTGATCTGGATCACAGCTCGGGTTGCTCGTCGACCACCGTGGCGAACCCGTGCAGATGAGGTGTGCACGGGGGCGGCACCAGCGTCCGTCGGGCGCTGCGCAGCCGCGAAGTGTCGAACCCGGCTGCGGCAATTGCCTCGACGGTTCGGCGGTTCGGCTCGCAACCGCCGGCCAACCGGGACCACGGCTTGGCGATCAGGTCCTGGAACCGGCCCATCGCGCCCTCCCCGCGGACATGCTCGAGCACGACCAGTCGGCCTCCGGGCGCGAGGACTCGCCGGATCTCGCTGAGGGTGGCCGCCACATCATCGACCGAGCACAGCACCAGCCCGACGTGTACCGAGTCGAAACTGTTGTCCGGGAAGGGAATCGACTCGCCGATCCCATCGACGATGTCGGCTGCGATGCCGCGACGCCGAGCGAGACGAGTTGCAGCCCGCCGGAACGCGGGCACCGGCTCCACTGCGGCGACCGACGTCACCGCGGGCGGCACAAACTTCAAATCGGTCCCCGGGCCGAGGCCCAGCATCAGCAGCCGGCCGGTCGCATGTCCAATCGCTGCGCGCCGATACCGGTAATAGAACGCCCGGTCGAAAATCGGCATACCGAGGCGATACACGTACGGGAACAACGGATTACGGCCCACGTAACATCATCTTGTCGCGGATCGCCCAGGGAGTCAGGGGTCGACTGGGCGGAGGCACGTGCCCAGTGGCGAGCAGCAGTGTGCCCGCTATCGCCGCGCCGGCCATCACGACGATTATCAGCATGACCAAGACCCACTGGCGCCATGTCATGGGTGTCATGGTTCATGATCCTTAGGCCGATGGACTTGACCGTCAAGGCCAAGGCGCCATTGGTTAATGACCCAAGAGCCTGCCTGGATGCGCGACGGGCAGCGGCGCGTCGGCGTTTGTCGGCCGACGGAGCGGCCCACAGGTCGCTCGGTTGCACGAAAGATGTTCCGGCCCAAAGTGATTGCGCCGCTCGTCGTGGCCCATTTGCGTGGCAAGTCAGGGTACAAGCTTGAGTTGCATGCGGTTGACCCCGGTGGCTCCTGCCGGCGAGCCACACGCTGAGACGTTATAGGTCACAGCGACTGTGCCTGCAAGCGAATTTGGATCCCACGCGTAGTGGTTGGAGAAAGCGTTGGGAACAATGGTGCCGTCGGGACATTTTGCGTCGCTGTTGGCGTCCCCGGTCCATTTTCCGTCAACCAACCGCGCTTCGGCGGCGCCCGAGTTAGTGGTGACGTTCACGCATCCATCACCGCAGGGAGTGATGTACCAATCGCTAGTCACCGATTGACCGTTCGCGGCCGTCGACGTGTAGGTGTAATGGCCGTTCATCGTTGGTGCGGCCCACGCCGTGCCCGCCGTACCGACAGCCAGTGCGACGAGCATGGCGGTTTTGACAATCGCTCGCGTGGCGATCATGACCTTGTTCCTCCCTATGAACTGTTCTGTCAGCTCATACGTGCGATTTAGCACAGTCCGAGGCCATCCGCCATATCCGCCGGCAAACTTCTCGACAGCGCTGGAAGGCGTCACCATCGAACCCCGGTGGGGTAGCAATCGGGAAAAGGAGGGTCAGCCGATAACACGGTGCCACCGACGCCGGCGTACTCAACGGCGGCAACGACGGCAACGGCGGCCCCTAGGGCCGACTAACGGGGTGCGAGCAGTCGACCGCTGCGGTGACGTGGCTCCGCGAGCGAGTTATCGGCTACCCAGATCCATTTGGAACGGCGGGTATTGGTCACTCATCAACGACACATAGGCCGCCACCCGATAGCGGTATCGAATGATGCCCATGAGAAGGTCGAACATGCCCCGGTGGATCGTCCCGGTGCACAACAGCCACACCGCGGAGATGACGCAGAGCACCTGCAGCAGGGGTTCCATGGCCCAGCACAGGACTATCTGCGGGAGCGCCAGCAGCCACCACTTGACCAACACGGCCCAATTCGTGAGCCGCTCGGGGTAGTCGACCTCGAGGTCGCCCGGATAGTCGGGCCGCGCTGCCAGCGTGAAGGGCGGGTACTTGTCGGTGCTGTTCATCGGGAATCGGTAATTCATGACCCGCCACGACCAACGCAGCACCCCCACGTTGAAATCGAAGATGGGGCGCGGATAGCGCCCGGTGAACAAGATCGCGACACCGGCAACGACCGTCAGCAGCGGATACACCAAATAAAGAAATATCAAGATGGGGTAATGCGGAACGGCCAGCACGCACCACTTGACGAGCCATAGCCGACGCGAGGGTGCGTCCACTGCACCGCGCACCCGCACGGGGCCGTCGGCATTGTGCGCCACCGGCAGATCGGCGGTCCTGAGCTCGCTCACCGCCGACTCGCCGCGACCGGAGTTGGTGTGGCGAGGGCTCGATCGATCCCCGCCGACATCTGGCGGTGACTGGTCCAGCGCAGAAACGAGGTCAGCGCCGACGTGTGGAGCCGGTCCGAAATCAACGCCGCCGGTCTTAGTACGGATTCACCGTGCGCCACCTGCAGCGACGCCACCCGGGACACGGCCCCGACCCGGCGTCGCCTGGTCTTCTCGTACCATCGCAGTGCCCTCGAAACGTCAGCGCCGCCACTACTCCCCGCACCTTGAAGCTTCGACAGCGCCTTGCACAGCACCATCGCGTCGAGCAGCGCCTGGTTGGCGCCCTGCGCGAGCGTGGGCGGCATGGTGTGGGCGGCATCGCCGAGCAAGGTCAGGGCGTCAGCGGCCGGCCCACGGGGAATCGGGTGCCGAAAATGCGGGTAGGGCGAGGCCGCCAGGTCGTCGTCGGTCAGATGTGCGAGGACCAGGTCGACCGAGTCGGACCAGCCTGCGAAATTTGACCGGATGACGTCGAGCGGATTGCGCGGCCTGACGAAATCACGGGACCACGGCAGGTCGAACCACCACTGCACGTCTGACCCTCCGGCCGGCCACACGCCGGTGTTGCCGTGCTCACCGATCACGATCATCGCGACACGCTTGTCGGGCAGGTCCGGGAGGCTGATGAGCCCCTGCCAGCTGCACCAGCCGGTGGGTTCCGCGGCCGGCGCGCCGACGGCATCTCGAACGATCGAGTGCAGGCCGTCCGCTCCGATCAACAGATCTCCGTCGGCCGAGCGGCCATCTTCGAAATCGACTCGGACGCCGTCGGGCGTGGCGACCACCCGCGCCGCGCGGGAGTCGCACCGAATGCGATCGGTCGGAAACCCCTCCAGCAGCCTTTCCAGCAGGACCCGACGGGGGACCATCCGAATGGGTGCGCCCAGCCGGTTCATCATCGCGGTCAAGTCGAAGGTCGCGAGCCGCCGCCCGCTGGACGTGATCACCCGGACGCTGGACAGCGGTTGACCGGCACCGTCCATGTTCACGCCCAGTTGCCGCAGAACCGTCTCGCCGTTTGACCAGATGGTCACCGCCCCGCCGCCGGCTCGCGTGTCTTTGCGTTGATCGAAGACGGTCACCTCGTGACCGTCCCGCAGCAGTCCCCGGGCAGCGGAAATGCCGCTCACACCGGCGCCGATCACGAGTATCCGAAGCGCCTCGCCGCGGCTCGTCACGCTCTTGGACACGTAAGCGAGTGCCGACCGGTTCAAGGGAGCAGGCAACTCCGTTGCCGGCCCCGATCAGACCGCGGCTCCGATCATTTTGTGCAGGTCCTCCACCGACCACGGCTCGGCGTCGTGGTGGTCGCGATATCCCAGCACACGCGGAGTCGGCCGATCGAAGCTGCCGACGAATCCGCCTGCGGCAATCAAGATCCGGCCCGTCACGTTGAGTGCCAAGTCGCTGGCGAGGTAGGCGTAGAGCGGGGCCACAAAGGCCGCCGGGGCGCTATCCAGCGAGGCCCGCGTGGTCATCTCGTCGAGCAACCCGCGCCGGTGCAGGTCCTCGATGTGCTTTTCGTACTCGTCGCCCGTGGATAGCCGTGTGCGCGCGCCCGGGCAGACGACGTTGGCCCGCACACCGTGGGCTTTCAGTTCCGCTGCGATCGCCATCGTCAGTGCGTTGACGGCGCCTTTGCCCGCGGGGTAGCCGGTGCCGCCGTAGTCGCCGAGAAAAGCCACCGAGCTGGTGTTGATGATCGCCCCGTGCCCTTGCGGGGCCATGACGCGGGCCGCGGCACGGCACGTATGGAACGTCGTTCCCAGGTGCGCGGCTATCAGGCGGTCGAAGTCCGCGGGCGAGATCGTCAGGATCGAGGAGCCAGGGGGCTCGGCGATCCCGGCGCAGTTGATCAGGATGTCCAGCCGCTCGAACGCGCCCACGCATGCGTCGATGAGCGCGCTGGCAATGCGCTCGTCGCTTGCAGCTCCGATTACCGGGACGGCTCGCCCTCCCGACGCCGTGATTGCCGCGACGGTCTCCTCCACGGCATCGGCGTGCCGGCCGTTGACGACGACGCCGGCGCCGAGATCGCACAGCAGTTCGGCCACCGCGCGGCCGATACCTCGGCTGCCGCCGGCCACCACCGCCCCACGCCCGGCCAGTAGGTTACCGCTAGTCATCGACGGCAGGACCGGAATGCGTTGCGCGCGCGTCACTCTCGATGCTGAGGCAGAAATATGCGACTTGGCGCGGGGACAGAAACATCAGCCGAACAGTACCCAGGCGTGACGCGAATGGGAACCGTAACCGAACGTCTGGGGGCCGGCAATGCCCGCGGCGCCGACCGGCGGCGTGTTGGCTAACCGGCGGACATTGTCAGAGCGGCGCGGGCGTGCCGTGACGACTTCGCGTGCCGCCAGCAGCGAACTTCCGGCAAATTCGCGGATCGTCTCCTGCGAGCGCTCTCATGTGGGCGATCGCCGCCTCCCCCGCGATGCAGCGTATAGTCGGGAGTGAAATCCGTTTTCCGGATATGTCGCCGTTTAGCTAAAAGCGGTCAGTCAGCGGCACGGCTGCTGGGCTTGGCGCAGCTTCGGCGATACCACCCCCAGTCGCAATTCCTTCAGTACTGCGTGCGCTGAGTAATCGACCTGTAACACGGATACGGGTGCAGCGGAGGCGACTGTGCGCACGGATGCGAGGTCTCGCTGCACACGACTCACAGGAAGTGAGCCAGCCATGCAGACCCTTTCGTGCGCTTGTTTTTTCACGCCTTGTGTCCGGAGACGGCGGTCCAGCCGATGACGGATGTAGCAACTAAAACTCGCCCTGTTCGGCCGGCCGGCAAGCAATCGGACGACTCATACGACGACGTCGTCGAAATGTTCGAAGAGCTGCGCCAGATGCCGGCCGAGTCCCACGAGTACGCCCGGCAACGCGAGCGCATCGTGGCCCGATGCCTGCCCCTGGCAGACCATGTGGCCAGCCACTTCGCCCGCCGCGGCGAAGGTCTCGACGACTTGACCCAGGTCGCTCGGCTGGGGCTGATGAACGCCATCAACCGGTTCGACCCCGCCAAGGGCCCCAGCTTCATCGGGTTCGCGGTCCCCACCATGATGGGCGAGGTCCGGCGTTACTTTCGCGATTACAGCTGGGGCATGCGTGTGCCGCGACGTTTGCGCGAGCTACACGTGCAGATCACCAGGAGTACAGGAGAGTTAGCTCAGCAGTTGGGGCGCGCACCTACGGCCGGCGAGCTATCCACGGTGCTGGGGGTCCCCCGCGAGGAAATCATCGAATGCCTAGTCGCGGGCGACGCCTATCGGCTCGAATCCCTGGACGCGCCCGTCGGCGCCGACGGTTCGGGCAAGCCTCGGTTAGTGGCCGATGCGGTCGGTGGCATCGATCCACAAATCGACCACATCACCAACCGCGAAGCCGTGCGCGCCCTGATCGCCGCGCTGCCCCCGCGCGAACGCCAGGTTCTGCACATGCGATTCTTCGAGGCGATGACCCAAAGCCAGATCGCCGAGCGAATCGGCGTGTCGCAAATGCAGGTCTCGCGCATTCTGGCCAACACTCTGCGCTGCTTGCGCGACCAACTGGAGTAGCCCCGTACCGGCCCACCGGGCCCCTCGGCGACACGGCGCGATGTACTGTGCGATTCGGGACAGAGTCGACTGTGTCGCCAAGTGGTGCCTGGAAGGAGCGCGATGCGATGAGGGTTTCTCGGACGGTGCTCGCGGGCGCAGCCGTGGCGGCAGCGCTGATCGCGTCGATCGCCGGCTGCGGCGGCAAGCCGGCGTCGACGTCAACGTCGACGTCGGGATCGGCCACCTCGGCGACGAGTGCGCGCAGTTCGGCGCCGGCTTCCCCGACGTCAGCGCAGCCCAATGCATACGCGAACCTGCTGATTCAGGCATCGGACATCAATGCGCCGATACAGTTCAATGGCGGCCCGCCCACGAACCTCCCGGATGGTCAACCGGGCGTCGCGGCGACCTTCAGCACCGATGACAACAGCCATATCATCAAAGACACCATTCAGGTGCTCGCGGACCCGGCCGCCGCCACGAACGCGCTCAACGCCGCGAAGGGCGACCAGAGTAAGACGATCACGAATCCGACGGCGCCGCGTCCGTTCAACGTCGGCACCGGCGGCACGACCGTCACCGGGAAGTCACCCGACAACTCCAAGGGCGTGCTGATACTGATGTTCACCGAAGGCAAGGCGTTCGTCACGCTGGAATTCGACGGTCCGGTCGACTCGCTGCCGCCGGAGGACTTCGTCACCGACGTGGGCCAGAAACAAGACGCGGCCGTCAAGAAGGGACTCGGCGGCTGAGCCGCGACGAGCTGATCGCCACCGGCTGAGGAGTCCTTATGACCGTCATCAACGGCCTGCCGGCGCATGCCCTATGGCTGCATCTCGTGGTGGTGCTCCTGCCGCTGACCGCGGCGCTGGAGATCGTGTGCGGTCTGTGGCCGGCGGCGCGGCGGGGCCAGCTGTTGTGGGTCACGCTGGTACTGGCCACCGCCACAATGATATTGACGCCCATCACGATCAACGCCGGGGAATGGCTCTACGATCTGAGGACCAAGCCCAGCCCCATCCTGCGCGAACATGCAGAGCGCGGCGAGACAATGGTCTACTTCGCCGCCGCCCTGCTGGCGGTGGCGATCGGGCTCGTCGTGCTGCGCGTGATCGAACGCCGATCCGGAGGGGGCGGAATGGTCACCCGAATCGTGGTGGGGATAGTCGTTCTCGCCGTTGGGATCTCGTCAACGATCCAGGTCTACCGCACGGGCGATGCGGGCGCCCAATCGGTCTGGGGCGGCGAGATCGCGCGGTTGAAGAAATCCAACGGAACGTAGAGCCGCATTCGCGTCATAGCACCCTCAGCGCGACGCGGGCCCATGCATGATTGCCGTATCCGCGCGGATTCCACAGCGACGCTACCGATTCCGGCTGCAGGGCGCCGGTGTCGTCCCAGGCGCGGGCGGTGATGCGCAACGGACCCGGGGCGACGTCGACGGTCAACGACCACGGGCGCCACGACCATTTGCTGGGCGCGGGGTGTAGGTCGGCCAATTGCCAGGTGAGTCCGTCGTCAAGCGACACGTCGACCCGCTCGACGCTACGGCCGTCGCCCGCGATCCCATAGCCCCGGACGGTCAGCCGGCCCCGCGGCACCCGGTCGTCGTCGGTGGGATCGAGGATGTCGCAGTTGAGCGCCAGCGACGACAGCGAAATGCCCTCTCCGGCCGCGATGGTGTCGGGGTCGGCGTCCGAAGGCAGGATGCGGTAATCGAGCGACTGAAAATAGTTTTCTGACGGCCCGGGTTGCACGGTGATGGCGGTGACCCACTTGACGCTGCGCGCACCGATGTATCCGGGTACGACGACCCGAACGGGACCGCCGTGGGCGCGCGGAAGCGGCTCGGAGTTCATCTGCCAGGCGAGCAGGACTTCCCGCGACATCGCCTTACTCAACGGGATCGAGCTGCCGTAAGGCTGGACGGGCCGAGCTTCCAGGGCGACGTCCGGAGCCTCGAAGGCAACGTGCAACCCGTCTTCTTGATGAACTCCGGCAGCCGCGAGGACGTCAGCAAGCCGGACACCGCGCCACTTCGCCGTCGAGATCGCCCCGTGCGCCCACGGTTCCTTTCCCGGGATGGGCCGCAGCCGCAGTAACTCGGCACGCCGATTGCCGGCGCATGCCAGCGTCGCCACCACATCGTGTTGGTCGAACGCGGTGGTCAGCTGCTCATAAGTCAGGGTGAGTGGCGTTTTGACGAGCCCGTTGACAGCAAGTCGCCACTGCTGCGGCGCGATGTCGGGGAACCGGCCGTGATTGCGGCCATAGAAAGCGTCGATCGGGGTGATGTCGCTGCCGGCCAATACCGCGGGTGGCGGTTCGGCGTTGTACGGCAGGCGTCCACGCACGATCATGTCGTCCCGCTTACCCCACAGCGCTGCGGTCGGCGTCATGGTGTCCATTGTCACCGGCTTCTCCTCGTTTGTTGCGACGGTTGAATCGTCCGTCCCTCGAGGAGGTGCCACCAGCGGGGAAAAGCTTGTGAGCCTACAAGGCTTGCTTGTGTGTTCGGGCCTGGCTGCCGAACGTTCGGGACTTCGGTCCCTATCGTCGGGCCCGGCCAGCGAGTCGGATTGTCCTATGAGTTCTTCACAATCCGCAGAGACGCGGACGCGCATGTTCGCTCGCGTGCTCGGCCCGTATCTCGTCGTTGTCACTGCCACCGCCATGGCGCGCGCATCGCGGATGCGAACGCTCGCTTCGGAATTCGGCGCGAACTCCGTGTGGCCCTATGTGACCGGCGCGTTCATTCTGCTGAGCGGCCTGATCGTCGTCGCGCTCCATCCATACTGGCGGGGCGCCGCGGCGATCATCGTGTCCGTCCTCGGCTGGATGACCATCGCAAAGGGGTTCGTCCTGATGGCCTTTCCGTCCAGCTATATCTCGGCCGTCAGCTCGGCAGTAGACGCAGGCAACGGATGGCTGGCGGGTTTCGCCGTCATCGCGCTCGTCGGGCTTTATCTGACCTACGTCGGCTGGATCGCGCCGCGCCGCCTGGCTACCGATCGATAGCTCAGAGTTCGGCAAGCGCGATGCCGGTGAGCCCGGAGCCCAGGTTGACCAGTACGGTGTCTAGGCCGGTGGCCAGGTTGACGTGGCGGATGTCGCCGGCGAGATCGCTGACGTAGAACTCCGATTCGGACGGGGCCGCCAAGCCGATCGCTTCCCGGTAGCCGCTGGACAGGATCTCGGGCGTACCGACTGTGGGCTGCACGGTCGCGCGATTGAGCGTGTTGCCTTCGGGTTCGGCGCCGCGATCGGTCCACACCAGGGTCGCGCCGTCCCCGACCAGGTGCAGGTCGACGGGTTCGGGCAGGTCTTTCCACAGCAGTTCGACATCGTCGCGCTGCTGTGCGCCGGTCCCGGGCGGCAGATCGATCGGGGCGCGAAATATCTTGCCCTCACCGGCTTTTGACGCGCCTTTCTGGGTCCAGTACATCAGGCGCCGACCCACATCGACCGCGATGCCCACGCAATGGTTGCGACCCAGGTGCGCCGCATCGTCGCCAACCGCCAGCACCACGAGCGGGCGCAGATCGCTGCCGTCGAGGTTGCAGCACAACACCTGCATCCCCTCTCGGTCGCACCAGTAGAGCACGCCGTGACCGAAATCGGCGGTGAGCTGCTTGCCGCTCGTGAAGGCACCGCGCTGCAGGATGGTGACGCGGTTACCGCCGTCGAGATCGGCGCGTTCGATCGACCCGTTGCGGGTGTACGCCTCTTGCGAGCGGGGGCCGGCACCGGGGTCGGGGGCGCCCATATTGGTCCAGTAGACATGACCGCGCCGCTGATCCACGACGACGCCGTCGGGTCTCTCGTCGAGTCCGCCGATAAGGGTGCGCACCCGGGCTCCGTCCAAGGAGACGGCTTGCATCGCCTGTTCGCTTAAGTTGAGCACCAGCAGCTCGGTCATCAAGTCTCCCTGGGCTTCGGCGTCGCCGGTGCCTGTATCCCTGCGAACGAGGGCACGGCGTCGCAGATCGCCCGGACGTCCCGGCCCGCTTGCATCACGGTGCCATCCGGCCGCACGATCGCGGCGGCGGCCCGACCGTGTCGCAGCCAACGGGCGAGTTCGCTTCCCGGCGCGGCGGATACGACGACGGCGCCGCGGCGCTGCAGTTCGCCCCGCTGCCCCTCGCTGAGCGACGCGGAGGTGATCAGCGCGAATCGGTTCGCGATTACCTCGTCTAGCCGAACGTTTTGCGGCAGCAGGGGATTGGGGCACAGTCTGCCGCCCAACTCATGTCGGTTGCGGGACTTGATCACCAGATCGGATCTACGCAAGGGCGGGGTTCCGACATCGCCGGCAATGCCTCGGATGGGGGGCAGGCGGAGCACCAACGGGAAGAACACCCGTCGGCAAAGGTTTCCCAGTTGCCCGCCCGCGGTCATCGCCCACCCCATGGCGATCGCGAAGCGGATCAGGACGCGGACGTGGGGTTCGCGTTCCCGCTGGTAGGTGTCGAGCGCGCTGTCGGGCAGGCTACCGCTGAGCACGCCGGCCAGTTTCCAGGTCAGGTTCATCGCGTCGCGCAGACCCGCGCACAGTCCCTGCCCGATGAATGGCGGGGTGGTGTGGGCGGCGTCGCCGACGATGAACACGTTGCGGTCGCGCCATCGGTCGGCCACCCGGGCGCGGAACGTGTAGTCGGCCACCCGCACAAGGGTCAGCTTCTCGGCCGGGATGTCGCCCAGCCACGGCGAGATCAGCGGCAAGATGGCGGCGATGGTCTGGTAGTCCGCGGCTGTCTCCCCGTCGAGCAGCTGGAACTCCCAGCGGTAGCGGGTACCACCGACCCGCATGTAGGTGGCCGCCCGCTCGGTGCTGCAAACCTGGTGCACTCCCTCCCATTGGCACAGCTCCGCGTCGGTGTCCACGTCGATCACCACCCAGCGCTGCTCGAAGTGCAGATCGGCCAGCGCCGCGCCCATCGCGGAGCGGACCATGCTGTTGGCGCCGTCGCAGCCGAGGACGAAGGTCGTCTCGACGCTGTGCTTGGTGCCGTTCTGGCGGTCGGTGAAGCTGACGCGCACGCCATCGCCGTGTTGGGCGATGCCGGTGACTTCGGCGTTGCCCCGCAGCTGCGCGCCTGGCTGCTTGGTGAAGTTGGCGCGCAGCAATGCCTCCAGCTCGGGCTGGTCGTACATGTTGGTCTTCGGGAAGCCGTGCGCGGTGGTCCGCGTAGTGTCGATCTCTTCCAGCACCCTCATGTTCGGGTCCAGCAGGCGCAGACCCAGGCCCTGTCGGGTAATCGCAGCGAATTCGTCGTAGACGCCGAGACGCGCCAGGATGCGGCAGACCTCGTCGTCGCAGTGCACCGCGCGCGGTTGCGCGTAGATGCCGGGATGGCGCTCCAGAACCAGACATGAAACGCCGTACTGCGTGAGCAGCGTGCCCGCCGTGACGCCGGCAGGGCCGGCGCCGACGATGACGACCGGCACCCCCGAATCCGGCTCAGCCGGCTCAGGTGGCGCGGGCGGGGCCTGCGGCTCGCTCCCGCTCACGCGTACCTGACCACGTTGCGTTGGGTGCCGAGGTCGATCGCGCCATCGTCGGTGACCACGCTCGCTTCCACCACGTCGCCTTCATGGAGGTACAAGGGGTTGTCGGCCTGGCTGGCCATGAACATCTCCAGCGTGGGCGGGCCCGCGGGCGGCTTCGAACCTGGCTCCGCCTTGGGCGCCCGGACCGCGGTGCCCACCGGGGTGCCGGTCAGGACCAGATCGCCGGCGTCGAGGCGCTGGAAACGGGACAGCGCCTGCAGGGCTTGCACCGGGAGGTAGATCATGTCGCCCTTGACCACGCTGTTCTGGCGTTCCTCGCCGTTGACCCTCAGCTGTACCCGGAGTTCACCGAAGCGCTCGAGTTCCCCGGCCTCGAGCAGCACCAGCGCGGGCCCGACCGGCGTGAACGTCGGGTACGACTTCGCTTCGTAGTACTGGCCTTTGGCCTGTTGCACATCGCGCGCCGACACGTCGTTGGTGACCACCAGCCCGCACACAAAATCGGCCAGGTTGTCGTCGGTGACTTTGGTGCCGACGGGGAATTCGCGTCCGATGACGAGCCCGATCTCCGCCTCGTAGTCCAGCAACTGGACGTGCTCGGGCTTGACGATGTCATCGAACGGCCCGGTGATCGAACCCGACGCCTTGCCGAAGAAGGTCAGCTGCGTCTTGGCGGGATCGCGGCCGACGTCTCTGACATGCGAGGCGTAGTTGACCGCCTGTGCCACCACCCGACACGGCTCCGTCACCGGAGACGCCAGTTTGAGGTCGCCAACCGGAACCGTGTCGGTGCTCCGCGCGGCAGCGTCGATCGCCGCCCGGTCGGCCAGCAGCTCGCGAGTGGTGGCGGCCTCGGTGTTGATGCGGGCGGCCCCGGAAGCGGTTTGCACCCACCACGCGTCGGCGGTGCGCATTATCGAGACGGTCATTTCTGGTCCCTTCTTTGGGTTGGGTGGCCGGGATTATGAATTGGCCATGGTGAACAGGCCGCGCAGCGCGGCCCGGGTCGAATTGTGCGACGACGCGCGGGCCCGCTTCACGAGAGAAAGTCTTCAGTGATCTGGGGTCCCCACTGGTAGAGCCCCTCGACGGTGAACGGAGCCCAGCCCGGCTCGAGCGTGTTATCGAACACGTCGCCGTCGGTGAAGTGCTCGACCAGAAAACCGTCGGGGTCGCGCCAGTAGTCGAAGATCTGACTGCCCTGGATGTGGCGGCCGATGCCCCACGAGCGGTAATAGCCGTGCTGCCCCAGGTATTGGCCGCCGGCGGCCAGCGCGTCCAGGTCGGACACTTGATACGCCGAATGGATGTAGCGGGGCACGGGACCCTGCGCCAACGCGAGGGTGTGGTGGTCGGCGGGCGTCGTGCCGCGGTCGCAGCGGTTGAAGCTCATGACTGGTTCACGTTCGCGCTTGGTGGAGTCATAACAAAAGTCGCTGACGATCAACCCCAGGTGCTCCAAACACCAGTTCAGCGTTTCGATGTAGTCGGTGGTCTGCCACACCACGTGCCCGAGCCGTTGTACCTGGGCGGGAATCCGCGGCGGGCGCTGGGTGGCGTTGACTCGGGCCATGTCGTGGCCGAAGTTGAACTCGTCGTGCGGCTCTTGGATTGGCTGCGCCGCAAGCTGATTCATCCCATACGCCACCCGCACCGGCAGCCCGCTGGGTTCGAGCAGATCGATCGCCACCCCGCCGAGCGTCTCGGGCAGCGCACGGACGCCGGCTCCCGTCGCGTCGGCCAACCGTTGCACGTCGGACTTATCCGCGGCGGCGAACGTCGGCCCGACAAACCGCGCGCTTGGGCCGCGGCGGATCACCAGGCACGGCGTGCCGGCGTCGCTGCCCCGCAACTGCAGCTCGTCCTCGGTGCGCAACGCGGTACTGAAACCGAACGCGTGGGCGAAAGCCCCTGCGCCTGCCAAATCGGGTTTCTCGAACTCCAGCCACGCGACGTCGTGCACCTTGATAACCGGGTTGCGTGAGCGTCCCGGGTGTTCGCCGGGGCGAGCGCCGTCATCGTTGTTCAGGTCTTTGTGGACGTTGACGCCGGTCATCCTTGGCCTCGTTTCAGGCCTTTCTGGGCCGCGTGACCACAGAAAGATGTCACAAAATCCTCGACCGCCCAGCTTGACAAGGCAGCCATATGAAACTTTTCCCTGTGGCCTCCCAAACGAGCGAGGGCCTTAGGTCCCCGTCACGTCGCCATAGGTCCTTCGGAGAGAGCCCTCAGATAGCCCCGAGGTCAGCCGTTGGCATGTTCGCCACGGACGACTCGCACCGTCGTTTCCGTCGATGCGGGCGGCCGTCGTGCCGTACCGTTTTCGATGGTCTCGGAGGCGGGGGCCATGGCGAAGGTTGGAGCTGGAGAATGAATAAACGGATCAGCGTCGCCGCGCTGTGCGTCCGGGCGCCCGCGTAGGTGCCCGAGGCAAGTCCCGACGCTCTGGCCGTCGACTTCGTGACCCGTCTGGGCGCCGCCATGGCGGCAGGCAACTATCCGATTGTCCTCATCCGGCGCACATTGAAGCTGTCTTCGGAGCGATACGGCCTGAGCAACCAGATCCTCCTGCTGCCGAACTTCACCCAGTTCGGCGGTTTCGACGACGTTGCGGGCACCACGGTGCGCGTCGAACGGTCCGAGACAGACCTCCGCTATGACCAGACCTTCCCACTTGCCGCACTGGTGGACGCGGCCCAAAACGGCCGGATCGACGCCCGGGATGGATTGCTCGAACTGGACCGCATTTACGGCTTGCCGCCGCGTTTCCCTGCCTGGGTCAGCGTGATCGGATATGCCGTACAAAGCTGCGCCTTCGCGCTGGTCCTGCAGCCCACGCCCGTGGCGATGCTGGCAGCCACCGGCTTGGGGCTGATGGTCGGCCTGTTGGGACTGCTCGGTCGGGTCAGCAACGCGCTCGGCCACTTGTTGCCCACCGTCAGCTCGTTTCTGGTCGCCTTTACCGCTTTCGCCGCGGAACGACTCTGGCATTTCGGCGACGACAGTCTGCGCGACCTTCTCGCGCCGCTGGCACTCTTTTTGCCGGGGGCCGCGATCACCCTGGCGGTCGTCGACTTGACCACAAGGGAGGTGGTCTCCGGCTCGGCGCGCCTGGTCGCGGGATTCATGAGACTCGCGCAGTTGGCGTTTGGAATTCTGGTTGCCGCCCAGGTCTTGGGTTTCACCTCAATGGAATTGAACGCGGCACCCCTCAACACACTCGGTCCCTGGGCGCCGTGGGCCGGCGTTGTTCTCTACGCGTTCGGCATCTTGCTCTACCTCGGTCCGCCCAACCGGTTCCTGCCCTGGCTGCTGGTGACCGTCCTGGTCGCTTACGCCGGCCAAGTCACAGCGAATGCTCTATTCGGCAGCGCGGCAAGTGGATTCGGCGGCGGACTGGCGCTGATGGTCTGCGCCTTGGCGATATCGCAGCGGCCCGACGCCCCGCCGGCGGCTGCGCTGCTGGCTCCGGGGTTCTGGCTGCTCGTTCCAGGCGCCCTGGGGCTGGTGGGAGTCACACAGCTGGTCACCACGAACACCGGCGCCGCCGTCGCGGTGACGGTGATGTCGATCATTTCGATCGCGCTTGGCCTCCAGGCAGGCGTCTTGCTGTGGCGTGCGCGTCGTCAGCTGGGCGGTGACTCGAGTTCTCCCTGAGCCGGCGCGTCACGGGGTGGGCGTGAGAAGGAACAGGCGAAATCGGCGGGCGCCGGCGCGATCTTGCGCGATCTGGTAGTTCGGCCAGTGCGCCAAAACCGTGGTCCATGCCCTGTCGCGTTCTTCGCCGGTGAGCAACCGCACTTTGGCGGTGAAACGATGGCCGCGTTCGCGAACGGTGACCCGTTCTGTCGCTTTGAGATTCGCCGACCACGACGGGTGGCGGTCCCGGCCCCAGTTGGAGCCAACCACGATCAGCCCTTCCTCGAGGGGCACGTATTGCACCGTCGCCGTGCGCGCAAGACCCGTTTTGCGCCCGGAGGTGGTGACCTGCACGTTGGGCAGGCCCGTGAGGTCAAGGACTCCGAATCGTCCATTGGTCGCGAACCGGAGCAGGGCTTCGAGTTGGCCGGCGATCGGTCGCCCTCTTAGGACCAGCCAACGGTATGCCGTCGGGTTTCGCGCCACCCGCTGCAGCGGATTCACGCGATCACTCTATTCCCCGCTGGTCGGTACCCGGGCGTCCGGCCGATGAAATGATTTTGGCGACTGCGGATTCCAGACTCGGGGCCCGGCGCGTTATCAGCCGACGACGCCATCAACTTAAATAAAGCGTTTGATTTAACCGCCTCTCAGGTGTTCACTGGGGCGATGATCGACGAGCGGACGGCCCGCTCCGACCGGTCGACGGGCACCCGAGAGGCGCTGTTGTCGGCTGCGGAGGTGTTGTTCGCCGAGCGTGGCATCTATGCCGTATCCAACCGGCAGATCAGCGAAGCGGCCGGACAGGGCAACAATGCCGCGGCGTGCTATCACTTCGGGACGCGGACGGAACTGCTCCGAGCGATCGAAAGCAAGCACCGCGTACCGATCGAGGGCCTGCGCGCCCAAATGGTGGCCGACATCCGCGACTCGACCGAGCTGCGGGACTGGGTGGCCACCTTGGTGCGCCCACTCACCGATCACCTGGCCGCGCTCGGCTCCCCCACCTGGTATGCACGCTTTGCCGCGCAGGCGATGGCCCATCCCACGTATCGGCATGTCGTCACCAAGGACGCGCTTGTGTCGCCGATGCTGATGCGAACGGTCGACGGCATCAACCGCTGCCTTCCAGACCTGTCCCAGCGAGTGCGCTTCGAGCGAATCGTGATGGTCCGCAACCTGCTGATGCACACCTGCGCCGAACACGAGGGCGCCTTGGCCGAACACGGGCCAGGGTCGCGTTCCAACTGGCGGGTTGCCGGTGAAGGACTGATCGACGCGATCGTCGGTCTGTGGCGCGCTCCGGTCCACGTCAGTGCGGTAGGCGGCTAGCTGTCGGACAAAACAGGGCGGGTGAAGCAGCGAGGAGCACGATGACCGATATCTCGACCGCCACCGATATCCCCGGGTTCCCGATGACGCGGGCACCGGGCTGCCCTTTCGCGCCGCCGCCAAAGGCATTGGAGCTCAACGCCACCGGACAGCTGAGCAGGGTCCGGATCTGGGACGAGAGCACGCCGTGGCTGATCCACGGCTATGAGGCGATCCGCCAGTTGTTCACCGACGCCCGGGCCAGCGTGGACGACCGGCTGCCCGGCTACCCGCACTGGAACGAGGGAATGCTGGCGACGGTGCATACCCGGCCGCGTTCGGTGTTCACATCCGACGCCGAAGAGCACACGCGCTTTCGCCGGATGCTGTCAAAGCCGTTCACGTTCAAGCGGGTCGAAGCGCTTCGCCCGGCGGTGCAGAAGATCACCGACGACCACATCGACGCTCTGTTGGCCGGCGCTAAACCGGGGGACGTCGTCGCCACCGTGGCGCTGCCCGTCCCGTCGCTGGTCATCAGTCAATTGCTGGGCGTGCCCTACGAAGACGCGGATTTCTTTCAGGCGCAAGCCCACCGGGGCATGGGCCGCTACGCAACCGCCGAGGACACGGCGCAAGGCGCCGCCTCGCTGGCGAAATATTTGGCCAACCTGGTGCGCGCCAAGTTGGGAAGCCCCTCAGAGGATTTGGTGTCCGACCTGGCCGAGCGGGTCAATGCGGGCGAGCTCAGCGTGCGCGAGGCCGCACAGCTGGCCACCGGCGTGCTGATCGCCGGTCATGAGACCACTGCGAACATGATCAGCCTGAGCGTAGCGGCCCTGCTCGCGCATCCCGATCAGCTGGCACTGCTGCGCGACACCGACGACCCGAAAGTCGTCGCCACCGCCGTCGAGGAATTGATGCGGTATCTGAGCATCATCCAGACCGGTCAGCGGCGAATAGCCGTTGAGGACATCCAGGTCGGCGGCGAGACGATCCGGGCGGGCGAGGGCATCATCCTCGACGTCGCACCGGCGAACTGGGATCCCCGCCAATTCCCCAACCCGGACCGACTGGAGTTGCGCCGCGAAGACGGCCCGCACGTCGGGTTCGGCTATGGCCGCCACCAGTGCGTGGGGCAGCAACTGGCCAGGATGGAATTGCAGATCGTGTTGCCCGCCTTGCTTCGCCGTATCCCGACGCTGCGGCTCGCGGTGCCGCTCGAAGACCTTCCGTTCAAGCACGATTCCCTGGCCTACGGCGTCTATGAGCTGCCCGTGACATGGTGACGCCTGACTCGGAGCCGAACTGGGCACGCATGCGCGCCGAGATCGGCGCACGGCTCCGGACGGCGATGGCCGACCACGCGGTCGACGCGCTGATCCTGTTGATGAACGGCCATGTCGGATATGCGACGGGTGCCAGCTGGCCGTTGCTGGACGCCGGCCTCTCGCACGTGGAGCGCCCGGTGGCCGTCGTGCTGGCCGACGACGAATATCCGCATCTCTTCATGCCATTTCGTGGCGGCGCTTCCCCGGACTCATCCGCAGCACCCGTCCCCGATGATCATCTACACGGTCCCGTTTATCTCGAATTCGACTCGGGCGTAGAGGCGTTCGCCCGTGTGCTGGCCGACTTGGTCCCGTCGGGTGCAAGCGTTGCGGTCGACGAGCTGACGGGCGCGATGCGGCGGGCGGCGCTCTTCGGATCGTCGGTGCCGTCGGATGCCGCCGTCGTGGTCGGCGAGGCGCAGCTGGTCAAGACGCGCGACGAGATCGCCTGCCTTCGCCGAGCCTCGCGTATCACCGAGCAGGCCATGGTGGACGTGCAGGCGGCGTTGGCGCCGGGCGTACGCCAGATCGACCTTTCGGCCAAGCTGGTGCGGCGCGCTTTCGAGCTGGGCGCCACCACCAACATGCTCGAGGCCATCTGGCAGGTGATGCCGAGCTCGCGGAAAGCCGGCGTGTGGACGACCCACGGCGATCTCGCGTTGCCCCTGCTCCCCACCGCTCGCGAACTGGCCGCCGGCGATGTCCTGTGGACCGACATCAGCATCAGCTACGCCGGCTACTGCTCGGACTTCGGGCGCACCTGGCTGGTCGGGGAGCAACCCTCGCCGCGGCAGCAGGACCAGTTCCGTCAGTGGCGGGCCATCCTGGACGCGACGCTCGCCGTGACGAAAGCCGGCGCCACCTCGGGCGATCTCGCGCGTGCGGCGATCACCGCCAACGGCGGCCGCAAGCCGTGGCTGCCGCACTTCTATCTCGGCCACGGCATCGGCACCTATCCCGCCGAACCCCCGATGATCGGCACCGATCTCGGCGAGGACTTCGATGACAACTTCGTCTTTGCGCCCGGCATGGTTTTGGTGCTGGAACCGGTGGTGTGGGAGGACGGCACAGGCGGCTATCGCAGTGAGGAGCTGGTGGTGATCACCGAGGACGGGTACACGCCGATCACCGACTACCCGTACTCCCCCTATGGCGACTGAGGTCACGCCCGACACCCGGGCTTTGCGGACCGGACGCAGGCAGCGGGCGCTCGCCCAAATGGGGGCGTACGACCTCGACATCCTGGTGCTGGGGCGGCAAGCCAACATTCGTTACGTCACCGGGGCGCCGCAGTTGTGGATAGCCGGGACACGCCCGTTCGGTCCGATGTGCGTCGTGGTGCGCGCCACCGGGGACATCTACCTCAACAGCACCGATGACGAGGGAGTGCCCGAAGAGATCGGTCGCGATCATTTGTACGGGCTGGCCTGGAATCCGATGACGCTCATCGATGTGCTGAAGAAGATCGACGGGGCCGCGGCGGCCCGCCGGGTCGGAACCGATGCGATCACACCGACTTTCGCCGCGTTGCTGCCCGAGGCTTTCCCCAACGCCGTACTCGTCGACGGCGAGTCGGCCATGCGTGCGGCTCGGCGCATCAAGACGCCCGACGAGATCGCGGCCATGGCTCCGGCGCTGCGCGTCGCCGAAGCCGGACTCGCCGCCGCGGTTCGCGAATTGACCCCGGGGGTGTCCGAGCGGACGTTGACCGGGGCCATGCTGGGGGCCATGGCTGCGGGCGGGGTGAGCACACCGGCCACCCAGGAGGGCGCCTGGGTGACCTCGCGGGAGCAGCCGTGGCGACGTGGCGACGGCGAGGTTCGTTGGGGCGACCTGGTCGCGTTCGCGGCGGGCGCCCTGGCGGGTGGCTATGTCGCCGAGGTGGGCCGGACCTGGCCGGCAGGCGATGCGGCCAACGGCCCGGCCCGCAAACTGTTCGGCCGGTCAAAATCGCTGTACGACAACATGCTTGCCGCCTGCCGCCCCGGCGCGCCGACTCGCGAGCTGCTCGCCGCCTATGAAGCGGCCGGTGAGCCGTTACCGCCGATGCCCGTTGCGCATGGGCTGGGGCTGGGTTTCGACCCGCCGGTGGTATCCCAGATGCTCTGGACTGCCGGCGAACACGACCGCCTTGATGCCGGGATGGTGCTGGCGATCACCGGCTACGTATGGCAGGAGGACGTCGGGGCGGTGTTCCGCAGAGACACCGTGCACATCACCGACGGCGGCGCCGACGTCATGACGGCCAGCCCGTCGTGGCGCGAGCGCTGATCGAGGAAATCGCTTTCAATCCGACGCCGCTAGCCCAGCCATGCGCCGGCGCCGTACTGGGTTTCCTGACCGTCGGCACCAATTTGGCGCGCGGGCCGCGGCTCGGTTCGAAGGTAAGTGCTGGTACGCAGTTGGCGGATGTCACGCTGGTAGCGGGCCTTGGGGTTGCTGAGAAGCCGTTTGCGCCGCACCAGTATCAACGCTGTGATCATCAGGGCGGTCACCAGCGAAATACCCAGCATGACCGCGACAAAGCCCGTCATGAGTAATGTCCCTTCGTTGGGGGCGCTGTGGCGACCCAGTGAGTTGATGGAAAGAGATTCAGGGACAGCGCTTGGAGAAGCCTTGGCAGATTCTTGAAACGATTCGGCTTGCAGTGATTCTCGTGGTGCGTCGGAATCACCACGTCTGTTCGGCCGCACGCACCAACATGTGGTTGACGGCGACCCGACGATCGCGAGTCACCATGAACAGCACCGCGTCGGCGATGTCCTCGGAACGCAACTTGACCATATCGGCGGTCTGGCGCTCGAACGCCTTTCGCGATGCCGTGGCCAGATGGCTGAAGATTTCGGTATCTACGGTGCCGGGACCCACCACCCCGACACGCACCCGCTTGCCAAGCACCTCTTGGCGCACGCCCTCGCTGAACGCGTTCACCCCATATTTGGTCAGCGAATACACCGCGGTTCCCGGGCGGGCCACCCAACCGGCCGTGGAACTGATCGTGACCAGGTCGGCCACGCCGCGCGGCGAGTCGGCGGCCGCGTCGATCAGGTGCGGGAGCGCCGCGCGGGTGACGTACAGAACGCCTTGAATGTTCACCGCAACCATGTCATCCCAATCCCGCAGACTCGCCTCGGCGGCGGGCCCGGACTGCATCAGGCCGGCGTTGTTCACCACGGTGTCGAGTCGTCCCAACTCCGCGACGGTGTGCTGCACGGCCGTCGACACCTGCTCGGCGTCGGTGACATCGGCGGCCACGACAAGCGCTGTGCCGCCGTTCGATTCGATGTCTGACGCCAGGTCGGCCAGCCGATCGGCTCGGCGTGCGAGCAGGGCAACCGCGGCGCCTTCGGCGGCCAGCGCTTTCGCCGTCGCCGCGCCGATACCGCTGCTGGCGCCCGTCACCAGCGCCGCGGTGCCCGCCAGTTTCGGCGTCATGCCCCGCCTCCCGTCGGTGATCCGGCGCCCAGGATCTCGCGCAGAACATACTCGGTGTCCTCGCCCAGGTCGGGCGCGCCCCGCGCAATCCGCGCCGGGAAACGCGCCAGCCGCCAGGACGGCCCCACGATCGGACGCCGGCCTTCGCGGTGATCCGAGACGAAGCGGTACAACTCGCGGTCCCACAACCGCTGATCGCCGATCACATCGATTGCGGTGGCACTCTTGCTCGCCGGTACTCCCGCCGCACGCAGCCGGTGCGCGAGCCGCTCGGCGTCGTGGTTTCGGGTCAGCCGGGCGAGGTCGGCATCGAGCTTTTCGGCGTGCCGGCGCCGCGCGTCCATCGTGGCGTACCGCGGGTCGCCGGCCAGTACGGCGGCGTCGAGCACATCGCACAGTTGGCGCCATTCGGCGTCGTCGGCCACCGCGACGGTGAGCCAGGAACCGTCCGAGCAGGGATAGCAGCCGTGCGGGCACATGTCGGGGTGGTGATTTCCACTGGGCCCGAGCAGTTTTCCGGTGAGGCTTTGTTCGAGCAGGCAGTCCCCGATCATCGAGGAGAGCGCCTCCACGGCCGACACGTCGACGAATTGCCCCACGCCGCCGACTTCGCGATGCAGCAATGCGACGACTGCGGCGTACGCGGCGGCCGCGCCCACCGTGGAATCGCCATAGCGCATGCTGGTCCCGAGAGGAGGCCCACCCGGGTAACCGACCAGCGACGCGAGCCCGGCCAGCGCGGCGAAACAGGGTGCGTAGCCGGTTTGGTGACCCAGCGGACCGTCGTTGCCCCACATCTTGATCGACACCGAGATGATGTCCGGCTTGATGGTCTTGAGTTGCTCATACCCCAGGCCCTGACGCTCCATGGCGCCGGGCCGAAGGTTGTTGAGCACGACGTCGCTGCGGGCGATCAGGTCGCGCAGCCGCGCCATGCCCTCCGGCGATTTGATGTCGAGGTCCACGCTCAGGATCTCGGGATTGATGCTCAGGAAGTAAGGCGCATGATTGATGTCGGTTCCGCCGTAGGCGCGCATCTCCTCTGGGTTGCAGGAGGTTTCGACTTTGATCACTTCGGCGCCCAGCAGCGCCAGTAGTTTTCCCGCGTACGGGCCGGCCCATACCTTGGTCAGCTCGACGACCCGCACACCTTGCAACGGGCCGCCTCGCGGATCCTTCGGCGGCTTGAGTTGCGCCGACCTGACCACCGGCGGCGGGTGCGGCACATCGATCCGACCCACCACCGGGGCGGTGTGTTCTCCTAGAGTCGGTGCCGCAGAGGTGATTTCGGCGGGCGATGCGTTGAGCCGGTATGGCACCGTCGGATATGCCGCATCGCCCAACACGGGGTGGCTGACGGTTTGGAAGAACCCGCGGTGCCTATACTGCGGCGAGTCGCGCAGGTCGGCGGCGCCATTGACCGGCACCAGCGGCACGCCCAAGCGTTGGGCTTGTTCGGCCGCGGCCTCTTTGGCCAGGTCTCGCACCCACGCCGCGAACCCCCGCCGAAAGGTGGCGATCTTCTCCGCGGTGACCGAGAATTCCAGCCAGTCGTCGTCAAAAGTGTCGAGCCATTCCGGCCGGCCCATGAGGTTTTTCACACCCAGCCAGTGAGCGCGGCTGGTCATGTACAGGTAGACAAATCCGTCGGCGCAGGCGAAAAACGCTGCCGGGCCGGCCTGGTCGTAATCATCGCGGGTACCCTCGGCCGTCACCTCCCCGGTGATGAACCGGCCCAGGATGGAATCGGCGCGCGAGGCCAGCACGGCGTGCCCGGAAATGTCGATGGATTCGGCCTGCCCGGTATGCAGGCGTCCGAAGAGTGAGGCGGCGACACACAGCGCCGCATCCAGTCCCGCTTCGTAGTCGGCGAGAAACCGGCCCGGGCCTTGCAGCGGCGGCTTGCCGGGATCGGCATGGCTGGGAGTGTGATAGCCCCAGCCGCTGGCGTGGAATACGTTGATGCTCCTAGCGTTTTCGAACTCCGCGGCCGCTCCCCGGCCAAAGGGCGTGATCGAGCAGAACACCAGGTTCGGCTGTCCTTCGCACCAGGCCGTGGCGCGGTCTTCGACGACGGCGTCAGCGGCACCGATGATCTTGTGTAGGCGCTCGACGTCGGAGGCCGAACCGCGGTCGAGGACAACGGATTGCTTGTTCGTGTTGAGGTAGGCGAACAGCGCGCTGCCTTCGTGTCCGGCATTGTCGGCGACGATGGGCGCCATCATGCGGGTGGGGCTGCCGCCCGGCGCCTCCACCTTGATCACCTCCGCGCCGAAATCGGCCAGCAGCTTTCCGCAGTACTCCCCCGCGACCGATTCGGCCAGCTCGACGACCCTGAAGCCCTTCAGCGCCGACATGCCCGGATCAGGGCTTCTTGCGCCCCGAGCGGCTCAGGCGCCACTCCGGCGGGAAGTTCAGGTCGTTGTCCTTCACCACGTTGTTGAGGCCCTTTTCGAAGGTGCCCTCGGTGAGGTCGACCTCCTGCGCGTCGTTGGCGATCAGCGGCAACATGCCCTCGACCATGCCGGTGAGCAGGCTGCCGAAGTATTCGCCCTTGTGCTGCTTGTAGAGCTCCAGGAACGTCTTCTGCACCGCGACGGTGTCCGTCGGACGGGAACGCGAGCACGCCATGGCGTACTTCAGCGTCTCGTCCTCCAGCTTGTCGCGCGCCACCACGCTGTTCACGAAGCCGCAGTCGTACATCTCCTTGGCGCTGAACGGGCGCCCGGTGAAAAGCATTTCGGAGAACTTCCGCAGGCCCATCGTCTCCGCCCACCACCACAGCCGCGGTCCCCAGCCGACGTAGCGGAAGGCCGGATGCCCGAAAAGGGCATCGTCAGAGGAGATCACCAGGTCGGCGTCACCGGCCTGATAGAAGTGCCAGCCGTAGCAGTAGCCCTTGGCCTCGATGATGCTGATCTTCCGCAGTTCCTGCAGCGGGCGGCAACCGGCGCGCGCCTTGGAGTAGAAATCCGTGACGGTGGACAGGTAACGATACGAGCCGCCCGGCGGATACTTGACGTCGTCGTCGTTGATCGCGAGCTCGTGCAGCAGCGGCATGCCCGGGTTCTCCAGCATCGGCCGCTGCTCGGGCAGGTCCCCGCCACTGCCGAAATCCTCGCCCTCGCCGCGGATCACCACCACCTTGACGTCGTCGTCCACGTTGCATTTGTGGATCAGGTCGGCATAGTTCTGCCGCATCCCCAGGGTGGTGGCGTTCTGTGCCTCCGGCCGGTCGAACGTGATGTACGCGATCCGGTTCTTGACGTCCTTCTCGAACTTGATGTACTGCTCGGCTTCCTTCTTCAATTCTTCGTAGTCGTATTCCGGCATGTGTTCTCTCCGACTTCTTTACTAGTTGTGTCAGTGCCTACTTGAGCAAGGCGCCCGCATCGACGGGCAGCGAAACGCCAGTGACATAACGAGACTCGTCAGAGGCGAGGAAGAGGACGGCGTTGCTGATGTCGATGGCTTCCACCCAGGGCACCGGCAACGTGTGGGTCATCTGTGAGAACGGGGCGAAGTCGTCGGGTCCGGGATTTTCCAGATCCGGTCGAAACAGGCGGAATGTCACGTCGTTCATCGTCATCGGTGTGTTGACCTGGCTGGGGTGCACCGAGTTCACCCGAATCCGGTGCTGGCCCAGCTCGACGGCGAAGCTGCGCATCAGGCCCATGACGCCGTGCTTGGCGGCAATGTAATGGCCGGTGTAAGCCATGGCCTTGTGCGATCCGACAGAGCCGGTCAGCACGATGGAGCCGCCGCGTTCGCCGGCGATGATATGCGGCACACCGGCTTTCACGGTGTGCCAGACTCCGGAAAGGTTCACGTCGATCATGTCCTGCCAGATCTTCTCCGGGATCTTGTGCAGCTTGTTGCCGAAGGTGCCGATGCCCGCGTTGGCGACGATGATGTCGAGGCGGCCGAGTTGTTCCACCCCGTTGTCCACCGCGGCTTTGAGGGCGTCGTAGTCACGCACGTCGACTGGTGCGGTCACGATGCGGCGGTTCAGCCCCTTCACCAGGTCGGCCGTTTCGGCGAGATCGGCTGGGGTCGAGTGCGGGTAGGCCAGGTTGTCGATCGGCCCACAGACGTCGACCGCGATGATGTCGGCGCCCTCCTGCGCCAGGCGCACCGCGTGGCTGCGCCCCTGACCCCGGGCGGCGCCGCTGATGAACGCGACCTTGCCCTCGACCCGGCCCGTCATCGCGCCACCACCGTCGGCAGGGTCTCCCAGCCCCGCACCGTCGACGTCGGGCTGAGCCTGGCGTTGGCGAGATCGACGTCCCACTCGGGAAAGCGCTTCAGGATCTCCTCCAAAGCGACGCGGCCCTCCAGGCGCGCCAGCGCGGAGCCCAGACAGAAGTGGGTGCCCACGCCGAAGGTCAGGTGTGGACGGGGTTCGCGATGGATATCGAACTTGCCGGCGTCGGGCCCGAACTGGCGCTCGTCGCGGCAGGCCGACCCGAGGAGCATCAGCATCACACTGCCTTCGGGCACCGTCTGGTCATGCAAAGCGACGTCGCGCGTCACATACCGAGCCATGTGCGGAGCGGGCGGCTCGTAGCGCAGCAGCTCCTCGATTGCCTGCGGGACGAGCCCGGGGTTCTCTACGAGCTCGCGGCGCTGATCGGGATGCTCGGCGAGCACCCTGCCCGCCCAGCCGATCAGCCGGGTCGTCGTTTCGTTGCCCGCTCCGGCCACCACGTTGAGATACACCAGGATCTCGTTACGCGTGAGCCGCCGCGTCGTGCCGGTCTCGTCGACGAACTCGACGTTGAGCAGATCGGTCATGATGTCGTCGGACGGATTCTCGGCGCGCCAGTCGATATAGGCCTCGAACTGCTCGCCGACGGACAAGCCCCGGTCGGCGTTCATCGGCTTGCCGGCCTCGGTGCGCAGCTGGGCATTGGCGTGGTCGCGGATGTATTCCTGATCGTCTTCGGGAATGCCCAGCAGCATACTGATGACCTTCATCGGCATGATCGCACCGAGATCGGTGACGAAGTCGAATCGCCCCGACCCCACCAAGGGATCGAGAAGTTGCGCGCAGAAATCGCGGATCATCGGTTCGAGCGATGCGATCTTGCGGGGCGTGAACATTCGCGACAGCAGTTTGCGATGCACGTCGTGAATCGGTGGGTCTTCAAAAATCACCATCCCCGAGGGGATTTCGAGGTTGGCCTTGATCAGCTCCAGGATCACTCCCCTGGCGGAGCTGTAGGTACCGTGATCGACGACGGCTTTGTTGACGTCGGCAAACCGGCTCAACGCGAAGAAGTCGTATTCGGCGTTGTAGTACAGCGGCGCTTCGTCGCGCAGGCGCGCGAACATCGGATACGGGTCGGCGATGAGCTCGACATCGTATGGATCGAAATGAACATCGCTTTCCGTACTCGTCGTCACGAAATCCCTCCTGCCGCTGGTGCGCTCACCCGGATGCCGCCACTCTGCGGCGTGCCGGACGCGGGCCGCCGCCCTGTGCGAGTCGCCCTTTGTGCGAACTCTTCAGAATCCCGGTAGCGATCGCCGCCAAGATGCCGTCGAGTTGTTCGGGACTGTCGATGATCCGGTCGCCGTGGGCGAACCGCAGCAGCAGACCGTTGATGAACGTCAGCGTCACATTGCTCAGATCCTCGACCACGGCCGGCTCCAGTTCGGCGCCGTGCGGCATGAGGTGCACGAGGATTTCACGGTGCAGCTTGGTAAATCCGTCGGTTGCCTGCTGCAGAATCGCGGCCAGCGCCGGGTCGCGAGTGGCCTGCATTGTCAGCTCGTACCTGGCCTTCGTCCGGGACAACTGTGGCTCGCTGCCGGCCTGAAAAACGACCTGCGACAACCGCGAGGGCGACGAACCGGCGGTACTGTCAGCGACCGATTGCAGGCTTTCCAAATCCAGATCGGCCAGCCGCTCGGCCACCGCGCGCAGCAATGCGGAGCGGGTACGGAAATAAAACGAGGTCGTGCCGTCGGGTACGGCGGCCTTCCGGTCAACCTTCAGATGGCTCAATCCCTTGGCACCGTGGTCGCCCAACAGCTGAATAGCCGCATCACAGAGTTCGCGGCGGCGCTCGTCGGCATTGGGCTTACGCCTTTTCGGTCCGGCGGCGGTGTAGGGAGCCAAGGATCACAAGCTTTCGGCGGACTACGGGTCTGGAGAAGCTTACTCTATATTCGTAGTGCACGACCACCGCACCCCCCAACCAGTTCGCGCGCCAAGAATTCGTTTGAGAACGACGCCCCACTTGGACCGGAGCCCCGTATCGGGTGCCCTGCCCGCAGACCATGCCCACTTAGGAAACGGGGCCCCGCCAAGGCATTCCGGGCGGTTCCCGGGCTAACGCCAGCAAACCTGACTTGCAGAACAAGAGATTTCGCCAGAGCAATGGCGCAGCGGTTTCTCGAGTGAAAGAGTTGTCGAATGATTGCGATCCGGCTGACCAGCGGCATCGTGGTCGCAGCTGTGCTGTGCGGGTGCCAGTCACCACAGCACTCGGCGTCCCCGACCTCTTCGGCGGCGGTCGCCAAGATTCAGCCGCTGCCGGTTCGGCCGGTGCAGAAGTCACAACCAACCACGCCCGACAAGTGCCCCGCTACCAACCCGAACGCGCCCGTGGCGGCGACCGACGTTCTCGTCACCTGTGATCTCGACCGGACCACCCTTTACACGTTGGCTCCCGAAGTGATGGAGCTTGGGCTCACGCGAGTGGACGTTCCCAAGCCCGAACCTAATGGCTCTACCGGTTACGAAATAGTGGTGACCATGGACGCATCATCGGCGGCCGCCTGGGCGTCATTTACCGCGGCGAACATAGGCACCGGGGTGGCTTGCATCCGCGACGACCTCGCCATCAGCGTGGGCGTGATCCGAGAATCAGTTAGCTCGGGAAAAACCGCGCTCTTCGCCAAAACGGCCCAACAGGCCGACCAGGTGGCGCAACTGGCACGCCGTCCGGCGTAAGCATGGACGTGGACCGACTCGGTATCGGTTTCCTCGGCGGATTTGGGCTTCCGCCGGTGGAATTCGTCAACCTCACCGCCGATCTTGGCTGTCGGCACATGTCGGCCGTTGTGCAGGGAGGGCCGCTGGTGCCGCTCGGCTACCCGCCGTTCTCGCTGAAGGACGACGCCGCACACAGGCGAGACATGCTCGCCGCGATGAATCATCGCGGCGTCACGATTTCGCTCGGCGACGGGTTCCTGGTGCTGCCGGGTGCCGATATCAGCAGGTGCGCAACCGATCTCGACGTGTTGGCCGAGCTCGGCGGTTCCCGAATCAACGTCGTCAGCCTCGACCCGGACCTGGGCCGCACGTTCGACCAGTTCGCGATGCTGACGGACCTCGCCGCGCAGCGAGGCCTCATGCACCTGGTGCGGTCTGGATCCGGTGCCGCCGACGTCGTTGCCATCGATCCCGGTGGCATCGGCTATGCCCAACTCAACGACACGACGCTGCGGCCCCGCATCGACAACTACATGGAAGAAGCCATGTTTGAGCGGCTGGTTCCCGGCGAAGGCGAACTACCGCTACACGACATCCTTTCCGCGCTTCCGGCCGATATCGTGATCGAACTCGAAGTGCCGAGACGATCGCTGGCGCTGGCCGGTGTCAGCCCGATCGATCGCCTGCGCCCCTGCGTCGAGGCCGCGCGCCGGTTGTTGTCCGGGGTCGATTCCGTTAGGCGGCCCCCGGCGTGATGGGCCGGAAGGCCCGCTCCTCGTTGTGCTGGTCGATGATGGGTTCTTCAGCTCGGCTCGCGCAGCGGAAGTCCCACCGCGCGATAGATCGCGTCGATGACGGTCATGTTTTCGATGGCGTCTACCGGCGTCGTCTTGACCGGTTCGCCGCGCAGCACCGCCGCGGCGAATGCGTCGAGTTGATACGCGTAGGAGGGGCGGTGCGGGAAACGCTCCACGCGCCTGCCGTCGGATGATCTGACCGAGAGCCGATGGAAAAACTGGGGCGTCACCGGATTGAGCACACGCAGCTCGCCCTGGCTGCCGACCACCCTGGCGCTGATCTGCAGCAGATGCGTCGACCACATCGAACAGCGGACCAGGCCGGTGTGTCCCTCGGCGAACCGGACCTCGGCCGTCATGGCCCGGTCGACCCGCTGATCGCGCAGTTTCGCTTGCGCCGAAACAACTTCCGGGGTTGAGCCGCCGAACGTGCGGACCATGTGGACGGCGTAGCACCCCGCGTCCATCGTCGCGCCACCGGCGAGCGAATAGTTGTAGCGGATGTCGGAGAACTTCGGCAGCGGGAAGCACAGGGCGGCCTCCACCCGCTCGAGCTTGCCCAGCTCGCCCGACGCGATGATCTCCTCGACGCGCAGAGTCAGCGGGTGGTACCGATAGTGGAAGGCCTCCATCACCACCCGATCCGAATTCACGGCCAGTTCGGCGATTTCCCGCGCTTCGGCCGCATTGGCGGTGAATGGCTTTTCGCAGAGCACGTGTTTGCCGGCGGCCAGGGCGGCTCTGGTCCATCGGCCGTGCAGGCCGTTCGGCAGCGGGTTGTAGACCGCGTCGAGGTTGGGGTCGGCGATCAGCTGGTCGTAGTCGTCGTGCACCCGGGCGATGTTGTGCTTGGCCGCAAAGCCTTGGGCGCGTGACGGATCGCGCGCGGCCACCGCGGCAACGACCACTTCCGCGTTCTTCTTGGCGGGGTTGATGAGCGCCAGGGGCGCGATCCGGGCCGCGCCCAGGATGCCGATCCGAACTTGTTCAGACACGGACCCGACGCTAGCACTCGGCGTCGAGTGTGCGTTCCGGGCTTTGAGTGTCGCGTCAGGGTGCGGATTTCGCAGATTTTTCGCCCTCAGCGCACACGCGAAGGTCTAGGCGGGGTCAGTTGTCGCGCGCCGGGCGAAGGCCGGCGCACGCTCGGGCCGGACCCCGACGCCGATGAAGTAGGCGGGCAGAACAGACAGCCACGGCAGGCGTTCGACGACGCTCAGCAGGGCCTCCGGTGGCGTGGGGTCCACGCCGCTCAGAAGCGGGCCGAGCAGCGCTCGCTGTAAAACCCGTTGCACCGCTTGGGTTACCGCCGTGGGAAATACGCGACGCCGGCGCACCGCGGCCAGGTCCCGATCCGTGAGCCGGTGCTGCCGCAGCGGTTCGGCCAACACGGTCGCGGCCGCCACGGCATCTTGGATCGCGAGGTTGATGCCGACGCCTCCCAGCGGAGACATAGCGTGCGCGGCGTCGCCGATGCACAGCAGCCCGTCGGCGTGCCAGCGACGGAGCCGATCCACCCGGACGTCGAGGTGCTTGATGTCGTCCATCGACGTCAGCGTCGCGACCGACTCGGCCGCTGCGGGCAGCAGCTCGCTGACGTCGCGCCGAAACGCCTCTATGCCGCGGGCACGCAACTGGGCGTCGGCCCCCTTGGGCCCGAGGTAGGCGATCTGGTCGTAGCCTTCGCGCGGTATCACAACGAGGGCCTTGCCGGGGCCCAGGCGCGGCAAGAAGGAGAATTCCGCGTCGTCTGCGCGCGGCAACCTGAACCACCACACGTCGAAGTTCACCGGGTATTCGTGCGTCTTCAGGCCGGCCTCGCGGCGCGCGATCGACCACCGGCCGTCGCAGCCAACGGTCAACTCGGCCCGCAACTCACCCGGCCCGTCGGGCCCCCGGTAGCGCACTCCGGTGATCCTGCCGCCCTCGCGCAGCAGCCCGGTGGCGTCGGTCTTCATCCGCAAAGTGAAGCTCGGCTCGGTCTCGGCGGCCTCGGCGAGCAGGTTCAGCAGGTCCCACTGCGGCACCATGGCGATAAAGGGATGGGGTTGCCGGCGCAAACGCTCGAAGTCGACGTAAGTCACCGAGCGGCCATTCGACTCGAATTTCGCCTTGCGGACCTCGCTGTAGTGCAACGCCGTAAAACGGTTCCACAAGCCCAACTCGTCGAGCAGCCGCAGCGTGGTGGGATGCACCGTGTCGCCGCGAAAGTCGCGCAGGAAGTCGCCGTGCTTTTCCAGCAGGGTGACCTCGACACCCGCGCGAGCCAGCAGCAGACCGAGGACCATCCCGGCGGGGCCGCCGCCGATGATCGCGCACGTGGTCGCCTCAGCCATCAGCGCTCAAGCATAGTGTCACGCCCGCAGGTCGGCCTCGAACACCGAGATGGGCTCGAGGATAACGCCGGTTTCCTCGACGTAGCGGTCCCACAGGGCCAGGAGCTCGGCCAGTTTGTCAGGCCGCGTGGCGGCCAGGTCGTCGATCTCACCCGGGTCGCGGGAGAGGTCGTACAGCTGCTAGGTACCCGGCCCGTACGGCGCCGGCAGGTGGAGGGCCTTCCAGTCGCCCTGACGAATTGCCTTGCGGCCGAACAACTCCCAGCCGGTGCCGGTATCGGTTTCATGCACCGCTAGGCTGTCGCCCGACAGATACGGCGCCAGCGAGCGGCCGCGCATGGGTTCGACCTCGCGGCCGCGGTAGGAGGTGCCGGGATGTTCGACGCCCGCGAGTTCCAGGACGGTTGGGGCGATGTCCATGACCGTCGCGAACGCCGTGCCGATCTCGCCCTGCCGCGCAAAGCCCTGCCAGGTGAGGAAGCCCACCACCCGGATCCCGCCTTCGGAGGTGAAGGCCTTGTGCAGGCGCGACGGCGCGGTGGCCGCCTGTGCCCACCGCGGGCCGTACCAGATGAATGAGGTGGGGCGCCCGAGATTGTCGAGGGTGTTGTCGCAGTATTTTTCGATCTGCGCGACGATCTGTGGTCCGCGCAGTGGCATCGCCTCGACCATCGCGCCCTCTGCGCCGTTGTCGGACAAGAAGATCACGACCGTGTCGTCGAGCTCGCCATTGTCGGCCAGGTAGTCGATCACCCGGCCGATGTTCCAGTCCATCCGGTCCACCATCGCGGCGTAGACCTCCATGCTTCGGGCCGACAGCGCGCGCTCGTCGGCGGTCATGTCGGCCCACTCCGGGGCGCCGTCGGCCACGACCGGATGGGCCGCGACATCCGGCGGGCACAGTCCGAGTTTGCGCAGCCCGGCCAAGCGCGCCTCGCGCAACGCGTCCGGCCCGTCGTCGTAGCGCCCGTGATAGGTCGCGATGGATTCGTCCGGTGCCTGCAGCGGCCAGTGCGGCGCTTGGAAGGGCAGATAGGCGAAGAAGGGCCGGTCCTTGTTTTCCGGGTCCTTGGACCGTTCGCGGAAGTAGCGCAGCAACGTGTCGGCGTAGAAGTCGGATGAGTAGAAGTCGTCGCCGACGGTGACGAACTGGTCATCTTCGGTGTAAAGCGTTGGTACGGGCGAGAAGCCGCCGCCGGCTGCGGGTCCGTAATGGCTGGCGCCGGCCGGCAGCAAGGCGAACGAGCGCTCGAATCCACGAGCCCACGGCGACGTCTCGATGGTGTCGCCCAGGTGCCATTTGCCCGACATCAGTGTCAGATATCCCGCGTCGCGCAACAGCTCGGGCAACGCGACGACTCGGTCGTTCAGATGGCCCTCATAGCCGGGCGCGCCCTGGAATCCGGGAATCGCAACCTCGAGCATCGTGCCGATGCCGGCGAGATGGTGGTCGGTACCGGTCAACAGCATCGCCCGGGTGGGTGAGCAGGCCGGAGCGGAATGGAAGTCGGTGAGCCGGATGCCCGCGTAGGCCAGTCGATCCAGGTTGGGCGTATTGATCTCGCCGCCGAACGCGCCGATATCGGAAAACCCGAGGTCGTCCGCCACGATCACCAGAAAGTTGGGCCTCTTCACGCTGGAGCATCCTGTCAGGTCCGGCGGCCGAATGGAACGTTCCCGGCGAGCGCGCGCGTCTGTACGGCGACACGCCGGCAACCGTGGCATTCTGCGCACGCTCGGCCGCGCCTGGCTGCACACACAGCTATATGGTCAAGACAGGCGCTTGAGGCAGTCCGCATGAGAATGAGGGGGCAGTGCGATGTTGGCCGAATTTGGGATGTCCATTCCGTTGGTCGCGGCTCCGATGTCGGGCGGCCCCACCACTCCGGCGATGGTCTCGGCGGCGACCCGGGCGGGCGCCCTGGGCATGCTGGCGGCCGGCTACAAGACCGTGGAAGCCGTCGAAGCCGAGATCAAGGCCGTCCGTGCCGAAGGAATCCCGTTTGGCATCAACGTGTTTGCCCCCAACCCGCTGCCGGTCGACCCCGACAGCTACCGGACTTACGCGGCAACGATTCAGCAGGAGGCCGACCAGTTCGGTCTGTCCCTGCCCGCCGAGCCCGTCGAGGACAACGACAGGTTCGACGAGAAGATCGCGCTGTTGCTCGACGACCCGGTGCCGATGGTGTCCTTCACCTTCGGGATACCGCCGCGTGACGTGATCGCCGCGCTGCAACAGGCCGATAGCGTTGTGGTTCAAACGGTGACGACGCCCGAGGAGGCGGCGCAGGCCCAGGCCGCCGGCGTCGACATGCTTGCCGTGCAGGCAGCGGCCGCCGGCGGGCATTCCGGCACCCTGTCGCCGCGGAAACCGCTGACGCCGGTCCCGATCGTGGACCTTGTCAAGGGGATCGTTGCGACGGTGCCGCTGCCGGTGATCGCCACGGGCGGGCTCGCGACGCCGGCGGCGGTGGCCGAGGTGATCCGCGCGGGCGCCGCGGCGGCCGCGGTCGGAACGGTTCTGCTCCGTGCCGACGAAAGCGGCGCCTCCGCAACCCACCGGGCGGCCCTCGCCGATCCCGCGCGCACCGAGACCGTGCTGACCCGGGCGTTCACCGGCCGCCCCGCCCGCGGCCTGCGCAATGCGTTCATCGACGCCCACGAGGCGGAGGCGCCGCTGGGTTATCCGGCGATTCACCACCTGACCAGCCCGCTGCGGAAGGCCGCCGCCGCGGCGGGCAAACCGGACTACGTGCATCTGTGGGCGGGCACCGGATACCCGCACGCCACTGCCGAGCCGGCGGCCGACATCCTGCGGCGCCTGGCTTCCGACCTATGAGTATTCGAAGCGGTTCAGCACGTCGTAACCGCGACCGCCCGTTGCGGCCACGAACCCGCAAATCAACCTCACCGGCGTCGATTCGATTTTCCGGTAGCCGGCCAGCGCGGACGTCTTTTCGAGGAACCGCAGACTCGGGTTCCAGGTCTCTAGCTCACGCGCGTCGCGGATGCCCCACTTGATGATCCCTTTTGTCAAGACCTTCGACAGCAGCGGGGCCAGCGCCGACAGCGTATCGAAAAGCATCTCCCCGCAAGCGAATCGGTCCGTCAACCGGAGCAGCAGCTGTCGGACCTCGTCCGCACGCAGGTACATCAGCAGCCCCTCGGCGACGACGAGTGTTGGGCGGCCGGTTGGAACCTGGTCCAGCAATCGCGGATCGGTCACCGACGAGCCGATCATCCGGTACTGCCCGGTGTCGTCGTACAGGCGTCGCCGCAACTCGATGACGCTGGGCTGATCGATGTCGAACCACAGGACCGACTGCGGGAAGGCGAGCCGAAAGGCGCGGCTGTCGAGGCCGCAACCGAGGTGCAGGACCACCGCGTGGGGTTGACGCCGAAGGAAGTCGGCGCACCAGTCGTCGAACTGTTTGGCGCGCAGCGTGACCAGGTACTGGTTTGATGCGGGCAGCGAGGTCCGATGGATTCGCCTGAAGTCGTAGTCGATCCGGTCCACCGCCTCCGCTGCGGCGTTGTCACCCAGAATGGGTCGCCGCGAACGGCTTTCATACGCGCGCAGATACAGCGTGACGAGGTTCGTCCACTCCACTGAGCCCCAGGGGACGGAACTGAAGTCAACTTTGGCCGTCGTCATGATCACCTCGCCCTCGCACGCTAGTCGATAGGTCGCAGGGTTCAACTGGCCGCGCCGCGGGCGACCAAGGTCGGCGTGCCCACCACGCGATCGATTGCGTCGCTGACGCACTCTGCGTGCTCTTCGACGAGCATGTGACCTGCCTCGGGTCGGTGCACGTGGGTGGCGCCCGGGATGGCCGCGGCCAGGTCGCGAGCGTGGTCGGCCGGGGTCGTCATGTCCGCTCCCCCGCTCAGGACGATCGTGTTCGCGGAGATGGACGCGAGGGCGTGGTACAGGTCGTATTCCTTCAGGCTGGGAAGGAAGCCGACGGCGGTCGTCAATGAGACCGTGTGCTCCGCGGTTGCGGCTGCCGCGGCGGCGCCGCTCGTCGCGGCGCCAAAGCGCTTCGAGAGACCCCGCCATACCGGCCGCACCAGTCCACTGAAGACCTGGTCGGTGGCGCGCCGGGGCATGTGGTGTACGAGATTGAACACCATTTCCGTGGCGCGGGTGCCCAGCATGCGGCCGAGTCCTCGCTCGGCGAGCCGGCCGGCGGCGGTGGCGACCAGGACGAGGCCTTGCGGTTCCACCGGACGATCGGCGGCGGCACGGCCCAAGTATGCGAGCGCTGTCATGCCGCCCATCGAATGCCCCGCCAGCGTGAGCGGGCCGGTGACGCGCAGGGCGGTCAGCACGTCGGCCAGGTCGGCGGCCAGTCGGTCGATCCGGTAGGTGTGCATGTCGGCACCGGTTGACTCGCCGTGGCCGCGGTGGTCGTAGGTGATGATTCGCACACTGTTGCCCCACCGACCCACCAGGTGACGGACCTGGCGTGCCCAGCTCGCCTGCGTCAGGCAAAGACCGTGCAGCAGAACGACGGTGTGGTCGCGAGCACCGGCAGAGCCGTAGTCGCGGACCGCCAACCGCACGCCGTCACTCGTGACAACCGTGCGCTCGACGTAGCCTTCTCGCTTCGCGTCCAACCGCCGCGGCAGCGCGCCAGTGTCCGCGCAGTACGCATTTGTTCCCGTAGTCAGTTCTGGCTGAGTGAACACGATGGACTCCTGCTCGCTGTCGATGTCGAGAGGGTCCCGACACCTCGGTGCACTCGAAGCTACGGATCGGCAGCGGCCGTGACGCGCTTGTGCGCGATAGCCACGCAACAAGCGATTTTGAGCTTTTGCGCATTGTGCTCAGCCTGGCCGAGCCGCCGGGAGCGGAGGTTTGGCGAGGCCTCAGAAGGCTTCGGGATTGCGCTGTATTTCGACCGGCACCGGATGGCGGTACAGGCGAGACGCGTTCTCCCAGCTGAACTTACGGATCACATCCGGCGGCAGATCGCCGATCTGCTCGTGGATCGTTTGTTGAGTGTGCGGCCAGGTGGAGTCGCAATGCGGATAGTCGGCCTCCAGCATGATGTTGTCCACGCCAATCCGTTCGCGCTGCACGAACGACGACTTGTCCTCCACCGCGCAGAACCAGAAGTTCCGGGTGAAAACCTCGGCCGGGGTCAGGCTTTCGCCAAGCGCCTCCCAGGTGCCATACATCGCGTGATAGCTGAGCATGTGGTCGAGGCGATCCAGCAGCCCAGCGACCCAACCGATTCCGCCTTCCGACAAACAGATCTTCAGGTCGGGAAACCTGCTGGGCAGACCGGAATACAACCAGTCGACAGCCGCTGAGATCGCATAGGCGAAGAACAGCACACCCTGCACATCCGGGGGTGCGTCGTCGGTGGTGGACGGCGAAGACCCCGACGATCCGATGTGCAGGTTGACCACGGTCCCGGTCTCGGCGCACGCCGCCATCATCGGATCCCAATGGCCGGAGTGGATGCTCGGCAATCCGAGCATCGCGGGGTTCTCGCTGAATGTCACGGCGCGAAAGCCACGTTCGGCGTTCTCGTAGATCATCTTGGCGCCGAGCTCGGGGTCCAGCAGCCACGGCAGTTGGCACGCGATGATCCGTTCGGGATATGAGCCCGCCCAGACCTCGAGGTGCCAATCGTTCCACGCGCGAACCGACGCCAATGCCAGGTCGCGATCCTTGGTCAGCTGCTGCAGCCGCTGGCCGGCGAAACCCGGCAGGAAAGAGGGGAAGTTCAGCGAGGCGTATACGCCGTTCAGGTCCATATCCTTGACGCGTTCATGGATATCCCATGCGCCCCTGCGCATTTCGTCGAACCGGACCGGCTCGAAGCCGTACTCCGCCACCGGCCGCCCGACCACGGCGTTGAACCCGACGTTGGGCAGTTCCCGGCCGTCGTAGACCCACGTCTGTCCCCCGTTCTCGGTCTCCACGACTTTGGGTGCGCGGTCGGCGAATTTGTGCGGCAGGCGTCCGGTGAAGGTGTCCGGTGGTTCGACGATGTGATCGTCGACCGAGATCACGGTGTAGCGCCGTGCCGCCCGCGGCGGATCGGGCAAAAACGTGACGGAGCGATGCTCGCCGGTCTTCGCCGTGGTGAAGTTTCGGTTGGCGGCCAGCTCGTCGATCGACTTCACTCGTAAAACTCCTTGCAGGAACGGGGCTAGTTGGGTGTGCGGTAGTGGCGAAGCTGCTCGGCGTGTCGCCGCCCTGAGCGCACACTCGACGCCCTGAGCGCACACCCGACACGTTGCTTACTCGAGCACATCGGGGTCGGCCTTGATCGTCATCCGCGCTGCCCCCGCCCAGTACACGTCAGCCGCCCGCTCGATGAGCGACCGTTGCATGCCCGCCATGTCCGACCAGTTCATCTTCACCGGCTCCCTGCCGGTGATCATCACGTCATGGGCCAGCTTGCACACCCGTTCGACGGATGCGGCGCGGTAGACGGCTTCGGGCAGGTTGCGGCCGGTTGCGATGACTCCGTGGTTGGCCAGGATCGTCACGTTGGCGCTTCCGATGCGCGCCGCGAGATCCGCTGCGCGAGCGGGGCTGTCGATTTCACCGTCGTAGTTGTCGACCAGACAGAGGTCGTCGAGGTACAGCGAGCCGGTTTGGTGGACCAGCTCGGGCAGCCCGCCCAATGCGGCGAGAACGCATACGTAGTAGGGGTGATTGTGAATGACCACTCGGGCGTCGTCGCGGACGCGGTGCAGCTCGGTGTGGATGTGGATCGCCGGGGTGACATCCCAACGGCCGCGGACCACCCGCGCGTCGCTATCCACCAGGCAGATGTCCGATGCGGTGAGCTCCTGCCACCACAGTCCCCACGGATTGACGAACATATCCGTTTGGCCCTCGGGCTGCCAGGTGATGTGTCCGGCCATATTCTCCGCGAATCCGATCGCGGCGAGGTGGCGGAAGGCCACCGCGAGGGCCTGCTCGTCGGACAGCTCGACCCCGATCGGGGGCACCACCGACGGCGCCCACACCTCCAGGCCTCCCCGCCGTGCGTCAGGAGCATTCATGATCGGCCTCCATCCTGGTTCGAATATCCTCGCGGAGCTGCGCCTTGGCGATCTTGCCGCCCGAAGATCGGGGAAGTTCCTCGACGACGATGAGTCGTTCGGGCAGCAGCTCCTTGGAGACTCCGAGCGCCAACAGGTGCTCGACGAGCTCGGGCAGGTCGATGGTTTGCGAGTCAGCCAATTCGGCGTAGAGGCAGACCTTTTCACCGAACACCGCGTCCGGCATGGCGACCGCTGCCGCCACCGCGATAGCCGGGTGGGTCGTGACGGCATTCTCGACCTGGGCCGCGCTGATGTTCTTGCCGCCCCGCAGAATGAAATCGGAGGTTCGGCCCGTGACGGTCAGGTAGCCGTCCGCGTCGATCTCGCAAATGTCGCCCATGCGCATCCACCCGTCGCGGGTGAACAGCTTGTCGTGGTCGGTCCCGCCGAGGTAGCCGAGGCTGGTCGCCGGGCCCCGGCACGCGGGCTGTCCTCGGCCCGTCTCGGTGACGTCGTGATCGCCGTCGAAGAGCCGGACCGCCATTTCGGGAACGATCCGGCCGGCTGTGCGGAGCCGGCGTCGGCGCGAATCGTCGACCGTGGTCGCACTGAGCATCCCGGTCTCGTTCGAGCCGTAGAACTGCAGAATTTTCGCGCCGGTCAGTTCCTCGAACTCGGCGGCGGGCCGGTAAGGCAGCGCCTCGCCACCGGCGAAAACCACACGCAACGAACTCAAGTCGTGATCGCGGAGGGCGGGATCCGCCATCAGCATGGTCAATTGCGTGCTGACACAACACAACACGGTGGCCTTGTGGCGGGCGATCGCCTCGCATGCCGCGCTGGCGCTGAACCGCTGCAGGATCACCGCGGTGGCACCGAGGTAGATCGGAGTGGTGTGGCTGGTCCATATTCCGAAACCGAAGGGCATCGGGATGACCGGCAAGAAGATGTCGTCCGATGTCAAGAACCCGTTGGCGACGGCCTTCTGGTGAAAGTAGTGCCAGCGGTTTTGCGTGTGCACCACGCACTTGGGCAGGCCCGTGGTCCCGGAGGTGGAATTGATGAGGAAGACGTCATCGGGGCCGACCCGGGGGTCAACAGCCAACGCCTTGGGCGCCGCGTCAACCGCGAGTCGCGGCGCGCCGGTGTCGCCGCCCAGGACCACGGTGGAGACCGGACATTCGGCGGCCACGTCCGTCGCGGCGCCGCTGCGCTGTTGATCGCTGATCAGGATCTTCGGCCGCGAACTGCGCAGCATCGCGGCCACCTCACGGGCGCCGGCGCGCGCGCCGATGCCGACCACGACGGCGCCGCAGCGTTCGATGGCGATGAACAGGACGTGGATCGCGGTCGAGTCACCGTGCCACACCGCGACCCGATCACCTCGCCCGACGCCGAGGCCGGCCACCTGCTCCGCCAAGTTAGTTGCGGTGTAGTCGAATTCACGCCAGTTCAGCGATGCGCCGGGGTGGTCGACGTAGGCGGGGCGGTCCGGGCAGTGTTCGGCGTTGCGACGCACCGCGTCCGACAGTGTCGCATCGGACCACCACCCGGCGGCACGAAACCGGGCCGAGTCCCCGTCGGTGAATGCCGGCGAGCCCACGGTATCCAGCCCACCGGCGCCCATTCCCAAATGATAGGAAACAGCCTTGCCGACGTCACGGTGGACGAAGCGCTCGTTGAGCTGGTCAGCGTCTCGTCGGCACCGCCAACACTGAGTACGAGCGCAAGGAAAGCGGCGCCACCGGCGCTGATCGCTCTGCTGCCGCTGTCGCGCTGCTTCACGCTGAGCCAGGCCGGCCTGCCGTTGGCCTGGATGCTCTACCTCGGGTTGCCGATCACCGCCGCCGGTGTGCTGTTTGCGCTGCGGCTGATCAACCTCGGCGCCGGGTGGCCCACCAAGGATGTGAAGCACGACGTCGGAACGTCCGCACGCGCGATGCCGCTTCCGCCGCCGCGAGCGTTGGACTCCGAGAGCCTGAAGGAGCTCGAGGCGCTACAGGCCGAAGGAGCGATCTCTGACGTCGAGTACAACGCACGGCGCCGGCACTCCGGGATGTGATCAGTCTTTGCCACGCGGCGGCGGCTGCACCTCGACACCGGTGGACTGATGCTCCGGACCTGCGGACGGATGCTCGGCCGGCACGCGCTCACGGAAACGGCTCGCCTCGCCGTCACCCTGCGGCCCCGGACGTCCGCCCTCGTCGTGGAACGGGCCGGGCTTTGGCCGGGGCTTCCCACCGGGGAAAGCCAGCCGAAAGATGCTGCGGTGCACCGTGTACCACTGCTTCGAAAACCGCCCGGTGTTGTACGGCAGCTCGTAGCGCTCGCAGATGTCTTTGATCTTCGGTGCGATCTCCGAGTATCGGCTGCTCGGCATGTCCGGATACAGATGGTGTTCAACCTGGTAGCCCAGGTTGCCGCTGATGACGTGGAACAGCGGGCCGCCGTCGATGTTGGCCGCGCCGACCAACTGCCGTAGATACCACTCACCACGCGTCTCGTTTTCGACTTCTTCCTGGGTGAACGTGTACGTCTGGTCGGGAAAGTGGCCGCAGAAGATGATGGCGTGCGCCCACACGTTGCGGATGACATTGGCCAGGGCGTCGGCGGCCAGGGTGCGCAGGTAGGTGCTTTCCACACCTGGCAACACCTTGTCGAGGAAGGTCGCCGTGGTGCCGAGCCGGCCCTTGCTCGAAATCCTGCGCAGCCGCCTCGCGACACGCGACTCCGCGGGTTGCTCGAGCCGTCCACGCAACGCCAGCTGCACAAGAGCGAATGCGCCCGCACTGATCAGCGGCCAGCCGAGGTAGTCCTTGATGATCTGCGAACGTGCCTTGCCGCCAATGCCTTTGAGGTCCTTGCGCACCTCCGACCACGGCTTCTCGCCCGCTCGGATGGCCTCGATATCCATGTCGTGAACGGCCACTCCCCACTCGAACAGCACCGTGAGCAGCAGGTTGTACAGGGGTTGCCCGAGATAGCGTGGGTGCCATTTCTGGTTCGGATCGATCCGCATGATCTCGTAGCCGAGGTCCTTGTCCTTCCCGAGAATGTTCGTGAAGGTGTGGTGGATGTAGTTGTGCGAGTGCTTCCACGCTTCCTTGGTCGACGCGGTGTCCCAATCCCATACCGAGGAGTGAATGTCGGGATCGTTCATCCAATCCCATTGGCCGTGCATCACGTTGTGGCCGATCTCCATATTCTCCAGGATCTTGGCCATGCCCAGGCACGCCGTGCCGAGCACCCACGCGGTTTTCGATCGCGATCCCAGCAGCAGCACACGCCCGGCCACGACGATCTGGCGCTGTACCGAGATGACCGTCTTGATATAGCGGCGGTCACGCTCGCCGAGATCGGCGAACACTTCGTCGTGAATCGCGTCGAGTTCCTTGGCCAGTTTTTCCCGTTCCTGTTCGCCCAGGTGAGCGAACGGGCTTGGCGGGCGTTGCAGTGTGGAGGTCACCACGGCTCCTTTCGATCAGAGTTCGAGTTCAACGTCGCCTTCGGCGGTATTGATACAGATCCGCACGTCCTGTTCGGTCGGCTCGATGACGTCACCGGAGCGCAGATCACGCAGCTTGCCCGATTTCAGCGTCCCCACGCAGGTGTGGCAGATCCCGATTCGGCAGCCGTACGCGAGGTTCAGGCCGGCCTGCTCGCCGGCCTCGAGAATCGATGTGCCGCCATCGCACTCGACTGTCTTTTCGCTGTCGAGGAAGCAGACCTTGCCGCCCTCGCCGGCGGCGGCGTCGCCGCCGATCTTCGGCTGGAACCGCTCGAAGTGCAGGCGATCCGGGTCGCCGTTGTCTTCCCAGTGTTCGATCAGCGCATCGAGCAGTTCGCCCGGGCCCGAGCAGAATGCCTCCCGTTCGCGCCAGTCCGGACAGGCCTCATCCAGGTCGCCGGGCGAAAGCCGGCCGCGCTCGGAGGTCAGGCGCAGATCGAGCCGCATCCGCTCGTGCCGGCGATCGAGGTCTTCGAGGTCGGACAAGAACATGACCTGCTCGCGGGTGCGAGCGGAATGGATGACCACCGCGTCGCCCAGCTCACCCGAATGATCAAGGCTGCGCAGCATGCTCATGATCGGCGTGATGCCGCTGCCGGCGCTGATGAAGAGCATCTTGGCCGGCAGCGACTCGGGCAGCGTGAATACGCCCTCGACTTCACCCAGCCGCACCAGGTCGCCGGGCTGGATCTTCTGTACCAGGTACGGCGACACCACGCCGCTGTCCACCTTCTTGGGCGTCACACTGATCAGACCGTCTTCCGGCGACGGATCAGAGGTCAGCGAATAAGCGCGCCAATGGTAAACGCCGTCAATAACCACGCCGAGCCGTACGTACTGGCCGGGCTTGTGACCTGGCCATTCGTACCCGGGTCGGATAAGCACGCTGGCCGCTTCCGAGCCCTGCGGCTCGATGCGCTCGACCTTGCCGCGCAACTCCTTGGTCGTCCAGAGGGGGTTGATCATCTCGAGGTAGTCGTCCGGCTGCAACGGACTGAACAGTTGCCGCACAGCTCGCAGAAACAGCCGACGCCCGCGCGGGACGTTGGGCTCAGCGCCTCGTTCAGCCATAGTAGTTATGGTACACAGTTGTACACTGAAATAAACATTGTTGGTGGAATTCCCTTGTTATTCAATGTTATCCATGGCACGACAGAGTGAACAGTGATGACTGCTAGTTCACTGAGCTTGTTCGGTCGATTGTTCTTGCAGCTGCACGCCGCTCCTCGGGGCGTGCCCGTTCTTTAAGCTGCGCAAACATCGACCGGACCGCTATCGTCTGTGTGTGCTGACCGGGTTCGTCCTCGCTCTGGGTTGCTCCGTCTGCTACGGCACCGCGTCGGTGCTGCAGGCCGTCGCTGCGCGATCGGTCGAAGGCGCCGCCGGGAGGTCCGGCGTGGATGCCGTACTGCTGATGCGTGCGGTCCGGCAGTGGCGCTATCTCGCCGGCATCGGCCTCGACGCCCTGGGTTTTGTGCTGCAGGTAATGGCGCTGCGCTTGGTGCCGATCTATGTCGTCGCCGCGGCGCTGGCCGCATCGATCGCGGTCACCGGCATCGTGTCCGCGTGGGTGTTGTCGGCGCGGCTTTCATCGGCCGAGTGGACGGCCGTGGGGGTGGTCTGCGTGAGCCTCGCCGTGCTCGCCTGCGCGGCCGGCCCGGGGCACTTTCGCCACGCCCCGGCCGGACTCGGCTGGGGGCTGATCGGGGTGGTCGCGGCGATATTCGTCGCCGGTGCCGCCGCCGGCCGACTGCCCGATCACCAGCGCGCGCTTGCGCTCGGGTTCGGCGCCGGAAGCGGATTCGGTGTCGTCGAGGTCAGCGTGCGCCTCGTGGACACCATTGATCCGACCAACGCCGCTTTTTACACCCACCCGGCAATCTACGCGGCAGCCGGGGGCGGGGCCGCGGGGTTCCTCTTGCTGACTTCCGGCCTACACCGCGGATCGGTGACCACCACGGTGGCCGCCATGGTTGTCGGTGAAACGATCGCTCCCGCGCTCGTGGGAGTGGTGTGGCTGGGTGACACCGCCCGCCCGGGCCTCGGCTGGCTCGTGATCGCGGGATTCGTCGTGGCAGTTGCCGGAACCCTTGTGCTGGCACGGTTCGGCGAGGCACCTGCTCCTGACGAACCGCATCCGGCCGCCTCTTAGCTCTCGCCGTTGTAGCGGACACCGTAAGTCGTGAGGCGCGCCTCGCGCGCCCACAGCACGCCGCCCTGCGCGCTGACGCCGGCGGCGACCAACTCTCGCTTGAGGATCTTGTTGGTAGCCGTCGCCGGCAGGTCGTCGTTGATACGCACGTAGCGCGGCCACGCCTTTGGCGACAAGTCGGGCTGCGAGGCCAGGAACTTCTCGAAATCGTTGGGTTCCAAACGTGCCCCGTCGTGGAGCACGAGGGCCGCCATCACCTGATCACCGACCCGCTCGTCGGGCACGGCGTAGACGGCGACCCGGCTGGCCTGCGGCAGCCGTTCCAGGATCCGCTCGATCGGCGCCGCCGCCAAGTTCTCGCCGTCCACTCGCATCCAGTCGGCCGTGCGGCCGGCCAGATAGATCCAGCCGTCGGCGTCGCGGTACGCCAAGTCGCCGGACCAGTACATGCCATGCCGCATGCGCTCGGCCGTCGCGGACGGATCGTTGTAATAGCCGGTGAACGGCCCCGCGCCCCGGGTGTTGACGAGTTCGCCGACCGCCTCGTCGAAGTTGGTCAGGGCGCCGTGCTCGTCGAACTCCGCGACCGCGCACTCCTTCAGGGTCGTCGCCTGGTAGATGCTCACCCCGGGATAGGGCTTACCGATCGAGCCGGGCGGGGCGCCGTCCTCACGGACCACGATCACCGCGAACTCGCTGGAGCCGAAGCTGTCGACTACTCGGCAGCCGAAACGCCTTGCGAATTCGGCGATATCGCGGTCGGTCGCCTCGTTACCGAACGCCACCCGCAGGGAGGTGTCGGCGTCGTCGGGACGTTCCGGGGTGGCCAGGATCAAAGCGAGGGGCTTGCCGACGTAGTTCAGGTAGGTCACGTGGTAGCGGCGTACGTCGTCGATGAACCGCGACGGCGAGAACTTGGCCGGAACCATGGTGGCGCCGCTGCCGATCGCGACCGCCCAGCCCGCGGCGATACCGTTGGAGTGAAACAGCGGCATCGCCAGGTAGCAGACGTCGGCGGCGGTGATGTCGTACTGAAAGATCAGGCTGGCCCCGCACATGATGGCCATTCCGTGCGCGAACCGGACGGCCTTGGGGTCACCGCTGGTGCCGGAGGTGAAGATCATCATCAGGGTGTCCGCGGCGGTGACCTCGCGGTGGGCGACCAGTTCGGGCGCCGCGGAAACCAGCTCCGCGTAGCCCGCCGAGCCCACGTCGACAACCCGAATCCCGTTGAGATCCAAGCCCGCCAGCATTGCCAGATGCTCGGCGTCGACGAGCAGAATCTGGCAGTCGGACCGCCGGATATCGGCCACCAGGCCGGCCCCGCGCCGGGTGGTGTTGATGCCGCACAACACGTAGCCGCCCAGCGCCGCGGCGGCCATCGCGCGGAGCATCGCCGGGGAGTTGGTGAGCAAGGCGCCGACGTGCAGCGGCCGTGTCGCATCGCCGAGGCCGATCAGCACGGCCGCCTCCGCCTCGGCCTCGGCCAAGTGTTCCCGCCAGGTCCAGATCCGCTCGTCGTAGGCGATCGCGGGTGTCTCGTCGTGCCTGCGCTGCCGCAGCAGCTGCTGAACGGTCTCCGGCACCGTCACTCACTCGTCGGACTTCGGGTCGTGAGCACCAACCCGGCATAGTTGTCACCGGCCACGGCGTCGCAGTGACGCCGGTAGGTGCCGAAGCCCCCGGTGTAAGGCATGAAGATCCGCTTCTTGCCCTCGATGTTGGCGCCCAGGTACCACGACGATGCGGCTTTGGGGAACAGGGTCTGGTCGGCGGCTTTTGCGACGTGGTCTGTCCAGGCGTCGGCGGCGTCGCGGCGGGGTTCGACCTCGCTGAGCCCGAGGCGGCGTGCCGTCAAGATGAGCTCCATGGCCCAGTCGACCTGAACCTCGGCGTGCAACACCATGTTGGCCAGCACCGACGGGCTGCCGGGTCCGCTGATGCTGAACAAATTCGGCAGGCCCGGCACCATCAGCCCCAGGAAAGTCACGGGTCCGTCCGCCCAGATGTCGCGCAGCGTGACTCCCCCGGGACCGGTCGGGTCGATCCGGGTCAGCGCCCCGGTCAGCGCGTCGAAACCGGTCGCGAAGATCAGCACATCGCAGGGATAGGTCGCCGAGGTGGTCCGGACTCCGTCGGCGGTGATCGCCTCAATGGGTTCACGACGCAGGTTCACCAGCCGGACGTCGTCGCGGTTGAAAGTGGCGTAATAGCCCGCGTCCGTACAGATCCGCTTAGTGCCGATGGGGTGATCGACCGGGATGAGGTCAGCGGCGACGACGGGATTGCGGACGATTTCCCGGATCCGCTCCTCCGCGAACCACCTGGCGATGTCGTTGGCCGCCAGGTCGGCGTTCTGGTCGGGAAAGGTCTTGGCGAACAGGACGCCGCCCTCACGCCAGCGCCGCCACAGGGCTTGATCCCGCTCTTGCGGGTCGGTGTCGACCGCGTTCTTGTGGTAAGTGCCGTGCGGCGTGCCCGCCGACGCGTAGGCCGACTTCCGGCGGCGCTCCGGATACTCCTGCCGGATCCGTTGCTGCTCCTCCGGCGACCACGGGCGGTTGGGCATGGGGATGCTGTAGTTCGCCGACCGCTGGAATACCACCAGCCGTTCCGCCTGGTCGGCCACGATCGGAACCGCTTGAATGCCAGACGAACCCGTGCCGATCACGCCGACACGCTTGCCGCGCAGGTCGGGATCCTCGCGCGGCCACGCGGCGGTGAAGTACACCTCGCCCCCGAAATCGTCGATGCCGCGGATATCCGGACGGTTCACCGCCGACAGGCAGCCCGTCGCGCACACGAGAAACGGCGCGGCATACGTCTGTCCAGCTGCGGTGCGTACGTGCCAGCGGCCGCGATCGAAGGCGGCGCCGACGACGTCGGTACCGAAAATATAGTGGCGACGCAGATCGAAGCGGGCGGCGACGTGGCGCAGATAGGCCAGAATCTCCGGTTGCGCGGCGAAGCGCTCGCTCCAGTTCCAGCTCTGCTGCAGGTCTTCGTCGAATGAGTATGAGTAGTCGACGCTTTCAACGTCACACCGAGCGCCCGGGTACCTGTTCCAATACCAGGTGCCACCGACATCGGGGGCCGCTTCGATGCCGATCACCGACAGGCCCGCCGACGCGGCTCGGTTCACCGCGTAAAGCCCCGCGAATCCCGCGCCGACCACGATCACGTCGGTGTCGGTCATGTCGCCTGGCAGTAAGTCGGGCAGAGCAGGCCCCGCAGGTCACCGCAGACGATGTCGCGCGCCGACGCCGCCGGCGGGAAGGACTCAATCGTCATGAAGCCGTGGAACAGACCGGGAAAGTCCCGGTGCACGACCGGCACCCCCGCGTTGCACAACCGGCGTGCGTAACCGCAGCCCTCGCTGTGCAACGGATCCAGACCGGCGGTGACGATCAGTGCGGGCGGCAGGTCGGCGTGCGAATCGGCACGAGCCGGGGCCACCAGGTAGGGCGGGTCGAAAACCCGTTCACTGCCGAGATATTGGCGCCAGTACCACTGCATCGCGGCGCGGGTGTTGAGGTATCCGGTGCCGTAGCGGTGGTAACTGTCCGTGTCGAACGAGGGATCGATGACCGGGTAGAGCAACAGTTGCGCGGCGGGCTTCGCGACTCCGCGATCGCGGCAGAGAAGGGCGGTCACCGCGGCAAGATTCCCGCCGGCGCTGTCGCCACCGATCGCCGTCCGCGCCGGGTCGATGCCAAGACCGGCTGCGTGTTCGATGACCCAGCAGAACGCCGCGAAGGCGTCGAGCGCGGCCGCGGGTGCGGGATTTTCGGGCGCGAGCCGGTAGCCGACCGACACGACGACGGCGTGGCAACCCCGCGCCAGGGCCCGGCAGAAGCCGTCGTGGGATTCGATGTCGCAGAACACGAATCCCCCACCGTGGCAGAACACGATTCCGGGGCGGTCGCCGATCAGCTCGCCGTGCGGGTGGTAGATCCGTATCGGGATGGCGCCCGCGGGGCCCGGAACCGCATGGTCGATGGTGCTGCGGACGTCCCCGATGTTGTCGGGGGGCACGCGGCGTTGGGCCACGGCGGCCCGGGCCGCGGCGGCGGTCATGGTCTCGACGCGAGGGAATCCGGCGTTCAACTCGCGCAACATCGCCTGCACCGTGCCATCGATGGCGTCGTCCATGTCGGCCTCCGTCCGCACGGCCGGGCAGCTCATGCCGGCCGGTACTTCAGCAGGGTGATTCCGGTTTCAGGCAGATCGTAGAACACCGGCGTCACCCGCATTCCGATTCGGATGTCACCCGGGTCGACTCCCACCAGCTCGGTGCTGATCCTTGGCCCGGCATCCCACTGCACCACCGCGAGCAGCTGGGGGACCGCGTCGGCCCACGGCGGACCGGTGGGTCGACGGGCGACGGTGAAGGTATAGAGGGTTCCGGCGCCGTCGATTTCGCGCCATTCCAGGTCGTCGGCCAGCGATCCGGGGGCAAGGGTGCGGGGGTAGAACACGTAGCGCTGCAGCGAAGGCGAGTACTGCAGGAGGATCCGGTGCTGTGCCAGGGCCTCCCAAAAGGGCCGCGAGACGGGCGTCGGCTCGGGCACGGGCCGAGGTTCGGTGGTCATTTGCTAGTCCCCCCGCATCAGCAGGGCGACCTGCTCGCTCATGATGCCGCCATTTCCGGTAACGAACGCGGTGTGGCAGTCGCGCACCTGCGCGTCGGCGGCCCGGCCCATGAGCTGGCGCGCGGCGTCGACGACGTGGTGCATCCCGCCGGCCATGCCGGCTTGGCCGAAGGACAGTTGGCCGCCGGCGGTGTTGAGGGGGAAGTCGCCGCGATAGGTCAGGTCGTGGCCCGTAACCCAGGACATGCCCTGACCGTTGGCGCAGAAGCCCGCGTCTTCCAGGCTCATCAACACGGTGATGGTGTAGCAGTCGTAGATCGAGGCGATGTCGACATCGGACCGGCTCAGCCCGGCCATCGTGAACGCCTTGTCGGCGGCCCGCGCGATCGGCGTGCACAGCAGATCGTCGGCGTACGTCGGCGTCTTGAAGGCGATGTGTTCACCGAAGCCGGTAATCCACACGGGGCGGTTGCGACTTCGACGGGCGAGGTCGACGTTGGCGACCAAGACCCCCGCCCCCCCGTGCACTCGCATCACGGTTTCCAGCATGTGGATGGGGTCGGCGATCATCGGGCTCGCGAGGACGTCGTCCACGGTGATCGGGCTCCCGTAAAAGACCGCGCCCTGATGCGCGCACGCGTTGGCGCGTTGGTCAACGGCGATCTTGGCGACCGCGGCGGGGTCGTAGCCGAATTCCGCCGCGTAGCGCTGAGCGATCTGCGCGTACGGGGCGTTCTGCCCCACGTTTCCGTAGGGGATCTCGAACTCGGCCTGCGGCGACCCATAGTTATTCGACGACGCCCCATACCAATTGGGAGCCGGAGGCGGCCGGTTCCGGGAATGCGGCACAGACGCCGATCCGGGAACCACGGCCAGCACGGCATCGCAGACCCCGAGCTCCACCGCGGCCGCGGCCCGCCATACCATTCCAGCCGAGGTGGCTCCGCCCAGGTCGACTCGCTCACCGAAATCCAAAGGCAGGCCGAGGTACTCGCACAGCGTGGCGGGGGCGAACATCGCCGATTCGGCCACTCCGTGGGTGAGCAGCCCGTTGATGCATGAGGGGTCCACGCCGGCGTCCTCGACGACGATCTTCGCCAACAGCGCGTACTGGTCCAGGCTGAACCGTGGCGGCCCGGTCGGACGCCGTTCGGCGGGCAACTCGGCGATGCCGATGACGGCCGCTTCGCCGCGCAGCCCGGTCACGACGGGGTTCCGCGCCGGGGCAGCTCGACGGTCGCGGTTCCGGGCATCAACACGGTGTCGTCGCGGCGGCCGGCGATGTCGAGATCCACCAGCCCGGCGCCCTCGTCGGTGAGGCGCTTCCCGGTGACTTGCCCACCGAAGCTGAGCAGCTCACCGGGATATGCGATCGCCCGATTCTGCACCGAGAAGGAGACCAGGCGGCCGCGTCCACCGATCCAATCACCGATGGCGCGGGCCAGCAGTGCCGCCTGGAGCGGGCCGTGGACCAACACGTCGTCATAGCCCTCGACCGCGCGGGCCCACTCTTTGTCGTAATGGATCCGGTGGCCGTTGTAGGTGGCGGCGCTGAAGAAGAACAGCTGGGTTTCGTGGACGGTGACGGTCAGCGCGGGAATCCGCTCGCCGACACCGATGTCGTCATAGAACACCTGCGTACCGGTCATGGCACTCCTAGGGCCGGGCGATCATCGACGTCGACGCTTCGGCAACCACGCCGCGGTGCTGGTTCCGGTACACGGTGTGCCAGGTCACCAGGACGAATCTGCCCGAGCGGCCCTCCTTTTCGACGATCGACTCGATGGTGCGGACCATTTCGATCTCGTCACGGTGGTAAGCCGGGAGGTGGAACTTCCAACTTTCCCCGCCCGCCATCCGCTTCGGGGCACGGGGAAACGCCAGACTGCCCGAGACCGCGCCGGAGGAACCGTCTGGCCGCAGCGCCTCCAGGCGCGTGACACCGAGCACGGCGTACTGCAGAAAGAGCGGAGGGCAGATGATGTCGCGAAAACCGTTGGCCCGCGCGTAATCCGGTTCGAACCATAACGGGTTGTGGTCACCGACCGCCGCCGCCCAGCGTTGCCAATCCCGTTGGTTCACCTCGCCCGTCGCCGACGCGGCGACGGTGCCCACGCGCGACGCCGATTCTGCGTCGATCAAGGTCTCCTCGCTCACCCGCCGTCCTTTCCGTACATGGTGTCCTCCAGCCAGGACGCGGCGACGTCGGCGCCGCCGCCGAGCGTCGAACCCAGCCGTGCCCGTTCGCTCCACAGATACAGGTCCGTCTCGGTGACGTAGCCGATCCCGCCGTGCAGTTGATGGGCATCCAGGGTTATCAGCCTCGCCGCCGCGGCCGCGTGCATGCGAGCGATCGCCGTTTCCCTGCTAGCCGTGTGACCGCGGGCTATCCAAAAGACGGCCGAGTGCGCGGCCAATCGCGCTGCGGCCAAGGCGATGTGCATGTTGGCGACGATATGTTGAGCCGCCTGGAATGACGCGATCGGGCGTCCGAACTGGTGACGCAGCTTGGTGTAGTCGACGGTGCGGTCCAGTACGGCCTGCCCGATCCCGACCAGGTCGAGAGACCCGAGTGCCACCGCGGTATTCGCAAGGCGGCGCAGGGCCGGCCGTTCGACGTCGCCCAGCAGCGCATCCGCGGTGACGACCACGCCGTCGAAGCGCACGCTGAACGCCCGATAACCGCCCACCATGGGCAGGGCTTCCATGCTCACCCCGGCGGCGCGCGAGTCGACGCTGAAGACCAGCGTGCGCTCGCCCGCGGCGGCCGAAACCACGATGAGGTCGGCAACCTCGGCGTCAGCGACGTAGTCCGCGGTTCCGTGCAGACACCAGTGCGTCGAGAAGGAGTCGGCCCGCAGCACCGCCGAGACGTCCGCGGCGTCGCGGGCGCTCCACAACGCCGTGGTGGCCCGCACACTCCCGCTTGCCAGCGGGGGCAGCCACACCGCCTTGGCCTCCGGGGAAGCAAGCTGGTCGATCGCGAGCGCGGCTTGCACCGTACTGTGCACCGTCGTCGGGCACAGTGCGCGACCGGTCTCGGTGTAGAAGACGGCGAGGTCGTCGAGCGTGCCGCCCGAGCCGCCGTACTGCTCGGCGACGGCGAGGCCGAACACACCGGCGTCGGCCAACGCCTGCCAACTCGCGGGACTTTCCGCCGAGAGCAGGGCCCGCAACATCGTGGCGAACTCGCGCCGCTCGGCGGTGGGTATTGCCTTCATCGGTTACCTTCCATACGAAGGCATTCCGTGGCCGCGCTGGGCGATGACGTCGCGGAGGACCTCGTTGGTGCCCCCGCCGAAGCGCATCAACGGGGCGGCGCGGTAGAGCCGTTCGAATTTGCCGGCCAGCGGCGCGCGTTGGCTGCGATGTGTCAACAGGCCGTCCGGACCGAGCAGGTCCAGCGCGAGATCGGCGATGCGCTGGCGCAATTCGCTGGTGAAGATTTTCTCGACGCTGACCTCGACGGTGGGTATGACGGCACCGCCGCCGCTATCGAGGATCGACGCGGCCTCGTAGCCCATGAGGGTGGCCGCCTCGACGTCGGCTTCGGCCTGCGCCAGTCGCCTCCGAAGCGCCGGGCTTTGAGCGGGCACCGTCCCGTCGCGCCGCGGATTCAACGAAAGTTCTCGCAACTCCTCCACGGCGCGGCGCAGATCGCCCGCGTTCGTAAGCGCACCCCGTTCCAGGTCGAGCGCGCCGGTGATGTACGTCCAGCCCCGGTTGACTTCGCCCACCAGGTTGGTGAGCGGGACCCGCACATCGCGAAAGTGCACCTCGTTGGTGCGATAGCCCGACCACGCGTACAGCGGGCGGACTTCCAGGCCCGGGCTGTGTATCGGGACGATGATGACCGAAAGCCCCCGATGGCGAACTTCGTTCGGGTCCGTGCGCACGCATAGCCACTCGTGGGTCGCGCGCTGAGCCCCGCTGTTCCAGATCTTGGTGCCGCTGATCACCCAGTCGTCGCCGTCACGGGTCGCGCGGGTACGCAGGTTGGCCAAATCGGTTCCGGCCTCGGACTCGGAATAGCCTACGGCGCAGATCATTTCACCCCTGGCGATCAGCGGCAGCCAATCGGTCTTGTTCCGCTCGGTGCCGTGGCGCATGATCATCGGCGCCACCGATGTGACGGTCAGATCCGGTCCGGGCACGCCCCAATACTCGAACTCGCTCATCAAGAGGTGCTGGTGAACGGCGCCCAGGCCCAAGCCCCCGTACTCGCGCGGCCAGTTCAGCCCGAACCAGCCCTTCTCGCCGATCTTGCGGCGAAACCGCGCCACCTCGCCGTCGGGGAACTCCAGATCGTGGAGCGCGAGTTCAGCCCGCAATTCGGGGGTGACGTTCTCGTCGAGGAATTCGCGAACCTCGGTCAGCCATGCGCGTTGCGGGGCGTCGAGCTCGAAATCCATGCCCTACCCTCCACCAGACCGCGCCAGCGTGACGACACCGCGAAATTCCGTCCGCCATTTCGCGCTGACGTTACGCCCGGCGCGGTGTTAAATCGGACAGTGGTCGAAACCCGGGACCGCATGGCGCCGGTCACTCGGATCGCCGATCGTCGCCTCCGACGACATCATCGCGGCGATTCGCACCGGCTGACCGCGCTCGGCGGCATTGCCGCGATGTCGCTGGATGCGTTGTCCAGCGTCGCTTACGGCCCGGAAGCGATCGTGGTCGCCTTAATCGCCGCGGGTGCCGCCGCGGTGCGCTGGACGGTGCCCGTCGCGGTGGCGATCGCCGTGCTGTTGCTGGTGCTGGTGGTGTCCTATCGGCAGGTGATTGCCGTACACCCCGACGGCGGCGGGGCGTATGCGGTGGCGAAGAAGGACTTGGGCCGGTGGCCGAGCCTGCTCGCCGCGGCGAGCCTGGTCGTCGACTACGTGTTGACCGTGGCGGTGAGCCTGGCGGCGGGGGCCGCGAGCTTGGGTAGCGTGTTTCCACCGTTGGCGCATCACTTGCTTGCGGTGACGATGACGGGGCTCGCCGTGCTCACCGTTCTCAATCTGATCGGCATCGCGGAGTCGGCGAAGGTGCTGATGGGCCCGGCGCTGGTGTTCATCGCCGGGATCTTCGCGATCATCGTCGTCGGCTTCTTCGAACCGCACCCGGTAGCGGTGATCGGCGACGATCTCGGCCCGATCCATGCGACCGAGGCGCTCGGGATTGTGGTTATTCTCAAGGCGTTCTCGGCCGGATGCTCCTCGCTGACCGGGGTGGAAGCGATCGCCAACGCGGTGCCCGCGTTCCGATCGCCGGCGGTGAAGCGTGCCCAGCACACCGAGGTCGCACTGGGGATCTTGTTGGGGGCCATGCTTTTGGGTCTCGCCACGCTGATCCGGTTACACCAGGTCGTTCCCCGCGCCAACGTGACCCTGCTGGCACAGCTGTCGGCGGGCGCTTTCGGAACCGGATGGCCGTTTTACGTGACCAACCTGGCGGTGACCCTGGTGCTGGCCCTGGCCGCCAATACCAGCTTCGCTGGACTGCCGGTGCTGATGCAGCTGCTGGCGAGGGATCACCGCCTACCACATCTGTTCGCGCTGCGCGCGGAGCGGCCCGTGTTCCGTTACGGCGTAGCGACATTGGCGATCCTGGCCGCCATCGTGCTACGCATTGTCAATGCCGACACCCAGCGGCTGTTGCCGGTATTCGCGATCGGGGTGTTCATCGGGTTCACGATCAGCCAAACCGGTCTGGTGGTGCACTGGCGCGCCGAACGCGGCCGTGGGTGGCTCGGCAAGGCCCTCCTCAACGGAGGCGGAGCGGCGCTCACCGCCGTGGCCGGAATCGTCTTGCTGGCAAGCAAATTCACCGAAGGTGCATGGCTCCTGGTGATCCTGGTGCCCGGGCTGATGCTGCTTTTCGACCGGATCGAACGGTACTACCGGCGCGCGGGTGAACAGCTGGGCCTGGGGCGGATACCGCCTAAACCGGTGCGCGGTGTCGATACGCAGGCCATGGTCATCGTCCCGATCGTCGCGGTCAGTCGGGTGGCCGAACGCGCGCTGCAGGCCGCGATGCGGCTCGGCGGCGAGGTCGTACCGGTCACCGTCGAGGTCGACCCGGGCTCGACTCGGTGGCTGTGCAAGCAGTGGGACGATTGGGATCCCGGGTTGGAGCTCAAGGTGTTGCCCAGCCCGCACCGCAGCCTGGTCGCGCCCACGGTCGGTTTCGTGCGAACCCAGGTCGAGAAGGGCCGCGACGTCACCGTGCTGCTCGCGCAGGTCGAGCCCCGGCGCTGGCGCCACCGACTGCTCTACAACCAGCGCGGCCCCATCCTCGCGGCGGCGCTGCGCGCGCAGACCAACGCGATCGTCGCCACGCTGGCCATCCGGATCGACTAACGCGGGCGCCCCGTCTCGCTGACGGCCGTCATTGACAGCTGTCAGCGAGTATGCGTACGTTGATTGATGTGCACCCGCAGACATCGGCCTCCGAAGCTGCCCCGCTGGTTGTGAGCGCTCGGGAGGCGCAACGGCTGCAGACTCGGGGCCGCCTTTTGGACACCGCGGTGGCCGAGATCGGCCGCTGTGGGCTGGCGGGCACGGATGTCGCCGCGATCGCCGCCACAGCGGGGGTGTCGCGCGGCACGTTCTACTTCCATTTCCCGACCAAGGAGCACGTGCTGGTCGAGCTCGAACAGAGCGAGGAGACCAGGATCGTGGCACACCTCGCCACCGAGACGAGCGGGCCCGGCGATCTGACGTCCCTGCTCACTTTGTTGGTGCGCCAGGTGCTCGTCGCCGAGGAGCGGCTGGGGCCAGTGGTCTTCAGGGACATGCTGGGGCTGCACTTCTCCCCGACGCGCCCGGTCGAGGACGAGTTGGGCGAGCATCCGCTGGCCGAATTCCTCATCGCCGCGATCGCCGAGGCGCAGGCCGCGGGACGGGTGTCTCGGGACGCGGACGCGGGTCAACTCGGGGTGATCTTTTTGACCGGGCTGTTCGCGTTGCTGGCCACGGCCACCACTGGGACTCAGCCGCGGGCCGCGCTATTGGAGCGGTACGTAAAGACGATCGCCAAGGGAATGGATGCACCATGAGCAGCACAGGCATCGAGGGCTACCGCACTTACCTGGCGCGCCGCGACGGCGACGCCGATCTGCTGCATCGCCGACTCGCCAACCGTGAGGAATTCTTCCAATCGTTGGAGGCCGACCCGGTTCGCTCCGCCCGCTCCACCGATCGGGATGTGTTCCTGCGCAATCTGCGCCGCCGCCGACCCGAACCCGGGCTTTCCCGAGAGATGCTGTTCCTGCTGGCCACCGCCAAGCTCAACCAGGCCGAGCGATTCGGGGTGAACCTGGGCGAAACCTATGGACGCAACAGTGGCGAGGACCTGCCACCCGAGCGGGTGTACGTCGAGCTGGAGGAGCACTATCACACCCGCCTGCTGGCCGATGTGCTGGACATGTTCGGTCTGCCGTTCCAGGTGATTGCGCCGCCAATGTTCATGCGACAGTTCGTCAAAATCAACGTGTTCCTGCCCCAACGCTTCGGGTTCCCGTTCGTGGGTGCCGGGGAAATGGCCGGCTGCATCATGTTTGACGAGCTGCGCCGCGTAGGCGTCGAGTTGTTCGCCGACGAACCGGACGTGGCCGCACGGATCGAGCTGCTCTATAGCGAAATCCTCACCGACGAGCTGGGACACGTCGGCTTATGTGCAGCGAGCTGCACCCGCGCGGAGCGGGCGCTAATGCGTTGGCTCTATCCGCGTTTCGGACGGTTTTTCGCCCGCCAGACCGCCGAGATCAGCCTTCTCACCGACCCCGAGAAGCTCGGCGCCCGGCTCGATCGGCCCTTCGACGTGGAGGCCCTCGCCGCCGGCGTGCCGAACGAAACATATTTGGCCGCGCTCCCCTGATATTTCAGATGTAAAAACGCTGTCAATCTCCCGTTAAAACGCTCCTAGCCCATCGCGAAGACTGGGCTGCCCTGGGAAGATCTAACGTCATGGCCACCCATGAGACGCGACTCCGCCAGGAGTTGCGCGACTGTGCCATCGAGTTACGGCAGCTTGCGTACACGCTGCCGCACGGGATCGGCGAGCATGACCTTCTCCGGCTGTCGGACCGGATGCGCACCGCCGCCGAGGAGGTTGTCCGCAAGGGCGCCTAGCCGGTCCGCGTGGGTGTGCGCCCAGGGGCTCAAGTGTGCTTCCGCGGCACCTTCACCGCACACTGAAAACCGTTGGCGCACACCGGCGAACGATCAGCCGCCCCTGAGACGAATCTTCCAGCGCACAAAGCCCAGATAGACAAAGCTGAGCACTATCAGCATGCCCATGTCGAACCACCACGCGCCGGCCGTGTGACGCCAGTGCGAGTCCTTCGCAACCGACGGCACCGCCTGTTCCAAGGTGAGCAGGTCGACGGTGGAGGCCGATGATGCGAAACCCCATCTCGCCGGTGTCACCCAGGACATTTGGTCAAGGCCGGTCCGCCCGGTCACCGGGATCATGCCGCCGGAGAACACCAGCTGCGACATGACCGCCACCACGAGCAGCGGCATGATCTGTTCGTTGGACTTGGCGATGGATGACAACACCAACCCGAGCATCGCCGAGGCGACGGTCGTCATGGCGACATCGACGAACAACTCCATGTCGGGACTGCCCAACGCCACGGCCCCCTGAGTCGGCCCGCCCTTGCCAACGATCGCGATCACGGTCACGATCGCCGACTGGACGACCGCGAACACGGTGTAGACGCACACCTTCGCCAGCAGGTACGCGGTCGTGGACAACCCAACCGCCTGTTCGCGCAGGAAGATTGCGCGTTCACCGATCAGATCGCGGATGGTCAGCGCGGTGCCCATGAAGACCGCGCCGACATTGAGCAGCACCAGGATCTGCCCCGGCTCGGTCGGCGCGTCACCCATGGGATTCGGTTTGCCGAAGCCCACATCTCCGGGCACCGACATCGACAGCGCGCCCATGATGAACGGCAGCACCGCGAGGAAGATGAAGTAGCCGCGGTCGGAGACGATCAATCGCACCTGTCGCCGGGCGATCGTGGAGAACTGGCGGAACAGACTGGTATGCGATGGGTCGCCGAGCTCCGCGGGCTGCTCCGCAGGTGGCGGCGGCGGGGGCGGTCCCGTCCGCGACAGGTACCGCGCCTTGGCCCCGTCGGGGTCGTTGGCCACCGTGCTGAAGATGTCCGCCCAGTTCGTCGTGCCCATGGCCTGGCCGATCTGGCCGGGCGGCCCGCAGAACGCGGTCTTGCCACCGGGGGCCAGCAGCAGAACCTGGTCGCAGACGTCCAGATACGTCAGCGAGTGGGTGACCACGAGCACCACCCGGCCGGCGTCCGCCAACTGCCGCAGCATGGTCATGACCTGCCGGTCCAGCGCGGGGTCCAGACCGGATGTCGGCTCGTCGAGGATCAGCAGCGACGGCCCGGTCAGCAGCTCCAGGGCCACCGAGGCGCGCTTGCGCTGACCGCCGGACAGCTTGTCGACGCGCGTGTGCAGATGCTGGGTCATCTCGAGTTCCTCGAGCACCCGGGCCACCACCTGGGCGCGGTCGGCCTTGGTGGTGTCGGGCGGCAGCCGCAGTTCGGCGGCGTACATCAACGCCTGCTGCACCGTCAGCTGGCCGTGCACGACGTCGTCCTGCGGCACCATCCCGATCCTGCTGCGCAGCGAGGCGTATTCGCCGTGAATGTTGTGGCCCTCGAAGGAAACCGTGCCGGTGGTCGGGTGCGTGTAGCCCGCCACCAACCTGGCGAACGTCGACTTTCCCGCTCCGGACGGGCCGATGACCGCGGTGAGCGTCCCCGGTTGCGCCCCCAGCGAGATGTCGTCGAGCAGTACCTTGTTGTTCTCGATCGTCCACGTCACCCCGCGCACGTCGAGGCCGCCGGTGCGCGTCGCGGTCGCGCTCTCGTCGCGGCGGGCCAATGTGCCGCCGGCGAACACGAGGTCGATGTTGCCGATCGTGACGACGTCCCCGTCGCGCAGGACGGCCGAGTCCACCCGGGCGCCGTTGACGAAGGTGCCGTTGATGCTGCGGTTGTCGTGGATCTCGGTGCCGCTGGGCGTCGTAACCAGGGTGGCGTGGTGGCGTGATGCCAGCACCTCCGGGATGACGATGTCGTTGTCGTTGGCCCGGCCGATCTTGACCGCGCCCGCCATCGACTCCAGCCCGGCTCGACCCGGACGCAGGATTTTCATCATCGACGTCGCGATGTTGGTCGAATCGCCGACGCGGGAGGTTTCGGGCTCCGCCCCGGGGCCCGAGGGCACCTTCGCGGGTTGCTCCCGGTAGATCTTCGGCGCCGGCTGCGGCCCGCTGGGCGGTCCACCGGGATGACCGCCCACCGGATATTGCGGCTGCGTCCCCGATGGCCGGATCGGTTGCGGTTCGCTGGGCTGGTACGAGGGCGGGCGAAATGGCGCCGGCGTTGGCTGCTGCGGTTGCCCGGGCCGCTGCGCGCCGGCCTGCTGGGGCTGAGCTTGGGGCGCCTGTGGGCCGGGCCCGCTGTGCGGGTTGTAAAGCGGTATCGACGCTGTCAGCGGGGGCCGCCCGGCCGAACCCCGGTGGCGGCCGACCTCGAACGTCAACGCCGGACCGTCCGGATTGCCGATGTTCACCCGCAGGCCGTCCTGGATGTCGACGGCCGGGACGCGACGGTTGTGGACGTACAGCCCGTTGAGGCTGCCGTTGTCGATTGCGACCCATCGTCCCTGGTCGAATCGCACGATGAGATGCGTCCGGGAGATCAGGGGGTGAGCGACGCGGACGTCCGCGCGCAGGTCACGCCCAATGGCTACATCATTGCCGGCCGCGAAGGTCCGCTCGGATCCCTCGTACCGCACGGTCAGCACAGGCGGGGCTGGTGGGCTCACGAGGACCCACTGTATCGGCAGTGACGCCGATTGCAGGGGTAAGTCCCGCCCCCGCGCTCAACTGTTCGCCGGAGTTTTTGTCGCGTGGCTGCGGGTGACCCGCCGTCCACGCACGACGGCGGCATGTCCCCGACGACGTGCCCGTCGCCGACGACCACCATCTCCGCCCGAAGGCGGGAGCAACGCGAAACGGTGCCCGTCGACCCGGAATCGACGAGCCTGAGTAACTTCAATGACGGCCGATCAAGTGTCGGCCGCGATTCACCCGGTGATTCGGAATTAATCGGCGGGATGAAATGCGTTGACCTCCGTTATCCCGCGGCCGCGGTCGCACCCATGCTGTCGTGCAAACTGTCAATTCCGGCGGTGACCTCTTTAATGAAATCCCCGATGTACCGAATGGCCCGCCTGCCTTCCGGCAAGACATCGGCCGCCACCGGGAAGTCGTGAATTTGTCCGTCCCAGAGGTGAAGGTCGCAACGAACCCCACTGGATTCCAAACGCTTCGCCATGAGCTCGGCGTCCGGAAGCAGCAATTCATCGGAGCTTGCGTGGATGGTGACCGGCGGCAAGGAGCACAGATCGGCGTCCACCGGTGAGTCGACACGACGCGCGGAATTCCCTTGGCCCTGGGGAAGCCGCGCCTGGCTGAGGTATTGCGTGAACATCGACAACGCCCCTCGGGTGAACATGGAGCACCTGCGCGCGTTGCGGTGCCGCAGTTTCCGCGTCGGATCCGCGTCCGTGAAGGGCGACACGGTCGCAATCCCCGCCGGTTTCGCAAGGCGACTGCGGATGGCCGCGAGCGTGGTCATGAACGCGAGATATCCCCCGGCCGAGTCGCCGGCCACGACGATTTGGTCATCCGCGAAGCCGCGATCCTGCAGCCACCGAAGCCCGCTCATGCCGTCCTCGATCGCGTCGGCTATCTGGTGCGTTGGCAGCTTTCGATAAGCGAGGGTGAGTACGCCGGCGTCCGCTGCCTTCGACAGACGGATCACCAGGGAGCGGTGCGTGTTGAGGCCGCAGGTGAGGAACGCCCCACCGTGCAGGTAAAGGATCGCCCGCGTGGAGGACACCCCCGGGGCCCGAACCCACTCGGCACCGCAGTTTTCGAGTCTTGTCGGTTCGATCTTCGCTTTGGACCCAAAATGTGGCACCAAACCTGCCAACCCGTCCACGCATCCCAAGGGCCAGTGCAGGTTGGGTTGAATTGCCCACGCACGCACCGTATTCTTCACGATCAACCGGCTGGCGAGCGACACAGCGAACGACTGCGGACTGTGCCGATGGTGAATTCGCCGGTTCATCGCCTGGCTCGGCAATAAGCGATACGGCGCTGACTGCGTAATCATTTGCACTCGGCTCCCATCGTTGTGCGGTGTACCCGTCCCGGACCGCGGAAAACGGCAAGTGAATCTGTGGCAAATGTCGGCATCGTCACGGTTTGGCGGCCTTGCAAATGGGTAGTCCCGCCCCCTGCCTGTCGCGCCGGGTGGCCCAAGATATGGGCATGGAGGACGCAACGGAGGCCGCCGCGCTGCTGACCGACCGGGTCGCGGTGGTGACCGGTGGCGGGGGCGGCATCGGCGCGGCGACCGCACGGCTGTTCGCCCAACACGGTGCGCGGGTGGTCGTCGCCGATGTCGATGCCGAGTCGGCTCAACGCACGGCCGACGAGATCAGCACGTCCGGTGGCTCGGCGCTGGCGGTCGTCACCGATGTCCGCGACGCCGACCGGGTCGCCGTATTGGCACGAACGGTGCTCGATCGCCACGGCCGGGTCGACGTGCTGGTGAACAACGTCGGGCACTGGCTGCGCCACCCGGGCGACTTCGTCGACACCGACCCGCAACTGTGGGACGACCTCTACCGCGTCAACCTGCACCACGTCTTCTTGGTGACCCACGCGTTCCTCCCCGCGATGATCGATCGGCACGCCGGCACGATCGTCAATGTCTCGTCGGTCGAAGGTTTACGCGGCTACCCGGAGGATCCGGTCTATGCGGCCTTCAAGGCGGCCGTCATCCACTTCACCCGCAGCCTTGCGGTCCAGGTGGGCCGCGATGGCGTGCGGGTCAACGCGGTCGCCCCCGACGTCACGGAATCACTGCAGGTGCCCTACTCACAGTGGCTGACCGCCGAGGAGCAGACGCAATGGCCGCAGTGGGTTCCCGTGGGACGGATGGGGCTACCGGAGGACCAGGCCCGCGTGATCCTGTTCCTGGCCTCCGACCTGTCGGCGTTTGTCACCGGCCACACCATCCCGACCGACGGCGGCACCGGCGCGGCGGGCGGGTGGTTCCGCTCGTCGCGCCGGTCCGGGCGGGACTGGACCAACCGTCCAATCGCGCCCTGATTGCTGCAGGCGGACGTCAGGCGAGGCCCAGCGCGGTGACCTCCGCACGGATCCGCACGGCGAGCACCAAGGCATTGGCCATGCTGAACACGATCGCGGTCAGCCACGCCGAGTGAACCAGCGGAAGCGCCGCAACCTCCGCGGCGACCGCGGTGTAGTTGGGGTGGCGCACCCGTCGATACAGTCCGTCCCGAACAAGCGGTGCGCCCGGGATCACGATGAGCCGTGGGTTCCAGCGTTTACCGAGTGTCGCGACACACCGCCAGCGGACCAGGGTGCTGAGCCCCACGATGGCAAGCATCGGCCAGCCCAGCCAACCGATGAACGGCCGGCCGAGAGCCCACACTTCCACGATGCACGAAACCAGAAGCAGCGCATGCATACTGACCATCGCCGGGTAGTGATCGCGGCCGAACTCTTTGCCCCCGTTGGCAAACGGCCATTTGGCGTTTCGCCGGGCGACGATCAACTCGACCAACCGCTCAGCGGCGATGGCGAGGATGAACAGTGAGTAGTACATGGTTTCGCCACCTCACCACTGCAGCAAAAGCAGCTCGAAGCTGAACCCCGGACCCATCGCCAGCATCACCCCGAAGGCCCCTCGAGCCGGGGGCTCGGCGACCGTGCGGCGCAGCACGTCAAGCACGGATACGGACGACATGTTGCCGTTCTCGCGCATCGAGACTCGGCTGTGCGCCAACGCTTCCGGTAACAGACCTATCGCGTTCTCGATCGAATCGAGCACCTTCGGGCCACCCGGATGACACACCCATGTCGAGATGTCGGCGATCGACAAATCGTGATCGGCCAGGAAGCTGTCGACCTCTCCACGCAGATAGTCGTCGGCCATCTTCGGGACATCACGGGACATCACCAGCTGGAAGCCGCTGGAGCTGACATTCCAGCCCATCACGTCGACGGTCTCGGTAATGACCCGACTGCGCGTCGCGAGGACGCGGGGACCACGATGCACGTTGGAGCCCAACGGTATTCGATTGGCACCGGTGGCTACCACCGCGGCCGCGCCGTCGCCGAACAGAGACACGCCGATCAGAGCAGGGATCGAGGTGTCGTCACGCTGTAGCGTGAGCGAGCGCAGCTCGACGGACAGCAGCACGGCCACGTCCTCCGGATACCCATGCAGGTAGTCGTAGACGCGTGCCATCCCGGCGGCGCCAGCCACGCAGCCGAGGCCGAACAGCGGTACGCGCTTGATGTTGGGCCGCAGCCCGATTCGCGACATCAGCCGCGCGTCGATGGTGGGCACCGCTATTCCCGTGCTGGAGACCATCACGATGGTGTCGACCTCGTGAGGTTCGATGTTCGCCGCGGCCAGTGCCGAGCGCACCGCCTGCTCGCCGAGGTCGACGGCAACCTCGAGGTAGGCGTTGTTCGCCTCGGTGAAACCACTCAGCTCGGGGTAACGCGAAATCGGTAGCGCAAGACTGCGATTGTCGACTCCGGTCGTCCGCGCGAAGCGCATGAAACCCGGATCCGTGAAATCGGTGAGCTCGCGTGCCACCTCGTCCTGGTTGTACCGGTGCGGTGTCAACGCCACCGCGGTGCCGGCGATACGAGGCGCGCCGCGGGCATTATCGGCAACCCGGTCGGCGAATGTGGAATACGTTGTTGCGGTCATGCTCATGCCGACGAGGGGCCGGTCCTCGACGGTTCATCGGGTCAAGGGGAAGGTGAACTAAAACACACTCCTGCCCGTTTGTGACCGGCCTTCAGCTGATCGTCACCGGGATACCGTTGAGGGCACCGTTGCCGGAGGGCTCGTCGATGAACGTCGGTGGGGAGAGCACGTTGGTGTTGGCGCCCGGCGAACCGTTGGCCACCGCCATGCGCGTCCCCGGCTTGCCGTGTCCCCAGCCGTGCGGCATCGACACCACGCCGGGCCTGATCGCCTCGGTGACCTCGACGGGCACCTTGATCTCGCCGGCCGCCGATCTCACCGTGACGACGTCGTCGTCGTGGACGCCGCGGCGCGCAGCGTCGTCGGGATGGATCATCAGCGTGCAGCGGTCCTTGCCTTTCATCAGCGCCGGCACGTTGTGCAGCCAGGTGTTGTTCGATCGCAGGTGTCTGCGGCTCACCAGGACCAGGGGTTCGGCCGGCCGCTCCATCCGCGCGGCCAGCCGCGGCAGGTCGTCGAGCAGGTATTGCGGGGCGAGCCGGATTTTCTTGTCGGGGGTGCCCAGGATGCCGGGCAGTTGCGGCACCATAGGTCCGAAATCGATTCCATTCGGGTTGGCTTTGAGCATGTCCAGCGTGAGTCCGCCCGGGTTTTCGCCGTACCGGTCCCCGAAGGGCCCGGTTCGCAGCGTGAGGTCGAGGATCCGTTCCGGGCCGCCTTTCAAACCGGCGCCGTCGTAGAGCTTGCGGATCTCTGCGCCGTCAAGGCCCCGGGTGAAGGCCAGATAGTCGAAGAAACCATCGTCGATCGCGGCGACGTCGACATCCTCGGCCGGTGTGCCGGTGCACAGGCCGGTCAGCCGGATCAGGATCTCCCACTCGTGCGGACGATCCCCGGGGTCGAATACCGGAGGCGAGTAGTTCGCGATGCTGCGGATCGCAAACAGCAGGATGAGGTCGTCGTGGTGAGGCTGCTCGAGCGGGGACAGCCCGGGCAGTATCACATCGGCGTGACGCGTTGTCTCGTTGAGCCAGAGGTCAATCGAGATCATCGCGTCCAGCATCGGCAGCGCCTCGTCGAGCTTGTCACCACCGGGCGTGGACAGCACCGGGTTGCCCGCGACCGTGATCAGCGCCTTGAGCTGCCCCTCGCCCGGTGTGGCGATCTCTTCGGCCATGCACGACACCGGAGCCTGCCCGAGGACCTCCTTCGCGCCACGAACCCGCGTGTGCCAGCGGCCGAATTCGGGGGCGCCGCCCTCCAGCCCGGGCAGCGGCTGCGAGGTGATCGACCAGGCCGCAGGCTTCGGGAACATCGCGCCGCCCGGCGTATCGAAATGGCCGGTCAAGATGTTGATCACATCGACCAGCCAGCTGGCCAGGCTGCCAAACTCCTGATTGCACAAGCCGATTCGGCCGTATACGACTGATCTTTCGGTGCCGGCGAGTTCGCGGGCCAGTCGGCGGATGCGGTCTTCATCGATACCGGTGACGGCGGCCACCCGGCGCGGCGGCCAGTCCGCCGCAACCCGGCGCATCGTGTCGACACCGTCGACGTGTGGTCCAGGATTGACCAGGTCCTCGTCGAACAGCGTGTGCGCGACGGCCAGTAGCAGCGCGGCGTCGGTGCCCGGGACGATCGGAAGCCACTCGTCCGCCCGGGCGGCGGTGCGGGTGCGCACCGGGTCGATCACGATCACCTTGCCGCGCTTGCGGATCGCGTCGATCAGGCCCATCACGTCGGGCGCGGCCAGCAGTGAGCCCTGCGATGCGGCGGGATTGGCGCCCATGATGACCAGCAGGTCGGTGCGTTCGATGTCGGGCACGGGGAAGTTCCACCAGAGGCCGTACATCAGGTGCGACGACAGGTTCTTCGGCCATTGGTCGACGGTCCCCGGCGAATAGGTCACCGGCATCCCGGACATGCCCAGCAGTACACCCGCATACCGGGCCAGCGAAAACGAGTGCGCCAGCGGGTTACCGGTGTAGGCGGTGACCGCGCCGATCCCGTGCTTGCGGATCACCGGCGTCAGCAATTCGGTGCAGCGACGAAACGCCGCTTCCCAGCTGACCTCCTGCCAGCGCCCGTCGACCTTGATCAGCGGGCTGCGGATGCGGTCGGGGTCGTCGTGCAACGCGGCCAGTGACACGCCTTTCGGGCAGATGTGTCCGCGGCTCCAGACGTCGTCGGGGTTGCCGCGGATGCTGGTGACCCTGCCGTCTTGGACGTGAATTTCCAAGCCGCACATGGCTTCACAGAGTGGGCAGGTACGCAGGTGCCTGCCGTCATCGCGCGTCGGCACTCACCCACTGTATTCCGCTACCGCTGGTAGCGGAAGTGGCAAAATTCGGGGTCACGATGCCCAGGGCCCGATGCCGCCGACCCTGTCGATGCGGATGCGGGTGAGGAATCCGGGCGGCGAGTTGTCCGGCGGGAACTTCATGTTCGGGTCGCCCAGGACCGGGTTGAGCTCCCTGAGAAGGTCGGGGGCCCCGCCCTCGACGATCCGTGCGGTCCCGGCAATCGAGAGATAGGGCCGCTTCCCCCTGCCCGGCGGGTCGAGCGACAGGATGGTGACGGCTACGCGCGGATCGTTGCGGACGTTGCGCACCTTCTTGTGCTCGGCGAGGTGGGCGGTGACGAGTTCGTCCCCGTCGGGCGTCGACTGCAGCGCGACCCAGACCACACTCACCTGGGGGCTGCCGTCGGGGTTGACCGTGACGAGGGTGGCGTCGGCACCCTTGCCGATGAGATCGCGCGCGGCGTCGTTGAGTTTCATGCGTTGTTCTACAGTCGTGCGCCGCGATTCATTCCCGCAGGCGTGAGAGGCTATGCACCATGACCGGGCTGCTCGACGCCGCGCTCGCTGCGCACGGAGGGCTCGAGCGGTGGCGCCGATTCGCCTCGATGGAGGCGACCGTCGTCAGCGGCGGCTTGCTGTGGGAGATCAAGGGTCAACCGCAAGATCCGGTGCCGCGACGGATGAGCGTCGCGCTGCACCGCGAGTGGGCATCCGTTCGGCCGTTTGGCGCCGCGGACCAGAAAACCGACTTCACACCGGAGCGCGTTGCCATCGAAAAGCTTGACGGCCGGGTGGTCGCCGAGCGAAGCAACCCGCGGGAATCCTTCGCCGGTCACGGCTTGACGACACCATGGGATCCATTGCAGCGCGCCTACTTTAACGGCTACGCGCTGTGGACCTACCTGACTACCCCGTTCCTGCTGACGCTGCCGGGATTCACCGTCGCCGAACTGGATCCCATCGAGGACAACGGCGAGCGGTGGCCAGGGCTGCGGGCGCATTTTCCCGACCGCTTCCCCAGCCACAGCAGTCTGCAGGAGTTCTACTTCGACAGCGACTTCCTGCTGCGCCGGCACGACTACCGCGTCGACGTCGCCGGCGGCTTCTCCGCGATCCAATACGTGTACGACATGGTGGAGGCTGACGGTATCAAGCTGCCGTCGAAGCGCCGGGCGTACCGCTGTGACGCCGACGGCCGGCTCATATCCGACCAGCTCATGGTGTCGATTGACATCAGCGACGTGCGCCTGACGTGAGGATTCTTGCTCCAGCCTTGAATATGACCGGTTCGCTGTACAACAGCGAAGCGCCGGTCCTAGCGTCGATGACAACCACCTGGAAGGAACTGGTTCGTTGACCGACCATCGGCAGCCGGCGTGCATCGAGGATCTGCGCTCTGAACTATTCGACCGGATGGACGCGCAGCCGTTCGACGAGTGGTCACCCACTCTGTTGCGGGCCCTCATCGCCGTCTTCGAGCTGAACGGATACACGCCATCGGCCCCGCACGGCTTCCGGCCCTACGTCGTCCGGTAAAGCTGAACGCTGAATTGGTAATCCGGTATATCAGAGTTGAGCCCGGTGAGGAGTCACGACGGTGGAGATCTGGGAACTGGTTGCCCGTGAACTGATCCGGGACACTCTCGCGCGGTACAACTGGTCGGGCGACGCCGGTCGGCTCGACGGGCTTGCGGACACGTTCTGCACGGACGGCGTCCTCGAAATACGCGGTTTGCATCCGCTGCGCGGGCGCTCCGAGATCACGACCTTCCTCGGCGGTGTCACCGCGAACGCGGCCGGCAACGTCGCGGTCAAGCCGGTCGTCCGGCACAACGTCGCCAATGTGGTGTTCACCGGGCTGACCCCACGGGAGGCCCGGGTCTCGTCCTACTTCACCGTGGTCACCCACATCGGGCTCGACCATTTCGGCCGCTATCGCGACACCCTGGTCCCTGACGGCGATACCTGGCTGATCAAGCATCGCAAGGTGTCGACCGACTGGGCGGCCCCGGACTCGACCATGGCCCGGGGGTCACCCGGCGGTTGAGTCAGGAGCGCGGCGGTGATGTCCCGATCGTCATGACGCTGAGCCGGCACCCTTCCGGGCCCGCGCGCCAGGCGTGGTCGACGCCCGTGACCACGGCGCTGTCGCCGGGCGCGAGCGGGTGCGCGCCGTCGTCGAGGATCAAATCGACCGAGCCGGAGAGCACCACGTCGAGATCGACCGTGTCTGTGTGGTGCATCGAAAAACCTGCGCCCGGTGCGTAGTCGATCACCGTCCAGCGCGTGGCGCCGGGCGGGACTGCCAGGTCGAGGAAGTCGGCCATGCGCCCGCCGCCATCGTCAATCGAGGGAGCAGACGCCGCCGTGTAAAGAACCGAGTACAGGACGCCGTCCGGGCTGGCCTCCCCTTGCAGGGTGACGGGGCCCTCCCGCGAGGCGCACGAACGCCCGGTTGCGTCAACGCCGGTCACCAGCAAGCGCATGCGCAAAGACTCTAGACGAGCGCTGGGACAGCGATCAGCGGAACACCGCTGCCGCTCGGCGCGACGGCATGGCAGGGTGAATGCGTGACAAACACTTCCGTCGAGCAAGACCTGCGTGAAATCGATACTCCCAAGGGCGCTTTGCGCTATTACGACTGCGGCCCGGATTCCGGACCGGCGCTGCTGTTCCTGCACGGTTCCGGCCCCGGGGTCACCGGCTGGCGTAACTTCCGCGGCGTCCTGCCCACGTTCGCACAGCACTACCGCTGCCTGGTGCTGGAATTCCCCGGATTCGGTGTCAGCCCCGACTTCGGCGGCCACCCCATGGTCACCGCGCACGGTGCGGTCGTGCCGTTCCTGGACGCACTCGGGGTGGACGAAGTCCACGTCGTCGGCAATTCGATGGGCGGCGGCGTGGGCCTCAACTTCGCCATCCGCAATCCGGACCGCATCGGCCGGCTGGTGACGATCGGCGGTATCGGCATCAACGTCTTCAGCCCCAGCCCCAGCGAGGGCATCCGGCTGTTACAGGAGTTCGTCGAGGACCCGACCCGGCAACGGCTCGTCGACTGGCTCAAGTCGATGGTGTACGACCAGGCCCTGGTCACCGACGAACTGATCGAGGAACGCTGGCAGCTGGCCACCGATCCGGACACGTTGGCCGCCGCGCGCCGCATGTACGGAAAATCGGCGTTCGCCGCGATGACGGCGGCGATGGAGGCCTCCGACAGGCCGATGCCCTGGGCCGTCATGCACAAGCTGACGGCGCCGACGCTGCTGACGTGGGGCCGAGACGACAGGGTGAGCCCGCCCGACATGGCCCTCATCCCGATGCGCACCATCCCGAACGCGGAACTTCACATATTCCCCAACTCCGGACACTGGGCGATGATCGAGGCCAAGGAGGCGTTCGAAAGCACCGTGCTTGCCTTCCTGTCACGCCCACACACGTAAAGGACGTCAGCATGAGCGAGCGGGTCATCGACCGGGTAGAGGCCCTGGCCGACCAGTTGCGCGACCAGGCCGCCGAAGCCGAGAGGATCGGCCGGCTCACCGACGACACCGTCAAGCTGATGAAAGGGGCCGGCCTGATCCGGCTCCTGCAGACCAAGACGTACCGAGGGTTCGAGGCGCATCCCCGCGAGTGGGCCGAGACGGTGATGGCCACCGCAGCACTGGATCCGGCCGCCGGCTGGATCGTCGGCGTGGTGGGCGTGCACCCCTACCAGCTGGCCTATGCCGATCCGAAGGTGCCCGCCGAGATCTGGGCCGACGACGTCGACACCTGGATGGCCTCGCCGTACGCCCCGCAGGGTGTGGCCAAGCCCGTCGACGACGGCTACATCTTCAACGGCCGCTGGCAGTTCAGCTCGGGCACCGACCACTGCGACTGGATCATCCTGGGAGCGATGCTCGGCGACGACAAGGGCATACCGCTGATGCCACCCCGGATGCTGCACATGATCCTGCCCCGCAAGGACTACGAGATCGTCGAGGATTCGTGGAATGTGGTGGGGCTGCGCGGAACCGGCTCCAAGGACGTCATCGTCAAGGACGCGTTCGTCCCGACCTACCGGACCATGGACGCGACGAAGGTGATGGACGGCACCGCCCAGCGTGAAGCCGGCATGACCGAACCGCTTTATCTGATGCCGTGGTCGACGATGTTCCCGCTCGGCATCTCCGCGGCCACCATCGGCATCGCCGAGGGAGCGCTCGCCGCGCACCTCGACTACCAACGGGAACGCGTCGGCGCCACCGGCACCGCGATCAAGGACGACCCCTACGTCATGTACGCCATCGGCGAGGCCGCGGCCGACATCAACGCCGCCCGTCAGGGACTGCTCGCCAACGCCGACCGCATCTATGACATGGTTGCCGCGGGCAAGGAGGTATCGTTCGCGGACCGCGCCGCCGGCCGCCGGACCCAGGTTCGCGCGGTGTGGCGCGCGGTGTCGGCGGTCGACGAGATCTTCGCCCGCTCGGGCGGCAACGCCGCGCGGATGGATAAGCCGCTGCAGCGGTACTGGCGCGATGTGCACGTCGGTCAGCTGCATGCCATCCACGTCCCCGGTACCACCTACCACGCCTCGGCGCTGAGTTCGCTGGGCATCGATCCGCCGCAGGGCCCGCTGCGGGCCCTGATCTAGGAGGGCGGCGTGAGTGACCTCAAAAGCCTTGGCTACATCACTATTTCGACCGCCAGCATCGACCGCTGGCGGCATTTCGCCTTCGACATCCTGGGTTTCGCGGAAGGTAGGGGCCCTCAAACTGGCAATGCGTCGGCGCTGTACCTGCGGATGGACGAGCGCGCCGCGCGGATCGTCGTCGTCCCCGGCGAGACCGACCGGGTGCTCACCGTCGGCTGGGAGGTGCGCGATCACTCGGCGCTGCAACGGGTCAAGGCCGTCCTCGACGGCGCCGGGGTCGCCTTCAAGCAACTGTCGGTCGACGAGGCCGAGGCGCGCCGCGTGGAAGAGGTGATCACCTTCGAGGACCCGGCCGGCACCACGCTCGAGGTGTTTCACGGTCCGGTGCTTGACCACAGTCCGGTGATCACCCCGTTCGGGGCCAGATTCGTCACCGGCGATCAGGGCCTCGGCCATATCGTCCTGCCGGCCACCGACCCCGGCGGCCTGTTCGACTTCTACACCGAGGTTCTGGGTTTCCGTTCCCGCGGCGCATTCCGGGTGCCGATGCCGAAGGAGTTCGGCCCGGTGCGGGTGCGCTTCCTCGGCATCAACGAACGCCACCACAGCCTGGCGATCTGCCCGGCCGCCCACCGGCGCGACCCGAGGGTCGTCCACATCATGGTGGAGGTCGACACCCTCGACGCGGTCGGTCAGGCGCTGGACCGCGTCAACACCGAGGGCATCCAGTTGTCGTCCACCCTGGGCCGCCACACCAACGACAAGATGGTGTCCTTCTACGTCCGCGCACCCGGTGATTGGGACATCGAATTCGGCACCGACGGCATGCGAGTCGACGAAACCTATTACACGGCAGAGGAAATCACGGCGGACAGCTACTGGGGCCATCAGTGGGTCGGTGACTTGCCCGCCGCAATGCGGCTGTAAAGCCTATTTTTGTCTCCGCGACCGCTCGATCCAGAGCCAGACGACCCCCACAGCGACGACAGTGACCCCTGCCCCGTACAGCAGCAATCCAAAAGCCGGCGAGACCTTCACGATGCCTTCGGCTCTGCCGTTGTTTTCGGAAATATCGCGGTACGCGACCACCGCGACCACGGTGAGCAGGGCGACCACGACGCTGAGCCCGCTCAGGCGCCAAGCCGCCAGTGCGGACCCGGAGGGCCACGCCAACAACACCGCCACGGCGGCCAGGAGGAAAACGACGACCCTCGCAGTTCCGCCGGCCGAGACCTCGTGCGCATGGAAAGTCATCCCGAACACGCGGATGCTGACCGTCGCAAACGGCAAGAAGACCGCAACGATCGCGATGACGAGTCCTCCGAGGAGAATCCACCCCCCGATCGAGGGTTTCACAGCGAAGCCCTTGACCGTCGCGAGACCGTCGGACGCCTTTTCCGTTCCGGCGCCACTAATCTCGGGGCCGGCAGAAGGCCGAGCTTGGGGCGGGGGCGGCGGAGTCGGCGAAGGCACGGGCCGGGCCGGCCCGGCAGGGGCTTGAGGCTGACGCGGCGGTGGGGGCGGCGGCTGGCGCGGTGGCGGAGGCATCGGACGGGCCGTCGGTTTCCGCTGACTGTGCGGCGTCCAGCCCCGACCGTCCCAGTAACGCTGTGCGCTTGAGTCCTGCGGGTCGTCGTACCAGCCCGGCTGCCGGGGTGTCGTCATGGGCGGATCCTCCCCATCGAGTGAACTGCACCCGTGGAAGGAAGATTAACTCAAGGCCGAATGCGCCTCAGTCGCGTAGCGTGCGCCCGTCCACGTCCGGCACCTTGCCCGCGATGATCAAAACGCCGTCGATCAACGGCCATAGCCCGCCGACCCCGCAAGTCAGCCAGGTAGCCGCGATTTGGAGGGCGCCGATGGTGGTGTATCCGAGGTAAAAACGACCAACGCCGAAGCTTCCCAAGAATATTTGCAGCAGTCCGGCCACCAGCTTGCTCTTGTCCGAGAGCGGCCGCCCGTAGGCGTCGACAGCATACCCGGCGCCACCATACGGAGCGCCACCGTAAGGGGCGCCACCGTACGGAGCGACGCCCGACGACGCGGCCGGGGCGTTTGTGTGCCACTGCTCGCCATCCCAATACCTTTGGCCGGGCTGGCCGCTCGGGTCTGGGTACCAACCGGCCGACGGCTGTTCACTCATGTTCTTACCTCTCCTTTGAAGGCGGGTGGCTTTGGCGTACTTCCGAATGCCACTGCGGCTCTGTCGATTTCACGTCCTGCCATGGGAGCCGCCATAGCTGGTGCGCTTGAGCATCACATCTTCTCGCCTGATTGTCGATTCTCGGTGATCAATGACGACGACAATCATTGCATCGCCAGCCGGAATCTGTCCCTTAATCGCTTATCCGATTGTCGACGTCCGGCCGATCGACCGTGGCGCGGGGCCGGCTCCCCCAGCCGAGTCTCATCTGATCTGGAACCCGCGCTTGCGCACCCACAGCAGGGCGGCAACGGTCCCGCCGATCCAGACCCCCGTCGCGATGGCGAGATGCACGAAGCTTTTCGTGTCGCGCCCGAACACCGGCCAGATCAAGGCGGGCACCCGGTTCCACAACACGCGGTGCTCGACCCCGTTCATCGGGTCGGCGACGTAGTACAGCGCGTAAGGCAGGGTCAGGGCCAGCACCCAGCCGCCGGTCCGCCGACGATCGCCGCGCCGCCGCCAGCGCCGCATCAGCGGCTCGACGCTCACCGGGTGCAGCACCGAGATGAGGTTACCGACGCCAAGCCACGACACGATGGGCACCGCGACGGTGGGGATGGTAATGCCCAGGTGTGCCGGTGTTTCCCGCCACAGGGTCAATAGCATCGCCGCCAGCAACGTCGGCAACCCGACGATAACGAGCAGCGCCAGGTTTTTGATCAGGAGTATCCGCCAGAACGGCACCCAGTCGGACAACGCCTGCAGGACGCGGTAGTGGTCGGCGCCGAGCAGGTTGGTGGTGGTGACGTCGGCGAGGATCCACGAGGAGAAGTAGGTACCGATCAGGATCACCGGGTCGCTGTGGTGGGGGCCGGTGGTCAGCGGCTGCACCAGCAGCCATCCCGCGGCGAAGGTCACGTTGGCCAGCACGCCCATCAGCCAGTTGTGCGGCGGGGTGAATGCCCAGCGGATCTCGGCGCCGAGTGCCGACCACAGGCTCCGCTCAAAATCCTTGGCGGCCCGCTTGGCCGCGGCCGGGCGGGGAGCCGATGCGCGCGCCGCGGCATGCAACGCGGCACGCACGTGCGGGCGCATCCTCTCCTGCAGCTCCGACATGTTGTTCCCCACCAGAGCGGTTGTCCGTCCGACCAACCCTTTCAGCTCCTACGTCGTGTCGAGATTCCTTAACCGGGCGCCGCTGATTCGTCGCGCTCGGACGTCGGTCGGATGAAGCGTCTGTGCAATTCGTCAGTGAGCAGGTGAATCTCGCGAGTGAGTTCGGTGTTCGTCTTCAACTCCAATTCCTGGGCATGGAAGTCGTGGTCGGCCTTGACTTGCTGGAACGCCGCCTGACGATTCTGGCCGATCATCACGAAGGTCGACAGGAAGATCGCCTCGAGCGACACCGCCAAGGTCAGCGTCGGCCAGGGGTTTTTTTCGAACGCCACCATCCACACGGCAAACAATGCGGCGTGCAGCCAGACGAAGTTCATCGACCCGGCAAACGCGGTTATATGGTCGGCCAGGCGCAGCTGAAAATTGGCGCTTCGTCTTTTGGCCTCGCCGACGACGACCGGATGGTGCACCTGCCCGCTTCGCAGCAGCCGGCCCGGAATCAACTGCGGGATGTGCCGATGTTTTTCCGCCGATGTCGTCATGCTGAGCGGTTCCTTTCGGTGCCGTGGCGATGCGCGGTTTGGACCGCTGGCTAATGCTAAGCGCTGAACGGTCGGTCGGTCGGTACAACGTGTTACCGTTTGCCGCACCGTGACCAACGGTCCGGGCCAACCGGGCATTTCGCGTGAGGAGGCCAGCATGGATTTCACCGTCGCCGGAAGCGCTTGTCTTCGGTCGGCTAAAAGCGTAGCGGAACAGGTCAATTGGGCGTAGGGCCGAACCGCAAGCGGGTCGTCATCGCCGGACTGGGCGACGCGGGCGTCCTGACCGCGATCCGCCTGTCCCGGCACGCCGACGTCGTCGGAATCTCGGTCAAACCCGCGTTGGTGAGCGGTCAAGAGCTCGGCATCCGGCTCTCCCGCCCCGACGACTGGGCGCGCGACTACTGGATTCCGTTCGACAGGTTCCGCCGCCTGGATCGGGTACGGAAGGTTCAGGCCACGCTGACGAAGTTGGACCTCGCCGCTCGCACCGTCCTGGGCCGTCGCGAAGACGGCACGACGATCGCCCAGGAGTACGACGCGCTGGTCATCTCGACGGGGGTCGCCAATGGCTTCTGGCGGCAGCCGACGCTGCAGTCGGCCGATGACATCGGAGCCGGGCTGCGCGCCGCACACGACCGGTTGGCCGCCGCCAAGTCGGTGGTCATTGTGGGCGGCGGCGCCGCCGCGGTCAGCAGCGCCGTCAACATGGCGACCACCTGGCCCGAAAAGCGAATCGACCTGTACTTCCCCGGCGACCGCGCGTTGGGCGAGTACCACCCGCAGATTTGGCGGCGCATCCACGGCAGGCTGAACGGCTTGGGGGTGGGCCTGCACCCGGGACACCGTGCGCTGGTCCAGAACGGCTTTGCGGGTGACGAGATCACCGGCGAACCGGTTCACTGGAGCACCGGGCAACCCCCGGCTTCCGCCGACGCCGTGCTCTGGGCCATCGGGCGGGTGCGGGCCAACACCGATTGGCTGCCGGCCGAGCTTCTTGACGAGCACGGATTTGTCCGCGTGACATCCGACCTGCGGGTGCCCGGCCATCCCGGTGTCTTCGCGGTCGGCGATGTCGCCGCGACGGACCCTCTTCGCAGCTCCGCGCGCAATCGCGGGGATGCGCTGGTGGCCCGCAACATCCGGGCCGAGTTCGCGGGCCGGCGATTGCGCACCTTCCGCACGCCGGGCCGGCGATGGGGTTCGCTTGTGGGCATACAGCCCGACGGGCTGGAGGTCTTCCTGCCCACCGGCCACGCGTTCCGGTTGCCGTCATGGTCGGTCGAACGGGTGGTGATGCCGTGGATCGTCCGGCGGGGCATGTATCGCGGGGTGCGAGAAAACCAGCCGTTCGGGTAATGGAATGCCAGGCGCCGTCGGCCCTAATCGCCGGCGCGCGTGAAGGTTTCCTCGAAGTCCGCGTTGAGCTCGCACGGCGCGGTCTGTTCCTGGTGACCGTGCCCGGTGAGCCGCGCGATGGGATCCTGTGGTGGTTGCGGCAGCGCTTCCTGCCCACTGGCTTTCATGTGCGCGCTCTCCCCGGACCTCGGACACGTGATGTCGGCGTCGACCTTCCAGGTCCACGTTCCGCCACCGAATACCATCGGGAGGTCACCCGATGGTTCGTGGAAGTAACTCATGCAGCGATCTCCCGTGCGCAGGCACTCGGTACTGACGGCGGTGTTCACCTGCTGCGGCAGGCTGTCCTTCGCGAAGGTCCGCGTGATCTGGTAACGGCCGCGCAGCGCCCGGGCCGGCGACACCACCCGCGGGGGTTGGTTGGCCGGGTCGGGAACGCTGTTGACGTCGACGTCCCCGGTGCGGGTGAAGGTCACGGTTCGCTTGTCGGCGCACGCATTGCTGGCAGTCGTCGTGTATTCGCCGGCGAGGGTGCCGTCGGGGCGCGGTTGCAGCGTGAACACCTGCCAAACTTCGGCGCCGACGTTATGGCAGCTGTCCGAAGCGAGGGCTACCGCGACCCAGCTCCCCCCGACCTGGTCGAACACCACCGACGATGACGCCACAGTCGCGCCGCCGAGGCGTGCCGCCGTCATCACGCATCCGGTGGTGCGACACACCGAACGCAGGCCATACGTGCTCGTCAACGCCGGTGGCGCACCGGTTTCCGGCAGATCGTCGAGCCCGATGCCGGGGCCGAAGTCGGTGCGGTACGTGCCGCTGAAGGGACCGGTGTCCGCGGCCGCGGCGGGTTTGTGCTGCCCGATGAGTTTGAAGCCGGCGAAGACGCCACCCGCGATCAGCAACAGGACGCCCACCAGCGCGCCGATCAGCAGACCGGGGCGTCGGCGCACTGGCTTCCGGGCGCGTGCCAGCGGCAACGCGGCCAGCGTTTCCTCAAACGCGGGGTGGGTGTAGGGGCGGCCCAGGCCGAGGTGCTGGCTTAACTGGCGGGCGAACTCTCCACAACTGCCGAACCGGCTGGAAGGATCCTTGGCCATCGCGGTGGCGAACACGGGATCCAGCGCGGCCAACTCGGGCCGATAGGCGCCGATCGAGGGCGGCGTGGCGCTGACGTGTTGGCCGATCACCACCGCGAGGTTGGGACCGCGATACGGCGGCGTGCCTGTTAGCAGGTGAAATGCCGTGCAGGCCAAACCATATTGGTCAGCCCGCCCGTCAACCGCCCCGGCGATCAACTGCTCGGGCGCGGCATAGGCCACCGTGCCCACCGCCATCTTGGTCGCGGTAAGCGCCGCGGCGTCATCGATGTGCCGCGCGATGCCGAAGTCGGCGAGGAAAATGCGCCGCTCCAGCCCATCCGCATCGGACACCAAGATGTTGGCCGGCTTGACATCGCGGTGCAACAACCCCCGATGATGCGCGTAATCCAGCGCCGAAGCCACCGCCGTGATGATCGCCATCGCCTCATCGACGGGCATCCCACCCGGAAATCGCTCCCGCAACAGCCGGGCCGCATCGGTGCCGGCCACGTAATCCATAGAGATCCAAAACTGGCCGTCGTATTCACCGCGGTCGTTGATCCCCACGATGTGCGGATGAGACAACCCGGCCGCCAACTCGGCCTCACGCTCGAATCGCTCCCGATACTCGGGATCGGCGGTGACTTCCGTCGGCAGCACCTTCAGCGCATCCTCGCGCGGCAACCGAGGATGCGACGCCAAGTACACCCGGCCCATGCCGCCCGAGCCCAGCAGCCGCAAGATGGTGTATCCAGCGAACACCTGGCCGACCTCAACCGCCATGGCGGAATCGTAAACCGACTAGGCGGATCAGCTGCTGTTGAGCAGCAGCATGAGCCCGTAGTCCATATGGATCTGCTGATGGCAGTGCAGCAGCGACAGGCCGGGCTGGTCGGCGACGAAGTCGACGTCCATGCTTTGGTAGCCGCCGAGCATCGCGACGTCCTTGCGCACACCGGCGGTCGGGGTGCCGGCGAAATGGGTGATTTCGAAGGTGTGCCGGTGCAGGTGCATCGGGTGCAGGTCGTCGGTGGCATTGCGGAAACGCAGCCGGTAGCGCTTGTCGCGCTGCAGATTGAGCACGGGTTGGTCGTTATCCATGGAAAACGATTTGCCGTTAATCGTCCACAGGTTGAATCCGTTGTCGGCGGCGTTGCGCTTCTCGATCAGCATGTCGATGGTGTGATCGGGCGGCGCACCGACCCCGGGATTCGGCGGCGCGAACAGCCGGTAATCCCACCTGAACGGAGGGGGCGGCGCCCATTGCGGATCCCCAACGCGCCCGGCATATTCCACGACCACCCCCATACCGTGACCGCGGTCGTCGTCGGACAGGTCCCCCAGCACCCACACGCCCGGGTTCGTCATGGTGACAACCGCCGTAATCCGTTCGGCCGCACCGAGCCACAGCACCGGCACCTGCGCGGGGTTCGGGACCGGGTTGCCGTCCAACGCGATCACGCTGAAGGTGTGCCCGGGCAGGGCCAGGCTGCGGGTTTCGGTGGCGCTTCCGTTGAGGACGTGCAACAGCACCCGCTGACCGACCTGGACTCGGATCGGATCGCCATGACCGAGCATCCGGCCGTTGACGGCGAAGGCCCCGTAACCGACCTCGTACCCGCGTGGGTCGCCCCGGGCGAGCGAGGCAGTCATCGACGATTCGCCTTTTGCTTTGAGGTCGGGCTCCTCTTCGCCGGCCAGGAAATCACTGGCCATGTCGCCGCCGCGACTGAAAGTCGGCTCGAATTCTTTGAGCGTCAGGAAGATTTCCTGGTCATAGGCGCCGGGGTTCTGCTTGGGTTCGATGTAGACCGGGCCGACCAGGCCGCTGTACTGACCGCGGGACAGGTCGGCGCGCGGGACTACGTGGGTGTGATAGAAGCGCAGACCCGACGGGCCGGGGACAAAGGAAATGCGCCGCATGCCGCGCGCCGGGATGTAGGGCGTTCCCTCCTCGGCCGCCCCGTCGACATCGACGCCCAGGTGCTGGCCGTGCCAGTGCAATTGTTCGGCTGAGTCGGTGTCGTTGAAGATGTCCACCCATGTCCGTTGGCCCTCCTTGAACCGCACCAGCGGACCGGGGAATTGGCCGTTGTAGGTCAGCGTCGACACGATCTGGTCCGGCGCCAATTCGACGGTGGCGGTACCGATCCGGAGTGTGTAATCCGGCTTGCCATTCGGCGGAGCGGGCGGCGCGCTACGCGAACACGCGGCTGCCGGCACGACGCCGGCGCCTCCGCCCGCGGCGATCAAGGCCAGCCCAGCCCGCTTGAGGAATTCACGTCGACCGACGGTCACGATCATCGGTCCCCGGGATCGGCCGCACGGGCGAGGACGGGCAGCAGGAAGTCGATGCGGCTATTCAATTCGCTTGCCACACGACGGAATTCGGGGTAGCTGCCGCGGTCGCTGTCGGCAGCGGTCGACGGATCGGGCAGGCTCCAGTGCATCGTGGTGGCCAGCCCATGGTCGCGGGCATACTCGCGGACCTTGTCGCACAGCGTGATCACCTGGTCGAAGCGCCGCCGGTAAACCGCGGCCAGAGGCTGGGGCCGGCCGCGGCCAAGGTCAATCTCATACATCTCGTGCATGACCCGTACCGCGTTGCGGTGAACGCTCGATTTGGGATGACTGCCTGCGCTTGCGGCGCGGATGCGGCCCTGGCCCTTCTTCTCGAGCAGCGCCGCGGCCATCGGTGAGCGTGCACTGTTGCCGGTGCACAAGAACAGCACCGACCGCGGCGGCGGCTTGACGGCCGGGGTGTGCGCGAGCGCCGGATGCAATGCTGCCGCCGCCTCGCCGAATGCCCCCGCGCACCTGCTCAAGTCGAGGCGGTAGTAGCTGTCGCGGCCATCGAAACTGCTGCGCCGCGCGTCGATGAGCCGGGCCGAGCGCAACAGCCGAAGGTGGTAGGAGACCAGGTTTTGCGGCTCGTCGACCGCGGCGGCCAATTCGCGCACCCGCTGGTCGCCGGCCGCCAGTTCCGTCAGCAGTGCCCAGCGCAGCGGGTGCGAAGCCATCCGCATCAGCGGCGGCACCGCCGCCCGATTGGTTGCCGCCACCCCTCGGACGATACATCAAACTGGTTTGATAGGTTAGCCCCGCGCGATGTGACAGGAGACCCGGTGTCCGAGAGCAATCCAGTCAACACCCCGCCCGGCAACGGGACAGACGGCGGACTTCGTCGAAGCCTCGGGGTCTTCGACGCGGTGGTGATCGGACTGGGCTCGATGATCGGCGCCGGGATTTTCGCCGCGCTGGGCCCCGCGGCGCACGCCGCCGGCTCGGGGCTGCTGCTGGGCCTGGCGTTGGCGGCCGTGGTGGCCTACTGCAACGCGACCTCCTCCGCGCGGTTGGCGGCCCTGTACCCCGCCTCCGGCGGCACCTACGTCTACGGCCGAAAGAGGCTGGGCGCCTTCTGGGGATATCTGGCCGGGTGGGGGTTTGTCGTCGGCAAGACCGCCTCGTGCGCGGCCATGGCGTTGACCGTCGGCTCGTATGCGTGGCCGACGCACGCGCACGCGGTGGCCGTCGCGGCGGTGGTAGCGCTGACCGCGGTGAACTACGCGGGGGTGCAGAAGTCGGCCTGGCTGACCCGGATCATCGTCGCGGTGGTCCTGGCGGTGCTGGCCGCGGTGATCGTCGGGATCTTCGCCTCCCAAACCGCCACCGCCGATCGACTACACCTGACGGGTGCCACCGTCGGGGGCGTGATACAAGCCGCGGGTCTCCTGTTTTTTGCCTTCGCAGGCTATGCGCGCATCGCCACCCTGGGGGAGGAGGTGCGCGACCCGGCACGCACCATTCCGCGGGCGATCCCGCTGGCGCTCGCCATCGCGCTGGCCGTCTACGCACTCGTGGCCGTGGCGGCGCTGTCCGCCTTGGGGCCGCAACGTCTCGCCGGGGCCACCGCGCCGCTGTCTGAAGCGGTGCGGGTGGCGGGGATAGGTTGGCTGGTGCCCGTCGTGCGGGTGGGCGCGGTGGTAGCGGCGTTGGGCTCGCTGCTGGCATTGATCCTCGGAGTCTCGCGCACCACCTTGGCCATGGCCCGCGACCGACACCTCCCCGGCGCCCTGGCGGCCGTGCACCCGCGGTTTCAGGTGCCCCACCGCGCCGAGGCGCTGATCGGTCTCGTCGTGGCGGTGCTGGCCGCGACCGCCGACCTGCGTGGCGCCATTGGCTTTTCCTCGTTTGCGGTGCTGATCTACTACGCGATCGCCAACGCCTCGGCCTTCACCCTGGGCCGCGACGAGGGCCGCCCGCACCCGGTGATCCCGCTGGTCGGACTCGTCGGCTGCGTGGTGTTGGCGTTCGCGATGCCGCTTTCTTCGGTGCTGTCGGGCTTGGCGGTGTTGGGTATCGGCGTGGCCGCCTACGTAGTTCGGCGCGTGATGCCGATTCCTACCGGATCAAAACGGGAAAACTGAGCGGGTGGGCGAGCCGGGAACCGAAGCGTTCGAACAGCTGGTGGCGGTGCTGAATTATCCGATGTTTGTCGTCACGACGGCGGTCGGCGGCGAGCGGGCCGGCTGCCTGGTGGGGTTCGCCAGTCAAGCCAGCATCCATCCGCCGCGTTTTTTGGTCGGTCTGTCCAACAAGAACCACACGTTCCGGGTGGCCGCCGAAGCCACCCACCTGGCGGTGCACGTGTTCGACCGCGAGCACCTCGGCGTGGTGGAACTGTTCGGCAGCGAGACCGGCGACGCCATTGACAAGTTCGACCGCTGCTCCTGGCACCGCGGCCCGGCGCGGATGCCCATCCTCGACGACGCGGCCGCCTGGTTCGTCGGCAAGATCCTCGATCGTTTCGGCCTCGGCGACCACGTGGGGCACCTGCTGGAACCGGTGGACGGCGCCCCGCCGCACGAACTGGAGCATTGGGTTTCCTTCGGCGACGTCCGAAACCTGCGGCCGGGGCACGAGGCCTGAGCCCGAGTCAGCCCCGGGAGTAACCGCGGCGGACTGTTCGGTCGAGAATGCCCAGGGTTGCCCCCAACGCCCCCTCGGAGATCACCGGGAAAATTCCCGCGTCCCGCCACTTCGGGTCGATGTTCGACCAGTCGTAGAACGAGGTGACCAGTGTGGCCGCACCATCGTCGGTCGGCTCGAGCCGGTAGCCGTAGACGTGGCCGATCTGCGGGCGAATCTGGCCGAGAACCGTCCACGAGATCAGCCGATCCTGTTCGAACTCCTTGATGTCGACGGTGATGTCGTATTTGCCGAGTTGCGGAAAGTCGTTCAGGGACTCCCGGTCCATGTGGACCACGAAACTGTCCCCCACACCCCGCACCGGATCGCCGTCCGCGTCCTGAAGCATGCCCGTGGAATCGATCGCGACGTGGCCTTGCGGATCGCACAGGACCGCGAAGATCTCGGGCGCCGGCGCCGGGATAGTGCGCTGAATCTCGATGCGTTCGGTCATGGGTCCTCACAGGCAGGGGAAATAGCCGGAAACAGCATTGCCGGTTACTCTACGACGCCCGCGCCCGTCGACATGATCGCTCGGCATGCAGCGAGGGAAACTGCTTCCTATGATGGGTACCTTAGGAAAGTTTCATCGAATGGCCTGCGCGACATTACCTTCAATCCGTCGTCGTCGCGTTTCTTGCGGCCACGCAGAGGAGGACCATCGGCCACGTGAGCGATGCAAACGGCGAGGATCAATACCGGAATCTGGCGGTAAACCGACTGCGGTCCAGCGAACTTCAGTGGGCGCTGAATCACGATGCCGTCCACGGGATCGCATACGCGTTCAGAAACCCGGTCGCCGTCGCGGATTCGATCGACGATCCCCAAGACGATCGAAAGGCCTATTTGATACGGGTCAGGCGCGATGACTTGGCCAATGCGTTGGAAAGGATCAACAACTGGATTGTGAACAATCCCGGTCCGGCAGGAATGCAGGCTTACGGCTTCGTCAGGGCGCTCTCTAGGGAGGGACTCAGCGAACGCAAAGCCGGTGACGAGTAACGCCGCAAATCCGGTGCTCATCGGCCGTTTTGAGGACATCGCTGGCCTGGTCGTAGGGAATTAGCTGGCATTCTCGCTATTCAGCGTGCCCCGCAGTTGCCGAAACCATTAGCCTTATGCCTGGCACGCCACCGCGTACTCGTGTCCGGCACAGGTAATGGTCGGGGGCGCGAAGGCGGTTCCAGTCGCTTTGCGGCGCGCGGAGGGCGGGTGAGGAGTCGGCGATGGGTGAAACGACGGATTCCCGGGAGGGTACGGACTTCGGGCCGTATCGGCTGCGGCGGCTGGTGGGCCGTGGCGGAATGGGCGACGTCTATGAGGCCGAGGACACGGTGCGGGAACGGGTCGTGGCGCTGAAGCTGATGTCGCAAACGCTCTCGAACGACCCGGTGTTCCGCTCGCGCATGCAGCGCGAAGCCAAAACCGCCGGACGGCTGCAGGAACCGCATGTCGTACCGATTCACGACTACGGCGAGATCGACGGGCAGCTCTACGTGGACATGCGCCTGATCGACGGCAAGGACCTGGCCACCACGCTGAGCCGCTACGGGCCGCTGTCCCCGCCGCGGGCGGTGGCGATTGTGCGCCAGATCGGCTCGGCGCTCGACGCCGCGCACGCCGCCGGGGTACTGCACCGTGACGTAAAACCGGAGAACATTCTGATCAGTGGGGATGACTTCGCCTACCTCGTCGATTTCGGTATCGCCAGCGCCACTTCCGACGAAAAACTGACGCAGTTCGGCACGACCGTCGGCACCGTCAAGTACATGGCCCCGGAACGGTTCAGCGACACCGAAGTGGGCTATCGGGCCGACATCTACGCGCTGGCGTGCGTGTTGTATGAGTGCCTGACCGGATCCCCCCCGTACGGGGGCGACACGTTCAGCGTGATGGGCGCGCACCTCAACCAACCGATCCCGCGGCCCAGCGCCGCACGCCCGAGCATTCCGGTGGCCTTCGACGCGGTGATCGCCCGCGGCATGGCCAAGGATCCCGCAGCCCGCTATGCCACCTGCGGCGATATGTCCGCGGCCGCGTACGCGGCGCTGGCCACCCCCGACCAGGATCGGGCCACCGACATATTGCAACGCAGTCAGGTGGCCAAGATACCGGCCGCGTTCACCGGACCGCCCCCCGGCGGTTTTACGCCCGTGCCCAATCACGCCCCGCCGCGTGCACAGATGTGGCCCGTGACGTCTCCGCACGGTCCGGCGGTCGGCCCGGGTGGGCCGATTTCGCAGCCGACGGGATGGCCCGGCGGTCCCGCTTGGGGCACGGGCGACGCGACTACCGGCGGGCCGCCGTCCTGGAGCCACCCACCCGGGGGCGGCCGTAAGCCGTGGTTGTGGGCCGGTGCCGCCGTCGCCGTCGTGGTGGCCATCCTGGGTGGCCTGGCCCTCGTCATCGGCCGGCCGTGGGACACGTCGTCCGGGTCCTCCCCCACGACATCCGCGCCGCCGCCGCCGGATGCCGTTGAGCTCCGAGTCCTCGATGACGGTGTGTATGTCGGCAGCTCGGCGGCGCCGACGACCATCGACGTCTTCAACGAACCCATGTGCCCGCCCTGCGGCAGCTTCATCAGGTCGAATGCGGGCGATATCGACAGCGCGGTGAACAGCAAGAAGCTCGCGGTGCGCTACCACCTGCTCAACTTCCTCGACGACAAGTCGCACAGCAAGAACTACTCGACTCGCGCGGTGGCGGCGACGTATTGCGTTGCAGCGCAGAACGACCCGAAGCTCTACACCGGCTTCTACTCCGCGCTGTTCGGGAGCACCTTCCAGCCCGCGGAGAACGCCCCGGAAGATCGCGCGGACGGCGAGCTGGCCCAGCTGGCCAAGACCGTCGGCGTCGACGCCAGCGTGCTCGACTGCATCAAAAGCGGGGATGACGTCAGCGTCGCCAAAACCAAGGCCGGGGCCGCCGCCACGGCGCTGGCCGGGTTCAACGCAACCGGCACGCCGTTCGTGTGGGACGGCACCAAGGCGATCAACTATCAGGACCCGACCTGGCTCACCAAGCTCGTCGGGTAGTCCGGAAATCCGCCGCTAATCGCCGAGCCGCGTGAACTTGATTTCGACGTCGGTGCTCTTGCAGCGAGTCCCCCCCGTTACGTCCTCGTGGCCGTGACCGATGAGCAGCGCGATCGGATCCTGCGGTGGCTGCGGCAGCGGATACTTCGCCACAACCTGCACGCGCGACGTGCCACCCAATGTGCACGCGGAGTCGAACCCCTGCGAATAGGTCCAAGTCCCCCCGTCGAACACCAGCGGCCACGCCTTGGCCGGTGGCCGGTGGAACATGCTCATGCACCGGTCGCCCGTGCGAAGGCATGAGGTGATGACGGCCCACTCCAGGTGCTCGGTGTAGCCGTTGGGCTGAGTGTTCGTCTGCCGGTAGCGACCGTGCAGCGCCTCGGCCGGTGACACCACCCGCGGCGGCAGGGTGTTGGGATCGGCCAGGGTGTTGACGTCGACGTCACCCGTACGAGTGAACGTCACCCCTCGTTTGTTGGCGCAACCCTTCTCCATCTGCTCGGTGGCCTCGCCGACGAGGGTGCCGTCGGGACGGGGCTGCACCGTGAACGTTTCCCAGATCTCGCCTTGGACGTCATTGCAGGTGCTCGAGCCAACGCTCACGGCCAGCCAACTGTCGCCAACCTGGTCGAGCACGATCGTCGGCAACTGCATGGTTTCGCCCGTGAGGCGCGTAGCGGTCGCGACGCAACCGGTCGGGCGGCACACCGAGCTGATGCCCCACGTTTCGGCCGTCGGCGCTGCGCCGGGAGGCGGGTCACCTTCGAGGCTGGAGATCGGGGCGAAGTTGACCCGATAGACCCCGGTGAGGGGGCCGGTATTGGGCGCCGCGGTCTTGGAGGGCGGCGCGCTGGCGGTAGGCGCCGCGATGTGCGTCGCCTTGTGGGGCTGGGTGAGCTTCTCGCCCGCGAAGACGCCACCCGCGACCAGCAACGCGACGCCCGCCAGGGCGGGGAGCAGCACGGCGGGGTGCCCGCCCAACCGTTTCCAGACGGGTGGCCGCAGCGCCACGGTGGGCGCGGTCACGCCGAGCCTGGGCTGGGTGACTTGGTTGTCGGGCCGGGGTGGGATCTCGGCGGCGTAGGCGAAACCCGGACTCGGTTGCCGGCCCAGTTGGGCGGCGAACTCACCGCAACTGCCGAACCGGGCGGCGGGCTCTTTGGCCATCGCGGTGGCGAACACCGGATTCAGCGCGGCCAACTCCGGCCGGATGGCACCGATCGATGGCGGCGGGGCATTGACGTGTTGGCTGATCACCACGGCGGGATTGGAATCGACGTACGGTTGCGCGCCGGTCAGCAGGTGAAAAGCGGTGCACGCCAATGCATACTGATCGGCGCGCCCGTCGATCGGCTCACCCTTCAACTGCTCGGGCGCCGCATAGGCCGCGGTGCCCACCGTCATGTTGGTCGCGGTCAGCCCCGTGGCATCGTCGACGCGCCGCGCGATCCCGAAATCGGCGAGATAGACGCGTCGCTCCTGCCAGTCGGCATCGCCCAACAAGATGTTGGCCGGCTTGACGTCGCGGTGCAGCAGGCCCCGATGATGCGCGTAGTCCAGGGCCGAGGCGACCGCGGCGATGATCGGCACCACCTCGGCGAGCGGCATCCCGCCCGGGTAGTTCTCCTTCAACAGCCGGCCCGCATCGATGCCGGGCACGTAGGCCATCGAGATCCAAAACTGGCCGTCCTCTTCACCGCGGTCATGAACTCGCACGATGTGCGGATGGGACAACCCCGCCGCCAGGTCGGCCTCACGCACGAACCGGGCCCGAAATTCCGCATCGGCGGTCATTTCGGGTGGCAGCACCTTCAGCGCGTCCTGGCGCGGCAAGCGCGGATGCGATGCCAGGTACACCTGGCCCATTCCGCCCGAACCCAGCACCCGCAAGATCGTGTATCCGGCAAACGCCTGACCGACCTCAAGCGACATTGCCAAATCGTAAGTCTGGTTTTCGGGGCTGTGCGCCACTTCGTATCCTTTCGCAGGCGAGACGGCTACCTAAGACCGCACCTGGCGGCCCGGCGCCTGACTGCAGATACCTTGCGGCACATCTCTTGCCAGTTCTTGGCGAACTTCTTGCGAAATCCTTGTGTGCCCGGCCCTCACGGCCTGGTCGCCGCCGAGGTGGATACGGCGACCCGGCGCCGACGCGACGCAAACGGCCACCACGCCCGGCGGAACGGGGGGCCCTGCAGGCGCACGATGCGCAAGGTGCCGACGATGAGCACCGACGCAAGCGGCAACTCCCCCAGCGCGGCGGTGAGGACCGCGACGGCGAAGTCACCACGCCTGGCGGTCAATACGTCGAACCACGCGTCGCACACCAGCAGAACCCCGGTGGTGAACGCGAACAGCGTCAGCAAGTGGTGGTGGGTCAAGCCGAGCACCGCGGTAGTCATCATGAACACCAGCAGCAAGACATCGAAGCCGACCCAGGTCAGTTGCCAATGCTGGGCGGTATAGCTCTGCGGCAGGGTCAGCCCGAGGAAGATCGTCCACGGGATCAACGCGATCGCGGCGCACAGCGCCATCCACTCGCGGATCCGGCGGATTTGAAGGACCCGCCGCGACCTCATCAGCGACTACGTCCGACGAGGTGTCGATTGGCGTGCGCCGTGGCCACTTTGGCGGTCACTTTCACGCCTGCACCTTAGTGGATCGGGCCGGCCCCGCCGTCTTCGCCATTCGAACGCGCGAGCACGCTACCGATGTCGGTGTGCGGAAAGTCGTCGCCTTTGAAGAGGAGCGGCTGGCCGCTGACCTTGGCGAGGGCGTAGGCAAAGCAGTCGCCATGGTCGAGGCCGGCGCGATGGTGTCCCTTGCCATACATACGGTAGGCGACTCGGTACGTCACTTCCGCTTTTCGTCAGTGGAAAACGCCGCTTCCTCCTCGTGCTCGGCGTCGGCCACCGTCAAGGGCAATGCCAGTTCTTCCAGCGGGCGTTGTTCGGCCGCGACGCCGAGCCACAACTCGATCAGGCCCGCGACCGCCATCACCAACGCTCCGATCAGGAACGACCAGACGACCTGACCGCGCTGCCCGGAACTGATCAACTGACCGAACAGCAACGGACCCGTGATGCCGCCGATCGCCGTGCCCACCGCGTAGAAAAACGCTATCGCCAGCGCCCTGGTCTCCATCGGGAAGATCTCGCTGACCGTCAGGTAGGCCGCGCTCGCGCCCGCCGAGGCCAAAAAGAACGCCACCGCGAGCACAGCGATGAACGTCCAGACACCGCCGGCCTGCGTCACGAACAGGACCGCGAGGACGACGGCCACGACGGCGGAACCGATGTAGGTCAGCGAGATCATCGGCTTGCGGCCGACGGTGTCGAACAACCGCCCGAGCAGCAGGGGGCCGGCGAAATTGCTCAGCGCCCACACGATGAAGAACACCGGCACCGTTCCGGATGGGACTCCGTAGAACCCGCTCAACAGCGTGCCCAGGTTGAAGGTCACGCCGTTGTAGATGAAGGCCTGCCCGATGAACAGCGCCAGCCCCAGGAACGCACGCCGCGGATACAGCGTGAATGCCACCCTGGCGATCTCCCGGAATGAAATGGTTTGGCGCTGACGGATTTTGAGCGGGCTACCCTGCGGCTCGGCCAGTGGTTGGCCGGTTTCTCGCCGCACTTCGGCTTCGATTTCGCCGAGGATCCGCTCGGCCTCCTGATCGCGCCCGTGGATGAACAGCCACCGCGGACTCTCCGGAACGTTGCGCCGCACGAGAAGGACGAAGATGCCAAAAATCGCACCGATGCCGAAGGCCAGCCGCCACCCGATGTTCGCGGGGAAATTCGACGTGTCGAGCAGGACCAGTGCTCCGGCCGCGCCGGCGGCCGAACCCAGCCAGTATGTCCCGTTGATGATCAGGTCCACGCGGCCGCGCACGCGCGCGGGGATCAACTCGTCGATCGCCGAGTTGATCGCGGCGTATTCGCCGCCGATGCCGGACCCGGTGAGGAAGCGCGCGACGAAGAAATACCAGGGCGCGAACGCGAATGCGGTCGCGACGGTGGCGACCAGGTAGACCGCGAGGGTGAGCATGAACAGATTCCGCCGCCCGAAGCGGTCCGTCAGGTGACCGAAGAACAAAGCGCCCAGGCATGCCCCGGCGATGTAGAACGCCGCCGCCACACCGATCTGCGCGGGATTGAGCGCGATGCCGCTGCCCTTCTCCGTGAGGCGCGACGACACGTTGCCGACCATCGTGACCTCGAGGCCGTCGAGGATCCAAACCCCGCCGAGACCGATGACGACGCGCCAGTGGAACCGCGACCACGGCAGTCGGTCCAGTCGTGCCGGCACATGGGTCGTGATGGTTCCGGTTTGCACGCTTTCGCTCATGAGGCTCCTATCTGTGAGCAGAGAAGTACCCGAGCAAGGCGGAACGCAAGCCTCAGTCGCGGTCCGTGCGTGACTCTTCCGGAGTCCATGCCGGCGGCTGGCCGGGCTGACCGGGAAACAGGTAGTCGACGAAGGCGGCGGCCGTGGGCTGCGGTTCGTGGTTGGCAAGTCCCGGTCGCTCGTTGGCCTCGATGAACGCATACTCGGCGCCGGTGACGTCCGGGACCAGGAGGTCGATGCCCGTCACCGGGATGCCGATCGCCTCGGCCGCCGCCACGGCGACCCGACAGAGTTCCGGGTTCACCTGGGCGGTGACGTCGTGGATCGTCCCGCCCTGGTGCACGTTGGCGGTGCGGCGAACGCGCAGCCGGGTTCCCTGGGGCAGCACATCGTCTAGTCTCCAACCGGCTTCGGCAACCGTCGTCTCGGTGATGTCGTCCATCGGGATGCGGGACTCGCCACCGGTGGCCGCCGAGCGCCGCCGGCTCTCGGCCGCGATCAAGTCCCGCACGGTGTGGTCGCCCGTGCCGAGGATCTCGGGCGGCATCCGCAGCGCGGCGGCGACCACTCGACCGTCGATCACCACCAACCGGAGGTCATCGCCCGTCACCCGCTCCTCGATCAGGACCTCCCGGTAGTGCTCGCGCGCCCGCGCCAGGGCGGCGGCAAGATCGTCGGGGCCGTCGTCGGCGACCACGCCCACGGTGATGCCTTTGCCCTGTTCTCCGCGCGTCGGTTTGACGACGACCTCCCCGACTTCCTTCAGGAACGCGTGGTCGCCGTCGTCGAAGGTGGCCAGGCGGGCACGCGGCACGGTGATGCCCGCCTCCGAGACCAGGCGCCGCGTCAAACGCTTGTCGTCGCAACGGCACATCGCGATCGCCGAGGTGAACTCGGACAGCGATTCACGGGTGATCACGCTGCGGCCGCCGTGGGTGAGCCGCATCTCGCCGGTCTCGGCGTCGAGGACCTCGACCCAGATTCCGCGGCGCATCGCCTCGTCGGCGATGATCCGCGCGTAGGGGTTGAGGTCCTCGACCGTCTCGGGCGGCAGGGTGAACAGCGGCTCGTTGATCGCGTTCTTCCGCTTGATCGCCAGCACCGGGACGCGGACGAAGCCGAGCTTTTCGTACAGGGCCATCGCGGCGGCGTTGTCGTGCGCCACCGACAGGTCCATATAGGCGCGGCCCGCGGCGCGGAAGTGCTCGGCCAATGCCCGGGTCAGGGCCGCGCCCACCCCGGGAAGCGCCGCGGCGGGATCGACCGCGAGGGTCCACAGGCTGGACCCTCGCTCCGGGTCGGAGAAAAGCAACTCATGGTCGACACCGGTCACCGTGCCCACCACTGCCCCGTCGTCGTCACGCACCGCGACCAGATACGTCACCGCGTCCACGTGCCGATGGTTGTGCCAGATGGTCTCGATCGGTGCGGGGACCATTCCGCAGCGCACGAAGACGCGATTCATGGCATCGGCATCTGCCGGGTCGTTCAAGGTGCGCACCGTGACACCGAGCGGAGACGGTGCCAAGCCCCCTTGCTCGGAGTTACCGGTAAACCGCAGTCGGTAGGTGTGGCTGGGATCGATGAAGATTTCCGTCGGCGCCCCGGCGACCACCACGTGGGACTCGCGCGCGTAGATGCAGATGTCGCGCCGTCCGGGTGTTTCGTGCCGCAGCGTCTCGGCCAGCGTGTCCGCATCGGCGAAGGTCTGGCCGAATATGAGCCGGCCCCAACCCATTTCGAGCTCGACGTCCTTGGCCATCGCGTCCACCAGCTCCGGCGGCGAGGCGTCATGCAGGCCCAGCGTGATGGCCTCGGTATGTTCCGACGTGTGGTCCGACGACGGGCCGACGGTGCTCACGCCGCGGCCCCCGCAACACCGTGACGCTGCAACCAGAGCTCGAGCAGCGCGATCTGCCAGAGTTCGTTGCCGCGCAGGGGGGTCAGCCTGCCGTTGGGGTCGGCCAGCAGCGCATCGACCGCATCGGTGTCAAACAGCCCGCGCTCCTTGGCGACCGGCGCATACAGCGCGTCGCGAACCAGGTCGAGGTAGGGCCCTTCGAGGTGGGTCAGCGCGGGAACCGGGAAATAACCCTTCGGCCGGTCGATGACCTCGGACGGGATCACCCGCCGCGCAGCTTCTTTGAGGACGCCCTTCCCGCCTTGGGCGGTCTTCAACTCGGGCGGGCACGTGGCGGCCAGTTCGACCAACTCGTGATCGAGGAAGGGCACCCGGCCCTCCAAACCCCAGGCCATGGTCATGTTGTCTACCCGCTTCACCGGATCGTCGACCAGCATCACGGTCGTGTCGAGCCGCAGCGCGCGGTCGACGCCGGTTTCGGCGCCGGCGCGCGCGAAGTGTTCGGTGACGAAGCGCTCGCTGGGATCGCCCTGCGCGATGTAGCCCGACCCCACAAGGGCCTTGACCCCCGCCGCGTCGCGATCGAAGAAGGCGCCGCGGTACTGGGCGACGGAACCCTCGCACGTGGCGGCCGCCGCCGCGCCCATCGGCGGGTACCAGTGATAGCCGGCGAACACCTCGTCGGCGCCCTGACCGGACTGCACCACCTTCACGTGTCGCGACACTTCCTGGCTGAGCAGGTAGAAGGCGACGCAGTCATGGCTGACCATGGGCTCGCTCATCGCGCCGATCGCTTCGTCGAGCGCGGGCAGCATCCGTTCGGTTCCAATGCGGATCTGATGATGGTCGGTGCCAAAGCGTTCGGCCACGATGTCCGACCACCGAAACTCGTCGCCCTCGACGCCACCCGCCGACTCGAAGCCGATGGAGAAGGTCGACAGCCCGTGCTGACCGGCCTCGGCGAGCAGGCCGACGATCAGGCTGGAGTCGACGCCGCCGGACAGCAGGCACCCGACCGGGACGTCGGCGACGAGCCTGCGCTTCACCGCGACTCGCAGCGCCGACAACACGGCGTCCTCCCAGTCGCGTTCGGTCCAGTCGGAACGCTCGTCTCGCCTGGTGAAGTCGGGCGTCCAGTACGTGGTGGCGGTGCGGCGGCCGTCGGGCTCGATGGCCACAAGCGAACCGGGGGGAACCTTGCGCACTCCGCGAAGGATGGTCAGCGGCGCCGGCACCACGGAGTGAAAGGTCATGTAGTGGTGCAGTGCGTCGCGATCGATCCGGGTGTCCACGCCGCCGCCGGCCAGCAGCGCCGGCAGCGTCGACGCGAACCGGATCCGGTGACTGTCCTCGGTGAGGTACAAGGGTTTGATGCCGAGCCGGTCGCGGCCGAGCAACACCCGACCGCTGTCCCGTTCGGCGATGGCGAAGGCGAACATCCCGTGCAGGCGGCCGACGAAGTCGTCGCCCCAGCGGTGGTAGGCCTTGAGCAGGACCTCGGTGTCGCTGTGCGAGAAAAACCGGTAGCCCTGCCCCGCGAGCTCGCGCCGCAGTTCCTTGTAGTTGTAGATGCAGCCGTTCCAGACGATCGTCAGGCCGAGGTCCGCGTCGACCATCGGCTGGGCGCCGGCTTCGCTCAAGTCGATGATTCGAAGGCGACGATGCCCGAAGGCAACCCGCCCCTGAGACCAGGTGCCCGCGGCATCCGGCCCCCTCGGCGCCATCACGGCGGCCATCGCTGACACCGCCGCTACATCGGGGACGCGGCCGTCGAGTCGCACCTCACCGGTGGCTCCACACATCAGCTCGACACTACCGCGAGCCGTTTCGGCGCGCGCGATCCGGCCATGGTGGTGTGTTGCGAACACCAATCCGATTGACCCGCTTTCGTTTCCTGGATTGGTCGACACGGCTATCGTTTCTGAGTCGCGGTTTGCTGGGGAGGTCGATGTGGACGGACCACGGTGATGCTGGTCGACTACTACCTGCGGATCCTGCACCTCGATCGGCGGTTGCCGCTCAACTTCGACCTGGGCCCGTTGCACGTCCACCTGCACGCCCGGTCCGTGTTTTTCATGTGGGTCACGGTGGTGCTCTTGGTGATCGCCGGCATCGCTGTGCTGGCGTCGCGCAAGCGGGAGCTGATCCGCAGGTGGACCACGTGGGTGATGATCGCACCGGCGGTCGGCATCCCGATCTGGATCGGCCGGGGCACGACCGCGGTCCTGGCGGCCGCGCTGGCCGTGGTGGCCGTGTTCGAGTACGCGCGCCTGGTGAAACTGGGCAAGGCCGATACTTATCTGCTGCTGGGGCTCGCGGTGCTGTATCCGCTCGCGGCCTGGCTGCACCCACCGCTGTTGCGTCTGGCACCGATCGTCGTGCTGGCGTGTGCGCTGCCCTCGGTGTTCAGCGGTGATGTCGAAAACGGCGGCAGGCGAACGACGTTCACCGCATTCGGTTCGGTGTGGATTTGCTGGTCGTTAGCGCACCTGGTGACGTTGTGGTCGGACGCGTATCTGGTGTGCTTCGCCGCGGCGGCCACCGATGTCGCCGCCTGGTGCGGCGGAAAAGGGTTGCGCCACTTCCGCTGGGCGCGCCGGCCGTTGTCCCCGTTGAGTCCCAACAAGACGATCGGCGGATTGGTCGGCGCGGTCATCGGGGCGTTTCTCGTGCTGACGTTGCTGGGCACGGTCACCGTCGGTCTGCTCGTCGCGGTCGCTTTCGGCGGCGTGCTCGGCGACCTCGTCGAATCGATGGTGAAGCGGCAGGCGCAGGTCAAGGACGCCGGCACGTGGCTTCCGGGCTTCGGGGGTCTGCTCGACCGGATCGACTCGCTGCTGCTGGTTCTTCCGCTGGCGTATCTGCTGGGATGAGCACAGAGAGGACCGGAGGGCTCAGCCCGCCGCCAACTTCACCACCCGACCGAAGCCGCTGAAATCGAGGACATACACGTTGCCGGCGGCGTCGACCGCCACGTCGTCGGGAGAGTTGAGGCCGGTGAACGGCGACACGGTCTGGGCGTTCGACCCGGCCGCCAACTTGAGCACCTGCTTGCTCGTAGGGTTCGGCGGTCGGCATCGCCGCGGTCGCGGGGTTGACCTGGCAGTTGCCGCCCCTGCCGGCCGAGGGCTTACCGGCGGTGGTGGACGGCCCCGCGCCGGGTGTATTCGTCGAGCACGCGGCGACCCCGATGGTCGCCGCGATCGTCAACCTGGTGATACAGCGTCGAAATTCACGCGGCGCATGCCATCTCGGCAGGCTCCGGCGGGGAGTCCGCCCGCAGGGCCACGACCTGCGCCCGCAGCCGCGGCGCCGAGGTGCCGTTCGGGTCGACGGCTTCACCGATGCGCACCTGCATCGGTGCCGGAGAGATGAAACTCGCGCCCTTGGGCAACACATCGACGGTGCCCAGGATGGCGATCGGAACTATCGGGACTCCGCAGTCCCGCGCCAATCGCAGTGCACCGGAATGGAATTTGCCTATGCTGCCGTCCGTCGAGCGTGTTCCCTCGGGGTAGATGACAACGCTCCGTCCGGCCTTCAGCGCCGGGCGCACCGCTGCCAGCAATTGGGCGTAGGTGTCGTCACCGGACCGCCGGACCGGCAGTATGCCGGCCAGAGCGCCGGCCACGAAGCGGCGCACCGGCACGTCGAACCAGTAGTCCGCGGCCGCGGCGAACACCGGCTGGGCCTTGGCGGGCAGCGCGGCGAGCAGCACCGCGGTGTCCGCGTGCGAGGCGTGGTTGGCCACCACCACGCATCCGCCCGGCACCCGCCGCCGGCCGGTCACCGTCAGACCACCCGAGACTCCGCAGACGGCTCGCCACAGCCAATGCCGCAACACACTCGCGATTCGGGCCGCGGTCATGATGCCAACACCTCGACCGACTTCCGGGTGGGCTCGGCGGGCCCCTCGTTGCGCCGCTTGGCCGCCAGCTCGAGATGCGCGGCCCGCAGCCGAAGCGCCGCGGTGATCAGCGAACCGTTGACGATCTGGGTGCAGACCACCGGCAGGATGACCGGGAACGCGGTGGCCAGCGCCACGAACAGGCAACGTTCGGTCTTGCCCAGCGGGCCCCCGTTGCGCCGCTGGGCGCCGGCGCCGGCCGCGGCCAGCGACGCGAAGGTGGGCAGCGTCGCGGCCAGCGCGGCCACCAACACCATGACCACCGGCCAGGACAAGAAGTGCAGCCCGGGGCCGCGCTGCTGCGCCGCCCAGAAGGCCAGCCCGGCAAAGGTCAGCAGATCCGAGACGCGGTCGCCGATTTCGTTGACGACGAAGCCCCACGGCCGGCTCACGCCGCGGGCGCGGGCGACCGCACCGTCGAGGTTGGCGCCGGCCAGCCGCAGCGCGAGGAACAGGGCCGCCAGCGGCCACCATCCGAACGCGACGGCCACCCCGGCCGCGCCCGCCGCCACCACCCCGGCCACGGTGAACACGTCGGGGGAAATCCGGTGTGCAACGGCGATCTTCACGATCGGGGCCAATCGGCGGGTGTACCAGGGTTTCAGCGCGTACAGGCCCTGCCACCTGCGTCGAGGCGCCGGTGCGCTGCTGGGCGCCGTCGGCAACGGCGTCACGGCGCCGGAAACGACGGTGAGCCGGGGAAGGGTGCTCGTGTTGGACGCTGCGAGCGTCCGCGACCCCGACGTACAGCGGCCGCGGTGGGCGATGCAGGGCTCGCTCACGGGGGTCATCGTGCCTATGGTGCGCAAGCCCAGCGTCGGCGTGTTGTCGAGGTCGGTGCTCACGTTCGGTTTCCTCTCCGGTGATTGGTCTTCAGTTGTGTGCAATCGGACACCGGCCGCGCCGCTACCGGTCCCAAAATCGGGACCGTTTCGTGACCGATCGGACATAGATTGCTACCCGGCGCTTGTCGCATGTTCGCGAAGTTCTTGCGGAATCCTTGCGTTCGCCCGGTGTCGGCCGCCAAGGCCAAACCGCAGCTCAAAGCCGGGAATGCCACCGTCGGCGGGTATCGGCGCGAGGGCACGCACTGCCGGCGTGGCCGTGGCGAGAAGAAAGCTCCGATTTCGGCTAATGTTCACCGCAAATCGTTCTCGCCTCAACGCCGATGCGCCCGCCCAACAGAGAGGCTACGGGCCCTATGGAGGCAGGTCGTTTGAAGTGGTCGGCAGGCTGCGCCGCCGCGCTGTCCGCCGCCGCGTTGCTGTCCGCCGCGCCGGCATCGGCGGATCAAATGGACGATGCGTTCGTCGCGGCCCTGACGAAGAACGGGATCACCATGCCCGACCGTGGCAACGCGATCGAGATGGCCCATACGGTGTGCGCCGGACTCGACAGGGGCGAGCCATCAACCGCTCTGGCGATGGGGATCGTGAAGGACACCGATCTTTCGCCGAAGCAAGCCGGCTACTTCGTCGGCGTTTCGGTGTCCGCCTACTGCCCGCAATACAAAGGCAGAACCGACAATTCGATGACCTGGATGGCGCCGATCGCCCCGCTGATGTGAGGGTGACGGCCTCAACGCCAAGAACAACGGACGTATCGGCCTCGACGTCCGCCTATTGCCCCCAATACCGCAGTGTCACCGACAATTCGGATTCCTAGCATGCTGATCAGAACCTGCAGTTGCGCCACGACAAAAGCGCGACACCGCCAAAGGTTAGCCGCAGGAACGCCTTTCGAGCACACTTTGCCAAGGTCACCACTGGGCGCGGACGGGTTAACAACATTTGACTTCGGTGTGAACACGTGCGAACCTGTCGCGGTGATCGAGTTGAGCGAGCAGACGATCATCGCCCAGGTGGCCGATCGATTGACGACCAGGTATCCGAGCGTTGCACCCGACGCCCTGACTGCCGTCGTGCAGGGCATTCACGCCCGGTTCGACGGCCGACCGGTGCGGGAATATGTCCCGCTTCTCGTTGAGCGATTCGCCGCGGAGGAACTGAACCGGCTGAGTCTCACGGGGTAGCCGCTCTCAGGCGCGTCCGCCGCGCGATGGTTGATTTTGTTGGCCGAACAACACCCGGCGGGCCACCACCCGCCAACGACGAGTGGCGGGCCCACCTTCGGGCGCGGAACCCCGCACGCGGCCGGCGCTTTCGGTGAGGCCGAGCCGATCATGCAGGCGGGCCAACCATTCGGGCACCCACCAATTGACTCGGCCGAGCAAGTGCATGAACGCCGGCACGAGCAGCATCCGCACGAGCGTGGCGTCGACCACGACAGCCACCGTCAGCCCGAACCCGAACAGCCGCATGAACGACACCTGCGCGGACATCAATGCCGCGAAGGAGATCGCCATGATCAGCGCGGCGGCCGTGATCACCCGTCCGGTATGGGCGACCCCGAGCGCGACGCTCTTGTCGTTTGCGCCCCAGCCGCGGTGTGACGCCAGCCAGTACTCGCGGATCCTCGAAATCAGGAAAACCTCGTAATCCATCGAGAGCCCAAAAGCGATGCAGAACAACAACACCGGCAGGTCCACCCCCAGCGAGCCGGTCGCCGCCGTACCCAGCCCACCCAGGTGGCCCTCCTGAAACACCCACACCGTCGCACCGAACGCCGCGGCCAGCGACAAGGTGTTCGTCAGCACCGCCTGGAAAGGCAACACCACGCTACCGGTCAGCAAAAACACCAGCACCAAGGTGATCACCGCGATGATCGTGAGCACCAGCGGCAGGCGTGAGTTTATTGCCTGGACGGTGTCGCGGTTGCTCGCCCCCGCACCGGCCAGCAGGATCGGTCTGTGTGCCGGGCTTTCAACGGCGTGCAGTCGGTCAAGCTGGATCGCCGACGCCGCGGAATACAGCGGTGCCGTGCTGCCGACCGTCACGAATGCGCTGCCGTCTTTGATTCCGCTGGGCGCCGACGGCGGTCCGACCGGCCTGCCGCCGACGAACGTGCCGCCCGGCGAGGACACCGACGACACGTCCGGCACCCGCGACAGCGCGGCGGCGTACGCGTCCAGATCGGCCGGGCTCACGCCGACCGCATTCGGGACCACATCGGTGACATCCGGGATTACGCTGCCCGGGAAATCGTTCCGCAGCAAATCGCCGACCTGGCGCGCCGACGCCGACGTGGGCAGTACGCGATCGTCGGCAACTCCCCACCGGACATCGCGAAACGGCGAGCCGAGCAGCAGCAGAAGCGCGACGATGACGACACAGATCGGAACCGCGTCGCGCATCACGGATTTCGTCCAGCGGTACCAAAACCACTGCTCGACGGGCGCGGGTTCGGGCCGCGGCCGCCGGAGGATCCGGCGCAGCAACCGGCGGACGTCCAGGGAATCGAGCCGACCACTCAGCAGCACGATCGCCGCCGGGGTCACAACGACCGCCGCGGCCACCGCGAACGCGACCACCGCGACGCCCGCGTAGCCGAATGATTTCAGGAAGTACTGCGGGAACAGCACCATCGTCGCCATCGAAAGCGCGACCGTGATCGCCGAGAACAACACCGTGCGGCCGGCCGTGGCCATCGTGCGGATCAGCGCCGCATCGCGAGTCTGGCCCTCCACCAGCTCATCCCGGAAGCGGCTGAGGATCAGCAACGTGTAGTCGATGGCCAGTGCCGCACCCATCGCGACGGTCAGATTCAGCGCGAAGATCGATACGTCGGCGAACAGCGAGACCGCGCGCAGCGACGCCATGGCACCGAGAATCGCGAACCCTCCGACGGCCACCGGCAGCGCCGCGGCAACCAAACCGCCGAAAACCCGGACCAGCACCAGGAAACTGAGCGGCAGCGCCAGCGACTCCATGAGCAACAGGTCTTTTCGGGTCTGCTCGTTCACCTGCCAGTACACCGTGGCATTCCCCCCGGCGCGCACCGTGAGGCCGTCGCGGTCGTGCACGAACTCCTCGGAGAGTCGCTCGGCGTAATTCTGGGCATCGGTCTCGCCGCCCGAGATCGCGGCCATGATCAGTCCCGTTTTGCCGTCCTTGCTGATGAGCGACGGCGCCGCCGCCGGCGGCACGGTCCACGCGGATCGCACCTGCCCGACGTTCGGCGAGTTCTGCAACCGCTGAACGAGATCCGTGGCGACCGCCCTGGCCGGGGGCCCCAGCGCGCCGCCGTCGGAGGTGACCGTGATCAACATACTCATGTCGCCCTGGCCGAACTTCTGCGCAAGCACCGCGGACGCCTGCGAGGATTCCGAGCCGGGATCGCCCCACCCGCCGGCCGTCAGCGACGTGATGACCGGGATGCCGAAGATCGCGGTAACGATGGTGACGAGCACTGCCACGGCGATGACCAGGCGCGGGGCGGCGATGGCGAGTCGAGCGATTCGGAACAGCACGTGAAACGCTTCAGCGGGGCGCGAGTTCGTGTTCGATGAGTTCGCGGTAGATCCGCATGCGTAACAGCTCGGTATGGGTGCCGGTCGCTTGGATACGGCCGTCCTGCAGGACGAGGATTTGGTCGGCGTTGGTGACGGTGGGGAGTCGGTGGGCGACCACAAGGAGACTCCGCTGGCCGCGCGCCTGCCGCAGGTTGGCCATGACGTCGTACTCGTTGGCGCGGTCGAGGTGAGCGGTTGGTTCGTCCATCAGGATGAGCTGTGATCTCGACAGGAATGCTCGAGCCAGGGCCAGTCGCTGGCGTTGGCCACCGGAAAGCCCGCGCCCACGCTCGAGCACGGGCGCGTCGAGTTGTCCTGGAAGACGGGCGATTTCGTCAGCGATGTTGGCCTGTTCGAGCACGCGCCACAGGTCGGCGTCGCCGGCGTGCGGGTCGGCGATGAGCAGGTTGTCCCGGATGGTGCCGTGCAGCACCGGTGCGTCCTGTTCCAGCAGCCCGAGTCGGCCGCGAAGATCCCTGAGGGGGATGCTGCGGAAGTCCCGGCCCTCCCAGCGCACCGTCCCGCCGCCCGGGTCGTGGAAGCGGCACAACAGCGCCAGAACGGTGGACTTTCCGGCGCCGGAGGGTCCGATCAGCGCGGTGATCTGATTTCGGCCGAGCGTGAAGGACACGTCCTCGAGGAGGGGGCCCTCGCCGTAGGAAAACGATACGTGGTCGAATTCGACCAGCGGCGCGACGTTTTGGCCTGCCTCGGCGACGCTCGTCGTGTCGACGCGGTCCGCAACGCCGGGCGATGGCGGGTCGCCTTCCGGTAGCTCCCGCAGCGTGGCGGTGAGGTGGTCATAGGCGCCGGCCGAGGTGCGCAACAAAGTGAGCGCGGTGAAGACGGCGGTGACCGGAAAAACGGCGTACATGGCGAAGGCGAAAAGGGTGACGAACTGACCGACGGGTAGGCCACCGGCGGCGACGCGGCGCCCATCGATGATCATGATCGCCAGGAACGCGCCGGTGATGCCCAACCGGACGATGGAGATGTCGATGGCGTTGGCCAGGGCGATGCGGACGCCGGACCGGTAAGCGGCGTCCGCGCTGACGCTGATGGACTTCACCTCGCGGTCTTCGGCGCCGAAAAGCTTGACGGTGCGCGCGGCGCCCAGGGCTCGGTCCAACCCGGCCGTGTAGTCACCCAGTGCGGCTTGGCGATTCAGTGAGGCGCGATGGATGCGCGACAGAAACGGGCCAGCGGCGGCGAATGCCACCCCCATGACGGCGATCACGACACCCACGGTGACCGGATCGATCATCAGCATGAACACACTCGCACCCAGCAGGGTCAGCGTCCCGAAGACGACATCGGCGACGGCGCGCGGCATCTCACGCAGCAGACCGGCGTCGTTGGTTCCCCGCGCGAGCAGGTCTCCGGTCCGGCCGCGGTCCAGCAGCCCGATGGGCAGGCGCACCACATGATTGGTGAAGACGGCCCGCAAGTCCAAGACGATCCGCTCGCCGGTCCGCTCCAGTTGAAACCGCCCCAAGGCCTCCAGAAGTAATTGCCCGACGAGCATGGTCAACAGCAAGATGGCCAACGTGACGATCGGTGAGCCCGCCGTCGCCCGGTCGACGAGCCGGCCGGCCAGTAGCGGCTGCAGCAGGGTGAACACGGTCGCGATGCCGAGCAGACACATGCTCACCGTTGTCGAGATCCAATGAGCGCGAAGCAAAGTGAACATGGTGGGTTCCTCAGGCGGGCCGGAGCAATCCCAGCCGCCGCAAGTCGGTGGCGTATTTGACGATGACCGGCGCGGTGATGTGCGGGATGTCCGGATTGTTCCTGTCGGGGCCGATTTTCGCGTCTTGCACCGCGGCGCGGAATCGGTCGGTCGGCGCGAGAGACCCGCGAGTCGGCTCCAGGGCCTGTAAATGCCTGCGCAACAGCAGAATCTGCAGCACCGAGTGCCGGCGCTGCCGATCCGGCAGACCACGCAGGGCCTCCTCGAACCGCTGCAACCACTCGTCGAAGTCGTCGATGCGCCGGATGGGGTGACCCGCCTCGATCAGCCAGTCGACGAACTCGTCGAGCCCGATTCCGTCGTCATGCGGGTTCATCACGTGATAGGTCTCAAAGCCCGCCAGCGACGAACTGGCCACCTGGGCACCCAGCGTCGCGATCGCCTCGGCCACGAATTCGACTGGCAACCCGTCGAAGTGCGCGCGCTGCCGGCCCCCGTCGGCGCCGAGCCGATAAAACGAACCCGGCGCAATCCCGGTGGCCACCACACTCAACACCATCCGGGTAACCGTGTCCGACACGTTGAGCTGACCCGCATACCTGGTGTCGGCCAAAATCATGTCGCAACGAAACACCGCGACCGGCAACCCGCACAGGTCGTGGGCCTCGCGCAACAGCACCTCACCGGCCCACTTGCTGTTGGCGTAACCGTTCGCCAAACCGCCGTCGATTGTGCGGGTGGGGTTGATGACCCGGATGTCAGCGTCCTCGGTGAACGCCGACGGCGCGATCTGGTCACCCACGTCGGCGGTCGACACGTAGGCATAGGGCTTGAGCTTGCTGGTCAAAGCGATGCGGATCAGCTCGGCGGTGCCCACGACGTTGGGCCCGAACAACGCGCTGTAGGGCAGCACACCGCTGACCACCGCCGCGGGATCCACGATCAAATCCACCGTGTCGGCCAGCCGCTGCCACGTCTGGTCGTCCAAACCCAGATTGGGTTGGCCCTTGTCACCGGCAACGACCTCCAGGTGATCGGCGGCCAGCTCCTCATAGTGCGCCAGCAGTTGTGGGTCGCCGCTGTCGAAGGTCTTGTCCAAACGCCGCCGCGCCTCCTCGTCGGATCCACCGCGCACCAGGCAGATCAGCGTGCCGTCGACCAACTCCATGCGTTGCAACCACTCCAGCGCCAGATAACGGCCCAAAAAACCCGTCGCCCCGGTCAACAACACCGTGCGCGCCTCGGCACTGGGGCCCGGCAGCCCCGGCGCACCGGCCAGCGTCGCGGCGTCGATGAACTTGTCCAACGTGAGATCCCCGGCGCGCACCTCCGTGGCATCGCCACCATGCACCGACGCAAAGCGCGCATCACCAACCGTCCCGGCACCTTCGCCCAACCGCCGGCTCAAGCCCCGAACCGACGGCGCCTCGAACAACGCGGGCACCGCAAGTTCGGCGTCCAGCGCCGTGTTGATCACGGCGATCAGCCGCATCGCCGAGATGCTGTCCCCGCCGAGGTCGAAGAACGACTCGTCGACCCCGACGCGTTCCAGATTGAGAACCTGGGCGTAAATGCGGGCCAGGGTCTCCTCGATCGGGCTGGCCGGGGCGCGGTATTCGCCCGCGGTGTATTCGGGTGCGGGTAAGCCGCGGGTGTCGAGTTTGCCGTTGACGGTCAACGGCAACGCCTCCACCGACAGGACCGCGGACGGCACCATGTAGGACGGCAGTCGGTCGGCCAGCTCCGCGCGGGCCGCGGCGGGGTCCGCGGTGCCGATGACATAGCCCACCAGGCGCTTGTCGCCGGGGCGGTCCTCGCGGGCGACCACCACCGCCTGATCAACTCCGGCCAGCCCGGCCAGCGCCGCCTGCACCTCACCGAGCTCGATGCGGTAGCCGCGGATCTTGACCTGCTCATCGGCGCGCCCCACATACTGCAGCTGCCCATCGGGGCGCCAACACACCAAGTCCCCCGTCCGATACATGCGAGCTCCGGGCGCCCCGAACGGGCAGGCCACAAACCGCGACGCGGTGAACCGGGCGCGGCGCCAATACCCGACCCCGACGCCGCGGCCGGCGACATACAGCTCGCCGACCACGCCGGCCGGCACCGGCCGCAACCAGCCGTCCAACACGAAGAGCGCCGCCCCCGCCACCGGCGAGCCGATCGCCGGCGTCCCCGACCCCGCATCCAGAGGCGCGCTCATCGCCGCATCGACGGTCGTCTCGGTCGGGCCGTAGGCGTTGATCATCACCCGCCCGGGCGCCCACCGATCGACGACCGCCGGCGGGCAGGCCTCGCCGCCCACCACCAGCGCCAGCGATTCCAAACCCTCGGGGTCCAACATGCCCAGAGCAGAAGGGGTTTGGGTGAGCACGTCGACGTGGTGGGAGACGAGCAGGTCGTGAAATTCGGTGGGTGAGCCCGCCCCCGATTCGGGCGCCGCCACCAGGTGGCCCCCGCCCAACAGGGCACCCCAGATCTCCCATACCGAGACGTCGAAGGAATACGAATGACACTGCGCCCACACCCCCGCCCGCGGCAGGGAGGTGCCCAGTGATTCCACCAGCTGGACGACGTTGTGGTGGGTGATGGCGACGCCCTTGGGGACGCCGGTGGTGCCCGAGGTGTACATGATGTAGGCGATGTCATCGGCGGCCGGCGCCGCCAAGGCCGTGCACGGATATGACTGGATCTGTGGGTCGGCCACATCGATCACCGGCAGGTCGTGCCCGTCCAGCCGCCCCCGCAGCCCGGCGGTGGTGACGGTGGCCACCGGCGCGGCATCGGCGAGCATGAACCCCACCCGCCCCGCAGGCAACGCCGGGTCGATCGGCAGATAAGCGGCCCCCGTTTTGAGCACCGCCAGCATCGCCACGATCGCCTCGGCCGAACGGGAAAACAACAACGCCACGCACGCGCCCGCACCCACTCCGTAGCCGGACAGCAAGTGCGCCAACCGGTTCGACGCCGTATCGAGCTCCCCGTAGGTCATCGACCGATCCCCGAAGCTCAACGCGACCGCCTCAGCGCTACGCGCGGCCCGGGCGGCCCACACCGCCGGGATCGACACCGCGGGCGGCGCCGGCCGCGCCAACACCGCGCGGTTACCCCAATTATCCAGCCGCGCATGCTCATCGAGATCGAGCAGATCCACCGACGACAACCGCCGCCCCGCGTCGGCGGTCATCGCCACAAGCACCCGCTGCAACCGCTCGAACAGCGCCTCGATGCTTTCCGCATCGAACACATCGGTGCGAAACTCCACGCGCAAGTTCAATTCGGGGTCCAAGTCGCGGCCCGGCGAGGCTTGCACCACGAGGGGGTAGTGGGTGCATTCGCGGCTGGTGATCTCGGTGACGACGAGTTCGTCGTCACCCAGCAGAGCGGCGGTATCCAGCGGGTAGTTCTCGAAGACGAAAAGGGTGTCGAACAACTGCTCCTGACCGGTGATGCGGTGGATCTCGCCCAAGGCCACGTGCTGATGCTCGAGCGTGTGGTTGTGCGCGTTGCGCAGCTGCTCCAGCAGGTCTGCGGTGGTGGTTGCCGGCGTGATAATTGCCCGCACTGCAACGGTATTGATAAACAGGCCGACCATCGACTCGCTTCCGGACACCTCGGCCGAGCGCCCGGAGACGGTGGCTCCGAAGGCGATGTCGTGGTGGCCGGTCAGCCACGCCAGCAACTGCGCCCAAGCGCCCTGCAACACGATGTTGACGGTGGTTTTGCAGCAGCGCGCCAGCTCGTTGAGGGCGCTCGCGGTGGCGGCGGGCACCCGGAACGACCTGACGTCCCGGGGCCCCAGCCCCAACCGATCCGGCGGGCCGACCAGCGTTGGGGTGTCGAAGCCGGCGAACGCCGCGCGCCAGGCGGCGTGGGCGGCCTCGCGATCCCGGCCGGCCAGCCAGGTGAGAAACCCGCGATAGGACCCGGTCGCAGGTAGCCGCTCCCCGTGGTAGCCGGCGAATATTTCGCGTAGCAGGATCGGCATGGACCAGCCGTCGACCACGATGTGGTGATTGGTGAACACCAACCGGTGCCGGTCGTCCGCCATGCGGATGAGCGCGACCCGAAAGGCAGCCTCGTGTGTGATGTCGCGGACGGCGGCGCGTTCGGTGGCGCACACCCGATCGATGTGCGCCGGGGCGTCGTCATCGTCGATCTCGACAAATCGCCACGGCGCCAAAGGATCCCGAGGGATGATTTGCACCGCGGGGTCGAATTGTGGGCAGAAGCGCGCCAGCAGGTGGGGATGGCGGGTGACCACGGTCTGCACCGCACCGCGCAGGCGATCGGCGTCGAGCGGGCCGGCCACGGCGATTTCCAGCTGTACGGCATACAGATCACCCGAATCGTCGGCGGTGCCGGCGTGGAACAGCAGCCCCTCCTGTAATGGTGTCAGCGGCAAGATGTCCGCGATCGGCTGCTGCGCCTGCAGGCCATCGATCTGGCGCTGGGTCAGCCGAGCGGGCGCGATGTCCGAAGGGGTCAGCCCTCCCCCGCCGTGCCGGGCATGCGCGCAGATGCCGCTCAAACCCTCGAACCACAGGCGGCTGATCAGGGTGATCTGGGCACGATCGACGGCCGATCGAGCCCACGTCCAGTTGGCCTGCAGTTGCGGGCCGGCATCGGTGTCCACGGTGACGGCGTTGACCTCGACGGTGTGCATCAGTGCGATCGGCAATCCCGAGTTGCTGCCGGATCCCCACGGGCACATCCGCCAGCGATCGTCAGCCGCCGCCGTCTGCGCCGGAGCGCCCAGGCGTCCCAGGTAGTTGAATCCGATCGCCGGATCCGGGCCGGTCAGGTAGACCTCGCTGTTGAGGTAGCGCAGCGCGCCGTAGGTCAGGCCGTTCGGGAGGACGCGAAGCTGTTCTTTGACGTCCTTGACCGCCGCGCCCAGCGCCGCGTCGCCGGCCACCACCTGCGCCCAGCACAACCCGCGCACTTCCAGTGCCACCGGGTATTTGGCCGTGAACCACCCGACGGTGCGCGACAGGTCGGTCCCCGCGGCCACGTCGTCGTCTCGCCCATGGCCCTCCACGTCGATGCCGATCGGCGCACCGTCGTTGCCCAAGAACTCCGCCCACGCCAACCCGAAGGCGATCAAGAGGACCTCCTGCACGCCGGCATGAAAGGCCGCCGGCACCTCACCCAGTAGATCGCGGGTCGTCTCGACGTCCAGCGACACCGACAGGTGCCCGGCGGAGGCGAATGTGTCCACCGCGGGACACACCGCCGGCAGCGCGGCCGGAGCCGCCAGCACCTGCCGCCAGGCGGCCGCCTGGTCGACGACCGCCGGGCGGCGCGCGTACTCGGCGAGCAGCGAAGCCCAACGCCGGAACGACGTACCCGCCGCGGGCAACGCGACCTCGTGCCCTCCGCAGCGCTGGCTCCAGGCGATATTGAGGTCGCCCAGCAGAATCCGCCAGGACACCCCGTCGACGACCAGATGATGAATGACGAGCGCCAGCCGGCCGGTGCCGGCGACCCACAGCGCGCTCAGCATAGCTCCGGTGGCCGGATTCAGCCGGGACCGCGCCTTCAGCAGCGCCTCGTCGGACAACACGTCGACCGACTGCAGGCAACTGCCCGCGTCCACCGAGCCCGGTTCGGTCACCCGCCCTCCGGCGCCGCCGTCGTCGACGCGGAACCGCAGCATGGCGTGCCGATCCAACACGGCCTGCAGCAGCACCACCACATCCGCCTCGGCGACCCCCGCCGGGGCCTGGAAGAGCACCGTCTGGTTGAACTGTTCGATCGGGCCGGCGGCGCTGCCCAGGCCGTACAGCCAGCGCATGATCGGCGTGGCCGAGACCTCGCCAACGCCTTCATCGATCGGGACGGCCTCGCCGTCGGCGTGATCGGCGACGCGGGCCACCCCGGCAACGGTCTGCTCGACGAAAATGTCGCGCGGCCGACACAGCACGCCGACTGCCCGCGCCCGTGCGACCACCTGCATTGCCAAGATGCTGTCGCCGCCGAGGTCGAAGAAGGATTCGTCGACGCCTACAAGCCGTGGTGGCTCCAGGCCGAGCACGTCGGAGTAGATGCCGGCCAGGGATTCCTCGATCGGGTTGGCCGGGGCGCGATAACGTTCGGCGCCTTGGTATTCCGGCGCCGGCAAGGCACGGACGTCGAGTTTGCCGTTGACGGTCAACGGCAACGCCTCGACCGCCACGACCGCGGCGGGCACCATGTAGGACGGCAACCGCTCGGCCAGCCGCGTGCGAGCGTTGGCCGGGTCCGCCGTGCCGCTGACATACCCCACCAGGCGCTTATCCCCGGGGCGGTCCTCGCGGGCGATCACCGCCGCCTGGTCCACCCCGTCCAGAGCGGCCAGCGCGGCGCGCACCTCGCCGAGCTCGATGCGATACCCGCGGATCTTGACCTGCTCATCGGCGCGGCCCACATAGTCCAGTTGGCCGTCGGCGCGCCAGCGCACCAAGTCGCCGGTTCGATACATGCGGGTCCCCGGTTCCCCGAACGGGCAGGGCACGAACCGCGACGCCGTGAGCCCCGGGCGCCGCCAATACCCGACCCCGACACCGCGACCGGCGACATACAGCTCCCCTACCACGCCGACCGGCACCGGCCGCAACCACCCGTCGAGGACCAACAGCGCCGCCCCCGACACCGGCGAGCCGATCGGCGGCGTCCCCGAGCCGGGGGCCAACGGCGCGCTCATGGACGCATAGATCGTGGTTTCCGTTGGGCCGTAGGCATTGACCATCACCCGGCGAGCCGCCCATCGATCGACGACCTCGGCCGGACAGGCCTCACCCGCCACTACCAGCGCCGCCGACTCCAAACCCTCGGCCGCCAAAGTCGCTACCGCAAAAGGGGTTTGGCTCAACACGCTGACTTGCTCGGCGGCCAGCAGGTCGCGCAGGTCGGCCGGCGAACCGGCCACCTCCTCGGGCACCACGACCAGTCGCCCACCACGCAACAGCGCACCCCAGATCTCCCACACGGAGACGTCGAAGGAATGCGAATGCCATTGGGCGACGGTGAATGGCGACGGATCGCCTTGGGCGCAGAAGAAGTCGGTGAGCCGGAACAGTTGGGTGATGTTGTGGTGGGTGATGGCCACGCCCTTGGGTACGCCGGTGGTGCCCGAGGTGTACATGATGTAGGCGATGTCATCGGCGGCGGGCGCCGGCACGGGCGTGCACGGATGCGCTTGGATCTCAGGGTTTTCGACCTCGATCACCGGCACGTCGTGCCCGTCCAGCCTTCCGCGCAGCCCTGCGGTGGTGATCGCCGCGATCGGCTCGGCATCGGCGAGCATGAACGCGATCCGGGCCGCCGGCAACGAAGGGTCGATCGGTAGATAGGCCGCCCCGGTCTTGAGCACCGCGGCCATCGCCACGATCGCCTCGCCGGACCGGGGAAACAGCAACGCCACACAACGCCCCGGACTGGCGCCGCGGCCAGAAATCAGGTGCGCCAACCGGTTTGACGCCTCGTCGAGTTCCCTATAGATCATCGACACCGTCCCGCAGCTCAACGCCACCGCGTCGGGGGTGCGTGCCACCTGGGCGGCCAACGCCACCGCAACCGACACCGCGGGCGGCGCGGGCCGCGTCAACACCGCGCGGTTACCCCACCGGTAAAGCCGCGCATGTTCATCGGCATCAAGCAGATCCACCGACGACACCCGGCGGCCCGCGTCGGCCGTCATCGCCGCCAACACCCGCTGCAACCGCTCGACCAGCGCCTCGATGCTTTCCGCGCCGAACACATCGGTGCGATACTCCACCGTTCCGCCGATCCCGGCGGGCTCGCCGGAATCGGACCAGCGTTCGCCCAGGGAAAACGTCAGGTCCATGCGGGCGGTGTGGGTGTCCACCGGCATCTGCGTGACCCGCAGGTCGCCCAGGCCGAGAGCGCCCGGGGTGCCGTGCTGCCAGGCGAGCATCACCTGGATCAGCGGATGATGCGTGAGCGATCGACTCGGGTTGAGCCGCTCGACAAGCAGCTCGAAGGGCACGTCTTGGTGCTCGTAGGCGGCCAGGCTGCGCCGTCGCACCTGGGCCAGCAGCTCGTCGACGGTGGGATCCCCGGCCAGGTCGACCCGCAGCACCAAGGTGTTGACGAAAAACCCCACCAGCTCGTCGAGCGCGGGGTCGCGGCGTCCGGCGATCGGAAACCCCACGGCCACCTCGCTGCTGGCGCTGATCTTGGACAACAGCACCGCGAGGCCGGCCTGAATCACCATGAAGGTGGTGGCGTTGTGCTCGCGGGCCAGATCGCGCACCCGCTGCTGCAGCGGCGCCGGCCACGCCACGGCCACCTTGGCGCCGCGGTGATCGGCGACCGGCGGATAGGGCCGATCGGTAGGCAGCTGCACGCGCTCGGGCATCCCGGCCAGCTCATCTTCCCAGAACCTCAGCTGTGCGGCGATCGGGCTGCGGTCGTCGTCGAGATCGCCGAACTGCGCGCGCTGCCACAGCGTGTAATCGACGTACTGCAAAGGCAATTCGGCCCACCCGGGGGCGCGTCCGGCGCAGCGCTCGGCATAAGCCGTGCCCAGGTCACGCGCCAGCGGGGCCACCGACCAGCCGTCAGCGGCGATGTGATGGGCCACGATCACCAGTACGTGTTCGTCGTCGGGGGCGGCGAAAAGCATTGCCCGCAAGGGGATCTCGGTCGCCAGGTCAAACGGTTGCCGCGCCGCTGCGGCGATCGACTCCGTCAGCCGGCTCGCCGGCCATGCGGTGGCATCCACGATGTGCCAGCCGAAGCCTGCCCGCTCCGGCGCCACCACCAGCTGCCGGGGTATCCCGTCCGGCGCGGCGAACAGCGTGCGCAGGGTTTCATGGCGGGCCACCAAGTCGGCCAGCGCCGCAGCCAGCACGTCGGCGTCGAGCCGTCCGCGCAGCCGCAGCGCCACCGCCATGTTGTAGACCGCTGAGCGACCTTGCAACTGGTCGAGGAACCACAACCGGCTCTGCGCAAAAGACAACGGAATTACCGCTGGCCGCTCGGCCGCCACCAACGGCTCAAGCCCACGCCCGTCCACACCGATACGCGGGGCCAATTGGGCGATCGCCGGCGCGTCGAACAACGTGCCCACCTTGAGATCGGCATCCAGGGCCGCATTGATCGCGGTGATCACCCGCATCGCTGACAACGAATCCCCGCCGAGGTCGAAGAACGAATCCTCGGTGCCGACAAGCCGGGGCGGCTCGACGCCCAGCACGCGGGCGTAGATGCCGGCGAGGATCTCCTCGATGGGCGTGGCCGGGGCGCGGTAACGATCGCCGTCCTCGTATTCCGGTGCCGGCAGGGTGCGAGTGTCGAGCTTGCCATTGAGCGTCAACGGCAACGCATCGACCACCACTATTGCGGCCGGCACCATGTAAGGGGGCAGCCGATCGGCCAGCCTCGCGCGCGCCGTGGCCGAATCCGCTGTCCCCGTGACGTAGCCGACCAGACGCTTCTCATCGGGCCGGTCCTCCCGAGCGACCACCACCGCCTGAGTCACCCCATCCAGCTCGCTCAAGGCTGCCTGCACCTCACCGGGCTCGATGCGATACCCGCGGATCTTGACCTGCTCATCGACGCGGCCCACATACTGCAGCTGCCCGTCCGGGCGCCAACGCACCAGGTCACCGGTGCGATACATCCGCGCCCCGGGCGCTCCCGGGCCCCCGAACGGGCACGCCACAAACCGCGACGCCGTCAGGCCGGGCCGACGAACATAGCCACACCCCACCCCGGCGCCGGCCACGTACAGCTCCCCGACCGCACCGGGCACCACCGGTTGCAACCGCGCGTCGAGCACGAACAACGCGGCTCCGGGCACCGGCGAGCCGATCGGCGCCGCGTCCGAACCCGGCGACCCGGCTTGCAGAGGCGCGCTCAACGCCACATAAATCGTCGTCTCGGTGGGGCCGTAGGCGTTTATCATCACCCGGCCGGGCGCCCAGCGATCCACGACGGTGGCCGGGCAGGGTTCGCCGCCCATCAACAGCGCCACCGATTCCAATCCCTCGGCTTCCAGCATCCCCACCGCAGAGGGGGTTTGGGTGAGCACGTTGACGTGTTGGGAAACCAACAAATCGTGAAAGTCGGTGGCTGTGCCCGCCACCGACTCGGGCACCACGACGAGCCGCCCCCCGCGCAGCAGCGCCCCCCAGATCTCCCACACCGAGAAGTCGAAAGCGTACGAATGCCACTGCGACCAAACCTGTTCCGACGCCGCGGGCAGACCGCCATCCAGGGACGTGATCAGCCGGGTGATGTTGTGGTGGGTGATGGCCACGCCCTTGGGCACGCCGGTGGTGCCCGAGGTGTAGATGACGTAGGCGATGTCGTCAGCGGCCGGCGGAGGCAACGCCGTGCACGGATACCGCTGGATCTTCGGGTCCGCGACGTCGATCACCGGCAGGTCGGACCCGTCCAGTTGCCCGCGCAGCCCCGCGGTGGTGACCGCCGCGATCGGCTTGACATCGCCGACCATGAACTCCAGCCGCGGCCCGGGTAGCGCGGCGTCCAGGGGAAGATACGCCGCCCCGGCCTTGAGCACCGCCAGTATCGCGATGACGGCCTGCGCCGAGCGCTCCAGCAGCACGGCCACGTGCGCGCCCGGACGCGCGCCATGCTCGGACAGCAAGTGCGCCAACCGGTTTGCGGCGTCGTCAACCTCGCGATAGGTCCACGAGCGCTCCCCGTATAGCAGCGCCACCGCCTCCGGGACGCGCGCCACCTGCGCGGCCCAGACCTCCGGAATCGAGGCCGCAGGAGGCGCGGGCCGGGTCAGCACAGCGCGGTTGCCCCACCTGTCCAGCCGGGCATGCTCACTCGCGTCGAGCAGATCCAACGACGACACCCGTTGCCGCGCATCCGCCGTGACCGCGACCAGCACCGTATGCAAGCGCCCGATCAGTGCCTCGATGCTGGCCGCGTCGAACACGTCGGTACGGAATTCCACCGTGCCACCGATCCCGGCGGGATCACCGGCAGCGGTGAAGCGTTCGGCCAGGAAGAACGCCAAATCCATACGGGCGGTGTGGGTATTGATGGGCATCGGGGCGGTCTTGAGGTCACCCAAGGCCAAGCCGGCCGCGGGGTCGTCGTACTGGAACGTGAAGTTCTGCCAGGCCAGCATCACCTGGATCAGGGGGTGATGGGTCCGCGATCGAGGGGGGTTGAGGCGATCAACGAGCGCTTCAAAGGGCACGTCCTGGTGCTCGTAGGCGGCCAGGCTGCGCTGCCGAACCTGGGCGAGCAAGTCGGCGAAGGTGGGATCCCCGGTCAGGTCGACCCGCAGAATGAGGGTGTTGACGAAGAAACCCACCAGGCCGTCGATGGCGGGATCACCGCGGCCGGCGATCGGAAATCCCACTGCCACATCGGGGCTCGCGCTCAGCCGGGAAAGCAGCGCAGCCAGAGCGGCCTGGACCACCATGAAGCTGGTCGCGTTGTGTTCGCGGGCGATGGCGCGCACTCGCTGCTGCAGCTCGGCCGGCCATTCCACCGCGGCGCTCTCGCCGCGGTGATCGGCAACCGGTGGATACGGCCGATCGGTGGGAAGTTGCAGGCGTTCGGGCATCCCGGCCAGCTCAGCTTCCCAGTAGTCGACTTGAGCGGCCAGGGGGCTGTTTCGATCCGCAAGTTCACCGAGGTTTTTCCGCTGCCAGAGCGTGTAATCGATGTACTGGACCGGCAATTCACCCCAACCCGGGTTCTGCCCCGCGCATCGGCTCAGGTAGGCGACACCCAGATCGGCGGCGAGCACACCGATCGACCAGCCGTCCCCCGCAATGTGATGCAGCGTGATCACCAGCACGTGCTCCTGGTCACCCGTGCGTAAAAGTCCTGCCCGCATGGGGATCTCGGTCGCCAGGTCAAAGCTGTGGCGCGTCGCTTCCTCGATGGCGTCCGTCAGTCTGGCCGCCGGCCATCCGCTTGCATCGATTACTTCCCAACCGAAATCGGCTTGCTCGCCGGGGACGACCACCTGCCGGGGTATCCCGTCGAGCGCGGGAAACACCGTGCGCAGGGTTTCATGGCGGCCCACCACATCGGCCAAGGCCACCTTCAGCGCGTCAACGTCAAGCCGCCCGCTCAGGCGCAGCGCCACTGCCCGGTTGTAGACCGGTGAGGACCCCTGCAGCTGGTCTATGAACCAGAGTCGGCTTTGGGCGAATGACAGGGGAATCACCGCGGGCCGCTCGACAGCGACCAGCGGCCTGAGCCCGCCCGAATCCACGCCGATGCGGGATGCCAACTGGGCGATGGTCGGCGCGTTGAAAAGGGCTCCCACTTTGAGATCGGCGTCCAGGGCGGCGTTGACCGCGACGATCGCCCGCATCGCCGACAGCGAATCCCCGCCGAGGTCGAAAAACGACTCATCGGCCCCGACGCTCTCCACATCGAGCACCTGGGTGAAGATGCCGGCCAGGGTCTGCGCGACCGCGCGGTACCGATCGCTGTCCCCGTATTCCGGTGCCGGCAGCGCGCGGATGTCCAGTTCGCCGTCGGCCGTCAGCGGGAACGCGTCCACTACCACCACCGCGGCCGGCACCAGGTATGACGACAGCCGCTCCGCCAGCTCGGCGCGCGCCCCGACCGGATCCACCGCGCCGGTCGCCGACTCGGTGACATAACCCACCAGACGCTGATCACCGGGGCGGTCCTGACGGGCGACCACCACGGCCTGATCGACCCCGGCCAGTCCGGCTAGCGCCGCCTCGACCTCACCCAGTTCGATGGCATACCCGCGGATCCTGACCCGTTCAGCAGAACGTCCTACATACCGCAGCCGCTCATAAGATTTCATCCAACCCCCGACCCCGGACGACTCAGATCAGGAGCCGGCGCCCTGCGCCAGCCTTTCGCGCAGGCTCTTCGGCCGGATGTTCGTCCAGTGCTGGTCGATGTAGCCCAGGCACGCGTCGCGTGTGGCTTCGCCGTGAGCCGGCCGCCAGCCGGCCGGAATTTCAGCGAACGCCGGCCACAGGCTGTGTTGGTCCTCGTCGTTAACCAAAACGAAGAAGCTACCGTTGCCATCGTCGAACGGGTTGGTACTCACTCGTTCTCCTAATCGCCTACTAGAGGCGGTCGAGGGCCAGACAGCGGGACAAACGGTTCACCATTGCAGACTTTCGCCTGCAAATCATGGACCGGCGACGCAAACATAACACCGGCAACCTTCAATTTAGGGCTGCCGGCGCTCCTACCGATCCCAATACGGCTCGGCCGCGCTCGGTTGCAGTCGGGCACTTTTCACGAACTTTTCTCGCGGGTCGGCCCGGGCGGCCGACACCACCCAGGCTGCCGCACACCGCTTGCGACATATTGACGAAGTGCTTGCCGAATTCTTGCGTTGCTTCGACGACGGGATATGGCACGCCGTTCGCGTCCTTGCCGACGCTGACCTCGATGAGCGTGCCGGTTTTTTTGCTCGGCCGGCATACCGAGCGCAAATCGCCTCACGGGCAACGTCTCTCAGCCTCGCCTGCGGATTTTCCAAGCGCCAACCCGAACCCCCGCCTCGGGTGGGCGCTGTGCGGCGCGCGGGCGGGCCGCTTGGAGACTTGAAAGCCTTGATCCGCAAGGTAATCCAGCGGAGCGGATCGGGCCCCTCCGGACGGTGTTCTCCGATCCCCGACCGAGATCTGCGGCTCGCCGGTGTGGTAGATCAACTGATTACCGGTGCCGGCGATGTCGATGGCGTCGGAGTTGTCGACGATCACCTTGTTGTGGGAGCCCTTGACGCTGAGATAGGCGCAATGGCCGGCCACATAGACCGAGTTGTCATTGCCGCCGATGGTGAAATCCCCCTGATTACAGACGAACGTGAGGGTTTCGCTGGTGGGTTCCGCGGTCAGGTTCCCGCCGGGGCCCACTGTGACCGCCCTCGAGAAATCCGCGGTGGGCTTGGTGCCCGACCATGACATGGACGGTGTGGAGTGCTTCTCCCCGCGATGTGGGTGAAACACAAGGACGGCGGTCAGCGCGATAACGGGCACCACAAGGACGAGCCACCGGCTGCGGCGCCGACGGTCCCGCCGCCGGCGCAGGAGTTCGAAATCGGGGAGATTCACACGCGGTGGCGCGGGCCGATTGTTGTCCGGAGCGGTCGGGATCCCGGGCACCGGCGTGGGCTCCACCTCGTCGGCGATCGGGACGTTCTCCCGGAAGCCGCGCCTGGCGTCGGCGAGTTGGCGTTCCAAGTCCCTGATTCGCTGCTCGGGATCGCCGGAATCCATGACTGGGATGGTCCCACAAGTCGTGTCTGCAGGCGCCGACCTTCACGGGCCTGGCGTGAGCTTTCGCTATTCTTCTTATTTGTGCCGATGAATCGAATGCCCTCGCCTCGCTGGCTGGCCACACTTGCCATCCCCGTGATGGCTGGTGCCACCCTGGTCAGTAGCTCTGCGATTGCGACTGCCACCACTGCCCAGGACGACGCATACCTCGCGCAACTGCGCGCCGTGGGCCTCACTTGGCCGCCCAGCACGGAAGAAGCACTCATCGGGGAGGCGCACCTCATCTGCTACGACCTCACTTGGGGTTGGACGCCACAACAGATTGCCGACGACGTTCACGCCCACTTGAACGCGCGGGGGGTGACGTTGTTAGACGTCGGAACCATGGTCAACGCCGCACACTCGACCTATTGCCCGGGGAATGTGTGCGACGCCCCCACGCTTTGCACTTGACCGCACGCGGCTTGCTGGTGATAACGACGAAAGATCGCCACACGCATCCCATCCGCCACTAAGCTGCTGTCCGTGGTCACAAACGTGTTAGCCAACGGCCGAGGGCGCTGGCTGGCATTCGCGGCCGCGCTCGTCGTCTCTGCCGGCATGATCTACGCCCAAGGCACGGAGACTCGGTGCTGCGTCGAGACGCCGGCCGCAGTGCCGAAAAGCCCGGAATCAACGCCGAAAAGCCCCGAACCCGCGCCGGCCGCCGGGCCACATGTCGCCACACCCGAGGAGGTGAATGCGTTGGCGGCGCAGGCGCCTCCCGTCGCGGCCGGCCAGCCATTCCGGTTCCCGCTACCTCATGGCGTCGTGTCGGAGGACAGGTTGCAGGTCAAGACCATCTGGGCGGCCCGTGCCATCGGCGTGCTGTTTCCACAGATCACCACCATCTTCGGGTACCGGGAGGATCCCCTGCCGTGGCATCCCAAAGGGTTGGCGATCGACGTGATGATCCCGAACCATTCCAGCCCGGCAGGCATCGAGCTCGGCAACCAGATCGCAGGGTACGCCTTGGCGAACGCGAAGCGGTGGGGGATCAACCACGTGATCTGGCGGCAGAAGATTTACCCGGGCGTGGGCGCGCCGAGCTGGATGTCGAACTTAGGCAACGAGACCCTCAACCACTACGACCACGTTCACATCGCCACCGACGGCGGCGGGTACCCAACCGGCCACGAGATCTATTACATCGATTCCATGACCCCTGCGCCGCCGGAGTGATCTGACGATCACCGCTCGCACGCGGTGTCTCGGGCCGCTGCGGCGACGAAATCCCCGCGCGGCCTACCGAAGTCGTCCAGCCGCCGCATCGGCGGCTACTATCCGCATACGGTCACTCACCACTTCCTGTCCCACTTTCTGGTGACTCCGCGGGCCCGTAACAATGCCCCGGAGCCGCTGCGTCGCGCGCGGATGGGCGAAGCGCACACCTCGACCTGCTCGTCGTGCGGCGATCGCCATCCACACCGCACAACCCACACATCCGGAAGGCGCGCGCATGTATCGCCAGATCCTTGATCCCGTCGCCCACTCGCTGGCTTGGAGCTCACTCGTGGCCGCCTTGCCGCTGGCGACGCTGTTCGTGATGCTCGGCGTTTTGCGCGCGCGGGCCTGGATCGCTTCAGTGGTGTCGTTGGCCGTCGCGATAGCTATTGCCGTCGCCACGTACGGCATGCCGATCGGCCAGGCGGCGCTGGCGGGCAGCGAAGGCGCGGTCTTCGGATTCTTCCCCATCCTCTGGATCGTGATCAACGCGATCTGGGTTTACCAGATGACAGTCGAGACAGGCCATTTCGACGTCCTGCGGCGCAGTTTCGCGACGGTCAGTGACGATCATCGCGTCCAGGCGATCATCATCGCGTTTTCCTTCGGCGCGTTGCTCGAAGCGTTGGCCGGTTTCGGCACGCCCGTGGCGGTCACCTCGGTGATGCTGCTCGCCCTGGGCTTCAAGCCACTCAAGGCGGCTGTCCTGGCGCTGGTCGCCAATACGGCGCCGGTCGCATACGGTGCGATGGCCACACCGATCATCACGCTCGCCAAGACCTCCGGGTTACCGACCGACACGCTCGGCGCCATGGTCGGGCGCCAGACCCCGATCTTGGCCGTCTTCGTACCGCTGGCGCTGGTCGCCATCGCCGACGGTTGGCGCGGTGTCCGTGAAACATGGCTCGTCGCCGTCGCGGGCGGCGTGGTTTTCGGCCTTGGCCAATACGCCACCTCGAACTTCGTGTCGGTGCCGCTGGCCGATGTGATCGCCTCCCTGCTGTCCGCCGCCGCTGTGGTGTCCCTGGTCCGCCTCCGGCCTCCGCACGCCGAGCACGCGCCCGCCGCGGTAATCGCCGGCGGTGCCGCCGACGCGCCGTCCCCCGAATTCGCCGAGCATCTCGAACACCCCGACTCACGCGCCACGGTGCTCCGCGCGTACGCGCCCTACGCGATCGTGATTGCCGTCTTCGTTATTTGCCAGATCTCCCAGGTAAAGAAGTTCCTCGAGAGGGCGAACTTCGTCGTGCATTGGCCGGGTCTGCACCTATTCACCGCCAAGGGCACCCCGTCGGCGCTGCCCAACTTCACCTTCAACCTGCTGACCACGCCGGGCACCCAGATGTTGGTCGCGGGCATCCTTACCGCGGTGGTGCTCCGCCTGTCGTTGTCCACGGCACTCAAGGCCTACGGGACGACGCTGTATCAGCTGCGATGGGCCATCGTCACCGTAATGGCTGTGCTGGCACTGGCATTCGTGATGAATGCGTCCGGACAGACCATCACCCTGGGCACCTGGATGGCCGGGGCCGGGGGCGTGTTCGCGCTGCTCTCCCCCATCCTCGGCTGGCTCGGCGTCGCGGTGACCGGCTCCGATACCTCCTCGAATTCCCTGTTCGGCGCCCTGCAGGTGACCGCCGCGGCCAAGGCGGGACTGTCCCCGGTGCTGATGGCCGCCGGCAATAGCTCCGGCGGTGTGCTTGGCAAGATGATCTCGCCGCAGAACCTCGCCATCGGCGCCGCCGCGGTCGGTGTGCACGGCAAGGAGGGCGACATCTTCCGTCGGGTGTTCATCTGGAGCCTGGTGTTCCTGGCGTTCATCTGCGCGTTGTCGGGGCTGCAGGCCTCGGTGTTGTCCTGGATGGTGCCTTGACTCTTGGCGTCGGCAAGGGACCTCATTGGGCGGTCCAGCCGCCGTCGATCGAATAGCACGCGCCGGTGATGGTGGCGGCCGCATCGCCGGCCAGGAAGACGGCCAGCGCGCCGATGTCCTCCGGCCGGGTCCAGCGGGCCATGGGCTGCTTTTCGGCGACAAACTCTTGCGTGGCCTCTTCAAACGACTTCCCCGCTGCGTTGGCGCGCGCTTCGACTTGCCGCGCCACCAGAGGCGTCATCACCCATCCCGGGCAGATTGCATTGCATGTAATGCCGTGGTCGGCGGTCTCGATCGCCACCACCTTGGTCAGTCCCACGACGCCGTGCTTGGCGGCGACATATGCCGCCTTCCGGGCGCTTGCCACAAGGCCATGAGCCGAGGCGATGTTGATGATGCGGCCCCAGCCCCGGCGCTTCATCCCGGGCAGCGCGCAGCGACAAGTGTGGAAAGCGGCCGACAAGTTCGTGGCGATCACGGCGTTCCATTTCTCGACCGGGAAATCCTCCACCTTGGCCACGAACTGGATGCCCGCGTTGTTGACGAGGACATCGATTGTGCCGAAGGTGTTTTCGGCCCCTGCGATCATGTCGGCGATCTCGTCCGGCCTGGTCACGTCGGCGCCCGAATAGGCCGCCGTCACCCCGAACGTCTCCTCCAGGCTGCGTCGCTGTTCTTCGACGGCCTGCGGGTCACCGAAACCGTTGAGGGTCACGTTGGCCCCCTCGGCGGCGAAGGCGCGCGCGACGGCAAGTCCTATACCGGAGGTGGAACCCGTTACGACGACCGACTTTCCGCGGATCATCAGACGCCCGCCCTTTCCGACTTGTCACACGTGCGCTCTAAAATTAATGCATGTCAAGCGGCGATGAGCCCTCCCCGGTGCCCCATTTTGCAATCGACGAGACCGCACGGCCGAGGTGGTTGCGGACTGGGTACACGTTTTTCCCCTATGCCGCAAGACAATCCGGTGTGGTGGGTGCTGCGGCTTAACCACGGGTTTCCTGCGCACGACATGTACACGTTGTTCGTCGACGGCCGGCCCACCGTCGACATCACGGGCAGCCTTGACGACTCCAGCGCGTTGGTCCGCGCCATCGCTTCACTGAGGCCTACGACCCCGCGGCCGCCGAGCCAACGCTCGATGCCGACACCGCGGCCACGGTGGTGGGGACCGTCTCGCGCTATGCCGACTACGGCAGCGAGCACGATCGCCCTTGCGCCTGCTGTTGCGAAGGTCGTGACGGGATGGTCCGTATCTAACGGCGCCCGCGAACCGCCGGTCAGCCAGACGTGTGGACGATCAGCACGTCGACCTGGGCCTTGCTGGCGATACTGCCGGGGATCGAGAAAACCCGCCCGATGAGCGCGGATCGCGTATCCAGTCCCACATTGCCGACGACCAGGAGGTCGGCGCGGACCTTTTCGGCGAGTTCCACCAGCGCGTGTACCGGAGTATCTTCAATCGTCCGTTCCTCGATGTCCTTCACTCCGGCCGCCTTGGCCCGTTCACGGGCCTCGCGCAAGATGGCGTACGCCGGCGCGTTGCCGTGCACCTTGTAGGCCTCGTCCCCGAGGGCGTCGGTCGCGCGCATGTCGTCCTTGTGGGGGATGTACCCCGTCGCAATGACCAGCTTCGCGTCCGACTCGCAGGCGATCTCGCCGGCACGATCGACGGCACGCAGCGATGACTCCGAGCCGTCAGTGCCGACGACCACGGTTCGGTAGGCGTTCATCTGACCTCCCCCACTTCGTGCTCGATTCCTATCGGAGACAGTAACGCCGGCGATCAGGCTGTCCGGCGAGGGTCGTCGGTGGCGGTTGACACGATGCGAGCGACCAGCTCGCCGCCGCGGATGACCTCAATCGTCTGCCCTGCCGCGACCCTGTCGAAATAACGCCCCGCACGCTTTCGCAGTTCGTCAAGCTCGATCCGGTGACCAGGGTCCGCCGGAATCGAGGCTGTCCCCGAGTCACCGACCGCAACGAGCCGCGCGAGTAACCTGCCGCCACGGACGACATACACCGTCTCACCGCGGGCAACCCGATCGAAACAGCGCCCGGCACGCGTTCGCAGTTCGTCAAGCCCGACCCAACCGCCGGCTTCGCGTGCCGCGCCTTCGACAGATCGCGCGGGGATCGGGACCGACCTCCAGTCGCCGACCGAGGCGATCTGGGCCACCACCTTGCCGCGACGGATGACATCGATCGTCTCCCCGGCGGCGACCCGCTCGAGATACGCGCACGCGTTACTCCGAAGTTGGCCCAGGCCAATCACTTCCCGCATTTCGCTCCGATCCCTGTGTTCGCCGGCAGCCATCACCGCAAGTATATGACTGTACGTGCGGTCAGTACAATCACCCGGACGGCGCCAGCATCTCCTTCCAGCCGTCGTCTCCTGTCTTCGTCGAGTTCTCGACGGAGTACTTGACCCCGTCGGGCCCGACCACTTCGCCGCTTTGAGGACTGTAGATGGCGGAGGGAGGCCCGACCGGTGTGTAAGCACACGGGTTGGGCTGCTGGCCGTTGCACTGCACTGTGCCGGTTCCGGGGCGCGACAGCGGGTCGCTGACCGGCGGCGGCGTCCCGGGGACTCGATCCGAGGGTGCCGGGTTCATGCCGTTGTCGACCGACGGCGCCGGGATCACCATGCCGGGCCTCACCGACTGATCGCAGCGCGCCGCGGGCGCAGGGCAGGTGAGGATCTGATTCGGATCGCCATACCACGGGTTGGTGCCCGCCGGAACGTACGGCTTGGGGTCGCGGCACTCCCTCGGCGTCGCGGCGCGCTTACCGGGGACGTCGACACAGGGCAGGTTGCGCGCCCCGCGCACGGCGTTGGCCGGCGTCTCCATCGGGATCTTGCAGTACGTTCCGGACGGCATCGGCGCCAGGCTGGTATCCGCCGGGGACCGCCACTGCGGTGCGGGGAGGAAGCCGGTCAGGCAGGGCGGGGGCTGGTTGATCGTCAGGGCGGTGTCGAGCGCGGCGTAGCCGGGGAAAGCCGCCGTTACCGCCTGACCTTCCGACGCGCCCTGCGGATAGGCCACCAGCAGTTGCTCGACGCCCTTGTGGTAGCGCTTGAGCATGTCAAGCACGATCTCCAGGTTCGCCAGTGTCTGCGGAAGCGACTCGCGGACGTCGCTGAACACCGAGTTGATCTGATCCGCCGTCGGTGCACCCTGGGACAGAATGCTTTTCACGTGCTGGTCGTTTTCCGCGGTCTGCGCCGTCAGGATATCCAGGTTGTGCGACCACCGCGCGATTGCGTCGCTCGAGTCGACCTGGCTGTCGATGACCGGTCCGGAGTTCTGGATGATGTCGTTGACGTCGGAGATGTTGGTCTTGAAGTCACCGGCGATCGCCTGGGTCGCGTCGACCAGCCGTTGCAGCGCGGGCCCCAGTCCGCCGACCGCTTGGGCTGTCTCGTCGAGCAGCGACGCGATCTTGTCCTTGGGCAGGGCGGCCAGCCCGCGGTTGGCGGCGTCGATCGCCGGCCCGATGTCAGTGGGAATGGTGCCCTTGGTGATGGTCTGTCCCGGCGAGAAATATCTGCCCGGGTTGCCTACCGACACCAGGTCCAGATACTGCTCACCGACCGCCGACACCGAATGCACGTTCGCCGAGGCGTCGATCGGAATCTTGTAGCGGTCGGCGATACTCATGGTCACTTGCGCACCGGTCTCGGTCGGCTCGACGGCGGTGACCGTGCCGATGGTTTCACCGCGATAAGTCACGTTGGAGGTCTTGTACAGACCGCCCGACGCGGGCAGGTCCGCCGTCAGCGTGTACTGGCCGATCCCTGCCGCGGTGGGAAGCTGCAGGTAGTACCCGCCCAATGCGATCGCCGTGATCACACTGATGATGCTGAAGATGATCAGCTGGCGCCAGATGTCGCGGGTCAGCATTGCCTATCCGCCCTTTCGACCAGCGGCCCGCCGGGGGCGTCGTTCGGGTTCGGCGTGTACCGGACGTCGGGGATCATCGTTTCGGGGTCGCGGCCCCACGATTGCTCGAGCGCGCGCAGGGCACCGGAGAATCCGGTCCCGGTGAGGACCGCGTTGTCGACCGCGCTCATGGTCAGGTCGAGCGTCAGCGACAGGTTGAAGTAGTCGCCGCGGAACGACTTCGGCACGGCGTCGAGGTCGAACGGCCGGACGAGGATCAGCTTGAGCGCGCGGATCAGGTACGGCGAGGCACGGCCGAGTTCCCTCAACGGGCACTGCAGCGCCAGCAGATCCTGGTGGAGGTTGCTCCGCGAGGCGGACAGGTATTGGTCAGTAACCTGGCTGAGCCCTCCCACCGCGTCGACCGCATTGATGAAAAGGTTCTGTTTGTCGGCGAAATGCTTGAGCAGTGGCGGGAATTCGGTGAGGACCCGATCGAGAACGTCCGAGCGGGGACCGACATACGCCAGCAGCCGGTTGGTGGAATCGATGGCCCGGGTGATGTCTTCGCGTTGCTCGTCGAGCCGGGCGGTGAAGGTGTCCAGCTTGTTGAGGAAGGCACGGATCTGGTCGGCCCGCCCGTTCAGGATGTTGTAGACCTCGTTCTGCACCACTTCGAGGTTCGGGATGCCGCCTCCGCGCAAGATCATGGCGAGACTGGCCAGCGTCTGCTCGGTCGTGGGGTAAGCGGACGAATTTTTCAGCGGGATGGTGTCGCCGTCCTTCAGCAGCTCCGGGGACGGGTTGGGTGGCGCGGCCAGCTCGATGTGCTGAGAACCCAGGAGGCTTGTCAGCCCAATCTTGGCGGTGGCGTTTTTGGGTAACCTGACGCTCTTGTCCATGCGTAATGTCAGCGTGGCCACCCAATTCTTCAATGCGATCGCGCGGACCGTGCCGACAAAGACATCGGCCACCCGCACCCGGCTGTTGGTGTTCAGCGCCAGGGTGTCGGGCATCTGCACGTAGACGGTGTAGGAGCCGGGCCCGCTGCCCGGGCCACCCGGCATCGGTATATTCGCAATTCCGCGCCAACTCGCGCACGACGTCAGCGCCACGGCAGTCGCCAGCAAGACAAGCCCCTGCCAGGCTCGGCGTCGGATTAGAGCACCCAACGCGCGCCTCACGAGCCCGGCCCCGTCGACACGGCCGCCTCCGCGGGTGGCGGCGGTCCAGCAGGCGTCGGTGCGACCGGTCCCGGGACCACGCCCGGTCCCGGCGCCGGCGGCGGAATCGGCACCTGCGGGGCCTGCACGCCGATGGGCGGCAACACGGGGTACTCGTCGTACGCATTCGGCGGTCCCGGCGGGGTTTGCAGCCCGGGCGGCGGGGGCGCGCTGTCCGGGCCGCCCATCAGTTCGGCCAGAGATTCGGGAGTCAACAGGCCCGCCGTGATCGGGCCCACCTGCGTGCCCTGCATGCCCGGCGCGACAACCCAGCCGGGCTGGGTGTTGCGGTGCGACAACGGGGTGTCGGGCACCCAGATCCCGGGCACCGTGGTGTCCTTGTAACCGTTCGGCGGCTGCAGGCGCGGCTCGGAGTAGGCGACTTCCTTGGGCAGGGTCTCGGCGGTGCTGAACAGGTTCAGCCCGAACGGCAAGTAGTTGAACTTGATGGAATCGAGAATCGGCGCCAGATATTGCGCACACAGTTCGGCGGATTGTTGATAGCCCAGCCGGCTGCCGGCCTGAATCATGCTGCAGAAGAACTGCATTGGGTTCGCGAAGTTCGGGATCGCCGGGATGGACATGACCGCGCCGTGCGACGGATGGTAAATCTGGCTGAGGTTCGTCTCCAGCGTGGGCAGGACGTGCAGGGCGGTCTCCAAACCGTTCAGCGGATCGGGTTGGACCACCGTGGTGGTCACGGTGGCGAGGTTGTCGATGTCGTGCGCGAGCACCTCGCGGTTCTTGGCGAGGAATGGGCGCAAGGTGGACAGCAGGCCGTCGAACTGCCGTATCGCATCGGCGAGTTCTCGGTCGGACCCCGTTAACTTGTCGGTGAACAGGGCCAGGTTGTTGTTCAACGCGACGAACTGCCGGTCGTCCTTGTGCAGGGCGTTGACGAACAGCGCCAGGCTGTGCACCACCGCGAAGAAGTCGCCGCGGCCCTCGTTCAGCGCGGTCAACGCCCGCGACAGGCTGTTCAGCGTCGTGTTTATCTGCTGGCCCTTGCCGGCCAACCCGTCGGCGAAAGCCTCGATGACATCGCCGAAGGGCCCCTTGGGTTGCTCGGGCGTCGGGCCGAGTTTGTCGATGACGTTGGCGACGCTCTCACGCAGTTGGTCCCACTCCGTCGGCACCTGCGTGCGCTCCATCGGGATCACCGCGTTGTCGGCCATCACCGGACCACCCTTGTAGGGCGGCTCCAACTGAATGCTGCGCGATGCCACCAGGGTGGGATTCACGATGACGGCGGACGCGTTCGCGGGCACCTTGTACTTGCTGGCGTAGTGGAACGTCACCCTCATCTTGTCGCCGGCCGGCTCGATCTTGTCGACGGCACCCACGCGAACGCCCATGATCTGGACCTTGTCCCCGGAATAGAGCGCGTTTGCCTCGGGGAAGTAAGCGACCACGGTGTTGGTGGTCAGCTTCTGGTAGAGCCGCCAGCCGACGAATCCGGCGGCGAGGGCCAGCACCACCACCAGCGCTCCGATGACCCTCCGGAGCCCGAGTTTGCGGATATCGAAGATGGCGCTCAATTCTGGCTACCCCCTCCCGCTGCGCCGCTGCCTCCCGAGCCGCCGGGGTTGATGAATGGGGCCGGCAGCTGCGGCCCGGGGCCTGCAGGCGCGGGTGGCCCCGGCGGCAGCCCCGGTGCGAACGTCGACGGTGGCGGCGTCGGACCGGCCGGCGCCAGCGGCTCGGTGCGCGCGCCCGGAGGCGCTTGCGCCGGCAACGGCACCGGGGTGCCCGGCGCGTCCGGCGGGGGCTCGCCCGGGCGCCCGGCGATCGGGATCCCCGGCGTCGGCGGCAAGCCGTCCGGGTTCGGCGGCGACGCGGCAACGTCGACCGGCGCCGGGAAGCCCGGGCCACCAAACGGGCCGACGGTAACGCCCGCGCACGGCAGCGGGTCCCACGGCCTTGGCGGTGCGTCGCGCGGCGGCGTGTACGAACACGGCGATCCGGGTGGGACGGCGGGTCCGGGATGATCCGGGGTGCCTTCCAGTACCGGAGGTGCGGGCGGCGGCGCGCCATTGGGGAACCGGGTGCCATTGGGGTCGGGCCAACGGAATTCGGGCAGGCCGGCGCTGCGCCAGAAGTCCTCCGGGTCGATACCGCGCTTCTTGAAGGCGGCGTCGACGAAGGGCTGCAAGATCCAGTAAGGCAGCAGATTCGACAGGACGATCTTGAAGTACGGTCCCGACGCGACGGACTCCCCGAGCGATGCGGCGAATTGGCTGACGTACGTGAGGGTTCGAGCCAGGTCGTCTTTGCGTGCCACCAGCACGTCGCTGATGGCACGCAACTGTTCCAGCACGGGATTGAGGTTCGGGTTGTCGTTGATGAACCCCTGCACCTGGGCCGAGAAGGCGGAAATGTTCTGCAGCAGGGCGTCGATGGCCCGTCCGCGTTGGTTGAACGCGGCCAGCAGCGTCTTCGCGTTGACCAGCAACCGGTTGATCTGCTCGCTGCGGTCACCGAGCACACTGGCCACCTTGTTGGCCTGAGCGAGCAGATGCTTGATCTGTTCGTCGCGTTTACCGATGGTGTCGGAGAATTTGGCCAAACCGTCGAGTGTGGCACTCAGGTGCGGGTAGGTCTGATCGATGGTCTGCGACAAGACATTCAGCGAGCGTTTGACGGTGTCGATATCCCAGCCGGCGGCGGCCTTGGTGATGTCGAAGTTCGCGTCGTAGAGCTGATAGGGGGTACTGCTTTGGCCCAGCGGCAACGTGCCCCCGGGCCGTAACTTCTTGGTTCCACGCGGCTCGATCTCGAGCACCTTCTTACCCAGGATGGTGTCGGTCTTGATCGCGAGCCGGCTCTCGGTGCCAATGGTGTTGCCGCCGATGGTGAACTTGATCACGACGTGGTCGCCTTCGATGTCGAGTGCCTGCACGGTGCCGACATTCACGCCGGTGATGCGCACCTTGTCGTTCTTGTTCAGTTGACCGGAGTCGGTGAACTGCCCGTAGTAGCTCGGACTGGCAAACATCATCGGGATACTGGTGAAGCTTTGGCCGACGGCGATGACGAGCACCAGCACGGCGATGCCCATAAGCCCGACACGGCCGCGGTTGAATTCCGTCAGTGTTCTCATTGCGGCATGCACCTACCGGTGGGCTGTTGCCAGAGCCTGACCGTGCGCACCGGGCCGCCGCCCTGCAGTCCGTTCCACTTGATCGTGAGGTCGCAGACGTAGAAGTTCACCCAGTCTCCGTAGAGTCCGATGCTGCGTCCGATCAGGTTGAGTGCGGTCGGAGTCTTGTGGATCAGATCGCCGAGCTGATCCCGTTGGTCGACGAGCGGCTGCTGAAGGGCCTGCAGGTAATTGAGCTCCTTGTGCAGCAGAGCGCGGTTGTCCGCCAGCAGGTCGGCAACGGTTCCGGCGGCGTCGCTGATGTGCGCGACGCCGGCGGCCAGCGGATCGGCGTGGTTCGCCAGCCCGGTGATCAACTTCTCGAAGTTGTCGACGGTCTGGTCCAACTCGTTGCGATGCCTGACCGTGGTGTCGAGCACGACGTTCAGGTTCTTGACCACCTCGCCGATCGCCTGGTCGCGTTCCGCGATGTGCGCGGTCAGGTCGGCGGTCTGGTCGAGGATGTCGTTGATGGTGCCGCCCTGACCCTGAAACACGGTGATGATGGACGACGCGATGGTGTTGACCTTTTGCGGATCGAGCGCGCGGAACAGGGGCTTGAAACCACCGATCAGGGCGTCGAGATCCAGCGCCGGTGAAGTTCGGGACAGCGGGATGAATCCGCCCGGCGGCAGGACACGGTCGGCGCCTTCCCCCTCGCCGCGTTTGAGCTCCAGGTAGCGGTTGGCGAACAGGTCGAGATAGCGGATCTGCGCGGTCGTCGACTGGTAAAGCGGTATCGAGCGGTCGACGTCGAAGTCCACCTGCGCCCGCGTGCCGCCTTCGACCAACCGCACCTTTTTGACCTTGCCGATCTCCACTCCTGAGGCGCGGACGAACTGGCCGTCTTTCAGGCCGCTGGCGGTGCTGAACTCCGCGGTATAGGTGTTGGTGCTGTTGAAGCGCATCTGACCGAACACCACGACGATCGAGACAGTTATCAGCAGCAGCACCAGGGAGACGATGCCGAGCTTGATGGCGGAGCCGGTGATTTTCATGGGTTGATGGTGTTGTCGCCGACCTGGCGTCCCCACACGTACTCGATTGCGTACGGTGAGCCGGTTTCCACGTGGTTGTACGGTGCGAGACTGGCGCCGGTGTCGACCACCAGGCTCGGGGCCGGCCACAGATCATGGGTGATCGCCTGCCAGCAACCCGGCGCGCCGCCCGGGCCGCCGCGAGCGTTCACCCTCGGCAGGTTGTCGGGATACACATAGGGATTCGGCGCCCCGCCCACCAGTCCGGCCAGCCCCAGGAGCCCCATGGTGGCTGCTGTGCCGGCCAACCCCGGCAGGGTCAATATGCCTCCCAAGCCTGACATCAGCTCGGTCATGGTTTTCAGCCCGTAGCCGTTGCCGCCGCCAACCGTCGCGTAGGCCGCGGGTTCCTCGTCGTAGTAGTTGTGGATGGTGCAGAAGAACTCGGGGCTGTAGGTGTCGAGCAGCTGGGCGGTGGGCACCAGATCGGCGGTCCCCCGCTGCAGGTAGGGGCCGCCCCTCCGGAAGATGTCTTCGCCGGTGTTGCCCAACCCGGTCGCGGCCAACAACGCCGCATCCAGCTCGGCTTCCTGCCCGTGCAGTGTGCGCGCTGTGGTCACCGCGTTGTTGAGGGCGTCCAACAGGTCCGGCGCGGCGTTGGCATAGGTGTCGCCCAGGTTCGCCAGCTGGTGAATGTCATGCCGGATCTGCGACATTTGCGGGTTGATGTCGTCGAGGATGACGTTGCCGTTGACGATCGACTGCCCGAACTTGTCGCCCAATCCGGCGAATGCCTGCGCGGCCGCGGCCAGCGTCAGGTTCACCTTGACCGGATCCACCTTCTCCGCGATCGAGGTGAGCGTCTCGAACAACGTGTTGAATTCCGTCGTGACCGACCTCGCGTCGATCACCTGCTGCGGGGTGACGCGCTGCGGCGTGGGGTTCTTCGGCGACGTCAACGACACGTACTTGTTGCCGAACACCGTGGTCGCCTTGATGTTGGCGTCCACGTTGGCCGGAATCAGCCTGATGTACTTCGGATTCACGTCCAAGGCGAACTTGGCCACCGGCTTGCCCTCGAGCTGGATCTGCGAAATGCCGGCCACCCGGCCGATTTCCACCCCGTTGTAGGTGATCTTCGACCCCGTATCCATCACCAAACCCGAACGGGGCGCCACCATTGTCAACCGCGTCTTCGGCGTGAGCTCGCCCCGAAACTGCAACCACACGACCGCCAACACCGCGGCGGCGACCACCAAGAACACCGCGGCTGCCGTCTTGTATGGCGGGATGCGCGGCGGGTTCTCCTTCACCGGGGTCGTCATGGCGGCTACACGGTGAGGTTGAAGTTCGGGCTTTTGCCGTAGACCGCCATCGCGGTCAGTACGACCACGACAACGATCGTGACCAACGACAGCCGCATCGACCGGCCGACAGCCTCACCGACGCCAACCGGCCCGCCGGTCGCGGTGTAGCCGTAGTAGCAGTGGGTGGTCATCACGACCACCGCAACCAGGATCACCTCCGCGAACGACCAGCCCACGTCGTTGAGGCGCAGGAATGTGTGGAAGTAGTGGTTGTACGTACCGGGGGATTGCCCATACAAGAAAACCGTGGTGACCTGCTGGGATAAAAAGGCCAGGGTGATCGCCAACCCGTAGAGCGGGATGATGACGACGAGACCCGCCACCACCCGGGTGGACGCCAGGAAGGCGACCGACCGGATACTCATCACCTCCAGCGCGTCGATCTCCTCGCTGATGCGCATGGCGCCCAGTTCGGCGGTGGCGCCGGCGCCGACCGTCGCGGCCAGCGCCTGACCGGCGGCCACCGGCGCCACAAACCGCACATTGACCAGTGCGGCCAAAAATCCGGTGAAGGCCTCGACGCCGATGTTGCCCAGCGTCGCGTAGCCCTGGATGGCGACCAGTGAGCCCGCGGACAGGGTGATGAAGCCGACGATCGCGGCTGTGCCACCGACCACGGCCATCGCGCCGGTACCCATCCCCATCTGGGCAACCAGCCGCAGCAACTCTTTCGGGTAGCGGCGCACAGCGAAGGGGATCTGGCCGACGGCGGTCAGTGCGAACCAGACCATCTGCCCGATCTTGACCAGTAGCCGCGCCGGGGCCTCCCCGTACCGACTGAGGGTGGCCCGCGGGAAGCGGACATGCGGTGCGGCAGCCGCTGTAGTCACAGTCATGTCAGCGCCCCGTTCCGAACCGGACACCGATCGTGGTCAGCGCCGCGTTGACCGCGAACAGCGCGATGAAACACATCACCACCGTCTCGTTTACGGCGGTGCCGAGGCCTTTGGACCCGCCGTGGACGATCAGCCCGCGGTAACAGCCGACCAGGCCGGCGATCAGCCCGAACGTCGCGGCCTTGATAAAGGCGATCACCACCTCGGGCAGGCCGGTGAGCGCCGTCAACGTCGAGAGGTAGGCACCGCTCGAGACGTTCTGCAGGTACACGCTGAAGAGGTAGCCGCCTCCCAGTCCGACGGCGACCACGAGGCCGTTGAGCAGTACCGCGACGAGCGTCGAGGCGACGACGCGGGGCACCACCAGCCGGTGGATCGGGTCGATTCCCAGCACCTCGAGCGCATCGATCTCCTCGCGGATGGTGCGCGCGCCGAGGTCGGCGCAGATTGCGGTGCCCCCGGCGCCGGCGACCACCAGCACCGTCACGATCGGGCCGAGCTGGGTGACCGCGCCGATCGCGGCACCGGCACCGGAGACGTCGGCGGCGCCGATCTCGGCCAGCAGGAGGTTGAGCGTGAAGATGAGCAGCACGGTTTCCGGGATGGATACCGCGATCGTGGGCAGCAGCGACACGCGCATCAGGAACCAGCCGGTCCAAATGAACTCACGCCATTCGAACGGCTCCTTCAGGGCTTTGGCGGTCAGCACGCACATTCGGAAGAAGCCCCCCGCCACTTCCGTCCCCGGTCGGACGTGCGCGCCCAATTTGCCGGCAATCAAGGAAGTCATCGCCGTCGCCCCCTAAGTGATCGCAACATCTCGTCTCGTTGCTCGAGCTGGCCAAGCATCGCCGTGGGATCGACATGGCGACGGCGCTCGCGATTCCGATTCGCGAGCTCGCTCGCGGGATGCTGACCGCGCGAAATACCGTTTGTTAGAAAGTATTTCGGGCTTCTGGTGAATGACGATGTCCCGCGGCGTAGCTCGTGAGCTCGTTCCCGACGCCGGTAGCCGAACTGAACGGTCCCGCCCGGGGGCCTCCGTCCCCGACGTTCGGTTCGATGCCGCCCTCGATTGCGCCACGCAGTCACTATGGCATTAGACCGTACGTTCAGTCAACGAATGCGCATCATGGTCTGGGCTTTCGGCTACGAGCCATCAGCGAAGCTTGTCTGGGCAGAGCAACAAAAACTTCGCACATTACCAGGTCTTTTACGCTTAACTACGCTGGCCGACACGCTCCTGGCCACGGAGGCTTACTTCAAAGAAGCGGTCGTTTTGAGTGCCTCAACCGACTATCCGTACAGTCACACCGCGACCGGGTCGCACTGGCAAAGAGTCCAGCCAAGTGCGCCCGGGCACTTGAAGTAGAAATCGCCGGGGGCCAACCGCCAACCCGCGCAACAGATTCTGCCGCTAGGCGGTCAGTGCGCCGCGCCCGTTACCGCGGCAAGGCATTCACGCACCACCGCGACGACGTCCGTGGAAGGTTTCGCCCATTTGCTAAGCCCCAAGCGGTCCAGCAGCAGTCCACCGAGGAACACGTCGACGAAAGCGGCCCCGACTTCTTCGGGTGCCCAGGAATCGGCGGGATCGAACCACACCCACATCCACTCCAGCGATCCCCACAGCTGCAGCGCCGCCAGAGCGACGTCCACGTCTCGGAACACACCGCTCTCTACCCCGCTGCGGATCTCGTCAATCGTGAGCGTTTGCAATTGATGTCGCAACTTGCGCACTTGCTGCATCGCCGGGTCATCGGACAACTGAACCACCTCGCGCTGACTTGCCACCGTCGCATCGCGGGCAATCACCTGTAGCAGCGCGGAGGCATAGATGATTGCGGCGATGCGTTCGTGCGGCGCGGCCAGGCGATCCCATACCATCCGTAGCACATCGAGCTGGCGGGTCAGGTGGGTTTCTTCAAGCTCCCGCAACATCTGCGCTTTGGTCCCGAAGTGATGAACGATGGTGCCTTTGGACATGCCGAGCTCGTCGGCAATGTCCCCGATATTCGTTCTGTCATAGCCACGTTCGGCGACGTAGCGGACAAACGCGTCGAGAATCTCGTTACGTCTGCCAGGCGATCTGGGCATCCCTTCCAACCCCTCGGGCCAAACTAACCGTACGAACGGTCTATCATAAACCGCGTCACGTGGACATCCCCTAACGGTGGGGCCACACCTCGGCAACGGCTCCGGTCTTGCCGCCGACTCGCCGACCCCGCCCTGCCGTTCGTCACCCGTGGCGGGAATAGGCCTGCGGGTTATCGACCCACGTCCGGTTCTGCGGGCGGGCGGGAGGGCCCGGCCAATTGCCGTGTGGCCTCCGTGCCCGTGGGGCGACCGCGAAGGGGTCAAGTGAGCGCATCAAACCGTCAGGGTATTCCCACGAGACTGGAAACTGGGGAACGCTCGGGTTGGAGCTGGGCTGGTTTCCGGCAGCTCACAGGGCCTGCAAAGTCCTGCCGCCAACGGACCCATCCGGTGCAGTCACGACATACATGTTCGCACCGGGTACTGATCTGATTTCACCGGCCGTGTACACGGTCATGAGTTCTCTGCCATCGCTGTCGGCAACGCACACATAGGTGTCGGTCTCGGCGTCGTAGTCGAAGCTGTCCCAAACCAATACGAACGCCAAGCAGTTGCCGTCGCGGTCTGCGACGACGAGCTTGTGCGCACCCGACTCCTTTAATAACTCGGCATCCTGCGCGCGCTGCTGAGGGACTCGACTCTTGTGGACCTTCACGCCGTTTAACATCTGTGTACTCCCCTTAGCAAGGTTGTTTCCGCCTGGTCCGGGTTCTCAACTATTCCGGACCTGTGAGAAAGTTTCCTCTTTGGCTACCGCCCCGACCAGGGGAAAACGTCCCCACTTTGACGAAGTCGTAAATCGCGTCGCAAAGGGGCCGTCATTCAGACCGACCTCGCGATGCATTTGATCGTGCGCTCCGGTCGTCGGTCGGGGCCGGCCTGGTCTCAAACGACGCCCAACACCAGCACTGATGATTTGTCGAGTTTTTTGGCTTACTGTGCGCAGAGGGCCGAGCGGCGAATGCTCCACCGCACGCGGTGAGCCAAAGGGACTGTCGGGTGATGCCTAAAGGCCCTACGGCTCTTGTGGTTCGGGCCTCTATCGTCTGATCTTCACCGGCAGTTGTCCATTAGCGGAGGAGAAGAGGTCATGAGCCGCTACCGCGACGTGCACCGCGCCAGCCTCGCCGACCCGGCACAGTTCTGGGCGGACGCGGCGCGCGAGGTCACCTGGATTCGCCCACCGCGGCAGGTCCTCGACGACAGTCGACCGCCGTTTTACCGCTGGTTTCCCGACGCCGAGCTGAACACCTGCGCCAACGCGTTGGACCGACACGTCGAAGCCGGCCGCGGCGACCAAGCTGCGCTGATCTACGACTCGCCGGTGACCGCGACACAACGCACCATCACCTATGCCGAACTGCTCGACGCGACTTCGCGTTTCGCGGGCGCTCTGCGCGAACTGGGCGTGGAGAAGGGTGATCGGGTAGTGATCTACATGCCGATGATCCCCGAGGCGCTCATCGCCATGCTGGCATGCGCACGGATCGGGGCGGTGCACTCCGTGGTGTTCGGTGGCTTCGCGGCCCATGAGCTGGCTGCGCGCATCGACGACGCCCGCCCCGTCGTCGTTGTATCAGCGTCCTGCGGGATCGAGCCAACACGGGTCGTGCAGTACAAACCGCTGCTCGACGCTGCGATCGCCGCCAGCACGCACCCGCCGCTGCACTGCGTCATCGTTCAGCGTGATCGCCTGCGGTGCAAGCTAGTTCACGGCCGTGACCATGACTGGGACACGCTGATCGCCCACGCGCAGCCCACGCCTGCGGTGCCCGTCGCGGCGACCGACCCGCTCTATATCCTGTACACCTCAGGCACCACCGGCAAGCCCAAGGGCATCGTGCGCGACAACGGCGGTCACGCGGTCGCTCTGTTGTGGAGCATGCGCCACATTTACCGTGTAGGCCCCGGCGACGTGTTCTGGGCTGCGTCGGACGTCGGCTGGGTGGTTGGGCACTCCTATATCGTCTATGGGCCCCTGCTGGCCGGTGCCACCACCGTGCTGTATGAGGGCAAGCCGGTCGGAACACCCGATGCCGGCGCGTTTTGGCGCGTAATAGCGGAACACCGCGTCAACGTGCTCTTCACCGCCCCGACCGCCATCCGCGCAGTTCGAAAGGAAGACCCCCTCGGCGTCTGGCTGGCCCGCTACGACCGTGCCTCTCTGCGATCGCTGTTCTTCGCAGGAGAGCGACTGGATCCCAGCACCTACCACTGGGCGTCGCACAAGTTGGATATCCCCATCATCGACCACTGGTGGCAGACGGAGACCGGATGGGCAATTGCCGCCAATCCACTTGGGATCGAAGCCCTCGCAACGAAGCCGGGGTCATCCGGGGTTGCGATGCCGGGTTACGACGTCGCCATTCTGCACCCCGATGGCAGCGGGTGTGGACCCGGCGAGGAGGGCGCGATCTGCCTCAGCCTGCCGCTGCCGCCCGGCACCTTCCCTACGTTATGGCAGGATGACGCGCGGTTCCAAGCGTCGTACCTGTGCGAACATCCCGGCTACTACCTCACTGGCGACGGTGGATTCCTCGACGAGGACGGCTATCTGTTCGTCATGGGCCGCATCGACGATGTCATCAACGTGGCCGGACACCGGCTGTCGACTGGCGCGATCGAGGCGGTTCTAGCGTCTCACCCAGCAGTGGCCGAATGCGCCGTGATCGGGGTCTCCGACGAAATCAAGGGTCAGATTCCCCGCGGGTTCGTCGTGCTGCACGCCGGGGCCGCGCCGGACGGGCTCGAGGCGGAGTTGGTAGAGCTCGTCCGCAACGAGATCGGCCCGGTCGCGTGTCTGAAACAGGTGGACATCGTCGCGGCTTTGCCAAAGACCCGCTCGGGCAAGATCTTACGAAAAACAATGCGCGCGATCGCCCATGGCCATAATGAGCAACTCCCCTCTACCATCGAAGACCCCGACGTGCTCCATCAGCTGCGGCCGGTGCTGCGCCCGTAGGCGCGCCGATCCGTACCCTTGCCGCATGACGACCTATGCCCTGGTCCACGGTGCGTGGCACGGCGCGTGGTGCTGGGAACGGCTGACTCCGCTGCTGTTGCGGGCCGGGCACTCCGTCGTCGCGATGGACGTACCGATCGAGGACAACTCGGCGAGCTTCGACACGTACGCCGATGTGGTGTGCGCTGCCCTCGACGGTTGCTCTGACGACGTTGTGCTAGTGGGCCACTCGTACGGCGGTCACACCATTCCGCTGGTCGCGGCTCGTCGTCCAGTGCGGCATCTCGTGTACCTCTGCGCGTATGTACCGGATATCGGCCGGAGTTTCACTGATCAACTGAATGACGAACCGGTGATGCTGCTGCCGGCGTGCTACGCGTCGTTGAAGCTCGACGGAAAATCCCGGATCGTGTTGGCCGATGCCGCAGCTGCTCGGGCGTTGTTGTACGCCGACTGCGATGAGCGCGAGGCCAACGCGGCCATCCCACAACTTCGGCCCCAGTCGGCTTACGCCACCACCCTGCCCTGTTCTTTGGCCGAATTCCCCGATGTCAAATGCACTTCCATAATCTGCGGCGAGGATCAGTTGCTTGGGCACGAGTGGGCGACGCGGATTGCCCTCGACAGGCTTGGCGCCGATCTCATCGAGCTCCCGGGAAGTCATTCACCGTTTCTTTCACGGCCCTCAGCAGTTGCTGATGTATTGCTTCGCCTGGTGGAGAAGTAGGCGCGCGGGCCGCCGCCAGCCCTGTAAAATCGGCTGTTGGTGGTGCCAGTTACCAAGCGGCACAAGGCCGTTGGGTTGGGAAACATTGGGAGACGTCATGAAGTACGGTCTGGCATGGCGGGTTCGTCCGGGCGTGGCAGGCCAGCAGGCCGAGGCCGACACGCGGCGTGCGTACGAGCTGTACTCCAAGTGGCAGCCGCGCGTGACGATCCTGCGGTTCGTCGGCCGCGTCGACGCCGAGGGCGGGTTTATGGTATGCGAGGCCGATAACCCGGCCGACGTGCTGGGAGGGGACCTCGAAGCTCTCGCCCTACATCCAGTACCAGTGCCACCCGGTCATCGACGTTCAGGACTGGGTACAGGCAGGTCAGGAGGCGATCGGATTCCGGAACGGGATCAACTGACCTGGATTAGCCTGTCTCACAACAACTCTCGGACCGGCCTGCGCGTCAGTTTTCAGCTGCCGGCGACGCGGGTTCGGTGTTGACCAGTTCGGTCAGGCCGCTGATCGTGAGGACGGGCATCAGCAGCGGGTGGGCGATCAGCTGAATGTGGTCCGCGCGGGCGAACAAGGCGTTAATGGCGGCGCTGTCCAAATACTCCACCTCGCTGAGGTCGACGGTGAGCGGTTCGCCGCTGCTACCGGCGTCGTTGGTCGCGGTGGTGAGGGCCCGGGTGAACGCGTCGACGTTGCTTAGATCGATTTCGCCCGCTGCGGTCAGCACGATTTTTCCGTCGTTGCCGTGCGCGGTGTCGAGGGTGAGGGACGTGGGCATCAGGTGATCCTTGCGGATAGGCGAACTGTGGTTCCGGCGGTGCCGGGGTCGATGGTGACGTCCTGCATGAGCCCTCGCATCAGCGCGAGACCCCGGCCGCGATTGGTTTCGGTGGCCGGTTGCGGAGGCTTCCATGAGCCGGTGTCTGTGATGGTCAATTGCACCTGGTCGACGAGGGCGGTCGCGTCCAGGCTGACCGTGCCCCCCGGACTGTGCCGGTGGCCATGCTCGATGGCGTTGGCGACGGCTTCTCCGGCGGCCACGAGCACGCTCACAGTCTGGTCCGGGTCCACCCGGGCTTGGGTCAACCAGGTGCGCAGGGCGCTGCGGGCGGGGGCGAGGTGGCTGACATGCGCGGGGAACTTCAGCTCTAGTGGGGCGGGATGGCGGTAGAGCAGAAGGACCACGTCGTCCTGATAGCCGCCGCTTGGCGCGAGACCGGACATGATCTCGTTCGCCAGATCGTCGAGCTTGGAGGCGCGACCTTCCTGAACGAGGGCGGCGGCGCGCGAGATACCGTGCTGCAGCGCACTGCGTCGACGTTCGACCAGACCGTCGGTGTAGAGCAGCAGGGTCGCGCGCGGTTGCACGGTCACGCGGGCTTCGGGGCGGGACCACTCGGGTCGTACTCCCAGTGCGATGGTCCGGCCGTCGTCGAGCATTCGGGTAGTGCCGTCGGCGTGAACCAGGATGGGCGGCGGGTGCCCGGCGCTGGAGTACACCAGCTCACCGGTGGCGGCGTTGAGTACCGCGCAGAAGGCGGTGGTGCATTGGGCACCGGGCAGGCGCGCGGCGAAGCGGTCCATCCCCGCGAGAGCGGCTCCGGGGCTTGGGTTTTCGAACAGCAGAGCGCGGCAGGCGCTGCGCACCTGCCCCATCACCGTGGCGGCGGCGAGGCCATGGCCCACACAGTCCCCGACGATCAAGGCGATCCGCCCGTCTCCGAGGTCGACGATGTCGTACCAGTCACCGCCCACCTGCAGGGGCCGGCTCGCGGCCTGGTAGCGCACGACGAACCCGTGCGGCAGATGAGCGGGGCCGAGGATCGCGTGTTGCAGCGCCAGGGCGGTCTCGCGCTGCTGGTCGACCTGGTACACCCGCTGCAGGCCCTGGCCGAGGCGGCCTGCCAGGACCGTGAGCAGGGTCTGGTCCTCGAGGGTGAACGGCCGTTGTTCGGTCAGGTCGATCCAGACGACGAGCACGCCCTCGGGATGTTGCAGCGCTATGCCCGCCGTCCCGGGCTCGGTCGCGTTGGCGGTGAGTAGGTCGCCGTCGCGCAATGAGCTGAGCGCCTGTCGGGTGTGCGCGGGCAGATCGACCCACTCGGCGGGCTCGCCGACCGCTACGACCTGCGGGCCGCCACGGGCGGTTTCCGCGGCGGCAGTGTGAGCGGGGAACGTGACGGCCAGAACGCGGCGCGCCCGCCACAGCCGACGCAGTTCCTCAGCTGCGGCGTGCAGCGCCTCATCGACGGTGTCGGCTTGTGCGAGTTCCTGATTCAGCGCATGTTCGCGACCCGCGGCCAGCGCCAACGCGATAGCGGCGTGTCGGGCGAAGTCGCTGACCAGTTCGAGGTAATCGTTGCCGAACGGCGGCTGCTGCGGGTCGCGTGCGACGGCGATCACGCCAAGCACCCTCTCGTCCGCAATCAGCGGGATGACGATCGCCGAACGTTCACCGACGTCGGTGAACCCCTCGATCGGATACTGGAAGGAATCAGTGATCAGCGGCAGGCCGCGGCGCGCCACGCCGCCCGTGGTAGAGCCGTCCATCGGGACCTGCCGGCCGATCACCTCCGAGGCGTACCGGCCAGCGGTGGCGGCCACGACGAGGGTGTCGACTTCATAGGCGGGCAGATCGGCTTCCCGTGGAACCAGCAATATCGCCTGTTCGGCGCCGGCCAACTCCAGCGCCCGGTTGACGATGAGTTGCAACGGCCCTGTCTGCGGGTCGCCGGACAGCAGCGCGGTGGTGATCTCACGACTGGCCTTCGTCCATTTCGCCGATTCACGTTCGCGCTCGAACAGTCGAGCGTTGTCAATGGCCGCCGCGGCCGCGGTGGCCAATGCCCGCACCGCGCCCTCCTGGGCGTCGGAAAACACCCGACCGGGCCGGTCGTCGGCCAGGTAGAGGTTCCCGAAGTCAGCCGCCCGCACGGTGATCGGTATTCCGAGGAGTGCCCGTATCGGCGGGTTGTGTGCGCGCAGCCCGGTGGCCATCGGATGAGCGGTCAAATCATCGACACGCAGGCGCTCACCCACCGGCACGTCGCCGAGCCGCCGCGCCGTGTCGTCGTCGATTCCCGCGTGCACGAACGAGGCCAGGGTGCCGTCGGAAGTGCGGATACCCAGCGCTCCGTACCGGGCGCCCGTCAGCTCCATCGCCGCACTGACGATGCGATGCAACGTCACATCCAGGTCCAGATCGGAACCTATCTGGACGATTACCCGTACCAGGTGTTCCATCTGCTCGCGGGTGAACGCGGATTCCCCCGGGTCGTTATCCATAAATACAAACCTATTCAGTTAAAAGAGCGGCCGTGCGCGATGGGTGTTCGTTCTGGCTGAGGGGGCGTAACGGGGCCGGCTGCGGATGCGCGAGATTTATGCCTACACCGAAACGCTCCGAGCCTCACAGGCACCGCATACCCGCGGACTCGCCGCCTTAAGCCCATACGGCCTGCCCAGGGCCGGCTGCGCCGGATTCGCGGCTCGTATGGATGTCGATTTGGTTGAGAGAAAATCGCTGGACACGCCTTCAGGGCCGTGCCTTGGTAGGGTTGTCGAAGTCTCGCAGGTACTCGGTGACTGCCGAAAACCAGGAGCTTAGCCACCCGGGCCAGGCGCGACCGCGACCCAAGCACCATCGTCGCGTCCAACCTCCACGAGGAGGTGCCGACGTCCGATCCCGAAAAATACCTTATGAAAGCAACCCCTGGACATGGCCAACGCTGCGGCGGCCCGGGCCGAAGAGCCGCTTCCACAGCTGACGATGTGGGACCGGCCCCGGCGATGGCCGGCGGTACTCGGCCTCACGGCCGCTGTAGCCATGGGTTCGGCGGTCGTCGCGTGTGGCTCGCACGGCGCAGCTGACCAATCCACCCCGACCACGACAACCACGACAACCCACAAAGTGCCCGGGCCCGCTGACCACTGGCGTCACAGCGACGAACCACGCAAGCCGGCAACAAGTGGTACCGCTCCCCGCACCAGCGTCAGTCAACCCGCTACATCCAGCCCGCCCCTCATCCCGGGGCCCATACTCCCGGGCCCCGGAGACTACACCCCGTTTGGCGAACACTGGGCCGGGCGATAGTGCCCCGGGGCAACGAGCACGACCGGTGGGAGACCAGCGATGACGTACCTGACCGCAGCACCAGACCTGATGTCCGTGGCCGGCTAGTCCCGACGCTCGCGGCGGTGCAAGCGACGCCAAATGGCCCGGCCATTCAGACCTATAGGCTGGTGCTTTGCACGCCTGTGCTTTTTCGAGAGGTAACGACATGCCCGCACCCTCAGCCGAGGTCTTCGACCGCCTGCGTCAGCTGGCCGCGATCAAAGACGAGACCACACGCGAGACCAAGACGATCGACGAGGTCTTCACCGGCAAACCGCTGACCACGATCCCGGTGGGCACGGCCGAAGACGTCGAAGCGGCATTCGCCGAAGCGCGCGCGGCGCAGGTCGAGTGGGCCGGACGTCCGGTCGCCGAGCGCGTCGAGGTCATTCGCCGTTACCGCGACCTGGTCATCGAGAACCGCGAGTTCCTGATGGACCTCCTGCAGGCCGAGGCCGGCAAGGCCCGGTGGGCGGCGCAGGAGGAGATCGTCGACCTGATGGCCAACGCGAACTACTACGTGCGTGTCGCCGCCGACCTGCTCAAGCCGCGCAAGGTGCAGGCGCTGCTGCCGGCGATCGGCAAGACCACGGTTTGCTATCAGCCCAAGGGCGTGGTCGGGGTGATTTCGCCGTGGAACTACCCCATGACGCTCACGGCGTCGGATTCGGTGCCTGCGCTTCTCGCCGGCAACGCGGTGGTGCTCAAGCCGGACAGCCAGACGCCGTACTGCGCGCTCGCGTGCGCCGAGCTGCTGTACAAGGCCGGCCTGCCGCGGGCGCTGTACGCGGTCGTGCCCGGCCCGGGTTCGGTGGTGGGAACCGCGATCACCGACAACTGCGACTACCTGATGTTCACCGGCTCGTCGGCAACCGGCAGCCGGCTCGCAGAACATTGCGGCCGTCGGCTGATCGGTTTCTCCGCCGAGCTCGGGGGCAAGAACGCGATGATCGTGACTCGGGGGGCCAACCTGGACAAGGTCGCCAAAGCGGCCACCCGCGCCTGCTTCTCGAACGCGGGCCAGCTCTGCATATCCATCGAGCGCATCTATGTCGAGAAGGACATCGCCGACGACTTCACCCGCAAGTTCGGCGATGCGGTGCGAAACATGAAGCTCGGCACCGCGTACGACTTCTCGGTCGACATGGGCAGCTTGATCTCCGCGGGCCAGCTGGAAACCGTGACGGATCACGTGGACGACGCAAAGGCCAAGGGCGCCAATGTGATTGCGGGCGGCAAACCGCGACCCGACATCGGGCCGCTGTTCTACGAGCCGACCGTGCTGACCGACGTGACGACGGAGATGGAGTGCGCAGCCAACGAGACGTTCGGTCCGCTCGTCTCGATCTACCCGGTCGCCGACGTGGATGAAGCCGTCGAGAAGGCCAACGACACCGAATACGGACTCAACGCCAGCGTGTGGGCCGGCTCTACGGCGGAGGGTCAGGAGATCGCAGCCCGGTTGCGGTCGGGGACGGTGAACGTCAACGAGGGTTACGCGTTCGCTTGGGGCAGTCTCAGCGCGCCGATGGGCGGAATGGGGATATCGGGCGTCGGTCGCCGGCACGGCCCCGAGGGTCTGTTGAAGTACACCGAATCGCAGACGATCGCAGCCGCCCGCGTGTTCAATCTCGATCCGCCCCTTGGCGTTCCGTCGACTCTGTGGCAGAAGTCGCTGTTGCCTATCGTGCGCACGGTGATGAAGCTTCCCGGTCGGACGTGACGGAGGCTTTCGCCGGCAGTTGATTCGGTTCTCCCGATTGGGTCGTTGCCATCGCCTACTACCGTGCGTAGTATTTGACTATCCCGGCGCACAAGGGGGTGCAACGTGAGGTGGAGTTTCGCCCAGATCGGGCTGCTGATCATTTGCGCTTTCCATGTCATTCAGGCGGTGATCGGCCTCATCCTCAATCCCAGCTTCGCGACTGGGCCCACCGCGCCGACCATCCAACTGCTTGGGATGGACTACAACGGCTGGCACGCCGTTGCCGGTCTGGCCTTGTTCGCCCCGGGTCTCGTGTTCGCGATGCGCAAGTCCTGGGCCGTGCTGTACCTACTGCTGGCCGCGATAGCGGGTGCGCTGCCGGGCATCTGGGCCTTCTTCTCGCATCAGGTCGCGATTGTCTTCACCTTCCCCAACAACACGATCGACGCGGTGGTGCACTTGGTGACGGCGGGCGTGATGATCGCGGTGGCGGCGATCCAGATCCGTATGGATGGTGGGCTCAAAAACTCACTCGCGGATCTCCGGAAAGCGCCATAGCCACTTCAGAGCCTCCCTCCGCGTTGAGTCCTAGCCGCATCCCCGAAAACTGATCGCGGCGAAGCCGATTGCGCCCGCTCGGCCGGCTTGTCGGCAACGGGACTTGTCGGCCTGGCCGCCGCACCGGCGCTCATTCGGTGCCGAAGGCGAAAACCGTTGTCGAATCGTAGGTCTGGCCCGCATTGAGCGTGGTGGTCGGGAAGTTCGGGTGATTCGGTGAGTCCGGATAGTGCTGGGTCTCCATCGTGAATCCCGCGCCCTGCCGGTAGATATGCCCGCTGGTGCCGGTGAATGCCCCGTCGATGAAGTTGGACGTGTAGAACTGAAGACCGGGCTCGGTTGTGGAGACGATCAGGGTGCGGCCCGTCTGCGGATCCTCGGCCCTGGCCGCCTCCACCAGCCCGGTGTTGTTGCCGCGGTTGATCACCCAGTTGTGGTCGTAACCGTGGGCCAGCAGCAGCTGGGGATCGGTCGCGGTGATATGCGCGCCGATCGCGGTCGGTGAGGTGAAATCGAAGGGTGTGCCCTTCACCGGGGCGATCCGCCCGGTCGGGATCTGTGCGGGGTCGGTCGGGGTGTAGTTGTCGGCATCGATGGTGACCTTCTGGCCGTAGACGTCGAGTGTGCCCTCACCGGCCAGGTTGAAGTAGCTGTGATTGGTCAAGTTGATCACGGTCGGCGCGTCGGTGGTCGCCTGGTAGTTGATGCGCAGTTCGTTCTTCTCGCCCAGGGTGTAGGTGACGGTGGTCATGAGCGTCCCCGGATAGCCCATTTCGCCTGCGGGACTGACATATTGGAGCTTCAGGCCCACGCCGTCGTTATCATTCAGCTGACTGGCCTGCCAAACCTTCGTATCGAAGCCCGCGGTGCCGCCATGCAGGCTGTTGCCGTTGTCGTTGATCGGCACGTGATATTCGACGCCGTTCAGAGAGAAAGCACCCTTGGCGATCCGGTTGCCATAGCGGCCGATGATCGCGCCGAAATAGGTCTTGGCGGGTGCGGTGTTGTTCAGGTAGCCGGCCAGGGTCGGAAAGCCCAGCACCACATTGTCGACATGTGCGGTGCGATCGGGGACCTCGATCGACTGAATGATGCCGCCGTAGGTCAGGATTCGCACGCGCATGCCGCGCCCGCTGGTGAGGGTGTAGCGGCTCACCGGGGTCCCACCCGCTTGGCCGAACGGCTCGCTGGTGATCGACGGCGCCCCTGCGGGTGCTGCACTGCCGCTGTCCTTGCCGGAGTTGGTCGTCGTGTTGCCGCATGCCGCCAAGCCACCTAGCCCGGCGATGAGGATCAGTTGACGTAATCGTTTGCCGCGCATGGGCGCTCCTCGAACTCGTACCCAACCCTAGTTAAGGATCGTCCATTCGGAGCAGCTGGTCGAAGCGTTCGATCCGGCTTGGGCATCAGCGTGATCACCGCGTCAGCACCTCCATGAGGATAACGCGAGCAGCGCGCGGATCGACATCATTCGCTTGGCTGGTGCTTGTCCTCCAGGCGTGCCGGAAGATTTGCTCACGTGTTCTTGGCCGTGCCCCGGCAAGATCCGATCAACGCCGCTTGCGCTTTACCGCCGACTTGCGGTCCTCTTCACTGAAGGCGGCTTTGCGACCTCCCCGTACGTTCGACACCCAGCTGCTTGTCATGGAGTAGGCCTCCCTGGCATTGGCCTTGTCGAACGTGAGAGAGGACGTTTGAGGGATGCCCAGCGACGCGCCTTCCCGCACCGCGTCCATCTCGGCGCCCAGGAAGACGAACTCCCACTGCCACTGGCTGGACTGCTGTTCGACCAGCGCCTTCACGCTGTCGCGCGTCCAGTCCTTGCTGCTGTTCTCCAGGCCGTCGGTGACGATGCAGACGATCACCTTGCCGGGACGGCTGGCCTCATCGCGCTCGGCGAGCTCCTCGCCGACCTCGGTGATGAACCGGCCCATGGAGTCCAACAGGGCCGTGCAGCCTCGCGGCACCAGCGTGTACTTCGGGGCGGCTTTGATCATGTTGAGTGGCCACACCAGCTCGTACTTGGTGTCAAATTGCGCCAGGGTGATCTCGGCATCACCGGGTTCGCCGGCCTGGCTCTGTACGAAGGTGTTCAATCCACCTTCCATGTCGTCCCGGCACTCCGCCATCGAGCCGCTGCGGTCCACGAGCACCGCGATCAAGGTCAGGTCCGCGTTCGTCATCTTGCTGCCATCTCCATTTCAGAGGTCTTTGCGCATTTTTGCGCTAATTGCTTAAGTGTACGCCGATGGTCCGACAAAACCGGATGCTCGCCTCGGACGGCCGCCACGACGCGGCTCAAACCGCGACGATTCGGCGGGTTGTCGATCACCCGTTGAGCCGGCGACCGCGCATATTGCGTAGGATCGCGCTAAATATGGGTCAATCTACTCCGGGGCACCGACATGAATGACCGGCCGTGGCGCGACAGCAGCGGGCGAACCCTTGCCGACTACCTGCGCCCGTCGGTCGCCGTCGACACCGCCGTGCTGTCCCTGGATGACGACGTCGGGCTGGTGGTTCTGGAGGTGCGCCGACCAACCGGACCCGGCTGGGCGCTGCCGGGCACCTTCCTGCACCAGGGTGAGACACTTGCCGACGCCGTCGACCGTTCGCTGCGTGAAAAGGCCAACATCCGCGGACTACATCCCCGCCAACTGCATGTGTTCGACGACCCGCAACGCGATGAGCGCGGCTGGGTGCTGTCGGTCGCGCACGTCGAAGTGGTTCCGCTCGACCGGCTGACATCCCGCTTCGCCGAGACCACCAGGCTCATGCCCGTGTGGGCCCCTGGACGCCTCCCCTATGACCACGCCGGCATCATCGCGCGCGCCGTGGATTACCTGCGGTCCCGTTATGAGACCGAGCCGGACCCCGACCGGCTGCTCGGTGGTGAGTTCACGCTGCGAGAGTTGCGACTGGCGCACGAAGCGGTTGCCGGAGAAGAATTTCAGCGCGACGCATTCCGGCGCACGATGGAGCCGCATCTCGTCGCGACCGGCAAGACGGTTACCAGGCTCAGGGGCCGTCCCGCGGAATTGTTTCGCCGGAAGAACATCGTGAGGGCACCGCGCCGCTAGCCGACGCCGCCGTGGATCAGCTCTGCTGAGAGTGCCGGGCAAACGCCGCGGCACCTTCCTGACACGTGGGGCCGCTCAGCACGCTGGCTGAGCCACAATGCCGTACGGGCGGGGCGGCGCGTGGAGCGTTCCCCTCCCCAATGCCGGTGCTGTGGGGCGCGCGCCGAGCGAGGGTGCGACTGGGACCTCTTCGGCGGTCACGCATACATGGCGAGGCCATCACGGCATGCTTGCCGTTCCTCGCCATGCAGCTCGCGCCGATCGTCTTGCAGTTGGCGCGCTCGTAGGCACGCGCCCCGAGCGGCGTCAAGAACTTCGCCGCTGCGGTTTCGGACCAATTCAGCCTCGATGCACTCAACGCCGACGGCGGCGATGAGTTGGTCAGAGTGGGCGACCGCCACATACCAATTGCTTGCACTTAGTTCCACCGGTCATCACCCTTCCCTGTGGTCCAGCGAAATAACCTCAGCGAATGTATTTTGACGCAGCAAAGTTCGCTGAATGAGTGCCGAAAGGCACCACTTGATAAGCGGGGACCGATGACGTAAGTCACTGACTAACAGGGTCTTTTGACTCTAGAGAGTTGAAAGCCCGCTACTCGTCGGGGTGAGGCATCGAGCCACATTAGCTATCCCCCTCGCGACGGTTACATGAGGTAGAACCACGTGCCCGCCAGCATCGCGACGGCGACGACGGCCAGTACGATCACCATCCAATACATGTCGCTCGGGCTAAACCGGGCGCCTCCCGTATGCGTGCGACATGCAGGACTATGCCAGTGCGACGCCCAGTTCCTGGGCGAAGACTTTGATCATGTGTTGAACGCCGATCTCGTTGCGTCCGATGATCATGTGGTCGTGTTGTGCCTGCCTGACGCCTTCGGCCGCATTGGGGAAGCATCGTGAAGTCCTCGTCACGGACTGCGGCGTGGACCGTTTCAAATACGGTGTCGTAGCCCGCTCGCATGTCGGCGGTGGTCGCTGGCACCCGACCCATCCAACTGTGGCGGACGGTGCAGCGGGTGAGCTCGCCTTCGGGCATCATGTCGATGACCTCCACGCCGACAGGGCTGTTGGCGAGGATGAGGTTCGGATACACCCAATAGATGATTCCCATGTTCGCCGACGGTTCAGCCGAGGCATCAGGGGCGGATTTGAACCTGCGACCACTTGAGGCCCCAGTAAATTGCGGTAGCACGTTTTGCCAGGTCACGCGGAGCTGCGGTCTTTCGGTGGCCGCGTATGACGTTCATAGGCGCGCAGGTCGTTCACTGTCGCGCACAACGTGTGGTCCCATAGTGGTCCCCAAACCCGACGCACCGGAGCACCCGCCACTGCTGCCTTATGAGGGGCATGGTGGGTGCTGTCCCCGTGGTATGTCGATACTCGATCCGATGCCGAAGCTTGTTGTGCCGGTTTCGGTTGGCATATCACCGCCGGTGCAGAATGCCTTGCCTTTGACGTCCCACGCTATCGTGTTTCTCTAGCAAAGCCGCGCTGTGGCAATAGTCTGAATGCGAGAACACCCTGTGGCCAAGCCGCGCAGCCGCCCGTCGGATCTCGTCGTGGTCTTGCCGGTCAAGAAGTGGACGTGCACGTCATGCGGGGGCACCGGCGACCTGCTGAAAATGGAAGATGGCGGCCCGCTGTGCGTTGACTGCGCGGACCTCGGTCACCTCGTCTTCCTACCGTCGGGGGATGCGGCGCTGACTAGGCGGGCAATGAAAATCAGCGGGCTTTCGGCGGTGGTTGTGCGGTGGAGCCGCACGCGCAAGCGCTATGAGCGCCAAGGGATCCTGGCCGAGGCGGAGGCGATCGAGGGTGCCGAACAGGAGTGTCTATCCGACGCTGAGGCCCGCGCCCGCCGCCAGGAGCGGGACAAGGCGCGGCGCGCCTCGGACGACGTGCGGTTCCAGACCGAGTTCGCCGCCGCAATCCGCAACCTGTTCCCGGGCTGTCCCCCCAGCAGGGCCGAGGGGATGGCGCGTCACGCGGCAACGCGCAGCAGTGGCCGGATCGGGCGAAGTGCGGCCGCGCGGGCCCTTCACCCCGACACCGTTCACCTCGCCGTTGCGGCATCGATCCGGCACGTCGACACCGACTACGACGAGCTGCTTATGTCGGGCATCGACCGGGCAACGGCCCGACGCCAGGTACGCCAACGTGTCGAGCACGTGTTGCGCGCTTGGCGCGAAGGGATCAAAACGCCCGAGTCGGCCGACTAGTGATATGCAGTGCCACTCATTTCGCATGAATCGGCGAGGTTGCTACAAAATCCAACCGCAACGTGCTGCCGAGCTGAAAAAGTCTTCTGATCACCTGATCGCCGACGAAGCCGAAGTGGTCGCTTCACCCAGCGAGAACCCCGCGAATGTCGGTGAATGCGAAGTCGGCCCCTTTAAAGAGGAGAGGCTGGCCGCTGACCTTGGCGAGGGCGTAGGAGAAGCAGTCGCCATAGTTCAGGCCGGCCCGATGCCGTCCCTTGCCATACATGCGGTAGGCGACTCGTGCGGCATCCGCTTGGTCGGAATCGACGCCGACAAGGTCAACTGCGGCGCGATGCAGCCACAGATCTAACTCACGTCCTCCCGGTTCACCGAGGCGCGTTTCGATCACGATGGCGGTCTCCAGGTACGACGCGGTCGACATCACCCGAACAAGGTCTGCTTCCACAGCTGTCTCGAACCGTTCGGCCTCAGGCTCATTGTTGAGCATCGCGACCAGCGCAGATGTGTCGATAACCATCAGGCAGGCAGCCCGCGCTCGTCGTAGCCGAGAATGTCATCCGCGGATCGGGTGTCGAGGACCGGCAAGGCTGCGCAGCGGCGGCGGATCGCAGCCAGCTCCTCGCGCAGCGGAATGGACCTAGTGCGCCCGGTCTGGCGGGCGAGTCGTTCCCGCAACGCGACCACGACTGCTTCTGTCAAAGTCTCGCCAGTCCGAGCTGCGAGTTCCCTGGCAAGCCGGTCGGCCTCGGGGTCCTTGATGCTCAAAGCCATGGTCGAGATTATATATCAATTGCTATATTCTAGACAAGCTTGCGGCTTGACTCACGAGAAGTGCCCGCGAAACGCCCTCGGTGCCTCACGTAAGAATGCCCGCGAAACGGTGACCGTCGTGGGGCATGGAGAGTGGGTTATCGATGTCGTCTCGGGCCGAGATCACCACCAGGTACGCCAAGGCGTATGTGAAGGCCGCGAAGAAGGACAAGGGAAGGGTCCTAGACCAGGTGGTGGAGGTGACTGGGTGGTCGCGTGATAATGCCCGGCGCAGGCTTACCGCAGCGGCGATGCGGCCGCCGGGATCGGGTCGCAGCAGCGCGAAGCGGCCACGCAAGCCGAGGGCGCCGAAGTATTCCTACGACGCGCTTAAGGTGCTGCAGCGGGTCTGGGCTGCCTCGGGTGGGCAGTGCGGGAAGTATCTGGCTGCGTCGATGCGGCTGCAGCTCGACGGCCTGCAACGCCACGATGAGCTGGCCTTTGGTCGTGACCGCTACAGTCCGGCCGTGCGTGAGGAGCTGCTGGAGATGAGCGCGGCGACGATTGACCGGTATCTGGCGCCGGCGAGGGCCAAGGACCAGATCAGTGGTGTATCGACGACGAAACCTTCACCGCTGCTGCGGAATTCGGTCAAGGTCCGTAAGGCAGGCGATGAGGTAGAAGACGAACCCGGTTTCTTCGAGGGCGATACGGTCGCGCATTGCGGCCCAACACTGAAGGGCGAGTTCGCCCGCACCCTTAACCTCACCGATGTCCATATCGGCTGGGTATTTACCCGCACCGTGCGCAACAACGCTAACGCCCACATCCTGGGTGCACTGAAGGCGGGGGTGCACGAAATACCTTATGAGGTAACCGGTTTGGACTTCGACAACGGCACGGAGTTTTTGAACAAGGCTGTCATCAAGTGGGCGGCGGAGATGGAGATCTTCTTCACGCGATCGCGGCCGTACAAGAAGAACGATCAAGCCACCATCGAGTCCAAGAACAACCATCTGGTGCGCAAGTACGCGTTCTACTACCGCTACGACACCCCTGAAGAACGAGCCGTGCTCAACCGGCTCTGGCTACTGGTCAACGACCGGCTCAACTACCTGACCCCGACCATCAAACCCACCGGGTACACCAGTAGCGGTGACGGCCGGCGCCGACGCCTCTACGACACACCGCAGACCCCATTTGACCGGCTCCTGGCCGCCGGCGTCCTTTCACCAGCACAGCAGGCAGAACTGACCGCCTACCGCGACAGCCTCAACCCCGCCAAAATCGGCCGCGAGATCGCCGATCTGCAGAACCGGCTTCTCCTGCTGGCCAGGGAGAAGACCGAGCAGCTCTACCTGGCCAGCATCCCCACCGCCCTACCCGACATCCGCAAAGGTATCCGGACCAAGGCCAGCTGATCCGCCCGTTTCGCGGGCATTCTTACGTGAGGCATCGACTAATTTTCGCGGGCATATTGACTTGAGGCATCACGGCTTGCGATGGCACTCCACAAAGGAATCAGGACCGAAGCGGGATGCCCTATTAGCCTCGGCCATCGGCAGGCAAGCGACCCTTCCGAGAGGCCAGCAAAAAAACTAGACCGCCAGAAACGATCCCACCACCAATCTCGACACAAGCGACCTCCTACCCTTGCAGCCAGGATGGGCGCACAGCCTGCAAACTAAGCGGCGACATCGCCTGCACCCGTCCACCGTTCACACATGGGTACTCGCCAGAGTGGTCGATGTGGAAATTCGGCTGCGGCCCACTTGACCAGCGGACAAGTGGGCTCCGGTCGTTGGTCGAAGCCGATCTGGCCCAAAGACGCCCAACACGTGGTCCCCGGCATGGCGACATGGTCGCATGATTAGACCTATGCTGGCTGATTGCCCCAGCTCAGAGCCTATTTCTTTAGTCGGGCTGACAACGTGTGGTCCCAGACTGGTCCCCGGCTGTGAGGTGCGGCCCTGCAGGCCTTGGAGATGCTGGGGGTTAGCGCCGACGACGCGGCGACCCACATTTGCGGTACTATTCGAACGTTCCGAACATTTTTTCGGATAGTGCAGATAGGAGCCAACGTGTGCGCCGAAGCCGCAGAAGCAGTCACCTTCATTCCTGAGGATCCCGACGAGCTGGCCTCGGTGGTCGGATTTCTTGCTACCCATGAACGACGCCGGGGAACGGTGGCATCGCCCAGTTACGCCCTTGTGGGGATCGATGAACCTGACCGCATTGAGTTGCCGCGTTCAGTGCACCAAGCATTGACCAAGGTCGTCGCGGCGTTGCACGCCGGCAAGGCCGTCACCATCGCGCCGCAAACGATGAAGTTGACCACCCAGCAAGCTGCAGACCTGTTGGGAGTCAGCCGCCCGACGGTGGTTCGCCTGATCACCGACGGTGCGTTGCCGGCTGAGCGGATCGGCAATCGCCATCGACTGTTGCTCGACGACGTTCTGGTCTACCGCGAGCTGCGCCGCAATCGCCAGTATGAGGCGCTGGCGGCGACAGCGGTCGACATCAATGCTGAGGACGATCTGGAAGTCGTTCGTGAGCGGCTGCGTGAAGCGCGCCGCGTCGTCGCCGAGCGACGTCGGGCCAAGGCTGCCGCGCGCTGACAACACCTGCGAATGTTCGCCGCGCTGCCGCCGCCCCGGCGGCCTCGATCGTCGAGCCGAGAGCGGCCAAATCACCGGCCGCCGCCGCTACCGCATCCGGGCCCGCGATCACATATGACATGGCAGTCCTCCGCAATGCGTGATCTCGCCGATGTCGTGATCTCGGCCGACCATGGGCCAGTGATCTAGCACACTTTAGTGCAGCATATTGGGCTCCTGTGCAATATCGGAAAAGTTCATTTTCACACGATGTTTTTGTAGGAAAAGGCCGGGTTCGAGTTCGAGCGGCGTCACCTGCTCAGTTTTCGACCGGCGCCGACACAATGCCTTCAAGCGATAGAACGACTGACCAGCGCCCTTTCGGAGTGTCCCAGCGATGTCCTAACACTCTCGATTAAGGGCAAACACACCGTCGACAAATCAACACGCAAACACCCTGTGAACGTGGATGATTCGGCACGGGATAGCCCTCTCTGCCAACCTGGGTTGAGGCACTTGCCCCCTGACAATTAGTGACCCGAGGGCGGGGATTGAGAGCTTCCCCGAGATGACGAACAAGGTGACCACATCGGTCCGAGCGACCGGGATCGAAGATCCTGGTCGGATGAGCGGTGCTGGAAAGGAACGTCCCGACCCTGAGGTGCCCGAGCGTGCCCGGCGCCGGACGTTCACCGCCAAACCTCCGTTGGCCCGTCGGCGATCCAGGCCAGCCTGCGTGGCTTGGCGGGCGGTGTCGTTGTAGTAGTTGATGCTCCACCGCGATAGCCGCGAGATCGTCAGCACCGGCGACCACCTCACAACCTATGCGAGCGAAACCAGCTGGAGCGGCTGGGATTTGGGGCGCGCGCAGCGCGTCTCAAATCAGTATTGCACCACTTGTGCCAATGTGCCATGCAGAATTTTGGGCGATGGCGATGGCGGGTGACGTAGGTGAGAAGTTCAGTGGGACTGCGGGTTTAGATGATACCGGGAGGAATGCGGTGGGATGGTATGGGGCAGCACTTGGTGAGAAATATTGGCGGTGGTGGTCTTAGGTGATCTTAAGGAGGAACTCGCGAGGGCGATGCCCGGATTCGCCGGAGGCGCAGCCGATTCCGGACGGGTCTTAGGCGATGCGTTCGATTGCGTCGAGTTTCGTTGCGATGTGTTCACGGGCGACTTCGGCATCGTAGTGGGCTTGCATGTTGATCCAGAACATGTCGCTGAGGCCCAGGGCGCGTGACAGCCGCAGTGCGGTGTCGGCGCTGATGCCGCGCTTGCCATGCACGATCTCGTTGATGCGTCGGGGCGGCACGTCAATCGTCTTGGCAATCCGGTACTGCGAGATGCCGAGGGGATCGAGGAATTCGGTCTTGAGGATCTCGCCGGGGTGGGTGGGGGCGAAGTCTGCCATCGGTCTCGCTTTCTAGTGATAGTCGACCAGTTCGACGTTGCCTGCGCCGCTGGCACTCCAGGTGAAGCAGATGCGCCACTGGTCGTTAACTCGGTCGCTGTATTGGCCGGCCCGGCTGCCGGCCAGCTTCTCCAGCCGGTTGCCCGGGGGCACCCGGAGGTCGTTGATGCTCTCGGCGGCGTTGATGAGAACCAGCTTGTTGTATGCGAGCCTGCTGAGCTCCGAGCTGAGTTTCTTGACGTAGCGGCGCTGCCAGATCGCCTCGGTGTCCTTGTCCCGGAACGAGCGGATCACCCGCCAATGATAACGTGGGGCGTTATTAACGTAAAGCGTTATGTCATGCGAGTGCGCGAAAGATTGTGCAGGAAAAAGTCCCCGGGCGAATTACAGTGGTGGAATAGCACTCACCACGAGGGGATCCCATGACCCAGATACACTCCCCAAGCTTAACGGAGTATGACTCCTTCACCGGCAGGCCGATCAACGGCAGTTTGCTTCTCAAAGTTTCCGAAGCAGCCGCGGCCCTTCGCATCTCACGCTCGTCGATCTACCGACTCTTCGAAGCCGGCGAGCTGGCGTGGGTCCAGATCGGGGCGTCTCGCCGGGTTACCTCGGCGGAGATCCACCGCTTCATCTCGGCGCATACAGAAGCTGCATCCTAAGGCCCGTTGGGATGGGTGAGCGCCGCCAGCTGCCGCCACAGATCCGACGCGTTGAGCTCGCTCGCCGCGCCGGCAGCAAGCCTGTCGTCCGGTATCAGCTGACCGTCAACACGGGCATCGTTGACGGCAAGCGCAAGCAGCTACGGCGTCGGTACCGGACCGAAAAGGAGGCCCGAGCGGCGCTGGCGGAGGTACACGGCCAGGTCAATGCCGGTTCCTACGTGCAGCCATCCACGCTCACGGTGGAACAGGCTTGCGCAGATTGCCTGCGCTCTCGATGCTCGAACGGCCCGATGAAGACCACCGGGCGTTCACCGGCGGGGATGGCGTCGCTGAGCTGGTAACGGTCTTCCAATGCGGCCGGGATACGCAGCCCGAGGACGCCGATCAGTTTGTCGATCGCACCGGTGCAGCCCGATCCCGCGAAGATCACGACGGTTTCGGCGTCACCGCCGACAGCGTCGAGGATGATGGAACGGGCGTCTTCGCGCAGCCGGGTGGTCTGCAGTCCGGTTCCGCTGGACTCAGTGTGGGTGTTGGCGTAGCGGGGCAATACCTCGTCGCGGATAAAGTCCTCTAGGAAGCTCAATGCCCGACCCGAGGCGGTGTAGTCGGCATAGGTCACCCGCCGCGGCCCATACGGACCGGGCATCACCTGGTCCTCACCGATTACAGAGTCACGGATCCGCCGTAGCAGCGGGGTATCGAAGGGCCCGGGCTCATGCACAGCACCGAGGGTAGGCGTGAAATTGGTCGAGATCGAGATCATCGAACTAAACTGCAGGATTCGGACCGAAGCCTTGCCCGGTCTCGGTCAGTAAGGGGCGCTGCACCCTGAGACATGACCCGACCGGCCCCGGAGTACACACCTGATATACCTGAGGGGGTATAGGAACGCCATCACTCCGGTGCGCTGGATGGCGGCCCCGTATCGGCCTTTTCTCTTCTGCACGGATCCGCGGGAGGAGTACGTGATGAGCGGCTACCCCCGGCCCGAGCCGACGTCCAGAGCGCTGCCGGCGTGGAGTTCGGTGCTGGCCGTCGTCGCCCACCCGGATGACGAGTCCTTCGGTCTGGGAGCGATCCTTGACGCATTCAATCGGGCGGCGACCCGGACCGCGGTCCTGTGCTTGACCCATGGCGAGGCTTCAACGGTCCGCGGCGTTGCAGGCAACCTCGCCGAGCTGCGGAGTCAAGAATTCGCGGCCGCTGCCCAGATATTGGGTGTTTCTGACCTCACGTTGCGCGATTACCCCGACGGTGGTCTCGACCAGGTACCTCGCAGCCGCCTGGTCGGCGAAGTGATCGACGCGGCCGCTGCCGCTCGCGCCGCCGGTCTCCTGGTCTTTGACCCGAGCGGCGTGACCGGTCATCACGACCATGCCGCCGCGTCCGCCGCGGCGCTGCTTGCCGCGGCGGGTCTGAACCTCCCTGTTCTTGGCTGGACCCTGCCCGACTCGGTTGCCACGCAGCTCAATCGGGAATGCGGCACCGGGTTCGTGAGACACCCGCCGCTTGCCATCGATATCGAATTGCCAGTGACTCGCACGCGGCAGGTGGCTGCGTGCGCGGCTCATGTGAGCCAGGCCATCCCTACCAGCGTGTTGTGGCGTCGCCTGGAACTGCTCGGCGACGTCGAGCACCTGCGATGGCTAACGCCAGCGAAAAGGTATCAGCATAAAAACAGGTAAGAAACGGTTGCTCGTCGCTGTTGTCTGCTGTGACCCGCAATCGTGCTTCGACGCCGCTGACTCAGGCTGAAGTGCTGATCACGGCCATCGTCCGGCTGGGCTGCTCGGCTACGTCACGATGTACTACGAGCCAAAGCGGGTGGTGTCTGGGGCTTGGTAGTTGCCGCGTCCGCCTCCTCACCAAGAAGGAGCGAACGCACCAAGCGACGCGGCCCAAAGGGTCGAAGCATGTAGCTCGCCGGGCGCGGCCGCACGCGTTGCGGCCACCAGAACCAGCGCCCCAGCAGCGCGGCGATCGACGGCGTCATCAAGGAGCGCACGACCAAGGTGTCGAATAGCAGGCCGAGGCCAATCGTGGTGCCAGCCTGGCCGATCGAGCGGAGGTCACTGGCGGCCATGGACATCATGGTGAAGGCGAACACCAGCCCCGCCGCCGTCACGACACCGCCGGTCTCCCCCATCGAGCGGATGATGCCGGTCCTCAGCCCCGCGCCGATCTCCTCCTGGAACCGCGACACCAGCAGCAGGTTGTAGTCGGATCCGACGGCCAGCAGGATGATCAGCCCGAACACCGGTGCGATCCAGTTCAAATCCAGGCCGAAGAGGTGCTGCCACACCAACACCGACAGCCCGAAAGCCGCACCCAGCGAGAGCAGCACCGTGCCGACGATCGCCAGTGAAGCGACCAGGGCCCGGGTGATGATCACCATGACGGCGAAGATCAGTGTCAGAGCGGCAATTCCCACGATCAGCAAGTCGTACTGGGAGCCCGCCTGGATATCACGGTAGATCGCCGCCGTCCCCGCGAGGTAGAACTTGGCGCCGGTGAGCGTCGTTCCCTTCACCGCATCATGTGCGGCGTTGAGCTCCGGCTTGACCGCGGAAATGCCTGCCGGAGTTGCCGGGTCCGCATCGTGGGTGATGATGAAGCGCGCGGCCTTGCCGTCCGGCGACAGGAATAGCTTCAGGCCGCGCTGGAAGTCGGGATTCTGGAAGGCTTCCGGCGGCAAGTAGAAGTAATCGCCACTCTTGGAGGCGTCGAAAGCCTGACCCATCGCGCTCGCCGTATCGGTCATCTGGGCCATCTGCGTGACCAGACCCGAGAAGCTGCTGTGCATCGTCAGCAGGGTCCCCTGCATGGACTTCGCGACGGCGATCATCGGCGGGAACTGGGCGAGCATCTGGGGCAATATCGCGTCGACGTTTTTCACGTCCTTGATCAGCTTGCCCATGTTCGCGCTGAACTTGTCCACACCGTCGATCGCCTCGAACACCGACCTCGAAGCCCAGCAGGCCGGGATGTCGAAACAGTGCGGCTCCCAGTACAAATAACTGCGGAACGGCCTCGCGAAATCGTCGAAGTCCGCCAGGCGGTCTCTCATCTCGTTCAGCGTGGATTGCATGTCGCCCATGTCGCCGACCATGTGATGAGTCGCGCCGCTCATCTGCCCCAGCAACCCCTGCATCCGCTCCATCGACCCGATCATGGCGCCAAGATCGTCGCTCATCTTGAGCATGTCGGCCGTGCGGTCCTTCATGAATTGAAGGTTCTGCTGGATCGGAATCGATTGGGCACTGATCTGGAACGGTATTGACGTGTGCTCGATCGGGCCGCCCAGCGGCCGGGTGATGCTTTGCACCATCGCGATTCCCGGCGAACGAAAGACGTCTTTGGCGAGCCGGTCGAGAATGATCATGTCGCCGCTATTCCGCATGTCATGATCGCTCTCGATCATGAGGATGTCGGGATTCATTGTCGCGGCGCTGAAATGGCGCTCCGCGGCCGCGTATCCGACATTCGATGGCACGTGGGCGGGTATGTAGTAGCGGTCGTTGTAGCTGATCTTCATGCTCGGCATGACGAGGATGCCGACGATTGCGATGGCCAGCGAGGCCGCGAACACCGGACCGGGCCAGCGCACGGTAGCGGTGCCGATGCGCCGCCACCCACGCGTCTTGATCATCCGTCTGGGGTCGAGCAAACCAAACCGGGTGGCCACGGCAACAACGGCCGGCGCGGCGGTCATCGCTCCCGCGACGACGACCAGCAACCCCAAAGCGGACGGAATGCCCAGCGCCTTGAAATACGACAGCCGCGCCAAGTGGAGGCAGAAGGTAGCTCCGGCGATGGTCAACCCCGAGCCCAGGATGATGTGAGAGGTCCCGCGGAACATCGTGTACCAGGCCGTTTCTCGATCCTGACCGGCCTGGCGCGCCTCCTGGTAGCGACCAATGAGAAAGATCGCGTAGTCGGTTCCCGCCGCGATCGCCAACGAGGACAGCATGGCGACGACGAACGTCGAAAACCCCAACAATTCGTTGCTGCCCAGAAGCGCGACGAGCCCTCTGGCCGTGCCCATCTCGAAACCCACCATGACGAGCACCAAAAGCACCGTGCTGATCGAGCGATAGGCGATGAAAAGCATGATCATGATGACCACACCGGTGACACCCATCATCTTGAACATGCTCTTATCGGCGGCTTCGTTCATGTCCGTCGTCAGCGGTGCCGGACCGGTGACGTAGACCTTGAGCCCCTTGGGGGGCTCTGACTTGTCGACGATCTTCCGTACCGCGTCGACGGACTGGTTCCCCAGGGTGCTGCCCTGGTTGCCGGCCAGATTGAGTTGGACGTAAGCGGCTTTGCCGTCCCGGCTCTGGACGCCCGCGGCGGTGAGCGGATCTCCCCACACGTTCTGAACATGCTGCACGTGTGTGGGGTCGTCCTGCAGCTTTTTCACCAACCCGTCGTAGTAGCGGTGCGCCTGGTCGCCGAGATCTTTGTCGCTCTCCAGGACGATCATTGCGATGCTGTCGGAGTCCGACTCGTGGAACGTTGCGCCGATGCGCTTGGCGGCGATCATCGCCGGAGCGTCTTGGGGCGACATCGTCACCGCGTGGTTTCGCGCGACCGACTCGATCGGCGGCACAAGCACGTTCAGTGCGACGGTCAATAGTAGCCAGCCGATGATGATGGGCCAGGCGAACCTGCGGACGAACCGCATGAATCTCGGACGGGCGTCGTTGTCGGTGTTCATGCGGCCTTCACCAGACAGGAAGTTTGGGCGTGGCGCCCGGCCGCGAACCTTTCGTCCTTGACCTCACCGTTGACGGTGATGCGGCACCCAATGTTGTCGCTATCGCCCTGTGCCACCACGCTGGCGATTACGGCCGGCACCGTCGTCGTGACCGTGAAAGTCCACGGCAAGCTGGAGAAGTCGGCCTGCTCCGGCTGCGCCTTCTTGTCCAAGTAGCTCACGCTTCCCGCGGTGTCGGTGGGCCCATAAACCTCGTAGGTCACCCGCTTGACATGGGACGGCTCGAGCGGTTCGGCGCTGCTACCGGTCGCAGTAAAGATCTCATCGGAGCCGAAAACGCCGCGCAGCCGGCTGACAGCGACACCACCAAGGAAAACTGCCACCACGACGACGAGCGGCACCCAGACCCGCTTGAGAAAGGTGAGCATCTGAGGTTTCCCTTCACTCGTGGCCCGGTTCTGTCGGTACGCAGTTTCACGCCCGCACCGCGGCGTCCGTCAGGGCTATTTGGCCCTGTATTAGATGACTTTGCGACACGCAGGCTGCTATCGCTGGCCTGCTGCCAAACTCCCCGCCACCGGGATGTCTCCCTCCTCATCGGGTCCCACGAACCTGATCCAGAGCACGCTAATCGCAACATACAGTACCCCATAGGGTATATCCCGCTACACACCCGCTACAACGCCGTGATAGTGCTGGAAGCGTTGCAACGTCCCGCTTCAGCGCGAATCTGATTGCGCCAGAACGACGTCCGACTCCACCATGGCCGCGTTGGCGACCAGGCCCCCTGGTGCGGCCAGATTGTCGAGGCAGGCGTCGAGCACACCGGGCTGGCTGAGGCCGCCGCCGACGAAGACCGCGGATGGTGTTGCGGCACCGTTAAACGGATCCGGCGCTGCACCGCGCACGTCGACGCTAACGCCGAAAACGGCAGCGTTCCGGGCGATCCGGGCGCGGGCCGCCTCGCGGCAACCTCCGCGGACTTCACAAGGTGTGCCCCGATTACTTACATATACCCCTAAGGGTATAAGATGATGGGGAGCCACATCATCCTGTGGCATGGTCTCACCGAGGAGCGCCAATGGCACGAATCGTCATCCTCGGCGCTGGTATCGCCGGACACACCGCCGCGCTGCACCTGCGCCGATGGCTACCCCGCGCACACGAGATCGTCGTGGTTTCCCCTAACGCCGATTGGAACTGGATCCCGTCGAACATCTGGGTCGGGGTCGGCCGGATGGACGCGAAGAAGGTGCTCATTCCGCTCAGGCCGATCTACACGCGCAAGGGCATCGTCTTCCACCAGGGTCTTGCCACCGCGATCCGCCCCGAGGGCACGGGCGAGCAGTCGTCGCCGTCGGTGGACTTCACCTATACCGACGAGGCGCGCCACGGCGAGACCGGCACCCTCAACTACGACTACCTCATCAATGCCACCGGCCCGCAGCTGAACTTCGCCGCCACGCCCGGCCTCGGGCCTGATGGGCATTCATGGTCGGTGTGCACCGCCGCTCACGCTGTCGAGGCGGCCAAGGCGCTCGACCAGGTCATCACCAAGCTGAAGGCCGGCGAGAAGCAGCGCCTCGTCATCGGCGTCGGACACGGCACCTGCACGTGTGAGGGCGCGGCCTTCGAGTACGCCTTCAACGTCGAGCACACACTGCGCGCGGCCGGCGTGCGCGACCTCGCCGAGATCGTCTACCTCACCAACGAGTACGAACTGGGCGACTTCGGCGTCGACGGAATGAGCTTCGTCGACAAGGGCTTCGTGCAGTCCAGCCGGCTGTGGACCGAGTCACTGTTCCGCGAGCGCGGCGTCAAAGCTATCACTCAGGCTGCCGTGCACGAGGTGATGGAAGGCAAGCTGCGCTACGAACAACTCGACGGCAAAGAGCACGACCTCGACTTCGACTTCGCGATGCTGCTACCGCCGTTCAAGGGCGCCACGCTCGCCGCCTACGACAAGGACGGCAACGACATCACGTCCACCCTGTTCGCCCCCTCGGGCTTCCTCAAGGTCGACGCCGACTACTCGGGCAAGCCCTACGACGAATGGTCCGCCGAGGACTGGCCGCACACATACGAGTCTCCCGCGTACCCGAACATCTTCGCTCCGGGTATCGCGTTCGCGCCCCCGCACCCGATCTCTCGGCCGCGCAAGAGTGCTAACGGGACGGTCATCACGCCCAGCCCGCCGCGCACGGGCATGCCGTCGGGCGTCATGGCCAAAACGGTCGCCGAGACCATCCGCGACCGCATCAAAAACCCCGCAGCTCCCGCGCACCGCGCCTCCATGGCGACGATGGGCGCCGCGTGCGTCGCCTCCGCGGGTACCGGCTTGCGCGAGGGCTCGGCCGCCGCGATGACGATGTTCCCAGTGGTCCCCGACCCGGCCCGGTATCCCCAGACCGGCCGTGACATCGCCGGCACGTCTGGCGAGCTTGGACTGGCCGGGCACTGGATCAAGGTTCTCCTGCACCACCTGTTCATCTATAAGGCCAAGGCCAAACCGTTCTGGTGGCTGATCCCCGAATGACTGATATGGAAGGTAATTCCATGGACGACGACAGCATCGACTCGGAGGTGAACGTCCGGACGGCCGAACGCATCGCCGACGCCCCGCTGCCCACCCGCTCGAAGCTGCGGATGCGTCAGAATCTGCTCGTTCAGTTCTGGCGTTTTGGCTGCATCAATCTCAGGATGATGCGGATCATTTACAGCGGACACGGCTGACCCGCGACCGGATTGCCAGGCATCTGTCGCCGACCTCAATGCACTGCACCAGCACCTGGCCAAGTTCACGGCGACCACCGAGCCGCTGAATCTATCCTCAAGGGCGATTCCGACCTGGTGCTGTCGGGGTCGGATGTGTACCCGCTGCCATTAGCAGGTGGAACCGAGGCCAAATCAAAGCCTCCGGCGACACTAGGTGGCACGGTCAGCGACCGGCGCGAAGTGTTCTCGACATTATGTCTTTGCCAGGCAGTTGTCGGTGTTTGGCGAGGCCGACCGGCGATCACGTCCCGTGGGCGGCCAACGAGCAGTTGGCCAATGTCTCCCATGGGGGCGGGGCACCATCGCCGGAGGTGCGCCGCAAAATCGGCGAGACGCGACAAGCTCCCTTAGCCAGCTGCCCAAGTCGTTGCCGGAGCCGAAACCCGCCTCCTTGGCTCTACGGGCGAAGGCAGGGGGCACATTAACTACTTGTCAGTCATGGTGATGGTTTGACGCGCCGAAGACCGCAGGGGTCAGGCATCCTGGGCGCGGCAGCGCGGTCGGGCACTACCTGGCCTGGGCGGTTTGGCCGAGTGCGCTGATGGCGGCTTGCAGTTTGGCGGCGGCTTCATCAGCGATTTCCTGCAGACCCCGCTGGTCGGCCACCCGGACCATTATTTGCGGGTCCATCGCCTCGACGATGACCGTGTCGCCCTGGCTGGCAACATCGGCTCGCACCACGACGTTGCACGGCAGTAACTGGCCAATCTGGCGGTCCACATCCAGGGCGCGGTGCGCCAGCGACGGGTTGCAGGCGCCGAGGATCAGGTAGTCCTCCATGTCGTGCCCCAGCTTTTGTTTCAGCGTGGTTTTGACGTCGATCTTCGTCAGCACGCCGAAGCCCTGATCAGCCAGAGCCTGAGTGGTCTGCTCAACGGCTTCCTCGAACGAGGTATGCAGCTTGGTGCTCAGACCCAAGGTCATTGCTAGTCCTCCCTGAATGTCAAAATTACGTTGCCGGTTGTCGATTCCGCGCCCGTGACTCAGGCCAGCGCCAGGAACAGCCTTTCCAGCTCGGCCTCCGTCAGCGGTGCCGCGCCGCCCGGGCTGTTACCGCTAATACAGTCGCGAAGACCGGACGCGACGATCTTGAACCCGGCCCGGTCAAGGGCGCGCGACACCGCCGCGAGCTGCGTCACGACGTCCTTGCAATCGCGGCCCTGCTCGATCATCGCGATCACCCCCGCGAGTTGTCCCTGTGCGCGCCGCAACCGATTGAGCACGGCGGTGACGCTGTCCTTGTCACCCATCATGGGTCCCTCCATATCCTCACATACTTATGTTACCCCTGGGGGTATTCCGGGGCGAGTCTTTGGAGATTCCGCCGAAGCGGTGAAACCGTCAACCTTGTCTGGAATACCCGTACGGGTATTGGTATTGTACTGGTTATGAGCGAACACAGCCATCACCAGGACGTACTCAACGACCTCAGCCCCCAACACCGCGCCCTGCGCCAGATGATCCCAGGGGTCTACCGAGGGTTTGCCGAGATGAGCAGCGCCGCGCTGACCTCCGGCGCGTTGGACAAGAAAGTCAAAGAGCTCATCGCACTGGCGATCGGGGTGGTGCACGGGTGCGACGGCTGCATTGCCTCGCACGCCCAAGGGGCGGCCCGTGCCGGGGCCTCCAGGGAAGAAGCCGCCGAAGCCATTGGCGTCAGCATCTTCATGCATGGCGGACCGGCCACCATCTACGGTGCTCGCGCATACGACGCGTTCTGCGAATTCGCCGACACCGACGTCAGCACTACAGCGGGATAGCCCAGATGAGCGGTGAATCCTGGTCCGGTGCGCCCGTGGCGGCGCTTGCGGCGCGGGAACATCGCGCTGCGATCGCGCGGATACGAACACCCGTCCGTCCTAGCTGGCGGCTGTACCCAGCGGATCTGGTCCGTCCGGTCGCCTAATCATCTGCACCTGCATGACCGAAAGGATTTGACCAATGACCGTAAGAGCCCTTGCCCTGGCCGATTTCGAATCGACGATCAGGGACAACCCAATCGTGCTCGTCGACTTCTGGGCCCCGTGGTGTGGCCCATGCCGGGGGTTCGCACCAATTTTTGAACGGTCGGCCCGGGATAACCCCGACATCGTTCACGCCAAGGTCGACACCGACGTTGAGCGGGAACTCGCGGCAATGGCCGGGATCCGATCCATTCCCACAACCATGGCGTTTCGCGACGGCGTCCTGGTCTATAGCCAACCTGGGGCGATGCCCCCAGGGGTGCTGGCGGATCTGATCGGCCAGGTCAAGGCCCTCGACATGACAACTGTGCGCGCCAAGATTGCCGACCGCAAAGCCGCCGCCAAGACCTAGCGGCCCCAACCACTCTCACCACAACTGGAGTCACCATGTGTTACCCCGTGCGCTGCCCTCGCTGCGGTAGAACCACCTGGGCGGGCTGTGGCCAGCACGCCGACAGCGTCATGAGAGCCGTGCCGGCCAGCCAACGATGCAGCTGCCGAAACGCCGCGGCCAGGTAGCCACTCAGGCATTGCCGCCGCGCCGAGCGACGGTGGTACGGCAACGGCAGCTCTGGGTCATCTGGCTGCCGCAGGCAAGAGAATGAGGAGGAAATGACATGCTCTGCGGCATTGCCAGCGACTACACCAAACAGGATGTGATCAAGCCGGCGCAGTGGTTGATCGCGGAAAACGCGCACTACACCAACTACGTTCACTCCGCGATGTCTTCACCTGGAACATCCTGGTGACGTCCATCCTGATACTGATCGCGTTCCCGCTGCTGACCGCGGCGCTGTTCGGGCTGGCCGCCGACCGGCACCTGGGGGCCCACGTCTACGACCCCGCCAACGGCGGAGTCATCTTGTGGCAACACCTATTCTGGTTCTTCGGCCACCCCGAGGTCTACATCGTCGCCCTACCGTTTTTTGGCATCGCCACAGAGATCCTCCCGGTGTTTTCCCGCAAGCCGATCTTCGGCTACACCACGCTGGTCTACGCGACGCTGTCGATCGCCGCGCTGTCGGTCGCGGTGTGGGCGCACCACATGTTCGCCACCGGAGCCGTTCTGCTGCCGTTCTTTTCGTTCATGACGTATCTGATCGCGGTGCCGACCGGGATCAAGTTCTTCAACTGGATCGGCACCATGTGGAAGGGCCAGTTGACCTTTGAGACCCCGATGCTGTTTACAGTCGGCTTCATGGTCACGTTCCTGCTGGGCGGTCTGACCGGGGTGCTGCTGGCCAGCCCGCCGCTGGACTTCCACGTCACCGACAGCTACTTCGTGGTCGCGCACTTCCACTACGTGCTGTTCGGCACCATCGTGTTCTCCACCTTCGCCGGCACCTACTTCTGGTTCCCGAAGATGACCGGACGGCTGCTCGACGAGCGCCTGGGCAAGCTGCACTTCTGGCTGACGTTTATCGGCTTCAATACCACGTTCTTGGTGCAACACTGGCTGGGTGATATGGGCATGCCGCGCCGCTACGCCGACTACCTGCCCACCGACGGCTTCACGACCCTGAACATCGTCTCGACGATCGGCGCCTTCATCCTGGGTGTATCGATGTTCCCGTTCGTGTGGAACATCTTCAAGAGCTGGCGCTACGGCGAGGTCGTGACCGTCGACGACCCGTGGGGCTACGGCAACTCGCTGGAGTGGGCCACCAGCTGCCCGCCGCCGCGGCACAACTTCACCGAGCTGCCCCGGATCCGTTCGGAGCGCCCGGCATTCGAGCTGCACTACCCCCACATGGTGGAGCGGCTGCGCGCCGAGGCGCACGTGGGCCGCCACCCCGAAGTAGTCAGTGAGTCCGACACCGCTACGGGTCTACGCACATAGCCCGTTCGCAGCCGATCGCGTGCTCGAAGTATTGCCTGCCCACCACCCCGCGGTGGGCCACACCGAACCGACCAGCCGGCATCGGGCGGTGACCATCAACTCGGCGAAGCGAGACGGGTTAAGCACGTCCTGAAACCCATCGCGGGTGTGCGACGACGCCATTCAAGGCGCAGACACCAACGTGAGCCCGTTGCTACGGGTCCCCGCGCGCCCGACGCCCGGCGCGCCTTAAAGTTCCCCCCTTCGGGGGTGGGAGCGCCCGCGTGAACCGCGGCGGCAGGATACCCACCTGGCGATCCGTTCTCCCCGTCGTCGCCCACCCCGACGACGAAATCCTTTCGGGCTGAGCGCGATCCTGTCCGCCCTCGCCGATCAGGGGGCAAAGCTTGCCGTCCTGTGTTTGACACGCGGCGAGGCCTCGACGCTGCACGGCGTCGTCGTAGAGCTGCGCGATATCCAGGCCAGTCAGCTTGCTGCCGCGGCCGAGGTGCTCGGCGTGCCGACGGTGCAGCTGTTGGGTCACCCAGACGGCACTTGGCCGACACAACCACCCCCGAGCTGGCCATCCCGGTCATCCGCCTCGCGGAACAGTCCGGCGCGCAGGGCCTGCCGGTGTTCGACCCGACCGGGGCCACCGGGCACCCCGACCACCGGCAGGCCACTGCTGCCGCACTGGCCGCCGCACCCAAGGTTGGCCCGCCGGTCCAGGGCTGAACGCCGCCCACCACTGTCGCCGACACACTCAACAACGAGTGCGACACCTCGTTCATCGGACACCAACGCGCAGGCATCGACTTAATCGTGCCGGTCGACCGGTGACGGCAATACGAGGCGGCACGCCATCATCCCAGCCAGGGCGCTGCCAACCAGCGTGCAAGGGCGACGCCTTGAGCCTCTCGCCGTAATGCTCGGACGCACCGCCGCGTGCCTGGTTGCCGTCTAGGTCCTCATCATCGACAGACCGACGTGAGACCGCGCACCGATCTAAGGTGTGAGTCAGTCCCCAGCAGTGCTGGTGACCACCGGGAGGTGGGATGAATGCGCGCGCCGATACTCGTCGCCTCGGTTCTGCCGGCGGACTTTTCACAGCTCGGCCAGCAAATCAAGCAACTGGAGAAGGCAGGCGTCGACCGGATCCAATGGGACGTGATGGACGGCCGATTCGTGCCCAACCTGACATTCGGGCCTGACGTTATCGCCGCCAATCGCCGGCATGTGAGCCTCTGCTTTGAAGCGCACCTGATGGTCGACGATCCCGACCCGATGCTGCCGAGATGGGTCGAAGCAGGTTGCGAGATCGTCATCGTGCACGCTGAGGCGACTGGGCACCTGCTTCACACACTTTCTGCAATTCGCGATCTGGGCGCGCGGGCCGGTGTAGCACTGAATCCCGCCACACCGTTGCAGGCGGTGGCAAACGTGCTGCACTTGACCGACTTGCTACTGGTGATGACGGTCGACGCGGGCTTCGGTGGCCAGCAGTATCTAGCGGCATGGAACCAAAGATCGCCGCGGCCCGCGCCGAAATCGACCGCCGCGGTTTGGAAGTCGAGCTCGAGGTGGACGGCGGAATCAACGCTGCGACGATCGGGGCCAGCGCGCGCGGGCGCAACAGTCTTCTGCGCGGGCTCGGCGTTGTTCAACGGGCCGGGCACGATGGCCGACCGCGTTGCGGCGCTGCGCGAGGCGGCCGCCGCCGGCACGGAACACAATTGAGCATCGCGCCGACGACCACCTGCCGGCGGCGTTCTGTGTGTTGAGGATCGGATTTATCTAATCAGCCACTGTAAATGCGTTGAGATGGGTTGCGTCCGCACCACGGTCGCCCCCGCACCCCATGGCTAAGCTAAGGCCTCCGCCACTTCGGGTATGACGCCTTTATCAAGTCACCTACTGGTTTCAACAGAGGTCCGACCGGACCGGTCCGGCAATAGCAGGTCGGGCCGCAGCGGATTTTGTACCTTCTGCATCATCCTGGCAACCAAATTCACATGGATCGTCAGCTGGGACTTCTTGGCAAACGCAGCGTTGGGCTGGGGGCACGTCATCATGAAGGTGTCGATGTGCTGGCCACAGCCGGCCCAGCGTTCTTACCGCATATCGGGCACCGTACTGGATAACACAGTGGGTTTCCCCCAACGCTTGAACTACGCGGTGATTGGCGCCGGCATCCGGACGTGCGGTGGGTGGCCACGATCTGCGGTGCCGGAGGCGGCCAAGGGACCATCGAATGGCGGTGAGGTGTCAAGGCCGAGCTTCGTTACGCACCGCCTTTAACCCGGATAGCCGATTCGACCTCGTCGGCGGGGATCTGTCTGGTGCAGAAGAACCAGTCTTCGCATTCGACGCCTTCGACGTGGTCCTCCATTCGTTGCCTCGCGGTGCCGCACGAGCCAGCCGGGGGCACGATCACCGGGTCGCCGGGGCGCCAGTCGGCCGGCGTCGCGACGTGGAAGTGATCGGCCGTCTGCAGCGCCTTGACAATACGCAGCAGCTCGTCGAAGTTGCGGCCGAGGCTCTGCGGGTAGTAGATGACGGTCCGGATCACACCCTTGGGGTCGATGACGAACACCGCCCGCACCGCCTTGGTCGTGTCCTCGCGCGGCATGATCATCCCGTACTTCCGGGCGATCGCCATCGACACGTCGTCGATGAGCGGGAAGGTGACCTCGACGTCGTGCATGTCGCGGAAGGCGATCTTGTCCTTGATCGTGCGCAGCCAGGCGATGTGGCTGTAGAGCCCGTCGACGGACAAACCCACCAGCTCGGTGTTGTAGGAGGCGAACTCCTTTTGCATCGAGGCGAACGTCATGAATTCACTCGTGCACACCGGTGTGAAGTCCGCCGGATGGGAAAAGAAGATCACCCATTTGCCGGCGTAGTCGGCAGGAAAGTTGATCTCGCCCTGGGTGGTGACGGCAGTGAAGGCCGGGGCCGGGTCCCCGATGCGGGGCATGCCGGTGACAGGGACGGGGGCAAGACTCTCGGTGACGGTCATCGTGGTGATCCTTCCGTGGCCGGAGTCAAGCCGCAATAATGGACACCCCTAGGGGTATGTGCCCAAGGGTATGTGCGCGCGACCATCACCGCAAGCTGCCTGCGCGATCTCGTTGTCGCAAGTGATGACCGGTCCCGGCGATCTCAGCGACCTCGAGCTGCTCGGCATGAGCCGCCTGCTAGTACTGTCCGGTCCGGACACGGTGGCCGCGGCGATCGGTTTCTCGCTATTCGAATTGGCGCGCGGACCGCAGCTGCGCACAGAGCTTCGGGATAAACCAGAGCAGATCAAGGTTTTCATCGAAGAGATCGTCCGACTCGAGCCGTCAGCACCGTTGGCGGCCCGGGTTACCACCGACTTCGTCCACGTGGCGGACCCGGATTTGCCGTCGCAAGGTTACAGTCTGCTGTGAATGCAGCAACAGTCTGCTGTGAACGCAGCGATGAGTCTCGCCTCATGCGCCCAGGTCCGGGATGACCCAACCCGGACGGTGCCAATGGCTTGTAACCCTGGGGTTGGCCACGCGCCAACAGGTGGGAGCTACGTATGCCAGCTCGTGTATTCCCGCGGGTGTCGAGACCTTGGTCGTGACTGCCGTGGCCGCACTGTATTCCTGGGCGCCGGCAGGCAATTGCGCCGGGTCGACGATCCCTCGTTGCGCAGATCGCCGGGGCGGCGAGGGCCATCGTGACAGGCGCGACGAGTATCAAGCTGGTGCCAGCGCGGGTCGGCTCGACAATTAGGCGTCCACATTGGCAGCGCGGATTTCACGGTGATCGCGGGGAACAAGAGCACACCGCCGTGACGACAGTCACGCGATAGTCCGTTCCGCACCCGATGTTTCCGTCATCCCGTCATGGAGTTGATCAATGCTGCACACCACATCAGCGTCTATACGCTCATGAAACTCCTTGGGCACGAATCCATGGCGACTTCTCAGCGCTACGCCATTAGCGCTGGCTCAGAGACGAAAGCCGCGGCGGCGCAGAACCCTCTCTACCACCTTGCCAGCGACCCGGGCGCAGCGGGCCGAAGTGATCCTGGCAATGCGGACTAAACGAGTCGCACTGAGCCGCAATGACACTAGTCGCCCTTCCGGTTTGGATTCGCCCGAACTGACTTGTCCCATGCGGTCAGACCGGCACGACGTCCACCAAGTCGCCGAGGCCGTCAAAGTCATCGGCGTTGCGGGTGTAAAGCCGGGCAGAATGAGCGTGGGCGGTCGCCGCTATCAGCAGGTCCATCGATCGCGCTCGCGGCTGACGTCCCGCGTCAACGACGGCTGCCGCCACCTGACCATAGCTCGCCGCCACGGCATCATCCACAGGCAGCGCGTCGAACTTACGCTGAACGACCAGCAGGCGCCGCAGCCGCTCAGAGCGCACCTTTTGTTCATTTGCCACCAGAACCCCGAAGTGCAGTTCGGCCAATGTGATTGCGCTGATAGCCAACTCGCCATCAAGAGGCTCGACATCCGTCGCAATGACCACACTGGTGTCTAGAATCGCTCTCACTGCTTTATCCACGGGTCGCGTATTTCCTGGGCGATTAACTCACGGTCGGCATTCCACGCGGGATCTGCGGGCCCCGCGAACAGTTCGGACACGTCGGCCCACCGCCTCCAGGCTCGAGAAGCCGCGGGAACAAGCCGGGCTCCAGGGCGGCCGGCCACGGTGATGGTGATCTCCTCCCCTTCCCCGGCGCGGCGCACGAGTTCGGAGGCGTTCTGCCGCAGCTCGCGTAATCCAACGATCTTCACGTGACCAGGGTAGCACATGTATAACCTGTGCTACCCACGCACCGAGGCTGGGATTAGCTGAGGAAAGATGTCACACCTAACAGAAAGAATCGCAGCATGAGCCACGCCGGCCCGCCAACGACCACAAATGACCAAGCGGAGAAGATGACGAAATGACGGACTACACACCTGAGCAGCTCGCGAGCCACATCTTCGCGGGACTGCCAGAAGACCTCCTAGAGCATCGGCGGGACGACCTCGTTGCCCGATCCCGCGCCGTCCGTGCGGACGGCTGGGACAACTACCGCTACGTCTGGTCGACCGGTGAGGTCGTTGCAGTGGCATACCTGCTCGACTCACGTGACGTGCTCAGGAGATGAGCGAGGACGAGAGCACCGTGCTCCGGCGTTGGGCGTACGACCTATGGGGCATCCGTGGTGGTGAGGCCGACGAGACCGCCGGTGGCAGGTCCCCGATATTCGGTCCACCCGGTTCTAGAGCCAGGTTGTGTTTGATGTCGGTTCAGTTGATCTCGCAGGCCACGGGGTGATGGGTGTGGCTGCATCGGGCAGCGTACTCGGCCGGGGTCAGATAACCCAGCGCTGAGTGGCGATGTCGTGCGTTGTGTTCGTGCTTGAAGTCGCCGATGACGACGCGGGCTTCGAGCAGGTTGGTCCAGTGGTTTCGGTTGAGGCACTCCCTTCGTAGCCGGTTGTTGAACGATTCGATGTAGGCGTTGTTCCACGGCGTCCCAGGCGGGATGTAGTGAAGGCCGACCTTGCCGGCGCAAAACGATTGCAGCGCTTCGGAAATAAGCTCAGGTCCGTTGTCCATCCGCAGCACCATCGGCGGGCCGCCGGCCGCGGCGAAACACTTCTCCAGCTCGTCGATGAGCCGCTCAGCGGTGATCGAGCGCTCCACGATATTCAGCAGTGATTCGCGGGTGTGCTCGTCGACCATCGACGCGATCTTGATGGCCTTGCCGTCGATGGTGGAGTCGAACTGGAAATCCAAGGCCCACACCACCTTCGGCGCATCCGCGCGCACATCGGGCGGGCACGACGATTGGCCGACGCGTTTACGCGGGCTGTGAACCCGCCGCTGCAGGCCCTCCTCCTTCCACAGGCGGTGCACCTTCTTCTTGTTCACATCCCGGTGCTCGTCATGGCGCAGCGCCGCCCACGCACGGCGGAAGCCATGGCAAGGCCGTTTGGTGGAGTAGGTACGCAGCCAAACGCGTAGCTCAGCGTCAGGGTCAGCTGGGGTCTGCGCGACAGGGATGCGCCGGTAGGTGGAGCGGGTGAGCCCGACCGCTTTGCACGCGAGCCGCTCCGACATGCCCAGAACCTCTTTGAGCATGTCGACGGCGCGGCGCTTGGCGTCCGGGCTCAGAATTTTCCCTTCGCCACCTCCCGCAAGGCGTCCTTTTCCAACTCGGCCTCGGCCAGCAACCGCTTCAGTCGGGTGTTCTGCTCCCGCAGCTCTTTAAGCTCTTTCGCCGCATCCACATCCATCCCGCCGTAGGTGCGGCGCCAGTTGTACAGCGTCGCCGCCGACACCTCGAGCTCCGCGGCGATCTCCTCGTTGGTCTTGCCCGACGCGGCGAGTTCGTCCGCGCGGCGCAGCTTACGCACCACATCCTCAGCGGAATGCTTCTTCCGGCCAGCCATATGTTTCATCGTCCCTTCCGGCCCCCCACCCGGGGGGCCACAGGACTCTAAAACAAGGCGGACTCATTCATCGGGGGCACGCCACCGGGCTCACCCGAACTCGCAAGTGGTTCATGCAGACTCGCTCTGCCGCCGTGGCCGATGCTGAGTAGTCCGCTAGACGTACCGATATGGACATTCTGAGCAGGCTATCCACGAGAGCCGTTGTCGTGTTGGCGCTTGCGGGCTGTGGTCCCGCGGCCGCTGATGTGGCTGCGGGACCGGGTCCGACCAACTACACAGTTCAACCGCAGCCTGCGCCGGGCAGCTGTCATTACCGCACCGCCGCAGACCGTCAGAACCTGCCCGAACCGAACTGCACACCGGGGGCGGTGAATCCGAAGGTCACTCCGGACATTCTTGAAGCAACTATCTGTCGGACCGGTTACACAAAATCGATTCGCCCGCCGAAGGAGATCACCGAGTCCGAGAAGAAAGCCAATGCGGCCGCCTACAGCTACACCGGCCAGCTCTCACGGGCCGAGTATGACCATTTGGTTATCCGGCGCTCTGGCGGTGGGGCGACAGTGATTGCGGTAATAAGAACGTCGCAGGTATGCCGCTGACGATGGCGGGGCTTTGATGCGTCGCTGACTGAATTTATAGGCGTTGCCACACTTTCGCTGGTGTTGTGTGGGTCTTTCCGGCTGGCACGGCCTTCTCAGATGGTGCGGATCAGGCGAGCAGGGTTCCGCTGGACGGTCCAATAACGACGGCTCCCGCGGGAAGCTGCCATTATCAGAACGGGCTTCCGGACCCGGTGTGCACTCCTGGGGATCGCGACAGCAGGTTTACGCAGGACAACATTGCGTCAACGATCTGCGCACCGGGTTGGAGCAAGCAGGTGCGTCCACCGGCGAGCGTCACCGAGCCGATCAAGAAAGAACGGATGCGCGCCTACGGAATCACCGCGCCGGCGTGGACAGTTGAGCTCGATCACGAAATCCCGATCGGCATCGGCGGCGCGACGTCGACCGCGAACCTCTGGCCTCAGCCGTGGGACGGTGATGCGGGAGCGCACAAGAAAGACAACCTTGAAGACCGCCTTCATGACTTGGTCTGTGCCAATGAAGTTCCGCTTGCTCAGGCTCAAGACGATATTGCGACGAATTGGCTTGCCGCATACCAGAAGTACGTCGGGTCGCCGTCGCCCGCCGCGCTGATTCACCGCAGCATGGGTGGACTGGGCCGCGCGGGGATGCTAATTATTTGGCCAGGCCAACCGTGGCGCACGCCCTTCATTGAATCTTTTCGCGGCCGGCTCCGCGATGAATGCCTCGACCTCAATCTGTTCTGTTCGCTGTTCATGCCCGCATCGATCATGGGCGATTGGAAGCAGGCATGGCAACCATCAGGCGGCACTCAGCACTCAGCGACCAACCGCGAGCCCGCTACGCCGCCGGTTGCCGCACTTGACCCCCAGGAAGTAGCGGTAGAGCGTTCCGCAGGTCGCCGACGGTTTTCGCGGCGAGGGCGTGGAGTGTGACGTTCACTGACGTGCAGGTTGTCCGGCATCGCGCATAACGTGTGGTCCCTGTGTGGTCCCCAGTGCCAGCCGCATACACTCACTAGCCGTGTACGTACATTCACCGTACAATGAAGTGATCGACAGCTGCGAGCAGAGATGGCTGAGGGAAGATGGAGGTGTCGCTGTGGCAATCAAAACGAAGCGCATCGAGCTTCGCGCGGAGCAAGCGACCTTGGACCGCATCCAGCGCGCCGCCAACCTTGTCCACGAGCAGACCTCAGAGTTCGTGCGGAAAGCTGCGATGCAACGGGCCGAAGACATCCTGCGCCAAGAGCTGGTAACGGCAATGGAGCCCGAACAGTTCGACAAACTGATGTCCTCGCTCGATGCTGCTGACGACGCGCCGCGGCTGGCGGCAGCCGCACGCAAGCCAGCGGTCTTCACAAGGCGTTAAACAGTGTTCGAGTCCGCGCGACTCACTGACGCCCACACACTGGAAGGATTCGACTGCGGTAAAGAGCCGCTCAATACGTGGCTCATCGCCCATGCCCGCCGCGCGGACAGCAGCGGAGTCGCGCACGTCTACGTGTGGACCCCGCTCGGCGAACACAAAGTCAGCGCCCATTTCGCCATCTGCCCCACCGAAGTACTACGCAACGACGACGGCGTCTCGGGATCCATGGCCGGCGGCTACTCCCGCATACCCGGATACTTGATTGCCCGCCTGGCGATCGACAAGTCGCTACGGGGTCAGGGATATGGCGAACAGCTGCTGCTCGACGCACTAGGCAAAGCCGTCGCCGCATCGGAAATCGGCGGCGGCCGGCTCGTCGTCGTTGATGCCATCGACGACGAGGCGCAATCCTTCTACGAGCACTACCACTTCGTTCCCGTCCGCAACCGCGAGCGTCGTCTTGTCATGAAGGTGTCCACAGCAGCGAAAGCGCTCGGGGAGCGCTGGCGGGAGTAAACCCTTCCGCCGAAGACTTTGCCGCACAAAGGAGTTGACCGTTAGCGGTGTCGAGAGTCTCCCCAGTGAGATGGACACGCTGCGTGCCGACAACGTGCGTTTGCGTCGTCTTCTTCAGTTGAGTGAGGAACAGCCACGCGCAGCCGCCAGTGAGCAGACGACGCTGACGGGGGCGCCGGCCTCACCGGTGACAATGGGCTCCAGCTCCGCCGATAAGGTGCGGTTCTTTTCCGAGTTGTTCCGTTGTCGCACCGATGTTTACGCGCTGCGCTGGGGAGAATCGTCGAGATGGCCGTTCGGGTTGGATGCCGGCGATCAAGGGCCATTGGCGCAAGGGTATGAATCGGGCCGACGCACCTTACCTTCCGCTGACCCCAGAGGTCGTTGATGCCCACCTGCGGGGCGAGGCACATATCGGCCTGTATCGCCCAATCATCTTCAAGAACCGCCTCGTGCAATGCATCGGTCACATCACCCGTCCTTACCCGTCAAAGACCACCGCAACCGTGCACGACTACCACGACGAACCCACACCCGTCATCGCCTCATCGCTGAAGAAACTGGCAGCCAGCGCATGACGCGCAGCGCCACCGCGGCGCACGAAGTTCCTTGGTTGGCGCCGAATTTGTCGCTCCCGTATCGCAGTGACTAATTCCCGTTGCCGCGTATCGCCATTGCCCTCGCCCGACACGTAGGGTGCGTCGACGTTGCGGAACTTGTTTTCTGACGCCGTCTCGGGTGCGTCGTCACAAGTGGCGGTCAGGAATCGATCCGGAAGCGTCAGCTTGGAAATGCTGCGAAAGGTGAGCAGGTACCGGCGGACAAGCGGACCGGTCGTATACGGCAGGTCGTGGGTGGCGCACACCGCGCGGACCCGTTCGGCGATCTCCGCATGCGGTTGCTCGGCAGATCAGGGAACAGGTGGTGTTCGATCTGGTAGCAAAGGTTTCCACTGAGGAATGGCATCACCGGCCCAGCGTCAAGGTTTGCGGTGCCCAGTATTTGTCGCAGGTACCATTCGGGCTTCGTCTCACCCTCCAGCGCGGCGGAGGTGAACTTCTCTGCGCCGTCCGCGAATTGCCCACAGCAGATCACTACATACGCCCACACATTGCGTAGCAGGTTCGCGGCCACGTTCGCCGTGAGTGTGCGGCGCCATCGTCGAAGACTCAGAGCGGGAAAGAATACATAGTCCTTGCCGCCCTGCCGGGCCATCTTGCGGATCAGCGCTCGGGTGTCGGCGGACTTGTGCGCGTCGGTGGCCGCGCGCTCATGCTCCGAATGCAAGCCGTGCATCGCGATGCCCCATTCGAACATGATGGCCAACAATATATTCCGCACAGGCTGAAAGAGCTTACTGCGCCGCCACTCCTGGTCCCGGGTGACCCGCAGGACACCGAACCCGAGGTCGTCGTCCACGCCGATGACATTGGTGAACATGTAGTGGCGATAGTTGTGCGAATACCGCCAGTGCGACGAGACGCCCGCCATGTCCCACTCCCAGGTACTGGAATGGATTTCGGGGTCATTCATCCAATCCCACTGACCGTGGCCGATGTTATGGCCGAGTTCCATGTTCTCGATGCTCTTGGCCATAGCGAGCGCGGTGGTGCCGAGCGCCCACCCCACCTTGCTACGGGTGCCAGCGATAACCAGCCTCGCGGCCAGATCGAGGGATCGCTGAAACGCGATGGTGCGCCGGATGTATGCCCTGTCCTTCTCGCCACGCGAAGCCTCGATGTCGCGGCGGATCGCCTCCAGCTCGACTCCGAGCGCCTCGAGGTCCGTGACGCTCAGGTGCGCGTATTCGGCGACGTCCGTTATTGCCATCGACGCCTCACAGACGTCCAGACGAGGTGCTACCCGCCCGGCTCGCGGCCTGACGAGATTCGGTGGGCGGCAGCATCATAACTCGCGGAATGCCAAGAAGCACTGCGGCACATAAAGCTTCATTGAGTTTCCGCGAGCTTGGCAATCCTAGCCTGACATTCGTCGCCGAGCACTTTGCCATCAGGTGATTGACCAGCCAAACGATTCGGGAGGTTCCTCGTGCCACATACTGGCGGTTTGGCAGATGCGTTCGGCAACAGCGTCAATGGACGTTCGGGTGCTGTCGCCGGCATTGTCGCCGCCTTGTGGAATCGGGAAGATGAATCGGCCGTTCTTCCCCCATTGCCAGATCGCAGAGAAATCTTCACGGCTCAGGGGCCGAAAGATGACTTCGGTTCGTGCATCTTTGAGCACAACTTCGAGCCACGTGGCGTACTCGACCCTTTCACCGCTCATCAGGTGCGGCTCATTGTTGACGTGGACCTCCCCTGCCCCGCCAAGCCTCGTGCGGAGCACCTGTGCGAGCGGCTGCATCAGTTGCTGTTCAAGATGGTCTGCTTGGTCCTTTTTCATTTCCGCTCCTTCGTCGGTGGGCGCGTTGGCCGAAGTGGGCATCGGCGTGGGCATAGGGTTGGCCGGCGCCGCGGTGGGGGCGGCGCCTTAACGGCAAGACTGTGGGCATACGGCTCAGAGGGTCGATGCGACCAGGCCGGTCAAGTCGGCGAGGCGGTGGGAGTAACCCCACTCGTTGTCGTACCAGCCGACGATTTTCACCAGGTCACCGGTCACTTTGGTGAGTCCGGCGTCGAAGATGCACGACGACGGGTCGGTCACGATGTCGGAGGAGACGATCGGATCCTCGGTGTAGGTGAGGAAGCCCTTCAGCTCGCTGTCAGCGGCGGCCGCGAACGCGGTGTTGACGGCCTCGACTGTCGCCCGCTCGCGGACGATGACGGTGAGATCGGTGGCTGAACCGGTAGGCACCGGCACCCGAAGCGCGTACCCGTCGAGCCGGCCCTGGAGCTGGGGCAGCACCAGACTGATCGCGCGGGCGGCCCCGGTCGACGTGGGCACCACGTTGATCGCCGCCGCGCGGGCGCGGCGAAGGTCTCGGTGCGGACCGTCCTGCAGGTTCTGGTCCGGGGTGTACGCGTGGATGGTGGTCATGAGCCCGTGCTCGATTCCGAACACCTCGTCGAGCACCATCGCCATCGGCGCCAGGCAGTTTGTCGTACAGGAGGCGTTCGAGACGACGGTCTGAGTGCCGTCGTAGTCGCGGTGGTTGACGCCCATCACGACGGTGAGGTCTGCACCCTTCGACGTGGCGGACACCACCACTTTCTTCGCTCCGCCGTGGAGGTGACCGCGGGCCTGCTCCGCGGCGGTGTATCGACCGGTGGACTCGATGACGACATCCACGCCGAGATCTCCCCACGGCAGTGCTGCCGGCCCGTCGGCGACGGACCACGCTTTGATCACTTGGTCCCCGACCACAATGTCCTCGCCGTCGACCGACACCTCGTGCGCTAAGCGTCCCCAGGACGGAGTCGTATTTGAGTAGGTGCGCCAGAGTCTTGTTGTCGGTGAGGTCGTTGACCGCCACGATCTCGATGTCGGTGGTGCCTGCCGCGTGTTGTGCGTCGACCGCACGGAAGAAGTTTCGGCCGACACGCCCAAAACCGTTCACGCCCAACCGGATAGCCATCGTGACCTCCTCATCAGTGTCGCGGTGTGGTAGCGCATCAACTGCACGCCACCTCGAGTCTGACCACGCTTGAGGCCGGGCAGCAGAGGACAAGGTCCTCGCATTGCGGCCGGCCCTTCTTCGCGGTTCATGATCCAGAGCCTCGTACCCACCGCCGGCCCGCCGACGCGGTGGGCCGGTGAGCATGCATCCGCCTCCGCCGCCCCGCCAGCATAAACGCCAGCGGCGCAGCCCCTTTGGTGATCTGCACCGACAACCCGAGAACGGCGAAAATGCCGCCGCCGACCATGCCACCGACGCCGATCGCGACGGCACCCCACAGCCCGACCGGGTGCGCTGCCGCTTGCTTGGATGCCGCCATGATCCGAGCTTGCGAACACCTACCGGCAGGGTGCGCGCATTGCACCCGGGTTGCAGATGCCGTTATTGCGGGGGGTCCCAGGTCCAGTTGCGGATTTCGGGGTGGTCCTGGCCGTGGGTATTGATGTAGAGGGTGTGTTCGACAAGTTTGTCGGCCATTGTCTGTCTGAGGTAGTCGCCGGTGGCGCCCAGTTGGGGGAGGCGGTCGATGACGTCGGTGACGAGGTGGTAGCGGTCGAGTTTGTTCTGTACCCGCATGTCGAAGGGGGTGGTGATGGTGCCTTCTTCGTTGTAGCCGCGCACGTGCAGGCTGGGGTTGCTGCGCCGGTAGGTGAGTCGGTGGATCAAGGTGGGGTAGCCGTGGAAGGCGAAGATGATGTGTTTGTCGGCGGTGAACAGGGCATCGTAGTCGCGGTCGCTCAGACCGTGCGGGTGCTCACTGGCTGACTGCAATTTCATCAGGTCGACCACGTTGACCACGCGGACCTTCAACGCGGGCAGGTGTTCTCGCAAGATCTGCACCGCGGCGAGCACCTCCAGGGTGGGGGTGCCCCCGCAGCAGGCCAGGACCACGTCGGGGTCGGCGCCGGAGTCGCTGCCGGCCCATTCCCAGATACCGATGCCTTCGGTGCAGTGCACCTCTGCCTGCTCCATGCTCAGCCACTGCGGCATCGCGCGTTTGCCGGCGACGATCACGTTGACGTAGTGGCGGCTGCGCAGGCAATGGTCGGCCACCGAGAGCAGGCAGTTGGCGTCCGGCGGCAGGTAGACCCGGACGATGTCGGCTTTCTTGTTCACGACGTGGTCGAGGAAGCCGGGGTCTTGGTGGGTGAAGCCGTTGTGGTCTTGCTGCCAAACGTGGGAGGCCAGCAGGTAGTTCAGTGATGCGATGTCGCGGCGCCACGGCAGTTGCGCGGTGACCTTGAGCCATTTTGCGTGCTGGTTGAACATCGAGTCGACGATGTGGATGAACGCCTCATAGCAGTTGAACAGCCCATGCCGTCCGGTCAGTAGATAGCCTTCGAGCCAGCCTTGGCTTTGATGCTCGCTGAGCATCGAATCCAGCACCCGCCCCTGTGGCGCGAGGAACTCGTCGCTGGCGACGGTGCCGGCCTCCCACTGCCGGTCGGTGGCCTCGAAAACCGCGCCGAGCATGTTCGACAGGGTTTCGTCGGGGCCGAAGAGTCGGAAGTTGCGTTGGTCCTGGTTGAGGCTGACCACGTCGCGCAGGAAGCCGCCCAGCACCCGGGTGTCTTCGGCCTCCACCGCGCCCGGTGCGGCCACGGCGACCGCGTGGGTGCGGTAGTCGGGCATCCGCAGGTCGCGCAGCAGTCCCCCGCCGTTGGTGTGCGGGTTGGCGCCCATCCGCCGCTGCCCGCGAGGGGCGAGTGCTGCCAGGTCGGGCAACAGCCGCCCGGTCTGATCGAACAGCTCGGTGGGTTTGTAGCTGCGCATCCAGCTGTCGAGCAACTCGACGTGTCCAGGATGGTGCTCGTCGACGAGCAACGGCACCTGATGCGCCCGAAACGTGGCCTCGATCTGCAGGCCGTCCACGACCTTGGGTCCGGTCCAGCCTTTCGGTGAGCGCAACACGATCATCGGCCAGCGCGGGCGGGTGGTCTGGCCATCGGTGCGCGCCTTGCGCTGGATCCCGTGGATGTCGGCGATGACGGAGTCGAGGACGGTGGCCATCAGTTCGTGCATGTCTTCGGGGTCATCACCCTCGACGTAGTGCGGGTCCCATCCGCAGCCGCGTAGGAACTGGTCCAGCTCCTCGCGTTCGATGCGGGCCAGCACGGTGGGGTTGCTGATCTTGTAGCCGTTCAGATGCAGGATCGGCAGCACCGCCCCGTCACCGACCGGGTTGAGGAACTTGGTGGAATGCCAGGCGGTGGCCAGCGGCCCCGTCTCGGCCTCGCCGTCGCCGATGACACACGCCACGATCAGGTCCGGATTGTCGAACGCGGCGCCGAACGCGTGGCTCAGCGAGTAGCCCAGTTCCCCGCCTTCGTGGATCGACCCCGGAGTCGTCGGCGCGACGTGGCTGGAAATGCCTCCCGGAAAGGAGAATTGGGTGAACAGCTTCTTCATCCCGGACTCGTCCTGACTCACGTCGGGATAGATCTCGCTGTAGGAGCCCTCGAGGTAGGTGTTGGCGACCAGGGCCGGACCCCCGTGGCCAGGGCCAGCGACGTAGAACATATCCACGTCATTCTCGGTGATCACCCGGTTGAGGTGCACGTAGATGAAGTTCTGCCCCGGCGTGGTGCCCCAATGGCCGACCACGAGCGGTTTCACATCCGAGAGCGACAATGGCCGCTTCAGCAACGGATTGTCGTACAGGTAGATCTGGCCCACCGACAGGTAGTTCGCCGCCCGCCAATACGCGTCCATCCGATGGAGCAGTTCGGGTTCCAGTGTTCGGGTGCGCGTCATGGCTTTCCCTTGCTCGCAACGTCGTTGATCTTTGTCGATTGAGTTCGTGGCTCGTCTACGTCATGGCGCGGAGTCCGTGAGCAGCCGGACGAGTTGGCGCTCGTCCAGTGCGGTCCAACAGCCGCCGGCGGCGCGCGACTGATCGGGATCGTCCTCGGGGCCAAGGACCGCGGCGGCGCGGGTCGCGCGCTGATCCGCTGCGGCAACCGTCGTCGTCACCCGGGGGGATCGCACGCCGCGGTACATCAACCAGTAACCCCACCCGATCAGCGACATGAAAATCAGCGCGGCGATCACGGCCGGCCCCCCGCGGCGGGGGTTCCGTTGGCCACCGCTGCCGGGACGGGAATCGGTGGCTGTGGCTCTGGTCGGTATGCTGCGCCGTTTTCCCGGGCCAGGAAGGTTCCGAGTTCGGCGATCGTCGACATCAACGGTGCCGGAAACACGACGGTGCTGTTCTTGTCGACACCGAGCTCGACCAGCGTCTGCAGATTGCGCAACTGCAGCGCCAGCGGGTGCGCCATCATAGTGTCCGAGGCGTCGCCCAAGGCGGCAGCGGCCAGCGATTCACCTTCGGCAGCAATGATTTTCGCGCGCTTCTCCCGCTCCGCCTCCGCTTGGCGGGCCATCGCCCGCTTCATGCTGTCGGGCAGTTGGATGTCTTTCAGCTCCACCAGGGTCACCTGCACGCCCCATTCGATGGTGGTGACATCGAGGATCGCGCGGATGTCGAGGTTGATCTTGTCGGTCTCGGAGAGCGTCTCATCCAGGGTGTGCTGGCCGACGACCTTGCGCAGCGTCGTTTGAGCGATCTGATCGATCGCGGCGTAGACGTTCTCGATCGCCACGACCGACTTCACCGCGTCGACGACCTTGAAGTAGGCCACCGCGGAGACGTCGACACTGACGTTGTCCCGGGTGATGATCCCCTGGGATTGGATCGGCATCGTTACGATCCGCAGCGAAATCCGGTGCAGCACATCGATTAACGGAATGATGAGCCGCAACCCGGGTTGGCGTTCTCCGATCACCCGGCCCAGCCGGAACAGCACGCCGTTCTCGTATTGTTTGACGATCCGCACCGCCATCGCCAGCACCAACAGTGAAAGGACGACCAGAACAACGACCACGACGCCAAGCGTTTTCATCGCCGTGCACCTGTCGGTGAGCCGTGCGCAGCGGTGCCCGCGGCCACGTCATGCGCCACCGTCGTTGTTCGGGGGTGTTGTAAGGGGGCCGATCTAGTGGAAAAACTCGGTGGAGCAGTCATGGTGATCCTGATGTGCGGACGATCACCGGCACGTAGGGGCCTCGGAGCCAATGCTCCTCAAGTTCTGCAGCGGACAGCTGAACTCATCCCGAACCAGCTGAAATTCTCAGCATCTCCCACGCTACACCCGTGGGGACTAGCCCGCCGAATCCCGTTTGGGACGAGCCGTTTTGCAAGGCTTGCCAGCGTTGCTGGTGGTCGCGGATTCAGTAGCGAGGTCGCCTTTCTCGGCCGACGCCGCCGGCATGCGGTCCAGAACTGCCAGCGGCGGCGTTCTTGGCATGATAAGGCATCTCATGTCCCGTTGCGGCTTTGGTATGCCAGCGAGTTCTGATGCCGGATAAAGTATTTCGTGCTGGACTAGTGAGCGCAGGTAACAGAGTCGAGGCATTTCACCAAGGGCATCCGCAGCACCTAAGTCGGGTCAGCGACCTCCGAACAGGTCGGCTGATGCCGCCGAATTGTGGGCCGGGATCCACGGCCCGGCGAGCTTGGCGGCCGGCAGTCTGGGGTTGCCTGAGTTGCCGCCCGAGGTATCGACGTTCGCGCTGCGCGCGATACCGGGCACCGAGGGTGCCGGGGGTGTAGCGTCAACGGCGTTGGGAAGCTCAACCAGTCCGGGATGAGGCCAGCTGTCCGCCGCTGCCCTCACTGAGCAGTCGCTCGTGCCGGACGTGCCGGCGACAACCGCACAGCTGGGATCACCATGACCAGTCCCGTAACACCGAAACCGGCTCCTGCACAGCACCTTGCGATCGATGGAGTCTTGTGTCTGCTCAGGCATGACCGCCCACATCGCCTATGCTGCGATCCGGCCGCTGGCGGACGGCTTACGGACCGACGCCATGACCACTGACACACCGCATGTCACGCCGCCCCGCTCGGGGGGCACTCCCGAACTGGGCCGCGACTTGAGATCGGCGCCAATGCCCGAGCTGGAAGAGGAGCTGGGCTACTCGCCGGAGGGATTAAGCAAGGCCGAGGCAACACGACGGTTGGCACAGTACGGGCCGAACGAAATCGCTGAGCACAAAACCAACCCGCTGCTTAAGTTCCTCAGCTATTTTTGGGGCCCGATCCCGTGGATGATCGAGATCGCTGTCATCCTGTCGGGCGCGGTCGGGCACTGGCCGGATTTCTTCATCATCCTGGTCCTGCTGGTGGCCAACGGGGTGGTCGGCTACACCTCAGAACGGCAGGCCGGTAACGCCATTGACGCCCTGAAGGCGAAGCTGGCGATCAGCGCCCGTGTGAAACGTGACGGCGCATGGATCAACCCGCCGGCGCGGGAGCTGGTACCCGGTGATGTGATTCGGCTGCGCCTGGGTGATATTGTGCCCGCCGACGCCCGGCTACTCGACGGCGATGAGATCGAGGTCGATCAATCCGGGCTCACCGGAGAGTCACTACCCGCCAGCCGCGGAGCGGGTCAGGCCGTGTTCTCCGGGTCGATCGTCAGGCAAGGTGAGATCGGCGCCTTGGTCTATGCCACCGGCAGCCACACCTACTTCGGCAAGACCGCCGAGCTGGTGCAAGGAGCGCGCACCGTCAGCCACTTCCAACGCGCCGTGCTAAAGATCGGCAACTACCTGATCATCCTGGCGGTCGCGCTGGTCACCGTCATCGTCGTCGCCTCCCTGCTGCGCGGAAACGCGATCCTGACCACCTTGCAGTTCGCCCTGGTCTTGACCGTGGCCGCGATCCCGGTGGCGATGCCGACTGTGCTGTCGGTGACGATGGCCGTCGGCTCGCGTCTGCTGGCCAAGAAGCAGGCTATCGTGAGCCGGCTGGTCGCCATCGAGGAACTCGCCGGTGTGGACGTGCTGTGCGCGGACAAGACGGGCACCCTGACGCAGAATTCTTTGACGTTGGGCACCCCGTTCGCCATCGACACCGTCACCCGCGCGACTGTCATCCTCGACGGCGCATTGGCCTCCCGCGGGGACAACGACGACCCCATCGACCGCGCGGTGCTCGGCGGTCTTGACGACACCAAGGCTTTGCAGGATTACACGATCACCCATTTCGCACCCTTCGACCCGGTGCACAAGCGCACCGAGGCCACCGTCTCCGCCGCCGACGGGACCACGTTCCGGGTCACTAAGGGCGCCCCGCAGGTCATCCTCGCGCTGGCCGCCAACGCCGCGCAGATCACATCGGCCGCCGACAAGGCAGTCAACGATTTCGCCGCCCGGGGCTTCCGGTCGTTGGGCGTGGCCCGCGCCGACGGGGACGGAGACTGGCAGTTCGCCGGGGTGTTGCCGTTATTCGATCCACCGCGTGGCGACGCGGCAGCAACCATCTCCGCCGCACGGGCAATGGGAGTCACCATCAAGATGGTGACCGGTGATGCGTTGGCCATCGCGAAGGAGACGGCGGCCAAGGTTGGTTTGAGCACCGAGATCCTCGACGCCACAGGCCTGGGCGAGGTGAAAAAGGACGAATCGGCGGCCGTGGCCGAGTCCATCGAGACCGCCGACGGTTTCGCCCAAGTCTTTCCCGAGCACAAGTACCACATCATCGATGTGCTGCAGAAGCTTGGCCACATCGTCGGGATGACCGGCGACGGGGTCAACGACGCCCCCGCGCTGAAAAAAGCGGACTGCGGTATCGCGGTATCCGGAGCCACCGACGCCGCCAGGGCGGCTGCCGACATCGTGCTGCTGACCCCGGGCCTGTCGGTGATCATCGAGGCGATCAAACAGAGCCGCAAGATCTTTCAACGGATGAACAGCTATGCGATGTACCGCATCGCCGAAACGCTGCGGGTGCTGCTATTCATCACTACCGCCATCCTCGTCTTCAACTTCTATCCACTCACCGCCATCATGATCGTGATGCTGGCCCTGCTCAACGACGGCGCCATTCTGTCCATCTCCTACGACAACGTCCACTACGCCAACAAGCCCGAAGCCTGGAACATGCGCCTGGTACTCGGGATCGCCACGGTCCTGGGGGTGGTCGGACCGATCGCTGCTTTCGGCCTGTTCTACGTGGGCGACCGCGTCTTCGACCTCGGCCACCCGCGTGTCCAAACACTGATGTACCTGATGTTGTCGGTCGCCGGGCACCTCACCATCTTCTTGACCCGAACCCGCGGACCGTTCTGGTCCATCCGCCCGGCCCGCATCTTGTTGATCGCCGTCCTCGGCACCCAGGCAATCGCCACCCTGATTGCGGTCTACGGACTGTTCATGACCCCACTCGGCTGGACGTGGGCAGGGGCGGTATGGGGATACGCCCTCGTCTGGTTCCTCGTCAGCGACCGCATCAAACTTCTCGCCTACCGCGTCCTCGACCACGAAAAGAAGCCGCGAACGGCACATCGCAACAGCTCAGAACCGATTTTATTTGGT